>NZ_AWSQ01000001.1 GCF_000498575.2 Pseudomonas taeanensis MS-3
AATCCACGTCAACGCTTATTTAAGGAGCTATTCCAATTTCAACGTGATGCGCGCAAAAGCCTTCTTGCCAGCCTGACAAACATGCGTAGCACCTACCTTATATATATAGGAGCGATCGACAACCTGACCATCTACCCGCACCCCCCCGGCACCTAGCAGATCACGCGCCATGGCCGAATTCTTCACTAACCCGGCCTTATTAAGCAGTGCCGCAATCGGCATATCCTCAGCCGCCATTACTTCTACCTCCGGCAGGTCCTCAGGCAGCTCACCCTCTTTCATGCGATTACCCGCCGAACGATGAGCACTGGCAGCAGCCTCCTCGCCGTGAAAGCGCGCGACGATCTCTTCAGCCAACTTAATTTTGACATCACGCGGATTGGCGCCCTTCTCGACATCACTCTTGAATTGCGCAATCTCTTCCATCGAGCGGAAGCTGAGCAGCTCGAAATAACGCCACATAAGCGCATCAGGCATGGAGACCAGCTTGTTGTACATGACGCCCGGGGCTTCCTGAATACCGATGTAGTTGCCCAGAGACTTGGACATCTTCTTCACGCCATCCAAGCCTTCAAGCAGGGGCATGGTGACTACACACTGCGAAACCTGACCATAGCCGCGCTGAAGCTCACGCCCCATGAGCAAGTTGAACTTCTGATCCGTCCCTCCCAGCTCAACATCCGCTCGCAGAGCAACCGAGTCATATCCTTGCACCAACGGGTAAAGGAACTCATGGATGGCAATCGGCTGCTGGGTCGAGTAGCGCTTACTGAAATCATCGCGCTCGAGCATGCGAGCAACGGTGTACTGCGAGGTCAGACGAATGAAATCAGCCGGCCCCATCTTGTCCATCCACGCGGAGTTGAACGCCACTTCAGTCTTCGACGGATCAAGAATTTTGAACACCTGGCTTTTGTACGTCTCGGCATTCGCCAGCACTTGCTCTCGAGTCAGCGGAGGTCGAGTTGCGCTCTTGCCGCTCGGATCACCGATCATGCCAGTGAAGTCGCCAATCAGGAAAATCACCTGATGCCCCAACTCCTGAAACTGGCGCAGCTTATTGATCAGCACGGTATGCCCAAGATGGAGATCAGGGGCTGTCGGATCGAAGCCTGCTTTAATTCGTAGCGGCTGACCGCGCTTGAGCTTTTCAACTAGCTCGGACTCAACCAGAACCTCTTCTGCACCGCGCTTGATCAGCGCCAGCTGCTCTTCAACCGACTTCATAACAGGGCTCACGACCACTCAAAAATCAAAGGGAACCAACCATACAATATCGCGGACAAATAACAAGTTTTGCCCAGCACCCACGCACACCAACAACTCAAGAACACGCTCAGGGTTGCCTCGTAGACGATTTGGTTATATTTTATACAGTTACTGCATATTCATCATTTTTTTCATCTCTTCTATCCATCTTTTCAAAGTCAAAAGCAGCCTATGACCTCTAAAACGACCAAAGCGCCGCCTCTGTACCCGAAAAGCCATATCTTGGCTGCCAGCGGCGTAGCTGCACTGCTCAGTTTGTCCTTACTCGTATTCCCGTCTCGCGAAGTCGAAGCCAAGCGAACCTATCTTGGCCTGGAACTCGACACTAGCCCTGCACTTGTGGTGCCGGAAAACGATGCTCCGCCACTCGACTCTGACCTGGAGGGTAAGGCCGCCTCGCCCTTCGCCAAGATCGAAAGCACATCAGCTAGTCAGCGTCCCGCCGAGCAAAATGCAGCTATAAAGGACACGGACACAGCTCCCAACCTTAGCGATACCCCTGCCGACCCCAGCCACAAGATCATTAGCGTTGCGAATGGCGATACCCTTTCCACGGTATTTGCCAAAGTCGGCCTGTCCGCCAATGCTTTGCATGAAGCGCTGAGCAGCAGCAAAGAAGCCAAGCAGTTCAGTCGCCTTAAGGTTGGCCAGGAACTGGAGTTCCAGCTGAGCGCAGACGGCCAACTCGAAAGCTTGCACAGCAAATTGAACGACCTGGAAAGCATCAGCCTGGCCAAGAGCGCCAAAGGTTTCTCTTTCAAACGCGAGCTGGTCAAGCCAGACGTCAGGACTGCCTACGCTCACGGCATGATCAATAGCTCGCTGTTTCTCTCCGCCAAGCGCGCGGGACTGTCACATGGTTTGACCATGGAACTGGCTAATGTCTTCGGTTACGACATCGACTTCGCCATGGACATTCGCAAAGGCGACGAATTTGAGCTCGTCTACGAAGAAAAGGTAGTGAACGGCAAGCGGGTCGACACCGGCAACATTCTCTCGGCACGTTTTACCAACCGCGGCAAAACCTTTACCGCCGTGCGCTACACCAACAAACAAGGCAGCACCAGCTACTACAACGCCAACGGCGAGAGCATGCGTAAAGCCTTCATCCGCACCCCCGTTGATTTCGCCCGCATCAGCTCGCGCTTTTCCAACGGACGCCGTCACCCGATCCTCAATAAAATCCGTGCACACAAAGGGGTTGATTACGCAGCTCCGCGCGGCACACCGATCAAGGCCGCCGGCGATGGAAAGATTGCCCTCGCGGGACGCAAAGGCGGGTACGGCAACGCTGTCGTTCTGCAACACGGCAGTCGCTATCGCACGTTGTATGCACACATGCAGGGTTTCGCCAAAGGCATCCGCACTGGCGGCAATGTGAAGCAAGGGCAAATCATTGGCTACATCGGCACCACAGGCCTGTCCACGGGCCCGCACCTGCATTACGAATTCCAGGTCAATGGCGTTCATGTCGACCCGCTGAGCCAAAAACTGCCCATGTCCGACCCGATCGCCAGCAGCGAGAAAGCTCGCTTCATGCAACTGAGCAAACCGCTGATGGCGCGGATGGACCAGGAGAAGTCCACCCTGCTCGCCCTGAACAAGCGCTGATTGCGGTGCCGTACTACCTGGGGGTGATGTCCGGCACCAGCCTGGACGGCCTGGATATCGCCCTGATCGAACAGAGCGACAAGACCACCCTCCTAGCAACTCATTACCTACCCATGCCGACTGAGCTGCACGACGAGCTACTTTCGTTGTGTTCGTCAGGCCCCGATGAATTGGCAAGGGCCGCTATGGCCGAGCAGCGTTGGGTACAGCTGGCAGCTCATGGCATCAGTGAGCTGCTGGAGCTGCATCGACTCAAACCTGAGGCGATTCGTGCGATAGGTAGCCACGGTCAGACCGTGCGCCACGAGCCGGCACGCGGCTTCACCATCCAGATCGGCAACCCCGCCCTGCTCGCCGAACTCACCGGGATCTGCGTGATAAGTGACTTTCGCCGCCGTGACATTTCCGCTGGCGGGCAAGGCGCTCCTCTGGTGCCGGCCTTTCATGAAGCCTTGTTCGATGACCAGCGCAGCCACCGAGCGGTGCTGAATATTGGCGGGTTCAGCAACCTTAGCCTGCTAACACCTGGCCAGGCCGTACATGGCTTCGATTGCGGCCCAGGCAATGTCCTACTGGATGCCTGGATCCAGCGCCAGCGCGGCGAGCGCTTCGACAGGGACGGTGCCTGGGCTGCCAGCGGACAAGTTCAACCGCACTTGCTGCACGCCCTGCAGAGCGCCCCCTACTTCCAGACCCAGGGCCCGAAGAGTACAGGTCGCGAACTGTTCAACCTGGAGTGGCTTGAACGACACCTGGGCCACCTCCCCGACTACCCAGAAGCAGATATTCAAGCAACGCTGCTAGAGTTGACTGCATCGAGCATTGTTACCGCACTGCAAGGTGCCCAACCTCAGACGGAAGAGCTGTTGGTGTGTGGTGGAGGCGCGAACAACCGCGCGTTAATGCAACGTTTGAGCGACCTGCTGCCCGGCTGCGCGGTCAACAGCACGGCAGTTCATGGCGTACCCGCAGACTGGGTGGAAGCCATGGCCTTCGCCTGGCTCGCGCACTGCTGCCTTGAAGCTATTCCGGCGAATCGCCCGAGCGTGACGGGCGCACGAGGGCTGAGAGTACTTGGGGCGATCTACCCCGCCTGAGCACTGCTTTCACAGCCCCCCAGAAACGACAACGCCGCGCACAAGGCGCGGCGTGAGCATCGACTCTTCGCTTACGATCAGATCGAAAAGGACGAGCCGCAACCACAGGTCGTGGTGGCGTTCGGATTCTTGATCACGAAGCGCGAGCCTTCCAGGCCTTCCTGATAATCCACTTCGGCACCCGCCAGATACTGGAAGCTCATGGGGTCAACCACCAGACTCACCCCCTCGCGCTCGACGATGGTGTCGTCATCGGCGACGTCTTCATCGAAGGTAAAGCCATACTGGAAGCCCGAACAACCGCCACCCGTAACGAATACGCGCAACTTCAGGCGAGGGTTCCCCTCTTCATCGACCAGGCTCTTCACCTTGCTCGCGGCGCCCTGCGTGAATTGCAAAGCTGTAGGGGTGAAGGTTTCGACGCTCATGCTGACTATCTCCCGGCGCTAAGCGCCATACTGCGTTGGGCCCTGCATTATCCGCTTACCCTACAAAAGCGGTCAACTATTGTGCATCGTCCAATCTTTCCGGCAACTCCAACGGGCGCGATTGATCTTTCAGGTGGCACAAGCTCCCTTCGATCTGCGCGCCCATGGCCATCTCCATCAAGCCGTAATAGAGGTTTCCGCGCACCCGCGCACGGGCGCCCAATTCCAAGTGTTCGCTGGCATGAACATCACCGATCACCTCGCCGTCGATCACTATACGGGGAGCGCGAACGTCGCCCTCGACCAACCCTTCGACACTGATTCGCGCCATGCCGTCAGTGGCCAGCAAATTACCACTTACTCGACCATCGACCTGCACCGCCCCCTGAAACTGCAAGTCGCCACTCAGCTCAGCCCCTGCAGCGATCAAGCTGGTCTTGCCGGTAAAGCGTTGTAGGTCAGCTCTGCTTTTGTCTTTATTCCACATATACAACAGTCACTCTTGGTCGATCCATTTGAATGTACGCTCCAGCGGTTTCTCACCTTTGATTTCGGCGCGCACCTTGACCTGACGCGGCATAAAGCCGTCAGGTAACTTCAGCTCGGCGAAACGTCCGGCTTCGGGAATGGCCTGGAAGTGCTTGAACGCGAAGTGAATCACTTGGTCATCCAACTGATCAGGCAGCCCCTGGGTCAAGGTCGCCAATTCCAGACTGACCTGCTTGTCGCCCTGCACACCCTCCACAGTCACCTGCAACTTCCCCTCCAAGAGTTTTTCGTCCTTGCCCACCCGGCTGAGCAGCAATTTGTAGCGAAATAGCTGAGGTGTGTCCGTGGCCTGCAACTCAAAGGTGCGAATCCTCAGCCCCTTTCGTCGACTCGCCGGGGCTAACACTCCCTTGTAGAAAGCCAGGTCTTGCTGTTGCTTGAATATCTGCTCCTCGAGCAGTTTGATAGTCAGGCGACTCTGCTCGTTAGCTTGCTGCGCGACTTTTTCGCCGCTGGACACAACCGCCAGGCGCTGGCGCAACCCCTCCACTTCCTGTTCTTGCTCAGCCAAGCGAACCTGCAGTGACTGCCGCTCCTCCACAACCACTTGCATATGGCGTGTCTGCCACCAGCCCCCGGCATAGAACACGGCAGGAAGCGCCAGCACCAACATCCACAGGGCCAGACGCATGCGCCTGGCAGCGCGCGGGTCGCTCGGCCGGACTTCCCAGCCGGCCATCAGGGCAGCATGGCCGCATGCGCCAAGCCGAGACGCTCGTCGAGGCCAAAGAGGATATTCATGTTCTGTAGCGCCTGCCCCGAGGCCCCCTTGACCAGGTTGTCGATCACCGACAGCACCACAACCAGGTCACCGTCCTGCGGCCGGTGCACGGCAATGCGGCAGACGTTGGCACCGCGCACGCTGCGGGTCTCGGGGTGACTGCCGGCGGGCATCACATCAACGAACGGCTCTTGGTCGTAACGCTGCTCGAACAACGCCTGCAGGTCGACCGACCTATCCATCACGGTTGCGTACAGAGTGGCGTGAATACCGCGAATCATCGGCGTCAGATGCGGCACGAAGGTCAGACCAACTTCAGCACCGGCAGCCCGGCGCAAGCCCTGTCGAATTTCCGGCAAGTGGCGATGGCCTTTGACCCCATAGGCCTTCATGCTTTCGCCGGCCTCGCTGAACAGCGATCCTACGCTGGCACCACGTCCGGCGCCGCTGACCCCGGACTTGCAGTCGGCGATCAATTGCCCTGTGTCGGCCAGGCCGGCTTCCAGCAGGGGAATCAGGCCCAGCTGCGCCGCGGTTGGGTAACATCCGGGTACCGCGATCAGGCGCGCCGTTTTGATCGCCTCGCGATTGACCTCCGGCAGCCCATACACAGCCTCAGGCAGCAGATCCGGGGCGCCATGCGGCTGGCCATACCATTTAGCCCACTCTTCGGCGTCTTGCAGACGGAAGTCAGCGGACAAGTCGATGACCTTGGTGCCGGCCGCCAGCAGCTCACCGGCCAAGGCGTGAGCCACCCCGTGCGGGGTGGCGAAGAACACCACATCGCAGGCACCCAGCGTCGCCACATCCGGCACGCTGAACGCCAGGTCGGCGTAATGCCCGCGCAGATTCGGATACATCTCGTCGACGCGCAAGCCCGCTTCGGAGCGTGAAGTGATGACTTCGACGTGCGCCTGCGGATGCTGCGCCAACAGTCGCAGCAGTTCGACACCGGTGTAACCCGTGCCGCCAACGATCCCGACCTTGATCATCACTTGCCCCTTGAAAATGCCATTGGAAAGCTGCCGATGATAAAGCCGCTTCGGCCAGGGGCCAACCGCTGGTGATGACGTATGCAGCATCGCCCACTACTATCGAGGCACTTTAATCACGCGGAAGTCGAAAAATGCTCTACCTGTGGCTAAAAGCCCTGCACATCATCGCCATGGTCTGCTGGTTCGCCGGGCTGTTCTACCTGCCACGCCTGTTCGTCTATCACGCGATGAGTGAAGACGAGGCCAGCCGCCAACGTTTCTGCGTGATGGAGCGCAAGCTGTACCGCGGCATCATGTTGCCGTCGATGATCGCCACCCTGGTTTTCGGCATCTGGCTGCTCAGTCTCAACCCGAGCCTTTACCTCAGCCAAGGCTGGATGCACGCCAAACTCACCCTGGTACTCTTGCTGATCGGTTACCACCATGCCTGCGGCGCCCAGCTCAAGCGCTTCGCTCGTGGCGAAAACCAACGCAGCCATGTGTTCTATCGCTGGTTCAATGAAGCCCCCGTACTCGCCCTGATCGCCATTGTCATCCTGGTGGTCGTTCGTCCGTTCTGATCCTGCCACATTACTCAGTCAAAGGTGCCGCCATGTCCCTGCCTACCCTGCTCGAACAACGCTTGCGTCTGCCAGTGGTCGCCGCCCCGATGTTTCTGGTATCCAACCCACAACTGGTACTGGCCTGCTGTCAAAGCGGTATTGTTGGCAGCTTCCCGGCGCTGAATCAGCGTGACAGCAGCGGCTTTAACACCTGGCTGGAAGAGATCGAAGCTGGGCTTACTCCCGAATCGGCGCCCTACGCCGTTAACCTGATCGTGCATGGCAGTAATCCACGCCTGCAGGCGGATCTGGCGATCTGCGTAGAGCACCGTGTGCCCATCGTCATTACCAGTCTCGGCGCGGTGAAAGAAGTGGTCGATGCGGTGCATAGCTATGGCGGCCTGGTGTTCCATGACGTGACCACCCGCCGCCATGCGGAGAAAGCGGCGCAAGCCGGAGTCGACGGTTTGATCGCCGTGGCTGCAGGTGCAGGTGGGCATGCCGGCACCTGGAGTCCATTCGCGCTGATTGCCGAAATACGCCAGTTTTTCGACAAGACCCTGCTGCTCGCCGGTTGCCTCAACCGGGGTCATGAAATCCTCGCCGCACAGTTGCTCGGCGCCGACCTGGCTTACCTTGGCACGCGCTTTATCGCCACCCAGGAGAACAATGCCACTACGGCTTACAAACAGATGATCGTCGATGCCAAAGCCGCCGACATCATCCACACCCCGGCAGTCTCCGGCGTGCCGGCCAGCTTCATGCGCCGCAGCCTGGAGCTCGCCGGCTACGACCTGGACCAACTGCAGAACAAGGCCGAGGTCAATTACGGCGAGAAGCTCAAGCCGATCAGCGACGAGGCCAAAGCCTGGAAAACCGTGTGGTCGGCCGGCCAAGGCGTCGGCGCAATCGGTGACCTGCCAACGGTCGAGGCACTGGTCGCGCGCCTGGATCGCGAATATCGCGCCGCACACAGCCAAGCCCAGCACCTGAAAAATGGCTGGCTACGCTAAGGCCTGCGTCTGTTTAACCCAGCGCTAGGAGGCGACTCGCCGACTGCAACGCCCAGCCGACCTCCATGCAGTCAGCAAAGACGTTCCCTGAGCAGTTTGTTTGGCGAACGCCACGCCCACTGGGCTATCTTGATTATTCCCCCACGGCGCCGACAAGGAAGCCCCGCATGACCCAAGCCCGTTTCAAGATTGTCTTCAATGGTGAACTGATGCCCGAAGTGGCTCTTGAAACCGCCAAAGACAACCTGGCCCGCCTGTTCAAGAGTGACCGCACACGCATCAATAGCCTGTTCAGCGGTAGCACCTTCGCCCTCAAACGCGACTTGGGTGAAAGCGAGGCCGACCAGTATCTGGCGGCCTTGCAACGCGCTGGCGCGAACGCGCGCAAGGAGCCGGACCTGGCAGCCAGCCTAACCCTGGTGGAAACCGAACAGCACAACCCCGCTGTAGCAACCGACACAGTTAGTGGCATCGAAATGACCTGCCCCAAATGCGGTAAACAGCAAGCCAAAACAGCAGAATGCACGGCATGCGGGGTCATCATCGATAAATTCCTGGCTCGCCAAGCCTTGCTGGCCGAGAGTGCATCGACAGCCACATCGAACAGCGACAGCAGCCCCAGTAACACCCCCTATGCTCCGCCACAGGCGGACGTCGGCGGGGCCTTGGCGGAAGTCGGCGAGCTCAATGTGTTCTCCACCGATGGACGAATCGGTCGCCTGCGCTACCTGGCCTGGTCGCTGGTGCTGATGTTCGCCACCAGCGGCGTCATGGGCGTGGTGGCCATCGCCGCCAGTATCTCCGAGGTACTTGGCGGCTTGCTCGGCATCGCGGCCATGATCGGCATGCTGGTGGTCAGTGTGCAAATAGGCACACAGCGCTTGCATGACATCGGCTGGAGCGGCTGGCTGTTGCTGCTGAATATTGTGCCCCTCATCAACAGCGTGTTCTGGTTGCTGATGCTGGTGATTCCCGGCACCCTTGGCGCCAACCGCTTCGGCCCACCACAACCGGCCAACAGTACTGCGGTCAAGGTGTTGGCCGGGTTGTTCCTGGCGTTGCTGCTCGGCGGCGTCCTGAGTTTGTTTCTCGGCGGCTTCGCCATGCTGGGCTTGGCCCTAAGCGGCCTCGATCTCGGCGCCCTGGGCACACCCAGCAACTGACCGGTCACTGGGCCGCGGTAACTAACTTGCTGGCCCAGGCAACCCTAGGCAGCCGCTGTGGTCGAAGCCGACCCGTCACGGAGAAACTCAATGCCCCGTTATGCCCTGATCACCGGTGCTTCAAGCGGTATCGGCCTGGCCTTGGCCGAAGCCCTGGCGCGCCGAGGGCGCAATTTGATCCTGGTAGCGCGCCAACGTCATGCACTGGAAAGTATCGCCTACGAACTGAGCCAGCGCTTTGGTGTAGAGGTACTGTTTCGGGTCTGCGACCTAAGCGAACCACTGCAGTTGTCCGGCTTGCTGCATGAACTGGAGCAAAGCGAACTGATCATCGAGCTGCTGGTGAACAACGCAGGGCTGGGCAACTCTGGCGCCTTTGTCGCGCAGGACTGGAAACGCGAACAGCAACTGATCGAAGTCAACATCCTCGCCCTCGCCCGACTCTGCCATAGCATCGGCACTATCATGGCGGGTCAAGGCAGCGGGCAAATCCTCAATGTCGCCTCGGTAGCGGGCTTTCAGCCTGGCGCCTGGATGAGCAATTACTACGCGAGCAAAGCCTACGTATTGCACTTCTCCGAGGGTCTGCGTGAAGAGCTCAAGGAATACGGCGTCAGCGTGTCGGTGCTGTGCCCCGGACCGACACGCAGCGCCTTCTTTCGTAACGCACTGATTAATAGCGCACCACTGGAAAGCAGCAAATTACTGATGAGCGCCGAGGAAGTGGCGCTCATCACGGTCAGAGCGCTGGAGAAGAAACGCGCGATCATCATCCCCGGCTGGCGCAATCAGCTGATGGCCATGCTGCCGCGCTGGGCCCCACGCTGGCTGGTACGCAAAACCGCGGGCAAGATCAACCAACGCTTCACCCGCGCTGACTGAGCCTTGCCGGTTCAGGGGCTGTTGGCATTCACCGTGCGGCCGTCGGCCCAGCTGCGCAGGGCGTTGAGATTTTCTGCCATGACCACTGACAACGGCGCCGTGTTCTGGATGCTCTGCAGCAGCAAGGCCTGATCGACAACTTTCTGCTGCGCCTGTGCGGCGTACAGCGCACTGACCACTACCTGTTCGACCTCCGCTCCGGAAAAGCCTTCGCTGGCAGCCACCAACAGGTTCATATCGAAATCGCCGGACTCCAGCTCGCGCCGGGCCAGGTGGATACGGAAGATCTCCAGGCGCACCTGCGCATCCGGCAAGTCGACGAAGAACAGCTCATCGAAGCGTCCCTTGCGCACCAACTCGGGCGGCAGGCGTTCGATGACGTTGGCGGTTGCCACCATAAATACCGGTGCTTTGCGCTCGCTCATCCAGGTCAGCAAGGTCCCCAGTACACGCTGGCTGACGCCGCCGTCGTGCTCACCACTGGCCAGGCCCTTCTCGATCTCATCCATCCACAGCACACAAGGCGCCATCTGCTCGGCCAGCTTCAAGGCCTCGCGCAGGTTGCGCTCGGTTTCGCCGAAAAACTTATTGTACAGGCAGGCGAAGTCCAAGCGCAGCAACGGCAAGCCCCACAGCCCGGCCACCGCCTTGGCCGCCAGACTCTTGCCGCCGCCCTGCACCCCGACCAGCAGCACGCCCTTGGGCAAGTCGACGCCCTTGCCTTCGAGAAAGATGCCCTGACGATCGGCCAACCAGCGTTTCAGATTGCTCAGCCCGCCAACTTCGG
Organism: Pseudomonas taeanensis MS-3; assembly: GCF_000498575.2. Lineage (GTDB taxonomy): Bacteria > Pseudomonadota > Gammaproteobacteria > Pseudomonadales > Pseudomonadaceae > Aquipseudomonas > Aquipseudomonas taeanensis. Next base: position 11,058 of record NZ_AWSQ01000001.1, read on the forward strand.
CAAACCGTGCTGTGTCGTACTCGAAGCTCAACACCCCATCCAGATCCAGCAGCTGGAACTTGGTCTTGTTCAGCTCAGGCAAGTCTTCCTGAGTAATGGCGCCGTCATCGCAGATGACGTTACGCGCCAGGATGCGCGCCTCGGCATGACTCAGACCGCGCAGGTTCTTCACCACCTGCTGCAGGGTGCGGTTGTCCGTGCGCACGCGGGCGTTGTGGTTGCGCGCACTCCAGTGACTGGCCTCCTCGCGAACGATGGCCAGCAATTCATCTTCCGAAGGCAAGGCCAAGCTGAAGCGCGCGGCATAACGCTGCACGTCCGGCGGCAACTTGCAGGCGTGGGACACCAGCACCAGTGTCGGCTTGTTTGCGCCGACGCACATGGCGACCTCCTTGAGCAGGCGCACCAGCTTGGGGTTGTCGTCAAGGAATGGATGCAGGTCGCACATGACGTAGAGATTCGCCAACGGATCGGCCTTGATCAGCCGTAGGGCGGCCTCCGGCTCCTGGGTCTGATCATCGCCCAGCGGCTCTCCACCGAAGCCGAGACGCTGCAGACCCTCTGTCACCGACCAGGTCTGCAAGCCGAGCCCGCGCTTGACTGCCAACCCGGTAAGGGTTTCCAGCACCCGTACTTCGTCCCATGACTCGATAAGGACCAGCTTGACCTTGGAATCGAGCACCAGCCCCAGGTCATGAATATCGTTTTTCACACAAACTCCTTGTACCCACGCCGCCACTGGTCTGGGCAAACTCCCACCGTTAAACTCGGATTTCTTTCAACAGGCCGGGAGACTGTCCATGGACTGTCTGTTTTGCAAGATCGTCGCCGGGGAAATACCCGCGCGCAAGCTTTATGAAGACGACCAGGTGTTTGCCTTTCACGATATTGGCCCCCAGGCGCCCGTGCACTTCCTTGTCATCCCGAAGAAACATATCCCCACGCTGAACGATCTTGCCGAAGAGGATAATGCCCTGACCGGGCACATGCTCTTCACCGCTCAACGCCTGGCCAACGAACTCGGCTGCGAGGCCGGCTTCCGCGTGGTGATGAACTGCAATGATCAAGGCGGGCAAACCGTACACCACATTCATATGCATGTACTCGGTCAGCGCCAGATGACCTGGCCACCGGGTTAAGCGAAACCGTTACCGAGCCGGCCAACCACCCGGAAGTTGGGCGATATGCCCCACAGGCCTGGCTGGTAGCGAGGCAAAACGCCTCAGGCCTGGCTCAAGCCTATGCTCGACGATTGGAGTAAACTGGGCCGCGTTGCTCACGCCGGAGGTTCCATGGCCAACGAACGTCATTATTCACCCGTAGATCGCCTGTTGCTGCAGGCCGATGCGGCGCTGCGCACCCTGCTGCCCTTCAGTGGCCAACCCAATCGTCCCTCGCCGGCCATTGTGCAGCCTGAAGTCGAACTGGATGAGCTCACGACGCAGCACATTGCCGGGCTGATGCGCATCAACCACACGGGTGAGGTATGCGCCCAGGCGCTGTATCAAGGGCAAGCGCTGACCGCCAAACTACCCGCGGTTCGCACGGCCATGGAGCACGCTGCCGACGAGGAAGTCGATCACCTGGCGTGGTGTGAGCAGCGCATCCGCCAGCTCGGCAGCCACCCCAGCGTGCTCAACCCATTGTTCTATGGCTTGTCATTTGGTGTGGGTGCAGTCGCTGGTTTGATCAGCGACAAGGTCAGCCTGGGTTTCGTCGCCGCCACCGAGGATCAAGTGGTCAAACACCTCGACGATCACTTGCAACAGATCCCAGCAGGTGACGAAAAGTCCCGGGCGATTCTCGAGCAGATGCGCGAAGACGAGGCCCAGCACGCCACCAGCGCGCTGGAAGCCGGCGGCCTGCGCTTCCCGTTACCGGTGAAGTTCGGCATGAGTCTGGTTGCCAAGGTGATGACCCAAAGCACCTACCGCATCTAAATCCACACAGAGCAAAAAAGGGGCGCCTGAGGCGCCCCTTTTTGCTTCCAGCTTCAACCAAGCACAGTCGCTTGGCGCCGAGATCAACGCGGCATATTGCGCGCGTAGAAGATCTCCAGCATCTCGTGTCGCACGCGCTCCTCCACCTGAGCGCGCAGCTCAGGGGTCAAGTTGCGGGTGGCATCTCCAAACAGATAGTTGTCCAGCTCGAAGTCCTTGAGCAACATCTTGGTGTGGAACAGGTTCTCCTGGTACACGTTGACATCGGTCATCTGGTACGCGGCCTGGGTATCGTCGGAGAGGTAGTTCTGGATCGAATTGATCTCGTGGTCGATGAAGTGCTTCTTGCCTTCCACATCACGAGTGAATCCGCGCACGCGGTAATCGACGGTGACGATGTCCGAGTCAAACTGGTGGATCAGGTAGTTCAACGCCTTGAGCGGTGAAATCACCCCACAGGTTGACACGTCGATGTCCACACGGAAGGTGGCGATGCCATCCACCGGATGAATCTCCGGATAGGTGTGCACGGTGATATGGCTCTTATCCAGATGAGCGAGAATCGTCTCGGGCAACGGACCCGGCGACTCCTCGATCTGACTTTCCGTCGGGTCCACCGGCTCCTCGGAAATCAGGATGGTCACGCTGGCGCCTTGCGGATCGTAATCCTGGCGAGCGATGTTGAGGATATTGGCGCCGATAATATCGACAACATCCGTGAGAATCTGGGTCAGGCGTTCGGCATCGTACTCTTCGTCGATGTACTGCACGTAGGCCTGCTGGTCTTCCGCGGTTTCCGCGTAGCAGATGTCATAGATGTTGAAGCTCAAGGTCTTCGTCAGGTTGTTGAACCCGTGGAGCCTGAGTTTGCTTTTCATCACCGTTGAAACTCTCTATATGGATGCGGCCCGGCCGCGTGATCGAGTATGCCTGTCAGGTGCGCAATGCGCGCCTGCGTAGGACGATGAACACCTCTTCGCATTAGCGAATTTTGATTGTTTGAACGGAGCGCGAGGCGCCCGGAAAGCAGGGACACCACGATGCAAATGACGCGCACCAGCCGCCAGAGCGCGGCCGATGCAAATGATCACAGGATTTCAGCCCAGCTCGATGATTTCATAGTCGTGACTGATCTCGACTCCGGCACGGCCAAGCATGATCGAAGCCGAGCAATACTTCTCTGCCGACAGCTCTACCGCACGTTTGACCTGCGCCTCTTTCAAGCCGCGTCCCTTGACCACGAAGTGCAGGTGGATCTTGGTAAACACCTTGGGCTCTTCACTGGCGCGCTCGGCCTCAACAAAGGCCTCGCAACTCTCTACCGGCTGTCGGGATTTTTTCAGGATGCTGACCACATCGAAGTTGCTACAACCACCGAGACCGATCAGCAACATCTCCATGGGACGCACACCCAGGTTACGCCCACCGCTCTCTGGCGGACCATCCATCACTACCGCATGGCCGCTGCCCGACTCGCCGAGAAACAGGGCTTCGCCGGCCCACTGAATGCGCGCTTTCATTACCATGCCTCCGCTGTTAAAAAGGGACGCAGCTTATCACAGCGCTTTTTGTCGCCCGACATACAGCTGATAACCTAAAAGTTCCCTGACAAGGTGTTACTCAGGTCGCAAAAACGGCCCCCGTCACGGACCGTCTGTTAAGCTGGCGTCGGATTACTGGCACACTTAGCCGGATAACTAATAAAAAACTTGCCTGTCGGACAAAGGCTTATCTTTTTATATTCGGGAATCGGGCATGGTCGCTATTACCCTCACACCTAAAATCAAGAATCTCGACAAACTCCTCGCACACTGTCACCGCCGCCGGTATACGGCGAAAAGTACCATCATCTACGCGGGCGATCGTTGCGAAACCCTGTTCTTCATCGTCAAAGGCTCGGTCACCATCCTGATCGAAGATGACGATGGACGTGAAATGATCATCGCCTACCTTAACCCCGGCGACTTTTTCGGCGAAATGGGCCTATTCGAAAAGGAAGGCGCGGAGAAAGAGCGCAGCGCCTGGGTAAGGGCAAAAACCGAGTGCGAGGTCGCTGAACTCAGCTACGCCAAATTTCGTGAACTGACCCAGCAAGACCCGGACATCCTCTATGCCCTGGGTAGCCAGATGGCCGAGCGCCTGCGTAACACTACGCGCAAGGTCGGCGACCTGGCTTTCCTCGATGTCACCGGGCGCGTGGCGCGCACCCTGCTCGACCTGTGCAAGCAACCGGACGCCATGACCCATCCGGACGGCATGCAGATCAAGATCACCCGCCAGGAAATCGGCCGCATCGTCGGCTGCTCGCGAGAGATGGTTGGCCGCGTGCTGAAGACCTTGGAAGAGCAGGAACTGGTCCACGTCAAAGGCAAAACCATGGTGGTGTTTGGCACCCGCTGAATACTCCAGAGCTAAAAAAGCCGGCGCATGCGCCGGCTTTTTTATTCGTGCGGGTCAATCCACATCCAGACTGTTGACCACCCGCTTGCCCCCTGGAAAGAACAGTCGCTCCAGCTCGGAGCCGGGATTTTCCGCACGCATGAACGCTTCACCGACCAGGAAGGCATAGACCTCACTGATTTCCATCAACTCGACATCGGCGCGATTGAGGATGCCACTTTCGGTCACCACCAGGCGGTCGCGTGGTATCCGCGGCAACAGGTCGAGGGTGGTTTCCAGGCTCACTTCGAAACTGTGCAGGTTGCGGTTGTTGATCCCCACCAACGGCGTATCCAGGGTATTCAACGCACGCTCCAGCTCATCGCCATCGTGCACTTCCACCAGCACATCGAGTTCGTAAGCCTTGGCGGTTGCCGCCAGCTCGGCCATCTGCGCATCGGACAACGCCGAGACGATCAACAACACGCAGTCCGCACCCAAGGCACGCGCTTCGACGATCTGATACGGATCGATCATGAAGTCCTTGCGAATTACCGGCAGCGTGCAGGCGTTGCGGGCCTCCTGCAAATAACGGTCGGCGCCCTGAAAGAAATCCACATCGGTCAGCACCGACAAGCAGGTCGCCCCACCGGCCTGATAACTCTGGGCCAGTTCCGCTGGCACGAACTGCTCACGCAGCACGCCCTTGCTCGGTGAGGCCTTCTTGATCTCGGCGATTACCGCCGGCTGCTTGCGCTTGGCCTGGGCCAGCAAGGCCTGAGCGAAACCACGGGGCGCATCGGCGGCCCGCGCTTGCTGCTCGACCTCGGCAAGACTGACTACGGCGCGACGGGCGGCCACCTCTTCGGCCTTGCGGGCCAGAATATTTTCCAGAACGGTTGGCAGACTCACCCTTCATTCTCCTGTTTGAATACCGCGGTGAAGGACACCAGTTCTTGCAGCTTTTCCCAGGCCAGACCGGTATGCAACGCATCGTTGGCCATGTCCATGCCCTGCTTGAGGCTGCTAGCCAGATCGGCGGCATAGAGTGCGGCGCCGGCATTCAGCACGATCATATCGACAGCTTTCTGCCCGGCCTCGGTCTTGCGCCGCCCCAGCGCGTCGCGAATCAGCGCCAGGGATTCATCGGGTGTTTCCACGGTAAGCCCGATCAGGCTCTGGCTCTTGATGCCGAAGTCCTCCGGCTGGATGCGGTACTCGCTGACCACGCCACCTTTCAGCTCGGCCACATAGGTCGGCGCGGCCAGGCTGATCTCATCCAGACCATCCTGCGCATGCACCACCAGCACATGCTCACTGCCCAATCGTTGCAGTACCTCGGCCAGCGGCCGACACAGCGCCTGACTGAACACGCCGATGACCTGATGCTTGACCCCAGCCGGATTGGTCATCGGCCCGAGCATGTTGAAGATGGTACGCAGGCCCAGTTCACGACGCGGGCCTATGGCATGCTTCATCGCACCGTGGTGGGCCGGCGCAAACATGAAGCCGACACCAACGTGTTCCACACAACGGGCCACTTGCGCAGGCGTAAGATTCAGGTAGACCCCGGCAGATTCCAGCAAGTCGGCGCTGCCGCTCTTGCCCGAGACCGCGCGGTTACCATGCTTGGCCACCTTGCCGCCCGCCGCCGCTACGACGAATGCCGCCGCCGTGGAGACGTTGAAGATGTTCATGCCATCGCCGCCGGTGCCACAGGTATCGACCAGACGCTCGGCGTTGATCTGCACCGGCGAGGCCAGTTCGCGCATCAGCCTGGCCGCACCGGTGATCTCGTCGATGGTCTCGCTCTTCATGCGCAAGCCCATAAGAAAGGCGCCGATCTGCGCGTCAGTGCACTGCCCGGTCATGATCTCGCGCATCACGTCCTGCATTTCCTCGGTACTGAGATCGAGCTGACTGACCACCCGGTTGAGGGCTTCCTTGATGTTCATCCGCGCACGCCTCCGTGTTGGTTGAGGAAATTGGCAAACAGCTCGTGTCCCTGCTCGGTGAGAATAGACTCGGGGTGAAACTGCACACCTTCGATGTTCAGGGTCTTGTGCCGCAGCCCCATGATTTCATCCACCGCGCCGTCGTCCAGCTGGGTCCAGGCGGTGACTTCCAGGCAATCCGGCAGGGTCTCGCGCTTGACCACCAGCGAATGATAGCGGGTCACCGTCAGCGGCTTGTTGAGCCCGGCGAAGACACCTAGGCCCTCATGGAATACCGGACTGGTCTTGCCGTGCATCACCTGACGCGCACGCACCACATCGCCACCGAAGGCCTGGCCGATGCTCTGGTGGCCCAGGCAGACGCCGAGAATCGGCAGCTTGCCGGCGAAGCGCTCGATCACCGCCAGCGACACACCGGCCTCGGTCGGCGTGCAGGGGCCTGGGGAAACAACGATGCGCTCGGGATTCAGCGCCTCGATCTCGGCGATCGTCAGCTCGTCATTGCGGATCACTTTGACCTCGGCACCCAGCTCACCGAGGTACTGCACCACGTTGTAGGTAAAGGAGTCGTAATTGTCGATCATCAGCAGCATGGCAAGACTCCTTAGTTCTCGGTCTGGACGGAGGTGGTTTGTTCGGCGAGTGCCACGGCACGGAACATGGCGCGGCGCTTGTTCAGGGTTTCTTCCCACTCCAGCGCCGGTACCGAATCGGTGACAATGCCGGCACCGGCCTGCACATGCAGCTCGCCGTCCTTGATCACCGCGGTGCGAATCGCGATGGCCGTGTCCATATTGCCGTTCCAGGCCAAGTAGCCGACTGCGCCGCCGTAAACGCCGCGCTTGACCGGCTCCAGTTCATCGATGATTTCCATGGCGCGAATCTTCGGCGCGCCGGACAGGGTGCCGGCCGGCAAGATGGCACGCAGCGCGTCCATAGCGCTCAGCCCCGCCTTCAATTGTCCAGTGACGTTGGAGACGATATGCATGACGTTGGAATAACGCTCGATCACCATTTTCTCGGTGAGCTTGACGCTGCCGGTGCTCGACACGCGACCGACATCGTTACGCCCCAGGTCGATCAACATCAGGTGCTCGGCGAGCTCCTTGGCGTCGGACAGCAGATCCTGCTCCAACGCTACATCAGCCTCTTCATTGGCTCCGCGCGGGCGAGTGCCGGCAATCGGGCGCACGGTGACCAGGTTGTCCTCCACGCGCACCAGCACCTCCGGCGAACTGCCCACCACGTGGAAGTCGCCGAAATTGAAGAAGTACATATAAGGAGTCGGATTGATGCAGCGCAGCGCGCGGTACAGATCGATCGGCGCGGCCTTGAAGGGAATCGACATGCGCTGGGAGATCACCACCTGCATGCAGTCTCCCGCCAGGATGTACTCCTTGATGGCATTCACCGAGCGCTCGTAGTCATCGCGACTGAAGCTGGAGCGAAAGGTCGGCTCGGCGCCGGGCGGGGCGTTCAGATCGACCCCCAGGCGCGGGGTTATCGGCTGACGCAGCTTGCTCAGGATATCCTGCAGATGCTCCAGCCCCTGCTCGAATGCGTTGGTTTCGGCCGGGTCGGCCAGCACAATGGCGTGCATCTTGCCGGCCAGGTTGTCGAATACCACCACGGCATCCGAGACCATCAGCAGGATATCCGGGGTGCCCAGCGGATCGGGGTTAACCCCACCCGCCAGCTTCGGCTCGACATAGCGCACGCTGTCATAACCGAAGTAACCCACCAACCCACCATTGAAGCGCGGCAGCCCCGGCAGGGTCGGCACCTTGTAGCGCTCTTTGAACTGCTCGACGAAGTCCAGCGGATCCTCGCACTCGTGGCGCTCCACTTCGACACCATCGACGCAGATACTGACGCTATGGCCATAGGCGCGCAGCACCGTGCGGGCGGGCAGGCCGATAATCGAGTAACGCCCCCACTTCTCGCCGCCCTGTACGGACTCCAGCAAGTAGGTATTGGCCTGATCGGCCAGCTTCAGGTAGATCGACAGCGGGGTGTCGAAATCAACCAGGGTTTCACAGGCAAGGGGAATGCGGTTATAGCCGGCAGCGGCCAAACGCAGGAATTCTTCGCGGATCATGATCAGCCTCGTGGCTTGAGGGTAAAACGGTCGTGTGCAAACGTGCCGACTAAGCGGCCAAGATCAGTTCAGAGGCGCCAGCGCCAACGGGCCAGGGCCTTGATGATTTTCATCCCAGCTCTTGCGAGCCAGTGTTTGCAGGTAACCACCACGGGGGATCTCTTGGGCGGGAGTAAAGTCTGGCCACACTAGCGTAGCCGCCGAGGCGAATCAACCCGCCAAACTCGCTCTCAGGCCAACTGCAGCCCTGTTTCCTCAATGGTGGCGAGCCTGCGCCTGCAGGCTCCTGCTTACTCTGTAGCCAACAATAACTCTCGCAGGTCATCGATCACTCGCGCCGGCGACTCTTCAGCGATCGGCCGACCATGGTTGTAGCCATAACTGAGCGCCACACAGGGCACGCCCGCCGCCTTGGCCGCCAGCACGTCATTGCGCGAGTCGCCGACAAACAATGCCTGCCGCGCCTCGACCTGGGCCAACCGCAGAATATGCAGCAAGGCCGCCGGATCGGGCTTCTGCTGCGGCAGCGTGTCGCCGCCGACAATCCAGCGGAAATAGCCACCCAGACCTTTCTCATCCAACAACGGGGCGACGAAGCGCTCCGGTTTATTGGTGACGATGGCCAGCGCAATACCCTGCTCAGTCAACCAGCCGAGCATGTCCTTCACCCCGGGGTAGACACGGGTCAAGGCATGGTTCTCGGCGTAGGCCTGCATAAACAGCTGCAGCGCCTCGGCCGCATCTGCCTCGGCGACATGCGCATGCTGCAGGCCACCGGCCAGGGCGCGGCGCACCAACACGCTGGCGCCATTGCCCACCCAGTCTCGCACTCGCGCGACGCCTGCCGGCGCCCGACCGAGGTCGAGCAGCACCTTATCCACGGCGGCGGCAAGATCCGGCACCGAGTCCACCAGGGTACCGTCCAGGTCGAACATCACCAGGCGCGGCAACTGGCCATCAAACAGCTCGCGCAACTGCATCAGCCGCGCACCTGCGCCAGCTCGGCGCGCATCGCCTCGATCACCTCGCGGTAGTTCGGCTGATTGAAGATCGCAGAGCCAGCAACAAAGGTATCGGCACCGGCCGCGGCGATCTCGCGAATGTTCTGCACATTGACCCCGCCATCGATCTCCAGGCGGATATCGCGGCCACTGGCATCGATCAGCGCACGCGCCTCGCGCAACTTATCGAGCGTGCCGGGGATGAACTTCTGCCCGCCAAAGCCCGGATTGACGCTCATCAACAGGATCATGTCGACCTTGTCCATCACGTACTTGAGCACGTCCAGCGGGGTCGCCGGATTGAACACCAGACCGGCCTTGCAGCCACCGGCACGGATCAGCTGCAGCGAGCGGTCGACGTGTTCTGAGGCTTCCGGATGGAAAGTGATGTAACTGGCGCCGGCGTCGATGAAGTCGCCGATCAGTCGATCCACCGGCTTGACCATCAGGTGGGCATCGATTGGTGCGGTGATGCCGTATTTGCGCAGCGCCGTGCAGACCATCGGGCCGATGGTCAGGTTGGGCACATAGTGGTTGTCCATCACATCGAAGTGGACGATATCGGCGCCGGCGGCGAGAACGTTATCCACTTCCTCACCCAGACGAGCGAAGTCGGCGGAAAGGATCGACGGGGCGATGGCGAAGGGTTGCATGGCGCACCTCGGGAGCATTCACGGAAGGCGCGCAGTGTACCAGCCCCAAGCCAGGCCTGGCGCGACCAGAAGCGCCTGACAAGACGACGGCGAAACCGCTAGGCTGCAACCACGATTGCCGCCCGGAGAAGTGCCATGCCCTCGCTTCACGCCCTCCTTGCCCTGTGCCTACTGTTGCTCGGCGCGCACGCCTATGCCGAAGGCGAAGCGTCACCGGCGAGTGGCGAGCCCACTGACACAGATGCATCAACAGTTAAGCGCACAGCGCTGCCGGAGCGCAGCCAGAGCGACGCCAGCGCGCTCGAACGCCAGCTACAGGATAAACAGCAACAGCAACTCAAGGCCGCCGAGGAAAGCTTTCTTGCTCTCTGGCTACCCGCCAACGTCGGCGAACCAAGCGGCGCGGTAATTCTCCTGCCTGGTGACGATGAGAGTGCCGACTGGCCACAGAGCATCGGTCCCCTGCGACGCAAGCTACCGGATGCGGGGTGGCACAGCCTGAGCCTGAGTTTGCCCGACCCTCAGGCTGGCATCCCTCCCGTACGCAGCGCCGACACCGATCCTGCCAGCCAGCCGACAGCAGCCCAAGCAGAAGAGAGTACTGACGAGCCGGACCCGACTGAGACAGCAGGCACAGCGCCAGTCGAAAATCAGCCGCCGTCCGTCACTAGCGACCGCGAAGCCCAGCGCAAGGCCCATGCAGAGCGGGTCCTGGCACGCATCGAAGCAGGCATAGCCTTCGCCCAACAACAGCAGGCGAAAACCATCGTCCTGCTCGGCCATGGCAGCGGCGCTTATTGGGCCGCGCGCTTCCTGGCCGAACGCCAGCCAAAGGACGTGCAGAACCTGCTGCTGGTCGCCGCCAAACGGCCCGACGGATTCAGCCCCGCACTGGAAGAACTCATCCCTAGCCTGAAACTGGCCACCGGCGATTTCTACTACGAGGAGCAGACCCGCGATCGCAACGCCGCCCTCGAGCGTCTGCAAACGAGCAAACGGCAAAAGCATCCGGCCTACATTCAAATCGCCATGCAGGCGCTACCGGGTAATCCGGCAGCGGAACAGGAGCAGCTGTCTCGACGCATTCGCGGTTGGCTCAGCAAGCACCTGCACACCAGCGCGCGGTAACCGACAGCGGCCTTTCCTGCAGGCCAGCCTGACGACTAGCGAAACCCACGACGCTGGCGGATCAGCTCGTAGGCCCGATGCAGCTCGCCGGTTTTTTCCGTGGCTTCGCGTACTCGCTCGGGGCCTGCGCCACTGCCGGTCAGCTTGTCGGGATGGTGGCGACTCAACAGGCGCCGATAAGCACGCTTTATATGCAGCGGCTCGCTATCGGCCGCGACCCCGAGCAAGCGCAGCGCCTCCTGATAGCTGCCGCCCGTCGAGGCCAGCGGCCCTTGCTTCGGCGCATAGGCTGCACTCAACGCCTCCTGAGTAGCGGCGGGCACACCCAGCCATTTCCCCCACAGCACAATGAGCTCGCGCTCGGCCTGCGAGACCCGACCATCCACCCAGGCCATCCGCCAACACGCACGCAACAAGGCTTCACCACGTACCTGCTGACGACGTAACGGCGCACGCAGGCTATCGCGCCCGGTCTTGCCTCGCGCAAATGCCTCGATAGCCCGCCGCTGCGCTGCCTCATTCAACCCCAAACGCTGCATCTCGTACCGCGCCTGCTGGATATGTGCCTGCAGCACCCGGCCATCGCACTTGGCTAAACGGCCGAGCAGGAGAAACAACACCTCCTCATCAGCAGGTGCTGCCCTACCGCCAAGGCGCTCACGCAGTGCGTCCCAACTGCTCAGGCGCAGACGACGATCCAGCACCTGGCCGAGTAGACCACCGAGCAATGCACCGGGAATGCTGGCCACGGCCAAGCCAGCAAACGCACCGAGCAATGTCGCCGGCCAGAGCACGTCAATCCCCCTGCGCGAGCAAACGTTCTACCTCGGCCAGGCGTTCATGGGTACCCACATCGACCCAACGACCGCTAAAGGCCTCGCCACTCACTCGCCCGTCGGCCATGGCATTACGCAACAGTGGCGCCAGCTTGAACGCGCCAGGCCGACAGCCGGCGAACAGCGCCGGCGAGAGCAGCGCGATGCCGCTGTAGGTCAGATTCGATTGACCTACAACGGCATCACTCACGCGACCTTGCGCCAGACAGAAGTCTCCCGCTTGGTGATGTGCCGGGTTGGCCACCAGCACCAGGTGAGCCAGCCCGTTCAGCGGCTTATCCAGCACGGCGAAGGGATAGTCGGTAAAAATGTCGCCGTTGACCACCAGAAAGGGCTCATCGCCGAGCAAGGGCAACGCCCGAAAAATCCCGCCCCCGGTTTCCAGCGGCTCGCCCTCCGCCGAGTAGCGGATGCTCACACCGAAGCGCCCGCCGTCGCCGAGGAAGTCCTCAATTTGCTGCCCGAGCCAGGCATGGTTGATCACCAACTCGTGGACACCGGCGGCGGCCAAGGCACGCACGTGGTACTCGATCAGCGGCACGCCGGCTGCCTGGACCAACGGCTTTGGCGTGTGCAAGGTCAAGGGCCGCAGGCGCTCACCCTTGCCAGCAGCGAGAATCATCGCCTTCATACGGATGCCGTCTCGGCCTGCCGCAAACCGACTAGCAGCTCGCCCAACTCGGCCAACTCGGGCCGACGAGCCACCACCGCGTCGATATACGCGAAGAAACGTGGCACGTCGCCGAGATACCTGGGCTTGCCATCACGGTGACAAATACGCGCAAAAATACCGATCACCTTGAGGTGGCGCTGCACCCCCATCAAATCACTGGCACGCAGAAAGTTGTCCAGTTCAGACTGAACCGGAATGCCCACTGCACGCGCTTGTCGCCAATAGCCTTCCAGCCAGTCGCGCACCCGCGCCTCAGGCCAACTGAGAAAGGCATCCTTGAACAGGCAGGTCACGTCATAGGTAACCGGTCCGTAGACCGCATCCTGAAAGTCCAGCACCCCTGGATTCGGCTCACTGAGCATCAGGTTGCGCGGCATGTAATCGCGATGCACCAAGACTTTGGGCTGCGCGAGCGCGCTGTCGATCAACAGGTTAGTGGTCCGTTGCCAGGCGGCCTGTTGCGCAACATCCAGTTCGATGCCTAGGTGATGTTGCACATACCACTCGGGAAACAGCTGCAACTCGCGGCGCAGCAAGGCGTCGTCATAGCTCGGCAATCCCGCATCCATCGGCAACTGCTGAAACGCCAGTAACGCCTCCAGTGCATCCGCGAACAGCAGGTCGGCGTTACCCGCATCAATAACGTCCAGATAGGTTTGCCGACCCAAATCATTCAGTAATAGAAAGCCGCGTTCGACATCGGCCGCGAGTATCTGAGGTACGTTCACCCCGGCTCCGGCCAACAACGCCGCAACCTTAACGAAGGGCCGACAATCCTCTTGCGGCGGTGGCGCATCCATCACGATCAGGCTGCGCCCGGCGCCTTGCCAGCGGAAATAACGACGGAAACTGGCGTCGCTACTTGCCGACGTCAGCGTGGCTGCAGGTACCTCGCCCCAGCCTTGTGCGGCGAACACTGTCGGCAGTTGCTGATCGAGCCACTCGCTCAGGAGTTGCAGGCGTACATCTTCATCAGGCATTACAAGGGTCTCCACGGCGCTAGCCGTTGCGCGGGTCATGCTTTATTATCCAGCATCTTGTGCGACACGCGTAGCGTGTCTCCAGCTTCGCGGTGAGGAGTCATCGTGAAGGGTTTCCGCAAGGAAACCAAGGGCCCCGGCATCCAATCCAGGGAACCAAAACCAGCCAAGAAGTCCATTGCCTTCAAGGACTTGCCGCAGCGGCGGTGGCAAAACCCAAGGTCGCCTAGCACTCGGAAGCGCGACTGCGAACCAGCTTCACTAGGTTCTGGAGTGCACACTCAACGGAGGGAAGGCATGAGCCAAGAAGTCTTTGGTTTTCTCCTGCTGACCTGCCTGCTGTTCTTCTGTAGTGGAATGGCAGTCTGGGCAAAGTGGCCTGAAATAAAGGGCTACCTCGCTAAGCATAGAGCTCCCCACAAACGTTGACCCTGGCCCTGGCGGCCCCACCCTCGCGGGAGAGAATCCCCGCTGGGGTTCCTCCTGCCTCAGAAACAGGAGGAAAACTCACCCTGAGCACGCTGCCGTGGCAGTCCCTGCTCACTTCAAACCGGAGACATGAGCGAAAGCTCTGTCTGTCATTGTCCAGCCATTGCCGGTTCGGAATGGTAGCGGACTCGTTGTGCGACCAACGATAGCCTAGGGAAACATGCGTCACCGGTAACGGTGGGGTATGAAGCTTTCCCGACAATGTAGCCCCCGTCAGGGTGCGACCTCGCCGCGAGGCGAGGCGTAGATGCTCGGAGCAGTACCGGGTTGAGGCGCTAGGCTGGCTGGTATGGGCAACGCAAGTGAACTGCTGATAAACACCGTAAGGATAACCATGCCCAAACTGCTGTTAGGCATGAACCAAAAGGTGCGAGGTCGGTTATCTCCGTAGGATGTGGGGATACGTCGCCACTACGACCTCCGGTGAAAAGGCAGGCCCTAACCCAGTCGTGTGACAGATAGGGAACGTGGTAAGCCCGTATCGCTGCCCTAGTGGCAGGCTAGCCGCAAGGCGAGCTGTTGGCGGTGCGGGTAGGGGATCGCAGAGAAAGCGAACGCCGGGCTGTAATGGTTCGGATAGGGGTTGGAATATCACCCCACGGGAAACCGGGCAGACTTCTGCGTGGTCTTTCGTCGCATGACCTCTGATTGAACCTGTCTCAATGAACCTCGGGCTCGGCTGTATAGAGCCCAACCTAACCAACCCTGGCGGGATGCGCGCTTCCCGTCAGGGATCGGCGTGTGTCTTCCGCTCGGGATGGTTCAACCATCTTGAGAGGAAAGCAGCATGAAAGAGCTCAGCCAACAGGCCGGGTCTGCGCTTTCCGGCGCCCCGCAGCAGTGGCACGACATCGATTGGTGTCGTGTGCAGCGGAACGTCCGGGGAATGCAGGTGCGGATTGCGAAGGCTTGTCGGGAAGGCGAATGGCGCAGGGTGAAAGCCCTGCAACGGATGCTGACCCGCTCGAAGTCGGCCAGGTATCTGGCTGTACGGAGAGTCACTGAAAACCAGGGCAAGCGCACGGCGGGAGTCGACCGCGTGCTCTGGGATACACCCGACGCCAAATGGAAAGCGGCACAAGGGTTGAAGCAGCGCGGATATCAGCCACGGCCTTTACGGCGTGTGTTCATTCCGAAGACGAATGGAAAGGAACGCCCCCTGGGCATCCCGACCATGACCGACAGAGCCATGCAGGCGTTGTATCTGCTGGCGCTGGCGCCCATCGCGGAAACCACGGGCGATCCGAACAGCTACGGCTTTCGAATCGAACGCTCGACGGCGGATGCGATGGGACAGTTGTTCATCTCCCTATCCAAGAAGGCCTCGGCCCAATGGGTACTGGAGGCGGACATACTGGGCTGTTTCGACCATATCAACCATGACTGGCTGATCGCCAACGTCCCAACGGACAAGGCGATCCTGCGGAAATGGTTGAAGGCTGGTGTGGTTCACAAAGGCCAGCTACAGGCAACGGATGCAGGTACGCCACAGGGTGGGATTATCTCGCCCACCCTGGCGAACATGGTGCTCGACGGCTTGGAATCACAGCTCAAGCAACACCTGGGCGTGACAAGGGCCAAGAAGCTGAAGGTCAACGTGGTGCGTTATGCGGACGACTTCGTGATCACTGGAGACTCCCCGGAGCTTCTGGAAAGCGAGGTCAAACCCTGGGTAGAGCAGTTCCTGGCGGTACGCGGGCTGCGGTTGTCGCCCGAAAAGACGCAGATCGTCCATATCGACCAAGGCTTCGATTTCCTTGGATGGAACTTCCGCAAGTACAACGGGAAGCTCCTGATCAAGCCGAGCAAGAAGAACGTCAAGGCGTTCTATCGCAAGGTGAAGGAAGTCATCGACACCCACAAGACGGCCAGGCAAGAGGATCTGATCCGACTGCTGAACCCGATGCTGCGTGGCTGGGCGCTGTATCACCAGCCCGTAGTCGCCAAACAGGCGTATAGCCGCATGGACTACAGAGTGTTTCTCAAGCTCTGGCGCTGGGCGAAACGGCGACACCCGAACAAGTCGCTGGAATGGATCAGGAAGAAGTATTACCAGACCCAAAGCGAGCAGAACTGGGTGTTTGCCACCACGCTAATGGACGAGTCAGGAGCAAAGCGGGACGTCGGACTGTACTCGCTTGCGAGTACACCGATCGAGCGGCACAAGAAGGTGAGCGGGGAATACAACCCCTTCGATCCTTCCATGGAAGAGATGGGCGAGAAACTGCGGATGGAACGGATGCTGAAGAAGCTGAAGTACCGCGAGCAAATCCTTCGCCTGTTCCAGAGTCAGAAGGGACTGTGCGTGCTTTGCAATCAACCGATTACCAAGGAAACGGGGTGGCACGACCACCACATTATCTACCGCTCACAAGGCGGTGGAGACTCCCTAAATAACCGGGTACTATTGCACCCCATTTGCCACCAGCAGCTCCATGCTCGTGGTTTGACAGTATGCAAGCCGGCCCCTTCGGGGGCGTTGTAAAGGCTTGAGCCGTATGCGCTGAAAGGCGCACGTACGGTTCTTAGGGGGCCCCGATTCCGGCAACGGATTGGGGCCACCCGACTTTCAGCCCATCGAGAGGCGTGCGGCCCCTGGGCCGATAGCGCGCAGGAAGCCCGGAAAAATAAGATGGCAGTAAAATACCCCGCATTCCGTAAAAAATTCCCACTTCTGGTCACTGGCAGCCTTCTTGCCATGCAGCCTGTCGCGGGTCAATTCGCAATAGCTGCCGAGCAGTATGACTGCCAAGCGTCGGCTTCCGGTAGCTGGGCATGCGCGCCAAAAGCCAGCAGTGCTGTTGTGCCTGCACGCCCGGTGCACAGTGGCTCCGCCGTCAGCAGCAGCGCCCCCGCGGACAAGGGCAGTCAGAGCAAAGCCTCTACCGCGACCCTCGTCACGCAAAGCGGTGGTAAGGCCCTGGCCTCGCGCAGCGCCGACTACAGCCACCTGGACTGGGTGCCGCGCGAGCAACTGAGTGCCGCGCAGCTGGCCGAAACAGGCCCTTACTGTGCCGGTGCGTACGTTGAACCGAGTCGTCCGGGCATGGGCGACACAACGCCAATGAGCGAATCGCCGATGTTCGTTTCCGCCAAAGCCTCGCGCTATGAGCAGGAACAACAGGTCGCGACCCTGGCTGGCGATGTGGTCTTGCGCCAATCGAGCCTGCAAGTCGAGGCCGATGAGGCCCGCCTGCTTCAAGCCGAGAATCGCGGCGAGCTGATTGGTAATGTACGCCTGCGTGACGATGGCGCGCTGGTGGTCGGCGACCGTGCCGAACTGCAACTGGATAACGGCGAAGCCAAGATCGATAACGCCGAGTATGTCCTGCATAAAGGCCATGTACGCGGTAGCGCGCTCTACGCCAAACGCGAAGAGACGGCGATTATCCGCCTGAAGGACGGCACCTATACCAGCTGCGAACCCGGCAGCAACGCCTGGCACCTGAAAGGCAACAACGTCACCCTGAATCCCGCCACCGGCTTTGGTACTGCTACCAACGTCACCCTGCGGGTCAAGGATTTCCCGGTGTTCTATACACCGTATATCCACTTCCCCATCGATGATCGGCGCCAGTCCGGCTTCTTGCCGCCGAGCATCAGCAGCTCCGGCGATAACGGCCTGACCCTGCAGACACCCTACTACTTCAATCTGGCGCCGAATTACGACGCCACGCTCTACCCGACCTACATGAGCGACCGCGGCCTGCTCACCGAAGGCGAGTTCCGCTACCTGACCAAGAGTAGCGAAGGTCAGCTGGGCGCAGGCTACATCAGCGACAGCAACGACGACCGCAAGCTGCAATCGGAGTCCAAGCAACAGCGCTGGCTCTATAGCTGGCAGCACAAGCAAGGCCTCGACTCGCGCCTGCTGGCCGAAGTCGATTACACCGACATCAGCGATCCGTACTACTTTCAGGACCTGAGCACCGACCTAGGCATCGATACCACTACCTATGTCAATCAACGCGGCACCCTGACCTACCGTGGTGACAACTACACCGCCCGGTTGAATGCGCACGCTTACGAGCTGGCCACTATCACCGACATCACCCCATACAACCGCCTGCCGCAGATCACCCTGGACGGCGCCCTGCCGTTTCACCCGGGCGGCCTGGACTTCAGCTACGGCAGCGAATTGGTGCGCTTCGATCGCGACCTGCGTTCAGGTCTATTCAGCGATGAAAACGGCATTACAACGCCTTGGTATGACACGAACTTGCAGGGTCTGGCCCGTGCCAATGGCAATCGCCTGCACCTCGAGCCGGCCGTCAGCCTGCCACTGGACTGGAGCTGGGGCTTCATCAAGCCGCAGGTCAAGTTCCTGCAAACCAACTATGACCTGAGCCTCGACCAGCAGGGCAAAAACACTCTGCTGGCCGAGCAGGAATTCAGCTCCAGCCAAAACCGTAGCCTGGCCATGTATAGCGTCGACAGCGGCCTGTACTTCGACCGCGACACCCAATGGTTCGGCAAAGACTTCCGCCAGACCCTGGAGCCACGGTTGTTCTACCTCTATGTACCCGAAGAGGACCAGACCGATATCCCAGTCTTCGACACTGGCGAAAGCACCTTCAGCTACTCGTCGCTGTTCCGCGAGAACCGCTTCTCCGGCAAGGACCGCATCGGTGACGAAAACAAGCTGTCGCTGGGTGTCACTAATCGCTGGATCGAAAGCAACGGCTTCGAACGGCAGCGCTTCAGCATCGGCCAGGCCTTCTACTTCAAGGACCGCAAGGTGCAACTACCGGGTATCGACGCAAATACCCGTGTCGATGCGCAATCATCCGTATCACCCTACGCACTGGAATACCTGTACCGCTTCAACCGCGACTGGCGCCTGTCCGCGGACTTCAACTGGGACCCGGACACCCACCGCACCCGCTCGGGTAGCACCATGTTTCACTACCAGCCGGAAGACAACCCGAACAAGATCATCAACGCTGGCTACCGCTACCGCAACGACACTGTGCGATTCGACCAGACCACCGGTAACTGGGTGGTTGGCGGCGGCGACTTCGGCACACCGGGCACGGCCAACTTCATCAAGGACTACTACAAAGTCAGCCAGCATGACTTCTCGGTGATCTGGCCGATCGTCCCGCAATGGAGTGCAATTTCCCGCTGGCAGTATGATTACGGCCGCAATCGCACCCTTGAAGCCTTCGCTGGCTTCGAGTACGACAGTTGCTGCTGGAAGCTGCGCGTGGTCAACCGTTACTGGATCGACTACGACGAAGTCAGCCTGAACCCCTCGCTCAATGATCAGGCCGACACCGGTATCTTCCTGCAAATCGTCCTCAAAGGCCTGGGCGGCGTGACAGGCAACAAGGTTGAAACCTTCCTCGACCAAGGCATTCAAGGTTATCGTGAACGTGAAGATCAAGCTTTCTGATTGTCTGCGCCCGCTGCTGTTGGGCGCAGTTTTTCTGGGTGCCGCGGCGCAGGCCGAGGTACAACCACTCAACCGTGTCGTGGCAATTGTCGACAACGACGTGATCATGCAGAGCCAACTGGATGCACGCGTTCGTGAGGTACAGCAAACCATCGCCAAGCGTGGCGCGGCCCTGCCGCCTGCGAACGTGCTGGACCAGCAAGTACTGGAACGCCTGATCATCGAGAACATTCAGCTGCAGATCGGCGACCGTTCCGGCATTCGCATCACCGATGAAGAACTCAACCAGGCGATCGGCACCATCGCCCAGCGCAATGGCATGAGCATCGAGCAATTCCGTGCTGCCCTGGCAAAAGACGGTTTGTCCTTTGCCGACGCCCGCGACCAGGTCCGTCGCGAGATGATCATCAGCCGAGTGCGCCAGCGCCGTGTGGCCGAACGCATTCAGGTGAGCGATCAGGAAGTGCAGAACTTCCTCGCCTCCGACCTTGGCAAACTGCAACTGTCGGAAGAGTTCCGCCTGGCGAACATCCTCATTGCAGTTCCTGAAGGGGCGTCCCCGGAGACTATCCAAGCGGCTGATCGCCAGGCGCAGGAACTCTATCAGCAGCTGCAACAAGGTGCCGACTTCGCCCAACTGGCGATCGCTCGCTCGGCCAGCGAAACCGCACTGGAAGGTGGCGAGATGGGCTGGCGCAAGGCCGCTCAACTGCCACCGCCCTTCGACGCCATGATCGGCGCCCTGTCAGTCGGCGAGGTCACCGAGCCGATGCGCACACCGGGCGGTTTCATCATGCTCAAGCTGCTGGAAAAGCGCGGTGGCGGCGGCAACCAGGTGCGTGACGAGGTCAATGTTCGTCACATCCTGATCAAGCCCAGTGAAATACGCAGCGAAGCCGAAACCAAACGCCTGGTTGAACGCCTTCACCAGCGGATAAAGGCTGGGGAAGACTTCGCCGAACTGGCGAAAAGCTTTTCGGAAGACCCAGGCTCCGCGCTCAATGGCGGCCTGCTCAGCTGGATCGACCCGAACGCACTGGTTCCGGAGTTCCGCGAGGTGATGAACAGCACCCCCAGCGGCGAGCTCTCCAAACCGTTCAAGACCACCTACGGCTGGCACGTACTGCAAGTCATGGGCCGTCGCGCCACTGACAGCAGCGAACAGTTCCGCGAGCAGCAAGCGATGAACCTGCTGCGCAACCGCAAATACGACGAGGAACTGCAAGCCTGGCTGCGGCAGATCCGCGACGAAGCCTACGTCGAAAGCAAACTCTGAGCCTGCCCCGCTGAACCCGAGCCCGGTGCCTGCAAGTAGCAGCACCGGGCTTTTCCGTTCTGGGCCGAGTACAGCATAAGATAGCGCTCAGCCCCACATTAATACCCGCCCAGATAGGGCGCTCGAGAACTCGCCATGACTGCACAGCCTCTTTTCGCACTGACCCCCGGCGAGCCGGCAGGCATAGGCCCCGACTTGTGCCTGCTGCTCGCTCAACAGGCTCAACCCCATCCGCTAGTGGCCGTCGCCAGCCGTGACCTGCTCGCCGAGCGCGCCACACAATTGGGCGTGGCGATTGAGCTGATCCCGGCCGGCCCCGGGGCCTGGCCGCATCAGTCAAGCCCTGCAGGTAGTCTTTATGTGTGGGATACGCCGCTGGCCGCACCAGTCGCTGCCGGAGAGCTGAATCAGGCCAACGCCGCCTACGTCCTGGAAACCCTGACCCGCGCCGCCCAAGGCTGTCTGGATGGGCATTTCGCCGGAATGATCACTGCACCGGTGCATAAGGGCGTGATCAACGACGCCGGCATCGCCTTCTCCGGGCACACCGAGTTTCTCGCCGATCTCACGCGCAGCGAACAAGTGGTGATGATGCTCGCCACCCGCGGCCTGCGCGTGGCCCTGGTGACCACCCATCTGCCGCTCAAGGATGTCGCCGCGGCGATCACCGCCGAGCGCCTGGCCCGCGTGACCCGCATCCTGCATGCCGACCTGCGCGAAAAGTTCGGCATCGACCAACCGCGCATTCTGGTCTGCGGCCTCAACCCGCATGCAGGAGAAGGCGGCCATCTGGGCCGGGAAGAAATCGAGATCATCGAACCGACGCTAGACTTGTTGCGCAGCGAAGGCATCAACTTGATCGGCCCGCTACCGGCTGACACCCTGTTTACCCCGAAGCACCTCGAGCACTGCGACGCGGTGCTGGCCATGTATCACGACCAAGGGCTGCCGGTGCTCAAATTCAAGGGCTTCGGCGCTGCGGTCAACGTCACCCTGGGCCTGCCGATCATCCGCACTTCCGTCGACCATGGCACCGCCCTCGATCTGGCAGGTAGCGGCAAGGTCGACAGCGGCAGCCTGCAAGTCGCCCTGGAAACCGCCTACGCGATGGCCGCCAGCCAAGCCCAGCAGAACTGACGTGTCAGGCCAGCGCACGCTGGCCGCCCTCTAGCAGGCCGTTGAAAAACTACTGCGCTAGGCTATGCAGCGTTGAAATCGGCCTCAAAATGCTCATTTACAACACGTAAACTGCGCTTTTTCGGCCGATTTAACCTTGCCTAGCCGTCGCTCGCTACATTTTTCAACGGCCTGCTAGCCCTGCGCCTAAAGGCGGATGGAAAAACACCATCCACCCCCCGCCCTGTTAAACTGCCGCACTTTGCATTCGCTTTAAGCTCGCGGCTTGAAGCTTGGAGCCGTTTGAATGTCCGAAACCTACCAACACCGTGCCCGTAAGCGCTTCGGTCAGAATTTTTTGCACGACGCCGGGGTTATCCACCGCATCCTGCGCGCCATTCATGCCCGCGAAGGCGAGCATTTGCTGGAAATCGGCCCGGGCCAGGGTGCATTGACTGAAGGCCTGCTCGGCAGCGGCGCAAAACTCGATGTTGTCGAACTGGATCGAGACCTGATCCCGATCCTCAACGCTAAATTCGCCACAGAGCCGCGCTTTCAGTTGCATCAGGGCGACGCGCTGAAGTTCGACTTCAACCGTCTGGGCGCAGAGCCCCGCAGTCTGCGAGTGGTCGGCAACCTGCCGTACAACATTTCCACACCATTGATCTTCCACCTGCTGAGCAATGCCGCGCTGATCCACGACATGCACTTCATGCTGCAGAAAGAAGTGGTCGAGCGCCTGGCAGCCGAGCCCGGTGGTGGCGACTGGGGCCGCCTGTCGATCATGGTGCAGTACCACTGCCGGGTAGAGCATCTGTTCAATGTCGGCCCAGGTGCGTTCAA
Organism: Pseudomonas taeanensis MS-3; assembly: GCF_000498575.2. GTDB lineage: Bacteria > Pseudomonadota > Gammaproteobacteria > Pseudomonadales > Pseudomonadaceae > Aquipseudomonas > Aquipseudomonas taeanensis. The sequence goes on from NZ_AWSQ01000001.1 coordinate 33,820, forward strand.
CCCACCACCTAAAGTCGATTCGGCGATCGTGCGCCTGGTGCCACACGAGATACTGCCGCATCCGGCCAAGGATCATCACCTGCTCGAACGCGTGGTACGAGAAGCCTTCAACCAGCGGCGCAAGACTCTGCGCAACACGCTCAAAGCCCTACTGCCCGCAGCAGCGATCGAAGCTGCCGGCGTGGATGGCAGTCTACGTCCCGAGCAACTGGATCTGGCTGCCTTCGTGCGTCTGGCCGATCAACTGGCCGAGCACCTGAGCATCACAGCCACGCCTGACAGCCGCTAAACTGCCTGTTCAGCATACCGAGTCCCAGCACATGCCCGATCCTCGTTATCAGGTCGACGTCAGCGTCGCCACTCGCTACCTGCCGGAGCAATCACAGCCGGAGCAGAACCGTTTTGCATTTGCCTATACCGTGACCATCGTCAATAGCGGTGAACTATCGGCCAAGCTTCTCTCACGCCACTGGCTGATCACCGATGGCGACGGCCGCGTGCAAGAAGTGCGTGGCGCCGGCGTGGTGGGGCAACAGCCACTGATCGAGCCTGGCGACAGTCATACCTATAGCAGTGGCACGCTGATCGCCACTCATGTCGGCACCATGCAGGGCAGTTATCAAATGCTGGCCGAAGACGGTAAACGCTTCGACGCCGACATCGCGCCCTTCCGCCTGGCAGTACCGGGCTCGTTGCACTGATGGCCACTTACGCGGTTGGCGACCTGCAAGGCTGCCTCAGCCCTCTCCAGTGCCTCTTGCAACGCGTGGCATTCGACCCCGGCACAGATCGTCTGTGGCTGGTCGGCGACCTGGTCAACCGTGGCCCGCAGTCGCTGGAAACCCTGCGCTTTCTCTACCGCATGCGCGACGCCGTGACCTGCGTACTGGGCAACCACGACCTGCATCTTCTGGCCGTCGCACAGAATATTGAACGCCTGAAAAAGGCCGATACCTTACGCGAAATTCTCGACGCACCCGATCGCGACGAACTGCTCGACTGGCTGCGCCGACAGAAGCTGCTGCATTACGACGCCGAGCGTGACATCGCCCTGGTGCATGCCGGGATTCCCCCCCAATGGACCCTGGAAAAAGCCCTCAAACGCGCGAGCGAGGTCGAGGAAGCGCTGCGCGACGATGCCCGTTTCCCACTGTTTCTCGACGGCATGTACGGCAACGAACCCGCCCGCTGGGACAAGGAGTTGCATGGCGTCCCGCGGCTGCGGGTGATCACCAACTACTTCACCCGCATGCGTTTCTGCAGCGCAGACGGTACCCTGGACCTGAAGAGCAAAGAAGGCGTCGACAGTGCGCCACCTGGCTATACCCCCTGGTTCAGCCATCGCGAGCGCAAGACGCGTGGACAAAAAATCATCTTCGGCCACTGGGCCGCGCTGGAAGGCCAGTGCAATGAACCCGGTCTGTTTGCCCTAGACACAGGCTGTGTGTGGGGCGGTGCCATGACTCTACTGAATATCGATAGCGGCGAGCGACACCGCTATGACTGTAACCAGGAGCACCCATGAGCGACTTCAAACGCATCCCCCCGGAGCAGGCCAAGGCACTGCGCGAACTTGGCGCGGTGGTGGTCGACATCCGCGACCCAGAGAGCTTTGCCAACGGCCACATCGCTGGCTCGCAGCATCTGGACAATCACTCGCTGCACGACTTTATCGCCAAGGCCGATCTCGACCGGCCGCTGATCGTTGCCTGCTACCACGGCAACTCCAGTCAGAGCGCCGCCGCCTACCTGGTCGGCCAAGGTTTCTCTGAGGTCTACAGCCTGGATGGCGGTTTCGAACTGTGGCGTACCACTTATCCCGAAGACTCCACACAAGCGCAGCCCGAATAAATATTTATTTGGGGTCCAAACCGCACCGGCACTGGGCTGCCGCCCTCTCCTGACGAACGGTAATATCTTGTTATCGTTCGCCGCCCCTTGACCTCGCCGATTCCGAACTATCCTTTAGCTCAGGCCATCCAAAACAAGGTAGAGCCGGCCAACCGGCATCCGGGCCATCGGTAAGACCTTTAGGTGTACTGGGGGATATCTCTCGACTGACTCGTCAGCCGACTACCAGCACCCGCACGACCGATCCCGCGCCGGCTCCTAGCATTGAGCGAGGTGACGTCATGACTATTTTCAGCCACTTCCAGCAGCGCTTCGAAGCGACTCGCCAAGAGGAGTACTCCCTGCAGGAGTATCTCGAGCTGTGCAAGCAGGATCGCAGCGCCTATGCCACCGCTCCAGAACGCCTGCTAATGGCTATCGGCGAGCCGGAACTGCTCGACACCTCGAGCAACTCGCGGCTGTCGCGCATCTTCTCCAACAAAGTCATCCGCCGCTACCCGGCCTTCGCCGACTTCCATGGCATGGAAGAATGCATCGACCAGATCGTCTCCTACTTCCGCCATGCCGCCCAAGGCCTGGAGGAGAAGAAGCAAATCCTCTACCTGCTCGGCCCGGTGGGCGGCGGTAAATCGTCGCTGGCGGAAAAACTCAAGCAACTGATGGAGAAAGTGCCCTTCTATGCGATCAAGGGCTCACCGGTGTTCGAGTCGCCACTCGGTTTGTTCAACGCAACCGAGGACGGCGCCATCCTGGAGGAGGACTACGGCATTCCGCAGCGTTTCCTCAACAGCATCATGTCGCCCTGGGCGACCAAGCGCCTGGCAGAGTTCGGCGGCGACATCAGCCAGTTCCGCGTGGTCAAGCTGTACCCTTCGATCCTCAACCAGATCGCCGTGGCCAAGACCGAACCGGGCGACGAGAACAACCAGGACATCTCCGCCCTGGTCGGCAAGGTGGATATCCGCAAACTGGAAGAATTCCCGCAGAACGACGCCGACGCCTACAGCTTTTCCGGGGCCCTGTGCCGAGCCAACCAAGGCCTGATGGAATTCGTCGAAATGTTCAAGGCACCGATCAAGGTGCTGCATCCTCTGCTGACCGCCACCCAGGAAGGCAACTACAACAGCACCGAAGGCCTCGGCGCAATTCCCTACAGCGGTATTCTGCTGGCCCACTCCAACGAGTCGGAATGGCACAACTTCCGCAACAACAAGAACAACGAGGCGTTCATCGACCGTATCTACATCGTCAAGGTGCCGTACTGCCTGCGCGTGACCGATGAAATAAAAATCTACGACAAGCTGCTGTTCAACAGCTCTCTGGCCAGCGCTCATTGCGCCCCGGACACCCTGAAGATGCTCGCCCAGTTCTCAGTGTTGAGCCGGTTGAAGGAGCCGGAAAACTCGAATATCTACTCGAAGATGCGGGTTTACGACGGCGAAAACCTCAAGGACACCGACCCCAAGGCCAAGTCGATCCAGGAGTACCGCGACACTGCCGGGGTCGACGAGGGCATGAACGGCCTGTCGACCCGCTTCGCCTTCAAGATTCTCTCCAAGGTGTTCAACTTCGACCCCCATGAGATTGCTGCCAACCCGGTACACCTGTTGTATGTACTGGAACAGCAAATCGAGCAGGAACAGTTCCCCGCCGAGACGCGCGAACGCTACCTGCGTTTTATCAAGGAGTACCTGGCACCGCGCTACATCGAGTTCATCGGCAAGGAAATCCAGACGGCCTACCTCGAGTCTTACAGCGAGTACGGACAGAACATCTTCGACCGCTACGTGCTGTACGCCGACTTCTGGATTCAGGATCAGGAATACCGCGACCCGGAAACCGGCGAGATACTCAATCGCGTGGCGCTCAACGAGGAACTGGAGAAGATCGAGAAACCGGCCGGGATCAGCAATCCGAAGGATTTCCGCAACGAAATCGTCAACTTCGTCCTGCGCGCCCGCGCCAACAACAATGGCAAGAACCCAACCTGGCTCAGCTACGAGAAGCTGCGCGTAGTGATCGAGAAGAAAATGTTCTCCAACACCGAGGATCTGCTGCCGGTTATCAGCTTCAATGCCAAGGCGAGCAAGGAGGATAAGCAGAAACACAACGACTTCGTCACTCGCATGGTCGAGCGCGGCTACACCGACAAGCAGGTGCGCCTGCTCTCCGAATGGTATCTGCGGGTTCGCAAATCGCAGTAACGCAGCCCCAAGCCATCGGCCTCAAGTTGCAAGTAGGAGAGCCCGCCAACACGCCTCCACTTGCAGCTTGTGGCTTGCAGCTTAAAGCTCCCCGGAGGGGCCTATGAGCCATGTGATCGACCGGCGCCTGAACGGCAAGAACAAGAGCACGGTAAACCGCCAGCGCTTTTTGCGGCGTTACCGTGACCACATCAAGAAAGCGGTGGAGGAGGCGGTCAGTCGCCGCTCCATCACCGACATGGAGCATGGCGAACAGATCAGCATTCCCGGTCGCGACATCGACGAGCCGGTGCTGCACCATGGTCGCGGCGGCAAGCAGACCGTCGTCCATCCAGGCAACAAAGAATTCACCACCGGCGAGCGCATCCCTCGCCCGCAAGGCGGCGGCGCAGGTCAAGGTGCGGGGAAAGCCAGCAACTCCGGCGAAGGCATGGATGAGTTCGTCTTCCAGATTACCCAAGAAGAGTTTCTCGACTTTATGTTCGAGGACCTCGAACTGCCCAACCTGGTCAAACGCCACCTGACCGGCAGCGACACCTTCAAGACCGTGCGCGCCGGCATCAGCAACGAGGGCAATCCGTCACGGATCAATATCATCCGCACCCTGCGCTCGGCCCATGCACGGCGTATTGCCCTGTCCGGGAGCAGCCGCGCCAAACTGAAAGTCGCGCAAGCCGAACTGGAACGCCTCAAGCGCGAGGAACCGGACAACCTAGGCGACATTCAGCAACTGGAAGCTGAAATCAGCAAACTGCACGCGCGCATCAATCGCGTGCCGTTCCTCGACACCTTCGACCTCAAGTACAACCTGCTCGTGAAGCAGCCGAACCCCAGCTCGAAAGCCGTGATGTTCTGCCTGATGGACGTTTCCGGCTCGATGACCCAGTCAACCAAGGACATTGCCAAACGCTTCTTCATCCTGCTGTACCTGTTCCTCAAGCGTAATTACGACAAGATCGAAGTGGTGTTCATTCGCCACCACACCAGCGCCAAAGAGGTGGACGAGGAAGAGTTCTTCTACTCCCGCGAGACCGGCGGCACCATCGTCTCCAGTGCACTCAAGCTGATGCAGGAGATCATGGCCGAGCGCTATCCCATCAATGAGTGGAATATCTATGCGGCCCAGGCGTCGGACGGCGACAACTGGAACGATGATTCACCGATCTGTCGGGATATATTGATCAAACAGATCATGCCGTTCGTGCAGTATTTCACCTACGTCGAGATCACCCCGCGCGAGCACCAGGCGCTGTGGTTCGAATACGAGCAGGTCTGCGAAGCGTTCGTCGACACCTTCGCTCAACAGCAGCTGGTCTCGGCGACGGATATTTACCCAGTGTTCCGCGAACTGTTCCAGCGGAGGCTCGAAACATGACGGCATATGACGGCGCTGTGCGCAAAAAGAAAGGTCAACCGATTTCCACCGGCTCGGAATGGACCTTCGAGCTGATCCGCGCCTACGACCGAGAGATCAGCCGGATCGCCGAAGGCTATGCGCTGGACACCTACCCGAACCAGATCGAAGTCATCACCGCCGAGCAGATGATGGATGCCTACGCCTCGGTCGGCATGCCACTGGGCTACCACCACTGGTCCTACGGCAAACAGTTCCTCAGTACCGAGAAGAACTACAAGCGCGGCCAGATGGGCCTGGCCTACGAGATCGTGATCAACTCCGACCCCTGCATCGCCTACCTGATGGAAGAAAACACCATGTGCATGCAGGCCCTGGTGGTGGCCCACGCCTGTTACGGTCACAACAGTTTCTTCAAGGGCAACTATCTGTTCCGCACCTGGACCGACGCCAGCTCGATTGTCGATTATCTGGTGTTCGCCAAGCAGTACATCATGCAGTGCGAGGAACGTCATGGCATCGACGCCGTGGAGGACCTGCTGGATTCCTGCCACGCCCTGATGAACTACGGTGTCGATCGCTACAAGCGCCCTTACCCGATCTCAGCCGAAGAAGAGCGGCGCCGGCAGAAAGATCGCGAAGAACACCTGCAAAAGCAGATCAACGACCTCTGGCGAACCATCCCCAAAGGAGCGGACAAAAGCGACGACAAAGACAACAAGCGCTTCCCCGCCGAGCCCCAGGAAAACATCCTGTACTTCCTGGAAAAGCACGCACCGCTGCTGGAGCCCTGGCAGCGCGAGGTGATCCGCATCGTGCGCAAGATCGCCCAATATTTCTATCCGCAGCGCCAGACCCAGGTAATGAACGAAGGCTGGGCGACTTTCTGGCACTACACCCTGATGAACGACCTGTATGACGAAGGCCTGGTCACCGAAGGCTTTATCATGGAGTTCCTGCAGTCGCACACCAGCGTGATCTACCAACCACCGTTCGACAGCCCTTATTACAGCGGCATCAACCCCTACACCCTGGGTTTTGCCATGTACCGCGACATCCGCAGGATCTGTGAGGCGCCAACCGATGAAGACAGGCGTTGGTTCCCCGATATCGCCGGCAGCGATTGGCTGAGCACCCTGAAATTTGCCATGAAGAGCTTCAAGGACGAGAGTTTCATCCTGCAGTACCTGTCCCCCAAGGTGATTCGCGACCTCAAGCTGTTCAGCATCATGGACGACGACCAGAAGGATGAACTGCTGGTCTCCGCTATCCACGACGATCCGGGTTATCAGATCATCCGCGAAACCCTTGCCGCTCAGTACAACCTCGGCAACCGCGAACCCAACGTGCAAATCTGGAGCATCGATCGACGCGGCGACCGCTCGCTGACCCTGCGCCATCAACAGCATGATCGCAAGCCGCTAGGCAGCTCGACCGAAGAGGTGCTGAAGCACCTGCACCGTCTGTGGGGCTTCGATATCCACCTGGAAACACTGCAAGGCGACAAACTGATCAACACCCAGCACGTACCGCCCAAAGGCGATCCTGAACATGACAGCGATCACCCACGACTGGACCTGATCATTCCCCCCATCTGATCGGCTGCCCCCGCCGCGCCTGTCCGTATCACAGCAGCCTGGCTGCGACTGCTGTGATACGCCCATTGCCCACCCGACCGCCTACCTCGACTTGAACGCCTGGGTGATAAGCCTTTTCCCACCAGCACGCCCAACCGTTATCCTCTGCGGCAACGGAGGTAGGCATGCAGATTTACAGAGTGGGTGGCGCGGTACGTGACCGCCTGTTAGGGCGACCGGTCAGCGAGATCGACTGGGTGGTAGTCGGCGCCACGGCCGAACAGATGCTAGAGCAGGGATTTCGCCCGGTGGGTGCGGATTTTCCGGTGTTCCTGCACCCGAAAACCGGAGAGGAGTACGCCCTGGCGCGCACCGAGCGCAAGAGCGGGCGTGGCTACGGCGGCTTCACCTTCTACGCCAGCCCGGAGGTTACGCTGGAAGAAGATCTGATTCGCCGTGACCTGACCGTCAACGCCATGGCCGAAGACGCTCAAGGACGGCTGATCGACCCCTACGGCGGCCAACGCGATCTCGCCGCACGCCTGCTACGGCATGTATCCCCGGCGTTTGCCGAAGATCCGTTACGGGTATTGCGCGTCGCTCGCTTTGCCGCGCGTTACGCGCCGCAGGGCTTTAGCGTCGCCCAACCGACCCTCGATCTCATGCGCCAACTCAGCGATTCCGGCGAACTGTCGGCGCTAACCCCCGAGCGCAGCTGGAAGGAAATCTCCCGCGCGCTGCTGGAGCCACGCCCGGATATATTTATCCACGTGTTGCGCGACTGTGGCGCCCTCAAGGCACTGCTGCCGGAGGTCGACGCACTGTTTGGCGTACCCCAGCCAGCCGCCCACCATCCGGAGATCGACACCGGCGCGCATGTACTCAGCGTCTTGCGGCAATGCGCCGAACATCAACAACCCCTGACCGTGCGCTGGGCCTGCCTGCTGCACGATGTGGGCAAAGGCCTTACACCCCAGGCAGATTGGCCCCGGCATATTGCCCACGAGCAACGCGGCCTGGCGGCGATTCGTGCGATAAACGAGCGCAGCAAAGCACCGAAAGACTGCCAGGAGCTGGCCCTACTGGTCGGTGAATATCACACCCATGGTCATCGCGCCCTGGAGCTGAAGGCCTCGACCCTGTTAGAGCTGCTGCAGCACTTTGACGTCTATCGACGACCGCAGCGCTTCGAAGCTTTTATAGCCGCTTGCGAAATGGATGCCCGCGGCCGCGATGGCCTGGAGCAGTCCGCCTACCCTCAGGCCGACTACCTACGCGGTGCCATGCAGGCGGCTCGGAGTGTCGCGGTACAACCGCTGCTGCAGCAGGGCTTTAAAGGCCCAGAACTGGGAGAGGCACTGAAGCGCGAGCGCCTGAAGGCGCTCAAGCTCTACAAGAACAGCGCGAAAACGCCTTAAGACTCGGGAAAGGCCAGGCGCAGCGACTCGGGGGTCAGCTCGACCCCGCGCCACTGGAAGGCCACCGGCCACAGCTGCTGGTCGATTCGCGCCGCCTGCCACAGCTCGGCAAAACTGCGCCGTTCGCCCAAATGCAGGCTATCCGGCGCCAATAGCGCCAGAGGCCACAGCACGAAAGCATTCTGCAGAATTTCTGCGCGGGGCAGTATCAGGCCATCGAAATTGCCGACCTGATCGCCATACAGCAACACATCGATATCCAGCGGCAGGCCCTTGCGCTCCGGTGCGTAACGTCCATTGTCCGCCTCGATGAACTTCAGGCGACGATCCAGTTCACGCAAGGGCAGGTCGGTATAACCCGTCACCACCAGGTTAAAGAACGGCCCACTCTTGATCCCCACAGCCTGACTTTCGAACACCGGCGAGCAGCGCATCTCCCGCAGAAAACCAGCCAGCGCCTCGAGGCCGGCGCACAAGTGGGCTTGACGCTCAATATTGCTGCCAAGGCCGAGAAAAACCGGAGTTAGCGACATCCGCGCTCGATCTCCACACCAACACCACCTGCAGCGGCCGGTACTGCACCGGGCTTGGTCAAACGTAAACGTAGCCAGGGAATCTGGAACTCATGCATCAGCAGTTCAACCAGGCGCTCGGCAAAGGTTTCCACCAGGATGAACTGCGATTCGCTGGCGAAAGCCTGCACACGCGTCGACACCGCAGCGTAATCGAGCGCCTTGCTCAGATCATCGCCCGCAGCAGCCGGTCGATTATCCCAGCCCAAGCTAAGATCCAGGCGTAAGCACTGGCGAATGGTGCGTTCCCAGTCATAGGCACCGATCACCGTATCGACTTCCAGACCCTCAATAAAAACTATGTCCAAGCACTCTCTCCATAACGCTACGAGGCCACATCACATTTTGGCAGGCCACTTTTAAACACCTCGGCGCCAGTTACAGCGCAGAGGAACCAGGCTCAGAAGCTTATTTATCCTTTATAAACTGCACGTGCCTTCCTTATCTCGAGGTCCCAGCCTGAGCTCGCTACCTATTTCAACGGCCTGTTAGAATCAGGGCGTCCCTCGCCCGGAATGGATACCATGTTTTGGTTGCTGGCGATCCTCGCCTACCTGCTCGGCTCACTGTCCTTCGCCATTCTACTCAGCCGCCTGGTTCATGGCCCGGACCCTCGCGCCAGTGGCTCGGGCAACCCTGGGGCCACCAACATGATGCGGGTCGCTGGCAAACGCCTGGCCATCTTGACCTTGTTGGGCGATTTACTCAAAGGTCTGCTGCCCGTACTAATTGCCTACCGACTTGGCCTCAACCTGCAACAGCAAGCCTGGGTTGGCCTCGCGGCTGTAGTCGGTCACCTCTATCCATTGTTCTTTCGTTTCCGCGGCGGCAAGGGCGTCGCCACTGCCGCGGGCATGCTGCTGGGGCTTTACCCGCCAGCAGCGCTTCTGGCGGTTAGTGCCTGGTTGCTGGCCTTCTCCCTTACCCGCACCAGCTCAATCGCCGCGCTGATCGCCATACCGCTGATATTACCGCTACTGGCCTGGCAACAGCCTGCAGCACTGCTGCCAATGAGCGCACTCACCGGCCTGGTTGTCTGGCGCCATCGCGGCAATCTACGCGATCTGTTCGCCGGCCGTGAACGGCATTTTTGAATCGGCAGACTGAACCCTGCTCATTCTGCAAAGCGCAGCCTTACAGCGCGGGTAACTGCTCCATCGGCCAGCGCGCCTGCACGGTAATGCTCAAGCCCTCGTGCTGACCCGCCTTGAGCCGCTGGCAACCGGCATAAGCAATCATTGCGCCGTTATCGGTACAAAAAGCCGGGCGCGCATAAAACACCCGCCCTTTCAACTCGCCCAGCATCCGCTCCAGCGACGCACGCAGTGCGGTGTTCGCACTGACGCCACCGGCGATCACCAGATTGTTCAAACCCGTTTGCTTGAGTGCTCGACGGCACTTGATGGTCAGCGTCTCGACGACCGCCTGCTGAAACGCCAGGGCGATATCGCAGCGCGTCTGCTCCGTGTCATCACCCGCCTCGCGACAGCGCTGCCAGGTATTCAAGGTAAAGGTCTTCAGCCCACTGAAACTCAGATCGAGACCCGGCCGGTCGGTCATGGGCCGAGGAAACTTGAAACGCCCCGGCGTGCCACCTTCCGCCATGCGCGCAATTTCTGGCCCGCCCGGGTAACGCAACCCCATCAACTTGGCCGTTTTGTCGAACGCCTCACCAGCGGCATCATCGAGCGACTCACCGAGTAGCTGATAACGACCGATACCATCGACTCTCACCAACTGGGTATGCCCGCCAGACACCAACAAAGCGACGAACGGAAAGCTCGGCGGCTGCTCTTCCAGCATAGGGGCCAGCAAGTGCCCTTCCATATGGTGCACACCGAGAGCAGGGATACCCCAAGCAAAGGCCAGAGCTTGAGCACAGGAAGCACCGACCAGCAGCGCGCCGACCAAGCCAGGGCCTGCGGTATAGGCAATCGCATCGATATCGCTCGACACGCAGCCGGCCTCAGCCAAAACCTCGCGAATCAGTGGCAGCATGCGTTTGACGTGGTCGCGCGATGCCAGTTCGGGCACCACTCCACCATAGACTCGGTGCAAGTCAATCTGGCTGAATAGCGCATCTGCCAGTAACCCACGCTCACTGTGATAGAGCGCGACACCAGTTTCATCACAAGAGGTTTCCAATCCCAGAACCAGCATGGGCAGTGCCTTGTAGTAGTAGAGGGGGGCGACTTCGAAGGGGCGCATGATAATGGTGCCTGACACGACCCGACCAGTGCTTTTCGATCAGAGGCTTTGCATTCCCGGCGATGAGACGGTAACATCCGCAACCCTTAAAAACCTACGTTCTCCAGCGCGATTTGCCAGGAGCACGTTAACCCCGGTAATGAAGAAGGTACGCCCTGGATGCCAGCCGTCAAAGTTAAAGAGAATGAACCCTTCGACGTAGCTCTGCGTCGTTTCAAGCGCTCCTGCGAAAAAGCCGGTGTTCTGGCTGAAGTTCGCAGCCGTGAATTTTACGAAAAACCGACTTCCGAGCGTAAGCGTAAAGCAGCAGCCGCTGTTAAGCGTCACGCCAAGAAAGTGCAGCGCGAGCAGCGCCGCAGCGTTCGTCTGTACTAATACGTACAAGCGTAACGCCTGATACCCGGCCTCGGCCGGGTTTAGCTTTTAGACTCCGAGCCACCCACGGGTGGCGGCCGGAGTCTTTTAGTTTCTGCCGCAGCTGCCAAGCCGCCTTCCACGACAGTATTCTGAGCGCTTATGGCCGGCCTGATCCCACAATCGTTTATCGATGATCTGCTCAACCGCACCGACATCGTCGACGTGGTGGCCTCGCGCATTCAGCTCAAAAAAGCCGGCAAGAACTACACCGCCTGCTGCCCTTTCCATAAAGAAAAAACCCCCTCGTTCAGCGTCAGCCCGGACAAACAGTTCTATTACTGCTTTGGCTGCGGCGCGGGTGGCAACGCCCTGGGCTTTGTCATGGATCACGACCAACTGGACTTTCCCCAGGCGATCGAGGATCTAGCCAAACGCGCCGGCATGGACATACCGCGCGAAGAAGGCGGACGCAGCAACAAACCGCGACAGTCGACCGACTCGCCGCTCTACCCACTGCTTACGGCAGCCGCCGAATTCTACCGGCAAGCCCTGAAGAGCCATCCACAGCGCAAAGCCGCAGTGGACTACCTAAAAGGCCGCGGCCTGTCTGGCGAAATTGCCCGCGACTTCGGCCTCGGCTTCGCCCCGCCAGGCTGGGATAACCTGCTCAAGCATCTGGCCAGCGACAGCCTGCAACAGAAGAGCATGATTGACGCCGGCCTACTGGTCGAAAACGCCGAAAGCGGCAAGCGCTACGACCGCTTCCGTGATCGCGTGATCTTCCCGATCCGCGACAGCCGTGGCCGGGTGATCGCCTTTGGCGGCCGGGTACTTGGCGACGACAAACCCAAGTACTTGAACTCGCCGGAAACCCCGGTATTCCATAAGGGCCAAGAGCTCTACGGCCTGTTCGAGGCACGCAAAAACAACCGCAACCTTGATGAGATCATGGTGGTCGAGGGCTACATGGACGTCATCGCCCTGGCCCAACAGGGCCTGCGCAATGCCGTCGCCACGCTCGGTACCGCCACCAGCGAAGAACACCTCAAGCGCCTGTTCCGCATCGTCCCCAGCGTACTGTTCTGCTTCGACGGCGATCAGGCTGGACGCAATGCCGCCTGGCGCGCCCTGGAAGCCACGCTATCGAGCCTGCAAGACGGTCGCCGCGCACGCTTCCTGTTCCTCCCGGACGGCGAAGACCCGGACACCTTGGTGCGCAGCGAGGGCACTGACGCCTTTCGTGCACGCATCAACCAGCAAGCACAACCACTGGCCGACTACTTCTTTCAGCAACTCAGCGAAGAAGCCGACCCGCGATCCCTGGAAGGCAAAGCACACCTCGCCACCCTGGCCGCCCCATTGATCGACAAGATTCCTGGCGCCAACTTGCGCGCCCTGATGCGCCAGCGCCTCACCGAGATCACCGGGCTCAGCGGCGAAGCCCCGAGCCAGGCCGCGCCCGCCAGCAAACCCAGCGCAGCGCCCAACGACTACCCGGATATCCCCGACAGCGCCTATTACGACGCCGCACCCAGTTATGACGACTATGAGAAGCCCAGCCCAGCGCAAGGCTTCGAGCGCAGCAACAAGGGCAAGGGCAAGGGCAAGGGCAAAGGTAACTGGAAGAAAGAGGGCAACAAGTGGGTCAAACAGGACCGTGGCGACTTCTCTCCCCGCGCACCACGCACCGCGGTCAGCGTCGAATCGCCGCACCTGAGCGCCCTGCGCACCCTGCTGCACCACCCGGAGCTCGCGCAAAAAGTAGAGGACGTCAGCCACTTCGCCGGCGAAGACGACACCTACGCACAATTACTCGTTGCCCTGCTCGGCGCTCTGCAGAAAAGCCCCACGCTGCGCTCGCTGCAACTGATCGCACGCTGGCACGGAACCGAACAAGGCCGCCTATTGCGGGCATTAGCGGAAAAGGAATGGCTGATTTCGGCCGATAACCTTGAACAACAATTTTTCGACACTATAACTACTCTTATAGCCCGCCAACGGGAGCGCATGCTGGAACATTTACTGCGCAAAGCCCGTCAAAGTGAGTTAAGTGCAGAGGAAAAAAATCAGCTGCGCAATCTATTGAGTCGTAATACATCACCGGTAATCCCGAGCTCAACTGGCGCGTGAGGGTCTTACTCGGGTATAATCCTCGGCTTGTTTTTTGCCCGCCAAGACCTTCAGTGGATAGGGTGTTATGTCCGTAAAAGCGCAACAGCAGTCTCGTATCAAAGAGTTGATCACACTCGGTCGTGAGCAGGGTTACCTGACTTACGCGGAGGTCAACGACCACCTGCCGGAGGATATTTCCGATCCGGAACAGGTGGAAGATATCATCCGCATGATCAACGACATGGGGATCAACGTATTCGAGGTTGCGCCAGATAAGGATTCCCTTATGCTGGCCGACGCCGACACCGACGAAGCAGCGGCTGAAGAAGCCGCTGCCGCACTCGCGGCCGTTGAAACTGATATCGGCCGAACCACCGACCCGGTGCGCATGTACATGCGCGAAATGGGCACGGTGGAACTCCTGACCCGCGAAGGCGAAATCGAAATCGCCAAACGCATCGAGGAAGGCATCCGCGAAGTCATGGGGGCTATTGCCCACTTCCCTGGCACCGTAGACAGCATCCTTGATGAATACACTCGCGTCACCACCGAAGGCGGCCGCCTGGTAGAAGTACTGAACGGCTATATCGACCCGGATGACGGCGTCGTACCGACCCCTGCCCCGCCAGCACCCGTCAAAGACGACAGCGCTGACGACAGCGATGACGACGACAAAGACGACAGCGACGATGAAGAGGAAGAAGAAGGCGACGGCGGTCCGGATCCGGAAGAAGCCCTGCGCCGCTTCACCGCTATCAGCGAACAGCTGGAACTAGCCAAGAAAGCCCTGAAGAAGCATGGCCGCGACAGCAAGCAAGGCATTGCCGAGCTGAAAGCCCTGGCCGTACTGTTCATGCCAATCAAGCTGGTGCCCAAGCAATTCGACGCGCTGGTGGTACGAGTACGCGACGCCCTGGTGCGCTTGCGTGCCCAAGAGCGCGCCATCATGCAAATCTGCGTGCGGGATGCGCGGATGCCGCGTGCTGACTTCCTGCGCCTGTTCCCCGGCAATGAAATCGACACCACCTGGGCCGAGCAATTGGCAAAGGGCAAGGCCAAGTATGCCGAAGCTATTGGTGACCGACTGGCAGACATCCAGCGCGGCCAGCAGAAGCTCACCGCACTGCAAGCCGAGTGCGACCTGACCCTGGCCGAGATCAAGGATATCAATCGACGCATGTCGATTGGCGAAGCCAAGGCCCGTCGGGCGAAGAAAGAGATGGTCGAGGCCAACCTGCGCCTGGTTATCTCGATTGCCAAGAAGTACACCAACCGCGGCCTGCAATTCCTCGACCTGATCCAGGAAGGCAACATCGGCCTGATGAAGGCGGTGGACAAGTTCGAATACCGTCGCGGCTACAAATTCTCGACCTACGCCACCTGGTGGATTCGCCAGGCGATCACCCGGTCGATTGCCGACCAGGCGCGCACCATTCGAATTCCGGTGCACATGATCGAAACGATCAACAAGCTCAACCGCATTTCCCGGCAGATGCTGCAGGAAATGGGTCGCGAACCGACCCCGGAAGAGCTGGGTGAGCGCATGGAAATGCCTGAGGACAAGATCCGCAAGGTATTGAAAATCGCCAAAGAGCCGATTTCCATGGAAACCCCGATCGGCGATGACGAAGACTCGCATCTGGGCGACTTCATCGAGGACGGTACCATGCAATCGCCGATCGACTTGGCGACCGTGGAAAGCCTCAAGGAAGCCACCCGCGAAGTACTCGCCGGCCTCACTGCACGTGAAGCCAAGGTACTGCGCATGCGCTTCGGCATCGACATGAATACCGACCACACCCTTGAGGAAGTCGGTAAGCAGTTCGACGTGACCCGCGAGCGAATTCGCCAGATCGAAGCCAAGGCGTTGCGCAAGCTGCGCCACCCGACGCGGAGCGAGCATCTACGCTCCTTCCTCGACGAGTAAAACAGAACCCCCGGCCCAAACCGGGGGTTTTGCTTTCTGCCGCCTCGACATAGCCTCGCCTCGCCAGACAAACCACAAGCAAAGCCCGCGCACACGGCTCCCTCCACTGCAGAGCACATGCACACCCCTGGTTTCACAGCCAACGGCGCATTTGCGACCGCTTCCTTTGCCACAGTGTCAGCATACTCACCGTTCCGTTGGCGCTAGCGTGACAGGGCCGGTATAATCCGCCCGCCTCTGAGGGCCCATAGCTCAGTTGGTTAGAGCAGAGGACTCATAATCCTTTGGTCCACGGTTCGAGTCCGTGTGGGCCCACCAACTCCAAAGCCGCGCACTGCGCGGCTTTTTCATGCCTGCACGAATAGCAGCTAGACCAGTCCTATACCCATAGCAAACCGTGACACCGCGCCCAGTTCGACAAATGCTGCAAGAGCACTAACGGAGACATGCGTAGGATCTACGCCTACGGAAACAAGGAGGTTTCACCATGAGCGGAAAACCGGCGGCTCGCCAAACTGACCCCACCTCTTGCCCATTACCTGGCCATGGCACAAACCCCATCGCCACGGGTTCACTCAACGTCCTCTTTGACAACTTACCAGCCGCTCGGATGACCGATACGTCGGCCTGCGGCAGCCCCATAACGGGCGCAGTGGTTAGCACGGTGCTGATCAATGGTCTGCCAGCAGCGACATTGGGCAGTACGGGTGGACATGGCAGCGTGATCGTTGGCGGCTCTGGCAGCGTGATCATCGGCAACTCCGCCGTCGCGGCACCGTTTACCGCGCCAACGCCATTATCGTTAGCTGCAGTCGCAGCCCCGGCAGCAGCAAAAGCCCCCGAGGGCCAACCGCCTGCCACGGCGCTTGCTGCACAGCCTGCACAGCAAGCCACAACAGCATCGGCAATAGCGCAGCCTGCTCAGTCGACAGATCGAGTTGCAGCGGCCAAGCAGATTGTGGACACCTTTGAGAGCTCGGCTTCTCAGACTCGTGTTTTCAACGACCGCGCCCATCCAATGGGCACTGCAAGTGATCCATTTGAGAAAGGCAAAGTCATTGAACAGCTGCGAGTACGCGTCGCAAGGTCTCAAGGCCAATACATTTCCACAAAGGAAAGAATCACCCCTTGGCCGAACCAGCAAGAGACGAGCCTGTGCGGGCCAGCTGTTTTCTTCTACGCACTGCTGGCGGATCGACCTGACCTTTACACCCAGGCGATCATCGAACTGTGGGAAACAGGTGAAACGACCATAGGGCAGCTACACATCAAGCCAAGTCATGACTGCCGCAACCCAAAGAAATTCAGCGATACGGCGGCGGGTGATCGTATATCCGCGATTGACTGGATTTCCTTGGCCAGCCTGCGTGACAGCGAGAATGACCTTTTCGATTACGACTCGCCTGGTGACCAGATCCCTGGGATTACCCTGCCTGGGAAAGTGAAATCATGGTTTACCAAAGCCGGCGCGACCGTAGTGTTCGACAACATCCAATTCCGAGGGCATATCAATCAGGAGAAATTCCTGGAACTGTTGAGCTATGCGGGCAACCAACATCATGTCACCTCGCTGATCTCTGCTGCGATGGTGGAGGGCGGCGCTGGGGTCGGAAAAAACCATTGGATCGCCTGGGAAAAAGCCCCGCAGACTCAAGGCGGCCCAGTCGACCAGACCACCTTGCCAGATGAGGTTATCGTCAACTCCAAGCTGTTCTCCTGGGGGCAGTCCATGCACCAGGTAACACGGGGCTACACGCTCAAGCAGCTTCTCAAGGACGTGTTTGGCGGGATCGTATTCAGCCGAATCCCATGATCAGGAAGGAACCCCATATGCTGAGGAAACTACTTTTTGCCCTCTGCTTAACGCTACCTCTTGCGGGCTGCGAAGCAGGTATCTTTGGCAACACGCTGGCGGGCTGCGCCATGCAGCCCGAGCCCACGCTACTCCCTGAGATCCTGCCCATAGCTGCAGTGGGCAGGCCATATAGCGTGCAACTCGAAGTGATCAACACCTCGACGCCCGTTCATGGCATCTATGTGAATGATGCCTACGCCCTACCTGAGGGCCTTTGGGTTGAGCACCAAGACCGCGACGCGTACGGGCTCATCACTGGCACGCCGCTCAAGGCTGGCACCTATGAAGTGCACATGGCCGCTGGCACTTACGGCACTCAATGCGCAGGGCGTAGAGCAAGCCGTGTTTATAAGCTTGAGGTCACTGAGTAACGGCGCTTTACGAGCTGATTAGACAGTGAGCCGAATAGACTCGCTAATCGGCTCACGCCTGTGCAAGCCCCATGAATGAACCCTTCTTGATCAGGCAGCAGCCCAACTGCTCCGCGCTTGCGGCCAGGCTCAGGGCCGCTTGCTCGTTATGCTCGGAGCTGTTGGTACTGATACTGAGATGCAGAGAAGCCTGAATGCCATGCTGCAAAACATCACCACCTCATCCGCTATCGAGGGCGAGCAGTGGAATGTCGGTTCGGTGCGCTCATCACTGGCGCGCTGGGTAGCGCCCGGTAATTGCCACGACAACGCGGTGGCGGAAAGCTTTTTCCAGCGGCTGAAGCGGGAGCGGATTAGGCGAAAGATCTACAGCATCGGGGGTAGTCCAAACTTGAGGAGTTTTCCAAGTGGGAAGTGTTTTGACGCGCGATGAGCGCACTCGATTGTGGTCGGCGCTATCGGATGCCTTCGTCGACAACGAAGTCGACTACAAGGCCATCGCTCGGCAGTTGGCGGGGTTTGACCTCGCCACGATAGAGGTCGCGTTCTTCGAGGAAGTGGCTCCAGTTTGCTATTCCAACCTGCAGGCCCCCATCCCACCGATCTGGACAGCATTCGAGAGCACTTGGCTCACCGAGACTATCGAGAGCACTCAGGAAGCCCGCCGCATTTCGACCTTTCGCCGCCTGCGCGATCGAGCCTTCGTGGTCTACCTTCGTTACCGACTCAAGGACGAGTGGCTGAGCATCGAGCGCGAGCTAGATCGCCAAAGCGCGGCCGACGCTGGCAGATGAGCAGCTGCCACAAACGCCGAATCGCTAGCCGAAAGTTCTTATAAACGGGCTCGCACTGTGCCTGATTGCCGCAACCACATGCGGTGCCCGCTCGCATAACTCGGTCGAACGAGCCAGCACCCGTTCCAGCGCGCTCAACTGCTCGCGGATAACATCTTCTGGGTGCGCCACATCGCAGACCTTAGCGAAGTCCAGCAGCCCTTGGCGCGAGGTTAAGAGCGACTTATTACCCGCCAGATCCAACGCCAATACATCCTCTGGAATATAGGCCGTGGTGTTGACGATATCGTAGGCCGGTGCGAGTCGTGCATCGCGCTGGGTAGGGTCGGAATACAGCAACCCGAAGTTCTTCAAATGGGCGTCGCCGTTGCCGACGATGCAGCTCAAGGTGACCATAGCGAATAGCTGCGCCAATGAGCCCTGCACGTGCTCGGATGGGCAGTACAAACGGATAGCCTTGGCGATGGCGGAATAGCTCTTGCTGTACTTCTGCTCCGCAGCCAGCCCCATCAGCGCCGCCATGTCCTCGAAACCAATCGGATTCAGCTGTTCGTCACGGTCGAAGCGGCGCATAACGAAAAGCTTAGCGTTGTCGGATAGGTAGAACTCCGGCACCGCAATCCCTGCCTGCTTAGCCACCGACATGCAGAGGAATTCATTGATCGCCAGCCCCGGAAACTCATCCCGGCCGCTTTTGATGATCAGGTCAGAGGTTTTCGAGGTGAAGCGCTGCGGGGCAGCATCCTGATGTTCAGGCACCAGTACCTTGGGCTGCACACCCGAGATGCCGGCGCGCAGAATGTAGCGATCCACCAGGCCAACGAATATGTCTTCTGCACCGTCCCAGGCGAGGATTTCTGCCAGCTTTTCTCCGGGAAACTGCTGACGCGCCAACAGCGCATCAACCTCCGGAGAGCTGACCGCCACCCGCCCAATTGGCGAACTGCTGCCAGACAACGCCAGCAGCAACATCGGGTCAACGTTCGCCACCTTGGCCAAGCGGTTACGTAACTGTTCCAGCACGTAGCCTTCCGGCAGGTTCATCTGGAAGATCGGGTGCAGCTCTCGATGACAGTATTCATCCAAACGCACAGGCATCAGCAAACTGATCGCCGCCTGCGCCTTGGCGTCTTCGTGGTAGCGGAACAGGTAGTCCCCGGCACTGGTAAGGATCTTGCCACTGCCGCCCTCTGACGTTGCAACCTGCAGCACGGTCGTCATCAGTCGAATACTCCGTGGATTTCGTCCAGCGTGGGCATGGCTGCCGGCACCACGTTGAGCTCGCAGTCGAGAGCGGCCAGCACTCGTGCATAAGCCAGCATGCCCACGGACAGATCACCCTTCTCGATAGCGATGACTTTCTGCCGGGTGAGGCCAGCCAGGGAAGCGAGCGCAGCCTGAGTCAGCCCGCGATTGAGGCGGCGCTGCCGAAGCTGCTCGCCGAGGCGCAGCGTGATGAGGGAATAGTCCATGTTATGAATACGTTACTAAATAGAGTAGATGTAACGTATACATGACTTAATAAAAAATCAATGCAGCAGCTAATACCCAACCTGAAAAGGGTTAGGAGGCTTGTGAGCCGAATAGCCGGAATATTCGGCTCACGCAATGAGCCGAATGTCGCCATAGAATACTTTCGTCCATTAACGCTTACTTTCGGTACTATCCGGTTAACTCAGGATTACTGAAGGTTGGGAAATGGACTTCACCCCCGTCATCGCGCAGGTCTGGGGCATGCTGATCTGGTTTATTCCAGCAGCACTGCTGATCGGTCTTCTCAAGTCGCCTTGGGCCAAAGGTCATATTGGCGAACTCCTGGTGCGGCTGTTTGCCCATTGGCAGCTGGAAAAGCAGACCTACCGCCGCCTGCACAACGTCACGCTGAACACGCCAGACGGCACCACACAGATCGACCACGTATTCCTCTCGCCCTACGGCATCTTCGTGCTGGAAACGAAGAACATGAGCGGCTGGATCTTCGGCAGCGAGAAGCAGGCGCAGTGGACGCAGAAGCTCTACAAACGCACCTTCAAATTTCAGAACCCGCTACGGCAGAACTACAAACACCTCAAAGCCCTGGAAGCCACCCTTGGCGTTAACCCCGAGCACCTGCACTCGGTCATCACCTTCGTTGGCGGCAGCACCTTCAAAACCGAAGTGCCGGCCAACGTGACCCAGGGCATCGGCTTTATCCGCTATATCAAGTCATTCCAGCAGCCGCTATTCAGCGAGGCTGAAACCGACGCCATGCTGCACGCCCTGCAAACTGGCCGCCGCGCACCGACGCTCGCCACCCATCGCGAACACGTGCAAAACCTTAAGCGCCGTAGCGATCCGACAGCCGAACGGCAATGCCCGAAATGCGGCAGTGCGTTGCTAATCCGCACCGTGAAATCAGGGGAAAAAGCGGGGCAGCAGTTTTGGGGATGCTCGGGGTTTCCCAAGTGCCGAACGATGCAGAGTATTTGAAATGCAGGAGAGGACTGGAAGTTGTGGTCTCCCCTTAGCAACTCTAGGGCTGATGAAAACACGCCTATCGTCGTGCGCTAGTTAATCAGAAGAAAAACTTTGGCCTAATTTTATTAGAAGGGTGGGGAATGCAGGATTACTCTCGTGACGTTCTTGCTCTTGATGATGTGCAATTAGAGTTATTTGTTAGGGATTGGGTGGGGAATAAGCAATCAAAATATTATGAGGTCGCTAGATTTTCAGGTTCAGGGGATTTAGGGCGCGATGTAGTCGGCTTTCGTACCGCTGAAAAACATGAGGGTGAGTGGGATAATTATCAGTGTAAACAATATGGAAAGCGCCTTCCTACCGACACCGCGATCTGTGAGCTAGGGAAGATTCTTTATTATGCTTCTCAAGGTGAGTTCAATCCCCCATCCACGTACTGCTTTGTAGCGCCTAAAGGACTAAACAGAAATCTAGAGCACCTAGTGTTTAACCCGAGCAAATTAAAAAAATTCCTAATCGACCAGTGGGATAAGTATTGCCGATACAAGATAATTGATGGCGGCGACATCCCGTTGGCGGACGAGGTTCTGGCAACAGTGAATAATTTCGATTTCTCGACTGTATGCAGGGTTGCGCTAGAGGACATACTTTCAGATGACTCTGCCAAGAAAGTACTTTTTAAGTTTTTCGGAGCGGACCCAGGAAGCTCACCAAAAGGTGTTGTTCCACAAGAGATTTTGGATACTGAGTCAGAGTATATTAAGCAATTGATAGATGCTTATGGAGAGCAGGAGAAAACCATATTCGCACATCATGGTGAAATTTCTGCCCACCCACATCTTCTGCAAAATCTCGATTTGCAGCGAGAGCGATTCTTTGATGCCGATGCATTTAAGAGATATTATAGAGACAACACCGACCCAAGTGTTATTGACTTGGTTGAACAAGACGTTTTCCATGGAATAGCTGATGTGCTCGGTGAAAAACACTCAGAAACAATGGGAAAAATATCAGCTGTGATGAAACAGGCAGCGACTGTTCAAACATCTGGAATCGCCTCTAAATATGCTCGCGTCCCTGTTAAGCAGGGGGTTTGTCATCATTTTGTGAATGATGGGAAGTTCAAATGGAAGAATTAAGTTTTTCGCCAAATAGGACAGGGATTTTTAATGGCCCGGTAGAAACAGGTATCAGGTCTTTAGTTATTCTCGACGCAGCCTACCCTAGATATTACGACATAAATGAATTGGTTTGGTTTGACCATTTAATTGTTCACAGTGAAGATGTTGGCGGCCCTCCCAGCATGCATCCTAAGCTTCCGCAGCGAACTGGTGAGGTTCTTGTTAGGCGTAGCCTGGTTCAGGAAGGACTCGGCTTGATGCACCGATTTGGATTGATATCAGTTGCCCCCTCAGATACAGGTGTTTATTACCAAGCTACAGATGATGCACACCCTTTAGTTAAGCTGTTGAACTCTGAATACTCACAAGGACTCAAGAGCCGAGCCCAGTGGCTTGCTGACTTTATAGCCCCCATGTCTGGCGCTGAAATTAAAGAACTGATTCTTGCCAAAATTGGAAACTGGGAAGTTGAATTTCAAGGAGACTTAGCTCCAGAGGTTGTGCGCTATGAACCATAAAGGAATTGCAATCCGTAGTATCGAGTTTGTTGGAATTCAGGAAAAACCAGTTAGGCTGGACTTCACCTCTAGGCTTAATCTTATTTACGGAGCATCGAATACAGGAAAATCCTTCTCTCTTAAAGTTTTAGATTTTATGTTCGGCGGAGCTGGGCCTTTGCCTGGCATTCCTGAAAGAAATGGTTATGACACTATTCTGATGGGAATCGAAATATTGGGAGAAGGCCTATATACGGTTCTACGATCCACCTCAGGCGGTGCGTATAAGCTGTATAAAGGCCTCTGGAAATACTCGGAATTACCCTCGAAATCTAAGACTCTGCAGCCAACTCAACGCGGCTCAGGTGAACAGAGCTTTTCTGGCTGGCTCTTAGAATATTTAGAACTGTCGGGCCGTCAGCTGGCAAAAAATCAATCTGGCGAGAAAGAAAACTTTAATTTCCGAGAGCTAATGCCATACGTATTAGTAGACGAGACTAGCATTCAGTCTGAGCGTTCTCCTGTTGAGAGTGATCTTGGGCCTGTAACACGACCAAAAGAGCGAAGTGTATTTAGGCTACTGTTAACCGGTACGGACGACAAATCCATCATACCGATCCTTGACGCAAAAAAATTTAACGCTGCCAAGTCCACCAAAATAGAAGTCATCACAAGCTTATTAGATGACCTGAACAAAAAACTGGAAGCTGATTATCCAGACATATCTGATTTGAGAGCCCAAGGTGAGCGGCTTGATGAAAGCTTAGAAAAGGTGAAAAAAGAGTTAAAGTCTTACCAGAGTAACTCCGCAGAAATGCTAGAAAAACGAAGCTCACTCTTGAAAATCATTGCTCAGAACAAAGAGCGCGCCGACGAAATCCAACTGCACTTACAAAGATTTTATCAGCTGAATAGCATTTATGACTCAGACATTGACAGACTTGAATCTATAGAGGAAGCCAGCTTCTTACTTTCACTAGAAAGCGCAGACTGTTCTATCTGTGGTGCCCCAGCGGAAGCTCAAACTGCCAAAAGGCAAGTTGAAGAAGTACTCAAAAGCCAAAAGTCCGCTCTAGCTGAAATACAGAAAATAAGACTTCTACAGTCAGAACTTGAATCAACAATCAGCAAGCTTAGAATCGAGCTTTATTCAATAAACGAAGAGCTACCTGCCTCTGAGGATATATTGGCTGAAATAGACTCAGTGCTTGAGGCTAAGCGCCCAGAAGTCGGGTCTTATGAGGCGTCCCTGAATGATTTACTCTCTCAAAAATATCATGTCCTGAGAGGGCTTTCTCTTTTGAATCAAAGAGATGGTTATCTTGCCAAAATTTCAGAATTTGAAAGTGTAAAAGCACCAGGTAAAAAAGATAGACCTAATTTGACACTACCCGGAGCCTCGTCACTTGAATTTTGCAAGGTAATTTCTAGCGTATTAAGTGCATGGGGATTTCCTGGTGAGCACATAGTATCGTTTGACAATGATAAATATGACATCTCCATCGACGGTAAGTTACGCATCGATAATGGCAAAGGAGTTAGAGCTATTACTCATGCGGCCTTTAAAGTTGCTCTCTTGATTTACTGCAGAACGAAAGAACTACCTCACCCTGGATTTATAGTATTCGACTCACCGCTGATTACATATAGAGATCCGCTAAAAAACCCTAAAATGGGTGATCTGGCTCCTGACGAACTATTGCTTTCGAAAACTTCTGTAAAGTCCAGATTTTTTTCACATCTAGAAAGTATAAGTCACATGGGGCAGTTTATTATTTTAGAAAACATTGATCCACCCGAAAATATTGAGCGCATATCGAATGTAGAAATTTTCTACGGCAGCTCAGGTGGAGGTCGATACGGGCTTTTCCCGATGCTCGCAACGGCTTAATAGACTGGAATAATAGGAGCAGGACACGCTCAATTAATCGCGACCTGTTCCTATTGTCCGCTCCGCAGAACGTCAAATCCAAACACGCTCTAGCGGAATACTTCTAAACCGCCTCTACATAATTTCTGAAACCGAATAATGATTTTTTGCAGGCAGGATCAAACACCAACAATCCTCTGAAAGGTATGCCGTTGCGCTAACGGTCTTATCACCTGTACCCGCGGTGCATCTCGCGATGCAGGGTCGGAGTACGGCAGCACTGAAGCTGCTTTAGATGCCATCGTCGTTACAGGACTATGCAACTCAAGACACTGATGGCAAATAGCGGTGTCAATAAACCCTGCAAATACTCGGAGAGCACCGCTCCAAGGGGAAAAGCAGTACACCAGCGGTACAGTGCCCAGCTTTTACAGATTTCGCGTAAATTACGCTTAAACCCATCTACGACGCTACTTTCAGCTCACTGTACCTGCGCTAAGCTACGCACGATTTCACTCGGTTTGCAGCGTTTCTAGGCAACTCATAATCCTTTGGTCCACGGTTCGAGTCCGTGTGGATCCACCACCTTTAAAGCCGCGCACTGCGCGGCTTTTTCATGTCTGCAGGAAAAACCGTGCACGCCAGCCCCATGACCGTATCAGGTGCGCCGGTCGATCCGTAGCGTGGAGACTTGGAACCGAGCAGCGCTGGCGCGATCTATGACGCGCTGCATTCCGGTTACTCCGGTGCAGGTATTGCCGGGGCTTGAGGGTCTGGCTTCATTCTGCCCGGTGCCTCAAGCGCGTACAAAAGCCATCCCCAGGCTGTCCGCCGCTTCAGTTGTTCAGCACCCCCTGCAAGATGGTGAAGACGACGCCCGTGGCGACGGCAACTAACACCACATCGCGGCCGACTCGCCGCCACTCGTAACCCTGGTAGCTCGGCAAGCCACGCAGAGCATGGGCGTCGAGACGTTTGCCATAGCCCTTGGGCAACGGCTTGCCGGCCTTTATGTGCAGCCCCGGCGGCACTGCAGGCCCCTGGCCGATTTGCGCGCGGCGCTCATGGAAGGCTCGGTGCACCGGGGCGAAGTTCTTCGGCGGAGACTGATTGCCGCGAACTGTGACGGGCTGTCGCGCATGGTCCTGGGTAGGCTTCGGTATCTTGCCGGCACCGGCCGATGGCGTGATCGCGCGTGGCAGGCCCCCGCCCTGCTTGCTCGGACCGGACTGGCCATGCTGCTCCTGTCTATGCGTCGGGTTTTCCTGTGGGGCGGCTTGCAACAGTGGGCTAACTAGCAGCAAGGCGATGCTCAGGCGGGTAACCAGTGGTATGGCTTTCATCAATGAACTCTCGTATGGACGCGAAGAAATGTGACGTTTACGGGCACGGCGCTGGATGGTTGGCGCCCGGTTTATTCGCTGAAGCCACCGCCCAGCACCTTGTACAGGCTGATGCGATTACTCTGTTCGGTCAGTTGCAGGCTGATCAGGGTCTGTCGGGCGGCGTACAAGTTACGCTGCGCATCGAGGGCGTCGAGGTAACTGCTGGCGCCGTTGCGGTAAAGCGCATCGGCCAACTGGTAGCTCCTGGCCGTGGCATCGGTCAGCGCCTGCTGTGCGTCCAGACGCTCGCGCAGAGTGCTGCGCACGGCCAGGGCATCGGCAACTTCGCGGAAGGCGGTCTGCAGAGTCTTCTCGTAGCTCGCCAGCTCTATCTGCTGCGCGCTCTCGGCCGCATCCAGGTTGGCCCGGTTAGCGCCGGCATCGAAGATCGGCAAATTGATGCTGGGTGCGAATGCCCAGGCCTGGCTGCCACCGAGGAACAGGCTGCTGAGCGCGCTACTGCTTCTGCCAGCCGTAGCGGTCAGGCTGATGCTGGGGAAAAACGCCGCACGCGCCGCACCAATGCTGGCATTGGCTGCCTTAAGCTGGTGCTCGGCGGCGAGCACGTCGGGGCGCTGCTGCAGCAGGCTGGAGGACAGACCGGCAGGGATCTCCAGCAACTGTGCACTGTCGGCACCGAGGCTAGCTGGCAACTGCTCGGCACTCAGGCTGTCGCCGACCAGCAGGTCGAGGGCATTGATGTCCTGCTGCACCAGGCTCTGGTAGCTGGCAACATCGACCCGCGCCGACTCCACGGTAGTCTGCGCCTGGGCCAGGGCCAGACCGGAGGTGTTGCCAAGCTCATGACTGCGTTGCTGCAGGTCATAGCTGGCCTGCTGGCTGGCCAGGGTTTCCTCGGCCAATTGCAGCAGGGCCCGGTCGGCCGCCAGGGTCAGCCAGGAAAAGGCGACCTCGGCGACTAGGCTGATCTGCGTACTGCGCTGAGTTTCCTCCAGTGCCAGGTACTGCTCCAGGCTGGCATCGGTCAGGTTGCTCACGCGGTTGAACAGGTCCAGCTCATAGCTACTCACCCCGAGATTGACGCTGTACTCGTGGCTGACGCCATCGTCGCTGCCGACGTGGCTGCCGCTGGCAGTGGCGCTGACGCCCGGGCTCAGATCGGCGCGTTGCACTCGATATTCGGCGCGGGCCTGCTCGACATTCAGCGCGGCCACGCGCAGGTCGCGGTTATTGGCCAGGGCGCGCTCGATGACCTGTTTCAACTGCGGGTCGAGGAAGAAACTGCGCCAGCCAATGTCGACGCTGGCCTGGCCACTGGTCGCACTCGACCACTGGGCAGGGATCGGCGCCTGCGGCTGCTGGTAGTCCGGGGCCAGGTTGATGCAGCCGGCGAGCATCAGCGCAGGCAGCAACAGGGCCAATCGGCAAGAACGCATCATGGTAATACCACTCCGGAAGCACTAACGGGTGTCGGGCGGCGGCCGGCCAGGCGGCGCACCAGCACGAATAACAGCGGCACGAAGAAGATGCCGAGCACGGTGGCGCTGAACATGCCGCCGAGCACGCCGGTACCTATGGCCTGGCGCCCGCCGGCGCCAGCGCCGCTGCTCAGGGCGAGTGGCAACACGCCGAACATGAACGCCAGGGACGTCATCAGGATCGGTCGCAGGCGCTGGCGGCAAGCTTCTAGCGTTGCGCTGACGAGATCCTGACCCTGTTCTTGAAGTTGCTTGGCGAACTCGACGATGAGAATTGCGTTTTTCGCCGCCAGGCCCACGGTGGTCAGCAGACCGACCTGGAAGTACACGTCGTTGGCTAGCCCGGCGCCAGCGCTGCCGAGCACGGCGCCGACGATGCCCAGCGGCACCACCAACATGACCGCGAAAGGCACTGACCAGCTTTCATACAGCGCGGCCAGGCAAAGAAATACGAACAGGATTGAGACTGCATACAAGAACGGTGCTTGCGAGCCGGAAAGGCGCTCCTGATAAGACTGTCCCGACCATTCATAGCCAATGCCAGCCGGTAACTGGGCAAGCAGGGTTTCCACTTCATCCATGGCTTCACCTGAGCTGACCCCAGCGGCCGGATCGCCCACTAACTCTACTGAGGAGTTGCCGTTGTAGCGCTCAAGCAGGGGCGCGCCCACGCTCCAGGAGCTGCTGGCGAAGGCACTGAACGGCACCATCTCGGCACTGCTGTTGCGTACGTACCAGCGATTGATGTCTTCAGCCTGCATGCGCGCCTGGATATCACCCTGCACGTAGACCTTCTTTACCCGGCCATTGTGGATGAAGTCATTGACGTAGCTGCCGCCCATGGCGGTGCCCAGGGTGCTGTTGATGTCGCTGGTGGCCAGGTTGTAGGCGCCGGTCTTGCGGTCGTCGATCGCCACATGCAGCTCCGGCGTGTCGTCGAGGCCAGTGTTGCGCACCCCCACCAGTTTGCTGCTTTGTCTGGCCAGGCTGAGGAATTGGTCGCGCGCGGCAATCAACTCATCGTGCCCGACCCCACCGACATCTTTGAGTTGCAGGCTAAAGCCGGAACTGCTGCCAAGACCGCGAATGGCCGGTGGTTGAATGACGAAAATGTTCGCATCGCGCAATGAAGACAAAGCGATGGTGGCCCGTCTGGCGATGGCGGCAGCGGTCTCCTCGGCGTCTTCTCGCAAGCTCCAGTCTTTCAACTTGATGAATGCACGACCAGAGTTCTGCGCATTGCCATTCAGCCCCAGGCCGGTGATTGTGACTACTGCATCGACTTCCGGCTGAGCGCGGATGTAGTCGACAAACTGCTGGGTGGCAGCCTGAGTGCGTGAATCGGTTGCGCCGACCGGGAGCTGGATCATGGCCATCAGAATGCCTTGGTCTTCATCGGGCAAAAATGAGCCCGGCAGGCGCGTATAACCCATGGCCAGCGCCACCAGAATCAGTGCGTAGAGGGCCAGCATGCGTGGTTTGTGGCGCAGTACACTGCCAATGCTGCGCTGATAGCGCTGAGCATTACGCTCGAAGGTGCGGTTAAACCAGGCAAAGAAGCCGCGGCGCGGAGTGTCACTGTGGTTGGGTTTGAGCAGTGTGGCGCACAGCGCCGGGCTGAGGGTCATGGCCACCAGCACAGACAACAGCATGGCACTGACGATGGTGACCGAGAACTGCCGATAGATCACTCCGGTGGAGCTGCCAAAGAAGGCCATCGGAATAAACACCGCCGACAGGACCAGAGCGATGCCGACCAGAGCCCCGCTGATTTCGCCCATCGACTTGCGCGTCGCCTCCAGTGGTGACAAACCGTCTTCGACCATCACCCGCTCGACGTTTTCCACGACGACGATGGCGTCATCCACCAGCAGACCAATCGCCAAGACCATGGCGAACATGGTCAGGGTGTTGATCGAATAGCCGAACATGGCCAGTACGCCAAAGGTACCGAGCAGTACCACCGGCACGGTAATGGCAGGTATCAGAGTGGCGCGCCAGTTCTGCAGAAACAGAAACATGATCAGCACTACCAGGGCGATGGCTTCAAACAGCCCCTGAACTACTTCCTCGATGGACAGGCTGACGAACGGCGTCGTGTCGTAAGGGGTCGAGGTTTCCAGCTGCATTTCGGCCGGGAAGTTTGCTGCCAGTTCGGCTACCTTGGCCTTCACTGCCGCAGCGGTATCCAGCGCATTGGCACCTGTGGCCAGGGTTACACCCATAGCTGCATTGGGCTTGCCGTTGAGCGCGGTCACTACGTCGTAACTCTCGCTGCCCAGTTCTAGCCGCGCGACATCAGACAGCAACACCAGAGAGCCGTCGCTGGCAGACTTGAGGACGATGTTGCGAAATTGCTCCACGCTTTGCAGCTTGCTACGTGCGCTGATGGTGGCATTCAGTTCCTGCCCGGCGGCAGCTGGCAATGCACCGAGTTGGCCGGCAGATACTTCAGTGTTTTGCGCCTCCAGTGCGTTACTCACATCACTGGGCATCAGCGCGTACTGTTGCAATTTGGCCGGGTCCAGCCAGATACGCATGGCATACGCCGAGCCGAGCATCCTCACCTCACCGACGCCGTCGACACGACTGACCTGGTCAAGCAGTGTGCTGTCGATAAAGTCGCCAATGTCGGTGCTGCCGACGTTCGGGCTGCTTGAGCTCAGGGCGACGATCAGCAAAAAGTCGGAACTGCCTTTGGTGACGGTGATGCCCTGATTCTGTACCGCCTGGGGCAGACGTGATTCGGCTTGCTGCAGCTTGTTCTGTACCTGCATTTGCGCCACATCGGCATCGGTGCCGGCGGCAAAGGTCAGGGTGATGCTGGCGCTGCCTGCCGAGCTGCTGCTGGCGGACATGTACAGCAAGTTATCGAGCCCCTTCATTTGTTGCTCGATCACTTGGGTCACCGAGTCCTCGATGGTTTTCGCCGAGGCGCCGGTGTAGGTCGCAGAAATACGCACGGTGGGCGGCGCGATACTCGGGTATTGTTCCAGCGGTAGCTGGCTGATGGACAGGCCACCGGCCAACATGATGACGATTGCAACGACCCAGGCGAAGATCGGCCGGTCTATGAAGAAATGTGCCATGTGCGGTCCTTAATTAGTCGCCACTGCTGCTGGGCCAGCCGCCGGCTGGATCGTCACGCTGCTGACAGCGTCGCCAATACGTACTTTTTGCCCGCCTTCGACAATGACCTGGTCGCCCGCCGACAATCCGCTACTGACCCACCATTGGTTACCAACGCTGCGTTCGATGCTGACCAAGCGCTGCTCAACCTTGTCATCGATCACTACCAGCACGCTGGTTGCACCACTGTGGCTGCGCGTGACCGCGCGTTGCGGCACCAGTAGCGCTTGCGGGTCGATGGCTTCGGTCACTACGGCACGCACATACATACCCGGCAGCAACAGGCCCTCTGGATTTGGCACCACGGCGCGCAAGGTCACGCTGCCGGTACTCTCGGATACGCTGGCCGCGCTGAATTGCAACTGTCCGGCATGGCCATAGTGGCTGCCGTCCTCAAGGAGCAAGTCGATCTTCACACTGTCCTTATCGGCGCCGACAAGCGTGCCGTCCGCTAGCTGGCGCTTGAGGCGCAGCACGTCGGTGCTGGACTGGGTGATGTCGACATACAGCGGATCAAGCTGCTGCACGGTGGTCAGCACGCTGTCTTGACTGGCTGTGACCAGTGCCCCCGGGGTGACGCTGGAAGCCTCAATGCGGCCGGTGATGGGGGCCGTGATGGTGGTGTGGTTGAGATTGATGCGCGCACTTTCAACATTGGCTTGGGCCGCTTGATACGCGGCTTCAGCACTGTAGAGGCTGGCTTGGGCGTCCTCATTGTCTTGTTGGCTGATGGCATCTATTTTCGCCAGTTCGACATAGCGCTTGGCTTTGAGCTGAGCGGATTTAAGCGTGGCCTTGGTTTCGGCTGCACTGGCCTTGGCCTGAGCGTAAGTCGCCTGATAAGGGGCTGGGTCGAGCTTGTACAGCGCATCTCCGGCCTTGACTTCGCTGCCTTCGGTGAACAGCCGTTGTTTGACGATGCCACTTACCTGAGGGCGAATCTGTGCACTCATCCAGGCCTTGGTGCGCCCTGGCAGTTCACTGGTCAGGGTTTGTGGTTGTGGCGTCAGGGTGATGATGCCAACTTCGCTTGGGCCTTTTTGTGGCGGCTTGGGCGTGGGCGAGCAACCGGTTAACGCAAGGCCTATCGCCAGGGCAAGGGTGGCGAGGGTGCGAGGGGTGAGGCAGGGCATGGAACGTCTCCAACCGGCAGGGCCGTGCTGTTTCTATGCCGTTCATCCTGCAGGGCAAATGTGCAGACAATTTGGAGATTACCTTGCAGGCGTTGAAAGCTGTGTGGCGCTCGCTCTTAATACGCACATATATCTGCACATTGGCTCGTTATGAAACTCAGCTTGTCACGCAAACTCTTTCTCGCCGTACTGGGCACTTCCCTGTTGGCTGTTCTAGCCATGGGCGTGGCCGACAAGGTGAATTTCGCACACGGGTTCCTCGGCTATATCAATGGCCAAGCCGAGGAACGCATGAGCGGCGTGGTACCCAACCTGCGTGATTACTATATTGAGCACGGCAGCTGGGATGAGCTGCGTGCTGAGCATAAGAACTGGTTAAAGCTGATACGCCCGCCCAGCAGGCTGGACCCGAACCCGGCCAATTGGACGGTGCCGGTCTCTGATCTGACTGGCGCGATGTTCCGTATTGCCTTGCTGGATGAGCGTAAGCAGCTGCTCATCGGCTTTGTCGAACCGCGCGATAACGATCCACATCTACCGATCGAGGTGCAAGGTAAAACGGTCGGCTGGCTGGCCATGGCGCCTTTCCAAAGCGTCACCGAAGCCGGCGGCGCGGCGCTGCTCAAACGACAGTTATTAGCCAGCGTTGGTATCGGGACGCTGGCCCTGCTAATGGCCGCACTGATTGCCGGATGGACCTCGCGACGCTTGTTGGCTCCGGTTCGCCAGGTGGCAGCGGCCACTCACCGTTTAGCTGCGGGTGACTATGCCGAGCGTGTAGTGGTCCCCGAAGATGACGAAGTGGGACAGCTGGCCCGTGACTTCAATCAGTTGGCCCATACCTTGGAGCGCAATGAGCGAATGCGCCGTGATTTCATGGCGGATATTTCTCATGAACTGCGTACCCCGTTGGCGGTGCTTCGCGGCGAGCTCGAGGCGCTCGAAGATGGCGTGCGCAAGCTTGACGGCGACTCGCTGTGCTCGCTGCAACAGGAGGTTGTGCAACTGAGCAAGCTGGTTGATGACCTCTATGAGCTCTCCTTAGCCGACGTTGGTGCTCTGACCTATCGCAAACAGCGCCTGGATCTGATCGAACTGCTGCAACAAGCGCTGTCTGGTGCCGCCGAGCGCTGCCAGGAAAAGGGCCTGACCCTGGAGCTGCAACTGCCGGCCGCACCGTTGTTGCTGCTGGCCGATGCTGGCCGCCTGCGCCAGCTGTTCGGTAATCTGCTGGAAAACAGCCTGCGTTACACCGCGTCCGGCGGGCACGTACACATCCGCCTGCACAGCAAGCCCGGACAGATCATCCTCGACTGGCTCGACTCCTCTCCCGGGGTGGCCGAGGCCGATCTACCGCGCCTGTTCGAGCGATTCTTCCGTGGCGAGACATCACGCCAGCGCGCCAGCGGCGGCTCCGGCCTGGGCCTGGCGATCTGCCGCAATATCGCCGAGGCTCATGGCGGCACCCTCGAGGCCCGGCCATCGCCCCTGGGCGGCCTGTGGCTGCAGCTCAGCCTGACGCTGGAGGCAACCTGATGCGAGATAACGACAGCCTACTCCCAGCCAATATTCTAGTGGTGGAGGACGAGCCCAAGCTGGCCAGCCTGCTGCGCGATTACCTGCAGGCAGCCGGGCATCGGGTCAGTTGCCTCGACGACGGCCTGGCCGTGGTGCCGGCAGTGCGCGCGGCCGAGCCGGACCTGATCCTGCTCGACATCATGCTGCCCGGCCGCGACGGCCTGGCGATCTGCCGCGAGCTGCGCAGTTTCAGCGCGGTGCCGATCATCATGATCACCGCACGAGTCGAGGAGGTGGATCGCCTGCTGGGCCTGGACCTGGGTGCCGACGACTATATCTGTAAGCCATTCAGTCCACGCGAGGTTGTGGCGCGGACACGAGCCATCCTGCGCCGGCAGCAGCGCGCCGGCGATCCGCCGAACGTTGCCGGCCTGGAGCTCGATGCAGACCGCTACCGGGCACGCTACGCAGGGGTGGAGCTGGAGCTGACTCCGGTCGAGTTCCGTCTGCTCAGCAGCCTGGCCGCAACCCCCGGCCGGGTGTTTTCCCGCGACCAATTGATGAACCATGCCTACACCGACCAGCGCGTAGTGACCGACCGCACGGTGGACAGCCATATAAAGAACTTGCGGCGCAAGCTGGAGCAGGCCGCGCCGGACCGGGAGCTGATCCATTCCATCTACGGAGTGGGCTACAAACTGGAGCCGTAGCCCGTGTAATGATTCAGCACTGGTAATCGATGAGGCGGGGGAAATCCGTTCGATCCGTCTCGGTGTACGGGCAGCCCCTGTCGTTTTGCACGGACGCAACCCCGAGCAAGGTGTTGAAGGCGATATAGCGAAATGCCGCGAAGTACTGCTTGAACAGATACCCGTATACGAGCAGACAGAGGCCGGCACTAAATAACGTGGGGGTTCAGTACACAAAAACAGTACCCCAGCGGTACAGTGCCTAGCCTCTACCCGTTCCGCCAAACTACGCTCGACACCAGTAACCACAGTACTTTCAGCTAACTGTACCTACGCCAAGCCACTCACGATTTCACTAAGCTTGCAGCGTTTCCAGGCAATCCATAATCCCTTGCTCCACGGTTCGAGTCCGTGTCGGCCCAGCACTCAACGAGAAAGCCGCGCAATTGCGCGGCTTTTGCGTTTTCAGCGCATGACCTTAGCCGGGGTTAACGCTTGGCGATGATCCACACCGCGTGGATGATGCCGGGAATGTAACCCAGCAACGTCAGCAGAATGTTCAGCCAGAAGGCGCCGCCCAGTCCCACTTGCAGAAACACCCCCAGCGGGGGCAACAGGATGGCGATAAGAATGCGGATCAAATCCATGAGTTCACTTCCTTTGCAGTTGGCCCGAGCGGGCTGTACCTCTTAACCGACAGCATGCGCACTGGCGAGGTTCCTTGCCGCCACCTTGGGACGCCGCCCATAATCGGCCGCACTCTTTCTTCGGAACCCTGCTGCCATGGCGATTTCCCGCGCCGATCTCGATCAACACGGCCTGATTATCGGCGTCTCGCCCGAGCGCTTTCGCGCGGTGGCCATGCCGTTGTTGTTCGATCACCTGAACGCACAGTGCGAAGGCACCATTGCGGTGAATCGCCAGGCGCGGATTGTCTGGATCAACGACAAGTACGCGGCGAAAGTCGGGATCAGCGAGCCGAGTAGCGTGCTCGGCAAGGAAATCGAAGAGGTGCTGCCGGCCAGCAAGCTGCGCGAGGTGGTGGAGAGCGGTCAGCCGAGCATGCTCGACCTGATGGCCTTCGGCAGCGAGCACTTCGTGGTCACCCGCATTCCCCTGCGCGATGAGGACGGCACACTGGTCGGCGCCCTGGGCTTCGTGTTGTTCGACCGTGCCCACCACCTGAAGCCCTTGATGGGCAAATACAACGCGCTGCAGAGCCAGCTACTGGCCACCCAGCACGAGCTGGCCAAGGCGCGCCGCGCGCGTTACACCATCGCCGGTTTCATCGGCAGCAGCGCGGCCGCCAGCGAGATCAAGCGCCAGGCCCGCCGCGCCGCACAACTGGATGCCACGGTGCTGTTGCGCGGCGAAACCGGCACCGGCAAGGAGCTGTTAGCCCAGGGTATCCATAACCTGTCGCCACGCGCCAACAACCCTTTCGTCGCGGTCAACGTGGCGGCGATCCCGGAAACCCTGGTCGAAGCCGAGCTGTTCGGCACCGCCCCCGGCGCCTTTACCGGCGCTGATCGCAAGGCGCGCATCGGCAAGTTCGAGGTGGCCAACGGTGGCACCCTGTTTCTCGATGAGATCGGCGACCTGCCGCTGCCTCTGCAAGCCAAGCTGCTGCGCGTACTGCAGGAGCAGGAAGTCGAGCCGCTCGGCTCCAACCAGGTCAAGCCGCTCAACGTGCGGGTAATCGCCGCCACCCATATCGACCTGGAGGCCAAGGTTGCCGCCGGCCTGTTCCGCGATGACCTGTATTACCGCCTCAACGTCCTGGCCCTGCCCGTGCCGCCGCTGCGGGCACGCCAGGAAGATATTCCGGCGCTGGTCGAGTACCTGCTCGACGATATCGCCAACCGCTCAGGCCTGGCGCCGATGGAGCTGTGCGCGGATGCGGTAGCCCTGCTCGCCCGGCAAACCTGGACCGGCAACGTGCGCGAGCTGCGCAACCTGCTGGAACGGGCGCAGCTCAGTGCCGACAACGGCTTGCTCGACAGCGCGCAAATATCCGCGCTACTCGACAAACCGAAGTTAGCCCCAGCGCAGGAATCGCCCGGCGCGGCGGCCCTGCCCAACCCAACACAGGAGGTCGAGCCTCTGGCGCAGAGCCTGGCCCGTGCCGAACGAGCGGCCATTCTCCAGGCCCTCAGCGCCACCGGCGGCAACCGCTTGCAGGCTGCCGCGCGCCTGGGCATTTCCCGCGCAGCGCTGTACAACAAGCTGAATCAGCACGCGCTGGGCTAGTGTCCAGATGAATGGACACGCGCCCTCAATAACCTCCATAAATATGGACACTGTCTAACCGAGTAGACAGCCAAAGCCGCCCAGCCCAGCGTCACTGACCCCACACAAACCCCACCAACCACCTCTCGAAAGCCCGGAATAGAGCGCCTTGCCGCAGATACGAGCAGACTTGCCCGCTACCTGGCACGGCATTCGCTCTAGGGCTGTGCATGAATTGCGTGAACCTGCCAAGACGTCTCACGCAACCACTACCGGCCCGCCACAGAGCGGCGCCTAAAACAACAACAAAAGGAATAACCTGCATGGGTACCCTTGGTATTCTGATTTCTCTGGCCCTGTTGATGTACCTCGCCTACCGCGGCATCAACGTGCTGATCCTTGCTCCCCTGCTGGCCCTGCTCGCCCTGCTGTTTTCCGGCGAAGTGGCCATGCTGTTGCCGACCTACACCCAGGTGTTCATGAAGGCCATGGGTGGCTACGTGATGCAATTCTTCCCGCTGTTTCTGCTCGGCGCGCTGTTCGGCAAGCTGATGGACGACTCCGGATCGGCCCGCGCCATCGCCCACGGCATAGTCGCCAAGGTCGGCAGCCAGCGGGCGATCCTGGCCATCGTCCTGGCATGTGGCATCCTCACCTACGGCGGCGTCTCGCTGTTCGTGGTGGCCTTCGCGGTCTACCCGATCGGCGCCGCGCTGTTTCGCGAGGCCGGCATCCCCAAGCGGCTGATTCCGGGCGCCATTGCCCTCGGCTCGTTCACCTTCACCATGACCGCGCTGCCGGGCACCCCGGCGATCCAGAACGCCATCCCCAACCCCTTCTTCGGCACCGATGCCTTCGCCGCACCGGGCCTGGGCCTGATCGCCGGGTTGATCATGTTCGGCCTCGGCACCTGGTGGCTGAGCAGCCAGGCGCGCAAGCTGAAAGCCGCCGGTGAAGGCTATGGCGAGCACCGCGACGACCCTATCGCGCAAGACGACAGAGGCATTCCGGGCTTCTGGCTGGCGCTGCTGCCGATTCTGCTGGTGATTGCCCTGAACTACCTGATGGCCAAGCAAGTGCTGCCGAACATCGACGCCAGCTTCCTGGCCAAGCCGGAGTTCGGCGGCCTGCAGGACGCCAAGTCGCTGATCGGCATCTGGTCGATCATCGTCGCCCTGGCCGCCGCCATCCTGCTGCTGGTCGGATTGCACTGGAGGCGCTGGGCCAACCTGCAGAAAAGCGTCAACGACGGCGCCTTCGGCTCCATGCTGCCGATCCTCAACACCGCGGCGGAAGTCGGTTACGGCACGGTGATCGCCTCGCTGGCCGGCTTCGTGATCATCCGCGACCTGGTCCTCGGCGTCTCCAGCAACCCGCTGATTTCCGAGGCGGTGGCGGTGAACATCCTCGCCGGCATCACCGGCTCCGCTTCCGGCGGCATGTCGATTGCGCTGAAGACCCTCGGCGAGCAGTACCTGAGCCTGGCCACCGCCGCCGGCATCAGCCCCGAGCTGCTGCACCGCGTCGCAGCCATGGCCTCCGGCTGCATGGACACCCTGCCGCACAACGGCGCGGTGATCTCGCTGCTGGCGATCTGCAAGCTGACCCACCGCGAGTCGTACAAATTCATCTTCGTGAATACAGTGGGCTTCCCCATGGTCGCGCTGGTTGTGGTGATTATGTTGGGCACCATGTTCGGCAGCTTCTAACAGACCGCTGAAAAGCTGCTGCGCTCGGCTATACGGCGTTGCGCTCAGGCTCGGATGCTCATGTACAGCCGTACATTGCGCGTCCTCGCCTGACCGCGCCTTGTCTAGCCATCGCTCGCGACGCTTTTAAGCGCCCTGTAATTCTTCCTGTAGTTCTTGTTGTTTAACCGCTTTCGAGTACCCGCCATGAGCAAGATCATGAGTGCCGCCGCCGCGGTGGCGCGCATCGCCGATAACGCCAACGTCGCCACCGGCGGTTTCGTCGGCATCGGCTTCGCCGAGGAAATCGCCATCGCCCTGGAGCAGCGCTTCCTGGCTGAACAGGCGCCGCGCGACCTGACCCTGGTGTATGCCGCCGGGCAAGGCGACGGCAAGGGTCGTGGGCTCAATCACCTGGCCCACGAAGGTCTGGTGCGGCGGGTGATAGGCGGCCACTGGGGACTGGTGCCGGGCCTGCAGAAGCTGGCGGTGGAAAACCGCATCGAGGCCTACAACCTGCCGCAGGGGGTGATTTCCCAGCTGTTCCGCGACATCGCCGCGGGCAAACCGGGGCAATTGTCCAAGGTCGGCCTGGGTACCTTCGTCGACCCCGAGTTCGGCGGCGGCAAGCTCAACGCCCGGACCACCGCCGAGCTGGTGCGGCGCATGCCGATCGATGGAGTGGACTACCTGTTCTACCCGACGCTACCTATCCATGTCGCCATCATCCGCGCCACCAGCGCCGACCCCGACGGCAACCTGAGCATGGAGCGCGAGGCGCTGACCATCGAAAGCCTGGCGATCGCCATGGCCGCGCACAACTCGGGCGGCCTGGTCATCGCCCAGGTCGAGCGCATCGTCGAGCGTGGCTCACTGAACCCGCGCGAGGTTAAAGTGCCGGGCATCCTGGTCGACTGCGTGGTGGTCGCCCAACCAGACAACCATCAGCAGACCTTCGCCACCGCCTATAACCCGGCCTTTGCCGCCGAGACCCGCGTATCCATGGACAGCCTGAGCCCCATGCCGCTGGATGTGCGCAAGTTGATCGCCCGTCGCGCCGCCCTGGAGCTGAGCGCAGGCGCCGTGGTCAACCTGGGCATCGGCATGCCCGAAGGCGTCGCTGCGGTGGCCGCCGAGGAAGGCATGATCGAGCGCCTGACCCTGACCGCCGAACCCGGGGTGATCGGCGGAGTGCCGGCCTCGGGCCTGGATTTCGGTGCGGCGAGCAACCACAGCGCGCTGATCGACCAGCCTTACCAGTTCGACTTCTACGACGGCGGCGGCCTGGATCTGGCCGTCCTCGGATTGGCTCAGGCGGATGCTGCGGGCAATCTCAACGTGTCCAAGTTCGGCGCGCGCCTGGCCGGCGCCGGCGGTTTTATCAACATCAGCCAGAACGCCAAGCGCGTGGTGTTCGTCGGCACCTTCAGCGCCGGCGCTCAGGACATCCGCATTGAGGGCGGTCAACTGCACATCATCCAGGACGGTGAGGTGCGCAAGTTCGTCGCCGAGGTCGAACACCGCACCTTCGCCGGCCACCAGGCCGCCGAACGCGGCCAGCCGGTGCTGTACGTCACCGAACGCTGCGTGTTCCAGCTGACCCTGGATGGCCTGGAACTGATCGAGATCGCTCCCGGCGTCGACCTGCAACGCGACATCCTCGCGCGCATGGATTTCCAACCGATAATCCGCCAGCCCAAGCTGATGGATGCCCGGCTGTTCGCAGAGGCCGCTATCGGCCTATGCCAGCGGCTGGGCCAATCGGACGACGCCTAAGGGCGAATGCAGCGGGCACTTTTGCGTGACTGGGCAGCCCTCGGGCTGCCTTTTTTTATCCGCGATCACGTGGTATTCCGAGCGGGGCTCGACCCCGCCCGAAGGGCCATGGCCCTTCGGGCGGCGACTCAGTTCTGCCGCAGCTTGGAGGCGACACCCTCGACGAAGTACTTCATGCGGCCCAGGTCGTCATCGCTGATGACCTCGCCAGCGGGCACGCGAGTCCTGCCGTCCTGATCGACTATCGGGCCGGCGAACGGATGGAAAGTACCGGCGCGCATCTCGGCTTCCAATTTTTCCACCTGCGCTTTGACATCAGCCGGTACCGACGGGTTGAGCGGCACGATCTCGATCATCTCGTCCTTGATCCCGCCCCAGGTGGAAGCCGGCTTCCAGGTGCCATCCAGCACGCTCTGGGTGGTATCGGTATAAAACTTGCCCCACTGGTGGGTGGTGCCGGAGAGCTGCGCCTTGGCGCCGTACTTGCCCATGTCCGAGTGGTAGGAGAAGGCATTCACGCCCTTCTCCTCGGCCGCTTGCACCACTGCGGTCGAGTCGGTGTGATGGGTGATCATGTCGGCGCCCTGGGAGATCAGGGTCAACGCGGCTTCGCGTTCCTTGCCCGGGTCGTACCAGCTGTTGACCCAGATCACCCGCACTTCGGCATCCGGGTTGACGCTACGCGCACCACGGGCGAAGGCGTTGATACCCATCACCACCTCGGGAATGGGGAAGGCGGCGACATAGCCGAGCACGTTGGACTTGCTCATCTTGCCGGCGACCACGCCATTCAGGTAGCGACCTTCATAGAAGCGCGCGTTGTAGTTGCCGAAGTTCTTGCCCATCTTGTAGCCGGTGGCATGCATCAGGGTCACGTTGGGGAACTGCTTGGCGACACGCTCGACGTAGTTCATGTAGCCGAAGCTGGTGGCGTAGATCAGGTTGTAGCCGCTACTGGCCAACTCGCGGATGACCCGTTCAGCGTCGGCGCCTTCCGGTACGTTCTCGATATATTTGGTTTCGACCTTATCGCCCAGGGCTTTTTCCATCTGCAAGCGCCCTAGATCATGCTGGTAAGTCCAGCCGGCGTCGCCGATCGGGCTGATATAGACGAAGCCAATCTTGAGCGGGTCGGCCGCCTGCGCGTAGCCGAGCAGACCGACGCCGAACGCTGCCGCCACCGCCATGCCACCCGCTGCCTTGATGAAATGTCTGCGATTACCCATCAGTTCCTCTCCTAGCCTAGTGCTGTGATTGTTTTTGTTGTCGGGGGAAATGAATGCAACTGACCCTTCCCCCTCAGAGCCCGCCAACGGATCAGGCATCCGGCCGGTAAGGCTGGCCGAGCGACATCGGCGAGTTCAGCCGGATGGTCTGTTGATTACGCGAAATCAGCACCAGCACAATGATCGTCGCCAGATAAGGCAGCGCCGAGAGCAACTGCGACGGCACCTCGATCTGCAGGCCCGAGCCCTGGATAAACAACTGACTGATCATCACCCCGCCGAACAGGTAGGCCCCGGCCATCACCCGCAGTGGCCGCCAGGTGGCGAACACCACCAGCGCCAGGGCGATCCAGCCGCGGCCCGAGACCATGCCCTCGACCCATAGCGGCGTGTAGAACACCGACAGAAAGGCGCCGCCGATACCGGACATGGCGCCGCCGAAGGTGGTGGCCAGATAGCGGATGCCAATCACCGAATAGCCGATGGAGTGGGCCGACGAGGGCGACTCGCCGACTGCGCGCAGGATCAACCCGGCGCGACTCTTGTAGAGGAACCAGATCACCCCGCCGAGCAGGGCCCAGGAGAAATACACCAGGGACTGCTGATTGAATAGCGCCGGGCCGATATAGGGGATATCGGCCAGCAGCGGGATGCGGATCGCCGGCACCGCCTGCAGGGTCAACGACTCGAAGGGTTTGCCGATAAAGGCCGAGAGGCCGACACCGAAGATCGTCAGCGCCAGCCCGGAGGCCACCTGGTTGGCCATCAGCGTCAGGGTCAGCAGGCCAAACAGCAGGCTCATCAGCGCACCGGCAGTCATCCCGGCCAACACCCCGAGATAAGGGTTGCCGGTGTAATGGGTGGCGGCGAAGCCGGCCACCGCGCCCATGGCCATGGTGCCTTCGGCGCCCAGGTTGAGCACCCCGGACTTTTCGGTGATCAGCTCACCCAGGGCCACGATGATCAGCGGGGTGCCGGCCACCAGGGTGGCGAACAGCATTGAGGTAAACAGGCTCTGCTCCATCTCACGCCCCCGCCTTGGCCAGCGTTCTGCGCATGCGCAGCCGGTAGTTGATAAATAGATCCGAGCCGAGCAGGAAGAACAGCAACATGCCCTGGAATACCTTGGAGATCGACGCGGGCAGGCTCATATACAGCTGCGCCTGCTCGCCGCCGAGAAACAGCAGCGCCATCAACAGGCTGGCAAAGAAGATCCCGATGGGATTCAGCCGCCCGACGAAGGCCACGATGATCGCGGCGAAACCGTAGCCGCTGGCGACCTTGTCGGTCAGTTGGCCCATGGGCCCCGCTACTTCGGCCATGCCGGCCAGGCCCGCGCAGACCCCACCCGCCAGCATGCCGAACCAGACCATACGCTTGGCCGAGAAGCCGGCATAACGCGCCGCATCAGCCGCCTCGCCGGCCACGCGCATCTTGAAGCCCAGATAACTCCGGTGCATGAACACATAGCCGACCACCAGCACCCCAAGCGCCATCACGAAGGCCAGGTTCAACCGCGTGCCCTCGACCAGCATCGGCAACAGCGCCGAATCGGAGAACATCTTGCTCTGCGGGAAGTTGAAACCGTCTGGGTCCATCCAGGGGCCGAACACCAGCCAGGACACCAGCAACTGGGCGACGTACACCAGCATCAGCGAGACCAGGATCTCGTTTGCGTTGAAGCGGGTGCGCAGGAACGCCGGGATCGCCGCCCAGGCCGCGCCGCCCAGCGCCCCGGCGACGATCATCGCCAGCAGCACCTGAGGACCGCTGACGTCCTCGAGCAACAACGCTGCCCCGGTCGCCGCGCAGGCTCCAAGGATGAACTGGCCCTCCGCGCCGATATTCCACACATTGGCCCGGAAACCGATGGCCAGGCCCACCGCGATGAGCATCAGCGGGACGGCCTTGAGCAGCAACTCGGAAACCCCGTACCAGCTGCGCATGGGGTTGAGGAAGAACACCTGAAAGCCTTCCAGTGGGTCTTTGCCCAAGGCGGAGAACAACAGCAGCCCACCGAGCATCGTCAGAACCACCGCAATCAGCGGCGACAGATAGCTCATGGTGCGCGAGGCTTCGGGCCGGGCTTCAAGCTTGAAGGACAACATGGCTCGCTTTCCCTTGTTATAGATCGCTGGTTGATTGATCGCTGGGCGCTGCCGGCGCGCTCTCGGCGCCTGGCCACATGCCGCTCATCCACACGCCGATATCCTCCACCGAGGTCTCGGCCAAGGGCCGCGTTGGCGACAATCGCCCGTCGGCGATCACCGCGATGCGGTCGCAAATCTCGAACAGCTCGTCCAGCTCCTCGGAGACCACCAGCACCGCGCAACCGGCGTTTCTCAAGTCAATGATCTGCTGGCGGATAAAGGCCGCTGCGCCCACGTCCACACCCCAGGTCGGCTGCGCGGCCACCAGCAGCTTGGGCGCCTGCATGATTTCGCGGCCCATGATGTACTTCTGCAGATTGCCGCCGGACAGCGATCTGGCCTGCGCGGCCGGCCCGCCGCACTTAACGTTGAAGCGTTCGATGCATTCGCTGGCGAAGGCCTTGGCCGCACGAAAATCGATCAGCCCGTGCTTGACCAGGCCCTTCGCGGCGGCGGCGGTGAGAATCGCGTTGTCGCTGAGCGCCATGCTCGGCACTGCACCACGGCCCAGGCGCTCCTCCGGCACGAAGCACAGGCCGATTTGCCGGCGCTGGTCGGGCGACAAGCGCCCCGCCTGGTTGCCGCAAATCTGCACCGGGCCTGCCTCGCTCAGCGGGATTTCCCCGGAGATGGCCGCCAACAGCTCGGCCTGGCCGTTACCCGAGACCCCGGCGATGCCGACTATCTCGCCGGAGCGCACCTCCAACTGGAGGTCCTTGAGAGCGGTGCCGAAGGGATCGGGCGAGGCCTGCGACAACCCCGCCAGCTTCAGCCGGACCTCGCCGTCGGCCTGCCCCGCAGTATGGACACAGGCCGGCAGATCCTTGCCGATCATCAGCCGCGCCATGCTCTTCGGCGTCTCGGCTGAGGGAATGCAGGCGCCCGTGACCTTGCCGCCACGCAGCACCGTGGCGCTGTGGCACAGCTCCTGGATTTCGTCGAGCTTGTGGCTGATATAGAGAATCGCGCAGCCTTCGCTGGCCAGTCGGCGCAGGGTCTCGAACAGGACCCGCACCGCCTGCGGGGTGAGTACCGAGGTCGGTTCGTCCATGATCAGCAGCCGTGGGTTCTGCAGCAGGCAACGGACGATCTCGACCCGCTGGCGCTCACCAACGGACAGCGCATGCACATGCCGACGCGGATCGACCGGCAAGCCGTAACGCGTGGAGACCGACTCGATACGACGGGCCAGATCAGCCAGATCAGGGTTGCCTGGCAGGGCCAGGGCGACGTTTTCCAGCACGGTCAGGGTTTCGAACAGCGAGAAGTGCTGGAACACCATACCGATGCCCAGGCTGCGGGCATGGGCGGGGTTCTCCACCGTGACTGGCTGGCCCTCCCAGAACATCTCGCCGGAGGTTTGCCGCGTCACCCCGTAGATGATTTTCATCAGGGTCGACTTGCCGGCGCCATTCTCCCCCAGCACGGCATGAATCTCGCCAGGCATGACGCGCAGGTCAATGCCATCGTTGGCGACTACCGCAGGATAAACCTTGCGGATGCCCTGCAAGATCAAGCGAGGCTGTGCATCCGACGCAGCTGCGGCGTGCTCAGGCTTCATTGGGTTTTCTCCTGTTCTCCGATGACTTTAGCAGCTCGAATGAGCCGGTATCGGCGCCTTATTATTGGAGAGGAGCAGCAGCCCTGGCGGCAACTGCACCCTTGTGCTTAGCCACCCGAAACAGCCAGCCCGGTACGGATGCGCACTCTTGTGTACTACGCAAAATAATATTGTGCAACTCAATGCGCACAAAAATATTGCTTTATGTAAACAACATTCTCGACAGGCAAGTTCGCTGTTTGCTAGGTGAGCCGCTCTAAACCGGCGGTTTCGTTTTCATGGTCACGGGCAGTTGGCCACTATCCATCACCTGCCAGGAAAGCGCTTTGCTCACGACTGCGTCTGACTAGGCAAGATATAAGCCGGGGAGCGCAAACTCCGAGTCGCCGCTGCTTACGACTGCCAGAAAAACCAACAACCCCGGACAGCCTGTATGGCTGTCCGGGGCTGGAAGCGGCACGGCGCCTGGCTTGGCGCGCCATACAAAGACAGCTCAGGGCTTCAGTCTATGGCGCG
Source organism: Pseudomonas taeanensis MS-3 (assembly GCF_000498575.2). Classification (GTDB taxonomy): domain Bacteria; phylum Pseudomonadota; class Gammaproteobacteria; order Pseudomonadales; family Pseudomonadaceae; genus Aquipseudomonas; species Aquipseudomonas taeanensis. The sequence continues at coordinate 78,804 of NZ_AWSQ01000001.1, forward strand.
CGGCGTACAGGCAGATCATCTCCATCGCCAGGGTGGCGCCGGCCAGGGCGGTGACTTCTGCGCTGTCATAGGGCGGCGCCACCTCCACCACGTCCATACCGACCAGATTGATGCCGCGCAGGCCGCGCAGGATCTCCAGCGCCTGATGAGTGCTGAGGCCGCCGCACACCGGGGTGCCGGTGCCGGGGGCGAAGGCCGGATCTAGGCAGTCGATGTCGAAGGTCAGGTACACCGGGTTATCGCCGACCCGCGCGCGAATGCGCTCGGCGATCTGCTCCGGCGTCTGTCGGTGCACCTCGCGGGCATCCAGCACCTGAAAGCCCATCACGTCGTCGTTGGTGGTGCGCAAGCCGACCTGCACCGAGCGCGCCGGGTCGACCAGGCCCTCGCGGGCGGCGTGATAGAACATGGTGCCGTGATCGATGCGTGCGCCCTCTTCGTCCGGCCAGGTGTCGCTGTGCGCGTCGAAGTGGATCAGCGACAGTGCGCCATGCTGCTTGGCATGGGCTTTGAGCAACGGGTAGCTGATGAAGTGATCGCCGCCCAGGGTGAGCATGGCGCAGCCGGCCGCGAGTATCTTGTCGGCATGCGCCTCGATCAGCGCCGGGGTGTCCTGCGGTGTGCCGTGGTCGAAGTAGCAGTCGCCGTAGTCGATGCAGGCCAACAGGTCGAAGGGGTCGAATTCCCAGGGAAAGTGCCGGGCCCAGGCCGACTGCACCGAGGCGGCGCGAATCGCCCGCGGGCCGAAGCGGCTACCGGGTCGATTGGTGGTGGCGGTGTCGAACGGCACGCCGCTGACCACCAGATCGACGCCGCGCAAGTCACGGCTGTAGCGCCGACGCATAAAACTGGTGATGCCGGCGTAGGTCGGCTCGGCCGCCGTGCCATACAGGCTGTCGCGAGTCATCGCCTGATCGTTTTCGTAGGCTTGATCCATGTTTACGGTCCTCACAGCTTGGATAGAAATTCAGCGCCCGCTGCCGGGCGCGCTCAGTACTGGCTACGGAATGCGGTCCACAAGCGGGTGCGTTGACGCTGTTGCTTGAGGCTCTGGATTTGCTCCGGGAACAACTTGGCGCGCACCGCCGCCGGCGGGTAGATGTCCGGATCGCCGCTGACGGCCTCATCCAGCAAGGGCGCGGAGGCCGCGTTGGCGTTGGCGAAATACAACTCGTTGGTCAGCTCGGCGATGGCCTCGGGCTTGAGCATGTAGTCGATAAAGGCGCGGGCGGCCTGCGGATGCGGCGCATCGACCGGAATCGCCATGGTGTCGAACCAGATCAGCGTGCCCTCCACAGGAATGCGAAACAGCACTTCGAACGGCTGCTTGGCCTCGGCGGCGCGGGCGGCGGCCATGCCGGCGTCGCCGGTGTAGGTCAGCGCCAGGCAGATCTCGCCCTTGGCCAGGTCGTCGATATGCTTGCCGCTGCCGATGTAGCGCAGGTTCGGTTGCAACTGGGCGAGCAACTGCTGCGCGGCCTTGAGGTCAGCGGCGGCGATGCTGTAGGGATCCTTGCCCAGGTAGTTCAGCGCGATCGCAATCACCTCCTGCGGCGAGTCCAATACGGCGATGCCGCAGTCTTTCAGCTTGCTGGCGTACTCCGGCTTGAACAGCAGATCCAGGCTGTTCAGCGCCACACCCGGCAGACGCTGCTCGACCGCCTGCTGGTTTAGCCCTAAGCCGACAGTGCCCCAGGTGTAGGGCACGCCGTAGCGGTTGCCGGGGTCGACGCTGGCCAGCTTGGCCAGCAGCTCAGGGTCGAGGTTAGCGGCATTGCTCAAGTCGCCGACCGGTTGCACGGCCTTGGCCTGAATTGCCCGAGCCAGGCCGCTGGAGGCCGGAAACACGACGTCGTAGCCACTGCCGCCGGTGAGCAGCTTGCTGTCGAGCACCTCGGTGCTGTCGAAGGTGTCGTATTTGACCCGGATACCGGTTTCGCTCTGGAAACGCTTGAGCGCCTGCGGCGCCACATAGTCGGCCCAGTTGTAGATGTTCAGCACCTGCTCCTCGGCCCGTAACGGCAGGGCGCAGGCGAGCAGTAACAGGCTAGTGACAAGACGCATGGCGGAGTCCTCTCTTCTGGCGAATCGGTGTGTCTGGGTACGAGCTCGCTTACGGGCGATCTTCAACAGAGAGAAATCGCCAGCAAGCTGGCTCCTACGAAAACGCTGGAATCATCCTGCGCGAGCTATTGCTTTGAATAAATATGAAGTGATCTACTTTGGCATCGATCAGCATCAATGTTTGGAGCCACCATGCTCAACCAAGTGCGCGACCTCGACCTGCAACTGCTGCGGCTATTCGTGACCGTGGTGGAGAGCGGCGGCTTCAGTGCCGCCCAGGGTGAACTGGGGATCGGCCAGTCGACCATCAGTACGCAGATGGCCAAGCTGGAAACGCGCCTGGGTTTTCGCCTGTGCGATCGTGGCAAGGCCGGGTTCCGTCTGACCCCCAAGGGCGAGCAGGTGCTGCTGGCCACGCACAAGCTGTTCGCCGCCCTCGAGACCTTCAAGGGCGAGGCCCAGGGCATGGCCGACAAACTGCTGGGCACCCTCAGCATCGGCCTCTCCGAAGCTCTGGATGAGCAGGTGCTGGCGCGAGTGGGCGCGGCCATCGGGCGCTTTCGCCAGCGCAACCAGGCGGTGCAGATAGAACTGCTCAGCGCCATGCCCGCCGAACTGGAGCGGCGCCTGCTACAGGATCAATTGCACCTGGCCATCGGCTACTTCTCCGGCACCCAGGCCGCACTCGACTACCTGCCGCTATTCGAGGAGACACAAGCCCTGTACTGCGGCGCCGGCCATCGCTTATTCCAGCAGTCCGACGTGAGCCTGGAGCAGTTGCAGGGCGAGGACAGCGCGCATCACCCCTACCGCTTCATTCAACGCGACGAACCCTGGCAAAACACCGCCAGCACTGCGCACAGCGAACAGGTCGAAGGCACCCTGGCGTTTGTCCTGTCCGGCGCCCATATCGGCTACCTGCCCCAGCACATCGCCACACCCTGGGAAGCACGCGGCCTGCTGCGCGCGCTGTTGCCGGAACGGCTCGGCTTCAGCGTGCAGTTTTACCTGAGCAGCCATCGCGGCCGCCAAGCGAGCGAAGCGCAGCAGGCGTTTGTCGAGGACCTGCTCGGCGCCTTTGCCTGAGCAACTGTTTGATCGCTGTGTCGCGCCGACGATGGCGCACAACAACAGCCTCGACAGGTCTGCATTCAGCCCTACGACAGTGACCAATTCAGCCGCTGAATCGACACATTCAGCACTTTTCAAAACTAAACCGACCGGTCTAAATACAGCACCATGAATACCAAGAACCCCACCACCCGCGACAGACTGGTCGCCGCCATGGCCGACACCTTGCAACGCAAGGGGCTGCATGGCGCCGGCCTGAATGAACTACTGATCCAGGCGCAGGCGCCCAAGGGCAGCCTCTACCATCACTTTCCCGGCGGCAAAACGGAACTGGCCGTGGCGGCCATCGAACACATCGGCCGACGCATCGACGGTTTCTTCGTGCAGCTGTTTCGCGAGCACGCGGATCCCCTGCAGGCCATGCAGCGTTGGCTGGACAACACCCTGCAGCAACTGGAAAGCAGCCGTTTCGAGCGCGGCTGCCCGCTGGCCACCGTGGCTCTGGAAAGCGGCCCGGAGGATGTCGAGATCCGCGCCGCCCTGGCCCGCTGCTTCGCCCGCCTGCGCCAGGCCCTGGCTGCCCAGCTGCAGGGGGTTGGCTTCACAGACGACAGTGCCGATGGTTTCGCCAACCTGTTCGTCTCGCTTTACGAAGGCGGTTTGCTGCAGGCCCGCGTGGCCGGCAATTGCGAGCCGCTGCGAACCGCCAGCGCAGCGCTTTTCCAGCTGATTCGCCATTACCCACGGGAACCCCGGCATGACCAGTGAAACTCCGACCATTCACCGCGAAGAGCTACAACTCAAGGCCCATGATGGCTATCCGTTGTGCGCCACCCTGTACCACGCCCCGGCGCCCCGCGCGCGCCTGTTGATCGGTGGTGCCACCGGTGTACCGCAAGGTTTTTACCGGCGCTTTGCCGAATACGCCGCGCAGCGCGGCTACACCACCCTGAGCCTCGACTACCGAGGCATCGGCCTGTCCAAACCGGCACAGTTGCGCGGCTTTGCCATGCAGTACCTGAACTGGGCGACTCACGACCTGGCCGCCGCCCTCGACCATCTGCATGGCGACGATCTGCCCACTTATATGGTTGGCCACTCTTTTGGCGGCCATGCCTTCGGTCTGCTGCCGGGGCACGAGCGGGTCTCCGGCTTCTACACCTTCGGCACCGGCGCCGGCTGGCACGGCTGGATGCCGCCGCTGGAACGGGTCCGCGTGCAGCTGATGTGGAACCTGATCGGTCCGCTGATCGTGTGGCACAAGGGCTACCTGGCCTGGAGCAAGCTGGGCATGGGCGAAGACCTGCCGCTGGGCGTGTACCAGCAGTGGAAGCGCTGGTGTCGTTACCCGCGCTACTTCTTCGACGATCCCGAACAAAGCCATCTGGCCGCATGCTTCGACAGCGTACGCACGCCGATCGTCGCCGCCAACACCCAGGACGACCTGTGGGCCCCGCCCGCCTCGCGCGATGCCTTCATGGCTGCTTACAGCGCCGCGCCCTATCAGGCTCGCACCATCGACTCCCAGGCCGAGGGCCTTGGCGCCGTCGGTCATATGGGCTACTTCCGCAGCAGCGCTGCGCCACTGTGGGACGAAGCGCTCAACTGGTTCGCACAACTTCAAACCAACCGTCGCGCCGCCTGAGCGCCAGGGAGACCCTCGATGAACCCACAACAGATGACCGGGCTGGAGCTCATGCAAGCCCTCGCCGCCGGCGACCTTGCCATGCCCAACATGGCCAAAACCATGCCCATGACCATGGAATCAGCAGAGGCCAACCGTGTGGTCTTCGCGGTTACCGCTGACGAGCGCCACTCCAATCCCATGGGCGGCGTGCACGGCGGCTTCGCCGCCACCGTGCTCGACTCGGTGACCGCCTGCGCCACCCATACCGTTCTGCCGGCCGGGGTGGGCTATGGCACCATCGAACTGAACGTGAAGATGTGCAAGGCCATCCCCTTCAACCGCACGCTGCGCGCCGAAGGCAAGGTGATCAATGTCAGCTCGCGGCTGGTCATATCCGAAGGCAGCATCCGCGACGAAGAGGGCACCCTCTATGCTTACGGCACCGCAACCTGCATGATTCTGCGCTGAGCGCCAGGCCAGGCGCCCAAAGCGCACCCTGGCGGATTCACGGGAAGCGACAACCCGTTGGCACTGTGTGCGGGACAGGCCCTCTGCTTACAGCAGCATCAGCCCGGTCTAAAGCACGTAGCCGAGCGCTGCACTATAGTTTCCAGCTCAGCCCTTTCATGGCACATACCTGGGAGTCAGCATGAGCAAGGTCTACCGCGTCGCGGTGCTGGTCGGCAGCCTGCGCAAAGCCTCCATCAATCGCAAACTCGCCCTGGCGTTAGCCGAGCTGGCCCCGCCTTCGCTGAAACTGGAAATTGTCGAGATCGGTGCGCTGCCGCTGTACAACGAAGATATCGACATCGACCCGCCACCGGCGTCCTACCTCGACTTCCGCGCCAAGGTCAAAGCCGCCGAGGCGTTGCTGTTCGTCACCCCGGAGTACAACCGCTCGGTACCGGCGCCGATGAAAAATGCCATCGATGTCGGCTCGCGTCCCTATGGCCAGAGTGTCTTCAGCGGCAAGCCCGGCGCGGTGCTGACGGCCTCGCCAGGCGCGGTAGGTGGCTTCGGTGCCAACCACCACCTGCGTCAATCCATGGTGTTTCTCGATGTCGCGATGATGCAGCAACCGGAAGCCTACCTGGGTGGCGCCGGCAGCTTCTTCGAGGAAGCCGGCATGCTCGGCGATGGCATCAAACCCTTCCTGCAGAAATTCATCAGCGCCTATGCGGACTGGGTGGCGCAGCACACCCCCGATTGACCGGTCAGGCACCTGGCTGGATTGCGTGGCGATCTCGCACATGGCAGCCAAGCTGATAGCCTATTTGCCTGACGGTTCTGGAGGGTTGGCACATGACCCCGACACAGGACGAAGACAGCTTCTGGAAGGAGACCAGCGAAGACAAACGGCAAGTCGACGACCTGTGCGCTGCCTTGCAACGGCGTGCGCAGTGCAACCAGCCGATGTCCGGCTTTCAACTGAAGAACGCCGAACTGACAGGCATTGATCTGGTCAACCACGGCAGCCACCACGGCTATGTGCTGCACAACGCCGATCTGTATCGCGCCAATCTGCAGAGCGCCCACCTGTTTGCCCTCGATCTGCGCGGCAGCTCGCTGATGAAGGCCGACCTGCGTCATGCCAACCTGCATTGCGCCGACCTGCGCGACTGCAACCTGCTCGGCATTCGCCTGGAGGGTGCACGCCTGGACAACATCATCTGGGATCAGCAACTGCTGCAAGAGCGCCAAGGCCGCGCACTGCTGCATGACGGTAACAGCGCAGCCGCCATTCAACTCTTTCAGGAGGCCGAGGAGACCTATCGCAACCTGCGCCTGCACCTGGAAAAAGCCGGGCTGTTCGAACAAGCCGGGCTGTTCTTCCACCGTGAGATGGTCATGCGCCGCCTGCAGATTCCGCGCTATTCGGCCAAACGTCTGTTGTCCTGGCTAGTCGACCTGTTCAGCGGGTACGGCGAGAAGCCGCTGAACGTGGTGCTGTTCTCTCTGGGCCTGATCGGTTTCTGCGGCCTGTTGTATTTTCTGGTCGGCGTACAGCAAGGTGACCGGCCCATGGGTATTGCCTTCGAGCACAGCCTAATGAGCAACCTGATGGACCTGCTCGGCTGCCTCTACTTCAGCGTGGTGACCTTCACCACCCTGGGCTATGGCGATATCAGCCCACACGGCTTGGCCCGCCCGATTGCCGCCTTCGAGGCGTTTGTCGGCAGCTTCACCATGGCCTTGTTCGTGGTGGTATTCGTCAAGAAGATGACCCGCTAAGACGCCGCTAAGACGCGCCTAGGAGTTAGGTTTGGGCGAGCGCCCAAAAAAGAAAACCCCGCTGTCGCGGGGCTTTTGCAGACTGAGTCCTGACATCCTTGATCTGCGCCACCATCCTGGCGGCAATCCAGCGTATCCCTGTTGGCTAATCTGCGCTTCCTGCGCGACGTCCATGGGCAACAGATTACTCAGCCCTCTTAAGGACTAACAGTGGTGATCAACGGCAGGCCCTGTAAGCCATAGCCTACATGGCAGCCCCCTGTGTATATCGGCCGCGTGCGCTGTCAATAGGCGGGCTAATCCACCATGCATCGACCAAGCCACTGATCGAATTTGACACCCATACTAAAAACCCCGCATCGGCGGGGTTTCCAGTTCAGCACTCAGTCACTCAGAACTGTGCGGCGTCCAGCAGGTACAGGCTTTCGCTGCCCGCCTTGACCGACGCACTCAGCGAATGAATGCGCGGCAGGATGCGCGCGAAGTAGAAGCGCGCGGTGCCCAGCTTGCTGGCGTAGAAGTCGTCCTGTGCCTCTTTGCCCAGTGCAGCCTTACCGATCGCGGCCCGAGCCATCAATGCCCACATGTACGCGTAAGCGGTGTAACCGAATACGTGCAGGTACTCGACCGAGGCCGCGCCGATTTCATTCGGATTGGACTTGGCGCGCTCCAACAGATCGGCGGTCATCTGCTCGAGGTTGGCGATGGCGGCTTTCAGCGGATCGGTGAACTCGCTCAAGCTGCTGTCGGCCGAATCGGTGAAGGCCTTGATCTCTTCGGCGAAGTGCTTGTAGAACGCGCCGCCGCTGCCAACCACCTTGCGCCCGACCAGGTCGAGTGCCTGGATACCGTTGGTGCCTTCGTAGATCTGGGTGATGCGGCAATCACGCACCAGCTGCTCCTGGCCCCATTCGCGAACGAAACCATGACCGCCGAACACTTGCTGACCGTGGATAGTGGTTTCCAGGCCGAGGTCGGTGAGAAACGCCTTGGCCACCGGCGTCAACAGCGCTACCAGTTCCTCGGCGCGCTTGCGGGTGGCCGGCTCTTCACTGAACTTGGCGGTGTCCAACTGCATGGCGACGTAGCTGGAGAAGGCACGTCCGCCTTCGTTCAACGCCTTCATGGTCAGCAGCATACGGCGTACGTCGGGGTGCACGATGATCGGGTCGGCGACTTTGTCCTTGGCCACAGGACCGGTCGGTGCCCTGCTCTGGATACGCTCGCGGGCGTATTCGATGGCGCTCTGGTAAGAGCGCTCGCCGGTCGCCAGACCTTGAATGCCGACGCCCAGACGCTCGTAGTTCATCATGGTGAACATCGCTGCCAAGCCACGGTTCGGCGCGTCGATGATGTAGCCGGTGGCGCCGTCGAAGTTCATCACGCAGGTGCTGGAGGCCTTGATGCCCATCTTGTGCTCGATCGAGCCGCAGGACAGGGCGTTGTGTTCGCCCAGCGAGCCGTCGGCGTTGACCATGAACTTGGGCACCAGGAACAGCGAGATGCCTTTCGGTCCCGCCGGGGCGTCCGGCAGTTTGGCCAGGACCAGATGAATGATGTTCTCGGTCAGGTCGTGTTCGCCGCCGGTGATGAATATCTTAGTGCCGCTGACCTTGTAGCTGCCGTCAGCCTGCGGCTCGGCCTTGGTGCGAATGATGCCCAGGTCGGTGCCGGCGTGCGGCTCGGTCAGGCACATGGAGCCGGCCCAAGTGCCGGCGTACATGTTGGGCAGGTACTTTTCCTTGAGCTCTTCGCTGGCGTGAGCGTTCAGCGACAGGCAGGCGCCGGCCGTGAGCATCGGATACAGGCCGAAGGACAGGTTGGCCGAGTTGACCATTTCCTCGACCTGCGCCGAGATCACCTTGGGCATGCCCATGCCACCGAACGATGGGTCGCCACCAACGCCGACCCAGCCGCCTGCGGCATAGGTCTGATAGGCCTGGGGGAAACCGGCCGGGGTCTTCACCGCGCCATTGTCCCAGGAGCAACCTTCTTCGTCACCGCTGCGGTTCAGCGGCGCAACCACGCCCGCGGTCACCTTGCCGGCCTCTTCGAGAATGGCGTTGGCGGTCTCTTCGTCCACCACCTCGGCCAAAGCCGGCAGTTCGGCCCATAGCTTGGACACTTCAAACACTTCATTGAGTACGAAGCGCATATCACGCAGGGGAGCTTTGTAGTCAGCCATGGGGAATCCTCGAACGAACCAACGGGCTTGCAGTAGGGTTCGGAGTTTAACTCAACAACTTTTAAGACATATAGGGTCGTGTTATGACCCAATAGTCTAATCAGGTCGACCCGCCGGCCTCATGTAGAAGCCCGCCAAACGGCGGGCTTCCTGGAACCGCGACCATTCGTCAGAGCGCGAAGTGTTCGGCCGGCAAGCCCATCATGCAGGCGCTGCCGGCCTCGGCCGCAGCCAGGTGCGCGGCGGTACGCGGCAGCAGGCGCTTGAAATAGAACTCGCAGGTGGCCAGCTTGGCTTGGTAGAACGCCGCCTCACCGGCCCCCGCCGCCAGCTTGTCCTGCGCGACCAGTGCCATGCGCAACCAGAAGTAACCCAGAATGACGTAGCCGGAAAACATCAGGTAGTCCACCGAAGCGGCGCCGACCTCATCTGGATTGTTCATCGCCGCCAGGCCGATCTTCTGCGTCAGCTCGCCCCATTGCTGGTTCAGCGCCGCCAGCTGGCCTACATAACCTTTGAGTTGCGAATGCTCGGCCTGCGCCTGGCAGAACTTGTGGACGATTTTACTGAAGCCTTTCAGCAGCTTGCCCTGACTCCCCAGCACCTTGCGACCAAGCAGATCGAGCGCCTGGATGCCGTTGGTGCCCTCATAGATCGGCGCAATGCGGCAGTCGCGCACCAGCTGCTCCATGCCCCACTCGCGGATGAAACCGTGACCACCGAATACCTGCATGCCATGGTTGGTCACCTCCAAGCCCGTCTCGGTCATGAAGGCTTTGCAGATCGGAGTGAGGAAGGCCAGCAGGTTTTCCGCCTCCTCGCGTTGTCCGGCGTCAGCACTCAGGTGGGCAATATCCAGCAGCTGTGCGGTGAAATAGGCCAGAGCTCGGTTGCCCTCGTTGAAAGCCTTCATGGTCAGCAGCATGCGGCGCACATCCGGGTGCACGATGATCGGGTCGGCCGGTTTGTCCGGCGCCTTGGGTCCGCTCAGGGCGCGCATCTGCAGACGCTCATTAGCGTATTTGATCGCCCCCTGAAAGCTGGTTTCGCCCAGGCACAGCCCCTGCATACCAGTGCCCAGGCGGGCATGATTCATCATGGTGAACATGCAGTTGAGGCCCTTGTTGGCCTCGCCGATCAGAAAACCCTTGGCGTTATCGAAGTTGATCACGCAGGTGGCCGAGGCCTTGATGCCCATCTTGTGCTCAATCGAGCCGCAGGACACGGCGTTACGCTCACCCGCCTCACCCTGCGCATCGGGCAGGAACTTCGGCACGATGAACAGGGAAATCCCCTTGGTCCCGGCCGGCGCATCGGGCAGCTTGGCCAGGACCAGGTGAACGATGTTCTCGCTCATGTCGTGCTCACCGGCCGAGATGAAGATCTTGCTGCCGGTGACGGCGTAGCTGCCATCCGCCTGGGGTACGGCGCGGGTCTTGATGATGCCCAGGTCAGTACCGCAATGCGCTTCGGTCAGGCACATGGTGCCGGTCCAGCGCCCTGCGGTCATGCGCGTCAGATAGGCCTGCTTCTGTTCTTGCGTGCCGTGAGCATGGATGGCGGACATGGCACCATGGGTCAGGCCTGGGTACATGCCCCATGAGGTGTTGCTGGCGCCGACCATTTCGCTGATCAGCAAGCCGAGCGAGTGCGGCAGCCCCTGACCACCGTAACTCGGGTCGGCGGCCAGGCCCATCCAGCCTCCTTCGGCGTACTGGGCGAAGGCTTCCTTGAAACCCCTGGGCGTGGTCACCACGCCGTTTTCGAACTGACACTCTTCCTCGTCACCGGAACGATTCAGCGGCGCCAGCACCTGCTCACAGAATTTAGCGCCTTCCTCAAGGATCGCGCCGACCATGTCCGGCGTCGCGTCGCTGGCACCGAGGGCGGCGTAGCTGCCGTGGAAGTCGAAGACATCGTCGATCAAGAAGCGCATGTCGCGCAGGGGGGCCTTGTACTCGGGCATGGTCGTTCTCCATCAGCAGGCGCGCAGGGCGCGGATTAATAGCCCCACGCTACTGCTACTAGGCGCCCCAGAACAATCACAGTGCGAGCGCTGAATGCGCCGCCATAAATGGCTCGACTCAGCCGCCCGTGCCCATCAGCTTGACCGCGCCACGGTGCCGTTGGCCGTGGATACGAATGCAATTGCGCCCGGCACTCTTGGCACCGTACAGCGCCTGGTCCGCCGCCTTGATCACCGCTTCCGGGCTGCGCTGCTCTGCCCCCCGCTCGGCCACCCCCATGCTCAGCGTCACCGCCACCTGGGTAGCGGCCGCGCTGCCGCGGCGCTGGCGACCTTGCTTGTCGTCCCGTGGACGGCTAACCGTGTCGCGCAATTGCAGGCGGTAGTCTTCAACCGCCTGCCGCACCTGTTCCAAGTGTGGCAGGCATTCCTCAAGAGTTTTACCGGGAAACACCAGAGTGAACTCCTCGCCGCCATAACGGTAGGCCTTGCCACCGCCACCGATCTTGCGCAGCTGGCTGGCGACCAGGCGCAACACCTGGTCGCCGGTTTCATGGCCGTGAGTATCATTGAAGCGCTTGAAGTGATCGACATCGGCCATGGCAATCACATAGCTGCGACCCAATCGCTGCAGGCGCTCGTTCAGCGCACGCCGCCCCGGCAACCCGGTCAGCTCATCACGAAAGGCCATCTGGTAAGCCTCATGGGCGACCGCCGCCACCAGCATGAGCATGATCAGGCAGCTCATCACGTGCAGGGCGTGGGGCACGATGAAGGTATTCGGCAACATCCACAACAAACCGAACAAGCCTACCAACTGCGCCGCATGCAAGGGCCGAGGCGCGCGCAGGTACTGCACCAGCAAGAGGATGAACGCGAGGCCAAACAACGGATAGGCAAATTGCACCAGGCTCATCCACTCGCCGTGCAAGGCTGGCCAGCGGATCACGGACAGCCACTGCAGCAGCGCCTCGGGGTAGCGCCGTTCAAGCGCCAGGGCGACGCCGCCCACTGCCAGCAATACCGCAGCACGGGCGACCAGGTCCTGCAGCAGATGGGTGCGTTCCTGCCACGCCGCGTATAGGCCGTAGAGCAGCGGCAACAACACACTGCTGAGATGGAACACCAAGGCCGCGTCGCTGCGCACCCGGCCTTCGGCACGGTAGTGATCGAGCTGGATATCCAGAAAAAAGTAGCCGAGATACAGCACCAGCAGCAAGAACAGCTCACGCTGACGGCCGTAGACCAGGCAGAAGGCACCGCCGAGTAACAGCAACAGTGTCGGCAGGACGTTGAACAGCGATATGAAAAACTCGCTCAGCTGCGGCAAACCGGCAGCCACCAGCCCCCCGCCGAGCAACAGCAGCGAAGGCAGGAAATGACTGAGGCGCACTGCAGCCAGGTGCGACAAGGCAAGCTCCACGGGCGAACCCGAGACAAGACGAAGGCTGGCATTTTGCCTGTCGTCGACGCGTTACGCACGGAGCATAGCGCGTAAATCGAAGCTGAGACGGCCGGCCGTGCGCCTCACCACAACACAGCCATAAAAAAGCCGCGCCCCAAAGGAGCGCGGCTTTCGACCCGAAAGTCGGACTGCGGCTTAGTAGCCCAGAGCGAAGTGCTCTTCGTCCATATCCATCAGGTTGTTGGCGCCGGACAGCATGGTTTCAACATGGCTGCGGGTGCGCGGCAGAATACGTGCGAAGTAGAAGCGCGCAGTCTGCAGCTTGGCCTTGTAGAAGGCTTCTTCGTTGGTACCCGCGGCGAGTTTCTCGGCAGCCAGGCGCGCCATGTCGGCCCAGAAGTAGGCCAGGCAGGCGTAGCCGGAGTACATCAGGAAGTCTACGGAAGCGGCACCGACTTCTTCGCGATCTTTCATCGCGGCCATGCCGACTTTCATGGTGACCTCGCCCCACTCCTTGTTCAGTTTGGCCAACGGCTCGACGAATTCCTTGATGGCTTCGTTGCCTTCGTTGGTCTGGCAGAACTTGTGCACGATCTTGGTGAAGCCTTTGAGTGCCTCGCCCTGAGTCATGAGGATCTTGCGACCCAGCAGGTCAAGCGCCTGGATACCGGTAGTGCCTTCGTACAGCATGGAAATCCGGCTGTCGCGCACGTTCTGCTCCATGCCCCACTCGGCGATGAAGCCGTGACCGCCATAGATCTGCACACCATGGTTGGCGGCTTCGAAGCCCACTTCGGTCATGAAGGCTTTGGCAATCGGAGTGATGAAGGCCAGCATCGCATCGGCGGCTTTCTTGTCTTCTTCGTTTTCGCTGTACTTGACGATGTCGACCTGCTTGGCAGCGAAGTACACCATCGCCCGGTTGCCTTCAGCGAACGCCTTCATGGTCAGCAACATACGACGCACGTCCGGATGCACGATGATCGGGTCGGCGGCTTTTTCAGGCGCTTTCGGGCCGGTCAGCGAACGCATCTGCAGACGCTCACGAGCGTACTTGAGACCACCCTGGAAACCGATTTCGGCGTGAGCCAGGCCTTGCAGCGCGGTACCCAGGCGAGCGGTATTCATAAAGGTGAACATGCAGTTCAAGCCTTTGTTCGCCGGGCCGATCAGATAACCGGTGGCGCTGTCGAAGTTCATCACGCAGGTGGCGTTACCGTGAATGCCCATCTTGTGCTCGAGAGAGCCACAGGTCACACCGTTACGCTCGCCGGCATTGCCTGCGGCATCAGGCAGGAACTTCGGCACGATGAACAGGGAGATCCCCTTGGTGCCGGCCGGTGCATCGGGCAGGCGGGCCAGCACGATGTGGACGATGTTATCGGCCATGTCGTGTTCACCGGCGGAGATGAAAATCTTGGTACCGGAAACCTTGTAGGAACCGTCGGCTTGCGGCTCGGCCTTGGTGCGCAACATGCCCAGGTCGGTACCACAATGCGGCTCGGTCAGGCACATGGTACCGGTCCACTCGCCGGACACCAGCTTGGTCAGGTAGGCGTGCTTCTGCTCATCGGTACCGTGCTCGGCGAGGGTGTTCATCGCGCCGTGCGACAGGCCCGGGTACATGCCCCACGACCAGTTCGCCTCACCGACCATCTCGCTCAGCACCAGGCCGAGAGACTCCGGCAGGCCTTGGCCGCCGTGGTCGACGTCATGCGACAGGCTCGGCCAGCCACCTTCGACATACTGCTGGTAAGCGTCTTTGAAACCCGTCGGGGTTTTAACGCCGGACTCGCTCCAGGTGCACCCTTCGATGTCACCGGTGCGGTTCAGCGGGGCCAGTACCTGCTCACAAAACTTGGCGCCTTCCTCGAGGATGGCGTTAACCATATCCGGGGTAGCGTCTTGGCAAGCCGGCAGGCTCTGATAATGCGCTTCGTAACCGAGCAGTTCGTCACGTACGAAACGAATATCACGCAAGGGGGCCTTGTAATCAGGCATAGCGAGTAACCTCTGCGGTGGGTTCCTAGTATTCAGGTGACCGGGCTAGCGGCCGTGTTCGGGATTGCTCCCAACTGTTTGGTAACCTCTCGGCAACCGAACAATCAAACATGTGTTTGAAACATACGTTTACGCCTAGCCCTTGTCAAGCACCCGCACTCTTCTCACTACGCAACGAAATCAATCTGAGGCCCGGATTCTGGCGCGCCAGCCACCCGTCGGTAGATATTCAGGTCGGCCGCAGGAGGCAGAGGTTGCAGGTTTGAGCTCTTCGCCGAGCCCTCTTGCTCCTGCGGTTCGGTTTTCGTTTGCCCTGAGCGCGCCGCATCGCCTTCGCGACTCTGCTGCTCGGCCAGTTCGACTCGTGCCTGGGCCATCTGCGCCTGGGCTTGCGCCGCTACACTGCGATCCTGGGCAGACGGTTCGGCCGGCGCCAACGCTGCTCGCACGACCACCTCCATCTTGCTCAAGGTGGCTTGCGGGTCGTTCGACACGGCGCCGGTATCGATGCTGACCTCGCCGCCCACCGCATAACGCTGACCATCTGGACCACGGCTATAGGTGTAGCTCGGCGCCCCGGCATGACTGCCACCCACAGCGGCATGCGCCTGTTCATGAGCGCGCACCTCCCGATCACGGCTAGCCAGTTCGGCGATTTCCAGTTGCTCGCTACGCTCTTGCGCAGGACTCTGTTCGTTCTTGCGGGACGGTTGATCGGCTGACTTATCCGCTTCTTCGCGAGCAGAAGGCGATTGCTGACCATCCAGCGAGGACGGCGGGGTTGCCGGCGCCTGGGTGGCGCGGGTCAAGTCCTGCGAGACGTCGGGCGAGGCGTTAGCGGACACCGGCTGCTGCGGCCGTGCCACCCCGGCGGGTAGAGGATATGAGGACGTACCACCTATCTGCATAGAGTCCTTCCTTGCTCAAGGTGCGCTGGATCTTTCCGTCGTAGGGACGAGCCCGCGGAACCAACTGCGGGGATCTGCGACATCTGGCCATGCAGCGTTGCAATATAGCGCTGCTGGTCACCTGATTGCATTGCGTCGCGCCCTAAAGCCCAGGTCGATCAGGGCCTACCCGGAGAGCACGGCAACGCCCGAAACATTACTCGCTACCGGCTCGAACGGGCTGTTACGCAGTGGTGTCGATCAAGGTCCCGAGCACTTCGTCTGCGGTTTTCACGACCTTCGCACCGGCCTGAGCTTCGTTCTGGCCGACGCGTAGCGCCACCAGGCTTTCCGTTAGATCCGGCCGACTCTCGGCGGGCACCTCGGCGGAGGGATTGACTTGATTCGGCCGCGCGGATTGCGCCGCCTGTGGTGGCGCAGTGAAGGCATTACTGGCGATGTCGCTGGCAGCCTGCTCGACACGGCGCTGACCGGACTGAATGGTGCTGACACCCGAGCTGAAGGCGCTACCGGAGATTTCCATGCACAAACTCCCGCAGTGGAAGGACAGTATTGCGTTGTATTGAAGCAGAAAAACCGCAGAACACGTACGGGAAAAAGGCTATGGCAAAAGGCCTGCTTATAGCTCGGGTACCAATAGGCTCAGGTCCAGATGCGCCGCTACTGCCGCTGGCGTGGCTGTATCCAGGCGCGGCACCCGCCCCAGACAGGGTGCTGGCAGCCGTTCGGCAAGGGTCGCGAGGTTCTCCTCCAGGCGCGAGGTCTGCGGGTCGACCACATTGGCCACCCAGCCCGCCAGCTCCAGACCATCGCGGGCAATTGCCTCGGCACTCAGTACGGCTTGGTTGATGCAGCCCAGGCGCACACCGACCACCAGAATCACTGGCAAGCGCAGGCTGATCACCAGATCGGACAAGTTAGCCTGGCCAGCCAAAGGGACGCGCCAGCCTCCCGCACCCTCGACCAGAGTGAAGTCGGCGCCCTTGTCCAGAATGTGCTGCACAGGGCCACACAACGCAGCCACATCCAGCAGCACACCGGCTTCACGCGCCGCCAGATGCGGGGCGATGGCCGGCGCGAACGCCAGCGGATTGACCTCGGCATAGTCCAACGCCAGGGTGCATTCGCCGAGCAGAGCCAGGGCGTCGTCATTGCGTAAGCCGTCAGGCGTCGGCAGGCAGCCGGAGGCCACCGGTTTAGACGCGGCGGTGGACAGGCCGGCCATTCGCGCCGCGTACAGCAGGCCGGCGGCGATGGTGGTCTTGCCGATTTCGGTGTCGGTGCCGGTGACGAAGTAGGCCTGGGTCATATCAATCCTCCCTCGCACTGGGGTTGTCTATCGGCCGCGTTGCGGGTCTTGCCGACTCGCTGGCGAAAACCGGGGGGTGCCAGTGACGAAAAGGCGGCAGTCATGCCCGAGGCTCCTTGCGCAGTACGCCGTAGACCACCTGATAGGTCGCCGGCAGGCCCTGCGGTTGACGGCAGCGTTCGTAGGCTTCGAGCAAGGCGCGCATCCGCGCACGCCCTGTCAAACCGCCGGGGCGACCAGGATTGAGGTTATGTGCACCGAGGGCCTTGAGTTCGTGGGTGAGGCCGCGCAGATCGGGGAAATGCATGACCTCCACCCGGGTATCCAGGCTGAGGAGCTGCAAGGCACTGGCGGCGCAGTGGTCCTGGTAGTCGGCGAAACGGCGGAAGCGGTTGACGTGGACGAAGCCATCCACCGCCTGCCAGCTATCGCGCAGCTCCTGCAGGGTGCCGACGCACAGGCTGCTGAACGCCAGCACGCCACCCGGACGCAGCACCCGATGCGCCTCGCTCAGCACCGCCTGGAAATCCGCGCACCATTGCAGCGCGAGGCTGGAAAACAGCAGATCGCAGGACGCGCCCTGCAACGGCAGACGCTCGGCATCGCCGGCAATGAACTGCTGCGCCCCGCCCAGTGGTCGCGCGTGGCGTAGCATGCCCTCGGCAATATCCAGGGCCAGACCGTCGGAAGCGCTGAAGCGTTCGGCCAAGGCCCGACTGAAATGCCCGGTGCCACAACCCAAGTCGAGCCAGCGTTGCGGGCTGAACTGTGCCGGCAAGCGCGTCAGCAACTCGCTGCCGACCTTGCGCTGCAGCGCCGCGACGCTGTCGTAACTATCTGCTGCACGGGAAAACGAGGCGGCGACCTGACGCTTGTCCGGCAGACCGCCGAGCGGGTTCTGCATCAACTCAGTCATCGCCGACCTCATGCAGGAACGCCTGGATCGCCGCGGCCACCTCGTGCGGTCGCTCCAGCACGAAGGCATGACTGGCCGTGTCAATCAGGCCTATTTCGACATCCGGCAGCAGTGCCAACAGCGCCGCTGCCGCGTCTGCGGGAACCAAGCCATCGAGACCGGCGAACAGATGCAGTTGCGGACCGGCAAAACTCTGCAGCGCCGCACGGGTATCCAGCGCGGCCAGCACATCCAGGCCCGCCAGCAGGCTTTCGGGCGCTACCTGTGGCGCCGCGCCCAGCAGCAAACGCGACAGGCCACGGGGGTCGGCCGCGCCCTGACTGCAGAGCAAGGCGAAACGCTTCAAGGTGACCGCCGCATCCGCAGCGCAGCCCTGGCGGAAGGCGGCGAAGGTCTCCGCTGGCATCGCACTGGGCCATGCCGAGCCGGCGACGAAACGCGGATTGCTGGCCAGGGTCAGCAGGCCGGGGCAACGCTCGCCACGCCGGCCGCCCAGTTCGGCGGCGAGCATGCCGCCCAGCGACCAGCCTCCCAACCAGGCATCTTGCGGCAAGCTGTCGTCCAGTTCGTCGAGCCACTCGGCGGGGTCGCGGCTGCTCAGCGTCGGCAAGGGTTCGACCTGCACCCGCAGGCGCTCATCCAACCCGCGCAAGGCATCGGCCAAGGGCTCCAGCGGCGCTGTGCCCAGGCCCCAGCCCGGCAGCAGAATCAATCGATCACGCATTGCCTTTGTCCTCCTCAACCGTGGCCAGCTGCGGCCAGCACTCGGCCAGCGCCTCCAGCAACAACTCTAGCTGGGCGACGCTGTGGGCGGCCGACAGGGTGACGCGTAGACGCGCACTACCCGCCGGCACGGTTGGTGGTCGAATCGCGGTGACCAGCAGGCCGCGCTCGCGCAGCATCTGCGACAGGCGCAACGCGCGGTCGCTGTCCCCGACCATGATCGGCTGGATCGGCGTCGGGCTGTCCACCAGGCTCAGGCCAATCGCTTCGGCGCCGGCGCGAAAGCGCTGAATCAGCGTCGCCAAATGCTCGCGGCGCCAGTGCTCGCTACGCAGCAACTCCAGGCTTTTCAGGGTCGCGCAGGCCAGCGCCGGTGGCTGACTGGTGGTGTAGATATAGGGACGGGCGAACTGCACCAGGGTCTCGATCAACTCCTCGCTGCCCGCGACGAAAGCCCCGGCAGTGCCGAACGCCTTGCCCAGGGTGCCGACCAGCACCTGTACATCGTCCGGGCCCAGGCCGAAGTGCTCGACAATACCACCACCGGTGGCGCCCAGCGGGCCAAAGCCGTGGGCATCGTCGACCATGACCCAGGCATCGCGCTGCTTCGCCTCGGCGCACAACGCCGGCAGGTCGGCCAGGTCACCGTCCATGCTGAACACGCCGTCGGTCACCACCAGGGTGTTGCCGTTGGCTTTCGCCAGACGGCCGGCGAGACTCTGCGCATCGTTGTGCAAATAGCGCGAGAAGCGCGCGCCGCTGAGCAGGCCGGCATCCAGCAGCGAGGCGTGATTGAGCCGGTCTTCCAGCACCGTATCGCCCTGACCGAGCAACGCGGTGACGGCACCCAGGTTGGCCATGTAGCCGGTGGAGAACAGCAACGCACGCGGCCGCCCGGTGAACGCCGCAAGCGCTTCTTCCAGTTCATGGTGCGGGGTGCTATGGCCGATCACCAGGTGCGAGGCGCCGCCGCCGACGCCCCAGCGGTGTGCGCCGGCACGCCAGGCTTCGATCACCTGCGGATGATTGGCCAACCCGAGGTAATCGTTGGAGCAGAAGGCCAGCAATTCACGGCCGTCGACCCTGACCAGCGGCCCCTGCGGACTGTCCAGCAGCGGGCGTTGGCGGTACAGGTGCGCGGCGCGGCGCTCGGCGAGACGGGTGGCGAGATCGAAGGGCATGGACAGCTCAGCTTGTTTGTAGGAGCCAGGGGGACGCCTAGTCCGTGCTGGCGATCTCCGCTAACCGGGATCGCCAACAAGCTGGCTCCTACAGGTTCGAGAAGGTCAGACCGCGGCGTCGTAGAAGAGCGCGCTGCTCTTTTGCTCGACCAGCGCCTGCTCGATGGCGGCCTGATGGACTTCGTCGGCGTGCTCTTCGCGCTCTTCCGGTTTGATGCCGAGACGGGCGAACAGCTGCATGTCCTTGTCGGCTTGCGGGTTGGCGGTGGTCAGCAGTTTCTCGCCGTAGAAGATCGAGTTGGCGCCGGCGAAGAAGGCCAGGGCCTGCATCTGCTCGTTCATCGCCTCGCGGCCGGCGGACAGGCGCACATGGGACTGCGGCATCATGATCCGCGCCACGGCGAGCATGCGGATAAAGTCGAACGGATCGACGTCCTGTTCATCGGCCAGCGGTGTGCCCTTGACCTTGACCAGCATGTTGATCGGCACCGACTCCGGGTGTTCCGGCAGGTTGGCCAACTGGATCAGCAGACCGGCGCGGTCGTCCAGCGTCTCGCCCAGGCCGAGGATGCCGCCGGAGCAGATCTTCATCCCGGAATCGCGCACGTAGGCCAGGGTTTCCAGGCGTTCGTTGTAGGTGCGGGTGGTGATGATGTTGCCGTAGAACTCCGGCGAGGTGTCGAGGTTGTGGTTGTAGTAGTCGAGGCCGGCCTCGGCCAGGGCAGCGGTCTGCTCCTTGTCGAGCTTGCCGAGGGTCATGCAGGTTTCCAGGCCCATGGCCCGTACACCTTTGACCATCTCCAGCACGTAGGGCATGTCTTTCGCCGACGGGTGCTTCCAGGCGGCGCCCATGCAGAAGCGGGTCGAGCCGATGGCCTTGGCTTCGGCAGCCGCTTCCAGCACCTTTTGCACTTCCATCAGTTTTTCTTTTTCCAGCCCGGTGTTGTAGTGGCCGGACTGGGGGCAGTACTTGCAGTCTTCCGGGCAGGCGCCGGTCTTGATCGACAGCAGGGTCGAAACCTGTACGCGGTTGGCATCGAAATGCGCGCGGTGCACGCCCTGGGCCTGAAACAGCAGGTCGTTGAACGGTTGCTGGAAGAGCGCCTTGACCTCGGCGAGGGTCCAGTCGTGACGCATTGGGGCGGCGGAGGTAGCGCTCATGGATGATTCCTTATTAGCAGCAACAGCCTGCTAGAGTCAGCAGGCAGACACGGATGTTCGGCATGATTATGGAAGCGTTATGCACTGTCAACCAAAGCGAGCACGCCAGGTTTACAACTGGTTAAAAATCAAACAAATCTGCTTATTGTGCGATGAGCCGACGGACACCGCGCACGCACTCTGCGTCAGCTGCGAAAGCGAGCTGCCCTGGCTCGCCGGGCGCTGCCTGATCTGCGCCCTGCCCTTGGCAAATGCGGGACTGACCTGCGGCGCCTGCCTGAGGCGACCACCGAGTTTTCACCGCGTAGAAGTACCCTGGCGCTACGCCTTCCCGATCGACAGCCTGATCACCCGCTTCAAACACCAGGCCAAGTGGCCCTTGGGACGTCTGCTCGGCGAGCTTTTGTCACATCATCTGCTGCATGCCTTCGATGAGGGCTTGGCCAAGCCAGAGCTGCTGCTGCCCGTGCCGCTGTCCGAGCGACGCCAGCGCCAGCGGGGCTTCAATCAGGCGACACTGCTCAGCCAGTGGCTGAGCCAAAGCTTGCAGCTGCCGCACCAGCCCAACTGGCTGCAGCGCGTGACCGACACCCCCGCCCAGCAACAACTGGACGCCGCCGCGCGCAAACGCAACCTGCGCCGCGCCTTTGCCCTGGCCGCCAACGCTCGGGTAGAAGGCCGTCACCTCGCCCTGGTCGATGACGTGCTGACCACCGGCGCCACTGCGGAAAGCCTCGCACGCCTGTTAACGCGGGCCGGCGCTGCGCGAGTCGATGTGTATTGCCTGGCGCGCACCGCAAAACCGGGTGACCGTTAACAGGCCGTTGAAAAACTACTGCGCTCGGCCATGCGGCGTTGAACCAGCCTCAAAATGCTCATGTACAACTCGTACACTGCGCTTTTTCGACTGATTTCGCCTTGCCTAGCCTTCGCTCGCTACATTTTTCAACGGCCTGTTAAGCCGCAAGGCCTGCCGCGCCTGATCACGGGCAGGGGCGACGGTATTGACTCAACGGTCAGGCTCGCGCACATTACAGCGCTATATAGCAAAGCATATAGCGCTACCCATATGACCCTCATGACCACCCTCGCCCAGCATGTCACTCGCCGCCCGCAGCGCATGGCCCTGCTCGAACAGATTGCCGTGCAAGGCTCGATCACCCGCGCCGCCAAAGCCGCCGGTCTGAGCTACAAGGCGGCCTGGGACGCGATCGACGAACTCAATAACCTTGCCGAAGAGCCATTGGTCCAGCGTAGCGTCGGCGGCAAAGGCGGCGGCGGCGCCAAGCTGTCCGCCGCGGGCGAACGCCTGCTGGTTCTCTACAAGCGCCTGGAAAACCTGCAGGCCCAGGTGCTGGCGGCCGAGGACGACCACGACCTGCAACTGCTCGGTCGCCTGATGTTGCGCACCAGCGCGCGCAATCAGCTCAGCGGACGGGTACGGGCGATTCACCCGCAGGGGCGTAACGACTTGATCGATATCGAGCTGCCCGGCGGCGCGCAGATCCAGGCACAGATCACCTGCGACAGTACGGAAAAACTCGAGCTCGCCGAAGACCGCCCGGTGATTGCCTTGATCAAGGCCGGCTGGCTGGAACTGAACGCACTGTCGAGTGCCGCCGACCCGACGCGCAATCAGCTGCAAGGCTGGATCGAGCAGATCATTCCGGCGGCCGACGGCCCCAGCGAAGTGCGCATCGGCCTGGCCAGTGGGCAGACCCTCTGCGCGTTGGCCGATGCCAGTCACCTGCGTGAGCAGCACCTGCATGCCAGCGACCCGGTGCGCGCGCAGTTCGCCGCCAATCAGGTGCTGCTCGGCACCCCCGTCTAAAACTTGGCCCGGACACAATCAGCATGTACAAAACACTTCTCCCCTGCGTCCTCGCCGGCCTACTGACGGCCCAGCAGGTGCAGGCTGCCGAGACGCTGCGAATCGCCGTCGCCGCCAATCTGCTGCCAGTGATGGAACGAATCGCCGCCGACTACCAGCAACAGACCGGCGCCAAGCTGCAGATCGCCGGCGGCTCCAGCGGCGCTTTCTTCGAGCAGATCCAACGCGGCGCGCCCTTCGACCTGTTTTACTCGGCCGATGCCGAACGCCCGGACAAACTCGCCGCGAACGGTCACGGCACAACCGCCATCACCTATGCCTGCGGACGTCTGGCCCTGTGGACGCCGCGGCAACCGGCAAGCCTCGACAATCTGCCGGCCGGCAAGGTGGCCATTGCCCAGCCGCAGACCGCGCCCTACGGCACGGCCGCCTTGCAGGCCCTTGAACGCAGCGGCCAATTGGCGACGATCAAGCCACGCCTGGTGTATGGCCAGGACATCGGCCAGACCTTTCAATTCGTCCTCAGCGGCAATGCGCCGAGCGGCTTGGTCGCCCTCAGCCAGCTGACCGCGGCCAACACCCCCAGCGTGCAGTATCAGCGGGTGGACGCCAGCCTCTATGACCCCTTGGTGCAAAAACGCCTGATCCTGGCCAAGGACGCACGACGTGACGCCGCCGAACGCTTCGCCGCCTTCTTCGACGCTCAGCAGGCCACCCTGCAAACGGCGGGTTACGCATTACCAGGCGAGGCCGGCTGTGCTGCTGACTGATAGCGACTGGCAGGCGCTGTGGCTGACCCTGCAACTGGCCGGGCTGTCCACCGCGCTGCTGATGCTGCTCGGCTTGCCGCTGGCGGCCTGGCGTGTGCGCAAGCAAACCCGCCTGCGCCAGGTACTCGACGCGGTGCTGGCCCTGCCGCTGGTGCTGCCACCAACCGTGCTGGGTTTTTACCTGCTGGTGCTCTTCGCCCCGGATAACCCGCTGGGATCGGCCTGGATCGCCCTCACCGGACAACAACTGGCCTTCAGTTTCAGCGGCCTGGTACTCGGCTCGGTGATCTACTCCCTGCCTTTCGTCGTGCAACCGCTGACCGTGGCCATGCGCGAGATCCCACCGAGCCTGCTGGAAGCCGCCGCCAGTCTCGGCGCCACCCGCTGGGAGCGTCTGCACCGGGTGATCCTGCCGCTGCTGCGGCGCGGCCTGCTGGTCGCGGCGACCCTGGGCTTCGCTCACACCCTCGGCGAATTCGGTGTCGTACTGATGCTCGGCGGCAGTATCCCCGGCGAAACCCAGGTGGTCTCAATCGCCCTGTTCCAGCACGTGGAGGCACTGCGCTACGCCGACGCCCACCGCCTGGCCGCTTTTCAGCTCGGCCTGTCGTTCCTGCTGCTGTTGCTGGTCTATGGCCTGGGCGATCCACGCCGATCGGCGCCCATGCGCACATAGGCGTTACACTTGCGGCCCACTTACCGGAGCCTCCCATGTCCCATCCCTTTGCCGACCTCACCCCCGATCTGGTACTGGATGCCGTGGAGAGCCTGGGCTACCTCAGCGATGCCCGCATACTGGCGCTGAACAGCTACGAAAACCGCGTGTACCAGGTGGGTATCGAAGACGAAACGCCGCTGATCGCCAAGTTCTATCGCCCGCAGCGCTGGAGCGATGCGGCAATTCGCGAGGAGCACAGTTTCACCTTCGAGCTGGCCGAGTGTGACGTGCCGGTGGTGGCGCCGCTGCAACGCGACGGCGAAACCCTGTTCGAACACGCCGGCTTCCGTTTCACCCTGTTTCCACGACGCGGTGGCCGCGCGCCGGAGCCGGGTAATCTGGATCAGCTTTATCGGCTCGGCCAATTGCTCGGTCGTCTGCATGCCGTCGGTGCAACCAAACCCTTCGCCCATCGCGAAAGCCTGCGGGTGGACAACTACGGCCATGCCTCGCTGGCCACCCTGCTCGAGGGCAACTTCATTCCGCGCAGCCTGCTGCCGGCCTACGAGTCAGTGGCCCGCGACCTGCTCAAGCGCCTCGATGCGCTGTTTGCCGGCAACCCGGTGCAGGCGATCCGCCTGCACGGCGACTGCCACCCCGGCAACCTGCTGTGCCGCGACGAGACCTTCCATATGGTCGACCTCGACGATTGCCGCATGGGGCCGGCCGTGCAGGACCTGTGGATGATGCTGGCCGGTGAGCGCCATGAGCGCCTCGGCCAGCTGTCCGAATTGATGGACGGTTACCAGGAGTTCCACGACTTCAACCCCCGCGAACTGCCGCTGATCGAAGGCCTGCGCGCCCTGCGCCTGATGCACTACAGTGCCTGGCTGGCGCGACGCTGGGACGACCCGGCATTCCCCCACAGCTTCCCCTGGTTCGGCAGTGAGCGTTACTGGGGCGATCAGGTACTGATGCTGCGCGAACAACTGGCCGCGCTGGATGAGGAACCGCTGAAGCTGTTCTGATAGAAGCAGCGTTAAGCAAGAGTCCCGTCCCGTAGCCCGGATGCAATCCGCGGATTGTGCTTCCCGGATTGCATCCGGGCTACCACGGTAGAACCGGGTAGGGTGAATAACGCCATTTTCATTCACCCTACGATGTCGCAGACCTGCGCTTAAGCGTAGGGTCTACGGCTGTAATGCCTGCCTTACGCAAAACAGCTTTTCCCCTTGCAGAAAAAACCTGAACCCACAGACAACAGCCGAGCGCCGCGACTAGAATCCGAGGCTTTAGTTAGCCGCCTAAGCAAGGAATCCCATGGCCACCGCCAACCCGCAACGCGGGTACATTCTCGGCCTCACCGCCTATATCATCTGGGGCCTGTTCCCCCTCTACTTCAAGGTCATTCAGGACGTTCCGGCGCTGGAGATCGTCGCCCATCGCGCACTCTGGGCGGCGCTGTTCGGCGCCGCACTGTTGCTGGTGTGGAAACACCCCGGCTGGCTGCGCGAACTGCGCGAACACCCTCGGCGCTTCGCCGTATTGACCTTCAGCGGCGTGCTGATCGCCAGCAACTGGCTGGTCTACGTCTGGGCGGTGAATAACGAGCGCATGCTCGAAGCCAGCCTGGGTTACTACATCAACCCGCTGGTCAATGTATTGCTCGGCATGCTGTTGCTCGGCGAACGCCTGCGTCGCCTGCAATGGCTGGCCGTCGGCCTGGCCACCCTCGGCGTGGCACAACAGGTCTGGCAGGTCGGCAGCATTCCCTGGGTGTCCCTGGTACTGGCCCTGACCTTCGGCTTCTACGGGCTGATCCGTAAGCAGGCGCCGGTCGCCGCGCTGCCGGGTCTGGTGGTGGAAACCTGGCTGCTGCTGCCGCTGGCAATCGGCTGGCTAGCGCTGAACCCGACCGCGATGAGCAGCCAACCCGAGTTCTGGTCGACCACCGAGGCGCTCTGGCTGATCGCCGCCGGGCCGATCACCCTGGTGCCGCTGGTGTGTTTCAACGCAGCCGCGCGCCACCTGCCCTACATCACCCTGGGCTTCCTGCAATACATCGCGCCGACGCTGGTGTTGCTGCTCGCGGTGTTCGTTTTCGACGAGCACTTCGACCCCAGCAAGCTGCTGGCCTTCATCTGTATCTGGGTAGGCCTGGCGATCTACAGCGTCGATGCCTGGCTGACGCTGCGCCGCAGGGCTTGAGGCAGAGGGGGCAGCGTGGCAATTACCTCATGGGCAAGCCCGCGCCCGCTCAGGCCAACGGAAGCGCGGAACTGTACAAAAAACGCTCAACCACCTGCAGCCGCCGCCCGACACGGGGTGCAGCCATGCATCCCAACCTTATCCACAGAAGCATCCCCGGACTTTGTGCACAAGCTGCTGAAAATGCTGGTTTTTTAATCAGCTCAGGAAGAACCCCGGCGCACTAGCGCGTACGCCGAAGCTCCCCAGGTTATCCACAGCGATACGCACCTGAGCCGTGGATATCTGCCTAGCCGTCTTACCTGCCGCGGTTAATTCTCGGTGCGCAGATTGAGCTCAACCATCAGGTCGTCGGCGAGCGTCTCCAGCTTGCTCTGCAACACTTCCAACGACAGCTCCAAGGGCACCGCGAGCAAGGCTTCGGCATGGAACAACAGCTCATTGCTCATGGGCGCCGGCATCACTTCGGTGACCAGGTTTTCCAGGTTGACCCCGTGTTCGGCGAGCAGGCTGGTGATATCGCGGACGATGCCCGGGCGATCGTTACCCACCAGGTCGAGGTGGATTGGCTTCCAGTTGCAGGACGGCTCGGCGCCACTTTCCGCCAACAGCACGCGGATGCCGTGGGCGCTAAGACCCTCTAGCGCGGTGACCAACTCGGCGCGGCCTGTGGCCGGTACCGCAACCCGCAGAATCCCGGCAAACTGCCCGGCCATCCGCGACATGCGACTCTCCAGCCAGTTGCCATGGTGATCCGCCACACACTGGGCGACACGCTCGACCAGCCCTGGCTGATCCTCGGAGATAACCGTTAGCACCAGATGATCCATAACATGCCTCTCGTTTTTATCAGGAATGACGTTGCGGTAGCCCGAGCTGTGCTCGCGCAATAATTGCCAAGTCTGCGCCGATCGGCTCAGTCGCCTTGCCGAGACAAACCTAGCCAATAGGTATAGAACACCTCATCGCGCACATACCCCAGGCGCTCGTACAGGGCTTGTCCTGCCAGATTGCTCTTCGCCGTCTCCAACTGCAAACCGCAGGCGCCCTGTGCTTCGGCATGGCCACGGGCGGCATTCATCAGCGCCTCGCCAATGCCCTGGCGGCGTGCCTGCTCGCTGACGAAGAGATCACTCAACAGCCAGGCCGGCTGCAACTCCAGGGATGCGAACAGCGGGTAGAGCTGGACAAAACCCAGTGCCGCGCCCTGATCGGCACGCGCGATAAATATCGTCGAGTCGCCCTGACTAAGGCGCGCCGCCAGAAAAGCCTGAATCGCCGGCAGCGGCTTGCCCGTCTGATAGAACTGCAGATAGTCGGCGTACAGCGGGACCAACTCGTCCAGCTCGGCCAGCCCGGCCACGTGTATGCGCATCGATAAACATCCTCGGCCGGAAATCATCGCTCGAGTATAGCCAACGGGCTACGGCCGGGCTTAACCACCGCCTGGTCAGCCCGACACAATTAATCGTGTACGATTTCGATATTTATATGAAACAATAAACACATAAATTTTAAACAAATCGCCCCTCTTGTGACTGCAAAGCGCCTTCTGGTCGCATCGCGACGCGCGCCCGCTGATTTTCATAGGATCTTGATGTAGTATGCCGCGGCTCGGACTACAAGACGCAAACCCCGGGTCCGAAGCGGCTATTGAGTAAGCTGAGCAGAATGAGGCAAGTGATGACTGAACGCGTTCAAGTCGGTGGCCTGCAGGTCGCCAAAGTGCTGTTCGACTTCGTGAATAACGAAGCCATCCCCGGCACCGGCATATCTGCCGAAAAATTCTGGTCCGGCGCCGAAGCCGTGATCAACGAGCTGGCTCCGAAAAACCGTGCCTTGCTCGCCAAGCGCGACGAAATTCAGGCTCTGATCGACAGCTGGCACCAGGCCCGCGCCGGCCAGGCCCACGATGCGGCAGCCTATAAAGCCTTCCTGCAGGAGATCGGCTACCTGTTGCCGGAACCGGCTGACTTCCAGGCGACCACCGCCAATGTCGACGAAGAAATCGCCCGCCTGGCCGGCCCGCAGCTGGTTGTACCAGTAATGAACGCGCGCTTCGCCCTGAACGCCTCCAACGCACGCTGGGGCTCGCTGTACGATGCCCTGTACGGCACCGATGTGATCAGCGAAGAAGGCGGCGCCGAGAAAGGCAAGGGCTACAACAAGGTCCGTGGTGACAAGGTGATTGCCTTCGCCCGCGCCTTCCTCGACCAGGCTGCGCCGCTGGCGGCCGGCTCCCACGTCGACTCCACCGGCTATCGCATCGAAGGCGGCAAGCTGGTGGTCAGCCTCAAAGGCGGCAGCAACAGCGGCCTGCAGGACGACGCCCAGTTGATCGGTTTCCAGGGCGACACCCATGCACCGATCGCCGTGCTACTCAAGCAAAACGGCTTGCATTTCGAAATCCAGATCGACGCCGGTAGCCCGATCGGCAGCACCGATGCCGCCGGGGTCAAAGACGTGCTGATGGAAGCCGCGCTGACCACCATCATGGACTGCGAAGATTCGGTTGCCGCAGTCGATGCCGATGACAAAGTCGTGGTCTATCGCAACTGGCTGGGCCTGATGAAGGGCGACCTGGCCGAAACCGTGAGCAAGGGTGGCACCACCTTCACCCGCACCATGAACCCGGACCGGGTCTATACCCAGACCGACGGTGGCGAGCTGACTCTGCATGGGCGCTCCCTGCTGTTCGTGCGCAACGTCGGTCACCTGATGACCATCGATGCCATCGTCGACAGTCAAGGCTTCGAGGTTCCGGAAGGCATCATGGACGGTCTGCTGACCAGCCTGATCGCCATTCACAACCTCAATGGCAACACCAGCCGCCACAACACCCGCACCGGCTCGGTGTACATCGTCAAGCCGAAGATGCACGGCCCGGCAGAAGCGGCGTTCACCAACGAGCTGTTCGGCCGCGTCGAAGACGTCCTCGGCCTGCCGCGCAACACCCTGAAAGTCGGGATCATGGATGAGGAGCGGCGCACCACCGTCAACCTGAAAGCCTGCATCAAGGCCGCCAGCGAGCGCGTGGTGTTTATCAACACCGGCTTCCTCGACCGCACCGGTGACGAAATCCACACTTCCATGGAAGCTGGCGCCATGGTGCGCAAAGCGGCCATGAAAGGTGAGCAGTGGATCGCCGCCTACGAGAACAATAACGTCGACGTCGGACTGGCCACCGGCCTGCAAGGCCGCGCGCAGATCGGCAAGGGCATGTGGGCCATGCCGGACCTTATGGCGGCGATGCTCGAGCAGAAAATCGCTCACCCGCAGTCCGGTGCCAACACCGCCTGGGTACCGTCGCCCACCGCGGCCACCCTGCACGCCCTGCACTACCACCAGATCGACGTGTTCGCCCGTCAGGCCGAGTTGGCCAAGCGCCCCCCGGCCTCGCTGGACGCCATCCTGAGCATCCCGCTGGCCGCCGATACCAACTGGAGCGCCGAGGAGATCCAGAACGAACTGGACAACAACGCCCAGGGCATCCTTGGCTACGTGGTGCGCTGGATCGACCACGGCGTCGGTTGCTCCAAGGTGCCGGACATCAACGATGTCGGCCTGATGGAAGACCGCGCCACCCTGCGCATCTCCAGCCAGCTGCTGGCCAACTGGCTGCGCCACGGCATCGCCAGTGAAGAGCAGATCGTTGCCAGCCTCAAGCGCATGGCTCCGGTGGTCGACCGGCAGAACGCGGGCGACCCGCTGTACCGCCCGATGGCGCCAGACTTCGACAGCAACATCGCCTTCCAGGCTGCCCTGGAGCTGGTGGTCGAAGGTGCCAAGCAGCCGAACGGCTACACCGAGCCGGTCCTGCACCGCCGTCGCCGCGAGTTCAAGGCAAAGAGCAAGGCCAAGAACGGCTTGTAATTCCGCGCTGCAGCATTGAAAGAGCCGCCCTTCGGGGCGGTTTTTTTATGCTCTAGACTTACGTCCAATGTGCAAGGGCCCGCATGCGGCCGACCATAGTTGTTCCGAGAACCGCCGAGACAGACATGAGCAAAACGGACGCCTTCGCCGAGGCCGGCAAGACGGCGGTGCTGCAGAACATCCACGGCACCATGGAGTTTCTGCAAAAATTCCCGCCGTTCAATCAGATGGACAGCGCCCACCTGGCCTACCTGGTGGAGCACTGTCAGCTGCGCTTTTACGGCCAGGGCGAAAGCATCATCAAGCCAGACGATGGCCCGGTCGAACACTTCTACATCGTCAAGCAGGGACGGGTGCACGGTGAACGACCGCACTCGGCCAGACGTGGCAGCGAGACCACCTTTGAAATCACCAGTGGCGAGTGCTTCCCCTTGGCCGCCCTGATCGGCGATCGCGCCACCCGCACCGAACATCTGGCCGCCGAAGACACCTTCTGCCTGCTGCTGAGCAAGCCGGCCTTCATCAAGCTCTTCGCCCTATCCAATCCGTTGCGCGATTTCGCCCTGCGTGGCGTCAGCAGCCTGCTCGACCAGGTCAATCAACGGGTGCAGCTGAACGCCGTGGAAACCCTCGGCGCGCAGTACTCACTGGACACCCCCCTGGGCGAATTGGCCATGCGCCAGCCGATCAGCTGTACACCCAATACCGCACTGCGCGAAGCGGTCAAGTTGATGCACGAGCAGCATGTCGGCAGCATCGTCATCGTCGATCCGGCACATAAACCTTTGGGGATCTTCACCCTGCGCGACCTGCGTCGGGTAGTCGCTGCGGGCAACTCACTGGATCAGCCGATCGACAGCCTGATGACACCTGAACCGTTCCACCTGCCACCGGACGCAAGCGCGTTCGATGCGGCGATTGCCATGACCGAACGGCACATCGCCCATGTCTGCCTGGTTGAACGGGGGCGCCTGAGCGGAGTGGTCTCCGAGCGCGACCTGTTCTCCTTGCAACGCATTGACCTGGTGCACCTGGCACGTACCATCCGCCACGCCGGCAAGGTCGAAACCCTGGCTGCGCTGCGCAGCGACATCCGTCAGCTGGTCGATCGCATGCTCGCCCACGGTGCCAGTTCGACCCAGATCACTCACCTCATCACCCTGCTCAACGACCACACCGTGTGCCGGGTGATCGAGCTGACTCTGGAAGACCTCGGCGACCCCGGCGTGCCGTTCACCTGGCTGTGCTTTGGTAGCGAGGGGCGCCGCGAACAGACCCTGCACACCGATCAGGACAACGGCATCCTGTTCGAGGCCAAGGACGCAACTGAAACCGCGGACATGCGCCGGCGCCTGCTGCCAGTGGCCGTCGAGATCAACCAACGCCTGGCCCAGTGCGACTTTACCCTGTGCAAGGGCAACATCATGGCGGGTAATCCAGAGCTGTGCCTGTCACGCCAGGAATGGACGCGACGCTTCACCAGTTTCATCCACGAAGCCACCCCGGAAAACCTGCTGGCCTCGAGCATCTACTTCGACTTGCGCGTGGTCTGGGGTGACTCCCAAGGCTGTGAACAAGTGCGCCAGACATTGTTCAAGCAGATCGCCGGCAACAGCCTGTTCCAGCGCATGATGGCCGAAAACGCCCTGCGCCAGCGTCCACCGGTCGGGCGCTTCCGCGACTTTGTGGTGGCCCGTACAGGCGCCGAGAAACACACCCTGGACCTCAAGGTGCAGGGCCTCACGCCCTTCGTCGACGGCGCCCGCCTGCTTGCCCTGGCCCACGGCGTCGAGACCTGTAACACCCTGGAGCGGCTGCGCGAACTGATCGACAAAGGGGTGATTGAGGCGCTCGATGGCGCCGCCTACGAGGAGGCCTATCACTTCATCCAGCAAACCCGCATGCAACAACATCAGCTGCAAGCGCGGCAGCAGTTGCCCTACTCCAACCGCCTCGATCCCGACCGTCTCAACCACCTGGACCGGCGCATCCTGCGCGAATCCTTCCGTCAGGCCCAGCGTCTGCAAAGCAGCCTGGCGTTACGCTACCAACTATGAACGCATTAAGCTGGTTGACCGGCCGCACCCCGCAACTGACCGAGCAGCAGCGCCAGCGCTGCGAGCACCTGCCCACTGCCGCTGCGCTCGACGACACAGCGTTAAACCAACAGCGCCTGGTGGTGATCGACCTGGAAACCAGCGGCCTGGATATGCGCCGCGATCAGGTCCTGTCGATTGGCGCCGTGGTCATCGAGCAGGGTGCCATCGACCTCGGTCAGCAGTTCGAGTGCACCCTGCAGCGCCACGACCATCAAGTCAGCGCCAGCGTGCTGATCCACGGTCTGGCCCCCAGTGCCATCGCCGCGGGCATTGCCCCGGCCGAGGCGCTGCTGGGCTTCATGGAGTTTCTCGGCGACAGCCCACTGCTGGCCTTTCATGCCGGATTCGATCAGCGCATGCTCGGCCGGGCGTTGAAGCAGACCCTCGGTTATCGCCTGCGCCATCCCTTCTTCGACGCCGCCGAACTGGCGCCGCTGCTCTGCCCGCAAGCCAATATCCAACAGGGGGGCCTGGACGACTGGACCGACTACTTCGGCCTGCAGGTGCAACAACGCCACCACGCCAGCGCCGACGCCCTGGTCACCGCCGAGCTGGCGCTGATCCTGTTCAGCCGCGCGCGCCAGCAACAGTTCGACAGCCTGCTGGCCCTGGAGCAGGGCCTGGCCGGCTGGCGCAGACGACAGCAGGCACACTCGCTCTAGCAGACCGTTGAAAAGCCTAGCGCAGTAGTTTTTCAACGGCCTGCTCCCCCGCCCAGTCCCTGAAACTCAGGCCCTGCAGGCCAAAGCCTAGGTCGACCGAGCGAGGTTGTTAACGCTAAGGATT
The DNA here is from genome assembly GCF_000498575.2 of Pseudomonas taeanensis MS-3. Classification (GTDB taxonomy): domain Bacteria; phylum Pseudomonadota; class Gammaproteobacteria; order Pseudomonadales; family Pseudomonadaceae; genus Aquipseudomonas; species Aquipseudomonas taeanensis. The sequence goes on from NZ_AWSQ01000001.1 coordinate 111,778, forward strand.
GGGCTGCTTGCTTCCCGACCTGGCGCAATCCTGGTCCTGGCTGCTCGACGCCTTTACCCACAAAGCCGGTGGATGGCGCTGTGGATAAGCTGTACAGACAGTGACGCAGCCCAAGCCACACCACGGCTGCCCTAAACTGGTTATTTTTTGAACCAGATCAACAGGATAACTATCCACTTAAACACAATAACTGTGCGCTGAGCTGTGGATAAGCTGTGCCCTGAACCATCCACCCCATAGCCTGCGAGGCCTTGCTTGCACTGGCTATTTTTCGTACAGACCGAAGCTGCTGGCACCTCGCGGGCGCCCCGCCTCTGCAGCTCTAGCTTCTGCAGCTCTATATGAACAGCTCCCCTGCACAACAAACAGGCCCGGTGGCGCCCCGAGCACGCGAATACTGCACAGACGTCGACTCCGACAACAGGCCAGAGCAGAAACGACAACGCCCCGTTTCCGGGGCGTTGTTGACCTTGTTGCGCTTAGCGCTTAGTGATCGATGGCAGCACCGGCACCGCGGGGAATGCGGATGTCTTCGATGATGTGCTGGATATGCTCCGGCGGTGCGGCAGTGATCTTGGCCACTGCGATTGCAGCGATAAAGTTGAAGATCATGCCCAGGGTACCGATGCCCTCAGGGGAGATACCGAACCACCAGTCAGCAGGCCCTGCAGTCGGGAAGATGAACTTGTAGTAGACGATATAGCTGAAGGTGAAGGCCAGACCGACCACCATGCCAGCGATCGCGCCTTCTTTGTTCATCTTCTTGGAGAAAATCCCCATGACGATGGCCGGGAAGAACGAGGCTGCCGCCAGGCCGAAAGCGAACGCCACCACCTGCGCCACGAAGGCCGGCGGGTAGATACCGAACAGGCCGGCAACCAGTACCGCCACACCTGCTGCAAAACGTGCGGCCAGCAGTTCCTTCTTCTCGCTGATGTTGGGCATCAGGTTGCTCTTGAGCAGGTCATGCGAGATCGAGGTCGAAATCACCAACAGCAAGCCTGCTGCAGTCGACAGTGCAGCCGCCAGACCACCCGCGGCGATCAAGGCGATCACCCAGCCCGGCAGACCGGCGATTTCCGGGTTGGCCAGCACCATGATGTCGCGATCCACATACAGCTCGGTGGCCGCTTCAGTCGGTGCGTTGGTCACCACACGCTCGCCATTGGCCCCACGCTCGGCGGCGAAGGTAGGCGCACCAACGAACGGAGCACCTGGGCCGTACTGGATCTTGCCGTCACCGTTCTTGTCCAGCCAGGCGATCAGGCCGGACTTCTCCCAGTTGCTCACCCACTGCGGCGCCTCGGTGTAGCTGATGCCAGGAATGCTGGTCAGCAGGTTGGTACGGGCAAAGGCGGCGATGGCCGGCGCGGTGGTGTAGAGAATGGCGATAAACAGCAGGGCATAACCGGCGGACAGACGCGCCGCACGCACAGTCGGGGTGGTGAAGAAGCGTACGATCACGTGCGGCAGACCGGCGGTGCCGACCATCAACGCCATGGTGATGAAGAACACGTCGATGGTCGACTTCTTGCCATCGGTGTAGGTGTCGAAGCCCAGCTCAGTGCTCAGTCCGTTGAGTCGTTCGAGCACCGACTGACCGGTACCGATAACTTCGCTGCCGAAGCCCAGCTGCGGGATCGGGTTGCCGGTGATCATCATCGAGATGTAAATCGCCGGCACCATATAGGCGAAGATCATCACACAGTACTGCGCCACCTGGGTGTAGGTGATGCCCTTCATGCCGCCGAGAACGGAGTAGAAGAACACGATGCACATGCCGATGATCACACCGACGTTGATGTCCACTTCCAGGTAGCGAGAGAAGACGATACCGACGCCGCGCATCTGCCCGGCCACGTAGGTGAAGGAGATGAAGATCACGCAGATCACTGCCACCAGACGCGCGGTCTGCGAGTAGTAACGCTCGCCGATGAAGTCCGGCACGGTGAACTTGCCAAACTTGCGCAGGTAGGGCGCCAGACACATGGCCAGGAGCACGTAACCACCGGTCCAGCCCATCAGGTAGACGCTACCGTCGAGGCCGACGAAGGAGATGATCCCCGCCATGGAGATGAACGACGCCGCGGACATCCAGTCGGCGCCGGTGGCCATGCCGTTGAGGATCGGGTGCACACCCTTGCTGGCGACGTAATATTCGCTGGTGGAGCCGGCCCGGGTCCAGATGGCGATGCCGATGTACAGCGCGAAGGTCGCGCCGACGAACAGATAGATCAGAGTTTGGGTATCCATGTTCGCCGCCTTATTCTTCGTGGACGTCGTGTTTGCGGTCGTACTGATTCATCTTCCAGACGTAGAAGAAAATCATTAGGACAAACACATAGATTGACCCCTGCTGAGCAAACCAGAAGCCCAGAGGGAACCCGAAGAACTGAATATGGTTGAGCTGCTCGACGAACAGAATTCCGGCGCCGAATGACACTGCGAACCAGATGGCCAGCAGCGTCAACATCAGCCGCAGGTTATCTTTCCAGTAGGCTTTTGCAGCCTCTTGCTTGGAAGCGGACATGTGAGGGACTCCTCATTGTTTTTGTAGTTTTGACCATTGGAACTTAGCAGTCCCACGCTCAACTACCAGTGCGACCTTGGTCGAATGCAGCTCTATGAGGCTCCCGCGAAGTCAGGCTATAGCGCAGAAACAGGGGCCTGCAGGCGCTAGTTCCTGAAGCCGCGCAGAACGCCGCCCTCGACCAAGGTCGAATGCGCAAACCGCGATCACAGGGAAATCGTCGGCGCCGCCGACATTACATCCCTGGGTGACTATGCTGAATATCCGGACCAGCCCTTCGTCATCAGCCCCCTGCCCGGTTGTGGAGACCGCTCATGAGCCACCCTCTCGCCCTCTGTCTAACCTTGCTGCTCAGCCTTACGGGCCTGCCGACCCTGGCCGCTCAGGTGCAGTACTACCCACTGCCGCCGGGCTCTGGCCCGCATGACGTGGCTCCGGCAGCCGATGGCCGGGTGTGGTACACCGCCCAGCGCCAGGGCGCACTGGGCCGCCTCGACCCACAGACCGGCCAGGCCGAACAGGTGCCACTGGGTACCGGCTCGGCGCCGCATGGCGTGATAGTCGGTCCGCAAGGCGCGGCCTGGGTCACCGACAGCGGCCTCAACGCCCTGGTCCGGGTGGACGCCGATAGTCTCGAAGTCACGCGTTTCCCGCTGCCCGCCCATGCCGCCAATGCCAACCTGAATACCGCAGTATTCGACCCTCACGGCCAGCTGTGGTTTACCGGGCAGAACGGCGTCTACGGGCGCCTCGACCCCGCCACACAGCTGGTCGAAACCTGGGCGGCGCCGCTCGGACGCGGCCCCTACGGAATTGCCGTGACCCCGGACGGCGCAGTCTGGTACGCCTCGCTGGCCTCCAGCCACATCGCCCGGATCGACCCCATCAGCGGCGCGGCCACGGTGATCCACCCCCCCACTGCCGACCAGGGCGCACGACGCATCTGGAGCGACTCGCACGGCGCGCTCTGGGTCAGCGAATGGAACAGCGGTCAGCTCAGCCGCTACCACCCTAGTGAACAGCGCTGGCAAAGCTGGTCGCTGCCCGGTGAGCGGCCAAGCCCCTATGCGCTCTATGTCGACGAGCAGGATCAAGTCTGGCTGTCGGATTTCTCGAGCAACGCCATCCTGCGTTTCGACCCTGAGCGCGAGCAGTTCGAGCGCTTTCCCAGTGACCGGAGCAATGCCAATGTGCGGCAGATCCTCGGCCGCCGCGGCGAGCTCTGGGGCGCCGAGTCGGGGACTGATAGGCTGGTGGTCATTCGTTACTGAGGAGGCACTATGCCCAGCGCCAGCATGACCCTGTTCCACTCCCCCATGTCGCCCTTCGCCCGCAAGGTCCGGGTGCTGCTGCACGAGACCGGGCAGCTCGACCGCGTCGCCCTCAAGGAGGTGCAGCTGACGCCCGTCAACCCGAGCGCCGAGCTGAACGCGCAGAATCCTGCCGGCAAAATCCCCGCCCTGCGTCTGGCCGACGGCAATGTGTTGTTCGACAGCCGGGTGATTCTCGACTATCTCGACCAGCAGCACGTCGGCGAGCCGCTGATCCCCGCGAGCGGTAGCCCACGCTGGCGACGCCTGACCCTGGCCGCGTTGGCCGATGCGATTCTCGATGCCGCCGTATCGATGCGCTACGAGTCTGCACTACGCCCCGAGGACAAGCGCTGGCCTGAGTGGCAGCACGCCCAGCGGGAGAAGATCGAGCGCAGCCTGCAACAGTTCGAGGAGCAGGCCATCGCCGAGCTGAGTTGCCACTTCGATATCGCCGCCATCGGCCTGGCCTGCGCCCTCGGCTACCTGGATTTGCGCCAGGCCGAACTGGGCTGGCGCCAGCGCTACCCGCAACTGGCCGGCTGGTATGCCGAGGTCAGCCAGCGGCCGTCGATGCTCAGCACCCAGCCGCCGGTTTAAGCGCAGCGCTCAGGCCACCTGCAGACGTGTGGGCGGGCCGGGCTTGCTCACGCTGGCGCGGGAACAGTCGGGCAATCCGCAACGCCAGCCGCGCACCGGTCCGGGCGTCCTCGCGCAGTCCGACATGCCCGCTCATCGCCGATACCACAGACGATAGAAGCCCGCCGCCAACAGCAGCGCGCACTGCCCCAGGCCGGCGCACAGCGACAGGAAGGAATGCAGCGCAGCACTCTGCGCTGCATCCGCCAGGCCGCTCAGCGCGACCCAGAAGGGCTCCGGCAACAGGATCAGGCTGAGGTGTGCCAACGGCTTACCGCTGAGCAGCAGGCCGTCGATCACGTCGAACAGGCCGAAAAACATCAGGGCAATCAGGGCCAACACGGCGACCACCAGGCCCAAGGCGAAGCAGGCACCAAACCGCAGTAATACTCGCATCCTCTTCCCCTCCAGAGCGGGCGTGCTGGCCACGCCCGCTACTCTCATGTGTGGACTCACTGACTGTCGCTGACTGGCATGACGCCGGGCTTGCCGACGCCGTACCAGTCGAGTTTGCGGGTCAGCACCATCACACTGCCGAGCACGCCGAAGACCAGCAGCGAGCCCATCAGCAAGGCGTAGTCCTCGGCGCTGAGCAGGCCGAACAGCAGACCGTAGAGCGCTGCCAACAAGGCGCCGAAAGCGCTGCCGCGCAGCCAGCTGTGCAACACATGGCTGACGTAGAAGCCGATCAGCGCCACGCTGGCGAGCGCCGAGATGGCATAGGCCGTGGCAAAATCCAGGTGTTCGGACAGCGACAGCAACAGCAGGTAGAACAGCGCCAGCGACATCCCCACCAGGCCGTACTGCACCGGGTGCACCGCCAGGCGTTTGAGTACCTCGAAAAGGAAGAACACCGCGAAGGTCAGGCCGATAAACAGCAATGCATATTTGATCGCCCGTTCGGTCTTCAGGTACTGATCCACCGGGTCGACGAAACTCACCCCGAAGTTACGCGCCGTCAGCCCCTGGCAACTGTTCTTGCGCACGCAGTCCTGCAGCGCCTGTTCCAGGTTGGTAGCGAAGAAGCTGGTCTGCCAGTGCGCCTTGAACCCTTGCGCGCTGACTTCACGCTGGCTCGGCAGGTATTCACCGACGAAGCTGGGGTGCGGCCAGTCGGAGCTCAACTCGACGCGGCTGTCGCGGCCCACCGGGGTCACGCTGAGCTGCTCGGTGCCCTGCAACTTGAGGTCGAAGGCGAACTCCAGCACTTGTCCGCCCTGGCTATCCAGCGCCGGCAGAGGCGCATGCACGCCGCTGCCGAAACGTTCATCGCCCGAGCCCGGAGCGAAGCTCAGGGTCGTGCCATTCAGGCGCAACTGCAGGTCATTGCTGATGCCACGCACATCGCTGATGCCCACCGAGAGAAAAGGCGCCTGAAAACGGTAAAAACCCAGGTCATCGCCCAGGCCCAGGCGCGCGGGCAACTTGAACGCGCCACTGACCTGGTTATCGCTGCGATAGAGCAACGCCTGGTAAATCCCGCGCGCACGCAACTCGGTCGCGACCTTGCCATTGAGCACGAAGCGCTCCGGCAAGAAGTACAGGCGCCCGCGAGACTGCCGCTCCTCCTGATAACGTTCGCCGGTCTTGTCGTGGGTTTTCCATTCATGCCAGACCTTGGTGTAAGGCATCACCAGAATCGGCCCGGTGAGCTGCTGGCGATAGCTGGAGCTGCGGGCAATATCCTGCAGCACGCCCTCACGCTGAGACTGCCGCTCGCTGACCAGGCCACCGATCATCGACAGGGGAATCAGCAACAACAGAATCAACAAGGCAATAGCGCCCAACTTGAAAACCAGGATGCGGTTCATGGGATGACTCTCCATTTCGACTGAACATGGCAAGAGTCTGCGCGGCCGCCATGGGGACTTGATGGAGGGACTGTGGGAATTGGATGGAGATTGAGCGCTGCGCCAGACGGGCCGCCCGCTCGGAGCAGCCGTTACTCAGCCCAGAGGCGCCACGGCCATGCACGAACACCGAGTGGCGGACCGGGGCTCAACCGACAGGATGGCCGGGCGCCCCTGGCGCCGCAGCAGCGGCCTGCCCCTGAGCTACTCGCCGCGGATGTACTGTTCCAGTTGCTGGATCAGGCCAGCCTGCTCGGCGATGGTTTCCTTGACCAGGTCGCCGATCGACAACAGGCCGATCAACTCGCCCTCGGCCAGTACCGGCAGGTGGCGCAGATGGCGGTCGGTCATCAGTTGCAGGCAATGCTGGGAAGTGTCACGCGGGCCGATGGTGATCACTTCAGCGGTCATAATGTCGCTGACCTTGGCGCTGAAGGCCGAGCGCTCCAGCAGCTCTACTTTGCGTACGTAGTCACGCTCACTGACGATGCCCGCCAGACGATTGCCGTCCAGCACCACCAGCGCCCCGATACCCTTTTCGGCCATCAGGCTAATCGCATCGAGTACCGATGCGGAGGGGCTGACACTGTAGACGGCGGCGTGCTGCTTGGATCTCAGGATCTCGGCGACTGTTTTCATGCAATGGCTCCTGCGCTGGTGATTCGGACTAAGGTGGACACGTCGCACTACAGCATCATTGAGGATAGCCGAGGGGGCATGAATTTCTGGCTAACCGGCCAATTGGCGGGCAACTGCCCACTTGACCGCAGCCCCCCGGACTCGCAGGCTGGCAGCAGCACAACGAACTGAGTCGATGCGCACAACCTGCGTCAGCCTCGCCTGGCTCCTGAGTCTGTTGTAACCCACCCTGTCTCTTGCACTACCCTGGCCACTATGAATTCGACCGACCCTGACGCTCGCCACACCGAAGACGCCCGTTCCCGCACCGACAGCGAACAGATCATCCAGGCGATCCAAACCGGGAAAAACAAGCGCGCGCGCAAACTGCTGAGCCGCATGCATCCGGCCAAGATCTCCGCCATGCTCGAGTTGCTCGACGTCGAACAGCGCATGGCGCTATGGCAACAGATTGATCCGGCACTCGAAGGGCGCATCCTGCCACACCTGAACGTCCGGCTGATTGGCCAACTGGTGGGCGATTCGGCGGAGATAGCGCAACCCCAGCCAGAGCCCGGACAGGAGCCAGGCCTGAGCAATCTCAATCACCTGGAAGCCATCCGCATCGCCCTGAGCCACAAGAAGCTCAAGCGCGTGGGTAAAATTCTGCACCGCATGCACCCGGCCAAGGTCGCCGGCCTGCTCGAGGCACTGCCGCCGGTGGAGCGCCTGAGCGTCTGGAGCATGGTCGAGACCGAGCGCGCCGGCAGAATCCTGACCTATCTTCACGATGAGATCCGGGTCGCCCTGGCGCTCGAGCTTGATCTCGAAGACCTGATCGCCTCGGCCCAGCACCTGGAGTTGGATGACCGCGTCGACCTGATCCAGACCTTACCCAGTGACCTGGGCAATAAACTGTTGCGCGCCAGCAGCGCCAGCCAGCGCAAACAACTTGAGTCGATGCTGGCCTACCCGGAGGACTCGGCCGGCGGCTTGATGGACGCCGACGCCATCCAGATCCGTGCCGACGTCAAAGTCAGCACCGTGCTGCGCTATCTGCGCTTGCTGGAAACGCTGCCGGCGCACACCGACATGCTCATGGTGGTCGACCGCAAAGGCCATTATCAGGGCGGACTACGCCTGAGCACCCTGGTCACCGCCGACCTGGATCGCGCCGTCGCCGACGTGCTGGATGCCGATATCGCCGGCATTGCGGTCACCACCGAGGGCAGCGATGTAGCCCGGCTGTTCCAGGACCACGACCTGCTCTCCGCCCCGGTGGTGGATGAACACAACCGGGTGATTGGCCGTATCACCGTGGATGACGTGGTCGACCTGATTCGCGAAGACTCGGATCGCGCCCTGATGCACATGGCCGGTCTCGATGACGAAGCCGACATGTTCGCCCCCGTGCTGGTCAGCTCACGCCGGCGCGCGGTATGGCTGGGCATCAACCTGATCACCGCCTTCAGCGCCGCCTGGGTGATCGGCCTGTTCCAGGCCACCCTCGAGCAACTGGTCGCGCTCGCCGTGCTGATGCCCATAGTGGCGAGCATGGGCGGCATCGCCGGCAGCCAGACCCTGACCCTGGTCATCCGTGGCCTGGCCCTGGGTCAGGTGCAGAAAGGCAACATCCGCATCCTGCTCAACCGCGAGCTGGGGGTTTCTATCCTCAATGGCCTGTTGTGGGCCGTGGTCATCGCCTTGCTGGCCGTGGCCTGGTTCGGCAACTGGGGATTGGGCGCAGTGCTGGGCAGCGCGATTCTGATCAACCTGCTCTGCGCCGCACTCGCGGGCTGGGCCATCCCGCTGATTCTCGACCGCATGGGCATCGACCCGGCCCTGGCCGGCAGCGTGATTCTCACCACGGTGACCGATATCGTCGGTTTCTTCGCCTTCCTCGGCCTGGCCAGCGTGTTGCTGCTGTAAGGCCTGAGTGAGGCGCCGACTTGGGCAAGCCGCAGCCAAGCGTCGTGGCCCTGCTCAAGCGCTGCAGTGTCGGCCGCAGTGCTTGCCAAACAACATCGCCGCGCGGCACATTCGCACCCAGCACAACCATGGACGGTACTATGAAAAAAATCGCACTCCCGCTGATCACATTGATCGCCTTCTGCGCCTACACCCTCCACGTCATGCTGCAGGCCGAACAGTCCCTGCTGCAGTTCGGCCTGCAGCTGATGGCCAGCGCCGATACCGCCCAGGTAGTGATCGACCTGTACATTATGGCGACCCTGGCCTGCGTCTGGATGTATGCCGATGCCAAGGCGCGCGGCAAGTCGCTGACCTACCTGCTGCCGTTCCTGCTGCTGACCGCGGTGTTCGTGTCCGTCGGCCCGCTGCTCTATCTGGTGGTCAAAGCCCTGAGCAAGGACGGCCCTGTCCCCGTCAGCTCGGCCGCCACTGCGAAAACACCATGAGCACTGCCAGCTTGCTGACTTCCCTGCTGCACTACAACGCCTGGGCCAACCGGGAGTTGCTCAGCGAACTGCAACGGCTCGATCCGCACGCCCAGCAAGCCGAACTGCATGCTGCCCTGCGCATCCTCAACCATATCCATGTGGTCGAGCGCATCTTCGTCGCCAACCTGCAGGGCCTGCCGCACGCGTACACGGCCACCAATACCGAGCAAACACCAACCCTCGAGGCGCTGCAGCAGGCGGTGCAGAGCACCGACCGCTGGTATCTGGACTATGTCGCCGGCTTGAGCGCCGAGCAGCTAGGCGAAATCATTGCCTTCACCTTTGTCGACGGCGACAGCGGGCGCATGAGCCGCGAGGAGATGCTGATGCATATAGTCACCCACAGTGGTTACCACCGCGGCGCGGTAGGCAGGATCATGGCGCAGCTGTCACTGGCGCCACCGCGAGATATCTACAGCCGCTTTGTGCATGAGGTCGAACCTGAACGCCATCAACCGGCCTGAGCACCCGCGCATCCGACGCCGCACACCAAGGCGTTGGAAGCCGGCATACGCGAAAAACGACCCCGGACGGCTCAACATTTGGAGTGTCAGCCATGCGCATTGCTGCCGCACAGTCACCCTCGGTTCCCGGCGACCTCGCCACCAACCTCGAGATTCACTGCCGCTTTATCCAGGCGGCGGCCGAGGCCGCTGTCGATATTCTGGTGTTTCCCGAGCTATCGCTCAGCGGCTATGAGCTGGCGCAACTAAGCAATTGCACGGTGCAACCTGACGATGGGCTGCTAGCCCCGATTCGCCACCTTGCCCGCGCCCACAGCATGACGGTGGTGCTCGGCGCGCCCATCATCAGCGACTCGCCGCTACCCTATATCGGCGCCATCAGCTGCTTCCCCGATGGCCGCGTAACGGTTTATTGCAAGCAGTACCTGGACGCCAGCGAAGTTGCCTTCGCGACTCAAGGAGACCGCGGAGCCAAACTCCATCGAGTGAAGGGCGAGTCGTTCAGTTTGGCGATCTGCGCCGACACCACCCACGAACAGCACGCCCGTGATGCTGCCAACGCGGGCGCCTCCCTGTATCTGGCTGGCGTGTTGCTGTCCCAGGCCGGCTATCCGCAGGACTCCGCCAACCTGCAGCGTTATGCAGCCCGCTACTGCATGACCACGCTGATGGCCAACCACGCCGGGCCTGCCGGGCCTTACGTGTCGGCAGGACGAAGTGCGATCTGGTCCGCCGATGGGTCGCTGGTAGTTGAAGCTCCCGGTGCGGGCAGTTATCTGGTGATGGCGACAAAAGACCCGCACGGCTGGACAGGGCAACTGATGGCCGTCGAAGCCTGATGCATCAACTCAGTGAGATGCCGGAAAAATCAAATCACACCTGCGGCGGCCGATCGATAAAACGGCTATACCGATTACCCATCAGCCACTACCCCACCCGGAAATTCACCACTCTGGCACTCTGAGTGGCTGTGGCTGAGGCAAATTCAAAGGCCGCCGAACCCTGACTAGCAGTCTAACCCGCGTGATGCACTACGCAGTAACGGCTCAACTCGAGTACTTGCCCAGATGAACGTCGAAATACAAGCCATTGAATTCAACCACCAAGCGCAGCAGTTACTCGCGGCCTGTCACTTGCCAACAGAAGATCTTCAGGCCCCTGTGACCTCCCTGCACCTGTTTGGCTGTCAGGTTGACGGCCGCCTTGCAGGTCTCGTGGGTGTCGAAATGCATGGGCCGGATGCACTGTTGCGTTCTCTCGCCGTGGCCGACTTCGCGCGGGGTAAGGCGCTGGGCGACGCATTGCTGGTGTATGCCGAACAGTTTGCCGTGGCTCATGGCGTGCAAGCCGTCTACCTACTGACAACAACGGCCGAGGGCTTTTTTGCACAACGCGGCTACTGCCTCGCCGAACGCGAAGCGGCCCCAGCCGCGATCGCCGCGACCCAACAGTTTTCCGGGCTTTGCCCGGCGACCGCAGCGTTTATGCTCAAGCGACTAAATGAACCCGCAGGGTAGGCATGCCGCAGGTCTATCTGGCAGTTGCCAGCCCGGATGCAGTCCGGGACCTGGCAGCGCCTGGCCTACTTCCCCGGATTGCATCCGGGCTACTTTGATTAAGCGCGCGGTAGGCTGAGGCGCACTTCAACGCCGCCCTCGACATTACTCAGCGCCAACTCGCCGCTGTGCAACAGGGCCACCTCCCGGACGAAGTTCAGCCCCAGGCCAGTGCTCTTGCGCCCACTGGCCGGACGCGGCAGCGAGTAGAAGCGCTCGCACAGGCGGCCCAGGGCGTAGTCGGGAATCGGCTCGCCCTGGTTGAATACTCGAACGTCGATCAGCTCGCCGCTGGCATTGGCAGCAAGGCGGATCAGGCCGCCACGCGGGGTGAAGTCGAGGGCGTTATCCAGCAGGTTGCTCAGGGCCTGACGCAGCAGGAAGCGTTCGCCACGAACGGATAAAGTTTGAGGAATCAGGTTCTCGACCCGTAGCCCGGCGCGCTCGATACGCGCCATTTGCCCCTGCAAGAGAGACTCGACCAGCGGCTGCAGCGCTACAGCCACCTGCTCGTCCAGGCCCTGGCGCTGCTCGACCTGGGCCAGGTGCAGCAGGCGCTCGATCAGCTGCTGCAGACGCGCGCTTTCCTGCTCGATATTGCCGACGAAACGCTGCCGCTGCTCTTCCGGCATGTCGCCGCCGAGCAGTTCGGCGGCGCCGCGAATAGCCGCCAGCGGGCTCTTCAGCTCATGGGTCAGGGTGTGTACGTAGCGCTCGACATAGGCCTTGCCCTCCAGCTCGGTGCGCATGCGTTCGACCGCCTCGGCCAGGTGCGTCAGCTCGCCGCCACTCAGGGCCGGCAATTCGGCGCGCTGCCCGGCACTTACCGCCTGGGCATAGCGGGTCAGGCGCCGCAACGAGGCGCTGAGCCACCAGGACAAAACGCCGCCGAGCAGCAGGCCGAGGCCGATCAGGCCGCCACCGAGCCAGCCCAGGCGTTGCTGCGAACGTTCGATATAGGGCTGCAGGGTGCGGTTCGGCTTGGCCACCGAGACCACGCCGATGATCTGCTGGCCCTGCATGATCGGCGCCGCCACGTACATCACAGAGGAGTCCTCATCGTTCGGGTCCTCGCGGGTCGATCGCGCGCCGTACTCACCGCGCAGGGTGCGGTAGACGTCGTTCCAACGTGAGTAGTCCTGGCCCACGGCGCCACCGCTGGAGTCGAGCAGGACGATGCCCTCGGCATCGGTGACATAGATGCGATGGTTGACCTGGGTCTTCTGCACGCCCCAGATATCGGCCTGCGGCTGGCGTTGGCCATAGGCCTTGAGCAGCTCGGGCAGACGACTCTGTGCCAGGCGGCCGTCCCTGAGATCGTCACGGAGGATTTCCGCCAGCAGGTTGGCGGTATCCACCAGGGTTTCCTCGGTGGACTGGCGCACGCCGGGGCGGATCTCATCCATCACCGTGCTCAGCACGAACCAGCCGGCCAGGCCGACGAAGAGGAAATACACCAGGAAAATACGAATGCCGAGCGGCATTAAACCAGCCTCAGGCTGTAGCCCAGGCCGCGATGGGTCTGGATCGGCTCGGCATCGACGGCCACCGCGCGCAACTTGGCGCGCAAGCTCTTGATATGGCTGTCGATATTGCGCTCATAACCGACATCGGCGGCCACCCCCAGACCGTCCAGCAATTGCTCGCGGCTGAACACGCGTTCGGGCTGGGCGAGCAGGGTCTGCAACAAACGAAACTCATGGCGGGTGAGGCCGAGCAACTGGCCGTGGTAGTGAATCTGTACCCGCTCGCCATCCAGCTGGAAAGGCCCACTCGGCTCGGCCACGAGGGCGGCGCGCGGCACTACGCGCTTGAGGATGGCCTTGACCCGCGCCGCCACTTCGCGCGGGCTGAACGGCTTGACCACATAGTCGTCGGCGCCGATCTCCAAGCCCACTACCCGGTCGATCTCAGCATCGCGCGCGGTGAGGAAGATCACCGGTACCTCGGAAAAACGGCGCAGGCGTTTACAGGCCTCGAACCCGCTGATATCCGGCAGGCCGACATCGAGAATCAGCAGGTCCACCGGCTGCTGCTGCAGATAATCCAGACCGGCTTGCGCCAGACCCAACCAGTGGGTGCTGAACCCCTCGGCCTGCAGGGCGTAGATCAGGGTGTCGGCAATCGCGGCTTCGTCTTCGACGATCAATATATGAGGCATGGGCATCCTGCAGGTGAGCGGCTCGCCGAGGAGCCTGCGGCAGGGCACTCGTAGCGTCAAGGGCGCTTAGCTCAGAGGATGAGGCCTGCAAAACGTAGCCTGGATGAAATCCAGGAATTCACTCGCACGGTGGACGTCCGCCCCGGATTGCATCCGGGCTACGGATGCCCTCGGGGGCTTCATCAGGCCATCAACCCAACTGGAAGCGCCCGGTGTTTTGCGTCAGTCCCTCACTGCCTCGGCGCAGTTGCTCGGCGGCGGCGCTGACCGCCTGGGCGCCATCGAGCAGATGACCGGCGCTCTGGTCGACCTGCTGGATATTGCCGCTGACCTCATCGGCGGTCGCCGCCTGTTGCTCGGCAGCGGTGGCGATCTGTGCCAGGCGATCGCTGACCCGCTGCACCGACTCGACGATGCCCGCCAGGTCTTCGCCCATCGCCAGTACGCTGCCGACATCGCCCTCGGCTTGACTGACCGCCTCTTCCATCAGGCTGACGGACTGGCCGACCACCTTGTGCAGATCGGCGACGGTCTGGGCGATTTCCGCGGTGGAGTTCTGCGTGCGCTGCGACAGGCTACGCACTTCGTCGGCGACCACGGCAAAGCCGCGGCCCTGCTCGCCGGCACGCGCTGCCTCGATGGCCGCATTGAGTGCCAACAGGTTGGTTTGCTCGGCGATGCCCTTGATCACATCGACCACCCGGGTGATCTGTTCGGTCTGCACGCGCAGCTGCTGCAAGGTGGCCGCGCTGTCGCCCAAGCGACTGCTCAGCTGACGCATGCTGGCGCTGGTGCGCACGCTGCGCTGGTTGCTCTGCGTGGCGATTTCACGGGTTTGCCCGGCCTCCACCGCCGCCTGCTCGCAGCTTTGCGCGACGCTCTGCGCGGTGGCGGCCATTTGCGTCGCCGCAGTGGCGATCTGGCTCATCTGCGCCTGCTGCTGTTCCACTTCATTCAGCGCCTCGCTGGCCTGAGCACTGAGGGTTTGCACGGTACCGTCGAGCTGCTGGCTCTCCTGATTGACCCCGAGCATGGAGCCGCGCAGCTGCTCGACCGCAGCGTTCAGGGCGCTGGCGATAGCCGCCAGATCATCCTCGCCATGCACCTGCATGCGCACCCGCAGGTCGCCATCGCGCAGGCCTTGGGCCGCTGCAATGATGCCGGCGGTGCTGCGACTGATCGAAGCGTTGAGACACAGCAGCACATACAGCGCCAACAGGGTGAGCACGGCAAAGGCGCCGATTACCTCGGTCATATCGAGTACCCGGCTCTGCCGATAGGCGCCCAGGCTCAAGGCGAACTGTTGGTAAAGCGCTTGCTGCAGCGCGCGCAATTTTCCACCTAGAGCGTCAGTGCGCTGAATCAGTTGTTCTGTACTGACTGTCATCGGGCTAGCCTCGAACATGTCGCGATCGATCTCGGCCAGCGACAGTTCAAGGCCCTTCCTGGCCTCGGCGAAGGGCCCCTGCAGCTGCACCATCACCTGCGGCGACTCTTGCGCCAAGGTGGTTTGCGCCTTAATCAATTGATTGAGCGACTCCTCCAGGCCACGGCGTAACTCGCCGATTTGCAAGCGGCTTTGCAAGGTAAACCGCTGGGATAACACGGCGCCATAGCCATGCGCGACAAAGCTACCGAGGCGCTCCAGCATCAGCGGCAGGGTAACGCTCAGATTCTCTACGAGCAGCGAGGTGTCGAGGTGCGAGTCGAGGGTCAAGCCGCTGTCGGTGACCAGCTGCTCACGCAACACCGTCAACTGCATCAGGGATTTTTGGTAACGCTGCACGGCATCCGGTAACGCCAGCTGACCGACCGAGGCCACACTCAACTCAGGACGTAACGCTTGCAAGGCAGTGAATTTTTCCACCGCCATAGGGCTCGACGAGCTATTTTTCAGCACCGCACCGGCCCGTTTCAGCGCCTCGTCCAGGCCTGCAGCACGTTGATGCAAGAGTTTTTCGGCCTGCTCGTCGGTGCCTTTCCAACGCGCGATCAAGGTCTGCTGCTCAAGCAGTTCCTGTTGCACCGCCCCCAGCGCCTGCACCCCGCGCATACCCTCAAGCTCTCGGTCTATCAGGCTCAACCGCGACAATTGATCAGCGGTGATCATCCACAGTGCATAGCCCAGCGGCAGCACGAACAACACGAACAACAGCTGAAACTTACGCGCGAAGCTGAATCGCTCCAATACACGTACACCCGGTTTGAGTACTCCAGTCATAGCGACACCTCAACGAGTCCAGCGCGCCCCCTGAGAGGGGCGGCAAAGAACATCATCAAGCAATAACTACGCCGACTACTCGCGCGGCCCGCTGCCGGTCATTCCAGCAACGGCGCGCAGATAACACCGGAGGTTTCAGCACTGCGGACGAGCAACGCTGTAGCGGTCCGCCGGATCAATCGCCGCATCGAAATCGCGCAAGGCACTGGCACCGATCAACAGCGGGTAGTTGAAGTGACTGCGGTCGGTGAGGTTGACCTCGATGGTGCGCGCCTGATTGCCCAGACAGACCTCCATGTCGACCACCGGGCGCTTGGCCACGGTCGCGCTGCTGGCCGAGCCGCCCTCTTCGGCACGCGACTTGATCTCACCGATGCGCGCGATGGGTTGCTCGAACAAGGTGTCGCTGGCGTTCTCGGTGGCCAGGCGAAAACGCACCCAGTCCTCACCGTTGCGCTCGAAGCGCTCGATATCCTTGGCCGACAGCGACGCGGTCATCGCGCCGGTGTCCATCTTGGCTTTCAGGGTCTGGCCGATTTGCGGCAGGTGGATGTATTCGTAACGTCCGTAGAGGGTCGGTTGATTGGCCATCGCCGGCAGGGCAACCAGAGCCAATAAAGCAGCAATAATCTTCACGTCGAGCGTTCCTCCGTCAAAAAACTCACGGACTAGGACTGGCTCGGCTGCCGATGGTTCAGCAAAAAAGGTTGGGCGCTAGCGAGCGGGCTGCCCGCTCCACATCTCGTCCAGATTGCGAAAACCCCAGGTGGCGGCGGATTCCCGCGCGACGATCTTGTCACGGCCAACCCATTTGGCCAGGTCGATGATCTCCTGGGCAATCGGCACCTTGCTAGTGGCCGAAAAGAACACCTTGACCCTCGGCGTCAGCAGCGACTGCCCATGCTGTTCCAGGACCACGCCGAGCCGGCCGCTCTGCAGGCGTACCAGCGAACCGGTGGGGTAGATGCCGATAGCCCTGACGAAGGCCTGGAACACGGCCTCGTCGAAGTGCCCCTTGCTCCACTCGGCCATCTTGCGGATCGACTCGGCGGGCTCCCAGCCGGCCTTGTAGGGACGATTGGAGGTGATCGCGTCATACACGTCACAGACCGCGCCCATCTTCGCGAACAGGCTGATTTGTTTACCACTGAGTCGGTGCGGATAACCTGTGCCGTCGACCTTTTCATGGTGATGCAGACACACGTCCAGCACCAGCGCACTGACCTGATGACAGTCCAGGAGAATCTTGCCCCCGGCTTCCGGGTGGCCGCGGACCAGCTCGAACTCAGCGTCACTGAGTTTGCCTGGCTTGTTCAGCACTTCCTGCGGCACTGCCATCTTGCCGATGTCGTGCAGCAAGCCCGCCATGCCCGCCTCGCGGACCTGTTCATCGCTCAACTCGAGCTGACGCGCCAGGGCGATCATCAAGGCGCAGACCGCGACCGAGTGCATGTAAGTGTACTCGTCCGCGTGTTTGAGCCGCGCCAGGCTGATCAAGGCATTCGGCTGGCGTAGGATCGAGGCGGATATCTCGTCGACCAGTTCGGCCACGTGCGCTACGTCGATCGCCCGGCCCATGCGCGCATCGCCGAACATCGTCATCACCGCGGCCTTGGAGCTGTCGCAGAGCTTGGCCGCGCGCTCGATTTCCTCATCCAGCGCCAGTCGCTCGACTTTCTTCGTCGACTCGGCGGCGAGCAGCAGCGTCTCGGTCTCGACATTCACTTGCTCGACCGTCTGCCCGCTCGGCACATTCAGGCCTTTGTCGATATCGATCCACACCTCGCGAATACCGCTGTCGCGAATGCGTTGCAGATCCTTGGGATTGTCCAGCAGGAACCGGGTTTTCCAGAACGGATGCTCCATCCACGAACCGCACAGCTCATGGATGTACATGCCCTGGAGCAACTCGGAGACGGGAATGCGTTTAAGCACGAAGGTGACCACAGCGGCGACGGATGAACGCTCTAAGCATAATCCATCCATCGCCGGTGACCGTTTCACTTCAGACAAATATTTACCTGGCCCCGCCCTATCAGACGCTGACGTTGAGGCAGCGGAGCAACCCTACCTGAGCACCACTTGACGCACGCTCTCAGCCAGCGCTTGAACCCTGGATAGTGGCCGTAACAGGATCAAGTGGGTAGATATCGCTCAGCCCACTGCTCCGCCGCCACGCCCTGCTCGATCATCTGCTCGATGTCCGCGGCAGCACAGCCCAACTGCTGGAGCACTGCTCGAGTGTGGCTCCCATATTTGGGCATGACGCTCGGCAGCTTGACGCGAGCCCGTTGCAGACGGATCGAGTTGGGCGCGATCAGCGCCACACTGTGACCACAGGGATGCTCGGGGTACTCAATGAAGGCCACGGTCTTGGCTCCGTGCAGATCGATACCGCTGGCCTCATTCATCAGCGACGCTTCGCGCAACTGGCTCATGCGGCCCAACGGCTGGCAGCCTATGTCGAGCGGAGCCAGCAGCGCCTGCCAGTGATTCATTGTCTGGCTGGCGAAAAGCCTCTCGAGACGCTGCTCGGCCGCCGAGTTGTCGGCGGACTCGAGCCCGGACAGGTCCAGTACCCGCCCCAGGGCAGCCTGCTGAGTCTGTCGATTCAGCGCCAGGAACAGCCAACCATCCAGCGTCTGGTAGCAGCGATAGAACGCATTAGCCCCCTTAACCTCCCGCCCACTGGGCTCATCGAAGGGGCCGCGTCCGGCGTAGTCGTACATGAATGGCACCTGAATCAACTGCCCCGCAGCCACCAGCGAGCTACGCGCCAGTGAACCTCCATGGCCATGCGCACGCTTGACCAGCGCGACCCCGATGGCCTGCGCGGCACAATACCCGCCCAGCACATCAATCGTACCGAAGTGTGCATGCTCCTCGGGTGTCTGCATGCCGCCACCGAAGCGCGCCATGATGCCGGTGGTGGCTTGAACCAGATCGTCATAGCCCGGCTGGTCACTGCGCGGCCCCCTCTTTGGCCCACCGTAGGCATCGAACTGACAGAGGATCAGCTCGGGGTTTATCCGCTGCAGTCGTTCGACCGACAGGCCCAGCCGCGCCAACTGGGTATCACTGCCGTTGATCGTGATGACGTCGACGTGCATCAGCAACTTGTCCAGCACCGCTTGGCCCTGCTGGCTTTGAAGATCCAGCAAGACACTCTGCTTGCCCTGATTGGCCTGCATGCCGAACACCGACGTGTTCCAAGGATCCAGCGCCGGTTTTGCTGGATCGATACTGATAATTTCGGCGCCAAAGCGGGCCAGGGTACAGGCAATGGTAGGCCCGGCAATCACATTGGTCAGGTCGAGAATCTTAATACCGTCAAGCCAGCCTCTGGCTGCCGGTGCCTCACCGGCTGCTGGCTGTGGAACGGCCCGCTCACGCCAACTGGCCAATAGCTTCAGCACGCCAGCTCGATCGGTGGTGGGTGACTGCGCCGGCTGTTTCTCGGTAACAGCCTCATCACCTTGCAGCCAACAGATATTGCCCAGCTGGCGCATGGTTCCGAAACGCGGGTCTTCAACCTCCAGCACACTTGCCGACTGCAAGGCATGCTCGCTGGCCAGCCATTCGCTGGTTAGCTGGTGCGCACAACCCGGCACACCGGCCTCGCCGAATAGACGCTGCCATTCGTAGGCAGGCTTGGTTTGGAATGCCGCTTTCATCTTGCTGGAAACCAGCTCTGCCCATTCCCGCGACAGCGGATAGGACAAGAGCGTGCAGTCGGCGCCATCCGGCCAATCCGCGACATCCAGGTAGGGACTGTGGGTCGGTATGCCCGCCGCTCTGACTTCGTCCCAGAGCCCCAATACCTTCAGGCAGCCGATCGGATGGCGGCTGTGGGAACAGCAGACGGCGTAGAAAGGACGGCCGTCCTGGCAAACATAGGTGCGGTAGAAGGGGTCGAGGAACTCCTGCAGATCTGCATAGTGCAGGTTCAGCGGCAGGTCATTGGTACGACGACGCTCGATCTCGCGCTCACGCAGCGACTTGTAGCGCTCGGGCAGCCCCTCAATGTGCATGGAGTTGTAGGCCAGGCCTTCCATGAGCGCAGCGGCGATCGGCACTTCGATCCTTTCACCCTGCCCCGTTTTGACCCTATCAAACAGTGCCAAGGTCACCGCGGTAGCGCCGAGCACCGAGGCATAAGCGGATGCCAGGGGCAGCGGTGAGAACGACGGGCTGATCCCCATCAACACTCGGCTAAGGCCCATGTCGGTGAACTGCCCGACTGCCGCGGCGATAATCCCTTCCCAGGCAGGTAGCGCTGCATGTTCTGCGTCTTTCTCGGCAAACCCTGGCAGGGACAGGTAGACCAGCGACGGATTGATCACCTTCACCTGCTCGGGCCCCAGACCCAGCCGGGCCATCACCCCTGGGCGGAAATTCTCGATCAGCACATCGGCGTTTCTGATCAGCTCCAGCGCCAGCTTCCGGTCTTGCTCGCCGTGCAGGTCCAGGCTGATCCGCTGCTTGCCCCGATTGAGTATCGCGTCCGCCGGGTTATCCCAACGCGGGCCCTGGGGCGGGTCTATGTGGACCACCTCGGCCCCCTGGTCGGCCAACATCATCGCCACGGCCGGCCCGGCAATGTACTGACCGAAGTCGACAACCCGGTATCCGCTCAATGGGCGCTGCTGAATCGCTTTCATATACACCTGCCGCTATTGATGAATTGAATAGCTGCGAGCCTAAGAAATCGCTGCCGGGAGGCATATCGGATAGTTTCGGACTGAGTGTTCGATTTTTTTGTACACTCCAACACAGCCAATTTCGCAGACCAGCAAGCAGTCGATACCAGGGGGCTCCGTTGGACCTGCAAGCAATCAAGACCTTCCTCACCCTGGCCGACCTGAAACGCTTGAGTCTGTGCGCCGAACAACTCTGCCTGACCAAGTCGGCAGTCAGTTCGCGGATCAAGCAGCTTGAAGAACAGCTGGATCAAGCGTTATTCGTCCGCAGCAATGAAGGCATGTCATTAACCCCGGCCGGGCGCCAGTTCTATCAACATGCCATCGCCATGCAGCAGCGCTGGCAACGTGCCAAGCGCGAACTCGCCCAGCAGCAAACCAGCAGCGGTCGACTGCGCCTCGGTGCGCACCCCAGCCTGGCCGGCGATCTACTGTTTCGTTGGGGCAGCGTCCTGCACCAATACGACCCACACCTGAACATCCACCTGGAGGCCGATTATTCGGGAGCCATCGTCCGCCAGATCGCCGCGGGAGCGTTGGATATCGGCATTATCTTCGTCGCCGACACTACGGCCGGCCTAGTGGTCGAGCAGGCTGCAGAAGACCGGTTGCTGATGGTGTCCAGCCGCGCCACGTCGCTGGACCAAGTAACCGCCGACAACTACCTGTATATCGACTGGGGCTGGGGCTATAACGCGGCGCACTCGGAGCGCTTGCCGCAGCTGCAGAGCAGCAGACTGACCTGCGGCTTTGCTGCGCTGGGATTGCCCTGGCTGCAGCGCAACGGGGGGTGCGCCTACCTGCCTGAGCGTCAGGTGACGCCACTCCTGAATTCAGGCGAGCTGCACCGGGTGGCGGATGCGCCGGAGTTCCGACGGCCCATCTACGTCACCTATGCCAGCGATGCGCAGAACCCACGGCTACTGCAGGTGGCCCTGAGCAGCTTGAGCGAGGTTCTGGCGCAGCCCTGAAACGGCACGGGCCTCCCAAAGGAGGCCCGTGCCTTGCAGCGCAGCGCTAAGGACGCTTAGGCGTTATCCGTCTGGACCTTGACGTCTGCGCCTGCGACTTCGCCCGAGTCCATGATCAGCGACTTGAGCACGCCAAGGGTCATCAGCAGTATCACCACACTGAGCGGTAGTGCCGCTGCGATATTGGCGGTCTGCAGCGCACTGAGGCCGCCGGCGACCAGCAATACCCCGGCGACGAAACCGATCACTGTGCCCCAGAAGATGCGGAAGATCTTCGGCGGCTCCTCGTTACCCAGGGACAGGATGGTGGTCAGCACCAGGGTGCCGGAGTCGGACGAGGTGACGAACCAGCTGAGCAGCAGGAACACCAGCATGGCCGACAGCAGCCAACCCATGACGCCGGTACCGGCGATGCCGTCTGCCGCGGTGAACAGCGCGGCAGGCAGGTTCCAGGCGTTCACCAACTGGACCAACTCGCCGGTGCCGGCGCCGCCCGCGGCGTTCAACTCCTGATACAGCGCCGAACCGCCGAAGATGCCCAGCCAGACGAAGATGATGAAGGTCGGCACAAACAGCACGCCGAGGACGAACTCACGCAGGGTGCGGCCGCGCGAGATGCGCGCGATGAACAGGCCGACAAACGGAGCCCAGGCCAGCCACCAGCCCCAGTAGAACACGGTCCAGCCGTTCTGCCAGGCCGCCGGGCCTTCCTCTTTCGGGAACCACAACCCCATCGGCATGAAATTGGCCAGGTAGCTGCCGAGCGACTCACCAAACATGCTCAGCAGCCAGGTAGTCGGCCCGCCGAACAGGAAGAAGGCCACCACCAGAGCGGAGATGATGATGTTCCATTCAGAAATGATCTTGATGCCGCGACCCACACCGGACAGGGCGGACATGATCGATACGATGGAGATCAGACCGATCAGCACCAGTTGCGTGGTGGTGCCCGGATCGACACCGATCAGGCGCTCCAGTCCCACGGCCATCTGGCTGACGCCCAGGCCCAGGGAGGTGGCGATGCCGAACACGCAGCCGAGCACGCCGAACAGGTCGACGACATGACCGATCGGACCGTAGATGCGATCGCCGATGAAGGGATGCAGCGCCGAGCGCAGGGCCAGCGGCAGCTTCTTGCGGTAGGCGAAATAGGCCAGCGACAGGCCGACGATGGCGTACACCGCCCAGCCATGAAAGCCCCAGTGAAAATAGGTGACCCGCAGGGCATCCACCGCCCGTGCATGACCAATGGCAGTGGCGCCAGCCAGGTCGGCATAGGGGTTGTTCGGGTAGCCGAAGGCGCCGCTGTTATCCAGGTAGAAGATCGGCTCGGCGACACCGAAGAACAGGATGCCGATGCCGATGCCGGCGGAGAACAGCATGGAGAACCAGGCAAAATTGCTGAACTCCGGCCTACTGTCATCGTCGCCGAGGCGCACGCTGCCGTAGCGGGTGAACACCAGCACGAAGCAGACCGCGATGAAGAACACCATAGCCACCAGGTAGTACCAGCCGAAAATCCCTTCGATCCAGCTGCGAGTGGCGCCGAACAGCTTCCCGGCCAATTCGGTATTGAATCCGGCAAACAGCACGAACGCCAAAACCATGACTGCGGACACAATAGTCATGCCCTTGTGCATGCCTTTGAACAGGCCGGTTTTACACAGCAAATCTTCTTTGAACACGGTAGTGCCAGGGGCGCCACCGAACTTATCTTTTATTGTCGACATTTACGTGTTCTCCACGGGGAGCTACGGCTAATTTTTGTACTTCTTATGCGTGTCGCTATTTCTCCAATTCACTGGAGAAACTCTTCTCGCGCCAGCTGATCTGCCTGGCACCAAACTTTCGCCTCACAAATTGTTCATCGTTCAGCAGTCCCTGGCGCCGATCGACGCGTTCCACTGCAGTTTGAACAATCACTCATCACTTACGAGGCATAGGCGCTAGTCACGCTTGTGCGTGGTTTGCGTAATCCGATTCTCAAGTCAGCGGCTTCAGCTGAAGCGGCCGCATCACGAAAAATTCGGCAAAACCGATACGAAAAGCATTGTCATGAAGAGGAAAAGTCAGCGACAGCAATAAAAACACTGCCTTTGCCCTCGGTATATTTATGCGTTTCTGCCCAGTTTCATAAACGGGCGGCGTTATGTCTGACTGGCGCGTTATCGCCCTAGCGTTGCAGCACATGAATCCGCGAGAGCAGTTCGTCCCGATCGACATAGCAGCCCTTGAAATGCCGCGCCCCGCTGGCCGGGTCAAATTCAGTGCGAGCATGCAGGGTGCGGCGGTTGTCGAAGCACCAGAGTTGTCCCGCATCCAGCCTGCGCTGCACACGGAAACGCGGTTCGCGGGTCATGGCGATAAAGCGGCGGTAGGCGCTATACAGCGCTGGCATGCGCTCGACCGGTGCATCGAAGGCGCCCCGCAGGAAGTTGCCCATGCGGATCTCACTGACCACGCCATAAGCATCCAGGGCGATGATCGGTGCCAGACGGTGGTAATCGCTGTTGCGGCTCCTGTTGCGGAACTCGATGGGCGTTTCACACAGGGTATGGAACAGCTCAGGCGCCTCCTGATGTAAGGCCTCGGCAATCGCGAAGCCGTCGACGAAGACACTCTCGCCGCCCGTGGCATCGTTGACCAGGCAATGCAGAAACTGCAGGCCCGGCTGCAGCTCGCGGGTCGGCAGGTCGGTGTGCAGCGGCAGGTTGAAGGAGGTGTAGGCATTGCTGTCGGCGTCGGCCTTGGACTGCACGTCGAACAGCACGCCGAAGTTGCTCTCGCGGATAAAGGAGATGCGCTTGGCGAGCGCCGGCAACACGTCCTCGGTGGTCGGCACACCGCGTAGCTGGGTCAGGCCGATGTCGCGCACCGCAAGCAGCCACTGCAGCAGCGCATCGTCATCCGCCATCACCGCCTGGTAGTCGAACTGCGGCAGCTGCTCGCTCATCTCGGCGCCCCACAGCTGGCTCTGCGGACGCTGCGCGCGGCGCTCGGCGCGCGAAACCTCATCGTAGGCGTGGGCGCGCAGCCAACCGGGGTGAAAGCGGCTGTGATGGCCGTCCTGCCAATCGATCAGTAGATGGCCTTGCTCGTCGATGCGGGTGCGCTGGGGATGCAGCTGCTCCGGCACATCGACGATCTCGAACAGCTGCTCGCGGGTCACGCTGTACACGCACTGGCCGCAGGCGCAGTTGTCGCGCAACCACTGATAGTGGAAGGGACTGACCCGCCCGTCGCTCCAGTGCGTGTCCAGCGCATCGCTCGCAGGGACCAGATTGACCAGGTCGGCGCTAATCGGATAACTGCGCCAATCGGCGATAGGCGCAGCGTCTAGGGAGGAATCTACAGCGTTCATGGCGATCTCCTTATTATTGCTTGCGGAAACACACAACGCGTCAGCCAACCAGCCAATCAGCCGCGCATACAGCCTATCCACTTCAGCCACCCGCCCCAGACCGCGCAGGCAGCCATGCACCAACCCATGCCCAGGCTCAAACAGCACCGCAACGCCATCAGCGGCCAGACGTTCGGCATAGAGCACGCCATCGTCACGCAACGGATCGAACTCCGCGACAGCGACAAAGGCCGCCGGTAAGCCAGAGAAATTATCTGAAGCCAGCGGTAGGGCGAGAGGGTTCCAACGCTGGTGCTGGTCTGCCAGATACATATCCAGGCAGGCCTGCAGATCATCCTGCGAAAGCAGGGGCGCATCAGCGCAACTCAGGTGCGAAGCCAGGAGCTGCGGACTCAGGCCTGGATAGATCAGCACCTGGGCGCAGGGCTGGCGCTGACCCGTCTCGCGTAATGCCAGACACAGCGCGACAGCGAGATTACCGCCGGCACTGTCGCCCGCCACAGCCAACAATTCCTGGTTCAATGGCACGCCGAGCAGGCCGGAGCGCAACGCCTGCCAAACGCTGCGGCAATCGTCGAGCGCTGCGGGAAAAGGCTGCTCCGGGGCCAGGCGGTAAGCGACTGCAACCACGACCACGCCAAGCTGCTGCGCCAAGTAGGCGCAGATGAAGTCGTGGGAATCAAGATCGCCAAGCACCCAGCCGCCACCATGCAGATAGAGCAGTCCAGGCCAACCTTCAGGCGGCGCTGTCCGCGCCGGTACATAGCGGCGTGTCGCCACCCCGGCGATAGGCGCATCGATGACTTCGAGTTCAGTCGGACGCTCCGGGGTAAACGCCGCGCACAACGCCCGATAAACCTCGCGCTGTGCGGCCAGCGAGTTGTCCGGCGAGTTAAACGCCAGGCAGTCGGCAACGAAATCCTTCATCTGTGCAGAAAGCGGGTAGTTACCAGACATCGACACTCCAGAGGGCCGAGCAGACCCGTTGTTCAACACATAAGTGACAAGCGTCCAGGGCCTGTTGGCAACGCCACGCATTGCCAGCGCGAGCGCCCGCTTAACTCGCGCGAGCAGGCAGGCCGATCAATCGGCCAACATAGGCTGAGGGGGGCAGGAGCCTATGTGCTTCGCCCAGCTGAACCACACGTGACTCCACCTCGGCGGCAAATACTGCGGGACGCCCCGTTTGGCTATCCATATTCATCAGCATCTGCTCGCTAGCGGCCAGTAGTTCATCTCCCCCGGGGTAATAAAGACCGTGGTGGATGTGCAGACGCTTGCGATCGTGGGCCAGCACCTGAGTACGCACTTCCACCTCGGCACCGAGCTTTACCTCGGCCAGGTAATTCAGATGGCACTCCAGGGTGTACAGGGTGTGCCCGGTGCGAGCGCGACCCGCCTCATCCAGGCCGAGGTGATCCATCAGCGAATCGGTGGCGAAACTGAAAATCAGCAGGTAGAAGGCATCGCGCAGATGGCCGTTGTAGTCCACCCATTCGGGCAGGACCGGGGTCTGGTAGGTAGTGAGGGCTGTCGGCGTGGGCATGGGGCAATACCTGCAATCATCTGTTCTGGAAGGCCTACGCCCCAACCTTACCGTTCGCACGGCAAAGCTGGGCGAGTGTCCACGTTAGCAATAGCTCAGTCGGCGAAGTCGAAGCCGTGCTTGGCCTTGGTTGCCTTGATCGCGTCCATCACCGCCATCAGGCAATCGTCACGGTAGCGTTCCAGCTCGGCGATGCTGCGCTCGCCCTGTTGCTCTGTAGTGCCGTCCACCACGCTGTCGATCAGGCCGTCGGTGAGTTCCGGCGCCTCGAGGTAGGTCCAGGGCAGTTTCAGCGCCGGGCCGAACTGCGACATGAAGTGGCGCATGCCGGCATTGCCGCCCGCCAGGGTATAGGTCAGGAAGCTGCCCATGAACGACCAGCGCAAGCCGGCACCGAAGCGGATCGCATCGTCGATCTCACCGGTGGTGGCCACACCGTCATTGACCAGGTGCAGCGACTCGCGCCACAGCGCCTCGAGCAGGCGGTCGGCGATGAAGCCCGGTACTTCCTTGCGCACGTGCAGCGGGCGCATGCCCAGGGAGGTATAGACCTGAATGGCTGCCTGCACCGCTTCCGGCGCGGTCTTCTCGCCACCCACAACTTCCACCAACGGCAACAGGTACACCGGGTTGAACGGGTGACCGACCACGCAGCGCTCGGGGTGCACGGCGTCGGCGTAGAACTCGCTGGGCAGCAGGCCCGAGGTGCTCGAACCGATCAGCACGTTGGGACGCGCCGCGGCGCTGATCTTGGCATGCAGGTCGAGCTTGAGCTCCAGGCGCTCGGGAGCGCTTTCCTGGATGAAGTCGGCGTCCTTCACACAGCCCTCGATGGTCGCCTCGAAACGCAGCCTTTGTTGCGATGCGCCGGGCGCCAAACCCTGCTGTTCCAAAGCCGGCCAGGCGTTGGCGATGCGCTCACGCAGCGCCGCTTCGGCGCCAGGTGCCGGGTCCCAGGCCACTACGTCGAGGCCATGGGCCAGGGCGCGGGCGATCCAGCCAGCGCCAATCACGCCTGTGCCGAGGGCGGCGAAAGTTTTTAGTTCGGTGATAAAGGCCATGGCGGCTCCTGCTTGGGTAGCCCGGATGTCATCCGGGCTGGTCATTCGATCTGTCCCGGATTGCATCCGGGCTACCGACGGCTTGAGTAGGGGTGAACGCTCAGCCGCGGGGCTTGAGGTTCATCTTGGCGCGGCCTTCGGCCGGGGTCAGGACGCGACCGCCGAGGCGCTCGATGATCTCCACCGCGCGCTGGACCAGGCTGCCATTGGTGGCCGGTACGCCCTTGTCCAGCCAGATGTTGTCTTCCAGACCGACCCGCACGTGACCGCCGAGCAGCATGGCCTGGGCAAGCATCGGCATCTGCAGACGACCGATGCCGAAGCCGGCCCAGGTGGCGCCAGCCGGCAGGTTGTCGGCCATGGCCTTCATGGTGGTGGTGTCGGCCGGGGCGCCCCATGGGATGCCCAGGCAGATCTGGAAGATCGGATCGTCGAGCAGGCCTTCCTTCATCATCTGTTTGGCGAACCACAGGTGACCGGTGTCGAAGATTTCCAGTTCGGCCTTAACGCCCAGCTCGGTGATGCGCTTGGCACCGGCACGCAGCTGCGCCGGAGTGGCGACGTAGATGTAGTCACCGTCACCGAAGTTCAGGGTGCCGCAGTCCAGGGTGCAGATTTCCGGGCGCAGTTCCTCGATATGCGCCAGGCGGGTCAACGGGCCGACCAGGTCGGAACCGGTGCCAAACTCCATGGGCTGCTCGCCCGGGCCGATCTCCAGATCGCCGCCCATGCCGGCGGTGAGGTTGATGATCACGTCGGTGTCGCTCTCGCGGATGCGCTCGACCACCTCGCGGTACAGCGCCACGTCACGGCTGCCCTTGCCAGTCTTGGGGTCGCGCACATGGCAGTGGGCGACGGTGGCACCGGCCTTGGCGGCTTCGATGGCGGCGTCGGCGATCTGCTTGGGGGTCACCGGAATAGCCGGATGACGGCCCACAGTGTCGCCTGCACCGGTCACAGCACAGGTGACGATGATTTCGTAGTTCATGGATGTCTCTTCCTTAATCAGGGCGAGTGGGTGCCGTACGCCTGCATGGGCGTACGGCAGAGTTTGGGTTCGGGAAATCAGAAGGCGCGGAGTGGCTTACTTGAGCGCGGCCTGCACGGCAGCAGCGCCATCCTTGCCATCGAAGGTGGTCACTCCAGCCAGAAACCGACTCAGCTCCTGAGGGTTGTCCTTCAGCCATTGGCGTGCCACGTCCTTTGGCTCCTTGCGGTCCATAATCGGCTTCATCATCTCGCTTTCCTGAGCGGAGCTGAAACTCAGATTGCCTAGCAGGCGGTCGACATTCGGGCAGCGCTCGGCGTAGGTTGGTGCTGCAACAGTCCAGACGGTGGCGGCACCCTCATTCGCGCCGAATACATCCTGGCTGCCGGTCAGGTAGGTCAGCTCCATTTGAAGATTCATCGGGTGCGGCTTCCAGCCGACAAACACAATCGGACGTTCACGCTTAACCGCACGACTGACGGCAGCCAGCATTGCCGCCTCACTGGACTCAATCAGCTTGAAACCACCGAGGCCGAACTGGTTGCTGTCGATCATCTTCTGGATGTTAGTGTTGGCACCAGTGCCTGGCTCAATACCGTAGATCTTGCCGTCCAGCTGATCCTTGAACTTGGCGATATCGGCGAAAGTCTTCAGCCCTGCTTCAGCGGCATAGCTGGGTACCGCCAGCGTGGCGATGGCATCTGCAAGGCTGGGCTCGGCCGAGACTTTAACCACGCCCTTGTCGAGGAACGGTTTGATATTGTCGTCCATCGCCGGCTTCCAGTAGCCGAGGAAGAAGTCGATCTGGTTCTTGCTGATACCGGAAAACACGATTTGCTGCGAAGCGGTGGTCTGGGTGGTTGTATAGCCCAGGCCATCGAGTAGAGTGCTGGCCACGGCGGTGGTAGCGACCACGTCAGTCCAGCCAACCAGGCCGATACGTGCCTTTTGGCAGCTGGCATCCTCTGCTGCCAGGAGCGACGAGCTGAACAAACCGAGCAAACAGCAACCGGCGACTAGCTTTAGACTTTTCATCAATACGCCCTCGTGTGGCATTTGGATTTTCCTTGTTGTTGTCCCAGAGCGCGAGGCCCCATCGCATACTCGGGCCTCAGTTCACTCGCTGGAGTAACATTACTAAGCGCCGCCAGGCGACAATCAAACTAAAGCGACCTTCTGTTGACCTGCCCCGACCTCATTGATCAGGATGACCGCCAGCGCATCCATCAGCCGCTCAGTACTCATTTCCGCTCACGGCCAGAGCGAATTGTTCCCAGGATGTTCGCGCCCGAGCCAGGAGCGAGGCTGCCATGCCCCAAGACGTGTTTTTTTTGCTGCTACCCAAGTTCTCCATGATGGGCTTCCTCTCCGCCGTGGAGCCGCTGCGCGTGGCCAACCGCTTCGGTGGCGAGCTCTATCGCTGGCATGTACTGAGCCTGGACGGCGGGCCGGTGCAGGCCAGTAACGGTATGTCGTTGAACGTCGACGCAGGCCTGGACACCCCCGGCGCCAATAGCCTGCTGTTCGTGGTCGCCGGTTTCGAGCCGCTGGCCAGTTACGACGCCCGGCTGGCGGCCTGGCTGCACCGCGCCGAACGCCAGGGCGCGACGCTCGGCGGCATCGACACCGGCAGCTTCGTCCTGGCCGAGGCGGGGCTATTCGGTGAACAACGCCTGACCCTGCACTGGGAGGCCATCGAAGCCTTCAAGGAGCGCTACCCACGGCTGCAGGTGACCCAGGAACTGTTCGAGATCGATGGGCGGCGCATCACCAGCGCCGGCGGCACCGCGAGCCTCGACCTGATGCTCAGCCTGGTTGGCAACGCTCACGGCGAGGAGCTGGCCGTGGCCGCCTCCGAGCAGTTCGTGCTGGGGCGCATCCGTACCCGCCAGGACCACCAACGCATGCAGATCGCCAGCCGCTTCGGCATCCACAACAAGAAGCTGGTGCAGGTGATTGGCGAGATGGAGCGGCACTGCGAGCAACCGCTCGGCTCGCAGCAACTGGCCGAAGCGATCAACGTCACCCCGCGCCAACTGGAGCGGCTGTTTCGCCAGCACCTGCAGGAAACCCCGTCGAACTTCTACCTGGCCCTGCGCCTGGACAAGGCCCGCCAGTTGCTGCGGCAGACCGACATGAGCGTGCTCGAAGTGGGCCTGGCCTGCGGCTTCGAGTCGGCCTCCTACTTCTCGCGCTGCTACCGCAGCCGCTTCGCCCTGTGCCCCAGCGCCGACCGTCACGAAGCCAGCCCCTCGACCACTGCGGTCTAGCGGGCCGTTAAAAACACCTGCTCTCGGCTATGCGGCGTCGATCGCCCCGCGCGCTGCCTCGCCCGCAGAAAAACCATAAAAAAAGGGAGCCCAGAGGCTCCCAATCGAGGGTAACGCTACCTCCGCTGCACCAGGGCAGCGGAGGCATGAGATGCATCAAGCAGCGCTGAACAGCTTGTGCGGGTCGATGACGAATTTCTTCGGTACGCCGGCGTCGAACTCGTGGTAGCCATTCGGCGCGTCGTCCAGGCTGATCACCTGTACGCCAACCACTTCGGCGATGTTGATGCGGTCCCACATGATCGCCTGCATCAGCTGGCGGTTGTACTTCATCACCGGAGTCTGGCCGGTGTGGAAGCTGTGCGACTTGGCCCAGCCGAGGCCGAAGCGGATGCTCAGTGCACCCTTCTTGGCTGCCGCGTCGACCGCACCTGGATCGTCGGTGACGTACAGGCCGGGGATGCCGATCTTGCCGGCGACGCGGACCACGCCCATCAGCGAGTTGAGCACGGTGGCCGGAGCCTCGTGCTGCACGCCTTCGTGACCATGACCGCGGGCTTCGAAGCCCACCGCGTCGATGGCGCAATCGACTTCCGGCTCACCCAGCAGGGCGGCAATCTGTTCGTGCAGCGGGGTGTCCAGCGACAGGTCGGCGATCTCGAAGCCCTGANNGCGGCCAGACCGACCGGACCGGCACCGGCGATGTACACCGAGGTACCTGGGCCGACGCCTGCGGTGACGGCACCGTGGTAGCCAGTCGGCAGGATGTCGGACAGGCAAGTCAGGTCGCGGATCTTCTCCATCGCCTTGTCGCGATTCGGCAGCTTGAGCAGGTTGAAGTCGGCGTACGGCACCATGGCGTACTCGGCCTGGCCACCGGTCCAGTCGCCCATGTCGACGTAGCCGTAGGCGCCGCCGGGACGAGCCGGGTTGACCGACAGGCAGACGCCGGTGTGTTGTTCCTTGCAGCTGCGGCAGCGGCCGCAAGCGACGTTGAACGGTACCGAGACCAGGTCGCCGATCTGCAGGTTCTCGACGTCGCGACCCTTCTCGATCACTTCACCGGTGATTTCGTGGCCTAGCACCAGACCGGTTTGTGCGGTAGTACGGCCGCGCACCATGTGCTGGTCCGAACCACAGATGTTGGTCGATACCACGCGCAGAATGACCGCGTGCTCGATCTTCTTGCCGCGCGGATCCTGCATTTTCGGATAGTCAATTTTCTGTACCTCGACCTTACCCGCGCCGAGATATACGACACCACGATTACCAGACATGCGTTGTTCTCCTTTGTTGTTGAAATACAAAGGCGCAGCCAGCGGCCACGCGGCCTTGCATTGGAGCTGTATACGTCTGTTGCTAAAACCGGCGAGGCGCGCCAATTGGCAGAGCGCTACTGCCCTCACCGGCTGGTTTGGTGCTACGCGTGCAGCACCACGGTTCGATTGGCGTTGAGGAACACCCGCCGCTCGATGTGATAGCCGATCGCCTTGGCCAGGGTCAGGCACTCGATGTCGCGGCCCTTGGCGATCAGGTCTTCCGGATAATGGGCATGGTCCACCGACTCCACGCCCTGGGCGATGATCGGCCCCTCATCCAGATCGTTGTTGATGTAGTGGGCGGTGGCACCGACCATCTTGACGCCCTTCTGGTACGCCTGATGATAGGGCTTGGCACCCTTGAAGCCGGGTAGCAGCGAGTGATGGATATTGATCGCCCGGCCGTCCAGCTTGCGGCACAGCTCAGGCGACAGCACCTGCATATAGCGGGCGAGCACCACCAGTTCGGCGCCGCTGTCCTCGATCACCTGCAACACCTTGCGCTCTTGCGCCGGCTTGTCATTGGGGTCGAGGGGAAAATGGTAATAGGGAATGTTGTGCCAGCTCGCCAACGGCTCCAGATCCGGGTGGTTGGATACCACCGCCACCACGTCCATGGCCAACTGACCGATGCGCTGGCGATAGAGCAGGTCGTTCAGGCAATGGTCGGCCTTGGACACCATCAGCACCACCTTGGCCCGGTAGCCCGGCGGGGTCAGCTCGGTGCGCATGTCGAAGGGCGACAGGCGTTCGTTGAGACCGGCGCGGAAGGCTTGCTCGTCGAAACCCTCAGACACGCGAAATTCCACGCGAATGAAGAAGCGCGCCGACAGGCGATCATCGAACGAGTGATGCTCGGTGACGTAGCAGTTCTGCTCGAACAGGAAGCGGGTCACCGCGTCCACGGTGCCGAGCACGCTCGGGCAATGGGCGGTGAGAATCCAGGTGTCGGGGGTGCGGCTCATATCATTCTCCAATACGGAGTGACCGTGGGTTGGGGCGGGCCGCGCAGGTTGAGCGAAGCGCTACCCAACAGTCTTTTGGCGGACTTTCAGCGGATTTCGGGAACGCAGCGCTGGGTATCGTCGCTGCGCTCCTCGACCCAACCTACGCCTTGATCGCCAGGCCGTATTCGGCGCTGGCATCCTGCAGCCACAGCCAGATGTAGTCGGAGAAACTGCGGCGCACCAGCAGCTCCCAGGTTTCTTCGTCGGTGCGGCGAATCACCAGTTGGGTCTTGGCGAAGGTAGTGCCAACCGCCTTGCCGACCGGGAAGTTGCGTGGATGCACGTCGTAGGTCGACGACTTCATCAGCAGCTCGCGGACTTTCGGCCCAGTCAGTTCGAGGATGGTCTGCCCACCGCTGACGTTGACCACCTGGTGGTGCTGACCGGCCAGCGCTTCGCGCAGGCTCTTTTCGGCGGCGAACTCTTCGCCGCTCGGCACGATCAGCAGCCACTCGTCCGGGCCCAGCCACTGCAGCGAGGTCTCACCCTTGACCACCAGGCCCAACGCGCCCGGCAGTTCCAGGCCAGTGGCCTTGTGCACGGCGCCGGCAAAGGCGGCGTCGTGGCCATCGCCACGCAGGGTCAGGTGACCCAGCAGTTTTCTCTCGCGCAGGCTGACGCCCGCGGTGCTCTTGCCCTTGCCCACCAGCTCATGCAGGCCGGCGTGAAACAGCGGGGACTCGGCGTGCGCCGCATCGGGACGCTGCTTGTAAACGTTTACTGTGCTCATGTTGTTCCGCCTGTCGTAGGTACGTCAGCGCTAATTCGTGGCTCGCCAGGCTCCAGCTTGCTGGGGCCTGGCGAGCGGTCGTGGTCTCAGACGTTCTGCTGCTCGCCTTTCGGGTCGAAGAACACCGAACTGACGATCTCGGCTTCGATCACCGTGCCGTCTGCCAGCGGGGCGAAAACCTTCTCGCCCATGCGCTTCAAGCCGCCCTTGACCAGAGCCAGGGCAAAGCTGAAGCCCATGCTGGTGCTGTAGTAGCTGGAGGTCACGTGACCGACCATGCTCATCGGAATCGCCTGCTTGGCGTCGAACACCAGCTGTGCGCCTTCCGGCAGCACCGCGCTGGTGTTGACCGGCTTGAGGCCGACCAGTTGCTTGCGGTTTTCCTTGACGCAGTCTTCACGGTTCATCCCGCGCCAGCCGATCCAGGAGAACGGCTTAGTGCGACCGACACACCAGCCCATGTTGAGGTCGTCCGGGGTCACCGAACCGTCGGTCTCCTGACCGACGATGATGAAGCCCTTCTCGGCCCGCAGCACGTGCATGGTCTCGGTGCCGTACGGGGTCAGGTTGTACTTCTTGCCCGCCTCGACGATCTTTTCCAGCACGCCCATGGCGTAGTCGGCCTGCACGTTGACTTCGTACGACAGCTCACCGGTGAAGGAGATGCGGAACACCCGCGCCGGCACGCCGCCGACCTTGCCTTCCTTCCAGGTCATGAACGGGAAGGCGTCCTTGTCCAGGTCGATGTCGGTGACCTCACTCAGCAGCTTGCGGCTGTTGGGGCCGGACAGGGTCATGGTCGCCCAGTGGTCGGTGACCGAGGTGAAGTACACCTTGAGTTCCGGCCATTCGGTCTGGTGATAGATTTCCATCCACTGCATGACGCGCGCGGCGCCGCCGGTGGTAGTGGTCATCAGGAAGTGGTTATCGGCCAGACAGGCGGTTACGCCGTCGTCGAAGACCATACCGTCTTCCTTGCACATCAGGCCGTAACGGGCCTTGCCCACGTCCAGCTTGGTCCAGGCGTTGGTGTAAATGCGATTGAGGAACTCGCGCGCATCCGGGCCCTGGATGTCGATCTTGCCCAGGGTCGAGGCATCGAGCAGGCCGACGCTGTCGCGTACCGCCTTGCACTCGCGGCCGACGGCGGCGTGCATGTCTTCACCGGCCTTGGGGAAGTACCAGGGGCGCTTCCACTGACCGACGTCCTCGAACTCGGCGCCATTTTTCAGGTGCCAGCTGTGCAGCGCGGTGTAGCGCACCGGGTCGAACAACGCACCGCAGTTGCGTCCGGCCACGGCGCCGAAGGTCACCGGGGTGTAGTTCGGACGGAACATGGTGGTGCCCATCTGCGGGATGCTGATGCCCATCGAACGCGCGGCAATCGCCAGACCGTTGATGTTGCCCAGCTTGCCCTGATCGGTACCGAAGCCCAGCGCGGTGTAGCGCTTGACGTGCTCGACCGACTCGAAGCCCTCGCGGGTGGCCAGTTCGATACCGGCCGCGGTGACGTCGTTCTGCTGGTCGACGAATTGCTTCGGCGCCCGTGCGGTCGGCTTCTCGTGCGGTACCTGGAACAGCGCGATGCTTGGCTCTTCGTGACGGCCGAAGACTTTCGGCAGTTCGCCCGAGACCGGCTTGAAGCCCGCCTCAGTGGCGGCCTTGACGCCGGCTTCGAAACCGTCGGCCAGTACATCGCCAAGGGCGAACACGCCATTCATGGCACCGGCGCAGACACGCGCCTGGAAACCTTCACCCGGCACGAAACCGAGAATGTCTTCGCGCCAGGTCGGCTTGCCGCCCAGGTGCGAGGCCAGGTGCACCACCGGGCTGTAACCGCCGGAGCTGGCGACCAGGTCGCACTCCAGCCACTCGCCGGGGCTGGTGACTTTATGCGCCTGCGGATCGATCGCCGCGACGCGCGCCGCGCTGACGCGCTTGCTGCCACGTACTTCGATCACCGCACTGCCGGTCAGGACGCGCAGGCCCTTGGCCCGTGCTTCCTCGACCCAGGCGCCCTTGGGATTGGAACGGGCGTCGGCGATGGCGACCACCTTGATTCCGGCTTCCAGACAATCCAGCGCTACGCGGTAGGCGTAATCGTTGGTGGTCGACAGCACCAGTTGCTTGCCCGGGGCCACGCCGTAACGGCGCACGTAGGTGGACACCGCGCCGGCCAGCATGTTGCCGGGCACATCGTTGTTGCCATAGACCAGCGGACGCTCGTGGGCGCCGGCGGCCAGGACTACGCGCTTGGCACGCACACGGTGCAGGCGCTGACGCACCTCGCCCATCGGCGCGGCATCACCGAGGTGATCGGTGCGACGCTCGTGGATGGTGAGGAAGTTGTGATCGTGGTAACCGTGCACGGTCGAGCGCGGCAACAGGGTCACTTCCGGCATCTTCTGCAGCTCGGCAACGGCCTTGGCCACCCAGTCGGCGGCTGGCTTGCCGTCAAGGCTTTCGCGGCTGTCGAGCAGATGACCGCCGAACTCTTCCTGCTCGTCGGCGAGGATCACCCGCGCACCGCTACGACCGGCAGCCAATGCGGCGGCCAGACCGGCGGCACCGCCACCGACGACCAGCACGTCGCAGTGCTGGTTCAGGTAGTCGTAGCTGTCCGGATCGTTTTCCTTCGGCGCGCGGCCCAGACCAGCCGCCTTACGGATGTACTTCTCGTAAGTCAGCCAGAGGTTCTGCGGGTACATGAAGGTCTTGTAGTAGAAGCCCGGCGCCATCATGCCGCCGCCGACCTTGCCGAGAATGCCCATCAGGTCATTGTTGACGCTCGGCCAGCCGTTCACGCTGTTGGCCACCAGGCCGCTGTACAGGGCCTGCTGGGTGGCGCGCACGTTGGGGATCTGGGTCGCTTCGGTAGCACCGATCTGCAGCACCGCGTTCGGTTCTTCGGCGCCGGCGGCAACGATGCCGCGCGGACGCGAGTACTTGAAGCTGCGGCCGACGACGTCGACGCCGTTGGCCAGCAACGCGGCGGCCAGGGTGTCGCCGCTGAAACCCTGATAGCTTTCACCGTTGAAGGTGAAGGTCAAAGGCTGGTTGCGGTTGATCCGGCCACCCTTGCTCAGGCGATTGATCTGACTCATGCCTTTTCTCCTGCCGCACGGCTGGGCTGCTTCGCACTGTTCGGCTTAGCGGTCACGCTCGGCTTTTCGCCAATCTTGTAGGTTTCGAAAATTTCGTAGCTGATGGTGTCGCGCGTGGCATTGAAGTACTGCCGGCAACCGGCCGCGTGAATCCACAGCTCGTGGTGAATACCGCGCGGGTTGTCGCGGAAGAACAGGTACTCGCCCCACTCCGCATCGGTGCAGGCATTCGGGTCCAGCGGGCGCGGGATGTGCGCCTGGCCGGCCGAGTGGAATTCCTCTTCGGAGCGCAGCTCGCCACAATGGGGACAGAAGATGTTCAGCATGTCGGATTTCTCCTGTTAGTGGGCGACGCCGGCGGCGCCGTGCTCGTCGATCAGGGCACCGTTATAGAAACGGTCCATGGCGAAGGGTTTAGCCAGTTCATGCATTTCGCCTTTGGCCAGGCTGGCGGCGAATACGTGACCGGAACCCGGGGTGGCCTTGAAGCCACCGGTACCCCAACCGCAGTTGAAGAACAGGTTCTGCACCGGGGTCTTGCTGATGATCGGGCAAGCATCCGGCGTGGTGTCGACGATACCGCCCCACTGACGGTTCATGCGCACGCGCGAGAGCACCGGGAACAGCTCGACGATCGCCTGCAGGGTGTGCTCGATGGTCGGGTAGGAGCCGCGCTGGCCGTAACCGACGTAACCGTCGATACCGGCACCGATGACCAGGTCACCCTTGTCCGACTGGCTGATATAGCCGTGTACCGCGTTGGACATGATCACGCTGTCGATGATCGGCTTGATCGGCTCGGATACCAGCGCCTGCAGCGGATGCGACTCGATCGGCATGCGGAAGCCGGCCAGTTTAGCCATGTGCCCGGAGTTACCGGCGGTGACCACACCGACGCGCTTGCCGCCGATGAAGCCCTTGTTGGTTTCCACACCGATGACCACACCGTTTTCCTTGCGGAAGCCGGTCACTTCGGTCTGCTGAATCAGGTCGACGCCCAGGGCGTCGGCGGCGCGGGCATAGCCCCAGGCCACGGCATCGTGACGGGCCACGCCGCCGCGACGCTGCAGGGAAGCGCCCATCACCGGGTAACGGGTGTTCTTGCTGCAATCCATGAACGGGATCAGGTCTGAGACCTGCTGGGCATTGAGCACTTCGCCGTCGATACCGTTGAGGCGGTTGGCACTCACCCGGCGCTCGATGTCGCGCATGTCCTGCAGGGTGTGACCGAGGTTGAACACCCCGCGCTGGGAGAACATCACGTTGTAGTTGATGTCCTGCGACAGGCCTTCCCACAGCTTCATGGCGTGCTCGTAGAGCATGGCCGACTCGTCCCACAGATAGTTGGAACGTACGATGGTGGTGTTGCGCGCGGTGTTACCGCCGCCCAGCCAACCCTTCTCGACCACCGCGACGTTCTTCACGCCGAATTCTTTGGCCAGGTAGTAGGCCGTGGCCAGACCGTGGCCGCCACCGCCGACGATGATCACGTCGTATACCGGCTTCGGCTTGGGGTTGCGCCACATGCGCTGCCAGTTTTCGTTGTGGCTGAGCGAGTGCTTGAACAGGCCGAAGCCGGAATAACGTTGCATCAGTGGATACTCCTGATACGAAAGACTAAGACCTTAGCGGTAAACCGGATAATCCGCGCACAGACCGGCTGCCAGGGTGGCGACCTGCGCCTCGACGTCGGCATCGCCGAGGTGATCGAGGATGTCGCAGATCCAGCCAGCCAGCTCGATGCTCTGCTGCTCCTTGAAACCGCGGGTGGTGATCGCCGGGGTACCGATGCGCAGGCCCGAGGTGACGAACGGCGACTGCGGGTCATTCGGTACGGAGTTCTTGTTCACCGTGATACCGGCACGACCGAGGGCGGCGTCGGCGTCTTTGCCGGTCAGGCCCTGACGGATCAGGCTGACCAGGAACAGGTGGTTATCGGTACCACCGGAGACCACGTCGAAACCGCGATCGATGAACACCTTGGCCATGGCCTGGGCGTTCTTGATCACCTGCGCCTGGTACTCCTTGAAGCCTGGTTCCAGCGCTTCCTTGAAGCACNNGGACGAGCTGACCTTGGAACCATGGGTCAGGTGGCCGCCATGGGCCAGGCTCATGCCCAGGATGGTGTCGCCGGCGTTGATCAGCGCCAGGTACACCGCGCTGTTGGCCGAGGAGCCGGAGTGCGGCTGCACGTTGGCGAAATCGGCGCCGAACAGTTGCTTGGCACGATCGATGGCCAGCTGCTCGACCACGTCGACGTGCTCGCAACCACCGTAGTAACGCTTGCCCGGATAGCCTTCGGCGTACTTGTTGGTCAGGCCGCTGCCCTGAGCTTCCATTACCCGCTGGCTGGTGTAGTTCTCCGAGGCGATCAGCTCGATGTGATGCTCCTGACGCGCTTCTTCGGCATCCATCGCCGCCAACAGTTCGTCGTCATAGCCTTTAATTTGGTCTTGTTTGCTGAACATCGCTGATCTCCTGCGGCAACCTGATGTTGCCTGTGTTGTTTGGGGCCGCCCCTGGCTCGAACTGAGCTGGGCGGGCCGGTCGTCCCCTCGTTGCCTGGTGGCATCTCCGCGAGTCGCTGACTGCGGTTTGCGGCGAAGGGATGACGCTACCGACTCGGGTCTCTCGGACTGAGCCTGTTGCAATCGATTGTGCGAAATACCCATAGCCGCCGTATGCCTGTTTACGACGTTAAAATGCCCAAACCAACCTAACGCCGAGCGAAAAATCCGCGCAGTGCCCCATCCGCTCGCCCGCCCTTCCCTTCTCCTCGCCGCGTGACTACTCTGGCAACCCTGCAGGCGATGCCAGCCCTCGCTGCCGGGGGCTTTGCATGGGAGTAGACTGGTGGTCAGCGCACACCCATCCCGCGCCGATATAACAACTATTAGCGACACGACTGTCTTACGCCTTGGTCCGCGCCATACGCGCTAAAAGCGACAAGCGGAAGCAGTGGAGGAACATCAAGATGGCAGTTGCACACCCGCCAGCGGCACCCGTTGCCGAGCCGCACACCCCACCTCAGGCGACGCCGGTGAAGACCTTTGGTTTTCTGCTGATTCCCGACTTCACCACCATCGGTTTCGCCTCGGCGGTCGAAAGCCTGCGCATGGCCAATCTGGTGGCCAAGCAGACGCTGTATAAAACCTTGGTGATCGCCGCCGATGAACAGCCGGTGCGCGCCAGCAACGGCATGCGCGTGCTGCCCGACCACACGATTACCGACGCGCCCAAGCTGGATGCGCTGTTCGTGGTCGGCTCCAATCCGATCAACCCGAAAAATGACCGGACTATGCTCAACTGGCTGCGCGACCTGGCCCATGAGCAGATTCCCCTGGGCGGGATCTGCACCGGCAGCTACCTGCTGGCCTGCGCCAACCTGCTCAAGGGCTACCGCTGCACCATCCACTGGGAAGACATCGAGCAACTGAAAGACAAATTTCCGGGAATCATCATCTCCAACCAGCTGTTCGAGCTGGATCGCGACCGCTACACCTGCTCTGGCGGTACGGCCTCGATGGACATGACCCTGCAACTGATCGCTCGTGAACCGAATGGCGTGGAGATCGCCACCCGCGCCGCCGAGCTGCTGCTGTGCGACCGCATGCGTGGCGCCCGCGAGCAGCAACGCGTGCCGCTGCGGCAGAAGCTCGGCCATTCGCAACCGAAGTTGAGCCAGGTCGTCGGCCTGATGGAAGCCAACCTGGAAGAACCGCTGGAGCTGGAGGAGATCGCCCAGCTCAACGAGGTCACCGTGCGTCAGCTCGAACGGCTGTTCCACAAGTACCTGCAGCGCACGCCCAGCCAGTACTACCTGGAACTGCGCCTGACCCGTGCGCGCGAACTGCTGCTGCGCAGCGACTCGCAGGTGCGCGACATCGCCCTGTCCTGCGGCTTCGCCTCGCCGGCGCATTTTTCCAAGTGTTACAGCCGCTTCTTCGGCCACTCGCCACGCGGCGAGCGCCAGCAGAGCGCGCTGGGCTAAACACGCCCTCTACCTCGGCGGTACGTCGAAGTAGAGGGCCACACGGCTGCAGCGCAACAGCCGGATTAACAGCGCTTATACCTTGAACTGCCCCAACAAACGATCCTGCCGCCCCACCTGCTCGACCATCGCCGCGCACTGAAGTACCTGCTGCTCGGCACCGCCGGCCACGGCATCGCTGATATCGCGGATGTTGGTGGTATTACGGTTGATCTCTTCGCTGGTGGCACTTTGCTCTTCGGCGGCAGTCGCGATCTGCAGGTTCATGTCGTTGATCCGGCCGATAGACTCGCGGATGCGCGCCAGCATATCGTTGGCAGCACTGGCGTCGTCGGCTGTCTGGCTGGCGCTGTCGCGGTTCTGCTGCATGCGCGACTCGACCTGTTTCACTCCGCTCTGCAACTGGTCGATCATCTGGCGGATTTCCTGGGTGGAATGTTGGGTGCGCGAGGCCAGCGAACGCACCTCATCGGCCACCACGGCAAACCCCCGTCCCGACTCCCCGGCGCGTGCCGCCTCGATAGCGGCGTTGAGCGCGAGCAGATTGGTCTGCTCGGCGATGCTGGTGATCACCGAGAGGATCGACTCGATATTGGCACTGACCCTAGCCAGCTCGTTGACCGCCTGGCTGGTGTCATCCATTTCAGCGGCCAGGCGTTTGATCGCCTCGCTGGACTGCGAGACCAGACTGACGCCAGTCTCGGTTGCCTCACTGGCGGCGCTGGCTGCCTGGGCCGCGGCCTGGGCATTGCACGCAACATCCTCCGCGGTGCTGGCCATCTCCTGCATGGCGGTGGCCAGCTGATCCAATTCCTGCAATTGCTGCTGCAGACGACTGGCGGTTTGACTGGCTTCGCTGGAGGTATCCCGGCTGCTGGCGCGAACCTGTTGGGAACTGCCCATCACGTCGCCAATCAATCCCTGCAGGCTCTGCAGAAAGCGGTTGAACTCCTCGCCGACCTGGGCAACTTCATCGTTGCCCTGGATCGGCAGGCGCTGGGTCAGGTCACCCTGGCCGCCGTTGACCTCACGCAGCGAAGTCCTCAACTGCAACAGCGGCCGTAACAGGCGCCGCATCAGTACACCAAGCACCAGCAGCGTCAGTATCACGCCGATGGCGGTACCGGCCGCCGCACGCCAACTGAGGGCGTTTGCTTCAGCCATGACCTTGCTCTCATCGAGCACCACCCCGATATACCAGCTCATGCCGCCAAGGTTGCTCAGCGGGATAAAGGACACCAGCAGGTCCTGGCCATCGGCCTGAACCGCGCTGAGCGCCGGCACCAGGGCCGGGCTCTGACCACCGAACAGGTCACTCACGGTCTTACCGTTCAGTTCGCCATTGGGGTGCGAGATGATCTGACCGCTGCCCG
This sequence comes from Pseudomonas taeanensis MS-3, assembly GCF_000498575.2. GTDB lineage: Bacteria > Pseudomonadota > Gammaproteobacteria > Pseudomonadales > Pseudomonadaceae > Aquipseudomonas > Aquipseudomonas taeanensis. The sequence goes on from NZ_AWSQ01000001.1 coordinate 154,007, forward strand.
CGAGCAGGAACGCATAGCCGGCACCATTGAAGCTGAAGGTATTGATCGATTCGGCGATGCTCTTGAGGCTGATGTCGCCGCCGAAGGCGCCCTTGAACTGACCTTGATCGCTGAACTGGGTCACCGCAGAGATCAGGATGTCACCGCTGCCGGCCACCGCGTAGGGTTCGGTCAGCACGGCATGGGATGCAGCCTTGGCCTGAGGATACCAAGGCCGCTGGCGGGCATCCCAGTCGGCCGCGGGGTGCCATGTCGGGTCGTTAGTGATGGCCTGGCCGCCCGTAGCCTCCAGACCGCCGAACATCGAGAGAAACTGCGCACCCAGAACAGGGTCGGCGAACACTTGCTGAATCTGTTCGTCGCCGAAGTTACGGTCTATCTGCTGCGCAGCCAGGTCGATCAACTGCAACTTGCCGTTCAACCAGTTTTCGATTTGCCGAGCCAGCGCCTGGCTCGACTCGGCGATGCTCGCCTGCGCCTGCTCGCGCAATGTCTCGCGAATCTGGCCGATTTGCAGCAGGGACAGCAGACCACTGCTGATGACCAGAACCAGAGCGGCCACCATTCCAACTTTATTGCTTATTTTCATCGTGCTTGAACTCCCGATGACGCTGAAGCCGCTTGTCGTCCGGCGTTGCGTCGAACTGCCATTCGCACAGCAAAGAGCCACGGACTCTCTCGAGTCCGTGGCTCTGTTTATTCGCTCAGACTGATTAGCCGCGTTGCACCGCTGGCACTCGAGCGCGAGTGAGCATAGAAACCGTCACATAGCAGAAGGACGAAGCCAGGCAGCCAATCAGCGGCCCCTCGACCCAACCGATGTCGGTGGTCAACAGCAGGCCACCGCTGGTGAAGAACCCCACCAGCATGGCTGTCAGACAACCGGCGACGTTGCCCTGCCAGAAGGTCGAGATGAACACCGGACCGATCATCGCCGCCAGCAGCGTGCCGGAGCCGAGAATGCCCAACCAGGACAGCATGAACGGCGGCGCATACATCATCATCAGCAGACCCAGCAGGCCCAACGCAACGACTGCGACGCGGTTGATGGTCAACGCGTGCGCGGAGTCCACCTTGGCGTGCTTGTTCAAGGCCAGACGCAGGTCATGCGAGGTCGCCGAGGCCACGGTGTGCAGCATCGAGTTGGCGGTGGACTTCATGGCGAAGATGATGAACAGGGTGATCAGACCCTGCAGCGCCGGATGCATGAAGGTCTGCAGGTACATCGGCATGGCATTGTCCGGGTCGGTCAGTTCCGGGCCGAAGGCGCGCATGTACAGGCCGACGATCGGGATCAGACTCAGCAGTGCACCGAGGATGGCCACATAGACACCGACCTTGTGCATCTTCACCTTTGGCTTGAAGGCCAGGAAGCGAATCGCCATGTACGGCAGCACCGCCGCGAACAGGAAGGCATAAGGCAGCACCAGGAATACCGAGGCCTTGCTGTTGCCATAAGGCGCAGCGGTGGTCGGGTTGAGCAGGTTCGGGTCGATGGTATTGAGGGTGGTGTGCCACAGGCCCAGATCGACGCTGGTGAACATCTGGATCATGATCGCAATCGCCGCCAATGCCATGCCGCAGACCATTACGGTGTCGGTCCAGGCCACTGCGGCCAAGCCGCCGAGCATGGTGTAGAGGATGATGACCGAGATCATCAGCCAGGCACTGCTGGTCATCTCGATATTCAACCAGGAGGCGCCAAGGATGCCGACCGCCTTGATCTGGCTGACCAGGAACACCATCAGCAGGATGATGGTCATCAGCGCCGCCACGCCCTGCAACAGACGCCCGCCGCTACCACTGCCGTGGATCTGGCCGATGTACTCGGGGATGGTGTTGCTGCCCATGGTCAGCGCGCGTTTCTGCATGTGATTGGCGAAAAACAGCACCGCGATCATCATCGCCGGGGCGAAGAAGAAGTTGCCCAGCAACTCGATGGCGCCGAACTCGTAAGCCACCGAGGGGGAGCCCATGAAGCCCCAGCCGCTGAATCCGGTGGCGACGATAGTACTGGCGCCGACGAAAGCGCCGAGACTGCGACCGGCCAGCAAGAAGCCACCTTCGTCGCTGTCTTTGACTTTGCGTGAGGAGAGAAAGCCGATCCCGATCATCACCCCGAAGGTAACGATCAACAGGCTCCAGTTGAACCATTCATAGAAGTCCATGGCGCTTACTCCGTCTGTCCGGCGTTTTCTTTGGCGGAACGGCACAGATAGGTTCCGGCCGCGATCAGGAGCATGACGATGTTTAGCGAAATGAAGAGCGTGAGTACCCAGGAGGTCATGATTTAAGCCTCTGTAATTGTTCTTGTAGGAGTTTTTTGACTGGTGACTGAGGGTGTGCCGGCCGCCCAAGCTGGCGGCCGGCGATGCCTTAACCCGCAGCCTGGGCTTCTGCCCGGACAGGGACCAGCGCCACCGGAGCCTCTTCGTGCAGCGCCTTGATCAAGCTCAGGCACATCAGCAGCATGATGAAAGAGAATGGCAAGGCACTGGCGATGGCCGCCGTCTGCAGGGTGGCCAAGGACGCTGCGCCACCGACAACCAGCAGCACGCCGGCGACTACGCCCTGCATCCCGCCCCAAAACACCCGGTGACGCTTGGCTGGGTGGATAGCACCATGGGACATGATGGTGGTCAGTACTAACGTCGCGGAGTCGGCCGAGGTGATGAAGTAGGTGGCCACCAGCAGGGTGCCCAACCACAGCGCCACGGTGCCAAGGCCGCCGAGGTTCATGGAGTCAACCGTCACGAAGAAGGCGCTGGCGACATCCTTGGTCGCCGCAGCGGAGATGCCAGCCTCGCCGAACAACTCGTTACTCACGGCGGTGCCACCGAAGGCGACGATCCAGATGAAGGTCAACACTGTGGGGACCAGGATCACGCCCAGAATGAACTCACGAATGGTGCGGCCACGGGATACTCGTGCGATAAACACGCCGACAAAGGGTGCCCACGACAGCCACCAGCCCCAATAGAACACGGTCCACCAGCCCTGCCAGCTCGACTTCCAACCTTCCCAGGCGGACGGATCCTGCTTGCTGGCGTCGGTCCAGAAGCTCATCTCGATGACGTTCGCGAGATAATCGCCCGTGGCATCGACCAGCGACATGATCAAGTAGCGGCTCGGGCCCCAGACGAAGAAGAACACGATCAGAACGATGGTCAGGATGATGTTCAGCTCGCTGAGCATCTTCACTCCGCGATTGACCCCGGACACCGCAGAGAACACGGCGACCAGAGTAATCACTGCGATCAAGCCCAACTGCACCAGCGCCGAGCTTTCCAAGCCAACCAGGCGCTCAAGACCGGCATTGATCTGCTGCGCACCCAAACCCAGCGAAGTGGCCACGCCAAAGATGGTCGCCAGGATCGCCAAAATGTCTACTGCATGCCCCCATGGGCCATCCATGGCGCGACCGAACAGAGGACGCAAGGTAGAGCGGATGGTTAGCGGCAGGCCCTTGCGAAAGGCCGCATAAGCCAACGCCAGGGCGACGATGCAGTAGATCGACCAGGCATGCAGGCCCCAGTGGAAGAAGCTGATGCGCATCGCGGTTTCCGCCGCTTCAGCGCTCATGCTGGTTGCGCTGAAGGGGTTGCCCTGCATATGGAACATCGGCTCTGCGATACTCCAGAAGATCAGGCCGATACCCTGGCCTGCGGAAAACACCATGGCGAACCAGGCAAAGTAACCGAACTCTGGTCGTTCATCCTCGCGACCCAGGCGAATGCGGCCGAAGCGGCTACAGGCCAGCCAGCCGTTGAAGAACAGGAACAGCGCGGCGATCAGCACGTAATACCAGCTGAACGCATAGGTGATACCACTGCGCACTTGGTCGAACAGCGCCGCGGCTTGCTCCTGATACATCAGCAGACCCAGCATTACACCGGCGATAACCAACAGCGAGCCCACCGTTACCACCGGGTTCAGGCCCTTTAGCCAGGTACTCTGGGAAATAGCCACACGCGACTCATGCGGCTCCCCTCCTGTATGAATCGATGCGGCAGGCGCCGCGCTCTGTCCCGTACTCATATCGTTAGCCTCTCGATCATTCTTATATTTGTCAGAATCATTGGGCAAAACACTGCATGACGCTGGCAGTGCTCAGGAGGGTGGGTTGAAGACTTCCTCGACGGCGCTAGCAATACCCTCCACGCAGACTCGAAGAATCAACTCGCCCTTCTCGCGGCTGGCGCCGACAGCGGAGGACAAGGTGCCGGGGGCCGGCGTGCGTTCGGGAATAATGGGAAAGACGTCATAGGGCGGGAAGCTGGCTGGCGGGTGATCGACGACCCGCTCCATGTCGACTCGCTCAGGGTAGAGCGCCAACATCAGCGAGGTTTCAAATACCCCGCCATGCTCGATATCCCAGCCGAGAAAACCGTCCGGGTAGAGTTGGGCGATCACTTCTGGATCTTTGATGAAGTCCCAGTAGGACAGCACCACTACCCGGAAGTCGTTGATGCCTGCATAGCGCAGTTCGCGCAATGCCAGATCGATACCCTCGACGATGAACATCGAGTTCTCGTAGTGCCCGTTCATCAGCACCAGGCGGCGCACGCCGTGACGTGCCAACTCACGAATGATGTCCTGAACGCTGTGGGTCAGCGTGGCCCCGTCCAGGCTGGTGGTACCGGGGAAGTGGTTGCCCCCACCGGACTTTTGCTGCGACTTGTAACCGTAATGCAAGGCTGGCATAACCAGCGCATCGATGCGCTGAGCCACACGCTGGCTGACAGCTGTGGGCAGTAGCACATCCACGTCCATGCACATGTGATGGCCGTGCTGCTCAAGCGCGCCGACCGGCAGGAACAACACCCGCTCACCACCGGCAATAGAGGCTTCGTACTCCTTCCATGTGAGCTCGCCTACAAAGACACTTTTATTCATTGTTTCTGCCCTCTAACGAATCTGCCATTGTGCAGGATCGTTGCTGCGCCATCTGTCCGCCGAAGAGATCAGGTCTCTGACCTAGGTGCGGAGGAAACTGAAGGAGTGCGATAGCTTCATCCGGAAGTACGGCATGCCAGGTAGCGGCGATCCACGAACACAGGCGCCGACATGCACCAGCCCCTACTGTCCACGGGCTCCGAATGAAGTCCCAGCGAAACCAATTGCCACCTGTATTCACGCTGCTGCCTCCTGGCCTGGCGGCCTAGGTACGAGACAATGGCCGTAGCGCAGCGGTGCTTTCCCCCGCTGCGCTACGGCCTGGCATTACTTGCGGATGATGTTGTGCTCCGGGCCGTACGGGAACTTGGTGATGTTCTCCGAACCCTGCTCATTGACGATCAGGATGTCGTGCTCGCGGTAACCGCCCGCGCCCGGACGCCCTTCCGGCAGCATGATCATCGGCTCGATGGAGACCACCATGCCTGGCTCGAGAACTGTGTCGATGTCTTCACGCAGTTCCAGACCGGCTTCGCGACCGTAGTAGTGGCTGAGGGTACCGAACGAGTGGCCGTAGCCGAAAGTGCGGTACTGCAGCAGGTCGTGCTGCAGGAAGATCTCGTTCAGCTCGTGGGCGATATCGCTGCAGCGCATGCCCGGTTTGATCAGCTTGAGACCGGCTTCGTGCACTTCGACGTTGGCTTCCCACAGACGCAGGTGTTCGTCGGAGCAATGGTCGAGGAACAGGGTGCGCTCGAGCGCGGTGTAGTAACCGGCGATCATCGGGAAGCAGTTCAGGCTGAGGATGTCGCCCTTGTTCACCTTGCGGCTGGTCACCGGGTTGTGCGCGCCGTCGGTGTTGATGCCGGACTGGAACCAGGTCCAGGTGTCCATCAGCTCGCCTTCTGGGAAGGTGCGCGCGATTTCGCGAACCATCGCCTGAGTGGCGTGCAGCGCTACTTCGTATTCAGGTACCTGATCACGCAGGGCTTCAATCACTGCTGCACCACCGATGTCGGCAATGCGTGCGCCGTGACGAATGATCGCGTGCTCCTCGGCGGACTTGACCAGGCGCATCTTCATGCAAGGAGCGGCGACGTCGACCAGCTCGGCGGACGGATAGCGCGCGGCCAGCTTGTCGCGGTTCTGCAGGTTCAGGTGATCGAACTCGATACCGATACGCCCGGCTTTAGGCGCAGCCTGCTGGATGGCGACGAAGAAGTTATCGCGCTGCCAGTCGGAGTAAACGATGTTGTCGGTGCCGACGGTACGGCGCCAGGGCTGGCCACCGTCGATGTTGGCAGTGATGGTTACTACGTCATCCTGGGTCACTACCACTGCATAGGGGCGACCGAAGGCGCAGTAGACGAAGTCGGTGTAATAGTTGACGTTGTGATACGAAGTGAAGATCGCCGCGTCGATATTTTCTGCCGCCATGTGGGCGCGCAGCTTGGCCTGGCGAGTGGCGTATTCCTGCGCCGAGAAGGTCGATTTTACTTTCTGGCCGTTTTGGATCCGGAGCGTCTGGGGCATTTGCATGGCGAGAACCCTTGTTGTTTTCCAGTGACTCGACACACCGGCTTGGTGGGTCGTTGGAATCCATTGCACCAGATGCCGACGCTCAACTTTTGTACGATTCCGACCTGTACTTGGTCATATTCGCTCCCTCCGTCTGTCGCCAAAGTCGCCCGGACGATCGTGCTGCCAGCCCCGACAGCACGCCAACACGCAAGGCCCAGGAGGCCGCCGGCGAAGCTCATTCACCCCGCAGGATCAGTGCAGACTCAGCATCCCACTCAGCAAAAACATGCTGGCCACTGCGTATGCCGAGCTGGTCGTAATCGGCATGCATTTTCTGCACCTGCAGCTCGAGCCCACCCACGGCCTCGAGATGGATGTTGACCATGGAGCCGATGAACTCCTCCCCCACCACGGTACAAGCCAGGCGGTTGGGCCGGCTCGACTGCGCGCAGAGGTCTACATGTTCGGCGCTCAGGCAAACAGTGACCTGATCGCCAGGGACGACCGTCTTGCCGTCCGGCAGCCGTGCCTGAAACTCGCCATGCTCCGAGCTGAGATTAACCAGGCCTGCATCGTCGAAACCCGTGACGCTGCCGGTGAGGATGTTCTTACCGCCGACGAACTCGGCGACAAAGCGGTTATGCGGCTCGCGGAAAACCTCCTGCGGCGAGCCGATCTGCTCGACCCGCCCGCGACTCATGATCACCACACGATCGGCCATGGCGAAGGCTTCGGACTGACTGTGGGTGACGTAGACGAAAGTGATGCCAAGATCCTTCTGCAGCCCGGTCAACACGCTCTGCATGCGTACGCTCAGGTTGGCATCGAGTGCACTCAGCGGCTCGTCGAGCAGCAGGATCGGCGGCTCGGTAACCAGCGAACGGGCCAGCGCCACGCGTTGTTTCTGGCCGCCTGAGAGCTGGCTAATGTCGCGCTCGGCGAACTCCTCCAGGTCCAGCCGCCCGAGCCAATGCAACGCCTTCTTGCGCCGCTCGGCCTTGGCCATGCCGCGCATCTTCAGGCCGAACTCGACGTTCTCGATTACGTTGAGAAACGGGAACAGCGCCAGGTTCTGCCACACCAGCGGAGTCTCCCGCTCCCAGGAGTAGAGGTCATTGATCCGCTCGCCCTTCAGGCGTATCTCGCCGTCGCTCGGCTTCTCCAGGCCCGCGAGCATGCGCAGCGTCGTCGTCTTGCCGCAGCCGCTGGAGCCCATGATCGCGACAAACTCGCCCTCGTAGATCTCCAGATTCATGCATTCGACGGCTTGGAAGCTGCCGAAGTGCTTGACCACGTTGTCAAATACCACCAGCGGTTGAGTCATGGCTGAAATCCTTCGGATTCGGGTGTTTGGCGGGAGGCTGTCAGGCGTCCGTCGGCTTCTGCCGGCGCATCAGCAACAGCTGGGCGACGACCACCAGGGTCATGGTGGTAATGAAGACGATAGTGCCGATCGCGTTGATGGTCGGGCTCACCTGCCCTTGCAATGTGTTGAGGATGCGCACTGGCACCGTCTCGTTGAGCCCCGAAACGAACCAGGCGACGGCGAACTCATCGAAGGAAACGGCCATGGTCACAAACAGCGCGGAGAAGATGCTCGGTGCCGCGAACGGCAGGATCACATGGCGCATGGCCTTCCATTGACTGGCGCCGAGGTTCCACGCAGCCGCCTCGATGTTTGCATCCATCTGCGCCAAGCGCATGCGGATGACCGCCATGGCGAACGGCGTGCACATCACGATGTGGCTGATCATCACCGAGTGGAGATCGCCGGAGAGGCCGACCCGCGACAAGAACGCCAGCATCGCCAGCCCCATGATCACCACCGGAATGGTCGGCGGCAGCAGCGCGAGCGCCATGTAGATGGACTTGCCAAAGAAGTGATAGCGAAAGTCGGTATAGGCCGCCGTGAAACCCAGCAGGGTCGACACCAGCGACACCACCACCCCCACCACCAGGCTGTTTCTGAACGCCTCCCACACCGACGAGTCGGCGGCAATGGCCTCGTACCAGCGCAGACTGAAGCCACCCAACGGTAAGGACGGGAAGCGGTCGACGTTGAACGAAAAGACAAAGCTGCCGGCGATCGGCGTAAAGATGAAGATGAACACCAGCACGACGTAACTGCGCAGCAAGAAGTTGATCAGGCGATGCTCATTCATGCGCGCCTCCGGTAAGCGAAGCTGATCGAAGCGAAGGCTGTGATCAGTAACGTCACTATCATCATCGTGGCGATCACCGCCGCGCGTGGCCACTGCTGACCCGACTTGGTGGTGTCGGTAATCAGCGTACTCAAGGTCGGCGGCTGGCCACCGCCCAGGTAGAGCGGGCTGACGAAGTCGCCGAAGGTCAGGATGAAGCAGAACAGCGCCGCGACGACGATACCGATTCGCGCCGTCGGCACCACCACCTGGAACACCGTTCGCACGCGCCCACAGCCGAGGTTGTGCGCCGCCTCGATCAACGAGCGGTCGATGTACATCAGACTGAACAACTGCAGCAGCACCACCAGTGGCAGGCACAGCGTGAAGTAGCCGACATAGGTGCCGAACGTGGAGTTCAGCATCGGAAACGGCCCCAGCCCGAACTGGCCGAACGCCGCGTTAAGGATGCCGTTGTCGCTGAGGAATACCTGCCATGAGTAGGTGCGCACCAGATAGCTGGTGAAGAATGGCGTAACCAGCAATAGCACAATCAGCTGTTTGAGCGATTCGCGGAACTTGAAGGCGATCGTATAGGCGCAGGGGAAGGCCACCAAGCTCACCAGCACAGTGGCCCCCGCCGCCATGCCGAGCGTGTGTAGATAGGCGTCCCAGAAGAACCCGCGACTGAGCATATAGCTCCAGTTCAGCCACTCGAACGTCGGCACCATCCGATAGTTGCGCACGATCCAGAAGCTGATCGCCACCAGGAACGCCAGCGGAAAGACGAAGAAAATCAGCTGCCAGACCAGGATCGGCATCGAGAGACTGAGGCCGTACCAAGGCAGGCGGAAGGTTTTCTTGCCGACACCGGCTGACATGGGCGGCTTCGCGCCGCTCATGTCAGCCGGTGTCGGCGGGTCATGCCTATTGCTTGAAGCCATTACGACCACCCCGCCGCTTATCGTCAGGCACTCTTGTATTCCGACCAGAAGTCGTTCCACTGCTCCAGACTCTGCTGGACCGGGAGCTCACGGTACTGGATGCGACCGTCGCGGATATCATCCATGACGTTGCGCTGGCCGATCACCATACTCTGGCGTTGAGCTTCGACGGGATCGACCTTATTCAGCAGCTCCCAGCCCTTCTTGCTCGGAATCAGCGCAGGGTAGGCGGCCATCTTCGCTGACTTGACCTGGCCTTCCGGCGCAGTGATGTACTGGATGAACTTCTTCGCCAGCTCGGGACTGTGCGCGTTCTTGGCGATGCAGTAGGACTCGGTCCATTGCAATCCACCTTCTTCCGGCACCACCGTCTTAACCGGCGCGCCGGAACGTTGCAGGACGCCGGTGATCCAGTCGCCGATGCCGCACATCGCATGGATCTGACCGTTCTTCAGCGATGAGAAGGTGCCGCCGTAATCGAAGAAACCGCCGATCTGCGGACGCAAGCTCATGATTTTCTCCTGGACGGCTTGCCAATGCGCCTCATCGATATCGTACGGGCGCGAATTGCCGTTGAGCAGACTGATCTGCCCCAGGTTCGGCAGGTGCCAGTCGAAATGCCCGACCTTGCCCTTGAGGCTTTCGTCCCAGAACACGTCATAGCTGCGCACCTTGGCCTCGGAAACCAGCTGGGTGTTGTAGGCGATGCCGAGAAAGCCAAAGCGGATCAGTACGGAGTACAGCTGGCCGTCCTGCCAGTGCCCGGGAAACTTCTGGAATTCGGGGAAGAAGTCGTCGAAAGGGTAATCGGCGGGGTCGAGCCGCTCGATGAAGCCGCCGGCGTTGAGTTGCTGCACGTATTCGGCGTCAGACAGAATCAGGTCAAAGGTGCCGGGCGGGGACTGCGAAATCAGTCCCAGCATGTTGTCGCCGCCCGTATAGTACTTGGCCTTTACCTTGACCCCGAACTGGCGTTCGAAGTCGCCGACGATATCCTGCTCGGCGTGCCCGGCCCACGCCAGGATGACCAGCTCTTTGTCCGCTGCGGCAAAGCTTCTCAGGGGCAAGACTCCAGCCAGGGCCGCGCTACCCGCCAGGAGACCGGTGGTCTTCAGAAACGTGCGTCGTGAAAGGTCGATGCGATTTTTCATTATTGCCTCACCTCGATGATGGAAAGGTGCTTCTGTCCTTGTAGCTCTGCCACTTGCTCTTCCACCGCGCTGCAACTTAAAGCTTAGTTACTGGAGTGCCGCGCGGATGAAATCGAGCAGCCCGACTCACGGCCCAGGATTGCGGCGTGGCATCGGCGCTGCACGGGATTGCGACAACGAGTTGCGACGTCATGTACCGGGGTCGGATCTACTCGACGGAACGCAACACGCATTCATCCCCACTTACGGATAGTGGTTTCCTCAGGACAGCCTGGGGCTGCCGTACGCGCGGCCGTAGCCGCAGGAGCAATACAGAAATCGCTGCAAGAGTTGGCGTTGAGGTGAGGAGAAAAGATCGCCGCATCAATATTTTCTGCCGCCCTGTGGGCGCACAGCTTGAACTGGCGAGCGGCGTATTCCTCGGCCGAGAAAGTCGAATTGATTTTCTGGCCGCTCTGAATGCGAAGCATCGTGGACATGTGCATGGCGAGAATTCTTATAGTTATATCGTGACTCGGCACACTGATTTGGCAGGTGGCTGAAATCATTCGAACAGATGCCGGCACTCAACTTTTGTACATTTCCGACCCGAAGATGGCCATACGCGACCCCAAAATCGCCACCCAGAACGCCTGAAAACCCGAATCAGAGACAAAAAAAGGCCCGAGCCGTGCTGCCACACGGTCGGGCCTGAAGGTGGTGTCTGGGCTGTTGACGGTGGAATCAGTGCAGCGCGGCCAGGCACAAGCGCGGTTTGTTCAAACGCTCACTACGCGGCGCGATGCCGAAATACTCGCGATAGCACTTGGAAAAATTCGGCGACGAGCGAAAGCCGCAGTTCGACGCCACATCGAGGATCGGCAGCGCGGTCTGCTTGAGCAGCTGGCGGGCGCGGATCAGACGCAGCTTCAGGTAGTACCGCGACGGCGAACAACACAGGTACTCACGAAACAGGCGCTCGAGCTGGCGCCGTGACAGCTCGATGAAACTGGCCAGGACGTCGAGATCCAGCGGCTCCTCCAGGTTGTTCTCCATCAGCACCAGCGCCTCCTGCAACTTCGGCTGCGAGCAGCCCAAGGCCTGATGCAGTGGCATCTGCGCCGTCGGCTCGGCCTGCAACCCTTGGTAACCCAGGGTGTCACGGATGGCGGCGAGCAACTGCGGGCCATGACTGCGGCCGATCAACTGCAGCATCATCTGCAATCCGGCGGTGCCACCGACGGCGGTATAACGGTCGCGATCGAGCACATAGGCTTCAGTGCCGCCGACGACCCGTGGAAACGCCTCACGCAGATCCACCCGGTATTCCCAGCTCACGCTGCAACCGTAGCCGTCGAGCAAACCGGCTTGCGCCAGCACCCAGCTGCCGGAGCCCAGCGCGCCCAGGTGCACGCCCCCGCTAGCCTGGCTCTGCAACCAACGGGTCTGCTCCGGATCGGAGCGATACTGGCCGCCCTCGCCACCGCAGAGCAGCAACGCATCCAAGGTTGATGCCCCTTGCGCGGCCGCGTCCGGGGTCACCTGCATGCCGTTGCTGGCCCGCACCGGGCGACCGCCCAATGTCAGGGTCTGCCAGCGATAGAGCGTGCGCCCCGAAAGCTGGTTGGCCAGGCGCAGAGGCTCGGTGGCCGCCGCCAGGGCAATCAGGCTGAAGTGGTCGACTAGCAGGAAGCCAATCGACTCCAGTACATGCTCGGCTGGCGGCTGCAGGGCCTCGAAAGCAGACATGGTTGCCTCTCCTCGGTCAAGGCTTGGCGCCGAGACCTGAGCGGGCCCGGCGCGCACTGCAGGCCTTTGAAAAATGTAGCGCGCGATGACTAGGCAAGGCGAAATCAGCCGAGAAAGCGCAGTGTACGAGTTGTACATGAGCACTTTGAGACGCCGCGTCCCGGGCTGATTTCAACGCTGCATAGTCGAGCGCAGTAGTTTTTCAACGGTCTGCAAGACAGTTAGGTTCACCCCACGATGTCGTTGGGCTCTTTGCGAGGATGATTGTCTGCCGAGGAGCGGGGCCGGGGCTGTCTAACTCCGACCCAAAAATGTACTCAGCCACCGCGCCAGGCTCGGCCCGACAGCCCACGCCTAAACGGATGGCCGCCTGTTCCGGCGTGGTTTTCGAGGCTAGCGAAGCGGGCCAGCGAACAGGCTTGCCGAGAACGCCGTCCGGCTCGGTGCATACCGGAAACCGCAGTCCCGGCGACGGGGCTCAAGACTGCGGCGTGGCGGCCCTCCTCGCCGCGTCCACTCAGCATCAAAAGGCCAGACACAGTGCTACCACGCCCTGCTATCCAGGCCCCGGCCAGGCGAGGCCTGGATTAACCTGGACAGGCCGCAAACACCTGCCCATCGATGGCGACAGGCAGGCGCTGGATGCTCACACCTTGAACTGCCCGACCACCGCCTGCAGTTCGCTGGCCATGCGCGTCAGGTCCGCACTGGCGGTGGCGGTCTCTTCGGCGCCTTCGGCGGTCTGGTTGGTCATGCCACTGATCTTGACGATGTTGCTGTTGATTTCCTCCGCCACCGCGCCCTGCTGCTCCGACGCGCTGGCGATCTGGGACGACATTTCGTTGATTTGCTCGACCGCCTGAGTAATGGCCTCAAGCGCAATGCCGGCCTGTGTCGCGAATTGCACGGTGGAACCGACCTGCTCCCGGCTGCGCTCCATGACCTCTACCGCCAAGCGCGAGCGCACTTGCAGCTGCGCGATCATTTCATTGATTTCGTTGGTTGATTGCTGGGTGCGTCCCGCCAGGGCACGCACTTCATCCGCCACCACCGCAAAACCGCGGCCCTGCTCGCCGGCCCGCGCCGCCTCGATTGCCGCATTCAGGGCCAGCAGGTTGGTCTGATCGGCGATGCCTTTGATCACGTCGAGCACGGCGCTGATGGTCTCGCTGTGCTGCTCCACCTCACCAATCGTTTGCGCCGACTCCTCCACCGCCTCGGTCAGCTTATTGATCTGCTCGATGGTCTGCTGCACGACCCGGCTACCGTCGCTCGCCTGCTCGCTTGCGTCACCGGCCGAACTGGAGGTGTGGGAAATACTCACGGCTATCTGCTGAGCGGTCGTGGCCATCTCGTTCATCGCCGTGGCCACCTGTTCGGTCTCCTTGCGCTGTTCCTGAATGGTCTGGCTGGTCTGGCTGGTGACCACCGACATTTGTTCCGCCGCCGAGGCCAACTGGGCAGTCGTTCCGGAAATGGTGCTGAGCATCTCGAGCAACTTGTGGCGCATGCCATTCATGGCACTGAGCAACTCCCCCACCTCATCCTGACTGTCTATCTCAATGGCCTGAGTCAGGTCGCCCGATGCCGTCACTATGGCCTTGCGAATCGCCTTGACGATGGTGTTGGCCAAGAACCAGCTGACCAGCAGGCCAAGCACAAGGCTTACGGCCGTGATGACACTGAGCAGGAAAATCGCGGCATGCTCGTGTTCCACAGCCCGCTGCGCACTGGTCGCGGTAAAGTGGCTGATCTCCGTCAATAACGTTGTCAGCTCTTTATTCATCGTCGTGGCTTCCTGCTCCACGCTTTGTGCCAGTTGTTCGGCGGCATGCGCCTGACCCTGGTTAAAGGCTGCAAACACCTTATGGGCATGCTCCACAAATTCCTTGTGTTCTATTTCAATACGCTTCAGTGCATTGCCGACCGACTCGAACTCTTTACGCGCCTCTAACGAAGCACTGTTCATTGCCGCTGCGGCTATGGTTTCGCCTTCGATGATTTCACGTTCGATGCGCTCGGTGCCGGCATCGAATGTCTTTATCGCTTGACGAAAAAGAGCGGGCGCATCTTCCTTCTGCTGCAGAATGGCCCCGTAATACAAGGCGCGTTCAAACTGGATGGTCTGCTGCAGCTGATGCGTGGTAATCGCGGTCACTTTCTCCGTGAGCGGAATATCCTGCTTAGCGATTGCTGACAATTCAGTGCCTATGCTCATCATGGCGTAAATGGCATAACCACTACTCAGCATCAGCAGGGCCAGGAGAATCCCGGAATTTCCGACCAACTTGGTCCTTAACGACAAATTATTCAGCATATTTTTCATTGCCAACTCCCCCAACAACTCTTGTTTTATTCTGAGTGGCAGCACTGGCGTGCCAATACTGCCGGGTAACGGCTGGGCATATATCAATCAGTCTGTCGAAGCGCGCGACTTGCCTAGCCGGCACTTCTAGCGGCGCCGCTATCACAAGTCTATTGAGACTATCGCTGCTTACCGGGCTGGCTGGCGATCCGCTGCAATGGACAATTTGCGGGCAACGGACGGCAACTATTCGGCACTGACAGTTATGCCCTATACGACGTTGATCTCATCGATGCGACTGGGACATGTTTGAGTACCTGTTGCAGGGTTGGATTTTCCTTACCTCGATTGGGCCGCTCACCCATCACTGCCAGACGACCGCCGGCAGACCTATACAGCCGATAAACCTCCATTAGTTAAGGTTCTCCCTCGCGAGCGGACTCCCTGAGGGGCAAACAATGAATGGGGACAGCGTGCATGCGTCGTCATCACCCGGCAGCGAAACGCCGTCCCATTCAGGCTTTATCGGCACTGAATAGGACTGCCTTGAATACCGGGGATCTTCCTTTATTAATCTGCTGATAGTGTTCTGCAGCGCATGGCCAATACTGAGCCCACGCCGGATAGACCGGAATTGCAGAGGGTTCAGTTCAACAAACCGTCCATTCAAGGCGCCCATCGGGAGCCGGTACCTGCCAGCACGACACACGCTGTACGCCTTTGACGCCCTGCTCCAGGGGCGCGGATACTCCGAGCCGATATATCCACAGTGCACGGCAGAGCCTTCTGCTGCATGCCCAGCAGAGACTGAAGTGACGTCCATGATCGGTCGTGTAATGAGGGCTGCCCTGCCCAATATAGAAGAGGGGTGTTTCGGGATGGAGACGAGCATGGGCTGATCTTTTTGTTCTTATTCTTCAGCTCACCATAGGCACGATGGTGCCAAGCCGCAAGCGCAGCCTGCTTCAGGACGCTCAGGAAGAACGCGCCACGCCACCTTTTTCCTGCCCCCCGCACAGCCCTGTGTGGCAGCCGCATGGCTATCGAGCCAAAGCAACTCACTGTGTTCGGCCTCACGCAGCGCAGGCGGATAAATGTGTATATCGAGCAGCAAAAAGATCTCGCCTCGGACGAAAATCCGTAGTCCATCCGACGTAAAGTAACGCCCTATACGCCTGCCCAGCTCCGGGCCACCAGGCGCACGGCCAGAAGGACTTCGAGATGACCGACCCGACCCAACAATTCGCCAGCGACAACTACTCCGGCATCTGTCCGGAAGCCTGGGCCGCCATGGCCGAGGCCAATCACGGCCACGACCGCGCCTACGGCGACGACCAGTGGACCGCACGCGCTGCCGACCACTTCCGCCAGTTGTTCGAGACCGACTGCGAGGTGTTCTTCGCCTTCAACGGCACTGCGGCCAACTCCCTGGCTCTGGCCGCCCTGTGCCAGAGCTACCACAGCGTGATCTGCTCGGAGACCGCCCACGTCGAGACCGACGAATGCGGCGCTCCGGAGTTCTTCTCCAACGGTTCCAAGCTGCTGCTGGCGCAGACCGAGAACGGCAAGCTGACCCCGGCGGCGATTCGCGAGATCGCCAGCAAGCGCCAGGACATCCACTACCCGAAACCGCGGGTGGTCACCCTGACCCAGGCCACCGAAGTCGGCACGGCCTACCGCCCCGAAGAAATCCGCGCGATCAGCGAAACCTGTCGCGAACTGGGCCTCAATCTGCACATGGACGGCGCGCGATTCTCCAATGCCTGCGCCTTTCTCGACTGCACACCGGCCGAACTGACCTGGAAGGCCGGTGTCGACGTGCTGTGCTTCGGCGGCACCAAGAACGGCATGGCGGTGGGCGAGGCGATCCTGTTCTTCAACAAGGCCCTGGCCGAGGACTTCGACTACCGCTGCAAGCAGGCCGGTCAGCTGGCCTCGAAGATGCGCTACCTCTCTGCTCCCTGGGTCGGCCTATTGCAGAACGACGCCTGGCTGTACTACGCCAATCACGCCAACCGCTGCGCGCAACTGCTCGCCGAGCTGGTCAACGACGTGCCGGGGGTCAGCCTGATGTTCCCGGTGGAGGCCAACGGGGTGTTCCTGCAGATGTCCGAGCCGGCCCTGGAAGCCCTGCGCAACAAGGGCTGGCGCTTCTACACCTTCATCGGCGCCGGCGGCGCACGCTTCATGTGTTCCTGGGATACCCAGGAAGAGCGCGTCAGGGAGCTGGCGGCGGATATTCGCCAAGTGATGCTCGCAAGCTGAGTTCACCCGGCCGTCCTACGAGCGCCGGCTCAGGCCACCCTGCCAGAGCCGCCGCAACCTCTGTTGACCCAGATCAATACCCTGGACCCGTCAGGCGCCTAGCGTGGAACTCATCACGTAGGGCGCGCCTCCCTGCTCGCCCGAGTGGAGGAGGTGACTCATGTCCGCCACACAGTCCGTGCCAAGGCTCGTCTGTTCACTCACGGCCGCACTGCTACTCACTAGCTGGACGTACAGCGTCTTCAGCGCGCCAGCACCCGCCGACCCTTACGACACCCGCCTGATGGACCTTGCACCCGTCCCGGCAACCCTCGGCGGCGAACGTCATGGCGGACCTTTTGCCCTGGGGGATGCGCTCAGCTTGGACGCGGTGCTGCAGCCGCTGGACCCGGCAGCGGTGAAGACCGTGCGCCTCGACGCCACGCACAAGATCATCGAAATCGCCCCTGGGGTGCATTTCAGTGCCTGGACCTTCGGCGACCAAGTGCCCGGCCCGACCATCCGCGCGCGGGTGGGCGACCGGATCAAGTTCAGCATGACCAACCGCAGCGACGAGCCGGTCCCCGCCGCGCAGATCACCGCCGCGCCGATGATGCACTCGATGGACTTCCACGCCGCCATGGTTTCGCCGCAGGATAAATACCGTTCGATTGCACCGGGGCAAACCATCGAGTTCGAGTTCACCCTCAACTACCCGGGCATCTTCATGTACCACTGCGGCACGCCGATGATCCTCGAACACATCGCCTCGGGCATGTACGGCGCGCTGATCGTCGAGCCGCGTGCCGGCTACCCCACCCAGGTCGACCGCGAGTACGTGATCGTGCAGAGCGAGTTCTACCTCAAGCCCGACCCGGCCCAGCGCAAGGTCGATGGCGCACCGCTATACGTGCTCGACGGCGAGCGGCTGCGTGCCGCGCAACCGAACCATACGGTGTTCAACGGCACGCATAACGGCATGGTGGCCCGGCCACTGCCCGCCAAGCCGGGTGAACGGGTGCGCCTGCATGTACTCAACGTCGGCCCGAGCAAGACCTCCAGCTTTCACGTGGTCGGCACCATCTTCGACCGGGTCTGGCTCGAGGGTAACCCGGACAATCAGTTGCGCGGCGCGCAAACGGTACTGCTCGGTTCATCCAACAGCGCCACCGTGGAGTTCATGATTCCCGAGGCCGGCTCCTACATCATGGTCGACCACCACTTCGCCAACGCGTCCCAGGGCGCCATCGGGCTGATCTCCAGCGAAGCCAACTTCGACAGCAAGGATCTCGAGCACCACAATCTGCCTGCCTCGGCCACCCCGAGCGAGCCGGATGCCGTGGCCGGCAAGCTCGATTTCGAGAGCAAATGCCTGGCCTGCCACTCGATCGGCGGCGGGCGCAAACTCGGCCCCGACCTCGCCGGCGTGACCCGCCGACGTAGCGATGCCTGGTTGACGCGCTGGCTCAAGGAGCCGGAAAAAATGCTCGCAGACGATGCGCCAGCCAACGCTATGCTGAAAGAGTACGGCAACCTGCCAATGCCCAACCAGAACCTCAGCGACACGCAGATTCAGCAGTACCTCCAGTACTTTCATTGGCTTGATGCACAGCCCACAGCCCGCCCAGCGGCACCCGCGCAACACTGACCGGCGTTGCGCACGGCCCCCTGACCGCCTAGCGAGGGTCACCGAACATGAAGAGCAGTGAATCACTTTACCAACAGGCACTCGAGCAGCTGCAACGGCTGATCGACGAAGCCGGCGCGCGGGCCATGGCGGAACCCCATGCGGCGGCGCTCGCCACGGCGGATAGCCAGGCCCGTCCATCCGTGCGCACGGTCTACATCGTGGCCGTCGAGGCCGAAGGCCTGCTGTTCTTCGCCAACCGCAACAGCGGCAAAGGCCATCAGCTGATCGAAAACCCACGTGCGGCGCTGTGTCTGTTCTGGCCGGTGCTGCAGGAGCAGGCGATCATCGAAGGCGATGTACTCCTGCAGTCCGCTGAAGTCTCGGACTTGTACTGGCACAAACGCGCCCGGGTGGCGCAACTCGCGGCCTGGGCATCCGAACAAGGCGCGCCCGCGCCGAAGAAGCCGGTGCTGCGCCGGGAGGCGCGCCAGTTCGAGCATGACCTGGGTTTCGAGCCGGTGCCGCGCAACCCCGATTGGTGCGCCTTCCGCATCCAGCCCGACCGCATCGAATTCTGGCCGACCGGTTGGCAGCGGATGCGCGAGCGCACCCGCTACCAAAAAGATTCGGACGGTCAGTGGCTGCGCGAAGCGCTCAATCCTTGAGCGGCTATGCTTGATCCTTACCCTGGAGCAGTACGCCGGCCGAGGTTGGCCCTATCCAAACCGCGCAAGGCAGCTGGATAGTACGGAGTCGTACCCTGTACCCCGAGCGGGAACCCGCCTTGCTCCCGCTCACCAGGGCTGCGCAGCTGTTCGCCGCACCCTTCACGACCTCAGTTTGCGCGAAACAGGAGTCAATCCCGCGCCGCGCGACTCGCTTAATAAGGGAGAAAAAACATGAGCGACAACTTTGATCCACGACGCCGCCAGGTGCTACTGGGCAGCGCCGTGGCCCTCGCCTCGACCAGCCTGCTCGGCCTCAGCCCGCTTAGCCTGGCCGCCGATATGGCCCTGCCGGATTACGTCAACTGGAAGACCCCCGAGGCGCTGATCGTGCACAGTGCCAACACCCTGGAAACCAAACGCGACGCCATCGGCACCAGCATAGTGACGTCCAACGAGCAGCTGTTCATCCGCAACAATCTACCGCCACCACCGCCGTCCATAGTCGCCGATCGCGATGCCTGGACGGTCGCCTTCAAGGGCGTGAAAAACCCACGCAGCATCAGCCTCGGTGAGCTCAAGACCCTCGGAGTCACCACCGTCGCCACTGTGCTGCAGTGCTCGGGTAACGGCCGGGCGTTCTTCGACCACGAAACCAGCGGCACGCAATGGGCGACCGGCGCAGCCGGCTGCGTATTGTGGAGCGGCGTGCCGCTGAAAACCGTGGTCGATGCCATGGGTGGCAGCCTCGGCGACCTCCCCTACATCACCAGCACCGGCGGCGAAGAGCTACCCGCCGGCCTCGACCCGAAGAGCCTGGTGGTCGAGCGCTCGGTGCCCCTGCGCGCACTGGACCAGGCCATCCTTGCCTGGGAGCTGAACGGCGAACCGCTGCCGCTGGCCCATGGTGGCCCGCTGCGCCTGGTGGTGCCGGGCTACTACGGGGTGAATAACGTCAAATACGTCAAACAGGTGGCCTTCACTGCCGAACAAACCGACGCCAAGATCCAGGCTTCGGGCTACCGCATCCGTCCGGTTGGTCAGGGCGGCGCACCGGATCAACCGTCGATGTGGGAAATGAACGTGAAGTCCTGGATCACCCAGCCACTTGAACAGGCCAAGGCCGGACGAGTGCGCATCCAGGGCGTGGCGTTTGGCGGGGCCAAGGAAGTGAAAAACGTCGAGGTGTCGCTGGATGGCGGCAAGAGCTGGCAAGCGGCCCCCTTCGTTGGCCCGAGCCTGGGCCCATACGCCTGGCGTCCCTTCGTGCTGATCGTCGACCTAAAACCTGGCGACTACCGCCTGGTGAGTCGGGCGAGCGATGTCGAGGGTAACGCTCAACCAGAAGAAGAACTGGTCAACGAACGTGGTTATGGTCATAACGGTTGGAGGGATCATGGAGTCAGCATTGCGATTGTCTAAGGCCTCAGGACTGGCGCTGGGCCTCGCCCTGAGCGGCCTGCTCGGCACGGTTCAAGCGGGCGAAGCCGCCACGGATGACGCCCGCTACCAGCTGGGGCGCAAGGTGTTCACCGAGCAGGCGCAACCCTCCTGCACGATCTGTCACACCCTGCAGGACGCCGGTGCCAGTGGCGCCATCGGCCCCAACCTGGATGAGCTCAAGCCGGCCCCGGAGCGGGTCATGGCCGCGGTACGCGGTGGCGTCGGAGTAATGCCGGCCTTTGCTGACTTGCTCAGTGCCGAGCAGATAGAAGCTGTGGCGCACTATGTGTCGCAGGTCACCCAGCCGTAAGACTCCAGGCTAGAAAGGCGTAACCTGCACGGCCATCGAGACGCCCCGTCTCGATGGCCGTTTTCAAAACCACCCACGCCTGCTGACGCAGAACCCATACCGCCCTGCCTATACTCAACAGCACTCTGAGTAAGGAGGATGTCATGGCCAGCTATTCGGTCGACGCCATACGCACGATTGCCCTGGTCGGTCAGGCCGATAGCGGCAAGACCACGCTGATCGAAGCCCTGCTGCAACGCAGCGGCGCCATCGCCAGCATGGGCTCGCTGGAGCGCGGCGATACGGTCTGCGACTGCGACCCGCTGGAGCGCGAATACCGCCACTCACTGACCTCGGCGCTGGCCCATTGCAGCCACGCAGACGCCGAACTCAACCTGATCGACACCCCCGGCTACCCGGACTTCATCGGCCAGACCATCGCCGCCCTGGCGGCGGTGGAAACCGCGCTGGTGGTGGTCAACGCGCAGAGCGGCATCGAGCTGAACACCCGAAGGATGATGGACCTGGCCGGCGAACGCGGCTTGTGCCGGCTGCTGGTGGTAAACAAGATCGACGCCGAACGGGTCGAGCTGCCCGCCCTGCTCGCCGATCTGCGCGAGGCGTTCGGCAAGCAGGTGCTGCCCATCAACCTGCCCAGCGACGGCGCCAGTCGGGTGGTCGACTGTTTCTTCAACCCCAGCGGCGACAGCGACTTCGCCTCGGTGACCGAGGCGCACCAGGCCCTGATTGATCAGGTGGTCGAAGTCGACGAAGCGCTGATGGCGCGCTACCTGGAACAGGGCGAAATCGACCCGCACGAATTGCACGCGCCCTTCGAGCGCGCCCTGCGCGAGGGCCATCTGATTCCCCTGTGCTTCGTCTCGGCGCGCAGCGGCGCCGGGGTCGGCGAGCTGCTGGATATTCTCGCGCGGCTGGCGCCCAACCCGAGCGAGGGCAACCCGCCGCTGTTCTTCAAGGGAGAAGGCGCGGCGGCCAAGCCCTTCCGCTCCACCCCCGACCCGCAACGGCATGTGCTGGCTCACGTGTTCAAGGTGATGATCGACCCCTTCGTCGGCAAGCTCGGCATCTTCCGCGTGCACCAGGGCACGCTGCAGCGTGACATGCAGCTGTTGGTCGGCGATGCCAAGAAACCGTTCAAGGTCGGTCACCTGCTGCGCCTGCAGGGCAAGCGCTACGACGAGGTGACCCAGCTGATCCCCGGCGACTTCGGCGCCGTAAGCAAGGTCGAGGAGATCGAGTTCGACGCGGTGCTGCACGACTCGCATGACGAGGACCAGATCCACCTCAAGCCGCTGGCCTTCCCCGAACCGATGCAGGGCCTGGCCATCGAGGCCAAGCGCCGCGGCGACGAACAACGCATCGCCGAGGTGCTGCACCGCCTGCTGGCCGAAGACCCCTGCGTCAAACTCGATTACCAGGCCGACACCCAGGAGACCGTGTTGCGCGGCATGGGCGATCTGCACCTGCGCTACCTGCTCGACCGCCTGACCAGCAGCTACAAACTCGACGTACAGACCCAGCCACCGCGCGTGCCCTACCGCGAGACCATCACCCGCACGGCCGAGGGCCACTGCCGGCACAAGAAGCAGAGCGGCGGCGCCGGTCAGTTCGGCGAAGTGTTCCTGCGCGTCGAACCCTTGCCACGCGGTAGCGGCTTCAGCTTTGTCGACACGGTGAAAGGCGGGGTGATCCCTTCGCAGTTCATCCCCTCGGTGGAGAAAGGCGTGCGCTCGGTGCTGCAGCGCGGCCCCCTGGCCGGCTTCCCGGTCGAGGACCTGCAAGTCACGGTGTATGACGGCAAGAGCCATTCGGTCGATTCCAAGGACATCGCCTTCCAGGCCGCCGGGCGCAAGGCCATGCTCGACGCCCTGAAGGCGGCCGGCGCTATCGTCCTGGAACCGATCGCCAGCATCGACATCAGCACCCCCGAAGGCAAACTCGGCGACATCACCAGCGACCTGACCGGCCGTCGTGGCCAGGTGCTCGGCAGCGAGTCGCTGGACCAGGGCATGGTGTTGATCCATGGCCAGGTGCCCATGGCCGAGCTGGACGACTACGGCGGCCGACTCAAATCCATCACCGCCGGCCAGGGCGGCTTCAACCTGCAGCACAGCCATTACAGCGCCGTGCCGGCAGAGGTGCAGCAGCGCCTCGCCGGGGCCTACAAGGCGGTGCAGGAAGAGGATTGAAGCGAGGTCGAGCAGCACTCAGTCCGTACGGAAGCAGCCCACCAGCTTGTTCAACTCGCTGGATATTTGCGTCAGCGAGTGCGTGCTGGTTTTAGACACGCTGGATACTTCGCTAATACGACCGGCATCGCTGTGAATATCAGCGATATGGCGGTTGATGTCTTCGGCCACCGCATGTTGTTCCTCGGCTGCGGTGGCAATCTGGGTGTTCATGTCCTTGATCGTCGTGACCGCCTCGCGCACGCCAGCAAATGCTTCTTCCACCTGAGCGGTAAAAGCCACCGACTCGTTTGATTGCACTAGGCTGTGCTGCATATCCAGGGCCACGCTCTGGCTGCTGGTGACCAGTTTGTGGAGCAAACCGTTGATCTGCTCGGTCGAATCGGAGGTTCGCTTGGCCAAAGCGCGAACTTCATCGGCCACCACGGCAAAACCACGTCCTTGATCACCTGCACGCGCGGCCTCGATGGCGGCATTGAGCGCCAACAGGTTGGTCTGCTCGGCAATACCGCGAATGGTGTCGAGAATGGCGGTGATGTCCTGGGTATTCTGCTCCAGTTGGCTGATCGACTCAGATGCCTGACGAATACGCTCACCCAGGCTGCTGACCTGGCTGACCATGAGGCCGATGACTTGCTGCCCTTTATGCGCCTGATCCTGGCCATGCTGAGCGGCTTCAGCGGCGCGATTACAGTTCATGGCCACTTCATTGGCCGTGGCGACCATTTCATGGAACGCAGTAGACACCATGTCCACGGCCATCGACTGGCGTTGTGCTGAAGCGTCTAGCTGGTCGGCCTGCGTCCCTATATCCATAGCCTCCCGCTCGACTTGCAGGCTGGAAGCGCGAATCTCCTTGATCAGGTTCTGGATACTGCCGACAAAACTATTGAAACCCTTGGCCATTTGCGCGGTTTCATCATTGCCCTTGACCTCCAATCGTCGCGTCAGGTCTGCCTCACCGCTGGCGATATCGCGCAAGCCCGCCGAGGTATTGTTGATCGGCGCAATCAGCACTTTGGACAGTGCTACGCCGCACAGCCCAAAAATCACCACCAGAGCACCGCCGAGAAGCGTGATCACCCACACCAGATGCCAGGCACCGGCGCTGATTTCGCTGCTTTCGATCAGGCCGATATAGGTCCAGCCCAGTGTGGGCGATTTATAGACACTGGCGTTGTAGTCTTTGCCTTCCAGCTGCACGCTATAAAAGCCTGCCGGCTGGCTGGCGAGAAACTTGTACCCATCACCCAGGCTAGCCAATGCTTTGAAGTTGTATGTGGGGTGCATAGGGTCAGCCAATACTGTGCCGTCACCTTCCACCAGTACCAGATAACCCTTGTCGCCAAATCGGACATTCTTGGCCACTTCTGTCAGTTTGTTCAGCGAGACATCCAGAGAGATAACACCTGCTCCGCCATCGGCATCGATAAAGGTCTGCGTGGTGGAAATGATGACGGCGTTCGCTTCTTTGAACTCGTAAGCCTGAGTACGAACAGGCTTGCCATTGCCAGTAAGCGCGGCCTTGAACCAGGGGCGTTCGCGGGGATCGTAGTTGGCGCGAAGCTCAGACACTGGCCATTGCAGATAATGCCCCTGGCTAGTAGACGCATACACAAAGGAGTAACTGGGGTGCGTCTTGCCAAACTGCTCGAATAGCTCATAGATTGCAACGCCAGCCCCACTGGCAGGGGGTGACATTTGCGTTGCCTGCGGTTTGTCCATATAGCTGGGAAGGCTGCTATCGGCGGACTTCAACAGCCGAGTCTGAGTCAATAGCGTGACGTTTTCTGCGGCGCTTTCAAGGAATAAAGAGAATGCATTGTCCACTTCTTGAATCTGCTTAACACTGCTCTGATTGAACTGCGTGCGCTCCCGCTCCATGGCCTGACTGGTGACAAACAGCGTAATAATCAGCACAGGAATCAAGGTCACGCCAATAAAGGCGGCTATCAGTTTGAAGCGAATAGTCATACATCCCTCTGCTTTATTATTTGTGTCGCCCGGGAAGACTTACAAACATAAGCTTTGTGGGAATACCGACAATTGCCTGAAATCGACCTGAAATTGTATGAATTCACCCTATCAATCCCGAATCAATATCCAACTAAAGGGGTCGAACTAAAGGAACTAAAGAACTAAAGGGGTCGGAGTGATTTATTTTTAATCACTCCGACCCCTTTAAAAATGGAGGTGCAGCAGCGCCTCGCCGGGGCCTACAAGGCGGTGCAGGAAGAGGATTGAAGCGAGGTCGAGCAGGACAAGCTGCGCTGTACGCGCCAATCAACTGTCGGCATACGCGAACAGGGGAATGCCGTCCCGATGCAGTCATTCACAGAAGCGAGTGGGCACGTAAATGTTGACCACCCTAGACAGCGCCCGAGCGCGTAGGCTGGAAACCGCGGAGCGTTTTCCAGCAACTCTTAGCCGGGTTACCTTGCTTGATTTTAGAGGAGACTCAGCATGGACCGATTCACGGGCGGTTGCCTTTGCGGCAACGTCCGAATTGTGGCCTCTGGACGCCCATACCGGGTCGGCCTTTGCCACTGTCTCGATTGCCGCAAGCACCATGGGGCTCTTTTTCACGCTTCCGCGGTGTTCCCTCAGGATGCGGTGAGCATCGATGGCGAAACACACGACTACGCCGGGCGGTTTTTCTGCCCGCGCTGCGGCTCGTCGGTTTTCGCACGCAACGCAGACGAAATCGAAGTGAACCTCGGTTCCCTGGATGCCCCTGATCAACTGATGCCAACCTACGAACTCTGGATAACCCGCCGCGAAGCCTGGCTACCGGCGTTTCCGCTGACCAGACGATACGAGCGCGATCGTGACGCCACGCGGCGCTTTGAGGAGTAGGTGGCACGAACGCTGCGAAAGCGCCATTAGAAGGTGACCGAAATGCTTGCCTCCGCCCCCCTTAGTTTAATCGGAGCAAAAATAAAGCTGTCCCCCTGTTTCTTTATCGTCCCCCAACAGAAAAATGTGATCCCTTGTAGCTTCCTTGGAAAGTCTGGATATCTCTGCCGGTCTGGCCCATCACTGCTTGCCGTAAATGCGCATAGGCCTCGCTCTCGCGGCTATAGGCATAGCCCCCGTTAATGACAACTGTCCGCGCATTACCGGCACCCTCAATACTCGAGGGGTAATAGCTGGAGAGCAGTATGAGCTTGATACTGTCTTTACCTTGCGGACTGATCCGCCAGGTTACGGATTCGTAGGAGCTCAGAACGAGAACCAAAGGTTTGGCTGTCGGGCGAACGGCAAGGGTGATACTGCCGGGTCTGTTGCCCGGCCCTTTGGACAGGTTGTTCGAGGACTCATAAACGCCAATGCCCTCGATCTGGGCATCCTTGGCGACTTCTGCAAAAGGCACAGAGGTACTCCCGTGGTCGAGCCGGGGGAATCGCGGAATGGAAGGCTGCCGAACAGAGTAGACGGGCGGTGATGGGCGCAACCTGCCATCCTTGAGCAAGGTCTGGCCACCTGTGGTCGACGATTGCTGTGCCATGGCTTCGAGCTTGGCCATCTGCCGCTCTAAGTTCCGTTTGCTGAGAAACTCAGCGAGAGCAAGCGGCTTTCCCTGTTGCAAATGTAGACCGAACCATACGCCGTCATGCTCGCGACGCATAAAGCCGGCTCTGCCATCGAGTTCATAAAGGATCCCGGCGCTACCTTCTTCCGTTTCGATAGGCGAGAGCGAGGCTTCTTCAATATTCAGGGCCCAAGGGCGGGTTCTTACAGGGCGCTCGTAGGCGTCCACCAGAACGGTGGACTCGCTTAGTTTGGCGTACCGATTTCCGATGAACTCTCCGGTTTTCCAGAGTGTTTCCTGGCCCGACTCCAGGTCGAGTTTCATCAGGTCTCGCCCGCTCACAAAAAACAGCACCCGCCCATCGAGCATGGAGGTAGGTCGCAATGAGGTGACCCCTGGGCCTGTCTTAATCGTGAGGTGCTTGAGTATCGTCCCCTGTATGCCATTGGCACCGCGCTCGTAAGTAACGAGCGAAAGCTTCTGGCCCGCACCTATCGCAATCCTGCCGTCCTGAAGCGGAAGGGCCCAGCTCTGACGCTTTAGCGCGGGCAATCCGGCAGCAAATTCGCCGCTCTGGAAGTCGATAATCAATAGCTGGCCGTCTGAGCCGCTTGCCACAGCAGCCAAGAGCTCCGGCAGCCAAACCAGCACGTTGTAGATCTCCCTGTTTTGCCAGAGCACCGCTCCGGTTTCCGTGTCGAAGAAAGTTACCCCTTTGCCATAGCCGCCTGGCAATGCCAGAACCCGGCCGTTGGGCGACAGCAACGCGTCGTGGAACCGGGCGTCGCTGAGCTGTGGCAATTTGACGATGGGTTTGCCACTCGGGATTTCTATGGAGAGCAGTTCGCCACGAGTGCCCCGGAGAATGGCAACTCCGGCGGTAGGTGCCGATATACCCGAAGAGATGGGAAGACCGGGGGAAACGAAGGCGGGCGCTTCGAGAGGTGTCTTGGAGCGCAATGCCGCCTGCGAAAGCCTTCGCTCGACCTGCTTGATTTGTAGGAAGCGCAGCAGAACTTCGTCCTGCGCTATCAGGCAGTCGCGGCTCACCGGCAGCTTCCTGATGTTATCCACCGAGTCGAATCTTGAAATCGCAAGACTCTTAACGCAGGTCAGGCCGCGAATCTCCCGCAGCGCCCCATATTGGGCAGAAAGCTTTTCCTGTGCAGACTCATCGTCACTTACTAGATCGCGCAGTGTTTCTTCTGTGGCGCGAATATCGGCGCTGGGCGGGAAGGCCCTGTTTACCTTTTCGCCGGGAGACAGGAAGGCTTCTTCGACGAAGGAGCAGCCCGAAATGCTCAGGGCAAGCAGTAATGCAACAATTATTCGCACATGGAACTCCATTTCCTTTCGATCCTAGATCAAGCCAGAGAGACGGGTGCAAGCTGGCAGAGGACTACTCGAGGCTAGCCGCTTCTACGACAGAGAATCAAGACACTGTTGCCCTTCACGCGCATGTCCGGCCGAATGTCGCCGGGCGGGGAGATTTCAAACGACTGCAAAACCCCGCACGCATCAATGACACGGCCTATTTGGCAGCCATCCGCCCCTTCCCCGCCGCTGGGCAGTAGAATCATCCGGTTAAACAGCTTCTTGAAGGTGCAGCGGTGGATTTACAGCAGGGTTTTGTCCTGACCCGGCATTGGCGCGATACCCCCGCCGGCACGGAGGTCGAGTTCTGGCTGGCGACCGATGACGGTCCCCGGCATATCCGCCTGCCCTATCAACCCTCGGTGGCCTTTATTCCGGCGGTGCAGCGCGCGCAGGCCGAAGCCCTGCTGCGTGGCGAGCGCGACGTCGAGCTGCGTCAACTTGACCTCTGCGACTTCCAGCACCGGCCCGTACTCGGCCTGTATTGCCGCCAGCACCGCCAGTTGATCAGCCTGGAAAAACGCCTGCGCCAGGCCGGGGTCGAAGTGTTCGAGGCCGATATCCGTCCGCCGGAGCGCTACCTGATGGAGCGTTTCATCACCGCGCCGGTGTCCTTCGCCGGCACGCCGCACGGCGGCCTGTTGCGCGATGCGCAGATGAAGCCGCTGGCGGGCTATCGCCCGCGGCTGAAGCTGGCCTCCCTGGACATCGAAACCAACGCCCAGGGCGACTTGTATTCCATCGCCCTGGAAGGCTGTGGCCAGCGCCAGGTCTACATGCTCGGGCCGGCGAACGGCGCGGACGCCACGCGCGACTTCCAGCTCGACTACTGCGAGAGCCGCGCGCAACTGCTGGAAGCGCTGAACCAGTGGCTGGCCCGGCATGACCCCGACGCGATTATCGGCTGGAACCTGGTGCAGTTCGACCTGCGCGTGTTGCGCGAGCATGCCCAGCGCCTGCAGGTGCCCTTGCGCCTGGGCCGCGACGGTGACGAGATGGGCTGGCGCGAACACGGCAGCGGCAACAACCATTTCTTCGCCGAGGCCGCCGGGCGGCTGATCATCGACGGCATCGAGGCGCTGCGTTCGGCGACCTGGAGCTTTCCCTCGTTCAGCCTGGAGAACGTCGCGCAGACCCTGCTCGGCGAAGGCAAGTCGATCGCCACCCCCTACCAGCGCATGGACGAAATCGACCGCATGTTCGCCGAGGACAAGCCGGCGCTGGCGCGCTACAACCTCAAGGATTGCGAGCTGGTGACACGGATCTTCGCCAAGACCGAGCTGCTGACCTTCCTGCTCGAGCGCGCCAGCGTCACCGGCCAGCCCGCCGACCGCAGCGGCGGTTCGGTCGCTGCTTTCTGCCACCTGTATATTCCACAGATGCATCGCCAGGGCTTTGTCGCACCCAATCTCGGCGAGCGTCCGCCCGAGGCCAGTCCGGGTGGTTTCGTCATGCAGTCCCGGCCCGGCCTGTACGAGTCGGTGCTGGTACTCGACTACAAGAGCCTGTATCCATCGATCATCCGTAGCTTCCTGATCGATCCAGTGGGGCTGGTCGAGGGCCTGCGCCACCCTGGCGACAGCACATCGGTCGCGGGTTTTCGCGGGGCCCGCTTCTCACGCACGCGGCATTGCCTGCCGGCCATCGTCGCCACGGTCTGGCAAGGCCGGGAAGCGGCCAAGCGTGAGCACAACCAGCCGCTGTCGCAGGCGTTGAAGATCATCATGAACGCCTTTTACGGCGTGCTCGGCTCCAGCGGTTGCCGCTTCTTCGACCCGCGCCTGGCCTCGTCCATTACCCTGCGTGGTCACGAGATCATGCGACGCACCCGCGAGCTGATCGAGGCCGAAGGCTATGCGGTGATCTACGGCGACACCGACTCCACCTTCGTCTGGCTCGGCCGCGAACACGCGGACGAAGACGCCGCGCGCATCGGCCGGACGCTGGTGCAGCGGATCAACCAGTGGTGGCGCGCGCACCTGCGCGACGAGTTCGGCCTGGACAGCGCGCTGGAGCTGCAGTACGAGACGCACTACCGGCGCTTTCTGATGCCGACCATCCGCGGTGCCGAAGAGGGCAGCAAGAAGCGCTACGCCGGGCTGGTCAGGCAGGCCGACGGCAGCGAGGAAATGGTCTACAAGGGGCTGGAGACGGTACGCAGCGACTGGTCGCCGTTGGCCCAGCAGTTCCAGCAGGCGCTCTATCTGCGTATCTTCAACCAGCAGCCCTACCAGGACTTTGTCCGCGACTACGTGTGCCGCACCCTGGCGGGCGAGTTCGACGAGCTGCTGATCTACCGCAAGCGTCTGCGCCGGCAGCTGGATGACTATCAGCGCAATGTGCCGCCACATGTGCGCGCGGCGCGTGCGGCCGACGCCTACAACGACTCACTGGGCCGTCCGCGGCAGTACCAGAACGGTGGTTGGATCAGCTACGTGATCACCGTCGCCGGGCCTGAGCCGCTGGAAACGCGGCATGCGCCGATCGACTACGATCACTACATCAGCCGTCAGCTGCAGCCGGTGGCGGACGCCATCCTGCCGTTCGTGGACGACGACTTCGGCACCCTGATCGGCGGGCAACTCGGCCTGTTCTGAGCAGGGCTGAGCAACAGTTAGCCCCTGCCACTCTGCAACCGCTTACTCCCTGGGCGCCGCCGGGTCGAGCAAGTCCTCCGAGCCGTGGGTCAGCTGATCCTGCTCGATCTGATGATCCAGGTCGGCGTTGACCCGCGTATCCACCACGACCTCTTCGCCCGGTACTTTTGCGCTAGCGCTCGTGCCGCTGCCAGACGAGGCTGCAGCTTCGATGTGCTCGGTGATCTGCACCCGATAGATCGGCTCCGGCATGTCCATCTCGGCAGCCTCCAACGCCAATTTCACCTGACGGATGGCCTCACTCTTCACAATCAGAAAGTCGTTCGTACGCTGGTCCACCCAGCCGTGAAAACGCACCTGCACGTTGGAGTCGCCGAGCGTC
Organism: Pseudomonas taeanensis MS-3; assembly: GCF_000498575.2. GTDB lineage: Bacteria > Pseudomonadota > Gammaproteobacteria > Pseudomonadales > Pseudomonadaceae > Aquipseudomonas > Aquipseudomonas taeanensis. Next base: position 185,059 of record NZ_AWSQ01000001.1, read on the forward strand.
GTAATGTAAGCCCGAGGTGGCGGGCTTTGCATGACACCCGGCAAGCCCTTCAGCTCATCAACACCGATGCGTTGCGCACGCACCAGGTCCTCATTCACGCCGATGCCGACATCGAACTCAAAACGCCGGCTGGGGTTGCGCGTGTAGTTGAGGGTGACGCTACGAAACACCAGCGCATTGGGCAGGCGTAAGTGATTGCCGTCCAGGGTCATCAGGATGGTGGCTCGCGAGGTCAGCGCGACGACCATGCCTTCATTGCCATCGATCACCACGTGATCACGCGGCGCGAAGGGCTGGCGCAGGCTCATGAGGATGCCCGCCAGGTAATTCTCCAAGGTGTCCTTGAACGCGAAGCCCAGTGCAACCCCGAGGACCCCGGCGGTGCCCAGGACCGCGCCCACCAGAGAAGTCGCATCCATGATCTCCAGCGCAATCAGCACACCAACCAGCATCACCACCCAACGCGCAGTGGTGCGAGCAAGGTCGCGCAGAAACGGGTTGCGTCTGGCGATGCGGTCGAGCAGTGCGCGACGTGACAGCCAACTGCCAAGCATCCAGGCCAGCCAGATCACCAGGACCGACAAGGCCAGCAGCGGCAGAGCGGCCAGCAGGCTGTAGGCCTCTTCCAGTAGGCGTTGAATTACCGCATCGATATCAAAGCGTTGACTATCCAAAATCAGGCAACCTTCATCCTTAAGGAGTGTTCTTGATGAGCCTAGCGACTCATCGCTTGAGGATAGTTGACCGCAGACTGACTGAACTGTTTGCTTACTCGTCGTCGATAGCGCAGATCGTTCGGGTGCACGCGCTCGCGAAAATACCGGCCGGCCAGTGCGTCAGCGCTCCTAGGCTGACCGGGCAGAATCGCTGGGGTACTGCTGGAAGGCCAATCTAGCAACGCTCAACGCGCTGCCCGCTGTAGCCAGCGGAAGCTAAACCCCGGGCAAGAAAAAGCCCCGTCCGTAGACGGGGCTTGGTTGATGCCTCAGGCGACCTTGCGGACCTGGGCTGAGGGGTTGTTGTAGTACTGGATAAGGCCGATGTTCTGTCCACTGGCCAGGCTGGCCTGCACCTGGGACGAACTCATTCCGTACTCCAGCTCAGCGGTATTCACCTGCAGGTCGAGCTGCAGCGAACCGGCCTGTGCGTAGGCGCTGTTCCACTCGTCGATGGCCTCGTTGAGGTCATTGAGCACCGCATTGAAGTTGGCCCCGCCGGCATCCGAGAGGGCCGTGCGAATGTCGGTGACCGCCGCATTCACCTCGCTTTCCAGGGTTTGCCATTCGGCGAGGATCGCCTGCAGGCTGGCCTGGATGGTTTCGCTCTGGTTGGCCAGATCGGCGAAGTTGTTCGCCAGTATGTGCAGGGTCGCTACATCGGCGGTGATACCGGTGATCTGTCCGAGCTTGGCCTGGATGCTGGCCTGGTCGGCCTTGATCTTCTCCGCGTCGAGGGCGATGTAGGTGCTGGCCACCGCCACCGCCGGGCCGAGCACGAACCACACCGCAGCCCCCACCGGCCACAGGGCGATGGTCGCGGTAACGCCGAGCGTGATGGCCACTCCATCGGCGATGCCAAGGCCGATGATGGCCGCGGTGAGGCTCTTGATATCGGCCTTGAGCTGGGTGATCTGGGCGTTGAGGTCATCGATCTGCTGCTGGTCGGCATTGGCATCCTGGGTCGACTTGGTGGCGATGGTCTGCAACTGCTTGGCCATGTCGGGCAGGGTGTCGCTACTGGTCTGCAGGCTGCTGATGGCACCGGTGATGAAACTGGTGACCAACGCCAGCTGACCGGTCAGGGTATTCAGATCCTGGTTGAGAACCTTCAGCGCCACCTGATTGGACGGCTGGCTGACCAGGGTTTGCGCCTGGGTTTTGGCGTCCTGCAGCACCTGACTGATTACGGCGTTGTAACTGAGCACCTCCTGCGGCACGTTGAGCAGGCGTGCCATGACGTTGTTGACCCAGTTGAGAGCATCGCCATTGGCCTGTTCGTAGGCCGCGATGAAGTCCTTCCAGTCGGGCGGATTCTGGTTGAGGGTGGGCAGGTTGGAAGTCAACACGCTGGTCATCAGCGTGTTGACCTCAACCACGTTCTGCTTGTAGCTGGTTTGGGCCAGGGCAAGAGACTTGCTGTTGCTGCGGATTGCATGGGCGAGCGAGTGCATGGTGCGTTCCTCCTTGAGGTATTGCGGGGTGTGTTCCTTCACTGAACTCAAGGGTAGATCAGTCCCTGCGCCGCAAAAGACCGATTGGCGCTAAGCCCAGCGTGGGCAAATAGCGCTGGCCAATAAGCGGTTACAAGCAGCCCAACTGCCATGACAGCAAGCACAAGCGCGAGGCACTCCCACGCCCAGGCAGTCGGTGCTCTGGACGCACTGCTCTGCAATATGCCGCGTCCTTCGCAGCACTCTCCGGCCTGTGAGTCCCACCAAGCAGCGCGAACAACCAAGGCCTGCTCAAACAGTGGCACTGCCCCGCCGCCGCTCGAGTCAGCGGGCAGTCATGGCGACGACCGTTCGGCGGTTTATCTGCCGCTCCATGCACGGACGTTACGCAGATGGACAAGGCTATGCACCACCCGCGTTCCTCTGCGACCTTGGCTGATCTTGCGCCGATCACGAGTAGATCGGTCGCTAATGACCTGCCCACCTCCGCGATCTCAAGAGACATTTTGCAGCAGGGCGACAAGCAAAAAGATCACAATAAACCACAAACATGTATACAAAAGACCAGGCAACGAATTATTTTAGGACTGGCCACACGGTGTACAAAAATAACAGCGAGAACCACGATGACCTCCACCTCCGCTAAACCCTCTTCACGAGCGCGGCCCGAAGATGAGAATCTCGGTGTCACCGCCAATATCGCCTACGGCTTGCAACATGTACTGACCATGTACGGTGGCATCATTGCCGTACCGCTGATCGTCGGCCAGGCGGCCGGCCTTTCTCCGGCCGATATCGGTCTGCTGATCGCCGCCTCGCTGTTCGTCGGCGGCTTGGCGACCTTGCTGCAGACCCTCGGCCTGCCGTTCTTCGGTTGTCAGTTACCGCTGGTGCAGGGAGTGTCCTTCGCGGGCGTTTCCACCATGGTCGCCATCGTCAGTAGCGACGGCGGCGGCGGGATGCCGGCGGTGCTCGGCGCCGTGATCAGCGCGGCGCTGATCGGTTTTCTGATCACGCCGATATTCTCCAAGATCATCAAATTCTTCCCGCCCCTGGTGACCGGGATCGTGATCACCACCATCGGCCTGACCCTGATGCCGGTCGCCGCACGCTGGGCGATGGGCGGCAACAGTCGGGCCGAGGATTTCGGCAGCATGGCCAATATCGGCCTGGCCGCCTTCACCCTGGCGGTGGTCTTGCTGCTGAGCAAACTGGGCAGCGCGGCGATTTCCCGGCTGTCCATCCTGCTGGCGATGGTGATTGGCACCCTGGTCGCCTTCAGCCTCGGTATGGCCGACTTCTCCAAGGTCAGCGATGGTCCGCTGATGGCCTTCCCCACCCCCTTGCACTTCGGCATGCCGACCTTCGAAATAGCCGCGATCATCTCGATGCTGATCGTGATCATGGTGACCCTGGTGGAAACCTCTGCGGATATCCTCGCGGTCGGCGACATCATTGGCACCAAGGTGGACTCGCGCCGTCTCGGCAATGGCCTGCGGGCCGACATGCTCTCCAGCATGATCGCGCCAATCTTCGGCTCCTTCACCCAGAGCGCCTTCGCCCAGAACGTCGGCCTGGTCGCGGTAACCGGGGTGAAGAGCCGCTACGTGGTGGCGACCGGCGGACTGATTCTGGTCACCCTGGGACTGCTGCCGGTGATGGGCCGCGTCATCGCAGCCGTACCGACCTCGGTACTCGGTGGCGCCGGCATCGTGCTGTTCGGCACGGTCGCGGCCAGTGGCATCCGCAGCCTGGCCAAGGTCGATTACCGCAACAACATGAACCTGATCATCGTCGCCACCTCCATCGGCTTCGGCATGCTGCCGATTGCCGCGCCCTCGTTCTATGATCACTTCCCGAGCTGGTTCGCCACGATCTTCCACTCCGGTATCAGCTCGGCGGCCATCATGGCGATCCTGCTGAACCTGATTTTCAACCACTTCACCCTGGGCAACTCGGACCAACAGTCGGTGTTCGTCGCCGGCACCGAGCGCACCCTGCGCCATCAGGATATTGCCGCCTTGAGTGATGGCGATCATTTCGTCGACGGCAAGCTCTTCGATGTGGAGGGTAATGAAGTACCGGTGGTTGCAGAAGACGCCCCGACTGCAGCCGAACACGCGCCAACGCTCAGAACCACGGCGCCAAGCAGCACCAGCTAATGTCCAGATAGGCGCCTGGATCCGCCAGAACGGGCACCCCGATGGGTGCCCGTTGTCCTGTGTACCGACCGTTGCCAGGCCTTCCACGCACTGTGGCGGCGCCTGCCGCCGATAAGCTGAAACTTCCAGACAAGCGGTACTCAGCCGGCGCCAATCGCAGGGTCTAAACCTGACTATCCGATTGCTGCGAGGGTCAGCCGATGCCGACGAACCATCCCGAACTCACCGACCTGCTGCGTCAGGCGCAGACGCTGGACGAACAGCTGCCGACGACGGGCGACCCCACTCACTATCGCCAGCCGCTGCCAGCGGTGTTCCAGGCCTTGCAGCTGCACGCCAAGCAGTCGGGCGCCTGGTGCCCGAGGCGCGCCGGGGTTGACGCTGCACCGCACCGCAACAAGGCTCTCTGAGCCACCTGCGCAGCAAATACCTTGGAGCGCGCCTGAGCCCGCAGCAACTGGCGAGAGACTAGCCCAGCAGGCCTTCGGCATTCAGCGCGGCCTGCACCGCCGGACGCTCGCCGACCCGCTGCATGAAGGCTTGCAGCTCACTACAGCCGCCCAGGTCGAACTTCAAGTACGGGGCCCAGCTGGCAATCACGAACAAATAGGCGTCCGCGGCGGTGAAGACCTCGCCGGTCAGGTATTTCTTACCGCGCAATTGTTGCGAAACCCAAGCAAACTTCTTCACCACCGCGTCGGCGAACTGCTCTCTGGCCTCGGCCTGCAGCGCAGGATTGAACAAGGCCCCGGCGGTCTTGTGCAGCTCGGAGGTGATGTAGTTCTGCCACTCCATCACCCGGTAGCGCGCCATGTCGCCGGCCTCAGGCATCAAGTCCGGGCGTCCCGCCAAGTCGCAGAGATATTGGCAGATGACTGGCCCCTCGGTCAGCCGCGTGCCGTCGTCCAACTCCAGTACGGGCACCGCGCCCTTGGGGTTGATTCGGTAGAAATCGATGGTCTGCTCGGTCTCATGCTTGCTTAGATCGACACGTTCGAGGCTGAACGGCAATCCCGTCTCGTGCAGCACGATATGCACGGCGAGCGAGCAGGCTCCAGGGGTGTAATAGAGTTTCATGGTGAGAGCTCCGCATCATGGGCTGATGGGCGCGGGGACGGTCGCGACGGCCTGCGCCTGTTGCTGCCGGCTCAGGAAAGACGACAGCAGCATGCGCCCCTTCCGATACCGGCACGGTCGCAGGCGACTCGCTTACTGGAAGACACGACTAAGAGCGGCGAGCGCTCGACGACCTACTACAGACAAGCATAGAGCGCTTTATCCTGCGCACCGGGCCGCTGGAGCAGCACTAGACCGGCGGCTGACGAAGTGCAGGCGGGTGAGCGCGGCAGGAGCGAGCCGCCCCCCCCCGCCTACGCAGGGAACGGGCAATCAGTAGTCGATGACCACGTCGCCCTTGGGCACGCTGCAGCAGGAGAGGATAAAGCCTTCGGCGACGTCCTCGTCGGTGATCCCGCCATTGTGATCCATGTCCACCTCACCGGCAGTTTTCATCACCTTGCAGGTGCCGCAGATGCCCATGCCGCAGGCCTTGGGAATGTGCAGGCCAAGCTTGGCGGCGGCCGCGTGCACGGTCTCGCCCGGATCGATACGAATGCTCTTGCCGGTGGCGATGAACTCCACCTGATGCTGGTCGGCCAGCGGCACCGGATCGGCGTCGGCGGCTTCGGCGGCCAACTCCTTGGCCTCCTCGCGGATATCTGCCGGCGTCGCGCCGAAGGATTCCTCGTGATAACGCGACATGTCGAAGCCATTGGCTTCGAGCAGGCGCTTGACCGCGTTCATGTAGGGTGTGGGCCCGCAGCAGAAGATCTCCCGCTCCATGAAGTCCGGCGCCATCATGTGCATCATGGCCTGGTTGAGGTAGCCACGGTAACCGGCCCAGGCTTCGCCCAGACCGTGCTTCTCGCAGATGATGTGCAGGCTGAAGTTGTTGATCCGCGCCGCCATGTTTTCCAGCTCGCGGTGGTAAATCACGTCCTTCGGCGAACGTGCGCTGTGCACGAAGATCATGTCGACGTTGGCGTTGGTGTCATAGAACCAACGGGCCATGGACATCACCGGGGTGATACCCACGCCGCCACTGAGGTAGAGCACCTTGTCCGCCGGAAAGTCGATGGCGTTGAACAGCCCGACCGGGCCGTGCACCGGCACCTCGTCGCCTTCCTTGAGATTTTCGTGCAACCAGTTGGACACCTTGCCGCCCGGTACGCGCTTGATCGTCACCGAGAAGCTATAGGGCACCGCAGGCGAGCTGGAGATGGTGTAGGAGCGCATGACCGGCTGGCCGTCGATCTCCAGTTCCAGGGTAACGAACTGCCCCGGCTTGAAGAAGTACAGCACCGGCTGTTCCGCCATGAAACAGAAGGTACGCACATCCCAGGTTTCCTGGATGACCTTGACGCAGCGCACCAAGTGGCGGCCATTACTCCAGGTTTGCGTGGTGATGGGATTGAGGAATTCGTTCGACATGGTCGTTGCTCTCATGCGCGGCGGCCAAGTGCCGGCCTAGTGCTGCGAATTTTGCGCAACGTCAAATACAGGCACTTACCTGCTAGCGACATCCACATACTTATCGCGACCTGCCGCAGACCCCGCGACTTACCGCGTCGGGAACGGATTCAGGCATGTCGCCCATAGATAAGATAGACGACGCGCACGCCGCCACACTCCTCATCAGCCGAAACAGAAATTACCAACGCGCCCGACCAACGCTTCAACGTAGCAATCGCCAGTCGGCAGGCGATATACGAGCGGTCAGTCAAACCGCCTTGCGTAGCAACCGAAACAGCCACTTTTTGCGGCGCTCGCACGGCGAGCCGCCATTGAGGAGTTACCGATGGACGTCACTTCCACCCTGAGCCTGGGCGATCCTCTAGAGCCCGCACGCAAGGCCACCGCCGAGATGCTGCAGACCCGCGAGCGCACCTTCTCGCTGCCGCAGCCGTTCTATAACGACGAGCGCCTGTTCCAGATCGACATGCAGGAAATCTTCCACAAGGAATGGTTGATCGCCGGCATGACCTGCGAGATCCCGACCAAGGGCAACTATTTGACCCTGCAGATCGGCGACAACCCGATCATCATCATCCGCGGCGCCGAGGGCGTGGTGCATGCCTTCCACAACGTCTGCCGCCACCGCGGTTCGCGCCTGTGCACCAGCGACAAGGGCAAAGTGGCCAAGCTGGTCTGCCACTACCACCAGTGGACCTATGAACTGGACGGCCGCCTGCTGTTCGCCGGCACCGAGATGGGCGCCGACTTCGACATGAAGGAATACGGCCTCAAGCCGGTGCACTGCAAGACCGCCGGCGGCTTCGTCTTCATCAGCCTGGCAGAGAACCCGCCGGCGATCGACGAGTTCCTCGCCACCTTGGCTCACTACATGGAGCCCTACGACATGGAGAACACCAAGGTGGCGGTGCAGAGCACCATGCGCGAGCAGGCCAACTGGAAGCTGGTGCTGGAGAACAACCGCGAGTGTTACCACTGCAACGGTGCCCACCCGGAACTGCTGAAGAGCCTGCTGGAGTGGGACGATGTCACCGACCCGCGCGCCGACCAGGCGTTCAAGGACCACGTCGCCGAATCCGCCGCCAAATGGGAAGCCGAGAAGATCCCCTACGCTCACGCCAGCTTCGGCCTGCGTAACCGCATCGTGCGCATGCCGCTGCTCAAGGGCACCGAATCCATGACCATGGACGGCAAGCCGGGCAGCAAGAAACTCATGGGCCGGATCAAGAACCCGGAGCTCGGCTCGATGCGTATCCTGCACCTGCCGCATTCGTGGAACCACTGCATGGGCGACCACCTGATCAACTTCACCGTGTGGCCGATCAGCGCCCAGGAAACCATCGTCGTCACCAAGTGGCTGGTGCACAAGGATGCAGTCGAAGGCGTCGACTACGACGTTGAGCGCCTGCGCCAGGTGTGGGATGCGACTAACGACCAGGACCGTCGCCTGGGCGAAGAGAACCAACGCGGCATCAACTCCACCGCCTACCAGCCGGGCCCCTACTCGAAGACCTACGAATTCGGCGTGGTCAACTTCATCGACTGGTACAGCGCCAGCATGCTGAAGCACCTCGGCGCGGCGCCGGCGCCCTACCTGCGCGAAGTCGCCGTGGATTAATCCAGACAGCCAGGCGAGACCCCGTGCCTCGCCCGGCTAACCGTTATGGCCTGCGCCTGTTTAATCAGGCCCAGGCAGCCTCATCACACTATGCCCTCTGGGCACACTCGCCTCTTCCCAGGTCAACGGCCCTGGTAAGGGGCATTTTTTTGCCTGTTGACCAAGGGTTAAGCCGAACCACAGCGCTGGCAAGCTGGACCATTGGCGCCGCGGGGTAACCCAGCAGCCTTGTAGCCCGGATGCAATCCGGGGAATGGATGTGCAGCTGCAGGCGCTTCCCGGACTGCATCCGGGCTACGGGAGGACAGCCGACGGTTATCGGGTCCACGCCTGCGCCTGGACGCCCTCGCGATGGACATGCCCTTCACTCATCTCACCCGCGCACTCGGCAGGACTGGCGGGCTCGAATCGCAGCAAAGCGACCTGCAACCCGACAGCCCGCCTGGCGGGTTTCCTGCGGCTTACCCATTCACGACCTCGGCTTGACGCTTTCGGCAATACCCCAGTCGCTTTTGCGCGATAGCGGCAAACCCCTCGGGGATATGCTGCCCCCAATAGCGCCGGCAGCGGGTTCGGCGCGTATAGCTTCCGACTCGTAGTCGTATAAAGGGGACAGCCTGATGAGCCCAGCCGAAGTGCACGCCGACAGCATCGTTATCGATGGTCTGATTATCGCCAAGTGGAACCGCGAACTGTTCGAAGACATGCGCAAGGGCGGCCTGACCGCGGCCAACTGCACAGTGTCGGTCTGGGAGGGTTTCCAGGCCACCGTCAACAGTATCGCCGCCAGCCAGAAACTGATCCGCGAGAACAGCGATCTGGTGATGCCCGTGCGCACCACCGCCGACATCCGCAAGGCCAAGGAGCTGGGCAAGACCGGCATCATCTTCGGCTTCCAGAACGCCCACGCGTTCGAAGACCAGCTCGGCTACGTCGAGGTGTTCAAGCAGCTTGGCGTGGGCATCGTACAGATGTGCTACAACACCCAGAACCTGGTCGGCACCGGCTGCTACGAGCGTGACGGTGGCCTGTCCGGCTTCGGCCGCGAGATCGTCGCAGAGATGAACCGCGTCGGCATCATGTGCGACCTGTCCCACGTCGGCAGCAAGACCAGTGAGGAAGTCATCCTCGAATCGCAGAAGCCGGTGTGCTACTCGCACTGCCTGCCGTCCGGCCTGAAAGAGCACCCGCGCAACAAGTCCGACGAGGAACTGAAGTTCATCGCCGACCACGGCGGCTTCGTCGGCGTGACCATGTTCGCACCGTTCCTCGCCAAAGGCATCGACTCGACCATCGACGACTACGCCGAGGCCATCGAGTACGTGATGAACCTGGTCGGCGAAGACGCCATTGGCATCGGCACCGACTTCACCCAGGGCCACGGCCAGGACTTCTTCGAGTACCTGACTCACGACAAGGGCTACGCCCGCCGTCTGACCAGCTTTGGCAAGATCGTCAATCCGCTGGGCATCCGCACCGTCGGCGAATTCCCCAACCTGACCGAAACCCTGCTCAAGCGCGGCATGCCCGAGCGTGTAGTGCGCAAGGTGATGGGTGAGAACTGGACCCGCGTACTAAAGGACGTCTGGGGCGAATGATGAATACCTGCGGAGACTACGGCGCACGGCGCTAGCGGCTCCACAGGCATTCACAACCTATTTTTAATTGAGCAGAGCGCCAGGCGCTCTGCCACAAACCACCGAATTCTGGAGTTTGCACACATGGCCACCCACGCCCCTGAAATGCCCATCGAAGTCGACAGCGAAACCGGCGTCTGGACCACCGACGCCCTGCCGATGCTCTACGTACCGCGGCATTTCTTCGTCAACAACCATATCGGCATCGAGGAAGTGCTGGGCGCCGACGCCTATGCTGAAATCCTCTACAAGGCCGGCTACAAGTCCGCCTGGCACTGGTGTGAGAAAGAAGCCGAGTGCCACGACCTGTCCGGCGTGGCGGTGTTCGAGCACTACATGAAGCGCCTGTCACAGCGCGGCTGGGGTCTGTTCAAGATCCAGTCGATCGACCTCGACAAAGGCACCTGCGAAGTGCGCCTGGATCATTCCGCCTTCGTCTACGTCTACGGCCAGTGCGGGCGTATGGTTGACTACATGTTCACCGGCTGGTTCGCCGGCGCCATGGACCAGATTCTGCAGGCCCAGGGCAGCAGCATCCGCACCCGTGCCGAACAGGTCTACGGCGCTTCGCAAGAAGGCCACGACCACGGTCTTTTCGTCGTCAAGCCGCTCTAAGTCGAGGAACGCATCATGGCCTTCGAAGCAATGTTCCAGCCGATTCAGATCGGCAAACTGACCATCCGTAACCGTATCGTGTCCACCGCCCACGCCGAGGTCATGGCCACCGACGGCGGCATGACCACCGAGCGTTACGTCAAGTACTACGAAGAGAAGGCCAAGGGCGGCGTCGGCCTGGCCATCTGCGGCGGCTCCTCGGTGGTCTCCATCGACAGCCCCCATGGCTGGTGGAGCTCGGTGAACCTGTCCACCGACCGCATCATCCCGCACTTCCAGAATCTGGCCGACGCCATGCACAAGCATGGCGCCAAGATCATGATCCAGATTACCCACATGGGTCGTCGCTCGCGCTGGGATGGTTTCGACTGGCCGACCCTGATGTCGCCGTCCGGCATCCGTGAACCGGTACACCGCGCGACCTGCAAAACCATCGAACCGGAAGAGATGTGGCGCATCATCGGTGACTTCGCCAAGGCTGCGGCCCGGGCCAAGGCCGGCGGCCTGGACGGCGTCGAACTGTCGGCCGTGCACCAGCACATGATCGACCAGTTCTGGAGCCCACGAGTCAACAAACGTACCGACGAATGGGGCGGCACCTTCGAGGGCCGCATGAAGTTCGGCCTGGAAGTGCTCAAGGCCGTGCGCAAGGAAGTCGGCGACGACTTCTGCGTGGGCCTGCGTATCTCCGGCGACGAGTTCCACCCGGACGGTTTGTCCCACGAGGACATGAAGCAGATCGCCAAGTATTACGACGACACCGGCTTGCTCGATTTTATCGGCGTGGTCGGCTCCGGCGCCGATACCCACAACACCCTGGCCAACGTCATCCCCAACATGAGCTTCCCGCCCGAGCCGTTCCTGCATCTGGCGGCCGGCATCAAGGAAGTGGTCAAGGTACCGGTACTGCACGCGCAGAACATCAAGGACCCGAACCAGGCCACCCGCATCCTCGAGGGCGGTTACGTCGACATGGTCGGCATGACCCGCGCGTTCATCGCCGACCCGCACCTGATCGCCAAGGTCAAGATGGGCCAGGTCGACCAGATCAAGCAGTGCGTCGGTGCCAACTACTGCATCGACCGCCAGTACCAGGGCCTGGACGTACTGTGCATCCAGAACGCCGCGACCTCCCGTGAATACATGGGCTTGCCGCACATCATCGAGAAGACCACCGGCGTCAAGCGCAAGGTGGTGGTGGTCGGCGGTGGCCCAGCGGGTATGGAAGCGGCGCGCGTCGCGGCCGAGCGTGGCCATGACGTCACCCTGTTCGAGAAGAAGGATCAGCTTGGCGGGCAGATCACTACCGCCGCCAAGGCGCCGCAGCGTGACCAGATCGCCGGCATCACCCGCTGGTACCAACTGGAACTGGCGCGCCTGAACATCGACCTGCGCCTGGGCACCGGCGCTGATCCAGAGAGCATCATGGACCTGCGCCCGGATGTGGTGGTACTGGCCAACGGCGGTCATCCGTTCCTCGAACAGAACGAACACTGGGGCGCAGCAGAAGGCCTGGTAGTGAGCAGCTGGGACGTCCTCGACGGCAAGGTCGCACCGGGCAAGAACGTGCTGGTGTACGACACCATCTGCGAATTTACCGGTATGTCGGTGGCGGACTTCATCGCCGACAAGGGCAGTCAGGTCGAGATCGTCACCGACGACATCAAGCCGGGTGTAGGCATGGGCGGCACCTCGTTCCCGACGGCCTACCGCAGCATGTACCCGAAGGGCGTGATCATGACCAGCGACATGATGCTGGAAAAGGTCTACCGCGAAGGCGACAAGCTGGTGGCACTGCTGGAGAACGAGTACACCGGCGCCCAGGAAGAGCGCGTGGTCGACCAGGTGGTGGTGGAGAACGGCGTACGTCCAGACGAAACGCTGTACTACGCACTCAAGGAAGGCTCGCGCAACAAGGGCCAGATCGACGTCGAAGCACTGTTCGCGATCAAGCCGCAGCCTTGCCTGTCCGAGCCTGGCGACGGTTACCTGCTGTTCCGCATCGGCGATTGCGTGGCTCAGCGCAACACCCATGCGGCGATCTACGACGCGCTGCGTCTGTGCAAGGATTTCTAACGGCTTGTGGCTAACACTGTGGGAGCGGGCTTGCCCGCGAAAAGGGCGAGACGGAGCGACTGAGTAACCGAGTCGCCTGCTTCGCGGGCACGCCCGCTCCCACGGCAATCGGCAAGGCATCCAGGTATTTCCGCCTGCAAGACCCGAGTGTCTTTGGGAGCTCCACAATGTTGAACACCATTCTTCCTATTCTGCTGTTCGCCGCACTGGCGCTCGCCGTGCTCGGTGCCGGCAAGCGTTTTCTGATGTGGCGGCGCGGCAAGCCGGCCAAAGTTGACTGGCTCGGCGGTCTGCTGGCCATGCCACGCCGTTATCTGGTCGACCTGCACCACGTGGTCGAGCGCGACAAGTACATGTCCAAGACCCACGTGGCCACCGCCGGCGGCTTCGTCCTGGCCGCCGTTCTGGCGGTCATCGTGCATGGTTTCGGCCTGCACAACCGCATCCTCGGCTTCGCCCTGCTGGGCGCCACCGTGCTGATGTTCGTCGGCGCGTTGTTCGTCGCCAAGCGTCGGCGCAATCCACCGGCGCGACTGTCGAAAGGCCCGTGGAACCGTCTGCCGAAGAGCCTGCTGATGTTCTCGGTAAGCTTCTTTATCGCCACCCTGCCGGTGGCCGGGATTCTGCCGCACGATTTCGGCGGCTGGATCCTCGCCCTGATCCTCGCGATTGGCGTGGCCTGGGGCGTGTCCGAGATGTTCTTCGGCATGACCTGGGGCGGCCCGATGAAGCACGCCTTCGCCGGCGCCCTGCACCTGGCCTGGCACCGTCGCGCCGAGCGCTTCGGCGGCGGCCGCTCGACCGGCCTCAAGGCGCTGAATCTGGATGACCCGAACGCCTCGCTGGGCGTAGAGAAACCCACCGATTTCACCTGGAACCAACTGCTCGGCTTCGACGCCTGCGTGCAGTGCGGCAAGTGCGAGGCGGTTTGCCCGGCCTTCGCCGCCGGCCAACCACTGAACCCGAAGAAGCTGATCCAGGACATGGTCATCGGCCTGGCCGGCGGCACCGACGCCAACTTCGCCGGCAGCCCCTACCCGGGCATCCCCCTGGGTGAGCACGGCGGCGGTCCGCACCAGCCGATCGTCAACCTGCAGGGCAAGGCCCTGGTCGAGGCCGACACGCTGTGGTCCTGCACCACCTGCCGCGCCTGCGTCGAGGAGTGCCCGATGATGATCGAGCACGTCGATGCCATCGTCGACATGCGCCGTCACCTGACCCTGGAGAAAGGTGCCACACCGAACAAGGGCGCCGAAGTCCTCGACAACCTGATCGCCACCGACAACCCTGGCGGCTTCGCCCCCGGCGGCCGTCTGAACTGGGCAGCCGACCTGAACTTGCCGTTGATGAGCGAGAAAAAGCAGACCGACGTGCTGTTCTGGGTCGGCGACGGCGCCTTCGACATGCGCAACCAACGCACCCTGCGCGCTTTCGTCAAAGTACTGAAGGCGGCCAACGTCGACTTCGCCGTACTCGGCCTGGAAGAGCGCGACAGCGGCGACGTGGCCCGCCGTCTGGGTGACGAAGCGACCTTCCAGACCCTGGCCAAGCGCAACATCGCCAGCCTGGCGCAGTATCGCTTCAACAAGATCGTCAGCTGCGATCCGCACAGTTTCCACGTGCTGAAAAACGAATACGGCGCCCTCGGCGGTAACTATCAAGTGCTGCACCACAGCACCTACATGGAAGAGCTGATCGCCGGCCAGCAACTCAACCTGGGTCAGCACAAGGGCGGCAGCGTCACCTACCACGACCCCTGCTACCTCGGCCGCTACAACGGCGAGTACGAGGCCCCGCGCAACGTGCTCAAGGCCATCGGCATCGAGGTCAAGGAGATGGAGCGTTCCGGCTTCCGTTCGCGCTGCTGCGGCGGTGGTGGCGGCGCGCCGATCACCGACATTCCCGGCAAGCAGCGGATCCCCGACATGCGTATGGTCGACATCAAGGAGACCGGTGCCGAACTGGTGGCCGTAGGCTGCCCGCAGTGCACCGCGATGCTCGAAGGCGTGGTCGAACCGCGGCCGCAGATCAAAGACATCGCCGAGCTGGTCGCTGACGTTCTGATCGAGGCGCCTGCCGCGACCAAGCAGCCGGCTGCTGCCCTGGAGGTTAACTGATGAGCGATATTATCCGCCGCGACCCGCGAGCCGAGTGGATCGCCCGTAACCGCTTGCACCCACTGCACGCCTCGCTGCAAACGGCGCAGACCAGCTGGATGGGACCCAACGGCCTGATCCGTAAGAACCCGCACGCGATCGGCTTCATCGGCCCCAACGGCCTCAAGCGCATCGACCGCAGCGGCGCCCAGCAAGGCGGCAGCAGCAAACGCTCGACTGCCAAGGCGGAGGTGCAACTGCCGTTGCACGTCATCGAACAGCCGAGCTTCCACATCGTGGTGGTGCCGGACATGGTCGGCGGCCGCCTCAGCAGCCACGACAAGGACCTGCTCGGCCTGGCCAATAAACTGGCCGGCAGTGAGGGTGCGGTGGTCGCAGTGGTCTTCGGTGAACACAAGGAAAGCGCCTTCGACACCGCCGGCGTCGACCGCCTGCTGCACATCCAGGGCGAAGCCTTTGACGGCTACGCTCCGGAACAGCGGGTACTGGCCCTGAGCGCGGTAGACAACCAGCTGACACCTCGTCACTGGCTGATCCCGGACAGCCGTACCGGCGGCGGCGAACTCGGCCGCCGTCTGGCGGCCAAGCTCGGTGAACGTCCGGCCACGCGCATCTGGCAGGTCGCCGACGGCCAGTGCATCGGCCGCGCCGGCGCCGGCCGCGAAGACCTGGCACGCCGTGCACCGCGACTGATTCTGGCAGCGGCCGAATGCGCCGATCCGGTTGGCGACAGCCGTCACGAAGTCCGTCCGGTAGAGCTGCAAGACCAGATCGCCCAGTGCCTGCCACGCATCGAGAACCTCGGCGCCGTGGCCGTCAACCCGGCACTGATCCCTATGGCGGAAGCCGAGTTCATTCTCTCCGGCGGTAACGGCGTGCAGGATTGGACCCAGTTCCATCAGGCTGCCGAAGCCCTCGGCGCAACCGAAGGCGCCTCCCGGGTCGCGGTCGACGATGGCTTCATGCCGCGCGACCGTCAGGTCGGCGCCACCGGAACCTGGGTCACCGCCCGGGTCTACATGGCGGTGGGTATTTCCGGCGCCATTCAGCACCTGCAGGGCATCGGCGCCTGCGACAAAGTGGTGGCGATCAACATGGATCCAGGCTGCGACATGATCAAACGTGCCGACCTGTCTGTGATCGGCGACTCGGCGGCCATCCTTCAGGCACTGATCGAACGAGTCACCGAATTCCGTCAGGGAGGCGCACGCGATGCCGCTTAACACGCTGAACATCATCACCCTGGTTTCCGTCGGTGCTCACCCGATGTCGGGTCGAGCACGCCGCGCCGAACAGGATGCCCGCGCCGTCGAACTGGGCCTGCGCCTGGCTGGCGAACGCCTGCGGATATTGCACGC
Organism: Pseudomonas taeanensis MS-3; assembly: GCF_000498575.2. Classification (GTDB taxonomy): domain Bacteria; phylum Pseudomonadota; class Gammaproteobacteria; order Pseudomonadales; family Pseudomonadaceae; genus Aquipseudomonas; species Aquipseudomonas taeanensis. Next base: position 201,344 of record NZ_AWSQ01000001.1, read on the forward strand.
CGGCGACCCTGAGGAAGAAGCCCTGCGCGCCTACCTGGGCATGGGCCTGGCGGAAATGACCGTACTGCAACAACCGCCACAGGCCGACGCCCTGCCGGCACTGAGCGACTACCTGCGCCAAGCTGGCGCTCAGCTGGTACTGACCGGCACTCAGGCAGAAACCGGCGAAGGCTCGGGCATGCTGCCCTACCTGCTGGCCGAACAGCTGGGCTGGCCACTGGTGGTCGGACTGGCCGAGGTGGAAAGCGTGACCGATGGCGTAGCCCAGGTTCTGCAAGCCCTGCCCCGCGGCCAACGGCGCCGCCTGCAGGTACGCCTGCCATTTCTCGCCAGCGTCGACAATGCCGCGCCGACCGCTCGGCAGAGTGCCTTCGGCCCCGCCCGGCGCGGGCAGCTGCAGGCACAGGCCGTAAGCGTTGTAGAGGACGTCCTGTTCAGCGAGGCTCAGCTGCAGCCAGCCCGACCACGGCCGAAACGCCTCAAGGTGATCAAGGCCAAGACCGGTGCCGAACGGATGAAAGCAGCCACTGCGAAAGCCTCTGGCGGCGGCGGACAGGTACTCAAGGATGTCTCGCCAGAAGCCGGTGCCGAGGCTATCCTCAAGCTGCTGACGGATGAAGGCGTGCTGCGCTGAGCGCAGCCCTGAAGGGAGAAATAACCATGATGCATGCCGACCTGATCGACCAGGAAGACTTACGCGAGCGGCTGGTGGCCCTGGGCCTGAGCATCCCGCCGGGCGTAAGTGCCGAACAAGCCTGCAGCTATGCGGTGAGTGGCCTCAGCCCGGAACGGGCGGTGGCCTTGAAGCGATTGGTGGAAGAACTGCTAGGCGGTAACGCCACCCTGCTGCCGGCCGTACGTGAAGCGATTTCCCGTACCCTGCTGCCGGCCCTGATACCGCACTGAGACGAAGCCACAACAACCTACGAAACAGCACACAGCAAAAAGGGCGCTTGATGCGCCCTTTTTGCTGTGTGCTGATTAAGGGTCAGGCCGCGCTACTGGCTGTAGCGGCCCCGCACCAGAGCTAAAGCCGCACGCTGGCGAAAGTCGACTCGCCCTGTGCCCGGTTCAAGGCATCCTTGGCCGTGGACGAGGCTGGTTGCATCAGCTCATCAGGCACTGGCACCAACGCCACCACATTGCTCAGGCTTTGCCCTGCGCGCTCGTCGCGCGGCGGGATGCCGAAATACTCGCGGTAGCACTTGGAGAAGTGCGGCGTGGAAACAAAGCCACAGACCGAGGCCAATTCGATGATCGACATCGAGGTTTGCTTGAGCAACTGACGAGCACGGATCAGGCGCAACTTGAGGTAGTAGCGCGACGGCGAACAGTGCAGGTACTTCTGGAACAGGCGCTCGAGCTGGCGCCGCGACACGTCGACATAACAGGCCAGCTCGTCGAGGTCGATCGGCTCCTCCAGGTTGGCTTCCATCAGCGCGACGATTTCCTGCAGCTTCGGCTGGTTGGTACCCAGCATGTGTTTGAGCGGCACACGCTGATGATCCTGTTCGTTGCGGATGCGCTCGTAGATGAACATCTCGGAGATCGCCGCCGCCAGTTCACGGCCATGCTCACGACCGATCAGGTGCAGCATCATGTCCAGCGGTGCGGTGCCGCCCGAGGCGGTGCTGCGATTGCGGTCGATGGAGAACAGTCGCGGGGTGATGGCCGCACGCGGGAAGGCTTCCTGCATAGAGGCCAGACACTCCCAGTGCACGCTGCAATCATAGCCATCGAGCAGCCCGGCCTTGGCCAGCGCCCAGCTACCCGTGCACACGGCACCGAGCTTACGTCCTTGACGGGCCTGAATCTGCAACCAGTGCAGATGTTCGCGAGTGACGCTGTGCTGAATGTCTACGCCACCACAGACAATCACCGCGTCCAGTACCGGTGCATTGTGCAGGCCGACATCCGGGGTGATCTGCAGACCATCGCTGGCCTTCACCGGTTGGCCGCTCTGGGTCAGGGTATGCCAGCGATACAGTTCCTTGCCTGAGAGCTGATTGGCCATACGCAACGGCTCGACCGCCGAAGCGAGGGAAATCAGGGTGAAGTTGTCCAGCAGCAGGAAGCCAATGGAGCGGGGAGCAGGAATCTGGGGCTGTGCCCCTTGGTTGAACTGCGACATCAGTGAAGCCCTCACGCTAAGCACGGTGTGAGCCTTCTTGGCGAGGCTCTGATATTACGGTTCTGGTACCCGACTGGCCCAGATGAACACTGTTCACAAGGCAAAGGTCATGCCTAAATTACTTGAGCGTTCAATTAAAAATATAGGCCATCATCCAAGCCGTGTACCACAAGGCTTCGCGAGCGCGACAGAAGTGTTCTGTTTGCGCCATCAGGACCCTGTTATTCCTGGATCCTGAGCATTTTGGTAGCACTGACTATAGGCGCGACTGTCACCGCGCCACAGGTTGAATACCAGCGGTAACAGACGAACGGCAGCCAGAATGACCAGCAAGTCACGAAAGCCTGCCGTTCGCCCCTGCAGCGCACCAAAATCGCGCATCAGGGGCGAAAATGAATCAGCACTCGATGGCGCTGACCGCCAGGCCGCCGCGCGAGGTTTCCTTGTACTTGTCGTGCATGTCGGCACCTGTATCGCGCATGGTGCGGATCACCCGGTCCAGCGAGATAAAATGCTCGCCATCGCCACGCAGGGCCATTTGTGCGGCATTGATCGCCTTCACCGCGGCGATCGCATTGCGTTCGATGCACGGCACTTGCACCAGGCCACCCACCGGGTCGCAGGTCAGTCCGAGGTTGTGCTCCAGACCGATCTCGGCGGCGTTCTCAAGCTGCTCGGGTGTGGCACCGAGGATTTCCGCCAGCCCGGCGGCAGCCATGGCGCAAGCCGAACCGACCTCGCCCTGGCAACCCACTTCTGCGCCGGAGATCGAGGCGTTCTTCTTGCACAGAATGCCAACAGCCGCCGCGGCCAACAGGTAATCGACCACATCGGCTTCGCTTACCGCCGGACTGAAGCGCACGTAATAGTGCAGGACCGCCGGGATGATGCCTGCCGCACCGTTAGTCGGTGCGGTGACCATGCGCCCGCCAGCGGCGTTCTCCTCGTTGACCGCCAGGGCGAACAGGTTGACCCATTCCATGCCGCTGAGGGTCGAGCCGATCACGTTGGGCTTGCTCATTTCCTGCAGGCTGCGGTGCAGCTTGGCGGCGCGGCGCTTGACGTTGAGCCCGCCGGGCAGAATGCCCTCGTGCTTGAGACCCTGCTCGACACAGTCGCGCATGGCTTGCCACAGACGCATCAGGCCGCTGCGGATCTCCGCCTCGCTGCGCCAGGCCTTCTCGTTGGCCATCATCAATTCGGACACGCGCAGCCCATGCTCCTTGCACAAGCGCATCAATTCGTCGCCACTGGAGAAGTCGTAAGGCAACTGGGTGTGATCCTGGTCCAGCTGGCCGGTGGCCGCCTGTTCGGCATCGACCACAAAACCGCCGCCCACTGAGTAATAGGTATCGCTGCTCAGCTCGCTGCCGTCGGCCGCGTAGGCCGTCAGGGTCATGGCATTGGGGTGGTAGGGCAGGTTCTCCTCAAGCAGCAGCATGTCGCGCTGCCAGTCGAAGGCAATCGGCAAACGTCCATCCAGCTGCAAGGTGCCGCTGCTACGCAGTGCTTCGATTCGCGGTGCAATCTCGCGCGGATCAATCTGGTCCGGCCAATCGCCCATCAGGCCCATGATCACCGCAGTGTCACTGCCGTGACCGATGCCGGTGGCCGACAACGAGCCATACAGGCGCACTTCCACACGCTGCACTCGCTCAAGCAAATGACGCTCACGCAGGGCGCCGGTGAACAGCGCGGCGGCGCGCATGGGGCCGACGGTGTGCGAGCTGGAAGGCCCGATACCGATCTTGAACAGGTCGAACACACTGATAGCCATGTCGGCCTCCGAGGTGAGTAATTGTTATGCCGCCATCATCGGGTTTTCAGCAAAGCACCGAGGTCCTACTCCGACTCGTTCGTATCCAAATCCGCCACCGTACAACGCCAACCGCCCTCTCACTCCGCCCCGAGAACCGGCCTGAGTTGACCCTGTCCAGCTGCTCACGGCTGGTAAAACTCAGGGGCGGACAAGCCGTGACCGACCTCGCAGTTTTCGCCAACTGACGGCACCAAATACGACATTAGCGTTCTGTCAGCGACCCGACGAGTGGCAGCCCACAAACTCCAGCGCCATGATCCAGGCGCCCGCGCGCTGGCTAGCACCGCTTCGTCTCGCCTCGCCGTGCGGCCTAAGTCCCCGCCCCAGTACGGCCGGGAAACCTCGCACCTCTTGCTGGAAGCGCCCCATGAAGCTGCAGAAGAATAAGAACTGGCTGCTGGCGGCAGCGTTGAGCACCCCGCTGCTGACTCAAGCTGCTGAACCCGCTAGCTGCGATGTCGTGCGTTTGGCCGACGTTGGCTGGACCGACCTAGTCGTCACCAACGCCGTCACCCGTGTACTGCTCAGTGACCTGGGCTACCGCACCAAGACCATGCAGCTGTCGGTGCCCGAGACCTATCAGGCCCTGCGTTACAACAATGTCGACGTCTTCCTCGACACCTGGATGCCCAGTTCGGAAGAAGGCATCCGCCCCTATCTGGACGACGGTTCGGTGGAACTGCTTGCGGTCAACCTGGAAGGCGCCAAGTACACCCTGGCGGTCAATCAGGCAGCCTACGAAGGAGGCCTGAAGGACTTCGCCGACATCGCCAAGTTCAAGGACCAGTTGGGTGGCAAGATCTACGGCATCGAGCCGGGCAACAGCGGCAACAAGTCAATCCAGCAGATGATCGGCAAGAACGCCTTCGGCCTGGGTGACTTCAAGCTCGTCGAGTCCAGCGAGGACAACATGATCCTGCATGTCAAACGCGCCGAGCACATCAAGAAATGGGCGGTGTTTCTCGGCTGGGAGCCGCACCCGATGAACAACCAGTTGTCGATGCACTACCTGAGCGGTGGCGACGACTATTTCGGCCCCAACTTAGGTGGCGCCACCGTCTACACCAGTGTCCGCAAAGGCTATAGCGAGGAATGCCCGAACATCGGTCGGCTGCTGAAGAACCTGCGTTTCAGCCTACAGATGGAAAACGACCTGATGGAGGCACTGCTCAACCAGAACACCAACCCGCGACGCGAAGCCAAGGCCTGGTTGAAGGCCAATCCACAGATACGCGCCCAATGGCTGCAGGGCGTCACTCGGCGCGACGGCAGCGTGGCTGATATGCCCTCCAGTGACGGCAAAAAGCCATAAATTACAAATTTTTTCGATTCCGCCACAGCCCCCGGAGCATGGCGACTGAACCCTTACCACAGGCTGTAAAGCAGGCCCTGTGCGGCCTGCAGCTTCGGCGTAGAGCCTATAAACTGTGGTAAGGTTTTTTAGCTAGTCGCCATGTCGCCACCCAACACGTCAACGTCGCAAAGCGACAATCGCGGCGACTCGAAGGCTATATCGTTGAGACAGCCGATTTCGTCGCTGTCGACTCTTAACAGGGCCGACAGACCAGAGTTCCCAGGCTCTGGACCGAAGAATAGATAGCGCTGGCGCCCCAACTTAGGCACCAGCCCAACAAGAAATTTCGGATGTACGCGCATCTCAGGGTGAGATGTGAAATACCAAAGGATTGGCCTTCGTAACTCTGCCAGAGGGTTTGGAAAGCAGTTTGCAATACGGCAAAGCAAAGCTCATTCAAGCGCATAGTCAAGCCACGCCCATGACCCTGACAGTCCATGGCGCGCCACTTGGCCTGTACCCGAATGCAGCCCAGTTCGCCACGACGCAGAACGCTATCCAAACCTTGGAACCAAGCCCACACTCACACAGGCAAGAACAGTCGACATCACCTGAAGCACGCTCTCGGGCGCACGACAGGTTCCGTGTAACTGATCTGGATGTCTACTGAAGGGGAACTATCCCATGAAATCTGGAAAAATCGTGGTCGAAAACCTGTTCAAGGTTTTTGGCGACAAACCGCAAGACGCCATCGACAAGGTCAAGCAAGGCTGGGGCAAGGATAAAGTCCTCGCCGAAACCGGCGCGGTAATCGGGGTGAGCGACGTCTCGTTCAGCGTCCAAGAGGGCGAAATCTTCGTCCTCATGGGCCTGTCGGGCTCCGGCAAATCAACCCTGATTCGTTTGATCAACCGGCTGATCGAGCCTTCCGGCGGCGATGTGTTCATCGACGGTCAGAACGTCGCCAAGATGACCAGCTCGGAACTCATCAGCCTGCGTCGCCGCGACATGAGCATGGTGTTCCAGTCCTTCGCCCTGATGCCTTCACGCACCGTGCTGGACAATGCCGCCTTCGGCCTCGAGGTCGCAGGTGTCGGTCGCAAGGAGCGCGAAAAGCGTGCCATGGAGGTGCTCAAGGAAGTGGGTCTGGAAACCTTCGCCCAGATGCACCCCCATGAGCTCTCCGGTGGTATGCAGCAGCGCGTCGGCTTGGCCCGGGCCCTGGCGGTCGACCCCTCGATGATGATCATGGACGAGGCGTTTTCCGCCCTCGACCCACTCAAGCGCCGCGAAATGCAGGACCTGTTGCTTGAGCTGCAGAAAGTCCACCGCCGCACCATCATCTTCGTCTCCCACGACATCGAGGAGGCCATGCGAATCGGTAATCGCATCGCCATCATGGAGGGCGGCAAGCTGGTTCAGGTCGGCACTCCGCAAGAGCTGGTCGACAACCCGGCCAATGACTACGTGCGCAACTTCTTCGATACCGTCGACACCAACCGCTATCTCACCGCTGGCCAGCTGATGGCCAACAGCGTGCCGGTCTTCGTGCATAACGGAGTGGCTCCAGACGCCCAGACTGTCTCGCAAAAACTGCAGGAGCTGGACAAGCACTACGCCTTCATCGTTGATGGCAACAATCGCTTCTACGGCTCCATCAGCCTGGAGAAGATCGCCCTGCTGGTCGAGGGTGGTCAGTCCTGCAAGCTCGACCAGAGCGTGGTCAAGCAGATCACCCCCGTGCCGGAAGATATGCCCCTTGATCAGGTAATCGAGCGCCTGGTGATCAACGAAGGGCCGATCCCGGTCGTCGGTGGCAACGGCCAATACTCTGGCGCTATCAGCAAGGGTCGCCTGCTGACCCGCATGCAGGGAGAATGACATGAGCGAGAAAAAACTCGACCTGGGCAGCTGGGTCAATGACGGCGTTCAACACCTGCTGGACAACTACAGCAACGGCTTCGACAGCATTGGTAGCGTGGTCAGCTCCTTTTCCGAAGGCATCGAGGCCATCCTCATGCTGCCGCCGGCCTGGTTGCTGATTGCCATCTTCGTCGGCCTCGGCCTGTGGCGTATTGGCGCCCGGTTTGCTGCCTTTACCGCCGTGTCCTTCATCCTGATTGTCCTCACCGACTTCTGGGAGCAGACGGTGGTCACCCTCGGGCTGACCTTCTCCGCCACCCTGATCAGCCTCTTGCTGGGCATCCCTCTGGGCATCTGGGCCGCCAAGAGTGAGCGTGTGGCGACCATCATCCGTCCCATCCTCGACTTCATGCAGACCATGCCTGCGTTCGTCTACCTGATTCCGGCCGCCATGCTGTTCGGCCTCGGCCGGGTACCGGGGATCATCGCCACGGTTATTTTCGCCATGCCGCCTGCGGTACGCCTGACCAGCCTGGGCATTCGTCAGGTCAACAAGGAAATCGTCGAGGCCGGCCAGTCCTTCGGCTGCAGCAAGGCCCAGCTGCTATTCAAGGTCCAGCTGCCCAGCGCCATGCCGTCGATCATGGCTGGGGTCAACCAGACCATCATGATGGCCCTGTCGATGGTGATCATTGCCTCGATGGTCGGCGCCGGCGGCCTGGGTAACGATGTGCTCGCCAGTATCCAGCGCCTGGACATCGGTCTAGGCTTCGAGAGCGGCATGGCCGTGGTGCTGCTGGCGATCATCCTCGACCGCATTACCGAAAGCTTCGGTACCAAGCAGACCGAGAAACGTAGCACCCTGTTCAGCTGGGTCAGCGCAAAATTGCAACGCCAGTAAGACATTCACCTTATCCATTCACACAGGGAGTCATAAATGAACAAGTTGAAAACCGTTGCTGGAGTTGGCCTGCTGTCCTGCACGCTACTGCAAAGCGCCTGGGCACAGGAGCCGGAAAGCTGCCAGCAGGTACGCTTCGCCGAGATCGGCTGGGCCGACATTGCGGCCACCACCGGTGTCGCCATGACCCTGACCGAAGGCCTGGGCTACAAGCCACGCAAGATCATGGCCTCGGTGCCGATCGCCTTCACCGGCGTGCAAAAAAGCCAGATCGATGTATTTCTCGGCTACTGGGCGCCGTCGATGGACGCGGTGATCGAGCCCTTCACCAAGGACAACGGCGTCAAGGTACTGCCCAAGGCCAACCTGGAAGGCGCCAAGTACACTCTGGCGGTACCGACCTACGCGGCTGAAGCAGGCCTGAAGAGCTTCCAGGACATCGCCAAGTTCCAGAAAGAACTCGACGGCAAGATCTACGGCATCGAGCCAGGCAACGACGGCAACCTGCTGATCGAAAAAATGATCAAGGATGACCAGTTCGGCATGGGCAAATTCCGCATGGTCGAATCCAGCGAAGCCGGCATGCTGGTACAGGTGCAACGCGCAGTGAAGAAGAAGCAGCCAGTGGTATTCCTCGGCTGGGCACCGCACCCGATGAACACCCAGTTCGACATCACCTACCTGTCCGGCGGCGATGACGTGTTCGGTCCGGACTACGGCGCCGCCAAGGTCTACACCGTGGTACCACCGGATTACGAAGCACGCTGCCCCAACGTCGGCAAACTGCTGAACAATCTGCAGTTCAGTGTCGAGATCGAAAGCCAGCTGATGGAAAAAGTGCTGGAGAAAGAAGACCCGGCCACCGTGGCCAAGAACTGGATCAAGGCCAACCCTGAGTCCCTCGACAAGTGGCTGGCAGGCGTCACCACCTACGACGGCAAGGATGGCGCTGCCGCCGTCAAGAAATACGTCGGTCTGTAAAAACTCTGACCCGCCTGGCCTCCGCGCCAGACGGGGCAGGTGAAGCCACGGTACGCGCAGTTGTTACCGCTACTGCGCAGCAAGATGGATGGACATCGTTGAACCCGGACTGACCAGGCCCAACGGCGATCATCCACCTGGCCAAGGCTTCTCCAGCGGCTCAGCAATGCAGGGGCACAGTATCCCTGCTGCTAGCTAACCGGCCGCCGCAACACCCGCAATCAGAACGAGCCAGCAACACAGCTGAACTGCCACTCTCACTGATGGAGCACCAAATTAATGCGCAAACTATCCACCTTCTGTCTGAAAAGCCTTGGCGTTGCTGCCCTGGCACTGGGCATGTCCACAGCCATGGCTGCGGAAAAGCCCACATTGAAACTCGGCTACGTCAACGGCTGGGACGACAGCGTCGCGACCACCAACGTCGCCGGTGAGATCCTCAAGAGCAAACTCGGTTACACGGTTGAACTGAAGCCAGTTGAACCCGCCATCATGTGGCAAGGCGTGGCCCGCGGCGATCTGGACGCGACCCTCACCGCCTGGCTGCCGGTCACCCACGCCGACTACTACGCCAAGATGAAAGACAAGGTGGTGGTACTCGGCAGCAACTACGAAGGCGCAAAAATCGGCCTGGTAGTGCCCGACTACGTCGAAGCCAAGAGCATCGAAGACCTGAACAAGTACAACAAGGAATTCGACGGCAAGATCACCGGCATCGACGCTGGTGCCGGCATCATGAGCCGCACCGAAGAAGCCATCGAGAAATACAAGCTGGACTACAAGCTGATGCCGAGCTCCGGCCCAGCCATGACCATTGCCCTGGCCCGCGCAGAGAAGAAGAAAGAAGCCATCGTAGTCCCCGGCTGGATTCCACACTGGATGTTCGCCAAGTGGAAACTGCGCTTCCTTGAAGACCCGCAGAATGTCTATGGTGCCGCCGAGCACGTCGACACTGTGGCCAACCCTGCTCTGGAAGCCAAAGCCCCTGAGGCCGCCGCTTTCCTGAAGAAGTTTTCCTGGGGCCCAGAAGAAATTGGCAGTGTGATGCTGGCCGTCAGCGAAGGCGCCAAGCCGGAGCAAGCCGCTAAAGACTGGATCGCTAAGAATCCGGATCGCGTTGCCGAGTGGTTGAAATAAACCCCTACCGCGCGGTATAGACAAAGCGGGCTTCGGCCCGCTTTGTCTTTTCTGCCAAAAAAACCTGTTCAGCCGTTCTCTGGCCCGGCCATTGCTCTCGGCACACCCAGCGCCAGCGAGCACCGGCATATCCCTAACCGACAAGTCGCCCGCGAAACCGGCAGCCTTGATTGATCGACCAATAAAAAACAACCTAGACTGCGCCCATCCTGGGGGATACCCCTATCGATGGAGAGCTCGATGCCCAAGATCGGAATGCAACCGATCCGCCGCTCGCAACTGATCGCGGCCACCCTAGAAGCAGTCGACCAAGTCGGCATGAGCGATGCCAGCATCGCCTATATAGCCCGGCTCGCAGGCGTGTCCAATGGCATCATCAGCCATTACTTCAAGGACAAGAACGGCCTCCTGGAAGCTACCATGCGTCACCTGATGCAGGCACTCAACGCCTCCATGCGCAGGCGCCGCGCCATGCAGCCAGATGACAGCCCACGTGCTCACCTGCGCGCGATCGTCGACAGCAACTTCGACGACAGTCAGGTCAACGGTCCGGCGATGAAAACCTGGCTGGCATTCTGGGCCTCCAGCATGCACCAACCCTCCCTGAACCGCCTGCAACGGATCAACGATCATCGCCTGTATTCCAACCTCTGCGGGCAATTCCGCCGTGCGTTGCCGCAAGAATCCGCCCGCGCTGCCGCTCGCGGCCTGGCTGCGCTGATCGATGGCCTGTGGTTGCGCGGCGCCCTGTCCGGCGAAGCCTTCGACATCCAGCAGGCCGTGCAGATCGCCTATGACTACCTCGACCAACAATTGGCCAAGGCCGAGTAGCCAGATGAACGGCGCAAGCGCCACGCCTCAGCATGCCGTGGTGCCATGCTGCTGACTGATGCACAACGCCGCGTCAGCTAACGCAGCTCAGTGCAGGCACGCCCCCGTGCGCAGCCTTGCCCCCGCTCAGAAAACCCCGACTCAGGCGTCCGCCACGTCCAGGTAGACAGTAGCGCAACCATATCCAGCGCGCCCTGGCAGTCCCGCTCACGCCAACGACCGCTGGCACGCAACCTAACACCTCGATAGCGCACCGCTTGAGTCGCTCAAAAGCGCCCTCGACTGGCATGATTGCGACACCTGGGTTTTTATTGTTTGAACGTTCAATAAAAACCAAGTAGCCTAAAATTCGATCTACTCTGACCTGGCAACAGCAGCCCACATAGCCAGTTCATCCGCCCAAGCCGCGCTCCAAGCGCCGGCTGCCAGGCGCAAACCACACAGACAAGAGAGGACTCACCCATGGCCCGATTCGACGACCAGCAGCTCTATATTGGCGGACGCTATGTCGCTGCCAGCAGCGGCGCTTCATTCGAAACCATCAACCCGGCCAACGGTGAAGTGCTCGCCAATGTTCAGCGCGCCAGCAAAGAAGACGTCGACCAAGCCGTGGCAAGCGCCGCTGCCGGACAGAAGGTCTGGGCGGCGATGACCGCCATGCAACGCTCACGCATCCTGCGCAAGGCGGTGGACATTCTCCGCGCCCGCAATGACGAGCTGGCCGAGCTGGAAACTCTCGACACCGGTAAGCCACTGTCGGAAACCCAGTCCGTGGATATCGTCACCGGCACCGACGTACTGGAGTACTACGCCGGTCTGATCCCCGCCCTCGAAGGCCAGCAGATCCCGCTGCGCGACACCTCCTTCGTCTACACCCGCCGCGAGCCGCTGGGCGTGGTCGCCGGCATCGGCGCGTGGAACTACCCGATTCAGATCGCCCTGTGGAAATCCGCCCCGGCCCTGGCCGCCGGCAACGCGATGATTTTCAAGCCCAGCGAAGTCACCCCGCTCAGCGTGCTCAAGCTGGCGGAAATCTACAGCGAAGCCGGCCTGCCGGATGGCGTGTTCAACGTGCTCACGGGCAGCGGTCGGGAAGTCGGCCAGTGGCTTACCGAACACCCGGGTATCGCCAAGATTTCCTTCACCGGCGGCACCACCACCGGCAAGAAGGTCATGGCCAGCGCCTCCGGCTCGACGCTGAAGGAAGTGACCATGGAATTGGGCGGCAAGTCGCCGCTGATCATCTTCGAAGATGCCGATCTCAACCGCGCCGCCGACATCGCCATGATGGCCAACTTCTACAGCTCCGGTCAGGTCTGCACCAACGGCACCCGGGTATTCATCCCGCGCGCGCTGCAGGCACGTTTCGAAGCCAAGGTGCTGGAGCGGGTCAAACGCATTCGCCTGGGCAACCCCGAGAACGCCGAGACCAACTTCGGCCCACTGGTCAGCTTCGCCCACATGGAAAGCGTGCTCGATTACATCGCGATCGGTCGCAAGGAAGGCGCCCGCCTGCTGTGCGGTGGCGAGCGGGTGACCGATGGTGAATTCGGCCAGGGCGCCTACGTCGCGCCGACCGTGTTCACCGATTGCACGGATGACATGACCATCGTGCGCGAGGAGATCTTTGGCCCGGTGATGAGCATCCTCGCCTACGACAGCGAAGAAGAAGTGATCCGCCGCGCCAACGACAGCGACTATGGCCTCGCCGCAGGCCTGGTAACGCGCGACCTGACGCGCGCACATCGGGTCATCCACAGCCTGGAAGCCGGTATCTGCTGGATCAACACCTGGGGCGAATCGGCGGCAGAAATGCCGGTAGGCGGTTACAAGCAGTCGGGCGTCGGCCGCGAAAACGGCGTGGCCACCCTGGAGCATTACACCCAGATCAAATCCGTGCAGGTGGAACTGGGCGACTACGCCTCGGTGTTCTGACCCAGGCTGAACGCTGAACGCCCCGTAGCCCGGATGCAATCCGGGTTCATCGCGTGATATTCCCGGATTGCATCCGGGCTACACAGCAGGAAGATCATATGTCCCAAGAATTCGACTACATCATCATCGGCGCCGGTTCGGCCGGTAACGTCCTGGCCACTCGCCTGACCGAGGACGCCAATGTCAGCGTGCTGCTGCTGGAAGCCGGCGGCCCTGACTACCGCATGGATTTTCGCACCCAGATGCCCGCCGCCCTGGCCTTCCCCCTGCAGGGCCGCCGGTACAACTGGGCCTACGAAACCGATCCAGAACCCTACATGAACAACCGCCGCATGGAATGCGGACGCGGCAAGGGCCTCGGTGGCTCATCCCTGATCAATGGTATGTGCTACATCCGTGGTAACGCCCTGGACTTCGACAGCTGGGCCAAGGCCCCGGGTCTGGAAGACTGGAGCTACTTGGACTGCCTGCCGTATTTCCGCAAGTCGGAAACCCGTGACATCGGCGCCAATGCCTACCACGGCGGCGACGGCCCGGTCAGCGTGACTACTCCCAAGGCCGGCAATAACCCGCTGTTCCACGCCATGGTCGAGGCCGGCGTACAGGCGGGTTTCCCGCGCACCGACGACCTCAACGGCTACCAGCAGGAAGGCTTTGGCCCGATGGACCGCTTCGTCACCAAGGAAGGCCGCCGCGCCAGCACGGCGCGCGGCTACCTGGACCAGGCCAAGGTCCGTTCCAACCTGACCATCGTCACCCACGCCCTCACCGACCGCATCCTGTTCGACGGCAAGCGCGCCACCGGCGTCGACTACCTGATCGGCGACAGCGACACGCCCGTACGTGCCCAGGCCCGCCGTGAAGTACTGCTGAGCGGCGGCGCGATTGCCTCGCCGCAGATTCTGCAGCGCTCCGGCGTCGGTCCGGCCGCACTGCTGCGCGACCTGGACATCCCGCTGGTGCACGACCTGCCAGGCGTCGGCGCCAACCTGCAGGACCACCTGGAGATGTACCTGCAGTACGCCTGCAAGCAGCCGGTCTCGCTCTACCCCGCCCTGCAATGGTGGAACCAGCCGAAGATCGGCGCCGAATGGCTGTTCCTCGGCAAGGGTATCGGCGCCAGCAACCAGTTCGAGGCCGGCGGTTTCATTCGCACCCGCCCAGAGGTCGAGTGGCCGAATATCCAGTACCACTTCCTGCCGGTGGCGATCAATTACAACGGCAGCAATGCGGTCAACGAACACGGCTTCCAGGCCCACGTCGGCTCCATGCGCTCGCCGAGTCGCGGCCGCGTGCATGCCAAATCCAAGGATCCGCGCGAACATCCGAGCATCCTGTTCAACTACATGAGCCATGAGCAGGACTGGCAGGAGTTCCGCGACGGCATCCGTATCACCCGCGAGATCATGGCGCAGTCTGCGCTCGACCCTTACCGGGGGCGCGAGATCAGCCCCGGCGCCGAACTGCAGAGCGATGCCGAGCTGGACGAATTCGTGCGCCAGCACGCGGAAACCGCCTTCCATCCGTCCTGCACCTGCAAGATGGGCGAAGACGACATGGCGGTGGTCGATGGTCAGGGCCGCGTACATGGCCTGCAAGGCCTACGGGTGGTCGACGCCTCGATCATGCCGCAGATCATCACCGGCAACCTCAACGCCACCACCATCATGCTCGCCGAGAAAATCGCCGATAAGATACGTGGCCACGAGCCACTGCCGCGCAGCACAGCCCCCTACTACGTGGCCAATGGCGCACCGGAGCGCAAATCGGCGCAACGCTGAACCCGCCATAGCGTCCTGAGACAGCAGGCACCGGGCCGGGCAACCCGCCCGGTGCTTGTCGACGCTCTCCCCTTCGGCAATCATGCATCCTTAATAACGGGCGGCTGCGGCCACCCGCTTGCCTGCCTATTACCGGTAAGGAGCCAACGCATGGTCGAGGCCTTCCGCACACTCAAGCGCGACTTCGCCGCTCTGCACTGCGCTGCCGAGCACTGGTCGCTGCGCTACGTGAGCCAGGACAGCCAGCAGCTGGCGGTGCGTAAACAGGTAGCCGAGCCGCCGCGCTTCAGCCGCGATCAGGGCGCGATGCTCAGCGTACGGGTCGCCGGCGTCGAGGCCTACGCGGCGACCAGTGACCTGTCGCGTCAGGGCCTGCAAGCCGCGCTAGAGCGGGCCGAAGCCCTGGCCCGGCGGATCGCGCCGCTGGCCTTGCTCGACCAGCGCCCACTAGCGCCCTCCAGCGCGTGCGGCGACCAACGCTCGCCCGGTTTCGACCAGCCGTTCCCCAGCCTCGCCGAGTGTTATCAGCTACTCGCCGCCGAGTCGGCTGCAGTGCCCGCCGACCCGCGCCTGGTGAACTGGCGGGTCGGCCTCGACGTCAGCTGCGTCGAGCAGCTGTACCTGAACAACAATGGCGCCGAGCTGACCTCGAGTCAGCGCTTCGTCTACCCCCACCTCAGCGTCACCGCCTACGACGGCCAGGACAGCCAGACCCGCAACCTCGGCGGCGCCCACCTCGGCCAGCAGGGCGGCGCCGAGGTGATCGAGCGCCTGGGCCTGATCGGCGCCGCCGCGCAGGTCGCCGACCAGGCCCTGCAACTGCTGCTGGCGCCCAATACACCGACGGACACACGCGACCTGCTGCTGATGCCGGACCAGATGATCCTGCAGCTGCACGAATCCATCGGCCACCCGCTGGAGCTGGACCGCATCCTCGGCGACGAGCGCAACTTCGCCGGCACCAGCTTCGTCAAGGCCGGCGACTTCGGCCAGCTGCAGTACGGCTCGCCGCTGCTCAATGTGACCTTCGACCCCGAAGTGCCCGAGGAACTGGCCAGCTACGGCCACGACGACGACGGCAGCCCGGCGCAAAGGCAGCACCTGATCCGCGACGGCCTGCTGCTGCGCCCCCTCGGCGGCGCCCTGTCGCAGCTGCGCAGCGGCCTGCCGGGGGTGGCCAACAGCCGCGCCTGCAACTGGAACCGTCCACCGATCGACCGCATGGCCAACCTCAACATCGAGCCGGGCCAGCACAGCCTGGAGCAGCTGATAGGCGGCATCGAGCACGGCATCCTGATGGCCAGCAACCGCTCCTGGTCGATTGACGATGCGCGCAACAAATTTCAGTTCGGCTGCGAGTGGGGCCAATTGATCGAGAATGGCGAGCTGCGCGGCGTGGTCAAGAACCCCAACTACCGTGGCATTTCCAGCCAGTTCTGGGGTGCGCTGAAGGCCGTCGGCGACGCCAGCACCCGCGAAGTGCTGGGCACCCCGCACTGCGGCAAGGGCGAACCGAATCAGGTGATCCGCGTGGGCCACGCTACGCCGGCCTGCGTGTTCGCCGCGATCGACGTGTTCGGAGGGGCCGCCTGATGCACCGATCCCAGCAGCCCAGCGCGCTGGCCCAGTTCGAAGCCCTCAGCCAGTGGCTGCGCGATGCGCTGACCGAGGGCGAAGACTTCTGCCTCGGCTACAGCGGCGAAGCCTCGGATTTCATCCGTTTCAATCAGGCCAAGGTGCGCCAGGCCGGTCATGTGCAGCAGGCCAGCCTGGACCTGCAGTTGATCCGCGATGGCCGCCATGCCGAGCTGCAACTGACCCTCAGCGGCGTACCGCAGCTCGATCGCCAGCGCCTGGGCAGTGCACTCGAACAACTGCGCCAGACGCTGCCGCTGCTGCAGCCCGACCCTTACCTGCTGCTCAACCGCGACGCCTGGCACAGCCACAGCGTGCAGCTGCAGCCGCTGCCAGACTGCGCGGCGGTTCTGGAGCAGATCGGCCGGGCCGCTCAGGGCCTCGACCTGGTCGGCTTCTATGCCGCCGGGCCGATCAGCCGCGGCTTCGCCAGTTCCGCGGGGGCCTTCGGCTGGCACCAGGCGAGCAGCTTCAACTTCGACTGGAGCCTGTTCCACGCCAACGGCCAGGCCGTCAAAGCCCAATACGCCGGGCAACACTGGCACGCCGATGCGTTCGCCCTGCGCATGCAGCAGGCGCGCGCGCAGCTCGAGTACCTGGGCCTGCCGCCACGCACCTTGGCGCCCGGCGGCTACCGCGCCTACCTGGCCCCGGCCGCGCTGCAGGAGATTGTCGAACTGCTCGGCTGGGGCGGCTTCTCCGCCCAGGCCCTGGCCGAGAAAGACAGCCCGCTGCAACGCCTGCACGCCGGCGCCGCCCGGCTCAGCCCGTTGCTGCACCTGCAGGAACAGGTCCGCGACTCGCTGACCCCAGGTTTCTCCAGTGAAGGCTACCCGCGCCGTGACCTGCAGCTGATCAACGCCGGCCAGCCCCAGGAGCAACTGGTCAGCTCGCGCAGCGCCGCCGAATACGGCCTGCCGGCTAACGGCGCCAGCCCCTGGGAATCGCCGGCCTCGCTGGTCATGGCCGGCGGCGAGCTGGAACAGACCGAGCTGCTCGCGCGCCTCGGCAATGGCCTGTATATCGGCAACCTCTGGTACCTCAACTATTCCGACCGACCGGCCGCGCGCATGACCGGGATGACCCGCTTCGCCAGCTTCTGGGTCGAAGATGGACAGATCCAGGCACCGCTGGCCAGCATGCGCTTCGACGACAGCCTGTATGACCTGCTCGGCAGCCAGCTCGAAGGCCTGACCCGCGAACGCGAGCTGAGCCTGTCCACCAGCACCTATCATCAGCGCCACAATGGCTCGACCCTGCTGCCCGGCGCCCTGCTCAGCCGTCTGACCCTGACCCTGTGAGGCGCCTGGTTCAAGCCCAAGAGCGTGCGCCAGTGCCCGGCAGTCCCAGCCAGCGTGTGCCGGGCGCGGCGATGAACCCTAGGGTCTGTTGCCNNGAAACGGCAACAGACCCTAGTATTGCCAGCTTTTGAACAGTATTCGTCCGAGTGGATGCTTGGACCGATCAGCAGAAGGACGAGCACGTGCAGTGCCCAAAATGTCACCAGCCGAGACAGGCGCAGCGCCCGGACTGCCCGCACTGCGGCATCTACTTCAGTAAATATGCGCAGTTCCTCGAACGCCAGGCGGCGGCCGCCCAGGCAGTGATAGACGGCACGGCGGACAACGAGTCAGGCGTCAGCAGGCTGTGGCGCTACCTGCTGACCCCGCCAGATGCGGGCAGCGGCCTCTGGTATGGCCGTGCGGCGCTCTGGGTGCTTTTCGTGCTCTGGGGCGGCCATTTCATCCTCCAGGACATTCCCAGCCTGGCCGCAGCCCCCAGTTTCCTGCATAACGTCGACCTGGTATTCCACGAAGCCGGGCATGTGCTGTTTGGCGTGTTCGGCTCCTTTATCGGCTCGCTCGGCGGCAGCCTCGGCCAGCTGCTGATGCCGCTGATCTGCGCCATAGCCCTGCTGCGCCAGCGCGACACCTTCGGCGCCAGCCTGTGCCTGTGGTGGGTCGGTCAGAACTGCCTGGATATCGCGCCCTATATGGCCGATGCCCGTGCCGGGCAGCTGCCGCTGCTGGGCGGCAATTTCGGCCACTCCGCACCCTACGGTTTCCATGACTGGGAATACCTGCTGAGCGAAACCGGGCTGCTGGCGCATGACCAGGGCCTGGCGCTGCTCTGCCTGAACCTCGGCCGCCTGCTTATGTTGCTGGGCCTGATCTGGGCCGGCTACCTGCTGTGGCGCAGCCGACCACAGCTTAGTCACGCCACGGACTAGGAGCCTGCTGGCGTTTGCCCCTTCCGAGGGCGCTGCCGAGGCCATGGCCAGCCCCGTTAGCCAGCTCTCGCCGGTGGCCGGCGGGCGCCTGAACGGGTCGAGCAGGGGGGCGCCTGTCAGCCAGGCACTGCTTACCCCCCTGCGCCTGTTACACTGCGTGCCATTTCGTTTTTGCAGGCCAGCCCCGTGACCAACACCGCTTTCTCCAGCCTTGCGCTGTCCGCCCCCATGCTGGCCAACATCGAGTCCCTCGGTTACACCCAGATGACGCCGATTCAGGCGCAGAGCCTGCCGGTGATCCTCAAAGGCATGGACCTGATCGCTCAGGCGAAAACCGGCAGCGGTAAGACTGCAGCCTTCGGCATCGGCCTGCTCAACCCACTGAATCCGCGCTTCTTCGGCTGCCAGGCCCTGGTGCTCTGCCCGACCCGCGAACTGGCCGACCAGGTCGCCAAGGAAATCCGCCGCCTGGCCCGTGGCGCCGACAACATCAAGGTACTGACCCTGTGCGGCGGCGTACCCTTCGGCCCACAGATCGGCTCGCTGGAACACGGCGCGCAGATCATCGTCGGCACCCCGGGACGAATTCAGCAGCACCTGAGCAAGGGCACGCTGAAGCTCGACGGCCTCAACACCCTGGTCCTCGATGAGGCCGACCGCATGCTCGACATGGGCTTCTACGACAGCATCGCCGAGATCATCGGCCACACCCCGAGCCGCCGTCAGACCCTGCTGTTCTCCGCCACCTACCCGACCGGCATCAAGCAACTCGCCGCGGCGTTTATGCGCGACCCACAACAGGTCAGGGCCGAGTCGACCCACGACAACACGCAGATCGAGCAGCGCTTCTACGAAATCTCCCCGGAAGAGCGCATGGACGCGGTGGTCAAGCTGCTCGCCAGCTTCCGTCCGCAGTCCAGCGTGGCCTTTTGCTTCACCAAGCAGCAGTGCCAGGAAGTGGTCGACCACCTGACCGCCAACGGCATTTCCGCTGCGGCCCTGAATGGCGACCTGGAGCAGCGCGACCGCGACCAGGTGCTGGCGATGTTCGCCAACCGCAGTTTGTCGGTACTGGTGGCCACCGATGTGGCCGCGCGCGGCCTGGATATCGATGCCCTGGACATGGTGATCAACGTCGAACTGGCACGGGATTCGGAAATCCATATCCACCGGGTCGGACGCACCGGCCGCGCCGGTGAAAAGGGCATGGCCATGAGCCTGGTCGCGCCGCCTGAAGCGCATCGTGCCCAGGCCATCGAGACCCTGCAGAAGGCCCCGCTGAACTGGCATCCGCTGAACGGCCTCAAGGCACAAGCCGGCGAGCCGCTGCAGCCACCGATGATTACCCTGTGCATTGGCGCCGGGCGCAAGGACAAGCTGCGCCCCGGCGATATCCTTGGTGCCCTCACCGGCGATGCCGGTATCCCCGGCGCTCAGGTCGGCAAGATCGCCATCTTCGACTTCCAGGCCTATGTCGCGGTCGAGCGCAGCATCGCCAAACAGGCGCTGAAACGCTTGAGCGACGGCAAGATCAAAGGCCGCTCGCTGCGTATTCGTACGCTGTAGCTGCAATGGACAGACCCCGGGCACAGGACCGGGCCGAGAGACGGGAGCACCTCGTGCGCAATATTCTGGTCATCGAAGACAGCCCGCTGGTGCTGAAGATCCTCGAACATATGTTCCGCCAGGAAAGCCAGCTGCAGCCGGTCTTCTGCGCCTCGCTGGCCGAGGCCCGGGTGATGCTGGAAACCTCTGCCGAGCTGTTCTTCGCCGCCATCGTCGACCTCAACCTGCCGGATGCGCCCAACGGTGAGAGCGTCGACCTAGTGATGCACTACAAGCTGCCGTGCATCGTTCTCAGCGGGTCCTATAACGAGCAGCGCCGCGACGAGCTGCTGCTCAAGGGCGTGGTCGACTATGTGCTGAAGGAAAGCCAGCACTCCTACGAATTCGCCTTCCGCCTGCTGCACCGCCTGGAAAGCAACAGCCAGGTGAAAATCCTCATCGCCGAAGACTCGGCGGCCACCCGCCAGTTCATCCGCCATGTGTTGACTCCTCACCGTTACCAGATCATCGATGCCTGCGATGGCGACGAGACCCTGCGCATCCTAGAGGAGCAAACGGACATCGACTTGCTGATCGTCGACCACAGCATGCCCGGGCTCAGCGGTTTCGAGCTGGTCAAAGTGCTGCGGCAGAAGCTGAAGCGCAGCGAACTGATCATCCTCGGGTTATCTGCCGATGCCAAAGGCTCGCTCAGCGCCAAGTTCATCAAGCACGGTGCCGACGACTTCCTGCGCAAACCCTTCTGCCCCGAAGAGCTCAACTGCCGGGTGATGTCCAGCCTGGAGCGTCGTGACATGCTCCGTGCACTGAAACAAGCCGCGCAGTTCGATGCCCTGACCAACCTGTACAACCGCCGGGCCTTCTCGGAAAAGGGCCAGCAGCAGTTCCGCCAGGCGCTACGCGCCGAGCGCAACCTCAGTGTGGCGATGATCGATCTGGATTTTTTCAAACGGATCAACGACGAACACGGCCATGCCAGCGGCGATGCGGCGTTGATCGCCTTCGCCCGCGCCTTGCGCAGTCATTTCCCCGATGCGCTGATCGGCCGCCTGGGCGGCGAAGAGTTTGCCTTGGTCAGCCTGCAGGATGGCGCCAGCCTGGCCCAGGCCCTCGACCAGTTGCGCGAACACTGCGCCAGCCTGAAGTACGCCATCGGCGCACCGCCGCTGTCGTTCAGCGCCGGCATCCACCATGACGCCCCGGACGAGCTGGAGAACTTCCTGCACCAGGCCGATGTACGCCTCTACCAGGCCAAGCGCCAGGGGCGCGGCCGCAGCCACTGGCAATAGTGCTAGTGAGCTGTACGGCTAGTTGGTTAACTCAACCATCCGAAATTGACTAATCGAACTCGCTACACAGGCTCCTAGAACCCGTGGCGTTTGAGAGTTTGCGCATAACTGCCATCGGCCCGCATCGCTGCGATCGCCTGATTGAAGCGCTCGGCAATCAGTTGGTGTTCGGGATGGGTGCGCCGAATCAGAATGTGCAGGCCATTCTCGCGCAGCGCTAACGGCACAAACTCCAGCTCATCAGCAATTGCTTGCAAACTACGGCTTAGGTGGTAGTTAGCGACAAACTCGTCCTCCAGGACCAGATCCACCCGCTGCCGCTGAAGCATGCGCGCGCCGCTCTCGAAGCTACCGACCTCGATCTTGTTCAGCCGCGGATCACTGCTGAACTCACTGGAATAGGCATAACCGCGCATCACCGCGATGCGGTAGGGGTACAAGTCGGACAAGGTACGATAGTCGATTGCCGTACCTTTGCGCCGCAGGAAGCGGATGCGATTGACCAGATAGGGCTGGGAAAAATAACCGAACGTGGCACGAACTTCACTGAACCAGGCACTGACCACCACATCGTACTCGGCGTTCTGCAAACCCCGCACCGCCCGTGCCCAAGGCACCTCGGCATAGTGCGTGGCATAGCCGGCACGGCTCAGCGCGGTGGTGACCAGATCCGTAGCCAAGCCGTTATTGAGCAGGGTCTGGTCCGTGAACGGCGGCCAGGGATCGGCCACCAGGCGCAAGGTCTCTGCACCAGCCAAGCCTGGTGTCAGCAGTACCAGCAATAACAACCACCTATGCAGTCGCTCCATGACACGCCGCCCATACAGATAAAGGGTTGAACCTAGTCAGCACCACCGTTTCTAGCCCGCGAGAACGCGCGGCCGGATGACCGGCAGCGCTGCGCGCTGGACAAGGACCCAAGCGGCCACTAGTTTCGCTAGAGCAGACGCTAACACGCTTCGCGCCGCCGACACAGCCACCCTCAATTCAGGCCAGGCGACAGGGGTGAGAGGAGATCGTCCATGCCCGAATCGATTTCAGTCGCCGAACTCAACGCACTGCTGGCAACGCGCACGGCGCTGCTGCTCGATGTACGCCGCGCACAGGCCTTCGCAGAGAGCCCAACGATCATTCCCGGCGCCCTGCGCCGTGCCCCCGAACACGTCGCCGACTGGGCTGCCGAACTGCCCCGACAACAGCCCATGGTTGTCTACTGTGTGCACGGCCATGAGGTCAGCCAAGGCGTTGCCGCACAGCTCGCAGAGCTGGGTTTGCCAGTACGCTTTCTGGCCGGCGGCATCGCCCAGTGGCAAGCCGAAGGTGGTGTCACCGTCAGCCCGACCGACTGACAGAGGCCTCCCGGCAACGATTATCGCGCCTAGTTTGCCCAACCTCAGGGGGTGTCCATGGCCTATGACGAAGGAGTTGCCCAGCGCGTACGTGAACATCTGCAGTCGCGCAGCGACATTACCGAAAGAAAGATGTTTGGCGGCCTCGCCTTCATGGCGCACGGCCATATGTTTATCGGCATTCTGGGCGACCGGCTGATGGTGCGGGTGGGGCCGGATGACTACGCCAAGGCCCTGAGCCAGGCGCATGTGCAGGAAATGGATTTCACCGGCAGGCCCATGAGAGGGTACGTCTACGTCGAGCCCGACGGCTTTGAGTCCGATGCGCAACTCGAGTCATGGGTCAATCAAGGCTATGCGTTCGTCGGCGCGTTGCCGCCGAAATTGTCGAAATAATCCGCTCGGCGTGATCCGCTGTGGTGCATATCGCGGGCTTATCGCCGCGCGCCGGGTGGGCGTAGAATTTCACTACGCTCATCCACAGCCGGCGCTCGGGTCGGGGCTTCGCTGTACGGGCCACCGCCCGAGCCGGCATGAGGTTAGGTCATGTCTGCCATCGTCCGCGCCCTGCAAGCCGATATCACCCAGCTACCGGTCGGCGCCATCGTCAACGCCTCGCTACTCGGCGGTGGCGGCGTGGATGGTGCCATTCATCGCGCCGCCGGGCCGGAATTGCTGCGCGAATGCCGCCGCCTGGCAGGTTGCAAGACCGGCGAAGCCAAGCTCACACCGGGCTACCGCTTGCCCGCCCAACACATCATCCATACCGTCGGCCCGGTCTGGCACGGCGGCAGCCGTGGAGAGCCGGAACTACTGGCCGCCTGTTATCGCAGCGCCATCCAACTGGCCGCCGCCCACGGCATTCTGACCCTGGCCTTCCCGAGCATCAGCACCGGCGTCTACGGCTATCCCATCGAGCTCGCGGCGCAGGTCGCCGTGACCACGGTGCGAGCTGCGCTGCACAAGTACAGCGCTATTCAGGAGGTCATCTTCTGCTGTTTCTCAGCGCAAGACCTGCAGGTTTACCAAGCCGTACTCGCAGAAAGCCCCCCCTGAACCCGGCCGCCGTCGAGCACCGGCAGACCCTGGCAGCTCACGCCTTCGGGTAAGATGCGCGCTGTTTTGCGTCGCGCTGGCGACGCTGCTCACGTCTCGAGGAAGTTGCTGTGCTCGCTACACAGGTTGTAATTATTGGCGCCGGTGCCGCCGGTTTGATGTGCGCGCTGACGGCCGCCGGGCGTGGCCGTCAGGTGCTGCTGCTGGATCACGCCAACAAGGCCGGCAAGAAGATTCTGATGTCCGGCGGTGGGCGCTGCAATTTCACCAATATGTATTGCGAGCCGGAGAACTTTCTCTCGGAAAACCCGCACTTCTGCAAATCCGCCCTGGCGCGCTACAGCCAGTGGGATTTCATTGCCCTGGTGGCCAAGCATGGCGTGCCCTACCACGAGAAGAAACTCGGCCAGCTGTTCTGCGACAACAAGGCCAGCGACATCCTCGGCCTGCTGCTCAGCGAGTGCGAGGAGGCCGGCGTCGACCTGCGCCTGGACACCTCGGTCGCAGAGATCGCCCAGTTGGGCGGCGGCTATCAACTGCAGACCAGCGCCGGCCCAGTGCGCTGCCAGTCGCTGGTGATCGCCACCGGCGGCCTGTCGATCCCCACCCTGGGCGCCAGCGGCTTCGGCTATCAGGTAGCCAGGCAATTCGGCCACAGCGTGTTGCCGACCCGCGCCGGCCTGGTGCCGTTCACTATTACCGAGCCCCAGCTGAAGACCCTGTGCAGTGAACTGTCCGGCACTTCGGTGGAGGATTGCCTGGTCAGCTGCAACGGCCAGAGTTTCCGCGAGAACATCCTGTTCACCCACCGTGGCCTCAGCGGCCCGGCGATCCTGCAGATTTCCTCGTACTGGCAGCCGGGCGACACCGTGCATATCGACTTGCTGCCGCATATCGACCTGCCCGAATGGCTGGCCAGCCAGCAGCACGAGCGGCCGAACAGCGAGCTGAAAACCCTGCTCGCCGAACTGCTCACCAAGAAGATGGCCGGCCTGCTGGTCGACAGCTGGTTCGTCTCCAAGCCGATGAAGCAGTACAGCCCGAACGAACTCAAGGCGATTGCCGAGAAGCTCGCCGACTGGCAACTGGTACCGGCCGGCACCGAGGGTTACCGTACCGCCGAGGTGACCCTGGGCGGCATCGACAGCCGCGAAGTCTCGTCGAAAACCCTGGAGTCGCTGAAAGCACCGGGGCTGTATTTCATCGGCGAAGTACTGGATGTCAGCGGCCACCTGGGCGGCTTCAACTTTCAGTGGGCCTGGGCCTCGGCTTACGCGGCGGCACAATACGTCTGATCGTTGTTAAAGTCCGCTGGTGACATCCGGCTCGGATAGCTGGAGCCCCGTCGCAGCGGACGCCCGTGGCCAAGGCGAACCACTGCCGTGGGCGTGGATTGAACTGCCGAACGGATGCAGGCTCTGCTACAAAGCAAGGGTGGCGAGTTGATCCTCGCCTCCTAACGACCGCCCCACACAAGGACCGTCCACCCACATGACTCAAGACCAAGGCCTTATCTTCGCCATTCTGGCCGCCACCATTGGCCTGTTCCTCTGGGGCCGCTGGCGGCATGACATCGTTGCTCTGGCCGCGTTGCTGGCCTGCGTAATCGCCGGCCTGGTACCTGATGAGAAGGCCTTCGCCGGTTTCGGCCACCCGGCAGTGATCACCGTCGCCTGCGTACTGGTGCTGAGTTACGGCTTGCAACTCACCGGCGCGGTGGACGCGCTGGCCCAGCGCATACTGCCCACCAATGCCGGACCGATGCTCTCGATCGCCGCGCTGACCAGCCTTGGTGCGCTGCTCTCGGCCTTCATGAACAACGTCGGCGCCCTTGCTCTGCTAATGCCGATTGCCCTGCAGATCGCCCGCAAGCAGGACCTGCCGCCGGGCCGCATCCTGATGCCGCTGGCATTCGGCACCATACTCGGCGGCATGACCACGCTGATCGGCACGCCGCCCAACCTGATCGTGTCCAGCTTTCGCGCACAAAGCGGCGCGGGGCCGTTCGCCATGTTCGATTTCAGCCCGGTCGGCGTGGCGGTGGCGCTGAGCGGCGTACTGTTCATATCTCTGCTCGGCTGGCGTCTGGTACCCAAGCGCAAGGTGGCCAGCGTGACCAGTTTCGACACTGGCACCTACCTCACCGAGGCGCGCCTGCAGGAAGGTGGCAAGGCCGTGGGCAAGACCCTGCGCGAGGTCGAGTTGCTGCTCGATGAGGCCGACGCCCAGGTCATCGGCATGGTACGCAACAAGATGCGCCTGTCCGCACCCAACCCGCACCGTGAACTACTGGTCGACGATGTGCTGGTGATCGAAGCCGAGCCGGAGTCCCTGGGCAGCGTGCTGGGCAACCTGGGCCTGAAGCTGGAGGCCGCCGCCCAGCATGAGGACAAAGCCAAGCTGGCTGAACAACCGAGAGAAACCGCCTTCAGCCCACCGGCCGCAGAAGCCCAAGAGAGCAAAACCAAGCACAGCGAGAAGAAAGACCCGCAAGCCGATGCCCGCTCGCTGCAAGAACTCCTGGTGCGGCCTGACTCCCATATGATCGGCCGCTCCGTCAGCGAAACCCGCTTGCGTAGCCGCTACTCGATCAACCTGCTGGCGATCTCACGACAGAGCCATCGCTCGATCAAGCGCCTGCGTTCGACCCTGATCGAGCGCGGTGACGTGCTGCTGATGCAGGGCGCGCCGGATGACATCTCCGAGTTCGCCGCCGATTACGCCTGCGTGCCTCTCGCCGACCGCGCCATCAGCATTCCCGACCTTGGCAAGACCTCCCTCGCCGTCGGCGTCATGCTGCTGGCGGTCGCCCTCGCCGCGTTCGGCCTGCTCTCGGCGGCAGTTGCCTTCGCCGCCGGCGTACTGGTGTTCATGGTCATGCGTGTGGTGCCGCTGCGCTCGATCTACAGCGCCGTCGACTGGCCGGTGATCGTTCTGCTCGGCGCGCTGATTCCGGTGGCTGGGGCCATGTCCAGCAGCGGCGCGGCCGACCTGCTGGCGCGGTTGCTGATGGAGCATATCGCCCAGGGCAACCCGGTGATCGTCCTCACCGTGCTGTTGGTGGTGACCATGACCCTCTCGGACTTCATGAACAATGCGGCCACCGCCGCGGTGATGTGCCAGATCGCCCTGAGCTCGGCGAGCCAACTGGGGGTCAACCCCGACACCCTGCTGATGGGGGTGGCGATTGGCGCCTCCTGCTCGTTCCTGACCCCCATCGGCCACCAGAACAACACCCTGATTCTCAGCCCCGGCGGTTTCCGCTTCGGCGACTATTGGCGACTCGGCTTGCCCATGGAAATCCTCGTGGTCCTGGTCAGCGTGCCGCTGCTGCTGCTGGTCTGGCCGCTGTAAAGCGTTCGACGAGCAGACCGAAGCTGCTCATGAGGCAGGAGTAAGGCCCAGGACCACATCGAAACGCGCCACCTGCTCGCCCGCCGTCGAGCCGGCAACGGGAACAAACGGCACGATCAGGCGTTCACGCGCCTTGGGGTCGCGGATCGCATTGAGTACGCCGTCGCGCTGGTTGCGACGCTCACCACGGATGTAGCACTGGGTGGCGAAACGTGGCTGACCGGGCAGCGTCACCGCCAGATGGATATGCGGCGTGCGCCCGGGGTAGGCCACCGGCCGTATGGTGCGAAAGCGGTACTCGCCCTTGGCGCCGGTGACGAAGCGCCCGTAACCCTGGAAATTCACATCGCGCGCGCTGCGCTCGCCGCCACGACTGTGCAGGTAGATGCCGTTGGCATCCACTTGCCAGATTTCCACCAGCGCGTCATGTAGCGGCTTGCCATGCGCATCGAGAATCAACCCGTACAGATGCACTACAGTGCCACTGGCTGGCATCTGGTGATCGTCGACGATCAGCAGGTCATTGTCCCGGTCCAGCGGCAGTTGGTCAGGATAGAACGGCCCGAGTGTCTGCGCCGGGGTCAACAGGCGCTCGGCGAACGCGCCCGGCGCAGTCAGCAGCAAGGCCCCACTGCCGAGTCCGGCGAGTAACTGACGGCGACTGATAGACGACTGGAACATGCTGCCTCCGCTAATCGGCTGACTGCTTCTTGAGCTTAGTCGCGGCGACACGGCGAACGCGAACCACTGGGCGACTGCCTCGTGCAGCGCCACTCAGCCCAAGACTTCCCCACAGCAACCAGCACACCGGTCCAGACGCACTGCGGACCTGTCATCCGGGTTGCCGGGATTTTGCCGGCGGCCCTCGCTCACCCTGCGCTAAAGCTGCCCCAGCACACTGACCGCCGACTGATAGGGCAAACCGTGGGCTTCGGCAACGCTTTCGCAGGTAATAACCCCTCTGGCCACGTTGAGGCCATTACACAGGTGTGGATCGTCCTCCAGTGCCAGACGAGTCCCCTTCTCCGCGAGAGCGACGACAAACGGCAGAGTCGCGTTATTCAGCGCCAGGGTCGAGGTGCGCGCCACCGCGCCGGGCATATTGGCCACGCAATAATGCACCACACCATCGACCACATAGGTCGGATCGTCATGAGTAGTGGCCTTCGAGGTTTCCGCACAGCCGCCCTGATCGATGGCCACATCCACCAGCACCGAGCCGGGCAGCATTTCTTTGACCATCTCGGCGGTGACCAGCTTGGGCGCCGCGGCGCCGGGTATCAGCACGCCGCCGATGACCAAGTCGGCGGCCAGTATCTGCTCACGCAGCGCCGCGCGGGTGGAATACAGGGTGGTAATGCGGTTGCCGTACTGCCCATCCAGACGGCGCAGGGCATCGACGCTCTTGTCCAGCACCGTGACATCGGCGCCGAGGCCCACGGCCATGGCCAGCGCATGGCTGCCGACCACTCCACCGCCGAGAATCACCACCTTACCCGGCGCTACACCCGGCACTCCACCGAGCAGCACGCCACGGCCGCCCCTGGCCTTTTCCAGGCAATTGGCCCCGGCCTGGATCGACATGCGCCCAGCCACCTCGGACATCGGCGCCAGCAGCGGTAAACGGCCGTTGTGATCGGTCACCGTCTCGTAGGCGATGCAGGTGGCGCCGCTGGCCATCAATTCATCGGTCTGCGGCCGATCCGGTGCCAGGTGCAGGTAGGTGAACAAGGTGTGCTGTGGACGCAAGCGCGCACGCTCAACGGCCAGCGGCTCTTTGACCTTGACGAGCAACTGCGCTTGGTTGAACACCGCTTCGGCCGATACGGCGATCTGCGCGCCAGCGGCCAGGTAGTCGGCATCACTGAAGCCGATAGCGGCACCCGCCAGGGTCTCGACCCACACTTCATGGCCCAACGCGGTCAACTCGGCCACCGACTGTGGGGTCAGGCCGACGCGATACTCGTGGTTCTTGATTTCCTTGGGTACGCCGATACGCATAGCAATTTCCTCGTAGGTAAGTCGAGTGACCCTAGGAAAAGTCTAGGAAACCAGAAGCATCAACAGACCTTAATTGACCGTTTTTTTCAGGGAAATACCCTTTAAATAGCGAATTTACCGCAGGCATGCCGCGCCACGGCGCCGGTGCGACTGGCATCCGAGCGACGGCCGCGCCGATGAGTCGGGCACGTCGCGGTTCGTGGCCCTCTTGCTGACTCAGCGGCCCTGGCCGATATGCACCGACTGCACTTGGTACTCCAGCCCGGCCTCCTGGAGAAAGATGCTGATCTTGTGGCCGTTGGGTGTGGCCCAGTAGTAGAGATCGGACACGCGCGTGTCCTGCTCGACTCAGTTGAGGGCAGCCCGTTTCACCGGACCACAGTGCGCCTGGTAATGCTCAAGCAGACGCTGGAACCAGACCCCGACGGAGGAGTCCGAGGCCCATGGCTGTATGCCCAGACACCAGGCCCAGAAGAACAGACTGCCGACCAGATAATCCGTGCCGCCGGCGCTGTCGCCATCAAGGTAGGGTTGCTCCGCCAGCCAGACGTCCAGTGGTGCCAGCGCCTGCTTGAGTTGCACTGCACCCGCCTCGGGGTCGGCGAAAGCTTCCAGGCTACTACCCAGAGCCTTCTCGCGAGTGCTGCGGAAATACGCCTGGTCGTCCGGAGTGATAACCGCGTGGACTCGTGTCACCAGTAGCTTCAGTAGAGGCGGTCGCAGCGCCTGAGAGATCATCCGCTCGAGTAGCCGTGCGCGGCTCGCCGCCACGCCTTCACCCAGCAGAGGGCGCTCAGGATAAACGCGGTCCAGGTACTGGAAGATCGCCACGCTGTCATGCACCACCGTCTCGCCATCGCGCAGCACCGGCACCTGCTGCTGTCCGGAACAGGCCAGCGGTTCCTTGTCGGTGAAGCACAGGGGCCGGCTCTGGAAGTCCAGTCCCTTGTGCAACAATGCCAGTCGCACGCGCCAGCAGTAGGGAGAAAACAGCAACTGGGGATCGGCCCCACGTAATTCAAACAATTCACGCATGTATCAGACCCTCAGGTTAGGACCACTCGGTCCAGGTTGCGCCAAGTCAACCGCACAGCGCGCGCAGTAACACCTGTGCGCGATGCAGATATGAGGCGCCGCCAATGCAAGCGGCCAGTGGCGGATCGATAAACAGACAACCCGTAGGGCAGCCCACAACCTGGGCGAGAGGAGGTAATTCATCCAGAAACTAAGCAGCGAATTTAGAACCGAACAGTCCAAAAATCAAGCACGTCAGCACCTGGCCGCACGCCCAAGTGTGGGGTAGCCGCAATATTTATCCGAGTCGTAGCTAGATGAGACGCGGGCGCGGTGGTCCGCTCCAGTAGCCGAATCTGGCGCCCCTATGGTTGGCACGAGTGCCGCCATGCAGGGCTCTGATAGCCCACGAAGCAGAGGGAGATGCAGCCGCGCGCCCTAGCGCTTCAGCTCGGCCATGCCCTGCAACAGTTCGATCGGCAGCGGAAAGACGATGGTCGAGCTCTTGTCGGTGGCG
The DNA here is from genome assembly GCF_000498575.2 of Pseudomonas taeanensis MS-3. Taxonomy (GTDB): domain Bacteria; phylum Pseudomonadota; class Gammaproteobacteria; order Pseudomonadales; family Pseudomonadaceae; genus Aquipseudomonas; species Aquipseudomonas taeanensis. The sequence goes on from NZ_AWSQ01000001.1 coordinate 232,028, forward strand.
ATGTTGCTCAAGGTTTGCATGTAGCGCAGCTGCATGGCGCCGGGCTGGCGACCGAGCATCTCGGCGGCCTGCATGAGCTTCTCCGAGGCCTGCAACTCGCCTTCGGCGTGAATCACCTTGGCCCGCCGTTCGCGCTCAGCCTCGGCCTGCTTGGCAATGGCGCGAATCATCGACTCGTCGAGGTCGACGTGCTTGATCTCGACGTTGGCCACCTTGATGCCCCAGGCATCGGTTTGTGCGTCGAGCACCTGCTGGATATCGACGTTGAGCCGTTCGCGCTCGGCGAGCATCTCGTCCAGTTCATGCTTGCCGAGCACCGCCCGCAGGGTGGTTTGCGACAGCTGGCTGGTCGCACTGTGGTAATCCTCGACCTGGATAATCGCCTTCTGCGGGTCGAGCACCCGAAAGTAGATCACCGCGTTGACCTTGACCGAGACGTTATCGCGAGAAATCACGTCCTGAGTCGGCACATCCAGGACGATGGTCCGCAAGTCGACGCGGACCATCTGCTGGATCACCGGAATGATGATCACCAACCCCGGCCCCTTGACCTTCCAGAAGCGCCCGAGCTGGAACACCACGCCCCGCTCATACTCACGCAGAATCCGAAAGGCCGAGGCCAATAAAGCGATCAACAGCGCCGCCAGGGCGGCAAAACTCAGTTCAAAACCCATGTCTACTCTCCTTGCGGCGGCGCCTCTTCAATCACGCCAACGTCCAGTAGCAAGCCCTTGCGCGCCAATACCCGCACCTGTTGGCCCGGATGCAACGGCACCTGGCTGAGCACCTGCCAGTGTTCCCCTTGCAGCTGCACCCAACCGCTGCGTGAGTTGTTCGGCTGCACTGCACTGACTCTCACCAGACTGCCGACCAACTCGTTATCACCGCCGACCAAGGCCCTTCGCCTGGCGCGCAGGGCCATGCTGACGATGGCGAATATCAGCACGCCAGTGGTCACCGCGAGGGTTCCAATCAGCGCCAGCGGAATGCCGAAGCCCGGCACATCCGTATCGATCAGAATCAAGGCGCCAAAGACGAAGGCCACCACCCCGCCAATGCCGATCACACCGAAACTCGGCATGAAGGCTTCGGCCGTGATAAAGGCGATACCCAGCAGGATCAAGGCCACGCCCGCGTAGTTGACCGGCAGCAGTTGCAAGGCGTACAGCGCAAGAATCAGGCTGATCCCCCCGAGCACGCCGCCGACGCCGGTGCCAGGATTGGAAAACTCGAAGAACAGGCCGTAGACCCCGATCATCATCAACAACAGCGCCACACTGGGATTGGTGATCACCGCCAGCAACTGCGTACGCCAGTCCGGCACATGGCTGATCAGCGCGGCGCCGGCCGTCTGCAGGGTCACCTCGACGCCGGCGGCGTTGAAGGTTTTACCGTCCAGTTGCTTGAGCAGATCCGCCAGGTCGATGGCGAGGTAATCGACCACCTTGAGTTCGAGCGCTTCTTCGGCTGACAGGCTGACCGCCTCGCGCACCGCCTGTTCGGCCCACTCGGCATTGCGCCCACGCATTTGCGCCAGGCCGCGGATGTAGGCCGAGGCGTCATTGATTTGTTTCTTGCTCAGGGTATCGGTCGGTGCGCCGGCTTTCTCGGCCTTGCCTTCGGAAGCTTTGCCGGAATTGTCGGACTCGTCGGCCTTGTCGCCCTGATTGGTACTCTCCGGCTTATCCGGTGCCGGCGACGGCGAACCGGGCATGCCGCCGATCTGCACCGGGGTGGCCGCGCCGAGGTTGGTGCCGGGCGCCATCGCCGCGATATGGCTGGCATAGAGGATATAGGTGCCGGCGCTGGCCGCCCGTGCACCACTGGGAGCAACGAAGCTGGCGACCGGAATCGGGCTGGCGAGAATCGCCTTGATGATCGCCCGCATCGAGGTGTCCAGGCCGCCGGGCGTGTCGATGCTCAGCACCACCAGCTGCGCGCCATCGTCCAGCGCACGGGCCAGGCCGCGCACGATGTAGTCAGCGCTGGCTGGCCCGATCGCGCCATCGACGCGTAGCTCCACCACCGGAGCCGGAGCCGCAGAGAGCCCCGCCGGCATTAGCAATAAAGCCAGCGCGAGGAGCAAACGGCGAATCAGCGAACCCTTCAAGGCGCTCTCCACGACAGCCGCTGTGGGTGACGCGAAACCGGCAAACTGCGGCTACCTGCTTAGAGGATAGTCCATTCGTCCCGCAGTGAACCCGCCGAGGTGGGAGCACCTGTCCTGATGGGAGCTTGGCCAACAACGCTTAGCACCGAACGCACCTAGCTCAGCTAAAAACGTGCGTGCCAGACGCCCATCGATTCCGTTAGTCTGCTCACTAATCATCGCAAACAAGGTCGTGAGCCCTGATGCCGTCCGCCTCGATCAGCCATTCCCTGCGCCGCCTGTGGGCATTGGACAAGTTCAGCTACAGCCTGCGGGTGTTTATTGCCCTCGGCGGCAGCCTGCTGCTGTGCTGGTCGCAAGGTTGGATGCAAGCATTGACTCCGCTGTTCCTGGGGGTCATCGCCAGTGCCTTGGCCGAGACTGACGACAGCTGGCAGGGCCGTCTCACCGCCCTGCTGGTGACCCTCGGCTGCTTCAGCACGGCGGCCTACACGGTCGAGCTGCTGTTTCCCTACCCCTGGTTGTTCGTCAGCGCCCTGGCCCTGTCGAGCTTCGCCCTGACCATGCTCGGCGCCCTCGGCGAACGTTTCGCCACGCTTGGCTGGGCGACCTTGATCCTGTCGATTTACAGCATGATTGGCGTGGAGCAGCGCGGCGGCAGCAGTGGTTTCGGCCTGGAGCCTCTTCTGCTGGTGGCCGGCGCGGCCTGGTACGGACTGCTCTCGGTGATCTGGAATGCCCTGTTCGCCCACCAACCGGTACAGCACAGCCTGGCCCGGCTGTTCCGCGAACTCGGCCACTACCTCAAACTCAAGGCCGCGCTGTTCGAACCGCTGCGCCAACTCGATGTCGAGGAGCGCCGGCTAGCCCTGGCCAAGCAGAACGGTCAGGTCGTGGCGGCGCTGAACGCGACCAAGGAAATCATCCTGCACCGGGTCGGCAATGGCCGGCCGGGCTCCAAGGTCGGCCGCTACCTGAAGCTGTACTTCCTCGCCCAGGACATCCACGAGCGCGCCAGTTCCTCGCATTACCCTTACAACGAACTGGCCGAGGCGTTCTTTCACAGCGATGTGCTGTTTCGCTGTCAGCGCCTGCTGCGCCTGCACGGCGAGGCCTGCCAGCGTCTGGCAGAAGCCATCGAACTGCGTCAATCCTTCGAATACCGCGAGCTGTGCAGCCAGGCACTGGACGATCTGCTGGCCTCCCTGGAGCACCTGCGCCTGCAGAGCAACCCGGCCTGGCGCCATTTGCTGCGCTCGCTGCATGCCTTGGCTGGCAACCTCAGCACCCTCGACCAACTGCTAGGCGACGCCAGCAACCCTGATGCGCTGGACGAAGAACAGGACAGCAGCCTGCTGGACCGCGAACCGCAGTCGCTGAAAGACGTCTGGGAGCGCCTGCGCCTGCAACTGACGCCGACCTCGCTGCTATTCCGCCATGCCCTGCGCCTGGCTATCGCATTGGCCGCCGGCTACGGCATGCTGCATTGGATTCATCCGGCCCAGGGCTACTGGATTCTGCTGACTACGCTGTTCGTCTGCCAGCCGAATTATGGCGCCACCCGGCGCAAACTGGTGCAACGGATCGGCGGTACCGTGTTGGGACTGGTGCTCGGCTGGGCGCTGTTCGACCTGTTCCCCAATCCATTGATCCAGGCGTTCTTCGCGGTCGCCGCCGGCGTCGCCTTTTTCGCCACTCGCAGCAGCCGCTACACCCTGGCCACGGCAGCAATCACCCTGCTGGTGCTGTTCTGCTTCAATCAGGTCGGCGACGGCTATGGCCTGATCATTCCGCGGCTGGTCGACACCCTGCTCGGCAGCCTGATCGCCGGACTGGCAGTGTTCCTGATCCTGCCGGACTGGCAAGGCCGCCGCCTCAACCGCATGCTTGCCAATACCCTAAGCTGCAACAGCACATACCTGCGCCAGATCATCCAGCAGTACGCCAACGGCAAACGCAACGACCTGGCCTACCGCCTGGCCCGGCGCAACGCCCACAACGCCGACGCGGCGCTGTCGACCACCCTCGGCAACATGTTGATGGAGCCCGGTCATTTCCGTAAGGAGGCGGACATCGGCTTTCGCTTTCTGGTGCTCTCGCACACCCTGCTGAGCTACCTCTCCGGCCTCGGCGCGCATCGTGGCGAAGCCCGCCTGGGCGAGGATCAGCAACACCTCATCGACAGCGCTGCCAGCCTCGCCGCCAGCCTCGACGACATCGCTCAGAACCTGGCACAAGGGCAATCGGTGGCGATTCACAGCGATGCCGAAGAACAACTCGCGGTCGAACTGGAACAACTGGCTGATGAACTGGATGACCAGCAACGTCTGCTACAAACTCAACTGGCGCTGATCTGCCGGCAGCTCGGCCCCCTGCGCACCCTCTGCGCCCATCTGCTCAAAGGCCATCAGACCGCCGCACACTAGCAGGCGAGCGGCGGGCCCGCACGTATCTTTGGGTGCTTATTCCGCAGCACTAGCGCAAGGCCGTGGCAATCGCTTCGATCTCTGGCCAATGCTCGCTGATCAGGCTCAGATCACCGCCAGTCGACACCTCGTTCTGCGGCGCGCCCAACTTGCCATAGGCCGCCAGGCTTGTTAGCGCAGGCAACTCGGCGGCCGCATTGTTGCGCCCGATGCTGTGGTAGAGGCTCAGGTTGACCAGATCGAGCAACTCGATCTGCCGCGACCCGCCCAGCGTCCAGTTTCCCACCTCGCGGATGATGTGCACGTACTCGTCATCCACCGCCCACTTCTTCAGCAAGATCACCCCCAGCGATTTGCTGTAGGCCCGGCACAGGCTGTAGTAACGCGCCGGTGTCGGGATCAGGCTGGCGTCCTTGAAGGCTGACAGCACCGCCAGCGAGCCAACCTCGCTGAGCAGGCTGGCGAGTACCGCATGGTCCGATGGAATATGCCCCACCGCCCGGGCGAGAAACGCACAGATGCTGGCCTTCAGCGTTACCCGATGCCAGGCCTCCATGAATAGCTGCTTGTGTGCGGCGCTGTGCAGGGTGAACAGGCTCTTGATGCTGTGCACCATCACGACCCGGTCCACCTGCTGAATCCCCAACACTCGCAACACGTCGTGCAAGGTCTTTGGCGGCACGCGCGTACGCAGCAAGGCGCTGGAGGCGTACTTCATCAATAACGCACTGAGTGCCGGATCGCGGCTGATCAGGCTGCTCAAACGCGCCATGCTGACCTCCGGCATGGCCAGCGCACGGCGAATGTCCAGGGTCAGCATCGGCAAGCTCGGCAGCTGCTCCTGGTCACTCATCAATTGCGAAACTACCTGCCGATAAACCGAATAGTCCGACTGCGTATCGCCCATAGTGCTCTCCCCAACATGGGCAGCAGTGTAGCCAACGCGCGCCTCAACGACGACATATAGCGCTAGCGCCGGCCTGGGTATCTGCGCTGCAAAGGCGGCCACAGAGCCTTACGCCGGTCGGGAAACATCAGCAGCAGTTTCCGCTGAGACTATCTTGGCCGCAGCCAGGATGACCGCCGCCAGGGCATACTTGGTCAGTGCGGCAACTCACACAGCGCGGGCCTCACGACCCTGAGCTCGGCGGCGAATGTCCAGGTCGATTTTCAGGCAGATAGCGGCAAGCAGCATGAAGCCTGCGCCGAGGTTGCCTCGACTGATGTCCACGCCGAACAGGCTGCTCAGCCATTCAGCTATTGGCCCAGGGTAGTTGGCCAGCAAGGCGCCCAGCGGCACCAGCAGGAACAGGAAGAGAAACCCCATCGATCGCAGCAGACCCACGTCTATATCCTCACTCGAAATAACACCGCTGACAGCATGCCGCTTCGGGCAACCCAGGCGACACTAGACTTTGGTGCAAGCGCTCGCACTTTGCCCCTGCAGGCTGTGATCACCGATAATCCGCCACGCTCATCACCCACCTGCCCCCTTGCGAGCCACCCTTGAACAAAGCACGCCTGCACCAGCTGATCCTCGACACTCTGCAGGCCGACCTGGAACTGGCCCAACGCGCAGCGCTGAGCGCCTATGAGGCGGCGACCCACAAGGAAAATATCGCCGAAAACAAGTACGACACCCTCGGCCTGGAGGCCTCCTACCTGGCCGCCGGGCAAGCGCGGCGGGTCGAGGAAATCCGTCAGGCGTTGAAGGCCTGGCAGCAGCTGACCCTGCGCCCATTCGATGCCGAGCTGGGTATTCAACTCACCGCCTTGGTGTGGTTGGCCAATGCCCAGGGCATAGAGCAGTGCCTGTTCCTTGGCCCGGATGCTGCCGGGATGAAAGTGCGACTGGAGGGCCAGGAGGTGCTGGTGATCAGCCCGCGGGCGCCACTGGGCCAGCGTTTGCTCGGCTGCGCCGAAGGGGATCAGGTGCATATGCGCATAGACAACAGCACGCAACTCTTCGAGGTTCTGCGGGTCAGTTGAGTGGCGCCTGCCAATCCAAGGCCAGCCGCCAAGCAACCGTCGTTCTAGAGCAGCAACAACGCCGCCGCACAGCCTGAAACCTGGCAATCTGCGCTAGGCTGTAGGGGCGGCGCCACGCACTGCCCTGCAGCGCTTCGACGCCAAGTCCTACCACCTGAGGAGCCCGCCATGCAAAGCCCCACCCACGACCTCCCAGCCCTGTTCAAGCAACTCGGCCTGCCTGCTGACCAGGCCAGCATCGACCGCTTTGTCAGTAGACACGCGCCCCTTGCCTCGACTATTGCACTGGCCGAAGCGCCTTTCTGGACAACGGCTCAGGCAACCTTTCTGCGCGAGGAAATTCTCGAAGACGCCGACTGGGCGGAAGTGGTCGATCAACTCAACCTGATGCTACGCGGCTGATTGCAGTTGCCGAGCGCGCCGGCTATGGCGCGGCGCCTTTCGGTAGTTCGCGCCACGTCAGGTACACGCGCAAGTCGAATTCCAGTTGGTGGTAGCCAGGCAGCATGTGTTCACACAGTTTGTAGAAGGCCTTGTTGTGCTCGGCCTCTTTCAAATGCGCCAACTCGTGTACCACGATCATCTGCAGAAACTCCGGCGCCGCCTCCTTGAACAATGAGGCGACGCGAATCTCCTTCTTCGCCTTGAGCTTGCCGCCCTGCACGCGGGAAATCGCGGTGTGCAGGCCGAGCGCACGGTGGGTCAGGTCGAGTCGGTTGTCGAACAGCACCTTGTCGATCGCCGGCGCATTGCGCAGATGCTCCTGCTTCAGCGCCACGATGTAGGCATACAGCGCCTTGTCGCTCTGCACGCTGTGCTTGCCGCTATAGCGCTGCGCCAGGTAGTCGCCGAGGCGCTGTTCGGCGATCAGCTTGCGTATCTGCTCTTGCAGCTGGGCGGGATAACCCTGAAGGTATTTCAGCGGGGACATGGTCAGTGAGGGGCGGTTAGCTCGGGACTCGAACGCAGGAGTATGCCGTAGCTGAGCGGTGACATCGAGTCGCGCGGGAGCTCATATGGTCGCGGCTCGCGGCTGCAATCGCTGCAGCGTCACGCTAAGAGCAGGAGCAGCAGACCGAGAAGTGCCTCAGGATGCCTTAATCTGTAGAACCTAAACCCGGCAGGCACAGAGCCTGCCGGGTCACCATCAAGTGGCTCGATCAGTTAACGGTTTTGAGCTCAAGATTCGGAAATTTCTCGCGAAAGAGTCGTTCGCTTTCCTGCAAAAGCTGGTGGCCCTCAGCGATTTCGCGATTACCTTGAGCCACCTGCTGCTGGCCCTTGTCCAGATCCCTTTCAGCGGCGCTAATCTGCTTCTCACCTTTTTTGATTCGCTTCTCGCCAGATCGGACCAGGTCTGTACCGCGGTCCCAGTCATCGGCAAATTGCTGCCGGAGGTCCACTCGGGCCTGCGCCTCATCGGCATGGGCGCGCATCAGGTCAGCGGTACTGGGCTGGCTCGCACAACCGGCGAGTGTAGCAACGGCAACTCCAACAGCGATAAAAATGGAAAGCTTTCTCATTAATAACCTCGACTCATGTTGAACAGCCACTTGCGCATTCTGATAAGCGATTACCCGACCTAGTCATCCTCTAGGTGCATTTATCCATAAAGGTAGCGACATCAAATGCGGCGATTTTCTGTGCATGCGGATCAACAACGGAATCCGCATTCCAGTCATTAAAAGACGCCACAAGAAAAAATAAGTCACATTGACATCAGTTTTCAGCCGCATGATCACTAATGATGTCTTACGCCGTACAACATGGATAGGCTGAAGCCAAGCAGGCCGATGGCTAGCCGCGCCCACACTCCAGCCTTGTCATTTCACAGGTTGCTGCGACGATCTGAGAGAGTGCCTGCCCGAATGGGCGCAGCATTTGAGCACAAAAAAACCCGCTCATATAGCGGGGTTTTTTGTGCTGCAGTGACTGGTTTAGTTGACCTTGGCGGCCAGCTCACCCTTGGCGTAGCGCTGGAACATGCCTTCCAGGGAGATCGGTTTGATCTTCGAGGCGTTGCCGGCGGTGCCGAAGGCTTCGTAGCGGGCGATGCAGATGTCGCGCATGGCCGTCACGGTGGCGCCGAAGAATTTACGCGGGTCGAACTCGCTCGGGTTGCTGGCCATCAGACGGCGCATGGCACCGGTGGACGCCAGGCGCAGATCGGTGTCGATATTGACCTTGCGTACCCCGTGCTTGATGCCCTCGACGATTTCTTCGACCGGCACACCGTAGGTTTCTTTGATGTCGCCGCCGTACTGGTTGATGATCGCCAGCCACTCCTGCGGCACCGAACTGGAGCCGTGCATCACCAGGTGGGTATTGGGAATGCGCTTGTGGATTTCCTTGATACGGTCGATGGCCAGGATGTCGCCGGTCGGCGGCTTGGTGAACTTGTAGGCGCCGTGACTGGTACCGATGGCAATGGCCAGGGCATCGACCTGAGTACGCTTGACGAAGTCGGCGGCCTCTTCCGGGTCGGTGAGCATCTGGCTGTGGTCGAGTACGCCTTCGGCGCCAACGCCGTCCTCTTCGCCGGCCATGCCAGTTTCCAGGCTGCCCAGGCAACCCAGCTCACCTTCCACCGACACGCCGCAGGCGTGGGCGAAAGCTACAGTTTGCTGGGTGACGGCGACGTTGTAGTCGTAGTCAGCCGGGGTCTTGCCGTCTTCCTTCAGCGAGCCGTCCATCATCACCGAGCTGAAGCCCAGCTGGATCGAGCGCTGGCAGACGTCCGGGCTGGTGCCGTGGTCCTGGTGCATACAAACCGGGATATGCGGGAACTCTTCGATGGCAGCCAGAATCAGGTGACGCAAAAACGGCGCGCCAGCATATTTGCGCGCACCGGCGGAGGCTTGGACGATCACCGGGGAGTCGGTCTTGTCGGCCGCTTCCATGATGGCGCGCATCTGCTCGAGGTTGTTTACGTTGAAGGCCGGCACGCCGTAGCCATATTCGGCGGCGTGGTCGAGCATCTGGCGCATGCTGATAAGTGCCATGGTGTTCTTTCTCCCGGTGGGGCTCATTAATCGTACAAGCCTGCCGCAGAGACAGACCGTGTTCAAGTTTTTGGGGATACGGCTAACGTGTCCCCTCTCGTCCCACGCCCTGGGGCGAAGGAGTAAAACAATGCATCGCCGCTTATGGCGCCTTGCAGCCGCGACCGATCAAGTCGTCGCTGGCCGTCCAGTACACCAGCCCTTGCGCGCCCTTGCTGTGGAAGGTCAGGCGCCCGTCGCTGTATAACGCGCCGGAAGCAGAAGGCTGCTGCTGCAGGCGGTAGATCCTATCGTCAGCCGCCAAGCGTACCTCGACCTGCTCCTTGGCGCTGTCGGCGAAGCGCCAGAGCACTTCTGCCTGACTGTCACAGACCCACCGGGTCCAGCTATCGGCTCCCTGCTGCTGGCCGGCGCACCCCGCCAGCAGCAGTGTTACGGCCGCTGCGTGGAATGCCTTGTTCATTCACCCTCCCTAGTTGCTGTAGCCGTCTGCCACAGCGTCTGCCTTGCTATCAGCACTTCTGCTCGCGACCTTCCGGAGCGGGGTCGCCCGTGCTTTTTTGCTCGATGCGCCGCTCATCCTGACTGGTCGGCAGATCGATTTGCGCCGGGCTGAACACCTCGCAAGCGGTATCTCGCGGGCTGTTTCCGGCACAACCGGCCAAACCGGCACACAACATCCATACAGCGGCAGCATTGCGCATGGCAGTAACTCCTTGTTGACGATCCTGGAATAGCAGACCGCAGATCACTGCCAGGGTTTAATCCTTGGCGGATGAACAGACCACAGACCTGTTCACCCTAGCTGGTTACTTGGCGCGCTGCTCCAGCACTTCCACGGCCGGCAGCACCTTGCCCTCGACGAACTCGAGGAAGGCACCGCCGCCGGTGGAGATGTAGCTGATCTTGTCGGCCACGCCGTATTTGTCGATGGCTGCCAGGGTGTCGCCGCCCCCGGCAATCGAGAAGGCCGGGCTCTCCGCGATGGCCAGGGCCAAGGCTTTGGTGCCTTCGCCGAACTGGTCGAACTCGAACACCCCGACCGGACCGTTCCACAGGATGGTCTTGCTGGATTTGAGCAGTTCGGCAAATAGCGCCGCGGTCTGCGGGCCGATATCGAGGATCATGTCGTCGTCGGCCACATCGGCCACCAGCTTGACCGTAGCCTCGGCGTCCGCGGCGAAGGCCTTGGCCACCACCACATCCACCGGCAACGGCACGCTGACCTTGGCCGCGATGGCCTTGGCGGTGTCGAGCAAATCGGCCTCGTACAACGATTTGCCGACCGGGAAGCCAGCAGCAGCCAGAAAGGTGTTGGCGATGCCGCCGCCGACGATCAGCTGGTCGCAGATCTGGCTCAGGCTGTTCAGCACATCCAGTTTGGTCGACACCTTGGAGCCGGCGACGATAGCCGCCATCGGCGTGGCCGGGTTACCCAGGGCCTTGCCCAGAGCGTCCAGCTCGGCGGCGAGCAGCGGTCCGGCGCAAGCGAGCTTGGCAAACTTGGCCACCCCATGGGTCGAGCCCTGAGCGCGGTGGGCGGTGCCGAAGGCGTCCATGACGAATACGTCGCACAGCGCGGCGTATTGCTGGGCCAACTCGTCGGTATTTTTCTTCTCGCCCTTGTTGAAGCGCACGTTCTCCAGCAGCACCAACTCGCCCGGAGCGATCTGGATGCCGCCGAGGTAATCCTTGAGCAACGGCACGTCACGGCCGAGGGCCTTGGAGAGATAGTCGGCGACTGGTTTGAGGCTATCCGCCTCGCTGTATTCGCCCTCATTCGGACGACCCAGGTGCGAACACAACATGACCGCCGCGCCTTTCTCCAGCGCCAGCTTGATGGTCGGCAGGGCGGCGAGGATGCGCGCATCGCTGCTCACGGCGCCGTCTTTTACCGGCACGTTGAGGTCTTCGCGGATCAGCACGCGCTTACCCTGGAGGTCGAGGTCGATCATCTTCGCTATTGTTTCGAACGGCGTAGTCATGAAATCAGTCCTTCACGGGGGCTGTTTGAATAGAGGCGGTGGAGACCGCAAGGTAATGTTCGGCCACATCGAGCATGCGATTGGCAAAGCCCCACTCGTTGTCGAACCAGGCCAGCAGGTTGACCAGGCGCGGGCCGGAGACCCGGGTCTGGCTGCCGTCGACGATGGCCGAATGCGGATCATGGTTGAAATCGCAGCTGGCATGCGGCAGCTCGGTGTAGGCCAGCAGCCCTTTCAGCGGCCCGCTCTCGGCCGCCTCGCGGAGCACTCGGTTGATTTCCTCGGCCGAGGTGTCGCGGCAAGTCTGCAGGGTGATATCCAGGCACGACACGTTCACCGTCGGCACCCGAATGGCTTTGGCCTGGATACGCCCGGATAGTTCCGGCAGCAGGCGCTCGATGCCACGCGCCAAGCCGGTCGACACCGGAATCACCGACTGGAACGCCGAACGGGTGCGGCGCAAGTCCTCATGGTGGTAGGCATCGATCACCGGCTGATCGTTCATCGCCGAGTGAATGGTGGTGATGGAGACGTATTCCAGGCCCACCGCCTCATTCAGCAGTTTCAACAGCGGCACCCCGCAGTTGGTGGTGCAGGAGGCGTTGGAGACCAGACGTTCTGCGCCGCTCAGGGCGTGCTGGTTGACCCCGTAGACGATGGTGGCGTCGACATCCGCTTCGCTGGCCATCGGTTGCGACAGCAGCACCCGTGGCGCACCGGCATGCAGAAAGCGCGCAGCATCGACTCGGGTGGTGTACTGCCCGGAGCACTCCAGCAGCAGATCGATACCCAGCCCTGCCCAGTCGACCCCTTCCGGCGTGGCCTGGCGCAGCACTCTGACGCAATCGCCATTGATATGCAGGCAATCGCCCTCGACCCTCACCTCGCCGGGAAAACGCCCGTGGGTGGAGTCGAAGCGGGTCAGGTATTCGAGACTGGCCTGGTCGGCCAGGTCGTTCAAGGCGACGATTTCCAGGCCCGCACCTGCACCGCGCTCGTGCAGGGCACGCAGTACGCAGCGGCCGATGCGGCCGTAGCCGTTGAGGGCGACGCGATAGGGGCGATTGGACATGGCAGTCTCGATGGCAAGGGCGAGCGTAGGATGGGTTGAGCGCAGCGATACCCATGCTGCACAGCGATGGGTATCGGCGTTACGCGCCTCAACCCATCCTACACGTGCTTAGGCGTCCAACAGTTCGGCAGCGGTTTCCAGGATGTTTTCCACGGTGAAGCCGAAGTGTTCGAACAGAGCAGGTGCCGGAGCGGACTCACCAAAGGTGGTCATGCCGATGATGCGACCTTCCAGACCAACGTACTTGTACCAGAAGTCCGCATGCGCGGCCTCGATGGCAATCCGCGCGCCCACTTGCAGCGGCAACACGGCCTGCTTGTAGGCGGCGTCCTGCTGATCGAACACCGAGGTCGACGGCATCGACACCACGCGGACCTGGCGGCCCTGCACAGCCAGCTGCTCACAGGCCTGCATCGCCAGACCAACTTCCGAACCGGTGGCGATCAGAATCAGTTCCGGCTCGCCGGCGCAGTCCTTCAGCACATAGCCACCGCGGGCAACATCGGCCAGCTGGGCGGCGTCACGGTGCTGGTGGGCCAGGTTCTGTCGGGAGAAGATCAGCGCCGAAGGACCGTCGTTGCGCTCGATCGCGCACTTCCAGGCCACCGCCGACTCCACCGCGTCGCATGGACGCCAGGTGTTCAGGTTCGGCGTGCTGCGCAGGCTGGCCAGCTGCTCGATCGGCTGATGGGTCGGACCGTCTTCGCCGAGACCGATGGAGTCATGGGTGTAGACGTACAGCACACGCTTCTTCATCAGCGCGGCCATGCGTACGGCATTGCAGGCGTATTCCATGAACACCAGAAAGGTCGCGCCGTAAGGCACCAGACCGCCGTGCAGGGCGACGCCGTTCATGATCGCGCTCATGCCGAACTCGCGCACACCGTAATACATGTAGTTGCCCGACGCGTCTTCGGCGCTGACACCCTTGCAGCCCTTCCACAGGGTCAGGTTGGAGCCGGCCAGGTCGGCGGAACCACCGAGAAACTCCGGCAGCAGCGGGCCGAAGGCATTCAGCGCGTTCTGGCTGGCCTTGCGGCTGGCGATGGTCTCACCCTTGGCCGCCACTTCGGCGATATAGGCCGTGGCCTTCTCGGCGAAATCGGCCGGCAGCTCACCCTTGACCCGCCGGGTGAATTCGCTGGCCAGTTCCGGGTAGGCGGCAGCGTAGGCAGCGAAGCGCTGATTCCACTCGGCCTCGGCGGTGGCACCGGCGTCCTTGGCATCCCACTCGGCGTAGATCTCGCTAGGGATCTCGAAGGGGCCATGGTTCCAACCCAAGGCGGCGCGGGTCAGGGCGATTTCGTCGTTGCCCAGCGGGGCGCCGTGGCAGTCTTCCTTGCCTTGCTTGTTCGGCGAACCGAAACCGATGGTGGTCTTGCAGCAGATCAGCGTCGGCTGCGCACTCTTGCGCGCGGTTTCGATGGCGATCTTGATTTCTTCCGCGTCGTGGCCGTCGACATTGCGGATCACCAGCCAGCCATAGGCCTCGAAGCGCTTCGGCGTGTCGTCGGTGAACCAGCCCTCGACTTCGCCGTCGATGGAGATGCCGTTGTCGTCGTAGAAGGCGATCAACTTACCCAGGCCGAGGGTGCCGGCAAGCGCGCTGACTTCATGGCTGATGCCTTCCATCATGCAGCCGTCGCCGAGGAACACATAGGTGTTGTGATCGACGATGCTATGGCCGTCGCGGTTGAACTGCGCCGCCATAACCTTCTCGGCCAGGGCGAAGCCCACGGCGTTGGCCAGGCCCTGACCGAGCGGGCCGGTGGTGGTCTCGACGCCCGGGGTGTAGCCGTATTCCGGGTGACCGGGGGTGCGGCTGCCCATCTGGCGGAACTGCTTGAGGTCTTCGATGCCCAGGTCGTAACCGGTCAGGTGCAGCAACGAGTAAACCAGCATCGAGCCGTGACCGTTGGACATGACGAAACGGTCACGGTCGGCGAATTCCGGGTTGCTCGGGTTGTGCTTGAGGTAGTCGCGCCACAGCACTTCGGCGATATCCGCCATGCCCATTGGGGCACCGGGATGGCCGCTGTTGGCTTTCTGCACGGCATCCATGCTGAGGGCACGAATGGCATTGGCACGCTCACGACGGCTGGGCATCACTGAATCTCCAAGGGGCTGCTGGTTAAACGAAGGGGGCGAAAAAAGGCGGCTATTTTCGCCCACCGGAGCGGTGCGGGGCAATGACAGATGGTCGCAGGAGCAATGTTTTCTGACCTGAGCAGCGTCATACGCAGGCCAAATCAGGCCGAAGCAGCAATATCAAAACTTTTTGATATTGCTGTTGCTGTATGAAAAATGACCGACTAGACTTCGCATCCTATGAATATGCGCGCACCCCAGCTGAGTTTCGAGCCTGCCGACGAACTGGCCGCCCTGTGCAAGGCCAGCGGCGACCCGCTACGCCTGAACGTACTGCGCGCCCTGAGCAATGACTCGTTCGGCGTGCTGGAACTGGCGCAGATCTTCGCCACAGGCCAATCCGGCATGAGTCACCACCTCAAGGTACTGGCCCAGGCCGGCCTGGTCGCGACGCGGCGCGAAGGCAATGCGATTTTCTACCGCCGCGCCCTGGCTCAGGGCGATCGTCTCGGCGGTGCACTGCACGCCGCCCTGCTCGGAGAGGTCGACGAGCTGGAACTGCCGGTCGATGTGCAAGTGCGGATCGGCGAGGTACATGGTCAGCGCGCGGCGGCCAGTCAGGATTTTTTCGCGCGCATGGCGGCGAATTTCCAGGCCCAGCAGGACCTGATCGCCGGCCTGCCGCAATACCGCGACAGCGTGCTGGCCCTGCTCGATGCCCTGGGCTTTGCCGAGCAGGCCACGGCCCTGGAAGTTGGTCCCGGCGACGGGGGATTTCTCCCCGAACTGGCGCGCCGCTTCGCCCGGGTCACCGCGCTGGACAACAGCCCGGCAATGCTCGAGTTGGCCAGCCTGCGCTGCAATAAAGAAAGCCTGGACAACGTCGAACTGAAACTCGCCGATGCCTTGCATGACGAGTACCCGGCCGCCGACTGTGTGGTGTTGAACATGGTCCTGCACCATTTCGCCGCCCCCGCCGAAGCCTTGAAACAACTGGCGGTGCGCGTCAAAGCCGGCGGCAGCTTGTTGATAACCGAGTTGTGCAGCCACAACCAGAGTTGGGCCAGGCAGGCCTGCGGTGATCTCTGGCTGGGCTTTGAGCAGGACGACTTGGCCCGCTGGGCCTTAGCCGCAGGGCTTACGCCCGGCGAAAGCCTGTATGTGGGCTTACGCAACGGTTTCCAGATTCAGGTGCGGCACTTCGCCAAACCGCAATTCCACCAAAATGGCCCAATAACCAGCTCACGAGCTGGCTCCAACGGCGCCCTCACCCACCGGTAATTATTTTAGGAAGACCGATAGATGAGCGAATACTCCCTGTTTACCTCCGAGTCCGTGTCCGAAGGCCACCCAGACAAAATCGCCGACCAGATATCCGATGCGGTGCTGGACGCCATCATCGCCAAGGACAAATACGCCCGCGTAGCGTGCGAAACCCTGGTCAAGACCGGCGTGGCGATCATCGCCGGCGAAGTCACCACCTCGGCCTGGATCGACCTGGAAGAGCTGGTACGCAAGGTCATCATCGACATCGGCTACAACAGCTCCGACGTCGGCTTCGACGGTGCTACCTGCGGCGTGCTGAACATCATCGGCAAGCAGTCCCCGGACATCAACCAGGGCGTCGACCGCAGCAAACCGGAAGACCAGGGCGCCGGCGACCAGGGCCTGATGTTCGGCTACGCCAGCAACGAAACCGACGTGCTGATGCCCGCACCGATCTGCTTCTCGCACCGCCTGGTCGAGCGTCAGGCCGAGGCTCGCAAGTCCGGCCTGCTGCCATGGCTGCGTCCGGATGCCAAGAGCCAGGTCACCTGCCGCTACGAGAACGGCCGAGTAGTCGGCATCGACGCCGTCGTCCTGTCCACCCAACACAACCCCGAGGTCAGTTACAACGACCTGCGTGAAGGCGTGATGGAGCTGATCGTCAAGCACTCGCTGCCGGCCGAACTGCTGCACAAGGACACCCAGTTCCACATCAACCCGACCGGCCAGTTCGTGATCGGCGGCCCGGTGGGCGACTGCGGCCTGACCGGGCGCAAGATCATCGTCGACACCTATGGCGGCATGGCCCGTCATGGCGGCGGTGCGTTCTCCGGCAAGGACCCGTCCAAGGTCGACCGCAGTGCCGCCTACGCCGGTCGTTACGTGGCGAAGAACATCGTCGCCGCAGGCCTGGCCGAACGTTGCGAGATCCAGGTGTCGTACGCCATCGGCGTGGCGCAACCGACCTCGATTTCGATCAACACCTTCGGCACCAGCAAGATCGGCGATGACAAGATCATCCGCCTGGTGCGCGAGCATTTCGATCTGCGTCCATACGCCATCACCAAGATGCTCGATCTGCTGCACCCGATGTACCAGCCGACCGCGGCTTACGGCCACTTCGGCCGCAACCCGGTCGAGATGACCGTCGAAGGCGACACCTTCACCGCCTTCACCTGGGAGCGCACCGACAAGGCCGCCGAACTGCGCGCCGCTGCCGGCTTGTAATCAGGCCTGCTGCACAACAAATAGCCCCGCCCCGTGCGGGGCTTTTTTTGTGGGACCGACAAACCCGGCTAGGCTCAAACCCCTAGCTCCCGAGCAAGGATGCTCATATGCCACGCGCGCTTGCAGTGCCGATCTGTTTAGTCGCCTTATTCGTCATCAATGTCTGGGCCGCGCCCTGCCCCGACTGGCCCGCAGAGCGGGCGGCGACTGAAACCGCTGCCCTTTCGGCACAAATCTCCACCTGGGACGACGCCTACCATCGCCGCGGCGTCTCGCTGGTGGCCGACGAACTCTACGATCAGGCCAGCGCCAAGCTGCAGCACTGGTCTTCCTGCTTCCCCAGCGATGCGCCTGCCAGCACCAACCCACTGGCCAGCAGCGCCGGCACCCTGACTCACCCGGTGCCACACACCGGACTGAACAAGCTGGCAGACGCCGCAGCGGTCAGCGCCTGGATCGAGGTGCGCAACGATCTGTGGATTCAACCCAAGGTCGACGGCGTGGCCGTCACCCTGGTCTATCGAGACGGCCATTTGCAGCAGGCGATCAGCCGCGGCGATGGCCACAACGGCCAGGACTGGACGACCAAGGCGCGGCACTGCCAGCCATTCCGGCGCAGCTACCCAGCACCCATGACCTGACCTTGCAGGGCGAGCTCTATTGGCGTCTGAATCGGCACGTCCAGGCCGACTCCGGCGGCGTCGGCGCGCGCGGCAGAGTCGCCGGTTTGATGGCCCGGCACACCCTCGGCCAGCCAGAAGCTAGCGGGATTGGCCTGTTTATCTGGGGCTGGCCAGACGGTCCCGCTGATATGCGCGAGCGTCTGCAGCAACTCAGCGTCCTGGGCTTTGCCGACAGTCAACGCTTCAGCCAACCACTCGACGATCTCGTCGCCGCCCGACGCTGGCGCCAGCACTGGTATCGCAGCGCCTTGCCTTTTGCCAGCGACGGCGTGGTGCTGCGCCAGGGTCGCCGCCCCCGCGCAGCCAGCTGGCGAGCCGCACCGCCGCACTGGGCGGCAGCCTGGAAGTACCCGGTGAGCCAGGCCTTGGCCGAGGTGCGTGCGGTGGACTTCAAGGTCGGCCGCAGCGGGCGCATTACCCCAGTGCTGCGCCTGCTGCCTGTGCTGTTAGACGACCGCAGCATTAGCCGCGTCAGCCTCGGCTCGTTGCCGCGCTGGCAAGCACTGGATATTCGTCCGGGCGATCAGGTCGCCATCCGCCTGGCCGGGCTGACCATCCCACAACTGCACAGCGTGGTCTGGCGCCCCGTGCAGCGCCCCGCGTTAGCGGCCCCCAGGGCCGACGACTACCATGCCTTGAGCTGTTGGCGGGCCAGCACCGCCTGCGCCAGTCAGTTCCGCGCTCGGCTGGCCTGGCTCAGCGGCAAACAGGGGCTGGCCCTGCCCGGCGTGGGCGCCGGTACCTGGGAGAAACTGCTGCAGGCGCAGCTACTCGATGGCCTGCTGGACTGGTTAACGCTCAGAGAGGAACAGCTACGCGGCGTGCCCGGGCTTGGTCAACGCAGTGCGAGCACGCTGATGCAGCGCTTTGCCCTGGCCCGGCAACGGCCTTTTGCAGACTGGTTGCGCGCCCTGGGTCTGCCGCCCAGCGCAGGGGCATCACTGGCCGGAAACTGGGATGACCTGGCACGACGCAGCGCACAGGACTGGCAACGGCAGACGGGCATTGGCCCGACGCGCGCGGCGCAATTGCAGGCATTCTTTCGCCACCCCGAGGTACTGGCCCTGCGCGCTCAATTACACGCGGCGCAAGTCGATGGCTTTTAGCCGCCCCGATTGCGAGCCCCGCATGACTCAATAGACGCGAAACTCCTCATGACAGGCCTCACAGCCGTCCTCGACGCGCTGCATGGGCGCGGCCAAATCGGCCCGCTGCAGCGGCGTGGCGGTGGTCGCGACGACCAGCGCAGCGGTGGCGCGCTCCAGCTCGCGAGCCAATTGCTGGAAACGCTCCTGGCGCTGCCAGACTTCATCCTTGGCGCTGCTCTCGTCTTCCTTGACCTGAGGGAAGTGCTGCCAGGGTTGCCGCGACAGCTTGTCCAGCTGCGCAGCACCGACCACAAACTTCTCCTCGTCGAAGGCGATGCGCCCACGCAGCATGCCGCCGAGGTCTTCGCTGGTGTTCAGCATCTGCTTGAAGATCGTCTGCCGCTTGCCCAGCGGCGAGTTCGGGTCGACCCCGCCACAGGCGGTCAGGGTCAGGCTGGCGAGCACGAGCAATAACAGGGTTTTCGGCTTCATCACAACGACTTCGGCAAAGGAACGGCCGTCAGTATCGCCACTCGAGGCGCACCGGCCAAGCGCGGCAGGTTGCCGCAGCCCGCCGCGCCACTTGCCCGAGAGCGAAAACACCCGCGCCGACAGCCTGCGACAAGCGCTCAACCGCCGGTCAGGCCGACACCACGAACAGACTGATGATCAGCCCCATCCCGGCGAACCAGACCAGCGAGCGCAACGGCGCCCAGTCGACCAGGTAACAAATGAAATACAGCACGCGACTGACGATGAAGCCGAGCGCCAACAGATCGATCAGGCCCTGCTCCGCGCCACCGGCCAACTGCGCGATGATCACCGCCGCCGCAAACGCCGGGGTGACTTCGAAGCCGTTGAGTTGCGCATTGTTGGCGCGCCGTGCCAGGCCACTCAGGGTGGCCTGCAAGGCCCGCGGGTCGTGATTGTGCTTCGGAGTGAAACCACCGCCCACGGCCTTGGCCGTGACGGTGCTGAGATACGGCAGGAACAGGGCGATTAATACACACCAATAGGCAAGCGTCATGCGGGGACCACTCAATTATTTGGAAACCAGCCGCACAGCTTGCCTACCGACATCACGGCCGTCCATGACCGCAAACGCCACCACTCTTGTCACATTAGGCCAATCAGGCCGCCCGCTTGCCGCTGGCGATCGCCTCCGACGCAGTGAGCATGGCGCGCAGCAGCACCGCGCAGCCGGCGGCGAGGTCCTTAGGCGCGGCATTCTCGATCTCGTTATGGCTGATACCGCCCTCGCAGGGCACGAAGATCATCCCAGCCGGGCCCAATTCGGCGAGGAAGATGGCGTCGTGGCCGGCACCGCTGACAATGTCCATATGCGGCAGGTTGAGTCCCTGAGCCGCCTCGCGCACCGCATCGACGCAACCCTGATCGAAGTACAGCGGCGGGAAGTCGGCAGTGGGGTTCAGCTCGAAGCTCAAGCCATGCTGAGCACAGGTGTTCTCCAGCACCTGACGCACCTCGGCGATCATCGAGTCCAGCCGCGCCGACTCCAGATGACGGAAGTCCAGGGTCATACGCACTTCTCCGGGAATCACGTTGCGCGAGCCGGGGTAAGCCTGCAGGCAGCCGACCGTACCACAGGCATGCGGCTGGTGCGCCAGGGCCACCCGGTTGACCGCCGCGACCACGACGGCGGCGCCGACCAGGGCGTCCTTGCGCAGATGCATCGGCGTTGGCCCCGCATGCGCCTCGACCCCGCGCAGGCTGAGGTCGAACCATTTCTGCCCCAGCGCGCCGAGCACCACGCCGATGGTCTTCTGTTCATCCTCGAGAATCGGCCCCTGTTCGATGTGCGCCTCGAAGTAAGCGCCGACCGGATGACCGACTACTTCACGACTGCCGGCATAACCAATGGCGTTCAACGCCTCGCCCACCGTGACGCCCTCGGCGTCGCGCTTGGCCAGGGTTTCGGCCAGGGTGAATTTGCTGGCGAAGACCCCGGAACCCATCATGCAGGGGGCAAAGCGCGAACCCTCCTCGTTGGTCCACACCACCACCTCCAATGGCGCCTCGGTCTCCATGCCGAGGTCGTTGAGCGTACGTATCACCTCCAACCCGGCCATCACCCCGAAGCAACCGTCGAACTTGCCGCCCGTGGGCTGGGTGTCGATGTGGCTACCGGTCATCACCGGCGGCAGCTGTGGATTACGTCCGGCACGACGGGCGAAGATGTTGCCCACCGCATCGACGCTGACCGTACAACTAGCGGCCTCGCTCCACTGCACGAAGAGGTCGCGGGCCTGACGGTCGAGGTCGGTCAGGGCCAGACGACAGACCCCACCCTTGGCAGTGGCACCGAGCTGGGCCAGGTCCATCAGCGACTGCCAGAGTCGCTCGGCGTTGATCTTCTGATGGGTCAATGCGGGTGCAGTTTCAGCAGCAGTCATGGAACTCTCCTCAGACAGCGATAATGCGCGTGCTCGGGGCGCCCACAACGCTGGCGGGCACCGTCGTGATGGCTACTTACAGCGTGGGCTTGGCGATGGCCACGGGGCTCGCGCCACGCAGGCTGCACAGCCCGTAATAGAGCAGACCGCCCAGCAGTGAGCCGGTGAACCAGCCAAAGTCGTAGAACCAGCTGAACAGGTCGCTGCCCATCGACAGCAGGGTCAGCGCTACCGGTATGCCGAAGGCGATGAAACCCGCCCAGTTCCAGGCCGGGTAGACATCGTCGCGATACAGACCGGCCAGATCCAGGCGCTGTTTCTTGATCAGGAAATAGTCCACCACCATGATCCCGGCGATAGGCCCGAGCAGACTGGAATAGCCCAGCAACCAATTGGAATAGACACTTTCCAGGCTCAGGTCGGAGACCAGCCAGCCCAGTTTCTTCAACAGCTCGTGGCTCATCATGGCCAGGCCTATAACCCCGGTGAGCATGATCGCGCGGGTGCGATTGATCAGCTTGGGCGCGACGTTCTGGAAGTCGTTGGTCGGCGAGACGATGTTCGCCGCGGTGTTGGTCGACAGCGTGGCGACGATGATCAACGCCATGGCCAGGGCGACCCAGCCGGGACTCTGAATATGCCCGATCAGGTTGACCGGATCGGCCACCATCTCACCGACCAATGCTGGTGAGGCGGCGGTCAGCACCACACCGAGGGCGGCGAACAGGAACATGGTCAGGGGCAGGCCGATGATCTGCCCGAGGATCTGGTCCTTTTGGCTCTTCGCATAGCGACTGAAGTCGGGAATATTCAGCGACAGGGTGGCCCAGAAACCGACCATGGCCGTCAGCCCGGCGAAGAAATAACCGGTCGCGCTGGCACCTTCAGGACGCTTCGGCGGTTGCGCCATCAATTCGCTCAGCGACACATTCGGCAGCGCCCACACCAGCAGGCCGGCGCCGACCAATACCAGCAAGGGTGCGGAGAGAGTCTCCAGCCACTTGATCGACTCCGAGCCACGCAGCACCACCCAGAGGTTGAGTACCCAGAAAATCAAGAAGCCGATCACCTCGCCGGTACCGCCGAGGGACTTCCAGCCGTCGAAGATCGAGCCGAGGAACAGATGGATGGCCAGACCGCCGAACATGGTCTGGATGCCGAACCAGCCACAGGCAACCACGGCGCGAATCAGGCAGGGCACGTTGGAACCCAGCACCCCGAACGAGGAGCGCAGCAACACCGGAAAAGGGATGCCGTACTTGGTGCCGGGGAAGGCGTTCAGGGTCAGCGGGATCAACACCACCACATTGGCCAGCAGTATCGCCAGCAGCGCCTCGCCAACGGAAAGACCGAAGTAGGCCGTAAGCACCCCACCGAGAGTGTAGGTCGGCACACAGACAGCCATGCCGACCCAGAGCGCAGTGATGTGCCACCTGTTCCAGGTGCGCTCCTGCACCCGGGTCGGGGCAATGTCATGGTTGTAACGGGGGCTGTCGAGTACGTCGCGGCCAGCGACCAACTCGTACAAGCCATCGCGCTCGGTCACTTGCGATCTGCTCTGCTGCATGGGGCTCTCCACTATTTATTCTTGTAATTGTGAGCTCATCGGGCGTACAGGCCGGAGTACTTACACCGTCAGCTCGACAGCAATGGCACTGGCCTAGTGCGAAACCACTTTAGGCACAGCACCACACAGGCCGGGAACTGATTTGAACCTACGCCGGCAGGCACCCATACCGACCTTCGCCCAGACAACCAAACGCAGTGGTCGGGCAGCCGCTTGGCCATAGGAAATCTGGACCATTTCCAATTCTTGTCAAGCAAGACAGCCTCAAATATTTCCTGTTAGCTTTCCTAATTTAAGTATTTTTTCTTTGTATTTCATCTATTTAAAATCAATTAAAACCACATAAAAAACTTACTTGCGCAATTCGTAATCCACACCTAGATTTAATCCTGTCACGCCTGACAGGATCAATGAATCCGCAGCCTGACCCAAAACAACACCAAGAACCGGCACAAGTCGGTCAGCCTGCGAGGAACCCGACATGTCTTTGTTGATCCGTGGCGCCACCGTAGTCACTCATGAAGAAAGCTACCCCGCCGACATACTCTGCGCCGACGGCCTGATCCAGGCGATAGGCCAGAACCTGGAAACTCCGGGCGGTTGTGAAGTGCTCGACGGCGGCGGCCAGTACCTGATGCCCGGCGGCATCGACCCGCACACCCACATGCAGTTGCCGTTCATGGGCACCGTGGCCAGCGAGGACTTTTACAGCGGCACCGCGGCCGGCCTGGCTGGCGGCACCACCTCGATCATCGACTTCGTCATCCCCAACCCGCAGCAATCGCTGCTCGAGGCCTTTCATACCTGGCGTGGCTGGGCGCAGAAGTCCGCCGCCGACTACGGCTTCCACGTCGCCATCACCTGGTGGAGCGAGCAGGTGCGCGCCGAGATGGGCGAGTTGGTGGAAAAATTCGGGGTGAACAGCTTCAAGCACTTCATGGCCTACAAGAACGCCATCATGGCCGCCGACGACACCCTGGTGGCCAGCTTCGAGCGCTGCCTGGAACTCGGTGCCGTGCCCACGGTGCATGCGGAGAACGGCGAGCTGGTCGACCACCTGCAACGTAAGCTGCTAGCCCAAGGGTTGACCGGGCCCGAGGCGCACCCGCTGTCGCGCCCGCCGCAGGTCGAGGGTGAGGCCGCCAGCCGCGCCATCCGCATCGCCGAAACTCTGGGTACGCCGCTCTACCTGGTGCACGTCTCGACCCAGCAGGCGCTGGACGAGATCGCCTATGCCCGCAGCAAGGGCCAGCCGGTGTACGGCGAAGTGCTGGCCGGCCATCTGCTGCTGGATGACAGCGTCTACCGCCACCCGGACTGGCAGACCGCCGCCGGCTATGTAATGAGCCCGCCGTTCCGCCCGCGCGAGCATCAGGCCGCCCTCTGGCACGGTCTGCAAGCCGGCAACCTGCACACCACCGCCACCGACCATTGCTGCTTCTGCGCCGAGCAGAAGGCCGCCGGGCGCGACGACTTCAGCAAGATCCCCAATGGCACCGCCGGCATCGAAGACCGCATGGCCGTGCTCTGGGATGAAGGGGTGAACAGCGGGCGTCTGTCGATCCATGACTTCGTCGCGCTGACCTCCACCAACACCGCGAAGATCTTCAACCTGTTTCCGCGCAAAGGCGCCATTCGCGTCGGCGCCGACGCCGACCTGGTGCTGTGGGACCCGCAGGGCACTCGCACCATCTCGGCCAAGACCCATCACCAGCAGGTCGACTTCAACATCTTCGAAGGCAAGACAGTACGCGGCATTCCCAGTCACACCATCAGCCAGGGCCGCCTGGTCTGGGCCAATGGCGACCTACGCGCCGAACGCGGCGCCGGACGTTATATCGAGCGCCCGGCCTACCCGGCGGTATTCGACCTGCTGAGCAAACGCGCCGAACTCGCTAGACCGACCGCCGTCGAGCGCTGAGTCAAAGAACCTGTGGGAGCGGCCTCGGCCGCGAAAAATCCTGGAAGTCTCAGACCATTCGCGGCCAAGGCCGCTCCCACAACAAAGTGCTGCCACGTACTTCGCCACAGCGGCCCACAGTGGCCGGGCGGCCGCTTATTCGCTGTTCATTGCCCAATAAAAGCCACAAAACCGGGAGACCACAACCGTGATCGACACCCTCAACCACCTGCCCCGACCGGATGCCGACGCAGCCGAACTGGCCGATCGCTTCGGCGATCTGGCGCCGCCCCTCAACGCGCGCCAGGCTGCACTGGAAAGCGCGCGCTGCCTGTACTGCTACGACGCGCCCTGCATCAACGCTTGCCCGAGCGAGATCGACATTCCTTCCTTTATCCGCAACATCAATCAGGAGAATGTCCAGGGCGCGGCGCAGAAGATTCTCTCGGCGAATATCCTCGGCGGTAGCTGCGCCCGCGTCTGCCCCACCGAAATCCTCTGTCAGCAGGCCTGCGTGCGCAATAACGCCCAGGAGTGCGCGCCGGTGCTGATCGGCCTGTTGCAGCGCTACGCGGTGGACAACGCCCAGTTCAGCGAGCATCCGTTCAAACGCGCCCCCGCCAGCGGCAAGCGCATCGCCGTGGTCGGCGCCGGGCCGGCCGGGCTGTCCTGTGCTCATCGCCTGGCGTTGCACGGCCACGAGGTGGTGATCTTCGAGGCGCGCGAGAAAGCTGGCGGCCTCAACGAATACGGCATCGCCAAGTACAAGCTGGTCGACGACTTCGCCCAACGCGAGCTGGAGTTCCTCCTGCAGGTCGGCGGCATCGAGATCCGTCATGGCCACAGGCTCGGTGTCGACCTCAGCCTCAGCGACTTGCATCAGCAGTTCGATTCGGTGTTCCTCGCTGTCGGCCTGGCCGCCAGCCGCCAGCTCGGTCTGGCCGACGAGGACGGGCCGGGAATGCTCGCCGCCACCGACTATATCCGCGAGTTGCGCCAGGCCGAGGACCTCAGCCAGCTGCCCCTGGCCGATCGCTGCATCGTCCTCGGTGCCGGCAACACCGCCATCGACATGGCGGTGCAGATGAGCAAGCTCGGCGCCCGCGAGGTCAACCTGGTCTACCGCCGAGGCTTCGAGGCGATGGGCGCGACCGGCCATGAGCAGGACATCGCCAAGGCCAATCAGGTGCGCCTGCTGACCTGGGCCCAACCGCAGCAAGTACTGCTCAACGACCAAGGCCAGGTGTGCGGCATGCGCTTTGCCCGCACCTGCCTGAAGCATGGCCGCCTGCAGACCACCGGGGAAACCTTCGAGTTACCCGCCGACGCCATCTTCAAGGCCATCGGCCAGGCCTTCGACGGCGCCGCCCTGAGCGACCCGCTGGCCCGTGAGCTACAACGCCAGGGCGAACGCATCTGGGTCGACGCGCAGATGCGCACCAGCATCCCCGGCATCTACGCCGGGGGCGACTGCACCGCGCTCGATCAGGACCTCACCGTACAGGCCGTGCAGCACGGCAAGCTGGCCGCCGAGGCCATCCACTCCCATCTCACGCTCAGCGTGGAGGTTGCTTAAATGGCCGATCTCTCAATCGAATTCGCCGGTATCAAGGCCCCCAACCCCTTCTGGCTGGCCAGCGCGCCGCCTACCGACAAGGCCTATAACGTCATCCGCGCCTTCGAAGCTGGCTGGGGCGGGGTGGTGTGGAAGACCCTCGGCGAAGACCCGGCGGCGGTCAACGTGTCGTCGCGCTACTCGGCCCACTTCGGTGCCAACCGCGAAGTCATGGGCATCAACAACATCGAACTGATCACCGACCGCTCGCTGGAAATCAACCTGCGCGAGATCACCCAGGTGAAGAAGGACTGGCCGGACCGGGCGATGATCGTCTCGCTGATGGTGCCCTGCGTCGAGGAATCCTGGAAAGCCATACTGCCGCTGGTGGAGGCCACCGGTTGCGATGGCATTGAGCTGAACTTCGGCTGCCCCCACGGCATGCCCGAACGCGGCATGGGCGCGGCGGTGGGCCAGGTGCCGGAATACGTGGAGATGGTCACCCGCTGGTGCAAGACCTACTGCTCGCTGCCGGTGATCGTCAAGCTGACCCCGAACATCACCGACGTACGCCTGTCCGCCCGCGCCGCCCATCGCGGCGGGGCCGATGCGGTGTCGTTGATCAACACCGTCAATTCGATCACCAGCGTCGACCTGGAGCGCATGGTCGCCTACCCCACCGTCGGCAGCCAGAGCACCCACGGCGGCTACTGTGGCTCGGCGGTCAAGCCGATCGCCCTGAACATGGTCGCCGAGATCGCCCGCGACCCCGAAACTCGCGGCCTGCCAATTTGCGGTATCGGCGGCATCGGCAGCTGGCGCGACGCAGCCGAGTTCATCAGCCTCGGCTGCGGTGCGGTGCAGGTATGCACGGCGGCCATGCTGCATGGATTTCGTATCGTCGAGGAGATGCAGGACGGCCTGTCGCGCTGGATGGACAGCCAAGGCTATGAGCGCATCGAGGACTTCGCCGGACGCGCGGTGGGCAACACCACCGACTGGAAGTACCTGGACATCAACTACAAGTCGATCGCACGCATCGACCAGGACGCCTGCATCGGTTGCGGTCGCTGCCACATCGCCTGCGAAGACACCTCGCACCAGGCCATCGCCAGCCTGGCTCAGGCCGACGGCACCCATAAATACGAGGTGATCGACGACGAGTGCGTGGGCTGCAACCTGTGCCAGATCACCTGCCCGGTGCAGGACTGCATCGAGATGGTCGCGGTGGATACCGGCAAGCCCTACCTGAACTGGACCCAGGACCCGCGTAACCCCTACCGCGAAGAAAAGGCCTCGTAGGCTCTGCGTTAGCGGGCCTTGCGCTCCTTATCGCCGGCAAGCCCGCTCCTACAGCATCCGTAGACGCGGGCTTGACCGTGATCGACCGCGTAGCGGGCGTAGCCTTTAGGGCTCCAGGCCGATGCCACGCAGAATCACCTGGGTCACGGTCTGCACCGCACGCTCGAACTGCAGGTCGGACAGCGGCTGGTGCTCGTTGAGCACGGCCACCTGGTGGCCAAAATCGGCGTAGTGCTGGGTCGAGGCCCAGATCATATAGAGCAGCGCCGAGGGCTCCACGGCCAAGATGCGCTTGCTCTCCACCCATTGGCGCACCTTGGCTTCCTTCATCTTCGCCCACTCGTACAGGCTCTCGTCGAGGGCCTCACCGAGCAACGGCGCGCCGTGGATGATCTCGTTGGCCCAGACCTTGGAGCCATTGGGCCGGGTCCGCGAGTTGTTCATCTTGGCGCGGATATAGCTGGTCAGCACCACCCGCGGGTCGTCGAACATCTCGAAGCACAGGGCGTCCTGCTTCCACACCTCGAGCAGGCCCAACAGCACCGCGCGATAGAGCTCATCCTTGGTGCTGAAGTAATAGTGCAGGTTGGAGCGCGGCAGCTCGACCTCTTCGGCGATATCGCCCATGGAGGTGCCTGCGTAGCCCTTTTCGGCGAAGACTTTCTCGGCAGCCAGGAGAATTTTATCGACGTTGCGCCGCCGGATCTCGATCTTGTGATTGCCCATGGCGTATCCATACCCGCGAAATTGGCCAAGGCTAACACCCGCCTCGGTACAGGGCGACGGAAACCCTTGGGCACTTCGTCTCGGGCGGCTATAATCGCCAGGTTTCATGCGACCGGCACCGCTCCGGTCGCTCCCGCCACCTGTCCGAGGGGCGCTGCAGCAGGCCTATACCCAGTAACGGGGCCTGTCAGGCTCGGATGGGGCGTTAACCATACGCATCAACGGCGCCCATTCGCAGACAACGAATGGAGAACTCATTTATGAGCGCTGTACTGACGCCTGCCGGTTTTACCGACTTCAAGGTCGCCGACATTTCCCTGGCCGCCTGGGGCCGCCGCGAAACCATCATCGCCGAATCGGAAATGCCCGCACTGATGGGCCTGCGCCGCAAGTACGCCGGCGAGCAGCCGCTCAAGGGCGCGAAGATTCTCGGCTGCATTCACATGACCATCCAGACCGCCGTGCTGATCGAGACCCTGGTCGCTCTGGGTGCCGAAGTACGCTGGTCGAGCTGCAACATATTCTCCACTCAGGATCAGGCCGCTGCCGCCATCGCCGCCGCTGGTATCCCGGTATTCGCCTGGAAAGGCGAGACCGAAGAAGAGTACGAATGGTGCATCGAGCAGACCATTCTCAAGGACGGTCAGCCGTGGGACGCCAACATGATTCTCGACGACGGCGGCGACCTGACCGAGATCCTGCACAAGAAATACCCGGCCATGCTCGACAAGGTCCATGGCGTCACCGAAGAGACCACCACCGGCGTGCACCGCCTGCTCGACATGCTGGCCAAGGGCGAGCTGAAGATCCCGGCGATCAACGTCAACGACTCGGTGACCAAGAGCAAGAACGACAACAAGTACGGCTGCCGTCACAGCCTCAACGATGCAATCAAGCGCGGCACCGACCACCTGCTGTCGGGCAAGCAGGCGCTGGTGATCGGCTACGGCGACGTGGGCAAGGGCTCGGCGCAGTCGCTGCGTCAGGAAGGCATGATCGTTAAAGTGACCGAGGTCGATCCGATCTGCGCCATGCAGGCTTGCATGGACGGTTTCGAACTGGTTTCGCCGTTCAAGGACGGGATCAACGACGGTACCGCCGCCAGCATCGACGCCGCGCTGTTGGGCAAGATCGACCTGATCGTCACCACCACCGGCAACGTCAACGTCTGCGACGCCAACATGCTCAGCGCCCTGAAGAAGCGCGCGGTGGTGTGCAACATCGGCCACTTCGACAATGAAATCGACACCGCCTTCATGCGCAAGAACTGGGCCTGGGAAGAGGTCAAGCCGCAGGTGCACAAGATCCACCGCACCGGCAAGGATCTCGACCCGCTCAACGACGACTACCTGATCCTGCTGGCTGAAGGCCGCCTGGTGAACCTCGGCAACGCCACCGGCCACCCGAGCCGGATAATGGACGGCTCCTTCGCCAACCAGGTACTGGCGCAGATCTTCCTGTTCGGCCAGAAGTACGCCGACCTGCCAGCCGCGCAAAAAGCCGAGCGCCTGACCGTGGAAGTGCTGCCGAAGAAGCTCGACGAGGAAGTAGCCCTGGAAATGGTCAAGGGTTTCGGCGGCGTGGTCACCCAGTTGACCCAGCAGCAGGCCGAGTACATCGGCGTGCCGCAGCAAGGCCCGTTCAAGCCGCACGCCTACCGTTACTGATGCGTAGGATGGGTCGGGCCGCGCAGGTTAGCCGCGCAGCGGCGTAACCCATCGAGAACCATGGTGGGTTACGCCTGCGGCTAACCCACCCTACGGAATTTTCTTATGTCTCAAGAACGCCGCTACAGCTTCGAGTTCTTCCCTGCCAAGACCGAAGCCGGCCATGAAAAACTGCTGGGCACCGCCCGCCAGCTGGCCACCTACAAGCCGGACTTTTTCTCCTGCACCTACGGAGCCGGAGGTTCCACCCGTGACCGCACGTTGAAGACCGTGCTACAGCTGGACGGCGAGGTGAAGATACCGACCGCGCCGCACCTGTCCTGCGTCGGTGACAGCAAGGCCGAGCTGCGCGAGCTGCTGGGCCTATACAAGAACGCCGGCATCCAGCGCATTGTCGCCCTGCGCGGCGACCTGCCATCCGGCATGGGCCTGGCCAGCGGCGAGCTGCGCTACGCCAACGAACTGGTCAGCTTTATCCGCGAGGAAACCGGCGAGCACTTCCACATCGAGATTGCCGCCTACCCGGAGATGCATCCGCAGGCGCACAATTTCGAAGCCGACCTGGCCAACTTCGTGCGCAAGGCCAAGGCCGGTGCCAGCAGCGCCATGACCCAGTACTTCTTCAACGCCGACAGCTACTTCTACTTCGTCGAGCGAGTGCAGAAAATGGGCGTCGACATCCCGGTCGTACCCGGCATCATGCCGATCACTAATTACAGCAAGCTGGCGCGCTTCTCCGACGCCTGCGGCGCTGAGATTCCACGCTGGATGCGCAAGCAGCTGGAGTCTTACGGTGACGACAGCGAGAGCATCCGCGCCTACGGCGAGCAGATGATCAGCGAGATGTGCGAACGTCTGCTGCAAGGCGGCGCCCCGGGCCTGCACTTCTATACCATGAACCAGGCAGAGCCCAGCCTGGCCATCTGGAACAACCTCAAGCTGCCGCGCTAGTCGCTGACTGTACTATCCCGTCCACGGTTTGAGCCGCACTACGCCTCAAACCGTGGACGGGCGCCGCACATGAACCTGGCGCCCGCCCCTGCCGTTCTGCGTCCATGCTAAAAGGCATTCAGCCCGGCTTGATGCACGGCGTGCGATCAGTACGCTTAGTCAGCCAAGCCAATGCCACCGCTCGAGCGCAGCCTCAGCCGAATCACCGCCACGGAGTGCCTAAATGGTCATCAACAACAAAACCAATGCTTCAATTTCCCCCAAAGGCAGCCTGGCAACGCTTTCGCAGCGCGAGGTGCAGCAACTTCGTGAAGCCGGCGAAGGCCGTGTGTACGAGCTGTTTCGACAATGTGCCCTGGCGATCCTTAACATCGGCTCAGGCAGCGATAACGCGAAAACCCTGCTGGATGCCCACCCGGACTTCGAAATCCGCATCCATCAACAGGACCGCGGCATTCGCCTTGAACTACTCAACGCCCCCTCGGCCGCCTTTGTTGATGGCGAGATGATCGCCAGCACCCGGGAAATGCTGTTCAGTGCCCTGCGCGATATCGTCTACACACAGAGCAAACTTGAAAGCGATCGGGTTGATTTCGAGAGCTCCGAAGGCATCACCGACTATGTCTTTCACCTGCTGCGCAACGCCCGCACGCTGCGCGCCGGCGTCGCACCGAAAATAGTCGTGTGCTGGGGCGGGCACTCAATCAACCACGAAGAATACAAATACACCAAAACCGTGGGTCACGAGCTCGGGCTACGCGGTCTCGATATTTGCACCGGCTGCGGTCCCGGCGTGATGAAGGGCCCGATGAAGGGCGCCACCATCGCCCATGCCAAGCAACGCATTACCGGCGCTCGTTACCTGGGCTTGACCGAGCCGGGGATCATCGCCGCGGAAGCCCCCAACCCCATCGTCAATGAGCTGGTGATCCTGCCGGACATCGAAAAGCGCCTGGAAGCCTTCGTGCGAGTGGGCCACGGCATCATCATCTTTCCCGGTGGCGCTGGCACCGCCGAAGAATTCCTGTATCTGCTCGGTATACTGATGCACCCGGACAACAAGGACCTGCCCTTCCCGCTGATCCTCTCTGGGCCACAAAGCAGCGCCCCCTACATCCAGCAGTTGCATGAGTTTATTGGCGCCACCCTGGGCCCGGCTGCGCAGCAGCGCTATCAAATCATCATCGATGACCCGCATCAGGTTGCGCGGGAGATGGCCGAGGGCATCAAGGAAGTCACTCAGTACCGTCGTGTCCACGACGATGCCTATCATTTCAACTGGCTACTGAAGATCGACGAGAGCCTGCAGCACCCCTTCGACCCCACGCACGAGAACATTGCCGGCCTGAAGCTGACCCGCAATCAACCGGTCCATGAGCTCGCCGCGCAATTGCGCCGTGCCTTCTCAGGCATAGTGTCCGGCAACGTCAAGGTGCAGGGTATTCGCCTGATCGAGCAGCACGGCCCGTACCAGATCACCGGTGACCGGGACATCATGCAACAGCTGGATCGCCTGCTGCAGGCATTCGTCGACCAGCACCGTATGAAGCTTCCCGGCGGCAGCGCCTATGAGCCCTGCTATAGGGTTGTCGGGTAAATGCAGTGCTGCGGAACCCACCATCCGGGGCTGCGCTCGTGCGGCTGTAGCCTCACCACTGCCCTCCTGGGCCATGCTCCGCGCCCCTGCCGCGGACGAGCCGAACTGGTCGCCTGGGCGAACTGAAGCTGCCGCAGCCAATACAGCACACCCACAAAGCCGGACAATGTCCGGCTTTTTATTACCGGCTACCTACCTCATCGACTGCTCCAGTCACAAGTATCACAGCGGACACTCAGCTTTATGGAGAGCCCATCCAATCTATCGCCAGCAGCCCCAGGCGATAGATCGGCCAAACATAAGCACAAATAGGTATTTAGTAATTCTGAATGAATATATTCAGCGCAGAGATTTCTCCCCCTGCCCAGGCACCAGCCCAGCATGGCCGTGGCCTCTAAGCTCATACCTCGCCCGCAGCGGCGGAGTCATCGCCGCACCCTGGATTTGACAAGGCTCCAGCTACCCCTAGATTGATAGCAAGCCTTGATAAATCAGCGTGCTTGCACAGGGAAGTCTTGATGCTCGGCGAAATCCCGCAGAAAACCTCAGCGTATCTCCTGACCTGCCTACTGCTGCTGCCCTGGTTGCTGTGCGCAGCGTTGCTGGCAGTCGATTTCTCTTCCTGGAGCGCGATATCGCTCGGCGCCCTGACGAGCCTGGCCAGCTTGACGTATCTGCTACGCCAGACGGGCAAAGCCCAACCGGATGAGTCGGCATCCAGCACAACCAGCGACGCCCAACTCCAGATCCAGGAACTGGAGCCCTTACGTCAGGCGGTAGCCCAACAAGCACAGCAGATTACCCAGCACAGCCGACAGGTCGATGGCCTACTGAACACGGCCATCGACCAGTTGACGGCCAGTTTCACCAACCTCAATCGCTTGATCGGGCGCCAGATCAACATTGCCGCCTCTCTGACCGACCGCTACAGCGACAGTGATGTATCCGAAGGGGGCATGAGTTTCCAACAGTTCGTCGTCACTACCCAACAAACCCTGGGGTTGTTCGTCGACTCCACCATTGAAACCAGTCGCACCTCGATGGAGCTGGTCGACAGCATTGACCGTATCACCCACAAGATCGGTGAAATAGTGAAGTCCACCAGCGACATGGACTCCATCGCCAAGCAAACCAACCTGCTGGCGCTTAACGCCGCCATCGAAGCCGCACGCGCGGGAGAAGCCGGGCGTGGCTTTGCCGTGGTCGCCGACGAGGTTCGCGCCCTCTCTACCCGCTCCAGCGTGTTCTCCGAAGAAATTCGTACCCATATCAATACTGTGCACAAGGAACTGCAACAGGCCGATACCGCGATCAGCCATCTGGCGGCCAAGGACATGAGCTTCGCCATGACCTCGAAGAAACAGGTACAGGGCATGCTGGAAAATCTGGAGCTGATGAACGGCAAAACCGTGCATGCCGTCGAAGAGCTGCAGCAGGTTTCCCAGGCGGTGGCCGACGATGTCAATACGGCCATTACCGCCCTGCAGTTCCAAGACCTGAGCAGCCAGCTGCTGGCCCAAGTACGCAAGCACGCGGAACAGCTCGAACATTTTTCTACCGACCTTGGCGGCATGGCCGAACTGACTCAGGAAGCCCAGCAAAACCATTTGCATACCCAGCAACAACAGCTCAGCAACAAACTGCACAACCCAGTCAGCCAGACGTCCATGCACGCCGGTGAGATTGATCTCTTCTAAGGATAGGAGCCCATTGCCATGAATGAAGCAAACACGGCCGTCATTCGACCAGGCAAACGTTTCGATTTTCAGGCCTACAGAGCCTTCCGTGACGCCTATGAGCTGGAACTGGCGAAGTCCTCTGTACATTGCCTGGTCGTCGACCTGCAAGAAGTGCAATACATCGATTCGGCGGCCTTAGGAATTCTGTTGCTGCTACGCGACAAGGCATTGGCGCAGAACAAGATGGTGGAACTGTGCAACCTGCACGGGGTAGCAAAGGACGTGCTGGAAATTGCCAATTTCCACAAACTGTTCAAAATCAACTGAGCCCTATCATGCCGTCCCTGAGAATTCTCAGCGTCGATGACGATGCCGCACTAGGCATGATGCTCAAGGCCTTCATAAGGTCACTGGGTCACCACTGCACGGTGGTCGGCGATGGCGAACAGGCCGTGCAGCGCTACCAGCAGGAACATTTCGACTTGGTCCTGGTGGATCAACTGATGCCTGGCATGGACGGTATTTCCGCCACCATCGCCATCCGCGAGCTGCAAAAGCAGACCGGCTGGCGGCCAATAATCATGCTGTCCGGCATGGACGAGACCGATGACCAGGTCGCGTCGCTCAATGCCGGCTGCGATGACTTCATCGCCAAACCGGTCAACTTCGGCATCCTCGCCGCAAAAATCGCTTCATTCAGCCGTATCTCCGCCTTGCAAGAGCAGGTCGCCGAGCAGAATCGCCAATTGCGCCACTATCACCACGCCGAAGCCGAGGAGCGGCGCATCAGTAGCTTCCTGATGGAGCGCCTGGTACGCCGCGACCTGCTTGATCAGCCTCAAGTGCGTTACCTGCTGCAACCCGCCAGTGAAGTGTCCGGTGACCTGCTGCTAGCCTGTCCCGCAAGCAATGGTGATCTCTATGTGATGCTCGCCGATGCGACCGGCCACGGCCTACCGGCAGCCCTGACCCTGATACCGCTGTCACAAACCTTCTATGCCATGGCCAGCAAGGGTTTCAATCTCGACAGCATTGCCCGTGAGCTCAATCTGCGAAACCGCGCTTACTCACCTGTCGACCGTTTCGTCGCGGCGCTGATGGCGGTGTACCGGCCGCGAGAGAATGTCCTCTCGGTCTGGAACGGCGGCGTTCCGGCGGCCCTGCTGCTGGATGAACAAGGACAGATAGTCCGCCGCTTCAAATCGCTGAACCTGCCGCTGGGCATAGTCGGCGATGAAGAGTTCGAGAGCGAGTGTGAAACCATCGCCGTGCGCCAGGATCAGCGTCTACTGCTGTACTCCGACGGGTTGATCGAGGCCGAGAACGCCGCAGGCGAACTATTCGGTCCGACTCGCCTGGAACACTACCTGCAAGAGCAAGAGTCGCTCACGCCTAACCTGCTGGCAGGCCTGCAACAGGTGCTGCAAGAACACATGGGTGAACGACGACCGCACGATGACCTGTCATGCCTGCTGCTCGAGTGCAGCACTGAAAACGTCCAACCGGCTCACCAGCAGCAAGCCAGCGCCGAGATAGCCGAAGACTGGCATCTGCAACTGACCCTCAGTGCCCCGCAGCTGCAGCGCCTGGATCTGGTGCCGATGGTCGGCAGCATGTGCAACACCCTGGGGCTTGAGGCCGAGCGGCAAGGGGTGCTGGCGCTAATTCTCAATGAGCTGCTGAGCAATGCCCTGGACCACGGTGTACTCGGCCTCGACTCGTCGATCAAGAACCACCCGGAAGGCTTCGAGCTCTATTTCGAGAGCCGTTATGAACGTCTCTCCGCCTTGCACGAGGGTGAAATCCACATAGACATTCGCCAACAGGGCCACCCACAAGGCAACAGCCTGCAGGTACGTGTCACCGACAGCGGCAAGGGCTTCGACATGAGCCAGCTGCTCTCGCCAGTCGATCAGAGTCACGCCGCCCGCTACCACGGCCGCGGCCTGGAGCTGGTACGCAACCTTTGCCAACACCTGGAATTTCATCCGCCCGGCAATAGCGTAAAAGCCGAGCTTCGCTGGGGAGGCTGCCCCCAGACGAAATCTGGCAGCTCAGTTGCAGCCGCTATCAACCCCAGCCAGGCATCGATCCCCTAACGAAGTATGCGAAGAGGAAGGACCCTATGAATAAATCCATCCTGATAGTCGACGACTCTGCCTCGATCCGGCAAATGCTCGGCTTCACCCTGCGGTCTGCCGGATACGACGTCGATGAGGCCGTGGACGGCAAGGATGGCCTGGGCAAGGCCCAGCGCAAAAGTTATCAACTGGTATTCACCGACCAGAACATGCCGAACATGGATGGCCTCAGCCTGATTAAGAGCCTTCGCGGTCTGCCCAACTATCGAGGCACACCAATTCTGATGCTGACCACAGAATCCACCGATGCCATGAAACAGCAAGGCAAGGCTGCCGGGGCGACAGGCTGGCTGGTCAAGCCATTCGATCCACCGAAGCTGCTCGAGGTCACCAAGAAGGTATTGCCCTGAAACCTGACCACGGTGGCCACGATGAATTTTGGTATGAACCAGTTCCTCGGCGTGTTCTTCGAAGAAGCCGAAGAACACCTGACAAGCCTTGAAAACCTGCTACTCACCCTCGACTTACAAGAGCCCGATCCAGAGGCTCTGAACGGTATATTCCGCGCGGCCCACTCGATCAAGGGCTCCAGCGGCATGTTCGGCTTCGAGGAGATGACTGGCGTCACTCATGTGCTGGAAACCCTGCTCGATCAGATTCGCAGTGGGCAGATCCGCCTCCAGGTGGAAATGATCGATGTGTTTCTCGAAGCACGTGACGTGCTCTCGCAGCTGCTCGACAACTACCGTGCCGAACGCCCACCCGTGGACGTACCGGTCGCAGCGGTCAGCCAGCGCCTGCAGGCGCTCATCGAACGCTACAGCCCGAACAACCAAGCCACACCAACCGAACAAGCCTATGGCCTGTTCGACGACGAATCACCAGCCGCCGCGGACCAATCAGAGGAGGCCTACGGGCTGTTCGACGATGAAGTCTCGCAGCCGGCGGTCGCCACCGAGCAAGACGACAAAGATGCGGCCTACGGTTTCTTCGATACTCCGCCCCAGCCGCAAGGCGAGACGGAGCCCAGTCCCACAGTCGCAACCCAGCCCATGGCGGTGGCCAAGCCTGGCCCGAAGACGACTCCCGTCGGCACTGAAGCAGAGTCCAGTTCGATCCGGGTCAGCGTCGAGCGTATCGACAGCCTGATCAATCAGGTTGGTGAACTGGTGATAACCCAGGCCATGCTCGCCCAGCTGACCTCGGCGCTCGATCCCGGAGAGCACGAGCGGATTTTCCAAGCGCTCAACCAACTCGACCACAACACTCGCGAACTGCAGGAAGCGGTGATGTCGATCCGCATGCTGCCGATCAGCTTTATCTTCAACCGCTTCCCCAGAGTGGTGCGCGATACCGCCAACAAGCTGGGTAAGCAGGTCGAGTTGATCCTGCGTGGTGAACACACAGAGCTGGACAAAGGGGTGATCGAGAAGCTCACCGACCCACTCACCCATATCGTCCGTAACAGCATCGACCACGGCATTGAAACCCCGGCCGAGCGGCTCGCCGCAGGCAAACCGGAGCGCGGCACAGTGCGGATGTCGGCCTACCACCAAGGCGGACGTATCGTGGTGGAGGTCAGCGATGACGGCAAAGGCCTGTCACGTGAACGAATTCTGGCCAAGGCCAAGGAAAAGGGCATCGCAGTCAGCGATGACATGCCAGACAGTGAAGTCTGGCCACTGATATTCATGCCCGGCTTCTCCACTGCGGAGACGGTGACCGACCTGTCTGGGCGTGGCGTCGGCATGGATGTGGTGCGACGCAATATCACCTCGATCGGCGGGCGCATCGACATTAACTCCGCCATTGGCCTGGGCACCCATATCGCCATTCGCCTGCCGCTGACCCTGGCCATTCTCGACGGCATGATTGTCGAGGTGGACAAGGTCCACTACGTGGTGCCGCTGACCTACATCGTCGAGTCCCTGCAGCTGAAAGCCGAACACCTCTACAGCATGAGCGGTAGCAGCAGTTCGGTCATCAGCGTGCGCAACGAGTACCTGCCACTGCTGTCGCTGCACAGCCTGCTCAACCTCGCTACGGAGCCGCCTCCCGCAGTGGGCAGCATCGTGTTGATCCTCGAAGCCGAGGGCAACACCTTTGCCTTGCAGGTGGATGAATTGGTCGGCCAGCAACAGGTGGTGATCAAAAGTCTGGAGCAGAATTTCCGGCGCATCGACGGCATCACCGGCGCCACCATCATGGGCGATGGCAGCGTGGCACTGATTCTCGACATCGATGCCCTGCCCCGTCTCGCCGGCCAAGGAGTAGCAAACCATGCATAACAGCAGTGAGAGCATCCGCAGTAGCGAACCCACCCAGGAGTTTCTGACCTTCACTCTGGGCCAGGAGGAATACGCCATCGACATCCTGCGCGTGCAGGAGATACGCGGCTACGACCAAGTCACGGCCATCGCCAACAGCCCGGCCTTTATCAAAGGAGTCATCAATCTGCGCGGCGCCATCGTGCCGATCATCGACCTGCGTATCAAATTCAACCTGGCTGCGGTGACCTATGACCAGTTCACCGTAGTGATCATTCTCAACGTACTGAAACGCATCATCGGCGTCGTGGTGGACTCCGTGTCCGATGTGATTGCCCTGGACGGAGAAGCCATCAAGCCACCTCCGGAGTTTGGCAGCACCTTCAACACGGAGTACCTGATGGGCCTGGCATCGGTGGAAGAGCGCATGCTGATCCTGGTGGACATCGAAAAACTGATGTCCAGTGACGAGCTGACCCTGATCGATCACAGCAACACCTGAAGGAACTCACCAGAGCAACACAAGGAGATCACAATGAATCTGACCAACCTGACCCTGGTCCAGCGGCTGTCCCTCTGTTTTGCCACCCTGGTGGCGTTGCTGATGCTACTAATTGCATTGAGCGTGAAACAGATCGATAACCTGCGCACTAGCCTCGAAGAGATGGTGCTGCAAAGCTTTCCCAAAGTTGTCTTAGCCAATAACTACATCGACCAGACCAACTCCATCGCCCGCTCCGTGCGCACCATGCTGATTGCCCGCGACGATGCGGAGATGGTCAAAACGCAGAATCAGCAGATCAGGGACGCGGAGAAAACCGCAGATGAGCTGCAAGCCAAACTCGAGCAGGCCGTTACTACGGAACAAGGGCGGCAAATCCTGCAGGGGCTTCAGTCTTCAGAAAAAGGCTTCCGCGCGGGTGTCGCAGAATATCAGCGACTGTTTGACAACGGATTGTATGAAAGGGCGCAGAGCTATCTGCTGAGCGACCTGAGAACGGCACAGTACGAAAATTTGAATGACATCACCGCGCTGATCGATTACGAAAGCAAGCTGGTCGACCAGCAAGGTGTGCAAACCAAAGAGGATGCTCACAGCACCATTCGACTACTGCTGGCCATTGGCGCCCTCTCGACCCTGCTAGCCTGCCTACTCGCGTTCCTGCTGATTCGCAGCGTCAAACGCCAGCTCGGCGCCGACCCCAAGGAACTGGCAAGCATCACCACCAGCATTGCCGAAGGTCGCCTCGACCTCGACCTGCCCCCCGTGGTGATTGAAAACAGCGTGATGGCTGCCGTCAAATCCATGCTCGTCTCGCTGCAAAAGTCTGCCGTCGCGGCCCGCGACAATGCCCGGGTCAAGAGCGCTCTGGACAACGTGTCGGCCAACGTCATGATCGCCGACAACGAACGCACCATCATTTACACCAACAAGACCGTGCAAAGCATGTTGCAGACGGCTGAGAGCGATATCCGCAAGGCCCTGCCGCAATTCGACGCAGGCAAGCTGATGGGCTCCAGCATCGACCAGTTCCATAAGAACCCGGAACATCAGAAAGGCATGCTCGCCCGCCTCAACAGCACGCACACCGCGCAGATCGAAGTCGGCGGACGCATCTTCAGGCTGACCGTAAACCCGGTATTCGGCGCCAACGGCGAGCGCCTCGGCTCGGTGGTGGAGTGGTTGGACCGCACCCTGGAGGTGGCCGTCGAAGAAGAGGTCGGGCAACTGGTCAAGGCTGCCAGCGAGGGCGATTTCACCCAGCGCATCAGCCAAGCCGGCAAGCAAGGCTTCTTCCTCAATCTGGCCAATGGCCTGAACCAGTTGGTGGAAACCGCCGACAAAGGGTTGAAGGATGTGGCCCGGGTGCTCGGCGCGCTCGCCGAAGGCGACCTGACCCAGCGCATCGAAACTGATTACCAGGGCACTTTCGGCCAGCTCAAGGATTACTCCAACGAGACCACGCAAAGCCTGTCGCGCATGCTCGGCCAAATCAGCGAAGCGACCGACACTATCTATACCGCCGCCAGTGAAATCGCCGCCGGCAACTCCGATCTCTCGTCGCGCACCGAGGAACAGGCCTCCAGCCTGGAGGAAACCGCATCGAGCATGGAAGAGCTGACGTCCACGGTGAAGCTCAATGCCGAAAACGCTCGTCAGGCCAACTCCCTGGCAGTGAACGCCTCGGAGGTGGCCACTACTGGCGGCAACGTGGTGCAGCAAGTAGTGCAAACCATGTCGTCGATCAACGACTCGGCACGCAAGATCGCAGACATCATCGGCGTCATCGACGGCATTGCCTTCCAGACCAACATCCTCGCCCTGAACGCTGCCGTCGAGGCCGCACGTGCCGGCGACCAGGGCCGTGGCTTCGCCGTGGTGGCGGCCGAGGTACGCACCCTGGCGCAGCGTTCGGCAGCGGCCGCCAAAGAGATCAAAACACTGATTTCAGACTCGGTGGATAAAGTCGATAACGGCAACACCTTGGTCGCCCAGGCCGGCCAGACCATGACCGAAATAGTGGTCGCCATCAAACGGGTAACCGACATCATGGCCGAGATCGCTGCCGCTTCGGCGGAGCAGAGCAGCGGTATCGAAGAGATCAATATCGCCGTCAGCCAGATGGATGAGATGACCCAGCAGAACGCTGCCCTGGTCGAGCAGGCGGCAGCTGCTGCCGAAGCGATGCAGGACCAGGCCACTACCCTCAACCAATCGGTGGCGGTATTCCGCTTCGATCAGACCAGCAA
This sequence comes from Pseudomonas taeanensis MS-3, assembly GCF_000498575.2. Lineage (GTDB taxonomy): Bacteria > Pseudomonadota > Gammaproteobacteria > Pseudomonadales > Pseudomonadaceae > Aquipseudomonas > Aquipseudomonas taeanensis. The sequence continues at coordinate 273,421 of NZ_AWSQ01000001.1, forward strand.
GCCGCAGTCGGCCAACGCGACTCCTCGCAACCCAGTGGCGCCTGCCCGCCCAGCGGCCAAGGTACCGGTTACCAAACTGAAGAGCCTGCCACCCACCAAGAAGGTCAAGGAAGACGAGTGGGAAGAGTTCTAGACAATGGCCATCTCAAGCCGGCACACGCCGGCCTGCAGTAGAGCCTGGTTGCGATGAGCGAGCAGACGACGCTGCGCGAGTTCCACTACACCCGGGCCGATTTCGAGCAGGCACGTCGCCTGCTCTATCAGCAAACCGGCATAAAGTTGGCCGATAGCAAGGAACAGATGCTCTACAGCCGCCTGGCCCGTCGTGTAAGGGCCCTGCGACTGACGGAGTTCTCGGCCTATTTCACCTACCTGAATGAACATGAAGAGGAATGGCAGCAGTTCATCAATGCCCTGACCACCAACCTCACCGCATTCTTTCGCGAGGCTCATCACTTCGAAGTGCTGGCTGACTATGCGCGCAGTCATGCCCAAACCGGGCGCAAGTTGCGTGTCTGGTCGGCAGCCGCCAGTACGGGTGAAGAGCCCTACTCCCTGGCGATAACCCTGATCGAAGCGTTCGGAAGTTTCGCCCCACCGGTAGAGCTCCTCGCCTCGGACATCGACACCGGGGTACTCAACACCGCACGCCAGGGTATCTACGCCGAGGCGCGCATCGAAGACATCAGTGCGGAACGCAAGCGTGCCTTTTTTCTGCGCGGCAAGGGAGAGCAGTTGGGCAAAGTGCGCATGCGCGACCAACTGCGCGACCTGATCGAGTTTCGCCAGATAAACCTGCTGGATGCCAACTGGGAGATCGAGCCGGGGCTGGACGTGATCTTCTGCCGCAACGTGATGATCTATTTCGACAAAGCCACCCAGACCCGTCTACTGGAGCGCATGGTGCGCCTGCTACGGCACGACGGCCTCTTCTTCGCCGGACATTCGGAGAGTTTCATCCAAGCCACCCATTTAGTCAGGCTGGTCGGGCGCACCGTCTACCGACCGGCCCAGAGGAACTGATGCGATGGAAGAGGAATTCGAGGCGCACCTAGCTCCCAACTGCTACTTCGACCCCAACTTCAACAGCGAGGCGGTGAAAATCCTGCCGGGCGAATATTACGTCACCTCCCGCAACATCCTCATCGTGACAGTGTTGGGCTCCTGCGTATCGGTCTGTCTGCGTGACCGGGTCAACGGTATCGGCGGAATGAACCACTTCATGCTGCCAGGCAATACCAACGAAGCGTTAAGCCCGGTCTCGGCCTCTGCCCGCTATGGGGTGTACGCCATGGAACTGCTGATCAACCACCTGCTCAAACTCGGCGCTCGACGCCAGAACTTCGAGGCCAAGGTGTTCGGTGGCGGCGCAGTCTTACGCGGCCTCACCATCAACAATGTCGGTCAGCGCAATGCCGATTTCGTGCAGGACTACCTGCATACCGAAGGTATCCATGTAGCCTCCCAGGACTTGCTGGATATTTACCCGCGCAAGGTTTACTTCTTTCCGGCCAGTGGCCGGGTACTGGTTAAAAAGCTCAAGTCCCTGCACAACTCGACCCTCATCGACCGCGAGCAGGAATACAGCATGAAAATCAAGAAAGCGCGCGTAGCTGGCGCCGTCGAACTGTTCTAGGAGAGCGCTATGCCGATCAAGGTGCTGGTGGTTGACGACTCGGCGCTGATCCGTGCCCTGCTCAAGGAAATCATCGACAGCGACCCCGCACTCAGCTGCGTCGGTTGCGCTCCTGATGCCTATGTCGCACGAGACATGGTCAAAGAGTTTGCTCCCGAGGTGATCACCCTCGACATCGAAATGCCGCGCATGGATGGCCTGAGTTTTCTGGAAAAGCTCATGGCCGCTCGCCCAACGCCTGTAGTGATGATTTCCTCACTGACCGAAGCCGGGGCCGAAGCCACCTTTCGCGCCATGGAGCTGGGGGCAGTGGACTTCGTCGCCAAGCCCAAACTCGGCATCCGCGAAGGCATGCAGGTCTATGCCGAATTGATCTGCCACAAAATCAAAGTCGCTCGTCACGCCAGTATCAAGCGGATCCGTTGCGCCCCTGGGCAGACGTCCAGCGCACCCCTGCACGCACCATTGCTGAGTACCGAGAAGGTCATCGCCATCGGCGCTTCCACCGGCGGCACCGAAGCGATCAAGCACGTGCTGTTGCAGATGCCTGCCAACAGTCCCGGGATCGTCATCACCCAACACATGCCTGCCGGCTTCACCCGCTCGTTCGCCGAGCGCCTGGATCGCATGTGCCATATCCGCGTCAGCGAAGCCCAGGGCGGCGAGCGCATCCTTCCCGGCCACGCCTACATCGCCCCCGGCGGCTACCATCTGCTGGTCGAGCGCTCAGGCGCCAACTATATAGTGCGCCTGGATCAGGGCCCTGCCGAACATGGTCACCGCCCCGCCGTCGACCCGATGTTTCGTTCGCTGGCCCGCTGCGCCGGGCGCAACGTGATAGCCGCATTGCTGACGGGCATGGGCAAAGATGGCGCCAGCGGCATGAAGCAGCTACGCGAAGCAGGCGCCCACACTCTCGCTCAGGACGAGGCCAGCTGCGTAGTCTACGGCATGCCTCGCGAGGCGGTGGCGCTGGGTGCTGCCGATGAGGTCAAACCTCTCGAGGAAATCGCCGCCAGTCTGTTGCAACAGGCCCGCCAACGCGGCAGCGGCAACCGTGTCTGATTCGCGCCGCTATCGATGACCACAGCGGCCTATGCCGCGCGCTCCCCCGTCACAGCACAGCAGCGCCCATGCCATCTTTGAGTAGTCGATTGCGCCGTTTAGCAGCCAAATAGCTGCACATTAGCGTCGCTCTGTTATACTCGGGCCTTCCCGCCAGGCTTGCGCCCGGATGCTAGCCCCCAGTGGTCAGCAGTACCGGACGGGATTGCGCCCCCCCAAACGCGCGATTCAAGCCAGGCAATACACCCCATAGGGCCTCGCCCTCACTAGACAGGATTTCACATGTCCTTTGCCTCCCTCGGTCTCTCCGAGGCTTTAGTCCGTGCGGTCGAATCCGTCGGCTACACCCAACCCTCGCCGGTGCAACTGCGGGCCATTCCCGCCGTGTTGCAAGGTCGTGACCTGATGGTGGCGGCCCAGACGGGTACAGGTAAGACTGGCGGCTTCGCCCTGCCGATTCTCGAACGACTGTTCCCCAACGGTCACCCGGATCGCGAACATCGCCATGGCCCTAAACAACCGCGCGTGCTGGTGTTGACTCCCACCCGCGAACTGGCCGCCCAGGTGCATGAGAGCTTCAAGGTCTATGCCCGCGATTTGAAATTCGTCAGCGCCTGCGTCTTCGGTGGCGTCGGCATGAATCCCCAGGTGCAAGCCCTGGCCAAAGGCGTCGATGTTCTGGTCGCCTGCCCGGGCCGCTTGCTCGACATGGCCGGACAAGGCTGCGTCGACCTGAGCCACGTCGAGATCCTGGTACTCGACGAAGCCGACCGCATGCTCGACATGGGTTTTATCCATGACGTAAAGAAGGTTCTCTCGCGCCTGCCGGCCAAGCGCCAGAACCTGCTGTTCTCGGCGACCTTCTCCAAGGACATCACCGACCTCGCGGGCAAGCTGCTGCACAACCCGGAACGCATCGAAGTCACGCCGCCGAACACCACGGTCGAGCGCATCGAACAGCGCGTATTCCGCACCCAGGCCAGCCACAAGCGCGCTCTGCTGGCCCACCTGATCACCGCAGGTGCCTGGGAACAGGTGCTGGTGTTCACCCGTACCAAGCATGGCGCCAACCGTCTTGCCGAGTACCTCGACAAGCACGGCTTGCCGGCCGTGGCGATCCACGGCAACAAGAGCCAGAATGCCCGCACCAAGGCCCTGGCCGAGTTCAAGTCGAACAAAATGCGCATTCTGGTCGCCACCGACATCGCCGCGCGTGGCCTGGACATCGACCAGCTGCCTCACGTGGTCAACTTCGAGCTGCCGAATATCGAGGAAGACTACGTACACCGTATCGGCCGCACTGGCCGTGCCGGGCGCAGTGGCGAAGCGATTTCGTTGGTCGCACCCGATGAAGAAAAACTGCTGCGCGGCATCGAGCGGATGACCAAGCAGAAAATCGCCGACGGCGACCTGATGGGTTTCGATGCCAGCACAGTCGAGGCCGAACGCCCGGAAGTACGCGAGCCGCAAAAGCCGCGCCAACCGCGTGGCGGCAGCCCAAGCGGCGAACGTCACGGTGGCGGCCGCAAGGACAAAGGCAAGGACAGCGGCAAGGCTAAAGCTCAGCCGGGGCGCCAGCAGCAGCCCCGTGCAGCTCGCCCTGCAGCACCAACTGCAGCGGCCGTGCCCACCCTGCCACCGGATCGCGCACCCGACGAGTTCCGTGATGACGAGATCGACAATTTTGGCAACCGTGTCGACTACGTCAGCCCGAACCAGAACAAGCAGCAGAATCGTGGCCGTCGGCCAGGTGCTGCGGCGACCGGCAATGGTGCTGGCCAGCCTCGCAGTCAGGGCAAAGGCCCGCGCAGCAATGCGGGTGGCGGTGCTGGTGCAGGCCAAGGCAAACGCCAAGGTTCGGGCGGCCAGGGTCGTAACGGCTCCGGCCGCGCGCGCCCACCGCGCGACAGCAGCACCTCGCTCAACCGCGACGAACTGCCGCGTCAGGAGCCTGCGGTCAAAAGCGCCCGCGACAAGCAACCGGTGATCGTGCATAAAGGCTCACGTAGTGACCGCCTGCCGACCCCGGAGCAACTCGACCAGTTGCAGAGCAGCCGCCCACGCGGCGAGAAACCAGCCCTGCTGACGCGTAACCGCGACAGCTAAGCTGCAGCACTGAAGACCCCGGCCTTCGCCGGGGGTTGTCAGCCGCACAGTAAAACGCCGACCTCAGGGTCGGCGTTTTTGTTGCAGCAAAATGAGCTTACTGACGAACACCTTCCACCGAAATGATCAGCTCGACTTCTTGAGAAGCTGGGCCGAGGTCTTTCTGGATATCGAAGTCTTTCAGCTTGAGCGTGGTGCTGCCGCTGAAACCGGCACGATAGCCGCCCCACGGGTCATCGCCCTGGCCAATGAAGGTGGCAGCGATGACCACCGGCTTGGTCACGCCATTAAGCGTCAGGTTACCGCTGATGTCGGCCGTGCCTTCGCCGGTGGATTTCACCGCAGTCGAGGCGAAGGTCGCAGTCGGATGTTTGTCGACGTTGAGGAAATCACCGCTACGGATGTGCTTGTCGCGCTCGGCATGGTTGGTGTCGACGCTTTTGGTATTCAGCGTGACATTGACCTTGCTGGCTTCAGGGTTCTTTTCATCGAAGCTGAAGCTGCCATCGAAATCCTTGAAGCTGCCATACAACCAGCTGTAACCCAGGTGGCTGATCTTGAAGTTGACGAAGGCATGCTGACCTTCGGTGTCGATGGCGTAGTCGGCGGCCATCGCAGAGCCTGCACCCAGCAGCGCAGTACCTAGGACCAGTGTGGCGAGGGTTTTCTTCAGCATGGAACATTCTCCTTGAGAGGTCGTACAGTCAGGCCGCGGGGTATCCCACTTGCCTGGGGAAAAGGCTTAAACGGATATCAACGACCGAACATGCGCAGCAAGGTGCGGTCTCGGTCAATAAAGTGGTGTTTCAGCGCTGCTAGCGCATGGATGCCGGCAAAAACCACCAGTGCCCAGGCCAGGTATTCGTGCACCAGGCCGGCAATATCTTCCTGGTCGGGAATACTGGTCAGGGTCGCCGGCACCTCGAACAAGCCGAACACGCTGATGCCACGCCCTTCGGCGGTGGAAATCAGGTAGCCGGACAGCATCAGCACGAACAGCCCCAGGTACAGAAACGCGTGGCCGAACTTACTGCCGAGACGGGTCAAGCGGCCATGCTCTGGCAGGCTGCTCGGCGATGGGCTGAACCCGCGCCAGAGCATGCGTACGAGCATGACGAAAAACAGCAAAATGCCGATGCTCTTGTGGATATCGGGCGCGGTTTTATACCAGCCACTGTAATAGTCCAGCTCGACCATCCAGTACCCCAGACCGAACAAACCGAACACCGCCAAGGCCACTAGCCAGTGCAGCAGAATGCTGACTGCACCGTAACGGGCGGAGGAGTTTCGCCACTGCATTACGAGGCTCCATATAAAGGCTCTGTTACCAGTAGCCGGTAGTAACCAAAGGAGAGCAAGCCTAGCAACAAATCTATCGATGAAAAGCGAAAAATTTCGCTACGAAATATCAAGAAATACGATCTCTACACCTGACATCCTGACGCCTCGACTGGATGCCGCGACATCAGCAGCAGTTCAGTCAGGCACCCTCGAATACCCCCGAGCCAAGTAGTGATGAGCCTAGCCACGCGCACGGTTCTTCTGCGCGTCAGGCGTGTCGTACCTCGGCAGCGACGCATCTGGTAGGCTTGCCGCAGATGATTGGGAGAGCGTTTCGATGAGCATGAATGACCACTGGATGCAACGCGACCTGAGCGTGCTCTGGCACCCCTGTACGCAGATGAAGGACCATGAGCAGTTACCGCTGGTGCCGATCAAGCGCGGCGACGGTGTGTGGCTGGAAGACTTCGACGGTAAGCGCTACATCGATGCAGTCAGCTCCTGGTGGGTCAACGTATTCGGCCATGCCAACCCACGCATCAATCAACGCATCAAGGATCAGGTCGATCAGCTGGAACACGTGATGCTCGCAGGCTTCAGTCATGCACCGGTGATCGAGCTCTCCGAGCGCCTGGTCAAGCTCACCCCAGCGGGCCTGGATCGAGTGTTCTACGCCGACAACGGCTCGTCCTGCATCGAAGTCGCGCTGAAGATGAGCTTTCACTACTGGCTCAACGTCGGCCAACCGGCAAAGAAACGCTTCGTCACCCTGAGCAACAGTTACCACGGCGAAACCGTGGCAGCCATGTCGGTTGGCGATGTCGCGCTGTTCACCGACACCTATAAGGCCTTGTTGCTGGATACCCTCAAGGTGCCGAGCCCGGATTGCTACCACCGGCCCGAGGGCATGAGCTGGGAGGCGCACTCGCGCGCCATATTCACCCACATGGAGCAATGCCTGGCCGAGCACCACCACGAGGTGGCAGCGGTCATCGTCGAGCCCTTGATTCAGGGCGCAGGCGGCATGCGCATGTACCACCCGGTCTACCTCAAGCTGCTACGCGAGGCCTGCGACCGTTACGGCGTACACCTGATCCATGACGAAATCGCCGTCGGTTTCGGCCGGACCGGAACGATGTTCGCCTGCGAACAGGCCGGCATCCGCCCGGACTTCCTCTGCCTGTCCAAGGCGCTGACCGGCGGTTACCTGCCGCTCGCCGCCTGCCTGACTACCGACCAGGTGTATCAGGCGTTCTACGACGACTATTCGACCCTGCGCGCCTTCCTCCATTCGCACAGCTACACCGGCAACCCATTGGCCTGTGCCGCGGCACTGGCGACCCTGGACATCTTCGAGCAGGACGACGTCATCGAACGCAACAAAGCCCTGGCCGCACGCATGGCCAGCGCCACCGCACACCTGGCCGATCACCCGCATGTCGCCGAGGTGCGCCAGACTGGCATGGCCCTGGCCATCGAGATGGTCCAGGACAAGACCAGCAAGACGGCCTATCCCTGGCAGGAGCGCAGGGGCCTGAAAGTCTATCAGCATGCCCTCGAACGCGGTGCGCTACTGCGCCCGCTGGGCAGCGTGGTGTACTTCCTGCCGCCTTATGTGATCAGCCCGGAACAGATCGACTTTCTAGCCGAGGTGGCCAGCGAAGGCATTGATATCGCCACCCGCGACTCGGTAAGCGTGGCCGTAGGCAACACCCTGTATCCGGGCTTTCGCGACCCGGGTTAACCACCCTACGGATATCGGTGCGCAGGAAGCAGCCTGCCGCTAGAATTTGCGCCTTTGACCCAGGTTCGCCCCTTATGCGCCTATCCCGTTTCTTTATCGACGCTCCTCTCGCCCTCGGCCAACATACGCTACCGGAAGCCCAGGCCCACTACATCGCTCGCGTGCTGCGGCATGCGACCGGTGACGCCGTGCAACTGTTCGACGGCAGCGGCCAGGAATACCTGGGCGAGCTGATTGAGGTAGGCAAGAAGCGCGTCTGCGTCGAACTCAGCGAAGCCTTCCCAGGGCTGGCCGAATCGCCACTGCAGATCCACCTGGGGCAGGGCCTGTCACGCGGCGAGCGCATGGATTGGGCGATCCAAAAGGCCACGGAGCTGGGCGCCAACCAGATCAGCCCGATTGTCAGCGAACGCTGCGAGGTGAGGTTGAAAGACGAACGCGCCGACAAGCGCATGGCCCACTGGCGTCAAATAGCGATCAGCGCCTGCGAACAGTGTGGCCGCTCGACGATTCCGCTTATCCATGCGCCGATTGGCCTGGACGACTGGCTGCAGCAGCTCGACGCCGAACTGAAACTGGTCCTGCACCCGGTCGCCGAGCCCCTGGCCAGCCACGCTCGACCGCAGTCATTGGCTTTCCTCATTGGCCCTGAAGGCGGCCTGACAGAAGCCGAAGTGGACAAAGCCAAAGCCCAAGGTTTCCACGCCGCCCGGCTTGGCCCACGCGTGCTGCGCACCGAGACCGCGCCAGTGGTGGCCCTGGCGGTCGCCCAGCAGCTCTGGGGCGACTTTTCATAAGTTCCTGTCGCCTTGATGTAACAAGATGTGATTTTTTGGGGTGGCAAGGCCGCCCGCCTCTGGCATCCTCTGCACCCCAATTGCGAGCCGCGGTCCACCCCGCACATTGCACTTGCCGAGACCGGTGCTCACCGCGCCGAACCTCTCTCCAATAATAATTCGCCAGGGGCATGCGCCTTTCCCAAAAGGAGGTCGCCGCACACCCTGGGCCCGAGGAGTACTGTATGAATGAACTGGTTAATTACCTCAACGGCCTCATCTGGAGTCCGGCACTGATTTATCTGTGCCTGGGTGTCGGCCTGTATTTCAGTCTGCGTGGCCGCTTCCTGCAGATTCGTCATTTCCGTGAAATGGCACGCCTGATATTCGCCGGCCGCACCGACAGCAATGGCATCACCTCCTTCCAGGCGCTGACCATGACCCTCGCTGGGCGCGTGGGTACCGGTAACATTGCCGGCGTTGCTACCGCCATCACCTTCGGTGGTCCGGGTGCAGTGTTCTGGATGTGGATGGTCGCCTTCCTCGGCGCCAGCTCGGCCTTTGTCGAGTCCACCCTCGGCCAGGTTTACAAGGAAGAGGTTCGCGGCCAGCACCGCGGTGGTCCGGCTTTCTTCATCGAGAAAGGCCTGGGCATGAAGTGGTACGCGGTGACCTTCGCCATCGTCACCATCTTCGCCTGTGGCCTGCTGCTGCCAGGCGTACAGGCCAATTCCATCGGCTCCGGCTTGCAGAACGCCATGGACATCCACCCCAACACCACTGCGGCGGTGCTGGCAATCATGCTCGGCATGATCATCTTCGGTGGAGTCAAGCGCATCGCCTCCTTCACCCAGGTCGTCGTGCCCTTCATGGCGCTGGGCTACATCATCGTCGCCTGTGTGATTGTCATGCTGCACATCGAGCAACTGCCTGATGTGATCGCCCTGATCTTCAAGAGCGCCTTCGGCCTGCAAGCCGGGTTCGGCGCCATCCTCGGCCAGGCCATCATGTGGGGCGTCAAACGCGGCGTGTACTCCAACGAAGCCGGCCAGGGTACCGGTCCGCACGCCTCCAGCGCCGCGGCCGTCAGCCACCCGGCCAAACAGGGCCTGGTACAGGGTTTCTCGGTCTACATCGACACCCTGTTCGTCTGCTCCGCTACCGCCTTCATGCTGCTGGTAACCGGCCAGTACAACGTGCAGGGTGCCGACGGTGAAGCGCTGTTCACCGGCATCGCCGGCGTCGCCGCAGGTCCGGGCTACGTACAGAACGCGATGGAGAACATCATGCCAGGCTTCGGCTCCTACTTCGTCGCCATCGCTCTGTTCTTCTTCGCCTTCACTACCATCCTCGCCTATTACTACATTGCCGAAACCAACATCGCCTACCTCACCCGCAAGGTAGATCGTCCTTGGCTGGCGCCGCTGCTTAAGTTCGGCATCATCGCAGCTAGCGTCTACGGCACCGTGAAAACCGCCGACCTGGCGTGGGGCCTGGGCGACCTGGGTGTTGGCCTCATGGCCTGGCTGAACATCGGCGCCATCCTGCTGCTGCACAAGGTGGCCTACACCTGCCTGAAGGACTACGAGGAGCAGAAGAAGCAGGGTCTCGACCCGGTCTTCGATCCCGAGAAGCTCGGCATCAAGAATGCCGACTTCTGGACCGACCAGAAACCAGCGGCCACACCCGACGCTATCGAACAGCCGCTTCCCGGCGCGCAGCCAGAAAGCGCTCGCTAAACCGCTGAACTAAAAAGCCCCGCCTGCCGCTCGCCCCTAATCAGGGCCGTTCGGCAGGCGGGGCTTTTTTATGTGGCGCCTGTCAGATCAATCCGGCATCTGCCAGCAACTGCTCCAATCCAATCAAATCGGGGATCTTCAGCACATCCTCACCGATGCTTACGGCATCCAGTTCCAACGGTGCGAGTGGCGCATCGGCGCGCACCAGGTCGGCCCCCACTTTCAGCGACCGCGGGATACCTTGCACCAGCAGGGCGATGAACTTTACCTCTGAGCGTCCACCGAGCGCATTGATCACCGCCACCCGCGCACCTGGTCCGATCTGCGCCTGTCCATTAGATGCCGCCTCGAACGACAACAACGGCAAGCGCAAGTCGCGCCAAGCAACCTGGCCGAGAAACCAGGCTGGCATGCCTTGCGTAACTTGCGGCGCACGGTAGGGAATCAGTTCGGCAACCGCTACGTTGGGCAGCAACAGAGTGCGGTCGGCCAACGGCACCAGCAGGCCTGTGAGGCTGCTGACAGTATTGGTGGAGGCTACGGCTTGGCTCATGAAAATGTCCTATACCGGGCTGCGCCGGAAATTAACTGCACTGCTCGGCCAGGTGATTGACCAGGGCTTCGGCCAGCTCGCGCGGGTCGGCGCTGTAACTGCTGTAGCCCCCCTCGCGCAGGCTGTCCGGCATACTCGAGGAGACGCAGGAGTCGGCACGCTGGGTCCAGATTGTGCCACCTTGGCGGCGCACATATGCCGCCGCGGCGCTGCCATCACTACCCATACCACTGAAGGCAATGACACCGCACAATCCAGAAAAGCACTGGGCCAGATTGAGCATCATCTGATCGATCGAGGGGCTATAGGGCTCAGGCCAGCCGCGTTCAGCGAGTTGCATGCAGCCATCCTCGGCAAAACCCAGCTCGTGCTTGATCGGTGCCACCACCACTTCCCCGCAGCGCACCAGGTCACCGTGCCGCGCAGGGTTGACGTGCCACTGACTGTGTCGACCGACGGCCTGCGGCAATGCCGACTCGAAACTGGCGTCGATATGCTGGGCGTAGACAAAGCCTACCGGCAGACCACCCGGCAGGGCATCGAGAAAGGCTTTGACCGCAGCCGGGCCGCCGAGAGAAGCCGCCAATAGCCAGACCTGCCGAGCAGGCTCGCCCGCCACCAGTGGAGTCGCAGCAAGTACCGCCGGGAGTTCCAAGCGCGCCGGGCGCTGAGCCTCGGCAAGCAAGGCTTGCAGGCTAGGCCCTACCGCTTGCGAGGGATCACCGACCAGCTTTTTCAGTTTGCCGAATAAACGACGCTCCCAGCGTGGATAATTCTCCGAATGCCGCTCCGGCGCATGACCTTCGCCAAACAGCACCGGCGCAGACGTGCTCTCGAGCAGACTGTCGACCAGCGGTGAATCATCCGATTGAGCCAGATCGACCAGCCACAGATCGACCTCGCAGGCGCCCAAGGTTTCTTCATCCAGGCGCGCAGGATCGCTGTTGAGCACCACCTGATAGCCACTGCCGGACAAGGCCTGTTGCAGCACATGGCGCTGCAGGGAAGTGTCGGCAATTATTGCAATCCGTGCCGCGCTTTTTTCACTCATGTGCGTTTGACCGGGTGGCGACCCACTAATTGTCCAATGGTGTCCAGCAACAGCGACTCCTGATAGGGCTTACCCAGGTACTCGTTGACCCCGATGGTCATCGCCCGCTCGTAGTGTTTCTCACCGGTACGTGAGGTGATCATGATGATCGGCAAGTCTTTCAGACGTTCGTCGTGACGCACCAGGGTCGCCACCTCGAAACCGTCCATCCGCGGCATCTCGATGTCCAGCAACATGATGTCGGGCTTGTGCTCCTGCAACTGGGCGATTGCATCCACCCCATCCTTGGCCGTCAGTACGTTCATCCCGTTGCGTTCCAGTAAGCGGCTGGTGACTTTACGCACGGTCACCGAATCATCCACGACCATGACCAGTGTCGGGCGATCCGCCTCGACTTCTGCCTCAGTCGCCACTCTGCTGGCCAGGCGTGGCTGCAACTGGCTCTGCAAGTGCGCGTGCAATACGCGGATAGTCGCCAACAGGTCGAGAATCACCACCACCCGACCGTCACCGAGGATGGTCGCCCCAGAAATACCATGCACTCCGGCGAACTGCGGCCCCAACCCCTTCACCACGATTTCGCGCGAGCCAGCCAGCGAGTCGACCTGCACTGCCACGGCGTGCTCACTCGAGCGCACCAGAATCACTGGCAACGGCAGGCTCTGGCCGATCAACTTGGGTTGCTGGCCGTTGTTCAGCAAGTCGCCCAGGTAACGCAACTCATACGCCTGGCCGGCATACTCGAAACGTGGCGCATCCGGCGCGTAGTAGGCCTCCAGCTCGTAGGGTGAAACCCGCACGATGCCTTCGATGGTATTCAGCGGAATGGCGTACAGGTCTTCGCCGGACAGCACCATCAACGCGCGGTTGACCGACACGGTGAACGGCAGGCGGATCGTGAAGGTGGTTCCGGCGCCCAGGACCGAGTCGATGCTCATCGCACCACCGAGCTGTTTGACCTCGGAGTGCACCACATCCATGCCGACGCCGCGCCCGGAAATCTGCGTAACCTGCTCGGCCGTAGAGAAGCCGGCCTCAAGAATGAACTGGAGAATTTCATGGTCGGTCAGGTCCGACTCCTGGTCCATCAAGCCTCGCTCGATGGCTTTTCGGCGCACCGCATCCAGCTTGATGCCGCCGCCGTCATCGGCCAGAGTCAGGACAATATCGCCGCCCTCACGCCCCAGGCTCAGGCGAATCGTGCCCTGCTCAGACTTGCCGCTAGTACGCCGCACCTCGCTCGACTCGATGCCGTGATCGACCGCGTTACGCAACATGTGCTCCAGCGGCGCCACAATACGCTCAAGTACGGCACGGTCCATCTCGCCTTCAGCGTTGCCAACGACGAACTCCACCTGCTTGCCCAGCTCGCCGGCGACCTGCCGAACGATACGTCGCAAGCGTGGCAGCAGGCGGTCGAACGGCACCATGCGAGTGCGCATCAGGCCCTCTTGCAGCTCGGTATTGACCCGTGCCTGCTGCAGTAACAGGGTTTCCGCGTCGCGGTTGCGCGCCGCCAGTGTTTCTTTCAAATCGAGCAAGTCGGACGCCGACTCGAACAGTGCGCGCGAAAGCTGCTGCAGCTGCGAGTGTCGGTCCATTTCCAAGGGGTCGAAATCTTCGTAGCCCGAACGCTCGGCCTCGGCTTGGTAGCGGCTGATAATTTGCGCCTGAGTCTCAATATCCAGACGACGCAGCTGATCGCGCACACGATCGATGGTCGATTCCATCTCGCTCAGGGTGAAGCCGAAGTCACTGACCTGCTGCTCAACCCGACCACGGAAGATCGAGGTTTCACCGGCCAGATTGACCAGGCCCTCCAGCAACTCCGCCGGTACCTTGACCAGCTCTTGTGGCGCTCGGCGAGCGGCGGTTTCCTGGGCGGCCTCCTGGGCACGACGAACGAACGGCAGAACCTTCTCCACCAACTCTTCGGCTGGCATAGCGCTGGCGGCGACAATTGGTGCCACCAGCCCCGGCGTGACAGCCGGTGCGGGCTTGACCACCCCTTCGCCAGCAGACGGGGCTGCAGTGTCAGCGACCTGGCTGTTTTGCAGACGCTGGCGCAGCTGGTCGAGCTCTTTCTGCAGCCCTTCGAATCCAGACTGTACATCCAGGGCCAGACTTTCCGGCCAGGGCGCACCGTTTGCCTGGGCCTCGGTCAGATGTTGCTCCAGATCATGGGTCAGATCGCCCAGTCGTCTCTGCCCGGCCAGGCGCGCGCCACCCTTGAGAGTATGCAGAATACGCAGCATGTCATCGACCGCCGCGCCTTCCCCACGGTTACCCTCCCAACGGCCGATGGCAGTCTCCATGGCCTCCAGCAGGTCATCGGCCTCTTCCAGGAATATCTCGAGGATATCCGGCTCGGCATCGTCCTGGCCTTCGGCAGCGGCCTTGAGCTGAACCGCGGACGGCATACTCAGTTGCTCATCCGGATTGGCGCGGAAACGCTTGATCGTCGCAATTAGCGAGTCGCCACTCGGTATAGCGCGCTTATCGCGCAAAGCCTCAAGCATCTCCGCTAAGCTGTCGTGACAGGCCTGAAGCAAGCCGAACAAATCAGCACTGGCACGTAAGCGCCCGCCACTGAGCCCCTCATAGAGAAACTCCAGCTCATGGGCGAGATCGCCGATTTCGCCAACTTCCGCCATTCGTGCCCCCCCCTTGAGGGTGTGCAGGTCGCGCAGCAGGGCTTCCAGCTCGAGGCTGTTGTCGACGTCATCCATCCAGCGCTGCAGGGCGGCACCGGAGCTGTCAATAATCTCTAGCCCTTCTTCGAGGAAGATTTCGACCAACTCAGGGTCGCGCTCATCCTCTACTGCCGGCTCGGCCGCTTGCTCACAAATCGGTTCCAACCCTGATGGCTGCAGTTCGGCGGCATCGGCCGCCATGCTCAGGTCGAGCGCTTCGGGGTCTATCTCGGCTTCGACCTCAACAGTCGTCGGCAGCTCTTCTTCCAGACTCAGTTCGGCTTCGTCTTCGTCTTCGGCTTCGTCTTCGTCTTCGGCTTCGGCTTCGGCTTCGGCTTCGGCTTCGGCTTCGGCTTCGGCTTCTAATTCAGCCTCAGGCAGAGCCATCGCACTCGACAAGCCTTGCCTGCCGACTTCGCGGAAGGTACGAATTGCCTCGATCAACTCCAATGGCAGCGGCAGTTCGACCCGCTTTTGCAACAGTTCGAGCAGTTGAGTCAGTCGATCATGACTTTGCTGCAGCAACTCGGCGAGCTCGGGACAATGGCTGTAACGGCGATCCAGCAAGCCTTCGTACAGCGACTCCAGTTCGTGGGCGAGGTCGCCAATCGGACGAATCTCGGCCATCCGCGCACCGCCTTTGAGGGTGTGCAGGTCGCGCTGCAAGGACGATAGCGCCGCCCTATTATCAGGTTCGGCAAGCCAGCGCTCCAGCGCCTGGCCCGCACTCTCCAAGATATCCACCGCCTCTTCGAGGAAAATCGTCACCATTTCCTCGTCCAACGCTTCATCCGCACTGGGCGCGGAAAGCGCCGTGGCATCGAGCACGGGAGCGGAAACTGCATCATTCTGGACATCTTCATCGACCTGCTGGTCGATTTGCGAGAGCACCTCGGTCTCACCGTCCGACTCCCACAGAGCCTGTTCAAGCGCTGCGGTAGCGGCATCCAGCTCGACTATCTGCATGCCCGAGTCGCCGGTGGTGGACAGCAGCGCCAACGCGCTCGGATCCAGCGCCTCATCGAGCAAGCTGCGTAGCGCGTCGACACACTCAGGCTGAGCACTGACCTGCAGGCCGGCAGCGACCTGATCCATCATGCTGATCAGCGCCTCATGGGCCAGTTCGACTTCACTGAAGAAGCGCTCACTGACCGCCAAGCGGCCCTCTTCAACGGCGCCATAAAGGTCGAGCAAGGCCTCGCAGAGCTCGTCGATCTGCGGTAGCTCGGCCATGTCCGCACCCCGCCCCAGGGTGGTCAGCTCCTCCAATAAGGCACTGAGCTCCTGGCGCTCGGACGGATGCTCACGCCAACGGCGCAGCAACTCTTCGGCATCCAGGAGAATGTCCATGCCCTCGGCGAGGAAGATGCTGATCAGTTGCGGGTCGCGGTGTTCGCCTTGCTCGTTCTGGCGGTTGCTCAGCGCAGTGTCCAAACGATCCTGGTGTAGCTTCTGCGTGCGCTCAAGGAATTCCGGAGCCCCCGACAACGGCGCCAACGGTTGGTTGTCCAACTGCTCCAGGCCGCTGCGGAACAGATGTTCAGCGCTGCTCAATAGCTCCGCCTCAGCCAGATCCATAGGAATCAGGTTGGCTTTGAACTCTTTGACCAGCTTTTCCAGCGGTGCGGCGATCTCGGCCACCGGCAGAATTCCGGCCATGTAGGCACTGCCCTTGAGCGTATGCAAGGCACGCTGCAGGTTGTCAGTCACCGGCTGCGGTAGTTCCTGAGCGCAATCGGCCAGAAACCCTACCAGCGTGTCGAGATGGGACTCTGCCTCATTACGGAAAATCTCCAGCAGTTGCGGATCAAGCGCTTCTACGCCGTCCTCAACAGTCGCAACAGCTGCTACTTCACCCGCTGGATCGGCTAGCTGAGCAGCCGGAGCGTCTTGCCTAGGAAGGCTCTGGCCTTTGGCCAGCGCATGGGCAGTAGCGGCGAGCAGGTCGACATCATCCCGCTGGCGCTGTGCGTTCGAGGCGAACTCATCGACCAGTGCCGGCATCAGCGCCACTACGTCGGCAATCACTTGCTGGACCTCGGCCCCAGGTTCAATGCTGCGTTCCAGCACCCGGTTGAGCAGGTTCTCAATCGACCAGGCCAACTCGCCGATGACCAGCGCGCGAACCATGCGGCCACTGCCTTTGAGTGTATGGAACGCGCGGCGTACTTCGCTCAGAGCCTCTTTGTCATCGGTATTCGCGCACCATTGCGGTAAATACTCGGCAATGGTCTCCAGCACTTCGCCCGCTTCTTCGACAAAGACCTCCAGCAGCTCTTCGTCTATTGGCTCTTCATCGGCCGGCGGCGGCAGCAGGCTCGGTGGAATGTCCTGCGCCGGCGGATTGATCGCCTGCGTCGGCGCGGCCATCACATCGGCCATCGACAGCGGCTGTTCCTCGGTCAGAGGCTCTTCATCCACGACTGGCTGGGCACTCGGCAACTCGACTTCCGGCAACTGCATGGCTGCCAGTTCGGCTTCATCCCAATGCTCAGGGCTGTCAAGGTCGTCAAGGCTGAACTCTTCCAGCTGCATATCAGTGCCGTTCGAAGCGCTTGTCTGCGCTTCATTCAGCCCTTGGGCTGGTAACGTGTCGCTGGCTGATGGCTCGGCATCGAAATCGATCAACTCGAGCTCGGTATCTAACGACTCCAGGTTCGAGCTGCCGGCGTTACCGGCCGTCACCTCGTCTTCAGCGGCCAGTGCGTCGAGCTCAGCATCGGCGTTACTCGGGCGCTCCAGCGGCTCTACAGCGAACGACTCCGAATGCTCCGCAGTCGGTGCCTCAGCAGCCTCATCCGCTAAAGTTCCGGCCGGCTCATCGGAGAGGACTTCGATATCGTCCAGCGGATCGGCGAGCGGCGCCGCTGCGTCTGCCTGCGACTCGACGCGATCGAGAATAGACGGCTTATCTTTCAACGGGTAGCCCAGTGCTTCCAGGCTCTCTTCGGCCACATCGAGAATCAGGTCGCCCTGGCTCGAATTGTCTTCGGCCAGTCGCTCCAGGTAATACTCGACGCTGGTAATGGCATCGGCCAAGGTGTCGAGGTTCTGCCAGTTAGGCACGGCCTTGCGCGCCAGTAACTGCTCGACAATGTAGCGGTTGCAGGCCTTCAGCAGCGCGGCTGCACGCTCTAACGGAATCATCGCCAAGCCGCCGCGGACCTGAGTCAATAGCTCGGGGACGCGCGCCAGGTGTTCGTGGTTCCACTGCGAGGCAATAAACTCGATGATCGCGTCTTTGGCCTGCTCCAGGCCGCTGCGCGCTTCCTTGATCACCAGTTGGTGGATCTGCGCCACGTCGGTGGTCGGCAGGTGGCTCTCTTCACGGCCGCCCTCTTCTGCCGGACCAACCATGCCGGCCAGGGTTGCCTCGACGTAGAGCAGCGCACCGGCCACATCCATCAGCACCGCGTCACTCGGCTCTCGCTGGCCGCAGGCCAGGCCGTGAACCACATCGATCTGGTCGACGATCACTTTGCGCGGCTGACCGAAACCGAGAACCGCCAGGGTATCGGCGATTTGCTTGAGTGGTGCCAACAAGGTATCCAGTTCGGCGACCTGGTTGCGATCGCTGCGCACGAACAGGTCGAGGCTGTCCTTGACCCGCACCAGCTCTTCACACAGCGCGCCGACCACTGAACGCATGGCATCGCGGTCAGGGCCGGCCAAGCGTGCACGCTCCTCGTCCACGATGTCGCTAGCCGGTAGCGCATCATCGAGGCGGTACTGTTGTTTCAGCGCATTAATTCGCGGCGACTGGGCCGGCGCCTTGGCTATGTAGAACAACAAATTCTTGATCAGCTCGTCGGGTGCCGGCTGATTGATACCATCGGCGCCTTGCTCCAGCAGGCGTTTCAACTGTTTATCCACCTGACTCATCAGGCTCCGCACCGAGGAGCTGCTGGCTACACTGCCATTGGCCAGCCCCTCGACCATTCCCGAGGCGATCCGCCACAGCGGGCCGAGTGGTGCGTCTTTGCACAAGACTTCGAGACGCGCGAAAACTCGCGCCATATAGCCCAGATTGGTCGGCATATCCTGATTACGGATCACCCCGACCAAGGCCACTTGCAGCATCTGCCGCAGCTTGCGCAGCAGCACCGGTAGTTCTACCGTGCGCAATTCGGCCAAGGACTCGACCGACAGCGCCGGCAGGCGATCTGACATGTCCGGGGCGAACAGGCTGGTTTCCGAGAGCAGTTTCTCGCCACGGGCAGCCCGCAGGTCGTTGAGCAGTGGCAGGACGACCATGGGCAGGTCGCGACGCGCAGTCTGGATGCGATCGAGATAGACCGGCAGTTGCAGGATCGCCTGCATCAGCACTTCCAGGGCTTCGTTGAGATTAGCCACGCGGCCTTCCATCAACGCCTGCGCCAGTTGCTCCATCTCTTCGGCAAGCAACGCAGCTCCATAGAACTCCACCATTTGCAGAGTGCCATGGACCTGGTGCACATAGGTCAGGCAGAAGCGCATGCGCGTCGGATCCTGTGGATTCTCGACGAATCCCTCCAGGGCTTGACGCGCCTGTTTCAGGGTTTCCGCAATTTCGCCCTTGACCCACTCCAGGGCGACATAATCGTGTCGATCCCCCATAGCCACTCCACTCATAAAGCCCTATCCCTTGCGGGTAAACGCCAGCACTTGTGTGTCGGCCACCGGGATCAACTCCGGATGCTGCCAACCGACCACTTCACCTACCCCCACCACCAGTAGACCACCCGGCGCCAGGCATTCAGCCAGGCGGTTGAGGATCTCACGGCGCCGCCAGCGGCGAAAATAGATCAACAAGTTCTGACAAAAAATGACGTCCATACCGGACATTGGCGCCTTGGCCAGTTCCAGTACATTGAGCTTGGCGCAACACACCCGCGCTGCCAGCCTCGGCACTACCTTGAAGCGTCCATCGGACTCGGGCGCGAAATAGCGCTGACACAAGTCCGCATCCAGTTCTTCCAGCTTGCGCGCGGCATACTGAGCCTCACGAGCCTTGCTCAGCGCGCTGAGGCTGATATCGGTGCCGGTCACACCGAAGTAGTCGGGCTGTGGCGTATCACGCAGCACCTCGGCAGCGCTAATCGCCAACGAATACGGCTCCTCACCGCTGGAGCAACCCACACTCCATAACTCCAAGGGCCGCGCCAGCCCTAGCTCCAAGCGTTCCCGCAGGTAACGCTCGAGCGCCTCGAAAGACGCTCGATGGCGAAAGAAACGGGTCTCCTGCACGGTCAACCGATCCAGCAAAGTCGACCATTCCACGGCGCCCCGAGGACCATCGATGATCTGCCGGTGGTAGGCGGCGTAGTCCGTAACCCCCAGTTCACGCATTCGGGCAGCCAGGTTGATTTGCAGAAACGTCCGGCGCTGCTCATTGAGCACCAGGCCGATACGCTCTTCGAGCAACCCTTGCCAGGTGCGAAACTCCGTAGCGGACATATCCACCACCGGTTGCAAGGCCCAGCCCCCTGACTGCATGTCGTGCCCCTCGCTCATCGGCGCATGCCTCGGACGGCGACCGTTTCAGGCCGCCGCATCACACCGGCTTAAGCCTGCTCCCCAGCTTCCGGCAGGGTAAAGCCGGAGACCGACTTACGCATTTCACTGGCCATCTTGGCCAGGTTACCAATGCTCTTGGCAGTAGCCGTAGTACCGGACGAGGTCTGCGAGGTGATCTCCTGGATCACGTTCATGGTGTTGGAAATATGCCCGGCCGAAGAGGCCTGCTGGCGCGCCGCGTTGGAGATGTTCTGAATCAAGGCCGCGAGGGTCTTGGATACCTTCTCGATCTCTTCCAGGGCGACCCCGGCATCCTGCGCCAAGTGAGCACCGCGCACCACTTCCGAGGTGGTCTGCTCCATCGAGATAACCGCTTCGTTGGTGTCGGTCTGAATGGTCTTGACCAGGGCCCCGATTTGCTTGGTCGCCGCCGACGAACGTTCCGCCAGACGCTGGACTTCGTCCGCTACCACGGCAAAGCCGCGGCCCGCATCACCAGCCATGGAGGCCTGGATCGCCGCATTGAGGGCGAGAATGTTGGTCTGGTCGGCAATGTCGTTGATCAGGCTTACAATGTCACCGATCTCCTGAGACGATTCGCCGAGGCGCTTGATCCGCTTCGAGGTGTCCTGGATCTGCTCACGGATGTTATCCATGCCGGTGATGGTGTTGTGTACGACTTCGTTACCCTTGTTGGCGATGGCTACCGAGCGCTCCGCTACCGCGGAGGACTCCGAGGCGTTCGCCGATACCTGGTCGATCGACACGGCCATCTCGTTAATTGCCGCGGAAGCCCCGGCAATTTCCTGGGCCTGGTGCTCTGACGCTTCGGCCAGATGCATGGCAGTGGCCTGGGTTTCCTGGGCGGCGCCGGCTACCTGAACGGCGGTCAGGTTGATCGTCGCAACCAGGTCACGCAACTGGTCGATGGAATAGTTGATGGAGTCGGCGATGGCCCCGGTGAAGTCTTCGGTTACCGTCGCGGCCACGGTCAAGTCACCGTCGGCGAGGTCGGCGATTTCGTCGAGTAGTCGCAGAATCGCCGTCTGGTTACGTTCGTTCTTTTCGGCAGTTTCCGCCAAACGACGGCTGGTTTCACGCACCATGACGATGCCGATCAGGATGATCGAAGCCAGCGCCAAAAGACCCAGAAGGTAACCGATGACAGTGTTCAGGGCGCGACCGGCAGCCAAGTTGTCGAAGCCGACGGCCAGATCCGAAGCCTTATCCAGCAGAGTCTGCGACACGCTGAAGATAACGTTCGCCGACTCGCGAACCTGGAACAACTCGGGCGAAGTCTCGAGAATTTCGTCCACAGAACCGGAGACGAACTCAAACAGCTCGGAGATTTCTGCCAAACGCTCAAGGGCTTCCCCGTCGGTCACCTTGGCAATTTCCATCGCGGCGTTGCCTTCGAGCATGGCGCTCAGCACCCGACCGAACAGGCTGGCATCGCGACCGAACATATCGGCAGCCTGCACCGAGTCTTCGTCACCGGCCAGTACCTTGTTCACCGAGCCGAGGATTCGTTCGGCGAGCAACGACTGGCGCTGGGCCACCGAGACCTGGGCCGCTGGCGCACCACTTTCGAGAAGGATGTCGACCACTTCTTCGTACTCGACCTGCAACTGCGGAATGGTTTCCGCGAGCGTCGCGGCCACCTGGTGCAGGGAGAGAACGGTTTGTTCGCTGGCCAGAATGGCGTCGGTGTTCTGCCGCAAACTGTCCCAGTCCTGCTGCACGGCCGTCATCTGCGTTTGTACGGCTTCCGGAGCTGACGGCACGCCGCTTGCCTCGTTACCGTCGGTCAGATACCCCCAGCGAGTCAGGAAGTCGTTACGCGCCTCGCGCAACAGACCGAACGCTGCCGGAGTACCAGCCGCCGCCTCTGTGGCGTTCTTGGCGATACGCTGGGACAGAACGCGCAGTTCGCCGGAGTGGCTGATGTATTCCGTATCGTAGTTGGACTGCGTGTTGATATAGGCGAAGTTCGCGAACAACAACACGATGGAAACGATCAGGACGATAAACAGTCCTGCGATCAACGTGCTGCTACGCGTACCTGCGAATAAATTGCCTGCGTTTAGTTTTTTCATTATCTGGCCCCCGCCTGGACCGACCGCACTACGGTTTCCATGTAACGCCAAAAGGCCGGCAATGCCGACCCCACCGAAAAGCTGTTAATACGCAACGTCGAGAAATCGCTGATGCTGGGCCAGTGCATGTGGACTGAACACCAACCAGGCTTGCTCACGTTGAAATACCCCGTGGATAAACGGCTGAATAGACGCCTCGAGCAACGGTAGCTGCTCGGAAAAGGTATCTACAGGAAAATGTTGCATGCCGAACACTTCATCGACCGTCAGACCGGCGAAGACATCCCGGTGATCGACCACCAGAACCCGACGCTGCTTGCGTAGCGGCGACAACTCCGCGCCGAAAAAGCCACACAGGTCCATCACCGGTAGCAAACGGCCACGCACGTTTGCGACACCTTTGACCCAGCTTTTTACCCCAGGCAACAGGGTATAGCGCGGCTCGTGCAGTACTTCACCGACTTCCCCCATCGGTGCGACGAACAGACGCTCGCCCATACGAAAACCGATCCCGCTCCAGGTTTGCATGGTGGCCTGCTGCGAAGGCAAGCCAGCCGCCAACGCTCGACAACGCTGGTCGATATCGAGGAGGGTTTGAAAAGGTGTTTGCGCGTCCGACATGCCAACCGTGGCCTTCTTGTTATTTAATTGCGGACCGGCCTGGCATCAGCCGACCAATACCGCATTAAGGGTTTTCAGCAACGTGGCTTCATCGATCGGCTTGGTCAGGTAGTCTTTAGCACCCTGGCGCTTGCCCCAGACCTTGTCGGTTTCCTGGTCCTTGGTGGTAACAATGATCACCGGGATATGGCTGGTGTCGGCATCCTTGGTCAACTGGCGAGTCGCCTGAAAGCCATTGAGGCCGGGCATGACGATATCCATCAGCACCGCATCGGGTTTTTCCTGACGCGCCAGGGCGACGCCGTCTGCGCCATTTTCCGCCTTGAGCACTTGATGGCCATGTTTCTCCAACATGGCGGTCAGCTTGTACATCTCGGTCGGTGAGTCATCAACAATCAGAATTCGAGCCATGGTATTTCCCAATACATGAAGAGGCGTCTAGGGCTGAACCGCCAGACGTCAGGAGGCTTGATCCACCGGAATGAAATCGGGCACATGGGCCTTGATCGCACCGAGCAACTCTTCTTTGCTGAAGGGTTTTGTCAGGTACTGATCGGAGCCGACGATGCGCCCCTTGGCCTTGTCGAACAGGCCGTCCTTGGAGGACAGCATGATCACCGGAGTGGACTTGAAAGCGCTGTTGTTCTTGATCAGGGCGCAGGTTTGATAACCATCTAGCCGTGGCATCATGATGTCGACAAAAATGATACTCGGGTGGGTATCGGCGATCTTTGCCAAGGCATCGAAGCCGTCAACGGCCGTAATCACCTCACAACCCACCTTCTTTAGTAGGGTTTCTGCGGTGCGCCGAATCGTCTTCGAATCGTCGATCACCATCACCCTCAAACCTTCGGAATGCTGTTCCATGTTTGCCCTACCATCGCCTCGGTGAGTCGTTATTTTTGCGTTACATCAGTGCGCCTGAGGCCTTACCATCGACGGGCTGCAACCCAATCGTCGGGCCTTTTTAGCACACTCTCCAGATGCAATCCATAAGCCTCGGAAGTGCAAGGTTTTTTCCTTGACCGCCTGACCTGTCAGCGCCACCCTGACGCCACACGCTAGTTTCGACAGCCTTTAGTTACAGTCCTTCACGGAGAATTCCCATGAGCGTCCGCCTCGGCATAGTCATGGACCCCATCGCCCAGATCGCCTTTAAAAAGGACAGCTCGCTGGCCATGTTGCTGGCCGCCCAAGCACGCGGCTGGTCACTGTTCTATATGGAGCAGCAAGACCTCTACCAAGCCAAAGGCGAAGCACGTGCCCGGCTCAGCCCACTGTCCGTTTTCAACGATCCGCAGCACTGGTTCGAACTAGGCAGTGAGCGCGACGTAGCGTTGACCGAGCTGGACGTGATCCTGATGCGCAAGGACCCACCCTTCGATAACGAGTTCGTCTACTCCACTTATCTGCTTGAGCAAGCCGAGCAAGCCGGCGTACTGGTGGTCAACCGCCCGCAGAGTCTGCGCGACTGCAACGAAAAGCTGTTTGCCACCCAATTCCCCCAATACACCCCGCCAACCATTGTCACTCGACGGGCCGACATTGTGCGCGAGTTTGCCAAAGAGCAGCGTGACATCATTCTCAAACCCCTGGATGGCATGGGTGGTTCTTCGATCTTTCGTCATCGCGAGGGCGATCCGAACCTCTCGGTGATTCTGGAAACCCTGACCGTCCACGGCACTCAACAGATCATGGTGCAACGTTACCTGCCGGCTATCATCGACGGCGACAAGCGGATCCTGATGATCGACGGTGAGCCTGTCCCCTATTGCCTGGCGCGCATCCCGGCCCACGGCGAAACCCGCGGCAACCTGGCCGCAGGCGGTCGTGGCGAGGCGCGTCCGCTGACCGAACGCGATCGTGAGATCGCCGCCGCCGTGGGTCCGACCTTGCGCGAAAAAGGCCTGCTATTCGTCGGCCTGGATGTGATCGGCGAGCACCTGACCGAGATCAACGTGACCAGCCCGACCTGCATCCGCGAGATTGACGCCGCCTTCGATACGCAGATTGGTGAACGCTTGATGGATGCGATTGCCGAGAAGCTCAATGCGCGCAGTGCTTCATAGACTTTTGCCTGAGCCCTCGGCAGACTGCGTGGCAACCTGAACTGACCTGACACGCGATGACCGCAGCCGCCCCAAAACTTACCTCCAGCGCCGCCGACATTCGCCCGGCGGACCGCCTGGGGTTCACCCTGTTTCTCGCCGCCGCACTGCATATCGCCCTGATCCTCGGCCTGGGCTTTACCCTGGCCGAGCCCAGCCAGGTCAGCAAAACCCTGGAAATCACCCTGTCGACCTTCAAAAGCGAAGAGCAGCCGAAAGAGGCCGACTTCCTCGCCCAGGACAATCAGCAAGGCAGCGGCACCTTGGAACACAAGGCAGCACCGAAGACCACCGAACAGGCGACGTTCCAGGACACCCAAGTCAAACGCGTCACCCCACCTGCGGCGCCACGACAGCCTACGGCCCGCCAGGAAGCGCCGAAGGCCGCGGTTGCCACCCGCAAACCCCAGCCACAGAAGACCCCAGTCAAGCGCGAAGAGGTCAAAGCGGCGCCACAGACACCCCCGGCACCGGTGTTCGACAGCGCACAGCTGTCGATGGAAATTGCCAGCCTGGAAGCCGAACTGGCCCAGGATATCCAGCTGTACGCCAAGCGCCCGAAGATCCTCCGCCTGAACGCTGCCTCGACCCGGCGCGACAAGGGGGCCTGGTACAAGGACGAATGGCGCAAGAAGGTCGAACGCATCGGCAACCTCAACTACCCGGACGACGCGCGGCGCAAGCAGATTTATGGCAGCTTGCGCCTGTTGGTGTCGATCAACCGCGACGGCACCTTGTACGAAGTGCAGGTACTGGAGTCCTCAGGCCAGCGGCTGCTCGACCAGGCGGCACTGCGCATCGTTCGCCTGGCTGCCCCTTACGCACCCTTCACCGGAGATCTGGCCGATGTCGACCGCCTGGAAATCATCCGCACCTGGCGCTTCGAGCGCGGCGACCGGCTATCGAGTAACTGAGTACGCACCCCAGTTCTCCCCTCCGCAGCTCCTCCTGACAGCAACAGCGATTTGCGTTTTGACTTCCAGCCTCAGGCCGCAAGCTTTAAGCTAACGGACATGAAAGACGCCAGCCCCAGCTACCTCAAGCACCACTTCCTGATTGCCATGCCGCACATGGCCGATCCTAATTTCGCGCAGACCGTCACTTATCTGATCGAGCACAATGAACAGGGCGCCATGGGCCTGGTGATCAACCGCCCGAACGGCCTCAACCTGGCCGATGTGCTGGAACAGCTGCGACCGGAAAGCCAGCCCCCTGCCCAATGCCAGGACCTGCCGATTTTCTCCGGCGGCCCGATGCAGACCGACAGGGGCTTCGTCCTGCACCCGGCCGGCCCTCAGTTTCAGGCCACCCTGGACTTGGGCGAGCTGGGCCTATCCACCTCCCAGGACGTGCTGTTCGCCATTGCCGACGGCAGCGGCCCGGAAAAATACCTGATCACCCTCGGCTACGCGGGCTGGGATGCCGGACAGCTGGAGAGCGAACTGACTGACAATGCCTGGCTGACCTGCCCTGCCGACAGCACCATTCTCTTCGACCTGCCCTTCGACCAGCGCCTGGAGGCCGCGGCAGCGCGCCTGGGGGTCAACCTCAGCCTGCTCACCTCGCAAGCCGGACACGCCTGATGGCCGACGCCAACAGCAAACCGTTACGCCTGTTACTGGGTTTCGACTACGGCAGCAAACAGATCGGTGTCGCCGTGGGTCAGGCCATTACCGGCCAGGCCCGCGAACTGTGCGTACTCAAGGCACAAAATGGCGTGCCGGACTGGCAGAAAGTCGAAGCCTTGATCCGCGAGTGGCAACCGGACGCCATAGTCGTCGGCTTGCCGCTGAATATGGACGGCACGCCGAGCGCGATGAGCGAACGTGCGGAAAAATTCTCCCGCCGTCTCAACGGCCGCTTCAATCTGCCCGTACATACCCATGACGAACGCCTGACCACCTACGCTGCCAAAGGCGAACGCCAGCAGCAAGGACAACACGACGGCTACCGCGAACGTCCGGTCGACGCCCTCGCTGCTGCGCTGCTGCTCGAAGGCTGGCTGGCCGAACACAGTCCAGGCTGACACCGGCTCAGGCCCACACGGAGTTTCAGATGAATCTACCCAACCCCGCCGAACTCCTGCCGCAAATGGCCGGCGCGCTGATTAACCACCTCAATCAGCGGCAGATCAGCCAGCCGCGTTTCATCGGCATCCGTACCGGCGGCGTCTGGGTCGCCCAGGCACTGATGGAGTGCCTGGGTAATCGCGAGCCGCTGGGCATACTCGACGTCTCGTTCTACCGCGACGACTTCACCCAGAACGGGTTGCACCCGCAGGTCCAACCCTCCGAACTGCCGTTCGAGATCGAAGGCCAGCATCTGGTATTGGTCGATGACGTGCTGATGAGCGGCCGCACCATCCGCGCGGCCATGAACGAACTGTTCGACTACGGCCGCCCGGCCAGCATCACTCTGGTCTGCCTGCTCGACCTGAATGCCCGCGACCTGCCGGTGCGCCCGGATGTGGTCGGTGCGACCCTGTCGCTGGCCACGGACCAGCGGATAAAATTGTCCGCCACCACGCCGCTGACCCTCGAACTCCAGACGCTCGCCAACTGAGACCCTCGCGATGACGCCCATTGACGCCAAGCGCCCGCTGCAACTGAACGACCAAGGTCAGTTGCGCCACTTCCTCTCCATCGACGGACTGCCGCGTGAACTGTTGACGGAAATCCTCGACACCGCCGACTCCTTCCTCGAAGTCGGCGCCCGCGCGGTGAAGAAGGTCCCGCTGTTGCGCGGCAAGACCGTGTGCAACGTGTTCTTCGAGAACTCCACCCGCACCCGCACCACCTTCGAACTGGCGGCCCAGCGCCTGTCCGCCGACGTGATCAGTCTCAACGTGTCGACCTCCTCGACCAGCAAGGGCGAGACCCTGTTCGATACCCTGCGCAACCTCGAAGCCATGGCCGCCGATATGTTCGTGGTCCGCCATGGCGACTCCGGCGCCGCGCACTTCATTGCCGAGCATGTCTGCCCGGACGTGGCGATCATCAACGGCGGCGACGGCCGGCATGCGCACCCGACCCAGGCGATGCTCGACATGCTCGCCATTCGTCGACACAAGGGCGGCTTCGAGAACCTCTCCGTGGCAATCGTCGGCGACATCCTCCACTCGCGCGTGGCCCGCTCCAACATGCTGGCGCTGAAGACCCTGGGCTGCCCGGACATTCGCGTGATCGCGCCAAAGACCCTGCTGCCTATCGGTATCGAGCAGTACGGAGTGACGGTCTACAGCGACCTGGCCAGCGGACTCAAGGACGTCGACGTGGTGATCATGCTGCGGCTGCAACGCGAACGCATGCAGGGTGGTCTGCTGCCCAGCGAAGGAGAGTTCTACCGCCTGTTCGGCCTCACCGAACAACGCCTGCAGCTGGCCAAGCCAGATGCCCTGGTGATGCACCCGGGGCCGATCAACCGCGGCGTGGAAATCGAGTCGGCTGTGGCCGACGGCCCGCAGTCGGTGATTCTCAATCAGGTCACCTACGGCATCGCCGTGCGCATGGCCGTGCTGTCCATGGCCATGAGCGGACAGAACACCCAACGTCAACTTAACCAGGAATCCGAGGAGCAGAACTGATGCGCACCCGTATCCTCGGCGCCCGCGTTATCGATCCAAGCAGCGGCCTCGATCAAGTCAGCGACCTGTATCTCGAAGGCGGCCATATAGCTGCCATCGGACAGGCCCCAGCGGGCTTCAATGCGGACAAGACCCTCGACGCCCAGGGTTTGATCGCCGCCCCCGGCCTGGTCGACCTCAGCGTTGCGTTGCGCGAGCCGGGCTATAGCCGCAAGGGCAGTATCGCCAGCGAGACCCAGGCGGCTGCGGCCGGCGGGGTCACCAGCCTGTGCTGCCCACCACTGACCAAACCGATACTCGACACTCCGGCAGTGGCCGAGCTGGTGCTCGAGCGCGCCCGAGAGGCCGGTCACACCAAGGTCTTCCCCATTGGCGCGCTGAGCAAAGGCCTGGCCGGCGAACAGCTGGCCGAACTGGTAGCCCTGCGCGATGCAGGCTGCGTGGCATTCGGCAACGGCCTGGACACCTTCCGCAACAGCCGCACCCTGCGCCGCGCCCTGGAGTACGCGGCCACCTTCGATCTGACGGTGATCTTCCACTCCCAGGATCACGACCTGGCCGAAGGCGGTCTGGCCCACGAAGGCCCCACCGCCAGCTTCCTCGGCCTGCCGGGCATTCCGGAAACAGCCGAAACCGTCGCCCTGGCCCGCGACCTGCTTCTGGTCGAACAAAGCGGCGTGCGCGCCCACTTCAGCCAACTGACCAGCGCCCGCGGCGCCCAGCTGATCGCCGATGCCCAGGCTCGCGGCTTGCCGGTCAGCGCCGACGTGGCCTTGTATCAACTGATCCTCACCGACGAAGCGCTGCAAGGATTCTCCAGCCTCTATCACGTGCAGCCGCCGCTGCGCAGCCGCGCCGACCGCGACGGCCTGCGCGAGGCAGTGAAAGCCGGGGTGATTCAGGCGATTGCCAGCCATCACCAGCCCCACGAGCGCGATGCCAAGCTGGCTCCCTTCGGCGCCACCGAGCCTGGCATCAGCAGCGTGCAGTTGTTGTTGCCCCTGGCCATGAGCCTGGTCCAGGACGGCCTGCTCGACCTGCCGACCCTGCTCGCCCGCCTCAGCCACGGCCCGGCCCAAGCGCTGCGCCTGCCTGCCGGTAAACTGGCGGCCGGGCACGCGGCCGACCTGCTGCTCTTCGACCCACAGGCCTCGACTCTGGCCGGTGAAAGCTGGTACTCCAAAGGCAGCAATTGCCCCTTTATCGGCCACTGCCTGCCTGGCGCAGTGCGCTACACCCTGGTCGACGGGCATATCTGCTATCAGAGCTGACTTTTCAGCCATAAAAAATCCCGCCGATTGGCGGGATTTTTTATGGGCGTGGGTTAGCGGTCCGTTGAAAAACGTAGCGAGCGAAGGCTAGGCAAGGCGAAGTCAACCGAGAAAGCGCAGTGTACGAATTGTACATGTGCATTTGATTCGCTTCGCTCCCCCCTTTGGGGCCGCGCTGAAGCGCGTTCAACGCTGCGCTTTTGTGAGGCTGAATTCAACGCCGCATAGCCAAGCGCAGTAGTTTTTCAGCGACCTGTTAGCCGCGAGCAGCGTTCTTCAGCGATACCTGGGTATTCAGCGTCCAGAAATCGTAGAGCACGCCGACCAGAAACAGGCCACCGGTGAACAGGTAAAGGATCCCAGTGATCCACTTGCCCTGGTACATCCGGTGCACGCCGAACACCCCGAGGAAGGTCAGCAGAATCCAGGCAACGTTGTAATCGGTGTCGCCTGCGGTAAAGCGCAGATCGGCTTCCCGGTCCATCGCCGGAATCAGAAACAGGTCGATGATCCAGCCGACAAACAACAGTCCGAGGGTAAAGAACCAGATGGTCCCGGTTACCGGCTTACCGTAGTAGAAGCGGTGTGCGCCGAGAAAACCGAAGATCCACAGTAAATAGCCGATGATCTTGCTATGAGTATCCTGTTGCTGCATGTCTGCCTCCTGCTTGCATGGTTCCGTTGGACGCCTCGATCTGCCCAGGGTTTCCTGGCATCGGGTAATTCGTCCTTCAATACTGCCGCCGAGCCTTTCCTGCGCCAGCCCTCCGACTGATCCAAACCGGCCACACCTCGGGTGTCAGCGGTATTCCCAGACATCCAGCGGACGCATGGAGCAGCCTCGGCTGGCGCAGGGGCTAGAACATGGGCGAAACCTTAGCGGAAACGCCGCCCCGGATCGTCCTCGCTGGCTTCCAGCGACAAACCCTCGGACAGGCTCGTCAGGTGCTCGCCATCGCTTTCCGAGCCGAGCTTGATCATCAGACGCAGATCGTTAGCCGAGTCAGCGTAGAGCAGCGCATCTTCGTAGGTGATCTCACCCTGGCTATACAAGCTGTACAGAGCCTGATCGAAAGTCTGCATACCCAGCTCGGTGGAGCGCTTCATCAGGTTCTTGAGTTCGTGGACGTCACCCTTGCGGATCAAATCGGCGGCCAGCGGCGTATTGATCAACACCTCGATCACCGCGCGCCGGCCCTTGCCATCCGGTGTAGGGATCAGCTGCTGGGCGACGATGGCTTTGAGGTTCAGCGACAGGTCCATCCACACCTGATTCTGCCGGTCGGCGGGAAAGAAGTTGATGATCCGGTCCAGCGCCTGGTTGGCGTTGTTAGCGTGCAACGTGGCCAGGCACAGGTGACCGGTTTCGGCGAAGGCCACGGCGTGATCCATGGTCTCGCGGGTGCGCACTTCACCAATCAGAATCACGTCCGGCGCCTGACGCAGGGTGTTCTTCAGCGCAACCTCGAAGGACTCGGTGTCGATGCCCACTTCACGCTGGGTAACGATGCAGCTCTGGTGCTGGTGGATGTATTCGATCGGGTCCTCAATGGAGATGATGTGACCGCTGCTGTTTCTATTGCGATAGCCGATCATCGCCGCCAACGAGGTGGACTTACCGGTACCGGTAGCGCCGACGAACAACACCAGGCCGCGCTTGGTCAGCGCCAGCTTCTTGAGGATTTCCGGCAGTTTGAGGTCGTCCAGGGTCGGGATATTGGTTTCGATACGCCTTAGCACCATTCCGGCCAGGTTGCGCTGGTAGAAGGCACTGACGCGGAAACGGCCGATACCGCGGGCGCTGATGGCGAAGTTGCACTCGTGATTTTCGGCGAAGTCGCGGCGTTGCTGCTCGTTCATCACAGAATGCACGGTTTCCCGCGTCTGCTCTGGGGACAATGGCGTCTTGGTGACTGGCATGATCTTGCCGTTGACCTTCATCGAGGGCGGAACCCCGGCGGTGATGAACAGGTCGGAGCCGCCTTTTTCCACCATCAGGCGCAGCAGTTTTTCGAATTCCATGCGTTGTCTCGCCCATCAGCATCACGCGGATAACCAAATTGCAGTCGCGGCGCGCGTGTCTCGCCAGCGACCTGAACCCGGCGACCGCATGGCCGACCGGGAGCGGTTCAGAAGTTTTCCGGGGCCTTGGCTTTTTCCCGTGCGCTTTCGCGACTGACCAACCCCTTGGATACCAGGCCCTTGAGGCAGGCATCCAGGGTTTGCATGCCCAGCGAACCGCCGGTCTGAATCGATGAATACATCTGCGCCACCTTGTCCTCGCGGATCAGGTTACGGATCGCCGGGGTGCCGATCATGATCTCGTGAGCCGCCACCCGACCACCACCGGTTTTCTTCAGCAGGGTCTGCGAAATCACCGCCTGCAAGGATTCGGAGAGCATCGAGCGGACCATGGACTTCTCTTCGGCGGGGAACACGTCAACCACCCGGTCGATGGTCTTGGCCGCCGAAGTGGTGTGCAGGGTGCCGAATACCAGGTGACCGGTTTCCGCGGCGGTCAGGGCCAGGCGAATGGTTTCCAGGTCGCGCATCTCGCCCACCAGGATGATGTCCGGGTCTTCCCGCAATGCCGAGCGCAAGGCCTCGGAGAAGCCCAGGGTGTCACGGTGCACCTCGCGCTGGTTGACCAGGCACTTCTTCGACTCGTGGACGAATTCGATCGGGTCTTCGATGGTCAGGATATGTTGGTACTTGGTGCCATTCAGATAATCGAGCATCGCCGCCAGTGTGGTCGATTTGCCCGAGCCGGTCGGCCCGGTGACCAGCACCAGACCGCGCGGTACGTCGGTGATCTTACGGAACACCTCGCCCATGCCCAGGTCTTCCATGGTCAGAACCTTGGACGGAATGGTCCGGAACACCGCACCGGCACCACGGTTCTGGTTGAATGCATTGACCCGGAAACGGGCCACGCCAGGCACCTCGAAGGAAAAGTCGGTTTCCAGGAACTCTTCGAAATCCTTGCGCTGCTTGTCGTTCATGATGTCGTAGATCAGCGCATGCACCTGCTTGTGATCCAGGGCCGGCAGATTGATCCGGCGCACATCGCCGTCGACTCGAATCATCGGCGGCAGACCAGCAGAGAGATGCAGGTCCGACGCGCCTTGCTTGGCACTGAAGGCAAGCAACTCAGTGATATCCATGGGACTCCCTAATGACGGTAGAATGCCGCGAACACAGAACGGCCGGGGCTACAGAGCGCAAGTAATGTCCACGATAGCAGAGAATATTGCAAAGGTCGGCGAGCGTATCCGTGAGGCGGCGCAAGCCTCGCAGCGAGATTATGCAGCGATCGGCCTGCTCGCCGTGAGCAAAACCAAACCTGCCGCAGCGGTTCGCCAGGCGCATGCCGCCGGTCTGACCGACTTCGGCGAAAACTACCTGCAAGAGGCCTTGGATAAACAAGCCGAATTAAGCGACCTGCCCTTGAGCTGGCACTTCATCGGCCCCATCCAGTCGAACAAGACCCGGCCAATCGCCGAACACTTCGCCTGGGTCCACTCAGTGGATCGCCTGAAGGTAGCCGAACGTCTGTCCGCACAACGGCCGGCGCAGTTGCCACCGCTGAATATCTGTTTGCAGGTGAATGTCAGCGGCGAGGCCAGCAAGTCGGGCTGCACCCCACAGCAGCTGCCGGCGTTGGCCCAGGCGGTTAGCCAACTGCCGAACCTGAAGCTGCGCGGATTGATGACCATTCCCCAGCCGACCGATGACCTGGCCACACAACACGCTGCCTTCGCCCGCCTGCGGCAACTGCAAGACAGCCTGAACCTCGACCTCGACACCTTGTCCATGGGCATGAGCCACGACCTGGAGGCCGCCATCGCCGAAGGCGCGACCTGGGTACGCATCGGTACGGCCCTGTTTGGCGCACGTGATTATGCTCAGCCATAAGCGTCCGCGTTCTCGACTCGCACTTTTCGACTCGTTCTTTCCGACTAAGTAAAGGAAGCCCGTTATGACCGCTCCTCGCATTGCCTTTATCGGCGCCGGTAATATGGCCGCCAGCCTGATTGGCGGACTGCGCGCCCAAGGCGTCGACGCCAGCGCCATTTGCGCCAGCGACCATGGCGCCGAACAGCGCGCGAAGATCAGCACTGAACATGGCATCCAGACCTTTGCCGCCAATGCCGAGGCCATCGTGGATGCCGACGTGATCGTCCTGGCGGTCAAGCCGCAAGTGATGAAGGCTGTCTGCCTGGATCTGGCCGCACACATCGGCGCCAACCAGTTGATCGTGTCCATTGCGGCCGGCATCACCTGCGCCAGCCTGGAAAGCTGGCTCGGCCCTCGCGCCATCGTGCGTTGCATGCCCAACACCCCGGCGTTGCTGCGCCAGGGTGTCAGCGGTTTGTATGCCAACCAGCAGGTGTCGGCAACTCAGCGCCAGCAAGCCGAACAGCTGCTCAGCGCGGTGGGCCTGGCGCTGTGGCTCGAACAGGAACAGCAGATCGATGCGGTTACCGCGGTGTCCGGCAGTGGTCCGGCCTACTTCTTCCTGCTGATAGAGGCAATGACCGCTGCCGGGGAAAAGCTCGGCCTGCCGCGCGACACCGCCGCCCAACTGACCCTGCACACCGCCCTCGGCGCCGCGCGCATGGCGGTGGCCAGTGAGGTCGACGCCGCCGAACTGCGCCGCCGCGTGACCTCGCCTGCGGGCACCACCGAAGCGGCAATCAACAGCTTTCAGGCTGGCGGCTTCGAAGCCCTGGTCGAACAAGCACTCAACGCCGCCGCCCGCCGCTCGGCGGAACTGGCCGAACAGCTAGGTAAATAAGGAATTTAACGATGATCGGACTCAATACAGCGGCTGTTTATATCCTGCAAACCATCGGCAGCCTGTACCTGCTGGTGGTATTGCTGCGCTTCATCCTGCAGCTGGTGCGGGCGGACTTCTACAACCCACTCTGCCAGTTCATCGTGCGCGCCACCCAGCCCCTGCTCAAGCCGCTGCGGCGGATCATCCCGAGCCTCGCCGGCCTCGACCTGTCATCGCTGGTGCTGGCGATTCTGGTGCAGCTGGTACTGATGGCACTGACCCTGATGCTGATGGGCTACGGCCTCGACAACCCGGGGCTATTGCTGGTCTGGTCGGTGATTGGCGTCACCGCGCTGTTCCTCAAGGTGTTCTTCTTCGCCCTGATCATCAGCGTGATCCTCTCCTGGGTCGCCCAAGGCAGCCACAACCCGGCCGTCGAGCTGGTCAACCAGATCTGCGAACCGCTGCTGGCACCGATTCGGCGCATCCTGCCGAGCATGGGCGGCCTGGATCTGTCGCCGATCGTTGCCTTTCTGGTACTCAACCTGATCGACATGCTGGTGATCCGCAACCTGGCAATGATGAGCGGCATGTACCGAGGCCTCAGCCTGGCGGTCTAGTGGCCTGTGAGGCTAGTTCAATTAGTCAATTTCAGCGTTTGAGGCCCAGATACTGCGTTGCCGCTCCTCGCCATAGCCCGCTATGACTCGTCGCAGCGCCTTGTCTCGGTACCTCAACCCTCCGAACTTGAGTTAACCAACTAACCGTACAGGCCACTAATGGGTTTCTATCGCTGGGACGGCGCGGACTTGATCCTCGCCGCCACCTGCTGCCCAAGGCCAACCGTGCTGAGTTCGCCGGGCTGCACGGTGAGCGCGTGAAGATTCGCCTCACCGCGCCGTAGGAATCGCAAGGCCAACGCCCTCGGCCTGACCGTTCAACCCTCCCGAGCGACCATAAGACGGGGCGCCGGTGGTGGCCAATTGACACAGACACTGCTGACCGCATAATTTCGCGCCGTGGCCAACGGCAAGACGCCCTCTGGCCGCGCTAGCGAGAGGATTGGCAGAATGAGCATGGAACGTCTCAGTCAACAGGTCGATGCCTACGTCGGTTGGAAGCGCGAGCTGATGCGCGAGATCACCCGCTATCGCAGCTGGCTGGTGAACAACCGACTCAGCTCCGACGCGGTCGACGCCAAACTCGAACGCGCCCTGCGCCTGCTACGCACGGATCACATCACCCTGGCCTTCGTCGGCGAGTTCTCGCGCGGCAAGACCGAGCTGATCAACAGCCTGTTTTTCTCCGAGTACGGTCAGCGCATGCTGCCCTCGCAAGCCGGCCGTACCACCATGTGCCCCACCGAGCTGTACTTCGACCCGCGCTCGGAGCGCTCCTATATTCGCCTGCTGCCAATCGAGACCCGCCTGGCCGAGGCCAGCGTCGCGCAGTTCAAGCGTATTCCGGGGCACTGGGTGAACATCCCGCTGGACCCAAGCGATCCGGACAACTTGATCCAGGCGTTCACCCAGGTGGCGAAGACCAAGCCCATGCCGGTGGAACAGGCGATCCAGTTGGGCTTTCATCCCGACATGCTGGAGCGCACTGGCAAACCTGGCCAGGTACTGGTCCCGGCCTGGCGGCATGCCATGATCAACTTCGACCACCCGCTGCTGCGCCAGGGCCTGCGCATTCTCGACACCCCGGGTCTGAATGCCCTGGGCAGTGAACCGGAACTGACCTTGTCGATGCTACCCAGCGCCCAGGCGATCCTGTTTCTGCTGTCGGTCGACACCGGCGTCACCGCCAGCGACATGGAAATCTGGCAACAGCACATTCGCCAGCTCGACGAAGACACCCAGACCAGCCTGTTCGCAGTCCTCAACAAGATCGACATGCTGTGGGACGATCTGGCCGGCGAGGCCTTCGTGCAAAACGCCATCGCCCAGATCCAGCACCTGACCGCCAGACAGCTCGGCATCAAGCCCGAGGACGTGCTGCCGCTATCGGCCAAACAGGCCCTGCTGGCCAAAGTGCGCAAAGACCCGGCGCTGCTCGCCCGCAGCCAGATGGGCAACCTGGAGAACCTGCTGTGCGAGCGCATCGTCGCGCAGAAGGAGCGCCTGATCGAAGATCGCGTAGTGCGTCAGGTACTGGCGCTGCTGCAAAACAGCCAACACGCGCTCAACCTGCGCCTGGAGAAGGTCAACGAGCAGCATGCCCTGCTCAGCAACCACCAGCAGGACAATGGTCAGCTGCTGTTCGAGCTGACCGCCAAGACCAAGGAAGACCACGGCCGGCACCACAGACGCCTGCTCAGCCTGAAAACCAACCAGCGCCTACTCAAGCGTCAAGGCGAGTTGTTACGCATCGCCGCCAGGCCCGAGTGCCTCGACGTGCACCTGCTCACGGTGCGCAAGAACCTCACCGGCAGCTGGACCACCCTCGGCATCAACCAGGCCATCCTGCAGTTCTTCCGCGCGGTGGAAAACGACCTGGACAACCTGCAGCACGACGCCGAGATGGCCAACAAGATGGTCGCCGCCATCTACCAGCGGCACAACCAGGAGAACCCGCTGCATGGCGTCGATGCGCCGCAATTCGAGGTCAGTCGCTACCTGCGTGAGCTCAAGCAGCAGCAGAGCAAGGCCGATCAATTTCGCCTGCAGCTGAAAACCCTGCTTACCGAACAGCGCAGCCTGACCCGACGCTTCTTCGCCACGCTGGTGCAGGAAGTTATCGGCCTGCACCAGCGCTTGCGCCAGGACATCGAGCAATGGGCCAGCGATGCCCTGATGCCGCTGATGCAGCACAGCCTGGAACACAAGCAAATGCTCGAAACCCACATGCTGCGGCTCAAGGCCCTGGCCCAGGAAACCCAGCAGGCCCGCCAGCGCAGCCAGTACCTGGCCCACTACCGCGACGAGCTGAGCCAGCAACTGACCCAGGCCGGCGAGATGCTCCGCGTCCTGCGCCGTCCGGCGCCGATCCAGCGTCAGGCCAAGGTAGTCAGCCTGCCTGGCGTTGGCCGTTCGCACCGCTCCGGCGAATAATCGCTCGTCGCCCCCCGCTCCCGCCGCCCCGCGCGCTTGCTGCCTGGGGCGGCGCTCTTTAGACTGCGGCTCTTTCTTTTTCGCGAGCTGGGACAATGCCGACTGCTTTTCCCCCGGACTCTGTTGGCCTGGTGACGCCCCAGGTGCTGCACTTCGCCGAACCGCTGGCGCTTGCCTGCGGGCGCAGCCTGGCCGACTACCAACTGATCTACGAGACCTATGGCGAGCTGAATGCCGCGCGCAGCAATGCTGTGCTGATCTGCCATGCGCTGTCCGGCCATCATCATGCCGCTGGCTACCACAGCCCGGATGATCGCAAACCCGGCTGGTGGGACAGCTGCATCGGCCCCGGCAAGCCGATCGACACCAACAAGTTCTTCGTCGTCAGCCTGAACAACCTCGGCGGTTGCAATGGTTCGACCGGCCCCAGCAGCCTCAACCCGGCCACCGGCAAACCCTTCGGCGCGGACTTTCCGGTGATGACCGTGGAAGACTGGGTGCACAGCCAGGCGCGCCTGGCCGATGTGCTCGGCATCGCGCAATGGGCCGCGGTGGTCGGCGGCAGCCTCGGCGGCATGCAGGCCATGCAGTGGACCATCAGCTACCCCGAGCGCATCCGCCACTGCCTGGCGATCGCCTCGGCGCCGAAGCTATCGGCGCAGAACATCGCCTTCAACGAGGTGGCGCGCCAAGCCATCCTCACCGACCCGGAGTTCCACGGCGGGCACTTCCAGGAACAGGGGGTGATCCCCAAGCGCGGCCTGATGCTGGCGCGCATGGTCGGCCACATCACCTACCTGTCGGACGACGCCATGGGCGAGAAATTCGGCCGTGGGCTGAAGAGCGAGAAGCTCAATTACGACTTTCACAGCGTCGAGTTCCAGGTCGAGAGCTACCTGCGCTATCAGGGTGAAGAGTTTTCCGGGCGTTTCGACGCCAACACCTACCTGCTGATGACCAAGGCGCTGGACTACTTCGACCCGGCTGCAGCCAACGATGGCGACCTGGCCAAGACCCTGGCCAAGGCCAGCGCGGACTTCTGCGTGATCTCCTTCACCACCGACTGGCGCTTCTCGCCGCTGCGCTCGCGGGAAATCGTCGACGCCCTGAGCGCCGCACGCAAGAACGTCTGCTACCTGGAAATCGACGCACCGCAAGGTCACGACGCCTTCCTGATGCCAATCCCACGCTACTTGCAGGCATTTAGCAGCTATATGAACCGCATTGCAGTATGAGGCGCCCATGAGAGCCGACCTGGACATCATCCAAGAATGGATTCCCGCCGGCAGCCGGGTGCTCGACCTCGGCTGCGGCGATGGCGAGCTGCTCGCCTGGCTGTGCGAACACAAGCAGGTCAGCGGCTACGGCCTGGAAATCGACCCGGACAACATCGCCCGCTGCGTCGAAAAGGGCGTCAACGTCATCGAGCAGAACCTCGACAAGGGCCTGAGCAACTTCGCCACTCACAGCTTCGACGTGGTGGTGATGACCCAGGCCCTGCAGGCCGTGCACTACCCCGACCGGATTCTTCGCGAGATGCTGCGAGTCGGCAAGACCTGCATCATCACCTTCCCCAACTTCGGTCACTGGCGCTGCCGCTGGTACCTGGCGAGCAAGGGACGCATGCCGGTTTCCGACTTCCTGCCCTACACCTGGTACAACACGCCGAACATCCACTTCTGCACCTTCGAGGACTTCGAGCGCCTGTGCCTGGACCAGAGCGCCACCGTGCTGCAACGTCTGGCAGTGGATCGCGATCACCGCCATGGTTGGGCCAGCCGGATTTGGCCTAATCTGTTAGGTGAGATAGGTATTTACCGGGTCAGCGGATCCGCAGCCATGGATGCCCAGGCCGCCAGCTGAGCGACCTGTGCCTTCAGGCCCATATTTTAGGAGAGCCATCATGCGCCGCATCGCTTTACTGTTTATCGCCCTGTGCCTGAGCCTGCCGGCGCTTGCCGAGCGCAAGATGAGCTTCGGCGACCTGGACGTGCATTACATCGCCTTCAACTCCGGTTTCCTCCAGCCGGACATCGCCGCCGCCACCGGGCTGGTGCGCAGCAAGACCCTCGGCGTGGTCAATATCGCCGTGCTCAAGGCCGGTCAACCCAGCGACGCCAGCGTCAGCGGCGCGGTGAAGAACCTGCTCGGGCAGAACTACCCACTGACCTTCAAGCAGGTCAAGGAAGGCGAAGCCATCTACTACCTGGCGCAATTCCCCTTCGAAGACCGCGAGGTGCTGCGCTTCACCATCAATGTCAAAGCCAGCGGCGACGTAGACCGCAGCTTCGACTTCAACCAGGAATTCTTCCCCGACGAATGAAGCCGCTCAGCCAACTCGTACTCGCCAGCCATAACGCCGGCAAACTCAAGGAACTCCAGGCCATGCTCGGCGACGCCGTGCGCGTGCGCTCGGTCGCCGAGTTCAGCAGCGTCGAGCCGCAAGAGACCGGCCTCAGCTTCGTCGAAAACGCCATCCTCAAGGCCCGCCACGCCGCCCTCGTGTCCGGCCTGCCGGCGCTGGCCGACGACTCCGGTCTGGCGGTGGACTTTCTCGGCGGCGCACCGGGCATCTATTCGGCGCGCTATGCCGACGGTCAGGGTGATGCGGCGAACAACGCCAAGCTGCTCGAGGCGCTGAAAGAGGTGCCCGATGAGCAGCGTGGCGCCCAGTTCGTCTGCGCCCTGGCCCTGCTGCAGCACGCCGACGACCCGCTGCCAATTATCTGCGAAGGCCTCTGGCACGGGCGCATCCTGCATGCCGCGCGGGGCGAACAGGGCTTCGGCTACGACCCGCTGTTCTGGGTCGAGGAGCGCCAGTGCTCCAGCGCCGAACTGGCGCCCGCCGAGAAGAACCAACTCAGCCATCGCGCCCGCGCCATGGCCCAGCTCAAGCAACGACTGGGGCTGGCATGACACTGTCCACGGGCGGAAGTTTTCAACTTCCTCCACTCTCGCTGTACATCCATATCCCCTGGTGCGTGAAGAAGTGCCCCTACTGCGACTTCAACTCCCACGCCGCCGGGCCCACGCTGCCGGAGCAGGAATACGTCGACGCCCTGCTCGCCGATCTCGATGAAGACCTGCCGCAGGTGCATGGCCGCCAACTGACCTCGATCTTCTTTGGCGGTGGCACCCCGAGCCTGTTTTCCGCCCAAGCTCTGGGCCGCTTACTGGCCGGCGTCGAACAACGCGTGCCGTTCGCCGCCGACATCGAGATCACCCTGGAGGCCAACCCCGGCACCTTCGAGCAGGCCAAGTTCGCCGCCTACCGCGCACTCGGCATCAATCGTCTGTCGATCGGCGTGCAGAGTTTTCAGGCCGACAAGCTCAAGGCCCTCGGGCGCATCCACGACGGTGACGAGGCGATCCGCGCCGCCGACATGGCGCGCGCCGCCGGCTTCGACAACTTCAACCTGGACCTGATGCACGGCCTGCCCGATCAGTCGATCGACGACGCCCTCGGCGACCTGCGCATCGCCATCGCCCAGCAGCCGACGCACCTGTCCTGGTACCAGCTGACCCTGGAGCCGAACACGGTATTCTGGAACCAGCCGCCGAGCCTGCCGGAAGACGACATCCTCTGGGACATCCAGGAAGCCGGCCAGGCCCTGCTGGCCGAGCACGGCTACGCGCAATACGAGGTGTCCGCCTACGCCCAACCCGGCAAGGCGGCGCGGCACAACCTCAACTACTGGAGCTTCGGCGACTTCCTCGGCATCGGCGCCGGTGCCCACGCCAAGCTCAGTAGCCCGGACGGAACGATCAAGCGCAGCTGGAAAACCCGTCTGCCCAAGGACTACCTCGATCCCAGCAAGCGCTTCAGCGCTGGCGAACGGGTACTGGGGCCGGACGAACTGCCCTTCGAGTTTCTGATGAACGTGCTGCGCCTCACGGACGGCAGCGCCAGCGAGTTGTTCACTCAGCGCACCGGTTTGCCCCTGAGCCAGTTGGCCGCCGCCCGCACCGAGGCCGAGCAGCGCGGCCTGCTGCACTGCGACCCGACGCGTCTGACGGCGACCCGCGAAGGCCAGCTGTTTCTCAATGACCTGCTGCAACACTTCCTGCCCTGACCGGCAGCCATGCGCCTCTTGCGCTAAGGACTTCACTTGGACCTGCTACTCGACCTGATCGCCACCCTGTCTCGCTGGAGCCGTAGCCACCTGTACGACATTTCCCTGGCTATCATGGCCACCTTGCTGGTGCTGTTCGGCCCCGGCATCAATGCCTGGGTGCAACGCAGCATCGGCGGCCTCAACTTCTTCCTGCGCACCCTGCTGTTCGTGCTGCTCTGCGCGGTCGGCTACGGCCTGGCGATGATCTTCCTCACGCCCTGGCTGGCCCAGGGCCTCGGCCACTTCAACAACTACACCCTGGCGCCGGTGCTGCTGCTGTCGTTCTTCCTGATCGGCATCTTGGCGGACCGCAACTAGCAGGTAGCAGGTAGCCTGGATGCAATCCGGGGCTGATCGGCGAACACCTGATCGAATCCCCGGATGCCATCCGGGCCTCGATTCTCTCCCCGCGTAGGAGCCAGCTTGCTGGCGATCCGGCGCCGGTCGTCACGCACAGCCACCCAGCATCGCCAGCAAGCTGGCTCCTACAGGCCGGGTTCAGGCCACGACGGCTACAGACGCCGGCGCTCTTCGCAACGGTATTGCACGACGCCCAGCGGAATGCGCCCTCGATGGCCGCGCGGATCTGCTCGACCTGGCGCCGGCGCTGCTGCTGTCATTCTTTCTGATTGGCATATTGGCGGGCCGCCACCAGACGGTAGCCCGGATGCAATCCGCGGCCGATCTGAACCTGTGCCACGAATCCCCGGATTGCATCCGGGCTACGTGCTCACGCCTCGGCGAAGCGCTGCAACTGCATCTCGCGCAGGCGGCTGAGGGTGCGGCGAAACGGAAAGGCCAGATAACCCTGGGTATACAGTTCATCCAGCGGCACCTGCGCCTCCAGATACAGCGGTACGCGGCGGTCGTAGCACTCATCGACCAGGGCGATAAAGCGCCGCACGCTGTCGTCGTGCACCGACAACTCGGGTAACTCGCGGTCGCCGGCCTGTACCCGCTCGACGCCATCCTCGGTGCCACGGGCTATCTTCGCGGCGCGCTGCTGCGCACTGAGGTTGGGCACCTCGCTCAATACAATGGCCGAGTAACGATCGCACAGACCAATGAAATCCAGGGCCGACAGCGGCTGCTCGCACAACTCGGCGTAGCGACACCAGAGCGCCGTCGTGCTGCGTCGCACCACGCTGATCGCCCGGTGCCCCAGGGTTATCTGCTCGGTCGAGGCTGGCTGGCCTGGCGTCAATTGTTCGAACAGCTCACTCAGGCCACTCGGCTGCTCTGGATGCGCCACCCAGTAGCGCGGCTGCGCGGCGCCCGGATGCAGGCGATGGTCCTGGCCGCCATCGATACCCAGCACCTGCATGTGCTGCTCGATCGCCGTGACCGCCGGCAAGAAGCGCTCGCGGTTGAAGCCCTCGGCATACAGCTGCTGCGGCGGCTGGTTGGAAGTGGCGACCAGCACCACTCCGGCCTCGAACATCGCCTGCAGCAAAGGCCCGACAATCATCGCATCGCCGATGTCATTGACGAACAACTCGTCGAAACACAGCACCCGCACCTCTTCGCTCAACTCGCGCGCCAGCACCTGCAAAGGGGCGGGCGTGCCGGTCAGCTGAAACAGGCGCCGATGCACCCAGCTCATAAAGTGATGAAAGTGTTGGCGTCGCGCCGGCACTCGCAGGCTGCGGTGAAACTGATCCATCAGCCAGGTCTTGCCGCGCCCCACCGGCCCCCAGAGATACACCCCGGTCAGTGGTTGCCCGGCGCTGTCAGGCTGATGCAGGGCCTGCTGGCAGTCTTCCAGCAACTGCGCGGCCCGCCACTGCGCCTGATCCGACTCGAAGCCCTGCTGCTCGATGGCATGCCTATAGGCCGCCAGGGGTGACGCCAGATCCATACAACTACCGTTCGCTTAACCCAGCCCGTAATGGCGGCGGCTATTTTACAGGGTCATAGCTGGCGTGCGGAATCACGGCGACGACCGCCCTAGCTATAGAGACGCGGCCAATCGCAGAGACTGGTGGACAAGCAAGCGTTGTCCACCAAACACAACCCCCGAGTGCGCGTAGGGTGGAAACCGAGAAGCGTTTTCCACCAAACCATTCCCAGGCGATCTCGCTGTCGTTCTTCCTGATTAGCATATTGGCGGGCCGCCACTAGCCGGTAGCCCGGATGCAATCCGGGGCTGATCTGAACCCGCGCTACGAATCCCCGGATTGCATCCGGGCTACTTGCTTAAATAGACGCGCCATCATAAACCTCAAATGGCAGCAAAGATGAGTTGAGCCCTTCAACGCAACCGAGATTAATTCGGTAGTACCCTGGCGCGCTCATTGATTGATGAAATGGATAGATTCCACACTTGCTACAGAAATGATGCTTTGCCGCATTGCTGCCAAACTCATAAGTCGAAAGAGCACCCGTCGTGGCGGTGATTATCAGCTCATCGGATGCTACAGTGAAAGCACTCATGATGGCTCCTTTGCGCTGACAAATAGAGCAGTTGCAACGCAAGCCATTCTCGATGACCGGGGCAGAGAATTCGAACTTTATTGCGCCACAATGACAACTTCCTTTCTGTCGAGCCACATAATCACCTTGGGT
Organism: Pseudomonas taeanensis MS-3; assembly: GCF_000498575.2. Lineage (GTDB taxonomy): Bacteria > Pseudomonadota > Gammaproteobacteria > Pseudomonadales > Pseudomonadaceae > Aquipseudomonas > Aquipseudomonas taeanensis. The sequence goes on from NZ_AWSQ01000001.1 coordinate 317,753, forward strand.
AATCTAACGATTAAGCTAAAGGGGCCGCCCCTTTAGCTCTACTGTTCTAAATTCTAATACCTAGAGGGAAGTTTATCTCTCCTTTGGAATACAGCTTGCCCTCCTTCGTTAGCAGCATACCGTTACGAAGCCACAGGTAAGAAGAATCTCCCACAGTGATATCAAAATTCATTGCTAGTAGCGGAAAGCCCAGGGCCATGCGGACATTTGCTACTTTTTCTGCAACAGCCACTATCTCAAGCAATAGCGTACCATCTGATGATGAATTTACATTTATTTTCTGATGAGTCTCAAGATCACGCAGCCAATTAAACATTCGGTTTTCCTGCATGAGCTCGAGCACAAAGTATTCTTGTGGTTCACCAGCACCAAGTGTAACGAAACATGGCTGAAGCAAATTTCTATCGTTGGAAATAAATTTCATGGTGCTGTCAACGTTGTCGACAACAAACCACCCATGCATTTTCTGATTTACATAACGAGTTCCAATTCGTGATCTAATCTCAATGGAGCCGTCGATATTTTGTGCGTGGACAATACCGTGACATTCCCTGCACAGAAGAACACATTTATCAACTTCCTCAATCTGATCAGCTGACAACGTCCTATTCATTAACGCCGAGTATTGAGGATGCTTCTCAGACGGATCTACATGATGAAATTCGAACATCCGGTTAAATGTGCCATAGCGGGCAACCATTTCGTCAACGGATTTGCCACAATGAGAACAGCTATTTCCTAGGTACCCATATAGCTGCGCTCGATTTGCCATTATTTGCAACCTAACTAGTAATTAGGCGATATGCCATACGGCGCTTTCTATCGTGTCGGCATGTCGCATGCTCGCTCCTTGTCGCCCTAATAAGTCCTTGTCTAGCTCAGAGGTGGTCGCGGACCACGTAACATCACTCGGGGCAACGCTATATAGACGGTAAGCCCCAGCGAAATTACTGATTTGCCATCAAGCTGTCCACCGGCTGTTTTTATCCAGACTCACCGGGCCGCCGCTCAAACATTTCGGCCTCACACCTAAGCCAACAGCCGCCACAGGCTGTGCATCAATAAACCACTCGCTGCCAGCAGGGAGAGTAGTAGCAACAGTTGGCGCGGGCTGCGTTTGTCGAAGCGGCCGTCCAGGCAACGGGCCAGGGCATAACCGGCCACTACGCCAGGCGCCAGCTTGAGTGTGCTGTGCAGGTAATCCAGCGGCATGCGGCCCTGGTAGAGCAGGAACAGCACCGAGACCGGGGTGGTCAGCAGGAAGAAGGCGGCCAGCTCATCGCGCGCGCTGATGCGGCTGCAACTCTGGTAGACCAGGGCCATGGGCGGGCCGCCGACCGAGGTGGCGGTGCCCATCAGCCCCGAGCAGAAGCCGGCGATGGCCAGGTTGCGTGGATTGCAGCGGACTTCCAGCCAGCGGTAGCTGGTGAGGGTCGCCAGCAGTACGCAGGCACCGAGCAACAAACCGAGCCAGGCGCTGGGCAGCACGCCGAGCAGAAGGCCGCCACACCAGGCGCCGGGCAATCGCGCCAGAATGGCCGGCAAGGGCCGCCGCCAGGCCAGCGACTGGCGGTTGCCAAGCAGCATGCAGCTTGCCAGGAGAAAGCCCAGCAGCAGGATCGGCCCGGGCACATAGCTGGGCTCGAGCAGATACAGCAGCGGCGCCGCCAGCAGGCCGAAGCCGATGCCCAGCAGCCCCTGCACCAGGCTGCCGCCCAGCACTATCAACAGCGCCAGGCATTCGCTGCCGCTGTAGTCGATCAAGGCCTATATCCACCTGGTGCCTTATCAGGCCATTGAAAAATGTAGCGAGCGAAGGCTAAGCCAGGCGACGTCAGCCGAGCGCAGTCGTTTTTCAACGGCCTGTTAACGGCCACCGGCGCCGCTGCGCGACTGCTCGGAATTCTCCACCAGCACCGCTTCGGCCAACTGGTTGAGCTGTTGCCAGAGCTCGATGGAGATATCCATGCCGCCTTCCAGGGCGCCCTCGCCGGCGCGGGCGAACTGTTCAGGGCTGACCTGGCGGTAGCCGCTGCGCTGACCCGCGCTGCCGTGCAACTGCCCCTGCAGGTCGATGCGGGTGCTGAGTAGCAGGGTCAGGGTTTGGGTGTCGGCGGTGGCGGGATCGACCAGCAACGCCTCGCTGTAGCTCGGGTAACGGGCGCCGACGGCGATGCTGGCAACATGCTCGCTGACCGGCTGCTTGCCGTTCTGCCAGTAGGCCAAGCCGCTGATGCCCTGACGGGCGCAGTCGACCAGCAGCTTGAGGATGAACTTGCGGTTGTGGCAGTTGCGCACCTTGACGTTGACGCAGCCCTGCTCCAGCACCTTGGTCTGGGCCAGTTCGACGATGCTCGGCAGGCAGTTCAGGCCGCTGCGGCCATGACAGTCGAACAGCAGCGCCTGGCTCTCCTCGGCCAGCAGTTCCAGCGCCGGCCGCTGGCTGTCGGCGACATAGGGCAAGGCGCGCTGCAGTTCGCCGAAGCCCTGCTCGCCATGCACCTGCAGCCATTTCACCAGGCCGGCGGCGTCCTCGTAGTAGCCGACGGGATAGCCCATGCCTTCGAACACGCGCTTGAGCAGGGAGGTCAGTTCATTCGACGAAATCAGCATCAGCGCTTCTCCGCAGTCGGGGCCAGGGGCAGGAACCAGTCGTCCTCGAACGGCTGGCCGATATCCTCCAGCAGCGGCGCGCCCTGGAACATGGTGTTGCGCACCCACAGGCGCGAGCGCGGATCGAACTTGCTGACGCCGAAGAAGGCCAGCTTGCAGCGCAGCAGGTGCATGGGCAGCACCTCGCGGTCCAGCAGGTTGGCCTGGATCTCGCCGTAGTGGGTCTTGGCCATGCTCTGCATACGCCGCACGATGCCGCGCTGCTCGGGGTGACGGAGGAGGAAGCTGGCGGTGCACTGCGCGGGATGCTCGGCCAGGTAGGCGCCGAGCTGGCGATGGCACTGCTGCGCCAGGTAGCCGATGCCCAGGGGCATCTGCTTGTCGCGGCCGCTCTCCAGGTTGCAGTTGCCCAGGCGCGGCTCCTGCTTCTCCTCGGAGCGATACCAGAAGGTTTCGCTGGCGCCGTCGGCCGTAAAGTCGATGGCCAGGGCCCAGGCGTAGTGCCGCTCGATCAGCGCCTGCAGCTCGGCGGCCGGCATCTGCGGTTGCAGTTCGAGGGACTCGACCAGGGAAAAGCTGTCTTCCAGGCTGTCCACCAGCTCCGGGTAGAGTTCCAGCAGGATGCAGTTGAGCAGCTCCTGGCCCTGCAGGCTGAGCTGTTGCTCGGCCCAGTTCGTCAACTGCTCCCAGCTGTGCAGCGGGTGGCTGGCGAGCCAGTCCTGCAGCGCGGCGAAGTCTTCCAGCACCACCCGGTTGTTGCCGGTCTGCCAGTCGTCCTCGGTGACGGTCTGCTGGATATGCAGGGTGCCGCGCTCGACCAGCACCTGCAGGCGGGCCAGACGTTCGACGGTGACCTGGCCGAGGCCGCGCACCCGCGCCAGGGCCAGTTCGCGCATCTCGATCCAGCGGCTGATCAGCTGCGGGTGATTGATCAGGTAGGGCGCCATGCCCAGACCGGTGGAATTGCCGATGCCGAAGTAGCGTTTGAGCTGCGGCTGCAGCGCCACGGCCGTTTCAGGCGCGCGCTGGCGGGCGATGTGCTCGGCCTGCTGCAGACTGAAGTTGCGCAGCATGAAGCAGTTGAACATCTCGGCGGCGAAGGGCCGGGCGAAGTCCGGATGTTTGCTGCTGACTTTCTCCCAGTCGGCCATGCCCAGCTTGCCGCTGCCATACACCGCGGTGGTGCGATAGAGGTAGCCGACCCGGGCGATCTGCTCGACCTCGGGTTGCTGGCCGGCACTCAGAGCCGCCACCACGCTGTCGAAGTTGCGCACGCTGCGATTGGCCCGCGACAGTACCATCACCCGTGAGTCCAGGCGGCCGGCTTCCTGCAGCGGCACGTTTTGCCGCAGGTACTCGACGTAAGCGTCGTCCACCTCGCCCTCGCACAGCGCCATGGTCAGGTCCCACTCGCTGGCGATCACCCGGTCGTTGCGCTTGTCCGGGTCCAGGTACTGGGAAAACAGCACGAAGCTGAACAGGTCTCCGGTGGTCTGGATGCGGTAGATGACGGTGCCGTAACCCTCGGCATCCAGCTCGAAACGTCGCGCCTCGATCTGCCAGCCCTCGCGCATGATCTTGCGCACCAGGCAGCGCATGAAACTCAGGCGGCTCTGGTGCAGGCTGCCGAGGCGTTCCAGGTCCATGACCACATGGGCCGGACGCAGGCGGATCGCCTGTGCCCCGCGCTTGCCGGGATCGATGCAGGAAGGAGTGCTCATGGGCTGGACCTCGACTGGCGCAAGCCGTACCCGGCACTGCGGCCTGTTGAGGGCCAAGCGGGGCACGGCGGGTTGTTGTTATCTGCCGTCGATGGTGGTCCAACGGTCGACGCAGGGCAATTCAGATCGCCCTATCAGCCGATAAGGGAAACTTATCTAGAAGGCTATCTCGATCAGATTAAAGCGCGCTCGGGTCCAGTTCGTTGTCACGCAGAATAAAGTCGAACAGCGCCTGGGCAGCCACCGGCAGCGAGCGATTGGCCAGGCAGACGATGCCGATGTCGCGCGTCACTAGCGGCTCGCTCAGCGGAATGAAGCGCAGTTGGCTGTGTTCCGGCGGAAAGGCGAAACGCGGCAGGGTGGTGATGCCCATGCCGGCCTCGAGCATGGCCAGCAGCGAGATCATGTTGGACATATAGAACTGCGCGTCGGCCACCAGCTCTTCGGCCTCGGTGCCAGCCAGCAGACGCGAGGTGCCGTTGCCGATCAGCCGCTCGCCGCGCAGTTGCTGCCAGCTCAACTCGGCTTCGCCAGCCAGGCGATGGTCGCTGCGGCAGACCACGCCGATGCTGTCCTCCCAGATCGGAATGAAGCGGATGTCGCTGTCCTGCTCCCACAGGCTGGCGATGCCGAAGTCGACCTGCTGGTTCTCGACCATCGCCAGCACCACCTCGGAGCTGTCGTCGAACAGACTGACGTGCAGGTCGGTGGCGTCGCCGATAAAGCGCGTGAGGATATCCGGCAGCAGGCGGCTGGCGATCGACGGCACCGAGGCAATGCGCAGGTGCCCGGACTTGTGCTGGGCGATCAGGCTCATGTCCTTGATCACCCGGTCATGGTGGGCGAGCAGCTCCTTGGCGTAGGCCATGAACTGCACGCCGAAGGGGGTCAGCTCCGGCCTGGCCGCGCGGGCATTGCGCTTCTCGAACAGGGACTGGCCGAGCTTGCCCTCCAGATCTCGGATCGACAGGGAAATCGCCGGCTGCGTGCGGTGCGCCTTCTCCGCGGCGGCATGAAAGCCTTGCAGCTCATGCACCCAGACGAAGTGCCGCAGCTGGGCGATTTTTAGCTCGGGTAGCATGGTAAGTTTTCCTTATCAAACAATATTTACTACTGATTTTAGTTTATTGAAAACCGCGCCTACCATTCGTTAACAGTTTGAGAGGAGGTGCATATGTCCGGCGATATCTTTGCTAACTACATCAATGGCGAGTGGCTCGAGGGCTCCGCGACTATCCGTAATATCAGCCCCGCGAACATCCAGGATGTGCTGGGCGATTACGCCCAGGCCGACGCCGGGCAAATCGAGCAGGCCCTCGACGCGGCCATCGCCGGTCAACTCGAGTGGCAGCGCAGCGGCCTGGAGCAGCGCTATCAGGTGCTGACCGCGATCGGTGACGAATTGATCGCTCGCAAGGCCGAACTCGGCGAGCAGCTGGCCCGCGAAGAAGGCAAGACCCTGGCCGAAGGCATGGGCGAAGTCTACCGCTCCGGCCAATTCTTCCACTACTACGCCGCCGAAGTGCTGCGGCAGATGGGCGAGACCGCCGATTCGGTGCGCCCGGGCGTGGAAATCGAAACCCGCCGCGAGCCGGTCGGTGTAGTCGGCATCATTACCCCGTGGAACTTCCCCATGGCCACCGCGGCCTGGAAGATCGCCCCGGCACTGGCCTTCGGCAACGCCGTGGTATTCAAGCCAGCTAACGCGGTACCGGCCAGCGCCTGGTCGCTGACCGAAATCATCGCCCGCCAGGGCCTGCCGGCTGGCACCTTCAACCTGGTCATGGGCAGCGGCGCCACGGTTGGCGACGCGCTGATCCACTCCAACAAGATCGATGCCCTGAGCTTCACCGGCTCGGTCGAGACCGGCCGCAAGGTAGCCTGCGCCACCGCCGCCAACTTCGTCCGCTGCCAGCTGGAAATGGGCAGCAAGAACGCCCTGATCGTGCTGGACGACGCCGACCTCGACCTGGCCGTGGACTGCGCATTGAACGGCGCCTTCTTCGGTACCGGGCAGAAGTGCACCGCCTCCTCGCGCCTGATCGTCACCGCAGGCATGCACGACCGCTTCGTCGCCGCCCTGGTCGAGCGCATGGGGCAGCTCAAGGTCGGCTACCCGCTGCGCGAAGGCACGCAGATTGGCGCGGTGATCGACGGCAAGCAGCTGGAACAGAACCTGCGCTACATCGAGCAGGCCAAGGCCGATGGCGCAGTGCTGGCCTGTGGCGGCGAGCGCATCGAGGAAGAGTACGAAGGCTTCTATATGCGCCCGGCGCTGTTCGTCGAGACCCGCAACGACATGCAGATCAACCGCGACGAGGTGTTCGGTCCGATCGCCTGCGTGATCAAGGTCGCTGATTACGAGGAGGCCCTGGCCACCCTCAACGACACCGACTTCGGTCTCACCGCCGGGATCATGACCCAGTCGTTGAAGTACGCCAGCGACTTCAAGCGCCGGGCCAAGACCGGCTGCGTGATGGTCAACCTGCCGACCGCCGGCACCGACTACCACGTGCCGTTCGGCGGCCGGAAGAACTCCAGCTTCGGCCCGCGCGAGCAGGGTACCTACGCCCGCGAGTTCTACACCGTGGTCAAGACCACCTACATCCGTGCTTGAGGACGCTGCCATGCATGACGACCTGATAGTCATCGACGGCCTGCAGTACTCCAACTGGGACCGTGAGCTGTTCACCCAGCTGCGCCAGGGCGGGGTCACTGCGGTGCATGTGACCCTGGTGTACCACGAGAACGCCCGCGAGACCCTCAGCCGTCTCGGCGAGTGGAACCGCCGTTTCGAGCAGCACGGCGACCTGATCATGCCGGTGGCAGGCGCCGCCGACATTCGCCGGGCCAAGGAGCTGGGCAAGGTGGGGATCTTCTTCGGCGCGCAGAACTGCTCGCCGATCGAGGACGATATCGCCCTGATCGAGGTGTTCCGCCAGCTCAACCTGCTGATCATGCAGCTGACCTACAACAACCAGAGCCTGCTGGCCACCGGTTGCTACGAGGGCAGCGACAGCGGCATCACCCGCTTCGGCAAGCAGGCCATCGCCGAGATGAACCGCGTCGGCATGCTGATCGACATGTCGCACAGCGCCGAGCGCAGCACCCTGGAAGCCATCGAGCTGTCGAGCCGGCCGATCATCATCTCCCACGCCAACCCGGAGTTCTTCCATCCGGCCAAGCGCAACAAGTCGGAGACCGTGCTGCGTGAACTGGGCCAGTCCGGCGGCCTGCTCGGTTTCAGCCTGTACCCCTTCCACCTGCACAACGGCTCGGACTGCACCCTGGCGCAGTTCTGCGACATGGTCGCACGCACCGCCGACCTGATCGGCATCGACCATATCGGCATCGGCACCGACCTGTGCCAGAACCAGCCGCAGTCGGTGCTGGAGTGGATGCGCAGCGGCCGCTGGTCGAAGCAGGTCGACTACGGCGAAGGCTCGGCGAGCAACGCCGACTGGCCCAAGCCGCTGACCTGGTTCGGCGACAGCCGCGACTTCCCGAACATCACCCAAGGCCTGCTGCAGCGCGGTTTCAGCGCCGAAGACACCGCCAAGGTGATGGGTCTCAACTGGCTCAACACCCTGGAGCAGGGCCTCAAACCTGCCCCGTAACTGTCCTGAACAACCAACAAGTACAAAACTCTTGTCAGGAGAACACTATGAATAGCAAATCGCAGGCGGCCCAGATGGGGGCCGTCGACAGTGGCAAAAGCTCCCTGCTGCATGATGTGGATGTACCGGTACTGCTGATGAGCGGCGGCGCCGTGCTGTTGTTCGCCATCCTCGCGCTGCTCGACATCGAGCTGATGACCCAGTGGGTCAACGCCGCCTTCGCCTGGTCGACCAAGGTGTTTGGCGCCTACTGGCAGGTGTTGTTGCTGCTGACCTTCGTCATCGGCCTGTTCCTCGCCATGGGCCGCACCGGCCGCGTGCGCCTGGGCGCCCTGGCTGCGCCTGAGATGCCCACCTACACCTGGGTGTCGATCATCATGTGCACCCTGCTCGCCGGCGGCGGCGTGTTCTGGGCGGCGGCCGAGCCGATGGCCCACTTCCTCTCGCCACCACCCCTGTACGGCGGTGAGACGGGCACCCCGCAGGCGGCCTACAACGCGCTGGCACAGAGCTTCATGCACTGGGGCTTCCTCGCCTGGGCGATTCTCGGCACCCTCAGCGGCATAGTGCTGATGCACCTGCACTACGAAAAAGGTTTGCCGCTCAAACCGCGCACCCTGCTCTACCCGGTGTTCGGCGAGCGCGTCATGACCGGCTGGTTCGGCGCCCTGATCGATGCCTGCTGCGTGCTGGCGGTGGTCGCTGGCACCATCGGCCCGATCGGCTTCCTCGGCCTGCAGGTGAGCTTCGGCCTGGAAAAGCTGTTCGGCATCACCAACGACTACGGCACCCAGCTGATCATCATCGGCGCACTGGTGGCGACCTACACCATTTCCGCCGTGTCCGGGGTGACCCGTGGGATCAAGATCCTCAGTCAGCTGAACGTGGTACTGGCCGTGGCCTTGATGCTGTTCATCCTGCTGTTCGGCCCGACCGCGTTCATCTTCGATGCCTACGTGCAGTCCATGGGCATCTACCTGGACAAGTTCATCCCGATGGCCACCTTCCGCGCCGACCCGGCCTGGCTGGACTGGTGGACGGTGTTCTTCTGGGGCTGGTTCCTCGGTTATGGCCCGCTGATGGCGATGTTCGTCGCGCGTATCTCCCGTGGCCGCACCATCCGCGAGCTGGTGACCATGATCGCGATAGCCGCGCCGGTGATCACCTGCTTCTGGTTCACCATCGTCGGTGGCAGTGGCCTGGCCTTCGAGCTGAGCAACCCCGGTTCGGTGTCCGAAGCCTTCGCCGGTTTCAACCTGCCCGGCGCCCTGTTGGCGATCACCGCGCAGCTGCCTTTGGGCTACCTGATCTCGGTGCTGTTCCTGATCCTCACCATCATCTTCGTCACCACCACCGGTGACTCGATGACCTACACCATCTCCATGGTGATGACCGGCACCGATCACCCACGCTCGGAAATCCGCGTGTTCTGGGGCGTGATGATGGGTGTGGTGGCGGCCCTGCTGATCTCCATCGGTTCGGGCGGCATCAGCGCACTGCAGTCGTTCATCGTCATCACCGCCGTGCCGGTGTCCCTGGTGCTGCTGCCGGCCCTGTGGAACGCACCGCAGATCGCCCGGCGCATGGCCGACGAACAAGGGCTCTAAGCCCCACCTTTTGAGGGAGCGCGACAGCCGTCGCCTCCCTCTTTTTTATTCCGCATAAGTAGGAGCACGCCATGAAACAGGCCGTGAAAACCCAACTGTTTCCGTCCAAGGCCCCGCTGGAATGGGCGGTGATCGGCAACGGCACCCTGTACACCGCACAGATCCCCATCGACGCCCAGGGCCAGGTAGTGCCCGGCGGCATCGAGGCGCAGACCCGGCAGACCCTGGACAACCTCAAGCACACCCTGGAATGCGCGGGCCTGGGCATGGATGCGGTGACCCAGGTGCTGATCTACGTCACCGACCGCAGCTACCTGGCCACGGTCAACGCGGTGTACGCCGAATACTTCGCCGCCCCCTACCCGAACCGCGCGGCCATGATCATCGCCGGCCTGGCCCGCGAGGAAATGCTGGTGGAGCTGGTGGTGTACGCCACCGCCTGACTTGCCTGATGCCTAACAGGCCGTTGAAAAACTACTGCGCTCGGCTATGCGGCGTTGAAATCGGTCTCACAAAAGCGAAGCGTTGAACGCGCTTTAGCGCGGCCCCGAAGGGGTGAGCGAAGCGAATCAAATGCTCATTTACACCACGTAAACTGCGCTTTTGATTCGCTAGGCTCACCCTGCGGGCCAGCCTTCGGCTGTTACTCCGCTTCGCTGTGTTGCGGCCGATTTCGCCTTGCCTAGCCTTCGCTCGCTACATTTTTCAACGGCCTGCTAACGCGCTGGCTTGGCACCACCGGCTGGCGCGTCGAGTGTCTGGTACTCAAGCCCTGGCACTCACCCCTGAAGCGGCCACCACACCCACCCAGGGCATCGACTCCTCGCGCACCAGCGCCCAATCGCCACAAGCGAAAACGGCGCCGCGCACAGCAAAAAGCCGCCCACTGGGCGGCTTTTTGCGCTTGGCTCGAACCTCAGTTACCGGCGCGGCGCAGGGCCTGCGGAGTGAAGTCGCGCGGGTTCAGCGGGGCGCTGAAGTCGTACATCGACTCATTGTTGTCCAGGCCATCGACGAAATAACGTCCGCCCTTGAAGTCGTAAATGGTTTCCAGGGTGCTGCCGAACATTGGCACCTCGTAGTAGCTGATCGGGTGGCTTTCCTGCAGCCCCGTCAGCTCGCCATTCTTGTCGTACAGATCGACCGCGAGAATCTGCCAGCTGTCCTCGTCCAGGTAGAAACGACGCTTGGCATAGGGATGGCCGAAGCCTTTGCGCAGCTCGGCCTCGACCACCCACACCCGATGCAGTTCGTAGCGCAACAGCGCCGGGTTGACCGTATTGCGCTGCAGGATGCTGTCGTAGGGGATGCCTTTCTGGTGCACCGCGTAGCTGTTGTACGGCACCAGTTTTTCCTGTTTGCCGATCAGCTGCCACTGGTAACGATCCGGCGCGCCGTTATAGACATCCACCTGGTCGGCGGTGGCCATACCGTTGCTGTCCGGCTGCAGACTGTCGTAAGCCAGCATCGGCAGACGACGCACCCGTCGCTCGCCGCGATTGAAACGCCAGGCCTTGCGAATCGCCAGCACCTGATCGAGGGTTTCCTGCACCACCAGCGCCGAGCCGGACAGTTTGGACGGGGCGACCACCTTGTATTTGTAATAGAACAGGGTGTTGTCCAGGTCCTGCGGACTGACCCCTTCGCGGCCGTAGAGGAAGTACACGTCGCGTTCCAGCTTGAGCAGGTTGTAGGCGCCATTCGACAGCACCGCCGCCTGATTGGTGAGCATGCTGATCTGCTCACCACGGTAGCGCATGATGTGGTTCCAGATCGCCTGCTGGCCGTTCTCCGGCAACGGGAAAGGCACCCCGGCGGCGACTCCGGCGACCCCGTTGCCGTTGGAGATCAACTCGCCATTCAGGGCGTTGAAGCGCGTCGCGTCATAGATCCGCTGCGGCGCCGCAGCGCTACGCCGGGTCGGATAGATGCGCAGGTAATAGTCGGGGTTCTGCTCCAGCAACACCCGCAGCCCCGCCGGCAGCTGCGCCTGATACTGGCCGAGATTCTGGCTATTGACCTGATACAACGGCGCATCGCCCGCGTAGGGGTCGGGGTGGTGCATGCCCGGCTGATAACTGGCCGGCGGCTGCGCCAGACCGCCCTGCCAACTAGGGATGCTGCCAGCCAGGTTACCGGCGCGTTCGCCGCCGAGCGGCGTCAGGTCCTGACCGAGACGCGCGGCCTGGGCGCTGTCGACCTTGGCCTGCGCCTGCAGCGCAACGCCGGCCAGCAACAGGATTGATAGCGTTCTCAACACAACATTCTCCTCACGACGTATAAGCCATACGCCGCTGCTTTTGGTGCTCTGACCACGTAGAGGTCGAGCTTTATGCTGTTGGCTTGGTGAGGAGCCGTCCTGGTGCCGGGTTATCCCGATCTTGTGCAATCGTCCCTGTGGCGCGATTACGCCATGCCGCGCCGATCGCTCGGCGCGTGAAAGCTGTGCAGTCTGAGCCTGTTTAGATTGTGCGCTGGAACTTGAGGTCCCATACGCCATGACCGAGGCGCTCGCCACGGCGCTCGAACTTGGTGATCGGACGCTCCTGCGGACGCGGTACATAGTGTCCATCGGCCGCCATATTCTGGTAACCCGGCGCCACGTTCATCACCTCCAGCATGTACTCGGCATAGGCCTCCCAGTCGGTGGCCATGTGCAACACACCGCCGATCTTGAGCTTCTGCCGGATCAGTTCGGCGAAGGCCGGCTGGACGATGCGGCGCTTGTGATGGCGCGCCTTGTGCCAGGGGTCGGGGAAGAACAGCAGCACGCGATCGAGGCTGGCGTCGGCCACGCAGTTGCGCAGCACTTCCAGCGCGTCGCAACTGTAGACCCGCACGTTGCTGAGGTTCTGGGTCATCAAGCCGTTGAGCAGCGCGCCGACACCTGGCCTGTGCACCTCGACGCCGATGAAATCCTGCTCGGGCGCGGCGGCGGCCATCTCCAGAGTGGAGTGGCCCATGCCGAAGCCGATCTCGAAGGTACGCGGCGCCTGACGAGCAAACACCGCATCGAAGTCCTGAGCGCCATCCTCCAGCTTCAAGCCAAACTTCGGCCAGCCCAGATCGAGGCCGCGCTGCTGGCCTTCGGTCATGCGCCCGGCGCGCATCACAAAACTCTTGATGGTGCGCAAGTGGCGCTTGTCCTCGGCCGCAGCCGAGGGTTCGTGCGATTCGGTCATCGGGTGCTCTTCAAAATCGGTGGTTTTTAAGCGGTCTTAGCGGACGATTGAAAGCGTAGCGAGCGACGGCTAGGCAAGGCGAAAGCAGGCGAGGATGCGCAGTGTACGACTGTACATGAGCAATCCGAGTCTGCTTTCAACGCCGCATAGCCGAGCGCAGTAGCTTTCAACGTCTGCTAACGGATCAGGCCTTCCAGGGGGGAGGACGCACTGGCATACAGCTTCTTCGGCATGCGCCCAGCCAGATAGGCCAGGCGCCCGGCTTCGATGGCGTATTTCATCGCTTCGGCCATCATCACCGGGTTCTGCGCGTGGGCGATGGCGCTGTTCATCAGCACCGCCTCGCAGCCCATCTCCATGGCGATGGTGGCATCGGACGCAGTACCCACGCCGGCATCGACCAGCACTGGAACTTTCGCTTCTTCGAGGATGATGCGCAGGTTGTAGGGGTTACAGATGCCCAGGCCGGTGCCGATCAGGCCGGCCAGCGGCATCACCGCGATGCAACCCATCTCGGCCAGTTGACGGGCGATGATCGGGTCGTCGCTGGTGTAGACCATCACGTCGAAACCATCCTTGACCAGCACTTCGGCGGCCTTGAGGGTCTCGATCACGTTGGGAAACAGGGTCTTGTCGTCGGCCAGCACTTCCAGCTTGACCAGCTTGTGGCCGTCCAGCAGCTCGCGCGCCAAGCGGCAGGTGCGCACCGCCTCGGCGGCGTCGTAGCAGCCGGCGGTGTTGGGCAGGATGGTGTAGCGATCCGGCGAGATCACATCGAGCAGATTGGGCTCGCCCGGATTCTGGCCGATGTTGGTGCGGCGTACCGCCACGGTGACGATCTCGGCGCCCGACGCCTCGATGGCGATACGGGTCTCGTCGAGGTCCTTGTATTTACCGGTGCCGACCAGCAGACGCGACTGATAGGTACGACCGGCAAGGGTAAAAGGCTTGTCGCTACGAACGTGGCTCATCGGAAATCCTCTTGGGCTTGGGCGCTGCTGTCGCCTGTTCTGTTGCTCTCGGGGCTGCACTGTCGCGGCTGGGCGTTAACCGCCGCCGATGGCGTGCACCACTTCGACCCGATCACCGTCGCGCAGTGCGGTGCTGCCGTGCTGGCTGCGCGGCACTATATCCAGGTTGAGCTCGACCGCCACGCGGCGTCCGGCCAGGTCCAGGCGACTGATCAGCTCCTCGACGGTCTGGCCATCGGGCAGCTCGAATGATTCACCGTTCAACTGAATGTGCATGGCAGAGCGGTCACATCTGGAGAGAGGGCGGGCATTCTAGCCCGATCACCGGCGATGACCAAGGCTAAAGGGCGCCGCTCGTCCAGAGGCCTGACTCGGCGGTCAGTTTAACTCACTCGCGGCGCGCGCCAGGTGGCCAGCCCCAGGCAGAACCAGCCCGCCAGAAAGGCCAGGCCGCCGAACGGGGTGATGATGCCCAGCTTGCCGATCCCGCTCAGTGCCAGCAGATACAGGCTGCCGGAAAACAGCAGGATACCCAGGGCGAACAGACTCCCCGCCGCAGCCAGCAGACGCCCCGGCAGCTGTGCGCCGAGCAGGGCGACCGCCAGCAGGGCCAGTGCATGCACCAGCTGGTACTGCACACCGGTGTGAAACACGGCCAGGTACTCGACCGACAGACGGCCTTTCAGGCCATGGGCGGCAAAGGCCCCCAGGGCTACGCCGCTAAAGCCGAACAGCGCGGCCAGCAGGGTATGGATACGCAGCATGCACAACACTCCCGAATGACTATTCCTTGATCGCGCACCAGGCCGATGCGCCTGCCACTCCCGGCACACATGGCGCCACACAGATTGGCGGGAACCAGGCCATAGCAGGTCGGCTGCAGACATTCCCGGCCCGGCGCGTGCGCCTATATTAACCGCGCAACCCACCGACCACCCCTCTCACCTGCCAAGGGAAAGCCCCATGTCCAATTCGATTACCGTACTCAGAGACACTCATCCGCTGCCCGTGTTGGACGCCTGCAAGTGGACCAAGGTCGCCGGCGACCCGCACACGGTGAACCTGAATGCCTACACCTCCGAAGACGGCAAGAAAATCATGGGCACCTGGATCTGCACGCCGGGCACCTGGGAAGTGGAATATGACCGCTGGGAGTACTGCCACTTCCAGGAGGGCTACTGCATCCTCACCCCCGAAGGCAAAGAGCCGATCCACCTCAAGGCCGGCGACATCTTCGTCCTCGAAGTCGGTTTCCGTGGCACCTGGCAAGTCGTAGAGACCGTGCGCAAGTATTTCGTCTTCGCCTAACAACTGCCCCGCTGCCGCCGTTGGCTACTGACGGCGGCAGACAAGTGGCCTGTGTGGCTAGCTCAATTGATCAACTAACCATACAGGCCACCGGCGCCGCGACAAACCAGCGCGAGCGCCCAGCCCCCTCGTTATAATGGCCGGCACTCTCGCCTGGCCTCGCTCGCATGTTTCGATCCATCCGCCGCCGCCTGTTCAAACTCCTGCTCTGGTTCATGGCCGGCTCGGTCCTGCTCGTGCTGTTGTTTCGCTGGGTACCGCCACCCGGCACGGCACTGATGGTCGAACGCAAGGTCGAGTCCTGGATCGACGGCCAGCCCATCGACCTGCAGCGCAACTGGCGGCCCTGGAGCGAGCTGCCGGACGACCTCAAGCTCGCGGTGATCGCCGCAGAAGACCAGAAATTCGCCGACCACTGGGGCTTCGACCTCGCGGCGATTCGAGCGGCCTTGGCGCACAACCAGCAGGGCGGCTCGGTGCGCGGCGCCAGCACCCTGAGTCAGCAGGTGGCGAAGAACCTGTTTCTCTGGTCGGGTCGCAGCTGGCTGCGCAAGGGCATCGAAGTCTGGTTTACCGGGTTGATCGAGCTGCTGTGGCCCAAGCAGCGCATTCTCGAGGTGTACCTCAACAGCGCCGAATGGGGCACGGGGGTGTTTGGCGCCGACGCTGCCGCGCGGCATCACTTCGGTATCGCAGCTCCCTACCTGTCACGCCAGCAAGCCAGCCTGCTCGCCGCCGTGCTGCCGAACCCGCGACAGTGGAGCGCCAACCGACCGAGCAGCCACGTCAGCCGTCGCGCCGCCTGGATTCGCCAGCAAATGCGTCAACTCGGCGGCAGCCACTACCTCAATCAGCTGCAAGCCACCCGCCCGGACTGGTGGTCGCGCTGGTTGAAAGCCTGAGCCGATCCAGCTCCCGTCATCATTAACCAGCGACAGATCTGCGTCCGGCCTTAACAGCTAGCGCTGCAAGGCCCGTCGTGGCATCGCCTGCAACAAGCGCAGGCGATCATCCTCGGTATGCAGCGTCAGTCCCAACTCGGGGTACACCCAGGCCTGGCCTTCGTCCAACTCCAGGCGCAAGCGCGGCTGACCCAGATTGCCGACCAGGCGCTCAACCGCCACCTCGGCCTGCGGCTTCAGCACCAGACTGGCAATCGCATGACTGCTCATCTGCGCCAGTAACTGCTCGCTCAGCGGCTGCTCGGCGCCTTGCGCGTTCGTTCCCTGCGCCGCCACCAGACTGTCGCGCTCGGCCTCGCTCAACGCCAGTTCGGCTTCCAGCGTCCAAGGCTCGCCATCCGCCTGCCACTGCCCGCGATAGAGCAACCGCGGCCCATCCAGCCGCTGCTGCAGCCACAACTCGCCCACCACCTCATCGCGCAACCTGGCCAGGCTCAGACGGTCATCAGCCAGTGGCGTCAACACCCTGGTTTGCCATTCACTCAGCCAGGGCAGCGGCTCAGCAGGGGTTGGCGGACGCATCAGCCACGCGCCCCAGGCAAAGAACAGCAACGCGACAGCGGCAAATACCAACCAGTGTTGCGCGCGCAGGGGCGGCATTTTCCTCAAGGGTTTTCTCCAGGCAGAAAAAAGCCGCACCAGAGTGCGGCTTCTTCGAGGTTTGCAGTTACGCCGCGATCGAACCTTTCAGCTTGTTCATGGCGTTTTTTTCCAGCTGGCGGATGCGCTCGGCGGAGACGTTGTACTTGGCCGCCAGGTCGTGCAGCGTGGCCTTTTCTTCGGCCAGCCAGCGCTGGTAGAGGATGTCACGACTGCGCTCGTCGAGGCCTTCCAGAGCCACGTGCAAGTTGGCGCTTGAACTGTCACTCCAGTCGGCGTCTTCCAGCTGGCGCGCCGGATCATAGCGATGATCTTCCAGATACTGCGCCGGCGATTGGAAGGCGCTGTCATCATCTGCTTCGGCGGCCGGATCGAAGGCCATGTCATGGCCGGTCAGACGACTCTCCATCTCACGCACTTCGCGTGGTTCGACACCCAGGCTTTCCGCCACGGCATGCACTTCGTCGTTATTCAGCCAGGCCAGACGCTTCTTCTGGCCGCGCAGGTTGAAGAACAGTTTGCGCTGCGCCTTGGTGGTGGCGACTTTGACGATGCGCCAGTTGCGCAGGATGAACTCGTGGATTTCCGCACGAATCCAGTGCACGGCAAAGGACACCAGACGCACGCCCATTTCCGGGTTGAAGCGCTTGACCGCCTTCATCAAACCAACATTGCCTTCCTGAATCAGGTCGGCCTGGGCCAAACCGTAGCCGGAATAGCTGCGCGCGATATGCACGACAAAACGCAGGTGCGCGAGCACCATCTGCCGAGCCGACTCGAGGTTCTGCTCATAGTAGAGACTCTCGGCCAGTTCGCGCTCCTGCTCTTGGGTCAACAGCGGTATGCAGTTGACCGCATGCACGTAGGCCTCCAGGTTGGCGCCTGGGACTAGGGCATGAACAGGTTGCAATGAAGTGGACATTGGGATCCTCCGACTTACGAATCGCGTGAAGTGTAGCACTGCGCAATATGACTTGGAACGCGTATACAAGTTCCCAGACGGATAGTCAATATTAACGAAATCAATTGGTTACTACCTGGGGGCCAACTCATTCAAATGTCGAGCGACCGCTACCCAGGCGCCGATGTAGCCCAGCAGCACCGCACCCAGCACCAGCGACAGGCCGTCGGCCAGCGGCACACCGGCCAGGGCGAAGTCACTGCCGTACAGCCCGGCCAGGCGCACCACCGCAGCGTTCAGCCAGCCCAGGCCATAGGCCAGCACCAGCCAGGCCAAAAATCCGGCACCGAAGCCGTACAACGCGCCCATATAGAGGAAGGGCCGACGCACGTAGCTGTCGGTACCACCGACCAGCTTGATCACCTCGATCTCGGTGCGCCGGTTCTCGATGTGCAGACGAATGGTGTTGCCGATCACCAGCAGCAGCGCCATCACCAGCAACAGGGTCAGACCGAAGACGAAACGCTCGCCGAGCTTGAGGATCGCCGTCAGGCGTTCGACCCAGAGCAGGTCGAGCTGCGCCTGTTGTACCTTGGGTAGTTCGGCCAGACGCAGGCGCAAGGCTTCCAGGGTGGTCTTGTCGACCTCTTTGGGGGTCACCAGCACCACGCCTGGCAAGGGGTTTTCCGGCAGCTCCTTGAGCGCCTCGCCGAGACCCGACTGCTGCTGAAACTCGTTCAGCGCCTGTTCGCGGCTGATCCACTCGGCCTCTTCGACATCCTCCATCGCCGCGATCAATTCGCGCAGCCCCTCACCTTCGGCCTCGCTGGCATCGATATTGAGGAACAGGGAAATCTGCGCGGCGCGCTGCCAGGAGCCACCGAGGCGATCGACGTTCTCCAGCAGCAGGGCCAGGCCCATCGGCAGGCTCAGGGCCACGGCCATTACCAGGCAGGTAAAGAAGCTGCCAATCGGCTGCTTGGCCAAGCGGCGCAGGCTGTCGACCAGGCTGGCACGGTGGCTTTCCAGCCAGGCGTGTAGCTGGCTGCGAAAGTCCGGGCCGTCGTCCGGGGTCGGCTGCTCGGACTTTTTCGGCGCGGCGCCGACGCGCTGGGCCGGTTGCGGAGGTGGAATTCGGGTGGCGCTCATCAGACGGCTTCTCCGTCGCCGATCAAACGGCCACGTTGCAGGGTCAGCATGCGGTGGCGCATGCGCGCGATCAGGGCCAGGTCGTGACTGGCGATCAGCACGCTGGTGCCGAGACGGTTGATGTCCTCGAACACCCCCATGATCTCTGCGGCCAGGCGTGGGTCGAGGTTGCCGGTCGGTTCGTCGGCGAGCAGCAGGGCCGGCCGATGGACGATCGCCCGGGCAATGCCGACACGCTGCTGCTGGCCGGTGGACAGATCGCCGGGGAACAGCTCGGCCTTGTCCGACAGCGCCACGCGTTCCAGGGCGGAACCGACGCGCTTGCCGATCTCCGGCTTGGACAGGCCGAGAATCTGCAGCGGCAGGGCAATGTTGTCGAACACGCTGCGATCGAACAGCAATTGATGGTTCTGGAACACCACGCCGATCTGCCGACGCAGGAAGGGAATCTGCGCATTGGTGATCTGCGCCAGGTCTTGGCCGGCCAGCAACAGCTTACCGGTGGTCGGCCGCTCCATCGCCAGGATCAGGCGCAGCAGGGTGCTCTTGCCGGCACCGGAGTGCCCGGTGACGAAGAGGAACTCACCACGCCGAACACGAAAACTCAGCTCGTGCAGCCCGACGTGACCATTGGGGTAACGTTTACCGACCTGCTCGAAGCGAATCATGCGCTCTCTCTTTCCGCAAACAGCGCCTGGACAAAGGGTTCGGCCTCGAAGGTGCGCAGATCATCGATACCCTCACCGACACCGATATAACGGATCGGCAGACCGAACTGCTTGGCCAGGGCGAAGATCACCCCGCCCTTGGCCGTGCCGTCCAGCTTGGTCAGGGCCAGGCCGGTGAGGCTGACGGTCTGATTGAACTGCTTGGCCTGGTTGATCGCGTTCTGCCCGGTGCCGGCGTCCAGCACCAGCAAAACCTCGTGCGGCGCAGTGTCATCCAGCTTGCCGATCACCCGGCGGACCTTCTTCAGTTCTTCCATCAGGTTGTCTTTGGTGTGCAGACGTCCGGCCGTGTCGGCGATCAGCACGTCCATGCCGCGCGCCTTGGCGGCCTGCACCGCATCGAAGATCACCGAGGCGGAATCGGCGCCGGTGTGCTGGGCAATCACCGCGATCTGGTTGCGCTCACCCCACACCTGCAATTGCTCGACCGCCGCGGCGCGGAAGGTATCGCCGGCGGCCAGCATGACCTTCTTGCCTTCGAGCTGGAGTTTCTTCGCCAGCTTGCCGATGGTGGTGGTCTTGCCGGCACCATTCACTCCGACCACCAGGATCACGTAGGGCTGCTTGGCCTGATCGATCAACAACGGTTGCTCGACCGGCCTGAGCAAGGCGGTCAGCTCTTCCTGCAAGGCCTTGTACAGCGCGCCGCTGTCGGTCAGCTGCTTGCGCGCGACCTTCTGAGTCAGGCTCTGGATGATCGCGCTGGTCGCCTCGACGCCCACGTCGGCGATCAGCAGGCGGGTTTCGATCTCATCGAGCAAGTCGTCATCGATCGCCTTCTTGCCGAGAAACAGGCTGGCCATGCCGTCGCCGAGGCTGGCGCTGGTCTTCGACAGGCTCTGTTTGAGGCGGGCGAACCAACCGCCCTGGTTGTCACCCGGTTTGTTCTGTTCGACCAGGGGCGCCACCACAGCCTCTGGCTCGGGTGGCGCTATCGGCTCAACGACTGGTTGCACGGGGGCATGCAGCACCTCGCTACCGGCATTGATGCGAAAGCGTGAGCCGCTGGGTGCCGGAGCCACTGGAGCCACATCAGTCTGCGGTTTGGGCGCAGTCTCAGCGCTAGCGAGCGGAGCAGTGGCAGGCGGTGGAGCGACGGGCGTTACGGGCGCAGCCTGTTCCGTGCTCGCTACTGGTGCCGGCGCCACTGCTGTTGGCGGCGCAACCGGCTCAACGGCGGCTACGGACTCATCGGGAACTTTCGTGGGAGTCGGCTCGACAGCGGGGGACGAAGCCGGAGAAGGTGTAGAGGCCGGCGCTGGTGCTGGTGCCGAGTCAGCGCCGACAGGCTCCTGCGGTTTTTTCCGCAGCCAACCGAACAGCCCTTTCTTCCCGGCCTGTTGATCGGTTTTTTTCTCGTTGTCGGCCGCCGCACTGGGCGCAGCAGTCGGTGCGGGGGTCTTCTTGTCGTCGTTGGAACCAAACATGGAGGACGATTATCTCAAAGGAGCGACGCGCCATAGGCGGGTCTGGAACATTGCTTGTGCCACACAATATAAGCGTCAGGGCCGCACACAGTAATATTCAGACGCCATACCCGGCAGGGCCGCCAGTCAAACGGATGGCTATCCTAGCACCTCCGCGCCCGCCGACGCTAAGTCCAAGCGGAGCCGTCCGGCAGGTCATCCCGACCAGCCTGGCCCGGCAAATCCCAACAGGCGCCATTGCCTGCAAGTCGCGCAATAGCCAGCGACAGGCTATGCCGTATACCTCGGATTGGCCGCCGACCGAGAGAGCACAGCTAAACACCTGGATGCCGGGAAAGCCCAGATCCGGCGCGTCCTTAGCTGCGCATGACCTTGCCGCACTGCCACTCGCCCCCTCCCCTCGACCCTGAGCGTGGCTGACTATTGCTGCACAGTGCAGACCAGCCTGCGCCGTGGTGCTGCCGCCCCAGCAACTGTCATGGTCGCCGAACGATACAGTTCGTTGCCAGCAGCCATGACCGTACCGGTACGCTGACTGCCGACCTCCTTAACCTGCACGTGTTCGCTCGGTGCCAAGCGCCCCGACGGCCTAGCTGTTGATCCGCCCCGGAACCTCTCCGGGAAACGCGTTGAGAAAGGAGCTTCAATGATCACTGAGGAAACAGTCGTCGTCACCGGCGTGACATCAGGCGTCGGCCTGGCCTGCGCCAGGAAGCTTATAGCGCACGGCAACAACGTCATCGGCATTGGCCGTCGGCAAGCGCGCCTGGTGGCCCTGGGCAACGAACTCGGCAATGACTTTTATCCAATGCCCTGTGACGTCAGGGATGCCGACGACCTGCGCGCGCGCCTTGCGGCGCTTCCAGAAAGGTTTCGCGGTTTCAGCAAGCTGATCAATAGCGCCGGTCTGCTGCAAGGCCAGGGATCACTGCTGGAAGTCACGCCGACGCAGATCTCCAGCATGCTCGACACCAACATCAACGGTTTGGTCAACGCCACCCGCGCCGTACTGCCGCAACTGATGGAGAGCGGACGTGGGCATATCGTCAACCTGACCTCGATTGGCGCCCATCTCCACTATGTCGGCGGGCATGTCTATGCGGCATCCAAGGCCTTCGTCGACCACTTCGGGCGCTGCCTGCGCACCGAGCTTGTCGGCTCACGGGTCAGGCTGACCAATATCGCGCCGGGCAAGACCCGCTCGGAGTTTGCCCTGGTGCAGTTTGCCGGCGATCAGGCACGCGCCGACCAGATGTATAGCAGCCTGACCCCGCTCGAGCCGGAGGATGTCGCCAGCTCCATCCTCTGGGCGTTGGAGCAGCCGCCACACGTCAATATCAACGTGATTGAACTCGTGCCTGCCGATCAGAACCTCTCCTACCGGTGATCCCATGAGTCAATCTCTCGCTCACTACTATGTCCGAAACAAACTGACCCATAAGTTGATCAGCAAGCGCGTGCTGTCGCCGATTGCGCTGTCCTTGCAGCCGCCAGCGGATCTGGTCAAGGCCCTGAGCATCGAAGACGAGGTCTCCAAGTTGTCGGCGGTGTTCGCCGAGTTTCAGCATTGCAATGACAGCCAGAGTGGCCTGCCCCGCTATATGCCGTTCTATCGCTTCATCCAGTCCAAGTTCCCCGGCTTCCAGTGGCAGACTCGCACTCGCGAAGGCAAGAAGACCTTGATCCTGGACAAGCCGTATATCAATCAAAGCCGTCCTTCGCTGTTGAATCTGCTGCTGTGTGCAGTCAACGACAACACGGCGACCACGCCGGCCCTGAAAGTCCGCTACCCCTCGATGCAGGACCTGCCAGACGAATTGGTGCTCGACCTCGAACGGGCTTTCGAATCGCTGAGCTTCAGCCAATCGGCCGCACATTTCATGGCCCGCTTCGCCGAGACGCTGCACAAGGGCCTGGCCGGGGAAAGGGTCACACTGGTATCGCCGGTGTGTCCCGACTACGGCTTCGAGAGCCAGAATGGCCGCTTCCGCTACACCTTCGAGCAGCTGGGCGACGGCATTGGCTTGGTCGCCGGGCGGGTGGTCAAGACGCTCCCCGTCCTGCAAGCCGTGCTGTGCAAGCACGGCATCGATGCGCAGCTAGCGGTGGCCGCCGGGGATTTCGAGGGCTTCGATGCCAGCACCCTGGCGCGCCTCAAGGAAACCCGCGAAGGGTTCGCCGGCAAGCTGCGAATCAGCCAGGAAAAGGTCCTCAGTGCCCTCGGCCCAGGCGCCGAATCGTTATTTATCGCCGAGGCGGTAGGCGGGGAGTCGAGCTGGCATGCCCTGACTGCGACTGCGCAGCAGCGTCTGGCCGAGGGCGACAGTGGCTGCATCGTCGCAGGCGACCTCGACTATGCCTCCATCTTCAATGCGCGACTGCCGCTCTACCAAGCCTGGCACCAGCAGCGCAGCAACGACGAACTGATGCAGGTCCTCTATGCCCAGGGCGCGGAATACGCCGCCATGGGCAAGGTGTTTGCCGAGCGCTGGCGGAATCCGATCGTGATCGGTGCCGACCACAATCGCATGCAGCCGTTCTACTGGTTCTACAGCCAGATCCCCGTCCTCTACCTGACCAGGGTCTACTGATGGACCGTCATGATCCGGTGGGGCAGCGCACCGAATATTGTCAATACGGGCCGCAGGGCGACGTCCGTGCCAGTTATGCCCATCTGCCCTGGCAAGGTCTGTGGACCTGGCTCACCGGCAAGGGGCAGGCACTGACGCCAGAGGCCTTGGAGCACGCCGCGAATGACAGGGGCGAGCGTTTTCTGCTGGTGCATCTGCTGTTCACCTGGTCGGTGATCATCGCCATCCTGGTGCTCGGCGGGTATGTCTTGCAGGGTGCGTTTTCAGCGGCTGCCACAGTGCTGCTGGTACTGGTCGGCTGGGTGCTGATGGTCAACCGGTTGCGCAGCATGCAAGCCACCTTCCACTACCTTACCCATGGTGCCGTACTCAAGAACAAGCGACGTGCACAGCGCTACGCCAAGGTCTTTCTAACCACGCCGCTGCTGTACCAGGACTGGGACAGCTACAACCAGAGCCATGTGCGCGAACACCACAATATCAAGGTGCTGTGTTCCGAGGATGATCCCGACCAGGCCTTTATCCGCCGGCAGGGCTTCTACCCCGGCATGCCTGAGTCGATCTATTGGTGGCGGGTCTGCTGCACGCCGTTTCGCCCCCGCTATCTGTGGCGCCAATGGCGCACCACCTTGCTCGACAGTTTTGTCCGCCCCCCGCGCTCGGAGCTGCTGTTGCGCTGGACGTTCTGGAGTGTGCTGCTCGGCGGGCTGTGGGCAGTCGACGGGCTCGCTGCCTTTGCCCTGATGTATGCGATTCCGCGGGCGCTGCTGTTCGAGCACTCCATGTGGCTGCAGCTGTTTACCGAACACCTGTGGTTTTACCAGCGCGAGGCGCAGCGCAATGACAAGGCTCACTACGGCCGGCTGACCTGGGGCCGTTTTCAGGGCCGCCGCCCGCCGCGCGAGGGGCTTGCCGCACAGTGCGTCTGGGCTCTGCAGGGCCTGCTCTTCGACCTGCCCGTGCGCCTGTACGTGTACCCGCAGGACTTGCCCAACCACGACGCGCATCACCGGCGCCCCAACATTCATTACCGGCATATCGCCAATTATCGAGCCAGCGTAGAGCGGGAGCCCTCGCCCTACGGCCCCTATCTCGAGGTTTGGGGCTTTATGGCGGGCCTGTATGTCATTCGCGACCACCTATGCCGAGGCGTCCGCGAGCCGTTTACCCCCCATGAACCCGCCACGGCGGCCAGCGCAATCACCGGCCCGGTCCCACAGGCCGATATTCAAGGAGCATGAAATGCAAGAAGTGATTCAAACCGCAAACCTGGAACTGCACAGCAACGCCTACGCCGCCCTCAATGCCGCGCAGCTGTTCACCGACGATGAAATCCGCTACCTGGATGAGGCGTGCCAGATCATCCCGAAGACCATCATCGAAATTGGCGACGTGGGGGAGCAGAACTATCTCTCGGTGGGGCGCTTTATGGAGGATCAGAAAGGTCAGTTGCCGCAGTACCGCAATGACCCCTACGGCAAGCGTGTCGTGGACATTCTCTCTTCGGGCAAGAGCCGCGAGTTCTTCAACGGCATCATGCAGGGTGAGTGCTTTATCCGGCGCTGCCAGTCGAATCTCCTCGAGGCCGGCAACTTCATCGGCAAGCACATCGATACCTACAGCAACCTGGAGTACCGCTACTCGGTGGTCATCCAGTTCGGCAAGCAATACGAAGGCGGCGAGTTCTTCATCGAGCATGAAGGGCGTGAGTCGCAGCTGAAAACCGGATATGCCGATGTACTGATCAACCGCTGCGAGATTCCCCATGGAGTCAACAAGGTACAGAGCGGAACCCGCGCTTCGCTGGTGTTTTTCCTCAGCACGACCCCCTTGGACAAACCCAACCTGCACAACAAGCAAATCTGACCGGAGCGACCGTCCGACCACTCAGGTACGGACGCGCGGCCGGCGTCGCCAGAAGGAATCGAAAGCATGACGCAAGCCAACGTAGCGAGTTATCCAGAGACCAAGAATCAAGACCTGCAGGCCTATTTGCTCGGCCTTATTTCGGTGGCGGCCTTCGCCATGACCTTGCCTGCGGCGAAAGTGCTCGCGGGTGACTTGAGCGCTGTCCAGGTCGGTATCTTTCGCTCGGTAATAGCCGCGTTTGCGGCGATCCCTTTTCTGCTCATAGGTCGCGCAAAACTGCCCAATCGCTCGCAGCTCAAGCGGATGCTGTTGACCTCGACCGGGATCGTCTACGGCTTTCCCATTCTCACCGCACTGGGCATGCAATACGTGCCGGTCAGCCACGGCGGCGTAGTGTTGGCCGCGCTGCCACTGTCCACCGCAATCTTCGGCACCCTGATCACCGGCATCCGTCCCTCCCGGATGTTCTGGGTGGTGTCCTGCCTCGGTTTCCTGGTGGTCATGGCCTATACGGTGGCCATGTCGGATGTGTCGGACATTTACCTTGGTGACCTGGCGCTGCTGGGTGCCGTGTTGCTGGCGGGTTTCGGCTATGCCCAGGGCGGTGCGCTGTCCAAGGAGCTGCCCGGCTGGCAGGTGATGTGCTGGACCCTGGTAGTCAGCCTGCCAATCCTGCTGCCGGCCAGCCTCTGGCTCTACGACGGCGAGACGCTCGCCAACTTGCCTGACATCGGCGTAGCCGCCCTGCTGTTTCTGGCCCTGATCAATTCGCTGCTGGGCTTCTTTTCCTGGAACCGCGCCCTCGCGCTCGGCGGCATCCAGCGCATCAGCCAGCTGCAGCTGCTGCAGCCGTTCTTCACCTTCGCTTTCTCGATCTTCCTGATGGGCGAGTCCTGGAACTGGCTGACTCCGATCGTCTGCGTCGTGGTCATCGTGTTGGTCTGGCTATCTAAACGCACCTGAACCTGGCTTCGCGTTGGCAGCACGCAGTCCTGCCAACGCGTGGCATTCACTTTCAAGCACGGGTACTCGCATGTCCGATATCGCCTTGATCGATCCAAACGTCATGCTGGTGGCGCCTCTGCAGGCAAGCAGCAGCTTCGCCTTCAGCGACCATCAGCACCAGGCTCAAATTGTTTCCTGGGCGGGTGGCGAACGCTCGCTGCCGGACCAGGCTACACACTTTTTCATCGTCTACAGCGGATGCCTGCAGGTGACCCTCGGCGAATACGCCTTCGAATTGGGCGCGGGGTTCTACGGTAGTTTTCCTGGACAGATCCAGGTCCGTGGCGACGCCCAGGCCTTGATCATCTCTCACTTGGGCTATAGCGGCACGACGTTGCTGGGCGGCCCCGTGGAAGCGCAAGGCCGGCTGCTGTACATCGACGGTTGCACCAACAGCCTGCTGCTCGCGCCACAGATAGACGGCGACCCCTGCTTGAACTTCCTGCACCTGCCGGCCCATACGGCGCAGACCCCGCACACTCACCCTTCGCTGCGTGCCGGGCTGATTCTGTCGGGCAATGGCTACTGTGAAACCGAGCAAGGCCTGCTGGCCTTCAAGCAAGGCACGCTGTTCGTGATTCCACCTGGCGTGCGCCATAGCTTTCAAAGCACGGAACAGGCCATGCGCATCGTGATTTTTCATCCCGACTCCGACAGTGGCCCCAGCGACAGCAATCACACCATGCTCAACAGAACACTGGTCGAAGGCAAATCGGCCCAACAGCTGACCCACCTGCATACCCCGATGGAATCACCGACATGACTTCTGTGACCTTTTTACGTCCCACCTCCGAGCTGCAGCAGTGGGATGCCAGCCAATATGAGAACAACGCACGCTTCGTCGCCCATCTCGCCAGCGTCGCCGTCGAACTGCTGGCCCTCCAGCCCGGTGAACGGCTATTGGACATCGGCTGTGGCGATGGCTACCTGAGCGAGCAATTGAGCCGGGGGGGGGTCGATGTAGTCGGCTTCGATTACAGCCCTGAGCTGGTTGCGGCGGCCCGTGCGCGAGGGCTCGATGTGCGCCTGGGCAATGCCGAGCAGCTGTATTTTCATCAGGAATTCGACGCGGTGTTCAGCAATGCGGCGATGCACTGGATGCGTCAGGCAGACCAGGTGGCGCTGGGCGTCTACGCCGCGCTCAAGCCAGGCGGGCGTTTCGTCGGCGAATTCGCCGGCGCCGAGAATGCCCTGATCATTCGCCGTGCGGTGCACAACGCGCTGGCGCGCCGATCCATCGATCCAGAAGAGATCGATCCCTGGTACCTGCCCAGCGCCGGCGCCTATCAGCAGGTACTGGAAAACGCCGGCTTTCACGTCAGCTCCATCAGTTGGTTCGAACGGCCAGTGATCATCGATTATCCGATTGGCCAATGGATCGAGACCTTTGGCAGCCCGTACCTGACCATTCTGCCGGCGGCGGAGCGCGGCGCGTTTCTGGGTGAAGTGACCGAGGAGCTGGCAGGCGACCTGCTGCTCAGCGATGGCCGCTGGACGGTGGACTACACGCGCCTTCGGTTCCGCGCGGAGAAGAAATAGCGCTGGGCAGCGGTGACCGGGGGAGTGGCGTGACCACCGCTCCTGCCCACCGCCCGGTGCGTGAGCATGAAAAACGTGGGCATTCGATAAATGCTGGGGCAGCGACAACGCGCCTGACCGTCGAGTTGGAAGTCACTATGTCTATCAAAACCACTGGATTAGAACTGAAATCTTTTTATGCCGATCCTGACGCCTGGTCCAGCCACGACGGCAAACCGCTCTATTGGGTCGACGACATCGGCCTGGCCATCAACGGCGCTGAAGTGGATGAAGACCCCAAGATTCAGGCGCTGCAAGACAGCGATGAAGTCCAGATTCTCAGCGGCTTCGTCTACTCCTACGAAAACCTGAGCGAGGTGGCGACCCTGGAGGAGTACTTCAACATCTGGCGACGCAGCCTCGGCTCGGTGTTTCTCGGCGCCTTCGTGCCGCCGGGTCAGTATGAAGTCATCCGTGCGGTGATCGAGGCGGCCGGTGGCCAGGTGCTGCGCCGGGCCACGAGCACCTGAGTGCCTGGAAGCGGATGGTCAGGCGCTGTGTGCGGCGATCCGCGGTGCGCTGTCGACCGCCACATGGGCATGGATAAAGCGCCTGAACTCGGCATCGTTGCAATGGGTCACATTGAAACGAATGTGCTGGTCGTAGTGGCGGCTATTGCTGAACAGCGATCCGGGGGCCAGAAAGATGCGGGCATCGTGAGCCTGTTCGATCAGCCTGCGGATATCCATCTGCTCGGCAAGACGCCCCCAGAGGAATATGCCGTCGGCGCTGTGCCCATCGAAGATCACCCCCGCCTTGCCCAACCATTCCCGCGCCTTGGCGCGCTCTTGCATCACCCGCAGGCTCAGCGCGTCGAGATGGTGTTGATAGCGGCCGGATTCCAGCGTGTAGGTGACGATGGTTTCGTCAATCGCCGAGCCGCACAGCAGGTTGTACATCTTCTGCTCGACCAGGCGCTCGACGAATGCCGGCGGCACCGCCGCATACCCCAGGCGCAACGCCGGGCTCAGGACCTTGCTGAAGCCACTGATGTAAAAGGTCCGGTTGAAACCGTCCAGGCTGGCGAGACGCAGGGTCTGTTGCGACGACAGCGAGCCGAAGATGTCGTCTTCGACAATATGGAAATCATACTTGTCGGCCAGCGAGAGGATCTTGTAGCCATTGGCCGGCGAGGTGCTGCCGCCTGTGGGGTTGTGGATCAGGGTCTGGGTCAGAAACAGTTTCGGTCGGTACTTGAGCACCATGGCTTCCATGGCCTCCAGGTCCGGACCGTCGTTCAGGCGCGGAACGGTGATGATGTTGAAATCCCGGTCCTTGATCAGCTTCAGCTGCAGCAGCAGGTAGCTGGGGTCTTCAACCAACAGGTAATCCCCGGGTTTCAGCATCACCTTGCGGATCAGCGAGAAAGCATGGGTGGCCCCCGAGGTGACCACGATCTGGCTGCTGGAGGCGTTGATATGCAGTTCGCGTAGCTTGCGCGCAATCACCGAGCGTAACGCCTGACTGCCCGCCGCCGGTGCGGGGACGCTGCAGGACAGGGTGTTGCGAATCAGCCGCCCGGTCACGGAGGGCGGCACCGCATCGGCCAGCCAGGCCGGTGGCAGGTAGCCCGAGCTGATGGGCAGATCATATTGCGACGGATCCAGAGCGCGGTAGAGAAACCCCGCGTGCAGGCTGGAGGGCGGTATCAGGCTGTCAAGCTCCTTGAGCGCGCCCGCCTGTTTGACTGGCAGGACAAAGTAACCGGCCCCCGGCCGCGACTCGATGATGTGCTGCGCCACCAGGTCTTCATAGGCGCTGGTTACGGTAAAGATACTGACGCCCAGTTGTTTCGACAGCGCCCGGACCGAAGGCAGTCGACCGCCTTGAACCCATTGCAATGACTCGATGCGGGTAATGATCGCGCTGCGAATCTGGTCTACCAGCAGCATCTTGCTGCTGCGATCTATCTCAAACATCTCATTCCCTTAATTGCTGCAGACACCATCCTGGGAGTGCGCGGCCGTTCTGCCGCCGATAGCGATGAAAGTATCGACGATCGATTTAACGGCCCGCAAGCACGCGGTTCGCAGAGCAGAACATTTGAATAGCAGGAAATAGTAGCGCCAGCCGGTGGATTGGAGCAGCAATACGCTGCTACGGCGCTGGCGCAACTGCTTTCGCTTCGTCTGCTGTGCAGCATAAGGGCCCTGGTCGGGCAGTTTTTAACGCCGCCGGCCCAGCATGCCAGGACAATCCTCCTATTTCCCCTTGCCGGCCTACTCCGAGTCGGGCACTTTGCACGCAGCAGCCTAGCAGGCCGTTAAAAATGTAGCGCGCGATGGCTAGGCAAGGCGAGATCCACCGCAACGCAGTAGTTTTTCAACGGTCTGCTATGGGGCTGGCGCTGTGATCGCGCATCATACTGTGCCCCGGGCTGGGTCAGGCCATGCTGCCTGCCCCTTATCTGGCGCGATCACAGCGCCAAGGTGAAACGTAATTTACGGTGACGACAGTCTCATGACTATGCTTGCTCAACGCGCTGCAGCCCTGGTGTTCGCAGCGCTTTTCCCTCTGCTGGGATTCGCCGCAGAACCACAGCCAACCCATGAGTTCAGCCTGGATAACGGCCTCAAGGTCATCGTCCGCGAGGATCACCGCGCCCCGGTCGTGGTGTCCCAGCTCTGGTACAAGGTTGGTTCCAGCTACGAGACACCCGGCCAGACCGGCCTGTCCCACGCCCTCGAGCACTTGATGTTCAAGGGCAGCCGCAAGCTCGGACCGGGCGAAGCCTCGCGCATCCTGCGTGAACTGGGCGCCGAAGAGAACGCCTTCACCAGCGACGACTACACCGCCTACTACCAGGTATTGGCGCGCGATCGCCTGGGTGTGGCGCTGGAACTGGAAGCCGATCGCCTGGCCAGCCTGACCCTGCCGGCCGACGAATTTGCCCGCGAGATCGAGGTGATCAAGGAAGAACGCCGCCTGCGCACCGACGACAAGCCCTCGAGCCAGGCGTTCGAGCGGTTCAAGGCCATGGCCTACCCCGCCAGTGGCTACCACACCCCGACCATCGGCTGGATGGCCGACCTGCAACGCATGACCGTCGAGGAGCTGCGCGCCTGGTACCAGGCCTGGTACGCACCGAACAACGCCACCCTGGTGATAGTCGGCGATGTCAGCGCCAGTGAAGTCAAAGCCCTGGCCAAGCGCTACTTCGGCGCTATCCCCAAGCGAGACGTACCACCGGCGAAGATCCCTCGCGAACTCGCAGCGCCGGGTGAGCGACGCATCACCCTGTACCTGAAGACCCAGCTGCCGAGCTTGTTGATGGGCTTCAACGTGCCTGGCCTGGCGACCGCCGAGAACCCGCGCCAGGTCCATGCGCTGCGTCTGATCGGTACCCTGCTCGATGGCGGCTACAGCGCCCGCCTGCCGACGCGCCTGGAGCGAGGCGAAGAACTGGTATCCGGGGCGTCCGCCTGGTACAGCGCCTATGTGCGCGGCGATAGCCTGTTCGTACTGTCCGCCACACCCAACACGCAAATGGGCAAGACCCTGGAGCAGGCCGAAGCCGGCCTGTGGCGCGAGTTGGAAGCGCTGAAAAACGCCCCGCCCTCCGCCGACGAACTGGCCCGCGTGCGTGCCCAGGTCATCGCCGACCTGGTCTACGAGCGAGATTCGATTACCAGCCAGGCCACCACCATCGGTCAGCTGGAAACCGTCGGTCTGTCCTGGAAGCTGATCGACCAGGAGCTGGCCGAGCTGGAAGCAGTCACCCCGGACGACATCCAGCAAGCCGCGCGCACCTTCTTCAATCGCGACCGCCTGAGCGTCGCCCATGTTCTGCCCGAGGAGTCTCGCGATGAGTGAGCGTAATGGCCTGCGCTACGGCCTGCTCGGCCTGGCCCTGCTGGTGTTGCTGGCGATCCTGGCCCTGGTGGCCAATCGTCCGGACGTCCCAGTCAACCAAGCTGAGTCTCTGCCGGCCAAACCGGCCAAACTCGAATCCCTTGCCGAGCTCAACGGCCAGGCACCCACTCACCGCAACCTGAAGATCCAGAGCTGGCAAACCGCCGAAGGCGCCAAGGTGCTGTTCGTCGAGGCGCCGCAGCTGCCGATGTTCGACCTGCGCCTGACCTTCGCCGCTGGCAGCAGCCAGGATGGTGAGGTGCAAGGCCTGGCCATGCTGACCAATGCCATGCTCAACGAAGGCGTGCCGGGCAAGGACGTCGGCGCCATTGCCGCCGGTTTCGAGAGCCTCGGCGCGGAATTCGGCAACGGTGCCTACCGCGACATGGCGGTCGCCAGTCTGCGCAGCCTGACGGCCCCCGAACAACGCGAGCCGGCCCTGCGTCTGTTCAGTGAAGTGATCGGCCAACCGACCTTTCCAGAAGACGCCTTGGCGCGGATCAAGAACCAGATGCTGGCGGGCTTCGAGTATCAGAAGCAGAGCCCTGGCAAACTGGCCAGCCTGGAACTGTTCGAGCGCCTGTACGGCAACCACCCGTACGCTCACTCGAGCGACGGCACCGCCACCTCGATCCCGCAGATCGGCCGCGAGCAACTGCAGGCCTTCCATGCCAAGGCCTATGCCGCCGGCAATGTGGTGATCGCGCTGGTTGGCGACCTCTCCCGTAGCGAGGCCGAAGCCCTGGTTGCGCAGGTCTCCGGTGCCCTGCCGAAAGGTCCGGCGCTGGCGAAGATCGCCCAACCACAAGAGCCCGAAGCTGGGGCCCACCATATCGATTTTCCGTCCAATCAGACCCATCTGCTGATCGCCCAGCTCGGCATCGACCGCCGCGATCCAGACTATGCGGCGCTCTACCTGGGCAACCAGATCTTCGGCGGCGGTGGTTTCGGCACCCGCCTGATGGAAGAAGTGCGCGAGAAACGCGGGCTGACCTACGGCGTCTACTCGGGCTTCAGCGCCATGCAGGCGCGTGGCCCCTTCATGATCAACCTGCAAACCCGCGCCGAGCTCAGCGAGGGCACCCTGCAACTGGTCAAGGATCTGCTGCGCGATTACCTGGCCAGCGGCCCTACCCAGGAGGAACTGGACAACGCCAAGCGCGAGATGGCCGGTAGCTTCCCGTTGTCCACCGCCAGCAACGCGGCGATCGTCGGTCAGCTCGGTTCGATGGGTTTCTACGACCTGCCGCTGGATTACCTTGAGGTGTTCATGCAGCAAGTCCAGGCCTTGACCGCCGAGCAGGTGAAGACGGCCATGGCCAAGCACCTCGACCCCGAGGCACTGGTGATCGTCAGTGCCGGCCCAAGCGTGGAACAGCAAGAGCTGCCACCACCCACCGACACACCCGCCGAGCAACCCGCCGGCGTACCGGAGCACTGATGCGCAAGCGATCCTCCGCGCCGAAGGCGGCGCCCTCACATGGTGGTGATGGCCAACTACGCATCATCGGCGGCCAATGGCGCAGCCGTCAGTTCGGCTTTCCCATGGCTCATGGCCTGCGCCCCACCCCGAACCGGGTGCGCGAAACGCTGTTCAACTGGCTGGCGCCGCATGTCGAAGGCGCCAAGGTGCTCGACCTGTTCGCCGGTAGTGGCGCACTGTTTCTCGAGGCCCTGTCACGCGGCGCCGGCAGTGCCCTGGCGCTGGACCTCAACCCGCAGGCCATCGCCAGCCTGCGCGGACACCTGCAGACTCTGCGCTGCGAAAATGGCCAGCTGCTGCAGGCCGACGCCCTGGCCTACCTCGGCAACCCGACCGCCACCCCGTTCGACCTGGTATTTCTCGACCCGCCGTTCAGCCAGGACCTGCTGTTGCCGGCCTGCAAGCTGCTGGAAAACCACGGCTGGTTGAGCGCGCACGCCTGGATCTACACCGAGAGCGAAAATTCACCGTCCAGCCTCGGCCTGCCCGGCAACTGGCGCCTGCACCGCGAACAGAAAGCCGGACAGGTGTATTACGCGCTGTGGCAGCGCACCCCGGCAAACAACTAGCCCGGTAGCCCGGATACAATCGAGGAACAGATCCTCAGCTACTCAGCGAATCCCCGGATTACATCCGGGCTAGTGGTACGCCCATGCACACGCCCTTCAAACCCGCCTGGTGGTTGCCCGGCCCACACCTGCAAACGCTGTGGAACCCGATGTGCCGCACGGCACCGCGACTGCAACGCAGGCGTGAACGCCTGTGGCTGCAGGACGGTGACTTCCTCGACCTCGACTGGTACGGCCCGCACAACGCCACGACGCCCCTGGTGCTGGTGCTGCATGGCCTGACCGGCTCGTCCAGCTCGCTGTACGTGCTTGGCGTGCAGCAGGCCCTGGCTGCCCAGGGCTGGGCCAGCGTGGCACTGAACTGGCGCGGCTGTTCGGGCGAGCCGAACCTGCTGCCGCGCGGCTACCACTCAGGCGCCAGCGAGGACCTGGCGGAAGTCGTGCGCCACCTGCGCGCCCAGCGGCCAATGGCAGCGCTGTATGCGACGGGTTATTCGCTGGGCGGCAACGTATTGCTCAAGTACCTCGGTGAGTCGGGCGAAGAGAGCCAGCTGCAAGGGGCCGTGGCGGTGTCCGTGCCGTATCGCCTGGATCAGTGTGCGGACCGCATCGGCATCGGTTTTTCCAAGCTCTACCAGGCGCACTTCATGCGCGAGCTGGTCAGCTATGTGCAGACCAAGCGCAGCCTGTTCGCCCACCAAGGTTTAGCCGATCGCCTTGCGGAATTGGACAAGCTGGGACCGCTGGACGGCATGCGCACCTTCTGGGACTTCGACGGCCGCGTGACCGCGCCGCTGCACGGCTTCAGCGATGCCCAGGATTATTACCTGCGCGCCTCCAGCCGTTACTACCTCGGCGCCATTCGCACCCCAACCCTGTTGATCCAGGCCGCCGACGACCCCTTCATATATCGCCATAGCCTGCCGGAACCCCACGAACTCTCGGCCTCGACCCAACTCGAACTGCATGCCCATGGCGGCCATGTCGGCTTTGTCGAAGGCTCGGCCCAGTGCCCTGGCTATTACCTGGAGCGGCGGATTCCGCAGTGGCTGGCGGCCAGGGCCTCCGCTCAGTAACAGGCACCTCCCGCCGCCTATCGGCTGAGCATGAAGGTCTCGTACTCGAGATCGTCCAGGGAGTGGGTCAGGCGCGCCAGCCCGAACAGCACACAGACCAGCAGGGACAAGGTGAAACCATAGCCGAAGAAACTTGGCCCCAGGTACTGGCTGAGAGCGGTCAAGGCGCCATTGAGCACCACGAACAGCAGACACAACTGCATGACGATGACGCGCTTGTCGAGGTAGAAGAACACGTTGAGCAGGGCCATGAACACCACCTGGATGCTCACACCGATCAGATCGACGTAGAACAGTGGCAGGTAGTAAGAGGAAATGCCCAGCCACTCGAGCAACTGCGGTCCGAGCAGGAACAGCAGGACCACGGTCAGCCCCTGAACCTTGCAAATTTCCAGCAGGCCCTGACGGATCGCCAGGATCATCTGCTCCTTCAACTGGCCGATATGCTGCAGGGTTTCACCACCGCGGATCGCCGCATAGAGCCGTTCGTACCACTCGGCGAAGTCGGTTTCGATGCGCACCAGGAACACCGCCATGCCGGGAATGATCGCCAGATAGGCGAGGAAGATCGGCAAGTCATAGAGGATCGACGCACGCAGTGGGCCGATGACCACATCCGAGGTGTTCGGGTTGAACCAGAAGAAGAACTTGTCGATCCAGATCCCCAGGTTGTAGCACAGGCCGGTCACCACCAGGCTGAGAAACACCTGGCGCCGATCAAGGAAGTCGAACGCCACCAGGCGCGGCGCCGGGTACTCGCGCAGGATATCGTAG
The DNA here is from genome assembly GCF_000498575.2 of Pseudomonas taeanensis MS-3. GTDB lineage: Bacteria > Pseudomonadota > Gammaproteobacteria > Pseudomonadales > Pseudomonadaceae > Aquipseudomonas > Aquipseudomonas taeanensis. Next base: position 353,336 of record NZ_AWSQ01000001.1, read on the forward strand.
AGGAACATGAACAACAGACTGGCGTGACCAATCAACAGCGCCAGCAGCAGTCCATCCATCTTCATGAAGCGCAACAGCAGTGCGCTAACCACCATCAGCGAATAGCCCGCCAGCATCACCAGCAGAATGCGGTTATAGGCCTTCATCCCGGAGAGGAAGATGATCACCAGCCACAGGTTGCACAACACCACGAAATTGGCCAGCACCAGCAAGCGATAGACCAACGGCTGGTCGAACAGCAGCGCCAGCATGAGCACTGCAAGCACGCCCGACGACAGGGTCACCAGCAGGAGGATGCCAACCAGATTGGGCAGGATCAGGTCACTGCGCTTCTCGAACAGGCGGTCGGAAATGAAACGAGTGAAGAACAGCTGCGCGCCTCCGGTGAAGATAAGCGAGCCGGCCATCAGGTAGGTGACCGTCACCAGGAACTGACGAATGAGGATTTCCGGCACCACCACACCCAGGCTCAACACGCCGATCAACATCACGCTGATGATCGACAACACCCAGGGCCCGGAGCTGATCAGACCGGCGTAGACGTAGGCCCGCAGAGTGGCCGAGTAGGAGTCACGGGCGAGGATCTTGCGCAGTTCGAAACCGATTCCGGCCATTTCAGACGGACTCCTTGGCCTGTTTATAGAGGGTGCGATAACGATCGAGCATGAGCTCCTCGGTGTAGTAGCGGTTGACCCGGGTCAGGCCAACGGCCTGCGCCTCCCGCCAGCGCTGCGGGTTGCCCAGCAGGTCGAGAATCGCACGCGCCGTGGCCTGCGGCTCGGCAATGGCCACCACCTCGCCGGCGCTGCCAAGGGCACGATCCTCCTCACCAGAGCCCTCGATCAGTTCACGGCAGGAGCCAACGTCGGTGCTGACTACCGGCGTACCGGCGGCCCAGGCTTCGAGAATCACCAGAGGCTGGGCCTCGCTGATCGAGGTCAGCACCATCACACCGAGCTTGGGCATCACGTCATGGATCTTCTGGAAACCGAGGAACTTGACCTTGCCTTCCAGTCCCAGGCTGGTGACCAGGCTATGGCACTCATGGGCGTAGTCCGGGTCCTCCTCGTCAGGCCCGACTATCCAGCCTTCGGCCTCGGGGATGGCGCTGACCACCGAGCGCATCGCTCGGATGAAGGTCTTCAGGTCCTTGATCGGCACCACCCGGCCGATCAGCCCCACCACCGGCGGAATACCCTCTGGACGCTGCTCCATGGCGTTGGCCCAGCCGTCCATGGCGATACCGTTGGGGATCACCCGAGTGCGGACCTCGGCGGCGCCATCGGCTATCTGCCGCTGGCGGTTGCCGTCGTAGAGCGCAATGATCGGCTCGGCCGAGCGGTAGGCGAGCAAGCCGACCCGCTCGAAGAAACGGATCCACAAACGGCGAATATAGCTGACCTCCGAATCCAATCCGGTGCTCAAGGCTTCGTCTGGGTTTTCCGAGATCCAGCTGGCCTGGGCCAGGTCGATCTTGCGCTCCTTGGTGTAGATACCATGCTCGCTGAGCAGGTAGCTGCACTGCCAGCGCTGTTGCAGGATACTGCCGAGCAGCCCGGCGTAGCCCGTGGAGATCGAGTGCAGCACCCGGGCCGGCGGCAGTCGCCGCGCCGCCTCGGCGAGCATCAACAAAGGCGCCTGCATGGTACGCAGGGTCCAGAAATAGTTGACGAAGGAAGGGTCACTGCAATGCCGGGCGTAGCCGTCGGTGATGGCCTCCCAGCTGGCCTTGCTGTGCAGCACATCGTCCAGGCTCAGCGTACCGTGAGCGAGCATCTCGAGCACTGCCTGGCCTTGTTCCTTCGTCGGCTCATCAGGATGGTGAAGAAACCGGTGCAGGTCGCGCAAAACCTCACGCGATCCTTCGCGCCGCGCAGTGGAAACTGCAGCCCCAGGCTTCCAGGCACTTTCGAGGAAGTGCTCCTCGATATGCAGGACGTTGGCGGGAATCGCATACTGGCGCTTGCCATAGGCTTCGCGCTGACCGCCAATGAAAAATACCGAGAACGTCAGCTCAGGTAGGCCGAGGATCAGCTGATTGACCCAGCTCGAGACGCCACCGCGCACGTAGGGCCAGGTGCCTTCGAGCAGCAGGCAGATATCGGCAACCGGTAAGGACTCAGGTTTTTTTTTCATAACCAGTATTTCGCCAATTCTGCGAAGGGCGGACGCTGTAGCAGCTGCTCCGGCAAAGTCGCCAACTGCGCAGGAATATCCGCATAGCGACGCTGGAGGAAGGCCAGTTCGGCACGAAATGGCACCAATTTCTGCGAGCCGATGCCGGCCAGCTCGGCCTGCTGGAAATGTGCCTCGGCCTGCTCCAGCAAGTCCTGCTGCAAGGCGATGCGCCCGGCAAGCAGGTGCGACTCACCGTTGCCTGCACTGATCAGGGACTGTTCGACATGCTCGCGGGCCTGACTGAGTATGTGTTCGAGCACACTACCCTGGGCCAGCCCCAGGTATGCCAACTCCCAGTACCAGCGCGCCAGGGTGGCGTGCACGGCCGGCCGCTGTTCTTCCGACACCGAGGCCAACTGGCCGAGCGCCGCCTCGATGCGCTGGTTGATCTGGCTCTCCTGCTGATCGAGCATGGAGTAGGCCAGCAGGCGCACATCGTCGGTCGGATCGCGTAGAGCCAGTTTCAGAATCGGGATAGAGTCGCGCCCGGCCATACGCCGGGTGGCAAACAGTGCATTCAGACGCTTCTCGGTGCTGGGGGCGTGGCGCACCACGTCCTGTAGGCCGCCATCGCTGAACATCAGGTCGCGGCGCTGATCCTGTGGGCGAAAGGGCAGCTCAGGTACCGCCATCGAATTCCATGCCTGCTCCTGCTGCTTGCGCGGCATGTACAACGCCGGAAATACCGCGAGGATCACACCGACGGTACCGAGCAGCGGCACGAAGAACGCCAGGCCAAAGATAAACAGAGGGCTCCAGGGTAAGGGAAACTTGTAGCGTCGCGGCAGCAACAGCCAGATCCCGGCGCTGAGCATCAGGCTGCCCAGCGCGTGGGCCGTCGCATACATCAGTGCGGCCTGCCCGACCGGCAACTGCGCGGACAAGCTCGCCCAGCTGCTCAGTTCGAACAGGAAGGCGCCGCTAAATAGCCACTTGCTGGTCACTGAAGGCACACTCGTTGAAGAGAAAATGGCGCAGGGCCTGGCGCTCGTTGCGCGCGTCCAGGTCATAGGCATGGGTGGTCACGCCCAGGCTTTCGAGTCCCTGGTCGAGGCCGAAACGTTCGCGCAACAGACTATGCAGGCGCAGCAGGTAGCCCTGGGCTCCCTCTGCCGAAGTCAGTGGCAGCAGGACCAGCACGCAAGTCTTGCCCCGCTGGTTGGTCAATTCGAGCTGCAGGTCGAGGCCGCGCTGGCTGCCCTCGATCAGCCGCAACAGCTCATCGAGGTGGGCCGTCGGCTCAAGTTCGAAGCCGTAGAGGTAGGCCTCAAGCGAGTGCTGCTGAGCATCGATCAACGAACGTTTGAGGTTCTGGCTGAACGCTTGGGCGTCGCTGTCCTGCAACTGCAGGGCCAGTGGGTCGCTGAGCAGCAGGTCGGCGATATGCCCGGCGAGAATCATCAACAGACTCAGGGTGCGCTCGTTGAAGGCGAAGAAGGGCATTTGCTCCACAGCGAGTATCGCCAACACGCGCCCTTCGGTGTCCACCAGCGGGATGCACGCCTGGTAATTCGAGTGCTGGCGATGCTCGCCGCGCTCCAGCAAGGCTTCGCGCACGCTGACCAGCTCCCCGCGCTCGAGGCACAGACGCACCAGCAGGTCGTCATGGCGCAGCGGCGAGACCTCGCCGATGCTGCTCAGTGCCTCGGCGTCTATCCTGCCTTGGGCACTGACGCGATAGAGGCCGGCGACGCGGAAGGAGCCGTACATTGCCAACAGGCTCAGGATCGAGCCGGCAAGGGCGACCAGCGCGTCATCGCCGCGCGGCAGCGCACGCAACTGACTGCGCAGCCCCAGCAGCGAGCTGCGCAGGCTCTGGTCAGTGCCGGCCACACGCTGCTCCAGGCGGTCGTGGGAGATGCGCAGGATGTAATGCGCGCGAGTGAATTCATCCAGGCGCAGTTGGCGGTAATCGTTGGCCAGATCCAGGCGCTCCAGGCGGCGTTCCCAGATGTCACGAAACTCGCCGACCAGCATGCCGCTGACCAGCACACCGACTATGAACGAGGCCGGCACCTCCTGGTACATCGCGTCGCTGTAGGCACGGCAGAGGAACAGCGCCAGCACCAGCATGGCGGCGCTGGCCAGACCGTTCATGAAGCCATAGCGCATACCCAGCAACAATGGCGCCAGGATCACCCAAGGAAAGGCAGTCTCGACCATCAGCGGGTCCTCCGGCGACAGCCAGAGCCCCAGGCCAATGGCCAAACCGCTGAGCAGCAACGTCTCCAGCCAGGACACACTGTTGCTGGCCCGTGGCGCCAGGGTAAAGTCCTTGTGGGCGGATTCCATCGCCATTACTCGAACTGCAGGTCGCTAACCAGCTCACGCAGCACCTTCTGCGCGGTGCCCGCCAGGCTCTCTCGCGACCAACCGGCACGCGCGCCGCTGTTGCTCCAGAGTACCCGGCCGCTGGCGGGGTCGATAACCTGCAGGCTGATGCCGACGGCGGGCTCACCGTCCAGACCACTCTTGTACTGCCATTCCTCGACGCTACCGCTGACCACATAGTTCAGGCCCTGCTGACGCGCCCAGGCCAGCGCCTGGGTCAGGCGCTCGCGGTCGTCCAACAGGGTCAGGTCGCCCTGGGGTAGCGCCGGATACAGGCGTGGCCGCAGGCCTTCTTCGGCCAGCACGCTGAGCAGGATCTGCTCGGCACGCTCACCGGCCTGGGGTGCCTGGGAAAAATTGACCAGCGGCAGTAGACCCCACTGCGCCTCATGGGGAAAAGCCGGGCCACTCTCACGCGTGAAGCTGGAACAGCCTGCGACAAGCAGGGCAATGGCCGCCAGGGCCAGATATCGCATTGATTGCATGATTCGATCCTCCTGTTGAATCCGTGCTCAGCGCCCGAAACGGGCGCTGTAGCTGATACCCATGGTCCCACCCGGCTCGCCGCCACCGCTGCGCGGTGCGGACTGGAAGCCAAAGGTGAAAGCCAATTCATCGTCGCCGAACAACTCCAGGCCGACCCCGGTGTTGATGGCGTAGTTGAACTCCTGCTCGGTCCACTGCCAGCCGGCCAGCACATCGACCAGCCAGGTGTACTGTGCCCGCTCACGATTGAGTGTGCCGGGGAAGCCGCGGCGCCAGGTACTGCCCAGATACAGTTGGCCGAAACGCTCCTGCAGCAGATCGCCCGGCGTCGCGCCATCGAGGATCAGGGCGCCGCCGAGCGGCACTCTCACCGCATTATTCTGATCATCTAGAACCTCATCGCCCTGCGCATCCAGCAGCGGTTGCGAAGCGAACAAACTATCGGGCAGAGCGCTTTCCAGGCTGTTCTGCTGATAGTTGATACCACTGCGCAGCAACCAGGTCGGCCCCTCGAAGAACAGCGCGTGAGTGGCTTCCAGATTGAACTGCTGACCGCTGCCCAAGGCGTCCCCTTGACGAGTGCTGTAACGCTGGTGGGCCAGCGACCAGCTCACCTGGTCTCGCGCGCCAAGACTGTGACGGCCGGCGACGCCGAGGCCGTCGCGCATGCCCAGGGCGCGCAGCAGGCCACTGTCGTCGGCCTCGCGATGCCAGTCCAGGCTGACTTCCAACTCATCGCGCGACGATAGCTGCAGCCTCCGCGCCAAGCCAAAGCCCAGGCGATCCTCATCGTCGCGCCAGCTGCCATCGACGATCAGGTCGAGCGCGCCATCACTGAGTTCGCGCTGCAGACGAAGCTGCAGGTTGCGTTCATCACCCAACACCCGCTCGTCCAGCGTCGGCGCATCATAGCTGCCCTGACCGAGACGCAGATCGGCATACCAGTCATTACCCAGATGGCGAGCAATTCTGGCACTCGGCCCGCGCAGGTCGAAATCACCGAAATCACGGTTCTGCCAGCTCAGCTGCACACCCTGTGGCGTGCGTTGATGCAACTCGACTGTCTGGCGCAGCAGCTGTCCACGGATGCTTTCGGGCTGTTCGTCGGACAGACTGGCCAAGCCCACGCCTAGCGCCTCACCGCCGCGGCCCAGGCGCGTCAGAGCCTCGACCCGCTGGGCCTGATCCAGCCCACCGCCGGCCAGCAGCCGTACCAACGCGTCACGATCCTGGCCACGCATGGCTTCCTGAAACAATTCATAGCGGCCGATCTCCAGGCCTTGGCTACGGGCCCAGGCCAGCCACTCGTCCTTCATCGCCTCTTGTCTGGTGCTGTCGAGCCGCGCCAGGAACTGCTCGAACCACAGCTGCAGCATCGTCTGCGAGCCGTCCTGCCACTGCCAGGCCTGCTGCAGGGCACGGCGGCCCGACTGACTGGTGCTGACCAGTCGCAGATAGACGCGGTAACGCTCGATAGAGCCGGCCAGCTGTTGCTGATCGACCTGGGCCAGCAGACGCCGTCGCTGGCGCTGCGCGGCATCGGCGTAACCGCCACTGTCCAGGGCGTCGGCATAGGCCGCCTGGACCAGCCAGTCGCCGGGGTTGCTGCGCAGGTACAGCCGGTACCAGGCCAGGGCCTGCTCGGTGCGATTGAGCAGCAGGTTGGCGCTGGCGAATGGCAGCCACAGTACGCTTTCCTGGCGCGCCAGGCTGCGCCACTGCTGGAGCAAGGCTGGCAGCTCCTCGCGTCGACCCTGGTCGATATACAACCAGAGCAGGCGTTCGCGGAACACGCTTTGCTGGGGGAACAAACTCAAGCCCTGTCGATACAGGCGCTCGGCTTCCACCTGGCGGCCGCCGCGTTCGGCCAGCAGTGCGCGGGCCTGCCACAGGGCCGACACCCGGGTACTGCCCGGCATCGTCATGGCTTCGTCGACAAGGGCTTGCAGCTGAGCCCAGGCGGCCAGTTGCTCGGCCAGCTGCAGGGCCTCGGTCAACGTGGCGGGATCCCGTGTGCGCTGCCAGCTTCTGATCAGCAACGCCAAGGCCTTGTCCGGCGCCGACTCGCGGTAGAGGGTGATAAGTTGCTGCTCATCGCCGTTGCTCAGGGTCACTTGCAGTGCCAGCAGGCGCTCGTAAGCCTGGCGCGCATCGGCATCCTGCTCCAGATCCCAGGCCAGTGCGGCGCGCATGCGCCAGTAGCCCTCATCATCGACGGCGTCGGTATCGATAGCGTCGAGGATCTGCCAGGCGGCAGCCGCATCGAACAGGCGCCAATGGGCCTCGGCCCAGGCCATGCGCTCGGCGACGGTCAATTTGAAACGCTTGTCCATAGCCGCCCATACCTGGGCCTCGGCCGCGAACTGCTGATTGTGCTCGTGTAGCAACTGCAGGCCGTACCAGGCCTTGCGGTGCTCGGGGTGATGCTGCAGATAGCCGCGCAGCCAGCGCTCGAGCGCTTCCGGTGTACCCCGCGAGCGCTGGCTGTAAACCAGGGCATCCAGCTCGGCGTCGCTGAGGCGACGCTGCTGACTGAGGGTCTCCAGCAGCGGAATCGCCCGTTCGAAATCGAACAACTGAGTCGCCAGTCGCCAGGCGTGCTCACGCGTCTCGCCGTCTTCGCGAACCTGCAGCAAGCGCACCCAATAGCCCAGCGCAGCGTGCGGATCACCGACCCACTCGCCCAACTGGGCCATCTGCCTTAGCAGGTCCGGGTCATCGGCACGCGACTCGACCAATATTTGGCCCACCGCCCAGGCCTGCTCCAGGTCTCCCTCGGCCAGACGCACTCGGAAATCCAGGGCCATGGCCTGCAGGTCATTGGGCCGCCAGGCACGCCAAGCGCGGATAAACTGCGCCGCGAGGTCCAGACGCCGGCTACCGATGGCCGTTTCGACACCCTCAGCCAGTATCTGCGGGTCGGCATCGCGCAACTCGGCGAAGTAGCGCGCCAACAATTCCACGGCGGCCTCGCCTCGATCGCCCGCGCGCAAGGCCGCGAACGCCTGGTCGAGCCACTGCGAGCGCTGCTCGGCAGTTTCTGCTTGTTCCAGCAGGTCGATATAAAGCTGCGCCGCCCGCTCTTGCTGGCCGCTCGCCAAATACCACCTGGCCGCTTCCCCGAGCCACTCGGTGGCTTTCTCGGGTTCACGCCCGGCCAGATCTACATAGACGTCCGCAGCCAGTCCAGGCGCCGATAGCGACAGTGCATAGCGGGCCTGACGTAGCAACAATTCGGTCGCCAAACCTCCACGGCTGAGCCTGCTCAAGCGCTCGACCAAGGCCAGGCGCTTGGGCCGCTCGATGCCCTTGCGACTGGCCAAGGCCTCGAGTACGTCCAGCTCGACCCGGTAGAAACGCAAGCTGTCGGTTTCATCCACCTCGAGTTCGCGCAAGTGGCGGCGTGCCCGAGGATAATCGCCCAGTTTGATCAGCTGCTCGATCAGGGTCAGGCGCAGCTCGTCATTCTCCGGACGCGCCTCGAGCAGCAGCTCGGCATAGCTGACCCAGACGGCGTCAGGCTGCTTGCCCGCCGGCAAGAAGACCTCCTCACTCCTATGAGTCAGGTACAGCAGGCCACCCACCACCAAGGCCAGCAGCAACAGGGCCCAGAGGCTGAGTAGACGAGCGGGCTTAGCGGCAGAAGAGTTGCGCATCCTGCACCTGTGTCATTGGCAACTTGAAGCGCCAGAGTTGCTGTTGCCGACTGCCAGCAACAGACTTGCCGCCGATCTCGACCCGACAGCTGCCAGTCGCACGGACGATGAAGTCCAGGGGAATCTGACCCTCGAAGGAGAAGCGCACCTGCTCATCGCTGACATAATGCCAGGCCGTCAGGGGCGTATTGGCCTCCTCCAAGGCCGGACGTGGATCGCGACTGTCGCGCAGGACCAGACGAACCCGCTCATCGCTCAGGTGCACGTAGCGGCCCTGGGGCAGGTCGCGAACGCCCGCCACGCCACTGGAGCGCAACAGGTCGGGCCAACCCTGGGCGGGATCCAGGCGCAGTGTGCGCAAACCATCGAGGCCACGGACCTGCCAGCTGCCATCGCTGTCGCGCGCCAGGCTGGTCTGGTAGAGGCCATGCAGGCGGGTGATGTAGTCGCTCATCCACAACGACAGCGGCTGCTGCTGATCCAAGAAGCGATAGATCTGGTGCATCGCCCGGATCGACGACTGTTTTGTACCCGAATAGAAGTGGTAATAGAGATGAAGACCGCGCAGGCGCCGCGGTGCATCGGTCAACTCGAAGGTATCGATGACATCGCGAAAACCGTAGTAGGGCCCCTTCCACAGATTGGTGTAGAGGTTCTCGTTGATCACCGGCGCGTAGTAATGCAGCCCGCCCGACGTCGGCCGCAGCAAGGGATAGAGGCCGCTCACCGAAGGGTAGGCCTTGGTCAGTATGGTATTGCCGCCGTTGACGTTGGCCAGGCCACTGTCATAGGCCAGTTTGATAGTCGCATCGTCCGGCATAGCCCCGCCCGACCAGAAGATCATCTTCACCGGCTTGTCCGGCGTGGTCAGACGCTCGTTGATGTAGGCCGCTGAGCCCACGACTTCCCGGGTGAAGTCGATCTTGTCGTAGCCAGGAATGGCCATCTTGTAGCCGTATTCCGCACTGAACCCCTCGCGCTGCTTGGCTCGCTCGGGTTGCCAGAAGAACGGGTGACTGTAGGTATGGGTGGCCACTTCGACCTTGGGGTCGGCAAATATCTCGCGAGCGATCGGCTCCAGCTCACGGGCCAGGTGCGGATACATACCCCGGGGACCGACTTCGCCTTCGATCACCGACACCGAGGTCAGAAATGGGTAAGGCTTGATGAAGTCATTCAGCACCTGCTTCCCTGCATAGGGGGTCCCCACCACTTCCGCCCGCGAGACGAAGCCGTCGCCGTCGATGTGCACGGTGGCAATGCGCCGACCATTTTCGGTGGTGGCATCCGGGCGCGGAAATATCGGCAGGTGCAAGGCGCGCTGGAGGAAGGCGAACGGGTCGATAATCCAGCGCTGGAAGTCCGAGTCGGCGCCTTCCTCGAGCAGGTAGGGCGACAACGCCATGCCGCCCCAGGAGCCGACCACCACCGGGGCGTACTTGCGCTGTTCGCTATCGGCGAGGGTCAACAGGGCGTCTGCACCCTGCTCGAGAACGGTCAGCGCAGGCAGCTCGCGCGTTCGCAGGCGCAGCGGTGCCTCGAAATGCCCCAGGTATTCGGCGTCGTAGCCTACCAGGCTGGCCTTGCCTTGCAGGGGCTTCGCCACGCGACGCAAGCCCATACGCTTGAGCAGGCTATCGTTGTCGATGGGCATTCCGCCGAATATCGCCAGGGGAACCTGCTCATCCAGGCGCGCCGTCAGCCACTGATTGAACACCGTCGAGTTTGCCGGCGGACCGCTGGTCATCCAGAGGACGGCACCTGCATAGAGGCCGCTGGCCGGGCGGGCGGGTAACTGATCGGCGGGCAGATAGTCCACTCGAAAGCCGAGATACTCGAGCAGGCCGCCCAGGTATCGATGCCCGGCCCCTTCATTGAAGGGGCCTTCCCGCGGATCAAAGATCAGCGCGATGCGCCGCGGTTGCACCTCGATACTGCTGATGCCTAGATAGTCCAACTCAGGCACCGTCACGAAGGGCACAAACCCCTCTTCCCGCAGGCGCTTGGCCAGCTTGCGCGCGTCCGCGCGGCGCTCGGGGGGCAGATAGTCGATGGCTACCAGCGGCACGCCCTGGGCACGCAACGGAGCCAGATGACCTTCCAGCCAGTTCCTGTCGTCCTGGGACACCGTGCGGTAAGTGCGGTTGGCAGCATCCCAGCCGGCATGAATCGACTCGACCGCCACCGCCGCCGCAACTCCCGGCAGCTCCGGCAGGACTTCGAAGCCGCGGTTGAAGAACAGCTGCAACTCGGGCTCCTTGCGCTTCAACTCGGCAAGAAAATCCCTGAGTGCAGCTCGCTCAGCCGTCTGTTCGGGCTCGGGCAGCAACTGAAAACTGTCCAGCGTATCGAGAAACAGACCGCTGTAGCCCTGCTCACGCAGTTCGGCCGCGCGGCGTAACAGGTGCTTGCGCCAGACCGGCGAGGTGAGGCGCATGACCTGACTGTTCCAGGCCTGATTGCGCACGGGACTGGCAGCGCTGTCGAGCTGCTCCTGCTCCAAGGCAGCGGGATCGCCATCGAACTCCCCTACCGACAGGTAGGCGAAGGCTAGACTGCCCTGGGCGCGCAGGAAGGCCACGGCTTTGCGGTCGGCGTGACCTGGCTCTAGGACACTCCAGTCGAACTGGCTGAGCTCGGCAAGCGGCGGGTTGTCGGCGTACCAGAACGCAACACTTTGCGGACTACGCGGGCTTACAGGCGCTTCGGCCAGGGCCTCGGACAGACCGCAAGTCAAGACAGTGCATAGCACCATAAGATTGGAGAATAGGGAAACCAGCGCGTACCGAAAGCTTGAGGCCGGCCGCTTTGACATGACGAGAAAACTGGAGACGCTTCCTGAGCCAGTAACGAAGGACATAGATTGCTCGAGGCGCGCGATTCAGCGCCTGCACGTGATTCTTGTTTGACTATTCCTAGAAGCGGCGAATGCTAGCACGACGCCATTACCCCCTACCAGGCCGCCTCCAGCCTTTCGCATTGCAGGCAAGGATCATAGAAAGACCGTGGCCCAAGCCTGCTGTATCCACTCAGGGCTTATCGGCCAGTGGCCGCAGACCTTTAACCCCAATGGCGACAGCCGCACCCCAACGACCCTCACCCTGAAGCCTCAAGTGGCGTTGACTAGCGCCACTCTCCGCACAACGACAGGTTAGAAACCCTCAGCTATTAGAACATCTGTACCAAGGGGACAAACAGCTTGCGCTGCAACTCTTCAACGACAGGCCGCGCCGACGGTTTGACAAAGCCGTCCTCCAACGCCAATACCTGATAGATGCCACGACGCAGCATTTCTTCACTGAGGTCACTGACATGACCGCCGGCAGTGCTGAGAAAGCGCACCCAGGAGGTCATGATGATCCAGCTGTTGAGGGCCAGGGCCTCGATCTGCGCAGGACTCATCAACAGGATGCCGGCCTCGACGAACCCTTGATAGATGCCTTGTGCGCCCTGCAGGCAGCGCTGGGCAAACAGCCGGTAGCGCTCGGCCAGTTGCACGTCGCTGTCGAGCAGGTGCTCCAGGTCGCGATGCAAAAAGCGGTAATGCCACATCGCCGCCAACAACGCCTCCAGGTAGAAGGTCTTGTCCTCCATGGTCAGCGCGCGGCCTTGCGGGCGCCGCAGGAAACCATCGACATGCGCTTCGTACTGGGCGAACAGCTCGGCGATGATCGCCTGCTTGTTACGGAAGTGGTAGTACAGGTTGCCCGGCGATATGCCCAGATGGGCTGCGATGTGGTTGGTGCTGACACTGCGCTCGCCCTGGGCGTTGAACAGCTCAAGGCTGGCCTGAATGATACGTTCGCGGGTTTTCAGAGGGGGCGGCATAGCGCAACTCGATCTCGACTCGATAAACAATGATCGCCAGAACCTGAACAGCCGGCCCGACAAAGGTACAGAGGAAAATCGACAAAGTGTTAGCCGAGCAGGGCCTGCGGCGCAATCCACGGCTGCGCCGGACGGCTTGGAACACCAGGTTATTTGACAGATTAGAGCAATTGCTCTAAAAATCCAGCACACCCTGACCGCAATGCCCAGCCCACCGCCTAATGGGCCTTGCGCCGAACTGCCGAGGAACTGCACATGGTTGCCGACGTCGCCTATCTAGAACAAAGCCTGCAACACAGCCAACACCAGCTCAGTCAGCTGGAAAGCAGCTTCGCCAGTCAACGCCAGGCGTACCGAGCCAATCCGATGCCCTCGGCCGAGCAGCGCATTCAGTGGCTCAAGTCCCTGCGTGAGCTGCTGACCCAGGAGCAGGACGCCCTGGTTCAGGCGATCTCGGCAGACTTCAGCAACCGCTCCGCGGATGAGACCCTGCTCGCCGAACTGATGCCCAGCCTGCACGGTATCCAGTACGCCAGTAAGCGCATCAAGACGTGGATGAAACCCTCGCGGCGCAGCGTCGGCCTGCAGTTCATGCCGGCCTCGGCCAAGGTGATCTACCAGCCGCTCGGTGTGGTCGGGGTGATAGTGCCGTGGAACTACCCACTGTTCCTCGCCATCGGCCCGCTGGTCGGTGCGCTGTCGGCCGGCAACCGGGTGATGATCAAGATGAGCGAGTCGACCCCGGCCACCTCGCAACTGGTCAAGGACCTGCTGGGCAAGGTGTTCCCCGAAGACCTGGTCAGCGTCGTGCTCGGCGAGGCGGAGGTCGGCATGGCCTTCTCCAAACTGCCGTTCGACCACCTGCTGTTCACCGGTGCCACCGGCATCGGCAAACACGTGATGCGCGCCGCCGCCGAGAACCTGACCCCGGTGACCCTGGAGCTGGGCGGTAAGTCGCCGGCCATCGTCTCCGTCGACGTGCCACTGAAAGACGCCGCCGAGCGCATTGCCTTCGGCAAGACCATGAACGCCGGACAGACCTGTGTGGCGCCTGACTATGTGCTGGTGCCCAGGGATCGCGTGGATGGCTTCGTCGAGGCCTACCGCGCCGCGGTACAGGGCTTCTACCCGCAGCTCAAGGACAACCCCGACTACACCGCGATCATCAATGAACGCCAGCAGCAGCGGCTGAACAACTACCTAAGCGATGCCGAGAGCAAGGGCGCCACGCTGATCCCGCTGTTCCCCGAAGCCCAGGGCCGGCGCATGCCACACAGCCTGCTGCTGAACGTCAACGACGAGATGCAGGTGATGCAGGACGAAATCTTCGGCCCCCTGCTACCGGTGATCCCCTACGACGGCTTGGACCAGGCGTTCGCCTACGTCAACCAACGCGCGCGCCCGTTGGCGCTGTACTTCTTCGGCTATGACAAGCGCGAGCAGCAGCGCGTGCTACATGAAACCCACTCCGGCGGCGTGTGCCTGAACGACACTTTGCTGCATGTGGCGCAGGACGACATGCCGTTCGGTGGCATCGGCCCGTCCGGCATGGGCCATTACCACGGTCATGAGGGCTTCCTGACCTTCAGCAAGGCCAAGGGCGTCTTCATCAAACAGCGCTTCAACGCCGCCAAGCTGATTTACCCGCCCTACGGCACGGCGCTGCAGAAGCTGGTGTACAAGCTGTTCGTGCGCTAACGGCCCCTCACGTAGGCTGGGTAGAGCGCAGCGAAACCCAGCAGGATCAAAGCGTCTCCTACGGGGTTCGGCGAAAACGCCCCGCCCCGGCTCGGAAGCCTGCAAGGGTGATAACAACAATGATCGACAACTCTGCTGAACCCTCAGGCCTGTCCCGGCGCAACCTGCTCAAGGTCGGCCTGCTGGGTTCGGCCCTGCTGACCACGGCCGGACTCACCGCGACGCTCAGCGGCTGCTCGGCGAGCGTCCCGCAGGCGGGCTTCGCGGTAATCCGCGCCTCCGACCTGCCCTTTCTCCAGGCCCTGATCCCGGTGATGCTGGAGGGTGCAGTACCCGCAGACCACATGCCACAGGCAGTCGCAGGCACCCTCGAGAGCCTGGACTACAACCTCAACCACCTGTCGCCGGAAATGCGGGGGCTCACGGTCCAGCTGTTCGATGTGCTGGCCCTGCCGATCACCCGCGGCCCGCTGACCGGTATCTGGGGCAGCTGGAACAACGCCTCGGCGGATGAAGTGCGTCACTTCCTCAACCGCTGGCAGAACAGTTCCCTCGGCCTGCTGAAGATGGGCCACGCCTCGCTGCTGCAACTGGTGATGATGAGCTGGTACGGCCGCCCCGAGTCCTGGATCCACTGTGGTTATCCCGGTCCGCCCAAGGTCTGAGCGACGCACACAGATCCTGTGGGAGCGGGCTTGCCCGCGAAAACTGGCAACGCACGAGCATCACGGGCAAGCCCGCTCCCACGAAGAGCTCAGTAGATCTATCCGCCTATCCGGCAGAACCCTAAGAGAAGCGCCTGAAATGCCCGTACCTGATTTATTCGCCGAGGGCCTGGCCCGTGGCTGGAAAACCTACAACGGCTCGCGCCTGGAGCACGACCTGACCCTCGAGGCGGATATCGCCATCATCGGCAGCGGCGCCGGCGGCGGCACCAGTGCGGAAATCCTCAGCGCCGCCGGGTTCAAGGTGCTGCTGATCGAGGAGGGCCCGCTGAAGACCAGCAGCGACTTCAAGATGCAGGAAGCCGAGGCCTACCCGCAGCTGTACCAGGAAGGTATCGGCCGCATGAGCAAGGACGGCGCCATCACCATCATGCAGGGCCGCGCCGTCGGCGGCACCACGCTGATCAACTGGACCTCGAGCTTTCGCACGCCGACGCCGACCCTGCAGCACTGGGCCAGCGAACATGGCGTCAAAGGGCACGGCGTCGAGGACATGGCGCCCTGGTTCACCCAGATGGAACAACGCCTGGGCGTCGCGCCCTGGGCCATGCCGCCGAATGCCAACAACGATGTGATCCGCGCCGGCTGTGAAAAACTCGGCTACGCCTGGAAGGTCATCCCGCGCAATGTACGCGGCTGCTGGAACCTCGGGTATTGCGGCATGGGCTGCCCGACCAATGCCAAACAGTCGATGCTGGTCACCACCATCCCCGCGACCCTGGAGAAGGGTGGCGAACTGCTCTACCTGGCGCGCGCCGAACGCCTGCTGATCGATGGCGAACGGGTCAGCGGCATCGAATGCCTGGGCCTGGACGAACGCAGCGTGACACCCAATGGCCGCACGATCAGGGTCAAGGCCAAGCACTACATCCTGGCCGGCGGCGGCATCAATACCCCCGGCATTCTGCTGCGCTCGGACGCCCCCGACCCACATGGCCGCACCGGCAAACGCACCTTCCTGCACTTGGTGAACTTCTCCGCCGCGCAGTTCGAACAGGTGATCAACCCCTTCTACGGTGCGCCCCAGTCGATCTACTCCGACCATTTCCAATGGGACGACGGCATTGCCGGGCGCATGTCCTACAAGCTCGAAGTGCCACCACTGCAACCGGCGCTGACCGCCACCCTGCTCGGCCGTTTCGGCGTCGACAACGCCCTGCGCATGGAACAACTGCCGCACACCAATGCCATGCTTGCCCTGTTACGCGACGGTTTCCACCCGGACAGCGCCGAAGGCCGGGTCGAGTTGCGTGGCGACGGCAGCCCGGTGCTCGACTACCAGATGACCGACTACACCTGGGACGGCGTACGCCGCGCCTTCCACAGCATGGCCGAGGTACAGTTCGCCGCTGGCGCCAAGAGCGTGCTGCCCCTGCATGCCGATGCGGGCTACGTGAAGACCCTCGCCGAGGCGCGCCGGCTGATCGACGACCTGCCCTTGGAGCTTTACCGCACCCGTCTGGGCAGCGCCCATGTGATGGGCGGCTGCGCCATGGGCGAAGACCCGCGTCAGGCGGTCACCGACAGTCTCGGCCGCCATCACCAACTGAGCAACCTGTCGATCCATGACGGCTCGCTGTTCCCCACCAGCATCGGCGCCAACCCGCAACTGTCGATCTATGCCCTCACCGCGCAGCTCAGCAGCCTGCTGGCCGATCGACTCGGCACCGCCTGACGAAACCCAAGGAGCCCTGCGATGCTCACCAAGACCATTTCCGCGCTGCTGATCATCGCCGGCATCATTCATCTGCTGCCGGTCACGGGCGTGCTAGGCGCAGAGCGGCTGGCCGCGCTCTACGGCTTAGCCGTTCAGGAGCCCAACTTATTGATCCTGCTGCGCAGCCGCGCCGTGCTGTTCGGCCTACTCGGTGCACTGCTGATCTACGCGGCCTGGCGCCCGGCGCTACAGCCCATCGCCTTGCTCGGCGGTCTGGTCAGCGTGCTGACCTTCCTCTTACTGGCCTACAGCAGCCCCGGCTACAGCGACGCCTTGCGCCGGGTGGTGATCGCCGACTGGGTGGCCTTGGCGTGCTTGCTGATCGCCCTGACGCTGTATTTCATTACCCGCGCCAAAGCCTGAGTCAATCGCCTCGACTTGGCCGCTGTGGACTGCTGCGCTACCATCCGACTCCCAAACGGACCCCGCCAGGACGTCACGATGAATCGAGTGTTATACCCAGGCACCTTCGACCCCATCACCAAGGGGCATGGAGACCTGGTCGAACGCGCCTCGCGCCTGTTCGACCAGGTGATCATCGCGGTCGCTGCCAGCCCGAAGAAAAACCCGCTGTTCTCCCTCGAACAACGCGTGGAGCTGGCGCGCGAGGTCACCAAGCACCTGCCCAATGTCGAAGTAGTCGGGTTTTCCAGCCTGCTCGCGCACTTTGCCAAAGAGCAGCAGGCCAATGTCTTCCTCAGGGGCCTGCGCGCGGTGTCGGACTTCGAGTACGAATTCCAGCTGGCCAATATGAACCGCCAACTGGCCCCGGAGGTGGAGAGTCTGTTCCTCACTCCGTCAGAAAAGTACTCATACATTTCCTCAACCCTGGTGCGTGAAATCGCCGCCCTGGGCGGTGACATCTCCAAATTCGTCCACCCCGCGGTGGCCGATGCGCTGAGTGAACGTCTCAAGCGCTAAGCCCGACGGCCATGAGCGGCCCCGCAACCCTCGTCGATCAGGGTTGCGGCCACACACATGGCGCCTGCTCCGACAATCCGGCACAATTCGCTCATCGTTGTCTGCCCATTGTTGTTATGAATGTCGCGGCCACTGGCCTCGGCAGGAGCGCTCCACCATGTCCCTGATCATCACTGACGACTGCATCAACTGCGACGTCTGCGAACCTGAATGCCCCAACGGCGCCATCTCCCAAGGGGAAGAGATCTATGTGATCGACCCCAACCTGTGCACCGAGTGCGTCGGCCACTACGACGAACCCCAGTGCCAACAAGTCTGCCCGGTTGACTGCATCCCGCTCGACGAGAACCACGTCGAGAGCAAGGATGAGTTGATGGAGAAGTACCTGATCATCACCGGCAAGGCCTGACCCATGCGCCGCCTGATCCGCGGCCTTGCTCCCTGGCGCGCGCTCGCCGGCGCGCTGGCTCTGCTCCTCGCCCTTGGCTTGCAAGCCGCCGAGCAGCCTGGCCGGGCCGCCATCGCCAGCGCCCACCCCGCTGCCACCGTGGCCGGCCTGGAAACCCTGGCGATGGGTGGCAATGCCTTCGATGCGGCGGTGGCCATCAGTGCCGCCCTGGCGGTGGTTGAACCCTACAGCTCAGGCCTCGGCGGCGGTGGCTTCTTCCTCCTGCGCGAAGCGGGTGAAAAGCCAACCTACCGCTTTATTGATGCGCGTGAGCGGGCGCCACTGGCCGCCCATGCCGACCTGTACCGGCGCGATGGCCAGGTGCAGGCGGATCTGTCCCTGAATGGCCCGCTGGCCGCGGCGATCCCCGGCCTGCCCGCCGCGCTGGTGGAGCTGGCGCAACGTTTCGGCCGCCTGCCCTTGAAAGACAGCCTGACACCCGCCATTCGCCTGGCACGTGACGGCGTGGCGATCGACCGGGTCTACCGTGAGCGAGCCCGCTGGCGTCTGGCCGCACTGCGCGACGACCCCGAAAGCGCACGGCTGTTTCTCGACCAGGGCGACATCCCCGAGGAGTACAGCCTGCTGCGCCAACCGGAGTTGGCCGTCACCCTGCAACACTTGGCCCGTGAGGGTCATGCCGGCTTCTACGCCGGGGAGGTCGCCGAACAACTGGTCAGTGGCGTGCGCAAGGCAGGAGGTATCTGGTCCCTGCGCGACCTCAGCGAATACCGCACCGTCGAACGCCAACCCCTGCGCATCGGCCTGGACGAAGGCCGCGAGCTGATCAGCGCGCCACCGCCCTCGGCCGGCGGTCTGGCCATCGCGCAAAGCCTGCTGATGCTGCAACGCCTGCCCTGGCGTCAGGCCGAGCCGGTGCAGCGCACCCATTTCGTGGTCGAGTCGCTACGCCGCGCCTATCGTGATCGTGGCCTGCTGGGCGATCCCGATTTCGTGGCCAATCCGACGGCGCAGCTGCTTGAGCCCGACTACTTGAAGCGCCTGGCACTCACTATCGACCCGCAAAAGGCCACTCCCAGCGTCAACCTGCCTCCCGCTGGCAGCTGGAAAGAAGGCAATCACACCACGCATTTCTCGGTGCTCGACGCCGCCGGTAATGCGGTAGCCGCCACCCTGTCGATCAACCTGCCATTCGGCGCGGCCTTTACCGTGCCCGGCACCGGGGTGCTGCTCAACGATGAAATGGACGATTTCGCCGCCGACGTGCAGGGCGCCAACGCCTACGGCCTGACCGGCAGTCATGCCAACGCCATCGCCGCCGGCAAGCGCCCGCTGTCGAGTATGAGCCCGACCTTTATCGAAAGCCCCGGCGAGTTCGCCAGCTTCGGCACCCCCGGCGGCAGCCGCATCCCGAGCATGGTGCTGCTGGCCATTCTCGAATACCTCGACGGCCAGCCCATCGCGCGCTGGCCCAGCGTCCCCCGCTATCATCACCAGTACCTGCCGGATCAGATCCAGCACGAACCGGATACCTTCACCCCAGCGCAAATCGCCGACCTGCAAGCCCGCGGCCACCAACTCAAGGCCCTCGACCGTCACTACGGTAACCAGCAGGTGCTGTTCTGGGACAAGCAGAGTAGGCGGGTCGAGGCAGCCAGCGACCCACGCGGCATCGGCACCAGCGCGACGCTTCCCGAATCAGCCCACGGGTCTGCCGATTGACCGCCGCGCCGTAGAAGCACCGAACCTAAGACCCACAACCAGTTTTCAGCGACAAAAAAACCGGCTCAGGGCCGGCTTTTTTGTTCGACGATAGCTCAGTCGCGGTTATAGCCACTGGTCGTGCAGCCCAGGCAGCGCACGAACGCGGCTTTGCCTGGCTCAACCACCAGAGACTGGGCAGCCTCTTTGACGTTCCCGCCCAAGGCGCTGAACGGCAGGCTGACGACGAAAGCCACGGCACCCAACGCAGTGGCGCCAATCAGCAGCGGGCGGGCGATAATCAGATCGCCGATCATGGCGTAACCCTTGGGTGCGTTAGCGGTGTAGAGCGGGTCGCCACTGGTGTTCTGCTGCGCCATTTCCGCCTGTGCCGGCAGCGCCAGCAGGCCAGTGGTCAGCGCCAGGACAACAGCGGTTGAGCGAAACAGTTTCATGGGGCGATCCTTCAGCTATTCGAAGTCGGTGGCAGTAACTATAACAGCGCACCGGCAATTGTCAGCGTGACGGCCGTCAATCGTTATAAAAGATGCACTGCAGTCTTTTGCAGTGGCTATTGGATAACAGAACCAGGATTTATAGCTGATCGCGACGAGTCACTACTCACGCGCACAGCGAACGCCGCCGTAGCATGCATTCAGGCCCGCGATAGCTTCAGCGTTGGCAGCGTGGGCAGAAGACGCTGGCACGCTGACCCAGCTTGACCTCGCGCAAGCTGCTGCCACAGTTCTTGCAGAACTCGCCACCGCGGCCGTAGACGAACAGCTCCTGTTGAAAATAGCCGGGCTGGCCGTCGCCGCCGACGAAGTCGCGCAGGGTGGTGCCGCCACGCTCGATGGCATGGGCGAGGATGCGCTTGATCGCCTCCGTCAGCTTCAGATAGCGCGCCCGTGAAATCGTCCCGGCCTCGCGGCGCGGGTCGATTCCGGCAGCGAACAGCGCCTCGGTCGCGTAGATATTACCGACCCCAACCACCACCGCGTTGTCCATGATGAACGGCTTGACCGCCATGCTCCGACCGCGTGACAGCTGGTACAGGCGCTCGCCATCGAACAGGTCGGTCAGAGGCTCGGGACCGAGCTTGCTGAGCAGCGCGTGCTGCAGGGGATCGACGCTCCAGAGCAGCGCGCCGAAGCGGCGCGGGTCGGTGTAACGCAGGGCCAGGCCGGACTCCAGTTCGATGTCCACGTGCTCATGCTTGGCCGCCGGCAGACCGCACTCGACCAGGCGCAGGCTGCCGGACATGCCCAGGTGGCTGATCAGGCTGACGGCCTCAGCCTTGATCAACAGGTACTTGGCGCGCCGTTCGACACACTCGATACGCTGGCCGGACAGCCGCACATCCAGGTCTTCCGGAATCGGCCAGCGCAAACGGCGCTCGCGCACGATGACCCGGCTGACCCGTTGGCCTTCGAGATAGGGGGCGATGCCGCGGCGGGTGGTTTCAACTTCTGGCAGTTCGGGCATGGGTCATCAATCGAGCGGAGTAAGCGGAACGGCGGGCAATCACCTTAGCAGGAATGCATGGGCGCGACTCATACAGGCCGTTAGGCGGTTCCCAGCTCACGGATGCTTTCGCGCAGGTTCTCGAAGTCATACTCGGACAGGCCGACGTACTCCAGCACCAGCTGCTCGATGCTCTGCCATTCATGGTCATCGGCCTGATTGCCCAGCACCCGATGGCTCTCGCAGATGTGTTCGGCCATCTTCAGAATGGCCAGCAGGGTCTTCAACGGTGCTTCGCGGCCGGAGTCGTCGCTGAAGATCGACAAGGCGTTGTGATGACTGGCGATGGCCTCGCACAGGTGCAGCGGCAGGTTCCACGACTTGGCGGTGAAGTAGCCGACCACCGCGTGATTGGTGTTGAGCAGACGGTTCTCGGTGTCGACCACGCGGTGCTCGGCACTGGCGCTGTAATAGGCTTCTTCCAGCACCGTCATGTAATCGGGGAAGCGCTTGACCATCAACGGAATGCCACAGTTGTGGAACAAGCCCAGTGTGTAGGCCTCGTCCGGCGCCTGGTGGCCAATGCGCTTGGCCAGGGTCAGGCAGGTCATGGCCACATCCTGTGCACTGTCCCAGAAGCGGCTGAGGGTGACGATTGCCTCATCGCTCAACTCGCCCTTGATCGACTGCGCATTGATCAGGTTGATCACCGTGTCGCAGCCCAGCAGGTTGACTGCCTGCTGAATCGAGACGATACGGTTGGCCAAGCCATAGAACGGCGAGTTGACGAGCTTGAGCAGCGCGCCGGACAGGCCCGGGTCCTGGCTGATCAGCTTGGCGATGGTGCGCAGGTCCGGGCTGGGCATGACCTGCTCCATCTGCAGGTCGACCATTATTTGCGGCTGTGGCGGAACGCTGATGCCTTGCAGGACTTTTTGAATCTGTTCGGCGCTGAGTTCTTGGGCCATGCCTGCGACTACATAGAGGGCTAAAGTGGGCCACAGTGTAGCCACTCTCTTGGCGCCTGTGCAGCCGTCGGCGGCAAGTCCCGTACGGGCCGCCGCCTGCGCTATAATCCCGGCCCTTTTCCGGAGAGCGCCCCCATGTCCCTGCCCAGCCTGCGCCTGAAAGCCAACGCCGATCGACGCCTGCGCGCCGGTCACCTGTGGGTCTACAGCAATGAAATCGATGTCGCCGCCACGCCGCTGAACGGCTTTGCCGCCGGTGACCAGGCGATTCTCGAGGCCGCTGGCGGCAAACCGCTGGGCGTCGTCGCCATGAGCCCGAACAACCTGATCTGCGCCCGCCTGCTGTCGCGCGACGTCAAACACGTGCTCGACAAGTCCCTGCTGGTGCACCGCATCAACGTCGCCCTGAGCCTGCGCGAGCGCCTGTTCGACCAGCCCTGCTACCGCCTGGTGTATGGCGACTCCGACCTGTTGCCGGGCCTGGTGGTCGACCGTTTCTTCGACATTCTGGTGGTGCAGTTGGCGTCGGCGACCATGGAGCGAAACAAGGACGAGGTGCTCGCCGCGCTGATCCAGGTGTGCAAGCCGAGCGGCATCCTGCTCAAGAACGACTCCGCCGCGCGCGACGCCGAAGGCCTGGAGCGCTACGTGACCACCGCCTTCGGCGTGGTGCCGGAGTGGGTGGCTCTGGAAGAGAACGGGGTGAAGTTCGAGGCGCCGGTAATCGAGGGCCAGAAGACCGGCTGGTTCTATGATCACCGCATGAACCGCGCGCGCCTTGCGCCCTACGTCAAAGGCAAGCGCGTGCTCGACCTGTTCAGCTACATCGGTGGCTGGGGCGTGCAGGCTGCGGCCTTCGGCGCCACTGAAGTGATGTGCGTCGATGCCTCCGGTTTCGCCCTGGACGGTGTGGAGCGCAACGCTACCCTGAACGGTGTGGCCGAGCAGGTCGTGTGTGTGGAAGGCGACGTGTTCGCCGCGCTGAAAGAGCTGAAATCCGCCGAGGAGCGCTTCGACGTGGTGATCGTCGATCCACCCGCCTTCATCAAGCGCAAGAAGGACATGAAGAACGGCGAAGCCGCCTACCGCCGCCTCAACGAACAGGCCATGCGCCTGCTCAACAAGGACGGCATCCTGGTCAGCGCCTCCTGCTCCATGCACCTGCCGGAAGACGACCTGCAGAACATCCTGCTGACCAGCGCCCGCCACCTGGATCGCAACATCCAGCTGCTCGAGCGCGGTGCCCAGGGCCCCGATCATCCGATCCACCCGGCGATCGCCGAGACCCGTTATATCAAGAGCCTGACCTGCCGCCTGCTGCCCAACAGCTGACAGGCCCCATCAACTCAGTGCAGTATCTGCGTCAGAAAGGCCTGCGCCCGCGGGCTTTTCGGCGCATTGAAGAAGGTCTCGGGCGGGCTGTCCTCGACGATCCGTCCACCGTCGAGGAACAGCACACGCTGCGCCACCTGCCGGGCGAAACCCATCTCGTGGGTGACGCAGAGCATGGTCATGCCGCTGTCAGCCAGCTTGACCAAGACATCCAGCACCTCGCTGACCATCTCCGGGTCGAGCGCCGAGGTCGGCTCATCGAACAGCATGATCCGCGGTTGCATGCACAGCGCCCGGGCGATGGCCACCCGCTGCTGCTGGCCGCCTGAGAGCTGGCTGGGGTATTTGTCCGCCTGGTTTTCGATGCCCACCTTGGCCAGGTAGTGCCGCGCCCGCTCCTCGGCGGCCTTGCGGCTCAGGCCGTGCACACTGGTCGGCGCCAGGCTGCAGTTGTCCAACACGCTCATGTGCGGGAACAGGTTGAAATGCTGGAAGACCATGCCGATCTCCCGGCGTACCTTGACCGCCTGGGTGGTGACCTTGGACAAATCGCAGCCTTCGACCAGGATGCGCCCCTGCTCGGCGATTTCCAGCCGGTTGATGCAACGGATCAAGGTCGACTTGCCCGAACCCGAGGGCCCGCACAGCACGATGCGCTCGCCCGGCTGCACGCTGAGGTCGATATCGTGCAGCACCTGAAAAGCCCCGTACCACTTGCTCATGCCCTGAATCTCAACGGCCGGCCGACTGCGGGGCACAGCCTGGGCCAAGCCTGGGGTGGGCGCCAGTGCGCCGGTCTGACTGCTAGTCGAAAGCATGCGAGTTCTCTCCCATCGCGGCCCGTTGAGCGCCGCCCTCCCGGACGGGAGGGCGGCGATCGGCGGGCGCTTATTGTTGTGGTGTTCGGTTTAACAACCCGTGAAAAACTACTGCGCTCGGCTATGCGGCGTTGAAATAGGCCTCAAAATGCTCATTTACACCACGTAAACTGTGCTTTTTCGGCCCATTTCGCCTTGCCTAACCTTCGCTCGCTACATTTTCCAACGGCCTGTTTAAGAGAAGCGGGCGGCGCTGAAAGCGGCCGGGTCGGTAAGGGGCTGTTCGCCGGTCATCATCTCGGCCAGCAAGCGGCCACTGACCGGCCCCAGGGTCAGGCCGTGGTGGGCATGACCGAAGTTGAACCAGAGCCCGGGATGGTTAGGCGCCGGCCCTATGACCGGCAGCATGTCCGGCAGGCAGGGGCGCTTGCCCAGCCAGGGTTGCGGGTCGAGGCGCTCGCCCAGGGGAAACACCTGGCGGGCCAGTGCTTCGGCGCGGCGCAACTGAATCTCGTTGATCGGCGCATCGGCGGCGGCGAACTCGATGCCGGTGGTCAGGCGAATGCCCTGGTCCATGGGCGCCAGGACGTAACCGCCCTGGGTGTCGCACAGCGAATGCTTGAGTTCGCGATTGGCCGCGTAGTGCATGTGATAACCGCGCTTGACCGCCAGGGGCAGCCGATACCCCAAGGGATTCAACACCTCGTTGGACTCCGGGCCCAGGGCGACCACCACCTCGCGCGCGCTCAGCAGACCTTGTGCGGTCATCAGCTGCCAAGCGCCGGCCTCACTGCGCAGCGAGCGCGCGTCGCCCCTGAGCACACGCCCGCCGCGCAGGCTGAACAGAGCCGCGTAGCCTTTGGTCAGGTTGCCCGGATCGGTGACCGTCTTCGGGTCCAGCCAGTGCACGCCGCCGCACACGGCAGGCGATAGATTGGCTTCACGGGCATGCAGCTGCGCGGCGTCCAGCAGCTCGAAATGCAGGCCATAGGCGCTCATGGCCTGCGCCTCCTGCTGCGCACGGCGCAAGGCGCGCGGGCAGCGGAAGATCTCGATCCAGCCATTGGCGCGAATCAGATGCTCGAGCCCGGCCTGCTCGACCAACGCGTCATGCTCCAGCACGCAGCGCTCGATCAACGGGCGCAGGGCGTGGGTCGCCGCGGCCAACGGCTTGGGCGCCGAGTGCCGCCAGAAACTCAGCAACCAGGGCGCAATCCTGGGTAAATGGCAGGGGCTGTAACGCACGTCCGACTCACGGTTCAGCCCATAACGCAGCAGGCGCAGAAACTCGCGGGGAAAGGCGTAGGGCACCACGCTGGAACGCTCAATCAAGCCGGCATTGCCGTAACTGGTGCCCTCGCCGGGGTCCTTGAGGTCAACCAGCGTCACCTGGCGACCGCGCGCCTGCAGGTGGAGGGCGGTACACACGCCGACGATGCCGGCGCCCAGAACGATAGTGTCGCAGTTCATGCGGAGGTCCTTGGATCACGCGCACCTGTCAGGGCGCGACTGTTAGCGAAAGTGGTCCGACTCAGGTATCAAGATGCCGGCCCAGGCGCATCTCGATGCGCCGCAGCAGTCGCCGGATGACCTCGACGATCAGCAGGTACAACAGCGCGGCCCAGAGGTAGAGCTGGAAGTCGAAGGTGCGCGAGAAGGCCAGCTTGGTGATGCCCATCAGGTCATAGATGGTCACCAGGGAGGCTATCGCACTGGCCTTGACCATCAGGATCAGCTCATTGCCCAACGGACCTACGGCCAGCAGCATCGATTGCGGCAGTATTACCTTGAAGAAGGTGGTACGCCGGCTCAGCCCCAGTGCCGCAGCGGCTTCGTGCTGGCCGCGGGCGACGGCCTGCAGGCTGCCCCGCAGGATCTCCGCCTGGTAGGCCGCGGTATTCAGGGTGAAAGCCAGCAGCGAGCAATACCAGGCATCGCGGAAGAACCACCACAGTCCCAGGTCCTGCCACAGCTCGCGAAACGAGCCCAGGCCGTAATAGAGCATGAACAACTGCGCCAGCAACGGCGAGCCGCGGAAGAAGTAGATATAGGCCCCGGTCGCCCCCCGCAGCATCGAGTTGCGCGACAGGCGCCCGAGCGCCAGCAGCAGCCCGAGCAGCAGCCCCAGGCTGAAGGAGATCGCCACCAGCTTGGCGGTCACCAGCAAGCCGTCGAGCATGCGCGCGCCGTAGCGCTCGAACAGCTCCGGATCGAAGAACAGCTGCAGCAGTTCCGTTGCGCTCATGACTGCGCACCCCTGTGTCCGAGGCTGTAGCGCTTCTCAGCGAAGCTGAACACCCGGCCGGACAGCGCCGAGAAGAACAGGTACAGCAGGCAGGCGGCGAAATAGAACAACATCGGCTCCTTGGTGGCACTCACCGCCAGGTTGGTCTGGCGCATCAGGTCGACCAGCGAGATGGTCGAAACCAACGAGGTGTCCTTGAGCAGGGTCAGCCAGTTGTTCGATAACCCCGGCAGGGCAACCCGCACCAGCTGCGGCAGTATCACCTTGCGGAAAGTCTGCCAGCGCGACAGGCCCAACACGCTGGCCGCCTCATACTGGCCCTTGCCCAGAGTCTTGAAGGCCGCGAGCCAAACCTGGCTGGAAAACGCGGCGAACACCAGGCCGAAGGCGATCACCGCGGCGAAGAAGGCATTGATGGTGACTTCAGTGCTGTAGCCCCAATAGGCCAGCAGCTTCTGTACCCCGATCTGGCAGCCGTAGTAGACGATCAACAGGGTCAGCAGCTCCGGCAGGCCGCGAAACACCGTGGAGAACAGGGTGGCCAGCGTGCGCGGCAGGCGCTTCTTCGAGCGCGCCGCCACCGCCACGGCCAGGCCCAGCGGCAGCCCCAGGGGCAGACAGCACAGCGCCAGGGATATAGTCACCAGCGCGCCGGCCAGCAGGGTCAGGCCCCAGCCACCGTCGCCAAAGCCGAGTAGAAAGAAGACTTCCGGCATCGTCGTAACCTCTGAGTGTCCTGCGCCAGACGACCCACGCCGAGCCTGGAGCGGCTCGCCTAGCCGCGGCCGCCATGGGCCGCAGACGGGCGAGCAGCTCCGGGTTCAGGCAAGCGCCTGGCAGCAGCGCTCAATCAATAGATGTCGAAGGGGAAGTACTGGCTGACGATCTGCGCATAGGTGCCGTTGGCGCGAATCTCGGCCAGGGCCTTGTTCAGCTGCTCACGCAGCGCCTGATCGTCCTTACGCACGGCGATGGCCACATCGTCGTCACTGCCCTGAATATCGCCGAGCAGCTTGCAGCAGTCCTTGCCGCTCTTGGCCAACCAGTCGAGCAGCGGAAACTTGTCATTGACCACCGCATCCAGGCGGCCGTTGGCCAGGTCGCTGTTGGCGTCGTCCTGGGTCGGATAGAGTTTGACCTCGGCACCGGCCGCGCCATAGATGTCCTCGGCGTAGATGCTCTGGGTCGAGGAGGACTGGGCGCCGACTATCTTGCCGTCCAGCGCCGCCGGCGTGGTATCGGCCAACGTGGAGTCACTCGGCACCGCCACGGCCAGACGGGTACGGTAGTAGCGATCGGTGAAGCCGATCTGCTTCTGGCGCTCCTCGGTCACCACCATGGACGCCACCACAGCGTCGTATTTCTTGGCCATCAGGGCCGGGATGATGCCGTCCCAATCCTGCGCGACCAGGGTGCACTCCACCTGCATTTGGCTGCACAGCGCCTTGGCGATATCCACATCGAAGCCATGCAGCTCATTGTTCGAGTCGACATAATTGAACGGCGGATAGGCCCCCTCGGTAGCGATACGCAGCGGCTCCGCCTGTGCGGCACCCATGCCGCCCAACGCCAGCATGCACGCAGTTGCTAAACCCATGACTCGATTCATGCTTCACCTCTATTTGTTGTTATGGCTTTTCTTGCTGAATCCCGGCGACGTGGTGTAGCCGACAAACTCGTTGTGCAGCGCGGCGGTGGCGTCCAGACGTGCTTCGACCTCGGGTCCCAGGTTGCGAAACACCTCGTTGACCAGCAGGTGGACCAACGACAGCATCGCCGCCGTCGACTCCCAGAACAGATTCATCTCGGTGGGCACGCGGAACACCTCATCGGCATGGGCGTCCGCCCACTCGCAATAAGGGTCGGTCACCAGTGTCACCGCGATGCCCGCCTCGCGCGCCTTGCGGCACAGCATCTGGGCGTGCTGCGAATAGCGACGGGCCTCGAATACCAGCAGCGCGGCCTGCCCCGGCTGACTGAGCAGCACTTCGCCGAAGTGCCCGGACGCGCCATCGACCAACTGCACCCCGTCGCGCAGGTACTGCAACAGGTGCACGGCCGACACGGCGATGCCACGCTCGGTCTGAAAGCCGGCGACAAACACCCGCGGCGAGCTGGCCAGGCGTTGCGCCACGGCTTGCCACTGGGGGCTGCGACTATGCTCGTAGACTTGCACCAGCGAGGCGATTTCCAGTTCGAGACTGCGCGAGGCGCTCTGCGAGTCCTGGCCGCTGTGTCGATGGAACTCCTTGAGGCGATCGCCGATCAACCAGGGGCTATCGCCCAAGTCATCCTTCAGGTCATTCTTCAGGGCCTTGAAGTGGCTATAGCCCAGGGAACGGCAGAAGCGGCCGACCGTGGACTCGCTGACGCCGAGCTTGTCGGCGATGGCGGCAGAGGTCTGAAAAGGCAGTTCATGCAGATTGGCCAGCATGTAATTGGCAATCGCACGCCCCGACGCGGCCGAGTGTTCCAGGCTGTTCTCGAGACGCTGCTTGATCGATTGATTCATGAGTGACTCCCCGTTCACATTTAAAATGAATGTTTTCTGTCATTCAGTCAACATTTGACAGATAACTGGCATATCCAGATAGTGATCACCACACCGCATGCGCATCAAACCGCGCCCCAACCCACCGCTCAGAACACCCAGGAGAAGCCTCCCATGACACCCGACGCCCCGATGGAAAGCATCAGCTTCGCCGAACTGAGCGCGCTGCTCGCCGCCATCTTCGAGCACCACGGCACCTCGCCCGAGGTCGCCCGCTGCCTGGCGGAAAACTGCGCCAGCGCGCAGCGCGACGGCTCCGACAGCCACGGCATCTTCCGCATCCCCGGCTACCTGTCGAGCCTGGCCAGCGGCTGGGTGGATGGTCGAGCCGAGCCACAGGTGGAAGACCTGGCGCCAGCCTTCATCAGCGTCGACGCCCGTGGCGGCTTCGCCCAGCCGGCCCTGGCCGCCGCCCGGCCACTGCTGGAAGCAAAGGCCAGAACGGCGGGCATCGCCCTGCTGGCGATCCGCAACTCGCACCACTTCGCCGCGCTCTGGCCAGATGTCGAGCCTTTCGCCCAGCAAGGGCTGGTCGCCCTGTCCTTCGTCAACAGCTTCGCCTGCGTGGTGCCCCACGGCGGCCATAGCGCGCTGTTCGGCACCAACCCGATTGCCTTCGCCGCGCCGCGCGCACAGGGCCAGCCGCTGGTGTTCGACCTGGCCACCAGCGCCATTGCCAACGGCGACGTACAGATCGCCGCCCGCGAGGGCCATCAGTTGCCCGAAGGTTATGGCGTCGACCAGCAGGGTCAGCCGACCCGCGATCCCAAGGCGATTCTCGACGGCGGCGCCTTGCTGCCGTTCGGCGGCTACAAGGGCTCGGCCCTGTCGATGATGGTCGAACTGCTGGCCGCCGCGCTGACCGGCGGACACTTCTCCTTCGAGTTCGACTGGTCGGGCCACCCCGGTGCGCAGACGCCCTGGACCGGGCAACTGCTGATCGTAATCGACCCCAGCCATGGCGCCGGCAACAACTTCGCCGAGCGCTGCGAGCAGCTGATCGGCCGCATGCACACGGCCGGCCAGCTGCGGCAGCCGGGGGACCGCCGCTACCAGCAACGCGCCCAGGCCGAACTGCACGGCATCCAGCTACCGGCGGTCGAGCTGAGCAAGTTGCGTCAACTCGCCGTCGCGGGTACTTGAGGCCATTCGCTCCCTCTCCCCCACCCAGTCACCGGGCGTATTCAGTCCTACGCCCGCGTCTGCACCCGCCAGCCGCCCCCCACCTCACGCAAACCCCAGTCTGAACTACGCTTAATTGCAGTGGCAGCGGCACGATGCAGGGTTTTCACCGGCACACGTACTGCTCGCCTCACTTTTCCGCCTGACAGCTGCCAGCCCTAACCCGGCGCGAAACAGCCGACTCAAGCGGTCAGATTGAGTCCAGCGGATGCTTGTCATCGAGGCAGTTGGGGAGGTTTATGGCTGAGCAGGCTGGGGACATATCGTTCCTGCAATTCACCAACGTGAAGAAGACCTACGACCACAAGAATCTGGTGGTCAAGGATTTCAACCTGGATGTGGCTCAGGGCGAGTTCATCACCCTGCTCGGGCCCTCCGGTTCCGGCAAGACCACCTGCCTGATGATGCTCGCCGGTTTCGAGGACGTGACCAGCGGCGAGATCCTGATCAACGGCCGCTCGGTCACCAGCATCGCCCCCTACGCGCGCAACATCGGCATGGTGTTCCAGCAGTACGCGCTGTTCCCGCACATGACCATCCGCGAGAACCTCGCCTACCCGCTGAAGATCCGCAAGCAGCCCAAGGCGCAAATCCGCGCCAAGGTCGACGAGTACCTGGCCCTGGTCGAACTGCAGGACTTCGGTAACCGTTACCCCGGCCAACTCTCCGGCGGCCAGCGCCAGCGCGTAGCCCTGGCCCGGGCACTGATCTTCGCTCCGGACATCGTGCTGATGGATGAACCGCTCGGTGCCCTGGACAAGAAACTGCGCGAACAGATGCAGTTCGAAATCAAGCGCCTGCACGAGCAGCTCGGCTTCACCGTGATCTACGTCACCCACGACCAGACCGAAGCCCTGACCATGAGCGACCGCATCGCCGTGTTCAACAACGGTATCGTCCAGCAGTGCGCCCCACCCCACGTGCTCTACGAGCGCCCGGCCAACCTGTTCGTCGCCGACTTCATCGGCGAGAGCAACAAGCTCAAGGGGGTGATTGCCTCGGTCGCCGACGACACCGTCAGCGTACGCCTGGACGACGGCGCCCAGGTCAGCACACTGAGAGCCAACTGCAGCGAGATCGGCCTGCCGACCACCGTGTCGGTACGCCCGGAAAAACTCACCTTCACCGACCGTCTCGGCAGCGCCGGCAATCAGGTCAAGGCGCGCTTCATCACCCGCCACTATGTCGGCGAGTACATCCGCTACCACTTCCAGACCGCCGACGGCACCGAACTGGTAGTGAAAAACCTGAACGACAGTTCAGCCCCGCAACTCAGCGCCCAGGATGAGGTCGCTCTGGCCTGGCTGCCCCAGGACAGCCAGGCACTGGATCGACAGGACGTACCGACGACGCTCTGACCACTCAATGACAGGCAATGGAGCACAGCAATGGCTAGATCACTGACTACCGGCTTTTCCGCATTCGCCCTGAGCGCCGCACTGGCTATGACCTCGTTCGGCGCCCATGCCGCGGAGAGTCTGACCGTGGTGTCCTGGGGCGGCGCCTACGGCGCTGCGCAGAAGAACCACATGATCGACCCCTTCCAGAAAGACACCGGGGTCAAGGTGCTGTTCGAGGACTACTCCGGCGGTGTGGCGGAGATGAAGGCCCAGGTCGAGTCCGGCAACATCCAGTGGGACGTGGTCGACCTGGAGGTGATCGACCTCGAGCGAGCCTGTTCCGAAGGCCTGCTGGAAACCATTCCGCACGACATCCTGCCCGCCGGTGCCGACGGCACCCCGGCCGCAGACGACTTCATCCCCGAAGCCCTGGCCAGCGAATGCGCGGTCGGCAATATCGTCTGGTCGGTGGTGTTCGCCTACAACGAGAAGACTATCGGTGGAACCAAGGCCAGTTCGATCGGCGACTTCTTCGACACCCAGAAAATTCCCGGCAAGCGCGCCATGCGCAAACGCCCACAGGTCAACATGGAGTGGGCACTGCTGGCCGATGGCGTAGCCCCGGCCGAAGTCTATGAGGTGCTCGCCACCGCGGAAGGCCAGGCACGCGCATTTGCCAAACTGGACACTCTGAAGAACGACATCGTCTGGTTCGACTCCTGGTCGCAGGCCCCGCAACTGCTGAATGACGGCGGCGCGGTACTGGTGCAGTCGGCCAACGGGCGTTTCTATGACGCCATCCGCCAGGAAGGCAAACCCTTCGTCATCGTCTGGGATGGCCACGTCTACGACCTCGACGCCTGGGCGGTGCTCAAGGGTTCGCCGAAGAAGGACCTGGCGTTCAAGTTCATCGCCTACGTGACCGAATCCAAGCCCCTGGCCGGCATGTCCGACGTGGCCTATGGCCCGACCCGCAAATCCTCCGCACCGATGATGGACCCGGCGGCCGCACCGCACCTGCCCACCGCGCACCTGGATAAAGGCATCCAGGCGGGTTCGGACTTCTGGGCGGATTACGGAGAATCCCTCGGTGAAAAATTCAACGAGTGGTTGCTCAAGTAAAACCCAGACTCGCAGGGTGGGTTAGCCGCAGGCGTAACCCACCGGCCGACCAACGGTTTCGCCGAACAAGGCGATGCCTGCCGGCCTTGGTGGCGGGTTACGCCAGCTCTGCGAGACTGATCTCAGCCTGTGCCGATTTAGCGGAGGACTTGCGTGTCAACCCTGACCACTAGTGAAGCCAGCCAAGCCGCCGGTGCCCGTCGCAAGAAGCGCCTCAACGCCTTTATTTTCGTGGTGCCGCTGCTGCTGTTCATCCTGCTGACCTTCGTTGCGCCAATCGGCAGCATGCTCTGGCGCAGCGTGCATCACCCCATAGTGGCCGAACTGATTCCGCTGACCCTGGCCGAACTGCAACACTGGGACGGTCAGCAGATCCCGGACCAGAAAACCCTGACGCTGTTCGCCAGCGAACTGCACGGCCTGGCCAAACGACGCCTGTCCGGCAAACTGGCCGAGGAGATCAACCGCTCGTATGCCGGCATGTCCAGCGCGGTCAAATCCAGCGCCCGGAAGATTGGCCGACTGAAACCCGAACAACTGCCTAGCCAGGGCGCCGAAACCCTGCTCAAGGCCCACCGCAACTGGAGCAAGCCGGAACTCTGGTACGCCATCCAGCGTGCCGGCCAGGTCTACACCTACGACTACTACCTGACCGCCCTGGATCTGGAACTGCACCCGGACCAGGGCATCCAGGTCCGCGAAGACACGCAGATCTACCTGCAGCTGTACGGCAAGACCCTGAACATGGCGCTGGTGATTACCCTGCTCTGCGCGCTACTCGGCTATCCGCTGGCCTACTACTTGGCCAACCTGCCGGAGAACCGCGCCAACCTGCTGCTGGTGCTGGTGCTGCTGCCGTTCTGGACCTCACTGCTGGTGCGCACCACCGCCTGGATCGCGCTGCTGCAGACCAACGGCGTGATCAACTCCTTCCTGCTCAGCGCCGGCCTGATCGGTCGGCCCTTCGAGATGCTCTACACCTCGTTCGCCACCGTGGTGGCCATGACCCATATCCTCCTGCCGTTCATGATTCTGCCGCTGTACAGCGTGATGCGCGGCATCGACGCCAGTTACCTGCGCGCGGCCATGTCGCTCGGCGCCAAGCCGATCCCCGCGTTCGTGCGCATCTACTTCCCGATGACCCTGCCGGGCCTGAGCGCCGGCGCACTGCTGGTGTTCATTATCTCGGTGGGCTACTACATCACTCCGGCACTGGTCGGTGGCACCGATGGGCAGATGATCAGCAACATCATCGCCTTCCATATGCAGCGTTCGAGCAACTGGGAACTGGCCGCCGCGCTCGGCTCCCTGCTGCTGGCGCTGATCCTGCTGCTGTACTGGCTGTACGACCGCTACGTCGGCGCCAGCAATATCAAGCTGGGCTAGGAACAGAGGGGTTATGAGCATGATTCCTGCGCATTTCGGTATCTGGCACCGCCTCGGCGCCAGGCTGCTGCAAGTCAGTTCGTGGCTGGTGCTGCTGTTCCTGATCCTGCCGATCCTGGTCATAGTGCCGCTGTCGTTCAATATCGAGCCCTTCTTCAGCTTCACCGAAGGCATGCTGCGCCTGCAGCCCGAGGCCTACTCGCTACGCTGGTACCAGGCCATATTCGATGATCCGAAATGGATCCTGGCGATTCAGAACAGCTTTTTTATCGGTTTTTTCGCCACCCTCATCGCCACCGTACTGGGCACCTGCGCGGCAGTCGGCCTGGCCCGCGACGACATGCCGCTACGGCGCCTGATCACCGCCCTGTTGCTGTCGCCGATGATCGTGCCGCTGATCATCACCGCCGCCGGGATGTTCTTCTTCTACTCCGAACTGGGTCTGGCGGGCAGCTACCTGGGGGTGATCCTGGCCCACGCGGCGCTCGGCACCCCGTTCGTCATCATCACCGTCACCGCCACCCTGACCGGCTTCGACTATTCCCTGGCGCGAGCGGCGGTGAACCTGGGCGCCACTCCACTGCGGGTGTTCTTCGACATCATCATGCCGCTGATCCGCCCCGGGGTGATCTCCGGCGCACTGTTCGCCTTCATCACCTCTTTCGATGAAGTGGTGGTCATCCTGTTCATGGCCGGGCCGCAGCAACGCACTATTCCACGGCAGATGTTCTCGGGCCTGCGCGAGCAGATCAACCCGAGCATCCTGGCCATCGCCACCCTGCTGATCCTGGTGTCCATCGCCTTGCTGATCACCATCGAGCTGTTGCGCCGGCGCGCCGCACGACTGCGCGGCAGTGAGGCCGACGTCCCCCCTGCCGCGACGTCCTGAGCGGCAGTCGTCGAGCCGCCGCCGACTCGACCTTTCGCCGTAGCGCCCGCTGGGATTAGAATCATCCCTTTCCTGCCCACCCTTGGCGGACTTGTAAGCCCCGGCCGAGCCAGCGCTGATCCCGCGCCATCTCGTCGCCAGCCCCGCACGCGGTCACTTCCGTTTGCCTTGGGCCTGAACCCGGCTCACCATACGCAGCAACAGCCCTTTGAAAACGTAGCGCAGCCGTTTTCAGCCGCCGCTACCTGATTAGCCTCTGCAGGACTTATCGCCATGCCAGATTACCGCTCGAAAACCTCCACCCACGGTCGCAACATGGCCGGCGCTCGCGCCCTGTGGCGCGCCACCGGGATGAAGGACGAGGACTTCAAGAAGCCGATCATCGCCATCGCCAACTCCTTCACCCAGTTCGTGCCCGGCCACGTGCACCTGAAGGACATGGGCCAGCTGGTCGCCCGCGAGATCGAGAAGGCCGGCGGCGTGGCCAAGGAATTCAACACCATCGCCGTCGACGACGGCATCGCCATGGGCCACGACGGCATGCTCTATTCGCTGCCGAGCCGCGAGATCATCGCCGACTCCGTGGAATACATGGTCAACGCCCACTGCGCCGATGCCATCGTGTGCATTTCCAACTGCGACAAGATCACCCCCGGCATGCTGCTGGCCAGCCTGCGTCTGAACATTCCGGTGATCTTCGTCTCCGGCGGGCCGATGGAAGCCGGCAAGACCAAACTGGCCAGCCACGGCCTGGATCTGGTCGACGCCATGGTGATCGCCGCCGACGAAAGCGCCAGCGATGAGAAGGTCGCCGAGTACGAGCGTAGCGCCTGCCCGACCTGCGGCAGCTGCTCCGGCATGTTCACCGCCAACTCGATGAACTGCCTGATGGAAGCCCTCGGCCTGGCCCTGCCCGGCAACGGTTCGACCCTGGCTACCCACAGCGACCGCGAACAGCTGTTCCTGCAGGCCGGACGCACCGTGGTCGAGCTGTGCAAGCGCTACTACCAGGACGGCGACGAGTCGGCCCTGCCGCGCAACATCGCCAGCTTCAAGGCGTTCGAAAACGCCATGACCCTGGACATCGCCATGGGTGGTTCGACCAACACCATCCTGCACCTGCTGGCCGCGGCCCAGGAAGGCGAAGTCGACTTCGACCTGCGCGACATCGACCGCCTGTCACGCCGCGTACCGCAGCTGTGCAAGGTGGCGCCGAACATCCAGAAATACCACATGGAAGACGTGCACCGCGCCGGCGGCATCTTCAGCATTCTCGGCTCCCTGGCCCGTGGCGGCCTGCTGCACACCGACCTGCCGACCGTGCACAGCGCGACCCTGGCCGAGGCCATCGCCCAGTGGGACATTACCCAGACCGACGATGAAGCCGTGCACACCTTCTTCCGTGCCGGCCCGGCCGGCATCCCGACCCAGACCGCGTTCAGCCAGAGCACCCGCTGGGACACAGTGGACGACGACCGCGAGAACGGCTGCATCCGCAGCGTCGAACACGCCTACTCGCAGGAAGGCGGCCTCGCCGTGCTGTACGGCAACATCGCTCTGGACGGCTGCGTGGTGAAGACAGCCGGGGTGGATGAGTCGATCCACGTATTCGAAGGCAACGCGAAGATCTTCGAGAGTCAGGACAGTGCGGTGCGCGGCATCCTCAATGACGAAGTCAAGGAAGGCGACATCGTCATCATCCGCTACGAAGGCCCGAAAGGCGGCCCGGGCATGCAGGAAATGCTCTACCCGACCAGCTATCTGAAGTCCAAGGGCCTGGGCAAGGCCTGCGCCCTGCTCACCGACGGTCGCTTCTCCGGCGGCACCTCGGGTCTGTCGATCGGTCACGCCTCGCCGGAAGCTGCTGCCGGCGGTGCCATCGGCCTGGTGCGCGAAGGCGACAAGATCCTGATCAACATCCACGAGCGTTCGATCAACCTGTTGGTCAGCGACGAGGAAATTGCCCACCGCCGTCACGAACAGGACAAGAAAGGCTGGAAGCCGGTCGAAGTGCGCCCACGCAAGGTCACCACCGCGCTCAAGGCCTACGCCCTGCTGGCTACCAGCGCCGACAAGGGCGCGGTGCGCGATAAAGAGCTACTCGATCGCCTGGTTAAATAAACCTCGGCAGCAACGCAAGAGCCCGGCGCACTGCCGGGCTTTTTCATGTCTGCGGCATAGCGCTCAACTCACACCCATATAGCGGCCGGCACGGTGGTTGATCGCCAGCACCATATTCAGCGCCAGCGCTCCGAGGATCGACAACGCCACCTTGTCCGCGGGCACGATGAACACCGCGGCCAGCACTATCACCGCGTCTATACCCATCTGCACCTTGCCGGCGCGCAGGCCGAAGCGCTCCTGAAGGTACAGCGCGAGGATATTCACGCCGCCCAGGCTGGCGCGATGACGGAACAACATCAGCAAGCCGAGCCCCATGGCGAAGCCGCCGAACAGCGCCGCATAGACCACATTCAGCTGGGCGAAGCCGATCCACTGCGGGGTCAACTCAGCCAGCAGCGACACCAGGCCGACCGCGCAGACAGTACGCAGGGTGAATTGCCAGCCCATGCGCCAGATGGCCAAGCCATAGAACGGCAGATTGATCAGGAAGAACGCCAGCCGAACGGCCAACCGAGCAGGTACTTGAGCAGGAAGGCCAGACCGACGGTGCCGCCGGTCAGCAGCCCCGCGTGGCCATAGAGCACGATACCCAGGGCGACCATGGCGGTACCCATCAGCAGCGCCAGGGCGTCCTCCCATAGCGGATGGCGGATAAAGATCGCCGCAATGGCATCCGCCGGCGGATTCTCGGAGTTGGCGTCAGCCATGGTGCTACACCTGTGAATGCAGTGAACGAAGCGCGGATGCTAGGGCAATGACGTCCCAGCGGAACTGGCCGGGATCAAGAAAGCGGCTATTCAGCCCGCACCCAGGTCTCGAAGGCGTAGGCCGCCGTGTCCGCGCTGGCCGGATGCTGTTCCAAGGTCTCACGCTGCCAGTCGGCCTGGTTGAACGCGGGGAACCAGGCATCGCCTTCAGGGCACAACTCCACCCGTGTCAGGTACAGCCGGTCGGCCTGTTCCAATGCCTGCGTATAGAGCTGCGCGCCGCCGATCAGCATCAGCTCGTCGGCACCCTGTTCACGAGCCCAGGCTTCGGCACGCACCAAGGCGGCATCCAGCGACGGGAAAACTTCCGCTCCCTCCAGTGCCAGTCCGGGCTGGCGGCTGACCACCAGATTGAGCCGGCCCGGCAATGGCCGACCGAGGGAATCCCAGGTCTTGCGCCCCATGATGATCGGCTTGCCCAGGGTCAGCGCCTTGAAGTGCTTGAGATCCGCCGGCAGGTGCCAGGGCATTTGGTTGTCGCGGCCAATCACGCGGTTCTGCGCGAGGGCGGCGATCAGGCAGAGGGGGAGAGTAGTGTTCATGGCGGCGAGCATAGCAGAGCGACCGACACCCGCGCAGCCAGGCGCCTCGCTGTCGAGTCGAGCGACTCCTACGCGTGGCGGCTTCCTTTGCTGACGGGACTTAGCCCAAGCCGATGGCAGCGGTTATGCTCAGCCCCTGACCTCGCCAATGAGAAGCCGCGTGACTGCCGACACCTCTCCGACCCCACTGCAACGCCTATGGTTGACCGAAGCGATTCGCCTGCGCGAGGAACACGCCGGCCTGCTGGAGGACAACGAGGCCAACCGCCGCGCCCGAGCGGATGGCGGCACGCTGGCGCAGCGCATCCAGGCTCGCGCCCTGTTCCTCGCCCAGCGCGACGGCCAGTGGCAGGCGCTGTTGCATTGGCGCCAGGGCGCGCAACTGGCGCTTGCCGCCTTACTGCTGTTGGCCCTGCTCAGCGGTATCGGCCTGGCGGTTGCGGCCCTGGGGGACGGCCAGCGTCCGGTCAACGTGTTCTGGGCCCTGGGCAGCCTGCTGGGCCTCAACCTGCTGTTGCTGCTCGGCTGGGTCCTCGGCCTGCTCCTGACGCGCGACAACGCCGGCGCCCTGGGCCGGTTGTGGCTATGGCTCAGCGAAAAACTCGCCCGTGACGCCAGCGCCGCGCAACTGGCGCCGGCGCTGCTGGTACTGTTGCAGCGCCAACGCCTGAGCCGTTGGGGCCTGGGTGTGCTGGTGAATGGCTTGTGGCTGCTGGCCTCGCTCGCGGCCCTGGCGACCCTGCTACTCCTGCTCTCCACCCGCCGTTATGGCTTCGTCTGGGAAAGTACGATTCTCGGCAGCCAGACCTTTATCGCCCTGACCCAGGCCATCGGCGCGCTGCCGGCGTTGCTCGGTTTCGCCCTGCCGGATGCCGAGCTGATCCGCGCCAGCGGCGACAGCGCCCTGCTCAGTGAAGCGGCACGGCACAGCTGGGCCGGCTGGCTGGTCGGCGTGCTGCTGGTGTATGGCCTGCTGCCGCGCCTGCTGCTGGCCCTGCTGTGCTTGTGGCGCTGGCGCCTGGGTTGCGCAGCCCTGCAATTGAATACCGAGTTGCCCGGCTACGGCCTGCTGCGTGAACGCCTGCAGCCGAGCAGCGAGCGCCTGGGCATCTGCGATGCGGCACCGGCGCAGCTGCATCAGCCGCAAACCGGCGCCGGCCCACTGCAGAGCCAGGGCGCGCTGCTGGTCGCCATTGAACTGGACGACCGCCGCCCCTGGCCGCCAGCACTGCCCAAGAACATTGCCAACGCCGGGGTGATCGACAGCCGCGAGCAGCGCCAGCGCCTGCTCGAACAACTCACACGCTTTCCGCCGGCGCGCCTGGCCATCGCCTGCGACCCCCGCCGTTCGCCGGATCGCGGCAGCCTGGCGCTGCTCGCTGAACTGGCCCGCTGCGCCGGCGCCACGCGCATCTGGTTATTGCCAC
This sequence comes from Pseudomonas taeanensis MS-3, assembly GCF_000498575.2. Classification (GTDB taxonomy): domain Bacteria; phylum Pseudomonadota; class Gammaproteobacteria; order Pseudomonadales; family Pseudomonadaceae; genus Aquipseudomonas; species Aquipseudomonas taeanensis. The sequence continues at coordinate 393,143 of NZ_AWSQ01000001.1, forward strand.
CGCCACCCGGCGAAGCCCTCGACAGTGAGCGCCTGGGTAACTGGCATCAGGCTCTGGAGCAGCTGCAACTGGTGCACAGTGACGGCGCGCCGCTGAACTGGCTGGAGCAGGGTCATGACTGAAACCGTAGCCCGGATGCAATCCGGGAACATCAGCGCCGGCTTGTCCCGGATTGCATCCGGGCTACGGAGCACTATCTCGTGAGTCAGCCTCTCAAGTTGGCCGTGGTCGGCCACACCAACGTCGGCAAGACCTCGCTGCTGCGCACCCTGACCCGCGACGTCGGTTTCGGCGAAGTCTCGCCGCGGGCCAGCACCACCCGGCATGTCGAAGGTGCGCGGCTGTCGGTGGACGGCCAGGCGCTGCTGGAGTTGTACGACACCCCCGGCTTGGAAGACGCCATTGCCCTGCTCGATTACCTGGAGCGCCAGGACCGCCCTGGCGAACGCCTGGATGGCCCGGCCAGGCTGGCACGGTTTCTCGACAGCAGCGAGGCGCGTCAGCGCTTCGAGCAAGAGGCCAAGGTGCTGCGCCAGTTGCAGGCCTCGGACGCCGGCCTCTATGTGATCGACGCACGCGAACCGGTGCTGGCCAAGTACCGTGACGAACTGGCAGTGCTGAGTCTGTGCGGCCGACCGCTACTGCCGGTGCTGAACTTCGTTGCCAGCGCCAATCACCGCGAAGATGAGTGGCGCGACACCCTGGCCCGCCTCGGCCTGCATGCGCTGGTGCGCTTCGACAGCGTGGCGCCACCCCAGGACGGCGAACGGCGCCTGTATGAGAGCCTGGCGCTGCTTCAGGAAAAAGCCCGCGAGCCCCTGCAACGGCTGATCGACGACCATGAACGCCAACGTCTGGCCCGCCAACACAGCGGCGCCCGGCTGATCGCCGAACTGCTGCTCGACTGCGCCGCCTACCGCAGCAGCGTGGCCAACGACGCCGCGCAGGAACAAGACGCGATCCGCGCACTGCGCGCGACCATTCGCCAGCGCGAACAGCGCTGTGTCGATGCCCTGTTGCGTCTCTACGCCTTTCGCCCGGAAGACGCCCGGGCCGGCGAGCTGCCGCTGCTCGACGGGCGCTGGGGCGACGACCTGTTCAACCCGGAAACCCTCAAACAGCTCGGGGTCAAAGTCGGCGGTGGCATGGCCGCCGGCGCGGCGGCCGGTGCCGGCATCGATCTACTGGTTGGCGGCATCACCCTCGGCGCCGCCGCGTTGCTCGGCGCCCTGGCCGGCGGCGGCCTGCAGACCGCGCGCAACTATGGCGGACGACTACTCGGCAAGTTCAGGGGGCAACGCGAATTGACGGTGGACGACGTCGTACTGCGTCTGCTGGCCCTGCGTCAGCGCCAGTTGCTCAACGCACTGGCAGCGCGGGGCCACGCGGCGACCACGGCGATCCAGCTGGACACAACGCAGGACAAAGGCTGGCGCGAAAACAAACTGCCCGAGCCATTGCGCAAGGCCCGCGCTCACCCGCACTGGTCGAGCCTGCAAGCAAACGCTTGGCGCGACACCCCGGAGCGGGGTGCCGAGGTGGATGAGCTAGCCCGCCTGCTGCTGGAAGACCTACAACCGTCTCAAGGCGTACCGAGGTAAATCTGTAGCAACTTGGCCCAGTCGTCGCTGCCGGTGACCCGCAGGATCTCCAGGCTGAGTGGCTCGCGATAAGGGCTGCCGCTGGCCACAGCGAAAGCATAGGCCTGATTCTCGAAGGTGCCCGAGAGCACCCGCAAGCCGCCATTATCCATCTCGGTATTGCGGTACTGCAGGATCGGCAGATCGTAGACCACCGCGTCCGTCTCACCCTGCTGTACCGCACGCATGGCGCTGAGCAGATTCGGATAGCTGCTGTGGCGGATGCGCTGGCCTTCTAGAAAACGGGCGCTGACGGTCTTGTCGATAGTCGCTACATGGGACCGACGCAGATCTTCGACGCCTTGAATGCCACCCTGCAAATTGCCCACGGTCAGGGCGCTGGCGACCGCCGCAGTGAAGGTCGACACCATGATCAAGCCGGCGAACATCCAGACCAGGCCGATCAGCCGGCCGCCCAGGGTCACCGGGGCCTTGTCGCCATAGCCCACGGTGGTCATGGTCACCGCCGCCCACCAGAAGCTGGAACCCAACCCCTGAGCCGGACTACCGCCGAACTGCTCCTGATTGTGGCGCCGCTCGAACACCCAGACCAGTGCTCCGACGAGCAACAGCAGCGCTGCCAGGCCCAGTACCAGGCTGACGAACTGCCAGGACAGCAGCCCCTTGACCGTGCTCCAGGCACTGCCTTCGCCGCCTCTGGGCACCGCAATAGCCAGACCGGTCTGATAGAAGGGATGGGTGAAGTCGAAGCGCGCCTCGCGCTCGGCAGTCATGGTCAGGGCACCGACCACAACGTCCAGTTTGCCGGCCTCGAGACCGGGCAGCAGCTCCTTGAAGGCCATGGGCTGCAACTCGAAGCGGTAACCCAGCTTCTCGGCGATGTCCTTCCACAGGTCGATGCTGATGCCGCGCCAGTTGCCATTTTCTTCATGGATCACGAACGGTGGCACTTCGCTGATGCCAACGCGCAACACCGGCCCGGACGGCTCGTCTGCCCAGCTCGGCAGGACCAGACAAAACAGCAGCAAGACGCTCAGAATTCTCGGCATAAACAAGGCCCTCCCCGGCTCAAACAGGACCCAGAGTAACAAAAACCAGGGTTGACCCCGCTGCCGAGACTCTGCGGCTTAAAAACCTGGGCGCGCGTTCTCGCCCAGGTAGGTCTCACGCCTGCGGGCTCAGACCGCCACTGGCGCGGGGATGTGCGGGTGCGCCTGATAGCCGAGCAGCTCGAAGTCCTCGAACTTGAAGGCCAGCAGATCCTTGACCGCTGGATTGAGCTGCATGCGCGGCAGCGGCAACGGCTCGCGCGTCAGTTGCAGGTCGGCCTGCTCGAGGTGGTTGGCGTACAGGTGGCAGTCGCCACCGGTCCAGATGAACTCGCCCGGCTGCAGGTCGCAGACCTGGGCGACCATCAGGGTCAGCAGTGCATAGCTGGCGATATTGAAGGGCACGCCGAGGAAGATATCCGCCGAGCGCTGGTACAGCTGGCAGCTGAGCTTGCCGTCAGCCACGTAGAACTGGAACAGCGCGTGGCACGGCGGCAAAGCCATCTGCTCGACCAGCGCCGGGTTCCAGGCGGAGACGATCAGCCGGCGCGAGTCCGGGTTGCGCTTGATCATCGCGACCAGGTTGGTGATCTGGTCGATCGACTCACCGTTGGGCGCCGGCCAGTTTCGCCACTGGTAGCCGTAGACCGGGCCGAGGTCGCCGTTCTCATCGGCCCACTCGTCCCAGATTCTGACGCCGTTATCCTTCAGGTATTTGATATTGGTATCGCCCTGGAGGAACCACAGCAACTCGTGGATGATGGATTTGAGGTGGCACTTCTTGGTGGTGACCAAAGGAAAGCCCGCGGCCAGGTCGAAGCGCATCTGCTGGGCGAACAGGCTGTAGGTGCCGGTGCCGGTGCGGTCGCTCTTGAAGGTACCGGTCTCGCGCACCAGGCGCATCAGGTCGAGGTACTGCTTCATTGCGCGGCTCCCTGGGCGGGTTGCCGGCGATAGGCCCAGGCGATCAAGCCGATGCCGCCGAGGATCATCGGCAGGCTGAGCACCTGGCCCATGGTCAGCCAGCCCCAGGCCAGGTAACCGAGCTGGGCGTCCGGCACCCGGACGAACTCGACGATAAAGCGAAAGACCCCGTAGCTCAGGGCGAACATGCCCGAAACCGCCATGGTCGGGCGTGGTTTGCGCGAATAGAACCAGAGGATGGCGAACAGCGCCACGCCTTCCAGGGCAAACTGGTACAGCTGCGACGGATGCCGCGCCAACTGCTGCGGGTCAGTCGGGAAGACCATCGCCCAGGGCACATCGGTTGCCTTGCCCCAGAGTTCGGCATTGATGAAATTGCCGATGCGCCCGGCACCCAGGCCAATGGGCACCAGCGGCGCGATGAAGTCCATCAGCTGGAAGAAGCTCTTGTCGTTGCGACTGCCGAACCACCAAGTCGCCAGCATCACCCCGATAAAGCCACCGTGGAACGACATGCCGCCCTTCCACACCTGCAGGATCAGGCTCGGCTGGGCCAGGTAGGCTTCCAGATCGTAGAACAGCACATAGCCCAGACGGCCGCCGAGGATCACCCCCATGGCCACCCAGAACACCAGGTCGGAGAGTTTTTCCTTGTTCCAGTGCGGGTCGAACGCCTGCAGGCGGCGCGAGGCCAGCAGCCAGGCTCCGCCGATACCGATCAGGTACATCAGTCCGTACCAATGGATTTGCAACGGGCCGAGGGCGATGGCCACCGGGTCTATCTGCGGGTAAGGCAGCATTTCACTTCCTCAAATCAAAAAATTCAGGCCCACGCTGAACAGCAGCAGGGCGAACAGACGCTTGAGCACGCGCGGCGACAGGCGGTGCGCCAGGCGGGCGCCGAAACGGGCGAAAAACATGCTGGTGGTGGCGATGCCGGCCAGCGCTGGCAGGTATACGAACCCCAGGCTCCAATCCGGCAATTGTGGATTGTCCCAGCCCAACAGCATAAAGCTCAACGCCCCCGCCACGGCAATGGGCAGGCCGCAGGCCGCCGAGGTGGCCACCGCCTGCTGGATTGGCACGCTGCGCCAAGTCAGGAAGGGCACGCTGAGCGAGCCGCCACCGATGCCAAAAATCGCCGAGGCCCAGCCGATCACACCACCGGCGGCGGTCAAGCCGAGCTTGCCAGGCACCGCGCTGCTGGCCTTGGGTTTCAGTTCCAAGGTCATTTGCAGGGCGATGATGATGGCGAATACGCCGATGATTTTTTGCAGCAGCGGACCCTGGATCAGCGCGGCAGTCGCCGAGCCCAGCGCCGCACCAAACAGAATACCCAGCGCCATCCAGACAAACAGCGGCCAGCGCACCGCACCTTTGCGCTGATGCTCCAGCACCGAATTGATCGAGGTGAAGATGATGGTCGCCAACGAAGTACCCACGGCCAAATGCGTGAGCACTTCGGGCGCGACGCCCTGAGCAGCAAAACTCAGCACCAGCACCGGCACGATGATCAACCCGCCGCCGACGCCAAACAGCCCGGCCAGCACGCCGGCCGCCGCGCCTAGCAGCAAATACAGCAGCAGTTCCATCGACACCCCCCAGGCAAAGGCGCATGGTAACGGATGCGCACGCCTGCCTCTACTGAACGAGCGATGGCTGCTCACTGCACTGAGGGGGAAAGCACCGCCGCCGCCCCCGCAACCCTAGCCCCACGCTCTACTGAAACGAGCCTGCAATTATCTGCAGTTGAGTCACCTGGAAAGCGGCCGTAGCCTGGAATTAGGAACCGACAGCCCTTCAGCAACTCGCGCCTGCTAATGGCCGATTTCGGCTTTGCCGCACAGTTGATCGCACATGCGCTCGGCAAGTTGCTAGCCAGACGATTTCTACGTCTAAGCTTACCCCCCAGGTTGTTGATCCAACCATTTGGAGCCTCGCAGAGGCCTGCCCAGATGGAGGAACGGATTCTTTTGGAGCTTGGCCTAAGCTGCGGCGCACATAACGTTCGCCTGCACATTGGCGCCGAACTGGATGTCGGTGCTATACAAGAGAAATTCGATACCTAAGGAGTCACCATGTGCCTGATCGTCTTCGCCTGGCGCCCCTCCCACGACATCCCTCTGGTTCTCGCCGCCAACCGCGACGAGTTCTATGATCGCCCCAGTCTGCCGCTGGCAGCCTGGGAAGACGCACCGGGGATCTATGGTGGACGCGACCTGCAGGCCGGAGGGACCTGGCTGGGCGTCGGACCTGACGGACGCTTCGCCGCCCTGACCAATATTCGTGACCCGCGCCAACCACCGTTCGGCCGCTCCCGCGGCGAGTTACCGGTGCAGTACCTGAGCGGTCCGCTGGGACCAGAGGCCTTCTTGCTGGACTTGGCAAAACGCGCGGGTGAATACTCGGCCTTCAACCTGCTGATTGGCGATCGCCATGAGCTATGGATGTTGAGCTCGCGTAAGGGCGTGCCCGAGCGACTCAGCGAAGGGCTTTACGGACTGTCGAACGCAGACCTGGATACGCCCTGGCCGAAAGTCGAAAAGGGCAAGGCACTACTTAGCGAATGCCTGATAGAACCGCAGACATCCTCCTTGCTCGACTTGCTCCACGATGGTCAACAGGCTGCGGACGCGATTCTGCCGGACACAGGCGTCGGCATGAACACCGAGCGGCTGCTCTCGAGCATCTTTATCGCCACCCGCAGCTACGGCACCCTCGCCAGCACGGCGCTACTGGTCAAGGCCGACGGAACAAGACAACTAGTCGAACGCAGCTATGGTCCCAACGGCAAGCATTTGGGCGATGTCTGTCTCGACCTGGAGCCGTGATCGGGCCCTGAGCCAGGAGTCTGTGCTCTGGACGGGCCCCTAGGCCTGGATATCCGAGGCTGGGTTGATCATTCGACCCAGACCGAGGTTGCGCAGGGCCAGTTGCAAGACGCTGTGATTCAGCTGCGGATTGTCATTGCACATCAACTGGGCCAGGAGCTCCCTGGCCTTGCTCAAGCTGATCTGGCGCAGCAGCCATTTCACCTTGGGCAAGTTGGTCGCGTTCATCGACAGGCTGTCGAAGCCCATGGCCATCAACAACACCGCCGCAGCCGGATCGCCCGCCATTTCGCCGCAAATACTCACCGGCTTGCCTTCGGCGTGGGCGTCGTCGACCACCTTGCGCAACGCTTGCAGCACAGCCGGGTGGAGGAAATCGTAGAGGTCGGCAACCCGCGGATTGTTGCGATCAACCGCCAACAGGTATTGCGTCAGGTCGTTCGAGCCGACCGAAAGAAAGTCCACTTGGCGCGCCAGTTCGCGGGTCTGATAGACCGCGGCGGGGATCTCGATCATCACCCCGATGGGTGGCAACGGGATGTCCACCCCCTCGTCACGCACCTCACCCCAGGCCCGATGGATCAGGTGCTGCGCCTCTTCCAATTCCTGGATACCGGAAATCATCGGCAACAGGATGCGCAGGTTATTCAGCCCCTCGCTGGCCTTGAGCATGGCACGCGTCTGCACCAGGAATATCTCCGGGTGATCGAGGGTCACGCGGATACCACGCCAGCCGAGAAAGGGGTTCTCCTCCTTGATCGGGAAGTAGGACAAGGCCTTGTCACCACCGATATCCAGGCTACGCATGGTCACCGGCAAGGGATGGAAAGCGGCCAACTGCTCCCGGTAGATCGCCAGCTGCTCCTTCTCGCTGGGGAAGCGGTCCTTGATCATGAACGGCACTTCGGTGCGGTACAGGCCGACGCCCTCGGCGCCACGCTCTTGAGCCCGCACCACATCGGCGAGTAGACCGGTGTTGACCCACAGAGGCATGCGGTGACCATCCAGGGTCTCGCAGGGCAAGGCGCGCAGGGCATCGAGCCCCTGACTCAGCTGGCGCTCTTCCTCGACCACCTCGGCGTACTGCTTGCGCAGAATCTCGCTGGGGTTGGTGAACACCTCGCCGTGATAGCCGTCGATGATCAGTTGAATGCCGTCGATCTTCGAATAGGGCAGATCGACCGCGCCCATCACCGTGGGAATGCCCATGGCGCGGGCGAAGATCGCCACATGCGAGTTGCCCGAGCCGAGCACCGAGACCAGGCCGACCAGTTTGCCTTCCGGCACCTCGCCGAGCATCGCGGGCGACAGCTCCTCGCTGACCAGAATGCAGTTATCCGGATATTCCAGGGTCTGCTGGCGAGCCTTCTGCAGGTAGGCGAGCAGGCGCCGGCCGAGATCCTTGACGTCGGACGCCCGTTCGCGCAGGTAGGCGTCGTCCATCAACTCGAAGCGATTGACGTGTTCGCTGACCACCTGGCACAAGGCGCCCTGAGCCCACTGCCCAGTCTTGATGATCTTGACCACTTCGTTGCCCAGGGCGGCGTCTTCCAACATCATCAGGTAGACGTCGAACAGCGCCCGTTCCTCGGGACGCAGTTGGGTGGCCATCTTCGCCGAGAGGTTGCGCATATCCTCGCGCACCCCTTCCAGGGCGGTCTGAAACAGCGCCAGCTCGGCGTCGATGTCGGTGACTGTCTTGTCCGGCACCACATCCAGATCGGCCGCTGGCAAGACCACCACGGCCGTACCAATGGCCGCGCCGGGCGAGCCCGGCACGCCGATAAACTTGGCCTCCTGAATGCCCTTGCCCTGTTTGCCCAGGCCACGGATCGAACCGGTCGCCTCGGCATGCGCGATAACTCCGGCGAGCTGGGCGCTCATGGTCACCAAAAAGGCTTCTTCGCCCTCGTCGAACTGGCGACGTTCCTTCTGCTGGATGACCAGCACCCCCATCACCCGCCGGTGGTGAATGATCGGTGAACCGAGGAAGGAGGCGTAGCGTTCCTCGCCGGTTTCGGCGAAGTAACGGAAGCGTGGGTGACTGGCGGCGTCTTCCAGGTTGAGCGGTTCTTCGCGCGTGCCGACCAGGCCAACCAGGCCCTCGTTCGGCGCCATGCTGACCTTGCCGATAGAACGCTTGTTCAGGCCATCGGTGGCCATCAGGACGAAGCGGTTGCTCTCGGGGTCGAGCAGATAGACCGAGCAGACCTGGCTGCTCATGGCGGCCTTGACCCGCTGCACGATGATGCCCAACGCCGCATTGAGGTCCTTGGCGGCATTTACTTCCTGGACGATCTTGCGCAGCGTATTGAGCATGGTTCGGCTCTAGTCCGTATCAGTTCAGTCCAACGCCAGCAGGCGCGGAGCGAGTTCCTTAAGGGCGCGACGGTAAACCTCGCGCTTGAATGTGACCACCTGACCCAGTGGATACCAGTAACTGACCCAACGCCAACCATCGAATTCGGGTTTGTTGGTCAGGTCCATGCGCACACGTTGCTCATCCGAGGTCAGACGCAACAGGAACCACTTTTGCTTCTGGCCGATGCACAGCGGTTGGCTGTGGGTCCGTACCAGGCGCTGGGGCAGACGATAGCGCAACCAGCCACGGGTGCAGGCGAGAATTTTCACATCGCGCTGCTCTAGGCCGACTTCTTCGTTCAACTCACGATACAGCGCCTCTTCAGGCGACTCATGGTCGTTGATTCCACCTTGCGGAAACTGCCAGGCCTCCTGGTTAATCCGACGCGCCCACAGCACCTGGCCGACCTCATTGGTCAGGATGATGCCGACATTGGGACGAAAACCATCTGGATCGATCACGGCGCACAACCTCGTAAACGCATGTTTCGGCATTGTTCCACAAAGGCCGCAGCAGCGGCAACGCGACGGACAAGCCTAATAGGAATGGCCGCTAAAAGCCGCTATTCTGGCCGCCATTCGATGTTTTTATTTAAAGGTGTCCCGTGCGTTTGGCTCTATTCGATCTCGACAACACCCTGCTCGGCGGCGACAGCGACCACGCCTGGGGCGACTATCTGTGCGCGCGCGGCATTCTCGACGGCGTCGCTTACAAGGCGCGCAACGATGCCTTCTACCAGGACTATCTAGCCGGACAACTGGATATCACCGATTACCTGAATTTCAGCCTGGAAATCCTCGGCCGCAGCGAGATGGCTCAGCTCGAACAGTGGCACCGCGAGTTCATGCGCGACTGCGTGGAGCCGATCATCCTGAGCAAGGGCGAGGCCCTGCTGGCCGAACACCGCGCCGCCGGCGACAAGCTGCTGGTCATCACCGCCACCAACCGCTTCGTCACCGCACCGATTGTCGCGCGCCTGGGGGTCGACACCCTGCTGGCCACCGAGTGCGAGATGCATAACGGTCGCTACACCGGTCGCACCACCGACGTGCCCTGCTTCCGCGAAGGCAAGGTCACCCGCCTGAATCGCTGGTTGCAGGAAACAGGCTTCAACCTGGACGACAGCTGTTTCTACAGCGACTCGATGAATGATCTGCCGCTGCTCGAGCAGGTAACCCGCCCGGTGGCAGTCGACCCCGACGCGAACCTGCGCGACGAAGCACAAAAGCGCGGCTGGCCAGTGATTTCACTGCGCTGACACGAGCCGGCTGCACAACGAAAAACGCCGCCTGAGCAGGCGGCGTTTTTGTCTGCCAGCCAGCCTCAGGCCGGCTTGGCGCCCATCAGCCCCATGATCACCAGCACCAGCAGCAGTATCAGCCCGGCATAAGCGGCCGTAAAACGCAGCAAGCGGGCCGGCGCCGGAGTGTCGCCCAGAGCCTGCCAAGCCGACAGACGAGCGGCCAGCAACAGCAGCAACACCGCCAGCACCCCGAACAATGCACTACTCGCCAGCAGCCAGGTCTGCCCCAGTGGCCAGGCGGCCAGATTCACCAACCACCAGCCGCTGACCGGCAGGCTCAAGGCCAGCAACCCGAGCAGCGGCAGGCTGATCAGCCGGGTACGCCGCAGCTTGCGCTGCAATACGGCCGCATCGCCGCCGCGCCAGGCCTTCCACAGCATCACCACGTGAGCTATTAGGCCGAGCAGCAGCAGAATGCCTGGCAGGCTATGGGCGATTTTCAGCAACTGATAGTGCTCCACGGACTTACCCCAGAAAAAGTTTGTAGGCCGGGTTGTCGGTTTCATCCCAATGCGGATAACCGATGGCATCCAGCGCCGCGGGAATCAAATGACGCTCCTCGTCCGGCACCTGCAAAGCCGCCAGCACTCGACCATCGGCAGCGCCGTGGTTGCGGTAATGGAACATCGAGATATTCCAGCGCCCACCGAGCTTTTGCAGGAAATTGAATAGCGCACCGGGCCGCTCGGGGAACTCGAAGCGAAACACTACTTCATCGCTGACCCGCGCCGCATGGCCGCCGACCATATGGCGGATATGCAACTTGGCCAGTTCGTTGTCGGTCAGATCCTGCACCGGAAAGCCCTGGCTGCGCAGGCTTTCCACCAGCGCCGCACGCGGGTCGCTTTCCGGGTGGGTCTGCACACCGACGAAGATGTGCGCCTCGGTGGCGGTGTGGTAGCGGTAGTTGAATTCGGTGATCTGGCGCTTGCCGATCGCTTCGCAGAAGGCCTTGAAGCTGCCCGGCCGCTCCGGGATGGTCACGGCGATGATCGCTTCGCGTTTCTCGCCCAACTCGGCCCGCTCGGCGACATGCCGCAGGCGGTCGAAGTTGACGTTGGCGCCCGAGTCGATACCGACCAGTACCTGCCCGCTGCAGCCTTCGCGCTCGACATATTTCTTGATCCCGGCCACACCCAGGGCGCCGGCCGGTTCGGTGATCGAGCGAGTGTCGTCGTAGATGTCCTTGATCGCCGCACAAATCTCATCGCTGCTTACGGTGATGACTTCGTCGACATAGTCCTTGCAGATGTCGAAGCCGTGCGCGCCGATCTGCGCCACCGCCACGCCGTCGGCGAACAATCCCACCTGGCTCAGCACCACGCGTTCGCCGGCGGCCATGGCGGCCTGCAGGCAGTTGGAGTCGTCCGGTTCGACACCGATGATCTTGATCTCGGGACGCAGGTACTTCACATAAGCCGCGATCCCGGCGATCAACCCACCGCCACCGACCGGCACGAAAATCGCGTCCAGCTGGCCGGGGTGTTGACGGAGAATTTCCATGGCCACGGTACCCTGTCCGGCAATGGTGTGCGGGTCGTCATAGGGGTGGACATAGATGTAGCCCTTTTCTTCCACCAGCTTCAGCGAATGGGCCAACGCCTCGGGGAAGCTGTCACCATGCAGCACCACCTTGCCGCCGCGCGAGCGCACGCCATGCACCTTGATCTCCGGGGTGGTCTTGGGCATCACGATGGTCGCCTTGACCCCCAGCACCTTGGCCGCCAGGGCCAGACCCTGGGCATGGTTGCCGGCCGAGGCCGTGACCACGCCGCGCGCCTGCTCTTCGGGCGTGAGCTGCGCCAGCTTGTTGTAGGCCCCGCGAATCTTGAACGAGTACACCGGCTGCAGGTCTTCGCGCTTGAGCAGAATCTGGTTGCCCAGTCGTTCGGAAAGCTGGTTGGCGGTTTGCAGAGGGGTTTCCACCGCCACGTCATAAACGCGCGAGGTGAGGATCTTCTTGACGTACTGTTCGAGCATGGCGGCATCGCTGGCGGGCTTTCGGGGAACCACCGAGTCTACCCCAGGCGTCCGCCGAACGACCACCGGCAATCTAAGGGGCTCGCGGGCGCTAGCCACCCTGACCTGTGGCGCATGCCGCTTTGGCGGCGAGTCGGCGGACACAGCGCTTGATCCTGGGCGAGGTTTGCCTGCGCTTGCGGCTATAATCCACAGCCTCCGTCTCTCTTCTCTCTGTGTGGAACCCGGCATGAATCAGGATCAACTCAAGCAAGCGGTCGCCCAAGCGGCAGTCGACTTCATCCTCCCCCAACTCGACGCCAAGAGCATCGTCGGGGTCGGCACTGGCTCCACCGCCAATTGCTTTATTGATGCCCTGGCCCAGCACAAAATGGCATTCGACGGCGCCGTAGCCAGTTCGGAAGCCACCGCCGCTCGCCTGAAAAACCACGGCATCCCGGTCTATGAACTGACGACGGTTAGCGACCTGGAATTCTATGTCGATGGCGCCGACGAGAGCGACGAGCACCTCAACCTGATCAAGGGTGGTGGCGCCGCGCTGACCCGCGAGAAGATCGTCGCAGCCGTGGCCAAGACCTTTGTCTGCATTGCCGACGCCAGCAAGCTGGTGCCGGTACTCGGCGCCTTCCCACTGCCAGTGGAAGTGATCCCGATGGCGCGCAGCCATGTGGCCCGCGAGCTGGTCAAACTGGGCGGCGATCCGGTGTATCGCGACGGCGTGATCACCGACAACGGCAACCAGATCCTCGACGTGCACAACCTGAGCATCGTCAACCCGCGCGAATTGGAAGCGCAGATCAACAATATCGTCGGCGTAGTCTGCAACGGCCTGTTTGCCGCACGCCCTGCCGACTTGCTGTTGCTCGGCACCGACCAGGGCGTCAGGCAGCTCAAGCGCTAGCCATCCAGGCTGGGGGATACGCGCACGAAGTGGTTCGCTCAAGTAGCCGAGCCTGGCGCGACGTAACCCAGCATGGCTGGCGCGAGTGCCGACGTCATGCTGGGTTACGCGGCGCTGTACGACGAGGGCCGAGGCCAGGCGGCATGTGAGAGCCGCGTTCTATCACCTAGCCGGCGTTCTTCTTGAATACGTACAGCAGGTTGGGCTCGCTGACGATATAGATATTGCCCGCCGCATCCATGGTCACCCCTTCCCCTTGTTTGATGCTGCTGCGCAAGCCATGCAGGCCTGCGCTGAGGCTGATGAAACTGACCGGCTCACCGCGACCGTCCAACTCAAGCAGCATGCGTGACTCATCGGACAGCACCAGCGAGTGCCCGGTGCGCGCGTCGTAAGTCAGGGAGGAGATATCGCGAACGAACAGATTTCCTGCCGGCATGGCTTGCAGGCCACTCGACACACCGTCCTCTCCAGGCAACGCCAGGCTGAACAAGCCCAAGGGGCCACGTTCCTTGCCCAGCAGCACCCGCTGCCGGCGGGAGTCCCAGGCAATACCCTCAAAGCCCTTATTGCCGGCATCGGCAAAGCCCAGATCGAAGGATGGATAATCCTGCGCATCGAGGCTCAGCGCATCGGCGGCCAGACTGAAGGCGGTCAGCGTGCGCAGACGCTCGTCGATGATCGCCAACTGGCCGCCCGCGAGTACCTCGACCCCCTCGGGATTGGCGAAGCCGGTGAGCGCAATGCGTCGCAGCACATCGCCGCCGAGCGACAACTCGACCAGCTGCGGATGCCTACCGGTCACGGTGAATAGCGTATCGGTGCCGGCGTTGTAGGTCAGACCGGAGGTTTCATCCTCTTCCAGCCCGGCGAGCGGCCTGCCCTGGACCACCACCCGATAGCCTGGCAGCCAGATGCTCGCCTGCTGATCGGCGCGACTCAGGCGCTGTTCTTTAAACCAGAAATAAGCACGGTCATCCCAGTGCTGATAGTTGACCAGCGCCGTAATGAGGGCCAATAGAACGATCAGCGTCAGCCAGCGCAGACGCGAGACACGGAACAACACAGCAGGCATCGAGCTCAACTCAATAGAACGATGGCCATCAGACTAGAGGTCAGCGATTAAGGTTCGATTACCGACGAGGTCGATAGAGGCGCCTCCTGGCGCCCCATACTTAGAGCACGCGACTGGCGAAGCGGGAGTGGCCAGGCAACTCTAGCACCAGCTCGTCGCCTTTATGTAACGGCCCGACGCCTGCCGGCGTGCCGGTGAGAACGACATCGCCCGGCTGCAGGCTGAAATGGCCGCAGATGTGCTGGATCATCGGCAGGATCGGATTAAGCATGTCGCGGCTGTTTCCATCCTGCCGCACCTCGCCGTTGATGCTCAAGCGAATGCCGATGTCGCTCAGGTCTTCCGGCGCGTCACCCGGGACGAACGGGGCCAGCACGCAGGCGCCGTCGAAAGACTTGGCGACCTCCCAGGGGTAGCCCTTTTCCTTCAGTCGGGCCTGCAGGTCGCGCAGGGTCAGGTCGAGGGCCGGAGCGAAACCGGAGATGGCATCCAGCACCTCTTCACTATTGGGCGTGCGGGACAGCGGCTTGCCGATCAGCACGGCGATCTCCGCCTCGTAATGCACCGCACCGCGATCGGCCGGGATGCTGAAGCCATCGTCCAGCGGCACCACACAGCTGCCGGCCTTGATGAACAGCAGCGGCTCGCTCGGCACCGGGTTATTCAATTCCTTGGCATGCTCGGCGTAATTGCGCCCAATGCACACCACCTTGCCCAAGGGGAAGTGGATATGGGTGCCGTCGACATACTGGTGCTGGTAACTCATCACCGACTCCTAGGTCTGATCAATACTGGACTGGCCATGATGGCCGAGCGACAGGACGCTGTCGCTGCTACCAAAGGCTCAGGTTGTGGGCTATCGCTGCGCTCAGCCCAACCTACGCGCTTCGTAGGAGCCAGCTTGCTGGCGATCCTATGCAACGCAACAGCATCGCCAGCAAGCTGGCTCCTACCGCGCGCAAACTCCGCAAGCATGGCGCGCGAAGCCCGCAGTAGCCTTCAGGGGAAAATCTTGCCAGGGTTCATGATTCCGTTCGGGTCGAATACCGCCTTGATCGCCTTCATATAGCCGATTTCCGCCTCCGAGCGGCTGTAGGCAAGGTAATCACGCTTGGTCATGCCGACGCCGTGCTCGGCGGAGATCGAGCCGTTGTATTTCTGCACGATCTCGAACACCCATTTGTTCACCGTGGCGCACTTGGCGAAGAACTCGTCCTTGCTCAGCTCCTCCGGCTTGAGGATGTTCAGGTGCAGGTTGCCGTCGCCGATATGGCCGAACCAGACGATTTCGAAGTCCGGGTAGTGTTCGCCGACGATGGCGTCGATGTCGTGCAGGAAGGCCGGCACCTTGGAGACGGTGACCGAGATGTCGTTCTTGTACGGGGTCCAGTGCGAGATGGTTTCGGAGATGTATTCGCGCAGTTTCCACAGATTCTGCAGTTGCTGCTCGCTCTGGCTCATCACGCCATCCAGCACCCAACCCTGCTCGACGCAGTGTTCGAAAGTGGCCAGGGCGGCGTCGGCCACCTCCTCGGTGGTCGCCTCGAACTCCAGCAAGGCGTAGAACGGGCACTCGGTGTCGAAGGCAGCCGGCACATCGCCGCGCGCCAGCACCTTGGCCAGCGCCTTGTCGGAGAAGAACTCGAATGCGGTCAGGTCGAGCTTGTTCTGGAAGGCGTGCAACACCGGCATGATCGAGTCGAAATCGGCGGCGCCGAGGACCATGGCGGTGAGGTTCTGCGGCGCACGATCCAGGCGCATGGTTGCCTCGACCACGAAGCCCAGGGTGCCTTCGGCGCCGATGAACAGCTGGCGCAGGTCATAGCCGGTGGCGTTCTTGATCAGGTCCTTGTTCAGCTCCAGCAACTCGCCTGTGCCGGTGACCACTTTCAGCCCGGCCACCCAGTTGCGGGTCATACCGTAGCGAATCACCTTGATCCCGCCGGCATTGGTGCCGATATTGCCGCCTATCTGACTGGAGCCGGCCGAGGCGAAATCTACCGGGTAATACAGCCCCTGCTCTTCGGCGAAGGCCT
Source organism: Pseudomonas taeanensis MS-3 (assembly GCF_000498575.2). Taxonomy (GTDB): domain Bacteria; phylum Pseudomonadota; class Gammaproteobacteria; order Pseudomonadales; family Pseudomonadaceae; genus Aquipseudomonas; species Aquipseudomonas taeanensis. The sequence goes on from NZ_AWSQ01000001.1 coordinate 409,205, forward strand.
GCAACTGCTGAGTAATCACGCCCGGCTGACAGACCACGGTACGGTCAAAGGCGTTGAAACCGAGAACCTGGTTCATGTAGTCGAAGGCGACTACCACTTCGCCGTTGGCTGCCACCGCTGCGGCGGACAGTCCGGTACGCCCGCCAGACGGCACCAGCGCGACCTTGTGCTGATTGGCCCAACGGACGATGGCTTGCACCTGCTCGATGCTCTTGGGGAAGACAATGGCGCTAGGGGCCGGCGCGAAATGCTTGGTCCAATCCTTGCCGTAGGCGTTGAGCGAATCGGCGTCGGTGAGCACCTTGCCGGGCTCAACCAGGGTCTTTAGTTCGTCGATCAAGGCAGTTGTGGTCATCAAGTGAACTCTCAAACGATTCATGGTCGCCCTGAGAACCATTCAGGTCGCAACCAAGCATGGAAAAAGGAGATCATGCTAGCATATGCCCCCCGCGAATCGAGCCCTACGTGCCGACTTGCGGGGCCCGCTCAGCATCGCCGCTGACGCTTCCCCTGACACTAATTTGTGGGACTACAGGTACTCCGATGAGCAAGACCTCCCTCGACAAGAGCAAGATCAAGTTCCTTCTCCTCGAAGGCGTCCACCAGAATGCCGTGGACACCCTGAAGGCTGCCGGTTACACCAACATCGAGTACCACACTGGCTCGCTGCCGGAAGCCGAGCTGAAGGAAAAGATCGCCGATGCCCATTTTATCGGCATCCGCTCGCGCACCCAGCTGACCGCAGACCTCTTCGACGGCGCCCATAAACTGGTCGCAGTGGGTTGCTTCTGCATCGGTACCAACCAGGTCGATCTGGACGCCGCCCGCGAGCGCGGCATTGCGGTGTTCAACGCCCCCTACTCGAACACCCGTTCGGTCGCCGAGCTGGTGCTCGCCGAGGCCATCCTGCTGCTGCGCGGCATCCCCGAGAAGAATGCCTCCTGCCACCGTGGTGGCTGGATCAAGAGCGCCGCCAATTCCTTCGAGATCCGCGGCAAGAAGCTCGGCATCGTCGGCTACGGCTCGATCGGCACCCAGCTCTCGGTACTGGCGGAAAGCCTGGGTATGCAGGTGCTGTTCTTCGACCCGCTGACCAAACTGCCGCTGGGCAACGCCACCCAGATCACCAGCCTGACCGAGCTGCTCGGCATGGCCGACATCGTCTCGCTGCACGTGCCGGAGCTGCCGAGCACCAAGTGGATGATTGGTGAGAAAGAAATCCGCGCAATGAAGAAGGGCAGCATCCTGATCAACGCCGCCCGCGGCACTGTGGTGGAGCTGGACGCCCTGGCCGACGCGATCAAGGACAAGCACCTGATCGGCGCCGCCATCGACGTCTTCCCGGTCGAGCCGCGCTCCAACGACGAAGAATTCCAGAGCCCGCTGCGTGGCCTGGACAACGTCATCCTCACTCCGCACATCGGTGGTTCCACCGCCGAGGCCCAGGCCAATATCGGCCTGGAAGTGGCGGAGAAGCTGGTCAAGTACAGCGACAACGGTACTTCGGTGTCCTCGGTCAACTTCCCCGAAGTGGCCCTGCCATCGCACCCGGGCAAGCACCGCCTGCTGCACATCCACGCCAACATCCCCGGTGTGATGAGCGAAATCAACCAGGTGTTCGCGGAAAACAGCATCAACATCTCCGGCCAGTTCCTGCAGACCAACGACAAGGTCGGCTATGTGGTGATCGACGTCGACGCCGATTACTCCGACCTGGCCCTGGAGAAACTCCAGCACGTCAAAGGCACCATCCGTAGCCGCGTACTGTTCTAACACGCCGCTGCAACGAAAAAGGGAGGCTTCGGCCTCCCTTTTTTGTGTCCATCCGTAGCCTGGCTTGGCTTAGCGAGGTATTGACCGACAGCCACTGACGACGCGACTTTCAGCGCCACATCCCCCCGCGCGCGTCTACCCCATCCTACTGCGCCTCCAACTCGCGCACCGCCGCCTCGGCAGCGGCCAGCTCATCTTCATTGAACACCCGCACCCCGGCGCGCCGCAGCAAGGCCGCAGTCACCCCCTCACCGGCGACTCTCACCCCGGTGAAGCTGCCGTCGTAATTCTCGCGATTGCCGCACGAGGGGCTGCGCGCCTTGAGCAACGCCAGGCGAATGCCGTGCCGCTCGACCAGCGTCAGCGCCTGCTCGGCGCCGGCGAGAAACGCCGCACTGACATCCTCACCGTCCACAGTCATCACCGCCAGCTGACCATCGAGCACCTGCACGCCCTGGCCGCCGGAAATTTCCGCCGGTGCTCGCGGAGTGGGCAAGCCGCCGGCGACCTCCGGACACAAGGCCACCACCCGCCCTTCAGCCTGCCAGCGCTCGAGCAGGTCGAACGGACCGTGCGCACCGCCGTCGTAACGCACGCGATGGCCCAACAGGCAGCGGCTGACCAGAATCTTCTCCATGTGCCCTCCGGCTCACATCGTACTCAACAAGGGATTGTCACCGCGCCGGCGGAACCAGCCGGTCAATGACAGGCGATCACAGGTGGTCGGCAACACTTCGTGCGGCATCTCGGCCGAGAGAAAGACCACCAGCGTACCCGCCACTGGGCTGACATCGCGCACCTCACCACTTTTCAGGTACAGACGCAGCGCGCCACCGTGCTCAGGCTGCCAGTCCTGATTGAGGTAGAGCACCACCGATACCGCCCGGCGGTCGTCGTCGCGAAAACGGTCGAGGTGCTTCAGATAGAAAGCCCCCGGTGGATACAGGGCAAAGTGGCTTTCGCAGTCTTCCAGGCCCAGGTACAAGCCGAAATTGAGGGCCTGGCGCAACTCGTCCAGTAGCGCCATGTACTGATCACAGGCCACGGATTGCCCGGCTTCCAGCCAGTCGATGCGATCGCCGCGCACCCCTTCAATCACCGCCTGGGCAACGCCGCGACCGATGCTAGCCGGCGTCAGCTCACCTTGCGCCGCACGCGTGCGGCACTCCTCGGCCAGTTTGGCGGTCAGAGTCTGTGGAGCGAACAGTGGTTGCAACGACCAGCCGTGCTCGGCCAGGTCGTCGACAATGCGCGCTAACAGCGTGTTATGGGTATCTATAGACATGTTGGCGATTCTATCAGCAGTGCCGAGTGCGCCTCGACAAGCACTCACCGGCCATTGAAAATAGTCACCCGCCAGACAGGAGTCTTTATGCGCGCCTTATGTGTTGTTTTTCTGTTGCTGTTCAGTTTGCCCAGTCTGGCTGACGGCCATCTTCAGCTGTATCAAGCGGCCGGTTGGCCGCAGCAACGGGTGCAGTTCAACGATGCCCTGAGCGCCGCGCAACAGCGCTATCGCAGCAGCCTGCCACCGGCGGTCTATCAGGCGCTGCTGGATAACAGCAACCTGCGCTTCGACCCGCGGGCGATGGATCAGCGCGCACAACGCAGCCTCAGGGACAATCTCGCCGACCCGGCACCCGCGCTGCGCTTCTTTCAGTCGCCACTGGGGCGCAAGGTGGTCGCCGCCGAACTGCTCGCCACCCGCCGCGAACAACTGCAACAACATGCAGATGGCCTGCCGCGCGTTGAGGCCAGTGCCACCCGGCGCCTGCTGATCCGCCACCTGGCCCAGGCGCTACCGGCCAAGGAAGCCGGCGCCGAAGTCAGCCTGGCCCTGGCCGGCGTTGCCGCCGACAGCCTCAGCCAGATGATCCCAGGCCTGCTCGGCGGCGGCGCCGCGCAAACGCTGCTGAACAGCCAGCGGCAACGCCTGATGGAGCAGATTGGCGAGGACCTGGACAACACCCTGCTGCATGTTTACCGCGAGCTGTCCGACCCCGAACTCGATGAGTTCGCCGACTTCGCCCAGTCCGTAGAAGGCCAGGCCTATTACCAGGCCGCCCTGGCGGCGATACGCGCCGGCCTGGCCGTGGGCCAGAGCACCTCCAGCCTGGCACCCGCGCCTCAGGGGATTTGAGCAGGCGGCTTAGGTCAGCCGCTGGCTGAGGAACTCGAAATAGCGCTGGCGCAAGGCCGGCGCTTCATTGGCCAGGTGATGCAGCGCCTCTGGTAGACGGAAAATCTCCGCCGCGGCGAACTTGTCCTGCAGCACCGCCAGGTTGTGTCGCCAATCCACCGTCATGTCCGCCTCGCCCTGGATGATCAGGGGGCTACGGGCACTGCGTGGTGCGCCTTCGATACGCGGCACCCAGCGACTCAAGGCGCCGACCCAGGCGGTGGGCAAGCTGCGCGGCTGCAGTGGGTCGCGATGCTGGACGAAGTCGAGAAAGTCGGCGTCATGGGAGTTCTCGCTGAAACGCCGGGGGATCTGCGTGACGAAGGGCTTGAGCAGGCGATAGCTGAGTTGCGACCAGGCCCAGGCGCGTGGCCGCACCAAGGGCGCCAGCAAGATGGTTTCGCCCACTTCGGGGCGCGGCTCGCCGGTCAGCAGATAATCGAGGAGGATCGCCCCGCCGGTGCTTTGCCCGCATAGGTGCCAGGGCTGCGGCAGCTCCAGCGCCGCTGCCTGGTCTAGCGCGCCTTGCAGCACGGCCTGGTATTCGGCGAAATCACCGATGCTGGCGCGCGCACCGGTAGACAGGCCATGCCCCGGCAAATCGAAGGTCAGCACGGCGAACCCCAGGCCCAGCGCCCACTCGACCACATGACGGTACAGACCGCTGTGATCGTAATAACCGTGCAGCAACACCAGGGTCGCCCGTGGTGCCTGCGGCCACCAGACTTGCACGGCGATGCGGTAACCGGCCACCTCGAAACAGCCCAGCCGACTGTGTTGCGCGCCCATCGGCTGGAACCCATAGAAATCGCGGTAGGCCTGCTCCTGTGGCAGCAAACTGGTCGCTGCGGCCAAGGGTCGCAGGCTGGCGAACAGGCTGGCGGGCTGAAAACGCACAGGCATAAGGCTTTCCATCAATCGGGCGAAGATTCCGCGGGGCAGTCGAAGCCGCGCTATCGGCTGCCGATATTCAGCTGCCGGGCGCGTCGTGGCAAGCTAGGAGCCTGTCTGACTTAACGCTGCCCTGCTGCGGAAAAGCCGGATTTGGCCATTTTCGCTGCTCTTTCTCGTTAAATAGCTCGCTATTCTCCTCGAAAAATCAGCAAAACTGACTCAACCCGGACTTGCCCTCGCAACGGACGGTCATGCCCGACAGGCCCCTAAACAACTCTTCATCGACTGATCCGCCATGCCTCGAGCCTCCCGCAAGACCCTGCTCATCAGCCTCAGCGTTATGTTTCTGGCCGCCGCCCTGCTGGCGGCCTATGGCTGGTTCGAGGCGCGTTATGTCCGCGCCTTCAGTGAACGCGCGGCAGTATTCTCCGGCGCCGGTCTGCGCCTGCCGGCCGAACTGGCCGGGCCAGGGCCGATTCGGCTGGTGCACTTCTGGGACCCGGCCTGCCCGTGCAATGTGACGAATCAGCAGCATCTGGCCGAGCTGATCGAACACTTCGCCCCGCAAGGCGTGGCCTTCTATGCCGTGCAAAAGCCGGGGAGCCGCGGCCAGTTGCCGATGACCCTGGGCGATCCGCAGCCGCTCGCCGACCTGCCCGGTGCCGAGCAGATCCCGGCCAGCCCCGCCGTGGCCATCTGGGATCGCAACGGCCAACTAGCCTATTTCGGGCCCTACAGCGAAGGGCTCACCTGCAATTCGAGCAACAGCTTTATCGAACCCATCCTCGACGCGCTGGCCAGCGGACGCCCGGTCAACGCCAGCAATACCCTGGCGGTGGGCTGTTTCTGCGAATGGGCCGCAGTGCCAACAGATGCTGTTCCCTGACTGCATGCTCGCCGTTAACAGCGCCCGCCGATAACAAGGAAGACTCGATGAAACGCAGCCTGACCGTCCTCGCCCTGCTGGTCACCGCTGCGGCGGCCGGCACTGCCTGGTACCTCCTCAGCAAGCAACCCCAGCGCGAGGGCGAACTGGCCCTGGCCCACCTGCAAGCCCCGGTCAGCGTGCGTTACGACGAACGCGGCGTGCCGCACATCCAGGCGCAGAACGAGGCCGACCTGTACCGCGCCCTGGGCTATGTGCACGCTCAGGACCGCCTGTTTCAGATGGAAATGCTGCGCCGCCTGGCCCGCGGCGAACTGGCCGAGGTACTGGGCAGCCAACTGGTCGACACCGACCGCCTGTTCCGCACCCTGGGCATCCGCGCGCACGCCGACGCCTATGCCCAGAAGGTCGACCCGCATAACCCGGCGACCCAGGCCCTGCAGGCATACCTGGACGGGATCAATCAGTACCAGGCCAGTCGCCCAGCACCGCTGGAGTTCGCCCTGCTGGGCATCACCCCGCGCCCCTTCAGCATCGCCGATACCCTCAGCGTAGGCGGCTATATGGCCTACAGCTTCGCCGCCGCCTTCCGCACCGAACCGGTACTGAGCTATGTCCGCGACCAACTGGGTGCCGACTACCTGCGGGTCTTCGACCTCGACTGGCACCCGCAGGGCGTGGTCGGCCAGCCACTGGCAGCCGGCGACTGGCAAGACCTGGGCGCCATCGCCCAACTCAGCCACGCCGCACTGGCCGACGCCGGCCTGCCGCAGTTCGAGGGCAGCAACGCCTGGGCGCTGTCCGGCAGCCGCACCGCCAGCGGCAAGCCGCTGCTGGCCGGCGACCCGCATATCCGTTTCGCCGTGCCGGCGGTGTGGTACGAGGCGCACTTGAGCGCTCCGGGCTTCGAGCTGTACGGTCATCACCAGGCGCTCAATCCGTTCGCCTCGCTCGGGCATAACCGCGACTTCGCCTGGAGCCTGACCATGTTCCAGAACGACGATGTCGACCTGATCGCCGAACGGCTCAACCCGGACAACCCCAACCAGGTCTGGTACCGCGGTCAGTGGGTCGAGCTGCAGAGCCGCGAAGAGCTGATTGAGGTCAAAGGCGCCGAGCCGGTCAAACTCATTCTGCGCCGCTCGCCACACGGCCCGCTGATCAACGACGCCCTGGGCCAGACCGCTGGCGACACGCCGATTGCCCTGTGGTGGGCCTTCCTCGAAACCGACAACCCGATCCTCGACGGTTTCTACCAGCTCAACCGCGCCGACAGCCTGGTCGAGGCCCGCGCCGCGGTGGAGAAGATCGAGGCGCCCGGCCTGAATATCGTCTGGGCCAACGCCAGCGGCGATATCGCCTGGTGGGCCGCGGCCAAGCTGCCACGCCGCCCGGCCGGGGTGAACCCGAGCTTTATCCTCGACGGCAGCAACGGCGAGGCGGAAAAATCCGGCTATTACCCCTTCACCGATAACCCTCAGGAAGAAAACCCGCCGCGCGGCTACATCGTCTCGGCCAACTTCCAACCACTGTCGCCCAGCGGCATCGAGATCCCCGGTTACTACAACCTGCCCGATCGCGGTCAGCGGCTGAATCAGCGCCTGACCGATACGTCGGTCAAGTGGGACCTGCACAACAGCCAGGCGCTGCAACTCGACCCTGGCAGTGGCTACGGCCCGCGTGTGCTGGCACCGATTCTGGATGAGTTGCGCGCGGCCGCCGTCGACGACGGCGAGCGCGCCCTGGTCGAACAGCTGGCCCGCTGGAACGGCGACCATGATCTCGATTCGAGCGTCGCCAGCCTGTTCAACCAACTGGTCTACCAGCTGAGCGAGCGGGCCATGCGCGATGAGTTGGGCGACGCCTTCTTCGACAATCTGCTGTATACCCGCGTGCTGGACGTCGCCTTGCCCCGCCTGACGGCCGACGCTGATTCGCCCTGGTGGGATGACCGCAGCAGCACTGCCGTGGAAGGCCGCAGCGAGACCGTCAAGGCCGCTTGGCGGGCGAGCATCGCGCACCTGCGACAGACCCTCGGCGACGCCCCGACTGACTGGGCCTGGGGTAACGCCCACACCCTGAGCCACGGTCACCCGCTGGGTCAGCAAAAACCGCTGGATAAGCTGTTCAACGTCGGCCCCTTCGCCGCGCCGGGCGGCCACGAGACGCCGAACAACCTGTCACACCGTATCGGCCCGGCGCCCTGGAGCGTGGTCTACGGGCCCTCGACCCGCCGCCTGATCGACCTGGCCGACCCCGAGCACAGCCTGGGCATCAACCCGGTTGGGCAGAGCGGCGTGCTGTTCGACCGCCACTACAGTGACCAGGCCGAAGCCTACAGCGCCGGCCAGTATCAACCGCAGCACCTGAGCGAAACGGATGTGGCGGCCCACAGCCGCAGCACCCTCAACTTGATACCGCTGCGCTAGGAGTCAGGCTCTGGCAGAGCTCCTGCGGAGCGCCATCAATCGTCGCGGGTCAGCACTTCCAACAGCTCGATCTCGAAGATCAGGTTCGAGTTCGGCTTGATATGCGCGCCGAACTGGCTGTCGCCATAACCGAGACGGGACGGCACGAAGAGTTTGCGCCGGCCGCCGACCCGCATGCCCATCAGCCCCTGATCCCAGCCTTTGATCACCCGTCCGGTGCCGATCACGCACTGGAAGGGCTTGCCGCGATCATAGGAGGAGTCGAACTTGGTACCGTCTTCGAGAAAGCCGTTGTACTGGGTGGTGATCAGGGCACCTTTGACCACTTCCTTGCCGTCGCCCAATTGAAGGTCCTCTACCTGCAATTCGCTGCTCATGACTCGCTCTCGCTCATTAGCTCGCCCATGCCGGGCTGTGACCGACATGTTTTCCCAAAAAACCCGCTGTCGCAAGCGTTCCAGCCCCTCAAGGTCATTGTGGTTCGTTTCACCTAGCAGGCCGTTAAAAACTGCTGCGTTCGGCTAGGGTCTGTTGCCGTTTCATTCGCGGCCGCGCCGTAGCCTGTTTTGGCGCGAGGCAAGACACGAGGAGCGCAGTTTGGTTGTTCCAAATGAGCNNCCGCTGTTGTTGCAGGACTTGACAAGGGAATGACCATTACCTGCGTCCTGCGCCTAACCGGGGACCATTTCTCGCGGCAACGCGGCTCACAATGAAACGGCAACAGACCCTAGGCTGGCTTTCTCGCGCGCTTAGCAGCCGCGACCCTGGGCTTGCCCGCCTTCCTCTTGTTCTTCCAAGGCGCGGCGCCACGACCGGCCGGGCTCGCCGGACCACTGATGGTCAGGCGCAGGCCGGCGCAGCGCTGTACCTGCTTGCTCATCCAGGCCGACTGCTTGGCCACGAACTCCTCCAGGCTCATCTCGCCACTCTGCACCATGTCCAGCGCCTGCTCCCAGATGGCGGTGGTGCCGGGATCGGCGATGGCGCGGGGCACGGCGTCGATCAGGCTGAAGGCGGCGGGCGTGGCAGCCAATGCCTTGCCCTGTTTGAGCAGGTAGCCGCGGTCCAGCAAGCCCTGGATGATCCCGGCGCGGGTCGCCTCGGTGCCGATGCCGGTGGTGTCCTTGAGTTTCTGCTTGAGTCGAGGATCGGCGACCAGCTTGGCGACGTTCTTCATCGCCTTGATCAGATCGCCCTCGGTATAGGGCTTCGGCGGCTGGGTCCACAGATCCTTGAGCGCCACCTCCGCGACTGCACAGTCCTGCCCCTCGCTCAGCGCCGGCAGGGTTTGCACCGCAGGCCCTTCGCTGCCCTTGCTCGGCGCCAGGGCTTGCGGCAGGGCACGCTTCCAGCCGGGCTCGACGATTTGCTTGCCCACCGCACGCAAGGCCTGACCGGCGCAGTCGAAGTCGGCCTGGGTGCGGTCGTACTCGTGGTTGGGCAGGAACTGCGCCAGATAGCGCGCGCGGATCATGCTGTAGACCGCGCGTTGCTTGCCGACCAGGCGTTCCAAGTTCAGCCCGGCGGCGGTCGGGATGATGCCGTGGTGCGCGCTGACCTTGGCATCGTTCCAGGCCCGAGAGCGGCGCTGCGGCTCGATATGTTGCAGCAGCTCGCGCAGGCTCGGATCGGCACGCCCCAAGGCCGCCAGTATCACCGGGGCCTCGCCGTGCTGGCTGAGCGGCAGGTAGCCGCAGTCGCTGCGCGGGTAGGTGATGACCTTATGGGTCTCGTACAGCGCCTGGGCGATGTCCAGGGTTTCCTGCGCGCCGAGGCCGAGCTTCTTGGAGCAGACTTCCTGCAGGGTGCCCAGATCGAACGGCAAGGGCGCGGCCTCGCGCATGCGCTCGGTGCGCAGCCTGACCAGCCGGGCGCTGGCGGCATTGCGCATGGCCGCCGCAGCCTGCTGCGCGAGCGCCTGGTTCAGGCAGCGACCGTGCTCGTCACAGGTGTCATCCGCGGCGCGCCATTGGGCGCTGAACGAAGCGCCGTCACCGAGTAGCTGGACCTCGATGGCCCAGTAGGCGACGGGGATGAAATCGGCAATGCTGCGGTCGCGGTCCACCACCAGGCGCAAGGTTGGCGTCTGCACCCGCCCCACCGGCAGCACGCCTTGATAACCGGACTGCTGGCCGAGCAGGGTGAACAGCCGGCTCATGTTCATGCCGATCAGCCAGTCGGCGCGCGAGCGACCCAGCGCCGCGTGGTACAGGCTGAAAGTCTCGGCGCCGGGCTTGAGTGCGGCCAGTGCCTTGCGGATCGAGGCATCGTCCAGGGCCGATAGCCAGAGCCGCAGGATCGGTCCGCGATAGCGGCAATGCTCCACCAGCTCGCGGGCGATCATCTCGCCTTCGCGGTCGGCATCGGTGGCGATGACCAGCTCATCGGCTTCGCCGAGCAGACGCTTGACCGCCTTGAACTGGCCGGCGGTCTTGGGTTTGACCAGCATTTTCCAGCGTTCGGGGATGATCGGCAGGTCACTCAGCACCCAGCGTTTGTAGCGGGCGTCGTAGGCATCCGGCGGTGCGGTTTCCAGCAGGTGGCCGATGCACCAGGTCACGGTCACATTGCTGCCTAACCAGCAGCCGTCGCCACGCCGATTGGCCTGGAGCATCTTGGCGATGTCCTTGGCCTGGGAAGGTTTTTCACACAAAAAAAGCCGCATGGCTGCCATCACTCATGGTCGCGATGGCGCAAAGCATGTGCAGTCATGGCCGCTCAGGCAAGCTTTATATGTATATCCATACAGCAAAAAACTGCCAATAGCCTTGCAGCCAGGCTTTGGCCTGGGTCGAAGGCCCTTCTGCCTCGCCGTCAGCGACTCAACCCAAGCCGCTCATGCCACTCGGCGATAGACTCTTCGGGATAGCCGGCGAATTGTAGATCGCCAGGCTGCGCGTCGACCTCGACCCAGGACGCCTTGGAATCCAGCAGCAGATGAGTGTGTTCCGGCGGCACTGGGAGAGGCGAGTCGATCGCCGAGGCGAAGGGATGGATCAGCTCCGGCCACTCCGGGCTGAATAGCCAGAGGGCGCTGCCACAGAGTCGGCAGAAATGCCGCTCGGCGCTGCTGCGCTGGGCGCGACGCTGGCCTTCACCCTTGATCTTGGCGTGATACACCGATATCTGTTTGCGGCCCCTGACCTTCAGACTCCGCGCATCGCCGGCCAAGTTGATCGCGTAACCACCACCGCCCTGGGTTTTGCGGCAAATCGAGCAGTAGCACCGCTGATAAGGGTAGGGATGGGCGCTGGTAAGACTGAAAACCACCGCACCGCAATGGCAGGAACCTTGGAGCTGCATGGGTGAGCCTCCTGGTGAGCGGACAGAGTCAGCCGGCTATCAGGCTACCTCGCTACAGGCGGAGTGAGTGTCTGCTCCGCGAGGTGCCCGGTCTTCACCCACAGCCGGCACCCTTGCGAACCTGTGCGGGCCTGGAGCGACTCCCCTGCAGGTAAGCGCAACCAGGAGTGTTTGACGAATGTTTCGTCGTTGCTACTGAACGCCCCATGCAATACCAGCACTTCGATACCCCCTGCCACCGTGAGATCGATGCTCGAGTCAGGAGCCCACAGCTCCAGGCGTACATCCTCCCGTGCATCCTGAAACAGCGGTATATGGCAAACGCCTGGTCTGCCGGGGACTGGTAGATAAGGCAGTCTGTTAGTGTCGATCCGCACAGGGGTGCGGTCCTCCGGGGCGAATTGCCAGAGTTTGACGAAGATCGTGCAGCCCTCTGCCGAGCGGGGGACGTGCTGCGAAGTAGGCGGGTTGCGCACATAGGTGCCCGCCGGATAGTCACCATGCTCGTCCTGGAAGACACCGTCCAATACCAGAAACTCCTCACCACCGTCATGCACATGCGCAGAGAAACTGCTGCTTGCGGCATAGCGCACGACAGAGGTGGCACGTGCCACCTCCGCACCGACCCGATCCAGCATGCGCCGGTCCACACCAGGCATCGGCGAGGGTGTCCAGGCCAGCGAGTCGCTGTGTACGACCGCCCGCAGGCTGAAGTCGGCGTTCAGTTGCATGTATCTACTCCTGTTCAGGCCAAGGCGATGATCTCCACGACTGAGAATTTATCACCGGCAAGGTATGGCTGGTTCGCCAGTACTGGAAACAGATCAACTGCCACAACAAAGCAGCGGTCTGTTTCGGCCAATAAACACAAAGGGCCACCGCAGTGACCCTTTGTGTTTATGCAAGCAGCGACCTAAGCCGTTGCGTGGACCTGCGACGGATCGCGGCGGCTGTCCGGGCCCTGCTGCTCGCGGATGCCCGTGGTTTCTTCCATGGCTTGCTGAATGGCCTTCTTGCGTCTGTGCTCGGCACGACGGGCGAAGAACCAGATAATGAAAGTCATCAGCGATACCGACAACAGAATCAGACTGGCGATCGCATTGATCTCCGGCTTCACACCCAGACGCACGGCAGAGAACACCTCCATCGGCAGGGTGGTAGAGCCTGGGCCGGAGACGAAACTGGCCAGCACCAGGTCGTCCAGCGACAAGGCGAAGGACATCATGCCGCCGGCCGCCAGGGATGGCGCGATCATCGGAATGGTGATCAGGAAGAACACCTTCAACGGCTTGGCGCCCAAATCCATGGCCGCCTCCTCGATGGACAGATCCAGTTCACGCAGACGCGAGGACACTACCACTGACACGTAGGCGGTACAGAAGGTGGTGTGGGCGATCCAGATGGTCAGGATGCCGCGCTCGGCCGGCCAGCCGATCAACTGGGCCATCGCTACGAACAGCAACAGCAGCGACAGACCGGTGATCACTTCCGGCATCACCAGCGGTGCGGTGACCAGCCCGCCAAACATGGTGCGGCCCTTGAAACGAGTCACCCGAGTCAGCACGAAGGCCGCCAGGGTACCCAGAATCACCGCGGCGATCGCCGTGTAACAGGCGATCTCCAGGGAGCGCATCACCGCGTTCATCAGCTGGGTGTTGTCGAGCAGGCCAACGTACCACTTGACCGACCAACCGCCCCACACAGTGACCAGGCGCGAGCCGTTGAACGAGTAGATCACCAGGATCAGCATCGGCAGGTAGATGAACGCGAAGCCTACCCACAACATTAGGCGGGAGAAACTGAAACCTCTCATGCTCTACCCTCCATTTCTTTGGCCTGGTTACGATTGAACAGAATGATCGGGATGATCAGGATCGCCAGCATCACCACCGCCAGGGCGGAAGCCACCGGCCAGTCGCGGTTGTTGAAGAACTCCTGCCAGAGCACCTTGCCGATCATCAGCGTCTCCGGGCCACCTAGCAGTTCGGGGATGACGAACTCGCCGACCACCGGAATGAACACCAGCATGCAGCCGGCGATGATGCCGTTCTTCGACAGCGGCACGGTGATTTTCCAGAAGCTGTTGTAGGTGCTCGAACCCAGGTCCGCAGCGGCCTCCAGCAGGCTCTGGTCGTGCTTGACCAGGTTGGCGTAGAGCGGCAATACCATAAACGGCAGGTACGAGTAGACGATGCCGATATACACCGCGACGTTGGTGTTGAGGATACGGATCGGATCGTCGATCAGACCAATGCTGAGCAGGAAGCTATTGAGCAAACCGTTGCTACTGAGGATACCCATCCAGGCGTACACGCGGATCAGAATCGCCGTCCAGGTCGGCATCATGATCAGCAGCAGGAACACCATCTGCATGTCCTTATCGGCACGGGCGATGGCATAGGCCATCGGATAACCGATCAGCAAACACAGCAGGGTGCTGAAGAAGGCCATCTGCAACGAGCCTAGGTAGGCGGCCAGGTACAGGTCGTCTTCACTGAGAAAGATGTAGTTGCTCAGGTTGATGACAATCGACAGCTGCTGCTCCGCCCAAGCGTAGATCTCGGTATAGGGTGGAATGGCCACGTCGGCTTCGGCGAAGCTGATCTTCAAGACGATGATGAAGGGCAGCAGGAAGAACATGAACAGCCAAACGAACGGCACGCCGATGACGAAGTGCCTGCCTTTTGGCATGCGGCGACTGATACTTCGGGAAATATTCATGAGCGCAACGCCACCCCGCTATCGTCCTCCCACCAGACGTAGACTTCGTCATCCCAGGTCGGCCGCGCGCCACGCCGTTCGGCATTGGCGACGAAAGACTGGACGATCTTGCCGCTCGGCAACTCGACATGGAACACCGAATGACCGCCCAGGTAGGCGATGTCGTACACGGTACCGCGCGACCAGTTGTGCTCGCCGGCGGGCTTTTCCGTAGTGAACAGCAGTTTCTCCGGACGAATCGCGTAGGTGATGCTCTTGTCCTGTACCGAGGTGCTGACGCCATGGCCGACGAAGATATTGCGCTCAAGGTCCGGGCTGTCGATCAAGGCATGGCCTTCGGCGTCTTCCACCACCTGGCCCTCGAACAGATTGACGCTGCCGACGAACTCGCAGACCAGGCGACTGGTCGGGGTCTCATAGATATCCACCGGGCTGCCGATCTGGGCGATCCAGCCCTGGTGCATGATGGCCACACGCTGGGCCATGGTCATGGCCTCTTCCTGGTCGTGGGTCACCATCACGCAGGTCACGCCGACCCGCTCGATGATCTCTACCAGCTCCAGTTGCATCTGCGAGCGCAGCTTCTTGTCCAACGCGCCCATGGGCTCGTCGAGTAACAGCAGCTTGGGGCTTTTGGCCAGCGAGCGAGCCAGGGCCACACGCTGGCGCTGTCCGCCTGACAGCTGATGCGGCTTGCGCCTGGCGTACTCGGTCATCTGCACCAGTTTGAGCATTTCCTCGACACGGACTTCGATCTCGGCCCTGGGCATCTTGTCTTGCTTGAGGCCGAAGGCGATGTTATCGGCCACGCTCATGTGCGGGAACAGGGCATAGGATTGGAACATCATGTTGATCGGCCGCTCGTACGGCGGCATATCGGTGATGTCTACGCCGTCGAGGAAGATGCGTCCATCGGTCGGTCGCTCGAAACCGGCGAGCATGCGTAGCAGGGTGGATTTGCCCGAGCCCGAGCCACCGAGCAGCGCGAAGATCTCACCCTTGTTGATGGTCAGAGAGACATCATCGACGGCGACCGCTTCGTCGAATTTCTTCGTCACCCGTTCGATCTTGACCAACACCTCTTTGGGTTGCTGGTCTCCCTCAAGAACCTTTTTATAGGTACTGGAAGCAACTGACATTACCAAAACTCCCGCAAAAATTGCGTCCGACCCCGGCGGTCAGACGTTTGAAATTACCGACCTGATTTGACCTTGGTCCAGCTACGGGTCATGAGCCGCTGTACTTTGATCGGCAACTCCGCCGAGATAAACAACTTGTCCAATACGGTTTGCGGCGGGTACACCGCCTCGTCGTGGCGTACGTCCTGATCCATCAACTCACCAGCTTTGGGGTTGGGATTGGCGTAGCCGACGTAATCGCTGACCCCGGCGATCACCGCCGGCTCCAGCAGGTAGTTGATGAAGGCGTGGGCTTCCCTGGCGTTCGCTGCATCGGCTGGAATGGCGAGCATGTCGAACCACAGGTTGGCGCCCTCTTTGGGAATCACATATGCAATTTCAATGCCTTTACCGGCCTCTTCGGCGCGAGCGGCCGCTTGCAACATGTCGCCGGAGAAACCGGCCGCCACACAGATGTTGCCGTTAGCCAGGTCACCGATGTACTTGGACGAGTGGAAGTAGGTGACATAAGGGCGCACGGCCAGCAGCTTGGCTTCTGCCTGGGCATAGTCGGACGGATTTCTGCTGTTCGGGTCCAGGCCCAGGTAGTTGAGCACCGAGGGAATCATCTCATCGGCCGAATCGAGAAAACTCACCCCACAAGTGGCGAGCTTCTTGATGTTTTCCGGTTCGTAGAGCACCGCCCAGGAGTCTATTTTGTCGACGCCGAGCGCTGCCTTGACCTTCTCGACGTTGTAGCCGATGCCGTTGGTGCCCCAC
This sequence comes from Pseudomonas taeanensis MS-3, assembly GCF_000498575.2. Lineage (GTDB taxonomy): Bacteria > Pseudomonadota > Gammaproteobacteria > Pseudomonadales > Pseudomonadaceae > Aquipseudomonas > Aquipseudomonas taeanensis. The sequence continues at coordinate 425,288 of NZ_AWSQ01000001.1, forward strand.
AAGTAAGGCACTGCATATTGGTTGCCCGGGTCGTTGACCTGCAGCTGCTTGAGCAGTGCCGGGTCGAGGTTGTCCCAGTTCGGCAGCTGGGCGCGGTCAAGCTTCTGGAACGCACCGGCCTTGATCTGCTTGCCGAGGAAATGGTTGGAAGGCACCACCACGTCATAGCCGGAACGCCCGGCGAGCAGTTTGCCTTCGAGGGTTTCGTTGGAGTCGAACACGTCGTAGAGCGGCTTGATGCCCGTCGCCTGCTGGAACTCGGCGAGGGTGTTCTCACCGATGTAATCGCTCCAGTTATAGATATGTACGGTCGACTCGGCCTGGGCCGTAGCCGCCAAGCCAAGCGCCAGGGCACCGGCTGTCAGGGTTGCAGCGAAGGGAGTACGCATACGTGAATCCTCTTTTATCGGGCAGCCCCGCAAGGGCCAGCTCTCTATCGGAAAAGTCGCTCTCTGCTCAGCGTGCCGCTACCGGCCACCCCGGACGGCACGGCAATACCGCGCTCCGCAGCCATGGCGCAGATGATCGTGACTCGCTGAATGGCGCGCGCACAGAGGCGCCCAGAAGAGGTGTACAACGCATGCAAACTTCCTTCTTATTGTTTGGGTTTCTGGCGGGTTATCCCGCCAGAAACTGGGTGCTACTTGGGATCTGCCGGACTTAACGTCCCGATTTCACCTTGGTCCAGCTACGCGTCATCGCACGCTGCACTTTCGGGCTCAGCTCGGTGAAGGTGTAGAGCTTCTTCGAGGCCTCTTCGGTCGGGTAGATACCCGGGTTATTGCGAATTTCCTCTGACACCAACTGCGTGGCGGCGCTGTTGCCGTTCGGGTAGGCCACGTAGTCGGAGATCGGCGCGATCACTTCCGGGGTGAGGATGTAATTGAGGAAGGTGTAGGCCGCCTCGACGTTCTTGGCATCGCCTGGGATGGCCATCATGTCGAAGAAGGTGGCGGCACCTTCCTTGGGAATGGCGTAGGCGACCGGCACGTCGTTCTTCGCTTCCTCGGCGCGAGCCTGGGCCTGGAACACGTCGCCGGACCAGCCGACCGCTACGCAGATGTTGCCGTTGGCCAGATCGGAGATGTACTTGGAGGAATGGAAATAGGTGATATGGGGGCGCACCTTGAGCAGCAGCGCTTCGGCGGCCTTCACGTCTGCCGGGCTTTTCGCGATCGGGTCCTTGCCTAGATAGTGCAGCGCTGCGGCGTAGATTTCCTCAGGCGCATCGAGCATGGCGACACCACAGGACTTGAGCTTCGCCATGTTCTCCGGCTCGAACACCGCAGCCCAGGAGTCGATCTTGTCTACGCCCAGCGCGGCCTTGACCTTGGCCGGGTTGTAGCCAATGCCAGTGGTGCCCCACAGATAGGGGAAGGCGTACTGATTGCCCGGATCGGCGGCTTCCAGAGCCTTCATCAGATCGGGGTTGAGGTTCTTCCAGTTCGGCAGCTTGGACTTGTCCAGTTTCTGGAACACGCCAGCCTTGATCTGCTTGGCGAGGAACTGGTTGGACGGAACCACCACGTCGTAGCCCGAGCCGCCTGAAAGCAGCTTGGCTTCCAGGGTTTCGTTGCTGTCGAAGACGTCGTAGACCACCTTGATGCCGGTTTCCTTCTGGAAGTTGTCCAGGGTGTCCTCAGCGATGTAGTCCGACCAGTTGTAGACGTGCAGCACCTTATCCTCGGCCTGCGCAGCACTTGCTACAGCGCCCGCAAGGGACAACGCGAGAAGGGTTTTGCCGAATGTTTTCATGCGTGCAGCTCCTGTTGTTGTAAAAGTTTTCCGCCAGATGGCGCAGCCCAACTGCACCATCCTCCGGTGAGCCTGGCCAACGCACTGCTGCAGTCTGGCAAGGTCATGCGACTCTTTACAACTTTCAGACATAACAAACCGAAAGCCATAAAGCGCACCTGCGTTAATCGCGCAGCGCCTCGGCGGTCAGATCCAGGCATTTACGCGCCTTGTCCACCAGTTCGTCGACCTCCGCCTTGCTGATCACCAGCGGCGGAGCAATGATCATGGTGTCGCCTACGGCGCGCATGATCAGACCATTGTTAAAGCAGTGACCACGGCAGATCATGCCGGCGCCCGCCTCGCTCGGATAACGCTCGCGGGTGGCCTTGTTCTTGACCAGTTCGATGGCGCCGAGCAGCCCTACACCACGTACCTCACCCACCAGCGGATGCTCCGCCAGTTCGCGCAGACGCTGCTGGAAGTAGGGCGCCGTGTCGGTCTTGACCCGCTCGACGATCTTTTCCTCGCGCAGGATGCGGATATTTTCCAGCGCTACCGCCGCCGCCACCGGATGTCCCGAGTAGGTGAAGCCGTGGTTGAAATCGCCGCCGGCTTGAATCACCTCGAATACCTTGTCACTGACGACTAACCCACCCATCGGCACATAGCCCGAGGTCAAGCCTTTGGCGATGGTCATCATGTCCGGCTGGAGGCCGTAGTAGTCGCTGCCGAACCACTCACCGGTGCGACCGAAACCGCAGATCACTTCATCGGCAACGAACAGGATGTCGTACTTGGCAAGAATCTCGCGGATACGCGGCCAGTAGCTGTCCGGCGGAATGATCACCCCACCGGCACCCTGAATCGGCTCGGCGATAAAGGCACCTACATTGTCTTCGCCGACTTCGAGGATTTTTTGCTCCAGCTGATCGGCGGCCCAGACACCGAACTCGTCCGGGCTCATGTCACCTCCCTCGCCAAACCAGTACGGCTGCGGGATATGCACGATGCCCGGAATCGGCAGGTCGCCCTGCTCGTGCATGAACTTCATGCCGCCCAGGCTGGCGCCGGCCACGGTGGAACCGTGATAGCCATTGACCCGACTGATGATGACCTTCTTGTTCGGCTGGCCCTTCAGCGCCCAGTAGTGGCGCACCAGGCGCAGCATGGTGTCGTTACCTTCCGAGCCGGAGCCGGTGAAGAACACATGGTTCATGCCTGGCGGCGCGATCTCGGCAATGGTCTTGGCCAGCTCCAGAACCGGCGGGTGGGCAGTCATGAAGAAGGTGTTGTAGAACGGCAACTCCTGCATCTGCTTATAGGCAGCATCCGCCAGTTCCTTGCGCCCATAACCCACCGCCATGCACCACAGCCCGGCCATGCCGTCGAGGATCTTGTTGCCCTCGCTGTCCCACAGGTACACCCCCTCGGCGGTGGTGATGATCCGCGGGCCCACTTCCGCCAGCTGCTTGTAATCGCTGAAGGGCGCCAGGTGATGCTCGCGGCTCATGGTCTGCCACTCGCGGGTTTTCGGGTTGCTAGTCATATCCACCTCAGAATGTGTGCATTTACCGGGGGTCGACGGATCACGCGCCGCCCTCGTTCGGTCAAACCGACAACAGCAGGAACTCGCGTTCCCAGGAGCTGATCACTCGCTTGTAATTTTCGTGCTCGGCGCGTTTCACCGCGACGTAGCCGCTGACGAACTTGCGGCCCAGGTACTCTTCGAGGGTCGCGCAGGTTTCCATGCGCTCCAGTGCGGCCTCCAGGGTCAGCGGCAGGCGCAGGTTGCGCCGCTCGTAACCGCGGCCGACGACCGGGGCACTCGGCTCGATCCGTTCGACCATGCCGATGTAGCCGCACAGCAGGCTGGCGGCCAGGGCCAGGTAAGGGTTGGCGTCGGCACCGGCCAGGCGGTTCTCGACCCGACGACTCTGTGGCGTGGCATCCGGCACGCGCAAACCGACGGTGCGATTTTCCTCGCCCCACTCGACGTTGACTGGCGCTGAGGTGTCCGGCAGGAAACGGCGGAACGAGTTAACGTTGGGAGCGAACAGCGGCAAAATTTCGGGGATGAATTTCTGCAGGCCGCCGATGTGATGGAGGAACAGTTCGCTCATCGAGCCATCGTCGTTGGAGAAGATGTTCTTGCCGGTCTTCTTGTCGATGATGCTCTGGTGCAGGTGCATGGCACTGCCCGGCTGATCGGTGATCGGCTTGGCCATAAAGGTCGCCGCCACGTCGTGCTTCAGCGCGGCCTCGCGCATGGTGCGCTTGAACACCAGCACCTGGTCGGCCAACGATAACGGGTCACCGTGACGGAAGTTGATTTCCATCTGCGCCGGACCTTCCTCGTGGATCAGCGTATCGAGATCCAGGCCCTGAATCTCACACCAGTCGTACATGTCCTCGAACAGCGGGTCGAATTCGTTCGCCGCATCGATGGAGAAGGACTGGCGCCCGGTTTCCGGGCGGCCCGAGCGGCCGAGCGGCGCCTGCAACGGAAAGTCCGGGTCTTCACAGCGCTTGGTCAGGTAGAACTCCATTTCTGGAGCGACGATCGGCTGCCAGCCTTTGTCGGCATACAGACCCAGAACCTTCTTGAGAATGTTGCGCGGCGACAACTCGATCGGGTTGCCCTGCTTGTCGTAGGTGTCGTGGATCACCTGGGCAGTCGGTTCGATGGCCCAGGGCACCAGAAATACGGCATTCTCATCCGGGCGGCAGACCATATCGATATCAGCCGGGTCGAGCAGGGCGTAATAGATGTCGTCCTCGACGTAATCGCCGGTGACGGTTTGCAGCAACACGCTCTCGGGAAGGCGCATGCCTTTCTCGTCAAGAAACTTGTTGGTCGGCGAGATCTTGCCACGGGCGATCCCGGTAAGATCGCTGACCAGGCATTCAACTTCGGTGATTTTGCGTTCTTTCAGCCAGCTGGAGAGCTGGTCTAATTTGGTGCTCATAGAGACCTCAGGGTTTATAGAAACCGACTTATTTATAGCCGGTTCAGCGGTGCCCCGCCCTCTTCCTGCAAGCCTCACCAAAGGCCTGGAAGATGGCGAGATAATTCGGGTCGGATCGTACCTGCCACTCGGGATGCCATTGCACCCCCAGGGCAAAATTCTGTGCACCTTCGACAGAGAAGGACTCGATCAACCCGTCAGGCGCCAGTGCTTCGACTCGAAGGCCAGGCGCCAGACGCTCAACGCCCTGACCATGAATGGAGTTGACGGTAATCTCGCTCGGCAAGCCGATACCGGCGAGTACGCCGCCCGGCTGTACCTGCAACGGGTGACTGGGTGCATACTGCACCTCTAGCGGCTGATTCTCCGGCTCGCGATGATCCATAAAACCGTCGAGCTCGTGCACCTTCTGATGCAGGCTGCCACCGAAGGCGACGTTCATTTCCTGGAAGCCGCGACAAATACCCAGTATCGGGATACCCGCCGCTACAGCGGCCTTGATCAACGGCAAGCTGGTACGATCACGTTCGGGATCATGTTGGGTGCCCGGCGCGCTGGCTGGCCCACTATAATGATGAGGCTCGACATTCGAGGGCGAGCCGGTGAACAGCAGACCGTCCAGATTATCGAGCAGGGTGGGCTGATCGATCAGCTCGCCCAACGAAGGAATGATCAGCGGCATGCCACCGGCGCCGAGCACCACGGCCCGCAGATACTTGTCGCCGGCTATGTGGTAGGAGTGCAGACCGATCTGCTTGGTGCAGGCGGTGACGCCGATTAACGGCAGATGTGACATGAGGCACCCGTTTTATTGCTGTTATGGGTTTGAAGCGAGCTTAGCCTTGTTCATTTTTTTTCACAATAGTCATGTAAAAAATTGAACACACTCTGCTGAGCACCGCGCCGGCCAAGGCCGAGACGCCATAAGCGATGCCCTGAAACGCCCTATAAATGGCCACATTGCCCTTTTTAAGGGCGCCTCACGCGTCACTTGACAGCGCCTAGCGTTTAAGATTGACTCACCATTGTGCATTCGCATGATTGATATTTTTAACAAAAAAGGTGTTGCATCATGTCGGTACCCCCGCGTGCCGTTCAGCTTAATGAAGCGAACGCGTTCCTTAAGGAACATCCTGAGGTCCAGTTCGTCGACCTTCTTATTGCAGATATGAATGGCGTGGTGCGCGGCAAGCGCATCGAACGCGCCAGCCTTCACAAGGTGTACGAAAAAGGCATCAATCTTCCCGCCTCTTTGTTTGCCCTGGATATCAACGGCTCCACGGTGGAAAGCACCGGCCTGGGCCTGGATATCGGTGACGCTGACCGTATCTGCTACCCCATCCCCAATACCCTGTGCAATGAACCCTGGCAGAAGCGCCCGACCGCGCAACTGCTAATGACCATGCACGAGCTGGACGGCCAGCCTTTCTTCGCCGACCCGCGTGAGGTGCTGCGGCAGGTGGTGCAGAAGTTCGACGAACTAGGCCTGACTATATGTGCGGCTTTCGAACTTGAGTTTTACCTGATCGACCAGGAGAACGTGAACGGCCGTCCGCAGCCGCCACGCTCGCCGCTTTCCGGCAAACGCCCGCACTCGACCCAGGTTTACCTGATCGATGACCTCGACGAATACGTCGACTGTCTGCAGGACATGCTGGAAGCCGCCAAGGAACAAGGCCTGCCGGCCGACGCCATCGTCAAGGAAAGCGCCCCGGCGCAATTCGAAGTCAACCTGCACCACACTAACGATGCGCTGCTGGCCTGCGACCATGCGCTGCTGCTCAAGCGCCTGATCAAAAACATCGCCTACGACCATGAGATGGACTCGACCTTCATGGCCAAGCCCTACCCGGGTCAGGCGGGCAACGGTCTGCACGTGCATGTCTCGTTGCTCGACAAGGAAACCGGCAAGAATATCTTCACCTCCGAAGACCCGCTGCAGAGCGATGTACTGCGCCATGCCATCGGCGGCATCCTGGAGACCATGCCGGCGTCGATGGCCTTCCTCTGCCCGAACGTCAACTCGTACCGTCGCTTCGGCGCGCAGTTCTACGTGCCCAACGCTCCGAGCTGGGGCCTGGACAACCGCACCGTGGCCGTTCGCGTCCCCACCGGCAGCCCCGACTCGGTGCGTATCGAGCAGCGCGTCGCCGGTGCCGATGCCAACCCCTACCTGATGATGTCGGCAATTCTCGCCGGTATTCATCATGGTCTGACCAACAAGATCGAACCGGGTGAGCCGATCGAAGGCAACTCCTACGAGCAGCTGGAGCAGAGCCTGCCGAACAACCTGCGCGATGCCCTGCGCGAGCTGGACGACAGCGAAGTGATGAACAAGTACATCGATCCTAAATACATCGACATCTTCGTCGCCTGTAAGGAAGCCGAGCTGGAAGAGTTCGAGACCACCATCTCCGACCTCGAGTACAACTGGTACCTGCACACCGTGTAAGCACTACCCGACGCCGGCCTTGAGCCGGCGTCGTTTTATCTGGCTCGACCTAGCCCTAAGCGCACACCCCGGCCGCGCGCTCACGCTCGTGGCGGACTAACGCTGCCCGGCATTCAGCCGTCCTGCGCCCGCAACACCCGAACCCAACGGCCACGCCGGATGGCGCGGCCCTATTGCATTCACTGCACTCAGGGAGATGCCCATGCCTCGCTTGTTCGCCGCGCTACTGCTCGCACTGACGCCCTTGCTGGTAAGCGCCAATGAAACCGTTCAGCCGCAAGATCGCGAGGAGATGATTCGCGTCTACAACTGGAACGACTACATCGCCCCACAGGTGCTCAAAGCCTTCGAAGCCGACACCGGCATCCGCGTCGAATACCGCACCTTCAGTACCGCCGAAGAATTGAGCGCGGCCCTGGCCAGCGGCGAAACCATCGATGTCGCCGTACCCACACACAACGATCTACCCGCCCTGATCCGCAGCGGGCAGCTGCAACCCCTGGACTTCAATCGCCTGCCCAACCGCACACACCTGGACAAGGGGCTGCTGAGCAAACTGGCCGCAGTCGACCCGAACAACCGCTACGCGGTGCCTTACCTCTGGGGCATGGTCGGTCTGGCGATCAATACACCGCAGGCTGAAGCCGCCTACGGTGGACCGCTGCCGGAAAGCTGGAGCCTGCTGTTCGACGAAGCGCAGAGCAGCCGCCTGGCCAGCTGTGGTATCAGCGTACTGGACGCACCGGATGAGACCCTGTCGCTGCTGCTCAATTACCAGGGCCGCAACCTGGTACGTAGCGCCCCGAGTCGCGTCGAGCGCGCCGGCAAACTGCTCGACGCCTTGCGCCCACATTTGAAATACGTCGACAGCGAGCGCTATATCGACGACCTCAACAACGGCCGTTTATGCGTGGCAATGGCCTGGGTCGGCGACGCCCTGGCCGCAGCCGACGCCGGGCAACCGGTACGCTTCGTGGTACCGACAGAGGGCTCGACATTGTTTATAGATAACCTGGTGATTCCCAGCAGTGCTCGGCGCGCCGATCTCGCCCACCGTCTTATCGACTACCTGATGCAGCCGCAAGTCGCCGCGCTGATCACCGAAGAAACCCTCTACCCCAACGGCAACGCCGACTCTCAGGCATTTCTCGCCGAAGCCCTACGCGAGCAACCCGGCCTCTACCCGGACCGCGACACCAAGCGACGCCTGTTTGCCCTGGAGGCCATGCCGGAACAGCATCGCCTGATCCGTGACAAGCTATGGGCACGCTTTCGCGCCGACCAATAAAACGGCCCATAACCTGTATTCTGGGTAGAGCGCAGCAAAGTCCAGCTCCGGACTTTGCTGGGTTTCGCCAAAAAAAGCGGCTCTACCCAGCCTACGGGACATCCACCGTTCATCCGCCACGCATCCTGACTTGCCTGCTCGGCACCCGCTGACGTCCAATAGCGCGTCCCTTGCCGAGATGATCGCCATGCCGCGCCCCACCATTGCCCGCAAACCCCGCGCCAGCAGCCAGGCGCGCATCGCCGTAATCCTCGGCGCCGCTCGCGAATTGCTCGCCGAACAAGGCGTCGCCAGCCTGTCGATTTACAGCGTGGCCGAGCGCGCGGCGATTCCGCCCTCCTCTGTCTACCACTTCTTCGCCAGCGTACCGGCCCTGCTCGAAGCACTGACCGCGGACATTCACGCGGCCTTTCGCGCCTGCCTGCAGGAGCCCTTGGCGCACACCGAACTGCGCGACTGGCGCGACCTGTCGCGCAGCGTCGAGCAGCGCATGCTGGCGATCTATGCCGGCGATGCGGCGGCGCGCCAATTGATTCTCGCCCAGCACGGTCTGAGCGAAGTAACCCAGGCCGACCGCCAGCACGACATCGAACTGGGCCGCCTGATGCAGTCGCTGTTCGAACGGCACTTTGTCCTGCCACCACTGCCCAACGATGTGGATGTGTTTGCCCTGGCCATGGAGCTGGGTGACCGGGTCTACGCCCGCTCGGTACAGCTGCACGGCAGTATCACCCCGCGTCTGGCCGAGGAAGGCATGCGCGTATTCGATGCCTACCTGGGCCTGTACCTGCCGCCCTTCCTGCCCAAGCGCAACGCACCACTCTAGCTCGAGGGCAATCCGGGCGAAGCGTTCCCGGATCACATCCGGGCTACAGCTCTAGTCGCCACGACAAATACAGATATTTATCTGCTTTTTAATCGACTATTTGCTTTCAATAGAAAAAATACGCTTTTAAAGCAGATTTATATCGACTATAAAGTCATACACCCACTCGGCGAATCCATGTCCGTCGACCCGGCACCATCATCGGTCGTCTGCTAGTTTGTTACGGCCACCGCTCATTGCTCTTACGAGGTGTTCCATGTCCCGCATCGTCACCGTCGCCGCCACCCAGATGGCTTGTTCCTGGGATCGCGCCGCCAACATCGCCAACGCCGAAAAGCTGGTACGCCAGGCCGCCGCTAAAGGTGCGCAGATCATCCTGATTCAGGAACTGTTCGAGACCCCGTACTTCTGCCAGAAGCCGAACCCGGACTACCTGCAGCTGGCTACCAGCGTGGACGCCAACGAAGCCATCGCGCACTTTCAGAAAGTCGCCAAAGAGCTCGAAGTGGTGCTGCCGATCAGCTTCTTCGAACTGGCCGGGCGTGCCCGTTACAACAGCATCGCGATCATCGACGCCGACGGCAAAAACCTCGGCATCTACCGCAAGAGTCATATCCCGGACGGCCCCGGCTACCACGAGAAGTACTATTTCAATCCGGGCGATACCGGCTTCAAGGTGTGGAACACCCGCTACGCCAAGATCGGTGTGGGCATCTGCTGGGACCAGTGGTTCCCCGAGTGCGCACGCAGCATGGCCTTGCTCGGTGCAGAAATCCTGTTCTACCCGACCGCCATCGGCAGCGAGCCGCATGACCCTAACATCACCTCGCGCGAACATTGGCAGCGCGTGCAGCAGGGCCACGCCGGCGCCAACCTGATGCCGCTGGTCGCCTCCAACCGCATCGGCAAGGAAGAGCAAGGCGACTACGACATCACCTTCTACGGCTCATCCTTTATCGCCGATCAGTTCGGCGCCAAGGTCGAGGAACTCAACCAGACCGAAGAAGGCGTGCTGGTGCACAGCTTCGATCTCGACCAGCTGGAACATACCCGTAGCGCCTGGGGCAGCTTCCGCGACCGTCGGCCGAACCTCTATGGGCCGATCAAGACCCTGGACGGCGTGCTGGAATCCTGAATAAGCGGCTGTGCGGGCGAATCGCCGCGTTGCCCGGTGCTCGCAAACCTCGCCTACCCCTAGGCATGTCTCGTTTGCTGCGCGCCGGGCGCCTTGCGCTTCATCCCGCTCGCTCGCTTATTTGCAGAGGGTAACCCGGATGAAATCCGGGGACTTCTGTTACGACGATACGACTTCCCGGATTACTTCCGGGCTACAGGTGGATCCATGACAACCCTCAACAGCACCCCACGCGCCGACGGCTTCCGCATGCCGGCCGAGTGGGAACCCCACAGCCAGACCTGGATGGTCTGGCCCGAGCGCCCGGACAACTGGCGCCTCGGCGGCAAGCCGGCGCAGGCGGCCTTCGCCGCGGTGGCCAAGGCCATCGCCGAATTCGAGGCGGTCACCGTCTGCGTCTCGGCCAGCCAGTACGAGAACGCTCGCGCGCGTCTCGACCATGGCAATATCCGCGTGGTCGAGATCAGCAGCAATGACGCCTGGGTACGCGACACCGGGCCGACTTTCGTCACCAACGACAAGGGCGAAGTACGCGGCGTCGACTGGACTTTCAACGCCTGGGGCGGTTTCGACGGCGGCCTCTACTCGCCGTGGAGCCACGACGATCAGGTAGCCAGCAAGATCCTCGAGATCGAGCGCTGCGCACGCTACCGCAGCGAAGGCTTCGTGCTGGAGGGTGGCTCGATCCACGTCGACGGCGAAGGCACCCTGATCACCACCGAGGAATGCCTGCTCAACCGCAACCGCAACCCGCATCTGGAGCGCGAAGAAATCGAGCAGGTGCTGCGTGAGCACCTGGCCATCGACCGCGTGATCTGGCTGCCGGACGGTCTGTTCAACGACGAAACCGATGGCCACGTCGACAACTTCTGCTGTTACGTGCGCCCGGGTGAAGTACTGCTGGCCTGGACCGACGACGAGCACAACCCCAACTACCCACGCTGTCAGGCGGCCATGCGCGTGCTGGAAACGGCGCGCGATGCTCAGGGCCGCCAGCTGGTCGTGCACAAAATGCCGATTCCCGGGCCACTGCACGCCACGGCCGAAGAATGCGCCGGCGTCGACCTGGCCGCCGGCACCCAGGAGCGTGATCCCTCGGTGCGCCTGGCGGGCTCCTACGTCAACTTCCTGATCGTCAACGGCGGCATCATCGCGCCGAGCTTCAACGACCCGCTGGACGAAGAGGCGCGCGCCATCCTGCAACGTCTGTTCCCCGAGCACCGCGTGGTGCTGGTGCCCGGCCGGGAGATCCTCCTGGGCGGCGGTAATATCCACTGCATCACCCAGCAGCAACCGGCGCCGCAACGCACTTAACGGACCTCGTGTGACAGCGCGCGCTGGGTACTCTGCGGGTCCAGCGCGCGCAACGCCTCAAACTGGCTGACGAATACCCGCCCGCCGAAGCGCTCGAGGAAATCCGAACGCTTCAGTTGGTCCATCACCGGTCCCTTCACTTCAGACAGATGTAACTGCACCCCGGCACTGTGCAGGCGCTCGACGATGGCCTCCAGGCTGTCCAGCGCACTGGCGTCGATCAGGTTGACCCCCGGGCACATCAGCACCAGATGACGCACCAACGGCCGCGTCGCGATCAACTCGCCGATGCGCTCCTCGAGGTAGCGCGCGTTGGGGAAATACAGGCTCTCGTCGACCCGCAGCGACAGCACGCTGGGACTCTCCACTACGGCAAAACGCAGGATGTTGCGAAAGTGCTCGCTGCCCGGTAACTGACCGACCACCGCCATGTGCGGGCGACTGGTACGCCAGAGAAACAACAGCAACGACAACCCCACCCCCAGCAGAATGCCGGCCTCGACGCCGAGCAGCAGCACGCCGCCCAGAGTGGCGAGTTGCGCCGCGCCGTCCGCTCGGGAAAAGTGCCAGGTCCGCCGCAACGCGCCGAGGTCGACCAGGCCGAGCACCGCGACGATGATGGTCGCCGCCAGCACCGCCTGCGGCAGGTTGTGCAGCAAGGGGGTGAGCAGCAGCACACTCAAGGCAATCCCTGCAGCGGTCAGCACCCCAGCCATGGGCGTCTGCGCGCCGGCCTCGAAATTCACCACTGAACGGGCGAAGCCGCCGGTCACCGGCATGCCACCACTGACCGCTGCCGCAAGGTTGGCGGCGCCCAGACCGAGCAGCTCCTGATCCGGTTCGATGCGCTGGCGACGCTTGGCTGCCAAGGTCTGCGCCACCGACACTGACTCGACGAAACCCACCAGGCTGATCAATGCCGCCGCTGGCAGCAGTTGCCAGATTAACGCCAAGTCCAGACTCGGCAGGCTCAGCCCCGGCAAGCCCTCGGGCACCACGCCAACCACCTTGACCCCGGCCTGGACCAGTTGCAGGCCCGTCACCGCCAGGATCGACAGGACGATCGCCAACACCGGCCCAGCCTTGGCCAGATTACCGGCCAGCAGCGGGCTGACCCCACGACCCACCAACCAAGCCTTGAGATAACCGCGCACCCACCAGAGGAACAGCAGACTGCAGCCCCCGATCAACAGGGTCGGCAGATGGGTCTGCGGCAGATTCAGCAAGAGCGCGGGCAGCAGTTGCAACAGCGTCTCGCCGCCGCCCGGCACCCCGAGAATATGCCTGAGCTGCCCCAGTGCAATGAGGATGCCAGAGGCACTGATAAAGCCAGTAATCACCGGATGGCTGAGGAAGTTGGCGAGAAAACCCAGGCGCAGCAAGGCCATGCCCGACAGAATCAGCCCGGAGAGCAGTGCCAGCAACATCGCCGCGCCCAGGTACTCGGCACTCCCTGCGGGAAACAACGGACCGAGGGCAGCGGCGGTCATCAGTGACACCACCGCCACCGGACCGACCGCCAGGGTGCGGCTGGAGCCGAACAGGGCGTAGCCCAACAACGGCAGGATGCTGGCGTACAGTCCGGTCACCGGCGGCAGGCCGGCCAGCATGGCGTAGGCCAGGCTCTGCGGAATCAGCATCAGGGTGACGATCACTGCGGCCAAACCGTCCTGCCCCGCCAGTTGTCGGTTGTAGCCCTGCAGCCAGTATGGGCGCCAGCGCATCAGAACACGTCCACGGGGATTTTCAGGTAGCGGATGCCGTTGCCCTCGGCCGGCGGCAACTCGCCGCCACGCATGTTGACCTGCACCGAGGGCAGGATCAGAGCCGGCATATTGAGCTCGGCATCACGGGCGCGACGCATGGCCACGAAGGTCTCTTCATCGATGCCGTCGTGTACGTGCACATTGTCAGCACGTTGCTCGGCCACCGTAGTCTGGTAGAGATGATGATCGCGGCCAGGCGCCTTGTAATCGTGGCACATATACATCCGGGTCGCGCCCGGCAGTTCGAACAGCCTGCGGATCGAACGGTACAGACTGCGCGCATCACCGCCGGGGAAGTCGCAACGGGCGGTGCCGTAATCGGGCATGAACAAAGTGTCACCGACGAAGGCTGCATCGCCGATCAAGTAGGTCATGCATCCTGGAGTATGCCCCGGGGTGTGCAGGGCTCGCGCTGAGATAGCACCTATGCTGAAACACTCGTCATCGCGGAATAATTGGTCGAACTGGCGGCCGTCGGTGGCGAACTCGCTACCAGCATTGAACAGCTTGGCGAAGTTGCTCTGAACCAAGGTGACCCGCTCGCCTATGGCCAGCCGCCCGCCCAGTTGATGCTTGAGATAAGCAGCGGCGGACAGGTGATCGGCATGCACATGGGTGTCCAGCAGCCAGTCCACTGCCAGGCCCTGCTCATACACATAGGCAATCAGGCGTTCGGCATTGTCTAGCGAGATGCGCCCGGCAGCCGGGTCGTAATCCAGCACCGGATCGATGATGGCGCAACGCTTGCTGGCCGGATCGCTGACCACATAGCTGTAGGTGGATGTGGCTGGATCGAAGAACGCGACGATTTCAGGCGACATGACAACTCCTCTGAGCAGCGGCCCGCAAGCCGTCCGCGAAACAGACCCTAGCCGTTTACAGCCATTGATGACCAGCGGCGAGCATCTCGGGCAAACAGACGCGTTCGAATGTTGCAACATGGCATCTCATCGCACCCTCAGGTTACAGGCCGCGCCGACGCTCCAGTGCAGTGAACAACAGCATCCCGGCCAACATAGCCAGAACGAACACGACGCTCTGCCAGTGACCACTGAACAGGATGGCCACCGCAGGTCCCGGACACAGACCGGCGATGCCCCAACCGATACCGAACAGCAGGCTGCCTCCGATCAAGCGCGGATCCAGCTCACGCTTGACCGGCAACTGCATGGACGCACCCAGCAGTGAGCGTGAACGCTTGCCGGCCCAGGCCATCGGCGCCGCCGCGACGCCGATGGCGCCGAGCATCACCAACAACAGCGATGGGTCCCAGGCCCCGGCCAAGTCGAGAAAGCCGAGTACCTTGCTCGGGTTGGCCATGCCGGACAGCAGCAGGCCGATGCCAAACACCAGTCCGGCTAGCAATGCAGTCAATTTACGCATGCTCACCCCCCAAACAGATGGCGTAGGACGAAGACCGTGGCGAAACCACTGGCCATGAAACCGAGGGTCGCCAGCAACGAGCGCGGCGACAGCCGCGACACGCCGCACACGCCATGCCCGCTGGTGCAGCCAGAGCCGTAACGGGTGCCGAGGCCGACCAGCAACCCCGCGACCAGTAGACTCAACCACCCGACCTGGAACTCGATCACCGGCATCACCGCGAACAGCCCCCACAGCAGCGGCGCCAACAGCAGCCCGAGCAGGAACATGGCCTTCTCTGCGCGCCCTTCACCGCCCTGCAGAACTGCGCCCAACAGGCCGCTAATACCGGCAATGCGTCCGTTCAACAGCACGAACAGCGCGGCGGCCAGGCCGATCAGGGCGCCTCCCGCCAAGGAGGTCCATGGCGTGAAGTGGAGCCAGTCTATAGCGACCCCATCGGTAGCGATCCTATCGATACTCATGGCGTTTCTCCTGCGCAGAACAACTGATAGAGGGTGCCGATCACCGCCAATGCCGCCGGGCTACTGATCCGATAATAGATCTGTTTACCCTCGCGCCGGGTTGCCACCAGCTCCTCGCGGCGCAATACCGCCAGTTGCTGCGACAGCGTCGGCTGCTGGATGCCCAGCAGGGTTTCCAGCTCGCTGACATTGCGCTCGCCTTGCGAGAGCTGGCACAACAGCAACAGACGGTCGGGGTTGGCCAGTGTCTTGAGCAACTGACCGGCGGCATTGGCGTTGGTTCGCAACTGCTGGATATCGAGAGTGGTTTCGCCCGGAGTCATGATGGCCGCTCAGTTAAGATAACTACAATATGTATTTTTATATACTGTATGACAACAGCTTGGCAAGCAGTACACGGCGCGCTACGTGCAGCCTTGGTCGCGGTGTTTTTGTCTTTTGCTCGCGGCCAGACCGTCCAAGCGCATGGCGGCGTAGTCAGGATGAAATCCAGCGCCTGGCAAACCACTCCCGGATTGAATCCGGGCTACCCGTTGCGCTTCATAAGAGGCGGCATGGCGCAGTCTTCTCGCGGACAGCGGAAACAAAAAAGCCCGGAGCAAAGTCCGGGCTCTAATCGTCACGACTGAAAGGATGCACCGTTCAGTCGAACTGCGTCGTCGCCATCAGAACAGCGGCAGGCTGTAGCTGACGATCAGACGGTTCTCGTCGATGTCATTGGCGAAGTTGGAGCGCACAGTCGCGTTGCGCCAGCGCACACCGAGGTTTTTCAGCGCGCCTTCCTGGAACACGTACATCAGCTCAGTGTTGCGCTCCCACTCCTTGCCCTCGGAGCGATTGGCACCCAGTTCGACGTTGTCGCCGGTCAGGTAGCGGGTCATGAAGGTCAGACCGGGAACGCCGATGGAGGCGAAGTTGAAGTCGTAACGCGCCTGCCAGGACTTCTCGTCCTTGTTGGCGAAATCGCCGATCTGCACGTAGTTGACCAGGAACGGATCGGTACCATTGATGTAGGCAAAACCAGTGTCGCCGCTCATCTTCTGGTAGCCCAAGCCGAAGCTGTGGCCGGACAGGCCGTAGGTGATCATCGCACCGAATGCCTTGTTATCGACGTTGCTGCGCCCGTCGTCGGTGGAGCGGGCATAGCGCAGATCGGTCTTCAGGGTCTGTTTGTCGGCCAGCGGCAGCACATGCACCAAGTTGAAGGAGTTCTGCTTGTAGAGGTCCTCCAGGTTGGAGTGGTAGTAGGCCGCGGTCAGATCCTGGGTGAGCTTGTAGCTGCCGCCGAGGAACTGGAACGAATCGGTCGTGATGCCGCCAGTGGTGGCGATGCCACGGCGGCCGCCACTGGTGATGGCGATGTCTTCGAAGTCGCCGGAGTTGCGGTGGTTGACTTCGCGCAGGTAGCCGCCATCCAGGGTCAGGCCGTCGATCTCCTGGGAAATCAGCTGGCCACCCTTGAATACCTGCGGGGTCAGGCGGCTGTCGCTGGAGGCGATGGCCATGTTCTTGAACTGCATGCTGCCGGCACGCAAGGTGCTCTTGGATACCTTGACCTTGCCGGCAACGGCCAGATCGGAGGAGTAGTCCTGCGAACCGCCCGACGAGCGATCGGGCACCAGCAGGCCGCTACCCGCCGTGCCGTCGCCCGAATCCAGTTTGAAACCGAGCATGCCGATGGCATCAAGGCCAAAGCCCACGGTGCCTTCGGTATAGCCGGAATCCATGCGCAGGATAAAACCTTGTGCCCATTCTTCCTGCTTGGCCTGGCTGGGGGTCGGCCGAGCATCCTGACGGAAGTCGCGGTTGAAGTAGAAGTTGCGCGCCTCCAGGCTGGCCTTGCTGTCCTTGATGAATTCAGCATTGGCGAGCTGGCTCAGGGACAGGGTGCCGACCGCTACAGCCAGCGCCAGGGTTGTCTTTCTCATTATTCTTTACTCCAGTGTTTTAGGGGTGTCACTTCGTTCATGCACCGGGATTACCCGAAGCAGCGGGTGCAGAGCGAATTCGTTCGATCAGCCACCGGGACTTCGCTCACGAGCAGCCACGCAGGCGCCAGAGCAGAGAATCGTTCGGTGGGCGAAGGGAATCAGGACTGTGTGTCGGGGCACACATGCAAAACATTGTGCGACTGCTTTGTGACAATTTGAGGTGAGCAGGTGATCTTCATCGGCGCAGATCTCAGTATTTTTATTGTGTGCCGGCCAGGGAGCCAGCTTTAGGTCTGCAAAGCCTTACGCAGATACTGTGCCAGCTGCCAAATAACGCCAGGCAACCGCTCTATTTCGGGATGCTGTGAGCAGATGCAGGCTTTGCGCCGCAATCATCCAAAGAAAAAATAAGCGGATTTTTGCCGAGAAACACATCGCTATCGGCGGGTTATCGCCAAGAGCAACAGGTCTGGCCGCATGGCCTGAGGCACGCTTGCCGGAGCGGGTAGAGTCAGCTAGCGTCGACAGTAAGGACTGCCTGCGCAGCGGAGCAGCACGTGAACACAGGAGATGGATGGAGTTACTGGGCAAGATGGGCCCGTTCATGGATGCGAGTGAAGCGACTCCCTATTCGGCCATCGGCCAACGTAGGAGGGATTGACTATGCGTCTGTTCATCCGACACCCCACGGACGTGCCGATTGAGATTCAGGATGCTCCCGAGCATGGCTATGTCAGACAAGCCACTCAGGATATCGGCTTTGGCGGATTGGCCTTCATTTCCACTAAAGCCTTCGAACCAGAGTGCCTCATTGCGCTACGGATTCCCTGTCTGCGACCCGCCTTCGAGGTGGCGATGGCCCGTGTCACCTGGTGCCATAGCAGCAACAGCCACTTTGCCATCGGCGTGGAGTTTCTCGACTCAGCCGAGGCGTTCCGGGTGCGCATGATCGAGCAGATCTGTCACATCGAGAGTTATCAGCGCGAGGTCGAACAACGAGAAGGTCGTCACCTCAGCGCCGAACAGGCGGCAGAAGAATGGATCAGCCGTCATGCCTCGTCGTTCCCCGACCCTTGAGCCTGTCAGAAGCGAGAGATTGCCGGGCTAGACGCAACGCCCGATGCTCTGCTGGCGATGCCTGATCGGCAGCAGAGAGACGGCTGCACGTTTGGCCAGCATTAAAAACCCGCCGAATGGCGGGTTCTAACAGCGCGTCATGAAACAGCCCCGGCGCCCTGCGGCAGCACCGATGGGCACCGCAGCTGAAGCGCTAACACTCAGGCGAGCGTGGCGGGGCGCAGCGAGTAGGTCTTCAGCTGCTCGGCGAACTCGCGCAATGACTGAATGCCGCTGGCTTCCGCGTCATGCACCCACAGCCTGATCGCTTCGAGCATGTCGTGGCCATTGGAGCTGGTCTTGACCCAGATCTGCTGCAAGGCCAGACGCTTCTCGTAGATCACCTTGAGCGCCTGGCTCTGCGCCAGCATGGCGTCGATGCGTACCTGCTGCTGGTCCTGCAACAGGCTCGGCTCACGGGCCAGCAAGCGCTTGGCGCGATGAAATTGGTGGCGCACCGAGGCATCGGCCTTGGCCAGTTCCTGCTTGACCAGCGGCCCAATCACCAACTTGCGGTATTGCGCCATGATCTGGAAACGATTGTTGAGGATGGCCATGGCGGTATCCATATCCAGCTGACGCTTGCCTTCGACGCGGTGGGCGATCGGCGCGACGCGCTGCACCTTGGCCAGACCGAACAGGCTGAGCAACTGAATCCACGCCCAGCCCATGTCGAACTCCCACTTGCGCACCGACAGCTTGGCCGAGTTCGGGTAGGTGTGATGATTGTTGTGCAGCTCTTCGCCGCCAATCAAAATGCCCCAGGGCACCAGGTTGGTCGCCGCATCGCGACACTCGAAATTGCGGTAACCGACGGCATGCCCGAGGCCATTGATCACCCCGGCCGCCCACACCGGGATCCACATCATCTGGATCGCCCACACGGTGATGCCAATGACGCCAAACAACGCCAGGTCAATCAGCGCCATCAACGTCACGCCACCGAAGGTGAAGCGAGAATAGACATTGCGCTCGATCCAGTCGTCCGGGCAGTTCTTGCCGTAGATGCGCAGGGTTTCCGGGTTCTTCGCCTCTTCCTGATAGAGTTCGGCACCCGTACGCAACACCGTGCTCAAGCCCTTGATCACCGGGCTGTGCGGGTCATCGACAGTTTCGCATTTGGCATGATGCTTGCGATGAATGGCGGTCCACTCGCGGGTGTTCTGACCCGTACTCAGCCACAGCCAGAGGCGGAAGAAGTGTTTAACTGCTGGATGCAGTTCGAGCGCGCGATGCGCGGAGTAACGGTGTAGATACACCGTGACGCTGACGATGGTCACGTGCGTCATCAGCAGGATGACAGCAACCAGCTGCCACACTGACAGATCGAGAAAACCGTTGTACCACATGGAGTCGAGTGCCTCTAAAAGGAAGACGCAGCTTGTCCAACAATCCCAAGCCGTGCTGCATTATCACCAACATAGATCAGAAAACCAGTTGGTCTTTTGGATAAGAATGTTACCGCTGCGCCCATCTATATACTGACCAGCAGATAAAAAAGAGCCCCTCAATCTCCTATGCCCTTACTCTACGGCGCTTTGCGCCTGACCCTGATCTATGCGCTGACCGCTGGTCTCTGGGTCTTTTACAGCGACGGACTGCTGACTGCGCTTGGCCTATCCATCGAGCAAATGCAACGCTGGCAACTGCTCAAGGGGCTGGGCTTTGTCCTGCTCACCAGCCTGCTGCTGTACCTGACCCTGCGCGCCCATCTGCGCCTGCACTCCCGCATGCGCAATGCCCTGACTGCCAGCGAGGAGCGCCTGAGCCTGGCGCTGGACGCCGCCAAGGACGGCCTGTGGGACTGGAACCTGCAGACCCTCAAGGTGTTTTTCTCGCCGGGCTATACCCGCCTGCTTGGCCTCGAGCCTGGCGACCTGGGCGATAGCCGTGACAGTTGGCTGCATCACCTGCACCCGGACGATCACGCTCACTGCCAACAGAGCATCGTGCAACTGTTGCACGCCGCCTGTCAGGCACCTTACGAAAACACTTATCGTCTGCGTCATCGCGACGGCAGTTACCGCTGGATTCAAGCACGTGGGCGCTTGCTGCTCGACGCCCAGGGCCGCCCGCAGCGCTTGATCGGCACCGCCAGCGACATCACTCAGCGGCGCGCCGACGAAGACAGCAGACGTCAGGCCGCGGCGGTGTTCGATGCGACTCAGGAAGGCGTGCTGGTGACCGATGCCGCGCAACGCATCGTGCATATCAATCCGGCCTTCAGCCGGATCACCGGCTACAGCGAAGCGGAAATCCTCGGCCAGCAGCCCAGTCTGCTGAAATCCGGACGTCACGACCCCGCCTTCTACGCTGCGCTGTGGCAGACCTTGCAGAGTCTGGGAGCCTGGAGCGGAGAGGTGTGGAATCGGCGCAAGAATGGCGAAATCTATCCACAGTGGCAGTGCATCCGGGCGATCCACGACGAACAGGGGGGTGTCAGTCATTACGTCGCGGTGTTCTCCGACATCAGCGCGCTCAAGCGCTCACAGCACGAGCTAGACTACCTGGCGCACCATGACCCGCTAAGCGACCTGCCCAACCGCCTGCTGTTCACCGAGCGCGTCGCCCATGCCCTGCAACGAGCCCAGCGCGAGCAACACGGTGGCGCGGTGCTGTTGATCGATCTGGACCACTTCAAGCACATCAACGAAAGCCTCGGCCACAACGTCGGCGACCTGTTGCTCAAGGCCGTCGGCGAACGCTTGAGCGCGCAACTGACCACCGGCATGACCCTGGCCCGCCTGGGTGGCGACGAGTTTGGCGTGCTCTGCGAAGATTGCCTGCATGCGCAACTAGCCGCCGAGTTCGCCCAGCAACTGCTCGACACGCTGAATACACCATTTCGACTCGATGGCCACGAACTATTCATCGCCGCCAGCATCGGCATCAGCCTGTTTCCAGGCGACGCGCAGAGCGTCGAGCAAGTGCTGCGCAATGTCGACTCGGCCCTGTTCAAGGCCAAGAGCAACGGCCGCGAAGGCTTTGCCTTCTATGCTCAGGAGCTGACCGAATACGCGCGCCAGCGGGTTGAACTGGTCGGCGCACTGCGCCATGCCTTGGAAGGCAATGAACTGCGTGTGCATTACCAGCCGCTGCTGTGCCTGCAGAGCCAGCGGCTGATCGGTGTCGAGGCGCTGGTGCGCTGGCAACATCCACAGCGCGGCCTGGTCCCGCCGGGAGAGTTCATCCCGATCGCCGAAGAAAGTGGCTTGATCGGCGCCATTGATGCCTGGGTGATGGCGCACGCCTGCCGGCAGATGGTCGCCTGGCAGGCCGCCGGCAGCGCTATCCAGTTCGTCGCGGTGAACGTCTCCAGCCGCCTGTTCAGCCACGGCAAACTGGATGGCCAGGTCGCCCAGGTTCTGGCAGAAAGCGGCCTCGACCCGGCATGCCTGGAGTTGGAGGTCACCGAAAGCGCGGTCATGCAGGACCCCGATGCGGCTCAGGGGCTGCTCGAGCGCTTGCGTGACCTGGGCATTCGTCTGTCCATCGATGACTTCGGCACCGGCTATAGTTCCCTGGCACGCCTGAAACGCCTGCCGGTCCACAAGCTCAAGCTCGACCAGAGTTTCGTGCGCGGTTTGCCGCACGACCACGACGATGCAACCATTACCCGCGCGGTGATTGCACTCGGCCATAACCTGGGCCTGAAGGTACTGGCCGAAGGCATCGAACAACCGCAGCAGATGGAGTTTCTTCGCCAACTAGGCTGTGATCAGGGCCAGGGTTATTACTTGGGTCGCCCGCAGCCGGCCGAACAGCTGCCCACAGCGTTTGAGTTGCCGCAGCCGCTGAAAATCCCGCTCACCGAACGCGTAACCCAGCAACAGGATTAAGGACCGATCATGCGTGTGATGATTCTCGAAGATGACCATTGGATCGCCGACCTGCTCAAGCAAATCGTCCTCAGCCTCAGACCAGGCGCTCAGGTTAGCTGCCTGGAGACGGTGGCCGATGCCCTGCTCGATTGGCAGCAGAACGCCGCCGATCTGGTGATCGCCGACTGGAACCTGCCTGACGACCCCGGCACCCTGCTGCTCGAGCAGATTCGCCGGGACAACCGCCAGGTGCCCCTGGTGATGATCACCGGCCGCGCCGATCGCAACAGCGTGATGGAGGTCAGGCCGCTGGGCATCAGCGCCTTCATCAGCAAACCCTTCCAGGTACCCAAGGTGCTCGAATGCCTGGAACGCTTACTGCCACCGGCCGAAGACAACCCACCGACCGAGACCGGCACCAGCGCGAACCTGAGCGCCTACCTGGCCGAACTGCCCGCCGATGATCTGGACCTGCCATTACAGCCCGGCATGCTCGATGACCTGCAAACAGATGCCGCTGCACCACCGACCCTGCAGGTACTCAACCAACGCTGGCAAACCGATCCGGCCCTGACCGCCCGCCTGGTCGCAGCGGCCAACAGCCGCCAATACAACCAGGCCGGCATCCCCTGCCTGAGCCTGACCGCGGCACTGCAGGCACTGGGGCCAGCCACCAGCCTGAACATTGGCCTGGGTCTCGGTCTGCGTCCGAGCGCAGAACTCCAGGACGCCGAGCTACAACTGCAGGCCCTGGCTCACATGCAACAGGTTGAACGCCTGAGCCAACGGGTTCGCGAGCTGGCGGAACAGTGCCAGATCGACCCGGCCCCCCTGCAGACGGCAGCGGCGCTGCATCGCATTGGCGAGCTGTGTGTGCTACATCATGCCCAGCTCTGGCAGAATGCCGGCAACACGCTGGACGCGGAGCAGCTGAGCCAGGCTCTGGACGAGGTCAGCAACGAGCTGGCCAATCGCCTGAAAGCCCATTGGCGCCTACCTGTTCCTCTTCGCGAGCTGATCGGAGCCTGCTATGTATTGCCCGGCAACAACGTCAAACGCGAGACCCTGCTCATGCGCCTGGCCGCCAGCGAGCTAGACGCCACCCCCAACAGCAACGACCAGGCCCGACTGAGACGCCTGGCCGGATTATCCTGAGGAAGCCCCAGACGCCGTGGTGAAGGATTAGGATGTCGTCAATGAACTCACCCGAGAAGTCTGCCGCGACTCGCTGGATAGTCGGCCTAGGCAGCCTGAGCCTGGCGTTGTTCTTTACCGCGCTGGGCTGGCGTGCCCTGAGCGAGCGCGAAACCCTCTGGCAGTTTCAGATCGCCAAACAGGGCGAGCTGCAACAGCTGGCACTGCAAAACACTCAGTTCGCCCTGCAAAAGCAGGCACAGGTACTGGTCGAAAGCATCGCCGCCGATGCCTGGGTCGTCGAATTGGTGCGTCAGGCCTATGAGCTGCAGCGCCACACCGCCGGGCAAAACAGCGCGGAACTGAACGCCATCCGCAATCAGCTGTATACCCGCCTGGCACCTCGCTGGCGCAACCTGCAGCGCGAGCATCCGTTCCGTCTCTACGTGCACCTGGCGCCCAGGGTCAACGTGTTGCTGCGGGTGCACGAGCCAGAGGCGTTCGGCGACGCCCAATCCGAGCAACGGCCAATGGTCCGCGACGCCCTGCGCGATGGCCTCAGCAAAGCCGGCCTCGGCCTGAGTCGCGGCAGTCTCGGCATGCGCGCCGTCACTCTGCTGCAGGTGGAAGGTTCGTCTGGCGCGGTGACCATCGGCGCCGTCGAAGTGGCTTTAGGCGTACTCAACAACCTGCAGCAACTCGATCGTGAGTTGAACGCCGGGATCGCCCTGCTGCTCCCACAACACGCCTTCGAGCAGCCGCGCAGTGGAGAAAGCCTGCGGGGGCTGGGCAGCGAAACCGACAACTGGCGTCTGATGGACTACTCACGGCCCCAGCTGGAACAGTGGCAGGCGCGCAACATGCTGCCGGACCCGGACAGTGGAACGACGCTCAAGCTGCTCGAAGATCAAGGGCGTACCTATCTGCTCAATCAGATCGAACTGTCGGGTTATCGGCCAACAGAAACCACCGACGCCAGCGCACCCGCCATCGCCCTGACCTGGCGCGATGTCAGCGAGCAGTTCAGCCTGCATCAAGACGAGAAACGCTGGCTGCTCGGCAAGTGGCTGGTGGCCTGGCTGGGTGCGGAAGCCCTGTTGCTGGTATTGCTGCTGGCCACCCGCAACAGCACCCAGACGATGATGCGCCGTCATCAGGACGAACTGCAG
This sequence comes from Pseudomonas taeanensis MS-3, assembly GCF_000498575.2. Lineage (GTDB taxonomy): Bacteria > Pseudomonadota > Gammaproteobacteria > Pseudomonadales > Pseudomonadaceae > Aquipseudomonas > Aquipseudomonas taeanensis. The sequence goes on from NZ_AWSQ01000001.1 coordinate 449,790, forward strand.
CGCAAGCACCAGCAAAGTGAGCATTCGCGCCAATTACTGGCGATCATCGCTCAGGCGCAGGCCGTCTATATCGGCGCGCAGAACCACGAACAAGCCTTCGATGCGCTACTGCTGCGTATCCTCGAACTGACCGCCAGCCAGTTCGGCTTTATCGGCGAAGTGCTGCAAGACGCCGACGGCGCGCCCTATCTACGCACCTATGCGATCAACGACCTCGCCGGGGACAGGGCCAACACGCAAGGCTACGCCGAAAGCAGCTTCGGCGGCCTGGAACTGCGCAACCTCGACAGCCTGTTCGGTGAGGTCATCTGCAGCGGTCACACCGTGATCGACAACGCTCCGACAGACGACCTGCGCTGCTTCGGCCTACCCTCGGCACTGCCTCCCGTGCAGACCTTCGCCGGCCTGCCGATCCACGCCCACGGCCGGCTGGTCGGCATGCTCGGCCTGGCCAACCACGCCGCTGGTTATTCGCCTGAGCTGGCCGGACATCTGCAATCGGTACTCGCCACCCTCGGCCAGCTGATCGAGGCACTGCACCGCGATACCCTGCGCGAACAGGCCCAGCATCGCCTGCAACGCCAGCAGAGTGCGCTGCGCGCACTCAACGAGATCGCCGCCCTGCCTAAGCTGCTCAGCCAGGAGCAGTTGCGCCAGGCCCTGCAGGTCGGCGCCAGCTACTATCAGACGCCGCTGGCGATCATCAGCCAGATCGAAGACGACGATTACCGGGTGCTGGTGCAGGTCTCACCAGCGGATACCTTGCACGACGATCAGCATTTTCCGCTCGGCCACACCTACTGCAGCATTACCCTGCAAAGTGACAGCGTGCTGGCCATCGAGCGGATGGCGCAGTCGCCGCATGCCGGTCACCCCTGCTACGCGGAATTCGCCCTGGAATCCTATATCGGCATCGGCATATGGGTCGGCGGACGGCGCTTCGGCACCCTGAACTTCTCCTCAGCCGAGGCCCGCAGCCAGCCCTTCGACGAAGCCGACCATGAGTTTCTGCGCCTGTTCGCCCGCTGGGTCGGCTCGACCCTGGAGCGCCAGCAACAGGAGCAGGCACGCCAGACCCTGCTCGAACGCCTGGACGAATCCCAGCGCATCGCCCGGCTCGGCCACTGGGAAGTCAACCTGGAGAACGGTGAGCTGTACTGGTCGAGCATGGTCTTCGAGATTTTCGGTCGTGACCCAGAAGACTTCACCCCTAGTGCTAAAGCCTTCAGGCAAGCCGTGCATGCCGATGACCGGGCCTTGCTCGCGGCCAGCGAACAACACGTTCTGGCGGGAGGCACCTACGATGTCGTGCACCGGATAGTCCGGCCCAGCGGCGAAGTCCGCTGGGTGCATGAACTGGCGCACCTGCAACCGGACCAACGAGGTCGGATGACTCGCCTGATAGGCACCGTGCAGGACATCAGCGAACGGGCCAAAGCCGAGGCGGCACTCAAGGAGCAGAGCCAGCGCCTGGCCAGCATCATCGAAGGTACCCACGTCGGCACCTGGGAATTGAACCTGCGCAGCGGCGCCACGCAATTCAACGAATTGTGGGCAGAGATCATCGGTTATCGTCTGGATGAGCTGGCGCCGCTGGACATCCACAAAGCGCTGAGCTTCGTGCACCCCGATGACCTGCCTCAGGCCCACGAGCTGTTGCAACGACATTGCCGCCGCGAGCTGCCCTACTACGACTACCAGTGCCGCATGCGCCACAAGCACGGCCACTGGGTCTGGGTCCACGTGCGAGGCCGGGTGGAGCGCTGGAGCGCCGACGGCAAACCGCTGATGATGTACGGCACTCACGCCGACATCAGTGCCAGCAAGCAGTACGAGGAAGAAATCCATGCGGCCCGCGCCTTCCTCCAGGCGGTACTCGACTCGGCCACCGGCGTATCGATCATCGCCACCGACCGCAACGGCCTGATCACCCTGTTCAACTCCGGCGCCGAGCGCCTGCTCGGCTACCGTGCAGAAGAGATGGTCGAACGCTGCACGCCTGCGACTTTTCATCTGGACAGCGAGGTGCAGCTGCGCGGCGCCGAACTCAGTCAGACCCTGGGACAGCCGCTCGAGGGCTTCGAAGTATTCGTGCACAACTCACGCACAGGCGAGCCGGAAACCCGCCAGTGGACCTATGTCTGCAAGGATGGCCGACAACGCCGAGTTAACCTGACCATCAGCGCCATCCACGACGGCTCAGGGAGTATCAGCGGCTTCCTCGGTATTGCCAGCGACATCAGCGCCTTGCAACAGGCCACTCGCGCCTTGCAGAAGAGTGAGAGTCAGTTCCGCGGCATGGTCACCAACCTGCCCGGCGTGGTCTATCGCTGCCGCAACGACGCAGCCTGGACCATGAGCTATATGAGCGAGGAAATTCTCGCCCTGAGCGGCTACCCGGCCGCCGATTTGATCGACAACCGGGTGCGCAGTTATGCCAGCGTGATTCATCCGGACGACCTGCCAGTGACTTACGGTGCCGCGGACGCCATCGCGCGCCGAGAAGTCTTCGAGCTGACCTACCGGCTGCTGCATGCCGACGGTCATAGCGTCTGGGTCAGGGAAAAAGGCCGTGGCGAATACGACAGTCGGGGCAATCTGCTGTGGATCAGCGGGTTCATCTGGGACATCAGCGAGCGCAAGGCGGTCGAGGACGAACTCAAACTCATCCAGCAGCGCTTCAGCATTGCCTTCAGCTCCGCGCCCCTGGGCATGGCCCTGGTGTCACTGCAGAACCACTGGCTGGAGGTCAACGACCAACTCTGCCGCATGTTCGGCTACAGCCGTGACGAGCTGCTGCTCACCACGCCGCAGCAACTGACCCATCCTGATGATCAGCACGCCAGCCGGCACAACGTCGAGGACCTGCTGGCCGGTCGTATCAATGCCTACCAGATGGAGAAACCCTACCTGGACAAACAGGGCAAGATTATCTGGGTGCTGCTCAGCGTCTCGCTGGTGCGCGACCGGGAGGGCCAGCCCCTGCACTTCATCGCCCAATTCCAGGACTTCAGCGACCGGGTCGCCGCCGAGCGCGCGCTGCGCGAACGCGAGGACTACCTGCGCACCCTGCTGGATAACGTGCTCGACGCGATTATCAGCTTCGACGAACTCGGCGCGATCGAGACCTTCAACCAGGCCGCCGAGCATATCTTCGGCTACTGCCTGGCCGAGGTCACCGGGCGCAACGTCAGCCTGCTGATGCCCGCATCCGCAGAGTCGGAGTCAAGCGACCCCTTTGCTCTGCGGCTGGGCCGCGAACAAACTCACAGCCTCGACACGGTACGTGAGATTCAGGGCCTCAAGCGCAACGGCGAAACCTTCACCATGGAGCTGGCGGTCTCGCAAATCAGCCACCAGGGCGAGCGGCGCTGTATCGCGGTGATCCGCGACATCAGCGAACGCAAGCGCATCGAGCGGATGAAGAACGAATTCGTCTCCACCGTCAGTCATGAACTGCGCACGCCATTGACCTCCATCGCCGGCTCGCTGGGTCTGATCAATGGCGGTGCCCTGGGCGAGGTGCCGGCCAGCATGCAGCAGATGCTGAGCATCGCCCAGGACAACAGCCTGCGCCTGAGCGAGCTGATCAACGACCTGCTGGACATGGACAAGCTGGTCGCCGGGCAGATGAGCTTCGAGCTGTGCGAACAACCACTGATGCCCCTGGTCGAGCAGGCGTTGCAACATAACCAGCCCTATGCCAACCAATACCAGGTGCAGTTGCAGCTGAGCCAGCGCGCCGATGCGGTTCAGGTGCGGGTCGACAGTCAGCGCCTGGGCCAGGTCCTGGCCAATCTGCTGTCCAATGCGGCGAAATTCTCCCCCACCGGTCAGACGGTGGAGATCCGCGTGCAGCAGCACGCCGAGCAGGTGCGGGTCAGCGTGCAGGACCTGGGCCCAGGTATTCCCGCCGCCTTCCACCAGCGCATCTTTCAGAAGTTCGCCCAGGCCGACGCCTCCAGCACCCGCGAGAAGGGCGGCACCGGCCTGGGTCTGGCAATCAGCAAGGAAATCATCGAACACATGGGCGGCCAGATTGGTTTCGACTCACGGCACGGCGAGGGCACCACCTTCTGGTTCGAACTGCCGTACGAGGGCGCGGCATGAGCCCCTTCAGCGACCAGCCAACCCCCTCGCAGAATCGCCGCACCCTGGGCCGGACGCTCAGCTGGGGGCTGAGCCTGGGCCTGTTGCTGTTACTCGGCGTAGGCGTCGAGCTGCTGCTCCAGCAGTATCACCTGCGCCAACACGAGACCATTCAACAACGGCTCACCGCCAGTGCCGGTGAGGTTCGCGCGGTGCTGCTCAGCGAGTTGAGCTCCACCTTGCACCTCGCCACCGGCCTGGCCTCCTACATCACCGCCAAGCAAGGGCAGCTGGATGAAGCGGAGCTGCAACCCTGGCTGCAGGGCTTGCTGCGTCAGGGCCGCTATATCCGCAACATTGGCCTGGCCCCGGACAACCGCATCAGCTACATCTACCCGTTGGCGGGCAACGAAGCCGCACTCGGCCTCTACTACCCCGATATGGTCAAACAGTGGCCCGCGGTGCAGCGCATCATCGCCAACCGCACGCCTATGCTCGACGGCCCGCTACGACTGGTTCAGGGCGGCAACGGGCTGATCTACAGAGTCCCGGTGTTCCTCGATGATCAACGCTACTGGGGCATGATCAGTACGGTGATCGATTACGACCAGCTGTACGCCCTGGTACAACAGGTGGCCCGCCAACGTGATCTGTCCATCCAGCTCAACCGCCACGATGACGAGACCGCGGCCGACCTGCTCACCCTCAATCTGGACAGCGAATCACCAAGCGTGAGTTTGCCGGTCCGTTTCGCCGGGGCCCGTTGGCGACTCGAAGCCAGCGAACGGGTGGCGGATGAGCTACCGCTCGGCTGGCTGCGTTTGCTCGGCTGGAGCCTGGCGCTGGCCGTGGCCGGGCTGATTGGCCTGACCCTGCACGCGCAGAACCGTCAAGCGGCCCTGTTGCTGGCCCTCAACCGCAGTCAGCGGCAATTCCATCAGGCGTTCGAGATGGCCCCGCAGGGTTTGGCCCTGCTCGACCTCGAGGGTCGGCTACTGGCGGTCAACCAAACCCTCTGTCTGCTGCTCCAGCGCAGCCCGCAGAGCCTGCTCGGCCAGCCCCTCAGCCGGTTCAGTGATGATCCACTGAGTGCCCGGCTGGACGGTGATCTGGCCGAGCTCGGCGGCGAACAGGGGCGCACCTGGCAGCTGCGCCTGCTCGACGCGCAAGGCGAAAGTATCGATGTGGAACTGAGTGCCGCGGCCCTGAGCGCCGATCAGAGTACGCAAGGCAGCTGGATCATGCATATCCAGGACATCCGCGAGAGCAAGCGCCTGCAGCGCCTGCAAAGTGAATTCGTCTCCACCGTCAGCCACGAGCTGCGCACTCCGCTGACCGCCATCAGCGGCCCACTGGAGCTGATCAACGCGGGCGCCCTGGGCGAGGTGCCGGAAAGCCTGCGGCAGATGTTGCAGATCGCCCAGCACAACAGCCAGCGCCTGGCCATGCTGATCAACGACCTGCTGGATATCGGCAAGTTGGAAGCGGGCAAGATCGTTTTCGACCTGCAACCGCAAGCCTTGCAGCCCCTACTCGACCAAGCCCTGAGCAGCAACCAGGCCTATGCCGCGGAATACGCGGTCAACCTGCGCCAGATCGGCGTCTGCGAGGACTGGCTCAACGTCGATGGGCTACGCCTGCAGCAGGTGCTGAGCAACCTGCTGTCCAACGCCGCCAAGTTTTCACCTCGCGGCAGCGATGTCGAGCTCTACACTGAACGACTAGGCGCACAGCTGCGCCTCAGCGTACGTGATCGCGGTCCGGGAATACCCACGGCCTTTCAAAGCCGCATCTTTCAGAAATTTGCCCAGGCCGACGCCTCCGATACCCGCCAGAAAGGCGGCACTGGCCTGGGTTTGGCCATCAGCAAGGAGTTGATCGAGCGTATGCACGGATGTATCGGCTTTGACTCGCAGGAAGGCCAGGGCACCACGTTCTGGTTCGAACTCCCGCTGCACCCCACTGAGGCACAGGCATGAGCGACCCAAGGAAGACACCCACGACGGGCTATTGGCGAGCTTTTTTCAGCCGCCGCAACGCCATCGCCTGGGCCGTGCTGGCCATCGCCCTGCTGGCCAACCTGGCCGTGTGGCAGTACCTGCACAGCCGCGAGAACCTGGCCGCCGAAGGTCAGTTCCAGCTACTGACCAACGAGGTCAGCGGAGCCATCCGCAAGCGTATGATCGACCATGAGCAGATTCTGCTGGGTGGCGCCGGCCTGTATGACGCCAGCCGACAGGTCGACCGGAACGAGTGGCGTGTGTATGTCGAGCGTTTGAACCTGGCCGCCAACTACCCCGGCATTCAGGGGGTGGGCTTTGCCCGTATCCTGCAACCGCAGGCAGTGGCCAAGTTCGAGGCCGATGTGCGACGTGAGGGCTTTCCCAACTTCACCTTGCGTCCGCCCGGAACGCGCGAACTGTATAGCTCGATCCTGTTTCTCGAACCATTCAGCGGGCGCAACCTGGCTGCCTTCGGCTACGACATGCTTTCCGAGCCGACCCGTCACGCCGCCATTCTGGCCGCCGCACGCAGCGGTGAGAGCCGCATCACCGGACGGGTGACCCTGGTCCAGGAAACCCATGGCAAGGTGCAGGCCGGCCTGCTGATGTATGTGCCCGTATACCGCTCAGGCCAGCCCCTGGGCACGCCCGAACAACGTCTCGACGCCTTGCGCGGGGTGGTCTACAGCCCCTATCGGATGGATGACCTGATGGCCGGCATCATCGGTGACCAGGCGCCCAAATTGGACTTCGCCATCTATGACGGTGACCAGCCGCGCAGCGAGAACCTTCTGTTCAACAGCCAGGAGCAGCAGGTCGATCGCCAGCCCCTGCTGAGCAAACAGCTGCAACTGCCACTCTATGGGCAGAACTGGACCCTGAACTTCAGCAGCCGACCGACCTTCGAGGCCGGCTTTCACAACGACGGTATCCTCGTGTTGCTGGGCGCCGGTGTCAGCCTGCTGCTGTTCGTCCTAGCGTCCCAGCTCACCCTGCGCCGCGAACAAGCCGAGGCTCTGGCACAGAGGATGACCGTGCAGATTCGCCAGAGCAGCGAGGACCTGCGCAAGAGCGAGGAGCGTCAAAGCCTGGTGCTCAAGGGCAGCAATGACGGCTGGTGGGATATCGACCTGCAGGTCCAGAGTTTCATCGCCTCGGCGCGCGCCTGGGAAATGCTCGGCTACCCGCCCGACGAGAGCCCCCAGGCCATCGACCGCTGGCATCAGCTGGTACTCCCCGAAGACCTCGGAGCACTGCAGGACAGTCTGCGCCAAGCCATCGAGTCCGGCGCCGAGTCGTTCAGCAGTGAGGCGCGCATGCTGCAGCTGAACGGAAATCAGCTGCCGGTACTGCTGCGCGGCTTCATCCAGCGCGACGCTGCGGGCCGGCCGCTGCGCTTGAGCGGCACCATGCAGGACCTCAGTGAGGCCAAGCGTATCGAACGAATGAAGAACGAGTTCGTCTCTACCGTCAGCCATGAGCTGCGCACCCCGCTGACCTCCATTTCCGGTGCCTTGGGCCTGGTCAACGGCGGCGCCTTGGGTGAGGTCCCCCCCTTGATGGGGCAGATGCTGCAGATCGCGCAACAAAACAGCCAACGTCTCAGCCACCTGATCAACGACCTGCTGGATATGGAAAAGCTGGCCGCCGGCAAGTTGTCCTTCGAGCTGCATATCCAACCGATCAAGCCGTTGATCGAGCAGGCCTTAGTGGCCAACCAGGCCTTCGCCGAACAGCACCAGGTCAGTTTTCAATTCGATCAGCCCGGCGACATGTGGGTACGGGCGGACGCCCTGCGCCTGCAACAGGTGCTGAGCAACTACCTGTCCAATGCCTGCAAGTTTTCCCCGGCCGGCTCTGCCATACGCATCCATACCGAATTACGCGGTTCGCTGGTGCGGGTCAGCGTCTGCGACCAAGGACCGGGCATTCCTGCGGAATTCCAGAATCGCATCTTCGAAAAATTCGCCCAGGCCGATGGCTCGGATCGACGCGAGCAGGCCGGTACCGGGCTTGGCCTGGCCATCTCCAAGGAGCTGATCGAACGCATGGACGGCAGCGTCGGCTTCCATTCGGTACCAGGCCAGGGCGCCACCTTCTGGTTCGAACTGCCACTGATCGAAGAGCACTCACTGCCGAGCCGCAGCCCGCCAGGGTCAGCGGCGCCCCTGGTGCTGGTGGTGGAAGACGAGCCTGGCATCGTCCACCTGCTGGAAGTCATGCTCAGTCACGCCGGCTACCGGGTCGACAGTGTGTTCAGTGAGAGTCAGGCCCTGCAGCGACTGGCGGAAGGTGAATACGCCGCCATCACCCTCGACATGCGCCTGAGCGACGGTCACGGCCTGGCATTGATTCGCGACCTGCGGCGTAACCCAGCCACCCACCACCTGCCAATTCTGGTGATTTCCGCCTACTGTGGCGAAGGCCGCAAACTGCTGGACCGGGTTGATGACAACATTGCCTGGCTGGAGAAGCCGATCAACGAGGCCCTGTTATTGGAGACCCTGGATCAGTTCATCACCACGTCGAGCCAAGCCGCCATTGAACATACCGCTGGCCACGAGGCCTTAGAGTGAGCAGGCTAAACAACCTGCCAGCGATACTGGAGTAGTGCCATGAGAGAGTTCAAACGCATCCTGCATGTAGAGGACGACCCTTCGATCCAGGCCGTGGCCAAGGTGGCTCTGGAGGCGGTGGGTGGCTTCGAAGTGCTCTCCTGCAGCTCTGGCACTGAAGCGCTGGAAAAAGTCCAGGCCTTCGACCCTGACTTCATTCTGCTGGATGTGATGATGCCCGGTATGGATGGCCCGCAGACCCTGGCGGAGCTCGGCGAACTGATCGATATCAGACAGATCCCGGTGGCTTTCATGACGGCCAAGGTGCAACCCGCGGAAGTCGAGCACTACCGCAGCCTGGGTGCTCGCGATGTGATCACCAAACCCTTCGATCCGATGCAGCTGGCCACTCAGGTGCGGGATATCTGGAACCTGGCGCATGCTTAACCGCTCACAAGTGCTGCATCGCTCTGGGGGTGCATTAACATGGCTCTAGCCCCCACTGGCCCGGCCCTCCCTGTCAACGAAGCCGCACGACTGGCCGAGCTTGAGCGCTACGGGCTGCTGGACAGCCCTGCCGAAGAGGAGTTCGATGACTTCAGTCACCTCGCCGCACAGCTCTGCGCAACGCCGATTGCCCTGATCTCCCTGGTGGATGAGCAGCGTCAGTGGTTCAAGAGCAAAGTGGGCCTGGATGCCTGCGAAACGCCTCGTGAGTACGCCTTCTGTGCCCACTCCATTCTCGCCAACCAGCTCTTCGAGGTGCCCGATGCCCTGGAAGATCCGCGCTTCTGCGACAACCCCCTGGTCACCGAGGCGCCGCATATCCGCTTCTACGCGGGCGTGCCACTGACCACTTCGAGCGGACACAACCTCGGCACCCTGTGCGTGATCGACCAACGCCCACGCCAACTCAGCGCGCCGCAGCGTAAGGGGCTGGCCCGCCTCGCCCGCCAGGTCGTGCGCTTGTGCGAGCTGCGTCGGAGTATGCGCCAACATGCCGAACAGGCGGCGATGCAGCGCGCCATTCTCAGCAGCGCCGGCACCGCGATCATCGCCACCACGCCCAGCGGCGCCATCAGCAGCGTCAACCCGGCCGCAGAGCAACTGCTCGGCTATGCCGAGGCCCAACTGCTCGACCAGGCGTTTGCAGCCACCCTGCTCGATCCCACGCAGTTGGCCAGCCGCGCAGAAAGCCTTGGCCATAAACTGGGTCAACCGCTTGCTGCGGACTTCTCAGTGCTGGTGAACAAAGCACTGCACGGTCAGGGCGAGTCCCGCGAGTGGACCTATGTGCGACAAGACGGCCATTACCTGCCCGTACTGCTGTCGATCTCGGCAATTCGTGACCAGCACGACTCGCTGCTCGGCTTCCTCGCCATCGCCCAGGACCTCAGTCAGCGCGAACAGGCCCAGCAGCGGCTGAAGCAGATCGCCGCGCAGCTTCCGGGCATGGTCTTTCAGGCATTGCTCACAAAGCAGGGCACGATTTGCTTCCCCTATGCCAGCGAAGGCATACAGGATATCTATGGGCTGGCCCGAGGCGAGGTCCGCGAACATACTGAGGCAGTGCTGGCCGCCATCCACGAGGACGACCGCGACAGTGTCAGCCAGGCCATCCTGCGCTCGGCCAGGGAACTGAGCCAGTGGCATCAGGAATATCGCGTGCGCCATCCACGCAAAGGGCTGATCTGGGTCGAGGGTATAGCCACTCCGCAACGCCAGGTCGATGACACCGTTATCTGGCATGGGGTGATCACCGACATCAGCGAGCGCAAGCACGAGCAGGCGGAGCTGGAACAGCAGCAGGAGATGAATCGCCGACTGCTCGAAGCCCTCGCCGAGGGAGTGGTCACCTGCGACGCTCAGGGCCAGCTGACCCTGTTCAACCACACCGCCCAGCAATGGCATGGCACCGACATCAGTCAGCTCGCGCCCGAGCAGTGGGGCGACTATTACGACCTGTTCGAAGCCGATGGCCTGACACCGCTGGCCACTGCACGCATTCCGCTGCTGCGAGCACTGCAGGGCGAGCGGGTGCGCGAGGCGGAAATCAGCATAGTCGCCAAGGGCCAGGCGCCACGCTTCGTCGCTACCAATGCCGTTCCATTATTTACCCCCGGCGGTCGCCAACTCGGCGCCGTGGCAGTCATGCATGACATCACCGAACGCAAGCGTATCGAACGCATCCAGCGAGAGTTCGTCTCCACCGTCAGCCATGAACTGCGCACCCCGCTGACCTCGATTGCCGGTTCGCTGGGTCTGATCAATGGCGGTGCCCTGGGTGAGGTGCCCGCCAGCATGCAACACATGCTCGACATTGCGCACCACAACAGCCTGCGCCTGAGCCATCTGATCAACGACCTGCTGGACATGGACAAACTGGTCGCCGGCAAGATGACCTTCGACCTGCACAGTCATGAACTGGCCAGCCTGCTCAACGACAGCCAGACCAGCAACCAGGCCTACGCCGACCAGCATGGCGTGCAACTGATACTGGAGGAGTGCCCGCCGGTCCACTTGCGCGTCGATGCCATGCGCCTGCAGCAGGTCCTGGCCAACTTCCTCTCCAATGCCATCAAGTTCTCCCCAGCGGGTGCCCAGGTGCGCCTGCACAGCACGCTGCACGGCAACCGGCTGCGGATCAGCGTCAGTGACCTGGGGCCGGGTATTCCACTCTCGTTTCACGCCGGAATATTCCAGAAGTTCTCCCAGGCCGACGCCAGCGACAGCCGGCAAAAGGGCGGTACCGGCCTCGGCCTGGCCATCAGCAAGGAGCTGATCGAGCGCATGAGCGGGCAGATTGGTTTCGATTCGGTAGAAGGCCAGGGTGCGACCTTCTGGTGCGAGCTGCCGGTAGTGGAAAGCTCAGCCGTCACCACACTTCCCGAGGACAGTAGCAGCCCCTGGCTGCTGGTAGTCGAAGACGAGCCGGATATTGCCCATCTGCTGCGCCTGCTGCTGCAGCGTGCCGGGTATCGGGTGATGCTCGCCGCCAGCCTCGATGAAGCGCGCGTGCTGCTGGCCAAGCAGCATTTCGATGCGCTGACCCTGGACCTGCGCCTGCCGGATGGCAGCGGTCTGCAGCTGATCCGCGAGCTGCGCGACGACCCGGCAACCCTTACCTTGCCGGTGCTGGTGATCTCCGCTGCCAGCGATGCGGGACGCCTCAGTCTGAATGGCGGTTTTCAAGCCGTCGACTGGCTGGATAAACCGATTGACCAACAGCGCCTGTTGGCCAGCCTTGCTCAGGCGCTGCATGGCTTTCCAACGAAAACGCGGGTGTTGCATATTGAAGACGATGCCGACCTGCGTCAGGTCATTGCCGAACAAGGTCGCGCGCTTGCCGACTTTGTCTCCGCCAGCAGCCTCGCCCAGGCCCGCCAGCAGCTAGCCCAAGGCAACTTTGATCTGGTGTTGCTCGACCTCAGTCTGCCCGACGGCAATGGCCTGGAACTGCTCGACGAACTGCACCAGCACCACCCTGGCCTGCCTGTAGTGGTACTGTCCGCCCATGAACTGCCCAGTGAACAGATCGGCCAAGTCGAGGCCGCGCTGGCCAAATCACGCATTGATGCGCAACACTTTCTGCAACTGCTCGGACGCTTGTTGCCCGCCAAGGAGAATCGGCATGCATGAACTGACTCGAATCCTACATGTGGAAGATGACCCGTCGATCCAGGCAGTGGCCAAGGTCGCCCTGGAAGCGGTGGGCGGCTTCAAAGTCCTCAGTTGCTCCTCTGGACAGGATGCCCTCGACCAGGTCCAGGGCTTCGCCCCGGATTTCATCCTGCTGGATGTAATGATGCCCGGCATGGATGGTCCGCAGACGCTGAAGAAGATTTCCGCACTGATCGACATCGGGCAGATCCCGGTGGCCTTCATGACCGCCAAGGTGCAGCCTGCCGAGATCGAGCACTACCGCAGCCTGGGGGCACGCGACGTGATCATCAAACCTTTCGACCCCATGCAGCTGGCCGAACAGGTTCGGCGAATCTGGAGCCAAGCCCGTGGTTGAACCCAGCAACGACCTGCAACGTCATTTGCAACTACTCAGTGCACAGTTTGCTGAACGCCTGGCTCAGGAGTTGCCCGAACTGGCCGGCAAGGCGCAACTGTTGCGCGACGCCAACGATCAGGAAAGTCAGCGCCAGCATCTGCTCAGCCTGCGCGATCAGCTGCACAAACTGGCCGGCGCCGCCGGCACCTTCGGTTTCGTCAGCCTCGGCCAGCGCACCCAAGCGTTAGAGCAGCAGGCCATTCGCTGGCTGGACGCCCTGCAGCAAGAACAGCAGGGCCTGCACGACTTTATCGCGGACTTGCAACAGCTCAGCCAACAGCAATTCCAGATCGAGCTGGCACAGGAGAGTACGCCTGCCACGCCGAAAACCGCCAAGTCGAGCTCGGCGACCCACTGCATCTACATCCTCGAAGACGAGCCGACTATCGGCGAGAACATGCGCCTGACCCTGAGCAACTTCGGTTATCAGGCCGAGCACTTCACCCGTATCGCCGATCTCGACGCCGCGCTGCAACGACAGCTACCGGATGCCCTGGTGATCGACGTCAACCTGCCCGGCGAGGCGCAAACCGGCCTGAACTACGCAGCCGCCCTGCAGCAGCGCCTGGACGAACCCTTGCCGCTGCTGGTAATCACTACCCAGGACGACTTCACCACCCAGCTCGAAGCCGTGCGCGCTGGTGCCATGGGTTTCTTCAGCAAGCCGGTGGATATTCCCCAGCTGGAAAACCGCCTGGAGCGCTGCTTCGCCCAGCAATATGGCGAACCTTACCGGGTGCTGATCGTCGACGATGACCGCGAGCTGGCCAGCCGCTACAGCCTGGTACTGCGCAGCGCCAACATGCTGGTGGAAGCGCTCAACGACCCGGCCGACATCTTCAGCCACATGCGCACGTTCAACCCCGAGGTGGTCCTGCTCGACGTCAACATGCCGGGCTGCACCGGCCCCGAACTGGCGCAGATCATCCGCCTTAACGACGACTGGCTACGGGTACCGATCATCTACCTGTCGGCGGAAACCGATATCAGCCGGCAGATGAGTGCACTGCTCAAGGCCGGAGACGACTTCGTCACCAAACCGATTTCCGACAACGCCCTGGTCGCCGCGGTATTCGCCCGTGCCCAGCGCGCCCGCCTGCTGAGCAATGCGCTGTCGCGCGACAGCCTGACCGGGCTGCTCAAACACGCCGATATCAAGGAGCAGGTGGCCATCGAGCTGGAGCGGGCGCTGCGCGGCGGCAGCCAAGCCAGCGTGGTGATGCTGGATATCGATCACTTCAAGAAGGTCAATGACAGTTACGGCCACCCCGCCGGCGACAACGTTATCCGTGCCCTGGCCAACCTGCTGCGCCAGCGCTTGCGCCGAGTCGACAGCCTGGGCCGCTATGGCGGTGAGGAATTCCTCGCGGTGCTGCCCGAGTGCCCGCCCGAGCAAGCCCAGCGGATAATCGATGAGATCCGCCAACGCTTCGCCGATCTGCGTTTTATCGTCGAAGGCACGGAGTTCGCGGTCACCCTCAGCGCCGGTATTTCCTGCACCGATGCCGACATCAGCGCCAGCGAACTGCTGGAACGCGCGGACCGGGCGCTGTATGCCGCGAAAGAGTCGGGGCGCGACCGGGTCTGCCAGGCCGATTAAAGCGTAGGCCTCAGCGCGCTCAGCCCGGCAGCGGCCACCACTCGCAACCGGGCGCGCCGCTGGCAGGCGTGCGCGCCTGACGAGCCTCAGCGCCGCAGTTCAGAGCAGAAACAGGTGAGCCAGCAGCCCCACCCCGGCGCAGGCGCCGATCACCTCGATCACCCCGCGTTTGAAGTGCAGCAGCGCCACGGCCGCGCCCAGGGCGATCAGTGCCGATGGCCAGTCGAAGCGCCCCGCGAAGCCTTCCGGCCAGAGCACGTGATAACCGAAGAACAGCGCCAGGTTGAGAATCACCCCAACCACTGCGGCAGTGATGCCGGTCAGCGGCGCGGTAAATTTCAGCTCGTTGTGGGTCGACTCCACCAGTGGCCCGCCAGCCAGGATGAACAGGAACGACGGCAGGAAGGTGAACCAGGTGACCAGAGTCGCCGCCAGCGCGCCGGCAATAAACACCTGCTCCGGGCCGAACAGCTGCTGCACATAAGCGCCGACGAAGGCGACGAACGCCACCACCATGATCAGCGGCCCCGGGGTGGTTTCACCCAGAGCCAGACCATCAATCATCTGCGTCGGGGTCAGCCAGGCGTAATGACCGATGGCCCCCTGGTAGACGTAGGGCAACACCGCATAGGCGCCGCCGAAGGTCAGCAGCGCGGCCTTGGTGAAGAACCAGGCCATCTGCGTCAGAGTGCCCTCCCAGCCGTACAGCCCGATCAACAGCCCCATCGGCAGCAGCCACAGCAGCGCGCCGACCAGCCCCAACAGCAGCAGACGTGAAGCGCGAAAGCGGGCATGGGCGGGCGTCGGCGTATGGTCGTCGATCAGCGCCGGACCGAAGGACTTATCCGTCACCGCATGCCCACCTCCGACGCTGAACGCCTCCGGCAGCAGACGCCCGCCCAGGTAACCGAGCGCTCCGGCGGCCAGGACGATCAACGGGAAGGGTAGATTGAGGGCGAAGATCGCCACAAAGGCGGCGCCTGCGATGCCCCACAGCCAATTGTTCTTCAGCGCCCGCGAGCCAATGCGATGGGCCGCCTGGACCACGATGGCAGTCACTGCCGGCTTGATCCCATAGAAGATCCCCGCCACCAGCGGTACGTCGCCAAAGGCGATATACACCCAGGACAGGCCGATCAGCAGGAACAGCGAGGGCAACACGAACAGCACCCCGGCCATCACCCCGCCCCAGCTGCGGTGCATAAGCCAACCGATGTAGGTGGCCAACTGCTGCGCTTCCGGTCCCGGCAGCAACATGCAGTAATTCAACGCGTGCAAGAAGCGCCGCTCTGACAGCCAGCGGCGCTTCTCCACCAGTTCCTGATGCATGATGGCGATCTGTCCGGCCGGGCCGCCGAAACTGATCAGCCCGAGCTTCAACCAGAACAGGAAGGCCTCGAACAGGCTCACGGCTTTTGGGGCATCATGCTCGGCGTGCGGCGCAGGCATCGAAAACGCATCCACTCAATGTTGGTCCGGCGCACTATAACCTGCGCCGATGAACTACTTGTGGCGCAATACATGCGACGCCTGAACGACGCAGCGAGTCGCCCGGCTATTTCGCCCCTTGGGCGACTTCGGTATAAGTCTCGGGTATCAGAGCCCTAGGTTCAGCCCACGAGCCCCGCCATGAAATTGCAGCAGCACGAACTGGACAGCATCGCCGCCCTGACCCTGCAGCACTACAACCAACGTGCCGAGGACTTTCGCGAGGGCACCCGCGATCACGATGTCAGCCAGAACATCGCCGCCCTGCTGCGGCATATCCAGGGTCAGCCGCCTTACCGGATTCTCGATTTCGGCTGCGGCCCCGGCCGTGACCTGAAGACCTTCCGCGCCCTGGGCCACACCGCCATCGGCCTGGACGGCTGCCCGCGCTTCGTCGAAATGGCCCGTGCCGACAGCGGCTGCGAAGTCTGGCTGCAGAACTTCCTCGAACTCGAGCTGCCGGCCGCACACTTCGATGGTATTTTCGCCAATGCCGTGCTGTTCCATGTGCCTAGCCAGGAGCTACCACAAGTGCTGCGTCAGCTGCATGCCAGCCTCAAGCCCGGCGGCGTGCTGTTCAGCTCCAACCCGCGCGGGGAGAATCAGGAGGGCTGGCACGGCGAACGCTACGGCGCCTACCACGACCTCGCCAGCTGGCACGCGCAGCTCAGCGCCACGGGCTTCGTCGAACTGGAACACTACTACCGACCAGCCGGACTGCCGCGCGAGCAGCAGCCCTGGCTGGCCAGCGTCTGGCGCAAGATCTAGTGGCCTGCGCGGCTAGTTCAATTAGTCAATTTCGGCATTTGCGGCCCCGATACTGCGTTGCCGCTCAAGCCGCGCCTGGCCAGCCTTCGCGCCGAGCAGATTTCCGGCGAAATCACTCTTTCGGCTAATTTCACTCAGGTGCCGACGCAGTAGGCTATGCACGGCGTTTACCAGCGCCAACGGTTATCCGTACTGCTCACAAAAACAATAAGGAGCGCCCCGGAATGTTCTGTAAGCCATTGTTCCGTAATATCTTTATCTGCACGCTCGGACTGCTCGCCGGCCTCTCACCCCTGGCCTTCGCCGAAGCGGCAAGCCCGCAGGAGCAGGTTCAGGTCTTCGCCAGCCGCGCCACCAGCAGCCTCATGCTGTTACGCGGCGAAGGCCTGCAAAAGAGCCACAAGGAGCGCCTGGAAAGCGACCTTCAGCTGCTGGCAGCCGCGATCCAGAGCCTGCCGCAGACCAGCGATGGACTGCGCAGCAGCCACCTCGAACTGGTTACACAACTGCGTCGTGGTGTTTCCTTTGGCCCCAATGAGGAAGATGTGCCCTGGGGTTACCCGCAAGAATTGAGCAAGGCGTTGCGTGAATTTCTCCACGCCGCGCGCCAACTGCCGCACGAGGCCGGCAGCGAGCTGCCTGCCAAGGTCGAATACCTCGCGGTGCAATACCTCAGCCGCTCTTATATCGGCACGTTCGAAATCGCCCGTGAACAACCGGACACCTACCTCGGCCAGGACGAACGTCTGCTGGTGCCCTCGATCGATCAGGAGCTGGCGGCGCTGGACGGCAAAAGCGACCCGGCCATCGGCAAGATGAAAATACGCTGGGAATACCTCAAGGCTGCAATCAGCGACATGAACAGCAAGAGCAACACCCTGGCCAGCGTCTCCGGCAGGCCCTTCGCGCCTATCACCGTAGATCGCCACAGCCGCGCCATGAGCAAACAGTGGATGGCGATGCACTAGGGTCTGTTGCCGTTTCATTCGCGGCCGCGCCGTAGCCTGTTTTTGCGCGAGGCAAGGCACGAGGAGCGACGCAGTGCGGGGTTAAGCGGCGTTCAGAAATCTATCGCCTATACCTCCGTGGCCTGCGCCGCTCACCCGACCTATGAGGTTGCGCGTCGCACGCATCAAATCAGTTAGGCCGGCGCTCGTGGGCACTTGCATGCTTGGCGCGGATGCAGGTCGGTCCCACACGCCGCACCACTTCATCCTCCACCTCCCGGCGCAGGCCGAGGAGGAACGCCGCTTCCGCCACGACGAACAGCGGGCCGATCAGCAAACCCATGACATCGTCGACGAACGCCGGTTTGCGCCCCTCGTAGTAATGACCGATGAACTGGATCAACCAACCGATCACGAACAACGCCAACCCGCTGCCCAGCCAGACCAGGGTCGCTTGCCCGGCCAATACCTGAGCGCCCCACAGGCAAAGCCCGAGCAACGCCGCCATCAACAGGCCGAAGCGTAGATCCAGGCGCAGGTAGAATACGCCCACGGCCAAGGCACTCAGGGTCGCCGGCGAGAGCCACAGGCCCAGCACCTCGACGGCGGGACGTGAGAGCAACACCGCCACCGCCAGCACAATCAGCGGCACGCCGAAAAAGTGGCTGAGGATATTGCGCCGGTCGCGGTGATAGGCCGCGTACTGGGCCAGATGATCGATCAGGGTTTTCATCGGAGTTGCTCTCGTGCATGACAGGTCCGACGATAGTGGCCCCGACTCGCTACGGCGCTCTGTCAGCTAGCCGACAAACCCTGGAGAAGCGCATGCACGATCCCCACAGCTACCGCGCCCGCTTGCTCGAAGGCCACTGGTTCAGTGCCCTGCCCGCCCGTTTGCAGGAGGTCCTGCTGGAGATCGCCCAGGTGCAGCAGTTGTCCCCAGGACAGCGACTGTTCCGCCGCGGCGATCAACCCAGCGGCCTGTACGCCGTGGTGGCGGGCGCCATGCGCATTGGCGCGGTCAACCAAAGCGGCAAGGAGGCGCTGCTGACCCTGGTCGAGCCGCCCTACTGGTTTGGCGAGATATCCCTGTTCGATGGCCTGCCACGCACGCACGACGCCTTTGCCGCAGAAGCCTGCACCCTGCTGTGGGTGCCCCAGGCTCGCCTGCTCGCTCTGCTCGACCAGCAGCCGCAGTACTGGCGTGACTTCGCCCTGCTGATGAGCCAGAAACTGCGCCTGACCTTTATCGCCCTGGAAGAGATCAGCCTGCTGCCGGCCGCGCCACGCCTGGCCCGGCGCCTGTTGCTGATGGCCGACAACTACGGCGAAGCCAGCGGCCCGCGCCCAGTCATTCACCTGGCGCAGGAACAGCTGGCCTTGATGCTGGCGCTCTCCCGGCAGACCACCAACCAGATCCTCAAGGAGCTGGAAGCCCAAGGCATCCTCCACCTGAGCTACGGCGAAATCGAAATCCTCGACCTCCAGCGCCTGCGCCAGGCCGCGCAATGAACCTCAATTGCAGGCTGGCGTAGAGCGCAGCGAAACCCAGCAGCGCCCCCGTCTCAGCGCAGTTTTTCCAGCAACTGGTAGTACCACATGCCCACCGCCAGCATCGGGTTGCCGAGCACATCGCCCAGCGGCACCTTGATGTGCGAGCAGGCGGCGAAGGTGTCGAACTTCTCCAGACTGCCGGTCAGAGCGTTGGCCATCACCTCGCCCATGATGTGACTGGTGGCGATGCCATGACCGGAGTAGCCCTGGCAGTACCAGACGTTGTCCGACAACTTGCCGAGCTGGGGGATGCGGTTGACCACGATGCCCATGGCGCAGCTCCACTGAAAATCGATCGGCACGCCCTTGAGCGCCGGAAAGGTGCGCTCGATGGCCGGACGCAACTCGGCGGCGATGTCCCGCGAGTCGCGCCCCGAGTAGTTGCAGCCGCCGCCGAACAACAGACGGCCGTCGGCGGTCAGGCGGTAATAGTCGAGGACGAAGCGGCAGTCGTAAACGGCCAGGTCGTGCGGGTTGATCTGCTTGGCCAGCTCGCCCAGCGGCGCGGTGGTGACGATGCCACCCATGGCCGGGAAGATCATGCCCTTGAGCTTCTGCGGCTCCAGCTTGTGATAGACATCGCCGGCCAGCAGCACCTGCTTGGCGTCGATCCGGCCCTGGGCGGTGATCACCGCGGGGTTGGCGCCGTGGACGATCTGCAGCACCTCGGAATGCTCGAAGATCAGCGCACCGAGGCTCTCGGCCGCCTTGGCCTCGCCGATGCACAGGTTCAGCGGGTGCAGGTGCAGGTTACGGTTGTTCTTGATCGCGCCGCAGTAGAGCTCGCTGTCCAGATGCGCGCGCACGCCGTCGGCGTCGAGCAGGCTGACCTCGTCTGCCATGCCACGGCGCACGGCCTCCTCGTAGTCGGCCTGCAGACCCGGCATATGACTGGGCTTGTAGGCGGCGTGCAGATGGCCGTGCTTGAGGTCGCAGTGGATCGCGTACTTGGCCACGCGCTGCTGGATGATCTGCTGGCCACGCCAGCGCAGCTGCCAGATGAAGTCGTCGACCTCGGCGCCGAGTCGGTTGCGCATCTGCTTGCGCATGGCGCCGTCGCCCGAGAGGCTGCCGGTGACCTGGCCGCCGTTACGCCCGGTGGCGCCCCAACCGATCTTGTGGCTCTCGACTATGGCCACCTTGAGACCACGCTCGGCCAGTTCCACGGCGCTGGCCACGCCGGTGAAGCCACCACCGATGATCACCACATCAACACTGACCTGGCCCTGCAGGGTCGGGTAGTCGGTTTCCTGGTTGAGGCTGGCGCTGTAATAGGACGGGCAGCGCTCGGCTGCGGGGATAACGGCATTGAGAGCGGCGGTCATGGAGAAGTCCTCGATTTATGCACCCCGGCCTGGACCGCGGCGCTTGATCTATGTGTTTGCGTCCCGGATTGCATCCGGGCTACTGCACGGCTTGACTGACGTAGCCCGGATGCAATCCGGGGACATCCATCGCATTAGGCTCAGGCTTGGGTCAGGTACCAGCGCCAGTCCTGCTCACCCACCTCGGCCATGAACTGGCGATACTCGGCACGCTTGACCGCCAGATAGACCTTGAGGAATGCCTCGCCCAGAGCCTCGCGCGCCCATTCGGAGCGCTCCAGCGCTTGCAGCGAGGTCAGCCAGTCGGTCGGCAACAGCGTCTTGGCCTGGGCATAACCGTTACCCTCAACCGGCGCGCCGGGGTCGATGTCCTCGCGAATGCCACGGTGGATGCCGGCGAGGATCGCCGCGGCGGCCAGGTAAGGATTGGCGTCGGCGCCGCAGATGCGGTGTTCGATGTGCCGGCTGGCCGCCGGACCACCGGGTACGCGCAGGCTGACGGTGCGGTTGTCGATGCCCCAGGTGGGTGCCAGCGGCGCGTAGCTGTTGGCCTGAAAGCGCCGGTAGGAGTTGGCGTTGGGGCAGAACAGTAGCAACGAGTCGAGCAGGCTGGCGAGCATGCCGCCTACCGCCTGCTTGAGCAGGGTGCCGGCCGGCCCGCCGAGGTCATCCGGCTCGCCTGCGAACAGGTTGCGACCCTCGGCATCGGCCAGGCTGACGTGCATGTGCATGCCCGTGCCGGCCAGGTGGTCGTAGGGCTTGGCCATGAAGCAGGCCTGCATCCCGTGCTTGTGCGCCACACCCTTGACCAGGCGCTTGTAACGCACGGCCTGGTCCATCGCCGCGAGCGCGTCGCCATGCTCCAGGGTGATCTCCACCTGGCCCGGGGCGTATTCGGAAATCGCCGTGCGCGCCGGAATATCCTGCATCTTGCAGGCGGCGTAGAGGTCGGCGAGGAACGGCTCGATCTGCTCCAGCTCGCGCAAGCCGTAGACCTGGGTGCTGCGCGGGCGGCCGCCGTCGGCATCCAGCGCAGGCTGCGGGCGACCCTGGCTATCGCGCTGCTGGTCGAGCAGATAGAACTCCAGCTCACAGGCCATCACCGGGTGATAACCCTCGGCCTTGAGCCCCTCGATCACCCGGCTCAGCAGATGCCGCGGATCGGCGACCGTGGCCGGCATGCCCTCGCTCGGGTGCATGCTGACTTGCAGCGCGGCGGTGGGAATCTGCCGCCAGGGCATGCGCACCAGACTGCCGGCCAGGGGGTAGGCGCGGCAGTCGATGTCGCCGACGTCCCAGACCAGGCCGGAATCTTCGACGTCATCGCCGTTGATGCTCAGGCCGAGGATGGTGCTGGGCAGCGGCCGGCCGCTCTGGTACACGGCCAACAGTTCCTCGCGGTGTAACAGCTTGCCGCGTGGCACACCGTTGGCGTCGAGAATGAACAATTCGAACAGTTCGATATCGGGGTTCTGCGTCAGGAAATCCTGGGCGTGCTGCACGGAGGCGAATGGCATGTGGGCTCTCGTTAGCGCCGGAAGGCGCACTGTCCAGCCGGCGATACGTCTGCCCAAAGGCAGGCACGGCGGCGGGATCACAGGTATCGGAAGGGCTGCGGGCGGGTGCAGCCGAGGCGTTCAGATAGCGACGAGAGCGGCATCCGGCGGGCGCGCATGGCGACAATGCCAGAGCGCCCAGAAGGCCAGGATTGCAGGCAGGAGGGGGTTGGTTCGAGCTGCGCCGAAATGGGTGCGCTCCCGTAACGACGGGAAAAACACAGGCGGGATGGGACAATGCGCGGACGAACTCATGGGCGAAGAGGCTCGCACAGCAGCCCGCACGCTTTAAATCCGATTCTTTACATGTTCAGTTACGAGCAGGCTAAACATTAGCCGGCTGCGCAGCTAGGACGATCTCTCGCCGACTCCGGCTTGTAGCCCAGACGCAGGCCGCCCCAATGACGCCCCTGCACCTGGATCGGCACCGAGAGGTCGTGCATCAGTTCACCGGTGTCACGCGTGTAGGTCTGCAGCAGCAGGGGTTGCTGATGGCTACCACAGCGAATACCGGTGCGGTCGTTGAACAGGCGCTTGCTGCGGCTCTTCGCGGTATCCACTACGCGATCACCGACCGGCGGATGATTGAACGCCTGGTTGTGGGTCGGCACGTAGCCTTCCGGAGTACTGGCGATGGCGAAGACCAGGCCCGGGTGACGCCTCAACAACGGTTCCTGGATGCCCGGCAGGACCTGGTCGGCATAGCGGTCGAAACGGGTCGTGTACTTGGCCGGAAAGCTGTTGGCAATCGCTTGGTACTGACGGTCGAACAGGTCGGAAAGGCTGACGCGTCCGGCCTGGATGTCCGCCTCGAACTGCGCGCTGATCGCCGCCGCGCCCTCGCGGGCGAGGTCGTAGATGCGCTGGTGATAGTCGTCCAGGCCGACGCCGGCGAGTTGCTCGCTGACCGTTTCCGCCTGGCCGACCAGTTGTTCGGCGGCGCCGCCCAGCTGGCGGGTCTGGCCCTCGCTGGCGCGCACGTCACTGCGCAGTTGTTCCACGGCGACCAGCAGGCTGGCCAGACGCTCATGGTTGTTCGCCGTGCCGGCACTGATCTGCGCGACCTGACTCTCCACATCCACGGCCAACTCGGCAATCCCTTGCAGCTGTTCGCCGGTTTGCTCGATCTGTCCGGCGGCTTGATCCAGTTCATTGGCCTGCTGTTGAATATGGCTGACCACTGCCGCACTCTGCTGGCGAATGTCGCTGACCATCTGACCGACTTCCTCGGTAGCGCTGGCGGTACGCGCGGCGAGATTGCGCACCTCGTCGGCGACCACCGCAAAACCGCGGCCCTGCTCGCCGGCACGGGCCGCTTCGATGGCCGCATTGAGCGCCAGCAGATTGGTCTGGCTGGCGATGGACTGAATCACCTGGGTGACCTGTTCGATCTGCTCGGTGCGGCTGCTCAGGCCATCGATCAACTCGCGGCTGGCGGCGGTCTGCGCACTGAGCTGTTGCATCCGGCCGATCGCCAGTTGCAACTCCTGCTGGCCTGTGGCGCTGCTCTGGCGCACGCGTTGCGCGGCTGCCAGGGTCTGCTCGGCGCGCTGCGCGCTGTCCTGCTCGGTGTCGGTGATGGCATCGGCGCCCTCACCGATCTGCTCGATCGCGCTCAACTGCGACTGCAACTTGTCCGCCAGTTGCTGCACCGCATGCGCCACCTGGGCGGCGGACAGGGCGTTATGGCAGGTGTGCTGGGACAGGCTGCGGCTGAGTTCGGAGAAATGCTCGGCGGAGGCGCTAGCTGTCGCGTCATCTTCCGCCCGACGTTGCCATGGCCCCAGCCAGGGCCACAGCGCCAGCAGCAACACGGCCGGCATGGCTACATAGGGCGACAGTTGCAGCTGTTGATACGTCAGCAGCAATGCAGCCAGTGCCAATGCATGCAACAGGCAGGCCTTCGGCTGGCGGATAACGGCAGTACTCATGGCAGTCCTCATTATTCTTATTCGGGCTATGCCGATGACAGAGGCACCGGGTGTGCACAGGCTCTTCGGCTGTCCGGTCAGCTAGCGGGGGCTGGTCGGCGCGGCTCTAGCCGGGCCATCCACTCCGGCGAGGCTGACGTTCGCGCAGGGCCGATTCGAGCACGTCCAACCGCGCTCGACCATCACACTTTGGTCGCACAGCCCTGGGTCAACAGAACCTAGCCGGAAAAGCGGTGCCGCCGAATAAACCCGCGATCCAGATAATCCTTCCAGCGCCCATAGAACTGCCCACCGGCACTCCAACCGCGCCAGCCAAGCAAGGCGCCGCCATCGCCGGTGGCGAGCAGCGCCAGGCTCTGCCGTTGTGGACGGTAGGCGCGCAGCGGCAGGCCACGCAGCACGGCATTGAGGTTGGCCGCCAACACGGGCGCCTGACGCACCGAATACACCCCGCTCTTGCGCGCACCCGGCAAGCTGGCGCAGTCGCCGACGGCAAATAGCTGGGGATGGGACAGGCTCTGCAGGCTCGCGCCGATCTGCACGAAGCCGCCCTGATCGCAGCTCAGGCCGCTCTGCGCCAGCCACGGCAAGGCCTGCGCACCGCTGGCCAGGAGCAGGCGGTGGCCACGCCAGACCGGCACCTCCCCGCTGATCAGGCAATCCTCGTCGACTCGCTCGATCGGGCAATTTTCGCGCACCTGCACCCCGCGCTGCCGCAGATGCCCCAGCGCGCGCAGATGCAGGCCCGCATTGTGCCCGGCGAGCAACGTGCCGGCACAGAACAGCGCCAATTGCGGCACCTGGTCGGCCAGCGCCAGCGCCAGCTCGACCCCGGCCGCACCGCCACCGAGAATCGCCAATGGCTGCGGTTCTGCCTGCCAGGCCTGCCAGCCGGCGAGAAAGTCGGCGAAGGGTTTGACTGCCAACAACTGCATATCCGCACCCTGTTGCGGCGGCTGGGCGACCTGGCCGCCAACGTTCAGCGACAGCCAACTGGCGCCGAGCATACGGCCATCAGCCAGCTCCACCTGCTGTTGCGCCGCCGACAAGCCTTGAGCCTCGGCAACGATCAGTTCGACCTTGGCCGCGCGGCACAGTGGCGCCAACTCGATCCGGCAATCGTCGGCGCTGAAGCGCCCGGCCAACAGACCCGGCAACATGCCCGAGTACCAGGCGTCATGTCCGGCACTGAGCAAGGCAATGCGCCCCGGTGGCCGCTCGACCAAGGCCCAGCGGCGCAATACGCCGAGGTGGGCGTGGCCGGCACCGATCAGGATTAAATCGTAATGGCTCATGCGGGCTTGAGTCCGTCGCGGTACTGGCTCGGCGTCTGGCCGATCCAGCTGGCCAGGTTAGCGGGTTTGGCAATCATCCAGGTTGGCGCGTCCAGTCAACAGGGTGGCAGGTCAATGAACCCTACCGGCAAACCGGGTGCATCGCCAAGTAGAGGATCGGGGAATGACCGCCAGCGATTCGCGCCTATTCACAAGAGGCTGATACAGGGCGCACAACGACTGACTCTCTGGTCCATGCCGTGGACGGCAGGGCTGGCTTGCCAGGCGTGCGCTCAAGGTTGCTTGAGGTGCAAGCGCGGCTCGGCGAAATAACTCTCGACGCGCTCGCCGGTGTTGTCGCTGTCGGCGGCGAACACCACCCCGAGTATCCGTGACGGCGCGCTGCCGAAGGCGGCGATGGCATCGCTACGCAGGTCGCGGGTCTCCGTCAGCCACTGCCCAAGCGGCGCCTCGGGTCCGCGCAGCACCAGCATCTCGGCCTGTTCGGTGTAGGCGCTGCGGGCATGGGTGCCGGGCGCCACGCGATTGTCCCAGACGTAGCTGAGGGTCGCTGCCGGCAAACTGGAGTCGTAGAAGGTACGCGCCAGGCGCAGCTTCTGCCGGGTCAGGAAGTCCAGGCTATCCAGCGGATAGTCCAGCAACACATAGACCCGCGCGGCATAGTCGTCGCCCTCGCGGCTGGCGAAGCGCGCCTGCTCCAGGCGCTGCTCGCTGCGCCATTGCCAGCTCAGCTGCCAGGGTCGATCACCGGGCAGATCAAGCGGATGCAGCAGCCCGCCGGCTGCGGTATCGGCCTCGACCCGCAACACCCTGCGACCGTCCTGCTCGACCAGGCTGCGCTGCGGCGCCTTGAGCTCGGGGATATCCGCCACCCGCCAGGGCGTCGACCACTCGGCAGCCGGCGGCCCGGCGGTCCAGGGCGCCAGCTGGTTGCCTGGCTCAGACGGCCCTGCCAGGGCCAACGGCGCCGACAGCAGCAGGACACAACAGAGTCCGCGCATCAGTTTCTGCGCCATGTATGAAAACGCTCGACCCAGCGCAGCAGACCTTGCGGGGCATGTGCACGCTTCCATTCGCCGGCCGCGTATTTATTGGCCTCGGCCATGGTCGGGTAGCTGTGGATGGTGCCGAGGATCTTGTTCAGGCCGAGCTTGTGCTTCATCGCCAGCACGTATTCGGCGAGCAGCTCGCCGGCATGCTCGCCGACTATGGTCACGCCGAGGATACGATCCTTGCCCGGCTCGGTGAGCACCTTGACGTAACCCTCGGCGGCCTCGTCGGCGATCGCCCGGTCGAGGTCGTCGATGCCGTAGCGGGTCACCTCGTAGGCGACGCCCTGCTGCTGCGCTTCACCTTCCGAGAGGCCGACCCGCGCCACTTCCGGGGCGGTGAAGGTGCAGTAAGGAATCACCCGGTAATCCACCTTGAAGCGCTTGAAGCCGCGGAACAACGCATTGACCGCCGCATACCAGGCCTGGTGCGCCGCCACATGGGTGAACTGGTAGGGCCCGGTGACATCACCCACCGCGTAGATGTTGGGGAAGCGGGTGGCCAGGTACTCGTCGGTTTCCAGGGTGCCGTTGCCGCGCACCGCCAAGTCCAGGGCCTCGGCGCCGTAACCGCTGACATTGGCGGTGCGACCGAGGGCCAGCAGCAGGCAATCGAAGGCGATGGTCACCTCCTCGCCGGTATCTTGCCGCTGGGCGACCACGCGCTGCTCGTCGTTGACTCGCTCGAAGCGCACGGCCTTGTGTTGCAGGCGCACATCGACACCATCGGCCCGCAGGCTGCTGAGCAGCAGCTCGCTGGCATCGGCGTCCTCACGCGGCAGCAGGCGTTCGGCCAGTTCCAGTTGAATCACCTGACTGCCAAGGCGCTGGAAGGCCTGGGCCAGCTCGCAGCCAATTGGCCCGCCGCCCAACACCAGCAGCCAGCGCGGCTGCTCGCGCAGGTCCCAGATGCTGTCCGAGGTGTAGGTCTGCACCTGATCCAGGCCGGGGATGTTCGGCACCAGCGGGCGCGCCCCGGCGGCGATAACCAGACTGCGACTGCTCAGGGTCTGGCCGTTGACTTCGACGGTCCAGGGCGAGGTGATGGTCGCTTCGCCCTGAATCACCTCGACGCCGAGATCGGTATAGCGCTCGACCGAATCGTGCGGTTCGATGTCGCCGATCACCCGCTGAATACGCTGCATCACCGCGGGGAAATCCACCCGCCCGCCGACATCGCGAAAGCCCAGGGCCTCGCCCTGTTTCAGTTCATGGGCCAGTTTGGCCGAACGCAACAGTGCCTTGGACGGCACACAGCCGGTGTTCAGGCAGTCGCCACCCATCTTGTGCTTCTCGATCAGGCTGACCTTGGCCTTTACCGCCGCGGCGATGTAGGCGCTGACCAGACCACCGGCGCCGGCGCCGATCACCAGCAGGTTACGGTCGAAGGACTTCGGCTTGGACCAGCCGGCATACACCCGGCGCGCGTTGAGCAGGTCCAGCAGCTTGCGCGCGACCAGCGGGAACAGTCCGAGCAGCACAAAAGCCCCCAGCAGGCCGGGCGAGAGGATGCCACCGAGCGACTCCAGCTGTCCCAGCTCACGCCCCGCATTCACGAACACCAGGGTGCCCGGCAACATGCCCAGCTGACTGACCCACCAGAAGGTGCGCAGCGGCAGCCTGGTCAGGCCCATGGCCAGGTTGATCAGGAAGAACGGAAATACCGGCACCAGACGCAAGGCGAACAGGTAGAAGGCGCCTTCGCGCTCGACGCCGGCATCGATGCTGGCCAGACGCTTGCCGAAGCTGCCCTGCACCCAGTCGCGCAGCAGGAAGCGGCTGCTGAGCATGGCCAGGCTGGCCCCCAGGGTCGAGGCGAAAGACGCCAACACCAAGCCCTCGAGCAAACCGAACAGCGCGCCCGCCAGCAGGGTCATCAAGGCCGCGCCGGGCAACGACAGGGCGGTGACCGCGACATAGCCGATAAAGAACAGTCCCGCCGCCTGCCAGGGGTTGGCCGCTACCTGGGCATTCAGCACGGCCTGCTGGGCCTTGAGCGCTGCGAGGCTGAGGTACTGACCAAGGTCAAAGATGAAGAAGCTGCCGATCAGCGCGACTATCACCACCAGGACGGCGAGTTTGCGGGGGTTCATGAGTAGCAGACATCCTGTACGGGAGTGGGTTGGCAACGCTGAAATCCGCCCAGCAATGCACTATCAAGCAGATCGGCAGGGCCCTCGAGCAGACGCAAACGATAGGCACGGGCGGCAGGACTGTGCGCCGGCCACTGCCGATCAAACTCGCTGAGAAAGGCCACGTGATCGTAGGCCAACGGCACAGCTTCAATGTACAAGCCAGCGTGCTGCGCACGATACAGCGCCAATGGATGCGGCGTACGGGCAATGCGGCTGACCAGACCATGGCGGGCGCCGGCAAACACCGGCATACCCGCGGCGCCATTGTTGATCAGCACGCCGCCGGGCAGCTGCAGCGCCGCCGGCACGCAGGTGTGACTGGTCGCCAGCACGGCGACCTGTTGCTCAGTCAGCCAGGCATTCAGCTGCGCGCGCCGCCCGGAGTCCTGCAAGGCTTCGCGCGCGCACTGCCAGCCGGCCAGCGAACGCTCGTCGCCGTGACTGATCGCCACCCGTTGTCCCGCGACCTCGACCACCGCGCAGGCGGGACGTTGCGCCAGCTCCCCGGCCAGGCCGGGAATGGCCTGTAGCGTCTCGCTCAGGGTTCGGTGAATGGCGTTGGACCAGTCTACGGTCTGTTCGCTGACCGTCTCGGGGTAGGCACAGCCGCAACCGGCACCGGTGTTTTCTTCGCGCCCCAGTTCGGTCTCGACATTGCCGCGTAACGCCAGGTGCTCTTGCAGCTGCCGCTCGATCAGGCTGAACAGCGCGGGATCGCGGTCGAACCAGTGGGCATCGCCGTTGAACACCGCGCGCGCACCCGGCTCGCCGGCCAGCAGGCCCTCCAACGCAACCAGTGCCTGACGATTGCCGTACAGACCACCGACCACGTACAGGCTGTCGCAATCGAACAGCGCCGGGCCGGCGAAGGCATCCGCCGCCAGGCGGTAATCCAGCGGGCAGTCACGACCGGGGCGAAGGTTCATGCTCAGGCCTCTCCGCGCGCCGGGTAATCGTTGCTGAGGATGTAGTCCACCGCGCCGAGTATCTCGTCGAAATGCGGACGGGCGAAGGGCATGCTGTTGACCGACGACATGTACAGCGTGCCATCTGGACGCAGCAGAAACACGCCGGGCTCGGAGAAGTGCGCCGGCTCTTCGGAGCCGGGCTTGGCCGCCGAGATGAACAGGCCCCAGCGCCGCGCTTCGTCGAGGCTCAGGCCATAGCCGAGGCGGACCTTGTCGATCGCCCAGCTGGCCTGGGTCTTCTCTGCCCGCTCGCGGCTGTCGCAGGACAGGGCGATCACCTCGACGCCCTTCTCGGCGAAGCGCTCGACCTGGCCATTGAGCTCCTGCAGGGATTTGCGGCAGATCGGACAATGCAGGCCGCGGTAGAACACCAGCAAGGTGAAGTTCTTCGGTTTATCTTGATTCAGTGTCCACTGCCCTTCGGGCATCAACGCAACGCTCAGGGCCGGAACAGCTTGGCGAGGAACCAGATGAGTCATGACAGTCTCCTAGCGGGTGCAGTTGAATGAATAAGCCCCGGTAACAAGTAGCCGAGGATGCACAACAGCAAACCATAGAGATTAGTCCCCAACAGCAGGGCGTACTTGCCTTCACCGATCGCCCAGCTGGACGGTATCCAGCCGAAGGTCAGCGCCAGTCCCAATAACAGGCCGATCCAGAAGCTCAGATGAAAGCCCAGCCGGGTCGGCCGCACCAGGCCATGCAGGATGAACACCGGGGCCAAACCGATGACCATGGTGCCGCTGATGGTGGTGGCCTTGAGAATGTCGGTGCCGGCAATCATCGGCAGGTTGCCGAGCAAGGCGAACAGCACCATCACTGCCATGCCGACGCCGATGGCCTTCTGTCCCAGATCACGCCCGGCCAGTGACGGCAGCTCACGCCCCGCCAGTTTGGCCAGGCTGGAAAAAGTCGAGTCGAGGGTCGAACCGGCCGCCGAGACCATCACCACGGTCATCACCATTAACGCCGCCACGCCGAGGGACTTGGCCAGGGCCGCCGGCACGTTGTCCGAGGCCGCCAGACCGGTAAGCTGGGCATGCACGCCGATCAGGCTGAAGGCGAGGATGGCACCGAAGCCGAGCACCCCGGCGATCACGAAGGAGCGGCGCATGGTGCGTTCCTCGCTGATGAAGCCCCGGTCGGTGAGCACCGGGTCATGGAAGCCATAACTGAAGATCTGCAGGCCGGCGACCAGCAACAGGTCGACCCCGGCGTCCAGCGCCCAGTGACTGGTGCTGGCCAGTTCCTGCGCCGAGTGCTGCGGCAGTACCAGACCGAGCACCCAGATCAGGGCGACGATGAAGATCGCCGCTTGCGCCGCGTCGGTGAGAATCGAACTGCGCAGCCCGCCGCGCAGGCTGTAGGCCAGGGTCACGGCGGTGAACAGCAAGGCCGCGCCGATGAACTCGAGGCTACCGGCGTCGCCGTAATAACCGCCGACCACCGCGGTGTTGCTCCACACCTCGTTGAACAGGCGGATCAGGATCGCCGCGGAAAATGCCAGTGCCGCGCCACGTCCATAGTGACTGCTGAGAAAGCTGACCAGGCTGGTGGCGGCATAACGGCGGCGCAGGCGGTAGATGACGAAGCCGGCCAGGGGGATCGACAGCCAGTAGGTGGCGTAGGCCAGGCCGCCGACCAGGCCATAGCTGGCCCCCAGATTGGCGGCGTTGGTCACCGACTTGGCAAAGATCCAGCTGATGAAGATGCTCGAGGTGAGCAACCAGGGCGCCGCGCTGCGGCCCTGGCTGTCTTCGCCATTGAAGAAGCCGCCAACGGTCACAGCACGCGGCGACAACAGCACCATAAGCACGCCATACAGCAGTAGAAAACCCCAGAAAAGCAGCCCGATAACGCTGTTGGGTTGCATAAAACTATCCTTAATCGAAGCGTTGATCAGTAGCGCGGGCGACGGCTCGGCGCACCGGCGCTACCGCGCCGCCCGGCTGCATGGTGGCACCCACTAAAGCCCTGCAGGCCCCTATGAGTTGAGCGCGCCGCCACAGCTGGAGCCTTGCCCGGCAGTGCAGGCGAAGCAGTGGTCGCGAGTGACGATCGGATCGCCCTCCAGCGTGGTGCCGAGGAGGTCGCGAAGATGGGCGCGCTGGCGACCGATCAGTTGCGTCGGCAGCTCCAGCGGCAGGTCGAGCATCTGGTTGAAGTCGCAGTCGTACAGGTAGCCCTGCCAATCGACACTGACCAGGCTGCGGCACATCACCCCGGCGAGGTTTTCCGCACGGTAGCTGTCGCGCAGCAGTTGCATGTAGGCGTTGAACTGACCCTTGCTGACCAGGGTGCTGCCGAAGCGTGCGATTGGCTGGTTGGTGATGGTCAGCAGGTGATTGAAGTGGATACCGAAGTCTTCCGCCAGATGGCTTTTGTAATCGGCTTCGAGCTGCTGCTGGGGCGGCGGCAAACTCGCACCTTGCGGGTTGTACACCAGGTTGAGGATCAAGCCGCTCCCCGCTTGGCCGTAGCCCAGCGCATTGAGACGCTGTAGGCCGAGAATACTGGCGTCGAACACGCCCTCGCCGCGTTGCTTGTCGACGTTATCGCGTGAGTAGCAGGGCAAGGATGCGGTGACTTCCACGCCCTGCTCGGCGAGAAACTCGGCCAGGTCCTCATAACCGGGTTCACTGAGGATGGTCAGGTTGCAGCGGTCGATCACCCGTAGTCCCTCGCGCCGGGCATGCACGACGATCTCGCGAAAGCGCGGGTGCATCTCCGGGGCGCCGCCGGTCAGGTCCAGGGTATGCACCGGATGAGCGTCGATCACCTGATGCAGCAGCGCCAGGCTCTCATCGGTCATCGCCTCGCTACGTGTCGGCCCTGCGTTCACATGGCAATGCAGGCAACGCTGGTTGCAGCGGTAAGTCAGATTGATCTGCAAAGCTTCCAACACACCCCGGCGGATGGCCGGAAAGGCGAGTTGGTCGAGCAGGGGGAGCATGGCGTGCACGGTACTTTCCTTGGCGAATACACACTGTAGAGAACGCCCAGGTGTTTTTGTTACAGCTGGGCCTGATCGACAGCTTGGACAATTGCTTATCGCCATCTTAGGCAGTTAAGGCAGAATCGGCTAACACCTCTACCCCCTGGAGCCTGCCCATGCTACGTCTGAGTCTGTTCTTCGTTGCCGGCTTTCTCGCCGTACCCTTCTTTCACCAACCCGCGTTGGGCCTGCTGCACGCCTATGGTGTGGTGCCTTTCGCGCCCTTCAACCTCAATGCCAGTGCGCCCCTGGGGGTGCCGGCGTGGATTTCCGCATCGTTCTGGGGTGGCGTGTGGGGCGTGCTGATGCTCAGCCTGCTGCGCTGGCAGGCGGACCTGCCACAACCCTGGCTGAAAGGCCTGCTGTTCGGCGGCATCGCCTTGACCGCCGTGGCGCTGCTGGTGGTGTTCCCGCTCAAGGGCATGGGCTTCGACCCGGCGTTGCTGCCAGGGCGCTTTCTGATCGGCTTTCTGGTCAACGCCGCCTGGGGCCTCGGCACCCTGATCTTCGCCCGCACCCTGCTGGGCCGCTGAACCTTCAGCCTGCGCGCTACGCAGACGACGGCAGACGTACCAGCAATTCGGGATCCAGGCCTAACAGCCTGGCACTGCGTGCGTTGCGCAAGGTGATGGGGGTCTGCTCAAGCGGTAAATTGACTATTAGTCCAGCCAGATTGAGCACCAGTGCCTCACGGGAAAACACTCCGGTGCTGAGCTGATAAAAGGTCGCGATCAACTCCCGTAAGCCGAACGGCAGACGCCAGCGAATGCGCAATGCCGAACCGAAGCTGGCAGCCCGTCGGCGCATGGTCTCGTCGATTTCGTCATCGCCGAGCGCGCCGCCGGCGTCCTGCCAGTCCTGCAGACAACGCAGCAAGGCCAGTTCGCCGATGTTGTGCAACAACCCCGCGGTAAAACACAACTCGGCATCCAGGGCCAGCTCACTGGCCAACCAATGAGCCACCTCGGCGCTGCGTTGCGCAGCGCTCCAGGTCAGCGCAGCCAGTTGCGCCAGACGCGGGTCACTGAGCATGGCATTGCGCTGCACCGCCATGCCCAACACCAGATTCAGGGTGCGCGACACACCCAAACGCGTCAGGGCCTGGGTCAGGGTCTGGCAGGGCATGCCCTGATGCAGGGCTGCGCTATTGGCTGCGGCAATCAGTCGTGCAGTGATCTGCGGGTCGCGCGCAAAGGCTCTCTCCAACTCGCGCAAATCGGGCGCATCACTGCTCAGGCACTGACTCACTGCGTCGCGCACCGCCGCCAATAACGGCGCACCCTGCCCCTCCTCGCGCACGGCATCGAGGTAGGCCGGCAAACTGTCGACCAGCAAGGGCGGCGGCGCACTGTACACGCTGCCCTCGGCCGACAACAGGTCGCGCAAGCGCAGACGCAAGCGCTCGGCGTTGAAGGGTTTACCCAGGTACGCGGTCGGCGACAAGGGCCGCACAGCGCGCACGCTGGCGACATCCAGGTGTTTACTGATGAGGATATAGGGCAACGCGGGCGTACGTGGGTGACGGCGCAGTTGGCGCAGCAATTCGACGCCGTCCAGGCCCGGCAACTCACCGTCGGCGATGACCAACTCCGGTAGTCGACGCTTGCATCTGGCTAGCGCCGCGGGCCCGTCGGCGACCCGAATGATCCGCGCATCGCCACGTACATCGAGCACCAGTTGGGTAAGCAAATCGGCGGTCCAAGGATCTGCCTCGGCGATCAATATCTCCGGGGTGGCAAGCCGAGCAGTCATGCATGCCTCTTGAGCGGAGACATGGCAGTAGCGCTATAAGCGAACTGGACAGGTAGCCATGCACTGAGCTCACCCTGCTGCGAAGCCATTCTGACCATTCCATTTACGCCGACTTATTTTGGCCAAGCAGTCTAAACCGGGCCTTTGCCGGCGTCAGCAAGTCTCGCTTCGACTGCGCAAAAATCTGCACAATCCGCTAGCCGGGCGACCGACAAACAGGCAAAAAAAGACCCGCCGAAGCGGGTCCAAGAAACGCCTGGCCTGGTGAGCCTCAGGCGAGTTCGTCGAAGCACTCGGCGATGATCGCCAGGCCCTTGTCCAACAATTCATCTTCGGCGGTGATCGGTACCAGTACGCGCAACACGTTGCCGTAGGTGCCGCAGGACAGCAGGATCAGCCCCTTGTCGCGCGCCTTGGCAACGACCTGGCCGACCAGTGCCGCGTTAGGCTTGTGCAGGTCGCCGCCTTCGAACAGCTCGACCGCGATCATCGCACCCAGGGCACGCACGTCGCCGATGGCCTTGTGTTTGGCCTGAATGGACTTGAGGCCAGTGACCAGACGTTCGCCGACCGCCTTGCAGCGCTCCAGCAGCTGTTCTTCCTCGAACACCTCCATCACCGCCAGGGCCGCGGCGCAGGCAATCGGGCTGCCGGCATAGGTGCCGCCCAGGCCACCCGGGGCGATGGCATCCATGTACTCGGCCTTGCCGCACACCCCGGCCAACGGGAAGCCGCCGGCGATGGATTTGGCGAAGGTGGTCAGGTCGGCGGCGACGCCCATCTGTTCCATGGCGAAGAAGGTGCCGNNCGCGGCGATGTCTTTCGGTTCGGCGTCGTTCTTGAAGATGCGCTCGATGCTGGCCATGGCGTCATCAGTACTGACCCCGTGCAGCGCGCAAGGGTACTGGGCACGGAACACGCCACCGGGCATCAGGCCCATGCCGGCGGAATAGGGCGCGACCTTGCCGGTCAGGCTCAGGGTCATCATGGTGCGGCCNNGGTGTTGAGCACCGCGATGCCGCCGGCGAAGTCGATGAACTCGCGGCCTTCGACGTCGGTGACCGTGGCGTTTTCCGCGCGGTCGGCGAAGATCGGGTGGATCTGGCCCACACCGCGCGCAACGGCGGCGTTGCGGCGTTGCATCAGGGATTCGTTGGTCTTGCTCATGGATAATTCCTCATTCGCCGCTCATCGGTCGGCGCAGTTCAAGGATGAATGCAGCCGGGGAAAGGCGCGGGCAGCATACGATGATCGACTGCCTCGGCCCTGCCGGCCGCTCAGGGGGTTCTCTGTTGCGGTATCAGCGGTGTAACACTGCCACGGGGTGGCCTTTGTCTCAGAACCAGGGCACGTTACGCGCGACGAGCCGAAACGGCAGCGGCTGGACTCGAAAAAACCCAATTGGCTGGTACCAATGAGCAGTTCCGGGCCCAGCCAATGTCATAAGTCCGCGCGCGGTAGCGGTTAAACGCCGAGGCAGAGGTACTTGATCTCCAGGTAATCCTCGATGCCGTACTTGGAGCCTTCACGGCCCAGGCCCGAGGCTTTCATGCCGCCGAACGGCGCCACTTCGGTGGAGATGATCCCGGTGTTGATACCGACGATGCCGTACTCCAGTGCCTCGGCCACGCGGAATACCCGGCCCAGGTCGCGAGCATAGAAGTAGGAAGCCAGACCGAACTCGGTGTCGTTGGACATGGCGATCACTTCGGCCTCGTCCTTGAAGCGGAACAGCGGCGCCAACGGGCCGAAGGTCTCTTCCTTGGCCACCGCAGCGTTATTCGGCACGTCGATCAGGATAGTCGGCTCGAAGAAGCTGCCACCCAGGCTGTGCGGCTTGCCGCCGCTGAGCACCTTGGCGCCCTTGCTCACGGCATCAGCGATGTGCTCTTGCACCTTGGCCACCGCCTTGTCGTCGATCAGCGGGCCGGTGGTGACGCCGTCGTCCAGACCATTGCCGATTTTCAGCTTGGCCACCGCAGTTTTCAGCTTCTCGGCAAAGGCGTCGTACACACCGTCCTGCACGTACAGACGATTGGCACAGACGCATGTCTGCCCGGCGTTGCGGTACTTGGAGGCCAGCGCGCCTTCGACGGCGGCATCCAGGTCGGCATCGTCGAACACGATGAACGGCGCGTTGCCGCCCAGCTCCAGCGACACCTTCTTGATGTCCTTGGCGCACTCGGCCATCAGCTGGCGACCGATCTCGGTCGAGCCGGTGAACGACAGCTTGCGCACGATCGGGTTACTGGTCAGCTCGCCGCCGATGTCGCCGGCGCTGCCGGTGACCACGCTGAGCACACCCTTGGGGATACCGGCACGGTGCGCCAGCTCGACCAGCGCCAGCGCCGAGAATGGTGTCTGCGAGGCCGGCTTGATCACCATGGTGCAGCCGGCGGCCAGAGCCGGACCGGCTTTACGGGTGATCATTGCCGCAGGAAAGTTCCATGGGGTGATCGCCGCGGTCACGCCGATCGGCTGCTTGAGCACCAGCAGGCGCTTGTCCGGCTGGTGGCCCGGGATCACGTCGCCGTAGACGCGCTTGGCTTCTTCGGCGAACCACTCGATAAAGGAAGCGGCATAGGCGATCTCGCCCTTGGACTCGGCCAGCGGCTTGCCCTGCTCCAGGGTCATCAGGCGGCCGAGGTCGTCCTGGTTCTCCATCAGCAGCTCGAACCAGCGGCGTAGCTTGCCCGCACGCTCCTTGGCGGTCAGTGCACGCCAGGCCGGCAGGGCCTTATCCGCGGCCTCGATGGCGCGGCGGGTTTCGGCGGCGCCCATCTTCGGCACGCTGCCGATAATTTCACCGGTGGCCGGGTTGTTGACCTTGAGGGTCTGGCCGCTGTCGGCGTCCAGCCAGGTGCCGTCGATATAGGCTTGCTGACGGAACAGCTGGGTGTCTTTCAATTGCATGGCAGTCTCCTTAATCCCGACACCCAGGCGTCGGACGGTTGTAGTAGGGTTCTTGGGACTGTGCCCTTAGAACGCTGTTGCGGCGAACATACCGCCTCGTGCTCAGGCATTTTGGCGGCACTGCAGAATTCGATTGATCCAAGTCGTACAGAGTTCCGAACGACTTCATTGAGAGCGTTTGAAATCTCAAACGAATCCTAGGGTCGCCAGGGGTAAAGGGCAATAGGATGTTCGAAAAAATTAACGAAATATAGGACCAGCTGCGATCTCCCGATCAATCCAGGGAAAAACCACAGCACTCGTGCAGAATCGCACACAATGCGCCAGCATGGACGCCCGGCGCAGAGGTGCGTATGATTGCGCCGCGCTGCACCAGTAGCTCAGCTGGATAGAGTACTGCCCTCCGAAGGCAGTGGTCGTGGGTTCGAATCCCGCCTGGTGCACCATATAAAACAAGGCCTTAGGTGAAAACCTAGGGCTTTTTTTTGGCTTTGGCTTTGATGCGCCACGCGCCATGGCCGTCAACAGGCTCGACGCTCGCGGCGTCTTGGTGAAGCCAGCCCAGGCCTGGTCTCAGCCACGCTCGGCTTCCCACGAGACGCGCCTCCGTTACCCCGCTAACCGCATCGTTCCCCGCTGTCTGCTCAGCTCTTCCGCTCTTCTGCCCAAGAGGGTTTACGCTGAACAAGGTAAACCTCCGTTGCACATCCAACTCGTGGAGAGCCGCATGGACAGGAAGAGAAAACTCGACACCTATCAACGCTTCAAGCAGCAGCACCCGGATTACTTTGATGCCGTGGAGTCGCTGGGTACGGTGGTGCGGCAGGCCGGCCCGCTGGACGAGCAGACCGTGCAACTGGTACAGCTCGCCGCCGCTGCGGCGATTCGCTCGGAGGGAGCGGTGCACAGCCATGTCAGGCGGGCCCTGGATGCTGGCGCGACCGAGGAGCATATCCATCACTGCCTGATCGCCCTGACCAGCACCATCGGTTTCCCCACCGTGGTGGCCGCGCTGAGCTGGGCGGGCGACGTGCTGGGGCGCGACGATTCGCCGGGCACCGACTAGCTAAGCGAGTAGAAAGCCACGAGGCGGCGTGGTTTATCGCGACGCCTCGCCTTTGCACAGGCTTATCTGCGGGCTGGCCCTCATTATTGGGGCCTTCGAGGGACTCACTTCAGGCCCAGGCGCTTGGCCAGCCGGCTCAGGTTGGCGCGGTCGATGCCCAGTTCGCGCGCGGTGTCGGCCCACTTGTGCTGGTGGCGCGCCAGGACTTCGCCGATCAGCTGTTTCTGGTAAGCATCCAGGGCATCGCGCAGGGGCATGCCGACCACCGCGTCCGGAACGTGCATGGGCGCCTGCTCGGCACTGGCCGGGCTGACGACATTGTCCGGTAGATCCAGGCTCTGGCTGTCGATGCTGAGGATGCGCGGGCGCTCGGCGCAGGCCGACAAGGCCTTGAGCGCCGCGCGGCCGATCAGGTGCTCCAGCTCGCGCACGTTGCCCGGCCAGTCATGTGCCAGCAGCGCCTTCTGTGCGTCGGCGGACAGGCGCAGGCTGCGCAGCCCCAGGCGCGCGCGGTTCTCCTCGAGGAAGTAGCCGGCCAGCAGCAGCACATCGCGGCCGCGTTCGCGCAGCGCCGGCACCCGCAACGGGTAGACGCTCAGGCGATGATAGAGGTCGGCGCGAAACCGCCCCGTCCTCACCTCTTCGGCCAGATCACGATTGCTCGCCGCCAGTACGCGTACATCGACCCGGTGTTCACGGTCCGAGCCGACTCGCTGCAACTGCCCGCTCTGCAAGACGCGCAGCAGTTTGGCCTGCACCGCCAGCGGCAGCTCGCCGACCTCATCGAGAAACAATGTGCCGCCATCGGCCAGTTCGAACTTGCCGCTGCGCTGGTTGATCGCGCCGGAAAACGCCCCGCGCACATGACCGAACAACTCACTCTCGACCAGGGTGTCCGGCAATGCGGCGCAGTTGAGGCTGATCAACGGCCGCGTGGCACGCGGCGAAGCGGCATGCAGGGCCTCGGCCACCAGCTCCTTGCCGACCCCGGTTTCGCCACTGATCAGCACGGTCAACTCGCTGTCACCGACCAGGGCGATCTCCTGCTGCAGGTGCTTGTGGCTGGGGCTCTGGCCGATCAGCTCGCGCGGACGGTGCTGGCCGGCGGCTTGTTTGTAGACCTCGGCCAGCTGATGTTCGTCCTCGACCCGGCGCAGCAGTCGGTTGATCCGCTCGTTGGCCATCACCGTGGCGGCGGCCAGGCTGGCGAAGGCTTCCAGGGTGTCCAGGTCGACGCTGCCGAAACTCGCCGGGTCGAGTGAATCCAGGGTCAACAGGCCCCATAAGGTGTCCTGCAAATACAGTGGGCAGCCCAGGCAATCATGGACTTCCAGGTGGCCGCGATGCCCCTCGACCAGGCCATCGTAGGGGTCGGGCAGGCCGCAGTCGGTGGCGAAGCGGGTCGGCCCGCGACGCTCCAGCAGCGCCTGCAATCGTGGGTGCTCGCTGACCTTGAAACGCCGGCCGAGGGTATCGGCGCTCAGCCCCTCAACCGACAGCGGCACCAGCACCTCACCCTCGAGCCTGAGCAACGCCACCGCATCGCAGGGCAGCAGTTGGCGCAGGGCGAGCAACAGGCGCCGATAGCGCTCGGCTTCGGGCAGCTCCCGGGACAGGTCGGCGACCAGCGGGATCAATGCGGTAAGCAAGGGGCTAGCGGTCATAAAGACTACTCTGTGTCATTTAGACTCTTATTCACTCATTGTCATAAAGACAACAAAACAAATAAGTCATTGAAATTTAATACTAAAAATACTGGCACGCTTTCTGTAAGGAGTTAGGCGTACTTGGATGCACTCAAGTTAACACGTGGCCGGCTCGGCAGCCGAATCGCATCAACGGCTACCACCAGGCACTCTCAGACCCGACTACTCGCGCAGGAACTCAAGCATGCTCTCAGCCCAACACCGCACCCTGATCAAGGCCACTGTACCGCTGCTGGAAACCGGTGGCGAAGCTCTGACCCGGCATTTCTACAGCATCATGTTCGCCGAATATCCAGAGGTGCGTGCCCTGTTCAACCAGGCCCACCAGAGCAGCGGCGCACAGCAGCGCGCACTGGCCAACGCCGTGCTGATGTACGCCCGGCATATCGACAAGCTGGAAGCCCTCGGTCCGCTGGTCGGGCAGATCGTCAACAAGCATGTGTCACTGCAGATCCTCCCCGAGCATTACCCGATCGTCGGCAACTGCCTGCTGCGGGCGATTCGCGAAGTGCTCGGTGCCGAGATCGCCACCGACGAGGTGATCGACGCCTGGGCCGCGGCCTACGGGCAACTGGCCGACATCCTGATCGGCGCGGAAGAGAGCGCTTACGCGGCCAACGCTGAGGCGCCCGGTGGCTGGCGCGGCGCACGCTGGTTCCGCCTGGCCGGCAAGGTCGCGGAAAGCGAGGAGATCGTCTCCCTGCACCTGGAGCCGGAAGACGGCGGTGCACTGCTCGAGTTCCATCCGGGGCAGTACATCGGCCTGCGCCTGCTGCTGGACGGTGAGGAGGAGCGGCGTAACTACTCGCTGTCGGCACTCGGCAATGGTCGCGAGTACCGCATCAGCGTCAAGCGTGAGGCAGGCGGCAAGGTGTCCAATTACCTGCACGATCAACTGCAAGTCGGCGACCGCCTGGAACTGTTCCCGCCGGCCGGCGACTTCGTCCTGCGCCCGTCGAGCAAGCCGCTGGTGCTGATCAGCGCCGGCGTCGGCATCACTCCGGCCTTGAGCATGCTCGAGGCGGCGCGTGACAGCGGCCGGCCGATTCACTTTATCCACTGCGCGCGACATGCCGGGGTGCATGCCTTCCGTGACTGGGTGCAGGCGCAGTCCGCGGCGCATCCGCAGGTGCAGCACTTCTATTGCTACAGCGAACCGCGCGCAGACGACCAGCCACATGCCGTGGGCTTTCTCAGCCAGGAGCAACTGGCCGCATGGCTGCCCGAGGAGCGTGACCTGGACGCCTATTTCCTCGGCCCCAAGCCTTTCATGGCTCAGGTCAAGAAGCACCTGCACGCACTCGGTGTACCGGAACAGCAGAGTTACTACGAGTTCTTCGGCCCGGCCAGCGCGCTGGACAGTTAAACCACAGGGGCTAAGGACCTGTGCGGTTAGTTCACTCAGTCATTTTCGGCGCCTGAAGCCCGCCACTGCATTGACCTACTAACCGTAAAGGCCACTAGAGGCCCAGGAGGCGCTTATGTCAGGTTTCTTCAGCTGCCCAATACGGGCGCTGCGGCTGGCCAATCAGTTGCTGGTCGCCGGTCTGTTGTTGCTTCTGCTCGGCCTGGCCGGCGCCTATGGACTGGACAAGCATCTTGGCTTGCGCCTGCTGGTCGGCGCCCATGCGCTGACCATTCTCGGCCCTAGCCTGTTGAAACTCGGCTATGTGCTGCGCCTGGCGGCGCAGCAACAACTGAGCAGACAAGGAGCACCCTGTTGTGCAATTGCGTGATCGCACTCGCGAATTGACCATTGCGCCGCTCTGGCGCCTGGGCTTTCGCCCGTTCTTCCTGGCCGGCAGCGCCTTCGCCCTGCTGGCCATCGGCCTCTGGATCGCCCACCTGCTCGGCTATCTGCCCGCCTGGCAGCCAGCAGGTGGCAGCCTGGCCTGGCACCGCCACGAGATGCCGTTCGGCTTCGGCGTGGCCATAGTCGCCGGCTTTCTGCTCACCGCGGTACAGAACTGGACCGGTCGCCCCGGCCTGTCCGGTAGGCCACTGGCGGCGCTGTTCGGCCTCTGGTTGCTCGCTCGCCTGGCCTGGCTGACTGAGGTGCCGCTGAGCCTGTTATTGGCCGTGCAACTGCCGTTTCTGCCCCTGCTGGCTGGGATCATCGGACGCCAGCTGCGTGCAGCCGGACAACGGCGCAACTACCCATTGGTGCTGGTTCTACTGCTGATGACTGGCTGCGAGTACTTGCTGTTGTATGGCCTGGCACTGGGCGACGAGACCCTGCAACGCCGCGGCGCGCTGGCCGGCTTGTGGCTGCTCGGCGCACTGGTCAGCGTCATCGGCGGCCGGGTGATTCCCTTCTTCACCCAGCGTGGCGTGGGCCGGATAAGCCCATACGCGCCGCAGCCGCGCCTGGATCTGCTGGTCATGCTGCTGTCGCTGGGCGCCGCCCTGTCGTTCGCCTTGGGCCACAATCTGCAGCCCCAGCCCTGGCTGGCTCCGCTGTTTCTGGCGCTGACGCTGGTGCACGGGTTGCGCCTGCGCCACTGGTACGACGACGGCATCTGGCGGGCACCGTTGCTCTGGTCATTGCACGCGGCCTATGCCTGGCTGCCGCTGGCCACCCTCGGCCTGGCGCTGTGGCACCTGGGCTTACTCGCTCAGGCCAGCCTGGGCCATCACGCCTTGGCTGTCGGCGCGGTCGCAGGAGTGATTCTGGCGATGCTCGCGCGGGTCAGCCTCGGCCATACCGGTCGCCCGCTGCAGGCACCGCGGGCGATGGGCTGGGCGTTTGCCAGCCTGCAACTGGCCGCGCTGTTGCGCGTGCTGCTGGTGCCCTGGGCGCCCGTCAGTGGGTTATGGCTGTCAGGCGCCTGCTGGATGCTGGCGTTCGCCCTGTTCCTGCGCCATTACGCGGCGCTGTTCTGGCGCCCACGGGTGGATGGCCAGCCTGGCTGAGTCGCACGGCTCAGAGCACCCCGGCCTGACGCAGCGCGGCGATCTGCTCGGTGCTCATGCCCAGCCACTGCTGCAACACCTGCTCGGTATGCTCGCCGAGCAATGGTGGCGCATTGCGGTATTGCACCGGGGTCTCGGACAGGCGGATCGGGCTGGCCACCTGCGGCACGCTGCCGCCCAGGGGATGCGGCAGATCGATGCGCAGACCACGCGCCAGCACCTGCGGGTCGGCGAACATCTGCTGCAGGTCGTTGATCGGCCCGCAGGGCACGCCGGCCTTTTCCAGGGCCGTCACCCACTCACTGGTGGTTTTGAACACCGTGGCCTGGCGGATCAGCGGAATCAGCTCGGTGCGGTTAGCGACTCGCGCCTTATTGGTGGAAAAACGCGGGTCGTCGGCCAAAGCCGTAAGGCCGGCGACCTCGCAAAATTTACGGAACTGGCCGTCATTGCCGACCGTGAGGATGAAGTCGCCGTCGGCGGTGGGGAAGTCCTGGTAGGGCACGATATTCGGGTGGGCATTGCCCAGGCGCCGTGGCGGTGTGCCGGTGGTCAGGTAATTCATCGCCTGGTTGGCCAGACAGGCGACCTGCACGTCGAGCAGCGCCATGTCGATGTGTTGGCCCTTGCCGGTCTGCTCGCGGCTGGCCAGGGCGGCGAGCATCGCCGCGGTGGAATACAGTCCGGTGAGGATATCGGTCAGCGCCACGCCGACCTTGACCGGCCCGGCCCCCGCCTCCCCTTCCGGGCGCCCGGTCAGGCTCATCAGCCCGCCGAGACCCTGGATCATGAAGTCGTAACCGGCGCGTTTGGCATAGGGGCCATCCTGACCGAAACCGGTGATCGAGCAGTAGATCAGCCGTGGATTGAGCGCTTTCAGGGAGGCGTAATCGAGGCCATAGGCGGCCAGGCCGCCGACCTTGAAGTTCTCGATGAGGATGTCTGATTTCGCCGCCAGTTCGCGGACGATGCGCTGCCCTTCGGCCTGGGTGAAATCGAGGGTCAGCGACTGTTTGTTGCGGTTGGCGGCCAGGTAATAGGCCGCCTCCGTGGTGTTTTCGCCCTGCTGGTTTTGCAGGAACGGTGGGCCCCAGTGGCGAGTGTCGTCGCCCGTGCCGGGGCGCTCGACCTTGACCACCTCGGCGCCGAGGTCGGCGAGAATCTGCCCGGCCCAGGGTCCGGCCAGCACGCGGGAGAGATCGAGTACGCGGATATGGGACAGGGCGCCGGACATGGGATTCTCACACTAGAGAGTGGGCGTAGGCTGGGTAGAGCGCAGCGAAACCCAGCTGGATTGCCAGGCAGCTGGGTTTCGGCAAAAAACGCCTCTACCCAGCCTACGGCGTGAACCGCTTAGAAAAACGCCTGGATGCCGGTCTGCGCGCGACCGAGGATCAGCGCGTGGACGTCGTGAGTACCCTCATAGGTGTTGACCACTTCCAGGTTGACCAGGTGCCGGGCGACGCCGAACTCGTCGCTGATGCCGTTGCCGCCGAGCATGTCGCGGGCCAGGCGGGCGATGTCCAGGGACTTGCCGCAGCTGTTGCGCTTCATGATCGAGGTGATTTCCACCGCCGCCGTGCCTTCGTCCTTCATCCGTCCGAGGCGCAGGCAACCTTGCAGGGCCAGGGTGATCTCGGTCTGCATATCGGCCAGCTTTTTCTGGATCAGCTGGTTGGCGGCCAGGGGCCGACCGAACTGCTGGCGGTCCAGCACGTACTGGCGCGCGGTGTGCCAGCAGTCTTCGGCGGCGCCCAGGGCGCCCCAGCTGATGCCGTAGCGGGCCGAGTTGAGGCAGGTGAACGGACCCTTGAGGCCGCGCACGTCGGGGAAGGCGTTCTCTTCCGGGCAGAACACGTTGTCCATGACGATTTCGCCGGTGATCGAGGCGCGCAGGCCGACCTTGCCGTGAATCGCAGGGGCGCTCAGGCCTT
Organism: Pseudomonas taeanensis MS-3; assembly: GCF_000498575.2. GTDB lineage: Bacteria > Pseudomonadota > Gammaproteobacteria > Pseudomonadales > Pseudomonadaceae > Aquipseudomonas > Aquipseudomonas taeanensis. The sequence goes on from NZ_AWSQ01000001.1 coordinate 494,392, forward strand.
GCCAGCCCTTCTCCAGGACGAAGCCACGGATCTCGCCGGCATCATCCTTGGCCCAGACCACGAACACATCGGCGATCGGGCTGTTGGTGATCCACATCTTGCTGCCGGACAGACGGTAACCGCCGTCGACCTTCTTCGCCCGGCAGATCATCGAGCCCGGGTCGGAGCCGTGGTTCGGCTCGGTCAGACCGAAGCAGCCGATCAATTCGCCGCTGGCCAGCTTGGGCAGGTATTTCTGTTTGGTCGCCTCGTTGCCGAACTCGAAGATCGGCACCATCACCAGGGACGACTGCACACTCATCATCGAACGGTAGCCTGAGTCGATGCGCTCGACTTCGCGGGCGATCAGCCCGTAGCACACGTAGTTCAGACCGCTGCCGCCGTAGGCTTCGGGAATGGTCGCGCCGAGCAGGCCGGTCTCGCCCATCTCGCGGAAGATCGCCGGGTCGGTCTGTTCGTGGCGGAAGGCTTCCTGCACGCGCGGGGCCAGTTTGTCGGCGGCGAATTGCTGGGCACTGTCGCGCACCATGCGCTCTTCTTCAGTCAGTTGCTGATCGAGCAGCAGTGGGTCGATCCAGTTGAAGCTTGCCTTGGCCATGCCGAGCACCTCGAGTTGGTCGGTGACGCTGCAGGACGAGCTTCGCGCGCCTGCAACAGAGATGGCATTGATCCTAGGCGCCAATGGCGGGGCGAGCAAACGAGTTATTCGCACGTCATTGTGCGCATTACGCACTTCGAGATAGGTTTACCCCTGAATTAATGCCACATCATGTGAAAGGGCCGCACAAATGCGTCGCAAGATCCCCAGCACCGCCGCCCTGGTCGCCTTCGAGTCGGCCGCACGCCACCAGAGCTTCACCAAGGCCGCAGCAGAGCTGGCGCTGACCCAGAGCGCCATCTGTCGCCAAGTCGCCAGCCTGGAAGAGTTTCTCAACGTCGAACTGTTCCGCCGCTCGCGACGCGGGGTGAAACTCACCGAGGCCGGGCTGTCCTATGCACGCCGCGTCGCCAGCCAGCTCGATGCAGTGGAGCGCGACACCCTGGCAATCATGGGCCAGCAAGGCGCGATGAATATCGAACTGGCAGTGGTGCCGACCTTCGGCACCCAGTGGCTGCTGCCTCGTTTGAAGGACTTCCAGCGCCTGCATCCGCAGGTCACGGTAAACCTGACCAACCGCACCCGACCCTTTCTGTTCGCCGATACCGAGTTCGATGCGGCGATCTATTTCGGTGACGGCGACTGGTCCGGCACCGCTGCCTACCCACTGATGCGCGAGAACCCGATGCCGGTGTGCAGCCCTGCACTGCTTGAGGGGCGCAGGCAACTCAGTGCCGAGCAGATCGCCGAACTCCCCCTGCTGCAACAGACCACACGGCCTTATGCCTGGCGTCAGTGGTTCAACTCACTGGGTTTGAATACCCCGCGAGATATGCGTGGACCGCGTTATGAGTTGTTTTCCATGCTCGCCCAGGCGGCTATGCACGAGATGGGCGTGGCCTTGATTCCGCCTTTCCTGATTCAACGGGAGCTGGCCGAGGGCCGCCTGGTGGTGGCACTGGAGCATGCCTGCGCCAACGACAAGTCCTACTACCTGATCATCCCCGAACGTAAGGTCGAGTCTGCCGGCCTGCTAAGCTTTCGCGATTGGTTGGTGCAGCAGGCGCAGTGCTACGCAGCCACCTGCGGGCTGGAGTAGCCGGTGCCGTGCAAAATATCGTTATGTAGTCCGGCAGTTGCTGGGCGACATCGTTTTCACCAATTGCGCCATCAGCGTGGCTACAACCCAGGAATGGCCTAATGCACAGCATTGCTGACCCGGTAGTCAACAACCTCATCCACTACAATCGCTGCATTTGATATACCCTTGCGGCGTTTTATTTACTGCACAGCATAAGCCGTACAGGCCCTGCAAACACTGGTGTCTACCCGCAATCATCGAACACCGATCCGGAACCATGGAGCAGCATTCATGACAAGGATGCCGATATCAGCTAGAAAGGCCGTCAAAGGGCCTGCAAGCCTTGCAAGACTAGCCTTTGGCAAAAAAAACTGAACATGAAGTCAAAGTATGACCTGTAGTTATCTCCAGGTTTTGCTCCAGAACTTCTTGAAGGGCTCGCCCTTCGCCTGCAAAATGCCGCGCCCCGCCTTGGCCGCAGGATCTGCCCTGGCGAGTTTGTGATGATCCCCTCTCGCCAGCGCGCCATCCGCAGTGCGCCGGTTCACTAAAAAGATCACGCAGGAGATTTGAAGTGCACATCGGTGTTCCTCTCGAAACCCATGCCGGCGAGACGCGGGTTGCCGCGACTCCCGAGACCATTAAGAAGCTGATCGGCCAAGGCCATCAGGTGACAGTGCAGAGCGGTGCCGGCGTTAGCGCCAGCATCCCCGACAGCGCCTATGCCGCAGCCGGCGCAACTATCGGCAACGAGGCAGCCGCCTTCGGCGCCGAATTGGTGCTGAAAGTCACCGCGCCAAACGATGGCGAACTGGCGCTGATGCAAACCGGCGCCGTGCTGGTCGGCATGCTCAACCCGTTCAGCAACGAGACCATCGCCCGGATGAGCGCGCGCGGCATTACCGCCTTCGCCCTCGAAGCCGCGCCGCGCACCTCGCGCGCGCAGAGCCTCGATGTGCTGTCGTCGCAGGCCAACATCGCCGGTTACAAGGCCGTGCTGCTGGCCGCGCATCACTATCCGCGCTTCATGCCGATGCTGATGACCGCTGCCGGTACGGTGAAAGCCGCGCGCATCCTGATCCTCGGTGCTGGCGTCGCCGGCCTGCAGGCCATCGCCACGGCCAAGCGCCTGGGTGCGGTGATCGAGGCGTCTGATGTGCGTCCGGCGGTGAAGGAGCAGATCGAGTCGCTCGGCGCCAAGTTCGTCGACGTGCCGTTCGAGACCGATGAAGAGCGCGAGTGCGCCGAAGGCGTCGGCGGCTACGCGCGGCCGATGCCGGCCTCGTGGATGGAGCGTCAGGCCAAGGCGGTGCACGAGCGCGCCAAACAGGCCGACATCGTCATCACCACCGCGCTGATTCCCGGGCGCAAGGCACCGACCCTGCTGCACGCGGCCACGGTTGAAGAAATGAAACCCGGCTCGGTGATCATCGACCTGGCAGCCGCTCAGGGTGGCAACTGCCCGCTGACCGAAGCCGAACAGGTGGTGATCAAGCACGGCGTAACCATCGTCGGCCACAGCAACCTGGCGGCCCTGGTGCCGGCCGATGCCTCGGCCCTGTACGCCCGCAACCTGCTGGACTTCCTCAAGCTGGTAATCGACGGCGACGGCAAGTTCCACCTCAACCTCGAAGACGACATCGTCGCCGCGTGCCTGATGTGCCGCGACGGCCAGGTCGTCCGGACCAACGGCTAAGGAGTAGAGACATGGATCTGATTTCCGACGGCATCTACAACCTGATCATCTTCGCGCTGGCCATCTACGTCGGCTACCACGTGGTATGGAACGTCACCCCGGCCCTGCACACTCCGCTGATGGCAGTGACCAACGCGATTTCCGCGATCGTCATCGTCGGCGCCATGCTGGCCGCAGCCCTGACCGTGACCCCGCTGGGCAAGCTGATGGGTACCCTGGCCGTGGCACTGGCTGCGGTCAACGTCTTCGGTGGCTTCCTGGTCACCCGACGCATGCTGGAAATGTTCAAGAAGAAAGCGCCGAAGGCGCAGGCGGGGAAGCACTGATATGAGCATGAACCTGATCACTGTTCTCTACCTGATCGCTTCGATCTGCTTTATTCAGGCGCTCAAGGGCCTGTCGCACCCGACCAGTTCGCGGCGCGGCAACCTGTTCGGCATGATCGGTATGGGCATTGCCATCATCACCACGGTCAGCCTGATCTACAAGCTCAGCGCACAGGTGGGCACCAGCGCCGGCATCGGCTACGTACTCATCGGCCTGCTGGTCGGCGGCAGCGTCGGCACCGTGATGGCCAAGCGCGTGGAAATGACCAAAATGCCCGAGCTGGTGGCCTTCATGCACAGCATGATCGGTCTGGCCGCGGTGTTTATCGCCATCGCCGCCGTGGTCGAGCCGCAGTCGCTGGGCATCGTCGCGGCGCTGGGTGATGCGATTCCGGCCGGTAACCGCCTGGAGCTGTTCCTCGGTGCGGCCATCGGCGCCATCACCTTCTCCGGCTCGGTGATCGCCTTCGGCAAGTTGTCCGGCAAGTACAAGTTCCGCCTGTTCCAGGGCGCACCGGTACAGTTTGCCGGCCAGCACATGATCAACCTGGCGATCGGCCTGGCCATCCTCGGCCTCGGCCTGGTCTTCACCTTCAGCGGCAGCCTCAGCGCCTTCGCCCTGCTGGTCGCGCTGGCCTTCGTCATCGGCGTGCTGATCATCATCCCGATCGGCGGCGCCGACATGCCGGTGGTTGTGTCGATGCTCAACAGCTACTCGGGCTGGGCAGCAGCCGGTATTGGCTTCTCGCTGAACAACTCGATGCTGATCATCGCCGGCAGCCTGGTCGGCTCCTCGGGTGCGATCCTCTCCTACATCATGTGCAAGGCGATGAACCGCTCGTTCTTCAACGTCATCCTCGGCGGCTTTGGCGGCGCGGTGGATGCCGGCCCGGCAGCGGGCAGCAAGGAGCAGCGTCCGGTGAAGTCCGGCTCGAGCGACGACGCCGCGTTCCTGCTGACCAACGCCGACACCGTGATCATCGTCCCTGGCTATGGTCTGGCAGTGGCCCGCGCTCAGCATGCACTGATGGAACTGGCCGAGAAGCTGACCCATCGTGGGGTGAACGTGAAGTACGCGATCCACCCGGTGGCCGGGCGCATGCCGGGGCACATGAACGTACTGCTGGCCGAGGCCGAGGTGCCTTACGAGCAGGTGTTCGAGATGGACGACATCAACTCCGAGTTCGGCCAGGCCGACGTGGTGCTGGTGCTTGGCGCCAACGACGTGGTCAACCCGGCAGCGAAGAACGATCCGAAGTCGCCGATCGCTGGCATGCCGATCCTCGAGGCTTACAAGGCCAAGACCGTGATCGTCAACAAGCGCTCGATGGCCAGCGGCTACGCCGGCCTGGACAACGAACTGTTCTACCTGGACAAGACCATGATGGTGTTCGGCGACGCCAAGAAAGTCATCGAAGACATGGTCAAAGCGGTCGACTGACCCGCCCGACCCGCTCGACCCGCTCGACTGAAACCCGGCCCTGTGCCGGGTTTTTTTCATGCTCGGTCAAATCTCACCCGAAGTCTGAGGCAGGTACAGTTCAACTCGTCCTAGGGTGAAGGTAGCGGAAATAACTGAACTACAGGTCAACGCTTTTCGGCAATCAATTTAAAACTGTACCTATATAAAACACCTACAAAATCACATACAAGGCAGTTAAAAGCCCTGAATTTTATCTAAAAACACGCCATAGCACTTATGGCCAGTACAGTTATCTAAAAAACAGACAAAACAGTTACAAAGCAACCTATCTAATAGGCCTGCAATTTAGCGCAACTGTGGCTACTGCGCCGGTTGCAAGGAGAGGAACATTAGCAACCAGTAGAACACTCTCTAGACCCGCCACAAGCGGAAGGATGTCATCATGGAACGCACCCTCAGTTCCGGTCTGCACTTCGAACAATTCACCGCCAACTCCACCAGCCCACTGCCGCTGCGCATGGCCGCTACCCTTCTGTTGTGGCAGCGCCGCATCGTCAGCCGCCGCCAACTGGCGCGCCTGGATGCCCGCCTGCTGGCCGATGCAGGGATCAGCGAGAGCCAACGCCACGCCGAACTGGGCAAGCCGTTCTGGCGCTAAGCGCCGCGGCGCGAGCCGCTCGCAACGCTGCACACAAAACCCGTCCACGCTCTGCGTTGGCGGGTTTTGTCGTTATGCGCAGACGGATGTCGGCAGCGACCGGCACAGATGGCGCCGCAGCAAACAGAACAGTTAGCTAATAGACTCAACTGAACCAGTACAATTTCACTTCGCTGTGACTGCCAACCAAGCTCTCGCCGCGCGACCATGGCTTCCCATACCCAACTCCCGCGGCACGCGGGAAGGTCGATTGCCATGGAAAGCATCCTTCGCAGCACTCTTCGGACAGTATCCCCTCCAGCAACCCATTGGCGTGCCCGCCTTGCACGCTGGCTGCTTAACGCCCGTACCCGCCGCCAGCTGGCCGCGCTGGACGAGCGCCAGTTAGCCGATGCCGGCATCAGTCGGAGCGAACGCTTAGCCGAGCAGGAGAAACCCTTCTGGCGTTGAGCCAGCATGGCTTGCCCATACCTACTGAGCTAGGCTTAGCCTGACTTGGCGCGGCCGACCGTCGCGCCTTCAGGCCTCAGGTGGGAGTTTCAGGATGAATCCGTTACGCACGCTCGGTTTTCTCAGCCTATTCGCGCTGTCCTCTGCCGCTTCAGCCTCCAGCTTCGTAGCCACTACCGATGCCGTGGCCGGGGCACTGGTAGGCACTTCAGATGCCACATCCGATGCCACCTCTTCGCTACGCGACGACAAAATCGTACTCGCCGCGCGCGCCGATGCGGCCAGCTTCATCGCCAGCCAAGGCAACATCCGCGGCGTACAGCTGGAGGCGGCCTTGCGCCATATTCGCCAGCAGGCACCTGAACTGGCCGGCAACGATCTGCAACTGGCGCAGGCGATACTCAGTCTGTAAGGCCCGGGTTGCATCCAGGAACCGAGACCAGCCATTCTCGTCTAACCTCCGAATGTACCCTTTGGTTTATCGGAGATGGCCATGTATCGCTCCTTGCTTACCGTGGTTACCGCGACTGCCCTGATCGCCAGCAGTGCCCAGGCGCAGACCCTGGTCGCCACCAGCAATGTCATCGTGCGGGCGGTAGACCGTACCCTCGACTTCACCTCGGACACCACAACCTCGATCCGTGATTCGAAAGTCGTCCTCGCCGCCCGTGACGATGCCGCCAGCTTCGTCGCCAGCCAAGGCACGATCCGCGGCGCCCAGCTGGAAGCGGCACTCAAGACCATTCGCAGTCAGGTGTCCGACGCGCAGAACGCCTCCGACCAAGCGCTGGCTGAAGCCATCCTCGCCCGTTGATGCCGCCTCGTGTCTGGTTGCTGGCCCTACTCCTGATCAGCGCCAGCAGCCACGCCGAGCTCCGCCTGACGCTGGAGGGCGAAGCGCTCAAACCGAACGAACGCCAGGCCAGCCAGGACTTGCTGGACGAGGCGCTGGCCGCCTTGCCACCGCGGCTCACCCAACAGCTGGATCGCCGCGTGAAAATCCGCTGGCGACATATGCCGGCCGAGGTCTATGGCCGCTCCGGTCGCTTCAGTGGCATCGAACTAAATGCCTCGCTGCTGCCCAGGTTGACCGACGGCACCGCCGCCAGTACCTCGACCCAGCGCCCTCACGGCAACGTACGCCGCGAGTTGTTAGCCACCGTGTTGCACGAACTCACCCACCTGTATGACCGGGCGCGACTCTGGTCGACGCCAGAGCGGAATCACTTCTTACGCTGCCGGCGACGTGCCGACAGCCTCGGACTGATCGGCTTGCCCGACACCTGCCGGGGACAGACCGAGCGTCGCTTCACCCTCAGCGACGACCCGCGCCTGCTCGACCTGGCGGGTTGGCCACAGTACGTCGGCCGGCGTGGCGCCCGCGAACAGCACAATGGCCAGGTCGCCCGCAGCCCGGACAACTACGAACTGAGCAATCCACGCGAGTTCGTCGCGGTGAACCTGGAATATTTCCTTCTCGACCCCAGCTATGCCTGCCGTCGACCATCACTTGCCCGCTACTTTCGCGAGCATTTCAACTGGGCGCCGGACTCGCAACAAGCCTGCGCCGACAGCTATACCTACCTGAATGCCGGCAGTGACTTCACCCGCCAGCCCTTGGGCCGACTCGATCCCGAGCGGGTCTATCAGGTCGACTTCCTGCTGGCCGAGGCCAACGATGCCTGGGTCAGCCGCTGGGGCCACAGCATGCTGCGCCTGGTGATCTGTGCTGAAGGCCGCCCGCGCGGGCCAGATTGCCGACTGGACCTGGACCAGCACCTGGTGCTGTCCTATCGCGCCTTCGTCGGCGATGTACAGCTGTCCAGCTGGGACGGTCTGACCGGTGCTTACCCGTCGCGCCTGTTCGTCCTGCCGTTGGCCCAGGTGATCGATGAGTACACCAAGGTCGAGCTGCGCAGCCTGGCCTCGGTGCCGCTGCAACTGACCCGCGAACAGCTTGAGCAGTTGGTCATCCGCGCCGCCGAACAGCATTGGAGCTATGACGGCGACTACTATTTCATCTCCAACAACTGTGCGGTGGAAACCCTCAAGCTGCTACGCAGCGGTAGCCGTCACCCACGCCTGCAGGCACTCGACAGCATCCTGCCCAACGGCCTGCTGGAGACCCTGGCAGGTCGCGGCCTGGCCGATCGCAGCGTACTCGACGACCCACGTGAGGCGTTGCGCCTGGGCTATCGCTTCGACTCTTACCGTGACCGTTACCAGGCCATGTTCGAGGTGCTGCAACAGCGCCTGCCGATCGAGCAGCCACGGGTCGAAGACTGGCTCGAGCAAGCGGCCAGTGTGCGCCGCCCCTGGCTCGCCAAGGCCGACCTGCGCGCCAGTGCCGCACTGCTGTTGTTGGAGCAGGCGGCGCTGCGCCGGCAACTGCTGCTGGCCCAGGATGAACTCAAGCAGCGTTACCTGACCGGGCGCGCCGCTCAGGACCCGAGCCTGAACAAAGCCGGCGTGGCACTCGAGCAGATTCTCGCCAACAGTGGCTTCCTCAGCCGACCGGCTGAACTGCTCGAGGGCGGTTATGGCCTGCCGCAAGCCAGCGAATGGCAGCGCCTGGAGGCGCAGAGCCACGAGCGCCAGCAGCAGCTGCGGCAACTCAGCAACGACCTCGACCAGGAAGTGCGCAACCTGCTGGAGCCCGCACGGCTGGCGGAGCTGGAAGCCAACGAGGACAACCTGAAACTGCTCAGCGAACACCTGCGCGCGCTGCATAAAGCCAGTGGTGGGCTGCAGCTGCCTTGAACCTCAACAGCGGCCCTGCGGCTTTTTTGTGGGAGCGGCCTTGACCGCGAAAGCATCGCGCTCGAGAGCGCTCCCACGGACAACACGTGGCGCGGATCAGGGTATCTGCTCCTGCCACTCCTCCGGTAACTGCTCATCCAGATGCAACCAGGGCAGACGGCTCTGCACCCAGATATGCCGATCTGCCGGGGCCAGCTCGGGCTGATCCAGAGTGGCGACGGTCACGTCCAGGGTGGTCGGGCTGAGCGTGCTGAACAGCGCCAACTGGGCGCCGCAGCCTGGGCAGAAGTAGCGCGTGCAACTTGCCGATGAGGCGTACTCGGCCGGAGTACCGAGCAGCCAGCGGAAACTCGCCAGCGGCACCGTAAGCCAGGTGGTGACTATGCCGCCGCTGCAGCGCCGGCACACCGAACAATGACAATGGGCGATATCGCGCAATGACGCCTGGAATTGGTAGCGCAAGGCAGCGCATTGGCAACCACCGCTGTGCAGATCCGACATAACACCTCCTCGATAGGCTGGTAATTGTCAGCCTAGTCGTGATCCACCTTGCGTCTCGCCGACGGCCTGACCAAGATAGCCGCCTATCTATTGGCGGGGATTGCCGTGCTCGAGTTGCTGCTGGCCTTGTGGCCGTTATTTGCCCTGATTGTCGCCGGCTATTATCTGCGCCGCTGGGAGTTTCCCAACGAGGCCTTCTGGCCCGGTGCAGAGCGCTTGAACTACTTCATGCTGTTTCCCGCCCTGCTGTTCAGCAGCCTGGCCAGCGCGCCGCTGGACAACCCGGCGCTGCCACGCCTGGCTCTGGCGGTAATGCTCGGGCTGGGCTTCGGCTGGCTGGCGCTGCTCCTGCTGCGGCGTCTGCGCGGCTGGTCGGCAGGGCGCTTTGGCGCCTTCACCCAGGGCGCCCTGCGTTTCAACACTTATCTCGGTCTGGCCGCGATCGGCAGCCTGTTCGGCCAGGAAGGCCTGACTCTGGCGGCGCTGATGCTGGCCTTGATGGTGCCGACGGTGAACGTGCTGTCGGTCTGGTCGCTGACCGCCGAGCGCGGGGTCAGCGCACGCAGCCTGCTGCTGCCGGTGCTGAAGAACCCGTTGATCCTCGCCTGCCTCGGCGGCGTGCTGCTCAACCTCAGCGGCCTCGGCCTGCCCGGCGGCAGCGACCGCCTGCTCGGCCTACTCGCCGCCGCCAGCCTGCCGCTCGGCTTGCTCTGCGTCGGTGCGGCGCTGAAACCCGAACAGCTCGGCGGGGAAATTCCCGCGCTGGCCTGGAACAGCGTGCTGCGCCTGCTGGCCATGCCGCTGCTGGCCTGGGCCGTGGCTTACGGCCTGAACCTGCCCGCGATGGAAAGCAGCGTGCTGGTGCTGTTCTTCGCCCTGCCAACGGCTCCCACCGCCTACGTGCTGACCCGCCAACTGGGCGGCGACAGCCAGTTGATGGCCGGCTTGATCACCCTGCAGACTTTGCTGGCGGCGGCCAGCCTACCCTTGTTGCTGACGCTCGTGACCGCCTGACTAGAGCGTCAGCACAGGCTGGCTCAACGACCGGCCTGCTCATCCCTCTGCTGCAGATAGCGCCCCAACAACCGCTGATACTCGTTGCCCTCACGCAATAACGCCAAGCCCTCATTGAAGCGCTGCAATACCCTGTGCGCATGTGGATGCCGCCGCGGTACGAGGACATGCAGGGACGTTTCCGCAAATGCGCTCTGCGAGCGGCGAAACTCTGCCGAGGACCGTTCGGTGAAGCTCAGCGCCACTTCGCCAAGAGGGCCATTGGCGATGAAAAAGTCATCGCGCTTGAGCAGCAACAAGCGGGCGCACTCATTCAGACCGACAGGCGCATGGCGGGTTAGCAGGCCCTGCTCGACCATTCCCTGGATAGCCACCGGCAGCTGCCAACCGAGCGGGTAGCAAAGCTTCTTGCCCGCCAGCGCCGGTAGATCGTCGACCTCGTACTCCTCATCGGCGCGACTGAAGATGTGCTGCCTGACCACCAGCAACGGCTCGGAGTAGTGGTAGTCCTTGTCCAGTTCCACGGAGCGCACATAAGGGAAGGTGGCGTCGTATGCGCCATTCAGGGTCATGAGCAAGCCACGGTTCCAGGGTCGCCAGTCCAGTTCGCTGCTCACCTGTCGCTGGCGCAACGCGGCCTGCACCACCTGGCTGAGAATGCCGCCACCGGGCAGTGTCTGCCCGGTGAAGGGCGCATAACCGTCCCCGGTGACCAGATGTAAGTGCTCGGCCCAGCTCAAGGCCGGCTGGCTCAGGCTGATGATCAGAGCCCATAGCAAAGAGGTTCGCATCAGTATCGCCTTGGTATCCATTGGGAAGATGCCAGTCGCGACAACACAGTCCCGCGCATGCCGAGAGTGTAGACGCCATGGCCGCCCCCATAACATCGATCGGGTCAGCTACAGGCCAGACCGATGGGTCATTCGAACAACCCCAGTTGCTGGCCACCGACATTCGTCGGCACCGGCTCTAATGGAGACGGTTGCTGCAAACGCTCGGCCAGTCCTGCCGCACGCTCCGCCTTGCAGCTCACCGCCTCGCCCAGACGCGCCGGCAGCCCCCAGATTTCCACCTTGTGCTTGGCCCGGGTGATGCCGGTGTAGAACAGGCTGCGGGTCAGCAACGGGCTGGGCTGCTCGGGCAGCGCCAGCAACACCTCGGCAAACTCCGAACCCTGGCTCTTGTGTACGGTCATGGCGAATGCGCTGTCGTGGCTGGGTAGCCGCGCCGGGGCGAAGGGGCGAAAGCCTTGCTCGGCCTCGAAAAACACCCGCAGGCCATGCTCGCTGTGCAGGCAGATGCCAATATCGCCGTTGAACAGGCCCAGGGCGTAGTCGTTCTGCCGCACCATCACCGGCCTGCCGACGTACCAGCGCTCACGGCTGGCCACCTGACTGCGCCGTTTGATGCGCGCCTCCAGCGCCTCGTTGATTCCGGACACGCCCCAGGGACCCTCGCGTTGCGCGCAGAGGGCGCGGAAGGCATTGAATGCGGCAAAGGCCTGCGCTGGATCGCCGAGCTTGGCGGCGTCGAGGAACGGCGCATAGCCGCGGTCCAGACGCTCAAGCAAGTCCTGCGGCGTCGGTTGCGCCTGCCAGGCCAGATCGCTGCGTGGCTCTCGCAGCAACTTGAGGGTGCCGGCGACATCGCCACTGTTGATCCGCCGGGCCAGCTCACCGATGCCGCTGTCACCGGCGAAACGGTGGCTGTGGGTGAGCAGCACCACCGCATCGCCCAGAGCCGAACGCGGATCTTCCACCGTGACCTGCTGACCGGTGATGCGCTGCAAGTCGGCGGCGGCCCGGGCGTCGAAGCCGCGGCCCTCGCACAGTTCGGCGAACACCGCACCGGCTTCCACCGCCGCCAACTGGTCCTTGTCGCCGAGCAGGATCAGCCGCGCCGTCGGCGGCAAGGCATCGACCAGCTTGGCCATCAGCGCCAGGTCGACCATCGAGGCTTCGTCGACCACCAGCACATCCAGCGCCAGCGGATTGGCCGCGTGGTGCCGCACTTGTGGGCTGTCGCCGCGACTGCCGAGCAGGCGGTGCAGGGTGCGCGCCTCCTCCGGCAGGTGCGCTTTCACCGCGTCGCTGACCGGCAGCGCGGCCTTGGCGTTTCGGATCGCCTCGGCCATGCGCGCCGCCGCCTTGCCGGTCGGCGCGGCCAGGCCGATGGCCAGACGCTCGCCGCCCGGTTGTTCGAGCAGTGCGGCGAGCAGGCGCACCACTGTGGTGGTCTTGCCGGTACCGGGGCCGCCGGATATCACCGCCAGCTTGCGCCGCACCGCCTGCGCGGCGGCCAGTCGTTGCCAGTCGGGTGGCTGGCCTGACTGTGATGTGGCGTTGAAGGCAAACAGGCGCGTCAGGCTCTCGCTCAACTGTGCTTCATCGACCACCGGCAGATCCGCTGCGCGCAACAATAACTGCTCGGCAAGCTGCTGCTCGTAGGCCTGATAGCGGGCGAGATAGAGGCGTTGCCCCACCAGAGTCAGGGGGCTGAAGGCACCAGCCGCGCCCACCAGCGGCGAGGCGTTCAATTCAGTAAGCCAGTCACTCAACGCCGGCAAGGTATAGCCGTGCTCCGGCCACGGACGCTGCCCGGCCAGACGCGCCAGGGGCAGGCACACATCACCCTTCTCCAGCGCTGCACAGAGCAGCGCCGCCGAGGCCAGCACCAGGGTATCGGCCTCGGGATCGAGGCGCTGCAGGCTGTCGACCAGGGCGCGCTCCAGCGGGCCGAGGGGCAGGTCGGCGAGAATCATCGGGCCACCGCCATTGCAGGGTTGTAAGGGGCTGATTGTGGGAGCGGCCTTGGCCGCGATGTTTTTGTGGCGTTGGCATCGCGGTCAAGACCGCTCCCACAGAGGGCCATGCACAGCGCCGTAGCCCGGATGCAATCCGGGGGGCTTACCGGACACCGCGAAATTCGCTCCCGGATTGCATCCGGGCTACTCAGCATGCGCATCAGACGCCCTCCGCAAACAGTCGATCCAGGGCATCCAGCAGGCTGTCAGCCGGTCGGGCGAAATACACCCCGGCACTCGGCATGCCGCGCAGGAACAGGTAGTAGGCGCCGCCCAGCTGGCTGTCGTCGAACTCGGCCAGGCGCTGGCGCAGGAAGCGCCGCAGCGCCACCAGGTAGATCAGGTATTGCAGGTAGTAATGCTCGCCGGCCAGCGCCTGGATCAGCCGTTCGCCGCCATAGAAGCTGGCGTCCGGACCGAGCCAGTTGGACTTGTAGTCGGCGATGTACCAGCGCCCGTCATGCTCGAAGGTCAAATCGATAAAGCCCTTGAGAAAGCCCTTGAGGCTGTCGAACTCCAGGCGCGCGGCGGCCTCGCGCATCGGCGCGGGCAGCCCAAAGGCCGGATCGCTGAGAATCGTCCGCAGACGCGCCACATCCAGATTCGCCACCGGGAAGGTGAAGCCCAGTTCGGGCAGGCGTCGCGCCGACTGCAAACTGGCCAAGGTCAGGCCCTTGCCGTCAAGATCGCTATCGACTATCTGCTGCAGCTGCGCCAGCGCCACCTCGCCCCAGTCGCTGCTGATGCCGTGGCCGCTCAGCGCCGGTTCGATCAACTCGGCCAGCGGCGCCTTGCCGCGCGCCCAGTCTTCCAGAATCGCGTGCAGGCAGGTACCGGCACGGGCGCCACGGGGGAAGGCAAAGAAGCCCGTGCCCGGTTCGCTGGCAGCCGGCATCTGCAGACCGTCGCGATCCGGCGCCTCCATGTGCATGCCGGCGGCCAGGCCGGAGAAGCTGCCGATACGCCAGGCGCTGTACAGGCTGCGGTGCAGCTGCTCGAGTTGCTGCGGCGCCGCTGCGCGGCGTTCCCCGGCGGCACTGGCTTCGCGCTCGCGCAGTGGCTGCACGGCCATCTGGCCCTGACTGCTGGCCACCAGCTGCTCGATTTCAGCGCGCAGGCCGCTCGGGCTGAAGCTCTGCAGATGGCCGGCCAATTCGCCCAATGCATCCGTGCCTGGCAAGCCGCGGCCGTGCAGCAGCCAGGCCAGGGCGCTGCTGTGCAGACCGGCCTCGCTCAGGCTGCCGTCCTTTTTCGGCTTGCAGTCCACCGGCCCCCAGTGCAGCCACAGACGGTCGCGGGCACGGGTCAGGGCCACATAGGTCAGGCGCAGGCGCTCGGCGAAACGCTCGTGGCGGGCACGCTCACGGTGGGTATCGAAGTCTTCGCCACCGAGGTCGAGCAACGGCGTACCGTCATCGGCGTGGCAGGTGATGTCTTCCTGCTGGCGCAACAGGGCGCCGTCCCACAGGTAGGGGCAGAACACCAGCGGGTATTCCAGGCCCTTGGAGGTGTGGATGGTGACGATCTGCACCCGCTCGGCATCGCTTTCCAGGCGCAGCAAGGCCTCCTCACCGTGGGCCTCGCTGCTGCGCTGGGCGTTGAACCAGCTCAGCAGCTGCTCCAGCCCCGGACGCTGCAGGCTCTCGGTCTGCAGCAGCTCGGCCAGGTGCAGCAGGTTGGTCAGGCGGCGCTCGCCGTCGACCAGGGCCAGCAAGCGCTGCGCCACCTGCTGCTCATCCAGCCAGGCGCGGAAGGCGCGCATGAAACCCTGCTGCTGCCAGAGCTGGTGGTAGCGTTCGGCGGCTTCGCGCTCCTCGTCCCAGGCGCGGGCGTCGTCCTGGCAGGCGGCCAGATCGGCCGCGCTACGGCCCAGCAGACGGCTGGCCAGGGCGTAGCGCAACGCGCCTTCGCGGCCCGGTTCGGCATAAGCCGCCAGCACCGCGGCCAGTTCAGCGGCCTCCTCGCTGTGCCAGACGTTTTCCTTGCCGCGGCGCACGCTGGGCACGCCGCGTGCGGCCAGTTCGCTTGCCACTTCGCTGGCCTGACGATGGCTGGCAACCAGTACCGCGATATCCCCACCCTTGAGCGGAGTCCGCTTAAAGCTGCTGCGCTCCGCGATAGCTGCGTCAGGTTCTCGCGCGAGTTGTTCTTCAAAATAAGCCTCGCCACGGCTGCTGGCCGCCAGCACGGCGGCGATGCGCCGCGCCGTATCGCGCGCCACCAGGGCACCGGCCTCGCCCTTGCCGAGGTAGTCGTCATCCAGCCAGACCAGGGCCAAAGGCGCGTCCTGCTCATCCTCGACAACGGGCAGCACCAGCTGCGGCCGTGAGCGTTGACTGGCGCCGACCGGCGGGTAGCTGAGCCCCGGTTCGGCGAACGGCATGGGTCGGTTGAACAGCTGGTTGAGCGCGGCGATCAGCTCGGGGGTGGAGCGATGGTTGGTGGCCAGGCTGTACTGCCGCGCGGCCTCGCTGCGGGCCTTGAGGTAGGTGGCCAGATCCGCACCGCGAAAGGCATAGATGGCCTGCTTGGGGTCGCCGACAAAACACAGATCACCCTGGTTCGCATAGATGCGTCGGAACACCTGGTACTGCACCGGGTCGGTGTCCTGGAACTCGTCGATCAGCGCCACCGGGTACTGCTCGCGCAGGGTGCCGGCCAGGTGCTCGCCGCCCTCGCCGTACAGCGCCTGTTGCAGGGTGTTGAGCAGATCGTCGAAGGCCAGCAGACGCTGCGCCGCCTTGCGCTGTGGCAACTGCTGGTTGAGCTGCTCGATCAGCCGTACCTGCAGGTCGATCAGCCGTTGCTCGGCCTCGGGTTGCGCCGCCTCCAGGGCCTCGCACAGGCCTTGCAGGGCATCGGCCAGCGGACTGTGCGGCGTGCCGCTGCCCTTTTTGCTGGCCTTGGCCAGGCCTTCGCGCGACAGCCGCTGGTGCGCCTCGGTCTTGCTGAACAGCGCGGCGGCATCGCTGAAGTAGCCCTCCAGATCGGCCTGCCAGAGGCCCAGCTTGGCCGGGTTGCACATATTGCTCTTGAAGCCATCGAAGGCCTTGAGCTGCTCCAGCCAGGCCGCACTGTCGCGCTGCCAGCAGCGCTGCGCCAGCAGCCAGGCGTCGCGCAGGGCACTCATCTCGGTGCTGGCGCCGGGCTGCGGCTCGATGCGCAGGTAGGGCTTGCCCAGGTGATTGCGCAACCGCTGGCGCAGGCTTTGCGGGGTGAGCTTACGCTGCACCAGAAAGGCCGCCCATTCCGGCTCTGCCGCGGCCAGTTCATGCCGCCACAGGTCGGCGAGCAGGGCGTCGAGAATCTCCCGGTCGTCGTGGGTCAGTTCGTTGTCAAAGTCGCCGCCGGCCTCGAACGCGGCGTCCTGCAGGGCACGCTGGCAGAAACCGTGAATGGTGAAGATCGCCGCCTCGTCGAAACCATGCACCGCCAGCAGCAGCCGGCGGTGACTGGCCGCATCCGGGTACTGGGCGTGCAGGCGGTTGAGCAACTCGTCCGCGCCCGGACCCTGCTCGTAGACTGCCAAGAGTTCGGCCAGGCGCTTGCGAATGCGCTCGCGCAGTTCGGCGGTGGCCGCGGTGGTGAAGGTCACCACCAGAATCTGCGCCACCGACAACTGCTTCTCCAGCAGCAAGCGGGCGTACAGCGCGGTGAGGGTCCAGGTCTTGCCGGTGCCGGCACTGGCTTCGATCAGCGAACGGCCGCTGAAGGAGTCGCTGAGGAGATCCAGGTTGGCGCTGCTCATGCGTTGTCTTCCTCTTCGCCCTGCAAGGCGTCCAGCGCCGGGCCGTACAACTGTTCGGCCAGCGTCTCGAAGCGTTCATCCAGTGGTTCGCGGTCACGGAAGGCCAGGGCGTTCCAGGGGTCCTGGCTCTCGCCGCTCATGAAGTCGTTGCCTAGCCACATCACCCGGGCTTCCGCGCGGGCCGCGTCGATGGGTTCCTTGCGCCCGGGCTTGCGCCATTTCTTGGCGAAGCCATAGCTGCACTTGGCCAACAACGGCAGCGGTTCGCGCAGTGCGCTCTTGTAGGCCTCGAGCCAGGGTTGCAGCAGCTCCAGTGGACTCGCCAGCGGCCCCAGGCGCCACTCGCTCTTCGGTGACAGCAGGCGGCTGTCGCGGGCGATGCCTGGGGTGGCGGCGCAATTGAGCAGCAGGTGGCGCAGCCAGAACGGCGCCAGCTCCCAGGCACCGAGGTCGCGCAGGCGGTAGTCGAACAGGCCGCTGGCGCTGACGCCGTCGAGCCAGCCATGAATGCGCACGCCGGCCAGCTGGAGATCCACCAGCAGCGGTTGCGGCGCGTCGTCGGGGCGTTCGTCGAACAGGGTCGGGGCGAAGGCGCGAATCGGTCCGCGGATCTGCCCCCAATGCGCCTGCCCCAACTCGCCCACCGGCAACCAGCCCGAGGCCGCGGCCACGGCGCGCTCCTCGCGCTCACTCCAGCCCCGCTCGATGGCCTGCAGGGCCAGTTGGCGCAGGCCGTGTTGGCTGGTCCATTCGACGCTGAACGGCTCGTCGCCGGCCAGGGCTTCTTCGCCTTGCGCCAGGCGCAGGCCGAGGCGCTGCTCCAGCAGGTAGCGCGCCGGGTGCTTGAAGCAGTGGATCAGCTGGCTGGGTTCCAGGGTCAGCCAGTCCTGGTCCGGCTCATTCAAGGCGCTGGCAAACGGCGAGGGTTGCTCAACCGCCTGGCTCAGGCGCTGCGCCGCGTGGAACCAGGGCGCGGCGAAGCCGGCCTGCTGCGCCCCGGAAAAGTTGCCGGGGGCGAAGGGTTGCAACGGGTGCTGCACAACAATCCGGGCACTGGCCTCGGCGCCGGTCAACGTGGCGGTGATGTCGATGACATCCAGCAACTCGCTGACCAGCACCGAAGGCGGCAGCTCGGCGTTGCTGCGCGGGTCGCGGCCGACGTAGCTCAAATACAGGCCGCTGCGCGCCGAGAGCAGGGTTTCCAGCAGCAGGTAGCGGTCGTCGAGACGTCGCGCGCGATCGCCGCGCCGGGGTTTCTGGCCGATCAGGTCGAAGCCGGCGGCCGGCGTGCGCCGTGGCAGCGCGCCGTCGTCCAGGCCGAGCAGGCAAACCAGGCGGAACGGCAGGCTGCGCATCGGCACCATGGTGCAGAAGGTCACCGCGCCGGTGAGAAAACCCGAGGCGCCGCTGCCCTGCTCCAGCGCCGCGCTCAGTTGCTGACGGATCAACGCCAGCTCCAGAGGTCGCTCGATGCCGGACGCCGTTGCCTGCTCGGCCAGGGCGGCGCAGGCCTTGGACAGCAGCAACAGGGTATCGCCGGCCTCGCGCTCGTCGAACAGGTTGTCGATCAGCTCGAGCAGGGTATCGGCCCACTCGGCCAGGCTGCGCGGGCGCTGCATGCTCTGCGCCAGCGCGGCCAGACGCTCGACGAAGGCGACCAGACGCCCGAGCAGCTGCGCCCGGCCGCCTTCCAGGGCGTCCAGCGGCCAGCTGTCGCCGAGCAAGGGCGCCGCCAAGCCGGCCAACTGTGGCGGCGCGGCAAAGCCCAACAGCAGCCGGTCCAGGCCCTGGCGCCAGGTGAAGGCCGCATCGGCCGGCAACCCAAGCTGCTCGCGGTGGCCGCTGTCGCGACCCCAGCGCACCCCGGCGTCGCGCAGCCAGTCACGCAGCAGTGGCAGGTCTTCCGCCTCGATGCCGGCACGCCGGGCGAGGGCCGGTTGCTCCAGCCAGGCGAGGACTTCCTCGGCGGCGAAACGGCTGTCGGGCAGCGCCAGCAGGTTGAGGAAGGCCTCGATCAGCGGAATTTCCGCGCGCAGGCTGCGGTCGGCCAGACTGAAGGGAATGCGCGGGGCGGCCATCCGCGGGGCGGCCATCCGCGGCACGCCTTCGCGCGGGGCGCCCGTCTTGGCAGAGAAAACCGCCTCGATATAGGGCGCGTAGCGTTCGATGTCCGGGGTCAGCACCACCACCTGATCGGGGCTGAGCTGCGGGTCGGCCTGGAAACGCGCGAGCAACTGGTCATGCAGGATTTCCACCTCGCGCAGCGGCGAGTGGGCGACGTGCACTTCCAGCGAGCGGTCATCCTCACGCAGCGCCAGACGCTCCCCCGGCTGCCGGGTACGCAGGCGCAGAATGTCGTTCTGCAAGGCCTGCAACAGGCTGCCGTCGTGCAGGTCGGCATCTTCCGAATAGATGCCGATCTCCTGACTGCCCTCGCTCGAAGCCAGGGCGAACAGTGCGTCGAAGAAATCCCGCCCCTGCTTACCCAGGCTGGCCAGCAGGGGGTGGCCGACGTCCAGGTACCAGTCATCCGGGGCGAACGGCGGAAAAGCTGCTGCACTTGAGGAGCCTGCGTTAAAACCAGGCTCGGGGTGCTCATGTACGGCTTGCACACTGCGCTCCCTCGCCTGGTTTTGCCTTGCCTGCTCTGCGCTCGCGACGCTTTCCGCCCGTCCGCCAAAGGATTGCCGCGCCAGCTCGCGCATGTCGCGAATATCGCCCCAGGCCTCGCGACACGGGTTGAGGGCGAAGATCACCACCTCGGTATGCCGCGCCAAACCCTCGAGCACCCGCAGGTGGTGCGGCGGCAGGCTGCTGATGCCGAACACCAGCAGGCGTTCCGGCAGGCCGGAGAGCGCTTCGCCGCCGTGCAGGCGCTGCAGCAGCTCGTCGAGCAGGCGCGCGCGGTGCGGGTGGCCGTCACGGGTCAGCTCGCGCCAGAGCAGCGCCTGCCAGGCTTCATCCGGGCCCAGCTCGAGCAGCTCGTTGCGCTCCCAGGCGGCCAGCCAGTCGTCGCGATACAGCAGGTATTGGTCGAAGACGTCGGCAATCTTCGCCGCCAGTGACAGTCGCCGGCGCTCGTCGCCGCCCTCCAGGTAATGCGCCAGGCGCGGCGCCTGGGCCAGCTGCTCCGGCTCGCACAGCCAATCGTACAGGCGCCAGCTCAGAGTGCTGGGAGAGAACGCCGACTGCTCAGGCAACTGGCCAAGCACCAGACGCGACAGGTCCCAGACGAACTTGGCCGGCAGCTGCACCTCCAGCTGCATGGCGATGCCCTGCTTGCGCGCCAGCTCCAGGGTCAGCCAGCGGCCGATGCCCTGGCTCGGCACCACCACCAGCGCCGGGGCGAAGGGCTCGCGCTGTGGCTGGCCGAGCAGGCTGGTAGCCAGCTCGCCGAGGGTTTCCAGGTCTGGAGCGTGGTAGAGGGTGAGCATGGGCAGGATCGCATCCGTTCAGTCGGCCTCGTGGCCTGTACGGTTAGTTGGTTAACTTAAGTTCGGATGGCCGAGGTTCCGAGACCAGGCGCTGCGACGAGTCATAGCGGGCTATGGCGAGAAGCGGCAACGCAGTATCAGGGTCTCAGACGCCGAAATTGACTAATTGAACTAGCCACACAGGCCACTAGGTTACCAGTTCGCCCCGTCTGAAGGCATGCCGCGACAGCCTGCTCATGGCCTGTTGCGAGCAAATCCCTAGCAGGCGATTTGCTGAGTTTCTTTCACTAGATCGTCAGTGTCGAAAAGGAGCGCAGCAGAAACCATCTGAGCGGCCTCCAGCCCCCCCTTCGACCAGCTCGGTGCCGTGCATGCCGGTTTGCACAACGCCTGGGATATCGAGCCGGATATGCAGGTCGCCAGCCTGTTGGAACTGGCCGAACAGTTGTCCGTCTAACTCTTGCCAGCGCGGTTAACTGTGTTGACGCGGCTGGCGCCAATGCCATTTGACGACTAAAGCTTAAGGCAGGCTTGGTAAAAAAATAGCTAACCAGGCCATTCACTTACCCGCGACACCTAATCTGCGGATTCACCGTCGGGCTCTAGGCGTCGCATCCAGTTGTTGCTCTCGTTTGGGCGACCCGCGTCAGGGAGATGCGCGATGCTGACCCTGCTCAATCTGCTTTCATCCATTGCCCTGTTGATCTGGGGTACCCATATCGTCCGTACCGGCATCCTGCGCGTGTACGGCTCGCATCTGCGCAAGGTGCTCAGCCACAACGTCAGCAAGCGCCCCATGGCGTTTGTCGCCGGGATCGCGGTGACTGCGCTGGTGCAAAGCAGCAACGCCACTGCGCTGCTGGTCACCTCCTTTGTCAGCCAGGGCTTGATGGCGCTGACTCCCGCCCTGGCGATCATGCTCGGCGCCGACGTCGGCACGGCGTTGATGGCGCGGGTACTGACCTTCGACTTGAGCTGGCTGTCACCACTACTGATCTTCCTCGGGGTGATTTTCTTCCTCTCGCGCAAGCAGACCCGCGCCGGCCAGCTCGGCCGCGTGGCGATCGGCCTGGGCCTGATGCTGCTGGCGCTGGAGCTGATCGTCGCCGCCGCCACGCCGATCACCCAGGAGCAGGGGATCCGGGTGCTGTTCGCCTCGCTGACCGGCGACCTGCTGCTGGACGCTCTGGTCGGTGCGTTGTTCGCCCTGATTTCCTATTCCAGCCTGGCCGCCGTGCTGCTTACCGCGACGCTGACCGGCGCCGGGCTGATCAGCCTGCCGGTGGCCATCGGCCTGGTGATCGGTGCCAATATCGGCAGCGGCATCCTGGCCTTCCTCACCAGCAGCCTGCAGACCCAGGCCGGCCGGCGGGTGGCACTCGGCAGCCTGCTGTACAAGCTGATCGGCCTGCTCCTGGTGATCCCGCTGCTCAACCCGCTGGTGAGCTGGCTGGATAGCCTGCAGTGGCGCCCGGCGGAGCTGGTGATCGCCTTCCACCTGCTCTACAACAGCCTGCGCTGCCTGCTGATGCTGCCGAGCACAGGTCTTATGGCGCGTTTCTGCAACTGGCTGCTGGCGGACCGTCCCGAGCAAGGCGGCGTCGCCCGGCCGCGCCACCTCGATCCCACGGCGTTGGCCACACCGAGCCTGGCGCTGGCCAATGCGGTACGCGAGACCCTGCGCATCGGTGACCTGATCGAAACCATGCTGGGCCACCTGCTGGAAGTGCTACGCGGCAACCAGCCGACCCAGAGCAGAGAGCTGAGGGAGCTGGATAACGATGTCGATTCGCTCTACAGCGCGGTGAAGCTGTACCTGGCTCAGGTCCCCCGCGAAGTGCTCAGCGAACAAGAAAGTCGGCGCTGGGCGGAAATCATCGAACTGGCGGTCAACCTGGAGCAGGCCGGTGACATCATCGAGCGCATGCTTGGCAAGCTGCAGGACCAGAAGACCGCGCAGCGCCATTCGTTCTCCGACAGCGGCCTGGAAGAACTGACTGAATTGCACACCCGTTTGATGGCCAACCTGCGCCTGGGCCTGTCGGTGTTTCTCTCCGGCGATGCGGAAAGCGCGCGTCAACTGTTACGCGAAAAACGCCGCTTTCGCATCCAGGAGCGGCGTCTGGCTCACTCCCATGTCGGCCGCTTGCATCACCAGGTGGTGCAAAGCATCGAGACCAGCTCCCTGCACCTGGAGCTGATCGGCGACATGAAACGCCTCAACTCGCTGGTTTGCAGCAGTGCCTATGTGGTCCTCGAGAGTCGTGAAACCGGTGCGCTGAAAGTGGAGGAGGTGGGTGGCGAGTAAAACCGCGCACCTCGCTTGCCGAAGCCACGACTCACCACCCGCACTCACTCAGGCAAACGCCATCACCTCATGCACTGGCCTGCGCGGCTTCTGGGGCCAATTACCGGCTGCTGGGTAAC
The DNA here is from genome assembly GCF_000498575.2 of Pseudomonas taeanensis MS-3. Classification (GTDB taxonomy): domain Bacteria; phylum Pseudomonadota; class Gammaproteobacteria; order Pseudomonadales; family Pseudomonadaceae; genus Aquipseudomonas; species Aquipseudomonas taeanensis. The sequence goes on from NZ_AWSQ01000001.1 coordinate 517,311, forward strand.
CCGCGGTGACCAGCATCACCGGCACCTCGTTAGCGGCCAAAGCAAACGCCTGCGCCACGCCGTCTGCATCGAAGCCGCTCATCGCCCCTGTCGACAGGCCCATGCCCTGAGCGGCGAGCATCAGCGTCATGGCGGCCAGAGAGGCGGAGCGCAGCGCCTCGTCGCGCTGCAACTGTGGATTGCCCTGATGCGAGCCAGTGGCCGCGGCGACCCAGCCCTCGACGATCGACTGATCGAGAATGCCCGCGTCGAGCGCCGGCTGCAGTGCATCGGCGAGGCCCTCATGCGCCGCCAGCGTGCCGCAGATGATGAAGGTGACCGGCGCATCCAGCACTTGCTGTTGCCCGTAGGCCACGGTGTGCAAGCGCATCTTGGCCTCAGCGGAGCGTACCGCGATAAATTTCCAGTTCTGCAGGTTGTAGGCCGATGGCGCACGAGTGGCCAGACTTACCAGTTCGCTGATGACTTGCTCAGTCAGATCCCTATCGACTGCATAACGGCCGGTTGAAACCCGCGATTCGATCAGCTGCTTAATGGGGTTGGACATGACTTTCTCCTTTACCAAGGTGGTTGAGGGGCCAGCGGGAAACACGCCGCCAACCCAGGTGAGCATCAGCGCACGACTTGCGGTGATGGTGCTGGCGCCGGAGCGCTTGAGGCCCACTGCACCGCCAGGATGCTGCCGAGTACGGTCAGCAACCCAACCAATGACAGTCCGGTGATGCTCTGGCCGAGTAACGCCCAACCCAACACCACCGCCACCAGGGGGCTGAGCAGGCCCAGCGACGACACAGCGACCGGCGCCAGGCGGGCGATGCCGCGGAACCACAGGGCATAGGCCAGCAGCGCGCCGAACAGCGAGAGGTAGGCATACCCCAGCAAGTGCGTGGTGCTCAGCGGTGGCAGGGGCGGATCGACCAGCCAGGCCACAGGCGCCAGCAGCAACCCGCCCAGCAGCAGCTGCCAGCCGGTGAGAGCCAGCAGAGGCAAGACCGGGCGCCAACGTCGAGTCAGGTAGGTGCCGAGCGCCATGCACGCGGTACCGCTCAATGCCGCAGCGATGCCGATCGGGTCCCAGGCGGCTCCCGGCGCCAGCAGCAAGGCAGCCATGCCGGCGACCCCGAATACACTCGCCCACACTGCCAAGGAAGCCGGTTGACGCCCATCCAGGCTCCACACCAGGCCCATCACCAGCAATGGCTGGATTGCCCCGACTACAGCCGCCAAGCCACCGGGCAGGCGATACGCTGCGACAAACAAGAGGGCCTGGAAGAAGCCGATGTTCAGCGCCGCGAGCACTATCAAGCGCCCCCACTCCATGGGTTTAGGAAGATGGCGGCTGTACAGCACCAGCAACAGACCCGCCGGCAAGGTACGCAGCAGGGCCGCAGTAAACGGGCGGTCGGGTGGCAGCAGTTCGGTGGTAACTATATAGGTCGAGCCCCAGATGGCCGGTGCCAGTGCGGTGAGCAGTGCATCGACCCAGGCTGGATAGGTTTTTTCAGTGCTCATGTAATTACCTTCAACTCAAGATATAATTCGAGCCTGACATGAATTAATCTTGATATCAAGACAACTGAGGTTTCCTGATGAGTGCAGATCGACAGCCGGATGCGGTAGACGCCATCCTCGGGCAATGGCGCCGAGAGCGACCGGATCTGGACCTTGGTCCGATGGCTACCATTGGCCGGGTCAAACGCTGCTCAGCCCTGCTGGGCCGGCGTTTGGACGAGACCTTCGCCAGCTTCGGCATGAGCACCTGGGAGTTCGATGTGCTGGCAACACTCAGGCGCTCCGGGGAGCCTTATTGCCTGGCTCCGACCGCCTTGTTCTCCACCCTGATGATCACCTCGGGCACCATGACCCACCGGCTGAAACGCCTGGAGGCCAGCGGCTGGATAGAGCGCGAAGTCAACCGTGAGGACGCGCGCAGCCTGCTGGTGCGCCTGACGCCGAGCGGGCTGGAGCTGGTTAACCGCGCCGTCGAGGCGCATCTGGATAATGAGCGGCGCATCCTCGCACCGCTGAGTGCCGCCGACCTGGCGGCGCTGGACGCCAGCCTGGCCACCCTGCTGGCGGTGCTGGAGCCGCCGCGCGACTGAGCCTTGCATAGCGGCGCAAGGCTGTGCGGGAGCGTCTCAGGATGATCAGGATTGCTCGGGGTTGTGAGGGCAGCGCTGCACTCACCCCTTCCGACTGACTGCGATTGCAGCAGGCTCGAACGACAAAGGCAGCCGAGGCTGCCTTTGTCGTTACGCTCCAGCCAAGACTCAGACGCTGAGTGGCAGCGCCTGCGGAGTACGGCGGCGTTGCAGCCAGACGATCAGCGCAAACAGCAGGAAGCCGGGCAACCAAATCAGCTCCTTGGTCCAACGCTCGGTCGGCGCGCGCACGCGGAGGATCTCCTGGTCGAACTCCAGCCCCGCCTCGGCGGCCGGGCTGGCGAAGCTGACGCTGTCGATCAACAGCTTGCCGGCGTCCTCGTAGGTCAGCAGGCCGATCTTCTGCAGGCGCTCGGCACCACTGGCGCCATCCGGCACCGGCAGCAGCACGGCGAACTCGCGCGGATCGCCGACCGCGTCCTCGCCCCTGACCCGCAGGCGCAGTTCACTGCCGGCCTCGACCTCGCCCAGCGTCTGCTCGAGTTGCGCCGGCGGGGTGTCGCGGTAGGGGTCGTGCAGCATGTCCATCCAGAAACCCGGACGGAACAGGGTGAAGGCTACCAGCAACAGCGCCAGGCTCTCGTACCAGCGGCTGCGCACCAGGAAGAAGCCCTGGGTGCCGGCGGCGAAGATCAGCATGGCGACGGTGGCCACCACGAAGATCAGCACGCCGTGCCAGAAGTCCACGTCGATCAGCAGCAGGTCGGTGTTGAAGATGAACAGGAACGGCAGCGCCGCAGTGCGCAGGCTGTAGTAGAAGGCGGTGATACCGGTCTTGATCGGGTCGCCCTTGGACACCGCCGCCGCGGCGAACGAGGCCAGGCCCACCGGCGGGGTGACGTCGGCCATGATGCCGAAGTAGAAGACGAACAGGTGCACCGCGATCAGCGGCACGATCAGACCGTTCTGCTGGCCGAGGGTAACCACCACCGGCGCCAGCAGGCTGGACACCACGATGTAGTTGGCGGTGGTCGGCAGGCCCATGCCCAGCACCAGACTGAACACCGCGGTGAGCATCAGCATCAGCAGCAGGTTGCCCATCGACAGAAGCTCGACCAGATCGGCCAGCACCAGGCCGACCCCGGTCTGCGACACCGCGCCGACGATGATCCCGGCCGCCGCGGTAGCGATGCCGATGCCGATCATGTTGCGCGCACCGGCCAGCAGGCCTTCGCGCAGGTCGATCAGGCCATCGATGAAAGTGCCGTGCTCATGCTGGCCATCGGTGCGCAGCCAGCTCAGCAGCGGCCGCTGGGTCAGCAGGATGATCACCAGCATCACGCTGCCCCAGAAGGCCGACAGCCCGGGCGACAGGCGCTCGATCATCAGGCACCAGACCAGCACCACCACCGGCAGCAGAAAGTGCAGCCCGGACAGCAATACAGCACGGGTCTGCGGCAGCGAGTCCAGCGGTGCGTCGGGGTCTTCCGGGGCCAGCGGTGCGACGCTGGCGGCGATCTTCAGCAGGCCCAGGTAGACCAGCGCCAGCAGGGCGCCGATGCCTTCCAGGGCGTAGTCACCGAGCGCCGGCTTGAGCCAGCCCAGACCGTAGTAGACCGCCAGGGACAGGCCGCTGATCAGCGCCGCACCGAAAGCGAAGCCGGTCAGGCGGCGCAACCAGGGCTTGGGCTGGTGGCCGCCAATCGGTTGCAGGCCGAGCTTGAGCGACTCCAGGTGGACGATGTAGAGCAGGGCGATATAGGAAATCGCCGCCGGCAGGAAGGCATGCTTGATGATGTCGACATAGGGCATGCCGATGTACTCGACCATCAGGAAGGCCGCGGCGCCCATCACCGGCGGCATGATCTGGCCATTGACCGAGGAAGCCACCTCGACCGCGCCGGCCTTCTCCGCCGAGAAGCCGGTGCGTTTCATCATCGGAATGGTAAAGGTGCCGGTGGTGACAACATTGGCGATCGACGAGCCGGAGATCATTCCGGTCAAGCCGGACGCCACCACCGCCGCCTTGGCCGGGCCGCCGCGCAGGTGGCCGAGCAGGCTGAAGGCCAGCTGGATGAAGTAGTGTCCGGCGCCGGCGCGTTCGAGCAGGGCGCCGAACAACACGAAGAGGAAGACGAAGCTGGTGGACACGCCGAGGGCGATGCCGAACACCCCTTCGGTGGTGATCCACTGGTGGTTGGCCATGGCGGTGAAGCTCACCCCGCGATGGGCCAGCAAACCGGGCATGTAAGGGCCGGCCAGGCTGTAGATCAGAAATATCAGGGCGATGATCGCCAACGGCGGGCCGAGCGCACGACGTGTGGCCTCCAGCAGCAAGGGAATGCCGATGCAGGCGGTCACCAGGTCGGCGGTGGTCAGGCTGCCAGGGCGCTGCGCCAGGTCCTGATAGAAGATAAACAGGTAGGCCGCGCTGGCGGCGGCGACCAGTCCCAGGGCGACATCCAGCAGCGGCACGCGGTCGCGCGGCGACTTTTTGAACGCCGGGAAGGCGAGAAACGCCAGCAGCAGGGCGAACGCCAGGTGGATGGCGCGGGTCTCGGTGTTGTTCAACACGGCGAAGTTGAAGATGAACGGCAGCGGTGAGGCGATCCACAGCTGGAACAGCGACCAGAGCAGGGCCAGGCCGGCGATCACCCGGGCCATGGCGCCGGCCGGGGTACGCGCGCCGACGTCCTGGGCAATCAGTTCTTCGGTGGACAGTTGCTTGTCATGCATGGAGTGCAACCTGCAATCGAGAGATCGGAGAACGGCAAAGCCCGCGGCCTTGCGGTTCGCGGGCTGAGTTCAAGCTTAGGCTAGTCAAACACCCGGCAGGCGCCAGGTGAGATCAGGCAACCCGAGGTGCCGGCCCGGCGCATTAATGGCAGGGCCAGACAGCCGGGTTACATCCAGCCGCGCTCCTTGTAGTAGCGCACGGCGCCTTCATGCAGCGGCGCGGTCAGGCCAACCTTGATCATGTCTTCGGCCTTCAGGTCGGCGAATGCCGGGTGCAGGCGCTTGAAGCGGTCGAGGTTGTCGAATACCGACTTGACCAGCTGGTAGACCACTTCCGGGTCGGCCTTGGCCGTGGTCGAAAGTACAGCCTTGCCGCCAATGGACGGGGTCGCGGCATCGTTGCCCTTGTACATGCCACCGGGAATCTCGGCCTTGGTGTAGTAGGTCTTCTCCGCCAGCAGCTTGTCGATGTCGGCGCCAGTAACCGGTACCAGTACCGCGTCGGTAGTGGTGGTGGCTTCCTGGATCGCGCCATTGGGGTGGCCGACGAAGTAGGTCATGGCATCGATATTGTTGTCGCCCAGAGCCGAGGCCTGTTCGGCCGGCTTCAGCTCGGCAGACAGCGCGAATACCGACTTGTCCCAGCCTTTCACCGCCATGATCTCGTCGAGGGTGTCGCGCTGCCCGGAACCCGGGTTGCCGACGTTGACGCGCTTGCCTTTGAGATCATCGAAGCTGGCGATCTTGGCGTCACGCCGGGCGAGGATGGTGAACACTTCACTCTGCAGGGAGAACAGCGCACGGATATCGTCCATGGCGCCTTCGGCCTCGAACGGCGCCAGGCCCTTGAGGGCCTTGTACTGGTGGTCCGACTGCATGATGCCGAAGCTGAACTCACCGCTGCGCAGGCCATTGACGTTGGCCACGCCGCCGCCACTGGCCGGCGCGTTGCATTTGATCTTGTTCTCAACCGCGGCGCGGTTGACGAAGCGGCAGATCGACTGACCGGCCACGTAATAAACGCCTGTCTGCCCGCCGGTGCCGATGGTGACGAACCTATCCTCGGCCTGTGCCGCGCCACTCAGGGTGATACCCGCGAGTGCTGCCGACAGGACCCATGCGAGGGATTTGCCTTTCATGGGATTTCTCCTTTTCTGGTTGTGTGAGCCGCCCGCGCCTTATGGGCTGCGGTCGGAGGCGGCGAAGTCTAACTGCTGAAGCCACATCGCGCAGCGCAAAATCAGTGTAGTCGCCATCCGCCGGCGCGGGAGTCCGCCTGACTGGCTATTTGACCGCCAGGGTGTTTCTTCGCACGCGAACCACTGAGCCCATCTGAAGCCCGGCGGAGAGCGTGACACGGCGTCGAAACCGACAGGCCAGCGCCTGGCTAATGGCAGATCGCGACAGCCCGCAACAGCGGTTATGCTGAAACGCTGTTCGTCAGGAAGACTCGCATGCGTATCTTGCTCCTGCTGTGTTTGCTCTTGAGCAACCCGGCCCTGGCCGAAGACCGTCTGCAGGTCGAAGGCTATTCGCTGGAAAATGGCCTGCAGCTGCTGCTCAAACCCACCGCCGAGCGCGGCCATGTGGCGATCCGCCTGGTGGTGGGCGTGGGGTTCGAAAATTTCAGCTGCGCCGAAAAAGAACTCCCGCACCTGCTCGAGCACCTGCTATTCAGCGGCATCGACGCCATCGGGGAAGCCGGACTGGAAGCACGCATGCAGGCCCTGGGCGGCGAGTGGAACGCCTACACCCGCGACGCCGACACCAGCTTCGTCATCGAGGCACCGGCCCAGCAGCAGCGTGCCGTGCTCGACCTGCTGCTCGCCAGCCTGTTCAACACTGAACTGGACGAACGCAAAGTCGCCGCCGCGAAACGGGTGGTCGAGCGCGAGAACGGTGGTCATTACTCGAACCTGCAGCGCCTGCTCGATCAGCAGAATCTTGGCCGCGAGGCCCATCAGCAACTGGCCGTGGAACTGGGTCTGGCCTGTGCCGAACGCGCGCCCCTGGCCGCGCTCACGCTGGAACAACTGGAGCAACTGCGCGAAGACTGGTATGTGCCGAATAATATGACGCTGATCCTGGTGGGTGACCTCGACCCTAGACTGCCGGCCTATCTTGATCGCAGCTTCGGCACCTTGCCGGCCAGTGAGTTGCCTGAGCCACGCGAGCTGCCCACCGCCAGCCATACGGCCGAGGCCCGCCGCAGCCTGTTCGACGGACTGATCGGCGACCGCGCCAGCCTGCACTGGATCTTCCCCGAGCCCTGGGTCGGCGAACACGACGCACAAACCTGGGAGCTGCTCAGCGATTACCTCGACTGGCAACTCTACCGGCGCCTGCGCATCGAGCTCGGACTGGCCTATGGCCCCTGGAGCGAGCGCAACGTGTATGGCGGCAGCAGTTTCTTCAGCCTCAATGCCGAACTGCAGCGTTCCGACCTGGCCGCCGCCGAACGGGTGCTACGCACCCTGGTGCACGACGTGCAGCGCGACGGCCTCGAGCCGGAAACCTGGCGGCGCCTGCAACAGGCCGCCGTGGCCAAGCAAGTCTGGGCTGTACAGGGCAACAGCGCCCTGGCCACCTATTACTGGAACGCCCTGAGCGATTACGCCGACGGTCACTTTCGCGACCCCGCCGAGCGACTGCAAAAGGTCAGCCTGAAACAGGCCAATGACGCCATTCACCAGCTGTTCCAACAGCCCGGCTATGTCCGCATTGAACAACCATTGTTGAGTGTCGTGGGCCTGTATTGGCTGATCGGCGCGGTCGCCGTCGCGTTGCTGTTACTCATGTTCGCCTGGCGGCGCAGGGCATGAATGGCGAAGCGCAACGCTGACACCGCGCAAGGTTGCCGCCGGGTCGAGAATTGACCGCCGGTGGCCGGGCAACTCTGCGGGCGCCAGCACGACGCCTGACGGACAAACGGGCGGGCGGCAGTCAAGGTGAGTGCGTATCCTGAACAGGCCTGTACCGCCTCCTTTACCATGAGCCTGCCCTTGTCCGTTATCAGTCGCTGTAAACCCGCACTAGTGCAACTGGTCGCCCTGATTCAACGGCACCCGGGAGTGATGGCGATTTTCGGCTTCGCCTCCGGAGTGGCGAGCTTCCTGCTGGTCGAACGCCAAGCCGAACTGGCCCAGGTGCTGGCCCTGGTACTGCTGGTCAGCTGGCTATGGTTGATTCTGGAAAACATCCTGCGTGAGCACATAGCCCTGCGCTTGGGCTTCGAACTGCCGCCGCCACTGTTGCGCTACGCAGCGCAGATGATTCACCAGGAAAGCCTGTTCTTCGTCCTGCCGTTCTTCTTCATCACCACCACCTGGAACAGCGGCCAGGCGTTGTTCAGTGGGCTGTTGGGGGCGGCGGCGCTGGTCTCGATCATTGATCCGCTGTATTACAAGTGGCTCGCGCCACGGCGCTGGCTGCTCCTGGCCTATCACAGCCTGACGCTGTTCGCGGTGCTGCTCACCGCGCTGCCGATCATCCTCAAACTGACCACTCCGCAGAGCTATAAGCTGGCCCTGGCGGTAGCGGCGGTGCTGTCGTTTCCCAGCCTGCTCGGCATCATCACAGTGCAGCGTTGGTGGCGCGGCTTGCTGTTGCTCGGCCTGACCCTGGCACTCGGCGCGGGCGGTTGGCTGGCACGGATCTGGGTACCACCGGCCACCCTATGGCTGAGCGAAGTGGCGGTAACCGCCGAACTGGATGACCAGAGCCGTTCACCCGGCAAGGGGCTCAAGCAGCTCAGCGTCGCCCAGTTACGCAACCATGGCCTGTACGCCTATACCGCGATCAGCGCACCACGCGGCCTGGACGAACGCATCTACCACGTCTGGCGGCACGAGGGCAAAGAGGTCGAGCGCATCGCCCTGGACATTCACGGCGGGCGCAAAAAGGGCTATCGCGCCTGGACCCACAAGCAGAATTTCCCCGAACAGGTCGTCGGCCGTTGGCAGGTGCAGGTGCTCACCGAAGCCGGGCAGATGATCGGCGTGCTGCGCTTCCAGGTGCTGGAGTCAGACGCGCCGTCGACATCGAACGAGCCCTCCGCAGTGGAGGACCTGGTGAAGGACTTGGCCGCAGAGCCCGTCGCAGCGGAAGACTCGAGCGCGGAGCCCGACGCCGACGTCGCTCAACCGAAGAACCAGTAACACACCGCAATCGCCGCCAGCACTCCGGCCAGCTCGGCCAGCAGGGCGCAACCGACGGCATGTCGGGCACGCTGAATGCCCACCGAACCGAAGTACACCGCCAGCACGTAGAAGGTGGTCTCGGTGCTGCCCTGCACGGTCGCGGCGACCAACGCCGGGAAGCTGTCGACGCCTTGGGTCTGCATGGTCTCGATCAGCATGGCGCGCGCCGCGCTGCCGGAGAACGGCTTGACCAGGGCCGTGGGCAAGGCCTCGACGAAGCGGGTATCCCAGCCGGCCCATTCGACCAGCCAACGAATGCCGTCCAGGCCGAACTCCAGAGCGCCCGAGGCGCGCAATACGCCGATCGCGCAGAGCATCGCCACCAGGTAGGGCAGCAGGCTCTTGGCCACGTCGAAGCCTTCCTTGGCACCTTCGACGAAGGTTTCGTACACCGCCACCTTCTTCAGCGCGCCGAGCACCAGGAACAGCAGGATCACCCCGAACAGGGTGAGATTGCCAAGCAGCGAGGAGAGTGACGCCAGGGCCATCGCCGACATGCCGGCGAGCAACGTCATGAAACCACCGAGCAAGAGTGCGCCGGGAATCAGGTAAGCCAGGACCACCGGGTCCCACAGGCGCAGGCGCTGCATCAACGCCACCGACAACAGGCCGACCAGGGTCGAAGCGCTGGTGGCCAGGAGAATCGGCAGGAACACCAGGGTCGGATCGGGCGCGCCCTGCTGCACCCGATACATGAAGATGCTTACCGGCAGCAGGGTCAGGGAAGAGGCGTTGAGCACCAGGAAGAGGATCTGCGCATTGCTCGCCGTGGTGCTGCTGGGGTTGAGCTCCTGCAGCGCGCGCATGGCCTTGAGGCCGATCGGCGTGGCGGCGTTGTCCAGGCCCAGGCCGTTGGCGGCGAAGTTCATGGTGATCAGGCCGAGCGCCGGGTGGCCCCGCGGCACTTCCGGCATCAGCCGGGCGAACAGCGGGCCGAGCAGACGCGCCAGGGCATCCACCAGACCCGCCTTCTCGGCGATACGCAGCAGACCAAGCCACAGGGTCAGGGTGCCAAACAGCAGGATCATCACCTCGACCGACAGCTTGGCCATGGCGAACAGGCTCTCGACCATGGCGGCGAACACCGCCGGATCGTCGCCCAACAACCAGCGGGACAGCCCGGCCACCGCCGCTACCACGAAAAAGCTCAGCCACAGGCCATTCAGCATGATCGATCTCCCCTCTCAATGGAGCGGATGATAGCGCGCCTGGCCGGTGGAGGATCCTAGACTGTGTGGGGAAGTACCGCCGCGCTCGAGGGCCACGCCGTCGAGGGTACTGGGCCTGGCGTCGAGGGCCCTGCCGTTCCGGACCGGGTGAGGCGTGTCGGCGGCGACCCGTAATGAAGGACTGATCAGCGCCCTGTTCGTGGCGAGGGGTGTGTTGCATACCCATCGTTTAGCCGGCGAACCGCTTATTTGAAGGGGCAGGTTTCAACCCCTCGATAGGCGCGCCGGCAGCTGACAGCCTCAAATCGCTAGGCAAACCAAGGTTACGCCGCAACTACTTGGGCGATTGGCCGCAAATTTTCTTGGATGTGAGGCTATCCTTTTTCTAGTCGAACCAGGCGGTGCTCTCTTGGTGGCAATTCTCTGTTTTGGCTGAGTTTGAAGAGGAGGATCGCTGTGCCGTTCAACTTCTCAAGGATCGCTGCCTTGGTCAGGAAGAGTGCCACTCTGCTGGGGTTCTGCCTGCTAGTTGTGCAGGCCGCACCTTACAGCTTCGCGAATGAACCCTCGTGGATTGGCAGATGGGCCGGAACCTACAGTTGCGGCAATATCCGGAACAACCATTTCTCTCTGGACATAACGGCTCAATCGGCTAACAGGGTCGAGGGCCTCTTCAGCTTCAACGTTCCGGCCGCACCAGGTGAAACAGGCGCCTACAAGGTTGTGGGTCGTTCCGGCTCCGACGGCCGAGTTACCTTTGTCCCCCAGGAGTGGGTTGAGCGTCCAGAAGGATTTCAACCGCTTGGACTTGTTGCAGCCCTACACGCCAATGGCCAGATGCTTGAGGGGAACATTCCTGATTGCGGATTTGGGTCGGACTTCAGCGCTTCCCGCCAAGGAGATAAGGCTGCAGGGGAGGTTGAGCCGCCTGACTTGTCCCTCGTATCGCCCACCCCCATTAGCGGCGGTCTCATACAGGGGCAGTGGCTCGGGGGGATAACCTGCAAGATGAACCGGCGAGAGCCGCAAACCTACGGGGTTGAAGCACACATGGTTCAGGACGGCGCCGGAGTCGCGGCCCTGTTCCGTATCAGGATATTTAAGGTTCGCGGCTCTAACTCGGGCGACACCTTCGACCAGGTCGTCGTTGTCTCAGGCCTTGCCGAGGATCAACGCCTGACTTTGGGCAACGACATCTTGCTCGAAGGGAAAAATCCTGCCCGGTTTAAAGGCTTGGAGGTTGCTCTTGGCGCAGGCGGGAACTCTCTAACAGGGACGGTGACGATGAATGGGTGTCAGGATATTGAGCTTAAGAGGTCAGACTCTTTGGAACCCCTGACAGTTGCTGGCCCGTTGCATGACCTATGGTCGGGCAAGCTCGGCCACACGGATATCACGGTTTTCACTGCGGTGGGCGCCATACCGAACTTTATAGAACTTCGAGCTAGCTTCCCCATCGACCAGCCGGTTGCGGCTCGGGACCGTCTCAAAATGGTCTTGATTCCCCTCTATGCACAGAATGGCAAGATGTTGCTGGTTCCGGTCGGTGTGCGGGAGGCCACAGGCGTTTTTGATCGTACCAAACGACAGGCCACGCGCCATACCCTGACTTCGACCAGGGCACTGGTTGTGCCTGAACAGGCGAATGACACCTTGGTGCTTTGGAATGTGTCCCGGGATCAAGACATTGCCAGGGTCATGGGTGCAGGCGCGGCCGTGCGCACTGGTCAAAATGACGTGGCGCTGGAGCGCACAGGTAAGGAACTTGCCGGCGAACTTATCCGCGGCGCCACGACACCCATAACGCTTGGCGGATCGTTCGCCGGAAAGCTCGCCGCGGCGCCCTCGCTAGAGGCCCAATGCGCAACGTTGCAGACCTGGCTGGAACCCTATCTAGGCGATACCGACTTCAACCGGCTTAGCCCTGCGGCCGGAACTCGTATCATCCTCGATGCCTTATCGGATGAGGTTTTTGTGCCGGTATTCGGCGTACCCTTCTCGTTGCTGGCGCCCTCAGAGCGTAAGACGATTGGTCAGCTCATGCGTACGCACTGTGGCCGGGCGATGGAAATGCGGCAGTTCACTAATCTAGTGGTCCAGCAACCCTTCCAGAGCGAACAGAACTTCATCCGCACATCGGTTCTTATGACTAACCGCATAGAGGCGAGGGAGTGGTTCGCATTGGAGCGGGCCAAGGTCAAACAGCTTCCCGATACAGCGGCATCCCTCGACGAACTCGAGCGTTTGGGACAGATGGCCGTGTCGCGCTTTAAAGAAGTGTCCGCCGCAGAGGAAGAAGAGTTTCGATCGCTGCTTAAGGAAAGGTCCGTCGCAATCGAAACACAGGTCCTTCGAGACAAACTTGAGGCCCTGCTGAAATCATCCGAAACGCCAGACACGCTTTTCCAGATGGCGAAACTGATGGATGAACTTGCCAAGGTCCCAGCGCCCGACAGCGTCAAACAAGAGCTGCTGAAGCTGGCCAAGACCAAGGCTGTGGCCATCGCCCGGCCAATCTATCTAGCTGCTGGCAGTCGGGCGGAGACACTGCCGGCATCCCTTGAGGGCCTGGCGGGCATACGTCGCATTTTGCTCGAGCTAGCGCCAACTCGCGATGCTATGAGGGCGCACTTTGGCGGAGACCTAGGCGAATTGCTCCGCCCCATTTATGCCAGAGAGCGCACCCTTTTGCAGGATCCACTGGTCCAGGCGGCATTCCGCGCCGAACTCATGTCAGTGGAAAGCAAAGGTGATCCGTATGAAGACGTGCGGAACGCCGCCCGGCTCTATGTTAATCCTCAGGTCTTCGATGGGGCAGCAGCGGTCCCGGCCTTTCAGACCGCGGTTCTTGATGCAACGGTGGCCGCCGAAATGCGCGCGGTTGAGTTCAGGGATAACTCCAAGACCATAACCCCAGGCGAACCGACGGCCGAAGACATATTTCGACTTATCCAAGGGCGCCTTCTGACTGGAAATGAAAAGATCCGCTCGACCGAACAAGTGTGCCTTTCGGGAGGGTTTAAGGATGATCCCGTGCTCGCCTTGGAATGTCTGCAGATCCTTTCCCTGACGGGTGGTCAAGGTGGCATGCGCGTTCGGGTGACCAAATTCGAGAAGCTTGGGTGCTCACCTGAGCCAGCTTCAAATCAGTACAAGTGTCTTTTCTCCATCGCCCATACAAGTAACAGCCCCCTGCTAACCGGTCGACTAGGTCAGTTATTCAGTACGGCTGAAGTTCAGGACGGATTATTCATTCACGGTGCCGATGGGACGTGGACGATGGTCTACGGCGACTTGTAGGTGGTTACCGGAATTTCTGAAGCAGTAAATCCACAATCGACCTAGCCAGGGGAAAGCACAGGGTCAGCGTGGTGGCGCTGATACTTGACGTGGGTTCGAGCCAATCTTTGAGCGGCCTCGTTCGACCCTGCAGATGGAGGTCGCGCTTACCGAGCAGGATACCTGGCAACACTCAATCGCCCATGCTGGCCGGCAAAAGACACTCTGCGAAAGCACAACCCTCCCAGCTCATTCAGGTGAGATTCGGTGTCCTTGTCAGCGGCTCCAGGCGCGACGCTGCCGCCCAATAGAAGGGCGGCAGCGAGCGTCCCGAGAACGGCATCGAAGCTCCTCAGCCGCGTCGGCGACCCATGATGAAGGACACGACAAACAACACCAGAAATACCACGAAGAGGATCTTCGCGATGCCGGCTGCGGTGCCTGCGATACCACCGAAGCCCAGCACAGCAGCAACAATGGCGATGATCAGAAAAGTGATAGCCCAACTTAACATGATGATTCTCCTTCAGTTTTTCGGGGGTATTGCGGTGCATCAATGAAATTCAACTTGGCATCACGCTGTCTGCCATCGCGTCCGCCGCCTCGGCAAAATCGCCAGCAGCGAAGTGTTATCCCAACCTGCCCGTGCGCCTGTACTCACTGAGCGACTGTATTCAGAACACCCAACTGCGCTGCAGCGTTTGACCTGTCCAGAGTGGCGAGCGACGAATCCGGCTCACCGGCTGCAACTGTGTAGCCGGCTGCACACTCAACACCTGCTCTGTCGGCTGAGGACGCCATTGCGCCTTCGGCTTGGCGTCCAACCCCTGCTCGCCGATCAGCAGCAAGAGCAGCGCTGCACTGGCCAGCAGACCTTTACCCAACAAAGCGAAATGCAAGTGACGGCGGTTCATCCTCAAGCTCCTCCTGGTTCTTGCCTCAGCGCTTGACCCAAGGCTGTGCTGAGGCGACTCATGCACAGCAGTACCGCTATCTGTGCGCATGCCTGTAGTTGTTTACTGCAGTTGACATGCCCGTCTCAAAAAATAAAAAACCACTTATAAATCAATGTATTAAAAATAAATAAACGCACTGACCGGCAGTTCCCACGGTCCTTCCTTTGCCATCAGGCGTTTTGCACGACGCCGTGAGACCCACGGAGGAGCGAAACGTCCCTGTTCCACTCCATAACCCGGTGTTATTGCATGCTTTGCTTGAGTGCATGCATGCGCTCATGACAGCCGCGCACCTTGGGCATCTCCACCGCGAGCAGCGCCTTAACGTCCGGCTCAGCACACTCGAGGGCATCCTCGAAGGCATGCAGGATGCGGTCTTCGGCTTCCTCCAACTGGGCCACGTAGGTCGCCTCCTCCTCGCTGGAGAGCAGCGCGCGGGTATCGGCATAGACCTGTCGTAGTTTGCCCAGCAAAGTGCCGCCGGTGGCTGGCGTCTCATGGTTGGCCGCGACTTTTACGGCCAACGCCTGGATTACCTCGGTCTTGACCCGCGACATGTCGCGGAACACCGCCTGCAGGCGAACATCCTTGACCGACTCTTGCGCGTGCTCGTAGAAGCGCTGGCCGTCACGGGTGATTTCGATGAGCTCGTTGAGCTGTGCTGTCTTGCTAGTCATGCTCCTTCTCCTTTGGTTGAGTGCCGCGTCATGCGGCACTGGGCAAGGGACGCTGGCCAACCCTGGCCAGCGGCTTATCAGCCTTCAACACGCAAGGTATCGGCGTCCACACCGCGTACTCCGCGGATGTTGCGGGCCGTCTCGATGGCCAGTTGTTTCTCGGCATTGCTCTGCACCTTACCGCTGAGACTGACCATGCCGTTCTTGGTGTCGACCGAGATATTCAGGCCATCAAGGTTTCGACTGTAGAGATAGCTGGATTTCACCTTGCTGGTGATCCATGCGTCGCTAATCGCAGCGCCGGCGTCATCGGCGGCGTTCTGTGCCTTGGCCGCGGTGCTGTCGGCGGTGCTGATGCTGAGGTTGTTCTGCACCTCACACACGCCCTTGGTGTTGCGCGCCAGGCGACCGGCCAACTCCTTGGCTGCCGGGGTCTGTGCACTACCCGTCAGGGTGACCACGCCATGCTTGGCATCGACATCAATGTCCAGACCTTCGGTGTTGCTGTTCCACAGCAGTTTGGACTTCACCGTGGCAACCAGGGTGGCATCGTCGAACCGTTGCGCCAGGCTCGATTCGCTCTCGCCTTTGCGCTCGGCCTTAGCGTCGACTTTCAGCTGGTTATCGACTTTATTTACGCCTTCGATACCCAACGCAAGTTGTTCGGCCAGGTCACGCTCGACGTCGGTCTCGACACTACCGGTGAGCTTGGCACTGCCGTTCTCCACGTCGACGTCGATCTTGAACGGGTTGAGATGACGGTTGAGGGTGATAGCCGTCCAGATCGAGCCCTCCTGGCGTGCTTCGCTGAGCTCGCGGCTCATGTCGCCTTCGGCCGCAAAAGTGCTCATGGGCGTCAGGGCAATCACGCTGGCAGTTGCAGTGGCCAAGGCTAGGGTTTTCAAGTGATTCATGGCGGTTCCTCCAGTCATATCCATATACGCGCTGCCAATGACAGCCGTTGCATAGACTGTCGCAAGCCCTGTGCCAGCTTTATGAATGAAGATAATTTCTTTAAAAACAATAACTTAATAATTTATGCCAATGGTCGTCGGCTTGCAGCTTGCAAGATCGACCCAGACACGCCGTGCAACTTGCACGAAATTTTCTGGACTAATGCATGAACTCAATCACTGGAGCACGCACATGGAAGCAGCAGAACAACAAGGTGGACGCATACTCCTGGTCGATGACGAGTCGGCGATCTTGCGCACCTTCCACTACTGCCTGGAAGACCAGGGCTATCAGGTGGCCACGGCCAACAGCGCGGCCCAGGCCGATGCCTTGTTGCAACGCCAGGTGTTCGATCTGTGCTTTCTTGACCTGCGCCTGGGCGATGACAACGGCCTAGACGTCCTGGCGCAGATGCGCGTGCAGGCGCCGTGGATGCGCGTGGTGATAGTCACCGCGCATTCCGCCGTGGATACCGCAGTGGATGCCATGCAGGCCGGCGCGGCGGATTATCTGGTCAAGCCCTGCAGCCCGGAGCAACTGCGCATGGCCGCCGCCAAGCAGTTGGAAGTCCGCCAACTGTCCGCGCGTCTGGAAGCCCTCGAAGGTCAGGTGGATAAGGCCAAGAACGACCTCGACTCGCACAGCCCGGCGATGATGGCGGTACTTGAAACTGCCCGCCAGGTGGCTGCTACCGACGCTAACATCCTCATCCTTGGCGAGTCCGGCACCGGTAAGGGCGAACTGGCGCGTGCCATCCACGGCTGGAGCCGACGCGCGAAGAAAGCCTGCGTGACTATCAACTGTCCGTCACTCACCGCCGAGCTGATGGAGAGCGAACTGTTCGGCCACAGCCGGGGCGCCTTCACCGGCGCCAGCGAGAGCACCCTCGGCCGGGTCAACCAGGCGGATGGCGGCAGCCTGTTCCTCGATGAAATTGGCGATTTCCCGCTCACCCTGCAGCCCAAACTGTTGCGTTTCATTCAGGACAAGGAATACGAGCGGGTCGGCGACCCTGTGACCCGGCGCGCCGATGTACGCATCCTCGCCGCGACCAACCTCGACCTGCAGGACATGGTAAGTGAAGGGTTGTTTCGCGAAGACCTGCTCTACCGCCTCAACGTCATCACCCTCAACCTGCCGCCGCTGCGCGAACGCGCCGAGGACATCCTCGATCTGGCCGAGCGTTTCCTCGCCCGCTTCGTCAAGGACTACGCGCGCCCGGCCCGCGGCTTCAGCGATGAAGTGCGGACCGCGCTGCTGGACTACCCGTGGCCGGGCAACATTCGCGAGCTGCGTAACGTGATCGAGCGTGCCAGCATCATCTGCCCCGAAGAACGGGTGCAGCTCAGCCACCTTGGCCTGAATACGGCGGCCAGCAATGACACGCCACGGGTCGGCGCCGAACTCAGCCTGGAGCAACTGGAAAAAGCCCACATCGCCGCGGTACTGGCCACCAGCGAAACCCTCGAACAGGCGGCCAGGACACTCGGCATCGACGCCTCGACCCTGTATCGCAAACGCAAGCTGCTCGGCCTATGAGACTGCGCAGTCAGCTGTTCCTCGGCAGCAGCGCACTGATCACCGTGGCCCTGCTCGGCCTGTTGCTCGGCATGTTCAGCGTATGGCAGCTGAGCAAAGGGCAGAACCAGGCGATGACCCGTAACCTCGACATCATCGATGCCTCCCTCGGCTTGCGCCAGGAGATGGGCACTCAGGTCATCCTGATGATCGCCGACAAGCTTGACCGTGAGGCCTTGAAAGCCTCTGATCAGCGCTTCCAGCGGTGGCTCGGCAAGGCCAGCGAAGGCGCCGTCGATGACAGCGACCGTCAGGCCGTAGCCGAAATCGGCCGCGCCTATGCGCATTACCAAGAACTGCTGAAGAAACCGTTGACGGTACGTCGCGCATTGCTCAGCAACGACGACTTCGGCCGCGCCCTGAAAGCCCTGCGTGATCGTATCAATGCGGTACAGATGCGCTATGTCGAACAAGTGCATAACACCCAGACGCAGATGCGCACACGTGCCTGGCTGATCGCCGGTCTGCTCGGTCTGATCGGCCTGGCGGTGCTGGTCATAGGTTTCATCACCGCACACAGCATTGCCCGGCGCTTCAGTCAGCCGATCGAGTCCCTCGCGCGCGCTGCCGATCAGATCGGCCAGGGCGATTTCCAGGTGTCGTTGCCCATTGCTCAGGCCACCGAGCTGGCCACCCTGAGTCGGCGATTCGGCCTGATGGCCGAGGCCGTGCAGCAGTTCAAGAACAGCAATGTGGCAGCACTGATGGCCGAGCAGCGACGCCTGCAGGCGGTGCTCGACAGCATTGATGACGGCTTGTTGATTTTCGATCAAAACGGCCTGTTGCAACACTTCAACCCGGTCGCCGAGCGCCAGCTCGGCTGGCACGATCAGCCGCTCGGCCAGAGCCTGGGCCAGGCGCTGCAACGTCCAGAACTGGATGAGCAGCTGCAGCAGGTGCTACGCGGTAAGAACCTGGAGCAGGCACTGGAGGACCTGCAGGTCGAAGCCGACGGTGAAACCCGCCTGCTGGCTTACAGCCTGACCCCGGTCAGTCATGAGGCGGAACGTATTCAGGGGGCGGTAATGGTGCTCCACGACGTCACCAAGCAGCGCGCCTTCGAGCGCGTGCGCAGCGAATTCGTGCTGCGCGCCTCGCATGAACTGCGCACCCCGGTGACCGGCATGCACATGGCCTTCGGCCTGCTGCAGGAGCGCCTGCACTTCGGCGACGAGACCCGTGAAACCGACCTGCTGCGCACCATCGACGAAGAAATGCACCGCCTGGTACGCCTGATCAACGACCTGTTGAACTTCTCGCGTTACCAGAATGGCTTGCAGAAACTCGAACTGGCGCCTTGTGACCTCGACGAATTGCTCAGTCAGGCCCAGCAGCGCTTTGCCGCCCAGGCCAGCGAACGCGATGTAACCCTGAACATCGAGCCCCACGACAAGCTGCCGCAGGTGCGTCTGGATCGTCTGCAGATCGAGCGGGTACTCGACAACTTGATCGGCAATGCCCTGCGCCACAGTCGTAGCGGTGGGCGCATCAGCCTATTGGCTCGCCCCCAGGATGAACGGGTGATCATCAGCGTCAGTGACGATGGCGAAGGCATCGCCTACACCCAGCAGGCCCGGATTTTCGAGCCGTTCGTCCAGGTCGGACGCAGGAAGGGCGGTGCGGGCCTGGGTCTGGCGCTGTGCAAGGAGATCGTCGAACTGCACGGCGGTCGCATCGGGGTGAAATCACGGCCGGGGCAGGGCACCCAGTTCTATATGGCGCTGCAGCGCTAACAGCCTGGCGTACTGCCGGGGACTGCAGACAGTCCAGCGGCGCGGGCCGACCACGACTATCACCTGCCCTCCCGCGTCCCGCTAAGGGGTGCTGTTGAGCACCTGCAGCAACGCCGCCGTCTCGGCGTCCGGCTCGCCGTCATAGCGCGCCGGGCGGTATTTCATCTGGAAGGCCGCGAGCACATTGCGCGTGGCCTCCGTCAACTCGCCGTCACTGGGTACCTCATAGCCCTGCCGCGCCAGTTGCGCCTGGAACCAGGCCACCGTCGGCAGGCTCGGGTTGAACAGCGCCTGCTGGCGCGCCACCGCCTGGGCATCCGGCCAAGCCATCAGACCGGCTTCGGCCAGCCGCCGCCAGGGGAACAACGGCCCAGGGTCGACCTTGCGCTGTGGGGCCACATCGCTGTGGCCGATGATGCTGCCAGGCGCCAATTGATGACGCTGCATGATGTCCTTGAGCAAGACGATCAGTGCCTCGATCTGTGCTTGCGAATAGGGCTGCCAGACTCTCCCCTCAGGGGTATCGCGATAGCCCTGATTGACCAGTTCGATGCCGATCGAGTTACCGTTCAACCAGGTGCGCCCCTGCCACTGGCTGTCTCCCGCGTGCCAGGCGCGGCGATTTTCATCGACCAGACGATAGATGGTCGCCGGCGCATCGCCGATCAGATAATGGCTGCTGACTTCCTGCTCGGTGAGCAGACGCAGCGAGCGTGGCAGATCGGTCGAGGTGTAATGCAGGATGATGTACTGCACCCGGCTGCTCTGACCACGGGCGGTATGCGTGGTATCGATCCGCGGGCCACTGACACAGCCAGCCAGCACGATGAGCAACAGGGCAAGGCAGAGCACTCTCATGGGTTGATATGCAACACGCTTTGTAGGTTATCCAACAGCATGTCGACGCTGAGCATGATTAGCAACATGCCCATCAGCCGTTCCACTGCGGTCAGCCCACGAGGGCCAAGGAAACGTTGCAGGAATGACGCCTGCAACAGAATAAAGGCAGTCGCTGCCCAGGCCAGGAGTACCGCCAGGTAGAGCTCCCACAACGGCCCCTCGTGGGTATTGCGCAAGGTCATCAGCACCGCCAACGCAGAAGGTCCGGCGACTGCAGGGGTCGCCAGTGGCACCAGCATCGGCTCGCCATCCGGCACATCGCCGAGCAGACCTTGTGGACCGGGGAAGATCATGCGCATGGCAATGACGAACAGAATGATACCGCCGGCTATCGCGATGGCTTCGCGTGACAAGCCGAGCCCGCTGAGCACCTTGTCGCCAAAGGTCAGAAACAACAGGAGCAAAACCAGGGCAAACAACAGTTCGCGCGCAGCCACCACCAGACGGCGCTTGGCCGTCACGTTCTTCAACGCCGAAATATAGATGGCGATATTGCCGAACGGGTCGGTGACCAGAAAGATCAACACGGCAATGCCGAAAATGTCCATGCAGCTCTCCTCTACAGAACGCCACATTCTAGTGATGAACCCAACGCTCGTCTGTCGGCAATACGCCTTGAATGTGCAAGATCACTACCCGCGGCTCAGTAATGGACATTTGTTGCCCGGCGCACGCCCCCTGAAGTTGTAGCTACACTGGTTACCTCTACCCAACAGGCAGTCTTGCGAGGGTCCCCCATGCGTGCGCTGCTCTGGTTCAAACACGACCTGCGCCTCGACGATCATCCGGCGGTGCAGGCCGGGCTCAGTGCCGCGCGACTACTACCGGTGTTCGTGCTCGATCCGGCGCAGTTGCAAGAAGGGGAATTCGGCAGCCGCCGGCTCGGCGTGCACCGCGCACGCTTTTTGTTGGAAAGCCTGGCGGCACTGGACGGCGCGCTGCGCCAACGCAACTCGCACCTGCTGGTCCTGCAGGGCAAAGCGGAACAGGTCATTCCGCAACTGGTTGCCCAGTTCGAATTGCAACAGGTGCTGACCCTGGAAGAAATTGCCCCGGACGAACGCGCGCAACTGGCGC
This sequence comes from Pseudomonas taeanensis MS-3, assembly GCF_000498575.2. Taxonomy (GTDB): domain Bacteria; phylum Pseudomonadota; class Gammaproteobacteria; order Pseudomonadales; family Pseudomonadaceae; genus Aquipseudomonas; species Aquipseudomonas taeanensis. The sequence goes on from NZ_AWSQ01000001.1 coordinate 538,671, forward strand.
GCGTGCAAAGCAACCTCGGCGATGTGCCGCTGCAGCAAGCGGCGGGTAACGGTCTGTTACGCGCAGAAGAACTGCCCTGCCCGAGCCAGCAGCTGCCGCAGGTCTATAGCCAGTTCCGCAGCCTGATCGAAGAACGCGTGCATGTGTTTCAACCAACTCCGCCCCCGCAGCGGCTACCGCCCCTGCCAGAAGGCGCACAGCAGTTGTTGCAAGCGCTGCCGACACTGTCCCAGCTAGGCCTAGGTGAGCCGCTTAGCGTAGCGACCAGCCGCTTCCCTTTTTCCGGCGGCGAAGCGGCGGCCCAGGCGCGTTTGCGCGATTACCTGTGGGACGGCCAGGGCGTACGACAACACAAAGACCGTCGCAACGGCTTGATCGGCAGCGAATACTCGTCGAAGTTTTCACCCTGGCTGGCCAACGGCAGCCTCTCGGCGCGCCGCGCCGTGGCCGAGCTACGTCGCCATGAAGCGCAGCACGGGCGTAACGACTCGACTTATCGGCTGTGGCTCGAGCTGCTCTGGCGCGAGTTTTTCCGCTGGACGCTGCGGCGTCATGGCAGCGCACTGTTCAAGGCCGGCGGCTTGAAAGCCACGGCGCGTGCACCGCAACAGCTCGATCAGCGTTTCGATAACTGGTGCCAGGGCCGCACCGGCATGCCCCTGGTGGACGCTACGATGCGCGAACTGGCTGCCACAGGCTTTATTTCCAACCGCGGTCGCCAGGTGGCTGCCAACTATTTGGTCAACGACCTGCAACAGGATTGGCGCTTTGGCGCAGCCTGGTTTGAAGAACACCTGATCGACTATGACCCGGCCAGCAACTGGGGCAACTGGGCTTACCTCGCCGGGGTCAGCAGCGACCCACAGCGCAATCGTGCGTTCAATGCCTTGCGTCAGGCGCACGCCTACGACCCGGATGCCACTTACGTCAGCCTTTGGCTGCCTGAGCTGCGTGGCGTACCTCAGCACCTACGGCACACGCCATTCCTGCTCTCGCACTTGCAACTGGACGCGCTGAACTATCCGCGCCTGGAGCAGATTCCCGAAACCTGGCGGCCCTACCTGCCCAACGCAGCCTGAGGCCAATCGCACCCGGCTTAGCGCGGAGTTCTTAGGCAGGTCTATGGCGCTTCAGTCATGATCAGCCCGCCTCGAACCGTTAGCCCACCTCGACGCGATTACGCCCCCAGCCCTTGGCCCGGTATAGCGCCTGGTCAGCACGCTCGAACACCTGATCGCCGCTCTCGCCGTCAGCAAACTCACTGATCCCGGCCGACAAGGTAATGGTCACCCGTTCGCCCTTGAAGTGGAACGGGCAGGCTTCGATGGATGCGCGCAGGGTTTCCAGCAATTGCAGGGCACCGTCGAGCGGTGTCGTGGGAATCAACAGGACAAACTCCTCGCCGCCGAAACGGGCCATGAAGTCGGTCTTGCGCAGGCGTTTACGCAACTCGTTGGCGATGATTTTCAGCACCTTGTCGCCGGCCAGATGGCCGTAGCCATCGTTGATTCGCTTGAAGTGGTCGATGTCCACCACCGCCAGCAACAGCTCACCGCCGTAGCGCTGCCAGCGCGCCACTTCCAGATCCAGGCGCTCGCTCCAGGCGGCACGATTGGGCAGACCGGTGAGCGGATCGAGCAGGGCCTTCTGGCGTTGCTCCTCCAGGTGCTGGCGAAAGCCTTTGGCTTCCTGCTCCATGCTCGCCACTCGCTCGACCAGGGTCTGCAAGCGTCCGGCCACCAACTGCTCGCGCTCGTCACGCTGGCGCTGGTACTGCTCCATGGTGCCGAGCAGGCCATTCAGACGGTTTTCCACCAACCCCTTGAGGCTGTTCAGGTCCGTGGCGTCCTGCACGCTGCTGTGCAGGCCATCGACCTGCTGACGCAGTTCGCTGTCCAGCTCACGGGCCACATTCAGCGAATCGGCATAACCGTCGTGGGCATCTTGCAGGCTGCCCTGAAAGGTCGCCAAGCGTTCGTTGAGCTGTTTGAGATAGCCTTCAAACTCGAGCTGACCATTATCGGCGACTGCCAGCATCAGCACGGTCAGGTCGTCCAGCACCGGCACCAGCTCATACATATTCAGCCCGGCCTGGATTCGCTCGACCAGCGCATCGGCCTGAGCCTGATGCCGCTCCGGCAAGGGCAATTCGGCCAGCAAGCCCAGCAGGCTCGCCTGAACATGCTGGGCAATCGCGCTGTATCCCGGCTCGGGCTCTGCGGGCAGGGCGTATTGCGGGTCGGCTAGCTCACTGTGCGGCTCCGCGGCCAGGGTCTGTTCACTGGTGACTGCCGGTGTGATCCGCGACTCAGCGGGAGGCAACAGGTCGGCGGGCAGGGGCAGGCAATCGAGGACCGGCACAGCAGGCCGCGATGCAGGCGAAGCGACCTGCGCGGCTGACCTCGCACCGCTAGCGCCGCTTACATCGCTGGCATCGCTGGCATCGCTGGCATCGCTGGCATCGCTGGCATCGCTGGCATCGCTGGCATCGGCCACATCGTAAGCGGCGAGCACAGCCTGCTCTGGCTGATCGTTGTCACCCGATAACGGCGGCGAGATCGGGGCCACCACCAGAGCGCTAACGGCTGACTCGTTAGCCAGCGCCTGTGCGCCCGCTGGCACGACCTCGGCCGTGGTTGCACGCGCACCGAACAGTCTTTGCAGCAAGCCTGGGCGCGCGACCTCGTCCTGCCCCAATACCGTCAGGGCCTGACGTTGCAATTGACTCAGTTCGGCCAGCAGCACCGGCAGCTCGCGCAGCTGGCTGGCGCGGCTGTCGAGTTGCTTGGTATAGCTTTTCAGTGCTTTGCGCAGCTCGCGTGGTAACTCCAGGGCGAGCAGCTGGCCAACCAAACCCGCCAGCGCGGTGGTGACCTGCTCGCCACGCTGCTGGCGGCGCTGCTCGGAGTCCAGCACGGTTTTTTCCAGACGCGGAATCAACGCCGACAGGCCTGCATCCATATCCTCACGCCGGAGCATTGCACGCAGATCCTGCATGCACTGATCCACTGCCTTGTCCGCACCCTCCGCAGCCAGGCTGCTGCGCACCAGACCACGGCGCAACAGGTCGAGACGGGTATCCCAGCGTCGCTCGAGCTGCTCCTGCTGCTCGAGTCGGGCCAAATATTTGTCTTTCCAGCGCTGGGCGTCGTCGGTCATGTAGAGCTTCCACCAGGGGGCGCTTTCAGCATAGGCGACTGATCATTTCCCGGCGCCTGCGGCAGGCGAATTTCCACCGCCACCGGCAGGTGGTCGGAGATCGGCTGAGCCAGCACGGCCACCCGCTCCAATTCCAGCCCTGGACTCAGCAGGATGTGATCGAGGCAACGTTGCGGGCGCCAGCTGGGGAAGGTTGCTTCGATCTGCGGCGCCAGCAGACCGAGGTCACGTAGCGGCGAATGCTGCAACAAGTCACGGGCGTGGGTGTTCATGTCGCCCATCAGCACCTGATGCCGATAGCCGTCGATCAACTCGCGGATATAGGCCAGCTGGCGGGTCCGGGTTCGCGCACCGAGCGCCAAGTGCATCATCACCACGACTATGGCGTCCTCACCTTCACCAAGACGCAACAGCATAGCGCCACGTCCGGGAGGGCCGGGCAACGGGTGATCCTCCAGCAAGCTGGGGCGCAGGCGACTGAGCACGCCGTTGCTATGCTGAGCCAAACGCCCGAGGTTGCGGTTGAGCTGCTGGTACCAGTAAGGGAAGGCGCCGAGATGGGCGAGATGTTCGACCTGGTTGACGAAACCGGAACGCAGGCTGCCGCCATCGACTTCCTGCAGGGCCACCAGATCGTAATCGCCGAGCAGTTGACCGATCCGTTGCAGGTTACCGGCCCGGCCGGTGTGTGGTAGCAAATGCTGCCAGCCGCGAGTCAGGTAGTGCCGATAACGTTCGGTGCTGATACCCACCTGAATATTGAAACTCAGTAGCCGTAAACGGCCATCGCCAGGCCAGTCACTGCTGACCGGGCACTGTGGGTTGACCTGTGGATCACACAGGCCAACCGCGCGGCTGGCTTGCCAACGCCTCAGCATGTTCGGCGCTCAGGCCGGCCGCCTACTGGGCGGCGCGTTCCTTGGCAATCAGCTGGTCGGCCACTTGCAGAGTCTGCTGAGGACCACCGGCGCTGCCGAGGTCGAAGCGGTATTTACCGTTGACGATCATCACCGGGACGCCACTGATCTGGTAGGCCATGGCCAGTTTCTTGGCCTTTTCCATCTGGCCTTTCACGCCAAAGGAGTTGTAGGTCTTGAGGAAAGCGTCCTTGTCCAAGCCCTGATCGGCGAGGAACTCCGCCATTTCATCGGGGGTCGCCAGCTTTTTGCCTTGCTTGTGGATGGCATTGAAGACGGCGTCGTGGACTTTCTGCTCGACCTGCATGTTTTCCAGGGTGATGAACAGTTGCCCGTGTGCGTTCCACACGCCGCCGAACAGCGCAGGTATGCGCACGAAATTTACGTCTTCCGGCAACTGCTCGACCCACGGGTTGATGGTCGACTCGAACTGATAGCAATGCGGGCAACCGTACCAGAACAACTCGACCACCTCGATCTTGCCCGGCTTGGACACCGGCACCGGACTGGCCAGCTCGACATATTCCTTACCGGCCTGGATCGATTCGGCATGGGCAGCCATACCAAACAAGCTGGCGGTGGCGAGAGCGGCACAGAGAATCAGGTTACGCATGCGTTACTCCTTAGCATTTAGCGGTGCCTCATGGCAGGCCAGTGTTCGACCAACCGTGCGAGAGCAGGTTCCGGCTATTGTAGCCGTGCGTCCAATGAAAAAGGGTGGCCTCAGCCACCCTTTTCCGATCACAGCATTTCAACCTATTACGCGATCAATGCAAGCCTTGCACATAGCTGGACACTGCCTCGATGTCCTTGTTGCTCAGCTTGGCGGCGATGGTGCGCATGATGGCGTTATCGCCGTCGTTGGTACGCTCGCCTTCACGAAACGCAGTCAGCTGCTTGGCCACATAGCTGGCATGCTGGCCGCCCAGCTGCGGGAAGCCCGCCGCGTCGAGGCCCGCGCCATTCGGCGAATGGCAACCGGTGCAGGCCGGCATACCCTCTTCCAGCTTGCCGCCGCGAAACAGTGCCTCGCCACGCTCGACCAGTTTCGGATCGGCCGCGCCGACGCTCATCTGCTGGCTGCTGAAGTAGGCGGCGATGTCGACCAGATCCTGCTCGCTGAGGTTATCCAGCAGACCGGTCATCTCCACTACCTGACGCCCGCCGGACTTGATGTCGTTCAGCTGCTTGAGCAAATAACGCTCGCCCTGGCCAGCCAGCTTTGGAAAGTTTGGCGCAGCGCTATTGCCATCGGCACCATGGCAAGCGCCACACACGGCCACTTTGCCCTGACCGGCAGCCGCGTCGCCGGCGGCGTGGGCCAGGCCGGTGATACCCAGGGTCAACAGCAGGCTCACGAGTACTTTATTCATCAGCTAATCCAACTACGGCTAAGAGAGAAAGAGTTATAGACCGGGTTTACTGGCTCATCCACTGGATGACTGCCTGGTAATCCTCGGCCGTGCAGTCCGTGCACAAGCCGCGCGGCGGCATGGCATTCAGACCATTGGTCACGCTGGTCACCAACGTATCCATACCTTTGGCCAAGCGCGGCTCCCAGGCAGCCTGGTCACCTTTTTGCGGAGCCATCGGCAGCTGGCCATTATGGCAGGCTGCACAGGCGCGATTGAACACGGCTTCTGGATCCTGGGCAGCCTGAGTGTTGAGCGACAGCATCAGCACACCGGCGGCGAGTAGCAACTTTTTCATGAGATCGACCTCATCAGTGTAGGGAACGTCCTGTTTTTGATAGACAGATGATTTAAATCGTTCCCGTGAACACTTACCCAACACACGGGACAAAGCGCACACAAAATTTGCGGCATTATATACTGGCGCCACTGAAACGGAAACGACGCCTCTTGCCGCGCCGCGTAGCGCCCGGCAGGATGCGCGCAATTGTCGCAAGGGCAGCGTGCCTGCTACACGAATTCATGCCCGCCCTCACCGGATACCCTGATGCAAACCAAGAACCCCGTTATCGGCCTGTGCCAACAAGCCAGCTTTCTCATCAGCGCCGCCAAGGTCGACCAATGCCCGGACGATCAGGGCTACGAAGTGGCCTTTGCCGGGCGCTCCAACGCCGGCAAATCCAGCGCGCTGAACACTCTGACCCACGCCAGCCTGGCACGCACCTCGAAAACCCCGGGGCGCACTCAGCTGTTGAACTTCTTCAGTCTGGACGAAGAACGCCGCCTGGTCGACCTGCCCGGCTACGGCTACGCCAAGGTGCCCATCCCGCTGAAGCTGCATTGGCAGAAGCACCTCGAGGCTTATCTGGGCAGCCGCGAATGTCTGCGCGGGCTGATCCTGATGATGGACATTCGCCACCCGCTGACCGAGTTCGATCAGCTGATGCTCGATTGGACCGCGGCCAGCCAGATGCCCATGCATATTCTGCTGACCAAGGCCGACAAACTGGCCTTCGGCGCCGCCAAGAACGCGCTGCTCAAGGTGCAACAAGACATCCACAAGCGCTGGGGTGACCGCGTCAGTATTCAACTGTTCTCGGCGCCCAAGCGCCAAGGCGTCGAAGAAGCGCAAGCCGTGCTGGGCGCCTGGATGGGCCTGCTGGAGAGCGACGAAGCCAGCGAAAGCGAGGTCTGAAAGAGCTGACAGCCGGGTGAGCTGCCGCTCACCCTGGCTCCATGCTTTTCGCCAGGCAAAAAAAACCCCGAACTTCGTATGGGGAGGGAGAAGCTCGGGGTTTAAGCTTCTGAACCGCTAGGGCGGGGTTCAGATATCTGCCAACACTTAACACAACAAAGGAGCTTTGAAGGGCTTTCTCAGCCATTCACAAACTCTGACCGTCGGCACAAACGCAAAGTTCAGCCCGTTTTTAGACTCATTTCGTCATAACCCCATGCTACTTGATGCATTAGTGATGTAAGGCGCCTCCGAGTGACGCTCCAGCCGGCGATGCATGCGCGCGGGCCCACTCAATGCGCCTCGTCCCAGTTATCACCGACCCCCACTTCGACCAGCAACGGCACGGCCAGTTCGGCGGCGCTGCCCATCAGCGGCTTGATCTGTTCGCGCACCTGCTCGACCAGGTCCTCACGCACCTCCAGCACCAGTTCGTCGTGCACCTGAAGTATCACCTTGGCATCCAGCCCTGACTCGCTCAGCCACGCATCCACCGCGATCATGGCGCGCTTGATGATGTCCGCCGCGGTGCCCTGCATCGGCGCGTTGATCGCCGTACGCTCGGCGCCCTTGCGCAGGCCCTGATTCTTCGCGTTGATGTCCGGCAGGTACAGGCGACGACCGAACAGGGTTTCCACATAACCCTGTTGCGCGGCCTGCTCGCGGGTCCGTTCCATATAGGCGAGCACGCCTGGATAACGGGCGAAGTAGCGGTCGATATAGGCCTGCGACTGCTTGCGGTCGACACCGATCTGCTTGGCCAGGCCAAACGCACTCATGCCATAGATCAGGCCGAAGTTGATCGCCTTGGCGCTGCGCCGCTGATCCGTAGTCACCTCATCCAGGGTCACGCCAAAGACCTCGGCAGCCGTGGCGCGATGCACGTCGAGGTCGTGGCGGAAGGCATCGAGCAAGCCCGGATCCTGCGCCAGGTGAGCCATGATCCGCAGCTCGATTTGCGAGTAGTCCGCCGCCAGCAGCTTGTAACCTTTCGGCGCGACGAAGGCCTGACGAATGCGCCGTCCCTCGGCGCTGCGGATCGGAATATTCTGCAAGTTCGGGTCGCTGGACGACAGCCGCCCGGTGGCGGCCACCGCCTGGTGGTAGGACGTATGGATGCGCCCGGTGCGCGGGTTGATCTGTTCCGGCAGGCGGTCGGTGTAGGTACTCTTCAGCTTGCTCAGGCTGCGGTATTGCATCAGCACCTTGGGCAACTCGAAGTCCTGCTCGGCCAGTTCGGCGAGCACCGCCTCGGCGGTGGAGGGCTGACCCTTGGCGGTCTTGCTGATGATCGGCAGGCCGAGTTTTTCATACAGAATCACCCCGAGCTGCTTGGGCGACGCCAGGTTGAACTCTTCACCGGCGATGGCGAAGGCCTGGCGTTCCAGCGCCACCAGTTTTTCGCCCAACTCGTTGCTTTGTAACCCCAGCAGGTTGGCATCCACCAGCGCGCCCTGGCGCTCGATCCGCGCCAACACCGGCACCAACGGCATCTCGATCTCGCGCAGCACCTGGCTCAGACTAGGCTCGGCATCGAGCTTGGCCCACAAGTGCTGGTGCAGACGCAGGGTCACATCGGCATCTTCCGCGGCATAAGGCGCAGCTTGGGCCAGATCGATCTGGTCGAAGGTCAGCTGCTTGGCGCCCTTGCCGGCGATGTCCTCGAAACGAATGGTGCTGTGGTCCAGGTACTTGAGCGCCAGGCTGTCCATGTCGTGACGGGTCGCCGTGGAGTCCAGCACATAGGATTCGAGCATGGTGTCGAACGCTACACCCTGCACCTGAATCGGCGTCGAGGCATTGGCGAGGATGTTGATGTCGTACTTGGCGTGCTGGCCGACCTTGGCCTTGTTCGGGTCTTCGAGGATCGGCTTGAGCGCCTTGAGCACCGCATCGCGGTCCAGCTGGTTCGACACCCCCATATAAGAGTGGGCAACGGGGATATACGCCGCTTCACCGGCCTTGACTGCAAACGACAGACCGACCAGTTGCGCCTGCTGAGCATCCAGGCCGGTGGTCTCGGTGTCGAAGGCAATCAGTTCGGCGTTCTTCAGCTTTTCCAGCCAGGTGTCGAACTGCGCCTGTTCAAGAATGCACTGGTAATCGCCCTGAGTCGTTGCAACTGCAGCCTCGGCCACTGCTCCACTCGCAGCCTGCCCAACCGGAGCGTCTTCGGCCGCGGCTGTGGCGCTTGGCTGCAACGCGAACAGATCAGCATCGGCCACTGCGGGTACAGGGTTGGCGGCTGCCGGGGTTTTGCGCAGCAACTCATCACGCCAGCTTTTGAACTCCAGCTCGGCATACAGCTCAAGCAGCGCTGGCATGTCCATCGCCCCGGGATGCAGCGACTCGATCTCGATATTCAGAGGCACATCCAGCTTGATGGTCGCCAGTGCATAGGACAGGTAGGCCATCTCGCGGTGTTCCTCGAGCTTGGCCGCCAGGGTTTTCGCCCCGCGGATCGGCAGAGCCGGCACCTTGTCAAGGTTGGCGTAGATCACATCGAGCCCGCCGCCGACGCCCACCAGCAACCCCAGCGCGGTCTTTTCGCCGACGCCCGGGACCCCCGGAATGTTATCGACCTTGTCGCCCATCAGCGCCAGGTAATCAATGATCAGCTCGGGACCGACACCGAATTTCGCTTTCACGCCATCGATGTCGTAGACGCTACCGGTCATGGTGTTGACCAAGGTAACGTGCGGACAAACCAGCTGCGCCATGTCCTTGTCACCGGTGGAAATCACCACGTCGCGACCTTCGCCAGCGCATTGCCGGGCCAGCGTGCCGATGACGTCATCGGCCTCCACGCCTTCCACGCAGAGCAGCGGAAAGCCCTGGGCGCGCACACTGGCGTGCAGCGGCTCGACTTGTACGCGCAAGTCGTCGGGCATCGACGGCCGGTTGGCCTTGTATTCGGCGAACATCTCGTCGCGGAAGGTGCCGCCCTTGGCATCGAACACCACCGCGAAGGGGCTGTCCGGATACTGCTTGCGCAGGCTCTTGAGCATGTTCAGCACGCCCTTCACCGCCCCGGTGGGCAGGCCCTTGGACGTGGTTAGCGGGGGCAGGGCATGAAAGGCGCGGTACAGGTACGAGGAACCATCTACCAGGACAAGAGGGGTGTGTGACATGAGCGGGATCAACCTTTTCGACGGGGTCGGCGCTAGAATGAGCGGAACATTGACGACAAAGGGACAAGGTTACCATGCGCACACTCAATAGCCTGTTGCTGGCCAGCCTGCTGGCATTAAGCTCGGTCGCGGCGCTGGCCGAGGACCCGGTGTCCGCCGAGCCGGACGTAACCATCCGCCAGGAAGGCGACCGCACCGTTCAGGAGTACCGGGTGAATGGCTTCCTGTATGCGATAAAGGTCACGCCGAAGAACGGCAAGCCCTATTTCCTGGTGCGCGCAGACGGTAGCGACGGCAACTTCATTCGTTCGGACAGCCCGGATATGCTCATTCCGGCCTGGGAAATTTTTAGCTGGTAAGGCGGTTCAGATATGTCGGTTTTCACCCCCCTGGAGCATCACGAGCTCGAAGCATTTCTCGCCCCCTACCAGCTGGGTCGCCTGCGCGACTTCCAGGGCATCGCAGCTGGTAGCGAGAACAGCAATTTCTTCGTCAGCCTGGAGCAGGGCGAATTCGTCCTGACCCTGATTGAGCGCGGCCCGAGCGCCGATCTGCCGTTCTTTATCGAACTGCTCGATGTGCTCCACGAGGCCGGCTTACCGGTGCCCTATGCACTGCGCACCCAAGATGGCGAGGCACTGCGCAGCCTGGCGGAGAAACCGGCGTTGCTCCAGCCGCGCCTGGACGGCAAGCACGTCAGCCAAGCCAACCCGCACCACTGCCAGGAAGTCGGCACGCTGCTCGCGCGGATTCACCTGGCCACGCGCGAGCATGTGCTGGAACGCAAGAGCGATCGGGGCCTGGATTGGATGCTGGAGGAGGGCCCGAGCCTGGCCCTGAAACTGCCGGAGGCGCAGTTGCCGCTGCTACGTGATGCGCTGGCGGAAATCCACGGACTGAAGCCGCGCATCCTCGCACTGCCACGCGCCAACCTGCATGCCGACCTGTTTCGCGACAACGTGCTGTTCGATGGCAATCATCTGGCCGGCGTCATCGATTTCTACAACGCCTGCTCTGGACCGATGCTCTACGACCTGGCGATCGCCCTGAACGACTGGTGTTCGCATGCCGACGGCCAGCTCGACTACCCGCGCGCCCGCGCCATGCTCGGCGCCTATGCCGCCCTGCGCCCGTTTAACGCCGCCGAAGCCGAGCTGTGGCCGACCATGCTGCGCCTGGCCTGTGTGCGCTTCTGGCTGTCGCGACTGATCGCCGTCGAGTCCTTCGCCGGACAGGATGTGCTGATTCACGATCCCGACGAGTTCCAGCGGCGCCTGGCCCAGCGCCAGCAGGTCAGTTTGGCGTTGCCGCTCGCACTCTAGCGGGCCTGCAGAGGCTTTGGCCGAGGCCTGACAATCAGACTCGGTCAAAGATGTAGCAAGTAGATAGTTCTTGACCGCTACCTCATGAGACCTGGCCCTGTAGCGCAATAAAACGCCTCCAGCTGTGGCCATCAGGAGCCGACATTTACCCCTCAAGCCTTGACCGATAATGTCCGGAATGATAGGCAAAGTTCCTGGGGTGCTATACTGATTTCCGATTGCAAGCGATTGAGTACAACGTTCTCCACGGGCGCAGTTAGCAACTGCAAATCTCAGATAACAGCTGTAGGGCGGAGGGGGCCTGCAGCGCTACGAGGTGGGAGGTGTGTCATGAATCGACACTATTACATTAGTGACGATCTGGACGATCTTGAAACCGTTGAAACTGAACTGGAAGCCAACGGCATCAGTACCGAACAAATCCATGTGCTCAGTGAAAAGGATGCGGATGTAGAGCAGCATCATCATCTCCATGACGTACCCTCGTTCATGAAACAAGATGTCGTCCACTCGGGCGAGATTGGCGCCCTGGTTGGCGTGGTGCTCGCGGCGCTGGTTCTGGGCGTTGCTTATTTGCTGGGATGGACCGAATCAGCCGCAGGCTGGACGCCTTTCATTTTTCTGGCCATTGTCGTGCTGGGCTTTAGCATCTGGGAAGGTGGCTTCTTTGGTATCCAGGTGCCGAATGCGCACTTCCGCAACTTCGGGCAGAAGCTAAAAGAAGGCAAGCATGTCTTCTTTGTGGATGTTGAGCCGGACCAGGAGTCGGTTCTGAGCCAGGTTATCGGCCACCATCCAACACTTCAAGATGCCGGCACCGGAGCAGCAGCGCCCCACTGGATAGTGGCGTGGATGCATAAGTGGCATCAGTTCAAACGAACCATATAAGGCTACTACTGCCATCGGGCGGCACACTGCACCGCGGACGCTAAAGCCCGTCCGCGGCTAGCCTTGGCCAAAAAACACTAATCGGCTGAGAAAAATGTAATCCGCCTCGGCCGCCATCAACCCGATCAGTACCAGCAAACACAACGGCGGCACTAATATGGCGTAGACCATTGCCAGCCGCTCCCAGGCCATGTGCATGAAAATGGCGACGATCAGTCCCGCCTTCAGGATCATGAACAACAAGATCAGCGACCATCTGAGGTAACCGACGAAGTGGAAGTAGTCGACCAGGTACGACAACGTGCTGAGGACGAATAACAGCCCCCATATCTTCAAGTACAGGCTGATCGGATGTTGCTGACCCTGAGCATGTTCCATAGCCAGTACTCCTCTGCAGCGTTACCACAGGTAGAAAAACGCAAAAATAAACACCCACACCAAGTCGACGAAGTGCCAGTACAGCCCGGCGATCTCGACGTTTTGATAGTTTCCGGAACGCTCATAATCCCCGCGCAAGACTTTGAGCGCGACAATACTCAGGTAGAGCACGCCAATTGACACGTGCAGCCCGTGGAAACCGGTGATCATGAAGAAGCTCGCACCAAACTGTGCGGCGCCCATGGGATTGCCCCAGGGCCGTACGCCTTCGGCGATCAGCTTGCTCCACTCGAAGGCCTGCATGCCGACGAAGGCCAGGCCAAAGGCGGCGGTCGCCAGCATCAACACCGCGGTTTTACGCCGGTCGCGGCGATAGGCAAAGTTGACCGCCATGGCCATGGTGCCGCTGCTGCTGATCAGCACAAAGGTCATGATGGCAATCAGAATCAGCGGGATCTCCTGACCTGCGATGGTCAAGGCAAACACTTCGCTGGAGTTGGGCCAGGCCGCGGTGGTGGTCATGCGCACCGACATATAGCCGGTGAGAAAGCAGGTAAAGACAAAGGTATCGCTGAGCAGGAAGATCCACATCATCGCCTTGCCCCAGGGCACCTGCTTGAAGGCGTCCTTATCCGAGGACCAGTCGCGGGCGATACCCGGCCATCCCGCCGTAGGCGGCTCGGACGGGTTGGCCGGATTGGTCGGGTAAGTGCTACTGCTTCCCTCTGGGGCTTCGGGATGGGCTGCCATGGTTCACCTCAGGCCGCAGAGTGCGGCGATGGCGGCATAGGTTTCCGGTGTGCTGGTGAGCAGCGCGAATAGCAAGAGCCACAGCCCCAGCAGGTAGTGCCAATAGATGGTGCAGAGCTCTACGCTCGCACCGAGCTGCACCAAGGGCACCTGGCGCCTGAACTTGATGGCGGTTCTGCTCCAGGCCACCAGACCACCCAGCAGATGCAGACCATGCAGCCCGGTCAACAGGAAGAAGAAGCTGCTGGCCGGGTTGCTCGACACGCCATAGCCCCAGGCGACAAACTGTTGCCAGACCCACAGCTGGCCCAACACAAAGGCCAGCGCGAATACCCCTCCCAGGGCAAAGCCGATCTGTGTTGCGCCGAGCAGACCGCGTCGGGCGGCCATGCGCGCCCACTGCAGAGCAATGCTGCCGAGCACCAGCCAAAGCGTATTCAGCCAGAGCTGCCAGGGGCTGGCTAACGGCGCCAAAGGCTCTGTCAAAGGTTGCCAGTCGGCGACTTGCGAGCGGATGAGGAAAGCGACCAGGAACAGAAAGAACAGCGAACTGACGACCAACAGAAACACCCGCAGGCCCACGCGCGCGGTGCGCGCCCTGGCGGCCAGCTCGGCGGGAGGAATCGAATTAGCCCCATCACTCCAGCCGTTGCCAGGCTCGAAACTGTCGGCGCCCTTCATTAGCAATCGGCTCATGATGGCCCCCCAACCTTGCTTGCGCTCGCGCGTTGCCGCAGCTGTTCCAGCTCCTCATCGGAGACCGTCTGCGGCACGAAGTCCTGCTCGATGCCCGGCACACTGTAGTCGTAGGCCCAGCGATGCACGACCGGCAGCTTCGCCCCCCAATTGCCGTGGTGCGGCGGCGTATTCGGCGTCTGCCACTCCAGACTGACGCCACCCCAAGGATTGCCGCCTGCGGGCTTACCGTTAACGGCACTCCAGAACAAATTGAACAGGAACAACAACTGAGAGACACCAACTGTCAGCGCGGCCACGGTGATAAAGGCATTCAGGTCCTGTGCGGACTGTGGAATGAAATCGTAGTTTTCATAGGCATAGTAGCGCCGCGGCATACCCAGGAAGCCCAGGTAATGCATGGGAAAGTAGATGGCGTAAGTGCCGAGGAAAGTGATCCAGAAATGCAGCTTGCCGAGGCGGTCATTCATCATCCGCCCGGTGATCTTCGGGTACCAATGGTAGATGGCGCCGAACACCACCAAAATCGGCGCCACGCCCATGACCATATGAAAATGCGCCACGACAAAGTAGGTGTCCGATAGGGGGATATCCACGATCACGTTGCCGAGAAACAGCCCGGTCAGGCCACCGACTAGAAACGTGACGATAAAGGCCAGGGCAAACAGCATGGGTACGGTCAAATGGATATCGCCGCGCCACAGGGTCAGCACCCAGTTGTAGACTTTCAAGGCGGTCGGCACCGCGATGATCAGGGTGGTGGTGGCGAAGAAGAAGCCGAAGTAGGGGTTCATCCCGCTGACATACATGTGGTGCGCCCAGACCACGAAACTGAGCACGCCGATCGCAACGATGGCCCAGACCATCATCCGGTAACCGAAGATATTCTTGCGCGCATGGGTGCTGATCAGGTCGGAGACCAGGCCGAATGCGGGGAGCGCAACGATATAGACCTCCGGGTGGCCGAAGAACCAGAACAGGTGCTGGAACAGGATCGGGCTACCGCCTTGGTGATCGAGCTGCTGGCCGAGGGAAATGATGGCCGGCATGAAGAAGCTGGTACCCAGCAGCTTGTCGAACAGCATCATCACCGCACTGACGAACAAGGCCGGGAAGGCCAGCAAGGCCAGGATCGAAGCCATGAAGATGCCCCACACCGACAGCGGCATGCGCATCAGGGTCATGCCATGGGTGCGCGCCTGCAGCACCGTGGTCACGTAGTTCAGGCCACCCATGGTGGCGGCGACGATAAAGATCGCCAGCGACACCAGCATCAGCACGATGCCCCATTCGGTGCCCGGCGATCCCGGGGTGATGGATTGTGGCGGATAAAGTGTCCAGCCTGCCCCGGTAGGGCCGCCGGGGACGAAGAAGCTGGCCAGCAACACAATCACCGAGAGCAGGTAGAACCAGTAGCTGAGCATGTTGACGTAGGGGAACACCATGTCGCGGGCGCCCACCATCAAGGGGATCAGATAATTACCGAAGCCGCCGAGAAACAGGGCCGTCAGGAGATAGATGACCATGATCATGCCGTGCATGGTCATCGCCTGGTAATAGGTGCTGGCATCCATGAATGCCAAGCTTCCCGGAAAGCCCAGCTGCATGCGCATCAGACCGGACAGCACCAAGGCGATCAGGCCGACGAAGATGGCCGTCAAGGAGTACTGAATGGCAATCACCTTGTGGTCCTGACTCCAGATGTATTTGGTCAGGAAGCTATTCGGCTCATGAAGCAGTTCTGCTTCCGCTTGTTCCGCATAGGCCATCGGGTAGTCCTCCAGGCACGTGCCGGGGTACTTAACGCGACTTACTGCAACCCGCCCGGTTTAGGTAAGGCTGCCTCGGTATTGGCGCTCGCTTTGGACTGGATGAAAGCAATCAGCGCCTCCAGTTCCTCATCACTCAAGGCAAAAGCCGGCATCATGGCGGCATAGCCCTTGACGATCTGGGCATTCGGCTCGAGCACGGACTGCTTGAGATAGCTCGCGTCGACGGCCACCTGCGAGCCGTCCGCAAGCACCTCCGTCTTGCCATACAACCCCAGCCAACCGGGGCCGACGCTCGGGCTGCCATCGACACTGTGGCAGGCCAGGCAGCCCAGTGACTCGGCCAGAGAACGGCCCTGTTCGACCAGACCGCTTCCCTGGCCCGAGGCGGAAGTCTCATCATCCGGCGCCAGACTGCTCAGTGACTTGATCAGGGCCACCAGGGCATCCAGTTCATCGTCGTTGAAAGTATAGGGCACCATCACCGGCGGGTAGCCTTGAACCAGTCGGGCTTTCGGCTCAAGGATGGATTCCTTCAGGTAGGCCTCATCGACCTGCACACTGCTGCCATCGGCCAGCTGCTCCGTGCGCCCGTACAAATCCTTCCACCCCGGCCCCAGGCTGGCGCTGCCATCCTGGCTGTGACAGGCCGTGCAGCCCGAGTTTTCGGCCAACAATCGACCTTGCTCCAGCAGCGCGTCGCGACCGGGCTTGGTCGCGGTGGCCAATGTATTGGCAAAGGTGGGTTGGCCACTCAACCATTGCTGGAAAGCTGCGGGCTCCTCGACGGTCATAAAGCCGCGCATATTGTAGTGCCCCACCCCACAATACTCGGCGCACAGCACTTCATACTTACCAACCTGAGTTGGCGTAAACCAGAAATGGGTCACCATACCGGGGACCATATCCATCTTGCTGCGGATTTGCGGGATATAGAAGTTGTGCAAAACATCCTTGGAGCGCAGTAATACTTTTACCGGTTGCCCGAGCGGGAGGTGCACTTCATTGCTCTTTATCAATACATCGTCCTGCCCCTGCGGATCATTGCGATCAAGGCCTAACGGATTAATTGAGTCGATAAACTTAACGTCCGATTTGCCGAGTTTTCCGTCCTGCCCAGGGAAACGAAAAGTCCATTGCCATTGTTGCGCCACGACCTCAAGTTCATGGGCGTCCTGCGGCACCCGCACGAAATCGTCGTAAACCACCAAACCCGGGGCCAGCATGCCGACAATCCCCAGCGTGGTCACCACAATCAGCCAGCCTTCCAGCTTCTTATTTTCCGGCTGGTAGTCTGCCCGTCGCCCCGCCTTATGCCGGTAACGGATCACGGCCACCGCCATGAATAAAGTAACCGCGATGAAAAAAATCCCGGTAATAACCAAGGTAATAAACAGCGTGGTATCTATCGAGCCCCAGTTGGACGCGGCCGGGGTCAGCTCCCACGGACTCAACACGTGGAACAGCACCGACGCAACAACGATTAGAATCAGGACAATTGCTATCGCCATCGCTTCTTATCCTATTCCTGCCATTCATTGGCCATGCACAGGCATTACCGTTAAACAGCGGCGTCAGATGATATTTATCCGCCCCGAAGCGGGGCGAACCCACACTAAATAACTTATGATCTAGCCACCCCGCAGTATAGTGCACAGAAAGAATAATCAACTTTGCTTAAGAACCAGTCGCCCTGATGCGCCAACTTATAGCCGCCAGTTAATTGTTGCGCGCCGGCCGACGCGCGGGTCAATTTAAGTGCGAAGGACTGAAACTCCGAGACGCGGCGCGGCGATGAGTCTTAACGGGTTATGGCGAGAAATCGAGCGCATCAAGCTGCGCCGGCATCTCTACAAGGCGGTGCCGGCGTCACGAACCGATGCGCGGTTGTCCTGGCGCTGAGAACATGGGCTGCCTAGACCAACTCGGCTGCATTCGCGCCGAACCGCCATGCCTCAGACAGCAGCGCCGCTTACAAGGCCTCCAGGCAGCCGGCCAGAACAGTGGCCAAGTTTTCCAGCAGTGCCTCATAACCCCGCGCATCCACCGGCAAACCGGCGCCCATGGCATCCAGTTCGGCCAGGGTTACTGGCAAGCCGGCAGTCAGCGTCTGCGCCAGGCGCGGGCGCAGCGGCGGCTCACTGAATACGCAGGTCGGCCCAGCCGCTTGCAAACTGGCGCGCATCGCCGCTACATGCCGAGCACCCGGCTGTACCTCGCTGGCCACGCTGAAGACCCCGGCGTGCTTGAGGCCATAGGCCGCCTCGAAGTAGTCGTAGGCTTCGTGAAAGACAAAGTAAGGCTTGCCAGCGAGAGCCGCCAAGCGGCTTTTCAAGCGCTGGTCGAGAGCCGTCAAGCGCTCGGCGAAGGCCGCCAGATTGGCCTGGTAGCGCACAGCATTGGCGGGATCGGCTGACGCCAAGTCGGCGGCCATGCGCGCGGCGATGACCCGGGCATTGGCCGGTAGCAACCACAGGTGGGCATCCAGGGTACCGGGGCGATGATCGTGATCATGCTCATCAAACGACTGATCCGGCTGATGCGAGTCTTCGTCGTGAGCGCCAGCATGTTCATCGTGCTCCTCGCCGAAATGCCGCAGGCTCAGACCAGCAAGCGACTGCATGGCGACACTCGGCTTGTCCCGACTGGCCAGCACGCGCGGCAGAAAACTCTCCAGATCCGCGCCGATCCAATACACCAGGTCCACCTCGCGCACCCGCCGCACATCGGATGGGCGGAGCGCGTAATGATGTGGCGAGGCACCAGGCGGCAGCAGCACCGCGGGCGTGCCGACCCCGTCCTGCACGGCGGCGGCAATCAGTTGCAGGGGTTTGATGCTGGTGAGTACACGCACCTCGGCAGTAGCACCGAGACTAAAAAACTGGGCGACGCACAGCAGGCTGGCAGCAGAAAAAAGACGCAACACGAGAGACACCCGGACAGTAAAGAACAGGTAATATAATAACGTCTCCTTACTCAGCCGTCGCCGCCCATGATCCTCACACCCCTGGCCTCTCGTCCACATGACCATTCCCGCTGCGTCAGCCACGCTCTGGCCGAAGCGGAGAGCATCTGTACGCGCCAAGGCTTGCGCCTGACCACCCTGCGCAAACGGGTGCTGGAATTGGTCTGGCAGGGCCACAAGCCGCTGGGCGCCTATGACATCCTCGCCGTATTGAGCGAGGAAGACGGTCGTCGCGCGGCGCCACCGACGGTCTACCGTGCACTGGATTTCCTTCTGGAAAACGGCCTGGTCCACCGCATTGCCTCGCTCAACGCCTTCGTCGGCTGCAATCAGCCGGAGCTTGCCCACCAGGGCCAGTTCCTGATCTGCCGCCAGTGCCATGCGGCCATCGAGTTGGAGCAAGCGGTGATCAGCGAGGCCATAGTCGCCAGTGCCGCTGCGGTCGGTTTCAGTGTCGAAGGCCAGACCGTTGAAGTCGTCGGCCTGTGCGCCGGCTGCCGGGAGGGCGCATGAGCGATGCACTGATTCGCCTCGACGGCGTGGGCGTCAGTTTTGCAGGGCAAAACGTGCTGCATGACGTGCAATTGAGCGTTAAACCGGGCGAAATCGTCACCCTGATCGGTCCTAACGGCGCCGGCAAGACCACCCTGGTGCGCGCCGTGCTCGGGCTGCTGAAAACCGATGTCGGCCTGGTTTGGCGCAAACCCAAATTGCGCATCGGCTACATGCCGCAGAAGCTGCATGTCGACGCCACCCTGCCACTCAGCGTGCTGCGTTTTCTGCGCCTGGTCCCGGGCGTCGATCGCCGTAGCGCGCAAGCCGCACTGGCCGAGGTGGGTGCCGAACAGGTGATCGACAGCCCCCTGCAGAGCATCTCCGGCGGTGAACTGCAGCGCGTGCTGCTGGCCCGTGCGCTGTTGCGCGAACCCGAATTGCTGGTGCTGGATGAGCCGGTACAGGGTGTCGACGTCGCCGGCCAGGCCGAGCTGTACCGCCTGATCACCCGCCTGCGCGACCGCCATGGCTGCGGCGTACTGATGGTTTCCCACGACCTGCACCTGGTGATGAGCACCACCGACCAGGTGGTCTGCCTCAACCGTCACGTCTGCTGCTCCGGCCATCCCGAGCAGGTCAGCTTCGACCCGGCCTTCGTCGAACTGTTCGGCCAGGACGCCAAGAGCCTGGCGATCTACCACCACCATCACGACCATGACCACGACCTGCACGGCAGCGTGGTGACCGACAAACCGCACGAACATGGGCCCGACTGCAAGCATGCCTGACTTTCTCTTGAACGCCCTGCTCGCCGGTCTGGCCCTGGCACTGGTGGCCGGTCCGCTCGGCTCCTTCGTGGTCTGGCGGCGCATGGCCTACTTCGGTGACACCCTGTCGCATGCCGCCCTGCTCGGCGTGGCGCTCGGCCTGATGCTGGATGTCAGCCCGACGCTGGCGGTGACCGTCGGCTGCGTGCTGCTCGCCGCCTTACTGGTCACCCTGCAAAGCCGCCAGCCGCTGGCCTCCGACACCCTGCTGGGGATTCTCGCCCACAGTACCCTGTCCCTCGGCCTGGTAGTACTGAGCTTTATGCGCGAAGTGCGCATCGACCTGATGGGCTACCTGTTCGGCGACCTGCTCGCCGTCGGCCCCAGCGACCTGGCCTGGATCCTCGCCGGCAGCGCGCTGGTGCTGCTGCTGCTGATGCTGCTCTGGCGCCCCTTGCTGGCGATTACCGTGCATGAAGAACTGGCCAAGGTCGAAGGCCTGCCAGTGGCGGCGATCCGCCTGAGCCTGATGCTATTGATCGCCGTGGTGATCGCCGTGGCAATGAAGATCGTCGGCGTGCTGCTGATCACCTCGCTGCTGATCATTCCCGCCGCCGCCGCCCAGCGCCACGCCCGCACGCCGGAACAGATGGCCTTCGGCGCCAGCCTGCTGGGGATCCTGGCGGTATGCGGCGGCCTCAGCCTGTCCTGGTTTCAGGACACGCCGGCCGGGCCGTCGATCGTGGTCTCCGCCGCCAGCCTGTTTTTACTGAGCTTTGCATGGCCGCGCCGCACGGCCTGAGCACTGGATTGCGCACACGGTTTGGTTGCGATCAGTCGAGCGGTGTAGAATTGCGCGTTTTTTGCTCAATATGAGACTCGCAGGAATGATGTCGTTCGCCACACGTTGCCTATCCATAGTCGCGATTTCACTGCTGGTAGCCGCTTGTCAGAGTGCCCCGCAAGTGGCCAACCTGCCAACCGACGACTTGGTCAGCGCCTTTCGTCAGCTCGAACAGAGCCTGGCCGGCGGCCAGCTGGACGATGCCGAAAGCCAGCTCAACGCCTTGCAACAGCGGGCCTCGGGCGACACCCGCCTGGAGCAGTATCAACGCCAACTGGCGGAAGCCTATCTGCTGCAGGGGCAGCAGGCCCTGCAAAGCGGCGACCTGAACAGCGCCGCCACGGCCCTCAGCCGCGCCCGCAGCTTGATGCCCCAGGCACCCGCCCTGACTACCGGTCTGGACGGCGCCATCGCTCAGGCCCGCGAGACCGAACAGACGACCGCAGCGCAGGCCCGTAAGGCCGCCGATCAGGCCGCCTCCCGTGCCGAGGCCGCGCGACTGGAACAGGCCCGCCAGTTACGCCTGGCCGCCGAGCACCAGGCCGCCGTACTGAAAGCGACTCAGCCGACCAGCGCACCAGCCAAAGCCCGGGCCAAACTGATCGATCCGGCTACGGCCAGCAGCGTGGTACCGCTGCCGATGCTGGACAAACAGGACAACGAGCGCCTGCGCAGCCTGCTCGATACGGTCGCCGAAGACGTAGTGGCGTTCCGCTGCGCGGTGCGCATCGAAGTGCGCCAGGCCAAGGACTTTCCCTGGGTTGCCGCACTGCTGAACGCGCGTATCAAGCGACTCGACCCCAGCTTCAATGCACGCCTGAGCCAGGCGATCAAACCCGGTCAGGTGCCGCAACTGGTACTCACCCCGCATCGATAGGATCAAGCGGCTGCCACCAAGACGAGCGGGGTCACCCGACCGCCTGGCAAAGCGCCGACTCCACAGCGCTGAGCAGCCGCCTGCTAATGCTATTCAGCTATAAACATAGGTCTACAAAGATTTTTGCGACCTAAACAGCGACGGGTAGACTAGCCCGCCTCATATGCCTATCCGGCAGCTCGACGAACCCAAAAGGTTTAACGCGTGATCAATTTTCACCAGGTCCACAAGGCGTATCGCGTCGCGGGCCAAGACATTCCGGCCCTGCAGCCGACCGACCTGCACATCGCCCGGGGCGAGGTGTTCGGCATCATCGGCCACTCCGGTGCCGGCAAGAGCACCCTGCTGCGCCTGATCAATCGCCTGGAAGAGCCGTCCGGCGGACGCATGCAGATCGACGGCGAAGACGTCACCGCCCTGGATGCCAGCGGCCTGCGGCGCTTCCGCCAGCAGGTCGGAATGATCTTCCAGCACTTCAACCTGCTGTCGTCGAAGACCGTCGCCGACAACGTCGCCCTGCCCCTGAAACTGGCCGGCGAACTGTCGCGCCGCGAGCTCGAGCAGCGCGTCGCCGAACTGCTGACCCGCGTCGGCCTCAGCGACCATGCCAACAAGTACCCGGCGCAGTTGTCCGGCGGCCAGAAGCAACGGGTCGGCATCGCCCGTGCCCTGGCCACCCGGCCGAAGATTTTGCTGTGCGACGAAGCCACCAGCGCCCTCGACCCGCAGACCACCGCCTCGGTGCTGCAGTTGCTGGCCGAGATCAACCGCGAGCTGAACCTGACCATAGTGCTGATCACCCACGAGATGGACGTGATCCGCCGGGTCTGTGACCGCGTGGCGGTAATGGACGCCGGGGTGATAGTCGAACAGGGCACGGTGGCCGAGGTGTTCCTGCATCCACAGCATGCGACCACCAAGCGCTTCGTGCTGGAAGCCGAGCAGATCGACGAGAATGAACTGCACGACGACTTCGCCCATGTGCAGGGACGCATCCTGCGCCTGACCTTCCAGGGCGAGGCGACCTACGCGCCACTGCTCGGCACCGTCGCCCGGGAGACCGGGGTGGATTACAGCATCCTCGCCGGGCGCATCGACCGGATCAAGGACACCCCTTACGGCCAGCTGACCCTGGCCCTGAGCGGCGGCGATCTTGACGCCGCACTGGCGCGCTTCGAGGCCGCCGACGTCCACCTGGAGGTGCTGCGCTAATGGAAACGCTATTGGCCAACTTACTGCCGAATGTCGACTGGCCGGAAATCTGGCAGGCCAGCCTGGATACTCTGAGCATGCTCGGCGGCTCGCTGCTGTTCACCGTGCTGCTCGGCCTGCCGCTTGGCGTGCTGCTGTTTCTCACCGGCCCCCGGCAGATGTTCGAGCAGAAGGGCTTTTATGCCCTGCTGTCGCTGCTGGTCAACGTGCTGCGCTCGGTGCCCTTCGTAATTCTGCTGATCGTGATGATTCCCTTCACCGTGATCATCACCGGCACCTCGCTGGGCGTGGCTGGTGCCATTCCACCGTTGGTGGTCGGCGCCACGCCGTTCTTCGCACGACTGGTGGAGACCGCGCTGCGCGAGGTCGACCGCGGCATCATCGAGGCGACTCAGGCGATGGGCGCCAGCACCCGGCAGATCATCACCAACGCCTTGCTGCCCGAAGCCCTGCCGGGGATCTTCGCCGCCGTGACCGTGACCGCCATCACCCTGGTGTCCTACACCGCCATGTCCGGCCTGATCGGCGGCGGCGGCCTCGGCGACCTGGCCGTACGTTATGGCTACCAGCGCTACCAACCGGACGTGATGGTGGTCACCGTGGTGCTGTTGCTGGTGCTGGTACAGGTACTGCAAAGCGTCGGCGACAAGCTGGTGGTGCATTTTTCACGCAAATAAACGGCTTTGTAGCAGCCCACTTGCTGGCGATTGCGTTCAGCGCCGATCGCCAACCAGCGGGCTTCTACTATTTCGCATAATCCGCGGCTAACCGCCGAACCCCGTTCATACCCCACAACTTTTATCCCACAGGGAGTCGATCATGAAAAAATTGCTCGCGGCCTTCGCCGCTCTCACCGCGCTTTCCGCCCAGGCAGATAGCCTCAACGTCGCGGCCACCGCCGTGCCTCACGCCGAAATCCTCGAGTTCGTGAAACCGGCGCTAGCCAAAGAAGGCGTCGAGCTGAACGTCAAAGTCTTCACCGACTACGTGCAACCGAACGTGCAGGTGGCGGAGAAGCGCCTGGACGCCAACTTCTTCCAGCATCAACCGTACCTAGACGAGTTCAACTCCAGCCGTGGTACCCAGTTGGTCAGCGTGGCCGGCGTACACGTCGAGCCGTTTGGCGCCTACTCGAGCAAGGTCAAGACCCTGGCCGAACTGCCGCAAGGTGCCAACGTGGTCATCCCCAACGATGCCACCAACGGCGGCCGCGCCCTGCTGTTGCTGCAGAAAGCCGGGCTGATCACGCTCAAGGACGACGCCGGGATCACCGCCACCGCCAGGGACATCGCCGAGAACCCGAAAAGCATCAAGATCCGCGAACTGGAAGCGGCAACGCTGGCTCGCGTGCTGACCCAGGTCGACCTGGCGCTGATCAACACCAACTACGCCCTGGAAGCCAAGCTCAACCCGACCCAGGATGCGCTGATCATCGAAGGCAACGACTCGCCTTACGTCAACATCCTGGTCGCCCGTCCCGACAACAAGGACAGCGCCGCCATGCAGAAACTCGCCAAGGCGCTGAACAGTGCCGAGGTGAAGGCGTTTATCCAAGAGAAGTACCAGGGCGCCGTGGTTCCGGCGTTCTAAGCCGCACTCAAGCTGCACCGAGTAAAAACCCGCTGACCCAGCGGGTTTTTACTGCCCGCTAGCCGCGCGGTAGCCCGCAGCGGGCGCCTACAGCTGCTCCGCCTTGGCCACCTCGGCCAGGCAGTGCAACAAACACTCCAGCGCCGGCTGACGCTGCGCCCTACGCAGCACGCCGACCAGCTCGCGGTGGAAGGTCAGCTCGCCCAATTCGAGCACCCGAAGCCGGGTCGGTCGCTGCAGCCATAAGCCGGCACGCGGGATCAAGGCAACGCCCAGACCGCACTCGACCATCCGTACTATGGCCTCCAGTTCATCAAGCTCCAGCGCCTCGCGCACATTCAGGCGCTGCTCGCGGAGAAACTGGCTGACCCGTCGCCCGCCAAATGAGCGGCGGTCGTAGCGCACGAAGGGCTGCTCACTGAGCAAGCGCAACGGATCGTCACCGTCAGTTTCCAGCGGCGCTATCAGCACGAAGGGCTCCCGCGCCAGACTGACCTGCAACAGCTCCTTGGGTAACTCGAAGGGCGGTTTGATCAGCAGGGCCAGATCCAGCTCGCCAGCGTCCACCTGGCTCAACAGATTCAGCGAGACGCCCGGCACCAGCTTCAACTCGACCCGCGGCGCCGCGGCGCGGAAACGCGGCAAGGCTTCGGGTAGCAAGCCGGTCTGTAACGTGGCGATGGCACCGACCCGTAACTCGCCCTGCCACTCGGCCGCCGAGGTGGGTAAGGCCATTTGCGTGTACAGGGCCAACATCTGCTCGGCCAGTGGCAAGGCATGCCGCCCGGCTGCGTTGAGTACGGCGTTGCGGCCACTGCGATCGAACAGGCGCACACCGAGGCTCTGCTCCAGTACGCGCATCTGTGCACTGACTGCCGACTGGGTCAGGCCGACCTGTTGCCCCGCCGCAGCGAAGGTGCCATGGCGGGCGACCATCACGAAGGTTTTTAGCTCACGCAACATTCGCGCCTCGACTGATCAATTTTATTTGTGCTGGAGCGCAAGAATATTCGCTTTTAATCAGCATCGCTGTTACTAAAATCAGTGGTTCACCAACCTGCAAGGACTATCGCCATGTCACTCGCGCCCTTCCATCTGGCCATCCCGGTCCACGACCTGGGCGCCGCCCGGCATTTCTACGCCGAAGTATTCGGTTGTGCCGAGGGCCGCAGCAGTGAGCATTGGGTGGACTTCGACTTCTTCGGTCACCAACTGGTCATTCATCAGGCGCCGAAGATGCCGCATCAGGAGGCCGCCCACAGCAACCCGGTAGACGGCCACGACGTACCTGTGCCGCATTTCGGCGTGGTGCTGGACTGGGATGACTGGCAGCGGCTGGCCGCACGACTGCAGGCTCAGAACACTGAATTCGTGATCGAACCTCATGTGCGCTTTCAGGGTCAGGTTGGCGAGCAGGCCACCCTGTTCTTGCTCGACCCCTGCGGCAATGCCCTGGAGTTCAAAGCCTTCAGGGACATGTCGCAGTTATTCGCCCGCTAACGGCTGCAGCGGAGGCATAGGCAAGCGGATGCCCGCCCGGGCACCGTGCCCTGGATGGCGGGACTAACTGCGCGGCGCCATCAAGGCGGGCAACTGCTGCACGAGTTTTTCATTGTTCAGCGGCGCGCGGATGAAACCGCGCTGGGTGCCGTCCGGGCCGAGGATCACCAGATTGCCGCTGTGGTTGACGGTGTAGTTTTCCTCGCTGGTATCGGCCGGGATATAGGGAATGCTCACCGCGTTGGCGAGTTTCTGGATGCTGTCCTGCTCGCCGGTCAGGCCAACGAAGTCGGCATCGAAGTAGTTCAGGTACTTCTTCAATTGCTCCGGCGTATCGCGCTGGGGGTCGACGCTGACCAGCACCACACGCAGATTGCCCCGCGTCTCTTCCGGCAGCTTGCTGCGCAGTTGGCGTAAGTCGGCGAGCGTGGCCGGACAGATGTCCGGGCAGAAGGTGTAGCCAAAAAACAGCAGGCTCCACTGATCCTTGAGCTGATCGACGGCAAACGCCTGACCATTTTGATCGATCAAGCTTAGCTCAGGCAGCGTACGGCTCTGCGGCAGCAGCACGATGCCGGCATCGAGCAGCTCGGTCGGGTCGGCCTGGCCCTTGCTGGTCAGCACCTTGTTGACGGTCAGACCCAACACCAGCGCGACGAGGGCAACGAGAATAAAAACGGTTTTCTGGATTCGGGTCATGGCACCAACGGTTTACAGATTGAGTAGCAGGTAATGATCGACCAGCAGGGCGATAAACAACAGGAACAGGTACCAGATACTGTACTTGAAGGTATTGATCGCCGCGTGCGGTTTGCTGTCACGGTACAGCACCCAGGCCCAGTGCATGAAGCGCGCACCCAGACCGATGGCACACAGCAGGTAGAGCAGGCCGCTCATGTGGATGACAAACGGCAGCAGGCTGACCGCAATCATCATCGCGGTGTACAGCAGGATATGCACCTTGGTGTAGTGCTCGCCGTGGGTCACCGGCAGCATCGGGATATCGGCCTTGGCGTACTCCGCCTTGCGGTGGATGGCCAGGGCCCAGAAGTGCGGCGGTGTCCAGGCGAAGATGATCAGCACCAACAGCAGCGGTTCGGCGGTTATCTGGCCAGTCACCGCGACCCAGCCGAGCAACGGCGGCGCAGCGCCGGCCAAGCCACCGATGACGATGTTCTGTGGCGTGGCGCGCTTGAGAAAGCCGGTATAGATCACCGCATAACCCAGTAGCGAGGCCAGGGTCAGCCACGCCGCCAGCTCATTGGTAAAGCTCAGCAGCAGCACCAGCCCAGACACTGCAAGCACCAGAGCGAAACTCAGCGCCGCCGTCGGCGACACTCGCCCCTCGGCCAGCGGGCGCTTGTGGGTGCGCGCCATGATCGAGTCGATACGCCGATCCACCACATGGTTGACCGCAGCGGCTGCGCCAGCACACAGGCCGATGCCCAGGTTGCCGAAAATCAGCACCTGCCAGGGCACCCCGGCGCGTGTGGCGAGAAACATGCCGACCAACGACGTGATCAGCATCAGCACCACCACCCGTGGCTTGGTCAGTTCCAGGTAGTCGCGCCAGCTGGCGTGGGTGTGCTCTTTACTCAGTAGCGTCGCCATCAGCTCTCTCCTCGATCGTTCTTGTTATTTGCTCGACAACGCCGCGAAGTCGGTCCGGGTCGTCGTCTCGCCAGTCTGCTGGTGCGCGGCCTTGGCCGTCACGGCCACCTCTGCACGCACGCGGTAATTGATCAACACCATAGTCAGCAGCAATACCGCGCCGCCGAGGTTATGCGCAACCGCAACCAGTAAGGGCAGGTGAAAGATCACGTTGCTCATGCCCAGGCCGACCTGTGTCGCCAGTGCCAGCAACAGCAAAGCGGCCAGGCGCGGCAGGCCGCCACGGCGCAGCTGCCAGGCGAGCAACAGGAGTAACGCAGTCACCAACACGGCGCCCAGGCGATGGGTCATGTGGATAGCGGTGCGCGCCTCACTGTCAAGCTGGCCACCCAGGTAATTCGGGCCGATATGCTGGGACAGATGGAAGCCATTGGCGAAATCCATCTCCGGCCACCACTGGCCATGACAGGTCGGCAGATCCACGCAGGCGACTGCTGCGTAGTTGCTACTGACCCAGCCGCCAAGGGCGATCTGGGCAATCACCAGGGCCAAGCCAGCCGCGGCCAGGTTGCGCAGGCGCCGGGATGGCTTGGACAACACGGGCGCTGAGTCGGACAGGCGCAGGGTCAGCAGAAAGAGCAGGCTGAGCGTAGCGAAACCGCCGAGCAAATGAGCGGTAACCACCTGCGGCCAGAGCTTGAGGGTAACCGTCCACATGCCGAACGCTGCCTGCAGGATCACCAGGCCGAGTAGCAACAACGGCAGTTTTAGCGGCTGCCCGGGCACGCCACGCTGGCGCAGGGCCTGTACGGCCAGCGCGAGAATCACCAGGCCGAGGCTTCCGGCAAAATAGCGATGGATCATTTCATACCAGCCCTTGGCCACTTCCACCGGCGCCTCGGGGAAGCGCACCTCGGCCAAGCCCTGTTTATGCTCGCTCATCGGCACCCCGATAAAGCCATAACAACCAGGCCAGTCCGGGCAGCCGAGACCCGCATGGCTCAGCCGGGTATAGGCACCGAGCATGACCACCAGCATGGCCAGCAGGGTGGCAAACAAGGCAATGCGGTAGCCGGGCTTCGTCATCGCTGATCCTTCCTCAACGGCCAGTCAGTCTATTTGCGAAATCTTCAAGAGATAGCGTAGGTCGTCGAGGACCCCTTTGCCTTTGCTGCTGGCGTCATAGCGCAGCACCAGATTGCCGAGCGGGTCGACGATCCACAGCTGCGCAGCCTCGGTTTCGCCGGCGATCCGCCCATAGGCCTGGGGTTCCAGCTGAAAACGGATCAATTGCGGATAGCCGCGGCGCAACTCGGCGTCGTAGTCGGCGCTCAACGGCGGAGTGCTGGCCAGGGCGTGAGAGGCACGCGCGACGTCACGATTAAGGCCGATATGGATTTGCCGGGCGAGAAATACCAGTTGCCGGCAGTCCGTATCGCAAACGCTTGGCGCGGTGACCAGGAGTTGCCAGCGCGTTTCTTCGCCAGCCACTACGCCCAGGTCTGCGCGGGTCTGACCATTGCCGATCAACTCACCGTGATAGCTCCGGCTTTCCGGCACCCAGAAGCGCCAATGGTACATGGCACTGGCCAGGAGCATGGGCCCGATGACGATGGCCAACAGCAGCAGCAACTGCCAGCGACCGCGCCGACGGGGTTGTGCAGGCGTTTCAGGCAGGGCGATGGCTGGGTTCATGGCGAGTCTCCCGCGCGTTATGTAAACCAAGATAGATGAACAGACCGAGTAGCGTTACCGCCAAGGCGAACCATTGCACGGCATAACCCAAATGTTTATCCGGGCTCATGGCGACTATCGGCCAGTCGACTTGAAAGGATGCGGGGCCGGGGTACAGGCGCAACTCATGGCTCAATCCGGCACGCCCCAGTTGCTGCCAGAGCGCCTGCGGCTCGACCCGCGTGATCAACCGAGGCCAGCCCTTCTCCGGCGGCGCTTGTTGCAGCTGCAGGGTATCGCCCAGCGAGACATAGACCCAGGCGGTCAGGCTCAACGGCGTTTGCGGGGTAGTGAAACTCGGAGTTACTCGCCGGTCCCGCCAGGGTAGCCAACCGCGATTGAGCAGCAACCACAGGCCACTGTTCTGATCGTAGAAGGGCTGCAGAATCTCCACGCCCGCCTGGCCGCCACGGGTGCGGTTGTCCAGCAACAAACTATGCTGCGCGTCGAACTGCCCGAACAGCTGGACTCGGGTGTAGGCAGGATCGGGATGACCTTCCAGCTCGCCAAGGCTGATCGGTGCGGCCAGTTGCTGCACCTGCTGAACAGCCAACAACTGACGCTTTTCTTCCGCCCGTGCCAGCTGCCAGAAGCCCAAGCCGACCAACGTCGGCACTAGCAGCAAGACCAGCAGGCTGGGCAAATAGCCTGGACGAAAGGCGTTCATGGGTATCTACCAAAAGCCCCGGCGAAGCTGGTTATGAAGCTGGTTATACTGCGGATACCGCGCATTCCCCTTCCCCCGGAGTCACGCATGCTCAAGGCCGCGATCATCCTCTTTCTCCTGGCCACCCTGGTCAGCCTGTTCAGCGGTCTGTTCTTCCTGGTCAAGGACGAGGGCCGCAGTTCACGGCTGGTCAATGCGCTGACCGCTCGCGTGACACTCACGGCCATTACCGTCGGCCTGATCGCCTGGGGCTTCTACAGTGGCCAGTTGAGCCCCCACGTCACCTGGTAGCAGGCTCGCGAGCCGGCCCCATGAAACCAATGAGCGTGGCGTGCTGCGCTCAACCGACAAGGCCGCGCTACAGCACATAAACAAAGGTAAACAGCCCTAACCAGACCACGTCGACGAAGTGCCAATACCAGGCGGCAGCCTCGAAGCCGAAGTGCTGGTCGGGAGTGAAATGCCCGCGCAAGATACGGATCAGCATGACCGTGAGCATGATTGCGCCCAAGGTGACGTGAGCGCCGTGAAAGCCGGTGAGCATGAAGAAAGTCGCACCGTAGATACCCGAACCCAGGGTCAGCCCCAGTTCCTCATAGGCTTCCACATACTCAATGGCCTGGAACGCCAGAAACGCCGCACCGAGCAGTACGGTCAGCGCCAACCAGAGTTTCAGGGGCGTGCGGTGGTTCTTGCGTAGCGCGTGGTGAGCGAAGGTCAGGGTGAAGCTCGACGACACCAGCAGCACGGTGTTGAGCAGCGGCAGATGCCAAGGGTCGATCACCGCGCTAGGCGCAGGAAACAACTTGGAATCCGGATTGTTGAGCAGCGGCCAGCTGTACTCGAAACCCGGCCACAACATGTTCGCGATGCCCTTGTCGCCCTCGCCACCGAGCCAGGGGCCGGCCCAGGTACGCACATAGAACAGCACCCCGAAGAACGCCGCGAAGAACATCACCTCGGAGAAGATGAACCAGCTCATGCCCCAGCGGAACGAGCGATCCATCTGCCCGCTGTACATGCCGGAGCGGCTTTCCTTGATCACGGTACCGAACCAGCCGAACAGCATGTACGCGACCAGCAGTCCGCCGACAAAGAAGATCAGTGGGCCACTGGACTCCGGCCGCCCCGCCTTCATGTCGTTGAACCAGGTGCCGAGCCCGTAGACCGTGATCAGCAGGCCGAGGGTGGCGATGATCGGCCACTTGCTCTGGGCCGGAACGTAATACTGCTCGTGAGACGCCATCTTTGTTCTCCTTATTGGCTCACCTGGGCGACAGGCGGTTTACGCGCAGTGACATCGAATAAAGTGTAAGCCAGAGTCAGGTGGTGCACGTCGGCCGGTAGGTCGCGGTCGACAATGAAGCGCACCGGCATTTCGATACGCTCGCCGGGCTGCAACACCTGTTGGGTGAAACAGAAACACTCGGTCTTGTGAAAGAAGGCGGCCGCCTTGGATGGCGCCACGCTGGGAATGGCCTGGGCAGTCATCGGCCGGTCGGTGGGGTTGAACGCGACGAACAACATCTCGTTACTGCCCCCCGGATGCACCAGCAAATCATCGGCCTTGGCGCGAAACTCCCAAGACATGCCCGCAGCGTTGGTGGCGAGAAACTGCACGCGCACCTGACGTTGCTCATCCACTACCTGGGCGCCGCTGTAGGCCCCGGCGGTTTTACCGTTGATGCCAAAGGCCTGGCACATCACGTCGTAGATCGGCACCAGAGCGAAACCGAAGGCAAACATCGCCACCACCACCAGGGACAGCCGCAGAACCAGGCGACGGATGCCGAGCGCTTCACTCATGGCCGATTCCTCTGCGCGAATTCGCAGGGTTGCCGAAGCGCCTGCCTGCGGTGCTCATCACTTCACTTCCGGCGGAGTCTGGAAGGTGTGATAGGGCGCCGGCGAAGGCACCGTCCACTCCAGCCCGTCGGCTCCGTCCCATGGTTTGGCCGCAGCGGGCTTGCCGCCACGGATGCACTTGATGACGATAAACAGGAACAACAGCTGGGTCGCACCGAACATGAAGGCTCCGATCGAGGAGACCATGTTGAAGTTGGCGAACATCATGTTGTAGTCGGGGATCCGCCGCGGCATGCCAGCCAGACCGACGAAGTGCATCGGGAAGAACGCCATGTTCATGCCGATGAAGCTCATCCAGAAATGCAGCTTGCCGAGGGTCTCGTCATACATGTGCCCCGTCCACTTCGGTAGCCAGAAGTAGGCTGAGGCGAAGATGCCGAAGATCGCCCCCGGCACCAGCACGTAGTGGAAGTGCGCCACCACGAAATAGGTGTCGTGGTATTGGAAGTCCGCCGGGGCGATGGCCAGCATCAGTCCGGAGAAGCCGCCAATGGTGAACAGAATGACGAAGGCCACGGCGAACAGCATCGGCGTCTCGAAGGTCATCGAACCGCGCCACATGGTGCTCGCCCAGTTGAACACCTTGACCCCGGTGGGCACGGCGATCAGCAGGGTGGCGTACATGAAGAACAACTCGCCGGTGAGCGGAATGCCCACGGTGAACATGTGGTGCGCCCAGACGATGAACGAGAGGAAGGCGATCGATGCGGTGGCGTAGACCATCGAGGTGTAACCGAACAGCGGCTTGCGCGCGAAGGCCGGGATGATCGAGCTGACCGCGCCGAAGGCGGGCAGGATCATGATGTACACCTCGGGGTGGCCGAAGAACCAGAATACATGCTGGAACAGCACTGGATCGCCACCGCCAGCGGCACTGAAGAAGCTGGTGCCGAAGTGGATGTCCATCAGCATCATGGTCACGCACCCGGCCAGCACCGGCATCACCGCGATCAGCAGGAAGGCTGTGATCAACCAGGTCCAGACGAACAACGGCATCTTCATCAGGGTCATGCCCGGTGCGCGCAGGTTGAGGATGGTGGCGACCACGTTGATCGCCCCCATGATCGAACTGATGCCCATAAGGTGGATGGCGAAGATGAAGAAGGTCACGCTTTCCGGCGCGTAGGTAGTGGACAACGGCGCGTAGAAGGTCCAGCCGAAGTTCGGCCCGCCGCCTGCCGTGAACAGGGTCGACACCAGCAGGCCAAAAGCCGCCGGTAACAGCCAGAAGCTGAAGTTGTTCATCCGCGGCAAGGCCATGTCCGGCGCGCCGATCATCAACGGAATCATCCAGTTGGCGAGGCCGACGAACGCCGGCATCACCGCACCGAAGACCATGATCAGGCCGTGCATGGTAGTCATCTGGTTGAAGAATTCAGGCTGCACGATTTGCAGCCCGGGTTGGAACAGCTCGGCGCGGATCACCATGGCCATGCTGCCGCCCAGCAGAAACATGGCGAAGCTGAACCACAGGTACATGGTGCCGATGTCCTTGTGGTTGGTGGTCAGTACCCAGCGCATCAGGCCCTTGGCCGGTCCGTGGTGATGGTCATCCCCGGCATGGCCATGACCTTTATGATCCGTATCGATCACTGCACTCATGTCCTTACTCCTGAGCCTGTTTGAACGTGAGAATGTCCTTGGGCGTGACCATGTCACCGACCTTGTTGCCCCAGGCATTGCGTTCGTAAGTGATGATGGCGGCGATATCGACTTCCGACAGTTGCTTGCCGAAGGCGGCCATGGAGGTGCCCGGCTTGCCGTTGACCACGATGCCGATATGCTCCTCGACGGGCCCGGTGGCGATGGCAGAGCCTTTCAACGCTGGGAACATCGGCGGCAAGCCTTCACCGCTAGCCTGGTGACAGGCGGCACAGGTGGTGTTGTAGGTCTTCTCGCCGCGGGCCATAAGCTCTTCCTGACTCCACTCCTTGCTCGTCAGCTCCTTCTCCGCGGCGGACGCTTGCTTGCGCTCGGCCAGCCAGGTGGCGAAATCCGCTTTCGTTTTGACCTCGACCACTATCGGCATGAAGCCATGATCCTTGCCGCACAACTCGGCGCACTGGCCGCGATACAGCCCCGGCTCGTCGACCCGCGTCCAGGACTCGTTGACGAAGCCGGGAATGGCGTCCTTTTTAACCGCCAGCGCCGGCACCCACCAGGAATGGATGACATCGGCTGAGGTGATCAGGAAGCGCACCTTGGTCCCGGCTGGCACCACCAGCGGCTCATCGACCTCCAGCAGGTAGTGCTCGCCCTTTTCGGCTTTGTTGTTGATCTGCTCGGCCGGCGTGGTCAGGTTGCTGAAGAACTCGACGTCCTGCCCCAGGTATTTGTATTGCCATTTCCACTGGTAGCCGGTGATCTGAATATCCAGCTCGGATTCCGAGCTGTCGTAGATATCGATCAGGGTCTTGGTCGCGGGGATCGCCATCAGCACCAGAATCACCAAGGGCACCACGGTCCAGAGAATCTCTACCGTAGTGCTTTCGTGAAAGTGCGCGGGCTCTTGTCCTGTGGAACGGCGGTGGATCAGCATCGACCAGAACATGGCGCCGAACACCACCACGCCGATCACTACGCAGATCCAGAAGATAGTCATGTGCAAGTCAAACACTGAGCGGCTGACCTCGGTAGCACCAGGCGCCATATTGACGCCCCATTCGGCTTGCGCCGCACCAAATGCCAACCACAGCAGGAGGCCCATCCAAACTCGTGGATGTCGCGTCATTGCGGGTTCCCCTTATGGTTCTTGTTATCCCGCCGGCGGTGCCTGCGGCAAAGGGATCGACTGCCAATCTGCTGGCGACCACTGTCGAAACCTCTCCGTGCCGAAGCCCGTCCGGTTCCATCAAGTACTGTCTTTCGAGTTCGAGTATAGACGGGGTCTTCCACCTCGCAACGCCAAAACGAAAATGACCAAAGCCCCGCAAGGCTTGTCCTAAACGCCACGCTTGTCCCCAGCGGGATAAAATCGACTGCGCCGCGTTATAGCGCACTCGCATAAGTATTAAAAAATTATGACAATCGCGTCTTAGCAACCGCGCCCAGCCAGCTATGTTTCACGCCCATGTCATCATTTCAGGAGACGCCATGAACACTCCCGCCCTGCGCGAACTGATCCAGCGCGCCCAGCAACATGACGCCAGCAGCGGCCAGCTTGCCCGACTACTGCAGGCTCAACTCGACCACCTGCACCCCTCGATACGCCTGCCAAGCGATGATGCGCTGGGCGCGCTGACGCGCTTCGTCATGGCCTATATCGAGCAAGTACCGGATGTTCTGGAGGCGGCCAATCAGGTCGCTCGCGAAGCCGGAATCGAAGCTCAGATCAAACCGGTTCTGAAAGTCGCGGAACAGTTCTTTATCCAGCCGCCGGCCTTGATGGCTGGGCACGATGGCCTCGACGGCCTGCTCGATGAGGCCTACCTGGCCCATCGCCTGGTCGAGGAAGTCAATGACCGCTACATCGCGCACCTGGGCCAGCCGCTGATTCCGTTGGACACCACGGTGGCCAACCTGATCGCCCACCAATTGATCGGTGAGCCCTTTGCCAACCAGTTGGACGAAGCCGTGCACCACGCGGTGGACGGCATGCTCGATGAAGCCAGCTTCGCCCAAGACTCGGTAGTGGCCTACCGCAAGCGCCTGAGCGACCCACAAACCGAAGCGGCCTGGAGACGCTGGCCCTGCCTCTCCGGCCAATTGGGTGTCGAGTTGGTGCTGGACCAGACCCGCGCTGCCGGGTAGCACGCCTGGCCTGAGCTAAAGGCCCAGCTGACATCGGACGAAGCCCCTGACCAATCTGAGCTTCAGGCGTGCGGGTAACGCGCCCGAGGTGTGGCCATCGGCAGCGGGCCGTTGCCGATCAGGCGGAACGTGCCTTGCTCGGCGTCATAGGCCTTGATATCGCCGGTCTCGATGTCATACACCCAACCGTGGATAAACAGCTGGCCGCTGGCCAGGCGCGAGGCCACCGAGGGGTGGGTGCGCAGGTGGTCGAGTTGAGCCACGACGTTTTCCTCGGTGAGGATGCCGAGGGTGGTGTGATCGGCGCAGCCGCAATTGTCCGCGACCACTGTCTTGGCCACTTCGGCATGGCGTAGCCAGGCCTTGACCGTAGGCATGCGCTTGAGGGTCTCAGGGTCGAGCACCGCCTTCATCGCACCGCAGTCGGAATGCCCGCAGATGATGATGTGATGCACCCCGAGCGCCATCACCGCGAACTCGATGGCCGTGGACACCCCGCCCATCATCTGCCCGTAGGGCGGCACCACGTTGCCAACATTGCGGGCAACGAACAGGTCGCCGGGATCACTCTGGGTAATCAGCTCGGGGACGATGCGCGAGTCGGCACAGGTGATGAACATCGCCCGCGGCGTCTGTTCATGGGCGAGCTTCTTGAACAACGCCTGTTGCTGCGGCACGACCTCCTCACGAAAGCGTCGAAAACCCTCGACAATGTTGTGCAGCGCCTCCTCGGCGCTCTCAGTCACGGTCACTGGCGTGGCGCTGTGCTGTTCGTTATCCATACTGGCAACCTCAATAAAACTGCGGAAATCACAATCGCCCGACGTGGCAGGTGCTCTGGGCAGGTTGTTACATACCCTAAGTGGACACTCGCCGCGAACCTTCGGTCACCACGCGTCCTTCCAATAGTCACCCGCGCCCCCAGATACAACCCTGCCAGGAGATGCTCAACAGCAGCCCCTGGCAGTATTGTCGGCGCACCAGGCAAGCGCCGCAGTCTAGTGGTCTGGGTGGCAAGTTCACCTTAGTCAAGTTCAGCGAGTGAGGCCCCGGTACTGCGTTGCCGCTCCTCGCCATAGCCTGCTATGACTCGTCGCAGCGTCTGGTCTCGGAACCTCAACCATCCGAACTTGAGTTAACCAACTATCCGTACAGCCCACCAGTCGCTAGCGTAACTGGCGGTCACCACCAGTACTCGACCTGCGCACCGAAGTTGGAGCCATGCAGCGCGGTCTCGAAGGCACCGCTGTCGGACAAGGCAGAACCTGCTGCCAACTCACTGGCTGCACGCTGTGCTGCCTGGTTCCAGGTGGCATAGGTGTAATACAGGCGGAACTCGGGGCGTACCCAGAAACCAGGACCGGCCGGCGACCAGGTCGGTGCGATGGTGAACTTGGTCAGCTTGCGGGTGCCGCCCGGCGCCTGGACCTGATCACGACCCAGTTCGCCAATCAGCTTGAACTGCTCGGTGAAGGCATACGTCGTCCGCCCACCCACCGACAACCAGTTCTGGTAGCTCTGGTCCATTTGCTTGTCCTTCTGGTAGACCACCTGAAACTGCCCACCGATACGCGGAGTCATCTGCCAATCGAAGAACTCGACCAAGCGATAGCGTTTGGCGCTGTCGTCCAGGTTGACATCGCCGGTAGAGCCCAGCGCGGTACCGGGGCCAGCACCGTACTGCAGGGCAAAGGTGTTGTTGGCGCCGGAGCCGAAAACATCCTTCTGCTTATGCTGAGCGGTGATCGACCAGCCGCTGTAGGCGCCTTCGATATGGCGCGGCTTGTCGATATAGCTCAGGCCGAATTCCAGCTCACCCCCCGGATTGGTATCGAAGCCGGCCACGTTGAAGTCGTGACGGTTGATGTACTCCTGCTGGAACACACTGTCCTTACGCGAAAAGGCGTAGCTGTACTT
The DNA here is from genome assembly GCF_000498575.2 of Pseudomonas taeanensis MS-3. Classification (GTDB taxonomy): domain Bacteria; phylum Pseudomonadota; class Gammaproteobacteria; order Pseudomonadales; family Pseudomonadaceae; genus Aquipseudomonas; species Aquipseudomonas taeanensis. The sequence continues at coordinate 576,122 of NZ_AWSQ01000001.1, forward strand.
CAGGCCACCCAGCTCGTAGTCCTCGATACCGGCGCCGGTGGCGCTCTGGTTCCAGTAGAAGAAGTCGGAGATATGGATGTCGTTGCGTTTGTAGAAGCGTCGTCCGGCCCACAGCGAACCGCCATTGAGCGCCGGCACGTTGCTCCATTCGGCGAACATCTGGTTCATCCGGGTAAAACCATGCTCGCCGGTGAACTCAGGCGTATGGCCGTACTCGTTGAACAACTGCGCCATGGCCTCGACACTCACCACCGAGCCGTCATCCAGGGTCAATAGATCCTGACGCAGGTCGAGCTCGGAATACTGCTCGCATTCGTTGCCCAGGCGATATTTCGATTGGGCACCGGGCAATTGGAAGCAGGACTGACTGCCATTGCCGTCCGCACTACCCACACCGCTGCGCACATAGCCGGTGAACTCCAGGGCCTGGACCTGGGGCAAAGCCAGGGTCAGGGCCAGCAGGTAGGGGGCGACGCGTACAGCGCCGGGTAGACGCGATGACCGAGGGTTGAGACTGATCTGCATGATTACTCCTGATTGTTTTTATTGTGTGAGGTGCTTCGGATAACCGCCGAAGCGACGGGTTGTTGCGGGTTATTCAGGCGCACAGCCTCCCTACCGAGCGGCGAATCGCTCGGCTTTGCGCACATGTAATGACTTGAGGGGGACGCTGCCGCGTTTTACTTCAGGCTTGGCGGCGTCCTATCAGCCACGATGACGACCGCGGAAGAAGTCGATCAAACCCTGGGTCGAGCCATCTTCGGCGGCACCTGTGTCGCTGCCGACCAGACGTGAATACACGCCCTTGCCCAGCTGCTTGCCCAGTTCCACGCCCCACTGATCGAAGGCGTTGGTGCCCCAGATCACGCTCTGGGCGAACACCTTGTGCTCATAGAGCGCAATCAAGGCGCCGAGCCGGCGCGGACTGACCCGTTCCATCACCAGGGTGTTGCTCGGCCGGTTGCCCGGGACCACCTTGTGTGCTGCCAGGCGCTGCACCTCGTCTTCGCCCAGGCCCTGGTCACGCAGCTCCCGCTCGGCCTCATGCAGGGTCTTGCCGAGCATCAATGCCTGGCTCTGCGACAGGCAGTTGGCGAACAGCCACTGGTGGTGATCGGCGACCGGGTTATAGCTGCTCACCGGCACGATGAAATCCGCCGGAATCAGCTGGGTGCCCTGGTGCAGTAACTGGTGATAGGCGTGCTGGCCGTTGCAACCGACCCCGCCCCAGATCACCGGGCCGGTTTGGAAATCCACGGCGCTGCCGTCCTGACGCACGCGCTTGCCGTTGGACTCCATGTCCAGTTGCTGCAGGTGCTTGGTGATATTGCGCAAATAGTGGTCGTACGGCAGGATCGCCTGGCTCTGCGCGCCCCAGAAATTGCCATACCAGATGCCCAGCAAGGCCAGCAGTACTGGCATGTTGCGTTCGAACGGCGCGTTCTGGAAGTGCTGGTCCATGCGGTAGGCACCGGACAGCAGCTCCTTGAAGTTGGACATGCCGATCGACATGGCGATGGGCATGCCGATTGCCGACCACAGCGAGTAGCGACCACCGACCCAGTCCCACATCGGCAGAATGTTCTCCTCGCGAATGCCGAAGGCCACTGCCGCGGGCGTATTGCTCGACACCGCGATGAAGTGGCGGTGCAGCTCGCCCTCGGTGCCGCCCTGGGCCAGATACCAGCCGCGCGCCGCCTGGGCGTTCTTCAGGGTTTCCAGGGTATTGAAGGTTTTCGACGAGACAATGAACAGGGTGGTTTCCGCGCGCAGCTTGGCCGACAGCTCATGGAACTCGCTACCATCGATATTGGCCAGATAATGGCAGCGCACACCGCGCTGGGCGAAAGGCAAGAGGGCTTCGGATACCAGCTGCGGTCCGAGGAAGGAGCCGCCGATGCCGATGTTGACCACATCGGTGATCGGCTTTTCGCTGTAGCCACGCCACAGGCCGTCATGCACACGGCCAACCAACTCGGTCATTTGATTGAGCACGCGATGCACCTCGGGCATCACATCCACCCCATCGACCAGCACCTTGTCGCCAATCGGTCGGCGTAGAGCCGTATGCAGGGCCGGGCGACGCTCCGAAGCGTTGACCAGCGCACCGTCGTACAACGCGTGAATCGCACGCTCCAGACCCGCTTCGCGCGCCAGACCGACCAGCAACTCGCGGGTCTGGGTGGTGATCAGGTTTTTCGAGTAGTCGAGGAACAGCCCGCAGTCTTTAAGGGAGAATTCGTCGAAACGCTCAGGCTGCTCGGCGAATGCCTCGCGCATGCTGAAACTGCCAAGGCTCTCGCGGTGCGCAGCGAGGGCCTGCCAACTGGGCAACTGGGTAACATCGAACGGTGACTGGGGGTACTGCATAACGACTCCTGCGGACGTGGATGCAAAAAAGGGTGAGGCCGCGGCCTGGCTCATGGCTGTTCCAGCTCATGGGCGTAGGGCAGATCCGGCCCGACCCGCGAGCAGGTCACTGCGGCTGCGCGGACGGCGTAGCCGAGCATTGCCTCGATGTGCCCGCGGGACAGCTCGGCCAGCGCCGCCGGGCTGTCCAGCCCATAGCGGGCCAGGTAGGCGAGCAGCGCGGCCTGGAAGGTGTCACCGGCGCCGACGGTATCGCGGGTCTGCACCGCCTGCGCCGGCACCGACCAATGCCCGTGCTGGCGGCTGTGCACGCTGGCACCGTCGCTGCCGTGGGTGAGGAACACCAGCTGACAACGCTGACCGAGCCACTGGCTGACGACCTCCTCGGGCTTGCGCTGCGGGTAGAGCAGCGCCAGGTCTTCCTCGCTGACCTTGATCAGGTGCGCCTGGGCGGCGAATGCCTCGATGCGCTGGCGCCACAGTTCGATACTGGGCTCGACGCCGAGGCGCACATTGGGGTCGAGGCTGATCAGGCGCTGATCGCACTCGCGCCGCACCAGTTCGAACAGGGTATCGGCGATGGGCGTCACCACCAGGGAGTAAGAGCCGACATGGATGCCGCGCACCTGCGTATCGAGTGCCGGCAGATGCTCAGTGCGCAGCTGCCGATCGGCGCAGCCCTCGCCGCGAAAGCTGTAGTGCGGCACGCCCTGGGCATCCACAGCGACCATCGCCAGGGTGGTTGGCGCGTCGCTGTCGACCAGATAGCGCTCGCTCACGCCTTCCTCCTGCAACACCCGGCGCAGCCGGGCACCGAGGAAGTCGCTGGACATCCCGGCGAACAGGGCCGAGTCGCTGCCCAGACGGCGCAAACCGACCGCCACATTGAACGGCGAGCCGCCGGCAATCGCCTGCAAATCCAGCTGACTGCTGCGCGCGCCGGCCGCCAGGCTGAAGACATCGAACAGGGCTTCACCACACACTAGATACATAACCGTCTCCGCTTCGGGGAAAGGCGCCGCAGCGCACAGGACATTCAGGTTCGGCGTAGCGCGTCTGGCTGGCAGACCCGCCGCCGGGTATTTATTGCAGCTGCTGCACCTGCTCGCGATAGCGCTGGTACACCACCTCATAGCGCGCACTGCGTTCAGGGTCCGGCTCGGTTGCGCAGCTCTCATCGAGGCTGACGCAGGTCGCACACAACTCGTCCAGGCTGGTGCTGCGCCCCTGTTCACGCGCCAGGCTCCAGGCCGCCTGAATCGCCGCACCGAGCGCCGCCGCCTCGGTATGCCGCGGACAGACCAGCGGGGTGGCCATGATGTCGGCGACGATCTGTCGCCATATCGGACTATTAGCGCCGCCACCGATCAAGCGGATGCTGCGGCATTCGATACCGCTGGCGCGCAACAGATCGAGGCCATAGCGCAGGCCGAAGCTGGTGCCTTCGACCACCGCCCGGCAGAGGTTGGCGCGGGTCAGGTTGTCGCTGGTCATGCCGAACAGGCTGGCGCTGGCATTCGGCAATGGCGGCACCCGTTCGCCATTGAGGAACGGCAACATCAGCAGCCCCTCGGCGCCGATCGGCGCTTGTGTCACCAGGGCGCCGAAGCTGGCCAGGTCCAGCTCCAGCAATTGCTGGATGGCGCCCGTGGCGTTGGTCAGGTTCATGGTGCAGATCAACGGCAGCCAGCCGCCGGAAGACGAGCAGAAACTGGCGACCTGCGGCTGCTGGCTGACCTGCGGTTGCTCGGCATAGGCGTACAGAGTGCCGGATGTGCCCAGGCTCATGGTGATCGCACCGGGGCGGATGTTGCCGGTGCCGATGGCCCCCATCATGTTGTCACCACCGCCGCTGGCCACCAGCGCACGCGGGTTGAGCCCCAGGCGCTGGGCGACTTGCGGGCGCAGCGGGCCGAGGCAGCGACCTGACTCGATGAGCTCCGGCAGGGCCGCCACCAAGCGCCCCGACGGATCGATATGCTCGAGCAAGGCGCTATCCCAGCGGCGCCGACGCACATCGAAATAGCCGGTGCCGGAAGCATCGCCATACTCGCTGCAGTAACGGCCGCTCAGCCAGTAGTTGAGGTAGTCGTGGGGCAGCAGGATATGGGCGATGCGCGCGAAGACGTCAGGGTGCTGCTCCTGGGTCCAGAGCAGTTTGGACACCGTGTAACCAGGCGCGATGGCCACGCCCAGACGCTCCAGCGAACCCGCCTCGCCGCCTAGGTAGTCGAGCAGGCGCTGATTCTGCGGCGCCGATTCGGTATCGCACCACAACTTGGCCGGCCGCAACACCTCGCCCTGCTCATCGAGCAACACCAGGCCGTGCTGTTGACCGGACACACCGACCGCGAGAATGGCGCTGCCGGGCACCCCGGCCTGCTCCAGGGCGGCGCGGGTGGCCTGCTCGAACGCCAGCAGCCAATCGGCCGGCTGCTGCTCGCGCTTGCCGTTAGCCGCGCTGATCAGCCGGTGCGCGGCACTGCCTTCGCCGAGTACCCGGCCGCTGTCGGCGTCCAGCACCAGCGCCTTGGTGCCCTGGGTTCCGCAATCGATGCCTAGAAACATACGCGTCTGATCCCGTGAATTCAGCCCAGGCTCTGCACTTTCAGTTGTTCGAGCAGGCTGGACATATGGGGGCTCCTGGTGGCTTAACCGAGCAGGGTTTGCAGGGTGGCGCTCACGCCCTGGCTGCGCAGGCTGTCAAGGTTGCGCTGGAAGGCCGCAACGAACGCCGCCGACTGCGGGATCGCCGTGCCGAAGATCGCTTCGGCCCCCAGCAGCTTGACGCTGATCTGCTCACGCTCGGCGACCAGCGCCTGGCAATAGTCTGCACGCGGATCGACGATGTTGAAGCGCTCACCACGCTCATCGACGCCTTCGAGGTACAGCGCCCAGGCCGCTATCACCAGCGCGACCCGCTCCAGCGGGCGACCGTCGGCGATCAGCCGGTTGAGGGTCGGCACGATGAACTTGGGCAGCTTCGACGAACCATCGGAGCAGATCCGCTCCAGTTGATCGGCGATGGCCTGGTTGGAGAAACGCTCGATCAGCGTGTCCTTGTACACATCCAGGTCGATACCCGGCACCGGCGCCAGTTGCGGGGTGACATCCAGGTCCATGAAGGTCCGCACGAAACGCCGTAGCAACGGATCGTTCATGGTCTCGTGCGCGAAGCGATAACCCTTGAGAAAGCCCAGGTAAGTCAGCGCCAGATGGCTGCCGTTGAGCAGCTTGATCTTCATCTCTTCGTAGGGCGTGACGTCGTCGGTGAACTGCACCCCGACCTTTTCCCAGGCCGGCCGACCGTTGACGAACTTGTCCTCCAGCACCCACTGCACGAAGGGCTCGCAGACCACCGGCCAGGCGTCCTCGATGCCGTGGCGCTCGGCCAGTTGCTGGCGGTGCGCGTCACTGGTCATGGGGGTGATGCGGTCGACCATGGCATTGGGGAAACTGACGTTGGCCTCGATCCAGGCCGCCAATTCGGGGTCGGCCAGGCGAGCGAAGCTGAGCAGCGCCTTGCGCGTCACCGCACCGTTGTGCGGCAGGTTATCGCAGGACATCAGGGTGAAGGCCGGGGTGCCGGCGGCGCGGCGCTTGGCCAAGGCCGTGCAGAGAAAGCCGAAGACGCTGCGCGGGGCCTCGGGATGGGCCAGGTCGTGCTGAATGTCGGGCAGCTCGGCGAGAAACTCGCCGCTGCTGTCGTCCATGCAGTAGCCGCCTTCGGTGATGGTCAGCGAGACGATGCGAATCGCCGGATCAGCCAGTTTGTCGATCAGCGCCTGCGGCGAATCCTCGGCCAGCAGCATGCCACTGATGGCGCCAACCACTTGCACCGCGTTGCGCGCGTCGTCACCCAGCTCGACCAGGGTGTAGAGGTAGTCCTGCCCGGCCAGAGCATCGCGCATGGCGCGATCGGCACCGCGCAAGCCGACGCCACAGATGCTCCAGTCGAGGGCTTCGCCCTGGTTCATCAGGGCCTCGGTATAGAACGCCTCATGGGCGCGGTGGAAGCCGCCGACACCGATGTGGGCGATGCCCTGCTGGGTCGTGTCGGCACGGTAGGCGGGCAGCGCGATAGGCGCCGCCAGCTGTTCGAGATGCTGGCGATTGAGTTTCATCTGAGCTTCCTAAGCGGGTCTGACGGGCGGCCTCAGGCCGCCTGCTGGAGTCGTTTGGCAATGGCCTGGCCATCGGCATCGAAGAGGTGGCAATGCGCCGGATCGAACGCCAGTTCCAGGGTTTCGCCAGCGCGCGGGGCGAAATCACCACGCACCCGAATGGTCAGCATCTCCTTGGAGGCCGTGCGCACGTGACAGTAGGTGTCACTGCCCAGACGCTCACTGACATCGGCGATGACCCGCAGCTGGCCTTGGCCGGCCGGCACTATGTTGAAGTGCTCGGGACGCACACCCAGGGTCACCGGGCTGCCCGCGGCGAGGCCGCCAGCGGCCAACGGCAGGCTCAGTTGCGCGCCGCACTCCAGCTTCACCTCGCAGGCGGCGCCGTCGGCCTTGCCGGCCTGACCACGCAGGAAGCCCATCTTCGGTGTGCCGAGGAACCCGGCGACGAACAGGTTGGCCGGCTGGTGATAGAGTTCCATCGGCGAGCCGACCTGCTCGACACGTCCGCCGTTGAGCACCACCACCTTGTCGGCCAGGGTCATGGCTTCGACCTGGTCGTGGGTCACGTAGATCATGGTCGCCTGCAGCTCCTGGTGCAGGCGCGCCAGCTCCAGTCGGGTCTGCACGCGCAGGGCGGCGTCGAGGTTGGACAGCGGCTCGTCGAACAGGAAGATCTTCGGGTTGCGCACGATGGCGCGGCCGATGGCCACGCGCTGGCGCTGACCGCCGGAAAGCTGCTTGGGCTTGCGCTCGAGCAGCGGCTCCAGTTCGAGGATGCGCGCGGCGTTCTGCACCTTTTCCTTGACCTCACTCTTGGCCACACCGGCCAGGTCGAGGGCGAAGGACAGGTTCTTGCCCACGGTCATGTGCGGGTACAGGGCGTAGGTCTGGAACACCATGGCCAGGTCGCGCTTGGCCGGGGCCATGTCGGTGATGTCCTTGCCATCCAGTTCGATGGTGCCGCTGGTGACTTCCTCGAGCCCGGCGATCAGCCGCAGCAGGGTGGACTTGCCGCAGCCGGACGGACCGACGAACACGACGAACTCGCGGTCGCGTACGTCCAGGTCGATGCCCTTGATGATGGCGGTGCCGTCGAAGCCTTTTTTCAGGTTACGAATCTTCAAATCTGCCATGGGAAAATCCTCTTGTTACTTGACTGCGCCGAAGGACAGGCCGCGTACGAGTTGTTTTTGGCTGATCCAGCCGAAGATCAGGATGGGCGCACAAGCCAGGGTCGAAACCGCCGAGAGCTTGGCCCAGAACAGGCCTTCTGGACTGGAGTAGGAAGCGACCAGCGCGGTGAGCGGGGCGGCGGCCGAGGAGGTCAGGTTGAGCGACCAGAACGCCTCGTTCCAGCACAGGATCAACGACAGCAACATGGTCGAGGCCAGGCCGCCGCGGGCGATCGGCAGCAGCACGCGGCCGATTTCCTGCAGGGTGGTGGCGCCGTCCAGGCGTGCGGCTTCGAGGATGTCGACGGGGATGTCCTTGAAGTAGGTGTAAATCATCCAGACCACGATCGGCAGGTTGATCAGGGTGTAGATGACGATCAGCGCGATGCGTGAATCGAGCAGGCCCAGGCTCTGGCAGATCAGGTAGATCGGCATCAGCACGCCCACCGGTGGCAGCATCTTGGTCGACAGCATCCACAGCAGCGTGCGCTTGGTGTGGCGGCTCTCGAAGAACGCCATGGAGTAGGCCGCCGGCACCGCGATGAGCATGCACAGCAGGGTCGCCACGGAGGAAATCAGCAGCGAATTCCAGGCGAAGCTGAAGTAATCACTGCGCTCATTGATCAGCAGGTAGTTCTCCAGCGTCGGCATGAAGAAAAATTGCGGCGGCGTGGCGAACGCATCGATCTCGGTCTTGAAGCTGGTGAGGATCATCCACAGGATCGGGAAGAAAATCAGCGCGGCGATAGCCCAGGATGAAGTGCCGACCAGCACACTCTGCAGGCGACGGGATTGTTTAAGCGTGAGCATGATCAAAGCCTCATTACTGGTTGGTGAGGTTCTTGCCGATCATCCGGATCAGCACGATCGCCGCGAGGTTGGCGATGACCACTGCGATCAAGCCGCCAGCGGATGCCATGCCGACGTCGAACTGCAGCAGCGCATGGTTGTAGATCAGGTAGGCCAGGTTGGTGGACTCGAAACCGGGGCCGCCGCTGGTGGTGGTGAAGATTTCGGCGAACACCGAGAGCAGGAAGATCGTCTCGATCATCACCACCACGGCGATCGGCCGGGCCAGGTGCGGCAGGGTCAGGTGCCAGAAGATCGCAATGGGCCCGGCACCATCGAGGCGCGCGGCCTCCTTCTGATCCTGATCCAGCGACTGCATGGCGGTCATCAGGATCAGGATGGCGAACGGCAGCCACTGCCAGGACACGATGAAGATGATCGACAGCAACGGATGCTGCGCCAGCCAGTCCACCGGTTGCGCGCCGAAGAACTTCCAGATGGCGGCGAGGATTCCGGAGACCGGATGGAAGATCAGGTTCTTCCACACCAGCGCACTGACCGTCGGCATGATGAAGAAGGGCGAAATCAGCAGCACCCGCACGATGCCCCGGCCCCAGAACTCACAGGCTTCCAGCAACGCGGCGATCAGCACGCCGAACACCACGCTGATCAGCAGTACGCTGCCGACCAGGGCCAGGGTATTGAGCGCACCCGGCATGAAACCAGCGTCGGTGAGGAAGTATTCGAAGTTCTCCAGACCGACGAACTGGTTCTCACCGGGGTACAACAGGTTGTAACGAATCAGCGAGAAATAGATGGTCATGCCCAGGGGGATGATCATCCATAGCAGCAGCAGGGCCACTGAAGGGCTGACCAGAAACCAGCCAGGCTTGAGCGAGCGGCGCTTACCGCCGGCAGCCGCGGGCGCACTTTTCAGGTGCGTGTCGAGGGTCGAAGTAGTCATGGCGACTCCGTGTTGATTCGGCAAGAACAGACGGTCGGACACCGGCATTCAGGGCTGTATGCGCGGTGCCTGGACGGCCTATGGGAGGTGGGCTACTTCGGATAGCCCGCGCGTTTCATCTCACGCGCTGTGGACTGCTGGGCCGCCATGAGCGCCTGGTCGACCGACATGTGGCCGGTGAGCGCTGCGGTGAACTGCATGCCGACCTGGGTACCGATGGCCTGGAACTCAGGAATGGTGACCAACTGAATACCGACATAGGGCACCGGCTTGAGCGTCGGATTCGCCGGGTCGGCCTGCTTCAAGGATTCCAGGGTGACCTTGGCGAACGGCGCGGCGGCCATGTAGGCATCGCTATAGGTCGAGGCGCGGGTGCCCGGTGGCACGTTGGCCACGCCATCGGTCTCGGCGACCAGCTTGGCGTACTCCTGGGAAGTGGCCCAGGCGCTGAAGAGCTTGGCCGCGGCCTTGGACTTGGAGCTGGTGGGAATCCCCAGCGCCCAGGAATACAACCAGGCCGAACCCTTGTCGGTGACCTGCTGCGGCGCATGGCTGAAGCCAACCTGGTCGGCAATCTTGCTCTGGCTGCTGTCGGTGACGAAGGAGCCCGCCACGCTGGCATCCACCCACAGCGCACACTTGCCGCTGTTGAACAGCGCCAGGTTCTCGTTGAAGCCGTTGCTGGAGGCGCCCGGCGGGCCGTAATGCTTCATGGTGTCGACGTAGAAGTTCAGCGCCTGCTTCCACTCGCTGCCAGTGAATTCGGGCTGCCATTGCTCGTCGAACCAGCGCGCACCGTAAGCGTTGGCCACGGTACTGATCAGCGCCATGTTCTCGCCCCAGCCGGCCTTGCCACGCAGGCAGATACCGTATTGCTCCTGCTCCGGCTTGTGCAGCTTGGCGGCGAACTCGCCCATCTGCTCCCACGTCGGATAGTCGGGCATGTTCAGCCCCGCCTGCTCGAACAGGTCGGTGCGGTAGTAGGTGATCGAGCTTTCGGCGTAGAACGGCAGGGCGTACAGCTTGCCCTTGACCGACAGGCCTTCGCGTACGGAGGGGAAGACATCATCGAGCGCATAGTCGGCCGGCAGGTCGGTCATTGGCTCAAGCCAGCCTTTCTCGCCCCACAACGAGGCCTCGTACATGCCGATGGTCAGCACGTCGAACTGGCCGCCCTTGGTGGCGATATCGGTGGTCAGGCGCTGGCGCAGGACATTCTCTTCGAGCACCACCCACTTCAGGTTGATCTGCGGGTTCTGCTCTTCGAAGGTTTTCGAGAGCCGCTGCATGCGGATCATGTCGCTGTTGTTGACCGTGGCGATGGTCAGGTTTTCGGCGGCGTAGGCGAACGCCGACAGGGACAGGCAGGAAACAGTAACTAAGGCTTTAGCTGAATGGTTCATTGTTTTGAACTCCTCTCCTGCGTCGCTACAGCGACCGGAGATCGATATTGTTTTTGTATTAGTCGACCTGCATTACACCCCCAGAGTCAGCCTCGAACAAATCCTTGGCTGCACCTAAACAGATACGTTTTTGCACTGAACAATCAGCGCGAAATCCAGAAACCCTGCTGCAGCTCAATAAAATCAGGCAAGCCCAGCAAGCTCACCGACAAATCAGTACAGGTTTTGCTCGGTCAACCGCTGCGCCACCTGCTTGCGGTAGTCGGATGGCGTCATACCCTTGAGCGCATGGAAGCGTCGGTTGAAGTTGGAAATATTGCTGAAGCCGGACTCGAAACAGATCTCGGTCACTGGCATGTCGCTCTTGCTCAGCAGCTCGCAGGATTTGCTCACCCGCAGGCGATTGACGAACTCGACGAAGCCGCGCCCGGTGGCGTGCTTGAAGAAGCGCGAGAAGTAGGTCGGGGTCATGCCCAGATACTCCGCTACCTCTTCCTGGCTCAGGTCCTGAGCATAGCGTTGGAAGATGTAGTCCACCGCGCGGTTGATGCGGTCGACATGCAGCTCATCAGCCGGTTGCGTGGGGAGCCGGCCGGAGAGCAGTTGGTAGTCCTCGCTGGCGGCCAGCAGCTCAAGGAGGATGAAGAAGTGGCCGAGGCGGGTGGCGCCTTGGGAGTCGGCGATCTTCTGCAGCAGCTGCCGCGCCTCGCGGATGCAGCGCGGATCGCGGAACTCGATGCCGAACTGCGCCCGCGCCAGCAACGGTGCCAGGCTTTTCAGCTCGTCGAACACCGCGATGCCGCGGTCCAGTACCTTGTCGGTGAAATTGACCAGCATGTCGCGCTCGGCGAAATCCTCGCCCTCGGCGGCCTGGCTGATCCAGTTGTGCGGCAGGTTAGGCCCGGTGAGGAACAGGCTGTCCGGGGAAAAGTTGCCGATGTAATCGCCGATGAATACCTTGCCGGAACTGGCGACGATCAGGTGCAGCTCGTACTCCTTGTGGAAATGCCAACGTACCAGCGGGCAGGGAAAGCCATGCTGACGATAGATCAGCGAGTGGCCTTCGTGATCATCCATCAACTCGAAGGAGGGGTCGGGTACACGGACTGTACGGGTCATGGTTCGCGGTCAATTTTTGGTGGCTCATGCTGCGCAGCAGAACGCGCCTGCGCTGGCTCGGAGCTCGCGGCGGAACACTGCATCCTGGCCAAGCCGGGCGACGGTGGATGGCAAGGCCTGCGTGCAGTGAAGTTTGTCAGCCTCAAGTATTAATTTAAGCACATCCAACACAGGCAGGGCAGGCACGTGTCGAATGCTCCGCTGCGCTTATAACAAGGCCAGCTGCCCACCCGGCGGGCAGAAGCGCGAGCAGTCCAGGTTGAAGCTCTCGCGACGATTGAGCCCCAGACGCTTGAGCGCCACCGTGAAACGCTGCGCCAACAGCTGGGCGAATGCGCCTTCACCGCGCATGCGTGAGCCAAACCGGCTGTCGTACAGCTCACCGCCGCGGCTCTGGCGGATCAGGCTGAGCACATGCTCGGCGCGTTGCGGGTAATGCGCCTGCAGCCATTCCTCGAACAACGGCGCCACCTCGCGCGGCAGCCGCAGGAACATGTAGGCAGCGCTCTGCGCCCCGGCGTTCTTCGCCTCGGCCAGCAGATGTTCCAGCTCGCTGTCGTTGATCATCGGAATCATCGGCGCACAGAGCACGCCCACCGGAATGCGCTTGTCGCGCAGCACCCGGATCGCCCGCAAACGCGCCGCCGGCGCCGCCGCGCGCGGCTCCATGATGCGTTTCAGTTCATCGTCGAGAGTGGTCAGGCTGATCATCACCGCGACCAGACGCTGTTCGGCCAACTGGCTGAGCAGGTCGAGGTCGCGCAGGATCAGCGAACCCTTGGTGACGATGGTCACCGGATGGCGGTAGTCGAGCAGCACCTTGAGGCTGTTGCGGGTCAGTTGCTGCTGACGCTCGATCGGCTGGTAAGGGTCAGTGTTTGAGCCCAGGTTGATCGGCGCGCAGACGTAACCGGGCTTGGACAGCTGCTGTTCGAGCAGCGCCACGGCGTTGGTCTTGGCGATCAGCTTGGTCTCGAAATCGATGCCCGGCGACATGTCCCAGTAGGCATGACTGGGCCGTGCGTAACAATAAATACAGCCGTGCTCGCAGCCGCGATAGGGGTTGATCGAACGGTCGAAGGGCAGGTCCGGCGATTGGTTGCGAGTGATGATGGTCTTGGCTGTTTCCGCGCGCACCTCGGTGGCGCGACTCGGCGGCACCTCGTCAAACCAGCCATCGTCAGTGGCGATGATGCGGGTCGGCGCGAAGCGGTTATGCGGGTTGCTGGCAGTACCGCGACCACGTGGCGGCAGGGAAACGGACATGGCGAGTCCTCGATTAAATACTGTATATAGATACAGTATTTAATCGCTATCACCAAGTGCCTGTCGTCGCTGCCCTCCATGCAGATCCGAGGCACGAGGTGAACCAAGCTCCCTAGTCTGGATTAGCGCCCGCCGCGTGCGGTTAGCCGGCATATGCCTGTTGCAGCGTGGCGATGTCGAGCTTGCGCATCTGTAGCAGCGCCGTCATGACCCGTTGCGACTTGCTCGGGTCGGGGTCACTGAGCAGCTCCGGCAACACGCTGGGCACGATCTGCCAGGACAGGCCATAGCGATCCTTGAGCCAGCCGCACTGTTGCGCAGCCGGATCGCCGCCCGCACAAAGTGCTTCCCAGTAGTGATCCACTTCGTCCTGAGTCTGGCAATTGACCTGCAGCGAGATGGCCTCGTTGAAGCGGAACGCCGGTCCGCCGTTGAGTGCGGTAAAGGCCTGGCCATCCAGTTCGAAGGCCACGGCCATCACCGTGCCCGGCGCCTTGCCGTGGAGCTCGCGTCCCGCTTCGCCGTAGCGCGAGAGGCTGACGATCCGCGAATTGGCAAAGATGGACAGGTACAACGCGACGGCCTGTTCGGCCTGGTCATCGAACCACAGGCAGGGGTTGATTCTTTGTATGCGCGACATGGCAGCTCTCCTCGGCTGGAGGCACGGTCGATAATGACCGTGACTACCTGCTAGTCGATTACCCAGGGGCAAAATCGACACGCTGAACCAGACCGTGGCCTGGGCGCAACCCGGGAAACGCTCCCCCGGATTACGCTGGTGCTTATCCAGGCTACGAGACCGGGCGGGTTTACTCCGTCGGCTTCTTCAGTTTCGGATTGGGGAAGAACTGCACCGCCTGCACCTTGGTGTCGGCGGGTTTGGCCGGCGCGGCGCTGACCCGTGTGCCCAGCTCCTTGGGCACCGACTGCCCCTGGGCATTGAGGGTGTCGACATAGCCGCAGCCCACGCACTCGCGGTGCGGCACGCCGTCTTCGTCCCACATCTTGATGCTGTCCATGGCGCTGCACGCCGGGCACACGGCGCCGGCGATAAAGCGTTTCTTGCTCACGTTGACGGGTGCATCGCTCATGCTGCCTCCTGACTCAGGCCGAGGTGGCGGAGCAAGGCGTCGATGCGCGGCTCACGACCACGGAAGTCGACGAACAGCTGCATCGGTTCCTGCGAGCCGCCACGGGCGAGGATCGCCTCGCGGAAGGCGCGGCCGGTCTCGCTGTTGAACACGCCCTCTTTCTCGAACCGGGAGAAGGCATCGGCGGACAGCACCTCGGCCCACTTGTAACTGTAGTAACCGGCCGCGTAACCGCCGGCGAAGATGTGCGCGAAGCTGTTGGGAAAGCGGTTGTAGGCCGGCGGTCGCAGCACCGAAACCTCGTCGCGAATACCTTCGAGCACCTCAAGCACGCTGCGACCGTCGCCGTGGGTGGCGTGCAGCTCGAAGTCGAACAGCGAGAACTCCAACTGGCGCACCATCATCAGCCCGGACTGGAAGTTCTTCGCCGCCAGCATCTTGTCCAGCAGGTCCTGGGGCAGCGGCTCACCGCTCTCATAGTGAGCGGAGATCAGCGCCAGGCCTTCCGGCTCCCAGCACCAGTTCTCCATGAACTGGCTCGGCAGCTCGACCGCATCCCAGGCCACGCCGTTGATCCCCGAAGCGCCGGCATGTTCGACGCGGGTCAGCAGGTGGTGCAGGCCGTGGCCGAATTCGTGGAACAGGGTGGTGACTTCGTCGTGGGTCAGCAGCGCTGGCTTACCGTTCACCGCCGCAGTAGCGACTGGCGGAGTGAAGTTGCACACCAGGTTGGCCACCGGGCTGATCAGCTCGCCCGAGGCGGCGCGGCGCTTGTCGCGGGCGCCGTCCATCCAGGCACCGCCACGCTTGTTGGCGCGGGCGTAGAGGTCGAAGAAGAAGCGGCCGACCGGCGCGCCATTCTCGCTGATCTGGAACAGGCGCACGTCCGGGTGCCAGGCGTCGAAGCCGCTGAGCTCCTCGATCTGGATACCGTAGAGCTTCTCGACGATGGCGAACAGGCCGCTCAATACCTTGTCGATCGGGAAGTAGGCGCGGAGGATTTCCTGGGAGATGCTGTAGCGCTGCTCGCGCAACTTCTCGCCGTAGTAACCGACGTCCCAGCTCTGCAGATCGGCGCAGCCCTGCTCGGCGGCGAAGGCTTGCAGCTCCTGCAAGTCCTGAACGGCGAAGGGTTTGCTGCGCTGCGCCAGGTCGCGCAGGAAGTGCAGCACCTGGTCCGGGGTTTCGGCCATCTTGGTCGCCAGGCTCAGATCGGCGTAGCTGGCAAAACCGAGCAGCTTGGCCAGTTCCTGGCGCAGGCCGAGAATCTCCTCCATCACCGGGCCGTTGTCGTGCTGGCCGGCGTTCGGCCCTTGATCAGAGGCGCGGGTACAGTAGGCGGCGTACAGCTCTTCGCGCAGGGCGCGGTCGTCGGCGTAGGTCATCACCGCGAAGTAGCTGGGGAACTCCAGGCTGATCAGCCAGCCGTCGAGGTCCTTGGCCTTGGCTGCCTGGGCCATCTGCGCCTTGGCCGAGTCGGTCAGGCCGGCCAGCGCCGCTTCATCGGTGACGTGCTTGGTCCAGGCCTGGGTGGCATCCAGCAGCTGGTTGGAGAAGCGGCTGGCCAGCTCGGACAGCTTCATCTGGATGGCGCCATAGCGCTGCTGCTCGGCCTCAGGCAGATCGATGCCGGACAGATGAAAGTCGCGCAGGGCGTGTTCCAGGATGGTCGTCTGCGCCACCTCGAACGAGGTCGCATCGGGACTTCTGGCCAGCGCGTCATAGGCCTGGTACAGCGCACGGTTCTGCCCCAGTTCGGTCCAGTACTCGGACAGCTTGGGCAGGCAAGCCTCGTAGGCGGCGCGCAGTTCGGCGTTGTTGCACACCGCATTCAGGTGGCTGACCGGTCCCCAGGCACGGCCGAGGCGCTCATGCAACTCATCGAGCACTAGCACCAGACCATCCCAGCTCGGTGTGCCAGACTGTTTACTCAAGAGTTCGCCGATCGCTGCGCGGTTATCGGCGAGAATCGCATCCACCGCCGGCTCGACATGCTCGGGCCGGATAGCTGAATACGGTGGCAGGTCGAAGGAGTGCAGCAGGGGGTTATTGGCAGTCAAGACAGGGCACCTGTATCGAAATGGGTTGCATGCTGTGACCCCCCAGCGGAGCAAAAGGCTCCAAGCAGGCCTGGTGAAAACTACTGCGCTCGGTCATGCAGCGTTAAAAACAGCTTCGAAATGCTCATTTACAGCTCGTAAACTGCGCTTTCTCAGCTGTTTTCGCCTTGCCTGACCTTTGCTCGCTACGCTTTCACTGGGCCTGCAAGACCAGGATGTCAGCGGATATGCCCGCTATCTTAATTACAATCAGCGCTTACCGCAGCTTAAGAGGTTTCTATCGTGTCGATACGCAGTTACCAACAGTTCACTCCGCTACTCGGCGAGCGGGTGTTTGTCGATGCTTCCGCCGTGGTCCTCGGCGATGTGGAAATCGGCGATGACAGCTCGGTCTGGCCGCTGGTAGTGATCCGCGGCGACATGCATAGCATCCGCATCGGCGAGCGTTCCAGCGTGCAGGATGGCAGCGTGCTGCACATCACCCATGCCGGGCCCTTCAACCCCGGCGGCTATCCGCTGAATATCGGCGACGATGTGACCATCGGCCACAAGGTCACCCTGCACGGCTGCAACGTCGGCAACCGGGTGCTGATCGGCATGGGCAGCATCGTCATGGACGGCGTGGTAATCGAGGACGAAGTGGTGCTCGGCGCCGGCAGCCTGGTACCGCCGGGCAAGCGCCTGGAGAGCGGCTATTTGTACGTCGGCAGCCCAGCCAAGCAGGCTCGTCCGTTGAGCGAGAAGGAGCGCAGCTACTTCAGCTACAGCGCCGCCAACTACGTACGCCTGAAGGACCAGCATTTGATGGAAGGCTACTCGTCCAACTGAGCCGAGGCAGACCAGCCGACTAGTGGGCTGTACGGCTAGTTGGTTAACTCAAGTTCGGATGACTGAGGTTCCGAGACCAGGCGCTGCGACGAGTCATAGCAGGCTATGGCGAGGTGCGGCAACGCAGTATCGGGGCCTCAGACGCCGAAATTGACTGATTGAACTTGCCACACAGGCCACCAGGTATCCATGCACTACCAGAACATCCTCTTCGACCTCGACGGCACCCTCACCGACCCGCGCGAAGGCATCACCCGCTCGGTGCAGTTCGCCCTGAGCCGGCTGGGCATCGACGAGCCTGATCTGCGGGCGCTGGAGCACTTCATCGGCCCGCCGTTGCTGCAGTGTTTCATGCACAGCTATGAGTTGGACGAAGCCACTGCCTGGCAGGCGGTAGCGCATTATCGCGAACGCTTCGCCGAAGTCGGCCTGTACGAAAACCGCGTGTTCGCAGGAGTCGACCCACTGCTGCAATTGCTCCAGGCCCAGGATCGCCGCCTGTATATCGCCACCAGCAAACCGACGCTGTTTGCCGAGCAAATTGCCCGGCATTTCGACTTTGCCCGGCACTTCGAAGTGGTCTACGGCAGCGAGCTGGATGGCACACGCACCGACAAGGTCGAGTTGATTCGCCACCTGCTCGAGCAGGAAGGCCTGAGCGCGGCAGACTGCCTGATGATCGGCGACCGCAAACACGACCTGATCGGCGCCCGGCGCAACGGTGTGGATGCGGCGGCGGTGGGCTATGGCTTCGGCAGCGCCGAAGAGTTGCGGGCCGAGGCGCCGACCTACCACTTCCAGACACTGGCAGAACTGCACCGGGCGTTTATGACCTAGGCCGCCGGCACGCTGTAGGTGGCCTAGTCCGGGAAATATCTATGGCCTCACACAGTTGAGCCGGACTGACGACCTTCGCGGTCAAGACCGCTCCCACTACCCCTGCGCTGCCAGCTCAGGCCCCTAGTGGCCTGTGTGGCTGGTTCAATTAGTCAATTTCGGCGCCTGATGCCCCGATACTGCGTTGCCACTCCTCGCCATAGCTCGCTATGGCTCGTCGCAGCGCCTTGTCTCGGAACCTCAGTCATCCGAACTTGAGTTAACCAACTAACCGTACAAGCCACTAGCCGTTTTTCTGGTAGATGATCTTCTTGCTGCCGCCATCGCAACTGCCGACCACCAGGTTCTCGTCATGCACTTCGTCGTTGGGCACAATCTCCAGGGTGTAGCTGACCACGCCGGCGGCCTGGATCTTCACTTCGATCTCCTGCTTCAGCTCCTCGCAGGGTTTCGGCGCCGCCAATGCCGCGCCACTCAGCAGACCCAACAGCAACAGCACGCTCCATCTGTTCATTGCACACCGCCTGTGTTTTGCGAGACTCGTAGGTGTTGGACTGGTCAAGCCTGGGGCAAGTTCTAGCCGGCATCCTGCAAGGCTTGCAGCGCCTCGGTTCGCGCCTCGATCGGCAGCGCGCCCAGGGTCGCCACGCGCCGGTAGAACAGCGGCCAATCACCCTGTACCTGGACGAACAGGGCGGCGAACGCCGGTACCCACTGATCGTAAAGGCCGAACGGCAGCAGCTTGGCGTTGTTCAGCGGCGCCTCGATCCAGGCATCGTAGCGCCCGCTGCCGCCCCACTGGCGATCGCGTAGCGTTCGGTAGTCGGCGCGCAGGCGCTCGAACTCGGCCTGCTTGGCGGCGCGCATGACCGGCACCGGCAGCTCGCTGGCATACAGCCGCTCCAGTCGGGCTCGGCTGGCCAGGACCAGCGCGGTGAACTGCTCGCGTTGCTCGCTGCCGTGCAGGTCTGCGGGCGCCAAACCACGGGCCGCACGCCACTGACGCGAACCTTCGCGTTCGACGAAGGTGGCGAAGGACTCATTGAAGGCGGTGTCGTCGCTGACATACAGCTGCTGATGGGCCAGCTCATGAAAGATCACTGCAATCAGCCGCTCATCGCTCCAACGCAACATGGTGTTGAGGATCGGATCGTCGAACCAGCCCAGGGTCGAATAGGCTTCGACGCCGCCCAGGTAGGTATCGAAGCCGCGCTGTTTGAGCAACGCCGCAGCCCCGCGAGCGCGACTCTGCTGGTAATAGCCGCGGTAGGCCACGCATCCGGCGATGGGGAAACAGTGCAGTTCGGGCTTGAGGGAGAACTCGGGCGTGGCGAACAGGTTCCACAGCACATAAGGCCGTTGCACATCGGCATACAGGCGGTAACTGCGGTTATCCGGCAGGCCCAGGGCAGCGCTGGCGAAACTGCGCGCCTGCTGAGCCAGGGCCAGACGTTGGCGCAGCTGCGGCGAAACCTGCGGGTCATCGAGCAGGCGGTTGATCGGTTGCCGCGCCTGCAGCAATTGCAGCTGACCACGCGCCAGGTGGCCGTAGTAGTCGAGCGTGCCGCAGCCGCCCAGCAGCAGCGCCGCCAATAGCGGAACCCAGCGCCAGCGCACTGAGTCGATAGGAAAGAACGTCATGCTATGCGTCATGCCGGCCACGCTAGCGCATTGTGCGCACTGCCTCCAGCACCGGATCGGCGTAAGCTGAACTCAACTGCTAGCTTTCGGAGACCGCCATGTACCGCTTAAGCCTGCTTGCCAGCCTAGTATTACTCAACGCTTGCGCCTCGCCGGTGCCGCCGCACGATCCAGGACACGCCTGGGTCGAGCTATCCACCACCGCCAGCGATTTGCTGATGGCCGACCGACTCGATGGCAACCGCCTCAACGATGGCCGTTACTTCCAGGTACCGCCCGGCTCCCATGAACTGCTGGCGCGCTTCCAGTTCGAAGTACCGGGCGGGGGCGGCGGCAATATCATGTCGTCCGAACCCGAGCAACGCACCTGCGAGATCCGCGTGCGCTATGCCGATTTCGCCGCCGGTCAACGTTACCGCCTGGAAGCCCGACCGCTGGTGAGCAAAGCCCAGGCCTGGCTGTATGACGACCAGCGCAATGTACTGGCGCGCGGCCGGGTACTGCGCTGCGGCACCTTCTGAGTGCAACAACGCACACAAATGGGCGTCGGACTTGAACGCGAGGCCCGCCCGCAACGCGGATAAGCACAGTGCGGCCACGCTGAATGGCTCTGAGCAAAGCAGGCTATCGTTGTCAGCCAGGGACCTGTAAGGCGACTTAAACCTATGAGCTTTTTGCACTGGATGGCGGTGCTTGGCAGCTTGCTGCTGATCCTGACCCTGGCATCGGCCTATTTACGCTGGCTGCCCGTCACCACCTCGACGGTTTACTTGGTCTTTGGCCTGGCGATCGGTCCGCTGGGACTGGGCTTGTGGCAGGTCGACTTCCTGCACATCGCCAGCTGGATGGAGCACCTGACCGAAGTGGTGGTGCTGGTTTCATTGTTCATCGGCGGCATGAAGCTGCGCCTGGCCTTTCGTCATTCGGCCTGGTTCAGTGCCTACCTGCTGGCCGGACCGGTGATGCTGGCCTGCATCCTCGGCGTCACGCTGGTGTGCCATTACGGGCTGCAACTGAGCTTAGGCACATCGCTGCTGATCGGCGCCCTACTGGCGCCGACCGACCCGGTACTGGCGAGCCTGGTGCAGGTCAGTCATGCGCGGGATTACGACCGGGTACGCTACGGTTTGTCCGGTGAGGCGGGCTTCAACGATGGCGTGGCGTTCCCTTTCGTGATCTTTGCCTTGTTGTTTATCGAACAGGGCGAAAGCACCAGTGGCTGGCTGCTCGACTGGACCGTGCTGCGTCTGCTGTGGGCGGTGCCGGCCGGCCTGCTGATCGGTTTTTACCTGGGTCGAAGCGTAGGTCGGCTGGCAATTTACCTGCGCACCCGGCATGCCGATGCGGCCGTATCACCCAACGACTTTCTCGCCCTGGCGTTGATTGCGCTGTCCTACTTTATCGCCGAGAGTCTCGGCGCCTGGGGCTTTCTCTCGGCGTTTGCCGCCGGGGTCGGCCTGCGTCACGCTGAGGTCGCCGCGTCCGGGCGCTCAGCGACACCGGCCGAAGAGGTGGTGCCGACGTTGCCCCGCAGCAGCCTGGAAGACGGTCATGCCCCCGCCGGGGTGTTGATCAAGGACATCCTCTCCTTCGGGCATATTCTGGAGCGCATCCTCGAGGTGTTGCTGGTGACCATCCTCGGTGCGCTGCTGGCGCTGCACTGGGACTGGCGTGCGGTGCCGCTGGGTCTGGCGCTGTTCGCTGTGATACGTCCGTTGAGCGTCTGGCTACTGGTGCGCGTCAAGACGGTCAGCACCCAGCAACGACACCTGCTGGGCTGGTTTGGCATTCGTGGGATCGGCAGTCTGTACTACCTGAGCTATGCCCTGAACCATGGGCTGGCGCAAGGCGCCGTGGATGACAGCATCAATCTCACCCTGTCGGTGGTGGCGATGAGCATCGTGCTGCACGGTCTGACCACGCAGCCGTTACTGGATCGCTACGAACGTCAGCAATCCAGCAGCGACACTCCGTGATCAGCTGTCGAGCACGGAATCCAGGGTAATCTTGGCATTCAGCACCTTGGACACCGGACAACCTTTCTTCGCGGTTTCCACCGCCTTGTCGAAGGCCTCACGGTTGGCACCGGGGATTTTCGCCCGCAGCGACAGGTGCACGGCGCTGATGACAAAGCCGCCGTCGACCGTGTCCAGAGTGACCTCGGCCTTGGTCTCGATACTCTCGGCGGTCATGCCGCAGTCACCCAGCTCCTTGGACAGCGCCATGGAAAAACAGCCGGCATGGGCCGCGCCGATCAGCTCCTCTGGATTGGTCCCCGGCTGATTCTCGAAGCGTGAGTTAAAGCCATAAGGGTTGTTCGACAACGCCCCGCTCTGGGTAGAAATCGTGCCTTTGCCGTCCTTGATACCGCCTTGCCAATGTGCCGATGCAGTCTTCTTCATCTGGATTCTCCATTTCATAAGGGCCACAGAGATCAGAGGGGTTTACCCCGCACAAGTTCGCCGCGATTTGCCCTGCATCAGCTCGCACTAGCGCAAGTGGCCGCAACGCAACGGCTGAGCTAGCGCAACTGGGCGAGGATTTCGAAGGCGCGCAGGCGGTCGGCAAACTCGTACAGGTCGCAGGTGAAGATCAGCTCGTCGGCGCCGGTCTGCTCCAGCAACACCTCAAGGCGAGCGCGGACTTTCTCCGGACCACCGACCACCGCCATGCCGAAAAAGCTGCCGACCGCCTCCTTCTCATGCGGTAGCCACAGACCGTCCATGCTTTGCACCGGTGGCCGTTGCACCAGGCTCTGGCCACGGATCAGGGCGAGGATGCGCTGGTAGGCCGAGGTCACCAGGTAGTTCGCCTGTTCGTCGCTGTCGGCCGCCACCAGCGGCACGCCGAGCATCACGTAGGGCTGATCGAGCACCGCCGAGGGCTTGAAGTGGTTGCGGTAGACACGAATCGCCTCGTGCATCATGCGCGGTGCGAAATGTGAGGCGAAGGCATAAGGCAGGCCTCGCTCACCGGCCAACTGGGCACTGAACAGGCTGGAGCCGAGCAGCCAGATCGGCACCTGGGTACCACTGCCCGGCATGGCGATCACCCGCTGGTCCGGCGTGCGCGGGCCCAAGTAACGCTGCAACTCCGCCACATCCTCGGGAAAGTCATCGGCGCTGCCGGAGCGTTCGCGACGCAGCGCCTGGGCGGTGAACTGATCGGCGCCCGGCGCCCGGCCCAAGCCCAGGTCGATACGCCCCGGATACAGGGTGGCGAGAGTGCCGAACTGTTCGGCGATCACCAGGGGCGCGTGATTGGGCAACATCACCCCACCCGAGCCGAGGCGAATGCTCGACGTATTGGCCGCCAGATATCCGAGCAGCACCGCGGTCGCCGAGCTGGCGATGCCGTCCATGTTGTGGTGTTCGGCCACCCAGAAACGGCTATAACCGAGACGCTCGACATGCTGCGCCAGCGCCAGGGAATTGCTCAGTGCCTGGGCAGGGCCGCCGTCATCACGAATCGGCGCGAGGTCGAGGGTGGAAATCTTCGTCTGTGCTAAAGCGCTCATCAGCCCTACCTGTTTGATTAATCGGAGCTATCGGCGCAGTCAGCGGCAATACCCGAGTTAATTAGTGGGGCTTGTTTCAAGTAACTTCAAGGGTGAGCAGTGCACAACGACTCAACGCGAACCGTACGGGACCGGGGAACAACGGGCCAGCAGTACCGCTCGTGCCTGATTGCCACGAGCAGCGCTGCAACCAAGGGTAGCGGTAGCGGAGTCGGGCCAGCGTCCGCACTCAACTGCTGCTGATGCGGAAACCGACCTTGAGGGTCACCTGGTAATGGCCGACCTTGCCGTTTTCGATATGCCCGCGAGTCTCGACGACTTCGAACCAATCCAGGTTGCGGATCGACTTGGCGCATTCGGCCAAGGCATTGTTGATCGCCTCATCAATGCTGTTGTGCGAAGAGCCGACGATCTCGATTTTCTTATAGGTGTGGTGGTCAGACATGGCGTTTCTCCTCGAGGGGATAGTTAAACGCTAGTCGAGAAGCACCGGGCGCGTGACCAGTATTTGGCATATAGGGCCAAACCAAACGCGATAGTCAAAAAACCAGCGAAGCCTCGCTAGCGCTCGCTCAGTTCGCGTCGCAACCACTCGGCCAACTGCTGCGCACGCTTGTCCAGGCGGCGCGCAGGCACCCACAGAGCCAGGCACGCGGGGGTTTCGACGAAGCCCCAGGGCGCCACCAGGCGGCCCGCCGCAAGGTCATCGGCCACTAGTTGTTGCGGTGCGATCGCCACCCCAAGGCCAGCGGCAGCGGCTTCCAGCAGGTAGTAGAGATGTTCGAAACCCTGGCCCAGCCTGAGCGCCTCGGCGTCCAGGGCATTGCCCGCCGCCCAACTCGGCCAGGCCTGCGGCCGCGAACTGGTGTGTAGCAAGGGTTCACCGAGCAACGCCGCGGCCGGCGCCTGATGCAGCTCGGCGAAACGTGCGTAGCGTGGACTCAGCACCGGGCCGATGCGCTCGGCGGCCAGCTCGAACACCTGCATGTCCGCCGGCCAGGGTGGTTCGGCAAACCATAGGGTGGCGTCGACACCGGCGCGCCGCGGGTCCAGCTCACCTTCGCTGGCCGACAGTTGCAGGCGCAACTCCGGCAGCTCACGGTTGAGCCGATCCAGCCGCGGGATGAACCAACGCGCCAGCAGGCTGCCCGGGCAAGCCAACACGAACGGCGCCTCGGCCTGGCCCTGCTGTAACTCGCCGCACACCGCGCGCAGACGCGCGAAGGCCTCGCTGCTGACATCGCGCAGCCGGCTACCCGCGTCTGTGAGTTTAACGCCGCGTCCTTCCTTGACGAACAAGGCCACGCCGAGGTGCTCTTCCAGCGCCCGTATCTGCCGGCTGACCGCACCGTGCGTGACGTTCAGCTGCTCGGCAGCCTGACTGACGCTCTGCAGGCGGGCCGCCGCCTCGAACGCGCGCAGGGCATTGAGGGGGGGAAGGCTCTGGCTCATAGGTGAGTTTTCCTGACAGGTTGTGGCGATCTTATCGCTTTTGTCCCAGGCCACACAGCCTTATCCTGTGGCCATTGTCGTAGGTAGCCAGCACTCTGGTGCCTACATGCCCAACACCCGCAGGAGAACACCATGACTTCTTTGTGCAGCGGCCCCGACGCCAACGGCCTGTTCGGCTCGTTCGGCGGCCAATACGTCGCCGAAACCCTGATGCCGCTGATCCACGACCTGGCCGCCGAGTATGAGAAGGCCAAGCTCGACCCGGAATTTGCCAAGGAACTGGCCTACTTCCAGCGCGACTACGTCGGTCGGCCCAGCCCGCTGTACTTCGCCGAGCGCCTGACCGAGCACTGCGGCGGCGCCAAGATCTACCTCAAACGCGAAGAGCTGAACCACACCGGCGCGCACAAGATCAACAACTGCATAGGCCAGATCCTCCTGGCCCGGCGCATGGGTAAAAAACGCATCATCGCCGAGACCGGCGCCGGCATGCACGGCGTGGCCACCGCCACCGTGGCCGCGCGCTTCGGTCTGGACTGCGTGATCTACATGGGCACCACCGACATCGAGCGGCAGCAGGCCAATGTGTTCCGCATGAAGCTCCTGGGTGCCACGGTGATTCCGGTGGTTGCCGGCACCGGCACCCTCAAGGATGCGATGAACGAAGCACTGCGCGACTGGGTAACCAATGTCGACAGTACCTTCTACCTGATCGGCACCGTGGCCGGCCCGCACCCCTACCCGGCGATGGTGCGCGACTTCCAGGCGGTGATCGGCAAGGAAACCCGCGAGCAGATGCAAACCCAGGAAGGCCGCCTGCCAGACAGTCTGGTCGCCTGCATCGGCGGCGGCTCCAACGCCATGGGCCTGTTCCATCCGTTCCTCGATGATAAAGACGTACAGATCGTCGGCGTCGAAGCGGCCGGTTACGGCATCGACACCGGCAAGCACGCGGCCAGCCTCAACGGCGGCGTGCCGGGCGTGCTGCACGGCAACCGCACCTTCCTGCTGCAGGACGACGACGGTCAGATCATCGACGCCCACTCGATTTCCGCCGGCCTCGACTACCCCGGCATCGGCCCGGAACACGCCTGGTTGTATGACATTGGCCGGGTCGAATACACCTCGGTGACCGACCAGGAAGCCCTCGACGCCTTCCACAAATGCTGTCGCCTGGAAGGCATCATCCCGGCCCTGGAAAGCGCCCACGCCCTGGCCGAAGTGTTCAAGCGCGCACCGACGCTGCCCAAGGAACACCTGATGGTGGTCAACCTGTCCGGCCGCGGCGACAAGGACATGCAAACCGTGATGCACCATATGGGCGAACTGGAGAACCAAGCATGAGCCGCCTGCAGAGCCGCTTTGCCGAGCTGAAGCAACAGAACCGCGCCGCCCTGGTGACCTTCGTCACCGCTGGCGACCCCAACTACGACGCCTCGCTGGCGATCCTCAAGGGCCTGCCGGCGGCCGGTGCCGACGTGATCGAGCTGGGCATGCCGTTCACCGACCCGATGGCCGACGGCCCGGCGATCCAGCTGGCCAACATCCGCGCCCTGGCGGCCAAGCAGAACCTGGCCAAGACCCTGCAGATGGTCCGCGAGTTTCGCGAGGGCGAGCAGGACACGCCACTGGTGCTGATGGGCTATTTCAACCCGATCCACAAGTACGGCGTCGAGCGCTTCATCTCCGAGGCCAAGGAGTCCGGGGTCGACGGCCTGATCGTGGTCGACCTGCCGCCGGAACATAACGTAGACCTGTGTGACCCGGCGCAAGCGGCGGGTCTGGACTTCATCCGCCTGACCACCCCGACCACCGACGATGCGCGCCTGCCCAAGGTGCTCAACGGCAGCTCCGGCTTCGTCTACTACGTCTCGGTGGCGGGCGTCACCGGTGCCGGCGCGGCGACCCTGGAACACGTCGAGCAGGCGGTGGCGCGCCTGCGCCGGCATACCGAGTTGCCGATCAGCATCGGCTTCGGCATCCGCACCCCGGAACACGCGGCGACCATCGCCCGTCTGGCCGACGGCGTGGTGGTCGGCTCGGCGCTGATCGACCAGATCGCCCATGCCGAGGACAGCGAGCAGGCCGTGCAGGGCGTGTTGAGCCTGTGCCGCGACTTGGCCGACGGGGTGCGCAACGCCCGTCTGTAAGACTAGCGAGACAAACAAAGCCGCTACAGCCGCCAAGGCGTAGCGGCTTTTTTGTGTGCCCAGAACCAGCAGGCGACAATCAACGCCAGCCTGACTAGCTGAGATGCTGAATAACCATAGTCAAAACCCGAGTACTGTTGTCCATAATGCAATGACCAGCCAAGCAGGAGACGCGCGAGTGGACAGGTTTCAGGAAATGCAGGTGTTTCTCGCCGTCGCCGAGGAACAGGGCTTTGCCGCCGCCGCCCGTCGTTTGCACCTGTCGCCCCCCAGCGTGACCCGCGCGGTGGCGGCCCTCGAAGAACGCATCGGCACGCTGCTGCTGGCGCGCACTACACGCAGCGTGCACCTGACCGAAGCGGGCCAGCGCTATGTGGAAGACTGCCGGCGGATTCTCGCCGAACTGCAAGAGGCCGAAGAGTCGGCGGCCGGCAGCCATGCCATCGCCCGTGGTCAGCTGACACTGACCGCCCCGGTGCTATTTGGCGAGCTGTTCGTCACCCCGCTGATGGTCGACTACCTCGAGCAGCACCCGGCGGTGACGATCAAGGCCCTGTTGCTCGACCGCGTGGCAAGCATGGTCGACGAAGGCATCGATGTCGCCGTGCGCATCGGCAACCTGCCGGACAGCGGCTTGCACGCCGTGCCGGTCGGCACGGTACGCCAGGTGGTCTGCGCGGCCCCGGCCTACCTGCAAAGGCACGGTCGGCCAGAGCATCCGCGCGACCTGCACGCCGCGCGCATCGTCCTCGCTGCCAGCAGCAGCCTGCTCACCGATTGGCAGTTCAGCGCGCCCGAGGGCACCCTGAACATTCGCCCTGAGGCCCGCCTGATCGTCAGCGCCAACCAGGCTGCGATCAATGCCGCACAGCTGGGCTGGGGTCTGACCCGCGTGCTTTCCTATCAGGTCGCCAGCCAGGTGACCGCCGGCGAGCTGGAATTGCTGCTGGAACGTTTCGAGCCGCCACCGCTGCCCATCCACGTGGTCTATCAGGGCGGACGCACGGTGCCGGCCAAGGTGCGCAGCTTTGTCGATTACTGCGTCGAGCGTTTGCGCGCAGACGCAGGACTCAACCCCCCGATCCGGGGCTGACGGACGATGGACCGCTATCAACAGATGCGGGTATTCCAGGCCGTGTTCGAAGACCTCAGCCTGGCCGCCGCGGCGCGCCGCCTGAACATTTCCGTGGCCACGGTGACGCGCGCCATGGCCATGCTCGAGCAGCGCCTCGGCACGCCATTACTGAGCCGCAGCACCCGCGGCGTACAGCCGAACGAGGCCGGTGAGCGCTTCGCCCTGGACTGCCAACGCATCCTCCAGGAAGTGGCGGAGGCGGAAGCCTCCGCCAGTGGCCTGCATGTGCACCCCCGCGGCCAGCTGACCCTGGCCATGCCCCTGCTGTTTGGCCAGCAAGTGCTCACGCCGATCCTGCTCGATTACCTGGATGTCTATCCCGAGGTGCAGATTTTCGGCCAGTACCTGGACCGCGTGCCCAACCTGCACGAGGACGGGGTGGATGTCGCGATCCAGGTCGGCGAGCTGGCGGATTCGTCGCTGTACGCCCTCAAGGTCGGCAGCATTCGTCATGTGATCTGCGCCAGCCCGGCGTATCTGGCCGAGCAAGGTGAGCCTGAGACACCGCAGAGCCTGAGCAGCGCGTGGATCATCCATGCGAGTGCCGATACGCGCCTGCCGGAATGGCGCTTCCAGAATAACGCTCGGGCGCTGACGGTTAACCTGCACCCGCGCCTCAACTGCGCCACCCATCAGGCGGCGATTGTCGCGGCCTGTGCTGGCGCCGGTCTGACCCGCTGCATGAGCTATCAAGTCCATGCCCAGCTGCAGGCGGGCCAACTGAGGACGGTGCTGGATGCCTTCGAGCTACCGCCCCAGCCGGTCCACCTGCTGTACCGGGAAGGGCGCAAGGCCGCTGCGCGGGTGCGCAGCTTCGTCGATTTCGCGGCGGCGAAATTACGTGAGCACCCCGCGCTCACACAGGGTTGATGGCAACTGCAGGCTCCCTGCCAACATTTATTGCATTTGGTGAAACAATGGATTGCCATTTATGGCGATTCTTCTTCTGATGCAGTGGGAGGAAGATGACTTACATCGGCACGGCCTCTGCTTTTCGGTCACCGCCGAATAACTCATTCAACCGTCTCACGGAGACTCCCATGTCCCAGAAAGCCATCAAACTCTTTGGTTTCCCCCTGTCCGGTCACTCCCACCGGGTCGAGCTGATGCTGTCGCTGCTCGGCCTGCCGAGTGAGTTCGTGCTGGTCGACCTGACCAAGGGCGCGCACAAACATCCAGAATTCCTGGCGATGAACCCCTTCGGCCAGGTGCCGGTCATCGACGACAACGGCACCGTGCTGGCCGACTCGAATGCCATTCTGGTTTACCTGGCGCAGAAATACGGCGAAGTCCACTGGTTGCCGAGCGATGCCGCGGGTGCCGCCGCCGTGCAGCGTTGGCTGTCGATTGCCGCCGGGCCGCTCGCCGCGGGACCGGCCCGTGCACGGCTGATCACCGTGTTCGGCGCGCCCTACAACGCTGAAGAAGTGATCGCCAACGCCCACGCCCTGCTCAAGGTGATCGAAGCCGAATTGAGCGGTCGACAGTACCTGGTCGGCGAGCAGCCGAGCATCGCCGATGTCGCCAGCTACAGCTATATCGCCCACGCTCCGGAAGGCAACGTGTCGCTGGCCGACTACCCCAACCTGCGCGCCTGGCTGGCCCGCATCGAAGCGCTGCCGCACTTCGTAGCGATGCCGCGCACGGCCGCCGGTCTGCAAGCCTGACTCGCGGCGCCGGTCACCCGCACGGTAGCCGGCGCACTGTCGTCTGAATTGTTCTGGAGTCGCCGCGATGTTTTCCCAGCGCCCCGAAAACGCCTCTTCGCCCTGGCATGCCGGGGAAAAAACCCTGCAGCAACGCGTCGGCGTGGCCGAGCGCATGGAGGCGTTCGGACGCAGGGTGATCCGCGATCACCTGCCCGAGCAGCACCGCGACTTCTACCGCCAACTGCCCTTTATCCTGCTCGGCTCGGTGGATGCCGAGGGCAACCCCTGGGCCAGCATTCTCGAGGGCCTGCCAGGCTTTGCCCATGCCCCCGAGCCACACTTGCTGCAACTGGATGGCCGACCAGACGCCAACGACCCGGCGGCGGCCAACCTGGCCGACGGCGCCGCGGTCGGCCTGCTCGGCATCGAACTGCACAGCCGCCGGCGCAATCGCCTCAATGGCCATGTGACGGGCTCTTCCGCAACCAGCTTCGGTGTGAAGGTGGAGCAGGCCTTCGGTAACTGCCCGCAATATATCCAGCAACGCGAGGCGAATTTCATCCGCGAACCCGGGCCACAACAGGGCCTCCGGCAGCAGCGGTTCGATGCGCTGGACGAGGCCGCCCGCGAGCTGATTCGCGGCGCCGATACCTGCTTCGTCGCCAGCTATATTGACCCGGACGGTGACCCCGCGCGGCGCTCGGTGGACGTCTCGCATCGCGGCGGCCAAGCCGGCTTCGTTCAGGTCGAGGGCGATTGCCTGAGCATTCCGGATTTCGCCGGCAACCTGCACTTCAACACCCTCGGCAACCTGCTGCTCAACCCGCGCGCCGGCCTGCTGTTCATCGACTTCAGCAACGGCGATCTGCTGCAGCTCAGCGGTCATACCGAGATCATCTTCGATGGCCCCGAGGTGGCGGCCTTTCAGGGCGCCGAACGGCTCTGGCGGCTGCACGTCAGCGCAGTGGTACGGCGCCCGGCCGCCCTGGCGCTACGCTGGACATTTCAGGGCTTTTCGCCGAACAGCCTGATGACCGGTTCCTGGCCACAGGCCCAGATCCAAACCCAGCCACGCCTGCAGTCCGAAGCGATGCACCACACCTGGCGCAACCTACGGGTGACGCGCATCGAGGAGGAAAGCGCGGCTATTCGTTCGTTCTATCTTGAGCCCGTCGACGGCGCTGGCTTGCCGCTGTTTCAGGCCGGTCAGCATCTGCCTATCCGCCTGCAACTGCCGGGTACCTCGGCAACGCTGATCCGCACCTACAGCCTGTCCAGCGCGCCCTCGGATGACTGCTGGCGCATCAGCGTCAAACGCGAAGGCGCGGTGTCCGGCTACCTGCATGAGCACGTCACGGTGGGCGACCTGCTCGAAGCGCGGGCACCGCAAGGCAGCTTCGTTGTCGCTGCCGACGAGCGACGACCGCTGGTGTTGCTGGCCGCTGGCGTCGGGGTGACGCCCCTGCTGTCGATGCTGCGCGAGGTGGTCTATCAGGGCCAACGAATCCGCCGCACACGCCGCACCTTCTTCGTGCAGAGCGCGCGCACCCTCGCTCAGCTACCGTTCAAGGATGAACTGGCAGAACTGATGAACCGCGCCGGTGATGCACTGAGCGTGCTGCGCCTGCTCAGCCAGCCGGAGGCGCATGCCCGTGCAGGCAAGGACTTCGAGCGGGCAGGACGCATCGACATCGCGCTGCTGAAGGCGCTGCTGCCCTTCGATGATTTCGATTTCTACCTGTGTGGACCGAGCCGCTTCACCCAGGGTTTGTATGACAGCCTGCGTGCGCTGCGCATCGCTGACGCGCGCATCCACGCGGAAAGCTTCGGGCCCTCGACCCTGCGCCGCCAGCCCGACCCGGGCCCAGAGCTGATCGAACAACCGCCAGCAGCCACGGGACCGGTGCCGGTGCTGTTTGCCCAGTCGGCCAAGGAGGCGCGCTGGACGCCCGAAGGCGGCAGCCTGCTGGAACTGGCCGAGAGTCATGGCCTGAGCCCGGAATTCAGTTGTCGGGGCGGTTCCTGCGGCACCTGTAGCACCCGCCTGGTCAGTGGCCAGGTGCATTACCCGATTCCGCCGGCCGAGTTACCGCCGAGCGGTGAAGTGCTGATCTGCTGTGCCATCCCAGCGCATCCCAGCGAGGGCTCAAACGGCCTGGTGCTGGAGCTTTAATCCACCGCCCACTACTGCGAGGCAACCCCATGAATAACGCCGAAACCCGTCCACCCTTGCCGCCCTTTACCCGCGAAACAGCGATACAGAAAGTACGCATGGCCGAAGACGGCTGGAACAGCCGTGACCCACAGCGGGTGGCCCTGGCCTATACCCTCGACAGCCGCTGGCGCAACCGCGCCGAATTTCCCCAGGGCCGCGCCGAGATCCAGGCCTTCCTCGAAGGCAAATGGCAACGCGAGCGGGAGTACCGCCTGATCAAGGAGCTCTGGGCCCATGACGGCAACCGCATTGCCGTGCGGTTCGCCTACGAATGGCACGATGCCGAGGGCAACTGGTTCCGCTCCTACGGCAACGAGAACTGGGAGTTCGACGAACAGGGTCTGATGCGCTTGCGCTACGCCAGCATCAACGACCTGCCGATCAGCGCCGCCGAGCGCAAGTTCCATTGGCCGCAAGGACGGCGCCCGGACGACCACCCGGGGTTGAGCGAACTGGGCCTGTAACTGTTCCGCCCATGAAAAAGCCGCTGTTCCGGCGAGGAACAGCGGCTTTGCAGTACAGCCTTGTAGCCCGGATGCAATCAGGGGGACGGTTGGGCGGCTGCCGACGCTGCCCGGATTGCATCCGGGCTACGCAAGGACAACCAGCAGTAATCGTGCCCATGCCTGCACCTGGGCGAAATCTAACCGGACCACACCTACTGAAGCCCGCGTCTTGTTGACCGGCTACTGCGCTTGAAGCCTCGCCTGGCTGCAACCAGATCACAGTAACGATGAGGCTCAGCCCTGCAGATTGATACAGCGTTCAAGCATCAGGGCTGCGAAGCCTGCAACTGACGCTGCGCCAGTTTCTGCTTCTTGTAACTCAGGGCTGCTGCCGGCACGGTGCTGACCTTGCCGGTTTCCAGCCAGCGCTTCAGGCGGTTGGCGTCGGCCATGTGGGTGTATTTGCCGAAGGCATCGAGCACCACGAACGCCACTTGGCGCTTGGCCATGACCGTGCGCATCACCAAACAATGGCCGGCCTCGTCGGTGAAACCGGTCTTGGTCAGCTGAATACTCCAATCGGTCTTATGCACCAGGCGATTGGTATTGCGAAAACCCAGGCTGTAATTGGGCTTGCGGAATGCCACGCTGCGCTCGCGGGTGGTGCTGAACTGCTCGATCAGCGGGTACTGCTGGCTGGCCTTGAGCAGCAGCACCAGGTCGTTGGCACTGGAGACGTTGCGCTCCGACAACCCGGTCGGCTCGACGAAGTGGCTGCGGCTCATACCCAAGGCGCGGGCCTTGGCGTTCATCGCTGCGACGAAGGCCGCGTGCCCACCCGGATAATGATGGGCCAGGCTGGCCGCCGCGCGGTTTTCCGAAGACATCAGCGCCAGCAGGAGCATGTCGCGGCGGCTGATCTCGCTGCCCACCCGCACCCGCGAGAACACCCCGCGCATCTCTGCGGTGTCGCGGATAACGATCGGCAATTGTTGATCCAGCGGCAGCTTGGCATCCAGGGCGACCATGGCGGTCATCAGCTTGGTCACCGAGGCGATTGGCACCACCACATCCGGATGGCTGGAATACAGCACCTGATTGGTTTTCAGGTCGACCACCAAGGCACTGCCCGAAGCCAGCTCCTGATAGGCAGGGGCCTTTTCGGCGGCCTCAAGGTTCGACGCAACTACAGCCGCGCTGCACAGCAGCAACAGACTTACTATCGAATGACGAATTTTCACGGGTTGCTTCACAAGAATAGGTGAGAGAAGGGCAGAACTGTGCGTTCTGACCGCCGTAGTATACGAAAATCGGCTCGCGTTCTTGGAGTGTAGGGCGTCTACAGCGCTGTATTTGTCCGTTCGGCGGAAGGTTTCAGGCGGGTGCGCCTTCATCCCTCAGTTCGACCTGCAACCAGTCGACGAAACGCTGGGTCAGGCGCTGGCGACGTTTACGCTCGGGCAGGACCACGTAATAGCCCAGCTCTGAGCGTGCCTCCTGCGCACAGACGCGACACAAAAGATTCTGCGCGAGCAAGTTATCGACCAGATGACGCCAGCCAATCGCCACCCCTTGCCCGGCGATGGCGGCCTGAATCAACAGCGTGTAGTTATCGAAACGCAGCAAGCCCGAGCTAGGCGCCTCGGCGATATTCATGGCGCGGAACAGACCCTTCCAGTCGAACCAGCGGGTATGAACTTCGGGACGCAGATGCAGCAAGGGCAGTTGCGCCAGTGCCGCTGGTTGCAGGGGCAATGACTGACCCTTGAGCAGTTGCGGGCTGCACACCGGAAATACCTCTTCGGCAAACAACAGGTGGGCCTCGCCGTGTTTGAAGCGGCCGTCACCGAAGGCGATGGCCACGTCGATCTCCGGGGGCATGCTGCTGAAGTCACGCTCGCTGGTGATCAGGCTGACATCCACATCGGGGTGCGCCTGATGAAAGCGGTGCAGACGCGGCATCAGCCAATAAGCGGCAACGGCGAAATCGGTGGCCACCTGCAGCACTTCTCGCTGCTGCCCGGCACTAACCGCGGCGAGGCCGGCATCGAGCACCTCGAGGCCTTCCTGCACGTAACGCAACAACAACTCACCGGCTTCGGTGAGGACAATGCCGCGATAGACCCGGTCGAACAGGCGAGTCGCCAACTGCTGTTCCAGGCGCTTGATCTGCTGACTGATCGCCGGCTGGCTGCTGCCCAGCTCGGCGGCTGCCGCGGTAAAGCTCAACTGGCGGGCGGCGGACTCGAACACCCGCAAAGCATCCAGAGAGATGCCCTCGATTGCCCTTAACATAAGCTGTACTTATCCAAGCTATGTATTCCTGCCGGGTTTACCGTGATTTTGTTTTGGCTTGATGATAGCCACAGCACTTTCGCATAATTCTTTTATATGGAATACCCGCCATGAAGCGTCCCAATATTCTGTTCATCATGGCCGACCAGATGGCCGCGCCGCTCCTGCCCATCCATGACCCGGCCTCGCCGATCAAGATGCCCAACCTGGTGCGCCTGGCCGAGTCTGGCGTGGTATTCGATTCCGCTTACTGCAACAGCCCGCTCTGCGCGCCGTCGCGCTTCACTCTGGTCAGCGGCCAGCTGCCGAGCAAGATCGGCGCCTACGACAACGCCGCCGACTTCCCCGGCGACGTGCCGACCTATGCCCACTACCTGCGCAACCTCGGTTACCACACGGCGCTGTCCGGCAAGATGCATTTCTGCGGCCCGGACCAGCTGCATGGCTACGAGGAGCGCCTGACCAGCGACATCTACCCGGCCGACTACGGCTGGGCGGTGAACTGGGACGCGCCCGAAGAGCGTCTGAGCTGGTACCACAACATGTCCTCGGTATTGCAGGCCGGTCCCACCGTGCGCACCAACCAGCTGGATTTCGATGAGGAGGTGGTGTTCAAGGCCCAACAGTACCTCTACAACCATGTCCGCGAGAACGCCGAGCAGCCGTTCTGCCTGACCGTGTCGATGACTCACCCGCACGACCCCTACTGCATTCCGGAAGAGTTCTGGAGCCTGTACCGCGACGAGGACATTCCGCTGCCAGGGGTCAACATCGACCAGCAGGACCTCGACCCGCACTCGCAGCGCATCCTCAAGGTCATCGACCTGTGGGGTAAGGATCTGCCCAAGGAAAAAATCAGGGACGCGCGGCGCGCCTATTTCGGTGCCTGCAGCTACATCGACTCGAATATCGGCAAGCTGCTGAAGACCTTGGGTGACTGTGGCCTGGCCGAGGACACCATCATCATCTTCTCCGGCGACCACGGTGACATGCTTGGCGAACGCGGCCTCTGGTACAAGATGCACTGGTTCGAGATGGCCGCACGTGTGCCCTTCGTGGTCCATGCGCCGAGTAAGTTCGCCGCACATCGGGTCAGTCAGTCGATGTCCACTGCCGATCTGCTGCCGACCCTGGTGGAGTTGGCCGGCGGTGCCGTAGACCCGAGCTTGCCGCTCGATGGCCGTTCCCTGCTGCCGCACCTGCAAGGCAACGGTGGGCACGATGAAGTGCTCGGGGAGTACATGGGTGAAGGCACCAACAGCCCGCTGATGATGATCCGCCGCGGTGACTGGAAGTTCATCTACTCCGAAGTCGACCCGTTGCTGTTGTTCAACGTGGCCAATGACCCGAAAGAGCTGGAGAACCTGGCTCAGTCGCCCGATCACCAGGGTCTGCTCACCGAGTTCCTCGAGGACGCGCGCCAGCGCTGGGACATCCCGGCGATCCATCAGGCCACCCTCGCCAGCCAGCGCCGTCGACGCTTCGTCGCCGAGTCACTGACCAAGGGCAAGCTGAAGAGCTGGGATCATCAACCCATGGTCGATGCCAGCCAGCAGTACATGCGCAACCACATCGACCTGGATGATCTGGAGCGCCGTGCACGCTTCCCGCAGCCCTGATTCTGAGCCATTCCTATTAGGCGCGTGCCCTGCCCGCGCCGAACCAAACTCCGAGGAAAGTCGCCATGAAAACAATTAAAAACGCCTGCGTCGCCAGCTTGCTGCTTGGCACAGTCGCGCTCACCGCCCAGGCCGAAGACGCCAGCTGCGCCAAGGTCAGGCTGGGTGATCCAGGCTGGAGCGACATCGCCGTGACCAACGGCATTGCCCAGTTCCTCCTTGACGGTCTGGGCTACAAGACCGAGACACAGATCCTCGCCGTACCGATCATCTATGCCGGACTGCAGAAGGGTCAGGTCGATGCCTTTCTCGGCAACTGGATGCCGGCCCAGCAGGACAACTACGACAAGTTCGTCGCCAGCGGCATCGTCGACAAACTGGCACAAAACCTCAGCGGCACCGAATACACCCTGGCCGTGCCCACCTACGCCTATGAGGCCGGGGTGAAAACCTTCGCCGACCTGGACAAGTTCGCCGACCAGTTCGACAGAAAACTCTACGGCATCGCCGCCGGCTCACCGGCCAACGAATCGATCAGGAAGATGATCGCAGCCGACGAGTTCGGCCTCGGTGACTGGAAGCTGGTCGAGTCCAGCGAGCAGGCCATGCTGGTCCAGGTCGGGCGCGCGGTGAAACGGGACAAGTACGTGGTCTTCCTCGGCTGGACCCCGCACCCGATGAACGTGCAGCACGACATGAAATACCTCAAGGGCGGCGAGCAGCACTTCGGCGACAGCGGCCACGTCAACAGCCTGGCGCGCAAGGGCTACGCCAGCCAGTGCCCGAACGCCGGCAAGCTGCTGAGCAACCTGAGCTTCACCCAGGAGATGGAGAACGCCATCATGAACCAGGTGCTGAGCAAGCAGGCCAATAACCAACAAGCCATCAAGAACTGGCTGAAAGCCAACCCGACGGTTATCGACGGCTGGCTGCAAGGGGTCACCACCCGCGATGGCGGCGATGCACTGGCAGCGGTCAAAGCGCGTCTTTGAATAATCCAGGTGGATTGGCGTAGGCTGGGCTCCAGCCCCGCCTGAAACAGCCGTACAAACAGGCCGTTGAAAAATGTAGCGAGCGATGGCTAGGCAAGGCGAAATCAGCCAAAAAAGCGCAGTGTACGAGTAGTACATGAGCATTTTGAGACGCCGCGTCCCGGGCTGATTTCAACGCTGCATAGCCGAGCGCAGTAGTTTTTCAACGGCCTGCTCAACTCGCGTGGGCAGACTCCCGTAAGCCCACGCCAGGACCGAGCGACACCCATGCCGCTACCCAGCCGCCAGACCTTGCTGCCCTTTCTCAGATGGTTGCCCAACACCACTCGGCGCAGCCTCGGCAATGACCTGCTGGTCGGCCTGACCGGCGCGATTCTGGCCTTGCCACAGTCCATCGCTTACGCGCTGATCGCCGGACTGCCACCCGAGTACGGCCTGTACGCCGCCATACTGCCGGTGATCATCGCCTGCCTGTGGGGCTCGTCTTGGCACCTGATCTGCGGCCCCACCGCGGCCATCTCCATCGTCCTGTTCACCAGCGTCAGTCCACTGGCCACGCCCGGCAGCGCCGACTTCGTGGCCTTGGTGCTGCTGCTGACCTTTCTCGCCGGCGTGTTCCAGTGGCTGCTCGGGTTGTTGCGCTTCGGCGCTCTGGTGAATTTCGTCTCGCACTCGGTGGTGCTCGGTTTCACCCTCGGCGCTGCCGTGGTGATCGCCCTCGGTCAGTTACCCAACCTGCTCGGCATCCAGATTCCCAGCCAGCCCACGGCGCTGGATACGCTGCTGAACATTGGCCAGCACCTGGGCGAGAGTGATTGGCGTGCCCTGCTGCTGACCCTCTTCACCCTCGGCCTGAGCCTGCTGATCCGCCGCCTCTGGCCACGTGCGCCGGCCTTGCTGCTGGGCATCAGCGCCGGCAGCCTGCTGGTGTTCCTGCTACCCGAACAGGCCGCAGGGATTGCCTTGGTCAGCGCCTTCGAAGGTCAACTGCCGCCCTTCAGCCCGCTGACCTTCAAACTGTCGAACATCCTCCAGCTGCTGCCGGCAGCCGTGGCCTGCGGCATGCTCGGGCTGGTCATCAGCCTGTCGATCGCCCGCGCCCTGGCCAGTAAATCGCAACAGTTTCTCGATGCCAATCAGGAGGTTCGCGCCCAGGGCCTGTCGAATATGTTCGGTCCGTGGTTTTCCGGTTCGCTGTCGGCCGGCTCCTTCACCCGCTCGGCGCTGAACCTGCAGGCCGGCGCCCGCTCGCCGCTGGCCGGGGTCTGTTCGGCGCTGCTGGTGGCGTTGTTCGCGGTGTTCGGCGCACGCCTGATCGCGCACATCCCACTGCCCTGCATGGCCGCGAGCATCCTGCTGATCTGCTGGGGACTGATCGATATCGCCGGGGTCAAGGCGTTGTATCGGGTCAGTCGCTCGGAGTTTCTGGTAATGCTGCTGACCCTGCTGGCCACCCTGCTGCTGGAGCTGCAGACGGCGATCTATGCCGGGGTATTGGCCTCGCTGTTCTTCTACCTCAAGCGCACCTCGCAACCGCGGGTGAAGGTCTGGCAGGAAGGCGAGGAAGAGCTCTTGCGGGTCGAGGGTTCGATCTTCTTCGGCGCCTGCCAGTACCTGCAACAGCTGCTGCAACGCAGCCACGGCGAGCGGGTGGTGATCGACGCCCACCACGTCAACTTCATCGACTACGCCGGGGTGGAAATGCTCCATCAGGAAGCGCGTCGCCTGCTGGCGCAGAATCGCAGCCTGATCCTGCGCCGCGCCCGGCCGCAGGTGATCGAGGAGATTCATAAACTGGAAGGCGCCGAGCACTGCCCGGTGCAGTTCGAGGACTGAACCGAGTCAATGAGACTATCGCGTTGACTCCGCGCCTCAGCGACTGGCAGAGGGCGGCGCAACGCCGCTGTCGCCGCCCGGCAGCAGCTCCGGGGACTCGCGTTGCAGGCGGCTGTGCAACTGCTGCAACTGCTCCAGCGCCGCCCGCGCCTCGTCGATCTCCACGGCGCTGCGCTCGCCACTTTGCGCGGCCTGCTCGATGCGCTCGCGGATAGAGGGGATCTGCTGCACGCCACTGGCCCAGACCTGCACCAAGGCGCGCGCCTGCTTATCGGCAAAGGCGGCGTACTGCTGCGGATCGGCCAGTTGCGCCTCGCTGGCCTGTGTCCGCGTTTGCAACTGGCCCAGCGCAGGCTGGCGCGGATCGCCTTGCTCGGCCATCAACTGGATCAGCATCTGCGCTTCCGCGACCGAGTAGGCCGCGGGCACTTCCAGCGCGTCTTCTGGCTTCAGCGGCGCAGGCACCGGCCTATTCGCCACCGGCGTTTTCACGACCAAGTGCGGTGCGAGCAATAACTGCGGGGGCGCTGGCTGGCTTGCGCCGGCCGTGACTGGCGGCGCCGATACGGCCGGCAGCAGCCAGACACTCGCCCCCACCGCCAGACCAGTGCTGGCCAGCGCCAGGCTCAGCCAGCCCTTCACAGACCCTCCACCCTGGCGGCGGCGGTCAAGGCTTGCAGGCGCGCCTGGAACTGCGCCGCCAGCTGCTCCTTGGCCACCGCCTGATTGACCTCGTAGCGCACGCTGGGGTCGCTAAGCGGCAGCTGGCGATCTTCACGGGTACGCACCTGGACGATCTCGAACCCACCCTCGATCAACATCGGCTGCGAGAACGTGTCGGCCTTCTGAATCAGTGCGGTCTTGCGCAAGAAATCCAGATGCGGGTCGTCATACCGAATCAGCCCCAGGTCGCCGGGCCGCGCGCGTTGCTTGTCCTCGGCGATCGAATACCGGCGCACCGCCTGCTCGAAGTCCAGGCCCTGCTGCAACTCGGCGTACACCCGGTCGGCGCTGGCCTGATCGGGCAGACGGATATGCGCGGCCTGGACCTGGGCGACGTTGCGGTACTGGGCCAGGTTGCGCCGGTAATAGGCCTCGGCGTCGGCGTCGCTGACGCTGCGCGCCAGCTGCTTGAGGCCAGCCGTTTCATGGTGAAAGTCGCTGAGCAAACCAATCTGCTGCAGGTACTTGTGCCGCACCAGCTTATCGCGCACCAGCCTGCGCACGCCTTGCAGCTGTGCTTGGCTGTAGCCTTGCCGAGCGAGCTGATACCAGAGGTAATCGCGCATTGCGTAGTCGTGCACCAGTTGCGCCATCAGCCTCAGGTTGCCCTGCTGCAGTTCGACCTGGCCCTGCACGCTGACGCCCCGGTACAGTTCGAGCAGGTTCAGGCGTTGGGTCGGCTGGTCGGGAAACTGCCAGCTGATCAGTTCGACCCGCATCGCCTCGGCCTGCTGCGCCTCGCTCAGCAACAGACTATTGAGCACCACGCCTTGCGACTTGGGCGCCAGAGTCTCGCGCAGGCGTTGGCTGCTGAGCGCCTTGGGCTGTATGAGAAAGGGTGCGAGATCGTGCTGCAGTTGCTGGCCATACACCTGCTCGATCAGGTTGGCCGCCTCGACTTCGACCAAGGCCTCCAGGTCCTGACGGGTGGCCAGTTCCAGCTCGGCTTCGACGGCCCGCGCCAGCACATGGTTTTCCACCAGGCCCAGACGCAGCGTGTGCGCATCGCTATCGGGCTTGACCCGGCTCAGCGCCTGCTCCAGCAACTGGATGCTTTTAGCGGGCAGTACCTCGCCATCGATGCGCAGGTCCTGGCTGGCACTGGCGGGCAGACCGAAGCCGCTCAGCCCGAGCAGCAAAGCCCCGGTGCAACCCGCCCGCCAGAACGGGTTGCGTGACTTACAGGCCACCTTGTCCATAGAAGCTGTTCGCGCCCTTGGTGAGTACATTGACGGTCAGCGCGATGGACTCCGGAATCAGCTCCTTGGCCACGCGCAAGCGCGTAGCGTAGCTGCTGTCGTACAGCGGCTCGGGATGCTGGTAGGCCACCTGGGCGGTCTGGGTCAGCAGGTCGCGCAAGGGTTTGCGTGGGTCATAGTTACCCACCAGGTTGACCACCGCCGCCTGGGTGTTCAGCTGCTCGCTGAAGTAGTGATCATCTACCCATCCTTCCCAGCTGGAATGGCCATTGGCCGAGGTGATCCAGGTGTGGTGCGGTTGCGCCACGTCGCCGGTGGCATGCAGGGAGAAACCAATGGTTTGCAGCGACGGCGCCGCCTTGAACTGATCGAACCAGTACTTGGCCAGGTTATCGATCGGCTGGAAGGCGGCCACCTGGAAGTCGTCGTAATGCTCCTTCCAGTTCGAGGTACTGCCTTGGCGATAGTGTGCCTCGGTGCTGTTGTAGTCCTCGGTCTTCAAGCCGCGGTTGTACAGGTAGACCATGGCGTACCAGTCGACGTCCGACGCACTGCCGTCGACCTTGTGGTAGCGGTAGTCGTAGCCGCCATGGTCATTGCCATGGGCGTCGCCCTGGCGTCCCATATTGATGAAGTGCCAGTACGAGGTGTAATTGACCAGGGAGGCCCCGGCGTTCCACGCCGGGGCGTATTCGTAGCCCACCCACCAACCACCCAGGCGGGTGTCCTGGAAGTCGTCGACATCATAGGCGGCCTGGCCGAGTACCTCTCCGGCCCTGGCTTCACTGCCGGCGGCCTGCACATAGAACTGATAGGCCCGGCGCATGTCCGCCGTGGCATAGGTCGAGTTCATGTAGGCCAAGGCGTCCTTGACGATGTTTTTATGCGTAGGTTGCGACCAGGCGCCAGCCTGGGATGCCGAGAACGCCAGGCCTAGGCCAGCGATCAGCAGGGGGAGTTTTTGCATGGGGAAGCGCTCTCTTGTAATTGGACTTGAGCAGCATTACCCGGTGACATGGCAGTTGCGTGACCATGCCCGGCCCATGACTAGAGCCGATAGCCTTGGCCTTCGCCTAGCCAACTAAGGTTTGGACTAGACCAGCGTCACCCCTGCGCCAGTAACACCCGCATGTGCTGCAGGACTGGCGCCGAGTCTGGACGCACCCCACGCCACAGGTAGAACGCCTCGGCGGCCTGCTCGATCAACATGCCCAGGCCGTCCAGGGTGCGCGCGGCGCCATGCGCGGTAGCCCACTGATTGAAGGCAGTGGTGTGCTTGCTGTACATCATGTCGTAACACTGGGTGTGGCCGGGCTGGATCAGGCTCGGGGCAATCGCCGGCAGCTCTCCGGCCAGGCTGGCCGAGGTGCCGTTGATGATCAGGTCGACCGGTGCGTCGATCCAGTCGAAGCCGCTGGCCAGCACCGGGCCCAGGTCGGCGAACTCGCGCGCCAATTGCTCGGCTTTCTCCACCGTGCGGTTGGCGATCACCAGCGCCGCTGGCTGCTCGGCCAGCAGGGGCTCCAACACCCCACGCACCGCACCGCCAGCACCGAGCAGGAGGATGCGTTGGCCGCGCAAATCGAGGCCGGCATTGATCGTCAAATCGCGGACCAGACCGGCACCGTCGGTGTTGTCGCCGAGCAGGCTAGCGTCGTCGAGTCGTTTCAGGGTGTTCACCGCGCCGGCGCGCTGGGCGCGCGCCGTCAGGCTATCGGCCAGCTGGTAGGCCTGCTCCTTGAACGGCACTGTGACGTTGGCGCCCTTGCCTGTGCTAAA
The DNA here is from genome assembly GCF_000498575.2 of Pseudomonas taeanensis MS-3. GTDB lineage: Bacteria > Pseudomonadota > Gammaproteobacteria > Pseudomonadales > Pseudomonadaceae > Aquipseudomonas > Aquipseudomonas taeanensis. The sequence goes on from NZ_AWSQ01000001.1 coordinate 618,796, forward strand.
GAACGCCTTGGCAAAGCCGTCGAAGTCCTCCAGCGGCGCCAGCAAGGCCTCGTAACTCAGTTGCTGGCCGGTCTGCTCGGCAAACAGTCGATGGATCAACGGCGACTTGCTGTGGCCGATGGGGTTGCCGAATACGCCGTAGCGGTCCATGAAAAGTCCTTTGCTTGCGGAGAACACACTCGCTGGGTTAGTGGCGAGGCACCGACCTGAGAAACACGAAAAAGTAAAAGGCCACGACATAACCCAACGCAGCGCCAGCAGGCATACCGGAGTGATGGGTTACGCCCGCATATACACAGCAGCATCGAGCGTATATCGGCTGTGCGGCTAGCCCATCCTACAATTTATTGCGCCGCGCCGAGCCAGTCACGATCGGTCAGGAAGTACTCGGTGAGTCGCGCTTCCTCACTGCCCGGTTCGGCCTGCCAGTCGTAACCCCAGCGCACCAGCGGCGGCAACGACATCAGGATCGATTCGGTGCGTCCGCCGGACTGCAGACCGAACAGCGTGCCGCGGTCGTAGACCAGGTTGAACTCGACATAGCGCCCGCGGCGGAAGGCCTGGAACTCGCGCTGCTGCTCGCTGAACGGTGTGGCCTTGCGCCGCTGCACGATCGGCAGGTAGGCCTCAAGGTAGGCATCGCCGATGGCACGGACGAAGGCGAAGCTGGTCTCGAAGTCCCATTCGTTCAAATCGTCGAAGAACAGGCCGCCGATGCCACGCGGCTCGTTGCGATGCTTGATATGGAAATAGCGGTCGCACCAGGCCTTGTAGCGCGGGTACACGCCCTCGCCGAAGGGCGCGCACGCCGCTTGCGCGACCCGGTGCCAGTGCACGCAGTCTTCCTCGACGGCGTAGTAGGGCGTCAGGTCGAAACCGCCGCCAAACCACCAGACCGGTTCCTCGCCTTCCTTCTCGGCGATAAAGAAGCGCACGTTGGCGTGGGAGGTGGGGATGTGCGGGTTTTCCGGGTGCATCACCAGAGACACGCCGAGCGCCTCGAAACCACGACCGGCCAGTTCGGGACGATGGGCGCTGGCCGAAGGCGGCAGGCCGCTGCCGAACACATGGGAGAAGTTGACCCCGCCCTTTTCGATCACTGCGCCGTTCGCCAGCACCCGCGTGCGCCCGCCACCGCCGGCCGGACGCTGCCAGGCGTCCTCGACAAACTCGGCGCTGCCGTCCTCGGCTTGCAGGGCAGAACAGATACGGTCTTGCAGGTCGAGCAGGTAGGCCTTCACGGCCTCAGTACGATCACTCACAGCGGCACCTTAAACGGGTCAGGCCGCACAGCCCCAGGCTGGCGGCGAAATCGGCGGCTAGCATAGCATTTGCGCCTTGCCCCTCGCAGTTGACGCAGGTCAATGGGGACGATTGGATAGGTGCTTGTTTTGCCCACGCCCGGCATTATCACCGGCTTAACCGTTCGACAGGAACCTGACATGGCCAAGCGTATCCAGTTCAGCCGCCACGGCGGCCCCGAAGTCCTCGAGTTTGTCGATTACCAGCCTGCCGTCCCCGGCCCCCATGAGGTGCGCGTGCAGAATCGGGCGATTGGCCTGAACTTCATCGATACCTATTTTCGCAGCGGCCTCTACCCGCCACCTGCCCTGCCTTCTGGCCTGGGCACCGAGGGGGCAGGCATCGTCGAAGCGGTCGGCGCAGCCGTCAGCCAGTTCCAGGTCGGCGACCGCGTGGCTTATGCCACCGGCCCACTGGGCGCCTACAGCGAGTTGCATGTACTGCCCGCCAGCAAACTGGTCAAGCTGCCGGATGCGATCAGCTTCGAGCAGGCGGCAGCGGTCATGCTCAAGGGCCTGACCGTGCAGTACCTGCTGCGCCAGACGTTCGCCCTCAAGGGCGGTGAGACCATTCTGTTCCATGCCGCCGCCGGTGGCGTCGGTTCCTTCGCCTGCCAGTGGGCCAAGGCCCTGGGCGTGAAATTGATCGGCACGGTCAGCTCCACTGCGAAAGCCGAAAAGGCCATGGCACAAGGCGCCTGGGCGACCATCAACTACAGTCATGAGAACGTGGTCGAGCGAGTGCTGGAGCTGACCGACGGCCAGAAATGCCCGGTGGTGTATGACGGCGTCGGCAAGGACACCTGGGAGACCTCGCTGGACTGCGTCGCCCCGCGCGGCCTGCTGGTCAGCTTCGGCAATGCCTCAGGCGCGGTGACCGGGGTCAACCTGGGCATCCTGGCGCAGAAGGGCTCGCTGTACGTCACCCGCCCGACCCTGGCGGGCTACGCCGATACCCCCGAGCATCTGCAGGGCATGGCCGACGAGCTGTTCGGCATGATTGCCAGCGGCCAGTTGCAGGTCGAGATCGGCCAGCGCCATACCTTGGCCGATGCCGCTGCCGCGCAGACGGCCCTGAGCGCGCGGCAGACCACCGGCTCGACCATTCTGTTGCCGTAGAGGGAAGCCATTCGCGGCCAAGGCTGCTGCCACAACCAACGCGCCAGTGTGGCAGCGGCCTTGGCCGCGAAATGCTTGCGATCCTCCAGGACATGCTATGCCGGGCGGATCACCTCAGCGGTGCGCAGGTCGCGGATCACGCTGGGGTTCTTGCGACCGCCGAGCGCGCCGCCCAGCACCTTGTCCAATTGCCGCGGGAAATACTGCTCGACCCGTAGCCGCGTACGCGCCGCCGGGCGACCGGCAGGGTTGGCTGAGGTTGACACCAGCGGGCCGGTGAGGGCACACAGCTGGCGTACCAGCGGATGATCGCTGACGCGCAGAGCGACGCTGCTATGCCGGCCGGTAATCCATTGCGGCAGACGATCCTGATGTGGCACCAGCCAGGTATTCGGTCCCGGCCAGGTGCTGGCCAGGCGCTCTTGCCAGACGTCTGGCAAATCGTCGAGGAGAAAATCGAACTGCTGAATGTCGTTCGCCACTAGGATCAGCCCCTTGTCCATCGGCCGCTCCTTCAGCGCCAGCAGACGATCCACGGCCAATTCATTCCACGGGTCGCAGCCCAAGCCCCACACTGCTTCAGTCGGGTAGGCGATCACACCGCCTTCACGCACCACGCGCGCCGCCTGCTGTACCTGCCACCTGCTGACCATTCACTGCACTCCGTCCCGCTGAAGAATGCTGCGCAGTGTATCCAAGCTAGGCGGTGCGGCCCAGCCAGAGCGCGCCTTCACGCGCGATGCGGCCGTCCAGCTCGAGTTCGGTCAACGCCGCCAACACCTCGGACAACGGCCAGCCACTGGCCGCCGCCAAGGCTTCACTGCTGTGTGGCGCGGCGTGCAGCAACTCCAGCAGCGGGTGCTGCGCTGGCACTGCAGCGGACTCAGGCGCCAGCGCCTGCCAACCGCGCAAGGCCTCGAGAATATGCTCTATGCTCTCCACCAGCGTGGCGCCATCGCGAATCAACTGATGGCAACCGCGAGCGCCCGGGTGATGGATCGACCCGGGAATCGCATACACCTCACGTCCCTGCTCGGCCGCCAGACGTGCGGTGATCAAGGACCCACTGGACGGGCTGGCCTCGACCACCAGCACACCGAGAGACAGGCCGCTGATGATGCGATTACGCCGGGGAAAGTTGCTCGCCTGAGGTGGCGAATCAAGCGGTAACTCAGAGACCAGCGCGCCACCTTGCTCGACGATGGCCGCGGCCAGTGCTTTGTGTCGTTGCGGGTACAAGCACTGCAGCCCGGTGCCGAGTACCGCAATGGTCTTGCCCGCGACATCCAGCGCGCCCTGGTGGGCGGCGCCGTCTATGCCCAATGCCAGTCCACTGGTGATCACGAAGCCGCCAGCGGCCAGGCTGCGGGCGAAGCTCTGCGCGGTGTCCAAGCCGGGCCGCGAGGCCCGGCGACTGCCCACCATGGCCAGCTGCGGTTGCTCCAGCAAGCCGGGATCGCCAGCGATGAACAGCAAGGGTGGCGCATCACTCAACTCAGCGAGCAAACCCGGATAGTCAGGATCGTCCCACATCAGCAGATGATGCTGCTGCGCCCCGAGCCAAGCCAGCGCAGCAGCGGCTCGCTCACGCACCTCGGCACTGCGGCGTGGCTCGGCACAGGCGGCCGGAAGGCCTAAAGCGCGCCAGGCGCTGGCCGGGGCACTGAGGGCTGCCGACGCACTGTCGAACGCCGTGAGCAGTTTGCGAAAACGCCGAGGTCCCAGCTCCGGCAGGCTATGCAGGCGCAGTCGGGCTTCGAGTTCCGCAGGGGAAATGCAATGGCGGGTGCCGTGCGACATTTGATCATCCTTGATCGGTCGCGCCGCACAGGCGACTGGAGGACGGCGCGACTCATAAAGCACAAGCCCCGCATTGGCGGGGCTTGTGGGTGTTAGGGGTTACGCACCTTGTCCAGCAGCTCGAGGGAGCGGGTCGCTTGCAACACCACACCGTAGCTGAGCTTGTCGTAGGTGCGGAACACCATCAACAGACCGGCACGCTCGTCTGGGATCTTCACCTGCTCACCGGTGATGCGATCACGCACGGTTTCGCCGGTCTTGTACACCGCCAGTACGTTGCCCTCGGCCAGGCCATCACGCCCCCCTTTGTTCAGGGTGACCACGTCGAACTGGCCAATCTGGGTTACGCCACGCGGCACATCGAGAATCAACCCGCGGATCTCACTGGCTGGCTCGCTGGGCATGAACGTCGAGTTGATGGCCCGCTCCTCGGTCGGGAACAGACGATCGCCGAGGCGTACTTCCTGGGTCGTGCGAATCAGGTTCATGGTGCCGATATCGCCTTCTTCGGCAACTATTTCACCGCCGCCGATGTCATCCGCGTTGATCCCGAGGAACTCCTCGGTGTCTGGATCGATGTAGGTCTTGCCCTGACGGAAGATGCCGTACACCGGTGCGCTTTCATCGAACGCCCCGCGGGCGTAGACCCGGTCACCGGCGCCGCTGACCACACGCTCGGCATTGCCGGCGACTATATAAGGGGCACCCTGGAAAGCTTCCGGGGTATCGACGATGCGATTGCTCAGCAGGAAGCTGTTGATCGCCTCCAGCGGAATAGCCGGGATGGCTTCGGCCATCGGTGTACGCCGCACTTGCGGCGACAACTTGATGGTGCCGCGCGACTCGCCACGGTTGAGCATCAGACGTGGTTGACCATCGACATAGACCAGACTGAGCAGGTCGCCGGGATAGATGAGGTGCGGGTTTTCCACCTGCGGATTGGCGTGCCAGATTTCCGGCCACTTCCACGGCTGGCTGAGAAACTTGCCGGAAATATCCCAGAGCGTATCGCCCTTGACCACGGTATAACGGTCTGGGTGACCGTCCTTGAGTTGCACTTCGGCCTGAGCTAAGCCGCCTGCGGCTAGCAGTAGCAGGGCGAGTAGTGATTTCCTCATGCGGTGAATCCCTTTATTATGTGCCTTCACGTGGAGCGCCCTAGCGCCGCGACCAAACCCCAGTAGAACCGCGGCGTGAAGCCGTTTTTCATTGCTGCTCATCATCTTAGCAGCGGATTTTGACTTTATTCTACAAGTGCATCACAAACGCATATGGCGATCTTAAACATCCTCGAATTTCCCGATCCACGTCTACGCACCATCGCCAAGCCGGTGGAGGTGGTCGATGACGCGCTGCGTCAGCTGATCGACGACATGTTCGAAACCATGTATGACGCCCCAGGCATCGGCTTGGCAGCCACCCAGGTCAACGTGCACAAGCGTGTAGTGGTGATGGACCTGTCCGAAGACAAGTCCGAACCACGGGTGTTTATCAACCCCGAGTTCGAGACCCTGACCGACGAGATCGACCAGTATCAGGAAGGCTGTCTGTCGGTACCCGGCTTCTACGAAAACGTCGATCGACCGACCAAAGTCAAGATCAAGGCCCTGGACCGTGACGGCCAGCCCTTTGAGCTGATCGCCGAAGACCTGCTGGCGGTATGTATCCAGCACGAATGCGACCACCTCAACGGCAAGCTGTTCGTCGACTACCTGTCCACGCTGAAACGCGACCGCATCAAGAAGAAGCTGGAAAAGCTCCACCGCCAGCACGCTTGAACCCCGACTTATACAAAGGCTTGCACCCAGGGTGCGTGAGAACGTCGCGAGCAAAGGTTAGGCAAGGATAAAACAGGCGAGAAAGCGGAGTGTACGAGCTGTACATGAGCGTTTCGAGCCTGTTTTTAACGCCGCATAACCGAGCGCAGCAGTTCTCACGTAGCCTGAACGGCAAGCCTTTTCTCTTAGCGAGCACCCATGACTGAAGCACTGCGTATCGTCTTCGCCGGCACTCCGGACTTCGCCGCCGAGCACCTCAGGGCCCTGCTCGACACGCCCCACCAGGTCATCGCGGTCTACAGCCAGCCGGACCGCCCCGCCGGCCGCGGGCAGAAACTCATGCCCAGCCCGGTCAAGCAGCTCGCCGTGCAGCATGCAATACCGGTATATCAGCCGCAGACCCTGCGTGACCCGACGGCGCAAGCCGAACTGGCGGCGCTCAAACCCGACCTGATGGTGGTGGTCGCCTACGGCCTGATCCTGCCGCAGGTGGTGCTGGATACGCCGCGCCTCGGTTGCATCAATAGCCATGCCTCGCTGCTGCCCCGTTGGCGCGGTGCAGCGCCGATCCAGCGCGCCATCGAAGCCGGCGACCTCGAGTCCGGGGTGACCGTGATGCAGATGGAAGCGGGGCTGGATACCGGCCCCATGCTGCTGAAAGTCAGCACGCCGATCGACGCAGAAGATAGCGGCGGCAGCCTGCACGACCGCCTCGCCAGCCTCGGCCCGGCAGCGGTGATCGAGGCCATCGCCGGTCTCGCCAGCGGCACGCTGAAGGGCCAGGTGCAGGACGACAGCCTGGCCACCTACGCACACAAGCTGAACAAGGAGGAGGCGCGCATCGACTGGAGCCGTCCAGCCATCGAACTGGAACGGCTGATCCGCGCCTTCAACCCCTGGCCGATCTGTCACAGCACGCTGAACGATGCGCCCTTGAAAGTCCTCGGCGCGCAACTGGGCGAAGGGCAGGGCCAGCCGGGACAGATTCTAAGCGCCAGCAAAGACGGCCTGAGCGTGGCCTGCGGCGTTGGCGCACTGCGTTTGACGCGCCTGCAGTTACCGGGCGGCAAGGCGCTGGCTTTCGCCGACCTGTACAACAGCCGCCGCGAACAATTTGCCGCTGGCGCGGTGCTGCTGTGATGAGGATCTACCCATGAACCCACGTCTAGCAGCGGCCCGGGCACTGGCCGCGGTACTCTCAGGCAAGGCCTCGCTGGGCAGCAGTCTGCCGCCCCAGCTGGACAAGGTCGACCCACGTGACCGTGGCCTGACCCAGGAACTGGCCTTCGGTACTGCACGCTGGCAACCGCGCCTGGCCGCGTTGGCGGAAAAACTCCTGCAGAAGCCGTTCAAGGCGGCCGACAAGGACGTCGAAGCCTTGCTCCTGGTCGGCCTCTACCAGCTGCTCTACACCCGCATTCCGGCCCACGCCGCCCTCGGTGAAACCGTCGGCTGCGTCGACAAGCTGAAAAAGCCCTGGGCCAAGGGCCTGCTCAACGCCGTGCTGCGTCGCGCCCAGCGCGAGAGTGAGCAACTGCTGGCGGAACTGGAACACGACCCGGTGGTGCGTACCGCCCACCCGCGCTGGCTGCAAAAAGCCCTGAAGGCGCACTGGCCCGAGCACTGGGAGGCCATCTGCGCCGCCAATAACGCCCATCCGCCGTTGATCTTGCGGGTCAATCGCCGCCACGGCAGTCGTGACGACTACCTGGCCGAACTGCACGCCGCCGACTACCAAGCCGAACCCTGCAGCTTCAGTTCTGACGGTATTCGTCTTCAGCAGGGCTGCGATGTCACCGGCCTGCCGGGCTTCGCCGAAGGCCGGGTCAGTGTGCAGGATGAAGCCGCGCAACTGGCCGCCGAGTTGCTGGAACTGGCGCCCGGACAACGGGTGCTGGACGCCTGCTGCGCCCCAGGCGGCAAGACCTGTCACCTGCTCGAAGCCGAGCCACAGCTGACCGCTGTGGTGGCGGTCGACCTGGAGGAGAAACGCCTGGTCCGCGTGCGCGAAAATCTCCAGCGCCTGGGCCTCAACGCCGAGCTGATAGCCGCCGATGCCCGCGCGGTCGATGAGTGGTGGGACGGCCAAGCCTTCCAGCGCATCCTGCTCGACGCGCCTTGCTCCGCCACCGGTGTGATTCGCCGCCATCCCGACATCAAACTGACCCGTCAGGCCGATGACATTGCCGCCCTGGCCCAGTTGCAGGGCGAACTGCTGGACGCTTTATGGCCGACGCTGGCAGTCGGCGGCATCCTGCTCTATGCCACCTGTTCGACTCTGCCGACCGAAAATACCGAGGTCATCAAAGGCTTTCTCGCACGTACCTCGGGCGCACGCGAGCTGGATATTGCCGGGCCCTTCGGCCTGAAACAGCCGCACGGCCGCCAACTGCTTGCGCAGCCTGACGGTCACGACGGTTTTTATTATGCCAAGCTGATCAAAATCGCCGCCGATCGCGGCTGAGGAACAGAGCGGATGAAGATCATCATTCTCGGCGCCGGCCAAGTCGGCGGCACCCTGGCGGAACACCTGGCCAGCGAGGCCAACGACATCACCGTGGTGGACACCGACGGCGACCGTCTACGCGACCTCAGCGATCGCCTGGATATTCGCACCGTACAGGGCCGCGGCTCGTTCCCCACGGTGCTGCGCCAGGCCGGCGCCGACGATGCCGACATGATCATCGCGGTGACCAACAGCGACGAGATCAACATGATCGCCTGTCAGGTCGGCTACACCCTGTTCCACACTCCGACCAAGATTGCCCGGGTGCGCGAGCCGGCTTACCTGACCCGCTCCGGGCTGTTCAATAACGACTCGATTCCGGTCGACGTACTGATCAGCCCGGAACAGCTGGTGACCAACTACATCAAGCGTCTGATCGAGCACCCGGGCGCCCTGCAGGTGATCGACTTCGCCGGCGGCAAGGCCCAGCTGGTGGCGGTCAAGGCCTATTACGGCGGCCCGCTGGTCGGCCAGCAATTGCGCCAGCTGCGCGAGCACATGCCCAATGTCGACACCCGGGTAGCGGCGATCTACCGCCGCAACCGACCGATCATCCCCCATGGCGACACGGTGATCGAGGCCGACGACGAGGTGTTCTTCATCGCCGCCAAGGCGCATATCCGCGCGGTAATGAGCGAGCTGCGCCGCCTCGAGGACAGCAACAAGCGCATCGTAATCGCCGGCGGAGGGCATGTCGGCGAGCGCCTGGCCGAGGCCATCGAAAGCCGTTACCAAGTGAAAATCATCGAGATGAACCCTGCGCGCTGCCGCTACCTCTCGGAGAATCTGGAGAGCACCATCGTACTGCAGGGCAGTGCCTCGGATCGCGACCTGCTGGTGGAAGAAAACATCAACGACGCCGACATCTTCCTGGCCCTGACCAACGATGACGAAGCCAACATCATGGCCTCGCTGCTGGCCAAGCGCTTGGGCGCGCGCAAGGTGATGAGCATCATCAACAACCCGGCCTACGTCGACCTGGTGCAAGGCGGCGAGATCGACATCGCCATCAGCCCGCAGTTGACCACCATCGGCGCCCTGCTGACCCACGTGCGCCGGGGCGATATCGTCAGCGTGCACTCACTGCGCCGCGGTGCCGCCGAGGCCATCGAAGCCATCGCGCATGGCGACGCCAAGTCGAGCAAGGTGGTCGGCCGCGCCATCGAGGACATCGCCTTGCCGCCAGGCACCACCATCGGCGCGATCATTCGCGACGAAGAGGTGTTGATCGCCCATGACGACACGGTGATCCAGACCGGCGACCATGTCATCCTGTTCCTGGTCGACAAGAAATACATCCGCGACGCCGAGCGCCTGTTCCAGGTCGGCCTGACCTTCTTCTGATAGAGGTTGAGCGGGCCTGTCTCGCTCCACTTGGCTGGAGACCCTCAATGAGCACCGAATCCCTGGAAAAGCTGCTGGCCAAGGGCATGGACAACGCCCTGCTGCGTTTCGGTCTGGGCAAAGGTTATCTGGATGCCGGGGAGTTCGCCCGTGCGGCCGAGCACTTGCAGCGCTGCGTCGAATTCGACCCCAAGTATTCCGCGGCCTGGAAACTACTGGGTAAGGCGCAGCTGGAGCAGGGCGATAGCCGCGCCGCCGAGCAGGCCTGGCAGCAGGGCATCGCCGCGGCCCAGGGCCACGGCGACAAACAGGCCGAGAAGGAGATGACGGTATTTATCAAGCGCCTGCAGCGGCAAGCCCCATCGAGCTGAAACCGTCAGACCTCGACGAAGCGCAGGCCGACGCCTTCGGCATCCACACGCATCACTTCCATGCGCAGCACCGGCGCCTCTATTGGCAAGTCCTGTACCTGGCCCGTGACGATAGCGCCCAGGGGCAGGGCAGTCAGGTCTGGATGCTTGGCATAGATCCCACCGTCGGACAGGTCGCTGGTCTGGGCCAGCCGCTCGCCGAAGCTCGGATGACAGATCTTGATCCGACATTTCATCGGCGTACGCGGATGTTGGCGTTGATTGGACATTGAGCCAGGCGATCCTAGACGGAGAGGGTGGCGTTTTAATAACGCAAATTGCCTGAAAGGCCCAGTGCTCTAAATAAAAAAGGTGCCTGATGGGCACCTTTTTTCAGCACAGTGATGCAGGCGTGGCCATCAGTACCACTTCGCCTCACCCGCCGGGCGCTTCTTGAAACGCTTCATGCTCCACATGTACTGGCTGGGATAAGCCCGCACATACTTCTCCAGCACCGTACTCATGGCCGCCACGGCAGTTTCCACCTGGTCGCTGTACATATCGGGCGGCGCCGCCTCGAGAATGACCTTGTAGCCGGAGCCGTCACTCAGGCGCAGGGCATGCAGGAACACCCCGACTGCCTTGCCACCGGTGAGCATGCCGGGCACGAACTTGCTGGTCAGCGCCTGGGTCGCGCAGAACGGCACGAATACGCCTGCGGACAAGCTCGGTTCCGGATCGGCGGGAATGCCTACGGCACCGCCTTTGCGGACTTCCTTGATGACACTGATAATGCCTTCTTTGGTCGACGGGGCGACGCGGTTGCCCAGTTGCACCCGCTGCTGACGCAACAGCTCATCCACCGCCTTGAGTTTCGGCGGGCGGTAGAAAATGATCGGTTTGCACTGAGCACAGTAGAAGTGATTGAGCACTTCCCAATTGCCCAGGTGGCTGGTGATGCCGACCACCCCTTTGCCTGAAGCCAGTGCCGCCTGCAACACCTCCAGCCCCTCGACTTCCTGTACCAGCTCGATCGACTTCTGCGCCGGCCAGATCCAGGCGCAGGCGCTTTCAGTCAGGGTCCTGCCGATGTTCATAAGACTCTGGCGCAGCAGTTGCTGATGGGTCGTCGCATCGAGTTCGGGAAAACATTTGCTCAGGTTGATGCTGGCGACCGCGCGCGAGCCGTTCGGCAACGTCCACATCATCCAGCCAATAGCCGCCCCCACGCCTTGTACGGCACGCCAGGGCAGCAGGGCGAACAGGCGCAGAAAACCTACCACCAAGGCGCCTTTGAGCTTTTCCACAGGCAACTCCACACGGTCGAAAACGCCTATTGTAACCATGCCCAGGGCCGGTGATGAAACGCGCGGCAAGCAGGCTAAGGCGTCGCCTTGCTCAGTACGGCATAGCGATCGCAATCGCGTGTGTGATCCATGACCATCCCCGTCGCCTGCATATAGGCGTAACAGATGGTCGGACCGACGAAGGTAAACCCGGCTTTTTTCAGCGCCTTGCTCATGGCCTCGGCTTCGACCGTCACCGCCGGCACCTGTTCGCGGCCGGCGAAGTGATTGATCTTCGGAGTGCCGCCGACGAACGACCACAGCAGCGTCACCGGATCGTCCAGCTTGAGCCAGGCTTGCGCGTTCTGCCGCGCAGCCTTGAGCTTGAGGCGGTTGCGGATGATCCCGGGGTCCTGCATGCGCTCATCGATTTCCGCGTCACTCATCTGCGCCAGACGCTGCGGGTCGAAGCCGAACAGTACCTCGCGGTAGCGGGCGCGCTTCTTCAAGACGGTGATCCACGACAAGCCAGCCTGGAAGCCTTCGAGCAGCAACAGCTCGAACAGCGCCTGTGGCGCGCGCAGTGGAACCCCCCATTCCTCGTCGTGGTAAGCCATGTAAAGCGGGTCGTCGTTGCACCAAAAGCAGCGTGGCATAGGGCCTTCCAGGGCGGTGGAGGCCGTACGGATTGGGGTATACTCCCGCCCTTTCTGTCGCAGCCTCAACAGGTGAATTTTCCGTGAGCCAGACTACGCCTGCCGTGCGCACCTTCCAAGACTTGATCCTTGCCCTGCAACAATACTGGGCCGAACAGGGCTGTGTAGTGTTACAGCCCTACGATATGGAAGTGGGCGCCGGCACCTTTCACACCGCCACCTTCCTGCGCGCCGTTGGCCCGGAAACCTGGAACGCCGCCTACGTGCAGCCCAGCCGCCGCCCAGGCGATGGCCGCTATGGTGAGAACCCCAACCGTCTGCAGCACTACTACCAGTTCCAGGTGGTATTGAAGCCGAACCCGGAAAACTTCCAGGAACTCTACCTCGGCTCGCTGAAACACATCGGCCTCGATCCACTGGTTCACGATATCCGTTTCGTCGAAGACAACTGGGAATCGCCGACCCTCGGCGCCTGGGGTCTGGGTTGGGAAATCTGGCTGAATGGCATGGAAGTGTCGCAGTTCACCTACTTCCAGCAGGTCGGCGGGATCGAGTGCTACCCGGTGACCGGCGAAATCACCTATGGCCTGGAGCGCCTGGCCATGTACATCCAGGGCGTCGACTCGGTCTACGACCTGATCTGGACCGACGGTCCCTTCGGCAAGGTCACCTACGGCGACGTGTTCCACCAGAACGAAGTGGAGCAATCGACCTACAACTTCGAACACGCCAACGTCGACAAACTGTTCGAATTGTTCGATTTCTACGAGTCCGAAGCCAATCGTCTGATCGAACTGGAACTGCCGCTACCGACCTACGAAATGGTGCTCAAGGCCTCGCACACTTTCAACCTGCTGGATGCCCGCCGCGCCATTTCGGTGACCGAACGTCAGCGTTATATCCTCCGCGTGCGCACCCTGGCGCGCGCCGTGGCGCAGAGCTATCTGCAGGCGCGGCGCAAACTCGGCTTCCCGATGGCCACCCCCGAACTGCGTGACGAAGTACTGGCCAAACTGACAGAAACGGATCTGCTTCAAGGCAAAGCCCTGGGCAATAAGCTGGAGGCAGCAGAATGAGTGCACTGGATTTTCTGGTTGAACTGGGCACCGAAGAGCTGCCGCCGAAAGCCCTGAAGACCCTCGGTGCAGCTTTCCTTGCAGGCATCGAAAAGGGCCTGAAAGCGGCCGGCCTGAGCTACGCCAACGCCCGCTATTACGCCGCGCCACGCCGCCTGGCCGTACTCGTCGAGCAGCTTGAAACGCAACAGGCGGATCGCGCGCTGAACCTCGATGGCCCGCCCATGCAGGCGGCGTTCGACGCCAATGGCAATCCAACCCAGGCAGCCCTGGGCTTTGCCAAGAAGTGCGGGGTCGAGCTGAGCGAAATCGATCGCAGCGGGCCCAAGCTGAAATTCAGCCAGAACATTCCCGGCCAGGCCGCCGCCAGCCTGCTGCCCGCTATCGTCGACACCTCGCTGAATGAACTGCCGATTCCCAAGCGCATGCGCTGGGGCGCGCGCAAGACCGAGTTCGTCCGCCCGACCCAGTGGCTGGTGATGCTGTTCGGCGACCAGGTGATCGACTGCGAAATCCTTGCCCAGCAGGCTGGCCGGGTCTCCCGTGGCCACCGCTTCCACCATAACGTCGAGGTACGCATCTCCGCGCCGGCCAATTACGCGCAAGAACTGCGCGCAGCCTATGTGATTGCCGACGCCGATGAGCGCCGCGAACTGATCGCCCAACGCGTGGCACAGTTGGCCGCCGAGCAGCAGGGCACGGCCATAGTGCCGCCGGCGCTGCTCGAGGAAGTCAGTGCTTTGGTCGAATGGCCGGTGCCGCTGGTCTGCTCCTTCGAGGAGCGCTTCCTCGAGGTGCCGCAGGAAGCACTGATCACCACCATGCAGGACAATCAGAAGTACTTCTGCCTGCTGGATAGCAACGGCAAGTTGCTGCCGCGCTTCATCACCGTGGCCAACGTCGAGAGCAAGGATCCGGCGCAGATCATCTCCGGCAACGAGAAAGTGGTACGACCCCGCTTGACCGATGCCGAGTTCTTCTTCAAGCAGGACAAGAAGCACAAGTTGGAGCTGTTCAACCAGCGCCTGGCTAATGTCGTCTTCCAGTCCCAGCTCGGCTCGGTCTATGAAAAAGCCCAGCGGGTTTCTGCCCTCGCGGCCTTTATCGCCGAGCGCGTCGGTGGCGATAAGGATCGCGCGGCGCGTGCCGGGATACTCTCCAAGTGCGACCTGGCCAGCGAGATGGTCGGCGAGTTCCCGGAAATGCAGGGCATCGCCGGTTACTACTATGCCAAGCATGATGGCGAAGCTGACGATGTCGCCCTGGCACTCAACGAGCAGTACATGCCACGCGGGGCAGGGGCCGAACTGCCCAGCACCCTGACCGGCGCGGCCGTGGCCCTGGCCGACAAACTCGACACCCTGGTCGGTATCTTCGGTATCGGCATGCTGCCCACCGGCAGCAAAGACCCCTATGCCCTGCGCCGTGCGGCCCTCGGTGTGTTGCGGATCCTGATCGACAAGCAGCTGGATCTCGATGTGGTTGAAACCATTCAGTACGCCATTGGCCTCTACGGCCCGGGGCTTGAACAAGAGTGGAATACCATCGTCGCCAGCAAGCTGCAAAAGCAAGTCGGCGCCAACCCCACTGCCAGCGGCTTGGCCGAACAGGTGCAGGACTTCATCTTCGATCGCCTGCGTGCGCGCTACGAGGACGAAGGGGTCGATGTGTCCGTCTATCAGGCCGTACGCGCCCTGAGCCCGGCCGCGCCGCTGGACTTCGACCAGCGCGTGCAAGCGGTCCAGGCTTTCCGCGCGCGCAGCGAAGCCGACGCCCTGGCTGCGGCGAACAAGCGCGTGTCGAACCTGCTGAGCAAGTTCGACGGCGACGTACCGAGCCACGTCGACAGTACGCTGTTGCACGAGCCGGCCGAGCAGATGCTGGCCCAGGCCGTCGCCGACGCCGAACTGGCGGTCATGCCGATGGCTGCCGCCCGCTGCTACCGCGAGGCACTGGAGCACCTGGCCAGCCTGCGTGAACCGGTCGACGCCTTCTTCGAGGCGGTACTGGTGAACGCTGAAGATACCGCCGTGCGCGCCAACCGCTACGCACTACTGGCCAAGCTGCGCGGCTTGTTCCTCGGTGTTGCCGATATTTCGGTACTGGGCTGAGTGATGAAGCTGCTGATCCTCGACCGCGACGGTGTGATCAATTACGACTCCGACGCCTATATCAAGTCGTTGGAGGAGTGGATTCCTCTGCCCGGCGCGGTCGAAGCCATTGCCCGCTTATCCAAGGCGGGCTGGACCGTGGCAGTGGCGACCAACCAGTCTGGCTTGGCGCGTGGCTATTACGACCCAGCAACGCTGGACGCCATGCACAATCGCTTGCGCCAGTTGGTCGCGGAGCAGGGCGGGCAACTCGGCTTGATCGTGCACTGTCCACATGGCCCGGAGGACGGCTGTAACTGTCGCAAACCCAAGCCCGGCTTGCTCCAGCAGATCGCCACACATTACCGGGTTGCCCTGACTGGCTTGTGGTTCGTCGGCGATAGCACTGGTGACCTGCAGGCTGCGCAAGCCGTCGATTGTCAGCCGGTGCTGGTCAAGACCGGTAAAGGCGAACGCACCCTGGACAAGCCATTACCATCGGGCACCCTGGTATTCGATGATCTTGCGGCGGTCGCCGAACACCTTCTCCATTGATAGAGCAGGCCTGACCTGCAACGGTAAAAGTTCCTATGTCGACAGTGCGGGCCTTCAGAATCTTCCTCTTTTACCTGCTGCTGTCTTCCAGCGCCTTGCTCTGGTGCACCCTCAGCTTCTTCGTCGCCCCCTTACTGCCGTTCCGCGCTCGCTACCGCTTCGTCAACCAGACCTGGTGCCGTTGCGCCGTCTGGCTGAGCAAAGTGCTGCTGGGCATTCATTACGAAGTCAAAGGCCTGGAAAATATCCCAGCAACCCCCTGCGTGATTCTCGCCAAACACCAGAGCACCTGGGAAACCTTCTACCTCTCAGCCCAGTTCGAGCCACTCAGCCAGGTGCTCAAACGCGAGTTGCTGTACGTGCCGTTCTTCGGCTGGGCAATGGCCATGCTCAAGCCCATTGCGATTGACCGCAGCAATCCGAAAGCCGCGCTCAAGCAACTGGCCAAGCAGGGCCATGAGCGCCTGGAGCAGGGCGCTTGGGTGCTGATTTTTCCGGAAGGTACACGGATTCCCGCAGGTCAGATCGGCAAGTTCTCCCGCGGTGGTGCAGCTCTGGCAGTCAATGCCAACTTGCCTGTGCTGCCCATTGCGCACAACGCCGGAGAGTTCTGGCCGAAGCAGGGGTGGAATAAAAACCCCGGCACCATCCAGGTTGTCATCGGCCCCGTGCTGCATGCCGAAGGCACGGGCCCTCGCGCCATTGCCGAACTGAATGACCGCGCTTTCGCCTGGGTCAGCCAGGCACAGCGGGATATGGGGGCACTTGAAACTGAGGCCTCTGGCAATGGTTCAAGTGCAGCAGCCTGAACCAGGTTGTGGATAACCTATCTCGATCGCTAGCAGCTCATTAAGCGCTAGCTGTACAGACTCACCAAATCCTCAGCCCAGCACTGAGTCTCACAAGGACACGACCAACAAAAAAGCCGCCTCTTGAAGGGCGGCTTTTTGTTGGTCGAGCCTAAGGGCCTTAGATCCATCAGCACAGCATGAGGCCTCCTGTGGAGGCGTTAGCCCTCTACAGGCCACCGTCCCTTCAATAGAACCGCTTAAGGCTCAGACTGCTCTCGTACTGAACGACATGCCTTGCAGCAAAACCAATGCGACTATCGCTCAGCTTCTAATGCCGTCTGCTTCGAGATAGCTGCCAGCGCCGGTCTGTGGCGTAACGTCATGGTCACAATCGCTGCCGCATACAGCGCAATCACAATCAACCCGACCCATTGAATCTCGAACGGAGTGAACTTGAACAACAGAACCAGAGTCGCCAGAACACCAACGTTCAGCAGGATAAATCTAGGGCGACCCAACTTCTCGACACTCATGCCCAGGTTGTCGGTGTACAAACGTACCAGCGAGTCGACCGAGTTGATCACGAAGATCACCCCCACAGTAACCATCGCCAGCTTCCAGAACAGCGTGATTTCGATGGCATTGGCGAAATAGTAATAGAGAACGGAAAACCATACGGCCAGGGGAATTGAAGGGATCACCAGCAACGCCAACAGCAGCTGATAGGTTTTAATACCGCCTACAAAACGCGCAACAAACTGGCCGATCATCACACTCCAGGCAAACCACCAAAACAGATAGAAGGCGTGATAGTCACTCAGGGGCAGAACGAACTTATGCAGATTGGCGAAGTAGCCGGAAGCAATCGCGCTGGTCGCCTCGGAAAAATAGCTCAAGCCCACGTCTGCCATCAGCCACATCCCGCCAATCAAGGCGAAGAATAGCCATGTTGAAGCGACGCTAAGAATTTTCAAATATTTGATATCGGTGCTCGAGTAGGCCGCTGCTAACAAGATTGCCAGCACCACCAGATAACTCCACCCCTCGCCGAGTTCTGGCGCATACCAGGCGATGTTCACCAGGAACAGATAGGCGGTGAATGCACAGGTTGCGACAATCACCAGATTATTGATGATCTTCACTGGCTTTAATTCGAAGAACTTGACCCGAGGCTCTATCACACAGAAATAAAAAGTCGTGATGAAGTAAAAAGCCCAAATCAGAAATCCCCAAAAACCAAACTCGACGCCTAACGGGTTAGAGAACTGATATTCAGCTTCCTTGGCGTAAACCGGGAACTCGGTGAGGGGAAAGATAATCAACCCCATGTCGAGGCCAGAGGTAAACAGAATCGCCAGGAAGGTGAACAGGCTCACCGGCTCTGGCCCTAAACACCGCTCATTCCCCCAACGCACGAGCACAAACAGGGTGCTGACTAACAGGACGATAATCGCGACTGACAAAATACTATTCATAAGGATCCCATACGTATCATCCGAGCCAGAGTCGCACCGTGTATCGTCGCGACTCTGGCCGGCCTCTTCATTATGTTTATTATTGGAACGGTTAATCGGGCGTTCTAGAACAGAGCATGTCTCCCCATAGCACTTACTGGGCTATGGGCCGCTGTCATCCGACTTTGTCCTTTGCGTCATCGCTCAGGCTATTCAGTGTGACTATCAGCGAGGGTAGTGGGGTGAGCGGTGTCTGTGGCGCCGAATTGCTAACCTGTCGTACGGCAGATTGACCCGTCACTCACCGCCACTGCTTCACGCACCTGATTGAAGGACTGCCCGAAGCCAGGCTGGTGCTTATCCTGTCGCGGCATGATTGGACCTGCTTTCCTCAGCACGACTCCTTGTGGCCTATCTCCGGCGGTGTTCTTTCTCATCAATTGTCTGCGGCAGGAAAACCACGAACACCCCGGCCGGCAAGCGAGGCAAGTTGCTTCAGTTACGCTTAGCCAATATTTTGCAGATAGCTGGTATTTGGCCGCGCAATCAGTCTATTGCTTGAACTATTTTCAAAGCATCTGAAAGCATTGGGTGCATTTTCGGCAGCCAACAAAAAACCCGCCGAAGCGGGTTTTTTCCTGACCATCCCGACATCCTGTCGGTAGCTATCCTAGCCATGGCCAATCATCCTTGATTCCGAGCGCGTCCTGCGCCTCAGAGGATTTATCAAGATTAATGATCTGCCTCCAAGTTCAATAGCAGCAAACGCCGTCAAGCCGTGTAAGCCATTCGCTATACCTATCAGCAGACAACTGAGACGACCCTACCAGCTTGAGGACTTTCGACAGCCCGATTGGCTTCGTTAGCTATCAATGCCGCCAGCGAGCGGAGTCCCCCAACGCAGGCTCGGCAGACAATCACAGTTCAACCCGAGTGGCCTTCATTACATTGCTCGCCGCGTGTTACTGCGTCGGTGCTCAGGTAACAAAGTCGAGTAGGACAGGAACAGAACCGCTCCCTTTGTGGGCATCACGCGTGTCATAAATTACACTAACACTTTGATTTATAATGACTTTTAATAAATGGCACGGGCTATGCTTTGTTATAGGGACAACAATAATAAAATCAGCAAAGAAATCGACTCGATTCTGACATAACAAAAACAACAAGCCAGATGAGTAGCAAACAGATTTTTTTGGAGAGGGTGTGCTTTTCCAGGAGTTAACCTGGCGACCAGAGGAAAACAATAAAACTACCTTGAGGTAGCTGAACTGGTTGAATCATCAAGTGACTATGGCACCACCAGCATCCAAAAAAATACGTTTACCTTTGAACCCACCGGGCTCAGAAAATCTTGTTCGACGATAGCGGTCACTAAAAACAACAACAGACTGTTTAACAACAAAAACAAAGCATGCAGCAATTATTTGAGGGGAGCTACGGCTCCCCTCAGTGCTTTCTGCTGTCCCTTCTCCCTATGAGCTTAGGGAATGCTCCGCGCAACATTGATGAGCGCCGAGTCACTTAGAATGCCTCCCAGAACCCCATTTCACAGCCCGATCAACGGTTTTCAAACCCGTTGATTAACTGGTGATCTAGAAAGAAAAACCCCGGCACTAGGCCGGGGTATGAGGTTCTGTGCCATGGCGATAACAGGTACGACCCTGTCATTTAGCCTGTCAACCGACACAAGTACTAGAAGTCCAAATTAGAAACCGCCAGTGCATTGCTCTCGATGAAGTCTCTGCGTGGTTCTACGGCATCGCCCATCAGCGTGTTGAAGATCTGATCCGCACCAATAGCATCTTCGATGGTGACCTTGAGCATGCGACGGACTTCCGGATCCATTGTGGTTTCCCACAGTTGATTCGGATTCATTTCACCCAACCCCTTATAGCGCTGAATGCTATGACGCTTGGTGCTCTCAGCCATCAGCCAGTTCAATGCTTCCTTGAAGGTGGCTACCGGCTTTTTGCGCTCTCCACGTTGCACATAGGCTCCGTCCTCCAACAGGCTATTGAGCTGATCCCCAAGGCTGGTGACAGTCTTGTAATCATTACTGGAGAAGAAGTCGCGGTTGAACGTGACGTAGCTGGAGACGCCATGGGAGATCAGCTCGACTTCAGGCAGCCATAGGTGACGCTCATGGTCTTCGCGCAGGCTGGTCTTATAAACCAAGCCAGACTTTTCCATGCCCCTTAACCGCGCTTCGAGCTGAGTGATCCAGCCCTGCATGGCAGCGTGATCGGCCAACTGCTCGAGGGTCACGCGCGGCAGATAAACGAAGTGCTCGGTCAGTTCCTGCGGGTATAGACGCGACAACCGCTTGAGGGTCTTCATGACCAAACGGTAATCGTTGACCAGACGCTCCAGGGCTTCACCGGCAAGGCCGGGGGCGCTTTCATTGACGTGCAGGCTGGCATCTTCAAGAGCCGACTGGGTCATGTATTCATCCATGGCCTCGTCATCCTTGATGTACTGCTCCTGCTTACCCTTTTTGACCTTGTACAGCGGCGGCTGGGCGATATAGATATAGCCGCGCTCGACCAACTCTGGAAGCTGTCGGAAAAAGAAGGTCAGCAGCAGGGTACGGATGTGTGAGCCGTCGACGTCGGCATCGGTCATGATGATGATGTTGTGGTAACGCAGCTTGTCGATGTTGTACTCGTCACGTCCGATACCGCAACCCAGCGCAGTGATCAGGGTGCCGACTTCCTGCGAGGAAATCATCTTGTCGAAACGAGCTTTCTCGACGTTGAGAATCTTGCCCTTGAGCGGCAGGATCGCCTGAGTCTTGCGGTTACGGCCCTGCTTCGCAGAACCGCCCGCGGAGTCCCCTTCCACTATGTAGAGTTCGGATAATGCCGGGTCTTTTTCCTGGCAGTCAGCCAGTTTTCCAGGCAGTCCGGCGATATCCAGGGCGCCTTTGCGGCGAGTCATTTCCCGTGCCTTACGCGCCGCTTCACGAGCCCGTGCGGCGTCGATCATCTTGCCGACTACGGCCTTGGCTTCGTTGGGGTTTTCCAGCAGGAAGTCGGAGAAGTACTTGCCCATTTCCTGCTCTACCGCCGTTTTCACTTCGGAGGAAACCAGCTTGTCCTTGGTCTGCGAGCTGAACTTGGGGTCGGGGACTTTGACTGAAATGATTGCAGTCAGACCTTCACGGGCGTCATCACCGGTGGTGGCAATCTTGTGTTTCTTGGCCAGGCCTTCCTGCTCGATATAAGCATTCAGGTTACGCGTCAGCGCCGAACGGAAACCGGCCAGGTGTGTACCACCGTCGCGCTGTGGAATGTTATTGGTGAAACACAACAGGTTCTCGTTGAAGCTGTCGTTCCACTGCAAGGCGATTTCCACGCCAACGCCATCATCACGCTGCACGTTGAAATGGAACACCTCGTTGACCGGAGTCTTGTTTACATTGAGGAATTCCACGAAGGCACGCAGGCCACCTTCATACTTGAACAGTTCTTCCTTGGCGCTACGCTCGTCCTTGAGAACGATGCCAACTCCAGAGTTCAGGAATGACAGTTCACGCAGGCGTTTGGCGAGAATATCCCAGCTGAAATGAATATTGTGGAACGTGTCTTCGGACGGCTTGAAGTGGATCTGCGTGCCGGTGTCATCAGTATCGCCCACTGGCGCCAGCGGAGATTGAGGCACACCGTGTATGTAAGTCTGTTCCCAGATCTTGCCGCCCCGCCGAATCGTCAGTACCAGCTCTTTGGACAGCGCGTTGACCACCGAGACACCCACACCGTGCAGGCCGCCGGAGACCTTATAGCTGTTATCGTCGAATTTACCGCCTGCGTGCAGCACGGTCATGATGACTTCGGCGGCGGATACACCTTCTTCCTTGTGGATATCCACTGGAATGCCGCGACCATTATCGCGCACGCTGATGGACTCATCGGGGTGGATGGTAATGGTGATATCGCTGCAATGACCGGCCAGCGCTTCGTCAATCGAGTTATCGACCACCTCGAACACCATATGGTGCAGACCACTGCCATCGTCCGTATCACCGATGTACATACCCGGTCGCTTGCGTACGGCATCCAGGCCCTTTAAGACCTTGATGTTATTGGAGTCGTACGTTTGGTTTTCGCTCATGCTTCACTCCCGGTGGTCGTGGGTCTGGGTGACACAGCCATGTTCCACGTGGAACATGGCAACCGGCGTGTCCGTGCGCCAGCCTTCCCGCAACAATTCATGGTCTACGCAGGTAATGAATACCTGGCAGTGCAATTCTTCTAACAAACAACACAGGGCCCGCCGATGTTGTTCATCCAACTCTGACGGCAAATCATCCACCAGATAAATACATTGGCCGCGCTTGGCCTGACTTACTAAATGACCTTGTGCAATTCGCAAGGCACAGACAACCAGCTTCTGCTGACCTCTCGATAAAATGTCTGTGGCATTGTGCACTCCCGAACGCAACCTGAGATCAGCCCGCTGGGGGCCGGCCTGGGTATGGCCTATCTGCTGATCTCGGGAAAGGGAAGCACGCAATACTTCATCCAGCTGGCGATCCTTATCCCATCCTCGGTTGTAACTGAGGGTAAGCCCATTCAGATCAACCAACTCACTCAGGATTCGTTCAAACACCGGTTTCAGCGCCTGAATATAAGTTCGCCTATAACCGTCAATTTCATCGCTAGCCAGGCATAGCTCACGGTCCCAGGCCGCCTGCGAAGCGGCGTCAAGTGTACCATGCCGCAGCCACGAGTTCCGCTGCCGCAAGGCCTTCTGCAGGCGCTGCCACGCAGGCAGAAATCGAGGTTCCACGTGGAACACTCCCCAATCCAAAAATTGTCGGCGAATCTTCGGCGCGCCTTCCAAGAGGCGAAAACTATCAGGGTTAATCAATTGCAACGGCAGAGTTTCGGCTAGCTGTGCAGCACTGCGCGCGTTCTGCCCGTCGATACGGATCTGAAAGTCGCCCTGACGCTCACGAGAGATACCCAAACTGCTCAGTCTGCCATCGGCCAACAGCACCTGACCAAAAACCGTGCAGGCTACTTGCTCGTACTGAATGACTGGAAGCAGTCTGGCACTGCGAAATGAGCGGGCAAGGCCAAGCAGATGAATAGCTTCCAGCACGCTGGTTTTGCCGCTGCCGTTGTCGCCATGGAGGATATTGATACGTGGGGAGGGGGAGAGTGTCACCGGGTGCAGATTACGCACCGCGGTGACTGTAACGCGGGTCAGGGACATTGAAGTCTTACAAACGCATAGGCATCACGACGTACGCTGAGTCGTCGTTGTCTGCCTCCTGTACCAGGGCGCTGCTGTTGGAGTCGGAGAGGATAAGACGGACCTGCTCGGTGGTCATTACGCCCAGTACATCCAACAGATAACTGACGTTGAAGCCGATCTCCAATTCACTACCGTTATAATCGACGGCGATCTCTTCTTCGGCTTCTTCCTGCTCTGGGTTATTCGCCTGAATCTTCAGTAGGCCAGAAGCCAGTTGCAAGCGGATACCGCGATACTTTTCATTGGACAGAATCGCGGTGCGGCTGAACGCCTCGCGCAAGCCTTGACGGTCAGCCACCACCAATTTATCACCGCCACGAGGAAGTACACGTTCGTAGTCGGGGAACTTGCCGTCAACCAGCTTGGAGGTGAAAGTGAACTCACCCGTGGTTGCACGAATGTGATGCTGACCGAGGACGATACTCACGCTGCCGTCCTGCTCTGTCAGTAGACGCGCCAGTTCCAGAATACCCTTACGCGGCACGATGACCTGGTGGCGATCGACTTGTTCGATAGCCGCTTCCATCGAACACATGGCCAGGCGATGACCGTCAGTTGCCACAGCACGCAGCACACCGCTTTGTACCTCGAGCAACATGCCGTTGAGGTAGTAACGCACGTCTTGTTGAGCCATGGCGAAACTGGTGCGCTCAATCAATCGGCGCAACTTGCTTTGGCCCAGATCGAAAGTTAGTGAGCCAGGACCTTCCTCGACGGTCGGGAAGTCATTGGCGGGTAGAGTCGACAGGCTGAAGCGACTGCGACCGGCTTTCACCAACAGTTTCTGCTCATCGAGACGGATATCGATCAGGGCATCGTTCGGCAGACTTTTGCAGATATCCATCAGCTTGCGCGCAGGAACGGTGATTTCGCCTGGCTCGGCCGGCTCTTCCAAGCTGACCCGACCAACCAGTTCGACTTCGAGGTCGGTACCGGTCAACGACAGTTGCTGGCCTTCAACCACCAGCAACACGTTGGAGAGCACCGGCAAGGTCTGGCGGCGTTCCACGACGCCGGCGACCAGTTGCAGAGGTTTCAACAGGGCT
The DNA here is from genome assembly GCF_000498575.2 of Pseudomonas taeanensis MS-3. GTDB lineage: Bacteria > Pseudomonadota > Gammaproteobacteria > Pseudomonadales > Pseudomonadaceae > Aquipseudomonas > Aquipseudomonas taeanensis. The sequence continues at coordinate 643,210 of NZ_AWSQ01000001.1, forward strand.
TCGCGTTGAATAGTGAAATGCATGGTCTAGTCCCTTGCCTAGTGGAGTTGCGTATTAGGTAGTCAGTGTACGCAGCAGATTCTTGTAGTCCTCGCGGATATCCGCGTCGGATTCCCTAAGTTCAGCAATCTTACGGCAAGCATGCAATACCGTAGTGTGATCACGGCCGCCAAAGACGTCGCCGATTTCCGGCAGGCTATGGTTGGTCAGCTCCTTCGACAGCGCCATCGCGACCTGCCGGGGTCGTGCCACTGAGCGCGAACGACGCTTGGAGAGCAGGTCTGACATCTTGATCTTGTAGTACTCGGCAACCGTTCTCTGGATATTGTCGATGCTGACCAGCTTGTCCTGCAGCGCCAACAGATCCTTCAAGGACTCGCGGATCAACTCGATGGTGATGTCGCGGCCCATGAAGTGCGAGTGCGCGATGACTCGCTTCAACGCACCCTCCAGTTCACGCACGTTGGAACGTATGCGCTGGGCAATGAAAAAGGCAGCATCGTGAGGTAGATCAACTTTGGCCTGATCAGCCTTCTTCATCAAGATGGCCACACGGGTTTCCAGTTCGGGCGGTTCCACCGCGACCGTCAACCCCCAGCCGAAACGTGATTTCAGACGCTCTTCAAGGCCTTCGATTTCTTTCGGGTAACGGTCGCTGGTGAGAATAACCTGCTGGCCACCTTCGAGTAAGGCATTGAATGTATGGAAGAATTCTTCTTGCGAGCGTTCTTTCTTGGCGAAGAATTGAATGTCATCAATCAACAGTGCATCCACCGAGCGGTAGAATCGCTTGAACTCGTTGATGGCGTTCAGTTGCAGGGCTTTGACCATGTCGGCGACGAAGCGCTCAGAATGCAGGTAGACCACCTTGGCATTCGGATTCTTCTGCAACAGGTGATTGCCGACTGCGTGCATCAAGTGGGTTTTACCCAAGCCGACCCCCCCATACAGAAACAGTGGGTTGTAGCCATGCTTGGGGTTATCGGCCACCTGCCAAGCAGCCGCCCGAGCCAATTGGTTGGATTTACCTTCGACAAAATTATCGAACGTGAAAGTACGGTTCAAATAGCTGGTGTGCTTGAGTCCGCCTTCAACCTGCACCGTGCGTTCGGTGCGCGCCGGGGCCGTTTGACTAGCCGCACCAGCCATGGGATCGAAACTGGCACGCGAGGGTTCTTCCACTCTAGCTGCCGGTTGCTGGGTTACAGACGCAGTGCTCTCTACCTGAGGCTGAGCAGCAGCCGGAGCAGCGGCGGCCACTCGAGGAGCGGCGTTACGTTTACTGCCTATTAATAGGGACAAAGCAGGCACCAGACCGTTGGTGTGTTCGTCCAGCAGTTCCAGCATGCGACCCAGGTATTTTTCGTTGACCCAATCGAGCACAAAACGGTTCGGCGCGTACACGCGCAGCTCGTCGCCTGTAGCCTCGACCTGTAGTGGACGGATCCAGGTGTTGAATTGCTGGGCAGGCAGCTCATCGCGCAGAAGCTCTACACACTGCTGCCAAAGTTCCACGGACACGGATATCCCCTAAGTCGAAAAGCGCTGAGGCAAAAAACAGCTGCCATTGTAGCCGCCGAAGCCGGAGTTATCCACACGTAAACACTTAAGCCAGCAAGCTAAATCAAGCTGTTACTGCTTATCAGGGTCATGCACAGGCCAATCGAAAACACTGTGGATAACCAAGCGTAAGCCTGCGGGATAAACCTGGGTACAAACGGTTGGAAAACCACGCTGTGGATAAAAGCTCATTTCATCCCCAGCTTATCCGAATGCTTCACACAGCTCCCTCACCGTTTCTGGACAGACTTACATCACTCTGAAAACCCTTCTGCTACTGGCCTATAGGCACTTATCCACAGATCCACTGCGCACTAGTAATTACAGACACTACAAAAGATCTTTAAATATTCTCTTCTTTATATTTCTATCTCTTCAGTCTTCTGCCCAGCGAAAAGCTGGTTGGAAATTGACCTGGCCTTCGGCTTTCTCTAGAATCGCCGGTCTCTTAAAACGGGGGCCATTCCGGCCCGTAGTCGACGACCCAGGTAAAGCATCATGAAACGCACTTTCCAACCCAGCACCATCAAACGCGCTCGCACTCACGGTTTCCGTGCTCGCATGGCTACTAAAAACGGTCGCGCCGTCCTGTCGCGTCGCCGCGCCAAGGGCCGTGCCCGTCTAGCTGTCTAATTTCAGTCTTGTGGTGAGTCGAGGCTTCGGCCGGGAAAAGCGTTTACTAACCCCCCGGCAATTCAAGGCAGTCTTCGACTCCCCCAGCGGCAAAGCTCCGGGCAAGAATGTCCTGCTGCTTGCGCGCAACAACGAGCTCGATCATCCCCGTTTGGGCCTGGTGATCGGCAAGAAGAGCGTCAAGCTCTCGGTTGAGCGCAATCGCCTGAAACGCCAAATCCGCGAGTCGTTCCGGGCCAATCAGGAAAATCTGGTTGGCTGGGACATCGTGGTAGTGGCACGCAAAGGCTTGGGTGATCTGGAAAATGCCGAACTCGCTCAGCAATTCGGCAAGCTCTGGAAACGACTCGCGCGCAGCAAACCTAACCCGCAGGCGAATGCCGAAACGGGAGGAAGCGACAGTACCCATGCGTAGACTGGTGTTAGCTTCAATCCAGTTTTACCGCTATGCCATCAGTCCGTTGATGGCCAGCCACTGTCGCTTCTACCCGAGTTGTTCTTGCTACGCGCATGATGCCATTGCTCAACGTGGCGTCATGCGTGGTGGCTGGCTGACCTTGCGTCGGCTTGGCCGCTGTCACCCGTGGAATCCCGGTGGCTACGACCCGGTCCCCCCCGCGAAAACCTCAAGCCCCTCTTCGATGGCCGAATAATCATGGATATTCAACGCTCGATCCTGATCGTCGCCCTGGCAGTCGTGACCTATATGATGGTTCTCCAGTGGAACCAGGACTATGGTCAAGCTCCCCTGCCGACTCAGACTTCCGCAGCCAGCAGCACAGTTCCTGGTTTACCGGAAATTTCTGGAGCCACCGACGGTAGTGACGTTCCTACGGCGAATGCCATCGGTAGCGAAGCGAGTGTGGCGCCCAGCGTGATCAGCGATGCGCTGATCCGGGTGAAAACCGATGTCCTCGAAATGGCCATCGATCCACGTGGCGGGGATGTGGTGCAGTTGATGCTGCCACAATTTCCGCGTCGTCAGGATCATCCCGACGTGCCCTTTCAGCTGTTCGATAACGGTGGCGAGCGACTGTATCTCGCACAGAGCGGTCTGACCGGCACAAACGGACCTGATGCCCGCGCCAGTGGTCGTCCGCTGTACAGCAGCGAGAAAACCAGCTACGAACTGAGCGATGGTCAGGACCAGCTGGTCGTCGAACTGAAATTCAGTGAGGCCGGGGTCAACTACATCAAGCGCTTTACCCTCAAGCGCGGACAGTACGACCTGAATGTCAGCTACCTGATCGACAACCAGAGCGCTCAAGCCTGGAGCGGTAACCTGTTCGGTCAGCTCAAGCGCGATGACAGTGGCGATCCGTCTTCCAGTACCGCCACCGGCACCGCCACTTACCTGGGCGCCGCCATGTGGACCCAGGAAAAACCCTATACGAAGATATCCACAGGCGACATGGATGACAAAAACCTGCGCGAAACTGTGCAAGGTGGCTGGATCGCCTGGTTGCAGCATTATTTCGTAACCGCCTGGGTGCCGAGCAAAGACAGCACCAACGTGGTGCAAACCCGCAAGGACAGCCAAGGTAACTACATCATTGGTTTCACCGGCCCGGCACTGAATATTCCGGCCGGCGCCAGCGCGGAAACCAATGCCATTCTGTATGCCGGACCCAAATCCCAGGGGAATCTGGAAGCCCTGTCTCCTGGGCTCGACCTGACCGTCGACTACGGCATTCTGTGGTTCCTGGCCAAGCCGATATTCTGGTTGCTCGGACATATCCAAGCGCTGCTGAATAACTGGGGATGGTCGATCATCGTTCTGACCATCATCATCAAACTGGCCTTTTTCCCACTGTCGGCGGCCAGTTATAAATCCATGGCGCGCATGCGGGCCGTGGCGCCAAAACTGGCAGCGCTGAAGGAACAGCATGGCGACGATCGGCAGAAAATGTCGCAGTCGATGATGGAGTTGTACAAGAAAGAGAAGATCAATCCACTGGGCGGCTGTCTGCCGATCCTGGTGCAGATGCCGGTATTCCTGGCGCTGTACTGGGTGTTGCTGGAAAGCGTGGAAATGCGCCAGGCGCCATGGATGTTCTGGATCACCGACCTGTCGATCAAGGATCCGTTCTTCATCCTGCCGATCATCATGGGCGCGACCATGTTTATCCAGCAGCAACTCAACCCGACTCCACCGGACCCGATGCAAGCCAAGGTGATGAAAATGATGCCGATCATCTTCACCTTCTTCTTCCTCTGGTTCCCGGCCGGTCTTGTGCTGTACTGGGTGGTCAACAACTGCTTGTCGATTGCACAGCAGTGGTACATTACCCGCAAGATCGAAGCAGCAACCAAGGCGGCTGCGGCCTGATAAGCCAGAGCGTTTAAGCTCGAGCTAGCCGTTATACAAGACGCCCCCATCGTGGGGCGTCTTGCTATCCAGGATTTGGAGTCCCGCATGCAAGCAGGCCGTGAAACCATTGCAGCAGTAGCTACCGCCCAAGGGCGTGGTGGCGTCGGTATCGTGCGGGTCTCCGGTACCCTGGCCAAACAAATGGCGCAGGCGGTTTGCCAACGTGAGCTGACGCCCCGTTATGCCCACTACGGGCCTTTTTTCGCTGACGCCGAGCAGGTGATCGATGAAGGCCTGGCCTTGTATTTTCCCGGGCCGAACTCCTTTACCGGCGAAGATGTGCTGGAACTGCAGGGCCACGGTGGTCCGGTGGTACTGGATCTGCTGTTACGTCGCTGTCTGCAGCTTGGTGCGCGGTTGGCCCGCCCCGGCGAATTCAGCGAGCGCGCCTTCCTCAATGACAAACTCGACCTGGCCCAGGCCGAGGCCATCGCCGACTTGATCGAAGCCAGCTCGGAACAAGCCGCGCGCAACGCCTTGCGCTCACTGCAAGGCGAGTTCTCAAAACGTGTGCATAACTTGACCGAGCGCCTGATCAGCCTGCGGATTTATGTCGAAGCGGCTATCGACTTTCCCGAGGAAGAAATCGACTTCCTCGCCGATGGTCACGTGTTGAGCCTGTTGCAGGAGGTACGCGCCGATCTCGCCGCAGTGTTGCGTGAAGCGGGCCAAGGTGCGCTGCTGCGCGATGGCATGACCGTGGTGATCGCCGGCCGCCCGAATGCCGGCAAGTCGAGCCTGCTCAATGCCTTGGCCGGGCGTGAGGCAGCCATCGTCACCGAAATCGCCGGCACCACGCGGGATGTGCTGCGCGAACATATCCACATCGACGGCATGCCGTTACACGTGGTGGATACTGCCGGTTTGCGTGACACCGAAGATCAGGTTGAGAAAATTGGGGTCGAGCGGGCCTTGAGCGCCATTAACGATGCAGACCGGATTTTGCTGATGGTCGATACCACGGCCCCCGAGGCGGCGGATCCATTCGCCTTGTGGCCGGAGTTTCTCGATCGGCGACCCGATCCGGCCAAGGTCACGCTGATTCGTAACAAGACAGACCTGTCCAACGAACCTACAGCCTTGAACGTCTGCGCCGACGGCCATGTCACCATCGGCCTGTCGGCTAAATCGAATGCAGGCCTGGAGCTGCTGCGCGAACATCTAAAAGCCTGCATGGGTTATCAACAGACCTCTGAAAGCAGCTTCAGCGCCCGCCGACGCCACTTAGAGGCGTTACGTCAGGCGGATACCTGCCTGCAACACGGTCACGCACAGCTGACCCTGGCGGGCGCCGGTGAGCTGCTGGCCGAAGACCTGCGTCAGGCCCAGCAGGTCCTTGGCGAAATCACCGGTGCCTTCAGCTCGGACGACTTGCTCGGGCGCATTTTTTCCAGTTTCTGCATCGGCAAATAAGCCTGTACTAGCGCCTGCTATCCACTGATTTCCCGCATAGGGCGAGATCGTCTGGGCGCGCCTCATCGGTTGTGCATCACCCGCGACCCGCAAAACTCATTTTTTAATCCAGCTCGCCGACTCGCGAGGCGGCTTTTACGTGGGCGAAGCCTGGCATAAGCCCTGTGGAAAACCGCCCCTAAACCCGGTCTATAAGCAGGGGGGAAAGCTGCCTATAAATCCCGCTGTGGACAACTAGCTGTTTAATCCACAGGTTTAGGGCGCTTATCCAAACCCCTCATCCCCTGCTAGGCACAGCCTTATACATGAATTAATACCTTGAAAATAAAGGGCTGTAGCCATCTATCCACAGAAAGCAACGGCAGTAGTAATAAACATAAAAACAAAGCTTTAAATAAATTCATTCTTTCTATACTTATTAACCGAGCGGATTTCACACGACCTGAGGGTTGGCTATTTTTTGTCCAGGAGGGTTCTTTCAGGGGCGGTAAGTGCCTATACTTGCCGGCTTCCCGCTTTTCCCGATAAAAGCCTCCCCCATTTCTCAACAGGCACGAGGTGCGTGGTGGATTTCCCTTCCCGTTTTGATGTGATCGTGATCGGCGGTGGCCACGCCGGCACCGAGGCTGCGCTCGCGGCTGCACGTATGGGGGTAAAAACCCTGCTGCTGACCCATAACGTGGAAACCTTGGGGCAGATGAGCTGCAATCCAGCCATTGGTGGCATCGGCAAAAGCCACTTGGTCAAGGAAATCGACGCTCTCGGTGGCGCCATGGCCCATGCCACCGATCTTGCGGGTATTCAATTTCGTGTGCTGAACAGTCGCAAGGGCCCCGCTGTCCGCGCGACCCGCGCCCAGGCCGATCGTCTGTTGTACAAGGCCGTCATCCGCGAAACCCTGGAAAACCAGACCAACCTGTGGATATTCCAGCAAGCCGCGGATGACCTGATCGTCGAGAACGAACAGGTCAAGGGCGTGGTCACGCAGATGGGCCTGCGCTTCCTCGCCGACTCGGTGGTGCTGACCACCGGCACCTTCCTCGGTGGACTTATCCACATCGGCATGCAGAACTACACCGGTGGCCGCGCCGGCGACCCACCTTCAATTGCTTTGGCCCATCGCCTGCGTGAGTTGCCGCTGCGCGTCGGTCGCCTGAAAACCGGTACCCCACCGCGCATTGATGGCCGTTCGGTAGATTTCACCCAGATGACCGAGCAACCCGGGGACACGCCGATCCCGGTAATGTCGTTCCTCGGTAACCAGCAACAGCATCCCCGTCAGGTCAGTTGCTGGATCACCCATACCAACACCCGTACCCACGAGATCATCGCCGCCAACCTGGATCGCTCCCCCATGTATTCAGGGGTGATCGATGGCGTCGGTCCGCGTTACTGCCCGTCCATTGAAGACAAGATTCACCGTTTCGCCGACAAAGACAGTCACCAGGTGTTCATCGAGCCGGAAGGCCTGACCACCCATGAGCTGTACCCCAATGGTATTTCCACCTCGCTGCCCTTCGATGTGCAACTGGAGCTGGTGCGTTCGATTCGCGGCATGCAGAACGCTCACATCATTCGCCCCGGTTACGCCATCGAGTACGATTACTTCGATCCGCGGGACCTGAAGTACAGCCTGGAAACCAAAGTCATCGGCGGCCTGTATTTCGCCGGTCAGATCAACGGCACCACCGGCTACGAAGAAGCCGGCGCCCAGGGGTTGTTGGCCGGCTGCAATGCGGCGCTGCGTGCCCAAGGCCGCGAAGCCTGGTGCCCGCGCCGCGACGAAGCCTACATCGGCGTACTGGTCGACGATCTGATCACCCTGGGTACCCAGGAACCGTATCGCATGTTCACCTCGCGGGCCGAATACCGTTTGATCCTGCGGGAAGACAACGCCGACCTGCGGCTGACCGAAAAAGGCCGCGAATTGGGTCTGGTCGACGATCAGCGCTGGGCGGCTTTCGAGGCCAAGCGCGAAGGCATCGCCCAGGAAGAGCAACGCTTGAAAAGCACCTGGGTACGTCCGAATACGATGCAAGGCGATGCCATCGCCGAACGCTTCGGCACCCCGTTGACTCACGAATACAACCTGCTCAACCTGCTAGCGCGCCCGGAAATCGACTACGCCGGTCTGGTCGCAGTGACCGGCGGCGGCGCCGAAGATCCGCAGGTCGCCGAGCAGGTCGAGATCAAGACCAAGTACGCCGGTTACATCGACCGCCAGCAGGATGAAATCGCCCGTCTGCGCGCGAGCGAGAATACCCAGTTGCCAACGGATATCGACTACAACGGAATTTCCGGATTATCCAAGGAAATCCAGCACAAGTTGGGTGATGCCCGGCCGCAGACCCTGGGCCAGGCCTCACGGATTCCCGGGGTGACTCCGGCAGCGATCTCGCTGTTGCTGATTCATCTGAAAAAGCGCGGTGCCGGCCGCCAGTTGGAGCAAAGCGCCTGATGTCTCTGGTTACCTCCAGCCATGCCGAAGAACTCAGCCAGGGCGCGCGTGAATTGGGCGTTGAACTGTCCGCCCAGCAACACCAGCAACTGCTCGCCTACCTGGCGCTGCTGATCAAGTGGAACAAGGCCTACAACCTGACCGCGGTGCGTAATCCAGACGAAATGGTCTCGCGCCATCTGCTCGACAGCCTCAGCGTGGTGCCCTATGTGGCAGAAGCTGGGGATAACTGGCTGGATGTCGGTAGCGGCGGCGGCATGCCGGGCATTCCACTGGCCATTATGTTTCCCGAGCGGCGCTTCACCCTGCTCGACTCCAACGGCAAGAAGACCCGCTTCCTCACACAAGTGAAGCTGGAGCTGCAGTTGAGCAACCTGGAAGTTATCCACAGCCGGGTCGAAGGCTTCACTCCCGAGCGTCCGTTCAGCGGTATCTGCTCGCGGGCTTTCAGCTCGTTGCAGGATTTCAGCGACTGGACGCGACACCTGGGCGATGGCAATACCCGCTGGTTGGCGATGAAGGGGGTGCACCCTGACGATGAGTTACAAGCCCTGCCGGCAGATTTTTCGCTGCTCGCCACTCACGTGCTCAAGGTTCCCGGTTGCCAAGGTCAGCGCCATCTGCTGATACTGCGACGCTCGGTCTAGGGGAAAAGCAGCATGGCTAAAGTATTCGCAATCGCCAACCAGAAAGGCGGTGTGGGCAAGACCACCACCTGCGTCAATCTGGCCGCGTCGCTGGTCGCGACCAAGCGACGCGTGCTGTTGATCGACCTCGATCCACAGGGCAATGCGACCATGGGCAGTGGGATCGACAAGCATGCCCTGGAGCATTCGATCTATGACGTACTGATCGGCGAATGCGACCTGGTGCAGGCCATGCAGTTTTCCGAGCACGGCGGATATCAGTTGCTGCCAGCCAACCGCGACCTGACCGCAGCCGAAGTCTCCCTGCTGGAGATGAAGATGAAGGAGAGCCGCCTGCGCTATGCGCTGGCGCCGATTCGCGAGAATTACGATTACATCCTCATCGACTGCCCGCCGGCGCTGTCGATGCTGACGATCAACGCGCTGGTTGCCGCCGATGCGGTGATTATCCCCATGCAGTGTGAGTATTACGCACTGGAGGGCCTGAGTGATCTGGTCAACAGCATTCAGCGCATCGGCCAGCTGCTCAATCCGAACCTGAAGATCGAAGGCTTGTTGCGTACCATGTACGATCCGCGCATCAGCCTGACCAACGATGTCTCGGCTCAGCTCAAGGAACACTTTCCCGATCAGCTGTACCAAACCGTGATTCCACGCAATGTGCGCCTGGCTGAAGCTCCGAGCTTCGGCATGCCGGCGCTGGTTTATGACAAGCAATCCCGTGGTGCCATCGCCTACCTGGCGTTGGCTGGCGAACTGGTTCGTCGCCAGCGTGCAAACGCTCACACTGCAACCGCATAAGGAATTCCGCATGGCCGCCAAGAAACGAGGGCTGGGAAGAGGGTTGGACGCCCTGCTAGGGGGAACCAGCGTCGTCGCGTTGCAAGACGAAGCGGCCCAGGCCGACATCAGCGAACTGCAATACGTGCCGCTGGATCTGATCCAGCGCGGTAAATACCAGCCACGCCGGGATATGGATCCCACTGCGCTGGAAGAGCTGGCCCAGTCGATCAAGTCCCACGGGGTGATGCAGCCGATCGTGGTACGGCCGATTGCCGACGGACGCTTCGAGATCGTTGCCGGCGAACGCCGTTGGCGTGCCAGTCATCAGGCGGGACTGGAGAAGATTCCCGCTATGGTGCGCGAGCTTCCAGACGAAGCCACCATTGCGATGGCGCTGATCGAGAACATTCAGCGCGAAGACCTCAACCCGATTGAGGAAGCCATGGCCCTGCAGCGCCTGCAGCAAGAGTTCCAATTGACCCAACAGCAAGTGGCGGAGGCTGTGGGTAAGTCCCGGGTGACCATCAGCAACCTGTTGCGGCTGATCGCCTTGCCGGAAGAGATCAAGACCTTGCTCGCCCATGGTGATCTGGAAATGGGCCACGCCCGTGCCTTGCTCGGTTTACCGGCTGAACAGCAGGTCGAAGGGGCGCGACATGTTGTCGCGCGTGGACTCAGCGTGCGCCAAACCGAGGCACTGGTGCGACAGTGGTTGAACAGTAAGGAGAAACCGGTCACAGAGACCAAGGTAGACCCGGACATCAGCCGGCTCGAACAACGCCTGGCTGAGCGGCTGGGCTCGCCGGTGCAGATCAAGCACGGGCAAAAAGGCAAAGGCCAATTGGTCATCCGCTACAGCTCATTGGATGAATTGCAGGGCGTGCTTGCCCACATTCGCTGAAACAATTGAGGCTGTAGTGTGTAGTCGGAAATCACTACCTGGCAGTTGAATGGGCTGGGAAGCACCCCTATACTCTGCGCGCATTTCGTCGGCACAAAGTATGCCAATTATTTTTTTGGCGCCGGCACTCGAGGACTGATTCAGGAACAACACGATGGATGTTCGCACGCAAAACCGCCTGCCCTTCCATCGTCTGCCGGTTTTTCCGGTATTGCTGGCTCAACTGGTCGTGGTCCTGCTTGCCGCCGTCGTTCTCTGGCAGTGGCGCGGTGTAACGACCGGATACTCTGGCTTGCTGGGTGGCTTGATTGCGTGGCTACCCAATCTGTACTTTGCCCACAAGGCGTTCCGTTTCACTGGAGCGCGGGCCGCCCAAGCCATAGTCCGGTCTTTTTATGCCGGTGAAGCGGGCAAGTTAATTCTGACGGCAGTGCTGTTTGCACTGACGTTTGCAGGGGTGAAGCCATTGGAGGCGCTGGCAGTGTTCGGCGTCTTTCTTCTGACCCAAGTGGTCAACTGGTTCGCACCGCTGTTGATGAAAATAAGATTTTTGAGACCTTAGGGCGTTTGAGGCAACCATGGCAGAACAAACCGCTTCGGGCTACATCCAGCACCACCTGCAGAACCTGACTTTCGGGAAGCTGCCAACGGGTGACTGGGGCTTTGCCCACACCGCAGAACAAGCTAAAGAAATGGGTTTCTGGGCGTTCCACGTGGATACCCTGGGCTGGTCCGTTGTATTGGGCCTGGTCTTCGTCCTGGTGTTCCGCATGGCCGCCAAGCGCGCCACCAGCGGTCAACCGGGCGGCCTGCAAAACTTCGTCGAAGTGCTGATCGAGTTCGTTGACGGCAGCGTCAAGGACACTTTCCACGGACGCAATCCGTTGATCGCACCGCTGGCTCTGACCATCTTCGTCTGGATCTTCCTGATGAACCTGATGGACCTGATCCCGGTCGACTTCCTGCCATTACTGGCCGCAACCATTACCGGTGATCCGCATCTGTCCTTCCGTGTCGTGCCGACTACTGATCCGAACGCGACCCTGGGAATGGCCCTGTCGGTGTTCGCACTGATCATCTTCTACAGCATCAAGGTCAAGGGTATCGGCGGCTTCATCGGCGAACTGACCCTACACCCCTTTGGTAGCAAGAATGTTCTGGTTCAGGCGCTGCTGATCCCGGTCAACTTCCTCCTCGAGTTCGTCACGCTGATCGCCAAGCCAATCTCGCTGGCCCTGCGTCTGTTCGGCAACATGTACGCCGGCGAACTGATCTTTATCCTGATTGCCGTGATGTTCGGCAGTGGCCTGCTCTGGCTCAGTGGCCTGGGTGTTGTCCTGAACTGGGCGTGGGCGGTGTTCCACATCCTGATCATTACGCTGCAGGCGTTCATCTTCATGATGTTGACCATCGTCTACCTGTCGATGGCGCACGAAGACAACCATTAATACCGCACGCAGCTCCCTGGATCTTTTCCTCAACGGCGAAGATCCAGAGATGTGGCGATGTTGATGGACGCCCGCAAGGGCAACAGAAGCAACGATTTAGTTTTACCGCTCTACCTTTAAAAACCTTAACCAATACGACGTAAAAGTCGGGAGGAAAAATGGAAACTGTAGTTGGTCTGACCGCGATTGCTGTTGCACTGCTGATTGGCCTGGGTGCCCTGGGTACCGCTATTGGCTTCGGTCTGCTGGGTGGCAAGTTCCTGGAAGGCGCCGCGCGTCAGCCGGAAATGGTTCCGATGCTGCAAGTTAAAATGTTCATCGTCGCCGGTCTGCTCGACGCCGTGACCATGATCGGTGTTGGTATCGCACTGTTCTTCACCTTCGCGAACCCCTTCGTTGGTCAAATCGCTGGCTAATCACTCGAATAATCGAGTGATTGGTTTGCCGGACAACGAACGAGCGAGGTGTTGGCGTGAACATTAATGCAACCCTGATTGGCCAGGCCGTTGCCTTCTTCATCTTCGTACTGTTCTGCATGAAGTTCGTATGGCCTCCGGTCATTACTGCTTTGCAGGAGCGTCAGAAGAAGATTGCAGATGGTCTGGACGCTGCCAGCCGTGCGGCTCGTGACCTGGAGTTGGCCCATGAGAAAGTGGGTCAACAACTGCGCGAAGCCAAAACCCAGGCAGCCGAGATCATTGAGCAAGCCAAGAAACGCGGTAACCAGATCGTCGACGAAGCCCGTGAACAGGCCCGTCTCGAAGCTGACCGTGTGAAGGCTCAGGCTCAGGCCGAGATCGAACAGGAACTGAACAGTGTCAAAGACGCCTTGCGTGCCCAAGTGGGTAGCCTGGCAGTCAGCGGCGCCGAGAAGATCCTGAGCGCATCTATCGACCAAAACGCGCATGCGGAGCTGGTTTCCAAACTGGCAGCCGAAATTTAAGCGAGGGCGCGATCATGGCAGAATTGACCACGCTGGCCCGACCTTACGCTAAGGCTGCTTTTGAGTACGCTCAGGCCCACCAGCAACTGGCCCCTTGGTCAGCCATGCTCGGCCTGGCCGCTGCGGTGTCGCAAGACGACACCATCCAGCGCATGCTCACGGCTCCGCGTCTGACGAGTACAGATAAAGCCACCGCCTTTATCGAGGTGTGTGGTGACAAGTTCAACGAGCAGGTACGCAATTTCGTCCACGTAGTCGCCGAAAACGATCGTCTGGCGTTGTTTCCAGAGATCGCCGAACTGTTCGAGCTGTTGAAAGCCGAACAGGAAAAATCGGTTGATGTGGACGTCACCAGTGCCTTTGCATTGAACGAAGAACAGCAAGACAAACTCGCCAAGGTTCTCAGTGCACGGCTCGGTCGAGAAGTGCGTCTGCACGCCGCGGAGGATGCCACCTTGATTGGTGGTGTCGTTATTCGCGCCGGCGACCTGGTTATCGATGGCTCAGTACGCGGGAAACTCGCGAAACTGGCCGAAGCATTGAAATCTTGAGTTTGAAGGGGCAGCAGAGCTATGCAGCAACTCAATCCTTCCGAAATAAGTGAAATCATCAAGGGCCGCATCGACAAACTCGATGTAGCCTCGCAAGCCCGTAACGAAGGCACAGTCGTCAGCGTGTCTGACGGTATCGTGCGGATTCACGGTCTGGCCGACGTTATGTACGGCGAAATGATCGAGTTCCCGGGCAGCGTTTACGGTATGGCCATGAACCTGGAGCGCGACTCTGTCGGCGCCGTGGTTCTCGGTGCTTACCAGTCCCTGGCCGAAGGCATGAGTGCCAAGTGCACCGGCCGCATCCTCGAAGTTCCGGTTGGTCCGGAACTGCTGGGTCGTGTGGTCGATGCCCTGGGTAACCCAGTCGACGGTAAAGGCCCGCTGAACAACGTCGCTACCGACGCGGTTGAGAAGGTTGCACCGGGCGTGATCTGGCGTAAGTCGGTCGACCAGCCGGTACAAACCGGTTACAAGGCCGTCGACGCCATGATCCCGGTTGGCCGTGGTCAGCGCGAGCTGATCATCGGTGACCGTCAGATCGGTAAAACCGCTCTGGCGATCGACGCGATCATCAACCAGAAGAACAGCGGCATTAAGTGCGTGTACGTGGCTATCGGTCAGAAGCAGTCGACCATCGCCAACGTGGTACGCAAACTGGAAGAAAACGGCGCGCTGGCTAACACCATCATCGTCGCCGCCAGTGCTTCCGAATCCGCTGCGCTGCAGTTCATCGCACCGTACGCCGGTTGCACCATGGGCGAGTACTTCCGCGACCGCGGCGAAGACGCGCTGATCGTTTATGACGATCTGTCCAAGCAGGCTGTGGCTTATCGCCAGATTTCCCTGCTGCTGCGCCGTCCGCCAGGCCGTGAAGCCTACCCAGGCGACGTGTTCTATCTCCACAGCCGTCTGCTGGAGCGCGCATCGCGCGTATCCGAAGAGTATGTTGAGAAGTTCACCAACGGTGAAGTGAAGGGCAAGACCGGTTCCTTGACCGCTCTGCCAATCATCGAAACTCAGGCTGGCGACGTCTCCGCGTTCGTACCGACCAACGTGATCTCGATCACCGACGGTCAGATCTTCCTGGAATCGGCCATGTTCAACTCCGGCATCCGTCCGGCGGTGAACGCGGGTGTGTCGGTATCCCGGGTAGGTGGTGCGGCTCAGACCAAGATCATCAAGAAGCTCTCCGGTGGTATCCGTACCGCTCTGGCTCAGTACCGTGAACTGGCGGCTTTCGCTCAGTTCGCCTCTGATCTGGACGAAGCCACGCGTAAGCAACTTGAGCATGGTCAGCGCGTAACCGAGCTGATGAAGCAGAAGCAATACGCGCCGATGTCCATCGCCGACATGTCGTTGTCCCTGTATGCCGCCGAGCGTGGCTTCCTGCAGGACATCGAGATCGTCAAAATCGGCAGCTTCGAACAAGCGCTGATTGCTTACTTCAACCGCGATCACGCCGAACTGATGGCGAAGATCAACGTGAAGGGTGACTTCAATGACGAAATCGATGCAGGCCTGAAAGCCGGTATCGAGAAGTTCAAGGCCACCCAAACCTGGTAAGCCGCAGCGGAGGTCGCAAGACCTCCGCCTGCTAACCCGATAGGTGTTACATGGCAGGCGCAAAAGAGATTCGCAGCAAGATTGCGAGCATCAAAAGCACGCAAAAGATCACCAGCGCCATGGAAAAGGTGGCTGTCAGCAAGATGCGCAAAGCACAAATGCGCATGTCTGCCAGCCGTCCTTACGCGGAGCGTATCCGCCAGGTAATTGGTCATCTGGCCAACGCCAACCCGGAATACCGTCACCCATTCATGATCGAGCGTGAAGTAAAGCGTGTCGGTTACGTCGTGGTGAGCAGTGACCGTGGTCTGTGCGGCGGCTTGAACACCAACCTGTTCAAGGCCCTGGTCAAGGACATGGTGGTAAACCGCGAAAACGGTGTAGAGATCGATCTCTGCGTAGTAGGCAGCAAGGGTGCGGCGTTTTTCCGCAACTTCGGCGGCAACGTCGTTGCTGCAATCAGCCACCTGGGCGAAGAGCCGTCGATCAATGATCTGATCGGCAGCGTCAAGGTGATGCTGGATGCCTACCTCGAGGGTCGTATCGACCGCTTGGCCGTGGTTTCCAACAAGTTCGTCAATACCATGACGCAAAAGCCGACAGTGGAGCAATTGATTCCGCTGGTGGCCGATCCGGATCAGGAACTCAAGCATCACTGGGACTACCTCTACGAACCCGACGCCAAAGAGCTGCTTGACGGCCTGATGGTGCGGTACGTGGAGTCGCAGGTGTACCAGGCGGTGATCGAGAACAACGCAGCTGAACAAGCGGCGCGGATGATCGCGATGAAGAACGCTACTGACAACGCCGGTGATCTGATCAGCGATTTGCAGCTGATCTACAACAAGGCACGTCAGGCGGCGATCACCCAAGAGATCTCGGAAATCGTTGGCGGCGCAGCCGCGGTCTGATACCGGTTCATATATTCAGAGGATCCAGCTATGAGTAGCGGACGTATCGTACAAATCATCGGCGCCGTGATCGACGTGGAATTCCCACGCGATCAGGTCCCGGGCATCTACGACGCTTTGAAAGTTCAAGGCGCCGACACCACCCTGGAAGTTCAGCAGCAGCTGGGCGACGGCGTGGTACGTACCATTGCGATGGGCTCGACCGAAGGCTTGAAGCGCGGTCTGGACGTCAACAACACGGGCGCAGCCATCTCCGTACCAGTCGGTAAAGCGACTCTGGGCCGGATCATGGACGTGCTTGGCAACCCGATCGACGAAGCCGGTCCGATTGGCGAAGAAGAGCGTTGGGGCATTCACCGCCCGGCACCGTCTTTCGCTGAGCAAGCGGGCGGCAACGACCTGCTGGAAACCGGCATCAAGGTTATCGACCTGATCTGCCCGTTCGCCAAAGGCGGTAAAGTCGGTCTGTTCGGTGGTGCCGGTGTCGGCAAGACCGTAAACATGATGGAACTGATCCGTAACATCGCCATCGAGCACAGCGGTTATTCCGTGTTCGCCGGTGTGGGCGAGCGTACTCGTGAGGGTAACGACTTCTACCACGAGATGAAGGACTCCAACGTTCTCGACAAGGTAGCCCTGGTCTACGGTCAGATGAACGAGCCACCAGGCAACCGTCTGCGCGTAGCACTGACCGGTCTGACCATGGCCGAGAAGTTCCGTGACGAAGGTAACGACGTACTGTTGTTCGTTGACAACATCTACCGTTATACCTTGGCCGGTACCGAAGTATCCGCACTGCTCGGCCGTATGCCGTCGGCAGTAGGTTACCAGCCGACCCTGGCCGAAGAGATGGGTATCCTGCAGGAGCGCATCACGTCGACCAAGCAGGGCTCGATCACCTCGATCCAGGCCGTTTACGTACCTGCGGACGACTTGACTGACCCGAGCCCGGCGACCACCTTCGCCCACTTGGACGCCACCGTCGTACTGTCGCGTGACATCGCTTCCCTGGGTATCTACCCAGCGGTCGATCCGCTCGACTCCACTTCGCGTCAGCTGGATCCGATGGTTATCGGCCAGGAGCACTACGACACCGCTCGCGGCGTTCAGTACGTGCTGCAGCGCTACAAGGAGCTGAAGGACATCATTGCGATCCTGGGTATGGACGAGCTGTCGGAAACCGACAAGCAGTTGGTATCCCGTGCACGTAAGATCCAGCGCTTCCTGTCGCAGCCGTTCTTCGTGGCTGAAGTCTTCACTGGTGCTTCGGGTAAATACGTTTCCCTGAAAGACACCATTGCTGGCTTCAAGGGCATCCTCAACGGTGACTACGACAGCCTGCCAGAACAAGCGTTCTACATGGTTGGTGGCATCGAAGAAGCCGTCGAGAAAGCCAAGAAACTGTAATCCGTGCGCCCGGTGACGGGCGCTTACGTGAGGCAAGATATGGCTATGACAGTCCATTGCGACATCGTCAGCGCGGAAGGCGAGATCTTCTCCGGCCTGGTCGAGATGGTGGTTGCGCACGGTAACCTGGGCGATATCGGTATCGCCCCGGGTCACGCGCCGCTGATCACCGATCTCAAGCCGGGTCCGATCCGCCTGATCAAGCAGGGTGGCGAAGCTGAGGTGTTCTACATCTCCGGTGGCTTCCTGGAAGTGCAGCCGAACATGGTGAAGGTCCTGGCCGACACCGTACAGCGCGCTGCCGACCTGGACGAAGCCTCCGCTCAGGAAGCCGTCAAGGCTGCCGAGAAGGCCCTGCATGACAAAGGTGCGGAGTTCGATTACGGCTCCGCCGCCGCTCGCTTGGCCGAGGCTGCAGCTCAGCTGCGCACCGTCCAGCAGCTGCGCAAGAAGTTTGGCGGCAGCTGATTCCGTCAGGCTTCATCGCACAGTAGAAAAAGGGTAGCCTTGGCTACCCTTTTTTTCGTCTGATTTTTCACCCGTAGGCTGGGTAGAGCGCAGCGAAACCCAGCCTGCTGGCAGTCGTTGCGCAGCCGGGGTTTCGGCAAAAACGTCTCTACCCAGTCACGCATCTTCAGGATCAACTTTCATGTCGCTCGATATCGTCATCCTCGCTGCCGGCCAAGGCACCCGCATGCGCTCCGCGCTGCCCAAGGTACTGCACCCGGTGGCTGGAAAATCCATGCTCGGACATGTCATCGATACCGCGCGCACGCTACAGCCACAGGGTATTCATGTGGTGATCGGCCACGGTGCCGAACAAGTGCGTGAGCGCCTGGCGGCGGATGACCTGAACTTCGTGCTGCAGACCGAGCAACTGGGCACCGGCCATGCCGTGGCCCAGGCGCTGCCCGCGCTTAGCGCCGAGCGGGTGCTAATTCTCTATGGCGATGTGCCGCTGATGGAACAGGGCACCCTGCAGCGCCTGCTGGAGAAGGTCGGCGACGAGCAGCTTGGGCTATTGACGGTCGACCTCAACGATCCGACCGGTTACGGACGCATCCTGCGCGACAAGACGGGCAAGGTGCTGGCCATCGTCGAGCAAAAAGACGCGACCCCGGAGCAGCGGCAGATCTGCGAAGGCAATACCGGGATTCTTGCGGTGCCCGGCAAGCGTCTAGGCGACTGGCTGGGGCGTTTGTCCAACAGCAACGCCCAGGGCGAGTATTACCTCACCGACGTGATTGCCATGGCGGTGGCCGACGGTTTAGTGGTCGCCACCGAACAACCGTTGGACGCCATGGAAGTACAAGGCGCCAACGATCGCATTCAGCTCGCCGAACTGGAGCGCCATTACCAGCAGCGTGCGGCGCGCCAGCTGATGGCCCAAGGCGTGACCCTGCGTGATCCGGCGCGCTTCGATCTGCGCGGAGAGGTCACTGTCGGCCGCGACGTGCTGATCGATATCAACGTGATCCTCGAAGGCCGCGTGGTCATCGAGGACGGCGTGCACATCGGCCCGAACTGCGTGATCAGCAACAGCACGCTGCGCCAGGGTGCCGTGGTCAAGGCCAACAGCCACCTGGAAGGTGCCGAAGTCGGTGAGGGTGCCGATTGTGGCCCCTTCGCCCGCTTGCGCCCCGGTGCCGTGCTGGGCGCCAAGGCCCATGTGGGTAACTTCGTCGAATTGAAAAACGCCGTGCTCGGCGAGGGCGCCAAGGCCGGCCACCTTAGCTACCTGGGCGATGCCGAGATCGGCGCGCGCACTAACATCGGCGCCGGCACCATCACCTGCAATTACGATGGTGCCAACAAGTTCAAGACGGTACTGGGTGAGGATGTATTCATCGGCTCCAACAGTGCCCTGGTCGCCCCGCTGATCCTGGGCGACGGTGTCACCACCGGTGCGGGCTCGGTGATTACCAGCGATGTACCGGCCGACACCCTGGCAGTCGGGCGGGCCAAGCAGCGCAATATCGAAGGCTGGAAGCGCCCGGTGAAGATCAACAAGTGAGGCTGGTCATAGGATGGGCTAGACGCGTAGCGGCGTAACCCATCACTTAGCAGGCCGTTGAAAAACTACTGCGCTCGGCTATGCGGCGTTGAAATCAGCCCGGGACGCGGGGCCTCAAAATTCTCATGTACAGCTCGTACACTGCGCTTTATCGGGTGGTTTTGCCTTGCCTAGCCTTCGCTCGCTACATTTTTCAACGGCCCGATAGGCAGGATGGGTAGCGCCGTGCTCAACTCATCTAACGGCCTTCCATCGGCTTTACTCTTGACGGAAAAGCTTCATTAGGTTTTGATTCGCGCAATTATCTTTCGAATCGAAACTTAGAATGTCGAAACGCAACACTCCGCAACGCCGTCACGCCATCCTCGCCCTGCTCGCCGAGCAGGGCGAGGTCAGCGTCGATGCGTTGGCCAAGGGTTTTTCGACCTCGGAAGTGACCATTCGCAAGGACCTCGCCGCCCTGGAAAAGAATGGCCTGTTGCTGCGTCGTTACGGTGGCGCGGTGCCAATGCCGCAGGAGTTGATCGCTGACGGCGGGCAGCCGATCTCGAAATACAAGCAGGCGATCGCCCGTGCCGGCGTGGCACGCATTCGTGAGCATGCGCGGATCATCATCGACAGCGGCACCACCACCGCGGCGATGATCCCCGAGTTGGGGCACAAGCCGGGCCTGGTGGTGATGACCAACTCGCTGAACGTGGCCACTGCCCTGCGCGACCTGGAGCATGAGCCGATGCTATTGATGACTGGTGGCACCTGGGACCCGCACTCCGAGTCGTTCCAGGGCCAGGTCGCCGAGCAGGTGCTGCGCTCCTATGACTTCGATCAATTATTCATCGGTGCCGACGGCATCGATCTGGCGCGCGGTACCACCACCTTCAATGAATTACTGGGTCTCAGCCGGGTCATGGCCGAGGTGGCCCGCGAAGTCGTGGTGATGGTCGAGAGCGACAAGATCGGCCGCAAGATTCCCAACCTGGAGCTGCCCTGGAGCAGCATCCATACCCTGATAACCGACGAACGCCTCAGCGCTGAGGCCCGTGAACAACTGACGGCACGCGGGATCAACTTGATCTGCGCGGCCGTCGACGCTTAAGGAGAAGTCTATGTGTGGCATCGTGGGCGCCGTCGCCGAACGTAATATCACCGCCGTGCTGGTAGAAGGCCTCAAGCGCCTGGAATACCGTGGTTATGACAGTGCCGGCGTGGCGCTGTTGAATGACCAGGGTCAGCTCGAGCGCCGTCGTCGCGTGGGCAAGGTCAGTGAGCTGCAAGCGGCGCTGAACGCTGAGCCCTTGGCCGGTCGTCTGGGCATCGCCCACACCCGCTGGGCCACCCATGGCGCGCCGAGCGAGCGCAACGCCCACCCGCATTTCTCAGGTAGAGAGCCCGGCAGTGAGCTGGCGGTGGTGCATAACGGCATCATCGAAAACCACGATGCCCTGCGCGAGCAACTCAAGGGTCTGGGTTACGCCTTCAGTTCGGATACTGACACCGAAGTCATCGTTCACCTGCTGGATCACAAGCTAAAAACTCAGCCTGATCTGACCGCGGCGCTCAAGGAAGCAGTCAAGGAGCTGCACGGTGCCTATGGTCTGGCGGTGATCAGTGCCAAGCAGCCGGATCGTTTGCTCGCCGCGCGCAGCGGCAGCCCGCTGGTGATTGGCCTGGGCCTGGGCGAAAACTTCCTGGCCTCCGACCAGTTGGCCTTGCGCCAGGTGACTGACCGCTTCATGTACCTGGAAGAAGGCGATATCGCCGAGATTTGCCGCGAGAGCGTGCAGATCTGGGACGTCTCCGGTGAGCCGGTGCAACGTGAAAGCGTGCAGTACCACGAAGGCGCGGAAGCCGCCGACAAGGGCGAGTTCCGCCACTTCATGCTCAAGGAAATCTTCGAGCAACCCAAGGTGGTGCAGCGCACCCTGGAGGGCCGCCTGGGCTCCGATCACGTGTTGGTGCAGGCCTTCGGCCCCCAGGCCGCCGAGCTGTTCGCCAAGGTCAAGAACGTGCAGATCGTCGCCTGTGGCACCAGCTACCACGCCGGCATGGTCGCCCGTTACTGGCTGGAAGGTCTGGCGGGTATTCCCTGCCAGATCGAGGTGGCCAGCGAGTTCCGCTACCGCAAGGTGGTGGTGCAGCCGGACACCCTGTTCGTCAGCATTTCCCAATCCGGCGAAACCGCCGATACCCTGGCCGCACTGCGCAATGCCAAGGCGCTGAGCCCTGAGCAGGGCGGTTACCTGGCCAGCCTGTCGATCTGCAACGTCGGCATCAGCTCACTGGTGCGCGAGTCCGACCTGTGTCTGCTGACCCAGGCCGGCCCGGAAATTGGCGTGGCCTCGACCAAGGCCTTCACCACTCAGTTAGTCGGTTTGATGCTGCTGACCCTGTCCCTCGGTCAGGTTCGCGGCACACTGGACAAGCGGCTGGAAGCCGAACTGGTGGATGAGCTGCGCCGCCTGCCGACCCGCCTCGACGAAGCCCTGGCGATGGATACGGTGGTGGAGAAGGTGTCCGAACTGTTCGCGGAAAAGCACCATGCCCTGTTCCTCGGGCGCGGCGAGCAATACCCGGTGGCCATGGAAGGTGCGCTCAAGCTCAAGGAAATTTCCTATATCCACGCCGAAGCCTACCCGGCCGGCGAGCTCAAGCACGGGCCGCTGGCCCTGGTCGACAGCGACATGCCGGTGGTCACGGTGGCGCCTAACAACGAACTGCTGGAGAAGCTCAAATCCAACCTGCAGGAAGTGCGCGCCCGTGGCGGCGAGTTGATCGTGTTCGCCGACCAGCAGGCCGGCATGAGCAACGGCGAGGGCACCCACGTGGTCAACATGCCGCACATTCACGACGCCCTGGCGCCGATCCTCTACACCATCCCGCTGCAGCTGTTGTCCTACTACGTCGCCGTGCTCAAGGGCACCGACGTCGATCAGCCGCGCAATCTGGCCAAGAGCGTGACGGTCGAATAAGGCCGTAACGGTTAAGCCCAGCATCCTGCTGGGCTTTTACCTGGTGCGAGGGTTATCCACAGGGAGCGGACGAGTATGGCTCGCCGCAGCCGCGCCAGTCGTGAACAGGATCCGCAACTAGCAGATTTCTGGGGTGGCTGAACCTGCTCCAGACTCGGCCATACAACCCTGATCCAGGCAGCTCCGATTATCTACAGCGTTGCCCGGCGGTGATGGATCCGTCGAGTGTGTTGAACATTTTTATTGGCGCTTGTAACGCCTGAGAATGACCAGACTCTAGTGGTATGCCTGCATCGAACAAGCCTTGTTCGATTGGCAACCGAAACCACTCGAGGATCACCGCATGTCTATCACTACTACCGCTACTGGTGCTGCCATCGCTTTCGCCGCGGCTACGCTGTTCGCCAGCATGTCCACTGTTGTCGTGGCCGAAGAAGCACAGGTGCATTGCTACGGCGTGAATGGCTGCAAAGGCCAGAACGACTGCAAGACCGCCGCCAACAGCTGTAAGGGTCAAGGTTCCTGCAAAGGTCAGGGCTTCAAGAACATGACCCTGGCAGAGTGCAACAATGCCAAGGGTACCGTCGGCGAGTAAGGGCACACGGAGTGGCCGGCTGCGGCCACTCCAGCCCATTGCCGCCTTTTCAGCTTTTCAGGGAGTTGTCGCATGTCCACTGAGTCAGCATGTCTGGGTTATGGCCTGGGCCTGCGCAGCACCTACTACCAGGAAATTCTCGAGCAGCGGCCGGATGTCGACTGGTTCGAGATTCTCTCGGAAAACTATCTGGTTGATGGCGGCAAGGCGCTCTACTACCTGGATGCCATCGGCGAACACTATCCGTTGGTGATGCACGGCGTATCGCTGTCCATCGGCGGCCCGCATGAGTTGGACCGGGACTACTTGCAACGCCTCAAACATCTGGCTGCGCGGGTTAAACCGGCGTGGATTTCCGATCATCTGTGTTGGAGCCGCGGCAACGCGCACCAACTGCACGACCTGTTGCCGCTGCCCTACACCGAAGAAAGCCTGCAGCACGTCGCTGCGCGCGTGCGCCAGGTGCAGGAGGTTCTCGAGCGCCCCCTGGTGCTGGAGAATGTCTCCAGTTACCTGCGCAGCGCCGATGATCAGTTCAGCGAATGGCAGTTTCTCGCCGCGCTCAGCGAACTGAGTGGTTGCGAGCTGTTGCTCGACGTCAATAACGTCTACGTCAGCAGCCGTAATCACGCCTTCGACCCCTGGGATTTCATCAGCGGCTTGCCCGCGCAGCGCATTCGCCAGCTGCACCTGGCCGGGCACAGCGATTACGGCAGTTACCTGATAGACACCCATGATCAGCCGATCAGCGATCCGGTCTGGCAACTGTATCAGCGCACCCTGCAGCACCTGGGTCCGGTGGCGACCCTGTTGGAGCGGGACGACCACTATCCGCCGCTGTCCGAGCTGCTCGCTGAACTGGATAAAGCCCGCGTCTTCGCGGCGACAGCCTTGCCTGCGGAGCCGTTATGCAACTGAATGACTGGCAGCGCGAGATCGAGGCCTACCTGCTCGGCCAGGAGCCGACGCCCAACCCGGCGTTGCGAGCTAGCCTGCTGAGTAGCCCGGCGCTGAGCGCAGAAGACGGCCTGGCGATTTACCACAATGCCTACCGCGCGCGGCTTTTGGAGGCCGTACGGGATGACTATCATGCCGTGCATGGCTGGCTCGGGGATGAGGAGTTCGACGCGCTGGCTGGCGCCTATATCGAGGCCCATCCCTCGCAGCACTTCAGTCTGCGCTGGCTGGGAGCGCGCCTTGCAGAGTTTATCGAAGGCTATCTGGTGGCCGAACAGAGCGCGCCGCTCAGTGAGCTGGCGCGGCTGGAGTGGGCTTTTACCCTGGCCTTCGATGCGCCCGAGGGCGTTCCCCTGAGTCTGCAACAGATGGCCAGCCTGCCGGCCGAGGACTGGCCGACCCTGCAGGTGCGCCTGCTACCCAGCGTGCAGTGGCAAAGCTGTCGCTATAACAGCGTGGCGATCTGGCGCGCGCTCAAGGACGACACGGCGTTTCCCGGCAGCGTGCTGCTGGAGCAGACGCAGGTTTGTCTGATCTGGCGGCAGGGTTTGATCAGCCGCTATCGCAGCCTGTCCCATGCCGAAGCGACGGCGCTGCAGGGTATGGCGGTGGACGGCTGGAGCTTCGCCGATCTCTGCGCGCAGTTGAGCGAACTCGGCGATAACGCCCCTCTGCAGGCCGCCACCTGGCTGCGCCAATGGCTGAGCGATGGTCTGCTGCAGCGCTATGGCATATAGCCACTGGTTATGGAACCGAAAAGCTGACAAATGAGTCATCTGAACTACCTTTTCAATTATTTTTAAAGGTGGAGGTTCCTATGCTCGCGTATTTGCCGCCAAACCTGCGTGACCTTCAGCTGCCCTTGCGTTTGCGCCTATGGGACGGCACTCAGCTCGACCTCGGCCCTCAGCCACGGGTCACCCTGGTGGTCAAAGATCCGAGTCTGGTGGCGCAACTGGCCCATCCCAGTCTGGATGCATTGGGCGGCGCCTATGTCGAAGGGCGGGTGGAGCTGGAAGGACCGATGAGCGAGGTGATTCGCATCGGCGATGCCCTCAGTCAGGCGCTTGAGGATGAGTCTGACACCTGCCAGATATCGCGCACGCCTCATGACAAGGACAGCGATGCGGCGGCGATCAGCTACCACTATGACCTGTCGAACGACTTCTACGCGCTGTGGCTGGACCCGCAGATGGTCTACTCCTGCGCTTATTTCGAGACCGGCACGGAAGACCTTGAGCAGGCGCAACAGGCGAAAATGCGCCACCTGTGCCGCAAGCTGCGCTTGCAACCGGGGGAACGGCTGCTGGATGTCGGTTGCGGCTGGGGCGGCCTGGCGCGTTACGCCGCGCGCGAGTTCGGCGCCGAGGTGTTCGGCATCACCCTCAGTCGCGCGCAGTTGAAACTGGCCCGTCAGCGGGCCAAGGATGAGGGCCTTGCTCGGCAGGTGCGACTGGAGCTGCTGGACTACCGTGACCTGCCGCAGGACGGCCGTTTCGACAAGGTGGTCAGCGTCGGCATGTTCGAGCACGTCGGGCATGCCAACCTGCCGCTTTACTGCCAGCGCCTGTTCGGCGCGGTAAAGGCCGGCGGCCTGGTGATGAACCATGGCATCACCGCCAAGTTCACCGATGGCCGCCCGGTGGGTCGCGGCGGTGGCGAGTTTATCGGGCGTTACGTGTTCCCCGAAGGCGAGTTACCGCATCTGGCGACCATGACCGCGCACATCAGCGAAGCCGGTCTGGAGGTGGTCGATGTGGAAAACCTGCGGCTGCACTATGCCCGGACCCTGGAGCACTGGAGTGCACGACTGGAAGCACGCCTGGACCAGGCCGCACAGTTGGTGCCGGAGCAAGCCCTGCGCATCTGGCGGTTGTACCTGGCCGGTTGTGCGTACGGCTTTGCCCGTGGCTGGATGAGCCTGCATCAGATCCTCGCGATCAAACCCTATGAGGATGGCAGCCACAACCTGCCCTGGACCCGAGCCGACCTGTATCGCTGAGCTCAGGACCCATCTATACGCGCGCTAGTGAATGTAGAAAATCCCATGCCTGAACAGGGCATTTTTCTTCAATACCGCGATCTTCACGCCTGTCAGTCTGCACCTTCTTTCTAACGACACTGACAGGTATGCGATGACTATTCTGCTTTCCATGGCGGCCTTTGCCCTGGCCGCATCGATCTCCCCCGGCCCGGTTAATCTGGTGGCGCTGAGCGCGGGTGCCCGCTACGGCCTGCGCGCCAGTCTGCGGCATGTGACCGGGGCGACTCTGGGCTTCACCCTGCTGCTGTTGTGCATGGGGCTGGGGTTGCAGCAACTGCTGAATCAGTGGCCCGCGTTGGCGATCTTGATCTGCTGGTCGGGCGTCACCTTTCTGCTGTACATGGCCTATAGCCTGGCGCGTGACGATGGCCGGCTCAATAGTGGCAAGGCGGTACAGGCGCCTTCGCTGCTCACCGGCGCACTCATGCAATGGCTCAATCCCAAGGCCTGGCTGGCGTCGCTGGCCGGCATGGGCGCCTACGCGGCGGACGGCGAACTGCGGCTGGTCGGGCAGTTCGCGGCGCTGTATTTCGTCATCTGTTACCTGTCTATCGCCTGCTGGGCTTACGCCGGTGCATTCCTGCGCCAGTACCTGGACGACCCCCGGCGCATGCGTCGATTCAATCGTATTCTGGCGCTGCTGCTGGTGCTCTCGGCGCTCTACCTGTTGTGGCCGTGATCAGGCCGGGCGCCGGTATTGCCCGGGGGTAGCGGCGAGCAGCTGCTTGAAGGCACGCTGAAAGTGGGCCTGGTCGGCAAAGCCAGCCGCCAGCGCCACCTCGGCGATCTCGCCGCCGCGTCTGAGCCGGGATTGGGCGTACTGGATGCGGCGGTTGATCAGGTAAGTGTGGGGCGTCATGCCGTAGCCGCGGCGAAAGGCGCGAGTCAGGTAGGAGGCTGACAGCCCGGCCGCCGCACAGATGTCTTCCAGCTTCAGGGGCTGGGTGCAATGATCGCGAATAAACTCGGCCGCCAGACGAATGCGTGGATTGTCCTCGCGTCGGAGTTTCGGCGCCGGTTCCAGGCGTTGCTGCAGTTCGCTGAAGCAGTCGAGCAGGGCGCAGTGCTTGTGCAAGGTATCGGCCTGGGGATCGCTGAGCAGGGCGTAGAGGTGATTCAAGCTGCGATAGAGCACCGGGTCGTGGCTGAGGATGGTGGAGAAGTTGTGCAACGGCTGGTTGTGGCTGAAGCCCAGTTGCTGTTGCAGTTCGCTCAACCAGGCTATATCCACATAGAACATGCGATAGGACCAGGGCTGCCCGGCCAGAGGGTTGCAGGCATGTACGTCGCCTGGGTTCATCAGCACTACGCTGCCGGCGCCGATCTGTTGGCGGTTTTTTTCGTTGAGGTAGGTACTGCGGCCCTGAGTGACGGTGCCGATGGAGAAGGTTTCGTGGGAGTGCTTGGCGTAGCACTGCTGACGCCCATCCAGCACGTCCCGCGCCTCGAAGAACGGCAGTGCCGGATCGCGCCAGAAGCGTGGAGTGGTCGTCTGATTGAGCTTTGCCATGTTCACTCTCCTGCAGACTGGTACCCCCGAGCCTAGTGGCCTGTACGCTTAGTGGGTTAACTCAAGTTCGGATGGCTGAGGTTCCGAGACCAGGCGCTGCGACGAGTCACCGCGGGCTATGGCGAGGAGCGGCAACACTGTATCGGGGCCTCAGAAGCCGAAATTGACTAATTGAACTTGCCACACAGGCCACTAGGACTATAGCCGGCCATGGTCATGGCAGAAACCCTCGCATGCAGCGGCCTGCAAGCGAGTGGGCTTTGTCTTACCATGTCGGCACTGTCCTGAGCCGAGCCGCGCATGCCTGGGTTTTTTCTGCGATACCGCGTATTTCTGATCGCCCTGCTGATTCTCCTCGGTCTGTTCGCCAGCATGTGGCTGGCCGGTCGTTACGCCGAGCAGCGCGCCTGGCTGGAGCGCAGTGTCGAGGCGCGCGGACAGTTGCAGCTATATGCCCAGTCACTGCATACCCTGGTCGAGCGCTTTCGCT
Organism: Pseudomonas taeanensis MS-3; assembly: GCF_000498575.2. Taxonomy (GTDB): domain Bacteria; phylum Pseudomonadota; class Gammaproteobacteria; order Pseudomonadales; family Pseudomonadaceae; genus Aquipseudomonas; species Aquipseudomonas taeanensis. Next base: position 671,381 of record NZ_AWSQ01000001.1, read on the forward strand.
CGGTGCCCGAGGTGCTGGCACTCGACAGCGATATCAAGTCACTGCTGCGTGCACCGCAGGATCGTCTGCTGCGCGACACACTCAATCTGCGTCTGGAACAGCTGAATGCCGCCGCCGGCTCCAACGTGCTGTACCTGCTGGACCGACAGGGTGAGGCCCTGGTGGCCAGTAACTGGCGTGACTGGAGCAGTTTCGTCGGCAACAACTACGCCTTTCGCCCGTACTTTCAGGATGCTGTACGCCACTCCTCAGGCCGCTATTTTGCGGTCGGGGTGACCACCGGAATTCCCGGTTACTTCCTCTCCCATGCGGTGCATGACGATGACGGCACGCTACTCGGCGTGCTGGTGGTCAAGCTCGAACTGGAGAATCTGCAGCGCGAGTGGGCGGGCCAGAACGGCGTGCTGTTGGTCGCCGACAGTTACTCCGTGGTGGTACTCAGCAATCGTCCGGCCTGGCGTTTTCGTGCCCTGGACGAGCTGAGCGAGCAGGCGCGGGCGGAACTGGTCGAGGTGCGTAAATATGCCGAGCAGGCACTCAAGCCACTGCCCAGCGAGCTGCGCCAGCAGATCGATGACGATTCGCAGTGGCGCCGCGTCGATGGCCCGGACGGACGCCGCGATTACCTCTGGCAGCGTCTGGCGCTGCCCGAGGAAGGCTGGACCCTGCATCTGCTGCTCGAACCACAGACCCTGGTCGACAGCGTGCGTAGTTATCGTCTGGCCGCCGCCGGCGTGTGGATGACCCTGGCCTTCCTGTTGTTGTTTCTCGCTCAGCGGCGCAAGACCCAGCGCCTGCAAGCGGGCATTCGCGCTCGCCTGGAGTCTGAGGTGGCGCTGCGCACCGCCGAGTTGCGTGAAGCCCAGGAAGGCTTGGTCCACGCTGCGAAAATGGCTGCCCTGGGGCAGATGTCAGCGGCGCTGGCGCATGAAATCAACCAGCCGCTGACCGCCATGCAGATGCAACTGGGTAGCCTGCGCTTGTTGCTCGACAGCGGTCGCCAGGACGATGTCCGCGAGGGTCTGCAGCGCATCGATGGCTTGCTGCAACGCATGGCCGGGTTGACCGGTCACCTGAAGACCTTTGCCCGCAAAAGCCCGGCCGGACTCAAGGAGCGCTTGCGCCTGAGTGATGTGCTGGAGCAGGCGCTGCAACTGTTGGCGCCACGTATGCGCAGCGAGCAGGTTGAGCTGCAGTGCGACATAGATGCCAATGCGCAGGTGCTGGGCGATGCGATTCGACTCGAACAGGTGCTCCTCAACCTGCTGCATAACGCCTTGGATGCCATGCGCAACGTCGAGCAACGGCGGCTCAGCATCGTTATTCGGCGGCAGGACGATCACTGCCTGCTGAGCGTGGCGGACAGTGGTGGGGGCATCAGCACCGAGCACCTGGCCAGTGTGTTCGAGCCTTTCTTTACCACCAAACCGGTGGGTCAGGGGTTGGGCCTGGGGTTGGCGGTGTCCTATGGCATCGTCCGCGAGCTGGGCGGTTGCCTCGACGCGACCAATGCCGCGGACGGGGCGCTGTTTACCGTGCGTCTGCCAGCGGCACCGCACACGTAGGGCTGGGGTAAGCGCATACAGCAGGCCCTCTGGTCTGCGGAAAATACGACGTCGCGTGATTTATCGTCTGCATGTATAGGGGGCCGAACCGCTCACCCACTCTACGGCGGGCCTTGCCGTAGACGTTTGTCGCCGCTACCGAATTCCTCGCATGGCGATACACTGCGAGGTATGAAACAGGAGGTGCTATGAGTGGTCGGGTGATTGTGGTCGATGATGAGGCGGCGATCCGCGAGGCGGTCCAGCAGTGGTTGGAACTGTCGGGCTTTCGCGTGCAGAGTTGCGCCACGGCGGCACAAGCCTTGGGTTTGGTCGATCGCGACTTTCCCGGCGTGGTGATCAGTGATGTGCGTATGCCGGGCACCGATGGCCTGCAGTTGCTGGACAAGCTGCTGGAGCTGGATCGCGACCTGCCGGTGATCATGGTCACCGGTCACGGCGATGTGCCGATGGCGGTGCAGGCCCTGCGCCAGGGCGCCTACGATTTTATCGAGAAACCCTTCACCCCCGAGCGCCTGCTCGAAAGCGTACGCCGGGCCCTGGATAAGCGCCGTCTGGTCTGTGAAAACCGCAAGCTGCGTCAGCAGTTCGCCTTCAAGGATCATATCGAGGCGCAGCTCCTGGGCGTGTCGCGGCCGATGGAAAACCTGCGCCGACAGATCCTCGAACTGGCCGGCACCTCGGTGAATATCCTGATTCGCGGTGATACCGGCAGTGGCAAGGAGCGGGTAGCCCGGTGCCTGCATGATTTCAGCACGCGGGTGGCAAAACCCTTCGTTGCCCTGAATTGTGCCGCGATTCCGGAAAGCATCTTCGAGAGCGAGTTGTTCGGCCATGAAAGTGGCGCCTTTACCGGTGCCCAGGGCAAGCGCATCGGCCGCATCGAACACGCCGATGGCGGTACCCTGTTCCTCGACGAGGTGGAAAGCCTGCCGCTGGCGCAGCAGGTCAAACTGCTGCGAGTGTTGCAGGAAAAAACCCTGGAGCGGCTCGGCTCCAACCGCAGTATTCAGGTGGATCTGCGGGTGATCAGTGCGGCCAAGCCGAACCTGCTCGACGAGGTGCACGGCGGGCGTTTTCGTGAGGATCTGTTCTATCGCTTGAACGTCGCCACCGTACAGATTCCGCCGTTGCGTGATCGACGCGAAGACATTCCGTTGCTGTTCGAGCACTTTGCCCATGAGGCAGCCGTGCGGCATAACCGCGAGGCGCCGCCGCTGGCACCCAGCGACCTGGCCCGCCTGCTCGGGCATGACTGGCCAGGCAATGTGCGCGAGTTGATCAACGCCGCCGAACGTCACGCCCTGGGCCTGAGTGCGCCGGCCGAGGCGGTTGATGCGCAGTCGCTGGCCGAACAGATAGAGACGTTCGAGGCGCAATGCCTGCACAACGCGTTGCTGCGCTGCCAAGGCAATATCACTCAGGTGATGGCGTTGTTGCAGCTGCCACGCCGCACCCTCAACGAGAAGATGCAACGCCACGGCATACAGCGCAGCAGCTACAGGCTGGCGGGCAGTGGCGACGATGAGTAGGCAAGATATCGCCTACACTCGATTACCTGTAGGCGGTTTTCCGCTTGTTTAAGCCGGTTATTTTGCATAAATCTCTCTAGAACGGGCTTCTCAGCCCTTGGCACGGCATCTGCTATAGCTCTTGTCAGCCAGGCGCGTTGTCGCGCTGGCGATTAATAAGAAAGACCAGAGGTCAGCCAATGAACTGCCATGCACCCCTCGCGAGTCTGACTCGCCCTGCTGCCATTCACCTCCTCTTGTGCACCAGGCTCAGGCCCGGTGTCGGCGCTCGCCGCTTTCCTGGCCCTGATAACAAGCCCCGATAAAGAGTCCAGCTCCAACCAAGCGCTGCGCAACTGCTGCGCTGGTGGGCATCGACTACAGTGAAAAACTCTGCATTACAGCCATAACAACAACGGAGATTCTCCATGCGATTGACTAAGCGTTTCAGCCTGTTCGCCGCCGCTGCGGCCCTGACTGCCAGCACCGCGGTACTTGCCGCACCAACCTTCATCAACATCCTCACCGGCGGCACCAGCGGTGTTTACTATCCGATCGGCGTCGGCCTGTCGCAGCTGTACAGCAACGGTATCGAAGGTGCCAAGACCTCGGTGCAGGCGACCAAGGCTTCGGTGGAAAACCTCAACCTGCTGCAGGCTGGGCGCGGCGAGCTGGCCCTGGCCCTGGGCGACTCGGTGGCCGATGCCTGGAACGGCGTTGAAGATGCCGGCTTCAAGGCACCACTGAAGAAGTTGCGGGCGATCGCCGGTACCTACCCGAACTACATTCAGATCGTCGCCAGCAAGGAATCCGGCATCAGCACCCTGGCCGACCTCAAGGGCAAGCGCATCTCGGTCGGTGCGCCGAAGTCCGGCACCGAGCTGAACGCTCGCGCCATCTTCGCCGCGGCTGGCCTCAGCTACGAGGACATGGGCAAGGTCGAGTTCCTGCCCTATGCCGAGTCGGTTGAACTGATCAAGAACCGCCAGCTGGACGCCACCCTGCAGTCCTCGGGGCTGGGCATGGCGGCGATCCGCGACCTGGCCGCGACTCTGCCGATCACCTTCGTCGCGGTACCGGCCGAGGTCACCGCGAAGATCGGCAACGATGCCTACCAGGCCGCCGCCATCCCGGCCGGCACCTATGACGGTCAGGATGTCGATGTCGCGACCGTGGCCATCACCAACATCCTGGTCAGCCACGAAGGCGTGTCCGACGAGGTTGCCTACCAGATGACCAAGCTGATGTTCGACAACCTTGAGCGCCTGGGCAATGCCCATTCCGCAGCCAAGGAAATCAAACTGGACGGCGCGGCGAAGAACCTGCCAATCCCACTGCATCCGGGTGCCGAGCGCTTCTACAAGGAAGTCGGCGCGCTGTAATGCCCATGCGCGCTGGGCTTCGCGTGGCGAAGCCCAGCGCGCAGTACCAACCTATTACTTTGCACGCTATACAGAGTTGCGAATAAAACCAGCGTACTGAATACGGCAGGTTTTATTGGCGACTCTTGCGTCTTATCGACGTTGTAATGAGGGCATAAGCTCCATGACTGAACAAAACCACGGCCTCGCGGCGGGCCCAGGCGACTGGCCGAAAGCGCTGTTTTATGTGGCCCTGCTGTTTTCGATCTTCCAGATCACCACGGCGGCCTTTCATCCGGTGTCCAGCCAGATCCTGCGGGCGGTGCACGTCGGCTTCCTGCTGCTGGTGGTATTTCTCAGCATTCCCCTGGTCGGCAAGCACAAGCCCTGGCAACCCCTGGCCTGGCTGCTTGGCCTGGCGGGTATGGGTACGGCGATCTACCAATGGGTGTTCGAGGCGGATCTGATCCAGCGCTCCGGCGATCTGACCAGTGCCGATATGGTCGTTGGCCTGGTGCTGATGGTGCTGGTATTCGAGGCGGCGCGGCGGGTCATGGGCATTGCCTTGCCGCTGATCTGCGGCCTGTTTCTCGCTTACGGCCTGCTCGGCCAGTACCTACCGGGCGATCTGGCGCACCGCGGTTATGGCCTGGACCAGATAGTCAACCAACTGGCCTTCGGTACTGAAGGTTTCTACGGCACCCCGACCTATGTGTCGGCTACCTATATCTTCCTGTTCATCTTGTTCGGCTCCTTCCTCGAGCAAGCGGGCATGATCAAGCTGTTCACCGACTTCGCCATGGGCCTGTTCGGCCACAAGCTCGGCGGCCCAGCCAAAGTCTCGGTGGTGTCATCGGCGCTGATGGGCACCATCACCGGTTCCGGCGTGGCCAACGTGGTCACCACTGGCCAGTTCACCATCCCGTTGATGAAACGCTTTGGCTACCGACCGGCTTTCGCTGGTGGCGTCGAGGCGACCTCGAGCATGGGCAGCCAGATCATGCCGCCGATCATGGGCGCGGTGGCGTTCATCATGGCCGAGACCATCAACGTGCCCTTCATCGAGGTGGCCAAGGCCGCCTTGATGCCGGCGCTGCTGTACTTCGGCTCGGTATTCTGGATGGTCCATCTGGAGGCCAGGCGCGCCAACCTGAGCGGCCTGCCGAAAGATCAGTGCCCGAACCCCTGGGCCGCGGTGAAACAGCGTTGGTACCTGCTGATCCCGTTGTTCATCCTCATCTACCTGCTGTTCTCCGGGCGTACGCCGCTGTTTTCCGGGATGGTCGGCCTGGCCTTGACCGCCATCGTCATTCTCGGTTCGGCGATCATCCTGCGGGTGTCGTCCAAGGTCATGCGCTTTGCCTTCTGGATCGCCCTCGGGGTGCTCTGCGCCGGCTTCTTCCAGCTCGGTATCGGCGTGGTGTTCGGCGTGGTGGCACTGCTGGTGGCGGTTTGCTGGTTCATCAAGGGCGGTCGCGACACCCTGGTGGTCTGCCTGCATGCGCTGGTCGAGGGCGCACGGCACGCGGTGCCGGTGGGCATCGCCTGCGCCCTGGTCGGGGTTATCATCGGCGTGGTCTCGCTGACAGGGGTGGCCTCGACCTTCGCCGGCTACATCCTCGCCATCGGCCAGGACAACCTGTTCCTCTCGCTGATCCTCACCATGCTCACCTGCCTGGTGCTGGGCATGGGTATTCCGACCATCCCCAACTACATCATCACCAGCTCGATTGCCGCCCCGGCGCTGCTGGAGCTGGGCGTGCCGCTGATCGTCTCGCACATGTTCGTGTTCTATTTCGGCATCATGGCCGACCTCACCCCGCCGGTGGCTCTGGCCTGTTTCGCGGCGGCGCCGATCGCCAAGGAGAGCGGGTTGAAGATCAGCCTGTGGGCAATCCGTATCGCCATCGCCGGTTTCGTTGTCCCCTTCATGGCGGTGTATGAGCCGGCGCTGATGCTGCAGAGCGATAGCCTACTGGCGATCATTTATGTGCTGCTCAAGGCGGCGCTGGCAATCGGTATCTGGGGCGCGGTATTCACCGGTTTTCTGCACTGCAAGATGGCCTGGTGGGAGCGCGCGCTGGGCTTCGCCGCGGGCATCAGCCTGATCCTGGCCACGCCGATGAGCGATGAGATCGGCTTCGTGCTGGTGGCGCTGTTCCTCGGGCAGCACTTCTGGCGTGCGCACCGTGCGCAGGCGACTATGGCGTGATCGGATTGTGCATGGGCCTGGCCGGAGTGGTGTGGGCGCAGGTGCCCACGGCCGAGTTCACCCTGGCCTGGCAGCACACCATCGAGAAGATTCGCTGGGAAGAGGATTACCGCGTCGGCGCCGAGGGCTTGTTGCTCGGCGAGGCGCGGGTCAAGGGTTCAGGTGCCGGCATGGAAATCCCTGCCGATGCCGAACTGCGTGGGGGCAGTTGGCACTACCAGCGTCAGCTACCGCCCCTGCAACCGCTGCGCTTGGGGCGAACCCCCGAGGCAGGGGATTACCAACTGTGTTTTAACCAGCGTTGTCACTCGATGAGTGACTGGCTCGGCCCGCCACAAGCGAGCCAGCCGGCGGTGGAACTCTGGAGTTGTGAGCTCGACTCTCCCGCGTCCCTGGTGGACGAGGGCCGGGGCGGCTAAGGCTGCGTCCGCTCCCGGCGCCACAAGCGTCGGTTGTCAAGATCAGAACCCCTATTCGGTGTTGCCGGTGGGGGTTTTTTTCGTCTAGATCAAGATGAACCGTGCAGTTGGCAGGGGGCTTGCTCTGGTTGTTATTCGAGGGCGTATTTGTGTTTCAGGCGTCGTAGCAGCTCTGCGTGTTGCTGCAGGAAGCGGTCGAATGCGGCGATCACCTCGGGGTGGCGCAGGCTGGAGAGATAGTAGTGGTCATCGACATACGCCAGTTCGGGGTCGAACAGCAGAGCGTCGCCCGGCAGGCCCGCAGTGATCAACGCCTGACGGGCCACCTGAGGGTTGAGATAGACCGCATCGACTCGCCCGGATATCGCCATGCGTAGCAGCGAGTCGATGCGGTTGCTCTGGGTCAGAGACATCGCTCCGCCTTCGATTTGCGCCAGGTAAGGCGACGGAGTGAAGCCGAGCTGGGTGCCGAGTACCTTGATGCGTTGCTGACCCTGTCCGAGATGCCTGGGCAGTACCAGTACCCCGTCGGTGTAGGGCAGCACAGGCTGGCTGTAGTAGATCTGCTGACCTTGCTTCTGCTCGACTTTCCAGCGCGGGTTGTCGGGAAACTTGAAGTCCAGGTCGCCGGTCAGAAAGTTGCTCAGCAGGCGTTTGACCGGCAGCGCGACGTAGGTGAACTGGTGACCTTGGCTGACGGCGAAGGCGTCCAGCAGTTCGCGGGCGTAGCCTCGATATTCACCATCCTGCACGGCGAAGAAGGGCAGGTAGGGTTGCAGTTCTACACCGACTCGAAACTGTTCCGCCGGCGCCGGGCTAACGGCACCGAGCAGACTGAAACTGAGAAGGATTGGCAGCAAGGCTTTCATCGGCAGACACTCGTAGTGGCCAGGCAACACGTGGGAGTTCAGCTCTAACCATAGCCCGGACCCGAGTGCGCTGAGCGGACCTCGGCTCAGAGAATAGGTGAGATCAGCCGCGCCACGCGCATGCCCAGTTGTTGCAGGCGGTGCAGGTCCTTGCGGTCTTCGGCGAGCAGTTCGCGGGACTGCCTGAAGTCCTCCTCGAGCATCTGCTCGACTTCGGCGGCGAAGCCGGCATCGACGGTCAACAGGCTGACTTCGAAGTTCAGGCGGAACGAGCGGTTGTCCAGGTTGGCACTGCCGATGGTGCAGGCATCACGGTCGATCAGCATGACTTTCTGGTGCAGGAAACCCGGCTGGTAGCGGAATACCCGCACGCCGGCGCGCAGTGCCTCGAAGGCATAGAGGCTGGAGGCGGCGAAGACCACCCGGTGGTCGGGGCGTGCGGGCAGCAGGATACGCACATCGACGCCACGCAGGGCGGCCAGGCGCAGTGCGCTTAACAGCGCCTCATCGGGGATGAAGTACGGGCTGGTGATCCAGATGCGCTCGCGGGCGGCGTGAATCGCCTCGACAAACATCAGGGCACAGGTGTCCTGTGGATCGGCCGGGCCGCTGGCGATCACCTGGCAGAGCATGCCGCTGTCGGCGTAGGCCTCCGGCAACAGCAACGGCGGCAACTGGCCGCTGGCCCAGAACCAGTCTTCGGCGAAGGATTCCTGCAGGCAGGCGACCACCGGCCCGCGCACCTCGACGTGGGTGTCGCGCCAGGGCGACAGCGGCGGCTTGTTGCCGAGGTATTGGTCGCCGACGTTGTGTCCGCCGAGAAAACCGCGCTCGCCATCGACCACCACGATCTTGCGATGGTTGCGAAAGTTCAGCTGGAAGCGGTTGAGCAAGCCGCCGCCGGTGGGGAAGGCGTGCACCTGCACGCCGCCGGCGCGCAGGCTGTCACGGTAATGCGTCGGCAGGGCGTGACTGCCGATCCCGTCATACAGCAGGTAGACCCGCACCCCGGCCTTCGCGCGCTGCAGCAGCAGTTGTTGCAAGCGCCGGCCGAGTTCATCGTCATGGATGATGAAAAACTGGATCAGGATTACCTGGCGTGCCTCGGCCAGGGCGGCGAAGAGCGCGGCGAAGGTTGCTTTGCCGTCGATCAGCAACTGCACCTGGTTGTTCGCCAGGCAGGGCATCGAGCTCAGGCGCGGTAGCGCACGCAAGCGCCGGAAGGCTTTGGACTCGTGAGCGGCCAAGGCCTCTTCGACCCAGGGGCGCCAGTTCAGGGCCGCCATGGCCCGGTGCATTTCCTGATCGGCCAGGCGGCGTGCCTTGATATAGGCACTGAAGCGGCTGCGGCCGAATACCAGGTACGGCACTAAGGTCAGGTAGGGCATGAAGAACAGCGACAGTGCCCAGGCAATCGCCCCCTGGGCGGTGCGCACGGTAAATACCGCATGTATGGCGGCGAACACGCCGAGCGCATGGATGGCGGCGATCAGGTAGGCGAATAGATGGGGAATGCCGAAATCCATGAGTGTGCGATTCCTCTGTGCTGACTCAGTTTAGAGCAGGACGGTACTACGCAGTTGCGTCATCGTCTGTCGCCAGACCGGCACGCTGCCGCGCGGGGATGGCCACGGACAGGCACGTAGGCGACATGGCTGTTACCCTTGTTGCCACAGCCGGGAACTAACCGGTTGACAGTGAGTCGGGCGAATCCGCTCTACACTTGTCAGTGAGTCAAACGGATCAAGGAGTATCTCGAATGGGCAAAGACCCGACGCATAGCACGGCAGCACCGCCGGACATGCCGCAGCAGGACAGTATTCCAGCGCCGAGCGGGGCGTCCAATCTAATCGATACCGACTACGTTATCGGTCAGGACAACATCAAGGGGCGGTTTCTCTTCAACCTGGATATCCATGGCAAGGTGTTCAGCATTTCCGCGCTGACCATCGTATTGTTCGTGGTCTTGACCCTTGCCTTGCAAAGCCAGGTCGAGCCGCTGTTCAGTGCGATTCGCAGCTGGTTGACCACGAATATGGCGTGGTTCTTTCTCGGCTCGGCCAACATCTTCGTGCTGCTTTGTCTAGGCCTGATCGTGTCGCCGTTGGGCAAGGTACGCCTGGGCGGTAAGGAGGCGACGCCGGACTATTCCTATCTCGGCTGGTTCTCCATGCTGTTCGCTGCCGGCATGGGCATTGGCCTGATGTTCTATGGCGTGGCCGAGCCGATGTCGCACTTTTCCTCGTCCATGGGCGGGGTCAGTGCCGGTGAGGATGGTCTGCGCACCGACTGGGCGCCACTGGGCGCCGCCGTTGGCGATGCTGAGGCGGCGGCCAAGCTGAGTATGGCCGCGACTATTTTCCACTGGGGTCTGCACCCTTGGGCGGTCTATGCCATCGTCGCCCTGGCGCTGGCGCTGTTCTCCTTCAACAAGGGTCTGCCGCTGAGCATGCGCTCGATCTTCTACCCGATTCTGGGTGAGCGGGTGTGGGGCTGGCCGGGTCATGTGATCGATATCCTGGCGGTGTTCGCCACCCTGTTCGGTCTGGCCACTTCGTTGGGCCTGGGTGCCGAGCAGGCGGCCGCGGGACTCGATTATCTGTTTGGCATCACGGCTACCGATACCAGCAAGGTGCTGTTGATCATCGGCATTACCGCGATCGCCCTGATGTCGGTGCTGGCTGGTCTGGACAAGGGGGTCAAACGCCTGTCAGAGATCAACATGGTGCTGGCCATCGGGCTGCTGCTGTTTATCCTGATCGCAGGACCGACGCTGGCCATTGTTACCGGCTTCTTCAGTAACCTGGGTGCTTACCTGACCTACCTGCCGGCGCTGTCCAACCCGGTTGCGCGGGCCGATGCCAACTTCAGCCAGGGCTGGACCGCCTTTTACTGGGCCTGGTGGATCAGCTGGTCACCGTTCGTTGGCATGTTCATCGCTCGCGTCAGCCGTGGTCGTACGGTACGCGAGTTCCTGGTTTCGGTGCTGCTGGTGCCTTCGCTGTTTTCGGTGCTGTGGATGACCGCCTTCGGCGGCACGGCCATCGAGCAGTTCGTCGTTGGCGGTTTCACCGGGGTGCAGGATGCCGCGTTGGAACTGAAGCTGTTTGCCATGCTCGGCCAGCTGCCGTTGACCGCCATCAGCTCCTTCCTCGGGATCGTTCTGGTGATCGTGTTCTTCGTCACTTCGTCCGACTCCGGTTCGCTGGTGATCGACACCATCACCGCGGGCGGCAAGGTCAATGCACCAGTGCCACAACGGGCCTTCTGGGCCATCATGGAAGGCGTGGTCGCCATCGCCCTGCTGCTCGGCGGTGGGTTGGTTGCGCTGCAGGCCATGGCGGTATCGACAGGATTGCCGTTCACCATCGTGCTGCTGGTGGGCTGCGTGTCCATCGTCAAGGGGCTGATGTCCGAGCCGCGCTAAGCGACTCGCGGCGGCGCCCTGTGCGTCGCCGCTAAGGCTCTAGTTAAAGGCGCGTCCGCTTGCGGTCGCGCCTTTTTTTAACTCCACAGTTCGCCGACAGTGACATCCGCCGGGTAGTGGGTGGCGATTTGTGCTTGCAGCAGTTCCGCGGTGGCCAGGGCATCGGTCAGCGCATGATGCGCCTGATACAGCGGTAAGCCGTAGCGCAGGCGGCTGTCGGCCAGGCGGATCGACACCGGTTTCTTGCCCATTAGCCGGGCCAGCCAGCCGGGTTGCTGCTTGCCCCGGTGCAGGCGCGCCTCCAGTTGCATGGTATCGATCAGCGGAAAGTGCAGGCCTTCGCCGACCAGATGGCGCATGGCCTGATCGAGAAAGCCGCGCTCGATGCGTCGGTAGTGCACCACAACCACCTTGCCGGCCATGGCGGCCAGCAGTTCGTCGAACACGCTGGCCAGTGGTGGTGCATCCTGGATGTCCGAGTGGGTGATGTGGTGGAAGGTGACCGATTGGCTGCTCAGTTCGCACACTGGCTTGACCACCCAGTACTTGGCCTCGCCACAGCGGATGCGCCGCAGGTTGAAGGGCACCAGGCCGAGGCTGACGATCGAGTCGCGCTGGCTGTCCAGGCCCGTGGTTTCCACGTCGAGGGCCAGCAGTGGCACCTGGTCCAGTGGCGTGTCCGCGTTTACGGTTCCGGCCTTATAAAAGCGTGATAGCCGTGCATCGATGGTTTTCGCGGTTAGTTCGTCGAGAATGCTCGGCCAATCGAGGCTGGTCGATTTGGCCTCCCTGCGCAGGGTGCCGGGCAGGCTCATAGCGGTCGTCCGAATTCTTGTCCCGGATAGCGGAAGCGCAGGAACTTCTGCGCGTTGCTCAACACCTGGAAGGCCGACTTGAGGCTGTGCCGGTCGGCGGCGGAGATCTGCTCCGGCTCAATGTAGTTGTCCGGCTCGCGGTCTTCCTGAAGGTCCATGGCCTGGTGGCGAATGCGCACAATCGAGAGAAACTCCAGGGCATAGCGCAGCTGGGTGATGGCCTCTTCGGTCAGCAGCTTGGTTTCGCTGATGGCATCCAGGCGTTCCAGGGAATTCTGCGCCTTGGAACCGCAGGCCAGGGCATGCACGCGGATCAGGTCGGTCAGCGGCGCGGTGCCGCGGCCTTTCAGGTTGATGATGTTTTTCTGTTCGCCGTCGGTCTCCATCACGAAGGTGCGGAAGAAGCCCAGCGGCGGCGTGCGGTTGAGCGCGTTGCGCGCCAGGCTGGCGAGGAACAGCGGGCTGCGACTGGCTTTTTCTGCCAACAGGTCCTTGAGGCTCTCGGCCAGGGGGGCCTCGCCGTAGACGCTGTCCAGATCGAAGAAGATGCAGGCGTTGAGCAGGGTTTCCGGGTTGGGGCGTTCGATCCACTGAGTGAAGTAGCCCTTCCACACCCGTAGCGGCTGACGCCATTTGGGGTTGGTGGCCATGATGCCGCCCTTGCAATAGCTGTGGCCGCAGGCCGCCAGACCATCGCTGACGAAGGTCGCCAGCTTGAGGAAATACTCGTCGTGTACCCGCGGGTCGAACCGGTTGTCCAGCACCAGGGCGTTGTCCTGGTCGGTGACGATCAGCTGCTCATCCCGGGCCATCGAGCCCAACGCCAGGAAACAATAGGGCACCGGCGGCGGGCCAAATTCCTGCTCGGCCAGCTCCAGCAGGCGTTGGGTCAGGCTGCGGCCGATGCCCGATATCGCGCTGCCGATCATATGCGCGTTGGCCTGTTCGTTGACCAGGCGCAGGAAGGTCGCGCGCAGATCCGGCAGCAGGGCCTGCAGTTCCGTGACCGACTGGCGGTTGAAGATGTTGTTGACCAGGTACAGGCTGCTCTGGGACTCGTAGCGGATGATGTCGGAGAGGTTGATCACCCCCACCGGTCGCTGGCGGTGTACCACCGGCAGGTGATGGATGTTGTTGCGCAGCATGCACAGCATCGCCTCGAATACCGAATCCTCGGCCTGAATGGTGATCGGGTTGGGTGACATCACCTGATCCACCGGCGTGTCCAGGGCCAGCCCTTCGGCCAGCACCCGGGTGCGCAGGTCGCGGTCGGTGGTAATGCCAGCCATGATCTGGGTCGGGCCGGTGTTGCCGGCGGCTTTGCTGCCGAAGATCACCAGGGAGGACACACCGTGCTCGGTCATCATCCGCGCGGCGTCCTGCACCGAGGTGCCCAGGGGCACACTGACGGTGCGGCGGGTGATGAGTTTGCGCACCTCCGTGCTCATCAGCTCGGTGGCGTTGCCCTGGGGCGCTTCTCGCGGTTTGAGGCGTGACACGCCCTCAGCCTCGACGAAGTCGGCGAAGGCGTCATGGGCCTCGCAGAGCTGCTCGAACAGGCCGCCGGGGATGAAGTAGATCAGGCTGTCTTCGATGGCGCGCGCCGGCAGGCGTACCTTGTGCCCGCGCAGCAGGCCGAATTGGCCGAAGACTTCGCCTTCGGCCAGGCGGTTGTAGAGCTCGCCGTTGCGCCGGTAGATCTCCACGGCGCCACTGCGGATGTAGTGCAGATCCTCGATCGGCGCACCGTAGCTGAGAATGTCGGTGCCGGCCTTGAAGTAGGCGACTTCCACCTGCTGGGCGATTTCGTCGAGGGTGCCCTCGGGCAGCGCATCGAAGGGGGGGAAGCGACTCAGGTGGTCACGGATCTCGATCAACTCGATTTGCATCAGCGCCTCGCGGTCTGGAGTAGGGTTTAGAGCAAGGTCCTGACGACTATGACGTTTTTAGGCCCACGACGCATCGACGAATTAGCGCCTGAGTCGGCCAATCGGTAAGAAAATGTTGAGGCATCGTGCGGAACCCAGGTGGCCCAGGTAGGTTTGGCGACTCAAAGGTGGGCCGCAACCTTGAGGCGTATGCGGTACCAAATTACCAGCGCTATGCCATGGCTCAGGGCGTGGAAGGCGAGTGGAGGGCTATTCAGTGCTGCCTTGGCTAGCCGCCCGATCGATCCCGCACAGCGTGGCTTGGGTATCACTGCCGCACTCGCTTCGATTCGCAGCTGGCAGTCTGTAATGCGCTGGCCGGTGTCTGCTAAGTGCTGCGTTTGAGATGGCGGATGTTTCGTCGTTCGCTCAGTAAGGCTTCACGTTGAGCCTGCTCCTTGGTTCGTTGGACTGTTGGTTTTCCAGAGCGCCGCTGACACGTGCGAGCAATCCGCGCTGTCGGTAGCTCCCGTCGATCAAACTGCCCTATGGTTCCACGTGAAACCCCTATAAATGCTGGTGTGTGCGCATGTCGGCGGCGTCCGGCCAGCTAGGCTGACCAGCGCTGCGCAGTGCCAGCGGGTAGAGGCGCGACCCATTACGGTCAGGGAATTGTGAAAGTTGCGGGTGAGCTTGAGATTATTTATGTTATGTTATAACAATCAATATGTGATCTGAGCATCTCAACCCAAGAGCAGCAGGAACACCGCGCCCACCTGATCGATACTGGAGCCTCTCGGCATGCCCAAGCGTCTACCCGTCACCCTGTTGTCCGGCTTCCTCGGTGCCGGCAAGAGCACCCTGCTCAATCACATCCTGAAGAATCGCGAAGGACTGCGGGTCGCGGTGATAGTCAACGATATGAGCGAGATCAATATCGATGGCAGCGAAGTTCAGCGCGATGTCAGCCTGAACCGCGCCGAGGAAAAACTCGTGGAGATGAGCAACGGTTGCATCTGCTGCACCCTGCGCGAGGATCTGCTGGAGGAGGTCGGCCGTCTGGCCCGCGAAGGGCGTTTCGACTACCTGTTGATCGAGTCCACCGGTATTTCCGAACCGTTGCCGGTGGCCGAGACCTTCACCTTCCGTGACGAGCAAGGCCAGAGCCTGGCCGATCTGGCGCGCCTGGACACCCTGGTGACCGTGGTCGACGGGGTCAACTTCCTCAGGGATTTTCACGAGGCCGAGAGCCTGGCCAGTCGTGGCGAGACCCTCGGCGAAGAGGACGAGCGCTCGATCACCGACCTGCTGATCGAGCAGGTGGAGTTCGCCGACGTGCTGCTGGTGAGCAAGATCGATCTGATCAGCGGCCATGAGCGCGAGGAGCTGATCGCCATCCTGCGCGGCCTCAACACCCACGCCGAGATTCTGCCGATGGCCATGGGCGCGGTGCCGCTGAACAAGATCCTCGATACCGGCCGCTTCGATTTCGAGCGTGCGGCCCAGGCGCCGGGCTGGCTCAAGCAGCTGCGCGGCGAGCACATCCCTGAGACCGAGGAGTACGGCATCGCCTCCAGCGCCTACCGGGCACGGCGGCCACTGCATCCCGAGCGTTTCTTCAGCTTCATCAATCGCGAGTGGACTAATGGTCGTCTGCTGCGCTCCAAGGGCTTCTTCTGGCTGGCCAGCAAGTATCAGGAGGCCGGCAGCTGGTCCCAGGCTGGCGGTCTGATGCGTCATGGCTTTGCCGGGCGCTGGTGGCGATTCGTGCCGAAAGCCCAGTGGCCCGAGGACGATGAAGGCCTGCAGGCGATCATGAAGAATTGGCAGACTCAGAGCGGTGATTGCCGACAGGAACTGGTGTTCATCGGCCAGAACATCGACTTCGCCCGGCTCAGCGCCGAGCTGGATGCCTGCCTGTTGAATGACGCGGAAATGGCTCTGGGTGTGGACGCCTGGCTGGCACTGTCCGATCCGTTCGGCCCCTGGGTCGAGGAGGTTGCCGCTTGATGGTGCGGCAGCCGTTGCAGCAGATTCTCGGCGAGCAAATCGATGTGCTCGCCGAGGTGTTGCGTGATGAGGTCAACCTGGCCATCTGGCAACGTCGATTGCCGGCAGTGCCCGGCGCTTTCGCTGCGGCGTTACTGGTCCGCGGCGAACCGCTGGCAGAGTCCATGGTGCTGGAGTTGGCGCACCCTGAGAGTGCTCCAAAGCTGGACAGTCTGCTGGCCCGCTATGGCGAGTTGCCCGGCCATGCGGCCTTTCTCGCCGATATCGGCTGGCTGGTTGGCGCTTTTGCCTGCCTGGTCGATGCCAAGCGCATCGGCCTGCGTCTGCGCGTGCTGGACAAGGCCATGTGCCCGCGCTTTCACGTCGACCATGTGCCGCTGCGCCTGATCACCAGCTATGCCGGGGTTGGCAGCCAGTGGCTGCGCGAGGGCGTGATGGCGCGTAGTCGTCTCGGCGACCCGGCTGCCGAGCCCGTGGAGGAAGCCCAGATCGAACGCGCCGAGGCCGGCCATGTGTTGCTGGCCAAGGGGGAGAGATGGATCGGTAACGAGGGCGGCGGGCTGATTCACCGCTCGCCGAAACCACCCGCCGACGAGCGCCGTCTGCTGTTGACCCTGGATTGGCTGACATGACGAACAGGTACTATCTAGCGGGCCATCCACACGCCCTTGTTCTGCCGTTCGCAGAACGGCTTGAGGTAGGCGGCGTCGCTGGCCACGCCGTAATAGTGGATATCCTGCTGGTAGGGCGTACCACCGACCCTGGCGTTGCGACACACGCCGTAAGCACCGATCGGGCATTGCTCGACGAAGGCGACTTCGACCTTCTGCCCTTTCAGTTGCGGTTGGCAGAAACCGCTGCGAAACAACTGCGGTGGGATGCTACGGTTCTGCTGGCAGACCTTGACGTCCAGGCGCTCGGCCTGGCTGTGCACCACGCAGGCTTCGCCCCAGGCCAGGCCGGATAAAGCCGATAATGCCAGCAGTATTAAGCAACGCATCGAATGCCTCCTGAAATCTCTGTCGGCGACTCTAGCATGGCGCTTTTCTCGCGTCTGCGCGGGCTGGCGCGTGCCGAGGACTTCTCCTTCGCTCGGTAAAACCGCACCATAGAGCCATGTTGAAAAATATCCCCACGCACCTGATCGCCGGCCCATTAGGCGCCGGCAAGACCAGCCTGATCCGTCATCTGTTGGCGCAACGTCCAGAGCATGAGCGCTGGGCGGTGCTGATCAACGAGTTCGGCCAGATTGGCCTGGACGCGGCCTTGCTCAGCACGGATGACGCCGGCATATCCCTCGGCGAAGTGGCCGGTGGTTGCCTGTGTTGCGTTAACGGCGTGCCGTTTCAGGTTGGTCTGAGCCGCTTGCTGCGCAAGGCCAAGCCGCATCGCCTGCTGATCGAACCTTCCGGTCTCGGCCACCCGCTGGAACTGTTGCGTCAACTCAGTGCGCCGCCGTGGGCCGGGGTGCTGAGTGTGCAGGCGCCGGTGCTGGTGCTGGATGCTGCCGCACTGGCGGCAGGCGCGGCCCTGCCCGAGAGTCAGCAGACGGCGCTGAACAGTGCGGGGTTGCTGCTGATGAACAAGGCCGAGGGCCTGGACGCTACGGCTAAGGCCCTGCTTGCCGCGCAACTGCCGGCCCGGCCGCTGTGTTGGACCAGCCACGCCGCGCTGGCGCTGGCGCAGTTGCCGGGGTTTGCCGCCCAGGCCGAGAACGGTGCAGGGCTGGCGGGGCTGCCTGATTCGCCAGCAACGTTAGCGACGATCTGGCACTCGCCGCAGGAGCCGATTTGCCAGGTTCAGGCTCAAGCGGAGGGCTGGAGCATCGGCTGGAGCTGGCACCCGAGCCAGCGTTTCGAGCGCTTGCGCGTGCAGCAGTGGCTCGCCGTGCTGCCTTGGCGGCGGGCCAAGCTGGTGCTGCACAGCGATGCCGGCTGGTGCTCGGCCAACGCCCTGGCAGGGCAGGCGCTGGAATGGCAGAACAGCGAGTGGCGCAAGGATTCGAGGCTCGAACTGATCTTCGATACGCCACAGGATGAGGCGCGTCTCAAGGCTGGGATGGCGGCGTGTCGGTTGCAATAAAGTCGGTAACGTCGATTCACCCGGCCTGCTGGGCTGGCTACACTGCGCGCTGATTTTTGCGAGGCGCTTTGCATGCAGTTGCTCCCCTGGTCCCACGCCAGTTCCGCCGGCTTTACCCTGCGCGGTTGGCATTCGCCGGCCTCCGGCAAGCCGGTGCTGCACTTCCTGCATGGCAATGGCTATTGCGGGCGGGTCTATCAGCCGCTGCTGGAGCACTTGGCGGAGGACTTCGACCTCTGGTTGTGCGATGTGCAGGGGCATGGCGACAGTGACCACGGCGGCCGTTTTCATGGTTGGAACCGCAGCGCCGAGCTGGCCCTGGAGGCCTTCGCCGAGGGCCGCGAGCGGTTTGCCGAGGCGCCGGTATTTGCTCTCGGCCACAGTTTTGGCGGGGTGCTCAGCAGCCTGATGCTGGCGCAGCAGCCACAGCTGTTTCAGCGCGCGGTATTGCTCGATCCGGTGTTGTTCAGCCCGGCGATGATCGGGGTGATGGCGCTGTCCGACGTGGTCGGCCTGGGCCGCCTGAATACCCTGGCGAGCAAGGCGCGCAAGCGTCGCCGGCAATGGCCGGATCGTGACGCCGCGTATGCCAGCCTGCACGGCCGCGGCATGTTCCGAGGCTGGACCGAGGCGGCGTTCGTGGCCTATATCGAGCACGCCCTGGGCGACACCGAGCAGGGCGTGCAGCTGAAGTGCCGGCCGAGCCGCGAAGCGGATATCTTCGGCTCTTACCCCAAGCGCCTGTGGCCGTCGCTGGCCAAGGTGGTCACGCCGACCGAGGTGATCTACGGCCAGCGCAGCTACCCTTTTGTCGCCAAGTCGGTGGCACGCTGGTGCGCCAGCAATCCTCATGTGCGGGCCCAGGTGGTCGACGGTGGTCACTGCTTTATGCAGGAGCAGCCCACGGCGACTGCCGAGCGGGTGGCCAACTTCCTGCTGCAACGTAGCTGAACGGCTTGAGGCTCAGCGTTCTGGCGATTCTCGGGGGTGAGTATGAAACGCATATTGTGTAGCGCGTTGCTGGTGCTGGCCGGTCAGGCCCAGGCCTTCGATTGGCAGGACAGTGCGACGGTGACCCAGGTGTTCGAGCGCGCGGGCGTGACGGGCACCTTCGTCCTGCATGAAGTCGGCAGCGAACAGCTGCAGGGACACAACCGTCAGCGCGCAGAAACCCGCTACACCCCGGCCTCTACCTTCAAGATCGCCCATAGCCTGATTGGTTTGGCCACGGGCGCGGTCAATAGTGTCGATGAGGTGTTTCCCTACGACGGCCAGCCGCAGTACCTCAAGGCCTGGGAGCAGGACATGGGTCTGCGCGAGGCGATCAAGGTCTCCAATGTGTCGGTCTATCAGGCGCTGGCGCGGCGCATCGGTCTATCGCGTATGCGCAATCAGGTGAGCGCCCTGGGCTATGGCAACGGCGAGATTGGCAGCCAGGTCGATCAGTTCTGGTTGCAGGGACCGCTGGCCATCAGCGCGGTGGAGCAAACCCGGTTTCTTGCCCGTCTGGCCCAGGATCTGTTGCCCTATTCGCCCGCCATCCAGGCCAAGGTGCGTGAGATCAGTCTGCTCGAGCAGGGTCCAGGCTGGCGTTTGTCTGGCAAGAGTGGATGGGCCACGTCCTCCGAGCCGGGTATCGGCTGGTGGGTAGGCTGGTTGGAAAGGGACGGCAAGATGTACAGTTTTGCGCTGAATATCGACACTCATGGGCCAGCGGATCTGCCTAAACGAGTCGAACTGGGCAAGGCCAGCCTGCGCGCTCTCGGTCTGTTGTGAGGTCGAGCGGCTAATCCTGGTGGCGTTGAGCGTCAGCCTTGCTGTGGCTGGCTCGCCATTGCTCCAGCTCGATCACCTGCGGGCTATCGGCCATAGGGGTTTTGCAGGGGTGCGCCGCCAGCTCGATCCGTCCGAGGTGCTGGCCGAACATGACAATGCTGCCGGCGTGGCGTTGTTCGCCGGTGACGGTGAACTCGAAGCCATAGACCCGCGCCAGGCGCCGGTGACCCCGGGCATCGGTGAGCAGGGTGAGTTTGCGCAGGGCGACGTTGCCGTCGAGCAGTTCGATATCGGCTTTCACGCAGTGCTGCTTGACCAGCGCCAGGGCACGCTCGCGCAGGCCGTGGGCGTGCCACATCCAGGCCCCGGCCGTAGCCAGCAGCATCAATACGAAAATATTGCCGAGGGTCAACATCAGGGGGCTCCAGGCGGGCGCTGCATGAGTCGCAGCGGCTCCGGCAGCTGTTCAGTGCATTCTGCCAGTCGCGGCCGGGCGCTGTCTTGCCTCGTCGCCTAGCGCTCGGTTTTCAAATCCAGGAAACGCCGTTCCAGTTCCTGGCGAATCGCCCGACGTTGTTCGGCTTCGCTGAAGCGCCGGTGTTCATCGGCGGTTTGCGGCTGGCGTTGCGGCACCTGCGTGGGTTTACCCTGATCATCGACCGCGACCATGGTGAAAAAAC
Source organism: Pseudomonas taeanensis MS-3 (assembly GCF_000498575.2). Classification (GTDB taxonomy): domain Bacteria; phylum Pseudomonadota; class Gammaproteobacteria; order Pseudomonadales; family Pseudomonadaceae; genus Aquipseudomonas; species Aquipseudomonas taeanensis. The sequence goes on from NZ_AWSQ01000001.1 coordinate 691,976, forward strand.
AGCTGTTGGTGTGGCGCACCGAGCGTTCACGGATATTTTCCGTGACCACCTTGATGCCGACCTCCATCGAGGTGCGACCGCTGTAATTGACCGAGGCGAGGAAGGTCACCAGTTCGCCAACATGAATCGGTTGTCGAAAGGTCACCTGATCCACCGACAGGGTCACCACATAACCCCCGGCATAGCGGCTGGCGCAGGCGTAGGCGACTTCATCGAGGTATTTGAGCAGGGTGCCGCCGTGCACATTGCCGGAGAAATTGGCCATATCCGGGGTCATCAACACGGTCATCGACAGCTGGGTGTTTCCGGGTTCCATGGGCGGCTCTTCAGGTTGGGACGGCTTTAAGGAGGCGGTGTTCTACGCCTAATCTATCAGAACGACTCAGGCGGGCGGCGGGTCACGCCAGCGCTTGCGCGCATGCAGGTAGGCGGCGCTGTCGCCGTAGCCCAGCAGTTCGCCAATCTGCGCGCTACTCAGTCCTTGCAGTTGGTAGTGTTGCTCCAGGTCGGCGCGCAGCAGGTCGAGCAGCTGGCGGAAGCTCAGCTCCTGTTCCTGCAGACGCCGGCGCAGGGTGCGCGGACTCTGGTGCAGGGCTTCGGCAACGCTCTCCAGGCTCACTGGCTGGCCGTGCTCCAGGGCCCGGCGCGCGGCGGCGGCAACCTTGCCGGCCCAGCCGCTGAGATGACGCCGCTGCGCGAGGCGGCGGTCGAGCTCCAGGCACAGCAGCTCGACCATGCCCGGGTGGCGGCCCTGCATCGGCAGTGACTGGGTCGAGTGATCGAACAGCAGGCGGTTGTGCGCGGCGTTGAACTCGACCCGCTCGCCGAACCAGGGCCGGTATAGATCATGGTAGGCCGGTCGGGCGTGGCGGAATTGCGCGCGCCGCGGCAGCAGCGCCTGGCCGGTGCCGCGGCGCATCTGGGTTACGGCCATCACCGTGTAGTGCTCGACCAGGTAGCGCGCCAGCTGCGGCGGTGCGTCGATGTCCAGCTCCACGCCCAGGCCCTCGTCGCTTTCGACGATGCGCAACTGGTCGGAGTCGGCGGCCAGACCGGCATAGCGCACCCAGCAGCGGGTCGCTTCGGCGACGTCGGCGCAGAACAGGCAGAGATGGGCCAGCACATGCCAGTCCTGGGGGCTGAACTGGCCGAACAGGTGCAAGCCAATGGCCGGATCGTGCTCGGCGGCGGCGTTCCACAACTGCTCCAGCTCGGTCAGGCTGAAGTCCGGCGAGGCGCTGGCGCGGCTCTGCAGGAAGCGTTCGAGGACCTGGCCGAGGGCGCCGCGGTGGAAGCGTCGGGCGGGTAGATTGGCCTGTTCTCGGGTGTTTTTGTCCGTTTCGCGCATGTTGCCTCTGGCCGTTGTGGCTTCTTATGGGGCTGTCGCCCGGTGCGTCTGCCGGGCTCAGTCGAGGTTGCCATGAATCCAACAACAATCGCCAATAATCCCTCGCTCGTGGTCGGCGCAATCTTTTTCGGCTTCATCCTGCTGGAACTGGCCTGTGGCTGTTTCCGCCAGCCCAAGGGGCAGTGGCGCGACGTCGCCCTCGAGGTGTTCGGTTCGAGCCTGCTGCTCGGCCTGACCTTTCCGCTGATCTTCTTCCTCTGCAACAGCCTGCTCGCCCAGTGGCTGCCCCAGGCGCGCGGCGTGCTCAGCGACTTGCCCTGGTGGGCCGGAGTCGGTCTGTTGCTGCTGTGTGACGACATGACCCAGTACGGGTGGCACCGTCTGGCGCACCGGGTGCCTTGGCTGTATGCCCTGCACCGCGCGCACCACTCGGCGGACTACATGAGCATCCGCATCGTCTATCGCAACAACAGCTTTTACTACCTGCTGATGCCCGGTCTCTGGCTGTCCGCGACCCTGGTCTACCTGGGGCTGGCGGAGATCTACTACGGCTACCTGATCGTCAAGATGGCGGTGATTTTCGGCGCCCACAGCAGCGTGCCCTGGGACGACAGGCTCTACCGCATCCGCGCCCTGCGCCCGTTGATGTGGCTGCTGGAGCGGACCATTTCGACCCCGGCGACCCATTCCGCCCACCACGGGCAGAACGCCGCCGATGGCGTGACCCACTACAAGGGCAACTTCGGCAACCTGCTGTTCTTCTGGGACGTGCTGTTCGGCACGGCGAAGATCACCCGGCGTCGGCCCCAGGCCTTCGGCGTGGAGAACCTGCGCCCGGTGAGCTGGCAGCATGAGCTGTTCTGGCCGCTGGTACGCAGCCGCAAGCCAGTCAAGGCCAGCGGGTCTCGGGCGCTGAGTGACGGAGCCGGGCAATGAGTCTGAAGCTGGTGTTGCTGGCCGGCTCCAGTCAGCCGTCCAGCCAGTCGGCCAAGGTCGCCGCCTACCTGCAGCGGCGCCTGCTGGAGCTGGGCCATTGCGCGCCGGCGGACCTCAGCCTGATCGACCTCGGCGCCACCCCGCTGCCGTTGTGGCCGGCTGAGGATCAGGCCGGTGCCTGGGCCGACTGCGCGGCGCTGCTGCGCGAGGCGGACGGCCTGGTGCTGGTCAGCCCGGAGTGGCACGGCATGGCCAGCCCGGCGCTGAAGAATTTCTTCGTCTACGCCGGGCGCCGCGAGCTGGGGCACAAGCCGGGGCTGCTGGTTGGTGTCTCGGCCGGGGTCGGTGGCGCCTATCCGTTGAGCGAGCTGCGCGCCTCCAGCTACAAGAACTGCCGGCTGTGTTATGTGCCCGAACAGCTGATCGTGCGCCAGGTGGACAGCGTGATGAACGGCGACGCGCCGATCGATGAGGCCGATGCGCGAATCCGCGCGCGAGCCGACTGGGCGCTGCAGGTGCTGGTGCACTATGCGCAGGCCATGCGCCCGCTGCGCACGGCGATCCAGTTCGAGTCGGCGGCCTTCGCCAACGGCATGTGAATGATGGCAGGTGCGTGATGCCGGCTTATTTGCCGGCCGAGAGGCCGAAGTCGATCGCCAGATCGGCGCCGGTGATGGCCTCTGCATGTGGCTGGCACAGGTACCAGACCAGCTCGGCGATTTCCTCGGGACGCAGGAAGCGCGCCTCGCGGCCCTGGGGGTACTGGCTGAGCAGCTCGCGCTTGTAGGCGTTGGGGTTGCCCTTGCCATAGCGTTCGGCCTGGTAGTCGAGCATCGGCGTGGCGATATCGCCGGGCGACACGGCGTTGACCCGTACGCCGTGTTCGGCCAGCTCCAGTGCCAGGGTCTTGCTCAGCATGTTCAGTGCGGCCTTGCTCGCACAGTAGGCGGCTGAGCCACGGTAAGCCTGACGTCCGGCGTCGCTGGAGATGTTGACGATGCAGCCGCGGCTCTCCATCAAGTGCGGGATGGCCGCCTGGCTGAGGTAGAAGGCGGCCTTCAGGTTGACGCCCATGACCTGGTCGAAGTCCTCTTCGCTGAAGTGCGCCACCGCTCCTTCGCGCCAGACCCCGGCGGCGTTGATCACGGCGTCCAGGCGCCCGGTGCTGGCCATGACCTTGGCGATCAGTTCATGGCAGTTAGCGGCGCTGCGCAAGTCAGCGGTAGTGCTGAAATCCAGCGGCACCTGGGTATTCAGGGCATGCAGACCACTCTTGTCGACATCGGTGCCGGTGACCCGCCAGCGGCTCTGCGAGAAACGCTTGGCAATAGCGCGGCCGAGGCCGCCAGCGGCGCCGGTGATCAGGACAACAGGGGTGCTCATGGGGCGATCCTCCAGATGGGCGGTGGTCAGTCCAGTTTAGGTAAAGCTGGTCACTTTGCGCGGCGCGCGTTGAATCAGGCTTGGCTGAGGTACCAGCGCCAGTCCTGCTCGCCGACTTCGCCCATGAACTGACGATATTCGTGGTACTTGATCGCCAGGAACACCTTGATGAACTCCGCGCCCAGGGCTTCGCGGGCCCAGCTCGAGTGCTCCAGCGCGCGTAGGGCACTGAGCCAGTCGGTGGGCAGGAACTCCGTGGCCTGTGCATAACCGTTGCCTTCGATCGGCGCGCCCGGGTCGATCTGTTTGCGGATGCCCAGATGGATGCCGGCGAGCACGGCCGCGGCGGCGAGATAGGGGTTGGCATCGGCGCCGCAGATGCGGTGTTCGATATGTCGGCTGAAGGCCGGCCCACCTGGCACGCGCAACGACACGGTGCGGTTGTTCACCCCCCAGTTCTTGGCCAGCGGCGCATAGCTGTTGGCCTGGAAGCGGCGGAACGAGTTGGCGTTGGGACAGAACAGCGCCAGCGAGTCGAGCAGGGTGCTCAGCATGCCGCCGATGGAGTGGCGCAGCAGCGGGGTGCCGCTGGGCGCTTCGCTGGCATACAGGTTGTTGCCCTGCGCGTCGGCCAGGCTGACGTGCAGGTGCATGCCGTTGCCGGCCAGGTCGCCGAATGGCTTGGCCATGAAGCAGGCCTGCAAGCCCAGTTTATTCGCCACGCCCTTGACCAGGCGCTTGTAACGGATGCCTTCGTCGATGGCCTGCAGCGCATCGGCGCGGTGCTCCAGGGTGATTTCGACCTGGCCCGGCGCGTACTCGGAAATCGCCGTGCGCACCGGCAGCCCCTGCACGTCACAGGCGGCGTACAGCTCGTCGAGGAAGGGTTGCAGCTGCTCCAGTTCATAGACGCCATAGACCTGGGTAGCCTGGGGCCGCAGACCGTTGCCCTGCCGAGCCGGCAGCGGGCGACCCTGCTCGCCGCGTTCACGGTCGAGCAAATAGAACTCCAACTCCACCGCCATCACCGGGTGATAGCCGTCGACCTTGAGGCTGTCGATCACCCTGGCCAACACATGCCGCGGGTCGGCGACGGCGGCCGGCAGGCCCTGGCTGGGGTGCATGCTTACCTGCAACTGGCCGGTCGGCTGTGCGCGCCAGGGTTGCAGGCACAGGCTGCCGGGCAGTGGATAGGTCCAGCAATCGGCATCGCCAACCTCCCAGGCCAGGCCGCTGTCTTCGACATCCTCGCCATTGATGGTCAGGCCGAGGATGGTGCTCGGCAGTGGGCGGCCGCTTTTATACATCGCCAACAGTTCATCGCGGTGCAGCAGCTTGCCGCGCGGCACGCCGTTGGCATCGATGATAAACAGCTCGATGCTGCGCACCTCGGGGTGTTGGCTGAGGAAGTCTTCGGCTTCCTGAAACGTGGCGAAATGCATGTAAACCTCGTGGGCGCCGGCTTGGGCGCCTATGTCTTATGTATGTAGCCCGGATGCAATCCGGGATGGGTTGACCGAGCCCCATGGCAGCCGGGCTACGCCATGTCGCGCCCTCGCCCTGGCTTATTCGCGGGCGACGGGCATGGCCAGCAATTCACCCAGCGCCTGATCCAGGGTGGTGATCAGCCTGTCGACATCGGCTGCGCAGGTGTCCGGGCAGCACAGGGTCATGTTGTGGAACGGGGTGATGAGAATGCCGCGGTTGATCAAATACAAATGCAGGGCCATCTGCAGGCTGTCGTGGAAGGCCGCTTCGGCCTCGGCGCCAGTCTTCGGCGGCTCCGCGCAGAACTGGAATTCGCAGCGCGCGCCCAGTTCGGTCACCGACCAGTTGAGCTGGTGTTTTCCGATCAGGTGGCGCAAGCCGCCGGCCAGGCGCTTGGCCAGCGGCAGCATGTGGTCGTAGGCGGCCTGGGTCATCACCTGTTCCAGGTTGGCGCGCATGCAGTGCATGGCCAGGGCGTTGGCCGACAGGGTGGTGCCCATGCCGCTGTGGCCGTGGCCGCTTGCGCTGGCGTCGCGGCCCGGCTCATGCGCGCGCTGCTGCGCGATGTGCATGGCGTCGGCCATCGCGGCGCTGCAGCCGAACACCGAGCAGGGCACACCGCCGGCGATCGGCTTGCCGACCACGAAGAAGTCCGGGTCTAGGTTCCACAGCCGGGTGCAGCCACCGATATCGGTGGAAATGGTGTGGGTTTCGTCGATGATCAGCAGGCTGCCATATTTACGCGTCAATTCGCGGCACTGCTGCATGAAGCCCGGTGCCGGCAGCACCATGCCGATATTGGTCATCGCCGGCTCGCACAGTAGGGCCGCCACGTCGCCTTGGGCCAGCGCGGCTTCCAGCGCCGCCACGTCGTTGAACGGGATCGAGCGGCTGTGTTCGGTGAGGTCGTAGGCCTGGCCGATCAGGCCGGCACGATGCACCGTCTCGCCGTCGCGGCAACGCACCATGACGTCGTCCACGGTGCCGTGGTAGCAGCCATCGAACACCAGCAACACCTTGCGCTGAGTGATGGCACGGCTCCAGCGTACGACGAAGCGGTTAGCGTCGGTGGCGGTGGTCGCCACCTGCCAGTAGGGCAGGCCGAAGCGCTCGGCCAGCAGTTCGCCGGCGATTACCGCATCCTCGCCGGGAAGCATGGTGGTCAGGCCGTTGTCGCCTTGTTCAGCCAGGGCCTTGGCGATCGGCGCCGGCGAGTGACCAAACATGCTGCCAGTGTCGCCCAGGCAGAAGTCGATGTACTCATGGCCATCCACGTCATAGAAGCGCGCACCCTTGGCGCGCTCGACGAACAGCGGGCAGGGGGTCGACCAGTCGGCCATCCAGTGCATCGGCACGCCACCGTACAGTGAGTGACGGGCGCGTTCGGCCAGCGCCACGGACTTTGGGTTCTGCTCGAGGAAGCATTGGCGCTCGCGAGCGACGAAGGCTTCCACGGCGGTTTCGCTGATACCACTGGCAGTCATTTCAAAACACCTCGTTCGAATTTCTGCACATTCTTATTTTGTGATCACAAAACTGTCAATTGCTGGCAGATGTACGGGTATTTGTTAGTATTTTGTTTGTTTTGTGATCACAAAAGGAAGTCAGGTGGCTGAGTCAGCGTGGCAGGGGCAGGTTGCTCTGGTGAGCGGAGCTGGAAGTGACAGTGGCATCGGCATGGCCATTGCGCGCCGACTCGGCCGCGCAGGCGTGCGCGTGCTGTTGACGGCCAGCAGTGCGCGTATCCAGCAGAGGGCGACCGAGTTGCAGGCAGAAGGGATAGACGCCCGTGCCCTGGTGGCTGACCTGACTGACGAAGCGCAGGTGGCGGAGCTGGCTGCCTGGGCTGTAGCGCAGTTCGGTCACGTCGACATTCTGGTGAACAACGCCGGCATGGCCATGCAGGGCAGCCCGGAGCCGTTCGCCGAGGTGGCGGCGATGGATCTGGCGACCTGGAACCTGTCGCTGGCGCGCAACCTGACCACCAGCTTCCTGCTCACCCGCGCCCTGCTGCCGGGTATGCAGGCCCGAGGTTACGGACGCATCGTCAACATCAGCTCGACCACCGGTACCCGTGGCAGCAACCGCGGCGAAGCGGCCTATAGCGCGGCCAAGGCCGGTCTGCTTGGCTTGAGTATGGGCTTGGCGCTGGAGGTGGCCAAACAGGGCATTACGGTGAACAGCGTGGCACCCGGATGGATCGCCACCGGCTCGAGCACCGACCAAGAGCAGCGCGCTGCGTCGTACACTCCCCTGGGACGCGCCGGGCGTCCAGAGGAGGTTGCCGGAGCCGTGGTCTTCCTGGCATCCCCTGAAGCCAGTTACATCACCGGCGAAGTGCTGGTGGTGGATGGCGGTAATTGTCTAATCGAGAACAAGGCGCCCTGAGCGCTAAGGAATAACCCATGCGTAACTGTCTTCTGACCCTCAACCAACTGCCGGCGCCGCCGACATGTGCAGGGTGACCCGGACATGGCCGACAACCTGCAGGAGCAACTCTACCAACGAATCCGCGAGGCGCTGCTGGCGGGGCGTTTTCAGCCCGGCGAGCGGATGAAAATCCGCGACCTGGCGGCCGCCTGGGGCACCAGCCCGATGCCGGTGCGTGCGGCGCTGCAACGCTTGGTCGCCGAAGGCGCCCTGGAAGGCGAACAGCAACGTTCGGTACGGGTACCGGCGATGACCCGTGAGCGCTTCCAGCAGATTTCCCTGGTGCGCCTGAGTCTGGAGGGTTTGGCGGTCGAACAGGCCGCACCGCGTATCGGCGAGGCTGAGATCGCGCTGCTGCACGGCTGCATCGTGCGTATGGAACAGGCGCTGGAGCAGCGCGATGTGCAGGGCTACCTGAAGGACAACAGCCAGTTCCACATGACTCTGTACCGCGCCTGCGGCAATCCGATTCTACTGCGCATGATCGAGAGCTTATGGCTGCAGGTCGGGCCGTTTTTCAACCGTCTGTTTACCGAGGCGGACCTGTTACTACGCCTCAACGACTTTCATGAGGACGTTCTGAAAGCCTTGTTGGCGGGCGATGGCAGGGGCGCGCGAGCGGCGATTGAGCAGGATCTGAGCTTCTTCGGCCAATTCCTGCTCAATCTGCTGGATTTGGACAGCGCGGCGCGCGGTTTAGGTTGAGGGCTGAGCCTCGGGCCGCGCGCTGCGCAGCCCGGGCCAGGTGCTCAGCTCTCCAGCCAGATGTCGCGGACCCAGTGCCAGACCGACTCCCAGGTCTCGTCTTCGTTGAGCTCGCCGGTCTCACCTTCCCACAGCAATACAGTGCCGTCCTCTTCGACGCAGTAGTAGTTGCCTCGATCCTCGCAGATCGGCACCAGTTCGCGCGGTACGCCCAGCGACCAGGCCATCGAGGCCACTTCCGGCAGATAGGTGTGTGACTGCGGGTCGGCAGCAGTAACCGGCTCCAGGCGGCCGTAGACCACATCGCTGACCTGGAGCAGGAACTCGCGCAGTCCGTAGGGCAGGTGGATCAGGATCTGCTCCTGGATTTCCACCAGGGTTTCCTCATCCGGTAGCTCCAGAGGCACCGGCACGGGTTCGTTCATTTCGCGCAGTTGTTCGATGACTTCTTCCACGGCAATAGGCCCTCAATGCATGTTGATGCGCTTTATACAGTAGCTGGCGTCAGGAATAAAAAGCATCGTGCGCTGCGCCGGTGGGTTCTGGTTGCAGGGCCGTTCCCTCGGCTGAGAGTGCATAGGGATGCGCACTGGGTTTGCGCCTCTACAGATAGACCCAGTACTGCTGTCGAGGGCACCCGTCTAGCACCAAGTGTTGCAGCCTGACGCGGGCACGCGGACTAAAATTTAAGCATGGGATTGTCGCTTAGCCAGCCACTCTGGGTATGGGTGAGCAACGGGAGGTGAATCATGCATATGGCAGCAACCTTACAGCGCAGCCTGGAACAGGCGCAGTGTCAGTTCGATCTGGTGCCACACCCGCATTCGGCAGGGAGTCTGGAGTCGGCGCGGGTGGCCAACATTCCGGCAGAGCGTCTGGCCAAGCCGGTGATTCTGGATGATCGCCAGGGCCACTACCTGATGGCGGTGCTGCCGGCCAGTCGGCACCTGGATATGAGCATGGTGTGCAAAGGGGCCGAGCATTGGCAGCTCACCAACGAGTCCACTATTGCGGGTCTGTTCAAGGATTGTGAGCTGGGCGCTGTACCGGCGGTAGGTGAACCTTACGGGATGAGCATGCGGGTCGATCCGCAGTTGACCCGACAGCAGGATATTTATTTCGAGGCCGGCGATCACGAGAGCCTGGTGCATATGAGCACCGATCAGTTTCTCAAATTGGTGCCGCGTGCCGAAGTCTGTGAGCTCTGTCCGCAAGGGCCCGCCTAGGCCGTCGGCGCCGCCGATCTTCTATTGGCGCCGCTCGATCGCCCAGCGCCAGCCGCATCGTGTCGGTCGGCCGCGGCCGAAGGGACACCGCTGAGTGTCGGTTGTTGAGCATACCGGCATAAAAAACCCCAGGCTTGCCTGGGGTTTTTTGAGCAAACGAACCGATCAGTTCTGGCGAATGCCCGCCACCAGCCACGGCTGGTTGTCGCCTGCTGCGCGCTCCAGGCGCCAGCTTTCGCTGAAGCTTTCGCCCTGGTCGAAGCGCGAGGTCTTGGCCTGGCCGACGAAGGTCAGGGTAGCGACAGTCTTGTCGGCCGTGTCATCGACGCCGTCCAGCTGCACTTCGAGGTTGTCGATATAGGTGGACTGGAAGCCGTCGCCCAGGTCGGCGCGTTCCTGAGTCAGGAAGCTGAGTAACTGAGGAGTGACGAACTCGGCGATCTGCTCCATCTCGTTGGCATCCCAGTGCTGTTGCAGACTGAGGAAGTGCTCGCGGCCGGCGGCAATGAAGCTTTGCTCGTTGAACCAGGCTGGCGCATTGATCACCGGTTTGATCGCCGCCGCGCTGCCGCCGAAGATCGGGCTGGCAGCGGCCGGCATCTCGCGCTGGTAGGGTGCGCCATTGGCGGCCATGGGCTGGCTGCGTTGGCGACGGGCGGCTAGGAAACGGAACAGCAGGAAGGCGATCAGGCCGAAGATCAGCATGTCCATGATCTGCAGGCCTTCGAAGCCATCACCCATGAACATCGAGGCGAGCAGGCCACCGGCGGCCAAACCGGCCAGTGGGCCGAGCCAACGCGAGGCACCGCTGGCGGCGGCGGGTTGGCGACCGGCGGCGGTGGTGCTGGCGGCCGGTTGCGACGAGGTCTGGCGAGTCTGGTGGCTCGGCGCGGAGCCGAAGGATTTAGCACCGCCAAAGCGCTTGGCATGGGCTTCGAAACTGAACGTTAGCGCCAGGCAGATAACCAGGGCGATGCTGAGGAAACGCTGCATGATGGAGATGCTCTCGGTTTGTGGAACTACGCGCGGCATCTTGCACGTCCTGCATGACGAAGGCCAGCCGCAGAGTGTTTCGAGCTTTTGCTTTTTAGCTGTAGCGGTGCCAGCGACAGCCACGCGGATACTCTTCACCACCGTCTGCTGAGGCGCCGTTGTCATGTAAAGCCCCAAAGCCTTTGCCTGGGGCGAGGAGGCGGTACATGCCTAGGCTCGGATCGAGGTATTCGACGAGCGGCAGCGTTTGCCGGCGCAAGTCAGGCGCATGAGCAAAACCGGCGCAACTCTGAGCGATCGCCGGTGCCCCGATCGACTCTATCGGCAGCATGCTCGGGGCTATTGTCGGTTTCAGCGTGCCGATTCTGCGCGTGCACGGCATCAACCAGTTCAGTCAGAACAAGCAGGCCTGCGTCTTCGCCGGCGTGCAGGCTGGGCTGCAACAATCGTCGTGGCCGACCGAGCAGCGCCTGGCTGTGTTTATGGCGAATTTGCCAACCCACTAGCCTGCTAGGTCTGGCGCAGCAGCATCAACAGCGGGCCGCCGCGCAACTGCCGCCGCAGCAGGGCGCGGAACTCCGCTGGGTCTTCTTCGGAATGGCGCAGCCAGTGAATAAAGCAGCGCAGGTAGACACCGCTGAGCAGGCTTTCCTCGGCAATGCGATGCAGGTACAGGCTTTCCCGCCGGGCGGCCTCGCGCCACCATTGCACGGTGCGGCTGATGCGTAACAGGCCCAACACCTGCAGGTGCAGATGCCCGGGTTCGAGTTTGTAGAGCAGCATCTGTCCGGTTACCGCGCGGTGTGCAGCCAGGCTGTCGAGCCAGGCGATCAGCAGCTCCTCCAGGCACTTGGCAGGCGTCAGGGCGATCAGGTCGGCAGCTTTGGCGCGGGCCAGCAGGGCGCGGTCGGCACGGTCGAACCAGGTTTCGACCAGTTGATCCTTGTCGCGAACATGCGCGGCAATGGCGTCCAGACCGACGCCCAGGTGTTCTGCCACCTCGAACAGGTGCAGGCGCTCCCAGCCGCAGTCATCGGCCAGTTGCAGCGCCGCGTCGAGGATCTGCTCGGCATTAACAGTCGGTTTTTTCATCGGCTCACCTCGCTTTCGAGTATGGGCCGGCAGTGGGCTAGCGGTGGCTGCAAACGACAAACGGAGCCGAGAGGCTCCGTTTGTATATGAATGGCTGCTGTCCATCCCTATCGGTGCCTCTGGATGGACCAGGGCTGGCCGCACCGCGGTTATTCCCGGATTTCATCCGGGCTACGGCCTGGCTTGGATGGCTGGCTCAACGCCAGTTGTACAACTCCTTCTCGGACAGCTGGTGCATCTGGCTGACCTGGGCCTGGAAGGCTTTCATCGAGGCCCAGATACGCCCGTTCAGTTCGTTCTGCGCGGCCAGTTCGCCGAGTACTATTTCGGCCTCGAAGTGCATGGCGTCGAGCACCTCGTCGGGGAAACGCTTGAGCAGGGTGGCCTGTTTCTTCAGTTCATCCAGGGCCAGGGCGTTGTGATAGACGTAGTCGTCCAGCATGTCCTGGTTGGCCGCGCGGGTCGCCTCGGTGAGGATCGCCTGCAAATCGGCCGGCAGGCCGTCCAGGGCTTTCTGATTGATCAGCAGCTCCAACACCGCCTGGGGTTCCTGCCAGCCCGGGTAGTAGTAGAACTTGGCCGCCTTGTGCAGGCCGAAGGCCAGGTCGTTGTAGGGGCTGACCCAGTCGGTGGCGTCGATGGCGTTGGTCTGCAGGGCGGTGAACACCTCGCCGCCCGGCAGGTTGACGGTGGTCGCGCCGAGGCGGTTGAGCACTTCGCCGCCGAGGCCCGGCATGCGGATCTTCAGGCCCTTGAGGTCATCCAGTGAATTGATTTCCTTGTTGTACCAGCCGCCCATCTGCATGCCGGTATTGCCCACGGCCATGGGCTTCACGCCGAAGGGGGCATAGGCCTCGTCCCACAGCTGCTGACCGCCACCCTTGCTCAGCCAGGCGTTCATTTCCGAGGTCGACAGGCCGAACGGCACGGCGGTGAAGAATTGCGCGGCCGGCACCTTGCCCTTCCAGTAATAGGCGGCGCCGTGACCGAGCTCGGCGGTGCCGCGTGACACCGCGTCGAACACCTCCAGCGGCGGCACCAGCTCGCCGCCGGCGTAGACCTTGATGGTCAGGCGGCCGTTGCTCATGGTCGCGACCCGCTCGGCCAGGCGTTCGGCGGCGGTGCCCAGGCCGGGAAAGTTCTTCGGCCAGGCGGTGACCATCTTCCACTGAAAACTCTGCACCGGCGCGACAGCGGCTTGCTCGGGGCTGGCTTTTTCGTCATTGCAGCCAGCCAGGCCGAGGGCGGCCAGCAGGGCCAGGGTGGCGCCGAGAAGGTTGCGGTGATTCATCGAGGCATCCTTAAATGTCTGTCTTATTTATGCGGCAGCTATTACCAAGCAGCTCAAGGAGTGTTTAGCGCTGGAGCGTCGTCTTGATTGAGCACTTGCAAGACGACTCGCACTCCAGCTGTGGAAAAGGCTTCTTTCCACAGTGCACTGCCTAGGAGGTAGATTCTTGAGCTTACTTGAGGCTGCCGTTCGTTAGAACTGGTAGGCAATACCCGCCTGTAGCGCTTGGCTGGTCAAGCGCTGCTTGTACTCTTCGCCCCACAGGTTGGCGGGCACCATTTCCGTACCGTAGTCCGCGTAGCGGTATTCCAGTCGCGCGGAGATATTGGCGTTCAGCAGGTATTCTGCGCCAACGCCAGCCACCCAGCCGTCTTGCCAGCGGGTATGTGATTCCTTCACTTGGGCCAGTGTGTCCTGCCAGGTTCTTTCGACCCGTACCGCCGAGTAGCCTGCGGTGGCATAAAGCAGGAACTGCTTGTTGAAGAGATAGCCTGCGCGGCCTCTTAGCGATCCGGCCTCAGTCAACTCAGTCGTGGCGTGATAAGACGGATCAGGCTGTCCGTTAAAGGCCTGATAATCGCGGTCGGTGTCATCGGCGCGGCCTTCGTAGTCGGCCTCTATTCCGAGCAACAGATTATTTTCAAAGGTCCAGTTATAGCCTGCCAAGAGACCGTACTGGATGCCTCTGGGGTTGGTGGTTTGCGCCCAGTTGCTTTTTACCCCGGTGGTCTGAAACTGGCCCTTGCCTTCATCTTCGCTCCAGCTGTAGCCGCTGTAGGCACCCAGATAAGGCCCATTGAAATTGTCTGCGAGGGTAACGTTCGAGGCGATCAGTGCAGCCAGGAACAATGGATATTTCATGCTTTCTTCCCTGTATTATTTTTAGAGCGAGCTGAAACGCTCAGCATCTTTGAATGTGGGGTGTATTGGCGGACACGTTTTTAGCGCGGCCCCGAGAGGCAAGTCCAGCAGGCCTCATTATTTAAAGTGTGTCCCTATTCCAACTGGCGCCAATTCTTACAGTGCTTCCAGCTTGGCGTAACTGAGCATCAGCCATTTGCTGCCTTCGCTTTCGAAGTTCACCTGTACCCGCGCCTGCGCGCCGCCGCCCTCGAAGTTGAGGATGGTGCCTTCGCCGAACAGGCTGTGTTGTACACGCTGGCCGAGGCTGAAGGCGGTATCCGGCACGGCGCTGCCGGCGAACATACTGCCGCCGCTCATGCCGCGATTGCCTGAGCCCATGGGCCGGGTGACGCTGTTCGACAGGCGCACTTCCTGGATCAGTGCGGGCGGAATCTCGCGGACGAAGCGCGACACCTTGTTATAGGTCTCGCTACCGTACAGGCGACGGGTCTCGGCGTAAGTGATCACCAGCTTCTGCATGGCGCGGGTGATGCCGACATAGGCCAGGCGCCGCTCTTCTTCGAGGCGGCCAGGTTCTTCCAGGCTCATCTTGTGCGGGAACAGGCCTTCTTCCACGCCGACCAGAAACACCTGGGGGAACTCCAGACCCTTGGCGCTGTGCAGGGTCATCAACTGGATGCTGTCTTCGTTTTCCGCTGCCTGGGTGTCGCCGGCTTCCAGTGAGGCATGGCCGAGGAAGGCCTGCAACGGCGACTGCTCGTCGCCTTCGTCGTTCTCGAAGGCGCGCGCGGCGCTGACCAGTTCTTCCAGGTTCTCGATACGAGCCTGGGCTTTTTCGCCTTTTTCCGCCTTGTGGTAGGCGATCAGGCCGCTCTGCTCGATGACGGTCTGGGTCATCAGGTGCAGCGGCATGCTCAGCGCCTTGGCGGCGAGGTTCTCGATCAACTCGATAAAGCCGGCCAGGGCGCCGGAGGCGCGGCCGGGCAGGACCTTGCCGGCGAGCATCAGGCCGATCGCCTCCCACATGGAGACGTCATGGCCGCGGGCGTACTCGCGGATCGCCTCGACGCTCTTCTCGCCGATCCCGCGCGCCGGCACGTTGATCACCCGCTCCAGCGCGGCGTCGTTGCCGCGACCTTCGAGCAGGCGCAGGTAGGCCATGGCGTTCTTGATCTCGGCGCGCTCGAAGAAGCGCTGACCGCCGTAGATGCGGTAGGGAATCTTCTCGCGCAGCAGCGCCTCTTCGAGTACCCGCGACTGAGCGTTGGAGCGGTAGAGGATGGCGATTTCGCTGCGCTTGAGGCCGTCCTTGCGCAGGGCGTCCTCGATCGATTCGACCACGTAGCGGGCTTCGTCGTGTTCGTTGAAGGCGGCGTACAGGCTGATCGGCTCGCCATCGCCGTCCTCGGTCCACAGTTCCTTGCCCAGGCGCCCCTGATTGTTGGCGATCAGTGCGTTGGCGGCCTTGAGGATGCCGGCGGTGGAGCGGTAATTCTGCTCCAGGCGGATGGTTTCGGCGTCCGGGAAGTCGCGGCTGTACTGGTGAATGTTTTCGATCTTGGCCCCGCGCCAGCCGTAGATCGACTGGTCATCGTCGCCCACTACCATCAGGCTGTCACCGTCCTTGGCCAGCAGGCGTAGCCAGGCGTACTGCACGGCGTTGGTGTCCTGGAATTCGTCGACCAGGATATGCCGGAAGCGCCGCTGGTAGTGCTCGAGCAGGCCCGGCTTGTCGCGCCACAAGTCGAGGGCGCGCAGTAGCAACTCGGAGAAGTCGATGACCCCGGCGCGGGCGCAGGCCGCTTCGTAGGTTTCGTAGATTTTCAGCATGGTGGCGAGGAACAGGTCGCCGCCGGGCTGAATATGCTGCGGACGCAGGCCTTCGTCCTTCTGCCCGTTGATAAACCACTGGGCCTGGCGCACTGGCCAGCGCTGCTCGTCCAGGCCCAGTTCGCGGATCACCCGCTTGACCAGGCGTTGCTGGTCGTCGGAATCGAGGATCTGGAAGTTTTCCGCCAGGCCGGCCTCCTGCCAGTGCGACCGCAGCAGGCGATGGGCCAGACCGTGGAAGGTGCCGACCCACATGCCGGCCGGATTCATACCGAGCATCTGTTCGATGCGCGCACGCATCTCGGCGGCGGCCTTGTTGGTGAAGGTCACCGACAGAATGCTGTGCGGTGAGGCGTTGACCACCTGGATCAGCCAGGCGATACGGTGCACCAGCACACGGGTTTTGCCGGAGCCAGCACCGGCCAGGACCAACTGACGGCCCAAACCGGCCGCTACGGCCTGGCGTTGAGCATCGTTGAGGGAGTTCAGCAGAAGAGAGAGATCGTCGCGCATCGCGGCATTCTAGGGGGCGGGCGCAGGCAGGGCAAACCGCAGATGAGCACACCGTGAGCAACTGACGACTGGCAGGTCACCAGCACGGCCAATGCTTGCCGGGCCGCGCCCCGTAAAAAGTTAGGCCGGCCGGCGGGGAAATCGCGTTCATCGATCTTGGGCGCTGGCTCTAGCTCGGGTATGCTCCGCCGACGCCTAGGCAACCCTTAATAAGAATATCGCCTATGACTGCCCTCACGAGCGCCGCAGTAGCCGAGTTGACGCTGGACACTTCGCACGAGATCGATCAGCAATTCGTCACTGGTATTGCTGTCGAGCGTACCCGCCTGCTCTACCAGGGCTCACGGGTACCGACCCTATTCATGTTGCTCAATGGCCTGGCCTGCGCCTACCTGCTGTGGACGCCACAAAATCGCTGGCTGCTATCCGGTTGGCTGATCTGGTTGGTGTTGCTCGCCGTCTTGCGTCTGGTACAGGTCACCGCGTTCAATGCCGCGCCGCCGAGTCGTCAGGCCCATCCGCACTGGCGGCGAAATTTCCTGTTTGGCGCCCTCGCGTCCGGTCTGACCCTGGCCTTTGCCGCCATCTTCCTGGTGCCAGTCGATGTGTTCTACCAGCAGGCCCTGGTCTACGGACTGATTGCCGCGGCGATTCTCTCCGCCAGCGTCGCTTATGCGGTGAGTCTGTCGGCATTTCTGACCTTCGCCGTGCCCTGTCTGCTGCCCTCGGGGGCCTATCTGCTGCTCAGCGACAACGCCTTGCAGCGCGCTTGGGGCCTGCTGGACGGTATTTTGCTGTTGGCGCTGCTGGTGGTGGCCTGGCAGGTTAACCGCCTGGTACAGCGCAGTCTGCTGCAACGCTTCCAGAATCTGGCGCTGATCGGCAACCTGGAGCATGCCAAGCTGCGGGCCGAAGGTCTGAATGTCGAGCTGGCGCGAGAAATCGAACAGCGCCGGCGGGCCGAGCGCGAGTTGCGTGGTGCCCACCGCGAGCTGGAAATGCGTGTGGCTGAACGCACCCTGGAGCTGGACGAAACCACGCATGCCCTGAGCAAGAGTCAGGCGCGTCTGGCCCTGGCCCTGGAAGCCAGCGAATTGGGCTTGTGGGATTGGGACCTGCAAAGCGATCAGGTACACCACTCCCAACTCAAGGAAATTTTCGGTCTCGAACCCGGCGCGGTTCAGGTCATGTTGCGCGATCTCAAGCCGCGCCTGCATCCGGACGACCTGCCGGTCCTGCGCCGCGCCCTGGTCGAGCACATGAAGGGGCGTACCGACGGTTACCAGATCGAGTACCGCATCAAGCACGCCGCCGGGCACTGGGTGTGGATCGAAGACCGTGGTCGCGCGGTGGAGCATGACGCCCGGGGACGGGTGCTGCGCATGCTCGGCACGCGGCGCGATATCAGTGCGCGCAAGCAGCAGGAACAGCAGCAGCAGCTGGCTGCCACGGTGTTCGAGGCGGCCAGCGAAGGCATCGTGATTCTCGACCCTGACTACCGCCTGTTGGCGGTCAATCGGGCGTTCAGGCAAGTCACCGGCTACCGCCAGGATGAGTTGATCGGTAAAAGCGTGATCAGCTTTATCAGCAGTCGCGAGGCGCGCCAGCAGTACCAGCTGATCCGTCTGGAGTTGGAGCAGTGTGGTAGCTGGCAGGGCGAATTGCTCGAGGCGCGCAAGAACGGCGAGCTCTACCCGCAGTGGTTGCAGCTGAATGTAGTACGCGACTCACGGGGAAATGTCAGTCATGTGGTGGGCTTCTTCGCCGATCTTACGTCGCGGCGCGAGTCTGAAGAGCGCCTGCGCTACCTCTCGCATTACGATCAGTTGACCGGTCTGGCCAATCGCAGCCTGTTCCGCGAGCGCCTGCACGACGCCAGCCAGCGCGCGCGCCAGAGTGGCCGCAGCCTGGCCTTGCTACACATTGATCTGGATCGCTTCAAGCTGCTGAATGACAGCCTCGGCCATGACGTGGCCGATCAGTTGCTGCGGCAGATGAGCCGTCGCCTGAGCCAGGCGGTACCCGAGGCCGACACCCTGGCGCGCTTGTCGGGCGACGAGTTCGGGGTGTTGCTCGACTCCTACGGTAGCCTTTCCAGCCTGGCGCGCATGGCCAGTCGTCTGCTGGCCAAGCTGCGGGTACCGATGACGGTTGGCGATCAGGAGTTGGTGATCAGTGCGTCCGTTGGCATCAGTCTGTGGCCGGACAATGCGCGGGAAATCTCCGCGCTGATCAGCCAGGCCAACATGGCCATGCAGCACGCCAAGCATTTGGGCGGCAACACCTTCCAATTCTTCACCGATAACCTGCAAGCCTGCACCCTGGAGCGCCTGCAACTGGAGACGCAGTTGCGCAAGGCCATCGATGAGGGGCAGCTGGAAGTGTTCTACCAGCCCAAGCTATGCCTGGCCGATGACAGCCTGAATGGTGCCGAGGCGCTGGTGCGTTGGCGTCATCCGCTGCTGGGTCTGGTGCCCCCCGGCGACTTCATCGGCCTAGCCGAGGAAACCGGCCTGATCGCACCCATCGGTGAGTTCGTCCTGCGTGAGGCGTGCCGGCAGGCGCGCGAATGGCAGCGTCAGGGGCTGGCGCAGATCCGCGTCTCGGTGAACCTGTCGGTGCATCAACTGCGTCAGGGCAATCTGACCAGCCTGGTGCGCCAGGTACTCGAGGAAACCGACCTGGAGGCGCATTTCCTCGAGCTGGAACTCACCGAAAGCCAGTTGATGGAGAACGTCGAAAGTGTCATCAGCACCTTCCATCAGCTGCGTGCCCTGGGGGTCAAACTGGCGATTGATGACTTCGGCACTGGCTATTCTTCGCTCAGTTACCTCAAGCGTTTCCCGGTGGATTACGTGAAGATCGATCAGACCTTCATCCGCGACCTGTCAGCGGGCGGTGAAGATGCCGCCATCACCCGGGCGATCATCGCCCTGGCCCATAGCCTGGAGCTGAAGGTAGTCGCCGAAGGGGTGGAAACCCAGGCGCAGATGGACTTCCTCAAGGCGCACCACTGCGATGAAATTCAGGGCTATCTGATCGGCAGGCCGGTACCGGCGGAGCAGTTTGTCGAGGTGCTACGTGATCAGATCAAGGTTTTCTAGCGGCACGTGGATGGTGTTATCTGGGGTGGCGTGCGCCTGTTGGGCAAGCGCACGCGGCGGGGTCAAAGCCCGTTGGGAAGGAAACGAGTGGCGCCGCTGACCTCATCGATCCTCTTGATGCGTACGGCTTTCTGGCAGGTTTCATTACGCGTATTGCTGTCCGCGCAGTACTGCGTGAGAAACTCAGCAAACGCCATGTCCTGACCGTTAACGGTCAGCACGCGCTTGAAGTATTCGCCTTGAATGCCCTGTGCCTGGCGGCGACTGGTCATCTCCTGGTCGACTACCAAGCGTCCGTGCAGATCAACGCTGGGGAATTCGGGGGCTTTATCTTCTTTGCAGGCAGCCAGCAGCATGGCAGTGGCGGCCAGGGTGATTAAACGCAGCATGATGAGCTCTCTCGAAAGCCTCCCCCCGGCGGGTGCCAGGGGAAGTGTCGGGGGTTACTCGCCGAACAGGCGAGTGGAGCGATTGACCTCGGCTTTGCCGGAGTCTTCCAGCAAGGCTTTAGTGCCCGAACTCAGGTTGCGCGAAGCATCCGCGTCCGACTGGATCACGTCGGTTCGTGCCGCGCTCTCGCGCAACTCGGCATCGATGTAGTCGTTCGCCCGAGCTGCGCGGGCGCGTTTAGCCTGCAGTTCAAGTCTGCGCTCTTCCAGTTCGAGTGCCCGCAGTTCGTCCTCAAAGCCTTCTTCACGGCTGCGAACGCGCTTGTTTTCGGACTCTTGTGCCTGACGTTGTGCCAGAGCTTTCTGTTGTGCAGCTTGTTGTACGGCGGCGCGTTGACGGCGATTAGCAGCATCGCGCGCGTCAGCACGTGCCTGCTCGGCAACGGCCTGGCGAGTGCGCTCGGCTGCGGCATTCGCTTCAGCTTGCTTGGTTTGCTGTTCGATTTGGTACAACTGGTCGAACTGGTTGGCCAATGCCGGCAGGGATAACAAGGCCAGGGCGGAGCCCAGAACAATATGTTTCATCTGTGCGCCCTCAGCTCTTGGTCGGTTCGGGGCAGGTTGCGTTTGGCTGGATGCGTGTTTCGTTGGACAGCATCATTACCATCAGCGAGATTTCGCCAATTTTGAATTCGCAAGGACGGCCGACCTGGGCAGAGGTGAAAATCTTACCGTTTTCCGAGTAACCGATCAGCACGCCTGGCACCAGGGAGGTATCGCTGACCAGCGAGCCGGCCATTGCGCCTGCAGCACCACCTGCAACGCCGCCCACTATTGCGGTATCACGGTGATTCTGTGCGCCCAGCGCCGCGCCGCCAATAGCGCCCAGCAGGCCACCGACCATCATGGCGGCTTTCTGGTTTTTCTCGTTGCTGACTTTGATCTTGGAGGGGGAAACCGTCAGGATTTTAACGGTTTTGGCTTCTTGCTGAGTGTTGACCTGACTCGCGTCGAAGACATCGGCTTGGTACTGCTCGCCAGTGGCTTGGCAGCCAGTCAGTACGGCAGCGATAGAGAGTACCAGGCAGCGTTTGATCATCATTCCTTTATTCCTTGATGAAATATAAACATCCTTTTGCCAGTTTATTTAGAATAATAATGGCAATGAGCCGGCATTCTAATCAAAGGGTTTGGTCAGGGTAAAGGCGGGCTGTTGAACTTACTGAGATATACGCTGTCTCCCTGCCCGGAGGCGTGAGGTATCGGCGGAGCCTTGCAATTCGCGCACAGTCCTCCGTTACCATCGCGGATACTAGATGCTGATGTCAGCTAGTCTGAGCTGCTGCAGTCAGCTGCGGCGGTTTGTTGCGCTACTCCATCCACTGCCGGCCATGTCGCTCGAGCAAGCTTTGCAGCTGCTCCGGGCCATTGCTGCCGGCCGGATAGGGGCGCGGGCTCTGGTAGTGCTGGTGCCAGCCCTGGATGATCGGATCAATCCATTGCCAGGCGGCCTCCACTTCATCGCGGCGCATGAACAGCGTCGAGTCGCCTTCGATGACATCCAGCAGCAGACGCTCGTAGGCGTCCCAGCGGCGCTGTTTATTGAATGCGTCGGCCAGGTTGAGATCGAGCTCCACCGGTTTCAGGCGCATGCCTTTTCCGGGATTCTTGGCCATCAGCTGCAGGCTGATGCGCTCTTCCGGCTGCAGGCGGATCAGCAGGCGGTTGGCTTCGCCTTCGCCGAACAGCCGATGCGGCACCGGTTTGAACTGAATGAGGATTTCCGAGGACTTCTTTGCCAGGCGTTTACCGGTGCGCAGGTAAAACGGCACACCGGCCCAGCGCCAGTTGTCTATTTCCGCCTGAATGGCAACAAATGTCTCGGTATCACTGTCGTTGTCGACATTTTTCTCGAAGTAATACGCCGGAACGTCCTGCCCGCCGATCTTTCCGGCGGCGTACTGGCCACGCACGGTCTTGTCCCTGACGTCGAGGCCGGTGATGGGCTTCAGGGCTTCGAGGATTTTCACTTTCTCGTTGCGCACCGCCTCGGCGTCGAAACGCACCGGCGCCTCCATGGCTACCAGGCAGAGCAGCTGCAACAGGTGGTTCTGCACCATGTCGCGCATCGCCCCGGCATGGTCGTAGTAGGCGCCGCGGTTCTCCACCCCGAGGGTCTCGCAGACGCTGATCTGGATATGATCGATGTGCCCGGCACGCCATATTGGTTCGAACAGGGCGTTGGCGAAGCGCAGCGCCATGAGGTTCTGTACGGTTTCCTTGCCCAGGTAATGATCAATGCGGAACACCCGGGACTCGTCGAATACCGCGGCGATCGTTGCATTGATCGCCTGCGCCGACTCGAGGGAGTGGCCGATGGGTTTCTCCAGCACGATGCGCGCCTTGGGTCCGGCCAGTCCTGCGATTTTCAGGTGCGCGGCGATATCCTCGAACAGGCCGGGTGCAGTGGCCAGGTAGTACACCCGCACGCGCTCCTCGGGGTTGCCCAGGTGTTTGCTCAAACGGCCGAAATCGGCGCTGTGGCTAGCGTCCATGGCGAAGTAATCGAGGCGTGCAGCGAAATGCTGCCAGGTTTCGGCGTCGAAGTCGGCGCGCGCGACTTGAGCACGGCAGTGGCGTTCGGCGAGGGCCTGGAAGGCTGCGCGGCTGTGCTTGCTGCGCGCCAGAGCGAGGATGCGCATGTCGGCGTGCAGGCGCCCCTCGCGGTGCAGGTGATAGAGCGCGGGCAACAGTTTATGCAGGGCTAGATCGCCGGTGCCGCCGAACACCAGCATGTCGCAGGGAATACTCAATGAAGGAACTCCGACTCGTTTACCTGTGCGGGGGTGGCGGCCATGTAGTATAACTACAAGATCACTACAACCCGGCCTGCGCCGATCATAACCGAGTCGTGACTCGGTCGAGGATCGTCCGCCGGATTCAATGCCCCCAGCAGAGCCTATTTCTTGTGAATTTGTTGCAACACATAGCCCAGTCGCGCCACCTGTTACGTAAGTCGGAACTCAAGGTGGCCGACCATGTGCTGCTCGACCCGGCTGCGGTGATGCACAGTTCGATGGCCGAGCTGGCGCATAACGTGGGGATCAGCGAGCCGACCATCGTGCGCTTCTGTCGCGCCATTGGTTGTGGCGGCTTTCAGGACCTCAAGCTCAAGCTGGCGCAAAGCCTGGCTGCCGGCGCCAGCTTTGGTCAGTTCGCGATCCACGAGAACGACTCGGTCAGCGATTTCAGCCTGAAGATTTTCGATACCACCCTGCATACCCTGATCGAGGTGCGCGAGCACCTCGATCCACAGGCGCTGCAGCAGGCCATCTCCGCTTGTGCCCAGGCCCAGCGCGTGGAGTTCTATGGCTTTGGCGCTTCCGGTGCGGTGGCGGCGGATGCCCAGCACAAGTTCTTCCGTCTGCTGCTGAACGCCGCGGCCTATTCCGACCCGCACATGCAGGCGATGAGCGCGGTGACGCTGAAACCCACCGATGTGGCGATCTGCATCTCCCAGTCCGGTCGCTCCAAGGACCTGCTGATCACCGCCAATCTGGTGCGTGAAACCGGCGCCACGCTGATCACCCTGTGCCCGAGTCAGACCCCGCTGGCTGACCTGGCTTCAGTGGTACTGGCGATCGACGTGCAGGAAGACACCGAGATCTACACCCCGCTGACCTCGCGTATTGCCCACCTGGTAGTGATCGACGTGCTCGCCATGGGCGTGGCCATGGCCCGCGGCCCGTCGCTGGTCAACCACCTGAAGAGCGTCAAGCGCAGCTTGCGCAGCCTGCGCCTGTCGCCCAAGTCGATCAAGATCGCCGACGATCAGTAATCCTCGCCCTGTTGCGGCCAGCGCTGTCGGCGGTCTGGCGTAACCACAGCTTCATTGCTTTGCCGTCAAAGCGTCATGCAGGCGGTCGATCCTGTGACTCCCGTTATTCGCCTTGGGAGACATGTGATGGCTCGCTACTCGGATGAAGTGCACGCGCACGCCAACAGTGATGCGAAAGATCGGCGCAAGTTGCGCGACCAGCGGCGCATGGAGTTTCGCCGGGCGATCGAGTACTACTCGGAACAGCGCCTGTTGCAGCAGGAATTGGCCGACTATCCCGAGTTGATTGCCGCTAATTATCTGGCGACGACGCAGGCAGTGACCCGGCAAAGCGCTCAGCCAGTGCGTTGATCTGACTGCGCTGGTTGCGTACGAAGTTGAAGAACGCCTGCGCCACCGGTGACAGGTGTTTACCGCGCGGATGCACCACGCACCAGCTGCGCAGCAGCGGCAGCTCGCTGACCGGCAGCTCGCGCAAGAGGCCCTCCTGCAGTTCGCGGCGCACCGCGTGGCGCGGCAGCAGGGCCAGGCCCAGGCCGGCCAGTACTCCTTCGCGCTGCCCCTCCAGCGAGCCGACCTCCAGGGTCTGGGCGAAGTGCGCGCGCTTCTGGTGGCAATACTCTTCGCAGGCCTTGCGTGTACCTGAGCCCGTCTCGCGCACCAACAGTGGCCAGCTGGTCAGTTCCTGCAAGCTCAGTGGTTCGCGGGCGCACAGCGGGTGCGCCTGCGGCGCCACGGCGATGATCGGGTTATTGAGAAAGGGTAGAAACTCCAGGGCCATATCCGCCGGGACCTGCGACATGATCAACAGGTCGTCGCGGTTGGCGCTCAGGCGTTTGATCGCCTGAGCGTGGTTGACCACCACCAGTTGCAGGCTGACTTCCGGGTATTCGCGGCGAAAAGCGGCGAACAGGTGAGGTATGAAGTACTGCGCGCTGGACTCGACGGCCAGGCTCAGCTGCCCCTGCAGCGAGCCTTGCAGGTCGGCCAACTGCATGTCGAGGCTTTCCAGGCGGCCGAAGATATCCGCGCCAGCGCGTTGTAAGGCTTCTGCTGCGTCGGTCAGGTAGAGCTTCTTGCCGACGTAGTCGAACAGCGGTTGGCCGACCAGTTCTTCCAGTTGACGAATCTGCAGGCTGACGGCCGGCTGGGTCAGCGACATCTCCTCGGCGGCGCGGCTGTAGGAGCGCTGCTCGCACACCGAGCGAAATACCTGCAGCTGGCGCAATGTCATGCGCATCAAGGACTTACGCATTATGAGTCTCGTCGATTGCGAGTGGGGAGGCCGCGTTTGGCGGTCTTTGCCGATGCCTGGAAACTGGCGTAGAGGTGTGAGTATTAGTTTTTAATTATAGCCAATCAAATAAATATTAATTTTTGGTAATTCGCTGCGCGGCGTAGGGTAATCGGGCGATTGCTGCACGACAGCGATCCTTCGCCGAACGGCTTGCTCGTTCGTCTGCTGCCGATTCATCAGAGCCTGGCCGAGGAAAAACTCGTGATCAAGAAAATCCTGATAGCCAACCGCGGTGAGATTGCCGTGCGCATCGTGCGCGCCTGCGCCGAGATGGGTATCCGCTCGGTGGCCGTCTATTCCGACGCCGACCGCATGGCACTGCACGTCAAGCGTGCCGACGAGGCCCATGGCATCGGCGCCGACCCACTGGCCGGCTACCTGAACCCGCGCAAACTGGTCAACCTGGCGGTGGAAACCGGCTGCGATGCCCTCCATCCGGGCTACGGCTTCCTCTCGGAGAACGCCGAGCTGGCAGAAATCTGCACCGAACGCGGGATCAAGTTCATCGGCCCGAGCGCCGAGGTGATCCGCCGCATGGGCGACAAGACCGAGGCCCGGCGCAGCATGATCAAGGCCGGCGTGCCGGTCACCCCGGGTACCGAAGGCAACGTCGTCGACCTCGCCGAAGCGTTGCGCGAGGGCGAGCGCATCGGCTACCCGGTGATGCTCAAGGCCACCTCCGGCGGTGGCGGGCGCGGTATCCGCCGCTGCAACAGCCGCGAGGAGCTGGAGCAGGCCTACCCGCGGGTGATTTCCGAGGCGACCAAGGCCTTCGGCTCGGCCGAGGTGTTTCTGGAAAAGTGCATCATCAATCCCAAGCACATCGAGGCGCAGATTCTCGGCGACAGTTTCGGCAACGTGGTGCACCTGTTCGAGCGCGATTGCTCGATTCAGCGACGCAACCAGAAGCTCATCGAGATCGCCCCCAGCCCGCAACTGACCCCCGAGCAGCGTGCCTATATCGGCGACCTGGCGGTGCGCGCGGCGCAGGCGGTGGGCTACGAGAACGCCGGCACCGTGGAGTTCCTGCTCGCCGAGGGCGAGGTGTACTTCATGGAGATGAACACCCGGGTGCAGGTGGAGCACACCATCACCGAGGAAATTACCGGCCTGGACATCGTTCGCGAGCAGATCCGTATCGCCAGCGGCTTGCCGCTGTCGGTCAAGCAGGAAGACATCATCCACCGCGGCTTTGCGTTGCAGTTCCGCATCAACGCCGAGGACCCGAAGAACAACTTCCTGCCCAGCTTCGGCAAGATCACCCGCTACTACGCCCCCGGCGGCCCCGGCGTGCGTACCGACACGGCGATCTACACCGGCTACACCATTCCGCCTTACTACGATTCGATGTGCCTGAAGCTGATCGTCTGGGCACTGACCTGGGAAGAGGCGATGGATCGCGGCCTGCGCGCCCTGGACGACATGCGCGTGCAGGGAGTCAAGACCACCGCCGCCTATTATCAGGAGATCCTGCGCAACCCCGAGTTCCGCAGCGGACAGTTCAACACCAGCTTCGTCGAGAGCCATCCGGAACTGACCGAGTACTCGATCAAACGCAACCCGTCGCACCTGGCCATCGCCATCGCCACCGCCATTGCTGCCCACGCTGGCCTGTGAGGATTTGAGAAATGTCTAAGACCCCTGTTGCTAAAAAAATAACCGTCACCGACACCATCCTGCGCGACGCCCACCAGTCGCTGCTGGCCACGCGCATGCGCACCGAAGACATGCTGCCGATCTGCGACAAGCTGGACCAGGTCGGCTACTGGTCCCTGGAAGTCTGGGGTGGCGCCACCTTCGACGCCTGTATCCGCTTCCTCAAGGAAGACCCCTGGGAGCGCCTGCGTCAGCTCAAGGCAGCGCTGCCCAATACCCGCCTGCAGATGCTGTTACGTGGACAGAACCTGCTCGGCTACCGCCACTACAGCGATGACGTGGTCAAGGCCTTCGTGGCCAAGGCGGCGGTCAACGGCATCGACGTGTTCCGCATCTTCGACGCGATGAACGACGTGCGTAACCTGCGCGTGTCAATCGAGGCGGTGAAGGCCGCCGGCAAGCATGCCCAGGGTACCTTGAGCTACACGGTCAGCCCGGTGCACACGGTCGAGGCCTACGTGAAACAGGCTCAGGCCATGCAGGCCATGGGCATCGACTCGGTGGCGATCAAGGACATGGCCGGTCTGCTCACCCCCTATGCGGCCTTCGACCTGGTCAAGGCGCTGAAGGCCGAGGTCGACCTGCCGGTGTTCGTGCACAGCCACGACACCGCGGGCCTCGGCTCGATGTGTCAGCTCAAGGCGATCGAGGCCGGCGCCGACCATATCGACACCGCCATCTCCAGCATGGCCTGGGGCACCAGCCACCCGGGGACCGAGTCGATGGTCGCCGCGCTGCGCGGCAGCGAGTACGACACCGGCCTGGACCTGGAGCTGATCCAGGAGATCGGCATGTACTTCCATGCGGTGCGCAAGAAGTACCACCAGTTCGAGAGCGAATTCACCGCGGTGGATACCCGGGTACAGGTCAACCAGGTGCCGGGCGGGATGATGTCCAACCTGGCCAACCAGCTGAAGGAGCAGGGCGCGCTCGATCGCATCAACGACGTGTTCGCGGAAATTCCGCGGGTGCGCGAGGACCTCGGCTTCCCGCCACTGGTGACCCCGACCTCGCAGATCGTCGGCACCCAGGCGGTGTTCAACGTGCTGGCTGGCGAGCGCTACAAGACCATCACCAACGAGGTGAAACTCTACCTGCAGGGCCGTTATGGCCTGGCGCCGGGCAAGATCAACGAGCAACTGCGCAAGCAGGCGATCGGCAGCGAAGAGGTGATCGACGTGCGCCCGGCCGACCTGCTCAAGCCGGAAATGGCCAAGCTGCGCGGTGAGATCGGCGCCCTGGCCAAGTCCGAGGAGGACGTGCTGACCTACGCCATGTTCCCGGACATCGGTCGCAAGTTTCTCGAGGAGCGTGAGGCCGGCAGCCTGACCCCCGAGGTGCTGCTGCCGATCCCCGAAGCCGGTGGCGTGGCCGCCGCCGGTGGCGAAGGGGTGCCAACCGAGTTCGTGGTCGATGTGCACGGCGAGAGTTACCGGGTCGATATCACCGGCGTCGGCGTCAAGGGCGACGGCAAGCGCCACTTCTACCTGTCCATCGATGGCATGCCGGAAGAAGTGGTGTTCGAACCGCTCAACGACTTCGTCGCCGGTGCCAGCGGCAAGCGCAAGGCCGCCAGCGCGCCGGGTGACGTCAGCACCAGCATGCCGGGCAACATCGTCGATGTGCTGGTCAAGGAGGGCGATGCGGTCAAGGCTGGCCAGGCGGTGCTGATCAGCGAGGCGATGAAGATGGAGACCGAAGTGCAGGCGCCAATCGCCGGTACAGTCAAGGCCGTACACGTGGCCAAGGGTGACCGGGTCAATCCGGGCGAAGTGCTGATCGAGATCGAATAACCGCAACTGCGGGCAAGCGAGGCGCGTGCCGCCATCGGCAACTGTTTACCTCTGGGGGGCCGCAAGGCTCCCTTTTTTTAACTGAACGCCAGGCCATGGTATCTACGAGAGGCGGTTATGGGCATTGATCCGGTTGTACTGTTTTTCGTCTTCGGCCTCAGCGCCGGCTTGCTGAAAAGCGAGCTGAAGCTGCCGCCGGCACTCTATGAAACCCTGTCGATTCTGTTGTTGCTGGCCATCGGTCTGCACGGCGGGGTGGAGTTGGCGGAGCAGGCCAGTGCACGCTTGTTGGGCCAGGCCGCGTTGGTCCTGGGCTTGGGCGTGGCCTTGCCGGTGGTGGCCTTTGGCATCCTGCGGGCACTGGGCTTCGATCGGGTCAACGCCGCCGCGGTGGCGGCCCACTATGGTTCGGTCAGCGCCGGTACCTTCGCCGTGGCCGTGGCCTTTCTGCTGGCGCGCGGCATCCACTTCGAGAGCTATATGCCGCTGTTCGTGGCGATTCTGGAGATCCCGGCGATCCTGGTCGGCATCCTCCTGGCCAAGGGTCTGGCGCGCGACACCGACTGGCGCGAACTGGGCCGGGAGATCTTTCTCGGCAAGAGCATCATGCTGCTGCTCGGCGGCCTGATCATCGGTGCGGTGGCCGGCAAGGAGGCGATCAAGCCGCTGGAGCCGCTGTACACCAGCATGTTCAAGCCGGTGCTGGCGTTCTTCCTGCTGGAGATGGGGCTGATCGCCTCGGGTCAGCTCGGCGCGCTGAAGCAGTTCGGCATGCGTCTGCTTGGCTTCGCCCTGCTCATGCCCTTGCTCGGCGCGCTGATCGGCGCCGCCCTGGCACGGTTGATGGATCTGTCGCTGGGCGGCACCGCGATGCTCGCCACCCTGGCGGCCAGCGCCTCCTATATCGCGGTGCCGGCGGCACTGCGTCTGGCGCTACCGCAGGCCAATCCTTCGCTATCCTTGACCGCCTCACTGGGGATTACCTTTCCCTTCAACATTCTGCTCGGCATTCCGCTGTATCTGGCGCTGGCCGAGCAACTGATCGCCTGGGGACTCTGAGATGACCGCGCATACCCGTACCCTGCTCACCGTGATCTGCGAAGCGGCGCTGGAGAAGAAGCTGGTGGCCGACCTGGAGCACCTCGGCGCACCCGGCTGGACCATCTCCGATGCCCGCGGGCGTGGCGCCCATGGGGTGCGCAGCGCCGGCTGGGAAACCGAGAGCAATATTCGTGTGGAGATCATCTGCGCGCCCGAGCTGGCCGAGCGCCTGGCCAGCCACCTGCAGCAGCGCTACTACGCCAATTACGCGATGGTCTGCTATCTGGCGCAGGTTGAGGTGCTGCGCCCGGAAAAATTCTAGCAGGCTGTTGAAAAACTACTGCGCTCGACTATACGGCGTTGAAGTCAGGCCGGGACGCGGTGTCTCAAAATGCTCATTTACAGCTCGTAAACTGCGCTTTTTCGCCTAACTTCGCCTTGTCTAGCCTTCGCTCGTTACCTTTTTCAACGGCCTGCTAGGCCCGGCTCGGCCGCGTGTTGGCACTTATCCCTGTGATCCGTGCGGGCTGCCAGGCGTCTAGCAACGGTAGCCTGGGCGCCGTCTGGGTGTTGCCACGAGCCCCCGCATGCAAGCGCTGTTGACTGAAATTCTCGATGAGGTCCGTCCACTGCTCGGCCAGGGCAAGGTGGCCGACTACATTCCCGCCCTGGCCACTGTCGAACCGCGCCAGCTGGGCATCGCGGTGTACGGTAACAGCGGCGAGCTGCACGTGGCCGGCGATGCGCAGCGGGCCTTCTCGATCCAGAGCATTTCCAAGGTGTTCAGCCTGGTCCAGGCCATCGGCCATTCCGGCGAGGCGATCTGGCAGCGGGTCGGTTACGAGCCGTCCGGGCAGCCGTTCAATTCCCTGGTGCAGCTGGAGTTCGAGCGTGGCCGGCCGCGCAATCCCTTTATCAACGCCGGGGCCCTGGTGATCTGCGACATCAACCAGTCGCGCTTCGCCGCGCCGCCGTTGTCGATGCGCGATTTCGCCCGGCGCCTGGCTGGCAACCCGGAGCTGGTCATCGACAATCGGGTCGCCGAGTCGGAGTATCAGCACCGCGCGCGCAATGCGGCCGCGGCCTACCTGATGCAGGCCTTCGGCAATTTCCATAACGATGTCGAGGCGGTGCTGCGCAGCTATTTCAGCCACTGCGCGCTGCGCATGAGCTGCGTCGACCTGGCCCGCGCCTTCTGTTTTCTGGCCAACGATGGTTTTTGCAAGCACAGCGGCGAACAGATTCTCAGCGCGCGGCAGACCAAGCAGGTCAACGCGATCATGGCCACTAGCGGCCTGTACGACGAGGCCGGCAACTTCGCCTACCGCGTCGGCTTGCCGGGCAAGAGCGGGGTCGGCGGCGGCATCGTCGCGGTGGTGCCGGGGCGCTTCACCGTCTGTGTCTGGTCGCCGGAGCTGAATGCCGCCGGCAACTCCCTAGCTGGGATCAAGGCCCTGGAGTTGCTTAGTCAGCGCATCGGCTGGTCGGTGTTCTGAGCCGGTCACTAGGCGTCAGCGGCTGGGCGCGCTTGCGCGTAGCGCCTCCAAGGTCTGCCTTGCGCTCGGGCCGTTTGGCCGGTTGTCAGTTCAGCAGGGGTTCACTGGTCATCTGGGCACCTCGCCGGTTCGGCGTGGGTGGCGCGACTCAGGTCAGGCGCTTGCGGAACTGCACGAAGCCCGAGCGTTCGGCGACGCGCTCGTAGAGCAACATGGCGCTACTGTTGCTCTCGTGGGTCAGCCAGTGCACCCGGTCGCATTTGGCCTGTCGCGCCTGGGCGTAGACGAAGTCGATCAGTTGGCCACCGACGCCGCTGCTGCGCGCCTGTTTGCTAATGAACAGGTCCTGCAGGTAGCAGTAGTCGCCGACAGTCCAGCAGGAGCGATGAAACACCCAGTGCACCAGGCCAACGGCCTGGCCATCGTGCCAGGCGAGGGCTGCATGCATCGGCTCGGCGGGGTCGAGAAAGCGCTGCCAGACGACCTCGCTGGTGGCGGCGGGAATCTCGGTCATATAGAAGCGTTGATAGCCCTGCCACAGCGGCAGCCAGGCGGCTTGGTCGGCGGCGCTGACGGGACGGACCTCGACGGGGATACGAACGGGCATGGCGCGGTCTCCTGTGTGCGCAAACTGTCATCCTGCGACGGTTAGGCCGTGGCCGCAAGCCTCGCGACTGGCTTGCGGTGGCCTGGGAGCCTGACCTCAGTCGGCGCGCTCGCCGCACAGGTCGAGGGCGAACCAGTGTTCCACCTCGGCTTGGTTCAAGCCGGCGCCGAGCAGGGCGAACAGCTTGCCCAAGGCCGCCTCGCGGGTCATGCCGCCGGCGGACACCAGGCCGGCGCTGGCCAGTTGGCTGCCGGCGGCATACACGCCGAACTCGACATGGCCATGGGGGCACTGGCTGACCGCGGCCAACACCACGCCGCGCGCGTGCGCGGTTTTGAGCGCGGCGAGCAGCGCGGCATCCTCGGATGGCCCAGTGCCGCTGCCGTAGCACTCCAGCAGCAGCCCGCGTACACCGCTGGCCAGCAGGGCCTCGACCTGGGCAGCCTGGATGCCGGGATAGAACGGCAGTACGGCAAGGCTTACCGGCTGGCGTGGCTGGCGGTAATCGAGGTTGGCGGGAGTCACTCCGGCCCTGACGCCGAGGCGCTGGCGCGGCGGCTCGCTGAAGGCGTCGAAGGTTTCGCTGCCGAGCTTACTGACCCGCGCGCCATGCATCAGCCGGCCGCTGAAATACAGCTGTACGCCAGCTGCAACGCCCTGCTGCAGCGCCTGCATGGCGCCGAACAGATTGGTCCAGGCATCGCTGCCCGGGGCGCCGGCTGGCAGCATCGAGCCGGTCAGCACCACGGGTACCGGTAGGTCCAGCAGCAGGAAGCTCAGTGCGGCAGCGCTGTAGGCCAGGGTATCTGTGCCGTGCAGCACCAGTACCGCATCGCAGCCATCCTGTTCGACGCCGGCACGGATCGCCGCGGCCATTGCCAGCCAGTTGCTCTGGCTCATATTGGCACTGTCGATCGGCGGCAGCAGTTCGCGGAAAACCCAGCTAGGCAGCTGGCGGCCGGTCTCCAGGGCCTGTTGCGAACGCAGCCGGGCCTCGAAGCCGGAGGCCGGCGCCAAGCCGCTTGCAGTCTGCTGCATGCCAATGGTGCCGCCGGTGTAGAGCACTAGCAGTTTGGATGGGGAGGGCATGGCTTTTCTCCTTGTGCAGGCAGCAAAACAGGGGGCGCGCCCCCTGTTTCGTCATGGTGCAACGCCGCTTAGCAGGCTGTTGAAAAACTACTGCGCTCGGCTATGCGGCGTTGAAATCGGCCTAGCCGTCGCTCGCTACATTTTTCAACGGTCTGCTAGCGTTGGTGCTGGTAGTTGCTGACTTCGGCCTGTGCGCTCGGCTCCGAGGTCGGCGGGGTGGCCGGCCAGGCTGCGGGGTCGAGGTCCAGATCGGCGAACTGCTTAGGATCGAAGACCGGCGACTCTACACCCGCTTTTACCTGGCTGTCGTAGTCCTTCATCAGGCGCAGACCGACCTTGAACAGCAGTGCCAGGGCCACCAGGTTGGCGACTGCGAGCAGGCCCATGGTCACGTCGGCGAAGGCGAACACCGTGCCCAGGTCCTGCACCGAGCCCCACAGCACCAGGCCGACCACCAGCACACGGTAAGTCTGTACCGGCCAGCGCTTGCTGGTGAAGAAACCCAGGGCGTTCTCACCCAGGTAGTAGTTGTAGATCAGCGTGGTGAAGACGAACAGCAGCAAGGCGATGCTGACGAACACCCGGCCCCACTCGCCGACTACGGCGGCCATGGCGGTCTGGGTCAGCACTACGCCGGCCATCTCGGTGCCCGGCTGATAGACGCCGGAGAGCAGGATGATCAGCGCGGTGCAGCTGCACAGGATGATGGTGTCGATGAACACGCTGAGCGACTGCACGATGCCTTGGGCAACGGGGTGCTTGACCTGGGCCACGGCGGCGACGTTGGGTGCGCTGCCGAGGCCGGCTTCGTTGGAGAACAGGCCGCGCTTGACGCCCATGATGATCGCCGCACCGATGCCGCCGGCGAAGGCCGGTTCCAGGCCGAAGGCGCTCTTGACGATCAGCGCCAGCACCTCCGGCACCTGGTCGATATTGCCGCCGATCACGAACAGCGCCATGGCGATGTAGGCGAAGGCCATGCTTGGCACCAGGATGTCGGCAATCTTGGCGATGCGCTTGATACCACCGAAGATGATCAGGCCGATCACCACCACCAGGGCGATGCCGCTGATATGGGTGGGCAGGCCGAAGGTGTCGTGCAGCGAGCTGGCCACGGTGAAGGACTGCACGGCGTTGAAGCCAAAGCCGAAGGTCACCAGCAGCAGCAAGGACACGACGATGCCCAACCAGCGCTGGCCGAGGCCGTGCTGGATGTAGAAGGCCGGGCCGCCACGGTAGGTGCCGTCGGCTTCGCGGCGCTTGTACAGCTGGGCCAGGGAGCACTCGAAGTAGCTGGTGGCCATGCCGACCAACGCCACTACCCACATCCAGAAGATCGCGCCCGGGCCGCCGAGCATGATCGCCACCGACACGCCGGCGATGTTACCGGCGCCGACGCGCCCGGCGACGCTGAGCATCAGCGCCTGGAACGAGCTGAGCTGGCCCGGCTGACGCTGAAAGGCTTCGCTGAAAATGCGGAACATGCTGCCGAAATAGCGGAACTGCACGAAGCGCGAGCGGACCGTGAAATACAGGCCCAGGCCGATCAGCATGACGATCAGCAGCTTGCTCCAGAGCAGGTCGTTGAGGAGGTCCAGCATGAGGAGATGCCTCTCTTGTAGTTATTCGGGAATGCCACGCAGCGGGCGACCTGTGCATGGTTGAGTAACCGCGTGTGTCAGGCAATTTCGCAGATAGCGGCGATGTGACGCGAGTTGATGCTATATTTGCGCCGCTAGCACCATTCTAGGTAGGCGTCATGTCGAACCATCAGGGTCACAATCTCAAGCTGCTGTGCAGCCACTACCGCTCTATTGCCGAGGTTTGCCGGCAGCTGGCGATCAACCGCGCGCAGTTCAACAAGTACCTCAGCGGGCAGAGCCGGCCAACGGCTTACAACCTCAAGCGCATCTGCGATTTCTTCGGTATCGAGGACTATGAACTGGGCCTGCCGGCGGAGCAGTTCGCCCGCCTGATCGGGGTGCGCCGCAGTGGTCAGGAGCGGCCGGCGGCGGCCGATCCGCTGCTCGAGCTGCTGCAACCGCTGCGCGAGCATTGCAGCAGCCTGTCGCGCTACTGCGGCTACTACTTCGAGTACGCCAACTGCATGTCGGTGCCCGGCAACATCCTGCTGTCGCTGGTGCAGCTGCGCGAGGAGCGCGGCACCTACCTGTTCGAGCGCCAGGAACGCCAGGAGCGCTCGCGCGCCGACAACGGCGAGGCCGACGACTGGGTGCGCTGTCGCTATCTGGGCGCGGCGTTCTACCTGCAAGACCGGGTGTTTCTGATCGACTACGAGTCGCTGACCGCCAATGAGGTGAGTCAGACCATCCTGATTCCCAGCTTCAAGAGTCGCATCACCCGCCTCAACGGCCTGAAGACCGGGGTCTCCAGTGGCGACCGGCGCACTCCGGCCTGCACCCGGGTGGTCTGGGACTACCTGGGCAAGGAGATCAACCGGGTCAACGCCTACCGCCAGGTGATGCTCTATGGCCCGGATGACCCGCGCATCGACGCCGACATTCGCCAGCGTCTGAGTGGCGGCCAGGTGCGCGACGGCTTGTTCGAAGTCGAGTGACTGCAGGCGGGTGGTTGCACGAAGGCGGAAGGAAGCCGCCGGCGGGAAGCGCTCGCTGGCTCGGCGGTGGCGAGACCAGGACGGTCAGGCGGATGCCTGCCGCCGAGGGCAGGCGTCCGTTTTCAGCGGTGTATCAGTTGCCGGCAGGCTGCGCCTTGGCCATCACGGTGGCCGGTGCGGCTTGTGCTGTGGGCGTGCTGTCGAGCTGATCGACCACTTGGCGGCGGCCATTGTTCAGACGCAGGCTGCAGACTTTGGTGTCCAACGCCGCGCCGAAATCTTCGCGAGCCCAGCGAACCAGGGAAATGGCCATGATCAACATCACGGGCAGCATCGGCAGGGCGACCACCAGGGTGGAGGTCTGCACGGCCTTGAGGCCACCCACCACCAGCAGACCCACTCCGAACAGGGCCAGCAGCACGGCCCAGAGCACGCGGTTGCTGCGTGCCGGCTCTTCATAGCCGTTCAGTTCGCGGGTGCTGATCGAGGCCAGGGTGTAGGCCGAGGAGTCGACGGTGGTTGCCAGGAATACGAAACACAGCACGGTGAAGGCCGGAATGATTACGCTGGAGAGCGGCAGCGTCTTCAGTACCGCGACCACCATGGCCGGCATGCCTTGATCGTTGAGGATGCTCAGCAGGTCCACCACACCGGTGGTCTGCAGATGCACGGCGTAGCCGCCCCAGATGGCGAAGAATGCCCAGCAGCCGACGCTGCCCCAGATCACGCCATTGAGGACCAGGTCCTTGATGGTGCGGCCACGGGAAATGCGTGCGACGAACAGACCCATCATCGGCGCGTAGGCGACCCACCAGGCCCAGTAGAAGACCGTCCAGCCCTCGGGGAAGCCGCCTTTCTCGATCGGGTCGGTCCACATCGAGATGTGGAAGAAGTTGTCCAGATACAGGCCCATGCTGTTGGTCCACAGACCCATCAGATAGAGGGTCGGACCCGCCGCCAGGACGAACACCAGCATCAGCACGGCCAGCACGCCGTTGATGTTGGACAGGGTCTGGATGCCCTTGCTCAGGCCGTTCCATACGCTCCAGGCGATCATCAGGGTCCACAAGGCGAGCACGCCGAGCTGCAGCAGGAAGGACTGTTCGAGGCCGAACATTTCCTGGAACAAGGCGGATACCAGCGGTACCGACAGGCCCAGGGAAGTGCCCACGGCGCCGATGATGGAGAACATCACGATGACGTCGATCAGCTTGCCCAGGGGGCCGTCGATCAGGCCGCCGAATACGCCGCGGCAGGCCTCGGACAGGCGCAGCACGTTGCCCTTGCGCACGTAGAGGTAGTAAGCCATGGGCACGGCCGGCAACAGGTAGATGGCCCAGGGGATCAGGCCCCAGTGAAACATCGGGTACATGGCCGCCCACTCGGTGGCGGTGCTGGTGCCTTTGGCCAGGTGCAGGGGCGGGCCGTCGAGCAGGTAGATCGGCTCGGCGAAGGCCCAGGCGCAGATGGATATGCCAATACCGGCGCAGAACAGCATGGTGATCCAGGCGCCAGTGCTGAATTCGGGCGCTTCCTCCGGTGAACCAAGCTTGATGCGGCCTAGCGGGCCGAAGGCCAGCCAGCCCATGAAGGCGAAGGAGGCCACGCCGGTCACCAGGAACAGCCAACTGAAGGTGCTGGTAATCCAGGAAAATAGGTTGTTGACGATCTGTAGTCCGGCTTCCGGAAACAGCATGAGGGGAACGCTGGTGCAGAGTACGGCGATCACGGCGGGCCAGAAGATCGTCTGCTCTATACCTTTGCCGGCAAGGTTGTTGTTGTTCATCGACTCGTTACCTCGCGGACAGGCCAGGCTTGCCTGTCCGTGGTCGTTTTTTATAGTGCGCGGCGCTTCTGGTTAGCGGTGAGCCGGGACGCTGCGTATATCGGCCGTCATGTAACGGCGCCGAAGAGTGCGCAGCTGTGCCTGGCTAACAGCAGCCAGAGGCCGCTCGTCTGAGCTGCGCTCCTGCGCGAGTGGGGCTCCAGTACAGTACATGTTAACTAATGGTTAACATGTACTGTGGGTTAACATTATGGGTGGGCATTCAGCGGAGTGCAATAGCCGCCTGGCAGGCATTCGTCGCTGTTTCGGGGCCTACGGAGGGGAAATCGGGCAGCCGCCTATGGCCCCGTCGCGTCGGGCGCGGGGGCATCTCGGGGAAGGCAATGGAAGGGCAGCTAGTGCCGTCGCGGTTGTCGTTCGACGGCAGGGGGCAACGCAGGCCAGGGGGCGGTCAAGCAGTCGCGAGCGGTCTTGCGCTAGTAGCCTGGCGTCGTACGCCAGGCGTGTGCCCAGAATGTATTACGGGGCGGACCGGCCGGCGGTCTTGAGTTTCGCCAGTTGTTCCTGGCAAAGGGCCAGTTGTGCGCGAAGTTGTTCGCGCTCCTCGCGCAGTGCGGTGGTGTCTTCGAGGAAGGTGATCAGGTGCTCAGCCTCACCGCTGATGGGGTTGCGCTGCAACGAGGTTCGCGCCCGGATCCAGATGAAGTGGCCGTCACGATGGCGCATGCGCTTCTCGATTTCGTACATGTCAATCTCGCCGGACTTGAGCCGCGCCAGCAAGGTCAGGTTGTGCGTCAGTTCGTCTTCGTGGCTGAGCAGCTGGAAGCGCTGGCCGCACAGTTCCTCGCTGGAGTAACCGAGCAGTGTGCACAGGCGCTGATTGACCTTCAGCCAGGTGCCGTCGAGGTCGATATAGGCCATGGCGCCGCAGGCCTGTTCGAAGATGGTGCGAAAGCGCTCCTCGCTGTCGCGCAGGGCCTCTTCGGCGATCTTGCGTTCGGTGGTGTCGGTACTCACGCCGGTCATGCGCAGCACCCGCCCCTGATTGTCGCGAATCGGTGTGGCGCGCGAGGATATCCAGCGCACCTCGCCGCTGCCCAGAACGATGCGGAAGTCGAGATCGTAGGGCTCGCCCGTGGCGATGGCCTGGTCGATCGTGGCCCTCAGGGAAGCGGCATCCTCGGCCACCACGTGGGGCCAGAAGTCATCGTTGCGGTTCACCTGCCAGCCGTAGATTTTCTGCACGTTGTGCGAGTAGGTGACCTCGTCGCTGAGCAGGTTCCACTCCCAGGTAACGATGCGCGCGTTCTCCAGCGCCAAGAGCATGCGCGCCTCGCTCTCCATGATCTCGGCAGCATATTGGCGGCGCACGTCGGTCATCGGCAATTGCACAGCCTCGGCGTTTTCGGCCTCCTGCTGGGCCTGTTCGCCGTAGCGCAGCCAGATCCAGTTGACGTCGAGGAACTCGGCCAGGCTGCGCAGACGCTCGTTGTCGATCTCGCCGCCGCGGGTCCACTTGTGCACCGCGGTGCGGGAAATGCCCAGGGCGCTGGCCACGGCCTGCAGGCTCAGTTTCTTGAGCTCAAGCAGTTCCTTGAGGCGAAAAGCAAAGCTGTCAGGTTCCATAGCAAGGGCTTCTCGGAGGCGCCGTGGTGGCACGGCACAGGGTCAGGAAAACACCCAGACTAGCGACTGCAGGAGGAAGGAAAGGCAGGGCCGGGGCAACTGTGAGCGGCGATTATACACAGCTGCCCCGGCACCATGCCGGTGTTACAGGTCCAGTACCAGGCGTGGCGTGCGGGCGCGCGAGACGCAGACCATCAGGGTTTTCTGCAGGGCCTTTTCTTCGTCGCTGAGGTACTGGTCGCGATGCGCTACCTCACCTTCGAGGATGGTCGTTTCGCAGGTGCCGCACACTCCTTCGCGGCACAGGCATTCGACCTCGGCGGCGTTGGCCTTCTCGATCGCCTGGAGAATGCTCATGCCTTCCTCGACCTTGAGTTCGGTGCCGGAACGGGCCAGCACCAGGGTAAAGGCGGCGCCTTCGGCCGGGGCCACGGCGAACTGTTCCCAATGCACGCGCTCGTCGGCGATGCCCTGAGCCTTGGCCGTGGCGATTACTGCATCGATCAGCGGCTTGGGGCCGCAGACGTAAAGATGCGCCGCGGCGTCCAGGCCAGCGATCAGCGCGTCGAGATCCAGGCGCTGCTGCAGGCTGTCGATATAGAACCGCGTGCGTTCGGCATGCGGGCCGCTGCCCAGTTCATCGGCGAAAGCCCCATGCTCTGGGGCGCGGAAGGCGTAGTGCAATTGGTAGTCGGCAGCCTGCTCGTGCAGTTCATACAGCTGCGAGAGGAAGGGGGTGATGCCGATGCCGCCGGCGATCAGCACGTGCTGAGCGGCCGTCTCGCTCAGGCCGAACAGATTGTTCGGCGCGGCGATGGTCAGCTGGCTGCCGATCTCGACCTTGTCGTGCATGAAGGCCGAGCCGCCCTTCGATTGCTCCTCGCGGCGTACGCCGATCTGGTAGCTCGAGGTGTCACGCGGCGAACTCATCAGCGAGTAGGCGTTGCTGTACAGCTTGTCGCCATCGTGCATCTGCACGATGACATGGCTGCCGCCGGTAAAGGACGGCAGCGCACTGCCATCCAGGGCACACAGGCTGAAGCGCTTGATCAGCGGAGTCACCTGCTCCACGGCGGTGACCCGCACGTCGATCATCTGATACTTGTTGGACATGCTTTCCTCCAGAGGGCGCTTATCCGCGCATCACACCGCTAAACACAGGTATTTGATTTCCAGGTAGTCATCGATGCCGTAGCTGGAGCCCTCACGACCGAGGCCCGACTGCTTGATGCCGCCGAAGGGCGCCACCTCGTTGGAAATCAGCCCGGTGTTGACCCCGACCATGCCGTATTCCAATTGCTCGGCGATGCGCCAGACCCGGGCGATGTCGCGGCTGTAGAAGTAGGCGGCGAGACCGTAGGGCGTATCGTTGGCCATGCGCACCACCTCGTCGTCGCTGTTGAAGCGCACGATCGGCGCCACCGGGCCGAAGATCTCCTCGTCGAGGATCTGCATGCCCGGCTTGACGTCGGCCAGCACGGTGGGCTCGAAGAACTGCTCGCCGAGCGGGTGCTGCTGGCCACCGGTCACCAGGCGCGCGCCTTTTTCCAGGGCATCGTCGATCAGGCCGCGCACCTTGGCCACGGCCTTGCTGCTGATCAGCGGACCGATCTGGGTGCCCGGCTCGAAACCGTTGCCGATCTTCAGGTCGCGCACCCGGGCGGCGAAGGCCTGGGCGAAGGCGTCGTGCACCTTGTCGTGAACGAAGATGCGGTTGGTGCAGACGCAGGTCTGCCCGGCGTTGCGGTACTTGGAGACCATCGCGCCTTCGACCGCCGCGTCGATGTCGGCATCGTCAAAGACGATGAACGGCGCGTTGCCGCCCAGTTCCAGGGACACCTTCTTAATGGTGCTGGCGCACTGGCTCATCAGCAGGCGGCCGACCGGGGTCGAGCCGGTGAAGCTGAACTTGCGCACCTGGGGGTGTTCGGTGAGTTGTTGGCCGATGGCCACGGCATCGCCGGTGACGATGTTGATCACCCCGGCCGGCAGACCGGCACGCGCGGCCAGTTCGGCCAGGGCCAGGGCCGAGAACGGCGTTTCGTTGGCGGGCTTGACCACTATGGTGCAGCCGGCGGCGAGGGCCGGCGCGACCTTGCGGGTGATCATCGCCGCCGGGAAGTTCCACGGGGTGATGGCGGCGCACACGCCGATGCCCTGCTTGATCACCAGCAGGCGCTTGTCGGCGCTGGGCGAGGGAATGATGTCGCCGTAGGCGCGCTTGCCTTCCTCGGCGAACCACTCGACAAAGGACGCCGCGTAGCGGATCTCGCCGAGGGCCTCGGCCAGTGGCTTGCCCTGTTCCCAGGTCATCAGCGCTGCCAGGTCCTCTTCATGCTGCACGACCAGATCGAACCAGCGCCGCAGCAGACGCGCCCGCTCCTTCGCCGGCAGGGCACGCCAGGCCGGCAGGGCGGCGTCGGCCGCTGCGATGGCACGCAGGGTTTCGCCGCCGGCCATCAGCGGCACGTGGCCGATCATCTCGCCGGTGGCCGGGTCGCTGACTTCGACGCGCTGCGCGCTGTCGGCGTCGCACCAATTGCCGTTGATGTAGCACTGCTGGCGGAACAGTTGTGGGTCTTTGAGTTTCATGTCGTGCATCCCCATTCAGGTGCGAAAGCCGGGCAGCAGTTGCCCGGCCGGGTGCGATCAGGCGTGCTGGTGTTTTGCCAGTAAGCTGTGGAAGTGGGAGATGCCATGCTCGCTGATGCCACTGCGCTGCTGGTCCACCATGATCCGACCCTTGCCGCGGTAGCCGCGAGACTGCAGGCCCTTCTGCACGCTTTCGACCAGGTTCAGGTCTTCCGGACGGAACACGTCGCGGTACCACTCGATCAGGCGCTGCTGCTCCTCGCTCAGCTCCTTGTTGAGGAAGTAGATGTCGTAGTGCTGCATGGTCTCATTGGCGCTCACCGGGAACTCGTAGATCACGGTCATGAAGTTGCCGCCCGGCGGTACGTTGAACATGGAGCAAGGCCACAGCCAGAAACCTTTGTAGCTGGCGCCGCCCTGGCTTTCGTCGAACTTGAACGATTTTTCCGAGGACTTGGCTTCGCTCTCCTGCAGGCTCCAGTTCGGGTACAGGTTGTGCGCGTAGGCCTCGATCTTGATCGAATCGGAGAATCCGGGGTGAGCCGTCGGGCAGTGGTAGCACTCCTGAAAGTTGTCGACGATGGACTTCCAGTTGGCCTGGGTACGGGACACGAAGCGGGCGGCCAGATGCAGGTCGTCGATCACAGGGCAGGCTTCACGCAACTTGTCGCCGAGGCCCGGCAGTTGGTCTTCGACGCTGCCTGAGTTCGGATCCATGTTGATGTAGATGAAGCCGGCGTATTCCTCGACCTTCAGCTGTACCAGGCTGGAGTTTTCCTTGTCGAAATTGACCACGTTGTCGCAGTTGCGCGCGTGAGCCAGTTCGCCGTCCAGCTTGA
This sequence comes from Pseudomonas taeanensis MS-3, assembly GCF_000498575.2. Lineage (GTDB taxonomy): Bacteria > Pseudomonadota > Gammaproteobacteria > Pseudomonadales > Pseudomonadaceae > Aquipseudomonas > Aquipseudomonas taeanensis. Next base: position 733,806 of record NZ_AWSQ01000001.1, read on the forward strand.
AGGCCCAGGCGTGATAGGGGCAGGTGATGACGTTCTTGGCCTTGCCGTCGCCGCTCAGCAGCTGGTGGCCGCGGTGCGGGCAGACGTTGTAAAAGGCGCGCAGGAGCATGTCGCGGCCGCGCACGATGATGATGCTTTCGCCGATGATTTCCCGGGTGATGTAGGCGTTGGCTTCACGCACTTCGCTACCGTGAGCCACGCAGACCCAGCTCTTGGCGAAGATGTTGTCTTTCTCGTAGGCGAAGACGCTGGGCGAGGTGTAATAGGTCGCCGGGATGGTGTAGGCCTCTTCTGGATTGGCACAGAAGTCGACTGGTAGTTTTTCGAAAGTACCCTGCGAGCCGAGGTTGCTCGGTGGGATGATGTAAGTCTCTTCCGAGATGGAATCGAGGTCGGCTGGCAGCTGTTCGAAATCAGTCATCGCTAGGCCCTACTTGGAATGCGCGGTTGTTGTTAGGGGTGATCGAGTTAACTATAGGTTAACAGTCACTGACGGTTAACAGTATGCGTAAAATCCAACCCGCGTGCAAGAGTGGTGCATGCGCTCTATTGGCTGTTTTAGTGGACTAGTTGACGAGCGGTCAGTCGGTGGGATGCGCCGGCGGGACCCTAAATGGATAAGAGCGCATCAGCCGATGCGCTCTTGGGGTGGACGGTCTGGGATTGGCGGCGAGGCGCCCGTGTTTCAGCGCGCGGCCTTGATTCACGGGCGGCTTCTGGGCCGGCACTGTTGCCCAAATCACGGGTCTTTGCCGCCGAGGCGATGACCGCTACAGCGCTGCGTCTTATGCCGACGTCCAGCAGTCGTTCCCCGCGCAGATCCGCAACGGCCCGTGTGAGTTCGAGAAAGACGCCTCAGCTTCGCTCGCTAACCGCGCGCAACTGCTCCAGGCGCTGTATCTGCCGCCCTTGGCTATCGAAGTTGTCACTGCCCAGCCAGTGCTGGAACGCGGCGTGGCAGGCCGGCCATTCGCGGTCGATGATGGAAAACCAGGCGCTGTCGCGGTTGCGGCCCTTGATCACCATGTGCTGGCGGAAGGTGCCTTCGTAGACGAAGCCCAGCCGCTCGGCGGCGCGCATGGAACGGGCGTTTAGGGCGTTGCACTTCCACTCCAGGCGGCGGTAGCCGAGGGTGCCCATGGCCAGCTCGGCCAGCAGGTAGATCGCCTCGGTGGAGGCGGGGCTGCGCTGCAGGGTGCGGCCGAAGGCGATGTGGCCGATCTCGATGCTGCCGTCCTTGGGCGCCATGCGCAGGAAGCTGAGCAGGCCGGCGGCGCGCTGGCTGGCGCGTTCGAGTACGGCGAAGAACAGCGGGTCGCTGCTGGCCGCGTTAGCCGCCAACCAGGCATCGAAGGCCGCGCGCTCGGGAAACGGGCCATAGGGCAGGTAGTCCCACAGCAGTGGATCGGACTGCGGGCCTTGCAGGGCTTGCCACAGGTCATCGCCGTGGGCGGCCAGGTCCAGTGGTTCGAGGCGCACGTACTGGCCATCCAGCGCGGCGCGTTGCGGGATGGGGCGGGGCTGCCAGTCGGCCAGATTGGGGCGGGTCATGGCGCTGCTCCTTTCAGAGGTTCTTGCGGTACTGGATAAAGCCGGAGCGCTCGGCGATGCGCTGGTACAACTGCATGGCGTTGCCGTTGCTTTCGTGGGTCAGCCAGTGCACCCGCGAGGCGCCCGCGGCGCGGGCCTGGGCGTAGACGTGCTCGATCAGCCGGCGACCGGTTCCGGTGCGGCGGGTGTCTGCGGCGACAAACAGGTCCTGCAGGTAACAGCTGTTTTCCACCGACCAGTTGGAACGGTGGAAGATCCATTGCACCAGCCCCACTGCCTGGTCACCGCGCCAGGCCAGGGCGGCATGGGTCGGCTCGGAGGGGTCGAGGAAGCGTTGCCAGGTCACGGCGCTGGTCTCGGTGGGGAGCGCGCTCTGATAGAAGTCTAGGTAACCCAGCCATAACGGCAGCCAGGCGGCGTGGTCAGCGGGAATGACGGGGCGGATCTCGATAGTCATGGGTCTTCCTGGGCTGGGTTAGTTGGTGGCCTGTGTGGCTAGTTCAATTAGGCAATTTCGGCGTCTGAGGCCCTGATACTGCGTTGCTGCTCCTCGCCATATCCAGCTATGACTGGTCGCAGCGTCTTGCCTCGGAACCTCAGTCATCCGAACTTGAGTTAACCAACTAGCCGTACAGGCCACTTGGGCTGTTCATGCGTGCGGCCAGTTCGCGGTCGCGGGCATCAGGGCTGGCATTCAGGCCCTCGCGCACGCCGCTCTGGTCGGCGGCGCTGCGGTTCTGCCCGAGCTTCCATTTACCTTCCAGGCGCCGGATCGGCAGGGCGAAGCCGACGATGGCGCGCAGCATGCTGTCGAGGTAGTCGCGCGGTGCGTCTTCGATCGCCCAGGGCTGGGCGCGGCCAGCCTCGTGACGCGCGCTGAGGCGGCCGACCAGGGTCAGCAGACGTTCGGCGTCATCGAACAGTTCGATCTGGCCGTAGACGTGCACGGCGATGTAGTTCCAGGTCGGCACCACCTTGCCGTGCTCGGCCTTGGCCGGGTACCAGCTGGGGCTGACGTAGGCGTCCGGGCCATTGCATACCACCAGCGTCTCGGGGTCTTGCGCGAGTGCCCGCCAGTGCGGATTGGCACGGGCGAAGTGACCGTAGAGGGTGCCGAACTCGCCTTCGTCGGCGACCAGCAACAATGGCAGATGGCTGGCCTGCAGGCCGTCCGGGCCCTGGCTGACCAGGGTGGCCAGGCGTGACTCGGCGATCTGTTGGTGCAGTTCGACGAGGTCGTCCTGGCGAAAGGATGAGGGTAGATACATGAACGTTCTCCTGGCGGGATGAGCTCATGCTAGGCAGGATATTGGTCTGTTGTAAGATCCATTTTCTGCGACTTTGATAGGGCCAATGCTATGAGCACCCCCGTACCGCTGCCGGTCGACCTGTCCGGTATCCGCCTGGACCCCGCCCGGGGTCTGGCGCGCCAGCTGTACCAGGCGTTGCGCGAGCGCATCCTCGACGGACGCCTGGCCAGCGGCACGCGACTGCCGGCGGGGCGCGACCTGGCCGAACTGCTGGGCATCTCGCGCAACACCGTGGGCCGCGCCTTCGACCAGTTGTATGCCGAGGGTTATGTGGCGGGCCGGGTCGGCGACGGCACCTATGTCGCCGAACTGGTCGCGGTGGTGCGCCCGCCGCCCGCGCCGCCCAGCGCCGCAGCACCCAGTCAGGTCCTGCAGAGACTGCAACAGCACCATCTTCCCGTTCCGCTGGAGGGGGCGCCACGGGCCTTTCGGGTCGGCGTGCCGGCCTTCGATCTGTTTCCCTTCGAGACCTGGGCGCGGCTCAGCGCGCGCTTCTGGCGCAAACCGTCGTCGGCGCGCCTGGGCTATGGCGACCCGGCCGGCGACGCGCAACTGCGCGAACTGATCGCTGCCTACCTGCGCAACAGTCGCGGCCTGCACTGCGACCCGGCACAGATTCTGGTCACCTGCGGCGCCCAGCAGGCCATCAGCCTGTGCGCCCAGCTGCTGGTCGAGCCGGGCGAGCGGGTGGCCATCGAGAACCCCGGTTACCGCGCCGCCGGCCATGCCTTCGCCGTGGCCGGCGCGCAGCTGGCAGGCATTCCGGTGGATGACGAAGGGCTGGATACCGCGGCGCTGGAGTCGGCGGGTGACTGCCGTCTGGTCTACGTCACGCCCTCACATCAGTACCCCACCGGGGTGACCCTGTCGCTGGCGCGGCGCCTGGAACTGTTGGACTGGGCCGAGCGCCACGACAGCTGGATAGTCGAGGACGATTACGACGGCGAGTACCGCTACAGCGGCACGCCCCTGGCGCCGCTGGCCGCCCTCGACCGCCAGGGCCGGGTGCTCTACGTCGGCACCTTCTGCAAGATCACCTTCCCGGCGCTGCGCCTGGGCTATCTGGTGCTGCCGGTTGGCCTGGCCGAGTCCTTCGCCCGCCGTCGCGCCCTGGACATGCGCCATTCGGAGATCGGCACCCAGGCGGTGATGGCCGAGTTCATAGCCGCCGGGCATTTCCAGCGGCATATCAGGCGCATGCGCGGCGCCGCGCGCAGTCGTCGCGATGCCTTGCTGGCCGGCTGGCCGACCGAGGTGCCCGGCTGCGCGGCGCTGCCGACGGTGGAGGCCGGCTTGCACCTGTGCGTGCGGGTGGACAGCCTGGCGCGCGAACGCGAGCTGATCGCCTTGGCGGCTGCAGTGGGGGTGGAGTTGAACGCACTCAGCGACTACTGGCTGGCGGACGGCACGCCGCCAGAGGATCGCCGCGCCGGGCTGGTGCTGGGCTTTGCCGCGGTGCCCGAGGCGCAGATCAGCGAAGCCCTGCAGGCGTTGCGCCGCGCCTGGCGGCTGTGAACGTGCTGGCTGTCACGGGGGCTGCACAAACGCAAAAGGGATGGCCGAAGCCATCCCTGTAGCAAAGCAGAGCCGAGGCAACCGGGCGTTGCCTCAGGTTTGCAGCGGCAGCAGATGCGGGGCTATCAGGATGTCGCCCAGTGTGGCGTCGTCCCGCTGTCGCCCAGTCGCTTCGCCGCAGGCAGTTGGCGCGGCCTCAACGGCATTGCCCGCCCTTCACTCTTTATCGCTGGAATTGTAGATATCCAGGTCCAGCTCGTTCTCGCTACGTCCGACCAGGGTGGTGGTCATCAGGTCGCCGGCGACGTTCACCGTGGTGCGCGCCATGTCGAGGATGCGGTCGATACCGGCGATCAGCGCCACGCCCTCGAGCGGCAGGCCGACCGAGCTGAGTACCAGGCCGAGCATAATCAGGCCTGCACCGGGCACGCCAGCGGTGCCGATCGAGGCCAGGGTGGCGGTGAGGATGATCATCAGGTACTGGCCGGCATTCAGGTCTATGCCGAAGGCCTGGGCGATGAACAGCGCCAACACGCCCTGGTAGATGGCGGTGCCGTCCATGTTGATGGTGGCGCCCACGGGCAGTACGAAACCGGCTACGCCCTCGGATACGCCGAGGTTCTTGCGCGCGCACTCGATGGAGACCGGCAGGGTGCCGGAACTGCTGGAGGTGCTGAACGCTACTACCAGGGCGTCGAGGATGCCCTGGAAAAAGCGCAGCGGGTTGAGCCGCGCCAGCAGGCTGAGCAGGCCGCCGTAGACCAGCAACACGTGGACGATGCTGGCCAGGTAAATGACCCCGATGACCTCGGCCAGTGGCAGCAGTACTTCGGCGCCGTGGCTGCCGACTACGCCGGCGATCAGGGCGAACACGCCGTAGGGTGCCAGGCGCATGACCAGGTCGGTGAGCTTGTAGAGGGTCTCGGCCAGGCTGTTGAACAGCTTGATCGCCGGCTCGGCCTTTTCACCGATCAGGTTCATGCTCACGCCCAGGCCGATGGCGAAGACGATGATTTGCAGCACATTGCCTTGGGCAAAGGCGTTTACCGGGTTGCTCGGCACCATGGCGACCAGGGTGTCGATCAGTGCCGGTGCCTGCGCCGCACTGGCGGCTTCTGCGGCCACCATGTTGAGGCCCTCGCCGGGGCTGAACAGGCCGCCGAACAGCAGGCCGATGCTTACCGCGAAGGCGGTGGTGACCATATAGATGGCGATGGTCTTGGCGCTGATGCGGCCGAGCTTGCTGGTGTCGCGCATGGAGGTGATGCCCGCCACCAGAGAGACGAAGACCAGCGGCACAATGAGCATCTTGATCGCGTTGAGGAACAGTTGGCCGAGCGGGGCCAGGCTCAAGGCGTCCTTGCCGAAGGTCATACCGACCAATACGCCGAGCACCAGGCCGGTGACAATTTGTTGCCACAGCGGCAGGCGTGCCCACAGGCGCAGGGGGGCGGTCAGGGAGGAGATTGCAGTCATCGGGTTACCCGTCTTGTTGTTGTCGTGGGAGCACAGGCTTATCTGCGCGCCCTCGTGAATAGGCAGTCAGGCCGGGCGCCAGGCCGGCGTCCGCAAATAAAAAAGCCCCGATGCCAGTGGGCGGCGTCGGGGCTTGGATCGAGCGCTTAGGCCTGCAGCGGCACCAGGCGCGGGGCGATCATGTTCTCCGGGCGGAGGATGTCGTCCAGTTCGGCGTCGTCCAGCAGCTTCTCTTCGCGCACCAGCTCCAGCACGCTGCGGCCGCTGTCCAGGGCCAGCTTGGCGATGCGCGTGGCGTTCTCGTAGCCGATGTAGGGGTTGAGCGCGGTGATCAGGCCGATGGAGTTCTCCATCAGCGCGCGGCAATGCGCTTCGTTGGCCGTGATACCGACCACGCAGTGCTCGCGCAGCATGTCCATGGCGCGCTGCAGCAGGCGGATCGAATCGAAGATCTTGTAGGCGATCAGCGGCTCCATGACGTTGAGCTGCAGCTGGCCGCCCTCGGCGGCGATGGTCAGCGCCAGGTCGTTGCCGATGATTTCGAACGCCACCTGGTTGACCGCCTCGGGGATCACCGGGTTGACCTTGCCGGGCATGATCGAGCTGCCCGGCTGACGCGCCGGCAGGTTGATCTCGTTGATCCCGGTGCGCGGGCCGCTGGACAGCAGGCGCAGGTCGTTGCAGATCTTCGACAACTTGACCGCGGTGCGCTTGAGCATGCCGGAGAACAGCACGAAGGCGCCCATGTCCGACGTCGCTTCGATCAGGTCGGCAGCCGGTACCAGCGGCTGGCCACTGATCGCTGCCAGGCGGTCGACTGCGAGCTGCTGGTAGCCCGGGTCGGCGTTGATCCCGGTGCCGATCGCGGTGCCGCCCAGGTTGACCTCGGTGAGCAGCTCTGGGGCCAGGCTGCGCAGGCGCGCCAGGTCTTCGCCGAGGGTGGTGGCGAACGCGCGGAATTCCTGGCCGAGGGTCATCGGCACGGCGTCCTGCAGCTGGGTGCGGCCCATCTTCAGCACGTGGGCGAATTCCTCGCCCTTGGCGGCGAAGGCACCGATCAGGCTGTCGAGGCTGGCCAGCAGGGTGTCGTGGCCGAGCAGCAGGCCGAGGCGGATGGCGGTCGGATAGGCGTCGTTGGTCGACTGCGCCATGTTCACGTCGTTGTTCGGGTGCAGGTACTGATACTCGCCCTTGGCGTGGCCCATGGCCTCCAGGGCGATGTTGGCGATCACTTCGTTGGCGTTCATGTTGGTCGAGGTGCCGGCGCCGCCCTGGATCATGTCGACCACGAACTCTTCATGGAAATCGCCACGGACGATGCGTGCGCAGGCTTCGCTGATTGCCGCGTGCTTGGCTGCGCTGAGGTGGCCCAGTTCGCGGTTGGCGTCGGCCGCCGCCTGCTTGACCATGGCCAGTGCCGTCACCAGTTTCGGGTAGTGCGCCAAGGGCACGCCGGACAGGCGGAAGTTGTGCACCGCGCGCAGGGTCTGGATGCCGTAGTAGGCCTCGGCGGGAACTTCGAGGGTACCGAGCAGGTCTTTTTCGACGCGAAATAATGCAGCAGCGGACATGATGGCTAGCTTCTCTTGGGGATGCGGTGAGTGCCGCGATGCCTTCTAGAATATGGGCTGTGCTCAAATGCCGGCCAATGCTGTTAAGCGCTGGGGTATGCATAATCGGCATAATGTCGGCGTGACGTCCTAAACTGATCGGACGTGTAGCCCGGATGAAATCCGGGGTGCCTAACCACTCTGCCCCGGATTGCATCCGGGCTACGGGCGATTATTCATTCCATCGGCATTACGGAAAGCAGATGAACCTGGAAACCAAATGGCTGGAGGACTTCGTCACCCTGGCCGCCACCCGCAGCTTTTCCCAGGCCGCCGAGAAGCGCTTCGTCACCCAGCCGGCCTTCAGTCGACGGATCAAGGCGCTGGAGCAGATGCTCGGCCTGACCCTGGTCAACCGCGCGCGCACCCCGGTGGAGTTGACCGAGTCGGGACAATTGTTTCTGGTCACCGCACGCAGCCTGGTCGAGCAGCTCGGCGAGGTGGTGCGCCATCTGCACAACCTCGAGGGCAAGCAGGGCGAAATGTTGCAGATCGCCGCCGCCCACTCGCTGACCCTGGGCTTCTTTCCCGAGTGGATCGCCCGTTTGCGTCGCGAAGGCCTGCCGCTGACCACCCGCCTGGTGGCGACCAACGTCGGTGAGGCGGTGCATTCGCTGCGTGAAGGCAGTTGCGACCTGATCCTCGCCTACTACGACCCGGACGCCGCGTTGCAGATGGACCCGGAGATTTTTCCCTCGCTGCACCTGGGCCTGACCTCGATGCTGCCGGTGTGCGCGGTGGACGAAGCGGGGCAACCCTTGTTCGATCTCGACAGCGGCCAGAGCGTGCCGTTGCTGGCCTATTCTGCGGGGGCCTTTCTCGGCCGCTCGGTGAATCTGTTGTTGCGCCAGCGCGCCCTGCGTTCCAGCACCGTGTACGAAACGGCGATGGCCGACAGCCTGAAAAGCATGGCCCTGCAAGGCATGGGCGTGGCCTGGGTGCCGCGCCTGAGCGTGACCGCCGAACTGGCCCGCGGCGAGTTGGCGGTGTGTGGCGGGGAACCCTGGCAGGTACCGCTGGAGATCCGCCTATACCGCTGCGCCCTGGTGCGCAAGGCGGCGGTGCGCCTGCTGTGGCGCAAGCTGGAAAGCGGCGAGGTGGGACGCTGAGACGGCTGCCGGCCTACGCCGGATAGCCTGGAAAAACAAAAATGCCCGTCTCTCACGAAACGGGCATTTCTATTTCTTCAGCCGGGTTGCCGGGCGTGCAATCAGCTTGTCACGCCAGCGGTCTGGCGGGCGGTGACCCTGAGGGCGGACTCGACCATGTCGTAGTCGACATAGCAGCCTTGCAGGTGGCGGCGACCGGTTTGCGGGTCGAAGCTCTTGCGGCCATGCATGACCCGGCGATTGTCGAAGGCGACCATCTCGCCAGCGGCCAGGCGCAGGTCGAGGCGGTAACGCGGCGAGCGCAGAATCTTCCAGAAGGCCAGGTAGGCGCGGTACCAGGGCATGATCTGCGCAGGCGGCAAACGCAGGCTGTCACGCAGCCAGTTGTTGAAGCGCACCTCGATGACCTGATCGTGTTCGTCGAGGTGAATCACCGTGGCGCGTGTCACCAGGTCGACCTCTTCGTCGGCGAAGCGGCAGTCGATGGCGGTTTCGGCCAGCAGGCGGAAGGCCTGCGGGTCCTGCTCGCGCAGGGCCTCGGCCACGGCGACGCCGTCGGCGAAGATCGACTCGCCGCCCTGGGCATCGTTGGCCAGGCAGTAGAGCATCTGGATATCCGGCGGATTCTTCCAGTTGGTCAGGTCGGTATGCAGCTCAAGGCCCAGCGCGGTGTAGGCAGCATTATTCGGCTTGGGCTTGCTGAAGACCTCGAAGCGGCCGCCGAAGTTGCTGGCGCGGATCGGGCCGATGGTGGCCGCGACCTGATCGATTTCGCCACCTTCGCTGGGACCGTTTTGCAGGATCGCGAAACCGTCACGGCACAGCGCATGCAGCCAGTCCAGGCGTGCGTTGCCACCGGCCATGTAGTCGACGAAGTCGCTGCGATGAGGGATGAAGTGTTCCGCCCAGGCCTGGTTCGCCGGCACGATGCTCGGCTGCCAGGCCTGCTGCTGCGGGCGCAGGCGATACAGCCAACCGGCGTCGAAGCGGCTGGCATGGCCGTCGCTCCAGATGAGCGCCAGATGCCCGCCCTCGACACTGATGGCCGGGGCCATCTCCAGGCAGTTGGGGTCGAGGTCGATGATGAACTGGGTGCGCTCGTAGGTCTGCGGGTGCCGGCAGGCGTCGCAAGCGCAGTGATCGCGCAGCCACAGCAGCGGATATGCGGCACTTTCGCGGGTATCCAGCAGCTGCCAGGCGACGTGGATGCAGTCGTCTGCGCAGTGGGCGGCGACGATCGGCGGTGAGTTGGTGTAGGCGCCGTATTCTTTCATGTCGACTGAGCTGCTCAGGCTATCGGCGGCGGCAGCTGGGGGTGTGAGGCAGTCAGTCATCGGGTATCTCCGCTAAAGCGCAGCGCGCGTAAAAGTAGCTCGGTTGGCCGTGAAGTGGGGTGTTCGGCGCATGTCCGGTGCAAGCAAGGGTGAGGCTTGGCAGAGGGGCTGACAAACGATCAATTCATGCTCTGAGACCAAGCCAGGCTAATGCCTGCCTTAGTCATGTGCGCTATTCTCGGCGCATTGCCCCTCTTCAGTGAGCCACCCCATGAGCGATTCCGAGCGACCTGCTTCAGCCACTACCAGCGGGCCAATGGCCGATCATCTGGATCTGTCCGGGCTGACCCACGACCTGCCGCCCTTGCTTTGGCTGGAGGCATTCGAGGTGGCCGCGCGCACCCTGAGTTTCACCGCCGCCGGCCGCGAGCTGAACATTACCCAGTCGGCGGTCAGCCAGCGCATCCGTTTGCTGGAGGATCGCCTCGGTCAGGCGCTATTCGTCCGCCATCCGCGCAGCCTGAGTCTGACCCTGGCCGGCCAGGCCTGGTTGCCATCGATCCAGACCGCCTTCTTGCGCATGCGTGACAGCACGGCCGAGGTGTTCGGTCTGTCGCGCGATGCGCCGGTCACCTTGCGCTCAACGCCGCTGGCGCAACAGGCCTGGCTGGCGCCGCGGTTGGTGGCTTTTCACAAGGCTCATCCCGAGGTGGCCCTGCACCTGGCCAGCGGCTTCTGGAGCAATGACTTCGGCAGCGAGGGGGCGGACATGGAGATCCGTTACGGTCGCGGCGATTGGGACGAGCAGGAATGCATTGCCCTGGGCGAAGGCGAAGAACAGATGGTGGCCCTGGCGGCGCCGGAGCTGGCGGCGCGTCTGCAACGTCCCGAGGACCTGGCCGGCGAGACACTGTTGCACTCAGTCGGCTTCGCCGTCGGCTGGCGCGCCTGGTTGCAGGCGGCTGGCGTGGCCGAGTTGGAGCGGCAAACCCGGCGGATCAGCTGCGACACCCAGGTGATGGCCCTCGAACTGGCGCGCCAGGGCATGGGCATCGCCCTGGCCCACCGCAACCTGTTCATGCGTTGGCAGCGCGAAGTGCGCCACGGCCTGGTGCCGGTGTTCGACCTGTGCGTGACCACGCCGGAGCGTTTCTGGCTGGTACGTCCGTTGCGCCGTCAGTTGCGCGAACCGGCGCAGAAGCTGTGGGACTGGCTGGTGAGCCATCGCCAGGATTGAGCCGCGGCTGTTTAGCGGGTGCAGTGCTGAGACAGCGCGCCGGGCACCCGGCCCGGCGCGCTGCCTGCGGGTCAGAGCTTCAGGTGTTTGATCACCGCGGCCTTGCCATCCTGGCCGTCGAAGGTGGTCACGCCCTCCAGCCAGGTGTCCAGCCATTGCGGATTCTTCGCGATCCATTGCTTGGCGGCCTGTACCGCCGGCTCCTTGTCCATGATCCTTTCCATCATGTGCGACTCCATCGGGATGTCGAACTTCATGTTGCTCGCCAGCTTGGCGGCGTTCGGGCAGCGCGTCTGGTAGTCGTTGGCCATCACCGTGTGCACCTTGGCCGCGCCACCGTCCGGGCCCCACAGGTCGTCGGCCCCGCTGAGGTAGGTCATGTCGAACTGCAGGTTCATCGGGTGTGGCGCCCAGCCGAGGAAGACGATCGGTTCCTGCTTGCGGATGGCCCGCGCGACTTGCAGGCGCATGGCCGTCTCACTGGACTCCACCAGCTTGAAGTCGCCCAGGTCGTAGCGGTTCTCCTCGATCATGGTCTTGATCAACTGGTTGCCGCCGGCCCCGGACTCGATGCCGTAGATCTTGCCCTTGAGCTGATCCTTGTAGCGGGCAATGTCACTCATGTCCTTGAGTCCGTCGCTGGCCAGGTAGCTCGGCACCGCCAGGGTGAACTTGGCCCCGGTCAGGTTGGGTTCCGCCATCAGGGCTACGCTGTTGTTCGCCGCCGCAGGCTGGAACAATGGGTCGGAGGCCGGCGACCAATAGTCGAGGAAGAAGTCGATATCTTTCTTCTGCAGGGAAATCAGAATGATCGGCAGGCTCAGGGTCGTGACCTTTGCCTTGTAGCCCAGCCCCTCGGCTACTGCCATGGTCAGGCCGTTGATGGCGCCATTGTCCACCCAGCCGACGTCGGCCATGCGCAGGGTCTGGCATGACGGCGCGTCCTGGGCCCAGGACGGGCTGGCGCCGAGTGTCAGGGCAAGAGCCACCAAAGCAGTACGATTCGTTCTATTCATTATTTCGTCTCGTCAGGTTCAGGTTGTGGCAGAGGTGTCGAGGGGCGCTCCCGGCGCGGCTGCCGCATAGCCGCTGGCGTCAGCGGACTTGCAGTCTTCGGGCCTTTCCGTTCAGGTGCCTGGCCGGCATTGCGACCCGACCGTCCATGAGGGAGCATTCGGTCGGAGTCGGGTGCAGAGCAAGACTGCGGCCAGGCCGGGTGGCTGACAAACGATCTATTAGGCCGCTAAGGCCAAGCTCAGCTAATGCCTGGCTTTTCCATCGGCCGTAGATCACACCGCACCGTCCCTGTGCGGCCCCAGGCATGAGCGCTGTCCGCGGTCTGCTCCGCCCGACCGGGCTCAAAGGTGCACGTAGAGATCCTCGCCCTCGACGCTGACCGCATAGGTCTTGGCCTTGATGCTGCGGTCGACGATGAACTCGCCGGTCTTGATCTCGAATTCCCAGCCATGCCAGGCGCAGCGCACCAGATCATCCTGCTGGCCGTAGATGAAATCGTAGTGCGGCGTTTCCTGCGTGGTGCCGCACTGCGGCCCCTCGCAGAGCGCCGCGCCACGGTGCGGGCAGACATTGAGCATGGCGTGGTATTCGCCGCCGACGTTGAAGATGCCGACCGGCAGGTTGCCGAGCTTGACGATCTTCTGCTGGCCGGTGGCGACTTCATGGGTCTTGCAGGCCAGAACTTTCTTCGCATCCATGGGCTTCTCCTCTCTATCAGGCGGTCTTGGCCAGGGTCTTGGGCTGGGGCAGGCGTGAGTACACCTTCAGGGCGTTGCCGCCGAGGATGCTGTCGCGCCACTGCGGCGGGATGTGCAGGGATTCGACGCTGTCGTAGTCCCAGTGCGGGTAGTCGGAGGCGAACAACAGGGTGTTCTCGCCGTCCATCGCCTCGAGAATCGCCCACAGGTGCTCGACCTTGGTGCCCGGCTGCTCCAGCGGCTGGGTGGTGAAGCGGATGTTGCGCTTGAAGTACTCGCTGGGCAGCATCTTCAGCCACGGCGTCTCCTTGCGCAGCGCCTTGTAGTTGGCATCCAGGCGCCAGAGCAAGCTCGGCACCCAGGCCACGCCGCATTCGATGACCACGAAGTACAGGTCCGGCCACTTCTCGAATACGCCCTGGGCAATCATGCTGGCCACGTGGGTCATGGCCGACTGCGGCAGCAGTGCATGGGTTTCCCAGAAGAAGGTGGTCGGCCCCGCGCCGATCGGGTTGCTGTTGACCCCGCCCTGGCCGCCCAGGTGGATGGCGAACGGCAAGCCCATCTCCGCACAGGCTTCGTAGATGGGGTGGTAGAAGGGGTCGCCGTAGGGGCGCTGGGCGCCATGGGAGGCCAGCACCTGAACGATGTCCGGATGGCCGCCGAGGCGACGGATTTCCGCTGCGGCGCCATGCGGGTCGGTCGGGCTGATTACCAGTGAGCCCTTGAAGCGGCTGTCCTTGGGCAGCCAGTAATCGACCATCCAGTCGTTATAGGCGCGCACCAGCGCCGCTGCGTAATAGGGGTTGGCCAGGGTCGAGGCCTCCAGGGCCTCGTCACCGGTGAGGATGGCATAGTCGATGTTGTAACGATCGAGATGCTTCTCCTTCATGAGGCTGTAGTGCTCTTCCTGGGTCGCCGGATTGATGTCGGCGCGCTTGAAGCCTTCCGGATGCAGCCAGGGACGATGGCCGTGGGGGAAGGCACCGACCGGGCCGGGCTGTTCACCGCGAATGAAGAAATCCTTGAAGATCCCGTCCATGTAGGGGAGCAACACCTCCGCCGACATCCAGTAGTTGTGGCAATCGCAGTCGATGATCGTGGTCATCTTTCAGGCTCCTGTGGTTATTCGCGGTGGCAGGTCAACGCTGACCCCGGCCACCACGACTGGGTGATGGCTGCCATCCTAAGAGTCCGATTTAAATTTTTATAATGAATTAAGAATGCCGTATAAATGCAAAATAACGATTGATTGACCTGCCTGGGATACCGCGGATGAAGATCGAATTTCTGGACACCTTTGCCGACCTGGTGGAGACGCGAAACTTCAACCGCACCGCCGAGCGCCTGTGCGTCACCCAGTCCACGGTGAGCATGCGCATCCGCAGCCTGGAGGAGGCCGTAGGTGCCCAGTTGTTCATCCGCGGGCGCTCGGGCGCCGAACTGACCGCCGAGGGCCGGCGCTTCGAGAGCTACGCGACCAACCTGCGCCTGTGCTGGAACCAGGCCCGCCAGGACATCAGCATGCCGCGCGACTACCAGGGCCGGCTGCGCATCGCCACCCAGGTGAGCCTGTGGCAGCGCCTGATCAGCAAGTGGGTGTTCTGGCTGCGCCAGGAGTTTCCCAAGACGGCCATCCATGTGGAGGCCGACTACTCGAAGACCATGATCGACGAACTGAGCTTCGGCAATCTGGACATCGCGGTGATCTACACCCCGCAATACCGCCCGGAACTGGAGATCCAGCACCTGTTCAACGAGCGCTTCGTGATGGTTTCGTCACAACCGCAGTCGCTCGCCGAGGTCAGCGTGGAAAGCTACGTGCTGGTGGCCATCTCTCCGCATTTCGTGGCCCGACACGGCGAATTGCTGCCGCAGTTGCAGCTGGCACCGGTCTCGATGGGCCTGGGGGTGATGAGCGTCGAGTATCTTCGCGGGCGCGGTGGTGTGGCCTACCTGCCGGCCGACCTGGCGCAGTCCTATATCGAGCAGGGCGAATTTTTCCCGGTGGCCGACGCGCCGCAGATTGAGCAGCCAGTGTTCGTCTCCTTCCTCAGCAAGAACCGCCATCGCCCGCAGATCAGCAAGGCGATCAAGGCCCTGCGCCTGATTGCCCTCGACTGAGGCCGCGCCCTTCGCCCCTGGCGCCGGCCAGCGGACTGAGCGGACCCCGCCGTTCCGTTCGGCGGACACGCTGTGGGCAAGTTGATCGTAAATAGCGATTAATATCGCTAAAACAAAGAATCATGGTGATTGATAGGCTCTTCACAGCCAACTGCCGGCAATCCGCCCCCGGCAGACGAAGAAGAGGCCTGTCCCCGATGAAGAGCCTATCGATCGACCCCGTCCAGCTAGCCGCGCTGCCGTTCTGGCCTGCCAGCGAGCTGGAGGTGCGCTGTATCCAGATCACCCAGGAAACCCACGACGTCGCTTCGTTCTGTTTCGCCGCGACCCAGCCGCTGCTGTTCACCTTCAAACCGGGCCAGTACGTCAGCCTCAAGGTGGAGATCGACGGGCGCCAGGAAGTGCGCTGCTACTCCATTTCCACGCCGCCCTCGCGGCCCTACAACTTCTCCATCACGGTGAAGAAGGTACCCGGCGGCCTGGTTTCCAATTGGTTGCACGAGCACTTCCATGAAGGCGACTGCCTCAAGGTGCAAGGCCCCCAAGGCGGCTTCAACATCATCGACCAACCCTGCGACAAGGCCCTGCTGCTCTCTGGCGGCAGCGGCATCACCCCGCTGATGTCGATGACCCGCTGGCTCTACGACACCGCCGCCGAGGTCGACCTGCACTTCGTGCACAGCGCACGCACCCCGGACGACATCATCTACCACCAGGAACTCCAGGCGATCGATGCGCGTGCGCCGAACTTCCGCCTGTCGCTGGTCTGCGAGGGCAGCCTGAGCGGGGCGACCTGGTCGGGCTACCGCGGTTTCCTCGACGCCGCCATGTTGCAGCAGATGGTTCCCGATCTGTTCGAGCGCACCATCTATGTGTGTGGCCCGGAAATCTATATGCGTGCGGTGCGCGGCATTCTGCAGGGCCTGGACTTCCCGATGCAGCGCTACTTCGAGGAGAGCTTCGGCGGCGCCCCAGCGGCTGCCCCGGCTCCAGTCGACGCAGGCGAATCCGCCACGCACCGGGTGAGTTTCAGCCGCGCCGGCAAGAGTGTCAGTGGTGTCGCCGAAGAGACCATCCTCGACATCGCCGGCAAGCACGGCCTGTGGATTCCCTCGGCCTGCCGTATGGGCTTTTGCGGCGCCTGCAAGCTGCGCCGGGTCAGCGGCGAGGTACGCATGAACCACAGTGGCGGCATCAGCGACACCGAGATCAACGATGGCTACGTCCTGGCTTGCTGCAGCTATGCGCAAGGCGACGTCGAGTTCGACTACTGAGAACAATCGGGCGTCGCCAGCGCCCGGCCATGTGCGAGGAAGCAGCTATGCAACAGGCCCTGCGGGTTGAAAATCTAAGCGTCTCCTACGCCGGTCACTATGCCGTCGAGGATGCCAGTGTGAGTATCGAGGCGGGGTTGCTGGTCGGCATCATCGGCCCCAACGGCGCGGGCAAGTCGACCCTGCTCAAGGCCATACTCGAGCTGATTCCCAGTGACCACGGCCGCGTCGAGATCTGCGGTCGGCCGCTGCAGCAGTCCCGTCGCACGGTCGCCTATGTGCCGCAGCGCAGCGAGATCGACTGGCAGTTTCCGATCAATGTGCTGGACACCGTGGTGCTCGGCACCTATCCCAACCTCGGCTGGTTCAACAAGCCCGGGCGGCATGAACGGCAGGCGGCGCTGGAATGCCTGCGCCGGGTTGGCATGCAGGACTTCGCCCAGCGTCAGATCGGCGAGCTGTCCGGCGGCCAGCAGCAGCGGGTGTTCCTCGCCAGGGCACTGGCCCAGAACGCCGATCTGTACCTGCTCGACGAGCCCTTCGTCGGCATCGACGCGCTGAGCGAGCGCGCCATCATCGGCATCCTCAAGTCCCTGCGCGACGCGGGCAAGACGGTACTGGTGGTGCATCACGACCTGAGCAAGGCCACCGAGTATTTCGACCGACTGATCCTGATCAACAAACGCATCCTCAACTACGGCGTTGCCGCCGAGGTCTGCACCGCGGGTGCCCTGACCAAGGCCTATCTGGGCGACTTGCCGTTCACCAATCAACTGGGAGTAGCCTGCTGATGACCTTCCTTCAAGCCGTTGTGGAATATGACTTCCTGCAGAAGGCCCTGCTGACCTCGGCCATGGTTGGCATCATCTGCGGGGTGATCGGCTGCTTCATCATCCTGCGCGGCATGGCACTGATGGGCGATGCGATCTCCCACGCAGTGCTGCCCGGCGTGGCCCTGTCGTACATGCTGGGGTTCAATCTGCTGATCGGTGCGGTGTTTTCCGGCCTGTTCACCGCCATCGCCATCGGCTACGTCAGCCAGCACAGTCGGATCAAACACGACGTGTCGATCGGCGTGATGTTCACCGCCGCGTTCGCCTTGGGCATCATCCTGATTACCCTGCAGAAGAGCAGCACCGACCTCTACCACATCCTCTTCGGCAACGTGCTGGCGGTGCGTCCAGAGGAAATGTGGATCACCCTGATCATCGGCACCCTGGTGCTGGCCTCGATCTACCTGTTCTACAAGGAGCTGTTGGTCAGCACCTTCGATGCCACCATGGCCGCCGCCTACGGCCTGCCGGTCAAGCTAATCCACTACTTCCTCATGACCCTGCTGACCCTGGTGACTGTGGCCTCGCTGCAGACGGTCGGCATCGTCCTGGTAGTAGCCATGCTGATCACCCCGGCGGCCACCGCCTACCTGCTGACCAACCGTCTATCCGTGATGATCTGCTGGGCCGCCGGCCTGGGCCTGGTCTCGGCCTTCAGCGGTATCTACCTGAGCTTCACCTACAACCTGGCCTCGGGCGCGACCATCGTCATGACCTCGACCCTGTTGTTCCTCACCGCCCTGCTTCTGTCGCCCAGCCAGGGCCTGATCTGGCGCGGCCTGCAGACCCGGCGTCGGCGCCATCAGGCGCCAAGCGCCGGCGCCGCCAACAACCCTGACAACGCCATGCTCAAGCACGAGGTGAGCCCATGATCAGAACCCTGCTACTCATCGCCCTCGGCCTGCTCGGGCCCTGGCTTGCGCCGGCCTGGGCCGCTAGCGGCGCCAAGCTCAAGGTGGTCACCACCTACTCGATCCTCTACGACATCGTGCGCAACGTTGGCGGCGAACGGGTGGAGATCCACAGCCTGGCGCCGGTGGGCTCCAACCCGCACGAGTACGATCCGCTGCCGCTGGACGTGCAGAAGACCAGCGATGCCGACCTGGTGTTCTACAACGGCCTCAACCTGGAAGCCGGCAATGCCTGGTTCGACAAGCTGCTGGGTACCGCCGGCAAGGCCGGCGCGGACGCTCCGGTGTTCCGCATCAGCGCCGGGGTCGCCCCGCAGCACCTGACCTCCAGCGGTCAGGCCGGTGCCGAAGACCCCCATGCCTGGCTCGATGCGCGCAACGGCATGCAGTATGCGCGCAACGCCCAGGCCGCCCTGAGTCGGATCGACCCGGATAACGCCGCGACCTACCAGGCCAACGCCGCGGCCTATATCGGCCAGTTGCAGAAGCTGCACAGCAAGGCCCTGGCGGACTTCGCGCAGATCCCGGCCGAGCGTCGCTACCTGGTCACCAGCGAGGGTGCGTTCAAGTACTTCTGCGCCGCCTACGGTTTCGAGGCCGGCTATATCTGGGAGATCAACGCGGAAAACCAGGGCACGCCGCAGCAGGTCATCGCTCTGCTCGGGCAGCTCAAGCAGCGCCGGGTGCCGGCCCTGTTCGTCGAGACCAGCGTCGATCCGCGCAGCATGCAGATGGTCGCGCGCGAGAGCGGCATCGCCATCGCTGGCACTCTGTTCACTGACTCCCTGGGCCTACCCGGCACGCCCGGTGACAGCTATATCGGAATGCTGGCGGCGAACGTCGAGACCATCCTGGCCAGCCTGCGTTAGCGCGTGCTGGTCGCGTGCCTCTGCAAACCCCTGCCCGAGTCAGGCCAGGGTTTTGCAGAGGCCATGTTGCTCATGGCTGCTTGGCCCTGTAACAGCCTAGCGATCAACCCCCCCCCACTCAGGCGGCCCACACATGCGTGGCGCACAAGGTACTGCCTGCGTTACAACATCGCGGGCTGCCGTCGCTTGTCGATCTGACCGACCTCCCCGTAGTTGCCAGGCTGTTCAGCATGCCGGAGCTTTTCTGAGAACTGACCCCCTTAGGCGGCGCGTGCGGGCAGTGCTCAAAACGTGAATTGCCCAACTGGCAAGCACCCCTTGCCGCTGTCCGGGGGCGTGGTGAGTCATTGCGCTGGGGGTAACGGCTGTATGTGTGGTCTTGTGGCGCCTGTTGGTATGTGCGAGTCGCACTGCGTGGTGACCATGGGGGGCTTAGGGCGACTCTAATTACACGTCAGGGTTGATTGTACAAAAGCGATTAAACCGTTCTGCATAGGGAGGGCCTCACACATGTACATCGCCGTCAAAGCCGCTTGGGCGCTCTTGATGAGTATGGGGCTGCTCATGCTCGGCAATGGCTTGCAGGGCTCGCTCATCGGTCTGCGCGCCACTCTGGAGGGCTTCTCCACCCAGCTCGCCGGGCTGCTCATGTCCGCCTACTTCGTTGGTTTTCTGCTGGGCTCGACCCTGACCCCGAAAATTGTATCCAAGGTCGGCCACGTGCGCGTGTTCGCCGCACTGGCTTCGCTGGCTTCGACCATGGTCTTGCTCCACTCGGTTTTCGTCGACCCGACGCTCTGGTTCATCATGCGAGTGATCACCGGCTTCTGCATGGCCGGCCTGTACATCGTTGCCGAGAGCTGGCTCAACGACCTCGCCACCAACCAGACGCGCGGCCAGCTGCTTTCGCTGTACATGGTCATCGTGATCGGCGGCATGGCCTGCGGTCAGTTGCTGCTCAACGTCGCCGATCCGGGCGGCTTCAAACTGTTCATTCTGATTTCGGTGCTGTTGTCCTTCGCACTGCTGCCGGTGCTGCTCAGCGATGCGCCGGCACCGAGCTTCGCCGCAGCGGCGCCGATGGGGCTGCGCCAGCTGTATCACAGCTCGCCGCTGGGGGTGGTCGGCTGCATGGCCGTCGGCTTGTCCAATGGTGCGGTGGTGGGGATGGGGGTGATTTACGCGGAGCTGATCGGCTTTGCGCTCTCCGACATCTCCATGTTCATGGGACTGGTTCTGCTGGGCAGCGTGGTACTGCAATGGCCGATCGGCCATCTGTCCGACAAGTATGATCGGCGCTGGGTGATTCTCGTGGTCACCCTGCTGGCCGCGTTAGTGGCGCTGCTGGCGATACCTGCATCGCAGCTATCGGCCAATACTCTACTGGCCACGGCATTCCTGTTCGGCGGCCTGTCTTTTCCCATGTATTCGCTGTGCGTGTCGCATACCAACGACAACCTCGAGCCTAAACAAATGGTTGCGGCCAGTGGCAGCCTGGTGCTGGCGGTGGGCATCGGCGCAACCCTGGGGCCTTCGACTGCCGCTGCCATCATGGGCCTGGTGGGGCCTAACGGTCTGTTCTGGTTTCTTGCCGTGGTGCATGCCGGCGTCGGTGTGTTCGCCCTGTATCGCATGACCCAGCGTCGCGGGGTGCCACTGGATGAACAAGGCCATTGCGTTGCCATTCCAGCTACGGCGTCCCAGGTGGCGATGGCCATGGTCCAGGAAACGGCGGTGGGCGATACGGATCGTGCGGTCGAAAGCCAGGTCGAGGCAAAGATCAGCTGAGTAGGCTGGCGCCTTCAACCATCGCGTGCCCGGTTCCGGTAGCGCTCACTGCAGCCGCTGTTTTCCTGCGCGTCCGCTGGCGTGTGCGCAATTGCCAAGCGTCGCCGCATGAGTTGCAACGTGCCGGGTCGCTAGGGTCGCTCGTTGGCCCGCGGCATCTTGCGCTTGGACTGCGCCAGGGTAGTGAAAGCATGGCCAGGATCTAGTTGCGTGTGCCCGCACCTTCGTAGGCTGGTGACGCCGAAGGCTCGCCCTGTTCAGCCAGGCAATGCGCGCCTTGTAGCCCGGATGCAATCCGGGGAACGGTTGTGCGGCAGTCTGCCGATCAGGCGGGTGCACGTCACCTCGGGCGTTTGCTTCAGCCCAGCCACTTCACCGCGAACAGAATCAGTGTGGCGAGAAACAGGGTTTCACTGATCAGCAGGGTAGCCGGACGCCAGCCGACTTCCAGCAGCGACTTCAGCGAAGTCTTCATCCCCAGCGCGGCAATCGCGGTGATCAGGCACCAGCGCGACACATCGCCGGCAAATTCCTGTACCTGGGTCGAGGCTACTCCACTGCTGTTAATGGCGACGAACAACACGAAAAAGATGATGAACAGAGGCAACGGCAACGCCGGGCGCAGACCATCTGCCGCGCCACGTTTGCGCATCAGCAACGACAGGCTGAAGACGATCGGCACCAGCATCGCCACGCGCAGCAGTTTGACCACGGTCGCGGTATCGCCGGTTGCATCCGACATGCTGTAGCCGGCGCCGACCACCTGGGCCACATCGTGAATGGTCGCGCCGAGGAATACCCCGGCTTGCTGGGCATCCAGGCCGAACCATTGGGCGATCGGCGGGTAGGCGATCATCGCGATGGTGCTCAGCGCAGTCACGCTGATCACGGTGAAGATGGTGTTGCGCTCACTGTCCTTGTTCTGCGGCAGTACCGCGGAAATCGCCAGCGCCGCCGAGGCGCCACAGATGCCCACGCTGCCGCCGCTGAGAATGCCGAAGTCGCGTGACTGGCCGAGCAGCCGCGAGAGGAGGATGCCGAAACTGATGGTCAGGAACACCGCCCCGATCACCACCGCCATTAGCGTGCCGCCCAGCGAGAGGATCTGCTCCACGGTGATGCGCATGCCCAGCAGGGCCACGCCGATACGCAGGATGGTGCTGGAAGTGAAACGAATACCGGCCACCGCACGCCCCTCCTCGGAAAGGAAACCCAATGCCATGCCCAGCAACAGGGCCATCAGCATCACCGGCGCACCGTAATGTTCGGAGAGGAAGGACGCGCTGGCGGCGACTACCAGCGAGGCGATGATCCCTGGCAGCAACAGGTTGAGCTTCTGTTTGCGGCATGCCAGCCAGGACGCCGACGGTTGCGCTTCGTCCAGCGACTGGTTGGGCACGGGGGGGATGGTGTGATGCTGTTTGATTGTCATGTGCTCACCTACGTCCTGTGGTGATGACATGACTGGTTTTCGAGGCGAGCAGGCCGTTGTGCTGAAACCAGGCCGTGCGGCTCAGGCTCACCGCCAGCGCCTGCAATGGGCTGGCACAGGGGGTGTTCTGGCGAATGAGTTTCAACAAAGGCATGGCAGCGGTTTCCTTGGTAGTCGCAAGTAAACCTAAGCGCCTTGTGCTTAACTTAAAAACTGATTATATGCATATAACCTACCTGTATAAGTGGTTGATGCCAGTGCGGATAAGCCTGAGGCAATTACAGATCTTCTGCGCCGTTGCGCAGACGGGCAGCACCTCGGCGGCGGCCGAGTCGATCGCCTTGTCGCAGTCCGCCACCAGTGCCTCGCTGAATGAGCTCGAGGTGCTGCTAGCCACCAAACTGTTCGACCGCGTCGGCCGGCGCTTGCTGCTCAACGACAGCGGCAAGCTGCTGCTGCCCAAGGCACAGCAACTGCTCGATGGCGCCTGCCAGATCGAGGAGCATTTTCGCGGTGGGGTCGGCGCGCTGAAGAGCACGCTGCGGGTGGGGGCCAGCAGCACCATCGGCAATTATGTGCTGCCGCATTACCTGGCGGAATTTCGGCGTATATGCCCGGAAATCCAGGTGAACGTGGCGATTTCCAATAGCGCCGCGGTGGCGGCCATGGTGGCCAACTTCGAGGTCGACATCGGCCTGATCGAAGGGCCTTGCCATGAGGCCGGGTTGACCGTGAGCCCCTGGTTGAGTGATCAGTTGCTGGTGTTCGCAGCTCCCGGACACCCGCTGGCCAAGCGCAAGGGCGTGAGCCTCGAACAGTTGCAGCAGGCGGAATGGTTGTTGCGTGAGCAGGGCTCCGGGACCCGCGAGGAAGTCGAGCATGCCTTGCTGCCGCACCTGCATGCCCTGAATCTGCAGACAGAGCTGGGCAGCTCGGAGGCCATCAAGCGCTCGGTGGCCGCCGGCCTCGGCATCAGCTGCCTGTCGCGCTGGGTGCTGGCTGATTGGCTCGACAACGGCCAGTTACAGGCGCTCGATAGCCTGTTGCCGCCACTGTCGCGGCGCTTCTACATGCTGCGCCATCGCGACAAGTTCGTCTCCACCGCCCTGGAGCGCTTCTGGCAGCACTGCGCCGCCAAGGGAAGTGGGGATTCTCGTTAGCGGGGTTAGGTTATTTCGCGGCCAAGGCCGCTCCCACAGGTCTCTGATTCCGGTGGGAGCGGCCTTGGCCGCGCAGCGTTGTGCTGGTAAATCAGGGCTGCTAATAACCCTTCCCCCGGCAGAGCCGCTGCGCGCAGGGACGTCATCAGGGTTGTAGGAGCCAGCTTGCTGGCGATCCGCCAACAGGCCGCCAAGATCGCCAGCAAGCTGGCTCCTACACAATGTTGCCCCGAACTATTTCGCCGGCATCAATAATTCCGAGGCAGCCCCCTGGAGCGGTACTCAGGTGCCCGACTTGATCCGGGTCCAGGCGCGGGTGCGGATGCGTTCGGTCTTCAGCGGCAGCGGCTTGAGCACATACAGGGTCTTCTGCGCCTCGGCCGTCGGAGTCAGATCGGAGTTGTCGCGGATCTCCGCGCTGACCAGTGGCATGGCGTCCTTGTTCGGGCTCGGGTAGCCGAGGAAGGTGCTGATGGGCGCGACCACGCTCGGGTCGAGCAGGTTATTGAGGAACTCGTGGGCCTCGTCGACGTTCTGCGCGCTGGCCGGGATGGCGAAGGAGTCGAACCACAGCGGTGCGCCTTCCTTGGGCAGGCGCCAGTCGACCACCACGCCGTTGCCGGCTTCTTTGGCACGGTTGGCGAACTGGTAGAAGCTGCCCGAATAGCCGATGGCCACGCAGATGTTGCCGTTGGCGATGTCGTTCATGTACTTGGCCGAGTGGAAGTAGCGCACGTGCGGACGGATCTTCAGCAGCAGCTCAGTGGCCTTGTCGTAGTCCTCGCGCTTGCTGCTGCTCGGGTCCAGGCCCAGGTAATGCAGGGCGATCGGCAGGATCTCGCCCGGCGAGTCGAGCATGGTCACCCCGCACTTCGCCAGCTTGGCGGCGTTCTCTTCCTTGAAGATCAGGTCCCAGCTGTTCACCGGGGCGTCCTCGCCGAGCGCGGCCTTGACCTTTTCCGGGTTGAAGCCGATCAGCACGGTGCCGTACATGTAGGGCACCGCATGCTCGTTGCCGGGGTCGTTGGCGGTCATCAGCTCCAGCAGTGCCGGATCGAGGTGCTTCCAGTTCGGTAGCTGGGACTTGTCCAGCTTCTGGAACACCCCGGCCCTGATCTCTGTGTCGAGAAAGGTGTTGGTCGGCACCACCAGGTCGTAGCCCGAGTTGCCGGTGAGCAGCTTGGCTTCCAGCGCCTCGTTGGTGTCGAACACATCCCAGGTCAGCTGAATGCCGCTTTTCTCTTGGAACTCCTTGGGCACCGAAGGCAGCATGTAGTCGGCCCAGTTGAATACGCGCAACTCGCGCTGTTTTTCCGTGGCTTGCGCTTGGGCCGCGCCGCACAGTGCGGTGGCGACCAGGGTCGCGCCGAATAGCTGGGTGATTCTGTTCATCGAGGTCACTCCATTCTTGTTGTAATGCTGTCGCCGCGCTTGGGCGCGCCGGGTTGGCGTAGGGGGATGGCGCTCTTTTCAGCCACCAGGCTGGCCCCGGTGGACGAAACGAGCGCCGTCCATCCCGGGATCAGTTCGCTTCGAAACCTTCCAGCACGTTCACCGCATTGATGCCGATCTCCTCCACCGCGTAGCCGCCCTCCATGACGAACAGGGTCGGCAGGCCGAGGGCGGCGATGCGCTGGCCCATGCGCAGGTAGTCCGGGCTGTCGAGCTTGAACTGGGAGATCGGGTCGTCCTTGAAGGTGTCCACGCCGAGCGAGACGATCAGCACTTCTGCGCCGTACTCGGCGATGCGTTGGCAGGCCTGCTCCAGCGCTGCGCCCCATTCCTGCCAGGCGCTGCCGGCCGGCAGTGGGTAGTTGTGGTTGCAGCCTTCGCCGGCCCCTGCGCCAGTTTCATCGGCATAGCCGAGGAAGAACGGAAACTCCGCCACCGGGTCGCCGTGAATCGAGGCGAACAGCACGTCGCTGCGCTCGTAGAAGATCGACTGGGTGCCGTTGCCGTGGTGGTAGTCGACGTCGAGGATCGCCACCTTGGCCCGACCCTGATCGAGGAAGGCCTGGGCGGCAATGGCCGCATTGTTCAGGTAGCAGTAGCCGCCCATTACATCGGCGGCCGCGTGGTGGCCCGGCGGGCGGCACAGGGCGAAGGCGCTGTGGGCGCCGGCGGCGATTTCCGCCTGGGCGCTGAGCGCCACTTGCGCGGCGCTATAGGCCGCCTGCCAGGTGCCGGCGGTAATCGGCGCGCCGGCGTCGAAGCTGTAGTAGCCGAGCTGGCCGTGCAGGCTTTCCGGCAATTGCTGGCGCAGTGTGCGCGCCGGCCAGGTGTAGGGCAGCAGGTCGCCCTGACCGGCCTGCTCCTGCCAGCGCGCCCAGGCGCCCTCGAAGAACTCCAGATAGGCCGCACTGTGGATGCGTAGCAGTGGCGCACGGCCGAAATCCTTGGGCGCGCGCACTTCGCCGAGCTGACGATCCTTGACCCGCGCCAGGATATGGTCGGCGCGTTGCGGCTTCTCGAAACAGGGCACCAGTTGCCCGTTCATCAGCTCGCAGCTGCCATGGTGCAGGTGATGGTCGTCGCTGTAATAGGTCAGCATGTGCGGGTGTCTCCCAGGCGCTTTTGTTGTGGTGGCCAGTGCCATGGCGGCCAGTGCCGTGGTGGCCACTGCCATGGCGATCAATGCCGTGGTGGCCGGTGCTGTGAGAGCCATTGTTCGCCGGGTCGGCCGACTGGGGAACGCTGGTAACGGCCAATAGGGGATCGAAGTGGCCAAATGTACTGGCCGCTGTAAGCCTTGTGCATGCAGCAGGCGGTTACGGCAGCAGTAGGTGCACGCAAGAGGGGCTGTTGGGTATCGCTGCGCTCAACCCAACCTACGCGCAAAAGAGACTCGGCGTGACCCTGCTCCAGGTCGTAGGGTGGGTTAGCCGCGCAGCGGCGTAACCCACCATGGATGCCAAAAGAAGCGGTGGGTTACGCCTACGGCTAACCAACCCTACGTGCTGCGCTCAACCCAACCTACGCACGAAAGCGGCTTGGTGCGACCCCGCTCCAGCGCTGGAAGGCATGGCGGAAGCTGGCGCTCTCACTGAAGCCCAGCTCCTCGGCGATCCGGCAGATCGGCCAGTCCTCCTGGCCGAGCAGGGTCTTCGCGCGTTCGAAGCGCAGCTCGTCGAGCAGCTCCTGATAATGGGTGCCGAGTTCCTGCAGGTGGCGGCGCAGGGTGCGTGGCGAGCAGTGCATCTGCTGCGCCAGCGCCTCCAGCCCCGGTGGTTCGGCCAGGTGGCTGGTCAGTGCCTCGCGCACGCGCTGTAGCCAGGCCTGGCGGGTGGTGAACTCGACATTCAGCTTGCGGCAGCGGGCGAGCATCTCCTGATGGGTGACCGGGTCGGCCAGCGGCAGGCGCCGTTGCAGCCACTCGGCGGGAAAGGCGAAGGCATTGCGCACGGCGTCGAACTGCAACGGGCAGGCGAAGCTGGCCGTGTAGCGCTTGGCATAGGCCGGCCGGGCGTGGCTGAACTGCGCCGCGACCAGCGGCACGGGCTGGCCGAGCAGGTCATCGCAGATCAGCTTCAGCGAGGCCAGGCACATTTCCACATTGAACTGCTCCAGCGCCGACGCATGCCGGTACTCGGCTGCACTGACCCAGGCCAGCTCGCCCTCGACCTGCAGATCCAGTTTGAAATAGGTGCCGAGCAGGGCCGGGTACTGCAACAGCAACTGCCAGGCGTCACCAAAGGTGGCACTCGACAGCGCGGCGTAACCGAGCAAGCCGTAGGCGGACACGTGCATGCGCCGGCCCAGCTCCAGGCCGAGGTCGGCGCGCAGGGCCAGAGCATTGGCGCACACCTGCAATTCCTGGGTGCGGGTGATGCGCTGCTCGCCGCTGGCCAGGTCGCTGGCCTGAATGCCGCTGCCGGCGAGCAAGACCTCGCTCGACTCGGGCCGCTCGGCGAACAGCTCGAGAATCATCGAGACGACATGCAGGGTGGTCAGGTGAGCATGCAACATCGACGGCATCCGCTACTTCGGGTGGTTGGAAGCAGCAAGAAGCATACCGTGAGGCTGGCCGGATTGGTTTTGGCTGGTTTATCTGCCGCGCACTGGGAAAATCGACTGTGGTTGAGGGCTGTTGTCGAAACAGGGGATCGGTCTGCGCCTGACACTTGGGTCAGGCTATCGCCCGGCAGATAACGTGCCGACTCGATCATGGGCTGTGCGCAGGAGTTGATGCCTAGACTGGGGCCCCTCAGGAGGCCGAGCGCAATCGGCGTGTAAGGGGTTGAGCGGCATGGATGCAAGAGGTAGAGCGGCGCAGGATGCCAAAGCCGAGAGCTGCGATGGGCCAGGGATGGCCCTTCGCAGCGTGCTCCTGGAACGACGATGGAGCGAGGGAACCCTGGCGCAGCCAGGGCCGGATTTGGGGTGTGCTTTCTTTTTGGTTACTTCTTCTTTGCACCGGACGCCGATGCGGGGCAAAGAAGAAGTAACTCGTCCGAGGGGCGAAACCCGAACATGCAGCCAGCGCGGAAAACGGCGAGCAGAGTGTTGCCCACCCTACAGAAGTCGGGACGGTACTTGGGTATCCAGGCTACTCGCTAGTTGTATGTTTGGTTACATTTCATCTGAGAAGTAAGCCATTATTTCAGCTGTTGTCATTTCTTTGGTTTCGTTGGAAAAGCAGTAATAACTAGGTCTTGCATCACTAAAATACTGCATGTCCATCTCCAGGCCTTTCAAGTTTGGAAACAGGCCTACTGGCATATTATATTCGCCACTAGCGTTGAACTTATAAAACAGATGAGTTCCACATTCAGTACAAAAACCACGCGATGCCCAAGATGATGAATTGAACATCTTTACTTTATCACTACCTTCAATTTTCACTTTAGTGCCACATTTCACAGCAAAAAATGGAGCGCCTCCCCAGCTTCTACAGGACTGGCAATGGCACACTGTGAATTTGGGGTTGACGTCTTCTGCGATAATCTTAACTGCACCACAAAGGCAGTTTGTTTCTGAATGAGGCATGTAAATAACTCCTGAATTGATGAGGCACATAACGACGCTGTAGAAAACCCCAAAACCACTCCCGCTATCAAGGCTCGCAGCGCTTTTTTCGAGAATACGTGAGTGATTGGTCATTCACGGGCTTTGATGGGGCGCGTGTAACAAAGAGGGGTCGGATTCATTTAATTCAGTATCAATCAAAAATAAATCACTCCGACCCCTTTGTTTCTTTAGCCCGTCCCGAGTGAGCGAAGCGAACGGCTGAACCATTAGTTATGTTTCATTGATTGGCACGAGCTTAAGGGCGATACGATCTATTACATAGATAAAGCTTAGCGCAAGTGCGAGTGCCGCATACCAATGTAGAGTGTAGCCAAAATTTGACGCTACTAGTTTTGCCCCATATGTCAAAACAGCTGCAATTAGAAAAACTACTAAAGGATAAGCTTTGGGCGGTGTGGAAATTTTGCTGCACGCCTTGCAGATGTATTTACTGGAAAAGTTCCAGGGCATCTTGTGTGGGATTTTACTACTGCAATTTGGGCAATTCATATGCGTCCTGCAATGGAATATAATGATTAAGCTAAGGGGCTGGCTTTAGCCAGTCCCAGTGATCGAAGCGAACGATTTGAGCGCATGGTTAGAAATTAGTACAGCGAATCAATATATGAGTTCATTGGCTCATGCAGTAGATCTTGCGGGTGGTCTCCGCCAAAAGTAGCCCACTTACTTTTACCAGAAAATATTGTTGATGCTGCGGTTTCAAAGGTTTTACCGTCGTAAATTGTAACTTTTATTTCTATTCTGTCAGGTAAACCAGACCACTCTGTAGCCCTCTCTTCCCAATGGAGAATTTCTGGTACTACATAGTAGCCAAAGGCCCCATTATTTTTTAGGCAACCGATGTCGCTGCAAGATTGCGATACAGTAATGTTGTTTGAGTATCGTGCAAATGCTGCGCGTGTTGCGGCGGCAGTCATTTCACCTGACGCTTGGTAGGTGTCATTGCTGTAACGACCATTCGTGGGTGTTGCGATAATTAAAGATTTTCCGCTTTGTAATTTGGCGCTAGGAGCTGATATATCGTTGTGCATGTATTTTGCTGAGCAACCTGAGATTAGCGCTAACGCAAATAAGGCTGAAATTTTACGCATGAATACCTCTAAGTTCTAACGTTTGGTTAAGGGACGGGCTTTAGCCCGTCCCAGTGAGCGAAGCGAGCGATTTGAACCACTAGTTAGGGCTTGTTGCTAAAGTGATGTTTTATTGCATGATGTGTTTTTATTAAAGTAATAATGCAGAAAGCGCAAAAAGCGATATAAAGAAATGAGAAGACTGCAAATTGTACTGGCTGGTTTTCGATTGAGAAAACCTGGGTAGTGCTAGCGCTTATTGGTTTAAACGAAATAGTGCCGGCTATTATTTGGCTTAATGCGTATTGGATTGCTGATGCGGAAAACATTGCTGCAATAATTAGAGGTGCATAGCTTCTATAGTAGCCTTTTGGTCGGCTTGGGATTTTGATTGTAGTAAGCTTTATAATGGCAAAGACTAGTAGAATAGGCACTAATAATACTGCGACTGAAACGATGATGAACACTATTGCGCTTTGCATGATGACCCTGGCGTTTGGTTAAGGGGCGGGCTTTAGCCCGTCCCAGTGAGCGCAGCGAACGGTTTGAACCATTTGTTAGCGGTGATACCACGTGGAATTTTTGGTTTTTCCTGCCGGCGTATATTTTTCAAGAAGCTCAGCCATTCCTGCTAAATTTTCATATCCTTCGAAGCGTAGGTTGTTGAAAGATTTAGTGGTTAGCAACAGCGATTTAATATTGCCTTTAATGCACTGAATTCTAAGGTGTTCTATGTCCGATAGCGGCATGCTCACAACAGCGCCCTTGTGCGATACGTTGATTTTATCTTGAGCTTCAAGAATTTCTACTTCTGGGTATGAAGTGTCATGATTCTTGATGCTTCGATACGCATGAGGTAAATATTTAGCAAGAAGGAATATACCAATCGCTGCGATTATCTTGTTGGATAATTCGCTGCTATTAACGAACATGAATACAAAGCCTGCTATTAAAGCGACGACAAAGGTTGCGGCGAATATAGTTTTCCGTTTTCCTTGGCGCTTGTATTTTTCAGACACTATAAATTTCATTATTTACCGCTAACGTTTGGTTAAGGGGCGGGCTTTAGCCCGTCCCAGTGAGCGAAGCGAACGATTTGAATGCTGTNNGTAGGGGGAGTCCATATACCACTTGTTAGGCTGTTGGGTTAGTAGCTCTGAAAAAAGACAACATAGCTTCAAGGAAAGCACGAGCTTCAGCGCCATTGATGAAATTATGTGAATGGGTCTCTGCATTCCAAAAGAGAAGAATATTTTCATCTGATCTTTCAAGTAGCTCGGATAGCTGAGTCTGGATGCGTGACATGGCTTCTTTGTCATGGCCGGTGAAAATATCTGACCAGATTTCCTCATCCGTACCGAAATCCAGATATGCATCTTGGTGATACTAGGACCCGATAGCATTTTTGAGAGTCGCGAACTCTCCAAGATGTGCGAGGTAATTGGGTTCTTTGTTCATAATGCCTAACTAGTAATTATCCGACATACCTATATATGGAAACAATATCCATATCTAAACCCCTGTGCCCAGGTCTGGATATCCATGGTCATATGTAGCCATCACTCCCCCTCGCAATCGCCAAACCCAAGGCACGACAAAACCTGCCCATATCTCAGGCATAGAGGCATAGAGGCATCGATTGAGAGGGTTAGCGAAGGCACATCCAGATATCCATATCCTGCCTGAACGGCGTGGTCGTAGTGGCAGTTTGCTCCAGTACAGCCGTCTAGCTCAAGGGTGCAGGCGCTCACTGCCTGTATATAGAGGGGAAAGCCCGCGACCCCGGCGCCAGAGCTGGCGGACGGACGGTCATGCAGGGGGGGCGCTCTTTGTGTCGTTACGCTATACTGCGCCGCCTTAAAACCCGCCTGCTCGCGGGTTTGACCCGATCATGACAAGCCACGCACTTTGCGTGGCTTGTTGGTTTTTGACGCGCCGTGAGGCGCCCGATGAAGAGGCACGACGATGAGCGCACTGGTTGGCGTGATCATGGGCTCCAAGTCCGATTGGTCCACCCTTAGCCACACCGCCGAGATGCTGGACAAGCTGGGCATTCCCTATGAGGTCAAAGTGGTGTCTGCCCACCGCACTCCGGACTTGCTGTTCCAGTACGCCGATGAGGCCGAGGCGCGTGGCATTCAGGTGATCATCGCCGGTGCCGGTGGCGCCGCGCACCTGCCGGGCATGTGTGCGGCCAAGACCCACCTGCCGGTGCTCGGTGTGCCGGTGCAGTCGGCGATGCTCTCGGGCGTCGATTCGCTGCTGTCGATCGTGCAGATGCCGGCTGGCATCCCGGTCGCCACCCTGGCCATCGGCAAGGCCGGTGCGGTCAATGCGGCGTTGCTGGCGGCGAGCATCCTCGGTCACCAGCACCCGCAGTTCCACGCGGCGCTCAAGCAGTTCCGCCAGGAGCAGACCGAGACCGTGCTGGATAACCCGGACCCGCGTCAGGCCTGATGGCCGCTCAGGGCTTGGCCTGGTAAGAGTATCGCGGGCGAGCCCGCTCCCACAGGTTCTGTGCAGGGCCGCAGGCGCTTGCGGCAGTTGATGAGGTAGCAGCATGAAGATTGGTGTAATCGGTGGCGGCCAGTTGGGTCGCATGTTGGCTCTGGCGGGGACCCCGCTGGGGATGAACTTCGCCTTCCTCGACCCGGCGCCGGACGCCTGCGCCCAGGCCCTCGGCGAGCATATCCGCGCCGACTACGGCGATCAGGATCACCTGCGTCAGTTGGCCGATGAGGTCGATCTGGTGACCTTCGAGTTCGAGAGCGTACCGGCCGAGACCGTGGCCTTCCTCTCGCAGTTCGTGCCGGTCTACCCCTGCGCCGAATCGCTGCGCATCGCCCGCGACCGCTGGTTCGAGAAGTCGATGTTCAAGGAACTGAGCATCCCGACCCCGGCGTTCGCCGACATCCAGTCGCAAGCCGACCTCGATGCCGCAGCCGCCAGCATCGGCCTGCCGGCGGTGTTGAAGACCCGCACCCTGGGCTACGACGGCAAGGGCCAGAAGGTTCTGCGTGCTGCCTCCGACGTGGTTGATGCCTTCGCCGAACTGGGCAGCGTGCCCTGCCTGCTCGAGGGCTTCGTGCCGTTCAGCGGCGAAGTGTCGTTGGTCGCCGTGCGTGGCCGCGATGGCGAGACGCGCTTCTACCCGCTGGTGCACAACACCCACGACAGCGGCATCCTCAGCCTGTCCGTGGCCAGCAGCGACCACCCGCTGCAAGCGCTGGCCGAGGACTACGCCAGCCGTGTGCTGAACAAGCTCAACTACGTCGGCGTGCTGGCGTTCGAGTTCTTCGAAGTCGACGGCGGTCTCAAGGCCAACGAGATCGCTCCGCGCGTGCACAACTCCGGGCACTGGACCATCGAAGGCGCCGAGTGCAGCCAGTTCGAGAACCACCTGCGCGCCGTCGCCGGCCTGCCACTGGGCTCGACCGCCAAGGTCGGCGAGAGTGCCATGCTCAACTTCATCGGCGAAGTGCCGGATGTGCGCAAAGTAATGGCGATTGACGACTGTCACCTGCACCACTACGGCAAGGCCTTCAAGGTCGGGCGCAAGGTCGGCCACGCCACTCTGCGCTGCGCCGACCGCGCCACCCTGGATGCGAAGATTGCCGCCGTCCAGGCACTGATCGCGCAGGCCTGAGCCTGCTGTGGCGCCGTCCTCGGACGGCGCCATGCGTCGGCCATTGAACCTCTACAGTTGCATCCCGTCTGATGGCTTAACGCCAGACTTGAAGCAGAAGCCTGGCGCCCCTCAATCCATTCGGAGCGCATGCCATGGGCATTATCGGCACTATCTTCATCGGCCTGATCGTTGGCCTGATCGCACGTTTTCTCAAGCCGGGCAACGACAGCATGGGCTGGATCATGACCATTCTGCTGGGCATCGGCGGCGCTATCGCCGCGACCTACGGCGGTCAGGCGCTGGGCATCTACCAGGCGGGACAGTCCGCTGGTTTTATCGGCGCGGTGGTTGGCGCCATCGTCCTGCTGATCCTCTACGGCGCGATCAAGAAGAGCTGAGAAGTGGCGAAAGAATGCTCGCCTGCTCCAGCAATGCCGTTCACCTGGGTCAAGTGGACAGCCTTTTAGTAGCCCGGATGTAATCCGGGGAAGTCCGGCGCCTGAAAGACCGCTCCCGGATTGCATCCGGGCTACGCATCGGGCGCGACGGCGATTGATATTTACCCAAGCTCTGGACCCTTAGCGTCCCGATCACCGACGAGTACAGCTATGCGCTATCTGCTGTTGTCCCTCCTGCTGCTGACTAGCCTGGCGCGCGCCGAGCTGGCGGAAACCGACTGGCTCGAGCTGATGCCCGAAGCCGACCGCCAGGCGCTGGAGGCGATGCCGGAGATCAGCCACGACAGCCCCGAGCAGGACGGCGCCTTCTACAACCCGGACGGGCTTCGGCAGCAGGACAAGAGTTTGCCGGCGGTGATGTATTCGGCCAAGACCGTGGCCGCGCTCGATGGCAAGGCGATTCGCCTGGGCGGTTACCCGGTGCCGCTGGAAACCGACGCCCAGGGCCGCAGCACTCTGTTCTTCCTGGTACCTTACCCCGGCGCCTGCATCCACGTGCCGCCACCGCCGCCTAACCAGTTGGTGCTGGTACGTTACCCGCAGGGCATCGCGCTGGAGGATATCTACGCGCCGCTGTGGGTCAGCGGCACCCTGCAGGTGGAGCAGGTCAGCAACGAGCTGGCGGATGCCGCCTATGCGCTGCAGGCGGGTGAGGTGAGATTGGTAGAGGAGGCCGACCTGTAAGACCGGCCTCGCTGCCGCGTTCAGTCGGCCAAGGGCTCCGACCAGAGCGTCATGCTCAGGCTGTGTTGCTCGCCGGGCGCTAGGCTGATTGCATCGTCCAGCACGTTGGCCGATTCGATGCAGAGCATGCCCTGCCAAGCATCCTCGGCGAATTGCGAGAGGCGCTTGGCCTTGTCCACCCAGGGATTCCACAGCACCGCCGAGCGCGAACCGCTGGTTTTCAGATGTATCCGCCGCTGCCAGCCCGGATCGAGGATGCTCAGCTCGGCGGGCAGGCCCAGGTAGATGCGGTCGGTCTCGCCGCCGATGCGCAGGTTGCCGTCCTGCCAGCGCTCCTGCCAGTCCTCCAGGGTTTCGATATAGCGGCTGCCGCCGAGCCCCTCGACTTCCACCTGACGCACATCGCTGACCGCGAAGTAGCTGTGCAGCGCCTGGCTGATGGCCGCCGGCGCGCTGCCCTGGTTATGGCTGGTCAGGCTGATCTGCAGGTGCTGGTTGAGGCGAATGCTCAGGTTCAGGCTGACCCCCGGCCAGCCCGGCATGCCGTTGTCCGGTTCGATGAAGGCGAAGTCCAGGCGCACGCCGTCGCCCTCGTTCTCCACCCCCAGCAGTTGCCAGTCCGCGCCGCGCACCAGGCCATGGGCCGGGACTATCATGCGCCCGCTCTGGTACATCGCCTGCACCGCCTGCGGGTTACGCGCCAGGTCGCCGAACCAGGGCCAGCACACCGGCACTCCACCGCGCAGTGACTGGCCCTTCTTGTAGCTGGCCTGCTCACTGAGCCAGATCA
Source organism: Pseudomonas taeanensis MS-3 (assembly GCF_000498575.2). Classification (GTDB taxonomy): domain Bacteria; phylum Pseudomonadota; class Gammaproteobacteria; order Pseudomonadales; family Pseudomonadaceae; genus Aquipseudomonas; species Aquipseudomonas taeanensis. The sequence continues at coordinate 768,652 of NZ_AWSQ01000001.1, forward strand.
GCGGTGGCTGACCATGCTGTTGATAGCTCAGTACCTGTGCGCCCTGCTGGGCCACCAGTAACTCGGCCTGCGCCGTGCGCACCCGCCAGCAGACCAATTCATCCATTTCTACCCGTTCGACCTGCGGGGCCTGCTCTGCACTGTTCATGGCTGTACTCCTCGGTAATACATAAGGGAATTTGAACCCAGTCGGCGCAAAAGGCCAATGGCGAATGACCGAGCGGCTCGACTCGAACCGGCAGGCACTGCGAGTTTTCGTGCCGAGCGTGACATCCCGACTACCCTTGGATGGAGGAGATCGCTGTAACGGAGAGCTGCATGCGCAAACTGTTGATCGCCCTGGTAATAGTCGCCGGCCTGGTGGCGTTGGGCTGGTGGTGGAGTCGTCCGCAGCCGCTGGTGGTGCGGTTACTGGAGGTCGAGCGGGGACCGGTCGAGGCGCTGGTGGCCAATACCCGTGCCGGTACCCTGAAGTCCTGTCGGCGTTCACATCTATCCTTCGAGACGGGCGGCCAGGTCGGCGAGTTGCTGATCGGCGAGGGGCAGCGGGTGCTCAAGGGCGAGGTGTTGATGCGCCTGCGCCAGGATGAGCAGCAGGCCCGTCTGGCAGAGGCCGAGGCGCGCCTCAACGGCCTGCGCAACCAGCGTCAGCAGCGCTGCCTGCAAGCCGGACTGGACCGCCGCGATCTGCAACGCCTGAGTCGCCTGGCCGAGCGAAAGCTGGTGGCCGACGACCGTCTGGACCAAGCGGGGACCCGTTCACGGTTGGCGCAGTTGGCCTGTGACGCCAGCGAATCGCAGATTCACGAGGCCGAAGCGGGCCTGGCGCTGCATCGCGCGCTGCTGGAGCAGACCAGCCTGCGCGCGCCCTTCGCCGGCATAGTGGCGGAGATCAACGGCGAGCTGGGCGAGTACATCACCCCCTCGCCACCGGGAATTCCGACGCCGCCGGCGGTGGACCTGATCGACGACAGCTGCCTGTATGTGCAGGCGCCGATCGATGAGGTGGACGTCTCCCGCGTGCACCTGGGGCTGCCGGTGCGGATCAGCCTGGACGCCTATCGCGATCAGCATTTCGCCGGCGAGGTCAGCCGCATCGCCCCCTTCGTGCAGGAGCTGGAGAAACAGGCGCGCACCGTCGATATCGAGGTGCGTTTCGCCGAGGTGCCGCCGGGGCTGGCCCTGCTCACCGGTTACAGCGCCGATGTCGAGGTGCTTCTGGAGCGCAAGCGCGATGCCCTGCGCATCCCCACCGAGAGCCTGCTGGAGGGCCAGCGGGTGCTGCGCTACGACGCCGAGGCTGGGGTGCTGCGCGAGGTGACGGTGCATACCGGGTTGGGCAACTGGCGCTGGACCGAGGTGCTGGATGGGCTGGAGGCGGGTACGCAGATACTCGCCAGCCTCGATCAGGAGACCCTCGGCGATGGCGTGGCGGTGATCCCGCAGGCCGCGACGGAGTCGGCGCCATGATCCGCTTGCGCGAAGTGACCCGCCGTTTTCAGATCGGCGAGCAACAGGTGCTGGGCCTGGACCGGGTCAACCTCGACGTCACTGCCGGGGATTACCTGGCGGTGCGGGGGCCGTCCGGCTCGGGCAAGTCGACGCTGCTGAATATCCTCGGCCTGCTGGACGCGCCGAATAGCGGCGAATACTGGCTGAATGGCGAGGCGACGGCGAGCTTGAGCGAGGAACGCCGAGCCGAGTTGCGCAGCCGCTGGATCGGTTTCGTGTTTCAGTCCTATCACCTGATCCCCCGACTGACCGCCTTGGAAAATATCGAGCTGCCGATGCTGTTGGCCGGCATCGAACCGACCGAGCGCCGCCGCCGCAGTGCCGCGCTGATAGAACGTCTGGGCCTGGGTGCGCGCAGCGCCCATCGCCCGGGCGAGCTGTCCGGTGGTCAGCGTCAGCGGGTGGCCATCGCCCGCGCCATGGTCATGCGCCCGCTGTTGCTGCTGGCCGACGAGCCGACCGGCAATCTCGACAGCCATTCCGGCGCCGAGGTGATCGCCCTGCTGGAAGAGCTCAACGCCGATGGCCTGACCCTGTTGGTGGTGACCCATGACGCGGTGCTGGCGCGACGCGCCCGACGGCAGATCCATATGCGCGACGGCTGCATCCTCGCCGAGCCGAGTCTGGTGCCGGCCTGATGCGCGCGGCCGATGCCGTAACCCTGTGGCTCGGTGCGCTGCGTGGGCACCGTTCGCGCAGCCTGATGCTGTTGCTGGTAATGGTCATCGGCGTGGTCGCGGTGATTCTGCTGACCGGTCTCGGCGAGGGCGCGCGCACCTTTGTCCTCGGCGAGTTTTCCTTGCTCGGCCGCAACACCCTGATCGTGCTGCCCGGGCGCAAGGAAACCAGCGGCGGCATGCCGCCGATCAGCGGTCTGGCGCCGCGCGACCTGACCCTGCGCGACGCTCAGGCCATCGCGCGCTTGCCGCTGATTCGCCGGGTCGCGCCGCTGCAGGCCGGGCAGGCGGAGGTGAACGCCGGCAACCGCACGCGGGATGCGTTCATCCTTGGCACCACCCACGACTTCTTCGCGATTCGCCAACTGATCGTCGCCCAGGGGCGGCCATTGCCGAAGTTGCAACCGAACCAGGCCGGGGCGTTCTGCGTGATTGGTGCCACGCTGCGTCGCGAGCTGTTCGGCAGCGCCCCGGCCCTGGGCAAATGGCTGCGGGTGGGCGACCGGCGCTTTCGCGTGATCGGCATCCTCGCCGAACGGGGCGAGGCGCTGGGCATGGATTTCGGCGAGCTGCTGGTGATTCCGGTGGCCAGCGCCCAGGCGGTGTTCAATCGCGAAGGCCTGTTTCGGGTGTTCGCCGAGGTGCGTGGGCCGAGTTTCATGGCCAGCGCCAAGCGGCAGATCCTCGCCACGCTCAAGGAACGCCACGAGGGCGAGGAGGACGTCACTCTGATCAGCCAGGACAGCATGCTCAGCGCCTTCGACGACATCCTGCGGATACTGACCCTGGCGGTGGCCGGGATCGCCGCCATCAGCCTGGTCGTGGCCGGCATCCTGATCATGAACGTGACCTGGATTGCGGTCAGCCAGCGCACCGCCGAGATCGGTCTGCTCAAGGCCATTGGCGCGACGGCGGCGCAGGTGCGCCTGTTGTTTCTCGGCGAAGCCGCGCTGCTGGCGCTGGTTGGTGCCCTGACCGGCTTGGCGCTCGGCGAGACACTTCTCTGGCTCGGCCGGCAGGCTACGGGACTGCCGTTCTATGCGCCCTGGTGGGCGCGCCTCGGCGCCGTGCTGCTGGCGTTCGCCACGGCGGTGCTGTTCGCCTGGTTGCCGGCCAGCCAGGCGGCAAAACTGCAGCCGGTGATGGCGCTACGCCCGCCGGGCACCCGCTGAAACCGAACTGTGGCGGGGCTGCTGTGGGCAGAGCCTCACCGCGCGAAGGCATGACCGACAACCGCAGCACGGCTGCACGGGAGGACCGCCATGCGCTGGCGAGATGGCTTCACCCTGACCCGTTCGGCTCTGACCAGTCGGCCGCTGCGCAGTGGCCTGACCCTGCTCGGGGTGGCCATCGGCATCGCCGCGGTAGCGCTGCTCACCGCCATCGGTGAAGGGCTGCGCGGTTACGCGATGGAGGGTTTCTCGCAGTTCGGCACGCGGATCATCGCGGTGCATCCCGGCAAGACCCAGACCGGTGGCCTGGGCAGCCTGCTCAGCAGCGTGCGCCCACTGACCCTGGCCGACGCCGATGCCCTGCGCCGTCTGCCGAATGTCGAGCAGGTGGTGCCGGTGATTCAGGGCAGCGGCGACATCCAGTTCGGTGCGCGTTCGCGGCGTAGCGACATCTTCGGCAGCGGCCACCAGCTAGCCGAGGCCTGGCGCTTCAAGCTGGCGCTCGGTCAGTACCTGCCGCAGGCGCGCGATGGCCGCTCGCCGCCCTATGCGGTGCTCGGCGCGCGCTTGCGCCGTGAGCTGTTCGGCACGGGCAACCCGGTGGGCGAGTTGATTCGCGTCGGCGGCACACGTTTCCGGGTGATCGGGGTGATGGCGGAGAAGGGCCAGCTGCTCGGTTTCGATCTGGACGATATTGCCTACATTCCGGTGGATTGGGCGCAGAGCCTGTTCAACCGCGAGGGCGTGATGGAGATCAACCTGGTGTTCAACGGCGGCACCACGTCCGCGCGCCTGAGCGAGAAAATCCGCCGGCTGCTCAGCGAACGGCATGGCGCCGAAGACTTCCGCCTGACTGCCCAGGACGACATGCTCGGCAGCCTGGACCGGGTGCTCGGCACTCTGAGCCTGGCCCTGGCTGCCCTGGGCAGCATCTCCTTGCTGGTCGGTGCGGTGGGCATCCTCACCATCATGACCACCACGGTCGGCGAGCGTACCGCCGAGATCGGTCTGTTACGCGCCATCGGCGCGACTCCGCGGCAGGTGCTCAGCCTGTTCCTTGCCGAAGCGGTGCTGCTGTCCCTGGCCGGCGGCGTGCTCGGCCTGCTGTTGATGGCGCTGTTGTTGGGCCTGCTACGGCTGGGGCTGCCGGATCTGCCGTTATCGCTACAGCCGCTGTTCCTGCTGCTGGCGCTGCTGCTGTCGGTCGGCATCGGCGTAGTCGCCGGTCTGGCTCCGGCGCGGCAGGCGGCACGACTGCATCCGGTGGAGGCGCTGAGGAGTGAGTAAGATACTGCGAGGAGCAGAGGGATGGCCCTCTCCCGTGGATGGGAGAGGGCGCGGGGGGATTACTTGCCGTAGACCTGTTCCGGCAGCCAGGTGATCAGGCCCGGGAACTGGTAGGCGATCACCAGCAGGATCAGCTGGATCAGGATGAACGGCAGTACGCCCTTGTAGATGGTGCTGGTCGGCACTGAGGCGGGGGTGACGCCGCGCAGGTAGAACAGGGCGAAGCCGAACGGTGGGGTGAGGAACGAGGTCTGCAGGTTCAGCGCGATCATCACGCCCAGCCACACCGGGTCCAGTCCCATGGCCAGCAGTACCGGACCGACAATCGGCACCACCACGAAGGTGATTTCGATGAAGTCGAGGATAAAGCCGAGCAGGAAGATCACCACCATCACCAGGAAGAAGGCGCCGAGTACGCCGCCCGGTAGTTGGGCGAACACGTCCTCGATCAACACTTCGCCGCCGAAGCCGCGGAATACCAGGGAGAACAGCGAGGCGCCGATCAGGATCAGGAACACCATGGTGCTGATTTCGGTGGTGCCATAGGCCACTTCACGCATCTGCGCGAAGTTCAGCTTGCGCTTGCTTATGGCCAGCAGCATGGCGCCGAGCGCGCCGAGTGCCGCCGCCTCGGTGGGGGTGGCGTAGCCGGCGAGGATCGAACCGAGCACCGCGGCGATCAGCAGCAGCGGTGGTATCAAGGCGTTGAACAGCTTGCCCCATTCGATCGGACCGAGTTCATCCTTCGGCAGCGCCGGCAGCTTCTTCGGCTGCAGCACGGCGACGCCGATGATGTAGAGGATATACAGGCCGACCAGCAGCATGCCGGGGATGAAGGCACCAACGAACAGGTCGCCGACCGACACGGTTTTCGGCGAGAAAATACCCATCTTCAGCTGCGCCTGCTGGTAGGCGCTGGACATCACGTCACCCAGCAGGACCAGGACGATCGACGGCGGAATGATCTGCCCGAGGGTGCCAGTGGCGGCCAGGGTGCCGGTAGAGATGGCCGGGTCGTAACCGCGACGCAGCATGGTCGGCAGCGCCATCAGGCCCATGGTCACCACGGTCGCGCCGACGATGCCGGTGCTGGCGGCGAGCAACGCACCGACCACGCAGACGGAAATCGCCAGACCGCCGCGCAGGGTGCCGAACAGCCGCGACATCGACTCCAGCAAATCTTCGGCGACCCGCGATTTTTCCAGCATTACGCCCATGAACACGAACAGCGGCACCGCCAGCATGGTCTGGTTGTTCATGATGCCGAACAGGCGGTTGGGCAGGGCGCTCAGGTAGGTGGCATCGAAAGTGCCAGTGAGCACGCCAATGCCGGCGAACAGCAAGGACATGCCGCCGAGGGTGAAGGCCACCGGGTAACCGGCCATCAGCGCCAGGCAAATGCTCGCGAACAGCAGAATGGGCATTAACTCAGCCATGTTTCACCTCCGACGCGGGCAGGTGACCGGCGAGCAAGTAAATGGATTTGATCAGGTCGGAAAGGCCTTGCAGCGCCAGGCTGAAAACCAGTACCAGAATGATGCTTTTCTGCAGGTAGACGAATGCCAGGCCGCCCGATTCGCTGGAAGCCTCCAGGGTCGCCCAGGAGTTGCCGACGTAATCCCAGCTGCTCCAGCCGAGGAACAGGCACAGCGGCAGGAGGAACAACAGATTGCCAAGGAGCTCCACCAGGGCTTGGCGACGGCCGCTGAATTTCTGATAGAAGATATCCACACGGACGTGGGCGTTGCGTTGCAGGGCCCAGGCCGCGGCGCCCATGAACACCAGGGCGTGGGCGTAAAGCACGGCCTCTTGCAGGGCGGTGGCGCCGATGCCGAAACCGTAACGCAGAATCACTACAGTGGCGGTACCGAGTACCAGAAACAGGGTCAGCCAGGCGCAGGCTTGACCGAAGCGCTGGTTCAGCGCATCGAGGGCGCGGGCTATGCGCAGCGGTAGAGGAGGTTGGTCGGACATGTTGAGTCCTTATCGTTATGGGTGAGGAGGCGCGAGAAAACCGGCGATTCTAGGCATGCCGGTGTTATTGCGGCAATGCCACTACAACTTTAGTCGTATCTACTAGGCTTGAGGGTCAGTTGCCCCTATGTTACGCAGGCACAGTCTGCCAACAGCGATCCTGTGGTCAGACCAATACAACAAGAAGGAGCTTTGCATGAAACGTCGTCAAATTCTCACCGCCGCGGGCGTGGGCCTGGCCGCCACCGCATTGGCTGGCTGTGGTAAAGAACCTGAAACCGCCGGCAAGCCCCAAGAAGGTGCGCAGGCCGAGACTTTCAGCTGGAAAATGGTCACCTCCTGGCCGAAGAACTTCCCGGGTGTAGGCGTCGGTGCCGAACGCTTCGCCAAGCTGGTCGAGGACATGAGTAATGGCCGCCTGAAGGTCAAGATCTATGCCGCTGGCGAACTGGTACCGGCTCTCGAAGTGTTCGATGCGGTTTCCCGTGGTACCGCGGAAATGGGCCACGGTGCGCCCTACTACTGGAAAGGCAAAGTGCCGGCTGCGCAGTTCTTCTGTGCCCTGCCGTTCGGCCCGAACGCCCAGGAAATGAACGCCTGGTTGCACAAGGGCGGCGGCATGCAGTTGTGGGAAGAGGTCTACAAACCATTCGGCGTGCTGCCGATGGCCTGTGGCGCCACTGGTGTGCAGACCGCCGGCTGGTTCAACAAGGAAATCAACTCGGTCGACGACTTCGTCGGCCTGAAGATGCGCACCCCTGGCCTGGGTGGCGAAGTGCTGACCAAGATGGGCGGTACCGTGGTCAATATGCCGGCCGGTGAAATCTTCACCGCCCTGCAAACCGGCGCGATCGATGCCACCGAGTGGATCGGCCCGTACAACGACCTGGCCCTGGGTCTGCACAAAGCGGCCAAGTACTACTACACCCCGGGTTGGCAGGAGCCGAACGTCACCTTCGAGCTGGACATCAACATCAAGGCCTGGGAAACCCTGCCGGCCGATCTGCAGGCCATCGTCCGCGCCGCGGCGCGCGATGTGAATGCCGATATGCTCGACGACTACGATGCACGCAACATGGAAGCGCTGGAGCAACTCAAAGCCGATGGCGTGGAAGTACGCCGTCTGCCGGACGAAGTGCTGGCCAAGCTGAAAGGCGTGGCTGCCGAAGTGGTCGATGCCTCCGCGGCTGCCGATCCGGCGGCGACCAAGGTGTGGGAGCAGCAGAAGGCTTATCTGCAGCGCCTGTACGATTACGCCGAACACGCCGAGAAGGACATCTACAACATTCGCGGTTAAGTTTTCCCGCGTACAAAAACGCCGGCTCATGAGCCGGCGTTTTCATTTAGCACAGTCTCGAATAGCACAGTCTCAAGCGCTGGCCGCCTCGACGCTGCCACTGCCGTGCAGGATCGCGTAGCTGGCCTGCGGATCGTGCTCCTTGCGCTCGCTGTAGCGGTCAGTCAGGTGATCCTTCTGTTCGCGCAGCAGCAGGGTGAACTTATACAACTCCTCCATCACATCGATGATGCGGTCGCGATAGCTGGAGTCTTTCATCTGTCCGTCGGCCTCGAACTGCTCATAGGCCTTGGCCACCGAGGACTGATTGGGGATGGTGAACATGCGCATCCAGCGTCCGAGCACGCGCAGGGTATTCACCGCGTTGAACGACTGCGAGCCGCCGGAGACCTGCATCACCGCCAGGGTCTTGCCCTGGGTCGGGCGTACCGCGCCGCTGTTCAAGGGAATCCAGTCGACCTGCATCTTCATCAGCCCGCTGACGTTGCCGTGGATTTCCGGGCTGGACCAGACCATGCCTTCCGACCACTCGACCAGGCTGCGTAATTCGGCGACTTTCGGGTGCTGCTCATCGGTGCTGTGCGGCAGTGGCAGCCCGCTCGGATTGAACATGCGCACCTCGGCACCCATCGCCGCCAGATGACGTGCGGCCTCTTCTGCGGCCAAGCGACTGAACGAGCGCTCACGCAGTGAACCGTAGAGCAGCAGAATGCGCGGAGGGTGGGTCAGCTTCATGATTGGTTTTCTCCGAGGTTGTGACAAACAGTATTGAGGTCCACGCGGCCTTGGCAGCAGTCCTCGGTCAGGTAATTCAGCAGCGCGCCGGTGCCGGCCCAATCGGTGGCGTAGAACACATGCCGTCCTTCGCGCCAGGTCTTGATCAGCTGCCCTTGCTGCAACTGGTTAAGGTGGCGGGACAGGGTCGACAGCGGTACGTTCAGCTGCTCGGCCAGGCTGCCGACCGATATGCCCTGCGGGCCGCTTTTGACCAGCAGGCGAAATGCCTGCAGTCGTGTGGTTTGGGCGAGGGCAGTCAAGGCGAGGATCATGGGCTCAGACATGTCTTTTCCATATTTGCGCAATTATGCAAATAATTAACTGAAGCCTAGCCTCGGGTCAAGCTCGAGATGATTAACGGCGGGCTGGAACGGGGCGGGTGCGACCGCTGCCGTCGATGGCGACGAAGACGAACACCGCTTCGGTGACCTTGCGCCATTCGCTGGATAGCGGGTCGTCACTCCACACCTCGACCAGCATCTGGATCGAGCTGCGGCCGACCTCCAGGGCCTGGGTGTAGAAGGACAGCTGCGCGCCGACGGCGACCGGCACCAGGAACGCCATGCGATCGATCGCTACCGTGGCGACGCGGCCTCCGGCCACCTTGCTGGCCATAGCGGTGCCAGCCAAATCCATTTGCGATACCAGCCAGCCACCGTAGATGTCGCCGAAACCATTGGTTTCGCGCGGCAGTGCGGTGATCTGCAAGGCGAGGTCGCCTTGGGGTATCGGGTCATCCTGTTCGAAGTCGTTCATTTAGTAAGGCTCGCGGCGCGGTTGTTGTTGTAGGCGCGGAGCCCGCAGGTTGCGGGCTTTGGCAGTATACCGACTGAGCGGTCGGCGGGCGACTCTGGCGCCGCGTCTAGAGGCGGCGCAGTCGGCAAAAATAACGAATTGCTGGAAAAATCGACGATGGTCATCTAACTGTCATATGCATTTCATAGATTGGTCACATGGCCTGCAGATACTTGGGCCCGTTCAACTCAACCCAGATTTTGTTAGGAGCAAGGCATGAAACTGAAGCGTTTGATGGCGGCCATGACTTTTGTTGCTGCTGGTGTAGCTGCTGCTACTGCGGTTGCTGCTGTCGACCCGGCTCTGCCGAGCTACACCAAGACTTCCGGCGTATCGGGCAACCTGTCCAGCGTCGGTTCCGACTCCCTGGCCAATCTGATGACCCTGTGGGCCGAAGAGTTCAAAAAGGAATATCCGAGCGTCAACATCCAGATCCAGGCCGCCGGTTCCTCCACCGCGCCACCGGCGCTGACCGAAGGCACCGCGAGCATGGGGCCAATGAGCCGCATGATGAAGGATGCCGAACTGCAGGCGTTCGAAGAAAAGTACGGTTACAAGCCGACTGCCGTACCAGTGGCCATCGACGCCTTGGCGGTATTCGTGCACAAGGACAACCCGATCAAGAGCCTGGATATGGCGCAGGTTGACGCCATCTTCTCCAGCACCCGTCTGTGCGGTGGCGCAAGCGACATCAAAACCTGGGGTGATGTGGGTTTGACCGGTGAGTGGGCGACCAAGCCGATCCAGCTGTTCGGCCGTAACTCAGTATCCGGCACTTACGGCTACTTCAAGGAAGAAGCCCTGTGCAAAGGCGACTACAAGGCCAACGTCAATGAGCAGCCGGGTTCGGCTTCCGTGGTGCAGTCGATCTCCAGCACCCTGAACGCCATTGGTTACTCGGGCATCGGTTACAAGACTTCCAGCGTGAAGACTGTTCCGCTGTCGAAGAAGGGCGGTGAAGCGTTCGACGCCAACGAAGCCAACGCTCTGGCTGGCAAGTTCCCGCTGGCGCGCTTCTTCTATGTCTACGTCAACAAGGCGCCGAACAAGTCGCTGAGCCCGCTGGACGCCGAGTTCATCAAGCTGGTGCTGTCCAAGCAGGGTCAGGAAGTAGTGGTCAAGGACGGCTACATCCCGCTGCCGAGCAAAGTGGCAGCGAAAACCCTGAAGGAGCTTGGTCTGGAGTAATCCCGACACGGGTAAGGACGCCTCAGTAAGTCGCACGCCCGCCATCGTCTACGATAGGTGGGCGTTGCTTTGTCAAAGCGCTGTAACTTTTCTGTCATATAGAGCGGCTAGAGTTAGCTGCTCATATAGCGACAGAACTCACGACGGCGCGCTCATGGCTGCGCAGAGACGCTCTTACCTATGAATGACTTGGCTAGTGAAACCATGACTGCCTCACCGAAATCCCTCGGGTTGGACTTCAACACTCCGGCTCTGCAACGCAAACGCCGTTTGCGTGCCCTCAAAGATCGCATCGCGCGCAGGGCGGTATCGATCGGCGGTATGGCCGTACTGGGTGCCATCACCCTGATCTTCTTCTATCTCGCCTATGTGGTGCTGCCGATGTTCCAAGGCGCCAGCCTGGACAGCCGCAAGCCGGTGCAAGCCGCCTGGTTGAATGAGGCTGCGGCGCCGCTGCTGCTGACCCTGGAAGAGCAGAACCAGATGGGCATGCGCCTGGATCAGGGCGGCCAAGTGCAATTCTTCGACGCCAAGAGCATGCAGGCGGTCAGTCGCGTGCAGCTGCCGATTCCGGCGGATACGCGCATCGTCGCGGTCGGCCAGGATCAGCCGGGCAGCAACCGCGTGGCCTTGGGCCTGTCGAACGGGCAGGTGCTGGTGTTCCAGCATGTCTACAAGATCACTTATCCGAACGATGTGAAGACCATCAACCCGAGCATCGAGTACCCCTTCGGCGAGGCGCCGATCGAACTCGATACCCAGGGGCGCGAACTCGATCACGTCGGCCTCAGCCTGAATGGCGGCACCCTGATGCTCGTCGGCTCCACCGGCACCGAGCTGCAGGTGCTGAGTCTGGGCCGCGAAGAAAACCTGATGACCGGCGAGGTCAGCCTGAGCGAAGAGCGTGTATCGCTGCCGCAGATATCCGAGCCGATCAAGGCTCTGATCATCGATCCGCGTCATCTCTGGCTGTACGTGATCAATGGTCGCGCCACCGCAGACGTATTCGACATGCGCAACAACAGCCTGAATGGCCGTTACAAGCTGCTCGGCGACGCCAAGCTGGAAGTCACCAACGCCACCTCGCTGCTAGGCGGCATCTCGCTGATGATCGGCGACAACAGCGGTGCCATTCAGCAGTGGTTCATGGTCCGCCAGGACGATGGCAAGGCCGAGCTCACTTCGATTCGCAGTTTCCAGCTGGCCGGCAACCCGATCATCCAGATCCTCCCGGAAGAGCGGCGCAAGGGCTTCTTTGCCCTGGATAACAAGGGCAACCTGGGCATCTTCCACAGCACCGCGCACCGTACCCTGCTGACCGAGCCGGTGGCCGAGGGGCAGGCGATGCTGGCCCTGTCGCCGCGCGCCAACCGCGTGCTGGTCGAGACGGATGGCCAGTTGCAGCGCCTGCTGGTCGACAACCCACACCCTGAAATCTCCTGGAGTTCACTGTGGGGCAAGGTCTGGTATGAAAACTACGACGCCCCGCAGTATGTCTGGCAGTCGACCTCCGCCAGCACCGACAACGAGCCCAAGCTGAGCCTTGCGCCGCTGGCCTTTGGTACCCTGAAAGCGGCCTTCTACGCCATGCTCCTGGCCGCCCCGCTGGCCATCGCGGCGGCACTCTACACCGCCTACTTCATGGCCCCGGCGCTGCGTCGCAAGGTCAAACCGGTGATCGAGCTGATGGAGGCCCTGCCGACGGTGATTCTCGGCTTCTTCGCCGGCCTGTTCCTCGCGCCTTACGTGGAAGGGCATCTGCCGGGCATCTTCAGCCTGCTGATTTTCACCCCGATCGGCATCCTGCTGGCCGGCTACCTGTGGAGCCGTCTGCCCGAGTCGATTCGCCTGAGCGTGCCGGATGGCTGGGAGTCGGCGTTGCTGATTCCGGTGATTCTGCTGGTCGGCTACCTGTCGCTGGGCTTGAGTGGCCATGTGGAAAACTGGCTGTTCGACGGCAATATGCGCCTGTGGCTGAGCAATGATCTGGGTATCCCCTTCGATCAACGCAACGCCCTGGTGGTCGGCCTGGCCATGGGTTTTGCGGTAATTCCCACCATCTTCTCGATTGCCGAAGACGCCGTGTTCAGTGTGCCCAAGAGCCTGACCTTCGGCTCCCTGGCCCTGGGTGCTACACCCTGGCAGACCCTGACCCGGGTGGTGATCCTTACCGCCAGTCCGGGCATCTTCTCGGCGGTAATGATCGGCATGGGGCGCGCCGTCGGCGAAACCATGATCGTGCTGATGGCCACCGGCAACACCGCGATCATGGACATGAGCATCTTCGAAGGCCTGCGCACCCTGGCCGCCAACGTGGCGGTGGAAATGCCGGAATCGGAAGTTGGCGGTACCCACTACCGCGTGCTGTTCCTCTCGGCACTGGTGCTGCTCGGTTTCACCTTTGTCATGAACACCCTGGCGGAGCTGGTGCGCCAGCGTCTGCGCGTCAAGTACGCCTCGCTCTAAGGCTTGGGAAGGTATATGTCCGTGAAGCAGAACAACCTGAAAACCTGGTTCAAGAGCGGTACGCCCTGGATCTGGATGAATGCCGGCGCGGTATCGATCGCCGTGATCATGACCCTGGGCTTGATGATGGTGATTGCCGTGCGTGGCCTCGGCCATTTCTGGCCGGCAGATATCGTTGAAGTCGACTACCAAGTGCCGGGCCAGGAAGCCAAGGTGATGGCCGGCGAGATCACCCAGATCGAAGAAGTGCCGCGTGCTCGTCTGGCTGCTTCCGGCTTGCCAGTGGACGCCGAGGGTGGCGAGTTCATGACCCGCGAGCTGTTCAAGGTGGGTAACCGCGACCTCTATGGTGCGGATTTCACCTGGGTGGTCGGTGAGTGGCTGAGCAACCAGCGTACGCCAGAGAACCTCACCGCTTTCGAGCGCCGCGAGTGGGGCAATTTCTATGGCTACCTGGTCAACGTCAAGGAAAACGGCGTGCTGGTGGCCGAGGGCGATGCCAGCTGGGCAGAGCTGCAGGCGCGTATCGAGCGGGTCGAGCAGCTGCACAACAAGCTGCAGCGTCTGCAGAAGAAGGACATCGGGCGGATCAACGCCGGCCTTGAGCGGATTCGCCTGAAGACCCGCAAGCTGGAACTGGAAGGCCGCCTGGATGAAGTCAGCCAGGCTGAACTGGACGCCGAGCGTGCGCAGTGGGACGCCGAATACAAGGTGCTGGAGACCGAGCTGATCGCATTGAATCAGGCATTCAACCGCGACAGCGTGACCCTCAAGACTGTCGAGGGCCGTGAAGCCACCTTGAGCCTGGGCAAGGTGGTGCGGGCCTTCCAGCCCAATGCCATGGGCTACCTCGACAAACTCGGCTTCTATTTCGCCAAGCTGTGGGAGTTCGTCAGCGACGACCCGCGCGAAGCCAACACCGAGGGTGGCATCTTCCCGGCGATTTTCGGCACCGTGATGATGACGCTGATCATGGCCGTGATCGTCACCCCGTTCGGCGTGGTGGCGGCCATCTACCTGCGTGAATACGCCAAGCAGGGCCCGCTGACCCGGGTGATCCGCATCGCGGTGAACAACCTGGCGGGCGTGCCGGCGATCGTCTACGGCGTGTTCGGCCTGGGCTTCTTCGTCTATGTGCTGGGTGGCTCGCTGGATCGCATGTTCTTCCCGGAAGCGGCTCCAGCCCCGACCTTCGGCACGCCGGGCCTGCTCTGGGCCTCGTTGACCCTGGCGATTCTCACCCTGCCGGTGGTGATCGTCGCTACCGAGGAAGGCCTGGCGCGGATTCCGCGGGCCGTACGTGAGGGCTCCCTGGCCCTCGGTGCGACCAAGGTAGAGACGCTCTGGCGGGTGGTGCTGCCGATGGCCAGCCCGGCGATGATGACCGGTCTGATTCTCGCCGTGGCCCGCGCCGCCGGTGAGGTGGCACCGCTGATGCTGGTGGGCGTGGTAAAGCTGGCGCCGAGCCTGCCGCTGGACGGCAACTACCCCTACCTGCACCTCGATCAGAAGATCATGCACCTGGGCTTCCATATCTATGACGTCGGCTTCCAGAGTCCCAACGTCGAGGCCGCGCGGCCGCTGGTGTATGCCACCGCGTTGCTGCTGGTGCTGGTGATCGTGCTGCTCAACTTCAGTGCGGTGTATATCCGCAACCATCTGCGCGAGAAGTACAAGGCGCTGGATCACTAATCCTTGTACGCCCGCGGCCTCAGTGCGGCGGGTGTGCACAACGAATTGTTAGCGTAGGGAGCATCCCATGCAGCACGACACACCAACACACGGTATCGACATGGCGGCCCTCGGCCGCGATCGCCAGGGCCTGAACATGGCCGATGAGCGCGTGACCATCGACGTACCGGGTCTGAACCTGTACTACGGCGACAAGCAGGCGCTGTTCGATGTCAGCATGAAGATACCCAAGCAGCGTGTGACCGCCTTTATCGGCCCGTCCGGTTGCGGCAAGTCGACCCTGCTGCGCACCTTCAACCGGATGAACGACCTGGTCGACGGCTGCCGCGTGGAAGGCGAGATCAATCTCGACGGCCGCAATATCTACCGCAAGGGCGAAGATGTCGCCGAACTGCGCCGTCGCGTCGGTATGGTGTTCCAGAAGCCCAACCCGTTCCCCAAGAGCATCTACGAGAACGTGGTGTACGGCTTGCGCATCCAGGGCATCAACCAGAAGCGCGTGCTCGACGAAGCGGTGGAGTGGTCGCTGAAAAACGCGGCGTTGTGGGACGAGGTCAAGGACCGTCTGCACGACTCGGCGCTGGGACTGTCCGGGGGCCAGCAACAGCGTCTGATCATCGCCCGCACCGTGGCGGTGCAGCCGGAAGTGCTGCTGCTCGATGAGCCCTGCTCGGCCCTCGATCCGATCTCCACGCTGAAAGTCGAAGAGCTGATCTACGAGCTGAAATCCAAGTACACCATCGTCATCGTCACCCACAACATGCAGCAGGCCGCGCGCGTGTCGGACTATACGGCGTTCATGTACATGGGCAAGCTGATCGAATTTGGCGATACCGACGCGTTGTTTACCAACCCGGCGAAGAAACAAACAGAAGACTACATCACCGGCCGCTACGGCTAAGGCCATGGTAAATACTCCCTGGCTTTGTCGAGCGCGCTTGCCGTACTACTCGTACTGTCAGCGCACGCCCTTCGCGCCAGTGAGCATTTTCCAAGGGCCTTAGCAGTGAACTCAACCTGAAGGGTGCGCGTGTGCACCACAGCCACCCAAGCTGGCAGCTTTCGCGGAGCGACACATGATCAACAAAGACAGCCTCACCCATCACATCTCCCAACAGTTCAACGCCGAGCTGGAGGAGGTGCGCAGCCACTTCCTGGCGATGGGCGGCCTGGTCGAGAAGCAGGTCAACGATGCGGTCACGTCGTTGATCGATGCCGACTCCGGTCTGGCCCAACAGGTGCGTGAGGTCGACGATCAGATCAACCAGATGGAACGCAATATCGACGAGGAGTGCGTGCGCATCCTCGCTCGTCGCCAGCCAGCGGCTTCCGATTTGCGCTTGATCATCAGCATCTCCAAGGCCGTGATCGACCTCGAGCGCGTTGGCGACGAGGCGACCAAGATCGCCAAGCGCGCGATTCTGCTGTGCGAGGAGGGCGAGTCGCCGCGCGGCTATGTGGAAATTCGCCATATCGGCGATCAGGTACGCAAGATGGTGCGCGAGGCGCTGGACGCCTTCGCCCGCTTCGACGCCGACCTGGCGTTGTCGGTGGCGCAATACGACAAGACCGTCGACCGCGAGTACAAGACTGCCCTGCGCGAACTGGTCACCTACATGATGGAAGACCCGCGCTCGATATCGCGGGTGCTCAACGTGATCTGGGCCCTGCGTTCGCTGGAGCGTATTGGCGACCATGCGCGCAATATCGCCGAACTGGTGATCTATCTGGTGCGCGGTACCGACGTGAAACACATCGGCCTGACCCGTATGCAGGAAGAAGTACAAGGTAAGGGTAAGGACAGCTAAGACCCAGTTGCTCGGCTCGGCGGCGCTGTGCGGCAGCGCCGAAGGCCTGAGCACTGGGCGTTTGATCGCCGTGTAGGCACGTCAGCCAGACTCGCAGAGTGCCGGCCGGGCGGCACAAGGCCAGCTATTCGCGGCTTTAAGGTTGGCCTTTGCCCGCTTGCGACGATTATGCTTAGGCGCATTCGTATGGGAGTGGCCGATGAGCAAAGTCAGCGTGCTGGTGGTGGACGACGCAACCTTTATCCGTGATCTGGTGAAAAAGGGCCTGCGCGATCACTTCCCCGGAGTAAAGATCGAGGAAGCCATCAATGGCCGCAAAGCCCAGCAAATGCTGGCACGGCAGAGCATCGACCTGATCCTCTGTGACTGGGAGATGCCGGAAATGACCGGACTCGAACTGCTCAGCTGGTGCCGCGAACAGGACAACCTGAAAAGCGTGCCCTTCATCATGGTCACCAGTCGTGGTGACAAGGAAAACGTGGTGCAGGCGATTCAGGCCGGTGTCAGTGATTTCATTGGCAAGCCTTTCTCCAACGAGCAGTTGGTGACCAAGGTGAAGAAAGCCTTGAGTCGCGCAGGCAAGCTGGATTTGCTGAGCAAAGCGCCCAAAGCGATGACATCGGCGTTCGCCAATGACTCGCTGTCCGCCCTGACCGGCGGCAAGACCGAGGTGATCAAGCCTAGCGCGCCCGCCGCTGTCGTGCCTGCCGCCGGCTTCAGCGCCAAGCCAGCCGCGGCGCAATCGACGGTCAAGGCAGCGCCGTCCGGGCGCGGCCAGGGCCAGCTGCGACTGCCCACCGGAAGCATGCCCTGCGTGATCAAGGCGCTGAGCCTCAAGGACGCGCAGCTACTGGTCAAGCGCAGCGACCAACTGCCCCAGGTGCTGGAAAGCGCGGTGCTCGATCTGCAGCAGGGCGAAGGCGGGGAAGTGGCGCGGCTCAACGGTTACTTGCATGCCATTGCCGCCTTCGAACCGAAAGCCGATAGCGAGTGGCTGCAACTGACGCTGCGCTTCGTCGATCAAGATCCGCAAAAACTCGATTATCTGTCGCGCCTGATCGCTCGCGGTACCGCGCAAAAGCATTTCAGTCCCGGCGCCTAGCCTGGCTGCCCGTGCAGCGGGGTAACCCGAGGCTGTGTTCGCGCGTCACTCGGTCCGGCGAGCCTGTCGGGCGCGAGCTGGCGCACAACCCTGAGCGCATTGGCTCGCACCCTGTGAGACGGGCTGCTAGTCTGCATTAGCGGGATTTCGAAAAACTATAAGATCCGAGTGTTTATGCTAGGGCGCCTGATTCTACTCTGCAGCTTGTTGGCCGTAGCCGGCCACGCGGCTGCCTTGACCATCTACAAATACACCGATGCCAACGGCGTGGTCACCTACACCGACCAGGCGGCGCCGGGCGCACAGGTGTTCGTGTTTCGTGATCGCATGGTCGAGCGCCTGGATAACCAGGTGAAACTGGAAACCAAGAAGCACGCCGCCGGTGAGACTCTGCTGGTGCGCAATGACCTGTATGCGCCCGTGCAGATCGAACTGAAGCTGGAACAGGTGCGCAATGCCGTCGGTGCTCCAGACCAGCCAATCACCTGGGTGTTGCCGCCGCGCAGCAAGATCCGCCTGGCCACCCTGGCCGCGCGCGACCCGAGCCAACCCCTGAGTTACACGCCCAAGCTGCGCTATGCCCTGGGCGACCCGCGTTTGTTGCCGACGCAGAACCGTTATCCTCTGCCCTGGCGCGGGGGGCCGTTTCGCCTGAGTCAGGGCGCCAACGGTAAATACAGCCACTTCACCCCGAAAGGCCGCTACGCCCTGGACATCGCCATGCCCGAGGGCACGCCGATCATTGCCGCACGAGGCGGGGTGGTGGTGAAGACCGAAAATCGCCAGAGCGGGCGCGGTAACAACCCCTCCGGCAACTACGTACGCATCCTCCACGACGACGGCACCATGGGCGTCTACCTGCATCTGATGAAGGGTTCGGTACAGGTCCAGGAAGGGCGTCGGGTGCAGGTCGGCAGCATGCTCGCCCGCTCCGGCAATACCGGTAACAGCACCGGCCCGCATCTGCACTTCGTGGTGCAGCGCAATGTCGGTCTGGCCCTGGAGTCAATCCCGTTCGACTTCAGCCAGCCGGTCAACAGTCTGCCGAACTTCGCCGTCGGCGGCGAGTAGCCCGGGGCCGAGCTTTCGGCCGGGTTGCCGGCTCCGGCCGCTTCACCTCTCCTGTACCCCTTCAGTTCAGCGGCGCCTCAGCGGAACGCCAGGTCGCGCAGGAACAGGGATATCTGCGGAAAGGCGATCAACAGCACCGAGGTCAGCAGCAGGATGATGAAGAACGGCAGACTGCCGCGGATCACCTCGAAGTAGGGGCGGCGGAACACCGCGATGGCGGTAAAGATGTCGCAGCCGAATGGTGGCGTAGCCGAGCCGATGGCCGCCTGCAGGGTGATGATGGTGCCCACCAGCACGGGATCGAGACCGGACAGCTTGACCGCCGGAGCGAAGATCGGCACCAGAATCAGCATCACCACGATCGGGTCGACGAACATGCAGCCGATGAAGAAGGCGATCGAGATGATGATCAGCAGCCCGGTCGGCGAGGCATCCATCAGGCCGATACCGCCGAGGATCTGTTGCGGGATCTGGGCGAAGGAAATCACCCAGGAGAACGCCGAACCGGCCCCCACCAGGATGAACACCACGGCGGTAATCAGGCCGGTGGACAGGGCGATACTGGACAGGTCGCCGAGCTTCACCCGGCGGAAGATCACCACCTCCAAGATCAACGCGTAGAGCACCGACACCGCGGCGGCCTCGGTGGGGCTGAACACGCCGGTATAGATGCCACCGATGGTCATCACCGGCAACAACAGCGGCAATATGGCGCGGCGGCAGGTGCGCAGGCGTTCGCTCCAACTGAATTTCTCGCCCTGGGGAATGCCCACCACGCGGGCGTAGCCATAGCAGTAGCCGGCCAGCAGCAGCAGTAACAGCAGACCTGGACCGATACCGGCGATAAACAGTTCGGCCACCGATGTGCCGGAGACCACGCCATAGATGATCATGCCGATGCTCGGCGGAATCAGCAGGGCGATGTCCGAGGCGTTGATGATCAGGGCGATGGCAAAGCTGTCCTTGTAGCCCTGCTGGAGCATCTTCGGGCGCATGATGCTGCCCACCCCGACCACAGTCGCCTGGGTCGAGCCGGACAGCGCACCGAACAGCGCGCAGCTCAATGCGGTGGTCACCGCCATGCCGCCGCGCACATGGCCGACGAAGGCCATGGCCACGTCCAGCAGGCGATTGGCGGTGGCACCGCGGGTGATGATGTCGGCGGCGAGAATGAACATCGGCACCGCCACCAGGGCGGAGGGGCGGATGCCGGCGATCATCTGCTGGATGATGAACTCCGGGCCCATGTTGAAGAAAAACACAAAGCCGGTAGCGGCGGCGGCGAGCAGAGTGACCATCATCGGGAAACCGGCCAACAGCAGCACCAGCATGATGATCAGGAGTGTGGTGGTCATGTCCATTAGCGGCGACTCAGGCTTGGGGCGGGAGAGGGGCATCGACGTGGCGCGGCGGCGCCTCACGGCGACCAAGTAGCACCAGCAACTGGGTGAAGGCGTGGCGCAGGAACTGCAAGCCGCTCATACCCAGGCCCAGGGGGATCAACAGGTAGATGTAATGCAGCGGTACCTGCAGTGCGGAGGAGGAGCGGCCGATGCGCGCTGCCGACTCCACGTAGCCGATCGCCGCCCAGGCCAGCCAGAGCATCAGGGCGGCGGTGAGCAGGTTGATCAGCAGCAGGGTGACGGCGGCCGGCTTGCCGGTGAGGTGCTCGATGAAGGCACTCATGCTCACGTGCCGACTCTGCCGCGCGGCGTAACTGCAGCCGACGAAGGTGACGAAGATGATGAGGAACTGGTTGAGTTCCTCGGAGAAGTACAGGCTCTGGTTAAACAGGTAGCGTCCGAACACGTTGCTGACCGAGTTCAACGCCATCGCCAGGATCGAACTGGCGAGGATCAAGGCTTCAAGCTTCTCCAGCGCCCAGTCCAGTTTACGCAACCAAACCATAGCCACCTCCAGCCCAGCGACATGCTGCTGGACACTTTTATTGTTGTGGAGGCTAGAACATATCGCTGGGCAAAAATCATGTCAATTAATTATTTGAATCATTACAAGTGCTCGATTATGGAGCGAGTGTCATGATTTGTGCGCCGTTTCAGAACACGAAATGCATCGGTGGCGGGGTCTCGTCGAACAACGCGTTGAGCGTATTCAACCCGGTCTGCAGGCGCGAACGGCTCTGCTCCGCGCCCAGACTGATGCGCACATGTTGATTGCTGCGGTCGGGGCTAGGCAGGAAGGGTTCGGCCGGGAAGATCATGACACCGGCCTGGCGTGCGCGACGGGCGAATTTCTCCGGTTCCCAATGGGCGGGCAGCTCGGCCCAGATGTGCATGCCGTTGGGGTGGGCCTTGAAGCGGCAGCCACTGAGCAACTCGCGGGCCATCTGTTGGCGCGCGGCCAGCTCCTGCTGCTGGAAGGCAATCATGCGATCCAGGGTGCCGTCCTGCATCCACCAGCTGGCGATTTCGAACGGCATCAGGGTCGCCATCCAGGTGGTACTACGCAAGCGACCGATAGCCTGCTGAACCAGGTGTGGCGGGGTGATCAGGTAGCCGGCGCGCATGCCCGGCAGGCTTACCTTGGTCAGACTGGTGGCATAGAAGCTGCGTTCGGGGATCAGTGCCGATAATGGCGGGTCGCGATCCGGTTGCAGCGCGCCGTAGACGTCATCCTCGACCACCGTCAGGTCGTAGCGACGAGCCACCTCGGCAATCGCCTGACGACGCTCCAGGCTCATGGTATCGGTGGTCGGGTTGTTCATGGTCGGGGTGCAGAACAGCACCCGTGCCCCACCCTGCCTGCAGGCCGCCTCCAACGCTTCGGGCAGCAGGCCCTGGTCATCGGTGGCCAGACCCTTGAGGTTGAAGTGCAGGGTCTGCGCCAGGGCCAGCAGCAACATGCAGGTTTCCCGCTCGCAGAGCACCGTATCGCCGGGCTTGAGCACCGTGGCCATGGCAATAGTCAGGGCGTGTGCGGCGCCGTTGCAGAACAGCATGTGATCGGGGTTGGCTGGCAGTTTCTGCTGCGCCAGCCAGCTGCAGACCACCTCGCGGTGCTGGGTCAGGCCCTGGGTCGGGTGGAAGGAGGTGATGAAATCATCGCGGCCCTCCCTGGCCAGGCGCTCCAGGCCTTCGCGGTACTGCTTGACGTGACGCTGAGTGCACACCGGGTGGGCAGTGGACAGGTCGATGCCGCGGCTGGGGTCCTCATGTTCGTCGGTGGACAGGTAGTCCGACTCATGACTGACGTGGCGACTGCGCACGAAGGTGCCGCTGCCGACCTGGGCATAGATGGCGCCCTGTTTCTCCGCGTGAGCGTAGGCATTGCTCACGGTCTGCACGCTGACCCCCAGGGTTTCCGCCAGCTCGCGATGGGTCGGCAGCTTGCTGCCGGGTTGCAGCGCACCGCTATTGATGGCCTCGCTCAGCGCGTTGCCGATGGCCAGATACTTGGGCTGGCCGGAGCGGATGAAGGGTTTCAGGTCAATTGTCATGGTTCAATAAAGTTCTTGACGAAAATTGTAATGATCATAAATATGGAGCCCATGCGGATTGACCTGTATTTTGATGTGGTCACTCTAGCAGATTTCAGTACATTGCATAATCGCCCGGCCGTTACGCCGGGTCTATAGAGACCTGAACGCGGACGCGTTCGCTTTCGAGATGCTGTCATGAGTGAAATTGCGTTGAATTTCAGCCGTGCAGAGTACGCCCAGCGTCTGGCCAAGGTGCGCGCCGCCATGGCTGAGCGGGGGCTTGCCACCCTGATCGTGCATGATCCTTCGAACATGGCCTGGTTGACCGGCTATGACGGCTGGTCGTTCTACACCCCGCAGTGTGTGGTGGTTGGCCAGAGCGGCAACCCGCTGTGGTACGGGCGCGGCATCGATGCCAACGGCGCACGCCGCACCGTCTACCTGCCGGAGGAGGATATCGCCTCCTACAGCGACCGCTACGTGATGAACCCGCCGCACCACGCACTCGACTACCTCTGTGAGGAAATCCTCCCAGGCCGCGGCTGGACCGCCGGGGTGATCGGCGTGGAAATGGACAACTACTACTACAGCGCCACCGCGCATGAGGCGCTCAAGCGCGGCTTGCCCCAGGCCCAGCTGGTCGACGCCACCGGCCTGGTCAACTGGTGCCGGGCGATCAAGTCGGCGCAGGAAGTCGAGTACATGCGGGTCGCCGCGCGCATCGTCGAGAACATGCACCGCGCCATCGTCGAGATGATCGAGCCGGGCCTGCCGAAGAACCTGCTGGTTGGCGAGATCTACCGAGTCGCCTGCGCCGGTCACGACGGCAAGTTCGGTGACTACCCGGCCATCGTGCCGATGCTGCCCTCGGGCAAGGACGCCTCGGCGCCGCACCTGACCTGGGATGACCGGCCGTTCAAGAAGGGCGAAGGCACTTTCTTCGAGATCGCCGGCTGCCATAAACGCTACCACTGCCCGCTATCGCGCACCGTCTACCTGGGCGAGCCCTCGGCGGCGTTCCGCAAGGCCGAGGAGGCGATCAACGCCGGCCTCGAAGCCGGACTGGCGGTGGCCAAACCGGGCAATACCTGCGGCGACATCGCCCGCGAACTGAACAGCAGCCTGCGTCGTTACGGCTACGACCGCGGTGACAACCGTTGTGGCTACCCGATCGGACTGAGTTATCCGCCGGATTGGGGCGAGCGCACCATGAGCCTGCGCGAGAGCGACACCACGGTGTTGCAGCCGGGCATGACCTTCCACTTCATGCCGGGCCTGTGGCTGGACGACTGGGGGCTGGAAACCACCGAAAGCATCCTGATCACCGACAGTGGCGTGGAAACCCTCTGCGACTACCCGCGCCAGTTGTTCGTCAAGGCCTAAGATGAGTATTGCAGCCATGAACATTGCACCCGAAGCGGAGCTCCAGGCGAGCAGTCTCACGACCCTCACCGAGCTCCATGAAAGCACCATCAGCGTCACCCTCGATTTCGAGCGTGACGGCGTGCAGCACGGCTTCCTAAAGTTGCCGTACTCCCATGACCAGTCGGCCTGGGGCTGCATCATGATCCCCATCACGGTGGTGAAGAACGGCGCGGGCCCCACGGCGCTGCTCACCGGCGGCAACCACGGCGACGAGTACGAGGGCATCACCGCGCTGCTCAAGCTGGCCGGTGAGCTGCGTGCCGAGGATGTCCAGGGCCGGGTGATCATAGTGCCGGCGATGAACTACCCGGCGGTGCAGAACGGCAGCCGTACCTCGCCGATCGACAAGGGCAACATGAACCGCTCCTTCCCCGGCAATCCTCACGGGGCGATGACCGAGCGCATTGCCGACTATTTCCAGCGCTACCTGATCCCGCTGTGTGACTACGCTTTGGATATCCACTCCGGCGGCAAGACCCTGGACATCCTGCCCTTCGCCGCGGCCCACCGGCTGCCGGACCCCGAGCAGGAAGCCAAGTGCATCGAGGGCGCCCGCCTGTTCGGCACCGCCGCCAGCATGATCCTCTTCGAGCTGGATGCGGCATCGTTGTACGACACCGCCGTGGAAGCCCAGGGCAAGGTGTTCGTCACCACCGAGCTACGCGGCGGCGGCACCAGCACGCCGCAGACCATGGCCCTGGCCGACCGCGGCGTGCGCAACTTCCTCAAGTTCGCCGGGATCATCGAGGGCGAGCCGGAGCTGGCGGACGAACCGCCGCTGCAACTGGATATGCCCGACGCCAGCTGCTACGTGCAGAGCGTGCACCGCGGCATTCTCGAACTCACCCTCAGCCTGGGGGATCGGGTGCGCTGCGGCGATCTGGTGGCGCGGGTGCATGCCTTCGAGCGCACCGGCACGCCGGCGGTGGAATACCGCGCCGAGCGTGACGGCATGCTGGTGGCGCGGCGCTTCCCGGCGCTGGTGGACATAGGTGACACCCTGGCGGTGATCGCCGACATAGTCGAAGGCTGACGTCCAGTGGGCGCAGTTGGTTTTCCAGTCAATAACAACAGCGGAGACTTAACCATGAGCAGATTCAGCACATTGAAGAAAGCAGCCCTGGTCGCAGCCATGGGCCTGGGCCTGATCGGTCAGGCCAGCCTGGTGGCGGCGGAGGAATGGAAGTTCGCCCTCGAGGAAATCAGCGGCAGCGTGCAGGACGCCTACGCGCAGAAGTTCAAGCAGCTGGTGGAGCAGAAGAGCGACGGCAAGATCAGCGTCACCGTCTACCCCTACGGTGCCCTCGGCGAGTCGGAGGATTTGACCGAGCTGGTGGCTAACGGCGTGCTGCAGTTCGCCCATGGCTCGACCGGTATCCTCGGTTCCACTGCGCCATCGATGCAGGTGTTCTCGGTGCCCTACCTGTTGTCCCAGGACAACCAGGTCAACCTCAAGGTGCTGACCGAGAGCCCGACCATCTACGGCCCCATGGCCGACAAGCTGAAGACCCGCAACCTGCGCCTGCTGAGCATGTACCCGGAAGGCGAAATGGTCTGGACCACCAACAAGGTGGTGCGTAAGCCGGCCGATTTCGACAACGTGAAGATGCGCGTGATGGCTTCGCCGATGCTGGTGGAAACCTACAAATCCTTCGGTGCGGTGCCCACCCCGCTGCCGTATTCCGAGGTCTATGGCGCACTGCAGCTGAAGATGATCGACGGTCAGGAGAACCCGATCTTCGCCATCGAAGAGATGAAGTTCTATGAAGTGACCGATGTGCTGACCTGGTCCGGTCATCAGCAGTTCACCGTCGCCGTGTTGTCCAGCGAGTCCTGGTACCAGGGGTTGCCGGCCGAGCAGCAGAAGATTATCGACGAGACCGTGACTGAGCTTGGCCCGTACATCTTCGACACCCAGGCGCAGTACAACAAGGAGCGTCTGGCGAAGATCCAGCAGCTCAAGCCGGGCATCGAACTGGTGCGCCTGAACGAAGAAGAACAAGCCGCTTTCCGCAAGGCCAGCCTGCCGATGCGCGACAAGCTTGTGGAGCTGGCCGGGCCCGAGGCCGGTGCCACGCTGCAAGCGCTGGAGAAGGAAATCGCCGCGCTGGAACAGCAGTAAGCGGCGCTTCACTGGCCGGCGGGGGCTGCCTCGCCGGCTTCGTTACACCTGACGCGCAGGTATGGCCCTGCGCCGGAGCGCTGCTATGCGTCTGGACAGTTACGACCTGAAGATTCTGCGTATCCTTCAGCACAACGGCCGCATCACCAAGTCCAGCCTGGCCGAAGCCATCAGCCTGTCGGTCAGTCCCTGCTGGGAGCGGGTCAAGCGACTGGAGGAGGCCGGCATCATTCGCGGCTACGGCGCGCAGCTGAATCCCGAGATCCTCATCAAGCGCGCCGCGGTGCTGGTGGAGATCAGCCTCAAGCAACACAACCGTGAAGCCTTCCAGCGTTTCGAGCGCGCCATGCAGGACTGCCCCGAAGTCACCGAGTGCTACGCCACCGGCGGTGGCATCGACTACATCGTCAAGGTCATGGCCCGCGACATCGACCAGTACCAGCGCCTGATCGACCGCTGGCTGATGGCCGACCTGGGCATCGAGCGCTACTTCACCTACATCGTCACCAAGACCATCAAGCACAGCGAGCCGCCCCTGGAGTTGGAGAGCGGCGACACCGACTAACAGGCTGTTGACAAACTACTGCGCTCGGCTATGCAGCGTTGAAATCAGCCTCAAAATGCTCATGTACAGCTCGTACACTGCGCTTTTTCGCCTGATTTCGCCTTGCCTAGCCATCGCTCGCTACATTTTTCAACAGCCTGTTAAACCGTCCCGCCTGCAAGCACTTAATCCATGACCCATCCCCTGCGCCGCCGCGCAGCGTCTTCGCCTGCGAGGAAACCAGCCATGTTCCGTGTATTCCGCTCTGTGCGGGCTAACCTCAGCCTGCGTATGCAACTGCTGGCGGGTTTTGCCCTGGTGTTGATGATTACCCTGGCTATCGCCTGGTTGGGCTTCGACACTCAGCGCAGCACCCTGGCGCGCTTCCAGATTCTGCTCCAGTTCAACACCATCGATGGCCAGCTGCAGCGCCTGCGGCAGCAAGAGCGGGAGTTTATTCTGAGCGCTGCGGAGCCGGCGCTGGTCGAGGCCCAAGCCCGTCTCGGTGAACTGCAGCGCAGTGTGCAGGGCGGCCTGGACAGTGTTACCGATGTCGATGCCCGGCAGCGCCTCGGGCTGATTCAGGAGGCCGTCAATGCCTATCAAGGGCGCCTGCAGTTGCTCAGTCAGGCCAGCGCTCAACGCCAGGCAGCGGAGCAGGCGATGGCCGCTGCCGCCGAACAAGTGTTGCAGCGTTTCGACAAACTCGGTGCTCGACTGCGCAACTGGGCTGCCAAGCTGGTGCGGCTGAGCGGCGTGGAACACAGCCTGCCGGCCATGGAGCAGGCCGAACAGAGTGCTGAGCTGACCAAGGGGCTGCTGTTGGCGCGCCAGCATGAGCTGCTGTTCCTGAATAACGCACAAGCGGCCGAGGCCACGCGGCTGCTGACCCAGCTCGAGCGTCTGCAGCAGACCGGCCAACAATTGCGTGAGCAACTGCGCGAGCCTTTTGCCCAGGCCGATATCGACGCCGCCCTGCAGCAGCTAGGCCAGTATCGCCAGGCATTTACCGCCTTGCAGCACGCGTTCGCCAGCCGGCAGGATGCCGTGACCGAACTCGGTGTACAGGCGCAGCGTGTGCTGCAGGCCTCCAGTGAAGCGCTCGCATGGCAACATCAGAACCTGGCCGTCCAGGCCCGTCAGACCCAGCAACTGTTGATCATGGCAGCGCTTGTCGCGTTGGCGTTTGGCTTGGCCTGCGCGTTGCTGATCACCCGGCAGATCGTAGTCCCGTTGCAACGCCTGGCCGGTGTGGCCCAGCGCATCGCCAAAGGCGACTTGAGCGTCGAGCATGCTGCCCGGCCGGGCGAAACGCTCAGAACCGATGAGCTGGGGCAACTAATGGGGGCCATGCAGAGCATGGGCGCTAGCCTGAGCGGCCTGTTGTCGGGTCTGGCGCAGGGTATCGAGCGTTTGACCGGCGCTACCGGGCAGATGGCCTCGGTGGCGCTGCAGACTCGCGCTGGCGTGAGCCAGCAGCGGCTGGAGCTCGAACAGGTGGCCACCGCCATGCAGCAAATGAGCGCCACGGTGCAGGAGGTGGCGCGCAGCGCCGAGTCGGCTGCGGGCAGTGCCGCGCAAGCCGACCGAGAGGCGTGCCAGGGCGAACGCATCGTGCAGCAGGCCATTCAGCGGATTGCCGATCTGGCTCAGAGCATTCAGCTGTCGGCCCAGGTTATCGAACGCTTCGAGCAGGACAGTCACAACATCGGCGCGGTACTGGACGTGATCAAGGGCATCGCCGAGCAGACCAACCTGCTGGCGCTCAACGCCGCGATCGAAGCGGCCCGGGCCGGCGACGCCGGGCGTGGTTTCGCCGTGGTGGCCGATGAGGTGCGCGCCTTGGCCCTGCGTACCCAGGGCTCCACAAGCGAAATCGAAGGGCTGATTGCCACGCTGCAGGGCGGTGCGCAAGGCGCGGTGGCGCAGATGGAGCGCAGCCGAGCGCTGGCCCAGGACACCATCGGCAGTGCCGAGCACGCGGGCCACGCGTTGCAGACGATCAACAGGGCTGTCTCCAGTATTCAGCAGATGAGCCAACAGATTGCCGCTGCGACCGAGCAGCAGAGTGTGGTCGCCGAAGAAATCAGTCGTAGCGTCTCGAGCATTCGCGACGTGGCCGAACAGGCGGCCAGTGCCAGTGAACAGAGTACCGATGCCAGCGCCGAGTTGATGCGTCTGGGCGAGACCCTGCAGGGCTTGGCTGGGCGCTTCCGATTGGTCTGAGCATTCACGCCAGGCGCCCCGCAAGCCTAGGCCGTGGGCGATTAGGCAAGCGCCAGCGGCTCCCGAAAAAATCCACGCTTTGCACGGGTGCAAAGAAAAAAACCACAAGCCAAGTCGCCGCGAAGAGAAAAAAACCGCGGCCGATCCCCCCTAAAGTGGAAACCGTAAACACGCACCACGACCCACGCCGGGCACCAGCCGCGGCCGGGCATGCAGAGGGGACGCCGTCCATGCACACACTGAAAGATCCGCGCCTGGTTCGCCAGCTGGCCTACGTCAACGGCAAATGGGTAGCCGGCAACGAGGGCCGCGACGAGGCGGTCATCGATCCGGCCAGCGAAGAAACCATCGGCCGCTGCACCCAGCTCGACCAGGACCAGGTCGCCGCCGCCATCGATGCCGCCGACGCCGCCTTCCCGGCCTGGCGCGCCCGCTCGGTGGACGAGCGTGGCGCCATCCTCGGCAAGTGGCATGATCTGCTGCTGGAGAACAAGGAAGACCTCGCCCGATTGATGACCCTCGAACAGGGCAAGCCGCTGGACGAAGCCCGGGGCGAGATCGACTACGCCGCCTCCTTTATCCGCTGGTTCGCCGAGGAGGCCCGCCGCGCCTACGGCGAGACCATTCCCAGCCACATCCGCAACGCCCAGCTGGGCAGCGTGCGCGAGCCGATCGGCGTCGCCGCGCTGATCACCCCGTGGAACTTCCCCTGCGCGATGATCACCCGCAAGGCCGCCGCAGCCCTGGCCGTGGGCTGCACCGTGCTGGTCAAACCGGCCGGCGAGACACCGTTTTCCGCCCTGGCCCTGGCCGAGCTGGCCGAGCGCGCCGGCTTCCCCGCCGGGGTGTTCAACGTCATCACCGGCGAGCCGGAAATGGTTTCCCAGGTGCTTTGCGCCAGCGACAAGGTCAAGGCGTTGTCCTTCACCGGCTCGACCCGGGTCGGCCGCCTGCTACTGCAGCAGGCCGCGGCCACGGTGAAGAAATGCTCGATGGAGCTGGGCGGCAACGCGCCCTTTATCGTGCTGCCGGACATGGACGTGGAGCAGGCCGCCCAGGCGGCGATCGACGCCAAGTTCCAGACCACCGGCCAGGACTGCCTGGCGGCCAACCGCATCTTCGTGCATCGCTCGCTGTATGAGCCCTTCCTCGCCGCCTTCGCCCGGCGCATGGGCGAGCTGACCGTGGGCAACGGCCTGGTGCGCGGGGTCAACCAGGGGCCGCTGATCAACGCCAAGGCGGTGGCCAAGGCCCAGGAACTGGTGGACGACGCCGTGGCCAAGGGCGCGCGCCTGCTGGTCGGTGACCAGGAGCAGGCGCCGGGGCGCAACTTCTTCATGCCGACCCTGCTGGCCGATGTGACCGCGCACATGCGCGTCTACCGCGAGGAGAACTTCGCCCCGGTGGCCGGCGTGCTGGCCTGGGACGACCTGGAGCAGCTGATCGTCCAGGCCAACGACACCGAGTACGGCCTGGCCGCCTATGTCTATGGTTACGACATGCGCCAGGTGTGGCGCCTGCTGCGCGGCCTGGAGTTCGGCATGGTCAGCGTCAACTCGGTGAAGATGACCGGCCCGCCCGTGCCGTTCGGCGGCGTCAAGCAATCCGGCCTCGGCCGCGAGGGTTCGCGCCACGGCCTCGATGAATACAGCCAGATCAAGTACTACTGCCTGGGCAACCTGCCCAGCGCCAGCGGTAGCTGAAAACTACTGCGGGCTTCGCGCGCTATGCGCTGCCTAGCCTTCGCTCGCTACGTTTCTAAACAAGGGAACGTAGCTGGAACCGCTAACAAATAACCTGAGGGCATTGCCATGACCATCGACACCCAGAAGATCATCGAGATCGACCGCCAGAACGTCTTCCACGCTTCCACCCACCTCAAGCAGCACGCCCACGGCGAGAGCCCGGCACGGATCATCACCGGCGCTCAGGGCATCCGCATTCAGGATTCGCTGGGCAATGAGTTCATCGACGGCTTCGCCGGCCTGTACTGCGTGAACATCGGCTACGGCCGCACCGAGATGGCCGAGGCGATCTACGAGCAGGCCAAGCAGCTGGCCTACTACCACACCTATGTCGGCCACACGACCGAGGGCATGGCCAGCCTGTCCGAGCGCATCGTCAAGCTCGCCGGCCAGGGCATGAGCAAGGTCTACTACGGCATGTCCGGCTCGGACGCCAACGAGACTCAGCTCAAGCTGGTCTGGTACTACAACAACATCCTCGGCCGTAAGGAGAAGAAGAAGGTCATCTCCCGCGATCGTGGCTACCACGGTTCGAGCATCGCCTCCGGCTCCATGACCGGTCTGCCGGTGTTCCACGCCCACTTCGATCTGCCGCTGGAGCGCATCAAGCACACCGTCGCGCCGGTCTACTACCGCCGTCCCGATGACGCCATGAGCGAGCTGGAGTTCTCCCGCTACTGCGCGCAGAAGCTCGAGGAGATGATCCTCGCCGAAGGCCCGGATACGGTCGCGGCGATGATCGGCGAGCCGGTGCTCGGCACCGGCGGCATAGTGCCGCCACCGCAGGGCTACTGGGCAGAGATCCGCAAGGTGCTGGACAAGTACGACATCCTGCTGATCGCCGACGAGGTGGTCTGCGGTTTCGGTCGCCTGGGCGTGGACTTCGGCTCGCAGTACTACGAGATGAAGCCCGACCTGATCACCGTGGCCAAGGGCCTGACCTCGGCCTACCAGCCGCTGTCCGGGGTGATTGTCGGCGAGCGCGTGTGGCAAGTGCTGGAGCAGGGCACCGACACCTACGGCGCCATCGGCCACGGCTACACCTATTCCGGCCACCCGATGGGCATCGCTTCGGCCATCGCCAACCTGAACATCATCGAGCGCGAGAACCTCACCGCTAACGCCCGCGACACCGGCGCCTACCTGCAGCAACGCATGCAGGAAACCTTCGGTCAGCATCCGCTGGTCGGCGAGGCTCGCGGCATCGGCCTGCTGGCGGCCCTGGAGTTCTCCAGCGATCGCAGCAAGCGCCAGCACTTCGACCCCAACCTCAAGGTCGGCGCGCAGATCTCCGCGGCCTGTCTGGAAGAAGGCTTGATCGCCCGCGCCATGCCGCACGGTGACATCCTCGGCTTCGCCCCACCGCTGGTGGTCACCCGTGGCGAGGTCGACGACATCGTCGCCCGCGCCGAGCGGGCGGTGAACAAGGTCACCGACAAGCTGATCAGCAGCGGCGCCTGGCAGGCCAAGTAACTCGCCAGGTCAACGCGGGGGGCATCGAGACGATGGCCCCCGCTTGCGTTCACAGGTTGGATTTTGCACATGAACGAACAACTGACCCTGCAAGACATCTACCGGGCGCGCCAGCGCATCGCCGGGCTGACCCTGCGCACGCCGCTGGTGCGTTCCGAATCACTGTCGCGGCGCTGGAACTGCGAGGCCTGGCTCAAGCTGGACTGTCTGCAACCCACAGGCGCCTTCAAGCTGCGCGGCGCGGTCAACGCGCTGCTCGGCCTGGATGCGGCGCAGCGCCGGCGCGGCGTGGTGACCATGTCCACCGGCAACTTCGGCCGCGCCCTGGCCTACGCCGGTCAGCACCTGGGCATTCCGGTCAAGGTGTGCATCTCGCGCCTGGTGCCGCAGAACAAGGTCGAGGCCCTGCGCCAGAGCGGCGCCGAGCTGGTGATCCACGGCGAAGCCCAGGACGAGGCCGACGTCGAGGCGCGCCGCCTGCGCGATGAACAGGGCCTGGCCTATGTCTCGCCGTTCGACGACCCGCTGGTGATCGCCGGCCAGGGCACCTGCGGCCTGGAGATCATGGAGGAGCAGCCGGACATCGACATGCTGTTCGCCGGTCTGTCCGGCGGCGGCCTGATCGCCGGCATCGGTCTGGCGGTCAAGAGCATCAATCCGCGGGCCGAGGTGATCGGCGTGAGCATGAACCAGGGCGCGGCGATGCTCGAGAGCCTGGCCGCCGGCCATCCGCTGCAGGTGCCCGAGGTGGCATCACTGGCCGACAGCCTGGGCGGCGGCATCGGCCTGGATAACGCCTGGAGCTTCGCCATGACCCAGCGCTACATGGACCGCGGCTACAAGGTCGACGAGGCGCAGATCGCCCGCGCCATGCTGCATTTTCTGCGTGAAGAGAAACTCCTGGTCGAGGGCGCCGCCGCGGTCGGCGTGGCCGCCGTCGAGCAGCACCAACTGGACCTGAGCGGACGCCGCGTGGCGTTCGTGGTCAGCGGCCAGAACCTGTCCACCGCCACCTTTGCCGAGGCCTGTCGCCTGGCCGGAGAGCGTCCCTATGAAAATCTATAACCGCCAGCAGATCGCCGAGCGGGTCAAGCTCGACCCGGCCGCCCTGGAGGCCGTGGAAGCCGGTTTCGCCGCCCTTGGCCGCGACGAGGTGGCGATGCCGCCGATCCTCAGCATGAACATCGCCGAGAGCAACGGCGAGGTCGACGTGAAGACCGCGCATATCCAGGGCTGGCCGCGTTTCGCGGTGAAGATCAGCCCCGGCTTCTTCGACAACCCCAAGCTCGGCCTGCCCAGTCTCAACGGCCTGATGCTGCTGTTCTCGGCCAAGACCGGGCTGGTCGAGGCGGTACTGTTCGATGAGGGCTACCTGACCGACATCCGCACCGCCCTGGCCGGCGCCATCGCCGCCAAGCACCTGGCCCGCGAGGACGCCCAGCGCGTCGCGGTGATCGGCGCCGGCCTGCAGGCCGAATTGCAGGTCGCGGCCTTGCGCCTGGTGCGCGATATCCGTGAGG
The DNA here is from genome assembly GCF_000498575.2 of Pseudomonas taeanensis MS-3. Taxonomy (GTDB): domain Bacteria; phylum Pseudomonadota; class Gammaproteobacteria; order Pseudomonadales; family Pseudomonadaceae; genus Aquipseudomonas; species Aquipseudomonas taeanensis. The sequence continues at coordinate 801,964 of NZ_AWSQ01000001.1, forward strand.
TGCATGTGTACGCCCGCGACCGCGCCAAGGCCGAGGCCTATGCCGCGCTCATGCAGGAGCATCATGGCCTGACGGTGACGGTGCACGACAGCGCCGCCGACGCCTGCGCCGAGGCCGACATCGTGGTCACCACTACCCCGGCGCGCGAGCCGGTGCTGCGCTGGAGCGACCTGCCCAAGGGCGTGCACGTCACCGCCATGGGCTCGGACAACCCGCACAAGAACGAGCTGGAGGCGACCATCCTGGCCAGTGCCGACGTGCTGGTGGTCGATCGCCTCAGTCAGTCCCGCGCCCTCGGCGAGCTGCATCACGCTCCGGCCCTGCAGCGCGAGGTGTTCGAGCTGGGCAGCCTGATCGCCGAGGGCCGCCAGGCGCGCAGCGGCGCCGAGCAGATTACGGTGTGCGACCTGACCGGCACCGGGGTGCAGGACACCGCCATCGCCAACTACGCCGCGCGCCTGCTTGAGGAGGCCTGAGATGGAGCTGTCCTTCGCCGGCTTTCTGGACCTGCAACGCACCTTCGCGCATCAACGCGCGACAGATGACGGCCATGTGCGCATCGGCCTGGTGCAACTGGCCAGCGACTTCACCCTGGAAAACGAATGGCGCCAGCTGCTCGGCGAGCGGGTCGAGCTGTACAGCACCCGCACCCCCTGCAGTCCGACGGTCACCCCGGAGGGGCTGCGCAACATGGCTCAGAGCCTGACTCAGTCCAGCGCCCTGCTGGTGCCGGGGCTGCCCCTGGACGTGCTGGCGTTCGGTTGCACCTCGGGGAGCATGCTGATCGGCGAACAGGAGGTGAGTCGCTTGATCAACCGGGCGCATCCCGGCGTGCCGGTGACCAACCCCTGGAGTGCGGTCAAGGCGGCTATGCGTGGCCTGGGAGCGCGGCGCATCGCCGTGCTCACGCCGTATATCGGCGAGGTCAACTACCCGATCTACCAGGGGTTACGCCAGGCTGGTCTGGAGATCGCCGCCTTCGGCACCTTCGGCGTGCTCGAGGACGCCGAGATTCCGCGCATCCCGGCCGAGGCGATTCGCCAGGCCGCCGAGCAGTTGTTGCTCGGCACTCGGGCCGATGCGCTGTTCCTGTCCTGCACCAACCTGCGCACCCTGGAGTTGCTGGATGACCTGGAGAGGCAGCTGGGCTTGCCGGTGATCTCCAGCAACCAGGCGCTGTTCTGGCATGCCCTGCAGCTGGCCGGCTGCGTGCATCGGCCACAGGGATTTGGCGCCTTGCTGACCGACAGTTACCCTTTGCCTTAACGGCGCGCGTGTCAGTCGCCATGGGTTAGGGAGTCGCCGGTGCAGGACCGACAGAAAGGCTTGTTGTTGACCGCGCTGGGGGTGCTGGTGTTGTCGCCGGACGCCCTGGTGCTGCGCTGGCTGGCCGCCGATGCCATGCAAGTACTGGCCTGGCGCGGCCTGCTGATGGCCGTCGGGCTGAGCCTGCTGCTGAGCTGGCGTTACCGTGGCGGACTGCCCGCCGCGCTGCGCCGTTGTGGTTGGACCGGCCTTGGCTGCGCCCTGTGTTACTGCATCAGCACCCTCGGCTTCGTCCAGGCGATCAGCCTGGCCGGGGCGGCCAATACCCTGCTGATCCTCAGCATCGCCCCGCTGATAGCCGCGGCCATGGCCTGGCTGTTTCTCGGCGAACGCCTGGCGCTGCGTACCCTGCTGGCAATCCTGGTGTGCGTCGCCGGGGTGGGGCTGATCGTCGCTGACCGCACGCCGGGCAACAGCCTGCCGGGTAATGCCTGGGCGCTGGCGGCCGCCACCTTCCTGGCGGGTAACTTCACTCTGGCGCGCAGTCGGCCGACGGTGGACATGAGCCCGGCGCTGATGCCCGGCGCCTTGCTGGTGTCGTTGCTCGGGTTCGTGTTCGGCGGCAGCCCGCAGCTCGCGCCGCTGCAGTGGGCGGGACTGGCGCTGATGGCCGGTGTGCTGCTGCCCCTGGCGTTCACGCTGATTCAGCTCGGGCCACGCTGGATCAGCGGCACCGAGGTAGGGCTGTTGCTGTTGCTGGAGGTGGTGCTGGGGCCGTTATGGGTCTGGTGGCTGCTCGGCGAGGTGCCGAGCAGCCAGGTGCTGTTGGGTGGCGCGTTGATTTTCGTCACCCTGTGCGTGCACAGCCTGCTGGGCTGGCGGCGCAGCTCAATATCCCTGGCGGGTTGAGCGGCTCAGTCGAGCTTGACCACCTTGGCCAGGAGAATTTTCGGCCCCTTCATCTTCTTGACCACGATGCGCAGGCCTTCGACCTCCAGCACTTCTTCTTCTTCCGGCACCCGCTTGAGCGTCTCGTAGATCAACCCGGCGAGGGTCTCGGCTTCGATATGGTCGAAGTCGACGCCGAGCAGGCGTTCGACCTTGAACAGCGGGGTGTCGCCGCGCACCAGCAGCTTGCCGGGTTGGTAGGCGAGGATGCCGCGATCGGCCTTGCGGTGTTCGTCCTGAATATCGCCGACCAGGGCTTCCAGCACGTCTTCCATGGTCAGGTAGCCGATCACCTTGCCGTCGGCTTCCTCGACCAGGGCGAAATGCGCGCCGCCCTGACGGAACTGCTCGAGCAGGCTGGACAGCAGCATGTGCCGGCTGACGCGATCCAGCGGGTGCATCAGTTCGCCGATGTTGAGCGCCGAGGGCAGCATTTCCAGCAGGGACAGTTGCAGCAGCAGGTCCTTGATGTGCAGCACGCCGACAAACTCCTCTGCCTCGGTGTCGTAGACCGGGTAGCGGCTGTATTTATGCCGGCGAAACACGCTGAACACTTCATCCAGCGGCGCATTGAGCTCCAGGTAGATCAGGTCTTCGCGGGAGTTGGCCCAGTCGGCCACCTCCAGCTCACCCAGTTCCACTGCTGAGGCCAGCACGCGCATGTCCTGATCGCTGGGATCGCGGGCGCGGCTGGAGTGGAGGATCAGCTTGAGTTCGTCGCGGCTGTAATGATGTTCATGGTGCGGCCCCGGCTCGCCCTGGCCGGCAATGCGCAGGATGCCGTTGGCGCTGGCGTTGAGCAGGAAGATCGCCGGGTACATGGCCCAGTAGAACAGGTACAGCGGCATCGCCGTCCACAGTGACAGCAGCTCGGGCTGGCGGATCGCCCAGGACTTGGGGGCCAGCTCGCCAATCACGATGTGCAGGTAGGAAATGATGAAGAAGGCAGTGAAGAAAGCGATACCGCTGACCAGCGCCGGCGAGTCGATACCCAGGGCGCCGAGCATTGGCTCGAGCAGACTGGCAAAAGCCGGTTCGCCGATCCAGCCGAGGCCCAGCGAGGCCAGCGTGATGCCCAGCTGGCAGGCCGACAGGTAGGCATCCAACTGGTTGTGCACGGTGCGCAGGATCTGTCCGCGCCAGCCATGCTGGCTGGCAATGGTCTCGACCTTGGTGGCGCGCAGCTTGACCATGGCGAATTCGGCGGCGACGAAAAAGCCGTTGAGCAGCACCAGGGCCAGAGCGAACAACACGAGGCCGAATTCGGCTAAATAAGTGGCGATAGAGAAGCTAGGGGAGGGGTCCATATAGGGTTCGGTTGGCCAATGACCGCTAGAGGGTGAGGGCTGCCGTGCGGCTTTGCAAGCGTGGGCGTTTGCCGCGCCGACTACTTGCCGCGGCGGACCACCTGAGTGCCCGGGAAATGACAGATGAAGGTGCTGCCTTGACCCACTCGACTGTCGATGTCCAGGTGCGCGCGATGGCGCAGCAACACGTGCTTGACGATGGCCAGGCCGAGGCCGGTGCCGCCGGTGTTGCTGGCGCGACTGGAGTCGACCCGGTAGAAACGCTCGGTCAGACGCGGCAGGTGCTTGGCCTCGATGCCCAGCCCGTTGTCCTGCACCGCGAGGCGCGCACCATGCTCGTCGCCCGACCAACGGATATGGATCTGGCCTTCGTTGGGGGTGTATTTCACCGCGTTGAACACCAGGTTGGAGAAGGCACTGCGCAGTTCGGTTTCGCTGCCCTTGAGCTTGAGGTGGGGGTCGGCTTCCAGGCTGATACGGTGCTGGCGTTCGCCCGAGAGGGCCTGGGCGTCGTTCTTGATCGACAGCAACAGCAGGTCGACCGCCACTGGCTGATTGTCCGAGGGGTAGTCGGTGGCTTCCAGCTTGGCCAGCAGCAGCAGGTCATTCAGCAGGTTCTGCATGCGCCCGCCTTGTTGCTGCATCTGTTGCAGGGCACGCAGCCAGCGCGGGTTTACCGCCTCGACATTGTCCAGCAGGGTCTCCAGGTAGCCGGAGATCACCGTCAGGGGCGTGCGCAGCTCGTGGGAGACGTTGGCGACGAAGTCCTTGCGCATCTGTTCCAGCTGGTGAAGACGGGTGACGTCACGCACCAGCACCAGGTGTTCCTGATTGCCGTACTGGGTGATATGAAACTGCAGGTGCAGGCTGTCGCTCAGGGGCGAGGGCAGTTCCAGGGGTTCCAGGTAATTGTTGCGCGCAAAGTACTCCTTGAAGCGTGGGTGGCGCACCAGGTTGCCAATCGGCTGGCCGCTGTCCTGCAGGGTTTTCAAGCCGAGCAAGGTTTCTGCCGCGGGGTTCCACCACTCCAGGTTGCCGTCGCTGTCGAGCATGATCACCGCGTCTTTCAGCGCGGAAGTGGACTCCTGGGCACGGTCGATCACGGCCTGCAGGCGCGCTCGCGCGCGTTGCTCATTGCGCTGCTGGTGATAGATGCTGTCGAACACCTCTCCCCACAGCCCCGAGCTGTCGGGTGGCGGCTCGTCAGGTTGGTGGTGTTTCAGCCAGGTGTGCAGGCGCAACAGCTGATGCAGGGTCCAGCACAGGTAAGCGCCCAAGCCGAGCACCAGGGCCCAGGCATATTGGCCGCTGATCGCACCGAGCAGCAGGCAAATGCCGACTAACAGCAGCAGACGGCGTATCAGGGCGCCACGCCAGTCTTGATTCACTTAGAGCTCATCCGCCAATCGATCCATTATGCCGCCAGGTCCGGCCGGCAATCCTAACCCGCGCAGCTCGGCGCGGACATACTGCTAGGGTCTGTTGCCATTTCCCGCGCAACCCGANNAAACGGCAACAGACCCTAGCCTTTGGTGGAGAAACGGTAACCGGTGCCGCGTACGGTCTGCACCAGGTTTTCGTAGACTTCGCCCAGCGCCTTGCGCAGGCGACGGATATGCACGTCGACCGTGCGCTCTTCGACGTAGACGTTGCCGCCCCAGACCTGATCAAGCAACTGGCCGCGGGTGTAGGCCCGCTCCTGGTGGGTCATGAAGAATTGCAGCAGGCGGTATTCGGTCGGGCCCATCTCGGCCGGCTTGCCGTCGATGGTCACACGGTGGCTGATCGGGTCGAGCAGCAGGCCATTGACCTCGATCGGCCCTTCACTGTCACTGGGGCCGGCCCGGCGCAGCACGGCCTTGAGGCGTGCCACCAGCTCGCGCGGCGAGAACGGCTTGGTGATGTAATCATCGGCGCCGACTTCCAGGCCCTGGATCTTGTTGTCTTCCTCGCCCTTGGCGGTGAGCATGATGATCGGAATGTCGCCGGTCAGCTCGTCACGCTTGAGGCGCCGCGCCAGCTCGATGCCGGAGGTGCCGGGGAGCATCCAGTCGAGCAGGATCAAATCGGGCTTGCGGTCGACGATGATGGCATGGGCCTGCTGGGTGTTCTCCGCTTCCAGGCACTCGTAACCGGCCATTTCCAGGGCCACCGCGATCATTTCGCGGATCGGTGCTTCGTCATCGACGATCAGGATGTTCTTGCCAACCATGGGTCCTGCCTCGGTTTGTTCAGCTGTCTTGTGGCGCATTAGATAACGGAATTATTGCAGGGATATGACATCCCGATGTTAACGGCTGCGCCAGCGCCTGCCTGGTCTATGCTCAAGGATGCGCCCGGTCGGTCGATCGGGCGCGTGGAGCCTGGCGCAAAAGAGCCTGCTAGATGCAGGCTTTTCAGGGTTCTGCCTGCTCGTCCGTCGAGGTTGTCCGGCACCGATTTTAGCCTGTCGCCAAGCTAACGCTGTTAGACAAAAGGAGGCATCAGATGATCAGAATCAACCCAGTCCGACTGGCTCTGCTCGGCGGCGCGTTGCTGGCGCTATCAGGCCTGGTATACGCGGACGAACCGGCGATGGTCGAGAACGGCATGTTGGTCGACAGCAAAGGCATGACGCTTTACACCTACGACCCGGACGGCATGGATAAATCCAACTGCTATGGCCCGTGCGCGGAGAACTGGCCACCCTTGGCCGCCGAGGCCGGTGCTGTGGCTGAAGATGACTGGACGGTGGTCAAACGCGACGATGGCACCCTGCAGTGGGCCTATTACGGCAAACCCTTGTACACCTTCATCAAGGACATGAAGGCGGGTGATATTACCGGTGACGGCAAGGGGGGCGTCTGGCACGTGGCCAAGCCTGAGTGACCCACTGTCCACGCAGCGCTTGAGCGCTGCGTGGACCTCAGCGCAGGGCGTAGTCGGCGACCAGGCCGATAAAGATCGCCAGCCCGGCCCAGTGGTTGTGCAGGAACGCCTGGAAACAGGCCAGCGTCTCCCGCTGACGAGTGCTCCAGTATTCCCAGGCGAAACAACCGGTAGCCACCAGCAGGCCGAGGTGGAAATACAGACCCAGCTCGAAGCGCGCGCCGGCCAGAAGCAGGCACAGCAATGCCAGGCCCTGGAGAGTAGCGATGATCAGCCGGTCGGCTTCGCCGAACAGGATGGCGGTGGACTTCAGCCCGATCTTCAGGTCGTCGTCACGGTCGGCCATGGCGTAGTAGGTGTCGTAGGCCACGGTCCACAGCAGGTTGGCGAGATACAGCAGCCAGGCTTCGGGCGGCACACTGCCGGTTTCGGCGGTGAAGGCCATCGGCATGCCCCAGGAAAACGCCGCACCGAGCACCACCTGGGGGTAGAAAGTGTAACGCTTCATGAAGGGGTAGCAGGCGGCCAGGGCCAGGCCGCCGAAGGACAGCCAGACGGTCGTGGCGTTGGTCAGCAGCACCAGGCCGAAGGCCAGCGCCACCAGCCCGGCGAACAGCAGCAGTGCCTCGCGTGGCTTGATCTTGCCGCTGGCCAAAGGGCGCGCCTGGGTACGGCTGACGTGGCCGTCGAAGTTGCGGTCGGCATAGTCATTGATCACGCAGCCGGCAGCACGCATCAGGATCACCCCAACCACGAAAATGCACAGGTTCTTCGCGCTCGGCACGCCCTCGGCCGCCACCCACAGCGCCCACAGGGTCGGCCACAGCAGCAGGTAGATGCCGATGGGTTTGTCCAGGCGCATCAGTTGGATGAAGTCCCAGGCACGTGGGTGCAGGCGGTTCAGTGAGTGCAGCAGGCGGGTATACATCGGGCGCGTCTCCGTGCGAGTTGCGCGGATTATACGGAGTCGGGCACGGCGCAGCATGGTGAGTATGTCTTGACTGGGCAGCGGGTCGACAGCAGTGCTTCGCGGCCATTACCTGACGGCGAGGTTCAGGTCTCGACGTCAGCGGCCAGCCAGAACGCCGGCAGAAACACCTCGGCCACCAGCACCGCCAGAGCGCCGCGACTGAAGCGCGAGCGCCGTGCCCACAGGCGTTCGGCGCGCACTTCGCTCGGCAGCCAGGCGGCCGGGTAGCGGCAGGCTTGCAAGGGGCCGCGCTCGAAGGCGCGGTCGCTGAACAGCAGTTCGCCGAGGGAGCGGCTGCCCAGTTGGTCGAGGCCCATGCCGGAGCCCTCCAGAGCACTGCGCGCCGCCACGCTGCGGGCGAATACCCAGGGTTGGCCATGGCCGCGCAGGTACACCTCGCGCACCCAACCCTGACTGCCGTCGGCTACGCCGAGGGCGCTGCATTCGTCGTTGCGCAGGCGCTGCCAGCCCTCGCTCAGGGGGCTGACGCTGAAGTGCTTGGCAGACAGGTCGATCAGCCGCTGGGTCAGCGAGTCCTGGTTGACGAACAGCCAGCTGTACACCCCTGCCGCCGGGGTCGGTTGCAGTTGGCTGGCGGTCAGCCAGCTGGGCGGATGGGCGATGGAGGCGTGGGGCACGGTTGGGAGTCAGCACAAATCGGAAGCGCGCGAGTGTAGCAAATGCCTAGCAGGACGTTGAAAAACTACTGTGCTCGACAATTTGCGCGGCATACATCGCTCACAACGGGTGGGGCTGCTCCCAGTAGCCGGGCGCGCTGTACAGGGTCTTCAGATAATCGATGAATACGCGCACCTTGACTGGCAGATAGCGCTGTTGCGGATAGACGGCCTGGATGTCATAGGCGGGCACGGCGAACTCGTCGAGCACCGTCACCAGTTGGCCGCGCTTGAGTTCGGCCTGAATTTCCCAGGTCGAACGCCAGCCGATGCCCAGCCCTTGTTTCACCCAGTTGTAGAGCAGTTCGCCATCGTTGCAGTCGAGATTGCCGGACACTTTGACCGCCACCTGCTTGCCGTCGCGCAGGAAGGTCCAGCCGCGTTGCTGGCCGCCCTGCAGGTTGAACGCCAGGCAGTTGTGCTGGGCCAGATCCTCGAGTGTCTGCGGTACCGGGTGGCGCTGGAAATACCCCGGTGAACCACAGACCACCCGACGATTGGGGCACAGCTTGATGGCCACGTAGTTGGGATCGGTCACCTCGCCGATACGAATGCCCATGTCGTAGCCCTGGCGTACCAGGTCGACCACGCTGTCGGTCAGGTTGAACGACAGGTTCAGGTCCGGGTAGCGCGCCTGAAAGGCCGGCGCATGGGGTGCGATATGCCGCCGGCCGAATGCCGCCGGCGCCGACACCACCAGGTGTCCGCGCACCGAATGCGCTCCACGGGTGATGCTCGCGTCGGCCTCTTCAAAGTCGCGCAGTAAACCCCGGGCGCGCTCCAGGTATTGCTCGCCCAGATCGGTCAAGGACAGGCCGCGGGTCGAGCGATGCATCAGCTTGACCCCTAGCTGCCGTTCGAGTGCGTCGAGGCGGCGGCCCATCACCACCGGGGTCACGCCTTCGACCAGGGAGGCGGCGGCAAAGCTGCCGTGATCGGCCACCAGAACAAAACTGTGCAAGGCGGTGTAACGGTCCATTCGATACTCCTGATACCGACAGAACTAAAGAATGCAGCAATTCACCTCGGATAGTCATTAGTCGCATGCTTGAAGCATGTAGAAAAAATATCGACCAAAGTCTGGAGGTCTGACTGATGACGCGTATGAGAGCAATCGAAGCTGCAGTACTGGTGATGCGCCGCGAAGGCGTTGACACGGCGTTCGGCATTCCCGGCGCGGCGATCAACCCGCTGTACGCCGCCCTGCAGAAAGTCGGTGGCATCGACCACGTCCTGGCGCGTCACGTCGAGGGCGCCTCGCACATGGCCGAGGGTTACACCCGCACCAACGCCGGCAACATCGGTGTGTGCATCGGCACCTCCGGCCCGGCCGGCACCGACATGGTCACCGGCCTGTACTCGGCCTCCGCCGACTCCATCCCGATTCTGTGCATCACCGGCCAGGCGCCGCGTGCGCGCATGCACAAGGAAGACTTCCAGGCGGTCGACATCACCAGCATCGTCGAGCCGGTGACCAAGTGGGCGACCACCGTGATGGAGCCGGGCCAGGTGCCGCGTGCCTTCCAGAAGGCCTTCTATNNGGCCACTGGCGCCGAGTACCTTGACGCCCCGGTGTCCGGCGGCGAAGTCGGCGCCAAGGCCGGTAGCCTGTCGATCATGGTTGGCGGCAGCGAGGCGGCCTTCGAGCGCGCCCTGCCTTTGTTCCAGAGCATGGGCAAGAACATCACCCTGGTCGGTGGCAATGGCGACGGCCAGACCGCCAAGGTGGCCAACCAGATCATCGTCGCCCTGAACATTCAGGCGGTGGCCGAAGCCCTGCTGTTCGCCGCCAAGAACGGCGCCGATCCGGCCAAGGTGCGCGAGGCGCTGATGGGCGGCTTCGCCGGCTCGAAGATCCTCGAAGTGCACGGCGAGCGCATGATCAAGGGCACCTTCGACCCGGGCTTCCGCATCAGCCTGCACCAGAAGGACCTCAACCTGGCGCTGGCCGGCGCCCGCGAGCTGGGCCTGAATCTGCCCAACACCGCCAACGCCCAGCAGGTGTTCAGCACCTGCGCGGCCATCGGCGGCAGCAACTGGGACCACTCGGCGCTGATCAAGGGGCTGGAACACATGGCCAACTTCTCGATTCGCAAGGAGTAAACGCCTTTGATCGTTGCCACGCTCCGGCGTGGGAATGCCTCTGAAGACGCTCCAGCGTCTGCTGTAGTGACGCAGAGCGTCACGGGCTACATGCCCACGCAGAGCATGGGCACAATCAGCAATGCCCTGCGTGGGAACGCGCGACATCTGCGTTTTGATCGTTCCCACGCTCCGNNCGGAGCGTGGGAACGAGCGGCGCGCGGAGCCCAGCCCGCGCGCAACGAGCAACACATCGGCTGACTGATCCAAGGTAGGTTGGAGCGGTCAGCCGATGCCCCTTTCGATTTGCCCGGCAGGCGGTGTCACGGCCTGCCTGCCGGGTGGGTCGATTTCAGTGCACAGCGCCTGCGCGGCGGGTGTTGCGCACTAGAATCGATTTGATCAGTAACCCTTGTCGGAGCTTAATCCGACAGGCTGCCAAGCCTTAATCAGAGCGAGCCCGCCATGCCCATCGATCCGCACAGCCTGTTGCGCGACCTGTTCGCCAGCGCCATCGACGCCGCCCACCCGCGCCAGGTGTTAGCCGATTACCTGCCCAGCGATCGTAGCGGCCGGGTCATCGTCATCGGCGCCGGCAAGGCCGCCGCGGCCATGGCCGAGGTGGTCGAGAAGGAATGGCAGGGCGAAGTCTCCGGCCTGGTGGTGACCCGCTACGAGCACGGCGCCCATTGCCATAAGATCGAGGTAGTGGAAGCCGCCCATCCGGTACCGGACGATGCCGGCGAACGGGTGGCCCGCCGGGTGCTGGAACTGGTCAGCAACCTCACTGAGTCCGACCGGGTGATCTTCCTGCTGTCCGGTGGCGGCTCCTCGCTGCTGGCCCTGCCGGCCGAGGGCATCAGCCTGGCCGACAAGCAGGCGATCAACAAGGCGCTGCTCAAGTCCGGCGCGACCATCGGCGAGATGAACTGCGTGCGCAAGCACCTCTCGGCGGTCAAGGGCGGGCGCCTGGCCAAGGCCTGCTGGCCGGCCAGCGTGTACACCTACGCGATCTCCGACGTGCCGGGCGATGAAGCCACGGTGATCGCCTCCGGGCCGACCGTGGCCGACCCGACCACCTCGGTGCAGGCCCTGGCGATCCTCGCCCGCTACAGCATCGAGATCCCGGCCAACGTACGCGCCTGGCTGCAGGACCCGCGCTCGGAGACGGTCAAGCCGGGCGACCCCTGCCTGAGCCGCAGCCACTTCCAGCTGATCGCCACGCCGCAACAGGCGCTGGATGCCGCCGCTGCCAAGGCCGAGGCCGCCGGCCTGCCGAGCCTGATTCTCGGCGACCTGGAGGGCGAATCGCGCGAGGTGGCCAAGGTGCATGCCGGCATCGCCAAGCAGGTGCTGCTGCACGGCCAGCCGCTCAAGGCGCCGTGCGTGATCCTCTCCGGCGGCGAAACCACGGTCACCGTGCGTGGCAACGGCCGCGGCGGGCGCAACGCCGAGTTCCTCCTCAGCCTGACCGACAGCCTCAAGGGCCTGCCCGGGGTCTATGCCCTGGCCGGTGACACCGACGGCATCGACGGCTCGGAAGACAACGCCGGCGCCATCATGACCCCGGACAGCCATGCCCGCGCCGCGGCGCTGGGCCTGAGCAGCAGCGACGAGCTGGACAACAACAACGGCTACGGCTACTTCGCCGCCCTCGATCAACTGATCGTCACCGGGCCGACCCGTACCAACGTCAACGATTTCCGCGCCATTTTGATCCTAAAGGACCCTGCCCAATGAACGCCGACAAGAAAGTAAAAATCCTCGCCACCCTCGGCCCGGCGATCAATGGCATCGACGACATCCGCCAGCTGGTCGAGTCCGGGGTCAACCTGTTCCGCCTCAACTTCAGCCACGGCGAGCACGCCGACCACGCCCAGCGCTACCAGTGGGTGCGCGAAGTGGAGCAGCGCCTGAATACGCCGATCGGCATCCTCATGGACCTGCAGGGACCGAAGCTGCGGGTCGGGCCCTTCGCCGACGGCAAGGTCAATCTGGAGCGCGGCCAGGCCTTCCGTCTGGACCTGGACAGCACGCCCGGCAATGCTCAGCGAGTCAGCCTGCCGCACCCGGAAATCATCGAAGCGCTGCAGCCGGGGATGAACCTGCTGCTCGACGACGGCCGCCTGCGCCTGCAGGTAACCGCCAAGCACAGCGACGCCATCGACACCCAGGTGATCGCCGGCGGCGAGCTGTCCGACCGCAAGGGCGTCAACGTGCCGGAGGCGGTGCTGCAACTCAGCCCGCTGACCGAGAAAGACCGCCGCGACCTGACCTTCGGCCTGGAGCTGGGCGTGGATTGGGTGGCGCTGTCGTTCGTCCAGCGTCCCGAGGACATCCTCGAGGCGCGTGAACTGATCCAGGGCAAGGCCTTCATCATGGCCAAGATCGAGAAACCCTCGGCGGTGCAGCAGATCGAAGCCATCGCCCAACTGTGCGACGCGATCATGGTCGCCCGTGGCGACCTGGGCGTGGAAGTGCCGGCGGAAAACGTGCCGCGCATCCAGAAGGACATCATCCGCACCTGCCGCCAGCTCGGTAAGCCTGTGGTGGTGGCCACGCAGATGCTCGAATCCATGCGCTTTTCCCCCGCGCCGACCCGCGCCGAAGTCACCGACGTGGCCAACGCCGTGGCCGAAGGCAGCGACGCGCTGATGCTGTCGGCCGAGACCGCCTCCGGCGACTACCCGCTGGAAGCGGTGCAGATGATGAGCAAGATCATCCGCCAGGTGGAAAGCGGCCCGGACTTCCAGGCCCAGCTCGACGTCAGCCGCCCCCAGGCCGAAGCCACCGCCTCGGATGCGATCAGCTGCGCGATCAGGCGCATCAGCTCGATCCTGCCGGTGGCCGCGCTGGTCAACTACACCGAGTCCGGTGCAACCAGCCTGCGCGCCTCGCGCGAACGACCGAAGACGCCGATCCTCAGCCTGACCCCGAACCTGCACACCGCACGGCGCCTGACCGTCGCCTGGGGCATCTACTCGGTGGTCAACCCGCGCCTGCATGAAGTCGAGGAAGTCACCAGCACCGCCCTCGACATCGCCCAGGCCCAGGGCATGGCCCAGACCGGCGACACCGTGGTGATCACCGCCGGCGTACCCTTCGGCCAACCGGGCAGCACCAACAGCCTGCGTATCGAAACGCTTTCTTAGGTCACCAGCCGTCGAGGCGGCGCACAACCCCACCGGCGAACGGCTGGGTTGTGCGCCCCTAGGTCCAGCCTTCCAGGCGCATGCTCGCGCGCACCAGGCGTTGTTCCTCCTGCTCGATCTCCTTGAGATTGTCGCGGATGCTGTGGATGTGCTCGCGGGCGGCGCGCTGCGCCTGTTCCGGCAGGCGCTCGATCACCGCGTGGTACAGCCGCGCGTGTTGGCGGTCGATCTGGCGTTTCTGCACGGGCCGGTGATAGAGGTTGTTGACCGAGGCGAACACCGTGCTGAGCATCAGGTCGGTCAGCGACTGCAGGGTGTGCAGCAGCACCGGGTTGTGTGAGGCCTCGCAGATCGCCAGGTGGAAGGCATGGTCGAGGCGCGCATGCTCGCGCGGTTCGACGGTATCCGCCTGGGCGTGGGCGGCAAGCATTTCCTCGTAGCGGCGGGTCAGCAGGACGAAATCCGCGTCGGTGCCACGCAAGGCGGCCAGGCGCGCCGACTCGGCTTCCAGCAGGGCGCGCACTTCGAGCAGATCGAAGAGGGTGCGCGGCTGCGAGTTGAACAGGTGCATCAACGGGCTGGCATCGCGCGGCCCGCTGAGCGTGGCGACCCGCGAGTCGCGACCCTGGGCGGTCTCGATGATGCCGCGGCCGCGCAGCACCTTGAGTCCCTCGCGCAGGGCCGAACGGGATATCCCCAGCTTCTCGCACAGGCGCCGTTCCGAAGGCAGCGCCTGGCCAACCTTGAGCACGCCATCGACGATCAATCGCTCGATCCGTTCGGCGACCACATCGCTGACCTGGCGCCGAGCTCCAGGCGTTTCTTCGAGCATGTTTAAACCTCGAGCAACTGGTAGGACCAGTTCTGATTGGTTAATCGCAGCGCTTTCACTATAGGCATCCGTTCCAGCAAATGTAAGGCATGAGGTGACGGGTGGCGGACTGTGCACTTGAAAAAACTGGTCGTACCAGTGCGCTTAGCGATGGACGCCGAACACCCCGCGGCCTAAACATACTGGCCACAATAAGCAGCTCGGGTTCGCCGCCTGGCCTGCACAGAACAGCAACGTCATTCGAGTGAGCCTGCCATGAGCATTCTGTACGACGAGCGTGTCGATGGCCCGCTGCCCACAGTCGATAAGCTGGCCCTGCTGGCTGAGCTGCGCGCACAGCTGCCAGACCTGGACGTGTTGCACGATCAGGAAGACCTCAAACCCTACGAATGCGATGGCCTCTCGGCCTACCGCACCACCCCGATGCTGGTGGTGCTGCCCGAGCGCGTCGAACAGGTACAAGCCCTGCTCAAGCTGTGCCACCAGCGCGGCGTGCCGGTGGTCGCACGTGGCGCCGGCACCGGCCTGTCCGGCGGCGCCTTGCCGCTGGAGCAGGGCATCCTGCTGGTGCTGGCGCGCTTCAACAAGATTCTCGAGGTCAACCCGGCCGGGCGCTTCGCCCGGGTCCAGCCCGGTGTGCGCAACTTGGCGATCTCCCAGGCGGCGGCGCCGCATGAGTTGTATTACGCACCGGACCCGTCCTCGCAGATCGCCTGCTCGATTGGCGGTAACGTCGCCGAGAACGCTGGCGGCGTGCACTGCCTGAAGTACGGCCTGACCGTGCACAACCTGCTCAAGGTGGAAGTCCTCACGGTCGAGGGCGAGCGCATGACCCTGGGCAGTGATGCCCTGGACGCGCCAGGCTTCGACCTGCTGGCCTTGTTCACCGGCTCGGAAGGCATGCTCGGCATCATCACCGAGGTCACGGTCAAGCTGCTGCCCAAGCCGCAGGTGGCGCGGGTGCTGCTGGCCAGTTTCGATTCGGTGGAGAAGGCCGGTCGTGCGGTCGGCGACATCATCGCCGCCGGCATTATTCCCGGTGGCCTGGAGATGATGGACAACCTGGCCATCAGGGCGGTGGAAGACTTCATCCAGGCCGGTTACCCGGTCGAGGCCGAAGCCATCCTGCTGTGCGAACTGGACGGCGTCGAAGCCGACGTGCAGGACGACTGCGAACGGGTTCGCGCGGTGCTGCAGCAGGCCGGCGCCACTGAGGTGCGCCTGGCTCGCGACGAGGCCGAGCGGGTCAAGTTCTGGGCCGGACGCAAGAACGCCTTCCCGGCGGTCGGGCGCATCTCGCCGGACTACTACTGCATGGACGGCACCATTCCGCGCCGCGAGCTGCCCGGTGTGCTCAGGGGTATCAGCGAGCTGTCCGCCGAGTGCGGCCTGCGCGTGGCCAACGTGTTTCACGCCGGTGACGGCAACATGCACCCGCTGATCCTCTTCGATGCCAACCAGCCCGGCGAACTGGAGCGCGCCGAAGCCCTAGGCGGCAAGATCCTCGAGCTCTGCGTCAAGGTCGGCGGCAGCATCACCGGCGAACACGGCGTGGGCCGCGAGAAGATCAACCAGATGTGCGCCCAGTTCAACAGCGACGAGCTGACTCTGTTCCACGCGGTGAAAGCGGCCTTCGACCCCAGTGGTCTGCTCAATCCCGGCAAGAACATCCCGACCCTGCACCGCTGCGCCGAATTCGGCGCCATGCACGTGCACCACGGCCAGCTGCCCTTTCCCGATCTGGAGCGTTTCTGATGTCAGTCGATCACGACGCCAGTGCGGCGCTGCTGGAACAGGTCAATCACGCCCTGAACAGCTCGACTGCGCTGCGCATTCAGGGCGGCAACAGCAAGGCCTTTCTCGGCCGTAACGTGGCTGGCGAGGTGCTCGACACCCGCGCCCACCGGGGCATCGTCAGCTACGACCCGACCGAGCTGGTGATCACCGTTCGCGCCGGCACGCCGCTGGTGGAACTGGAGGCGGCGCTGGATGAGGCCGGGCAGATGCTCACCTGTGAAGCGCCGCATTTTGCTGAAGGCGCCACGGTCGGCGGCATGCTCGCGGCCGGGCTGTCCGGGCCGCGCCGGCCCTGGTCCGGGGCGGTGCGTGACCTGGTCCTGGGCACTCGGCTGATCACCGGTTTCGGCAAGCAGCTGCGTTTCGGCGGTGAGGTGATGAAGAACGTCGCCGGCTACGACCTGTCGCGCCTGCTGGCGGGCAGCTTCGGTTGCCTCGGGGTGATCACCGAAGTGTCGCTCAAGGTGCTGCCCAAGCCGCGCCAGACCATCAGCCTGCGCCTGCAGATGGACGCCGCCTGCGCCCTGCAGAAACTCGCCGAGTGGGGCCAGCAGCCGATCCCGATCAGCGCCGCCAGCCATGACGGTCAGGCCTTGCACCTGCGTTTGGAGGGCGGTGAGGGCTCGGTGGCCGCGGCCCGCGAACGCCTCGGCGGCGAGCTGCTGGATAGCGCCTACTGGGGCGAGCTGAACGAGCAGCGTCTGCCTTTCTTCGCCGCTGCGGCGCCGCTGTGGCGCCTGTCCGTGCCGAGCCACTGCGGCGTGCTGGCCCTGCCCGGCGAGCAGCTGATCGACTGGGGCGGCGCGCAGCGCTGGCTGAAGTCCGACGCCGATGCCGCGCTGATCCGCCAGGTCGCCACGGAAGTCGGTGGCCACGCCACCTGCTTCAGCGCCGGTCACTGTGACAGTCCGTTGCAGCCGCTGGCCGCGCCCTTGCTGCGCTACCACCGCCAACTGAAAGCCCAGCTCGATCCCCAGGGGATTTTTAACCCCGGTCGGATGTACGCGGAGATTTGAGGTCGAGTCATGCAAACCAACCTAAGTGAACACGCCAAGCGTCTGCCGCGTGGCGAAGAGGCCGAAAGCATTCTGCGCAGCTGCGTGCATTGCGGCTTCTGCAACGCCACCTGCCCGACCTACCAACTGCTCGGCGACGAGCTGGACGGCCCCCGTGGGCGTATCTACCTGATCAAGCAGGTGCTCGAAGGCAATGAGGTCACCGCCAAGACCCAGCTGCACCTGGACCGCTGCCTGACCTGCCGCAACTGCGAGACCACTTGCCCCTCCGGTGTGGACTACCACAACCTGCTGGACATCGGTCGCGCCGTGGTCGACGCGGCGGTGCCGCGCTCACTGGGCCAGCGCGTGCTGCGACAAGGCCTGCGCGCCGTGGTGCCGAACGCGAACCTGTTCAAGGGCCTGACCCAGGTCGGCCAGGTGCTGCGCCCGCTGCTGCCTGAGGCGCTCAAGGCCAAGTTGCCGCGCGCCGCACGTGCGGCCAAGCCGCGCCCCGCCCCGCGCCATGCACGCCGCGTGCTGATGCTCGAAGGCTGCGTGCAGCCGGGGCTGTCGCCCAACACCAATGCCGCCACTGCGCGGGTGCTCGATCGCCTCGGCATCAGCGTCACGCCGATCCGCGAGGCCGGCTGCTGCGGTGCGGTGGACTACCACCTCGATGCCCAGGAAGCGGGCCTGCAGCGTGCCCGGCGCAACATCGACGCCTGGTGGCCGGCCATCGAGCAGGGCGCCGAGGCCATAGTGCAGACCGCCAGCGGCTGCGGCGCCTTCGTCAAGGACTACGGTCACCTGCTCGAGCAGGACCCGGCCTACGCCGAGAAAGCCAAGCGGGTCAGCACGCTGGCCAAGGACCTGGTGGAAGTGTTGCGCGATGAACCCTTGGAAGGTCTCGGCGTGCGCAGTGAGCTGCGCCTGGCTTTCCATTGCCCCTGCACCCTGCAGCACGCGCAGAAACTCGGGGGCGCGGTCGAGGAAGTGCTCGCTCGCCTCGGTTTCGGCCTCACCGCCGTGGCGGACAGCCACCTGTGCTGCGGGTCGGCCGGCACCTATTCGCTGACCCAGCCGGAGCTGTCCAAGCAGCTGCGCGACAACAAGCTGAACGCTCTGGAAAGCGGCAAGCCGCAGGTGATAGTCACCGCCAACATCGGCTGTCAGACCCACCTCGACGGCGCCGGGCGCACCCCGGTGCGGCACTGGATCGAGCTGGTCGAAGAGGCCATGAACTAAGAGCCACGGCCTCGTTGCTGTAGCCCGGATGCAATCCGGGACAGCCGCAAGCTCCCGGATTGCATCCGGGCTACGAATTCACGCACTACGCGACAATCAATCACGAGGAATTACAAATGCAAAGCAAAGCCGTACTGGGTCAAGCCGAAGTCGCCCGCATTCTTGCCGCTGCGCGCGCCGAAGCGCAGCAGCACAACTGGGCCGTGGCCATTGCCGTGGTCGACGACGGCGGCCACCCGCTGGCCCTGGAACGCCTCGACGGTTGTGCGCCGATCGGTGCCTACATCGCCACCGAGAAGGCGCGCAGCGCGGCGATCGGTCGCCGTGAAACCAAGGGTTACGAGGACATGGTCAACGGCGGGCGCAGTGCCTTTCTGTCGGCCCCGCTGATCACGTCACTGGAAGGCGGCGTACCGGTGATCGTCGACGGCCAGGTGGTCGGCGCGGTGGGTGTCTCCGGGGTCAAGGCCGAGCAGGACGCCCAAGTGGCCAAGGCCGGCATCGCCGCCCTGGCCTGAATTGACTACTGACACGGCTGCCGTGGGCGCCGCTGACGGCGCTCCGCGCCGCACCTGCACAGTTTGATGGAGAGTGGAAAATGACCGATCGCGTGAACTGCCAGCGCCTGCAAGTGGCCGCCAACCTGCAACGTTTCGTCGACGAGGACGTGCTGCCGGGCAGCGGTATCGAGCGCGAGGCCTTCTGGAGTGGATTCGACGCCCTGGTGCATGAGCTGGCGCCGCACAATCGTGCCCTGCTGGCCGAGCGTGAGCGTCTGCAGGTCGAACTGGATGCCTGGCACCGTGCCAACCCGGGCCCGGTGACCGACATGCCGGCCTACCGCGCCTTCCTCGAGTCCATCGGTTACCTGCTGCCACAGCCAGACAGCGTGCAGGCCAGCACCGCCAACGTCGACAGCGAAATTACCAGCCAGGCCGGCCCGCAACTGGTGGTGCCGGTGATGAACGCGCGTTACGCGCTGAACGCCGCCAACGCCCGCTGGGGCTCGTTGTACGACGCCCTGTACGGCACCGACGCCATCTCCGAAGAGGGCGGCGCCGAGAAGGGCCCGGGCTACAACCAGGCCCGTGGTGCCAAGGTCATCGCCTTCGCTCGTGCCTTCCTCGACCAGGCTGCGCCGCTGGCCACTGGCTCCCACGCCGACGCGGTCAGCTATCGGGTGGTCGACGGCCAGCTCCAGGTGGCCCTGGAGGATGGCAGTCAGAGCGGCCTGGCCCAGGCCGAGAAGTTCGTCGGCTATCAGGGCGAGGCCACTGCGCCCAAGGCCGTGCTGCTGAAGAACCACGGCCTGCACGTGGAAATCCAGATCGACCCGAACAGCCAGATTGGCGCCACCGACGCCGCCGGGGTCAAGGACCTGCTGATCGAAGCCGCGCTGTCGACGATTCTCGATTGCGAGGACTCGGTGGCCGCGGTCGACGCCGACGACAAACTGCTGATCTATCGCAACTGGCTCGGCCTGATGAAGGGCGACCTGACTGAAGAACTGGAGAAGGGCGGCCAGCGCATCGTCCGCCGCCTCAATCCGGACCGCCAGTACGTGGCTGCCGCCGGTGGCGAATTGAAGTTGCACGGCCGCTCGCTGCTGTTCGTGCGCAACGTCGGCCATCTGATGAGCAACCCGGCGATCCTCGACGGCGAAGGCAATGAGATCCCCGAGGGCATCCTCGACGGCGTGATGACCAGCCTGATCGCCCTGCACGACCTCAAGCGTCGCGGCAACTCGCGCAGCGGCAGTGTCTACATCGTCAAGCCGAAGATGCACGGCCCGGCCGAAGTGGCCTTCGCCGACCAGCTGTTCGGCCGCATCGAAGACCTGCTCAAGCTGCCACGGCATACCCTGAAGATCGGCATCATGGACGAGGAGCGGCGCACTAGCGTCAACCTCAAGGCATGCATCGCCGCCGCCAGTGCGCGGGTGGCGTTCATCAACACCGGCTTCCTCGACCGCACCGGCGACGAGATGCACAGCGCCATGCAAGCCGGCGCCATGCTGCGCAAGGGCGATATGAAGAGCAGTGCCTGGATCCAGGCCTACGAGCGCAACAACGTGCTGGTCGGCCTCAACTGCGGCCTGCGTGGCCGCGCGCAGATCGGCAAGGGCATGTGGGCCATGCCGGACCTGATGGCGGCCATGCTCGAACAGAAGATCGGGCATCCGCTGGCCGGCGCCAATACCGCCTGGGTGCCGTCGCCGACCGCCGCCGTGCTGCACGCGCTGCACTACCACCAGGTCGACGTGGCGGCGCTGCAACGCGAGCTGGAAAGCATCGACCTCGACGCTCAGCGCGACAGCCTGTTGCACGACCTGTTGAGTGTGCCGGTGGTCGCCGAGCGCAACTGGAGTGCTGCGGACATCCAGCAGGAACTGGACAACAACTGTCAGGGCATCCTCGGTTACGTGGTGCGCTGGGTGGAGCAGGGCGTCGGCTGCTCCAAGGTGCCGGACATCCACAACGTCGGCCTGATGGAAGACCGCGCGACCCTGCGCATTTCCAGTCAGCACATCGCCAACTGGCTGCACCACGGCGTGGTCGCCGAGACGCAGGTGCGCGAGACCCTCGAGCGCATGGCCAAGGTGGTCGATGCGCAGAACGTCGGCGATCCGCAGTATCGGCCGATGGCGGCCAACTACGCGCAGTCGGCGGCCTTTCAGGCGGCCAGCGATCTGGTGTTCAAGGGGCGCGAGCAGCCCAGCGGTTATACCGAGCCGCTGTTGCACGCCTGGCGCCTGCGTTTCAAGCAACAGACCCTAGGCGGAGTCGATTGATAAACCGCCCCGTCAGACGCGTGCTGGCGGGACTATTGAGCATTGACGCCGGCGTGGGGCTACCCCGTGTCGTCGTCGAAGGATCTGTGGAGGCTTAGCAGACTGCTGCACCGCGGCCTGGCAGGTCCAGATGCGTGGCACCGGGTACCCCCGGAACACTGTGGTTCACAATAACAAATAGGAACCAACTCATGAGTCAAACGATGCTGTCCATCCTGGCCTTCGTGCCACTGGTGCTGGCGGGTGTGCTGCTGATCGGCTTTCGCTGGCCGGCCAAGTACGCGATGCCGGTGGTCTTCCTGCTCACTGCGATTATCGGCCTGACGGCCTGGGACATGACCCTCAATCGGGTTATCGCCTCCAGCTTGCAGGGGCTGATTCTCACCGCGGCGATCCTCTGGATCATCTTCGGCGCGATCCTGCTGCTCAATACCCTCAAGCACTCGGGCGGCATCAGTGCGATTCGCCGGGGCTTCTCCAGCATCAGCCCGGATCGCCGGGTGCAGGCGCTGATCGTCGCCTGGCTGTTCGGTTGCTTTATCGAAGGCGCTTCCGGTTTCGGTACCCCGGCCGCGGTCGCCGCGCCGTTGCTGGTGGCCCTGGGTTTCCCGGCACTGGCTGCGGTGATATTGGGGATGATGGTGCAATCCACTCCGGTGTCGTTCGGCGCGGTTGGTACGCCGATGCTGGTGGGTGTCGCGGGAGGTCTGGACCAGTCCGGAATGAGCGCACAGTTGCTGGCGCTCAATAGCAGCTGGGACATCTTCTTCCAGCTGATCTACTCGCGGGTGGCCATCACTCATGGCCTGATCGGCATCCTCATGCCGTTGATCATGCTGATGATCATGACCCGTTTCTTCGGCAAGAATCAGTCCTGGAAAGAAGGCCTGATGGTGGCGCCGTTCGCCATTTTCACCGGTCTGGCCTTCGTCCTGCCGTATATGGCGGCGGGGGTGTTCCTCGGCCCTGAGTTCCCCTCGATGATTGGCGCCATGGTCGGCCTGGCCATCGTGATTCCGGCTGCCAAAGCAGGCTTCCTGCTGCCGAAGGAAACCTGGGATTTCGCCGACGCGAAAGACTGGCCAGCCGAATGGATGGGCAAGCTCGAGTTGAAAATCGAGGACATCGCCGGCAAGACGCCGATTTCCGTGCGCATGGCCTGGGCCCCGTATCTGCTGCTGGCGGTATTTCTGGTGGCCTCGCGGATATTCCCCGAGCTGAAAGCCGCGTTGATGGCGGTCAGCTTTGGCTGGACCGACATCCTCGGTGAAACCGGTGTCTCTGGCACCCTGCAACCGCTGTATCTGCCGGGCGGCATCCTGTGCATGGTGGTGCTGGTGACCTGCTTCCTGCACCGCATGCGCCTGGCCGAGCTGGGCGCGGCAGTCAGCGAGTCGAGCCGTACGCTACTCGGCGCCGGTTTCGTGCTGATCTTCACCATCCCGATGGTGCGTATCCTGATCAACTCCGGGGTCAATGCGTCCGATCTGATGTCGATGCCGGTGGCCATGGCCAAGCTGGTGGCGGACAGCGTAGGCGGCATCTATCCGTTGTTCGCCCCAGCCGTCGGCGGCCTCGGTGCCTTTATTGCCGGCTCCAACACCGTGTCGAACCTGATGCTCTCGCAGTTCCAGTTCAACACCGCCGGGTTGCTCGGAGTTTCCGGGGCTATGATGGTGGCTGCGCAGTCGGTCGGCGCCGCTGCCGGCAACATGATCGCCATCCACAACGTGGTGGCGGCTTCGGCCACCGTGGGCCTGCTTGGACGTGAAGGCATCACCCTGCGCAAGACCATGTTGCCGACCCTCTACTACCTCCTGGCAGCCGGTGCCCTGACCATGATCGCCATGTACGGCATGGCCATTACCGACCCGCTGCAGGTCGTGCGTTAAGCGACCCCGCCGGGTGGCATTCGTCGCCCGGCGGCTTGGCGCCTGCGTGCATTTGCGGTAGCGTGCCTCGCGCACTACCGTGAAAGTTACAGAGGTCGTTATGAAGAAGTGGCAATGTGTGGTCTGTGGGCTGATTTACGACGAAAGCCAGGGTTGGCCCGATGAAGGCATAGTTGCCGGCACCCCGTGGCAAGACGTACCGGAAGACTGGTTGTGCCCGGACTGCGGCGTGAGCAAGATGGATTTCGAGATGATCGAAATCGCCTGATCCCAGAATTGACTAACGGCGGCCCAGCAGGCCGCCGTTTTTATTGGGCGGGCTAAACCACCTCGACCTGCTGGGGGAGGCGTCTGTCCCGGTTTGCCGCCGGGCCGATGAGTGGGCTAGGTTTAGCAGCAGTTGCCGTATCGCGGAGGCAGCATGGGCAAGTGGCAATGCGTGGTTTGCGGCTTTATCTACGACGAAGCGGCTGGTCTGCCGGAAGAGGGGATTGCCCCCGGAACCCGTTGGGAAGACATTCCCGCAGACTGGATCTGCCCGGATTGCGGCGCGGGCAAGATGGATTTCGAGATGATCGAGCTCGCCTGAGTCGGCAACGCAGTATCGGGGTCGCAAACGCCGAAATTGACTAATTGAACTAGCCACACAGACCACTAGGGGCTGCCACGGCGTTTTTACGAGTGAGGAATGGGCAATGAGTGCACCTGTGGTGATCGTCGGCACCGGCCTGGCCGGCTACAACCTGGCGCGGGAGTTTCGCAAGCTGGACAGTCAGACGCCGTTGCTGCTGATCACCGCCGATGACGGTCGCTCCTACTCCAAGCCGATGCTCTCCACCGGCTTCGGCAAGCACAAGGACGCCGACGGCCTGAGCATGGCCGAGCCGGGTGCCATGGCCGAACAGCTGCAGGCCGAGGTGCGCACCCATACGCGGATTACCGGTATCGATGCCGGGCACCAGCGCCTGTGGATCGGCGAAGAAGCCGTGCCCTACCGCGACCTGGTGCTGGCCTGGGGCGCCGAGGTGATCCGCGTACCGGTCGCGGGCGACGCCGGGGATGCGCTGTTCCCGATCAATGACCTGGAAGACTACGCGCGCTTTCGCCTGGCGGCGGCCGGCAAGCGCCGCGTGTTGCTGCTCGGTGCCGGCTTGATCGGTTGCGAGTTTGCCAATGACCTGAGTCTCGGTGGCTATCAGGTTGAACTGGTCGCGCCGTGCGAGCAGGTGATGCCCGGGCTGCTGCATCCGGCGGCAGCCGCGGCGGTGCAGGCGGGCCTGGAAAGCCTCGGCGCGCGCTTTCACCTCGGGCCGGTGTTGAGCAGCCTCAACCACGCGTCGGAGGGCTTGCTCGCGCGCCTGTCCGACGGTACGCAGATCGCCTGTGACCTGGTGGTCTCGGCGGTCGGCCTGCGTCCACGTATCGAGCTGGCCGCTGCGGCCGGCCTGGCGGTCAATCGCGGGGTGATGGTCGATCGCCAGTTGCGCACCTCGCACGCCAATATCTATGCCTTGGGCGATTGTGCCGAGGTCGATGGCCTCAACTTGCTCTACGTGATGCCGCTGATGGCCTGTGCTCGTGCCCTGGCGCAGACCCTGGCCGGTCAGCCGACCGCAGTCCGCTATGGCGCCATGCCGGTCACAGTGAAAACCCCGGTGTGTCCGCTGGTGGTGTCGCCGCCACCGCGTGGCCTGCAGGGCGAATGGACGGTGGAGGGTAGCGGCAGCGACATCAAGGCCTTGTGCCGCGACGCCTCTGGCGCCTTGCTTGGCTACGCCCTGACCGGCGCGGCCGTGCAGGAAAAACTGGCCCTGAATAAGCAGCTGCCGGCGCTTCTGGCGTGAATGTCTGCGGTTCTGTCGGGTATGTCGTAAAACCCCGGATTAAACTGTCGGACAAGACTGGCGCGGGTCGAAATGGCGTGCCATTCTCCCTCAGTCTGCCGCAGCACAGAGCTGTTGCGGCGCTTTGAGCGCTGTTCTGACGAACAGCACGGACACAACAACAACAAACCGTCAAAGAGGCTTTTTATGCGTAAACCGGAACTCGCCGCCGCCATCGCCGATAAGGCAGATCTGACCAAGGATCAGGCCAATCGTGTACTCAACGCCGTGCTCGAAGAAATCACCGGCGCGCTGAACCGCAAGGACAGTGTGACCCTGGTTGGGTTTGGCACTTTCCTGCAGCGCCATCGTGGCGCGCGCACCGGCAAAAACCCCCAAACCGGCCAGCCGGTGCAGATCAAGGCCAGCAATACCGTTGCCTTCAAACCGGGCAAGTCCCTGAAAGACGCGGTCAACTGAGCTTTGCCAGCCCGGAGCTAGCTGGCTCCGGGTGCCCTCTCGAGCCCCGCACGCTCGCCTCCGCCAGGCTTTAGTTTGGCTGTAGTCCTCGCGACAAACCGCTACACTGCGCGCCGTTTCTTTTCCCTCGCCGAGGCTGCGTGCATGAAATTCCGTTTTCTCCTGTGGATGCTGGGTCGCCTGATGACCAAGGCCAGCCGTGAAAACCCTGCTTTCCAGCAACAACTGGTTGACCGTGACATGGTGTTCCAGCTGCACACCCTGGATGGCAAGATCGCCCGTCACTTCATCGTCAAAGATCAGCGCATCAGCAGCAAGCGCGGCCCTGCGCTCGAGCCGGCTTTCGCCCTGGGTTTCAAGGACGGCGCCTATGGCTTCGCCACCATGAGTGCGAAGAACAAGCAGCTGGCCTTTATGCAGGGCATCCAGAACAAGGATATCCAGATCCAGGGCAACCCCGCGCTGGTGCTGTGGTTTCAGGGGCTGACCAAGTACCTGGTCCCGAAGAAAAAAACGGCCGAAAAAAAGGCCGCCTGACGCGCAACCTCGCGCGCCACTGCTGGTCGGCGCGCGCCTCTTTGGTTAGGCTGGCCGGAGTCCCTGCGGAAGCCTGCCAATGCGTTTCATCATCCTGTGTCTGTTGTCCGTCGCCAGCCTGGCGCACGCATCACCACCTAAAGCCGAAGCCTTCGCCCCGTTGTTCGAGCTGGCCGGGATTCGCCTGCTCTGCGAGCAGAGTGCACCGCTGCTGCAGCGTGGGCTGAGCGCGACGCGGCAGGCCGAGCTGGGTCGGCTGTTTGCCGCCGATGCCTTGTGCCAGGACTTGGCCAAACGCCTGGTCGGCACCCTTGACCAGGCTCAGCTAGAGCAGGCACAGCGGGTGCTCGACAGTCCCCTGGCGCGGCGTTTTACCGCCGCCGAGCGCGCCGTCGGCGAAGACGGCGCCGAGGCCCTGGCCAGCTACCGTGCACAGCTGGCCGCTCGTCCGCCACTGCAAGCACGCCTGGCGTTGGTGCGGCGTCTCGATGTCGCGGCGCACACCACCGCCCTGGCTGCGCTGCTGCGTTATGAGGTGGGTAAGACCCAGGCGCTGCTGGCGCTCAAGGCGCGCGGCGAAACCCTTGATGAGCAAGCCCTGAGCAAGCAGACGGAGGCCCAGGCGCGGGCGCTTCACGCCTCAAGTGCCGAGGGCGTGGAATCGTTCATGTTGTACGCTTATCGCCAGATGCCCAGCGCGCAACTCGACGAGTATGCGGCCTTATATGAACAGGCAGCGGTCAGGCTACTACTGGAAAGCAGCGAGCAGGCACTGCCTGCGCTATTTGCCGAGCGCCGGGCCCAACTGAAATGATCCGGCGCAGCTATTGAGAGGTCACCCAGACGCATAAAAAAGGGGCCTGAACCTGCCCCTGTGTACTGTGTGTATGAGGTCCGCCTGCACCGAGCAAGGCGTCCCTTCTCGGCTTATTGTGGTGGGTGGAATTGCGCGGCCAGTTCACGCAGCGCCGCTTCGGCCGTGAGTACCTTGTCGACGGCCTCATCGGCCTTTTCGCGGCTCAGCCCCAGGCCGTCGAGCAGGCTCTGTGGGATTTCGCCTTGCGGCCCGGCACCGATGCCGCGGTTGCGCAGCAGGCTGACGGCCAGGCACACCAGATTCGGATAGACCGCATGGGGGCCGGCATAGTCGGGGTCATGCTGGAAACGCAAGGCGCTGGCCAGTTCTTCCGGCATGTCCCAGTAACGCATCAGCCAGGCGCCAATCTGCTCGCGGCTGATGCCCAGCAAGTGCTGCTCGATGTAACTGTGGGAGAGGTGCGGATTGACCTCCAGGTGTCGGCAGATCAGCGAGAAGTGCGGTGGGAAGACATGCGCCAGCAGCAGATAACCGAAGTTGTGTAGCAGGCCGGCGAGGTAGGTCAGACCGGCTTCCGGGCGCTGGGTGCGCGGCATGGCGCGGGTCAGTCCCTCGATCACTGCCGCAGTGTAGATGGCTTGCTGCCAATACGGCGTGGTCTGCTGCGGATGGTCCTTGGGCAAGCTCAGGGTCTTGCCCAGAGCCAGGCCGAGGGCCAGGTTGATCACCAGGTCGAAACCCAGCACGCGGACAATTGCATCTTCCACCGAGCGGATCTTGCCGGGTGCGGCATAGTAGGGCGAGGCCGCCCAGCTGACTACCTGGGCGGCCAGTGCCGGGTCGGTTTCCACCACCCCGGTGATGTCGTCTACCGTGGCATTCGGGTCGACCCGCAGCTTGACGATCTTCTGCGCGGTTTCCGGCAGTGGCGGGATTTCGATGGTCTCCTCCAGGCGTTGCTGGATACGCCTCGCGGTGAAGGCCTGCACCGCCTGGCTGATCTCGGCGCGGTCGTCGTGCGGGCGGTCGAGGTTCGGCTGGATAGTGCTCAGCGGCTCGCCGAAACGCGCCGCACTGGCCTTGCTCAGCAGGCTCTTGAAGACCTCGCTGGACATCTCCAGAAGCACACCGGGCTGGCCGGACTCAACCAGCAGGCTAGGTACCTGGAGCAGGCGCTCATCGTACAGGCACGGCGAGCTGGTCAGCGGTGGCAGGCCGGGCAGCGTGCTCAGGCTGTGCTTGCCGAGCATGCGCTCCAGTCGTTCCGGCTTCACCGCGGTGAGTTTGCGCCCGGTCAGCTCGGCCAGGCGATTGAGGTCGAGTAGCTGGCTCTGTGGGTAGAGCACCAGCAGGGCGCCAAGCGCATCTTCGAGCAGCACAGCCTGCAGGCGCTGGGCGGCCGGCAGCCCCGAGTGTTCGCTGCGCACCCGATAGGTCAAGGCGAGCTTATCCAGCAGTTGCAGAATCACTGTCGGTGGCTGCGGCGTGGTGACGGGAGCGAGGGCTACTTCGGTCATAACGAAATCCGGCTGAGGTGCAGTGGGCAGAAGTATAAACAGCAGTCCAGCCAAGCAACGGCTGAGGCGACGGCTGCACTGTGCGCTGGTTCACACTTGGCCGTATTGCTGGCCGTGGCGTAACCAGCGTTCCAGTAGCGGGCTGACATGCTGCGGCCAGTGGGCCAACAGGGCTTGGGCGGCGTCGCGCACCGCGGGCAGCAGGTCGGCATCGCGCATCAGGTCGGCGACCTTGAATTGCAGCAGGCCGGTCTGGCGGATACCGAGCATTTCCCCTGGGCCACGCAGTTCCAGGTCTTTTTCGGCGATGACGAAACCATCGCAGGTCTCGCGCATGATGCCCAGGCGCTGCCGCCCCAGTTGTGACAGCGGCGGGTGATAGAGCAGCACGCAGTGGCTGGCGGCGCTGCCGCGACCGACCCGGCCACGCAGTTGGTGTAGCTGGGCCAGGCCCAGGCGTTCCGGGTTCTCGATGATCATCAGACTGGCATTGGGCACGTCAACGCCGACTTCGATCACCGTGGTGGCGACCAGTAATTGCAGTTGGCCCTGCTTGAACCGATCCATCACCGCGGCTTTTTCCGCGGGCTTCATGCGTCCGTGGATCAGCCCGACCTGCAGGCCATCGAGGGCGGCGGTGAGGTCCTCGAAGCTGGTCTCGGCGGCCTGGCAGGTCAGCTCTTCGGATTCTTCAATCAAGGTGCAGACCCAATAGGCCTGGCGCCCCTCGTGGCAGGCCGAGCGCACCCGCTCGATCACCTCCAGGCGGCGGCTGTCGGCGACCAGAACGGTGTTCACCGGGGTGCGACCGGGCGGTAGTTCGTCGAGGATCGAGGTGTCCAGGTCGGCGTAGGCGCTCATCGCCAGGGTGCGCGGGATGGGCGTTGCGGTCATGATCAGCTGGTGCGGGCACAGGCGCCCGCCGACGCCTTTCTGACGTAGCGCCAGGCGCTGCTGCACGCCGAAGCGATGTTGTTCGTCGATGATCACCAGGGCCAGGCGTTTGAACTGCACCTCATCCTGAAACAGCGCGTGGGTGCCGACCACCATGGGCGTGCCGTCGGCGATCTGTTGCAGGGCGGCGGCGCGCGCCTTGCCCTTGAGTTTGCCGGCCAGCCAGGCGACGTCGAGACCGAGCGGTGCCAGCCATTTGCTGAAGTTGAGAAAGTGCTGTTCGGCGAGAATCTCGGTTGGCGCCATCAACGCCACCTGGTAACCGGCCTCCAACGCTTGCAGTGCGGCGAAGGCGGCGACCACGGTCTTGCCGGCGCCGACATCGCCCTGAATCAGGCGCAGCATGGGTTCGTCCTGGCTCAGGTCGTAGGCGATCTCGGCGCCCACGCGGTTTTGTGCGCCAGTCGGCGGGAAGCCGAGGTTGCTGAGGAATTGCTGCGGCAGCTGTTTGGCGATGGGCAGGCACGGCGCCTGTTGGGCGCGCAGGCTCTCGCGCAGGCGTTGCAGTGACAGCTGGTGAGTCAGCAGCTCTTCGAAGGCCAGGCGGTGCTGGGCCCAGTGGCGGCCTTCGGCCAGCTCTTCCAGGTCGGCATCCGCCGGTGGCCGGTGCAGGTAACGGATGGCCTGGTCCAGCGGACTGAGCTGGTAGTCGCGGGCCAGCTCGCTGGGCAGCCAATCCGGCAGGCTATGCGGGCCGAGCCGCGCCAGCGCCTGCTCGCTCAAGCTGCGCAGGCGCTGCTGGGTCAGGCCTTCGGTGCTCGGATAGATCGGCGTCAGGGTCTGTTCCACGGCAATCGGTTCGCTGCCGGACAGGGCGCGGTATTCTGGATGGTAGATCTCCAGTCCGGATGAGCCGGGGCGCACCTCGCCGTAGCAACGCACCTGGGTGCCGCGTTTCAGGCCCTCTTTTTGCGCCTGGCTGAAATGGTAGAAACGCAAACTGAGGGTGCCGCTGCCGTCCTGCAGGCGTACCAGCAGGCTGCGCCTGCGGCCCATGACCACGTCGGCGCCGGCGACTACGCCTTCGACCACCGCATCCTGGCCGGGCCGCAGTGCGCCGATTGGCACGATGCGGGTGCGGTCCTGGTAGCGCAGCGGCAGGTGGAACAGCACGTCCTGCAGGCTTTCCAGGCCGACCTTGGCGAGCTTCTCGGCCAGGGCGGCGCCGACGCCTTTGAGCGCCGTAACGGAAACCGCGGCCAGTTCTGTCATGCGCGGGCCTTAGGCTTCTTGGCTTTGAGGCTGGGCCACCGAGCACAGGCGGATCGAGTCGCCCAGTACTTCAATGGCTTTCGGCCGCGGGAAGCTGGCGCGCCAGGCGATGGCCACGGTGCGGAACGGCACCGGTGCGCTTAGCGGGCGCACATCGATCACTCCAGGGGCATAGTGGTGACTGTCCACGGCGGAAAGCGGCAGGATCGAAACGCCGAGGCCGGAGGCGACCATGTGGCGGATGGTTTCCAGCGAGCTGGACTCCACGGTGGTGTGCTTGGCGTGCTCTTCGCTGCCCTTGCGCAGGGTCGGGCAGGCTTCCAGTACCTGGTCGCGGAAGCAGTGGCCCTCGCCGAGCAGCAACAGGCTCTTGTCGTTGAGCAGCTTGCTGTCGATGCTGTCCAGCGCGGCCCAGGGGTGGCCGGCCGGCATCAGCGCGTAGAAGGGTTCGTCATACAGCGGCTTGGTCAGTACATCGGCTTCCTGGAACGGCAGGGCGATGATGATCGCGTCCAGCTCGCCGGTGCGCAGCTTGTCGCGCAGTACGTGGGTGAAGTTTTCCTCGATGTACAGCGGCATCTGCGGCGCCACGCGATGCAGTTGTGGAATCAGGTGGGGAAACAGGTAGGGGCCGACGGTGTAGATGGCACCGATCTTCAGCGGCGCGGTCAACTGATTCTTGCCGGCCTGGGCCAACTCGCGGATGCCCTGCGCCTGCTCCAGCACCTTCTGCGCCTGGGTGACTATGCCTTCGCCGACCGGAGTCAGGCGCACCGCGCTTTTGCTGCGCTCGAAGATCAGCACACCGAGCTCGTCCTCGAGCTTCTTTACCCCCACCGACAGGGTCGGCTGGCTGACATGGCAGCGCTCGGCTGCGTGGCCGAAGTGTTGCTCCTGAGCGAGGGTGACGATGTAGCGCAGTTCGGTGAGGGTCATAGTGTTTATCCATTAAGTTACCGCTAAGCATAGCCTTTGCATTGCAATGAACCAACCGGGCTACACTGCGCCTCATGGATATTCTGGAGGCGCTTGTGATGGGTTCAGCGAGGCTGTTGATTGCCGGTTGCGGGGATGTCGGTAGCCGCCTGGGGTTGCGTCTGGTCGATGCTGGCTGGGCGGTGTATGGCCTGCGCCGCACGGCTGCGGCGCTGCCGCCGCAGATTCTGCCAGTCGCCGGTGATTTGCAGGTCGATCACTGCCCAGGCGCGTGGCCCACTGGCGCGCTGGACTACCTGGTGTATTGCGCGGCGGCCAGCCAGCACGACGAGCCGGGTTATCGCGCAGCCTATGTCGAGGGTTTGCGCCGGGTACTCGGTTGGCTGGCCGAGCATGGGCAACGACCGCAGCGCCTGCTGTTCGTCTCCAGTAGCGGGGTGTATGGCCAGCAGCAGGGCGAGTGGGTCGATGAGCAGTCGCCGGCCGCCGCCGAGGGCTTCTCCGGTCGGGTGATGCGTGAAGCCGAGCAGCTCGCGCTGCACAGCAATATCCCGGCGACCGTGGTGCGCCTGAGCGGGCTGTACGGGCCGGGACGGCAGCGCCTGATCAATCAGGTCCAGCAAGGCTATCGGGTGGCGGCTGAACCGCCGCTGTACGGCAATCGCATCCATGTCGACGATGCCGCGGGTCTGCTGGCGTTTCTGCTGCAAGCCGATGCCCGTGGCGTGGCGTTGCAGGACTGCTATATCGGCGTCGACGACGAGCCGGCCGCGCTGCACGAAGTGGTGGCCTGGTTACGCATGCAGCTGGGTGTCAGCCACCGGGCCGAGGAGTCGACGCTGGGCCGCGTCGGCAGCAAGCGTTGCAGCAATGCGCGCGCGCGGGCACTGGGCTGGGCTCCGCAGTACCCAAGCTACCGCGAGGGTTATGCGGCGGTACTGGCGAGTCAGGCTGGGTAGTGAGGCGTGAACTGGCGCCGCCGAGGCGTGCTGCGCTGGGCCAATGAAAGTGGCGGGGTGACGAACCCCGCCGGGGTACTTAGTCGAGTACTACGATAGCGTCCATTTCCACCGCCGCGCCGCGCGGCAGAGCGGCTACGCCGATGGCGGCACGGGCCGGGTAGGGCTGCTCGAAATAACGCCCCATCACCTCGTTGACCGTGGCGAAGTGCGACAGGTCGGTGAGGAAGATGTTCAGTTTTACGATGTCTTTGAACGAGCCGTCAGCGGCCTCAATCACTGCCTTGAGGTTTTCAAACACCTGCACGGTCTGCGCCTCGAAGCCTTCGACCAGCTCCATGCTCTGTGGGTCCAGCGGGATCTGCCCGGACACATACACGGTGTTGCCGGCCTTGATCGCCTGGGAGTAGGTGCCGATGGCGGCCGGCGCTTTGTCGCTATTGATAACGCTCTTGCTCATGAGTTTCTCCTGGTGAGGGTAGGGGGCATCGCCCGCCAAAGGATTTAGCGAGCGCGGTGAGCTCAAGCCCACTCTAATGGGAATGAGTGTATTGGCATGTACTTAGGCGCGAACCCGGGTGATGCGAATGACCCCGGCGAGCGCACGCAGCTTCTTGATTACGCGGGCCAGGTGCACGCGGTCATGCACGCTGACCACCAGTTGCACGATGCTGATGCGACCATCGCGCTCGTCCATGCTGATCTTCTCGATATTGCCATCGGCGGCGTTGACGCTGCCGGCCAGCAAAGCAATTAGTCCGCGCTGGTGTTCCAGTTCGATGCGCAGTTCGACATTGAACTCGCCGACCACATCCTTGGCCCAGGACAGCTGGATGCATTTTTCCGGGTTATGCCGGATTTCGCCGATATTGCGGCAGGTTTCCAGGTGCACCACCATGCCTTTACCGGCGGACAGGTGACCCACGATAGGGTCGCCGGGGATCGGTGTGCAGCATTTCGCGTAGCTCAGCACCAGGCCTTCGGTGCCGCGGATCGCCAGCGGGCCTTCGGCACTCGGCAGTTCCTCGCCGTCGCTGGCGAGCAGGCGGCGGGCCACCACGTAGGCCATACGATTACCCAGGCCGATATCTTCCAGCAGGTCTTCGATGACTTCCAGGCGATATTCGGCGAGCACCGCTTGCACCCGTTCGTGGGTGAGCTTGTCCAGATGGCTGTTGAAGCTGGCCAGCACCTTGTTCAGCAGACGCTCGCCGAGGCTGATCGACTCGGAGCGGCGTTGCAGTTTCAGGGCGTGGCGAATGTGCGTGCGGGCCTTGCCGGTGACCACGAAATTCAGCCAGGCCGGGTTTGGGCGGGCGCCGGGGGCGCTGACGATTTCCACCGTAGAGCCGCTTTCCAGGGCTTGCGACAGCGGCGCCAGGCGGCGGTTGATGCGGCAGGCGATACAGGTGTTACCGACATCGGTATGCACCGCGTAGGCGAAGTCGACCGCGGTGGAGCCTTTCGGTAGCTCCATGATGCGGCCCTTGGGCGTGAACACGTAGACCTCGTCGGGGAACAGGTCGATCTTCACGCTTTCGATGAATTCAAGCGAGTTGCCGGCGCGCTGCTGCATTTCCAGCACGCCCTTGACCCACTGGCGGGCGCGGGCGTGGGTACCCTTGGGTTGATCTGTATCGTTGGACTTGTACAGCCAGTGCGCGGCAATGCCGTTGTTGGCCATCTCCTCCATTTCGCGGGTGCGGATCTGGATTTCGATGGGCACGCCGTGCATACCGAACAGGGTGGTGTGCAGCGACTGGTAGCCGTTGGCCTTGGGGATCGCGATGTAATCCTTGAAGCGTCCGGGCAAGGGTTTATACAAGTTGTGCACGGCGCCGAGTACCCGATAGCAGGTGTCGACCTTGTCGACCACGATGCGAAAGGCGTAGACGTCCATTATTTCGTTGAACGCCCGGCGCTTGCCGCGCATCTTCTGGTAGATACCGTAGAGGTGCTTCTCGCGTCCGAGCACGTCGCCCTCCAAGCCTTCGCGGGCGAGGCAGTGGGTCAGCGACTCTTCGATCTTGTTGACGATTTCCTTGCGGTTGCCGCGCGCGCGGCGCACGGCGATGCGGATGCGCTCGGAACGCATCGGATGCATGGCCTTGAACCCGAGGTCCTCGAACTCCACCCGCATGCTGTGCATGCCCAGGCGATTGGCGATCGGAGCGTAGATTTCCAGGGTTTCCTTGGCGATGCGTCGGCGCTTCTCGCCGGATAGCACTTCCAGGGTGCGCATGTTGTGGAGGCGGTCGGCCAGCTTGACCAGGATCACGCGGATATCGCGGGCCATGGCCATGGCCATCTTCTGGAAATTCTCGGCCTGCGCCTCGGCCTTGGTCTCGAAGTTCATCTGGGTCAGCTTGCTGACCCCGTCTACCAGTTCGGCCACGGTTTCGCCGAACTGCGCATGCAGCGCTTCCTTGGCGATCCCGGTGTCTTCGATCACGTCATGCAGCATGGCGGCCATCAGGCTTTGATGGTCCATGTGCATGTCGGCAAGAATATTCGCCACCGCCAGGGGATGGGTGACGTAGGCTTCGCCGCTACGTCGGCGTTGGCCGTCGTGGGCTTGTTCGGCGTAGAAATAGGCACGCCGGACCAGGTTGACCTGGTCGGTGCCGAGGTAGGTCGAAAGTCGACCGGCGAGGGCGTCTATGCTCGGCATGGATGTTCTCCGTACCGATTGTTATGACCCTGCGCCGTATGACGTCGACCCGGCATAAACTTACTGAGGCTCGTTGGCCTCTTCCTCGAATGCCGCAAACAGCGGTTCTTCTTCGACGATTTCAGCTTGTGCGATGACGTCGTAGTCGACCAGGCCAGCAGCGATTTCGCGCAGGGCCACCACGGTCGGCTTGTCATTTTCCCAGGCCAGCATCGGCTCTTTGCCGCCGGTGGCGAGTTGGCGCGAACGCTTGGTGGCAAGCATGACCAACTCGAAGCGGTTCTCAACGTTGTCCAGGCAGTCTTCGACGGTTACGCGGGCCATGGTGTTCCTCGTAGCAAAATGCAGATAAAGCTGGGCCCGAATGGGCGAGCGGACTAAAGAGTTTAAAAAAACCCCCGCATTAAGGGAAGCACTGATTTATCCGGGGCCGCGGCGGGTCAGGCCAGCAGCTCGCTGAGCAGGCCAGCGTGACGCTGCTGTTGCGGACTCTGCAGCAGCTGGTTGGCGCGGAAAATGGCTCTCAGGTCGCTGAGTGCGTGGGCGAAGTCGTCGTTGATCAGCAAGTAATCGTATTCGACATAGTGGCTCATTTCGCTGACCGCTTCACGCATGCGTTGTTCGATGATTTCCCCGCTGTCCTGACCGCGGTTGGTCAGGCGGTGACGCAGAGCCTCCTGAGTTGGCGGCAGAATGAAAATCGACTTGGCCTGGGGCATCAGGCGGCGTACCTGCTGCGCGCCCTGCCAGTCGATCTCCAGAATCAGGTCGAAGCCTTCGGCCAAGGTCTGCTCGACCCACTTTTGCGAGGTGCCATAGAGGTTGCCGAAGACCTCGGCATGCTCGAGGAATTCGTTGTTGTCGAGCATGCGGGTGAACTGCTCGCGGTTGGTGAAGTGGTAGTTCACCCCCTCCACTTCGCCCGGGCGCATGGCGCGAGTGGTGTGGGACACCGAGACGCGAATCAGCGCCTCACTGTCGAGCAGCGCCTTGACCAGGCTGGTCTTGCCGGCGCCGGAGGGTGCAGAAATGATGTAGAGGGTGCCGGTGGTGATGGACATAAACAATTCTCGGGTTGGATCTGATTTACTCGTTTCACTCGCTCGGCGAGCCAGCCTTTGGCTGTCGCTCCGTATTCGTTGCAGAGCAACGCGGCATAGCCTAGCGCAGTCGTTTTATTCGATGTTCTGTACTTGTTCGCGCATCTGCTCAATCAGTACCTTGAGGTTGACCGCGGCCTGAGTGCTGCGTGTGTCGAAGGCCTTGGAACCGAGGGTGTTGGCTTCGCGGTTGAGCTCCTGCATCAGGAAGTCCAGGCGTCGACCCGCAGCACCGCCGGCCCCGAGTACTCGCCTGACTTCACTGACATGGGTGCTCAGGCGGTCCAGTTCCTCGGCCACATCGCTTTTCTGCGCGAGCATCACCAGTTCCTGCTCCAGGCGTTGCGGATCGAGTTCGGTCTGCATTTCACTGCAACGCTCAAGGATCTTCTGCCGTTGCGTGGCGAGCATCTGCGGCACCAGTTCGCGCAGGGCCGTGACTTCCTCGAGGATGCTGTCCAGGCGCTCGTTGAGCAGCTTGGCCAACTCGGTCCCTTCGCGTGAGCGACCGCTCTTCAGCTCGTTCAGCGCTTGCTTGAACAGCGTCAGCGCGGCTTTGTTGAGCGCCTGCGGATCGGCAGCATCGGCCACCAGCACGCCAGGCCAGCCGAGCACTTCCAGCGGGTTGAGGGGGGCCGGTTGCTTGATCAGGCTGGCCACGCTCTCCGCGGCGGCGATCAGCTGGGCGGCGCGTTCGCGGTCGACTTGCAGGGGCTTGCCGGCGCTGTCTTCGGCGAAGCGCAGGGTGCATTCAACTTTGCCCCGCGATAACCCTTGGCGCAGCGCCTCGCGTGCGGAGCCTTCCAGATCACGGAAGGCGTCCGGCAGGCGCAGGTGCGGCTCCAGGTAGCGGTGGTTGACCGAGCGCAGCTCCCAGCTCAGGGTGCCGTGAGCCGTTGCCTGTTCGACGCGGGCGAAGGCCGTCATGCTATGGATCATGGGATAGACCTCTCGGTAAGTCGGGGGCGAAAAACGCCGGATTGTAACGCAGTGCGTCGGTCGCTCCCAATTCGACATGTCGTCGTCGTCTTGCGCGCCCTATAATGCCGGACAGATTTCACTCCAGAGCAGGTATTCCTCGATGAAACGTCCCAGCGACCGCGCCGCCGATCAGTTGCGCTCGATCCGCATCACTCGCAATTACACCAAACATGCCGAAGGTTCGGTGCTGGTGGAGTTCGGTGATACCAAGGTGATCTGCACGGTCAGCGTCGAGTCTGGCGTACCGCGCTTCCTTAAAGGTCAGGGCCAGGGCTGGCTGACCGCCGAGTACGGCATGCTGCCGCGCGCCACCGGCTCGCGCAACCAGCGCGAGGCAAGCCGTGGCAAGCAGGGTGGGCGCACCCTGGAAATCCAGCGGTTGATTGGCCGTTCGCTGCGCGCCGCGTTGGACATGTCCAAGCTGGGTGAGAACACCTTGTATGTCGACTGCGACGTAATCCAGGCCGACGGCGGCACCCGCACCGCGTCGATCACCGGTGCCATGGTCGCGCTGGTTGATGCATTGCGGGTAATCAAGAAGCGCGGCGGCCTGAAAGGTGGCGACCCGCTCAAGCAGATGATTGCCGCGGTGTCGGTGGGCATGTACCAGGGTGAGCCGGTGCTCGATCTGGACTACCTGGAAGACTCCGCTGCCGAGACCGACCTCAATGTGGTGATGACCAGCAGCGGCGGTTTCATCGAAGTGCAGGGCACCGCCGAGGGTGCGCCGTTCCAGCCGGAAGAGCTGAACGCCATGCTGGCCTTGGCACAGAAAGGCATGGCCGAGCTGTTCGAACTGCAGCAGGCGGCGCTGGCAGACTGATACACGGCAAAGCATAAGGAGAGCGATGATGGGCGAGAACGAGCAAGCACCGGTGCCCGTACCGAGTCAGGAAGCCCGGCAGTGGGCGATGTTCTGTCACTTCTCGGCCTTCCTCGGGTTCGTTTTTCCCTTCGGCAGTCTGATTGGTCCGCTGATCGTCTGGCAGCTGAAAAAGGACCTCGATCCCTTTGTCGATGAGCAGGGTAAAGAGGCGCTGAACTTTCAGATCAGTGTGGCCATTGCCTTCATGATCAGCGTGTTGCTGATGCTGGTAGTGGTGGGTTTCCTGTTGGCCAGCCTGATCGCCATAGGTGCTCTGGTCATGACGATCATTGCCGGGATCAAGGCCAACGAGGGGCAACCCTATCGCTACCCGTTCTGCTGGCGGCTGATCAAGTAGCTTGCTCCCCAGCAAACAAAAAGCCGGCATCTAGCCGGCTTTTTGTTTGCTGGGTATTGCTTACACGCTGAGCGTCCAGTCGTAATCGACGGTCAGCGGTGAGTGCTGCGAGAACCGTGGCTGCCGAGGCAACCGCGCGCTGCGTACGCTACGACGCATGCCGGGCGTGAGCAGCTGATAGTCGAAGCGATAGCCCAGGTTGAGCAGCTCTGCCTGCTCGTTGTCCGGCCACCAGCTGAACTGGTCGCCCTCACGGCTGACTTCGCGCAGGGCATCGACATAGCCCATGCTGCCGGTCACTTCATCCAGCCAGGAGCGTTCAGGTGCAAGAAAACCGGGCGATTGCTGGCAGTCGCGCCAGTTCTTCACGTCCAGCTTCTGATGTGCCACGTAGAACGAGCCGCAATAGATGTACTCACGGCGCTTGCGGCGTTGCTTGTCCAGATAATGGGTGAAGTCGTCCATGAACTTGAATTTTTGGTTCAAATCCTCGTCGCCGTTCTGCCCGGATGGCAGTAACAGCGTGGCGATACTCACTTTGTCGAAATCAGCCTGCAGATAACGCCCGTAGCGGTCGGCCATTTCAAAGCCGAGGCCGCTGATTACCGCCTTGGGTTGCAACCGCGAATAGAGTGCCACGCCACCTTGGCTTGGCACTTCAGCATCGCAGGCATAGAGGAAATAGCCATCCAGTTGGAAGGCTTGGTCGTCCAGTTCAAAGGCGGAGGCACGGGTGTCTTGCAGGCAGATCACGTCGGCATTCTGCGCTTGCAGCCAGCTGAGCAAACCGCGCTCGACTGCAGCGTGAATACCATTCACGTTCACACTGATGATCCGCATAAATGGCCCCCAAAAACACGTGCGTGTATGATACCCGAGCTCGTCTCCATTAGGTGAGTTCCTAGCCAAATCCGTGCCGTCCGGGGCTTTTCATGCAAGCGTATCAGCGCGAATTCATTCGTTTTGCCATCGAGCGCGGAGTATTGCGCTTCGGTGAGTTCACTCTCAAGTCTGGGCGTACCAGCCCGTATTTCTTCAACGCCGGGTTATTCGACAGTGGTCTGGCGCTGGCCAGGTTGGGGCGTTTTTACGCCGCAGCAGTGGTCAACAGCGGACTGTCCTTCGATGTGTTGTTTGGTCCGGCCTATAAAGGCATTCCGCTGGCGGCGACCACCGCGGTAGCGCTGGCCGAGCATCACCAGCGTGATCTGCCCTGGTGCTTCAACCGCAAGGAAGCCAAGGCGCATGGTGAGGGCGGCACCTTGGTCGGTGCGCCTCTGGCGGGTAGAGTGCTGATCATCGACGACGTGATCACTGCCGGTACGGCTATCCGTGAGGTGATGCAGATCATCCAAACGCAGGGTGCGCAAGCTGCGGGCGTGCTGATTGCGCTGAACCGCCAGGAGCGTGGCCAGGGTGAGTTGTCGGCGATCCAGGAGGTCGAGCGCGACTTCGG
The DNA here is from genome assembly GCF_000498575.2 of Pseudomonas taeanensis MS-3. Classification (GTDB taxonomy): domain Bacteria; phylum Pseudomonadota; class Gammaproteobacteria; order Pseudomonadales; family Pseudomonadaceae; genus Aquipseudomonas; species Aquipseudomonas taeanensis. The sequence continues at coordinate 841,455 of NZ_AWSQ01000001.1, forward strand.
CATGCCGGTAGTGAGCATCGTGTCACTCGAGCAGGTGCTTGAATACCTGGCGGACGATGCCGAACTCAAGCAGTATTTGCCTGCGGTGCAGGCCTATCGCGCCGAGTACGGAATCTAACTCTCGATACAAGGTATGACTCCGATGCCCAAACCGGCTCTGATGCGGTGTTCGCTGTTGCTCGGTTTACTGTTGCCGCTCGTGGCGCAAGCCACCGAGCTGTATCGCTATGTCGATGATCATGGCGTCACCGTGCTCAGTCGCCAGGGGGTTCCGCCGGAGTTCATCGGCAAGGGCTACGAGGTGCTCAATGATCAGGGGCGTGTGGTCAAGGTGATTGCGCCTGCGCCGACTGCCCAAGAAAGGCAGCGCCTGCTGGCGGAGAAGGCCCGCGCCAGCTCGGATGCGCAGTTGTTGCGGCTGTATTCCAACCCCGCCGATGTCGACCGGGCGCGTACGCGCAAATTGGCCGAGCTGGATGGGTTGATCGGTGTGGCGCGGGGTAATTTGCAGTCGGCGCGCGCTCAGCAGGCCAATTTGCAGAGTCAGGCGGCCGAGCATGAGCGGGCCGGACGCAAGGTGCCGGCGAATTTGCTGACGCAAATGGATAGTCAAAAAGCCGAACAGCAACGCCTGCAGGCTGACATCAGCCGCTATCAGGCAACCCGTCAGCAAGCCGAGACCAGCTTCGCTGCCGATCACGCGCGACTCAGCGAGTTGCTTGGGCAGCGCCGCTGAGCGCTGATTCCTGCTGTGTGGGTTGCGTAGCCGCTAACTTTCTCGCGAAATCACATCGGCCCTGATTGGTTGCGGGCGACGCATGCCCGTGACAGATCGCACTCACTCGCTCATGTAGACATGAAGATCCAGGCGCGCTCGCAGGCGTGATGCGCGGGGCAACGGACCAGGCGGCTCGATTACTCGGCATGACTGATCCGTTCGCAGGCCAATGCTCGGCTCAGGCGCGTTTGCGGTTGCAGATCAGGGTGCCGACGCCGCTGTCGGTGAAAATCTCCAGCAGCACCGCATTGGGCACCCGGCCATCGATGATATGCGCGCTGATCACGCCGCCTTGCACCGCCTCCAGGGCGCAGCGGATCTTTGGCAGCATGCCGCCGTAGATGGTGCCATCGGCGATCAGGCCGTCGACCTGTTCGGTGGTGAGGCCGGTCAGTACCTCGCCCTGCTTGTCCATCAGGCCGGCGATGTTGGTCAGCAGCATCAGCTTCTCGGCCTTCAGCGCCTCGGCGACCTTGCCGGCGACCAGGTCGGCGTTGATGTTGTAGGACTCGCCGTCCGGGCCGACGCCGATCGGCGCGATCACCGGAATGAAGTCGCCCTTGACCAGCATGTTCAGCAGGTCGGTATTGATCCCGGTGACCTCGCCGACATGACCGATGTCGATGATCTCCGGCTGGGTCATCTCCGGGGTCTGGCGGCTTACCTTGAGTTTCTTCGCGCGGATCAGTTCGGCGTCTTTGCCGGTCAGGCCGATGGCGCTGCCGCCGTGGCGATTGATCAGGTTGACGATGTCCTTGTTGACCTGGCCGCCGAGGACCATTTCCACCACGTCCATGGTCTGCGAGTCGGTGACGCGCATGCCGTCGACGAAGTGGCTCTCGATCGAAAGGCGCTTGAGCAGGTCGCCGATCTGCGGGCCGCCTCCATGCACCACCACGGGATTGATACCGACTGCCTTCATCAGCACGATGTCGCGGGCGAAGCTGGTCTTCAGTTCGTCGCTTTCCATGGCATTGCCGCCGTACTTGACCACCAGGGTCTTGCCGACGAAGCGACGGATATACGGCAGGGCTTCGGATAGAACCTTGGCCACCTGAGTGGCTGCATCACGTTCGAGGGTCATGCGGGACTCCAATACTAATTCGGCAGATCAAAACGGCAGATTAAGGTCGGGTGCAACGCCGTGCAGCTGGGTGCGGAATACCTGTTTGATCCGCTCCAGCTCTTCGTCGCTCTCGGCCTCGAAGCGTAGCACCAGCACCGGCGTGGTGTTGGAGGCGCGAACCAGGCCCCAGCCCTTCGGGTAATCGACGCGCACGCCATCCAGGGTGGTGATGTTGGCCTCGCCCCAGGCGCCGTTGCGTTGCAGGGCATCGATGATGCTGAATTTGCTCTGTTCGGTGACCTGGATATTGATTTCCGGGGTGGAAATATCGCTGGGGAAGGCGGCGAACACCTGCTCGGCATCGCGCTTGTCCTGGCTGAGAATCTCCAGCAGGCGGGCGGCGGCATAGATGCCGTCATCGAAACCGAACCAGCGTTCCTTGAAGAAGATGTGCCCGCTCATTTCGCCGGCCAGCAGGGCGCCGGTTTCCCTCATTTTCTTCTTGATCAGCGAGTGGCCGGTTTTCCACATCACTGGACGGCCACCGTAGCCACTGATCAGCGGGGTCAGGCGACGGGTGCATTTGACGTCGAAGATGATGTCGGCGCCGGGATTGCGCGACACCACGTCCTTGGCGAACAGCATCAGCAGGCGATCCGGGTAGACCATGGTGCCGGTATTGGTCACCACGCCGACGCGATCACCATCGCCGTCGAAGGCCAGGCCAAGATCGGCCTTTTCAGCTTTCACCTTGGCAATCAGGTCGACCAGGTTTTCCGGCTTGCCTGGGTCCGGGTGATGGTTGGGGAAGTTGCCATCGACGTCGCAAAACAGCGGAATTACCGTGCAGCCCAGTGCTTCGATCAGCTGCGGGGCGATCACCCCGGCGGCGCCGTTACCGCAGTCGACCACCACTTTCAGCGGCTTGGCCAGGGCGATGTCGTCACGGATCTGCTTGAAATAGCGCTCCAGCACGTCGACCTGTTCGACAGTGCCGACACCGCTGGCGAGGTCGTTGTTATCGATGCGGGTCTTTAGTGCCTGGATCTGTTCGTTGGCCAGGGTGTCGCCGGCGATGACGATCTTGAAACCGTTGTAATCCGGTGGATTGTGGCTACCGGTGAGCATTACTGCGGACTTGCCGCTGAGGATGTTGGCGGCGTAGTACACCACCGGGGTCGGCACCATGCCGACGTCACTGACCGTGCAGCCGCAGTCGAGCAGGCCTTGGATCAGGTGCTGCACCAGCTCGGGGCCAGACAGTCGGCCGTCGCGGCCCACCGCAACGTTCGGTTCGCCCTGGGCCAAGCTTTGCGAGCCAATTGCGCGACCGACCCAGTAGGCGGTTTCCGCAGTCAGGCTGGTGCCGACCACGCCGCGGATGTCGTAAGCGCGGAAGATATCGGCGGGCAGTTTTGGCGCGAGGTGCGGGGTATTCATAACGGGGGTTTGCTCCAGTCCCAGGAGATCCTGGTCTTCGTCGAGAAAATCGATATCGAGGATATCGGCGTCTTGAAACAGTGGGTCGACCAAGTCGGCCGGTTCGCTTGGCGCGGCGGCGGTCGCTTGGCCGGCGTCGCTGCGGGGGGTATCCGCGGACGCGTTGGTCGCTGTGGCATAGGCGCGTCGCGGCAGGCGTGCCAGGGCTTGGGCCAGGCTGTCGAGCGCCGGCAAACCCAGGCTGAAGACTTTGACGGACTTGCCCGTGGAGAGTTCATTGAGCAATTGGCCGAGTTGCCGTACGTCATCGCGCAGGCGCCGCTGTAGGCCGCTATGCACTAGATACAGGCCGAGTAGAACACCGGCCAGGGCAAGCGACAGGACCAGGCCGAGCAGGGGCAGCGAGAAAGCCGCCTCAGTCAAGGCGGGGCCAGGGGTAAAGCTGAGTGTCCAGTGGGGATTGCCGCTGCTGAAACGCTGGGCCGCGCCCTGCGCCTGACCGCGTTGCGTCAGCAGTTGAGGGGTGGTGTTGCCGAACTGCTGCAGGAGCTGCACCTGGCCTACCTCGGCCGGCAGCGGGGGGATACTGGCCAGCAGGCGCTCGAGCTCGACCGCCAGCAGCAGGGTGCCTTGCTGCGGCTGATCATCACTCAGACGCACCGGTGCGGCGCTGTAGACCAGCCAGCGCTGGTCGATTTTGTAAGCCTCGACGGCCGGCGTCTGCCCCTTCTCCACACGGCGCAGCATGTCCAGTGCGGCAAAATTCATCGGTGCGCGGCGGTTCATGTCCTGCACCGCCTGACCGGGAGCATTGAGGTGCGCGTCGACCACGCCATGCCAGTAGCTGAGGTTGCGCTCGGCGCTGTGAATCGCCTCGGTTTCCTGACTTTGCAGGGCTTCCAGTAGTTGCGGGTTGTGCGCAGCGGCTTGGGTGTCGGCAGCCAGCTGTTTCAGTGCTTGTTGCAGGGCTGCTGCTTGTCCGCCCCCCCAGGCCTGGCTGAGTTGCGCTTGTTGTTGTTGGTGAATGCCGTCGAATACCGCAAACCAGAGCAGCCCTGCCGCAAGCGCCAGGCCAGCGCCGGCGGCCAGTAAGCCCGGCAGCCAGGTCTTGGCTTCGGGCTTTTTCGGGCCTGGCGCGGCATCCTTGGCGGTGCGTTTGAAGCCTTTCATTGAACGTCTCCTTGGCATTTCATCCTGAAGTGGTGAGCGTCACTCAATGACTACCGGAGTGCCCGAAACCCCCGGCGCCACGCTGGCTTTCATCGAATTGCTCGACCAGTTCAAAGTGCGCCTGCACCACTGGCACCAGGATCAGCTGGGCAATGCGCTCGCCAATGGCCACGGTGAAGGCGCTCTGCCCACGGTTCCAGCACGAGACCATCAGCTCGCCCTGGTAGTCCGAGTCGATCAGGCCTACCAGGTTACCGAGCACGATGCCGTGCTTGTGGCCGAGTCCGGAGCGCGGCAGGATCATCGCGGCCAGTCCGGGGTCGCCGATATAGATCGACAGGCCGGTGGGGATCAGCACGGTTTGTCCCGGCTGCAAAGTCAGGTCGCTCTTGAGCATGGCGCGTAGGTCGAGGCCGGCAGAGCCGGGGGTGGCGTATTGCGGCAGGGGGAATTCGTGGCCCAGGCGCGGGTCGAGGATCTTGGCTTGTAAAGCGTGCATGTCAGGCTCTGTAGTCGATGAATAAGCGCATCAGGTGCGCGGCAGGCGCTCGGCGATAAAGTCTACCAAGCGGCGGGCGATCTTGCTTTTACTGGTCTGGGCGAAGCTGCTGGGCTGTAATTCACGGTCAATGATGGTGATGGCGTTGTCCTCACTGTTGAAGCCGATGTCGGGGTTGGCCACATCGTTGGCGACAATCAGGTCGAGGTTCTTGTCCTTCAGCTTGCGTGAGGCGTATTCCAGCAGGTTCTCGGTCTCGGCGGCGAAGCCGACGCTGAACGGGCGGTCGCTGCGGCTGGCCAGGGTGGCGAGGATATCCGGGTTGCGCACCATTTGCAGGAGCAGGCCGTCGCCGCTGCTGGGGTCTTTCTTCAATTTGTGCTGGGCGACCACTTCTGGGCGGTAATCGGCGACGGCAGCGGCGGCGATCAGCACATCGCAGGGCATTGCCGCTTCGCAGGCGGCGAGCATGTCGCGGGCGCTGATCACGTCAATGCGGTTGACCCGGTCGGGGGTCGGCAAGTGTACCGGGCCGCTGATCAGGGTGACCTGGGCGCCGGCTTCGGCGGCGGCTTCGGCGAGGGCAAAGCCCATTTTGCCGGAGCTGTGGTTGGTGATGTAGCGCACCGGGTCGATGTTTTCCTGGGTCGGTCCGGCAGTAATCAGCACGTGTTTACCGGTCAGCGATTTGCGCTCGAAGCAATCGGCGGCGCGCTGCGCCAGCTCCTCGGCCTCGAGCATGCGACCCAGGCCGACGTCGCCACAGGCCTGGCTGCCGGCAGCGGGGCCGAACAGGCGCAGGCCGCGCTCGGCCAGCAGCAGGGCGTTGGTCTGGGTGGCCGGGTCGCGCCACATCGCCTGGTTCATCGCCGGCGCCAAGACAACCGGGGCATCGGTGGCCAGCACCAGGGTGGTCAGCAGGTCGTCGGCGACGCCCTGGGCCAGGCGCGCCATCAGGTCGGCGGTGGCCGGGGCGATCAGCACCAGATCGGCCCAGCGAGCCAGCTCGATATGACCCATCGCGGCTTCGGCGGCGGGGTCGAGCAGGTCCAGATGGACCGGTTGGCCGGACAGTGCTTGCAGGGTCAGCGGCGTGATGAATTCGCAGCCTCCACGGGTCATCACGACTCGCACGTCGGCGCCTTGATCCTTGAGTCGGCGGACCAGTTCGGCGCTCTTATAGGCGGCAATGCCGCCGCCCACGCCGAGGATGATGCGTTTCCGATACAGCCGCTGCATAGGCCTGCCTTTAGTCAAGGTGGATGTGCGCCACGGCGATGACGCCTCCCCAGGCCAATCGCCGCGCGAAAAGATGGGCTACGATAGCACAGCGCCCGCACTGGAACAGCGGGGCCCAGCAGGCCGGATGACCACGCCCGGTAGTTTTCACAAGACCTGCATCGCTCGACACGGAGGTTTTATGAGCATTCGCGATTGGCCCGCGGCGGAACGCCCGCGGGAGAGGCTTCTGGCCCAAGGGGCCGACACCCTGACCGATGCCGAGCTGTTGGCGATCTTCCTGCGAACCGGGGTTGCCGGGCAGAGCGCGGTGGATCTGGCGCGCCATCTGCTCCAGGATTTTGGCAGTTTGCGGGCTCTGCTGCAGGCCGATCTGGAGTCATTCAGTCAGCGTCTCGGCCTGGGGCCGGCGAAGTTCGCTCAGCTGCAAGCGGTATTGGAGATGGCGCGTCGGCACTTGGCCGAACAGTTGCGCCGCGACTCGGCGCTGGAGAGCCCGCAGGCAGTGCGCGATTATCTGAAAGCCCTGTTGCGCCACGAGCCGCATGAGGTGTTCGGCTGTTTGTTTCTCGATGCCAAGCATCGGGTGTTGGCCTTCGAAGCGTTGTTCCACGGCTCCATCGACAGCGCCAGCGTCTATCCCCGGCAGGTGGTCAAGCGGGCGCTGGCGCACAACGCGGCGGCATTGATTCTTCGTGGTTATCGGACATGTCAATCATTTCATTTTGCGCCACTTCCTATATCTATGGGCCTTTTCGCGCTCTTGGATCGAAATGAGTGTTTCAACGTGGAGTGTTTCACTGTCTATACCTGATCGAGTGAGATGCAGCTGCCACAAGCTGCCGGTGCGTAATTGCATGGTCTTGACCACCCAATTGCATCCGACTTAACCATGTTGACGACAGGCTGATATCGGCCAAAAGCGGTCACTCCGTTTCTCTGCGCCCCGAGTGGACCGCTGCAAGCAGCCTTACCCCCAACATCCTACGCTGAGCCGTGCCATTTGTTTTTTGAAAGAGATTCGCTCTCTCTATTTCATACTGCGCCAATGAACTTGTGATGTAGTCATCCAGGCTCTTTATCCACTGGCCATTGCTGCAAAAGGAAAAGGCTTTCCCCCAACCTAGGATTACTCGGTCGAGATTCTGTAGCGCGCCAGAGTAGGACCCCTTTGGGGATATATCTCCAGCTTCGACACTGAATTTCATCATGCGTATCGATGCGTCTAAATCGGATTTGATCCGTTTCTTGAATCGCTCCCTCGTAGCTGTAGATGGCTGGACCAACCCTGCCGAAACGAAGCAGCCTAAGAAATCGAATCCTTTAGCTGTATGGCCCCTTGAAGCTTTGTCGCTTGTTGCTGACGGCCGGTATGCTTCAAGTGAGAGCTTCTTGAGCTCAGTCTGTGCTTTGCTAAATGCACGATCCACACAGCCCATGTCCTTCCCGAGGATCAGGAAGTCATCGATGTAGCGAAGACAATTGACCTCACTATCGTTCATGACCTTGTCAAAGTCATGCAGGTACAAATTGGCTATGAGTGGGGATAGGGGAGATCCTTGAGCTACACCCTCCACCCCGATGGGGAAAATCTCATCTAGGCCCTGTCGTCGAAGCACGTCAATATTCGCAAGGTCTGTGGTGATCGCAGCTCGAAATAATGCAATCGTGTCAGGGCATATGATGTGAGGGGCCACAAGTGTCATCACACGGGCCTTGTCAATTCTAGTGAAGAACTCGGCGATATCTGACCTGATATGGAAGGCGGCTCCTTTGGCAATGGCTGCTTTGGCGTCGGCTATCGCCATCGAGACCCGTTTATCTTTTATGCCTCCGTAGCTCGTAGGGGTAGCCAGCGCTTCTTTCACGAATTTAATACGGGATAAGGCGTCGAGTAGAGCCCGCTGGACGATCCGGTTGGGTATAGGTGAAAGCACAATCGGGCGAGAATTTCCGTTGGCTTTGGTTTTTGCCACGCCGGTCTGCTTTTGGAAGGTAAAGATCTTTTTGGATAGCGCGCGCTGGATGTCGGAAAGCGACTTGGGGAGTTGGCTCTCGAAGTCCTTGGCTTCGTTTCGGATAGTTTCGGATGATGAAGAAAAGGCGCTTTCTTTGACCTTCCTCCAGGCCGAATACAACGAATCCCCGCTGTAAATCCTACGGTAAAGCGACGAGGCCACAAAAACTCCTTGTTTGTTGGGAGACACCAGTGAACTCTCACCCAACTGCTGCAGGGGACCTTCAACCTTCGGGAGACCGCGAAGCNNGCACCAGCAAGCAGGCGAGGCATCCCGATGTTAATCAGCCATCCGGCCAAAAGCCATCTATTTGGCGGATCGTTTATTGAAAAGCGATAGGATGAGGATTGGGCTCACAAGACTGCTCGTTTAAAAAAATCGCGAAAGTGAATGCCCCAAATTAGACGCCCGACTCTAACGTTAGCGATAGTCGTCTACAGCGCAAGCTCAAATGCAGTGCGGATCGAGTAAAATCAGAACCATATCGGCTGTCTGTTAATGGCCGAGCGCTGCCGGTTGTCACTTGCCGCTCTGGTCGGTCGCGGCCAAGAGGACTCCCAGCTAAATTAAGTTACCGTAATCGCTGCAGGTATCTCGCTTGAACGATACAACTGTTTCAGAAGCCGAAATGCGCCGCGCATTTGGACTTGATCACATCCCCCAGAAACAACCAGCGCCCAAATCCAACCCCTTTTCCATTTACACGCTCGTCGAACTGAGCGTGCGATAAAATGGTGGCCCTCCTTTCCGCTTCGAGCACCGCTCGCGCTCTATCAGCACGCTCACCGCGCAGCTTGAGGCCGAGAAAGCGGCGCGGGAGAATGGGTCGTGTTAGGCATCAGGCAGGTTTCAACATAGCGATGCCTGAATAGTTTCCGGTCAGCGTGACCCGAACGGCGTACCGCATCTAAACCGGATCGCCTACCAAGACAGCCGCGGTCATATCCCCTTCGCAGTCTTCGCCTGGCAACCATTTCATGGTCGCGCCCTGCCCTATCAGGTCGATGTACAGCACACGATGGCGTCCGGCCATAGCGCTCTTGGCCACCGCCTCCGGTTGCGTCTCACTCCAGGAAATCACTTCGTAGCTGAACACTTCGGCCACAAGATCCAAGCCGGTATCGTGCTGCAGGAGCGAGGCATACGTCTCGGTGCATGTATTTTGCGCGCGTACGCAGCGAATCTCCACGGCATTGGTGCCGGGCGGCTCGTAGCCGGCCACTGTGCGCCGGCCACCCCATAGTAGTAAACCGTCAGGCTGCTCAAGCACCGACAATGGAGGCAGCGTGACAGTGTTTTCGAGGGGCGTTGGATGGATGAACCAGAGAACCTCCCCTTAGAGACATCCGAAAGCCCGCCTTGTTTTGGCGGGATTTTTAATTTGGCGTGAACGTCAAACGCCAGCGTCGAGCATTTGCTCCGGGCACTGAGCCTTACTCCAAGGAATGGACATGCTGATTGAGCTCGATCTGAACATCAATGACGCGGAGGCTCTATTGCGCCATCGCATTGAGCACCAGCTAAACTCTGGGGAGTTTCGAGAAAATGCTCGCCAGAGGGAAGCACTGGGAACGGTCGCAGCAGCGATCAACGACGCGATGAGTCCAGAGCAGGAACACGCCAACTAGTCGGAAACGATTGCTCCGCAGCTGCTTGATGCCGCCATCGCTTTGTTCGGCGACAAGGCAAGCACGGTCTACTGGCTATCGAAACCCTTACGAGCGCTCGGCGATAGAAGCCCGAGGGATGTCCCCGTCGCACGCTGGCCGGAGGCGTTGACCGGAATTCAGCGCTGTGATATCAAATCACCATCGGGTTCGGGGCACAATTTAACTTTCCACTGACTATATGCGGTGGCCACTGTAAGGGTAGCTTTGCCTGATCGTGCTATACGGTTACGTTATCGATGGCGACGGTAAAAGAGAAAATAGCCCCGAAACCCGGTACTATGAATGGATATCGACGAGATTTTTAAGGATTTATTTGGCCCAGGCTTCAAGAGCCTCGATGGGTTCTGCCAGCTATTAAAAGTTGACCAAGACAAACTGCTCAACTTCCTTTACAAGAGGAAAGGCAGCCATTACGTTAGCTTTTCCATCTTAAAGAAAAACAAAACCCATCGTACCATTAAAGCACCCAAACGGGTGATGAAGAAAATTCAGCATGCGCTTTTGCCGCATCTCGAAAAATACTATTCCCCCAAACCTTCCAGCCATGGCTTCGTCAAGGGTAGGAACGTCAAGACAAATGCTCAGATCCACTCCAGAAAGAGATACGTGTTCAACATTGATCTGAAGGATTTTTTCGAAAGTATCCATTTCGGGCGAGTCAGAAATTTATTCATGGCCCACCCATTTAGTGCACCCCACAATGTTGCGACAGTTATGGCACAAATCTGTTGCAGCGACGGAAAATTAGCTCAAGGTGCCCCAACCTCACCGCTAATATCGAACATGATTTGCCGGAAGCTTGACTCACAACTTCAGGCCTTAGCAAAATCAGGTAAGTGTCATTTTACACGGTACGCTGACGACATCACGTTTTCCTTTACCAGTACCGCAAAATACTTACCGAAGGATATTGTCGAAGTCTCCGAGGACGGCAGAGCGATACCTGGGCGCGAACTGGAAGAAATCATCAAATCCAATGGTTTCATCATAAACTCTGAAAAAACGCGTCTTCAGCACCGAACGCAGCGCCAGATGGTAACGGGCCTAGTCGTCAATGAGATGCCAAACGTAACCAGAGAATTCATCCGCTTAACGAGCTCGATGATCAACGCTCTTAAACGCTACGGGCCTGAACTGGCAGAAGCCAAGTATTTGGAGATTCTGAAGGGCGAGAATCAGCGGCTTCAGCCTCGACAGATTCTGCGGACGAAGGACAGTGCTGGCGATTTTTTTATCAAGGTGGTCAAGGGGCGACTGAATTACATTCAAATGGTTCGCGGGCGAGGTGACAATATCTATCGTCGGTTGGCATATGAATTCACAGTAGCTATAGGCAAAGAGAATCCTGAGTTCAAAAAATCACCTGAAGAGATCTTAGGAAACTCGATTTTTGTCGTAAACAACATCATTGAGGAATGTCAGGGGACGGCCTTCCTTCTGGAAGGGGTCGGCATCGTTACCAACGAACACGTTGTGACCGGGGTATCTAAAACCATCGCTCGCCACTCCATTTCATTCAGCCGTGCCGGCGACACGAGAGAGTACTCAGCAGAGCTTATCCTTTCGGACAAAAAAGCAGACTTGGCTATTTTTCATCCCAATGAGGAGTTCCGAAATATTCCCGCCCTACGCAAGTCCGACAAGACGATTGTTCGCCCCACGGATCCAGTTCTATCGATTGGTTTCCCTAAGCATCGAGACGGTACCACACACTACATCGCAAAAGGCCATACTACTCAACGGCGCCGCCAGGTCGACCTAGATCTGTGGTTGGTTGATTTCACGCTGATGGAGGGAAATAGCGGTGGCCCTATATTCAACGACTCCATGGAAGTGATCGGCGTCACAGCTAGAGGAGCAAAAAATAATATCGACGCAGCACTTTACGGATTCATACCACTAGATAGCTTGAACAGCTTTACAAGCAGAGCGGACTTTCTACTTCTGAAAAGGTTGTACGACTATCTAGGGAATGGATCACTGAGCCTCTTACCTGGAATTCTCGGTAAGGGGATTTTTAGCAGCGCCTACCAAACAAAGCTCCACAAGGAACGCCTTCAGAAAGCTAAGGCAGCTTAATGAATGATCAAGGCTCAATGGCTGGTTAGCCGCGCCCCAAGCGATTGAGCATCCATTCTTCTGCTTGGTCACAATCACGCATCAAGTCACCAAACTCCTGCGTCGAGAGCCGCCTGGGTACTCCATGGGAATCAGGGTCAGGTGAGTCGAGTTGGGATGATCAGCGCGACCTTGATCCCTTTGAGAGCCATCGACATGCAAGGTGTAGTGACCAGACGCTTATAATTCTGCTTCCGCCCCAGAGTTGACGGTCGTGACAGGCCACAACCGGCCAAAAACGGTCATTCGAAGGTGTCTACTAGACTAGGAGCTATTCAGTTCTTTCAGCGCAATACCCCTTCTTCAGCACGACCGGCTCAAATCCGAACCAAGCCAAATAGCCCAGATCAATGGGCCAACCTCCCGATGACAGAAAGCGGAAAATCCTTGATGCATTAGTTTCAAATGCCGCGCCACCAAGACCGGTTATCTAGCCTCATAGAGAGTGACGGATCGGAGCAAACCCCTGATAATCATGGGAATGAGCGATACACATGAGATATGACAACCGTTAGCAATATGTATGAGCGCTCCAAGCGCCGCGAAACCGCCGGGATCACGAGACGGAAGTCATGAAAATAAACGCTAAAGACCCAGACATCTCAAGTATATATCAAAGGATCAAGCGCGGAAGCATAGACCTCCGGCCAGATTTTCAACGCGACATGGTATGGAATAAGGCAAAGAAACAGGGGCTGATCGATACTATACTTCGGGACTGGAAATTCCCCCCTGTGTTTTTTGTAGTTACGGGCAATGATGAAATGATGGAGGTGCTCGACGGACAGCAAAGGCTAAGCGCTATAGTTGAATTTCTTGAAAACGAATTCGCCATTGATGGCAGCATTGAACCTCACGACACCGAAATCCAGAAACTTAACGGGCTGCGGTTTAGTCAGCTTCCTGATCGTGTACGATTCCGGATCGAACAGTATTCTATAAGAATTCATGAGTTGTACGACTATCAGGAAGGTGAGCCTTATGAATTGTTCTTCAGGCTCAACCAAGGAGTGACTTTAACCCCTGCCGAAAAACGAAATACTTTTTTTGGCCCTGTACGCGAACAAATCAAAAAATTTGTTTCCTACATGAGCGAACTGATGCTTGACGGCTCTCGAATAGGTTTCAACAATAACAGACTGGCTTATGACGATGTCATCGCCCGCTTTGTATATGCTATTCACACCAAAATAATTAACAAAAAAATAACGGACGTGAGTCTTGTCGAGTTCTACAGGGCAGGAACACCTGTTCCGTATAACATTGAATCTCAAGTAACGAGCGCAATCCACGCGCTTGCCGAGGCATGTGAAATCAGCGCTAGCCTTGGTAGCAAACTCAAGCTAAATAAACCTACTCTCTTAACGTGGCTGATATACCTCTCGAATGATCGATCAGTGGAGAATATTGAACACCTGTGTAGATTTGAGCGTATTAGGGAGTCTGTCAAAGGAAGCAGTGAAGATAATAGCAAGCTTGCTTTTCTACTAGGTATTTACCAAGAGCGTTCCGCGTCAAGTGTAAACGATGCCACACCGGTTCAATTGCGATTATTAGTTATTTATCTGATTGGCTGGATGGAAGGGCAGGTATATGACAGCACCGTTGGAGAGCGCGCGCGTGCGATATTAGATAAAATTAATCAGATGGACAGTTTGACCGAGGAAATGGTCATCTCATTTATGGAAGAAGAGCACTGGGGCTTGCAATGAAAAAAGCCGCGATTGCTGACTACTGGAGCAGGCTAAATGACGTCCAAAATGTCGCTAAGGGTATAAAATCGTTAAAGCAATTTATTCCACCTAGTACCGATCTTGAGTTTAGTACTGGAGGACTGTTCGCTGTAGTGGGTGCAAACGGTGCGGGAAAGAGTAGCTTTTTTTCTTTTCTGACAGATACTGGCTACGACAGGGTTGAATTCTACAGGCACGAAGCGACGCTTTATAACGGAGAAGTGATTAAATTTCCTGGTGAAGCATTGCAGGCGGTCGTCACCGAGCCACTTTCCGAGCTTCGTGAGGCTAACGCAACACTTGTAAATTTCAAAAGTACTTTTGGCCAAGGGGGCATAGCTGATTTACCAAGTAAGGAGCTAAGCTTAGTAAATTACGTGTTAGGCAGCAGCTACGATTCGATTCGCATTGAAGAAGTGGTAACGGGAGACGAAGAAAGTTGCCCCCGATTCGTTTTTACCAAAAATGACAGAGAGCACGATAATTTTACAGCCTCGATGGGCGAACAGCTTGTTTTATTCATTTATTGGACGTTGTCGAAGAAATACAGTAGACCAGGAGTGTTTTTTTTAGAAGAGCCTGAAACCGGGCTTACTCCTGCGGCACAAGATCGCATTGTCGATTTATTAGCCTACCTTTCTGCCGATAGGAAAAAGCAGCTTTTCATAGCAACCCACTCCCCTTTTATCGTTTCTAAGCTCGGAATTGAACGAGTAATAGTAATGAAGCGACCTGAAGTTGCTCATTGGGATTTAGCAATAAACAGTAATTACCTGAATGAGCTTGGGGTAACCCCCGTCAGGAAGGGGATTTTCTTTCTTGAGGATAATAAAGCCAAAGTTTTTTTTGAAAAACTTCTAGATATATATGGAAGCAGCGTCAGAAGGACTCACGAAATTATTTTCTTAAACGGCGAATCCCATGTGTATGAAGTGGTTAGCAGGTACGCTAGGCAAAGTAAAAACTATGCGGTAAAAGGCATCATTGATGCGGATCAGAAAGGAGAGGCCAAGTATATTTCACCCGATTATGATTTTCTTCCTGGCACCCTTGCTCCTGAAGAAGAGTTAATCTCCGCCATCCAAACCGATGTGGCTGGATTCGCCCGAAAACTTGGCGTTCGGTCAGACAGACTTGCGGATGCTATACGTCTCTGCCAAGGCTATGAGTTACATGACAAGTTTGAAGAGATATCAAAAGAAATCTATGGAGAAATCAAGACGATAGTATATGAAACTGCGTTCCTACTCTGGTTTGAAAAATTCCACGCCCGACAGGAAATCCATGATTTCATGATGTCTATTGATCCGGACCTTACAGCTGATGACATAGACGTGGTGCGAAGCCAGTATCCATAGATACGTATCGACTGAATGGCTGTTTTCGACCCCTATAATCTTCCGCGACAGAGCCGTGTTTGACTTACAGATTCACACGCCAAATTAGCCAATCATGAGAAAGGGGACGGATGTATTCATAGAACAGACTGGCCGCTTTTGGCCGATTCCTGCCTTTCATGACCGGCAGGTGTCGGCCAAAAGCAGTCAGTCGCCTGCTCGATACGTGGTGCGACTAAAATCCTAATCTGACTATCACGGAAAGTATAAAGATGAGTGATTTGTTCCAGGCTGCTGCAGTTCTGCGAGCAACCCATCACAGTGACCCAGGCTTCAACCTATTTTCAGTACTACGCTCCGACAGCGACGAGGTCTATTTGCACTCCCGCTTTCTCGCCTTCCTACTCAACCCACAAGCTGCGCACGGTTGTGGTAACGCTTTGCTCAAGACATTGCTCCAAGTTCTTCGTATTGAGGATTTTGACGTAGAGACCGCTAGCGTCCATGCCGAATTTAAGGGCATCGATATCTTCATCCGTAATGCCAAAGGCCAAGCCATCATCATAGAAAACAAGATCTATCATCACGACCAAGATGAGCAGATCTACCGTTATGACCAATTGATAAAAAATCAGGGTTACACGGTGATTGCCAACCTCTACCTGACGCTCGACGGTTCAGAGCCATCTGAGCAAAGTAGCAAAGGCATCAAAGTTGACTTGGTTAGCTATGAGACGGACATCATCTGTTGGCTTTAGCGCTGTGTGTCACTGGTTGCACGAGATGCCGGCTTGCGTGAAAGCATATTCCAGTACATCGAACTGCTAAAGAAACTGACATCAACGGACCAGGGAGGGATTTATGTGAGTGAGTTGAAAAAATGTTATTGGAGGGAGACAACCTGCTGCTGGTGGCCGATATCGAACAGGCTTACAAGGAGGCACTCATTGATCTACAAGAGCAGGTTTGGGGGCGTATACGGACGTACCGTGAAGTAAGCTACCCTGAGATGCCTAAGCCAGAAGACACCGCTAGTCGGGATGCCATACGCAACTACTACAGCAAGTCGCGAGACAATCGCAAATACGGTTTGTATTTTGATCTGGGCGCGATGACAGGTTTTGTCTATATCGAGATCAATCACCGTTTTTACTTCGGCTATGGTGTGCCTGAGGAGGCCAAGGCATCTGAACGAAAACGCCTTCTCAAGCTAAGCAACTCCATAGCAGGATCATCTGGTAAGAGTACCGAACTGTTTTGGCGCTTCCCCAAAGTCAACATCAACCTGTACACGCTGCCTCGGGCTGATCTGATTACGCTGCGTGATCCGGTAAAACAGCAGGCAATTGCCCAAGACCTGGTGGACGGTATGTATAACCTATGGGTCAAGGGGCGGGACTATGCCTTGAGCGGCCGATAACGATTTTCGCAACTGACCGCCCCTCAGCCTGCTGCCAAGCACACGTTATTCAGCAACGAGTATCGCCACCACACGGCTGCCAAGGTAGCGAGTGATAGGCCCGTGTACCATATCGATATCTTTGTTTTCGAATCAGAACTTATTCCCTCGATCAATGGAGCCAGTTCAGAGGGAATAGCAGAAGTAGCGCTGGACGCAAAATTTCGGATGCACTGAACCGTATCCACAGCTTCGCCTTGCGAACTGATAACCAGCCTTCCATTCAGCAAGGCAAAGACCGTAAAAGCGATAGAGAGGAACAGAAACAACTCGAAAATCGCATTCTTCTCTGACCAGGCGAAAGCAGCTGTCCCACCGGCCACGAGCTGGAAGTAGCCCCAGTATCGATGCGTAGCATCTGTAACTGAACGGTAGTGAGTCAGTGCTTCCGATAACGTGAGAGACATACATTACCTCCATCCTAGCAGTATCACGTTAATGGGGTGAGCTATTCCATCCCCCTTCTGAGCATGGCTGTAATTGCTTATGCCTCAGTCACGAAACAATAAGGTTATAAGCTGCACTACAGGGTCTTCATATATTCGATTAGTTGATATCTTTCGGTGTCATCAAGCTTGGATGCTCCATAATCATGACCATTCTTGGAGTTCCCAGGCAATGATGTGTCGAAGTCAAAAGGCTCTCCTGGACCATAAGCATCGATAAAGCCTACTTGCACCGGATCGAACTCAATAGATCCAACTTTGAATTTCGTTGGCCGCTCGGCTGGAGGCAACAGCAGATCGTACAGCGTGCGCACTGATCCGTTGTGCAGAAATGGCCCAGTTGCCCATATGCCAGTCAGTGGGCGAGCCTTGTAAGCCAGAGTTGGGTACTTCTTTGTATCCTTAGCCATCTCATAGCATTCATTGAGTCGAGACTCCTTTTCTGAGAGGAAGGAGAAAACGGCGGAAAACCAGTTCGTTTGCGGCGGCACCGGCCTTTCAGGAGTAACGTTGAGAAAGCCCATTAAGGCCAACCGAACGATCTCACCTTTCTGATTCAATAATACTTCACGGGCAGTTACGCCCAGCTGGGTCACAAGTGGTGACTGCTTATCGATACTGCCAGTGAGTTCGTTAAGATGCTTGCCGCTTAAATCACCTGGATCGCTTTTGAATTGGACCGCATTACAGGCCATCCATGGGTCCGTAGTGATGGTGTTGCTGCTCTCGGTGTCTCGGCTGATAGTTGCCATCTGAGCAACTATTATTCCATTAAGGTTGTCGCGTGCCAAAGGTTGGTGGCAGCTTGAACAGTTCTTTTCGAATAGATATCTTCCATCTTTTACCAAATCTTTACGCCCATCCTTCCCATTCTTGATAGCCATTTCTTCGCCAAGGTTAGTTGGCCATTTTGGGGGCTTCAGAATCTCGAGAGTGCGCTCAAGCCCTGCAAGTCTATTAACTGGCACACTTGACATATAACCTTTCACAAATTTAAAAGGGCCCTCCTGTTTAAAATTAACATCACCGAAAACCCCAACTACTTCTGAAGCATTTCGCGCAAGCGCACCAACATCGAAACCATCTTTTCCCAGCTTTTTGTTGGGGGCTACACCATTCCATTGTACTCGGTCGTGCTGGGAGGTGTTCCAGAGAAAGGGATAACTGACCGGAGCGTCAGAAGGGTTAGGTGTAGAGTTTTTTGCCCCATTGAGCTGTGCCACCCTGTTTAGAATGTGCCCGACTGCATCAACACGACCAGGGCCATAAACCGAGCTTGTGTTATTAAGCCTTTCATTCTCTGAAAGAAATTTATTCAAGGTGACAAGGGAAACGCGGAGTCTTTCGCTATCGCTTTTTACATCGGTTAAAACTTTTCCCGCAAATCTATCGAATTTATCCTTATCACTCAGCGTGTCAGCAAGTGCTTCTCGAAATGCTTGGAAGAACTTTTGAAAGTCAGCATTTGTCGGCCCTCCTTGTATCACCAAGGTTTGGCCTTTGTATGAAATATTAGTTGTGTGGCAGGCCGCACAGTTCAAGCCGACCCATGGTTCGTTGCTTGCTTGAACCCCCTTCCAGCGCAAGTGGGAAAAGGTCAGATCTTTATCGTCGCTTGTGTCGACTACAAATCCTCGGGGAAGCCGATAGGACCGGTGGTTGAACACCGTCGTACCCGGCGTGTATCCGTACCTTTTGATATTGTCATCGGACATAAAAGGCACTTTCGATTCTTTGATTTCAAGTGCATTTACCCAACTTAAGGGTGCGAGTCTTGATCCTTGGGTTTCGTTTTGCCAGTAGGCAATGTCCTTCTTGCTCCAATTTTGATCTAGATCCACTTCGGCTGCCATTGCAGCGGCCGACGCTAAGGAAATCATGCTGAGTACAGCCAACACGGACTTCATTGTCATTTCATCGATCCTTCGAGGCGTCCGCCAAGGTGGTTGTGTTGTAGACCCGGACTGAAGCGTAGGAATCTTTTTGAGTGGCTGCTGAATTTTTTATCTGTCTTAGCACGGCAACCCCCAACCTAACATTGAGTCTCGAATACATGCATCAGAGAGCCCGCTTTTGGCTCTGTGCAGTTTTATTGTCGAGCTGGCTTTGCACCTTGGTAGTTAAGGTAGTGTCTGTGGCGGTGCTTCCGAATCCGATCGTCATGCTCCGCCCTCAATTACGATGCGGCTACACCCACCATCGTCATGAGAAATCCAATACAACACATGATTATTTCACGGACCTCGCCGATCTTTAGCCACCTGTTGGTACCCCGCAATCCGTAGGTATCAACCCCTCGCTTTCAGTTTCCAGTGGGTCTTTATTCACCTCCTCTAACACCGCATTCATGAGGGTATGCATAGGCGGCCCCCAGATATCGGTGTGGTTGGGGATGACATCCTTCGTGGTTCGGATGTTGAAAATTGGGAATCCGTGGGGGATGTGATCACCTGCAGTGCCACGGGTAATGAAGTGTCCGGGGGCAACGACGTCGCAGTCTCTGTCAGCATCGCATCGAGTGAGCTCGTACTTGTCAGCGATGCATTTCTGCTTGGACTCCTCAGGCACACCCGTTGCACTTGTACTAAACATGAGGCCCTTTGCCTGGGAGGTGCATTGCTGCTCCGTCAGTTGGTGCGTGATGTAGGGGATGTAGTGCCCAATGGCCGTGACATCTTGATCCTTGTAGATGCCGCTCGGGTAACTCTGGAAAACATTTCCCATATACCTACCAAGCTTGAAGGCGACCCGTGTTGGGAAGTCGGCTTGGGTGGTGAGGATGACTAGCCGTGGCTTCTGCCCGGCAGGATATTCGAAGCCTCTGGCAAAGCTGTAGAGCGGGCGTAGACGCATTGCCTCGAATGCAGGGTTCACCAGAACCACCATGTCCGCAATAGGCGTGTAGCTCGAATTGCGCTGGCAGTCCCTGCGGATCTGCTCCGCTATGGTGTCTGACATTGCCGAATAGAGCATCGCGCCGCCGAAGCTATGGCCAATGACCAGAAGGCGAGAGTATTGATAGTGGCTACGGATGTCTGAGAGGGTTCTGATCAACTCCGCCACAGCACCAGCGTTGCCAATGCTGTGTGCATTGTTCTTCCGCTCCCAGAAGGTCAATCCATAGCTGGGCAGAAAACCGGGAATGGTTTCGGAGTCGATCGACTCACCACGCCAGGCAACATAAATGCCGGCAGCTGGCTTACCCTCAACCTTCGAAAGCAGCTTGTGGAAGTTCGAGATGTCTTCGTCGCCAACCTTGGCGTTGTGATGCCAGCCATGGATGTAGACGATCACCACCCCGTCTTTCTCAGCGACACCCTTCGCGGCAAGTAGTCCATTGTTGAACTGCTTTCGGCTCTCGGCGTTTCCGAACTCATCAAACTCCACGATGTTGATGCACCTACCCCTTTCGCACTCTTGCTCGGGGCCAAGCGCTGGCCGCGGGATGACTGCGGTCTTCTGCTCTCGTATCACGCCATCATTGTCTGGCAGCGTGTCACGCTCGGTTCGATAGGGGATCTTCTGGGTGCAGCCTATAAGTAGGACGGCGAGAACCAAGTAGGTGAGGTATCGGGTGTTGGGCATACTTCCTCCGTGAATAGCCTGACTGAGTTGCTTCAAGCCTAGTGGCAAATTGCCCATTTGCATTGGCCTGTTATCAGTCTGCCGATATCACTACGAGTGAACTAAGCCAACGTCCGCACAAAAAAACGCGATCTAGGCGGGCTTTTGTGCAGTCCGATTCATTCAATCCACCCCACGTTCTTTAATAAGATGTTGGCGCGACACGTTGGTACACGCCAAAGTATGGCCGTTGCTCGATCAGGGTACGTACTTGGTAGTGCGCATGCGTTTAGATTGACGCTCAAACAATGTGAGACTTGGAACCTCGCTTTCGGGATTGAATCGGCCAGGAGCAGCCGCTGGCGTAGAGTGCTTTCGACCTCCTATCGCCATCACGCGATGGCTTCAAACGCCTCGTGATACTGCACCATGCCTTTTGGAGGGGCACCGGAAAATGCCTGCGCTTGGAAGTATTCGTGAGGTACCCCTGGGAGTTCTAAACCCGGGTATGCCTTGAAGCCGAAGCGCCCGTAGTAACCAGGATCACCCAGCACCACGCAGCCAACGCCGCCGAGCTGCCGCAACTCGGCAAGAGCGGCGTTCATCAAGGCCGAGCCCACGCCTTGGCCCTGACGATCTGGCAGTACGGAGATCGGGCCGAGCCCGAACCAGCCACTTGCGCCAGACGAAACCCGCACCGGGGAGATGGCGACGTGACCAATGATGTTGCCGTGCTCTACCGCCACCAGGGAGACGGTAAGTTGCTTGCTGCGGCGCAGTGCATTGACGATAAATTGTTCGGTGTGACTTGAATGCTCTTCGTGTTCGAAAGCTGCCTTGGTCAACTGTGCGATGGTGTCGATGTCTTCGACCTGTTCGTTGCGGATTGTCATTTTCATGCTGATTTTCGCTTTAGCGTCCTGATCGATAATGCCGCGTATATCGCATTCAACCGTTCTAATACGGCGTGCTCATCGCGCCTATGTAAAATGCGACCACCTTTTGCCAAGACATGCTGCGTCCTTTGCTTCACTTTCGAGAGGCTCATGGCGGAAGCAATAAGTTCTTGGCGGCGTTAAATGTCTTCTTTCTGCAGTACAAAAAACTGGTAGCCATACTCGCCGAGATGCTGCTGATGGATATCCAGTTCTTTTTGGATATCGCTGAGAGCACTAGAGGAAAACTCTTGCGAAGAGAGTCCAGCGATCTTTTCACGCAGCGGTGCCAGATAGTTTGTCCAAGCCTGCTGACTCAGCGGAAAACTGTGCAGTACCCGATACCCCAGCTTGCCAATCGCCGACAAACGACCCTCCACCGTTTGCATATCAGGGTAGTTTTGGCGCCAGTATGCCGAGGCTGCCGGCGACGGCTTTTCGGTAAGCCACACCAGATCGCTGACCGCCAGAAATCCTTGCGGCCTGATGAACGGCCTCCAGCTTTTCAGAGCCTTGTCAAAGCCCATGATGTAGGCGCAGCCCTCTGCCCAGAGCGCATCGAATTGCAGGTCGACAAAAGGCAGTTCGGTCATGCTGGCGCAGAGCAGTCTGACTTGCCCCTCTATGGCGCTGTGGCGGAGAGCTCTGCGCAAACAGCTGAGGTTGTATTCATCATTATCCAGAGCGGTAATCAGCCCCTGAGTGTGCTCGGCCAAAAGACGAGTGTTGGTTCCCCTGCCGCAGCCAATGTCCAACATAGTGCCCGGTACAACGGGCAGGGCATGTAGTGCCTGCAGGGCATCGTCGGCAGATCCCGGCCCCAGACGATCCAAGCCATCAAATATCCGCTCAAAATCCGCCATGTACCGTTCGTGTTCATTCATGTCTTTCGATAGCCATCTCAAGCGCAGTGCTTGTTTTTCACTGAACCCCTGTTTGAGCAACCAGGCCAGATGTGCTCCCGGCGCCTGACTCTCCAGGGCCTGGTGCCACTCACGCATGGAGCCCATTCCTAGCATGGAGGCGAGCAGATCCCGAGACTGCTGTTTCTCGACAATTTCCTGCTCCAGGGACTGTAGGCGCTTTAGAAGCAATGCCCTGTCAATGCGCGTTTCCAGACATGCGAGGCACTCCTTCAGGGTCAAACCACCAGCCTGAAGCTGCTGTAGCAGCTTCAACTGCTGTAGATCCTGATCCGAATACAGGCGATAGCCGTTGGCCTGCCGCCGCGATGAAATCAGCCCTTGTTTTTCGTAATAGAGCAGCGTGGTGCGGCTCAAGCCCACCTTCGTCGCCAACTCTGAGATGCGATACATAGGCCTATCCCTCACGCTGTGGCCTGCGACCATAAACTATGAAGTTATAGACAGGTAAAGGGGTAATTCCCCCATTTTTAGTGCTCGCCAGAGAAAAGGTAGATCTACAGGCTTTCCGCCAGTGGCTGCTCCTGGCCGACTGCTGCCTGTTACCCACCGGCAGAGATCGGCCATTAAGAGGCCATCTGCGTCTACGAGTTCTGGGTCGATTCGTAATCCATTCACTGCAACGAGAAGGCAGGGGGGCAGTAGCTCAATCGAAATATCAAAGATGCGACCTCGCACTTTTAGCCTGCCCCCTTCTCGATTAGTACATCTGCAGTGCACGCAAGAAGTAGACTGCGCAGAAGCTTTGGAGTCATCCAAAGAGTTAGGACACTCAAGTCTCAGCACCATAGACAAGGAGGGCATGGTCATCATGGAACTGAAGGAAGATACTCCGGAAGACCATCGTCGACGCTCTGACTTCATAAGGACACTGGTCCAAAACCCCACCCAAGGAGGGCCGTTGCCTCTCGAATACGCCTGCGGCATTCCAAGGGCAATCGTCCAGTTCTGGCACAAACGAGATCAGCTGCCCAGTGACGTAAGCTACTGCATAAAGTCTTGGAAATCGCTAGAAGCGCATGGGTTCAAGCATCTTCTCTTCGATCAAGAAGACGCAAAACAGTTCATTAGTGAGAGGCTCGGCGAACGCCATAGTAGAGCATTCGAAAAGTGCTACCACCCCGCCATGCAATCAGATTATTTTCGTCTGTGTTACATCTCGGTCGAAGGCGGTTTCTATGTAGATACGGATGACGTTTATCTTGGAACTACCATCGATAATCTGTTTAGCGATGGTCGATTGAAAATTCAACCCCTGTGCTATGACCTAGTTTCAGGGTCAATGCTGGATACCGCGGTTTTCACCGCCAAAGGAGCATATTCTCCAGACTGGATCTTCTACTTCAACAATAACCCCTTAATTGCGCCTCCTCACCATGCTGTAATTGATAGAGCCCTCGCCCAGTCTACCCTTCTTCTAGAGTGTTCAACTGGTGAGCTACCGGAGATTCAGTCAACGACTGGCCCTGGGAACCTTTCTAAATCGATTTTCGAGTTAGGTACCGCCGGTGCCGAAATCAAATCAAGCCTTCAAATACTTTCGAACTGGGAGAGTACTGCATATACGGAGTGGCATCTGAGCTACAGGCATGACTCAAGAAATTGGCGACTATCAAATAAAAAGCAACATCAAGAATGAAGGGTAAGAATTACTATGAACCTAGCTAAACCTCTTCGGACGGTTGCAAGCCTGTTTTATTCCGTACTACTACGCAGTCGCTTTCTCCTGCCAGCACAGCGCTCTCGTACATTCACCTCTTCCCCTCAACCTGAAGCACACATCGGACAAGTCTATGTCATCAACTTGGACCGAGAAACTGTAAGATGGTCTGATGTTACGCGCGAGTTGAGCCACGTATTAGACGACTCAGGTACCAAGCTTACGGAGCAAACAACCCGCTTCTCTGCCATCGACGCTAGAGAAATGCCAGAGTTGTGCCTTGACGACAAATATGTGCATCCCTTCTATACGCTAGCCGAC
Source organism: Pseudomonas taeanensis MS-3 (assembly GCF_000498575.2). Lineage (GTDB taxonomy): Bacteria > Pseudomonadota > Gammaproteobacteria > Pseudomonadales > Pseudomonadaceae > Aquipseudomonas > Aquipseudomonas taeanensis. The sequence goes on from NZ_AWSQ01000001.1 coordinate 865,831, forward strand.
CAGTTGTATGTAGAGCCCCAACCCAATGCTTTGCCCGATGAATTCGAACTTGACCGGCCTATTCGAATGACTCTCGCTGAAATTGCTGTCGCACAATCACATATTCGCGTTTGCCAACTCATTGCAGAAGGCCCCCATGCGTATGCGTTAGTTCTTGAGGACGATGTTTACTTTGAACGCAGTTTTGGATCGCTTCTAGACAATGCGTGGATGGAAATGGCTGATGCTGATCAGGCAGAACCGCAGTTCGACATTCTTTACTTGTCTTACAAGGAAGTGAAGAACGGTGCCAGAAAAGAGTTCCTGTCTAGCAGCGTTTTTAGACCTGAGCGCGGGCTCTGGTACTTCTCTGGTTACATTCTCTCAAAAAAGGGGGCCCTCAAGCTGCTTGAGCTGCTGCCCTGCCGTGGTCCCGTTGATCTCTGGATTAATCACCAATTTAATAAGCTGGATGTCAGGGCTGTTCGAAAATCCATTATTAGTCAGCGGCGCGATCTTAACTCCTCTAATTCCTACTCTATTCTTCCGTCTCTGACCAAGATTGGGGTCATCGACAGTGAGGGGGCCTCCCTCTTTCAGGGGCGTCCCAAAGCCCAGCCAGTTTTTGTCTTTGGCTCGACAGAATCAGGGATGTCCGCCCTGGCTATGGCGCTATCGATGCTTGGCTATCGCTGCTGCAGCGACCTAGACAAGTTGCCGACTTATGAGCTAAAAAGTTTGTTGGCCGGTTCCGATAACTGCACATTCAACGCCTTCGTCAATATTGGCTGCCTGGCTCAACATATCAGTACCCTGCGGGCTAAATACCCCCAGGCCAAGTTCATTGTGACCGCGAATGAACACACGCTAAACGAAGCACATATACGCTTATTGCTCGACAGCCTCGAAGGCGCAGACATTGTGCTGTTGAATTTGGCCGAAAAGCGCAAGTGGCGTGTTATTTGCGATCATCTGACATGTGCACCACCTGTTTGCCCTTATCCGGAAATCCAAGACCTTAGGCAGCAAGAGCTCCTGGATCAGGATTCAGAAATAACGAGCTCTAACACTGGGAAGAACCTCAAGCACGATGCCTCGCCCTGGGTAGTGGAGCCGCATTCGACTTGGCAAGGAATCCGTTCGCGAATATCTGCCTCTCAGGTTTGTGGTGATGAAACGCGGGCAGTTTTCAACGACTCTCTGGAAAGCATTGACACCGAGCGCTGGCTATTCCGGGATGACACGTTTCCAGGAAATCTGGCCCTATTTCGACCCGAAAACATCACAGTGCGACCCGGTTCAGGCATAACCCTAACAGTTAAGGAAGAGCCACTCGGAGTTCGGGATTTCAGTGCTGCAGCTATTTCGAGCTGCCAAAAGTATCTTTTTGGTAAGTTTGAAGTTTCGATGCAAGCTACCAGAGTTCCAGGCCTGGTGACAGGGTTCTTCCTGCACCGTGACTCGCCTCGCCAGGAGATAGATATCGAGATCGTGGGTAATCGCTCGAACCATATGCTAGTGAACGTCTTCTACAACCCCGGCGGAGATGGAGCAAGATTCGACTACGGGTACAGAGGAACGCCAAGCCTCATTCCCCTGGGCTTCGACGCGGCAGACGCATTTCACACCTACGCAATCGAGTGGGATCCATCTGAAATTAGGTGGTTTGTCGATGGTCGCTTGGTTTACCGGCGAGGCGTCTGGGATCCCACCCCCATTCCGCACCTACCCATGACTCTGCATGTAAACACCTGGCCGACGCGCTCTCGCGAACTTGCAGGGCGCATTGCAAGGCACGCCTTACCTAGTGCTGCGGTTATTGGATCATTATCAGTAAATGCGGCGGTAGCTAGCGCCTACACCTCAGAACTAGGATAAGAAGGCAATTGAAAAAACTCACAGGTTGCCTAGTGCGGCATTTTTTGGGGGGGGAGGCGAATGCCAGCATTTCGTAATGAAGGGTGAATCGCCACTGGTTTTGTAGACACTCAATGACCGCTATTGGCCGAATCTCTGCCGGTCGTGAATGACCGGAACCGACCCAATATAGCCGCTGGGGAAAGACCGGAGTCGGCCAGAAATTGCCAGTCACGACCGGCAAAAATCAGCCGATATCAGACGTTTTTCTGTGTTTCCGGGACGAATCCTATGACAACCAATCCACTACGCTCAAATCTTAAATACGATTGATAGAATCTCGTTCAGGATTTTTAGACGGTTTTTCAGCCATTTAGGTAAGAATTTTCCCAAAATGCTCTCAAGACTGTCCTTCCCTGTTTTTGCCGCAGAGGCAACATCCTGGTCATGCTCATCGTTAACTTCTTGAATTGCATGGTGTTTTCTATGTTTGTCATGCTCCCCATCCGGTTCCATTATCTGAATATTGGCAATAATAAATTGCAGTTCACCGACCAAGGCCTCCTCAACTTCGGGATCCAATTGCGCAAATGCGTTCGCAATAGCGACTCTGGCGGAAGGGGACTTCAGCCGATCAATTACTTTGCGTGAGCTCTCCTGTAGCGTCCCTGACTCCTGAAGATGCCTTCCTTCTAACCTGGTAAAGCCGCGGGCGACCAAAGCCTCCACATGCTTGATAAAATTTATGTACACATCTGCCGGATCCATGATGTGTTCTCCTCGTTGTGTGCAGACCCACGCTTCAAGGAATTGATGCGTGGGCAAGTCGGTGGGACTAAACTCTTATGCAAAGTGTTATTGATTTTTTCTGGGCCCACAAAAGTATAGATATGATTCCACGGACGACAAGTACTCATGCTCAACGGTAGGTTCGATAGTTGCTCAGGTGGCGGTTGCACTCAGCTCCTGCAACCGCCCTGCCTATTCGTCACACGAAAGGTTTGCGGCATCAGCTCATTTAGCTATTCCGATAAATCCCATCACTCCGCATTTAGAACGGGATGTCGAGGTCAAAGGTGTCATCAGACGGAGAGGGCGTTCCAGTGCTTTTGGGCAGGGCTAGATTGGTAACGGTGTAGAGGTTGATAATGTCTTCTCGGTCCATGAACATAATCTGAGATCGCTTCGCTGCATCCAGTTTGTTTCCAATCCAGTTCCGCGCTTGCTTGGTGATCTCGCCTCCGGCCACGATGAAAGCATGGTCAACAAGTACACGTCGGCTTAACTCAGAATCAAAGATTTCATGGCCGAGCATCATATGCACCTGGTTGTATATTTCCGCGATATTTGCCGAGCCTGCTTTACTTACGCCCGAAGAATCTAACTTTCCCTTCTTGACTTGAATACCGAAGTAAATGACGTGAAGCGTGGGTAGGGTGTACTTCATCCAGATGTCTTTGCCGTACTCAAGGGCCTTGTCCTTGTGGCCAGCTGCGGTGACGCGGTGGAACCCTAGCTGGCGGAATAGCGGCAGCAATACATCCTCGATCAACTGGTCTTCCGAGCAACTATTGAGGTACGCGGTGAGTTGCTCCTTACGCACCAACTCTGCGGACGTCATAGGGCGGTGGGGGTTTGCGATCTGAGCTACCGTGTTCGTGGCTAGGTGACGTAGCTGCCCTATCATTAGCTCGTCATAAAATGCTTCCCAACCTTCGCGTGCAAGGACTGCATTGAGCTTAGAGAGTGCCTTTTCGCGTGTTGGGTCTCCTGGCTGAGTATCGGCGCGATCCAATAGCGCTCGGATGATTCGTATGAACGAATCCGGAGGAATCGTTGGACTTACCTGCGGCTGAGCCAGAACGTCGGTTAGGCGATCCGCCACCCATGACCAGCGAGTTGAACCGTCATGCACAAAATCCAAGTCGCAGTCCTCGAAAAACTCCGTCAGGTAGCTGCTTGACCTATACCGAAAATAGGTCACACCATCCGGTGCTGGGTCACCGCAAACCAAGTGCGCTAACTCTCTGAGGTTTCTGTTCTTCCATTTCATGGGTGAGGCTCGAAAGGCATGTGGCCCTATGCTAGCCAAGTCATCATTGGGCTGCCATAGCCCACGCGATCTCGGTGACCCACCGTTATGGGTCGTTAGCAGGCACGCATCAACGTCCGTTTCTGACCGATACCTACCGGTAACCACCATCCGCTACAAGTCGACTCCGGTCTATCACGAATGGCAGAAGTCACCCAATGCAGACAAAGAACATCACGCTCCCGTAGTTTTCCCATAGCGAAAGGCTTACACGCATTGGCTGCGATATCCTCTGTTTAGGCTTCGCCATTGAACCTAATCTATGCTCATCAACTGAAGTGCAGGACGCGCTCAGGATCACGGATGATCGACCATCGCCTAGGAGGCTGCTGACAGGATGTCGGAATGGTCTTGAAGAAACCCGCTTTGGCGGGTTTTTTGTTGTCTTCTCAAAAGACGCCAGTTGATTTTGGCGCCTCTTGGACTTCCACTTCTGGCCGTTTCCGCCGGTCGAAAGTGACTGGGTCAGGTCGCCTCCGGCCGATCAGAGTCGGTCGAGTGGTTCCCTGGAATCAAGGGGGGCAATCAGCGCTGCCCCGGTGTTTTTCACGTTACCCACCGCCTTGTTGACCTGATACCACTCGAACGTCACGGACGGAAGGCCCAGCTCCCGCACGATTTGTTCGGCACGCTGCGAAGTTGTGTTCGGGTCTATCCACTCTCGGGCCAAGTCCGCTGGTAGTACCACTGGCCGGCGATCATGGATATCCAGCATGCCGCCCTGGGCGTCGGCGGTGATGATCACGAACCCATCATCCTCGCGAACATCGCTGCCGGCGTGGGGAAGCTGGCCAATGGCGGCGAAGAACATTGGCTCGCCGCTGCGTAGGCGAATGAAGTAGGGCTGCTTATGCTTCGGATCGGTCTCGTCCTTCACCCACTCAAACCAGCCGTCAGCTGCGACCAGCGCGCGGTGCGGCCATATCTGCTTGAAGAACTTGCCGCTCGCCACCGTCTCGACACGGGCGTTGATCGACGCCGGCATCTTTCCCTTCTTCGCCCAGTGCGGTGCCCACCCCCATCTCACGGCGGCGATCGTCAGGCCGCCTCCCTCCGCGTGCAGCAGTTGCACGTTGGTCTGTGGCGCCACGTTGTAGCGCTCGATCGGCAGGTTGTCGTAGCCGCCGATCACCTCCTGCTCGCTGTTCAGCTCGCGTAGGTAATCCGCCATCCCCTGATACTGGGCAAATCGTCCGCACATGACCGTCCGCTCGTCATCGCCTTGATCAATTTGATTGTAGATTGGTTGGTTTGAATTGTACTGTATGTACATACAGTGCAATTACAGGTGCACCATGTCCTGCACGATTCTCGGGCCACTGAGCAGCAGCTCCGTGACCCTGCCTTTCTATTCCTTCCGCGTCCCGGCCGGGTTCCCCTCTCCGGCGCAGGATCACATCGAAGCCGAGATATCCCTCGACGAGCTGCTCGACCTCCGCGCGCCGCATATGTACCTGGTGCGCATCATCGGCGACAGCATGATCGACGCGGGGCTGTTCGATGGCGACCTGGCAATCGTCAATAAAGCGCTAGAGGGGCGGCCTGGACTAATCGTCATCGCCGCGCTCAACGGCGATACCTTGGTCAAGCGCTTGGCCAAGGAAGGCGAACAGATCATTCTGCGGCCCGAGAACGAGGCCTACGCGCCGCGCTACGTACTCGAAGGGGATGAGCTACTGATCTGGGGCGTGGTCACTCACAGCGTGCACTGCCATGCCCCAGGCTGAGTCGGCAATTGCCCTGATCGACTGCAACTCGTTCTACGCCAGTTGCGAGCGGGTCTTCCGCCCGGATCTGCTGCGTACACCTATTGTCGTGCTGTCGAACAACGACGGCTGCGTGATCGCCCGCTCGGCCGAGGCCAAGGCGCTGGGCATCAAGATGGGCGAGCCGTATTTTCAGATCAGACTAAAACTTCGGCAGCACGGCATTTTGGCGTTCTCCAGCAACTACGCGCTTTACGGCGATATGAGTCAGCGGGTGATGACCATCCTCGAGGGGATGGTTCCGGTGCTGGAGGTGTACAGCATCGATGAAGCGTTTGCCGACCTGACTGGTATGCCCGGTAGCCTGGAGACGCTTGGGCGGGAGATGCGTGCACGGGTGCTGCGCTGCACTGGTATCCCGGTGGGGGTGGGCATTGCCCAGACCAAAACCTTGGCTAAGCTGGCCAATCGTGCGTCGAAGCTATGGCAGCGGCAGACCGGTGGGGTCGTGGATATCCGCCAGCCCGAAAAACGCGACAAGCTGCTGAAGGTGATGGATGTCAGCGAGGTCTGGGGAATCGGCCGGCAGATGATCGCCCACCTGGCCGACATGAACATTCGTACGGCCTGGGATCTTGCCCAGGCCGACGCCTGGACACTGCGCAGCAAGTTCTCGGTGGTGGTGGAGAAGACGGCCCGTGAGCTGCGCGGTACACCTTGCCTGGTGATCGAGGAGCAAGTACCACCGCGGCAAGAGATCTGTTGCAGCCGGATGTTCGGCAAACGCTTGCATGAGCTGCCGCCAATCCGCGAAGCGGTGGCCACCTACGCGGCGCGGGCTTGTGAAAAGCTCCGCGCGCAGCACTCCCTGTGCAAGAAGTTGCGGGTCAGCATCCGCACCGGCATGTTCAATCCGGACGAGCCGAAGTTCGCCAAGGGCATTCTCTGTGAATTGCCCTATCCGACCGACGATACCCGGCTAGTAACCAAGGCCGCCTTGCAGGGGCTGGAACTGATCTATCGGGCCGGCTTTGCATTCAGCAAGGCAGAGATACTTTTGCTCGACCTGCGTCAGCGTGGCGAGTTCACCGACGACCTATTCGTCGCGACACCGCCAGCGACTGCCGATCGGGTGATGGGCGTGATGGATGCGATCAATGCGCGATGGGGGCGGGGAACGATGCGGCCTGCAAGGGTGCCGGCGAATCCGGACTGGGGCATGCGGCGAGAGATGATGAGCCCGAGCTATACGACGCGGATTGATCAGTTATGGACGGTAACGTAAGCGTTTGAGGCGGCCTACCCTGGAAGATACAGGTACCGGCCAAGAGCTGCCCGAGTGCGAACTGACTCGCTCTCATTATTCAGGTGTTCATTGCCCCAGAGCAATTAGCGAGACTGGACTGACTGGCGCCTGTTGCGGCTCTATGATGAAACTTGCCTGATATCCAATATGACCCAGACCTCATACCCTTTCTCCCGAGCTGCTTTCTCTGCCTCAAGTTGGGCAGCGAGTGTACTGATGGAACGAGAGCGGTGCTCGAAGCGGAATGGCGATCCACCGTTCTTACGCACGCTCAATTCAACGAGTGTGAAGGTGGAGTGCTGTTTGGTTATTGGCTGCTTCGATTTCGAAGGAGCGGGATCAAGACCGAGTGCGCGCCGCATCTCGACTTCAGTGAGGTTTGTGTCAGTCAAGCTAGATCCTTAGACGATTGCGGGTGACGCCATTGTAGCGAGGAGTCGTGCTGTTATGCTCAACACATCGCTGGGTACCTCCACTGTATTTTGATCGATTTAAAGCTCTTTGTGGTTGAACCCTGCCTGTAGTGATCATTGCGGCCCGGCCAGCCGCGACAGACAGAGGTCGGCCAATAGCGGTCATCAAGTGCCTACAAGACCAGTGGCAATTCACTGATTCAGAGAAATCGAACCCTCTGTTTCTGCCTGCATTATCATGCTAAGCCTTGCTATTCCTTGGGTCTAGCTAGCACACACCTCTTCGCTCCGCTTTTATTCGCTGTGATTTCGACATTTTCTCAACACGTCAACTAGACAGCCTTGAGGCCGATCAGTAGCGTCTAGCCATTACGATGCCTGGGCTGGCTTGGTACGTGTGGCCTTTCATGTCGCTTTTTCACCTTGCCTAGTCGCGTTTGCCATTTTCGCGTCTATGCAAATCAAGGGTTTACTGCATGACAACGGACCTTATCAGACATCTCAGGGTGTGTTATGCGACAGTAATGTCGCCTAATTAATAGTTAGAGGTTGCACGGATGCATGCGCTAAAATTTATAAAATGGGTACTTATTTCTATAGGAGCCACTTTCCTAGTACTTTTATCTTTACTGGTATTTGCTTATTGGTATGCAAGCTCTGGGGTTTTCAGCTCTGAAGCTTTTGAAAAAACAAAATGGCACGCAGCAATATCCGACGAACAATCTGCCACTTGCTACCGTGGAGGAATGGCTAACGACATACAAGGCTTGTTATCAAACAAAATGACTGAAAATGATGTAGCTGTTTTGCTTGGCGAGCCAAGTGAACAGTTTACGAAACAAGAATATCAATATTCACTTGGCATGTGCAGCGGCTTGGGAATTGATTACGACTATTTGCAGATCTACTTCGATGAGCAAGGCCATTTTTATCAAGCAAAGATTACTCGACATTGAGCAAGCAACCTCTAACAATGGCATATGGACTCTCCCCACAAGCAGTGAGTAACGCTTTTCTAGCTCTGCCGTCAGTGCGGTTGCATTCGTATATCCGGCCTGTGTTGGGCGTTACCGCCCTGGCCACTCTGTAGTTCGCGCAACGGGGGCCAAGCGTTCAATCGATCACCAGGATCAAACTTGTTATCGGCCTTGTTCCGTCGCAGGACTCGCCTGTTCCGACAGTGCTCTTCGTCTCACCACAACCACGTGAAAACTACTTTCTGCTTACCCTGCCCGCTACGCGGGCGCTGGGCTTTGCCAGTTGCCGCTGAAGCGCCGCTCATGGCACCACACCGCCCAGCAGATTCGCACCAGTTTGTTGGCCAAGGCCACCGCCGCCTTGTTGTGACCGATGCGCGCCGCCGTTTGCGTGGCCCAGCGCTGTAGTGCGGTCATGCGTTCGGGTGTGTTGGTTTGGCAGCGTTGGGCCGCCAATAAGGCGGAGCGGGCGCCGTGGATCAGCAAGGTGCGCAGGTAGACGTTGCCTTGCCGGCTGATGTGCCCCAGTTTGCGGCTGTTGCCGCTACTAAATTTGCGCGGGGTCATGCCCAGCCAGGCACTCAGTTGCCGGCCATTGGCAAAGCGCTCGGGTTGGCCTACAGCGGCCTTGAAGGCACTGGCCGTCAACACGCCAATGCCGCTGACTTCGTGCGCCGTGCCGCAAGCCTCCATGACCCACTCGACCGGCTCGCCCTGCTCCTGTATATATCGCCGGAACGCCTCACGATTCAGCCGCCTGCGCTGACTCACCTGACCGACACGGACACTCTCGGCAACCTGGTAAACGGACTTGGCCAAATCAACTGCAATACGCTTGTGCATAGCAACTCTCCCAGCGATCACCCGAACGACTCGGTATCGGCAAGTGTGGTGCAAGGAGAGTCCATTACAGCATTCAAACCGTTCGCTCCGCTCACTGGGACGGGCTAAAGCCCGCCCCTTAGCTTAATCGTTATGCCTAGGCAGGCTGCCCCATCAGGGATAAACACATGAAAAAACTACCAGTCTGCGACTCACTCTTTGATGAAAAGAAGGAACTGAACACATGGCAATTTTGCGCGCCAGTCTTTATTGCGAGCACATTTTTTGGGACGCTAATTTGCAGGGACAGCGACCTAGTATTTAAAGAGTTCAGCGAAAGCTCAGTACGAAGTGGAACACTGACCTTCGTCTCATATAAAGGCCAGTGTTTTGCAATCACATGCAAGCATGTGGCCGATGCCTTAGAGAATAAGCAAGCCGAGTGGAAAAATGAGCAGTGCGAGAAGTATCAAAACGAGCCTGCCATTGATGGATACCAATTTTTCACACCAATCGAGAACAGCCAGTATCATTTCAACTACAAATTAACGCCAGCTCCAGCCAACGAGGATGGAACTCAACCAGATATTGCTATAGCCAGAGTAAACCATCATTCAATAACTAGATTGGGGCGAAAACCAATAATTCTAACAAAGAAGGAATCATTGCCAGGAACTGGAATCGCATCAGGATATCCGGAAGAGCAACGGGCAATTCGCCAGGGCAACAATGTAAATACGTTCGCTCCCAAATTCACGGCCTGCATAGCAACTTTGCAGGTAACGGGGAAAGGTGAAATTCTAGTCCAAGATACTATCGCAGATCATAAAGGATTGGATGTGTTATCCGGCATGAGCGGAGGCCCGATTATCTGGTCAAATGGTACGAAATTTGGTTTGGCCGGAATTGTACGGGAAGGACTTGATATACAGCCGAAGCATGGGCAACTAATGGTTGAAAATGGAATCTGGATTCATGGCGAAAGGATCACCCCCGAGCTATTTGATAGATGGTTGAATGCAGTACCTGCACTCATAGAATTAAAAGATGAAACGAAATCCTTATACATCCCCACGGGGATGCGCTCTTTGGCATAACAAGTCATATATGGACTCTCCCCGCAAGCAGTGAGTAACGCTTTTCCAGCCCTGCCGTCAGTGCGGTTGCATTCGTATATCCGGCCTGTGCAGGGCGTTACCACCCTGGCCACTCTGTAGTTCGCGCAACGGGGGCCAAGCGTTCAATCGATCACCAGGATCAAACTTGTTATCGGCCTTGTTCCGTCGCAGGACTCGCCTGTTCCGACAGTGCTCTTCGTCTCACCACAACCACGTGATAACTACTTTCTGCTTACCCTGCCCGCTACGCGGGCGCGGTGCTTTGCCAGTTACCACTGAACCGTCGTTGGTGACACCAGACCGCCCAGCAGATCCGCACCAGCTTGTTCGCCAAGGCCACCGCCGCCTTGTTGTGGCCGATGCGCGCCGCCGTTTGCGTGGCCCAGCGCTGTAGCGCGGTCATCCGTTCGGGCGTGTTGGCCTGGCAGCGTTGGGCCGCCAATAAGGCGGCGCGGGCGCCGTGGATCAACAAGGTGCGCACGTAGGTGTTGCCCTGCCGGCTGATGTGCCCCAATTTGCGGCTGTTGCCGCTGCTGTATTCGCGCGGGGTCATGCCCAGCCAGGCACTCAGTTGCCGACCATTGGCGAAGCGCTCCGGCTGGCCCACGGCGGTTTTCAAGGCACTGGCGGTCAGCAGGCCAATGCCGCTGACCTCATCCAGTATGCGTACCACTTCATCGTCGGCATGCCAGCGTTTCAGCTGTTGCTCGCACTCATTCATGCACTGCTGGTACAGGTTGATCTCGGCCAGGACGATATGCAGCTGATGGCTCAAGGCGGCTACTTCCGGACACTCCGCCAATTCATGGGCCGCCCTGATGAAAGCTTCGGTGCGCTCCGGCGCCTGGATACCCGCCTCGCGAAAAATACTGCGCAACAAGTTGATTCGCTGGGTACGGCTCTTCTTCCAGGTTTCGCGCAGACCGTGTAACTGCTGCACCTGTTGCTGCTCGTGGCTCTTCACCGGCACCGGATGAATGCCCTGACAACGCGCCGCTTCGAGGATGGCATCGCAGTCGTTGCGGTCGGTCTTGTTGCGCCGCCGATACGGCCGCACATAGCGTGGATGCAGCAACATCACCCGATGCCCCAGCGCCTGCGCCACTCGGCCCCAGTAATGTGCCGTGCCGCAAGCCTCCATGACCCACTCGACCGGCTCGCCCTGCTCCTGTATATATCGCCGGAACGCCTCACGACTCAGCCGCCTGCGCTGACTCACCTGACCGACACGGACACTCTCGGCAACCTGGTAAACGGACTTGGCCAAATCAACTGCAATACGCTTATGCATAGCGACTCTCCCAGCGATCACCCGAACGACTCGGTATCGGCAAGTGTGGTGCAAGGAGAGTCCATTACAGCAATCCAGCGGACCCGCTAAAGCGGGCCGCTGATTTCCAACGTTATGCCTCAATAAATCGTGATGAGCATGCCTACAGAGAAACTTAAAGTCGCGACTGAACTACTGGATAGAGCCCTTTGCATGTATTACGAGGGGAATTCTTACTTCGCAGCGTTGCACTTAGCCGGTGGTGCAGAAGAAGTTCTCGGTGCGTATGTTGAACGTTCTGGCAGAGAATCATCGTTCAAGAGTCTTCTACACGGCGCAGTAAAGCTCTCCAAATTTTTTGGCGATGGGGTGGAGTCGAAAACTAAAGACATCGCAGCCATCATGAATTATGCGAAGAACCGAACCAAACACATGGACGAGGAAGGCGACGATCATGTCTACTTTGATCCAAAGGTAGAGGCGCGTGATCTCTTAGATCGAGCGGTTTCGAACTACTACACACTAATGAACTTCCATGAACTCCCCGAAACGGAGCTTTTGCGTAGGTTCAATCAGGAGCTCATTGGCCATGGAGCATAATCGCTCCATCGGGAGGGCATGTTTCGGCTAACTTCGCTAACCTATGCATGCCGCTAATGTCGTGCGTGCGCAACCTCCAGAACCGTGGTGAAAATTATAAATGAGCAAGTATAGAGAACAACGAGACCGTCTGAATGAACGAGTAGCAATGGCCTTCAAGCTGGGAGACCAGATACATCAGTCAAAACCGGACTCATTGGAGCATCTTCTGCTAGTCAAAATTCTTGATGTATTTCTGGCTGCAAATGGCCGCATGCATGATGAGCTTGAGAAATTAAGGGAAACTGGTGAGGACAAAACCATTTACCCTGAATCGCCCCTAGTTTTCTAGGCACTCGATGACTGCTTTTGGCCCAGGCTGTGTAAAAACGCTGGCATCGACCTTGCTGTGATTTGATGGATTCAAATCAGCGAGGGATGCCGATGAAGCGTTTTATCCAGGGAGAGCATCGCGGCCAAAGCGTGCTGCTTCCCGAGAGCCTGGATGACTACGTGGCGGACACCAACCCGGTGCGCGTGGTCGATGTGTTCGTCGATGAACTCGACCTTGGTCGACTCGGTTTCGAGGGCGTTGTCCCCGCAGAAACTGGTAGGCCTGCTTACCATCCTGCCGTCCTGCTGAAGATCTACATCTACGGCTACCTCAATCGCATCCAGTCCAGTCGCCGCCTTGAGCGAGAGACCCAGCGCAACGTCGAACTGATGTGGTTGACCGGGCGCCTGATGCCGGACTTCAAGACCATCGCCAACTTCCGTAAGGACAACGGTAAGGCCATCCGCGGCGTTTGTCGGCAGTTCGTCGTGCTGTGCCAGCAGCTCGGTCTGTTCGCCGAAGCGCTGGTGGCTATCGACGGCAGCAAGTTCAAGGCGGTCAACAATCGTGATCGCAACTTCACCAGTGCCAAGTTGCAACGGCGGATGGAGGAAATCGAATCCAGCATCAGCCGCTACCTCACCGCCCTGGACACTGCCGATCGGCAGGAACCTGCCGTGGCACAAGCCAAGGCCGAGCGACTGCACAGCAAGATCGCGGTGTTAAAAGTGAAGATGCAGGAACTCCAGGCCATCGAGATCCAGCTTCAGACCGCCCCAGACAAGCAGATTTCACTGACCGATCCTGATGCACGCTCGATGATGACGCGCGGCACCGGGATGGTCGGTTACATCGTCCAAGCTGCGGTCGATACGAAGCATCACCTGATCGTGACGCACGAAGTCACCAACGACGGCGTCGACCGTGACCAACTGAGTAGCATGGCCATGCAGGCGCGGGAAGCGATGGGCGTGGAAGCGCTCTCGGTGGTCGCTGACCGAGGCTATTTCAAGAGCGAGGAAATCCTTGCCTGCCACGAAGCTGGCATCACCGCTTTCGTGCCCAAAACGCTGACTTCGGGAGCAACAGCGGCTGGCCGCTTTGGTAAAGGGGATTTCATCTATGACGCTGCCAAGAACGAGTACCGATGCCCTGCAGGGCAAAGCCTGATCTGGCGCTTCTCACATGTCGAGAAAGGACTAAAGCTGCACCGTTACTGGAGTTCGAACTGCCAAAGGTGTGCGTTGAAAGAGCAGTGCACACCGAGCGCACAGCGCCGGGTGAGTCGCTGGGAGCATGAGTCGGTGCTTGATGCGATGCAGACTCGCCTGGATCAGGCACCGGAGATGATGCGCATCCGCCGTCAGACGGTGGAGCATCCGTTCGGCACGTTGAAGGCCTGGATGGGCGCCACTCATTTCCTCACCCGAACGCTCGACCGGGTGAGCACGGAAATGAGCCTGCACGTGCTCGCCTACAACTTCAAACGAGTGCTGAACCTGCTGGGCAATCGTGTGCTGATGGCGGCAATGAGGGCCTGAAATCCCGTTGGCTGTCCACTTAACTCGCCGCACAGCCTCGTGGAGGCCGCACTTGCCCCAAGTCAGCGGGATGCCTCGAATCGACACACCAAGAGCCCGCAGGGTCTCTGGGTGCCGCTAAAACAATCCAATTTCCAGCTATCCATCACCCGCTGCGTTTTTACACGGTCTGGGCCGATCCCAGTCGCTCGTGACGGACAGATACCGACCCAGCCTGACCGCCTAGGCTCGTCCGAAAGGCCACTGCGCTGCGCTTGGTTTACAGTCAGACCATGACGTAACCATTAGAGGCTTTCTGGTAGCGCCGTCCGATGTACTTTTGGAAGGGGCGAATGGCGTTCTCACTATCACCGATGATGTGCACCATGGCCTGGGCCGCCACCTTGGTATTGAGTTCCGCGACAGTGGCCTCATCAACCTCGTTCTTGTCCTCTGTGAACCGTTCGGAATCGCAGATGATATAGGCGACCCGTGGCGAGATTGGGTAGTAGAAGTCGGCATGCGTAGGCGCGGCGAACCCTGTCTCTGAGATGCATGAGTGCACATTAACGACAGGCTGGTCGGAAGTAATGAAAGGCATATTGGTGTCATTTACCAACAATGCATGTCTCGCGTTGTGACGATCTAGGTACAAGCTGAGCCCGATATTCATGCCGAACATGTAGCTCAGGAACCACCACGCATGCACCATTGCATCGGCCACTTCAATCTCCATGGCGTTGCGCCGCGATAGAACCTTGATCACGCCGTCTCGGAAAGTCTTCGTACGGGAGATCTGGTGACCGAAGAACGCCATAAACTCGATCATTCGCTGCTTATCCCGTAACACATCGAGGCGCTCATCAGCGAGCGCAGCCAACACTGGACGCGCCATTTCTTCGTGGGATGCGTGGAGATTTTCCAGTGGGTTGCACTTCATTGCATGGAGACGCAGTTCGGCTTCCCGATTCTGAAAACCAGACTTGCGGTAGATCTCCTCAACCTGCTGCATCTTCAGAAAATCATTAAGGTATGACATGTGCTGTTGGTGCAGATGATCGGGGCTTTGTAGGGAGAAGCTTTTAATCACCTCGACATGCTTACTGCTAAGCGCGGTGGTCTTGTAGAAATAGTCGTCGGCCACAATGGCACGCACGCTATCGTGGGCAAACTTCCCTGTCTTAGTGGTGTAGAAAACATTCTTCGTGCCGTTACCCCAGCGAGCTAGGTACTTCGCCCAGACGTGATGGTGCCGCTTCTTGGCTTCGAGGTCTTTGCGCGACATGGGCGTCCATTCCGTTGTGTGCTGGCTAGAAAATCTCAGCCTGCTAGCCCCCTGTCAACCTAGAGGCGGGTCCTGATTGCGACTGCTTGCCTGTGAACCTTCCAGCTGGCGGTCCGATTTTGGCCGTTTTCTGCCTTTGTCCAACGGCCGTTTAGGGTCGACTCCGGCCAGTCACGACCGGCCGCAATCGACCCGAAGCTGCCGGTCACGAAAGGCAGAAATCGGCCCAGAGTGTGTAAAAACGTCCCGGTAAACCCTTGCTATGATTTCCGAGAATCTCATCGCAAGGGACGCCCATGAAACGGTTTATCCAGGGTGAACACCGAGGTCAAAGCACCTTACTTCCCGAAAGCCTCGACGACTACGTCAGCGATACCAATCCGGTACGTGTGGTCGATGTCTTCGTCGACGAACTCGACCTAGCCACGCTAGGTTTTGATGGCGCCATTCCAGCCGAAACCGGCAGACCTGCCTACCACCCCGCGACCCTGCTGAAGATCTATATCTACGGCTACCTGAACCGCATCCAGTCGAGCCGACGTCTTGAGCGTGAAGCCCAGCGCAACGTCGAGCTGATGTGGTTAACCGGGCGCTTAATGCCCGACTTCAAAACCATCGCCAACTTCCGAAAAGACAACAGCAAAGCTATTCGCGGCGTCTGCCGCCAGTTCGTTTTGCTCTGCCAGCAGCTGGGGTTGTTTAGCAATAACCTGGTCGCTATCGACGGCAGCAAATTCAAGGCGGTGAATAACCGCGACCGCAACTTCACCAGCGCCAAACTGAAGCGGCGCATGGAAGAAATCGAGGCGGGCATCAGCCGTTATTTGGCTGCGCTCGATGCGGCTGATCGACAGATTCCTAGCGCCGCCGCGCCAGACACTGCCAGCCTGGAAGATAAAATCGTCAAGCTCAAAGCGCAGATGAAAGAGCTTCAGGGGATCGAATCTCAGCTCAACGAATCGCCAGACAAACAGGTTTCGCTGACCGACCCGGATGCCCGCCCAATGATGACGCGCGGCAGTGGTATCGTCGGCTACAACGTGCAGACGGCGGTCGATACGCAGCACCATTTGATCGTTGCTCACGAGGTCACCAACAGAGGTTCTGACCGTGACCAACTCAGCTCGATGGCGAAGCAAGCTCGGGAAGCCATCGGCGCAGAAACGTTGTCGGTAGTCGCCGACCGAGGCTACTTCAAGGGTGAAGAAATCCTTGCCTGTCACGATGCAAACATCACCACCTATGTGCCAAAGCCGATGACTTCAAGCGCCAAGGCTGATGGCCGGTTCAACAAAGATGCTTTCGTTTATGACTCGACGAAAAACGAATACACCTGCCCGGCTGGAGAGGCACTGATCTGGCGTTTCTCCAGCATTGAGAAAGGCATGACTATGCACTGCTACTGGAGTTCAAAATGCCAGAGTTGCAGGCTGAAAACCCAGTGCACTCCAAGCACAAATCGGCGAGTAAAGCGCTGGGAGCATGAATCGGTGCTGGAGGAAATGCAGGGCCGGTTGAGCCGCGCGCCAGAGATAATGAAGATTCGAAAAAGAACTGTTGAGCATCCCTTCGGGACGCTCAAGCAATGGATGGGGGCAACGCACTTCCTGACTCGAAAACTGAACGGGGTGAGCGCAGAAATGGGCCTGAATGTGCTCGCCTACAACTTGAAGCGGGTGATGAAAATCATCGGCACCGAAGGCTTGTTGAAGGCGATGGCGGCGTAAAAGCCCGGCTTTTACTGCCCCAAGAGGTGCCAAAGCGTTTCATACGCGCTCTGAAGCGTTACCGGCGCTGATCGTGGTAAATATTCGGGAAATCGCCGCGCCCAGGAGCAATGGGCTGAAGCACGCAAGATAAGAAAGTTTTTTTACACACTCTGGGCCAATTGCGGACGCTCAGCACTTTCCATCAGATGACTGCTGCTTGGCCAAAGCAGACGCATATGCCTTTTCGCTAGCATGACTGCTTTTATTCGAGAGGAAGAACTTCGACACTGTCGGGTGTGTGACAACCTCGCAGCAGTATCGTACTTCGAAAACCTTACTCGAGCGTCGGTGCTCCAACTAAATGCAGTTTCCATCGGCGCAGCGACCGAGATTAGTGTCAACCTCGAAAGCAAGGAGCAGACTAAGCAATGAGTCGACCAGAAACACCTCCTGGCGAAGGCGATCTCGGAACTAGCACGTTGGCCAGCGGGCCCGCGGGCACCCATTTCGAGGCACAGGTTGGTGCTTCATACTTGCTAGCCATGCTCGCCGGGGCACCTGCCCGGGGCCTTCCTGGCACTACGATAGATCGAGTTGCGCTACAGCAGGCAAATGCGGGGCGTCCACTTGACGACGTGGTAATCCACGCCCACGACAACGTGTCCGGGAAGCCGGCGGTCCTGGAGGTTCAGGTCAAGCGATCCATCACCTTCGCCGCCGCCGACCCCGTCTTTCGCAAAGTCGTAGGCCAAATCGTCAAAGCGTCGCAACGACCTGACTTCCTGACGCAGCGGTACGAGCTGGCGATTGCGACGACGAAGGGATCGCGCAAGATCGATGGGGCATATCAGGATGTACTTACGCTCGCACGGCAGATTGGCGACGCAGCTACGTTTGCCGCGCAGATTGATCTAGCTGGCGTGGCAAACGACGACATGCGCGCGTTCGTCAAGACGTTCAAAAGCCACCTGCGAAACGAAGGCTCATCAGACGACAACGAGACCGTCTGGTTGTTGTTGCGCCGACTTCAGATTCTGACTTTCGACTTTACGGCTCCAGGCTCGGCATCGCATGACTTGGCGCTAGAGCGCGCAGTACGTGTGCTGCATACCGACGATGGATCGCTGGCCGGGGCCTTCTGGGTCAGCCTCATTGAACTAGCAATCGATGTGGCGAAAGGCGGCGGCGACAGAACCCGCGAGACAGCACTGCATGCTCTGGTACTGCTGGGCTATCGACTCCTAGGCGAACGTCGGCACGCGACGGCCCGCGCAGCGCTAGCCGAGTCATCCCGGCTGGCACTTGCTGATATTCGTAACCGTGTAGGCCGCGTTGTACTTGCACGGCAAGAGCGCGTTGCCGCAACGCGTGAAGCGTTGGATCGTGGACGCTATGTGGAGGTCCGTGGTGATGCAGGCGTCGGCAAATCGGGGGTTCTACGGCAGATGGCCGAGGCCATGCAAGCCGAAAGTCAGGTCATCGTTCTCAGTCCAGGACGATGTGTTCCGCGCGGGTGGACTGCGTTGCGCGCACAACTCGGCTTCGACGGAACACTTCGCGAATTGCTCGTAGAACTGGCTAATGACGGCGGCGCTACGATCTTCGTCGACAACCTCGACTCTTTCAGCCCAGAAGAGAGGCTCACGGTCGTCGATGTAGTTGGGGAAGCCTCTTTCGTTCCGGGAGTAGCTGTGGTCGCGACGGCTCGGCGCGAGTTTGGGATTGATGAGCCTAGCTGGCTGCCAAGTGATGCACTTGCACGCCTGGGCCAAACTGACCCGATCACGATAGGTGAACTGAGCGAGGTGGAGATTGAGCAGCTGAAGGTGACTGATCCTTCGCTTGCGCCCCTTTTGACGGACGGGCATCCCGCACGCCAGGTTGCCAGAAACCTATTTCGCCTCGCATGGCTGGCGAGTCAGCCAGCATCTGATCCAGTACCGCGCACTGAAATCGATATGGCCGAGCAGTGGTGGACCAGTGCGGACGGCGGACGCGACGCCGGGTGGCGTGATCGGACTCGGCTGTTGCGAAGCGCAGTAGCGCAGACCTTGTCTGGCGCCGACTTTCTCGACGTTACAGGCCAGCCTGCGGCGGCGATCGATGCGCTTGTGTCTAGCGGCACTCTGCGGGATTTGAGTATTGACCGGGTCGCGTTTCGTCATGACGTACTGTGCGAGTGGGCGATCGCGAGCGCCCTGCACGCCGACTCCGAACTCGTCGATAGGCTGCAACTAGATCGGCCGGCAACGGCGATATTTGCACGTGCCGTTGAGCTGGCGGCGCGCATGGCAATCGAGCGGTCGTCTGATGGCGTGAGGTGGCACGCGCTCGTTGATCGGCTGAGTCAAGCGGGAGTTCATCGCTCTTGGCGCCGCTCCGCGTTGCTCGCATTAGCTCGATCCGAAGCTGCGGGAGCAGTTCTCCAACGCGCATCCACCGAGCTTCTCGACAATGGCGCCGCACTGCTGCGCGAACTTATCCGAACGGTCATAGCTGTCGACGTGCTTCCGGCTGCAAAGGTCTTCGCGGCTGCGGGCGTCGACCCCACGCTTATACCTGCATCGATCAACGTCCCGCGCGGCCCTGCATGGACGACGTTGATTGTCTGGCTCTTGGTTATCGGAGATAGCGTTCCCTGCGAGGCTATTCCAGAGATCGTTCAGCTATATGCGGGATTCTCGGTTGGCACGCTTGGCGCCACCGACATCACGCCGTTTACGACACGGCAGATCTATCGTTGGCTGAGGTTGTTGGAGCCAAGAGACGCAATGCTGACGCCGAGCGAGGGCCCTGTGCTCTGGGCACACCTTGATCGCGACGGGCTCCAGTCCCTGAAATCGGACCTTCGCGATGCGTTCGTCATGTTCGCGCGGACAACGCCGGAGTTGGCCGCTGAATACCTGACGGCAGTGGGAAAGAGCGAGCACAGCGAAGACATCGTGCGCAGCATCCTGAGGATGCGCGGCACGCTGGCGCAAGCAGCCCCAGCAGAGCTGGCTAACCTGACCGCGCAGGCGTTGATCGCAAGGCCCCGGCCACGCGAGCACCACTTTGGCCGGGAGCGCGAAGAGGCGTTTACTTATCTCGATCACGAGTTCCTTCAGGCATCGCCGGCACGAGGCCCATTCCTCGATTTATTGACTAACTCGCCCAAGGACGGATTGGCCTTGGTTCATCGTTTGGTCACACACGCAGTCGCACACGGAAGCCGCGGTGCTGACCCCAGGACGAATGGGTTCGACTTGGCTTTGCCGGGAGGTGCACGTACGTTCCCGTGGACGCAGACCTACTTTTGGTCGCGCAACAGCAACTTCTACGCCGTCACATCCGCGCTGATGGCCCTCGAAGCATGGGCGCACCGCCGCATCGAGGCAGGCGAAGCATTTGAAGCTGTCCTGACGGACGTGCTCGGGCCGCAGGGCTCGTGCGCTGCGTATTTGCTGGTGGCGGTTGACCTCATCATCTCGCATTGGCCAAAATCGCTTGACGTGGCAGCGGCCCTTCTCGGTTGCCCCGAACTGCTGTGCATTGATCACACGCGTCAGGTGCATGATCGCGTCGAAATGCCAGACTTCTTCGGGCTTGGCGCCTTGCGTAGCGAACCGCTCGGCAGCGTGACCGCCGCTGATCTGAAGCGCCGGCCATCGCGACAGACTACGCTCGACGACCTGATTGGCAACTTCACGTTCCTGGCATCCCCGGATCAACTCGCGACACTGAGGACTCTGTTGACGACCGCGGCAGCACATCTGGGCGAACCTGCCGCGAGCGCGCATCTGGGCAACCCGGAATTCATGGTTCGATACGCACTGAATCTCTCGGATGCCGGAAATTGGCAAGAAGTCGAAGTGATGCTCAAGGACGGATCATCCGCGACTGCGCGCAAGTATTTATCGCCAGCGACAGAGCGGACCCATCTACAAGCTTTGCGAGACGCAGCGACTGAGCGAGAGTCAGATTTCGCCACGCAGTCTGCGTTGACCCTTGCGGTCGACGATTCCGCCCGGTTGCTACCAGAAGGTCGGTCGGCAGCGGTGGCTTGGGCGCGGCGTTCTGTGACGGCTACGGCGAGAGTCGAATCCGAGGACGACGGCGGAGAGCGGCGCATGCAAGAGGAAGCGGTTGTGGCGGCCGCGATGATCGTCATGCGGGACGGTGATGACGCCTTGCGCGCCGAGCACGGAGAATGGGCGCGATCACAACTGGACAAGACGCTTGCTGTTCTCGACGACGATTCTGCGCATCAGATACGAGGGGGGCTGCGCTTCAATCCGACCGCAATCGCCTATGCCGGGTTGACCCACGCCTTGCGACCTCGGTCAACTCCGGAACACGTGCGGTCGCTTCTTGAGGTAGCGGCAACAGGAAACCACGCTGCCGCGCATGGCTTCGGAACGTCCGCCGCAGTCCTAGCGGACGTTGATAGTCGCCTACCGAGAGCTGTGCTCCGGTGTGCATTCAGCGCTAGTGTCGTGGAGAACCAAGCTTGGGATGCGTCGCAAGAAGAGGTCGACGCTCGCAAAGCGCGAAGTCATGAGCGGGCACG
This sequence comes from Pseudomonas taeanensis MS-3, assembly GCF_000498575.2. Lineage (GTDB taxonomy): Bacteria > Pseudomonadota > Gammaproteobacteria > Pseudomonadales > Pseudomonadaceae > Aquipseudomonas > Aquipseudomonas taeanensis. Next base: position 887,347 of record NZ_AWSQ01000001.1, read on the forward strand.
GGCTGCCGTTGCCGCTGAGATGGCATGGCTTGGAGGCGAAGGCACGGAGCCAGCGTGGCCGGCATTTCCGGTAGAGCAAGCTCGGCCGAGAAGGCGACTACGCATACATGGAACCCGGATTGCTACACCGGAACCATCAAAAGCGCCGGCACCTTCGCCAACAGAGCATTTAAATCATCAAGCTGCGGCTCTCTGGTTGCAACAAGTGCGCGCTCTTTCCCACGATGACACGCGCCCTTGGCTCAGTGAGATCGTGAAAGCCTACATGCCTTGGACGGCCCTCGCGAATAGAGCGAGCCTAGACAACGGAGACGAAACGGACCATCCGCCATCTGAGTGGAACGATACGTTCTTTGCGGCGGTTGCACGCTGCGTTGTCGGTCTGTCAACGTCTGAGGCCACTGAACTCGCCGTCCGGCACATCATTGCGCTTCCAGACCGGAATTTCTTCGACGTACTCGTCGATTTCTTGCGCTGCATCGACGCGGTGTACTTCGAGGGCGACCACATTCCGACGCAGGTGGCCTTAGACATTCGGAGCACACTCGCCGATCACATGCTGACCACGCGTGGATGGGAGCGTCTCAGCCGAAGCAGGGACTTGTCCATCGAAATGCACATTGGCCCAGCAATCGCCGTCTTGTTCTTTAACGACCATATGTACGGGCAGGGATCGAAGTGCTACCTGTTTGAGAAGGGCATAGGGCGAGTCGATCCGTTTCTCCCTGTTCTGGGCAAACTGATCAGCAAAGGGCCGTCACCCTTCGTCGCCCTGCTGCTACTAAACCTGTTTGAGGTTGCGCCACGAGCCGAGCAACTGGACGTACTCGTCGGGGCCGGAAGCGTATGGATTGAGGCCTATCCTGATTTCCGGCCGCTATGGATCGACCACGGTGTGGGCCGCCGTTGGTGCTTGTTGATAGAAGCAATACGGGAGTGCAGCCCAGCCAGTGTCAGTCATCATGCACCGCTGCGATCTACCATCGACCATATTGTCGCTGCGTTGATCGCGCTCGGAGTGCCCGAGGCCACCAGGTTGGAAGAAGAACTTGGCAAGCTTTGAAATTCGCGCGGCGATGCTTTCTTCAGACGAAGAGTCACCGCGCCGCCGCGCCTTCGGTATCCATCATCCGGCTGCTCTATGCCGTACACAGGATATCTAATCGTGCCATATCGGATGGCGGCGTGGGACCGATCTTGCCGGCTCCAACAGTCAGTTCTTGGCCGTTCTCTGCCAGTCAGGGCCACGAAGCATGCCGGTCAAATCCGATGCAAATGACTGGTCAGGTCAAATGCAAATGGGTGGGCAAGTCTGTGCAATTACCCACCCAGTCCAGAAGCCTGAAGGGATCGGCATTATCCGGCTTAGTTCTGGGGGCAGAAAAGTGGTGCCGAGCGCGTGCTATCATCTGAAGGAACGAGAAACGTCATTTGGCGGCATATGAAATGGAAGCAGAAGCTAAAGCACTCAAAAAACGCTCCTTAGGTACCGGGGCTCTTGCCCACAGCTTTTGGAGAATGGCTCATAGCCTCAGTGCTCAAACCGAGCAAGAACGGCTTCGCCAGATCAACTCCGGTTTCGAGGCCGTCTGGCTGATAGAGGTCAAAAGAACATTCAACCTCACCAATCCAGCCTTGGCACTCCTGGCCAATTCCTCGAACTCAACGGTTGAGCGCCGGATCAAGAGCAAGGCCCCTCTCGACTCAGTTGTCTCCGAGCGCATCGACCGTCTGGCTCAGGTTGCCGTTCTTGCAGAGGAAGTTTTTGAAGATAAAACAGTCGCGGGCGCCTGGATGTCATCTCCCAATGATGCCCTTGGGGGGAAAACGCCACTCTCGCTTTGCGAGACCGAGCTGGGGGCACGCCAGGTGCGCCGGGTGTTGCATGCCATCGAGTGGGGCGGTGTGGCCTGATGCGGGCATGGCGAGTCTCCAAGGCAAGTCGCGCGCATGACCTCTCGGGGAAAGGGGCGGCAATTGAGGGCGGGCGCTGGAATGACGCCGAGGTGCCAGCCGTTTACCTCGGCTTGTCGCCCTCCATCTGCTGCCTGGAAACCTTCGTGCATCAGACCCGGAGGCCGGATATTCCCATGAAAATTACCGTCCTCGAACTACCGGATCGCCCTGACCTCTACCTTGAGCCCGCCCTGAACCTGTTGCCAGTGGGTTGGGCCTCTCTGCCAGCAGATCGCCCAAGCATGGGCTATGGCACGACATGGCTTGCCCGCAATGAGCAACTGGGCTTGATCGTCCCTTCGGCGGTAATGCCTCTAGACCGTAACATCATGCTCAACCCGCGCCACCCGGCGATGGCCGAGGTTCGGATTATCGACGTACTTGACTTCGCCTACGACCAGCGCCTATTTTCGGTTCGACCTTAGAGTAAGTTCGGCGTTGCCTACGAGGATTGCCGCCATTTACGACAGGCCGCTTCCGGCCGATTCTGTTGAAAAAGTCCCTTTGCGATTTCTGCCCACAAAAGAGCGTTACCTAGGTTGAAATCTGAGTCGTACGGGAGACTGAACTGCCTTGGTTTTCACGCAGCAATGCCCAAAGCGTGCGTTTTCTGAGCTCTGGAAAGGCGGCTCCGGCCAAGACCGACTTTTTCAACAGAATCGGCCGAAAGCAGTCTGATGGAGTGGTTTTTATGTTTCGGTCTCAGTGAAAATTCCTACTTCGTACATCAAGTCCTTCGAGCAGGTCGCTTCGATCTTTCAGATGACCAGCGATCAAGTGCATTACACCAGACTCATCCTCCAGTTTGCCTTTCACCTGCAAAAGTTTCGAGTGCATCAACGCAGGCCTGTACTGCTCAGCAAGGTCACGCCAAACAATTACATTAATCATGCCGAATTCGTCTTCAAGGGTTACGAAGGTGACGCCTGAGGCTGTTGAGGGGCGTTGTCTTCCAGTCACTATGCCGAACACCGTGACGTGATTGCAGTCTCCAATCTCTCTCAGATCCTGAGAAGTCTTGGCTCTCATCGAGCGCAGCGTCTCTCGCAGCAAACCCACTAGCTGTTCCGTCAGTACAAGCACCATTCGAACTTGCTTCATTTCTGGATTGAAACCAGCTTCCAGAAGTCGCTCAGTCGGCGGAGTCCGGTCACTCCAACGACCGCAGCAATTTGCCAATGCGGATAAAAATCCAGGGCGAGTGGGCGACGACCGAACAATGTGTCGAGATGAAGTTGGGGATTCCATGCGCACTTGGACACCCAGTCCACGAACACTTGGACAGCGATTCCACGCTGACTTGGACACTCATTCCACGGCCCCTTGGACACTGATTCCACGAGCACTTGGACAGTGATCTCTCACTGATCCGACCCCACGCTCAGGCAGGCAGCAACGCAGGATTATTCACTACCATCGACCTCTTTTCTCGAAGCGAAGAGGTCGTCGTGGAGCGTATATCCATGCGTAAAATCCGAGAGGTACTACGCCTAAAGTTCGACGCCGGCCTGTCCGTGCGCAAAATTGCCACCAGCCTACGCATCAGCAGCGGCAGTGCCGGCAATTACCTGCACCGCTTCAACGCTTGCGGGCTGACTTGGCCCACGCAGTTGTCGGACGCCGAACTGGAGCGATGTCTGTTCCCGCCAGCGCCGACGGTTCCTAGCGATCAACGTCCGATGCCGGACTGGGCTCATGTCCATGCCGAGTTACGTCGCCCCGGCGTCACCTTGGCCCTGCTCTGGCAAGAGTATCGGCTCACCCATCCGCAAGGCTTCCAATACAGCTGGTTCTGCGAGCACTACCGCCTCTGGGCTGCCAAGGTCGACGTGGTCATGCGCCAGGAACACCGTGCTGGCGAAAAGCTGTTTGTCGATTACGCCGGCCAGACCGTGCCGGTCATTGATCGGCGAACCGGCGAGATCCGCCAGACGCAGATCTTCGTCGCCGTTCTCGGCGCGTCCAGCTACACCTTCGCCGAGGCCACCTGGTCGCAGAAGCTGCCTGACTGGCTGGGCTCGCACGTACGCTGCTTCGCCTTTCTCGGCGGTACATCGCAGATCCTGGTACCGGACAATCTGCGCAGCGGCGTCACCAAGGCGCATCGCTACGAGCCGGATATCAACCCCAGTTACCGCGATCTCGCCGAGCATTACGGCGTAGCCGTGCTGCCCGCGCGCTCGCGTAAACCCAAGGACAAAGCCAAGGTTGAAGTCGGCGTACAGGTCGTCGAGCGGTGGATCCTGGCGGTGCTGCGCAACCGCCAGTTCTTCTCCTTGGGCGAACTCAACACAGCCATCGCGCTGCTGCTGGATCGCCTCAATCAGAAGCCCTTCAAGAAGCTGCCCGGCTCACGCCGCTCGGCCTTCGAGACCATCGACCAACCCGCACTGCAACCGCTACCAGAACATCCGTATGTCTACGCCGAATGGAAAAAGGTGAGGGTGCACATCGACTACCACGTCGAGGTCGACGGCCATTACTACTCGGTGCCGTACCAGCTGGTGAAACACCAACTCGAAGTGCGGCTAACCGCGAAGACCGTCGAGTGCTTCCACGCCAACCAGCGTGTGGCCAGCCATCTGCGCTCGCCGCACAAAGGCCGCCACACCACCCAAACCGAGCACATGCCCAAAAGTCACCGCGAACATGCTGAATGGACGCCGCAGCGACTGATCCACTGGGCTGAGCAGACCGGGCCGAACACCGCTGGTGTCATCGCTCATATCCTCGAACGCCGAATCCATCCGCAGCACGGCTTCCGCGCCTGCCTGGGGATCCTGCGCCTGAGCAAACAGCACGGCGAAGAGCGGCTGGAAGCCGCTTGCCAGCGAGCGCTGGCACTGGGCGCGTGCAGCTATAAAAGCCTGGAATCGATCCTGCGCCAAGGGCTGGAACGGCTGCCGCTTGCCCAGCAAAACCTGCCGTTACTGCCCGAAGAACACATCAACCTGCGCGGCCCTGGCTACTACCACTGACCTGAAAAAGGAGCACCAAAATGCTGCCCAACCCGACACTCGACAAGCTACAAACCCTGCGCCTGCACGGCATGATCAAGGCGCTTGGCGAACAACACGCAACGCCTGACATCAACGATCTTAGCTTCGACGAACGCCTCGGTCTGATGGTCGACCGCGAGCTGACCGAGCGCGAAGACGCACGCCTGACTACTCGCCTCAAGGCCGCACGACTGCGCCATAACGCCTGCCTGGAAGACATCGACTACCGCAGCCCGCGCGGCCTGGACAAATCTCTGATCCTGCAACTGGGTAGCGGCCAGTGGCTGCGCGACGGCCTGAACCTGATCATCGGCGGCCCAACTGGCGTAGGCAAAACCTGGCTCGCCTGCGCGCTGGCTCATAAGGCCTGCCGCGACGGTTACAGCGTGCGATATCTGCGCTTGCCGCGCTTGATGGAAGAACTAGGCCTGGCCCACGGCGACGGCCGCTTCGCGAAACTGATGGCGGGTTATGCCAAGACCGACTTGCTGATCCTGGACGACTGGGGCCTGGCGCCGTTTACCGCTGCGCAACGGCGCGACATGCTTGAACTGCTGGACGACCGCTACGGCAACCGCTCGACGCTAGTGACCAGCCAGATGCCAGTGGACAAATGGCACGCACTGATCGGCGATCCGACCTTGGGCGATGCGATCCTCGACCGGCTGGTGCACAACGCTTATCGGATCGAACTGAAGGGCGAATCGATGCGCAGACGCGCAACGAAATTGACGGCGACAGAGACTTCAGACTAACAATGCAAACCTGCGTCGCTGCGCTCCGACTGCCTGTCCAAGTGGACGTGGATCAGGTGTCCAAGTGAGCATGGAACGAGTGTCCAAATGATCGTGGGCTGAGTGTCCAAGTGTCGTGGAATCCGCAATGAAGTAGAACCTCGGCGGGAAAGCGCTTTGCCAGGCTGCTGCGGGGGAGGGCCACAAGCTGCTGCAAGTTACGCAGTCCCATTCGAGCAAACGCAGTCGCCACTTTCTCGGACAACCCCAGCCGCTCTACTGGCAAAGGGTAGAGCGCTTCCTGTAACGATTTATCATCGACAACCGCCAAGCCATCCCGGCAGTTCGAGAGCATCCGTGCAGCCGCTGGGTTGGTAGCTAGGGTGATGCGATGCTGGAAGCCCAGAGCTGTGAGCTCGTCACGCAGTCGTGTTTCAAATCGTGGCCACGGGCCGAACAGACCAAAGCTGGACTGCACCTCAAGCAGCAGGCAGCGCGGGTAGTGCAGGCTGACTTGTGCGCTGAACCCATATGCCCAGGCAGCCAAGAACTGCTGCCACTTTTCGATTTCCGTCTGGTCGTAGTCAGCAGACGCGAACTCCACGGCCAGTGCTTGGGCTGTAGTAAGGGACTGCCCGGGTCTTAAACCTATTGAGCGGGCTGAGGAGTTGACCGCCTGTATGACTCGGCGCTGCGCCGGGCCGCTGAGCAGTACCAATGGGCGCTCAGGGTCAGAGCAGTGACGCAAAACTCCGTCCATGGCCAACTGTGGCAACAGGATGCACGCCCAAAGCATGGCCGCTTACTGCCAATTGGCTGCGATAGGGTGCGGAGAGGCGCGCGAGCACAATATGCCGAGAGAGGCCACGAGATGTCAGGTTGAAACCTGCCGAATATCCAGCACGACCCAAACCTCATAGCCTTTGTCCCGCGCAGCTTTTTCGGCCTCGAGTTGGGCTGTCAGCGTGCTAATGGAGTTTGATTGGTGCTCGAAGCGGAAAGGCTTTCCACCATTCTCACGTACGCTCAGCTCAGCAACCGTGTAGATGGAAAATGGATTTGTCTTTTTAGCGGGCTGTTTCTCATGTATCTGATCAAGGCCGAATGCGCGGTGCATTTCGGCTTCTGAGACAGTTGTATCGGTCACGCGGGATACCTGCAGAAAATGCATTTAGTGAGTTAGCGGGGGCGGTTCGATCATAGCGATCGGCTCGCACCTGCATGAGTTTGCGTCTAACTTGGGCTACAGTCATTTTCTACACTCACAGTACAGCTGGCTAGGACGGCCAGACTTTCGAAAGGAACTCGACCATGCCCATTCTTCGCTACCTCATTGTCTCCCTCGCTTCTGCTCTGGTGGCCACTTATGTGGTCCTTTGGTATGCCTCTCCTGCGCCTATTGGACAATCTCATGTCGTGACTGTGCCCCCACTAACAGTGCAGGAACATCAGGGCGACTTACGGATCTGGGGGAGTTGGAAGACAGTGGCGGGCTATGACCAACCCGGCAAGAACGCTATCGAAATCCGCTGCAATGCAGCGAAGAAAGCGTGCAGTGAGGCCTATGCCAATATGCTGCATCACGACGAGGGCGAAGATATCACTGCTCAGGTATTCAACTACGAAGTAGTGGAGTGGACTGAGTCGTTACTGCACGCCGTAGCCAAAGGCGCTATGGTGGAGTGCATCGACCGCAGTCTCTACGTAAGTCTCACCGACAAAACAGCCAGTCTTGAATGGACGCCTCAAGAAGGCCGTGAGGGCGATACGGACGCCGCAGTGTTAGTGGGCGATCCTCTATGATCAGCTCTACCCTTGCCAAGAATGCCGGCGTGAGAAGCCTCTTTGCAGTGATTGCGAGGCATGACGGGTGAGCTATCCTGCCGGCAAGCCGTCCACAGTCCATGGACAGTCGACGGAGGCTGTAATGATGAAAGGCCAAGACATACTGTTAATTCTTAAGCTGGTTAACCATGGCTCGTGATGAGACGGGCTCACCATAAGCAGCGTCGCGCACACGAAGTTTGGTTAAGTCGCAGGCTCGAAGCTTGCTGTCGATCGGCAGATCGAAGAGAGCCAGATCCCGGGTTCTTTCTGCAATTTGCAGCCTTACTCGGATTGCCGAGGTATCTCTCAGTCGTAGCGGGGGTTTCTGCCCGACCAATTTTCCTTTGTTCCAGAGCTGACGGCTGCAGGTAGCGATGATGTTCATGGCAAGTCCTCCACGTGTGGAAGGACAAGGATGGTTAGCCAGAGCAGTGGTCGCTAACCTGCCGAAGCAGTCATCGGGTACCCAAGAAATCGGCGACGTTAACTCATCAATTTCTGCCGTATCAGTTTCGTTTGGAAAGCCTGGGCCGATTCATTGACCGGACAAACCTGGGGCAATGTCTAAAATTCATTGACGGCGATGTTTCGAGCGCGGCCGATTTGAGGGAAGCTGGAGCGCTTCACTCAAGCTCCGATAACTCAAAGTGGATTCGCTCAAGCAAATCGCTCGGCGGGACTCCGGCCTGAACATAGGCATAGGCAAGAAGGGTAACCGGATGGACTCCCAACACTGTCGCGATGTCGTCGATCTTCTCAATAGATGGTGATTTCATCCCTCGCTCAACGTCACTCACATAAGACTGACTCGGCCCTAGCCCCTCTTGTGGCACCGCACGAGAAATCCTGATCTTTCGAATCGCAATTCCAACCGCCGCCCTGAGATCCATTTGCCACTCTCGCAAAAGGAATCATGAAGCCGTTCGAGCGTGTAAAGGGCTATACTCGTTAGAGTATGTTTCGAGGTATTTTATGTTTTTAACTCACAAGCAGGCAGAGGTTGACCTTGGATCCCTATTCGGTAGCGAACATCGAATGTGGAAATCCGTAGAGCACACAATTCACCAGCCTTGGTTTTATGTGCGGCTGGTTGAGTGCGGAGGAGACATCGAGCTGAGCAGGATGTTGCTCGTGTCGGATGCTCAATCATTACAAAACGTGTTGGCGTGTCAGAACCAAATTTGTCGGGTCGCGGACGTGATGTTAGTGACCCCAGATCACGTGAATGGCACCAGTGCCTGGCAGATGCAAAAGCTATTGCGTGCAGAACGCCATGTTCAAGATACCTCGGTAGCATATGCCTACGTCGTAGATAACCTTGCTCAATATGTGACAGGAAATCCCTCTGCACGGAACGGTGCAGTGTGCGAGGTTATATACGCGGCGGGACTGTCTTGTCCGGCACCTTAGTCATGAAAACTTTGATTCTCGACGCCTTCGGCACCTTGATTGAAAAGAGGCCGCGCCGCACAAATCCTTACACTAGCCTTGCTGATGCGGCAGGCGTAGAGATGCGGCTTCCGTTCCTTACCCGCAATGAACCCATTAGTGTTTTAGCAAATGAGCTTAATGTGGGGTTTTTAGCCCCATATCTAGAGCGCCAGATTAAGACTGAAATAGACAGCTTTCTTCTTTACTCCGACGTGCAGCGGACGCTGCTCGAGTGGCGCGGCCTGGGATTTCAGATCGCTGTGTGCAGCAACCTCGCTTTCGAATATTGCTCCGCCGTGCGGGGCCTCTTGCCTATGGTCAACCATTTCATTTTCAGCTGTGAAATTGGCGCGGCCAAGCCAGACCCTGAAATCTACGCAACCACCTGCCGAGTTTTGAAATGCCGGCCTCGCGATGCACTGTTTATCGGAGACAGCAAACGTGCCGATTACGATGGCCCTAGAGCTTTCGGAATTAAGGCACGTCTAATCAACAGAGGACAAGGAGAGCTCTTAGCTCATTGCTTCCCAGGCAACTGCTAATACACCACTGCGAATCGTATGAACTACATGGAAACGCTTGATCGTGTTATCGAAGAGGTGCTCGACGCTGGAAAGTTGCTTATCGCCGAATGCGAGCGCCCATTGGGTCCATGGGGGGCAGGCGACAAGGCAGCGGTCGACATCGAGATCGAAGAGCGGCTACGTGTCGCGCTACTAGAAATTAATCAATGCGACTTTTGGGGCGAAGAGACCGAGGCTAGCCTGAGTCGTGCCAAATACTGCTGGGTGGTGGACCCTAATGATGGAACAACCGACTTCTTGAATGGACTCAAGGGCTCTGCAATATCTGTTGCTCTGCTTAGAAATGAAGTCCCCATCCTTGGCGTCGTTTATGCACCTGTGACGGTTGAGGGCCCTCCTGACTGTATCGCCTGGACTGAGGGACTTAGGGGCATTCGCCATAACGCAGAACTCCTTCAAACCAACCTTCGCGGTGTTGAGCTAGACGCTCGCGGCAAGGTCATGGTGAGCACCGCCGCCATTCGTAAACAAGAAATCAACGCTGAACTCTGCGCACCTGCTGTTTTTCATCCTATGCCGAGCATTGCTTATCGCCTTGCAAGGGTTGCAGCGGGGGACGCAGTTGCAGCGGTGTCAGTAGTTCCCGTCTCCGCCCACGATGTAGCGGCAGGGCATGCAATTCTAAAAGGAGCTGGGGAATGCTATTAGACCAAGATGGAGTCGAAATTACGCGCTACGCAGAAGCCAGTCTTGAGGCCGTGAGTAACCGCGTTTTTGGAGGGGCGTCACTTGCATGTATCATACCTGCCAGCCGCAATTGGGAGAGAGTATTTCAATGAGCGGAATCCGTGGCCCGTGATCTCGCAAACGTAAGGCCGGGATGTCTATCGGAGCGGGGGTAGTCCGAACTGGAGATTGAGTTTTATTTGTAAATTAATTTGCGCTGATGCAGTCATTTAATCTTGTAGTTCGATATCGGCTATGTCAGTCATGACCAGCAAGGGATCAATATTAAGTCGCTGCAATGCGATAAACACATCTCGGTTCATAACGATATGAGCATCAATTATCTGGTTTGCCTTGCGCAACTCGAGTTCTAAATATGTAATACGATCTTCAAGTGAGCGTCTATATTTAGACTTGCCTGCGCATGAATTTAATATCGACTCACGCTTAGATATTCGAGCTTGCTGATAAAGATCGTATATTAATTTATCCCGCCAGAGTGTAACCTTGCTTTTTTTAGTAAGTTCTTCCAGCCTACGCCATGTGGGTAAATCAAACTTACTCGGTGTCGAAATAATAGTATTAAGGTAATCAGTGGCAATTTCATGCCATTGGTCATTTTTGCACATGTTTAATAGCCTCAAAAACCTTAATTGTTTCAGTTTGACTAGAAATTGGTGTCTCGTTATAGGCGCGAAGAGCTGCCCGGCACCCGCTAATTACTTTGATAACATGAAGTAAATGTTGGTCAAGTGTTTGGTTGTCATCTAGTTCTTCAAAAAATGAACTCTTTAGAGATTCATATCTTGGCTCTAAAGAATATAGCGTTGATTGATAGTTGCTGAGGGTGTTTTGGATGTTTTCTCTTGCGGCGAGATCAGTTGGGTCTATATGAAAATTGGAACACCCTGAGTCACCTCCAAAGCCCTTCAAACACATAAGCCCTTTAGTGCATGGCATGATAGTTAGGTCCCTAGAGCAATATCCCCATGGGCTAAAGTGCAGAATGGCTGTCTTGCTATCAATATAGTCATTTATTTCTGCTTCAGTAAAATCTTTATCGCGCATTGCTGTCACTCTTCTACCGAGCCAATCTGGTGGCGGGGAAGGGCTCGAGTACATTGTCTTGCTTCTTATATATTCAGCCCGCTCTTTCGGTGTCCGATGATCATAGTTTCGAATTTGTTGAGTGCTTCGCCCCATCCACAAGTTGGTTAACATTTCACTTTGACCACTACGTAACATGGCTGTGGTCAGCCAATGTCTTATTTGGTGATGGGTGAGATTGTAAATTTGTAATTTATTGTCACGAATATTATGTCTTTGGAAAACGCTTGTTTTTCCGCCCTTAGTGGAAAGCCAATTATATATGTCTGAAAGAAACAGAGGTCTTGGCAATATGCCATTTGATTTTGTTGTGCTGTTTAATTGGTCATCAAAAAACACTATGAGATGTTTGCTTAGAGGTAGGATTGTTTCAAAAGATCGTGAGGAAATTTTATGTGAGAAACTACCTGTGGTTATGTTTTCAGCGTCACAGTTTTCTTTGTAGTGTCGCGATAAATATGATGCATACTCCGTGGATAGTTGATTTATCCAGCTATCATAGTTTACAAGCATGCCTGCGTTATTGGCTTTTTTAGCTTTTAAAACCAAACACTTCTCGGTGGCCCATGAGCAAAAGAGCTCTCTAGTTGCAATACAAATTTCGCCTAAAGAGACTTCTGCTTCATGTAGTTGCCATAGATTTTCACATGTATACCGTAGTATTTCAGCAACTGAGGAACAACTCATACAGCTACCTTTCGGGAGCCCCGCTATACGACCTAGATGCTTTATGCCTGTTTTTTTCTTTAGGTTTAAATCTAGCTCATTAAAGATAGAATGTATGTCGGCGTTGGAGCGCAATAGTTTTGAGATTCTCTGTAGAAGTTTATAAAGCTTGATTGCTCGCGTTGACGGAGGCAATACCGAGTGCCTGCCGTATCTCGATTTACTGATAAAAGATTTTCTGGATACGTCGAAATTTTCGCAAATTAGATCTAGGTAGCATAGATTGGTTGAATCAATTCCTGCATCATGGAGAGTATTGAGAGTTTTTGGTGAGAGCGTATTTTTTGACTCAATGAGTTTTGATACAAAGTCGAAACCGTTGTTTTCAATCTCAAGGGCGCGCTGTCGTGCGGGTTCACATTTTTCAAGTAGATAGTAATACGCTTCTTTTACAGGTGTGTGCCATATTTCAGGGATCGGCATTGCAAGTGGATCGGCACCTTTTTCTACAAAATTGCGTATTATTCCAGTGTTTGAGCGCTCATCAAAGTCGTATGCAAATATTGGTAGTCTTGCTAATTCGCCAGACCTCAGTCCTAAAGAAAAGCTGAAAGTGTGAACGTTTATAAGGATAGAGTCCGAGCTCTCTTCGCCGTCAGTGGTTTTTTCAAGTGTCAGTTTGGCTTTAAGTGCACCAATTGCTTCCTCTAGTCCGGTTGGATATTTACCTCCTTGATGGTTTATGTCCTTTAGCCTTTCTTCCTCTCTCTCACGCTCGGGGTTTTTCAGGCCATGACTCCAACTTGAGCGGTTATCCACGAAATATAATAAGTCATTGTCACAGAACGTCTTTATTGTTCTGAGGTATTTGTGGGTTGCTTTTAGGTCGTTAGCGCGATGGTAGCGTGACGTTGTCTTTCGATAAGTTTCTGTGACTTCAGTTAATGCTACTAGTAAATCAGAATGCGTAACGTGACTCCAGCGAGATATGCTGTTTCCCAGAACTCGATAAAGTATCTTAAATGATAATATCCTTCCAGTTAGTAACTCTATACTAGCCTTGCTGGATATCATTTCAGTAACATAGCAGCGGAGAAGATCTCCAACGTCGCCAGAAATAGGGTTGCCATTTGAATGATAAAGACGGTGCTGATCGTTCTTGGATTTAACTAGGCAGTTGAAATTTACGCTTGCTCCTTTGTAAGTCCATTTGGGGGCATCCCACGCACAAATAACTATGCCTTTTGAGAAAAGAATTTCAAATTGCATTTTCCGATTCTGTAATTCTTTTTGAAATGCGATGTTTGAATGTGAAGTAATAAATTCAGGTTTGCTCATTCGCCTCACCTTGTGCCGCAATGCATCCGCGGGCCATGCTAATTGCCAGACGTAGCTGATCCTTTAAGGGGCCTGACGAGTTTTCGGATATTGAGTCACTGATTTTTATGATATTAGACAGTGCTTTGTGGTGGTTGGCATTTTTATACGGACGAAATTTAGGGCATGCGTAGCATGTGACAGTAGGGTGGGCCTCGCAGGGGGACTGTTTTTCGCAAAGTCCGAGTGAGTCGATTTCTGTTAATCTTATATCGTTTTGATCAGGACTTTTTTCCTCGGCAAAACGGCCATGCCATGCAGAAACCATCATACGAATTTCTGTGCTTGATCCGGTGGCTAAATTGACAAAGTCAATTAAATCCCTGCTGAATTTGAAATAGTGTTTTACAGAACTAATGCTCGTGTGATCCAGAGCATATGCTACGTCCTCTGGACTGTAACCTTGTAACACCATGCTTGTCGCTTTTGTCCTTCTAAATCGATAAGCCCCGATTCTGAGTAGCCCAGACTCTCCAGTGCGCGACAGGACAGGGATATTAAGTATGTTAGTTAAGTTTTGTATTGATGAGGAAATGCTTGAGTTGATTCTATGGTAAGTATAATTGTGCAAATCACTTCTTTTGTATAACAAATGAGATAGTTGCGTAAGATCTTGTTTTGGAAAAATCGGCCTCGCTGGTGGAATGAATTCTCTGCCATCTGTATCGCATGCTTCCAACAGCTTTTCATCTAATCTTTCGAACGTTGTTTTGTTGTTTTCTATAAGCGCTTTAATTTCCCTAGCAAGCTCATCAGAAAGTGACCTTTCCGTATAATTGTTTTTTGCTCTTCTGAGACCACTTCTTTTGAAGCCTTTAACTCTAGGGGCTTTTAGATAGTTGCCTCTAATATCGGAAATAAAATCCTCTTCCCGTAGAAGAGCTAGCTGAATAGGTCGCAGGGCAAGATCGCGACAGAGCAATATTAATACTCTGTCTTCGAGCGATACTTCATCTTCAAATATTGCTTGGGTTATAGTTAGGATTTCTTGTTGGTTATAAGGGCCGTAAAAAGGATCTAGCATTGTTGAGTGGAATATTTTCGAGCGGTTATTTCTTTTTGGATAGATCGTCGATGTTATTCGCCAGAGCGTGTGTTCGCTAAATCCCCAGAGTTCTTCCTCTACGCAGAAATTAGTAAAGTTTAGGATGCATGAGTGAAGTGCCTCGTTTTCTTCAGCTGACTTACGAGCCTCTAATTCCAGCCAAAGTGTCAGAGTCTTTGAAGCCGCACGTTCACTGAGCTTTAAGCTAATATCTAATTTTGAAATTAAAGTTATGAACAAGCCTAGCCCGTGCATATTTGTTTTAACTTTCACTTCATCAAGGATGAAAGAGCGAACGCTAAGTTCAATCATTGGGTGTTCATTGAAGTGATTCCCCCAATTTAAATACCTATTACCATGGCCGGGGTCGTATATAGATAATTTGTCACTCCATTTCTCCCCGTTATGAAGCTCGATTGTCGTTCCGTATTTTGAGGTGATAGTCTGGGGAACAAGTTGCGGCTCTAATTTATAATCATCAAAAAGCTCGGGCGAGATGAGCGGGAGCCACTTATCATTCATGATTATTTAATCGTTTTGTGTGTCTAGCCTTGGCAGCTATTGAGTCTCTCGTGTAATGCCTTGGCATTTTGCTAGTCGAGCTCCATCCTCCGGAATAAGTAATAATTTCGTTAATTTCCAAATATTTGGAAAGTCCAGGCATATCGCCTAGATTGTTCTCTGCACTGCTTTTTAAGAGGTTAGAGCCCGTAACTCTTAACATGTGGAAGTTAAGAGGTTCTTTTTTTCTGAAAATCTGTAGATATTTTAATTCAAGTGGCTTAAGAATATTGTTGGCAGAGTTTGCTGATAGACGTTTTCCGGTTTTTGAACTGATAAATAAAGAGCGGTTAGGCTTGGCTTTTTTTAGAAGTTTTGGTCGTGAATCCTCAATGTAAATCTGGAGCCAGTGGGCCAGCTCTCTGGAAATAGGAAGCACCCTTCCATTAGTTTTAAGTGAGGCATGGTCTTTGTTTGATTTAAGGTTTTTTTCATGTGGCTTTTTTATTCTTATTGTGGGTTTTTCTGAGTCTTCGAAGTCGTCAAGTTCAAGAAGTACTAATTCTGATCTGCGCAAAAGGCATTCTATAGAGGTTATAATAATACAGTAGTTTCTTAATTTCAGTGGATCGTATTTGTAGGGGTTAGAGCTGCTGTCGGGGTGTACTATTTCTAATAGTTTATTAAGTTCTGGCTCTGGGATCGTAGGGTGTGGAATTTGGTCAAGGCTTACTTCTACCTCGTTTTTCATCAGTCTAGAAAATTGCTTTGTGATTTTTTCAATTCTTTTGTTGTTGGCGATGTAGTCGATGTTGTTTCTGCAGTTTAAGTCGAGATAGCGTTGCATATGAAAATTTATAAAATCTAGCGTGCTTATGATTTTTCTATTGTAAGTGCCTGCTTTTACAGGTTCTCCGTCGGATCTTGTTTTGAACTTTTGCGTTAGAGATACTATCTCGTGAGAATGGAGGCCTATGAGCTTCCTGAAGCGGGATTTCAACGAGATATTCATCTCTTCAGCCCACTCTAAGAAGTAAGTTAAATCTCTCAAATAGGCTATAGCAGTATTTGGCTTGGTTCCCGCAGACAGATGTTCAGCCCAAAGGCTGATCAGGACTGGTTGCAGTCCCGTGCGGGAGTCAATCAGCGTTTGGTAGTGCGCGCGCAGTGGAATCTGGACTGACGTGCGAAGCAGGTAGTGGCTCATGCAGACCCCGGCATATGATGTTTTCTGAGCAACGTTGTAACGCTCTTAGAACATAGACCATAAGACCCATAACCACCCCTCGGGCGTGGCTGAGCCGAGTCAGGCTGATCGAGTGCTGACGAAGCGCTTGAAGGAGGCCTTGGAGCTGGTCGATGTGCGGGTGCTCGATCACTTTATCGTCGGCGATGGTGAGCCGCTGTCGATGGCCGAGTATGGCTGGTTGTAACGGGCAGGGCTGGTTGCTGCTGCGGGAGCGGACTGGACGGCTCCCGCAGCAACCGCGTCATGGGGTGATGCGCACCTTGGCGAAATCCTGGCGGCCGAACGGACTGACTCGGTAGCCCGAGACCTCTTTGCGTGTCAGCGCATAGGCGGTGGGATGGGCCAGCGGCAACCACAGCGCCTGCTCCTGGATGATCCGCTGCGCCTGCTGATACAGCTGGCTGCGCTGCTGCTGATCGCTGGTGGTCTTGCCCGCGGCGATCAGTTTGTCCAGCTGGAGGTCGCAGTAGCGGGCGAAGTTCAGCCCTGACTCGAGCGAGGCGCAGGAGAATTGCGGGGTGAGGAAGTTGTCCGGGTCGCCGTTGTCGCCAGCCCAGCCCATGAACAGCAGGTCATGCTCGCCGGCTTTGGCGCGACGGATCAGTTCGCCCCATTCGATCACGCGGATCTCCGCCTGAATGCCGACCTCGGCCAGGTCCGCTTGCAGCAACTGGGCACCGAGACTCGGGTTGGGGTTCAGCAGGCTGCCCGAAGGGCGCGTCCAGATCGTCGTGCTAAAGCCATCAGCCAAGCCTGCCTCGGCCAACAGGCTGCGCGCTTTGGCGGGTTCGTAGGCGTAGCCCGGCAGGTCTTTGGCGTAACCCCAGGTGTTCGGTGGGTAGGGACCATTGGCGGGCTCGGCGCTGTCCTCGAACACCGCTTTCAGGTAGTTGCTCTTGTCGAAGGCCAGGTTGATTGCCTGGCGCACGGCAGGCTTATCCAGTGGCGGGTGCTGGCTGTTGAGGCCGACGAAGGCGGTCATGAATGCGTCGGTTTTTACGCTGTTGAGCGCTGGATCTTGCGCCGCGCTGTGCACATCTTGGGGTTTTGGCGACAGGGCGATGTGGCATTCGCCTCGGCGCAGCTTCTGCAGGCGCACATTGGCGTCTGGGGTGATAGCGAAGACCAGATCATCGACAGCCGGTTTGCCGTCAAAATACTCAGAGTTGGCGCTATAGCGCACCATGGCGTCTTTCTGGAAGCGCTTGAACACGAATGGACCGGTGCCGATTGGCTGACGGTTGAGCTTGTCTGGTGTGCCGGCCTTGAGCAGTTGCTCGGCGTATTCGGCGGAGTAGATCGAGGCGAAACCCATGCTCAGGGTGGCCAGGAAGGTCGCGTCGGGGCGATTGAGGGTGAAGCGCACGCGCTGGGCGTCGAGTTTGTCGATGCGCTTGATCAGGCTCGGCAGTTGCATCGATTGGGCGTGCGGATAGCCGCTTGGCGCGACCTTATGCCAAGGGTGTGCGGGGTCGAGCATGCGTTGAAAACTGAACAACACATCGTCGGCGGTCAGTGCGCGAGTGGGGGTGAAATAGTCGGTGCTATGGAAGTTGGCATCCTGACGCAACTGAAAGCTGTAACTCAGGCCGTCTTCGCTCACCATCCAGCTCTGCGCCAGGCTGGGTAGCAACTTACCGCTGGTCGCGTCGAACTCCACCAGACGGTTCATCAATACGTCAGCGGAGGCGTTGGTGGTGGTCAGGGAGTTGTACTGCACCACATCGAAGCCATCCGGGCTGGCTTCGGTGCAGACACTGAGGGTGGCCGCCTGCACGAACAAGGGGCTGAGCAACGGGGCACAGAGCAGTGAGAAGGCAATAAGGCGCATGGCAAGCTCCTGAGCAGCGCGGCACGCGTCCGCAAAAGACTTACCCTAGACCATAAGGCTGCGGCAGAACAATGAGCTTTGGCGACGAGCGGTCGTTAGTCGCTACGCTGCCATGGTGATGGTCTCTGCGCGGTAATGGCCGAGTGCTGGCGTTGGGCGAAAGTACACTCGTCCTTGTTGCAAGGTAGGCTTTCTGGTATAAAGCAGCGCTCTTTTCTAGGGGCCCGGTTCTTGCGCTTTCAGGTGTGGCCGGTAAGACCCTCGAGAAACGCGGCGCAGAGCGCCAATGAAATTAAAGTTTAAGCGGCCAACCCATGCCGGGTTGGGCATGTGGTTTTAGAGGGCTGAGGCATGTCGAGAGTCTGTCAAGTTACCGGTAAGGGTCCGGTAACCGGGAACAATGTTTCCCACGCACACAACAAAACCCGTCGTCGTTTCCTGCCGAACCTGCAGCATCACCGCTTCTGGGTTGAGTCTGAGAATCGCTTCGTACGTCTGCGCGTATCTGCCAAAGGCATGCGTTGCATTGACAAGCGTGGCATTGACGTAGTGCTGTCCGAGCTGCGTGCGCGCGGCGAAAAGGTTTAAGGAGTAAGTCATGCGCGAACTGATCCGTTTGATCTCGAGTGCCGGTACTGGTCATTTCTACACTACCGACAAGAACAAGCGCACCACTCCGGACAAAATCGAAATTAAAAAATTCGATCCGGTTGTGCGTAAGCACGTGATCTACAAGGAAGGCAAGATCAAGTAATTGATCTGGCTCCTTGCCGAAAAAGCCCGCCTTGATGGCGGGCTTTTTCTTGTCTGGAATTTGTTGAGCCGGCCTCTCGGGGCGGTTAGAGCGTGTCGCTAATGAACTGCACCACGACTTCGGCGAGTTTCTCGCCCTGGTCCTCCTGCAGGAAGTGGCCGCCATTGACGATAGTCGTGTGGGCCTGGCCGCGGGTGCCCGGAATCAACTTCTGCATGAGTTTGTCGCCGCCGGCGGTGATCGGGTCCGAATCACTGAAGGCTGTGAGAAATGGCTTCTGCCACTGCCCGAGCACGCTCCAGGCCGCACGGTTTTTTTCTGCTGCGGGGTCGTCCGGGGTAATGGGCACCAGTAACGGGAACTGACGGGCGCCTTCCTTGTATTTCTCTTCGGGGAAAGGTGCGTTGTAGGCGTCTATGACCGCCTGGGACAGTTGCGTGGTGGTCGCGCCCTTGATAATGCCGCCGGCGGGAAACTCGGGCACCTCCTGAGAGAATTTCTGCCAGCTCTTGAAGGCCGTGCCTGGATCGTGATCGCCCGTCGGCAGCATGGTGTTGGCGGCGACTACCCTGGCGAACCGGGAGGGGTTTTCCGCCACTAGGCGCAGGCCGATCAAACCGCCCCAGTCCTGGCAGACCAGGGTGATGTCGTCGAGCTTGAGTTGCTCTAGCAGCGACTGCATCCAGTCGACGTGGCGTTGATAGGTGTAGTCGTCACGCCGGCTGGGTTTGTCGGAACGGCCGAAACCGACCAGGTCGGGGGCGATCACCCGGTGCCCGGCCGCTACCAGGGTCGGCACCATCTTGCGATAGAGATAGCTCCAGGACGGTTCGCCGTGCATCAGCAGCACAGGGGCTGCTTCGGCCGGCCCCTCATCCAGGTAGTGCACCCGCAGCTGGCCGCCCTCGGTGTCATCCACCATCAGGTAGTGCGGAGCAAAATCGTAATCTGGAAGGTTGGCAAAACAGGCATCTGGCGTGCGCAAAAATTCCATGGGTCTCTCCTCGCAGATTTTAGAGTCACCATTCTGGTTTACCCCTGAGTCGCTGGGCAGTTAGTTAAGCACGCCGAATACGGCGCCATCACTCGTGCTGTGCATGGCATGCACACGGCGGGCTGCGACGGTGCTTGCTGCCTGGCTGATCCGGGCGCCGGCATAAAAAAGCCCGCGAGAGCGGGCTAAAGGGTGACGCATGAAGTCGCGGGTAATCAGTTGGCGGCTTGCTCGAAGATCACGTAGACCTTGCGGCAGGCTTCCAGTACCTCCCAGGTGCCGGAGAAGCCGGCGGGGATGACGAAGCGATCGCCAGCGCGCACGGTCTTGGCGTTGCCATCCTGGTCGCGCAACACGGAGACGCCCTGGAGGATCTCGCAGTACTCATGTTCGCTGTAGTTCACCGTCCATTGGCCGATCGCGCCCTCCCAGATGCCGGCGTTGAACTGGCCGCAAGGGCTGCCGTAGTGGTTGCGCACGCTTTGCTCGGGGTTACCCTTGAGCACTTTCTCCGGCGCGGGGCGATAGTGTTCGGGGGTGGTGTTGGTCTGGGCGAAGTCGAGGATCTGCTCGATGTTCATCTTGGGCTTCCGTGGCTGTCGGTTATTGGGCTTGGCGGATCGAGTCGGCGAGCTTCTCCACCAGGGTGTCGATCTGCGGCTTTTCCACGATCAGTGGCGGCGACATGGCGATGGTGTCACCGGTTACCCGTACCATCAGGTCGTTCTGGAAGCACTGCTCGAATACCTGATAGCCGCGCTTGCCGACACCCTGCTGGTTCGGCGCCAGTTGCACGGCGCCGACCAGACCGATGGCGCGAATATCGATGACATTGGGCAAGTCCTGCAAGCTGTGCAGGGCGTCTTGCCAGTAGCCTTCCAGTTCGATGGCCCGCTCGAACAGTTTGTCGCGGGTATAGATGTTCAGCGTTGCCAAGGCGGCGGCGCAGGCCACCGGGTGTCCAGAGTAGGTGTAGCCGTGAAACAGTTCGATGCCGTCCGGGCCCTGCATAAAGGCCTGGTGGATGTTCTCGTCGACGAACACGGCGCCCATCGGGATGGCGCCGTTGGTCAGGCCCTTGGCGCAGGTCATGATGTCCGGCGTGACGCCCCAGCGCTGGGCGGCGAAGGCCTTGCCAACGCGGCCGAAGCCAGTAATGACTTCGTCGAAGATCAGCAGGATGCCGTGCTTGCGGGTGATCTCGCGCAGGCGTTGCAGGTAGCCTACCGGCGGCAGTACCACCCCGGCAGAACCGGCCATCGGCTCAACCATCACCGCGGCGATGTTTTCGGCGCCGTGTAGACTGACCAGGCGTTCCAGTTCGTCGGCTTTCTCGATGCCGAACTCCGGCAGGCCCTTGTTGAAGGCGTTGCGCTGAATGTCCAGGGTGTGTGGCAGGTGGTCGACGCCAGGCAGTTGCAGTGGGAAGGCCTTGCGGTTGTTGACCATGCCGCCCACGGAGATGCCGCCGAAGCCGACGCCGTGATAGCCCAGCTCACGACCGATCAGGCGGGTGCGGGTGCCTTGGCCAATGGCGCGCTGGTAAGCCAGGGCGATTTTCAGCGCAGTATCAGCCGATTCCGAGCCGGAGTTGGTGAAGAACAGTTTGTTCAGGCCTGGCGGGGCGATCTCGGCCAGCCGAGTGGCTAGCTCGAACGGTAACGGGTGGCCCATCTGGAAGGTCGGGGCGAAGTCCAGCTTGGCAATCTGCTGGCTCACCGCTTCGGTGATTTCCCGACGGCCGTGACCGGCGTTGCAGCACCAAAGTCCGGCGGTGCCGTCCAATATTTTGCGGCCATCGTCGGCGGTGTAATACATGCCTTCGGCGCTTTCCAGCAGGCGTGGTTTAGCCTTGAACTGGCGATTGGCGGTGAACGGCATCCAGAAATCGTCGAGGGTGTTTGTTTTTCTGTTCGGTTGCGCGCTGCTTTCGAGGGTCATTCTGGCTGTCCGGGCACGTAAAAAGAGGTTTCATCGAGATTTCGCGCAGTCTATGTTTAATAAAATGAACATTTCAAGGGGCTTTTATCGCTCTTTGTCAAAAATATTGAAAATGTAGCGCCCTCTGGTTTAGTGTTGCCCGCAGAGCGGGGTTCGCCAGGGCCTTGCAGAATTATTGACAGTGTCCGCGCCTAGTTCGCGGCACTTTTTGACTGATAGAGGATGCTCGAATGACTAGCCTGACTCGTGCCGATTGGGAACAACGCGCCAAGACCCTGAAAATCGAAGGCCGTGCCTTTATCCATGGCGAATACTGCGCGGCGGTGTCCGGCGCGACCTTCGAGTGCCTCAGCCCTGTCGATGGTCGCCTGCTGGGGCAGGTGGCCAGCTGCGATCTGGCCGATGCCGAGCTGGCGGTAAAAGACGCTCGCGCCACTTTCGCCTCGGGTGTCTGGTCGCGCCTGGCGCCAGCGGCGCGCAAGAAAGTGATGATCCGCTTCGCCGAGTTGATCGATGCCCACGCTGAAGAACTGGCGCTACTGGAAACCCTGGACATGGGTAAGCCGATCAGCGATTCGCTGAACATCGATTTGTCCAGCGCGGCAGGCGCCATCCGCTGGAGCGGTGAGGCGAT
The DNA here is from genome assembly GCF_000498575.2 of Pseudomonas taeanensis MS-3. GTDB lineage: Bacteria > Pseudomonadota > Gammaproteobacteria > Pseudomonadales > Pseudomonadaceae > Aquipseudomonas > Aquipseudomonas taeanensis. The sequence continues at coordinate 909,643 of NZ_AWSQ01000001.1, forward strand.
CGACAAGATTTATGACGAGGTGGCTGCCACCCCGCACGATCAATTGGGCCTGGTGACCCGTGAGCCGATCGGCGTGGTCGCGGCCATCGTGCCGTGGAACTTCCCGCTGCTGATGAGCTGCTGGAAGCTCGGCCCGGCGCTGTCCACCGGTAACTCGGTGATCCTCAAGCCGTCCGAGAAGTCGCCGCTGACTGCTATCCGTTTGGCCCAGCTGGCCATCGAGGCAGGCATTCCGGCCGGTGTATTCAACGTCCTGCCGGGCTTCGGCCACACCGTCGGCAAGGCCCTGGCCCTGCACATGGACGTCGACACCCTGGTGTTCACCGGTTCGACCAAGATCGCCAAGCAGCTGATGGTTTACGCTGGCGAGTCGAACATGAAGCGCGTCTGGCTGGAAGCGGGTGGCAAGAGCCCGAACATCGTCTTCGCCGACGCGCCGGACCTGCAGGCCGCTGCCGAGTCTGCGGCCGGCGCCATCGCCTTCAACCAGGGCGAGGTGTGCACCGCTGGTTCGCGCCTGCTGGTGGAAAATTCGATCAAGGACAAGTTCGTGCCCCTGGTGGTCGAGGCCATCAAAAGCTGGAAGCCGGGCAATCCGCTGGATCCGGCGACCAATGTCGGTGCGCTGGTCGATACTACGCAGATGAATAACGTGCTGAGCTACATCCAGGCCGGCCATGACGAGGGCGCCAAGTTGGTGGCTGGCGGCAAGCGGGTATTTGAGGAGACCGGTGGCACTTACGTCGAGCCGACCATCTTCGACGGAGTGAACAACGCCATGCGCATCGCCAAGGAAGAAATCTTCGGCCCGGTACTGTCGGTGATCGGTTTCGACTCCGCCGATGAAGCGGTGGCGATTGCCAACGACACCATCTATGGCCTGGCTGCGGCGGTATGGACCAGCGACCTGTCCAAGGCGCACCTGACCGCCAAGGCTCTGCGCGCTGGCAGTGTATGGGTCAACCAGTACGATGGCGGCGACATGACCGCGCCGTTCGGCGGCTTCAAGCAGTCGGGTAACGGCCGGGACAAGTCGCTGCATGCCTTCGACAAGTACACCGAGCTGAAATCCACCTGGATCAAACTGTAAGCGACAGGCAGGGTGGGCAGCGGCCCACAGCGTCAACTTAGGTCCGCCCCGTGATTGGGGCCGGCTCATCGAGCCAAACCTGCGGCCGGGTTTCCTTAGGAAACCCGGCCGTTTTGTTTCGTCTTGCGGCCACGACAAAAAGGAGTCTGGCAATGCGTTGGGGCACCTATTTCGCCGTCTGTTCGGCGGTCATCAGCATCGGCTTGGCGTTGGGTGTGACCATGCCGCTGGTGTCATTGCGTCTGGAGAGTTGGGGTTATGGCTCTTTCGCCATCGGGGTGATGGCGGCGACGCCGGCAGTCGGCGTATTGCTCGGCGCCTCGCTGGCTGGCCGGCTGGCTGGACGCTTGGGCACCACCGTGCTGATGCAGTTGTGTCTGCTGGTTGGCGCGCTGTCCGTGGCGCTGCTGGCGCTGGTGCAGGACTACGCGGTCTGGCTGCTGCTGCGCCTGTTGATCGGCGTGGCCTTGACGGTGGTGTTCATCCTGGGCGAGAGCTGGATCAATCAGTTGTCGGTGGAGAAGTGGCGCGGTCGTCTGGTGGCGCTGTACGGCACCGGCTACGCGCTGAGTCAGCTGTCCGGGCCGTTGCTGCTCAATGCCCTGGGCACGGACGGCGACCGCGCCTTCTGGACCGGCACCGGCCTGCTGATAGGCGGTTCGTTGCTGCTGCTGGGGCGTAGCGGGGCGCCCAGGGTCGATGAGCGCAGTGCTTCCGCCCGCGGCCTGGCGGCGTTCTGCCGCAGCATGCCGGCGATCGCCTGGGCGGTGGTGCTGTTCGCCGCTTTCGAGGCGATGATGCTGACCCTGTTGCCGATCTACGGCCTGCGCCAGGGGTTTACCCAGGAAGTGGCGCTGTTCATGGTCAGCGTGGTGGTGGTCGGCGATGCGGCACTGCAGTTGCCGATTGGCTGGCTGGCCGACCTGATGTCGCGGCGCACACTGTTTCGCGGCTGCGGCCTGGTGTTGCTGCTGTCGAGCCTGAGTATTCCGCTGCTCCTGCACACGCCGCTGATCTGGCCGGTGTGGGTGCTGTTCGGCGCCAGTGCCGGCGGCTTATTCACCTTGTCGCTGATCCTGATTGGCGAGCGCTTTCGAGATGACCAACTGGTGCGCGCCAATGCGCACGTCGCGCAGCTGTGGGGGATTGGCTGTTTGATCGGCCCACTGGCAACCGGCGCGGCGAGCCAGTGGATCAGCGGCCATGCCCTGCCGCTGTTGATGGCGGCGGGCGCGGCGGGCTTTGTCTGGCTGGCGTTTGTCGATACCGGACTGGAGGGCAAGGCCCAGGTGGGTGTGTCGAGCAACTGAGAGCTGCTGCTCAGCGAGGTGCGTGAGCCGACAGGGTGGCGCGCGTTGGTTGTTCTCAGTGGTCGCTGTCGAGCAACTGCGCCACGGTCGCGCCGACAATCCGTACCGCCTCCTCGAGGTGCGCGTCAGGCTTGGCCGCGTAGTTCAGGCGCAGGCAGTTGCGGTACTTGCCGGCGGCGGAAAAGATGCTGCCGGGGGCGATCTGGATCTTGTGCGGCAGCAAGGCGCGGTTCAGCCGTTGGCTGTCGAATGCGCTGTCCAGTTCGAGCCACAGCATGAAGCCACCGTGCGGTTGGCTGATCCGCGTGCCGACGGGAAAGTAGCGGCGGACCCAGTCGGTCATCAGGTCACGGCTGCGCGTGTACTGGCTGCGCATGCGGCGCAGGTGCGGCTCGTAATGGCCGCTTTCGATGAATTCCGCCAGGGCCAGTTGCGGCAGCTGCGCGGTCATGCCGGTGCCGATGTACTTGAGGTGCAGCACTTTTTGCAGATAACGCCCCGGGGCAATCCAGCCGACGCGCAGGCCTGGAGCCAGGGTCTTGGAGAAGGAGCTGCAGAGCAGCACGCGACCATCGTCATCATAGGATTTGATGGTGCGCGGTCGTGGGTAGCTGTAGGCCAGCTCGCCGTAGACGTCGTCCTCGATGATGGCCACGTCGTAGCGCTGAGCCAGGGTCAGCAAGGCACGCTTGTTGGCCTCCGGCATGATGTAACCCAGTGGGTTGTTGCACGTCGGGGTGAGCTGGATGGCCTTGATCGGCCATTGCTCCAGGGCCAGCTCCAGCGCCTCCAGGCTGATCCCGGTCAGCGGATCGGTAGGCAATTCCAGGGCTTTCATGCCGAAGCCCTTGAGAGCCTGCATCACCCCGTGAAAGCTCGGCGAGTCGACTGCGACGATATCGCCCGGCTGGCAGGTGGCGCAGATCGCCGCCGACAAGGCTTCGTGGCAGCCGGTGGTGATGACGATGTCCTGATAAGGAATCTGACAACCGGAGTCCAGCAGCAGGCGTGACACCTGTTCGCGCAAACCCGGGTCGCCATGGATGCAGCCGTAGCTCAGCTCTGCCACCGACTGTCGGCGGCCCAGGCGCGACAGCGAGCGCAGCAGCGGTTTCAGGGTCGGGCTGCTGATATCCGGCATGCCGCGCCCGAGTTGCAGCACGTCACTGCCGGGCGGGATGCTGATCAGTTCCAACACGTTATCCCACTGCGAGACATCCACCGGCCGTTGCACGCTGCGGTTGATCTTCGGCAAGGCCAATTTCTGTCGGTTGGGCGGTACGAAATAGCCGGACTTCGGCCGTGGCGTGGCCATGCCCTGATCTTCCAGGTGCCGATAGGCCTGCTGCACCGTGCTCAGGCTCACGCCATGTTCGAGGCTCAAGGCGCGCACCGAGGGCAAGCGATCGCCCGGGCGGTACAGACCTTGCTCGATCCGAGCACCAAGCTGTTCGGCCAGATCGACATACAGTGTCATGACAGATGCCTCGTGATTGAGGAGAGGACCCATACAGATGCTGGGGAAAACTTCGATTCAGTCGCAGCAGGCGACTATCTGTATGGAGTAAATAACTATTTTCTGAATCTGTCATGCTTTTTGCGAATTGGCCATCATCATCTCCCATAGCGCGTCTAGCCAGGAGACGGAGATGAGCGGGTTCAATGAGGTAGAGCTGGCCTTGCGTCAGCAGGATCTGTTGGATGAGGTGCGGTTACGGGTGGTGGCGAGCAGCACGGCCGAGGGGCGTGAGTCCGGCCAATCGCGCTGGGCGCTGTTCTGGCGGAGGCTGAGCACCCGTCGAGCCTTGCTGTCACTGACTGCCGAGCAGCTGGCCGATGTTGGCCTGAGCCGGGAGCAGGCCCTGCGTGAGGCCAGGCGACCTTTCTGGACGCTCTGAATCAGCTTGCGCGGCAGATTCAGAGTCGGTTCCTCGCCGGTCATCGGCAGGCCTCAGAGCAGCTCTTTCAGGCGATGCCAGAGCATGCCCAGCGCCAGCAGCGGTGAGCGCAAGTGCTTGCCGCCGGGGAAGGTCATGTGCGGCACCCGGGCGAATAGATCGAAGCCTCGGCTGGCCTGGCCGGCAATGGCCTCGCCGAGCAGTTTGCCGGCCAGGTGGGTGGCGTTAACCCCATGCCCGGAGTAGGCCTGGGCGTAATAGACGTTGGCCTGATCCTTGAGTCGACCGATCTGCGGCAGGCGGTTGGCGCCGATGCCGATCATCCCGCCCCACTGGTAGTCGATCTTCACGTCGTTCAGATGGGGGAACACAGCCAGCATTTTCGGCCGCATATAGCCGGCGATATCCGCCGGGTCGCGACCCGAGTAGTGGCAGGCACCGCCGAACAGCAGGCGGCGGTCGGCGGACAGGCGGTAGTAGTCGAGGGCCACGCGCTGGTCGCAGAGCGCCATGTTTTGCGGAATCAGGCTGCGCGCCTGCGCTTGGCTGAGCGGCTCGGTGGCGATCACATAGCTGCCAGCGGGCAGCACCTTGCCGCCGAGGGCCGGGTTGAGCTGATTGAGGTAGGCGTTGCAAGCGAGCACCAGATGGCTGGCGCGGACCACACCCTGAGCAGTATGCACCTTGACCTCACGGCCATAGTCGATGCGGGTGACCGCCGAATTCTCGAACAGCTGCACACCCAGTGCCTGAGCGGCAGCGGCTTCGCCGAGGGCCAGGTTGAGCGGGTGCAGGTGGCCCGAACCCATGTCGATCAAGCCGCCGACGTAGCGGTCGGAGCCGACTACCTGATGCATCTGTTCGGCTTGCAGCAGACGCAGTTCGTGACGGTAGCCGAGGGCCTTGAGCTCGGCCATGTCCTCGGCGAAGCCGGCGAGGTGACTGGGTTTATTGGCCAAGTCGCAGTAGCCCCAGGTCAGGTCGCAGTCGATCTGAAAATGTTCGACCCGGCGACGGACGATGTCCACGGCCTCCAGGCCCATCAGTTTGAGTTCGCGCACTCCATCGGCGCCTATCACCGACTCGAACTGCTCGACCCCATGACCGACCCCGCGAATCAGTTGACCGCCGTTACGCCCGCTGGCGCCCCAGGCGATCTTGTGCGCTTCCACAAGAATCACCGAGAGGCCTTTCTCGGCCAGTTCGATCGCCGTGTTCAGCCCGGAGAAGCCGCCGCCGACGATGCACACATCGGCCCGCAACTCGCCGCTCAGGGGCGGGAAGTCCAGCTGGCGATTGACGCTGGCGGCGTAATAGGAAGCGGCGTGCTGGGTGGTGTGAGCGGGCTGGCGAACGCGGGCGTTCATGTGCGAAATCCTGATTATTGTGTTTGTAAAATTTTACGAAGCATAAGCGTGGTCTTTGTCTGTCGCCAAGGGCTGCGTGAAAAAAACTGGATTTTCGTCGGTTCCCCCGGCGATCTGCCGTGATCGGGGCGAGGGTCGGGGTAACATGCGCGGGATTTTTCCAGGACGCCGCCGATGAGCTGTACCAACCACAAGATCGATCACTTGCGTCTGCAGATTCCGCGCTTCGACTGCGTGCCCGGTTGCCACGACTGCTGCGGGCCGGTGACTGCCTCGTCCGAGGAAATGGCGCGTCTGCCAGTAAAAAGCGATGCCGCGCACGAGGCGGCACTGGTCGAGTTGAACTGCGTGCACCTCGGTCCTCAGGGCTGCGAGGTGTACGACCAGCGCCCGCTGATTTGTCGGCTGTTCGGCACCACCAAGAGCCTGCCGTGCCCCCATGGCCGTGGGCCGGAGCAGCTGACCGAGCCGCGCACCGAGCAGCAGGTGCACCGGCTGATCGCCAGCACTCGTCAGGTATTGGTCTAAGTCTGCGGCGCTACTCCGGCACCGGCAGGCTCAGCGACTCCTTGACCTCCTCCATGACGATATAGCTCTTAGATTCGCGGACATGCGGCAGTTTGAGCAGGATGTCGCCGAGCAGCTTGCGGTAGCTGGCCATTTCGTTGATCCGCGCCTTGACCAGATAATCGAAGTCGCCGGAAACCAGGTGGCATTCCAGTACATGGGGCAGCTTGAGCACGGCGCGGCGGAACTCCTCGAAGGTGTCGCCGGACTTGTAGTCCAGGCTGATCTCGACGAACACCAGCAGGCTGGCCTTGAGGTTCTGCGGGTTGAGGCGGGCGTGGTAGCCCATGATGATGCCTTCGCGCTCGAGGCGGCGCACCCGCTCGGTGCAGGGCGTGGTCGACAGGCCGACGCGCTCGCCCAGTTCGGTGAAGGAGATGCGTCCGTCTTCCTGGAGGATGCGCAGGATATTGCGGTCGATCTTGTCCAGCTCACGCCGGCTTTGATGCTGGGTACGCATAGGGGGGCTCCAAGAAAACGGTTTTCGACAAGAACTATAGCCAAATATAGCTTTATATATAGTGAAAGACACTGGCTAATGCTCAATATACTGCGCGCATCAACTCTCAAATAGAACAAACGCCAGCGCATAGTCGCGGCGAGGAGTGAACGATGCGGGTTCTGGTGCTTGGTGGCGGTGTAATCGGTACAGTCAGTGCTTACTACCTGGCGCGCCAGGGCTTCGAAGTGGTGGTGGTCGACCGCCAGCCTGCCGTGGCCCAGGAAACCAGCTTCGGCAATGCCGGTCAGGTTTCTCCCGGCTATGCCTCGCCTTGGGCCGCCCCTGGGGTCCCGCTGAAAGCCATCAAGTGGTTGCTGCAAAAGCACGCGCCGCTGGCGATCAAGGCTACCGCCGATATCGACCAGTACCTGTGGATGGCGCAGATGCTGCGCAACTGCACCGCCAGCCGCTACGCGGTGAACAAGGAGCGCATGGTGCGTCTGTCCGAGTACAGCCGCGACTGCCTCGACGAGCTGCGCAAAGAGACCGGCATCAGCTATGAAGGTCGCACTCTGGGCACCACCCAACTGTTCCGCACCCAGGCCCAGGTGGACAACGCCGCCAAGGACATCGCCGTGCTGCAGCAGTCCGGCGTGCCGTTCGAACTGCTCGACCGCGACGGCATTGCCCGCGCCGAGCCGGCCCTGGCCGGGGTCAAGCACAAGCTGGCCGGCGCCCTGCGCTTGCCCAACGATCAAACCGGCGACTGCCAGATGTTCACCCGCAAGCTGGCCGAAATGGCGCAGCAGATGGGTGTCGAGTTCCGCTTCGGCCAGCAGATCGAGCGCCTGGATGCAGTCGGCGACAGGATCAACGGCGTGTGGATCGACGGCAAGCTGGAAACCGCCGACCGCTACGTACTCGCCCTTGGCAGCTACAGCCCGCAGCTGCTCAAGCCGCTGGGCGTGCGTGCCCCGGTGTACCCGCTCAAGGGCTACTCGCTGACCGTGCCGATCACCAACCCGGATATGGCGCCGACTTCGACCATTCTCGACGAGACCTACAAGGTCGCCATCACCCGTTTCGACCAACGCATCCGCGTCGGCGGCATGGCCGAGATCGCCGGTTTCGATTTGAGCCTCAACCCGCGCCGGCGCGAGACCCTGGAGATGATCGTCGGTGATCTTTATCCGCAGGGTGGCGACCTCAGTCAGGTGGATTTCTGGACCGGCCTGCGCCCGGCGACCCCGGACGGTACGCCGATCGTCGGTGCCACCGGTTTCCGTAATCTGTTCCTGAACACTGGCCACGGCACTCTGGGCTGGACCATGGCCTGCGGCTCCGGCCGCTTCCTCGCCGATCTGATGGCTAACAAACGCCCACAGATCAGCGCCGAAGGCCTGGATATTTCCCGCTATAGCCGCTCCAGGGAAACCGCCAAGCAAGCCAGTCCAGCGCCTGCCCACTGAGTGGGCGGATAATTTCATGGCGACATTGGTCGGCAGCCCCGGAACACCCTGGTCTCTACTGGGCTGATGCTGTCTGAGATCGGCGCCGATGCGCTTCGGTGTCGAGGCCAGAATGCACACCCCCGAGGTGCTGGTGGAAACGATAGTGGCTGTACAGCGACCCGCATGGATGTGGAGCTGCCGCTAATCCGTCTGGCGCGGAGGCGCTCCTGACCCCCGTCTGGCAGCTGGCGCTGCCGGGTTTTCTTATCACTCGCTAGAAGTCCGAATTATGCGTCCAGCCCGTGCTCTGATCGATCTGCAAGCCCTGCGTCACAATTACCGTTTGGCCCGTGAGGTGTCCGGCGCCAAGGCGCTGGCGGTAATCAAGGCCGATGCCTACGGCCACGGCGCGGTGCGTTGTGCCCAGGCGCTGGCGGACGAGGCGGACGGCTTCGCCGTGGCCTGTATCGAGGAGGCGCTGGAGCTGCGCAACGCTGGTATCCGTGCGCCGATTCTGCTGCTGGAAGGTTTCTTCGAGGCCGAAGAGCTGGCGCTGATCGAGCAGCATGACTTCTGGTGCGTGGTGCATTCGTTGTGGCAAGTGGACGCCATCGAACGGGCCGCACTGAGCACGCCGCTGCGTGTCTGGCTCAAACTGGATTCCGGCATGCACCGTGTCGGTTTGCACCCGGCCGACTATCAGGCGGCTCATCGCCGTCTGCTGGCCAGCGGCAAAGTGGCGAAAATTGTCTTGATGAGTCACTTCGCCCGCGCCGATGAGCTGGGCTGCCCGCGCAGTGCCGAGCAGGTCGCGGTATTCGAGCAGGTACGACAAGGGCTGAGCGGCGAAGTCAGCCTGCGCAACTCGCCGGCGATTCTCGGTTGGCCGCAGCTGTTTCCGCAACAGCAGGCCAGCGACTGGGTGCGTCCCGGGATCATGCTCTATGGCGCCACCCCGTTCGATCAGGCGCAGGCCACGGCGGCACAGTTGCAGCCGGTGATGACCCTGGAGTCGAAGATCATCTGTGTGCGTGAACTGCCGGCCGGTGAGCCTGTGGGTTACGCCGCTCGTTTCGTCACCGAGCGGCCGACCCGCGTTGGCGTGGTCGCCATGGGCTATGCCGACGGCTATCCGCGGCATGCCCCGACCGGTACGCCGGTGGCGATCGACGGCCAGTTGAGTCGGTTGATCGGCCGGGTGTCGATGGACATGCTCACCGTCGATCTCAGCGATCTACCGCAAGCGGGTCTGGGTAGCCGGGTCGAATTATGGGGCAAGCAAGTGCTGGCCAGCGATGTGGCCGCCTGTGCCGAGACCATTCCGTATCAGCTGTTCTGCAACCTGCGCCGGGTGCAGACCGTCTATCTCGGGAGTTGAGTCAGCATCTGGGAAGGGTTTGTGAACATAGGTGTTGTAAATACTGAACACTGTTGCGATGATGCGGACTCTTTTCCGTATCTTCCCGAGGGGGACTCCAGCATTGGACGTCGGTATTCGACTGCAATCCATTCGCAAGCTCAAAGGTCTGTCGCAGCGTGAACTCGCCAAACGTGCAGGGGTCACCAACAGCACCATATCGATGATCGAGAAAAACAGCGTCAGCCCCTCGATCAGCTCGTTGAAGAAAGTGCTGGCGGGCATTCCCATGTCCCTGGTGGAGTTCTTCTCGCAGGAGTCAGAGCAGGATAATCACACTCAAGTCGTCTACAAGGCCGACGAGTTGATCGATATTTCCGACGGCGCCGTGACCATGAAACTGGTCGGCAAGGCCCACCCCAGCCGCGCCATCGCCTTCCTCTCGGAAACATATCCGGCGGGTGCCGATACCGGCGGCGACATGCTCGCCCATGAAGGCGAGGAGGCCGGTATGTTGGTCGAGGGCCGCCTGGAACTGACCGTGGGCAGCGAGACCTATGTGCTCGAAGCGGGCGACAGTTATTACTTCGAGAGCAGCAAACCGCATCGCTTTCGGAACCCCTTCGATACGCCCGCCAAGCTGATCAGCGCGACCACGCCGGCGAATTTCTAAGTAGCCTTTGATCCTGAGTAAGCCGTCTGGCGAATAACCCTGCGACATTCTGGGTTGTTTCGGCCCGGCGGGCTTCTCGCTATACTGTCGCCCGCTCGCGAACCGTGGCCGCGGGCGTGACTAGCCACGATGAGGGTGTACCCGTGAACCTAATTAACAAGATCCTGGTAGCACCGGCTGCCGTGTTGGCTTTGTGGGCAGCGACTGCTCAGGCCACGACCGACGAGGCAATTGCCGAGCGCCTGAAGCCGGTTGGCGAAGTCTGTGTGATGGGCGAGGAGTGCAAGGGCGTCGGCGCGGTTGCCGCGGTCAGCGGTGGCGGTGCGCGCACTGGCGACGACATCATTGCCAAGTACTGTGGCGCTTGCCACACCCCCGGCATCCTGGGTGCGCCGAAGATCGGCGACACTGCAGCCTGGAAGGCCCGCGCGGATAAAGAAGGCGGCCTCGACGGGCTGTTGGCCAAGGCCATCTCCGGCATCAACGCCATGCCGCCGAAGGGCACGTGTGGCGATTGCTCGGATGACGAGCTGCATGCCGCGATCGAAAAGATGTCGGGTCTGTAAGCTGAGCCCGCAGTGAAAGAGCCGCCTTCGGGCGGCTTTTTGCTGTGTGTGGCCGACAGTGCAGCAAAACCGCGTGCAGCGCAGTCCAACCTGACATCGCCAGGGATGTCGTCAGGAGTAGCCAGATGCCACAGTTATGTTCCATCGAGCAAGCCATCGACTGTGTGCTCGACGAGATCGAGGGGCCGATCCATCTGGGCCTGCCATTGGGCCTGGGCAAGCCGAACCGCTGGGTCAACGCCCTGTATGCGCGGCTCAAGCAGCTGCCGCAGCGGCAGCTGACCATCTACACGGCCTTGTGCCTGGGGCGCCCGCGCGCCTCCCAGGACTTGCAGCGACGCTTTCTCGACCCGTTCGTCGAGCGCGTCTACGGCGATTATCTCGAACTGGATTTCCTCGCCGACCTGCATCACGACAGCCTGCCGGCGAACGTGCGGGTCGAGCAGTTCTTCTTCCAGCCGGGCAGCCTGCTGGACAGCCCCTCGGCCCAGCAGGATTACATCAGCAGTAATTACAGCCATGTCGCCCGCGACCTCAACGACAAAGGTCTGAACTTACTGGCCCAGCTGGTGGCGTGCGATCCGCAGCGCCCGCAGCATTTCAGCCTGAGCTGCAACCCGGACATCACCCTCGATCTGCTGCCGCTGCTGGCGAAACGCCGCGCGGCGGGCGAGCGCATTGTCTGCCTGGCGCAGGTGCACGAGGCGCTGCCCTACATGGCTGGCGCGGCGGAAGTCGCGCGCGAGCGCTTCGATGTGCAGGTGCGGGACGTGGAGCGCAGCACGCTGTTTTCCACGCCGAACATGCCGGTCGCGCTGCAGGACCACTGCATTGGCCTGCACGCCAGTAGCCTGGTGCGCGACGGCGGCACCCTGCAGATTGGCATTGGCGCGATGGGCGATGCGCTGAGTGCGGCGCTGCTGGCCCGGCACGACGACAATGCCACTTACCGAGCCGGCCTGGCGGACCTGCAGGGCGAAACCTGGGCCGTGCCAATCGCCAAACTGGGCGGTCTGGAACCCTTCGCCAAGGGCCTGTACGGCTGCAGCGAAATGTTCGTCAACGGTTTGTTGGCGCTGGCCGAGGCCGGGGTAGTGCGGCGCCAGGTGTACCCTGACCTCCGCGTGCAGCAGCTGGCCGTCGCCGACGCGTTGGACGCCCAGGGGCGGCCGCATAGCGTGCAGGCGTTGCTCGACGCCGGCCTGCCGGCCCGCGTGGACGCCGCAGCCCTGGCCTGGATGCAGGGTAGCGGTCTGCTGGACGCGTCGCTGCAGCTGTGCGGCGACCAACTGCAGTTGCCCGACGGCCGTCAGCTGTCTGTCGACCTGACGGATCCGCAGTCCCAGACCGCTCTGCAGGAGTACTTGGGCCCGGTGCGCGGCGGCGTGATCCTGCATGGCGGCTTCTTCCTCGGTCCGGCGGACTTCTACCAGCGGCTGCGCGAGATGAACCGGGAGCGGCTCGGGCGCTTCGCCATGACCGGCATTTGCTTCGTCAACCAGTTGTATGGCGATGAGCCACTCAAGCGCCTGCAGCGCCGCGACGCGCGCTTCATCAATACGGCATTCAACATGACCCTGCTCGGCGCTGCGGTGTCCGACCAGTTGGAGGATGGGCGGGTGCTCAGTGGGGTCGGCGGGCAATACGATTTCGTCGCCCAGGCCCATGCACTGGAGGGCGCGCGCTCGATCCTGTTACTGCGCAGTTGGCGCGAGTCGGCCGGTCACCTCAGTTCGAATATCGTCTGGAGCTATGGCCATGTCACCATTCCTCGACATCTACGCGACATCGTGGTGAGCGAATACGGCATCGCCGACCTGCGTGGCAAGACCGATGCCCAGGTGATCGAGGCGCTGCTGGCGATCAGCGATTCACGCTTCCAGCCCGAGTTGATCGAGCAGGCGCAGCAGGCGGGCAAGCTGGCCAAGGACTTTCGCCTCGATCCGCGCTTCGCCGACAATCGTCCGGAGCGCTTGCAGGCCGTGCAGGCGGGGCATCCCGACCTGTTCATCGAGTATCCACTGGGCAGCGACTTCAGTCGCGAGGAACGCGACCTGTTACGCGCGCTGAACTGGCTGAAAGGCAAGTTCAAGCTCAGCGAAGCGCTCGAGCTGGGCAAGGCTGCTCTGGACGCGCCGCCGGCGGACGATTTCGCCCGGCACTTGGAGCGTATGGGCCTGGCGCAGCCGGACGGTTGGCGCGAAGAGTTGTATCAGCGCCTGCTGTTGGCGGGCCTGCATGCGACTATTCCAGAAAGCTGACCTGACCATCGGCCAGCGAACTGATGCGCGCCAGGGACTCGACCCGGAAACCCTGCGCGTCGAGCTGGGCACGGCCGCTCTGGAAGGATTTCTCGATCACCACGCCAATGCCGGCGATGCTCGCGCCCGCCTGCTGAATCACTTCGATCAATGCGTTGGCTGCGTGCCCGTTGGCCAGGAAGTCGTCGATCACCAGCACGTGATCGGCGGCGGTCAGGTGCTTGGCCGAGATGGCGATGGTGCTTTCTGTCTGCTTGGTGAAGGAGAACACCTTGGAGGTCAGCAGATCGTCCTTGAGCGTCAGCGACTGATACTTGCGGGCGAAGATCACCGGCACACCCAGTTCCAGGCCGGCCATCACCGCCGGGGCGATGCCCGAGGCCTCGATGGTAACGATCTTGCTGATGCCTTGGCCGGCGAAGCGCTGAGCGAACTCGTGGCCGATCTGCTGCATCAGCACGGGATCGATCTGGTGGTTGAGGAAGGCGTCGACCTTGAGCACCTGTTCGGACAGTACGATGCCTTCTGCCTGGATCTTCTGTTTTAGCGCTTGCATGCAGTCACCTTCCTTCTCTGTGGTTTCGCGTAGCCCGGATGCAATCCGGGGTCGAGTTCCCCGGATTGCATCCGGGCTACGAAATCAGTCTATTTGTTATGGCCTGCCATCCTTGGCTGCCACCCTGACGGGCCGTCGCTGCGCGATGTTAAAAATAGCTCCAGGCTATTTTTTATGGTCTGCCGTCCCTGGCGACCACCCTTCGGGCCAACGCTGCGCGTTGTTAAAAATGATTCCCAATCATTTTTTCAGCATGGCGCGCATGTTGGCCAGCGCCGAGTTGCCGGTGGCGGCCTTTACCTCTGGGGGCGCGTCGTCCTGGCCTTCCCAGACCAGGTCTTCGGGTGGCAATTCGTCTAGGAAGCGGCTCGGCGAGCACTCGATGATTTCACCGTATTGCTTGCGCTTGGCGGCGAAGGTCATGGTCAGGTTACGCTTGGCTCGGGTGATGCCGACGTAGGCCAGGCGGCGTTCTTCCTCGACCGTGTCGGCCTCGATGCTGGAACGGTGCGGGAGGATTTCCTCCTCCACGCCAAGGATGTACACCGAGGGATATTCCAGGCCCTTGGAGGCGTGCAGGGTCATCATCTGCACGCCTTCGGCGCCGTCCTCTTCTTCTTGCTGGCGCTCGAGCATGTCGCGCAATACCAGCTTGCCGATGGCGTCCTCGATGGTCATGTCGCCGTCTTCGTCGCGTTCCAGGGTGTTCTTCAGGGCCTCGACGAGGAACCAGACGTTGCCCATGCGCGCGTCGGCGACCTTGTCGCTGGAGGCGTTCTGCCGCAGCCAGCTCTCGTAGTCGATGTCCATCACCATGCTGCGCAGGGCGGCGATCGGGTCGTTCTGTGCGCATTCCTGGCGCACCCGGTCCATCCAGCGCTTGAAGCGTTGCAGGCGTTCGGTGAAGCGTGCATCCAGGGTCTCGCCCAGGCCCAGTTCGCCGGCGGCGGCATACATGCTGATCTTGCGTTCGGTGGCGTAGTTGCCGAGCTTTTCCAGGGTGGTGGAGCCAATCTCGCGGCGCGGTACGTTGATCACCCGCAGGAAGGCGTTGTCGTCGTCCGGGTTGACCAGCAGGCGGAAGTAACTCATCAGGTCCTTCACTTCCTGACGGGCGAAGAAACTGGTGCCGCCACTCAGGCGATAAGGAATCTGGTGGTGCTGCAGCTTCAGCTCCATCAGCTTGGCCTGGTAGTTACCGCGATAGAGGATCGCGTAGTCGCTGTAAGGCCGTTGGGTGCGCAGGTGCTCGGTGAGGATCTCCAGGGCCACCCGTTCGCATTCGGCGTCCTCGTTGCGGCAGCGAATCACGCGGATTTCGTCGCCCATGCCCATCTCGCTCCACAGCTGCTTCTCGAAGGCGTGGGGATTGTTGGCGATGAGGATGTTGGCGCACTTCAAGATGCGGCTGGTGGAGCGATAGTTCTGCTCGAGCATCACCACCTTCAGCGAGGGGTAGTCCTCTTTCAGCAGCATCAGGTTTTCCGGACGCGCACCGCGCCAGGCGTAGATCGACTGATCGTCGTCGCCGACCACGGTGAACTGGTTGCGCATGCCGACCAGCAGTTTCACCAGCAGGTACTGGCTGGCGTTGGTGTCCTGGTATTCGTCGACCAGCAGGTAGCGGATGCGGTTCTGCCACTTTTCCAGTATCTCGGGGTGCTCCTGGAACAGCTTCACCGGCATCAGGATCAGGTCGTCGAAGTCCACTGCGTTGTAGGCCTTCAGCGTGCGCTGGTAGTGCAGGTAGACGATGGCCGCGGTCTGTTCCTTGGGGTTGCGCGACTCACTCAGGGCCTGGTCGGGCAGGATCAGGTCGTTCTTCCAGCTGCCGATGTAGTTCTTCACTTCATCGATGCCGTCGTCGCCTGCGTACTCCTTCTGCATGATGTCGCTGAGCAGTGCCTTGATATCGCCCTCGTCGAAGATCGAGAAGCCTGGCTTGTAGCCCAGCGCCGCGTATTCCTTGCGGATGATGTTCATGCCCAGGTTGTGGAAGGTGGACACCGTCAGGCCGCGCGCCTCGGGACCTTTGAGCAGGCTGCCGACGCGCTCCTTCATCTCGCGCGCGGCCTTGTTGGTGAAGGTCATGGCAACGATGTGGCGGGCCTGGATGCCACAGTTCTGCACCAGATGGGCGATCTTGCGCGTGATCACGCTGGTCTTGCCGGAGCCTGCGCCGGCGAGCACCAAAAGAGGGCCGCCGACGTAGTTCACGGCTTCCTGCTGCCGGGGATTGAGTCGGGACATGCTGAAATCAACTGGGGAAAAAGGCCGGAGATTCTATCAGGGTTGCGCCCAGGAACAGGACGAGCCTGCGATGATCGGCAGGTAAACGGCGCTATACAAAAAAATTCTCGTCATGTATTAGATAAGTGCGTCTATAACTTAAAGTGATTTATTAGAAGACGAGCTGTGGAGGTCGTGTGTTCCGCCAAACCGATTTCTCGCGATTGCTTATTCTGGCAACCGATCCAGACTGGGTGAGAGTGCTGGATAAGCTGCTGGCTGAGCAGCTGGAGCCGGTTTGGTTATGTGTCGCCAGCAGCTGGGATGATGCCCCGCGCCAGTTTCGCGAGGAGTTGCCCGATCTGTTGTTTGCCACCCCCGAGTGCCTGCCCGAGGCCGGGCAATGCCCGTTGTCACCGATCCTGCTGCTCGATACTGCGCCGAGCCAGTTACCGGCCAACATCGACGACTGGTTGGCGCGTGACAGTCTGAGCGCCGAGGTGCTGCAGCGTTGTCTGCATTACCGGCAGCAACTGTCGACTCAGCAGCACCTGGCGACCCAGGATTCGCTCACCGGCATCGTCAATCGCCAGGGTTTCCAGGCGCAGTTGCAACAACGCCTGCAAGTGAATCGCGGCCGCGGTCTGCTGTTGGGCTATCTGGACCTGGATAACTTCAAGCATGCCAATGACAGCCTCGGTCATCGGGCCGGCGATGAACTGATTCAGCACGTGGTCGACCGGCTGAAGTCCGTGCTCGAACCGCAGGATTTGCTGGGCCGCATTGGCAGCGATGAATTTGCCCTGCTGCTGGATGCCAGTGCTGCGCCGACGCGGATCGAGGTCCTGCAACAGGCGCTGCTGGACTCGCTGGCCGAGCCGTACTGGATTCAGGGCGAGAGCCTGACGCTGGGCTGCAGCCTGGGCCTGGCCTACAGTCGCGCCGGAGAGGACGCCGATGCACTGTTGTGGCACGCACACGTCGCCATGCAGCAGGCCAAGAGCCGCAAAGGCTGCACCTATCACCTCTACGATCAGCGCACCTCCAGCGAGGTGCGCAGTTTGGTCGATCTGGAAGGCGAGTTGCGCCGAGCCTTGCGCCGTGACGAGCTGGAGCTGCATTACCAGCCGCGCCTGGATCTGGCCAGTGGCGAGATCGTTGGCCTCGAAGGGCTGGTGCGCTGGCGTCATCCGGATCGGGGCCTGCTCTACCCCCTGGACTTCATCCCCCTGGCCGAGCAGTGCGGGCTGATCGTGCCTCTCGGTTACTGGGTCATCGCCCGCGCCCTGGAGGACTCGCGCTGGCTGAGCGAGCGCTGCTTGACCCTGCATATGGCGATCAATCTGTCGTTCAGTCAGTTTCAGGACAGCCAGTTGCTGCCCACGGTGCAGCGATTGATTGCCGGCTCCGGAGTCGACGCCCGCTGGTTGGAGTTCGAACTCACCGAAACCGCAGTGATGCAGCGCAGCGATTATGTGCTGGACACCATGCAGGTACTGGGCGATCTAGGTGTGCGTTTCTCCCTGGATGACTTTGGCACCGGCTTCTCCTCCTTCGTGCATATCGCCAGCCTACCGATCGCCTTGCTCAAACTGGACAAAAGCTTCGTCTCCGGTATGCATGGGCGACCGGAGCAGTGTCGCTTGGTCAACGCCATGATCAACCTGGCGCGCAACCTGGGCCTGGAAGTGGTGGCAGAGGGCGTGGAATCACAGGCAGAGTTGGATCTGCTCGAGCAGTACGGCTGCGATCAGGTGCAGGGCTATTTGCTCAGCAAGGCATTACCGCTGGATGAGCTGGAGCGGTTTTTACTCCAGCGGCGGAACCACTCCAGCGCTCAGGTCGCGGCGTTGAGCTAGCTCTAAACCGGCATTAACAGGCGTACTTTTGCGCGTCCTCCCAACGAAATCTCTTCCCCCGTATGACGTCGCTCACAGGATGCGCCGAACGCGCTGGCCAGCAGGCTCTGCACTTGCTTAATTGGGCGACGCTGTGGGCTCAGGTCGCGATGTGTCGCGAATGACGCGTGCAGTCGTTAGCCAGAGAACCCGCGCGGGCCTGCGCGGGTAGACGCAAAGCGTCCCCAGGGGCTCGCCCTGTGCTGCAATCAAGGAGCTGGCGAATATTCACCATGACCACGGGAGGTCGCTTGCCAGCGCCGCTAAAACCTTTGCGCCTGTTGCTGCTGGCCGACGATCCGGCTTGGCTGGAGCTGTTGCGACAGTATTTGGCGATTCTGGGAGGTGCCTTGTCGCTGATCAGCGCACCTTCCTGGGCAGCCGCCAGCAGCCTGTACGATGATTCCCACGCGGTGCTGTTGCTGAGCACCCCGGAACGCCTGCCGGCGCCCGGCAGTTGCGTCTTGCCGACCGTACTGCTGCTGGAGCAGGAGCCCAGCGAGCCGCCGCTCGGGGTCAGCGATTGGCTGGTGCGCGATCAGTTGTCCGTGGATGTACTGCGGCGTTGCCTGCGCTATGTGCGCGAGCAGGGCCGGCTGAAAGAGACCCTGCGCTGTCTGGCGGAGCAGGACGTGCTAACCGGTATCGCCAACCGTCAGGGCTTCCAGACCCTGCTGGCTGCGCGCCTGGCCGAGTGCGGGGGGGCGGGCCTGACTCTTGGCCACCTTGATCTGGACAATTTCCGGCATGCCAACGATGCCCTCGGCTACCAGGCCGGCGACCGCCTGATTCTGCAGGTGGTGGCGAGACTCAAGGCGCTGTTGCAGGACGGCGACCTGCTCGCTCGCCTGGGCAGTGACGAGTTCGCCCTGCTGCTGGACACCCGTCAGGTACCACGGCGCGCCGAGCAACTGGCCGAGCGTATCGGCGAAGTACTCGGCGAACCCTATTGGGTCGATGGCGAGAGCCTGCTGCTCGGCTGCAGCCTGGGCCTGGCCCATGCGTGCGAGGATGTTGGCGCCGATCCGCTGATGTGGCACGCGCATACCGCCATGCTGCAGGCCAAGAGTCAGCAGGGCTGCAGCTTCCATGTCTACGACGAGCGGCTCAGTCGCAGCGAACGCAGCCAGGCCGAGTTGCAGGGCGAATTGCGTCGGGCACTGCGCCGCGATGAGCTGGAATTGCACTATCAGCCCAGGCTGTGCCTGCAAAGTGGCCGCATCGTTGGCCTGGAAGCCCTGGTGCGTTGGCGTCATGGCGAGCGTGGGTTGTTGGCGCCGAGCGCGTTCGTGCCTCTGGCCGAAGAGAGCGGGCTGATTGTGCCGCTCGGCTACTGGGTCATGTCCCGTGCCCTGCGCGATATGCAGTGGTTGCGGGGACGCGGTCTGCCGGCGTTGCATATGGCGGTCAATTTGTCATTCCGCCAGTTTCAGGACAGCCAGTTGTTGCCGACGCTCAGCCGCCTGATCGAAGAACGCGGAGTCGATGCCCGGTGGTTGGAGTTCGAGTTGACCGAAACGGCGGTGATGCGTCGCAGCGATCAGGTACGCCAGACCATGCTGGCGCTCGGTCGCCTCGGGGTGCGTTTCTCCCTGGACGACTTCGGTACCGGGTTTTCTTCCTTCGTGCACCTGAACAATCTGCCGATCGCCCTGCTGAAGATCGACAAGAGCTTCGTCGGCGGTATGGGTGAGCACCCGGAGGACTGTCAGCTGGTCCGAGCGATGATCAACCTGGCACACAACCTCGATCTGCAGGTGGTCGCCGAGGGCGTGGAAAGCGCCGAGCAGTTGGCCTTGTTACGTCAGTTCGGCTGCGATCAGGTGCAAGGTTTCCTGATCAGCAAGGCGTTGCCGCGCGATGAGTTAGCGGCGTTTTTGCACGTGGGCATGGCGCAGTCATCGCTCGGCCTGCCCAGCCCGCTGGGCTAGGCGCCTACGCTTGACCCGAGCAAACAATAGGCCTGAAACACCGTAACCAGTATTCGCGTCAGACGGCGCTGGCGCTGTGCTGGGTTACGCGGCATTCGCAATGCCTCTGGTCCACGCTTCAGGGAATGGGCCGCTAACCCAGGCTACGTCAGGCAGGCCTGCTCCTGCGGCTGCGGCGTGTGTAGCAGGCGTGCGCTCTTCCATTCGAAGCACAGGGTTAGGCCGATGGCCGCGCAGGCCAGGCCGCCAGCCAGGCCCCACCACACGCCTGTGGCTCCCCAGCCCAGCGGGAAGGCCAGCACCCAGGCCAGCGGCGCACCGATCGTCCAGTAGCAGCCGAGGCCGACGTAGAAGGTGGTCTTGGCGTCCTTCAGGCCACGAATCGCGCCCATGGCGATGGTCTGGATGCCGTCGAAGAGTTCGAACCAGGCGGCAATCGCCAACAGGCTGACGGCCAGGGCGACGACCTCGCGATAAGCCGGGTCGAAACGGTCGAGAAACAGCCCGACCACCCACTCTGGCAGTAGCCAGAACAGCGTGGCGAAGCCGAGCATGCAGGCGGCGCCCATGCCGATGCCCAGGCGCCCGGCGCGGCGCGCTTCGAGCAGGCGTCCGGCGCCGAAGTGCTGACCGATGCGAAAGGTCACCGCGTAGGACATGCCCACCGGCACCATAAAGGCCACGTATACCGACTGGATGGCGATCTGATGCGCCGCCAGCTGGGTGCTGCCGAGCGCTCCCATGCTCAGGGCGGCGAAGGCGAACAGGCCGGATTCCACCGCATAGGTGCCGCCAATCGGGAGGCCCAGGCGCAGCAACTCGTTCAGCTCGGCCCAGGCCGGGCGCAGCAGGCCGCGTTGCAACGGGTAGGCGGCGTAACTGGGGTGGCGCATGACATGCCAGGCCAGCAGCAGGGCCATCGCGTTCATCACCAGGGCGGTGACCAGACCGATCCCGGCCAGACCTAGCGCCGGCAGGCCGAACCAGCCTTTGATCAGCGCATAGTTGAGAACGAAATTGGCCAGCGCCCCGCCGATGCTGATGGCCATCACCGGGCCGGGCCGGCCGATCGCACTGGTGAAACCGCGCAATGCCATGAAACTCATGTAGCCGGGCAGGGCAAACAGCAGGGTGGAGAGAAATGGCATGGCGCGTTCGACGTTCGCCGGGCTCTGGCCAAGCTGCTTCAATGCCGGCTCCAGGTTCCACAGGATCAGGCCGGCGCTCAGGGCCAGGCCCCAGCCCAGCCAGAGGCCGTTCTGGGTCAGGCGGGTAACCCCGGCGCTATCGCCAGCGCCGTGCCGAATCGCCACCAGATTGCCGACCGCGGCGATGACCCCGACGCAGAAGATCGAGACGAAGGAGTAGCTCGCCGCGCCCAGTCCGCCGCCGGCCAGTTCCTCGGGGCCGAGCAGGCCCATCATCACGGTGTCGGTGAAGACCATGAGCACGTGCGCCAGTTGAGCGGCGATCAGCGGGCCGGCCAGACGCAGGATGGCGTTGAATTCGTCGCGAAGGGTAGCGTTCATGATGAGTCTGACTCAGTTATGCGGCATGCCTGATGTTTTTCATGGCATGGAAGTAGCGCTATTGTTCGGAGTTCGTGGGCTCCGCACAAAGGGAAAAAAACGATGCCAAGCGTGATTAATACTCATGGATAAAGCTCAATGAACCGCCAGTTGCCACCGCTCTATGCCCTGCGCGCCTTCGAAGCCGCCGCGCGGCATTGTTCGTTCACCCGCGCGGCAGACGAGTTGTCGATCACCCAGAGCGCTGTAAGCCGGCATGTGCGTACTCTGGAGGAGCACTTCGCCTGTCGCCTGTTCGAGCGGCGCGGGCGTACCCTGCAGCTGACCGAGTCCGCGCGCATGCTGCTGCCCGGCTTGCGCGATGGCTTCGATGCCTTGGCGCGCGCCTGCGGCAGCTTGCAGGCCGAGGATGCGACGCTACGGCTGAAGGCGCCTTCGACCCTGACCATGCGTTGGCTATTGGCGCGGCTGTCGCGCTTTCGCCTGCAATACAGCGACATCGAAGTGCAACTGACCAGTGCCTGGATGGACGTGGACAAGGTGGACTTTCTGCATGAGCCATTCGATTGTGCGGTGTTGCTCGGCAGCGGCGATTTCCCCGAAGACTGGGAGAGTGTCGAACTGTTTGGCGAATGGCTGATTCCGGTCTGCGCGCCCGAGGCGGTCGACGCTGGGCCGTGGGATGTGCCGCGGCTGCAGGGCGCAGAATTGCTGCATCCGACCCCGGATCGGCGCGATTGGCGGCAGTGGCTGCAGGCCATGGATCTGCTTGAGCAGGTGCCGCTCAAGGGCGGTCAGGTGTTCGACACCCTGGAGTTGGGCATGATCGCCGCCGCGCGCGGTTACGGCGTGTCGATCGGCGATCTGGTGATGGTCGCCGAGGATGTCGAGCAGGGTCGCCTTGGTCTGCCCTGGCCCACGGCCGTGCCCAGCGGCAGCAGCTATTATCTGGTCTGGCCCAAGGCGCGGCGTGGTCAGGAGCGCTTTCGGCGGTTGCGCGATTTCCTGTTGGCGGAAGTGGCGGCGATGCGCTTGCCGCACGTCGCGCGCATCGCTTGAACGGGATGTCTCAGCCGTGCGGGCTGCCGCGATATTGCAGGGCCTCGGCCAGGTGGTGGCGCGCGATCATTTCGACCTGCTCCAGGTCGGCCAGGGTGCGCGCCACCTTGAGCACTCGGTGCGCCGCGCGCAGGGACAGGCCGAGGCGTTCGCAGGCGCTCTCCAGCCAGCTTTGATCGACGCTGATCAAGGCGCAATGTTGGCGCAGGCCGGGCAGGTCGAGGAAGGCATTGGCCACGCCTTGGCGCTGCAGTTGCCGCTGTCGGGCACGGGCGACCAGGGCAGCGCTGCTTGCCGTGTCGGCGCCATGCTCGGGGGACACATGCAGGGCGGTGGTTTCGCGCGCCACGCTGATGTGCAGATCGATACGGTCGAGCAGCGGCCCAGAGAGCTTGCCGCGGTAACGCGCGATCTGTTCCGGGCTGCAGCGGCAACGACCGCTGGGGTCGCCGAGAAAACCACAGGGACAGGGATTCATTGCC
Organism: Pseudomonas taeanensis MS-3; assembly: GCF_000498575.2. Taxonomy (GTDB): domain Bacteria; phylum Pseudomonadota; class Gammaproteobacteria; order Pseudomonadales; family Pseudomonadaceae; genus Aquipseudomonas; species Aquipseudomonas taeanensis. Next base: position 932,309 of record NZ_AWSQ01000001.1, read on the forward strand.
GCGACCAGCTGAAAGCGCGCGGGGAAACGCACCTTGTCGCGGGCCCGGGCGATGACAATCTGTCCGCTCTCCAGCGGCTCGCGCAGCACCTCCAGTACCTTGCGGTCGAACTCGGGAAGCTCATCGAGGAACAAGACGCCCTGGTGGGCCAGGGTAATCTCGCCGGGCTGGGGCCGACTGCCGCCGCCGACCAGTGCCGGAGCGGAGGCACTGTGATGCGGATTCCTGAACGGGCGCTGCGGCCAGGCTTCCAGCGGTGCATGGCTGACGACCGACTGAATGGCGGCGACCTGCAGGGCTTCCTGCTCGTCCAGCGGTGGCAGCAAGCCGGGCAGGCGGCTGGCCAGCAGGGTCTTGCCGGTGCCTGGGGGGCCGGTAAACAACAGGTTGTGCGAGCCTGCCGCCGCGACCAGCAGGGCGCGTTTGGCGGCGGTTTGCCCCTGTACTTCGGCGAGGTCCGGGTAGGGCAGGCTTTGGCGCAGCAGTCCCTGGGCCTGGTAAGGCGCGATGGGCGTCTGACCGGTGAAGTGCGCGGCCAACTCCAGCAAATGCTCCACGGCGATCACGCACAGTCCGGAGGCCAGGCTGGCCTCCTCGGCGTTGGCTTTCGGTACCACCAGGCTGCGTCCGGCGGCGCGCGCCGCCAGGGCCGCGGGCAACACGCCCTGCACCGGGCGTACGGCGCCGGACAGGGCCAGCTCACCGAGGCACTCGACCTGTTCCAGGGCGGTGGCCGGTATCTGGCCACTGGCGGCGAGGATGCCCAGGGCGATGGCCAGGTCGAAGCGCCCGCCATCTTTCGGCAAGTCGGCCGGTGCCAGGTTCAGGGTGATGCGTCGCGGGGGGAAGTCGAAGGCGCAATTGAGGATGGCGCTGCGCACCCGGTCCTTGCTTTCCTTGACCGCCGTTTCTGGAAGGCCGACCAGGGCCAGTGACGGCAGGCCGTTGGCCAGGTGCGCCTCGACGGTGACGGCGGGCGCTTCGACGCCGACTTGGGCGCGGCTGTGGACTATGGCCAGGGACATCGATCACTCCTTGATCGTCTGCCGGCCGAGTAGATTACTCGGTGGGCGGCGCGGGCTCGGTTACGACGCGGGCTTCCAGTTCGCTGACCTTGGCTTCCAGTGCCTCCAGGCGCGCACGGGTGCGGGCCAGCACGATCATCTGGCTGTCGAATTCTTCCCGGCTGACCAGGTCGAGTTTACTGAAGCCGCTCTGCAACAAGGCTTTGAACTGGGCTTCGAACTCGCTGCGGGGCAGCGGCGTACTGCCGTCGAACAGGCGTGAGGCGTGGGCGCTGAGGGCATCGAGCAGGGCTTTGGGCGGCAACATGGCAGGGTTCCAGAGGCAGACGGACGGCAGTGTAGCACGCGGTCCAAGCTTGGGCGGGGACGCCCAGCGCTGCACAATTATCGCGCACCCAGTGTGGGGCGGTCGCACTATTGTCGTGCATTGATCACCCGGTAAATTCGAGACTAGCGCCGTGTTTAGGCAGTAACTATCTGAAAAAATGTGTTTTTTGTGTAACTGGCAAGCTTTCTGCTTAATCGTCCATGAAGCACGCACCGATGCAGTTCCGGTGCATGAGGCGAATCGCAGAAGTGCTTCGCCGGGAACGGTTGGTGGATAGGGATCGCCCACGCTCGGGCAGCCGATGCATTACAAAAGCCAGACACTGCGCTTAGACTTGAGCCGGGTTCGTAATTCCTGGGGCAAGTCCACCTTACACGGGAGAAAGTTACATGAAGCTAGTCACTGCCATCATCAAGCCGTTCAAGCTGGACGACGTCCGTGAGTCACTGTCGGAGATCGGCGTGCAGGGCATTACCGTCACCGAGGTCAAAGGCTTCGGTCGGCAAAAGGGTCACACCGAGTTGTACCGCGGTGCCGAGTATGTAGTCGATTTCTTGCCGAAGGTGAAGATCGACGTCGCCATCGCCGATGATCAACTGGATCGAGTGATCGAGGCCATCACCAAGGCGGCCAACACCGGCAAGATCGGTGACGGCAAAATCTTCGTCGTCAATCTGGAGCAGGCGATCCGCATCCGTACCGGCGAAACCGATACCGACGCGATCTAAACCTCCGAACGAACCCCCACGCCCCAGGAGTTAAACCATGACTCTGCGAAAAATCGCAGGGCTAGGCGCCCTATTGTCTCTCGTTCCTGGCCTGGCCATGGCCGAGGATGCGAGCCTCAACGGTGGCGACACAGCCTGGATGCTGGTTGCGACCGTGCTTGTGCTATTCATGACGATTCCAGGCCTGGCCTTGTTCTACGCCGGTATGGTGCGTTCGAAGAACGTCCTCTCGGTGCTGATGCAGTGTTTTGCCGTGACCGGTCTGGTCAGCATTCTGTGGGTTGTCTACGGCTACAGCCTGGCGTTTGACACCACCGGCATGGAGCAGGGAGTGCTGAACTTCAACTCCTTGGTCGGCGGCCTGTCGAAGGCCTTCCTCAGTGGCTTGACCACCGACAGCCTGGTCGCGGCGATTCCGGAGAGTGTGTTCATCACCTTCCAGATGACCTTCGCTATCATCACCCCTGCCTTGATCGTCGGCGCCTTCGCCGAGCGCATGAAGTTCTCGGCCATGCTGATCTTCATGGCAGTGTGGTTCACCCTGGTCTATGCGCCGATCGCGCACATGGTCTGGAGCGGTGACGGCGCGCTGCTGTGGGATTGGGGGGTGCTCGATTTCGCCGGCGGCACTGTGGTGCACATCAACGCTGGTATCGCCGGTCTGGTGGCCTGCCTGGTACTGGGCAAGCGAAAGGGTTTCCCGACTACCGCCATGCCGCCGCACAACCTGGGTTACACCCTGATTGGCGCGAGCATGCTCTGGGTTGGCTGGTTCGGCTTCAACGCCGGCTCCGCCGTGGCTGCCAACGGTACCGCGGGCATGGCCATGCTGGTCACCCAGATAGCCACGGCCACCGCCGCGCTGGGCTGGATGTTCGCCGAGTGGATCACCCACCGCAAACCAAGCGTGCTGGGCATCGCCTCCGGCGCCGTAGCGGGCTTGGTGGCGATCACCCCGGCCTCGGGTACGGCAGGCCCGATGGGGGCCTTGGCGATTGGTCTGGCGGCAGGGGTGATCTGCTTCTTCTGCGCCACCAGCCTGAAACGCAAACTGGGTTATGACGACTCGCTGGACGTGTTCGGCGTACATGCCATGGGTGGCATCGTCGGCGCCATCCTCACAGGTGCCTTCGCCGCACCGAGTCTGGGTGGTTTCGGCACAGTCGAGGATATTCCCGCGCAGTTGTGGATACAGATCGAAGGTGTGGTCTTTACGGTGGCCTACACAGCTATCGTGACTTTCGTGATTCTCAAGGTGATCGACCTAGTGATGGGCCTACGGGTCAGCGAAGAGGAAGAGACAGTCGGTCTCGACCTCGCCCTGCACAACGAGCGCGGCTACAACTTGTAAGCACACGGAGCGCGCCCGGAGCCAACCCGGGCGTCTTAACCGAACAGCGCTATAAAAGCGCGACGGCAAGAGGTGAACCATGGACAACACAGCATTGACTGCACTGCAGTACGGTTTTGATACTTTCTACTTTCTGGTCTGCGGCGCCCTGGTGATGTGGATGGCGGCCGGTTTCGCCATGCTCGAAGCGGGCTTGGTACGGGCTAAGAACACTACCGAAATCCTCACCAAGAACATCGCCCTGTACGCAGTGGCCAGCGTGATGTACCTGGTGATCGGCTATCACATCATGTACTCCAGTCCCGAAGGTGGCATCCTGCCGAGTCTGGGCTTTCTGCTTGGCGCCGAGAACAGCGTCGACTCCGTCCTTGCCGGTGGCGATGACGCGCCTTACTACTCGGCACGTTCCGATTTCTTCTTCCAGGTGGTGTTCGCCGCGACCTGTATGTCGATCGTCTCCGGTGCGGTGGCCGAGCGCATGAAGCTGTGGGCCTTCCTCGCCTTCGCCGTGGTCATGACCGGTTTCATCTACCCGGTGCAGGGTTTCTGGAAGTGGGGCTCGGGCTTTCTTAACGAAGCCGGCTTCCTCGATTTCGCCGGTTCCGGTGTGGTGCACATGGCCGGGGCAACGGCCGCGCTGGCGGGCGTCCTGCTGTTGGGCGCGCGTAAAGGCAAGTACGGTGCGAACGGTCAGGTCAATGCCATTCCTGGCTGCAACATGCCGATGGCGACCCTCGGTGCCTTTATCCTGTGGATGGGCTGGTTCGGCTTCAACGGCGGCTCGCAGCTGAAAATGAGCACCATTGAGGATGCCAACGCAGTGGCCCAGGTGTTCGTCAACACCAACATGGCCGCCGCCGGCGGCCTGATCGCGGCAATGATCGTCGCGCGCATTCTGTTTGGAAAAAGCGACCTGACCATGGCGCTCAACGGTGCCTTGGCCGGTCTGGTGGCGATCACCGCCGAACCGCTGACACCGAGCGCCCTGCAGGCCACCCTGATTGGTGGTGTCGGCGGCGTGCTGGTGGTGTTCTCCATCCTCGGCCTGGACAAACTCAAGCTCGATGATCCAGTCGGTGCCATATCGGTGCACGGTGTGGTCGGCATCTGGGGTCTGCTGGCGGTCTGCCTGACTAACGGCGACGCCAGCCTGGGCGCGCAACTGCTGGGTATTGGTTGCATCTTCGCCTGGGTGTTCGTCGCCAGCCTGATCGTCTGGTCGATCCTCAAGGCGGTGATCGGTCTGCGGGTCAGCGAGGAAGAAGAGTACGAGGGCGTGGACCTCGCCGAGTGTGGAATGGAAGCCTATCCAGAGTTCACCAAATCCTGATCCATTGCAGTTTTAACCTGGGGCGCCTAAGGGCGCCCTTTGTTTTTTCTGGCGGCGCGCTAGAATGCCCGACGATGGACACAGTTCGCTCGACGAAGGGTGTTCGTTCGAGCCTGCGCGCGGCGCGGCTGGCGACTTTGCCAGGCAAAGCCATTGAATTTTTTTACGGTGGGGTGCTAAGCACCGCACAGCTGGGCTATAACTAATCTGCTTTTCGCAAGTCATGAGGTTGAACATGAGCGACGACGAACTGGAACACGACGAGTTGGAAGGGGCTGACGAGGACGACGGCGAGGAGCTGGCGGCAGCCGATAGCGGTGATGGCGACAGCGACGATGAAGATGATGGCGACGTCGTTGCCGGCGCCAAGAGCAAAGGCAAAGGCAAAGCCAAGGCGGTGACGCCCGAAGAGTTGCCGAGCATCGAAGCCAAACAGAAAGAGCGCGATGCGCTGGCCAGTGCCATGGAAGAGTTTCTCGCGCGCGGCGGCAAGGTGCAGGAGGTTGAGCCCAATGTGGTCTCCGACCCACCTAAGAAGCCGGACAGCAAATACGGCAGCCGCCCTATCTGAGGGATGAATGCCCACAAAAAAGCCCGTCAATCGACGGGCTTTTTTGTGGGTGGTAATCGCTGCAGGGTGAGGCGTTGATTCAGGTCCAGTGCAGCAGCAGCTCTGGCAATTCGCCCAGGTTGCCGATCTCGGCGTCCGCCTTGCCTTCACCTTCCCAGATTTTGCCCAGCGGGTTGAACCAGATCGCCCGCAGGCCGGCGGCCTGCGCACCGGCTATGTCGTCGCTAGGATGATCGCCGATGTGTACGGCGTGCTCGGCCGCGATGCCGGCGCGCTTGAGGGCTTCGAGGAAGGGTTTCGGGTCCGGCTTGCCGATCCCCAGTTCCTCCGCGCAGAGGGCGAACTGGAAGTAATCGGCCAGGCCCAGGCGGCGCACGTCGGCATTACCGTTGGTGATGACCCCGAGCTGATAGCGGTTGGCCAAGGTCTCCAGGGTCGGATGGACCTCGGCGAACAGTTCGACCTGATGGCGTGCGGCGAGAAACACCTGGAAACCGCCCTCGGCCAGGAGAGCGGCCTCATCCTGCGGATAACCGGCATCACTCAGGGCATGCAGGAGAATGCGCCGGCGCAACTCGCTCAAGCGATGCTTGAGCATCGGCTCGGCGTGCAACAGGTTGGCGCGAATCGACCACAAATGTTCAACCGGTACGGCGCCCAGGCGCGGGGCGTGCATGGTCAACCAATTGCGCAGCGCCGCTTCGGCGTCCTGCATGACCGGCGAGACATCCCACAGGGTGTCGTCGAGGTCGAAGGTGATCAACTGAACGGTCATTCTGTACTGCCCTTACGTTTGGCCCGTGGGTGGGCACGATCATATACCGTGGCCAGGTGCTGGAAATCCAGGTGGGTATAAATCTGCGTGGTGGCGATGTCGGCATGGCCGAGCAGCTCTTGCACCGCGCGCAGGTCCTGCGAGGACTCCAGCATATGGCTGGCGAACGAATGCCGCAGCATATGCGGGTGCAGGTGTTGGCCGAGCTCGCGCACGCCGGCCTGACGCACGCGCAATTGCACCGCGCGTGGCCCCAGGCGGCGGCCCTTCTGGCTGATGAATACCGCATCATCGGCGGGGTTGGCTAGGGCGCGTAGCGGCAACCAGCTTTCCAGTGCCTGGCGGGCCATGCGCCCGACCGGCAGCTCACGACTCTTGTTGCCCTTGCCGCGCACCCGCACCAGGCCCGCGGGCAGGTCGAGGCCGTCGAGATTTAGCTCGACCAGCTCGGACAGGCGCAGGCCCGAGGAGTAGAACAGTTCGAGTATGGCCTGGTCGCGGAGGGCGATGAAGTCGTCTTCCACCGCACCATCGAGCAGCTGGGCAGTGCGGTCGGCATCCAGGGTTTTCGGCAGCCGGCGCTCGCCTTTCGGCGGAGTCAGGCCGCTGGCTGGATCATGCTGGCTATGACCTTCACGGAGCAGGTAGCGGTACAGACCGCGTATCGCCGAGAGCAAGCGGGCCAGGCTACGACTGGACTGGCCCTGCTGGTGCAGCGTGGCCAGCAGACGGCGCAGCCTGCGAGCGTCCAGGTCGGCCCAGGCGGACAGCTGCTCAGCCTCGCAGAACGTCAGAACCTTGCCGAGATCGCGGCGGTAGCCGTCCAGGGTATGCCGGGAGACTTGGCGCTCGCTGCGCAGGTGTTCGAGGTAGGCATCTAAATCGGTCTGCATGAAGCGCCCTCTGTCTCCACCGTAGGCTGGGTAGAGGCGGTGTTTGCCGAAACCCAGCTGGGTGCGCGTATCGCCGGGTTTCGCTGCGCTCTACCCAGCCTACCGGCTTCTAGCGCGGGTGTTTAACGCACCGAGCGCAATGGCGGAGAAAAGCCCGGTAGCACGCGGGCCAGGACTTCGGCGATATAGCCGAGGAACAGGGTGCCGAGGGAGCTTTTGTAGTGTTGCGGATCGGCACTGCCGATCGCCAGTACACCGTGCAAGCCCTGGTGCGACAGGGCCACCACGGCGGCCGAGCCAATCTGCTCGGCCGCGCTGTCGCCGAACAGGAACACCAGCTCATGCTTGCGCAGCACTCCGCAAATGGTCTTGCCGCCGACCAGCAGGCCGCCGATGGCCTGATGCGCTTCGGCACCGCTGACCGAGCGCCCGACCGGCAGCTGCGCCTCGCTGAACAGAATCAGGCTGACGAAGGGCACCTGGAATTCGCGGCGCAGGCTGTCTTCCACGGCACTGACCACTTCCTCCAGGCTGGCGGCATCGAGCAGGTCGAGGATCAGGCGACGAGTCTTGTCGAACAACCGGTCGTTGTCGCGCGCCACGTCCATCAGTTGCGACAGGCGGTGGCGCATTTCGATATTGCGTTCACGCAGCAGCTTCACCTGACGTTCGACCAGCGACACGGTGTCGCCGCGCTGGTGTGGGATGCGCAGCTCGGGGATGAGCTCGTCGTGGTCGATGAAGAACTCCGGGTGCAGGCGCAGATAAGCGGCGACCGTCTCCGAGTCGAGGGGCTTGGGCGAATCCTGCTGGTCGGTCATAAGCGAACCTGTCCTTCGTATACGCGCATCGCGGGCCCGGTCATCATAACGGGCTGACCGGGACCTGCCCACTCGATGCTCAGCTTGCCGCCGGGCAGCTCGAGCTGCACTGGCGAATCCATCCAGCCCTGGCGTATCGCCGCCACGGCTGCCGCGCAGGCTCCGGTGCCACAGGCCTGGGTTTCGCCGGCACCGCGCTCCCAGACGCGCAGCCGGGCGCGCTGGCGATCGATCACCTGGAGGAAGCCGACATTGACCCGTTGCGGAAAGCGCGGGTGGTGTTCCAGCTTGGCGCCCAGGCTATGCACCGGCGCATCGTCGACGCTGTCGACGCGCAGCACCGCATGCGGGTTGCCCATGGAGACGGCGGCCAGCTCGACCGCCTGGCCCTCGACCTCGACGCAATAACTCAATGCTTGCTGATCGGCCTGGAAGGGGATCTGCGCAGGCTCCAGGCGCGGCGGGCCCATGTCCACGCTGATCTGGCCGTCGGCGCGCACGTTCAGCTCGATGATGCCGCCCTTGGTTTCGACGCGAATCTGCTTCTTAACCGTCAGGCGCTTGTCCAGCACGAAGCGGGCGAAGCAGCGCGCGCCGTTGCCGCATTGCTCCACTTCCGAGCCGTCGGCGTTGAAGATGCGGTAACGGAAGTCAACGTCCGGGTTGCTCGGCGGCTCGACCAGCAGCAGTTGGTCGAAGCCGACACCGGTGTGGCGATCGCCCCACTGCTTGGCATTCTTCGGCTGGATGTGCGCGTGCTGGCTGACCAGGTCGAGGACCATGAAGTCATTGCCGAGACCGTGCATCTTGGTAAAGCGCAATAACATCCCGGTCACTCCGGCAGGCGGCTTTCGCCCGCGAAGAGTTCGTCGAGGGTTTCGCGGCGGCGGACTTCCAGCGCCTGTTCGCCGTCCACCATCACCTCGGCGGCGCGGCCGCGGGTGTTGTAGTTGGAGCTCATGACGAAACCGTAGGCACCGGCCGAGCACACGGCCAGCAGGTCGCCTTCTTCCAGGGCCAGTTGACGCTCCTTGGCCAGGAAGTCGCCGGTCTCGCAGATCGGCCCGACGATGTCGTACTCGCGGGTGACGCCTTCGCGTGGGCGCACCGGCACCACGTCCATCCAGGCCTGATACAGCGCTGGGCGGATCAGGTCGTTCATCGCCGCATCGACGATGGCGAAATCTTTGTGCTCGGTGTGCTTGAGATATTCGACCTGGGTCAGCAGCACGCCGGCGTTGGCGACGATCGAGCGGCCCGGCTCGAACACCAGGGCCAGGTCACGGCCGTCGAGGCGTTCGCGCACGGCCTTGATGTAGTCACCAGCCAACGGCGGTTGCTCGTCGCGGTATTGCACGCCGAGGCCGCCACCGAGGTCGATGTGGCGCAGGTAGATGCCGCAGTCGCCGAGGCGGTCGATCAGGGCCAGCAAGCGCTCCAGGGCATCGAGGAAGGGCGGCAGGCTGGTCAGTTGCGAGCCGATATGGCAGTCGACACCGACCACTTCCAGGTTCGGCAGCTGCGCGGCGCGGATGTACACGTCCTCGGCATCGCTGATGGCGATGCCGAACTTGTTTTCTTTCAGGCCGGTGGAGATGTACGGATGGGTGCCGGCATCGACGTCCGGGTTGACCCGCAGCGAGATCGGTGCGCGCACGCCCAGCTCGGCGGCCACCACTTGCAGGCGCTCGAGCTCATCGGTGGACTCGACGTTGAAGCAGTGCACACCGATTTCCAAGGCACGGCGCATGTCGTCGCGGCTCTTGCCGACACCGGAAAAGACGATCTTGTCGGGCTCGCCACCAGCGGCCAGGACACGCTCCAGTTCGCCGCGCGAGACGATGTCGAAGCCGGCGCCGAGGCGCGCCAGAGCGTTCAGCACGCCCAGATTGGAGTTGGCTTTGACGGCAAAACAGACCAGGTGCGGCATGCCTTGCAGGGCATCGGCGTAGGCGTGGTACTGCGCTTCGATGTGCGCGCGCGAGTAGACGTAGGTCGGCGTGCCGAAGCGTTGGGCGATGGCGGACAAGGCCACGCCTTCCGCGAACAGCTCGCCGTCGCGGTAGTTGAAGGCGTTCATAACCCGTCCTTATTCGGTTTGGCTGGAAGCGGGCGTCTCGTCCGGCAGGAACAGCGGACCCTTCTGGCCGCAACCGGTGAGCAAGGCGGAGACCGCGACGAGCGCGATAAGGGCAGTGAGCAGCCGCTGCATGGCGAAATCCTTGTAATAAAGCATGATTGCGCGGGAGTATACCGGCCCCCTGGCCCCTTGCCTATGCGCCGGGGTTCCCGCCCGGCGGGGCTTTGCCCCGCCCTTGGGGCGTTACGGATTAAGCGAATGGAGCCTGGATGGATTACCCCACGCCGCTCACCAGCTCGGTTTCGGTCGCCTACCTGCAAGGTTTGCTGGATTACCTCGAGCGTCGTGGCGTCGAATCCGCCGAGTTGTTGCGGCGGGTGCAGGTGCATCCGCAACTACTTGCACAGCGTGACCAGCGGATTGCCGCCAGCGCCTACCTGGAGCTGCTCGGTCATGGGGTGGAAGTGACGGGTGATGAGCAACTCGGCCTGCATCTGGGAGAGGCGGTACGCCCCGGGTATTACGGGGTGCTCGGCTACCTGGTCATGAGTTGCCCGACCCTGGCCGACGCACTGCATCGTCAAGCGCGCTATGCCAGCCTGGTTGGCAATCTCGGTCGCGTCGACCTGGCCGACGAGCCGCCGCGCGCCGGTGTGGAGGCGCAAGTGGCGCACAGCTGGCAGCCGCTGCTGGGCCAGCAACAGCGTCAGCTCAGTGAAGAAACCCTGGCCGGCTGGTTGACCTTCGGCCATTGGATCAGCGGCCTGGAGATTCCGCCGACCGAGGTGCGCTTCCAGCATCCGGCTCCCCAAGACGTCAGCGAACATCGGCGGATTTTTCGTTGCCCAGTGCTGTTCACCCAAGCCGACAACGCGTTGGTTTTCCCCAAGAGGCTGCTGGCCACCAGGCTCGGTCAAGCCGATGCTCGGGTGCGTTTGATGCTCGATGCTTACGCCGACCGTCTGCTGGGTGAACTCCAGTTAGGCCACAGCGTACTCGACCGTGCACGCTTGGAGCTGGCGCGTCTGCTGCCGGAATCCGGCGCGGATCTCGGCGTACTCGCCGAGCGTTTAGCACTTAGTTCGCGCACCTTGCAGCGGCGTTTGCGTGAAGCCGGGTTATCCTTTAGCCAGCTGCTGGACGAGACACGCCAACAACTGGTGTTGCATTATCTGCGCGATCCGGCGCTGGAGCTGGCGGACATCGCCTTCCTGGTCGGCTTCAGTGAGCCTGGTTCGCTGGCCCGAGCGTTTCGCCGCTGGACCGGGCAGAGTCCAGGCGAATACCGCCGACAGCTTCCCTTTTCTTGAAGTACCCGAATTTTCCGAGGACAGTCGCAATGAGTTTGACCGAAGCCCGCTTTCACGATCTGGTCGATGCCGTACAGCAAGCGGTGGAGGACATCTTCGATGACTGCGACCTGGACCTCGATCTGGAAAACTCCGGTGGCGTGTTGACCGTACGTTTCGAGAACGGCACCCAGCTGATTTTCAGCCGCCAGGCGCCGATCCGGCAGCTGTGGTTGGCGGCGCGCTCTGGCGGTTTCCACTTCGACTATGACCAGGCCAGCGATCGTTGGATCTGCGACAGCAGCGACGAACAGCTCGGCGAAATGCTCGAGCGCATCACTCTGGAGCAGTCGGGGGAAAGCATTGAATTCGACGAGCTTTGAGTCCGCTCCTGCCGCTGCCGACGATACGGTTAATTCGCCGTGCCGACGTCAGTGCTGCCTGGATGATCAGGACATTTGCGTGGGCTGTGGCCGCTTGCTGGAGGAAATCCGCGAATGGGGCAAGGCCGACAGCCCACGCCGTCGTGCCATTTGCGCCAGCGCCCAGGCGCGCTTGCAGCAACGCCAGAGCTGACTGGCTGGTCTTGTTTATTTAAACGGCTGTGATACGGTCAGCTTCACCACCGCAAAACCTCGCCTCCGGGCGGGGTTTTGCTTTTTTCGCGCCCGGCAAGGGAGGCTTGCGTTCGCCATGAGCAGTTCACCGACGATCACCATTACCCGTCTCGACTTGCAGCGGTTGGAAAACCTGCTCGACAGCCAGAAAGACTTCGGCCCGGGCGCCATTGCCCTGCAGGCTGAACTGGATCGCGCCGAAGTCGTCGGCCTGGATGCAGTTCCTGCCGGCTTGGTCACCATGAATTCGCGGGTGCACTGCCGTGAAGAGAGCAGTGGCAAGGACTACCACCTGACCCTGGTCTACCCGAAGGACGCCGGCGGCGAAGGCAAGGTGTCGATCCTGGCGCCGGTCGGCAGCGCGCTGCTCGGGCTGACGGTCGGCCAGCACATCGACTGGCCGGCGCCCGGTGGCAAAGTGCTGAAGCTGACCCTGCTGGCAGTGGAATACCAACCGGAAGCCGCGGGCGAATACAGCCGTTGAATCATGGCTGGCCGCCAGGGTGAGACGCATGGTTTACCCTGAGCAGCAGGCTCGACTCAGCGAGGAGGCGTGAATGTCCAGTCTGCCGCTGTATTTCCCTCAAGGCTTCGCCCTGTCGCGAGCGGTGCTGTGCGCCCAGCTGGTCAGCGCGGCCTACGACCAGTTCAGTCAATGGCAGAGCCAGCAGCGGCCGCGGCGGGTGCAAGATTTCAGCTGGCAACCACCCGCGATGGACGGCTGGCGGTTCTCCGCACCGATCTGGAGCCACTTCAGCGCATTGCACTTTCTCAATGAGTCGGAGCCTTTCGGCTTTGCCGTGTGTGATCCGCAGGGCGAGGCGTATCTGGTGTTTCGTGGGACCGAAACGGCGCAGGACTGGCTGGACGATCTGAATGCCGAGCAAGGCGCTTATCCTTGGCGGGCCGGGGTAGGGCTGGTGCATGATGGCTTTCTCAAGCTCTACGCCTCGTTGCGCGACCTGGCCCTGCAGGCGTTGGACGGCCTGCAGCCGCAGGGCGCGCTATGGGTGTGTGCGCACAGCCTGGGCTGCAGCTTGTCGAGTCTAGCGGTATTGGATCTGCGCGAGCGCTGGCCGGATCTGCCGTTGCAACACTACAACTTCGCCAGCCCGCGCTTGGCCGCGCCCGATTTCGCCGCTCATTACAACGCCTTGCGGATACCGACTTTCCGCGTGGTGAATGACAGCGATCTGGTGCCGCAGGTGCCGCCAGGTGTGACGGGTCACTGCTTCTACCAGCATCTCGGTCAAGCGGTGACCTTCTCCGCCAGTTATGCAGGTTTAGCGGCAGACCACAGCTTGGTCGACTGCTACCTGTACGCCTTGAGCAATCCCCAGGCGCCGATGCGCTAGTCGCCGCCTCCGCAATCACCACTGTACTCGCCGCGCCTGAGTCACCGTGGCAGCCACTGCCGGCGCAGCCCGAGTCACATGAGCATCATGGTTTCGTCGTCCGCGAGGTCAGGCGTGTTGCAGGGCGCTGTTCAGCGCCTCTTCCAGCTTGGCCTTGTAGCGCAGGTAGTGGATGGTCTGCGCCTGACCGTCGCCGAGTATGGCGGACAGGTCGAGGTCGGTGATGTAGCAGGGGTAGCGCTCGCCACCGCGGCGCTGGGTGAGAATATGCTTGGCCACCGCGGCGAACAGGTCACCGGCGTATTCCAGTTCGGAGAATTCGCGGTGGTTGCAGTACAGCGTCACGTGCACGCGCTTGCTGTCGGCCGGCTCGACGATGGCCTGGACGTCATAGAAGGGATGGCTGATCGGCGCTTGCGGCGGTGGGCGACGCTCCAGGCGCTGTGCGCGCGAGGGCGCGGCGGGTAGCACTTGATAGTAGAGCAGCTCCAGCGCGGCCAGGGGCTGTGGGCTGTCCAGCGGCAGCAGGGCATTACGCCGGTATAACAACGAGCGCAGAAAGCGTTGCAGTGGCGTCAGTAGACTTTGTTCGTCGCGAAACGGCAGGCGTTGACGCCACAGTGCGTTGTGTTCATCGAGTACGGTCAGTTCGGCCTGGCCGTTCGCTTCGTCCTGGCGATAGAACACCTGAATGCACTCGGGGCGACCGGCCGGCAGAATCAAGGCCAGGTCGTCGCCTTCCAAGACATTGCGATCGAGGTGCAGTGCGCTGTAGCCAGGTTGCTCCTCGCCGAGGTGTTCGAGCAGCGCGGGCAGGCCATTTAGCGGGGTATGGCTGACTTGTCCGGGGGTCAGTTCGAGCACGTGGTACTGCTGTTTGATCTGCAGCAGGTAGCGGTTGTGTGGCGCGCTGCCAAAGGTGCCCAGGGTGCTGCGAAACAGTTCGTCGACCCGCTCGGCAATGGTCGCGGCGCGGTTGCGGCAGAAGCAGCGCACGCTCAGGTTCGGCATGTGCGTGCCTGCGGGCAGGCTGTTGAGGAAATCGCGCAGGCAGTCGAGCAACGCGTTCGGGCCGTGATAACGGCTGGTCAATAGCTCGTTCCAGCTATTCAGGCTGATCTGGTCGATGGTCAGGACCAGGTTCTCACGCACCCCGGAAAAACCCAGCGCATCGGTGCGCTCGCTGGTCATGTGGACATTCATCTGGCTGTGCTGCTTGAGCGGGTCGAGACCGACGTTGACCAGCAACAGCACCTCGCTCGGTGCGCTGGCGCGCAGCAGTGTGGTTTCGCTGACTGACGGCAGGGGTAGCGGTATGGCCTGCTGCAGGCTGGCCAGCAGATTGGACAATTCGAACTCGCTGAGGTCGCTGCGGCCAGGGTGCAATGACAGGCGGGTGCTGCTGTCGATGACGCCGTTGCGGTGACACCAGGCGAGCAGCTCGATCAACTCTCGGGCGCGTTTCAATGGTGCGAAATCCGCCCACTCTTGCGCGCCCAGGCTGCCGCTGAACAGCGCCCACTGGGTCTCGTTAGGGGCTTCCGGGCTGGGACATTGGACCAGGGTCAGGGTGTCTTCGCCCAAGTCGGGAGCGATGCCCGGGTTGATGAACTCAACCTTGCCGGCCTTGCGCTCGAAGGCCGCGTACAGCCGCCGTCCGAGCACGCTGAGATCACGGCTATTGAGTGAACTGCCGGTTTGTTCGTTACGGGCGAACTGCGAGAGAAAGCGGTAACTGTAGGTCAGCTCGTTGACCAGCATGCGCCGCTCGGCGCTGACCTGGCGCACCTTCCACTGGCTGCGGCTGTCGAGCATTGCCAGTTGGCGTTGGTCCCAGTTCCAGTCGCTGGTCAGGCGCTCGAGTAGCAGGCGCTGCCAGCTCTTGCGGCGGTCACGTGGCGGTCGGCTGAGCTTTTTGTTGATCTTCAGGTACAGGCAGCGGCGGATCAGCTCCAGGCGCTCGGTTTCACCGCGTGCGCTCAGGTATTCCTCAAGGCGCTGGTAGACCTGGATATAGGGATCGAGCTCGTCGAGGTCGAGGCGATTGGCAAACACCGCCTGCTTGAAGCGCAGCGACAGGCATTCGACCTTGGGCTGCTCGCTGGCGTAGACCTCGGTGAGGAGCAGCTTGAGCACCGACTTGTAGGGTGACTCGATGCCCTTGAACAGCTGCCACATGCCGGCGCCGATGAATTCTTCCGGGGGAATACGCGCCATGTGGCCGAGGTCGAGCACCTCATCGGGACGGATGAAGCGCTTGTTCAGCAAGGTGTTGCTGTAGTCGAGGTAACGGTGTTCCTCGTACGCCGGGACCAGCCACCAGAGCGGTGTACGTCCAGCCAGCCAGATCGCCGTGCGGTAGAACTCGTCGAGCAGTAAATAGTGTTGCGTGGTGCCGCAGTCGTCTGAGGTCAGCTTGGCCTCGCGGTCGCCGAGGGTGAAACGCGCCGGGTCGATCAGGAAGAAATGCGTCTCGGCGCCTTGGCTTGCCGCCCAGGATTCGATCAGCTCGCATTTCTTGCGTAACTCGGCGATGGCTTGGGCGCTGAGGTCAGGCGCGTGGCACAGCCACAGATCCATATCGCTTTGCTCGGCTTGCGCCACGGTTCCCAGGCTGCCCATCAGGAACAACCCATGAATCGGCAGCGAGGGGCCACCGCGTTGCGCTTTATAGGCGAAGGAGCGGGTCAGGCGCTGGGCTTCGGCGAGTATCTCGGCCGTCGGTTCGAAGCCGGACAGGCCCGCAGGGGTCAGCCCAGAGACATAGCCGGGAAGCAGCGGGTGATTGACGTGGAACAGCAGGGGTAGCAGTTTCAACACCAGCTGCTGGCGGGTCGGCAGAGCCTGTGTGGCGCGCTGCAGGCGGCCTGCATTGACCTCGAGAAAGCGCGCACGCAGCTGCGCCAATACCTTGCGGTCGATGCCGTCGTCGAGGTCCGGGCGGATTTCCTGAGTGCGACTCATGCTGGGGCTCTGCAAAATAATCCACCAAGCCTGTTAGCCAGGCGTGACGGCATGCAGGGCAAAGGTGTTCGCGCCCGCGTCGCTGGCAGCTTGAACGTTGTCAGTTGGACGCAGGCCTGTGGATATGGGAGTTAGGCAGTTTCAGCCACAGAGAGGATGGTCAGCAAGGCTTGAGCATGCTCGGCAGCATCCAGCCCCAGGCTGGTCAGGTAGCCGCCGTCGGGGAGGCTGATCAAGCCTTTATCATGCAAACTTTTGGCCGCCGCAATCGCCTGCGGTGCGGCGCTGTGGTGAACCTTGAGGCCTTCCTGGGTGTTGCCCAGGTTGAACAGCGCAAGAATTTCCAGTTCAGCAACCAGCTCAGGGGTAAAGGACATAGATGCTCCAGGTTCTTGTGGTCATGGGCCGGTCCTTGCAGGGGGCCGGCTTAGTAGGATCCCGCGGGCCAATTGGGCGGGGGATGTCTGCAGTGTAGCGAGCCGCGCGCTCCTGTGCTGGGTTCGGCGACTAGCGTGGCAGTTTTATTGTGCTTCGTCCGGCAATGTCGGCAGTGCACGCAGCGCCTGCTCGTACCACGCCTGGTCAAACGGGCGGTCGTCACGCAGCATGGCCTGGATCTCATGGGCCAGCACCAGGGCCATCATCTGCAGGCTCTCTTCGCGTTCGAAGCCGACCAGGGTCAGCTTGTTCAGTGTGGCCAGGGCGGCCGGCGGTTCGCCGGCTTCGATCTGATTTTCGATCGCCTGAATCAGCGCCGTTTCGGTGAAGGCCTCATCGTCCGCTTCTTGGTGTTCGCTCATGTCGGTGTCCCAGGGGTTGAGCGGTCAGTGTGCCATGGTTGGGGCTGTTGCGCCTTGGCATTCGCCGCAGGACATGGGCGGCCTGGTGCTGGCCAATGGTCGTGTGCTCGGGGTGGCCCCTTGGCTATCACTGAGCAGGAATCCGTGCCTGGCATCGGTGTGGCTTCAGCTCTGGAGGAGGCGCGCATACAGGCGGAGTTCGTCAATCCCCTTCCGACCTCGATGCTCGAGGTGATGAGCGCCGTGACCAGCCTCGAGCGGACACGGGCAAGCCGCAGCGCAAGACTGACGAACGGGCGCTGGGCGATGTCTCAGGGTTGACCGGCCTGTTGGCCCCGGCCCTGCGGCTCGATGTCGGTGACCTTGCAACAGTCGCCGCCCTGGAGGCCTTGCGGTGCACGCTGGGTGAGAGGCTGGTGGAGATCGGCGGCTAGGTGACCGATAGGGTGAACGGGTCAACAATATGGCCACCGGCGGCGCCAAGCACCGTCTGGCCGGGAAGGCATCGACTTCGGGATGGCCACCCGGTGGGGTGGCCGGCACAGTGACCAAGGCACGTGAATCAATATGCCGCTCGAGCCGGAGTTCGGTCGCGCGGTTATCGAGGTCTGCTTCGAGTAGCGGCGAGTCGGCCCCTTGGCTCAGTTACAAGGCGTGCCAACGCCCTTCAGGGAGCGCTTGAAGAACTGCAAGCGATAGCCCGAAGCGGCAGCCTTTCCACACATTTTGCTGTTATATGAGCGGTACTCGGCGATCAGCACCGCCTTGCCCTGTTGGCGGAACAGCCGGTAGCCGTCGCATTCCTGGTAGGCGTAGCAGCTTTCGTTGAGGGCGAAGTCGAAGTCGTCGACCAGTTGCGGTAGCAGCTCCACTGCGTTCTTCAGGCCGACGGCGAGATCGCGCTGGTGCGCTTCGCGGGCCAGCCAGCGGTTGAAGTCGACTTGGTCGGCCGCGCTCAGTTGCAGGCCGTTGGCGTTGCTGTAGCCATCCACATTGTCCGGGTCGACGCCGTTGCAGCCCTTGCTGACTGCCAGGTCCAGACGCTTGCTGAGCAGGGCGCGAACGTCGGCGCGGCGAATGTCCAGCCAGCGCTCGCCCGGCCAGTCGGCCAGCGGCGCGCCGAGCGCGGCGGTCGGATAAGCCGTGGCATCCGGGCGCCAGTCTTCCCAGGTGCCGGCGCTGAAGTAGCAGATGACGATCCGCCCGACGGCCTTGAGGTCGCCGATGGTTTTCTGCGGTGTGTCGTACAGGTCAATGTCGTATAGCTGGCGGTCGGGTGTCTGTAGCCTGCCGTCCAGTTGCAGGTGCCAGCTCACCTGGCTGGGTATCACCAGGGGCGTGGCGCAGGCCGGGAGCAGGCCGAGGCCGGCGAACAGGAAGAAGCTGAGGAGGATCTGTTTCATTGCACTGTACTCCCAGGCAGGCGCCATTTCGCGCGAGGATGAGCCCGGACGATCCGGGCCTGCTTGGCAGTTAGCCTAGGGCCAATGGCGACCACTTGTGTGGTACTGCGTCACGAATATGACGTACGATTTATTGACGTTGTGATTGCGGCGAGCCTGCCGATCGGCCGTTTCGAGCGTTTGTCTGCTCCTTACTCGTGGTTTGTTACCCACCTATCGAGCGCTCGGAGGGCCGCGCCTAGTAGCCGTGTCATTCGTCCGGACTGATTCCCGACCCGCCCAACGTTACCTCTGGTCATTCAGTTCAGCTTTCGCGATGTGTGCCCGGGCGAGGGGAGTTGGTGGCTGGTGGTCGAGCAGATCGTGGCGGACTTGTGTCGCGACGAGCCGGGACGCGAGTTGACCCTGGTGGTGGATGCCACCGTGCGGGCCTTGATCGAGGTGTGGGCGGAGGATCCTACGCCGAGAGAGGTCATCCGGGCGCATGAGTTACACGTAGATGGACGCGAGGAGGATGCGCAGAACCGGGCACTAGCGCCTTTGCCGAGACTCGGCGCACGCAGGGCGCTGGCAAGATCGGTTGAACGCCGCATGCGGCGGGTTCATAGACCTGGCGGCCAGTTGTTGGAAGGGTTTCTCGCAGCGCTCACATACGGCCGGCTGCGAACTGATTCTAGATGGCCTGAATCAGGGCGTTTTCGGTAAAGGCCTGGTCAGGGTGTTCGCTCATGGCGGGCATCTCCAGGACGGGGGGATGCAGTGGCCAGCGAGTTGTTAGCGGCACCATTCACTGGTCTGATGTGGCTGGCTAGGAAGGTGCCTCTACGGCTATAACGCTAGGCGGCTATATCGCCGGCTCTGGAGCTTATCCTCATGTTCAAACTCTACGGATTTGCCGTCAGCAACTATTTCAACATGGTCAAGCTGGCTTTGCTGGAAAAGGGTCTGACGTTCGAAGAGGTGACCCTCTATGGCAATCAGAGCGAGGAATTTCTCAGCATCAGCCCGCGCGGCAAGGTGCCGGTGCTGGGCGTCGAGCAGGGCTTCATCAATGAGACCAGCGCAATTCTCGACTATCTGGAGGAGAGCAGCGTCGGTAAGGCCCTGCTGCCGCATGAGCCGTTCGCCCGTGCCCAGGTGCGTGCGTTGGTCAAGGAGATCGAGCTGTATATCGAACTGCCTGCGCGCATCGGCTACCCGCAAGCCTTCTTTGGCGCGAGCATTTCCGATGCACTGAAAGCCAAGTGCAGGGCCGAATTGTTGGCGGGTGTTGCCACACTCAAGCGCCACGCCAGCTTCGCGCCCTATGTGGCGGGTGACAGCTTCAGCCTGGCCGATATCTACTTCCTGTACAGCATCGACCTGGCCTGCGGGGTGGCGAAAAAATTATTCGACCTGGACCTACTTGCCGATTTTCCCGCTGCTCGCGAGTTGCTGCTGCGACTGAATCAGAATCCACACGTCAAACGCATCGCCGCCGATAAAGAGGCGGCGATGCCGGCGTTCGTGGCCATGGCTCAAGCCAAGGCGAAAGGCTGAGCCTGCAGCGTTAGTCTTGGCGGCCGGCCAGTAATGCCTGGCCGCGTTTGACTGCAGCGCGAACCTGATTCGGTGCGGTGCCGCCGATGTGGTCGCGAGCGTTGACCGAGCCTTCCAGGGTCAGCACGGCAAACACGTCCTGCTCGATCTGATCGCTGAACTGGCGCAGTTCATCCAGGCTCATCTCGGCCAGATCCTTGCCGTTGTCGACACCGTATTTCACCGCATGGCCAACGATTTCGTGGCAGTCGCGAAACGGCAGGCCCTTGCGCACCAGGTAGTCGGCCAGGTCGGTGGCGGTGGAGAAACCGCGCAGCGCCGCTTCACGCATGATGGCGTGCTTGGGCTTGATCGCCGGGATCATGTCGGCGAAGGCACGCAGGCTGTCGCGCAGGGTGTCGGCGGCGTCGAACAGTGGTTCCTTGTCTTCCTGATTGTCCTTGTTGTAGGCCAGCGGCTGAC
Organism: Pseudomonas taeanensis MS-3; assembly: GCF_000498575.2. Classification (GTDB taxonomy): domain Bacteria; phylum Pseudomonadota; class Gammaproteobacteria; order Pseudomonadales; family Pseudomonadaceae; genus Aquipseudomonas; species Aquipseudomonas taeanensis. The sequence goes on from NZ_AWSQ01000001.1 coordinate 952,640, forward strand.
CTTTCATCAGGGTCAGCAGGCCGGTCAGGGCACCGAATACCCGGCCGGTCTTGCCACGAACCAGCTCCGGCACGTCGGGGTTTTTCTTCTGCGGCATGATCGAGGAGCCGGTGCAGAACCGATCAGGCAGGTCGATGAACTGGAATTGCGCGCTGGTCCACAGCACCAGCTCTTCGGAGAAGCGCGACAGGTGCATCATCGCAATCGAAGCGGCGGCGCAGAACTCGATGGCGAAGTCGCGATCCGACACGCCGTCCAGCGAGTTACCGCCGATGGCGTCGAAGCCCAGCAGGTCACAGGTGATCTGCCGATCGATCGGGTAAGTGGTGCCGGCCAGTGCCGCCGAACCCAGGGGCATGCGGTTGGTGCGCTTACGGCAGTCGACCAGGCGTTCATGGTCACGCGAGAGCATTTCGAACCAGGCCAGCAAGTGATGGCCAAAGGTCACCGGCTGTGCAGTCTGCAGGTGGGTGAAGCCAGGCATGATGGTCTCGGCTTCGCGCTCGGCCTGCTCCAGCAGGCCCTGTTGCAGGCGGGTGATCTCGGCGAGGATCAGGTCGATCTCATCGCGCAGCCACAGGCGGATGTCGGTGGCCACCTGATCGTTGCGCGAACGCCCGGTGTGCAGCTTCTTGCCGGTGACGCCGACCCGCTCGGTCAACTTGGCTTCGATGTTCATGTGCACATCTTCCAGGTCGATGCGCCAATCGAACTGACCGGCTTCGATTTCAGCCTGGATATGGGTGAGACCGTCGATAATGCTGTCGCGCTCGGCTTCGCTGAGTACGCCAACCTTGGCCAGCATGCTGGCGTGGGCGATGGAGCCCATGATGTCGTGGCGGTACAGGCGTTTGTCGAATTCGACGGAGGCGGTAAAACGGGCGACGAAAGCGTCGACTGGCTCGCTGAAGCGGCCGCCCCAGGATTGGTTGGTCTTTTCAGTGCTCATGGGATTCGCTCGACTGGTGCGCTGATTCGGCCGGGGCGCAGGTGGCGACCGGCGTGACGGAAAAAGTCCGTCGATAATAACAGGGTCGTGGGTAAGATCGCCGTAGCGGTTTTAACCCGCCACGTCGTCGGTAGTAGGTGGGGCAGTGTTGGCCCGGTCACACTTTGCTGAGTTGGGTGACATTTCAGCGCTTTATTTTGCCCGACTGGAGCCGGCCAGCTTGCCGCTTGGGCGGGCTACACGGAAACTGCGCCGATGCATATTCAATGGCTTACCCCTAAAAAAATCCCGACGACCATCGACGACTTCTTCGTTCCGGAACTCTGTCAGCCGGAAGCGTTGTTGAGCATGGTGCTGCTCGCCGAGTTGCTGGTGCTGGTGCTGGTGCTGGCAGAACCGATGCTGCCCGGCTTCGATTGGGTGCGTCTGGCGCTGACGTCATTGTTCGTGCAGTGGAACGTGCTGCTCTCGGCGGCGTTGCTCTGTCGCCTGCGTCCGCTGCTGGCCCGCTTGCGCGCGGCAGTGGCCGGCTGCCTGTGCTGCGCGATTGTGGTCGGCCTGACCCTGGCGTGCACCGCAGTGGCCGACTATTACCAGCTTGGCGGGCCATTACCGCGCAACGGCGAAGTCAATCTGTACCTGCGTCATGCCTTGATCAGCATGATCATGTCGGCGCTACTGCTACGCTATTTCTATCTACAGAGCCAATGGCGACGGCAGGAACAGGCGGAATTGCGGGCGCGTATCGAATCCTTGCAGGCGCGGATCCGGCCACACTTCTTGTTCAACAGTCTGAACAGCATCGCCAGTCTGGTGACGATTGATCCGTATCAGGCTGAGCAGGCGGTGCTGGATTTGTCCGATCTGTTCCGCGCCAGTTTGGCCAAGCCCGGCAGCCTGGTGTCGTGGAAAGACGAGCTGGAGCTGGGCAAACGATATTTGTCGATTGAGCGCTATCGTCTTGGTGAGCGACTACAGTTGCAATGGGAGGTTGCCGATGTGCCGAATGATCTGCCGATTCCACAGCTAACTCTGCAGCCCTTGCTGGAAAATGCCCTGATCCATGGCATTCAGCCGCGCATCGAGGGTGGCTTGGTACGTGTCGAGGCGAGTTATACCGACGGGGTGTTTCAGCTATGTGTCAGCAACCCTTATGACGAACCCGAAGAGCAGCCGACCTCTGTGCGCGGGACGCGCCTGGCGCTGGGCAATATCGATGCGCGTCTTGCGGCACTTTTCGGGCCTCGGGCCAGTCTCAGCGTGGAGCGCCGTGACGGCCGTCACTACACCTGTCTACGCTATCCTTGTGCGAGACTCACGCAGGAAGCCACAGCGATATGAATGTCCTGATCGTCGATGACGAACCCCTTGCCCGAGAGCGCCTGATCCGCATGGTTGGCGAGCTCGACGGGTACAGAGTGCTGGAGCCTGCCGCCAGTAATGGCGAAGAGGCATTGACCCTGATCGACAGTTTGAAGCCGGATGTAGTGCTACTGGATATCCGCATGCCGGGTCTGGATGGCTTGCAGGTCGCGGCGCGACTCTGTGAGCGTGAGGCGCCGCCAGCGGTGATCTTCTGCACCGCGCATGACGAGTTTGCCCTGGAGGCGTTCCAGGTCAGCGCGGTGGGCTATCTGGTCAAGCCGGTGCGCCCGGAAAACCTGAGCGAAGCGCTGAAAAAAGCCGAGCGACCCAACCGGGTGCAACTCGCCGCGCTGACTCGCCCCGCGGCGGAAACTGGCGGCGGTCCGCGCAGCCACATCAGCGCTCGCACACGCAAAGGCATCGAGCTGATTCCGCTGGATCAAGTCATCTATTTCATTGCCGACCATAAGTACGTGACGCTGCGGCATGAGGCTGGCGAGGTGCTGCTGGACGAGCCGCTCAAGGCGCTTGAAGACGAATTCGGCGAACGTTTCGTACGCATCCACCGTAACGCCCTGGTTGCCCGTGAGCGTATCGAACGCCTGCAGCGTACGCCGCTCGGGCATTTTCAGCTGTACCTCAAGGGCATGAATGGCGAAGCGCTGATTGTCAGTCGCCGGCATGTGGCCGGGGTGCGCAAATTGATGCATAGCTTGTAGCGCTGCGCAGCCGCAAGAGCCCGCTTGAATTCACTGCAACCATGACGCCCGTTGGCCCAACTTATCGAGTGAAACGCAGCCTGGAGGGGCTCTGTTGGTTTCCGCGCTCCATTGTTGGCTTTTGACCCTGTTATTATTCTTGGCAGTCCGTTTTATGGAATTGCCCATGCCCCGTGAAATCCGCATTGCCACCCGTAAGAGTGCCCTGGCCCTATGGCAGGCCGAACACGTCAAGGCTCGTCTGGAGCAGGCGCACCCAGACCTGAAGGTCAGTTTGGTGCCCATGGTCAGCCGGGGCGACAAGCTGCTCGATGCGCCGCTGGCGAAAATCGGCGGCAAAGGGCTGTTCGTCAAGGAGCTGGAAACCGCTCTGCTGGACAACCAGGCCGACATCGCCGTGCACTCGATGAAAGATGTGCCGATGGATTTCCCAGAAGGCTTGGGCCTGTACTGCATCTGCGAGCGCGAAGACCCTCGCGATGCCTTCGTCTCCAACGCCTTTGACAGTCTCGAAACACTGCCTGTCGGCAGCGTGGTCGGCACTTCGAGCCTGCGTCGTCAGACCCAATTGCTGGCGCGCCGCCCCGACCTGAAAATCCAGTTCCTGCGCGGCAACGTCAATACCCGGCTGGCCAAGCTGGATGCCGGCGAGTACGACGCCATCATCCTCGCTGCGGCAGGGCTGATCCGCCTTGGCTTCGAGAGCCGCATCCGCTCCTCGATCAGCGTCGAGGACAGCTTGCCGGCGGGTGGCCAGGGTGCTGTCGGCATCGAGTGCCGCAGCGCCGATGTGGAAATTCATGCCCTGTTGGCGCCTCTGCACCACCATGACACGGCCGTGCGGGTCACCGCCGAACGGGCGTTGAACAAGCACCTGAATGGTGGCTGCCAGGTGCCGATTGCCTGTTATGCGGTGCTCGAAGGCGAACAACTATGGTTGCGCGGCCTGGTCGGCCAACCTGACGGCAATATGCTGTTGCGCGCGGAAAGCCGCGCGCCAGCGGTAGACGCCGAGCCGCTGGGCGTGCGAGTCGCCGAAGCCCTGCTGGAGCAAGGCGCGGCCGCTATCCTGCAAGCAGTTTATGGCGAGGCGGCTCCCGAGTGAGTCACTGGCGCCTGCTGCTCACCCGCCCGGCAGAGGAGTGCGCGGCGCTGGCCGCAACCCTGGCCGAGCAGGGCATCTACAGCAGCAGTCTGCCGTTGCTGGCGATCGAAGCGTTGGCGGAAACGCCTGAGCAGCGCGCGACCATCCTCGATCTGGAGCGCTACTGTGCGGTGATCGTGGTGAGCAAACCGGCCGCGCGTTTGGGGCTGGAACTGCTCGATCGCTATTGGCCGCAGCCGTTGGCCGAGCAACCCTGGTTCAGTGTGGGCGCGGCTACCGCCGCGATTCTCGGCGACTATGGTCTCACTGTGCACTTCCCGGCTCTGGCGGACGACAGCGAAGCCTTGCTGGGCTTGCCACAGTTGCAACAGGCGGTGGCCGCCGCGCAGACCCCAAGAGTGTTGATCCTGCGTGGTGAAGAGGGGCGGGAGTTTCTCGCCGAAAGCTTGCGCAGCCAGGGCGTGCAGGTCGACTATCTGGCACTCTATCGTCGCCAGCTGCCGGAATACCCAGCGCAGACCCTGCCCGAACGGGTGCAGGCTGAACGCTTGAATGGCCTGGTGGTCAGCAGTGGGCAAGGACTAAGTCATCTGCTGCAACTGGCCGGCGAGCACTGGCCGGCGCTGGCTCGGCTACCCTTGTTTGTACCCAGTCCGCGTGTAGCCGAACAGGCACATGCCGCGGGCGCTGAGATTGTTGTGGACTGTCGCGGTGCAAGCGCCGCGGCGTTGCTGGCGGCGTTGCAGGTGCAACTTGCCCCCGACCTCTGATGCAAAGGATGGATACGTGAGCGAAGCAACTACCCCGAAAGAACAAGAACAACCCGTAGTGGATACGCCCACTTCGACAGCACCAGACACCGCGGCCAAACCAGCGCGTGGCAATGGCCTGGCGCTGCTGGCGCTGCTCCTGGGCGCTGCCGGAGTGGCGGTGGGTGGTTGGGGCGTGTGGCAACTGCGCGGCCTGGAGGCACGCGAACAACTGCAACTGAGCCAGTTGCAGGAGGTGCGCAGCCAGACTGAAAGCGTGGCCCGGGGGGAGCAACGGCTGAGTGCACGCCTGCAGCAATTGCCCACGGCCGACGAACTGGAGGCGCGCGAGCGCCTGGTTGCCCAGTTGCAAGGCGATCAACAGCTGCTCAATCAGCGATTGGAAACCGTACTGGGTGCCAGTCGCCAGGATTGGCGCCTGGCTGAAGCCGAGCACCTGCTGCGTCTGGCCAGCCTACGTCTGTCGGCGTTGCAGGACATCAACAGCGCGACTGCACTGGTGCAGGGGGCCGACGAGATTCTCCGCGATCAGGATGATCCCGCCGCTTTCGCGGCTCGTGAACAGCTGGCGAAGAGTCTTGAGGCCTTGCGCAGCACTCCTAACCCGGACCGTACCGGGCTGTTCCTCCAACTCGGCGCATTGCGTGAGCAGTTGGAACATTTGAATGCGCTGAATCCGGTATTCCAAAGCCAGGGCGGTGTACTCAGCGACCTGGCGGCCGAAGGTGATGGCGGCAGCTGGTGGGCCGACTGGCTGGAAACCCTGTCGCAGTACATTCGTCTGGACTTCAGCGCCGATCAGAATATTCGGCCATTGTTGGCCGGGCAGAGCCTGACGCAAGTACGTCTGGCTCTCAGTCTGGCGCTGGAGCAAGCGCAGTGGGCCGCGCTACATGGCCAGACCCAGGTCTATCAGCAGGCACTCAAGCAGGCGCGCGAGGTGCTCGGGGCGCATTTCAATCTGGATAATCCGAACAGTCGTGCCTTGCGTGCGCGCATTGCTGAAATTATCGATCAGCCCATCGAAGTGGTGGCGCCAGACTTGAGCCAATCGTTGAATGCCGTGCAGGCCTATGTGCAGCACAAGCAATCGGCGCGTGAAGGCCTCGAGAATAATGCCCCGGCAGAGGCCGCGCCGAGTGCCGAGGAGGGCCGCCCATGAAACGCGTCTATCTGTTGCTCATCGTACTGGTGATTGCTGCGGGTCTGGCACTGCTCGGCCTGGCCATCGCAGAGCACAAGGGTTATGTGCTGTTTGCCTACAAGGGCTTTCGCTATGAATCCAGTCTGTGGGCCTTTCTGGCTTTGGTTGCGGTGGTCTGGTTGACGCTCTACGTGCTGCGTCTGCTTGTGCGTCTGTTGGTTACCTCCGGCGGCTTGGTCAACCCCTGGTCGCGCCTGCACCGCAGTCGCCGAGTGCGTGTGGCCTCTGAACAGGGCTTCGTCGATCTGCTCGAGGGTCGCTGGGATCGTGCGCTACGCCACCTGCGCCGCGCGGCCGCCAGTGAGCCTCAGCCACTGATGTATTATCTGGGCGCTGCGCGTGCAGCCCATGAGCTGGGGCAACATGAAGACAGTGATGCCTTGCTGGAACAGGCCCTGAAGTGTCAGCCGCAAGCCGAACTGGCTATCGCCTTGACCCATGCCGAGTTGCAATTGGCGCGCGGTCAGGCTGATGCAGCGCTGGAAACTCTGGAAGTCATGCGCGAGCGATATCCGCATCGGCAGCAAGTGTTGCGTCAGTTACCGTCGCTGTATTTGCAGCGTGAGGATTGGTCTGCGCTGCTTGGCCTGTTGCCGGAGCTGCGTAAGGAAAAAACACTGGGTGATGCCGAGATGGCTGAACTTGAGCGACAGGCCTGGCGCGGGCGTCTGGGTGTTGCCGGGCAGGTCGCAGAGGGTGATGTAGGCTCGGCGCTGGCGACCTTGACGCAGGCCTGGCAGCAACTGTCATCGGCTCAGCGGCAAGAGCCGGAGTTGCTCGCAGTGTATGCCGAGCAGCTGCGCCAGTTGGGCGCCGATGATGAGGCCGAAGAGCTGCTGCGCAGTGCCTTGAAGCGCCATTACGACAGCCATCTGGTGCGCCTCTACGGCTTGCTGCGTGGACGTGATCCGGCGCGCCAGTTGCACACGGCGGAAGGCTGGCTGAAGGAGCACCCACGGGATGCCGGCCTGCTGCTGACCTTGGGGCGTTTGTGTTTGCTCAATCAACTGTGGGGCAAAGCCCGAGAATACTTCGAGAGCAGCCTGACCTTTCAGCGGCACCCGGAAACCTGCACCGAGTTGGCGGGCCTGCTGGCGCAACAGGGCGAGGTCGAACGCAGTAATCACCTGTTTCAGGAGAGCCTGGGGCTACTCGATCAGCGTCTGAGCGGGCTGCCGGCGCCGCTGCCTGTCGCTGTCGCCAACTAAATACCGCTATAGCCGAGCCCAGAAGTAACCGCCTGCTGCAGTCGGCTCTGCTCCTGGGGAGCAGACGTGTGGTGCTTTCTGGTGGATGGCTAGCCGCTCTAACTAGGCCTTTTACCTTGAAAGGTCGACGCGCTTTCCACTACCGTAAGCGGCTTCGCCACCCATTCGGAGCCGCCATGCCACTGGCCAGCCCTCGTCCTTTGTTCTTCCTCGCTTTCGCCGGTTGCCTTGTACTGATGGGGGCGGCCCTCTACCTGGAGCATGTGCTCGGACTGAAGCCCTGCCCCTTGTGCGTGCTGCAACGTATCTGTGTGATCGCATTTGGCCTGGTCTGTCTGATTGCTGCACTGCATGCGCCAGGGCGCACCGGACGACGGCTTTATGCTGTGCTGGCGCTGTTGTTTGCGGGGGCGGGTGCCGCCACGGCCGGCCGGCAGATCTGGTTGCAAGGGATCCCGGCGGATCAACTGCCTGCCTGCCTACCGAGCCTCGACTACATGATGGAGGCGCTGCCGTTCCAGGAAATTGTGCGGTTGGTCCTGCACGGCTCGGCCGATTGCGCTGAGGTTAACTGGACACTATTCGGCATGAGCATTCCCGAGTGGAGCCTGCTCGGTTTCGTTGCGATGTTGGCGTTTGCCTTGCTGCAGCTGCTGCGTCGGGATTGATACTCACTCGACTCGCGGCTGTGCTGAAGTGGCGTTATTGCTCGACGCCGAGTGTTTATCGCCGCTGAGGCAGGCTGCGGCCATAGAGGCGGTAACGACAGCTATCTGGTTGGCCTCGCTCGCCGTAGTTCTTCTCAGCGGGCAGGGGCATCGGCCGCACAGGTGCATTGCAGTGGGCTGTAGAGCCCAGGCGAAAAATCCTGCGTATCTGTAAGGCGGGTGGTGAAAGAGACTGGATCAAACGATTGTATGAATTTTTCTCGCACAGGTGCCTTGAAGGTGCCGCCTCACCGGCATAATCTGGCTCGCATGCACCGCCAGGAGTTTTCGCTCAGCGGTTGCCTTCCCAAGACCATGTTCCGATTGACATATCAACGTCTCGGAGTGGGCGTATAACAGCAATATCCATAAGGGAAGTGAGGCTATCATGCTCGAGAGTTGTCAGAACGCCCAGGAACGTTGGGGTGGTGTTCACCTGCTGATTGACCGCTGGTTGCAGGAGCGCCATGAACTGGTTGCAGCCTATGCGGCGGTTGGTGAGTCCCCCAAGGCGGCAAGCGCTAATGCGCAAACCTTACAGAAATTCTGTGAAATTCTAGTCGACTATGTGTCTGCCGGGCATTTTGAGGTCTACGAGCAGTTGACCAACGAAGCCAAGGCCTTCGGTGATGAGCGTGGCCTTGAACTGGCCAAGCAAATCTACCCGCGCATCGAAGCCATTACCGAGGTGGCTCTGTCGTTCAATGACCGTTGTGACAATGGTGACTGCCGCGATAACGTGTCGCTGGGTGAAGAGTTGAAGCACCTGGGGCAATTGTTGCACGAGCGTTTCGAGCTGGAAGACTGTCTGATCGAGGTTCTCCACAACGCTCATCAACAGCAGGCTGTAGCCGAGCTCTAAGCGAAGGTTGTCGTCAGTGGTGTCGAACCGTTCCTGTTCGTACACCCGAGGCGCGAAGAGCGGGGATACATCGCCAGTGTCTGCGACATCACGGGGCAGGTAATGCCATCCGCGGCCATTGAGCAAGTCTGATTACTCACCGCAGATGCAGCCCTTGTGACGCTTGAGACCGATTGAGCGGCTGGCACCCCTCAAGTATGCGGCACAGTGCATTCGCTTCTGAGGCTTAGCATTAGGCCATGCGCTTTAGTCTGAGTGCATCTAGCGCTGCTGCGCAGTGCGTTTCAGATGGCCGCCGTCAGGGTTGGCTTTCTCATCACGCTGTCGGGCAAGGTGCGCTGTGATACCCCTGCACCCCCATCCGGTTTCCTGCCTTTTTAGTCGTCCTCTGGCGGGCACTTATCCCCTAATGGCCTGTGCGGTTAGTGGGTTATCTCAATTGACTAATTGAACTAGTCACACAGCCACTAGCCCGGGGCTGAAACCTGCGCCTGGAGTCGAACCCGGGTCGTGCGCATGACGCCAGTCACCGCGATGACGCATTGACGCGAGTGAAGCCTGTGCCTTTGCTGATTCAGGATTGTCGGTATGGGACCAAGCATCGATTGGCCACCAGTGTGAAAACTAGCGACCGTTGAGTCAGGGGGCTAGTATGGCTGCATCTCCAACCGCCAGGAGGCGTGCCATGTCGGCCAAGAAAAACGTGAAAAAGAAAGCGGTTAGCACTCCGTTGCATCTACTGCAGCAGCTTTCCCATAGTCTGCTCGAACATCTGGAGCATGCCTGTGATCAAGCGCAGAGCGAGGCCGAAAAACTCCTCGCCAAATTAGAGAAGCAGCGCGGTAAAGCCCAGACGAAACTGCACAAGGCGAGTGTCAAGCTGCAGGACGCTGCCACTGCGGGAAAGGCCAAAGCTCAAGCCAAAGCCAAGGCTGCAGTGGTCGAGTTGGAAGAGTTACTCGATACCCTTAAGGCGCGGCAAACCGAAACCCGCAGCTATATCGTGCAACTCAAACGCGATGCCCAGCAAAGCCTGAAACTTGCTCAGGGAGTGGATAAGGTCAAGGAGGCTGCTGGCAAGGCGTTGAGCCAACGCGATGGTAAGGTGCCAGCGGCGAAAGCGGCGGCGAGTAAAGCAGCAACCAAGCCAGTGGCGAGTAGCGCCTCGGTCAATGCGGCTGGCAAGCCAGCGACACGTCGGGTTGCGAGGCCGGCAGCCAAAGCTGCCGCCAGCCCTGCTGTGGCCACAGTAGCCAAAACAGCAACGAAACCGGCTGCCAAGCCCGCGGCGAAGAAGCCAGCAGCCGCGGCCGCCAAAGCGCCCGCTACCAAGGCGCCGGCTAAAGTCGCGGCCAAGCCAGTGGCTAAGCCTGCAGCTAAAGCGCCCGTCAAACCCGCGAGCCAGCCAGCGGCTAAGCCCGCCGCCAAGTCAGCAGCCAAGAAACCGGTAGCCGCCAAGCCCGCCGCAAAAGCAGCAGCAGGTACCCCGCCTGCGCCGAAAGCCGCGAGCAGGCCGAAGGCTCAGCCAGCAGCTAAGCCAACGGTGAAGCCAGCAGTTAAACCAGCTACGAAACAGGCGGTTAAACCCGCGGCCAAACCAGCGATTAAAAAGCCAGTGGCCAAGCCTGCAGTGAGAAAGCCGGTGGCTGCCAAGCCGGCCGCACCTAAAGTTGTCGCCAGTGTGCCGGCGACACCTGCTGCGGAGCCGGCAGCTGCGGCTCCTAGTGTGGCGCCAACGGGCAACGGAAGCACGCCACCGACGTCGTCCTAAGACATCCGGGCCGCGGCGCGCATGTGCTCCAGTGCGTCGTGGTCGTCGCTTGTTTTCGCCAGCGTCAGTGCGTCCAACCAGCACGACTGAGGCTGTTGATCTTCGCTCGGCCAGTCGGCGCTGAGTGAGGCTAAACGCTCCAGTTGCACGCGCTCGGCGTCCAGCTCCAGGCGCTTCACCTGCTCGCGAAGTGTCGTCAAGGCGGGGTCGCTGAGGGCGGGCTTGCGCCAGGCCTGACGGATTTGTCTGAGTGCACCGACCACTTCGCGCTGCCAGGGCTGCGCTGCCGCGCTCAGCTGTTCGGCGCGTGACCGGCTGAAGGCTACGTTACGCCGATCAAGCCAGGCCGCGCAGATCAGCAGGCAGACGTCCGCGCCCTGGGCCTGCAGATGCAGGCAGGCGTTTTCGACGCCGGGGCGTTGGTAAAAGTTTTCGGCGAAACGCCACAGGTCAGAGGGCATGGTGCTTTCCAAGTACGCGGCGGACGACTCTGATAGAATCCGCCGCCATTATGATCCGACTCCAGAACCTCACTTTACAGCGTGGCCCTCAGCGTCTGCTAGAAGACGCCGAGATGACCCTGCATCCCGGCCACAAAGCCGGTCTGATCGGCGCCAATGGCGCCGGCAAATCCAGCCTGTTCGCTTTGCTCCGCGGTGAGTTGAGCGCGGACGCCGGCGACTGCCTGATTCCCGCCGACTGGCGGATTGCCCATATGCGCCAGGAAATCGATGCGGTCGAGCGCCAGGCGGTCGACTATGTGCTCGACGGCGATCTGCACTTGCGCCGTGTACAGGCCGAACTGGCTGTCGCCGAGGCGGCGCACGACGGCGCGGCTATCGCCCGCTTGCATACTGAGCTGGATAACCTCGACGGCTACAGCGCCGATGCCCGTGCGCGCAAACTGCTCGCCGGCCTGGGGTTCGCCAGCGCGCAGATGGATCGCCGGGTGGGCGATTTCTCTGGTGGCTGGCGCATGCGCCTGAATCTGGCGCAGGCGTTGATGTGCCCATCCGACCTGCTGCTGCTCGACGAGCCGACCAACCACCTGGATCTGGATGCGATCCTCTGGCTGGAAGGCTGGTTGCAGAGTTATCCCGGCACATTGCTGCTGATTTCCCATGACCGTGACTTCCTCGATGCGGTGGTCGATCACGTCGCCCACGTCGATCAGCGCAAGTTGACCCTCTATCGCGGCGGCTATTCGGCGTTCGAGCGCACCCGCGCCGAGCGTCTGGCACAACAGCAGCAAGCCTTCGAGAAGCAGCAAGCGCAGCGCGCGCACATGGAAAAGTACATCGCTCGCTTCAAGGCCCAGGCGACCAAGGCGCGCCAGGCCCAGAGCCGGATCAAGGCGCTGGAGCGCATGGAGGAGCTGTCCGCTGCGCATGTCGACTCGCCATTCGATTTCAGCTTTCGCGAAGCCAGCAAGATCTCCAGTCCGCTGCTCGATGTCAGTGAAGGGCGTCTCGGCTATGGCGACAAGGTGGTGCTCGAGCAGGTCAAGCTGAGCCTGGCGCCCGGCGCGCGGATCGGCTTGCTCGGGCCCAACGGCGCGGGCAAATCGACCCTGATCAAAACCCTGGCGGGTGAATTGCAGCCCATCGGTGGTCGTGTGCAGCGCGGCGAGAATCTGGTGGTGGGCTATTTCGCCCAGCATCAGCTCGACGCCCTGGACGACAAGGCCAGCCCGCTGTTGCACTTTCAGCGCCTGGCACCCGCTGAGCGCGAACAAACGCTGCGCGATTTTCTCGGTGGTTTCGACTTTCGGGGCGGGCGTTGCGACGAGCCGGTGCTGAACTTCTCCGGTGGCGAGAAGGCTCGTCTGGCCTTGGCCTTGATCGCCTGGGGCAAGCCCAACCTGCTATTGCTCGATGAACCGACCAACCACCTCGACCTGGAAATGCGCCTGGCGCTGACCATGGCGTTGCAGGAATTCAGCGGCGCTGTGGTGGTGGTCTCCCACGATCGTCATCTGCTGAAGAGCACCACCGACGAGTTCTTCCTGGTCTCCGATGGTCGGGTGCAGCCGTTTGACGGTGATCTGGAAGACTATGCGCGCTGGTTGGTGGATTACCGAGTGCGCCAGACCCCGTCGAGCAGCAACGAAAGCACTCTGGATAAAACCGACAAGCGTGGCCAGCGTCAGGCGGCAGCGGCGCTGCGTCAGCAACTGGCGCCGCACAAGCGTGAAGCCGACAAGCTGGAAAAAGAGCTCGGCCTACTGCATGAGAAACTCGCCGGGGTCGAAGCGCGCTTGGGCGACAGTGCGATCTACGAGGCGGCAGCCAAAGATCAGTTGCGTGAGTTGCTGGCCGAACAGGCGGCCTTGAAGGGCCGCGAAGCCGACCTGGAAGAGCGCTGGATGACCGCACTGGAAACCCTCGAAAACTTGCAGCAGGCATTGGAAGCAGCCAGTAGTTGATCCTTGGCCCCACTGGCGCTGCCTGTGCGTCAGGGCCACGGCTAGTCGCCGATACCGTGCACAGGATAGGCTTGCGCTCAATCCGCTTGTTGTTAGCATTGCGCTGCGCGCCACTGGCGCGATGACCAGCTCCAACCTTTCGCACTCACGAGATTTAACCTCCTATGGAATGGCTCGCCAACCCGGAAATCTGGGTCGCATTTTTCACCCTGACGGCCCTGGAAATCGTCCTCGGCATCGATAACATCATCTTCATCTCGATTCTGGTCAGCCGCCTGCCCAAGGAACAGCAGCCGAGAGCACGCTTTTTTGGCTTGGCGCTGGCCATGGGCACGCGAATCGCCCTGTTACTGTCGATTGCCTGGGTCATGCGCCTGACGGCCGATCTGTTCGAGGTCTTCGGCATGGGCGTTTCCGGCCGCGACCTGATCCTGTTCTTCGGCGGCTTGTTCCTGCTGTTCAAGAGCACCATGGAGATCTACCACAGCCTGGAGGGGGCCGAGGAGGCGCAGCAGGCCGGTGGCAAGGCCTATGGCTTTATGGGCATCATCGTGCAGATCGCCATCATCGACATCGTCTTCTCGCTGGACTCGGTAATCACCGCGGTGGGCCTGGTCGACAACGTGCCGGTGATGGTAGCGGCGATCATCATCTCGGTGATCGTGATGATGCTATCGGCCGGCACCATCAGCGACTTTATCGACAAGCATCCATCGCTGAAGATGCTCGCGCTGTCGTTCCTGATCATGGTCGGCACCCTGTTGGTGGCCGAGTCCTTCGGGGTGCATGTGCCCAAGGGCTACGTGTACTTCGCCATGGCCTTCTCGCTGGCGGTTGAGGCGGTCAATATCCGTTTGCGCGGCGCCATGGCCCGCAAAAAAGAGCAGGCGCCGGTGCAGCTGCGCAAGGGCTCGCCGGACTGATCGTCGAGCTGGGCGTGTCACGACGCAAGGGGTAGGCTATTGGCCTGTCCCTTTGTCGTTTGGGCTGCTTACCAATACTGCGCAACTAGCGCACTCTGCGCGGCGGCCTGACGGGCCGTCGATTATCAATTTGTCTGGAGGTACCTGCCATGGCGTTGGAAACCTGGCTTGCGTTTTTCGTGGCCTGTTGGGTTATCAGCCTGTCGCCGGGTGCCGGGGCGATTGCCTCGATGTCCGCCGGCCTGCAATACGGTTTTTGGCGCGGTTACTGGACCGCGCTGGGCTTGCAAGTGGGCCTGGCCTTGCAGATCGTCATCGTCGCCGCCGGTGTTGGGGCAATTCTCGCGACTTCGGCACTGGCCTTCAGTCTGATCAAGTGGTTCGGTGTGCTGTACCTGGTTTATCTCGGCTACCGGCAGTGGCGGGCGTTGCCCAGTGACCTCGCCACTGAATCGTCGGAACGTCCGCTGGGGCGTCCCCTGACCCTGGTGCTGCGCGGTTTTCTGGTGAATATCAGCAACCCCAAGGCGATCATCTTCATGCTCGCGGTGCTGCCGCAGTTCGTTAATCCACAGGCGCCGCTGCTGGCGCAGTACTGGGTGATGGGCGTGACCATGATCTGTGTCGACCTGATCGTCATGGCCGGCTACACCGGCCTGGCCTCACGGGTCTTGCGCGTGCTGCGCAGCCCCCGTCAGCAGCGGATGATGAACCGCAGCTTCGGCGTGCTATTTGTCGGTGCGGCGGCGCTCCTGGCCACGGTGCGACGCGCTCCGGCGTGATCCGCTGAGGTGCTTGGCCCGGTTCTCGCCGTGGCCATGACTTGCTGTGCGCCCTGCTCATCTCCACGTTTGCGGTGTGGACGACGACCAGGGTGAGTGATTGTCTCGACGCGAAGGTGTTGTTCGGGACGGCCGTCAGCAGGTCATTCGGGTTGCCGGCAACGGCGCCATTTCCGCTTTGATCGCACCCCCGTGCAAGACGTCGGCGATGCACCGCAGCAAGTGCGGGCGCGCTACGTCAGTGGGGGCTTGTGACAATGGGTCGCAGCGGACGAAAGATTGTCGGCTTGAGCTAGAGCGCGAGGAGGGTAACAATTAAATCTAAAATATTCTCATTTTGGATTGGCTCATGCTTAGGTGTCCGCGCTGGTTGGCTGTTGTGGTGGTGTCAGCCCTCTCTCTGATTAGCCTCGTGGCCTTCGCCGAAACCGGCGACAGTGCCGCTCGATCTCTGCACCTGCTTGGCTATATTGGCGCCGATTACCCGCTTACCGTCTCGGCTGGCCGTGTCGTCGACTCGGCTGAGTACCGCGAGCAGTTGGAGTTTCTCGCGGTGCTGCAGGGGCTGATCGTTGCCCTGCCAGCCCATGCCGGGCGCGTTGCGCTGGAGCAGGGCGTAGCCAGTCTGCGCGAAGCGGTCAGTCAGCGTCAGGATGGCCAGCAGGTGGCCCGCCAGGCTCGCCAGCTGGCGACTCGTCTGGCTGAGTTGTATGGGGTGGCACAGGCCCCGGCGATTACCCCCGATGCGGAACGTGGAGCCCCGTTGTTCGCCCAGCATTGTGCGGTCTGTCATGGTGACAGCGGGGTGGGGGATGGACCGGCGGGGATCGGTCTGCTGCCGCCGCCAGCCGACTTGCGCGATAGTGCACGCCTCGATCGCATGAGTCTGTACGACCTGTTCAACACACTTGGCCTGGGGATCGACGGCACCGACATGCCGGCCTTCGCTGACCAACTGGACGAGCGTCAGCGCTGGGATCTGGCCAGCTACATTGCCTCGTTCACCGCCGATCCGGCGCAGGCCGGCAATTCCCGTTTCAGCCTGGCGGAGCTGGCCGGCTCTACGCCCGAGGAAATCGCCAGCCAGCGGGGCGCGCAGGATGCCGCCGCCTTCCGTGCCCAGCGCGCGCGACCGCCGCAGACGCAACGCGGTCCGCAGGAGTTGCTCGAGTTTAGCGCCAAGACCCTCGAGCAGAGCTTGCAGGCCTATCGCGCCGGCCGCTCCGAGCAAGCCTACGACCTTGCAGTGGCGGCTTACCTGGAAGGCTTCGAGCTGGTCGAGAGTGCTCTGGATAACCTCGATCCGCTGCAGCGCAAGTCCACAGAGCGCGCGTTGATGGCCTATCGTCAGGCACTGCAGGATGGGGACAGTCCGGCGCGGGCGGCACAGGCATTGGCAATGGCCAGGGCGGCGCTGGACGAGTCGGCCAAGCTGCTGGCGGGCGGCCAGATGAATGCCTCGCTGAGTTTTCTTTCCAGCCTGTTGATCCTTTTGCGCGAAGGGCTGGAGGCCATCCTGGTGCTGGCGGCGATTCTCGCCTACCTGAACAACACCGGTCAGCAGCAGGCCGCGCGCAGCGTGCACCTGGGCTGGGCGTTGGCGCTGCTGGCTGGGCTTGGCAGCTGGGCCCTGGCAGCCTACGTGATCGACGTCAGTGGCGCGCAACGCGAACTGCTGGAGGGCGCCACCGCGTTATTTGCCAGTGTGGTGCTGCTGTGGGTTGGGGTGTGGATGCACGACCGCAGGCATGCGGCGGCCTGGCAGAACTACATCAACTCCAGCCTGGTGGGCGGCGGCGGACGTTTCGGGTTTGCCGTGCTGGCCTTCTTTTCGGTGTATCGCGAGCTGTTCGAGGTCATCCTGTTCTACGAAACCCTCTGGTTGCAGGCAGGGCCGGCGGGACACGCTATGGTGCTGGCCGGCGCGGCGACGGCATTGCTGCTGCTGGTTGGTCTGGCCTGGGTGGTGTTGCGCAGCTCGCGCAAGTTGCCCTTGGCGACCTTCTTCAGTGCCAACGCCATCCTGCTCTGTGTGCTGTCGGTGGTGTTCGCCGGCCACGGTGTGGCGGCGCTGCAGGAAGCCGGGGTGCTGGGCACGCGACCGGTGTCGTTCTTCGAATTCGACTGGCTGGGGATCCATGCCGATGCTTATAGCCTCTCTGCGCAGGCCGTGGCGACGCTGGCGGTGGTCGCGCTGTATGCGCGAAGCTGGCTTGGTGAGCGGCGCCGCGCCACGGTCAAACATGCGTAGGTGGGCGCTGGCGTCGTCGCCGAAAGTTGGCATGATGGGAGAGTCGCCGGGCGCTGCCCGGCCCATGGAGAGTAATTATCGATGCGCGTATGGATAGATGCCGACGCCTGCCCTAAAGCCGCGCGGGATCAGTTGGTGAAGTTCGCCCTCAAACGCAGTTTCGAGGTGGTGCTGGTGGCCGGCCAGGCGCAGCCTCGGCCAGCCTACACCTGCGTGCGTTTGATCGTGGTGCCAAGTGGCCCGGATGCGGCGGACGATTACCTGGTGGAGCACGCGGTGCCCGGTGAGCTGGTGATCTGCAGCGATGTGCCGTTGGCCGATCGGCTGGTGAAGAAAGGCGTGGCGGCCCTGGATCCGCGCGGCAAGGAGTTCGATGAGCGCAACATGGGCGAACGTTTGGCGGTGCGTAATCTGTTTACCGACCTGCGAGAGCAGGGCCAGGTCGGCGGCGGCCAGGCGCCCTATGGAGACAAGGACCGGCAAGCCTTCGCCAACGCCCTGGATCGTATCCTGACCCGGTTGATGCGCATTTAACCGCAGAGATAGGTGCCGGTGCCCACGGCCACCAGGGTGCCGTCATCGCTGTGCAGCTCGCTGCGTACCACCGCGACCTTGTTGCCTGAGCGCAGCAACACGGCGCTGGCGATGAAGTGTTTACCGCGCCCGGGACGCAGGTAGTCGACGCGCAGGTCGATGGTGCCGAGCTTGGACAGCCGCGTCATGCGCTCGGCGCTGGACAGGTGCTGGTGGCGCTCGAAGGCGCCGATCAGGGCCATGGCGCCGCCGGCCACATCCAATATCGAGGAAATCACCCCGCCATGCAGGATGCCGTGCATGAAGTTGCCGATCAGTTCGTCTTTCATCGGCAGGGACATCAGCACCCGTTCGGGCGACAGCTCGTCGAGCTGAATGCCCAAGAACTGATTGAACGGAATGCGCTGAAAGAAGCCACTCACTGCCTGTTGCAGTTCGGCAGTGAGTACAAAAGGTTGCGTGGTCATGGGCGCGAATCTCCGTGGACATAGCGCCACGCTGCCGCAGTGAGCCAGGCTTGGCCAGAGGCGCGGCGGGTGTGCCGCGTGCATTGGCGGGTTCGGCGTAGTCCGCGGTGCGGGCTGCGCCGTTCGGCCGGTTATTTTGCGTGGGCCAGCTCCAGTACCCGGTCGACCAGCTTGTTGATGCCGGACGCCGCCTCGCTGATCGACTGGGCCAGCATGTAGGCGGGGGTGCTGATCAGCTTATGGGAAGCGTCTTCGACGATGTCTTCGACCTCGCACTCGTTATGCACGGCGCCCATCTGGGTCAACGCCGCAGCCGTCTCATGGTCGTTGCCGATAGTGCAGACCACGCCTTTGCCGAATATCTGCGCCGCCAGGACGGGCGATATGCACATCAGGCCGACCGGTTTGTCGGCCTTGACGAAGGCCTGGGCGGCGTTCAATACATCGGGCTGTATCGTGCAGTTGGCGCCGCTCAGGGCAAAGTCGGAGAGGTTTTTCGCCACACCGAAACCACCGGGCATTATCAGCGCGTCGAAATCACCGACATGCAGTTCGCGCACGTCCTTGATCTTGCCGCGGGCGATGCGCGCCGATTCGACCAGCACATTGCGCGTTTCATCCATCTCGTCGCCACTGTAGTGATCGACCACGTGCAGCTGAGTCACGTTGGGCGCGAAGCATTGCACCTTGGCGCCACGCTGATCCAGGCGCAGCAGGGTGATCACGCTCTCATGAATTTCCGAGCCGTCGTAAACGCCGCAGCCAGAAAGAATTACCGCCACTTTCTTGTTCATCGAATACTCCTGGTTACAGGGTTGGGCCAAGGTGGGTGCGCAGTAGGAGAATAGCCTGTTGCTGGGATTACCAGTGGAGATGAGGGCCGGGTGCCAAGAATTGTCAGCGTCGCGAAAAAAGACCTACAAATCTGCTGTCGCCAAATGCCCTTCAGGTTGTCATGACCGGCCGCGAGGGTCTCGATGGCATGGGCTAGGCTGCGCTGAACAATCCTAACCTCGGGCTTTATTCAACGATATGGCTGCGACATGAATTACGTCCTCTACGCCGTACCTTTTTTCTTTCTCTTGATTGTCTTGGAGTTGCTGCTCGACCGCTGGCGGGGTGTCAGCACTTACTGCCTGGCCGATGCGATCAACAGCCTGAGTGCCGGCGTGCTGTCGACGACCAGCGGTTTGTTGACCAAGGCGCTGGGCGTGCTGAGCTATACCCTGGCCTGGCAGCATCTCGGACTGCTTGAACTGCCCGCCGATGCGTTGTGGGTGTGGTTGGTGGCATTCGTTTTCTACGACTTCTGCTATTACTGGCATCACCGCCTGGGGCATGAGCGTAATGTGCTGTGGGCTGCCCATTCGGTGCACCACCAAAGCGAAGAGTACAACCTCTCCACTGCGTTGCGGCAGACCAGCACCGGCTTCCTGTTCGGCTGGATCTTCTACCTGCCAATGGCGCTGGCCGGCGTGCCGCCCCTGGTGTTTCTGACAGTTGCCGCCCTGAACCTGCTGTACCAGTTCTGGGTGCACACCCGCCACGTGCCCAAGCTCGGCTGGCTGGAGTGGCTGTTGATCACGCCGTCCAATCATCGCGTGCACCATGCGCAAAACACGGTCTACATGGACCGTAACTATGGCGGCGTGTTTATTGTGTGGGATCGTCTGTTTGACACCTTCCAGGAGGAACTGGACGAGCAGCCGGTGATTTTCGGGGTAACCACGGCGTTGGCCAGTTGGAACCCGTTGTGGGCCAATCTGCAGTTCTATGTGGCGCTGTGGCAGGATGCCCAGCGCGCCGAGGCATGGCGCGACAAGCTGCGCATCTGGTTTATGCGCACTGGCTGGCGTCCGGCCGATGTGGCGGCGAGCTACCCGCAGGACAAACCGGACTTGAGTCGTTTCGTCAAATTCCAGGTGCCGTTGAGTCGCGCCCAGAAAGTCTATGCCGCTGCACAGTTCGCCCTCTACTTGGCTGGCGGCAGTTACTTGCTGGCGCTCGGTGCCGAGTTGCGCGCGCCGGTGTTGCTGCTGGGTTGGGTCTGGATGGCCTTCGGCTTGTATGCGCTCGGCGTCTGGCTGGAAAACCGTCCCTGGGTTGTGCCTCTGGAGCTGCTGCGCCTGTTGCTCAATCTGCCTGCGTTGTGGCTGGCCCAAGGTGCTGGCCTGCTACCCGCAGAGACGCTGGCCTGGGCGCTGTTGTTGGGCTACAGCCTGGCGAGCGGAATTGCCTTGTGCTGGGCTCCGCGCGCCTTGCTGCGCAAGGCGGCATAGCGGCTGCGTTTACCTTGTCTCGCGCTAGCCGTTTGCCTCGCGTCAGGTGAAAATGCCGGCCTGCTTTGTCCGGCGTCCGGCCAAGAGGTTGCGGCACGCGGTCGCAGCGTTATCGTGCGCCGTCATACTTTGGTCATAATGGTCGCTTATAACTGTCACATTGGCCCGTTCGAGCGGGCTCTGGAGTCTGTCGTGAGCATCACCTCTGCCAATCGCCTATTCCCAGGCACTCGCCTGCGCCGCAACCGCCGTGACGACTTTTCCCGTCGCCTGGTGCGCGAGCACCGTTTGAGTGTCGATGACCTGATCCTGCCGGTGTTCGTACTGGACGGTGACAACCGCCGCGAAGCCATCCCATCGATGCCTGGCCTCGAGCGCTTGTCCATCGACTTGCTGCTGCAAGAGGCGGAAAAGTGGGTGGCCTTGGGGATTCCAGCGCTGGCGCTGTTTCCGGTCACACCGCTGGAGAACAAGTCGCTGGATGGCAGCGAAGCCTGGAACCCGGAAGGCATTGCCCAGCGTGCGATTCGCGCCCTGCGCGCGCGGTTTCCCGAGTTGGGAGTGATCAGCGATGTGGCCCTCGACCCTTTCACCACCCACGGCCAGGACGGCATCCTCGACGAAAACGGCTATGTGCAGAACGACATCACCGTCGACGCCCTGGTCAAACAGGCGCTGTCGCATGCCGCCGCGGGCGCCCAGGTGCTGGCGCCGTCGGACATGATGGATGGCCGCGTGCAGGCGATCCGCGAGGCGCTGGAGCTGGCCGATCACACTAATGTGCGGATCATGGCCTACTCGGCCAAATACGCCAGTGCCTATTACGGACCGTTTCGCGATGCCGTGGGCTCGGCCGCCAACCTCGGCAAAGGCAGCAAGAGTAGCTACCAGATGGACCCGGCCAATGGTGATGAAGCGCTGCATGAAGTGGCGGCGGATTTGTCAGAAGGCGCCGACATGGTCATGGTCAAGCCGGGCATGCCTTATCTGGACATCCTCTGGCGGGTAAAAGCTGAATTTCGTGTGCCGACTTTTGTCTATCAGGTCAGTGGCGAGTACGCCATGCACATGGCCGCGATCCAGAATGGCTGGTTGAGCGAGGCGGTGATTCTTGAATCCCTGACCGCCTTCAAACGCGCCGGCGCCGATGGCATCCTCACTTATTTCGCCGTTCGCGCGGCAGAACTGTTACAGCAGGGCCGCTAGTCCTGCCAGGACGATCTAATGAATACCGAAGGACTCACCGATAGCGAACTGCTCGATCCCCAACCTGTCGTCGCCGACCTCGTGGTGGAAACTCAGCCGCCGGTCGAAGTGCCAACGCCGGCACCGCCGCTGGTCGTGCCAAACCTGGACGACAGCAGCCTGTATATCCACCGTGAACTGTCCCAGCTGCAGTTCAACATCCGGGTGCTGGAGCAGGCGCTGGATGAGTCCTATCCATTATTGGAGCGGCTGAAGTTCCTGCTGATCTTCTCCAGCAACCTCGACGAGTTTTTCGAGATTCGCGTTGCCGGCCTGAAAAAACAGATCAACTTCGCCCGCGAGCAGGCGGGCGCCGACGGCCTGCAGCCGCACCAGGCGTTGGCGCGGATTTCCGAGCTGACCCACGAACAGGTCTCGCGCCAGTACGCCATTCTCAATGAGACCCTGTTGCCAGAGCTGGAAAAGCATCAGGTGCGCTTCATCCGTCGGCGCCACTGGAACACCAAGCTGAAGAGCTGGGTGCGGCGCTATTTTCGCGACGAAATTGCGCCGATCATCACCCCCATCGGCCTCGATCCGACCCACCCGTTCCCGCTGCTGGTGAACAAGAGCCTGAACTTCATCGTCGAGCTGGAAGGGGTCGACGCCTTCGGGCGTGATTCCGGCCTGGCGATCATTCCGGCGCCGCGCTTGCTGCCGCGGATTATCCGGGTACCGGAAGAGGTCGGCGGAGCCGGGGATAACTATGTGTTCCTCTCCTCGATGATCCACGCGCATGCCGACGACCTGTTCCAGGGCATGAAGGTCAAGGGCTGCTATCAGTTCCGCCTTACCCGTAACGCCGATCTATCGGTCGATACCGAAGATGTCGAGGACCTGGCCCGTGCCCTGCGCGGCGAGTTGTTCTCGCGGCGCTATGGCGATGCGGTGCGTTTGGAGGTAGTCGACTCCTGCCCGAAGAATCTGTCGGATTATCTGCTCAAGCAGTTCGGTCTGGCCGAGACCGAGTTGTATCAGGTCAACGGCCCGGTCAACCTGACCCGGCTGTTCAGTATCACCGGCCTGGCCAGTCATCCGGAGCTGCAATATCTGCCGTTCACCCCGGTGATTCCCAAGTTACTGCAGAACAGCGAGAACATCTTCAGCGTAATCAGCAAGCAGGACATCCTCCTGCTGCACCCCTTTGAGTCATTTACTCCGGTGGTCGACCTGCTGCGCCAAGCGGCGAAAGATCCGCACGTGCTGGCGATCAAGCAGACCCTGTACCGCTCCGGGGTCAACTCGGAAATTGTCGACGCCCTGGTGGAAGCCGCGCGCAACGGCAAGGAGGTCACTGCGGTGATCGAGTTGCGCGCACGCTTCGACGAGGAGTCCAACCTGGCCCTGGCCAGTCGCCTGCAGGCGGCGGGTGCGGTGGTGATCTACGGTGTGGTCGGCTTCAAGACCCACGCCAAGATGATGTTGATCCTGCGCCGCGAGAACGGCGATATCGTCCGCTACGCGCACCTCGGCACCGGCAACTACCACGCTGGCAACGCTCGCCTGTACACCGATTACAGCCTGCTCACCGCCGACGTGGCACTGGGCGAGGACGTGTCGAAAATGTTCAGTCAGCTGATCGGCATGGGCAAGACCCTGCGCATGAAGAAGCTGCTGCATGCGCCCTTCACCCTGAAGAAGACCCTGCTCGACCTGATCGCCCGCGAGACTCACCTGGCCAGCGAAGGCAAGCCGGCGCACATCATCGCCAAGTTCAACTCACTGACCGACGCGAAGATAATTCGCGCCTTGTACAAGGCCAGTCAGACCGGGGTGAAGATCGACCTGGTGGTGCGCGGCATGTGTTGCCTGCGCCCAGGTATCCCGGGGGTGTCGCACAATATCCAGGTGCGCTCGATCATCGGCCGCTTCCTCGAGCATACGCGGGTGTTCTACTTCCTCAGCGAGGGCGAGGAGAAGATCTATATGTCGAGTGCCGACTGGATGGAGCGCAACCTCGACAAGCGGGTCGAGACCGGCTTCCCGGTAGAAGGCAAGAAACTGATTCTGCGAGTGAAGAAGGAGCTGGATGCCTACCTGACGGATAACACCCACAGTTGGATCTTGCAGCCCGATGGCCGTTACCTGCGTAGTAGCCCAACCGGCAACCAGCATCCACGCAGTGCCCAGGCGGGGCTGCTGGACAAGCTGACGGTGCCGTTGGTCAGCGCACGCTGAGTACTATGCCGACTCTTTTGAGCCATTCCGCTTCCTGAGTGAAGTCTGCCTGGGTCAGCGGGTTGGTTTCCAGCCAGCCTTCCGGGAAGCGGATTTCCAGGTGCTGTCCGCTCGCCTGCAGGCGCACCATGGGAGACTCCTGACTGCCGCGGATGTGGTGGAACAGAATGGCGAAGCGCAGCAGCACGCACAGGCGGATCAGCTTGAGGCCGTCTTTGCCGAATTCGCCGAGTTTGTCCTTGGGAATATTGCGCCGATGACCGCGCACCAGCAGCGCCAGCATCTGTTGATCCTGACGCGAGAAACCAGCCAGGTCGGAGTGTTCGATCAGGTAGGCGCCGTGCTTGTGGTACTGGTAGTGGGCGATGTCCAGACCGATTTCGTGCACCCGCGCCGCCCATACCAGCAATTCGCGGTGCCACTCATCGTCCAGTTGCCAGCTATCTGCAACCTGCTCCAGCGCTTCCAGGGCCTTGGCTTCGACGCGTGCCGCCTGTTCCAGGTCGACGTGGTAGCGCTCCAGCAGCGCGCTCAGGGTGCGCTCGCGCACGTCCTCGTGGTGATGGCGGCCGAGCAGGTCATACAGCACACCTTCGCGTAAGGCGCCTTCGGAGTGGCTCATGCGGCTGATCTCGCAGGCATCGAAAATAGCCTCGAGAATCGCCAGTCCGGCAGGGAAGATCGCCCGGCGATCCGGTTTGATGCCCTCGAGATCGAGTTTATCCGTCTCGCCGAGCTTGAAGATCTTGCGTTTCAGCCAGGCCAGACCCTGCGGCGTCACCTCACCGTTGCCATGGCCGGCTGCCTTGGTGGCGAGGCCGATGGCCTTGATGGTGCCGGAGGCACCGACCGCATCCTGCCAGCCGATTCGTCGCAGGGCGTGTTCGATGCCCATCAGTTCCAGGCGCGCCGCAGTGTAGGCCTGGGCGTAACGCGCCGGGGTGATCTTGCCGTCCTTGAAAAAACGCTGGGTGTAGCCCACACAGCCCATCTGCAGGCTTTCGCGCAGCAGCGGCTCAAAGCGTTGGCCGATGATGAACTCGGTGCTGCCGCCGCCGATATCGGCCACCAGGCGCTTGCCCGGGGTATCGGCGATGCTGTGCGAGACGCCGAGGTAGATCAGCCGCGCTTCTTCGCGACCGGAGATGACCTCCACCTGATGTCCCAATAGTTCTTCGGCGCGGCGGATGAATTCACCGCGGTTGCGTGCCTCGCGCAGGGCATTGGTGCCGACGATGCGCAGTGCGCCCTCGGGCAAGCGGGCAGTCAGCTGGGCGAAGCGGCGCAAGCAGTCAAGACCGCGTTGCATGGCTTCTTCGCTGAGCAGGCGTTGCTCGTCGATACCGGCAGCCAACTGCACTTTGTCGCCCAGGCGTTCGAGAATGCGAATCTCGCCATGGTCGGCTTTGGCCAGGACCATGTGGAAGCTGTTGGAGCCCAGATCGATGGCGGCAATCAATGGCAATGACTCGGCAGGGGTATGCGTCATGGAGGTAAACGTCTCGATGTGGGACGCCGCCATCCTGCCACGATAGGCCGGGCACGCCAACGCATAGTGATCCTGCTGTGCTCTCAGGACGCTCTGCGCTTAGGCGCGGACGCCTGCGATGCGGGCGTCGGTGCCCGGCGCAGGGCGTTGGCAATTCTCCTGGGCTGTGGTCATTCGGCACTTTATCCGTTGGCCGACCTTGCGTACGGAGCCGCTATTTGCTGTGCTCTGTGACTGGACTGCCGGAAAATTTTCTGAGGTCCATAGATAAGCTCAATAGTGTTTATCAATAGTGCTCACCTTCCTGTGCCGCCAAAGCCGGGCTATGATGCCAGCCACTTTTTGCTTCCGAACACGGAGACTTTCCATGAGCGAACTCATCACCAATGTCAGCGATGCCAGCTTCGACGAAGATGTGATCCAGGCCGATGGCCCGGTTCTGGTCGACTATTGGGCTGAGTGGTGCGGCCCATGCAAGATGATTGCGCCGGTTCTCGACGAAATTGCCCAGACATACCAAGGCAAGCTGAAAATTTGTAAGTTGAATATCGACGAAAACCAGGACACCCCGCCGAAGTACGGCGTGCGTGGCATCCCGACCCTGATGCTGTTCAAGAACGGTAACGTTGAGGCGACCAAGGTGGGTGCACTGTCCAAGTCGCAACTGACGGCTTTCCTCGACAGCAATATCTGAGTGGCTGTGATTAATAAAAAGCCTCGCCAATAGCGGGGCTTTTTTCTGCATGAAGGCTAGACGCCTTCGTCAAGCCGGTGTTACATTCGGCCTCGCTGTATTTTCTATGCAGCCCTCTGCAAGCCGTTGTCGCCGCATTCCTACTCGAATACTTCGCTACACCAGCAGGCGATCCAGTCGCCTTGTTTAGCGGCGCGGCCTCCCAAGCGAATAGCTTATTCTCCCTCCTTCATGATTACGTCATTCCTATGAATCTGACCGAACTCAAGCAAAAGCCGATTACCGAACTGCTAGAACTCGCTGAACAAATGGGCATCGATAACATGGCCCGTTCGCGCAAGCAGGACGTGATCTTCTCGCTGCTGAAAAAACACTCGAAAGGCGGCGAGGAAATCTCCGGTGATGGCGTGCTGGAGATTCTCCAGGACGGTTTCGGCTTCCTCCGCTCCGCGGATGCCTCGTACCTCGCTGGCCCCGATGACATCTATGTCTCGCCGAGCCAGATCCGCCGCTTCAACCTGCGTACCGGCGACACCATCGTCGGTAAGATCCGCCCGCCGAAAGAAGGCGAGCGTTACTTTGCGCTGCTCAAGGTCGATACGATCAACTACGATCGCCCGGAGAACGCGAAGAACAAGATTCTGTTCGAAAACCTGACGCCGTTGTTCCCCACCAAGCGCCTGGTCATGGAAGCCGGTAACGGCTCCACCGAAGACATCACCGGCCGGGTGATCGACCTCTGCGCGCCGATCGGCAAGGGTCAGCGCGGCCTGATCGTGGCGCCGCCGAAGGCCGGCAAGACCATCATGCTGCAGAACATCGCGGCCAACATCACCCGCAATAACCCCGAATGCCACCTGATCGTCCTGCTGATCGACGAGCGTCCGGAAGAAGTGACCGAGATGCAGCGCACCGTGCGCGGCGAAGTGGTCGCCTCGACCTTCGACGAGCCGCCGACCCGCCACGTGCAGGTCGCCGAGATGGTCATCGAGAAGGCCAAGCGCCTGGTCGAGCACAAGAAGGATGTAGTTATCCTGCTCGACTCCATCACGCGTCTGGCACGTGCCTACAACACCGTGATCCCGAGCTCCGGCAAGGTCCTCACCGGTGGTGTCGATGCTCATGCCCTGGAGAAGCCCAAGCGCTTCTTCGGCGCCGCGCGCAACATCGAGGAAGGCGGTTCGCTGACCATCATCGCTACCGCGCTGGTGGAAACCGGCTCGAAGATGGATGAGGTGATCTACGAGGAATTCAAAGGCACCGGCAACATGGAGCTGCCTCTGGATCGTCGTATCGCCGAGAAGCGTGTCTTCCCGGCGATCAACATCAACCGTTCCGGCACTCGCCGTGAAGAGTTGCTGACTGCCGAAGACGAACTGCAGCGCATGTGGATTCTGCGCAAGTTGCTGCATCCGATGGATGAAATCGCCGCCATCGAGTTCCTCACCGACAAGCTGAAGGCAACCAAGACCAACGAAGAGTTCTTCCTGTCGATGCGACGCAAGTAAGGCAGATCTACTGCGCTTCGGTGATGCTGCGTTAAAAGCAGGCTCAGATGCTCATGTACAAAAGTACACTCCGCTTCTTCGCCTGCTTTTGCCTTGCCTGACCTTCGCTCGCTACGCTCTTTGGTTAGTGTTAAGCCACAAAGGCCGGGGAAACCCGGCTTTTGTGTATCTGCACTTCGCTTGAATCTTCAGCATGACCGACTTCGGCGCTAAACTTTGCGTCTCGACTGGTATGCCCGACACGAGGCTTTTGCATGCAGTATCGCGATCTGCGCGATTTTATCCGTGGCCTGGAACAGCGCGGCGAGCTCAAACGCATTCAAACAGCGGTCTCTCCGGTGTTGGAAATGACCGAGATCTGCGACCGCACCCTGCGCAAGGGCGGCCCGGCCTTGTTGTTCGAAAACCCCACGGGCTTCGACATGCCGGTACTCGGCAACCTGTTCGGCACGCCGCAGCGGGTGGCGCTGGGCATGGGCGCGGAAGCGGTCAGTGAACTGCGCGAGATCGGCAAGCTGCTGGCCTTCCTCAAGGAGCCGGAGCCGCCGAAAGGCCTGAGAGACGCCTGGTCCAAGCTGCCGATCTTCAAGAAGGTCCTGGCCATGGCGCCCAAGGTGCTGAAGGACGCGCCGTGCCAGGAAGTGATCGAGGAGGGCGACGACGTCGACCTGGGCAAGCTGCCGGTACAGACTTGCTGGCCCGGCGATGTCGCGCCGCTGATCACCTGGGGTCTGACCGTGACCAAGGGCCCGAACAAGGAGCGGCAGAACCTCGGTATCTACCGCCAGCAGGTGATCGGTCGCAACAAGCTGATCATGCGCTGGTTGAGCCACCGCGGTGGCGCCCTGGATTTTCGTGACTGGTGCGAGAAGTTTCCGGATCGCCCCTACCCGGTGGCCGTGGCCCTGGGCGCCGATCCGGCGACCATTCTCGGCGCGGTCACGCCGGTGCCGGACAGCCTGTCCGAATATGCCTTTGCCGGCCTGCTGCGTGGCAACAAGACCGAACTGGTGAAGTGCCGCGGCAGCGAGCTGCAGGTTCCGGCCAGCGCCGAGATCGTCCTGGAAGGGGTGATCCATCCCGGCGAGATGGCCGATGAAGGTCCCTATGGCGACCACACCGGCTATTACAACGAGGTCGATCGCTTCCCGGTGTTCACCGTCGAGCGCATCACCCGTCGGCAAAAACCGATTTACCACAGCACGTACACCGGTCGGCCACCGGATGAGCCGGCAATCCTCGGCGTGGCGCTGAACGAAGTATTCGTGCCGATCCTGCAGAAGCAGTTTCCCGAGATCACCGACTTCTACCTGCCGCCGGAAGGCTGCTCGTACCGCATGGCGGTGGTGACTATCAAGAAGCAGTACCCGGGCCATGCCAAGCGGGTGATGCTCGGGGTCTGGTCGTTTCTGCGACAGTTCATGTACACCAAGTTCGTTATCGTCACCGATGACGACGTCAATGCGCGCGACTGGAACGACGTGGTCTGGGCCATCACCACGCGCATGGACCCCAAGCGCGATACGGTGTTGATCGACAATACCCCGATCGACTACCTGGATTTCGCCTCACCGGTCTCGGGGCTAGGCTCCAAGATGGGGTTGGATGCCACCCATAAGTGGCCGGGCGAGACCAGCCGGGAATGGGGCCGCGTCATCGTCCAGGACGAAGCGGTCAAGCGCCGTGTCGATGAGCTGTGGCAAGAGTTAGGAATCGATTGATGCAAGTTACCTTACAACCCTCGGGTGCCGTGTTGGCGATGTTGCCCGGTGAACGCATCCTCGATGCAGCGCGGCGCCAGGGCTTCGACTGCCCGCAGGCCTGTCGCAACGGCAACTGCCATATCTGTGCGGCGTTGCTGCTCGAAGGGCGTGTACAGCAGAGCGGTATGGCTATTGAGCATGGTGAGCTGTTTACCTGCCTGGCCGAGCCGCTGGAAGACTGCGTGGTGCATTGGGACGGCGTACTGGCACCGGGAGAGTTGCCGGTGCGGGAGTTGGCGTGCCAACTGCTCGAATGCGTCGAAGTCGGTGGCGATGTCTGGCGTGTGCGTCTGCACGCGCCGGCCGGTAAGCTGCCGCGCTACCACGCCGGACAGTACCTGCTGTTGCAGCGCGAGGACGGCGAGTTTTCGGCGTTTTCCCTGGCCTCGGCGCCGCATGCCGGGCGCGAGCTGGAGCTGCATATCCTGGCGCGCGACGCGTCGTCTCTGGCGCTGCTCGACTTCCTCCGTCGCCAAGGCTTCGCGCGCGTGCAACTGCCGTTCGGCGATACGCACCTGGCCGAATTGCCAGACGGTCCACTGGTCTTGATCGCCGCCGGTACCGGTATGGCGCAGATGAACAGCCTGATCGAGCATTGCCGGGTTAGCGGATTCGCCCATCCCGTGCACTTGTACTGGGGGGTGCGGCGCCCGGACGATTTCTACCAGTTGCCGAACTGGAGCGAATGGCAGCAGTTGACCAACCTCTCGCTGCACCGGGTAGTCAGCGAGGCCTGTGTCTGGGAGGGACGCTGTGGTCTGTTGCATGAGGCGGTAAGTGCCGACTTTGCCGACCTCAGTGCGTTGCATGTTTACGCCAGCGGCTCGCCGTCAATGATCTATGCCACTCTGGATGCTCTGGTCGAGGCCGGTATGGATGCACATCAGATGCGCGCCGATGTCTTCGCCTACGCGCCGCGCCAGTAACTGCTAGGGGTAGGCCGACTGGGTTGTCGCGTTGTGCAGCCCGAATTGCGCTTGTTCATCCCTGCTCGGCGCCGTTGAACAGCGGCGCCGACTCCTGGGGTTCGGGCATCCGCGCCTGAATTTATCGCGCTAAGCGGACGCACGCCCCACTTCCTGACATAACACTCCGGCATAACGAACCCGTGACCAGAGCGTGCCCACCGTCGGCTGCTGTGTGATGGGGAAAAGTGTGCGCGGCATCGTGTTTTTCGCTATATGTGTATCGATCGATAAATAATTATTGAATCGACCAGAAGGCGGCTATAGGATCGTTTTTGCAGTAGGTAAGCTGCTGATCACAACCGTTACATGCACCATGCTGGTGCCCTGCAGTTAATGGACGCTATCTAGTTGTGCGTGGAGTTCGCTGGAGGCATGGATGTTATGGCTAGCACCTTCCACTCTCGTAATGACTTGGTGAAACTGTTGGAGCTGGCACAGCTCTGTATCAAAGCCAGCAGCAACAGGGATGAAGTCGACCAGGTGATTGCCCTGGCGCGCAGTATCATTCCGTTCTCCTCCCTGGTTGTCTGCTTGAACAATATCCACACGCTCGACCTGAGCGAGAGCCGACAGCTGATCAATTACGGCTACAGCGAGGAATGGATCGAGCTGTATTTTCGCCGCTCCTTCCAGTTGCAGGACCCAGTGCTTTTGCAAGCGCAGTGCCAGGATCAGGCTTTTGTCTGGCAGGACAGTTTTGGTCGCAGCCAACAGCCCACGGCAGAGTTTCACAAGCTGTCGCGGGGCTTTCTGGGCAGCAATGGCTTGGCCTGTGCGGCGAATGGCCGGGGAAACAAGGGTTCGACCTTGATTTCCATGGTGCTGCCGGACAGTTTGCCGGCCGAGGAATATGTCGGGGCGCTGGATTACCTGGTGCCGCATCTGCACGAGATCTTCAACCGACCAGGCGAGCTGAATCGTTGCAGCCTGATGGCGCCCGATATATCCCGGCGTGAACTGGAAGTGTTGCAGTGGGCCAAGGAGGGCAAGAGCAATTGGGATATCTCGCATATCCTCAGTATTTCCGAGCGAACGGTGAAGTTTCACTTCGGCAATATCTTTCGCAAGCTCGACGTCATCAATCGCTCCCAGGCCATCGCCAAGGCCATGCACTATGGCGTGCTGACTTTTTAGGCGACGAGGCGAGCGAGACCTAAACATTGCCGCATGCTGCATCTGCGCCGGGTACACATGAGCATTAGTGCGGGGTTCATTTCGAGTCTGTAGCAAACGCTTTGAGGTTGGTGTACGCCGCTCAAGGCCAGGGTGTAATCGCCGGCTAGCCGAGCGCCTGCAACGGTTGATCGCTATAGAAGGGGTCGGCGTAGTTGAGGAAGGCGTGCAGGTCGATGCGTACGGCCAGGGTCTCTACGCCGTCAGGCATCCGTACGATCGGCCCCAGTCGGGTGCAGGGCAAGCCTTTACTCAGCAACAGGCGATAAATCGGCTCGGCGACCACTACCCACCAATAGCGCACCGCGCTCTGCTGCGAGTGCTGCACCAGTCCCTTGATCAGCAGGTCGAACACGCCGAAGCGCCCGAGCATCCGTCGCCCCCGGTATTCGCGTGCGACGGCCAGGCGCGAGACCTCCATGCTGTTGCAGCACACCGCTGCCTGCTGGTGCGGGTCGAGCAGGAAGTCGAAGCATTGCTGCAACATCCAGGGCGCACCTTGTGGGGTGATGCGCAGATAGCCGGCGGCATGCCAGCCATGACTGACGGCCACATGCACGCTGTCGGCGTCGAAGCTGTCGTGTTCCAGCCCTGTGGCACTCTCGCGTACCCAGCGCAGTTCGCGAGCGAAAACGGCCTCGCGCAGACGCTGAAACGCGTGCAGGTTGGGCAACTCCCGACCCAGGGTCAGCAGCGGTGGGATGGGGCGGCTTTCGCGCAT
This sequence comes from Pseudomonas taeanensis MS-3, assembly GCF_000498575.2. Taxonomy (GTDB): domain Bacteria; phylum Pseudomonadota; class Gammaproteobacteria; order Pseudomonadales; family Pseudomonadaceae; genus Aquipseudomonas; species Aquipseudomonas taeanensis. The sequence continues at coordinate 984,700 of NZ_AWSQ01000001.1, forward strand.
AACCCAGGCCTCTCGAAGTGTGGCGATTGGAGGGGGCACTGTAGGAGAGGGGCGGTCTGCCGGCAGCTGTCTGAAAGGGCAGTTGGCGAGGGGGCGTGCCACGGGGGTAGGCGACGACCGGCAGGCCGTCGCCTTCGCTGTGCAGGCGTTAGCAGTCGCGTTACTGCACGTGCCGCGGGTTGATCGGGTAGCTCGGGAACGGCGTGTTGAAGACGATATTTGGGCTGAGTTGAGTCAGCAGTGGGTTGACTTTCAACAGGGTGATTTTCCACTCCCCAGGAGCCGAGGCCATCAGCCCCAGGGTGTTGTTGCTGACGAACAACTGCGGGCCTGGCGTGGGGTCGAAGGGCTGCGGCTCGCTGGATAGCGAGGTGATTTCCTGGTGTACCAGCACGTTGAAGTTCAGGGCAATACTGCCGGTACCTACTCGGCGGCCGCTCTGGTACTGGCTGATATAGGGCGCCGAGAGGGAGAAGATGGCGTTCTGGCGAATGCTGGCCAGACCCTGAGTGGCGATTGCCAGTGCGGCGGCGCGACCACGAGAGCGCTTGCCGCCGATATCGATTTCAATGTTTTCGTCGACGGTTTCGTCGAAGCATTTCTCCACCTCCTCGAGAACGCCGGGTTGCAGCTTATGGTTTGAGGCTTCGGGGATGCACAGGAAAAAACGCCGAACCACCTGATTGGCCTCGAAATAGGCGCTTTGCTTGATCATGCTCGCGCTGATCGGAGCGAGATGACCGAGGCCGTTCGCCGCGTGCTTCTGCTCGGCTGGTTTACTGTCGGCCTGTACCAGGCAAGACGCACTGAGTGCGGAGATCAACAAGGCGGTGCGAAAGGGTTTGCTCACAAATTGTCCTTAATGCGCTGGCGGTTAGGGGGCAGAGAAGAGTGCTGCAAATCGATAGTAGATAGGCGCGCCGTACCGGGCTATTTCAGTGGCTTTCAGCGCGTTGCAGAGGGCTGAAGGCGGTTGTCACAGGCCTTGCTCGGGCGTCAGCAGCGACCAGTCACGGACCTCGAGCTGCAGTTTCGAATCCTTGAAAATCAAAAAGTTGGCTACGTCCAGGCGAATGCTGCCGACTCGGGTAGAGATGGGTTTGAAGCTGTCGAGTCCGACCGACTGCAAGGCGTGACCGATCTGTTTAACCGCCCGGCACAGCTTCACGTTGAATTGCGCCTCGTTGTCGCCAATCATGCGGTGCAGTTCTTCGCGCTCGAGCCAGCCTAGGCTGAGGGGGTCGATCTCACTCGGGTGAAGATCCTTACGCTGGATCTGTGTCTGCTGCTGCTGACAATACTCACGGGCCAGTAACAGCAGCAGGTAATGGTGTACCCGCTCGCCCAGGTCCAGCTCGGTGTCGCCGACTTCGATGCACAGACGCACATGCCAATCGTCACTGCTCACGCGGAAGACAAATCGCAGGTCATCGCCACTCAGGGCTGTGGGGCTCGGTTGGTCGGCAGGCGATGCCAGGGCTCGGCGTGACTCGGCGCTAGTGTCAAGGCTGCGGTAGGCCAAGCCGTCGCGCTGACTGAGGAAATCCCGGTAGCGGTTCAAGCCGGCCTGTTGTGCGGCGGGCAGGGAAAATTGTTCGAGCACGGCCACCAGAGGCGGCGGCTGATCCTGTTCGAGGCAGCCGGCCAGGCTGCAATGGATGTGGCTGGCGCCACTTTTTAAGGCGGCGATAACATTGGCCAGTCCCTGGCCGTGGGCATTTCCGGCGAGAAACTCCAGCTGCGGACCGACTGCGGCCATGCTCGGGGCCTGGCTCTGGAGTGCGGCGAAGATATTGCACACGCCCAGCGCGGTCAGCTGTGAGGCTTCGTCGCTCAGGGTCAGGCGGGCGAACTGCTGCTGCAGGGCGAAGGTCCGGCACAGCTGTAACTGTTCGTGGGAGGCGGTGGCGATTCGGCTCAAGGTCAGCCGCAGGGGCCAGCCGAGACGTCTGCCTAGCTGGCAAACGCTCTCAAGTCGCTGCAACTCGCTGTGCAGGCGGGTAGCAGCGCAGTCAGCCAGATCCACCTGCAAGTTCAGGCCGCAATGGGGGTGGCCGGTAGTCAGGTCGAGCAGTTGCTGCTCCTGCCAATTCGGCGATGTTGGCAGGTTGAACCAGATGCGCACCGGGGCCTGGTGACGCTGCAGCAGGTGCAGCAGTTCCTGGGGAGCACCAGACGGCTCGAGATTCAGCAGGACGTCGGTGACCCTGCTCTGAGCCATGGCATTGAGCCCCTGAGTCACTTCTTCCTGGCTGCTGCAGCTGTGCACCAGGGCATCGAAAGCATGCGCGACGACACCGGAAAAGCTCGGCATCAGGGCCAGTCGGTTCCAGTCGCAGAGGTGAGGTGGGGCGTTGTTGAGTGCGGGGTCTGGGTAATACGCGTGCATATCAGTGTTCCGGATGACTGAGTTTTTTTGCAGGCGATACGGCTGCCTCTGGAGGGGTGGGTTTGAGCAGTTGGTACAGCAGGGCGACCCAGATCAGGCTGAAGCCGGCCAATTTCAGAGCGTTCAGGTTTTCCTGGAAAACCAGCACGGCGAGAAGAAACATCAAGCTGGGGTTGAGGTATTGCAGGTTGCCCACGGTGGTCAGCGGCAGGTGGCGCAGGGACATCACGTAGAACAGCATCGGTAAGGTGGTCACCAGCCCGATGGCCACCAGCAGCTGCAGGTCGCCGCTGGAGAGGGCAGTGCTTTGCTCGCTTTCGATCAGCAGGTAGAGGGTCGCGGGGATGGCCGCCACTGTGGTTTCCAGGGTCAGGCCCGCAAGTGGCGGCATACCCACGGCTTTTTTCAGCGCAGTGTAGAGGGCGAAGGTCAGCGCAATCAGCAGGCCGATCCAGGGCACGTGTTGCAGCCCTCCGGCCAAGGCGATCAAGCCGGCGCCGAGCACGCAGAGACTGACGCACAGCGGCTCGCCAGTGCGCCAGGGTTCGTGAAACAGGCACTTGGCCAGTAACAGGCTGAGCGCCGGGGCGAGGTAGTAGCCCAGGCTTGCGTCCTGTAACCGACCGGCGCCCACGGCCCAGATCACCATGAACCAGTTGCTGGCGATCAGCAGGCTGCTCAGTGGCAGCCAGGCCAGTTGCCGAGGTGTGCGCAACAGGGCGCCCAACTCGGCCAGGGCGGTCCGGCCTCGGTAGAGCAGTAAGATCAACCCGCAGAACAGCAACGACCAGAGAATGCGTTGCGCCAGTACCAGCCACGCCGGCAGGTGCTCGAGTTGCTTGAACAGCAGCGCGGCCGATGCCCACAGCAGGTAGGCGCTGACACTCAGCGCCAAGGCGTGCGAATTGAGGCGGGGACTGGACATGCTCAGCTTCCTTGCTGCAAGGGGGGCTTATGCGCGGCTGATGCTCACCTTGCCCAGTGCCGCGCCAGCTTCGGCGTGGGCGTGGGCCAGGTTGACCTCGCTAAAGCTGAAGCGCTGCGGGTCGAGCAGCGGCGACAGCAGCCCTTCATCGACCAGGCGCGCCACCTCGCGCAGAATGAAACCGTGGTGCTCCATGCCTACGCCACTGGCCATCGGCCAGGACATGTTCACGCAGTGCAGCGACAGCTTGCGTGCCCAGGCCTGAGTGATGTCGAGGTTGCCCATGGCCAGAGTAGTAATCACATGGCCGCCGACCTTGGTGGCCTCCAGGCTGTTCTGCAGCACCTCGCCGCCGACGGTATCGACCACTACATCGAAGCCTTCACCCTGGGTGCAGCTTTGCACATAGGCGGCAACACTCTGCTCGCGGTAGTTGATGGTCACGTCGGCGCCGTACAGGCGCGACAGTTCGGCCTTTTTCTCCGAACTGACCGTGGTGAACACCTGCGCGCCGCGCCATTTGGCCAGTTGCGCGGCGACATGGCCGACCCCGCCCGTGCCGGCATGCACCAGCACGCGCTGGCCCGGACGAATTTCCACACGGTCGATCAGGCCTTCCCAGGCGGTGATGGCCACCAGCGGCAAGGTGGCCGCTTCGGTCGCGCTGATCCGGCTCGGTTGGCGTGCGACCAACGCGGCGTCGGCGACCATGTACTCGGCCAGGGCGCCTTGCCGGCCACGCACGCCACCGGCGCAGCCATACACCCGATCACCCACCTTGAGGTCGCTGACACCTGGGCCGACTTCCACCAGGGTGCCGGCGAAGTCGCTGTGCAGAATGGCCGGAAAATCATGGGTGAAACCCGGCAGATCGCCGCGACGCAGCTTGAAGTCCAGGGGGTTGACCGCAGTCGCCTCGACTTTTACCAGTACTTGCTGGGCGCCGACTTGTGGGGTGGGGAGCTCCATTTCCTCGAAGACATCCGCAGGGCCAAAACGCTTGATGACGATGGCTTTCATGACATTTTCCTTAATGTGTGCGCGACGAAGCTGTCGAGCAGGTCGTTGAAGCGCTGCGGTTGCTCGAGGTGCGGGTTGTGCCCGCAATCCTCGAACAGGCCGACGCTCAGGTTGCAGCCGACGAAGCTGTCGGCGGCCGCGCAATACTGCCAATCGATGAAGCCATCGGCCTGACCTTGCAGCAGTAAGGTTGGCACCGCGCTGTCACGCAGCAGCTGGCACTCGTCGGCGAAGCCCCCGGCGCCCAGGCAGGCGCCCAGTTGGCTGCGTACTTGCGGGTCGGTGGCGTGGATACCGGCTTCGACCAGCGCCAACAGGGGCTCCGAGAGGCGCGCTGAGTTGACGAAGGCGGCGGCCAGGCGACCGACCTGCTGCAGGTCCAGTTCGGCCTGGAACACCAGGCCGTCGCTCGGGTCCGGGCTGAAGGTCTGCCCGGCCGTGTTGGCGTTGAACGGCGGCGCGGCCACCAGCACCAAGCCCAGCAGGCCATGCAGGCGCGGCAGGGCTTCCAGGGCGGCATGCCCGCCGAGGCTGTGGCCGACGACGAAGTACTGATCCAGGCTGAGCAGCTCGACGGCCTCGACCAGCGACTGGGCGAAGCCGGCGAAGCTGTAAGCCTGTTCGGGATTGCGTGCGGGTTCCGAGCCGCCGTGGCCGAGAAAGTCCAGGGCAATGATCCGGTAGCGCTCGCCCAGCTCATCGAACTGAGCGCTGAAGGCTGCGGCGGCCGAGGAGTTACCGTGACAGAACAGCAGCAACGGACCGCTGCCCTGATTGTCCAGGTAGCGCAGCCGGCCGGCGGCGAGGGGCAGGTAATTAATGTGCATGGCAGAGCTCTTCCTGGCGGGCGCCGAACGTCAGCAAGCGGTGCTGCTGGTGCTCGATCAGCGCGACGATGCGCGCGCTGTCGATCAGCGGAGTGACGTAGGTGAAACTGAGATTGAGTCGTTCAGCGAAGGTGGTGGCATGCACCGCGACGGCAAAGTTGCCGGCGCTGCGACAGGCCACGTTGAGGTAGTCGTGCAGCACGAAGGCCGGTGTCTCCGGCAGTGCGATGCGGCCGTGGTTGGTCAGGGCGACGCCCTGCACGAAGCCTTCGGCCTGGATTAACTGAGCGCAGCGCTGGCGCACTTGCGCCAGGCTGGCGCCGGGATTGGCCCGATCGGCGTGCTGCAAGGCCTGCTGCAATTGCTGTTGGTAATCCTGGGCCAAGGCCAGCAGGGAACGTCCGCTCACCTGCAGGTCGCAGCCGACCACGCCGATGTAGCAGCCGAGCTGATCGTTGGCGATGGGCTGGGCCGCGCGTTGGCGCAATGAAATCGCACTGTTCAGGCGGATCTGCTGGCCCAGGCCAATCGCCTCGCAGGCCTGCAGCAGGGCGCCGCCGAGCAGCGCGTTGAGGCTCAGGTCTGCAGCGCGGGCATCGCGCTGCAGGCGTTGCAGCTGGGGTGTGGCCAGGCTGAGAACCTGCACACGGGTGCGCCGTTGTTCCAGTGGAACCCGCTGCTGGTAAGCCGGCGCCGGCAGGTGGCTGGGCAGCGGGGCTGGGCCGTGTGCGCCGAGGAAGTGCTCCAGGGCCGGCGCCAGCGTGCTGAGGTCCGGTGGTGTTGCTGATTCGTGCAACAGTGCCTGGCAAAACTGCAGCAGCTCGCCGAGTAGCAGAGTCAGGCTGAGCGCATCGACGATGGCGTGATGGCAGGTCAGGATCAGGTGGTGCTGGTGCTGCCCGGACTCGCTGAGCAGGGCCAGTTTCCACAGGCCGCGGCTGGGGTCGAGTGGGTGGTTGAGCTCCTGTTCCAGTTGCGCGAGGGTATCGCCGATGTCGGGCAGCGTCAGGCTGCGAATCGGCAGGTCATCCAGGTGTGCGTTGCGGGCGTAGTACAGGCCTTTGCCGTCTTCCTGGATGCTGGCTTGCAGCAATGGGTGGCGCTGCCACAGTAACGCCGCGGCAGCGCGCAGCAGCGCTGCATCCAGCGGGCCGTCGAGACTCAGCAAGCTACTGGTCTGGGTGGTGCCGGCCTGCTCGTGCAGGCCGGCCATGGCGGTTTCGATCTGGCCCAGGGGGCGCAGGCGGGAAAGGTTCATCGGCAACTCCGCTCAACCAGCCAGACGTTCGAGGGATGGCGGCGCAGCGAAGTCATGCAAGCGCTGCAGCTGGTCCCACAGTGTGGCGCTGTGCTGCAGTTGGCCGCTCTGGGCGACGTACAGGTCAGGCCGTACCAATACGAAGTCGCCCTCGGCCAATGCGTAGGCGTGGCGCAGGTGTTGTCGCTCGTCACGCAGGCAGAGTTCGCTGGGTAGGGCCAGGCGATCATGGCTGGCGTCGGTGAGCAGGCGCACGCGGATGCGGTCCTGGCAGACCTGTTGCACTTGAGCGATCAGTGCCAGGCAGGCGTGTAGGCCGGCGGCATCACGCGGCGGTACCAGAAACAGGCTGTGACGACCGCCGCCGAGCAGTGCCAGGCTGTCGCCACCGACGCCGTTGTCGGCGACATAGGGCAGTTGGCGGCCTGGCTGCAATACTTGGCCTGGTAGAGGCGGGGCGTCTGCCGGACCATAGGCCAGATTCAGGCCGGAAGACTCCCAGGGGAACAGGCGCAGGAAGTCGCGGTTGTGCATGCGCGGCAGGAAAGCCTGCTCGTCGCTGCTCTGGTGGCGATCCAGGCGCGCGATCAGTGAGGTGGAGCGGTCGGTCTTGCCGAGCAGTTTTGCCGTGTTGAGATGACGCTCGGCGTTGTAGCTGTCTAGCAGCGCGTCACTGCCGCAACCATTGAGGCAGTAGCCGAGCTTCCAGCCGAGGTTGAAGGCGTCGGCGATTCCGGAGTTCATGCCGAAGCCGCCGATCGGGCTGAACAGGTGCGCGGCGTCGCCGGCGATAAACACCCGGCCCTGCTGGAAGGTCGGCGCGCTGCGGTTATAGAACGGCGCGCTGGACAGCCAGATGGGATCTTCGACCTCCAGGCCTTCGATCTGGTAACGGGCGATGTACTCGCGAACTTCTTCCAGGCTGGGCTTATATCCAGGCGGGCACTCGGCTTCGGCCTTGATCACGATGCGGTGGTAGCCGCTCTTCAGCGGCAGCAGGATCAGGAAGCCATCGTCGCGGACGAAGTAGTGACCTTCCTCCTGGCGACCCGGCCAGCGGATACGCAGGTCGGCGAGGAGGAAGTGCATGCGGTAGTCGTAGCCTTCGAAGCTCAGACCCAGCGACTCGCGCACCTTGCTCAGGCCGCCATCGCAGCCGGCGACGTAGGCGAATTCTGCTGTTTCTTGCTGGGCGCCATTGCGTAGGGCCGCGCGTACTCGATCGCTGTGTTGCTCCAGGTCGAGCAGCTCGCAGTCGCGTTCGATCTGGTAGCCCAGGCTGTTGAGCCGTGCTTCCAGCACCCGCTCGGTTTCAGGTTGCGGCAGCATCAGGAAGAACGGGTATTTGTGTTGCATGCGGCTGAAGCGCGAGCGCGTCAGCGCGCGGTTGTTATACAGCAGGTTGATGACTTCGGTCTGGTGGCCCAGTTCGACCAGGGACTCGGCCAGGCCGAAGTCATTGAGCAACTGCAGCGAGGCCGGGTTGATGCTCAGCGCCTTGGAGGGCGAGGGTTCTGGCCGGCGTTTCTCGATGATGCGAAAAGGTACGCCATAGCGGTGCAGTTGCAGCGCCAGGGTCATGCCGGTGGGACCGCCGCCGACGATCAATACGTCCTGTTTCATCGCGCAGATTTCCATGCAGGGGGCGTGGCACCGATCAGCCGGGCTGCGAACAGCCCGGCTGGTGCCGCCTGGTCAGAGATTGGTGCCTTGGAGGATGGCGTCGGGGTAGCGTTTGCCGGCGATGGCCGATGGGTCGAAGATCTTGCCGAGCATGGCCGAGGCCGCCGCGTCGAGCTGAACGTTCTGCGCCGAGAAGTTGCCTTCCAGGTACGCAATGCGCTTGGTGCCCGGGATCACGTGCAGGTTGGCGTACTGGTCCAGTAGCCAGGCCAAGGCCAGTTGCGCAGTGGAACAGCCCAACTCGGCGCTCATTTTTTCCAGGGTCTTGACCAATTCCAGGTTGTGGTCGAAGTTTTCGCCCTGAAAGCGCGGCAGCTTGGTGCGAAAGTCGGCCGCGGCGTCGGATTGCTGGATCTGATTCTTGTCCAGCTTGCCGGTGAGGAAGCCGCGGCCCAGCGGGCTGTAGGCGACCAGGGCGATGCCGAGCTGCTCGCAGAGCGGCAGCATGGTTTGCTCGAGATCGCGCGACCACAGCGAGTACTCGCTCTGCAGCGCGGCGATGGGGTGCACTGCGTGGGCCTTGCGCAGGGTCTCGGGGGACATTTCCGACAGGCCGATGGCGCCGATCTTGCCTTCCTTGACCAGTTCGGCGAGGGCGCCGACGGTCTCCTCGATAGGGGTGTTGGGGTCGCGACGATGTACGTAATACAGGTCGATCTGCTCGACGTTGAGACGCTTCAGCGAGGCCTCGCAGGCCTTCTTCACGTAGTCGCGCGAACCCTCGATCAGCAGCTTGTACTTGTCGCTCGGGTCGCGGTAGATGCCGAACTTGCTCGCTATCAGCACGTCCTGGCGCTTGGCGCCGATGCGCTTGATGAACTTGCCGAGCAGCTCTTCGTTGTGCCCGCTGCCATACATGTCGGACGTGTCGAAGTGGCGGTAGCCCAGGTCCAGAGCGGCCTCCAGGGTGGCCAGGGACTGTGTGTCGTCGGTTTCGCCGTAAAACTCGCTCATGCCCATGCAGCCGAGGCCGACCGCGGGAACCATTTTGCCTGCCAACATCCTTTTCATGATTTTGCTCTCTCAACGTGGGGCCAGTGCTGTGGCCATTGACGGGTGCGCCATAGGGCGCGCTTACCAAGACTGAATTAAGGCTATAGCGCCGCGCGGCGACGCATCACTGTTCCCTCGTACAGGTAGGCAGGAGTCAAAGACGCAGGGCGTTATCCTCCGACCGGGCACTTGGGCTCAGTAATCCGGGTAGAGCGGCAGAGGGAAGTTGCCACGGCGTCCGAGGACGCCGTGGCGATGCGCGGCTGCTCAGGCAGCTTCGATGATCGGCCAGCGCCGTTGCTGACAGATGCTGCGCAGGGTGTCGTCTGGGTTGACGGTGGTGGGGTTACCCACGCTTTCCAACATGGGAATGTCAGAAATATCGTCGCCATAGGCGTAGCAGTCGGCCGTGTCGATGGGGTGCTCAAGTGCGTAGGCGAGAATGCCTGCGGCTTTACCCTGGCCTATGGTGGGCAAGCCGGTGAGCTCACCGGTGTAGCAGCCCTGTTGCACCGCGAGTGGAGCGGCGATTAGGTCGTCGATGCCCAGCTCATCGGCCAGAGGCTGAAGGATCGCGCGAAACGAGCCGGACACCAGCACTATGCGCACCCCTTGTTGCTGATGGCGGCGGATCTCCTCCAGCATGCGTGGGTAAAACAAGTCCTTGCGGCTGCGCACCAGGCGATACCACTGCTGCCCGAGACGCGCTACCAGCTCGACATCCAGGCCTGCGTAGAGGCTGTAATAGAAACGGTTGATCGCTTCGCGCGGCGCGTCTTCGGCGATCATTTGTTGCAGCTGGGCCCGATACGCCTTGACCCGCTCGGACTCGCCGATGCGTAGCTCGTCGATCAGAAACTCGAGAAAGCTGAACATGCTCTTGATGCTGATCAGGGTGCCATCGACATCGAAAAAGGCGCAGCTGCGTGCGACTTCAGGCCCGCTTTTCATGCTGCGCCTCCGCATAGAGCTCGTGTTGCAGTGCCGTTACGGCCATGCCCTCTTCCTTGGTGCTGATAAAACTGTCGTGGTAAGTGGAGAAGCGGGTTTTCACCACGCAGCAGATCTTCTCGTTCTGGATCACCGACATGCGCACCTGGAAGCGATGAGTGTTGCGTTTGCCCGGTTCATGCTCCTCCACTTCATAGAGGATGCTGATCGGCAAGGGAAAGACAAACTGCAGGTATTCGCTGTCCATCTGGTTGATGACGAAGTAACTGCTGGCGGGGTCGTCCTTGAGGTAGAACTCTTCGGTAACCGCGAGAAACGCCTGGCGGGTAGCTTCCAGCAAGACCATGCCCTGGATGTGTTGACCGGTCATATGGTCACTGAGGTCTGCGCATTCATCGTCGAGCCATACGTCCAGAAGAAAACTGCTGGGGCCGACGCGGCGCGGCATGCTGATCATGCTGTTGCGTGGGTCGTGTTTATGGGCGTGACTACGGCCCGCTTTTTCCGGGCGATTGAATGCCAGCAGTGGACGTTTTCTCTCGCTTTCAGCCAACTTGATCAGGTTTTCCAGGCGACTGGGCGATACCCCCTGGCCCAGCAGTAAGCGCACATTGTGATCGACCTGATTCTGCGCGAGCAGCGTTTCGGCGGCACTGATGGTCAGCACCTGCTGGTTTCCGGCGAACTGTTCGAAGCGGTCCCCAACGATAACCATTCTGTTAACCGACATAGCTCAATCCCTCGAGGGCATCGCCCAAGCAATATTCTGTTTAACCGTCAGTGGTATGGCAGTCAGTGCGACGCAGGCGCTTTGCCGGTCTCGTTTGTGGTCTTGAGACGGGCTGGAAGCGCGTGCGGTTAGGCGCGGCAGTACGCTTTAACTAACGATCACTAAATTAATTGCTCGAGGTGGGGCTGTACATTGCAGGGTATTTCAGGACCTAACGCCTGCCGGGCGGCAGGCGAGGTTTCAGGCCGCAGAGGTGGGCCAGAGGCTGAGGGCTTGTTCGGCAATCTCGGTGAGGGCGGTTTGATTCGCACCATCGCGGGCCTGCACGGCCATGCCTTGGATGACCGCTGAATAGAAACGGGCCATGGCCGCCGGTTGGCTGCTAGCAGGCAATTCGCCGAGCGCCTGGGCCTGATCGAAGCGCAGGGCGAGCACCTCGCGGGTACGGGTGCGCAGGTCGGCGAGTTCCTGGGCGAGTGGCTGATGCGCACTGGCGCTGGCCACCAGACCGGTGGCGATCATGCAGCCGGGAGGGTGGCTGCCGCTGGCGAACTCGCGTGCTGCGTCCAGCAGTACGCGACGCGCAAAGCCTTGGCCGCTCGGTTCTTCTTCGAGGGCACGGGCAACGAAATTGCCCGGTCCCTGCAGATATAAGCGCAGGGCCTCGAGAAACAATTGCTCTTTGGAGCCGAATGCGGCGTATAGGCTGGGTGGGGCGATACCCAATGCGTCGACCAGTTCGGCAATCGAGGTGCCTTCGTAGCCATGGCTCCAGAACAAAGTCAGGGCTTTGTGCAGGGCCTGCTCCCGGTCGAACTGTCGCGGGCGTCCACGCTTGGGCGGTGGGGGGGTATTTTTCATGGAGTTCATTGCAATTTCTTGACGGGTGCCACAATGGTAGTCAATTTATTTAGCTATAGATAAATAAATCTAGACCTGACCTGGCCAGTAATGCGCTTTCAGCTGCGCGGAGCGCTGTGGCTGAAGATTTGGCTGCCGGTTTTCCTGGGAGCACGCTTGATAACCGCGACTCAGAGCTCAGGCGCAACAGGGCGGGATATCAGGCCAGTAGAGTCTGCAGTGGAACGGCCGAGCGGCAATTTAGGCCGCTCGGCTTGAGAGGGACATACTCGGCGGGCTGACTAGAGAATCTCGTCGATCTGGATGATCGGTTGCAGATTGGTGTAGCGCGGGATGTCGTTGGCGACCCAGTCGGCATTGGCGGCCATGACGCTCTGGAACTGTTCGGCCGAGAGAATGTGGGTGTTGAGCAGGCAGTGGAAGGGTGCTGGCGTACCGTCCACCGCCTGTAACCCACGGCGCAGTTCCACGCGCTGAACATTGTCGCCGAGCAGTTTGAGGATGTGCGGAATGTGCTGGTTACGGTAGTAGTCGAAATCGAAGTGGCCATCTTCGGCGCGGGGGTAGATCACGGTCACGCAGTACATGGGCGTCTCCTGTCGATGAATTAAAGAGACAGTATCGACCCGCCCCTGAGGGCTCACCAGTGGCCGAAGGGACAGCTTGCCCGGCGTGTCGAGCCGCCCGTGGACGGCTCGACGGTCCGCTTAGCGGACTTGCACCACTACCTTGCCGACCGCTTTGCGTTGACCGAGGGCGTTGATCGCCTCGGCGGCCTGCGCCAGTGGGAACGTTTGGGATACCAAGGGCTTGAGCTGGCCTGCGGCATGCCAGGCGAATAACTGCTGAAAGTTTGCCAGGTTGTCCTGAGGCTGGCGCTGGGCGAATGAGCCCCAGAATACGCCGACCACGGCTGCGCCCTTGAGCAAGGCCAGATTCACCGGCAGTTCGGGGATGCGCCCGCTGGCGAAGCCTACCACCAGCAGCCGACCGTTCCAGGCAATAGCGCGGATGGCCTGATCGAACAGGTCGCCACCGACCGGATCGTAGATCACATCCGCGCCTTGGCCGCCGGTGAGACGTTTCACCTCGTCCTTGAGGCTCTGTTCGCTGTAGTTGATCAGCTCATCGGCACCTGCGGCCTTGGCCACTTCCAGTTTTTCGGCGCTGCTGGCCGCGGCGATCACCTTGGCGCCCATGGCCTTGCCAATTTCCACGGCAGCCAGGCCGACCCCACCTGATGCGCCCAGGACCAGCAGGGTCTCGCCTGGCTGCAAGTTGGCGCGTTGTTTGAGGGCGTGCATCGAGGTGCCGTAGGTCATGCCGAACGCGGCGGCACTGGTGAAGTCCATGCTTGCGGGGATCGGCATGACGTTGTACCCCGGCACGGCCACTTGTTCGGCGAAGCTGCCCCAGCCGGTCAGGGCCATCACCCGTTCACCGACCTTGACATGGCTGACCTTCTCCCCGACCGCTGCCACCACGCCGGCCGCCTCGCCACCCGGAGAGAAGGGAAAAGGTGGTTTGAACTGGTATTTGCCCTCGATGATCAGGGTGTCCGGAAAGTTGACTCCGGCAGCGTGCACGTCGAGAAGGATCTCGTTCTTCTTCGCTTCGGGGCTGGCGGTCTCTTCCAGTACCAGGGTTTCGGCAGGGCCGAAGGCTTTGCACAACACGGCTTTCATCGGCGGATGTCCTCTCGCGGGTATGACCCCGCAGTGTAGGTGGGCGGCGTGGGTGGTCAACGAGCATGGTCGGCCCTGATAGGGCCGTATAAGCATCGGGCTTGGGTGCGGGCGTGCCAATGGCTATGCTAGCGCTCTCTCTTGTGAGGAACTGCTTACGTGAAAACTTGGATCGCTCTGCTGCTGGCTTTATCTATGCCCCTTGCCGCCCTGGCCGAGGAGGATGAACCGAAGGAGGGCGAGCAGGCCGCTACTCAGGTCGCGTACTTCAGTCTGGTGCCGGCGTTGGTCGGCAACTTCGGCGCTGGGCCCAAACTGAAATTCTACAAGGCCGATATCGCTTTGCGCGTCAGTGGTAGCGAGGCCGAGAGCAAGGTCAGGTACCACGAGCCGTTGATCCGTAATCAGTTGGTGATGCTCTTCGCCCAGCAGACGGAGGAGGCGTTGAACGCGCCGAATGCCAAGGAAACCTTGCGGCAGGAGGCGCTCAAACAAGTGCAGGCCGTGCTCGCTCAGGAAGAGGGCATGCCGTTGGTGGATGATCTGTTGTTCAACAACCTGATCCTGCAGCGCTAGGAGCCTGTCGGACTTGGCCGTCCGCAGTAGGGCAGCGTCAAGTCCGACAGGCTCCTAGGCTGGGCGCCATACGCAGGTGCGATTGCGCCCCTCATGCTTGGCTTGGTAGAGCGCCTTGTCGCTATGGGCAATCAAGCTGTCCGGCTGCTCTTGCGCATTGGGGGTGACGCAAGCCAGTCCAATGCTCAGACTCAGGTAGCCGAGCGGACTGGCACCGTGAGCGATGTGCAGCTCGGCTAATTGCTGGTGCACCTGTGCGGAAACGTGGGCGCCCCCATCCAGATCAGTATTGCTCAGGATGATCGCAAATTCTTCGCCGCCGTAACGGCAGGCGACGTCGCCTTCGCGTTGCAAGCAATCTTGCAGGACCTGAGCGAGACGACGCAGCGCATCGTCACCGGCCAGATGGCCGAACTGGTCGTTATAGGCCTTGAAGTGGTCGATATCCAGCATCAACAAGGTCAGTGGTGCTCCCAGGCGGCGTAACCGGCGCCACTCGCTGTCGAGCTGGCTGTCGAAATAGCGCCGGTTGTACAGGCCCGTCAGGCCGTCCTGCTGGGATAGCTGTTGCAGTTGGGCTTCCAGTTGCAGGCGTTCGATGTTGTCGCGGCTAACCCCGATCAAATATTCATGGCCGTTGCGGATCACCAGTTGTGCGCTGATTTCCGCCGCTTGCTTGCTGCCATCACGGCGGCGCATCTGTCGTTGGAAAATCGTCGAAAGGTCGTCTTGATGGGCTTGGCGTACGCCTTCGAGCCAGCCGTTGAAGCCCGGCAGAAGCTGTTCAGGATCGCGCTTGAACAGCTCCTGGAAGGCTTCGGCGCTGTAACCCAGGCTGCTATAGGTGGCCTGGTTCATGTGCAGGATGTCCCGTGAGTGCGGGTCGATGATGAACAGGCCGTCCTGGCTGGAGTCGGTCAGATCGAGCACCAGTTGCAAGCGTTCGCGGCTGTCACGCAGTACCTGTTCGACCTGTTCGCGCTGTCCGACTTCTTCGTTCAGCTGCAGGTTGCTGGTTTGCAGGGCGCTGGCGCGGCGAGCGTTTTCCAGCGCCAGGGCAAGGGCGGCGACCAGCAGCAGGCTGATGGTCAAACTGGCGCCGAGCACGAACTCCGGGAGCGGCGTAGTCAGCTTCTGCACCAGGCGTTCGCTCGGCTGGAGGCGCAAGGCAAAATTATGGTTGTTCAACAGCTGCAGCGGCACTTGCTGTTGCAGGCTCTTGAGGGCGTCGGTCTGTTCGCGGCTGTAGATCGGTCTGCCAGATTCCAGCAAATAGGCGCTGAACTCGCTGCTGTCCAGGTTGGCGAGCAGTTCATCCATCAACGGCTCGACGCGAAATACCCCTTGGAGGAAACCGTCGAACACCTGTTCATTGAGCGCGTCGCGAACATACAGCGGGGTGTAGAGGATAAAACCACGGCCGCCCTGAATCAGGGCGAAGCTATCGGTAAAGCGTGCTTCACCGCTGGCCTTGGCTTGTATGGCCAGGTTGAAGTTGGGATGCGCCGGGGTCAGGTGGACGCGTTGTGCGGCTTCGTTGCCGTGCAGCGGCTCGATCCAGCGCATGCGCAGGTCGGCGCCGAGCCATTGGATGGCTTGGTAGCTCTTGAAGTGAGTGAGGGAGAACTGGCTATCGAGTGTCCATTCGTCCCTGGGAATGCGGCCGCGCTGGTTCCACAGTTGGGCGATCCGGCGTAGCCCCTCAACCTGATCATTCAGGCTGGCCTCGAGCTCGCGTGCCAGGCTGTTGGCCTGATAGCTCACGCGTTCAGCAATGCGCTCCTGTTGTGCAGTCAGCAGCTGTTGCCACAGTAATAAACTGGCAATACACAGCGCCAGCAAAAATGCCATGAGTGTCAGGCGAGCTGGCCAGAGGGGCTGGGAGCGCTGTTGCATAGGCGGGTTCCTGAGGGAGTTGCCTACCTCATAGCACAGTGCCGGTTCTTAGGGCCAGAGCCGGTTCAGCGCATGGCGAGGACCGCGGCCCACTCCTCGGCGCTGACCGGCATCACCGACAGGCGGCTGCCTTTGTGCACCAGCGGCAATTCCAGCAAGGCGCTCTGCGCCTTCAGCTCGGCCAACGGGATCAGCTGCTTGAAGGTTTCGACAAACTCTACGTCTACCGCGCTCCATGGGTTCTTCGTGGCGCTGGCCTTGGTGTCGAAGTATGGGCTGGCGGGGTCGAGTGCAGCTGGGTCGGGGTAGGCCGTGCGGGCGACGCGGGCAATCCCGGCAATTCCCGGTTGGGGGCAGCTGGAGTGATAAAAGAACAGCAGATCGCCAGCTTGCATGTTGCGCATGAAATTGCGCGCCTGGTAGTTACGCACACCGTCCCAGCAGGTCTGGCCGAGACGCTGTAGGTCGTGGATGGACAGTTCATCGGGTTCTGATTTCATTAGCCAATAAGGCATGAACTTTGCTCCATTAAGCGTGTCCTTGATGCGGGCTGCTAGCCTACTCATGTAGCCGACAACCGTCTGGCGCCAAAAATTGCAGGGTCATATCGGTTGGCGGACAATGCCAACCCTTGTGCTAGGCAGTGGCGTACGACCTATAAAAATAACCGACGCCGGTCCACCGTGCGCAGTGTGCCTCGAAGGGGGAGGCATCCAATGAAACGCAAGCCAGATCTATTGTGGGTATTAGTCATTCTATTCAGCCTGGGCATGGTTACTACGGGTTACACCCAAAGCCAGTGGAGTCAGGAGTATCAGGCACCAGTGAGCGTGTCTCAGCAGCGTTGAAGGGTTCGGCTGCATTCGCTTAGCGCCACAGGGATCGCAGTGGCGCTGGTCTGCCTCAGTACCACGACTTATTCGTCACGGTCGCCTTGAGCGGCACATCCCAGCTGGCCAATGCCAGTCGATCGACCTGCTGACACTCATGGGCCAAGCCCACCAGGGTCGGTTTGTGCCAATTTTTGCGCATGTCGCGATAACCCAGGCTGCGATCGTAGAAACCACCACCCATTCCCAGGCGTCCGCCGTGTCGGTCGAAGCCGACCAGAGGTAATAGGATCAGGTCCAGGGTCCAGATTTTGCGTTGCCGCGCCGGATTGCGTTTGGGTTCGGGAATACGGAAGCGATTCGGCCTCATGGCCTCGTGCCGGTGTACCCGTTGGAACACCATCTTGCTGTGCGGCCAAGTATTGAGGACCGGCAGGTAAGTGGCTTTGCCGCGGCGCTGGGCTGCGTGTAACAAGGGGCGTGGATCGATCTCGCCGTCGCTGGGCAGGTACAGGGCGATATGTTTGGCGCGGCGAAACAACGGGTGCTGGACCAGTTGGCGATACAGCTCTTGCGCAGCCTTGCGCTGTTCCTGGGGAGCGAGTTCACGGCGCCTCTGGCGCAGCAGGCGGCGGAGTTGCGGGCGGGTCAGTTCGCTGGAGTCGAACATGTTCAGGCGCCAGCCCTACTGCCAGCGGCGGGCAGTAGGTCAGTAATAATGACTCCCCGACGTGCCGCTGTCGGTTTAGCCCTTGAACCCGAAAGTTCAAGGTGGAGGTTGCAGGAGGCGTTAAGGCTTTCCGTCAGGCGGACATGCACACCGGCCCCAACATGCAACCCCCGGGTTTGTGCGTATCGGCTCAGGGACATCACCAACTGGCGCACACTCCAGGGAGCGGGGGCCAGTATACCCGAAACTGCCGCGCTGCAATCAGGCACCTTGGTCATCGCCTTCGTTGGCCAGTGCATGGTCGACTCGTTCGAGCAGGCTGCGCACCTGGTCGCGGGTCGACGTCGCCTGCTGATCCGAGTGTTGCTGTTTGTGTAGCAGGTCGTGGGTGATGTTCAGGGCCGCCATCACCGCTACGCGGTCGGCGCCGATGACTTTGCCGCCGCTGCGGATCTCACGCATTTTGCCATCCAGGTAACGTGCGGCGCTTTCCAGTTTGGCGCGCTCGTCCGACGGACAGGCGATGCAATATTCTTTGTCCAGAATATGGACGGTGACGGTATTGGTCTGGGTCATGAGTCCTGCTCCAGGGCTTTAAGGCGCGAAATCATCGATTCGACCTTGTGCCGGGCCATTTCGTTCTTTTCGATCAGATGGGCGCGCTCAACGCGCCAGGCCTTTTCATTCGCCAGGAGGAGTCGGTTGTTGGCCTTAAGCTGCTCAACGCGCTGGATCAGCAAGTCCAGCTTGGTTGTAAGGGCGTGCAGATCGGCGTCTTCCATGGGGTCTCGCTAAGGCAAGGGTTAACCGGACTATATAGGCGTGTCCCCGCTCGGGGTCAAACCCTCGGCGTTGGTTTGCGACCTTTGGGGCAATGCGGCAGTGTGCAAGTGGCTTGAGTGGTTGATTGGCGCGTGGTAAGCATCGCTGGTAAACACGCTCTCGGCTACCTTGGATGGTTTTGGCGCGCCTGCCGGTGCTAGGATACGAGGCCTCCATTCTAGTGATTGCGCCGTCTGGCGCCTAGTGATCTATGCCGACTTCCAGTTCCCCCTATAGCGCTTTTGCCGCCCTGCTCACCAGCAGCGGCTTTCCTGTTTCCCCCGCAGAGTTGCACGGTTTGCTGCTCGGCCGCAGTTGCGCCGGCGCCGGCTTTGAAATCGACGCCTGGCTGGTGGATGCTGCCGAACTGCTCGGCGCTGCGCCACAAGACAATGTGCGTCAGGCGCTGATCGGTTTGCAGGAGATGGTCAAGGGCGAGTTGTCCGGCGACGAGGTCACCGTGGTCCTGTTGTTGCCAACCGATGATGCGCCGCTGAGCGAGCGTGCCGTGGCCCTTGGCCAGTGGTGCCAGGGCTTTCTCGGCGGCTTCGGTCTCACCGCTCGCGACAGTGCTCTGAGCGCCGAGGCGATGGAAGTGCTCCAGGACCTGTCGGCGATCGCCCAGGTGCAGAATGCCCTGGAGGAGTCGGAAGACGGCGAGAACGATTATATGGAAGTGATGGAATACCTGCGTGTGGCGCCGCTGCTGTTGTTCAGCGAGTGTGCCAAGCCGCTAGCAGCGACCGCGAAGCCGTCGCTGCACTGATTTTTCATGCATCAAGTAGTGGACTCAATCTGCCCATGATCAGCATCCCCAAGTCGGAATACGCCCGTCGGCGCAAGGCGCTGATGGCGCAGATGGAACCCAACAGCATCGCCATCCTGCCGGCTGCGCCGGTTTACATCCGCAACCGCGATGTCGAGCATGTGTATCGCCAGGACAGTGACTTTCAATACCTCTCCGGCTTCCCCGAGCCGGAGGCGGTGATCGCGCTGATTCCCGGTCGCGAGCATGGCGAGTACGTGCTGTTCTGCCGTGAACGCGATCCCGAGCGCGAGCTGTGGGACGGCTTGCGCGCCGGGCAGGACGGTGCGATCGGCCAGTACGGCGCCGACGATGCCTTCCCGATTGGCGATATCGACGACATCCTGCCCGGCCTCATCGAAGGCCGCGAGCGGGTGTACTACGCCATGGGCACCAATCAGGAGTTCGACCGCCACCTGATGGACTGGATCAACGTGATCCGCTCTAAGGCGCGGCAGGGCGCGCAGCCGCCGAACGAGTTCGTCGCCCTCGACCATCTGTTGCATGACCTGCGCCTGTATAAGAGTGCCAACGAGGTGAAGGTGATGCGCGAGGCTGCGCAAATCTCCGCGCGTGCGCATGTCCGCGCCATGCAGACCAGCCGCGCCGGCCTGCATGAGTATCATCTGGAAGCCGAACTGGATTACGAATTCCGCAAGGGCGGGGCGAAGATGCCGGCCTACGGCTCGATTGTCGCGGCCGGCAAGAATGCCTGCATCCTGCATTACCGTGAGAACGACGCCGTGCTCAAGGACGGCGATCTGGTGCTGATTGACGCCGGTTGTGAGATCGACTGCTACGCCAGCGACATCACCCGCACCTTTCCGGTCAGCGGCAGGTTTTCACCGGAGCAGAAGGCTATTTACGAGCTGGTGCTGGCCTCTCAGGAGGCAGCGTTCAAGGAAATTGCCCCCGGCAAACACTGGAGCGAGGCCCACGAGGCCACGGTGCGGGTGATCACCGCCGGGTTGGTCGAGCTTGGGCTGCTGCAGGGCGAGGTTGATGAGCTGATCGCCAGTGAAGCCTATAAGCCTTTCTACATGCACCGTGCCGGCCACTGGCTGGGTATGGATGTGCACGATGTGGGCGAGTACAAGGTCGGCGGCGAATGGCGCGTGCTGGAAGTCGGCATGGCCATGACCGTCGAGCCGGGCATCTACATCGCAGTGAATAATCAGGACGTGGCGAAGAAATGGCGCGGCATCGGTGTACGCATCGAGGATGACGTGATCGTGACCAAGTCCGGCTGTGAAATTCTTAGCGGTGGCGTGCCGAAGACCGTCGCCGAGATCGAGGCGCTGATGCTCGACGCGCGTGCCGAGGTCGCCTGATCCTATGCACCGAGTCAATCTCGCGATCATCGGTGGTGGCCTGGTTGGCGCCAGCCTGGCACTGGCCCTGCAAGGCGCCGCCAGGGCGCGTGGCTGGCAGATCTGCCTGATCGAGCCCTTCGCGCCAGGGGACGGTTATCAACCGAGTTACGATGCGCGTTCGACCGCGCTGTCCTACGGTTCGCAGCAGATCTATCAGCGGCTCGGCCTGTGGTCACAGATCGCCCAGCGCGCCGAGCCTATTACGCAGATCCATGTGTCCGACCGCGGTCGGTTTGCCGCGGCGCGCTTAAGCGCTCAGGACGAAGGGGTGCCGGCGCTCGGCTATGTGGTGGAGAACGCCTGGTTGGGCCAGTGCCTGTGGCAGGCGCTGGATCGGCAGGTGGTCAGCTGGCGCAGCCCGGCCCAGGTGACGGCGATGCAGGCCTTGGCGGACGGTTATCGGCTGAGCCTGGATGATGAATCCACTCTGGATTGCGACCTGGCGATTCTCGCCGATGGCGGCCGCTCGGGTTTGCGCGAGCAACTGGGCATCGGCGTGCAGCACCGCGAGTATGGGCAGAGCGCGCTGATCGCCAATGTCAGTGCGCAGGAAGCCCATCGCGGCCAGGCCTTCGAGCGCTTTACCGAAGACGGGCCAATGGCCCTGTTGCCGTTGCCGGATAGTCGCTGCGCCTTGGTCTGGACCCGCAGCAGCGCCGATGCCGAGCGTCTGCGGGCACTGGATGAGGGGCGCTTTCTCGACGAGTTGCAGCAGGCCTTCGGATACCGGCTCGGCGCCTTGCACCAGGTGGGCGCACGGCATCTCTATCCGCTGGCCTTGATCGAGGCGCAGGAACAGGTGCGGCCCCATCTGGTGGTGCTCGGCAACGCCGCGCACAGCCTGCATCCGATTGCCGGTCAGGGCTACAACCTGTCCTTGCGCGACACCCTGGCGCTGGCCGCGACACTGCTCGACAGTCGCGCCGCACTTGGTGACTTCACCACCTTGCAGGCGTATCTGCAGCGCCAACGGGCCGATCAGCAGCTCACCGTGGGCTTCTCCGATCAGGTGACGAGGCTGTTCAGTACGTCCGCACCCTTGCTCGCCGCAGGGCGTAGTCTGGGGCTGCTGGGCCTGGATGTGCTGCCACCGGCCAAGCGCTGGTTCGCTCGCCAGGCCATGGGCCTGGGCACCCGCCCTACATGAGCGCGGCTGCATGAGTGCTCGCCGCTTGGCTCGTCGTGCCCGCTTGCTGCGCTTCGGTCTGAACCTCTACCCGCCGTACCTCGGCGCTGGGGTGAGCGTGCAGCACATCAGTGCCGATTGCCGTCAGGCACGGGTAAAAATGGTGCTGCGCTGGTACAACCGTAACTTTGTCGGCACCCAGTTCGGTGGTTCGCTGTACAGCATGGTTGACCCTTTTTACATGCTTTTGCTGATGCCACTGCTCGGCGATGAGTATCTGGTCTGGGATAAGGCCGCGAGCATCGAGTTTGTCAGCCCCGGCAAGGGGCCTGTGTTCGCCGACTTTCGCATCGACGACGCCCTGCTAGCGGATATCCGCACGCATACCGCCAACGGTGAAAAGTATTTGCCGCAGCTCAGTGTCGAGGTGCGCGACGCGCAGGGCCAGTTGGTGGCCAAGGTACACAAGACCCTCTACGTTCGCCTCAAGCCGCGTGCGCGGCAGGCCACATAAGGAAATTCAAGCATGCGTGCGGATCTGATCATCGTCGGTGCCGGTATGGTCGGCAGTGCCTTGGCCCTGGCCCTGCAGGAGGCTGGACTGGATATCCTGCTGGTCGATGGTGGCTCGCTCAGCGTCAAACCATTCGATAACGGTGCACCCTTCGAACCGCGTGTCAGTGCGCTTTCAATGGCCAGTCAGCGGGTGCTGGAGCGTCTGGGCGTATGGCCCGGCATCGTCGCGCGGCGCTGCAGTGCCTATGCCGAGATGCAGGTATGGGACGGCTCCGGCACCGGACAGATTCATTTCAGTGCGGCCAGCGTACATGCCGAGACACTCGGCCATATCGTCGAAAACCGCGTGGTGCAGGATGCCCTGCTCGAACGCTTGCACGACAGCAATATTGGCCTGTTGGCTAACGCCCGACTGGAACAGTTGCGTCGCTCCGGCGATGACTGGTTGCTGACCTTGAACGATGGCCGGCAATTGCGTACTCCCGTGTTGATTGCCGCAGACGGTGCCAATTCCGCCGTCCGCCACCTCGCCGGCTGCGCCACCCGTGAGTGGGCGTATCTGCACCATGCCATCGTCACCAGCGTGCGCTGTACCCAACCGCATCAGGCCACCGCCTGGCAGCGCTTTACCGACGATGGCCCGCTGGCGTTTCTACCGCTGAGCGAGGCTGGCCAGGGCGCGCAGGTCGACGAACACTGGTGCTCGATCGTCTGGTCGGCCACGCCCAGCGAGGCCGAGCGCTTGATGGCGCTGGATGACACAGGTTTCTGCAGCGAGCTGGGCAAGGCCTTCGAGCATCGCCTGGGCGAGGTGCTGCAGGCGGATCGACGCCTGTGCATACCGCTGCGGCAACGGCATGCCAAACGTTATGTCGAAGAGGGTCTGACACTGATCGGCGATGCCGCGCACAGCATTCATCCCTTGGCCGGGCAGGGCGTCAACCTGGGTTTTCTCGATGCCGCGGTGCTCGCCGAGGTACTGTTGCACGCCCTGGCGCGGGGCGAACGTCTGGCCGATACACGGGTGCTGAGCCGATATGAGCGCCGCCGTATGCCGCACAACCTGGCCATGATGGCGGCTATGGAAGGCTTCGAACGCTTGTTTCAAGCCGACCCGCTGCCGCTGCGCTGGTTGCGCAACGCCGGCCTCAATCTGGTCGATGACCTGCCGGAGGCCAAGGCACTGTTTGTCCGCCAGGCGCTCGGCCTGTCCGGCGACTTACCGGAACTGGCGCGCGTCTAGCGACATTGCCATTGCTCGCTATCGCCCGCGATAAATGGTCGCAGCGCCTTGTCTCCGAGCCTCAGTCGTCCGAATCAAACCGCTAGCCGTACAAGCCATCAGAGCAGTGGCCATCACTCGTCGAGTGAAGGGGTTCGCAGCGTCTCGGCACGGGTTGCCAAGTACCCAAAAATCCCTGCGGTCTCGGTTTAAGTCCGGGTAGGCGACGCTTGATTAGCTAAGTCGGGTTGAGAAACTAAATGTTATTCACTACTATTTGGACTTTCGACTCATCTTCACTAAGAGGCAGTATCCATGCAGGCAAGTAAGCGTTTGTTCGCCGCTCTGACCCTCACCGCGCTGGCTGGCGCCGTGCAGGCCGCCGATGAGGTGGTGGTTTACTCCTCGCGTATCGATGAGCTGATCAAGCCGGTCTTCGATGCCTACACCGCCAAGACCGGCGTGCCGGTCAAGTTCATCACCGACAAGGAAGCACCGCTGTTGGCGCGTTTGAAAGCCGAGGGCGAGAACACTCCGGCCGACATGCTGATCACCGTGGATGCCGGCAACCTGTGGCAGGCCGAGCAGGAAGGTGTACTCAAGCCGCTGCAGTCTGCCGTCATCGCCCAGAATATCCCGGCTCAATACCGCTCCAGCACCGGCAGCTGGACCGGCCTGTCGCTGCGCGCGCGGACCATCGTCTACTCCACCGAGCGGGTCAATCCGAGCGAGCTGAGCACCTACGAAGCCCTGGCCGACAAGAATTGGGAAGGCCGTCTGTGCCTGCGCACCAGCAAGAAGGTCTACAACCAGTCATTGACCGCCACTCTGATCGAGACCCATGGTGCGGCCAAGACCGAGGAAATCGTCAAGGGTTGGGTCAACAACCTGGCCACCGATGTGTTCGCCGACGACACCGCGCTGATCCAGGCCATCGATGCCGGCCAGTGCGATGCCGGTATCGTCAACACCTACTACTTCGGCCGCCTGCACAAGCAGCAGCCGGACCTCAAGGCCAAGCTGTTCTGGCCGAACCAGGCTGATCGTGGTGTGCACGTCAACCTGTCCGGTGCCGGTGTGACCAAGTACGCGCCGCATGCCGAGCAGGCGCAGCAGTTGCTGGAGTGGATGACCACCGAGGAAGCCCAGGGCCTGTTCGCCGGCTTGAATCAGGAGTTCCCGGCCAACCCGCAGATCGCCCCGTCCGCCGAGGTTGCCGCCTGGGGTGTGTTCAAGGCCGACAGCATTCCGCTGGAAGTGGCCGGTAAGCGCCAGGCCGAAGCCACTATGTTGATGGATCGCGCCGGCTGGAATTGATCGACGCTCGATTCGTCTGTTGATTGGCGCCAGCCAGTCTGCCTGCGGAAAATCGTTATACTCGGCGCCCCGGCTCAGCCCGGGGCGTTGTGTTTTCAAGTTCTGAGGATTTTGCGTGGCCCACCCTGCCCAGCGTCGCTGGTACCCCATAGCGTTCGCGGTTGCCCTGCTGGTGTTGCTGCCGCTGAGCGTGCTGCTGTTCAGCTGGCACGAGGTGGATCGGCAGATATGGGCGCATCTGTGGCAAACCCAGTTGATGCGCTTGATCGGCAACACCCTGATGTTGGTCCTCGGCGTCGGCATCGGGGTGACCTTGCTCGGCGTCAGTCTGGCGTGGCTGACCAGCCTGTGCGAGTTCCCTGGGCGGCGCTGGCTGGACTGGGCCTTGATGCTGCCGTTCGCCATTCCGGCCTATGTCCTGGCCTTCGTCTTCGTCGGTCTGCTGGATTTTGCCGGGCCGGTGCAGAGCCTGATGCGCGAGTGGTTCGGCGCTGACTTGCGCCTGCCACGGGTGCGCTCCACCGGTGGGGTGATCACAGTCCTGATTCTGGTGTTCTACCCATACGTCTACCTGCTGGCGCGCAATGCCTTCCTGGCTCAGGGCAAGGGCTTGATGGAGGCTGCGCGGGTGCTGGGGCTGAGCCCCTGGTCGGCATTCTGGCGGGTAGCCCTGCCGATGGCGCGGCCGGCGATTGGCGCTGGTCTGGCATTGGCCATCATGGAGACCCTGGCCGATTTCGGTGCGGTGTCGGTGTTCAACTTCGACACCTTCACCACTGCCATTTACAAGACCTGGTACAGCTTCTACAGCCTGACCAGCGCCACTCAGTTGGCCAGCTTGTTGCTGCTCGCGGTGATGCTGGTGCTGTATGGCGAGCGCCGCGCCCGCGGTGCGGTACGCCCGGTCAGCGAGCGGCCGCGCGGCAAGGCGCTGTATCAGCTCAAGGGCGCCCAGGCACTGGCCGCCAGCGTTTGGTGCGGCCTGGTATTTGCCTGCGCCTTCGTGATTCCGGTCCTGCAATTGTTGGTGTGGTTCTGGCAGCGCGGTCGTTTCGATCTGGACGAGCGCTACACCGGCTTGATTCTGCACACGCTCTATCTTGGTGGTATTGCCGCGTCGGTGACCGTTGGCGTGGCCTTGCTGCTGGCCTTTGCCCGACGTATGGCGCCAACCCGGCTGATGCGTACGACGGTCGGTCTGGCCAATCTCGGCTACGCATTGCCTGGCTCGATGCTCGCGGTGGCGATCATGCTGGCGTTCAGCTACCTCGACCGCCAGCTGGTGATTCCGTTGTCCGACTGGCTCGGCGGGGCCGGTAAGCCATTGCTGCTCGGCAGCCTGTCGGCGCTGTTGCTGGCCTACCTGATTCGATTTATGGCGGTGGCTTACGGCCCGCTGGAAAACAGCCTGGCGCGGATTCGCCCGTCGCTGCCGGAAGCCTCGCGCAGCCTTGGGGTTGGCGGCGTCGGTCTTTTTTTCAGGGTTTACCTGCCGCTGCTGGTGCCGGGCGCGTTGTCGGCCGCTCTGCTAGTGTTCGTCGATGTGCTCAAGGAAATGCCGGCGACCCTGCTGATGCGCCCATTCGGTTGGGACACGCTGTCGGTGCGAGTGTTCGAGATGACCAGTGAAGGCGAGTGGGCACGCGCGGCGCTGCCGGCCTTGACTCTAGTACTGGTCGGCCTGCTGCCGGTAATCGGACTGATTCGCCGCTCGGCCCGAAGGATCGGCTAGGCCGGCCTCTGCAGCATCGCCAACAGTCCGTCGTTGGCTCACGCTGTAGGCCTTTGTCGAGTTAGTCCAATGGCCAAGATGACCAGCCCCGGCCTTGCCGCTACAATGCGCGCCATCCGCTGCGACCGGTCATCAGGATCGGCTGCGTGAAGCCCTTTTTAGCGCCCATTTCAACGGGCTCGCCAGGTTTCATTAACAGCTCGCAGCTTCGCCAATCCCGGAAGGAGACACCCATGGGACTGCGTACACCTCTCTATGGCCTGCACCTCGCGTTAGGGGCCAAGATGGTCGATTTCGGTGGCTGGGACATGCCGCTGCACTACGGCTCGCAAGTCGAGGAGCACCACCAGGTGCGCCGCGATTGCGGCGTCTTCGATGTGTCCCATATGACTGTGGTCGACGTGAGCGGCAGCCAGGCCAAGGCCTATTTGCAGCACCTGCTGGCGAACGACGTCGAGCGCCTGGATATCCCTGGTAAAGCGCTGTACAGCGGCATGCTCAATCAGCAGGCAGGGGTGATCGACGACTCGATCGTCTACCTCACCGCTACGCCTGAGCTTCCAGACAGCTACCGCCTGGTGGTCAACGCCGCCACCCGCGACAAGGACCTGGCCTGGATGCGTCAGCAGAGCAGCGCTTTTGCTGTCGAGTTAAACGAACGTGCCGACCTGGCCATGCTCGCTGTTCAGGGGCCGCAGGCGCGAGCCAAGGTCGCCGAGCTGGTGACCCAGGCCCGCGCCGCCTTGATCCATGAGTTGCAGCCGCTTCAGGGTTTGCCGGAAGGCGACTGGTTTATCGCCCGTAGCGGCTATACCGGTGAGGATGGCCTGGAGATCATGCTGCCGGCCGAGCAATCGCTGGCGTTTCTCAACGACCTGGTTGGCGCCGGCATTCCTCCGATCGGCTTGGGTGCGCGTGACACCTTGCGTCTGGAGGCCGGGATGAATCTATACGGTCAGGACATGGACGAGCAGGTCTCGCCGCTGGCGGCGAACATGAGCTGGACGGTTGCCTGGGAGCCAGCCAGTCGCGACTTTATCGGCCGCGCGGAACTGGAGCGCCAGCAGAAAGCGGGGGCGAGCGCCAAGCTGGTAGGCCTGGTGCTGGAAGAGCGCGGCGTGCTGCGTGCGCACCAGGTGGTGCGGGTGGCAGGTGTTGGCGAAGGAGAGATAACCAGCGGCAGTTTCTCGCCAACCCTCGGCAAAGCCATTGCCCTGGCCCGAGTGCCGGCGGCCACCGCTGAGCGCGCCGAAGTGGAGATCCGTGGCAAGTGGTACCCGGTGCGGGTGGTACAGCCCAGCTTCGTGCGTCACGGCAGGGCATTGATCTGAAGGCGTGTTGCACCGCAGTAGAAGGCTTTTCTCGCGAACTTTGCGACGCTTCGCTAACGGCATGGCCAACGCCTGCTAAATTTTCCTGACGGCGCGGTTGCCGTCATGTCTTACGAGGAACAACACATGAGTACTATCCCCGCCGATCTGCGTTTTGCCACCAGCCACGAGTGGGCACGCCTGGAAGCCGACGGCAGCGTCACAGTGGGCATCTCCGATCACGCCCAGGAAGCCCTGGGCGACGTGGTCTTCATCGAGCTGCCGGAAGTCGGCAAGGTACTGGCCGCAGGCCAGGAAGCCGGTGTGGTGGAGTCGGTCAAGGCCGCTTCCGACATCTATGCGCCGATCGGCGGTGAAGTGATCGCGATCAACGAAGCGCTGGCCGACAGCCCGGAAAGCGTCAACAGCGACCCCTACGGCAGCTGGTTCTTCAAGCTCCAGCCGAGCGATGTCAGCGAACTGGACAAGTTGCTCGATGCTGCCGCCTACAAGAGCACTGCCGACGTCGAGGCCTGATCTTCTCGGGCAGACGGCGTGAACGGACAGGTTGGTCGCGCACTTCGCTGAATTTTTCCTAAGCTGATAGAGCCTCGCATTGTCGAGGCTTTGTCTTTTTCAGCAGAGTGAAGACCATGTCCAGCACGCCCCGTCTGTCCCAGCTGCAACAGCCCGACGCCTTTCTGCGGCGTCATCTCGGTCCGGATGACGCCGAACAGCAGGTCATGCTGGCGGCCCTCGGTCTGCCCAGTCGCGCCGCGTTGATCGAACAGACGGTACCGCCGGCGATTCGTCTGCAGCAGCCTCTGGCGCTACCTTCGGCGCTGGATGAGCAGGCGGCCCTGGCCAAGCTCAAGGGCTATGCCGAGCAGAACCAGGTGTGGACCAGCCTGATCGGCATGGGCTATCACGGCACCCTCACGCCACCGGTGATTCTGCGCAACGTGCTGGAAAATCCGGGCTGGTACACCGCCTATACGCCTTATCAGCCGGAAATCGCTCAGGGCCGCCTGGAGGCGTTGCTGAACTTCCAACAGCTGACCATCGACCTCACCGGTCTCGACCTGGCCAGCGCCTCCTTGCTCGATGAGGCCACCGCCGCCGCCGAAGCCATGGCCCTGGCCAAGCGCGTGACCAAGAGCAAGAGCAACCTGTTCTTCGTCGATCAGCACTGCCACCCGCAGACCATTTCCGTGGTGCGCACCCGGGCCGAGGCGTTCGGCTTCGAGCTGATCATCGACAGTGTCGACACCCTGGCAGCGCATCAGGTGTTTGGTGCGCTGTTGCAATACCCGGATACCCACGGCGAGATTCGCGACCTGCGCCCGCTGATCGAGCAGCTGCATGCCCAGCAGGCGCTGGCCTGCGTCGCGGCCGACCTGCTCAGCCTGTTGTTGCTGACGCCACCGGGTGAGTTGGGCGCCGACGTGGTGTTCGGTTCGGCCCAGCGTTTCGGCGTGCCGATGGGCTACGGCGGACCGCACGCGGCGTTCTTCGCCAGTCGCGAGGCCTACAAACGCGCCATACCGGGGCGGATCATCGGGGTCTCCAAGGACACCCGCGGCAATGTCGCGCTGCGTATGGCCCTGCAAACCCGCGAGCAACATATTCGCCGCGAGAAGGCCAACTCCAACATCTGTACCGCCCAGGTACTGCTGGCCAATATCGCCAGCTGCTATGCCGTTTATCATGGGCCGCAGGGCTTGTTACGGATCGCCCAGCGGGTGCAGCGGCTGACCGCCATCCTCGCCGAAGGCCTGGCGCAGAAGGGTATCGCCCGTGACAACCGACACTTCTTCGACACCCTGACCCTCGACGTCGGCGGCAGCCAGACGGCGATCATCGAGTCGGCCCAGGCCGCGCGGATCAACCTGCGCATCCTCGGTCGCGGCAAGCTCGGCGTCAGCCTGGACGAGACCTGCGACGAGCAGACCGTGGAGCAGTTATGGGCGATCTTCCTCGGCGCCGATCATGGTCTGAGCGTGAGTGCGCTGGATGCCGGTGAGGTACCGAGCGGAATTCCGTCTGCTCTGGAGCGCAGCAGCCGCTATCTGAGCCACCCGGTGTTCAATGCACACCACAGCGAAACCGAGATGCTGCGCTACCTCAAGCAACTGGAGAGCAAGGACCTGGCGCTGAATCAGGCGATGATTCCGCTCGGCTCCTGCACCATGAAGCTCAATGCCAGCAGCGAGATGATCCCCATCACCTGGCCCGAGTTCGCCAACCTGCACCCCTTCGCCCCGCTCGAGCAGGCCCAGGGCTATAAGCTGATGATCGACGAGCTGGAGGCCTGGTTGTGCGCCATCACCGGCTTCGACGCCATCTCCATGCAGCCCAACTCCGGCGCCCAGGGCGAGTTCGCCGGTCTGCTGGCGATCCGCCGTTACCACGAGAGTCGCGGCGACAGCCAGCGCACCATCTGTCTGATCCCGGCTTCGGCCCACGGTACCAACCCGGCGTCGGCGCAGATGGCCAGTCTGCGCGTGCAAATCGTCGAGTGCGACGCCCAGGGCAACGTCGATCTCGACGATCTGAAACTCAAGGCGGCTGAGGCCGGCGAGCAACTGGCCTGCTTGATGGCCACTTATCCCTCGACCCACGGCGTGTACGAGGAAGGTATCCGCGAGATCTGCGAGGTGATCCACGTCCATGGCGGGCAGGTCTATATGGACGGCGCCAACCTCAATGCGCAAGTCGGACTGACCCGGCCGGCGGACATTGGCGCCGACGTCTCGCACATGAACCTGCACAAGACCTTCTGCATCCCGCACGGCGGCGGCGGGCCGGGCATGGGGCCGATCGGTGTGCGTGCGCACCTGGCGCCGTTCGTCGCAAATCATCCGGTGATCGAGCTGAAGGGCCCCGACCCGCAGAACGGTGCGGTCAGTGCGGCGCCCTGGGGCAGCGCGAGTATCCTGCCGATCAGTTGGATGTACATCGCCATGATGGGCCCGCAACTGGCCGATGCCACTGAGGTGGCGATTCTCGCGGCGAATTACCTGGCCCACAAACTGAACGGCGCTTTTCCGGTGCTCTACAGTGGCCGCAACGGCCGCGTGGCGCATGAGTGCATCCTGGACTTGCGCCCGCTCAAGGCGGACACCGGGATCAGCGAGGAGGATGTGGCCAAGCGCCTGATCGACTACGGCTTCCATGCGCCGACCATGTCGTTCCCGGTGCCCGGCACGCTGATGATCGAGCCGACCGAGAGCGAGTCACTGCATGAGCTGGATCGCTTTGTCGAGGCCATGCTGAGCATCCGCGCGGAGATCGACAAGGTGCAGAGCGGCGCCTGGCCAGCCGAGGACAATCCGCTGAAACAGGCGCCGCACACCCTGGCCGACGTCACCGGCAACTGGCAACGGCCGTACAGCATCGAGCAGGCCGTGACCCCCAGCGCGCACACGCGGGCGCACAAGTATTGGCCGACGGTGAATCGCGTCGACAACGTCTACGGCGATCGCAACCTGTTCTGCGCCTGCGTGCCGCTGGACGCCTACCGCGAATAGGGAGCATGACGCAGGGCCGCACTGAGCGGCCCTTATGTCACGTGCAGTGGGCGAGCTGCCGCTCAACCCCGGCGCTGCTCGTTAGGGTTACTGGGCTGTCAGAATGGCGCTGGCCAACTCCATGTCACTGGCCTGCAGGTCGGGATGCTCGGCGCGCAGGCGCTGCAGTGCGGCTTCCAGATAAGGGCCGCGAATCTGCCCGCCACTGGCGACATAGCTGCTGGCATCGTCCTGGGCCGGGACGATCAGCTTCTTGTCCTTGAAGGTCAGGTAGATCGAGGCGGTGGTCGCCCCGGAAGAGAGGATGTCGCGGACCCAGTTGTCGGCGAAAGCTGGGACGCTCGTGAGAGAAAGAGCGGCAAGGATTACCAGGCTAAGGCGGCGCATGCTGATTACTCCAAGATGGCTAGGGTTACGCTGATCTTAGAGTCGTGGATGGGAGCGGGGTTCCAGTGCGCCGACAAACGCATGGCCTATCGCCAGGTGCCCGCACCGACTTCGCGCCGCCGCTGGCGGCGCGAAGTCGGTGTCAGTCACTCACAGGCCTCTACTTTCAGCAGCACGCCGTCCTGGCCGACCACCCTGATGGTGCTGCCGACGGGGAGGTCGGGACCGCTGACCAGCCACAGCGAGTCGCCGGCCTTGATCTTGCCGCGGCCCTCATGGATGGCTTCATGCAGGATGAATTGGCGGCCGAGCAGTTCGCTGCCGCGCAGGTTCAGTCCGGGTTGATCGGAGGGCTTGGCGGCCGTGCGCTGGCGCCGCCACCAGAGCACCGCAGTGAGTATCGACAGCACGCCGAACAGGATGAACTGGATAGCCCAGGGCAGCCCCGGCATCAGGTAGGTCAGCACGCCGACGCAGGCGGCGGCGACGCCGATCCACAGCAGATAACCACCGGCGCCGAACACCTCGAGGATCAGCAGCAAGGTGCCGAAGGCCAGCCAATTCCAGTACGAGAGCTGTTGCAGAGAGTCCCACATCGCTTAGGCCTTCTGTTCACCGAAGGTGGCTTTGACGATTTCGCCGATCCCGCCCACCGCGCCGATCACCTGGCTGGCTTCCAGCGGCATGAGAATCACCTTGCTGTTATTGGCACTGGCCAGTTGGCCGAGGGCATCGATGTATTTCTGCGCGACGAAGTAGTTGACCGCCTGCACGTTACCGCTGGCGATGGCTTCGGAGACCATGCGCGTCGCTTCGGCTTCGGCCGCGGCGGCGCGTTCGCGGGCTTCGGCTTCGAGGAAGGCCGCTTGCCGTTCACCCTCGGCCTCGAGGATCTGCGCCTGCTTCTTGCCTTCTGCGGTAAGGATGGCAGCGGCGCGCAGGCCTTCGGCTTCGAGGATCTGTGCGCGCTTGATGCGCTCGGCTTTCATCTGCCCGGACATGGCGGCCATCAGGTCGGCCGGTGGGCTGATGTCCTTGATCTCGATGCGGGTGATCTTGATGCCCCAGGGCGCAGTGGCCTCGTCGACGGTGCGCAGCAACTTTTCATTGATCGCATCGCGCTGGCTGAGCATGGCGTCCAGCTCCATGGAGCCGAGTACGGTACGGATATTGGTTTGCAGCAGGTTGCGGATCGCATGGGTGAGGTTGTTCACCTCGTAGGCGGCCTGGGCGGCATTGATCACCTGAAAGAAGCACACCGCATCAATCTGCACCGTGGCGTTGTCGGAGGTGATGACTTCCTGCGGTGGAATATCCAGCACTGTTTCCATGACGCTGAGTTTGTGGCCGATGCGGTCCATCACCGGCACGATGATGTTCAGCCCCGGGTTGAGTGTGTTGGTGTAGCGGCCGAAGCGCTCCACCGTCCACTGCGACCCCTGTGGCACCACCTTGAAACCCATGAACACCACGGCCAAGGCGAGGCCGACGAAGAGAAAGATCACACTGCCGACTTCCATATAACTCCATTTCCTTAGGGCTAGATTTGCAATTATTCGGCTGAGCCGAGGCTCTGGTTCCAAAGCCTGGTAGCTTCGAGCTTAGGTCAGCGCTACCGGGCTGAGTATTAATCAGCCGATTTCAGGTTCACTTCTGTTCGCTTTGCGGGGTGACCCGTAGCACTTCCTCTATGGTAGTCAGGCCGCTGGCAACTTTCTGTGCGCCAGATAGCCTTAGGCTGCGCATGCCCCCTTTGAAGGCATGCCGACGCAGGTTGATCAGATCGGTGTCGGCGCTGAGCAGCGGTTTCATCGCGTCGTCCAGCAGCATTATTTCGTAGACCCCGGCCCTGCCACGGTAGCCGGTGTCACGGCATTCCAGGCAACCCACGGCCTTGTGCGCACCGGTCGGCAACGGGGCGTTCCAGGGTTTGGTCAGGCTCTGCCAATCATCCTCGCTGAGCTCATGCGGCGCCTTGCAATGCGGACACAGGGTGCGCACCAGACGCTGGGCCATGACCCCGAGCAGGGTGGCCTTGAGCAGGTAGTGCGGTACACCCAGCTCCAGCAGACGGGTGATCGCGCTCGGTGCATCGTTGGTATGCAGGGTGGAGAGCACCAGGTGACCGGTGAGCGCGGCCTGAATCGCCATTTCGGCGGTTTCCAGGTCGCGGATCTCGCCGACCATGATGATATCGGGGTCCTGGCGCATCAGCGCGCGCACGCCGCTGGCAAAAGTCAGGTCGATGTTGTGCTGCACCTGCATCTGGTTGAAGGCGCCTTCGATCATCTCGATCGGGTCTTCGATGGTGCAGACGTTCACCTCTTCGGTGGCCAGCTGTTTGAGCGTGGTGTACAGCGTGGTGGTCTTGCCCGAACCGGTCGGTCCGGTGACCAGGACGATGCCGTTGGGCTGGCCGGTCATGCTGGCCCAGCGCTTCAGGTCGTCCGGGGAGAAACCCAGCTGATCGAAGCTTTTCAGCAGTACTTCCGGGTCGAAGATGCGCATCACCATCTTCTCGCCGAAGGCGGTCGGCAGGGTGGACAGGCGCAACTCGACTTCGCCGCCGTCCGGGGTCTTGGTCTTGACCCGGCCGTCCTGCGGTTTGCGTTTCTCGGCGACGTTCATCCGCCCGAGGCTTTTCAGGCGACTGACCACCGCCATGGTCACCTGGGGCGGGAACTGATAGACGGTGTGCAGCACGCCGTCGATGCGAAAGCGCACGCTGCCCTGCTCGCGCCGTGGCTCGATATGGATGTCACTGGCACGTTGCTGGAAGGCGTACTGGAACAACCAGTCGACGATGTTGACGATGTGCGCGTCGTTGGCGTCCGGCTCCTGGTCCTGGGCGCCGAGGTTGAGCAGCTGCTCGAAGTTGCCGACGCCGCTGACCTTCATGTCATGGGCGGTAGCGCCGCTCACCGACTTGGCCAGGCGGTAGAACTCCACGGTGAAGCGCTGGATGTCCGCCGGGTTGGCCACTACGCGTTTGATTGGACGCTTCAGAACGTGGGTCAGGTCGGCTTCCCAGCGTTGCACCAGAGGCTGGGCGCTGGCGATGGTCACGGCATCCGGCGCCACGGCGACGGCGAGGATCTTGTGGCGCTGGGCGAAGGCGTAGGACATCAGCGGGGTGATGGCAGCGACGTCGATCTTCAGTGGGTCGATACGCAGGTACGGTTGCCCGGTGAACTCAGCCAGCCACTGGGTGAGGCTTTCCAGATCGAGTTTTTTGCCCGTGCGGGAACGATCATCGACCTGTTGCGCGGCGAGAAACTCAAGAGGATGCAGTTGGTTGTTAACCGCGCTACGCCGAATTGCCAGGCACTGCTCCGCGCTGTCCTGATCGACCCGGCCCTGGGTGACCAGCTCACGCAGCAGGTCGTTGAGCTCCAGCGGGCGATCCTGGGTGGGCGAGGCTAATGCGGACATGGGACTCCTTGCGATCGTGGCGTAGGCTAAGCCCGTAGCTTGACGCCAAGCGTAAGGGCTGTCTGCCGACTCGGTCTAGCTGCGTAAGGGCCGTTCGGCCGTTGGTGGATATGCCGCTGCGCGGCTAATCCACCCTACGAGCGCGAGGCTTATTTCACCAATAGCTTCCAGGCTTTCAGCGTAGCCACAGTTTGGGCCTGGGATTGCCGTGCCGCCAGTGCCTCGGGGTCGATGGCCTGGTTGGCCAGCTCGCTCAGCTTGCTCAGCTCGCCGTACAGCCGGTCGACTTCCGCTACTTCCAGTACGTTACGGGCGAGGCGCAGCCAGACCAGCAGGCGCTCGATACGCGGCAGTTGTTCGGCGAGGTCTTCCGGTTGCTGCTGGTAGCGTTTCAGCTGCAAGGCGGCACCTTCCTCGGCAATCAGGGTTGGCAGCCAGTTGCCCAGCGGTGCGGCGCCCTGACGATTGCCGCGGTTGTTGCGCTCGACCGTCCAGCTGCGTGCGAGCAACCAGCGTGAGGCATTCAACGAGAACTGTCCCCAGCGCGTGCCGTCCAGTTCGCTGGCGAACTGTGCCGGGGCGCTCTGCCGTGCGGCATCGTCGTGTTGGCCAGCCTGAATGCGAGGACGCCAATCGTGCAACAGGGCGTCGAGTGGCTGGCGCAGCGCGCTGCTGCTGGCGCGCGGTGCGGCTTGGCCGAGACTGCCGAGCAACGCGCGGAAGCCGGCCAGTTGCTCCAGCCAGTCGACCAGCAGGCGCCAGTGGCCGTTGAAGCGATATTGTTCGGCCAGGCGTTGGCTGCTGCTGAGCAGGTGCCAGGCGAGGGCGGCAAAGGCATCGTCCAGGCTCAGTTCGGCATGCACCTGCGGCGCTGGCAGGCTGAGGCTGTAACTGTGGCTGTCGAACAAGCGGTAACCGCGCTCAGCCTTGCTGATGTCGCAGGGCATCAGTGGCAGGTCGGCGGCCAACTCGGCGGCCAGCTCCAGCAGTGCGGCGGGTTCGCCCTGGCGCAGTTCCAGTTCCAGCTCGCAGATTTCCTCTTCCGCGCCATTGGCGATGACCTTGCCGAGGTCCAGCGCAGCCTCGATTACCACCTTGGCCTTGCCGCGACCCCAGGCAATCTCGGCGCGTTGACGGGTGAAGTCGGTGGTGAAGATAGGTTTGAGCTGTTTCTTGTCCAGCTCGGCCAAGTCTGCCGGCCAGCAACTGTCATCGAGCTTTTTCAGATCCAGCTTGGCTTTCGCCAGAGACCAGTCCCACTCATTGCGCTCAGACAGGCCGGCGATGCTCTGGCCCCGGGTTTTCAGGGTCTGGATATGTTCTTCGCCATCGCGGCGCAGGCGCAGGGCAACCTTGGCCAGGGCCAAGTCGCGGGCCGGGGTATCGAAGTACTGATTGAACAGCTCGCGTTGTTCCCAGCCGCTCTTGTTGCGTTTTTTCAGCAGCGGATGCTCGCGTAAGGCGGTCAGGGTGTCGCGGCTAACCCGCAGCTTGATTTCGGTTTCTTTGACCATAATGGTGAGCTTAAGCGCCTACTTATGAAATTATGACGGTTGGATGACGTGAACTGGCGAGCATTAGGCGTGATCCGTATACTTGCCGCCTTTCTACAACAGGGGTCCACCCTATGCCAATCAATCCCTTTGTCAGCCTGTTTGGTCGCTCGCCTTTCGGGCCGATGCAGCAGCACATCGTCAAGGCCCACGAGTGTGCGGCGAACCTTGTGCCCTTTTTCGAAGCCGTGATGGCCGAGGACTGGACCAAGGTGGAGCAGGTGCAACAGGAGATGGCGCGCCTGGAACACGAGGCCGACAAGCTCAAGAAAGGCGTGCGATTGCACCTGCCCAAGAGCCTGTTCTTGCCGGTGCCACGCTCGGATTTGCTAGAGCTGCTGAGTGTACAGGACAAAGTTGCCAACCGCGCCAAGGACATTGCCGGGCTGATGCTGGGTCGGCAGATGGCGATTCCGCAAGACTTGCAACCGCTTATGCGCACCTTCGTACAGCGCACCGTGGATGCCAGCGCCCAAGCGCTGAAGGCCATGAACGAGCTGGATGAATTGCTCGAAGCCGGCTTCGGCGGCCGTGAGGCAGTGCTGGTGGAAACCTTGATCGAGGAGCTGGATGTCATCGAGCAAGACACCGACAGCCTGCAGATCGAGGTACGCCGTGCACTGTTCAAACTGGAGAAGGATCTTCCGCCGGTCGATGTGATGTTCCTCTATCAGATCATCGACTGGATCGGCGATGTCGCCGACCGTGCCCAGCGTGTGGGCAACCGACTGGAACAACTGCTGGCGCGCTAAGCGCCAGTGTCCTTTCTGGGATCAACGGAAATCATTTATGTCTCTGATTGCGGATTACGGCCTGCTACTCCTGTTGCTGGCTTGCCTGTTCGGCTTTTTCATGGCCTGGGGCGTGGGCGCCAACGATGTGGCCAATGCCATGGGCACCTCGGT
Source organism: Pseudomonas taeanensis MS-3 (assembly GCF_000498575.2). GTDB lineage: Bacteria > Pseudomonadota > Gammaproteobacteria > Pseudomonadales > Pseudomonadaceae > Aquipseudomonas > Aquipseudomonas taeanensis. Next base: position 1,022,024 of record NZ_AWSQ01000001.1, read on the forward strand.
CGGCTCGCGCGCGCTGACCATCAAGCAGGCGATCCTCATCGCCATGGTCTTCGAGTTCTGCGGTGCCTACCTGGCCGGTGGCGAGGTCACGGACACCATCAAGAGTGGCATCGTCGATGCCACCATGATTTCGCCTGACCTGATGGTGCTGGGCATGATGTCGGCGCTGTTGGCGGCGGGCACCTGGCTGCTGGTGGCCTCGACCCGGGGCTGGCCAGTCTCCACCACCCACTCCATTGTCGGCGCGGTCATCGGTTTCGCCGCCTTTGGCGTGTCCATGGATGCGGTGCACTGGGCCGGCGTCGGCCCGATCGTCGCCAGCTGGGTGATTTCCCCTGTGCTGTCGGGCCTGGTAGCGTTCGGCGTGTTCATGAGCGTGCAGAAGCTGATCATCGACACCGACAATCCGTTCCAGAACGCCAAGCGTTTTGTGCCGATGTACATGTTCATCACCGGGTTTATGGTCACCATCATGACCGTAACCAAGGGTCTCAAGCATATTGGCCTGGACATCAGTGCCGCTCAGGGTTTTCTTCTGGCCCTGGGCGTCGGCTCGGTGGTGATGCTGCTGGGTATTGCCTTGCTCAGCCGCATCCGTCTGGATGTCGAGGCCGATAAGGCTTTCCACTACGCTAGCGTGGAAAAAGTTTTTGCCGTACTGATGATCTTCACCGCCTGTGCCATGGCCTTCGCCCACGGCTCCAACGACGTGGCCAATGCTGTCGGCCCGTTGGCGGCGATTGTCGGGGTGATCCAGTCCGGCGGTGAGGCGGTAGGCGTCAAGTCCGCATTGCCGAGCTGGGTACTGCTGCTCGGTGCCATCGGTATCGTCATCGGCCTGGCCACCTACGGCTACAAGGTGATCGCCACCATCGGCAAGGAAATCACCGAGCTGACCCCGAGCCGTGGTTTCGCCGCCGAACTGGCCACCGCCACTACCGTGGTTGGCGCTTCGGCAATTGGTTTGCCGGTGTCCACCACCCACACCTTGGTCGGTGCGGTACTGGGGGTCGGCATCGCGCGGGGTATCGGTGCGTTGAACCTGGGGGTGGTCGGCAAGATCTTCATGTCCTGGATTATTACCTTGCCCGTTGGCGCGGCCCTGTCGATTCTGTTCTTCACGATCTTGCGCAGTATCTTCGGCGGCGTTTGATCTGACTCGGTGGTTTCATCTCTACTGGCGTTGCCCCTATGATGAGGGCTACGCCAGTGGAGACCGCCGATGCCCCTGCCTTCCTTCAAAGAGCAATTCGCTGCGCTGATCGCCGCGCCTTCGGTGAGCTGCACCCAGGCGCATTGGGACCAATCCAACCGCCCGGTGATCGAGTTGCTCTCCAGCTGGCTCGGTGACCTCGGCTTCGCCTGCGATGTGCAGCAAGTCAGCCCCGGTAAATTCAACTTGCTGGCCAGCTATGGCAGCGGCCCTGGCGGCCTGGTCCTGGCTGGGCACAGCGACACCGTGCCATTCGACGCCGCGTTATGGCAGACCGACCCGCTCAAACTCACCGAACGCGATGGTCGCTGGATCGGCCTCGGCAGCTGCGACATGAAGGGTTTTTTCGCCCTGATCATCGAGGCTGTGCAGCCCTTGTTGACCCAGTCGTTCCAGCAACCCCTGCTGATCCTCGCCACCTGTGACGAGGAAAGCTCGATGTCCGGGGCGCGTGCCCTGGCCGACGCCGGACGGCCGTTGGGTCGGGCGGCGGTGATCGGCGAGCCGACCGGGCTCAAGCCGATCCGCCTGCACAAGGGGGTGATGATGGAGCGCATCGACATCCTCGGCCAGAGTGGCCATTCCTCCGACCCCGCCCTCGGCCATAGTGCGCTGGAAGCGATGCAGGCGGTGATGGGCGAGCTGCTGCAGTTGCGCCAACAATGGCAGCGGGACTACCGCAATCCGCAGTTCAGTGTGCCGCAGCCGACGCTTAACCTCGGCTGTATCCACGGTGGCGACAACCCCAATCGCATCTGCGGTCAGTGCTCGCTGGAGTTCGACCTGCGCCCGTTACCGGGCATGCAGCCCGAGGCGCTGCGTGCGGCGATCAGGCAGAAGCTGCAACCGCTGGCTGAACAGCATCAGGTCAAGATCGACTTCGCTCCGCTGTTTCCCAGCGTGCCGCCGTTCGAGCAGGCCGCCGATGCCGAGCTGGTGCGGGTGGCCGAGCGGCTCACCGGGCATGCGGCGGCGGCGGTGGCATTCGCCACCGAAGCGCCTTATCTTCAGCAACTTGGCTGCGAGACCCTGGTGCTCGGCCCCGGCGACATCGACTGCGCCCATCAGCCGGGCGAGTTCCTGGAAATGTCACGCCTTGAGCCAACTGTGCGTCTGTTACGTGAGTTGATCCACCACTACTGTTTGCAACCTGTGAAAGCCTGAAGGGGAGTCCTGATGCTGCTGCGACGACGCTAGTTACCTTCTCTCAGCGCGAGAAGCGTTGTTTTCACCTTTACTTTCGTCATTGCTCTACAGGCTCTTACATGCACGACTACGTTAACTGGCTGCGTCACGCCTCGCCCTATATCAATGCCCACCGCGACTGCACCTTTGTGGTCATGCTGCCGGGCGAGGGCGTTGCCCACCCGAATTTCGGCAATATCGTCCACGATCTGGTGCTGTTGCACAGCCTCGGCGTACGCCTGGTGCTGGTGCACGGATCGCGCTCGCAAATCGAGGCGCGCCTGACGGCGCGCGGCTTGACCCCGCATTTTCACCGCGATCTGCGGGTCACCGACGGGCCAACCCTGGAGTGCGTAATCGACGCGGTCGGCCAACTGCGTATCGCCATCGAGGCGCGCCTGTCGATGGACATGGCCGCCTCGCCGATGCAGGGCGCACGCCTGCGCGTGGCCAGCGGCAACTTCGTCACCGCGCGGCCGATCGGCGTGGTCGACGGCATCGACTATCACCACACCGGCGAGGTACGTCGGGTCGACCGTAAAGGCATCGGCCGGCTGCTCGACGAGCGCAGCATTGTGCTGCTGTCGTCGCTGGGCTATTCGCCCACCGGGGAAATCTTCAACCTGTCCTGCGAGGACGTGGCCACCCGTGCGGCCATCGACCTGGGCGCCGACAAGCTGTTGTTGTTCGGCGCCGAGTCCGGTCTGCTCGACGAGACGGGCAGGCTGGTGCGCGAGCTGCGTCCGCAACAGGTGCCGCAGCATCTGCAGCGGCTGAACGGTAGCTATCAGGCCGAATTGCTCGATGCCGCCGCCCAGGCCTGCACTGGCGGGGTGCGGCGCAGTCATATCGTCAGCTATACCGAGGATGGCGCGCTGCTCAGCGAACTGTTCACCCGTGCCGGCAACGGCACCCTGGTGGCGCAAGAGCAGTTCGAATCCCTGCGCGAGGCGACAATCGAGGATGTCGGCGGCTTGATCGAACTGATCAGTCCGCTGGAAGAACAGGGCATCCTGGTGCGCCGTTCGCGCGAGGTGCTGGAGCGCGAGATCGAGCAGTTCAGCATCGTCGAGCGCGAAGGGTTGATCATCGCCTGCGCCGCGCTCTACCAGATCGCCGACTCGGACTACGGCGAACTGGCCTGCCTGGCGGTCAACCCGGCCTACCGCCACGGCGGCCGTGGCGACGAACTGCTCGCGCGGATCGAGGAACGGGCGCGGGCTCAGGGCTTGAAGCACCTGTTCGTGCTCACCACCCGCACCGCCGACTGGTTCCGCGAGCGCGGCTTCGTGCCCAGCAGCGTCGAGCGCCTGCCTGCCGCCCGCGCCTCGCTGTACAACTTCCAGCGCAATTCCAAGGTGTTCGAGAAGGCGTTGTAGCGCGGCGATGTGATCTGGCGGCGGCCAACATTGCATTCAGAAGGATTGGCTGATCCCTGTGGTTCGGGGGCAAACCATCAGTCCGTATATTCCACATGCCGCGCCATCAAGTTGGGGCGGGACAGCGTGTCTATAGCGCCGATGCGGCTGAGTGTGTCCTTGAGCTTGGTCTTGAAGCTGTCGTCGTCCATGTCGATCCAGTAACGCGGGTTGCGGCCGCTGCGTTGATCGTGCGCGGCGGTAACCGGGTCCAGCGGGCGGTACTTCTCCAGGCTGGGGACGTCCGGCAGCGGCCGGCTGGTGTCCATGTAGTTCTGCAAGAAGTCCCACAGGGCAAAGTGCGGCTCGGCCAAGCTGTCCATCGGCACCAGATCAGCGAGGCTGAACTTGATATCGCGGTAGCGGTGGGCCAGGTACAGAAAGTTCATCGGCAAGCCCTGGCGGTCAGGGTGGGTAGAGAGGTAGGCGTCGAACTCATAAAAGGGCGCGACAATCTCGCCGATGCTGCCGTGTTTTTTGTATGCGCCGTTATTGTCGTAGTCGAACAGCGTGACCATGCCGCTGCGGCGGTTGAACTCCCAAAGCGGCCCGCGCGATGGGCGGAGCCACCACTTGGGGAGGAAGCGGATCACGAAAGAACCCAGCGCCCAGCAGAGCAACGGCACTCCAAGAAACCAAGAGTAATACTCAATTAAAGATCTCTTGGTAAAAAACCAAAGTGATTGATGCGAGGAAGATGCCATCATGAAATGGATGGGTACTGAAAGTACGAAGAGCATAAGGAACATCCACTTCCCCCCCCCTTTCATGTACAGCCAAAAATTAGATCTTGTGGACAGCGTTGCGAAACGATAATGCTCATGGTCGAAATGATCATGAAAGTCTAGGTGTTCAAGAGGCTTGGGGATGTACTGCCCTTTGGCCTTGAGTTCTTCTTGTTCTTTTTCCCATTTCTCCCAGAAACGCATGTCTTCCGGTGTCGTTCTTTCTAAGTAACGTCTGGGGGCAACCTCCTGGGTACCTCCCCAAGGCAGGCGCATTTTGGCCAGACGGCGAATCCACGAACATTCGGCCGCCGGTGGCTGATCCGGGATATGCCGAGTGTCGTAGGCGGTGCTTGCGTAGTGGCTGTGTTTCATTAGTTGCGCTGACCTTGCTTGGCGGTGACTGTGACTTTCGCCAGCAGGGTCACTCCATGGGTTTGTTCGTCGGCCCAGAAGGGCTGGACGGTTTTTTCAAAGTCGGCGGCAATGTAACCGGCAAGGCCGGCGTTGGCGCCGCCATCATCAGCGCGGCTTACCGCATCCAGCTGGGTGGCCTCTGCGGCGATCACATCCGTTGCCTTGGCCACCCTGGGGGCTGGTGACGGGAACAGCCACTGACGTCCGGTATCGTCTGCCAAGCGAAACTGGGCGCGTACCGCCCTGCGATTAAAGGGGGCGAAGTGATTTATTTTTAACCAATTGGCATCTTGGCGGGCCTGAGTGCCGGCCAGCCAAGACAATCAAAATGCCATTGCCGACCTGATTGAACGCGAGGAAAGCGGCTTTGTGCAGCAGGCTTTCCAGATCAAGGTCAGGACGCTCACTGACCAGCTCCAGCTCGAAGAGCTGACTGATGCATTAGCTGCCCCCGAAGAAATCGTGGTCTGTTTCTGATATACACCTTCAAGGTTGGAATTTACGCAGCTTTCCAATGTTGTAGTTCATGTCGCTCAGCGACGGCTGCAGACTCACTAACAGGTTATCCAATCCTTGTCGGTTGAGATTTAGTGATAGCCGAAATTGCAGTTCATGCTTGGTTTCTAGCAAGATACCGCGATCCCGCACCCACAACCATCCATCCTGGATATAACCGGAAATCGACTTAATATCGGATAATTTAATTTTCTCTTGAAACTCTACCAAATTATCCACAGTTGCCAAAATTCGAACTCCATCTTTGCGAAATTCCGCAGATAATTCGCCGATATCTTCGGGGCAGTTCGGCTTGGTCACCCATGCAATGAACAGGTACAGCACCAGGAACATCCCAGCGACAAGAACAGCATCTATCGGGCCAGAAAGTTTTGTGACAGCAGTAAACAGAAGTGCAATTGTTATTAATCCCGACGCATATTGAGGTTTTTTTGGTTTAGTCTCGGCAGGGCGGTAATATTTTTTGATGAGGTGATGGTCAAGCTTCTTGCTCATGAAATGTCGTTCCTTGATAAATGTATCGATAATACTCAACTACGATGGACATTATCGAAATCGTCGCCCCTGGGCGTGACCTGGATGCCTTTGGCTTCCTGCTGGCGATAGTAGGTTTCGATGCTCAGGCTGGGGTCGATCCTAGTTTGGAGGATGCAGGGTTGCTGCTGCCACGGGTATTGTTGATTGCGTTTCATCGTCTCTGACTGCCCGCGGCTTTCCCAGGCACGATAAGGCATGTCGCGCTTGCTCTGGCGGTCATACTCGGCCGTGACCGGGTCGAGGTGGCGGAATTGTTCGAGTACCGGTAGCTCGGGTAGTGGCTGGCTTACATCCATATAGCGTTGCAGGCAGTCCCAGAAGGCCAGTGCTTCTTCCGGGGTGAGGCCCAATGGATGAAGCTTGCCGCCGAGAAATATTTCGCAATCGGCATAACGGTGATGCAACCACAGCGCCATGCCGCCACTGCCATGCGGCCCCGGGCGAAATTCCATGGTGGCGTCGAATTCATAAAACGGTGCCATGAACGGCTTACGAAAGCGCCGGGCGATGGTCACCATACCGGTTTGCCTATTGAACCCGCTGCCGTCGTATTTAAACAGCCGCAGATACAGATCCAGCAGAAAGTCGAAACCGACCACGCCCATAAAGATGGAGAAGGCCATAATCCCGCAAAACCAAAACAGATCGGTGCCGTAGCTGGACGTATTGTAAGTAAATACCGCACTGAGCAGCGCCGTAGCCAAGCCAGCACCTACTTGAATCAAATAAGCCTTTAAAGTTTTCTCCCAATAGAGCCAACCGCTAACGCCGATCATCAGCAGAGCAAATAGTACCAGTATAAAATTAGGCAGCAGTGTATTCGGCAACAGGTCTATGGTCGCAAACATCCAGAAAAACCACGGAACCATAAATAAAGCTAAATACTTTAGGAAGGGTATCAATATAAGTAGCTTATTGAAGTTCTCGAAGCGCCAGCGCTGCTGATCGCAATACAGCTCAGTTTCTCCCGTGCGCTCGACAAAGGTATGTTCATTGGCCTGCAGTTGCATATCGACCACCTGCCAGGGCTGCAAGTTGGCATAGTGGCCCCAACGCAACTGGGTACGGCGCAGGTTGCTGCGGTTGGCATCCTGCTGCCACTTATGCGGTGGCTGGATCGGAATGGCAGTCGAGTTGTAGGCGCTTGCCGTATAAGGGCTTTGCTCTATTACGGGTGCATTTATAGTTAGCCCCGGTGGATATTGTCGTAGTCATCGCCCTTGGGCGTGGCCTGGATGCCTTTAGCTTCCTGGCTGCGGTAGTAGGCTTCGATGCTCAGGCTGGGCTCGATCTTCGCCTGGAGAATGCAGGGGTGCTCTTGCCAGAGGTAGACGGCTAGTTTCTCTCGCAATTGCTTGCCCTCTTTGCGCGTCCAGGCTTGGGCATTGATATCACGCCAATAGCACGGTGGGCGGTTTGTCGTTGCATCGTGGGCGGCGGTCACCGGGTCGAGGTGGCGGCTTTGCTCCAGAATCGGCATGTCTGGTAAGGGCTGCTGCACATCCATATAGCGTTGCAGGGTGTCCCAGAAGGCCAACAGGTTGGGTTTGTCCAGACCCAGGCTGTGCAGCTTGCCGGCCAGGCAGACCTTAGTGCTGGTGTAGCGGTGGTATAGCCACAGGGCATAGTCATGGCCGCCATGAGGCGTGACCATCAGCTGCATCACCGGATCGAACTCGTAGAAAGGCGCAACGAAGGGTTTACGCAAGCGCCGAGCGATAGCCAGGGTGCCCGCCTGGCGGCGGAACTCGCTGCCATCATGCTCGTAAAAGCGGGCATAAAGCCCGAGCAAGGCATCGGCACCGATCAAGGCCATAAAGAACAGAAACATGCCCCACCAGAAGGCGGTTTGCTCAGCCCAGAAGCCCCAAAGCGCGCCATGGTGCCAACTGATCACTGCGGCGGTTAACGCGGCCCCTGCGGCCATTAGCCAATAGGCATAGTGTTGTTTGCTGGTGCCAAAGAGAAACAGCGAGCCAAGGGCAACAACAACCATGGTCATAGTCGAAGTAAGTATTTCAGTATCACTTGCCCCTAAATCCAAAAGCATAATGAGCTTTGTCCCCCAAAAAAACCAAGGGAAGCCAAAACAACACCACTTAATTACGAATAACAGGTGCGGAATCTTGCTGATATTTTCAAAGCGCCAGCGCTGGGCATCGCAAAATATCCGCTGCGGGCGTTTTTCCCGTTCCTGCTGCTCATAGACCTTATGCAATTCGGCATTGAGCTGGTACTCCACCTCAGTGGCAGGGTCCAGCCCGGCATAGTGCCCCCAGTTCAGTGGGGTATGCATAAGGCCGGCGTGCTCGTCCTGGCTCGGCGGCAGATCCGGGATGCCGTCGGCACTGTAGGCACCGGGCCCATAGGGGATATTCGCTTGCTGCACACTCATGCCTTGAACTCGCTGATCTCGATTTGCCAATAGGGTACGTCATCCGGCTGAGCGTTTTGCGCAGGCCGGTTTCCGAAGGCGGGGCTATAGGCTTGCCAGCGTTTTGGCGTGGGCTGTGGCAAGACCAGAGAGTCGGTGCTGCTGCCCGCTTGGCCCAGATGAAACTGGGCGCTGACCTTGAGCCGTTGGGTGACGCTGTTGTGATGGCGCTGCAGTGGCGACAACTGCAACTGGGGGAACTGGCGGGGGAGGACATAGAGCACGGTGCCTTCGTCCAGCGCCAGTGCGCTCAGCTTGGGAGTGTCGATGCCACGGCGCTCGACGCGCTCCACATTGAATACGCCTGTGCGCGGCAGCACGCCGAGTTGCTCTTCGGCAAATAGCTGAAAATCATGCTCCCCCCGGAACATGGCCAACAATGGCGAATGCACGGTCAGCACCCAGTCCTCATTTTCAAAAGCCTGCAAGGCCGGGTTAGCGCAACTCCAGCGGCTGTCGGGGGCGCTGGACTGGCGTTCGGCCTCGATTGCCTGCATCAGCGCCCGTTGCGCGGGAGCAGCCTGTGCGCGCCAATCAGCCAGGCGCGAGACTTGAATCACCGGTTTGCCGAGAATCCCGATTAACTGGGTATAGGCTACCTGCGGGTCTTGCAGGTGGGCGAAGCGCTGATCGTCGCCCAGCAGGCCGTCGAGCAAACCGACCTGACCCTGATCGCGGCCGAATGGGCCGTTTTTCAGCAGCGCCTCGGCATCGCTGTCGACCAGCCAGTTGGCCAGAATGCCGCCACCGATAAACAACACCCCTCCGGCGACCAGCACAAAGGGATTGATGGCCATGCCAAAGGCATAAGCCGTCCAGGCGGCACCGCCAGCGGCCGCAACGCCATAGGCCAGAGCGGCATCATGATCGCCCTGGTGCCAGGCGCGTTTAGCGTCCCAGGCCGCAAGGCCTGTGGTAAAAACCATTGCGAAGCCTGAAACAAGCCTCAATACAGGCAATTTGGTGCTGCCGGTCTGCTCATACAGGCTGGCTGCCCAGCGGGTAGAAATCTTCGCCACATCGAAGCGCGGCTTGTTGAGGGCCGTCACCAAACCATTTTCAGCACCCAGCATCGGCTTGGTCAGAGCGCCCAATGCAACTGCCTGATCAAGGCCAGCTACTCCGACACCGATAACTCCTCTGGCGAAGCCATCCCCGGCCTCCTCCTTTAGCCCCCTAAACGCCACCATCTGCGCCTGCAAATTGAACATCGCACAGACCACCGCCACCAAGGGCACCACGGGCGTTTCCATGGTCGCCTGGATGGTGCGATTGGCCTGCAGCTTCCAGGCGCTGAGATTATGCACCTGGGGGTGATCCGCTGGCGCAGCAATCACGGCGATGCGGCCAAGGTTAGGCAGCTGCCGCTCGGCAAGCCGCGGGCTGGTCGAGCCAATCGGGGTGCCTGCTTTGTCGTGCAGGGTGGCATAGCGATAGTTCTTGCGGGTCAGGGTGCGCCGTTCCTCCACCGTCAGGCCATGCCTCAGGCCTGCGCCCTCAACGCCCAATATCACCCAGCCTTGGGCTGTGGCATCGCCCTTAGGCATAAGCTTGAGGCCCTTCCAGGAGGGCGAGAGTTTTTCCAGTACGCCAAAAGCGGGGGCGAACAGGCGGGACAGTTCGATATTTACCAGGCTGGCGCTGAGGCGGTTGAGCTGGGTGCCTACGGCGGTGGCGAAGAGGTCCATAAAATCGCCGACCAAAGCCGTCATGTTTTTGTAGAGGGCGAGTGTATCGGTGCCTGCGGTATCGATAGCGGCCGTCTGCAGCAGGGTGCTCAGGCCCATGCGTGCGGGGTCTGGCTCGCGCTTTTTGGCCAGCAGCGCCTGCAATCGTTTGGCAGCCTCAGGTAACTCGCCGCCCCCCCCTACGAGCATCCTGCGGGCCAGCGGATGCTTGGCTTGCAGCAACGCCTGGGTCAATCGATCGATGCTGGCTTCCAGCTCGGGACTGGTTGACGCGTGGCACAGGGCATCGCACTGCGCTGGATTTTTATTCAGCGAATCCAGGGCCTCGGTCAGCCATGCATAGGGTTCCAGCAAGCGCTCGTCATGGCTGAAGAACCAGTCTGCCGCGACCACATCCAAGCGCTTTTCAAACAGACCAACCAATTGTTTGAGGACATGCTCAAGGTCGTTGCGGACAGCTTTACGTTCATCCTCGAATACGGTTTTCAGCAGATTCGGCTTGTCGATCAGGTCGCTGAATTTCGCCAGGGGGTTCTTGCCTGGACGCATGACCGTGCTGTAGACGACCTGCGCATAACGGCCATTCGGGCGGTGGGCGATTAGGGCATTCAGGGACAGAAGATACGCCTCGGCCAGCCGGGCTTGTGTCGTGGCGTGGCGCAACGCAAACAGGGGGTCGTCGAGCATAAAGCCAACTAGCTGGGGATAACCGCGCAGCTTTTTTTCCGCCAGTACGTCTTGGCTAGCTTCCAGGGTAGGCAAAGGGTATGGCTGTTCACCTTGCTGAGCAGCGGCCAATTGCTCCTGGGTGCGCTGCAGTTTGACGACCCATTCTGTTTCGGTGAAAGCTGCAAAAGACGGCGTAAAGACTGCCGGATCAGCCAGTGTGCTTTCCACATTGAAGTCGCGTGCGCGCAGCCCCTCGACTTGCTTGTCGATCACGATGATCGGCATCGCCTGGGTCGGCTTCCATTGCTCGCCGCCAACAACCGCCGCCGACCAGGCCGGCGCCAGATTCTGGCAGCGATTCCTGACTCGGCTGCTGTTGGCTTCCAGCCAGGCGATGTATTCCCAGGTCCAGGCCATTTCACTGTAGGCCATGGCGTATTGGTCACCGACAAAGCGGCCTTTCAACAGCATGGGTACCAACGTCAGCGCCAGTGGCTTGCCAACCGGAGTTCGATCATCAGCTGGTTCGCCTTGGTTCACCAGCTTGCGCCAGTGGGCTACATCCACATCCGATAGGCTGCCTTGGCCATCACACGCCAGTTCGCGCCACAGCTTGCCGTTCTGAAATACATAAATGCGCCCAGGACGGGGCAGTGCACCTTTGGGCGCTTCGTTGAATTGGTCATGTCCCGGCAGCCGCGCCATGGGCACAACAGCGAGAAAGGTATTCTGCTGGATCTCCTGCTCTTCTTCATGGCTGCGCATGTCCGACTCGACGGGAATCTGCAGCATCCCACCATCGGTGCGTTCGATATTCAGCGCCAGCCTCGCACGGCGTGCGTTGTCGTATTCCGTGCGCTTGCGGGTGCCTTGGTCGATGGGCTGATTCTTTAGCTCGCTCATGCGTCACCTTGCGGGTCGAGCAGTTGTACCTGGCCGCCTAAAGCGGGGTCGCCCCAGACATCAACAATCAATTGTTGCGGTCCTTGTTCGCCCAGACTCGCTAGCGGCAACAGCGGATTGACGTTGGCCTTGCCGGTCTTTTCACCGACTGGCGCGGTATCGGCGGGTTTGGGAGTAACCGGCAATACCGGCGCCGCACCCGAACCACTTCCCGGCCCGCCGCCGGAGTTGAGCTTGATGATCGGCCCGACCAGAGTAATGCCGCCGGCGTCGAGTTTGATAAAGCTGCCGGCGGCTTTGAAGGTCAGTTCGCTGCCGGCTTCGAGCACTACTTTCTGGCCGCTGGACAGGTGGATTTCGCTGCCGGCGTTGATGAACTGGCCGGTGCCGATCTTGATGTGCTGGTTCTGCCCCACGGTGAGGTGGTCGTTGGCTTTGACTTCGCTCTTGCGGTCCAGATGGGTGGTGCGGTGTTCTTCGGCTTTGAACTCGCTGTAGCTGTTGGCCTTGACCGTGTCGTGGCGTTCGTTGCCGATGCGGATCTTTTGGTCGTGTTCGATGTTCTCGTCCCAGTCTCGTTGGGCGTGGATATAGATTTGCTCGGCGCCCTTGCGGTCTTCGATGCGCAGTTCGTTGTAGCCGCCACCGCCCGGTGAGCTGAGGGTCTTGAACAGCGTGCGGGTCTTGTTCGCCGGCAGGTCGTAGGGGACGACGTGTTCGGCGTGGTACAGGCAGCCGGTGACCAGCGGTTGGTCGGGGTCGCCTTCGAGGAAGGTGATCAGCACTTCCATGCCGATGCGCGGGATTGCGATGCCACCGTAGCGGTCGCCGGCCCAGCTGCTAGAGACGCGTAGCCAGCAGCTGGTCTTGTCGTCGGCCTGGCCGTGGCGATCCCAGTGGAATTGCACTTTGACCCGACCGTATTCGTCGCAGTGGATCTCTTCGCCGGCGGGGCCGGTGACCACGGCGCTCTGGCTGCCGAGAATGCGCGGCTTGGGGTGCTGCACGGTCGGGCGGTACGGCACCATCCAGGGCGTGGCGCTGAAGCGGTTGCGGTAGCCCTGCTGGAAACCGTCACTGACTTCGGTATGGCTGGTCACCGCCTCTTCCAGCACCTGCGGCTGTTTGCCTTGGTGGTGAATCTCGGTGAGCAGCCAGAGGTCGTTCCAGCTCTGCCGCGGGTGATCGGTAAAGGCCAGAAAGTGACCGCTGACCAGTTGGGTTTGGTCGCTCTCGCCTTCGGCCAACTCGAAGTCGTGGCGGTGACGCTCCAGGGCGCGTTGGCTCAAGTGCTTGCCGCGTTCACGCTCGACGAAGCGGCCGGGGTAGTCGTAGTCCTCGAGGTCCGGAACAAACTCGCTCTTGGCGTCGGCCTCCAGCAGCAGGCGCGGCTTCTCGAAGTCGTAGTCGCGGCGGGTTACCCGGCTGGTGCGGGTTTCCACGCGCACGCCGAAACGCTTGATTACCGGGTCGTCGGCGACCAGGCCACTGTCTTGCTGGTAGGCGGTGGGCGCCAGTTTGGGAAAGGGCGTCTGGTCGTCGCCGAAGACCAGTACATGCCCGTCCGTGCTGTGCTGGAAGTGGTAATGGATGCCTTCTTCTTCACATAGGCGCTGAACGAAGTGCAGGTCGGACTCGTCGTACTGCACGCAATACTCGCGCTCCGGGTATACCGAGCCGAGCTGGAATTGATAGGCGTTGGCCTGAATGCCGTGCTCTTCAAGCACCTGGCTGATGATTTTCTGCACCGTCAGGTGCTGAAAGATACGTTGATTGATGCGGTGAGCCAGATAAGCCAATTGCGGGCGCAGGCTGAGGTGGTAGCGGGTCAGGCGCTGGCCGGACTCGCCCTGGGCGACGCGGTAGATGTGCCCGTGAATGCCGTTGCCGGCTTGCGACAGGGCCAGGAAAGCCGGGCGATGCAGCAGGGCTTCCAAATCGAGGTCGGGGCGCTCGCTGACCAGTTCCAGTTCAAACACGAAGGGCTGGCTGATGGCCTCGCGGCCCGTGAACTCGAGCACCTGCAGGTCGTGGCTGGCGCCTTCGATATTCAGGCTGAAATGGGTCTGGTTGGCTGGGGCGAACATCCGTTGTTCCTCGTCAATCGTTCCATGAGTCAGGCATGTACGTGGTGCGCGTCAGGTTGTAACGCGAGCACTGCCCTGTGCTGCGGTGTGGCTCGACATTTTGCAGCATCGTTACGCGGGTTTTGCGGAACAGGTCTTGCGAAAATGCGTCGGCCAGGACTAGGCCTGGCCGACGCATCGCTTAGTGCACGATCACCTTAGCTGGCGATCGGGGTGCGCCAGTCGTCGGAACCGGAAGTACCGGAGACTTCGTGGGTCCAGACGATTTTGCGATAGGTGAAGTACACGTCTTCCAGGTGAGTGAAGTGCGACATGCCTGGATCCTGGCAGTTCGGCATACGCGACTGCACGTCGACGATCACCGCATCTTCCAGCTCGATGGTGAAGTAGTGTTCCTGAGTACCGGTGGACGAGGTGCGGTACCACTCCAGGCGGCACTTGTTCAGGCGCTCACCGGAGGTCAGCGAGTTGAAGATCAGCGGCGAGGATTTGTCGAAGACCTTGGTGATCATCAGCGGCTTGTGTACGCGCTGGCCAGTTGGCTGACCGGACTGCGGGTCACGCGGGATGATGACCTGGTGGTTGAATGCCTGAACCAGAATCTGGTCCTCATGACCTTCCTGGAAAATGTTGCCGACCGAGTCCTCGGTGAAGGTGCCAGCGGTGATCAAACCTTGTTTGGTGCCTTCGAGGGACAGATACGCGGGTGTTGGCATGAGAGCTCTCCTTGCCTGGGTCATGGATCAGTATCGATCCGGGAACCCAATAGAGAGCTATTGTTGTGCCATGTTTTAAAAAATTAATGAATTCATATAGATAGAGTGACCGCTTTCTATCTGTTAGTCACTGCGTGCGCTAAGTCACTGAAAGGTGAGCAGCTTGTTGCACAGGAGTGCGCAGCTCGTTGCGCATGGCGCTGAAGCCCATTGATAGGGTCACCTGCAGTCAAGTGTCCACAGGCTTATCCACAGTGTGTCGCGCAAGAAGTTGCGCATCTGTGCGTGGGGGGGAATTGCAGAAGGCTTGGCGCGCCAGGGGGTGGGCACGCTAGCGATTGAGGTGGGGGCGGGAGCTGCAGGCTCAGGCGATCTTCTGCTGGCGCCGCATCTGCTCATGGCCATCGCTCCAGCCAGCCTCCCAGGCGGCCGCGAGAACCTCGGCGTGGGGTGGCGCGCTGGGTTGGCCGGTCAGGCCAGCCATGTAGCCTTGCTGGTAGGCCTTGTTCAGGCTTTCCAGGCTCCAGTGGCCGTCATCGTCGGGTAGGGCGTCGGGCGCCATGGGTGCGGCTCGCGTTGATCTCTTCACTTCTATGCTAGCCGTGTCGAGCCGTGACCGCCGAGCCGCTGGTCACGGCTTTGACCCCGCTGGTTGCTTTTGTGACGTGTTCGTCTAAACGGCCAGTGCCTGCAGGCTTGCCTGGTAGGCCTTGGCAAAGCTGTCGAAATCACCATCGTCATGCGCTTCCAATTCCGCCTGGCCACGCAGCGATTGTGCGGCAGCCGCCTCGAAGGCTTCCTGCTGCTCTGCGCTCAGCGGCTGACTACGGAAGTACTCGGCGTGTTGTTTGCTCTGGCTCAGGGCGAATTGGGTGAAGCTTTCGCCTTGCTGCAAGCGTTCGAGCACCTGGGCCGAGGGTGTCAGCGCCGGGTTGTCGATCTTCGCGCGCTGGGCTTGCAGCGCCAGGCTGTGCGCCTCGCTTGCGTGACTCTGATCGAGCAGGCTGGCCAGGGGCTGGATTTTGTCTAGCAGTTCATGGGCCCAGGTCTGCAGCGGCACGGGCTCGCCGCGGCGCTGCAAATGCAGGTCGGGTCGGCGACCCTCCTTGACCACACTGAGGAAGTTGTCGGTGCAGGCGTGGCACTCACCGCTGTTCAGTGCCGGGCTTTCCTGCAGGGCACAGAACAGTAGGAAGGCATCGAGGAAGCGTGCTTCCTCGAGATCTATACCCAGCGGCAGGAAGGGGTTGATGTCCAGGCAGCGCACTTCAATGTACTGCACGCCGCGGTCTTCCAGGGCCTGGACCGGCCGCTCGCCGCTGTATGTCACGCGTTTCGGGCGGATATTCGAGTAGTACTCGTTTTCGATTTGCAGGATGTTGGTGTTCAGCTGCAACCACTCGCCGTTCTTCTGCGTGCCGATTTCGACGTAGGCTGGGTACGGCGTGCCGACGGCCTTGCGCAGGCTCTCGGTGTAGCTGCCGAGGTCGTTGTAGCAGGGGGTCAAGCCGGCCTGGGCGCTGCTCTGGTAACCCAAATCGCTCATGCGCAGGCTGGTGGCGTAGGGCAGGTAGAGGGTATCGGCATCCAGCTGCTGCAACTGGTGCGGGCGTCCGCGCAGAAAGCCGGCATCCAGGGCTGGCGAGGCACCGAACAAGTACATCAGCAGCCAGCTGTAGCGGCGGAAGTTACGGATCAGGGCGATATAGCGCGCCGACTGATAGTCCTGGGCGTTGCGGGTGTTGCCCTCGGCTTTCTGCAGGCGTTCCCAGAGGGTGTCCGGCAGCGAGAAATTATAGTGAATGCCGGCAATGCACTGCATGGTCTTGCCGTAACGCAGGGCCAGGCCCTTACGGTAGACGTACTTGAGCTGACCAATATTCGAGCTGCCGTAGCGGGCGATCGGGATCACCTCTTCGGCCGGCAGGGCGCAGGGCATCGACGGGCTCCACAGGTATTCGCCGTCGAGCTTGCTGTAGGCGAAGCGGTGGATCTGCTCGAGATCAGCCAGAGTGGTCGCCGGATCGGCTTCGGCTGGGGTGATGAACTCAAGCAGAGACTCGGAGTAGTCCGTGGTGATCTGCGGGTGGGTCAGGGCCGAACCGAGCGATGCCGGGTGTGGGGTCAGCGCCAACTGGCCGTGGTCATCGACGCGCAGGCATTCCCGCTCGATACCGTGCAGGCACTGGGACAGCAGGGAGAGGTTGGCGGGCTCGCCAAGCAGTGCCAGGCGGCGGGATAAAAGGTCGCTCAAGGTTGCATTCCTTCACGCATCGGTCGGCCCAATATGGGGGCGGATCGATTGGTCTACAAGGGGAATCGGTAACAGCGCTTTGCGCCGAGGTCGTCCGGGGCGAATCACCGCTCAAATACCCTAGACCAGTCGAGGACGGAGAAATTACACACAGGCGAAGGTGGCTTGTGCCTTAGCGACCAGCGTGTCGCCCGGCTGTTCTCCGGCCTTGAGTGCCCGGGGCCGGCGGCCGTTGTCGGCGCCGCCGGCACTGGAGGGTCACTTGCAGATGAAGGTAGCCTGGGCCGTGGCGATCAGTTTGTCGCCCTGCTGCACTCGCGCTTCGAGCACGTGCACCTTGCGCCCGGCATTCAGCACGCGGGCGTTGCAGACGATTTCGCCTTCGTTGACCGCGCGGATGTAGTTGACCTTGCATTCCAGGGTCATGCTGCCAGCCTGGCCATCGAACAGACTGTGGCTGGCCTGACCGAGTGCAGTGTCAATCAGCGAGAACAGCGCGCCGCCGTGCATGCGTCCGTGCAGATTGAGCAGATGATCCTGCATGCTCATGCGCACCTGGGATTCACCGTTCTCGGCTTTCTCGATGGTCATGCCGAGCAGCTTGCTGAACGCGCTGTCCTGTCCGACCGGGGATGTGTGGCTCATGGCTTACTTCCTCAATTGCTTGGCATTGGCGAACAGCGAGGCCATGCCGGCACTGGCCGGGGCCGGTTTGTCCTGGCTGGAATGCCGTTCGCTGCGCGGTGCACTACCGCGCGGGTTGCCGCTGCCACGAGCGCCGCCGCGTTGCCCTTCGACCTTCTCGCCAGGGGTATCGCCCATGCGCATGGACAGGGCGATGCGGTTACGCGCAATGTCCACCTCCATCACCTTGACCTTGACCACATCGCCGGCCTTGACCGCCTCGTGCGGGTCCTTGATGAACTTCTCCGACAGGGCCGAGATGTGCACCAGGCCGTCCTGATGCACACCGATGTCGACGAAGGCGCCGAAGTTGGTGACGTTGGTCACCACGCCCTCGAGGATCATCCCCAGTTTGAGGTCCTTGAGGGTCTCGACGCCGTCCTGGAACTCGGCGGTCTTGAACTCGGGGCGCGGGTCGCGGCCGGGTTTCTCCAGCTCCTGAAGAATGTCGCCGACGGTAAGCAGGCCGAAAGTCTCGTCGGTGAACTGCTTGGGGTCGAGGCGCTTGAGGAAGCTGGCGTCGCCGACCAGCGAGCGGATATCGCGGCCGGTATCCAAGGCGATGCGCTGCACCAGCGGGTAGGTTTCCGGGTGCACCGCCGAGGCGTCCAGCGGGTTGTCGCCGTTCATCACGCGGAGGAAGCCGGCAGCCTGCTCGAAGGTCTTCTCGCCCAGGCGGCTGACCTTCTTCAGTTCATTACGGGTCTTGAACGCGCCGTTGGCGTCGCGGTGCGCGACGATGTTATGCGCCAGGGTCGCGTTGAGCCCGGAGATGCGCGCCAGCAGGGCGGCCGAGGCGGTGTTGACGTCGACGCCGACGGCGTTCACGCAGTCTTCCACCACCGCATCCAGGCTGCGCGCCAGCTTCAGCTGCGACACGTCGTGCTGATACTGGCCGACGCCGATGGCTTTCGGGTCGATTTTCACCAGTTCCGCCAGTGGATCCTGCAGACGCCGGGCGATGGACACCGCGCCGCGCAGCGACACGTCCAGCTCGGGGAATTCCTTGGCCGCCAGCTCCGAGGCGGAGTACACCGAGGCACCGGCTTCGCTGACCATTATCTTGGTCATGTTCAAGCCCGGATGCTTCTTGATCAACTCGGCGGCCAGTTTGTCGGTTTCGCGACTGGCGGTGCCGTTGCCGATGGCGATCAGGTCGACCGAGTGCTTGGCGCAGAGTGCGGCCAGCACTGCGAGGGTCTGGTCCCACTGGTTCTTCGGCACGTGCGGGTACACGGTGGCGGTGTCCAGCAACTTGCCGGTGGCATCCACCACCGCGACCTTGCAGCCGGTGCGCAGGCCCGGGTCGAGGCCCAGGGTGGCGCGCGGTCCAGCCGGTGCGGCGAGCAGCAGGTCGTGCATGTTGCGGGCGAACACCGAAATAGCTTCGTCTTCGGCAGCCTCGCGCAGCTCACCGAGCAGGTCGGTTTCCAGGTGGGTATAGAGCTTGACCTTCCAGGTCCAACGCACCACTTCACCGAGCCACTTGTCGGCCGCGCGGCCCTGATCCTTGATGCCGAAGCGCTCGCCGACCATGCCCTCACAAGGGTGCAGGGTGCCGGGTAGCTCCTCGCCGACCTTCAGGCTGGCGCTGAGAAAGCCTTCGTTGCGTCCGCGGAAGATTGCCAGGGCGCGGTGCGACGGCGCGCTTTTGAGCTTTTCATCATGTTCGAAGTAGTCGCGGAACTTGGCGCCTTCGTCTTCTTTGCCGGCAATCACCCGGGCGCTGAGGGTGGCGTGATCCTTGAGGAAGCTACGCAGGTTGGCCAGCAGGTTGGCGTCTTCGGCGAAGCGCTCCATGAGGATGTACTTGGCGCCTTCGAGCACGGCCTTGATGTCGGCGTAACCTTTCTCGCTGTCGACGAAGCGCGCAGCTTCCGTTTCGGGCGTCAGGCTCGGGTCGCCGAACAGCGCGTCGGCCAGTTCGCCGAGGCCGGCTTCCAGGGCGATCTGGCCCTTGGTGCGGCGCTTCTGCTTATAGGGCAGGTAGAGGTCTTCGAGACGCGTCTTGGTCTCGGCCAGGTTGATCTCGCGGCTCAGCTCCGGGGTCAGCTTGCCCTGTTCCTCGATGCTGGCGAGGATACTGGCGCGCCGGTCATCCAGTTCGCGCAGATAGCGCAGGCGCTCTTCCAGGTTGCGCAACTGGGTGTCATCCAGGCTGCCGGTCACTTCTTTACGGTAACGGGCGATAAAGGGCACGGTGGAGCCTTCATCGAGCAGCGCCACGGCGGCAGCAACCTGTTGCGGGCGCACGCCCAGTTCTTCGGCGATGCGGTTATTGATGCTGAGCATAAGGAAAGCTACCCACATTGAAACGAAAAACCGACCACGCAGACGGCGGGCCAGATAGGAAAGCCGGGCATTATAAACACCCCCTAAGCGTGTGCTGGAAACCCTGTAGGGAAAAATCTGCTAACAAAGGGCCGCACGCCAGTACTGACGCCTAAGCCATAATGCTGGCGTTAGAAACTGTTTCCACGCTTTACCCGTGCTGTATGGCGCGGCGGCGGCGGTTAACAGATTCTTGGTCAAGGAGCCTCTATGAGCAGCACTGCACTTCCGTTTGAAGGCGAGAAAATTCTGATTGTCGACGACGATGCCCGTTTGCGGCGCTTGCTCGAGCGCTTCTTCGACGAGCAAGGCTACCGCGTGCGTGCGGTGGAGAACGTCGAGCAGATGGACCGCTTGATGTCGCGTGAACTGTTCAATCTGGTGGTGCTCGATCTGATGCTGCCCGGCGAGGATGGGCTGTCGGCCTGCAGCCGGCTGCGTGCGGCGAACAATCAGGTGCCGATCATCATGCTCACCGCCAAGGGCGACGAGGCCAGCCGTATCCAGGGCCTGGAGCAGGGCGCTGACGATTACCTGGCCAAGCCGTTCAATCCGCGCGAACTGCTGGCGCGGATCAAGGCCGTGCTGCGTCGTCAGGCCCCGGTGGTACCGGGCGCGCCGGGCAGCGAGGACGCGACCGTGAGCTTCGGCGACTACCAACTGTCGCTGGCCACCCGCGAGCTGAAGAAGGGCGAAGAAGTACACATGCTCACCACCGGCGAGTTCGCCGTGCTCAAGGCGCTGGTGCAGCATGCCCGCGAGCCGTTGACCCGCGACAAACTGATGAACCTGGCCCGTGGTCGCGAGTGGGACGCTCTGGAGCGCTCCATCGACGTGCAGATCTCCCGCTTGCGCCGGCTGATCGAACCGGATCCGTCCAAACCTCGCTATATCCAGACGGTCTGGGGTGTGGGCTACGTGTTCGTCCCCGACGGCAATAAGTAGTCCAGATACTGTCCCGCGTGCCCGGTGTAGGAGCCAGCTTGCTGGCGATCGGGCCATCCATATCGCCAGCAAGCTGGCTCCTACAGGATCTGTGTTGCTCGAATGAAAACCCCGCTGTGGTTCCCGCAGAGCTTCTTCGCCCGCACGCTCTGGCTGGTGTTGATTGTGGTGCTGTTCTCCAAGGCACTGACTCTGGTTTATCTGATGATGAACGAGGATGTACTGGTCGACCGCCAATACAGCCATGGTGCGGCGTTGACCCTGCGCGCTTACTGGGCGGCCGAGCCGCAGAGCCGCGAGCAGATCGCCGAGGCGGCCGGCTTGAAGCGGGTGTCCTTGGCCAAGGTGCCGGCCAGCGAGCAGCATTGGCCGTACAGTGAGATTTTCGAGCGGCAGATGCAGGCTGAACTCGGGCCCGAGACCGAGGTGCGGGTACGGGCGAAAAGTCCGCCTGCGCTCTGGGTGCGCGCGCCGAACCTGGGTAATGACTGGCTGCGCTTGCCGCTCTACCCGCATCCTTTGCGCGGCCAGCGAATCTGGAGCGTGCTGGGTTGGTTCCTCGGCATCGGTCTGCTGTCCACCGCGGCCGCGTGGATTTTCGTCCGACAGCTGAGCGCGCCGTTGAAGCGCCTGGTCTTCGCTGCCCGGCAGATTGGTAAGGGCCGTAGCGTACGGCTGCCGGTCAGCGATACACCGAGCGAGATGGCCGAGGTGTATCGCGCCTTCAACCAGATGGCCGAGGACGTCGAGCAAGCCGCTCGCGAGCGTGAGCTGATGCTGGCCGGGGTGTCCCATGATCTGCGCACGCCGCTGACACGTTTGCGTTTGTCCATGGAATTCTTGACCAACGACTCCGAGCTTACCGAGGACATGGTGCGTGACATCGAGGACATGGACGCGATTCTCGATCAGTTTCTCGCCTTTATCCGCGACGGTCGCGACGAGCCCCTCGAAGATATCGACCTACTCGAACTGATTCGCGAAGTGGTGGCACCCTATAACCAGCAGCGTGAGCAGGTGCGTCTATGCCTGGAAGCGGTGCCGAGGTTTCCACTGCGGCGGGTGTCGATCAAGCGCCTGCTGGTCAACCTGATCGAAAACGCCCTGCGCTACGGTGGCAATGCCGTCGAGGTGGCCGTCTACATCTCCGGCGATCACGGCGCGCCCTACCTGGTGCTCAGCGTGCTTGATCGCGGGGCCGGCATCGAGCCGACGGAGCTGGACACTCTCTTCAACCCCTTCATTCGCGGTGACCGCGCGCGGGGCGGACAGGGGGCGGGTTTGGGTCTGGCCATCGTCAAGCGCATCGCGGCCTTGCACGGCGGCAGTGTCGAGTTGCGCAACCGCTCCGGTGGTGGCCTGGAGGCGCGGGTCTGCCTACCGCTGGGGCTGCTGCTGCCGCGTGACGCGGCGTGACGGCAGCGAACACTGTCGCACCTGGTTAGATGCAGTGAGTCTGCCGATCTGAGCTCATGTCATTACGCTGAACTATGCTGACTCAGCGTAATGACATGAGGTCAGCATGCCTACCGTTTCCGACCGACTGCCGAACTGGACGTGGTGGCTGCCGCTGCCGTTGTTCCATCTGGCCACGTGGCTTTCCTTGGCAACTCAGTTCGCTGACGGGACGGCGATCTGGTACGTGCCGTTTGCCCTGGGTCTGGTGCTCGGTTTGTGGTGGGGACCACGGATACTGCCAGCGCTTTACCTCAATGCCCTGCTGAGTATCCCGCTGTGGGGCCTGGACTGGCGCTGGGCCCCGGTGTATGCGTTGCCGGAAACGCTCGGCGTCGGTCTGGCCTGGCTCTTGTTGCGGCGTCGCGTTTTCGATGTGGCCTTGCCAGATGTCGCCCACCTACTGCGCTTCATGCTGCTCGGTGTGTTGCTGCCAGCGCTGCTGGTGAGTCTGGGGCTGCAGGCTAACCTGTGGTTTAGCGGTCATCTGGCCACGGGCGATGTGGTTGCGGCCAGTGCGGCTCTGTGGCTGGCCGATAGCCTGACCGCGCTGGTGATTGCCACACCGCTGCTGACCTACCTGAGTCCCTGGCTACGTCGGCGGGGCTGGGTGCGGGGGGGGGGGGGGCGAAGGCCTCGAACAGGTGCCGGCGATCCTGAAACAGCTGCCGCCCTGGCCGTTACTGCTGATGTTGCTGTTGGTCCTGCCGTGGTTGCTTGGCCTGCTGTCCCTGAGCCTGAACTTTCCGCTGCTGGGCTTATTGATGCTTGGTCTGACGCTGCTCTGGGGCTTGCCTGGCGCTTTGTCTGGGGCGATCTTGAGCGTCTTGATGCTGCTGGCCCTGCCGTTACTGCGCGGGGTCGATGCCGCCGTGACCTGGTTCGATCCGCAGCGCCTGGAGCTGCACCTGAGTGTGCTGCTGTTCATGTTCGCATCCCTGTTGGGCGGTCGTAGCCTGAGCGATCTACGTATGGCTCTGGCACAGAGTACGCAGATACGCCAGCAGTTGGCGCTGGCCAACCAGGCTCTGGACGCCAGCCCGCTGGGGGTGACTATTGCCGATGCGCGCCAGGCCGATCTTCCGTTGATCTACTGCAACCCTTCTTTCGAGCGAATCACCGGCTACAGCCGTGAGGAGAGCCTCGGTAGCAATGACCGCTTCTTGCTGGGGGACGATGACCAGCAGCAGGGGTTGACGCACTTGCGTCGGGCCATGAGCGAGGGTACGGCGTGTCAGGTGGTGCTGCGCAACTACCGCAAGGACGGTCGGTTGTTCTGGAACGAGTTGATTCTGGCGCCGATGTATGACGCACAAGGCATCAGCCATTTCATCTCGCTGCAGCATGATGTGACCGAACGTGAGCAACTGGCTGAGGAAGTGGCGGTGCAGCGTGAAGAACAGTTGCTGCAGAGTTATCTGTTCAGCCAGACCGAGGACATCGCCGATCTGGGCGGTTGGGTGCTAACTCTGGCCGACTCCAGCATGTACTGGAGTGCAGGCTGCTTCCGCATTTACGAGTTGGACCCCTATGCGGGGGCGCCATCCTTCGAGCGGGCGCTGGATTACCTGGATGGCAATGGCCGGGTGTTGGCGGAGAACACCTTGCAGCAGCTGCTCGACGGACTCGAGCAGTTCGATATCGAAGTCCGCCTGCTGACCGCCAAGGGCAAGAATCGTTGGGTGCGCATCAATGGTCTGGCCGACCGCGATGACGGCCAATTGGTACGCGTGTACGGGGCAATTCAGGATATCAGCGCGCGTAAGCGCGCCGAGCAGCAACTGCATGAGCGCGATGAGCGTCTGCGTCTGTTCTTCGAGGCGCCGCTGATCGGTATGGCGCTGACCACTCCGGATCACGCCTGGGAAGAAGTCAACTTCAAGCTGTGCAGTATTCTTGGGCGCTCGCGCAAGCAGTTGATGGCCACCCGTTGGGCGAGTCTTTCTCCGTCGGAGGATCTGGTCGTTGAGCAAAAGTTGCTGGATGAGGTACTCAGTGGTGCGCGCGAAGGCTATGAGCTGGACAAGCGCTTCCTGCGTCCGGATGGCTCGTTTGTCTATACCCGCCTGAACTTGCGCGCGGTGCGGCATGCCAATGGCCGGGTGAGCATGTTTCTGTTGCTGGTCGAAGACATCAGCGCTCGCCAGGAGGCCGAGGCGCGTTACCGCACCATTGTCGAGCACGCCCCGGAAGCGATCATGCTGTTCACCCCGCACGGCGGCATGGTCGACGTTAACGAGAACGCCCAACGACTGTTTCGTTATACCCGCGAGGAACTGCTGGGCAAGGTCCCATTCGATTTGAGCCCGCCGAAGCAGGTCGATGGTCAAGCCTCGGCGGAGCTTGGCAAGGTTTACCTGGATGCCGCGATTGCCGGTGAGGCGCCGGTGTTCGACTGGCTGCACCGTGACAGCGCGGGACGGCAGATTTCCTGCGAGGTCCGTCTGGTGCGCATGCCGGGCGAACAGGTGCTGATTCGTGGCAGCGTCACCGACATCTCCGAGCGTCAGCGCTATCAGCGTGAGATCGAGCGCCTGGCCTTCAGCGATGAGCTGACCGGCCTGCCCAACCGCCGTCTGCTGCTCGACCGCTTGCAACACGCGATGGATCGCGAGTGGCGCGAAGGCTGCTTGGGCGCGCTGCTATTTATCGATCTGGACCACTTCAAGACGGTCAACGACAGCCTTGGTCATCTGATCGGCGATGACCTGTTGTGCGAAGTTACGGCCCGTTTGGCGGGCAGCTTACGTGCCGAAGACACCTTGGCACGGATGGGCGGCGATGAATTCGTGGTGCTGCTCGAGGCGCTCGACAGTGACCCTGAGCTGGCTGCCGAATATGCCGCCTTGACTGCCAGAAAACTGTTGAAGAGTCTCAGTGGCAGCTACTGGATCGACGGTCATGAGTTGTCGATCAGCGCCAGTATTGGCATCGCTTTGCACCCGCTCGGCAGTCAGGTCGCCGCCGACGTGTTGAAGCAGGCGGATACCGCCATGTACCGGGCCAAGCACGCCGGGCGCAACGATCTGCACTTTTTTGCCCCGGCCATGCAGGTCTCGATCGACCAGCGCCTGCAGCTGCAAAACGAGTTGCGTCAGGCCATGCGGCGCGGCCAAATGCACCTGGTGTTCCAGCCGCAGCTGGAGCTGGCTTGCGGACGAGTCGCCGGCGTTGAGGTATTGGTGCGTTGGCAGCACCCGGAACACGGCGAGATCATGCCCGGGCAATTCATTGCGCTGGCCGAAGAAACCGGGTTGATCCAGGAGCTCGGCAACTGGGTGCTGGAGCAGGCGTGTGATGCACTGGCGCGCTGGTTGCCGAGCTGGCCGCAATTGGTGGTGGCAGTCAACCTCAGCCCGCGCGAGTTGCGTCAGGTCGGGTGTGTCGAGCGCATCAGTGCCTGCCTGCAGCGTCACCGCTTACCGGCCAACGCGCTGGAGCTGGAAATCACCGAAGGCGTGCTGCTCGAAGATGTCGACCAGTGCATCGCCAATATGCAGGCCTTACGAGCTCTCGGCGTGCATTTCGCCATCGATGACTTCGGCACGGGTTATTCCTCGTTGACCTACCTCAAGCGTCTGCCGCTGGATCGCCTGAAAATCGATCGCAGCTTCACTCAGGATATGGCCGGCGATAGCAACGGTCTGATGCTGGTGCAAAC
Organism: Pseudomonas taeanensis MS-3; assembly: GCF_000498575.2. Lineage (GTDB taxonomy): Bacteria > Pseudomonadota > Gammaproteobacteria > Pseudomonadales > Pseudomonadaceae > Aquipseudomonas > Aquipseudomonas taeanensis. The sequence goes on from NZ_AWSQ01000001.1 coordinate 1,047,862, forward strand.
CATCCTGGTGATCGCCCGTAATCTGGGTTTGCAGTGCATTGCCGAGGGTATCGAGAGCCATGCCCAGCTGGAAATACTCCGTCAGCATGGCTGCTCTCTGGGGCAGGGCTATTATTTCAGTCGACCTCTGGCTGAGGCCGAATTCCTTGAGTGGATGAAGGCGCATAGATTGTGGGCGTCGGATGTAATCGATCCCGTACAGCTGTAGTCCGGGCAAGCCTGCGGGGCCGTCATCGATATTCAGGCTCCACGCGCCCTCCTGTTCAGCCCTGGCCCTTGGTGCGCGTGCGGTGCGGACTGACGTTCTTCTCCAGATACTGGATCACCAGGCCGGCGACGTCCTTGCCGGTGGTGTTTTCAATGCCGCCCAGGCCTGGGGAGGAGTTCACTTCCATCACCAGTGGACCGTGGTTGGAGCGCAGGATGTCGACGCCGGCAACACTGAGGCCCATGATCTTGGCCGCACGGATCGCCGTCATGCGCTCTTCCGGGGTGATCTTGATCAGGCTCGCGCTGCCGCCTCGGTGCAGATTGGAGCGAAATTCCCCGGGTTTGGCCTGACGCTTGATTGCCGCGATCACCTTGTCGCCGATCACGAAGCAGCGAATGTCTGCCCCGCCGGCCTCCTTGATGTACTCCTGCACCATGATGTTCTGCTCAAGGCCCATGAACGCCTCGATCACCGACTCGGCTGCCTGTTGCGTTTCGCACATCACCACGCCGATGCCTTGGGTACCCTCCAGCAACTTGATGATCAAGGGGGCGCCGTTGACCATCTGGATCAGGTCGGGAATATCGTCCGGTGAGTGGGCGAAGCCGGTCACCGGCAGGCCAACCCCACGCCGCGAGAGCAGCTGTAGTGAGCGCAGCTTGTCACGCGAGCGGCTGATTGCCACCGACTCGTTGAGTGGAAACACCCCCATCATCTCGAACTGGCGTAGCACCGCGCAGCCGTAGAATGTGACCGAGGCGCCGATGCGCGGAATTACCGCGTCGAAGCCTTCCAGCGGCTCGCCGCGATAGTGGATCTGCGGCTTGTGGCTGGCGATGTTCATGTAAGCGCGCAGGGTGTCGATGACCACCATCTCATGGCCGCGCTCCTGGCCGGCTTCAACCAGGCGGCTTGTGGAATATAGGCGCGGGTTGCGCGACAGCACGGCAATTTTCATGGTTTTCCTGAGGTCTCTGAGAGCGTTGGGGTGTCTTGCACGTAGGCAAGGGCCGGATTGACCACCAGTTGGCCGTCAACCAGGGCTTTGGCGCCGAGTAGTACTCGGTAGCGCATGGCTTTGCGGCAGGTCAGGGTGAAATCCACTGGCCAGGTGCGGTCGCCGAGCGCCAGGTGGGTGCGGATCACGTAGCGGGTCTGCACATGACCGGTGGAGCTTCTGATGGCCTTGACCGCCACCAGGGGTGCTTCGCAATGACGATGGCGCAATTGCATCAGGGTGCCGAGATGTGCGGTGAAACGTACCCAGGGCTTGCCGTCGCGGTCGAACTGGACGATGTCGCTGGCGTGCAGGGTCGAGGTGCTGGCCCCGGTGTCTATCTTCGCGCGCAAGCCCGTCACACCCCACTCGGTCAGGGCAATCCATTCACGTAGGCCAATCACTGAGAGATGGTCGAACGTCTTCAAGGCAGAACCCCTAGGCTATTGCGGACATTCTAGTTGGCCCTCATGGAAAGCGCATCCGCTCGTCGGACGTGCGCTTTGCGGCAGCGGCTTTATCATGGGGTACTCATCTGCAGTCAGGAGCATTCATGAGCGATAAAGACGACGATAAGGTCCGCCTGGATAAGTGGTTGTGGGCCGCACGCTTTTTCAAGACTCGCGCCCTGGCCAAGGCGGCGATCGAGGGCGGCAAGGTGCATTGCCGTGGCGAGCGCTGCAAGCCGAGCAAGGAGCCCAAGGTTGGTGATGAATTACTGATTCGTACGGGCTTCGATGAGCGCATGGTGGTGATTCAAGAACTCTCGGTCGTGCGTCGTGGCGCGCCACAGGCTCAGGCGCTGTATAGCGAGACCGCCGAGAGCATCGTGCGCCGCGAGCAGGCTGCAGCGCTGCGTAAGGCCGGTGCGTTGGGCGTGCAGACCGATGGCCGACCGACCAAGAAGCAGCGTCGGCAGATCCATCAGTTTCGCAGCGATGACTGAGCCGTGGTCAGCAGCTCGTGATTTTAATAGCCACGAATGACACTGATACGGTCTAGCAGTGGCAGGCGCGCCAGTTGTCGGGTCAGCGGCGAGGACGCGCGCTCCAGCCAATCGCTGGCCCTGAAGGCGAACGGTGTAAAACTGCCCCAGGCGATTGCCAGCAGGCTGAGCAGCAGGCCTCCTACCAAGGCGTCCGAGCCCCAGTGCGCACCTGCAACCAGGCGTGGCAGCATGAACAGGGTGGCCATGGCCCAGACCATGAGCATCCGCCAGCCGCGCGCAGAGAATCCCATGAACAATGCCCAGAGCAGTAATACCGAGGCGTGATCGCCCGGAAAGCTGCGGCTGGCACTGTCTTTCATGTCCCAGCGATCCTCCCAATGAGGGAACAGTTCGGTAAGCCGTGCGGCGCCATCGACGACCAACGAGGGGCTGGGTCGTTGCCAGTCAAGTCCTTCGACCAGGTGGGCGAATCCGACGCGCAACAGCAGCATCAATATCAGGATGCAGAGAAACGCGAACAGTGCGCGGCGGACTTGAGCGCCGGTGAAGACCAGCTCGGCTTTGAGCATGACGGCCAGCATCACCAGTCCGACGGCCATATCCACTGGACGCATGCTGCCGATGGCCCAGACTCGTGCCCACCAGCCGCCTTCAAGCACGGGCTGGTTGAGCAGGCGAAACAGCAGCAGGTCGAACTGATCCCACAGTTCGCGGGTCGGTTGCCACAGCCAGCTGAGCAACAGCAGGAGGGCGACGATATGGCAGGCCAGCAGTGGGCGCACGCGCCATTCGGTATTCAAGAAAGAGGTGCTCATGGGTGCAGGTACCTGGTCATATCTAAGTGATCGCCTTCCTGGGCGGCGCGGATTTTAGGGAGGCGGCCCCCCTGTTGCCAAGTGCCGATCTGCTCCATTGCCGCCCTGGGTGTGATCTGACGCACGAATCGATAGGAGGAGGCTCGTAGGTCTGATAGATAAGAGGCGCTTGGTCGGTGCGGCGTTTGCGCCTAAAATCGCTGGCCTGGTCATATTCTGCGAATTCGGCATGCCTGATTTTTCCCAACGTTTCTTGTTCGATGACACCGATGTCCGTGGTGAGCTGGTTGGCTTGACCGACAGTTACCGTCACGTCCTGGCCAAGCATCCCTACCCGCAGCCGGTCGCGCAGTTGCTTGGCGAGATGCTGGCGGCCGCTTCCTTGTTGCTGGGCACGCTGAAATTCGAGGGCCTGCTGGTGTTGCAGGCGCGCTCCTCGGGCGCGGTGCCGCTGTTGATGGTCGAGTGCTCCAGCGCTGGCGAGCTGCGCGGTATTGCCCGCTACCAGGCTGAGCAGGTCGAGGCCGACGCCGGCCTGACCGAGTTGATGCCGGACGGCGTGCTGGCGATGACCATCGATCCCAAGCACGGCCAGCGCTATCAAGGCATCGTCGAGCTGGCGGGGCCAACCTTGGCCGATTGTCTAAGCAACTATTTCGCTACCTCCGAGCAGTTGCCCACGCGTTTCTGGCTCGGCGCCGATGGTCAGCGCGCCCGTGGCCTGTTGTTGCAACAATTGCCGGCCGATCGACTGAAAGAGGCCGAGGAGCGTGAGGCCAGCTGGCAGCACGTGGTGACTCTGGCGGACACCCTGAAGACCGAAGAGTTGCTCGGCCTGGATAATGAGACCCTGCTGCATCGCCTCTATCATGAAGAACCGCTGCGCCTGTTCGAGCCGCGCGCGCTGCAATTTCGCTGCAGTTGCTCGCGTGAACGTTCGGCCAAGGCGCTGGTCAGTTTAGGCCAGGCCGATGCCGAGCTGCTGCTGAGCGAACACGCCGGCAGCGTGGTGATCGATTGCCAGTTTTGCAATCAACGCTACGCCTTCGATGCCGCCGATGTCGGCCAGCTGTTCGCCGGAGGTGGCAGCGATACCCCCTCAGATACCCGCCACTGAGGCTAATTGACGCAGTCTGCGGCGGGTTGGTCTGATCAGAGGCTGCACCCGCAGCCGGCTTTTCTGGCATAATCCGGCGCACTTTTTTCGCTGTAGTAGTGCTCTGGCTTTTACTACAAAACGTTTGGAAGACTCGGCCGCTGGGCCGACGGGGACCCACATGACGCAAGCCAATACCGCCGTGTATACCGACATCAGCGCCGCTCAACTGGTCGAAGAAGCCCTCCGTCGTGGCGAAGGCGAGCTGGCCGCCAGCGGCGCACTGGTCGTGCGTACCGGTCATCGCACGGGGCGCTCGCCGGCCGACCGGTTTATCGTTCAGGAGCCGAGCAGTGAGGCGAAAATTGCCTGGGGCCCGATCAACCGTCCGTTCCCAGCCGACAAGTTCGATGCCCTGTGGGATCGTGTACAGGCCTTCTCCGATGCTCAGGACAGCTTCGTTTCGTATGTCCATGTAGGTGCTGCCGAGGCGCACTACCTGCCGGTCAAGATGACCACCGCTACCGCCTGGCAGAACCTGTTCGGCCGTTGCCTGTTCATCGAGCCGGAGCAGTACAACCAGGGCGCCAAAGCCGAGTGGCAAGTGCTCAACGTGGCCAACTTCGAGTGTGTGCCCGAGCGTGATGGCACCAACTCCGATGGCTGTGTGATCATCAACTTCGCCGCCAGGAAGGTCCTGATCGCCGGCATGCGCTACGCCGGTGAGATGAAGAAAGCCATGTTCTCGGTGCAGAACTTCCTGTTGCCGGACGCCGACGTGCTGCCGATGCACTGCGCCGCCAACATCGGCGAAGACGGCGACGTCACCCTGTTCTTCGGCCTGTCCGGCACTGGCAAGACCACCTTGTCCGCCGACGAGAGCCGTTACCTGATCGGCGACGACGAGCATGGCTGGGGTGTCGGTAGCGTGTTCAACATCGAAGGCGGTTGCTATGCCAAGTGCATCGACCTGTCTGAGAAGAACGAACCGGTGATCTGGAAGGCCATCCGCTTCGGCGCCGTGCTGGAAAACGTGGTGCTCAATGGCAATCGCGTCGCCGATTACGCCGACGACAGCCTGACCCAGAACAGCCGCGCCGCTTACCCGCTGAGTCACGTCGAGAAGCGTTCCGAGCGTAACCTCGGTGGTGAGCCGAACGCGGTGATCTTCCTGACCTGCGACCTGACCGGCGTATTGCCGCCAGTGTCGATCCTCAACGAAGAGCAGGCGGCCTACCACTTCCTGTCCGGCTACACCGCACTGGTCGGCTCCACCGAAATGGGTTCGGGCGGCGGCATCAAGTCGACCTTCTCCACCTGCTTCGGCGCACCGTTTTTCCCGCGTCCGGCGGGCGAATACGCCGAGCTGCTGATCAAGCGTATCCAGGGTTTCGGCTCCAAGGTCTATCTGGTCAATACCGGCTGGACCGGCGGTGGCTACGGTGTCGGCAAGCGTTTCAACATCCCGACTACCCGTGGCGTGATTGCCGCGATCCAGAGCGGCGCGCTGATCGGTACCGAAACCGAGCAGCTGCCGATCATCAACCTCAGTGTGCCGACTTCGGTACCGGGCGTCGAAACCAGCCTGCTCAACCCGCGTAATACCTGGGCAGACCAGAACGCCTACGACGAAGCCGCCAAAGGCCTGGCCCAGCAGTTCATCGAAAACTTCAAGAAGTTCGATGTGTCGGATGCCATTCGCGACGCCGGCCCGCAGCTCTAAGCCGCGTCGGGTTGATCGAGAAAGCCGCCTCCGGGCGGCTTTTTTATTTTGCCCTGTACCGCTACCGGCTCCGCGCCGACGATCGGGCTCCAGCGGACGGAAGGGCAGGCGCTAAGTGCCGCCATCGTGGCCAAGGCCGCTCCCACGCAAGCCATTGGCGTGCCAGCCGCTCTGGCTTCGCCCACACCGCCGCGCTAAGGTCACCGACCCTGCGGTCAACGGAGTGACACCCTATGTACAGCACCCTCGATCGTGTCTTCGGCTATCAGCAGTTCCGCCCCGGCCAGGAAGCGGCAATCAGTGCGGTATTGGCCGGGCGCTCGGCGGCGGCGATCTTTCCCACGGGCTCGGGCAAGTCGCTGTGCTATCAGCTGGCGGCGCTGCATCTGCCGCACTTGACCCTGGTGGTTTCGCCCTTGCTGGCGTTGATGCAGGATCAGCTGGCCTTTCTGCATAAGCGCGGCATCAGCGCTGCCAGCATCGACTCGGCGCAAAGCCGCGAGCAAGCCAGTATCACTATGGCCAAGGCCAAGTCCGGCGAGTTGAAAATTCTGATGATTTCGGTGGAGCGGCTGAAGAACGAGCGTTTTCGCAACTTCATCGGCCAGGTGCCGATTTCCCTGCTGGTGGTGGACGAAGCGCACTGTATCTCCGAGTGGGGCCACAACTTCCGTCCGGACTACCTCAAGCTTCCCGACTATCAGCGTCAGTTCGGCATTCCCCAGGTGTTGCTGCTTACCGCCACCGCGACGCCGCCGGTGATCGCCGATATGCAGAGCAAGTTCGCCATCGCCGCGGCGGATGTGGTCACCACCGGCTTCTACCGGGCCAACCTCAACCTGCTGGTCGAGCCGGTCGGCGGTCGTGACAAGCAGCGTCGCCTGGTCGAGTGGTTGTCCACCAAGGCCGGGCAGCCGAGCATCGTCTACGTCACCCAGCAGAAGACCGCCGAGCAGGTCGCCGAGCACCTGAGCCAGCACGCTATTCCCGCCAATGCCTACCACGCCGGCATGGCCCATGAGCAGCGCGAGGCAATCCAGCGCCAGTTCATGGGCGGCCAGCTCAATTGCATCGTCGCCACCATTGCCTTCGGCATGGGCATCGACAAGAGCGACATCCGCAACGTGGTGCATTTCGATCTGCCGAAATCCGTCGAGAACTACAGCCAGGAAATCGGCCGTGCCGGGCGCGACGGTCAGCCGTCCGACTGCCTGGTGCTGGCCAACCGCGACAGCCTCAACGTGCTGGAAAACTTCGTCTACGGCGATACGCCGGAGCAGGGTGGCATTCGCTGCGTGCTTGGCGAGCTGTTAGCTGCCGCTGCTCCTGATCAGCACGGCGGCGGTGAGTGGGAACTGATGCTTAACGCCCTGAGCGAGCAGAGCAATATCCGCCAGCTGCCGCTGAAAACCCTGCTGGTGCAGCTGGAGTTGCGCGGCATCATCGCTCCGCGCTACGCCTACTTCGCCGAATATCGCTTCAAATACTTGTGCGAGCCCGAGGCTTTGCTGGCCAGGTTCGAGGGCGAGCGCCGTCAGTTCGTCGAGGCCGTGGTCAGCACCTCTAGCCGCGCACGCACCTGGTGCACCGTGGATTTCGACACGCTCTACCAGCAGCATCAGGCTGAGCGCGGCCGGGTGGTCAAGGCGCTGGACTATTTTCAGGAGCAAGGCTGGATCGAGTTGGAAAGCAAGCAGATGACCGAGGTCTATGCACTGCTCGATGGCGGTTTCGACCCCGAGCTTCTCAGCGCCGAGCTACACGGCTACTTCAAACAACAGGAATGCAGTGAGATTGCCCGCATCCACGCCATGCTCGAGCTGTTCGCCAGTCGACAGTGCTTGAGCCAGCGCCTGGCGGCCTACTTCGGTGATGAACAGGCCCCGCAGCGCTGCGGTCACTGTTCGGTGTGCCACGGACAGGTCGCTCACCTGCCGTCGCCAGCGCCACTGCCGGCGTTGGCCGAGCAGGACCTGCACGTCTTGTGCGGGAGTTTTATCGAGCGGCATGCTGAGCTGAAAGGCCGCGCACCGAGTGCCGAATGCCTGACCCGGTTTCTTTGCGGCATCAGCGTACCGCTGTTCACCAAGCTCAAGGCGCGCAACATAAAGGGCTTCGCCGCGCTGGACCTCTACCCCTATGCCGATGTTCGCCAATGGTGTACAGCCCGATTGCAGGGCGGGCTTTAGCACCGCGGTGCTCTGGGCTGAACCGCGGAGTGCTACGGCGGGTTCATCGGTGCGTGCGGTGGATAAATCGATTCTGTCGATATGTTTCATTGGCAAAGACGCATGGTATTAGCGCGAACGGCTACTTAGCATGCGCGGCATCTTACCGGCCACGCATTCTCAGGAGTCATCATGCATATCGAAGAAGCCATACGCAGTCGCCGCGCCGTCAAAGGCTATGAACCGACCTTCAGCCTCAGCCGTGAGGAGAAGGACGAACTGCTGCAACTGGCATTGCTCGCCCCCTCGGCCTTCAATCTGCAGCACGTGCGCTTCGTCGAAGTCAGCGACCCGGCGCTGCGCGAGCAGATCCGTGAAGTCGCGTGGGGACAGGCCCAGGTCACCGAGGCCTCGATGCTGGTGGTGGTGTGCGCTCAGCTCGACAGCTGGGAAAAGAATGTCGGCCGCGTCTGGCAGGGCGCACCGGAGGAAGTGCAGCGCTACATGGCCGGTGCCATCGACGCCTACTACCGTGGCAAACCGCAGGTGCAGCGCGATGAGACCATGCGCAGCTGCGGCCTCAAGGCGCAAACCCTGATGCTCGCCGCGCGCGGTAAGGGCCTCGATTCTTGTCCGATGGATGGCTTCGACTTCGACGCCGTGGCCAAGTTGATCAACCTGCCGGAGAATTACGTCATCGGCTTGATGGTCGCGGTGGGCAAGCGTGCCGTGGAGCCGAAACCACGTATCGGCAAATTGCCGTTTGACGAAGTGGTGATTCGCGACCGTTTCTAAGCGAGTCATGCAAGTCATCAGGGGCGTGCCATTGGCACGCCTTTTTGCGTTCTAGCGCTGAGCGGTTGCAGAGTGCTGTTGCCGCGCACAAAGGTGCACTGCCATTGGGCAGTGAAGGGGTTTGAGTTCAGGGCGTCTAGGAAGGTGGTTGGTGCCGAGGCGACGCTGGTAATTGCCAGTGGTCGTCTCGGCCGTAACCGGGCGGTGCCTGGTAACTGCACCTGATCGAGGTTGCTAGCCGCTTGGTCTATTCCAAGGTGCGGCGTCGGTTCGCCCAGCTATTCAGTTCAAACGGGTCTTGATCAGCACGATGGCTGTCCTGACGCATGGCCAGGAAGGTGTTCAACTGGTTTCGCTGTGTACGATTTTTCCTTACGCCTGCTGCGGCTACGCGTAATTTACGCGGTCTTGCGTGTTCACACGCTGTTGGCCGGCATCCACGGCCTTAGTCATCTGCTCCGGGGTTACACGTACATCCTGAGTCTTAGCGATTTCGCCAGCGTGCAGTATGACGCGGGTGCTGAATGGAAGATTCGCAGTACTCCTCATCACCATTGGCTAATGTCCTCCCCGCTACTGTCCTTGACTTCAAGATACACCCAGCGCTGTGGGTGGATTAGTGCAATTCGCAATAAAGTGAGGCTCGCTTGGACTGAGTCTGAATAACGATTCAGTCAGCACGGCTGCAATGCTCGGGCCGCGAGGCTGCCTAGCGGTGCAGATCACCAGGTTTCACGGCGGATGAGTGAAGAAGGGGGTGGCCTTTATCTGGGAGGATGCCGGGCAATAAATCAGCCCTATGGTTTCTGCGTGCTGCGGTACTTGGCCAGCAGCCGTTTGCCGTGCTGGCGGCGGATCTTGCCCAGCGATTGCCAGATCGCCTGGGTCAGCTGTGGCTGCGCGCGCTGAAACTGATGGGAGAACACCAGGTAAGCGTCATCGGCATGGTAGACCTGCGGCAGAAGGGTGACTTGCTCGCTGATGCCCAGGGCCTGGAGTTGATGCAGGCCGATGTTGTATTCGGCGATGTAGCCATCCAGCCGGTTCAAGGCCACCAGGCGCAGACCCGCCTTGGGCTGCAGCACGCTGCCGTTCAGTGCGCCGGCATCTTTCAGGCGTTGCCAGACGACGTAGCCGGGAGGCGCACCGATGCCGGTTTGCAGGCCAGTGAAATGCTCCCCGTCGTAGCGCAGCGTGCCCTGGAGCGGAACGAACACCCGGTATTCTTCGCTCCACAAACGCAAGCGGCGGTCGGGGGCGGTCAAGGGCTGGTCGGGATATTTTGGAAACGCGCCCCAGGCATCGCGCTCGGGTGACCAAATGGCGGCCAGCAGTGCGTCGACTTGACCCTTGCGCAGCTTGTCGATACAGCGCTTCCACGGGTAGCGCAGAACCATGATGGCATCATCGTTCTCGGCCACCGCCAGTTGCACCATCTCGATTAGTAGTCCTGTTTGTTCGTCGCGTTCGTTGCTGAGCGTGAAGGGTGGATAATCGATGTCTTCGATGCATAGCGTGAAGGCCCAGCTCGAGGCGCTTAATAACATGCCGACTAACACTGCTAGAAAAGCCTTCACGGGCATGGAACTCGATGGTAATTGGCTAGAACAAGGCTAGTAGCGAGCTGGGTTGGGGTAAAGCCTACGGTGGTGGCTGTTGCGGCTTTTTTCTGCAGCCCAGGTACAAGCGCTGCTGGCGGTCGGTAAATGCCGAATGTAGTGGTGCCATGTGGGGCCCGGCTGCGTGATGGTAAACCCGTTCAGCACCTCGCGGGCACCTTGTACAGGAGACGTACTAGCGTGCTTCTTCTTTCGCCAGGCGCTGCAGGTAGTGGGCGAAATCCGGGTCTTCGCCACGCAGCAATTCTGGCAATCGTTGGCGGAAGTCCTCGCGTTGGCTCCATTCGCGCATGTAGTCCTCCCAGGAGTGCCAGCGGCGTCGCCGCTTCTCGTTCATTTGCGTGTCGAAGAGCAGCAGGTAGGCGCGCTCGAACAACGAGATCAGCATGTCGAAGATCACCAGCATGCGCTCCCGCTGTTCGTCGCTCAGGTCGGGGGTGGCGCGCTGACTGCGCAGCTTCAGGTCGGGGTTGGCCAGCACCACCTCGAGGAAGTCGATATAGGCATCGGAGATCTGCTGCCAGGTGGCTTCCTCCTCGTTTTCGTGTGCCTTGCGCTGCTCGAAGAGGAACACGCCGATGGCAAATGGCAAGGCCACCACGGTGACGATGTAGGACAGCAGCTCCCAGGTTGTCAGCGTCATATCGACTCCATCGCATCATGCTCACCCTGCAAGCAAAGACTATTTTATCCAGGCGGGCTTGCGTTCCGTGTGCGAAGCTCGAGGCAGTGGTTTTTTCAACGACCAGCTAAATCACGCCGATTCCTATAACTGGGCACCACGGCAGAAGAATATTCAGTTAGCCTGAACCTCGGCGGCCGTATAGCCTCGAAAGCACACACGTCATTACGGGGAAGCCCTATGCAAGTACAAGTGCACACTAATCAGATTGAAGGCAGTGCCCGGCTTCAGGAGTGGGTAGGTTCGGCAGTGATGGACAAGCTCGAGTACTTTGAGGAGCTGCTGACCCGGGTTGTCGTACATATCAGCGATGAAAACGCGCAAAAATCCGGCCCCGACGATAAGCGCTGTCAGATCGAAGCCCGTCCGAAAGGTCATCAGTCGATTTCGGTGACCCACAAGGCCGCAGACCTGGGGATTGCCGTGGACGGCGCCGCGGAAAAAATGCGCCATGCCCTTGAGCATCTGATGGGTCGGCTCGAGGCCAAAGTTGTGTCGACCGGGCGCATGCAGGAGGCCAGTGAAGAGCCCACCGACGCCCTGCTGCAAGAGGAGTTTCTGGAAAATCAGCAGGCCTTGGGCAAAGACTGAATGCAGGCACCCACCTCACCCCGTCATCCCGGTGAGGACTCAGGCAAGCGACACACTATAGAAAACCGCCCGCTGGGGCGGTTTTTGCTGGCTGAGCGTACGGTGTCTTACCGTGGGGATGCGCAGGCAGTCCAGGCGCTGCCGTCTGCGGGTTCGATCCTTGGGCGCGCCAGGGTGAGATTGCTGTCCGTGACTGCGGCCATTACGTAACGTCGGCCCTTTAGTTCTGAATGGGAGTTAGCTGCATGCCGCGCATGGTTTCGCTTCTGGCAGTGCTTGCCGCCCTCTACCTACTGGCCTGCGTTGCCCTGTTCGTGTTCCAGCGTTCGCTCATCTACTTCCCGCAACCCCGCGCCATCGCGACCCCGGCGACGACACTCAGGTTGCCGGTTGCCGACGCCGAGCTGCTGGTCTCAGTCAGGCCGCATGAGGGCCCCAATGCATTGATCTACTTCGGCGGTAACGCCGAGGACGTCTCGCTGAACCTGCCAGAGTTTGCCCAGGCCTTTCCCGATCATGCGCTCTACCTGCTGCACTACCGGAGCTACGGAGGCAGCTCCGGCTCCCCCTCCGAGGAGGCCATCCAGCGTGATGCCGTGGCCTTGTTTGATCGGGTGCACGCCGCCCACCCGCGTACGGTGGTAGTAGGCCGTAGCCTGGGTTCGGGTGTCGCCGTGCGCCTCGCCAGCCAGCGTCCGGCAGCGCGGCTGATCCTGATTACGCCGTACAACAGCCTGCAAGAAATCGCCGCACGCCAGTTCCCAGTTTTTCCGGTGCGCTGGCTGCTCAAGGACAAGTTCGAATCCTGGAAGTACGCGTCGCGTATTACCGTGCCGACACTGCTGATCGCAGCAGAGCACGACGAAGTCATACCGCGCGCGAGCAGCGAACGGCTCTACACGCATTTCGCACCCGGTGTGGCCTCGCTAAAGGTCATCCCGGGCAAGGGCCACAACTCGATAGCCGAGAGTCCGCAGTACCTGCAATGGTTCCGCGCTGCGCTCTGAGCGAGGGCTCTATGGCGTTGACCGCTACCGGCCGTAGCCCGGGTTGCGCTTCGGGAGTCCGCCTCCGTGTGTTCTCTGGCTAGCTCGCCATGTCAATCCTGATGGGTACGGCGGGTGTGGCCGCTAGACCGAACCGTTCGCTATATGACTGCTGGCAGCGGCAGGTTGATAAGCCGCTCAATCTCGCTCGCGGGGCGGGGCCTGCTGAACAGGTAGCCTTGTAGCAGGTCGCAGCCTTCGGCAACCAGAAAGGCCAGATGGTCGTGATCCTCGACCCCCTCGGCGACCACCTGCATGCCCAGTGAGTGAGCCATGGTGATGATGGCCGAGAGAATCACGCCGTTGTTGTTCTCTTGCAGGTTGAGAATGAAGCTGCGGTCGATCTTCAGAATGTCGATGGGCAGCGTCTGTAGATAGCTGAGTGAGGAGTAGCCGGTGCCGAAGTCGTCGAGCGCAATCTGTATACCGAGTGAACGCAATGCGTAGAGGTTCTCCAGTACCTGTTCGCGCCCTTGTAGTACGGCGGTCTCGGTCAACTCCACATAGAGGTCATCGGCGCAAAGCTGGTGCTTGTTCAAAAGGTGAGTGATCTGTTTAGCGAAGCCCGGTTGGCTCAGCTGCAGGCTGGAAACGTTGATGGCAACCCGCAGGGGGGGAAGGCCAGCCTTCTTCCATACCGCGAGCTGGCGGGCCGCCTCCTCCATGACCCAGGCGCCAATGGGCAAGATAAGGCCATTTTCCTCGGCCAGAGGAATGAATTGGTCCGGGGGTACCTGGCCCAGCTCGGGATCGTTCCAGCGGATTAACGCTTCAACAGACACCACGCGCATGCTGCGGCTATCGACAACCGGTTGATAGTGCAGCTGGAAGTTCAGCGTTTCGACCGCGGTGTGTAACCGCTGGTCCAGAAGCACGCGTTGCTGGGAGTGTGCAGCAATGGCGCTGGAGAAAAACTGATAGGTGCTCCTGCCTCGCGCTTTTGCCTGATACATCGCCAGGTCGGCGTGTTTGACCAGGTCCTCCACCGTTCTGCCGTCATCGGGATAGATGGCGATGCCGACGCTGCAGCCGATGTAACACGCTGTGCCATCGAGGTCGATGGGTTCAGATAATGCCTTGATCACCCGTTCGGCTACCGGCCCGGCCAGGTGCTCGGCATCGGGCTGGTTGAGCAGTAGGGTGAACTCGTCGCCGCCCAGGCGAGCCATATCCCGGTCGACTTCGATACCGACCGGGCGGCTCAAGTAGTCATAGCCGCGCAGGTTGGACTGGAAGATCTCAGTTACCTTGATCAGCAGTCGATCACCGGCAGGGTGGCCCAAAGTGTCGTTGATGTGTTTGAAGTTATCCAGGTCGAGAAACAGCAAGGCGAAACGCCCCCGGCGCTGACCTGCGGTTTCGATTTCGCGGCGCAGGGTTTTGATGAACATCAGGCGATTGGGCAGCCCGGTGAGACTGTCCCTGAAGGCCAGGTTATGGATCTGCTCGCTGGACTGGTGCAGGTCAAGGCTCATCCGGTTAAAGGAGTGGCTCAGCTCACCGATCTCATCCTCGCTCTGCACAGGAACCTGGATCAATTGCTGTTGCTTGCCTATGGCCGCCAGAGCCCGATTGAGACGCTCGATCGGTTTCAGGAAGCGATTACGGATCAGCACCAAAAGCAGCGGTACCGAAATGGCGATGGCGAGCAGGCAGATCAGCAGCACCAGCAGGCCAATATTCCGCGACTCTTTGAACAATTCCGCTTCTGGAATCAATAGGTGCAGCCATAAGCCTTCCATCAGGCACTTGGCGTGGTGCTGGTACGACTGGCCATTCAGGTCGATCTGGCGTTTGCTCTGCAACGCCGTGATGCCTTGCGCCAGGTCGTAGTCGCCGAGCATGCGCGCGGTATCGCTCTTCTGGGAGGCCGCGAGCAAGGAGCCTTGCGCGTCAGTCAGGAGGAGGCCGCCCTGGGGCCAGGGCGAGGGACTCAGATTGTTCAGCAACGATTGCAGGCTGATAGTCAGGCTCAGGTAGCCGCGCAGTTTGGGTGGCGTACTGAAAGACTCGAATGCCGGATTGATCAAGCGGATACGCCGAGAAACGTAGAGGGCCAGCTCCTGGTTGTCCGGGTTGATGCCGATGCGTACCAAGGTGTCCTGGTCGGCATGGCGCATGGCCAGAAACCCGGGGCTGTTCGCCTCCTCTTCTGTCAGGTTGGGCTGATCGCGGGTTTGCAAGCGCAGGTCTTCAAAGCCATCGGGCAGCAGAATCCGGATCTCGTAATAGTCGGGATAGACCCGCTGAATGCTGGCGAGCTTCTGCAGCAAGGGGCGTTGTAGCAATGCGTAGCGTTCATCGGCATCGCTGGTCAGCAGGTAGCTTTTAACCAGGGGATCATCCGAGAAAATATCGATATTGGCTGTGGCCACTGTGCTGAGCAGCTGGAGCTGGTCATCCAGACGAGACACCAGAACATTGATGTGGTCGGCGCTTTTCTGTTCGGCACTTTGCTTGAGCGCGAGGAACGCCAGAAGTCCCGCCAGCAGCAGAGGGCCGGCAATCAGCGGTATGACGAGCAATGGCAAGCGGGTGCGCAACTTCATGTCAGCCCCTCGATGCGGTTGGCCGCGGCAGCCATTGGCGGCGCAACTTTAACGCAACACCCTGGCATTGATCGCGTTGCGTAAGCGCTGGGCTTTAGCCGGCTGGGGGGTGTAGAACTCGGAGGATTTCAGGCCGGCCTGGTCAGGGTAGATGATGGGGTCACTCAAGAATTCTGCTGGCAGCAGCGCTTCTGCTGCGCGGTTGGGGGTCGCGTAATGAATGAACTGCGCCTGCTGGGCGGCATGTTCCGGCTCGTTGATGAAGTCGAGAAAGGCGTAGGCCAAGTCCGGTTGTTGCGCCTGCCGGGCGAGTGCGAAATAGTCGATCCAGATAGCCCCGCCCTCTTGCGGAACGACATAGCGCAGGTTTTCGTTGTGTTCTTTCAGCATGAGGGCATCCCCGCTGTACAGCAGGGCGGCGACGATGTCGCCACTGAGCAGTGGGGAGGTCTCATCGAGGGCGATGTAGTCATAGGTGCGGACGTATGGTTTCTGCTCCAGCAGCAGTGCCTCCGCTGCTCGAAGCTGATCGGGGTCGGAGCTGTTGGCGGAATAGTTCAAGGCCTTGAGGCCCATGCCAATTAATTCCCTGGCGTCTTCGATCATGGCGATTTTCCCCTGCAGTTCGGGCTGTGGCCTGAACAGCTGCAGCCAACTGGTGATAGGCGTTTGCACCAGGTCACTGCGGTAGGCAATGCCGACCGTGCCCCAGGTATAGGGTGCACCATATACATCGGCCGCCCCGAAGACATTCTTCAATTCGGGTGCGGTGTGCTGGACGTTGGGCAGCCGGGTGTAATCCAGCGGTGCGATCCAGCGCCGTTTGGCGTACAGCTTCAGGTCGAAACCGGCAACCAGGATAAGGTCATAGCCGCTGGCGTCGTTCTCCATCAGCTTCTGGGTGCGGTTGTCATCAGAGCTGTAGTAGCTCAGGACGACCTTGGCATCATAGCGCTGCTCGAATTTTTCGATCAGCGCCGGGTCCAGGTAGTCTGTCCAGTTGAGGATCACCAGCTGGCGCTCGGCCGCCAGACTGGCCAGGGGCAGGTTCAAGAGTAGAAGGGCTGTTGCCAGCGATAGCAGACGAAGGAGTGATTTGGGCATTAACAATATCCCTATGAAGGAAGCGGCCACACAGAATGCTAGTCGGCTCTTGGACGTGCGTGCTGAATACTGGCAATTCGCCGGTGCATGGGTCAAGGGATAGCCTAGCGCTGGTAATTACGGCACGCAGCCACTGTTGCCTTGGCAGTTGAGGCATGCGCATGCGAGCAGAGTAAGCTGCAATGTAGCTGCTTTGGCGCGGATAATTACAAGAGGATCAAGCATGCATCCGTTTAGCTTCGCCACCACCGCGCAGATCATCTGCGAATCCGGCTCGGCCCACCGCCTGGCCACGCTGTGCCAGGAGCGCGGCGCTCAGTCGGTATTGATCGTCACCGACCCTGGCATCACCCGGCTCGGCCTGCTCGCCGAGGTGCTTGCCGGGTTTCTGCGCGAGGGGGTGACCGCCCAGGTGTTCGACCAGGTGGTGGCCGACCCACCGGAGGCCATAGTGCTCAACGCCGTCGCGCAGGCCAGGGCGCTCAAGGCGCAGTTGATCATCGGCTTCGGCGGCGGCAGCTCGATGGACGTGGCCAAGCTGGTGGCCTTGCTGGCGCATCCGCAGTGCGCGCAGACCCTGGCGGATATCTATGGCGTCGGCAATGCCAAGGGCCAGCGCCTGCCGCTGATCCAGGTGCCGACCACCGCCGGAACCGGTTCGGAAGTGACCCAGGTGGCGATTGTCACCACGGGGGCGACCACCAAGCTGGGTGTGGTCTCGCCGTTGCTCTTGCCTGATCTGGCGCTGCTGGATGCCGACCTGACCCTAGGCTTGCCGCCTGCGGTGACCGCCGCCACTGGCATCGACGCCATGGTGCACGCCATCGAGGCCTACACCAGTGCGCTGAAGAAGAACCCGCTGTCCGACCTGCTGGCCCGTGAGGCGCTGCGCCTGCTGGCCGCCAACCTCGACGAGGCGGTGCACAATGGCGGCAACCGCGAGGCCCGTCAGGCCATGTTGCTCGGCGCCTGCCTGGCCGGGCAGGCCTTCGCCAACGCCCCGGTGGCGGCGGTGCATGCGCTGGCCTATCCGCTCGGTGGGCACTTCCACATTCCCCATGGCCTGTCCAATGCACTGGTGTTGCCGCATGTGCTGGGCTTCAACGCCTCGGTTGCCGCGCCGCTGTACGCCGAACTGGCGCCGCTGGTGCTCGGCGACAAGTTGCGGCCCGGCAATGCCATGGCGCAGACCGAGCAGTTCATCGGCGCCCTGGCCGATTTCAGTGAGCGCAGCGGCTTGCCCACCTGTCTGCGCGATGCCGGGGTGACGGAGAGCATGCTGCCGCAGTTGGCGGCCGACGCCATGCTGCAACAACGCCTGCTGGTCAACAATCCACGCGAGATGACCGAGGCGCACGCCCTGGCGATCTATCAGGTGGCGTACTGAGTGAGGAGGGTGGCGGTCGCTGTGTACCTCGACCTTGAACTCGCCGATTGATCGATGAGGCGCGATTCACTCTTCGAGGCTGCCCCACACCGACAGGGTATCCCCGGATTTCATCCGGGCTACGGACTGGAGTCTTTTGTGGCCTTGGCCGCGAAGCTTTGTACAACAGTGGCGAACAACAAGGACATCAGATGAGCCAACCCCAGCACCTGCGCAGCGACTACGCGCATTTCCAGCCGATCAGCACGCGCTGGCACGACAACGACCTCTACGGCCACGTGAATAACGTCACCTACTACAGCTATTTCGACAGCGCGGTGAACGCCTACCTGATCGAGGTCGGCGGTCTGGATATCCACAACGGCGAGGTGGTCGGCTTCGTGGTCAGCTCGGCCTGCGACTACTTCGCCTCCATCGCCTTCCCCGAGCGCATCGAGATCGGCCTGCGGGTCGGCAAACTGGGCAACAGCTCGGTGCAATACGAACTGGCCGTGTTCAAGGCCGGCGAGGACGAGGCCTGCGCGGCGGGGCGCTTCGTGCACGTGTTCGTCGATCGTGCGAGCAACCGCCCGGTGGCGATCCCGCAGCCGTTGCGCGAGGCGCTGGCGGCGCTGCTAGTAGGCGAGTGACCGCTCTGTTCGGTGGCAGCGACGAAGCAATCTTTGCTCGGTCTAAAGGTGCTGCAAATATTTAACCGACAGCCGAATGTGGCTGATCGACCAGGGCCGCGCGGCGACCGCGCTTGAGGTCGACGCTGGCGAGCAGCAGCAGGCCGATGACGAAATAGCTGCCGGTGATCAGCATCGCCTGACGGTGGTCACCGCCGCTCAGCCAGCTGCTCAGACCGTAGGTCATGGGGCCGAGGATCGACGCCAGTTTCACCGCCTGGCCCCACAGGCCGAAGAACTCCGCCAGGCGTGTCGGCGGCGCGAGCAGGCCGACGATGGCGCGTCCGGCTGACTGGCTGGCGCCCATGCACAGCCCGGCGATATTCGCCGCCAGCCAGAACAGCGGCGGGCCCTCGGCGGCCCAGGCCAGGCCGATCATCAGCATCCAGCCGAGCAGGGTCAGGCTCAGGGTGGCGACATGGCCGAGGCGATCCTGCAGGTGACCGAACAGCACGGCGCCGACCGAGGCGGTAACGTTGACCAAGAGAATCAGCATCAGGGTGTCCTGGGTGCTGAAGCCCATCACCTGATCGGCGTAGATGGCGGCCAGGGTGATCACCGCGGAGATCCCGGCCTGGTAGCTGACGGTGCATGCCAGGAAGCGCAGCAGGTCGCGATAGCGCCCGGCCTCGCGCAGGGTCTGGGCAAAACGCGCGAAGGCCACCCTGGCGCTGTGCTTGGCGCCGGCTTGCAGCTGCGGCTGGCTGCGTTCGCGCAGGAACAGGAAGGTCGGCAGGCTGGCCAGGGCGAACAGCGCCGCGGTGATCAGCATGCACACAGGCACAAACTGCGCCGCCGTCTGGCCGTGGGCCTGAGCCCAGCTGACATAGGCCAGACTGGCGCCGAGGCTGACCAGGCCGCCGAGGTAGCCGAAGCCCCAGCCCCAGCCGGAGACCCGGCCCAGGGCATCGGTGCGGGCGATTTCGGGAAGGAAGGCGGCGATCAGGTTCTCGCCGCTGCCGAAGCACAGGCTCGACAGCACGATGAACAGCACCGCGATGCCCAGGGTTCCCGGTCCGGCCAGTGCCAGCGCGGCGGTGCTGGCGACACAGCCGAGGGTGCAGAGCAGCAGCAGGCGTTTCTTGCAGGCGTAGGCGTCGGCGTAGGCGCCGAGCAGCGGTGCGCTGAGGATGATCAGGGCGTAGGAGAGGGACAGGGCGCTGGTCCAGGCCAGGGTGCCCCAGGTCGCACCGCCGGCCACCACGCCGACGAAGTAGGCGCTGAACACCGCGGTGATCACCACCGTGGTGTAGCCGGAGTTGGCGAAGTCGTACATCGCCCAGGCCCAGACTTCGCGGCGGCTCACACCGGGGGCAAGGTTGGCTGACATGGCGGTCTCTCCTCGGCGATCAGGCGCCTTCCAGCAAGCGTAGTGGCCCGTGGAGCCAGTTCAACTCAGCAGCTCGCCGTACTGGTCTCGGCAGGCTGTGCGGTCTGCCGTCGAACGCAGGCGTTATTCCACGGAAGCGGACGCTGACCGCCAATCTGACTGGCGAAAGACGCCCTAGGTATAACCACAGCTGCGCTATGGGCCAGAGGTTATTATCGCCGGCGGCGGCAGAGGCTTATTGTTCACTGGCGTGGGCAGTCGCCAGCACTGCCCTGTCGTGCGAGGGGCCGCCTATGACTCGTTTACCTCATGCCACCAGCAGCACACCCAGCTCCGAGAGGTCTGCGGAAAAACTGCTGGAGATCGTTCGGCAAACCGTGGCCGAATTGCGCCCGTACGCTGCCGAGGGTTTGCGAGTGAGCTTGCACAGCGTACTGGATCGCGACCTGGGCTTGGACAGCCTGGCGCGGGTGGAGCTGTGGTCACGGGTCGAGCGTGAGTTCGGCGTGCGCTTGCCCGAGGAGCTGTTCGCCGCGGCGGAGACCCCGGATGATCTGTTGCATGCCCTGCAGCACTTCGAGTGCGCCGCACCGGAGCCTCAGCAGGGGGGCGATGACTACCGGCCAACCGCGCTGACCGACGACCTGGCGCCGGACCAGGCGCAGACCCTGGTCGAGGTGTTGGACTGGCACGTGCAGCGACATCCTCAGCGCATCCATGTGCGCCTGTTGGGCGACGCCGAGCAGAGCGACGATATCAGCTATGCCGCCTTGCGCGAGGGCGCCGCAGCCGTGGCCGCCGGCCTGCAGCGCCGCGGTCTGAGTCCCGGGCAGCGGGTGGCGTTGATGCTGCCCACCGGCCGCGATTTTCTCCATGGCTTCTTCGGTATTCTCCTGGCCGGCGGTGTGCCGGTGCCCATCTACCCGCCCATGCGTCTGTCGCAGATCGAGGAGCATCTGCGGCGCCAGGCCGGCATTCTCGGCAACGCCGAGGCCTGCATGCTCATCACCGTGGTCCAGGCCAAGCTGCTGGCCCGGCTGCTCAAGCCGCAGGTGCCGAGCCTGCACGAAATCGTCACGGTGGCCGAGCTCGGCGCCGACTCCGATGCCTTCGTCGCGCCCTTGCGCCAGGCGCAGGACCTCGCTTTTTTGCAGTACACCTCGGGCAGTACCGGCCAGCCCAAGGGGGTGATGGTCAGCCATGCCAATCTGCTGGCCAATCTGCGGGCCATGGGCCGGGCGTTACGGGTCAGCGGCGATGACGTATTCGTCAGCTGGCTGCCGATGTACCACGACATGGGCCTGATCGGCGCCTGGTTCGGCAGTCTGTACTACGGCTTTCCTCTGGTGCTGATGTCGCCGCTGGGCTTCCTCGCCCGGCCGGCGCGCTGGCTGTGGGCCATCCATCGCTATGGCGGCACCCTCTCGGCGGCGCCGAACTTCGCCTATGAGCTGTGCCTGAGCAAACTCGACGAGGCCGTGCTGGAGGGGCTGGATCTGCGTCGCTGGCGCCTGGCGCTGAACGGCGCCGAACCGGTCAACCCCGACACCCTGCAGCGTTTCGCCGAGCGTTTCGCTGGCTATGGCCTGGCCGCCAGTGCGCTCACCCCGGTGTATGGTTTGGCCGAGGCGACCCTGGGCGCGGCCTTCCCGCCGCTGGAGCGCGGACCCTTGATCGATCGCGTGCAGCGCGAGGCGTTCCAGGCGCGCGGCAAGGCACTAACCGCCGCCGCGGACGCAAGTAATGTGCTGCGTTTCGTCGCCAGCGGCCGGCCGTTGCCAGGGCACCAGTTGCGTATCGTCGATGGCAGTGGCATCGAACTGCCCGAGCGCACCGAAGGGCACCTGCAGTTCAAGGGGCCGTCGACCACCGGCGGTTACTTCCGCAATCCGCAGGAGAGCCAGCGCGTGCGGCATGGCGACTGGCTGGACTCGCTCGACCTGGGCTACATGGCCGCGGGTGAGGTCTACCTCAGCGGCCGGGTCAAGGACCTGATCATCCGCGGCGGGCGCAACATCTACCCCTACGACATCGAGACGGCAGTCGGCAACCTGCCGGGCCTGCGCAAAGGCTGTGTGGCGGTGTTCGGCTGTGGCGATGCGGCCAGCGGCAGTGAGCGGCTGGTGGTGCTGGCGGAAACCCGTGAGCAGGAGCCGGCGGCGCGACAAGGCTTGCAGCAGGCGATCAGCCGGGTCGCCCTCGACCTCACCGGCGTGCCGCCGGACGATATCGTGCTGGCGCCTCCGCACAGCGTGCTGAAGACCTCCAGCGGCAAGATCCGTCGCGCCGCCAGTCGCGAATTGTATGAGCGTGGTGAAGTGGGCCAGCCGCAGCGTGCGGTGTGGCGACAACTGCTGCGCCTGCTGCAGGCGGCCGTGCAGGCGCAAGCCGGGCGTTATTGGCGAGCGCTGTGCGCGGCGCTGTATGCCGCTTACTTCTGGATCTTGCTGCTGCTGATCGGCAGCCTGACCTGGCTGGCGGTGGCGCTGCTGCCGCGCCTGGCCTGGTGTCGCCGGATGGTGCGAATGGCCGCGCGGCTGTTCTTGCACCTGGCCGGGGTGCCACTGAGCGTCGAGGGTTTGGCTCAGCTACGCCTACCGGAGGTGCGCGTGCTGGTCGCCAACCATGCCAGCTACCTGGATGGGCTGGCGCTCTGCGCGGTGCTGCCGGCCGAGTTCAGTTTTGTGGCCAAGCGCGAGTTGGCCGAGCAACGAATTGCCGGGCGCTTCCTGCGCAAGCTGGGCACCTGTTTCGTCGAGCGCTTCGATGTACAGCGCAGCGCCGCCGATACCGAGCGCCTGGCCACTGCCTTGCAGGCCGGACAATCGCTGGTGTTTTTTCCGGAGGGCACCCTGACCCGCGAGCCGGGCCTGCTGCCGTTTCGCATGGGCGCCTTCGTGCTCGCCGCGCGCACCGATGTGCCGCTGCTGCCAGTGGCCATACGCGGCTCGCGGATGGTCCTGCGTGACGGCCAATGGTTCCCCCATCGCGGTGAGATTCGGGTCAGCGTCTGCGGTCATTTGCTGGCACAGGGCCGCGACTGGCTGGATGCAATCAAGCTGCGCGACCAGGCGCGGCAAGTGCTGCTGCAACGCCTGGACGAGCCCGATCGGCTGCTGCTGGCGAGTTGATTCATGCCCAGCAGCAGGCAGCAAAAAGCCCGCCGAGGCGGGCTTCTTAGCGAGCGTGGATCAGTGGTGTTTGTGTTTCTTGTGCTTCTTGTGTTTGTGCTTATGTCCATGGTCGTGGTCATGACCATGGCCGTCATAGCTGTCTCGGCGGCTGTCGTTGGCCATCTCGTTACCCAGTGCGCCGCCGGCGGCGCCACCGAGACCGGCACCGATGGTCGAGCCGGTACTGCCGCCGAGTTTGCCACCGATCACCGAGCCGCCTGCGGCACCCAAGCCGCCGCCCAGGGCCGCTTCGGTCTTGTTGCCGTCTCGCGCGGTGATGACTCCACCGGCCGCGCCGCCAACCCCGGCGCCGACCGCCGCGCCGGTGCTGCCACCGACTTGTTGGCCGATCACGTTGCCGAGGACGCCGCCAACACCACTGCCGATGGCGACCTTGCTGCTATCGCCGGCAAAGGCGGCGGGTATGCTCAGGGCGCTCAGTAACAGCGCAGAAATAAGTGTGCGCATAGGGAAGACCTCAAAAAGAATCGGATGCCCGGGTTTCGGGCCTGTCAGCAGCGAACGCTTGCCAAGCTGGTGGCGCATTCTTCGGTCGCTCGGCTAAGCCGGCAACGTTCATCTGCAACCCTGTATTAGGTTCTGATCTATCAACAAGTTCCCCTCCGCTGGTAGCGAGGGGGCTCTTCGTGGTCACCCGCTAGCGTGCGATGGAGTCTCAATCGTCGTAGTGGTGACGGTGCTTGCGATGCTTGCGGTGTTTGTGGCCGTGGCCGTGGCCATGCCCGTGACGGTGACGGTCATCACGGTAGCGGTGGCCGTCACGGTAATCGCGACGATCGTCGTCGCGGCCGCCGAAGTTGTTGCCCAGGGCGCCACCGGCACCGCCACCGAGGGCCGCGCCGATCAGGCTGCCGCTGGTGCCGCCGAGTTGCCGGCCGATGACGTTGCCACCAGCGCCACCGAGGGCGCCGCCGATGGCCGCTTCGGTACGGCTGTGACGGTCGGCACCGACCACGCTGCCGGCCGCACCACCGACACCGGCACCAATGGCACCGCCGGTGTTACCGCCGACCTGCTGGCCGACCACCGCGCCGAGCACCCCACCCAGGGCGCCACCAATACCGGCTGAGGTATTACCCGCGAACGCGGCGCCACTGGCCAGGCTCAGGGACAGAACAAGCATCGAGGAGTACTTCATGGTGAGGAGAACCTCCGTGTGAATATGGCCGCGATCCTCGTTGCCTCTTGGTGTCTGCGCAAGCCTCTGCCGACGAACTGCATGACTTTGTTCAAGGTTGGTAAATATTTGTTTTTAACGGAGAACTTAAGGGTTTTCGCTGGGTCTGAGGCTTCTTGGTGCGTCGTGTTTGGGCGCTATTTCTGGACTGAAATGCTGGCCATCTGCCCGTTTGTGTCGCGTCACCTGAGGCCATTTAACCGGGCCGTACACACCACCAAACGCAGTTCGGCTGCCCCATCCGCGGGCTTAAGATGCAACTGACTGGTTAGGCGCCATAGGGCGCCTACAGCTGGCTTCCACTGTATCGCTCTACAGCAGGCTTTCCTTGCTCCACAGCTCCAGTGCCTGGGTCAGTGGCAGCACCTCGCCGGGGCGGCTCAGGGCGTAACCCGGCAACTGACCGATGCGCGCCTGGAACTCGGGATTCTGCAGCACCTTGAGCAGGGCGCCCATGGCCGGCAATTGCAGGCTGTCTTCGCGGCAGAGCAAACAGTAGTGCTCGCGGGCCATGGGAATGAAGGTCAGGCCAAACTGGCGCGCCGCCGCCTCGACGCCGAAGCCGGCGTCGGCCATGCCGCTGGCGACATAGGCGGCGACCGCCGCATGGGTGAATTCCTCGTTGTGAAAGCCATTGATCGCCGTGCTGTCCAGGTTGTCGCGGCGCAGCAGGCCTTCCAGCAGCATGCGCGTACCCGAGCCCTGCTCGCGGTTGACGAAGCGCAGGTTGCCACGCAGCAGGTCGGCCAGTTGATGGACGTCATGCGGGTTGCCGGGGGCGAGGATCAGCCCCTGGGTGCGCACGACGAAGGTGATCACCCGTTGATCGGCGCGCAGCCAGGGTTGGATGCGGCTCATGCTCAGGGCGCCGAGCGGCCCTGAGGGCACATGCAGGCCGGCCACCTCGCAGTCGTGGCGCTGCAGGGCGATCATCGCCTCGCTGCCGCTGCGAAATTGCACCTCCCATTGCCAGCTCGAATCCTGCTCCAGCCATTCGCGCAATGCGG
Source organism: Pseudomonas taeanensis MS-3 (assembly GCF_000498575.2). Lineage (GTDB taxonomy): Bacteria > Pseudomonadota > Gammaproteobacteria > Pseudomonadales > Pseudomonadaceae > Aquipseudomonas > Aquipseudomonas taeanensis. Next base: position 1,072,970 of record NZ_AWSQ01000001.1, read on the forward strand.
CCACGGCGAAGCCGTGACTGGCGTGGATGCGCAGGCCGGGGTTGCTCGCCTGCAAGACCCGGTTCAGTTCCAGCTCCAGCTCGCTGGCCAGGTTGTCCAGCTGCGGCGACAGGCGTGCACGTATCCGTTGGTCGGCCCACAGCAGTTTCTCGCCGAGCGGGGCGAGGTGCGCACCCTTGCCGCGCGCCAGGATGATCAGCGGGGTGCCGAAGAATTCCTGCCACTTGCCCAGCAGGTTCCAGGCATGCCGATAGGAGTAGCCGGTGCGGGCTGCGGCCTCGGTCAGCTTGCCGGTGTCGTGTACCGCTTGCAGCAGCGCCAGGCCTTGCGGGTCAAGGCTGCTACCGTCGTTCTGGTGGAAGCGCCAGCGTGGCTGGATATCGATGCGGATCATATGCTAGGTACTTCATATTTGATCGAGAGGTGGCCCATGATACTTTGCGTCATCGGGCAAATTTCAGCCTGATTATAAGAACTTTATTTCATATGTGGCGGCCCGTTAGGGTGACGCCAGAAATAACCGACTCATCAGCCGTGAGTGAGTCGAGTTATTTCCTAGACAGCACCGGCTTTACCCGCCGGCTGGAGCTTCGAACATGGCCACTCTTCCCCAGCGCTTCGACCCCGAGCAGTGCCAGGCCGTTACCCGTGAGGTGCTGGCCGCCCACCGGGATCAGCCGGGCGCGCTGCTGCCCATCCTCCACGACATCCAGGATCGCCTCGGCGCCGTGCCGCCCGAGATGCTGCCGCTGATCGCCGAGGACCTCTGCCTGTCGCGCGCCGAGGTGCACGGGGTGGTCAGTTTCTACCACGATTTCCGCGCCAGCCCGCCCGGCCGCCAACACCTCAAGCTGTGCCAGGCCGAAGCCTGCCAGTCGATGGGGGTCAAGGCGCTGACCGCGGAGCTGCAGAGCAAGCTCGGCCTGGAGCTGGGTGAGACTCGCGAAGACGGCAGCCTGACCTTCGAGGCGGTGTACTGCCTGGGCAACTGCGCCTGCGCGCCGAACGCCATGCTCAACGGCGAGTTGCACGGCCGCGTCGATGCCGAGGGCCTGCTGGCCCTGTTGGCCGAACAGGAGACACAGGCATGAGCGAGGCGACTATGAGTGCAGGTACTTTGACCGTCTACGTGCCGCGTGACGCCACCGCCCTGAGCCTGGGTGCCGACCGGGTGGCCCAGGCCATCGCCGCCGAGGCCAAGGCGCGCAACCTGGAAATCAAACTGGTGCGCAACGGCTCGCGCGGGCTGTTCTGGCTCGAGCCCATGGTCGAGGTCAACACCCCGGCCGGTCGTGTGGCCTATGGCCCGGTCAAGACCAAGGACGTGCCGGGCCTGTTCGACGCCGGCTTCCTCGAAGGCAAGGCGCATGCGCTGGGCCAGGGCCTGACCGAAGAGATCGACTACCTCAAGCGCCAGGAGCGCCTGACTTTCGCCCGCGCCGGGATCACCGATCCCTGGTCGCTGGACGACTACATTGCCCACGACGGCTACCGCGGCCTCAAGCGCGCGCTGAGCATGGCGCCCGAGGCCATCGTTGCCGAAGTCACCGAATCCGGCCTGCGCGGTCGTGGCGGCGCGGCCTTCCCCACGGGGATCAAGTGGCGCACCGTGGCCGGCTGCGAGGCGGCGCAGAAGTACATCGTCTGCAACGCCGACGAAGGCGACTCCGGCACCTTCTCCGACCGCATGGTGATGGAAGACGACCCCTATGTATTGATCGAGGGCATGACCATCGCCGGTCTCGCCGTCGGCGCGACCATGGGCTATATCTACCTGCGCTCTGAATACCCGCACGCCGAGGCGGCGCTGACCGCGACCATCGCCAGCGCCTACGCCGCCGGCTACCTGGGCGACGACGTGCTCGGCAGCGGCAAGGCCTTCCATCTGGAGCTGCGTCGCGGCGCCGGGGCCTACATCTGTGGCGAGGAAACCGCGCTGCTGGAAAGCCTCGAGGGCAAGCGCGGCACCGTGCGGCCGAAGCCGCCGCTGCCGGCCATCGAGGGTCTGTTCGGCCAGCCGACGGTGATCAACAACGTGATCTCCCTGGCCTCGGTGCCGATCATCCTCGACAAGGGCGGCGCCTACTACAAGGACTTCGGCATGGGCCGCTCGCTCGGCACCCTGCCGATCCAGCTGACCGGCAACATTGCCCGTGGCGGCCTGATCGAGAAGGCCTTCGGCGTCACCCTGCGCGAGCTGCTGTATGAATACGGCGGCGGCTCGGCCAGTGGCCGGCCGATCCGCGCGGTGCAGGTAGGCGGCCCGCTGGGCGCCTACCTGCCGGAATCGCAGTTCGACACCCCGCTGGACTACGAGGCCTTCGCCGCTCTCGGCGCGGTGCTCGGTCACGGCGGCATCGTGGTGTTCGACGACACGGTCGACCTGGCCGAGATGGCCCGCTATGCCATGGAATTCTGCGCCATCGAGTCCTGTGGCAAGTGCACGCCCTGCCGGATCGGTTCGACCCGTGGCGAGGAGCTGCTCGATCAGATCATCGTGGCCCGCTCGGAAGGTCCGCAACCGGGTCGCATCGAGCTGCTCAAGAGTCTCTGCGACACCATGCTCGGCGGTTCGCTCTGCGCCCTTGGGGGCATGACCCCCTACCCGGTGATGAGCGCCCTCAACCACTTTCCCGAGGACTTCGGGGTGTCGCCAGACACCACCGAAGCCCGCTGATCCGGAGGCGTCCTCATGGCCCTGTATCGTGAACTCGACTATGGCACCCCAGCCCGTACCGGCGCCCCGGTAACGGTGGAAATCGACGGCACTGCCATTACCGTGCCGGCTGGCACTTCGGTGATGCGCGCCGCGCAAGAGGCCGGCATCTCGGTGCCGAAGTTGTGCGCCAGCGACAGCCTCGAGCCGTTCGGCTCCTGCCGCCTGTGCACCGTGGAAATCGAAGGCCGCCGCGGTTATCCGGCGTCCTGCACCACCCCGGTGGAAGCCGGCATGAAGGTCCGCACGCAGAGCCCGAAGCTGGCCGAACTGCGCCGCGGCACCATGGAACTGTACATCTCCGACCACCCGCTGGACTGCCTGACCTGTTCGGCCAACGGCAACTGCGAGCTGCAGGACATGGCCGGCGTGGTTGGTCTGCGCGAGGTGCGCTACGACCCGGTGAAGACCCACCTGGCCGAGACCAAGGACGAGTCCAACCCCTATTTCAGCTACGACCCGGCCAAGTGCATCGTCTGCAACCGCTGCGTGCGCGCCTGTGAAGAAGTGCAGGGCACCTTCGCCCTGACCATCGACGGTCGCGGCTTCGACTCGCGCGTCGCCGCCGGCCAGGACGAGGATTTCCTCGACTCCGAGTGCGTGTCCTGCGGCGCCTGCGTGCAGGCCTGCCCGACCGCCACGCTGATGGAAAAGTCGGTGATCGAGATGGGCCAGGCCGAGCGCAGCGTGATCACCACCTGCGCTTACTGCGGCGTCGGCTGTTCGTTCAAGGCCGAGGTCAAAGGCAACGAAGTGGTGCGCATGGTGCCGAACAAGGATGGCCACGCCAACCACGGCCACTCCTGCGTCAAGGGCCGTTTCGCCTGGGGTTACGCCACCCACCCGGACCGCATCGCCGCGCCGATGATCCGCGACAGCATCGACCAGCCCTGGCGCACCGTCAGCTGGGACGAGGCGATCAGCTACACCGCCAAGCGCTTCAAGGACATCCAGGCGCAGTACGGCCGCGACTCGGTCGGCGGCCTGACCTCCTCGCGCTGCACCAACGAAGAAGCCTACCTGGTGCAGAAACTGGTGCGCGCCGCGTTCGGCAACAACAACGTCGACACCTGCGCGCGGGTCTGCCACTCGCCGACCGGCTACGGCCTCAAGGTCACCCTCGGCGAGTCCGCCGGGACCCAGGACTTCGACTCGGTGCTGAGCGCCGACGTGGTGCTGGTGATCGGTGCCAACCCCACCGACGGCCACCCGGTATTCGCCTCGCAGCTCAAGCGTCGCCTGCGTGAAGGCGCCCGCCTGATCGTCGCCGACCCGCGCGGCATCGACCTGGTGCGCTCGCCGCACATCAAGGCCGATCATCACCTGCAGCTGCGTCCGGGCAGCAACGTCGCCCTGCTCAACAGCCTGGGTCACGTCATCGTCACCGAAGGGTTGGTCGACGAAGCCTTCGTCGCCGAGCGCTGCGAGGCCGAGGCCTTCCAGCAATGGCGCGATTTCGTCGCCGATGAGCGGCAGAGCCCCGAGGCCCTGGAAGCCTCGACAGGCGTGCCTGCTGCCGAAGTACGCGGCGCCGCACGGCTGTACGCCCTCGGCGGTAACGCGGCGATCTACTATGGTCTCGGCGTGACCGAGCACAGCCAGGGCTCCTCGACCGTGATGGCGATCGCCAACCTGGCCATGGCCACCGGAAACATCGGCCGCACCGGCGTCGGCGTCAACCCGCTGCGCGGGCAGAACAACGTGCAGGGTTCCTGCGACATGGGTTCCTTCCCCCATGAGCTGCCGGGCTATCGTCACGTTTCCGACCCGGTGGTGCGTCCGCAGTTCGAAGAGGCCTGGGGCGTCAAGCTGCTCGACGAACCGGGCCTGCGCATCCCCAATATGTTGGCTGCCGCCCATGCCGGCACCTTCAAGGGCATCTACATCCAGGGTGAAGACCCGGCGCAGTCCGACCCGGACACCCAGCACGTCACCGACGCGCTGAAGGCCATGGAGTGCGTGGTGGTGCAGGACCTGTTCCTCAACGAAACCGCCAAGTTCGCCCACGTGTTCCTGCCGGGCGCTTCGTTCCTCGAGAAGAACGGCACCTTCACCAACGCCGAGCGGCGCATCTCGCCGGTGCGCAAGGTGATGCCGGCGCTGGCTGGCAAGGAGGACTGGGAAGTCACGGTGGCGCTGTCCAACGCCCTCGGCTACCCGATGAACTACAGCCATCCGTCGGAGATCATGGACGAAATCGCTAGCCTGACGCCGACCTTCACCGGGGTCAGCTACGCCAAGCTGGAGCGCATGGGCAGCATTCAGTGGCCGTGCAACGACGAGGCGCCGGAAGGTACGCCGATCATGCACGAGGACGCCTTCGTGCGCGGCAAGGGTCGCTTCATGGTCACCGAGTACATCCCGACTGAGGAGCGCACCTCGCGCAAGCGCCCGCTGATCCTCACCACCGGGCGGATTCTCTCGCAGTACAACGTCGGCGCGCAGACCCGGCGCACCGACAACGGTGCCTGGCACTCCGAGGACGTGCTGGAACTGCACCCGGTGGATGCCGAGGATCGCGGGATCAAGGACGGTGACTGGGTCGGCATCAACAGCCGCGCCGGCGAGACGGTGATGCGCGCGGTGGTGACCGAGCGGATGCAGCCGGGGGTGGTCTACACCACCTTCCACCATCCGGAATCCGGCGCCAACGTGATCACCACCGACAACTCGGACTGGGCGACCAACTGCCCCGAGTACAAGGTCACCGCCGTACAGATCAGCAAGGTGGAAGCGCCTTCGCAGTGGCAGGATGAGTTCCAGGCCTTCACCAAGGAGCAGCTCGACCTGCTGCCGCGGATCAAGGTGACCCAGCTCTAAGCGCCGCTGACAGCGGGCGATCCGCGTGATCGCCCGCCGTCATTCTTCTTCCGCTGTTCGACCGCCAGAGGTTCGCAGATGGGCATGAACGCCACACAATTGATCAAGATGGCCAACCAGATCGGCGCCTTCTTCGCCTCACAACCCAACCCCGAGCAGGCGCGCGCGGATTTCGCCATGCACCTGAAGAAACAATGGGACCCGCAGATGCGCACCGCGCTTTATGTGCACATCGATGCTACCGCCGGTGAAGGCCTCAGCGCCTTCGCCCTGGAGGCGATGCAGGGCCTGCGCGAGCAGATCGAACCGCTGGCCAGGAGCGCCTGATCGACTGTCCGCCACACTGACCTCGAGCAGACGCAACGCCCAACAAGAAGCCCGCATCGCGCGGGCTTTTTGTTGGGCGGGAAGATAGGCGCGCAGGTCTCGGCAGCTGCCGCTTCTGAGCTCAGCGCGTTGCAGGCGCTATCGAAAAGTACGGGCTAATCCGCTGCAAGAGCAGTTCGGCTCGGGCTGACAATGGCCATTCCGCACGGTGCAGCAGCCACAGGGTGTCGACCACGGCAGGCGTTCCCTCTATCACATGGATGGCGTCCTGCCGTGGGAACGCCAGGCGCGCATAGCGTGGAATCACCGTGAAGCCCAGGCCGCGAGCCACAGGCTCGAGGATCAGACCGATCTGGTTGGTGAAGCCGTGGCAGGGCAGGCTGCGCACGCCTGGGCCGCCGGGAAAGCGCCGGCTGAGCAGACGCCCGGCCATGGCTCGGCCATCCGGGTGGTCGATGAAGCCGAGGCGATCGAGATCGGCCCAGCAATGCACCTGTTCGCCAGCGGGCACCACCAGCTCCAGTGGTTCCTCGGCGAAGCGGCTGACGCTCAGGCGCGGGTCGTCCGGCTTGAGGGTGACCAGCCCGAGTTCGAAGCGGTTATCCAGCACCGCCTCAAGCACTTCGCGGTCCGGGGCAAAGCGATGGCGGATGCTCAGGCCCGGGTGCGCCTGTTGCAACTCGAGCAGGTAGGGATAGAGCGCCAGGCCGATGCTCCCCGGGCTGATCAGGCCGATCTCACCCTGCTCGGCGTCGGCCTCGGACAGGCGCTGCTGCAAACGCTGGTCGGCGGCGCCGACCTCGGCGCAGTAGTCGAGCAAGGCGCGGCCGGCGGGGGTCAGTTCGAGCTGGCGCGGACGGCGGATCAGCAGTGGGCCCAGGCGTTCTTCCAGGCGCTGCACGTGCTGGCTGACGGCAGCCTGAGTCAGGTCCAGGCGCTCGGCGGTGCGGGTGAAACTGCCCTGCTCGGCGAGGGCGGCGAAGGAGCGTAGCCATTGCGGGTTAAGCATAACGATCTCTTATTGAAATCATAATCTGATGATTATTTTGATTATGAGTCGACGTGCCTAGACTGGCCACCCTTCACTCACCACGAGGCACTGTTCATGTCCAGCGTCTATCCGCGCAGCTTTTCCCACATCGGCCTGTCGGTCACCGATCTCGACGCCGCTGTGAAGTTCTACACCGAGGTCATGGGCTGGTACCTGATCATGCCGCCGACCACCATCAGCGAAGACGACTCGGCCATCGGCGTCATGTGCACCGACGTATTCGGCGCCGGCTGGGGCTCGTTCCGCATCGCCCACCTGTCCACCGGTGACCGTATCGGCGTGGAAATCTTCCAGTTTCGCAATGCGGTAAAACCGCAAAACAACTTCGAGTACTGGAAGACCGGAATATTCCACTTCTGCGTCCAGGATCCCGATGTGGAAGGCCTGGCCGCCAAGGTGGTCGCCGCTGGCGGTAAGCAGCGCATGCCAGTGCGTGAATACTTCCCGGGCGAGAAGCCGTTCCGCATGGTCTACATGGAAGACCCCTTCGGCAACATCCTGGAGATCTACAGCCACAGCTACGAGCTGACCTACGCCGCCGGCGCCTATACCTCGGGCTAAACCCTCCCGGGGCCTGGGGTCGGGCTTGCGTTCACCGCAGGCTGTGGTGGTTGCTCATCGACCCGAGGCGGGCGGGGCCGCGAGTGGCTCTGGCGCCGGGCTGTACACCCGCGGTGCGCTGCGGTGCGGCAGGTGGATCAGGTTGAGGCGGTGTTTGCGCGCCCAGTCGACGGTCAGGCTGGTGGGGGCGGAGAGGCTGACCAGGGTGCCGATCTCGGCGCGCACGGCCTTGTGGATCAGCTCCAGGCTGCACCGGCTGGTGACCACGGCGAAGCCGCTATGGCGCTCGATACGCTCGCGCAGCAGGGCGCCGATCAGCTTGTCCAGGGCATTGTGCCGACCGATGTCCTCGCGGCACAGGCGCACCTCGCCCTGGCCATCGACGAACACCGCAGCGTGCAGGGCGCCACTGTGCCGGGCCAGTTGCTGGGCGGCGCCGATGCGTTCGCGCAGGTTATCGAGGTGGGCGGCGGGGGGCAGCGCGCTGCCGGGCAACACCTTGAGTTGTGGCAGCGCCTGCTCCAGGGCTTCCACGCCGCACAGGCCGCAACCGCTGGTGCCGGCCAGTTGCCGGCGTTGCTGCTTGAGCGCCCAGAAGGCGCGGTTGCTGATGTCGACCTCGGCATTCAGGGCGGCACCGCTGCGCTTGAGGCGGATGTCGTAGATCTCGTCGATCGAGTCGACCAGGCCGCCGCTCAGGCTGAAGCCGGCGATAAAGTCTTCCACCGTCGAGGGCGAGACCATCATCACCGCATGGCTGATGCCGTTGTAGCTGATGGCCAGGGCGCACTCTTCGGCCAGTACGGCATCGGCCACCACGCTTGGCGCGCCCAGTTCGGCGTAGGCGTAGACCTCGCCGTCGTGACGGGGCACCTCGGAGGCCTGAGCGGTGGGGGAAGTGAAGGCGGCGCGTGTCATGGCTGAGCGTCTCTGCATACGGCTTATTGGCCTAGCCTAAGCCCGCCGGGCGCGGGCGTCTAATGGCGATTACCGTGATGCCGAGCGCGGATACTGGCAGGTCGTTTTTCAATAGGCCCGCTGACTGTTCACGGCCTAGGTTGCAAGGATCAGGGCAGCAGCTCGCGGTAATCCTCCACCGCGGCGAACTCTTCGGTGTCCTTCGGGCCTTGCCGGCTGTCCGGCTCGCGTACCGCCAGCAGGTGGCCGATGCCGTAGGTGCGGGCGCTGCGCAGCACGGGCAGGCTGTCGTCGATAAACAGGCTGCGCGCCGGGTCGAAGGCGAGGTCCTGCTGCAGGGCGAACCAGAACTGCTGGTGTTCTTTGGCGAAGCCGTAGTCGTGGGAGCTGATCAGGCGATCGAAATAGGGTGCCAGTTCGATGCGTTCGAGCTTCAGCGACAGCGAGTCGCGGTGCGCGTTGGTGATCAGCACCACGCGCTTGCCTGCCGCACGGATGGCGGCGAGGAAGGTGTCGGCATCCGGGCGCAGGGCGATCAGCTCGGCGACCTCGCGCTTGAGGTCGGGGATCGACAGTTTCAGCTCGCGGCTCCAGAAATCGGTGCAGTACCAGTTGAGCTGACCGGCGTGCTGGCGGAACAGCGGCAACAGTTCGGCGTCGGCCAGTGCCCGGCTGATGCCGTGGTGCTCGGCGTAACGCTGCGGCAGGTGCTCGAGCCAAAAGTGGTTGTCGAAGTGCAGGTCGAGCAGGGTGCCGTCCATATCCAGCAGGACGGTGTCGATCTCGCTCCAGGGCAGTGCTTGCATGCTGGCTTCTTCTACTGAGGAGTGGCGGGTGTCGCAATTTGGCCGGCGATAGTCGTCGCAGTGAACTCGGTGTCAGGGACAATCGCCGTTGGCGGAGTATGATAACCCGCCCACTCACGCCAAGGAGCCGCACCATGCGTCAGAAGCCCACCGTACTCGCCCGCGAGATAGTCGCCAGCAGTCGTTTGTTCCGGGTCGAGGAGCTGCAGCTGCGCTTCAGCAACGGGGTGGAGCGTACTTACGAGCGGTTGGTTGGCAAGGGCGTCGGCTATGGCGCGGTGATGATCGTGGCGATGGTCGATGAGCAGCATGCGTTGCTGATCGAGGAGTATTGCGGCGGCACCGACGACTATCAGCTGTCGCTGCCCAAGGGGTTGATCGAGCCGGGCGAGGACGTGCTGGCGGCGGCCAATCGGGAGCTCAAGGAGGAGGCCGGTTTCGGCGCCCGCCACTTGGAGCACCTGACCGAGCTGAGCCTGTCGCCCGGTTACATGAGCCAGAAGATCCAGGTGGTGCTAGCCTCCGATCTCTACGAAGAACGCCTGCCTGGTGACGAGCCGGAGCCGATGCGGGTCGACAGGGTCAACCTGCGTGAGCTGAGCGAGTTGATGCAGCATCCACAATTCAGCGAGGGTCGCGCCCTGGCGGCGCTGTACCTGGCGCGTGATCTACTCATTCAGCGTGGAGAGTTTGTCCTATGAGCCATCCCTTGATTCCCTCGGTTATTGCCCTGGTCCGCGCCGCTGGCGCAGCGACCCTGCCGCATTGGCGGGCCAATGTCGCGGTCAGCGAGAAGGCCGATGCCTCGCCGGTGACCGCCGCCGACATGGCCGCGCACCACATTCTCAACGATGGCCTGGTGGCGCTCGACCCGAGCATCCCGGTGCTGTCGGAAGAGGCGGCGAATATCGCCCTGAGCGAGCGTGCGCAATGGACGCGCTGGTGGCTGGTCGATCCGCTGGACGGCACCAAGGAGTTCATCGCCGGCAGCGAGGAATTCACCGTCAACGTCGCACTGATCGAGCAGGGGCGGGTGGTGTTCGGGGTGGTGGGCATCCCGGCCACTGGTCGCTGCTATTACGGCGGCGCCGGCCTGGGTGCCTGGCGCGCCGAGGCGGATGGCAGCGAGCAGCCGATCAGCGTACGCCTGGCGCCCGAAGACGCCTTTACCCTGGTTGCCAGCAAGCGGCATTCCAGCCCGGCCCAGGAGCGTCTGCTGGAAGGCTTGAGTGAGCGCTTCGGTGATTTGCAGCTGATCAGTGTCGGCAGCTCGCTGAAGTTCTGTCAGCTCGCCGAGGGCAGCGCCGATTGCTATCCACGCCTGGCGCCGACCTCGCAGTGGGACACCGCCGCCGCCCAGGGCGTGCTGGAGGGTGCCGGTGGCGAAGTGCTGACGCTCAAGGGTGAAGCGCTGAGCTATGAGGCGCGCGAGTCCCTGCTCAACCCGTCCTTCCTGGCCTTGCCCGCCGCCGCCGAATGGCGCGCCGAACTGATCCAGCTGGCCCGCGCGCTGGACTGAGGTGCGAGGCTTTGGGTAGCCCGGATGCAATCCGGGGATGCTACGAGCCCCAAACCCTCCCCGGATTGCATCCGGGCTACGGGGTGGTGGCTAATCTATCTGCGGCAGGTGGAGCGATGGGTATCGCTGCGCTCAACCCAGCCTACAAGGCTCTACAGAGATGGGTAGCCCGGCTCAGTCGAGCATATCGCTGTAGCGATCGTCCTTCTTGAACACCAGCGGCTGGGCGAAGCCCGGCACCTTGAGCTGTTCACTGTCGATCTCGATGGCCTTGTCGTCGATCAGGTCGTTGCCAAAGTTGTAGATGATCTGCAGCTGACCCTGCAGAGCCTGCTGGTCGTACTCTTGCGCGGCGGCGCGGGTCTGTTCGCGGCGCGTGCAATAGGCGTCGAAGGCGGCCGCACCGTGGCGTTTGCGCAGCATCTTGTCGACCACGTGCGGGGCCAGCACCAGGGCGCTGGCATTGTTGCCGCCGAAGCCCTTGGAGTTGATGAAGCACACGTCCAGGGCCTCGTTGCCGAGCTGACGGTCCTCGGTGGCGATGCTCAGGTGTTGCTGTTGCACGTCGTCGGCGACTGCGTCGATGGTCTTGATCCCGGGAATGATGCCGTACTTGAAACTGCCCAGGGCGGCGATCAGCTGGTCGCCGCTGGCGCTGGCCAGGGAGTGGCCGACAAACGCCTTGACCGCGGTGACCGGCCAGCTATCGATGGCGAAGGTCGCGGCGATGCGGTCGAGCAGCTCGGACTCTGTGACTCGGTTGGCCGGGGTGCTGGAACCGTGGGCATGGACGAAGCTGCGCTGGCGCACCGCGTCGCTGCCGAGCAGGTTCGCCGCACTGGCCACGGCCTTAGCCATGGTCAGGTAGTTGCCCGGACCGGGGGCGGAAATGGACTTCTTGAAGCCGTCGGCGTTGATGAACACATCCGGCACCGCACCGTGGATGTCGGCGCCCAGCTCCAGGGCCAGCTCGTCGTCCATCAGCACCACGAACTGACAGGCTTCGGCCAGGGTGAAGCCGCAGTTCTCGCCGAACGGGCGGCTGGCGCGGCGGAAGTCTACCTGCTCCTTGCCCTCGATCTGGCGCAGACCGTCCTCGGTGGCCAAGGCGCCCATGGCGCCGTAACCCTCGATGCATTCCTGGTTGATCGGCGCTTCGCTGCTGCCGACGATGACCACCCGCGCCTTACCCGAACTGATCTGTTCGATGCCTTTCTGCAGGTTGTAGAGGAAGGTCGCGCAGGCGCCGGTGATGCTGCCGGTGGTGCCGACGCTGCCGAGCACGTAGGCGTTGATGAAGTCCGCCGGCATGCTGTTGAGGCCCAGGGCCAGCTGCTTGGCGGTGACCCGGCCACCCTTGAGGCGCGACTGCATCAGGCCGCCGAAGCCGTTTTCGTCGAGCTGGCTCATGATGCAGCTGGCGAACACCGCTATTTCATCCGGCGCCACGCGGTCGACGATCGACTGCCAGGGCAGGCCGGTGGAGCGTAATGCGTCGGTGACCCCGACCACGGCCATGCTCAGGCCGCGCGGGTGGAAGCGCGAATTGTAGTGCTCGCTCGGCTCGAACCCGGTCGGCAGTTGGCCGGCGGACTTCACCGGCAGGGCGCGGTAGCTGTCGACCTTGAACTCGCAGTTGTCGTGCAGGGTGACCCGTACTTCGGTGGCGTTCAGCGGCTCTACCGACCAGTTGGCCGGTAGCGGCTCGGGCAGCTGCTTGCGGTTGCTGGTGAAGCTCAGCGCGCCGCCTTCTGCGCCGGCGACGCTGATGTTCTTGTGCCAATGGGCCGCGTCGACGTCCAGGTGCTGCTTCTCGATGCGCCGCACCAGGGTCGAGGCGAGGATCTGCTCGGCGAAACGGCTATCGATCTCGGCCAGACTGAGCACGCTGCCGTCTTCGCTCTGGTAGGCGCCGTCGACCACGCGCAGCAGTTTCAGCATCACCGCCAGGCCAGCGAGGGTTTCCTGGCGGGCCTGGGTGGTCATCGATTCGATCACAGTACGGCGAAAGCCGTGGTGAAAGGAGCTGCGTCCGGCTGCGTTATAACCACCAAAACCAACGATTACGGGTAAGCGAGACATCACGCGGGAAACTCCTTCAAATTAGTACGCCAGGACAAGCGCAGATGATGCTGTGCAGGCTTGTCACGCAGCGTTGCGCCCCTCTAACGCGGGAAAAGGCCGCGGGGCGAGCGCCGGCTCGACTGTTCGGATGCCTATGCTGACGTGGTTTGTGACCTGTAAGTCACTGCTGCGACCAAGGTAGCACTTCGTAAAGACCTTGTGTCTGTTAGGGTTTCTCGGTAACACGGTTCGGCTGGAGAACAATAATGCACAGCGTTAACCCTTACGAATACGGCATGCCGCGCGACGCGGCCAACTTCCAGGCACTCAGCCCGCTGAGCTTTCTTGAGCGCGCAGCCAGTGTCTATCCGCAACGTCCGGCGCTGATCAACGGCGCCCTGCGCCAGACCTGGGGCGAGACCTACAGCCGCTGCATCCGCCTGGCTTCGGCCCTGGCCCAGCGCGGCATCGGTCTGGGCGATACGGTGGCGGTGATCGCGCCGAACGGCCCGGCCTTGTTCGAGGCGCACTTCGGCGTACCGATGTGCGGCGCGGTGTTGAATGCCATCAATACCCGCCTGGATGCCGAGGCCATCGCCTTTATCCTGCAGCACGGCGAAGCCAAGGTGCTGCTGGTCGACAAGGAGTTCGGCGAGCTGGTGCAGCGCGCGACCAGCAATCTGCCCAAGCGGCCGTTGATCATCGGCATCGACGATCCCGAGTACCAGGACGGCCAGCTGATTGGCGAATTCGACTACGAGGCGCTGCTCGCCGAGGGCGATGCCGACTATGCCTGGCAGATGCCCGCCGACGAGTGGCAGGCGATCTCGCTCAACTACACCTCGGGCACCACGGGCAACCCCAAGGGGGTGGTCTACCATCACCGTGGTGCCCACCTGAATGCGCTGTCCAACGCCATGTGCTGGGACATGAGCCGCTTCCCGGTGTACCTGTGGACGCTGCCGATGTTCCACTGCAACGGCTGGTGCTTCCCCTGGGCGCTGGCCGCCTATGTCGGCACCAGCGTGTGCCTGCGCGCGGTGCGCGCCGAGGCGATCTACCCGCTGATCGCCGAACATGGCGTCGATCACTTCTGTGGCGCCCCCATCGTGTTGAACATGCTGGCCAACGCCGCCGATGAGTTGAAGGCGCTGAAGAACTCGCCGGTCAAGGTGCTGACCGCCGGTGCGGCGCCGCCGGCTGCGGTGATCGAGGCCATGGAGGCCCTGGATTTTCGCGTCACCCACGTCTACGGCCTGACCGAGACCTACGGCCCCAGCGTGGCCTGTGAGTGGAAGGCTGAGTGGGACGAGGAAACTCCACAGGAGCGGGCCCGTCTCAAATCGCGTCAGGGCGTGCGTGCGCCGCTGCTCGACGGCCTGATGGTAGCTGACCCGGAGACCTTGCAACCGGTGCCCAAGGACGGCGAGACCATCGGCGAAATCATGATGCGTGGCAACGTGGTGATGAAGGGCTACCTGAAGAACCCTACGGCGACTGCCGAGTGCTTCGCCGGTGGCTGGTTCCATTCCGGCGACCTGGCGGTGTGGCATGCAGACGGTTATGTGGAGATCAAGGACAGATCCAAGGACATCATCATTTCCGGCGGCGAGAACATCTCCTCGATCGAGGTGGAAGACGTGCTCTACCGCCATCCGCAGATACTGGAAGCCGCGGTGGTGGCCATGCCCAGCGACAAATGGGGCGAAACTCCCTGCGCCTTCGTCACCCTCAAGCCGGGCGTCGAGCTGACGGCTGAGCAGGTGATCGCCTTCTGCCGGCAGCATATGGCGCGCTTCAAGGTGCCGGGTGCGGTAGTGTTCAGCGCCCTGCCGAAAACCTCCACCGGCAAGGTGCAGAAATTCGTCCTGCGTGAGCAGGCCAGAGCGCTGGCGGCGAGCGGACAGACGGCGGCCTAGGTTGGGCGCCATGTTGCGCGGGTGGACCCGGCCCGCGGCCGTCGCTCGCAGGCTGAAAGCCACCCTCTAAATAGAGCAAAAAACTAGCTTGGCATGCAGCAGACCCATGTAGGAGCCAGCTTGCTGGCGATGCTTTTGTGCTGTTTGTCGGCCCGGATCGCCAGCAAGCTGGCTCCTACACCAAGCGCAAAAAAAGCCCGGCTCAAAGGCCGGGCGCGGTGTGCACATCGAGCACTAAAGGGTTGCCGGTCAGTTCATGCCCAGCCAGTTCGGCAGCGCCATGGATACCGCCGGGATATAGGTGATCACCATGAGGAAGCCCAGCAGCAGCATCAGCCACGGCCAGGCCGCGCGGATCACCGAGGTCAGTGGCATGCCGGTGACCGCCGAGGTTACGAACAGGTTCAGCCCCACCGGCGGGGTGATCAGGCCGATCTCCATGTTCACCACCATGATGATACCCAGGTGGATCGGGTCGATGCCCAGTTGCACGGCAATCGGGAAGAGGATCGGCGCGAGGATCAGAATGATCGCCGAGGGCTCCATGAACGCGCCGGCGATCAGCAGCACGATGTTCACCACCATGAGGAACTGCCAGGGTTGCAGGCCGGCTTCGATCACCCAGGCGGTGATGGTCTGGGGAATCTGCTCGGTGGTCAGCACGTGGGCGAAAAGCATGGCGTTGGCGATGATGAACATCAGCATGATGGTCAGCTTGCCGGACTCCAGCAGCACCTTGGGGCACTCGCGCACAGTCATGTCCTTGTACACGAACAGCGCTACGAAGCCGGCATAGACCGCCGCCACCGCGGCCGCTTCGGTCGGGGTGAACATGCCGGTGTAGATGCCGCCGAGGATGATCACCATCAGCAGCAGGCCCCAGATCGCCTTGCGCGCGGCGCGCATGAACTCGCGGAAACTGGCGCGCGGCAGGGCCGGCAGGTCCATTTTGCGCGCGACGATGTAGATCGCCACCATCAGGGCCACACCCAGCAGCAGGCCAGGGACCACGCCGGCCATGAACAGCTTGCCGACCGATTGCTCGGTGGCGGCGGCATACACCACCATGACAATCGACGGCGGAATCAGGATACCCAGGGTGCCGGCGTTGCACACGATGCCGGCGCCGAACGCCTGCGGGTAACCGGAGCGCACCATGCCGGCGATGGCGATCGAGCCGACCGCGGCCACGGTCGCCGGCGAGGAGCCGGACAGCGCGGCGAACAGCATGCAGGCCAGCACCGCGGAGATCGCCAGGCCGCCACGGATATGCCCGACGCAGGCGTTGGCGAAGTCGATCAGGCGTTTGGCCACGCCGCCGGTGGTCATGAAGGCGCCGGACAACAGGAAGAACGGGATCGCCAGCAGGGTGTAGTGCTCGCTGGTCTCGAACAGCTTGATCGCCAGCGAACGCACCGAGTCCGGGCTGAACAGCATGATGGTCACCGAGCCGGCCAGGCCGAGGGAGGCCGCCACCGGTACGCCGATGAACATCAGCAGGAACAGCAGCACGAAGAGGAACAGGATGGTCATTACTTGGGTTCCTTGTGCTGGGGTTCGTCGTGTTCGGTCAGCTTCATCGCCTCGGCGGCTTCATCCGCGAGGCCGAGACCGGTCTGCTGGTTGCGCAGAATGCGTACGAGAATTTCCAGGAAGCGGATAAATACCATGGCGTAGCCGAACGGCACGATCAGGGTGATATGCCACTGCTTGATCCCGTAGTGGCCGAGGTCTTCGGCACCGATGCCGGCGATAAACAGGGTACGTACCCAGTCGAAGCTGGCCACGCTGATCAGCCCGGCATAGCCCAGGCAGGCGAGGCAGGCGATCAGGCCGATGACCCGTTGCACCGGCTTGGTCGCCAGCTTGACCAGCGCGTCGACGCCAATGTGCCCGGCGGTGCGCACACCATAGGCCAGGCCGAAAAAGATCAACCAGGCGAACAATGCCTTGGTCAGGGAGATGCTCCAGGTCATCGCCTGGGCCATCTCGAGAATGCTGTCGCCGATGGCGAACAGGCTTTCGCTGGCGGCAGGCCAACGGTCGGCGAGGTTGTAGAACAGGGTGTAGAGGTTGTTGAGGATGACGTAGACGAATGTCACCAGCGTCATGGCGGCCAGGAGGAAGGCGATAAAGCCTTCCTCGAAGTGGTCCCAGACGCGCCGCAAGGCGTTCATGGATAGCTTCTCCCGATACGGAGTTGGAAAGATCGTAGGGTGGGAGGCCGTGGCGCCGTCCCACCAGTTGCAGCGTGTCGATGCACAGGGCATCGATGGTGGGCCAGGGCCTGGAAGCGCCTGCCCACCCTACGGCTCTCCGGCCTTACTGCTGGTTGGCGGCTTCGGCGGCCTTGATCAGGTCGGCGCCGATATCGCCCTCGAACTTCTTCCACACCGGCTTCATGGCGTCGCGCCACTTGCCGCGCTGCTCCGGGGTCAGCTGAATGATTTCGCTGCTCTTGGCGTCGACGATGCTCTGCTTGGCCTCCTGGTTCAGCGCGTCGGCCTGCTTGTTCACTTCGGCAGCCACTTCGACGTTGATCTTCTCCAGCTCGCTGCGCACCTCGGCCGGCAGGCCGTTCCAGAAGCTGGTGTTGGTGATCAGCATGTAGTCGAGTACGCCGTGATCGGACTCGGTGATGAACTTCTGCACTTCATGCATTTTCTGCGAGTAGATGTTCGACCATGGGTTCTCGGCACCGTTGACCACGCCGGTCTGCAGGCCCTGGTAGACCTCGGCGAAACTCATCTTGCGCGGGTTGGCGCGCACAGCCTTGAACTGCTCCTCGAGTACGGCGGAGGCCTGCACGCGGAACTTCAGGCCACGTGCATCTTTCGGCTCGTACAGCGCCTTGTTGGCGGACAGTTGCTTCATGCCGTTGTGCCAGTAGGCCAGGCCGGTGATGTTCTTGCTTTCCATGGACTTCAGCAGGCCCTGACCGGCAGCGCTCTGCTGGAAGCGGTCAACCGCAGCGATGTCGTCGAACAGGAACGGCAGGTCGAAGACTTGCAGTTGCTTGGTGTACTGCTCGAACTTGGCCAGGGAGGGGGCGATCAGCTGCACGTCACCCAGCAGCAGGGCTTCCATTTCCTTGCCGTCACCGAACAGCGAGGAGTTGGCGTAGACCTCGACCTTGACCTGGCCAGGCAGACGCTCTTCGGCGAGCTTCTTGAACAGCAGTGCGCCTTGACCCTTGGGGGTGTTCTCGGCAACGACGTGGGAGAATTTGATCACGATCGGCTCGGCCGCTTGGGCCATGCCGGCGATGGCCAGTGACAGGGCGCAAGCCAGTGCTTTGGCAGTCAGATTGAACATGCGGGTGCTTCCTCTTGTTGTGATTATCACGTTGGGCGCCGCGGCGCCGGAAACGGGCGGACAAGAGCAAGTCTAGGTTGTCTGTCGTAAAGCGACGGACGCTGGGCAGCGATGGCCTGGACTTGTACTTGTTGGGTTCGCCTGGTGATAAACAAGAGCAACGGGCATGCCAAACCGAGAAAGTATCTCCGTAGGCTGGGTAGAGCAGCGCGAAACCCGGCTGTGATCGACGCTTGAGCTGGGTTTCGCTGCGCTCTACCCAGCCTACGGGGTGTCGGTCGGGGCAGGAGTTGGCGGGAATCCGCCAGTCAGTCGAGGTCGTCTGGCGAGCTTCCGCCAGTGTCGGCGAAGCTCAGCCCGTGCTTGCGCAATTTGTCGTGCAGGGTCTTGCGCGGAACGCCGAGAGCCTCGGCCAGGCTGCGTAGTGAGCTGTGCGAGCGGCTCAGTTCGGCGGCAATCAAGGCACGCTCGAAGGCTTCGACCTGCTCGCTGAGGGTGCTGGGCGTCGCTGGATCTGATCCCGGGCTGTGCAGGTCGATCTCCAACTCCAGACCAAGATCGAGCCCCAGGGCAAAGCGCTCGGCAGCGTTCTGCAGCTCGCGCACGTTGCCCGGCCAGGTGTGGCGCAGCAGCAGGGCGCGTTGCCCCGGTTGCAACACGCGGCCGGGCAGGCCGTGGCGGCTGCTGGCGGCATCGGCGAAGTGCTGGAACAGCAGCAGGCTGTCTTCGCCGCGTTCGCGCAGCGGCGGGATGCGCAGCGGGGCGACGTTCAGGCGGTAATACAGGTCGGCGCGAAAACGTCCCTGATCGGCGGCCTGACGCAGGTCTTCCTTGGTCGCGGCGATGATGCGGATGTCCAGCGGAATCAGCTGGTTGCCGCCGAGGCGTTCGACCACCCGCTCCTGCAGCAGGCGCAGCAGTTTGACCTGCACCTCCAGGCTCATGCTTTCGATTTCGTCGAGGAACAGGGTGCCGCCATTGGCGAACTCGAACTTGCCGATGCGGCGCTTCTGCGCACCAGTGAAGGCGCCCGGTTCGTGGCCGAACAGCTCGCTCTCCACCACCGACTCGGCCAGGGCGCCGGCATTGATCGCGACGAAGGGACCATCGCGGCGGTTCGACAGATCGTGCAGGGCGCGCGCCACCACCTCCTTGCCGGCACCGGTTTCGCCGAGGATCAACACGTCGGCGCCGATGTTGGCCAGGGCGCCGATCTGCTCGCGCAGGCGCTGCATTGCCGGCGACTGGCCGACCAGGCGCGCGCCGAGGGCCTGGCGATCGGACAGCGCCAGGCGCAGGCTGCGGTTATCCAGCACCAGCTGGCGCAGGGCCAGGGCGCGGCGCACGCTGTCGAGCAGGTCGCCGCTGGCGAAGGGTTTCTCGAGAAAGTCGTAGGCACCGGCGCGCATCGCCTGGACCGCCAACGGTACGTCGCCGTGACCGGTGATCAGCAGCACCGGCAGTTCGGGGTCCTGCTCATGCAGCTGGCCGAGCAGCTCCAGACCGTCGACGCCCGGCATGCGAATGTCGCTGACCACCACGCCCGGCCAGTCGCGGCCGATGCGCGCGGCGACGCCACGGGCGTCTGCCAGGCTGACCACGTTCAGTCCAGCCAGGTCGAGGGTCTGGCTCAGGGCCTGGCGCAGATGGGGGTCGTCGTCGATCAGCAGCACTTGGCTGCGGGCGTCGAGGCTGGTCATGGAGCAAAATCCTCAGCAGGCGGGTGGAAACGGGCCACGTCAAACTTTCCTGACTGCACATCTCGTGCCCGAGTGGCGACTGAACTAACTTTCACTCGAAACAGCGGCCAAGGGCTGGTTGCCACCGTGGCTGGCGGCGCGCAAACGCAGGGTCAGCAGGGCGCCGCCATCGGGATGATTGGCCAGCAGCAATTCACCGCCAAGGGCGCGCATCAAGGTATCGCAGATCGCCAGGCCGAGACCGAGGCCCTGGGCGCTGGTCTTGGTGGTGAAGAACGGCTCGCGGGCGCGTTGCAGCGCCTCGGCAGAGAAACCGGGGCCGTTGTCGCGCAGCTGCAGTTCGATGCCCTCGGCGTTCTGTTCGGTGCTGAGCCAGAGGCGCCGTGGTTGCGGGCACTCGGCGAGGGCGTCGAGGGCGTTTGCCAACAGGTTGCCGAGTACCTGGCGCAGGCGGGTTTCGCCAGCTTGCACCCACAGCGTGGCCTCGGGCAGGTCGCGGATCAACTCGACCTGCATGGCACGACGGCGCTTGGCCAGCAGCGCCAGGGCATCGTCGATGGCCGGTTGCAGGGCCACGCTCTCCGGAGCATGGCGGTCGCGCCGGGCGAAGGCGCGCAGGTGGGCGATGATCGAGGCCATGCGCTCGGTCAGCTGGCTGATCAGCTTGAGGTTGTCGCGGGCGTCGTCGTTGCGTTGATGGTCGAGCAGCACGCCGGCGTTGTCGGCGTAGCTGCGGATCGCCGCAAGCGGTTGATTCAGTTCGTGGCTGATGCTCGCGCTCATGGTGCCGAGAGCGGAGAGTTTACCGGCCTGAACCAGTTCGTCCTGAGCGCGCAGCAGTTCCTGCTGGGCCTGTTCGCGCTCCAGCACTTCCTGTTTCAAGCGGCTGTTGAGCAGCTCCAGGTCCTGGGTACGTTCCTGTACCCGTTGTTCCAGTTGCTGGCGGGCGCGGGCATCCAGGGCGATGCGCTCGAGGTAGTGGCGACGCCGCTGCATCAACAACCCGAGCAGCAGCATCAACAGCAGCAGGGTGCCGCCGCCAATGGCCACGGCGGTGCGCACCGGACGGTCGATCAGCTTGCGTGGCGCGAGAATGCTCACCGTCCAGCCGGTTTCCGCCAGCTCGCGGCTTTGCCGAAGCCAGGTGCGTGGCTCGATGCGCAGTGGCGCAGGCGCCAGGGTCGGGTAGGGACGGTTGGCGGCGATCGCCGCGCGTTCGGCATTGTCCAGCGGGCGGCTGGCATGAAAGCGCCAGTCGCTGCGTGAGGTGAGGATCACCACGCCGTTGGCATCGGTCACCAGCAGCTGTTCCGGGGTGTTGCCCCAGAGAGTTTCGGTATGGTCGAGATCGACCTTGACCACCAGTACACCGAGGATGGCGGTGCCATCGCGCACTGCGGCGGCAAAGTAATAACCGCGCTTGCCGGAGGTGGTGCCGAGGCCGAAGAAGCGCCCGGACCGTCCGGCAAAGGCTTCGCGAAAGTACGGGCGGAAGGCAAAGTTGCGCTCGATGAAGCTGTCCTGCTGATCCCAGTTGGAGGCGGCCAGGGTCTTGCCGTCTGGGTCCATCAGGTAGATCACATCGGCGCCGGTTTGCTCGCGCACCTGCTGCAGCAGGCGATTGGCTTTGTTCAGGTCGGCGCCCTTGTTCGGCTGTAGCAGGGCGTTACGCAAGGCCGGCAGGTCGCCGAGGATCTGCGGCAGCACTTCGTAGCGGCGCAGGGTGCCCAGCAGGTTGGCGACGTAGAGGTCGAGGGTCTGGCGATTCTGTTCGATCAGTGCGCCGCTGTAATAGCGTTCGGCCAACTGTTGCAGCGGCCAGAGCAAGGGGGTCAGGAGCAGGGCCAGCAAGGCCAGGCTGCGCCAGCGCGGTCGTTTCGGTGAAGGGAGGGTTGCGGTCATAACATCAAGCGCCTGGGAGACAGGCGCATTATGCACATTCGAGCTTCAGCGCGGGCTGCGCAAGCATTCGAGCAGGGCGTCGTGCCAGTTCGGCAGCTGGATCTGCCAGTCGTGTTGCAGGCGGCTGCAGTCGAGGCGTGAGTTGAGCGGGCGCTGCGCCGGAGTGGGATAGGCGCTGCTCGGGATCGGCTGCAGCTGACCAGCGGGCTTGCCAGCGGCGCGCAGCTGCTCGGCGATCGCGCTGGCGAAGCCAAACCAAGACGTTTCGCCTTGGGCGCCGAGGTGGTACAGGCCCCAAGGCCCGGCTTGGCCATCCCGCCAGTGCTGGATCAGTTGGGCGGTGGTGCTGGCGATGCTGCCGGCCCAGGTCGGCGCGCCGATCTGGTCGGCGACCACCTTGAGTTCCTTGCGCTCCTGCAGCAGGCGCTGCATGGTCAGCAGGAAGTTGCACCCGTGCAGCGCATAGACCCAGCTGGTGCGCAGAATCAGCTGCTCGCCACCAACGGCTTGAATCGCCCGTTCGCCGGCTAGCTTGCTCTGGCCATAGACGCTGAGCGGGTTGGTCGGGTCGCTCTCGACATAGGGCGTCAGCTTTTCGCCGTCGAACACGTAGTCGGTAGAGTAGTGGATCAGCGGCGCACCCAGCGCGGAAGCTTCCTCGGCCAACACGCCAGGCGCCACGGCGTTGATCGCGAAGGCCAGCTCGGGTTCGCTTTCGGCCTGGTCCACCGCGGTGTAGGCGGCGGCGTTGATTATCAGTTCGGGGCGCAGTTCGCGTACCTGTTGGCGAATCTGCTCGGGCTTAGCCAGGTCCAGCTGTTCGCGGCCTCGCACGCTCAATTCGGCCTGGTCCAGCAAGGCCGATTGCAGCTCACGGCTGACCTGGCCGTGCTGGCCGAGCAACAGAATCTTCATGGCAACAGCTTCGCTTGATCCAGGCTGAGGCCGGCCTGGTCTTTGCCAGAGAGCTGCGGCGCTTCGCTCAATGGCCAGTTAATGGCCAGGGTCGGGTCGTCCCAGCGGATACAGCGCTCATGTTCAGGTGCGTAGTAGTCGGTGGTCTTGTAGAGGAATTCGGCGAACTCGCTGAGTACCAGGAAACCATGGGCGAAGCCCTCCGGCACCCAGAGTTGGCGCTTGTTGTCGGCGGACAGCTGTACGCCGACCCAGCGGCCGAAGTTCGGTGAACCGCGACGCACATCCACCGCCACGTCGAAGACCTCGCCGGCGGTGACCCGCACCAGCTTGCCCTGAGCCTGCTGCACCTGGTAATGCAGGCCGCGCAGCACACCGCGTTGCGAGCGCGAGTGGTTGTCCTGGACGAACTCGCGCTGCAGGCCGGTGGCCTCGGCGAAGGCGCGGGCATTGAAGCTCTCGTAGAAGAAGCCGCGCTCGTCGCCGAATACCTTTGGCTCGAGGATCAGTACTTCCGGCAGGTCGCTGACGATGACCTTCATGCGTGTTCCTCTGCCAGGCTGAACAGGTACTGGCCATAACCAGTCTTGCCAAAGGCCTGGGCTTGTTCGAGCAGTTGCGCGCGGTTGATCCAGCCATTGTGCCAGGCGATTTCCTCCAGGCAGGCGACCTTCAGGCCCTGGCGATGTTCGATGGTCTGTACGTACTGCGAGGCCTCCAGCAGGCTGTCGTGGGTGCCGGTGTCGAGCCAGGCGAAGCCGCGGCCGAAGCGTTCGACGCGCAGATCGCCACGCTGCAGGTAGGCATTGTTAACGTCGGTGATCTCCAGCTCGCCGCGGGCCGAGGGTTTCACTGCCTTGGCGATCTCGATCACCGCATTGTCGTAGAAGTACAGGCCGGTGACCGCGTAATGGGATTTCGGCTTGGCGGGTTTTTCCTCGATCGACAATGCCCGGCCCTGTGCGTCGAAGTCCACTACGCCGAAGCGCTGTGGGTCTTTCACCCAGTAACCGAAGACGCTGGCCCCAGAGGGGGCGTTGACCGCACGTTTGAGCTGCTCGCCGAAACCTTGGCCATGGAAGATGTTGTCGCCGAGGATCAGGCACACCGAGTCGTCGCCGATAAACGACTCGCCGATCAGAAAGGCCTGGGCCAGACCGTCCGGAGAAGGCTGCTCGGCATAGCTGAAGCGCACACCGAACTGGCTGCCGTCGCCGAGCATCTTCTGGAAGTTGGGTAGGTCATCCGGGGTGGAGATGATCAGGATGTCGCGGATGCCGGCGAGCATCAGCACCGAGATCGGGTAGTAGATCATCGGTTTGTCGTAGATCGGCAGCAGTTGCTTTGACACGCCGAGGGTGATCGGGTGCAGGCGACTGCCGGAGCCGCCGGCGAGGATGATGCCTTTCATCTGTCATGCTCCTTGAGGGCACCGAGGCGCTCGCGCTGATAGCTGCCATCCTGCACGCGGCGGCACCAGTCGAGATTGGCCAAGTACCATTGAACGGTCTTGCGCAGGCCGCTGGCGAAGGTTTCCTCTGGCTTCCAGCCCAGCTCGCGCTCGATCTTGCCGGCGTCGATGGCGTAGCGCTGGTCGTGGCCTGGGCGGTCAGCGACGAAGCTGATCTGCTCCTTATAGGATCCCGCCGGCGCGCGCGGCGCCAGCTCATCCAGCAGCTCGCAGATGCTCTGCACCACCTCCAGGTTCTTCTGCTCGTTATGCCCGCCAATGTTGTAGGTCTCGCCCACCTGGCCCTCGCTCACCACCTTGAGCAGGGCGCGGGCATGATCCTCGACATACAACCAGTCGCGTACCTGCTGGCCGTTGCCATACACCGGTAGTGGCTTGCCATCCAGTGCGTTGAGGATCACCAGAGGGATGAGTTTCTCCGGGAAGTGGTAGGGGCCGTAGTTGTTCGAGCAATTGGTGAGCAGTACCGGCAGTCCATAGGTGCGTTGCCAGGCGCGCACCAGGTGATCGGAGGCGGCCTTGCTGGCCGAGTAGGGCGAGCTCGGCGCGTAGGGCGTGCTCTCGCTGAACAGGTCATCGACGCCGTGCAGGTCGCCATACACCTCATCGGTGGAAATGTGGTGGAAGCGGAAGGCCTGTTTGTGCGCCCCCGCCAGGCCCGACCAGTAGGCGCGGCTGGCTTCCAGCAGGCTGTAGGTGCCGACGATATTGGTCTGGATAAACGCCGCCGGGCCGTCGATGGAACGGTCGACATGGGATTCGGCGGCCAGGTGCATGATGGCGTCGGGCTGAAACTGCGCCAGCGCGGCGCTGACCGCCACCTGGTCGATAATGTCGGCCTGAAGGAACTGGTAGCGAGAACTGTCTGCGATGCTGGCCAGGGATTCAAGGTTACCGGCGTAGGTCAACTTGTCGAGGTTGAGCACCTGGTGCTCGGTGTCGTTGAGCAGATGGCGGATCAGTGCCGAGCCAATAAAGCCCGCGCCACCGGTGACCAAAATACGCATGAAAACATCGCCCTCTGTTACTGACCGGAAATATGCCGCGTAGCTTGTCGACTGAGCGGCTTGCCTGCAAGTGTCGCATGCGCGGGTTCGAGTTCCTTGAGGCGATGGCCGACCGCGACTATCGCCTCAATCGCGGGTTTCAGCTCCAGGCCGAGGATCGACAGGCTGTATTCGACACTGGGTGGCGAGGTCGGCAGCACCTCGCGGACCACTACGCCGTCAGCTTCGAGCTTCTTCAACCGAGCGCTGAGGACCTTGGCCGAAATGCCCGGGATATCGGCTTTCAGCTCGCTGAATCGACGCGGGTGCTGGCTCAGGTACCAGATGATGTTAGGGGTCCAGGCGCCGCCGATGATGTTTAGGCATTGGCTCAACGGACAGCTGGGCGGGGGATGGGCGACGCGATTCTTTCGTCTGGGCAGCATGTTCGACTCCTTGGCAAGCTAGTTACCGGATGGTTACCGAAGAATTTAGCAACTAAAAGAATGTAGGTATACATAAGTAACCATGGCTGGGTAGGCTTTCTCCACGGATACGCCGGCGACATCGGACAAGGGCGCGACCTGATCAAACGATCTGGCGGCCCATGGTCCATGACGTTGTTGGCTGTGCTCGGCAGCCGATCCGCTCGGTTCGAGAGTCATTGTCTGCGCTTGGGTGCAGAGCCGCGCTCGCAGAGTGTCCGTTTGACCCCCATAGGAGAACATCATGTACCGACTGTATTACTCGCCCGGCGCCTGCTCGTTGGCTATCCACGCCTTGCTCAATGAACTTGAGCAAGGGGTTGAGCTGATTGATCGCAAGCACGCCGCTGATTTCGATCGATTCGAGTCCCACGGCATGGTGCCGGTGTTGGTCGATGACGATCAGGTCATCCGCGAAGGTGCGGCGATCATCCTTTACCTGCTGGAGAAACATCAGCATCGGATGCTGCCGCCCAGCGGTCCTGAGAGAGCCCGCTTCATCGAGTGGCTGATGTTCGCCAACGCGACCCTGCATCCGGCCTACGGTCGTCTGTTCTTCCTCGGCAGCAGCCTCGAAGATGGCACGGTTAAGCAGCATGCGTTGAATGCTGCCAGCGACACGATCAGCGCGCTGTGGGCTGCGGTAGACCGTCAGCTGAACCGGACCCCCTTCGTTTGCGGCGAGCGGATTTGCATCGTCGACATGATGTTGGCTGTGTATGCCAGTTGGGGCGCCTATTTCCCTGTCGACATCCACATGAGCGACAAGGTGAAAGGCATGCTCGAGGCGGTTAAGGCGCATCCGGCCTTCGTCAAGGCAATCGAAGACGAGCGACAAGCATCGATGTGAGGCGTTGCGCGTAAGCACCGCAAGGCCCTTGGGCAGCAGTTCGAAGGGCCTTCGCGGCTTGCATGCCGAGGTAACAGGTTTAGAGGGCGTGTGTATGAGTTTTTTCAGGGATATGTCCCTCTCGGCGATCAATGCCGGGTTGGTAACGGTGTTGGTAGGGTTTACCAGTTCCGCCGTGCTGGTATTTCAGGCGGCGCAGGCGCTGGGTGCGACGTCCGCCCAGATCGGCTCGTGGATACTGGCACTGTGTGTCGGCATGGGCGTCACGGGGATAGCCCTGTCCCTGCGCTACCGGGCGCCGATTGCCATCGCCTGGTCCACGTCCGGGGCTGCGCTGCTGATCACCGGCGGCGCCGGGGTGACGCTGCAGGAGGCTACCGGGGCGTTTATCGTCTGCGGCCTGTTGATTGCCCTTTGTGGCTTCAGTGGCTGGTTCGAGTGGATGGCCGAGCGTATCCCCGCGGCGATCGCGGCCGGGATGCTAGCAGGCATTCTGTTGCGCTTTGGGCTGGACGCGTTCGCGGCGATGCACAGCCAGTTCGGGCTGGTCTTCCCCATGTTCGTCACCTATTTACTGGCGCGCCGCTGGTTGCCCCGCTATGCGGTCGTGGCGCCGCTGGTGCTGGGTGTCGGTTTGGCCGCCGCGCGGGGCATGTTGAACTTCGATGAGGTCGGCCTGGTGTTGGCCACGCCTGAGTTCGTCACTCCTTTGTTCAGCACGCAAGCCATGATCAGCGTGGCACTGCCGCTGTTCGCCGTCACCATGGCGTCGCAGAACGTCCCGGGTTTGACTGTGCTGCGGGCGTCCGGCTACCAGACGCCAAGTTCCCCGATGATCGGCTGGACCGGGGTGGCCACCGTGCTACTGGCACCCTTCGGTGGTTACGCCTTGAATCTGGCGACCATCACTGCCGCCATCTGTACAGGCAAGGAGGCTCATGAGAACCCGCAAAAGCGCTATACGGCGGCCGTGGCGGCTGGGGTGTTCTACCTGCTGGTGGGTATCTTCGGCGCGACAGTGGCTGCGTTGTTCTCGGCATTTCCCGCTGAGCTGATTCAGGCGATCGCCGGCCTGGCCCTGCTGGGCACTATCGGTAATGGCTTGGCCAGTGCGTTGCAGGATGAACCGCGGCGTGAAGCGGCACTGATCACCTTTCTGGTCACTGCCTCGGGCGTTTCCTTGCTGGGGATCGGCGCAGCCTTCTGGGGCATGCTGGCCGGGGCGCTGGCGATGCTGGTGTCGCAGGCGAAGCCGCAATGGCATGCCCGCGTTACCGGGTGGCGTGATCTGCGTGACGATAAGCTCAATAAGCCGGAGTGAGGGGCGAGGCCTGGGTATGGCCAGCGCTATGGCTCGATCAAGACAATGCGGATGCCGGTGGCGACTGCCGGCACTTCTTTCAGATGTTCAAGCGGGCTCAGCCGCGCTTGGAACTGCACGGCGCCCTTGGCGGCGTAGAGGGGAATGACTATGAACGACAGTATCACGCGCCTGCTCGGTATCGAGCATCCGATCATCCAGGCACCGATGGTGGGCGTGTCCACACCGCAGTTGGCGGCCGCAGTGTCCAATGCCGGCGGGCTCGGCTCCATCGGTATCGGTGCCAGCACGGTCGCGCAGGCGCGGGCGATGATCGCCGAGACCCGTGGGCTCACCGACAAGCCGTTCAACGTCAACCTGTTCTGCCATCGCCAAGCGATGCCGGACGCGCAACGTGAGTCGGCCTGGCTGGAACATCTGCGCGGCTTGTTTGCCGAGTTTGACGCGGCTCCGCCCGCTGGGTTGCAGGAGATCTACAAGAGCTTCCTCGATGACCCAGACATGTTGGAGATGTTGCTGCTCGAAAGACCGGCGGTGGTCAGCTTTCACTTCGGGTTGCCATCTGCCGAGCATATTCGTGCGCTGAAACACGCCGGTATCCGCCTGCTGGCGAGTGCGACCACGCCGGAAGAAGCCGCATTAATCGAACAGGCGGGCGTCGATTGCGTGATTGCCCAGGGCGTCGAGGCGGGCGGGCATCGCGGGGTCTTCGCGCCGGAGCAGGGCGATGCGGCTATCGGCACGCTGGCCTTGGTGCGCTTGCTGGTCAAGCGCCAACGCCTGCCGGTGATCGCCGCGGGTGGCATCATGGATGGTCAGGCTATCGCAGCGGTCATGGCGCTGGGCGCCGCTGCCGCTCAGCTGGGCACCGCCTTCATTCTCTGCCCCGAGTCCGCCGCCAACGCAGCGTACCGTGACACGCTGAAAAGCGCGCGGGCCGGCCATACGCAGATCACCTCGGCCATTTCAGGCCGTCCGGCACGCGGGATGATCAATCGTATGTACATGCCAGTAGGGGCCGCTGGAGTGCCGCCGTTGCCGGATTACCCGATCGCCTATGACGCGGCCAAGGCCCTGCACGCGGTGGCCAGTGCCCAAGGTAATTCTGACTTCGCCGCACACTGGGCCGGGCAAGGAGCAACGCTGGCTCGCGAGATGCCGGCTGCCGAACTGGTGCACAGATTGGTTGGCGAAATGGAGCCGGTCAGTTAACGGCTAGCGCCTTGTCCCAGTGGGGAGGGTGCTGAGTCCCTGCGCGCTGTCGACCTCCATTCAGTGGGCGCCGGTCAGTCAGAAACGCAAAAGGCCCATCATGCGGTGAGCCTTTTGCGTTGTTTGTAAGCGATCATTAGAAGGGGGCGAATTGATAGGTGGATTGACCGTCCACTTTCGCAGAAGAGCTTCGCGGAGCTTACTCATCTGACTTTGCAGCGTTTTGAGATCAGCGACTTGGAGAGGGCGCATCCTCTGCAACCGTTCGTTTAGAGCTCGCTGTCATTAGCAACCTCTACGTGATGGTGCGCTTCCGTGGCCTGGCCAAGAACACCGTGCAACTGATGACGCTGTTCGCACTGTCGAACCTGAGGATGGTGCGTTGACATTTGCTGACGAACGCAGGAGAGGTGCGCCTGTAATACGGAAAATGGCTATTGCGAAGTGCTCACGACGGCCAAGAATAGAGAAATGAGCGGGCCAACTGGCTGATGTTGATCGGCGCTCGCTTTCAAAATCGACGAAGGCTGAAGTTGACGGGAAATACCGAGCTACTGCAGACCTTCCCTGAAGAAAATCCTGATGACAGGATTCGCTACGGGAAGTCTTGGCTAGACCCTATTCGGGCGCCATGCTAATTTCTGCCCTGAGATGAGTAATTGTATATGTGTAGAATAGGTGTAGTAGTCAAATCTTCTTCTCGGATAGTTCTGCCAAGCCTCCGCCTTGAGCAACATTAGACCCTAAAGCGGTTTACCATCAGGTTTAATTCTTGCGACAACTTGTCAAGTTCTAAGCACATGTCGTTGTTTCGCGTAGTGATGACCTGGGTTTCTCGGATATGTTTGCTGATACGCGAAAGGTTTTGCTTGATCTCTACGCCAATGTTTGACTGCTCTTCAGCAGCTGTAGCAATTTGGCTGTTCATACCGTGGATCTCAGATACTGCATAACTCACACCAGTGAGGATCTGCCCTGCGATGTTAACTTTGGTGACAGCAGTTTCACTACCCTTGAGGCTGCCCTGCATATTGCTCACGGCAGTCCTAGCCGCCTGTTGCAGTTGGCTGATCTTATTTTGGATTTCCTCAGTACTCTGCTGGGTACGCTGAGCCAGCGAACGTACTTCATCGGCTACCACGGCAAAGCCACGTCCCTGTTCACCTGCACGGGCAGCTTCGATTGCGGCATTTAAGGCAAGTAGGTTGGTCTGATCGGCGATTGCACGTATAACATCAAGAATGGAGCTGATTGACTCCACATCGTTACCCAGCGTCTGGATGCCTTGTGTTGATTGTTCTATTTCACGGGCTAAACCGCCTATAGTATTAATGATTTCTTCTACATTAGTTCGCATGACCTTGGCTTGGTCATTGGTGTGTCGGGTCGATAAAGCTGCGCTTTGAGCCGATTCCGCAACGTTATGTGTAGCTAAGGCCATTTGTTCCATGGCATGTGCCACTTGTTCGGCATCCTTGCTCTGAAGGGTCAGTGCGTCCGCGGCATGTTGAGCGCTTTGCTTAAGTTGTTCATTGCGCTCCTGCAGCAACTGGGCACAGCGAGCCAAGTCCACCACCATGGCACGGATTTTCCCCACAAAGCTGTTGAAGGCGCCCGCCAATTGAGCCGTTTCTTCATTTCCATCTATAGGTAGTTGACTGGTGAGGTCACCGTCTTCAGAAGCCAGTGCTTGCAAGTTATGCGTCAGCAGGAGCAGCGGTTTGGCTATGCTACGGGCTACGTAGGCCGCGGCCATGCTCATCATGACTAGTAGAACTCCCATGACCCCCCATTGCTTCCAGCGCATAGCCTCCATTACTTTCTGTTGGTGTTGCATTTGGTCGGCGATCAGGGCATCCATATCGTCAATGTAAAAACCGGTACCGATTGTCCAATTCCATTTGTCGAGGTAGATGCTGTAGGAAAGCTTAGGGTAAGAGGTGCTGTCATTGCCGGGCTTGGGGAAATAGTAGGTCAAGAAATCACCGCCGCGTTTTGCGGCAGCGACCAGCTCTCGAACCACATAGATACCTTGGCTGTCTTTCAGGTCCCAAAAATTTTTACCTTCGTCCTTGCCGGCTAGAAATATTCTGTCGCCCTTGTCATTGTAACCAAATAGATAACCGTCTTTCCCGTAGTGAAGTTCCCGTAGTCGACGTCTAGCTTCCTCTTGAACCGCAGGGGACATAGCATCCTCCCCATCATAGAGCGGCTTGATGGTGCTGTATGCGATATCGAGGTAGTGAACCAACTCGTCTTGACGGGATTTAATTAGAGTTTGACGCGTTTGCTCGATGCTTCGCTCCCCAAAAGACCTCTGCTCGGAGAAAGCTAGCAACTGAATAGTTAGAGCTAGCAATAGGGCTGGGATAACCGACAGCAACAGAACCATGTTGCGTATTTTCCACTTCATAGAGGTCTCCGAATATATGTGGAGGTTGTAGTTGTTTTTATGGACTTACTCGGAATTTGATTTCTTAGTCGATTCGGTCGTTTTTCAGCTCTGCCGCGCGCGTGAATGATTCAAGCTGGCGAGTGTTCAAATTAGTATGTGTGTCGGAGTCACGATCTGAATTATGAGCGTCTACCCAGCACGATGTGAGAGCGTCTGTGCGAGCCAGAGTTTGCTGTAAGTAAATACAGGCTAGATATTGCAGTCCATCCGCCTCTGCATGCTCTTGGCTGACATAGCTTTTTCCGGTAACGGAACATTATTTGGCGAGCCTATACACCCTGCGCTTGGTGGATGCGGATATCAATGCGTCGGATGAAGCGACCGGCGTGCCTCATGCCACGCCTTGCTCCATCATCGCCGGGCCAGGCAAGGACTGCATGGTCTGACTGATGCACCTATCCAGGGAGCGCCGATCAGGCGGCGGCAAACATAGCAATGTGCTTCTCTTGCCAGGCAGGGCGGCGCGGCCAAGTGCAAAAGGCGGGTACTTCACCTCACTGCGCCAGCCAGCCACCGTCTATGTTCCAGGCTGCACCGCGTACCTGCTCCGCAGCTGAGCTGCAGAGGAGCAGTGCCAGCTCGCCCAACTGTTGCGGGGTAACAAATGCCTGAGACGGCTGCTTTTCAGCCAGCAGCGCCGTGCGCGCCTGTTCGGGCAACTCGCCGGCGGCGACTCGTGCATCGATCTGCTGCTGTACGAGCGGGGTGAGTACCCAGCCGGGGCAGATGGCATTGCAGGTGACACCGCTTAGGGCAGTTTCCAATGCCACCACCTTGGTCAACCCGAGCACGCCATGTTTAGCTGCGACATAGGCCGCCTTGCCGCTGGAGCCAACGCTGCCATGCACTGAAGCGATGTTGATGATGCGCCCCCAATTCTGCTCACGCATGCTAGGTAAAGCGAGTCGCGTGCAGTGAAATACCGCAGTAAGGTTGAGCGCGATAATCGAATCCCAGCGCTCAATTGGAAAACTCTCCACAGGCGAAATATGCTGAATCCCAGCGTTATTGACCAAGATGTCGACGCGACCAAATTCACGGCGGGCATAATCGAACAATGACTCGATCTGAGCGGGATCGCCGAGGTCGGCGTCGTTATAGCCGACGCGCACCCCAAAGCGGGAAAGCTGATCAGCCGCGGCCTGCCAGTCGCCGAAACCGTTAAGGATGATATCGGCGCCGTTACGGGCAAATACCTCGGCAATTCCTAGGCCGATACCGCTGGTCGAGCCTGTAATCAGGGCGGTTTTTCCACTAAGTATCATAAAGTCTCCTGATCATTAATATATTAAGTGTGAACGGGTCATGCAGGGCCGTGGTTACGCACTGTGTCGCGTTCAGCCAGACCGTTGATCTAAAGTGCGTCAAACTCTTGTGATTGCGACATACCTATCATTTAGAGGGAATCTTTATGCAGATGACCAACCTTAGAAAGGGCGGAACTCCAAGTACTTCTCGCGCGATTAGGTTGCCAGCCGATTTAAACCTGCTGCGATAACTAACTCGACTGTCCAGCCGACTGGTAAAAAGGCCGGACCACTAGTGCCCGGCAAGGTTTACACACGGAGTAATCGGAATGTGCCGAAGCTGTCTTACCAGAGCGGTAAGCTGTAGCTGACGATAAAGCGGTTTTCGTCCAGATCGCTGCCGAAGTTGCTGCGTGTAGTGGCATTGCGCAGACGCAGGCCGACGTTTTTCAGCGGACCGCTTTGCACCACATAGGCAATGTCGGTGTTTCTCTCCCAGGTCTTGCCTTCGCTCAGGCCCACACCGCGATCGACGTTGTCTCCGGACAGGTAGC
The DNA here is from genome assembly GCF_000498575.2 of Pseudomonas taeanensis MS-3. Lineage (GTDB taxonomy): Bacteria > Pseudomonadota > Gammaproteobacteria > Pseudomonadales > Pseudomonadaceae > Aquipseudomonas > Aquipseudomonas taeanensis. Next base: position 1,106,084 of record NZ_AWSQ01000001.1, read on the forward strand.
GGGTCATGAACGTCAGTCCCGGTACTCCAATAGTGGCGAAGTCGAAGTCGTAGCGCAGTTGCCAGGAGCGTTCGTCCTGATTACCGAAGTCATTGATCTGTACCAGGTTGACCAGCGCATTGTCCGAACCATCGATATAGGCGAAGCCGGTATCGCCGTTCAGGCGCTGATAACCGGCGGTGAGGCCATGACCGTCAATGCGATAGGTGAATAGTGCACCAAAGGCGTCGTTATCGACGTTGCTGCCGCCGTCATCGGTAGAGCGGGCGAAGCGTATGTCTGACTTGAAGCTCTGACCCTCGCCCAGTGGAAACTGGTGCACGAGGTTGACTAGGTGCTGCTGGTAAATACCATCAAGACCACCGTAGTAATAACTGGTGGCCAGTTGCGGGGTCCACTGGTAGCGGCCGCCGCCGAATAGGAATTCGTCGCTGGTTTTACTGCTGCCCAGCACAATGTTGCGCTTGCCGCCTTTGAAGACGGTCATCTCCTCGTTATCCGAGGAGTTACGCAAATTGACCTTGTCGATCCGTCCGAGGTCCAGGCTCAGGCCCTCCACCTCATTGCTGTTGAGCCAGGCACCCCGGAAAGTCTGTGGCAACAGGCGGCTGTCGTTGCGCATCAATGCAGGCAATACCGGCTGTAGGGTACCGAGCTTGAGGGTGCTTTTCGACGCCCGCAACTTGACCGTGAAGCCCGCCTCGCCGTATTCATCCTGAGCACGTTTCGGCGCTTCGCGGTCGCTCTTTAGGATGCCGGTACCGCTTCGATCCGGGCTTGAGTCGAGCTTGACTCCTAGGGAACCGGTGGCATCGAGGCCGAGCCCGATCGGGCCCTCGGTATAGCCGGACTCAAAGCGCAGCATGAATCCCTGGGCCCATTCTTCAGCCTTAGCTTGTGTGGCGGAGTCCTGGCGGAAGTCACGGTTCATATAGAAGTTGCGCGTATCCAGCACGGCTGTGCTGTCGTCGACGAAGGCAGCAAAGGTCGGGGTGCAGAGCCCTAGGCCGATACTGCTGGCGAGTAGCTGACAGGTGAGTTTTGGTTTGTATCGCATGGGTGTTTCCTCTTGTAGTTATTGTGGTTGCTGCTTTGTTGCTCACGGCCGTCCGGGCAATGCCTGCCGGTGCAGCATCGTGGAACTCGAATGAGCTCTAGAAAAGTGCGGGCCTAAGAGGCGGGATCGCGTGTTCACTCAAGACTTACAGGGACTCGCGTAGCTCCAGGCTATAGGCATGGAACACTCCCGCATGGCCTTCAGAAACTCTGGGGCGAATAGCAGCGATGGCTATGGAGCGAGGAGCAAAGAGCAGAGCGCCGAGGGCGAGGGACAGCGATGTGCCGAGGTTGCCCATGAAGGGAGTCCTTTAGTTATTGTTGTTGTCTGTCAGTGCACCTGTGGTGCACCAACGTTTTGCGTCATGGGAAGGCAGCCCAGCGCGTCTGTGATTACTAGAGCGAAAGACGTGCCAGATTGATCAGTCGACCTCAGGAAAATCGTCATGGAGGCGGCGGGGGCTTGTGAGGCGGGGCTTTGCGCCCGTCGACAAGAATTTCGTCGGTGGGCTAACAGGGAGTAGGTAGGGTGTTTTTGTGTCCAGTTGCATGGACATGTTTATCTGAGCGTTGCTGTAAGGAGAGCGCTGTCCAGTTTTTTGGAACAGCCGATCAGCGTTGGCTAAGCCCGTGGTGTTGCAGCTTGTTGTACAAGCTAGCGCGAGAGATGCCCAGCTCGCTGGCGGCGCGTCGGCGGTTACCATTGCAGGCCGCCAATGCTTGTTGTATGGCTTGGCGTTCGGCTTGGGCCATGCTTTCTGCTAGGAGGGGTAGTGGAGCACCCTTGACTGGTGCGGTATCAAGCGGTTCTGTCGACTGTGCTTGCGCCGTTAGGCCCCGCGTGGTCAACAGCGGCTGCAACTGCGCGGCGTCGAGAAGCGGCCCTTCTGCGTCGAGCTGTGCTCTTTCCAGCAGATTGCGGAGTTCTCGCACGTTGCCCTTCCAGGCTTGTCGAGTCAGTAGCGCTAGGGCCTCGCGGCTTAGCTCCATGGGCGCCTGGCCGGAACGGTTGGCGATATCGTCGAGCAGGTGCTCAACTAGGGTCGGGATGTCCTCGCAGCGCTCGCGCAGTGGGGGCACGTGCAGGGCTAGCACGTTGAGGCGGTAATACAGATCGTCTCGGAATTGGCCGGCGGCGACCTTGGCTTCCAAGTTGATATGGGTGGCGGCGATCACGCGTACGTTTAGCGACTTCACTTGGTTGGAGCCGAGTGGCTCGACCTCCTGCTCCTGCAGAACTCGCAGCAGCTTGGCCTGCAGCGCAAGCGGCAGATCGCCAATCTCGTCGAGGAACAGGGTTCCGCCGTTGGCCACTTCGAACTTGCCAATGCGCGCCTTACGGTCGGCGCCGGTGAAGGCGCCGGGGGCAGTGCCGAACAGTTCAGCCTCGACCAGGGTCTCAGGGATGGCAGCAACGTTGACCGCAACGAAAGGCCCGTTAGCCCGTGGCGACAGGTTGTGAATACCTTGGGCCAGGAGTTCCTTGCCGGTTCCGGTTTCGCCACGAAGCAGCACCGTGGCGTTCAGTTGGGCAGCACGCCGGGCCTGGCGTTTGACCTCGCTGGCTGCGGCGCCGGCACCGATGAACCCGGCGATGGTGTAGCGCGCGCGGCGAGCCTTGGCCAGTTCGCTCTGGGTGGCCAGCAACTCGTTCTGCAATACGTTGAATTTGGCCATCAAGGGTTTCAGGTGGCGTGCACGATCGAATAGGACGAAACCCAGGGCACCGACAAGAGTGCCGTCCTCGTCGCGTAGCGGGATTCGTGTTACCACGAAGTGCTCACTGCCGAAGGCCATCAGATCGAGCATGCTCGGCTGACCGCTATCTACCACCTCGCGCAGCTTGCTCGCCGGCAGAACTTGTTCGACCTCCATGCCGAGCACGTTATGGGGATCACTGATACCCACTTTCGCAGCGTACTTGTCGTTGATCCAGACGATCCGTGCCTGGCGGTTTACTGCGATAGTGCCTTCACATTGGGCGTTGAGGTGATCGAAGAGCAGCGGCATGGCCACAGCTCGGAAACGCTCGGGAGACACCCCGACGATCAGACCGTGCTGATCGAGATCTTCGCTGGATATGGCCATGGCAACTGATATTCCAAAGGAGGTGCAAGGGATTATGGGAGCCGCTGTGTGGCCCAGGCAAGACGCTCCCTCGAGCGTCCATCGGACAGGCTCGGGGATGGGGGTTACGGTCCGCCATACACCTCGTTGGGCAGCCAGGTGGCCAGCTCTTGGAAATTGAACACCAGAGCCAGACCGAGCAGTTGCAGGGCGATGAAGGGCGCCACGCCCAGGTAGATGTCGCGGGTGGTGATACCGGGCGGGCAGACGCCCTTGATATAGAACAGGGCAAAGCCCACCGGCGGGGTGAGGAACGAGGTCTGCAGGCACAGGGCGAAGAGGATGGCGAACCACAGCGGGTCGACACCCATGGAGAACAGCACCGGCGCCACCAGCGGAAGGATGATCAGGGTGATCTCCACCCAGTCGAGGAAGAAGCCCAGCAGGAAGGTGATAAACAGCACGGTGAGCAGCACGCCGGTCTGGCCGAACGGCAGGCCGGTCAGTGCCGCGCGCACCACGTCATCGCCACCGAGGCCGCGCAGCACTGCGGCGAACACCGTGGCGCCGATGAAGATGCCGAAGATGAACGCGGTGGTGCGGCTGGTCTGGTACAGCGCCTCCTTGAGCATGGCCAGGTTCAGTCGGCGGCCGATCCCGGTCATCAGCAGGGCGCCGGCGGCACCAACCGCCGAGGCCTCGGTGGTGGTGGCGATGCCGAAGAAGATCGAACCGAGCACGGCGAGGATCAGCGCCAGCGGCGGCACCACGGCCCAGAACACGTCGATCAGGGCGCGACCGTCGAGGGGTTGGCGGTTTTTCGGTGCCGGGGCGAAGTCCTTCTTCAGCCAGGACGCGATAACGATGTAGAGGATGTACAGGCAGGCGAGCATCATGCCTGGAATCAACGCGCCCATGAACAGCTTACCGACCGAGGCCTCGGGGGTGCCGAGGCGATCGGCCATCAGCACCAGCATGATGCTCGGCGGCACTAGGATGCCCAAGGTGCCCACCGAGCAGGCAGTACCGACCGCCAGGCTCTTGTTGTAGTTGGCCTGCAGCATGGGCCCCAGCGAGAGCATGCCGAGCAGCACCACCGAGGCGCCAACGATGCCGGTGGAGGCGGCCAGCAGCACGCCGACGATCACCACGGTGATCGCGTAGCCGCCGCGCAGCGGCCCCAACACCCGAACCAGGCTGTGCATCAGGCGTTCGGCGATGCCGGAGCGGTCGAGCATGATGCCCATGAAGATGAACAGCGGCAGCGCCACCATCAGCTCGTTGGCGACGATGCCGTAGATGCGCGCATCGAGCACGCTGATGGTGCCGCTCCAGGTGTACCAGAGGTCGGCGTCGAAATATTCCACTAGCACATGGCCAGTGACGGCGAAGACCAGGCCGATGCCGGCCAGCGACCAAGCCACGGGAAAGCCCAGCAGCAGCAAGCCCATGAAGCTGGCGAACATGGCAATGACAAGCAGTTGTTCCAGACCCATTACTTCAGCCTCGTGATCAGGGATGCGGATGGCCGCCATTGCGGTCATCGGCGGGCACGCTAATGGCCCGGGGGAAGTTGAACAGTAGGGTGCTGCAGCGTGAGGCGCGGGAAACCAGGGCGACGGCCACCAGGATCAGGCCCAGCGGCAACACGCTCTTGAACAGGAAGCGGTAGGGCAGCCCGCTGGGCGCCTGCGAGTGTTCCTGATAGACGAAGGCGGTGTAGGCATAGGGGATCAGGCTGTCGATCATCAGGCCGATTATCGGCAGGGCCAGCAGGACGATGCCCGCCAGTTCGATCTGGGCCTGCAGGCGCAGGGAGAATTTCTCCCGCAGGACATCGACGCGGACATGGTCGTCGCGCACCACGGCATAGGCCAGGGACAGCATCATCGCGGCGCCGAACAGGTGCCAGGACAGCTCTTCCAGGGCGATCGAGCCGCGCGCCAGGACGAAACGGCTGAACACATTGCTCAGTACCACCCCCAGCACCGCCAGCCACAGCCAGGCACTGGCCCGGCCGATGGCGACAATCAGGTGGTCCAGGCGCCAGGACAGGCGATTGTTGGGCAGGTCAGCGGTGACCAGCGGATCGGCAGAAGCAGGTTGCTGCATCGGGAAAACCTCGCACGTATCAGGCAGGAAGACGCAACGGGCCGCGGCATGGCCGGGCCCGGGCAGGTTCGGGTGCGTGATCAGTCGTGCTGGTAGAAGTCCCGTGGCAGGTAACCCATGCTGTGCCAGGTGCCGTGCAGTTTCATGAACTCGCGCTGGCTGGTCAGCACGCGCTTGAACATGGCGTCCTGGCCGGCGATCTCGTCGAGCACCTCGTTGGTCACGCGCTGCAGTTCGCGCAGCACCGGCTCGGGCAGGACCTGGGCCTTTACCCCTTCCTTCTGGTACTCGGCGAGGGCGATCGGCTGGGCCCACTCGCTCTCGGCCAGGCCCTTGAGGGTGGCCGACTCGCAACCCATCTCGATCAGCGCGCGGCTCTGCGGCTCAAGCTTGTTCCACACGTCCTGGTTGACCAGCAGGTGCGAGGTGGTCAGGGTCTGGTGCCAGCCCGGCATGATGTAGTTCTTGATGATCTGGTCGAGGCCTAGCATCTTGTCGATCGCCGGCTGGGAGAACTCCGTGGCGTCGATGGTCTTGCGCTCCAGCGCCTGATAGATCTCGCCGCCGGGGATCATGGTGACCGAGGCTCCGAGTTTCTCCAGCACTTTGCCGCCAATGCCAGCGAAGCGGATGCGTAGGCCGTCGAAGTCTTTCAGCTGGGTGATCGGCTTGGCGAACCAGCCGGCACCTTCCGGGCCGATGATGCTGCACAGCATCGGGTGGATGTTGTGCGGGGCGTAAATTTCCTCCAGCAGCTTCTTGCCGTCACCCTGGTAGTACCAGGCCACGTAGGCGGGCGGCTCCAAGTTGAAGGGGGCTCCGGAGTAGAGTGGCAGGGCCGGGATGCTGCCTTGGTCATAGCCGACCCAAGTATAGCCGGCCGGGTATTTGCCGCTGCTCACTGCATTCATGATCTCGAATGGCGGCACCAGTTCGCCCGGCTCATAGTAGCGCAGCTGAATGTCACCGGCGGAGATAGTCTTGAGCGATTCTGTCAGGTGCTTCGCTGGGGTAACCAAACCCACCAAGTGCGATGGGAAGGCGAGTGGCACCTGCCAGCGAATTTTTTCGGTGGCCATCGCCGGGCTGGTCAGCAAGCTGCTGGTGAGTAACGCAGCTGCGGTGACACCAAGGGTTAGGCGGGTTAGCTGTTGCTTTGTATGCATGCTGGAGTTCCTTTTTATTGTATTTTTTTGAACAGTGGCTGGATAAGGCGGCTTCAACTGCGGTGCTCCTCATTGCAGAGGCGCTAGCGGTAAGCTCGTTTACTAAAGCGATTTCTGTGCCAGTTTTAAATTTCTATATAAATCAATATCTTATATGTATTGCATGTGTCGAATGAATAAACTGTTCTGAAAAACTGGACACTCCAGCGTAAAGCAATGGCTATTGTGTCCAAAAATATAGACAGTATCGCCTAGTCTTATGGACACGAACCGCATCGAATGCACTTCGATAACTCCGCATGCTGTTGGCAATGGCTGCTTTTGGTCGACTCTGTTGAAAAATAGCTCCCCTGCCTGGCCTACGACAAAATCGCCTTATTGGCTGGCGGGAGATCAAACAGCATGATGGGACAGTTATCGAGTTGACAGGAGCGGCTGCTTTGCTCGTTGAACCTTGAAGATAACATCCCAGCCAATCACCTTCTGCGCAGCATTGATCAGTGCCTCGGCCTCAGCGACCTGCGCCATTACCTAGCCGATTTCTATAGACCGATTGGACGCTCGTCGATAGATCTTGAACTGATGCTCAGCATGCTGATCGTGGGCTACTGCTATGGCATCGCTCCGAGCGTCGCTTGTATGCAGAGGCCCATCTGAGTCGGGCTTACCGTCGGTTCTTCCGGTTTAGCCTTGAAGATGAAGTTTCTAATCACTCGACCTTTTCCCAAAAGCACCACGGCCGTTTTTGAGATAGCGACTTGTTTCTCTAGTTGTTCAATGAGGTGCTGCGTCGTTGCATGGACGCAGGCTCGGTCAAAGGCGAAGGGTTTGCTGTAGACGCCAACATCATCAAAGCGGATGCAAGTCGGCAGCGCGGCGTACTAGGTGATGAGCCGGTCAACTGGAGCGATCCATCCCTGAGCACCTGCGGCGTGGGTGAATACCTTGAGGCACTCGATGAGGGGGGCTGAAACATTGCCGAAGCGCCTATCGCTAACGGATCCTCAAGCCCATTGGGCGGCGGCACCGGGAGGCCCAGCGTTCTTCGCCTATTCCACGAACTATCTGCTCGATACTGTTGTGGCTCAATGATTCTGGACACCCCAATAGGGCGTTAAGCTTCGCCCGGCAATGAGGTGTTTACGTGAACAGAAGATCATTCCGTACAGAGTTCAAACTCGAAGCAGCCGGCCTGGTTCCGAATCAAGGCTATTCAACTCCCGAAGCCTGCAAGTCGATGGATGTAGGCCCGACCGCATTACGTCGATGGCTGAAGCAATTGCGCAGCGAGCGTGGTGGCACAACACCCGCCGCAGCATGGCCATGACTCCCGAGCAGAAGCGCATACAAGACTTGGAGGCCCAGGTACGGCGCTTGGAGCGGGAGAAAGAGATCCTAGAAAAGGCTACCGCTCTCTTTATGTCGGACTCCCTCGATCAGTAAGCCTGATTGAGGCATTGGGCGAGCGGTATCCACGAGCCGAACTATGTCGAGTGTTTGGCGTAAAACGCAGAAGTGTCTATGACGCTTGCACACGACTCCGCCGAATAGATCATCAGCGGGTTGCTCTACGTCAGCTGGCCACTGAGCTTCATCTACAAAGCCGAGGCTCAGCCTGGGCCAGAAGACTGTCAGCGGCGCTGCGGATACAGGGTGTCATGGTGGGACGTTTTCTGCCCGGACGCCTGATGAAAGAGGCTCGAGTGTTCAGCACCGAATACCGTAAACATCGTAATCGCGAAGCTGATGGTGAGAGCGCCATCGCGACTAACGCGCTGGATTGGCAGTTCACAGTGAGTGGGCTCAACCAAGTGTGGTGCGGTGACGTGACCTGCGTCTGGGCGGGTAATCGCTGGATCTACCTGGCGGCGGTTATGGATCTATATGCGCGCCGTATCGTGGCTGGGCACTCTCCTCTCGGCCGGACTAGCAACTTACAACGCGGGCTTTGCGCGTGGCCTTCGAGTCCCGTGGTTGTCCGCAGCAGCTGGTGTTTCACTCTGACCAAGGTAGCCATTACACCAGCATCGAGTTCCGCCAAATGCTGTGGCGCTATCGAATCAAACAGAGGATGAGTCGCCGTGGCAACTGCTGGGACACTCAGTTCACTATGCTCATGAACGTCAGTCCTAGACCCTCTAGCTAGGGCGGGCGCGACAATCCTATGCAGAGGTGCGGCTCTGTCAAAGGTACACCCCAAGTACACCCCGAAAGAATTTTTGGCAACAAAAAAGGGTTACGTTTTCACGTAACCCTTTGATTTGTATGGTGCCGGCACCAAGAGTCGAACTCGGGACCTACTGATTACAAGTCAGTTGCTCTACCAGCTGAGCTATACCGGCATTTCAGGGCCGCCATTATATCCATTCATTTGCGCGAGTAAAGCCGTCTAGCTACAGAAAAATACTGGGCCGGCTATCAGCAGCAAAATCCTTATGCACAAGTGAGAGATAGCTGGAGCGATCGTGCGCTGTTTTTGTGCGCTGTGTCGCTGTTCGCCGTAAATGGCTGTTTTTACTGGGGTTTGTTTTTTGATTAAAAAGCGAGCAGGTGCTTTAGAGGTGCCTGGGAGTGACGTTATGGGGGTTTGCTCAGAATCTATCAACACAGTTATCCACAGGCTCTGTGGGTAACTCAGGGGCGTTCAGCGAGCAGCAGCAGGTTGCGCGGGGTGAGTCGCTGAGGGCAAAAGCTACCGAGGCGGACGGTAAAGCCTTGTTCTTGCAGGTAGAGGGCGCGATCGAGCACCAGCCACAGTTCCAGTGGGCGGCGGAACAAGGCGCGCAGCAGTTCCAGGTTGCGCACCTGAGCCAGTCGTTGCCAACCCTGGGTCTGCAGTTCTACCCAATCGTACAATGGGTTGGGGGCTGGAAGGCCTTTCAGGGCAGCCAGGTCTGCGCAGTAGTCGGCCAGGTCTTTCTTCAGCCAGGCTGGCGATAATGAGGGCGTAGGCAGGTACTCATCGATGCCACGTAGTTCGCGTTGCAAGATGTCGAAGGCCAGGCGACGGGCCATGGACAGGTCGCGTTGGCGGCGGACTCTTGCTCCTGCGGTGACGGTCTCGCTGAGGGGCAGGCCCAGGTCGTCCAGCGAGAGCTGTAGATCGGAGGCCTGCGCAGTTGAGGACAGGGGCTGATAACTGGGTGTACTGATGCGGTTGTAGCAGCAGGGGGCCAGCGCCAGTTGGCGGCAGCCGGCGCTGCTGGCCAGTTGCAGCAGGCGTACATGCAGGTCGCCACAGGCATGCAGGGCGACCGGGGTGTGTTCGTGGGTGAGCTGGTCTATGGCGTCGACGGCCAGCACGTCCTGCTCGATATGCAGGGCGCTAAGAGCAAGGCGTTGACTGAGCCTCTGCCCGCTATGTACCAGTTGCGGGTTGTGCTCGAGGCAGGTCAGTGGGCGTCCGTCATGGGCCAGTACGCGACCGAGGTGGCCTTTGCCGGCGCACCAGTCGAGCCAATGCTGGGGCGTTTGTTGGAACTGCAGACTGCTGCCGAAGGCCAGGATCTGCTGCCACTTGCGCCCCGGAACGTCGGTTGAGAAGCGTGCGGGCAGCTCATTCGTCGGCTGTTTGGAGAATTCGCCGACTCGGGTCAGTGCGCCGGCTTGTTGGGCCAGCTGAGCAAAGGGCGCCGGAGCTGCCAGCTGTTGCGGTTGATTGTGTTCGGCTTCGGCTTGTTCCAGGTTGCGCGCTCTGAGCCATTGAGCCAGCTCGGGGTGATCGGCCTCCCACGGCAGTTGTCGCAGGGTGAACGGCCTTGGCCGCCACAGCGCCTGGTGCGTGGTCAGAAAATCATCCAGCGCTAGAAAGCGCTGGAGCAAGGTGGCACCGCTAAGAGGCTGGTCGTGCATGCTGACTCTGTCGCTAAGCATGGTGGCCGGGGCAGCTATGCCCCTGCGGGTTCAGCGGCCCTGGCAGGCGTCGACGCGCAGCCAGCGTTCCAGCAGTTTGAAGCCGCGCACCAGGACGTAGGCGATGCCCAGGTAGAACAGCCCGGCGGCGAAGAAGATCTCCACTGGCAGGTAGGTGCGGGCGATGATGGTGCGCGCCATGCCGGTCAGCTCCAGCAGCGTGACGGTGCTGGCCAGGGCGCTGGCCTTGAGCATCAGGATCACTTCGTTGCTGTAGGCTGGCAGGCCGATACGTGCTGCGCGCGGCAGGATGATGTAGAGCATGGTTTGCCAGCGCGACATGCCCAGGGCGCGAGCGGCCTCGACTTCGCCCGGTGGTACCGCCTGGATGGCGCCGCGAAGGATCTCGGCGATATAGGCGGCGGTGTGCAGGGTCATGGTCAGGATGGCGCACCAGTAGGCATCGCGCAGGTACGGCCAGAGTGGGCCCTGGCGTACCGCGTCGAACTGGGCCAAGCCGTAATAGACCAGAAACAGCTGCACCAGCAGTGGCGTGCCGCGGAAGAAGAAGATGTAGCCGTAAGGCACGGCGCGCACGTACCAATGCTTGGATGAACGAGCAATGCCCAGGGGGATAGCCAGGATCAGCCCGGCGATCACTGCGATGCCAACCAGTTCCAGGGTCAGCATGGCGCCTTCAGCCAGACGTGGCAGCCACTTGATGATCACTTCCCAATTCATGCGGCGCTCCTGATGAAGCCGCGGCCGGCACGTTTCTCAAGGAAGTGCAGTCCAATCATGGCAAGGATGGTGAGGCCCAGGTAGATGAAGGCCGCCACCATGAAAAAGATAAAAGGTTCTTTACTCGAGGTTACGGCGATCTGCGAGCGGCGCATGATCTCCTCCAGGCCGATCACCGACACCAGTGCGGTGTCCTTCATCAGGATCATGAACAGATTACCCAGGCCGGGTAGGGCGATACGCCACATCTGCGGCAGGATCAGGCGCCAGAAGATACGTGGCGTGGACAGGCCTAGCGCTTGGCCGGCTTCGCGGTGGCCTTTGGGAATAGCCAGGATAGCGCCGCGAAACACCTCGGTGGCATAGGCGCCGAAACAAATACCGAGGGCGATGGCGCCGGCGGCGAAGGCGCTTAACTCAAGCCCGGGATGACCGATGGCCTCACCGATATCGCGCATCAGGTTGACTGTGCCGAAGTAGATCAGTAGTACCCAGAGCAGTTCGGGAACGCCGCGGACGATGGTCGAATAGGTGCCGCCAAGCCATTGCAGCGGCTTGTACGGCGAAGTCTTGGCCAGTGCACCGAGCAAGCCGAGCAACAACCCCAGGCTCAGCGCGCAGAGGGCCAGCTTGATGGTCATCAGCGTGCCGGCGGCCAGGGCCGGGCCAAATCCGTGGAGGTCTAAATTCATAGGGGCTCAGAAGCCTGCGCCGCCCAGGAGGCGGCGCAGCGCCGGTGGCTTAGTAGATGCTGAAAGGGAAGTACTTGTCGTTGATCTGCTTGTAGGTGCCGTCGGCAACGATTTCCTTGAGCGCGGCATTGAGCTTTTCGCGCAGCGGATCACCCTTGCGCACGGCGATGCCGATCTTGTCGTTGTCGAATACCGGGTCACCCTTGAACTCGAAGTCTTTGCCGGCTTCGCTCTTCAACCATTCCCAGTTGACGAAAGTGTCGGCCAATACGCCATCCAGACGGCTCGAAGACAGGTCGAGGTAAGCGTTTTCCTGAGTGTCGTACAGTTTGATATCGACCACGCCGTCCAGGTTGTCTTCCAGCCAGGTGCCGGCGATGGTTGCGCGTTGGGCGCCGATCACCTTGCCTTTCAGGCTGTCCTTGTCGGCTTTGAAATCACTGCTTTTAGGGGCGATGAACTGCAGTTTGTTGGTGTAGTACGGCTCGGTGAAATCGACTGCTTGCTGACGCTCTTCGGTGATCGACATCGAGGCCACCAGGAAGTCGAATTTCTTGGCGTTCAATGCGGGGATGATGCCGTCCCAGTCGGAGGTGACCACTTCGCACTCGGTCTTCATCTTGGCGCACAGGGCCTGGGCGATTTCCACATCGAAGCCGACCACCTGGCCGCTGGCGTCGATCAGGTTGAAGGGGGGATACGCACCTTCGGTACCGATTTTCAGTTTGTCAGCAGCGACGGCGCTGGTGCCGAAGGCCAGGGTGGCGGCCGCAGCCAGCAGGATTTTCTTATACTTCTGCATGCGATGTAGCTCCATTTAGTGATTGCTGGACATGAACTGTTTACAGCGCGCCGAGCTCGGGTTGTCAAACACCTGCTCGGGGGATCCTTGCTCTTCCACCTGACCCTGGTGGAGGAATACCACTTCGCTGGACACCTGGCGGGCGAAGCCCATTTCGTGGGTAACCAGCAGCATGGTGCGACCTTCGTCGGCGAGCGCGCGGATCACACTAAGCACTTCTTGTACCATTTCCGGATCGAGCGCCGAAGTGGGCTCATCGAACAGGATAACTTTCGGCTGCATGGCCAGGGTACGGGCAATGGCTGCGCGTTGCTGTTGGCCGCCGGACAGTTGGTTGGGATAAGCGTGACGTTTGTCGGCGATGCCGACCTTGGCCAGCAATGCCTCGGCCACTTCGGTCGCTTCGGCCTTGCTCTGGCCGAGCACCCGGCGCGGTGCCTCGATAATGTTGTCGAGCACGCTCATATGCGGCCACAGGTTGAAGTTCTGGAAGACGAAACCCAGTTCGCTACGCAGCCGGTTGATCTGTTTGCCATCGGCGGCAACCAGATCGCCATTTTTGCCGGGCTTGAGCTTGAGCTCTTCGCCCGCGACGATGATCTGTCCCTGGTTGGGATTTTCCAACAGGTTGATACAGCGCAGAAAGGTCGATTTACCGGAGCCGGAGGAGCCGAGGATGGAGATCACGTCACCGTCACGGGCAGTCAGGGAGATGCCTTTGAGCACCTCAAGGTCGCCGAAGCGTTTGTGCAGGTTGCGGATTTCCAGCGCGGGCGTGGCCTCGGCCATTGGGTGTCCTCTTCTTATGCGGAAGCACTCCGGCAGTCTACGGGCCTTCCTGGCGAAGCGTCACGCTAGCATAGCGCCAGGACGAGCGCCAAGCAGGCAAGCGCGAGTAAAGGGTGCGTGGTCGCGAGCTTGTCGCATCGCTACAGTTGTCTGTCGCGCAGGCGCAAAAAGCCCGAAGGGCTGATGGGGCTTTTGCAGTGCGCGGCGGGGTGAAGGCAAGGCTGAAAGCCAAATTGCTGTGGATGGGCGGCAGGCAGCCTTTTCTGTTGCAAGTACGGCAACTGTCAGTTGGTGTTTCTAGGCGGCCCTAGCTGATGAGGCGATGTCGCTTATCAGCATGCCGTGGCGCACGATGCAGCTGTGGCCGGCACTTTCCAGGCGGAGAGGATCGCGCCCCGAAATTGACCAGCCCTTGGCCAGTAATTGGTCGATGTGAGCGCGCATTGCATGGTATTGGCGTTGTTCAGCTTTAGTGGATTCCATTCGTATCTCTCTCCTGTGGCTGCACCAGTTTCTCTGGGCAAGTAGTCTGACTTTCCTTGGGGTGCGCCGTAGTGCCATCGTGGCGCTATGATATTAGCGAATTCAGGAAGATTGGAAAAGCCAGTATTTCCGCGGGCTGGCGGCGGTCTATTCGCCCTGGCTAGGGCGAATAGACCGCTTTTTATCCAGGCGGCTTCAATGGCGTGACGATCAGTGAGGGGGAGGCATGGTTCCGTTCTCAGGCGCAGCCGTGACTTTGACGGTGCTCAGTAGGTGCTACAAAGATGCGGCGGGGAAGCGCCTAAGCCACCACGGGGATTAGCGGGTCGGCCGCAGCCAGGGCCGTTTCCCGATCGGCTACCGGCGGGTAGATCCACTGGGTGTTGATCTGGGTTTTCAGCTCCTTGCCTTCCTTGCCGGTCAGTACCACTTTGCGCTCCCAGCCTTCGGTAAATACCGCACCCCAGCCGCCTAGGTCCAGGCAGGTGACGTACTTGGCTTGGCTGTAGGCAATCGGTGCCACGCCGATCAGATCCGCTGCGGCGTTATTGCCGGCTGAACGGCCCAGGGCGATGGCATGTTGGCAGGTCATCAGGGCGTGGTTGCCCAGGTTGTCCACGGCCGCGTAGGCGGTGTCGCCAGTGGCGTAGATGGCGTCCTGGCCGAGCACCTTGAGATTGCGGTCGACGTGCAGGCGGCCATGTGGGTCGCGCTCACCATTGATCTGCCGGGTCAGCGGTGAGGCTTTCACGCCCACGGCAAAGATCACCGTACTGGCGGCGATGCGTTCGCCATTGCCGAGCTGTACACCGTGTTTATCGACCCTGGAAACCGGGCTGCCGAGTCGCCAGGTGACGCCCAGGCTGGCGCTGGCGTCGGCGACGATCTTGGCAAGTTCCTCGCCCAAGGCACCGCCCACCTGCTTGGCCATATCCACCACTATCACACGAATGTCCGTCTGTTCACCGAGGATGGCGCGCAGGCGCGCCGGCATTTCGGTGGCGGTTTCGATACCGGTAAAGCCACCGCCGACCACCACCACGGTGTTGCGCGCCGCGCTCTCTGGCTGCTGGCCCAGGCTCCGTAGGTGCGCTTCGAGTCTTTGCGCTGACTCCAGGCTGTCGATATCGAAGGTGAAATGTTCGATACCTTCCAGTGGTGGGCGGGCCACCTGGCTGCCGGAGGCGAGGATCAGGCGGTCATAACGCAGCTCGGCTTGGTTGCCCGAAGCGTCGCGGTAGGTCACGCGTTTGCTCGCCGCATCAATTTGCGTGGCGCTGCCCTGGACGAAGCGCACACCCACGGTATCGAACAGCGGCCCGAGCGGGGCGACGGTGCTGGCCAGGTCGGTTTCGTAGAAACGTGGGCGCACGCGCAGTTCCGCCTGTGGCGCGAGCAGGGTGACGGCTACATCCAGGCGTTGCTGTTGATCGAGCAGGCGCACGGCGCTGAGCGCGCTCCACATACCACTGAAGCCTGCACCGATGATCAGAATTTGCTGTTTCATGTTGTGAGTTCCCGTAGTGAAGAGAAAGGCTGTTGGCTGAAGACGGGAGTGATTCTGCATCTGGCTTGGATTAGCGTATT
Organism: Pseudomonas taeanensis MS-3; assembly: GCF_000498575.2. Taxonomy (GTDB): domain Bacteria; phylum Pseudomonadota; class Gammaproteobacteria; order Pseudomonadales; family Pseudomonadaceae; genus Aquipseudomonas; species Aquipseudomonas taeanensis. The sequence continues at coordinate 1,121,431 of NZ_AWSQ01000001.1, forward strand.
GATCCATTCTTGCTGAAAATAATTGGTCCACTTTGGAGCAGCCATGCCCCCCGAGAAATCGCCACCGCAGGTGGTCTTCCTGCCACTGGGCATGCCTGAACCGGGCGTTAGCCTGCAGCGTTGGCTGTACGAGGCGGTGCGTAGCGCCATTCTCGCTGGGCGTCTGCCGGCCGGCAGCAAGCTGCCCAGCACGCGCGCCCTGGCCGAGCATTACCAGCTGGCGCGGGGTACCGCTCAGGCGGCCTATCAGCAGTTGTTTTCCGAGGGCTATCTGGAGACGCAGACCGGCAGCGGCACTCGGGTTTGCCAGGTGTTGCCGGATGCCACGCTCAACGCCGGCTATGTACGGCGCAAGGTCGTGGCTCAGGTGGAAGCGCCGCGCTCGCCGCCGACAACGCCGTGGATCGAGCGGCTGGATGCGATTAACCCGGTGTTTGCGCAGCGGTCGGTGATGCCGGGGCTGCGGCCGTTCTTTCCGCACCGTGGCGACACTCAGGCGTTTCCGGTCGATCTGTGGCGCAAGCTGCATATCCAGCAGTTGCGTGCGTCGCGCCTGTCGATCCTGCTGGATTCGGACCCTGGCGGGCTGCCGGCGTTGCGTGAGGCCATCGCCGGCTACCTGGCCATCGCCCGCGGTGTGCAGGTGCCCGCCGAGCGCATTCTGGTGCTCAACAGCGTGCAGCAAGGCCTCGACCTCTGCCTGCGGCTGTTGGCTCCGGGCGACTCCCAAGTGTGGATGGAAGATCCCGGCTACCCCGGGGCGCGCCAGCTGATCGATGTGTCGGGCGTGCAGCGGGTCGATGTGCCAGTGGATGGATTCGGCATTCAGGTGGAAGAGGGCGTGCGCCTAGCCCCTAATGCCCGGCTGGCCTACGTCACCCCTTCGCGTCAGGCCCCGCTGGGTGGTGAACTGTCGCCGGCGCGGCGGCTGGCGTTGTTGCAGTGGGCGGCGCAGAGCGGCAGCTACATTTTTGAGGACGACTACGACAGCGAATACCGCTTTATCGCCAAGCCGATTCCGGCGCTGCGCTCAATGCCGGCGGCGGAGCAGTCGGTGATTCTTGCCGGCACCTTCAGCAAGCTACTGTTCCCCTCTATCCGTCTGGCCTACCTGGTATTGCCAGAGCATTTGCTGGAAAGCTTTACCCGTGCCGCCGCGCTGATGTCGCGCCATGCCAACAGCCTGTCGCAGGCGGTGCTGGCCGACTTTATTCATGAGGGACATTTCGACCGCCATGTGCGGCGCATGCGCAAGATCTACGCCTCACGCGCCGAGGCGTTCGCCGATTCCGCTCAGCGTCATTGGCAGGGGCTGATCGAGGTGCCGGAAATTCGCGCCGGACTGGATATCACCTGCAACCTGCAGGTGGGTAGTGAGCAGGACGCCTTCGCTCGTCTGCAGGCGGCGAGTATCGATGTGCTGCCGCTGGCACGCTATTGCGTGAAGCCGTGTCCACCGGGGCTGGTACTGGGTTTTGCACCCTACGATGAACGCGCCATCGAGGACGCTGCCAAGGCTGTGGCAATGGCATTGAGGTAATAAGGCCACGCGACTCTGTCGCATGCCTGACTCTTCAACAGCGCGGGCGGGTGCGAATGGCTGGAGTCGACCCGGGCTGGGTGAAAGCGCGCTGAGCTTGCTGAAGACCGCGCGGCGATGGTGCACCGGCTGCCTGGCCTCCGGTGCCTTGACCCACTTGCGGATTGTGTTGCGCGCCAACCCAGTGCGCTTGGTTATCTCATGCAGCGACAGCTTGTCGCGGAAATACATCCGCCGAAATTTGCCCATCATTTCGATGCTGATCACTCTGTGTGCCTCTGCTCAAAAAACGAGCAGAGGTAGTTGAGCTCCTGGGTCAGTTTCGCTCAGCGACAACAGTCGCAGGAGAGATGCAGTGGGACTTCGTCATCGGAACGTACTACCTACCCGTTTTCCCCGCTCTGAGCCGCTCTGGCTGCTCTCTGAGAGTGCTTTGCCAATTTCTGATGTCCTGGATTGGTCCGTAGGCAAGCTCTTCTGAAGTGAGCCTGTGCGGGCTGCGAAGCGGTTGGTCCAGAAATGCTTCAGGCGCCATCAAACTGCAGGCAATAAAAAACCCCAAGGAGGTTAAATTCGCTTGGGGTTTCTCGGTATTAGTGGTGCCCAGGGACGGAATCGAACCGCCGACACGGGGATTTTCAATCCCCTGCTCTACCGACTGAGCTACCTGGGCAACGGGGCGCTATTAGACGGATTTGGCTTATGCCTGTCAAGCGCGAGTTGGAAAATATTTAGCGATTACGGGTGTTTAGCTGCAACTAGTAGAATCTGGTCGACGCAATCGGCTAGCCCGGATGCAATTCCGGGAAGTTACGGGGCCGTCGCAGGCCCCAGGATTGTATTCGGGCTGCTTTCTGATTTATTCGCTGGGTGGCACGTAACCGTCGGCCTGGGCGTATTCCTCGCCGGAGAGGAACTTGTCCATCTCGGCCTGAAGGAATTTGCGGTCCTCTGCGTTCATCATGTTCAGCCGACGCTCGTTGATCAGCAGGGTCTGGTGCTTCTGCCACTCGTCCCAGGCTTGCTTGGAGACGTTGTTGAAGATGTCTTCGCCTTTGGCGCCCGGGTACGGCGGGCGCTCCAGGCCGGGCAATTCTTGCTTGTGTTTGCGGCACATCACGGTGCGAGTCATGGTTGTTCTCCAGTAATCGGTCCTGCATTCAATACGTCGGCCGCGCGTTTCAGCAGCTTTTTCACTGGGGCGGCAAGGCCCAGGCGCGGCGGGGTGGCGAGGTTATACCAGAGCCAGTCGGCCTCGGCCACGCTGGCCGGTTGGCTCTCGACCCGGATCAGCCAGGGTGCGATGGCCAGCTGGAAGTGGCTGAAGGTGTGGGTTAGCCCGGCCAGCTCGCGGCGTTCACCGAGTTGCAGGCTGTGGCGGTTGGCCAGGGTCTCCAAGGCCTGCAGGTCGTCCAGCTCTGGCAGGCTCCACAGGCCGCCCCACAGGCCGCTGGACGGTCGGCGATAGAGCAGAACCTCGCCGCTGCTGTTGCTCAGCAGGGGCATCAGGGTGCGCTTCTGTGGCAGTGCCTTGCGCGGCTTGGGGATTGGATAGCGGATCTCCAAGCCCAGCAGGTGGGCCTGGCAACCACTGCGCAGCGGGCATAGCAGGCAGCTCGGCTTGCTGCGGGTACAGAGCGTGGCGCCGAGGTCCATCATCGCCTGGGTGTAGTGATTCACCCGTTGCTGAGGGGTGAAGCGCTCGGCCACGTCCCATAGCTGTTTGGCGACTTTCGGTTCGCCGGGATAGCCTTCCTGGGCCACATAACGGGCCAATACCCGTTTGACGTTGCCGTCGAGGATGGCTGCGCGCAGGCCCATGCTCAGGCTGGCGATGGCGCCCGCAGTGGAGCGGCCGATACCGGGCAGGGCGGTCAGCGCCTCGACATCGGCGGGGAACTCGCCGGCATGCTCGGCCATGATCAGTTGCGCGGTTTTTTGCAGGTTTCGCGCGCGGGTGTAGTAGCCCAGGCCGGTCCACAGGTGCAGCACTTCGTCTTCCGGTGCTTCGGCCAGGGCTTGCACTGTGGGTAGTGCGGCCATGAAGCGGTCGAAGTAGCCGAGTACGGTGCTGACCTGGGTCTGTTGCAGCATGATTTCCGAGACCCAGACCCGATAAGGGTTGATGCCCTGTTGCCAGGGCAGGTCCTTGCGTCCGTGGCTGTCATACCAGTCGAGTACCGCCGCGGAGAATTGCTCGGGACTCATCGGTTGAACAAACCCTTGAGCGCATCCTTGAGTTCTGGGCTGACCTTGTCACCGAGTTTTTCTTCCAGTTTCTCGGTCAGCTTGCTACCGGCCAGGCGTGCGGCAATTTTGCCCAGGCCGTCCTGGTCCAGGCGGCAGGCCTTGGCGCCCAGCTCCAGCGGGCCACGGCAGCGCACGGGCCATTCGATGCCGACGTAGCGCTCATTGACCTGGCACGCCGGGTCGGGCATCGGGTGTTGGTCGCCTTGGATGACGATGCCGACGCGGTAGTCGAGGCCGAGCACGCGCAGGTCCAGGTCACCCTGACCATTGACCTTGAGCCCCGGGATGAGTGCCTGCAGGTCCGGGTTGCTGGCGACGCCGTTGCGAAAGGTCAGGTTGCCCTGCAGGGTTTCGAAGGGGGTGTCTTTGCCGCGCGCTTCGCTGGTCAGCACCTTGCGGTTGAGCGTGGCGATGCCACGGCACAGCTGCTGCTCCAGGTTGGCGTCGACCAGTACGCCGTCGTTGAGGGCGAAGCTGGCGGTGCCGTTGAGGCCATCGATCCAGGCTTTCTGGCTGTTGCCGTTGGTGGTCAGGTTGGCCTGCATGTCCAGCAGGCCTTTGACTGGCGACGGCTGTTGTTCGCTCTTGAGGAAAGGCTCGACCGGAATGCGGCTGAGGTTTTTTTCTATGCTCAGCAGCGGTACGGCCGGGCGTACATCGACCGTCGCCTTGGCGTCGAAGTTACCCTTGCCAAGATTGCCGCGCATTTCTTCCAGGCTCAGCAGTCCGCTGCGGCTCTTGGCCTTGAGCTTGAATTTGCTGATGACCTGCTGCTCTACGCTGAGCTGGTCGAGGTTCAAGGTCACTTGTAAATCGAGCGTGCGCAGCTGCTCGATCGGCAGCACCGCGGCGGTGCTCCAGGCTTGCTGGGTCGGCGCCTTGGGTAGCTTGGTGCTGCCATTGGCGCCAGCATCGGCGACGCTCTCCTTGACCTCGGCCTTGCGTGCGGTCTCGGCCTCTTCGGTTTTAGCCGGCAGGTAACGATCGAGATCCAGGCTGTCGCCCTGCAGTTGCACGCGCAGGGCTTGCTTGGCGAAGTCGCTAACGGCGATCTGGCCGGTGAAGCTGCTGTCGTCGAGCTTCAGCTGCAGTTCTTCCAGGGTCAGGCTGGTCGGGCTGCCGCTGAGGCGGGTGACCATCTCGAATTGGCTCAGGGTCTTGTCGTCACGCATGGGCGGCAACTGCTGACCGATGCCCTGGAGAAACTGGCGCAGGTTGAGCGGAGCGATGGACAGGCCGCCGGCGAGTTTCGCGGTTTTGTCCAGGTCGCGCACTTTCAACTCACCCAGCGCGCGCAGCTGATTGGCCGACAGTTTCAGGCTGTTCCATTCGGCAATCTGGGCGGCCAGGTCGACCAGCAGTTGGCCTTGTACGGTGAAGTTCAGGGTTTGCCCGTTGAAGGGTTCGCCAGAGATTTCGCCGCTGAGTTTGGCGTCTTCCAGCTGATAGCGCTTGAGTGCGCGGTCGAAGCGCAACTCGCCCTGCAGCTCGCTGCGTGCGCGCATGACCGGCTGGTTGGTGCCGAAGAAGGCGCTGAGTTTCAGCGGAATGCTGGCGCCTTCGCGGATAGCGCCGGTGGTCAGCTGAATGCTTTCCGCGCTGAACTGCTGACCTTTTTGTGCATCGTGGTAGTCGATGCGCGCGCTGTTGACGATCAGGCTGTCGATATCCAATTTGATCGGCTGAGCACTGCTGGTCGAGCTCGGCTCGGTTGTGCTGGCGCCATCGGCGGGTGCCTTGCCGCTGGTCTCGGTCGAGGCCGTGGCGGATGGCGCCGGACGGCCGACATCCTCCCAGTTGCCATGACCCTTCTCGTCACGCTGCAGATTCAGGTTGAGCCCGTCGATGCGGATGTCGCTCATCTGCACTTCCTTGCGTAGCAAGGGCAGTACGCGCACGGAGAGGCCGAGCAAGCGCAGGTCGGCAAAGGGCTGGTCGGGGGTGCTGGCGCTGGCCAGGGTGGCGTCGGTCAGCTCCAGGCCGAGCCAGGGGAACAGGCTCCAGCCGATGTCGCCATTCAGGGTCAGTTCCAGGTTGGCCTTGTCGCGGGCCAATTGGCGGATCTCGTCCTTGTAGTCGTTGGGGTCGAACAGGTGGGTCAGGGCGAAGCCCAGGGCCACGATGATCAGCAGCAGTCCGAGGAAAAACAGACCTAGGATTTTGCCGAGCGCTTTCATGGACGCGTCCTTGTTGTGAATGGCTTGAATAGAGGGGGCAAAGTATAGCGCCGAGCGTGTTGATCAGGGGCGCCCTGCATGCGCAATCGCCAGGCAGGGGTTCAGCCTTGCTGATTTGAGGTCGGATAGCGGGGCAAGTTCGGCAGACGCTGCTGCGCAGTTGGTTGGATGGGAACGTCGCCGAGCGGTTCCCTTGGCTCTGTCCGTTTTGGCCGAATGCCAGTATGCCTGCGTCGAGGCTGGAGGCTCCGCTAACAGATCTGCCGCTACTGTGCATGGCGTGGGCGGTGCTCAAATTTGGCGGGTTTGGCTGCCGCGCATTGAGGATGCCAGGGTTAGGCTTTGCAGGAGGATCGGTGTGCACCGGAATATGGCGAGCCGAGGCTGGCCAACACAATAAGAGCAGAGAGCTGAGCATGAATGTCGCGGTGATGGCGTTCCCCCTGTACATCCTCTTGATGCTGCTGGAACTGGCCTACGAGCGGTATAGCGGCAGGCACACCTATCGCCTGGCCGATGCCAGCACCAGCATCAATACAGCGGTGCTGCGGGTTTTGCTGGAGGGGCCGCTGCGCCTGTTGCTGGTTGTGCCGTACGCCTGGCTGTACGAGCATGCGCGCTGGTTCGAGTGGGATGCCACTTCGCCCTGGGTCTGGCTGCTTGGATTTGTCGCGGTGGACTTCTGCTTCTATTGGGCGCACCGCACCCTGCACCGCTACAACCTGCTGTGGGGCGCGCATCAGCCGCATCATTCCAGCGAGGATTTCAACCTGTCCACCGCGCTGCGCAAGGGTGCCTTGCAGGCCGCGTTCGACTGGCCGTTCTATTTGCCGTTGGCCTTGCTCGGGCTGCCGTTGCCACTGTTTTTGCTGCTGCTCGGCGTGCAGTTGGTCTATCAGTTCTGGATTCATACCCAGCATGTCGGGCGTCTCGGCTGGCTGGAATACCTGCTGATCACCCCCTCGCTGCACCGCGTACACCATGGGCAGAACGACGCCTACATCGACAAGAATCATGGTGGGGTGTTCAGCTGCTGGGACAGGTTGTTCGGCACCCATGCCGAGGAGCGCGAGCCGGTACGTTACGGCGTAACGACCCCGGTCAGCACCTTCGACCCGATCCGCCTGCAGTTCAGTTGGTGGCGTCTGTTGTGGTGCGATGCGTTGGCCACTCGCTCCTGGTGGGACAAGCTGCGCCTGTGGTGGATGCCCACCGGCTGGCGTCCGGCTGATGTGCGCGGTACGCCGTGGCCGCAGATGGGTACGGAGAAGTTCGAGCGGGCGTATCCGGCCGGACTGAAGGCTTATGCGTTTGTTCAGTTCGTGCTGATCAATGCGCTGGCGCTGCTGTTTCTCGCCAGTGTCCGGCAAGCGGCGCTGTGGCAGGCGGGGTTGCTGGTGCTGGTGATCCTGAGTGGCTGCGTCAGCCTGGGCCTGTTGTTCGAGGGTAAGCGGCAACTGTGGCGCTGGGAGAGCTGGCGGCTGCTGACAATGGCTGGGTTGGCGCTGGGCTGGGGCCTGTGGCTGGCGCCGGGGCAGTGGTTGCTCGCTGTGCTGCTGGCATGCTTGTGCGTCGCCAGTTTGCTCTGGTTGGTGTGGTTGGGTTGGTGGCCACGGTCGGGACAGTTGTTGTAGGAGCCAGCTTGCTGGCGATTCGAGAAGAAAACTCGCCAGCAAGCTGACTCCTACGTGTCAGGCATTATCCAGTCGTAGCCCGGATGCAATCCGGGGTGCAGTGGTGACTGCCTCAGCATTTCCCCGGATTTCATCCGGGCTACAAGTTGAGGCTATCCAGCATGAGGCCCAAGCGCGCGGCCAGGGCCTAATGTTCCAACTGATCCTTGGGGCTGACCAGGTTCGGCGTAAATCTTCGCCAAATCGCTGCCGTCCTGGGCGGACGGGTGGTTGATCGATTCGACGACGACGGGCATTGCTTCCTCCTCAAGACAAGCGCCGGCGCAGTACAAGGCTCTGGCTTATTGCGTCGATAGATTTTCCATCCGGCTGGCGCCGGTAGCCGCCCGGCGCCAGGGCCGCCTATAATGTCGGCCTTTTTCCGTGAGCAATTTCTGGAGCAGGTGATGGCCGAACGTACGGCATTGGTCGAGCGCAATACTCTGGAGACCCAGATCAAGGTCTCGATCAACCTGGATGGCAGCGGCAAGGCGCGCTTCGACATCGGCGTGCCTTTTCTCGAACATATGCTCGACCAGATTGCCCGCCATGGCCTGATCGACCTGGATATCGAGTGCAAGGGCGATCTGCATATTGACGACCACCACACCGTCGAAGACGTCGGCATCACCCTCGGCCAGGCCTTCACCAAGGCCATTGGCGACAAGAAGGGTATGACTCGCTACGGCCACTCCTACGTGCCGCTGGACGAGGCGCTGTCGCGGGTGGTGATCGATTTCTCCGGTCGCCCCGGCCTGCAGATGCACGTGCCCTTCACCCGCGCGGTGGTCGGTGGCTTCGATGTTGACCTGTTTCAGGAGTTCTTCCAGGGCTTCGTCAACCACGCCCTGGTCAGCCTGCATATCGACAACCTGCGGGGCACCAACACCCACCACCAGATCGAAACCGTATTCAAGGCCTTCGGCCGCGCATTGCGCATGGCCGTCGAGCTGGACCCGCGCATGGCCGGGCAGATGCCGTCGACCAAGGGCGTACTCTAAATGCAGACGGTCGCTGTTATCGATTACGGCATGGGCAACCTGCACTCGGTGGCTAAGGCGCTGGAGCACGTCGGTGCCGGCAAGGTGCTGGTGACCAGCGATGCCCAGGTGATTCGCGAGGCGGATCGCGTGGTGTTCCCCGGGGTTGGCGCGATCCGTGATTGCATGGCCGAGATCCGCCGGCTGGAGTTCGATGCGCTGGTGCGCGAAGTCAGCCAGGATCGGCCGTTTCTCGGCATCTGCGTGGGCATGCAGGCGCTGCTCGAGCGCAGCGAGGAGAACGACGGGGTCGATTGCATCGGCCTGTTCCCCGGTCAGGTGCGCTTCTTCGGCAAGGATCTGGTGGAAGACGGTGAGCGGCTGAAAGTGCCGCACATGGGCTGGAACGAGGTGGCGCAGGCGGTGAAACATCCGCTGTGGCATGAGATTCCCGACCATGCGCGTTTCTACTTCGTGCACAGCTACTACGTCGAGGCCGGCAAGCCGCAGCAGGTGGTGGGACGCGGCCACTACGGCAAGGATTTCGCCGCGGCGCTGGCCGATGGTTCGCGCTTCGCCGTGCAGTTCCATCCGGAAAAAAGCCACAGCCATGGTCTGCAGTTGTTGCAGAACTTCGTCGCCTGGGATGGTCGCTGGTAGATGAGCAGAAGCAAGAGCAAGCCGCCAATCCTGAGGCTGGAGGCCGCCCAGGAGCAAGCCGCGGTGGCCAGCATCAAGCAGTTTCTGGAGGAGCGCTTCGAACTTGAACTGGGCTCGTTCGAGGCTCAGGAGGTGCTCGATCTGTTCACCCGCGAAGTGGCGCCACACTTCTACAACAAGGCGATTGCCGATGTGCAGGCGCACCTGGCCGACAGGTTTCTGAGCATCGAAAGCGACTTGTGGGCGCTCGAGAAGAGCTGACCCTGTACCGATTCCCGTTTTTTAATTTGCAAGCTTGAGCAGGTTCGACTGATGCTGATTATCCCCGCTATCGATCTCAAAGACGGCGCCTGTGTGCGTCTGCGCCAGGGCCGCATGGACGACTCCACGGTGTTCTCCGATGACCCGGTGAGCATGGCCGCCAAATGGGTGGAAGGCGGTTGCCGCCGTTTGCACCTGGTTGACCTGAATGGCGCCTTCGAGGGTCAGCCGGTCAACGGTGAGGTGGTCACCGCGATTGCCAAGCGCTACCCGCGGCTGCCGATCCAGATCGGCGGCGGCATTCGCTCGCTGGAAACCATCGAGCACTACGTCAAGGCCGGGGTCAGCTACGTGATCATCGGCACCAAGGCGGTCAAGCAGCCGGAGTTCGTCGCCGAGGCGTGCAAGGCGTTTCCGGGCAAGGTGATCGTCGGCCTCGATGCCAAGGACGGTTTCGTCGCCACCGACGGCTGGGCCGAGATCAGTACGGTGCAGGTGATCGACCTGGCCAAGCGCTTCGAGGCCGACGGCGTCAGCGCCATCGTCTACACCGACATCGCCAAAGACGGCATGATGCAGGGCTGCAACGTGCCCTTCACCGCAGCCCTGGCCAACGCCACGAAAATTCCGGTGATCGCCTCCGGCGGCATTCACAACCTCGGCGATATCCAGACCCTGCTGGACGCCAGGGCGCCGGGCATTATCGGCGCAATCACCGGCCGGGCGATCTACGAAGGCACTCTGGATGTGGCCGAAGCCCAGGCGCTGTGCGACGGCTATAAGGGTTAACCTTAAGTAGGCTGGGTTAGCCGCGCGGCGGCGTAACCCAGCAATGGGCGTTGAATTAAAACCCGCGATGGTGGGTTACGGCCTGCGGCCTAACCCACCCTACGAGAGCACCAATATGGCACTGGCAAAACGCATCATCCCCTGCCTCGACGTGGACAACGGTCGCGTGGTCAAGGGCGTCCAGTTCGAGAACATCCGCGACGCCGGCGATCCGGTGGAAATTGCTCGGCGCTACGACGAGCAGGGCGCTGACGAGATTACCTTCCTCGACATCACCGCCAGCGTCGACGGTCGTGATACCACCCTGCACACGGTCGAGCGCATGGCCAGTCAGGTGTTTATCCCGCTGACTGTGGGCGGTGGCGTGCGGGCGGTGCAGGATATCCGCAACCTGCTGAATGCCGGCGCAGACAAGGTGTCGATCAACACCGCCGCTGTGTTCAACCCGGAGTTCGTCGGTGAGGCGGCGCAGCGTTTCGGCTCGCAGTGCATCGTGGTTGCCATCGACGCCAAGCAGGTGTCGTTGCCCGGTGAGCCTCTGCGCTGGGAAATCTTCACCCACGGCGGGCGCAAGCCGACCGGCCTGGACGCGGTGCTGTGGGCGAAGAAGATGGAAGCGCTCGGCGCCGGTGAGATCCTCCTGACCAGCATGGATCAGGATGGCGTCAAGAGCGGCTACGACCTCGGCGTCACCCGCGCCATCAGCGAGGCCGTCGGCATTCCGGTGATCGCTTCTGGCGGCGTCGGCAACCTCGAGCATCTGGCCGCTGGCATTATCGAAGGCAAGGCCGATGCGGTGTTGGCCGCGAGCATCTTCCACTTCGGCGAATACACGGTGCCCGAAGCCAAGGCCTACCTGGCCAGCCGCGGCATAGTAGTGCGCTGAGTTGCCGCGACTGCTCATGCTTGAGCAGTCGCACTGCGGGCGAGTCGACAGACCCTGTCGGTTCGCCCGACTAAACTAGCAATCCCCGCGTATCGGCCGTTCTGGCCCGCTGACGCGTTCAGTTAATACGCCCCTGCATATCCTTAATCCTGACATGGAGTCCCTATGCCTGCTGTACGGCTATTCGCTGTTTTTCTGCTGCTTTGCGAGGCCAGTTTTGCGCACGCTCAAACGCTGGTGCTGCTTACTGAAAACCTGGCACCGTTCAATCAGTCGATCAGCGGGCGTAATTTCGCCAAGAACGATGGCATTACGGGTATCAGCTCCGACACCCTGCGCGCGGTGTGCGAGCGTGCTCGGGTCGAGTGCCAGCAGATTCTGCGTTTCCCCTGGGAGCGGGTGTATCAGCAGGCACTCAAGGAACCCGGCTACGGCCTGTTTTCCACGGCCCGGACCCCTGCGCGAGAAAAGCTCTTCAAGTGGGTTGGGCCGATCGCCACGAATGACTGGGTGCTGATGGCGCGGGCCGATAGCCCGATCCAGCTGGACAGCCTGCAAGGCGCCGCGCAATACCGTATCGGTGGCTATAAGGGCGATGCAATCAGCCAGTACCTGATCGACCGAGGCCTGACGGTGCAAACCGCTCTGCGCGACAACAAGAACGTGGAGAAACTGGCCAAGGGGCAGATCGATCTCTGGGTGACCGCCGATCCGAGTGGGCGCTATCTGGCCAGGCAGGAAGGCCTGGACGAACTGAAGGTGGTGCAACGTTTCAACACCGCAGAATTGTATCTGGCGCTGAATAAGGACACCCCGGATGAACTGGTGCAGCAGTTGCAGGCTGCGCTGGAGGCGCTGCGTGCCGAAGGCCAGCTGCGCAGGATCAGCGAGCGCTACTGAATAGTGCGACGGTTGCGGCCTTTGCGTGATTTTCCAGTCAAGACTGGGCGGCGGCAGCCGGGCTGGGTATGCTGAGCCGCCTGCACACTTATAACAATGGGGCTGTCCATGTTCAAACGTCTATGCCTGGCCTGTGCCGGCGCCTTGTTGCTGATGGCAAGCGCGGCTCGAGCGGAAATCGATAGCAGTTATCGTATGGTGTTGCTGACGGAGAACTTTCCGCCCTACAACATGGCGATCAATGGCAAGAACTTCGCTCATGAAGACAATATCGATGGCATCGCAGTGGATATTGTCCGTGAAATGTTCAAGCGCACCGGCATCCACTACAACCTGACCCTGCGCTTCCCGTGGGATCGTATCTATAAGCTGGCGCTGGAAAAGCCCGGTTACGGGGTGTTCGTGACTGCGCGTCTGCCGGAGCGCGAGGATCTGTTCAAGTGGGTCGGTCCGATCGGCCCGGACGACTGGGTCCTGCTCGGCAAGGGCGACAGCTCGATCACCCTCAAGAGTCTGGAGGAGGCCAAGCAATACAAGGTCGGCGCCTACAAGGGCGATGCGATTGCCGAACACCTGGCCGAGCGCGGTCTTGAGCCGGTTACCTCTCTGCGCGATCAGCTGAATGCCAAAAAATTGATGGCCGGACAGATCGACCTGTGGGCCACCGGCGATCCGGCGGGACGTTACCTGGCCAAGCAGGAAGGTATCTCCGGGCTGAAAACCATCTTGCGTTTCGACAGTGCTGAGCTGTACTTGGCGCTGAACAAAGAAACACCCGATGAGGTGGTACGTAAACTGCAAGATGAGCTGGACAAGATGCGCGCCGAAGGGTTCGTCGACGATATCCTCAACAGCTACCTGTAAGGCTTTTCGAGCCGACGATTAACCCATGCCGTCTCGTTGCCATGGAAGGCTGAAGTCAGACACTAAGCATCGCCGGGTAGACACCCCGACAGCGATGTCGCTAGCCATAATCACAAATCATGCAAGCGGGGAGACTTATGCTGAAGCTTCTGAAAAACGGCCTGATGTTCGGGCTGATTCTGGGCGCCTGTGCGGCACGCGCCGAGTTGCCGATGGACTACAAAATTGTTTTGCTGACCGAGAACTTCCCGCCGTTCAACATGGCGGTCGACGACAAGAACTTCGCGCGGGACGATGGCATCGATGGCATCAACGCCGAAATCGTGCGGGAGATGTTCAAGCGGGCCGGTATCAAGTACACCCTGACCTTGCGCTTTCCCTGGGATCGTCTGTACCGCTTGACCCTCGACAAGCCCAACTATGGCCTGTTTTCCACCACCTTCACGCCTGAGCGTCAGCCGCTGTTCAAGTGGGTCGGGCCGCTTGCCAAGACCGGCTGGGTACTGCTCGCGGCACCGGGCAATAACATCAGTGTGGGCAGTTTGAAGGAGGCGGGTCAGTACCGCATAGGTGCCTACAAGAACGACTCGGTCAGCCAGCACCTGGAGGGCCAGGGCATGCAGCCGATCAACGCCTTGCGTGACCAGCAGAACGTCAAGAAGCTGATTGATGGCAAAATCGACCTGTGGGCTACCACCGACCCGGTTGGCCGCTACCTGGCCAAGCAAACGGGCGTCAGTGGTCTGACCACCGTGTTGCGCTTCAAGGACGCCGAACTGTACCTGGCGCTGAACAAGGACACTCCCGACGAGGTGGTGCAGCGTCTGCAGAAAGCGCTGGATGAACTGCGCGCCGAGGGTTTCGTCGACGAGATGACCAACAGCTACCTGTAGTCTGAGCAGGCAGAAAAAAGCCCGGCACTGAGACCGGGCTTTTTTCTGCGCGGGCTATTTACCGCGAGTAATGTTCAAGCCCTTGAGCAGGGTCAGGGCCTGGCTCAGCTGGTAGTCGTCATCCTGCGGGCGAGCCGGCTTGTTAGCTTTGTTCTTGCTCGGCTTGTCCGCACCACCGTTGCCGTTCCCCAGGTGGCCCTGCAGGTCGGCTTCCTTGATGTTCTGCTCACCCGGCTCCTGGGTCAGCTTGGCACGCGCGACTTCGATGTCCGGGGCGATACCCTGGGCTTGGATCGAGCGGCCGTTCGGGGTGTAGTACAGCGCGGTGGTGAGTTTCAGGGCGCGGTCATTGTTCAGAGGGAGCACGGTTTGCACCGAGCCTTTGCCGAAGCTGTCGGTGCCCATCAGCACGCCACGTTTGTGATCCTGCAAGGCGCCAGCGACGATTTCCGATGCGGAGGCACTGCCGCCGTTGATCAGTACTACCAGCGGTACACCTTCGCTGGCATCCAATGGGTCGGCGGAGAAACGCAGCTCGGAGTTGGCAATCCGTCCTTCGGTGTAGACGATCAGGCCTTTCTTGAGGAAGTGATCGGACACCTCGACCGCCGCTTGCAGCACACCGCCTGGGTTGTTGCGCAGATCCAGCACCAACCCGCGGAGCTTCTTGCCGTTGTCCTTGCGCAGCTTGGCCAGCGCCTTGCCGACTTCTTCGCCGCTATTGACCTGGAATTGGGTGATACGCAGGTAACCGTAGCCGTCCTCGAGCAGCTGGCTCTTCACGCTGCGGACCTTGATCACCGCACGGGTCAGTTCCACATCGAAGGGTTTGCCGCTATCGCGCACCAGGGTCAGGAGGATCTTGCTGCCGGCCTTGCCGCGCATCTTGTCCACGGCCTCCATCAGCGACAGGCCTTTGGTCGGCTGTCCATCGATCTTGACGATCAGGTCGCCTGGCTGAATGTCGGCTCGCGCTGCGGGTGTGTCGTCGATGGGAGTTACTACTTTGACGAAGCCATCCTCGGTGCCGACTTCGATGCCCAGGCCGCCGAATTCGCCGCTGGTGCTCTCCTGCAGTTCGCGAAAGGCTTGTGGGTCGAGGTAGGCGGAATGCGGATCGAGGTTGCTGAGCATGCCCTTGATCGCATTTTCCAGCAGGGTCTTGTCGCTGACCGGCTCGACATAGGCGGCTTTGATGCGATCCAGTACCTCGGCGAAAGTGCGCAGATCCTCCAGGGGTAGCGGTGCCTTGTCGCTAGTGGCAGCCGCCGCCGCAGCCGGCGCTTCGGCGGCTTGCAACACAGAGGCGCTGCCGAGCAAGGCGATAGCCAGTGCCAGCGAGGTGAGGCGAGACAAATTCGGCATAGCGAACTAACTCCTAAGAAGGTGAGCGCAGCGCTTATCCTTGCGCGCGGCACCATTGGGCCGGGTCACTGGGACGACCCTGCTGGCGAATCGCGAAATACAGAGCGGGCGTATCTTGTCCGCCGCTGGTGCCGACGGTGGCGATCGGCTCGCCGGCCTTGACTACATCACCGGCGTCTTTCAGCAGGCTTTGATTATGACCATAGAGGCTCAGGTAACCGTTGCCATGGTCGAGAATGACCAGAAGCCCAGCGCCACGCAACCAGTCGGCGAACACCACGCGGCCGCCGTGTACGGCGTGCACCTGGCTGCCGGCTGCGGCGCCGATCAATACGCCGTCCCATTTAGTCCGAGCGTCACCGCCGCGCGGGGTTCCGTAACGCGCGACTAAACGGCCATCGACGGGCCAGGGCAAGTTGCCGCGAGCCTTATCGAACGGCCCGCCGTAACTGGCCCCGGAACTGACCCGCGGGCCGCTGCTGGCGGGGGTGGGAGCATTGCTGCGCTGTTGTTGTTCGCGCGCCTCGGCGAGGGCACGTTGGCGCGCTTGTTCGGCTTCGCGCGCCTGGCGCGCAAGGGTGGCTTCGATGGTTTTCAGTACGTTGGTCAGCTGCGCCTGGTCACGCTGACGTGCTTTGAGTTTCTGGTCGCGGTCGGAAAATTCCTTGCTCAGCGTGGCCAGCACCAGCTGGCGCTCCTTGCGCGCTTCGGCGAGCTGGTCGCGGCGGCTGTCCAGGGCGTTTTTCTGTTCCAGTAGCTGGGTTTGCTGGTTGGCGATGTCCTGTTCGACGTTGGCCAGTTGGCGCAGGGTCTCGTTGAACGTGGCCAGTTGCTGCATACGCGCTTCGCTGAGGTAATCGTAATAGGTCAGGGTGCGCGAGAATTTTTCCGGTTGCTGCTGGTTGAGCAGCAGTTTCACATATTCCTGGCGGCCGCTCTGGTAAGCGGCGCGGGCCTGGATGCCGATCAGTCGTTGTTGCTCAAGGCGCGAGCTCTGGAGTTTTTTTTTCTCCTGATCGAGCTGTTGAATCTCTTCTTGGCTTTGTTGCAGTTCGTTCTGCAGGCCCTTGATCTGCTTTTCCAGCTGGCCCATGTCGGTTTCGGTCTTTTGCAGCGATTGCTGTACCCCGGATTTCTCCTGCTGCAATTTATTCAGCAGCTTTTTCAGCTCGGCCACGTCGGCGCGGGCGGCTTCCAGCTGTTTCTGGGCATCGGCTTTCTCGTCGGCAAAAGCCGGGCTGAGCAGGCAGGTCAGAAAAATCAGGGTGAGGGCGCGAAACATGGGGCTGGCGACACCTGGGGCTGGGACGCTCCTAGTATGCCCGTGGTGATCGGCAAAAAAAACGCCCCAGTCCGCGAGGAATGGGGCATTTCGTGGCTTTCGTCTGTTAGTTAAGGTTGATGATGCTGCTGCCGGTCATTTCTGCCGGTTTGGCCAGCCCCATCAGGGTCAGCAGGGTTGGCGCGACATCGGCCAATACGCCGTCGGTGCGCAGGCTGACGTTGCGCTTGCCGACATAGATGAAAGGCACCGGTTCGCAGGTATGGGCGGTATGCGCCTGACCCGTGGATTGGTCTTCCATCTGCTCGACATTGCCGTGGTCGGCGGTGATCAGGGCTTCGCCGCCGACCTTGTCGAGTGCCTCGACGATGCGCCCGACGCAGCTGTCCAGGCACTCCACGGCTTTTACCGCGGCATCGAACACGCCGGTATGACCGACCATGTCGCCGTTGGCGTAGTTGACCACTATCACATCGAAACGCTGATTCTCGATGGCGTCGACAATCTTGTCGGTGACTTGCGGTGCGCTCATTTCCGGCTGCAGGTCATAGGTGGCAACGTTCGGCGAAGGAATGAGGATGCGTTCCTCGCCGTCAAACGGCTCCTCGCGACCGCCGGAGAAGAAGAAGGTGACGTGGGCGTACTTCTCGGTTTCGGCGATGCGCAATTGGGTCTTGCCGTTCTTCGCCAGGTATTCGCCGAGCACGTTGGTCAGTGCCGCCGGTTGGAAGGCGCTGGGCGCCGGAATGCTCGCGGCGTACTGGGTGAGCATGACGAAGCCGGCCAGCTGCGGCACGCGGGGGCGGGCGAATTCCGTGAAGTCGGCTTCGACGAACGCGCGGGTCAGTTCGCGGGCGCGGTCGGCGCGGAAGTTCATGAATACAACGGCATCGCCATTTTCCACCTTGACCGGCTCGCCGAGGCTGGTGGCTTTGACGAACTCGTCGCTTTCGCCGCGCTCATATGCGGCCTGCAGGCCGGCAACAGCATTGCTGGCGGTGTATTGGCCCTGGCCGTCGACGATCAGCTTGTAGGCTTGCTCGACGCGGTCCCAGCGGTTATCGCGGTCCATGGCGAAGTAGCGGCCGATGAGGCTGGCGATACGGCCCTTACCGAGTTTGGCGAAGGTTGCGTCGAGCAACTCGATGGAGCTTTGCGCGCTCTTCGGTGGAGTGTCGCGGCCGTCGAGGAAGGCGTGCAGGTAGATCTTCTCGGCACCACGCTGGGCCGCGAGCTCGGCCATGGCCGCGATGTGCTCCTGGTGGCTGTGCACGCCGCCGTCGGAGAGCAGGCCGAGGATATGCACGGCCTTGCCGGCCTGCACCGCCTGGTCAACCGCGCCGGTGATGGTGGGGTTGTCGAAGAACTCGCCGTCGCGAATCGCCTTGGTCACCCGGGTGAAGTCCTGGTACACCACCCGGCCGGCACCGAGGTTCATGTGGCCGACTTCGGAGTTGCCCATCTGTCCGTCAGGCAGGCCGACGTCCATGCCGCTGCCGGAGATCAGGCCATGCGGTTGGCTGGCGCGCAGTCGGTCATAGACCGGGGTGTTGGCGGCATGAATGGCATTGTGCTCAGGGTTGTCACTGTGACCGAAGCCATCGAGAATGATCAGTACCAACGGTTTTGGCGTGGCGCTCATAAAGCTGGCTCGCTCTGCGTGAGGGACAAAAAAGACCTGGCATTTTACGGCCTGGTGGCGGATACGTCACCGCCCGGCGGGGTTTGGTCGACCTGTGGGGCTGTGTATACTGAGCGACATTTTACCGTCCCGGAATCGTGCAATGCTTGCCAACTTGATTGAATTTGCCACCAACCACTATGCGCTGAGCGGCGTGTTCGTCGTCGTCCTGGCGCTGCTGATCTTCTCCGAGCTGAGCAAGGGTGGGAAGAGCCTGAGCAGTCGCGAACTGACCGCGCTGATCAACAGTGAGCAGGGCGTAGTGGTGGATGTGCGGGCGCAAAAGGATTTCTCCGCCGGGCATATCGCCGGTGCCCTGCATATGCCCTATGACAAGCTGGCGAGCCGTGTTGCCGAGCTGGAAAAGCACAAGGCCAAGACCCTGATCGTGGTCGATGCCATGGGCCAGCAGGCCGGTGCTGCCAGTCGTGAGTTGAAGAAAGCCGGCTATAACGCGGCCAAGCTGTCTGGTGGCATCGCCAGCTGGCGTGGCGATAATCTGCCGGTGGTGAAGTGATATGCCGGCAGTCGTGATTTATTCCAGCGATTGGTGCCCCTACTGCATCCGGGCCAAGCAGTTGCTTGGCAAGAAAGGGGTGACCTTCGATGAAATCAGGGTCGATGGTCAGCCCGATGTGCGTGCCGAGATGACTCGCAAGGCGCGGCAGACCTCGGTGCCGCAAATCTGGATCGGCGACACCCATGTCGGCGGTTGCGACGAACTGTATGCCTTGGAGCGCGCCGGCAAGCTCGATGCGCTGCTCAAGGCTTAGTGGCCTGTGTGGCTGGTCCAATTAGTCAATTTCGGCGTTTAGGCCCCGATACTGTGTTGCCGCTCCTTGCCATAGCCCGCTATGACTCGTCGCAGCGCCTGGCCTCGGAACCTCAGCCATCAGAACTTGAGTTAACCAACTAGCCATACAGACCACTAGCGTTGTAAAAAACTCACTAATTAGCATCCACGATAAGAAGGCTTTGCCATGACTGAACAAGCTAGCAACGGCGCCGCTCAGGGCGAACAGAACCCACAGTTTTCCCTGCAGCGCATCTATGTGCGCGACCTGTCTTTCGAAGCGCCGAAGAGCCCGGAAATTTTCCGTCAGGAGTGGACCCCGAGCGTGGCGATGGACCTGAACACCCGTCAGAAGTCCCTGGATGGTGATTTCCATGAAGTGGTGCTGACCCTCTCGGTTACGGTGAAGAACGGTGAAGAAACCGCGTTCATCGCCGAAGTCCAGCAGGCCGGGATCTTCCTGATCAAGGGCCTGGACGCCGGCTCGATGAGCCACACCCTGGGTGCCTTCTGCCCGAACATCCTCTTCCCTTATGCGCGCGAAACCCTCGACAGTCTGGTGGTGCGCGGCTCCTTCCCGGCGCTGATGCTGGCGCCGGTGAACTTCGACGCGTTGTACGCGCAAGAACTCAAGCGTATGGAGCAAGCGGCCGAGGCGACCCCGGCTCAGTGAGCCGTTCGCTCTAGTCGTATAGAAAGCGCCCTGCGGGGCGCTTTTTTATATGCCAAGGATTTAGCGATGAGCGCCGCTCGACCTTGGAGTCAGTGCGGTGGATGCCCGAAAGGCATGGCGCGGCCGTTTCGCCACACCCGGCTCAGTCGATGGCAAAGCCCTGTTGTCGCCACGCTTCGTAGACCGCAATCGCTACGGTATTGGACAGGTTCAGGCTGCGGCAACCTTCACGCATCGGCAGGCGCAGTCGTTGCTCGGCGGGCAGGCTGTCGCGTATATCCTGCGGCAGGCCGCGGCTTTCCGGACCGAACAGGAAGGCGTCACCCGGCTGGTAGTGCACTTCATGGTAGGGTTGCGAGCCTTTGGTGGTGAAGGCGAATACGCGAGGCTGGCCCAGTCTCTCCAGGCAACTGGGCAGGTCGTCATAGCGCTGCAGGGTGGCGTACTCGTGATAGTCCAGTCCGGCCCGGCGCAAGCGCTTATCGTCCAGCTCGAAGCCCAATGGTTCGATCAGGTGCAGGTGGCAACCGCTGTTGGCACAGAGCCTGATAATGTTGCCGGTATTCGGTGGAATTTCCGGTTGAAAAAGGATTACGTGAAACATGCGCGGCTCCGAGCCTGAAGACGGACAGCATTCTACTCCCGATCTTGCCGTGCGGCCGCGTCCCTGGGCGCGGGTAATCGGCTCCCTGGCCTTGCTCGGCTTTCTGGTCGGGCTGATGATCGGTCGCCTGTTGCAGCCGGACGAGTTGCGTCTGGCCCAGGTGGAAGAGGCGGAGCAGGGCTTGTATCTGTGGTTCAACGAGCGGCCGCAAGTGCGTGTGCGGCATATTCAGGGCACCTTCGTCCTGCGCGTGGAAACCCTCGGGCGCGAGCAGCAGGGTCAGATACGCCTGCACGGTCGGGCAGTGAATTGGCGCTTGCGGCGCGATCATAGGGAGTTGGTGCTGCGAGTGGTGGCTGCCCGTCCGCTGCGCGGTGAATGGCGCGTTGAGGAGCTGGACGGGCGCTGGCGGTTGCTGGTCAGCCTGGAAGAGCAATAAAAGAGGGGAATCCCCGGCCTGCCTGTACCAAGGCCCCCTAAACTGGAGTTGCTTGAGTCTATGCAGGGGTTATGCCAGTTTTATTACGATGCCGCACCCCCGCGGAAATGCTGAGAGCCAAAGCCATTTTGTCTGGGTTGTGCCGACGCGTTTACACCAGGGCATGTTCCGGCGGAGTGCATAACAGGTGCCTCGTGCGCCGACAGTGAGCACTTCCGCACGGCTTAGAGCAATAAAAAAGCGGACCCCGAGGTCCGCTTTTTTATTGCGCCGGCTGCTGACTCAGTTGTCGTCGCCGTCGTCGTCCTCGGCGCCGTCGATATTCATGCCCAGCTCCTTGATCTTGCGAGTCAGGGTGTTGCGCCCCCAGCCCAGCAACACGGCGGCATCGCGGCGGCGTCCGGCGGTGTGTTTGAGGGCCGTCTCGATCATGATCCGTTCGAACACTGGCACCGCGCTGTCGAGCAGGCTGGACTGGCCGCGGGTCAAGGCCTGGTCGGCCCACTGGCGCAAGCCATGTTCCCAGTTGCTCGGCGCTGCATTGTCCTGCGGTTGGCTGAGTAGTTCCGGTGGCAGGTCGTCGACGTGCACCTCGCGCCCGGAGGCCATCACGGTGATCCAGCGGCAGGTGTTCTCCAGCTGGCGCACGTTGCCCGGCCAGGACAGGTTCTGCAGATAGTCCTCGGTCTCGCGCTTCAGCAGTTTTGGTTCAACTGCCAGCTCCAGCGCGGCCTGGCTCAAGAAGTGCCTGGCCAGGGTCGGGATATCTTCGCGACGGTCGGCCAGGCGCGGGATATGGATGCGGATCACGTTGAGGCGGTGGAACAGGTCCTCGCGAAACTTGCCGGCCTGAACCAGGTTTTCCAGATCCTGGTGGGTGGCGGCGATGATACGCACATCCACTTTCACCGGCGTATGGCCGCCGACCCGGTAGAACTCGCCGTCGGCCAGCACGCGAAGCAGGCGGGTCTGGGTGTCGGCCGGCATGTCGCCGATTTCGTCGAGGAACAGGGTGCCGCCGTCGGCCTGCTCGAAGCGCCCGCGGCGCAGGTTGGCCGCACCGGTAAAGGCGCCTTTCTCGTGGCCGAACAGTTCGGACTCCATCAAATCCTTGGGGATGGCGGCCATGTTCAGTGCGATAAAGGGTGAAGCCGCACGTGGGCTGTGGCGGTGCAGGGCGTGGGCCACCAGCTCCTTGCCGGTGCCGGACTCGCCATTGATCAACACGGTGATGTTCGAGTGGCTGAGGCGGCCGATGGCGCGGAACACCTCCTGCATGGCGGGCGCTTCGCCGATGATCTCCGGGGTGCGCGCTTCTACAGTTGGGGCGACCAGACCTTGTTGTTCCTGTGCATGCTGGAACGCACGCTTGACCAGGGACACCGCCTCGTCGACATCGAACGGCTTGGGCAGGTACTCGAAGGCCCCGCCTTGATAGGAGGCGACCGCGCTTTCCAGGTCCGAGTGGGCGGTCATGATGATCACCGGCAGGCGCGGATGCAGTTCGCGAATCTGCGCCAAGAGATCCAGGCCACTGGCACCGGGCATGCGGATGTCGGAGATGATCACGTCCGGCTGCTGCCGGCCGAGGCGGCTAAGTACTCCGTCCGCGCTGTCGAAGCTCTGGGTGGTCATGCCTTCCTGTTGCAGGGCTTTTTCCAGCACCCAGCGGATGGAGCGGTCGTCGTCGACGATCCATACGGTTTCACTGCGACTCATGACGGCGTTACTCCTTGTTCCAGCGGCAGGAAGATCGTGAACACGGTATGCCCGGGGTGGCTCTCGCACTCGATCAAGCCTTGATGCTGACTAATGATGTTCTGGGTGATGGCCAGGCCGAGTCCGGTGCCGTCTGCTCGTCCGCTGACCATGGGGTAGAAGATGGTTTCTTGCAGCTCCGCGGGTATGCCGGGGCCGTTGTCGATGATCTCCAGTCGGGTCACCAGGCGGTGGCGGACGTGGGCGATGGTGAACTGGCGCAGGGTGCGGGTGCGCAGGGTGATGCGGCCGAGGTGCAGCTCATTCTGCGTGCCTATCGCCTGCATGGCGTTGCGCACGATATTCAGCACCGCCTGGATCATCTGCTCGCGGTCGATCAGCACGTCCGGGATGCTCGGGTCGTAGTCGCGTACCAGGGTGATGCTGCCCTGGCTTTCCGCTTCGACAAGGCTGCCGACGCGCTCCAGCACCTCGTGCACGTTGGTCATGGCCAGCGACGGCAGTTTGTTCGAGCCGAGCATGCGATCCACGAGGTTCCGCAGGCGGTCGGCTTCTTCGATGATGACGTTGGTGTAGTCCTTCAGGCTTTCTTCCGGTAACTCGCGCGCCAACAGTTGCGCGGCGCCGCGAATACCCCCCAGCGGGTTCTTGATTTCATGGGCCAGGCCGCGCACCAGCAGTTTGGTGGTTTCCTGCTTGGACAGCTGCGCCTCTTCCTTGGTGATGCGCAGGAAGCGGTCACGCGGATGGACTTCCAGCAACAACAGGGTTGCACCGCGATTGAGGATCGGCGTCACCGCATAGTCGACGGTCAGGGTCTGGCCGGTAACTGAGGTCAGCACGGCTTCGCGCTTATTGAATGGATGCGCCTGCTCCACCGCCTGACGTAGCGAGGACAGGGCCTCTGCCGATTCGGTGAATAGCTCGCTGATGAATTGTCCGTGGCTGCGTTGTCCGCTGACGGCCAGGAGCATTTCCGCGGCCGGATTCATGTACTCGAGGCGCAGTTCGGCGTTGAGCAGCAGGGTGGCGGTGGTCAGGTTATCGAGCAGCAGGCGGTGCAGTGCGTCGTTAATGGTCATAGGCAAAGGCTTCCGGCAATGGGCTGGAAAATGCAAGAAGCAAACCAAAGCCCCGGAAAGGCGCAGGGAATAAGCGAAATCGGCGGCTCTGGCCGTGTTTCGGCGCAGGAGCGTGGCGTGCGAGCGAACCAGAATGGGGAGAGTATAGAAAGTGGTGCGGCTTATTGCACCACAATGGTGCGATGGCTGTTTGGCTTAGATAAAAGGCACGAAGGGAATGTCGCGCTTCTCCGGCGGCTTGTCCTTCAGCGGGCATTCCGGGCGCACGCCGTAGTCGGCTTTTTTGCAGGGTCTGACCATGCGCTTCTGGGCCAGCGAGATGCGTAGCATATGCAGCGGCTGGTTAGGCGTGCGCTCTAATGTGTGGCCCTGGGCATCGACGATTTCCACGGCCAGTTGGTGGGTGCCGCGGTCGATGTTATTTAATTCAAACACCGGGCTGCGACCCGTGGCGCCGATACTCTGGCCGTCCAGCAACAGGCGGTAGCTGTGGCCATCGTGTAAGGCCGGCTCGCTGCTGGCGGTGACGATCAGGTTGCCGGCGCTGTCGCGGATGGTGGCATCGGGTTCGGGGATCAGGATGCGCAGCACCTGATAAGCCGGTGCTCGTGCGGTGGCGGCAGGTGCTGGTGGAGCGGCAGTCGGCAAGCTGGGCATGCCGTTACTGGGCGCCAGTTCGATGCGCTCGGCGTTACCCTGCCTGGGTTGATCGGTGAATACGCGATTACCCTCCGCGTCGATGTAGGTATAGACCTGAGCGGCAGCCGGTAGGCTCAGCAGAAGTAAGTACAGCAGGAGGTTGCGCATGGTTCAGCTGGCCGGTTTGGGTGTAGGGGGTGGTGGCGGACGCAGTGCCGGGCTGCTGGTATTGACCCGCTGCACGGTGAAGGTGACGCTGGCGCTCTGTTGAATCGGCTGCTCGCCATTGAGTATTTCAACCGCCAGGCTGTGTTCGCCGCGATCTATGTTGCTCAGCTGCAGGCGCGGCACGTTGCTGGGCTGGCCGTAGGGCTGGCCATCCAGTAGCAGGCGCAGGCGGTGCGGCGGGGCAAGGCGCGGCACCAGTCGCACGCCGACACTGAAGGTGCCGTTGTTGGCGCGCAGGGCTTCATCGGTCGGGATATCGGTCAGTTCGAGCACCGAATAGCGTGCCGCTGAGACCGCTTCGGCGGGCTGGCTCGGTGGCTGGGTGAGTGGCTGGGCCTCGACGGTGTTGGTCGCGGGCAGCTCAACGGCCTCGGCGTTCTGGCCGTCCGGGGGCTGGTTGGTGAACACCGTATTACCGTTGGCGTCGGTGTACTTGTAGATCTGTGCGCTGGCCGGCAGAGCCAGGATCAGCAGCAGGCAGGTGAGCATCCGGCGCATGGCCATTCTCCCGAGTGATGTGCTGCTAAGACTTGCACTGGCAGGAGGTGCTGGCAAGGGGGCGGAGGTTGCGACGTGCCCTGGCGCAACAAATAGGTGGTCGAACGGGGCTGGGACGACTTATTAAGGCGGCCGGGCATCCAACAAAAAAGCCTCCCTGGCTTTCGCCAGGGAGGCTTCTTGTGTCACGCCGCCTGAGCGGCGTATGCCTGGTTTAGACGCTGTAGTACAGGTCGTATTCCAGCGGGTGTACGAAGGTACGAACCTTGATTTCTTCTTCGCTCTTCAGCTCGAGGTAAGCGTCGATGAAGTCGTCGGAGAACACGCCGCCCTTGGTCAGGAACGCACGGCCCTTGTCCAGCTCTTCCAGGGCTTCTTTCAGGCTGCCGCACACCTGTGGGATCAGCTTGCCTTCTTCCGGTGGCAGGTCGTACAGGTTCTTGTCGGCTGCATCGCCTGGGTGGATCTTGTTCTGGATGCCGTCCAGGCCAGCCATCAGCAGGGCAGCAAAAGCCAGGTACGGGTTGGCAGCCGGGTCCGGGAAACGCGCTTCGATTCGGCGCGCCTTCGGGCTGGATACGTACGGGATGCGGATCGAAGCGGAGCGGTTGCGCGCCGAGTAGGCCAGCATGACCGGTGCTTCGAAGCCCGGGACCAGACGCTTGTAGGAGTTGGTCGAGGGGTTGGTGAAGCCGTTCAGGGCCTTACCGTGCTTGATGATGCCGCCGATGAAGTACAGGGCAGTGTCGGACAGACCGGCATAGCCTTCGCCGGAGAAGGTGTTCTTGCCGTCTTTGGAAATCGACATGTGCACGTGCATGCCCGAACCGTTGTCGCCGTACAGCGGCTTCGGCATGAAGGTTGCGGTCTTGCCGTAGGCGTCGGCAACGTTGTGCACGCAGTATTTGAGGGTCTGAACTTCGTCAGCCTTGGCCACCAGGGTGTTGAACTTCACGCCGATTTCGTTCTGACCGGCAGTCGCCACTTCGTGGTGATGCACTTCGATGACCAGGCCCATTTCTTCCATGGCGTTACACATGGCAGTACGGATTTCGTGGTCGTGGTCGCACGGCGGCACCGGGAAGTAACCGCCTTTGACAGCCGGACGGTGGCCCTTGTTGCCACCTTCGACGTCCTGGTCGGTCATCCAGGAGCCCTGCTCGGAGTAGATCTTGAACATCGAGCCGGAGATGTCGGACTTGAACTTCACTTCGTCGAAGATGAAGAACTCAGGCTCCGGGCCGACGAATACGGTGTCGCCGATGCCGGTGCTCTTGAGGAACTCTTCGGCGCGCTTGGCGATCGAGCGTGGGTCGCGGTCGTAGCCCTGCATGGTGCTCGGCTCGACGATGTCGCAGACGATGATCAGGGTCGGTTCTTCGGTGAAGGGGTCGAGGACGGCGGTGTCGTCGACCGGCATCAGGATCATGTCGGAGGCTTCGATGCCTTTCCAGCCATGAATGGAGGAGCCGTCGAACATCTTGCCATGCTCGAAGAATTCGTCATCCAAGGCGTCGCGCGCCGGCATGGTGACGTGGTGCTGCTTACCCTTGGTGTCGGTGAAGCGCAGGTCTACCCACTTCACGTCGTGTTCTTTGATCAGTTGAATCGACTTCGACATGCTGTCCTCCAGATGGATAAGGCTCAAAGGGTGAGCCCCTATATAGTTCGGTGAAGCCCGGCGCGATAGTCCGCCAGGACAATCTGCCTCACAAGAGAGCAAATTGCATGCCAGTGCCCTGGAATGGGCAGATGGCCTGAAGTACAGGCGTAGCGAGGAGTGCGAAGTCAGTCTCGGACAATAATCGCTCTATTTTGGTGCGTCAATATTTCGCTGTGCTCGTTAATGGTGCGCGATAAAGGTTGGGTAGGATTTTTGGTTAAAGCTTGAGCAATTTCCGCTATAATCCGCGCCCCTGTTTTTAGGCTGCCTCGGCACACGCTGCTTTCATGAAACTGATCGTCAAAGTCTTCCCGGAAATCACCATCAAGAGTCGGCCGGTGCGTAAGCACTTTATCCGGCAATTGGCGAAGAATATTCGTGCGGTGCTGCGTGACCTGGATCCGCAGTTGTCGGTGACCGGGGTGTGGGACAACCTGGAAGTACAGACCGCGCTCAGTGAGCCGAAAGTACTGCAGGAGATGATCGAGCGGCTGCGTTGCACGCCGGGGATCACCCACTTTTTGGCGGTCGACGAATACCCGCTGGGCGATTTCGATGACGTACTGGAGAAGTGCAAGACGCATTTCGCCGATCAGCTGCCGGGCAAGGTCTTCGCCGTGCGCTGCAAGCGTGCCGGCAAGCACAGTTTCAGCTCCATGGACGTCGAACGTTACGTGGGCAGCCAGTTGCGCCAGCAGTGTGGCGCGGCCGGCATCGACCTGAAACAGCCACAGGTCGAGGTGCGCATGGAGATCCGCGACCAGCGTCTGTTCGTCATTCATCATCAGCACAACGGCCTGGGCGGTTATCCGCTGGGCTCGCTGGAGCAGACTCTGGTGTTGATGTCCGGTGGCTTCGACTCCACCGTGGCCGCCTATCAGATGATGCGCCGCGGTCTGGTCACCCATTTCTGCTTCTTCAACCTTGGCGGTCGCGCGCACGAGCTGGGTGTGATGGAAGTCGCCCATTACCTGTGGCAGAAATTCGGTCGTTCGCAACGCGTGCTGTTTATCAGCGTGCCGTTCGAGGAAGTGCTCGGCGAGATTCTCGGCAAGGTCGACAACAGCCAGATGGGCGTGATCCTCAAGCGTATGATGTTGCGCGCCTCCACGCGCATTGCCGAACGCTTGCAGATCGACGCGCTGGTTACCGGCGAGGCGATCAGTCAGGTGTCGAGCCAGACCCTGCCGAACCTCTCGGTGATCGATTCGGCCACT
This sequence comes from Pseudomonas taeanensis MS-3, assembly GCF_000498575.2. Taxonomy (GTDB): domain Bacteria; phylum Pseudomonadota; class Gammaproteobacteria; order Pseudomonadales; family Pseudomonadaceae; genus Aquipseudomonas; species Aquipseudomonas taeanensis. The sequence goes on from NZ_AWSQ01000001.1 coordinate 1,149,187, forward strand.
GACAAGTTGGTGCTGCGGCCGCTGATCGCCAGCCACAAACAGGACATCATCGACACCGCCACGCAGATCGGCACCGCTGAGTTCGCCAAGCACATGCCGGAGTACTGCGGCGTCATCTCGATCAACCCGACCACCAAGGCCAAACCCGAGCGCATTGCCTACGAAGAATCGCACTTCGATATGGCGATCCTCGAGCGGGCCTTGGAGCGCGCGACCCAGCTGCCGATCGACAAGGTGATCGACGAGCTGGGCAAGGATGTGCAGGTCGAGGAAGTCGACGAGGCACTGGCTGGCCAGGTGATCATCGATATCCGTCACCCTGATGCCGCCGAAGACCAGCCTCTCGAGCTGGCGGGTGTCGAGGTGCAGGCTGTACCGTTTTACGCCTTGAACAGCAAGTTCAAGGAGCTGGATGAGAATCGCCAATACCTGCTGTATTGCGACAAGGGTGTGATGAGCCGTCTGCATGCCCACCACCTGCTCAGCGAGGGACATGCCAATGTGCGCGTTTATCGTCCGACATAAGACGCCGGGGTTGAATGGCGGCAGCATCCGCCATCGCCCTCCCGACCTGTAGACGGTGTAGAAGCCGCGGGCTTTTACACCGTCTGGCCGAATTCGTATTTAGTTAATATCCGCCGCGTAGACTATGCGGCAAACCGAATCCTCTGATCGAGATACACAAGTGATCGAAAAACTACGCAACATCGCCATCATCGCTCACGTCGACCATGGCAAAACTACCTTGGTTGATGCCCTTCTGCGCCAATCCGGTACCCTCGAGCGCAACGAGCTCGACACCGAACGCCTGATGGACAGCAACGACCAGGAAAAAGAGCGTGGCATCACCATTCTGGCGAAGAACACCGCCATCAACTGGAATGGCCACCACATCAACATCGTCGACACCCCCGGCCACGCCGACTTCGGCGGTGAAGTCGAGCGCGTGATGTCGATGGTTGACTCGGTGCTGCTGGTCGTCGACGCCCAAGACGGCCCGATGCCGCAAACCCGCTTCGTGACCAAGAAGGCCTTTGAAGCCGGCCTGCGTCCGATCGTGGTGGTGAACAAGGTCGATCGTCCGGGCGCACGTCCGGATTGGGTGGTCGAGCAAATTTTCGACTTGTTCGACAACCTCGGCGCTACCGAAGAGCAGCTGGACTTCCCGATCGTGTTCGCTTCGGCGATCAACGGTGTTGCCGGTCTGGAACACACCGCCATGGCGGAAGACCTGGTGCCGTTGTACCAGGCCATCGTTGACCACGTGCCTGCGCCGCAAGTCGACCGCGACGGCCCGTTCCAGATGCAGATTTCTGCACTGGACTACAACAGCTTCCTCGGCATTATCGGCGTTGGCCGTATCGCCCGTGGCCGCGTCAAGCCGAACACCCAGGTGGTCGCTATCGACGTTCACGGCAAGCGCCGTAACGGCCGTATCCTCAAACTGATGGGCCACCACGGCCTGCACCGCGTCGACGTGGATGAGGCCGCCGCTGGCGACATCGTCTGCATCAGCGGCTTCGATCAGCTGTTCATCTCCGACACCCTGTGCGATCCGCAGAACGTCGAAGCCATGACCCCGCTGTCCGTGGATGAGCCGACCGTTGCCATGACCTTCCAGGTCAACGACTCGCCGTTCTGCGGTAAGGAAGGCAAGTTCGTCACCAGCCGCAACATCAAGGAGCGTCTGGACAAGGAGCTGCTGTACAACGTGGCCCTGCGCGTCGAAGAGGGCGACAGTGCTGACAAGTTCAAGGTCTCCGGCCGTGGCGAACTGCACCTCTCGGTACTGATCGAAACCATGCGTCGCGAAGGCTTCGAGATGGGCGTCGGTCGTCCGGAAGTGATCATCAAGCTGGTCGATGGCGTCAAGCACGAACCCTATGAGAACGTCACCATCGACGTGCCGGAAGTTTCCCAGGGCGCGCTGATGGAGCAGATGGGTAACCGTAAAGGCGACCTGACCAACATGGTTCCGGATGGCAAAGGCCGTGTACGTCTCGAGTACAACATTCCGGCCCGTGGTCTGATCGGTTTCCGTAACGAGTTCCTGACGCTGACCTCCGGTGCCGGCATCATGACCAGCATCTTCGACCGTTACGACGTGATGAAGTCCGGCGACATGTCCGGCCGTCAGAACGGTGTACTGGTTTCGGTCGCCACCGGCAAGGCGCTGACCTACTCGCTGGAAACCCTGCAGGCCCGCGGCAAGTTGTTCGTCGAGCACGGCCAGGATATCTACGAAGGTCAGATCGTCGGCCTCAACAGCCGCGACAACGACCTGGGCGTGAACCCGACCAAAGGCAAGAAGCTCGACAACATGCGTGCTTCCGGTAAAGACGAAACCATTGCCCTGGTTCCGCCGGTTCGCTTCACCCTGGAACAGGCTCTGGAATTCATCCAGGACGATGAGCTGTGCGAAGTGACGCCGAAGTCGATTCGCCTGCGTAAGAAAATTCTTGGCGAAAGCGAGCGCACCCGCGCTGCCAAGAAAGGCAGCTGATAACTCGGTTGCATGACTGAAAAAGCCCCCGTCAGCGCAAGCTGGCGGGGGCTTTTTTGTTTCCGTGTTTTGTTCCTGAGCAGTCTGTGCTCGGCTTGGCTTACTTTGCCCCGGGTAGGTGCAGGCTGCGCTTGAGTCGACGCATGCCCAGCCACACCGCGGTGGCGCACAGGGGCACGGCAAGCCCGGTGGCGAGCGTGCTGCTGTCGATCAGGCCGAGGACTTTGGCCGATTCCGCCAGGTATTTGCACAGGCCTACCAGGTAGTAACTGATCGCTGCCACCGAGAGGCCTTCCACCGTTTGTTGCAGGCGCAACTGGGTGTGACTGCGCTGATCCATGGCGCGCATCAATTGCTGGTTCTGGGTTTCGATGGTCAGGTCGATGCGCGTGCGCAGCAGTTCGCTGGCGCGGTCGATGCGTCGCGCCAGGTCGTCCAGGTCCTGCTCTGCGGCTTCGCAGGTGCGCCAAGCCGGCGTCAGGCGGCGCAGGAGGAACTCGCGGAAGGTCTGCAGGCCCAGGCATTCCTGCTCGCGTAGCTCGGCCAGGCGATTGAGGATCAGTTCGTGATAGGCGCGGCTGGCGGCAAAGCGGAAGTTGTGCGCGGCGATCAGCTGTTCGACCCGCGCCGCCAGGCTGCCGAGCTCGCTGAGCAAATGGCGCTCGTCGGCCAGGTCGCGGATCTGATTGATCTGTTGTATGGACGCCGCCAGCTGTCGCTCCATGGCTTTGATCTGCGGCGAGATGGATTTGGCCTGGGGCAGGGCCAGCAGCAGCATCATGCGGTAGGTTTCCATTTCCAGCAGGGTACGTACCAGGCGCCCGGTTTGGCAGGGGTTGAGGCCACGGTTATGGATCAGTACGCGTCCGTGGCCATCGCTGTGGATGCGGTAGGCGCTCCACAAGCGGGCCTGACCATCACTGACCAGCGAGCTGATCAGGCGCTGGCCTTCGAAATGCTGGCGCAGCTCGTGGGGCGCCGGCTCATTGGCGGGGGCCGGGATGATTTCCAGTTGGTTGCTGCTGATCAGTCGGCCTGGCAGTTGCTGCAGCCAGTGTTCCGGCAGTAGTGTCAGGACGTCCTGATCGAAGGGGGCGCCCTGCGGTTGCTGGCTGATCAGGGTGTAGCTGGAGAACTCGGTATGTCGCTCCCAGCGCAGCTCGAAGCCGCCAAAGTCCTGGTAGTAGCAGGAGGAGTTGGAGCTGGGCGGCAGCACGGCGTGGCGCTCGCATAGGCGCAGCAGGTGCTGGTACTCGGCGTCAGGTTGTTGGGTGTCGGGCAGCAGCACCAATTGCGCCAGGCGGGTCGGCGTGGCCAGCACGGGAAAAGGCCGGGTATGCAACTCGTTGAACAAGGCCTCGCGTTCCGTGTGGAAGCGCAGGCCATCTAGGTTGGGCGGGGTCGCGGCGGGGTTATGCATGGGCGGCTGTCTTTATTGTTAGGCCTGATCGCTCAGTCTAACCATGGGCGCCGCCCCTTGGCATGTGTCGCATTGCCGCGACTCGAGCCCGCCTCAGGCTTTCGGTTTGTAGGCGCAATAGCCGGGGCGAGGGCCGACCTTGGGATGATTGCGGCAGGTGTCCGGGCGTTTGTCGTAGATGGTGCACAGGCGCGTTTTGCGATCGAGGTACAGGCAGTCGTTGTTGCTCATGCGGGTCAGGGTGAATACCCCTGACTTCTGGTTGAAGCGCTCGACGATGCCCTCTTTCTGCAGGCGCTTGGCGATGTTCTTCGGCGGGTCGCCACGCTCGAAATCGTCGACCACGCCGATGCGGATCAGATCGCCGATGCGCGCTTCCACCGGCAGCGTGCAGCAACTGGATATGCAGCTATGGCACATGTCGGCGGTGTACTTGGCCCAGGTATCCAGGCGGTCGATTTCGGCGGCGGCAATCAGGTTGTTTTTCATCATGACTTCAGACTCAGGGCAGAAGCGTGCTCGGCATGCGGCCGGGGATGATAGCGGCGTGAGCGAATTTGTGAACCACGTTCTGCCGGCTGGTCGTGTTTTTAGTGTCGCGCAGAGCCGATTGTGCCTGTGATGCAGGTCGCAAGCGTCTCTGTGTGAGGAGACGGCCGGCCTCAATAGTGTTGGAATGATCCGCTGCCGGGCAGGGGCGGCTGACTCGCCTCTTGGCTGATTGGGGAAACGCTGCATGCAATGGATTTTCATGCTGGTTGGGTTGCTGTTGGGAGGGTTGGTCGGCGAATCGATCAGCGCGGCGATAGTGGCCGGCCTGTTGGCCCTGAGTTTGGGGCAGGCCCTCAAGCTGCATGCGCTGCAACAGCAGAGTACGGCCCTGGCTGCGCAGTTGAAGGATTTCGCAGAGCGTTTCGAGCGTCGCACTGCGGAGATCCATGAGCGTTTGCTCAATGTGGAATCGGGTCGTCCGGACGCCGAGCCCGCAGCGCAGCGCGAGGCTGCGATGGCGGCCGAGGCCCGGCAAGCTGAGCCACCCGTGGCTGGCCCCGGCGAGGATGAGCAGCCGCTGGACTGGGCGCTGGAGACCGAGTTGCTGGCCGAACTGGATCGGCAGGCGCTCGGCGAGGCGCTGGAACCTGTCGCCAGCACGGCTGAAGCCGACCTGCCAGTCGCGGCCGCCGCGGCGCACCACGCCGACAGGCAACCGCCAGCGCCCCGCGCCCCTTCGCCGATCAAGCGGGCGATGGATGCCGCGCAGGCTTGGCTGCTGGGCGGCAACCCGGTGCTGCGGATCGGCGTGTTGCTGCTGTTCCTGGGGCTGGCCTTCCTCTTGCGTTATGCCACCGAAGGCATGGTGGTGCCGGTGGAGGTGCGCTACGCCGGGGTGGCGTCCAGTGCTATTGCCTTGCTCGGCCTGGGCTGGTGGCTGCGCCGGCGCAACCCGAGTTATGCCCTGATGTTGCAGGGTGCGGGCATCGCCGTACTGTACCTGACGGTATTCGCCGCCATGCGCCTGCATCCCTTGCTCGCGCCCGGGGTCGCGTTCGCCCTGCTGGTGGCGGTGACGCTCTGCTCGGTGATTCTCGCGGTGGCGCAGGACGCCCTGGCACTGGCGGTGGCGGCGGCCCTCGGCGCCTTCGCCGCGCCTCTGCTGACCTCCACCGGCAGCGGTAACCATGTCGCGCTGTTCTCCTATTTCGCCCTGTTGAATGCCGGCATCTTCGCCATCGCCTGGTTCAAGGCCTGGCGCCCGCTCAACCTGGTCGGCTTCGTCGGCACCTTCGGTATCGGCTGCGCCTGGGGCCTGCGTTCCTACAGCGCGGAACTGCTCTGGAGCACCGAGCCGTTCCTGCTGCTGTTCTTCCTGATGTACGTGGCCATCGGCCTGTTGTTCGCCCGGCGCAAGCTGCTCGAGGCGCAGCAGGCGCCGGCTGGCCGCGCCGAGTTGCTGCGCTGGTCGGCGCGCCAGGGCGATTATGTCGACGCCACCGTGTTGTTCGGCCCACCGCTGGTGGGCTTCGGCTTGCAATACGCGGTGGTGCAGCACCTGGCGTTCGCCGCCGCCTTCAGCGCCCTGGCTCTGGGCCTGTTCTATATCGGTCTGGCCCGACTGCTGGCCGGGCGTACCGCCGGGCGCGCGCTGCTGTTAGTGGAAACCTGCCTGGTGCTGGGCGTGGTGTTCGGCACCTTGGCGATTCCATTGGGGCTGGATGCGCGCTGGACCTCCGCCGCCTGGGCGGTGGAGGGCGCCGGTCTCTATTGGTTGGGCCTGCGTCAGCAGCGCTTGTTGGCCCGTTGCTTTGCCTTGCTATTGCAGCTGGGCGCGGCCTTGGCCTACCTCGCCGAGTTGCGCTCAGGCCAGGAGGCCCTGCTGGAGGGCGCGCCGCTGGGCGCACTGTTGCTGGGCGCGGCCCTGCTGTTCAGCTTCTGGCGCCTGCGCCAGGCTGCCGAGCAGGCGACTGCCTGGGAGCGCCGTGCGCTGCCGTGGCTGGCCTGCAGCGGTCTGGCCTTCCTTTATCTGATCGCGCCGCTGTGCTTCGCCGCCGAGGCCACGGCCATCAGTTGGGCATTGGCCGGTCTGGCGACGCTGTTGCTCGGCTTGCGCCTGCAGTCGCGCAGCTTCCTGTTCAGTGCCTTCGCGGTGCAGTTGCTCGGTGGCGCGGTGTTTTTGCTGCAGTTGCACGGCAGTTCTGCTGCTACTGGCGGCGTGTTCAGTGCCGGTTGGCGTGGTTTGTTGACGGCGACCCTGATCGGTCTGGCGCTGATCGGCGGCATGCTCCTGGCTGCGCGCGATAAGCAGGTCAGCAGTGACCGTCGCTTGATGCGCGGCCTGTCACTGGTGTTGCTGGTCGGGCTGGTGTTTATCAACCTCGCGGTGCTGTTCGTCCTGCCCTGGCAGAGCGCCAGCGCGGTGTGGGGCGGCAGCGGTCTGCTGATTATCTGGCTTAGTTTGCAGTTGCAGCAGCGCGCCAGTTTCGTCTTTGGCGTGTTGCTGCAGGTATTCGGCGGGTTGGCGTTTCTGCTTGCCGCTCCGCTGCTGTTGGCCCAGCTCGATAGCGAAGGTTTGCGCCCGCTGGCTCACGCCGGCTTCTGGACGCCTGCGGTGCTGGCGATCGCCGCGCTGATCGGTGCATGGCGGGTGCAGCGGGTCGCCGGTGGCGAGCAGGCGGCTATCCTGCCGGTGTTGAGCCTGGCGCGGTTGTCGCAGGTGTTGCTGGTGTGGGGGGCGGGCTGGTGGAGTTTGGCGCTGGTCGGCGAAATATTTCGATTCGCTGCGCCCGAGTCGCGTGCGCCGCTGTTGCTGTTGGCTATCGCCGCGAGCGTTGCATTGTCGACGTTGCTTGCTGCGCGGCTGCAGTGGCGCGCCTTGGCGCTGCTGTGCACGCTGCTGGTGCCGGCTGCGGCGCTGACCCTGCTGCTTGCCTGGCACTTGGCCTACCACCCTGCGGCGGACTTCGGCTGGCTGGGCTGGGGCGCGCTGTTCGTGGTGCACCTGGGCTCACTGCGTCGGCTCGCCGCGCTGCTGCCGGTTGGGGCGTTGAGTGCGGCACATGTGTTGGGTTGCTGGCTGATCCTCGGGGTGCTGGCGCTGGAACTGCGCTACCTGCTCTATCTAATGTCCGAGCATTACAACGCCTGGCGCTGGCTCGGCTGGGCGTTGCTGCCGAGCGCTTATCTGCTGCTGATGGCGCTGCCACGCCGGTTGCGCTGGCCATTCAGCGCCTACTCGCGCGAGTACCGGGTGCTGGCGGCGGCGCCGTTGGCGGCGTTGATGCTGGCCTGGTTCTGGCTGGCCAATATCGCCAGTGACGGCGCCGCCGAGCCCTTGCCCTACCTGCCGTTGCTCAACCCGCTGGAGCTGGGCTTGCTGATCGCGCTGTTCGGCGTGTGCCAATGGCTGCGCAGCACCTTGCCTCAGCTGGGGTTGACCGAGGCCAAGCGGCAGTATCTGCCGCAGCTGGTCGTGGGTACTGCGCTGTTCGCCTTATTCACCGCGGCGGTGTTCCGCACGGCGCACCATTGGGGCGCGGTGCCCTATCGGCTGGACGCGCTGCTCGATTCGATGCTGGTGCAGGCCGGCTTATCACTCATCTGGACCCTGATCGCCCTGACGCTGATGATCTTCGGCCACCTGCGCCGCCGCCGCGAGTTGTGGTTGGTGGGGGCGGTGCTGATCGGGGTGGTGGTGGCCAAGCTATTCTTCGTCGAGCTGGATAACCGCGGTGGTTTGGAGCGCATCGTGTCGTTTATCGGGGTCGGCGTGCTGTTGTTGATCGTCGGCTATTTCGCGCCGCTGCCGCCCCGGCAGACGGTAGCTGAAGCAGAGCCAGAACCGGAGCGGGTCAAGGCATGAAGGTGTTCTCGAACAAGGCTGGCCCGCGTCTGGCGCTGTTGGCCATGCTCGCTCTGCTGGCGACGTCGCCAGTGTGCGCGCAGGCGCTGGACGACTATGCGACCCGGGTGCCGCTGACCCTGGTCGGCGAGGGTCCCTGGTATCGTCTGGAGGTGCCGATGGCGGTGCATCTCGCCGCGCGCTATGCCGACCTGCGTGACCTGCGGGTGTTCAACGCCGAAGGGCAGGCCCTGGCCTATGCCCTGACTCGGGACGCCGCGCAGAGCCGCGAGACGCGCAGCGAGACCCCGGTCAACTGGTTTCCCTTGCGCGGTCCGGCGAGCGTCGAGCGAATGCCTGCCGTGCGGGTGCAGCGCAGCGCCACGGGCACCCTGGTCGAGCTGGCGGCGGAGGCGGCGCCGGGCGACCATGCCGAGCCGTTGCGCGGCTGGTTGCTGGATGCCAGCGCGATAGAGGGGCCGTTGCAGCAGTTGATCCTCGACTGGGACGTCGAGCGTGAAGGCTTTCAGCATTTCACTATCGAGGCCAGCGATGATCTGCAGCACTGGCGCAGTTGGGGCGGCGGACAGGTGGCCCGCCTGAGTTTTGCCGGCGAGCGCATCGACCTGCGCGATGTGGGTTTGCCGGGACAGCAGGCACGCTACTTGCGGCTGCTGTGGAGCGACCCGCAGCAGGCGCCGCTGCTGACTGCCGCGCGCCTGGTCAGCGGCCGCACTGTGCCGGCGCCGCTGGTCTGGTCGGCGCCTTTGACGCCGAGTCGGGTCGCGCCTGGCGAGTACCGCTGGGATCTACCCCTGGCCTTGCCGCTGCAGCGCCTGCGTGTCGAACTCAGCCAGAGCAATACCCTGGCGCCGGTGACGGTCTCGGGACGCAGCGACGGCAAGGTGCGCTGGCAACCCTTGGGTCGCGGGCTGCTCTACCGTCTGACCCAGGGTAGCGCGGAGGTGCTGCACGATGAACTCGAGCTGTATGGCGCTGCTGCGCAGCAGTTGCGCCTGCGGGTGGATGAACGCGGCGGAGGCCTGAGCAGTGAGGCGCCGCAGTTACGCGTCGGCCTGCGGGCCACTCAGTTGGTATTCCTCGCTCGCGGCACGCCGCCCTACGTGCTGGCCACCGGCAACCCCGCCGGCAAGGCGGCCAGCTTGCCGCTGGATACACTGATTCCTGGCTACGACGATCAACGTCTGGCCACTTTGGGAATCGCGAGCGCAGGGCAAACCCTGCCTGCCGAGGCGGCAGGCGTCGAGCGGGCGCCTAGTGAGGACTGGAAGCGTTGGGGGTTGTGGGCGGTGTTGCTCGCAGGCGTCGGCCTGCTGGTGCTGATGGCGCTGAGCTTGCTGCGCGCCAGGCCTGACGCTAGCTGACTCCGAGGACGGACGGCGGGGGGGGCCTGGGGGTATCCGGCGGCTCGGTAGCGCCGGGTTATTTCGGGTTGTCCGCTCGGTTCTGTGGCTGTGGGTCGATCTTCAGGTGGTCAGCCGATGCCTGGGTTTCAGCGATGTTCAATGAGCAAATAGTTGAATCTCGCCGCACCTGCTTCGGTTTCATTGCCGGTGTTATCCAGTGTGTAGACGCCCGCCTTGAAGTACATCGGGTACGCGGCCCAGGAGCTATCAAGCTTGTCCTGCCACTGCTTGATGGCGCCGCTGGGTTCGAGTAGGTGAACGACAAGGGTGCCGTTGGCGGCGAGGTTGATGCGGTAGGAGAAGTCCTGATTCAGTTGGACCTGCTCCGACAAGACGATTTTTCGCGAGGATGGCTGGGTTGGTGTGTTGCGGATGGCGAGCGTGACGTTGCCATAGCCGGTGCCCGGCAGGTACTGATAACCCAGCATCACCGGTGGCTGGCTGCCTTGCGTGCTGTGGATCTGGCCGAAGGCAATCAAGCCATTCGAGGGTACCTGAGTAATGCGCAACGTAGCCGTCAGGAAATTATTGGCCTGGCTGTACGTCCAGTTGCGGTGCTGGCCACTGGCATAGGTTTCACGCAGCTCTGTGCGCGGGTAGGCCGAGCCAGAGGTGGTTGTGCCATTGACGGGCGCCCAGAAAAAGATGGCTCCATTTTTCGACTGGAAGTAATGGTCCTGGTAGCCGCCTGCCAATAAGGGGGTGTCAATCGTGGCTGCCGGGACGCCAACAGGAAGGGTCAGGTTCCAGGTGCTGAGATCGAGCATGGCTAGGCTTCCAGGTAGGGGCGGTATACCGAGGGGGCAGGTAGCCTGCCGGTGGGTGATGCGATGGCGCCGCGGCGTAATTTTGTCGCCAATATTATTACGATTTTTAGGTCGTGGTCGTCCTGAATCTATCGACTGTGGTTGCGGAAGATTTTCTGTCTAGCTCCGTGTACAGATTCAATTCCCGCTGTCCGCGCCAAGGCCCGAAGTCAGCTCTTGTGGGAACCGCGTCTGTCGAGCAGGAGTAGGGAGGGCGCAGGCGAGTGTTATCTCTCTGCTGCGTTGGCCTAGAGTCTGGATATCGCCAAGGGCGGGAGTGGGCAGGAAGAGTGACACGCCTGCCACCTGAGCCCCTGAGCCTGCCGCTATGGGGCTTAGCGGTAGGCTCAGGGGCTCAGGTGGGTTTTGAGGGGGCGACCTGTGTGGCGGATCCTGTTAAGGCAGGTAGGCGGTGAGCGATTTAGGCTTGGTCGGGTGGTTTACAGGCCCTGCTCAGGCGACGCTTTAGGCTTGCCAGGGCGCAAACTATGGGCTGACTGGTTAGCGCTCCCTGATGCTGTTTTTTTGACCTGACAGTCCTTTTTGGCGGGAAAGCTCGCCTGACGCGCCGTGGCGGGACGTACTTGGATGATGCAGCCGCGCTTGTAGGTGGCGTCGAGCAACAGGCTCTGCAGCGCCAGGATATCCCCGCCGAGGATGCTCTGCGTCAGCGGCCCGAGCTGGTAGTCATTGTTGCCCAGCGTCAGCTGTTGTACGCCCTCGGTGCGAATCAGGACCTGGCCGATATTGCCCAGGGTATTGCCGATCACCACTAGTTCGCTCGGTTGCTCGCCAGGGTTCAGCACGCTGATCCCGTAGTTGGCGCTGGCGTGGATCTGGTTGCCGACGATATACGCCCGTTGCAGGTTGTCGGCATAGACGCCACTGGCGTCGCTGTTGCCGATCAGGTTGCCACTGACCAGCAGCGCGCTATCGGCAGTATCCGAGGCGACATTGCGCAGCAGGATGCCATTGCCCCTGGAGGCGCCGATCTGGTTGTCCGCGAGCACCAGGTTACCGCTTTGATCGTTGATTTCGATCCCGGCTTTTTCGGTCTGCAGCAGTGTGTTGTGCTCGACCACGCCGACACTCGAACCACGGATACGGATGCCACTCTGGTTGCGCACCTGCTGGATACGGTTATGGCTGAGGTGCAGGCGCGCGTCCTGCAGATCGATGGCGTACTGCTGCAGGTTGGTGAAGGTGCTGTGTTCGATTCGGGCCTGGACGGCCTGCAGTTCGACGCTGGAGAGCGCGTCGATCCGACTGTCGCTGATCAGTACCCGTGCCGGCTCTTGCTGCAGCGGCTGGCCGCTACTGCGCGCGCTGCTCATGCCTCGGGACAGGTGTGCGTTGTAACCGAGCTTGCGCAGGGTCGAACCTCTGATTTCAGTGGTACTGCCGGCCCAGGCCATGATGAATGGGCGGAAGGGTCGGTCGGTGACCGTGGGGCTGTCATCGTTCCAGCTCTCCAGCGTGGCATTCACCAGGCTGAGCGTGCCCAGGTTGATCAGCGCAGTCCCGCTGGGGGTGAGCAGGTACAGGTGACTGTCCTTGACCAGCAAGGCGCCGTCGGCCGCGACCATCAGCGGATAACTGAGCAGGTAACCATCTTTGTAGCGCTTGAGAATGCGTGGGTCGGCGAGGCGCTGGTGCAGTTGCTCGAGGGTGATCTGGCCTTTGCCGATGACCACGGCTTGCGGGTGGCTCGACTGATAGCCGGCAATCGCCCGAAACAGGCCATTGTTGACGAAGGGCTCGAACGGCCAACTGCCCGCTTGGGCGGAGAACATGGTTTGCAACGCGACAGTCGCGGTTGCAGAGGTGGTGCCTGTGCTCCAGTTTGGCAGGCTGCTGCGGGCCTGCTGGCGAATCCGCTCGGCTTGCACCTGCTGCTCGGCCTCGCCGCTCCAGTGCCAATCGGCGTCATTGACGGGCTGCGCGTAGCTGCTGGATATGGTTAGCAGGCTCAAGATCAAGCCCGCGGCACTGGCCGCCAGATGACGGAGGGTCTGGTGAGTCTGAGGCATCTACGGATTTTCCCTGGATGATTGGAAGTGGCTGTAGAGCGGTTTGAGATGGCCGCCAATCTGACCGTAGTTATCTACTTCGCCGTCTTGTACTGCGTAGAGCTTGCGCGCCCACACATGCTCGGGATAGCGGTTGAGGTAGGGGATCAGCCAGCTCATCTTGTGTGCACCGACCGCCTTCTGGGTCTTGCCCTGCAGTTCTTCCAGGGTTTGCGGCTGCAGCACGGCGCGGGCGGTGAAATTGGCCAGGAGTTGCAGCTTGCGGCTTTCCTCTGCGGACAGCGGGCGACCATTGAACTGCGCGGCCTCCGCCAGCAACACCAGGGGCACCATGGCGTAATTGCTGTAGTCGGCGGCCAGCTGGCTGCGGGCCACCTCGAGAGGCAGGTAGGCGTAATCGCCGCTAGTCGACAGAGTCATCTGCCTGAAGGCACGTCTCAGGTTGCTATCGGCCCAGGCCATGAAGTCATCGCGGCCGAGCAGCATGCCGGTTGCTGCAACGGCCCAGCCAGCCCAGTAATCATGGTTGTTGAAAAACTTGAAACCGGGCTGGTGGCGGGGCTGGTACTCGGCAATCACCTGTTCGCCCAGCTGTTCCAGCCAGCTTCTCTGTACGGGTGAAGGTTGCCAGGCGCGATTGCTCAGTGCCTGGGTCTTCAGCAGGGTCGAAGAAATCGCGGCCAATGCCCATTTACGCGAGGCAACGCCGGTGTTGCTGGCGTCTTTGCTGTGCAGGGCACCGGCCGTGGCCCACGCCGTGAGCCACTGATCGAGGCACGCCAGCGCGAGGCGGGCCTGCTGCGGTTTTTTTGCGCGTTGGAATTGGTTTGAAGCACTGACCAGGCCACCGATGTAGCGCTTGATCTGTTTGCCGATCTGGGTGGTTTCCTTGGACTGCTTGGCCCGCAAGGTCGACTTGCTGCTATCGCTCTGGTCATATTTGCTTTGCAGCTGCAGGTGCCCGGTATAGGCCGCTGGCGCTTTCTTCGGGCAGCTGAGCTGCCGATAGTCAGCGGCTTGGCCAACCAGCTTATTTGGCTGCGCCGCCCAGATCGACGTGGTCGCATGGGCCGGCAGTTGTGCGAGGCCGATCAGCAGCAGGGCAGCCAGAGGTTTGGCGCTCAACGACATACCTTGACCTCGAGTGTCGTGGCGCTTTCCAGAGGGGCGGTGGGCTCCATGAATACAGAGAGCAGGTTGGCGTCCTTGAATTCGGCCGCCGGGCTCAACTCCAGGTAGTACTGACCACCGCTGACGGCAGCCTGGCGGCGCATCCACACCTTGTCACGGGCGCCATTGTCGTAATAGACGATCAGGTAAAAGTCCTTGACGCTCGTGTCGCCGATCTTGATATCGAGAAAGCCGTTGAGGTTGCTGAGACTCTGCCGGTCCTGACCGGCGTTGCTGAACAGTTCGATGCGCTCGTTGACCTGCAGCGAGGGGCGTTTGAGCGAGTGGCTCGCCAACGTCTCGGCCTTGGCGCATCCGCCGTTGATCGCCGGGATCAACTGTCGGTACAGGTAGGGGCTGTCGAGGCTGTAGCTGGCGGGCAGTTCCCACACCAGCATCTTCGGCGGGGCGTCGGGGTTGTAGCTCGGCGAGAGCAGGTATTCGAGCAAGGCACCGTCCTGGCCGCCGCCGGGCAGGGCAAAGTTGAGGATGTCGACGCCCAGGTATTCCTTGAGATAACCGTCGAAGTTGTACTGGCGGGTTTCGTCTTCGCGGGCGGCGGAGTTACTGGTGCCGACCAGAATGACTTCGGGGTCGGCGTCCTCTTCGAACAAGGCGCTGGCGTCGTCCGAGTCCGGGATGGTGCGGTAATTTTTGACGAACTGATAACCGAAGGTGTTGTTGCAGATCCGCGCGAGCGCCATGTCGAGGATGCCGTTCTTCGGAATGATCACGCCAGGCTCGGTGCGATAGGCCTTGTGACTCAGTTGCGCATAGAACGGCTGTCGTTTGACTTCGTCAGCCAACACGCGGGCGGTAATCTGGGCGCCGCTGGGGGTCCAGTGCGAGTCGCGGCGGAAGAAGTAGTCGGCTTGCGGTGGTTGTTCCACCACTTGCAGCATGTCCGGCACGATCGCCCCGCCGGCGCGTAATTGCCGCTGCAGCTTGGCCAGGCTGGCGCGGGCCTTGGCATAGTCGAAGCCGTAAGCCTGTGCGGGGCGCACCTTGTCCCGGTGCATCAGGCCGCGGGTCGGCTGCACGGCGATGGCTACGTGCGTGCCCTTGGCCGCGAAGGTCGCCATCAGCCGGGCAAACTCCGGTTGCATGGCTGGGGGAATGCCGAACTCATTGACCAGGTCCACCGAGGAACGGAACAGCCAGCGGTCGTCGCCGGGTGCGATGAAGCGCATCAGCTTCATGCCGCGGCCCTGGTACTGGTCAGGGTCGGTGACCGCCGAACAGATCAGACATTCCAGGCCATCACAGCCCTCAGGCGTTTCATCGGCAACGCTCGACAAGCTGCACAGGGCGAGGGTCATGGCCAGAATTTGCTGCAGTGTTTTCTTCATGTTCGCGGGCTTATTATCCTGTTGGGCCAGGCGCCGGCTTAGCAGCCGAGGCAGAAAACCGCTCATCCGTTCACTCGGTCGGGTCGATCGCGTTGGCTTGGCTGATGGTGCGGTAGCCAGCGCCTTGCGGCAGCAGCACGTAACTGTAGGAGCGACCCTTCTTCAAGAACATCTCGTCGAAGGTCGCGACACTCTGGTCACCGACATAGGCGGCGAAGGCGATCTTGAACTCGTTGACCATGCGTCCGCCGGTCTGCGCCTTGTCGATCGCTTCGACCACCACGTGCTTGCCGTCCACGGTCTTCAATGCCGCACTACTGTCGGTCAGGTTGTAGAACGCCAGTTGGGCTTTTTTCGGTTCGTTGACATAGCTGTCCTTGAGCAGCGTCAACTGGCCGTCGGCATAGAGCAGGGTAGTGGCGGTATTGGCTTGCAGGTCGGGCTCCAGGGACTTGCCGTCGATCAGCAGCCTGGTCTTGCCGGGCGGGGTGAAACGATAGCTGCCGAGCTGGGCGGGGCCGACTTTCTGCGGGGTCTTCTTGCCGCTGAGACTGACCTCGACCACCGCGTCGCTCAGGTTGAGCACGCGGATGAACGCCGAGTCGGCTGGCGCGACCGCATCGTAGAGGTCGGCGGCGTTCTCCTTGGCTTGGCTGCTGGTCGCGGCCAGTAAGGTCAGTAGGCACATCAGCCGGCGGGCAAAGGTCTGCATGGGGAAGCTCCTGGTGGCTAGAAATGTTGTGGTTGAGCGGCTTGCCAGCTCTTTTCGCCGGCCTGCTGAGCCAGCACGGTGCGAACCGGGAACTCCCAGATCACGGTATGGATGCTGTCGCTGTCGAACAGGTCGCTGGCGGTAAATTCGCTCATCGCCTGGAACGGCCCGCGGGCCTCTACGGCAACGCTGACCAGGTCGTTCTGCAGGGCTTCCTTGAGAAAGCCGAGGAAGTTCCAGTCTTCGATCTTGGTGTAGCTGGAACCCACCACGGCAATCGACTGGCCGCTATCGCCGAACAGGTTGTCTTCGCTGACGGTCTGCGCCGCGTTGAGCGTCTCGTAGAGCGGGATAATCGCCGGACGGTAAGGCCGGGGCGCCAGGCGCTGGTCGAACAGGATGTAGTTCATCAAGTCGCCCTTGAGGCTTTTCTCGTCCGCTATATGGGAGGCATAGGGGATGGTGCCCCGCAGTTGCGGGTTCTGCCGCGCTACTTCCTGAGCGGCCAGATTGGCGCCGAAGGGACTCCAGTGGGTGTCGGTTTTGAGAAACAGCCGTGAGCTGTCGCGCTGGTTGAGGAAGGCGTCGCGCAGGCTGGTGACCTGGATCTGCCGGTGCTGCAGGGCTTGGCTGAAGCGTTGGTAGAGGTCGATCGCCTGCGGGTTGGGGTGCTGCCGGGCATGTTGCGCATAGATATCCAGCTTCATCGGCACCGGCAGCATGATCAGGCGTTTGCCGTGCTGCTGTAGCTGGGCCTGCACCTTGGCGATCTGCTCGACCTGTTGCTGCAGATTGGCGCTCAGGTCATTGGGCACCAGATACTCCTGGCTGGTGTAGAGCCAGCCGTCGTTGCCCAGCACCACGCCTTGCGCGCCTTCGTTGAACAGCAGGTATTGGGCGCTGGCCCAGAGCTTGACCGCCGGGTCGCGGATGAACAGCTGCTTGTCGTAGCTCTGCTCGAATTTGCGCAGCAGCTTGCCGTCGAGGAACAGCTCAAGGGACTGCGCCTGGGTCTGCGACTTGGAGAAGTCATAAACCGAAGGCAGCGAGTAGATGAACATCACCACTAGCAGCGCGCAGAAGGCGATGCCGTTTATCTTGCTCGCCGAACTCATCACCGGAAACATGGCGGCACCTCAGAACTGGAAGTACAAGAAGGGAGAGAAGGAATTGGCCGCCAGGCGGCTGATGGCCAGCGCGAAGCCCGCCCACAGCAGCAGGGCACTGAAGCCGCCGACGTGCTGCATGAAGTACTGTTCCTTGTTGCCGGCGTAGTAACGGCTGTTGATGGCGCCGGCGATGACCAGCCAGGCGACAGCCACCAGGGCGAAGGAAATGGTCATCGCCGACGTGCCGAACAGGTAGAGATCGAGGGTGCCGATGCCGTTCATGCCGAGCATCGCCGCATAGATACCCAGGCTGTGTTGAAGGTCGCCGGTGAAGAACAGCGGCATGCACGACAGAATCAGCAGCACGGTGCGCAGGTTGCGCAGTGGTCGGTAGGGCGTGGTGATCTTGGTCGCCAGGCCAAGCTTGCGTTCGATGACCATGGCCACGCCGAAGAACAAGCCCCAGAGGATGAAGGCGAAGCTGGCGCCATGCCAGAGGCCGGACAGCAGCATGGTGTAGACCAGCGCCACCAGCATGCCGGCCATGCGTTTGCGCACCATGGGCATATAGACATAGTCGCGCAGGAAATCCGCCAGGGTCATGTGCCAGCGCTGCCAGAACTCGGTGACGCTCTGCGCCAGGTAGGGCTGGTTGAAGTTTTCGGCGAAGCGAAAGCCCATCATCATGCCCAGGCCGATGGCCATGTCGCTGTAGCCGGAGAAGTCGAAGTACAGCTGCAGCGTCGAAATGAACAGGCCGAACCAGGCGTCGACCAGTTGCGGTGACCCTTCGCCGACGAACAACGTGTTCATCGGCGCCAGGGAGTCGGCGATCAGCACTTTCTTGATGAAGCCGAGCATGAACCGGCAGGCCCCCAGGGAGAACAGCTCCAGGGAATGCGTACGCTGCTTGAGCTGCTTGTCGATCAGGCTGTAACGCAGGATCGGTCCGGCGATCAGTTGCGGAAACAGGGCAATGTAGGCCGCAAAGTCGACGAAACGGGTAGTCGGTTCGGCATTGCGCCGATAAATGTCGACGATGTAGCTCAGCGCCTGGAAGACGAAGAAGGAAATTCCCAGCGGCAGGATGATGTGTTCCAGGGTGAAGGTATCGATGCCCAGCGGCTGCAATGCCGCGGCGATCACTTCGACTCCGAAGTTGGCGTACTTGAAGTAACCCAGGGTCGACAGGTTGCCGACCACGCCTACACACAGCAGGCGGAAGGCCATGGTCTTGTCGCCGACATCCATGCGCGCCTTGATCCTGATGCCGAACCAATAGTTCCAGTACGAGATGGCGACGAACAGCAGGAGAAAGTCCGGGCGCCACCAGGCGTAGAACAGGTAGCTGCCGAGCACTATCACGTAGGACCGCCACTGGTCTTTGACTGCGTAATAACTGAGCAGGAAGACCGGCAGGAACAGGAACAGGAAGATGTTCGAGGTGAAGACCATGGGGTTTCGCCTGTCAGTAATGCATCACGATACCCAGCGTGAGCTGGTAGTCATCGCCACTGGCGACCGCATCACCAGCGCGGAAGTAGCTGGCGCTGAGCAAGGTATTCAGGTCGAGATGCTTGCCCTGGTGAGCGATGGGAAACATCTTCCAGTAGTAATTCACGTCGAGCACCTGGCCCACCGAGCTGCTGCCGTTGTGGCTGCCGTTGGCAATATTCGCCTGGCGCGTGCGGCTCTGCTCGCGATCGACGCGTAGCGGCAGGTCGCCCGTGTCGTCGCGCAAGTAGAGATCGCTGAGGCGAAAGTCCAGGGAGCTGCGCGGGGTCGGCTGGGTCTCCAGGGTGACTCCGTAGTACTTCAGGTTGCGCACATTGACGTTGATGAACGAGCTGACCAGGCGGGTGCTGTAGCGCTCCAGCTCGACCACTCGATCGGACTGGATGCGGTTCAGGTAGAAACCGTCATTGGCGTCGTCCGGCTTATCGGTGATACCGCCGCGCAGGGCCAGACGCGGGGTCCAGGGCAAGTCGTTGAAGCGCTTGCCGACTTCGCCGAGTACCGCCCAGCCACGGCTATGGCCCTCGTCGCGAACGCTATTGCTGTCGATGCTTTCGACTGTGCCGTCGAGTGTCGCCAGCTCCAGGTGGTAGTCGCTCAGCGGCCGCAGGTCGAGGTTCTGGCCGTCGAAGAACAGCCCGGCGCGCAGGCCCGTGAAGTCCTGGCGGTCGGCGGGATTCTGATCCGAGTGATCGTTTTCGTAGAGCATGCGTACGCCGACACTATTGTGCGGGTTCCAGCGCCAGGCGTATTCGCCCATGGCGTAGAAGATGTCCTCGTCGGTGTCGTCGAGGTCGTTGACGTCGGTGTTGTAGTAATAGAATTTCTGGCCCATCGCCAGAAAACCGCTGGAGAAGCTGTCCTGGTAGTTGAAACGCACGGATTCAAAGGTGTCGTCCCACCAGATGCCGTAGCGGTCGAAGAAACTTTGTCGGCCCAGGGTCACCGAGTAGCGGGGGTCGTCCCACAATAGGTTGCGGCGTACATAGAGTTCGCGCAGCTCGGAATAGAAGTACTCCGGTCGTTCACGCTCGGGACCCGATTGCGGGTTGTTTTCCTGCAGCGCGGTAGAGGCCTGGCTGGTGTCATAGTTGATCCAGGCCCGGCCGAATACCTGCCATTGAGCCCAGCGCTTTTCCGGCGAGTACCAGTGAAACGAGGGTTCATAGCGGTAGCTCTGGAAGCTCTCGCGGCGGTTGCCGATCGTCGAGTCCTGAGGGCCGTAGCCGGTTTGCAGGGTCAGCTTGTGGAAGACCTCGGAGGTGATTACCTCGTCATCGAAGGCCCGCGTAAGCGCGGGTTCGTCTGCAGCCCAGGTCGATGAGGTCAGCAGTGCGAGCAGGGCAGCGCTGAACCTGAGCGCATTAAAAGTGTTCATTGATACACGTCCTTGAGCAGTTTGGCCTGGGCGAGCAGCGCTTGCTCGATGTCGCGCTTGGGCATGCGCCTCTCCAGTTCCTTGAGCAGGTTGTGGGCGCGGGAGTCGCCGTACTCCACCGCGACCCTGGCATAGGTGTAGGCCTTTACCGCGTCGTAACAGATGGCGCGCGCGCTGGAGTAAACCGAAGCCATGCGGTAATACGCCGTCGATGAACCGCCTGCGGCCATTTCCTGGTAGATCGACAGCGCTTTCTGCTGGTCGGGCTCGTCCAGGCCGCCATGGCTGTATAGATCGCCAAGCAGCATGCGCGCGTCGCGGTAGTTGGCGGCGATCAGTTCCTCGATCAGCGCCTGGGCCTTGAACGGATCGAGGGTCGGCCAACTGGTCACCAGGTGCAGGGAGACGCGCAGGGCTTTGGCACGCAATGGCTGGCTCTGCCCGATGCGCTCGATCAGCGCGGCGGTGTCGCTGGCACTGTGCTCGGTGGGCGAGGAGGTCATGAAGTTGACCTTGGACACCATCGCCGGTACCCAGCCGCGTTCGACCGCGTTGTCCAGCCAGATCAGGGCGTCGCCGCGCAGCGTCTTGGCTTCTGCTTCGACCGTGCTCTTGACCTGTTCGATGGCTAGCTTTTGTGTGTCCTGCTCGGCTGGCGGTAGCCGATCCAGTGCGGCTTTAGTCGGCTCGACCGGGTAGCGCAGGCCCACACTGCGCTCCGCGCTGATGCTGTCGAGCTGCGTGCCGATGCGGTGCACGATTTCGACCGGGATGTTGTCGAGACGTGCCACCAGGGTCTTGGCAAAGGCGGCGAACAGGGGATCCTGCTGTTCGCCGAGCACGGCGTAGTAGCGATCGACTGCCCTGACATCCGTCATCATTGCCCGTTCATACCAGGTTCTGGCTTGATCGATCTGGCCGAGCCGCTCGGCCAGAATCGCCCGGTAGAGGTCGCTGCTGCAGTCCACCAGGCAGGACCTGTCGTATAGCTCGATCAGTGACTGAGTCGCTTGCGGGGTGAAGAACTCGGGGTAGGCGACGAAGACTTCCAGGCTGGTGTTGAGGTTTTGCACATCACGGGTTTGCGCAAATCGCTGCAAGGCAGCCCGAAAGAAATCGCTATTTTCCAGGCGTAGACGTGGATTGCGATCCATCAGCCTGGCCATGGAGGCGAGCGCCACAATTTCGCCACGTCCATCGGCAAACGCGTTCTTGTAGAAGATTACCGCCTCGCGTGTTTGCGCCGGGTCTGTCGCCAATACGTTGGCCAGCAGGTGCTGGGATGCCAGGTCACCCTTTTCCGCCAGCAGGCGCAGGTCGCCCTCTACCGAAGCAGAGGGATCCTTGAATAGCGCATAGCGGATTTGCTGCAGACTTTGTCCGGCAATGGCTGATCCGCTGGCACTTGCAGCGAGCAGCACGGCGATTAGCCCGGCGGCATAAGGCGGTAAATGTTTCATCGATGCGCCTTTAGAACTGAGCGATCAGCGGCAGGCCGAGGAACAGTTCCACGGAGACCGGTTTCTGGTACGCCTCACGCGGCAAGGCGCGATCTGGCTTGATGCTCAGCACCAGGGTCTGGTTCAGCTCGTCCACTGCACTGGCCATGACTGTGCCGCCGACGGGCTCGTCGATGCCGAAGATCTGCATCTGCACCGAGCTGACCCGGGAGAGCTTGCTCATCTGCTCGAATGGCACCGTGGCCTTGATAAACAGGTCCTCGTCGCGCGGCAGCAGGTGTACCAGTGGTTGGTACTTGTAGGCGTAGCCATCGAGCGTCTTGGCGGGGAAGAACACATCGCAATCGCAAGGGCTGGCGATCACCGTCTCGATCAGGGCGCGGCCCATCAGCAGCTGCATGTCGCTCTGCGACAGGTTGGCCAGCGCCTGGATATCCGATGGCGTGGTGAAGGTGGCGGCCAGTTGGCTGGAGACGCTGGCCACCGGTTCACCCACCTTGACCTGGGCCTGGCCTGGTTGCAGCAGGTACTTCACATAGCCGTTATCCGGCATGCTGACCACATAGGCATTGGCACTGACGATGGCTTGGCTGGCCGGGATGCGGAAGAACAACAGGTAGCTCTTGTAGAGAACCAGGCTCAAGGCTGCCAGACCCACTGCGAGGAACAGCAGGGTGCCCAGCGCGGCCTTCAGGCGCTCGCCCGGGGTGCGCGCGCTGGCGTGCTTGGTCTTGCGCTCCTTGATGTAGTTCTCACGCTGCATCACGTTGAACAGGCCGTTGATGTCGGCGATCTCGCCGGACATGTAGGCCGCGATGATATAGCGCAGGATGTCGCGCTTCTGGCTATCCAGTTCGACGAACTCGGCGCCGACCTCCCGGCCGCGTTGCGAGACGATCTTCACCTTGGCGTCGATGTTCAGGTCGATCTTGCTCAGCTTGAGCCGGATCGAGGCGCTGAACAGGCCGCCGAGCTTCAGCGGCTGGTCATACAGCAGACCCATTCCGCCGAGGGAGATGTCCTGGATATCGCATTCGAGGCCGTTCAGGCCATGGCCACTGAGGATGACCTTGGCCGGTATTTTGGTGCGGACGAACTGACGCTCGTCGATGGCCTCGTGGACAACTTTTGCCGCTAAGACAGAGGTGCTACTCATAGCATTCGCGCCTTTACTTTATGGTTGCGTGAGATCTAGCAGGACCGAAATGACCCCGAAGAAAATGGCAATGGAGGACAGCAGCATCGCCTTCGACGTCCATCGATTAAGGGCTGCATCGAAACTGACGCTGCCGTTGCTGAGCGTGGTTTTTTGCCGGGTCCAACTTTGCAGATCCATATGGAACATGGTGTAAACCTTCATCACCGAGCCGACGATCTGGTTGTAATAAAGAACGAAGGGGTAGATCGGGTCGACCGGATGCCGAGTGAAGAAAAACAGCAAAGTCACCAGCGTGCGCGATAGCAGGACCCAGAACAGATACAGCAGCAGGTATTGCATGCCGAACAGCAGACCGGCCACCACCGAGGCGCTCAAGCCCATCAGGCAGGTCCACATGGAGACACGCTGGTCATACAGCACGTACATGGTGAACAGCCCCAGGCGATCGAGTCCCAGCAATTTGGTGGCGCGGAAGTTCTGCCGCAGCGAGTTGCCATACCAGCGGTACATCAACTGACGGGTCGCGCGCAGGAAGCTGCTGTCGGGTGGATGCTCCACCGTCAGGGTGTGGCTGTCGGGCACGTAAAAGGTGTCCCAGCCGGCGCGCATCAAGCTGAGCCAAGAGGATTTGTCGTCGCCGGTGAGGAACTGGAAACGCCCCAGGCGCCAATGATCGAGGAAGTCGGCCTCGACGTCTCTAATGAACGCGGGATTGGTCATCACGCTGGCGCGGAAGAACGACAGGCGTCCGGTGAGGGTCAGCACACGCTGGGACAGGGCCATCGAGCACATGTTGATGTGCCGTTGGACGAAGCGCATGGTGTGCCACTCCTTCATCATCTTGCTGCCCTCCACCTCGCAGAACTCGTTGGTGGTGATGCCGCCGACGTTGGGTAGGTAGGCGAACATGCTCACGGCGCGCTCGACGCAGCCGGGCAGCATCATGGTGTCGCCGTCGACCACCCCGACCACTGAGTTTTCCGGGGGCATCTGCCGCGATAAGGCGCGGAAGGCATGGGCCAGGCCGTCGCGTTTGCCGGTGCCGCGAGCGCGCACGATGATCAGCTTGATGTCGTCACGCTCGCGCACTTCCTTGCGCATGATGTCTTTGATGAAGTTTTCGTCACCCTTCTCGACGATCGACGCGATCACCGTGCAGGGCACCGGCAGACGCTGGACTTCCTGAAATACCGACTGATAGACCTTGATGGTGGTGTGGGTGGGAATACGGAAGCTGGTCACCACCATGAACATATGTTCGGGCAATGCCGCCGTGCCCATGCGCTCGACGGCCTTGCGCATCCGCGGAAAGCGCCAGTGCAGGAAATACATGCCGCGCAGGTAGTGGATGATGGCGTTGCCGTAGCGCCACATGCCCAGTGCCCCGACCAGAAAAATGAACTTCTGGTGCGAAGGGTCCAGGTAGTTCGGGTCGACCATCTCGGAGGCGAGGGCGATCAAGGCGAACAGGCAGGCCCAGCCACAGAGCTTGGTGAAGACCGCTGAAGTCTCCAGCCTCTCAAATGCACTGACAAAATACCTGAGCATGCGTTGTGCTTCCTCCGTTGAAGCCGTCCTCTGCCGCCGAGCGGCCCCGGATCGGGTCCTTGAATTAGTTGAGAGTGGCGTCGGTGCGTCCGTAGACGTCGTCGAAGCGCTCGATATCGTCTTCACCCAGGTAGCTGCCGGACTGCACCTCGATGATTTCCAGAGGGATCTTTCCGGGGTTGGAGAGGCGGTGAACCGACCCAATAGGGATGTAGGTCGACTGGTTTTCCGAGAGCAGGAACGATTGCTCATCACAGGTCACGCGTGCAGTGCCTGTGACCACGATCCAGTGCTCGGCACGGTGATGGTGTTTCTGCAGAGACAGGCTGGCGCCGGGGTTGACTATGATCCGCTTGACCTGAAAGCGGTGACCACTGTCCACGGAGTCGTAGCTGCCCCAGGGGCGGTAGACCTGGCAGTGATTGTGGGCTTCAGGGCGACTCTGGGAGGTCAGGGTATTGACCAGTTGCTTGACCTCTTGCACGCGATCCTTGTGGGCAATCATTACTGCGTCCTTGGTCTCGACCACGACCACGTCGTCCAGGCCGACCAGGGTGACCAGCTTGCTCTGGCTATGTACCAGGCAGTTGTGGCTGTCATGCAGGACTACATCGCCGGAGTGACTGTTGCCATTGGCATCCTTGTCCTGGACGTCCCATAACGCCGACCAGGAGCCGACATCGTTCCAGCCGGCGGCGAGCGGCACTACGCAGGCGCGTGCGGTCTTTTCCATCACTGCGTAGTCGATCGAGTTGTCCGGGCAGCAAGCGAAGCTGTTCGGGTCGATACGCACGTAGTCCAGGTCGACCTCGCTGCGCTTCAGCGCCAGCATGCAGGTGTCATAGATATCGGGGTCGTGGCGCTGCAGTTCTTCGAGGTAGCGGCTGCAGCGGAACAGAAACATACCGCTGTTCCAGAAGTAGTCGCCTTGCTCGACGAATTCACTGGCAGTGGCATGGTCGGGCTTCTCGACGAAGCGCTCCACGGTCAGTACACCAGCCGGCAGTTCACTGTTGCTGCTTCCGGTCTTGATGTAGCCGTAGCCGGTTTCCGGGCGCTCGGCGGGCACGCCGAACAGCACCATCTCGCCTTGTTCGGCGGCCTGGCGTGCGACATCGAGGGCCGCATGGAAGACCTCGAGTTCCTCGATTACATGGTCTGCTGGCAGCACCAGTAACAGCTCGTCACGGCCCTCGGCGAGCAGGTGCATGGCGGCGATCGCCACCGCCGGCGCGGTGTTGCGCCCGAAGGGTTCGAGCAGGATCGTTTGCGCACTGCAGTCGATGGCGGCCAGCTGTTCACTGACGATGAAGCGGTGCTCTTCGTTGCACACCACCATGGGTTTGCCCATGCCCTCGAGTGCCAGGCGCTGCAAAGTCTGCTGAAACATCGTTGCCGTGCCGGTAAGGGCAAGGAACTGCTTGGGGTAGAGCTTGCGCGAGAGCGGCCAGAGTCGGGAACCGCTGCCACCGGACAAAATCAAGGGAATCATGCTGTCACTCCTTTGGGGCATGGATTTGCACCACGTTGGGCAGCGAAAATACAGGGCGTCTTGTTGTTAGCAGCGGTAGCCGGTCAGCCCGGATACCGCTTGATTGTTGCCGGGGGCGAGTGTCTTTCGCTTACCAGCAGATACCTTCCTTGGAGCCGCTGGTGCTGTGTTGCATGAAGCCAACCAGGTCGACGATCTGTTTGTCGTCGCCGGCATTCATCAGCACGTCGGCGAAGCGTGAGTCGCCGTTGCCGAGAATCAGCACGTCGGAAGTCGCGACCACATCCTCGAGCTCGCCGCATAGCAGCGAGGAGACGTGGGGGATCTTCGATTCGATGTATTCCTTGTTGGCGCCGAAGACCCGCGCATATTCGACGTTGCTGTCGAATATGCGCAGCTCATAACCCTTGCCGATCAGCATTTCTGCCAGCTCTACCAGCGGGCTCTCGCGCAGGTCGTCAGTGCCCGCCTTGAAACTCAGGCCCAGCAGGCCAACCTTGCGCTTGCCGTAGCTGGCGACCATATCGAAGGCGCGCTGCACCTGGACGCGATTGCTCGGCATGATCGAGCTCAGTAGCGGGTGTTCAACATCCATCTGGCCGGCGCGGTAGGTCAGTGCGCGAACATCTTTGGGCAGGCAGGAGCCGCCAAAGGCAAAGCCCGGGCGCAGGTAGTAGCGCGACAGGTTGAGCTTGTGGTCCTGACAGACCACGTCCATCACCTCACGGCCGTCGACGCCGCAGGCCTTGGCGATGTTGCCGATTTCGTTGGCAAAGCTGACTTTGGTGGCATGCCAGACGTTGCAGGTGTACTTGATCATCTCGGCGACTTCGATCGACTTGCGGATGATCGGTGCATCCAGTTCGCTGTACAGCTCCTGCAACAGGTCGCCCGATTGCACGTCCAGCTCGCCGATCACTGTCATGGCGGGGAAGTCGTAGTCGTTGATGGCAGTACTTTCGCGCAGGAACTCAGGGTTAGTCGCCACGCCAAAGTCGACGCCAGCGCGCTTACCGGAGGCGGCTTCGATCAACGGGATCACCACGTTCTTCACGGTGCCCGGTAGTACGGTGCTGCGTACCACAATGGTATGGCGCTCGCTTTTATCGCGCAGTGCGGTGCCGATCTGCGTGCAGACCTGTTCCATGTAACCGAGGTCGAGATCGCCGTTACGCTTGCTGGGTGTGCCTACGGCAATGAACGAGAGCTCGCTCGCCAGCACGGCGGCGGCGACGTCGGTAGTGCCATGCAGGCGTCCGGCCTTTACGCCTGCGTCCAGCAGTTCGGCCAGACCAGGTTCGACGATAGGCGATTTACCCTGATTGATCAGATCGATTTTGGGTTGCGAGACATCGACTCCGATGACTTCATGTCCGCGAGCAGACAGACAACCGGCACAGACGGCGCCCACATAACCCAGACCAAAAATACTGATTCTCATAAGGTCCCTCTCCAATAGTGTTCGATGACCGGCTAAGTCGCTTTGCACCAACTTCCCTGCGATTAATACAGGGCGCAGATTGCGCAATCGTTACAGTTGCTTCGATTGTTTTGGCTGCTGCCTTAATTAATTCAGCGCGGATCTTAAGTTGGCTGGCGAAGTGGTTCAAGCAAAACTTGAACCAAATTTGATTTTTGCACTCTGCCTTTTGTCGCAATAAAAAAGTGTATTAAAAACAAATACTTAAATAGCGCCCAATTTAAGGCGCCATTAATTTGATATATATATTTATGTAAAATTAATGACGCCAAAAAAATATCAATTCCTTGCACGGTTATATGTCATCTGCGCGCAGAGTTGCGCTCTGTTTGTGCATTTTGTGCCGTGCCTGACCTTGGCTGATGCGAGGCGCCGCGAGAGTGGGCTCTGGCGTGAGGGTGTGGGCGCGGCGTGGTTTCTTGGTACGAAAGTGCTGTTGTGGGTGGTGAGCGCTGCGTCTGATAGTTGGGCGTTGTAACTACTGCTCTGAATTAAATAGATTGATTGTGTAGTGGTGGTCGCGAAAATAAGGTTGTGTTGAATGTTTGTAGGGCGGTGGCCGCGCAATGCGGGAGTTAGTTGATGTTGCACTTTGTCGTGTGTGTTGCACTTCTGTTCTATTGCCGAGATGGGCAATCGGATTCAGCAGCAGGGTGTGTTCACGGGCAATTGATTCGCGCAAAAGCAGCAGAGTGCCGCCGCTGGGGTTGGGGCATAGATGGGATATAGAAGTGGCGTTGTTTAGAGCAGGGCTTTGGCTCATATGCTTGACAACTAAGGCCGTCACTTCTGCTCCAGGCGAGGGCGGTTATGCCGCAGTGCTCTGTCGGCCAGCCTTATATGGGTGACTACCGACGGGCGGTAGCAGGAGGCGCTGGCGCGCGTAAAGGGTTAAACTGCGCGCGATTTTTCTTCCTTCCCGGAGCCTTCCATGTCCCGCGTTACCCTGAGTCGCTATCTGATCGAGCAGACCCGTAGCCACAACACCCCTGCCGATTTGCGTTTCCTTATCGAGGTGGTGGCGCGTGCCTGCAAGGCGATCAGTCATCAGGTGTCCAAGGGCGCTCTGGGTGGCGTGCTCGGCAGCATGGAAACCGAGAACGTGCAGGGCGAGGTGCAGAAGAAACTCGACGTGCTGTCCAACGAAATTCTCCTGGAGGCCAACGAGTGGGGTGGTCACCTGGCCGGCATGGCTTCGGAAGAAATGGACAAGGCTTATCAGATTCCCGGTCGTTACCCGAAAGGTGCCTACCTGTTGGTGTTCGACCCGTTGGATGGCTCATCCAACATTGATGTCAACGTTTCGGTCGGTACCATTTTCTCGGTATTGCGTTGCCCGAACCGCAACGGCCAGAGCGGTGATCTCGGCGAAGAGGCCTTCCTTCAGCCGGGTACCGAGCAGGTCGCCGCCGGTTATGCGATCTACGGTCCGCAGACCATGTTGATCCTGACCTTGGGCAATGGCGTCAAGGGCTTCACCCTGGACCGCGAACTGGGCAGCTTCGTGCTGACCCATGACAACATGAGGGTGCCGGAGACCACTCAGGAATTCGCCATCAACATGTCCAACCAGCGCCACTGGGAGCCACCGGTCAAACGCTATGTCGAAGAGCTGCTGGCCGGCAAGACGGGCCCGCTGGGCAAGGACTACAACATGCGCTGGGTCGCGGCGATGGTCGCTGACGTGCACCGCATCCTGACGCGCGGCGGTCTGTTCATGTACCCGCGCGATTCCCGTGAGCCGGAGAAGCCCGGCAAGCTGCGCCTGATGTACGAGGCCAACCCGATGTCCTTCATCATCGAGCAGGCGGGTGGGGCGTCAACTAACGGCCTACAGCGCATTCTCGATATCCAGCCGACGTCTCTGCACCAGCGTGTGGCGGTATTCCTCGGCTCCAAGCAGGAAGTCGAGCGGGTCACCGCTTACCATCAGGAGTGAACCATGACGCAGCCTTGGCAACCGTTACTCGACTGGTGGTTCGGCGCCGCGACAACGGCGAGCGAAGTGGCTGCGACACGCAACAAACTCTGGTTCGGCAAGCAGGACAGCCAGGACAGCGAGGCGCAGGAGCGTTTCGCTGAACTGGTCGAGCAGGCGCTGGCCGGCGAGCTGGATGCCTGGCACGTGCACCCCGAAGGCTGGTTGGCCAATGTGCTGTTGCTCGACCAACTGCCACGAATGATCTTTCGCGAGAGTCCTCGGGCTTTCTCCGGCGATTTGCAGGCTCAAGCGCTGGTACGTGAGGGGCTGAGGTTTGGCTGGGATATACAGCTGACGCCGATTCAGCGGGTGTTCGTCTATATCGTCTTCGAGCATGCCGAAGACCTCGAGCAGCAGGAGCGGGCGCTGGCCTGCTTCGCTGAGCTGCATGAGCAGGCTGCGGCCGCTGAGCGTCAGCTGTTTGCCGGTTATCTGGACTACGCCGAACGTCACCAGCGGGTGATCGCGCGCTTTGCCCGTTTCCCTCATCGCAACAGCATTCTCGGCCGTGCTTCGACCCCCGACGAACAGGCGTTCTTGCGGGAACCCGGCTCAGGCTTCTGACGTCCAAGCGGGCAAGTCGTGGGGCGCTGTGTCAAGCTGCCCCTCATCTTCTATTCAGGAGCTGTACCATGTCGTTGAGTCATTTCGTATTGCTGTCGTGCTGTGTGTTGTTGGCTGCTTGCAGCAAGGTCAATCAGGAAAATTACGCCAAGCTCAAGCCGGGGATGACAAAGACCGAGGTCGAAGGCCTGCTCGGCGGCCCCAGCGAGTGCTCAGGCGCACTGGGTATCTCGAGTTGCACCTGGGGCGACGACAATAGCTTTATCAGCGTGCAATACGCCGGCGATCAAGTGCTGATGTTCTCCGGCAAGGGGCTGAAGTAAGGGGTCGGACGTGCGTCTGCTGCTCGCTTTACTCACTGCGGCAGTGCTGGCTGGCTGCGCCAACTCCGGCACCGGACCCGTGCCGCCAGAAACCGTCGAGCGGGTCGATCTAGAGCGTTACCAGGGCACCTGGTACGAGCTGGCACGCTTGCCGATGTTTTTTCAGCGCCACTGTGCGCAGTCCGAGGCGCGTTATGTCTTGCTCAGTAATGAGCAAGTTGAGGTAAGCAATCGGTGCCGCACGCGTGCCGGGCACTGGCAGCAAGCCAAGGGTGAGGCCGTGCCACAAGTGGCGGGTAAGACTGACAAGCTGTGGCTGCGCTTCGATAACTGGTTCAGCAGCCTGCTGCCGGGCGTGAGTCGGGGCCAATACTGGGTGCTCTATCTGGATGACGAGTATCAGACAGCGCTGGTGGGTCACCCGAATCGCGACTACTTGTGGCTGCTGGCACGTAGCCCGGAGGTCGCGCCGGCCCTGCGCGACAAACTGCTGGAGGTCGCGCGCAAGCAGGGCTACGACACCGCTCGGCTGATCTGGCGCACTCCGGATGTCGAGCTCCCGCAGTAAGTGCTCCGTTAACCGAGTAGCTGACTCGAGCGCGCCAATCGGTTGCCCCAGTGCCTGGGCGCCACCGGCCAGGCGGCGTCGTACAGACTTCGGCCTTGAGCCTTCTTTTGCCTGCGCGAGACTCAGTTGCCGCCGTTCGATCTGACTCGATCCGCTCGCAGGTGCCAACGCTCTTCGGCGGGCGTTTGCCCGACTTCAATTTTGACAGCAACAGCAACAGCAACAGCAGCTCTAGCGACGTGGCCGAGCGACTCCGCCCGGTCTGTGCCCAGGCGCAGGGCTACAGCCATGCGCTGAGCGGGCGCTTCAAAGGCGGCCACATCACCCGTCATTACGGCCAGCCGCAGCAGCACAGGCACGCCGTGCAGCTGGATTGGCCCAGTGCAACTACATGGACGAACAGCCGCCCCTCGATTACTGCGAGGACCTCGCCTAACCGACTCAGGCAGTCATCCGCCAGTTGCTCCGGGCGCTAGTCCGGGCTCTTTGGCTGCGCGCCGCAGCATCTGCAGGGCCACGCCACCCATTTGGGTGAGCGTCGCCCTGGGCAGTGCGCGATAACCTTCTACGCTTGCCCTACGGCAATCACAATAAGAAGGAGCAGCCATGACCCCCTCCCTGAAAACCCTGACCGCCGCTGTACTGCTCGCTGGCCTGCCGGCCGCGACCCACGCCATGCCCTACTCGCAATTGGTGATCTTCGGCGACTCGCTGAGCGACAGCGGCCAGTTCCCCGATATCGGCAGTCCGCTGTTGGGCGGCAACCCTACCGGAGGCCTGCGCTTCACCAACCGTACCGGCCCCGGCTTTTTGCCCAATAACACCGAGTACTACGACGCCGTGTCCACCCAGCGCCTGGCGGCCCTGCTCGGTCTGCAGGCCTTGCCCTCGACCCCGATCCTGCCGCAGGTGCTCACCGGTAACCCGGACGGGAGTAATTATGCGGTGGGCGGCTACCGCACCGATCAGATCCTCGCCTCGATCACCGCGCTCAACGGCTCGGTGGTGAATGCCGGCGGTGGCACCATTCGCACCCGCAATGGCTACCTGGTGGATGTACCGCGCGTCGATCCCAATGCCCTGTTCTACGTCAACGGTGGCGGCAACGATGTGCTGCAGTTTGTGGTCACTGACCAGGCCAGCGCCGCCGCTGCGGCGGCCGACCTGGTCGCCGGGGTCGCGGCGCTGCAAGCGGCGGGTGCGCGCACCATCATCGTGTCGGACTTGCCGGATGTTGGCCTGACCCCGGCCGGTTTCGCCTCGGGGTTCCGCGCGGCCTGGTCGAACGCCTCGGGATTGCTCAACGAGCAACTGGGCAACCAGCTCGCGGCCCTCGGCGGTAATGTCATCCGCCTGAATTTCCGCGGCCTGTTGAGCGAGGTGAAGGGCGACCTGGCGAGCTACGGCTTCGATCCGCTGGTCAGCCAGACCGATGTCTGCTTCAGCGGTGACAGCTGCCTGGCCGACCCGACCTGGGGCCTGGGCGGGCTCACGCCGAATCCCGACCGGCTGATGTTCAATGACGGCGTGCACCCCACCTCGGCGGTGCAGCAGATCAGCGCCGACTACATCTACTCGATTCTTGGCGCGCCGTGGCAGGTGTCGCTGCTGCCGGAAATGGCCATGGCCAGCCTCAACGCGCACCAGCAACAGCTGCGCAGCGAATGGCAGGCCGACCGCGGCGCCTGGCAGGCCGTGGGCCAGTGGCGCAGCTTCGTCGCCGCTAGCGGCCAACGCCAGCAGTTCCAGCGTGACCAGGCGGTGGCCGACGGCGACAGCACGGGCCTGGGCGTGAACCTGGGCAGCAGCTATCGCCTGAACGAGCAGTGGCGCCTGGGGCTGGCCTTGGGTCTGCAGGAGCAGGCGCTCGAGGCGGGCGAAGCCGACTCCGAGTACGACCTGCGCAGCTACTTGCTCAGTGCCTTCGCCCAATACCAGTACGGGCGAGTGTGGGCCGATAGCAGTATCAGCCTGGGCCATCTGGACTACAGCGACCTCAACCGGCAGTTCGCCCTGGGCATTGCCGAACGCAGCGAAAAAGCTGACACCGATGGTCAGTTGTGGGCCCTGTCCGGGCGCCTGGGCTATGACCTAGCCAATGCCGGCACGGGTTGGCGGGTCAGTCCGTTCATCAGCGCCGACTATGCCAAGGTCGACGTGGACGGCTATCGCGAGCGCGGCATGAGCGCCACCGCACTCAACTATGGCGACCAGCAACGCGACAGCAAGCGGTTGGGCCTGGGGTTGCAGATGAACTACCAGCTCGCCCCTGCGACCCAGGTGTTCGCCGAAATCGCCCGCGAGCGCGAGTTCGAGGACGACTCGCGTGACCTGCGTCTGGGCCTCAACTCGGTTGCCGGCAATCGCTTCGAGCTGCAGGGCCATACGCCTGCCAGTGGCCAGACCCTGGCCGGCGTGGGCATCAGCCATGCGCTGGCCGAGACCCTGCAACTGCGCGCGTCCTACCAGTTCCGCGGCACCGATGACCGCCAGCACGGCGTCAACCTGTCGCTCAACTGGGACTTGTAAGTCCGAGGCCACCTGCGCTTGAGGGCGCCGGTGGCCTCACTGCCAGTTCAGCCGCGCCAGTTTCCACTCGTCGCCCTCCAGCCACCACTCCAGTGCGACGCTGTAGTGCCGCGCGCTATCGGGGATCAGGCCTTCGGCGCCGGTCAGGGCGATCTGCGCCTCGCTGTGGCCTTTGTCGCGGTAGGTCGGGTCGATCTGACTGTGTTTGCTGAGTGCCAGCACCTTGATGTTCTGGTGGCGCAGGAACAGCAGGGTCATGGTGCGTTTGGCCCAGTCGCGCTCGTAAGTTTGCTGGGCGCTGAATTGCGGGTGCAGCTGCTGCAGTACCGCGCCGGTCTGTTTGTCTTCGAGATTGTCTTGCAGCTGTTGCACGGCGGCTTCCAGTGCGACTTGCAGATCTTCGCGGTCACTGCAGCCAGCCAACAGAGCAAAAAACATTATTAAAGGTAGGGCGAATTGCCGGACTGACATGCCGAATTCCTGATTCATGGTTATGATGCCGGTTGAGCATCTGAGCGGCGCCCAACAGGGACCGTAGGCCAAGACACGGGAGCGCACCATGCAGACTTTGTATCCGGAGATCAAACCCCACGCCCGCCATGAGCTAGCGGTAGAGGCTCCGCACGTGCTCTACGTGGACGAAAGTGGTTCGCCGGATGGGCTGCCAGTGGTGTTCATCCATGGCGGCCCCGGTGCGGGTTGCGACGCCCTCAGTCGGCGTTTCTTCGACCCTAACCTGTACCGTATCGTCACCTTCGATCAGCGCGGCTGTGGCCGTTCCACCCCGCACGCGAGCCTGGAAAACAATACGACCTGGGACCTGGTCGCCGACCTCGAGCGTATTCGCGAGCACCTGGGTATCGACAAGTGGGTGCTGTTTGGCGGCTCTTGGGGCTCGACCCTGGCGCTGGCCTACGCGCAGACCCATCCCGAGCGGGTCCATGCGCTGATTCTGCGTGGCATCTTCCTCTGTCGGCCGCAGGAGTTCCAGTGGTTCTACCAGGCAGGCGCCAGCCGCATGTTCCCCGATTACTGGCAGGATTACCTCGCGCCCATTCCCGTGAGTGAGCGCGGCGATCTGATGCAGGCGTTCTACAAACGCCTGACCGGCAACGATCAGATTGCCCAGATGCATGCGGCCAAGGCCTGGTCGAGTTGGGAAGGGCGCACGGCCACGCTACGGCCGAACCCGCAGGTGGTGGACCGTTTTAGCGAAGCGCACCGGGCGCTGTCGATTGCCCGCATCGAGTGCCACTACTTCGTCAACAATGCCTTCCTCGAGCCCGATCAATTGATCCGCGACATGCCGAAAATCGCCCACCTGCCCGGGGTGATCGTGCATGGCCGCTACGACGTGATCTGCCCGCTGGATAACGCCTGGGAGCTGCATCAGGCCTGGCCGAACAGTGAGCTGCAGATTATTCGCGATGCCGGTCATGCGGCCTCGGAAACCGGGATTACCGACGCGTTGGTGCGCGCGGCCAACCAGATCTCCCGGCGCTTGCTCAACTTGTCCCCGGACGAAGCATGAAGGCACTGATCCAGCGCGTGCGCTGCGCGCGGGTGGAGGTCGCCGGGGAGGTGGTCGGGGCCATCGATCAAGGCCTGTTGGCGCTGGTCGGTGTCGAGCCGCAAGACACCCCGGCGAGTGTCGCCAAGCTGGTACACAAGCTGCTCAACTACCGCGTGTTCAGCGATGTCGAGGGCAAGATGAATCTGTCGCTCGGCGATGTCGGCGGCGGCCTGTTACTGGTGTCGCAGTTCACCCTGGCTGCCGATACTAAGAGTGGGCTGCGACCGAGCTTCTCCAGCGCCGCGCCACCGGCCCTGGGCGCCGAGCTGTTCGAGTTGCTGGTCGAGCAAGCGCAGGCCAAGCACCCGCAGGTCGCTACGGGGCGCTTCGGTGCCGAGATGCAGGTGCATCTGGTCAATGACGGCCCGGTGACCTTTCTCCTGGAAAGCTGAGCGCAGCTCGAGCGCAGTCGTGCTCTGCCGTGCGTTAGCCAGTCGGCGCCAGTTCCAGGCCGTTGCTTTCCAGCCACTCCACGACCTCCTCACGGATGTGCTCGGCTTGATGCGCGAGCCATGCCTGGCGTGCCTGCGGTAGCCGTTGCAGCTGGTAGTCGAAGGTGCGTAGCGGCTTGCGCCCGGCCAATGCCTGGCTCAGTGCTGTATGCGCGTGGGGGTCGTGCAGGCTGTAGAGAAAGGCCTCGCGCATGGCCAGGGCCGCACTGAGTGGCAAGGGCTGGATGGGCAGGTAACGTTCTGGCTGGACGTCGTATTTTTCATCGGCGCCCGGCACCGGGTCGCCGGGCGCGACGGTGAGGACGCTGCCGGTTTGCAGGTCGAGAAAGTGCTCGAGGTCGTCCACGCTGAGCAGGGCCCGCTCGATGCGCGGCAGGTCAATGGTCATGGGGC
Source organism: Pseudomonas taeanensis MS-3 (assembly GCF_000498575.2). Lineage (GTDB taxonomy): Bacteria > Pseudomonadota > Gammaproteobacteria > Pseudomonadales > Pseudomonadaceae > Aquipseudomonas > Aquipseudomonas taeanensis. The sequence goes on from NZ_AWSQ01000001.1 coordinate 1,184,464, forward strand.
GCATGGTCTTGGACTCCAAGGAATTGACTGGCCTAACCATAACCCGGCGGCAGGCGATTTGGTCAACTGTTCAGCGGGCCACTGGCGCGGTTCGTCTAGCCGGCAACGGGCCAGGTCTGGCGCCGACCACCTCGCCGGCATACAGCGCCCAGAATATGATCAGCGGTTGAAAGGGTAGGCGTAACCAGTAGTACCAGGTCGCCGCTGGCAGACCCTCGACGCTCAGACCGTCGAGGGCGTTTTTGATATTCGCCGGAAATACGCAGACGAAATACACCGCTAGAGCGATCGCCGCCCAGCGCCGCCAGCGCGGCAGCAGCAGACCGATGGCGCCCGCCAATTCGCAGAGCCCGGTGAATAGCACCAGCTCCAGGTGATAGGGCAGAAAGTCAGGCAGCATCGGCAGGTAACGTTGCGGGTTGAGCAGGTGATCGCTGCCGGCGAACAGCAGCGCCAGCGTCATGGCCAGGCGCATGCGCGCCGGCCAATTATGCAAGGCAGGCGCGCCAAGGCGGTCGGCCAGCGCCGCGAGTACGGCCAAGACAATCAGCAGAGCGACGAATAGCATGGCGAACCTCCAGGGCGATCTAAGCTGTCGGCTGGTGCAGTTGGCTGACCGTCCGGCATAATGTTGACAAAGCCAACATATGAGGAGATGTTGTCAATGTCAACACGAGATCAAGATGCGCCTGCGCGGCCCTATCACCATGGCGATTTGAGGGCTGCGTTATTAGCGGCTGCCGCGCAGCTACTCGCCGAGGGCGGCCTGGCCGCCATCAGTCTGCGTGAGGTGGCGCGCCGCGCTGGTGTTTCGCATAACGCGCCCTATCGGCACTTTCCCGATCGTGACAGCCTGCTGGCGGCGTTGGCGGCCCAAGCCTTTCATGACCTGGCCGACTGGACGCGCGCGAGCGGGGCGCAGGGCCTGGCCGCGCTGGGGCAGCGCTATGTCGAGTTCGCTCTCGCGCACCCTGGGCGTTTTGCCCTGATGTTTTCCGCGGCACTGGACAAGGCGCGCTACTCCGAGTTGCAGCTGGCGGCGACTGAACTCTACGAGTTGCTCGGACAGGCTGTGCGCGCTGCGGCGCCAGCGCGTGATCCGGTGGTGGCGACACTGGCGGCCTGGAGCCTGGTGCATGGCCTCGCTCAGTTGCTGCTGGATCAGCAGCTGAGCGAGGCCATGTGCGGCGATCTGAGTGCGACCGAGCTCAGTCAGCGCGTGACCCGGCTGTTTGCCGAGAGCCTCTAGGCGGGTTGCGCCAGGGCCTCGGCGACGAAGTCGAGGCGATCCTGTCCGAAGTGCATTTGCTTGTCGACGAAGAACGTCGGTGCGCCGAAGACGCCGCGCTTGACCGCTTCCTCGGTCGTGTCTTTCAGCCGTTGTTTGACGGCTTCATCGTTGACCAGGGCTGCGAACGCCGCGCCATCCAGGCCGGCGGTGGTCAACACCTCGGCGAGCACTTCGGGATTGCCGAGGTTTTTCTGCTGCACCCACATGGCGTCGAAGACCGCATGCAGGTAGGGCTGTAGCTGAGGCGTGTCGAGGTAGCCGGCGGCGCCACGCATCAGTGTCAGGGTATTGATCGGGAAGTGCGGATTGAAGTTCATGGCGACGCCGTAGCGTTTGGCAAAGCGCGCCAGGTCTTGCAGCATGTAGCGTCCCTTGGCCGGAATACTCACCGGCGACTGGTTGCCCGTGGCCTTGAAGACCCCGCCGAGGAGCATCGGCCGCCAGATGATCTGCGCATCCGCCATTGTGGCGATGCCGGGTAACTGGGTCCAGGCCAGGTAACTGGTCGGGCTGCCGAAATCGAAAAAGAATTCTACCTTGTTGCTCATAGCATCTTCCTGCCTGTCGGGTTCGAGATAAGCCGTAGCCCGGATGCAATCCGGGAACAATTTCTAGCCTCACCACCGCTCCCCGGATTGTATCCGGGCTACGCAATGAAGCTGAGAGGTCAGAGCTAGAAGGTTTCCGTCCAGGGCCGCAGGTCCAGCTCATGGACCCAGCAGTCGCGCGGTTGGCAGTGGATCTGCCAGTACGTCTCGGCGATGTGCTCGGGGTTGAGGATGCCGTCCTGCTCTTTGCGCTGGTAAAGCTCGGGGAAGGTCTCCCGGATAAAGGCGGTGTCGATGGCGCCGTCGATTATCGGGTGGGCAACGTGAATACCCTGCGGGCCGAGTTCGCGCGCCATGCTCTGGGCCAGCGCGCGCAGGGCGAACTTGGCGCCGGCGAAGGCGGAGAAATTGGCTCGGCCGCGTAGCGAGGCGGTGGCTCCGGTGAAAATGATGGTGCCGCGCGCGCGTGGCTGCATCACTCGTGCGGCCTCGCGACCGGTGAGGAAACCGGCCAGTGCGGCCATTTCCCAGACCTTGCGATAGACCCGCTCGGTGGTGTCGCCGATGGAGAACTGCACGTTGGCGCCGATATTGAACACCACGGCTTCCAGCGGGCCGACATCCTGCTCGATGGTGGCGAACAACGCCTGCACCTGCTCCTCGACCCGAGCATCACAGCCGAAGGCGCGTGCAGTACCGCCTTCGGCCTCGATAGCCTCGACCAACGGTTGCAGTTTGTCCGCATGCCGGCGGGCGACGCAGGCGACATACCCCTCGCGGGCGAAGCGCTTGGCGATAGCGCCACCGGTGGCATCGCCGGCGCCCATGACCAGGATTGCTTTGCGTTGGTTCATCACTTTTCCCCTTAGTTCTTTTTTGGAACCTGGATGATAGTCAGTTCCAATTTAGAACCTGTCAAGCTATGGTGAGCCATCGATTGCTGGAGATTGGCTTATGCGCTGGGAAGACCTTGCTCAACAACCCTGTTCGCTGGCGCGTACCTTGTCGGTGGTTGGCGACCGCTGGACCCTGCTGGTGTTGCGCGAAAGCTTTCTGGGGATACGCCGCTTCGATGATTTCGAGAGGCGCCTGCAGATCACCCGGCATGTGCTGGCCGATCGCTTGAAGAAGTTGGTCGAGGCCGAGGTGTTGAGCAAGGTGGCTTATCAGCAGCGGCCTCTGCGTGAGGAATACTGCCTGAGCGAGAAGGGCCGCGACCTTTATCCGGCCGTGCTGGCGTTGGTGAATTGGGGCGATCGGCATATGAGCGGGGAAGAGGGTGCGCCGATTCGGCATGTGCACCGCAGTTGCGGCGCGGCCATGCACGGCGTGCTGGTGTGTTCCGAATGTGGCGAGCCCTTGGCGCCGCGGGACGTGCGGTTGGAGGAGGCGCCTGCCTTGAAGGGGCAGTTATTGCCGGGGCATTGGCAGGCCCGGCAAGCTGAAGATGTTCTCTAGCGCCGGAGGTACTCCGGGTCTGTAACGTCGCCGCTTGAACCCTAGAACAGCCGTGCCAGCAGCGCGGTCACGGCGGTTTCCACGCGCAGAATACGTGCGCCGAGCTGCACGGGCTGTAAGCCGACCTCCTGCAGTTTTTCCACTTCGTAGGGGATCCAGCCGCCTTCCGGTCCGATGGCCAAGGTCACCGGCTGTTCGACCGCCCGTGGGCAATCCGGGTAGGCACCGGGGTGACCGATCAGGCCGAGGCTGCCGGCGGCCAGTTGGCCTAGGCGGTCTTCGACGAAGGGCTTGAAACGTTTCTCGATGATCACTTCCGGCAACACGGTATCGCGGGCCTGTTCCAGGCCGAGGATCAGCTGTTCACGGATCGCTTCGGGTTGCAGAAACGGCGTCTGCCAGAAACTCTTCTCGACCCGGTAGCTGTTCAACAGGATCAGTCTGGGTACACCCATGGCGCTGACGGTTTGCAGCACGCGGCGCAGCATCTTCGGCCGGGGCAGGGCCAGCAGCAGGGTGAGCGGCAGTTTGGTCGGCGGCGGCTGGTCGAACTCGACCTGCAGCTCGGCCTCCTGGCCATCCAGACGCAGCAATTGGCCGCGCCCCATCAGGCCGTTCAGTCGACCGACCCGCAGGCTGTCGCCCGCCTCGGCGCGATGTACTTCGTTGAGGTGTTTGAGGCGGCGGCCGCTAAGGTGTATGCGGTCAGCGGCGACGAAATCCTGATCCTCCAGCAGCAGCAGGTTCACGGCTGGGCAGCGGGCGGTTGATCGTTGGATTCTGGCTCGGCGTCATCGGTTTCTTCGCTTTCGGACGCATGCTCGTCGCGGCGTTTGACCATGGCGCCGAACAGTAAACCAGCCTCGAACAAAAACCACATGGGCACGGCCAGCAGGGTCTGGGAGAAGATATCCGGAGGTGTCAGTACCATGCCGATGGCGAAGCAGCCGACCACCACATAGGGGCGGCTCTTGCGCAGGGTTTTGACATCGACGATGCCCACCCAGATCAGCAGGAAGGTCGCCACCGGGATCTCGAAGGCCACGCCGAAGGCGAAGAACAGGGTGAGGACGAAGTCCAGGTACTGGCCGATGTCGGTCATCATCGCCACGCCTTCCGGGGTGACGCTGGCGAAGAAGCCGAACATGATCGGGAATACCACGAAGTAGGCGAAAGCCATGCCGCCGTAGAACAGCAGAATGCTGGAGATTAGCAGCGGCACGGCGATGCGCTTTTCGTGCTTGTACAGGCCCGGCGCGATAAAGCCCCAGATCTGATGCAGGATGATCGGCATCGAGAGGAACAGCGCGACCATCAGGGTCAGCTTGAACGGTGTGAGGAAGGGCGAGGCGACGCCGGTGGCGATCATCGTCGCGCCTGCCGGCAAATAGGCGCGTAGCGGCGCGGCCACCAGTGCGTAGATGTCCTGGGAGAAGTAGAACAGCCCGGCGAACAGCAGAAAAATCGCGCAGACACTGCGCAGCAGTCGGGTACGCAGCTCGGTCAGGTGCGAGACCAGGGGCATTTCCTGGTCGCTTTCCGTTAGTCGACTCATGGTTGTGCGGTTTTATCCTGACTGGCAGCGGTCGCTGTCGTGGCCTCCGCCGTTGCTGGGGGGGGGGCGGTGGTCTGGGTCGACTCGGGCGTGGGCTCGGATTTGGCGCTGGGGGTGAGGATATCCTGCTTCATCGCTTTCATCTCCCGCTCCAGCTCGAGGATATGTTCGTTATGCAGCTGGCGGCGGATTTCGTCCGCGCCGATTTCGCGTTCGACCTCGGCCTTGATCGAGTTGAAGCTGCGTTTGATCCGGCCTATCCACAGCCCGGCCGTGCGCACGGCACCCGGCAGGCGCTCGGGGCCGAGCACTACCAAGGCAACCAGGGCGACCAGCAGCAGTTCGGTAAAGCCTATATCGAACATGGAGGTCGGCTCTTAGTCTTTTTTCGCCGGGTCTTCGACTTTACGCGCTTGAGCGTCGAAGGTCTGACCCTTGGGTTCGTCCACCGCAGGCTTGTCCTCTGCTTCGTTGCCCATCGATTTCTTAAAGCCCTTGATCGCGTCACCGAGGTCGGAGCCCAGGCCTTTCAGGCGCTTGGTGCCGAACAGCATGACCACGATCAGCAGGACGATCAGGAGTTGCCAAATGCTAATGCCACCGAATCCCATGATGTGTACTCCGTAGTAGGTTGATCAGGTTTGCGGGCGTGCGGCTTTTTCCGCATGTCCGGACAGGCCGAAACGTCGATCCAGCTCGTCCAGCACCGCCTGGGGATGCTGGCCGAGGGCGGCGAGCATGACCATGCTGTGGAACCACAGATCGGCGGTTTCATAGATCAGGTCGCTGCAGTCGCCGCTGACGGCTGCGTCCTTGGCGGCGAGAATGGTTTCCACCGACTCCTCGCCGACTTTCTCGAGAATCTTGTTCAGACCCTTGTGGTACAGGCTGGCGACGTAGGAACTGTCGGCGGCGGCGCCTTTGCGCGCTTCCAGTACTTCGGCCAAACGGCTCAGAGTATCAGTCATGGCTGTGTCCTGTGGCATAGATGGCGTGCGGATCCTTGAGCACGGCGTCGACGCTCTTCCATGTGCCCTTCTCGAACACCCGGTAGAAGCAGCTCTCCCGCCCGGTGTGGCAGGCGATGCCGCCGAGCTGCTCGACCTTGAGGATGATCACGTCGGCATCGCAGTCCAGGCGCAGTTCATGCAACTTCTGCACATGCCCGGATTCCTCGCCCTTACGCCACAGCTTGCCGCGCGAGCGCGACCAGTAGATCGCGCGCTGTTCGCTGGCGGTCAGGGCCAGGGCTTCGCGGTTCATCCAGGCCATCATCAGGACGCGGCCGGTCTGGTGGTCCTGAGCAATCGCCGGCACGAGGCCGTCGCTGTTCCAGTTGATTTCGTCGAGCCAGTCGTTCATCAGTACTTCCGCCCATCACGGGCCTGTTGGGTATAAACCTAGTGTGCCAGTGCGACTCGGGCGTGGCTATCGGCGCAGCACCAGATAAAGACCGCCGGCGAGCATCACCCAGCTCGGCCAGGCAGCTAGATTGGGCGCGAGCTCTAGGGTGACTGCGCCGGCGATAAGCAGGGCACCGAGCAAGCGGGCTGGCCATTGCCAGCCACTCACGGACTGGGGTTGTGTCGCGGGTGTCGGTTGATTGAGACGTTCCAGAGTGTGACGGGCCATCTGTGACAGGTGTGGTACCTGCTCGGCCTGCAGCTGAAGGTTGCGCAACAGGTGCAGCGGGTTGACCCGTTCGCGCATCCAGCGTTCGAGAAACGGTTGGGCGGTGCTCCACAGGTCCAGGTCCGGGTAAAGCTGGCGGCCCAGGCCTTCGATGTTCAGCAGGGTCTTCTGCAGCAGAACCAGCTGTGGCTGAACTTCCATATTGAAGCGCCGCGCCGTCTGGAACAGACGCAGCAACAACTGGCCAAAGGAAATATCTTTCAGCGGCCGCTCGAAGATCGGTTCGCAGACGGTGCGGATCGCCGCCTCGAAATCGTTGACCTTGGTATGCGCCGGCACCCAGCCCGAATCAATATGCAGTTGCGCCACGCGGCGGTAATCGCGTTTGAAGAAGGCGAGCAGGTTGCGTGCCAGGTAGTCCTGATCTTCCGCCGTCAGGCTGCCGATGATGCCGCAGTCGATGGCGATGTATTGCGGGCTCCACGGCTGGCGAGTGCTGACGAAGATGTTGCCGGGGTGCATGTCGGCGTGGAAGAAGCTGTCGCGAAACACCTGGGTGAAGAAGATCTCCACGCCGCGCTCGGCCAGCAGTTTCATGTCGGTGCGCTGGTCGGCCAGGGTGGCGAGGTCGGTGACCTGGACGCCATAGATGCGCTCCATGACCAGCACTTTGGGCCGACACAGTTCCCAGTACACCTGCGGCACATAGAGCAGCGGCGAGCCTTCGAAATTGCGCCGCAGTTGGCTGGCGTTGGCCGCCTCGCGCAGCAGGTCGAGTTCGTCGTAGATGGTTTTCTCGTAGTCACTGACCACTTCCACCGGGCGCAGACGCCGGGCATCGGTGGAGGCGCGCTCGGCCAGTTTGGCCAGCAGGAACAACCAGGCCAGGTCCTGCTTGATGACCGGTCCCAGGCCTGGACGAATGACCTTGACCACTACTTCTTCGCCGCTCTTCAGCTGGGCGGCATGTACTTGTGCCACCGAGGCAGAAGCCAGCGGCTTGCTGTCGAAGCGAGCGAACACTTCACTGACCTTAGCGCCAAGTTGGGCCTCGATCAGCGCCCGCGAGTGATCCGGGTCGAAGGGCGGCACCTGATCCTGCAGCTTGGCCAATTCATCGGCGATATCCCCTGGCAACAGGTCGCGCCGGGTGGAGAGCAGTTGGCCGAATTTGATGAAGATCGGCCCGAGTTCTTCCAGGGCCAGGCGCAGGCGTGCGCCGCGCGACAGCGACAAGCTTCTGCGTGGTAACCAGCGCCACGGCAGCACATAACGCACCACTCTCATCCATAGCGGCAGAGGCAGGGTCAGCAGTAGATCATCCAGCTGATAGCGGATCACTACGCGTTGAATACGGAACAGGCGGCGGACGGCAAGCAGCTTCATGCGGTGGGCTTATCATGGCGTTGGGCGATGCGCTCGAAGCGTGCATCGATGCGCTCGAGGGCGAGCTTGAGTCTATCCAGTTCGGCGAACCGCGCATCGGCCTCGCGCCGGCCAACCAGGTTACGCGATTCTTCGCTGAGGTAGTCGGTGAGGTTCAGGCGCAGGCTGTCGAGGGTCTGGTTCGCCCAGTTGGCACGGCTGCGCAGATGACTGCCGAGTAACTGGCTGCCGACTGGGCCGAGCCAGCGCGACAGTTCGTATTCCCAGTCCAGCTCGAGGTCCTGGAGGATGCTGGCGAGCTCCAGCAGGGCGGCGCTGTCGCCTTCCAGGTCGACCTCAGGACTGTGCAACACCGCGCTCTTGTCTTTGCGGGTGGCCAGACGCAGCAGGCTGGCCGCTGGCGCGCGTAGGCGGCAGTCGACCTCACCGGCCCATTGCGAGGCCAGGCGTAGACCTTGGCCGTCGGCCAGGATAAACAGGCTGAGCGCCGGCGCTTGGCAGTCGACCGCGATGACCCGACCGCTCAGCCGTGCCAGGCGTGGCAGCGCCGTGCTATCCATCGCCAGCACGCGATTGAGACCGAGTTCGACGCCGGCCAGCAGCCCGCTCAGCAGCATCAGGGCTTGATGCCGCGGTGCAGGGCGACGATGCCGCCCGTCATGTTGTGGTAGCTGACACGCTCGAATCCGGCTTCGACCATCATCGCTTTGAGGGTGTCTTGATCCGGGTGCATGCGGATCGACTCGGCGAGGTAGCGGTAGCTTTCGGCATCGTTGGTGATCAGTTTGCCCATCAGCGGCATGAAGCTGAAGGAGTAGCGGTCATAGACCTTTTCCAGCAGGGCACTGGATGGTTTGGAGAATTCCAGCACCAGCAAACGGCCGCCGGGCTTGAGCACGCGCAGCATCGAACGGATCGCGTCTTCTTTATGGGTGACGTTGCGCAGGCCGAAGGCGATGGTCACGCAGTCGAAGTGGTTGTCCGGGAACGGCAGCTTCTCGGCGTCTGCCTGGACGAATTTGACGTTGCCGGCCACGCCACGGTCGAGCAGGCGGTCGCGACCGACCTTGAGCATCGACTCATTGATGTCGGCCAGCACCACTTCGCCAGTTGGTCCGACCAAGCGCGCGAATTGTTTGGTCAGGTCGCCGGTGCCGCCCGCGATGTCGAGCACTCGGTTGCCGCTGCGAATACCGGACAGTTCGATGGTGAAACGCTTCCACAGACGATGCATGCCGCCGGAGAGCAGGTCGTTCATCAGGTCATACTTGGCCGCCACCGAATGGAACACTTCGGCGACTTTCTGCGCCTTCTGGCTTTCCGGCACATCCTGAAAACCAAAGTGGGTGGTGGGTTCACTGTCGCTGCTCTTGCGCGGATCGTTCATGTCGCCCTTTCCCAAACAGAGAGGCTGTATCAAAGTGGCGGCCATTCTAAACCTGCAGCCCCCCTTTGTCTTGGCATGCACGCCTGGGCACCGGGCGAGAGCCTGCGGCGGACTGTTATAGTCACGCGACTTAAGGTCGCAGTGAGGAGAAAACCCATGGCCAAAATCAATGTAGAGCGTCCTCATTCCCTCGGTCGTGAGGCCGCCCGGGAAAAAGCCGAGAAGCTGGCCGAGCGGCTTGCGAGCCAATATGACGTGCGCTATCGCTGGAATGGCGACACTCTGGAGTTCAAGCGCAGCGGCGCCGATGGCAGCATCGAAGTAGGTGAAGACCGTGTGTCTGTGCGGCTCAATCTAGGCCTGCTGCTGTCGCCGATGAGCAGCAGTATCAAACGTGAGATCGAGGCGGCGCTGGATAAAAGTCTGATCGGCTGAGGTCAACTATTTGCAAATTCTTTGCGCCTAGTATGCGGTTTCTAATTTTCCTCGATACCGTGCACTCAAGCCTGCACTCCGTGGGCGTTTCCTCAAACCACTGCGCGTGAGGTGCACCATGTCGAAAGTTGCCGTTAAGAAGAAAGTCGAAGCCGAAGACAAAGCTACCCGTTTGGCCGACGTTAAAGTCTACGCCCGCAAAATTTGGCTGGCAGGCCTGGGTGCCTACGCCAAGGCCGGGCATGAAGGCAGCGAATATTTCAAAGAGCTGATCAAGACCGGCGAAACCGTTGAAAAACAAGGTAAGCAACTGGTCACCGAACAAGTCGATGCGGCCAACAGCCAGATCGACAGCGTGAAGAGCAGCGTGCGGGGTAAAGTCGATGTGCAACTCGACAAGATCGAGAAGGCATTCGATGCCCGAGTGGCCAGCGGCCTCAACCGTATTGGCATCCCGTCCAAACAAGATGTTGACGCACTGTCTGCTAAGCTGGATGCGTTGAGCGCGTTGCTCGAGCATGCCGCACGTAGCAAATAAGGAGAGCAGAATGGCTGTCAAAAAGAAATCTGAAAAGCAGACCAGCTCCTGGATCGGCGAGGTTGAAAAGTACTCGCGTCAGATCTGGTTGGCAGGCCTTGGCGCGTACTCCAAAGTCAGCAAGGACGGCACCAAGCTGTTCGACACCCTGGTCAAGGACGGCGAGAAAGCCGAGAAGCTGGCCAAGAGTGAAGTCGATAAGCAGGTCGACGCGGTGAAAGCCACGGTTGACACTAAAGTTGGTACTGCCAAGTCCCGGGTCGATGAAGTCAAAGACCGCGCCATGGGCAAGTGGGGCGAGCTGGAAGAGGCCTTCGACAAGCGCTTGAACAATGCCATCTCGCGTCTCGGCGTGCCGAGCCGCAACGAAGTGAAGGCGCTCAATGCCAAGGTCGAAAGTCTGACCAAGCAGATCGAGCAGCTCACTGGTGTGTCGGTGAAGTCGGTTAAGCCGGCCGCGAAGCCAGCAGCAAAAGCTGCGGCCAAGCCGCTGTCGAAGACTGTCGCCAAGCCTGCTGCCAAAGCCGCTGCTAAGCCCGTCACCAAGGCGGCCGCTAAGCCAGCGGTCAAGCCGACCGGCAAACCTGCTGCGGCGAAAAAACCAGTGGTGAAAAAACCAGCGGCGGCCAAGCCAGTAACAGCTAAGCCTGCTGCTGCCAAACCGGCTGCGCCTGAGACGTCGACGGCTCCAGTCCCAACTTCGGCATCAGCTGCCGCACCGGCTGCACCAGTAACGCCTGTCAGCCAGTCCTAAGGCTGCAAGTCATCGCAACGCCCGGCCCAGTGTCGGGCGTTTGCGTTTCAGCGCTCACTCAGCTTTGCAGATAGCGTTGCGCCAGATGTTCGGCAGCGAAGCGTGAGTCAGCTGTCAGGTGCGGAGCCACCAGCATCATCACCTGGTAGACCACCAGGCGGCTTTCGCCCTGACTGCCGAGAATGCGTTGGTAGTCGAGTGAAAACAGCAGGGTCAGGGTGATCTGCTCGACCAGTTGTCCTAGGGCCTGGGTGTCGCTGACCAACTGGTTTTCCGCTTTCAAGCGGGCCAGCAATGACGCCAGCGTGCGTTTCAGCGCATTCAGCCAATGGCTGATGCCACGTGCCAGCTTCGGCAAGCGTCCAGCCAGGTTGGACAGGTCCTGAAACAGGAAGCGGTAGTGCGCCATACGCTCGACGATCAGGTGCAGGAACAGCCAGTAGTCTTCCGCATCCAGACGCGCATCGGCGGGTGGGTCGAGCAGCGGCGCCAGTTCTGCCTGGAAGCGTTCGAACAGCCCGAGAATCAGTGGTTCCTTGCCGTGGAAGTGGTAGTACAGATTGCCAGGGCTGATCCCCAGTTCGTTGGCGATCTCCAGAGTGGGGACGTTTGGTTCGCCCTGCTGATTGAACAGCGCCAGGGCACATTCAAGGATACGCTCGCGGGTTTTCATGGGCGCTTATTCTGACCACGGAAAAAGGGAGGTAACTGGCCGGAAAGCGGCCGGCAGTTATTGGGCGAGTGCAGGCATTCAGCGTACATGCACGTAGGTACCGGGAGCCGCTTCCATCGCTGGGTGTTTCTCGCTGCCGAGGGCTGGCAAAGTGTCGCGCTGCTCGCCGGAGCGCTCTTGAGCCCAGCTCAGCCATTGCGGCCACCAGCTGCCTTGCACGTGTTTGGCGTCGTGGTACCACGCGCGCGGGTCTGAGCTGAGTTTGTTGCATTCGTAGTAGTTGGCTTTGGGATTGCCAGGCGGGTTGAGGATGCTCTGGATATGTCCGCTATTGGACAGGATGAAACGCTTGTTGCCGCCGAGCAGCAGGGCCGAGCGGTACACCGCGTCCCAGGGGGTGATGTGGTCGTTGATACCGGCCACGCTGAAGCTGTCTATGGTGATTTTTTTCGGATCAATTGGGGTGCCGCAGACTTCCAGGCCGCCGGCATGGTTCAGCGGGTTGTATTTGAAAAAATCGATCAGGTCGCCATGCAGCGCAGCCGGCAGGCGGGTGTTGTCGTTGTTCCAGTAGAGAATGTCGAAGGCCGGCGGTTGTTTGCCGAGCAGGTAGTTATTGACCCAGTAATTCCAGATCAGGTCATTCGGGCGCATCCAGGCGAACACCTTGGCCATGTCGCGGCCGTCCAGGACGCCCCGTTGATAAGAGCGGCGCTTGGCTGTTTCCAGGGTCTTTTCGTCGGCGAAGAGCATGGCCGGACTGTCGAGCTGGCTGTCCAGCAGGCTGACCATGTAGGTTGCGCTGGCGACTTTGCGCAGCTGTCGTTTGGCTTGCAGGTAGCCTTGCAAGGCAGCGATGGTCAGGCCGCCGGCGCAGACGCCCAGCAGGTTGACGTCCTTGCTGTTGGTGATCGAGCGGCATGCGTTCATGGCTTCTTCCAGGGCCTGCACATAGCTCGACAGGCCCCACTCGCGATGTCGCGCATCGGGGTTGCGCCAGCTGATGATAAATGTCTGTAAGCCGTTCTTCAGGGCGTACTGGACGAAGCTCTTATCGCTAGCCAGGTCGAAGATATAGAACTTGTTGATTTGCGGTGGAACGATCAACAGGGGCCGGGCGTACTGTTTTTCGCTCATCGGGCTGTACTGGATCAGCTCCAGCATCTCGTTGCGAAATACAACTGCGCCGGGTGTGGTGGCTAGATTGCGGCCGACCTCGAAGGCCTGTTTGCTGACTTGCCTGGGCAAACCATCGTTGTGCAGCAGGTCGTCGAACAGTTGGCCCAGACCTTTGAACAGGCTGCTGCCGCCGCTGTTGAACAGCTCTTTGAGCGCCAGTGGATTGAGCGGGCTGTTAGAGGGCGACAGCGCGTCGCTGAGCAACGCCGAGACAAAGCGCGCGCGGGCGAGATCGTCGGCAGGTAGATCGCTTTCGTCGATCCACAGGTTCAGCTGTTTTTGCCAGACCAGGTAGGCCTGCAGACTGCGCCGGTAAAATGGATTGAGTTGCCAGGTCGGGTCGGCGAAGCGGGCGTCCTGCGGATTAATCTTATGCAGTGTGTCGCCGAGCAGTACGCGGCCTAACTGGCCGCCCAGGGCCAGGGTATGGCGGGCGCTGAGCAGCGGGTGTTTGAGGCCATTCAGCGCCAGACTGCGTACGGTGGAAAATAGATCGCGGCCGCGCATTCCGACCATGGCGCTTTGGACATTCATGAAGTTGGCCGGGACGGGTAAAGAGCCAGTAGGTGGCTTGTCTCGCATTGGGTAACACTCCGTCGTTAAACCATTGAGACTCAAGGTCTACGGGCCTGCAGCAAGGCTTATGCCAGGGCTCGCAGCCAGTCCATTACAGACAGTGTTGTGCAGAACTTCAAGTAGTTAAACCTGCCCTAAAGTAGGGCGAATATGCAGGTCGGGCGCTACAGTGGTGCGGCTCAATAACTGCGAGAGGGCGACGTTTGCGGATGCATCACCGCGGGCTGGCGCTCCTCGGCGAGGAACTTCATGATGATGGGCGCCACTGCTTCGGCACGGGTCACCAGGAACAGGTGGCCATCGTCGATTACGTGCAGCTCGGTATTGGGGATTCGCCAGGCCAGCAAACGCATGTTGATCAGCGGGATCAGCGGGTCGTCGTCGCCGGCCAGCACCAGAGTCGGTTGGCGGATCTTGTGTAACCAGTGGATGCTGGTCCAGCCGAGGCCGGCGAACAGTTGCCAGTAGTAACCCATCTTACCCCCGGAACGCACCTTGCTGGCATGCGCCAAGGCCAGTTTTGGGTCGCGACGGAAGGCCCCACCATAAATGTCCGGAGCGATCTGTACGCCGTAGGATGGTTGGATATAACGCCGTGGACTGGCCATGCGCCAGAGCACTTTTGGCTTGCCTGGAACCATCACCGCGCCGGCCGACGTGGCGGCCAGCACCAGTTTCTTGCAGCGTTCTGGATAGTCGTGGGCGAATTGTTGCGCCAGAGCGCCGCCCCACGACACGCCAATGGCGTTGACCTGGCCGTAATCCAGGTAATCGAGCATACGCGCCGCCAGCTTGGCCAGGCCGGGGAAGCGGTAGGGCGTGCTGGGGGTCGAGGAACCGCCGACGCCGGGCACGTCGAAGGCGATCACTTCGAGGTCCGGGTCGAGCGCCCGGACGAAGGGCATGACCAGTTCCAGGTTGGCGCCGATGCCATTGAAAATCAGCAGCGGCACCATCAGCCCGTTGCCGGGACGAACGGCGGTACGGATGGTCTGGCCATCCAGTTCGATGGTACGAAATACGAATGGTAACGGCATGCGCAGAAGCCCTATCAATTTAAATGCTGAGTCAGGCTGTCCCGGCCGCTCCCAAAACCTCCAGGTAAACCTGGTTCACCAACCCGACAGCGTTGGCCGGGTAGGCGAACGGCACGTCCCGGTGCCGTTAGCAGTGTTGCCCAGTGCGCGCTGTTCAGCGTTCGTGGACATAAGTTCCCGGCGCGGCCTCGCCAGCGGGATAGCGTTTGTTGCCGAGGCTGGTCGGCGCCTTCTTGGTCTTGCCGGAGCGTTCGCCAAGCCAGGCCTGCCAGTGCAGCCACCAGGAATCGGCGTGCTTGGTCGAGCCTTCCTGCCAGGCCTTCGGGTCGAGCGGCATGTCCGTATTGGTCATGTAGCGTGCCTTGGGGTTGCCAGGCGGGTTGAGGATGCTCTGGATATGCCCACTGTTGGACAGCACGAATTCGCATTTGCCGCCGAACAGGTGTGCCGACTTGTAGCAGGACTCCCACGGCGTGATGTGATCGGTGGTGCCCGCGAGGCAGAACAAGTCGCAGGTGACTTGGTTGAGGTCGATGGGCGTGCCGCATACTTCGAGGGCATTGGCGCGGGTCAGCGGGTTGGTCTTGAACATCTCGATGAACTCGCCGTGTAGCGCTGCGGGCAAGCGAGTCGTGTCGTTGTTCCAGTAGAGGATATCGAAGACGGGCGGCTCGTTGCCGAGCAGGTAGTTGTTGACCCAGTAGTTCCAGATCAGGTCATTTGGGCGCATCCAGGCGAACACCTTGGCCATGTCGCTGCCTTCCAGTACCCCTGATTGATAAGAGCGTCGTTTGGCTGCTTCCAGGGTTTTCTCGTCGGCGAACAGTGCAACTTGGGTATCCAGCTGAGTATCCAGAACGCTGACCAGCAGGGTCAGGGCGTGTACCTTCTGTTCGCCGAGCGCGGCGTAATGGCCGAGCAGCGAGGCGGTGGTCAGGCCGCCAGAGCAGGCGCCGAGCATGTTCAGGTCTTTGCTGCCGGTGATCGCCAGAACTGCGTCGATGGCTTCCTTCAGCGCTTCGATATAGCTCGACAGGCCCCACTCGCGCTGCGCCTTGGTCGGGTTACGCCAGCTGACCACGAAGGTCTGTATGCCGTTACGCAGCAGAAAGCGCGCCACGCTCTTCTCTGCCGACAAGTCGAAGATATAGAACTTGTTGATCTGCGGCGGTACCACCAGCAATGGACGTTCATGCACCTGTTCGGTGCTCGGGCGGTATTGGATCAGTTCCAGCAGGTCATTACGGAACACCACAGAGCCTTCGCTGGTGCCCAGGTTCTTGCCGACTTCGAAGGCGTCCATGTTGACCTGGCTCGGCATGCCGCCGTTATTGACCATGTCCTTGGCCAGATGGGACAGGCCATCGAGCAGGCTCTTGCCGCCGGTTTCGAAGAAGCGTTTGACTGCGGCAGGGTTGGCCATGCTGTTGCTCGGCGCCATGGCTTCGGTCATCAGGTTGATGACGAAATGGCCGCGACTGGCATCCTGTTCCGACAGGTTGCTGTGCTCGATCCAGTCGTGCAATTCCGTGCGCCAGGATAGATAGGTCTGCAGATAGCGCTTGTACAGCGGGTTCTGGCTCCAGGCCGGATCGGCGAAGCGGCGGTCACCGGGTTCGGGTTGCAGCTCGGATTGACCGAGCAGCACGTTCTTCAGTTCCATACCGAAATGGGCGATGTGCTTGGCGCTGTGCAAGGGTTGTTTGATGGCTTGGGTGAGCACCATGCGTGCCGAGGTCAGCAGGTCTTTACCGCGAATGCCGACGACCGGGTTAAGGCCGAGGGTGCTTTCAGACGCCTGACGTTTCAGGTCATCAGTACTTTTATCAGTCATCTACGACGCTCCATTGTCCTGAGGCGAATACCGTCGTTACTGCTGTGCGCGGCGACACAGGGCTGGGGCCTGGTATTGCTCGGGTTACCGGGTGCGGATCAACTCCGCATCTATCTATGCAGCTGGCATATCAGGTCATTGAAACACTGCGGCGTTCGGCTATAGGAGTTGAGGTCAGCCTGAGGGTGCGCAAGTGCGTTTTCTCTGACTGCGTCTTGCCTGACGTTCACGCGCTACATGTATCAACGACTTGATGGCCAAATGCAGGGAACTTGCCAGTTCCTTGGTTACCCGAGTTCGTCAATTAACGCAAGCTGGTCGCGATAGGGGCCAAATGTGGGGGGAGTATGCCGAGAAGGATTAGAAAATGCGCTCTAACCGGGCGCGGGGCTCATGCTAGAGCATCAGTTTGACCACGGACTGCTCCGGGTCACGGGTTTTGCCAGCGGCGGCGAGGGCGCTTAGGTAGTCGGTCCACAGGGTTTCCTGCTGGGTCGCCAGCTCATAGAGATAGTCCCAGGTGAACAAGCCGCTGTCGTGGCCGTCGTCGAAGCACAGTTTTAGGGCGTAGTTGCCCGCCGGCTCGATACTGCTCAGGCCGACATGCAGTTTGCCGAATTGCAGGATGGGCTTGCCGTGGCCTTGCACTTCGGCAGAGGGGGAGTGCACGCGCAGGAATTCGGCAGGCAGGGTATAGCGCTCGTCACCATAGGCTAGGGTCAGGGTTTTCGAAGCTTTATGCAATTCGATGGCGCTGGGGATTTTCGGCATTGTGCTTGACCTGTGTGCCGCCCGGAGGCTCTCCGGGCGGCGTGGGTTGCTCTATCAGAGAATATAGCGCGACAGGTCTTCGTCTTCAGCCAGTTCGCCGAGGTGACTGTTGACGTACGTCGCGTCGATGCGGATCGGCTGGTCGTTATGCTGGGCTGCCAGGTCGCCGGCGCTGAAGGAAACCTCTTCGAGCAGGCGTTCGAGCAGGGTGTGCAGGCGGCGCGCGCCGATGTTCTCGGTCTTCTCGTTGACCTGCCAGGCGATCTCGGCGAGGCGTTTGATGCCATCCGCAGCGAACTCGATAGCCAGGCCTTCGGTGTTGAGCAGGGCAGCGTATTGCTCGGTCAGGGAGGCATGCGGCTCGGTGAGGATACGCTCGAAGTCTTCCGGGCTCAGCGCCTTGAGTTCGACGCGGATCGGCAGGCGGCCTTGCAGTTCCGGCACCAGGTCGCTCGGCTTGCTCAGATGGAAGGCGCCCGAGGCGATGAACAGGATGTGGTCGGTCTTGACCATGCCCAGCTTGGTATTCACCGTGCAGCCCTCGATCAGCGGCAGCAGGTCGCGCTGCACGCCCTCGCGGGAGACGTCGGCGCCGCTGGTATTGCCGCGCTTGGCGACCTTGTCGATCTCATCGATGAAGACGATGCCGTGTTGCTCCACGGCTTCCAGGGCGCGGGCTTTCAGTTCCTCCTCGTTGACCAGGCGCGCGGCTTCCTCGTCGCGTACCAGCTTGAGTGCCTCCTTGACCTTGAGCGTGCGGCTCTTCTTCTTGCCCTTGCCCATGTTGGAAAACAGGCTCTGCAGCTGATTGGTCATCTCCTCCATGCCCGGTGGGGTCATGATTTCGATGCCGGCCGGGCTATCGGCCACTTCGATGTCGATCTCCTTGTCATCCAGCTGACCTTCGCGCAGGCGCTTGCGGAACAGCTGGCGAGTGTTGGAGTCACCGGTCGGTACCGGGTCCTCATTGAAACCGGCACGTGCCGGCGGCAGCAGGGCATCGAGGATTCGCTCTTCGGCAGCATCTTCTGCGCGGTGGCGGACCTTGACCATCTCCTGCTCGCGCAACATCTTCACCGCTGCATCGGCCAGGTCACGGATGATCGACTCGACGTCGCGGCCGACGTAGCCGACTTCGGTAAACTTGGTCGCTTCGACCTTGAGGAAGGGCGCATTGGCCAGCTTGGCCAGGCGTCGGGCAATTTCGGTTTTGCCGACGCCGGTGGGGCCGATCATCAGGATGTTCTTCGGGGTGACTTCGGCTCGCAGCTCGGCGGGCAGTTGCATGCGCCGCCAGCGGTTACGTAGGGCGATGGCGACGGCGCGCTTGGCGTCGTCCTGGCCGATGATGTGGCGGCTGAGTTCGTGAACGATTTCGCGGGGGGTCATGGACATGGGCGGCTCCGAAATAGACGACGACTGGTTAAATAGCCGAGTCCAGTTCCTCGATAGTCAGATTCTGATTGGTAAAGACACAGATGGACGCGGCAATGTTCAGCGCCTTTTCCGCGATTTCGTGGGCGGACATCTGCTCGGTGTTCTGCAGCAGGGCCAGCGCCGCGGCCTGGGCGAAACCGCCACCGGAACCCATGGCGATCAGGCCGTGCTCGGGCTCGACGACATCGCCGTTGCCGGTGATGATCAGCGAGGCGTCCTTGTTGGCCACGGCGAGCATGGCTTCCAGGCGGCTCAGCGAGCGGTCGGTGCGCCAGTCCTTGGCCAGCTCGACAGCGGCGCGCACCAGATGGCCCTGGTGTTTTTCCAGCTTGCCCTCGAAGCGTTCAAACAGGGTGAAGGCATCCGCAGTGGCACCGGCGAAACCGGCGAGGACCTGGCCGTGATAGAGGCGGCGAACCTTCTTCGCGTTGCCTTTCATCACGGTGTTGCCGAGGGAAACCTGGCCGTCGCCGCCCATGACGACTTTGCCGTGGCGACGTACTGAAACGATGGTGGTCAAGGGAGAGTCTCCACGCAGCGGGGCGAAAATGCCCAATGCAAACTCAAATGGGGGGGGCGTGGGTGCTTTTCAACCGGCGGCGGCTAATTCTCGGCCGAATGGCACCGGCGTGGCTGTAACAGCAGATTACCGGCGCGGTGCTGGGTGGCGCGCAATCTGACCCGCATGGCGGGCCGTGGGGCGGGGTTAACGGCTGGGTCGCTGTTGCAGCAGCAGGTTGCTGAAGCCGTTGGCGGCCAGGGCTTTTTGCGACTGAGCCAGCTGCTCGCGGTTGGCGAAAGGGCCGACCAGTACCCGGTGCCAGGTTTCCTTGCGCACCGTACTGGGTTCAATGCGAGCGCTCTGGCCGAGCAAGATGATCTGCGCGCGCAGGGTTTCCGCATCGTCCTGGCGGCGGAACGAGCCGGCCTGAAGGAAGAATTGAGTGCTGCTCGGAGCCTGCGCCACCACCGGTGGGGGTGGCGGAGTCTGGCCGCTGAGGGCGGTCAGGGCACGCGCCGCGTCGATCTTGGCCGCCTCTTCGGGGCTGACCGGTTGCGGCGTCGACGGCTCCGCAGGGGGGGCGACGGGTTGCGACGGCATGATGACTTCCGACTCGGGCAGCAAGGTGTAGAAGTCATATTTGGGTGTGGCCGGTGCGGGCTTTGCGGGCGGTTTGCTCGCAGTTTTGTCCGCCTGGCCGGCGCGCGCCTGTTCGGCCTTGCTGCGCTTGATCTCGTCGCGGCCGGGTTCGAGGCTGAACAGGAACATCATGAAACCGCCGATGGTCAACCCGCAGGCCAGCCAGATCCAGGCCGGCACGGGCCTCTTCGCCGGCGCCTTGTAGCGGCTGGCGCCACGTTTGGTGGCGGGCTTCTTGCGGGCGGCGGCCATTTACATGCGCTCCAGGGTTTCCAGGCCGAGCAGTTCCAGGCCTTGCTTGAGTGTGCGCCCGGTCAGGGCTGCCAGGCACAGGCGGCTCTGCTGGGTCGCCTGGTCCTCGGCGGCGAGGATCGGGCAGTGCTCGTAGAAACTGGAGAACAGCCCGGCCAGGTCGTATAGGTAGGCGCACAGCAGGTGCGGCACGCCTTTCTCGGCGACGCCGTTGAGCACCTCGCCGAACTGCGCCAGCTTGCCGGCCAGGTCGATTTCCTGGGGGGCCTGCAGACTCAACGGGCCGGTTGCCTGCTCGTAGCCCTGGCCCAGCTTGCGGAACACGCTGGCCACGCGGGTGTAGGCGTACAGCAGGTAGGGCGCGGTATTGCCCTCGAAGCTGAGCATCTGCTCGAAGTTGAAGCTGTAGTCGCTGGTGCGGTGTTTGGACAGGTCAGCGTACTTGACCGCGCCGATGCCGACGGCGTGGGCGATGCGGCGCAGTTCGTCCTCGGCGAGATCCGGGTTTTTCGCCTTGACCAGGGTGTAGGCGCGTTCCTCGGCTTCGTCGAGCAGGTCGATGAGCTTCACCGTACCGCCGTCTCGGGTCTTGAATGGACGGCCGTCGGCGCCGTTCATGGTGCCAAAGCCCATGTGTTCGAGCTGCATGTCGGTGTGAACGAAGCCGGCGCGTCGGGCGACCTCGAAGGCCATCTGGAAATGCAGGGCCTGGCGTTGGTCGACGAAGTACAGCGCGCGGTCGGCCTTCAGCGTCTGGCTGCGGTAGCGCATGGCGGCCAGGTCGGTGGTCGAATACAGGTAGCCACCGCCGGCTTTCTGCACGATCACCGGTAGCGGATTGCCTTCGGCATTCTTGAACTCGTCCATGAATACGCATTGCGCGCCATTGCTCTCGCTGAGCAGGCCCTTGTTGCGCAGAGCGGTGATGATGCCCGGCAGTTCGGCGTTGTAGGCGCTCTCGCCCTTGACGTCGGCGGGGCTGAGTTTCACGCCGAGGCGGTCATAGGCCTTCTGGCAGTGCGACAGGGAAATGTCGTTGAAACGGTGCCACAGGCGCATGCACGCCGGCTCGCCGGCTTGTAGTTGCACCACCAGCTCGCGGGCGCGTTCGGCGAAATCGGCGGAGTCGTCGAAGCACTTCTTCGCCGCGCGGTAGAAACCCTCCAGATCGGCCAGCTCGCTGTCGGCGGCCTCCGGGTTGGCTTCCATAAAGGCCAGCAGCATGCCGAACTGGGTGCCCCAGTCGCCCACGTGGTTCTGCCGGATGACCTGGTCGCCGAGAAACTCCAGCACCCGCGCGACGGCGTCACCAATGATGGTCGAGCGCAGGTGGCCGACGTGCATTTCCTTGGCCAGGTTCGGCGAGGACAGGTCGATCACCACGGTCTGCGGACTGCCGGCTTTGCGTACGCCGAGCTGGGCGTCGGCCAGTGCGACTTGCAGCCGCCCGGCCAGCGCCTCACTGTTCTGGAAGAAATTCAGGAAGCCTGGGCCGGCGATGGCCACCTTGCTGATCTGCGCGTCGGCGGGCAGCGCGGCGATCAGTTTCTCGGCGAGGTCGCGCGGTTTCATGCCAGCCGGTTTGGCCAGCATCATGGCGATATTACTGGCGAAGTCGCCGTGGCTCTTGTCCTTGGTGTTCTCCACCTGAATCACCGGGCTGAGGCCGGCAGGTAGCACGCCTTCGGTGGTCAGGCGGGTCAGGGCTTGCTGGATCAGGTGGCGAATGCTGTCTTTCATGGTCTGCTCGTTCGGCCGCGGAGGCGGGACGCGCCGAAGCGCTAGTGGAAAACTGCGCATTATCGGTGCGCGGCGGGGCTCGCTTCAAGCGGCAGTCGGCAGTCGGTTGATGTCGAACGCTGTCGGTACGTGATGAAGCACGGCAGCAGCGGGGTCAACATCTTAGCTGGTATGAGCTAAAACAAGTCGATCGGGTCGACATCCAGCGACCAGCGTACCGCGCGGCCGCTGGGCATTTGTTCCAGTGCCGCGGTCCAGCTGTTCAACAGCCGATGCAGGGCCGCTCGGGTTTCGCCTTGCACCAGCAGTTGAGCCCGATAACGGCCGGCGCGCCGCTCCATGGGCGCCGGTACCGGGCCGAGCAGTTCGATGCCGCTGAGTTTCAGTTCGTCCAGCAGCAGTTCCGCTTCCGTGCAGGCGTGGTCGAGAAAGCCCTCGGCCTGGCCGGGTTTGTGCGCTTCGGCGCGCAGCAGGGCGAGGTGGCAAAAAGGCGGCAGGCCGGCACCGCGGCGCTCGCTGAGGGCCTGCTCGGCAAAGGCGAAGTAGCCCTGCTCGGTCAGCTGGACCAATAGTGGATGGTCGGCCAGATGACTCTGGATGATCACCTTGCCGGGCTCCTCGGCGCGCCCGGCCCGCCCGGCGACCTGAACGATCAGTTGGGCCATGCGCTCGCTGGCGCGGAAGTCCGCGGAAAACAATCCGCCGTCGGCATCCAGAATCGCCACCAGGGTGACGCGCGGGAAGTGATGGCCCTTGGCGAGCATCTGGGTGCCGACCAGGATGCAGGGCTCGCCGCGCTGGATGGTGCTGAGCAGGTTGTTCATCGCCTCCTTGCGCGAGGTGCTGTCACGGTCCACGCGCAGCACCGGCACCTTCGGGAAGAGAATCGCCAGGCGCTCCTCGGCGCGTTCGGTGCCGGCACCGACCGGGCGCAGATCGACCTTGGCGCACTTCGGGCAGTTGCTCGGCTGGCGCTCGACATGGCCGCAGTGGTGGCAGCGTAATTCATGCGAGCGCTGATGCACGGTCATCCGTGCATCACAGCGCGGGCATTCCGATAGCCAGCCGCAGTCGTGGCACAGCAGGGTCGGGGCGAAGCCGCGGCGGTTGAGAAATACCAGGACCTGCTGACCGGCCGCCAAAGTCTGGCCGATGGCTTGCTGCATGGGGCCGGAGATCCCGGAGTCGAGCGGTCGGCTCTTCACATCCAGGCGCAGAAAGCGCGGCTGCTTGGCGCCGCCGGCCCGCTCGCGCAGGTGCAGCAAGGCATAGCGGCCACTGTGGGCGTTGTGCAGGCTTTCCAGCGACGGCGTGGCGGAGCCGAGCAGGATCGGGATGTTTTCCTGATGAGCGCGCACCACGGCCAGATCGCGGGCGTGATAGCGCAAGCCTTCCTGCTGTTTATAGGAGGCGTCATGCTCCTCATCGATGATGATCAGCCCAGGGCGCTGCATCGGAGTGAACAGCGCCGAGCGGGTGCCGATGATGATGTCGGCCTCGCCATCGCGAGCGGCCAGCCAGGCCTCCAGGCGCTCGCGGTCGTTTACCGCCGAGTGCAGCAGGGCGATCCGTGCATTGAAACGCTGCTCGAAGCGCGCCAGGGTCTGCGGGCCCAGGTTGATTTCGGGAATCAGCACCAGCGCCTGCTTGCCAGCTTCCAGGGTTTCGCGGATCAACTGCAGGTAGACCTCGGTCTTGCCACTGCCAGTGACGCCGGCGAGGAGGAAGGCATTGAAACTGCCAAAGCCGGTGCGCACCGCTTCGGCGGCAGCCCTCTGTTCGGGATTGAGCGGCAGCTCCGGTTGCGCCAGCCAGTTGGCGTGGCGTGCGCTGGCGGCATGCCGGCGTATATTGACATGCACCAGCCCTTTCTCGTGCAGCAGGTCGAGGCTGTCCTTGCTCAACTGCAACGTGCTCAGCAGCGAGTGGGCGACACCGTGGGGGTGTTGCGCGAGTGTCTTCAGTGCATCGCGCTGGCGCGGCGCGCGGCTTAGGCGCGGGTCGTCCAGTTGTGCGCCCGGGGCTATGGACCAGAAACGCTCCTGGCGCACCTCGGCCGGCTCGCCCTGGCGCAGCAGTACCGGCAGGGCCCAGCTGAGGGTGTCACCGAGGCTGTGCTGGTAATATTGCGCAGTCCACAGGCACAGCTTGAACAGCGCAGGCGGCAGCGGCGATTGAGCGTCAAGCAGCTGCAGGGCGGGCTTGAGCTTGTCCGCAGGCACCTCGCTGTGATCGGTCACCTCGATCAGGATGCCGATCAGTTCGCGCCGGCCAAAGGGTACGCGCAGGCGCGCGCCAGGTTGCAAGGCGCTGCGCGGCACGCCGGGCGGCGCCCGATAGTCGAACAGGCGGCGCAGTGGCGAGGGCAGGGCGAGGCGCAGAATGGGGTCGGGCACGCGATGGGCTCCGGTCGAAGGAGGCGCGATCTTAGCATGCAGGCATGCGACGGCCGGCGGCGAGGGCCGCTTGCATCGGGCAAGTGGTCTGGTATGATCCGCGGCCTATTTCCGTGCGGTACCTGACATTGGGTTGGGTGGCGGCACAAAATTCTGAGGAATACACCATGAAAGCCGATATCCACCCTACCTACGAAGTCATCACCGCCACCTGCAGCTGCGGCAATGTGATCGAAACTCGTTCCACCCTGGCCAAGCCACTGAGCCTGGACGTGTGCAACGAGTGCCACCCGTTCTACACCGGCAAGCAGAAAGTGCTGGATGCGGGCGGTCGCGTAGACAAGTTCAAGCAGCGTTTTGGTGTGTTCGGCTCCAAGGCCTAATTGGCTTTGTCGTCCCGGAAGGCCTGATGGGCTTCTCGGTGATATTGAAAAAGGCGTCCCTAGTGGGCGCCTTTTTCGTTTTCGTGCTGTACCTGGCGCCTGCGCAGGCGTTTTGTCCGGCGCCCGGCAAGGTGCCGAGCGTCAAGGTGCAGCATGTGGTGGATGGCGACACCTTACGCTTGGTGGATGGCCGCAAGGTGCGCCTGATCGGCCTGAATGCTCCTGAGTTGGGGCGTAACGGGCGCTCTGCCGAGCCGTTTGCCGAGGCCGCGCGGCGCCGCTTGCGTGAGCTGGTCGCGGCCAGTGATGGGCGCGTCAGTGTGCAGCTCGGTCGTGAGACAAAGGATCGCTACGGACGTACGCTGGCGCACCTCTACGACGCTCGCGGGCGTAACCTTGAGGCGCAGCTGCTGGCGGAAGGTCTGGGCTACCTGGTGGCGATTGCACCGAATGTGGCGTTGGTCGAGTGTCAGCTACTCGCCGAGCGCAGTGCGCGACAGGCGGGCCTGGGGCTATGGCGGCAGTCCCCGGTGCAAACCCCGGGACAGCTAAGGCGTGGCGGCTTTGCCCTGGTTCGGGGGCAGGTCGAGCGGGTCGAGCGCAATCGTGGCGGGGTTTGGCTGGAGCTGGGCGACTCCCTGGTGGTGCGTGTGGCGCCGCAGTCGCTGGGTGCATTCGACCTGGGGGCGTTGCGTGCGCTGGTCGGGTCACGCGTCGAGGTGCGGGGATGGGTGGTTGACCGCTCGCGGCGTGGCGGCGTAAAACCAGGACAGGCCCGTTGGATGTTGTCGCTGAACCATGGGGCCATGTTGGAGGTAGTGCCATGAACTTAGGTTACTTGGTTGCGTTACTGCTGGTACTGGCGCAAATGGCTGGTTGCGCGGTGAACCCCGCCACCGGGCGCAACGATTTCGTGATGATGAGCGAGCAGCAGGAGCTGGATCTCGGACGTCGCTACAACCAGGAAATCCTCAAGCAATATCCGCGCTACGCCGACGAAAAACTGCAGGCTTATGTACAGCAAGTCGGTGAGCGCGTGGCCAAGAGTAGTCACCGTAGCCAGCTGGCTTACCAGTTCACCGTAGTGGACAGCCCGGAAATCAACGCCTTCGCCTTGCCAGGCGGGTATATCTACATCCATCGCGGGCTACTCGCCTACCTCAATTCGGAGGCCGAACTGGCCGCCGTCCTCGGTCACGAAGTCGGTCACGTCACCGCACGGCACAGTGTGCGCCAACAGAGTCAGTCGAGCGCCTGGGGCATCCTCGGGCAAGCGGTGGCGATAGGGACTGGTGTAGGCGCCGCAGGGGACCTGACCAGCGCCCTCGGCTCCGCTTTCGTGCGCGGTTACGGGCGCGACATGGAGCTTGAGGCCGACGGCCTGGGTGCGCAGTACCTGGCTCGCGGCGGTTACGACCCGCAGGCGATGATTGAGGTGGTCAAGGTTCTGAAGAACCAGGAAGACTTTGCCCGCGATCAGGCGGCCAAGCGCGGGCAGGCGCAAGCGCCCGGCGGCTACCACGGATTGTTCGATACTCATCCGGACAATGATCGGCGCTTACAGCAGGTGGTGGGACCTGCCCAGGCGTTGGCTAACGGTCAGCAAGAGGTCAATCGCGAGGTGTTTCTCAGGCATCTGCAAGGTTTGCCGTTCGGTGGCTCCGAGGCCACTGGGGTGCGCCGCGGCCAGCAGTTCTATCATGCAGAGCTGGGCTTTACTCTTAAATTTCCCGAGGGTTGGGATATCGTCAATCGCTCGGACGCGCTGATCGGTCATAGCTCCGACCAGCAGGCGTTCATCGCCATGACCCTGGCCGCCAACCCGAAAAACTTGTCCCCAGCCGAGCTGCTGCGTCAGCGTGTCGGCGAGCAGCGCCTGGTCGCCGAGGCAGCGTTCCAGCAGGCCGGCGTGCAGGGCTATACCGCGATAATCCCTGGCCGTGCGGCAAAGCGGGTGGCAGTCGTGCAGCAGGGAGCGCGTGCCTACCTGTTCGTTGCTGCGGTGAAAGGGCAGGCTGCGTTAGAAAGCCAGGATGCTCAGCTCCTCCGGGTAATCAAGAGTTTCCGCTCGCTGACAACAGCTGAACGCAAGCTCGCAGAGCCGCTGCGGCTGCATCTGGTCAAGGCGAAAAGCGGGCAAACCATGGCGGCCCTGGCTAGGCAAAGTAAGTTGCCGGGTGACGCGCAAGCGAGTTTACGTCTGCTCAATGATCTCTACCCCGCAGGCGAGCCGCGTCCAGGAGACTGGCTCAAAGTTGTGCGCTAGTTACCGGCGCCCCGCCTGGCTCAGCAGTCTTGTGCAGATGTATACAACTTGCGTATCCTCGGCCGCCTGCCTGTTCAACAGCCAAAAAAGCGGAAATGCCACTATGTCTGATCTGAAAACCGCCGCTCTCGAATATCATGCCAAGCCCCGTCCGGGGAAGCTGAGTGTCGAGCTGACCAAGCCCACCGCGACTGCTCGCGATCTGTCGCTGGCCTACAGCCCGGGTGTTGCAGAGCCTGTGCGTGAAATCGCGCGTGATCCTGAGCTGGCGTACCAGTACACCGGTAAGGGCAATTTGGTTGCCGTGATTTCCGATGGTACTGCGATTCTCGGGCTGGGAAACCTCGGTCCACTGGCCTCCAAGCCGGTGATGGAAGGCAAGGGCGTGCTATTCAAGCGTTTTGCCGGCATCGACGTATTCGACATCGAAGTCGACTCGGAAAGCCCGCAGGCTTTTATCGATACAGTTAAGCGCATCTCGATCACCTTTGGTGGTATCAACCTGGAAGACATCAAAGCCCCTGAGTGCTTCGAAATCGAGCGCGCGCTGATCGAGCAGTGCGACATTCCGGTATTCCACGATGACCAGCATGGTACCGCTATCGTCACAGCGGCCGGCATGCTCAATGCCTTGGAAATCGCCGGCAAGACGCTGGAGCAGGCCAAGATCGTTTGCCTCGGTGCAGGCGCCGCTGCGATTTCCTGCATGAAGTTGCTGGTAAGCATGGGTGCCAAGGTCGAGAACATCTTCATGATCGACCGTAAGGGCGTGATTCACGCCGGACGCGATGACCTGAATCAGTACAAGGCGGTGTTCGCCAGCGAAACCGACAAGCGCACCATGTCTGATGCCCTCGAGGGTGCCGATGTGTTCGTCGGCCTGTCTGGCGCCAACCTGCTAGGGCAGGAAGATCTCATGCGCATGGCGGCCAACCCAATCGTGTTCGCCTGCTCCAACCCCGATCCGGAAATCAAGCCGGAACTGGCCCATGCCGCGCGCAATGATGTGATCATGGCCACCGGGCGTTCGGATTACCCGAACCAGGTCAATAATGTGCTTGGCTTCCCGTTTATCTTCCGCGGTGCACTGGACGTTCGCGCCACTCGCATCAACGAGGAAATGAAGATCGCCGCCGCCCTGGCGCTGCGCGATCTGGCCAAGTTGCCGGTGCCGCAGGAAGTCTGTGACGCCTACGGTGGCATTGAGCTTTCGTTCGGGCGTGAGTACATCATTCCGAAACCAATGGATGCACGGCTGATCACCGTTGTGTGCGACGCGGTAGCCAAGGCGGCTATCGAGAGTGGCGTGGCAACCCTGCCGTATCCGAAACACTATCCACTGAAGTCGGTGGATGAAGTGTTTAACGGCTAACGCCGGCTGCATAAAAAAACCCGCCTCGGCGGGTTTTTTTATGCACGGTGTCTTTGTGTACAGGGCTAGGGAGGATCGCGTTCTGTCTAGAACAAGTCGATCGGCGCCGACTCGTCGGCGGGTAGCGGGCTTCCGGGAATGCCCAGGCTCGGATCCAGTTCGCTCATGGACGGTGGCGAGTCTTCGCTTTTGAACAGCTCGAAGTAGGCGTTTGCTGTGCCAGGCAGAGCGGCGCGACCGCTGTAAGGGTCGATACGCAGCGTCAGTATGCCGGGAGGCTCCGCAGGAGTGTGGCTGGGGCGATCTTTTAAGGCGGCTGCCATGTAGCTCATCCAGATCGGCAGGGCCACGGTGCCACCATACTCGCGTCGACCCAGGCTTTCGGGTTGATCAAAGCCGGCCCAGACGGTCGTGACGTAGTCGGCATTGTAGCCAGAGAACCAGCTGTCCTTTGATTCGTTGGTGGTACCGGTCTTTCCTGCCAAATCATCGCGACCGAGCGCCAAGGCCCGGCGTCCCGTCCCGCGCTTGATCACGTCCTGCAGCATGCTGGTCATGATGTACGCGGTGCGTTCGTCGATGATCCGCTCGGCGGCCACGGGCGCTGCTGCGAGTTGCTGGGTGTGGTCAGGCTCGCCATTGTCGCTTGTAGGCGTCTGGGCGCCAGTGTCTGCGGGCGAGTCGTTGCGCGCTATTGTGGGCGGGTTGGCGATAAACAAGGGTTCGCCGTGGCGGCTGTCGATTCGTTGGATCAGGTACGGCTGGGTTTTGTAGCCGCCGTTGGCGAACGTGCTCCAGCCGGCGGCGACCTCAAGCGGTGTCAGGTTTGCAGTGCCCAGGGCCATGGACAGGTTACGAGGCAAGTCCTGCTTGTTGAAACCGAAGCGGCTGACATAGTTCAGCGCATATTCAATGCCGATGGCTTGCAGGAGGCGGATCGAGACCAGGTTGCGTGATTTATAGAGTGCTTCGCGTAGGCGGATGGGGCCGAGAAAGGTGTTGTTGTCGTTTTTCGGGCGCCAGACCTGGTTGAGGTAGTCGTCAACGAGCACGATAGGGGCATCGTTCACCAGGGTCGCGGCAGTGTAGCCACTGTCGAGCGCGGCACTGTAGATGAACGGCTTGAAGCTTGAGCCGGGTTGGCGCTTGGCCTGGGCGGCGCGGTTGTAGTTGCTTTGCTCGAAAGAGAACCCGCCCACCAGTGCGCGGATGGCTCCGTTTTGTGGATCAAGCGAAACCAGTGCGCTCTGCGCGATCGGCAATTGGACAAAGCGTAGGCTGCCGTCGTCCTGGCGCTGCACGCGTATCAGGTCGCCGATCTGGGCTACGTCACTGGGCTGCTGCGGGCGCGGACCGAGGCTGTTGGTGTTGAGAAAAGGGCGAGCCCATTTCATGCTGTCCCAGGCGACTGCTTCTTCGGTGCCGTTGCGAGTGAGTACGAGTATTCCGCTTTTCTCTACTTGAGTGACGATCGCAGGTTCAAGTTCGCTCGACGAGGTCTTTTTGGCCAGTTCGGTAAGCCAGGTTTCCTTGGTCAGGCCCGGTAGGCGGCTTTCAGGACCGCGATAGCCGTGCCGCTGGTCGTAGCTGATCAAGCCTTCGCGTACGGCGGTATTGGCCGCCTCCTGTAGGTCGCTGGGGATCGTCGTGGTGACATTGAAGCCTTCGGTGTAGGCCTCGCTACCATAACGTCCAACCATTTCCGCGCGAGCCATCTCCGCCACATAAGGAGCGGCGATTTCTGGAGTGGGCACGTGGTAGCTGGCGTTGATGGGCTCGGCCAGAGCGTCTTCGTAGCGTTGCTGGTCAATTTTTCCGAGCATCTGCATGCGCCCGAGAATCCAGTCACGGCGTTCCTTGCTGCGGGCCGGATTGATCAGTGGGTTGAAGCGTGAGGGCGCTTTCGGCAGGCCGGCGATCATCGCCATCTGTGACAGGCTTAGCTCGCGGATCGATTTGCCATAGTAAACCTGGGCAGCGGCTTCGATTCCATATGCGCGGTTGCCGAGATAGATCTTGTTGACGTATAGCTCAAGGATCTCGTTCTTGCTCAGCTCTCGCTCGATCTGCAGCGCTAGAAGTATTTCATTGATTTTTCGGGAAAAGCTTCGCTCGCTGGTGAGGAAGAAATTCTTTGCCACCTGCATGGTGATGGTGCTGCCGCCCGACTGGATTTGCCCGCTTTTCAATATTTGTGTGGCGGCGCGCAGCAGACTGGTGACATCAACGCCATAATGATTGGCGAAGTTATCGTCTTCGGCCGCAAGCAGGGCGTTGGTAAAGTCTGTGGGGATGTCGGTGAAGTCGATGGGCGAGCGGCGCATTTCACCGAATTCGGCGATCAGTTTGGCGTCGCTGCTGTAAACCCGCAGGGGGATCTGCAGCTGGATGCTACGAAGCGATTCGACTGATGGCAGGCTGGGGCTCAGATAGAGGAACGCGCCGCTGAGACTGAGTAATAGTCCACAAAAAACGGCGACACAAGACCAGCAAAATAACTTCAGCAGACGCATCAAAATTTTTAGATTTCCAGATAAAAGAACGAGTTAAGCGGAAGGCAAGGTTGAAAGGGGAAAACTGTTCACATTATAAGCGCTTTTTTTCCCGGGGAGCCATTTGCGCTTCTGTCAAGACTGTTATTTAATGTGAAAAAACATAAATAGTCCGTAAGTCGCGGATGCCAATAGGAAATCGGTCGTGCTAGGGCTCTTCAATAAGAAAGCGAATACGCTGCTGGGGATTGATATTAGTTCGACCTCCGTCAAGCTCATCGAATTGAGTCGCTCAGGAAGCCGCTACAAGGTAGAGGCTTACGCTGTCGAGCCGCTCCCCCCAAATGCAGTGGTCGAGAAGAATATCGCCGAACTGGAAGGGGTTGGTCAGGCGCTTTCGCGTGTATTGGCCAAATCCAAGACCGGAGTGAAATCAGTTGCCGTTGCGGTAGCGGGTTCTGCGGTGATCACCAAGACCATCGAAATGGAAGCTGGCCTTACTGACGATGAGGTTGAGAACCAGCTGAAGATCGAGGCCGACCAGTACATCCCTTATCCACTCGAAGAGGTGGCTATCGACTTTGAGGTGCAAGCTGCTGCGCCGGGTAACTCCGGCCGGGTCGAGGTGTTGCTTGCGGCTTGTCGTAAAGAGAATGTCGAGGTTCGCGAGGCGGTACTGGCCTTGTCAGGATTGACGGCCAAGGTGGTCGATGTGGAGGCCTATGCTTTGGAGCGGGCTTATGGCCTGCTCGTAGAGCAGCTTGGCGGTGGGCATGAAGATTTGACTGTAGCGGTGGTCGATATTGGCGCGACCATGACCACCCTGAGTGTCCTGCATGCCGGGCGCACCATCTATACGCGCGAGCAGCTCTTCGGCGGCAAGCAGCTTACCGAGGAAATCCAGCGACGTTATGGTCTGTCGGTAGAAGAGGCTGGCCTGGCCAAAAAACAGGGCGGTCTTCCAGACGACTACGACAGCGAGGTTTTGCAGCCGTTCAAAGAGGCTGTGGTGCAGCAGGTCTCGCGTTCTCTTCAGTTTTTCTTCGCCGCTGGCCAGTTTAATGATGTCGATTTCATCCTCTTGGCCGGTGGCACAGCCTCTGTCCCTGATCTTGATCGCCTAATCCAGCAGAAAATTGGTACGCAGACCTTGGTGGCCAACCCCTTTGCGGACATGGCGCTAAGCAGCAGAGTCAATGCGGGGGCGCTGGCCAGTGATGCTCCTGCATTGATGATTGCCTGTGGCTTGGCGATGAGGAGTTTCGACTAATGGCGCAGATTAACCTTCTCCCATGGCGCGAGCAGTTGCGAGAGGAGCGCAAGCAGCGCTTCTTGGTCACGCTGGCCGGAGTTTTGGTGGTTGCTGCTGGCGCAGTGTTCCTCGGTGATCAGTATCTGAGCGGGGCGATTGAGCAGCAAAATGCGCGGAACCAGTTCGTGCGTAAGGAAATTGCTGTGCTAGATGCTCGTATCAAAGAAATCAGCGAGCTGAAGACTCGACGGCAGCAGCTGTTAGAGCGAATGAAAATTATTCAGGACTTGCAGGGTAATCGTCCGGTCACTGGCCGGGTGTTCGATCAGTTGGTGAGAACTTTGCCGGACGGTGTTTATTTCACCGGCCTTAAGATGGACGGTAAAAACATCGCCATTCTCGGTGCTGCAGAATCGAATAATCGAGTTTCGAGTTTGATGCGCGGTTTGGACTCGTCTGAATGGTTGGAGTCTCCTAATCTGACAGAGGTCAAGGCGGTTACTGCGGGGGCGGTCGATCAGGCCAATGTGTTCAAGTTAACCGTCCAGCAAACGCAGCCGAAGCTTGACGCTGATGAGGCTAAGAAATGAGTCTGAGCGAATCGTTAGAAAGCCTAAGAAAAATTGATATCAGTGAGCTCGATCTTAATAATATTGGGTCTTGGCCTGCAGCGATAAGAGGTGTCGTCTGCTTGCTGCTATTGGTCATTGTGTTAGTGCTGGGTTATAACTTTCATTTGAAGGACTTGCAGGCGCAATTAGAACAGCAGCAAAGTGAGGAGGGTGCGCTTAAACAGCAGTTTTCGACCAAAGCGTTCCAGGCTGCCAACCTTGAGGCATACAAGGAGCAGATGAAAGAGATGGAGATCTCATTTGGCGCCCTGCTGAGACAACTGCCGAGCGATACAGAAGTGCCTGGGTTGCTCGAAGATATAACGCGCACAGGGTTGGGTAGCGGTCTGGAATTTGAGGAAATAAGATTATTGCCGGAAGCTGCTCAGCAGTTTTATATAGAACTGCCTATTCAGATAAAGGTAGTCGGTGCGTATCACGATCTAGCAACTTTTGTCAGTGGTGTCGCCAGTTTGCCACGCATCGTTACATTGCATGACTTTGAAGTGGTACCCGCTCAGGCGGGTAGTGCATCTAAGTTGCGTATGAGTATTGTAGCTAAGACGTATCGTTACAATGATAAGGGGGTAGTGCAATGAGGAACTCCCGTCTTTTATTTTTTGTCTCTTTTTTGAGTTTGGCGGGTTGTGGTGCAGGCGGCGATTTTAGTGACTTGCAGGCGTATATGGATGAAGTGCGCTCGCGCCCCGAGGGCTCTATAGAGCCATTGCCAGTGTTTCAGCCATACGAAAGTTTTACCTACAGTGCTGCTGCCTTACGCAGTCCTTTTCAGCCGCCGATCAAAATAGATGTGGTTAATCGACAAAAAGGGTCGCAAGAAATAAAGCCGGATGAGACGCGGGTCAAGCAGTTTCTTGAGGACTTTAATATTGAAGTGTTTGAGATGGTCGGGACCCTTGCGAACGATCATGGCGTTTTTGCTTTGGTGAGTGGGGCTGGAGGTGTGCATCGAGTCAAGGTAGGGGATTACCTGGGCAGAAACCACGGACGCATTCTGGTGATAGATGAGTCCAAGGTCGATGTGATTGAAATTGTCCCGGACGGCGAAGGTGGTTGGCTAGAACGGCCGCGTAGTCTCTCCCTTAAGGAGCGCTCTTAAAAAGAGCGGAGTAATCATGAAAAAAAATAACCGGTCTGCCCAACGGAACCTGAGAATGAATAGCTCCTTATCGCGTTTAGGTATTTTCTTGTCAGCGGTGCTGCTCTCACCTGGGCTGTTGGCCGCTAATCTGCAGGCGCTTGATGTAGCTGCCTTACCTGGTGATCGGGTGGAGTTGAAGTTGACTTTCGATGAGCCGGTGATGGCGCCGCGTGGCTATACAATTGAGCAGCCGGCACGAATTGCGCTCGACCTACCAGGCGTTTCCAATGCCTTGGGGACAAAAAATAGAGAGTTAGGTGTTGGTAATGCACGCAGCGTTACTGTGGTAGAAGCAAAAGATCGAACGCGATTGATCATTAATCTGACCACTTTAGCGCCCTATAGCACTCGCGTTGTAGGCAATGACCTTTATGTGCTTGTAGGTGAAGGGGCGAGACGCAGTGCATCTGTCGCGCAGCCAGTTGCCGAAGCGGCGTCTGCTACTAGGATCCCCGCTGCAAAAGTCTATGCTCCGATAGGTAAGGCCATTAGTAATATTGACTTTCAGCGTGGTGAGCAAGGTGAGGGGAATGTTGTCATTACCCTGTCGGATGCGTCGGTAAGCCCTGACATTCAAGAGCAGGGTGGGAAAATTCGTCTGGATTTTGCCAAGACTCAGCTGCCCGAGTCCCTGCGTGTTCGATTGGATGTTAAAGACTTTGCGACCCCTGTCCAGTTTGTCAGTGCTACTGGCTCTGCGGATAAAGCCAGCATCGTTATTGAGCCAGCTGGCTCATATGATTATCTCGCTTATCAAACGGATAATAAACTCACGTTAAGTATCAAGCCGTTGACTCAGAGTGATGTTGAGGAACGTAAGAGTGAGCGGTTTGCCTACACAGGCGAAAAACTTTCGCTAAATTTCCAGGACATTGATGTCCGTTCGGTGCTGCAGTTGATCGCGGACTTTACCGACTTGAACTTGGTTGCCAGTGACACGGTTCAAGGTAACATCACTTTGCGCTTGCAAAATGTGCCGTGGGACCAGGCGTTGGATTTAGTGCTTAAGACCAAGGGTTTGGATAAGCGCAAAGTGGGCAATGTGTTGTTGGTGGCGCCTGCTGATGAAATTGCGGCACGCGAGCGTCAGGAGCTCGAGTCACAAAAACAGATTGCAGAGCTTGCTCCGCTACGCCGTGAGTTGATTCAGGTAAATTATGCTAAGGCCTCTGACATGGCCAAGCTGTTCCAGTCTGTCACCAGTGCCGACGGCACCGCCGATGAGCGCGGTTCGATTACAGTAGACGATAGAACTAATAGCATTATTGCCTACCAGACTCAGGTTCGTTTGGATGAGTTGCGTCGTATTGTTGCACAGTTGGATGTGGCAGTTCGTCAGGTCATGATTGAGGCGCGGATCGTCGAGGCTAATGTCGATTTCGATAAAGAAATCGGTGTTCGCTGGGGGGGGGCTTTTACGGATGATCAGTGGACTGGTTCCGGCGGTAACATTGGGATCGGCGAAGGTACGACTGGGTGTGGGCCGTTTGTTGGAAATTGCACTTTGCCCACTACCGGCACTGGTAATAATCCTCTTCCCTTTGTTGATCTGGGCTCTGCTAATGCCACCTCTAATTTGGGTATAGGGTTCATTACCAATAACGTGATTCTTGACCTTGAATTGTCTGCCATGGAGAAAACCGGTAACGGTGAAGTGATTTCACAACCGAAAGTTGTGACCTCTGATAAGGAGACTGCGAAGATTCTGAAGGGCTCCGAAATCCCATACCAGGAGGCAAGCTCCAGTGGTGCCACCTCGGTTACGTTTGTTGAGGCGGCTCTGTCGCTGGAGGTTACGCCGCAAATCACGCCTGATAACCGTATCATCATGGAAGTGAAGGTTAATAAGGATGAGCCAGATTTCGCTAACCAAGTTAACGGTACGCCAACGATCCGTAAAAATGAGGTGAATGCCAAGGTGCTGGTTGCAGATGGAGAAACCATTGTGATCGGGGGCGTGTTCTCCAATACACAGAGTAAAGGTGTAGATAAGGTGCCGTTTTTGGGCGACATTCCTTACGTGGGGCGTTTGTTTCGCCGAGATGTCGTTCGGGACTCTAAATCCGAGCTGCTGATTTTCCTTACGCCGCGTATCATGAACAATCAGGCCATTACGGTGAATCGTTGATTCTGTGCGCAATTTGATCCTCGTTGGCCCGATGGGTGCTGGTAAAAGCACCATCGGGCGTTTGCTTGCTAAAGAGTTACGCTTGCCTTTCAAAGACTCCGATAAGGAGATTGAGCAGCGTACTGGGGCCGATATTCCCTGGATCTTCGATGTGGAGGGGGAGCAGGGTTTTCGTGAGCGTGAACAGGCGGTCATAGCCGCGCTGTGCGAATTTGATGGCATGGTTCTGGCGACGGGTGGCGGTGCGGTCATGCGATCGGAAAACCGTGCGGCCCTGAGGTCGGGTGGGCGAGTCGTGTACCTGCATGCTTCAGTTGAACAGCAGTTGGATCGGACCTCGCGTGACCGCAATCGCCCTTTGTTGCGTGCTGGAGACCCGGGCAAGGTGCTTCGTGATTTGCTGGCGATTCGCGATCCGTTGTACCGTGAAATTGCAGACGTTATTGTCGAAACCGATGAGCGCCCGCCTCGTTTGGTTGTGCAGGAAATACTAGAGCGCATCGAGGCGCTCGCTCCCCGTTAAAGCGCAGGCCGAACTGCGCTATCCTAGGTCCCTTTTGACTCTGGGGGCTCCATGCAAACTCTTCGCGTCGATCTCGGCGAGCGCAGTTATCCCATTTATATTGGTGCCGATTTGTTGGCTCGGGCCGATTTGTTGGCGCCGCACATCGCTGGGCGACAAGTCGCCATCGTTACCAATGAAACGGTGGCGCCGCTTTACCTTGGTGCGCTCGAAACCGCGCTTGCTGGGTACGCGGTAACCTCGATTGTCCTGCCGGATGGGGAGGCATTCAAGAATTGGGAAACCTTGCAGGCAATTTTCGATGGTTTGCTTGGTGCTCGACATGACCGGCGTACAACAGTGGTCGCCTTGGGCGGGGGGGTGATCGGTGATATGGCAGGCTTTGCCGCGGCCTGCTATCAGCGTGGGGTCAACTTCATTCAAGTCCCGACTACCTTGCTGTCGCAGGTCGACTCTTCGGTTGGCGGCAAGACTGGAATCAATCACCCGCTCGGAAAGAATATGGTTGGGGCTTTTTATCAGCCGCAAGCTGTATTGATCGATATCGCTAGCTTGGTCACTTTGCCTGCGCGTGAGCTGTCGGCGGGGCTAGCTGAGGTGATTAAGTATGGCTTGATTTGTGATGAGCCTTTCCTTGGCTGGCTCGAAGAAAACATGCTCGCATTGCGCGCCCTCGATCAGGCGGTACTGACGACTGCGGTCGAGCGCTCCTGTGTGGCCAAGGCGCGAGTAGTTGGTGCCGATGAGCGTGAGTCGGGTGTGCGTGCCACGCTTAATCTTGGGCATACTTTTGGTCATGCCATTGAGACGCATCAGGGTTATGGCGTCTGGCTGCACGGTGAAGCGGTGGCGGCGGGTACCGTGATGGCGCTGGAAATGTCGATGCGTATGGGCTGGATCACCGTTGCCGAGCGGGATAGGGGTATTCGTTTGTTTCAGGCTGCGGGTTTGCCTGTCGTGCCGCCAAAAGATATGACGCCTGAGCATTTCCTTGAGCATATGGCTGTCGATAAGAAGGTGCTTGATGGTCAGCTACGGCTGGTGTTGTTGCGGTGCTTGGGGGAGGCGGTGGTCACCAGTGAGTATCCGCGCGAAATTTTGAATGCCACGCTCAGTGCAGATTACGCTGCGCTGGTGGATCAGCTAAAACATTAATGAGTGCACCATGACCAGTTTGCATGCTGACGAGGCCTTTCTCGAGCACTATCAATTCAGTCACGACCCTTTCGCAGCGCGTGTGCCGGGCTTCAAGTTTTTTCCTGCCCAGCGTAAGCCGGTGCTCGGACAGCTGCATCACCTTGCTCGTTACAGTCAGCTGTTGCTGGTCGTGAGTGGCCCTCGGGGGAGTGGCAAAACCCTTCTGCGTCAGGCACTGGTCGCCAGTACCAATAAGCAGGCGGTGCAGAGTGTCGTGATTAGCGGGCAGGGGGCCGCAGAGCCCGGCGCTGTGTTGCGTCAGGTGGCGCAAGGCTTACAGGTGCAGCAGTCTGGGGTGCAAGCGATATTGGCTCAGGTCGGGCAGCTGGCGCTGACTGGGCAAGAAGTCTATTTGCTGGTCGACGATGCGGAGCAGTTGAGTGAAGCCGCGTTGACCAGTCTGTTGGCGCTGGCGGCAGGCAGTGCCGAGGGTCGAGCACATGTGTTCCTGTTTTCCGAGCCTGGTTTGATGCCGCGGCTGGAGTCATTGGCGGAGGGCGGGGAGTGCTTTCACGTCATCGAGTTGCAGCCCTACAGCGAAGATGAGTCGCGTGAATACCTGGCCCAGCGGCTTGAGGGTGCAGGGCGCGGGCTCGAAGTGTTTACAGCTGAGCAGCTCGCTGATATTCATGAGCAGTCCGAGGCGTGGCCGGGGCTGATTAACCAAGTGGCGCGCGAAACCTTGATTGAGACCATGTTGGCTCAGCGCGGGGCGGCTAAGCGATCTTGGTTTCCACTCAGTCTGCCGAAAAAGCACTTGTTGGCATTGGCTGTTGTAGGAATTGGGGTGTTTGCTGCCTGGATGATGCAGGGGCGCTCAGGTGGTGAGGTGATGTCGCCGGTGGCGCAGTTGCCGCTCAAGCAGAATGTTGCGCCTACAGTGCTCGATTCGGCTTCTGAAGCGGCCGATCCGAATCCTCCTGCCATTGAGTTTGCGGGTGCTAATCAGCCTTTACCGCTACCGCTGGTTGGCGAGGCGCAGCCGGTTATTCGTGAGCCATTGGCTCAGGCAGCTGGTTTGACCGGGGCTGAGGAGGCCGACGTGGCGGGGCGTGAGAGTGCAGCCGATGTGCACGTGGATGAAAGTCCGCTGCCAGTCGCTCCTGTTACTCCTGTTGCCCCTGTGGTCAAGGCCGAGGCGCCAGTCACTGTGGTGCAGGTGCCAAAGCCTGAGCCAGTGGTGAAGCCGGCGGTGCCTTCAGCACCGTCGGTCAATGCCGCGTTGGCAGCAGACTGGTATGGGGCGCAGGCGGGGTCGCGTTATACCCTGCAAGTATTTGGTGCGCGTGCAGAGGCTAGTGCGCAAGCCTTCGTGCGTGAACAGGGAGCGGAATATCACTATTTCAAAAAGCAGCATCAAGGGCAGGCGCTCTATGTCGTGACCTATGGCAGCTTCTCTTCTCATGCTGCTGCTCAGGCGGCGCTAAAGGGCTTGCCGACCAAGTTGCAGGCCGGTAAGCCATGGCCGCGTACGTTTGCCAGCATCAAGCACGAGATTGCCCAGGCTCGCTAGTGATGGGTGTCTGTGCGCGGTGACCAGAGAGTCGTTAGCACGACCCTCTGGTCAATTCCTTCGTTTTAGCGACATAAGCTTTCAGTAGGTCGTCGCGAGGATTTGTGACGGCCTAGACGGATATGTACAATAACCTCCCTTTTGCCTGCGCAAAGCTGAGGCTTTGCTCTGCGCGCACGGTAAGTAACTGAATTATAAGCAATTTGCCTTGTTAAAAGGCTGCCTGGTGAGAGTCCCTATGAAAGCAGGTTTGTACCATCCTGATGAGTTCAAGGATAACTGCGGCTTCGGCCTGATTGCCCATATGCAGGGCGAGGCGAGCCATCACCTGCTGCAGACCGCTATTGAAGCGCTGACATGCATGACCCACCGCGGTGGGATCAACGCCGATGGCAAGACCGGTGATGGTTGTGGTTTGTTGATCCAGAAGCCCGATGTCTTTCTGCGCGCCGTGGCTCAGGAGCATTTCTCCGTCGAACTGGCGCAACAATATGCCGTTGGCATGGTGTTCTTTAATCAGGACGCCGATAAAGCCGAGGCCGCTCGCGAGAACATGAATCGTGAGATTTTGGCTGCCGGTCTGAAACTGGTTGGCTGGCGCAAGGTGCCGATCGACACTAGCGTCCTCGGCCGCCTGGCCCTGGAGCGGCTGCCGCAGATTGAGCAAGTGTTCATCGAAGGCGATGATCTCAGCGACCAGGAGTTCGCGATCAAGCTGTTCAGCGCTCGTCGCCGCTCTTCGGTGACCAATGCGGCTGATAGCGAGCACTACATCTGCAGCTTCTCGCACAAGACCATCATCTATAAAGGCCTGATGATGCCGGCCGATTTGCAGCAGTTCTACCCCGATCTGGGTGACGAGCGCTTGCAGACGGCCATCTGCGTATTCCACCAGCGTTTCTCCACGAATACCCTGCCGAAGTGGCCACTGGCGCAGCCTTTCCGCTTTCTTGCGCATAACGGTGAGATCAATACCATCACCGGCAACCGCAACTGGGCTCAGGCCCGGCGTACCAAATTCGCCAACGACTTGATCGGGGATCTGGATGAACTGGGCCCGCTGGTCAACCGTGTAGGCTCCGACTCTTCGAGTATGGACAACATGCTTGAACTGATGGTCACCGGTGGTATCGACCTGTTCCGCGGTGTACGCATGATCGTTCCGCCCGCCTGGCAGAATGTCGACACCATGGACGCGGACCTGCGGGCCTTCTACGAGTACAACTCCATGCACATGGAGCCGTGGGACGGTCCGGCCGGCGTGGTGCTGACCGATGGCCGCCATGCCGTCTGCCTGCTCGATCGCAACGGTCTGCGTCCGGCGCGTTGGGTGACCACCAAGAACGGTTACATCACCCTCGCCTCGGAAATCGGCGTGTGGGGCTACCAGCCAGAGGACGTGATTGCCAAGGGCCGGGTTGGTCCTGGGCAGATTCTGGCGGTGGATACCGAAACCGGTCAGGTGCTGAGCACCGATGATATCGACAACCGCCTGAAGTCGCGGCACCCCTATAAGCAGTGGCTACGCAAGAATGCTCTGCGTATTCAGGCGACCATGGAAGATAACGACCATGGTTCGGCGTTCTACGATGCCGATCAGCTCAAGCAATACATGAAGATGTACCAGGTCACCTTCGAGGAGCGTGATCAGGTACTGCGGCCGTTGGCCGAACAGGGCCAGGAAGCTGTCGGCTCTATGGGTGACGACACGCCGATGGCGGTGCTGTCACAGCGCGTGCGTTCGCCCTATGACTACTTCCGCCAGCAGTTCGCGCAGGTCACCAACCCGCCGATCGATCCGCTGCGTGAAGCCATTGTCATGTCGCTCGAGGTCTGCCTCGGTGCCGAGCGCAATATCTTCGATGAGTCGCCGGCGCATGCCACGCGGGTCATCCTCAGCTCGCCGATCATTTCCCCGGCCAAATGGCGGACCCTGCTGAACCTCGAAACACCTGGCTTCGAGCGGCAGATCATCGACCTCAACTACGAGGAGTCGATGGGCCTGGAAAATGCGGTGCGCAATATCGCCGATCAGGCCGAAGAAGCCGTGCGCGGTGGCAAAGTGCTGCTGGTGCTTAGCGATCGTCACATCGCCCCGGGCAAATTGCCGGTGCATGCCGCTTTGGCTGTCGGGGCGGTGCATCACCGTCTGGTGGAAAAAGGCCTGCGCTGCGATTGCAACATCCTGGTCGAGACGGCTACTGCGCGTGATCCGCATCACTATGCCGTGCTGCTCGGTTTTGGCGCCTCGGCGGTCTATCCGTTCCTGGCGTATGAAGTGCTGGGTGATCTGATCCGTACCGGCGAAGTGCTCGGCGATCTGTATGAAGTATTCAAGAATTATCGCAAAGGCATCACCAAGGGATTGTTGAAGATCCTCTCGAAGATGGGCATCTCCACGGCTGCCTCTTACCGCGGTGCGCAGTTGTTCGAGGCCATCGGTCTGTCCGATGAGGTGGTCGACCTGAGCTTCCGTGGCGTACCGAGCCGGATCAAGGGCGCGCGTTTCGTCGATCTCGAGGCGGAACAGAAGCTGCTGGCCAATGAAGCTTGGAGCGCCCGCAAGCCGATCCAGCAAGGTGGTCTGCTCAAGTTCGTCTACGGTGGCGAGTACCACGCCTACAATCCGGATGTGGTCAGTACCCTGCAGGCTGCTGTACAGCAGGGCAGCTACGAGAAGTACAAGGAATACAGTGCACTGGTCGACACCCGTCCGGTATCGATGATCCGCGACCTGCTCAAGCTCAAGTTGGCCGAGCAGCCATTGAGCCTCGACCAGGTCGAGCCGATGGCGGCGATTCTCCAGCGCTTCGACTCCGCGGGTATCTCGCTCGGCGCCTTGTCGCCGGAAGCCCACGAGGCGATCGCCGAGGCAATGAACCGGCTGGGCGCGCGCTCCAACTCCGGTGAGGGCGGTGAAGACCCGGCCCGTTATGGCACCGTGCGCAGTTCGAAGATCAAGCAGGTGGCAACTGGTCGTTTCGGTGTGACGCCGGAGTACCTGGTCAACGCCGAAGTGCTGCAGATCAAGGTGGCCCAAGGCGCCAAGCCCGGTGAGGGCGGGCAGTTACCGGGAGGCAAGGTCAATGGTCTGATCGCCAAGCTGCGCTACGCGGTGCCGGGCGTGACCCTGATCTCGCCGCCGCCGCACCATGACATCTATTCGATCGAGGATCTTGCGCAGCTGATCTATGACCTCAAGCAGGTCAATCCGGCGGCGCTGGTCTCGGTCAAGCTGGTTTCGGAAGCCGGTGTCGGCACTATCGCCGCCGGTGTG
Organism: Pseudomonas taeanensis MS-3; assembly: GCF_000498575.2. Classification (GTDB taxonomy): domain Bacteria; phylum Pseudomonadota; class Gammaproteobacteria; order Pseudomonadales; family Pseudomonadaceae; genus Aquipseudomonas; species Aquipseudomonas taeanensis. The sequence continues at coordinate 1,226,660 of NZ_AWSQ01000001.1, forward strand.
GCCAAAGCCTATGCCGACCTGATCACCATCTCCGGTTACGACGGTGGCACTGGCGCTTCGCCGTTGAGTTCGATCAAATACGCCGGTGCGCCGTGGGAACTGGGCCTGGCCGAGACCCACCAGACCCTGCGTGGCAACGATTTGCGCGGCAAGGTACGGGTGCAGACCGACGGTGGTTTGAAGACCGGCCTCGACGTGATCAAGGCCGCCATCCTCGGTGCCGAGAGCTTCGGTTTCGGTACCGCGCCGATGATTGCCCTGGGCTGCAAATACCTGCGCATCTGCCACTTGAACAACTGCGCCACCGGTGTCGCCACGCAGAATGAAAAACTGCGTAAGGACCACTACATCGGCACGGTCGACATGGTGGTGAACTTCTTCACCTACGTCGCCGAAGAGACCCGTGAGTGGCTGGCCAAACTCGGCGTGAGCAGTCTCGGCGAGTTGATCGGGCGTACCGACCTGCTCGAAGTATTGCCGGGCGAAACCGCCAAGCAGAACCAGCTGGATCTCAGTCCGCTGCTGGGCAGCGAGCATATTCCGGCCGACAAGCCGCAGTTCTGTGAAGTTGAGAAGAACCCGCCGTTCGACCAGGGCCTGTTGGCCGAGAAAATGGTCGAGTTGGCCAAGCCGGCAATCGATGCAGCCAGTGGTGGCGAATTCGCCCTGGATATTTGCAACTGCGACCGCTCCATCGGCGCGCGGGTGTCCGGCGAAATTGCCCGTGTGCATGGCAACAAAGGCATGGCCAAGGCGCCGATCACCTTCCGCTTCAAGGGCAGTGCCGGGCAGAGCTTTGGTGTGTGGAACGCCGGTGGCCTGAACCTGTATCTGGATGGCGACGCCAACGACTATGTGGGCAAAGGCATGGCCGGTGGCAAGCTGGTCATCGTGCCGCCAGCCGGCAGCCCGTTCAAGACCCAGGACAGCGCCATCATCGGCAACACCTGCCTGTATGGCGCCACCGGCGGCAGACTGTTTGCCGCGGGTACCGCCGGTGAGCGCTTTGCTGTACGTAACTCCGGTGCGCATACTGTGGTCGAAGGGACTGGCGACCATTGCTGCGAATACATGACCGGCGGCTTCGTCTGCGTGCTGGGTAAGACCGGCTACAACTTCGGCTCGGGCATGACCGGTGGCTTCGCTTACGTGCTCGACCAGGACAACAGTTTCGTTGACCGGGTCAACCACGAGTTGGTGGAGATCCAGCGCATCAGCGGCGAGGCCATGGAGTCTTATCGCAGCCACTTGCAGCGTGTGCTTGCCGAGTACGTACAGGAGACGTCCAGCGAATGGGGGCAAAACCTCCTGGAAAACCTGGACGACTACCTGCGTAAATTCTGGTTGGTCAAACCCAAGGCCGCGAGCCTGAAGTCGCTGCTCTCCAGCACCCGTGCCAACCCGCAATAATGCGCGCCTGCAGTAGTTTGATGAGGTTTTGAAATGACTGAACGTCTTAATAACGACTTCCAGTTCATCGAGGTCGGGCGCAAAGACCCGAAGAAGAAGCTGTTGCGTCAACGCAAGAAGGAGTTCGTCGAAATCTACGAACCCTTCAAGCCTGCACAAGCGGCCGACCAGGCACACCGCTGCCTGGGCTGCGGCAACCCCTATTGCGAATGGAAGTGCCCGGTGCACAACTTCATTCCCAACTGGCTGAAGCTGGTCTCCGAAGGCAACATCCTGGCGGCGGCGGAACTGTCGCACCAGACCAATACCCTGCCGGAAGTCTGCGGTCGGGTGTGTCCGCAGGACCGTCTGTGCGAGGGTGCCTGTACCCTCAATGATGGTTTCGGTGCGGTGACCATCGGCTCGGTGGAGAAATACATCACCGACACCGCCTTCGCCATGGGCTGGCGCCCGGACATGTCCAAGGTCAAGCCGACCGGCAAGCGTGTTGCGGTGATCGGTGCCGGCCCGGCCGGTCTCGGCTGTGCCGACGTACTGGTGCGCGGCGGCGTGACTCCGGTGGTGTTCGACAAGAACCCGGAGATCGGCGGCCTGCTGACCTTCGGTATTCCCGAATTCAAGCTGGAAAAGAGCGTATTGAGCCATCGCCGCGAAGTCTTCAGCGGCATGGGCATCGAGTTCCGCCTGAATACCGAAATCGGCAAGGACGTGACCATGGAGCAATTGCTCGATGAGTACGATGCCGTCTTCATGGGCATGGGCACCTACACCTATATGAAGGGCGGTTTCCCCGGCGAAGACCTGCCTGGCGTGTATGACGCTCTGGACTTCCTGGTCGCCAACGTTAATCGCAACCTCGGTTTCGAGAAGGCGCCGGAAGACTTCATCGACATGCGCGGCAAGAAGATTGTGGTGCTGGGCGGTGGCGACACGGCGATGGACTGCAATCGCACCTCGATCCGCCAGGGCGCCAAAGCGGTGACCTGCGCCTATCGTCGCGACGAAGAGAACATGCCTGGCTCGCGCAAAGAGGTGAAGAACGCCAAGGAGGAGGGGGTCAGCTTCCTCTTCAATCGTCAGCCCATCGCCATCGTCGGCGAGGACAGGGTGGAAGGCGTCAAAGTGGTCGAAACCCGCCTTGGCGAGCCGGATGCCCGTGGCCGTCGTGTCCCCGAGCCGATCCCCGGTTCCGAGGAGATCATTCCGGCCGAAGCCGTGCTGATCGCCTTTGGCTTCCGTCCGAGCCCGGCCCCCTGGTTCGAGCAGTTCGAGATCCAGACCGACAGCCAAGGCCGTGTAGTCGCACCGGAGCAGAGCACCTTCAAGCACCAGACCAGCAACCCGAAGATTTTCGCCGGTGGCGACATGGTGCGTGGTTCCGACCTGGTGGTGACGGCGATCTTCGAGGGGCGTAACGCCGCCGAAGGCATCCTCGACTATCTCGGCGTGTAGGCTGGGTAGAGCCGTCTTTTCGGCGAAACCCAGCGGCGCCGGCTGCTATGGCTGGGTTTCGCTACGCTCTACGCCAGCCTACCCAGCGAGACCAACCGGGACAAATCGTCGCGGTGGATGAAAGGCACGGCACTCGCCGTGCCTTTTGCCGTGCGCTCTGCGAAAATGCCCCCACTTTTTGCTGACTGAATTCTCAGGAACACTGCCCATGACCGCCCTGAAGAACGATCGCTTCCTGCGTGCCCTGCTCAAGCAACCCGTCGACGTCACCCCGGTGTGGATGATGCGTCAGGCCGGTCGCTACCTGCCGGAGTACCGCGCCAGCCGGGCCAAGGCCGGTGATTTCATGAGCCTGATGATGAACCCCGAGTTCGCCTGCGAGGTGACCCTGCAGCCACTGGATCGTTATCCACAGTTGGATGCGGCGATCCTCTTCTCCGATATCCTCACAATTCCCCATGCCATGGGCCAGGGCCTGTACTTCGAGACCGGCGAAGGGCCGCGCTTCAAGAAGGTGATCAGCAGCCTGGCCGATATCGAGGCGCTGCCGATCCCCGATCCGCAGCAGGACCTGGGTTATGTGATGGACGCGGTGCGCACCATTCGTCGCGAGCTGAATGGCCGGGTGCCGCTGATCGGTTTTTCCGGCAGCCCCTGGACCCTGGCCACCTATATGGTCGAGGGCGGTTCCTCCAAGGACTTCCGCAAGTCCAAGGCCATGCTTTACGACAACCCGCAGGCCATGCACTTGCTGCTCGACAAGCTGGCGCAGTCGGTCATCAGCTACCTCAATGGGCAGATCGAGGCCGGTGCGCAAGCCGTGCAGATCTTCGATACCTGGGGCGGTAACCTGTCGTCGGCGGCCTACCAGGAATTCTCCCTGGCCTACATGCAGAAGATCGTCGACGGGTTGATCCGCGAGCGTGACGGGCGCAAGGTGCCGGTGATCCTGTTCACCAAGAACGGCGGCCTGTGGCTGGAGTCGATGGCCGCCACCGGCGCCGATGCCCTGGGCCTGGACTGGAGCTGCGACATCGGCGAGGCGCGCCGGCGGGTCGGTGAGCAGGTCAGCCTGCAAGGCAACATGGACCCCACGGTGCTCTACGCCAAGCCGGCGGCCATCCGCGCCGAAGTCGCGCGCATCCTGGCCAGCTACGGCCAGGGTAACGGCCATGTGTTCAATCTCGGCCATGGCATTACCCCGGAGGTCGACCCGGCGCATGCCGCTGCCTTCCTCGAGGCGGTGCACGAACTGTCGACTGCCTATCACGCCTGAGCCGGCGCACTGGGGTAAACAGGGTCGCCGCTGCGGCCCTGCTTATTTCTGGCCGATAGCCGGCAAGCTGGCGCTGCGCTGCATATCCAGCGCGCCGGCCATGCGCAGCAACAGCGTGTGGCCGACGTCGTTGTCCCAGTTGAAGCTGTTCTGCAGCACCACCACGGCGGTATTGTGTCGGCTGTCCAGGCCCAGATAGCTGGAGTAGCCGGCGACCAGACCGACCTGATAGGTGATGGTCTGGGCGCCGAGGTCATCGGCAATCCAGGCCACTGCGGCTGCTTCTTTCTGGCGCTTGACCCGTACCTGCAAAGTGTCCTGCAGGGCCGCATCCATCTTGGCATCAGCGCTGCCGTACAGATGCGCCGCCGCGTAACTGAGCAGGTCATCGGCATTCGAATAGAGTGCGGCCGTGCCATGCAGGATGTCGGTGAACTGCCAGTCGGGCACCGGCTGCCCGCGGCGAATGAACTTGGGTTGGTCGCCGGCATGGCCACGCGCCCGCTGGGGGTAGCCCGGCAGGTGCTGCGCCAGATAGTCGGTGTTGCTCAAGCCGAGCGGTGCGGCGACCCTGGCCTGCAGCAGTTCATCGATTTTCTCGCCGCTGTGCAACTCCAGTACATGGCTGAGCAGACCATAACCGATGTTCGAGTACTGCGGCTCGAGCCGCTCGGGGCGTTCGAAGTCGGCCAGGTAGTCGAGCAGGTAGCGGCGATCAAAGTGCCGGTAAAAGCTGTTGCCGGTGAACAGGTATTCGATGAAGTAGCGTAGCGTCTGTGGGGTCATGGGCTGACGCGGCAGGCCCGAGGTGTGGGTGGCCAGCTGCAGCAGGGTGATCTGCTTGGCGTCGTCACTGAGTGCGCTGCCGGCGGGCAGCAGCTGTTCGAGGGTGTCGCCCCAGCGCAGCGTGCCGTCCTGCACCAGCAAGGCGGCGATGTCGCCGACAAAACCTTTACTCAGTGAGCCGACGGCGAACAAGGTACTGCCGTCCGGCTTGCTGCCAGTGAGTTGGTCGGTCACGCCGTAACCGAAGAAGTGTTTCTTTCCATCGGCGTCGAGTACGCCGATCACGATGCCAGGGGTATGCCGCGAGTCGATCAGCGGTTGGGCCAGGGCGTCGATCTCGGCCTGCAGGTCACCGCTACGGGCCAGGCGCTGCGCCTGCTGGTCAGTAGGGTCGACCTGCAGGCGCGACAGGGTACCGCAGGCCGACAGCGCCGACAGCGCCAGCAGAGTCAGAGCATAAACCAGGACTTTGCCTAACCAGCGCGGATGCAACGCGGGACTACTGGAGCACACGGCGATACCTAGGGTTGCTGAAAGGGCGGCACGGCGGCGCTTAAGGCTGGCCCAGGCTCTGGGCTTGCAGTTCCTGGAGGATGTCGTTGCGCAGGTTGTCGACCCAGCGGTTGTAGTTGCGGTGGATCTTGCCGTCCTGCTGATCGAGGCCCCAGCTGTCGCGGTATTGGATGGCGAACTGGCTGGCGCTGTAAGGGATGCTGATTTCTGCGTGATGGCGACCGCGTTGGGTGATTTCTGCCAGAATGTCGATCGGGCTGACGCGTTGCACCAGCCACTCGCGTTTGTTCAGGGCGCGGACAATGGCCTGCTGCATGTCGGCGCTGCTGCGCACGCTGGAGCCGGGGACTGTTTGCTGAATGTTTTCGATGGGCTTGCTGGTGCAGCCAACCAGGGCGCTCAGGGTGAGGGACAGCAGGAGTGCACGGAGCATGGGGGAGTTTCCTTTCTCGGGTGGATAGACGGTGGTTTCACTGCCAGCGGCGGAAGATCAGCGAGGTGTTGACCCCACCGAAGGCGAAGTTGTTGTTCATCACGTACTGGTTGCTCATCGAGCGAAACTCGCCGCGCAGGTAGTCCAGTTCGGCGCAGGCCGGGTCGACTTGGTCCAGGTTGAGGGTATGCACGTACTGGTCGCGGTTCATCATCTCGATGCTGAACCAAGACTCCAGCGCACCGCAGGCGCCCAGGGTGTGGCCGAAGAAGCTCTTCTGCGAGCTGATCGGCATGCGCGCACCGAACAGGTTGCTGGTGGCCAGGGTCTCGGCGACATCGCCTTGCTCGGTGGCGGTGCCGTGACCGTTGACATAGCCGATGGCGGCGGGCGCCAGCTCGGCGTCCTCCAGGGCCAGCTGCATGGCGCGGCGCATGGTCGTGTGTTCCGGCTTGGTGGTGTGCTGGCCGTCGGCGTTGCTGCCGAAACCGACGATCTCGGCGTGGATGGTCGCCCCGCGCGCCAGGGCGTGCTCGAGCTCTTCCAGCACCAGGATGCCGGCGCCTTCGCCGATCACCAGGCCGTCGCGGCCGCTGTCGTAGGGCCGTGGTGACGACTGCGGGGTGTCGTTCTTCAGGCTGGTGGCGTACAGGGCGTCGAATACCATGGCCTCGGTCGGGCACAGCTCCTCGGCGCCACCGGCGAGCATCAGCGGCAGGCGGCCGAACTTGATTGCCTCGTAGGCGTAGCCGATGCCCTGGCTGCCGCTGGTGCAGGCGCTGGAGGTGGGGATCAGGCGGCCGGTGAGGCCGAAGAAGATGCTGATATTCGCCGCCGTGGTGTGCGGCATCATGCGCACGTAGGAGTTGGCGTTGAGGCCATCGGCCACCGAATTGAGCAGCATGTTGCCGAATGCCTTGATCTCGTCGGTGCTGCCGGTGGACGAGCCGCAGGCCACGCCCATGCGCCCATCGCGGATCGATGCGTCGCCGAGCAGACCGGCATCGGCCAGCGCGCGTTCGGCGGCGTAGACCGCCAGCTTGGACACCCGGCCCATGCTGCGCAGCTGCTTGCGGGTCCAGTGCTTGGGCACCGCGAAGTCGTCGATCGGCCCGCCCAGGCGGGTATTCAGCTCGGCGAAGCGATCCCATTCGTGCATGTAGCGGATACCGCTGCGATTGCTGCGAAAAGCCGACTCGATGCTCGGCCAGTCGTTGCCCAGCGAGGTGATGCCGGCCATGCCGGTGACTACTACGCGTTTGACGCCACTCATCAACATAACCCGCCATTCACCGCGAGGACCTGACGGGTGATATAGGCCGCCTCCTCGGACATCAGAAAATTCACCGCGCCGGCCACTTCCTCGGGGGTGCCCATGCGCTGCGCCGGGATCATCTTGAGGATTTCCCCGACCGGCACCTGCTCGTCGAGCATTTCGGTGTCGATCAAGCCGGGGGCCACGCAGTTGACCGTGATCCTGCGCTTGCCCAGCTCGATGGCCAGGGCCTTGGCGGCGCCTATCACGCCGGCCTTGGAGGCGCTGTAGTTGACCTGGCCACGGTTGCCGATCATCCCTGACACCGAGGTGATGCAGACGATGCGCCCTGGCTTGCGCCGGCGGATCATCGGCATGCTCAGCGGCTGCAGGACGTTGTAGAAACCGTCGAGGTTGGTGCGCATGACCAGGTCCCAATCGTCTTCGCTGAGCGCCGGAAAGGCGCCGTCGCGGGTCAGGCCGGCGTTACACACCACACCGTAGTAGGCGCCATGGGCCTCGACGTCGGCTTCCAGCTGTTCGCGACAGGCGCTGCGTTCGGCTACATCGAACTGCAGGATGCGCGCCTGGCGGCCGAGGGCCTCGATCTGCGCTTGCACGGCCTGAGCCTCGTCACGGCGCGAGCGGCAATGCAGGACGATATCGAAGCCGGCCTGGGCCAGGCGCAGGGCAATGGCACGGCCGATGCCCCGGCTGGAGCCGGTCACCAGGATGGTGTCAGTCATGGGTAATGTCTCAATGCTGTGGCGCGCGGCTGTTCAGCGCTGGCGCGGATTATGGGGCCTTGGCTATGGCCGGTCAGCCGAATAACGTCATTCATTGTCCGCGCCCCTCGGGTTGTTCCTGCAGGTAGCGCTCCGCCTGCGGCGGGCGGAACACATTGAGGCGCGCTTCGGCGTGGATGTTCGGGCCGTCTAGGTGGCACTCGAAGACGCCCATGCCGTTGTCGTCCTGCAGCGAGCGCAGCGCGCTGATGCGCAGCTCGACGCCGGCCGGAAAACGCTCGACGTTGCACTGGAAATTGCGCGTGCCGAGCAGGAAGCCCAGGGCCACGGGTTCTCCGGCCTGGCGCGCGTGGCAGCCGGCATAGGCGGCGATGCTCTGCGCCATCAGTTCGATGCCGACCCAAGCCGGCAGGCTGCCATCGGCTTGGTTGAACAGACCGCCGGGGCGCACGGTGAGGCGGGTTTCCACGTCCTCTTCAGCGTAACGCAGCACCTCATCGAGAAGGATCATGTCGCCGGCATGCGGCAGCAGCTCGGCAATGGGCCACAGGCTCATGGCGCGTCTCCGAGGATCAGTGACAGGTTGTTACCACCGAAGGCGAAGGAGTTGCTCATCAGTCGCCGCTGGGGCTTGTGCCCCAGGCGTGTGCCCTGGGCAACCAGTTGCAGGCGCGGCAGCTGATCTTCGGCCTGGCCGTCCCACAGGTGCGGCGGCAGTAGGTTGTCGCGGTTGTAGGGGCTCAGGCTCAGCCAGCAGAACGCCGCCTCCAGCGCCCCGGCGGCGCCCAGGGCGTGGCCGGTCAGTGGTTTGGTCGAGGAGCAGGGCACGCCCTGGGGGAACAGCGCCTGCACCGCCAGGCTCTCCATCGCATCGTTGTGCGCGGTGGCGGTGCCGTGCAGGTTGAGGTAGTCGATCTGCTCGGCCGTCACGCCCGCGGCGGCCAGGGCCTTGCGCATCGCCTGTTGCGCGCCGAGGCCCTGCGGCTGCGGGGCGGAGATGTGGTAGGCATCCGAGCTGGCGCCGCCACCGAGCAGGGCGATGGAGGTCTGCTCCCGGGTCATCAGCTCTTTAGTCATGAGAAATAGCGCCGCACCCTCGCCGATATTGATGCCCTGGCGGTTGGCCGAGAACGGGTTGCAGCGCTCGGCGCTGACCGCTTCCAGGGCGCTGAAGCCGTTCAGGGTCAGGCGGCACAGGCTGTCCACGCCGCCGCACAGCACCGCGTCGCAGTGACCCTGCTGCAACAGCCGGTGGGCGCTGAGCAAGGCGCGGGCGCTGGAGGTGCAGGCAGTGGACAGGCAATAGGCGGGGCCGCTCAGGCCCAGCCAGTCGGCGAGGAAGGTCGCCGGGGCGGCCATCTCCTGCTGGGCGTAGCAATAGTCCGCGGGCAGGGCGCCGTCGTGGACAGAGGCGGCGATGCTCTGGCTGGCTTCATGGATGCCCGAGGTGCTGGTGCCGAGGACCACGGCGATCCGCTCGGGCCCATAGGTTTTGATGGTGGCGCGAAGCTGCGGCTCGATCTCCAGGGCGGCTGCCAGCAGCAACTGGTTGTTGCGGCTGTGCGAGGCCTGCAGGCCGGCCGGCATCGGCGGCAACTCGGCGCGCACCGCGCCCAGGGTCAGGCTGCGGTCGGCCACCCAGCCGTCCTGCGCGCGCATGCCGCTGGCGTCGCCGGCGAACAGCGCGTCGGCGACGGCCTGTTTGCCTTGGCCGAGGGCGCAGATCAGGCCGAGGGCGTTGAGGTAGCTGGGCATCAGGAACCTTCTTCGGCGGCAAGTGCGCTGACCCGATAACTCAGGCCGCGCATGGTGTTCAGGGTGAAATTCAGCGGTGCACGGTAGCTGATCTGCCACGCCGGGTTAAGTCGGCGCTGACCATCGGCCGCCAGTCGCCAGGCATCGGTTGGGTAGTAAAGCGCCAGAGCGTCGCCTGGCGTCAGGGCGAATAGCAGGGCGGCGAACAGTTCGCGGGCTTCGCCATTCGGCGGCAGCAGGCCGTCGTTGCGCCATTCGCCTGCGCTCAGCTGTTGCCGGGCGAGTGGCACCCCCAGCGGATCGAACAGCGACCAGCGCAGGACCGCGTCCTCGCGCTGCAGCACCAGCAGCCAGTCCTGCTGCTGGCCGGCCTGCTCACGGCGGATATGCAGGGACAACGGCAGCGCCGTGACCAGCTGCGCTGGCGCGAGTGGCAGTGGCGTGCGCGCGGCGCAGGCGCCGAGCAGCAGGCACAGGCCCAGCAGCGTCGCGCGGATCATCGGGCGACAGGCTCCAGCGGCTTGCGCGCCGCCACGTTGACCAGGGTCTCGTCGCGCTGACCGAACGGCTTGGGCTGGCGCAGCCCCCAGCGCTCCAAGAGGCCGAAGTCCTTGGCGCGGCTCCACCACAGGTAGGGGTAGGCGACATTGTGCTCGCTGAACTCAAAACCCTGAGCGCGCAGCATGGCCAGGTACTCCGCGGCGCTTTTCTGCACCTGCATCGGATGGCGAAACAGCCAGCGGATCACCCAGGTGTCGATGTAGAACTTGGTCGACTCGGCGAACAGCAGCAGGCCGCCGGGCTTGAGTACTCGCCAGAACTCGGCCAGGGCCTGCTCCTGCTCGACCAGGTGGTGGAAGGTCTGGTGACAGAACAGCAGGTCGACACTGGCATCGGCCAGCTGGATCGCCGCGCAATCGCTGGCGATCAGCTGCACGTCCAGGCCCAGGCGCTCGGCCTCGGCGCGCGAGCAGGCGAGGCTGTGCGGATCGGCATCCAGGCCGATCAGGTGCGCGGGCTGGAAGACGGCGGCGAGCAGGCCGAAGGATTTGCCCTGGCCGCAACCGGCATCCAGCAGCACCGGTGCGCTGGGCAGTGGCGCGTCGATCAGGCGCTTGAGGTCGTCGATTGCCACGCGCAGCACATGGTGCCGCCAGACATGGCTCTGCAGGAACCAGAAACCGAATGGGGTTTCTTCGACATAGGTAGTGGAGGCGCGGTTCATTGACAGTCCTTATCAAGCCGCGGCGCAGCCCGCGGCGGGCACCCGTAGGTGCTGGGGTTGGCCATTGGGCGGCTGAGTTCATCCCACACAGTGGTCTGGTCAGTGTTCTGCGTCGTACCGCGTCGCGTGGCCGGACTGGCCCAGGGCGCCAGCAGGAAGCAGAAGAACAGGCCGAGGCTGACCGCCAGGCCGAAGTTGGCGATCACCGGGGTCTGGCTGACCAGCAACAGGCCGAAGGACAGCCAGCTGGTCAGGGCCGCGAGCAGGGTGCCGAGCAGGCTGACCGCCGGGCCGCCGATGTTCTCGCGCATGAGGATCGTGTAGTCGACGCCGATGGCGGTGATCAGCAGCAGGCCGAACAGGCTGAACAGGGTCAGCGGCTGGCCCAGCCAGCCGAGGCAGGCCAGCGCAGTCAGGGCTGCCAGCAGCGGCAGGCAGACCACCCGCAGCGCGCCGCGCAGGCCGAACGGTAGGCTCAGCAACAGCAGGATCGCCACACAGGACGTCAGCTTGAGCTCGGCGGCGCTCAGTTGCGTGGCGGCGAACAGGCCGTTCAGCTCGCCCAGGCGATCGACCAGCTGCACGCCGTCGAGGCCTTCGGCCGCCGCGCGTAATGAGGGCATGTCGGCCGGGCCCTGCAGGCTGATCAGGCCCGCCACGCCGCTGTCGCTGCGGCCCAGCCAGAGCGGGCGCCAGCCCTCGCCGAACGGGCCGGCGAGGGCCTGTTCGAGGTTGGTGGGCGGTGTGTCCAGCAGCTGCTCGAGTTCCGCGCGCAAGGCGGCTTCGGGAATGCCGGCTGCCAGCAACGGCTGCCAGTGCTGCGGCAAGGCCTGCAGGGCCTCGCGCAGTGCCAGTCGCTGGCTGGCCGGGGCGAGCAGCTGGTTGAGCGAGCGGTAGCTGCGCAGCTGGTCGCTGGCCACCACCTGATCCAGGCGTGCGCTCAGCGCGGCCTGGCGTTGCAGCAGTTGCTGCGGGTCGGCGGCGCGCACCAGAAAGAACTGGCTGGTGGGCTGTTGTCCGGTCAGCTCGGCGATCTGTTGGGCCTCGGCGAGCAGCTGCGGCTGCTGACCCAGCCATTGGCGCAGGTCGTTCTGGCTGTGCAGTTGCAGCAGGCCGCCGACGCAGAACAACGCCAGCAGTCCGAGCAGTGGCCCGCTGCCGGTCTTGGCGAGCAGCGCTGCCCGCCAGGCCAGCAGGCGCTGACTGCCGCCGAGTAGTGCTGGCGCGGGGCTCAGGCGCAGGCCGCTGAGCCAGGCCGGCAGCAGGCACACCGCGCAGAGGTAGGCGGCAATCAGGCCCGCGGCGGAAAACACCGCGACTTGGGTCAGCGCCGGGAAGGGGGTGAAGGCCAGCGCCAGGTAGCCGATCAGGTTGGTCGCCAGGCTCAGGCTGAGGCCGGGCAGGGTCGCACGCAGGGCGCTCCAGCTGTGCCAGTTACTCTGGCCCCAGCTTTTACTCAGATAGTGCTGGGCAAAGTCCAGCGCCACGCCGATCAGGCTGGTGCCGAGGACCAGGGTCATGATGTTGACCTGGCCGAACAGCAGCACGCAGGCGCTGCTGCCAGCGAGCAGCGCCACGCCGACCGGCAGCAGGCTGACCAGCACCCGTGCGCGGCGGTAGGCCAGCAGCAGCAACAGCAGCGTCGCGAGCAGGGCGCCGCCGCCGATCCAGCTGATCTCGCGTGCGGCCGTGGCTTGTCCGGCGGCGGCGTAGAGCATGCCGCTGGCGGCCAGCAGTTGGCCGCCCTGGGCACCGACCGTGTCGCGTGCGCGGTGCACGGCGGCGGCGATCTCCGCCGGGGCCTGCAGGTCGAAGGCGCCATCCCGGGTGCGTGCGCGCAACAGCGTCCAGGTCATGCCCTGATCCTGCAGCAGCAGGGCGCCGCTGCCGAGATCGGCCTGAATACGTTGCTGCGGGTTGAGCGTCTGCTGGGCGCGGGCACCGATCCCCAGCCAGTCCTGTTCGAGCGGCAGCAGGCTGTAGCCGGCGAAGGCGTCGAACAGTTGCGCGGCGCGCTGCTGGATAAATGCCTCGGGCTGCTCGATCAGCTGCGCTCGAGCGGCCGCCGGCAACAGGTCCAGGCGGCTGCTGCGCAATTGCTGGCGCAGGGCGCTAAGGTCGGCGTCCAGGCGCCACTGCAGCCGTTCGAAGCGCTGGGTCGTGCGCCAGTCCTCGGCGACCTGGCGCACCAGTTCGATGGCCTGTTCGCGCTGTGGGTGGCCGATCAACAGCAGTACTTCACGGTTCAGCGGTTCCTGCATGCGCTGCTCGGCGCGCTGCACTAGCTGGTCACCGGCGCCATGCGGCAGCAGGCTCAGCAGGCTGGTCGCCAGCGGTGGGCCGTTGCGCCATTGCCAGGCGGTCAGGGCCAGCAGGGCCAGCAACAGCACGCCGAACAGCCGTGGCAGGTAGCGCTCAATCGGCAAAGTCGTTGCGCTCCTGCTCGCTCAGGCTATTACCCGTCTGGCTGTCCGGCAGGCGCAACAAAGTACTGTCGCCCTGGGCTTCCTGCAGCTCGATGCGCTCGACCAGCGCGCCGCCCTGTATCTGGATGACACTGAAGATCTGTTTCAGCAGCAAGGAACGTGGCGTCAGGCTGAGTTGCCAGGCGTCGGCGCTGCCGCCGAGGTGTAGCTCGAAATCGCGGGCCAGGCCGGCGTGGTCGCCCTTGAGTACGGCGAGAAACAGCCGGCTCTGTTGTCCGGCGCTGTCCTGCCCGGCTTGCTGTTGCCAGCCCTGCTTGGTGCGCCGGGCGATGCCATTGGCGTCGATGCGGTAGTCCAGGTGCAGCGGGCTGCGCAGTTGCCAGAGCAGGCCGTGCTCGGCAGACAGCACGAACAGGCCCTTGCTGGTCAGTGGCTGGGGCAGGGCGCGCAGGTGTTTCTCCTGGATGAAGGGGCCACGCAGCAGCGCCGGCTTGGCCAGCTGGGCGCTCAGCTGTTCGAGGTCGAAGGCCTGGGCCAAGGACGCGCACAGCAGCAGGCCGGCCAGCAGCAGGGCGCGGATCATGCGAGCGCCTGCTCCACGGCCGCGACGAACACCTTGGGCGAGGCCAGTTGCATCTCGCGGCTGGCGATGTCCACCGCCACCTGCACTGTGCTGGCGCGGGTCAGGCGCTCGCCGCTGACGGCGTCGCAGATCAGGTAATTGATCTTCAGGCGGTTCTGCCACTCGATCAGGTCGGCGCGCACGACGATGCGTTGGCCGAACTGTGCGCCGCGTATGTAGCGCAGCTGCAGATCGATGATCGGCCAGGCGTAGCCGGCTGCGCGCATCTGCGTGTAGTTGTGGTCGAGGCGGTCGAGCAGGGCGCAGCGCGCGACTTCCAGGTACTTGACGTAATGCCCGTGCCAGACCACCTCCATCGAGTCGACGTCGAAGAACGGCACGAGGATTTCGACCTCGGCCTGCAGCACGCCGGCTTTACGCATACAGCCTCCAGTGCTGCGCGCGGATACGCTCAAGGCACAGGCGCAGCTCGCCTTCCAGGGCGCGGTCTTCGATCACTGGCGCAAAGTCGCTGGCCAGTTGCCTGTGCATCTCGGCCAGCGGCGCCGGCAGCTGCCGCGGTTCGTCGCGCAGGCGTAGCCAGACGCCCTGGTTGGCGGCCAGCAGGGTGGCGGCGGCGACCTGTTCGGTCAGTTCCAGGCTGCGCAAGGCGTCGCGGGCGGCGATAGTGCCCATGCTCACCTTGTCCTGGTTGTGGCACTCGGTGGAGCGCGAGAACAGGCTCGCCGGCATGCCGTTTTTCAGCGCTTCGGCGGTCCAGGCGCTGGCGCCGATCTGCACGGCCTTGAAACCGTGGTTGATCATCGCGGTCGCCGCCGGGGCGCCGGACAGGTTGCTCGGCAGGCCGTGGTTGTAGCGCACGTCCACCAGCAGGGCGAGCTGCCGGTCGAGCAGGTCGGCGACGTTGCCCACCAGGTTTTTCAGGCTGTCCATGGCGAAGGCGATATGCCCGCCATAGAAGTGCCCGCCGTGCAGCACGCGCTCGGCCTCGGCGTCGATCAGCGGGTTGTCGTTGGCACTGTTCAGTTCGATTTCGATGAATTGCCGCAGCAGCCCCAGGCTGTCGGCCATGACCCCCAGCACGTGCGGTGCGCAGCGCAGCGAGTAGCGATCCTGCAGACGGTGCAACGGCGGCGTCGGCGCATCGATGGCGAGGTCCTGGCGCAGCCAGGCAGCCACCTGCATCTGCCCCGGGTGCGGTTTGGCGGCGAACAGGCGCTCGTCGAAGTGTTCCGGGTTGCCAGCCAGCGCCACCACGTTGAGCGCGGTGATGCGGCTGGCCAGCTTGAGCAGGTAGTCAGCCCTGGAGAACGCCAGGCAGGCCAGTCCGGTCATCACCGCGGTGCCGTTCATCAGCGCCAGGGCTTCTTTCGGGCGCAGGGTCAGCGGCTGCCAGTCCAGCTCGGCATGCACCTCGGCGGAGCTGCGCACCGCGCCGCGGTAGAGCACCTCGCGCTCGCCGCTGAGGGTGGCGGCGACGTAGGACAGCGGGGTCAGGTCGCCGCTGGCGCCGACCGAACCCTCTTCCGGGATCTGCGGCAGGATGTCGTAGTCGAGAAAGGCCTGCAGGCGCTGCAGCAGTTCGATGCGCACCCCGGACACGCCCTGGCACAGCGACTGCAAACGCGCCGCCAGCACCGCGCGGGTGGCCGCCGGGTCGAGCAGCTTGCCCAGGCCGCAGCCATGGAAGGTGTACAGGTGGCGTGGCAGCGCCTCGACCTGATGCAGCGGCACCGCGACCACGCAGGAGTCGCCATAGCCGGTGGTGACGCCGTAGATCACGCCCTCTTTATCCAGCAGCGAGTCGAGGAACTGCGCGCCCTTGGCGATGCGTTGGCGGAAGGCGTTATCGCTTTGCAACTGCGTGGCGCTGTGGCCCTGAGCGAGGCTGACTACTTGCTCGATGCTCAGCGGGCGCTCGCCGAATACGACGGCTTCAGGCTGGTGTGTCGTCATGGTTGTTCCAGAATGGGAAGAAGTTGAACCATTGCTGCGGCGCTTGCAGGCAGTGATGGCCGAGGCGGTCGGCATAGCGTTGGGCCCAGCCGTGGATCACCTGCTCGCGTTCGCTGCGGCGCCATTCGATGCGTTCGGCGAAGGGTTCGAGGGTCAGTTGATAGCGTTGTGCCTGCTTCAGGCAAAACAGCAGGTTGATCGGGCATTGCAGCAATCCGGCCAGCAGCCAGGGGCCTTGCGGTAGATCGGCGGGCTGGCCGAGGAAATCCACCCGGGTCTTGCGCGCGCCGTGCAACGGCACGCGGTCACCGGCGATGGCCAGCCATTCGCCACGTTCCAGGCGCTGGCTCAGTTGCAGCATGATCGCCGGGTCCAGCTCGCTGACCTGGATCAGCCGCAGGTGGCTGGCGCCGGCCTGGCCGAGCAGGCGGTTGAACTGGGCGGCGTGTTTGGTGTGCACCAGGACATTCATCTGCACTTGCTCGCCGAGTTCGGCCAGGGCGCGGCACACCTCGAGGTTGCCCAGGTGCGCGCCGACCAGCATCTGTCCGCGCGGGCCCTGCAGCTGTGCGCGCAGGTTGGCCGGGTCGTTAATCTCGATCTGCTCCAGGCGCAGGCGGCCGTTCCACACGTCGAGCTTGTCCAGCAGGGCGTCGGCGAAGGCCATGAACTGGCCGAACACCGAACGCAGGCTCGGGCGCAGAGCCTCGCGACCACTCCAGAGCGCCAGTCGCCGCTGATAGTCCCAGATGTTCTGGCGGGCGCGGCGACCGAACAGGAAGAAGTACAGCACGATCAGGTGCAGCAGCGGGCTGAGCAGGCGCCGGCCGAGGTGGCGCGTGGCCCAGGCGGTCACGCGCATCAGCAGGAAACTGCCGCGCTCCTGGTGCTCGGCCCAGTGTTGCTGGTTCATCCGCGCCACCTGCGCCAGAGCAATTGCGGGGCGCGCCAGAGCATGCCGAAGAACAGTCGGGCGTGCATTTTCGAGATCAGCAGGTTGTCTTGCAGCAGGCGGAAATGCGAGACGCCGTCCGCTGGGTAATGCACGCGCACAGGCAACCAGCGCATCGGCTGATTGCGCCAGCTCAAGCGCACCAGGATGTCCGTGTCGAAGTCCATGCGCTTGCCGATCGTCACCGCGTCGAGCAAGGCCAGGGTCGGCGTCAGCGGGTAGATGCGAAAGCCGCACATGGAGTCGCGGATGTGCAGCGACAGGCTGTTGATCCACACCCAGACATGGGTCAGGTAGCGGGCGTAGAGGCGGCTCTTGGGCACGCTGGCGTCGTAGCGTGGGTAGCCGCAGATCAGCGCCTGGGGGTGAGCCTGTGAGTCGGCGAGGAAGTCGCCAAGGTTGTCCAGATCGTGCTGGCCGTCGGCGTCGACCTGCAGCGCATGGCTGTAGCCCAGGCGCGCGGCTTCGCGCAGACCGGCCATCACCGCGCCACCCTTGCCCTGGTTGCTCGGCAGGCGCAGCAGGTGGCTGGCGGTCTGCGCGACCACCTGTTCGATCACCCGCGCACAGCCGGGATCGGAGCCATCGTCGACCAGCACGCAGGGCCAGCCGCCGGCGCGCAGGGCGTGCACCACCTGGGCCAGGGCCTGTTCGTGGTTGTACACCGGGATCACCGCGCAGGGCTTATGGAACCCCTGAAAAGCTACCTGCGTTGCCATCGCTGTGTTAAGAGCAGGCTCAGAATGCTCATTTAGTGCCGGTAAACTGCGCTTCTTCGCCTGTTCTTGTCTGGCGCTGACTGCCTCGCCAACGCTGTTAAGGGGCTCCTTACGCATGGGCGGCCGCCAGCAGGATGCGCCCCGAGGAGCAGGCCGCCGCGCCGTTGCGGTAGGCGAAATACAGCTTGCCGCGGCTGGCGTCGAAGCGCAGCGACAGCTGTAGGCGATCGCCGGGGCGCACCAGCTGCTGGAATTTCAGCACCTCCATGCCGCAGAAGCGTGGCGGCAGCTCGGCGATCAGTTGCCGCGCCAGCTGCTGCGCCCAGTCGATCTGCACTACGCCGGGCAGCACCGGGGTTTGCGGGAAGTGCCCGGTGAAGTGGGCCAGATCCAGCGGCACCTCCAGCTCGAGGTGCCACTGACCGTCCGCTTCTCGCTGACCGAGCAGCTGCGGTTGCTGGGTGCGCGGGGCATACAGCTGGGTCTCCAGCTCGGCCTGCGGCAGCTTGCCCTGAGCGTTCAGCGGCAGCTGACGGACCAGGCGCCAGCGGCGGGGCAGCGCCAGCGCGGCGCAGTGTTCGCCGAGGTGCTGGCGCAGTTGCCCGGTCAGGGTGCGGCGACCCTGATTGCGCAGGGCGTGCAGGCCGGCGTCGCTCAAGGCGACCAGCGCACCCAGGTAGGCGCGATGGGCCTGGATAACGCCGAGACGCGCGTCTTCGACCCAGGGATGACTGGCCAACGCCTGTTCGAGCATGGGCAGGGAAATGCGTTTTTCTTCCAGCTTGACGATGCGGTCGAGGCGCCCCAGCAGTTCGAAGCGCCCATCGGCCTCGAACCTGGCGCCATCGGCGGTCTGCTCGATCTGCCCGCTGGGCAGGTACGGCGACTCGATACGCAGCGCGCCTGCACTGTTCAGGCTGGCGCGCACACCGGCGAACGGCCGCCACAGCTCGCCGCCCTGGCGCCAGGCGATGCCACCGGTTTCCGAACTGCCGAAGATCTCGGTCGGCCACTGGCCGAGGTTGTCGCGCAACTGCCGCGCGGCGGGCAGAGGCAGGGCGCCACCGGAGGAAAATACCCGGCGCACGCGGCTCAGTGCCGGCCAGTCGAGGTTGTCACCCATGCGTTTGAGCAGCGCCGGGCTGGCTATCCAGGCAAAGTCGGGTTGTTCCAGGCTGACGCGCTGCAGGTCTTCCGGGAATGGCTGCGCGCGGCGGACAAACACCCGCCCGGCGCACAGCGGCCAGAGCACGCGGAACAGTAGGCCGTAGATATGCTGCGCGGCCACGCTGCCGACGATGCAGGCCTGGCCCAGCTCGGCGCCCCACAAGTGCTCCAGGGCGCGGACTTCATTACCCAGCTGGCGCAGGCTTTTGTCGATCAGCTTGGCCTCGCCACTGGAGCCCGAAGTGCACAGGGTCAGCGCGCAGTCATCCAGCGCCAGTATGGCGCCCGGTAGGGGCTCGTCCAGCAGGCTGGAGAGGTTGGCGTCGCCGGGGTGCTCGCTGAGCCAGAGGTCGACGTGCGGGTTCAGGCGCTGGCGGGTTTGCCCTTGCAGGTCGGCCGGCAGCAGCACTTTGGCCCCGGCGCGCCAGGCCCCGAGCAGGGCAATCGCCAGATCGGCGGTATCTTCCAGGTGCACGGCCAGGCGGCGTACACCGCGGGTCTGCAAGCCCGCGGCCAGGCGCAGGGCCTGCTCGCGCAGTTCGCCGTGTTGCAGGCTGGGCGCCAGGCTGACCGGTCGCGCCGGTTGTTCTGTGAGCAGTAGCTGCTCGAGATCCAGCCAGCTCATGCCAGGCCCCGCACGCGTTGGCGCACCAGCCATTCGCCGGCGAACAGCAGGCCCATCAGGCCGTAGGAAATCAGCCCGGTGTACAGCGCCCACCAGCTCAGCGGTGCCCACAGGGTCAAGGCGCTGGCGATGCTGGCATTAGCGAGGAAGAAGGCGATCCAGAGTTTGGTCACCTGGCGCGTATAGCGCACTCCAGCTTCGGGCAAGTTCGGTTCGCGCAGGCGCGCCAGGCGCTCGATCAGCGGCGGACCGAACTTCAGGCTGAGCCCGAACAGGCCCAGGCAGAACAGGCTCATCAGCACCGGATACCAGCGCAGCAAGTCGGGATCATCCGCCAGCCCGAGCAGCAGGCAGAAGGCCAGCGCGGCAGCCGCCATCCAGCGGCTGCCGGGACGCTGCGCCTGTATCAGCAGGCGTGCCAGCCACAGAGCACCGAGCAGCAGGGCGAAGACCCGCGGCGATAGCTGCTGCTGGCCGAAATACACCGCAAAGGGGTAACTCAGCCCAGCGAGCAGCAGGATCAGGCCGATCAACCGACTCATGGACGGGTCATCAGGCTGCGGGTGCATTGACCAGGCGATACACCGCCTCGACCACATCGCCGACGCTGCGCACGGCCTTGAACTCCTCGGCGGCAATCTTCTTGCCGGTCTGGCGCTTGATGTGGTCGATCAGGTCGACGGCGTCGATGCTGTCGATCTCCAGGTCTTCATAGAGGTTGGCTTCGAGGCTGATCTGGGCGGCGTCCAGCTCGAACAGTTCGACCAGGGCGTCGCGCAGGGTGGCGAAAATCTCATCACGGGTTTGCATCTGCGAGCCTCCTCAGGCGTGCTGCTGCGACGAAACGAAGGCCGCCAGGCTGGTGACGTTGGCGAAGTGCTTGCGAGTGTCTTTGGCGTCGGCGTCGATCTTGATGCCGAAGCGCTTCTGGATGGCCAGGCCGAGCTCCAGGGCATCCACCGAGTCCAGGCCCAGGCCCTCGCCGAACAGGCTGAGGTCGGCGGCGATGTCTTCGGCGGCCATGTCTTCGAGGCCGAGGGCGTCGATGATCAGGTTTTTTATCTCAAGTTGCAGATTGCTCATCTTTTGCGAGCTCCTTCATAAAGTGTTGATGCAGGTAATCATTGAGTTTGCGTGAGGCAATCGGTGCTGGCCCCTGGGCCCTGAATTGCCCGGGGTCGATGTCCTCGCCCACACGCAGGCGAACATGGAAGCGCCGACGGGGGATGCTGTACCAGGGCTCGGCCTTGGTCAGGGTGGTGGGGCTGACGCTGATCACCACCGGGGTGACGATGCGCGCGCCGCGCACCGCGATGGCCGCGGCGCCGCGATGGAATTCGGGGCTCTGCCCCGGCGTGGTGCGCGTGCCTTCGGGGAATACGATCAGGGTCTGGCCATCGCGCAGGGCCGTGGCGGCCTCATCGAGCATGTCCAGGCTGCCGCTGTTGCTGATGTACTCGGCCGAGCGGATCGGCCCGCGCATGCAGGGGTTGTCCCACAGGCTCTGCTTGACCACGCAGTTGGCATCGCGGATGAAGGCGATCAGCACCACCACATCGACCAGCGAGGGGTGGTTGGCGATGACCATCTGTCCAGGACGGCCGAGGCGCTCGACACCCTCAACTTCATAGGTCAGCACGCCGCTGTGGAACATGAACTGGACGAAGGCGCGGAACGCTCCGCTCACCGTGGCCCGGGCCCGCGTGCGGCGCGCTTCGCGGTTACCGGGCAGCAGCGCGAGCAGGGGGAAAATCAGTACGCGCAGGAGCACGCCACCGATGCCGAACAGGGCAAAGCTGAGGGCGGTGGCGATCAGGCGCCAGGCGTAGGGCGCGCTATGGCGGCTCAGGCCTTGTTGAGTGACCAGGTCCATTGGCGATTTTTCCAGTGATGTTCGAGGCAACGCTGTTCGCCGCACAGGGCGCGTAGCAGGTTGAGGGGGTGTGGCCATTGCTCCCTGGGGCCCTGGCCCGGGCGCAGTTGCAGCTGCCAGTCGTCACCTGGCTTGAGCAGCAGGGCCAGGGCATAGGGGAATGGCACGTCGTCGATATAGGGGGCGTACAGCGCCGGCGCGGCTTCCTCGGCGATCACCAGCAGCACGGCCGGGGCGCCTTCACCGAGTAAGGTGCTGGCCTCCAGCATGGCCTGTTCGAGGCCGTCGCCTTCGGCGGCGAGGGCAGTCATTTCGCTGCTGTCGCCGCGCAGGATCGACCACTGGCCGATGATCGCGTTATGTACCGAGAGGCTGAACTGGGTGGGCGACAGCGGTTCGTCGTGCGCCAGATCGGTGAGCAGGGCCAGGGTTCTCGGCGTTTCGCCATGCCGCGAGGCAAACACCAGGGGCAGCGCTGGCTGGGTTTCGGCGATGGGCCAGGCGACGTGAAACAGCATGCGTGCCAGGCGGCTGAGGCGGCGGCGCTGCAGGGCCGGCAGAAAGCCGACATCCGGCTGCTGCTGCGCGTCTGGCAGGCGCATGGGGGCTCGACACCAGGCGCGCCAGTCGTCTGTGCTATCCAGGCCGGGGGCCCAGGCACGCCATTGATCGATTTTGAAATGCATCACGCGAGGAAGTTTCCCGGCCCCTTCGGGCATCCTTGTCTATTGTGGTGTCCTGCTCAACCAGAGCTGGTCGAGGTGCTGCGGCGAAGTGCGAGGCATTATCTAGCTGGCACGCACTCTGCGCAAACTTTGCAGGGGGCTTCTGATGGATGGGCGGTTGATTTGCGCCGCAGCCTCGCCCTTGTCATGCGCTTTGCATAGAATCCAAGGCCATTCAGGGAGAGGGAGGATATGAGATGCGGCGCGTGGTGTTCAATCAGAAGGGTGGCGTAGGTAAATCCAGCATTGCCTGCAATCTGGCGGCGGTGAGCGCGGCGCAGGGCTATCGCACCTTGGTGGTGGACCTGGATGCTCAGGCCAACTCCACGCATTACCTCACGGGGCTGTCTGGCGATGATATTCCCATGGGTATCGCCGACTTCTTCAAACAGACCCTGTCCAGTGGACCCTTTGCCAAGAAGGCTACGGTCGACATTTACGAGACGCCGTTCGACAACCTGCACGTGGTCACGGCCACTGCCGAGCTGGCCGACTTGCAGCCCAAGCTCGAGGCGAAACACAAGATCAACAAGTTGCGCAAACTCCTCGACAGCTTGAGTGAGGACTACGAACGCATCTATCTGGATACCCCGCCAGCGCTGAACTTCTATGCGGTTTCGGCGCTGATTGCCGCCGATCGTGTGCTGATTCCCTTCGATTGCGACAGTTTTTCGCGCAATGCGCTATATGGCCTGCTGCGCGAGATCGAGGAGCTCAAGGAGGATCACAACGAAGGCCTGCAAGTCGAAGGCATAGTGGTCAACCAGTTTCAGCCGCGCGCCTCGCTGCCGCAGCAGTTGCTCGATGAGTTGATCGCCGAGGGCATGCCGGTATTACCGGTGAACTTGATGAGCTCGGTGAAGATGCGCGAATCGCATCAGGCGTGCATGCCGTTGATCCATCTGGATGCGCGGCACAAGCTGAGCCAGCAGTTCGTCGAACTGCACGACCTGCTGAACGGCGGTTGAGTGAGTCGGCGATTCCGCTGGGCGGGCTAGCCGAGGCATAACCCGCCAACAGACCCTAGCGCACGACGAAAATGTCGCAGGGCGCCTTGTGCAGGAAGTGCTGCGCCAG
Organism: Pseudomonas taeanensis MS-3; assembly: GCF_000498575.2. Taxonomy (GTDB): domain Bacteria; phylum Pseudomonadota; class Gammaproteobacteria; order Pseudomonadales; family Pseudomonadaceae; genus Aquipseudomonas; species Aquipseudomonas taeanensis. The sequence goes on from NZ_AWSQ01000001.1 coordinate 1,249,614, forward strand.
GCTGCCGAGCAAGGCCTGGGACAGTGCACTGCGGCCGTGGCTGCCGAGTACCAGCAGCTCACTGTTCCGGCTTTTCAGCTGTTTCTGCAAGCAGCGCAAAATGCCACCCTGGAGTACCGAATGGGTCAGAGTCGGGCCAGGAACGGGGAAGTTCTGCGCTTCGTCCTCGAGTAATTGGTCGATCAATGCCTGTTGAATATGTAATTGCATGTCGACTTGTTGGGGCGTGCCTTTGTCCGCCTCGAATACGTGCAAGGCGTGCAGCTCTGCGGTTGCCGGTAGCAGGCGATAGGCTTGGCCGAGGGCGCTGCAGGCGCACAGGGAGAAATCGATAGCGGCCAGGGCGTGCCGATAGGGCTGAAAGTCGTTGCGCGCCACCAGCAGCAGGGGCACAGGGCAGCTGCGCGCGATGCGGTCCAGGCTGGTGCCGGAAAAGAAGTCATGCCGTTGGTGGTGGGCGCCCAGGACCAGCAGGTCGCAACCGAGTTGCTGCACCTGTTGCAACACCACCTCGGACGGCTTGCCGCTGTGAAAGCGCAGCTCGCTGCCGGGCGGAGCGTATTGGCTCATTTTGCCGTCGAGGGCTTGCTGGGCCTGTTCATGTTGCTGGCGGCTCTGACTGGGGTCGAGCACATGCAGCAGGGTCAATTTGGCGCGGTGCTGACGGGCCAACTGGGCGGCGCGGCAGAGGGCCTGGTCGGCGGTGTCGCGTAGATCGTGGGCGATGAGAATGTGGCTGAGCATGGGCCGCTCTCCTGCCGGGGGGCATGTCGGCATTGAATTGTGCCTTATGCATTTAGCGGGTCTTTTGACCTATGGCAAGGTCAGGCGTCAGTGCGTACGTAATTGATACAGGCCGCGGCTTTCTGCCACCACTTCGCCGCTGGTGTCGGTCAGTTGCAACTCCAGCCAGTATTCCGCTTTGCCCAAGCGCAACGCCTCGGCTTGCAGGCGTTCGATCTCATCCGCGGCGAGCCGCGCCTCGACCTGAATATCGCTGGTGGCCGGTCGGCGGAAACGCAGGTTCATTTCCTTGACGATGGGGTAGAAGCGAGTGCTGTCGAAGCTGGTGATGAACAGCGCACCGCCAGGAATTTCCGCCAGGGTGAACAGGGCGCCCGCGTACATGCTGCCGATATGGTTCTGGTTGTCGCTCAGCGGCATGCGCAGGCGCACGAAGCCGGGCTCCAGGACCTCAGCCTTGAGCCCGCTGCGCTTGACGAAGGCGATGGCTTGTTCAGTGAACTGGCGAGCAATTTCCACAGGCATGGGCATGGCGTTCGACCTCCTCGGCTGATGTCCCTCAGCCTAATACCTTGGATCGACGCGGCAATGACCGCGTCGTTCCGGTGGATTGACCGATTCGCTCACAAGCCTTGGCTGCGCAACCAGTCCATCAGCTGTGGCAGCGGCAGTGCGCCGCTTTGCCGGGCCACTTCGCGGCCGCCTTTGAACAGGATCAGGCTGGGAATGGAGCGGATGCCCAGCTGTCCTGCCAGTTGCGGGTTGGCCTCGCTGTCCAGTTTGCCCAGGCGGCAGCGGCCTTGCAGTTGCGCGGCGGCCTGGCTGAAGGTCGGGGCAAAGGCCTTGCAGGGGCCGCACCAGCTGGCCCAGACATCCACCAGCAGCGGCAGGTCGCCTTTCAGCTGGCTGGCGAAGTTACCCTGGGTCAGTTCTAAGGGCTTGCCCGGCAGCACCTCGGCCTTGCAGCGGCCGCAAGTCGGAGTGTCGCCCAGGCGCTGGGCGGGGATGCGGTTGAGGCCGTTACAGGCCGGGCAGGGGATCAGCAGGGGGTCGGTCATGAGGGGCTCCAGATCGGGATACACCTAATCTGGAGCCGGCGCGGCAAATATCAAGTCAGCCGGCAGCGGCCAGGGCCTGGCTCAGGTCGGCAAGAATGTCGTCGATATGCTCGATGCCAATGGACAGGCGCACCATGTCGCGAGGTACCCCGGCCTTCTCCAGCTCTTCGTCGTTGAGCTGGCGGTGGGTGGTGGAAGCCGGGTGGCAGGCCAGTGACTTGGCGTCGCCGATATTCACCAGGCGCACCACCAGTTGCAGGGCGTCGATGAACTGGGCGCCGGCGACCTGGCCGCCCTTGATGCCGAAGGACAGGATCGACGCCGGCTTGCCCTGCATATAGCGCTGGGCCAGTTCGTGCTCGGGGTGCTCGGCCAGGCCGGCGTACTTGACCCAGGCCACCTGTGGATGGCTCTGCAGGAATTCGGCGACCTTCAGGGCATTGTCGCAGTGCCGTTCCATGCGCAGCGCCAGGGTCTCCAGGCCCTGCAGAATCAGGAAGGCGTTGAACGGCGACAGCGCCGCGCCGGTGTTGCGCAGCGGCACCACGCGGCAGCGGCCAATAAAGGCGGCGGGGCCGAAGGCCTCGGTGTAGGTGACGCCATGGTAGGACGGATCCGGGGTGTTGAGCAGCGCGAAGCGCTCTTTATGGTCAGCCCAGGGGAAGGTGCCGGAGTCGACCACGATGCCGCCGATGCTGGTGCCGTGGCCACCGATGTACTTGGTCAGCGAGTGCACGACGATGTCGGCGCCGTGCTCGAAGGGCCGGCAGAGGATTGGCGTGGCCACGGTATTGTCGACGATCAGCGGCACGCCGTGACGGTGCGCGGCATCGGCCAGGGCCTGCAGGTCGACGATGTTGCCGGCCGGGTTGCCGATGGATTCGCAGAACACCGCCTTGGTCTTGTCGTCGATCAGCGCCTCCAGGGCGGCGATGTCGTCGTGGGCGGCGAAGCGAGTCTGGATGCCGAAACGCGGCAGCGTGTGGGCCAGCAGGTTGTAGGTGCCACCGTAGAGCTTGGCCACCGAGACGATATTGTCACCGGCTTCGGCAACGGTCTGGATGGCGTAGGTAATGGCGGCCATGCCCGAGGCCACGGCGAGGGCGCCGACACCGCCTTCCAGCGCCGCGACGCGCTCTTCCAGCACGGCGTTAGTCGGATTCATGATCCGCGTGTAGATGTTGCCGGCGACCTTCAGGTCGAACAGGTCGGCGCCATGCTGGGTGTCGTCGAAGGCGTAGGAGCTGGTCTGGTAGATCGGCACCGCCACCGCTTTGGTGGTGGGGTCGGGGCTGTAGCCGGCGTGAATGGCCAGGGTTTCCAGTTTCATGCGACGTTCCTTCGGGCAGATGACGAGGCCCGCAGCATGGATAAAACACCTGGCCCCGGTCAATCCTTTGCCGGACTGAACGGGGCGCCGGGAGCTGGTCGAGCCCTGTCTGTTAGATCGGGGTCAGCGGCCAGAACAGCGGAATCACCAGGGACGCCACGACCCAGAGGATCAGGTTGAGCGGAATGCCGACCTTCATGAAGTCGGTGAAACGGTAGCCGCCGGCGTTATACACGAAGGTGTTGGTCTGATAGCCGATCGGCGTGGCGAAGCTGGCGCTGGCGGCGAACATCACCGCCACCACGAACGCGCGCGGATCGACGCCCAAGTGCTGAGCCACACCGATGGCGATGGGGGTGACCAGCACCGCCACCGCGTTGTTCGACAGCATCTCGGTGAGGATCGAGGTGAACAGGTAGATGAACGAGAGCATCAGCAGCGGCCCGGCCCAGGGCAGCAGGGTCATGGTGTTCTCGACCAGCAGCTTGACCAGGCCGACCTTGTCCATGGCGATGCTGATGGCCAGCATGCCGAAGATCAGGCTGAGAATCTTCCAATCCACCGCCTTGTAGGCGTCTTCCACGTCCAGGCAACGGGTCGCCAGCACGCTCACCGCGCCAATGATCGCCAGGCCCTCGATCGGCATCAGGCCGAAGGCCGCCAGGATCATCACCGCCAGGGTGGCGATGATCGCAATCGGCGCCTTGTCGCGGCGGAAGGCGCGTTCCTGTACGGCGTTGAGACTGATCAGTTCGCCGTTGTCGGCGAAGCGCTTGATCTGCGCCGGGGTGCCTTCAACCAGCAGCACGTCGCCGAATTGCAACTCGAAGTCGTCGAGGTTGCCCTGAATGTTCTCGTCCTGGCGGTGCACGGCGAGCACGGCGATGCCGTAGCGCGCGGTGAGGTCGAGGTCGCGCATGGGTCTGTGGCTGTAACGCGAGTTACGCCCGACTATGGCCTCGGCGAGGATCACGTCGTGGCTGCTGATGGTCTCGAAGGCATCGCCACGGTTGAAGGTCAAATGTCCGCTCTCGCGCAACTCGACCACGTTTTTCACCTGGCCGTGCAGCACCAGGCGGTCGCCAGTGGCCAGCAGGGTATCGTGGCCCGGCTCGGTCAGCTCAAAGTCCTCGCGAAACAGCTTGAGCACCTGCAGGCCGCTGCCGCCGTTGAGATTGGCCTCGCTCAGGGTCTTGCCGATCACCGGTGAGCCGTGTGGCACCAGCAGTTCGGTCATGAAGGTGCGGTCGAGGTCGGGGCGCAACTGCTTGGACAGGGTTTCCCGGTCTGGCAGCAGATGACGGCCGATGGTCAGCAGGTAGAGCATGCCGACGCTGGCGAGGATCAGGCCGGCGCCGGTGATTTCGAAGATGCCGAACGGCGCCACGCCCGCCGTGCGTGCGACGCCGTCGACCAGAATGTTGGTCGAGGTGCCGATCATGGTCAGGGTGCCGCCGAGGATGGTCGCGTAGGACAGCGGGATCAGCAGTTTGGACGGCATGCTGCCAGAGCGGCGGGCCAGTGAGATGGCGATGGGGGTGAGGATGGCCACCACCGGGGTGTTGTTCAGGCAGGCGGAGATCACCAGGGCGGTGAGGGTCAGTCCGGTGAGTACGCGTACCGGGTTGGTACCGACCAGGTTGCCCAGCCAGTTACCCAGGGCGTCGATGCAGCCGGTGCGCTCCAGGGCGGCAGACAGCACGAACATGCAGGCGATGGTCACCGGCGCGGAATTGCTCAGCACGCTGAGCACTTCGCTGGGGCTGAGTAACTGGGTCACCAGCAGGGCGGCCACGGCGATCGCGGCGACGATATCCGGGCTCCATTTCTCGCGGATGAAGGCCACCAATACCCAGATCAGCAGGGCACCGACAAACAGCAGAGGGAGGGGCAATGAGTCCCAGAACATGGGGCGTCCTTAATGTGCGACTCGCGTGAGGTCTCGGGCGCAGCCGTGGCTGAGCCTCTCAGGGCGCCAAGATAGTGAGCTTTGCTTAGATAGTCTAAGAATGTTTGAAAAGGTTTATATGCCATTAAGGCTTAACAGGAGTAGCTGTATCGCAGGCTCTGCAGCGGACTGTGACTGTGCGTCGAGCACCTGGCCGGCTAGGCTCGAGTTTTCCTGTTTGGAGTGCGGTATGCGTCAGTTAGGAATTCTCGGAGGCATGAGCTGGGAGTCCACGGCCAGCTATTACCGTCTGCTCAATCAGGGCGTGCGTGAGCATCTTGGCGGCCTGCACTCCGCGCGGTTGCAGCTGCACTCGGTGGACTTCGCCGAAGTTGCCGAACTGCAGCGGCGTGGCGATTGGCCGGCGGCGGGGGCGCTGTTGGCCGAGGCGGCGCAGGGGCTGGAGCGAGCTGGAGCCGGTGCCTTGTTGCTGGCAACCAACACCATGCACAAGGTTGCAGCGAGTATCGAGGCGGCGGTGCAGATTCCCCTGCTGCATATCGGCGATGCCGTCGGCCAGACCCTGCACCAGCAAGGTACCCAGCGGGCGGCGCTGCTCGGCACACGTTTCACCGTACAGCAGGATTTCTACCGCCAGCGTCTGGCTGAGCGCTTCGATATCGAGGTGATGATTCCTGCGCCGGAGCAGGTCGAGGAGATCGACCGGGTGATATTCGCCGAGCTGTGTCAGGGCGTGTTCCAGGCCAGTGCCCGTGATTTTTATCTGGAGTGCCTGGCCGAACTGCGCGAGCAGGGGGCCGAGGTGGCGATTCTCGGCTGCACCGAGATCGGTCTGTTGCTGGAGGGCGTGCAGGCACCGTTGCCGCTGCTCGACAGCAGCGAAGTGCATGTGGCCATGGGGCTGGAGTGGTTGCTGGCCAGTTAGATGGCGGGGCGTAGGATGTGTTAGTCGCGAAGCGGCGTTACCCATCGTTGTCGGTTGGCGATGGGTATCGCTGCGCTCAACGCCATCCTAGGGATGGCGCCAGGGGCTCAGGACGAACAGCTGATTTCCAAGTGCTTGCCCCACTGCGGCGGGCGCTCGGCATAACGCTCGTAGCCCGGTTGTTCGTCGAAGGGTTGGCTGAGCACCGCATGCAGTTCACGCACCGGGGCGTAATCGCCCTGCTCGGCGGCCTCGATCACTTGTTGGGCCAGGTAGTTGCGCAGGATGTACTTGGGGTTGACCGCGTGCATGCGTGTGCGGCGCGCCTCCTGGCTCCCGGTCTCGGCCTCGGCCTCGCTGGCAACGCGGGCGCGGTAGTCGGCCGCCCAGGCATCGAAGCCTGCAAGATCGCGGAAGTCGTCGCGCAAGCGCGCGAGCGCCTGTTGCGGCGAGCTGTCGCCCAACTCGCGGAAGAAGTTCGTATAGTCCACTGCGCTGCCTTGCATCAGCTGCAGCAGGCGCTGAATCAGCGCCTCGTCGGCCTCATCGGCAGTCAGCAGACCGAGGCGCCGACGCATCAGGTCGAGGTAGTGCGCCTGGTACAGCGGCAGGAACAGGCCCAGGGTCTCGCGCAGTGCGTCGACCTCGACGAAGGGGGTCAGCGCCTGGCCCAGGGCGGCGAGGTTCCACTGGGCGATAGGCACCTGATTGCTGAAGCTGTAGCGGCCGCTGTCGTCCGAGTGGTTGCAGATGAAGTTGGCGTCGAAGTCGTCGAGGAAGGCGTAGGGGCCGTAGTCGAAGGTGATGCCGAGGATCGACATGTTGTCGCTGTTCATCACCCCGTGACAGAAGCCGTAGGCCTGCCAGCGGGCAATCAGCTCGGCATTGCGCTCGACCACTTCGCGGAACAGCGCCAGGTAGGGCGCGTCTTGCTCCAGGCAGGCCGGGAAATGGCAGCGCAACACATGCTCGCCGAGTTGCTTAAGCTGCTCGTGCTGCTGGGTGTAATAGAAGTACTCGAAGTGGCCGAAGCGCACGTGACTCTGTGCCAGGCGCAGCAGCATCGCCGCGCTTTCCTTGCGCTCGCGCCACACCGGGGTGCTCGAAGCGGTCACGCACAGTGCGCGCGAGGTGGGGATGCCCAGGGCCTGCAAGTGTTCGCTGGCGAGAAATTCGCGGATCGAGCTGCGCAGTACCGCGCGACCATCGCCCATGCGCGAGTAGGGGGTCTGCCCGGCTCCCTTGAGGTGCAGGTCCCAGTGCTCGCCGGCATCGTTGAGCACCTCGCCGAGCAGCAGGCCGCGACCATCGCCCAGGCGCGGGTTGTAGCTGCCGAACTGGTGCCCGGAGTAGACCATCGCTCGCGGTTCGGCTTCGTTCCACAGCTTGTGGCCGGCGAACAGCTGGGCGAACACCTCGCTCTCGGCCTCGCTCGGGTCGAGGTCGAGCAAGGTCATGGCCGCCGTGCTGACGACCACCAGGCGCGGCTCGGCGATCGGCTCGGGCAGCACGTGGGTCGAGAATGCATCGCCGAGACGGGCGAAGCGATTGTCGAAGGTCAGGTCGGTAAGCGACTTCAAGGCAACACTCCAGCGGAGGCGCTAGGGGCAGGGCTAGAGCCCTACCCTAGCGCGATGCTTATTGCGGGTCGACTGCGGGGGCGGCCGGGGCGAGTTGAGGGGGCGCGGCCTGCTGTACCGGCTGTACCGGTTGCAGAAGGTTGGTCTGCCCGCTGCCCAGGTTGAGCTCCTGGCCCTGATGGTTTTTCACCATGACCTCGACCTGGTTGAACGCCATCTCCACTTTGTTTTCGCGGAAGATCTGCGCAATGCGCGTGAGGATCTCGTCGGTGGCCGCGTTGCGATCGCCCAGTTCGCGCACATGGAAGCGCAGCTCATAGTCGAAGGTGCTGGCGCTGATGGTGAGGAAGAACAGCTGGGGTTCGGGGTCGCGCAAAACTCGCGGGTTCTCCGTGGCAGCCTGCATCATCAGCTTGCGCGCCAGCGGCAGGTCGGTCTCGTAGGCCACGCCGATCTTGATGATCACTCGGGTGATGGTGTCGTTCAACGACCAGTTGATCAGCTGGTCGGTGACGAAGGTCTTGTTCGGGACGATGATTTCCTTGCGGTCGAAATCGGTGATGGTGGTGGCGCGGATGCGAATCCGGCTAACCGTGCCGGACAGGTTGCCGATGGTTACCACGTCGCCGATGCGCACCGGGCGCTCGAACAGGATGATCAGGCCGGAGATGAAATTGGCGAAAATCTCCTGCAGGCCAAAGCCGAGGCCGACCGAGAGCGCCGCCACCAGCCATTGCAACTTGTCCCAGCTGACCCCGAGCGTCGACAGGGTGACCACGAATCCGACCCCGACGATGGCGTAGGACAGCAGGGTGGTGGTCGCGTAGGCACTGCCTTGCGCCAGGTTCAGGCGCGATAGCACCAGCACTTCGAGCAGGCCGGGCAGGTTGCGGCTGAGCGCCACGGTGATACCGATGATGACCAGCGCGGCGATTACATCGCTGAGGCTGATTGGCACCAGGCTCGCGGCGTCACCGCTACCGCTGGAATACTCGTACAGGGTGATGTTGTCGAGGTAGGCGAATACCGAAATGAGATCAGCCCAGACCCAGTACAGCCCGGCTATCACCACGCCGAGCAGAGCCAGACGAATCAGCCGTAGCGACTGCTGGTTGACCTGCTCGATGTCCAGGGTCGGTTCCTCGACCACCACCTCGGCGCCTTCGCCGCCTTCCTTGGCTTGCGCCAGGCGCTTGGCCGTGGCGCGGTGGTAGGCCAGGCGCCGCGCGGCGACGCTGAGGCCACGGACGAAGGCGGCTTCGATGATCAGCCAGAACATCAGCAGGTACAGGGTATCAATCAGCCGATCACTGAGTTTCAGCGCGGTGTAGTAGTAGCCGAAGCTGACCGCGGCGATCAGCGCCAGCGGCAGTACGCTGAACAGCAAGCCGATCAGGGTGCGCAACGTGGTGTTGTGCTCACGCGCCGGGCCGCTCAGCAGCAGTTGGTGCAGGACCCAGGCCATCAGGCCGTAACAGGTCAGTACCACGACGATGCCGATGACGTCTTCGGCCAGGCTGGCGGGCTGGTGTTCGGCGACCGTGACCACCGCGACCAGGGCCATCACCACCAAGCCGAGGCGGCGAACCTGGCGGTGCAGAAAGGTCACCTGGGCACGCGGCCAGCGGAAATGCAGTTCGGCCACCCCACCCGGTGCGATGATCCGGTAGAAGGTGTAGAACACCAGCCAGGCCTGGGCCATTTCATACAGGGCCGAGCCGAGACTGGCGTTCTGTCCACGCGCGTCGATCTGCAGGGCCAGGCCGCAGAGGGCGAGGAACAGCGTGCCGGGCAGCGCCAGGAGGACGTTGAGCAGGAGCGCCAGGGGGGTGTGCAGTTGGCTGTCGCGCTTGAAGTGGCCGATGTCCTGATGCAGCTCACCGAGCCGCTGGTACAGGTAGCTGCGCTTCCACATCAGCACGCCGATCAGCAGCAGCAGTGGCAGAAACAGCAATGGTCGCTCGATCAAGCCGGCGCCCAGTTCGCGCAGGTTGGCGCCCCAGGGCAGATCGGCCACCTGCTTCTCGAGCAAGCGCGGCGCCGTGCTGAACCAGTCGAGCCCCAGAGGTTTGTTGCTGGGAATCCAGAACATCTGCTCGTCCAGCGTGGTGCGCACGTCGTGGGCAGTGCTGAGCAGTTGTTTCTGGTTCAGCTGCAGGGTGATCGACTCATTGAGCAGGGCATTGAGTTCGCGATTGAGTCGATCGAGCAGGGCGCGGCGGGTGCCAAGCAGCTCGAGCAAGGCGCTGCGCAGTTCGTCGGTGACGTTTTCCGCCGGTTGATTGGCCAGCAACTGGTCGACATAGGTGTAGGGGTTGCTGATCGCTTCGCGCTGCTGGTTGAGTTCGAACTGATAGAGGCGCAGGTCGGCGATGTCGTTGGCCAGATTGGGGTCGAGTTCCAGGGTGGGCAGTGCCTGCTTCTGCTTGTAGAGGATTTTCGCCAGCAGCAGGCTGCCTTCCAAGACGCTGATCTGTTCGTCCAGGGCCTGGTCGCTCTGGTTGAGGGCATCCAGCTGTTGCTTGGTCTGCAGGTTCTGCTGGGTCAGCTGATTGAGGCGGTCGGTGGCGCGCAGCAGGTAGTCGGACAGCTTCAGGTTCAGCGCGCTTTGTTTGGCCAGTAAGGTGCCGGAGCCGGCTTTCTCGGCCTCACGCGATTGTTCGGCGACGGTTTCCTCGGATTGCGCGCGGCGTTTCTCGTTGATCAGTGACTGCAGGTCGATCAGCTCCTGCTCCAGGCGCCGGATGCGTTCTTCGAGCAGGTCGCGCTGACTGCTGCCAAGGTCTTGCAGCAGGCTGTTGCCGGCCAGCTCCTGGCGGCGCAACTGGGTGAGGGCGTCGAGCTGGGCCAGTTCGGCGATGAGCAGGTCGCGGCGCTCTGGGGTGAGCGGTTTGCCGGACTCTTTGCCGGTCTTCAACGCATTGTTGATTTCCTGGGTGCGCGTCTGGTTGCGGCTGATCTCGGCCTGGGCGCGCTCGGGGCGAGTTTGCGCGGTGATGATCAGGCTGTTGGCCTCGCCGATTTGCTTCTGCCAGTCACTCAGCTGGTTGCTGCGCTCATTGAGCAGCGTTTCCAGCTCGGGCACCGCGGTCTTGGCGTGCCGCTGAGCGACCTGGGACGGCTCGCTGGCTTTCAGGCGGGTGAGTTCGCGCTGGGCTTCGTCGATCAGTTTTGGGGCCAGTTCGAGCTGTTGTTTGAGATCGCTCAGGCGTTTCTTGCTGTCGGCTTGCTCGGTCAGCAAACTCAGGGTTTTTTCCAGGGTCTGCCTGATTGCCAGTTGCTCGGCTTCCGGCAACTTGCGTTCGGCCAGTTTTTCCAGGCTGCGCTGTACTTCGGCGCGTTGTGGTGATTCGGCAGCCTGGATCGGCGACGCGCTCAGGCAGAAGCCGAGCAACGCTACGGTTAAATAAATACGTAAAGAGGGCATGTTCGCGATCGCGGGGCTCGAAAAAAGTGAGTTTAACAGGCTGTTGAAAAGTGTAGTGAGCGCTGGCCGATGGCGTGTCCGTAGTAAAAAAAGTCTGGAAACATTCCTGCCGCTTCTTCTGTGCGGCAGTAGACGCAAGACTGCTGCGCGCGAGGCTCGCAGCAGGAGTGCAGCTGGTGGTTAGAGAAACAGGCCCGGCCCTGGGCGGACGCCTTCGGGGAATTTGACGCCGACTTTGCGAATCTTGTTCCCTTCCATCGCGGCGACAGTCCAAGTCAGGCTCTGCCAGTCGACCTGGTCGCCGATTACCGGTTCGCCACCGATCTGGTGAGCGATAAAGCGCCCCAGCGATTGCTGGCCGTCGATGCCGTCCAGCTTGAGGCCGTAGAGGGCGGCAACGGCGCTTAGCTCGGCGTCGCCTTCCAGAACGAAATCGCCGAAGAAACGCAGGTCCTGGCCGCGCTGTGGGGCCTGGCTGAACAATTTGCCGAGGGCGGTCAGGTCATGCTCGTGGCCGATCACGCAGAGCAGGTCGCCGGCTTCCAGGGTGGTACTGCCGGACGGGTGGAGCAGCTCGTTGTGGCGAAACAGTGCGGCGATGCGAGTGCCTTCGGGCATCTTCAATTCGCGCAGGGCGGCGCCGATGCACCACTTCTCCGCGCCGAGGCGGTAGACGAACAGCTCCCACTGGCTGGTCGGGTGCACTTCCAGACCAGCGCGGGAGAACGGCGCCGGTTCTGGCGGCACGGTGACCCGCAATAACTTGGCCGCCCAGGGCAGGCTGGTGCCTTGCAGCAACAGCGAGACCAGGACGATGAAGAAAGCCAGGTTAAAGAACAGTTGGGCATTCTCCAGACCGGCCATCAGCGGGAACACCGCGAGAATGATTGGCACCGCGCCGCGCAAGCCGACCCAGGCGATAAACGCTCGCTCGCGGTCGTGAAAGCCGCGAAACGGCAGCAGTCCGAGGAGAATCGACAGCGGTCGGGCGATCAGAATCATCCACAGGGCCAGGCCCAGCGCTGGCAAGGCAATCGGCAATAGTTGGTTCGGGGTGACCAGCAGGCCGAGAACCAGGAACATGCCGATCTGCGCCAGCCAGGTGAGGCCGTCGAGCATATGCAGGATGCCGTGGCGTGAGCGGATCGGCCGGTTGCCCAGCAGCAGGCCACACAGGTAGATCGCCAGAATGCCGCTACCGCCCACCGCCGTGGTGATGGCGAAGATGATCATGCCGCCACTGACCACCAGCAGCGGATAAAGGCCGTTGGCCAGGCTCATGCGGTTGACCAGATTGAGCAGCAGCCAGCCGCCGCACAGGCCGAGCACGGCGCCGAGGCCGAATTGCTGCACCAGCTGCACCAGCAGGTTCCAGCTGAAGCCGTCTTGTCCGCTGACCAGCATGGCGATCAGGGTCACGGTGAGGAACACCGCCATGGGGTCGTTGCTGCCGGATTCGATTTCCAGGGTGGCGCTGACCCGCTCGTTGAGACCGCGCCCACCGAGCAGGCTGAATACCGCGGCGGCATCGGTGGAGCCAACGATGGCGCCGACCAGCAGACCTTCCATCAGACTCAGGTCGAACAGCCAGGCCGCCGCCACGCCCGTCAGCCCTGCGGTGACCAACACCCCGACGGTAGCCAGCGACAGCGACGGCCAGAGGGCCACGCGAAAACTGGAGACGCGGGTACGCATGCCGCCGTCGAGCAGGATGATGGCCAGCGCCAGGTTGCCGACCAGGTAGGCCAGTGAGTAGTCGTTGAAGATGATCCCGCCTGGGCCGTCGACCCCGGCGAGCATGCCGACGGCGAGAAAGATCACCAGAATCGGGATGCCGAAGCGTGAGCCGAAGGCGCTGACCAGAATGCTCGTGGCCACCAGCAATGCACCGATCAAGAACAGGTTATTGATGGTGCTGGCGTCCAAGGGGGTACTCCGGGCTAAGGGGAGAGGGCGCCGTCATGCATGGCGCGTGCCAGCGATTCTAACCCGCGTCTTCGTCTCACTGTCAAAAAAACACCCCGCTCAGCAAATGGGGCGTCTGCTGGGTGGTTGGCTGTGCTTGAGTGCTTAGGGTGGGTTAGCGACGCGGTTGAAGGGGGGGGCGGTTTGCTTCGCAGGTCGAGCGCCGCGCCACCGACCAGGCCTTAGCCTGGTCGGTGGCAATGATGGGTTGGGGTGCCATCGAGAGAGCAATGCAATGGATGACCGAGGCGGGCGCCTAACCCTCCCTACGCCGGTCGCGCTGTCAGCCTTAGAACCAGCTGTTCTGCATGCTCAGGCAGGTATCGTCGCGGGCTTCGAGGATGGCCAGTTCGTGATGGCAGCTCGGCACCTCCCAGGTGAGGAAGTAGCGCGCGGCCTGCAGCTTGCCTTGATAGAAGTCGCGATCTGCCGCGCTGCCTGTGGCGAGACCCTGCTCGGCTCGAATCGCCTGTTCCAGCCAGCGCCAGCCGATCACCAGGTGGCCGAACACCTTGAGGTACAGCGCCGAGTTGGCCAGGCCCTGATTGACCTTGCCACTCATCAAGTCGCCGAGCAACGCCAGGGTCACCGCTGACAGACGCGCCAGCAGTTGCTCCAGCGGCTGGCGCAGGGCATTCAGCGACTCATGCTCGCCGGCGCGGTGGCAGCAGTCCTGGATCAGCTTGACCAGTTGCTTGAGCGCAGCGCCGCCGTTCATCGACACCTTGCGCCCGAGCAGGTCGAGCGACTGGATACCGTGGGTGCCCTCGTGGATCGGGTTGAGCCGGTTGTCGCGATAGTACTGCTCCACCGGGTAGTCGCGGGTATAGCCGTGGCCGCCGAGGATCTGGATCGCCAGTTCGTTGGCCTTGAGGCAGAACTCCGAGGGCCAGGACTTGACGATCGGGGTCAGCAGGTCGAGCAGCTCCAGGGCGGTCTGGCGCTCTTCCTCGGTAGCCAGGGTCTGGGTATCGTCGAACAGTCGCGCCGCATACAGGCCGAGGTCGAAGGCCCCCTCGACATATGCCTTCTGGGTCAACAGCATGCGCCGTACGTCGGCGTGGTCGACGATCGCCACCTGCGCGCTGGTCGGATCCTTGCCGTCCGGCTGGCGGCCCTGTGGGCGTTGGCGGGCGTAGTCCAGGGAGTACAGGTAGCCGGCGTAACCGAGCATCACCGCGCCCATGCCGACGCCGATGCGTGCCTCGTTCATCATCTGGAACATGTAGGAAAGGCCCTGGTGCGGTTGGCCCACCAGATAGCCGACACACTGGCCGTTATCACCAAAATTCAGCGCGGTGGAGGTGGTGCCGCGCCAGCCCATCTTGTGGAACAGGCCGGCCAGGACCACATCGTTGCGCGGCCCCAGCGAGCCGTCATCGTTGACCAGGAACTTGGGCACGATAAACAGCGAGATACCCTTTACCCCGGGCGGCGCGTCCGGCAGCTTGGCCAGGACCATGTGCACGATGTTCTCGGAGAGTGGGTGGTCGCCGCCGGAGATGAAGATCTTGTTGCCCTTGAGCCGGTAGCTGCCATCGGCCGCCGGTTCGGCGCGGGTGCGGATGTCCGACAGGGATGAGCCGGCGTGCGGCTCGGTCAGGGCCATAGTGCCGAAGAAGCGACCGTCGATCATCGGCTGCAGGAAACGCTGCTTCTGCTCCTCGCTGCCGAAGCTCTCGATTAGGTTGGCTGCGCCCATGGTCAGGAACGGGTAGGAAGTGGTCGCCGCGTTGGCCGACTGGAAGTGGGCGAAACAGGCTTGCGACAGCAGGTTGGGCAACTGCATGCCGCCGACTTCGAACTCGCGGGTGGCATTCAGGAAGCCGGCGTCGAGGAAGGCGTCCACCGCCGGCTTGATTTCCGGGATCAGCTGCGCGGCGCCCTCGACATACTCAGGCTCATGCTCGTCGCTCTTGCGGTTGTGCGGCGCAAATAGCTTCTCGGCAATGCTGCGCGCCGTGCCGATGGCCGCATCGAAGGTCTCGCGGCTGTGGTCGGCAAAGCGCTCACGCTGGGTCAGGGCCTCGGCATCCAGCACTTCATAGAGCTCGAAGGCCAGATTGCGGGAGCTGAGCAGAGTCTCGGACATGGACATTCCTCCAATTGAATGGACTGAGTCTAGGTTGATGAATAAATGCCGCCTAGTACCATCCATGGGCGTGATAAAGCCGCAAAACCTCTGCGTTGACGGTGCGTTGCTCCTGCTTTTGCTGCGCGTTGCCTGGATCGGCGCAGGTGATGCTGAAGGTCGCCCCCGTGGCTGGTAGAATTCGCGGCCTCGCGAGGAGTTATCGATGAACTACCGTCACGCCTTCCATGCCGGCAACCATGCCGATGTGTTGAAACACGTTATCTTGAGTCGCCTGATTGCCCTGCTGTCACGCAAGGAGGCGCCCTTCGCCTACCTCGACAGCCACGCCGGCGTAGGCCTCTACGACCTCGCTGGGGACCAGGCCAGCCGCACCGGTGAATGGCTGCAGGGCATCGCCCGGCTGTGGAAGGCCGAGGATGTGCCGGATCAATTGGTCGATTACCTGGAAGTCATTCGCGCCATGAATCCAGACGGCGTGCTGCGACATTACCCTGGCTCGCCGGAGCTGGCACGCATGCTGACGCGCGAGCAGGATCGCCTGCACCTCAACGAGAAACACCCGGAAGACGGTCGCCTGCTCAAGGAAAACATGGCCGGCGACCGCCGCGTTGCGGTACACCTGGGTGAAGGCTGGCACGTGTCGCGGGCCTTGCTGCCGACCCGCGAGAAGCGCGTGCTGCTGCTGATCGATCCGCCCTTCGAACAGGCCGATGAGCCGGAGCGCTGCGTGCAGGCGTTGAACGAAGCCATTGGCCGGATGCGTCAGGCGGTGGTGGCGATCTGGTACCCGATCAAGGAGCTGGGCCAGCTCAGGCGCTTCTATCGCGATCTGGAAAAGAGCAATGCGCCCAAGCTGCTGCGCATAGAACTCTATGTGCACCCTGCCGATGACGCGCAGCGCCTGAACGGCTCCGGCCTGGTGATCAGCAATCCACCCTGGGGCCTGGAGGACGAACTCAAGCAGATTTTGCCCTGGCTGACCACCTTGCTCGGGCAAAGCCAAGCCGGCTGGCGCATGGATTGGCTGATCGCGGAGCAAGCGGCAGGCGCCAAGCCATAACAGCAGCGACCAGTGCTGATGGACGCAGCGCCGGACTCAGAAGTTGTGAATGTACCGAGCGCCATCGCGAGGCTGACTCCAGGCGTTCGCCGCGAGGTTTTTTCGCCGTCCCTCAGTTCAACCTATGCAGGTAAACACACCCCGGTGCCGCCCAGGCCACAGTAGCCGCCGGGGTTTTTCGCCAGGTATTGCTGGTGATAGCCCTCGGCGTAGTAGAAGGGCGGCGCTTCGGCGATTTCGGTGGTGATCTGGCCGAGCCCGGCCTTGTCCAGCTCGGCCTGGTACTGCACTTTGCTGGCCAGGGCCGCTGCCAGCTGCTCGGCGCCGTAGCAGTAGATCGCCGAACGGTATTGGCTGCCCTTGTCGTTACCCTGACGCATGCCCTGGGTCGGGTTATGCGCTTCCCAGAAGACTTTCAACAGGCCTTCATAGCTGATCTGCTGCGGGTCGAAGACCACCAGCACCGCTTCGGTGTGGCCGGTCAGGCCGGAACAGGTTTCCTCGTAGGTCGGGTTTGGCGTCGGGCCGCCGGCATAGCCGACTGCGGTGGTCCATACACCCGGTTGTTGCCAGAAGCGCCGTTCGGCTCCCCAGAAACAACCGAGGCCGAAAACCGCCTGTTGCAGGCCGGCAGGGAAGGGCGGCTGCAAGGGGTTGCCGTTGACGTAATGCGCGGCGGGCACCGACAGCGGTGTATCACGACCGGGCAGGGCTTGCTCGGCGCTGGGCAGCTCGAGTTTGTGGGCAAGAATCTGTGAGCGCAGAACCATGAGTGATTTCCTCAACGTAAACGGGTGTCAGAGGCTGCCGGGCGTGTCGCACAAGTCCGCCAGACTTTCAGGATAGACCGCAGTCGGGCTGCGGCGTTACACGGCGCTCAGCTCTGCGGGCGGCAGGGGTAGCGCTTCAGACTATTGATCAGGTCGCGCCCGGCAATCGGCCGATCGAACAGATAACCCTGGCCGACATCGCAATGCTGGCGTCGCAGAAAAGCCAGTTGGGCGGCGGTTTCAATGCCTTCGGCGACCACCTTGAGTTTCAGATTGTGAGCCATGGCGATGACCGCCGAAGTGATCTCCCGGTCGTCCTGATTCTCCGGGATGTCCTTGATAAAGCTGCGATCGATTTTGATCACGTCGATGGGAAACTTCTTCAGGTAGCTCAGCGATGAATAGCCGGTGCCGAAATCATCCATCGCCAGGGTCAGGCCCAGGCTTTTCAGGCGGCTTAGCTGGTGGCGGGTGTCGTCGGTGGCCTCCAGTAGCAAACTCTCGGTAAGTTCCAGTTCGAGCAATGTGGGAGCGAGCTGTTCTTCATGCAGAATGGCGGCTATAGAGCCGACCAGATCGGGGTCGGAGAACTGCTTGGGCGACAGATTAATCGCCACCTGCAAAGTGCCAAGGCCGACCGCCGTCAGTTTTTTGCTCATGCGACAGGCCTGACGTACCACCCATTTGCCAATCGGGATGATCAGGCCGGTTTCCTCCGCCACGCTGATGAACTGATCCGGGCGGATCATGCCTTTTTCCGGATGGTGCCAGCGCAGCAACGCCTCCATGCCGAGCAGCTGGCCGCTCTTCAGGCACAGCTTGGGTTGATAGAACACTTCCAGTTCATTCTGTGTCAGGGCGCGGCGCAGGTTGTTCTCGACGAACAGTTTGTAGTTCGCCTCGGCATTCAATTCCTCGCAGAACACCTGCAGCTGATGCTTGCCCTTGGCCTTGGCCTTGTGCAACGCCAGGCCTGCGTGCTTCATCAGGGTTTGCGGGTCCCGTCCGTGCAGTGGCGCGCAGGTCAGACCGATCGAGCCGGTGATGTTGATCAGCTGGTTATCGACGAACAGCGGCTTGTCCAAGGTGTGCAGCACCTGGTTGGCCAGCAGTTGGGCGTCGTTGAGGTCGCTGGCATTCAGCAGGATGGCGAATTCGTTGCTGGCGAAGCGGGCAAGGATGGCATTCGGGCTGAGGCTGTTGCGCAGGCGCCGCGCCAGGCTGACCAGCAGTTTGTCTCCGGTCTGGTGGCCGAGGCTGTCGTTGATCCGTTTGAAGTTATCGATATCCACCAGCAGCAGACTGATCGGCTTGTCGCCGGCGGCGGCAAAGCTGCTCTCCAGGGCGCGGATAAACGCGTAGCGGTTGCCCAGGCCGGTCAGGCTGTCGCTGTAGGCCAGGCGCTCGATGCGTTGCTGCGCGTGCTTGGTTTCGGTGATGTCTTCGTAGATGCCGATGTAGTGGGTCAGGGCGCCGTCATCGGCATGCACCTTGGAGATCGACAGCTGGCCCCAATAAGGGTCGAGGTTCTTGCGCCGGCTCTTGAATTCGCCTTGCCAGCTGCTGTGTTCGGCGAGACTGGAGCGCGTATCGAACAGTAAGGCACTGAGGTTTTCCAGGGCCGGCAGCTCGGGCAGTCGGCGACCCTGCACTTCGGCGGCACTGTACAGGGTGATGGCGGTAAAACTCGGGTTGACGTACTCCACCAGGCCATCGCGATCGAGCAGGATAAAGGCGCTGGCGCTCTGCTCGACGGCGCGCTGGAACAGGTGCAGTGCGCTGGTAGCGCTGCGCTGCTGCTGGTTGCTGAACACCTGGGCGTACTGGTCGGCCAGCTCGCCGGCGAAGGCGATTTCGTCGGCCTGCCAGGCGCGCGGTGCGCCGATGTGCTCCAGGCACAGCACGCCGATCACTTTACCGCCGACGCGGATGCTGGCATCGAGCATGGCGCCGATGCCAAGGGGGCTGAGATAGCTTTCGCTCAGTTCGCGGGTGCGCAGGTCGTGTTGAGCGTCATGCGCGTCCACTGTGCGTCCGCCTTGCAGGGCACTGAGGTAGTTGGGGTAGTGGCGGGCGTCGATGGCTGCGGGCTGTTCATGGCGGCCAGTGTCGCTGCGATACAGCGTGACGGGGTCGAGCCTGTGGTCGGTCAGGTGCCAGATGCTGGCGCGCGCCACCTGGTAGGCTTCGCAGGCTGCTTGGGTGATTAGTTCGGCGGCTTCGTGCAGTGGTTCGCGGGTGACGTAGTGATGCTGCGCCAGGCGTACGATCAAACGCTGCTGGACGTTCACGCGGGCCTGTTGTAGCGCGTACTCCTGCGCGCCGAGCGGGTATATCGGGTGCTCGTTCTGAAGGTGCGGCGCGTCGTCATGCCCGAGGCTTTCGTCGGCGCGCAACAGATAGCCGCGTAGCAGATGGCGGCCACGCTGTTTGAACGGCTCTCCCAGCTCCATCAACCGGAGCGGGCCGTGCGGCGTATACAGGGTGTAATACACCAGATAGTGCGGACGCTGTGCCAGTTGCAGTTGGATGCTGTCATGCAGGTGATGACGTGTCTTGGGCTCCATCAGGCTGGCGTAGGGCGCGTCGAGCAGGGCGCACAGTTCACTGGCGGGTAAACCGAGCTGCAGCTCGCAGGCGGGGTCGAGAAACAACAGACTCCAGCTGGCTTCGTTCAGCCGTTCGAAACGCAACATGCCGAGCCGCGAGGGCACTGGCAACTGCGTCACAACCTCGGCCGTTGAACGGCTCGTGGCATCGGGATGGCTTTTCATTGAACGGCTGGTTTCCAGTATGCTGACCGAGTCGAAATCTCGCCCACTTCTTAGCGTCGAGCAAGGGTGCATCATGCAATTGCGACTGACAAGAAAACTAATGAGCGCAGTGCTGCTGAGCGGCTGTGTTGCACTCAGTCCTGGATTCGCCAGCGAGCCTGCCGCGGGCGTGAGCAGTGCCGAACAGGCCAGTTACCTGGCCAAGCTGAAGCGCTTGTATCTGACCGAGAATGAACGCCAGGCGTTACTCGCGCACAGCAACGACCTGCTGAAAACCTATGCCTTGCGCGCGGCGTATCAGGTTGGTCAGGCGCGGCGCCAGGATCTGCTCTACCAGCTGCGCCTCGGCGCTCCAGGCGAGCTGCTGTTGCGCGAGGAGACGCGCGGCCAGCAAGAAACCCAGATCGCCGTACGCAATCAGCGGATTGCCTTGTTTGGCGTCGACCCCTTTATTCGCTATGACTGCCCAAATGGCAGCATCAGTTGTGTGCTGCTCAACCCGGTCGACGGCAGTCCGCTACTGAGTATCGTGCGCGATCATCAGGGGGCAGCAGAGCTGGCCAAGGCCTTGAGTTTTCTGATCCGTAATCTACAGAAAGGGTAGGCCGGGCGGGTAGCGGAGGGCGTGAGCCATAGCCGCGGCCGTGTAGTACGCAAAAAAAACCCCGCCGATTGGGCGGGGTTGAGGATGCGAGCGTGGCGCTCGAAAGTTGCAGCTAAGCCTTACAGCAGCATGGTGCGGATATCCGTCAGCACTTCACCCAGGCGCTTGGTGAAGCGCGCGGCGGCTGCGCCGTTGATTACCCGGTGGTCGTAAGACAACGACAGCGGCAGTATCAGCTTGGGCTGGAAAGCCTTGCCGTCCCAGACCGGCTGGATGGTCGCCTTGCTCACTCCGAGGATCGCTACTTCCGGCGCGTTGACGATCGGCGTGAAGCCGGTGCCGCCAATGTGCCCGAGGCTGGAGATGGTGAAGCAGGCGCCCTGCATGTCATCGGCAGAGAGTTTCTTGGTCCGGGCCTTTTCCGCCAGGGCAGCAGCCTCAGCCGCCAGCTGCAGCAGGCTCTTCTGGTCGACGTTCTTGATCACCGGGACCAACAGGCCATCCGGAGTGTCCACGGCGAAACCGACGTGCACGTATTTCTTGCGGATGATCGCCTTGCCGCTGGGTGCTAGCGAGCTGTTGAAGTCCGGCAGTTCCTTGAGCAGGTAAGCGCAGGCTTTCAGCAGCAGGGGCAGTACGGTCAGCTTGACCCCGGCCTTCTCCGCCACGCCTTTCTGCGCGACGCGGAAGGCTTCCAGCTCGGTGATGTCGGCCGAGTCGAACTGGGTCACATGGGGCACGTTGAGCCAGCTGCGGTGCAGGTTGGCGGCACCGACCTGCATCAAGCGGGTCATGGCCACTTCTTCCACTTCGCCGAACTTGCTGAAGTCCACGTTCGGGATTGGCGGAATGCCGGCGCCACCGGTTGCGCCAGCCGGCGCTTCCTTGGCCTTCTGCATCATCGCTTTGACGTAGGCCTGCACGTCTTCCTTGATAACCCGGCCTTTCGGGCCGCTGCCAGTAATGGCGGCTAGCTCGACGCCCATTTCACGGGCCAGTTGGCGCACCGCCGGACCAGCATGCACCTTGGCGCCGTCGGACCGTGGCGCGGCCGTCACGTTGGCAGCCGCTGCCGCCAGCTTGGCGATGGCGCTGACTTCGGCGACCACCTCCGGCGCGGCGCCGGGCGGCGTGCTATGCACCGCCGACGCCGCTGCGGGGGCGGCTGGCGCCGGTGCTGCTGGCGCTGCGCCAGCCACCTTCAGTTTGAGAATCAGATCGCCGGTGCCGACGTCGGCATCCAGCTTGACCTCGACGCTTTCCACCACGCCGGCGACCGGCGAGGGGATCTCCATACTGGCCTTGTCGGATTCCAGGGTGATCAGTGACTGGTCGGCTTCGACGCTGTCGCCGGCCTTGACCAGTACTTCGATGACCTTGGCGGTGCCGTCCGAACCGATATCCGGGACATGAATGTCCTGGATCGATTCGCTGACCGCGGGTGCCGCAGCAGGTGTTTCGGTTTTGGCTGCGGCAGCTGGGGCAGGTGCTGGGGCCTCGGCTTTCGCCGGTTCAGCTGCCGGTGCGCTGTCGCTCGCGCCTTCGACTTCAAGCTCGAGCAGCTCATCGCCTTCTTTCAGGCGATCACCCAGCTTGACCTTGAGGCTCTTGATCACCCCGGCCTTGGGGGCCGGGATTTCCATGCTGGCCTTGTCCGACTCCAGGGTCAGCAGGCTCTGGTCGGCTTCGATACGGTCGCCGACCTTGACCATCAGCTCGATGACTTCGCCTTCGCCGCTGCCAATATCGGGTACGCGGATTAGTTCGCTCACAGTGCGTCTCCTTAGCAGTTCAGCGGGTTGATTTTTTCGGGATCGATGCCGAACTTGGCGATGGCCTCGGCCACTACTTTGGGTTCGATATCGCCACGGTCAGCGAGGGCTTCCAGGGCTGCCAGGACTACCCAGTTGCGGTCCACTTCGAAGAAGTGACGCAGTTTCTTGCGGCTGTCACTGCGGCCGAAACCATCGGTGCCCAGTACCTTGAACTCCTTGCTTGGCACCCACTGGCGGATTTGCTCGGCGAACAGCTTCATGTAGTCGGTGCTGGCAATGACCGGGCCATGGCGACCACTCAGGCACTGCTCGATATAGGACTGCTGAGGCTTCTGCTCCGGGTGCAGGCGGTTATTGCGCTCCACGGCCAGGCCATCGCGACGCAGTTCGTTGAAGCTGGTGACACTCCACACATCGGAGCCGACGTTGAACTGCTCGCGCAGAATCTTCGCCGCTTCGCGCACTTCGCGCAGGATGGTGCCCGAGCCAAGCAGCTGCACGTGATGGGCCGCCTCCTTCTTGTCCTCTTCGAGCAGGTACATGCCTTTGATGATGCCTTTCTCGACACCTTCGGGCATGGCTGGCTGCTGGTAGGACTCGTTCATGACGGTGATGTAGTAGAAGACGTCTTGCTGCTCTTCCATCATCTGCCGCGTACCTTCGCGGATGATCACTGCCAGCTCGTAGCCGTAGGTCGGGTCGTAGGTGCGGCAGTTGGGGATGGTCGCGGCCATGATGTGGCTGTGGCCGTCTTCGTGCTGCAGGCCTTCACCGTTGAGGGTGGTGCGCCCGGCTGTACCGCCGATCAGGAAGCCACGGGTGCGGCTGTCGCCGGCGGCCCAAGCCAGATCGCCGATGCGCTGGAAGCCGAACATCGAATAGAAGATATAGAACGGCAGCATCGGCTGGTTGTGGCAGCTGTAGCTGGTGCCCGCGGCGATGAAGGAGCTCATGGCGCCGGCTTCGTTGATGCCTTCTTCGAGAATCTGGCCCTTCTTGTCCTCGCGGTAGAACATTACCTGGTCTTTATCCACCGGCTCATACAGCTGGCCGACCGAGGAGTAGATACCGAGTTGGCGGAACATGCCTTCCATGCCGAAGGTGCGTGCCTCGTCCGGAATGATCGGCACTATGCGCTGACCGAGTTCCTTGTCCTTGACCAGCTGCGAGAGGATGCGCACGAAGGCCATGGTGGTGGAGATTTCGCGGTCGCCGGAGCCGTCGAGGATGGCCTTGAGGGTGTCCAACGGCGGAGTCGGAATGCCGAAGCTCTTGGCCCGGCGCTGCGGCATGTAGCCGCCCAGGGCGGCGCGGCGCTCGTGCAGGTACTTGTACTCGGCGCTGCCTTCCTCGGGCTTGAAGAACGGCAGGTTCTCCAGCTCGTTGTCCTTGACCGGGATGTCGAAGCGGTCGCGGAATTTCTTCAGGCTGTCGACGTCGACCTTCTTGGTGTTGTGCGCGGTGTTCTTTGCTTCACCAGCGCCGGTGCCGTAACCCTTGATGGTCTTGGCCAGCACCACGGTCGGCTGACCCTTGTGGTTGACCGCATCGTGATAGGCCGCATACACCTTGTAGGGGTCGTGACCGCCGCGGTTGAGCTTCCAGATTTCGTCGTCTGAGAGGTCTTTGACCATCTCTTTCAGCTCGGGGCTGTTGAAGAAGTGCTCACGCACGAAGGCGCCGTCTTTGGCCTTGTAGTTCTGGTACTCGCCGTCGATCACTTCGTCCATGCGGCGTTGCAGGATGCCGTCGACGTCCTTGGCCAGCAGTGGGTCCCAGAAACGGCCCCAGACCACCTTGTTGACGTTCCAGCCACCACCACGGAACACGCCCTCCAGCTCCTGGATGATCTTGCCGTTGCCGCGCACCGGGCCGTCGAGGCGCTGCAGGTTGCAGTTGATGACGAAGATCAGGTTGTCCAGCTTCTCGCGGCCGGCCAGGGAAATGGCGCCGAGGGATTCCGGCTCGTCGCACTCGCCATCGCCGAGGAAGCACCAGACTTTCTGCTTGCCTGCGGGGATATAGCCGCGATCTTCCAGGTACTTCATGAAACGCGCCTGGTAGATCGCCTGGATCGGACCGAGCCCCATGGACACGGTCGGGAACTGCCAGAAATCGGGCATCAGCCAAGGGTGCGGGTAGGACGACAGGCCTTGGCCGTCGACTTCCTGACGGAAGTTGTTCAGCTGGTCTTCGCTGATCCGGCCTTCCATGAAGGCGCGGGCATAGATGCCGGGCGATACGTGGCCCTGGATGTACAGCAGGTCACCGCCGTGCTCTTCGGTGGGGGCCTGGAAGAAGTAGTTGAAGCCGATGTCATACAGGGTCGCGGAGGAGGCGAAGCTGGAGATGTGGCCGCCCAGGTCCGGATCTTTCAGATTGGTGCGCATCACCATGGCCATGGCGTTCCAGCGGACCAGCGAGCGAATGCGGCGTTCCATGAACAGGTCGCCAGGCATGCGTGCTTCGTGGGTCACTGGAATGGTGTTGCGGTACGGCGTGGTGATCGCATAGGGCAACTGGGAACCACTGCGGGTGGCCAGCTCGCCCATGCGAGTCATCAGGTAATGCGCGCGGTCTTCACCTTCACGGTCGAGGACGGATTCAAGGGCGTCCAGCCATTCCTGGGTTTCGACGGGATCGAGGTCTTGCATGGCTTGCTCCAGGGCGGAAAGGCTTCCAGAATCGGAGGCCAGGATTCGTGGCCGGCATTGTGAGCGGGTCACGTGAATTCTTGGATTTACCGGGGGTAGGACCGGACTCGTGTAGTTTTACTACATATCGACGACGATTTCAGCCCTTTGGATACAATCTTTAGTAGCAAAACTACAGTTTTTTTGCTGTCAGTCGCCCGTAAAGCGCCAGTTCAGTGGGCTTGTCCGCTTTCAGCGCTGCGCTTGCAATCCGCCAAAAAGGATAGACCATGAGCCTGCCTGCGCTGGCCACTTTGCCTGCCACTCTTGATTTCCTTGCTCTGCGCGCCGAGCAGACCTTGCAGGCGGCCTTTGCCGAGCTGTCAACGGATGCCGCGGCGCGTTTTGCCGCCTGGGCGGGCTCTCGGCAAGAGACCCTGCGGCGGGTTACTGCGGCCAGCGACTTCGTGGTCCAGCAGGCCTTGCGCGATCCGCAGATGTTGCTGGAACTGGCCGAGTCCGGTGAGCTGGAGCGCCCGCTGCAGGCTGGCGAACTGCGCGCGCAGTTGGCCGCGCAGTTGCTCGAGTGCGAGGGTGAAGACGAGCTGGGGCGACGCTTGCGGCGCTTTCGCAATCGCCAGCAGCTGCGCATTATCTGGCGCGATATCAGTCGTCAGGCGGATCTGATCGAAACTTGTCGCGATCTCTCGGATCTGGCCGATAGCTGCATTGATCTGGCCTACCACTGGCTCTATCCCCAGCACTGCGCACAGTTCGGCACGCCGATCGGGCGGCGCACGGGGCAGGCGCAGCATATGGTGATTCTCGGCATGGGCAAGCTGGGGGCCCATGAGCTGAACCTGTCCTCGGACATCGACCTGATCTTCGGTTACCCGGAGGGGGGTGAGACGGAGGGGGTGAAGCGCTCGCTGGATAACCAGGAGTTCTTCATCCGTCTCGGCCAGCGCCTGATCAAGGCGCTGGATGCGATCACCGTCGAGGGTTTCGTGTTTCGTACCGACATGCGCCTGCGTCCCTACGGCTCTTCCGGTTCCCTGGTGTTCAGCTTCAATGCGCTCGAACAGTACTACCAGGATCAGGGTCGCGACTGGGAACGCTACGCGATGATCAAGGCGCGCGTAGTCGGCGGCGATCAGCAGGCCGGTGAGCAGCTGCTGGAGATGCTGCGGCCCTTTGTCTATCGACGCTACCTGGATTTTTCTGCCATCGAAGCGCTGCGCAGCATGAAGCAGCTGATCCAGCAGGAAGTGCGGCGCAAGGGCATGGCCGAGAACATCAAGCTCGGCGCCGGCGGCATTCGCGAGGTGGAATTCATTGCTCAGGCCTTTCAGTTGATCCATGGCGGGCGTGACCTCAGCTTGCAGCAGCGTTCCTTGTTCAAGGTGCTGACCACCCTGGAGGGTCAGGGTTATCTGCCAGCGGCGGTGACCGACGAGCTGCGCGAGGGCTATGCGTTCCTGCGCTATACCGAACATGCCTTGCAGGCGATCGACGACCGGCAGACGCAGATGCTCCCGGATAATGATCAGGACAAGGCTCGGGTGGCCTTTATCCTGGGTTTCGCTGAGTGGTCGGCGTTCCATGAGCGGCTGATGCACTGGCGTGGGCGAGTCGACTGGCACTTCCGTCAGGTGATTGCCGATCCCGACGAGGACCTGGATAACGCCGAAGAGGAGGTCGTCGGCGGTGAGTGGCTGCCGCTGTGGGAGGACGTTCAGGACGAGGCTGCAGCCTGTCGTCAACTGGAGGATGCCGGTTTCGCCGACGCTCCGGCGGCCCGTCAGCGCCTCGCCGGCTTGCGCAGCGGCAATCAGGTGCGCGCCATGCAGCGCCTCGGTCGCGAGCGCCTGGATGCCTTTATTCCTCGGTTGCTGGCGCAGGCGGTGGAACACGACAACCCCGATCTGGTGCTGGAGCGTGTGCTGCCGCTGGTCGAGGCGGTGGCAAGGCGCTCGGCCTACCTGGTGTTGCTGACCGAGAATCCCGGCGCCTTGCAGCGTCTGCTGACGCTGTGCGCTGCCAGTCCGTGGATCGCCGAGCAGATCACCCGCTTCCCTTTGCTGCTCGATGAGTTGCTCAACGAGGGCCGACTGTTCAAGCCGCCATTGGCGCCGGAGTTGGCGGCCGAGTTGCGCGAACGGCTGATGCGCATTCCCGAGGAGGATCTGGAGCAGCAGATGGAGGCGCTGCGCCACTTCAAGCTGGCACATCGCCTGCGCGTGGCGGCCTCGGAGATCGCCGGCTCCTTGCCGCTGATGAAAGTCAGTGACTATCTGACCTGGCTGGCCGAGGCGATCCTCGATCAGGTGCTGGCCCTGGCCTGGCGCCAGACTGTGGCTAAGCACGGCACGCCACGGCGCGCCGATGGCAGTCCCTGTGATCCGGACTTTATCATCGTCGGCTACGGCAAGGTCGGCGGTATCGAGCTGGGCCATGGCTCGGATCTCGATCTGGTGTTCATTCATGGCGGCGATCCACAGGCCGAGACCGACGGTGTCAAGCCGATCGATGGGGCGCAGTTCTTCACTCGACTGGGTCAGCGGATCATCCATCTGCTGACCACGCAGACCAATTCCGGGCAGCTCTACGAAGTCGACATGCGCCTGCGTCCGTCCGGTGCCTCGGGGTTGTTGGTGAGCTCGCTCGGCGCCTTTGCGCGGTATCAGGAAAGCGAAGCCTGGACCTGGGAACACCAGGCGCTGGTGCGCGCACGTGTGTTGGTCGGCAGCCCGCAAGTCGGCCGGGAGTTCGAGGCGGTGCGTGCGGCGGTGCTCGGGCGTGAACGCGACCTGAACGCGCTGCGTACCGAGGTCAGCGGGATGCGCGCGAAGATGCGTGACAATCTCGGCAGTAGGGTGACTGCCGCCGGAACCGCAGCCAATGCCTTCGAGGCCACGTCCCCCTTCGATCTGAAGCAGGATGCCGGTGGTATCGTCGATATTGAATTTATGGTGCAATACGCGGCCCTGGCCTGGTCGCGAAAGTACCCGGAGCTGTTGGAATTCACCGACAATATTCGCATTCTGGAAGGTCTGGAGCGGCTCGGCTTGGTGCCTGGCGAAGATGCGCGCTTATTGCAAGAGGTCTATAAGGCCTACCGTATGGCGGCTCATCGCCAGGCGCTGCAAAAGCAGCCAGGCGTGGTGAGCGGCGATCAATTCCACGCCGAGCGGCGCAGTGTGTTGCGAATCTGGCGGGAACTGGGGCTGAACTGAATTTTTCGTAGGTTGGAAAGCGCATGGCGCACCGACCTCATGTGCACGAATCGAATTTGAGGAGCAGGCAATTATGTCGATGGCCGATCGTGATGGCGTGATTTGGTATGACGGCGAACTGGTGCAGTGGCGCGATGCGACCACCCATGTACTGACCCATACCCTGCACTACGGCATGGGTGTATTCGAGGGCGTGCGCGCCTACAACACGCCGCAGGGTACCGCGATCTTCCGCCTCGAGGCGCACACTGATCGCCTGTTCGATTCGGCCCACATCATGAATATGCAGATCCCGTTCAGCAAGGACGAGATCAACGAGGCGACCCGCGCCGCCGTGCGCGAGAACAACCTGGAAAGCGCCTACATCCGCCCGATGGTGTTCTACGGATCGGAAGGCATGGGTCTGCGCGCCAGTGGCCTGAAGGTTCATGTGATAGTCGCCGCGTGGAACTGGGGTGCCTACATGGGCGACGAAGCCCTGCAGGTCGGCATCAAGGTGCGTACCAGCTCCTTTACTCGTCATCACGTCAACATCTCGATGACTCGCGCCAAGGCCAACGGTAACTACATCAACTCGATGCTGGCCCTGCAGGAGGCGATCTCCGGCGGTGCCGACGAAGCCATGCTGCTGGATACCGAAGGCTACGTGGCCGAAGGCTCGGGGGAGAACATCTTCCTGGTCAAGAATGGCGTGGTCTACACCCCGGAAGTGACGTCCTGTCTGAATGGCATCACCCGCAGCACCATCCTCACCCTGGCCGAAGAGCTGGGCATCAAGGTGGTCGAGAAGCGCATCACCCGGGATGAGGTGTACATCGCCGATGAGGCTTTCTTCACCGGCACCGCCGCAGAAGTCACGCCGATCCGCGAAGTGGACGGCCGCAACATTGGCGCCGGACGCCGCGGTCCGGTGACCGAGAAATTGCAGACCGCTTACTTCGATCTGGTGACGGGTAAGACCAGCAATCACGCCGAATGGCGCACCTTGGTCAAATAAGGCTGAACCAGGTTCGGTCGGCTTGTTGTGTAGGATGGGTTGAGCGAAGCGATACCCATCACTGCCGCAGGTCACCATTACCTGCGCATTAAGCATGTCCGGGAGGCGAAAGCCTCCCTGGTCGTTTCTGGAATTCGCATGAAAATACTGATCGTAGGCCCCAGCTGGGTCGGTGACATGGTGATGGCGCAGACGCTGTTTCAGTGCCTGAAACAGCGGCATGTCGGCTGCGAGATCGACGTGCTGGCGCCCGAGTGGAGCCGGCCGATTCTCGAGCGCATGCCCGAGGTGCGTCAGGCCCTGAGTTTTCCGCTGGGGCATGGCGTGCTGCAACTGGCTACCCGGCGCAAGATCGGCAAGTCGTTGGCCGGCCAGTACGATCAGGCGATTCTCCTGCCGAATTCGCTCAAGTCGGCCCTGGTGCCCTTTTTCGCCGGTATCGGCAAGCGCACCGGCTGGAAGGGTGAGATGCGCTACGGCCTGCTCAACGATGTGCGGGTGCTGGATAAAGAGCGCTATCCGCTGATGGTCGAGCGGTTCATGGCGCTGGCGTTCGAGCCGGGCGAGCTGCTGCCCACGCCGTACCCGCGGCCATCCTTGTCGATCGATCCGGCCACGCGCGACGCGGCCCTGGGCAAGTTCGGCCTGAGCCTGGATCGCCCAGTGCTAGCGCTGTGTCCGGGCGCCGAATTCGGCGAGGCCAAACGCTGGCCCAGCGAGCATTACGCTGAGGTGGCCGAGGCGAAGATTCGCGCCGGTTGGCAGGTCTGGCTGTTCGGTTCGAAGAACGATCATGCGGTTGGCGAGGAGATTCGTCAGCGCTTGATCCCGGGGCTGCGCGAAGAGGCGGTCAACCTGTCCGGCGAAACCGCGCTGGCCGAGGCCATCGATTTGCTGTCCTGTGCCAGTGCCGTGGTGTCCAACGACTCCGGCTTGATGCATGTGGCGGCCGCGCTGAACCGCCCGTTGGTGGCAGTCTATGGCTCGACCTCGCCGCAGTTCACACCGCCGCTGGCCGAACAGGTGGAGATCGTGCGCCTGGGCCTGGAGTGCAGCCCCTGCTTCGACCGCACCTGCCGTTTCGGCCATTACAATTGCCTGCGTCAGCTGAGCTCAGGCCCGGTGCTCGAGGCGCTGGATCGCCTGGTGGCCGATCCGGTTGAGGTCGAATAGTTTGCGTGTATTGCTGATCAAGACTTCCTCGCTGGGCGACGTGATTCATACCCTGCCGGCTTTGACCGATGCGGCGCGGGCGATTCCCGGCATCCAGTTCGACTGGGTGGTGGAGGAGGGCTTCGCCGAGATACCCGCCTGGCACCCGGCGGTCGCCCAGGTGATTCCGGTGGCCATTCGCCGCTGGCGCAAGAATCTCTGGCAGACCTTGAAGAATGGCGAGTGGCGGCGGTTCAAGGCGCGTCTGCGCGAGACCCGTTACGACCTGGTTATCGACGCCCAGGGCCTGCTGAAAAGCGCCTGGCTGACGCGTTATGTCAAGGCGCCGGTGGCTGGCCTGGATCGCAATTCGGCGCGTGAGCCGCTGGCCAGTCGCTTCTATGTCCAGCGCTATGCGGTGCCGCGTGAGCAGCATGCCCTCGAGCGCGTGCGTCAGCTGTTTGCCCAGGCGCTGGGTTACTCACTGCCAAGCGGTATCGGTGACTATGGCTTGAATCGCTGGCAGCTGGCCGCTGCTTCGCCGTCGCCCTATCTGCTGTTTCTGCACGGCACCACCTGGCCGAGCAAGCATTGGCCGGAAAGCTGTTGGCGGGAGTTGGCCGAGCGCATGAGTGCGCAAGGCTGGGCCGTGCGCCTGCCGTGGGGCAACGCCAGCGAGCAGGCGCGCGCCGAGCGCATCGTCGCGGGGCTGGATAATGCGGCGGTGCTGCCCAGGTTGAACCTCGCCGGGGTGGCCAAGGTGATCGCCGGCGCCCAGGCCTGCGTGGCCGTCGACACCGGGCTCGGCCACCTGGCGGCGGCCCTGGATGTGCCGACCATTTCGCTGTACGGCCCGACCTTGCCCGGACGGGTAGGCGCATACGGACGTTCGCAGGTCCATCTGTGCGCCAGCGGTCCGAACGCCGGCAAGGGTGACCGGCATAAGCCCTGCTTCGACGACCTGTTGCCCGAGCGGGTGGCCACTGAGCTGCAGGCGCTGCTCCTGGCAACCCCCTGCCTGTCCGAGGATCGTGTCTGATGCAGTTGGCTTTTATCCTTTATAAATACTTCCCCTTCGGCGGCCTGCAGCGTGATTTCATGCGCATTGCCTTGGAGTGCCAGCAGCGTGGCCACACCATTCGCGTGTACACGCCGATCTGGGAAGGTGAGATTCCCGCCGGTTTCGAAGTGGTGGTGGTGCCGGTCAAGGCGCTGTTCAACCACAAACGCAACGAGAAATTGACCGCCTGGGTACAGGCTGACCTGGCCGCGCGCCCGGTCGATCGGGTGATCGGCTTCAACAAGATGCCCGGGCTGGATGTCTACTACGCCGCCGATGGCTGTTTCGAGGACAAGGCGCAGACCCTGCGCAACCCGCTGTACCGCCTGTGGGGGCGTTACAAGCACTTCTCCGACTACGAGCGGGCGGTGT
This sequence comes from Pseudomonas taeanensis MS-3, assembly GCF_000498575.2. Lineage (GTDB taxonomy): Bacteria > Pseudomonadota > Gammaproteobacteria > Pseudomonadales > Pseudomonadaceae > Aquipseudomonas > Aquipseudomonas taeanensis. The sequence goes on from NZ_AWSQ01000001.1 coordinate 1,281,080, forward strand.
TCGCCCCCGAGTCGAAGACCGAGATTTTGATGATCTCCGAGGTGCAGCAACCATTGTTCGTCAAGCACTACGCCACCCCGACGCAGCGCTTTCACCTGCTGCCGCCAGGCATTGCCCTCGACCGCCGCGCGCCGGCCAATGCTGCCGAGATTCGCGCCGAGTTCCGCCGCGAGTTCGAGCTGGCAGATGAGGACCTGCTGCTGGTGCAGATTGGCTCCGGGTTCAAGACCAAGGGCCTGGATCGTAGCCTGAAGGCTGTCGCCGCCTTGCCGCGCGAGCTGAGAAAACGCACCCGCTTGATCGCCATCGGCCAGGACGATCCGCGCGCTTTCCAGCTTCAGGCCAGGACGTTGGGCATTTCTGATCAGGTTGAAATTCTCAAGGGGCGCAGTGATATTCCGCGCTTCCTGCTGGGCGCCGATATGCTGATTCATCCGGCCTACAACGAAAACACCGGCACCGTATTGCTCGAGGCCCTGGTCGCCGGGTTGCCGGTGCTGGTCAGCGATGTTTGTGGCTATGCCCACTACATTGCCGAGGCCGATGCCGGTCGAGTGCTGCCCAGCCCCTTCGAGCAGGAAGGGCTGAATAGTCTGCTGGCCGAGATGCTCGATGATCCAGCAAGGCACGCCAGCTGGCGGCGCAATGGCCTGGCCTTTGCCGAGAAGGCCGATCTGTACAGCATGCCGCAGCGCGCGGCCGATGTGATTTTGGCGGAGCGCCGATGAAGTTATTGCTGAGCGAACCGTTCCAGACCCTGTGGGCGGGTAAAGACGCCTTTGCCGAGGTCGAACAGCTGCAAGGTCAGGTCTATCGTGAGCTAGAGGGGCGCCGCACCCTGCGCACGGAAGTGGACGGGCGCGGCTATTTCGTCAAGATTCACCGCGGCATCGGCTGGCGTGAGATCGCCAAGAACCTGCTTACCGCCAAGTTGCCGGTACTCGGCGCCGGGCAGGAGTGGCGGGCGATCCGCCGCTTGCATGAAGCCGGCGTACCGACCATGACTGCGCGGGCTTATGGCGAGCGCGGCGGCAACCCGGCGACGCAGCACTCCTTTATCGTCACCGAGGAGCTGGCACCGACGGTCAGTCTGGAGGATTTCAGCCTCGACTGGGCGCACAATCCGCCGGCTCCTGCGCTCAAGCGCGCGCTGATTGCCGAAGTGGCGAATATGACTGGCACCATGCATCGCGCCGGGATCAATCATCGCGACTGCTACATCTGTCACTTCCTGCTGCACACCGACAAGCCGGTGACCGCCGATGATTTCAGGTTGTCGCTGATCGATCTGCATCGCGCGCAAACCCGCAGCGTCACGCCGCGGCGTTGGCGGGACAAGGATCTGGCCGGGCTGTACTTCTCCGCCCTGAATATCGGCCTGAGTCGGCGCGATAAGTTGCGCTTCCTGCGTGGTTACTTTCATGCAGCCAAGGGCCCGCAAGCGTTGCGACAAATACTGCGTGAAGAAGCGCCGCTGCTGACTTGGCTTGAGCGCAAGGCGGACAAGCTATTGGCTCGCTATGCCCGTAAGTATGCCCCGGGAGCCGGTCATGAGTGAGTGGCGGTTGACGGCGGATGCCGTGCCAGCGCTGACCAAGATGTTTGCCGACCTGGATGCGGTATTCGCCTTGCAGGGGGAGCTCATCACCCGTGATCCCCTGTCGGAGGTGATCCGTGTCGAATGCCAGGGCGTACGTTATTACGTCAAGCGTTACCACGGCGCCGGCAAGGGCTTGCGCAGGTTTCTCGGGCGGCCCCGGGTCAAGGCCGAGTGGCAGAACCTCAAATATTTCGCCAAGTGGGGCATCGCCACTGCGCCTATCGTGGCCTATGGGCTGGAGCGTAAGGCCGGTGCCTTTACCCGGGGGGCGTTGATTACCCGTGAGCTGGTCGGTACCGAGGACATGGGGCAATTAGCCTTGCGTAACGATGAGTGCCTGCGAGATAGCGCCTGGGTGGCGCGGGTTAGCCAGCAGTTGGCCAGCGCAACCCGCATCCTGCATAAGCGCCATTTCACCCATAACGATCTGAAGTGGCGCAACTTGCTGGTTAACCAGCAGTGCGAATTATTTTTGATCGATTGTCCGACTGGGAGCTTCTGGTGGGGGCCGTTTCTGCGTTATCGAATCATCAAGGATTTAGCCTGCTTGGATAAGGTCGCCAAGTACAAGCTGTCGCGTGCCCAGCGCCTGCGCTTCTACCTGCAGTACCGCGGACGCGAGCGGCTTGGCGCCAGCGACAAGAAACGCATCCGCCAGATCGTCGGGTTCTTCGAGGGTCGCGAATGAAGGATTTTATCGCCGCCGAAGATCGTGCGCTCCTCGAGCGTCATGGGCTGGCTAGTTACGACGCGTTATGGACGGTCCAGCTGGAGGCCGTGGATGAACCCAATACCGAACGCGGTGGTTGGAGTAGCGTATACCGCCTGGATCTGGGCGATATGGCCTTCTACCTCAAGCGGCAAAGCAATTATCTGACACGGAGTCTGCGGCACCCGCTTGGCGAGCCGACCTTTGCCCGCGAGTTCCGTAACATCCAGCGTTACTGCAGGCTGGGGATTCCTGCGTTGCAGGCCGCCTTCTTCGCCGAGCGTAAGGAGGCCGGTGCGCAACGTGCAGTTCTGCTGACCCGCGCCTTGGATGGCTGGCAAGATCTGGAGTACTGGTTGCTGCAGTGGGCAGAGCTACCCTCCGCTCAGCGGCAGGCGATCCTCACGGCCTGCGGGCAGTTGGCGCGCCAACTGCACGCGCGCGGACAGGTGCATGGTTGCTTTTACCCCAAGCATATTTTCCTCCAGGCACGCGGCGCGGATTTCGCCGCCCAGTTGATCGACCTGGAAAAGACCCGTCCGCTGTTCTTGGGTGTTCGCGATCGGGTCAAGGACTTGGAGCCGCTGCTACGTCGCGCCAGTGCCTGGGGCGAAGAAGAGGTGCGAGGGTTTCTGGCAGCGTACCTGGATTCGTCGAGTGAGCTTGAGTCGTGGTGGCGACGCTTGTCGCGGCGACAGCGCAATAAAGTGGGGCGCAGATGAAATTAGGTGATTTGCGTCGTGCCGGTCGCGCCCCGAGCTTGCCTATGCCGTTAGAGGCGAGCGCAGGGGAGACCGTTCAGTTGCTGAGCCTTCTGCGTGTGCTGCCAGGCCAGCGTTATGTCGGCTTGGCGCAGTGGCAGGGGGGCAAGGTGCTGGCCAAGCTATTGGTCGGCAACAGAGCCGAGCGACATTACGCCCGAGAAGTTGAGGGTGCGCGTTTGCTTGCGGAGCATGGGTTGTGTACCCCGCCACTGCTCGAACAAGGCTTTCAGGCCGGTGAAGGTGGCTGGTTATTGTTCGACTACCTGGAAGATGCCAGCAGCCTGGGTGATGAGTGGCGAGCGCTGGAAGTGCAACCGGTACTCAGCGATGCTCAGCGAGTGTTGTTAGGGGATGCCCTGGCGGTCATTGCCCAGTTGCATGGCAAGGGGTTATGGCAAGACGACCTGCACTTGGACAATGTGCTGCGTCATGACGGTCGACTGTATTTGATCGATGGTGGTGGTGTGCGTGCCGAAACGCCAGGCCAGCCACTATCGCGCGCTACAGTGTTGGCCAATCTCGGCGTGTTCTTCGCCCAATTGCCGGCCAAGCTTGATGTCTTTATCGAAGAGTTGCTGGTGCATTACCTGTTGGTCAATGGCGAGCACGCTTTGCCACTAGAGGCGCTGCTCAAGGAGGTTGCCAAGGTCCGGCGTTGGCGTCTGCGCGACTACCTGCGCAAGATCGGCCGCGATTGCAGCCTGTTCAGCGTCCGCAGGGGCGCGTCTATGTTAAGGGCGGTGCGGCGTGAGGATGAAAGCAGACTGGCGGCGCTGTTATGCGACCCCGATGCCGCTATCGCCGCGGGTCAGTCACTCAAACGGGGTGGCTCCTCCACGGTGGCGCAGGTTGAGGTGGCTGGCAGCAGCTTGGTCATCAAGCGCTACAACATCAAAGGGGTGGGGCACTGGCTAAAGCGCTTCTGGCGTCCCAGTCGGGCTTGGCACAGTTGGCGCGAGGGCAATCGCCTGGATTTTCTCGGCATCGCCACGCCCAAGCCACTGGCCATGCTGGAACTGCGCACGTTCTGGTTGCGGCGCGGCGCCTATCTGGTTACCGAACACTTGGCGGGTGAGGATATAATCGCGCGCTTCAAGCTCTGTCTGGATAGTCCGCATGGCACAAGCTTGCCCCCAGAGGCTGAGCTCAAGGCGCTGGAGGAGCTGTTCGCGGTCTTACGGCGTGAGCAGATCAGCCATGGTGACTTAAAGGGAACCAATCTGCTGTGGCAGGCGGGGCGTTGGGCGTTGATCGACCTGGATGCCATGCAGCAACACCGCAGTACGGTCACTTTTGCACCAGCCTATGACCGGGACCGTGCGCGCTTGTTGCGCAACTGGCCGAATGACAGCGCGTTATACCAATTGCTCGACCAACGTTTACCGCCGGCGCCCGACGCCGACTCAGCAGACTAAAAGAGGCTAGACCCTGTGGCACTGACGATTCTCGGCCTTTCCGGCGCCCTCAGCCATGATCCTTCCGCCGCCCTGTACATTGACGGCAAGCTGGTCGCGGCTGCCGAAGAAGAGCGCTTCGTGCGTGATAAGCACGCGAAGAACCGCATGCCCTACGAGTCGGCCAAGTTCTGCCTGGAGCAGGCGGGGATCAAACCGTCCGACGTCGACGTTGTGGCCATTCCGTTCGCGCCGATCAGCCTGTTCGGCGAGGCCCGCTGGAAATACGCCAAGCGCTACTGGTACGCCCCGGATCGCGCCCTCGATGCGATCCTGATGGGCAACCGGCGCTACAAGCGCTACCGCAACAAGATCGTCTGGTGCCTGGAACAGCTGGGCTTCGACCCGAAGAAGATCAAGATCGAGCCGGTCGAACATCACCTGGCTCATGCCTCCAGCGCCTACCACTGCTCGGGCTTCCAGGAAAAAACCGCGATCCTCGGCATCGATGGCAAGGGCGAGTACGCCACCACCTTCTTCGGTTATGGCGAAAACGGCAAGATCCACAAGATCAAGGAGTTCTTCGATCCGGACTCACTCGGTGGCCTGTATGGCGCGATCACCGAGTTCCTTGGATTCGAGATGCTCGACGGCGAGTTCAAGGTCATGGGCATGGCGCCCTACGGTGACGCCTCCAAGTACGACTTCTCCCGCCTGGCGACCTTCGAGAATGGCGAGCTGGTGATCAACACCGAGTACGCCAACGTCATTGGCCTGCGCCGCTACAAGGAGAAGGGCAAGGGCTACTACTTCTCGCCCAAGCTGATCGAGTGGCTGGGGCCCAAGCGCGAGGGCGACATCGCCGACGATCCCTACATTCATTACGCCGCCAGCATGCAGGCACTGTTCGAGAAGCTGGCGCTGCAGATGATGGATCACTACCTGGGTGACATCATCAAAGAGACCGGCAAGATCGCCTTCGCCGGTGGCTGTGCGCTGAACGTCAAACTGAACCAGAAGATTATCGCCCGGGATGAGGTGAAGGAACTGTTCGTCCAGCCGGCCTCCGGCGATGCTGGCACCGCAGTCGGCGCCGCCGCCTACGTATCGCATGCCCGTGGCGTACCGGTGGAGAAGATGGAGCACGTCTACCTCGGCCCGTCCTACTCGAACGAAGACGTCATCGCCGCCTGCGCCCGGCACCCGAGCAAGCCGGTGTTTAAGCAAATCGACAACATGCCGCAGCGCATTGCCCAGATCATGGTCGATGGCAACCCGGTGGCCTGGTTCCAGGGGCGCATGGAGTTCGGCCCGCGCGCCCTTGGCGGTCGCTCGATCATCGGCTGCCCGAGCATTCCCGGGGTGGCTAATCGGATCAACGAGCAAATCAAGTTCCGCGAGCGCTGGCGCCCGTTCTGTCCTTCGATGCTCGATACCGTTGGCTCACAGATGCTCAAGGTCGATCATCCGTCGCCATTCATGACCTTCACCTTCGAAGTAAACGAGGAGTGGAAGGATCGCGTCGGCGAAGTGGTGCACGAAGACGGCACCTCTCGCGCCCAGGTACTCAAGCGCGAGTACAACCCACGTTACTACGACATGATGCTCGAACTGGAAAAGCTCACCGGCAACGGCGTGTCGCTGAATACCTCGCTGAACCGTCGTGGCGAGCCAATGATCTGCTCGCCTACCGATGCGCTGAATATGTTCTATGGCTCGGACCTTCAGTACTTGATCATGGAAGATATTCTGGTGGTGAAGGACGGCATGGACTGGCATGAAAATGTCGGCTAAGCGACTGCTTAGCGTCGTCATTCCTACGTACAACTACGCGGCGGTGTTGCCGCGTGCGGTTGAGTCGGTGCTGGCGCAACTGGATGCGGCCTCTGCCGAACTGGTCGTTATCGATGACGGCTCAACGGATGGCACTCGGCAGGTGCTTGACGGGCTGCTGGTGGCACATCCCGGACGCTTTCGCGTCGTTCACAAGAGCAACGGCGGTGCCTCTTCGGCACGCAACGTGGGCATTCGCGAGACGACAGGCGACTACCTGATCTTCCTCGATGCCGATGATGAGATGGCCTCCGGTGCGCTGTCTGCACTGCGCGAGCACCTGACTGCGCAGCCGCAGACGCGCCTGGTGATCGGCGGCCATATCAGCATCTCGCCCGATGGAAAACGCCGGGAGCATGAGTCTGCCGTCCTGCCCGAGCAGCCGCTGGATCGCTTGAAGGCGTATCTGCTGGACAAGCGCATTGCCTTGTCCAATGGCGCTTGTGCCATGCACCGCGAAGTGTTCGAGCGCGGAGACTATCCAGAGGCGTTCCGCAGCGCCGAGGACATTCCTGTGTTCGCCCAGGCGTTGGCCAATTACCCGTGTACGGTGTTGAATCAGCCACTGGCGCTTATCCACAAACACGACGACAGCCTGCGCCACCAGTTCAGCCACGCCAAGGCCGGTGGCCTGGCGCTGGTGGACGAAGTGTTTGCACCCCTGCGGCTGCCGGGCGAGTTCCAGTCCTTGAAAAAGCCGTTCCATGTGCAGCGCAGTCTGTCGTTGTTTCGCAGCGCCTATCTGGCGGGTGATGTGCAGGCGGCCAAGCAATACTTTCGCGCCGCACTCCAGTGCGACTGGGGTGTTCTGCTCAGGGCCTCCTATGTTCGCAAGGCTCTGCGTTTATGGTTGGGGCGACACGCATGAGTTCTAGGATCAAAGTGCTGCAGTTGCAGGCTCGCTACAACGTGAATGCTTCTGACTTGGCCGAGCAGATTATTCAAGGGCTGCCTGCCGAGCGTTTCGAGGTGACCACCGCCTTTTTGCGTGGACGTCCGGGCAGTGGGGAGCCGGAGAGCCGAGCGCCTCGCTCGATCTATTTCGGTTTCAGTCAGTCTGACTTGAAAGGATTGCGCCTGCGGGCCTTATGGCGTCTCTATCGATTGTGTCGAGAAGAGCGCTACGAAGTAGTGATCGCTCACCGGTTCAAGCCCATTAATATGCTGATGCTACTCAACCCTTGGCTGCGGATTCCGGCGTGCATTGGTGTGCAGCACGGCATTGGCGATTTTGACCGTGCTTACCGGCGCTGGGAGGCACGTCGACTGCTGGCTGGGAATTGGCGGCTGGTCGGTGTTTCGCGTGCGGTGCGTGATTATTTGCTGGGGTGCGGTGCTGGCTTTGATTCAGGCAATACTGTGCAAATCAACAATGCCATCGATATCGAGCGCGCCGAAGGCCTGCAGCATTCCCGCGAAAAGGCCCGTGCGATGCTCGGCCTCGCCACTGAGCCATTTACGTTCGGTGCTATTGGCCGATTGGTTCCAGTCAAGGGGCATATCCACCTGATCGAAGCCTTCGCTAAATTACAGGCGGACTACCCACAGGCGCAGCTCGCGATCATCGGCGAAGGCCGCTCTCGTGCCGACCTGGAATCAGCCATTGAGCGTCATGCTCTGCAAGGACGAGTTCACCTGCTCGGAGCTCGTGAGGATGCCTTGCAGTATGTGCGCGCCTTCGACGCGTTCGTGATGCCGTCGCTGAGCGAGGGGCTGCCCTTGGCGCTGCTGGAAGGGATGAGCGGCCGTTTGCCGGTGGTTGGTTCGGACATCGACAGCTTGCGACCGATACTCGAGGACTGTGGCGGGCGGGTCTTTCCGGTTGGCGATGCCGAGGCATTGGCCGAGCAGTTACGCGCAATCTTGAGGCTCGACACAGAGCAGCGAAACGAGGAGGGCGAGCGGGCCTACGCTTATCTGCGTAGCGCGCATGCCATTGAAGATTTTCGCCGACAATATCACCAGTTAGTCGAGCAAGCGCTGGGCGCGGAGCAAGCATCCTCATGAGTAGTGTTCAGGATCTGGAACAGCCGTTAGTGACGGTGATTATCCCTTCCTACAACCACGCCGAATACATTGAACAAAGCATTCTCAGCGTGCTTGGACAATCGTATCCGCGGGTGGAGTTGCTGGTCGTCGACGATGGCTCGCAGGATGACAGTGTTGCAGTTATTCGGCGCCTGCAGGCCATCCATGGTTTCGATTTCCGCGTACAGGCAAACCAGGGATTGTCGCGCACACTGAATGACACTATTGCACGGGCTAAGGGAAGTTTGATCGCGCCTTTTGGTTCGGACGACATCATGCGTCCTGATCGCTTGTTCCTGCAGGTGGCGCATCTGCGTGGAAAGCCTGAAGTGGGAATCTGTGCTGGTAATATCGAGACGATTGATGAGGCTGGTCAGGTGCTGCCTAGGCAGCGACTCAGGCCGGCTCGACGTCTGACGTTCGATGATATCTTTCTTTCGCAGCAGCCGGGCGCCCCTGCGCCGACCATGCTGTTTCGCCGAGAAGCGTTGGAGGCGGTGGGGGGGTTCGATCCTGAGATCAGGCTCGAGGACCTGCTGATAAAGCTGAAGATCACTCAGGCGGGGTATGTGATTGATGTGTTGGACGCGGTACTGGCGCAATACCGGACACATGAACGTAACACTTACAAAAACTATCGTTTCATGATTGATAACGTCCTGAAGACTTATGCCCTTTTCAGTGCGCACCCCGCTCATGCCGAGGTTTGCGCGCGCTTTATCAACTCCATGCTGCTCAAGTGCGCCCGGAACGATAAAGCGTTGGCCCGCGAGTTGCTCAGCCAATTGCCGTGGCGTTTCTGGAATCGCAAGACGCTACGGGCCTTGGGGCGCTTGCTGTTACCGGCCGGACAAACTTCGACCTGAGTCGTGGGGTCTCAGCTCGGAGTTTCTTGAGTATCTAAGGGGCGGAGCACCTTGGCCGGAATGCCCCCTGCAACAACATTTGCGGGAATATCTCCGTTCACTATGGAGCCATTGGCTATCACGCTATTGTCGCCGATCGATACTCCTTTCAATACAGTCACATTCGCGCCGATAAAGACATTCGAGCCTATTCTGACTGCCCCGCACGAGTGAAGCCCTGAGCTGCGCAGGTTTGGCTCAAGGCTGTGGAAGTCTGAGTCGTAGGCCGAAAAGTTATGTCCGATCAGAGAGTTGTCTGCAATGCTTATCGTGCTGCGCTCGGCTATCAGTACTGCGTTGTTGTTAATGTGAACATTCTCGCCAATCATAATTGTTGCTGTTTTTTCCCGGGCCTCTATATGGGCATAGCCGTTCAGGAAAAACGGCGACGGCCATACGCCAATGGTCGATTTACCTATGCGGATTTCGCCCTTCCCGGTAAAGAGGACCGGTTGCTTCAAGCGGCCACGCATGTTGCTTGGTTGGTTGTCTGAAAGCAGCCTGTATTTCAGCTTTCGGGCACCTTGTAGCCACTGGAGCAGATAAAGTCTGAAGCCTTGCCGCCAGCCGTTCTTATATATTTTTTTCATGCTCTGGTGTCGTTGCGACCTAATCTTTCAAAGTGCTGCGTTGTTGATTGCTTCAGCAACTATATGAGCGTGTTCGAGTGTCATGCTGGGGCCCATTGGCAGGCTCAGTACTTCGGCATGCAGACGCTCAGTGATAGGCAGTTGCAGATGATTGAACTCCGGGTAGGCGCTTTGTTGGTGTGGGGCTATCGGGTAGTGGATCAGTGTTTGTATGCCGGCTTGTGTCAGCTGATGCTGCAGGCGATCCCGGTGTTTGCTTAATACGACGAAAAGATGCCAGACGTGCTGTTCTTCGTGCCCCCAAGTGGGGAGTGAGATGGCAGTGTGCTTGATGTTATCCAGATAGCAATGAGCAATTTTTCGTCGTTGCGCGGTCTGCTGATCCAAGTATTTTAGCTTCACTCGCAACATGGCTGCTTGGATCTCATCAAGGCGGCTGTTCACGCCCTGATAGAGGTTTCGATATTTCTCATGGGAGCCATAGTTACGAAGCGCCCGCAAGGTTTCAGCCAGCTCATCGTTGGAGGTGGTAATGGCTCCGGCGTCACCGAGTGCTCCAAGGTTCTTGCCCGGGTAAAAGCTGAAGCCCGCTGCGTCACCCCAGTTGCCAGCCTTGCGTCCATGCAGGCTGGCGCCATGTCCTTGTGCGGCATCTTCAAGAATCAGCAGTCGATGTTCATCGGCCAGTTCTAGGAGTGCCGGCATGTCTGCCAGGCGTCCGTATAGATGGACTGGGATGATCGCCTTGGTGCGTGGAGTTACGGCGGCTGCAACAGCTGCCGGGCAAAGGTTGAAGCTGCTCGCGTCGGGTTCCACTAGAACCGGTGTCAAGTGGTTCTCGGTGATGGCCAACAGCGTAGCGATATAGGTGTTGGCTGGAACGATGACCTCATCACCGTCTTTGAGTCGGCCAATTTCCTGCCAGGCCCGAAGGGTCAGCGTGAGCGCGTCGAGCCCATTGGCTACACCGATGCAGTGAGTGGTCGCGCAATAAGCCGCGAATTCCTGCTCGAATGCAGCCAACTCATTGCCGGCAATGTACCAGCCAGAGTCGATGACGCGTGCGCAAGCTTCAAGTAATTCTGCGCGTAGCGCAGCATTGACACTTTTAAGGTCTAGGAAGGGAATCATCTTTGTCCAGGAAACGTACGATGCGTGCAGGATTGCCGATGACAACTGCGAATGCTGGGACATCTTTGGTGACTACGGCGCCCGCACCAACCATGGCGAATTGGCCGATGGTGATGCCGGGCAGTATGGTGGCATTGGCGCCAACAGACGCCCCCCGTTTAATTAGCACTGCGCTGTAGTGCGCTAGATAAGCTTTGGAGCGCGGCAGCTTGTCATTGCTGAAGGTGGCGTTTGGGCCAATGAACACACCATCTTCGATCTTGGTGCCATCCCAGAGGTAGACGCCGGATTTGATGGTGACCTCATTGCCAAGCACCACTTGGTTCTCAATTAAAGTGTGCGCACAAATATTGCAGTTCTTGCCTATTCGCGCGTTGGGCAATATGACCGAGTACTGCCAAATCCTGGTCCCCTCACCGATGTGAGGGCTCTGTACATCTGAGAGTTCATGAATGCTTGGCATCTAGGGTTTCTTTAATGAACTGTTCATAGTCGCGAATGTAGTCGGACTCATCGTAGTGTTCGCTGGCGATAACCATCAAAACACAATCGCTGGAAAAATCGAACATCTCGTGCCAGACCATTCGGTCAATACATAAGCCTTGGTGTGGTGAAGACAGCTTGAGTGTTTGGCGAGTGTGGCCATCATCCAGGAGGAAGCTGCAGCTGCCGCTTATGCAGACGGCAACTTGTTCAAGTGCGCGGTGTGCATGGAAGCCACGGCGAACGTCATTGCGGAGTTGGTAGAGGTAATAGACCCGGCGAATCGAAAATGGAATGTTGCTGTCGCCCTCTAGCGCAACCAGAGCGCCGCGCTCGTCTGCAATTTCGCGAAAATCAATCAGTCTAGCCAAGCTCATTTGTTATTGGCCTTTAACAGGGGCTTGCGATTGGCCTGGAGTACGCTCATCAAACGCTGGGCAGCCTGCTCACCGGCGCTCGTCGTGTATCCACGGATCAACGCCTCTAGGTGAGCATTTGCAAGCCATTGCGCGTCCTCATCATAGCGCAGCAAATGCCGGACATTGCGCTTACGTTTCCAGCGGGGAAGGGGGCGACCGCTGATCTGCATGTCGGAAAAATCAATCAGGCCAAACTGTGAGTTGGGTAAATACAAGACATTGCCCAGATGCAGTGAGCGGAAATAAACGCCAACTGCATGCAGTTCGCCGAGAAATCGCCCAAAGTGCTCGATCTCTATAGCCAGCCTTAGCGTATCCAGCTTGCGCCAGCGTGTACGCAGGTCTTCGCCGGGTAATGGGGTGTAGCGCACTGCATTTAATTGCTGAGCCGGGATCAGTAACAGCTCTTCAATGACGGGGGCGGCAATTCCGAGTTGCTGTAGCCGCGCAGCATTCTTCGCAAAGCGGCACGCTGGCAGCGACCACAGGGCGGACGAAAGCAGGCGCTTGCGCCGATAGAGTTTGAGGAAGTTGCCGCCCTGCAAGCGGACAACCTTCAGTCCGAAACCATCTTCTTCGATTGTTTTGGCGTCCTGAAGAAGAGCGTCCAGTTCAATCTCGCTCAAAGTTTTCATGGCTTGTACTGCAGGCGTTGGTGGATGGACAAGGCTGCGACCAGGGACAGAGGAATCCAGATTAAAAACCAGTTCTCGTTAGGTCTTGAGAAAAAGTTACTACCTTCCGTCAGTCCCGCCGATAGGCCGTACACGATCAAGGCGGAGGCCAGTTGGAACTTCGCCTGGTGCTTATGTTGCCAGCAGCGCTGCAGCGCTAGCCCATACATCAAAAGCCACAAGCCAAGCCCGGCCAGTCCGAGTTCGAGGAGAACAGCCAATTCGACATTATGTGGGTCGCTTAGTGTGCGGTTGAGCCCTTCCACCGCGAATATGAATTTGCTGTTGTAGCCATGGCCGATCCATAAATGATCGCCGGCCTGGCTAATGGCCTCGCTCCAGAGTTGTGGGCGGAAGGATAGGCCTCGCTGCAGCAATAGTTCGGGCATCAGTACGAGGCTGACTCCCGCAGCAACGACGAGCGCAGCAACCAGATAGAGTGAGCGTCTTCCGCTCATGGCGAGCATCCATACACTGGTGAGGGTCAGGGCAAGTAGTGGCGTACGCGAGCCTGTGGCCAGCAGGGCGGCCAACAGGGGTAGCGTGAGCAATATCGGCAGCCAGTCATGTCGCTCGCTACGGGTCAGCCAAGCGGCAATCCAGTAAGTGCTGAAAAAGCCCAGTACATGAGATGTGAGCAGGGGGTTACGCAGCGAGCCGGTACCGATCAGGCGCCCCTCGGCTGAGGGGGTGGCGAAGTAGAGATACAGGTTGATCAGGGCAGCCAAGGCGCCGAGTATGGCGCCGACGCGCAACACCTTGAGCAGCAATTGCTCGTCCTTGCAGGCGATCAATGCGCAGCTGGCGAACATCATGAAAATGTAGAGAGGGCGCTTGGCGAGGCCACCAAGGCCATCATCGGCTCGCGTCCAGAACAGGCTGGCTAGTAGCCAGCCCGAAAAAGCCAGGAAGGCCAGTATCATGGGTTCGCGTAGAATTGATCGCAGGTTGTGTGGCGCAATGATCAAGGCGAGCAGAGCGGGTGCAGCGACCAGTCCGTAATAGAGCTTGGTGAACAGACTGCCATCGGTAACCCAGAATAGGCCTGTCAGAAGCACCAAGTAGCCAAGCGTCAGCCAGTGGCGAACTATGAGGTTATCCAGGCGCGATTGCACGGAGTTGGTCAGAGGGGGGTATGTCTGCACTAGATCAGGCCAATGATTGTTAGGATGGCCGGCATCTTAAAGCATCTGCCGGGAAGAGCTAGCCGCTGCTGTGCTAAGCTCCCTGACCTTTTCGGCCCAGCCTAAGCGTGAGCGCATGACCGACCAGCATCAGAGAGCCACCCAGGTCTCCAGCCTGAAGATATACCTTCGCCTGCTGGGCTATGTGAAGCCTTATATCGGCCTGTTTCTGATTAGTATTCTGGGTTTCATTATTTTCGCTTCGACCCAGCCGATGCTCGCCGGCATCCTCAAATATTTTGTCGATGGTTTGTCCAATCCGGACGCGGTGCTATTCCCAACGGTCCCCTATTTGCGTGATCTGCAGTTGCTGCAGGTAGTGCCGTTGTTGATCGTGTTAATTGCCGCCTGGCAGGGACTGGGGTCCTATCTGGGCAACTATTTTCTGGCTAAGGTCTCGCTAGGCCTGGTGCAGGACTTGCGCATCGCACTATTCAATAACCTGCTGGTTTTGCCCAACCGCTATTTTGATAACCATAACTCCGGCCACCTGATCTCGCGCATCACCTTTAATGTGACCATGGTCACGGGGGCCGCGACCGATGCGATCAAAGTGGTGATTCGTGAAGGGCTGACGATCGTCTTCTTGTTCGCCTACCTGATCTGGATGAACTGGAAATTGACCCTGGTGATGCTGGCCATTCTGCCAATAATTGCGTTAATGGTCGGCAGCGCGAGCAAGAAGTTTCGCAAGCAGAGTAAGAAAATTCAGGTGGCCATGGGCGATGTCACCCATGTCGCCTCGGAAACCATTCAGGGCTACCGGGTGGTACGCAGTTTTGGTGGTGAGGGTTACGAGTCCAGGCGGTTTACTGCCGCCAGTCAGGACAACACCAGTAAGCAATTGCGCATGACCAAGACCGGCGCGGTCTATACCCCTATGCTGCAGTTGGTGATCTATAGCGCCATGGCAGTGTTGATGTTCTTGGTGCTATTTCTGCGCGGTGATGCCACTGCGGGCGATCTAGTGGCTTACATCACCGCGGCGGGACTGCTGCCCAAGCCGATCCGTCAATTGTCGGAAGTCAGTTCGACTATCCAGAAAGGCGTGGCCGGCGCCGAAAGCATCTTCGAGCAGCTCGACGAAGCCCCTGAGGTCGATCATGGCAGTGTCGAGCGCGAGCGGATTACGGGGCGTCTGGAAGTGCGCCAGCTGAGTTTCCAGTACCCGGGTAGTGAGAAGCCGGTGCTCAATGACATCAGCTTCAGCGCCGAGCCGGGGCAAATGGTCGCCCTGGTGGGGCGCTCCGGTAGCGGCAAGTCGACGCTGGCTAACCTGATCCCACGCTTCTACCACCATGAGACTGGGCAGATTCTGCTCGACGGCGTCGATGTCGAGGACTACAAACTGCGCAACTTGCGACGGCATATCGCGCTGGTCACGCAGCAGGTCACTTTGTTCAACGACAGCGTGGCCAATAACATTGCATACGGCGATTTGGCCGACGCGCCGCGTGAGGCGATCGAGCAGGCCGTTGAGGCAGCCTACGCCAAGGAGTTCATCGACAGGCTTCCAGATGGTCTGGACACCGAGGTGGGCGAGAATGGCGTGCTGCTATCGGGCGGTCAGCGCCAGCGTCTGGCGATAGCCCGAGCGTTACTCAAGGATGCGCCGATCTTGGTGTTGGACGAGGCGACTTCGGCGCTGGATACCGAATCCGAGCGACATATTCAGGCAGCTCTGGATCGCGTGATGAAGGGGCGGACCACATTGGTTATCGCGCATCGCTTGTCGACCATTGAAAAGGCCGACCTGATTCTAGTCATGGATCAGGGGCGCATCGTCGAGCGTGGCACTCATGCGGATTTGTTGGCGCTTAACGGTTTCTATGCACGTCTGCATGCGCTGGGGCTGGATGAAGACGCACCATTGGATATTGCCTGATAAACTACGCGCCACCACTTGAGGCCCGGAGCCCACATGAAGTTGTCCATGCCCCGTTTCGATCAAGCTCACGTGCTGGTGGTGGGCGATGTCATGCTCGACCGATATTGGCATGGCGGCACCTCGCGAATCTCTCCGGAAGCGCCGGTGCCGGTGGTCAAGGTTGAGCAGATCGAGGATCGTCCGGGTGGCGCGGCCAACGTCGCGCTAAATATTGCTGCGCTGGGTGCGCCGGCTGTGCTGGTGGGCGTGACCGGTGAAGACGAAGCCGCTAACAGCCTGAGTAACAGCCTGGCAGCCGTGGGTGTGAAAACCCGCTTTCAACGTATCGCCAGCCAGCCGACCATCGTCAAGCTGCGGGTCATGAGCCGCCACCAGCAGCTACTGCGGATGGACTTCGAAGAGCCGTTCAACACTGACGCCGGCGCCCTGGCGCTGGAGGTCGAAGCGCTGCTGGATGGGGTCAAGGTGCTGGTGTTGTCGGATTACGGCAAGGGCGCCCTGCAGAATCATCAGGTCTTGTTGCAGGCGGCGCGGGCGCGCGGCATTCCGGTGCTGGCCGACCCCAAGGGCAAGGACTTTTCCATCTATCGCGGCGCGAGCTTGATCACCCCGAATCTGCATGAGTTTGAAGTGGTGGTCGGTGCCTGCGCCGATGAAGCCGAACTGGTGGCCAAGGGTGCACAGCTGATGCGTGAACTGGAGCTGGGCGCCTTGTTGGTGACCCGCGGTGAGCACGGCATGACCCTGTTGCGCCCCGAGCACCCAGCCCTGCACTTGCCGGCCCGCGCCCGCGAAGTGTTCGATGTGACGGGTGCCGGCGACACTGTTATTTCGACCCTGGCGGCCAGTCTGGCCGCCGGTGAAGAGCTGCCCCACGCTGTGGCCCTGGCCAATCTGGCCGCCGGTATTGTGGTCGGCAAGCTGGGCACCGCCGCCATCAGTGCACCTGAACTGCGCCGCGCGATTCAGCGCGATACGGGTTCGGAGCGCGGCGTGTTGAGCCTCGATCAATTGCTCCTGGCGATTGACGATGCCCGCGCCCATGGCGAGAAGATCGTTTTCACCAATGGTTGTTTCGACATTCTTCACGCCGGCCATGTGACCTATCTGGAGCAGGCGCGCGCTCAAGGCGATCGGCTGGTCCTGGCGGTGAATGGCGATGCCTCAGTCACTCGCCTGAAGGGCCCGGGCCGGCCAATCAACTCGGTGGATCGGCGCATGGCGGTACTCGCCGGCCTGGGTGCGGTGGACTGGGTGGTGAGCTTCAGCGAAGACACCCCGGAGAACCTGCTCAAGCAGGTGCGCCCGGATGTGCTGGTCAAGGGCGGTGACTACGGCATCGAGCAGGTTGTCGGCGCCGACATCGTCAAGGCCTATGGTGGTGAGGTGCGGGTGCTGGGGCTGGTGGAAAACAGCTCGACTACCGCCATAGTCAAGAAAATTCTGGATCGCTCCTGAGGCCCCTATGCTTCAATGGCTCTATCTGCTGCTGCGTAATCTCGCCTATAAAAATCGCCTGAATCTCAAGCCGGGCAACCGACTGGAAGTGCCCCTGAGTGTCCAGCGGAGGCTAAAGAAGGTCACTATCAAGCTGGGCGGCCGCAACAACCGCCTGTTGGTCGGTGAGGGCACCGAGCTAAGTCACTGCGAGATCCGTCTGGACGGCCAGGACAACCTGATCGATATAGGTCCGCGGGTGCGTTTTCGTTCCGGAAAAATCTACCTGCGCAATACCAGTGGCCAGCATATCCGCATAGGCGCGGAAACCACGGTGGAAGGGGCATACCTGCTGGTTGACGAGGCCGCCAGCATCGACATTGGTCGTGACTGCATGCTGTCCACTGAGATACTGATCCGCACCGGCGACAAACACTCGATCCTTGCGGCGCATAGTGGCGAGCGCCTCAACCCCGCGCGCGACGTGCACATTGCCGACCGCGTATGGATCGGTCGCGATGTGCAGATACTCAAGGGCACAGTGCTGCATCCAGAGTCGGTGGTAGGTGCCTGTTCGGTAGTCAGTCGGGCCTTCGAGGAAGGCAACTGTGTAGTCGCCGGGGTCCCCGCGCGGATCGTCAAACGAAGCATACGCTGGGACCGTGCGTTGCTCTGAGGCCTGACTTGGCGGGTTGGACGTCAGGCTCTGCGGGCCTGGCTCCAATCGTGACTCGCGGGTATTCGATCGCCTCGGGCTGGCTGGCAACGCTGGTCACCAATAGTTAGTCGCGTGCCCCGTGCTGGCTGTCTGTGCTCGGTCACTTGCTTAAGCGCTTCGACCTTGAATTTTTCGGGGAAACACTGGTTGCTCATGGCACGTCCGAGTGGGCCTCAGTTTAAGGCTTGGAGGTGTCTACGAAACCAGGGGCGATTCACTATGCATTTTCCCTGGGAAGGCCAGAACCTGGAGGGGGGGCAGGGCGACGCTCAGCGATCGCCGTTGGTTTTTTCGAGCCTTCGGCTTAGCCAGTCCTCCCAACGGATGCGTTCGTCGCGCACCAGCCAGCCGTCTTGCGCGGCGAAGCTTTCCGCCAGCCACAGGTCGCTGCAGTCAATCGCCTGCAGCTGGCCCTTGTTGAGAGTGAACAGCTCGGGCGTCGGTCGCCCCTGCTGCAGCGGCATCAGGTAGAGATCTGGGCGGGAGCGATCCAGGAGGGCGACCAGCTGATCGCCCTGCAAGTGTTCATCAACATGGAACAGACTGAGTTGTTTGGCCGCTTTCGGCAGAGTCAGGCGCAGATCGTAGACCAGCTGCAAGGAGGCGGTTGGCAGATGTACATAAGCGCGCGGACGTTCGAGTAGCGGTTGTTTGCCGCAATGTACCGGTCGTGCCGCGCCGGAGAGGGGGCTGAGGTGGAAGTGCTGGTTTTTCCGATAGTGCAGGGTCTTTTGGTAAGGAGCAGGCAGCCAGGTGTCGCCAAAACGCCCGGTCAGCCAGCCTTCTGGAGTCTCCAGCAGGCACTCTTCGGCGACTTCTTGAACGGCGGTGAGCAGCGGCAGGTTCAGTTCGTGCGTAGGGACGTAGCCGGAGATCAGTTTGAGCACTATATCGCCACGGTCCAGGCGCCGTTGGCGCACCAGTACCCAGTAGTCGCGTTCTTGCCAGTTGAGGGTAAGGCGCACTGAAACGCCTAGGTTGGCCAGTTCCAGAGCGAAATGCAGGGGGTCGCTCACCTCGACCGCTTTACGTCGTTCGAGCATCTGGCTGAAGTTCAGCGGCTGGCCGAGGCTCTGATAGCTGAGGGCATTCGGGCCGGCTTCAACGAACAACCGCTGGGTCTTGAAGGTGGTGGGGTTTTCGCGACTTAGACTGAGCGGCATTTCGGCTCCTGCTGGCGTAGGGGCGTGCACTACTGCGACCTCAGGCGATGTCCTGAATCACCGCCGCCGCGGTCGCGACATTCTCGGCCAGGTGGTGCGGACTGATGGTGCCGATGATCGCGCTACTGACTGCCGGGTGGGCGAAGATCAACTCGAAGCTGGCACGTACCGGGTCTTCGTGCGGTTGCAGGCAGGCATGCCCGCTGGCCAGGGCCTTCTTGATCAGAATGCCTTTGCCGTGCTGCTCAGCGTAGTCCATGACCGGCAGTTCGCCCTGCTCACTGAGGTTGTAGGTGACCATCGCGCAGTCACCCTGTTCCAAGGCCAGCAGGCCGCCTGCTACCGTCTTGCCGGAGAAACCGAAGCCGCGGATTTTACCTTCGCGCTTGAGCTCTGCGAGGGTTTCATAGACGCCACTGTCGCGCAGGATGGCGACATCATTACCGTCCGAGTGCACCAGTACCAGGTCGATATAGTCGGTTTCCAGGCGTTGCAGGCTGCGGTCCACCGAGAAGCGCGTATGCGCTGCGGAGAAATCGAAGCGCGACTGGTTGTTGTCGAACTCTTCCCCCACCTTGCTGACGATCACCCACTGCTGGCGTTGGCCGCGCAGCAGGGGGCCGAGGCGGGTTTCGCTGCTGCCGTAGGCCGGGGCGGTGTCGATCAGGTTGATGCCCAGATCGTGCGCCTGGCCGAGCAGCTGGCGAACCGTAGCGTCATCGGGGATGGTGAAGCCTTTGGGGTATTTCACTCCCTGGTCGCGACCCAGTTTGACCGTGCCAAGACCCAGCGGGGATACCAGTAAGTCGGTCGAGCCCAGTGGGCGATGGAGGTTGTGCAGGCTGTGCATCAGAGGAGCTCCTCCCAGATTGGTTGGGCGACTGTAGGGCGAGGCAGCTGCGGTAGCGCAGCGTGAGCTGCGGGCTGGATGCCGTCGCGGTCGAGCGCCGCCAGTACGCGATCGGCAAAGTCCGGCGCCAGGGCCAGTTTAGTCGGCCAGCCGACCAGCAGTTTGCCCTGGTCGGCAAGAAAGGCATTGTCTGGGCGAGTCAGGCCCGATTGTGCCGGCTCGGCGCGATCCACCCGCAGAGTCGCCCAGCGCGCGCTGGACAGGTCGACCCAGGGCAGCAGGTCGCCGACTTCCTTCTGCGCGGCCCTGATCTGTGCGGCCGGGTCACGGGCCACGCCATCGGCTTCGGCCAGATCACCCCCCAGGTACCAGACCCATTGACCATCGGCGGCCGGGTGGCTGGTCACCGTCACGCGCGGCTTCGGACCGCCGCCCAGGCAGTGCGCGTACAGCGGTTTCAGGGTCGGTCCCTTGACCAATACCATATGCAGCGGGCGCAGTTGCTGGGCGGGTTGACTGAGGCCGAGTGTGCCGAGCAACTCGGCGTTGCCGCTGCCCGCGCTGAGGACGATGCGCTGGGCGCGAATCTCGCGGCCGTCGACGCGCAGCCCCTGCAAGTCACCCTGCTCGCGCAGCGGCTCGATGCATTCGGCTGCCAGCAGGCTGTCACCTGCCAGCGTGGCCAGGCGAGTGATCAGGCTCGGTACGTCGAGCACCAACTCAGCCAGGCGGTAGACCTTGCCCTTGAATTTCGCGTGTTGCAGCGCCGGTGGTAACTGCTCGCCCTTGACCTGATCGACCCGGCCGCGCACCGCCTTGCTGGCGAAGAAGCTGGTCAGGTTGCCGGCCAGGGTGCCCGGCGACCACAGGTAGTGCGCCTCGGAGAGCACGCGTACCGCAGCGAGGTCCAGTTCGCCGCTGCCGGCCAGCGCCTCGCGCCAGCGTCGCGGCATGTCGGCGATGGCTTCCGAGGCGCCTGTCAGGGCGCCATGCAGGGCGTATTTGGCGCCGCCATGGATAATTCCCTGGGATTTGACGCTCTGTCCACCGCCCAATGAGGCACTTTCCACCAACAGGGTGGAGAAACCCTGGCGGCGCAGGCGGGCATTCAGCCAGAGGCCGGCGATGCCGCCGCCGACGATCAGAACGTCAGTAGTCAGAGCTTGGGACATGCGCGCGCCTCGTCGGGGAAACAGAGGCGCAGTATAACCCGCGAGGGCCTGGCGGCTCGTGCGATCAGTGGCCGGTGGTGTGCGAGAACAGCTGGATCACCACCACGCCACTGACAATCAGGCCCATGCCGAGTATCGCCGGGATATCCAGGCGCTGCTGATAGAGCACGGTCGCGGCGATGCTCACCAGGACGATCCCCAGACCGGCCCACACCGCGTAGGCGATGCCGACTGGAATGGATTTGACCACCAGACTGAGCATCCAGAATGAAATCACATAACCGACAACCACCAGCACCAGGGGTAATGGTTTGTTGAGGCCGTCGAGTGCCTTCATCGACGTGGTGGCGATGACTTCGGCAATGATCGCGATGCTGAGATAGACGTAGCCGGTCATGATGAGACTCCTGTGTGTGCTGTTGGCTATTCTAGTCATTTGGTTGATGGGATAAAGTGATTACCTATCTGTATTGGAGATAGCTTGTGCAGTGGAGCCTGGAGCAGGTCCGGTTGTTCGTCAGCGTTGCCGAACTACAGTCTTTTTCTGCGGCCGCCCGTCAATTGCACCGCGCGCAGTCGGCCGTCAGCACGGCCATTGCCCTGCTCGAGACCGACCTGGGCGTAGTGCTGTTCGAGCGCAGCAGCGGCCGTCAGCCGCGTCTGACCGAGGCCGGCACGCTGCTGCTGGAGGAAGCGCGCGAGGTGCTGCGTCAGTGTGAGCGCCTGGAGGGGCGGGCGCTTGGTCTGATGCGCGGGGAAGAAACGCGATTGCGCTTGGCGCAGGATGAGGCGATGCCGTACCAGCCTGTATTGGACAGCCTCGAGGCGCTGGCCCAGGCCTTCCCGCTGCTGGAGGTACAGTTGACCAGCGGTGCCCAGGGCGAGGTCGCGCGCAAGCTACTCGAGCGCCGGGCCGATCTCGGGTTGTTGTTTCACCATGAGCAGATGCCCGATGCGCTGGAGCGTCAGCGCCTCGGCAGCATCGAGATGGTCACAGTGTGCGGTGTCGGCCACCCTCTGGCGGGTCGGCCCTACGCTGATCGGCGTGAATTGGCACGGCACCGTCAGTTGTTGATGGTGCTGCAGGACAGCCATTACCCCGGTGGCGAACAGCTCAGCCCGTCGGTATGGCGCGCCGATAGTTTCTACGCCATGGCCGAGCTGCTCATGCGTAACCTCGGGTGGGCCTGGTTGCCGCGACATGTCGTGCAGTACCCGGTTTACCAGAACCAGCTGGTCGAGCTGCGCAGTGACTGGACACCGCCGCCCCTGGTGGTGGAACTGGTCTGTCGACGTGACGAGGCTCTGGGGCCTGCGGCGCTTTGGCTGGCCGATTGTTTTGCCGAGCACCTGCAGGCCATCGGCTGATTGACGGCAGTCACTCTGCTAAGCTGCGCGCCCATGAATCGTACCCTTTATAACCTGTTGCTACACCTCGCCATGCCCCTGATCGCCCTGCGCCTGGCCTATCGCGCCTGGCGTGCGCCGGCCTATGCGCGGCGCATCGGCGAACGCTTTGCGCTGGGTCTGCCAGCGCTAAAGCCCGGTGGTATCTGGGTGCATGCGGTCTCGCTGGGCGAAAGCATCGCCGCGGCGCCGCTGGTTCGCGAACTGCTGACGCGTTACCCGCAGTTGCCGATCACCCTTACCTGCATGACGCCGACAGGCTCCGAGCGTATTCAGGCGCTGTTCGGCGGGGCTGAGTATCAGGGGCGGGTGCAGCACTGTTACCTGCCTTATGATCTGCCCTGGGCTGCTGCGCGTTTTCTCCGTCGTGCGCAGCCGCGGCTCGCGGTGATCATGGAAACCGAGCTGTGGCCGAATCATATCCATCAGTGTACCCGCCGTGACATCCCCGTGGTGCTGGCCAACGCTCGCCTGTCCGAACGCTCGGCGCGCGGTTATGCGCGCTTCGCCAAGCTGACTGCGCCGATGCTCGCCGAACTGAGCCTGATCGCCGTGCAGACCAGTGCCGAGGCCGAGCGTTTTCGTGATCTGGGTGCGCGCGCCGCGTGTGTCGAGGTGACCGGCTCGATCAAGTTCGACCTGAGCATCGACCCCGAGCTGCCGCGCCGTGCGCTAGAGTTGCGCCAGCAGTGGCAGGCCAGCCAGCGACCGGTATGGATAGCCGCGAGTACTCATGTTGGCGAAGACGAGGCGGTGTTGATCGCTCACCGTGAATTGCTTAAGCATTGGCCTGATGCGCTGCTGATTCTGGTGCCACGCCATCCCGAGCGCTTCGGTTCGGTATTCGAGCTGTGTCAACGCGAGGGCTTCGACACTCGCCGGCGCTCCAGTGGTGAGGCAGTGCAAGCCAGCGATCAGGTGCTGCTGGGCGACACCATGGGTGAGCTGCTGTTCCTCTATGCCTTGGCGGATGTGGCGTTTGTCGGCGGCAGCCTGGTGGCCAATGGTGGGCATAACCTGCTGGAACCCGCGGCGCTGGGTAAGCCGGTGCTCAGCGGACCGCACCTGTTCAACTTCCTCGAGATCGCCGCACAGCTGCGTGAGGCGAGCGCCTTGCTCGAAGTGGCGGATGCCGCTGCGCTGGCGCAGCGGGTGGCCGAGCTCTGGCGTGAGCCGGCGCGCGCTGTGCGGATGCATGAGGCGGGGTTGGCGGTTATGCGGGCCAATCAGGGCGCGCTGGAGCGCTTGCTGGGCGGTCTGGGACGTTTGCTCGGTTAGCCGTCGCCCGGATGTACTCCGGGGCCGATCTCGCAGTTTACATCCGGGCTATGTGGCGGCGAACTCAGCCAGTACGGCGAAATCCACGCGGAAATGAAAAAGCCCGGCACAGTGTCCGGGCTTTCTTGTCTCAGCCAACGGCTCAGTAATCCTGGTTGCCGCGCAGTTGCGCTTCGGCGGCCTTGGCCAGGTCCGGTGGCAGGAAGTCCTTGTCCGGGTTGTAGTCCGGCTTGAGGTAACTGCCGAGGGCTTCCAGGTCGGCCGGGCTGAGGGTGCCGGCGGCCTGCTTGAGGCGCAGGTTGTTGAGGATGTAGTCGTAGCGTGCGTCGTTGTAGGTGCGTACCGAGTTGTACAGTTGGCGCTGTGAGTCGAGCACGTCGACGATGTTACGAGTGCCGACCTGATAGCCAATCTCGGTGGCCTCCAGAGCGCTCTGGTTGGAGATGATCGACTGCTTGCGCGCCTGCACGGTTTCCACGTCGGTGTTCACCGCGCGGTGCAGGTTGCGGGTGTTCTGTACCACCTGGCGGCGCAGGCTTTCGCGCAGCTGTTCGCTCTGGGTCAGGCGCTGGTAGGACTCGCGTACCTGCGAGCTGGTCAGGCCGCCGCTGTACAGTGGGATGTTCAGTTGCAGGCCGATTGAACGTTGTTCGACATCACCATTGAAGCGAGGTTGGCCGGCAAAACTGGTACTGGAGTTGCTGAAGCCGAGGCTGTCGTTATCGCCTTTCTGGTAGCTGGCCACCGCGTCCAGGGTCGGCGCATGGCCGGACTTGCGCTGGCGCAGGGTTTCTTCGGCGGCATCCACCGCGTAGTTGCTGGCCTGCAGGTTGAGATTCTGCGCCGCGGCGGTATCGACCCAGGCTTTGGCATCGTTGGGCGTTGGCGCGAGGATCGGCAGGCTGTGCAGGATGCCCTCGAGGGCGCCATGCTCACGGTTGGTCAGCGTTATCAGCGCTTGGAACGCGTCGTCCACCTGGCGCTGGGCGATGATCCGGTTGGCGCGTGCAGTGTCGAAGCCGGCCTGGGCTTCGAGCACGTCGGTCTTGTCCGACAGGCCGACGTCGAAGCGCTCGTTGGCCTGGTCGAGTTGACGCTTGAACGCAGCTTCTTCGGCCTTGGTCGACGCCAGGGTGTCTTGGGCGCGCAGCACTGCAAAGTAGGTTTCCGCACTCTGCAGAATCAGGTTCTGTTCGGTGGCAGACAGCTCCAGTGCGGCTTGCTCGCTGGTAGCTTCGGCGGCCTGCAACTGAAACCAGCGGTCGGCGCGGAACAACGGCTGACTCAGGTTGGCCTGATACACGGTGCCGCTGCGGGAGCTGGTGATGGCTGGCGAGTCGATCGCGGTGCGGGTGTCGGTCATCGTGGCGCCGGCCGAGAGGTTCGGCAGCAACCCGGAACGGGCCTGTGGCACCACTTCACGGCGGGCCTGGTAATCGGCGCGCGCGGCCGCCAGGTCGGCATTGTTGTCGGCGGCTTCCTGGTAAACGGTAATAAGGTCCGTTTTGGTGGACAGCGGGGCTTGTTCTGCCCAGGCCAGTCCGGCGGAAGCGGAGGCCACGGCAAGAGCCAGAGAGAGTCTGCGCAACATTAGGGCGATCCTAGATTCGGCGGTAATCGGCAAGGCTAAGGGGCCCTGCCAAGGGGGTCAAGGCACGCTGATAGCGCCGTGAGTGTAGTTTGCAACAAGCTATGTTGCTTGCGCGCAACAATCTTCGTGCTAGTGGTTTAGTCGTCACTATCCGACGCATGGGTCAGGCTTTTTTGACTCAGCGGTTGGTTTTATTGCGATGTCTTGATTAGACTGCCTGGGTTCTTGTCGGGGTGCCCGTATTTTGGGCTGAGATTGGCAGTTGCCGGATCCCGTTGAACCTGATCAGGTTAAGGCCTGCGTAGGGAACAAGATGTCCTCGCTTTCCCCACGGCGAGTCTTCTCAGCACCAGTTCTGGTGCGCCCGCGCCCGCAAACGGCTCTGTTCACGTTCACTCCGACATTTCATCCCAGGAGAGAACCAGCCGATGAGCACACAAGAAAAAAAGAACCTGAGTGAATCCGCCCAGGTCGACCAGCAATCCGTGCAGCCCTTCACCCGTTCGCAGAAGGTCTATGTGCAGGGTTCGCGCCCGGATATTCGCGTGCCGATGCGCGAGATCAGCCTGGATGTCACCCCGACTGACTTCGGTGGCGAGATCAACGCGCCGGTAGTGGTTTACGACACCTCCGGCCCCTACACCGATCCGAATGTGACCATCGACGTGCGCAAGGGCCTGGCCGACGTGCGCTCGGCCTGGATCGCCGACCGCGACGACACCGAGCTGCTCGACGGCCTGAGCTCCAACTTCGGTCTGGAGCGCCTGAGCAACCCCGAGCTGACCGCCATGCGCTTCGCCCACGTGCGCAACCCGCGTAAGGCCAAGGCCGGCAAGAACGTCAGCCAGATGCACTACGCGCGCCAGGGCATCATCACCCCGGAGATGGAATACGTCGCCATCCGCGAGAACATGAAGCTGCAGGAAGCCCGCGCCGCCGGTCTGCTCGATCAGCAGCACGCCGGCCATAGCTTCGGCGCGAGCATTCCCAAGGAGATCACCCCGGAGTTCGTCCGCGAGGAAATCGCCCGCGGTCGCGCCATCATCCCGGCCAACATCAATCACACCGAGCTGGAGCCGATGATCATCGGCCGTAACTTCCTGGTGAAGATCAACGGCAACATCGGCAACTCGGCGCTGGGCTCTTCCATCGAAGAAGAAGTGGCCAAGCTGACCTGGGGCATCCGCTGGGGCTCCGATACCGTGATGGACCTGTCCACCGGCAAGCACATCCACGAGACCCGCGAGTGGATCATCCGTAACTCGCCGGTACCGATCGGCACCGTGCCGATCTACCAGGCCCTGGAAAAGGTCAACGGCGCCGCCGAAGACCTGACCTGGGAGCTGTTTCGCGACACCCTGATCGAGCAGGCCGAGCAAGGCGTGGACTACTTCACCATCCACGCCGGCGTGCTGTTGCGTTACGTGCCGATGACCGCCAAGCGCGTCACCGGCATCGTCAGCCGTGGCGGTTCGATCATGGCCAAGTGGTGCCTGGCGCATCACCAGGAGAACTTCCTCTACACCCACTTCGAGGAAATCTGCCAGATCATGAAGGCCTACGACGTCAGCTTCTCGCTGGGCGACGGCCTGCGTCCCGGCTCGATTGCCGACGCCAACGACGAAGCGCAGTTCGGCGAACTGGAAACCCTCGGCGAGCTGACCAAGATCGCCTGGAAACACGACGTTCAGGTGATGATCGAAGGCCCCGGCCACGTGCCGATGCAGCTGATCAAGGAGAACATGGACAAGCAGCTGGAGTGCTGCGACGAGGCGCCGTTCTACACCCTCGGCCCGCTGACCACTGACATCGCGCCGGGCTACGACCACATCACCAGCGGCATCGGTGCGGCGATGATCGGTTGGTTCGGTTGCGCCATGCTCTGCTACGTTACTCCCAAGGAACATCTGGGTCTGCCGAACAAGGATGACGTGAAAACCGGGATCATCACCTACAAGATTGCCGCTCATGCGGCAGACCTTGCCAAAGGTCATCCGGGAGCGCAGATTCGCGATAATGCATTGAGCAAGGCGCGTTTCGAGTTCCGCTGGGAAGACCAGTTCAACCTCGGCCTGGACCCGGATACCGCACGGGCCTACCACGACGAGACGCTGCCGAAGGACTCGGCCAAGGTGGCGCATTTCTGCTCCATGTGCGGGCCGAAGTTCTGCTCGATGAAGATCACCCAGGAAGTGCGGGTCTATGCTGAAGAGCAACGCATCGCCGCGCTGGAGCTGGATCAGGAAGTGGAGCAGGGCATGCAGGCCAAGGCCGAAGAGTTCAAGGCGCAGGGCGCGCAGCTCTATCACAAGGTGTGATGGAGTCTCGACGCAGACGGTTGGGCGTTAACGCCCAACCGAATGCAGCGTGAACAGGACGGGCCTTCGGGCCCGTTCGTGTTAATAGGGGGTAGTTATGCAACAGGATGACGTTGAAATAATCGAGCGGGAAACCTGTTTTAGCGGCTTTTACCAGCTCGATCGCCTGCAGTTGCGGCATCGCCAGTTCGCCGGGGGGATGGGCCCGCAACTCAGCCGCGAGCTGTTCGTGCGCCACGATGCTGTGTGCGTGCTGCCTTACGATCCGCAGCATGATGTGGTGGTGTTGATCGAGCAGTTTAGGATTGGCGCCTTGGAGAAGAGTACCAACCCGTGGTTGCTGGAGTTGGTTGCCGGGCTGATCGACAAGGACGAGCAGCCTGAGGAAGTGGCGCGCCGGGAGGCGGTCGAGGAAGCGAATCTGACCTTGAGCTCATTGTGGCCGATTACCCAGTACTACCCTTCGCCTGGCGGCTCGGATGAGCGCGTACATCTGTTCGTCGGTCGTTGCGACAGCCAAGGCGCAGGTGGGGTACATGGCCTGGCAGAAGAGGGTGAGGATATTCGGGTGCATGTCTGGCCATTGGAGGATGCGCTGGACGCAGTGAAAGACGGGCGTATCGACAATGCGGCGAGCATCATCGCCTTGCAATGGCTGGCACTGAATCGCGCCGAAGTCCGGGGGTTATGGTCGTGAACCTGTTACGCGAGCGCTACCGGGTCGATCTGGTCGAGCTGCAAGCGGTGTGCGAGGCCAATTATGCGCGGCTGATGCGTTTGTTGCCGGCCATGCGTGACGAGCCCAGCGCGCGGCGGGTGGCGTTGAGCCAGGGCGAACATCTGCTCGGTGTGCTGGCGCTGGAGGTGCTGGAAACCTGCCCCTACACATCGACCCTGCAGGTACGTCAGGAGCACAGCCTGCCGTGGCTGCCGGTGCCGCAACTGGAAGTGCGGGTCTATCACGATGCGCGCATGGCGGAGGTGGTCAGCGCGCAAAGTGCCCGACGCTTCCGCAGTATCTATCCCTACCCAAATGCGGCGATGCACCAACCGGATGAAAAGGCCCAGCTCAATCTGTTCCTTGGCGAGTGGTTGAGCCACTGCCTGGCCTGCGGTCATGAGCTGGAGCCGGTGCTGCTGGGCTAGTGACGTGCTGTTGAGTGAGATGGCGAATAAGTCAGTCCCATCCTGAGTCTTGTGGGCGCTTTTCTGTGACCTATGCCCGTTTATCGGGTTTACCGTTGGCTGGCCTAGCCGCCATAATCCAGGCATTCCGCTCAAGGAGAAGGCCTTGCCGCGCGTGCCCACTTCCGCTGAAGACTCCTCGGTACTGCTGGTGCAGTTGTCCGATAGCCATTTATTCGCCGAAGCGAACGATAAGCTGTTGGGCATGGATACTCAGGACAGCCTGCAGCGAGTGATCGAGCAGGTGCTGCAGGAGCAGCCACAGATTGACCTGATGCTGGCCAGCGGCGACTTGTCGCAAGATGGCAGTCAGGCCTCTTATGCGCGTTTTCGCCAGATGACGGCGGCCATCCCGGCGCCAGCGCGCTGGTTTCCCGGTAACCATGACGAAGTTCCGGCCATGCAGGCCGCCTGTGTCGGCAGTGACTTGCTGGAATCGGTGATCGATCTGGGCAACTGGCGAATCATCCTTCTCGACTCCTCCATTCCCGGCGCGGTGCCGGGTTATCTCGGCGAGCGGCAACTGGCCTTGCTGGAGCGCGCGCTGGGTGAAGCCCCTGAGCGTCACCATCTGATCTGTCTGCATCACCACCCTGTGCCCATTGGTTGTCGCTGGTTGGACACGATCGGTGTGCGCAATCCGGGTGCATTGTTCGCGGTGGTGGAGCGCTTTGCTCAGGTGCGTGGGTTACTTTGGGGGCATATTCACCAGGAGTTCGATCAGCAGCGCAATGGCGTACGGCTGCTCGCGTCGCCTTCCACTTGCGTGCAATTCAAACCAGGTAGTGAGGAGTTTCAGGTAGACAGCACGGCCCCCGGCTACCGCTGGCTGCGTCTGCATGCTGATGGACGCCTGGAGACGGGCGTATCGCGCGTCAGCGGTATTCCGTTTGAGGTGGATTACAGCGTCAAGGGCTATTGAAAGGGCGCTGAGGCTGGAGACAATCAGGCGAAAGCTGCTACCGTTCCGCTTCCCGATGCCGCGTGTCAGCCCTGTCAATCATGCCCCTAGCCAACCCCAGTATTCTCTATATTCACGGCCTCAATAGCTCGCCTGCGTCGCTGAAAGCCAGCCAGTTGCTGTGCGCCATGACGCGCCTGGGTCTGGCTGCGAACCTGCGTGTACCGGCCTTGCATCACCATCCGCGTCAGGCTATTGCTCAGCTCGACGCGCTGATCGGCGAGCTCGGTCGGCCCGTGCTGGTAGGCAGCTCCCTGGGCGGCTACTATGCGACCCACTTGGCCGAGCGGCATGCGCTGCGGGCGCTGTTGATCAACCCTGCGGTACGTCCGCATCAGTTGTTCGAGGGCCACCTGGGCCCGCAGCAGAATTTCTACAGCGATGAGACCTGGGAGTTGACCGCCGACCACGTGACGGCCCTGGCTGAGCTGGAAGTGCCGCCGCCGCAAGATCCCGCGCGTTACCAGGTGTGGTTGCAGACCGCCGACGAAACCCTCGACTATCGCCATGCCCAGGCCTATTACCGCGCCTGCGCGCTGCGCATACAGGCCGGGGGCGATCACGGTTTTCAGGGTTTCGCCGAACATTTGCCGATGCTCTTTGCTTTTGCCGGTATCGACGCCCAGCTTTGGCGCGATATCGACTTTTCCGACCTTTAATGACGACCAGAGACCCCATGGCCCAGCAGAACACCTACAACGCAGACGCCATCGAAGTCCTTTCCGGCCTGGACCCGGTGCGCAAGCGCCCGGGCATGTATACCGACACCAGCCGGCCCAACCACCTGGCCCAGGAAGTGATCGACAACAGTGTCGACGAAGCCCTGGCCGGCCACGCCAAGTCGATCCAGGTGATCCTGCACGAGGACAACTCCCTGGAGGTGATCGACGACGGCCGTGGCATGCCGGTGGATATCCACCCCGAAGAGGGTGTGCCGGGGGTGGAGCTGATCTTCACCAAGCTGCACGCCGGCGGTAAGTTCTCCAACAAGAACTACCAGTTTTCCGGTGGCTTGCACGGCGTCGGCATCTCCGTGGTCAACGCCCTGTCGACCCATGTTTCGGTGCGGGTCAAGCGCGACGGCAACGAATACCAGATGACCTTTGCCGACGGCTTCAAGGCCAGCGACCTGGCCGTGATCGGCACGGTCGGCAAGCGCAATACCGGCACCAGCGTGCATTTCTCGGCGGACAGCAAGTATTTCGACTCGCCGAAATTCTCGATCAGCCGCTTGAAGCACGTGCTCAAGGCCAAGGCGGTGCTCTGTCCCGGGCTGAGCGTCAGCTTCGAAGACAAGGCCAGTGGCGAGCGCGTCGAGTGGCTCTATGAAGATGGTTTGCGCTCCTACCTGGAGGATGCAGTCAGCGCCTACCCACGGCTGCCCGAGGCGCCGTTCTGCGGCAGCCTGGCGGGTAATAAAGAAGCGGTGGATTGGGCGCTGCTGTGGTTGCCGGAAGGCGGCGACAGCGTGCAGGAAAGCTACGTCAACCTGATCCCCACGGCTCAGGGCGGCACCCACGTGAATGGCCTGCGCCAGGGTCTGCTGGACGCCATGCGCGAGTTCTGCGAGTTCCGCAGCCTGTTGCCGCGCGGGGTCAAGCTGGCGCCGGAAGACGTCTGGGAGCGGATTGCCTTCGTCCTGTCGACCAAGATGCAGGACGCGCAATTCTCTGGACAGACCAAGGAGCGCCTGTCTTCCCGTGAGGCTGCGGCCTTCGTCTCGGGTGTGGTGAAAGACGCGTTCAGCCTGTGGCTCAATGCCCATCCCGAACTTGGTCAGCAACTCGCCGAACTGGCGATCAGCAACGCCAATCGCCGTCTCAAGGCGAGCAAGAAGGTCGAGCGCAAGCGCATCACCCAGGGGCCGGCGCTGCCCGGCAAGTTGGCCGATTGCGCCGGTCAGGACCCGATGCGTTCCGAGCTGTTTCTGGTAGAGGGCGACTCCGCTGGCGGTTCGGCCAAGCAAGCGCGTGACAAGGAGTTCCAGGCGATCATGCCGCTGCGTGGCAAGATCCTCAATACCTGGGAGGTCGATGGCGGAGAAGTCCTGGCCTCGCAGGAGGTCCATGACATCGCTGTGGCCATCGGCATCGACCCGGGCTCTAGCGATCTGTCGCAGTTGCGCTACGGCAAGATCTGTATCCTCGCCGACGCCGACTCCGATGGGCTGCATATCGCCACTCTGCTGTGCGCCTTGTTCGTCCGGCATTTCCGCCCCCTGGTGGATGCCGGACATATCTACGTGGCCATGCCGCCGCTGTATCGCATCGATCTGGGCAAGGAAATCTTCTATGCCCTGGATGACGCCGAGCGCGACGGCATCCTCGACCGTCTGGTCGCCGAGAAGCGCCGCGGCAAGCCGCAGGTCACCCGCTTCAAGGGCCTTGGCGAGATGAATCCACCGCAGTTGCGCGAAACCACCATGGACCCGAATACCCGTCGGTTGGTCCAGCTGACCTTGGAGGACTACCCAGGTACTCAGGAAATCATGGACATGCTATTGGCGAAGAAACGCGCCGGCGACCGCAAGTCCTGGCTGGAGTCGAAGGGTAATCTGGCCGAGGTGCTGCTCTGATGCGGCGTCTGTGCGTTGCGCTGCTGTTGATCGCGGCTCCGCTGCTGGTCGCTGCTCAACCGTTAGATGAGTTGAAACTGCTCAGCGAGCATCCGGTCGAGGGCATCGCCGGGGGTAATCTATCGGGCTTGGCCTGGTGCAGCGAGGCGCTGTGGGCGGTGTCGGATCGCGATGATGACCGTTTGTATCGTCTGGATACCAGTCAGACGGTGTGGCATGCCGAAGCCGAACCTTTCGTCGCTCCAGCGCCACCGGTAATGCCACTGCCCTGGGGCTTGCGCATGAGCACCTGGGTGGCCGGGCAGGTGCGCGGCGGCGACTTGGATTTAGAGGGACTGAGCTGCGACGCCAAGGGCAACCGCTACCTGGTCAGCGAGGCACATGCCGCGGTGCTGCAGCTTCCACCGGCCGCGGCGCCGCAGTGGTTGAACTTGCCGGGCGGACTGGTTCGTCAGGCCCGCGCCAGTGGCATGCTGCTGCATGTCAACGCGTTGTTCGAGGGCGTCGCGGTCGATCCAGCCGGAGAGCGCCTGTGGCTGGCTGCCGAGCGCGAGAATCGTGGTTTGTTGGTGTTGCACAAGCAACCTTCGAGCTGGCGCTGCACCGGGGGCTGCGTGTTGCTGAGCGAAGGTGGGCAGGAGTCGGCGCCGGCGCAATTGGGCGGCGAGCCGCAGGCTCGGGATTTTTCTGACCTGGTTTTCTCTCAGGGCAAACTCTTCACTCTGGAACGCCTGGGGCACCGCATCTGCCGTCGTCAGTCGGACAGTGGCGAGGTTGAGCGCTGCTGGTCGTTCGCCGCGGAGGCGTTGACCGAGGCGCGTCGCTACGACAGTCCGTTCGGCGTTGCCGAAGCCCTGGTGATCGATAAGGACGGCGCCTGGGTCGGCCTCGATAATGGTCGGCGTGCGCGCGGCGATGGCGAGCAGCGGCCGCTGGTCTGGCGTTTCGCCGCGCCCAAGGGTGGCTGGGGTAATACCCGGTGAGTGCGCAAACCCCTGGGCGGCGCGCCGGGCGGGTGATGCTGGTGCTGGCCTGGGGCGCCGGTCTGTTGCTGGCTACGCGGTTTTTCGGCGACTGGCAGGAAAGCCAGCGCAACCCTAATCGTGCGCCCGAGTCGGTACACGGTAGCGACTTCGTCGAGGTGCGCCTGGCCAGTAGCCGCCAGGGACATTATCGTGCCGACGGTCAGATCAACGGCGAGCCGGTGACCTTCCTGCTCGACACCGGCGCCACCCAGGTCGCGGTGCCGATCGAGCTGGCCCGGCGACTCGGCTTGCAGCCCGGCGCGCCAATCATCATCAGCACCGCCAACGGTCGCGCCACGGCCCATCGCACCGAGCTCAACCGCTTGCAGTTGGGCGATATCGTTCTCAAGGACGTGGCTGCCCTGATCGCCCCAGGCATGGGCGGCGATGAGGTGCTGCTGGGCATGAGCGCCCTGAAACAACTCGAATTTACCCAGCGCGACGGCAGCTTGATGTTGCGCCAATCCACTTTGCAATGAGGCCCGCATGAGCGAATCCCTCGATTTGAGCCTGGAGGGCGTTGAGCGCCGCTCCCTTGCCGACTTTACCGAGCAGGCTTATCTCAACTACTCCATGTACGTGATCATGGATCGCGCCCTGCCGCATATCGGCGATGGTCTCAAACCGGTACAGCGGCGCATCGTCTATGCCATGAGCGAACTGGGGCTGGACGCCGACTCCAAGCACAAGAAGTCG
Source organism: Pseudomonas taeanensis MS-3 (assembly GCF_000498575.2). Classification (GTDB taxonomy): domain Bacteria; phylum Pseudomonadota; class Gammaproteobacteria; order Pseudomonadales; family Pseudomonadaceae; genus Aquipseudomonas; species Aquipseudomonas taeanensis. The sequence goes on from NZ_AWSQ01000001.1 coordinate 1,315,058, forward strand.
GCGCGCACCGTCGGCGACGTGCTCGGCAAGTTCCACCCGCACGGCGACTCGGCCTGCTATGAAGCCATGGTGTTGATGGCGCAGCCGTTCAGCTACCGCTACACCCTGGTCGACGGGCAGGGTAACTGGGGGGCGCCGGATGACCCGAAGTCCTTCGCCGCCATGCGCTACACCGAGGCGCGTCTGTCGCGCTACTCCGAGGTGTTGCTGACCGAACTGGGTCAGGGCACCGCCGATTGGGTGCCGAACTTCGATGGCACCCTCAACGAGCCGGCCGTGCTACCGGCGCGCCTGCCCAATCTGTTGTTGAACGGTACCACCGGCATCGCCGTGGGTATGGCTACCGACGTGCCGCCGCACAACCTGCGTGAAGTCGCCAGTGCCTGTGTGCGCCTGCTGGATGAGCCGAACGCTACGGTCGAGCAGCTTTGCGAGCATGTGCTCGGTCCCGACTATCCGACCGAAGCGGAGATCATCACCCCGCGTGCCGACCTGCTGAAAATCTATCAGACCGGCCGTGGCTCGGTGCGCATGCGCGCGGTCTATCGCATCGAAGACGGTGACATCGTGGTCACCGCGCTGCCGCACCAGGTCTCCGGGGCCAAGGTGCTGGAGCAGATCGCCGGGCAGATGCAGGCGAAGAAGCTACCGATGGTCGCCGACCTGCGCGACGAGTCGGACCACGAACACCCGTGCCGCATCGTCATCATCCCGCGCTCCAATCGGGTCGACGCGGCAGAGCTGATGCAGCACCTGTTCGCCACCACCGAGCTGGAGAGCTCGTACCGGGTGAACGTCAATATCATCGGTCTGGATGGCAAGCCGCAGGTGAAAGACCTGCGTACCCTGCTGGCCGAGTGGCTGACCTTCCGTATCGGTACCGTACGCCGACGTCTGCAGTTCCGCCTGGACAAGGTCGAGCGACGCCTGCATCTGTTGGAAGGCTTGCTGATCGCCTTCCTCAATCTGGATGAAGTGATCCATATCATCCGCACCGAGGAGCAGCCGAAAGCCGTGCTGATGGCGCGTTTCGGTCTCACTGACGACCAGGCCGACTACATACTCGATACCCGCTTGCGCCAGCTGGCGCGCCTGGAGGAAATGAAGATCCGCGGCGAGCAGGATGAGCTGGCCAAGGAGCAGGCACGACTGCAGGCACTGCTTGGCAGTGAGAGTAAGCTGCGCAAGCTGGTGCGTAGCGAAATTCTCGCCGATGCCGAGACCTACGGCGATGCCCGGCGCTCGCCGATAGTCGCGCGTGTCGAGGCGCGGGCACTCTCGGAAACCGAGTTACTGCCGACCGAGCCGGTTACTGTGGTGATTTCCGAGAAGGGCTGGGCGCGCTGCGCCAAGGGCCATGACATCGATGCCACGGGGCTGTCCTATAAAGCCGGTGACGGCTTCAAGGCTGCCGCTCCGGGGCGCTCCAACCAGTACGCGGTATTCATCGACTCGAGCGGGCGCAGTTACTCCCTGGCGGCTCACTCGCTACCTTCTGCGCGCGGGCAGGGCGAGCCGCTCAGCGGTCGCCTGACCCCGCCACCAGGTGCGACTTTCGAGTGCGTATTACTGCCGGATGATCAGGCATTGTTTGTTATCGCCTCCGACGCGGGCTATGGCTTCGTGGTCAAGGGCGAGGATTTGCAAGCCAAGAACAAGGCCGGCAAAGCGCTGCTGAGCCTGCCGGCGGGGGCCAAGGTGGTGCCGCCGAAGCCCTTGAACAATCGTGCCGAGGACTGGCTGGCGGCGGTAACCACCGAGGGGCGTCTGTTGCTGTTCAAAGTGGCCGATCTGCCGCAACTGAGCAAAGGCAAGGGCAACAAGATCATCGGCATTCCCGGTGAGCGGGTCGCCAATCGTGAGGAATACCTCAGCGACTTGGCGGTGTTGCCGGTCGGCGCGACCCTGGTGCTGCAAGCAGGTAAGCGCACGTTGTCGCTCAAGGCCGATGACCTGGAGCATTACAAAGGCGAGCGCGGTCGGCGTGGTAACAAGCTGCCGCGCGGCTTCCAGCGGGTCGACGGTCTGCTGGTCGAGCCGCTGGCATGAGGCTTGGCGCGTGCGTTGGTGCCTACAAGGCTGGAGTCCTAAGGCGGTTTGGCGGATGATAGTCGGCCGCGGGATGCGCCAGTGCGGCTGAGTGCGTCTGCTAACCCAGGTTTTACTGCCGGCAGTTAATGTCGGCTGGATGAGAGTAATGATTGCAGTGCGTCTTCCCTTGATTTTGTTGGCCGGCTTACTTGGTCTGGTCGGTTGTGCGCAGTACCAACCGGTACCGCTGTATCAGCTGGACAGTGGCAATTCAGAGGTGCCAGCTGATAAAGACGGGGTGGCGGTACTGCTGGGGCCGGTGACGGTGGCCGATTATCTGCAGCGTGAAGCCCTGCTGCAGCGTCAGGAAGATGGCCGTCTGACGACCACTACCGAGGCGCGCTGGGCTGGCAGTCTGGCCGCGGATATCGATCAGCAATTACTGCGCCAGCTGGCTTCGCGGCTGAACAGTCAACGCCTGCTGCTGGCTCCCGCCAGCCCAGGCTTCGTTCCGCAGATACAGGTTCAGCTGTCTATCACTCGTTTGGATTCTGGGCCACAGTTACCCGCAGTGCTCGAGGCGCAATGGCGTCTGCTGGGTAAAGGGGGGCAATTGCTCGACGGCCGGCTGGTGCGCAAGGAGGAGGCGCACCAGGGCACTATCACCGATCAAGTGCGAGCGCAGAGCCTGGTGATGCAGCAGCTGGTCGAGGAATTGGCGCTGGCGGTGGAAGAGTTCGGTAATGCCACCCCGGCGGTTGCAGCGGAACCGCGCAAGAAAGCGCCTGCTGCGCCGGTGCGGAAACCAGAAGCGCCGAAGATTCCGGTGGCGGAGCCGATCAGAATAGATGCCGAGGTTTTTCGCTTCTGATCGAGGCGTTCCGGCCTCGGTAGGGGCTAGCGCTGCTTACGACTGGCGTGAGCGCCGCGGCTGTTACCGCTTGTTGTTGGGAAGCCCGCCTGGTGCGGGCTTTTTCATGGGCGTCGAACTAAGGCGCAACGCAGGCGCTAAAAAGCCATCGATAAAGGGTTGAGGCTTCAATAGGGCGCCAGGGCATGAAGAAACGCTGAGGGCTCCACGGCCACAATCAGGCGACACCCAGGCCGCCATTGGTCAGGGCGTCCAGCAGGCTGTGGAAAGGGGGGGGCAGGTTGATCCGCGGGGCGGAAGTGAGCGGGCTGCAGCCGGGCGGGAGGCCGCTCGGCGCCGCGAGTAGTCCGCTCATGTCGACGAGCAGTCGCGAGTGACTGAAGCCTCGGCTGCCGAGCGCTAGCCCTAGGGCAGGCGCGGCAGTGGGTGGTTGATCAGTGTGGTCAAGACCGTGCGCGGTTATCGTGCATGCGCGCCAGTTGGCGCTCCAGCAGCGAGGGGTAGGGCTCTAGAAGACGTTCCACGCAGCTGGCGCCTTCCGGACTGGCAATGGCACGAATCCGGCTGCGCTGACGGACCAGAGGGTCCTCGCCGACGCCTCGGTCGAGCAGCAGCAGGTTACGGCTGTGCTGTGACAAGGCTAGGGCGCTCTGGGCGGTGTCGCTGAGCAGCAGGTCGCCCTGGCTCAGGTCGAGCAGTGCTTCGCCCTGAGTCAGGCCCAGTTGCAGCTGGAGAGTGATGCCGCTGTCGGCGACCTCGATTTGCAGGGCGTGGCCGAGTGCGCGCATCAGCTCGCCGCAGCAAATGGCGTGAGTCAGGTAATCCGCGCCGCTGTCCTGGCTATGGAACAGCATCAGGCTGCTGCCGTCACTCAGGGTGTGCAGTTCGCCTTGATACAGTGCTGCGGCCTGGTTCAGGCAGTCGCGGTAGCGCTGCAGCAAGTCCAGCAGGCGTGCCCGCGGCAGGCGGCGTAATTGCTCCTGAGCGCCGAGCTGGATGGCCAGTACGGCGCTGAACTGGGGGGCGATAGGGGCGTGCGGGGTGTCAGGCAGCGCCGTTGCATCATCGCGCAAGTCGGCGAATGGATCGTCGTCCTGCTCTTCGCTCATATGTGCTAGAGGTCGACGGGCCGGGCTGTCCTGCTCGGATTCATCGCTCAGGTCGTCGAGGTGTTCGTCGTGCAGGCCGCGGACCCTGAAGTCGGGCTCATCATCGTCCTGGCCTTGCAGATAGTCAGGTTCATCGTCGCCATAGTCCTCTTCGTCGTGGAAGTCTTCAGGCTCAGGTTCGATCTCGGGCTCGGGCTTTTCCGGCACCAGACGCGCTTGCAGTTGGCGCGCCAGGTCACCGATCTCGTCATGGCGTCCGGCGCCTGGGGCAGGGTCGTCCGGGTCGCGCAGCCATATGCGCAGCTGCATCAGCGGGGTGGAAATGTGTCGACCCAGGCGTAGGCTCAGGCTCAGTGTCAGTGCCAGCAAAATCAGGCTGAGAATACCCATGCTCTGCAGGCTGATGGTCATCGGCTGCTGAAACTGGCGCATGTCCAGGCTGATCCGCAACTGACCGGCGATGACCTCTTGAAAGGTGATCGGGATCGAGTACAACCCTTCGGTCTCTCCGAGCATGCTCTGGCTTGGGCGCGAGCCAGCTTCTGCGAGGATGCGGTTGTCCACGCTGTAAATCGCCGCATGGGCCACCAGCGGATTTTTCACCAGATTATTCAACAGCACATTCAGGCTGAGGATGTCGTTGGACACCAGCAGCTCGGTGGTCGAGGCGGCGGTCTGGGTTATCAGGCTGGTGCCGAGGGCTTCGGCTTGTTGCTGCATGGCTTGCTTGAACTGCATGCCAATCACCCAGGCGTAGATCACCAAAGCCATGGCAACCAGCAACAGACTATGGCTGGCGATGCGCAAAGCCAGTGGTACGCGGCGCTGGCGCAGGGCCTGAAACAGCAGGAGGAAGAAGTTGTCGGGCTTTACGGGGGTGGGCCGGTTCACAGAGCGCGGCTCATGTCGAGGAGTTGCCGCGCAGTATAGCGATCACCCTGCACAGGGCAAAGCGCTGTGCGTGCTCGTATAGCGGCGGAAATGGGTAGAATGTGCATCTTTTTACGGGTTCTGCTGAGTTCACTCGGCGGCGGAAAACAACTGAGGGTTCTGCACGGGCTGCGGCGTTGCAATTCGCTGCGCGACGGGTGGTCAATCCGCTGATTGATCACTAGCCAGAAACCGACTCCTGGAGGCTACGCATTGCGCGAAATTGTCCTGATCAACATCACCGGTGAAGACCGCCCGGGTCTGACTGCCGCCATCACGGGGGTGCTGGCCCAAGGTGGGGTGAATATCCTCGACATTGGCCAGGCCGTGATTCATGACACTCTGTCGTTCGGCATTCTGGTCGAGATTCCGGATACCGAGCGGGCTTCTTCGGTGCTCAAGGAGGTGCTGTTTACAGCCTACAAGCTGGACCAGCAGGTGCGCTTCACCCCGGTTGCCGAAGCGGATTACCAGCAATGGGTCAGTGCTCAGGGCAAGGCTCGGCATATCGTCACCCTGTTGACGCGTAAGGTAACCGCCGAGCAGTTGCAGCGAGTCAGCGCGATTACCGCCAAATATGCATTGAATATCGATCATATCGACCGTCTGTCCGGGCGTATGCCGCTGGATATGCCGGCGGAGCAGGGCAAGGGTTGTATCGAGTTTTCCGTGCGCGGGGAGCCCGCCGATCCGGCGGCGTTGCGCGCCGAATTCCTCAGCGTGGCCCAGGAGTTGAGCGTCGATATTGCCTTTCAGCGCGACTCGTTGTTTCGGCGTAATCGCCGCCTGGCGGTGTTCGACATGGACTCGACTCTGATCGAGGCCGAAGTGATCGATGAGTTGGCCAAGGCCGCTGGAGTGGGTGAGCAGGTTGCGGCCATCACCGAGCGGGCCATGCGTGGCGAATTGGACTTTGCGGCCAGCTTCAAAGAGCGTCTGGCCCTGCTCAAGGGGTTACCAGAAACGGTGCTGGCCGAGATCGGTGCGTCACTGAGGCTGACCGAAGGAGCGCAAACCCTGTTCAGCGAACTGCGACGCCTGGGCTATAAGACGGCGATCCTGTCGGGTGGCTTCACTTATTTTGCCAAGCAGTTGCAAGCCAGCCTGGGTATCGACTACGTATTTGCCAATGAACTGCAAATCGTCGACGGGCTGGTTACCGGTGTGGCAGTCGAGCCGATCGTCGACGCGCAGCGTAAGGCCGACCTGCTGTGCGAGTTGGCAGAAAAAGAAGGGCTGCGTCTGGAGCAGACCATTGCCGTCGGTGATGGCGCCAATGACCTGCCGATGCTGGCGATTGCAGGGTTGGGGGTGGCGTTCCGGGCCAAGCCCCTGGTCAAGCAGTCGGCGAAGCAGGCCATCTCGACCCTGGGCCTGGATGGCATCCTCTATCTGCTCGGTTTTCGTGATCGCGACGGCATGGAGTAACGAAGCATCGCACCAGTCGGTGTGACAGCTTGAGGTGTGCCCATGCAGCTTGCTCGGCTGGTAGTTAAGCCGGGCAGCGACATCCATTCGTTTCGCGCGCTATGCGCTACCCGCTAGGGCTTGATGGCCACCTTCAGCACACCGTCGCGCTGATTGGCGAATAGCTCATAAGCCGCACCAATATCCTCCAGTGGGTAGTGATGGGTGACCAGCGATCTCAGGTCGACACGCTGTGACTCGACCATATTCATCAGTCGGCGCATGCGTTCCTTGCCGCCGGGGCACAGCGAGGTCACGATTCTTTTGTCGCCCAGGCCGGCGTTGAAGGCGTCCAGAGGGATGCGCAGATCGGTAGAGTAGACGCCCAGGCTGGAAAGGGTGCCGCCCGGTTTGAGTACCCGCAGTGCGCTTTCGAAGGTGGTTTGCAGGCCGAGCGCCTCGATCGAGGCGTCCACGCCGCGGCCGCCGGTCAGGCGCATGACTTCATCCACCACGTCTACCTGTTCGAAGTTGAGGGCGACGTCGGCGCCCAACTGGCGGGCGATCTCAAGGCGCGCATCGACGCGGTCCACCACGATGATGCTGCTGGCGCCACGCAACTTGGCGCCTGCGGTGGCGCAGAGGCCGATCGGGCCTTGGGCGAAGACCACCACGATATCGCCGATCTTGATGTTGGCGGCCTCGGCACCGGCGAAGCCGGTGGACATGATGTCCGGACACATCAACACCTGTTCGTCGCTGAGTCCGTCCGGTACTGGTGCCAGATTAGCCTGAGCATCGGGCACCAGTACGTACTCCGCCTGAGTGCCGTCGATGCTGTTACCGAAGCGCCAGCCACCCATGGCTTTGTAGCCATGGCAGGAGCAGCCGCCATCCTGCGCCGCATGACCGTCCTGGCTGGCATAGGAGCTGAAGTTCGGGCAGATGGCGCCGGCGATCACTCGTTGCCCTTCGCGATAGCCTTGCACGTTACGCCCGATTTTCTCGATGATGCCCACCGGCTCGTGGCCGATGGTCAGGCCTGTGGCTACCGGATATTCACCTTTGAGAATGTGCACGTCGGTGCCGCAGATGGTGGTGGTCGTGATGCGTAGCAATGCGTCGTTCGGGCCGATCTCCGGGATGGGTTTGTCCTGTAATTCGATGCGACCGGGTTCGACGAATACAGCAGCTTTCATCATGCTCATGAGGAGTCTCCTGCTAGCTAGAGCGTCGAAATACTCTAACTCTGGCGTTCGTCAGGAGGATGACCTGGATCAAGGAAGGGTGGCGCTGGCTGGACGGTGCGATAAGAGGTAAGTGCGGCTGAGTGCACGGCATCCACGGTCAGCACCAGCCCGTTGACTGGCGCGAGGATGCAGGCCGGCTATTCGTCGCCGGTAGAGAAGTCGTAGTCCATCGACTGGCTGGGACCTTGCAGGTAGTGGCCCTGGATGTAATTGACCCCGGCTTGCCAGAGTGTAGCCAGCACGCTGGCGCTCTCGACAAAGGGCACGATAGTCAGTTTGGCCTGGGCGTGCAGGCTGGAGAGCAGGGTCTTCAAGGCTTCCTGGCTATCCGGCTGGGACAGGTCCTGGGAGAACGACGGGTCAATTTTGACGAAGTCGATCTCCAGGTGTTTCAAGGTGTTGAACGGATTAAGCGCGCAGCCGAACTGGGTGAGCGCCACCTTGCAGTGCAGCTCGTTCAAGCCTTGGGTCAGTGCCTTGGCCTGCTTCAGGTAGGTCAGGGCATCCTGCTCGCTGAACTGGAAGCCCAGTGAGTCGGAAGGTAGGCGTGCGGCCTTCAAGGCTACGCTGAGCCAGGGCAGCAGGGTTTGGTCCTGAAGGCTGACGCTGGAAAGGTGGACGAACAGCCGGGTGTTGTGGCCCTTGCTGCGATGATCGGCCAGCAGCTTGATCGAGTTGAGAATTACCCAGCGGTCGATCTTCTCGCCCAGCCCGGCTTCTTTGGCGGCGTGGAGGAACTCGTCTGGCGGCACCTCCTGGCCTTGCGGGTTGAGCAGGCGTAGCAGCACTTCGTAATGCTCATAGCTGTCGCCGCGCAAGCTGATGATCGGCTGGAATAGCAGGCGGAAGCTGTTGTGCTCGAGCGCCTGCTGCACCATGGCGACTATATTGCCGCGATTGGCGGCGGCAGCCAGTTCTTCGGCCGGATTGAACAGCTTCAGGGCATTACCCTCGCTGAGTTCGTCGGCGCTGCGCTGGGCGCGGTTGACCACTTCCTGGGCTTTCGCGGTCTTTTCGTTGAGGCCGGCGACGCCGATCGACAAGGTGGTCTGTGCCGTGCGGCCATTGATGTCGAACAGATGGCTGTCGACCTTCTTCAGCAGAGCGGCCAGGCTTGCCTCGGATTGTTCAGGCGTTTGCCCGGGCTGCAGCACGCAGAAGACATCGTCGCCGAAGCGGGCCAGTTGTGCATCGGCGGGGAAATGCGCGCGCAGCAGATTGGCCAGGTCGGTCAGCAGCAGGTCGATACCGGCCAGGCCAAACTCGGCGAGCAGGCGAGCGTAGTGGTCGACGCGGATGTAGGCCAGGCTGGCGGGCTGACCGGCGGTTACCGCGCGTTCTGCGGCGGTATCCAGCAGTTCGAGGAAGTAGTTGCGGTTGTACAGGCCGGTGACCAGGTCCTGGCTGCTGATTTCGCGCAGTTTCTCCTCCAGTTCGGCGTTATCGCTTTCTGCGCGGATCACCACCTGGATGCAGGGTTCGCCGTCGTAGGCGGCTGGCGAAAAGGTCATGCGTGCCTGGAATGTCTGGCCGCTGGCTTGGACACCAGTGCAGGCCAGCTCTGCGTTGCCCTCGGCGCTCTGATAGTTCTTCAGGAAACTCTTGAAATTGGCTTGGTCGGCGCTGGCGATCAGATCGATCATCGGCATGCCTTCGAGCTCGTCGGCGTCTTGGTAGTCGAACAGTTCGAGGTAGGCGCGGTTGGCGTAGATGTGCATGCCGTCATGCACGTAGGTGATGGCATCGACCGAGCTGTCGAGCAATAGCTGGCAGCGCTTCTCCGCTTCGCGCAGAGCCACTTCGGCAGCACGGCGGGCGCGGCGCTCTTCCAGATTGGCCAGCTCGCGCTTGGCGACCAATATCAGGCGCTCATCCTCGCCTTGCGGCAGAGCGTCCTGAGCACCCAGCATCAGGGCTTCGGTGATGCTGTTGGAGTCGTTGTCGGCGAGTAGCTGGATGACCGGGATGTCTTTGGCCTGGCGGCGAATGGCGCTGATCGCTTCGCTGGGGGCGAGCTGCTCGCTGCTGGGCGAGGCGATTAGCAGATCCCAGCTTTTCTGCAGCGCTTCAGCCAGGTCATCGCTCGACGTCAGTCGGTGTACGCGGGTCGCCTGGCCGGCGTTGCGAAACAGGCTAACGAGGCGCTCGGCCTCGTTCTGCGAGTCCTCGAGGATCAGTAGCCGAATGGTTTTTTTTTCGATGGCCATGATGGGAAGTTAGATCTGCGCCAAACGGGCGCTAAAAGGCGACAAAAGGTAATGAGCCGGCAATCTACAGCGACTTCCAGAGTGAGTCAAAGTCTTCCTCCCCTGCTGGGCTGAGGCTTTCCGGGGCTGTGACAGGCTTCCCGTGATCGCTTGGGGGTTGCTCGAAACTGCGGTAATCGAATTGATTGAAGCTGCCTGTACTGGTCTGGCGACGACTGAGTAGCGCGCGGCGCTCCGTACCGTTGAGATTGATCATGACCTTGTTGCCTTCCTGGAAGGGCAGGCGTGGGGTGATCAGGCTGGCCGGTCTGGACAGTGCACTGATCTCCGGCAGCAGCAGGGCGCGCAGGTACTGGCTGTTCTGTTCGGCTTTGCGGACCAGTTGCAAACCACAGGCTTGTGCGTGCGGGGCGATCAGTTCGATGCCTATCTGCGTGCCGCCGCCACGCACCTGACGAATCCAGCGGACCACGGCGACGCTCCAGCCTTGTTCCGGAGTGTCTTGAACGCCCAGCAGCTCGCCTGTTTGCAGCTGACTCGGCACCTCTTTCGGCCAGGACAGGCAGTAGCCCCCAGGGCTGTGGTTGATGATAGGCAGGGCGTAGGTCGGGTAGTCTTCGCGAGCGCTGGTGTTGTTCTGGGCTTGGTTTGCTATGGGCTTGCTGTACTCGATTTCTTCGAAAGGCAGGCCCTTCTCCCAGTCATTGGTTTTCTGTACGTCGAAAGCATTCGACCACACATCTGCAGCGCCGGTGTCGGGCTTGAAGACTGCAGCGCCGGTCGTCGCGGGGCGTTTGAGCGTTTCGTTGAAAGAGCGCCCGCTGGCCAGGAAAAAATGCAGGGCACTCATGCCGATGCACAGCGTCAGCGTGCCCTGGCCCTGGGTGCGTTGGAAGGTGCGTTCGGAAATATCCCCCCAGGCGGCGCCAAGGTGTTGCAGCATATCCAGGCTGAAGCCTTCGGGTACCAGCAGGCGCGAGCGTGCGGAGTCCTGTGCGGGCAGCAGCAAGTGCTCCTTGATGGCGTCAACCAGCGGTTGCGGGTCAATGCCCAGGGCGTTGTGCAATTCGTTGGACTGGAACAGCGAGGTATAGCGCGGCGGGGCATCCAGTTGTTGGGCCACCGCGAATAGGCTGGAGGGCAAGTTGGCGGCTTGTAGCTTGACCAGTTTGCTCCAGGGCTCCAGGGCCTGAGCCAGGCGGGCAATGCCATTCTGGCGCATCTGGTTGCAGCGGGCGCAGCCAAGCAACAGAGTCACCAGATAGCTTTGCTCAACGCTTAAGCCCTGAGCGTGTTGGGCCAGTGGGTCGCGGATCAGCAGAGTGTGCAATTCGTGCGTGCGGGCGATTTGGTAGAGCTGATGCAACTCCAGCCAAAGGCCTTCCGGTACAGGGCAGTACAACTGGCTGGCGCGTACCAGTGTGCCGCCCAGGCTGTGGGTGGCGCGTTGCAAGGCAATGGTCAGCAACTGGTTGCGTTCGCGTTTGGGCTGCGACACCACGCGGGCAATGATCAGTTTGTAGCCGACCGCCAGGTGGTGTTGTAGCGCCTGGCACAGGTTGGCGACTTTGCGCGGGCGGTCGTCGAGAACAATGGCCTGATTAAGGAAGTGTCGCTCCAGGTGCTGGCAGACGAAATGCACCTCAGGGCGGAGCAGTTCCAGCAGCTGCAAGCGATTATCCGAGGGAGTCTGCAGTTGGTTCAGTTCTATCAGCGCTTGGTAGAGCTGGCGGGCAGTTTCCCCGATATTGGCTTTTGGTATCCCTGCAATCCAACGCTTCAGGTCGCGCGGGCTGGCTTCGCAGAAAGACAGGCCCTGCTTGTCGGGTGTCGGTACCCGGAGTTGCAGGTGGGGACTCTGTTTATCCATCTAACTTGGATACTCCAACGCCAGCAGGACGGCGAGTCGTTCTAAATAGTAATGCAGGGCACTCTAGCAGCATCTTGGCGGGGCCGCAGCCGCGGACGTGACTAGCCGTCCACACTGTGACGAGCTGCTAACACTGCCGCTTTGGACCTTCAGCCCCCTTGAGCGTTCAGTCCCCGGCCCGCGCGAGATGAGTGCCAGCAAGGCATTTAGGCCAGATGACGTGGGCCCGGCCTAAGCCTTGCTCCTGCTGTGTGTCAATGGCTCTGGCTATTGCCAAGGCGCTGGCCCATCTGCACGCTGCTGTTGGCCATGAGTTCGTCGGCCCAGCGCACTTGGTTCGGGCCGAATAGCACGATGGCGGTTGAGCCGAGCTTGAAGCGGCCGAGCTCGGCGCCTTTTTCCAGGGTGATCGGTGCCCGTGCGGCTTCGTCATAACGGAAGGTTTTCAGGGCCCGCTTGGGCGGCGTGATCAAGCCGGCCCAGACGGTTTCGATTGAGGCGACGATCATGGCGCCGACCAATACCACGGCCATCGGGCCGCGTTCGGTGTCGAACAGGCAGACCACGCGCTCATTGCGGGCGAATAGTTCGGGAACGTTCTCGGCGGTGGTCTGGTTGACCGAGAACAATCGACCCGGTACGTAGACCATCTCTCTTAGCGTGCCGGTCAGCGGCATATGCACGCGGTGATAGTCCTTAGGCGACAGGTAAATGGTGGCGAACTCACCACCCATGAACGGACTGGCGCGCTCGGTATCACCACCGAGCAATTCGACCGCGCTGAAGCTTTGTCCCTTGGCCTGAAACACTCGGCCATGCTCGATTTGGCCCAGTTGGCTGACGGCTCCGTCGGCCGGGCAGAGAATGGCGTCGGGGGCCGGGTCCAGTGGGCGTACGCCGTCTTTCAGAGCACGGGTGAAGAAGGCGTTGAAGTGCTCGAAGCGGGTTGGCTCTTCGATCTGCGCCTCGCTCATATCGACTTGATAGTGCTTGGCGAACCAGGTGATCAGACAGTTCTTGATCCAGCCGACGCGACACTCGGCAGCGCAGCCGATCAGGCGCGATAGCAGATGATGCGGCAGCAGGTACTGGCTGAGGATAAATAGACGTTGTTTCATTGAGGTTCCTTAAGAGCCAGGGAGGCTGCTGAGAAGCAGGCGGGTGGCGGATTAGCGCTCGATCGGGGTGTCCGGGTGGTTGCCCCACTCGCCCCAGGAGCCGGCGTAGGCTTTAACGCGTGGGTAGCCGAGTGCTTTTGCCACCAAGTAGGTGAAGCCGGAACGGTGATGAGTTTGGCAGTGGGTGATGATTTCTTTGTCCGGGCTGATGCCGAGGCTGTCGAGCAGTGCGGGCATGTCCTGACGAATGCGCAGGGCGCGGGCCTGATCCATGCCGGCGGTCCACTCGAAGTTCACTGCGCCTGGGATATGCCCGGCTTTCGCCGCTAAGGCCTTTTCGCCTCGGTACTCCGCAGGCGAACGAGCGTCCCAGATTGCCAGGTCGGCCGCGCCCAGGCGGCTTTGCAGGTATTCGCGGGTCGCGGTGGGTGCGTCGCTCAGGGCAAGCGTCAGAGAGCCGTCGAGCGCTGCAGGCAGTTCGGTACTGAGCGGACGATCTTCGGCTGACCAGGCGTGCAGGCCGCCATTGAGGTAGTGATAGCGAGTATGGCCGATGACATCCAGCAGCCAGATAAAACGTCCGGCCCAGCCGCCGCCCTCGTCGTCATAGACCACATAAATGGCGTCCGGGTTGTGCCCCAGTTCGGCGAATAACTGCTCCAGTTGCGCCTGCTCCGGCAGCAGGCCGGGCGCTGGAGGCTGGCCCAGCTGGGTGCGTTTGGGGTCGACGAAGCGTGCGCCGGGAATGTGCCCTGCGGCATAGCGCGCAACGCTGGTCAGGTCGACCAGAATCAATTCGGGGGTATTCAGGCGGCTGGCCAGGTCGGCCGGCTCGATTACCAATGGCAACGCAGCGAAGGCAGTCATGCTGGGCCTCTTCATTCAAGGAAAGGGACGAATTGTAGCGGAAAGCCTACTGCTCGCGTTTGGCAAAACTGCTCAGGGCGCGCTCAATGCATTGTGCCGTTTTGCCGAAGGCTTGCAGGCTGGCTTCGTCGATCGGCGCGCCAGTCTGGTCGACGAGTACGATCATCATGACCCGGCCGTGACTGGCCAGTGAGCGGATCAGCAGATGTTCGCTAGGGAACAGTGCTTTCAGCGCACCGGGGAGCAGGGCAGAGAACTGAGCAATGTTTCCCGGGCTCAGGCGCAGCTGCCCTGGCTCGCTAAGCAGCCGCCGCAGTACCTGGCTGTGTTGCGGGTCGAGCCTCAGGCTGGTAGCCGACGGATCGAGGCCAATGTGTTGGTGGGTAACCAGGCGGCTGTGAGTACGGTCGGCCAAGAGCAGCAATACGCGTTGCATGCCGCACGCCTGCAATGCCTGGCTGGCGCAGGCCGTCAGGGCGGCGACGCTATTGAAGGCGGTCGGCTGAGCCAGCAGTTGCATGCAGTGCTGGCGCCACTCGCTGACTTCCTGGGCTTTCGCCGGGGGCGCTGACGGGGGCTGCAGGTGTCGAGCCTGCCAGGGCCAAAGCAGGGCTTCGGCGGGATGCCAGAGGTCGGGATCAAAGTGTTGGCGGGCGCTTTGTGCAGCGAATTGATGAACCTGCTGCTGCAGGGCGTCGAGTGGCAGTTGCAGGTATAGCGCGGTCAGGCGTTGCCAGCGCAGGCTGTGAGGCGTGTCCCAGGCGTTGTGGGCAGTCAGCGCCAGGAGGTTGGCCAGCAGGATGCTGTTGGCCGGTTGGGTCAGCCAGCGGCGCAGGTTGTTATCGGCGTCGAGAAACTGTTGCTGGTGCAGCGGTTGCGGATGGCGACTGGCAATGTGCAGTGCTTTGGCTAGTAGGCGGCGATCATTCAGCAGCAGGCGGTAACCCAGGATGATCCACTCTGGCAGACGCCAGTGTTCGGCCAGGGCCAGACAGAGTTCAAGCAGGGGTACGCCGAGTACGTCGTGTTCGACCTTGGCCGCTGGCTCGCCTTTTACCAGTACGCGTTGCTCCCACAGGTCGAGCAGCTCGGGGTGGCTGCTCAGCAGTGCCCAGACGGGCGTGAGAAACAGCAGGCTACCCCACTGAATTTCCTGCCAGAGCCGCGCCAGGCGCCCGGCGAACAGGCCATTGGCCTGTTGCGCGGCATGCTGGCTGATCAGCTGGATTTGTCGCAGCGCCTGGGGTATCTCGGCAGCCGGCATGCTGGGCTGCCGGTTCAGCAACTCTTCGACACGTTGCAAGCCCAATCGGCCGAGGGCCTTTTCCAGGTTCTCGGCGGGCTCGCTGAGGCCGGTGCTCTTGCGATTGGCTTCGCGCAATACGCTGAGCGCCAGGGCGGGGCTGCTCTGCATGAGCTCGGCAATATCGCGTAACGAGCGACGGCTGTCGCCCACGGCGCGTCGTACCAGCAGGAGGTTCTCGGCAGGCACTGGTAACAGCTGATTGCCAAGCTGGTTGAGCCAGGCATCGAGACTTCGGGGGAGGGGGGAACGCTTAGGCATGCGGGTTGAGCCAAACTAGCTTTTAACCTGAACTGGCTATAGTCTCGCGCATAACTTCCGATAAATAGAAGGGTTGTTTTGAAAAACCCTTACTACTGGCTCTAGCAAGTTCCCTTTTATGGCAAAAATCATCGGCATTATTGTTGTGTTCGCCAGCGTGCTTGGCGGCTTTATCTTGTCTGGCGGTCAATTCATGGCGCTGGTGCATCCCTTTGAAGTAATGATTATTGGCGGCGCCGCACTGGGGGGCTTCCTGCAATCTAATCCGGGCAGCATGTTCATGCATGTGCTCAAGAAGTCCTTGAGCATGTTCAGCTCGCGCTTCACTCATGCGTATTATCTCGACGTGTTGCGTTTGCTCTATGAGATTCTTAACAAGAGTCGCCGCGAGGGCATGATGGCCATCGAGGCCGATGTCGAGGATCCGTCAGCCAGCCCAATCTTCAGTAAGTACCCGGTCATTCTCAAAGACACGCGGATGACGGCTTATATTTGTGATTACCTGCGCGTCATGTCCTCCGGCAACATGGCACCGCACGAGCTGGAAGGGTTGTTCGACATGGAAATCGCCAGCCTCAAGGAGGAGCTGGAACATCCCGCTCATGCTGTGGCGAAGATCGCCGACGGTCTGCCGGCCATGGGGATCGTTGCGGCAGTACTGGGTATCGTCATTACCATGTCGATTCTTGCCGAGGCCGATAACGCACAGATCGGCGAGAAGGTGGGTACGGCTTTGGTCGGTACATTCCTCGGCATTCTTGCCTCTTACGGCTTTTTCGGGCCGCTCGCCACCAGCCTTGAGCATGATGCCAAGGAGGAGCTGAACGTGTACGAGTCGATCAAGGCCTGCCTGGTTGCTTCTGCATCCGGTATGCCGCCGTCGCTGGCCGTAGAGTTTGGACGCAAGGTGCTTTATCCCGCTCATCGGCCGAGCTTTAGTGAACTCGAGCAAGCCATGCGCGGTAGCTAAAGGTTATGGAGAATAACCAGCCGATTATTGTCAAGCGAGTCAAGAAGGTCGCCGCAGGCCATCATGGCGGGGCTTGGAAAATTGCGTTCGCCGACTTTGCCACGGCAATGATGGCATTCTTTATGGTGATGTGGCTGATGTCCGTGGCCACGCCGGAGCAGAAGAAGCTGATCTCCGGGTACTTCAAGGACCCTATCGGCTTCTCCGAGAGTGCCAGCCCTTATGTGATCGACCTCGGTGGTTCGCCCACCCCGGCGCCGGATCGCACGCTCAACCAGCCGGTCGACGACCAGACCGAAGGTGAACAGGTCGAGATCGAGCCAGCGCAGCTCGCCGCCGAACAGGCCGAAGCCATGGCTGAAGAGTTGGAGCGCGAGCGTCTCGAGTTGTTGCTGCAGGAGTTGCAGACCAAGGTTGAGGAAAATCCCCAGCTGCAGCGTTTCAAGGATCAGATTCTGTTCGATATCACCCAGGACGGTTTGCGCATCCAGATTGTCGATGCCGAGAATCGACCGATGTTCGACAGTGGCAGCGCGCGCTTGCAGCCCTACTTCGAGGACATTCTGCTGGCCTTGAGTGACACCATCAGGGCGGTGCCGAACAAGATCAGCATCAGTGGACATACCGACGCCAAGCCGTTTTCCGGGCGCGGCGACTTTGGTAACTGGGAGCTTTCCGCCGATCGGGCGAACGCCGCGCGGCGCGTGCTGGTTGCCGGTGGGTATGACGAAGAGCAGGTGGCGCGAGTCGTCGGCTATGCCTCGTCGGCGCTGTTCGACCGTGAGAATCCGCTCAACCCGGTTAATCGACGTATCGACATCACGGTGCTGACCAAGAAGGCCCAGCGCGCGATCGAGGGTGAGCAGGACGGTGCCGTTGAGTCGCCGCCCGGTGCGTCGAGTGGCGCCGCGGCAGAGTCGGCTTTACCGGGCGACCCGGCGAGTGGCGCGCCGATACAGTCGGATGAGCTGCGCGAGCGCTTGAATATCTTCGAGGATGGCGTGCTGCAGTTCGATCAGCCGAGCGAATAATTCGCCTGCGAAAGCACAAGGCCGCGATCAATCGCGGCCTTGTCGTTTCAGTTGCTGTTCGCGTGAGGCCTAGTAGTCGGCCTCGGGCAGGCTGGCGAGGATATGCCGGTAGCTGGCCATGCGTTGCGCCTGGATGCGCCCGTCTTCCAAGGCCTTGAGCAGCGCGCAGCCTGGCTCGCGGTCATGCTTGCAGTCGCGGAAGCGGCAATGGCCGAGCAGATCCTGGAATTCGATAAAACCCGCCTCGACATCTTCGCGGCTGACATGCACCAGGCCGAATTCGCGGATACCGGGGGAGTCGATCAGTTCGCCGCCACCGGGGAAGTGGAACAGTCGCGCGGTGGTGGTGGTGTGCGTGCCCTTGCCGGTCAGTTCCGACAAGGGGCCGACCCGGGTATCCACATCGGGCAGCAGGCTGTTGACCAGTGACGATTTGCCGACCCCGGACTGGCCGACGAACACGCTGACGTGACCGTCGAGTTGCTGCATCAGCTGTTGCATGCCGTCGCCCTGGTGAGCGGACACCTCCAGTAGGGGATAGCCCAGTTGGCGGTACACGCCGAGCAAGGCGTTCAGCGCTACGGCGTTCTGCTCATCGATCAGGTCGGCCTTGTTCAGCAGCAGTAGCGGGCGGATGCCGGCATGCTCGGCGGCCACCAGGTAACGGTCGATCAGGTTGGCGTGAGGTTCCGGCAGGGGGGCGAAGACGATCACGATCAGGTCGACATTGGCCGCCACCGGCTTCAGCTGGCCGCGGGTATCCGGGCGGCACAGTTCGGTATTGCGCGGCAGTTGCGCGACAATCACGCCAATGCCCTGATTGCCGGCGCGCCACACCACGCGATCACCGGTAACCATGGCCGGCAGGTTGGCGCGTAGGTGGCAGCGGAATACTTGCCCGGCCAGCTCACCATCCAGTGCTTCGACCTCGACCTGCACGCCGAAGTGGGCGATCACCAGACCGAGCTGTTCCGGGCCGAGGTCGCCGCCCTCAAGGATCTGCACGGCTTGCGACTCGCGCTTGGCCGCGCGGGCGGCTCGTTCGCCCTGAATTTTTTCGATGCGCCAGTTTTGCCGGCGGTTGAGTTGGCGTTTGGCCATGGGGGTTCCGAGGGTTGAGTAGCAATGAAAACTGGCGGCGAGTCTAGCACGCGCCTCGTGACGACTCGCATGCACTGCGGTAGTTGGCCGGCGAGCGGTTAAACTGCGCGACATGGCAAGCTGCTTTTGGAGTGCGGTGAATGGATGAGCGACGAGGATGATGCGGCAATTGCTTGGGCGTTATCCGGCGTTGCTGGCGTTGTCGGCCCAGTTGTGCGCGACCGTGCTGGTTGGCGTTCTGGTCTATCTGGCGGCGCAGTTCGGGGTCTGGCGCCCCAGTTGGTTGCTGGCTGGCGTGGCGCAAGGGCTGCTGGCCGCCAGCCTCGGTCAGTGCTTCGGTTTGTCGCGCTGGTGGTGGTGGCTGAACCTGGCGTTCGTCCCGGCGCTGCTCGCCCTGAGCGGGGCGCCGCTGTCGCCTTGGGTATTTTTCGGCGGGTTTCTGTTGGTGCTGTTGCTCAACTGGAACAGCTTCGGTGAGCAGGTGCCGCTGTACCTGAGCGGGACGAAATGCCGTCGGCAGTTGGCCGACCTGCTCACCCGGCAGGCGCCGGGCTTCAGCTTTGTCGATCTCGGCTGCGGACCGGCCGGTACTTTGTTGTGGCTGGCTCGCCAGTTTCCGCAGGCGCAGTTTGTCGGGGTGGAAACGGCGCCGCTGACGTTTGTCATCGCCTGGCTGCGCAGCGTGCCGCAGAGCAATTGTCGGATTCGCTACGAAAGCCTCTGGCGCACCGACCTGTCGGCGTTCGCGGTGGTCTATTGCTTCCTCTCGCCGGCGCCGATGGCCGCGTTGTGGGACAAAGCGCGGGGGCAGATGGCGGCCGGTAGCTGGTTGATCAGCAATAGCTTCGAGGTGCCGGGTGTGCCGGCGGATCAACAGGTCGAGTTGCGCGACTGGCGCCAGTCGCGGCTGTTGCTCTGGCGCATGCCAGGCTAACGACAGGCGCATCGGCGAATGAATTATTCGCTAAACTGCCCGTTCTAGCCGAGGAGCGCATCATGCAAAACCCACTGAACTTGATCTGGATCGACCTGGAAATGACCGGTCTGGATCCAGATAAAGACGTCATCATCGAAATGGCCACCATAGTCACCGACAGTGACCTCAATGTGTTGGCCGAAGGTCCGGTGATTGCTGTACACCAGAGCGATGCGCTGCTGGCCGGCATGGATGAGTGGTGCACCCGCACCCACGGTGAGAGTGGTCTGACCCAGCGGGTGCGCGATAGCAAGGTCAGTGTGGCCGAAGCCGAGGCGCAGACCCTGGCCTTTCTCGAGCAGTGGGTGCCCAAAGGCAAGTCGCCGATTTGCGGCAATAGCATCGGTCAGGATCGACGCTTCCTGTATCGCTACATGCCGAGCCTGGAAGCCTATTTCCACTATCGCAACCTGGACGTCTCGACCCTGAAAATCCTCACTGAGCGCTGGGCGCCCAAGCTCAAGGAAGGCTTCCAGAAGAAGGGCACGCACCTGGCGCTGGACGATATCCGCGAGTCGATCGCCGAGCTGGTGTACTACCGTGAACACTTCCTCAAGGTCTGAGGGCGCTGCAGGCTATGCGCCGCCCCGCTTGGCGTGACGCGCGAGCGCCCATTCGACGTGCTCACGCACCAAAGCCGAGGGGTGCTCGCGGCGAGCCTTGAGCGCCTCGAGCACCGGAATGCTCGACGGTGCGTTGCCCAGACCTACCGCCAGGTTGCGCAGCCAGCGCTCATAGCCGGCGCGGCGCAGCGGCGAGCCTTCGGTGCGGCTGAGAAACTCCTCCTCGCTCCAGCGAAACAGCGCGGCCAGTTCGGCGTTGTCCAGGCTGTGGCGCGGCTGAAAGTCGCCTTGCTCGGTAGGGCGGGCGAAACGATTCCACGGGCAAACCAGCTGGCAGTCGTCGCAGCCGAACACCCGATTGCCGATCGGCGCGCGCAGCTCCTCGGGGATTGATCCTTTCAGCTCGATGGTCAGGTAGGAGATGCAGCGCCGCGCATCCAGTAGATAAGGGCCGACGAAGGCGGCGGTCGGGCAGATGTCCAGACATGCCGTGCAGCGGCCGCAGTGCTCACTGGCGTGCGGCGCATCGACGGGCAGGGGAATGTCGACGAACAGCTCGCCGAGAAAGAAGTAACTGCCGGCCTGGCGATTGAGCACCAGGGTGTTTTTGCCGATCCAGCCGAGCCCGGCTTGTTCGGCGATGGCCTTTTCCAGCACCGGGGCGCTGTCGACGAAGGCACGGTAGCCGAATGGGCCGATGTGTTGCTGAATGCGTTCGGCCAGCTGCTGCAGGCGCTTGCGGATCAGTTTGTGATAGTCGCGGCCGAGAGCGTAGCGCGACACATAGGCTTTCTCCGGCTCGCTCAGGCGTTGCGCCATCTGCGTATCGCCGGGCAGGTAATCCATCCGTAGCGAGACCACACGCAGTGTGCCCGGCACCAGTTGCTCCGGGTGCGAGCGCTTGCTGCCGTGGGCGGCCATGTAGTCCATCTCGCCCTGATAGCCGGCGGCCAGCCAGCGCTGCAGGTGCGCCTCGTGCTCGGCGAGATCCAGTCCGGCGATGCCGACCTGCTGAAAGCCCAGCTCGCGGCCCCAGTCCTTGATCGACTGGGCGAGGGTGGCGAGAGCGGTGTGGTCGAGCGTACTGGGGGACATGTTGAGCGGGAAACCGGAGCGGAGGTGGGTATAATTCTGCCAGACATCGGAGCCCACGCATGCCGCATTCTCCCGACAATCTTCCCCTTGCCCTGTATAGCGCCGCCCAGGTGCGCGAACTCGACGCCCGGCTGATCGCCGCCGGTACGCCAGGCTTCGAGCTGATGCGCCGCGCCGCCCATGCCATCTGGCGCGCGCTGCGCCGGCGTTGGCCTGAGGCCGGAGCGCTTACGGTGCTGGCGGGACGTGGCAACAACGCCGGCGATGGCTACCTGGTCGCCGCGTTGGCGCTGCGCGCCGGGTGGCGGGTAACGCTGCTGGCGGTGGGTGACGCCGAGCAGCTGCAGGGCGATGCCGCATTGGCGCGGGACGAAGCGCTGGCTGCCGGGGTGGCGGTGCAAGCATGGACTGAGTGCGCGGCGCTCGACGGCGTGGTGGTCGATGCGCTGCTCGGCACAGGCTTGCACGGCGTGGTGCGCGAGCCCTATGCCCAGGTCATTCGCCTGCTCAATGCCAGTGGGCTGCCGGTGCTGGCGGTGGATGTACCCTCGGGCCTGTGCGCCGACAGCGGTCAGGTCCTCGGCGTCGCAGTGCGCGCACAACTGACGCTGACGCTGATCGGTTTGAAGCTGGGCTTATTCACCGGCGTAGCGGCGGACTGGGTCGGCGAGTTGCAATTTGATGATCTGCAGGCCGATCCGCAGCTGGTCATACAGCAGGCATGTATGGCGCAGCGCCTGGCTGGAGGCAATCTGCCGTGCCTGCCGCGACGCTCGCGTAGCGTGCATAAGGGCCAGTTGGGCCATGTGTTGGTGGTCGGCGGTGAGCGTGGTTTCGCCGGGGCCGCCTTGCTCGCGGCGCAGAGCGCACTGCGCAGTGGTGCCGGCATGGTGTCGCTGGCGACCCGGGCCGAGCACCTGGCCGCCGCGCAAGCGCGTATCCCCGAAGTGATGAGCGTTGGCCTGGCTTCAGCCAACCAGCTGCTGGCGCTTGGGCAGTCGGCGACCGTCTGGGTGGTCGGCCCTGGCCTGGGGCAGGGCGCGTGGGGGCGTAGCCTGTTGTCGGTCGCGGCGATTAGCGCGGCGCCGCAGGTGTGGGACGCCGATGCCTTGAATATGCTGGCGGCGGGTGCGGTCGACATGCCGAGCAATGGCGTGATCACCCCGCACCCTGGCGAGGCCGCACGCCTACTGGGGATCACCTCGGCCGAGGTCCAGGCCGACCGGCCGAGCGCGGCGCGCGCGCTCGCTCAGCGTTATCAGGCAGTATGCGTGCTGAAGGGTGCGGGCAGCCTGATCGCCGATCCGGCGGGGCAGTTGCTGCTGTGTGATCGTGGCCATCCCGTTATGGCGGGTGCGGGCTTGGGTGATGTCCTGGCCGGATTGATTGGTGCGCTGTTAGCCCAGGGGCTGCCGGCATTTGCCGCCGCGACTCTGGGCGTTTGGTTGCATGCGAGTGCCGGTGAGCGACTGGCTGAACAAGGGTGTGGGTTGGCGGCCAGTGATTTGTGCGCTGCCATTCGTCAGTTATTGCAGGAGCAGTCGGTTTGTCTGAAGTAGAGCTGTATGCCGCCGATGAGTCGGCGATGCTGGAGTTGGGCGCGCGTATCGCGCAGGTGAGTGACGGGCGTGGCATCATCTACCTGCATGGCGACCTGGGGGCTGGCAAAACCACCCTGTCGCGCGGGATTATTCGCGGTCTGGGGCACGTTGGTGCGGTAAAAAGCCCGACCTTTACCCTGGTCGAGCCTTATGAAATAGGCAGTGTCCGGGCCTTTCATTTCGACCTGTACCGGCTGGTCGACCCGGAGGAGTTGGAGTACCTGGGGATTCGCGACTACTTCGAGGGCGATGCGCTGTGCTTGGTCGAGTGGCCACAACGCGGTGCCGGTTTTTTGCCAAAGGCTGACCTGGACATTACCATTACTGCGCAAGCGCCTGGACGCTTGCTGCGAGTACGCGGGCAGACTGTGTGCGGTGAGACCTGGTGTGCCGCTTTGGCCACCGGAGCATGAGTTAAATAATGGGGTTGGCTATGCGCATAAGCGCGCGTTTCATCGCGGTTGGAGTGGTATTGGCGGCGTTCGCTGCCGAGGTTGTCGCCGCTTCGGATGTGCGCAGTGTGCGATTGTGGCGTGCGCCGGATAACACGCGACTGGTGTTCGATCTGTCCGGGCCAGTCCAGCACAGCGTCTTCACCCTCAGCGCGCCGGATCGCATCGTGATCGATGTCAGGGGGGGCAAGCTCGCCACTCAACTCGATCAGCTGGTCTTGAGCAATACACCGATTACCGCCGTGCGCTCGGCGCAACGCACGGCCGAAGACCTGCGGGTGGTGATCGACCTGTCGGCGTCGGTGACGCCGAAAAGTTTTACCCTGGCGCCCAACCAGCAGTATGGCCACCGTCTGGTGGTCGACCTGTTCGACCAGGAAGCGGGGGCCCCCAGCCTGCCGGCGACCACAGTCGCCAGTGCCCCCGTTGTGCCCGTTACTCCGACCCAGGCGCCGCCTAAGCTAACCCCGGTGCCCAGCAGCAAGCGCGATATCGTCATCGCCATCGATGCGGGGCATGGTGGCGAGGACCCGGGCGCGCTGTCCCCAGTCAAGGGACAGTATGAGAAGCATGTGACCCTGGCCCTGGCCAAGGAACTGCAGCGCCAGATCAGTGCGGAGAAGGGTTTTCGGGGCGAGCTGGTGCGTACCGGTGACTATTTCATTCCGTTGCGCAAACGTACCGAGATTGCCCGCAAGAAGGGCGCCGATCTGTTTGTCTCGATTCACGCCGATGCGGCGCCACGTGCCGCGGCTTTTGGTGCCTCGGTGTACGCCTTGTCGGACCGTGGCGCGACCTCGGAAACCGCGCGCTGGCTGGCCGATACGGAAAACCAGTCGGACCTGATCGGGGGAGCCGGTAATGTCAGTCTGGATGACAAGGATCGGATGTTGGCGGGGGTGTTGTTGGACCTGTCGATGACCGCTTCGCTGTCGTCCAGCCTGAATGTCGGGCAAAAGGTGTTGAGCAATATCGGCCGGATCACTCCTCTGCATAAGCGACGGGTCGAGCAGGCCGGTTTCATGGTGTTGAAGTCGCCGGATATTCCCTCGATCCTAGTCGAGACCGGATTTATTTCCAACCCTAATGAAGCACGGAAGCTGGCCTCGGCCAGCCATCAGCAGGTCCTGGCCCGCTCGATTCAGGCAGGGGTGCGTCAGTTCTTTCAGCAGAATCCGCCGCCAGGCACCTATATCGCGTGGATGCGCGACAACGGCAAGATCGCCCAGGGGCCGCGTGATCATCTAGTCAGTCCCGGTGAAAGCCTGGCGCTGATCGCCCAGCGTTATCAGGTCAGCCTGGGCGCCCTGCGTCGCGCTAATTCGTTGAGCTCTGACTTGATCAAGGTGGGTCAGACCCTGCAGATTCCGGCCACCACCTTAGCGGTGCAGCCATGAGTGACAGTGCGCGCATTCAGTTACTCAGTCCGCGGCTGGCCAACCAGATCGCCGCCGGTGAGGTGGTCGAACGCCCGGCGTCGGTGATCAAGGAGTTGCTGGAAAACAGTCTGGATTCCGGCGCCAAACGTATCGAGGTGGATGTCGAGCAAGGCGGCGTCAAGCTACTGCGCGTGCGTGACGACGGCAGTGGCATTCCGGCCGACGATCTGCCGCTGGCTCTGGCGCGACATGCCACCAGCAAAATCCGTGAGCTGGAAGACCTCGAGCAGGTACTGAGCCTGGGCTTTCGCGGCGAAGCCTTGGCGTCGATCAGCTCGGTTGCCCGGCTGACCATGACCTCGCGTACCGCCGACGCCGAACAGGCCTGGCAAGTGGAGACTGAAGGGCGCGACATGCAGCCGCGGGTACAGCCCGCTGCCCATCCGGTTGGCACCTCGGTCGAGGTGCGTGACCTGTTCTTCAATACCCCGGCACGGCGCAAGTTTCTCAAGAGCGAAAAAACCGAATTCGATCACCTGCAGGAAGTCATCAAGCGCCTGGCCTTGGCGCGTTTCGATGTGGCCTTTCATCTGCGCCATAACGGCAAGACCGTGCTGGGGCTGCACGAAGCAAACGATGAGATCAGTCGCGGGCGTCGCGTCGCCTCGGTGTGTAGCGCGGGCTTTCTGGAGCAGGCACTGCCTATCGAGATCGAACGTAACGGCTTGCGCTTGTGGGGTTGGGTCGGCTTGCCGACCTTCTCTCGCAGTCAGGCGGACCTGCAGTATTTCTACGTGAATGGACGCATGGTGCGCGACAAGCTGGTCGCACATGCCGTGCGTCAGGCCTATCGCGATGTGCTGTTCAATGGTCGGCATCCGACCTTCGTGCTGTTTCTCGATATCGATCCGTCGGTGGTCGACGTCAACGTGCACCCGACCAAGCACGAAGTGCGTTTCCGCGACGGGCGGATGGTGCACGATTTTCTCTATGGCACCTTGCACCGCGCGCTGGGTGATGTGCGCCCGGAAGACCAGTTGGCGGCTCCTGCGGCGGCTACCGAGATGGTTCGGGCGACTGGCCCTGCTGCCGGGGAGTTCGGCCCGCAAGGCGAAATCGGCCTGGCCGCCAGTGTGCTGGAGCGCACACCGCCTGAGTCGGTCTGGCGCTCGGCCGGTGCCGGCTATCAGGCGCCCCGGCCCGGTGCGGCGTTGCCGACAGCCGAGGCTCAGGGGGCGTACCGTGAGTTTTTCTCGCCGCTGACCTCTTCGCCTGGGGCGGTTCCTGCGAGCTTGCCTGAGGCGCAGGGCGATATACCGCCGCTGGGCTATGCCATTGCCCAGCTGAAAGGCGTGTACATCCTCGCCGAGAATGTTCAGGGCTTGGTCGTGGTCGACATGCATGCGGCCCATGAGCGGATCACCTATGAGCGCCTGAAAGTCGCCATGGCCAGTGAGGGGCTGCGGGGCCAGCCGCTGTTGGTGCCCGAATCCGTTGCGGTTAGTCAGCGCGAAGCGGACTGCGCCGAAGAGCATGGCTGCTGGTTTCAGAAGCTCGGCTTCGAGTTGCAGCGGCTGGGACCGGAAAGTCTGGCGATTCGGCAGATTCCAGCATTGCTCAAGCAAGCCGAAGCGACCCAGTTGGTGCGCGACGTGCTGGCAGATTTGCTTGAGTACGGCACCAGTGATCGCATTCAGGCGCACCTCAACGAATTGCTCGGCACCATGGCCTGTCACGGCGCGATACGCGCCAATCGGCGTTTGGCGCTGCCGGAAATGAATGCCTTGCTGCGGGATATGGAGAGCACCGAGCGCAGTGGTCAGTGCAATCATGGTCGTCCGACCTGGACGCAGATGGGCATGGACGACCTTGATAAGCTGTTCCTGCGTGGCCGTTAAGGGGGCGGGGCGGGCCCGCATTAGCGCCGTTCAGCGAGTCCTCGAGCATGGCTGAGCGCTTGCCTCCGGCGATTTTCCTCATGGGGCCTACCGCTGCCGGTAAGACCGACCTGGCCCTGGAGTTGGCGCGGGTGCTGCCGTGCGAGCTGATCAGCGTCGACTCGGCGTTGGTCTATCGCGGCATGGACATCGGCACAGCCAAGCCCGATAAGGCGGTGCTGGCGGAGTTTCCCCATCGTTTGATCGATATTCGTGACCCGTCTGAAGGCTACTCGGTCGCCGAGTTTCGGGTCGATGCGCTGGCGGCGATGGCGGAGATCACCGCCCGGGGGCGTATTCCGCTGCTGGTCGGCGGCACCATGTTGTATTACAAGACATTGCTTGATGGTCTGGCCGATATGCCCAGTGCCGACCCGCAAGTACGCGCAGAGCTGGAGGCGCGTGCCCTGGCTGAGGGCTGGGATGCCCTGCATCGCGAGTTGCAGGCGGTCGATCCTGAGTCGGCGGCGCGAATTCATCCCAACGACCCGCAGCGCCTGACCCGTGCTCTTGAAGTGTATCGGCTCAGCGGCGTGAGCATGACCGCTCACCGCCAGCGCCAGGCGGCGCAAAAGTCTATTGGCGCGAGCCCGGGAGCAGGTCAGCTCCCCTATACTGTCGCGCACTTGGCCATCGCTCCGGCGCAGCGCCAGGTGTTGCATGCACGAATTGCGCAAAGATTTCAGCTGATGCTGGAACAGGGCTTTGTCGACGAGGTCGAACGGCTGCGTCAGAGAAGTGACTTGCACGCGGGGCTGCCGTCTATACGGGCGGTGGGTTATCGCCAGGTCTGGGAATACTTGGAAGGAAATCTGAGTGAGGCGCAGATGCAGGAGCGTGGGATCATTGCCACGCGCCAGCTGGCCAAGCGACAGTTCACCTGGTTGCGCAGTTGGGCCGACTTGCATTGGTTGGATAGCCTGGCCTGTGACAATCTGCCGCGCGCCTTGAAATACTTGGCGTCGGTCTCCATATTGACCTGAGACCTTGCCGTTGGCCGTCTATCCTTGGGGGTAAGACGACTTAAAGCCGTTTGTTGGTTTACTAAAACTATTTATTTTTGATCCTTAAAGGAGTGCGGCACATGTCAAAAGGGCATTCGCTACAAGACCCTTACCTCAATACCCTGCGTAAGGAACGCGTCCCGGTTTCCATTTACCTGGTCAATGGCATCAAGCTGCAAGGCCAGATCGAGTCCTTCGATCAGTTCGTGATTCTGCTGAAAAACACGGTCAGCCAAATGGTTTACAAACACGCTATTTCCACTGTGGTGCCGAGCCGTCCGGTGCGCCTGCCGAGTGCCGAGAGCGAGCAAGCTGAAGCCGAACCTGGTAACGCCTGATTTAGGAGGCTGCATTGTTCTTCGAGCGTCATGAAGGTGGGGAGCGGGCCATTCTGGTTCATCTGGACGGCCAAGACTCCGAGGCGCGCGAAGACCCGCAAGAATTTCAGGAGCTGGCCCTCTCGGCCGGCGCCGATGCGGTGGCCTTTCTCAGTGTGCCGAGCAATCGCCTAACGGCGAAGTACCTGATCGGCAGTGGCAAGGTCGAAGAGTTACGAGACCAGGTCAAGCTTCTTGAAGCTGATCTGGTCATCTTCAATTACGTCCTCACGCCGAGTCAGGAGCGCAACCTCGAGCGCGTATTCGAGTGTCGAGTGCTGGACCGTACCGGCCTGATTCTCGATATCTTCGCCCAGCGCGCGCGTACTCACGAAGGTAAGTTGCAGGTCGAACTGGCTCAGTTGGATCATATGAGCACTCGGCTGGTGCGCGGTTGGACCCACCTGGAGCGGCAGAAGGGTGGTATAGGCTTGCGCGGTCCGGGTGAAACCCAGCTGGAAACTGACCGTCGTCTTTTGCGTGTGCGCATCCGCCAGATCAAGCAGAAACTGGAAAAGGTGCGTAGCCAGCGCGAGCAGGCGCGCCGTGGGCGCAAGCGCGCGGACATCCCTTCGGTCTCTCTGGTCGGTTATACCAACGCCGGCAAGTCAACCCTGTTCAATGCACTGACTCGCTCGGAGGTCTATGCTGCCGACCAGCTGTTCGCCACGCTCGACCCGACCCTGCGTCGGTTGGAACTGGATGATCTGGGGCCGGTGGTGTTGGCCGATACTGTGGGGTTTATTCGGCATTTGCCGCATAAGTTGGTCGAGGCTTTTCGCGCGACGCTTGAAGAATCGAGCAACTCGGACCTGCTGCTGCATGTGATCGATGCCCATGAGCCTGAGCGTATGGCGCAGATCGAGCAGGTGATGGCAGTGCTGGGTGAAATCGGTGCCGATGAGTTGCCGGTGCTTGAGGTGTATAACAAGCTGGACTTGCTCGAAGGCGTCGAGCCGCAAATTCAGCGGAATGCCGAGGGCAAGCCGCAGCGGGTGTGGCTGTCAGCACGGGATGGGCGGGGTTTGCCATTGCTGGAGCAGGCGATTGCCGAGTTGTTGGGGCATGACTTGTTTGTCGGCACGTTACACTTGCCGCAGCAGTTGGCGCGGTTGCGTGCGCAGTTTTTCGCGTTGGGTGTAGTGCAGAGCGAGGGGCATGCCGAAGATGGCAGCAGCCTGCTGGCGGTGCGCTTGCCTCGCGTGGAGTTGAATCGGCTGGTCAGTCGGGAAGGGCTGAAGCCGCTGGAATTTATCGAGCAACACACTTTGCAATAAAGCCTGTTGCAGTGGTTTCGCCGCTGACGGTGGGCATTCGGTAGCATTAGCGGGCGCGCCGTGGGTGCGTCTTTGCTTTATCAGTATGGAGAGCGCTATGGCTTGGAATGAGCCGGGTGGCAACTCGAACAATCAGGATCCTTGGGGTGGGCGCCGTGGCGGCGATCGCAAGGGGCCGCCGGATCTCGACGAGGCCTTCCGCAAGCTGCAGGAAAGCCTGAATGGGCTGTTCGGTGGCAGTAAGAAACGTGGCAGTGACGATGGCGCTGGCAAGGGTGGTGGCTTCGGCTTGCTATTCGTTGGCTTGGGCTTGTTGGCCGCCATATGGCTGTACAGTGCGATCTATGTGGTCGATGAGCAGGAGCAGGCGGTGGTGCTGCGTTTCGGTAAGTATTACGAAACCGTTGGGCCGGGCCTGAATATCTACTTCCCGCCGATCGATCGTAAATTCCAGGAGAACGTCACTCGTGAGCGTGCTTACAGCAAGCAAGGGCAGATGCTCACCGAGGACGAGAACATCATCGAAGTGCCACTGACCGTGCAGTACAAGATCAGTAACTTGCAGGACTTCGTGCTCAACGTCGATCAGCCGGAGATGAGTCTGCAGCATGCGACCGACAGTGCCGTGCGCCATGTGGTGGGTTCCACCGAGATGGATCAGGTGTTGACCGAGGGTCGTGAGCTGATGGCCAGTGAGGTCAAGGAGCGCTTGCAGCGTTTCCTCGATACCTACCGCACCGGCATTGCCGTGACTCAGGTGAACTTGCAAAGTGCGGCTGCACCGCGCGAAGTGCAAGAGGCCTTCGATGACGTGATTCGTGCGCGAGAAGACGAGCAGCGTGAGAAGAACCAGGCCGAAACCTATGCCAATGGTGTGGTGCCTGAGGCGCGTGGCCAAGCTCAGCGTTTGCTCGAGGATGCCAGTGGTTATCGCGATGAAGTGGTCTCGCGTGCTCAGGGTGAGGCGGATCGTTTCACTGCGCTGGTAGCTGAGTACCGCAAGGCGCCGGAAGTGACGCGTGAGCGTCTGTATCTGGACACCATGCAGGAGCTAATGAGCAATACCAGCAAGGTGTTGGTGACCGGTGAGAAGGGGCAGAACAACTTGCTCTATCTGCCGCTGGATAAAATGATCGATGGCCGCAGCAGCACTGCCTCTGGTGCAGTCTCTGGTGCTGGTGCTAGCGATCTGGGCGCGCGGGTGAGCAGTGATCCGCGACAGTCCGGGCTACGTTCGAGGGAGAGCCGCTGATGAGCAATAAATCGCTGATCGCCCTGATAGTTGGCGTGGTGCTGGCGCTGGTCGCCTGGAACAGCTTCTATATCGTGGCGCAAACCGAGCGCGCGGTGCTATTGCAGTTCGGCCGTATCGTTGAGCCTGATGTGCAGCCGGGCCTGCATGTGAAAATCCCGTACGTTAACCAGGTGCGCAAGTTCGATGGACGCCTGCTGACGCTCGATGCGTCCAGTTCGCGCTTCCTGACCTTGGAGAAGAAGGCGCTGATGGTCGACGCATTCGCCAAGTGGCGAGTGAAGGATGCCGAGAGCTATTACACGGCGACCTCCGGGATCAAACAGATTGCCGACGAGCGCCTGTCGCGTCGTCTGGAAGCCTCGCTGCGCGACCAGTTCGGTAAGCGTACGCTGCATGAGTCGGTGTCTGGTGAGCGCGACGCCTTGATGGCAGATGTGACTGCTTCGCTGAACCGTGCTGCCCAGCGGGAGCTGGGTATCGAGGTGATGGATGTGCGGGTCAAGGGTATCGACCTGCCGAAAGAAGTGAACCGCAGTGTCTTCGATCGCATGGGTTCTGAGCGTGAGCGTGAGGCGCGTGAGCATCGGGCCAAGGGCAGGGAATTGGCCGAGGGGATTCGTGCCGATGCGGATCGTCAGCGGCGCGTGTTGTTGGCAGAAGCTTACCGTCAGGCTGAAGAGCTGCGCGGTGAGGGCGATGCTCAGGCCGCGGCAATTTATGCCGGGGCTTATGGTCAGGATCAAGAGTTTTACTCTTTCTACCGCAGCTTGAAGGCTTATCGTGAAAGCTTCGCGGACAAGAGTGATGTGCTGGTACTCGACCCCAACAGCGACTTCTTCCGTTATCTGGAAAAGTCCAAGCCCTGAGTCGAGCCCCGGCGGGCGCTAGCCGTCCGCCGGGGTGACCGTCGCAGAAAACGTGGTATGATGCGGCAGCCGGGATAATCCCGGCTTTTTTGCGTCTGTGGGAATCATGTGGCAGGAACTGAGCATTGCGATTTGTTTAGTGTTAGTGCTGGAAGGCATCCTGCCCTTTCTCTACCCACGCCGTTGGCGTGGGGTGATCGAACAGCTGGTACGGCTGTCGGATCGACAGCTACGTCTGATGGGGCTGGCCAGCATGCTGCTGGGTACGGCTCTCCTTTATCTGCTTCACTGATGGCTTGTGCCGCCCGGATCAAGAGGGGAATGGCGAAATGGCAACGGTAGACCGCTGGCTACTGCCAGATGGCATCGAAGAAGTACTGCCGCCGGAAGCGGCGCGCATCGAAGTGGCGCGTCGCGAGATGCTGGATCTATTTCAGCGCTGGGGCTATGAGTTCGTGGTGACGCCGCACATCGAATATCTGGAATCACTGCTGACTGGTGCGGGCAGGGATTTGGATCTGCGCACCTTCAAGGTGACTGATCCGCTGTCCGGCCGGCAAATGGGCTTTCGCGCAGACATCACGCCGCAGGTGGCGCGTATCGATGCGCATACCTTGCGGCGCGAAGGGCCGAGTCGGTTGTGCTATGCCGGTAGCGTATTGCACGCTCAGCCGCGCGCGCTGACCACCTCGCGCAGCCCTATCCAGCTGGGCGCTGAGTTGTATGGTGATGCCAGCCCGGCCAGCGATGTCGAGGTCATCAGTCTGCTTGTGGACATGCTCGAGCTGGCGATAGTGCCGGACGTGCATATGGACCTTGGGCATGTTGGTATCTATCGCGGCCTGGCACGTGAGGCTGGGTTGTCCAGTGAGGTCGAGCAGCAGTTGTTCGATGCGCTGCAGCGCAAGGCCATGGATGAGATCACGGCACTGACCGAGTCGCTGCCAGCGCCGCTGAGCAAGATGCTGCGCGCCTTGGCCGAGCTCTGTGGTGGCCGTGAAGTGCTGGATCTGGCCCAGGCCTGTCTGGTTGAGGCGCCGGATGACGTGCATGCCGCGCTGGATGATTTGCTGGCGATTGCCGATGCGCTGAGTCTGCGTTACCCGGAGTTGCCGCTGTACTTTGATCTGGGCGAGTTGCGTGGCTATCACTACCACACGGGTGTGGTGTTCGCGGCGTTCGTGCCGAGTGTCGGCCAGTCGATTGCCCAGGGCGGTCGTTATGATGACATCGGCGCCGATTTCGGTCGCGCACGCCCGGCGACGGGGTTTTCTACTGATTTGAAAACCCTGGTCAGTCTGGGGCGGATGCAGTTGGTGGAGCCGTCGGCCGGTATCTGGGCGCCGGACAATCATGATGTCTATCTGTGGCAGGCGGTGCAGCAACTGCGCGGCGAAGGCTCGCGGGTCGTCCAGGCATTGCCTGGGCAAGCGTTGGCTGATGCGCATGAGGCGGGCTGTGATCGCCAGTTGTTGTTGAGCGATGGCCGTTGGCAGGTGGCGCCGCTGGCGTCCTGAATTGTTTCCGTCGGCTGCGGCCGACATCAAGCTTGCGCGAAGAGGACAAGTGTTATGGGTAAGAATGTCGTAGTCCTGGGCACCCAGTGGGGCGATGAGGGCAAGGGTAAGATCGTCGACCTGCTGACCGAACAGGCTGCAGCCGTTGTGCGTTATCAGGGTGGTCACAATGCCGGTCATACCCTGGTGATCAACGGCGAGAAAACCGTTCTGCACCTGATTCCCTCGGGCATCCTGCGCGAAAACGTCCAGTGCCTGATCGGTAATGGCGTGGTGGTTGCGCCCGATGCTCTGATGCGCGAGATCATCAAGCTGGAAGAGAAAGGTGTGCCGGTGCGCGAGCGCCTGCGGATCAGCCCTTCTTGCCCGCTGATCCTGTCCTATCACGTCGCTCTTGATCAGGCGCGCGAGAAGGCCCGTGGCGACGCGAAGATCGGCACCACCGGTCGGGGCATTGGTCCGGCGTATGAGGATAAGGTTGCGCGCCGCGGGCTGCGCATTGGTGACTTGTTCCATCGTGAGCGTTTTGCCGCCAAGCTCGGTGAATTGCTGGATTACCACAACTTCGTGCTGCAGAACTATTACAAGGAGCCGGCGATCGACTTCCAGAAAACTCTGGATGAGTGCATGGAGTACGCCGAGCTGCTCAAGCCGATGATGGCCGATGTCACCGCGGTGTTACACGACCTGCGTCGTGCCGAGAAGGACATCATGTTCGAGGGTGCCCAGGGTTCGCTGCTGGATATCGATCACGGGACCTATCCCTATGTCACCAGCTCCAACACCACTGCTGGTGGTATCGCTACGGGCTCGGGTTTTGGTCCGCTGTACCTGGATTACATCCTCGGTATTACCAAGGCCTACACCACTCGCGTCGGCTCGGGCCCATTCCCGACTGAATTGTTCGATGAGACCGGTGTCTTCCTCGCCAAGCGTGGCCACGAGTTTGGCGCCACTACTGGCCGCGCCCGTCGTTGTGGTTGGTTTGATGCGGTGATCCTGCGTCGTGCCATCGAGATCAACAGCATCTCCGGTCTGTGCCTTACCAAGCTCGACGTGCTCGATGGTCTTGAAACCATTCGCATCTGTGTCGGATACAAAGACCAGAATGGCGACGTGTTGGTCGATGCGCCGACCGATGCCGACAGCTACCTGGGTTTGCAGCCGGTGTACGAAGACGTGCCGGGCTGGAGCGAGTCGACACTGGGTGCCAAGAGTCTGGACGAGCTGCCGCCTGCTGCGCGTGCCTATATCAAGCGTGTGGAGGAGTTGGTGGGGGCGCCCATCGACATCGTTTCCACTGGCCCGGATCGCGAGGAAACCATCGTGCTGCGTCATCCGTTTGCCTGATCGATAGTTGTGCGTATGGACAAAGGGTCGCCATGAGCGACCCTTTGTCGTTTTCTGGTCTCGCAAAGTCATTGGTTGTTGTGTGGGGCTTAATAAATCCTTGAGTCCGCCGTTATAGCTCGTACGGTCGTTAGGAGTATTTGCTGTGTCTGCCATTCTTTCGTTGTTGCACAGTCGCTTGCTGCGGCCAGTCTTCTTGGCCTTGGGTGTCGCATTGCTGTTGCAGGTGCTCGTGGCGGTTGTATTGACGCGTGGGACGGTTGCGACCCTGGTCGCTGACCTGGGGGCCGGGCTGCGGGCCGATATCCGGCGCCTGGAGGAAGAGTTGGGGCAAGCTGGGCGTGAGGTGAAGGGCAGTCTTGAAGGTCTTTCCGTGCGGACTCAGGCGCAGCTGGCAGAAGGCCTTTCGGCGCGATTGTCGGAGGAGCAGGCGCAGTTGCGTGGGGTGTTGGAGGCTAATCTCCAGAGTTCGGCGGACGATCTGGCGCAGCTGCTTGCGGCCGTCGCACCCAAGGCGGTCTGGGATAATGATGCGCCGGCGTTAACCGAGTTGGTGAGGGTGGCTCATCGCAATCCAGCGGTGCTCTTTGCTGTGTATTTCGATGCCGAGGGCAAGCGTCTGACGCGGCACTTGAATCGCCAGGATGCGCGGGTGAAGGCGCTGCAGGCCAAGGGCGAGGGGCGCGGTGCGCTGGCTAAGGTGCTCCAGGCTGCTTCCGCAGATCCCGGTGTCTATCTCGCTGAGGCGTCAATCAGTCCGATGGGCGAGGAGATCGGTAGAGTGCTGCTGGGGGTGTCGACGGTCGCGGTGGATGAGGAGTTGACCGCGCTGGATCAGCGTTTTGCGGCGTTGATCGATGGCAGTGGTCGATTGGTCTCCGAGAGTTTGAGTGGGGCGGCGGCGGACAGTAGTGCGGCATTGGCGGCGCGGTTGAATGCGGCGCGCGAGGCGGCTGGCGGTATGGAGCAAAGCAGTCGGGTGGTGGTGGAGCGCGCCGCTGCGGACTTGCGTTGGAGTATCAGTCTGGGCTTGGCGCTGGTCGGGCTGGCGATTTTGTTGGTATTGGCGCTGGTGTTGGGGCGTCGGGTGGTCAGCAAGCTGCATACACTGATTGCGGTGCTGAATGACTGGGCGGCGGGCGAGGGTGATTTGACGCGTCGGGTTGAGTTGGACAGCCGGGATGAAATTGGCGACATGGCGGCGGCAGTCAATCGTTTCGTGGCCAAGCTACAGCCTATCGTGCGTGAGGCGGGAGAGGTGGCTGTACGCACGGGGCACGAAATTGCTCATCTGGCTTCGCGCAGTGCGGCGGCTGAGGCCGCGGCCGGGCGCCAGCGCGACGAGGTGGCCGGCAGCCTGCAGGACTTGGCGCTGATGGCGGACGAGGCACAGGCGGAAAGCCAGGCCATGCAGGAGGCCTTGCGGCGGGTGGCGGCGATCCGTCAGGCGGCTCAAGACAATGCGGCGATTGCGGCGCGAGTGGGTGGTTCGATCGAGGAGTTGGTGCTGCGCGTCGAAACCGGCACTGGAGTGATTGAGCGGCTGGCGCGGCAAAGTGAGCAGATCGAGGTGGTGTTGACGGTGATTCATGGTATTGCCGAGCAAACCAACCTACTGGCGTTGAACGCAGCCATCGAGGCGGCACGGGCGGGCGAGAGTGGTCGCGGTTTTGCAGTGGTGGCCGACGAGGTGCGCGCGCTGGCAAGCAAGACCCAGCAGTCGACTGGGGATATTCAGGCGCATATCGAGGGGTTGCAAAAGGGGGCGCGGGAGGCGGTTGCTGCCATAGGTCAGGCGGCGCAGCAGGCGAATCAGGGCTTGGCGGCGTTGCGTGAAAGCGATCTGGTGCAGCAGTCTGTCCAGGCTGCGGTGGAGGAGGTGCATGGTGCAATTAATGCCGCAACTCTGGCTGCGGCCCATCAGGCCGAGGGGGCGGGTGCGGTGCGTGGGCGGGTCGAGGTGATTCATGCCGAGGCTCAGCGCGCGGCCGAGGCGGTGGCGGCGACTGCGAGTAGTGGTCGGGAGCTCGATGGTCTGGCTGCTCAGCTAAAGGCTAGCTTGGGTCAGTTCCGCGTTTAACGGTGGCGTGGTGGAGGGCTCGGTGGCGACTTGTGCGCTGGGCCTTGTGTGTTAGCTGCTAGTTGTGCGTCGCTGTGATAAATGCCCTATTTTCAGGCAATAAAAAACCGAGCGCTTGGCTCGGTTTTTTGAATTGGTGCCCAGGAGAAGACTCGAACTTCCACGACCGTAAGGTCACCAGCACCTGAAGCTGGCGTGTCTACCAATTTCACCACCTGGGCGTAGATTGCAAATTATGTTCGTTTGCTATCAACTACAACTACGTTTGCCGTCGTTGTGGCGCGCATAATACGGATCGACTTTTTACTTGTAAACCCCTGGGGTTAAAAAATTTTATTCCGTGTGTCGGGCTGACCCAAGCAGTGGTTTCGCGCTTCAATAGGCATATGGAAAACCGACTTTATATAGAAAAGGTGAACTCTCTCTAATGGCCGATTGGCAATCCCTCGATCCCGAGGCCGCTCGTGAAGCGGAAAAATATGAAAACCCCATTCCGAGTCGCGAGCTGATTCTGCAGCACCTCGCCGAGCGTGGCTCCGCTGCAAATCGCGAGCAGCTGGTCGAAGAGCTCGGCTTGGTCAGCGACGAGCAGGTCGAGGCCTTGCGCCGCCGCTTGCGGGCTATGGAGCGTGACGGTCAGCTGATTTATACCCGGCGCGGCACTTATGCCCCGGTGGACAAGCTCGATCTGATCCTTGGGCGCGTCAGCGGCCATCGCGATGGTTTCGGTTTCCTGATTCCCGACGATGGCAGTGATGACCTGTTCCTCAGCCCGGCGCAGATGCGTCTGGTGTTCGATGGCGATCGGGCTTTGGCGCGCGTTTCTGGTCTCGATCGACGTGGCCGTCGTGAGGGGGCGATTGTCGAAGTGATCTCTCGTGGCCATGAAAGTATCGTGGGTCGTTACTACGAAGAGAGCGGTATCGGCTTCGTGGTTGCCGACAACCCGAAGATTCAGCAGGAAGTTCTGGTAACGCCTGGGCGCAATAACGGGGCTAAGCAAGGGCAGTTCGTCGAGGTAAAAATTACCCACTGGCCGACTCCGCGATTCCAACCACAGGGCGATGTGCTCGAGGTGGTCGGCAACTACATGGCGCCGGGCATGGAGATCGATGTGGCGCTGCGCAGCTATGATCTGCCGCATGTGTGGCCCGACGCGGTGGTCAAGGAGGCCCACAAGCTCAAGCCGGAAGTCGAGGAGAAGGACAAGGAGAAACGCGTCGACTTGCGTCATCTGCCTTTCGTGACCATCGACGGCGAAGATGCCCGCGACTTCGACGATGCGGTTTATTGCGAGAAGAGTGGCGGTAGCTGGCGCCTGTTTTCGGGTGGCTGGAAACTCTACGTGGCCATCGCCGATGTATCGCATTACGTGAAAATTGGTTCGGCCCTGGACGACGAGGCGCAGGTGCGTGGTAACTCGGTGTATTTCCCCGAGCGGGTCATTCCGATGTTGCCGGAGGAGTTGTCCAACGGCTTGTGCTCGCTCAATCCGCAGGTGGATAGGCTGGCCATGGTCTGCGAGATGACCATCTCGAAGACCGGCAAGATGACCGATTACCAGTTCTATGAGGCGGTAATCCATTCCCATGCACGGCTGACCTACAACAAGGTCAGTGCCATGCTCGAGCAGCCGAAGAGCAGTGAGGGCAAGGCGTTGCGCGGCGAGTACAGCGAGGTGTTGCCGCACCTCAAACAGCTCTATTCGCTGTATCAGGTGCTGCTGTCTGCGCGGCATGAGCGCGGCGCCATCGATTTCGAGACCCAGGAAACGCGGATCATCTTCGGTGCCGATCGCAAGATCGCCGAGATCCGACCCACTCAGCGCAACGATGCACACAAGTTGATCGAGGAGTGCATGTTGGCTGCCAACGTGGCCACCGCGGCATTCATGCAGAAACATGAGATCCCGGCGCTGTACCGCGTGCATGACGGCCCGCCGCCCGAGCGTCTGGAGAAGCTCAAGGCGTTTCTCGCGGAGCTGGGCTTGTCGCTGCACCGCGGTAAAGCCAAAGACGGCCCGTCGCCCAAGGATTATCAGGCCCTGCTGGAAACTATTCGCGAGCGCCCGGATTATCACCTGATTCAGACGGTGATGCTGCGCTCGCTCAGTCAGGCGGTGTATAGCGCCGACAACCAAGGTCACTTCGGTCTGAACTACGAAGCCTATGCCCACTTCACCTCGCCGATTCGGCGCTACCCTGACTTGCTGATCCATCGGGCGATTCGCAGCGTGATCCGCTCCAAGCGCGACACACCGCATGTGCAGCGGGCTGGTGCCGCGAGCATGCCGAAGGCACGCATTTATCCTTACGATGAGCCGGCGCTGGAGCAGCTCGGTGAGCAGTGTTCGATGTCCGAGCGGCGCGCCGATGAGGCGACTCGCGACGTGGTGAACTGGCTGAAGTGCGAGTTCATGAAGGACCGTGTCGGTGAAACCTTCCCGGGCGTGATCACCGCCGTTACCGGTTTTGGTCTCTTCGTCGAGCTGAAGGATATTTACGTCGAAGGTTTGGTGCACGTCACTGCGCTACCGGGCGATTACTACCACTTCGACCCTGTACATCACCGCCTCGCAGGCGAGCGCAGCGGTCGCAATTTCCGACTGGGCGACAGTGTCGAAGTGAAGGTCATGCGCGTCGATCTGGATGAGCGCAAGATCGACTTCGAAATGGCCCAGAGCGTGATCGACGCGCCGGTCGGCCGCAAAGGTCGCGGTGCCGAGCCAGCGGCTCCGTCTGGTCGTGCGCGGGCAGGCAAGGCCACTGCGGCAAAGGGCGACCCGCACTACGGTAATGCCGATGTGAGGAAGAGTCGCGAGGTCAAGCAGGCGCTACTCGCCGAGTCCAAGGGCAAGGGGCGTGGCGGCAAGGGCGAGGCGGCTAAGCCAGCGAGTAAAGATGGCAAGCCGAGCAAGCACCGCAAGGGGCCGGCCAAGGCCGGTGCAGCCTCTACAGGCAGCACGGGTGGTCCACGCAAGCGTAAGGCGAAATCATGAGTCAGTTGGAAAAGATCTATGGCCTGCATGCTGTAGAAGCGCTGTTGCGTCACCACCCGAAGCGGGTCAAGCAGGTGTGGTTGGCCGAGGGGCGTAATGACCCCCGGGTGCAGACCTTGGTCGAGTTGGCATCCCAGGCGCGGGTGTCGGTCGGTCAGTGTGAGCGTCGTGAAATGGACGTGTGGGTCGAGGGGGTGCACCAGGGCGTGGTGGCTGATGTCACGCCGAGCCAGGTGTGGGGC
The DNA here is from genome assembly GCF_000498575.2 of Pseudomonas taeanensis MS-3. Lineage (GTDB taxonomy): Bacteria > Pseudomonadota > Gammaproteobacteria > Pseudomonadales > Pseudomonadaceae > Aquipseudomonas > Aquipseudomonas taeanensis. The sequence goes on from NZ_AWSQ01000001.1 coordinate 1,354,353, forward strand.
GAGGCGATGCTCGAAGAGCTGCTCGATCGTGCCGAAGGAGTGCCGCTGCTATTGGTGTTGGATGGCGTGACCGACCCGCACAATCTCGGCGCCTGTTTGCGTACCGCTGATGCCGCTGGGGCTCTGGCGGTGATCGTGCCGAAAGACAAGTCCGCCACGCTCAACGCTACCGTGCGCAAGGTCGCCTGTGGGGCCGCCGAAGTCATACCGCTGGTGGCGGTGACCAACCTGGCGCGCAGTCTGGAAAAACTCCAGCAGCGTGGTCTGTGGGTGGTCGGCACGGCAGGTGAGGCTGAGCAGGAGCTGTATCAGCAGGACCTGACCGGACCGACAGTGCTGATCATGGGCGCCGAAGGCAAGGGCATGCGCCGACTGACGCGCGAGCACTGCGACTACCTGGTCAAACTGCCAATGGCCGGCAGTGTTAGCAGCCTCAATGTCTCGGTGGCCACTGGGGTCTGTCTGTTCGAGGCTTTGCGTCAGCGCCAGGGTAAAGTGCGCGCCTGATCCGCGCGGCCCCTGCTCAGGGGCGCGACAAGTTGGCAAGACTCGGCGGGGCTACCTGCCGAGTCTCGCGATCTGCAAGCTGGCCCCGTATTTGGCCGGTTGTTCAAATAATCACCAGTTCGCCTTGCGTAGGCTAGGGTGCTTCTCTAGAATGGCGCCCCTTGTCGCGACGGCAGGTGCTCTTGTGCCCTCCGTCTGGCAAGACACACAGTGTCATTCACTCCTTGTCTGACCACAGCAAGTGGCAGGCTACAACCCGTAAGGAGCATTTATGCGTCATTACGAAATCATCTTTCTGGTTCACCCGGACCAGAGCGAGCAAGTCGGCGGCATGGTTGAGCGTTACACCAAGCTGATCGAAGAAGACGGCGGCAAAATCCACCGTCTGGAAGATTGGGGCCGTCGTCAGCTGGCTTACGCCATCAACAACGTCCACAAGGCCCACTACGTGATGCTCAACGTAGAGTGCACCGGCAAAGCCCTGGCTGAGCTGGAAGACAACTTCCGTTACAACGATGCGGTGATCCGTAATCTGGTCATCCGTCGCGACGAAGCCGTTATCGAGCAGTCTGAAATGCTCAAGGCTGAGGAAAATCGTAGCGAGCGCCGCGAGCGTCGTGACCGTCCTGAGCACACTGATTCCGCCGATGGCGATAGCAGTGATAACAGCGACGCCAGCGATAACGCTGACGAGTAATCCACGGACCTATTGAGGAGCCACTCTCATGGCACGTTTTTTCCGTCGTCGTAAGTTCTGCCGTTTCACCGCTGAAAACGTGAAGGAGATCGATTACAAAGATCTCAACACCTTGAAAGCTTATGTATCTGAAACCGGCAAGATCGTTCCTAGCCGTATCACCGGTACCAAGGCTCGTTATCAGCGTCAGCTGGCTACCGCTATCAAGCGCGCCCGCTTCCTGGCCCTGCTGCCCTACACCGACAGCCACGGCCACTGAGACCGGATGCTCGACAAGTAGTAAGGGATAAATCGCATGCGCGCCTTAGCTGAATTCATTATGCGCGGCCGTATGCAGGCCACTCTTGTGGTGGTCGTTTCTGCGGCATTGCCGCTGTTGTTCTGGTTAAGTGCCGCCGCCGGAAGCTTAGTGCTCCTGCGGCGTGGTTTGAGTGATGCCCTGGGCATCCTCGTTTGGGCCCTGCTGCCGGCTATTGGCTGGTGGTATTTCGGTGAGCCGCGCACCCTGTTGGTGTTGCTCGGTGCGCTGGGGCTGGCGTTGTTGTTGCGCGCCAGCCAGTCCTGGAATCGCGTGCTGCTGTGCAGCGTGGCCTTGGGTCTGGTGTATGGGGTGGTTTTGGGTGCGGTGTTCCGCGAACCCATCGCGGCAATGGCAGGTGAGCTGCAAAAGCTCCTGCCGCAAATGCTCGATGGGGTTCACCAGCAGATGTCGGTGAACGAGCGAGTGCGCCTGGATAGCCTGATTGCACCGGTGCTGACCGGTTTGATAGCGGCATTGTTGCAGATAGTCAGCCTGCTCAGCCTGATGTTGGGGCGTTATTGGCAGGCGCTGTTGTATAACCCCGGTGGTTTCGGGCGCGAGTTTCGCGCGTTGAGGCTACCGCCGGCACCGGCGATGTTGCTGCTGGTTGGCATGCTGATCGGTCCCAATCTGGGGCCTGAGCTGGCCATGTTGACTCCGCTGTGCAGTGTGCCGCTGGTGTTCGCTGGCATCGCCCTGTTGCACGGGCTGGTGGCACAAAAGCGACTGGCCAAGTTCTGGTTGGTTGGGTTGTACATCACGCTGCTGCTGTTTATGCAGCTGACGTATCCGTTACTGGTGGTTTTGGCCATTGTCGACAGCCTGTTTGATTTTCGTGGTCGCTTCGAGCGCAAGCATGGCTCTGGCCCCGCGAACGGTGAAGGTTAAAAGTTAAGAGGTTATTACCAAATGGAACTGATCCTGCTGGAAAAAATCGCCAATCTGGGCAACCTGGGCGACAAAGTGAACGTTAAGGCTGGTTACGGCCGTAACTTCCTGCTGCCGAAAGGCAAAGCCACCGCTGCTACCGCTGCGAACGTTGCTGCGTTCGAAACGCGTCGCGCCGAGCTGGAGAAATTGGCTGCCGAGAAGAAAGCATCTGCTGAAACTCGCGCTGCTCAATTGGCAGAGCTGGAAGTGACCATCACCGCAACCGCTGGTGACGAAGGCAAGCTGTTCGGCTCTATCGGTACTCACGACATCGCTGACGCCCTGACCGCCTCCGGCGTGGAAGTGGCCAAAGCTGAAGTGCGTCTGCCGAACGGTACCATCCGTCAGGTTGGCGAGTACGACGTAGCGGTGCACCTGCACTCCGACGTTGAAGCGACCGTACGGGTCGTTGTGGTAGCTGCCTAAGTAGCCGCCAAACGGGCTTGCGCTTAGGTGCAAGCCCGCTAACATCGGGCACGACATTGCGTAAGCGATGCCGTGCCCTTTGTTTTTCAACTCCAGAATTTTCTCCAGAGCCTTATGAACGACATCAGCATTCCCGAGCAATATGACCTGGAAACCTCAGCCCTGAAGGTGCCGCCGCACTCGATAGAGGCCGAGCAGGCCGTGCTCGGTGGCCTGATGTTGGACAACAATGCCTGGGAGCGTGTGCTCGATCAGGTTTCCGATGGCGATTTCTATCGGCATGATCATCGCCTGGTGTTTCGCGCCATCTACAAACTGGCCGAGCGCAACCAGCCGTTCGACGTGGTGACCCTGTCCGAGCAGCTGGACAAGGAAGGCCAGTTGTCCCAGGTCGGCGGTTTGGCCTACCTTGGCGAACTGGCCAAGAACACCCCGTCGGTCGCCAACATCAAGGCCTATGCGCAGATCATTCGCGAGCGCGCCACCCTGCGCCAGTTGATCGGCATCAGCAGTGAAATCGCCGACAGTGCCTATGCGCCGCAAGGGCGAACCGGTGAAGAGATCCTCGACGAGGCTGAGCGGCTGATCTTCCAGATTGCCGAGGCGCGGCCGAAGACCGGCGGTCCGGTGGGTATCAACGATATCCTGGTCAAGGCCATCGACCGCATCGACACCCTGTTCAACTCGGGGGATGCGATTACCGGTCTGTCCACCGGCTTCACCGATCTGGACGCGCAGACCAGCGGCCTGCAGCCGGCAGACCTGGTGATCGTCGCCGGTCGTCCTTCCATGGGTAAGACCACCTTCGCCATGAATCTGGTGGAAAACGCCGTGCTGCGCAGCGACAAGGCGGTAGTGGTGTACTCGCTGGAGATGCCGGCGGACTCCATCGTGATGCGGATGCTCGCCTCGCTGGGGCGGATCGATCAGACCAAGGTGCGTGCCGGCCGTCTGGACGACGATGATTGGCCGCGGCTGACCTCTGCGGTCAATCTGCTCAACGACCGTAAGCTGTTCATCGACGATACCGCAGGCATCTCGCCGTCGGAGATGCGTGCGCGCACCCGGCGTCTGGCTCGTGAGCACGGTGAGATCGCCATGATCATGGTCGACTACCTGCAGTTGATGCAGATTCCCGGTTCCAGCAGCGAAAGCCGAGTCAACGAAATCTCGGAGATTTCCCGCTCGCTGAAAGCCCTGGCCAAGGAGTTCAACTGCCCGGTGATCGCCCTGTCGCAGCTCAACCGCTCCCTGGAGCAACGTCCCAACAAGCGTCCGATCAACTCTGACTTGCGTGAGTCGGGGGCCATCGAGCAGGACGCCGACATCATCATGTTCGTTTACCGGGACGAGGTGTATCACCCGGAAACCGAACTCAAGGGTGTCGCCGAAATCATCATCGGCAAGCAGCGTAATGGCCCTATCGGCACCTCGCGGCTAGCCTTTCTCGGCAAGTACTCGCGCTTCGAGAACCTGGCGCCGGGTAGTTATCAGTTCGACGACGAGTAAGCGCTTGGCGGCGGTGCCCGCCTGGGTGGATTGAGGGGCTCAGGACTTGTAGGTCGGGGTCAGCTGATCGGCGCAGACATGGCGTGCGAGATAGTCCTCCAGGCGTTGGCCGGCTACGGTTTCGAAGGTCTCGCCGCTGTCGTCCAGGGTCTGCACCCGGTCGACGCGGAAGTTGCGAAAGTCATCGCGCAATTCGCACCAGCCGCACAAGGTCCAGACCTGCCCCCAGAAAAAAAGACCCAAGGGGCGGATGTGGCGCTGGCTGCTCTCGCCGTTTTCGTCGCGGTAGCTGATCAGCAGCTTATGCCGCTGCCGGATGGCCTGGCGCAGCTCGCCGAGCCAGTGCACGGGCAGCGGGCGGGTCTCCGGGGCGAGCATCTGGTTGCGGTTGAGTTCATCGCGCAGGGCTTGCGGCAAGACTCCGTGGATCTTGGCCAGCGCCGACTCGGCGGCCCGCTGCAACTGCGGGTCGGCCCAGGCCTTGACCATGCGCGCGCCGATCAGCAGGGCTTCGATCTCCTCGCGTTCGAACATTAGCGGCGGCAGGTCCATGGGCTGGCGCAGTACATAGCCGACGCCGGCCTCGCCCTCCAGCGGTACGCCGGAGAGCGAGAGGTCCTGGATGTCGCGGTAGATGGTGCGCACCGACACCTGTAGGCGTTCGGCCAGCCATTGGGCAGTGGTCAGGCGGCGACTACGCAGGAACTGCACGATCTGGAACAGCCGGTCAGCGCGTCTCATGCTCCCTCTTGGCGGTCTCGGTGGTCGGGCGAGCAATGGCACGCCCGGGGTGGCAGATTCAGGACATGCTGTGCAGGCCCACCTCATTGCCTTCGCTGTCTTTTATCACAGCGATGAAGCCGTGTGGGGCGATGGACATCTTGCCCTGGATGATGACGCCTCCTGCCGCCGGAACCCGGTTCACCACGGCATCCAATTGCCCTTCGACATTAAGGTAGACCCGGGTGCCGCCGATGCCGCTCTGTTGCTCGGCAGAATCGCTCAGGCAACCGCCGACTCCGCTTTCCGGGGCATGGGGAAACAGCGCCACGCGCCCGCCCATGCTCTCCATCACCTCCAGCGGCCGCGCCAGAGTCTGCTCATAAAAACGACGGGCGCGCTCGAAGTCGCCGACGAACAGTTCAAACCAGTTGATCGCATTCATTTTCTCTCTCCTTGACGATGGGTTTTGGCAGCAGACACCGGCAGCAGTTGGCGGCGCGTTTCAGTCTGCTGAGGCCACTCTAAGGCAGGGCTGCTGACAGCTTACTGTCAGTAGTCTGCAGCGCCTGTCGGCGGCGATGGGGTAGGTCGGCGCCAGGCGTCGCGGCATGAGTCGCGCCCGTGCCCGCGGCGCTGGCTCGGCGCTGTGGCGACCGAATGCCTGGCGTTTGCAGCCTGAGGGGCGAGGTTTAAGATGGTCGCCCCTCCAGCATACGAGCCCGAGCCATGCGCCCGCTTGTCGCCAGCATCGACCTGTCCGCCATCCGCCATAACTACGCCGTCGCCAAACGCTGCGCGCCCGGTCGCCAGGCCTTTGCCGTGGTCAAGGCGAATGCCTACGGGCATGGTGCTCGTGAGGTGGTGGCGGCGCTGCACGATGAGGTCGACGGTTTTGCCGTGGCCAGTCTGGAGGAGGCTGCCGAGGTGCGCGCGTTGCACGGCGAGGCGCGGATTCTATTGCTCGAAGGCTGTTTCGCTGCGCAGGAGTACCAGGTGGCCGCGCAGCTCGGCCTGGACGTGGTGCTGCACAATGCGCCGCAAGTGCAGCAGTTGTTGGTCGCACGCCTCGGGCGGCCCTTGAGCGTCTGGCTGAAACTGGACAGCGGAATGCATCGCCTGGGCTTCAGCGAGGCGGCTGTGCGTGAGTGGCATGGGCGTCTGCAGGGCGCGACGCAGGTTGCCGAGCTGAACCTGCTAAGCCATTTCGCTTGCGCCGACGAGCGCGGTCATCCACTCACCGAGCAGCAGGTAGAACGCTTTATCGGCCTGCTCGATCTGGATTTTGCCCAGCGCTCACTGGCCAATTCGGCGGCGATTCTGACTATCCCGGCGGCGCACATGGATTGGTTGCGCCCGGGCATCATGCTCTATGGGGCGAGCCCCTTCAGCGAGCTGAGTGCCGAAGTGCTCGGGCTCAGGTCGGTCATGAGCCTCACGGCGGAGCTGATCGCCATCCGCGAGATCAATGTTGGCGAGGCTGTGGGTTACGGCGCCAGTTGGGTTGCGGCGCGGCCATCGCGCATTGGCACGGTGAGCTGTGGCTATGCCGACGGTTACCCGCGTCATGCGCCAGTTGGGACGTTGATGTTGGTTAATGGTCAGCGTTTGCCATTGGTTGGGCGGGTGTCGATGGACATGCTGGCGGTGGACCTCACGGAGCAGCCCGGCGCTCAGGTGGGGGATGCGGTGCAATTATGGGGTGCGCAACTGCCGGTGGATGAGGTGGCGCGGGCCGCCGGTACCATCGGTTACGAATTGCTGAGCAAGGTGACCCAGCGCGTGCCGCGTCGCTATATCAACGGCTGATCTGTGGGGCAGTGGTCTCAGAGCCCACTGGTGACCTTGATCACGTCCAGGTGCAGGCGTGTGCTGCTGCTCAGTTCGCCATCCTCGCCGCAGACTGCCGCGCCTGAACGGCCGCGCGCCTTGACCTTGTACAGGGTTTCGTCGGCGGTCTTGTAAAGGTCGGTGAACTGCATGGCGTGCTGGGGGTAGAGTGCCACGCCGATGCTGATGGTCACGCTAAGCCGTTCGGCGCCATACATAACCGGTTGCGCCAGCTGGGCGAGCAGGCGTTCGGTAATTTCGCGGGCATGCGCCTCGGCATCGGTGCCGCTGATCAGTACGGCAAATTCGTCGCCCCCCAGGCGGGCCACGGTGTCGCCGCCCCGCACATGCTCGCGCAAACGCTCGGCGATCACTTGCAGCATCAGGTCGCCGGCGTCGTGGCCGTGCTTGTCATTGATCGGTTTGAAATGATCGAGGTCGATCAGCATCAGTGCCACGCTTTCGTGGTGGCGCGCGGCGTTGGCCAGCGCCGTTTCGGTGCGCTGGACCAGGTAGCGGCGGTTGGGCAGCTCGGTCAAGGGATCATGAAAGGCCGCGTATTCCAGCTCCTGTTCGCGTAGCGACAGTCGCGCATTGGCCGCCGCTAGTTCGGCGGTGCGTCGTGTCACCGCCTCCTGTAGCTCGTCACTGCTGGCCTGGATCTGAGTCAGGCGGGCGGTTTTTTCGCGGTCAGCCTGCCGCACGGCCGCGACTCTTTCCTGCCTGAGTATCTGAATGCGATAGGCCAGGGCGAAGGAGAACAGGATCGATTCTGCCGCCACCGCAAGGGGGAACACATAGGCGTTCCAGGTAGCGGGCTGCACCAGGCCGGTGGTGCGCATCAGTGCCAGACTGATACTGCCGAGGATCAAGCCGTAGCCGCTGAGGTACAAAAGGGCAGGAAAATAGCCCTGACGCCAGCGGGTCAGCGCCGAGCCCAGCGCCGCGGGGATGCTGGACAGCGAAAGCAGGGCGATGATCCAGGCAGCGAGGCTGCGCTGGCCGAAGGCCTCCAGGCTGATGGCGATGACGTAACAGATGCAGGCGAAGCTCAGTAGGTAATGAGCCCAGCGCACGTGCTGGCGAGTCTGCAGCAAGGTCTGGGTGAAGCGGCTGGCGCAGAGCCCCCAGACCGAGGGAAGGGTGATGCGGTCCAGCCAGAAGGGCACCGGTCCCTGCGGCCAAAGGTACTGGAAGCCATGACCGCTCATGCTGAGGATCATCAGCAGGGCGCCGGCGGTGGTCAGCACGTACCAGAAATAGGCGGAGTCGCGCAGGCTGAAGAAGATGAACAGGTTGTAGAGCAGGAGGGCGGCGATCATGCCGTAGACCACTCCCAGGCCAAGGTTTTCCTGGCTTGCCAGCTGGTTCAGATCATCCAGTTGCCAGGTCTTGAGTGGGAAGGAGTTGCCGGCCGGATCATAGCTGCGCAGGTAGATGGTCAGGGGTTCGCTGCCCAGCGTGGGTAGTTTGAACAGCATGCGCCTATAGGGATGATCGCGTCCCTGGGCAAAGCCGGTCCGCTCTCCAGACTGGCGTGCCTGCCAGCCGGCCTGGCCGTCCGCCAGGTACAGCTGCAAGTCGAGTGGCGTCACCGCGCCGACTTCCAGCCACCATTGTGCGGGGGCGTCGGGGGTGCGCTGCAGGCTGACTTTTATCCACCAAGGGTTGCGGCTCTGGCCGACAGTGGCGCGGCCGTTGGCCGGCTGGAAGCGGCGTTGCACTGCAGGGTCGGCCATGTCGGCGATGCTCAGCTGGCCGCCATCGTCCTCCAGTAACTCGATCTGCCCATTCAGGGACAGGCCACTGCTGCTGTGGGTTAGCGTAATGGGGGTGGCGCTGGCCAATTCGGCCGTGCCTGCCAGGCTCAGCAGTAAAATGATTGAGGCGACAAACCGCTGCACCGCACGTACTCCTTGTCCCTACTACCGCTCGGTCGATGCTGTTGTGGCTCGGAGTATAGCCATAGATGACCATGTTGATCACAATATGTGTGGGCGCGTGCACTGGCCGTTCGGCCCCGTAAAACCCAGCGGCATGGTCGGATTTGGTCAAATTTTGTGCTATATTCCGCCCCCGTTTAAACACTAGAAACCTCGGTCCTCGCCATGCAAGCAGCCAAGCCGTTATTCGACTATCCAAAATACTGGGCCGAGTGCTTCGGGCCGGCGCCTTTCCTGCCGATGAGCCGGGAAGAGATGGACCAGTTGGGCTGGGACAGCTGCGACATCATCATCGTCACCGGTGATGCCTACGTCGATCATCCGTCCTTCGGCATGGCCATTATCGGCCGCTTGCTGGAATCCCAGGGCTTTCGCGTAGGCATCATCGCCCAGCCGAACTGGCAGTCGAAAGACGACTTCATGAAGCTCGGCGAGCCGAACCTGTTCTTCGGCGTCGCGGCCGGCAACATGGACTCGATGATCAACCGCTATACGGCCGACAAGAAGATCCGTTCCGACGATGCCTACACCCCAGGTGGCCTGGCCGGCAGTCGTCCGGATCGCGCCAGCCTGGTCTACAGCCAGCGCTGCAAGGAAGCCTACAAGCATGTGCCGATTGTCCTCGGCGGCATCGAAGCCTCGCTGCGCCGTATCGCCCACTATGACTACTGGCAGGACCGGGTGCGCAACTCGATCCTGATCGACGCCTGCGCCGACATTCTGCTGTATGGCAACGCCGAACGGGCGATTGTCGAGGTCGCCCAGCGCTTGTCCTACGGCCACAAGATCGAAGACATCACCGACGTGCGCGGCACCGCTTTCATTCGCCGTGACACCCCGAAAGACTGGTACGAAGTCGACTCCACGCGGATCGACCGTCCAGGCAAGATCGACAAGATCATCAACCCCTACGTGAATACCCAGGACACCCAGGCCTGCGCCATCGAACAGGAAAAGGGTGTGGGTGCGGTCGAAGACCCGAACGAGGCCCAGGTCGTGCAGATTCTGGCCAGCCCGCGGATGACTCGCGACAAGACCGTGATTCGTCTGCCCTCGGTGGAGAAAGTCCGTGGTGACGCGGTGCTCTACGCTCACGCCAACCGCGTGCTGCACCTGGAAACCAACCCGGGCAACGCTCGTGCCCTGGTGCAGAAGCATGGTGAGGTGGACGTCTGGTTCAACCCGCCTCCCATTCCCATGACCACCGAAGAAATGGACTATGTGTTCGGCATGCCCTACGCGCGGGTGCCGCATCCGGCGTATGGCAAGGCGAAGATCCCAGCCTACGAGATGATTCGTTTCTCGGTGAACATCATGCGCGGCTGCTTCGGCGGCTGTACCTTCTGCTCGATCACCGAGCACGAAGGGCGGATCATTCAGAACCGCTCGGAAGAGTCGATCATTCGTGAGATCGAAGAGATCCGCGACAAGGTGCCGGGCTTTACCGGGGTGATTTCCGACCTGGGCGGGCCGACCGCGAACATGTACCGCATCGCCTGCAAGAGCCCGGAAATCGAATCCGCGTGCCGCAAGCCATCCTGCGTGTTCCCCGGCATTTGCCCGAACCTGAACACCGATCATTCCTCCTTGATCCAGCTGTATCGCAGCGCCCGCGCCTTGCCGGGAGTGAAGAAAATTCTGATCGCCTCCGGTCTGCGCTACGACCTCGCCGTCGAGTCCCCGGAGTACGTGAAAGAGCTGGTTACCCACCACGTCGGTGGTTACCTGAAGATCGCCCCGGAACACACCGAGGAAGGTCCGCTCAACCAGATGATGAAGCCGGGCATAGGCAGCTACGACAAGTTCAAGCGGATGTTCGAGAAGTACACCAAGGAAGCCGGCAAAGAGCAGTACCTGATTCCGTATTTCATCGCCGCGCACCCGGGTACCACCGACGAAGACATGATGAACCTGGCCCTGTGGCTCAAGGGCAACGGTTTCCGCGCCGACCAGGTGCAGGCGTTCTACCCCTCGCCGATGGCCACTGCCACCGCCATGTACCACTCGGGCAAGAACCCGCTGCGCAAGGTGACCTACAAGAGCGATGCCGTGCAGATCGTCAAGAGCGAGGCACAGCGGCGCCTGCACAAGGCTTTCCTGCGTTATCACGATCCGAAGGGCTGGCCGATGCTGCGTGAAGCGCTGGAGCGCATGGGCCGTGCCGACTTGATCGGTCCGGGCAAGAACCAGTTGATTCCGTTGCATCAACCGGCCACCGACAGCTACCAGAGTGCCCGGCGCAAGAACTCCACGCCGGCCGGCAGCCATAAAGTGGCCAAGGAAAAGACCACCAAGATCCTCACCCAGCACAGCGGTCTGCCGCCGCGTGGCAGCGATGGCGGCAATCCTTGGGACAAGCGCGAGGAAGCTAAGGCCGCGGCCTTTGCCAGGAACCAGCAAGCGGCGAAAGAACGCCACGATGCCAGCAAAGGTAAAGGCAAGAAACCGGCTAAGCGTCCGGCCGTGCCACGCTAACCGCAGGCTCCCTGTGAGCGGTCTTGGCCGCGAAAGCGCTCCCATGGTTGCGTAGCCCGGATGCAATCCGGGCCTTTCACCACTCCCGGATTGCATCCGGGCTAGGTGCTTCAGCCGTAGCGCTTCTGCGCTTCGATGGCCAGGCCGCTGCCGATGCTGCCGAAGTTGTTGCCTTCAACATGCCGGGCATTCGGCAGCATCGCCGCCACGCTCTGGCGCAACGCCGGAATGCTGCTGGAGCCGCCGGTGAAGAACACCGTATCGACCTGCTCGACAGTCACCCCGGCATTGCCCAGTAGCTGCCCGACGCTGGCGCGGATGCGCTGCAGCAACGGTTCGATGGCGTTCTCGAACAACTCGCGGGTCAGCTCGGCGACCAGGCCCGGCTCGATGCGCCGCAGCTCAATCGGTCGCATGCTGGTTTCGGTCAGGGCAATCTTGCTGTCTTCCACCTGCATCGCCAGCCAGTGTCCGGCGCGCTGCTCGATCAGCTTGAACAGGCGGTCGATGCCGGTCGGGTCGACGATGTCGTAACGCATGCTCTGCAGCGCCAGCTGCGACTTCTGTGCATACACTGCGTTGATGGTGTGCCAGGTGGCCAGGTTGAGGTGCGTGCTGGTCGGCATCGGCGCGTCGCTCTTCATCCGGCTGCCGTAGCCGAACAGCGGCATCACCCCCTGCAGGCTGAGTTGTTTGTCGAAGTCGGTGCCGCCGATATGCACACCGCCGGTGGCGAGGATGTCGTCCTGCCGCTCGGCCACTGCGCGGCGTTCGGGCGACAGGCGCACCAGGGAGAAGTCCGAGGTGCCGCCACCGATGTCGACGATCAACACCAGCTCTTCACGGTCGATGCCACTTTCATAATCGAAGGCGGCGGCAATCGGCTCGTACTGGAAGGACACGTCCTTGAAACCGAGTTTGTGCGCCACCGCGACCAGGGTGTTCTGGGCTTCCTGATCGGCGAGCGGATCGTCGTCGACGAAGAACACCGGACGGCCCAGCACCACTTCCTCGAACGGGCGCTCGGCAACGGCTTCGGCGCGTTGCTTGAGTTGACCGATAAACAGCCCGAGCAGGTCCTTGAACGGCATGGCGCTGCCCAGCACCGTGGTCTCGCTCTTCAGCAGTTTGGAGCCCAGCAGGCTTTTCAGCGAGCGCATCAGGCGGCCTTCGTAGCCTTCCAGATATTCGTGCAGGGCCAGGCGGCCATACACCGGGCGGCGCTCTTCGAAATTGAAGAACAGCACCGACGGCAGGGTGATCTTGCCGTCTTCCAGGGCGATCAGCGAGTCTACGCCCGGGCGTTGCCAGCCGACGGTGGAGTTGGAGGTGCCGAAGTCGATGCCGCAAGCGCGGGCGGGAGTGGAGAAAGGCATGCTGCGCACGGTTCCTGAAAAAATTACCGGGAGAAATTTTTGACGTCGCGTAGCGACGGCCCGGAGGCTGGCCGCCACGGGTGGAATGGCCACAAAAACGCCGGGAGCGTTTTTGCGCGCAAGCCCCGAAGGGGTGAAGCACATGGATGTGCTGAGCACAAAAAACGGCCGCGCATTCTATGCGAGCTGGCGGGGGAATGCTGCCTCGATTGCCTGTCGTCGCGACGGATGACCGCGTGGCTCAGTTAAGACTAAGGGTGATTGCGGCCAGCGCCACGTAACGTCCGGTCTTGGCCAGGCCGACGATCAGCAAAAAACGCCAGCAGGGTTCGCGCATAACGCCAGCCACCAGGGTCAGCGGATCGCCGACGATCGGCAGCCAGCTGAGCAGCAGCGACCAATGCCCGTAGCGGGCATACCAGCCCTGCGCCTGCTCCAGCTTGCGCGGGCTGACCGGGAACCAGCGCTTGTGGCGGAAGTGTTCGAGGGAGCGGCCGAGCAGCCAGTTGACCAGGGCGCCGAGCACATTGCCGGCGCTGGCCACGGTGAGCAACGCCCACAATGGGTAGCTGTCGCTCAATAGCAGTGCGACCAGCAGGGTCTCGGACTGCAAAGGCAGCAGGGTCGCAGCGCCGAATGCCGAGAGGAACAGGCCTAGGTAGGCGGAGAGCGTCAGCACGCAGGGAAAACCTAGAAAGGGCGAGGCACGCCGGTTGTCGCGACGCGCGGTCGGGGAGTGACGGGGCCGCCATTATTGCTCGGCGTTAGCCATGATCTCTTCCAGCTTGAGGCCGGTCAGGCCATGGATGGTGCGCCACAGGTAATAGAAGATCGCCATCAGCATCAGCATCGAGGGGATCGCGATCATCGGATAGCTGAGCAGGTTCATGCGGCCCAACTCGGCATTGAAGGCTTCGGTGCCGGCCGGGCTGGTGACGATCCACTTGGCCAGCACGTAGTTCATCACCGAGGAGAAGAAGAAGGTCCCGCTCAACCAGTAGGTGGCCGTCAGCAGGCGGGCCTCGAACAGTTCGGTATGGCCACCTTGTTCCAGACGCTGATGGATTTTGTCGACGTTGAGCACCGACTTGTTGAACAGCAGGGTGCGGATCAGCGGGTGGCGGGTGCGCGTCGACACCAGCACAGCGATACCGATCAGTCCGGGAATCGCCGCTTCCTTGATCGCCAGCCAGCGGGTGTCCAGGTGCAGCAGACCGATCCCGCCGGTGAGCAGTACGCTGATCAGGCCAAGCAGAGCAATGAAGTTGAATTTGCGGTACTTGATCAGCTCGAAGGCGCCCCAGCCGAGGGGGAAGGCCAGGGCCAGGAGCAAAGCACCGTCGGCACCGAGGTTCGCCTCGCCGCTGAGCTTCATCAGAATCAGTGACGGAATCAGGATGCTGATCAGTAAATCGACCATCGGGCGGGGCTTGTGCGTTGCCGGGGTGTTCTGGGTGGTCTCGGTCATGTCATTCATAGTGCAGAGGGGAACGTCGATGATCGCCTGCCTGGGCCTCGGCCGCCAGTCCAACTGTCGGCTGGACTGTGACAAAGTTGTACACCCCGACGATTAGCGGCCTTTAAACTTCGCGGATTGGCGCAATGGCTTGAGGGCTCGGCGGTTGCGGAGAGCATTCGAGTGCAGGTCCTGGCTCTAGCTTTATGATGTTAAAGTGCTACTGCGCGGTGTGGCGATCGTCTGATCGCAGGAGAGCTATCTATGCAATTTCTCAAGGCTGTTAGATGGTTCGGGCCGGTGCTTGCGCTGTGCAGCCTGCTGGCTGGCCAGGCTTGGGCGAAGGAGTGCATCGGTGTGGTGCCGGCCAGTGCTCAGCTGTTCTGGTCGCAGGTAAAGACCGGCGCCCTGCAGGCGGGCCTGGATGCGGACATAGAGATCTATTTTCGTGGGCCGATCCGCGAGGGCAGTGTCGAGGTGCAGGTGCAACTGATCGACAAGATTGTCGCGCGCGGTTGCAAGGCGCTGGTCGTTGCGCCGAGTGGCACTGAAATCATCGCCAAAGTACAGGCGCTCAAGGCCCGTGGTATTCCGACCATCTACATCGATCGGGATGTCGGCGGTGCCGAGGTGCAGGCGGTGATCGCCACCAATAACTATCGGGCGGGCCAGCTGGCCGGGCAGCATCTCGGGCAGGCGCTGCGTGGCAAGGGGCGGGTCGGCGTGATTCAGATGAGCCCTGCGGTTACCTCGACCAGCGAGCGGCGGCGAGGTTTTATTCAGGCCGTGAGGGAGGCGGGACTGACTATTGTGTTCGATCAGCCCCTGGGCAGTAACCCCGAAACGACTTTCAAGGTGCTGCGCGATCAGTTGCCGAATCTCGATGCGCTGTTTACCCCCAATGGCCCTACCACCCGCGAAACCCATGCCGCGCTGCTACGCCTGCAGGCGACCGATCAGCTGTTGCATGTGGGTTTCGATACCGGCCGGGTACTGCTGGATGCGCTCCGCGCCGGGCAAATAGACGCACTGGTGGTGCAGCAGCCCTACGCCATGGGTTACCAGGGGGTGCGGATGGCCGAGCGCGCGATGCGCGAGCAACAGATGACGACACCTCGGCGGCAGATCGAGTTGGATGCCGTGCTGGTGACTCGAGAGCGCCTCGATAGCCCAGAGGTCCAGGCGTTATTGTCGATGCCGGAAAAGCACTAAAGCGCAGAACGCTTGGGGACGATTTGCGCGGAGTCACAGGGAGTCCTTGGCGTCGGTTGCAAGAACTGCGGCGTTAAGTGGCGGGGTCGGCGGAGTCTGCGCTTGTGGGCCTGACTGGTTCAGTGCGGCTGGGGAATTTGCTAAGCTAGCTAACTACTCGATCAGCCCTATTCGGCTTGCGCCGCAAGCCTTGGAACCCCCCATGCAAAGAACCTCCCATCACGACCTGCGTCGTGCTTTTCGTGCCCTGTTGGCGTCCGACGCCTGTTATCACACCGCTTCGGTGTTCGACCCCATGTCCGCGCGGATTGCCGGCGATCTGGGTTTCGAGGTGGGGATCCTTGGCGGTTCGGTGGCTTCCTTGCAGGTGTTGGCCGCCCCGGATTTCGCTCTGATCAGCCTCAGCGAATTCGTCGAGCAGGCCACCCGCATCGGTCGGGTCAGCCGCTTGCCAGTCATCGCCGACGCCGATCACGGCTACGGCAATGCGCTCAACGTGATGCGTACTGTGGTCGAGCTTGAGCGTGCCGGTATTTCTGCACTGACCCTCGAAGACACCCTGCTGCCAGCCCAGTTCGGGCGCAAATCCACCGATCTGATTTCCGTGGAAGAGGGCGTTGGCAAGATTCGTGCGGCGCTGGAAGCCCGTGTCGATGCGGCGCTGGCGATCATCGCCCGCACCCATGCCGGCGTGCTGCCGGTGGATGAAGTGATCCGCCGCACCCAGGCCTATCAGGCGGCCGGCGCCGATGGTATCTGCATCGTCGGTGTCGAAGATTTCGAGCATCTGCAGCAGATCGCAGAGGGCCTGAGCATCCCGCTGATGCTGGTCACCTATGGCAACCCCAAGCTGCGCGACAACGCCCGCCTGGCCAGCCTCGGCGTGCGTATTGTGGTCAACGGGCATGCCGCCTACTTCGCCGCGATCAAGGCCACTTACGACTGCCTGCGCGAACAGCGCCAGGCCGTGGCCAACGAACTCAGCGCGTCCGAGTTGGCGCACAAATACACTCAGCCCGAGGACTATCTGATCTGGGCCGAGGAGTTCATGAACGTGAAGGAATAAACGTCTAGAACACGGTGCGACCCGCGGGCAGCGTCGAGCAGTTCGTCGCGACCAGCACGCGTCCAGCTTGCAAAAAGAGCCTCGACGGCCCATATCTATCGCTATTCAGCGAGCGACGATGGAGGTCGAAATGGCCGGTGGTTGGGCAAGTGACGGTGCGGTGCAAGACCAGATCGACAGCAGCATCGAGGACGCCATCCAGCGCGCCCGTAGCCAGCTGCCGAGCGGCGAGAGCCTGACTCACTGCGAGGAGTGCGATGCGCCGATACCTCTGGCGCGCCGTGAAGCGATCAAAGGCGTGCGCTTGTGCGTAGCCTGTCAATCCGAACTGGATAAACAGCAGAAGGCGGGCGGCGGTTACAACCGGCGAGGCAGCAAGGATAGCCAGTTGCGCTGAGCGAGAAGCTGGGTTTCCACCATCCACAAGAGCCTTCGACTACTTCGCCACGCAACCCTGAACGGATTGCGGCGGTGACTGAACGTGAGGGCGGAGCTGCGATATCTCGGTTTGCTGCAAGGCTGCCAGACCGACTGTTTGGAGACGGTCTGGCAAGACCGCTTACTGAACGCTGTTCAGCTTCACCACGTCGCCGGAAACCGTGGTGGTGTAACCGGTCAGGACCCATGCCCAGAACCAGTTTTCCTGAACCTGAGTATTGATCAGCGCATCGCCGCCCTTGGCCTTGATGGCTGCGTTTTGTGCACGGACGAAGCGGTTGTTCTGCTGAATAGGGATCACGCCGAACAACAACAGGCCGGTAGCGCTGGCCTGGCTGTGGCCGACTACGGTGTATTGCTCGTTGTCCAGATTCTGGGTTTTCATCGGGGTACCCGTGCAGCCGGTGATGGCCAGGGCGAACAACAGGGTAGCGATGACTTTGCTAGCGTATTTCAAAGGTATTACTCCATAGGGTGCGATCCTGAGCGTCATTTCTCAGGGGGCAGCAATGTAACGGCTGCGATTTCAAAATGGAATCATTGCGCTGAAAACCTGCAGGCTGGCTGGGCTCTCTTGATATTCGACAGGTAGTCATTGACCTCTGCGACCTGTGTCTTCTCGTTCGATTCATCCAAGTGGGGCACTTCGCCGGTCCGAGCGGGTCACATCACTCACAACGTTTCTTGCCAAGGAAGAGGTTTATTCCATGACTATTTTTGAAGCCTTGCGCTTAAGCCACGAGACGCAGCGTGAGCTGTCGACAAAACTGATCGATACCAGTGGCGATACCTCAGAGCGTCAAGCGCTGTTTACTCTGCTGAAGTCGGAGTTGGCGGCGCACTCGGTTGCCGAAGAGCGGAATTTCTATATTCCGTTGATGCAGGACGACCTCGGCGTGGACCTGTCGCGCCATGCGATTGCCGAGCACCATGAAATGGACGAGATGATTGAAGAGCTCGAGGAAACCGAGCTCAGCAGCCCGAGCTGGCTGGCTCAAGCCAAGAAGTTGTCGGAAAAGGTGCATCACCATCTGCAGGAAGAGGAACAGAAATTCTTTCAGATGGCCGGCAAGCTGTTGAGCGATACGCAGAAAGAGCAATTATCCGGCGCCTACCTGCGCGACTATGAGTCACTTAAGCAAGCCGACGCTTAAGGGCTAATGCGTCTGCCCAGCCGCCTTTGTTTTACAGGGCTTGGCCAATCTGCACGCCTCCACGCTCTGTGTGAAAGCCTGCGCAGGCTGCTGGTGCGTGAAGCGCAGCAACGAACTGTCGCATCAGAACAGAAAATAGCGCTGCGCCAGCGGCAGCACCTCGGCAGGCTCACACCACAGTAGTTGGCCATCGGCCTTGACCTGATAGTTCTGCGGGTCGACCTCGATATTGGGCAGGTAGTCGTTGTGGATCAGGTCGCTTTTCTGCACCGCGCGGCAACCTTTGACCACGCCGATTTGCTTCTTCAAACCCAGCTGTTCGGGAATGCCGGCGTCCAGCGCCGCCTGGCTGATGAAGGTCAGGCTGCTGGCGTGCAGCGAGCCGCCGTAGCTGGCGAACATCGGCCGATAATGCACCGGCTGCGGCGTGGGAATCGAGGCGTTGGCGTCGCCCATCAGGCTGGCGGCAATCGATCCCCCTTTCAGAATCAGACTCGGCTTGACCCCGAAGAAGGCTGGACGCCAGAGCACCAGATCGGCCCATTTACCCACCTCGATCGAGCCCACCTCATGGCTGATGCCGTGGGTGATCGCCGGGTTGATGGTGTACTTGGCGATGTAGCGTTTGGCGCGGAAGTTGTCATTGCCGGCACCGTCCTCGGGCAGGGCGCCGCGTTGCTGCTTCATCTTGTCGGCGGTCTGCCAGGTGCGGGTAATCACCTCGCCAACGCGACCCATGGCCTGGCTGTCGGAGCTGATCATGGAGAAGGCGCCGAGGTCATGCAGGATGTCTTCGGCGGCGATGGTCTCGCGGCGGATGCGGCTCTCGGCGAAGGCCACGTCCTCGGCGATACTCGGGTCCAGGTGATGGCAGACCATCAGCATGTCCAGGTGTTCGTCGATGGTGTTTCGGGTGAACGGCCGGGTCGGGTTGGTCGAGCTGGGCAGCACGTTGGCGAAGCCACAGGCTTTGATGATGTCTGGCGCATGACCGCCGCCGGCGCCCTCGGTGTGATAGGTGTGGATGGTGCGGCCCTTGAAGGCGGCCAGGGTGGTTTCGACGAAGCCGGATTCGTTGAGGGTGTCGGTGTGGATCGCCACCTGCACGTCGTACTGGTCGGCCACGTTCAGGCAGTTGTCGATAGCGGCCGGGGTGGTGCCCCAGTCTTCGTGCAGTTTCAAGCCAATCGCCCCGGCCTTGACCTGCTCGATCAGCGGTTCCGGCAGCGAGGCGTTGCCCTTGCCGGTAAAGCCCAGGTTCATCGGGAAGGCGTCGGCGGCCTGCAGCATGCGCATCATGTGCCAGGGGCCGGGGGTGCAGGTGGTGGCGTTGGTGCCGGTGGCTGGACCGGTGCCGCCGCCGATCATGGTGGTCACCCCGCTCATCAACGCTTCTTCAATCTGCTGCGGGCAGATGAAGTGGATATGGCTGTCGATGCCGCCCGCGGTGAGGATCATGCCCTCGCCGGCGATCACCTCGGTGCCGGCGCCTATGGCGATGCTCACGTCGGGCTGGATATCCGGGTTGCCGGCCTTGCCGATGGCGGCGATGCGCCCGTCCTTGAGGCCGACATCGGCCTTGACCACGCCCCAGTGATCGAGGATCAGCGCGTTGCTGATCAGGGTATCGACCACCTCCGCCGCGCACAGCTGGCTCTGGCCCATGCCGTCGCGAATCACCTTGCCGCCGCCGAATTTCACTTCCTCACCGTAGGTGGTGAAATCCTGCTCCACCTCGATCCACAGTTCGGTGTCGGCCAGGCGCACCCTGTCGCCGACGGTGGGGCCGAACATGTCGGCATAGGCTTGGCGGGATATTTTCATCGGCACTCCTCGAATTTGATCCTTCCCATGCTCTGCGTGGGAATGCGGCTGGCGACGCTCTGCGTCGCAGGGACGCGGCGCGCCCCGTCATGGGTTCCCTCGCGGAGCATGGGAACCAGCGGCGTTACAGATTGCCCATCACGCGCCCAGCGAAGCCGAACACCCGGCGCTGACCGGCGAGGTCGACCAGTTCGACTTCGCGGCTCTGCCCCGGTTCGAAGCGCACGGCAGTGCCAGCGGGAATATTCAGGCGCATGCCACGGCTACTCGCCCGGTCGAAGCTCAGGGCATCGTTGGTCTCGAAGAAATGAAAGTGCGAGCCGATCTGGATCGGTCGGTCGCCGCTGTTGGCAACCGTGAGGGTCAGGGTGCGCCGTCCGGCGTTGAGCTCGATCTCACCGGGCTGGATCTGGTATTCGCCGGGAATCATACGCTCGCTCCGTGCAGGCTCTTGAAGTAGATGGCGGTCGAGTGATAGTCGTCGTTCGGGCCGCTGGTGTAGTCCGGGATCTCGCCCACCCGCGTGTAGCCCTGCGCGCGGTAGAACGCCTCCGCCGGGGCGCCGGCCTGGATATCGAGATGCAGCAGGCCGCGTTGGTGTTGGCGCGCCCCTTGTTCCAGGGCGGTCATCAGCTGCTGACCGAGGCCGTGGCGTTGTGCCTGTTGCTGCACCAGCAATTTCTGCACTTGCGCACGATGGCGACCGTCGAGCTTCTGGCACAGCGCCAATTGCACGCTGGCCTGCACCTGTTCGTCCCTGACCACCACCCAGAGCAACAGGTTGCCCTGCTCAACGTCGCTGAGCACCTCGTCGAAATAGCTCCGTGCTTGCGCGGCATCCAGGTCGGCCTTGAACCCTAAAGACCAGCCCTGGCCCACGGCATCGAGCAGCAGTTCGATCAAGCCGGGGCGGTAATGGGCGAAGCTTTCGGCGGTGACGCGACGCAGTTGGGCAGTGTTCATGGTGATGTCACTCCGTTCAGGCGATTGGCGGCTCCGCGCCCGGATTGAGGGTCAGTTGCATAAGGGTCAGGTCGAGCCAGTGGCCGAACTTGCAGCCGACCTGGGGCATCTGCCCGCTGATGATGAAGCCCAGGCGTTCGTGCAGGCGGATCGACGCGGCGTTACCGCTTTCGATGGCGGCGACCATCATGTGCAACCCGGCGGCTTGCGCTCGTTCGATCAGCGCTTGCATCAGCAGTGGACCGAGGCCCTGGCCGCGTTGGTCGCTGCGCACATACACCGAATGCTCGACCGTGTGGCGAAAGCCCTCGATGCTTCGCCAGGTGCCGTAGCTGGCATAGCCCAATACTTCGCCTGCGGCGTTACGTGCTACCAGCACCGGGAAGCCGGCGGCGTTGCGCTCGGCCAGCCAGGCTTGGCGGTTGGCCAGGTTGACCAGGGTTTCGTTCCAGATCGCCGTGGTGTTGAGCACGGCATCGTTATAGATCACCAGGATGCCGGGCAGGTCGGCTGGGGTCGCGTCTTGAATAGTCATGTTCAGGCTATCGGTTGGTGGACGGTGACCAGCTTGGTGCCGTCGGGGAAAGTGGCCTCGACCTGGATCTCCGGGATCATCTCCGCGATGCCGTCCATCACCTGCTCGCGGCTCAGCAATGTCGTGCCGTAGTGCATCAATGCCGCTACCGTCTGGCCGTCGCGGGCGCCCTCGAGCAGGGCCGCGGAGATATAGGCCATGGCCTCCGGGTAGTTGAGCTTCACCCCGCGGGCGAGGCGGCGTTCGGCGACCAGACCAGCGGTGAAGATCAGCAGTTTGTCTTTCTCGCGGGGGGTGAGGTCCATCAGGTACTCCAAATTCGTGGGGGTAGCGCGGTGCGCCCGAGCAGGGCGGGGCGCAGCAGGCGCCACAGCTCGATCAACCAGGCGCGCGCGTGCAGGGCTTCAGTGGCCAGACAGCGAGCCACCAGCAGGCCGGGCAGTTGGCTCAGGTCGCCGCGTACCTGACCTTGCACAGCAGCAGGCAGTTCGCGGCAACGCTGCAGCAGTTCGTGGTCGATTTCGCCGCTGAACAGCAGGGTGGCGAACACCGGCTGGCCATTCAGGCCGATCGGCGAGTCGAGCAGACCATCGTCTCCGGTTATCCGCTGGCGTTCGTGCCAGAGCAGCTGGCCGTCGCGGCGGATATTCAGCTGCGCCTGAAAGTGGCCCTGGTCGAAGCGTTCGCCACTGGCTGGGCGGCCGAGGGCGACCATGTCCCAGTAGCACAGGCGCGCATCGCCGAGCAGCTGGATCTCGGTGTGCAGCTCAGCCTGGGCGCCGCAGTAGACGATGGTCTCCTGCGGCAGCCACTCCAGGGTGGCGCCGGCTTCGACGCGCAGCGTCAGTTGCTGATGGGCCGGACCGGCGGCACGGTACCACTTGGCGGCGCCAGGGCTGGTCAATTGCGCCCAGGCGTGCTCGCCGACTGTCGCGCTGATCTCCAGGCGGTCGCCGCCGGCGATGCCGCCCGGTGGGTGCACGATGATGTGCTGACAGACTTCGGGGCCTTCGCCGTAGAGGTGCTTCTGCACCCGCAACGGGCCCTGGTGGCGGCGCAGCACCGGGCGCGTGCTGTCACCGCAGCGGGCATAGGCGAGCTCTAGCTCGGCATGCCAGCTGGGGGTGAACAGGGCGGCAGGTGCGTTCATGGGCGGTCCGGAATCAGCGTCATGGCTGGGACAGAGCAATTGCCGTGCCTCTTGCGCCAGGGCAGTGCGCGTGCTCGCGGCGGCAGAGGTTTGCTGTCGTATGCGGCGGGTGCAAGCACCTCAGGCTTTGCTCGGTTTTGGTGCGAGGCAGCGTGCGCTTGGCTTGGTTTGCCTGCTGCTGGTGCGGGGGGGGCACCCATCCTGCATCTATCAGATGGCCACCAGCCCGCGCACCCCATCGACGTGCATGCTGTCACCACGGCCCTGCTGGATGATCTCGCCGCGGCTCATCACCAGGTACTGGTCGGCCAGCTCGGCGGCGAAGTCGTAGAACTGTTCGACCAGCAGGATGGCCATGTCGCCACGCTGGGCGAGCTGCTTGATAACCGCACCGATCTCCTTGATCACCGAGGGCTGGATGCCTTCGGTGGGCTCGTCGAGGATCAGCAGTTGCGGGTTGCTGGCCAAGGCGCGGCCGATGGCCAGCTGTTGTTGCTGGCCGCCGGACAGGTCGCCACCGCGGCGCTGTTGCATCTCCTGCAGCACCGGGAACAGCTCGTAGATAAACGTCGGCACCTGCTTGGCCTGTTGGGCGCTGAAGCGCGACAGTCCCATCAACAGGTTTTCCTCCACCGTCAGCCGCGGGAAAATCTCCCGCCCTTGCGGCACGTAGGCGATGCCGCTGTGCACGCGCTGGTGTGGTTTGAAATGGCCGATGCTCTGGCCTTGCCATTTAATTGCGCCCTGCTTGGCCGGAATTAGGCCCATCAGGCATTTCAGCAGGGTGGTCTTGCCCACCCCGTTGCGCCCAAGCAGGCAGGTGACTTCGCCGACCTTGGCGTCGAACGACAGGCCACGGAGGATATGGCTGCCGCCGTAGTACTGGTGGAGCTGTTCAACTTGCAGCATGGTTCTGTCCTTGTAGAGCGGGCCCTGATCGTTCCCACGCTCTGCGTGGGCATGCATCTGGCGGCGCTCTGCGTTGCTGGGACGCAGAGCGTCCCGGTAGGGGTTGCCACGCCGGAGCGTGGCAACCATCAGCGTAATCAGCGGCCCAGGTAGACTTCGATCACCCGCTCGTTGGTCTGCACCTCTTCCAGCGCGCCTTCGGCCAGCACGCTGCCCTGGTGCAAGACCGTGACGTGGTCGGCGATGCTGCCGACGAAGCCCATGTCGTGTTCCACCACCATCAGCGAGTGCCGGCGTGCCAGCGACTTGAACAGCTCGGCGGTGAACTCGGTTTCGGCGTCGGTCATGCCCGCCACCGGCTCGTCGAGCAGCAGTAGTTGCGGGTCCTGCATCAGCAGCATGCCGATCTCCAGAAACTGCTTCTGGCCATGCGAGAGCAGGCCGGCCTGACGATTGCGCGCGGCCTCCAGCTTGATGGTGTGCAGCACCTCGTCGATGCGTTCCTTCTGCGCGCTGCTCAGTGTGGCGCGCAGGCTGGCCCACACCGATTTGTTGGTCTTCTGCGCCAGTTCGAGGTTCTCGAACACCGTCAGCGCCTCGAACACCGTGGGCTTCTGGAACTTGCGGCCGATGCCGGACTGGGCGATTTCGACTTCGCTCATCTGCGTCAGGTCGAGGGTTTCGCCGAAGTAGGCGACGCCGCTGTCGGGGCGGGTCTTGCCGGTGATCACGTCCATCAGGGTGGTCTTGCCGGCGCCATTGGGGCCGATGATGCAACGCAGCTCGCCAACGCCGATATACAGGTTGAGGTTGTTCAGCGCCTTGAAGCCGTCGAAGCTGACGTTGATGTCTTCCAGGGTCAGGATGGTGCCGTGACGCACATTGAGGCCCTGGACGGCGGCCTGACTGGCGCCAATGGCGTCGCGGGCGCTGCCGGCTGGGTCGAAGGCGGGTTCCAGCATCAAGTCAGGGGTTGGCGTGGCTCTCATTGCGCCTTCCTTTTAAGTAGGCCGATCACGCCCGCCGGCAGCAGCAGGGTGACCAGGATGAACAGCAAGCCGAGGGCGAACAGCCAGTACTCCGGGAAGGCCACGGTGAACCAGCTCTTCATGCCGTTGACCAGGCCAGCACCGAGTAGCGGGCCGATCAGGGTGCCGCGTCCGCCGAGGGCGACCCAGATGGCGGCTTCGATGGAGTTGGTCGGCGACATCTCGCTGGGGTTGATGATGCCCACCTGCGGCACATAGAGCGCCCCGGCGAGGCCACAGAGCACCGCGCTCAAGACCCAGATGAACAGCTTGTAACCGCGCGGATCGTAGCCACAGAACATCAGGCGGTTCTCTGCGTCGCGCAGCGCGGTGAGTACGCGACCGAATTTGCTGCGCGCCAGTTTCCAGCCCAGGTACAGGCTGCCGAGCAGTAGCGTGACGGTGGCGAGGAACAACACGGCGCGGGTGCCCTGAGCGGTGATGTCGAAGCCGAGGATGCGCTTGAAGTCGGTGAAGCCGTTGTTGCCGCCGAAACCGGTTTCGTTGCGAAAGAACAGCAGCATGGCGGCGAACGTCAGCGCCTGGGTCATGATCGAGAAGTACACGCCCTTGATTCGTGAGCGGAAGGCGAAGAAGCCAAACACCAAGGCCAGCAGACCGGGCGCCAGCACCACCAGGCACAGGGTCCAGAGGAAGCTCTGGGTGCCGCTCCAGTACCAGGGCAGTTGGCTCCAGGAGAGGAACTGCATGAAGGCCGGCAGGCCCTCGCCGGCGCTCTGGCGCATCAGGTACATGCCCATGGCGTAGCCGCCGAGGGCGAAGAACAGGCCGTGGCCGAGCGACAGCAGGCCGGCGTAACCCCAGACCAGATCCAGGGCCAGGGCGACGATGGCATAGCAGAGGATCTTGCCGACCAGGGTCAGGGTATAGGCCGACACCTGCCAGCTGTTGTCTGCCGGCAGCAGGTGCAACAGCGGCAGGGCCAGCAGCACGGCGAGCGCGATCAGGCCGAGGCCGAGCGACAGTTGCGGGCCGAGCCTGGCGCTGGCGCGCGCCAGCAGGGTCTTGTTCAGAGGCGTGGGATTGAGGGGCATAGTCATCAGTCGATCACCCGTCCTTTCAGTGCGAATAGACCTTGCGGGCGTTTCTGAATGAACAGAATGATCAGCGCGAGGATGAGGATCTTGCCCAGCACGGCGCCGATCTGCGGCTCGAGGATCTTGTTGGCGATGCCCAGGCCGAAGGCCGCCATCACGCTGCCGGCCAACTGACCGACGCCACCGAGCACCACCACCAGGAAGGAGTCGATGATGTAGCTCTGGCCGAGATCCGGGCCGACGTTGCCGATCTGACTCAGGGCCACGCCGCCGAGGCCGGCGATACCCGAGCCGAGACCGAAGGCGAGCATGTCCACCCGTCCGGTCGGCACCCCGCAGCAGGCCGCCATGTTGCGGTTCTGGGTGACCGCACGGACATTCAGACCGAGGCGGGTCTTGTTCAGCAACAGCCAGGTCAAGGCCACCACGAACAGGGCGAAGCCGATGATCACGATGCGGTTGTAAGGCAGCACCAGGTTGGGCAGTACCTGAATGCCGCCGGACAGCCAGTAAGGGTTGGCCACCTCGACGTTCTGCGCACCGAACAGCATGCGCACCAGTTGGATCAGCATCAGGCTGATGCCCCAGGTGGCCAGCAGGGTTTCCAGCGGTCGGCCATACAGGTGGCGGATCACCGTGCGCTCCAGGGCCATACCGATGGCGGCGGTGACGAAGAAGGCCACCGGCAGCGCCAGCAATGGGTACAGCGCCAGGTAGTCCGGTGCCAGGCGCTGCAGGCCGAGCTGCACCAGGTAGGTGGCGTAGGCGCCGAGCATCAACATCTCGCCATGGGCCATGTTGATCACCCCGAGCAGGCCGAAGGTGATCGCCAGACCGAGCGCGGCGAGCAACAGGATCGAGCCCAGGCTCATGCCGCTGAAGGCCTGGCCGAGCAGTTCGCCGAGCAACAGGCGGCGTTTGACCTGGGCCAGGCTGGTTTCGGCGGCGGTGCGCACCCCTGCATCGGGTTCCACGTCGGGCGCGAGCAGGGTTTCCAGGCGGGTGCGGGCCAGCGGTTGGCCGGTCTCGCCGAGCAGGCGCACTGCCGCCAGACGCACCGCCGGGTCCTTGTCGACCAGTTGCAGGTTGGCCAGGGCCAGGCTCAGCGCCTCGCGCACTGCCTCATCCTGCTCGTCGGCGACGCGCGCGTTGAGCAGGGCCAGCTGGGCCGGCTTGGCTTTTTTCTGCAGCAGTTGCGCAGCCGTCAAGCGCAGGGCCGGATCATCGGCGAGCAGCTGGTGGCTGGCCAGGGCCGTGGCGATCAGGCCGCGCAGGCGGTTATTCAGGCGTAGTTTGCGCGGGCTGCCGATGGGCTCGGCGTCGCCTTCGACGGCCTGGTAGGCACCGGCGCTCTCGATGAATGGGGTCTTGTTGCGGTCGGCGACCACCCGGCCCTGGTGCAAGGCCTCGAGCAGTGGCAGACGTGCGGCATCGGGCGTGGCGGCCCAGCGTTCCAGCAGCTTGGCTTGTTGGCTGGAGCTGGCCGCGGCGAAATCGCTGGCGTCGCCGGCCTGGCTGGTGAGCGGCAGCGACAACGCCAGAAACAGGAGAAAGCGGTACAGGGCAGTGGGCATAGGTAGGTCCTAAGTATCCCGATCGTGGTGCGGGACGCCGTAGGAGCGAGCTTGCTCGCGATCGCGGTCGATCAGCATGACCGCGTCGAGATGATAGTCAGCAAGCTGACTCCTACAGGATTGCGTCAGGGGCGAGCCCCCGTCAGATCAGTTGCTCTTCACCGCGTAGTCCGGCTTCTGCTCGTTGCCCTCGATGTACGGGCTCCACGGCTGGGCGCGGAGCGGACTGTCGGTGGCCCAGACCACGTCGAACTGACCGTCTTCCTGGACTTCACCGATCATCACCGGCTTGTGCAGGTGGTGGTTGGTCGCATCCATGGTCAGGGTGAAGCCGCTCGGCGCGGCAAAGGTCTGCCCGGCCATGGCCTCGCGGACCTTGTCGACCTCGGTGGTGCCGGCCTTTTCGACCGCCTGGGCCCACATGTTGATGCCGACGTAGGTGGCTTCCATCGGGTCGTTGGTCACGGCCTTATCGGCGCCCGGCAGGCCCTTGGCCTTGGCATAGGCCTTCCACTTGGCGACGAACGTGCTGTTGACCGGGCTGTCCACCGACTGGAAGTAGTTCCAGGCGGCGAGTTGGCCGACCAGGGGCTTGGTGTCGATACCGCGCAATTCTTCCTCGCCGACCGAGAAGGCCACCACCGGCACGTCGGTGGCGTCGATGCCCTGGTTGGCCAGTTCCTTGTAGAACGGCACGTTGGAGTCGCCATTGACCGTGGAGATCACCGCGGTCTTGCCGCCGGCGGAGAACTTCTTGATATCGGCGACGATGGTTTGATAGTCGCTGTGACCGAAGGGGGTATAGACCTCTTCGATGTCCTGGTCGGCCACGCCCTTGCTGTGCAGGAAGGACCGCAGGATCTTGTTGGTGGTGCGCGGGTAGACGTAGTCGGTGCCGAGCAGGAAGTAGCGCTTGGCGGCGCCGCCGTCCTCGCTCATCAGGTACTCGACCGCCGGGATGGCCTGCTGATTCGGTGCAGCGCCGGTGTAGAACACGTTCGGCGAGAGCTCTTCACCTTCGTACTGCACCGGGTAGAACAGCAGGCCGTTGAGTTCTTCATAGACCGGCAGCACCGACTTGCGCGACACGCTGGTCCAGCAACCGAAGGTCACCGCTACCTTGTCCTGGGTCAGCAACTGGCGGCCTTTCTCGGCGAACAGCGGCCAGTTGGATGCGGGGTCGACCACCACCGGCTCCAGCTGTTTACCGAGCACGCCGCCCTTGGCGTTGATCTCGTCGATGGTCATCAGCGCCATGTCTTTCAGCGAAGTTTCCGAGATGGCCATGGTGCCGGATAGCGAGTGCAGCACGCCGACCTTGATGGTTTCGGCGGCCTGCAGGCTGAACGGGAACAAGCCGCTGACGATCAGCGCGCTGGCGGCGAGTGAGGATTTCAGAAAGGGACGGCGTTTCATCGATAGGGCTCCATGCGCAACTGTTGGGTGGGACCTAGGAGCCTGTTGGGCTTAACCGTTCGTAGCGAGGGGAAGTCGGGTGAGGCAGTTTTGCTGCTTTTCCGCGGCGAATAGCCGGTTATTCAATGAGGGAAAGCAGCAAAAATGACCAAGTCCGGTTTTTCCGCAGTAGAACAGCGTTAAGTCCGACAGGCTCCTGGAGGTCGCCAGTCCAGTGGCAGCATCCGTGCCAAGCGGCGCAAAGCCTCGAGCTAGAAGGGTTCGCCGGGTTTTTCGGCGGGCTTGCGCAGAGCCCGCCTGCGCGGCTTTGGTGCGGATGTGTCGCTGCAGGCGGTCGATAGGCCTGCTCTGCACCGCTTCAGAGCGCGAGGTAGTTCTTCACCCCGGTGAAGATGATCTGTGCCGCCAGGGCGCAGACGAACAGGCCCATCAAGCGGCTGACGATCTGCAGCCCCTGGTCACCGAGCAGGCGTTCGAACTGGTTGGACAGGTACAGCACCACGCCGACGGTGAGGCTGGCCAGGGCGATGCCGACCACCGCCAGCAGTTTGTCGTCCCAGTGTGGCTGGCCAGCGCCCATCAACAGCAGCGCCCCGATGGTGCCGGGGCCGACCGTCAGCGGGATAGTCAGCGGCACTATGGTCACGTCCTGCTGCACGTTGTCGGTTTGCACCGCCGACTTGCCCTGAGCCATGCCCAGCGCCGAGATAAACAACACGCTGCCGGCGCCGATACGGAAGGCGTCGATGGTGATACCGAACAGGGTGAAGATGTGCCTGCCGAACAGGTACAACAGCAGGCTGGCGATCAGTACGCCGACCGCGACCTTCCAGGCCAGGCGCTTGCGCTCCTTGACCGTGTAACCGCGGCTCAGGCCGATAAAACAGGACAACACGAAGAACGGGCTGTAGAGCACCAGCAACTTCAAATACAGACTGAACAGCTCGGACGCCATGGGAGACTCATCTCAGAAAAAGTTGGGCTGAGTGTAGGTGCAGGCCTGGCATGTGCGTCGTGGCTGCTCCTGGGTGGACGCGCATGATCCGGGATTGTCGGGCCGATCGCCAGTGTCTGCGCCGCAAAAGCAGCGACCAGTGGCGCGACCGCTGGGCGGGAGAGACGAGCTCACTGGGCGAGATCGTCTATACCTGTTGCGCTAACGCTTGTTTACCTTCGGTGCCAGTCAGGAGCGGCGATGGCGCGCATCAGTTTCACCCCCAACCTGCAACGCCACCTCGATGTGGCAGCGCTCCGGGTCAGCGGCACCACGGTCGAGGCGGTGCTGCTGGAGGTCTTCGCGGTCAACCCACGGCTGCGCAGCTACCTGCTGGACGATCAGGGGCGACTGCGCCAGCACGTGCTGATCTTCGTCGACGCCGAGCAGATAGTCGACCGCCAACGACTGAGCGACAGGGTCACCGCCAACAGTGACATCTACGTGGTGCAGGCGCTTGCCGGCGGCTGAGAAACCAGGAGATGACTATGTCCGAGTTACTTTATGTGGCGACGCGCAAGGGCTTGCTGAGCTTTACCCAGGGCCAGGGGGGCTGGCACATCGCGCGTACGGATTTTCTCGGTGAGCCGGTGAGCATGGTCTTGCTCGATCGGCGTGATGGTTACCTATATGCCGCCCTGCATCTGGGGCATTTCGGGCCCAAGCTGTGGCGCTCGGCGGATGCCGGGCAGAACTGGCAAGAGATCGTGGCGCCGGCCTTCGTCGCCGAGCCAGGCACAGAGGGGCCCACGGTGGAGATGATCTGGTCGCTGGAAAGCGGCGGCGTGGATCAGCCGGGCACGCTCTGGGCCGGAACCCTGCCCGGTGCCTTGTTCCGCTCGCGCGATCACGGCGACTCTTGGGAGTTGATCGACGCGCTCTGGCAGCGCCCGGAACGGGCGCAGTGGTTCGGCGGCGGTTATCCGCAGCCCGGCATTCACTCGATCTGCGTCGACCCGCGCGCCAGTGAACGGCTCAGCGTGGCGGTGTCCTGTGGCGGCGTATGGTACAGCGAGGATGACGGGGCGAGCTGGGCCTGCCGGGCCGAAGGGATGCGCGCGGCCTATATGCCACCTGAGCTGCAAGGCGCCCCAGAGATTCAGGACCCGCATCGCATGGTGGCCTGCCCGGCGCAGCCCGACACCCTGTGGGTGCAGCACCATAACGGAATTTTCCTCTCGACCGATGGCGCCGTGCACTGGCAGGAAATTCACGACGTCGCGCCTTCGAGCTTTGGTTTCGCCGTCGCGGTGCACCCCGTGGAGCCGGGAACCGCCTGGTTCGTGCCGGCGGTCAAGGATGAGTGTCGGGTACCGGTGGGCCAGCGTCTGGTGGTGACCCGCACCCGCGATGCGGGGCGTAGTTTCGAGACGCTGAGCCGGGGGCTGCCGCAGACCGACTGCTTCGACCTGGTCTATCGGCACGGACTGGCGATCGACACGAGCGGGCAATGCCTGGCGATGGGCTCGACCACCGGCCACCTGTGGCTGTCGGATGACCAGGGTGACAACTGGCAGGCGGTGGCCGGCAATCTGCCGCCGATCTACGCGTTGCGTTTTGCCTAGCGACGATCAGGACGGCATGACATGGCGCTGACGCTGGCTTTCTCGCTGGGCGACCCAGTATTCGATCAGTTCACGCAACTGCGACAACTCCACCGGTTTGGCCATGTGGCCGTCCATGCCCACCTGCCGCGCGCGCTCCTTGTGTTCGCTGAGAATATGCGCGGTCAGGGCCACCACCGGGGTACGCTCGCGCCGTTCGACGGTTTCCCATGTGCGTAGCTGTTCGGTGGCGGAGAAACCATCGAGCACCGGCATCTCGCAGTCCATCAGCACCAGGTCATAGTGCTGTTCCTTCATCGCCGTGAGCGCCTCTTCGCCGTTGCTGGCCGTGTCCGGTTTCAGGTTGAGCTTGCCGAGCATGCCGCGGATCACCTTGGTCGAGATGGTGTTGTCTTCGGCGACCAGGATGCGGAAGTCGCTCGGCACGCTCAGGGGGGCGTTGACTGCAGCTGGGGTGAACAGCGGTGACGAACCATCGCCGCTTTGCGCCAGTTCGTCGGCCAGGGTGGCTTTCAGGGTGTAGCCGGCTACCGGTTTGGCGAGGATGCGTTTGATCCCGGCGTTGCGCGCGATGATCTTGCTCGGCGCGTTGCTGATACCGGTCAGCATGATCAGCAGGATGTCGTGGTTGAGGTTGGGGTCTTCCTTGATCTTCGCCGCCAGCTGCATGCCGGTCATGCCGGGCATCTCCTGGTCGAGCAGGACCACATCGAAGTATTCGCGCAGGTTTGCCTTGGTGCGCAGCAGCGCCAGGGCTTCCTTCCCAGAGGGCACGGCACTGACGTTCAGACCCCAGGCTGCGCATTGTTGCACCAGTACTTTGCGGCAGGTGTCATTGTCATCGACCACCAGCAGGCGTGCGCCTTGCAGGGGGCCGTCGAGGTCGGCGGTCGGTTGCTCCAGGCGCTGGCTGTCCAGCGGCAGGCTCAGCCACAGGGTCGAGCCTTGATTGCCGCCACTCTGGATGCCGAACTCACCGTCCATCAGGCGCACTAGCTGGCGGGCAATGATCAGGCCGAGGCGGCCACCGAGCTTGGTCGCAGCGAGAAAGTCCTTGCTGTGCAGTTCGGTATTGAGCAGGGCATCGCGCTCGCTGGCGTGCAGCGGCTGACCGCTGTCCTGCACGGCAATGCGCAGACGTGGTTTGCCGCTGCTGGTGTCGAGGGCGGCGACCAGGAGGATCTCACCTTCGTCGGTCTGCTTGAAGGCGTTGTCCAGCAGGCTCAGCAAGGTCTGGCGCAAGCGCGTCGGGTCGCCGCTGATTACGCGTGGGACTTGCGGTTGCATGAAGCTGATCAGTTCGATTTTCTGTTGTTCGGCCTTGGCGCGGAAGATGTCCAGGCAGTCTTCGATCAGCGCGTTCAGGTCGAATTGCACGTCGTCCAGCTCGATTTGCCCGGACTCCAGCTTGGAAATGTCGAGGATCTCGTTGATCAGGGTCAGCAGTTCGTTGCCGGAGCTGTGGATGGTCTGCACGTAATCGCGCTGCTTGGCCGACAGCGGGGTGCCGAGCAGCAACTCGGTCATGCCCAAAACGCCGTTCATCGGCGTGCGGATTTCATGGCTGATCTTGGCCAGGAACTCTGCCTTGGCCTTCAGCTCCGCGGAGCTGGCGGCCAAGGCGCTGCTGGTGCTGTGCTGATCCTGGACGATGTGTCGCTGGCGTTCGCTCGCGGCCATGCTGAGGACAAAGCCGCTGGCTACGATGACGGCCAGCAGGCCATAGGCCAGCCAGTCGGATGGCGCCGACCAGTAACCGAACAGTATCGGTAGGGCGCCGACAAAGGCCGCGCAAAACAGCAGCAGCGCCACACTGAACAGGCGTGCCGGCCGATAGCCATGGTGCCAGTGGTACAGCGCCACGAGCAGAATGCTCAGCCCGGTCACGGCGGTGAGCCCGTAGACCATCTGGTTGAACTGCAGGTTGGTGGCGATCAGCAGTACCAGGCACAACAGGCCAATCAGCGCGAACTCGACGACCAGCAGCCGGGTCAGCGGTGTCTCGGGACAGACCTTGTGGAAGAAACTGGCGGTAAAGCCCAGGGCGCACAACATGGCCAGCAGCATCGAGAAGTTGGCGATCTGCGGCTGCCAGGGCAGCCAATCACCGAGCCAGGGTGAGCTGATGCCCAGCAGGCTGAGCGTCGCCAGTAGCTGGCAGGTTTGGGTCGCCGCCAGCCACAGACTGCTGCTGGCACGGCTGTAGGCGAAGCGCACGAGGTTGTAGATCGCTAGCATGCCGAGGGCGCCGAGCAGCAGGCCGAACAGCAGTGGCCGGTCATCGTCGGCGGCCATGGCGTTGGCGCTTTGCAGGCTGATGGTCGGGCGCAGCGCGTGCTCCGAAGCGAGCCGCAGATAGATATCCAGCGGTACGTCGGCTTGCGGCAGCGGCAAGAGCAGGTCGCGACTGGCCAGCGGCCGGCTGGAGAAGGGCAGACCGTTACCGGTGCGGGTATGAGCGAGCAGTTCATCGCCCTGCAACACGTACAGGTCGAGGTAAGTCAGGTAGGGGGCGAATACCCGCAGTAACTGCGGTTGCGTGCGTGCCGGTAAGCGGTGATGCAGCCAGAGGGTGGTATCGCCGCCGGAGGTATACAGCTGGGTCAGTTCGCTGGCGCCGAATTGTGCTTGGTAGCGGGGGGAACGGATGTCGTCCAGTTGCAGGGTGCTGCCGGCCTCGCTGAATTGCGACCATAGCTCGGCGTAAGCCCTTTGTGCCGGCAGTACAAAGAGCGCCGCGAGCACAAGGCAGAGAAACAATCCATTGGCAGTCCTGAGCCAGCGCACTATGAATTCCCTTCGCAAGTAAGTGGCCCGATTATAGCCAAGCTGTTATGCAGCGGAATATGACAAAGGCGGTCAAATGACCGCCCGTCGGCTACTGCCGCTTAATCGTCGCCGCGCTCGCGGGCAATCGCACGATAGCCGATGTCCTTGCGGTAGAAACAGCCATTCCAGTTGATCTTTTCGGCGAGCTGGTAGGCCTGTTGCTGAGCCACTCCGACGCTCTCGCCGAGGGCCGTGGCGCACAGCACGCGGCCGCCGGAGGTGACCACCTGGCCGTCCTTGAGCGCCGTGCCGGCGTGAAACACCTTGCCTTGCGGACTGACGGCGGCGTCCAGACCATGGATCGCATCGCCCTTGGCGTAGTCGGCCGGGTAGCCACCGGCGGCCAGAACCACGCCGAGGCTCGGGCGCGGGTCCCACTGCGCTTCAATCTTGTTCAGGGCCTGGGCCAGGGCGGCCTCGACCAGCAGGATCAGGCTTGACTGCAAGCGCAGCATGATCGGCTGGGTTTCCGGGTCGCCGAAACGGCAGTTGAACTCGATGACTTTCGGCATACCAGCCTTGTCGATCATCAGGCCGGCGTAGAGGAAGCCGGTGTAGACATTGCCTTCGGCGGCCATGCCCTTGACCGTCGGCCAGATCACCTGATCCATCACCCGCTGGTGCACCTCTGGGGTGACCACCGGTGCCGGAGAGTAGGCGCCCATGCCACCGGTATTCGGGCCGCTGTCGCCGTCGCCGACGCGCTTGTGGTCCTGGCTGGTGGCCATCGGCAGCACGTTGTGGCCGTCGACCATGACGATGAAGCTGGCTTCCTCGCCGTCGAGAAACTCCTCGATCACCACCCGCGAGCCCGCATCGCCGAAGGCGTTACCGGCGAGCATGTCGCGCACCGCGTCTTCGGCTTCGGCCAGAGTCATGGCAACTATCACGCCCTTGCCGGCGGCCAGGCCGTCGGCCTTGATCACGATTGGCGCACCCTTCTCACGCAGGTAGGCCAGCGCCGGCTCGATCTCGGTGAAGTTCTGGTAATCGGCGGTGGGAATCTGGTGGCGGGCGAGGAAGTCCTTGGTGAAGGCCTTGGAACCTTCCAGCTGAGCCGCGCCGGCGGTGGGGCCGAAGCAGTCCAGGCCGCGGGAACGGAACAGATCGACCACACCCGCCACCAGCGGCGCTTCCGGGCCGACGATGGTCAGTTGCACGTTCTGCTCGGCGAAGTCGGCCAGTTGCTCCAGAGCCAGCACGTCGATGGCGACGTTCTCGCACTTGGCTTCGATGGCGGTGCCGGCATTGCCCGGGGCGACGAAGACCTTCTCGACGCGCGGGTCCTGGGCGACTTTCCAGGCCAGGGCGTGTTCGCGACCGCCGCTGCCGATGATCAATACGTTCATGAAACTCTCCTAACCGTAGCCCGGAGCAGGTCCGGGGCTTCGAATATGACGGTCCCGGATTGCATCCGGGCTACGGGATTGCTGGGTATCGCTGCGCTCAACCCAACCTACGAATCAAAAAACTGGCGACCCCTATCGAGGTCGCGATCAAGCCGGTAGATGCAAGGCGCCCGGGGTTTCGACAAGCGCAGTTGCCTGATGGCAATGAGCATTGGCGCAACCCTGGGCAACGCAGCAGGTGCCGGCTTCAGCGCGGCCGGAATCAATGCCTAAAGTGGCGCATAGAGGTGAAGACCATGGCAATCCCCGCTTCGTCGGCCGCGGCGATCACTTCATTGTCGCGCATCGAGCCGCCCGGCTGGATCACCGCGGTGATGCCATTCGCCGCGGCGTTATCCAGGCCGTCACGGAACGGGAAGAAGGCGTCCGACGCCATGACCGAACCGGCTACCTGCAGACCGGCGTGCTCGGCCTTGATCGCGGCGATGCGGGCGGAGTTGACGCGGCTCATCTGGCCGGCGCCGACACCGACGGTCTGGCGGTTCTTGGCGTAGACGATGGCGTTGGATTTGACGAACTTGGCCACTTTCCAGGCGAAGATCAGGTCATGAATTTCCTGCTCGCTCGGCGCGCGCTGGGTGACGATCTTCAGGTCTTCGGCCTTGATCATGGCGATGTCGCGGCTCTGTACCAGCAGGCCGCCGTTGACCCGCTTGAAGTCCCAGCCCGCCGCACGTTCGGCCGGCCATTCGCCACACTCGAGCAGACGTACGTTGGCCTTGGCGGCGACGACTTCGCGCGCCGCGGCGCTGATTTTCGGGGCAATGATCACTTCGACGAACTGACGCTCGACGATCGCTTTAGCGGTTTCGCCGTCCAGTTCGCGGTTGAAGGCGATGATGCCGCCGAATGCCGACTCGGTGTCGGTGGCGTAGGCCAGTTCGTAGGCCTGGCGGATGCCGCCTTCGGCGTCGGTGGCCACGGCCACGCCGCAGGGGTTGGCGTGCTTGACGATGACGCAGGCCGGTTTGACGAAGCTCTTCACGCATTCCAGGGCGGCATCGGTGTCGGCGACGTTGTTGAATGACAGCTCCTTGCCTTGCAGTTGCACGGCGCTGGAGATGCTGGCTTCGCCTTTCTTGGCTTCAACGTAGAAGGCCGCGCTCTGGTGCGGGTTCTCGCCGTAGCGCATTTCCTGGGCCTTGACGAACTGGCTGTTGAAGGTGCGCGGAAAGCTGCCGCGTGCTTCGGTGCTGAGGGTCGTGGCGGCCTGGTCGATGGTGCCCAGGTAGTTGGCGATCATGCCGTCGTAGGCGGCGGTGTGCTCGAAGGCCTTGAGCGCCAGGTCGAAACGCTGGGCGTAGGTCAGGCCGCCGGCCTTGAGACCGTCGAGGATGGCGGCGTAGTCGCTGGTATTGACCACGATGGCCACGTCTTTGTGGTTCTTCGCCGCGCTACGGACCATGGTCGGCCCGCCAATGTCGATGTTCTCGATGGCGTCGGCCAGGTCGCAGTCAGGCTTGGCCACCGTGGCTTCGAACGGGTAGAGGTTGACCGCAACCAGATCGATCGGCTGGATACCGTGCTGCGCCATGACTTCGCCGTCGATCGCGCGACGACCGAGGATGCCGCCGTGGATCTTCGGGTGCAGGGTCTTCACCCGGCCGTCCATCATTTCCGGGAAGCCGGTGTAGTCGGCCACTTCGACCGCGGCCACACCGTTGTCCTTGAGCAGCTTGTAAGTGCCACCGGTGGAGAGGATTTCCACGCCGAGGGCAGACAGTTCACGGGCAAATTCGAGGATGCCGGTCTTGTCGGAAACGCTGATCAGCGCGCGGCGAACGGGGAGGCGGGTGGTCTGGTCGGTCATTTCAGAGTCCATCAGAGCAGGGAAATCAACAAAAAAGGCGGCGCTGGATGAGGCCGCCCTCTTTGGGGGAATACGGGTTAGAGCAGATCGTACTGCTTGAGTTTCTTGCGCAGGGTGCCGCGATTCAGGCCGAGCAACTCGGAGGCCTTGGTCTGGTTGCCCTTGACGTAATTCATCACGGTTTCCAGCAGTGGCGCCTCCACTTCGGTGAGCACCAGGTTGTACACGTCGGTGACATCTGCGCCCTCAAGATGGGCGAAATAGTTATGCAGCGCTTTCTCGACACTGCCGCGCAGGGTTTGCCCTTCTTCGCTCGGTGCATTGAGGTGCTGTTTCAAGCTGGTGTTGTCACTCACGGGAGCCATTTCACTCTCTAAAGTCTCGGTCAACATCGTCATGCGGCCACCCCTTCTCCATCGTTATGCCGTTCGCCGAAAAACTCGCGAACGTTGGCGCACTGCGCGTCCGTACTGTCCAGACGATTGAACTGGGCGCGAAACTCCCTGGCGCCCGGCAGGGTTGCGAGATACCAGCCGACATGCTTGCGGGCGATACGTACGCCCATCACGTCGCCGTAGAAGGCGTGCAGTGCGGCCAGGTGCTCAAGCAGGATGCATTCCACTTCAAGCAGGCTCGGTGCCGGGAGTTTTTCCCCGGTACGCAGGTAATGCTCGATTTCACGAAAAATCCATGGGCGCCCCTGGGCGGCCCGTCCAATCAACAAGGCGTCGGCGCCGGTAGCGGCGAGCACGGCCTTGGCTTTTTCCGGCGAGTCGATGTCGCCATTGGCGAACACCGGAATTGACACCGCCTGCTTGATCGCGGCGATGCTGTCGTACTCGGCGTCACCGGTGTACAGGTCGGCACGGGTGCGGCCATGCACCGCCAGCGCGACGATGCCCGCTTGTTCGGCGATCTTTGCCACCTCAATGCCGTTCTTGTTCTGTCTATCCCAGCCGGTGCGAATTTTCAGGGTCACCGGCACATCGACCGCGGCGACCACCGCCTGCAAGATCTCGCGCACCAGCGGCTCGTCCTTCAGCAGGGCGGAGCCGGCGGCCTTGTTGCAGACCTTCTTCGCCGGACAGCCCATGTTGATGTCGATGATCTGCGCGCCCAATTCGACATTGCGTTGCGCCGCCTCGGCGAGCATCTGTGGGTCGCCGCCGGCGATCTGCACCGAACGTGGCTCGGGATCGCCCTCATGGGGCAGGCGCAGGCTCGACTTGCGGGTGTTCCACAGGCGTACGTCACTGGTGATCATCTCCGACACCACCAGGCCTGCGCCCAAGCGGCGACAGAGCTGGCGGAACGGCCCGTCGGTGACCCCGGCCATGGGCGCGAGAATCAGCGAGTTGGGTAATGTATAGGGGCCGATGCGTAGCGCCGACATAGGGCTTCCCTGCTCAAGAGACCTGCTGTTGAGGCGAATAGGAGAGTGCAAAAAAGGCTGGGAATGATACCCGCTCTAGGTGAACGGTTAAAGGTTGTTTTGAACAAAATCTGAACAGCTGCGGGTTTATAGCGAAGTGTTCTCTTGACCGGGGATTGCCAGGCAGGCCGCCGTGTGCAGGCTATTCCGGTGAATGGAAACTGAGGCTGTAGTTCACGGCGTGGGTGCCGGGGTCGAGGATGTCCAGGGACACGTGAATCGGTGTTTGCGGTGGCATTTCCGTCTGTCCGGCCAGCTCGCCGGCGAGGTACTCACTGGGTTTGAAGCGGCGGCTGGCGAGTAATTGACCGTTGATATCGGCAAAGCGCATTTCCAGCAAGGGGAAGGGCTGGGTGAAGGGCGCACGGTTGTAGAGGATTGCATCGACCACCAGGGCGCCGCTGAACTCCGGGTGGCTGCGCACCACCAGATTGCTGCTCTTGATCTGGCTGATGTCAACCTTGGACGGTAGCTGGCAGCCAATGCTCGGGCAGAGTTGTTCGAACCAGGGGCGGTATTGATCCTGGCGCGCCAGTTCGTCGAAGTGATAGTTCAGGTACTGGCCGCTCAGGGCGATGACGCCGAGCAAATTGAGCAGGCCCCAGCCGAGCCAGCGGCCCCAGGACTTGCGCGGTCGTTGCCAGTCCAGTTGCAGCGGTTCGTCATCCAGCTCGTACAGGTGATCGTCGCGCAGGCCAGGCTCATTGCGCGCGGCCCTGCTGCTCGACTGCTCCGGGATAAGGTCGGCCTCAGTCTCGTTCGCTTCGTCCAGGGCATCCCGTTCGGCGTCTGTTTCGCTGATATGCTCATCGCGCTCGGCGCTCAAGTGCAGCTCGTGCCCGGGTTGCGGGTCATCGTCCTCATGGTGATCGTTCAGGTCGAGCACCGGTTCGTGGCGCGAGCGCTTGCCGGTTGACGTTGATGTGCTTGGCGATAGTGGTGGGAGCGTTTCCTTATGCGGGGTGAACACCGCGGCAGGCGGAAGGCTTGAGGGGGGGCTGCTCAGTGGGGGCGCAGGTAGGTCATCGCGCAGCAGGGCTTCGGCCCATTGCTCGTCAGGCTCCTCATGTTCCGCGTCTGCTGGAGCGGGAAAGCTTTTGGTTTGGTTGGCGGTGCGCTCGAGGTCGAGGAACTGTTGCGACAGTTGCTGCTCCTGCTCCTCCAGCTTGGCCAGCTCTTCGTCTAGATCGAGGCCCTCGAGGTCCAGGTCGTCGTGAATCCACAGCGTGTCGTCGCTGTGCTGCGCTGGCGAGTGGCTCGTCCTTACTGGTTGGGGCGGTTCGGCGGAGTGTGCTGCGACCGGGCTGCTGAGTACCTCGTTGTTCGGCGAGGCGGGGGCAGGTGCTGCTATGGGTTGGGCTGCAGCGGGCAAATTGTGGCCTTGCTCCAGCAGTTGCCGCGCCGCATTGAACACGTGCAAGCAGGCCCCGCAGCGCACGGCTCCATGGGCTGCGGCCAGCTGTGCGGGGTTGACCCGAAAGCTGGTGCGGCAATGGGGGCACTGGGTGACGAAGCTTTCGATCATGCGGGGATCCGGCGGCCTGCGCTCAGGTCAAACAAGGCAATTAGTCTAACGCAACTGTTTGCGAAAGTAGCAGCGACGCTGCGTCGAGGCTTAGCGGCGCACGCCGCTGATGCGCACCCAGCCGTCCTTGGTTGCGGTCGGGTCGAGGTCGAAGGCGTCGCTGTAGGCTGCGCGGACCTCCTCGGCCTGCTCGGCGAGGATGCCTGACAGCGCCAGGCGACCGCCAGGCTTGACCAGGCTGGTGATCTGCGGCGCCAGGGCCACCAGTGGTCCGGCGAGGATGTTGGCGACCACCACCTCTGCCTGATCCTGCGGCATGTCGGCCGGCAGGTAGACCGGGAAGCGTGCCGGGTCGATGCCGTTACGCCCGGCGTTATCGCGCGAGGCTTCCAGAGCCTGCGGGTCGATATCGGTGCCGACCGCTTGAGGGGCGCCGAGCAGCAGCGCGGCGATCGCCAGGATGCCCGAGCCGCAGCCGAAATCGATTACGCTGCAGTTGTCCAGCGTCTGGCCGTCGAGCCATTCCAGGCACAGCGCGGTGGTCGGGTGGGTGCCGGTACCGAAGGCCAGGCCCGGATCAAGCAGCAGATTGACCGCGTCCGGCTCCGGCGCGGCGTGCCAGCTCGGTACAATCCACAAACGCTGGCCGAAGCGCATCGGCTCAAAGCCGTCCATCCAGCTGCGCTCCCAGTCTTGATCAGCGATCACCTCGGCGTGGTGCTCCGGCAGTTCAGTGCCGGTCAGCAATTGCAGGTGGGCGAACACGGCTTCGGCCTGAGTGTCGGCTTCAAACAGTGCCAGCAGGTGAGTGTGCGACCAGAGTGGAGTGGTGCCCAGGTCCGGTTCGAAGATCGGCTGATCCTCGGCGTCCATAAAGGTTACCGAGACGGCGCCGACTTCGAGTAGCGCGTCTTCGTAGGTTTCCGCCTGATCCGGGGTGATGGCGAGACGGACTTGTAACCAGGGCATGGGGAAACCTCATTAGCGATAAAGCGGCCAGCGGATAAACGCCGCTGGCGATTGGCGGGCAAGCTTACTTGAGGGGCGGGCGGCCTTCCACCGCTATGGGCCGGGCGGGGGCTGCAGAAGCGACAAGGGCCGCCCGTGGGCAGCCCTTGTCATGTGGCAGCACTAGACTCAGTGCTTGTCCATACCCAGTTTCTTTTCCAGGTAGTGGATATTCACGCCGCCTTCGCAGAAGCCCTTGTCGCGCACCAGCATGCGGTGCAGCGGGACATTGGTCTTGATGCCGTCGACCACGATTTCGTCCAGGGCGTTGCGCATGCGTGCCATGGCCTCCTCGCGGGTGGCGCCGTGAGTGATCACCTTGCCGATCAGCGAGTCGTAGTGCGGCGGCACGGTGTAGCCGCTGTACAGGTGCGAGTCGACCCGCACGCCATTGCCGCCAGGGGCATGGAAGTGCTTGACCTTGCCCGGGCAGGGCATGAAGTTGTCAGGGTCTTCGGCGTTGATCCGGCATTCCAGCGAGTGGCCACGAATGACAACGTCGTCCTGGGTGAACGACAGCTTGTTGCCTGCCGCGATGCTGAGCATCTCCTTGACGATATCGATGCCGGTGACCATCTCGGAGACCGGGTGCTCGACCTGGACCCGAGTGTTCATCTCGATGAAGTAGAAGCCGCCGTCCTCATAGAGGAACTCGAAGGTGCCGGCGCCACGGTAGCCGATCTCGATGCAGGCATTGACGCAGCGTTGCAGCACTTCGGCGCGCGCCCGCTCATCGATGTACGGGGCCGGGGCTTCTTCCAGGACCTTCTGGTGGCGGCGCTGCAGCGAGCAGTCGCGGTCGCCCAGGTGGATGGCATTGCCCTGGCCGTCGGACAGTACCTGGACTTCCACGTGACGCGGATTACCGAGGAACTTCTCCAGGTAAACCATCGGGTTGCCGAATACCGAGCCGGCTTCGCTGCGGGTCAGCTTGGCCGACTTGATCAGGTCTTCTTCCTTGTAGACCACGCGCATGCCGCGACCACCGCCGCCGCCGGCAGCCTTGATGATCACCGGGTAACCGACTTCGCGGGCAATCGCCAGGGCAGTTTCCTCGTCTTCCGGCAGCGGGCCGTCGGAGCCGGGCACTACCGGCACGCCGGCACGCTTCATTGCGTCCTTGGCCGAGACCTTGTCGCCCATCAGGCGGATGGTCTCGGCTTTCGGGCCGATGAAGGCGAAGCCGGAGTTTTCCACTTGTTCGGCGAAGTCGGCGTTTTCCGCGAGGAAGCCGTAGCCGGGGTGGATGGCGGTGGCGCCGGTGACTTCGGCGGCGGCGATAATCGCCGGAATCTGCAGGTAAGACAGGGCGCCGGAGGCAGGGCCGATGCACACCGACTCGTCGGCCAGGGCCAGATGCATCAGTTCGCGGTCGGCGGTGGAGTGCACCGCAACGGTCTTGATGCCCAGCTCTTTACAGGCGCGCAAGACGCGCAAGGCGATCTCGCCGCGGTTGGCGATCAGAACTTTTTCCAACATCGCTGGCTCTCCGCGGTTCAAACGATTGTGAACAGGGGCTGATCGTATTCCACCGGCTGGCCGTTTTCGCCCAGGATGGATTCGATGGTGCCGCTGGTCTCAGCCTCGATGTGGTTCATCATCTTCATTGCTTCGACGATGCACAGGATGTCGCCTTTCTTCACGCTCGAACCCACTTCGACGAAGTTGCCCGAAGTCGGGGAAGCGGCGCGGTAGAAGGTGCCGACCATCGGCGAGCGCACCACGGTGCCGTTCAGCTTGGCTGCGGCCGGGGCGGCGGTTTCGGCTGTGGCGGCCGGAGCGGCAGCAGGCGCTGCCGGAGCAGGTGCCTGAGCATAAACCGGTTGCTGAGCATAGGCGGGTTGCTTGCCATGCCGGCTGATGCGCACGGACTCTTCGCCTTCGCGAATCTCCAGTTCGTCGATGCCGGATTCTTCCAGCAGTTCGATCAGCTTTTTGACTTTACGGATATCCATAGGTGTTCAACTCCCAGTGAGGTCAGGGTCGTTCGAGTTCAAGTTGTTCTAGCGCAGCCTCCAGGGCCAGCCGGTAACCGCTGGCGCCAAGGCCGCAGATCACTCCCACGGCAACGTCGGAAAAGTAGGAGTGATGGCGAAAAGGTTCACGCTTGTGCACGTTGGACAGGTGCACTTCGATGAATGGGATGCTCACCGCCAGCAATGCGTCACGTAATGCGACGCTGGTATGCGTGAACGCGGCGGGATTGATCAGAATAAAGTCGACACCTTCGCCTTTTGCGGCGTGAATACGCTCGATCAATTCGTACTCGGCATTGCTTTGCAGATACAGCAGATGATGGCCGGCTTCGCGGGCGCGGCGCTCCAGATCCTGGTTGATCTGCTCCAGGGTGATGGCGCCATAGACGCCAGGTTCACGGGAGCCCAACAAATTGAGGTTGGGGCCGTGCAGTACCAGTAAGGTAGCCATGATCGTCTGTTCCTGATTTCTCACGCTGCGCCGGACTATGCCGGAGAAGTCTTATGGCTGTCCAGTTATCAACAGTAGCCGACACGATGCCTGCACTTTGCGGCAAATGTATGACGCTGAAGCCAATAGATCGACGGCTCGCGCAGTGTGCGTAGTGAGTGGATTAATGACGGCTTAAAAGCGTGTGCGTGCCTGTTGCAGTCGTGCGGCAAAGGTCGCGGCATCGACTTCACCTACGACACGTAAATCCAGCCATTCGTCACCCTTTTCGTCGAACAGCAGGATCGCCGGTGGGCCGAACAGTTGGTAGCGGTCGAGCAGCGCGCGCTGGGCGGCATTGCTCTCGGTGATGTCGAAGCGCACCAGGCGGTAGTCGCCCAGCTGACTGCCGACCTCCGCAGCCGCGAGTACTTCGCGCTCGATCACCTTGCAACTGATGCACCAGTCGGCGTACCAGTCGAGCAGCAACGGTTGGCGACTGCTTTTGGCGGCGGCAAAGGCGGCGTCCAGCTCGGCGGGGCTGCTGATGACCTGCCAGCTGCCGGGGTTGACCTGGCTCGCCTGGGTGCCGGCCATGGCCATGCGCCCGAGCGGACGCAGCGGATCATCCTGGCCTTGCAGGGCGCCGGTCCAGGCCGCCAGGGCATACACCAGCAGTGCCAGGCCGGTCAGCTGGGCGAGTTTCTCCTTCGGCGTTTTCGTGACGAATTCCAGGGCACCGAGAAAAAGCGCCACACCGGCGGCGAGCAGTCCCCACAGCGCCAGGGTCAGCGGACCCGGCAGGACCCGTTCGAGCAGCCAGACGGACACTGCCAGCAACAGTA
The DNA here is from genome assembly GCF_000498575.2 of Pseudomonas taeanensis MS-3. Classification (GTDB taxonomy): domain Bacteria; phylum Pseudomonadota; class Gammaproteobacteria; order Pseudomonadales; family Pseudomonadaceae; genus Aquipseudomonas; species Aquipseudomonas taeanensis. The sequence continues at coordinate 1,398,673 of NZ_AWSQ01000001.1, forward strand.
CGCCGAAGGCGTTGCGCACGGCGATCATCCAAGTGCCGGATTTTGGCAGCAGGGCCCCGCCGCCGGTGGCGAACAGCACCAGAGGGGCACCCATGCCGAGGCCTAGGGCTAGCAGGCGCAGACCTCCGCCCAGGGCGTCTCCGCTGGCGCTGATGTAGAGCAGAGCGCCGACCAGAGGGGCCGACACGCACGGCGATACCAGCAGGCTGGAGAGTACGCCGAGTAATGCTGCATTGGTGTGGGAGCCGCCATGGGTCTTGTTGGCCCAGCGATTAAGCGGCTCGCTGACCAGGCGTGGCAGGCGCAGTTCGTAGACGCCGAACATGGCCAGGGCAAACAGCGCGAATAGCGTCGCGAAGGGCACCAGAACCCAGGCCGACTGCAGCCGTGCCTGCAGGTTCAGGCTGGCGCCGAACACGCCCATCAAAGCGCCGAGTACGGCAAAGCTGGCGGCCATCGGCAACACATAGGCCAGAGACAGGCTGAGGCTGCGCAGTCCGCCGAATTGCCCGCGCAGCACCACGCCGCTGAGGATCGGCAGCATCGGCAGCACGCAAGGAGTGAAGGTCAGGCCGAGGCCGGCGAGGAAGAACAGTGCCAGGTCGCTCCAGTTCCAGCTGCTGGCAGGGGTCGTCGGGCCCGGCGTAGCGGCTGCGCCCGGCAGGTCACCGCCGATGCTCAGCTGCTCGGTTTCCGGCGGATAGCACAGGCCTTTGTCGGCGCAACCCTGGTAGGTGACGCTCAGGTTGAACGGGCGGCTGAGCGGCTTATCCAGTGGTAGCTCGACATCCAGCACACCGTAGTACACCTCGACGTCGCCGAAGTATTCGTCGGTCTTTTGCTTGCCTGCCGGCAACCGGGCGGGGCCCAGGCCCATGTCGGCGGGCTCGCTGACGAACTTGAAACGGTGCTTGTAGAGGTAGTAACCCTCGGCAGGGACGAAGCGCAGCTTGATCGAATCGCCCGAGCTGTCGATCAGGCTCAGCTTGAAGGCCTCGCGCACGGGCAGGAAGTCCGCACTGTTGTTCAGTGCCGTGCCCAGTGGGGCCGCCTCTGGTCGGTTGTCGAGCAGGCCGGCGCTGGCCGGCAGGGCGATGAGCAGCAGGATCAGGCTGAGTAAGCGGCGCATGGGGGTCTCATCGGGCAGAAGTACCGTCATCATAACGGAGCCTTGTGCCTCAGTGCATGGGCCAGGCTGTAAGCGGTTTTTTCGGACGACGAAAGGCGGCTGCAGCGTGCTGGCCTACACGCGAAAGGCCTGTACCGCCCGGTGCAGCTGCCCGCCCAGTTGCAGCAAGTGTTCGCCTTGGTTGCGTCCTTCGCCAATCCGCGCCAGGTTGTCGCCACCGAGTTGGTGGATGCGCTCGCTATGCCCGCGTATCTCGCCGACCGCCCCGCTCTGTTGCGCGGTGGCCTCGGCGATGCGCTCGGCCATGCTGGCGATGGTGCCAATCGCCGCGACTATTTCGTCCAGCGCGCCATCGGCGGCCTCGGCCTGGCCTGCCGTCGCCTCGGCGTGTTCGACCTGGGCGCGCATGGCGCTCACCGATTGCCGGGCGGCTTGCTGCAGGCGACCGATCAGCTCCTGAATCTGCTCGGTGGCGCCGCTGGTACGTTGCGACAGTGAGCGCACTTCTTCGGCGACCACGGCAAAGCCACGCCCCATCTCACCGGCACGGGCGGCTTCGATGGCGGCGTTGAGGGCGAGCAGGTTGGTTTGTTCGGCGATGCTGCGGATCACCGTCAGCACCGTGCCGATGGTCGCGGTTTCCTCGGCCAGGGATTCGATGGCCTGGGCGTTGCCCTGCACTTCATCGACCAGCGCGTGCAGGCCGCTGAGGCTCTGGCCGATCACGTGTTGACCTTGTTCGACGGCGCGCCCGGCGTCGCGGCTGGCGTCGGCGGCCTGACTGGCGTCGCCGGCGACCTGTTGGATGGTCGACTGCAGTTCGCCAAGGGCATCGCGGATCTGTGCGGTATCGCCGACCTGGCGTTCGGCGCCCGTATGCAAGCCGCCACTGAGGTCGGCCAGGGTGCGGCTGGAGCCCGCGACCTGCTCGGCATGCAGGCGAATGGTGCCGACCAGATCGACCAGGTAGACGCGCAGGTGATTCAGTGAGGACTCGATATCGCGTAGCTCTCGGGTGCGTGAGGCCAACTGGATGTCTTCGCCGAAATCGCCCTGAGCCCAGGCCGAGAGGGCCGGAGCCAGGTGATTGAGGACACGGGTCAGGCGCCGCTGCAGGGTGTCGATGATCAGGGCAATCAGTAGGATCAGGCCAATCATCAGGCCCTGCATCAGGCGCACTTCGCCCTGGATGCGGCCGTGCTCGGCCCGCACGGCCGGCTCCAGCGCGGCCAGGGCTTGCTGCACGCTGTCGACCTGCGTACGGGTGGCCTGGGCTAGTTCACTGCGTTGTTCGATCAAGGCGCGGGTACGGCTCAATTCCGCCGGGTAGCGGCGGGTCAAGCTGGTCAGGTCGCGTTTCAGCGCGATGCCGCGGTCTTCTGCTAGCGCGCCTTCATCGTCATTGGCCAGGCCGAGCATGGCGGCGAAGCCAGTGCTGGCGGAGCTGCTGTCTTCTGTCACGCCCAGCAGGGGCAGGGCAGCGAGAGTCTTGACCTGCTGCTCGAGTGCGGCCAGCTCGCGCTCGACGTCGGCGGCCAGCTCACTGCGTCCGCTGCTGACCAGTTTGGCGCGGGCATGGGCCAGGCGGGTCAGGTGTAGTGCGGCCGCGAATAGCGCCGGACGGTAGCCGTTTGCGCTGGTCTCGGCGCTGCTGTCTACGTACTGGGCGAGCTGTTCAAGGGTGCCGAGAACTTCCCGTTCGGCCTGGATCAGTAAACCCTGTGGGTCGCCGGCGAGCTTGCCGGCCGCCAACAGTTGGCTGGCGCTGAAGGCACGCAGTTGACTCAGGCTGTCGCGCAACGGCTCGCCCAGTTCGGTTGGCAGCGCGTCGATGGTTTGCGTCAGACCGTCGAGCGCCTGCAGGGCGCGGCGATGGCGCAATGCGTCACCGCTGTCGAGGTAGGCCTGGATGTTGCCCGCGACATCTCGCTGGAACTGCTGGGACAGGCTCAGGTAACGCTCCATCAGCAGGTAGGGGCGTTCCAGGGCGCGTTGCGACCACCAGAGTGTGCTGCCCAGGGCGATGCAGACGGTGACCAGCAGCAGGGTATTGAGATTGGTAAGTGATTTCAGGCGCATAGGGCTCGACCGACGACGAAACGGTGCTGAGCCGCGCCTGATAAAGATCGGGTGCGGCCCCGGAGCCCTGAAGTTATTGCGTTTTCATTGCGAAATTATGACTACGTGCAGGCCGTCACAATTTTCGCTACAGCGGTTTAGGCGCCATACATCGCGACCCGGTTGCGCCCGCCGTGCTTGGCTACGTACAACGCTTCGTCGGCCTGCTTGGAGAGGTTCTTGCTGTCCAGGTCACTGCTCAGCTCGGCGATGCCGGCGCTGAAGGTACAGGACAGGTCCTGTGGCTGCGCCGGGTAGTGGATTTCCGCGAAGCGTCGACGCACCTCGTCGAGTACATGGGCGGCCGTCTTGGCGTCGGTGTTGGGCATGACCACGGCAAATTCTTCGCCGCCGTAACGGCCGATCAGATCGCTCTTGCGCAAGCGCTGTTTGAGGAACAGCGCCAGGCTCTTGATTACCCGGTCGCCCATGGGGTGGCCGTAGTTGTCGTTGACCTTCTTGAAGAAGTCGATGTCGAGCATGGCGAAGCTCAGTGGCTGGCCATCGCGCTGGGCGCGATAACGGGCATCTTCCAGCAGTTGCAGGGTGTGGGTGTGGTTGTACAGGCCGGTCAGGCTGTCACGTACCATGCGCGCCATGAGGTCGCGAGCGCGGGCGGCGCGGTTGCGCACGGTGGCGATCAGGTGGCGCGGTTTGATCGGTTTGGTGAGAAAGTCGTCGCCGCCTTCACTCATCGCATCGAGCTGTTTGTCCAGGTCGTCCTCGGCGGACAGGTAGATGATCGGCACGCTGACGTAGCGATCATTGTGGCGAATCACCTTGGCCAGTTCGGTGCCGTTGCAGTCCGGCATGTACATGTCGAGGATGATCAGGTCGGGTTGAAACTCGGCCAGCTCGGCCATCGCCTGGATCGGCTCGATCAGCGTGCGGGTAACGATCCCGGCGCTGTTCAACACGCGTTCGGTGTGGGTGGCCTGGGCCCGTGAGTCATCGATGATCAGCACTTTATAGGGCTCGTACTGCGCCACGTGGGTGAGCACTTCGATGCGTTCGAGCAGACTGGAGGCGTCCAGCGTGCCGGTGAAGAACTCCTGGCCACCGGCGCGCACGGCGGCCAGGCGGGTCGGGGTATCGGTGTCGTCGTGGCTGAAGAACAGCAGGGGGATCTTGTGCTGCAGGCCCTGTTGCACCGTTTCGGCCAGTTGCAGGCCCGCGCCGGGACCCGAGAAGTCCACCTCCATTAGAATCGCCGCCGGATGACGTTCGAGCATTGCGGCGCGAAAGGCGTTGGCCGAGTCAAACGGCTTGGCGCTCATGCCGAAGAACTCCAGCTGCTGAGCCAGGCGTTCGGCGCGATCGAGGTGCTGCAGGGCCAGGTAGACCGGTTTGCGCAGCGGCGGCAGTACGGTCTGTTCGAGGCGATCGCCATGGCGCAGGCCGGTACGTGACAGGCGCTGCATGAGCAGGTTGAGTTCGCTGATCAGGCCGCTGTTAAGTCGACCGCGGTTATCGGCTACCCCCTGCAGGCACTGGCCGATCGCCTTGGCCAGTTGCAGGTGTTCAGTTTGCTCGAAGCGTTCAGCGTAGCGCTGCAACAGCGATGTGGCATCGCCAAGTTCCTGCATGCCAACGCCGTTCCACTCGTTACGTTGCAAGCGCTGCCAGGCTTCCAGCACCTGTCGGGCCTGATGGATGACGCGCTGGGCAAAATGCTGCTTGAGTCGGTCGCTGCTGGGGTCTTCGTGCTCGGTCATGGCCCGGGTTCTTTTTCAGTAGGGACGGCGGGGAGCAGCCTGGGGTAGTGGCTTCATGCTACCACTGCTATGTGGCTACGCCAGCGCCGTCGATCCTTCGACACCGGCCTTCCATCCATCTTACTGACCATGATTCGCGTCCAGGGTTGCAGCAGCGCTAAGTTTGCTGATCGACGCTGCGCTTTGCCATGCGCTTAACTTATAGTGCAAGGCCGTTGTGCAACCCTGCTAGCGAGTTGCAGTCGAACAACCGAATGCCGTAGATGAAGGACATTGCCATGCTGGATTGGAAGAATCGCGCGACCACCGTGCGCGACAGCGCCGATAACTCGGTCGACAACATGAGCAGTCACCGGGGGGGCGGCTGGCTTGGCCGTGTGCTGGGTGGCTTGTTGGTCATTTACTTGTTGCTGACGCTGGTAGTCGGTTGGTACTGGAGCCAGGAACCCGAGTTGTTTCCAGTACAGGAGCGTGCTCAGGCGGCGGCGCAGAAAGCTCAGCGGCAGATGGTCAATGGCTACACCACGGTGGAAACCTTGAAACAGGTAGCCAGCACCTTGCTCGATAAACCGGGCGGTTATCTGTCTAACGACCTCGCTCCGCCAGGCTTGTGGCTGGACAACATGCCGAGCTGGGAATATGGCGTGCTGGTCCAGGTTCGCGATCTGGCTCGCGCCATGCGCAAGGATTTTGCCCGTTCGCAATCGCAATCTACTGAAGATCCGGACCTGGCCAAAGCCGAGCCGCGTTTCAACTTTGACAACAAGAGTTGGGCGCTGCCGGCATCCGAATCGGAATACCGCGAAGGGATCAAGCTGCTGGATCGCTATCTGAAGCGGCTGGCCGACCCAAGCCAGCGCAATGCGCAGTTCTACACCCGCGCCGACAACCTGAATAACTGGTTGGGCGATGCCGCGACACGTTTAGGCTCGCTGTCGCAGCGCTTGTCCGCCAGTGTCGGTCAGGTGCGCCTGAGCGATGGTGTGAAGGATGCGGCGCTGGATGCAGACGGCCTGCCTCAGGTGAATGAGGGCAACTACGAGACGCCGTGGCTGCAGATCGACAACGTGTTCTACGAGGCCCGTGGTCAGGCCTGGGCACTGTCGCATCTGTTGCGCGCCATCGAGGTGGACTTCGCCGACGTGTTGGCGAAGAAGAACGCGGCAGTCAGCGTGCGCCAGATCATTCGTGAACTGGAGGCCGCCCAGGAAACCCTGTGGAGCCCGGTGATCCTCAACGGCAGCGGCTATGGTCTGTTGGCCAACCACTCGCTGGTGATGGCCAACTACATCTCGCGGGCCAACGCGGCGATTATCGACCTGCGTACGCTGCTGAGTCAGGGCTAAAGGATGGCGGTGTCCGATGCCGAGGTGGTGCACCGCGCCGCCTCGGATGCAGAACTGGTCGCCTGGGTCGACGAGCAGGATCGTCTGCTCGGCAGCCTGCCGCGCGCCGAGCTGTGCGAACGCGGCCTGATCGGTCGCGGCACCTTTATCCTGCTGTTCAACTCCGTCGGTGAACTCTGTGTGCACCGGCGCACCCTGAGCAAGGCGCTGTATCCCGGCTACTGGGATGTGGCAGCCGGCGGCATGGTGCAGCAGGGCGAAAGCTACGCCGAGTCTGCCGCCCGTGAGCTGGAGGAGGAGTTGGGCATAGCGGCTGTCGCGCTCCATGAGCATGAGCGCTTTTTCTTCGATCAGGCAGGCAACCGGTTGTGGTGTGCGGTGTTTTCCGCGGTGTCCGATGCCCCCTTGCGCTTGCAGCCCGAAGAGGTGCTGGAGGCGCATTTCATGTCGCCACGGCAAGCGCTGGACGAGGCCTTCGAAAAGCCCTATTGCCCTGACTCGTTGGAGGCGCTACGGCGCTATCTTGGCTAGTGCGCTGCGGGCTGTGAACTGCCAGTAATGCTGCGCAAGGACCGGGGAAATGTCGCCTGGTTGCCGATTAATGGCGCAATTTCGCACTTAGCATTCGCCGTCTTTGCCGTTACACTGCGCGCCCTTTCAAGCCCGAGCCGCCCAGCTCGGGTGCGCTGCCCCTGCCAGAGTGGGGCTTCGCGGCTGATTTTTTCAGCCAGTCGCTTTCAGCGTGCCGATCGCTCGGTACGCTCCTGACCCCTACGAGGATAAGCCGGTGGTCAAGAAAGCTTCGCCATTCGCCGCCCTCGGCGGCCTGGTGTATTCCACCGACAGCGGCCGGCATTGCCCGGACTGTGGCCAGCCGGTGGACGCCTGCACCTGTAAGCAACAGCAGATCCCTGCCGGAGATGGCATCGCCCGTGTGCGCCGCGAAAGCAAAGGCCGTGGCGGCAAGACGGTGACCACCATCAGTGGCGTGCCGCTGGCCGAAGATGCCCTGAAAGAGCTGGCCACTGCGCTGAAGAAGCGCTGCGGCTGCGGCGGCGCGCTGAAGGACGGGGTGATCGAGATCCAGGGCGAGCACGTCGAACTGCTGCTCGAAGAACTGCTCAAACGCGGTTTCAAGGCCAAGAAGTCCGGCGGCTGATTGCACTTTCCCTACACGTTCTCGGCAGTTGGCCTGTTCACTGCCGGGTCCTGCTCATTGCCAAAATTAATACCGGTCGTTGAGTCCGTATGCGCGCAAAGCCCGCAGGAATGGCTCAATGGCTGCTAATCTGCTCTCGCCCTGACCGATTGGCTTCAGGGCTTTTTATCGCTAGCAAGGGAGACCTCGATGTCTGTACGACGCACACGCAAAGATGACGGCAGCCAGTGGACAGTGGCGGACAGTCGCAGCGTCTATGGCATTCGCCATTGGGGCGCGGGTTATTTCGCGATCAATGACAGTGGCCGCGTCGAGGTGCGTCCTAATGGCCCCGACAGCACGCCCTTCGACCTGTCAGCGCAGATCGATGAGCTGCGTCAGAGCGGTCTCAGCCTGCCATTGCTGGTGCGTTTCCCTGACATCCTGCAGGACCGAGTGCGCCAGCTGACCGGCGCCTTCGATGCCAACATCGCGCGGCTCGAGTACCAGAGCCAATACACCGCGCTGTACCCGATCAAGGTCAATCAGCAGGAAGCGGTGGTGGAGAACATCATCGCCACGCAAAACGTCTCGATCGGCCTGGAAGCCGGCTCCAAGCCGGAATTGATGGCGGTGCTGGCGCTCGCGCCGAAGGGCGGCACCATCGTCTGCAACGGCTACAAGGATCGCGAGTTCATCAAGCTGGCGCTGATGGGGCAGAAGCTCGGGCACAACGTGTTCATCGTCATCGAGAAGGAATCCGAGGTGCAGTTGGTGATCGAGGAGGCGGCCGAACTCAAGGTCGCCCCGCAGATCGGCCTGCGCGTGCGCCTGTCTTCGCTGGCCTCCTCCAAGTGGGCCGATACCGGCGGCGAGAAGTCCAAGTTCGGCCTGTCGGCGGCGCAGTTGCTGTCGGTGGTCGAGCGCTTCCGCGCGGCCAAGCTGGATCAGGGCATCCGCCTGCTGCACTTCCACATGGGTTCGCAGATCGCCAACCTGGCCGACTACCAGCACGGTTTCAAGGAAGCCATCCGTTACTACGGCGAATTGCGCGGTCTCGGTCTGCCGGTCGATCACATCGACGTCGGTGGCGGTCTGGGGGTGGACTACGACGGTACCCACTCGCGTAACGCCAGCTCGATCAACTACGACATGGACGACTACGCCGGTGTGGTGGTCGGCATGTTGAAAGAGTTCTGCGATGCCCAGGAGCTGCCGCATCCGCATATCTTCTCCGAGAGCGGCCGCTCGCTGACCGCGCACCACGCCATGCTGGTGGTGCAGGTCACCGACGTGGAGAAGCACAACGACGAGGTGCCGCTGATCGAGGACAAGGCCAGCCTGCCGGAGACCGTGCAATACCTGGTCGAACTGCTCGGCCCGACCGACATCGAGATGGTCACCGAGACCTACTGGCGCGCCACCCACTACATGAGCGACATCGCCAGCCAGTATGCCGAGGGCAAGATCAGCCTGCGCGAGAAGGCCCTGGGCGAGCAGTGCTACTTCGCCCTGTGCCGGCGCCTGTACAACTCGCTGAAGGCGCGTCAGCGTTCGCATCGCCAGGTGCTCGACGAGCTCAACGACAAGCTGGCCGACAAGTACATCTGCAACTTCTCGGTGTTCCAGAGCCTGCCCGACACCTGGGCCATCGGCCAGGTGCTGCCGATCCTGCCGCTCAATCGCCTGGACGAAGAGCCGATGCGCCGCGCGGTGCTGCAGGACCTGACCTGCGACTCCGACGGCAAGATCCGCCAGTACGTCGACGAGCAGAGCATCGAAACCAGCCTGCCGGTGCATGAGGTGCGCGAGGGCGAAGATTATCTGCTGGGAATCTTCCTGGTCGGTGCCTATCAGGAAATCCTCGGCGACATGCATAACCTGTTTGGTGACACCGATTCGGTGAACATCTACCAGAACCAGGACGGCAGCGTGTACCACGCTGGCATCGAGACCCACGACACCATCGAGGACATGCTGCGCTACGTGCACCTGTCGCCGGAGGAGTTGATGACCCACTACCGCGACAAGGTCGCCAGCGCCAAGATCAGCGCTCGCGAACGCACCCAGTTCCTCGACGCCCTGCGCCTGGGGTTGACTCGGTCCTCCTATCTGTCCTGACTGTTGCTGCTACACAGACGCCCGGTTGTCACCGGGCGTTTTCGTTTCTGCGGCAGACTCGTAGCCCGGATGAAATCCGGGACTGGGTTAGCAGTGTTCCCGGATTGCATCCGGGCTACGTCGGGCGAGTGTTTAGCCCGTCACTCCAAAGCCCCGGGCCATCAGCGCCGCCAGCAGCGGAATGATCAGCAGCAACAGCAGCTCCAGGCGAATGGTCATGATCACCAGTTTGCCCTGGCGCGCGCTGACTTGCGGAACCTGTCCGGCTTTCAGGGTATTGCGCCAGTTGAGGAATACGAAGGTCGGCAGGCCCGACAGCAGGGCAACCAGAATGAACAGGCCGAGCTTGGCGTGGAACAGGCTGTTGTGCAGGTAGTAGTCCAGCCCCTTGGCGTACCAGAACACCCGCGCGGCGCCGGTGGCCAGCACCAGGCCGGCGCTCAGGCCGTAGGCGATGTCGATGCGGATCAGGCTGCGCGCCCGCTCCAGATCCAGCGGCAGCTTGAACAGGCGGTGTTCGAGGGTCAGCAAGGCGAATAGCAAGAAGATCGACAGGTAATGCAGGTACGCGGCGATGGCTGCGGCCATGGGGACTCCTTTCTGGTGCGAGGTTAGCGGGTTATTAGCTGTCGGTGGCAGGGCCCCTCAGGGCCGATCCTGGGCCGCCTGTCGCGGGTTGCAAGGGCCGAACCACAGGTCGTGACGACTCAGGTAGTGAGCATAGGCGCCCAGGCAGAGGCTGCGCAGGGCCATGAAGCAGAGAAAGGTCAGCCACAGGCCGTGATTGCCCAGGCCCTGTAACAGCCAGGCCAGTGGCAGGCTCAGGACAACGGCCAGGAGCATGGCGTCGCGCATCTCGCGGGCCCGGGTGGCGCCGATAAACAGGCCGTCGAGCAAGTAACTCCAGACCGCCACCAGTGGCAGCAGGGCCAGGTAGGGCAGGTACTCGAACGCCGTCTCGCGCACCGTGGCGATGTCGGTCTGCAGCTGGATAAAGCTCTGCCCAGCGATCAGGAAGAACAAGGCGAAGCCCAAGCTGGCGAGTAGCGACCAGCCGCCGGCGACTATCAGGTTGCGGCGCAATGCGTCGCGATCGCGGGCGCCCAGGGCATGGCCACACAGCGCTTCCACCGCATGGGCGAGGCCATCGAGGGCGTGGGCGGTAAGCAGCAAGCCGTTGAGCAGCAGGGCATTGGCTGCGACCGTGGCATCGCCCAGGCGGGTGCCCTGCACGGTGATCAGAAAGAACACCGCCTGCAGCGCCAGGGTGCGGATAAAGATGTCGCGGTTCACCGCCAGCAGCGGCCGCCAACTGAGCCAGCGGCGCAGCGCCGGCCAATCGATCTGGCCGGCATAACGGCGCAAGGCGCGCCGCGCCAGCCACAGACCGAGCAGGGCGCCGCTCCATTCGGCGATCACCGAGGCCCAGGCCGCGCCGGCCACACCCCAGTGCAGGCCGAGGACGAACAGCAGGTCGAGGGCCACGTTGAGCAGATTGGTGGTCAGCAGGATCGCCAGTGGCCCGCGGGCGTTCTGGGTGCCGAGCAGCCAGCCGATCAGCGCATAACTGGCCAGCGCCGCCGGCAGGCCGAACAGGCGGATCTGGAAATAGCCGCGGGCCAGCTGATCGAGCTCCGTCGAGGGTTGCATCAGGCTCAGTGCCAGGCTGCTGAAGGGCAGCGCGATGAGGATCAGCAGCAGGGCCAGGCCGCCGCCGAGCAACAGTCCTTGCAGCAGTACCTGACGCAGGGCGCCGCCATCGTCGCGGCCGGCGGCCTGGGCGGCGAAGCCGGTGGTGCCCATGCGCAGGAAGCCCATGGCCCAGGTCAGCAGGGTGTACAGGCTGGCGCCGACCGCCACCGCCGCGAGCTGGTAAGCGTGGGGCAGGTGGCCGACCACCGCGCTGTCGACCAGCGCCACCATCGGCACCGAGATGTTGGACAGGATCATCGGCGCGGCCAGCGCCCATACCCGCCTATGGGTCGGGCTGTGCTGCCAGGCGTCGCGTAGCAAGGACATGAAGGCTCCGGAAAATGCCGAATTATAAGCGCGGTTCCCGGCTGAGGAGCAGCTCCGATGTGGATGGCGCGTGCGCGACTATAGCGCCCACAAGGTCAGCGCAGATGTTGCGTCATGCCGCGTCCGGGGCTGACTAAACTCATACTCAGGGGGATCGGCAATGGCCGCACACGGGCGGTCGAGGAGGTGGATCATGCACATGGCGCAAACCTTGGAACGCAGCCTGCAACGGGCGCATTGTCAGTTCGAGTTGGTCGAGCATACGCACTCGGCAACCAGTCTGGAGTCGGCGCGCAAGGCCGGTATTCCCGCCGCGCGCATGGCCAAGTCGGTGATCCTCGATGATCGGCGTGGGCATTACCTGATGGCCGTGTTGCCGGCCGACCGCCAGTTGGACCTGAGCAAGGTGCGCAAGGGGCCGCGGCGCTGGCAGCTGAGCGGCGAACAGAGTCTGGCCAGACTGTTCAAGGACTGCGAGCACGGCGCGGTGCCTGCTTTGGGCGAGGTCTACGGCATCGACATGCTGATCGATCCGCTGTTGGTTCGTCAGCAGGACATCTACCTGGAGGCGGGTGATCACGAAAGCCTGGTGCATATGCCGATCGACGAGTTCTTCAAGCTGGCACCCAACGCTAAAGTCTGCGAGCTCTGCCATTGAGTTGAGGCCGGAGGCGCGGCGGCTTCGTCCTGCCGGCCTCGTCGCTCCAAGGGCGCTCGGCTATAGTGTCTGGCCTCTGCGCCCATCACTTTTGGAGCCTGCAATGCCGATCAAAGGATTGTTTCTGGCACTTGTCCTGAGTTTGCTCAGCGCCTGTGACTCCTCCACGCCCGAACCGGCCAAGGTCTCCCAGTCTGAGCCTGTTGCGGCTCAGCAAAGGCTCAAGCCGGTCGTCGATCGCGCCGCCCTGGCCGAGCGCTATGCCGACCGTGAGTTGAGCGTGGTGGATGTCTCAGAGGTGCAGCAGGATGGTGCCAGCGCGCTGTCCGTGAGCTTTTCGGTGCCGCTCGATCCGGAGCAGAACTTCGCCGAGCGACTGCACCTGGTCGATAGCAAGAGTGGCAAGGTCGATGGCGCCTGGGAGTTGGCCGACAATCTGATGGAGCTGCGCCTGCGCCATCTGCCACCACGGCGCAAGCTGGTGCTGACCGTGGATGCCGGGCTGCGCGCGGTGAACGGCCAGGCGCTGGCCGCCGAGCACGTCAGTCGCCTGCAGACGCGCGACCTGCAAGCCAGCGTCGGCTTCGCCAGTCGTGGTTCGCTGTTGCCGACTCGCCTGGCCGAAGGCCTGCCGGTGATCGCGCTGAACGTCGATCGGGTCAACGTCGAGTTCTTCCGCATCAAGCCGCAGGCGCTGCCGAGCTTTCTCGGCCAGTGGGGGCGCAGCAGCAACCTCGACACCTGGGAGGCGCAGCAACTGCTGCCGATGGCCGAGCTGGTGTATGGCGGGCGTTTCGAACTCAACCCCGCGCGCAATACACGGGAAACCCTGCTGCTGCCGATTGCCGGGCTGGAACCGTTCAAGCAGCCTGGGGTGTACCTGGCGGTGATGCGTGCGGCGGGCAGTTACAGCTACTCGCAACCGGCCACGCTGTTCAGCCTGAGCGACATCGGTCTGTCCGCGCACCGCTATCGCCAGCGTCTGGATGTATTCACTCAGGCGTTGGCCGGCGGCCAGGCCTTGGCCGAGATCCAGCTGGAACTGTTGGACGGCAAGGGCCAGGTGCTGGCCGAAGGCAAGACCGATGGCGCTGGGCATGCCGAGCTGCCCCTGCCGGCCAAGGCCGAACTGCTGCTGGCGCGCCAGGGCGAGCAGACCAGCCTGCTGCGTCTCGGCGGGCCGGCCCTGGACCTGGCCGAGTTCGATATCGCCGGGCCCAAGGCGCACCCACTGCAGTTCTTCGTGTTCGGTCCGCGTGATCTCTATCGCCCTGGCGAAACCGTGTTGCTCAATGCCCTGCTGCGTGACGCCGATGGCCGCGCAGTCAAGCCACAGCCGGTGAATGTCGAAGTGCGCCGGCCGGACGAGCAGGTCAGCCGCAAATTCGTCTGGCAGGCGGATGACAGCGGTCTTTATCAATACCCGCTGCACCTGGCCGAGGAGGCGCCGACCGGGCGCTGGCAGTTGCTGTTCGACCTCGGCGACGGTTCGCCGCAGTTGTATGAGTTTTCGGTGGAGGACTTCCTGCCCGAGCGTCTGGCGCTGGAACTGAAGGGTCGCGATACCCCGTTCAAACCGGGCGACAGCGCGCGCTTCGAGGTCAGCGGACGATACCTGTATGGCGCTCCGGCGGCCGCCAACCGCCTCAGCGGCCAGCTCTACGTGCGGCCGCTGCGCGAGGCCGTTGCCAGCCTGCCGGGCTATCAATTCGGTTCGGTGATCGAGAAGGAGCTGAGCCAGGACATCGAACTGGACGAGGTCGCCCTGGATGAGCAGGGCAAGACCACGTTGAACATCGACAGCCGCTGGGGCGAGGTCAAGTCGCCGCTGCAGCTGATCCTCCAGGCCAGCCTGCAGGAGTCCGGCGGCCGGCCGATCACCCGGCGCCTGGTTCAGCCGGTGTGGCCGGCCGAGCGCTTGCCCGGTGTGCGTGGGCTGTTCGACGGCGAGCAGGTCGACGCCGACAGCCTGGCCGAGTTCGAGGTGCTGGTGGCCGATGCCGCCGGCCACAAGCTGGCCGCCGAGCAGCTCAGCGTGCGCCTGATCCGTGAGCGTCGCGACTACTACTGGAACTTCTCCGACAGCGATGGCTGGAGCCACAACTACAACGAGAAGTACCTGACCCTCAACGAGGAAACCCTCAAGGTCGCGGCCGGCGGCACGGCGAAGATCAGTTTCCCGGTGGAGTGGGGACCGTACCGGGTCGAGGTGATCGACGCTCAGACCGGCCTGCTCAGCAGCCTGCGGTTCTGGGCCGGTTACCGCTGGCAGGACAATGCCGACGGCGGCGCGGTGCGTCCGGACCAGGTCAAACTGGCGCTGGATAAGCCGGCTTACCATGAGGGCGAGACAGCGCAGATCACGGTCACGCCGCCGGCCGCCGGCAACGGCTATCTGCTGGTCGAGTCCAGCGATGGTCCACTGTGGTGGCAGGAGATCGAGGTGCCGGCCGAGGGCAAGACCTTCGCCATTCCCATCGACAAGACGTGGGCGCGACACGACCTGTACGTCAGTGCCCTGGTGATCCGCCCCGGCGAGCGCAAGAGCAACGCCACGCCGAAGCGCGCGGTCGGCCTGCTGCACCTGCCGCTGCAGCGCGCGTCACGCCAGTTGGCGCTGACCTTACAGGCGCCGCAACAGATGCGCCCGAACCAGCCGCTGAAGGTCAAAGTGCAGGCGCGCAATGCCGACGGCAGCGCAGCGAAACAGGTGCAGGTGCTGGTCGCCGCCGTGGATGCCGGCATCCTCAATATCACCGACTACCCCACGCCCGATCCCTACGCCGCGCTGTTCGGGCGTAAGGCCTACGGCGCCGACCAGTTGGATGTGTATGGCCAGCTGATCGAGGCCGGCCAGGGGCGGGTGGCCAAGCTGGCCTTCGGTGGCGACGCGGCGCTGGCGGCCGGCGGTAAGCGCCCGGATACCAGCGTGCTGATCGTCGCCCTGCAGAGCCAGCCGCTGCAGTTGAACGAGCGGGGCGAGGGCGAAGTCAGCCTGGATATTCCCGATTTCAACGGCGAGCTGCGGCTGATGGCCCAGGCCTGGACGGATCAGCGCTATGGCATGGCCGAGGCCAAGAGTCTGGTGGCCGCGCCGCTGATCGCCGAGCTGTCGATGCCGCGCTTCCTCGCCGGTGGCGATGAAACCAGCCTGGCGCTGGACCTGCACAACCTGTCCGGCCAGGCTCAGCAGCTCGAGGTGCAGCTCAGCGTCGACGGCCAGCTGAGTCTGAGTGAGCCCGCTTCGGCGCAGTCGACGATCAGCCTGGCTGATGGCGAACGCCGCAGCGTGCACATCCCGGTGCGCGCCCTCGGCGGGTATGGCCAGGGCCGGATCGCGGTCGCGGTACAAGGCTTGTCGCTACCCGACGAACAACTGCCGCCATTCAGTCGCGAGTGGACCCTGGGCATTCGTCCGGCCTATCCGGCGCAGCTGCAACACTTTCGTACGGTGCTCAAGGGCCAGCCCTGGAGCCTGCCGGCCGGCACCCTGGAGGCCTTCGAACCGGCGGGGCTGCAAGCGCGCCTGGCCATCTCCAGCCGGCCGCCGCTCAACCTTGGCGAGCAGATCCGGGCGCTCAAGGCCTACCCCTATGGCTGCCTGGAGCAGACCACCAGCGGCCTGTATCCGTCGCTGTATGCCGACGCGGCCACCCTCAAGCGACTGGGCCTGGAGACCGAGCCGGACGAGCAGCGCAAGCGCGCCATCGAACTGGGTATCGAACGCCTGCTGAGCATGCAGCGCTACAACGGCAGCTTCGGCCTGTGGGGCGCCGATGGCGAGGAGGAGTACTGGCTGAGCGCCTACGTCACCGACTTCCTCCTGCGCGCCCGCGAACAGGGCTTCGGCGTGCCGGCCGAGGCGCTGAAGAAGGCCAGCGAACGGCTGCTGCGCTATGTGCAGGAGCGCCAGTTGATCGAACTCAACTACAGCCAGAACGCCAACCACAGCCGCTTCGCCGTGCAGGCCTATGCCGGCTACGTGCTGGCGCGCAGTCAGCAGGCGCCGCTCGGCGCGCTGCGCAGCCTGTTAGAACGCCGCGCCGATGCGCAGTCCGGGCTGCCGCTGGTGCAGCTGGCCATCGCCTTGCAGAAGATGGGCGATCAGCCGCGCGCCGATCAGGCCCTGGCCGCCGGCCTCGCGCGCGGTCGCGACAGCGAGGGCTGGCTGGCCGATTACGGCAGCCCGCTGCGCGATCAGGCGCTGATCCTGGCGCTGCTGGAGGAGCATGACCTGGCCGCCAGCAGTCGCGAACAGCGCCTGTTTGCCCTGGCCGACGAAGTGGCCAGTCAGCAGTGGCTGTCGACCCAAGAGCGCAATGCGCTGTACCTGGCCGGGCGCAACCTGCTGAGCAAACCCGAGCCGGCCTGGCGCGCCGAGCTGAACAGCGGCAGCTTCGCCTTCGCGCTGAGCAACGGGCAGGCGGGTATCAAGCTGGACGGTGGCGAGCTGGCCGAGCCGCTGAGCATCAGCAACTCGGGCGACGAACCGCTGTATCAGCAGCTGACGCTGTCCGGCTTCCCGCTCAAGGCGCCAGTTGCTGGCGGCGAGAACCTCAGTATCCAGCGCGAATACCTGGGCATGGACGGTCGCCCGCTGGACCTCGGCGCGCTGCACAGCGGCGAGCTGGTGCTGGTGCACCTGACGCTGGCGGCCAAACAGCGGGTACCGGATGCGCTGCTGGTCGACCTGTTACCGGCCGGGCTGGAGCTGGAAAATCAGAATCTGGCGCAGAGCGCCGCCAGCCTGGCCGATGCCGGCACGGCGGTGCAGGCGTGGCAGAAGTCGATGGCCAACGCCAACCTCAAGCACCAGGAGTTTCGTGCAGACCGTTACGTCGCGGCGCTGGACCTCGGTGCTTACGGCAGCACCCACCTGCTCTACCTGGCGCGCGCCGTGACCCCGGGCAGCTACCGGGTGCCGCCGCCGCAGATCGAGTCCATGTACCGGCCGAACTGGCAGGCGCTGGGCGAAACCCCGGGGCGCTTGGTGGTCAAACCGCGTTGAGTGCGCATTCCCGGATTGCATCCGGCTACGAAAGCAACCCGTAGCCCGGATGCAATCCGGGGTAATCCAACAGTGAGTCGGCGCCAAGTATTTCCTGGATTTCATCCAGGCTACGAGAACTCCCGGAGCGCCTGTATAGGTGTAGCCCGGATGTAATCCGGGGATCGACCGGACAAGGAGGTCTGGAACCATGGTGAATTACCGCAGGGCGAGAGCGCCGGGTGCTTGCTACTTTCTTACGTTGGTGTTGCAGGACAGAACCGCCGATGTCTTGGTTCGACACGCTGCCCTGCTGCGTGAGGCCTTACGCCATGTGCAGCGACAAAAGCCCTATCGCCTGCCGGCAATAGTCGTGCTGCCGGATCATGTGCATATGCTGATGGCGCTGCCCGAAGACGATGCCGATTTTTCATCGCGTATCCGCATGCTCGAATCGGCGTTCGTGACGGCGTTGCAGGTTCAGCCGGGTAGTTCCATTACCCTCAACGACAAAGGCGAAGCCAATCTCTGGCAGCGGCACTTCTGGGAACACCTGATTCGCGATGAGCAGGACTACGCCGCGCATGTGGATTACATCCACATCAACCCACTGAAACATGGGTTGGTCACACGGGTTCGCGATTGGCCGTTGTCCAGCTTTCACCGTTACGTGCAGCGTGGCACGTTACCCATCGATTGGGCGGGAGGAGGCGAGCAGGCGGTGAGTCGGGCGGGGGAGTGAGGGCGCTCCCGGATTGCATCCGGGCTACAAGAGCAATCCGGGTTTGATGTCTGGTGAATCATCGACCCGTAGCCCGGATGAAATCCGGGGTGGATACCCAACGAAGCAGTAATCCGTGGATTGCTGCTCAGCGAATCAGTCCACTGAGTAGCCACAGGCCGAGAAACAGCCAGATAAGCCCACCGATGATCGAACGGCGCATAAAAGCGCGCACGGCGGCGTAGAGCAGCAGCAGGCCAATCACCAGCACGGCGATGCCGAGTAATGAAGGGGCAATGCCCAGCGCCTTGGACATACCATCGATAAAGCTGCCGATGGCATTGCCAAACAGGCTGAGAAAGCCGCTCATACCCTCGACGATAAAACGGATCAGTTTGCCAAAGGCCTGGCCGAGCCATTCGAAGAAGCTTTCTACCTGCATGTAAAGGATCCTGTCAGCCGAGCGGTGCAGTGGGTTATTGCCGGCGATCACCGGCGGCAAGGGGCGTTAGTGTGCCATCCCTTGGTCTATCCCGCAGGCGTATCGGCCGGAAACTCGATGTCCGACCTACTGCAGCGCACGGATCAAGCCCACGCCGCCGATTGCTGGCGTCAGGCAGCGGTAGCCCGGATGTAGTCCGGGGAAAGCGTCCACCGCACTCCCGATGCGCAGTCCGTTCGGCGCGCCAGGAGCAAGCAAGGCGGCTTAGCGTCTAGGCTTGGATTGTTTCGGCTGCGTTACGCAGGCGATAGCAGGGCATCGGCAGAATCGGATGCTCGGGGTGTATCTGGAGGGCGGGAAATGGGTGTGCTCCCGGATGGCAGATACGCCAGCCGGGAGCATGTTGCGTGGGCTATTGGCCGTTCAGCAGATCGGCGGCGTTGATCAGCATGGATTGCCCGACCGATACATAGTCTGGCGCGAGCATCGGCGAACCTGATTCCGCGCCGGTCATCGCCAGTTCTTCCTTGCCGCAGGCCTCTAAGGCCGCGGGGACCAGTGCTTCGACCGCACTCAGTACGTTGGGCTGGACAGAGGGCGCCTGGTTGGCCGCGTTCTGAACGCTGGCAAGGTTCGTTGCACAGTGGTCGGCCTGGGCGTAACCGGTTACCACTAATGCTGCAACCGCCCAGAATTGAAGTGGAAGCTTGTTCATGGCTAGTACCTCCTCGGTCAGTCAGGCTAGTTGGTGTTGGCGCAGAGGGCGTAGGTGGTGACGGTGGTTGTCGTATTCCCATTGAGCCGGGTCAGCGTCGCTGTCCAGCTCGTATCGGATAGCGGAAAGCTTTGAATAACCTGCCAAACGGCACCGGTGTTGCTTACGCCGCCGCCAAGCACCTTCTTGGATCCAGAACAGGTTGCCGTACAGCTGACGGAGTCAACGCTGGCAGCGCCACTTGCGCATGTGACTGAGCGGCGCTCCCAGTTGGCCAAGCCAGTTGTCCCAGGATCTCCCCTGTCACCCTTCGCGCCAGCAACACCGATCTCGCCTTGCGGCCCGACCTCGCCCTGGCTGCCTTGCGGTCCCTGAGGTCCGGTGGCACCGGTTTGGCCTTGCGGTCCGACCTCGCCCTGTATGCCTTGCGGTCCCTGAGGTCCGGTGGCACCGGTTTGGCCTTGCGGCCCGNCCCATAGGTCCGGTGGCGCCGGTTTGGCCTTGCGGCCCGGCCTCACCCTGGTTGCCTTGCGGTCCCATAGGTCCGGTGGCGCCGATTTCGCCTTGCGGCCCGACCCCGCCCTGGATTCCTTGTGGTCCGGTGGCGCCTGTCTCTCCTATCGGACCCTGTAATCCGGTATCGCCCTTCTCGCCCTTGGCACGGACGCAGCCTCCGCGACCATTTTCGCAATCCCAGATGCGCTGTTCGAGGGCGCCTACCCCGCCCTTGAGGTTGGCTACGGCATGAGTCACATCATGATCGGCCAGCGCCGCTCCGCTGATGCCGAGCAGCGTGATTGATATAAGGGCAGCAGGCACAGCCGCTGCGGATCTGTGGACAAGCCTGGCCAGTGTCGATCTCGCCACCGGGTACTGCGAATCAACCGGATAACTTTTTTCCATGATCAATGTCCTGTCGAAAGTTGGGAGGAAACTGCTCCACTCGAATCTGCCGAGTTCACCACCGATCGCCCTGATCAGCCTTCCGTGAGGCGAAGTCGTACCAAGGGCTGCCGCC
Organism: Pseudomonas taeanensis MS-3; assembly: GCF_000498575.2. Lineage (GTDB taxonomy): Bacteria > Pseudomonadota > Gammaproteobacteria > Pseudomonadales > Pseudomonadaceae > Aquipseudomonas > Aquipseudomonas taeanensis. The sequence continues at coordinate 1,418,800 of NZ_AWSQ01000001.1, forward strand.
TTCGCGGTAACCTCTGCTGTCGTGTTATGAGAGTGATGCTTGTGTTTGCGTGGCAACTGATCCAGGTGAGCGGCCTACTTGCCCTGATGTCAGTGTGATATTGGTTTAGGTGGGCGGCGATGCCTTGTAAAGGCGCGACCTGAGCGAAAAATCACTTTGTGACAGTAATCCGACGATCGGTTGGTTTCGCGTTTTTCAATTGTGGTTTGACGTCATTCTTATGGCTTGTCGTGGTGGTGGCTGATTGCCGCTAAAGGCTGGATAAATATTTCTATTTCAGGGGGTTAGCCCGTTGAGCAAGTGGCCGGTATGGAGGCGGGCGGCACTGTTCGGCAAGACGCGTCGCCGTTCTTTGCTGGTAGTTGCGTTGCCGCTACTGGTGTTGGCGACGCTGTGGCTGGCCGACCGGTTGTTCCCCTTGCCCCTGCCCGAGGACGACTTGGCCCGCGTGGTACTGGCCGAGGACGGTACGCCGCTATGGCGTTTCGCCGACAGTGACGGTGTGTGGCGTTATCCGGTCAGCCCGGCCGAGGTCTCACCCTATTACCTGGAGGCGCTGCTGACCTACGAAGATCGCTGGTTTTACCGCCATCCCGGAGTCAATCCCCTGGCCCTGGTCCGCGCCACCTGGCAGAACCTCGCGGGCGGGCGGCTGGTCTCCGGCGGCAGCACCCTGTCGATGCAGGTGGCGCGGCTGCTCGACCCGCATTCTCGCTCGCTGCCCGGCAAGCTCAAGCAGCTATGGCGTACCCTGCAGCTGGAGTGGCACCTGTCCAAGGAGGAAATCCTCAGCCTCTATCTCAACCGTGCGCCCTTCGGCGGCACCCTGCAAGGCGTGGCGGCAGCCAGCTGGAGTTACCTGGGCAAGTCGCCGGCCAGCCTGACCCGCGCCGAAGCCGCCCTGCTCGCGGTACTGCCCCAGGCGCCCAGCCGCTTGCGCCCGGATCGCCACCCCGAGCGGGCCCAGGCGGCGCGCGACAAGGTGCTCAGGCGTCTGGCCCGCTTCGAGGTGTGGCCGCAGTCGCGGGTCAAGGATGCCCTGGAGGAAGCGGTGATCCTCGCCCCGCGCCAACAGCCACGGCTGGCACCCCTGCTGGCGCGACGCCTGAACACGGCCGGCAGTCCGCCGCTGATCCGCACCACTATCGATGCCGCCCTGCAAAGGCGCCTGGAGGACTTGCTGCTGGGCTGGCGCGCGCGGTTGCCGGAGCGCACCTCGGCGGCGATTCTGGTGGTCGAGCAGCCGAGCATGGCGGTGCGCGCCTACTTGGGCTCGGTGGACCTCGGTGATGCCCGTCGCTTCGGCCACGTCGACATGGTCAGCGCCCTGCGTTCGCCAGGCTCGACCCTCAAACCCTTTCTCTACGGCATGGCCCTGGATGCCGGCTTGATCCATTCCGAGTCGCTGTTGCAGGACGTGCCACGGCGTTACGGCGATTACCGCCCGGGCAACTTCGCCGCCGGTTTCAGTGGCGCGGTGTCGGCCAGTCAGGCTTTGGCCAGCTCGCTCAATCTACCGGCGGTGCAGTTGCTGGAGGCCTACGGGCCCAAGCGTTTCGCCGGCGAGCTACGCGCGGCCGGCGTGCCCCTGGCCCTGCCGCCGCTGGCCGAGCCTAACCTGGCGCTGATTCTCGGTGGCGCCGGCAGTCGCCTGGAGGAGCTGGTCGGCGGCTACAGCGCCTTCGCCCGCAGCGGCAAGGCCGCGCGCCTGCGTTTCCAGCCGCAAGACCCTCTTTATGAACGGCGCCTGCTGTCGCCCGGTGCCGCCTGGATAGTCCGGCGCATCCTCAGCGGTCAGGCGCGACCGGATCGCGACCCGCGTGCGCAGCTGGTGCAGCGCCCCAGCCTGGCCTGGAAGACCGGCACCAGCTATGGCTTTCGCGACGCCTGGGCGATCGGTGTGGCGCCGCGCTACGTAGTCGGAGTGTGGATAGGCCGACCCGACGGCACCCCGGTGTCTGGCCAATTCGGCCTGGCCTCGGCCGCGCCACTGTTGCTGCAAGTACATGACCTGCTGAGCAACCGCGACAGTCAGCGTGGCCTGGCTGTGCCGGCCGACCCGCAGCCGGCCGAGGTTGGCGTGGCGGCGATCTGTTGGCCTCTGGGCCAGCCGTTGGCCAAGGACGACGATAACTGTCGCCGCCAGCGTTTCGCCTGGACCCTGGACGGCACCACGCCGCCGACCTTGCAGGCGTTGGATCAGCCGCTGGGCCTGGGTTTGCAGGAGAACGTCTGGCTCAACGACAAAGGTCTGCGAGTGGATGCCAGTTGCCCAGGCGCCGAAGCGCAGCGCGTGGCACTGTGGCCGGCCCCCTTGGAGCCCTGGTTGCCCCGTCGCGAGCACCGCAGCACGCGCCTGCCGGCCGTTGACGCCGCCTGCCCACCGCTGCGCGCACCGGTTGCCGCGCCCTTGTCGATTGTCGGCATCCGCGAAGGCGACCGCCTGCGTCGCCCGGCCGGGAGTGCCGAGCCACTACGCTTGCGCCTCTCTGCCCTGGGCGGTAGCGGTCGGCGCTGGTGGTTTATCGATGGTCGACCCATCGATGAAACCGCCAACGAAATCGAGTTCACCCATGTCTTTACGCACAGCGGCCAGTACCAGCTCAGCGTGCTGGATGAGAGCGGGCAGACTGCGCGGCTGGCGTTCAGCGTTGGCGAATGAGGCGCATGGGTTGTCATACGCCTGCTCGTCTCCTTCCAGGCACTGCGCCGTCGGGATTATCTCTACCGGACTGCCGTGCCGGAGCGGACGGTGTCAGCAGGCGTAACCAAAACGCAGTCACACCCAAGCCTCAGCCATAGGCCTGCAGCAGCCAGAGCGCCGCCATGCCCACCGCCAGGGTCAACAGGACCTGGCGGGTGCGCCAGGCGACGAATGCGGCCAGGGCGCCGGCCAGCAATCGTTCGTTGCCCAGGGACAGATCGATCGCGCCGTTGACGTTGACCAGGGCCGGTAGCACCAGCGCGGCCATCACTGCCGCCGGCACGAAGCGCAGGGCGCGTTGCAGGTATGCAGGAGGGCTGGCCCGCCCCAACAGCTGGATGAACGACAGGCGCAGGGCGAAGGTGCCGATGCCGATGGCGAGAATGATCAGCCAGGCGGTGCTGCTGGACATGGTCAATCCTCCCCGGTTGGCGAGTTGGTCAGCATGGGAACGGTTTTGGGCGGCTGCAGGGCCTCGACCAGCAGGCCGGCGCCGATGCCGCTGGCGGCTGCCAGAAACAGGCCCAGGTTGTAGGGCAGGCCGGCGGCCGCGACAGCCACTATGCCACCGGTAACGGCGGCGGCCAGGGTCGCCCGGTCGATGATTGAGGGGATCAACAGCACCAGGAAAGACAGTGGAATGGTGAAGTCCAGCGACCAGCTCGCGGGTACCCCGGCGCCGAGGAAGATCCCGGCGGCGCAGGCCCCCACCCAGGTCAGCCACATCGGCAGCGCCGTCCCCAGGTAATACAGGTGCTTGGCCGGGGCCTGAGGGTCGAGGGTATAGCGGGTGATGCTCAGCGCATAGGCCTGGTCGGTGAGCAGGTAGGCCATGGGCCAGCGCCAGCGCCAGTTCAGACCCTGGAAGTGAGGCGCGATCGAGGCGCTGTACATGGTGAAACGCAGGTTGATGACCAGAGCGGTGAGGATGACCACCAGCGACAAGGTATCGACACTCATCAACTGGGCGGCCACCAGCTGCGCCGAACCGGCGAAGATGACGACCGACATGGCCAGTGCGGCACTGGGTGACAACCCCGCGTCGATGGCGGCGATACCGGCGATCATGCCGAATGGAATCATCCCCGGAAGCAGTGGTGCGACCGCCTTGGCCCCGGCGCTGAAGGCCGGGTGTGCTGTAAGGGCCATGGAGTCTCCTGACTATGCCTGTCTGTATGTGCATGGCGGGGCAGGTGTCGGCGCCCCAAACGGCGAAATTGACTAATTGAGCTAGCCACACAAGCCACTAGGTTCAGCCAGACCGCCGGCACAAGCTTAATGCGCCGGTCGCATCGCGGGTGTTCCATTCACGACCCTGAAATGTACCCGGCCAAGTCAGTCGCCGTCCCCCCTTAGACCAACTGTGCAGCCCGATTAAGCCCGGACTGTATTGGCGGCTGCATGCCCGCGAATGTTTTTATAAAGGCTTTCTCGCCCGTCCTGGAGTCAGCGGCATGTCACCGAAAGATTTGTGCCTCGCCGTGGTGGTGATCGTGGCCTGGGGCCTGAATTTCGTGGTCATCAAGGTCGGGCTGGACGGTGTGCCGCCGATGCTGCTCGGGGCGCTGCGTTTCACCTTGGCGGCGCTGCCGGCGATCTTCTTCATCAAGCGTCCCGCGCTGCCGTTGCGCTGGTTGCTGGCCTATGGCTTGACCATCTCGCTGGGTCAGTTCGCTTTCCTGTTCTCGGCGATGGCGGTCGGCATGCCGGCGGGGCTGGCGTCATTGGTGCTGCAGTCCCAGGCCTTCTTCACCCTGTTCCTGGCGGCGTTGCTGCTCGGCGAACGACTGCGCGCGAGTAATCTGCTCGGTCTGCTGGTCGCTGCCTCCGGACTGCTGCTGATTGGCCTGCAGAGTGGCGGGGCGATGACCCTGGCCGGTCTTGCGCTGACTATCTGTGCGGCGGCCATGTGGGGCATGGGCAATATCATCACCAAAAAAGTCGGTCGGGTCGATCTGCTCGCGCTGGTGGTGTGGGGCAGCCTGATTCCGCCGCTGCCGTTTTTCGCCTTGTCCTGGCTGCTGGAGGGCCCGGCGCTGATCGAGAGCTCCCTCAGAGGCATCGGTCTGTCCTCGATTCTGGCAATCGTTTACCTGGCCTTTGTGGCGACCTTGCTCGGTTACGGCTTGTGGAGTCGCCTGTTGTCGCGCTACCCGGCCAGCCAGATTGCGCCGTTCTCGATGCTGGTGCCGGTGATCGGGCTGAGTTCGTCGGCGTGGCTGCTCGACGAACAACTGAGCCAACTGCAAATGGCCGGGGCGCTGCTGGTCATGGTCGGGCTGCTGGTCAACGTGTTCGGCGCGCGGCTGTTCGGCCGCTTCCTTCAGGTGCAAGGCCGGCCTTTGTAACCTGCGCCCTCGGCGGGTGCCGCGAAAGGCTGCACAGGGGCGATCAGCCCGGACTGATGTGCGGCAGCGCTTGGACGCCAGGGCCGGGCTGTCTTACCCTTCTATCCAGACGCTGTTTAGTGCCGCGCCCGCCATCACTGCTCACGAGGTCATCCATGTCTCTGCTCTCTCGTTGCCAACGCCTGTTGTTGCCCTTGTTCGCCGGTTCGCTGTTCGGTCTGGGCAGTGCTTTCGCTGCCGAGCCGGTGGTGGTGTCGTCGAAGATCGATACCGAAGGCGCGGTGCTCGGGAATTTGATCGCCCAGACGCTGGCGCGCGGCGGAGTGCCGGTGACCGAGCGGATTCAGTTGGGCGGCACCAGCATCGTGCGCACGGCGTTGATTGCCGGTGAGATCGACATCTACCCGGAGTACACCGGTAACGGCGCGTTCTTCTTCGACCTCGGCGACAGCCCGGTGTGGAAGGATGCGGCCAAGGCCTACGCTACGGTCAAGCAGCTGGATCAGGAGCAGAATCAGCTGGTCTGGCTACAGCCTGCCAACGCCAATAACACCTGGGCCATGAGTGTGCGCGGGGACCTGGCGCGGGCCAACCAGTTGGCCACCCTGGATGACCTGGCCCGTTACCTGAAGTCCGGCGGCGAGTTCAAGTTCGCCGCCAGCGCCGAGTTCGTCGAGTCGCCCAGTGCCTTGCCGGCCTTCCAGGCGGCCTATGGCTTCAGCCTGAGCCCAGAGCAGCTGGTGATTCTCTCCGGCGGCAACACCGCCGCCACCCTGCGCGCCGCGGCGCTGCAGACCAATGGGGTGAATGGCGCCATGACGTATGGCACCGACGGTGGTCTGAGCGCCTTGGACTTGCAGGTGCTGGAGGATACGCGCGGCGTGCAGCCGGTGTATCAGCCGGCGCCGCTGGTACGCGCCGACACCCTGAAAGCCTACCCGCAGATAGAAAGCCTGCTGGCGCCGGTGTTTGCCGCGCTGAACCTGCAGGTGCTGCAAAAACTGAATGCCGAGGTGGCGGTCAATGGTGCCGATCCGCGTCTGGTGGCCACGGCCTTTCTGGATAGCCTGAAGCCCTAAGCCCGCACGCTCATGCGGCTGCTATCGAGCGCGAGCAACCGGGTGGTGCTGACCCTGGTCACGCTGGCCATTGGCAGCCTGCTGCTGGGCGACTTCGCCAGCGTGCAGGCCAATCGCATCGTGCCCGGCAGCGGCTTCGGGCTGTTTGCCGCCCTGGGCTCAGCCTGGGCCGTAGCGCTGTTGGCGGCGCTGGTGACGCTTGCGGCGCTGGCGCTGCACCCCTCGCCGGCAGGCTATCGCGGCATGCTGCTGTTGATCAGCCTGCTGTTGCTGCAATGGCCGGCGAGCCTGGCCTGGTTCATCCATACGCAGATTCCAGCTGATCAAGCCCAGGCGCGCGCCGGACTGGCGACGGGCTGCTGGAGCCTGCTGTTTTTCGCCCTGTTGCTGCTGATCGAGGTGCGCCAGCGCCTGGCGCCTGCTGCTGGCTGGTGGCGCCTGGGCCCGCTGGGGTTGTTGCTGGTCACGGGATTATTGATCTACAGCGGTTATCTGGAGCCGCTGGCTTTGTTGCGCGAGTACAGCAGCCGTAGCGCGCAGTTCTGGCAGGCGTTGCGCGGGCACTTGGGCCTGGTTGGCGGCGCCCTGGGTTTCAGCCTGCTGTTCGGTGTGGCCCTGGCCTTGCTGATCCGTCGCCAGCCGCAGTTGCAGCGCTCGGTGTTCGGTGTGCTGAATTTCTTCCAGACCATCCCCAGCCTGGCCCTGTTCGGTCTGTTGATCGCGCCGCTCAGCTACCTGGCGGCGCACTCGCCGTTGCTGCAGCAACTGGGTATTCGCGGCATCGGCTGGGCGCCGGCACTGCTGGCGTTGGTTGCCTACAGCCTGCTGCCGATCGTACGTAACACCAGTGTGGCCCTGCAGGCGGTGGCGGCCGAGGTGATCGAGTCGGCGCGCGGCATGGGTATGAGCCCGTGGCAGGTGTTCAGCCAGGTGCGCCTGCCACTGGCCCTGCCGGTGATTCTCGAAGGCATGCGCATCACCAGCATCCAGGCCATCGGCCTGACCGCGGTGGCGGCGTTGATCGGCGCCGAGGGCTTCGGCAGTTTTATCTTTCAGGGCCTGGGTCAGGGCGCCATGGATCTGGTGTTGCTCGGCGCGCTGCCGACCATCGTCCTGGCGTTGCTCGCCGATGCGCTGTTCAGTGCCCTGGCCCGTTATTTTCAGCCTGGAGTGGGCTGAGTGAACGGCCGAGTTCAGCCTGGAGGGGCAGCATGAGTGCACGACCGATGATCGAGCTGGACAACGTCAGTCGCTTGTTCGAAGGCGTGGCGGCGGTGGACGGGATCTCCCTGCGGATCGACAGCGGCGAAATCTGCGTGATAGTCGGCACCTCGGGTTGCGGCAAGTCCACCACCCTGCGCTTGCTCAACAAGTTGATCGATTGCTCCAGTGGCGATATCCGTATCGACGGGCAAGCCATCGCCCAGCTGGATGCCCAGCGGCTGCGTCGGCGCATGGGCTATGCGATCCAGAACACCGGGCTGTTTCCGCACTGGACGGTGGCGCGCAATATCAGCGTGGTGCCGCGCCTGCTGAATTGGCCGACTGAGCGCATCGAGGCGCGGGTGCATGAGCTACTGGAGCTGCTGGGCTTGCCCCACGCCGACTTCGCCCACAAGTTTCCCAGCCAGCTGTCCGGTGGCCAGGCCCAGCGGGTCGGGGTGGCGCGGGCGCTGGCCGGCGACCCGGATATCCTGCTGATGGACGAACCCTTCGGCGCGCTCGACCCGATCACCCGCGACAGCCTGCAGAACGAACTGCTGCGCATCCAGTCGCGGATCCACAAGACCATCGTCTTCGTCACCCACGACATCGACGAGGCGCTCAAGCTGGCGACGCGCATCGTGGTCATGGACCAGGGCCGCATCGTCCAGCACGACACCCCGGTCAACCTGCTGAATCACCCGGCCAATGCCTTTGTCGAGAGCCTGCTCGGCCAGGGCGAGCGCGGCCTCAAGCGCGCCAGCCTGCAGCGGGTCGCCGAGCGCATGCTGCCGTTGCAGGGCACGCCACCGGCCTTCTCGGTTGCTGCTCAGGACAGCCTGCGTCAGGCCCTGTCGCTGATGCTCTGGCACCGTGTCGGCGAACTCTGTGTGCGCGATAACGAGGGTCGTGCGGTCGGGCTGTTGCCGATCAGCGCGTTGCTGCACGGCGCGACGGCATGACGGCAGGGTTATCCGGGTTGAGGCCCTGGCTGGCGCCGCTGGCCTGGTCGCTGCTGTTGCTGGCGGCAGTGCTCGGCATGGCCGAACTGGAGGCGCTGTTCCGGCAGATTCAGCCGGGCACGGGGGCGGTCATCTACCAGCGCGACAGCTTTGCCCAGCTGCTGCTTAATCACCTGCTGATCGTCGGCGTGGCAGCGCTGGTGTCGGTCAGCCTGGGTGTGGCGGCGGGGATTCTGGCGACCCGCGCCTGGGGCCGGGACTTCCTGCCGCTGGTCAGCCAGGTCGCCTCCATCGGCCAGACCTTCCCTCCGGTCGCAGTGCTGGCGCTGGCGGTGCCGCTGCTCGGTTTCGGCAGCCTGCCGACCATCGTCGCGCTGGTGCTCTACGGTCTGCTGCCGGTACTGCGTAATACCCTGGCCGGTTTGCAGGGCGTGCCGCCGGCGGTGCTGGAAGCCGCGCAAGGCATGGGTATGGCGCCGCGGCAGGTGTTGTTCGAGGTGGAGCTGCCACTGGCGGCGGCGGTAATTTTTGCCGGTATCCGCACCACGGTGACAGTGACCATCGCCACCGCGGCAATTGGCTCGACCATCGGCGCCAGTACCCTGGGCGATCCGGTGATCGCCGGGTTGGTCAATGGCAACACCGCCTATGTGCTGCAGGGGGCGCTGTTGATCGGCTTGCTGGCCGTCAGCGTCGACAGCGGCTTCGAGCGCTTGCAGCAACTGATTGCCGAGCGTCAGGGCCTCTGACGAGAGAGGCGCACGGGCGGGGGCGCTCCAGCCTTTGGCCAGACCGAGTCGGCTAACCCGTGCTCAGGGTAGGCGCATAACTGCCGTTGGTCGGCTTGAGGCCTGGTTGTTGATGGTCGTGCTCAAGGGTCTGACTCCTGAGTCGATAAGTGAGTGGAATTGCCAGTAGTTGTGTGAACAGTTTTGTATACAATTATCGGCTCGACACTCTGAGAACAACAACAGGAGACTCTCCATGCGCCTCTGGCAACGTAGCATTCAATGGCAGTTGATCCTCAGCATGGGCGCGGCCCTGCTCGCCAGCATCCTGATCGTGGTGGGCATTTATTCGGCGGTGGTCAATCGCCTGACCGAGCGCTACTTGGTCGAGGAGGCATTGCCGGCGCGGGTGCTGGCGATCCGTAACGATCTGGAACGGGTGCTTGCCGCGCCAATTACCGCCAATGCCGGGATTGCCGAGAACAGCCTGGTGCAGGATTGGTTGGCCGCAGGCGAGGATCCGGAGCGGCGCGATGAGTTCGCCCGCTACCTGGAGGGGGTGCGCGTTCAGCAGAACGCCATGACCACCTCGATTGCCGTATTGGCGAGCGGCAACTACACCACCGGCGCCGGTCTGGTGCGCACGATCAACCGTAACCAGCCGGAGAACCAGTGGTTCTATAAACTGGTCGATAGCAATCGCGACCAGGTGCTGGAGATAGACATCGACAAGGGCACGCGCCTGCCGACGCTGTTCATCAACCAACGGATCAAGCGCGACGGCAAGACCCTGGGGGTGTCCGGCTTGGGCTTCAGCCTCAAGGCGATGTCGGAAATGATCCGCGACTTCCGGTTCGGTGAGCAGGGCCAGGTGTTTCTGGTCGATGGGCAGGGCAATATCAAGGTCCATCCGCAGGCCGAGATGAATGGCAGTGGGCGCCTGTCGCAATTGTTGGGCGAAGCCCCTGCGGTCGAGTTGCTCGGCGCCGCGGGCAAGGTCGTACGCTTCGAGCGCGACGGGGAAACGTATCTGGCCCTGGCGCAGCAGTTCAACAGCCTGGACTGGCTGCTGGTCAGCGAGGTGCCTGAGGCGGAAATCTATGCCGAGGCGCGCCAGGCGCTGCTGATGAGCAGCCTGATCGGCGTCGGCGTGGCCCTGGTGTTCCTCTGTCTGGTGGTGTGGCTGGCCCGTGGTCTGGTCAGGCCGATCCGTCAGGTGACTGCCGCACTGGTCGAAATCGGTGGCGGTGGCGGTGACCTGACCCGCCAGCTGGACGAGTCGCGGGCCGATGAACTGGGCGATCTGGCGCGTGGCTTCAACCGCTTTATCGGCAGCCAGCGCAGCCTGATCGGCGAGGTGCTGGCCACCAGCGAACGTCTGCGCAGTGCGGTAGGCCAGGTCGCTCAGGTGGTCGAGAACACCGCCGGGCGCTCCGGCCAGCAGCAGGAGATGACCGATATGGTCGCCACGGCGGTGCATGAAATGGGCCTGACCGTGCAGGAAATCGCCCGCAACGCCAGCAGTGCCGCCGATGCCTCGCACAGCGCCCGCGATGAGGCTCAGCGAGCTGGGCTGGTGGTTGGTCAGTCGATTGAGCATATCGAACGGATGTCCACCGACATTGGCGGCGCGGCCGCGGCGGTCAGCGAGCTGGCCGAGCAGGTGGCGTCAATCGATCAGGTGCTGGCGGTGATCCGCGGGATTTCCGAGCAGACCAATCTGCTGGCGCTGAATGCGGCCATCGAGGCCGCGCGTGCCGGCGAGCTGGGCCGCGGCTTTGCCGTGGTGGCCGACGAGGTGCGTACCCTGGCCAGCCGGACTCAGGCCTCCACCGATGAAATCCAACAGATGATCCTGCGCTTGAAGCAGGGCGCGGACACGGCGGTCAGCTCGATGCATGCCGGGCAAGCGGCGACCAGCACGGGGGTCGAGGCCAGCCAGCGTACGGGGCAGTCGCTTGGCGCGATTACCACCCAGGTGGAAAGCATCAGCGACATGAATACCCAGGTGGCGGCGGCGACCGAGGAGCAGTCGTCGGTGACCGAAGAAATCAACCGCAACGTGCAGGGCATCGCCGACCTGGCCCATGCCACTGCCGCCGAGGTGCGTGCCTGCCGCGCGGATTGCCAGACCCTGAGTGGCTTGGCCGATGACCTTGCCGGGCAGATGGGTCGGTTCAGGCTCTAAGCGATCAGCACAGACCAGTCGCAGTCGCGAGTGGTCTGTGCGTCGGCTGGGTGCTGCAACCTCTTCTGCTCGAAGAGTGGCAACCATAGGCGCCTACTGGGTTTCTGCGCGTGGGCGGGTCATTCTGCCAGCTCCAAGCGATTACGGCCGTTGGCTTTGGCCCGATACAGCGCGTCGTCGATGCGTTTGTAGAAGCTCTCGGTCGAGTCATCGCTCAGCGGCAGGTAACTGCCCACCCCCAGGCTACAGGTCAGCGGCAGGGCCTGGTCATGCAGTTGCAGGGGGTGGCAGACCAGATCGTTGCGAAAGTGCTCTGCCAGTTGTACGGCCTGCTCCAGCGGGGTGTTGGGCATCAGTACGGCGAACTCCTCGCCGCCAACGCGCATCAGCACATCGCTGTCGCGGCGGAACACCTGGCGCATGCGTTCGGCAAAGGCGTGCAGGCAGAGGTCGCCGGCACTGTGGCCGAAGCGGTCGTTGACCTGCTTGAAGTAGTCGATGTCCATCAGGATCAGCGACAGCGGGCTGTTCTGCCGGCGCGCATTTGCCTGCCAGCTGGGTAAAAGTGAATTGAATTGCAGGCGATTGCCCAGCGCGGTCAGCGCGTCGGTGCGACTGAGCTCCTCCAACTCTTCGCTGTGTTGAATCAGGCGCAGCTCACGCTTGAGTCCGATACGGTATTCACGGTTCCAGCGATAGAGAAACAGCCCCAGGTAACCCAGGTAGATCGCCAGAGCCACGGATTCGCCAATTTCGCTGGTGCCCTGCTGGTACTTGACCACATTGCTGGGCAGGTAAACCAGGAGTATCGCCAGGGCGCAGGGCAGCATGCGCATGGGGTAGGTGAAGGCGAGGGCAGTACTGAACACCACCACGATCAGCATGACCAGAAAGTGCGAGGCAACTATATCCGGGTGATACAGGATGCCCGCCAGCATCAGGCCCCAGGCCAGTGAGTGCAGGAGGATGATCGTCCATTGCAGCCTCAGCCAGTGTTGCAGCTGGGCCGCCACCTGCTGTTTGCAGGGACGGCTGAAGTTGCGCAGGAAGAAGAAGGTCAGCAGCACAACGCTACCGCCGCCCCAGACCCAGAGATTCTGCCAGGGTTGGGCGCTGGTCAGCCACAGCAGCGCCCAGGTCAGCAGGTAGTAATAGCCGGCGAACCGGGAGCGAATATACACATCGTTGACTTCGCGCCAGAGCGGGAAACACGAGCTGGAAATGGCGGGGGGCTCGGCTGGCATGAACTGCAGACTCCAGGGATCACTCGTTTAGCCTAGCGGAATGATGGCATTTTGGTATGCCTGATAGGTGCAGGCGTCAGCTGGATGAGCGGCGGCTGGCGGGTCAACGCGCCGGTGCCACGCCTGGCTCACGCCACGGACGCCAGGATCAGGCAGTTGCGTCCGGCACCCTTGGCCCGGTACAGCGCGTCGTCGACACGCTTGAAGAAGGCTTCGGCACTGACGTCGCGGTTCTTGTCGAAGCAACCGACCCCCAGGCTGGTGGTCAGCGGCAGGTTCTGCCCGTGTACGCTGAAGCCGTGTTGCTCCAGTTCCAGGCGGAAGCTTTCGGCCAGCAGGTGAGCCTGTTCCAAGGTGGTGCCGGGCATCAGTACGCCGAACTCTTCACCGCCCAGACGCAGCAATGCATCGCTGTCGCGGCGGAAGACCTGGCGCATCAGTTCGGCAAAGGCGCTGAGGCAGGCGTCGCCGCAGGCGTGGCCGTGGGCATCGTTGACCTGCTTGAAATAGTCGATATCCAGCAGCACCAAAGAGAGCGAATTACTCTGCCGCTGAGCGTTGGCAACCATCGCCGGAAACAGGCTGTTGAAGTGATAGCGGTTGCCCAGCTGGGTCAGGCTGTCGGTACGGCTGAGCAATTCCAGGTTTTCCTGCTGTTCGAGCAGTTTCAGTTCCAGGGTCAGGGTGTTGCGATACTCGCGGTGGCTGCGATTGAGCGCGAGGAGCAGGTAGCTCAGGTAGAACGCCAGGGTGATCAAGGTGGCGCGCTGTTCGTTCCACAGCAGCGTCAGGGCGAGCAGGCCCGGCAGATACAGCAGCAGCAAGGCGAGGTAGGCATGGCCCTTGCGCATCGAGAAGTTGAAGGCCAATGCAGTGCTGAAGGCGATGGTACTGAGGGTGGCGATGAGGCGCGAGTCGCTGAACAGCGGATCGTGCAGTACCCAGGCATGGGTGAACCCCCAGGCCAGTGCCGTCAGCAGGATCAGCGCCCAGTGCCGGTCGAGCCAGGTACGCAGCGCTTGTGGGGCTTGTTCGGCCGGTAGTCGGTTGAGCAGACGCAGGGTCAGCATCAGGGTGAAGAAACCTACTCCGGCCAGGCCCCATTCGAGCATTTCTACCGGCGCGGCGCTGAACAGCCAGGTGAGCAGCCAGGCGAGCAGGTAATAGGCGCCGCCCAGTCGGGTGCGCAGACTGGTGTCCTGGGCTTCTCGCCAGAGGGCGAAGGTCTCTGGCTGGCGGGGTAACTCGGTGTCGGCCATGAGCGTGTGATCACAAAGACAACTGGGTTAAAGCATAGTGCTTCTGCCAGAGGGAAATTGACAGTCCAGTTGCGACCCGCTCTGGCCCGCATGGCGCGGGCCTGGGGTTCGGGCTGTTAGCGCAGGATCAACAGCGGACCAGTGCTGGACCGCAGCAGGTGGCTGGTGGTGCTGCCGACCAGAAACTGGCGAATCCGCGAGTGGCCGTAGGCGCCCATCACCAGCAGATCGATGTCGTGCTCGGCCTGATAGGCGTGCAGGCTCGATTCGACCTCGCCGGCGCATAGCGCGATGTGCACTTCGCTGGCCGATTCCTGCAGGACCCGCTGGGCGGACTTGAGCTGTTCCCAGGCCTCGTCGCTCTCGCTGCCAACCATCACCAGATGACAGACCAGTCCCTTGAGCAGTGGACTGGCGGCGATCATCTCGATGCTTTTGCGTGCGGTGGCGCTGCCGTCGAAGGCGAACAGGTAGCTCTGTGGCGCCTTGAACTCGCCGCAGCTGACCAGCACAGGGCGCTGCAGGGTACGGATGACGTTCTCCAGGTGGCTGCCGATGTGCTGGCCGAGGCTGGCACTGGCCTCGCCCTGGCGACCGATTACCAGCAGGCGGATGTCTTCTTGCAGTTCGCCCAGGCTGTCGACCAGGTCGCCGTGACGCTGACGCAACTGCGCATTATCGACCCCGGCGGCAGTGGCGCGCGCCTTGGCCGACTCGAGCATCAGGTGACCCTGCTCCAGGGCCAGCTTGCTGCGCTTCTCATCCAGGGCCGCCAGCTCATCGAGCAGGTGCTCGCGACTGCCCAGGCCGATGGCGCCACTCAGGTCGCTCGGCTGTGGGTACTGGGCGTGATCCAGCACATGCAGCAGACTCAGCGGCGCCTGCAGGCGCAGGCTGGCCCAGGCCGCGTAGTCGCATACGGCGGGAGCGGCGGGGGAACCGTCGATACAGGCGAAGACATGCGGCATGGGTGTTCTCCTTAACAGGCTGTTGAAAAATGTAGCGAGCGACGGCTAGGGCCGTACCCGTTCCCTACGGGTAACGGCATTTCCCACATCCATGTGGGTCACAAGGCGAAAGCGGCCGCAACGTAGCGAAGCGGAGTAACAGCCGCAGGCTGGCCCATAGGGCGAACGTAGTGAGTCAAAAGAGCAGTTTACGCGTTGTAAATGAGCATTTTTAGGCCGCTTTCAACGCCGCTTAGCCTAGCGCAGTAGTTTTGCAACGGCCTGTTAGTGGTCCATCAGGCTGTCGACGGCATCGGGCTTATCGTGCACGCCAAAGCGGTCGACGATGGTGGC
This sequence comes from Pseudomonas taeanensis MS-3, assembly GCF_000498575.2. GTDB lineage: Bacteria > Pseudomonadota > Gammaproteobacteria > Pseudomonadales > Pseudomonadaceae > Aquipseudomonas > Aquipseudomonas taeanensis. Next base: position 1,433,816 of record NZ_AWSQ01000001.1, read on the forward strand.
GCTGGCCTGGTTGAGGCCGAGCACTTCGACCTCGGTGCCCTCGCGGCGCAGCTTGAGTACCACCTTGTCCAGGGCGGCGACCGCGGTGATGTCCCAGAAATGTGCGCGGGACAGGTCGATGACGACCTTATCAAGCGCTTCCTTGAAATCAAAGGCAGCGGTGAACTTGTCCGCGGAGGAGAAGAACACCTGGCCGACCACGCGGTAGGTGCGCAGGCTGCCATCGTTATCGACTTCGGAGTCGACGTACAGGAAGTGACCGATCTTGTTGGCGAAGAACATCGCCGCCAGCAGCACGCCGACGAACACCCCGTAGGCCAGGTTGTGGGTATAGACGGTGACCGCGACGGTAGCGAGCATGACGATGTTGGTCGACAACGGGAAGCTCTTCAGGTTGCGCAGCGAGTCCCAGCTGAAGGTGCCGATCGACACCATGATCATCACCGCGACCAGCGCGGCCATGGGGATCTGGCTGACCCAATCGCTGAGGAACACCACCATCAGCAGCAGCACCGAGCCGGCCACCAGGCAGGACAGGCGGCCACGGCCGCCGGATTTAACGTTGATCACCGACTGGCCGATCATCGCGCAGCCAGCCATGCCTCCGAGCAGGCCCGAGGCGATGTTGGCCACGCCCTGGCCCTTGCACTCGCGGTTCTTGTCGCTGCTGGTGTCGGTCAGGTCGTCGACTATGGTCGCGGTCATCATCGACTCGAGCAGGCCGACCACCGCCAGCGCGGCGGCGTAGGGGAAGATGATCGCCAGGGTCTCGAGGTTCAGCGGCACTTCGGGCCAGAGGAAGATCGGCAGGGTGTCCGGCAGCTCGCCCATGTCGCCGACGGTGCGGATATCCAGGCCGAGGTACATGGCCACGGCAGTCATGGACAGGATGCACACCAGCGGCGAGGGGATCAGCTTGCCGATCTTGGGCACATAGGGGAACAGGTAGATGATGCCCAGGCCCGCGGTGGTCATGGCGTAGACGTGCCAGGTGACGTTGGTCAGCTCCGGCAGCTGGGCCATGAAGATCAGGATCGCCAGGGCGTTGACGAAGCCGGTGACCACCGAGCGCGAGACGAAGCGCATCAGGCTGCCGAGCTTGAGGTAGCCGGCGCCGATCTGCAGCACCCCGGTGAGCAGGGTGGCGGCCAGCAGGTACTGCAGGCCGTGCTCCTTGACCAGGGTCACCATGACCAGGGCCATGGCCCCGGTGGCGGCGGAGATCATCCCCGGACGACCGCCGACGAAGGCGATCACCACGGCGATGCAGAAGGAGGCGTAGAGGCCGACCTTGGGATCGACTCCGGCGATGATCGAGAAGGCGATGGCTTCCGGGATCAGCGCCAGGGCGACCACCAGACCGGCGAGCACGTCGCCGCGAATGTTGAAGAACCAGGTGTTTTTCAGGCTGTGCAGCATGGCGTGTTCCCGATGGCGATGATCCGCTGGCGCATCGAGTGCGCGGCGGCAGGGGCGAATGTCAGATGAGCAAGGTAGCGCGGTGCAACACGAGTCCGGCGACTTTGGGCCGGTTCGCACACGCAAAAAAGGGCGCACAAACTAACACAGCGGGGCCTGACGCGCACTCGGCTTGGCGGCTTTGGCGCGGCGCGTGGGCAAGCGGGGCGTTAGCCGGAGCAGGTCTTTAGCGGCGCCTGAGCACACCTGCGCAGGCGCTTCAGCCGCGCCGAATCAGCCAGATGCCGACGATGATCAGCAGCAAGCCGCCGAGCTTGCCGAGGCTGATCGGCGCCTCGCGAAAGCCGGCCCAGCCGAAGTGATCGAGCGTCAGCGCCATGCCCAGCTGGCCGGCGAGTACCAGCGCCATCAGCAGTAGGGCGCCGATGCGCGGTCCGGCGAAGGCGGCGATGAAGATGAAAAAGGCGCCGAGCAGACCGCCGCTCCAATGCCACCAGGTCAGGCCCTTGAGGGCGCTGAGGGTAGGGGCCTCGCGCTGCACCAGGACCATTACCAGCAGCGCCAGGCTGCCGACCAGAAAGGAGATCAAGGCGGCGCTGAGAGTGCTGGACACGTGCTTGGCCAGCTGGCCGTTGATCCCCGCTTGCAGCGGCAGGCAGGCGCCGGCGATAAAGGGCAGGGCGAATAACCACCAGATCGGGGCGGGCATGGGCATCTCCAGCAGGGCAAGCGCGCAAGTATGCCGCAAAAGCTGTCTGCACTGTCAGGACTGCTGGCGCCGCTGGTGATTGCGGATACCAGACGTTAACGGGGCGGGTATTGGCTGAGGACCTTGACCACCGTTTCACGCAGCGCCGCGCTGCGCTCGGCCGGACTTGCCTGGCTACTGCGCAGGGTTTGCTCGGCGCTGCCGCGCCATACCAGCTTGCCGTCCTTGCCGTCGAACAGGTCGATCTGCAGGGTGCCGACCTGGTAGTCCACGGTGCGGGTCTCGACATAGGCCGGGCCGCCCCAGACGCCGCCCCACTGATGGCCCCAGCCCGCGCCCCAGCCACCGCCGTAGCCGGTGCTGATCTGCTGCTGGCGGTTATCGACGATCAACCAGGCCTGCACCTTGAGGTCGGCCGGGGTGTTGCCGGGTGCCGGGCGCAAGCCGTGTTGATCCAGTTGCTCGCTGACTGCGGTGCGCAGGCGCTGCTCGGTCAGGTCGCTGTTGATCCGCGGATCGTCGGGGCGGTATTGCACCGCCGGTTCCTGCCAGCTCCAGCTGCGGTAGGCGGCGAAGTCGCGGTTCGGATCGAAGTCGCGATTGAGCTGCGCGGTCTGGCAGGCGCTTAGCAGCAGGGTGGAAAGCAGTAACAGGTGCAGGCGCATGATCGAGCCTCCCGAGATTAAGGTGCCGCAGGCACCGAGCGTTTGAGGCAGAGTTGTGTTCAGTTCGGTGGGTAGTTCTCCAGTGCGCGCTTGAGCGCCGCGCGCAAGGCGTCGGCACGCTCGGCCTGGCTGCCGTCGCTGAGCATCTGCGCGCTGCCGCGCCACACCGCTTGGCCATCGTGGGCGTCAAACAGCTCGATGCCCACCACGACCACCTCTTCTTCATAGGTGCGCACCAGTGGCGTGCTGCCCCACATGCCCAGGTTGTCACCGTAAGGATCATGCCGGTAACCGCTGGCATAGCGGTCGGCGACCTGGCGAATACGCCGCTCCAGGCGCAAGTCGGTGCTGACCCTGAGGTCGGCCGTGCCACCAGCTTGAGCCGGGCGCAGGCCGCGTTGGTCGAGCGCATTGCTCAGCGCTTCCTGCACCAGGGCCGAGCTGGCCCAGGCGCTGCCGGTTGGTAGACGGTCGTTCAGCCAGGCCCAGCGCTGGTAGCGGGAGTAGTCGCGCGGCGCCGCCGGATAGGCGCTGAGGTCCAGCTGATTGGCCGCCTGTGGCGGGGCGGGCGGAATGGGCCTGGAGTCCGCGGTGTAAGGGTTGCTGCTCTGGCAGGCGACCAGTAAGGGCAACAACAGCAGGGGCAAGCTCTTCATCGCATTCTCCGCCAGCGCCTCGCAGCGCCGCTGTGTAGCCCGGATGCAATCCGGGGCTTTGCCAGCTGTACAGGCCAGGTTGGCTCCCCGGCTCACTCCCGGATTGCATCCGGGCTACGCTCACGTCAGTTGTCCTCAGCGTGGCGATGGGCCAACTCCATTTCCAGCTGTGTAGCCCGGACGCAATCCGGGGCTTTGCCGACTTTACAGGCCACCGTGAGTCCCTGACTCAATTCCCGGATTACATCCAGGCTACGGTTATGTCAGTTAACCTTAACGTGGCCGGCAGACCCAGTGCAGGTAGCGACCGAGGCCGGCAAAGCTTGGATGGCGACGGTAGGCCAACTCCATTTCCAATAGGTCGATCAGCTCGGCCTTGAGCTGAAATTCCGGCGGCATGTAGTCGTGAAAAACCCGCACGCCACTCTGACTTTCGACCTGCCAATGGCCGTCGAGTTGCGCCGCCAGCTCGCGCGGGTCGAGCGGCCGCTGCGGCGTCAGGCTCTGCTTTTCGCCGGCGAACTCGGCTTTGCGCAGTTTGCGAAAGTGGCCCTTGAGCAGGTTGCGGTAGATCAGCGCGTCCTTGTTGTAAAAGGCCAGCGACAGCCAGCCCTCGGGCGCGGTGAGCTGATGCAGCACCGGCAGGATGCTGTGCGGCTCGGCCAGCCACTCCAGCACCGCGTGACAGATCACCAGGTCATAGGGCTCGGTGAGCTGGCCGAGCAGGTCCTGCCAGGGCGCCTGGATAAAGGTCGCCGCTTGTCCTGCGGCGGCAAAGCGCTCGCGGGCGCCTGCCAGCATCGGCTCGGCCGGCTCGGCCAGGGTCACCTGGTGTCCGCGTTCGGCCAGCCACAAGGACATATGGCCGAGCCCGGCGCCGACATCCAGCACCCGTAGCGGGCGATCCGGCAGGGCTTCGGCGAGGTCGGCCTGGAGCACCGCCAGGCGAATCGCGCCCTTGGCCCCGCCATAGATTTTCTCGGCGAAGCGGGTCGCTAGTTCATCGAAATGCCGATCGCTCAAGAAAGCCTCCAGTATCTGCTGCGCGACGCAATAGCGGCGTCAGGTCCTTGCTCGAACCTCGCCCTACCGGTCTGTACTGCCTCGGTTCTCGCTGCGGTCCTTCCTGGCTCTCGAGCCGCTCGCGACGATTCTGCAAGCGTTCTCATTTGCTGAAACGCCGTTCGCTGTCGGCCAGCTTGGCCCGTACCGCCTGCTCCATGTCGATCCCCAGTTCGCTGCACATCAGCAGCAGGTAGAGCACGATGTCGCCGACCTCCTGACCGGCATGCGCCAGTTGCTCGGGGGCGAGCTGGCGCGACTGGTCTTCGCTCAGCCACTGGAAGATTTCCACCAGCTCGGCCATCTCCACGCTGGCGGCCATGGCCAGATTCTTCGGGCTGTGAAATTGCCGCCAGTCGTTCTGGTCGCGGATGGCGTGCAGACGGGCGGTGAGTTCGGTGAGGTTCATGGGCAGCTCCTTTCAGCCGCATAGCTTCGGCCGGAAGTCGCCCCCTTGCAAGCCAGCACAGCGACGATCCGCGCGGCATGCCGGCGAAACCCGCGGCGGACAGCTAGTCCAGCGCTCGCCAGCTGCCGGCCATGTGTGCCAGCTCGTCCTGACCGAGCAATTGAAACTGGCCGCTGGGCGCCTTGGCGCTGGCCAGCAAGCTGAGCGAGCTGGGCAGCAGCACCGGCTTCTGGAAGCGAACCTGTACCTGATAACCGGCGCTGGGCAGGCGCTCGCCCAGCTCGGCCAGGGCGCGACCCTTGTTCCACAAGCCGTGGGCGATGGCGCGGGGGAAGCCGAACAGCTTGGCGGTCACGCCGAACAGGTGGATCGGGTTGTAGTCGCCGGCGATTTTCGCGTAACGCCGGCCGATGTCGCTGGGCGCCTGCCAGTGGGCGATGGTGGTCAGCGGCAGTTCGCCCTGCTCCTCGCGTTTGGCCACTGGGCCATCGAGGTGCACGGCGCGGCAGAGGATGCGGCTGTCGCCTTCCCAGAGCAGACCGAGCTGGTCTTGCAGACGGGTGATCAGGCTAAACTGCGCGCCCTTTTCATGGGCCTGCAGGTTCTTCACCTGCACGCTGACCTCGAACGGTCCCAGGCCGCCCAGCGGGCGCAGCACGCGGATCTGATTTTCCAGGTGGACCAGGCCAAGCAGCGGAAAGGGGAAGCGCTGGTCGGTCAGCAACTGCAGTTGCAGGGCGAAGGCCAGCAGATGCGGGTAGGTCGGCGGCAGCAGGCCGTTGTCGGCGAAGCCGCAGATCTGCCGGTAACGCGCCAGGTGCTCGGGGTCGACGCTGATCTGGCAGCGCAGACCATGGCTCGGCAGGGTTTTGCCGGTGACGCCACGGCGGACCAGAGCGCGCGCGAACAGGCCGGGCAGGGCTGGCGGGGCGAGCAGGTCGTGCCAGTCGTGGGTCATGGGTGAACTCCTCTGCGTGAACAAGCCGGGTGGGTGAGCGGCTGGGGCGGATGAGGGACGCATCAGGCCCCCAGCAGGCTTTGTCCGCAGACTCGCAGCACTTGTCCGCTCAGCGCCCCGGAGCCGGGTTGGGCGAACCAGGCCACGGCTTCGGCGACGTCCTGGGGCAGGCCGCCCTGGCCCATGGAATTCATCCGCCTGCCGGCCTCGCGCAGGGTGAAGGGGATGGCGGCGGTCATCTGGGTTTCGATGAAGCCGGGCGCCACCGCGTTGATGCTGATGCCGCGCTTGCCCAGTGCCGGTGCCAAGGCCTGAGCCAGGCCGATCACCCCGGCCTTGCTGGTGGCGTAATTGCTCTGGCCGAGGTTGCCGGCGATGCCGCTGATCGAGGCGATCAACACCACGCGGCCGTTGTCCTGCAGGGTGCCGGCATCCAGCAGCGCCTGAGTCAGCAGTTGCGGGGCCTTGAGGTTGACGTCGATCACCGAGTTCCAGAAGCCCTCGCTCATCTTCGCCAGGGTCTTGTCGCGGGTGATGCCGGCGTTATGCACGACGATGTCCACGCCATCGGCCAAGGCCGCGACCAGTTGTGCGGGCGCATCCTCGGCGCAGATGTCCAGCGCCACGCTGCGCCCACCCAGGCGTGCGGACAGCGCATCGAGGGCATCCTTGACCGCCGGCACGTCCAGCAGCACGACCTCGGCGCCGTCGCGTGCCAGGGTCTCGGCAATCGCCGCGCCGATGCCGCGCGAGGCGCCGGTGACCAGGGCCTTCTTGCCGGCCAGTGGGCGGGTCCAGTCCGTGACCTGTTCGCCGCAGCGCTCGAGGCGTACGACCTGGCCGGACACGTAGGCACTCTTGGGCGAGAGGAAGAAACGCAGTGCACCTTCCAGTTGATCCTCGGCGCCCTTGCCGACATAGATCAGCTGGACGCCGCCGCGGCGGATCTCCTTGCCCAGCGAGCGGCTGAAGCCTTCCAGCGAGCGCTGCACGCTGGCCGCTATCGGGTCTTTCAACGACTCCGGGGCGCGTCCCAGCAGTACTACGCGCGGGCAATTGGCCAGGCCCTTGAAGGTCGGCTGGAAGAAGTCACGCAGCTCGATCAGTTGCTCGAAACGAGTCAGGCCGCTGGCATCGAACACCAACGCCTTTAGCTTGGGCCCGTGCTCGGCGGTCCAGCGCGGCAGCGCGTGCTGGCCTTCGTGGGCGGCGTACAGCGCATCGGTGAGTTTATGGGCGAAGGGTACTACGGCCTGGCCCAAAGCGCCCTCGCCACCGAGCAGCAGGGCGCCGTCGACCGGTCGCGTGCGCCCACCGCGCCAGCGCTCCAGGGGCAGGGGCGCGGGCAGACCGAGGGTTTTGACCAGGCGCTGGCCGGCCGAGGAGTTGGCGAAGGCGAGATAACGATCGGACATGGAACGGGCTCCAGGTTGCTGACTCCAAGAGTGGACCACAAGACTCGCCTGCAGGTTGCAGGTTGCAGGTTGCAGGTTGCAGGCTCGGCTGGCTGGCGAGCCGGCCCTGTGGGTTATAGGCGCTAGTGGCCGCTACGGCCAGTGGCGTCGCTCAAGTTCGGGTGGCCAAGTTCGGGCGGCCTAAGGTCCGAAGAATTGAGTTTCGATGATCCAGGTTCCGAGCCAGGGCGTCGCCATTGTTCATTGAGCTAGCCTTGGGGCTAGCCCATTCATTTCGCAAGGAGTCCAGCATGACCCAGCTGCGTCGGGTCGCCATCGTCGGCGGCAACCGTATTCCCTTCGCCCGCTCTAATGCGGCCTATGCCACGGCCAGCAATCAGGAGATGTTGACCAGTGCCCTGGAAGGCCTGATCGAACGCTTCAACCTGCATGGCGAACGCATGGGCGAGGTGGTCGCCGGTGCGGTCATCAAGCACTCGCGGGACTTCAACCTGACCCGCGAATGCGTGCTCGGTTCGCGTCTGGCGGCGCAAACCCCGGCCTATGACCTGCAGCAGGCGTGCGGTACCGGCCTGGAAGCGGCCTTGCTGGTGGCCAACAAGATCGCCCTCGGGCAGATCGAGTGCGGCATCGCCGGCGGGGTGGACACCACCTCCGACGCGCCGATCGGGGTCAGCGAAGGGTTGCGGCAGGTTCTCCTGGAGGCCAATCGCGGCAAGACCACCGGCGACAAGCTGAAGACCCTGCTCAAGTTGCGCCCGCGCCACCTGGTACCGTCGCTGCCGCGCAACAGCGAACCGCGCACCGGGTTGTCGATGGGCGAGCACTGCGAGCTGATGGCGCAAACCTGGGCCATCCCGCGTGACGAGCAGGACCTGCTGGCCGTCGCCAGCCACCAGAAGCTGGCTGCGGCCTATGCCGAAGGCTGGCACAGCGACCTGATCTCCCCCTTCAACGGCCTGACCCGCGACCAGAACCTGCGCCCGGACATCGATCTCGACAAACTGGCCAGCCTCAAGCCGGTGTTCGAGCGTGGTCCGCGCGGCACCCTGACCGCGGCCAACTCCACCCCGCTGACCGATGGCGCCTCGCTGGTGCTGCTGGCCAGCGAAGACTGGGCCAAGGCCCGTGGCCTGCCGATTCTCGCTTACCTCAGGGATGGCGAAGCGGCGGCGGTGGATTTCGTCGACGGCGCCGAGGGCCTGCTGATGGCGCCGGTCTATGCCATGCCGCGCCTGCTGGCGCGCAACAACCTGAGCCTGCAGGACTTCGACTACTACGAGATCCACGAAGCCTTTGCCGCGCAGGTGCTCTGCACCCTCAAGGCCTGGGAGGATGCCGAGTACTGCAAGACCCGTCTGGGCCTGAGCCAACCGCTGGGCGCCATCGATCGGAGCAAGATGAACGTCAAGGGCAGCTCGCTGGCCGCCGGTCACCCTTTCGCCGCCACCGGTGGGCGCATCGTCGCCAACCTGGCCAAGCTGCTTGCGGTGGCGGGAGAGGGGCGCGGGCTGATCTCGATCTGCGCGGCTGGCGGTCAGGGGGTGACCGCCATTCTGGAAAAATAACGCCTTGCTTGGCTTACAGGCGGGGCGACACCCCGTGCAGTCGCGCCTGCTGGCCCGTTTGGCCGCGAGCCGCAGGATTCGTCGCGGGTCTACTGCTGCTGCCAGGCGTACCAGCGCTTGGCGATGGCCTCGCCGTGCTTGCCCCAGTATTTGAAGTCCAGGGTCACCTGGCCGTCGGTGTGAGCGCTGGGCAGGTTGTCTGCCAGGACCGCGGGCACCAACGCCGCGCTCTCGAGATTGACCGGCGCGTAGCCGGTGAGGATGGCCAGGTCGGCCTGGGCCTTGGGGCTGCTGGCAAAGCCGAGGAACCGCTTGGCCGCATCGGCGTTCTTGGCCCCGCGCGGGATCACCAGAAAATCACCGGTCACCAGATTCTGCCGCCAACTGATGCCCACCGGCGCGCCACTCTGCTGCAGGGCGTTGACCCGGCCGTTCCAGAACATCCCCAGGCTGATTTCGCCTGAGCTCAGCAGGCGCTGGGACTCGTCACCGCTGTCCCACCAGACGATATCGGCTTTGATGCTGTCGAGTTTGCCGAAGGCGCGGTCGAGGTCCAGCGGGTACAACTGCTCTGGAGCAACCCCGTCGGCGAGCAACGCCATCTCCAGCACCCCGGGGCTTGGCCACTTGTAGAGTGAGCGCTTGCCGGGGTAGTTCTGGGTGTCGAACAAGGCGCTCCAGCCGGCCGTGGGCTGCTGCACACTGTCGCTGTTGTAACCCAGCACGAAGGAGAAGTAGAAGGAGCCGACGGCGTAAAGGGTGACGAAGCGCGGGTCGATGCTGCGCTGGGCGATCTGCTTGAAGTCCATCGGTTCGAGCAGGCCTTCACGCCCGGCGCGCAAGGCGAAGTCCGGTTCGACGTCGACCACATCCCAGGTGACGTTGCCGCTCTCGACCATGGCCTTGAAGGCGGCATAGTCGGTTGGACCGGCCTGTTTGACGGTGATCCCAGTGGCTTGGCTGAACGGGTCCGTCCAGGCCCGCTGCTGGGCCGCCTGGGTGGAGCCGCCCCAGCTGACGAACGTCAGGCTTTCTTGGGCATTTGCAGCGTGCGTGCCCAGGCACAAACAGCCCAGCAGGGCGACAACCGACCGTGCGAAAAACATAACCAACCCCTTGCTTGTTCTTGTATGAGCGTCCAGTGGTTCAGCGCGACTCGTTATCGGTATTCGGTATACCTGATTAGTCGTGCGCCGGTATACCAAGATGTCTGTGCTCGTGCATAGGCTCACCGTTCATTTTTGCTGTCGAGTTATAAGTATTTCGCGGGTGCCGTAGCTGGCGTAGGGGCTGAACGCAAAAAGCCAGATCATCACTGAGCTGGCGTCTCTTAATGCATGCGTAGCTGGACATTGAACGGTGTGATTTACGCAGACCCGGCCCAGCCCCTCTTCTTGCAAAAGAAGGGCTGGGCGAATGGTGAGGGTGGAGTCCCTGACCCTGCTTAGGAGGACAACTCCTGTTCGAGTTTCACCACTGAGCTGCGCTTCATCGCGAAGTAATAGGTCAGGCCAGGAACCAGCAGGCCGATGATCCAAGCCAGGTCGATGCCATCCAGGGCATTGGCGATGGGGCCGACATAGAGGGTCGTATTCATAAACGGCACTTCCAGCAGGATGGCCAATATAAAGCTGCCGCAGGCGACCAGGTTTACCCGTCCATAGCGACCGTTCAGGTCGAAAATGTCTGGCACGCAGTAGTTGCCTTTCCTCACCAGGTAGTAGTCCACCAGGTTGATGGCAGTCCAGGGAATGAGGAAGTAGCTCATGAAGAAGATGAAGTTGAGGAAGTAGTCGATGAAGTTATCTTGGCTGATGGTGCACAGAGCTGTGGCGATGACGCTGATGAGGAACATGAACACGCCCCGCACGGTGGGCGTCACGCGCAAGCGCGAGAAGGGTTCGATCACCGTGACAGTCGACATGAAGGCGCCGTAGAGATTGAACACATTGATCGCCACCTGGCCGTAGACGATGAAGATGAACAACAGCACCGCAGCAGGCCCGAATAGCTGCGCCAGATGGCTACCGACATTGTCGGAGAAACCGCCGATGGCCACGCTGAGGACTGCGCCGAGGATCATCATCCAGGCCCCACCTGCCACGGTACCGGCGTAGCTGTACCAGAACACCTGAGACGTTGGCGTCGAAGTCGGCAGGTAGCGCGAGTAGTCCGCTACATAAGGTGCATAGGAGAGCTGCCAGGTGACGGCGATGCTCACTGCCACGAGGAATTTCGCTAGCGAGAAACCGGCCGGTGACCATTGCTCGGCGGGGATCGGCAGGCCGAGGGCGAGCGCCGAGGCGATCAGAAATACCAGGATGGAAAGGAACGACAGCACCTTTTGCAGGCGGTGAATCAGCCGGTAGCCGTAGAGCGCAACGACGAAGCACAACGCACCGATCAGGTAGATGTTGCCATTACCGTCCAGCGGGCTGACCGATTCGATGGCCTGGGCGGCCAGCAAGGTATTACTGACGAAGAAGCCCAGGTAGATGAGCATCACGAACAGCAATGGCAGCACTGCGCCGATCACGCCGAACTGGGCACGGCTCTGGATCATCTGCGGAATTCCCAGCTTGGGCCCTTGTGCAGAGTGGGAGGCCATGAAGATGGCGCCGATCAGGGAGCCGAGGATGATCGCTACGGCGCTCCAAAACAGGTTCAGACCGATGGCCACGGGCAACACGCCGGAGGCTATGGTGGTGATATTCATGTTGGCGCCGAACCAGATGTAGAACAACGAGCCGGGCTTGCCATAGCGCTCGTTTTCGGGAATGAAATCGATGCTGCGTTTTTCGACATTCATGATGGTCACTCCTGTGGCTCAAGGCTGGCTTCGAGGCGGGCGATGGCCTGCGCAAGCATGTCGGTTTGATGGGCGAAGAGGTCTGGAACGGTTGGCTTGCAGGAGCAGAACGCTTCCCCACGCAAGGCGCGCAGGTATTGCTGGCAACTGAACAGTTCGATGGCGTAGACCCAGTTGGCCATGATCAGCAGTGAGGAGTAGTGCGCCGCACTCGTGGTGGAGGTGCAGGCATCGACGATCAGGTCGACCCGATAACCGAGGGCAAAGGCATCGAGCACCGTGGAAAGTACGCAGACGTCGGTGAGCACACCGGAGACCATTAGTCGGTCAACCCCGAGCTGCTTTAGCTGTGCATCTAGTTCGGTGGCGTGAAAGGCGCTGTAGCGGGGTTTGTCGATCAGGCGGTCGCCAGCTTGAGGCGCCAGGCGCGGGAGGATTTCAACCTGACGGGTGCCGGCGCAATAGCTGGCCGGGCGTCCGCTGCTGTTCAGCGGCTCGCCGGGCGGTAAGTTGGAGGCGTCGGCGTTGTTGACGTGCCGTGTGTAGATCAGCGGAATGCCGGCGGCGCGCGCAGCAGCGATCAGCGCGGCGCTGTTGTCGATCACGGTCTCGACGTTGTGCAGGGGAAAGCCATCCTCCTGCTGCATGTCGATGATCAGGTAAGCGATATTAGTTCGCATGAGCAACTCTTGTTGTTGTGCAGAAAAGCTGGTGGCGTGCGGCAGGACGTCGTAGAGGCACGGACGCCATGGCCGGGAGCTCGAGTGATCGAGTCGGCTACCAGGTGAGTTCAGCGGGGGGAGTTGCTCAGTTGGCTAATTGCCAGAAGCCATTTTGCTTGGCCGAGACAGAGGCGCGCAGGCGCTTGAGATGAACATGCCCAGGGGTCCATTTGCCGCGCAGGTAAGCCATGGCGGCTCCGGGCAGTGGTTGGGCGTTGCAGGTGATCAGGCCTTTGTTCATGGGGCTGTCAACCAAATTTATGGAATGCGCGGCCGAATCGCCCGATCCGGCCGCGTAACGCGATGACTCAGCGGAAAGCCGGCACCACGTGCTTGATGAACAGCTCCAGGGACTTCTTCTTCTCGGCGTGAGACAGGCCGTTGTCGGCCCAGAAGCTGAATTCGTCGACGCCCAGTTCCTGGTAATGCTTGATCCGCGCGATGATTTCTTCGGGGGTGCCGATCATGGTGTTCTTGTGGATGTTCTCCAGTTCGAACTCCGGGCGCTCCTTGAACTTCTCTTCCGGGCTTGGTGCCAGCAGGCCGTTGACCGGGGTCTGCTTGTTGCCGAACCAGGCGTCGAAGGTGCGGTAGAAGCGCGAGATCGCCTTGGCGCCAACCTTCCAGCCCTCGGGATCGTCGTTGCTGTGGACGTGGGTATGGCGCAGCACCATCAGTTGCGGGCGCGGCACCTCGGGGTTGTTGGCCAGGGCGGTTTCGAACTTGTTCATCAGGTCGACCACTTCTTCGTCGCCCTTCATCAGCGGGGTGACCATCACGTTGCAGCCGTTTTTCACCGCGAAGTTGTGCGAGTCGGGGTCACGCGCGGCGATCCACACGGGCGGGCCGGGCTGCTGGATCGGCTTGGGCGAGGAGGTGGCGGTGGGGAACTTCCAGATCTCGCCATCATGGGCGTAGTCGCCCTTCCATAGAGCCTGTACCACCGGGACCATCTCACGCAGGTGCTGGCCACCGGAGGAGGCCGGCATGCCGCCCGCCATGCGGTCGAATTCGTACTGGTAGGCGCCGCGGGCCAGGCCCACTTCCATGCGCCCGTTGCTGATCACATCGAGCAGGGCGCATTCGCCGGCCACCCGGATGGGGTGCCAGAACGGCGCGATGATGGTGCCGGCGCCGAGGCGGATGGTCGTGGTCTTGCCGGCCAGGTACGACAGCAGCGGCATGGGGCTCGGCGAGATGGTGTATTCCATCGCGTGGTGTTCGCCGATCCATACGGTGCTGAAGCCACCGGCCTCGGCCATCAGGGTCAACTCGGTGAGGTTCTCGAACAGTTGACGATGGCTGATCTGCTGGTCGTAGCGCTCCATGTGCACGAATAAAGAAAATTTCATGACGCTTACCTCGAACCTGGGTGTATTCGGCCTCAGCGCTGGGCTGGCCACGTGGGTAAAGAGCGCTGTGCGCTGTATCGATGTGAATCGGCGGTGACGCCAGAGCAACCAATGATAAGGCTCCGCACATCGCGTATTATTGGTATACCATAATACGGAATATCTGCAAAATATTTCTGCCCGTCGGACAGCCCTCACAATAAGGATAGAGGATGAACATCAAGCAAAAACTCACCCTGGCATTCGCGGTAATCGCCTGCGTACCAGTCGTTCTGGTCGCCGTGCTGATCATCCTCAATTTGCGCAGCGAGGCGCGCACGGACTTCCTCGACAGCAGTGGCCGGGAAATCCGCCAGGTCGACAATGCCATGCAGCTGTTCTTCCAGGGCATCAGCCAGAACGTCGAGTTCCTCGCCGGCCACCCGCAGTTGCAGGCCATCGACGGCGATCTGAAAAGCTATGTCGCGGCGGACGCCGCCGGCACGCCGATGGGCGAGCAGGACCAGCAAGTGTTCGACCTGTTCGCCGGCCTGGCCTCCAGCCACCCGGCCTATGCCTACCTGTCGCTGGGCACCCTTGAGGGTGGTTATGTGTTCTGGCCGGGCGATCCCAAGCTGAACAGCTACGACCCGCGCAGTCGCCCCTGGTATCAGCGCGCCATGGCCCAGCCGGGCAAGACCCAGCGTACCGAGGCCTATTACTGGGCAGATGACGACGTGGTGCTGGTCAGCACAGTGCGCAGCTTCGCCAATCGCTTGGGCAGCCTCGGCGGGGTGGTGAATATCGACGTGTCGCTGAAGCAGCTCACCGACATCGTCAAGCAGATCAAGCTGGGTGACAGCGGCTACCTGATGCTGATGGAACACAACGGCACGGTGCTGGTGGACCCGAGCGATCCCGCGCACAACTTCAAGAAATTGGCTGAGCTGGGCACTGCTTATGCGCAGCTCGGCAGTGCCGACAAAGGCCTGGTGGAGATCGAGCTGAACGGCGAGCGCTATATGGCCAACATCTGGCCTTCCGAGCAGTTGGGCTGGCGTTTCGTCGGCCTGATTCGCGAGAGTGAGGTGATGAGTGCCGCGACCCGCCTGACCTGGGTGATCGCCGTCATCGCACTGCTGCTGGCGCTGCTGTTCGCCTGCGTCGGTGCCTGGTTCGCCGGGCTGATCGTCCGGCCGATCCGTGCGGTGGCCGGCGGTCTGGAGAACATCGCCCAGGGCGAGGGTGACCTGACCAGCAGCCTGGCGGTGCGCGGCAGCGACGAAACCGCGCAACTGGCCGGTTGGTTCAATCAGTTCCTCGGTGCCATCCGCGAGCTGATCCAACGTATCGGCCAGGCAGCGGTGCAGATCCACCGAGCCTCTGGCAGCTCCAGCGCGGTCGCCCAGGAAATGGCCGAGGCCGCCGGGCGCCAGCGTGAAGCGGTGGACATGGTCTCCACCGCCTTCCATGAAATGGTCATGACCTCCAATGAGGTGGCGCGCTCCTGCAGCCAGGCCGCCGAGTCCGCCGATAGCGGCCAGCGCCAGGCGCATGACGGCCAGCGGCAGATCGATGCGGCGGTCACCAGCGTCAACCAGCTCAGCCATGAGATCGAGCACTCGGCCAACGCCATGCAGCAGCTGGAGCAGGACAGCAGCGAGATTCAGTCGATTCTCGGCACCATCCGCTCGATTGCCGAGCAGACCAACCTGCTGGCGCTCAACGCCGCCATCGAGGCGGCGCGGGCCGGCGAGCAGGGTCGAGGCTTCGCCGTGGTCGCCGATGAGGTGCGCGCCCTGGCCAAGCGCACCGCCGACACCACCGGCGAGATCGATGGCCTGCTCGGCAAGCTGGCCCAGCGTACCCAGCAGATGGGCAAGCAGATGCACGGCAGCCTGGACGTGTCGCAGCAGACCGTCAGTTCGATCAATGCGGCAAGTGCCAGCTTCGAGTTGATCCGCGAGTCGGTGGATGTGATTCGCGACATGAACACCCAGATCGCCACCGCCGCCGAAGAACAGCATCAGGTCGCCGAGGACATCAACCGGCACATCAGCCAGATTCACGGCGATGCGCAACTGGTGGCCAAACTGGCCAGCTCCACCAGCGATGACGCGCAGAAACTAACCGGCCTATCCGATGAGCTGAACAGCCTGGTCCAGCGCTTCAAGACCTGATCGAAAGCCGCCTGCGCCCCGGCCAATGCGCCGAGGCGCAGGGCGTCGCGAGCACAGCAGACTTTAAACAGGCGTAACGCCGCTTAAGGTGGGTGTAACTCGTGTGCTAACGGCCACAGTCAGGCGCGCGCCGCCGGCAACTGGAGCGCGGCGAAACAGATCAAGGCATTCAGATAGGCGAGAGGGAGAGCGCTGGTATTACGAGTAATTACGAGGGATTGCAACGCCAGCAGCCGCGTAAAACTGCTGGCGAGTGCTGCGGTCGTTAAGCGAAGGCTTGCAGGGCGCCCATCTTGCCGCGGCAATAGATCATCGGCATCACGTCCTGCTCCGGCACGATCAGGTTCTTCACCGCGCCGACCAGGATGGCGTGGTCGCCGCCTTCATATTCACGCCACAGCTCACACTCGATGATCGCCGTGGCGTTGCGCAGCACCGGGTTGCCCAGCTCGCTGAGGCTCCACTCGATACCCTGCGCCTTGTCGCTGCCCTTGCGGGCGAAGGCATAGGCCTCGCTCTGCTGCTCGGCAGACAACAAATGAATAGCGAACTTCTTGCTCTTGATCAGCGCCGGGTAGGAGTCCGAGCTGTAGTTGGGGCAGAACAGCACCAGAGGCGGGTCCATCGACAGCGAGCTGAACGCGCTGGCAGTCATGCCGACGATGTCACCGTTATCGTCCAGGGTGGTGATCACGGTCACGCCAGAGGGGAAAGAGCCCATGACTTGTTTATAGGCATTTGCATCGATCATCAGGAACACCTCAGCAGAGCGTGGCTGCACCCGGCAGCACTGTGGAACGAAAGAAGACCGGCCGACGGGGATGACGGCGAGGTTGTGTCTGATGGTATACCGTAATATTGGCTATGCAAGTGGTTTTTCAGTGGGGCGAATGGTTGCCGACAGGCGTAGCAGGATCAGGGGACTTGGCTGAGTGGGCTGGCGGGCTGCTGCCGAGTAGCGGCCAGCGGTTACGGTGCGGTGCCCGTGTAGATGGACTTGGCAGGCGTGAATGCCCTAGTCTCGAAATTTTGCTGGCGAAGCGCCCGGTCTAGAGAGGGAGAGGCGATAGGACAAGGAATGTTATCCAGCGCACCCGCAAAAGCGTTATCAGGCACCAATTGGTGTCTATTTATAGTTATGCAGCATAGAAATATTCATCGCGATTTAACGCGGGGTATCTGAATGAGTCTTTTTGATCGCCTGTTTAAGAAGGCAAGCCCTTCGTTCAGGAAAGAGAATGGCGAAACCAAAACTAGTGGAGAGTTGATCGCCGAGGTTACCAACGGCGCTAACCTGGTTGATGGGAAGCAAACTTGGGAGCACGCTGAAACTCACAAGGATGACGTTGAGTACATGAAGCGCTGCTGTGACGCAGAGCTTAAGACTATGGCGGCGGCGGGTACTGTTGCAGTGCCATTCTATTTTGAGCGTGTTGCCATTCTCTCAAGAAAGCAGAAGAACTTCCGTCAGGAAGTTGAGTACTGTGAGCGGTACATTCAGGCCGTGAAAGAGTTCTATCGTATGTGGGGTCACGACGGGCACGCCGACGTCCGAAAAGGGCCTCGCTACAAGGCAATAGCTGAGCGGCTGCCAAAAGCGAAAGAGTTGCTTGCCGCGAATCAGTAAATCACGGCGATCGTGAAATTGGCACGCAGCCCGTAGGGTGGGTTAGCCGTAGGCGTAACCCATCAATTCTGATGAATGCTCAGCTTCTGCACGACACTGTTGCCGGCCGTGTCCGTCGCAGCCTGATGCTGGGTTACGCCGCTGCGCGGCTAACCCAGCGAAGGCGGTTCGGCTCAGCGGTTAACCAGTCCAATACAAACAAAACCCCTTGTCTTCGCACGGAAGAGCAAGGGGTTTTGTTTGTATTGCGTCGGGGCTTAGTGCGCGCCGGCGGTCTTGCTCAGGTCGCTTTCGCTCCATTCGCTGTACACACAGGCGTCGGCGGCAGCCCAGCGTACGCGCACCTCGGCGCCGGCTTGCAGCGGCAGCAGGTTGCCGGACAGGGCCTTGACCGTCAGCGACGTGCCGCCGGCGGTGACCACGTTGTAGGTCAGGCTTTCGCCGAGGAATACCACCTCGTTCACAGTGGCGCCGATCTCGTTCCAGCCGGCCGCCAGGGGCTCCTGCATCGCCTGTTGGCTGGTCAGGGCCTGGGCTTTTTCCGGGCGCACCATTAGCAGCAGGTCTTGCGCGGCCTGCAGGCCGGCGGTCGGGCGCATGGCCAGGGACTGGCTCTCGAACTGTGCGGCGGCATCGCCCTGGGCCTTGACCCTGAGGAAGTTGGAGTTGCCGAGGAAGGCGGCGACGAAGGCGTTCGGCGGGTTCTGGTAGAGGTCGTAACCGCTGCCCAGGCCGACGATCTTGCCGTGACTGAAGATGGCGATGCGCTGGGACAGGCGCATGGCTTCTTCCTGGTCGTGGGTCACGTAGACGATGGTGATGCCGAGGCGCCGGTGCAGGTGGCGCAGTTCGTCCTGCAGTTCTTCACGCAGCTTCTTGTCCAGAGCGCCGAGCGGTTCGTCCATCAGCAGGATGCGTGGCTCGTAGACCAGCGCGCGGGCAATCGCCACGCGCTGCTGCTGGCCGCCGGAGAGCTGGGCGGGGCGGCGATGGGCGAAGTCATCCAGTTGCACCAGCTTGAGCATGGCGTCGACCTGGCGCTCGCGTTCGGCGGTTTGCAGCTTGCGCAGGGTCAGGGGGAAGGCGATGTTGTCGCGCACCGAGAGGTGCGGGAACAGCGAGTAGCGCTGAAACACCATGCCGATGTCGCGCTTGTGTGGCGGCACCTTGATCAGCGACTTGCCCTCGACCTGGATTTCCCCGGAAGTGGGTGTTTCGAAGCCGGCGAGCATCGACAGGGTGGTGCTCTTGCCGGAGCCGCTGGAGCCGAGGAAGGTGAGGAATTCGCCCTCCTTGATGTCCAGCGAGATGTTATCGACGGCGGCGAAGTCGCCGTAGTACTTGTTCAGGTTGCGCAGGCTGACCAGGGGTTGATCGGCTTGGGCGGACTCTTTGATCACGGCACTCATGTCGTTCTCCTCGGCGCTCAGGCGCTGACTTCATTGCGCCGGCGCAGGGCGGCGGCGATCACCATTATTAGGACGGACAGACCGATCAGCAGCGTCGAGGCGACGGCGATCACCGGGGTCAGGTCCTGGCGTAGGGTGGTCCACATTTTCACCGGCAGGGTCTGCAGGGTCGGGCTGGCCATCATCACGCTGAGTACCACCTCGTCCCACGACACCAGGAAGGCGAACAGGGCGCCGGCCACCATGCCCGGGCGGATCGCCGGAAAGGTCACCTTGTACACCGCCTGCATGCGCGAGGCCCCGCAGATCACCGCGGCATCCTCGATCGACTGATCGAACAGCTTCAGCGAGTTGATGATCGAGATGATGGTGAACGGCAGCGCGACTATCACGTGGCTGACCACGAAGGAGAACAGCGTGCCGGTGTAGCCCAGCTTGAGAAACAGCGCATAGACCGCCACCGCGATGATCACCAGGGGCACGATCATCGGCAGGGTGAACAGGGCGTAAAGCAGCTCGCGCCCCGGAAAGCGCCCGCGCACCAGAGCGAAGGCGGTCGGTAGGCCGAGGGCCACGGCGCACAGGGTGGTCAGCACGGCGACCTTGAGGCTGGTCAGTACCGAGGCCATCCACTCCGGGTTGGCGAAGAACTGCTCGTACCATTTCAGGGTCCAGCCCGGCGGCGGGAACACCAGCCACTGGGAGGAGCCGAATGACAGCAGCACGATGAACACAATCGGCAGCAGCAGGAACAGGGCGATCAAGCCGGTGGTCAGGTAGAGACCGATGCGCAGGCGCGGCCCCATGGCATTGGGTGTCAGCAACATGCTCGGTTACCTCGCATTGCTGGCGCCGACCGGGGATTCCGGCTGGAGCTTCAGGTAGAAGTAGAGCAGCACCAGGGTGATGCCGATCAGCAGCGCGGCGGCGGCGCTGGCGATGCCCCAGTTGAGGAAGGACTGCACCTGCTGAATGATGAATTCGGGCAGCATCATGTTCTGCGCGCCGCCGAGCAGCGCCGGGGTCACGTAGTAACCGAGCGACATGACGAAGACCATCAGTCCGCCGGAGAACAGGCCGGGGCGGCACAGCGGCAGGAACACCCGGAAGAAATTGCGCCACGGGCTGGCACCGCAGATGGCGCCGGCCTGCAACACCATCGGGTCGATGGCCTGCATGGTCGCCTGCAGCGGCAGGACGATGAACGGGATCATGATGTAGCTCATGCCGATCACCACGCCGGTGAGGTTGTGCACCATCTCCAGCGGCTGATCGATGATGCCCATCGCCATCAGGGTCTTGTTGATCACCCCGGAGGCCTGCAGCAGCACCAGCCAGGAGTAGGTGCGCGCCAGCAGGCTGGTCCACATCGACAGCAGCACGATGTTCAGCAGCCAACGGCCCCAGCCGCGCGGCACCAGGGTGATCGCCCAGGCCAGGGGAAAGCCCAGCAGCAGGCTGATCACCGTGACCAGACCGGCCACCGAGAAGGTGTTGAGCAGCACGCGGGTGTAGGCCGAGTTGGCGAACAGTTGTTCGTAGTTGCCCAGTCCCAGGCTGGGTTCCAGTACACCGCGCATGAGCAAACCGATCAACGGCGCGAGGAAGAACAGACCGAGGAACAGCAGCGCCGGCAGCAGGTTGGAAAACCCCCGCCAGCGCTGTGCAGTCGAGCTGCTCGCCATGCCGGCGGCGCGCGGGGCGGCGCCGGCAACGTGGGTCGATTGACTGGACTGGGCGGTAGTCATGTTATTTGACCAGCCACTCGTTCCACTGGGCGGAGATGGCTTCGCCATTCTTGGCCCAGTAGGCGTAGTCGAGGTTGACCTGATCCTTGACGTGGGCGGTCGGCAGGCTTGGCGCCAGATCGCTATTCAGTTGCTCGACACTGCCGACGTTGACCGGTGCATAGGCGGTGAGGTTGGCGAAGTCGGCCTGGCCCTTGGCACTGCTGGCGTTGGCCAGGAACTTCATGGCGGCGTCCTTGTTCTTCGCGCCCTTGGGGATGACCAGAAAGTCGGCCATGACCAGGTTCTGCTTCCAGCTCACGCCAACCGGCGCGCCATCCTGTTGCAGGGCATAGACGCGGCCGTTCCAGAACTGGCCGAGGCTGACTTCGCCGGAGGCCAGCAGCTGCTGCGACTGCGCGCCGCCGCCCCACCAGACGATGTCCTGTTTGATGGTGTCGAGCTTCTTGAAGGCGCGTTCGAGATCCAGCGGATAGAGCTTGTCGGCCGCTACGCCGTCGGCGAGCAGCGCCAGTTCCAGCACGCCCGGACTGGCCCACTTGTACAGCGCGCGCTTGCCGGGGTAGGTGGCGGTGTCGAACAGCGAGGTCCAGTCCTGCGGCGCATTGCCACCGACCTTGCCCTGGTTGTAGCCGAGCACGAAGGAGAAGTAGAAGGAGCCGACGCCGTGGTCGGAAACGAAGCGCGGATCGATGCTGTCCCGCTGGATCACGCCGAAGTCCAGTGGTTCGAGCAGGCCTTCGCTGGCGGCGCGCAGGGCGAAGTCGGCTTCAACGTCGACCACATCCCACTGCACGTTGCCGCTTTCGACCATGGCCTTGAGCTTGCCGTAGTCGGTCGGACCGTCCTGCACCACGCGGATGCCGCTGGCCTCGGTGAAGGGTTCGGCCCAGGCCTGCTTCTGCGCATCCTGGGTACTGCCACCCCAGCTGACGAAGTTCAGGCTGTCGGCGGCGACAGCGGTGCTGGCGCTGGCCACCAGGGCCAGGGCGGCGAGAGTGGCGGTGACGGGGTTTCTCTGCAACATGCTGTAATCCTCGATTTTGTAGTTTTTTTCGAGCCGCTATGCATGAACGTAAAGCTGGGGTTGCTGTGGCTCGGGGTCTGCCAACGTGCCTAGATCGTCCACTGGAATGGTCGGCCTATGGAATATCATATTATGGTATTCCAAGATATCTGCAAGTCTTGCGTGACTGCTGGGTCGTGACGCGCGGATTGAATCGACTGATGGTCGTGGGCGGTTCGCCACGCGAGTGGTGCATGCACTGGCTTGAGCGTGGGGCCCTGACTGCGGTTGGGGTTGCGGCTGAGATAGCGGAGCGGGGCGTGCGGGGAGGGTGTTGCGGGTAACGCGAGGATGCGGGGATGCCGGAGGGACGTGGTCCCCCCTGCTGGTGGGATTACTCGCCGAAGCTGAGGGTTTCCACGACTTCCAGGTCATAGCCGGTGAGGCCGGCGTATTTCAGCGGGGCGCCGAGGTGGCGCAGCTTGCCGACGCCTAGATCCTTGAGGATCTGCGCGCCGGTGCCGACCTCGGAGTAGATGCGCGACTGCGAACGGTTGAACTGCTGGCGCGGCTGGGTCAGTTGCGGCACGCGTTCGAGCAGGGCCTGGGACGACTCGTTGTTGGCCAGCACCACGACCACGCCGCGGCCTTCTTCGGCGACCTTCTGCAGCGCCGCCCACAGTGTCCAGTTCTGCGGGCCGGTGTACTCGGCGCCGACCAGGTCGCGCAGCGGGTCGATCACGTGGACGCGGACCAGGGTCGGCTCGTCGCGCTTGATCTCGCCCATCACCATGGCCATGTGCACGCCGCCTTCGATGCGGTCCTCGTAGGTGATCAGGCGGAAGTCGCCGTGCACGGTGGGCAGCTCGCGCTCGCCGATGCGGGTCACCGTGTGTTCGGTGCTCAGGCGATAGTGGATCAGGTCGGCGATGGTGCCGATCTTGATCCCGTGCTGGGCCGCGAAGCTTTCCAGGTCGGGGCGGCGGGCCATGCTGCCGTCCTCGTTCATCACCTCGACTATCACCGCCGCCGGGCTGTAGCCGGCCAGGCGCGCCAGGTCGCAACCGGCTTCGGTGTGCCCGGCGCGGTTGAGCACGCCGCCGTCGCGGGCGCGCAGGGGGAAGATATGTCCCGGCTGCACCAGGTCTTCGGCCTTGGCGTCTGCCGCCACGGCGGCCAGCACGGTGCGCGCGCGGTCGGCGGCGGAGATGCCGGTGGTCACGCCAGTGGCGGCCTCGATGGAGATGGTGAAGGCGGTGGAGAAGGCGCTGCCGTTGCTCGGCACCATCTGCTCCAGGCCGAGGCGCTGGCAGTGCTCGTCGGTCAGGGTCAGGCAGATCAGGCCGCGTGCTTCGCGGGCCATGAAGTTGATCGCGGCCGGTGTGCAGGCTTCCGCGGCCAGCAGCAGGTCGCCCTCGTTCTCGCGGTCTTCGTCGTCGACCAGCAGGACCATCTTGCCCTGGCGGAAGTCTTCGATGATTTCTTCGATGCTGTTGAATGGCATGCCAGTGCTCTCACTGTTAGCGATGGGTAGCGGTTGCTTGGAAACTTTTATGGTATACCATAATACGAATAACTGACGAGTAACGGAGCGAGCGATGAAAGCCTATTGGATTGCCCATGTCGAGGTCACTGATCCCGAGCAGTACGGCGAATACACCCGGCGGGCGCCAGCGGCGTTCGCCAAGTATGGCGGCACCTTCCTCGCCCGTGGCGGTCGCGCGCAGGCCATGGAAGGTCGGGCTACGCCGCCGCGCAACGTGGTGATCGAGTTCGACTCCTACGAGCAGGCGCTGGCCTGTTACAACTCGGCGGAGTACCAGGACGCCTGCGGCCACCGGCAGGGCGCGGCTATTGCCGAAGTGATCATAGTCGAAGGTTGCGCGCCCTGAGCGGAGTCGGTTGGGCTATGCCCCAGTCATGTGTTGGTCGCTGCACCGTGTCTGTAGGAGCCAGCCTGCTATGGTTCGGCACACCGACGATGCTGGTGCCGCGCTTGATCGCCAGCAAGCTGGCTCCTACGAAGGCGTCGGCGCGGTGCAGGCTTAGCGGATGAAATGCACCTTGCCGGTGTCGTCATTGCCGATATAAATGCCGTAGACCCCGGCCTGGCGCTCTTCGATATAGCGTTCGAGAATCTGCCGGATAGCCGGGTAATACATGCTCTCCCAGGGAATCTCCTCGGGCGCGAAGAAACGGTAGTCGAGGGTCTCCGGGCCGAAACTGCCGGTCACTTCGATCGCCACCGCGCGGAAGATGATGTACACCTCGCTGATCTTCGGCACGCTGAAGATCGAGTAGGGCGAGACGATATCGGCGCGTACCCCGGTTTCCTCCCACACCTCGCGCAAGGCCGCCTGCTCGGTGGTTTCGCCGCTCTCCATGAAGCCGGCCGGCAGGGTCCAGGTGCCGGGGCGCGGCTCGATGGCGCGCTGGCACAGCAGGTACTTGCCGTCCTGCTCGATGATGCAGCCGGCGATGATCTTCGGGTTTTCGTAGTGAATGTAGTCGCAGCCCGCGCAAACCAGGCGCTGGTGGGTGTCGCCGGCCGGCACCTGACGGCTCAGGCGGTCGGCGCCGCAGTTGGGGCAGAAGCGCGGGCTGGGCATGGCGTCAGCGTCCTATGCGGGGCTCTTTGAGGGCAATCGGTGTGGCGATCTCGCGCACCGTGCCGGTCTCGTCCTGCTTGGACTTGAGGTAGTCCAGGGCCACCTTGGCGGCGGCGCGCACATGGTCGACCGAGGCCTGGTGCGCGGCGAGCGGGTCGCCGCTCTTGATCGCCTCGACGATGCGTTCCATTTCCTGATTGCTGTTGCCACGGCGATTGGCCTGCGACACCGAGGTGGCGCGCAGGTAGCTGATGCGCGCCTGCAACTGGCGCAGCTGGGTCGCGGCGATGTGGTTGCCGGAGCCTTCCAGCAGCACATTGTAGAAACCCTGCACCGAGTCGAGTACCTGTTGCAGCTCGCCTTCTTCGAGGACCTTGCGGTTTTCCTCGAGGGCGCGCTCCAGGGCGCGGATGTCCTTTGCCTTGGCGTTGAGGGTGAACAGTTGCACGATCAGGCCTTCGAGCACGCAGCGCAGCTCGTAGATATCGCAGGCGTCTGCCAGGGTGATGATGGCCACTCGCGGGCCTCTGGCATCGGCGAACTCGACCAGCCCTTCAGACTCCAGGTGGCGCAGGGCCTCGCGTACCGAGGTGCGGCTGACGCCGAGACGATCACAGAGGTCGCGCTCCACCAGGCGATCGCCGGGCAGCAGCTGGAAGTTCATGATGGCGCTGCGCAGTTTATCCAGCACGATTTCGCGCAGGGTAATGGGGTTGCGATTGACCTTGAAGCTGTCGTCGAGAGGCAAGCGTTTCATGGGGTCCGCTCTGGTTGGGCTGTCCGAAGAAAAAGCAAAAAAGCACCCCGATCAACGGACCAAGGGTGCTTCGCTCACTTTGCGCCGCCCGCTATTGAGGTTGGCCTTCGGCATCGGCTTCCGCGAAGGCTTCGCGGGCGATGCGAAAACTGTCCACGGCCGCAGGCACGCCACAGTAAATACCGACCTGAAGCAGGATCTCGCGTATCTGCTCACGGCTGAGGCCGTTGCGCAAGGCTCCACGAATATGCAGCTTCAGTTCATGCGGCCGGTTAAGTGCCGAAATCATCGCCAAGTTTATCATGCTGCGTTCCGCCAGCGACAAACCCTCCCGGCCCCAGACATGGCCCCAGCAGTACTCGGTGACCAGCTCCTGCAGCGGGCGGTTGAAGTCGTCGGCATTCTCGATCGACTTGTTGACGTAGGCCTCGCCCAGCACCTGGGTGCGGATCGCCAGGCCTTTTTCGTACTTGTCGTTGCTCATGGTCTTCTCCTTGGGTGCAGGCTTTATAGCCCGCCCATCAGGGTGTATTTGATCTCGAGGTAGTCCTCGATGCCGTACTTGGAGCCTTCGCGGCCGAGGCCGGAGGACTTGATCCCGCCGAAGGGCGCGACCTCGGTAGAGATCAGCCCTTCGTTGATGCCGACCATGCCATATTCCAGCGCCTCGCTCATGCGCCAGGCGCGGCCCAGGTCGCGGGTGTAGCAGTAGGCGGCCAGGCCGTATTCGGTGTCGTTGGCCAGTTGCACGGCCTCGGCTTCGCTGCCGAAGCGGAACACCGCGGCCAGTGGGCCGAAGGTTTCCTCGCGGGCGACCTTCATCTCCAGGGAGACGTCGGCGAGTACCGTCGGCTGGAAGAAGCCGTTACCCAGGGCATGGCGTTCGCCGCCACACAGCAGGCGCGCGCCTTTACCCAGGGCGTCCTGCACATGGTCTTCGACTTTGGCCACGGCGCGCTCGTTGATCAGCGGGCCCTGGGTCACGCCGGCGGCGAAGCCATCGCCCACCGTGAACTCGGCCACGCGCTCGGCGAGACGGCTGACGAAGGCGTCATAGATGCCGTCCTGCACCAGGAAGCGATTGACGCAGACGCAGGTCTGCCCGGCATTGCGGAACTTGGCGATCAGTGCGCCCTCGACCGCGCGCTCGAGGTCGGCGTCGTCGAAGACGATGAACGGCGCGTTACCGCCGAGTTCCAGGGAGACTTTCTTCAGGGTCGCGGCGCACTGGGCCATTAGCAGTTTGCCGATGGCGGTCGAGCCGGTGAAGGACAGCTTGCGCACGTCGGCGCTGGCGGTCAGCTCGCCGCCGATGGCCACCGCGTCGCCGGTGATCACGTTGAAAATGCCCGCCGGGATGCCGGCCTGTTCCGCCAGTGCGGCCATGGCCAGGGCGGAGAACGGCGTTTCCGGCGCCGGCTTGACGATGCACGGGCAACCGGCGGCCAGGGCCGGACCAGCCTTGCGGGTGATCATCGCGGCGGGGAAGTTCCACGGTGTGATGGCGGCCACTACGCCGATTGGCTCCTTGCTCACGACGATACGCGCGTCGCCCTTGTGGCTGGGGATGGTGTCGCCGTAGATGCGCTTGGCTTCTTCGGCGAACCACTCGATAAAGCTGGCGGCGTAGAGGATCTCGCCCTTGGCTTCGGCCAGCGGCTTGCCCTGCTCCAGGGTGAGAATCTCGGCCAGGGCGTCGGCGTTTTCCAGCATCAGCGCATGCCAGCGCTTGAGAATGTTGCTGCGCTCCTTGGCGGTGCGTGCGCGCCAGGCCGGCCAGGCGGCAGTGGCGGCGGCTATGGCGCGCTGGGTTTCCGCTGTGCCCATGTTCGGCACTTGGCCGATTGTTGCGCCGTTGGCCGGGTTGAAGATGTCCTGGGTGCTGGCGTCCTGGGCGTCACACCATTGGCCGTCGATAAAGGCCTGTTGGCGGAACAGTTGTGCGGCTGCTGGGGTCATGTGGGCTCCGAAAATAAAAAAGGGGCCGCCACCAGCATGTGTGGCAGGCGACCCCGAAAAAGACTGTGTGGTGATCTCGCAGGCGGTTGAAAAACTACCTGCGTTGCCGATGCGTCGTTAAAAACAGGCTCAAAATGCTCATTTACAACACGTAAACTGCGCTTTTTCGCCTGTTTTCGCCTAGCCTCGGCTGCCTCGCCTACGCTTTTCAACGGCCTGCTTGCTCAGGCGATAGCGGGCAGGGCGCCCAGCTTGCCGCGGTGATAGACCATGGGCGTGACTTCGCTCTCGGGAAGAATCAGGTTCTTCACCGCGCCGACGATGATCGCGTGATCGCCGCCGTCGTATTCGCGCCACAACTCGCATTCGATGATCGCGGTGGCCTTGCTCAGCAGCGGGTTGCCGCGTTCGCTGAGGTGCCAGTCGATGCCCTTGGCCTTGTCCTTGCCCTTGCCGGCGAAGGCATAGGCTTCGGCGGTCTGCTCGGCGGACAGCAGGTGGATGGCGAACTGCTTGCTGGCGCAGAGCACCGGGTAGGAGTCCGAGGCGTAGTTGGGGCAGAACAGCACCAGTGCCGGGTCAATCGACAGAGCACTGAAGGCGCTGGCGGTGATGCCGACGATGCCGCCTGCTTCGTCGAGGCAGGTGATTACCGTGACCCCCGAGGGAAACGAGCCCATCACCTCTTTGTAAATGCCTGGTTCGATCATCTTTGCTACCTCTGAAATTCTCGCCGTGGGCGGCTCAACGCATGACGAAGGGGTCGGCCATCGGCTCTTGCGAGAGATTGATCCACACGGTTTTCTGTTCGGTGTAGGCCAGTACCGAGTCGATGCCGCTCTCGCGACCGTAGCCGCTGTTCTTGAAGCCGCCGATCGGCGCCATGGCCGAGACCGCGCGGTAGGTGTTGACCCAGATGATGCCGGAACGTACGTCGCGGGCCAGACGGTGGGCGCGGCCGAGGTCGCGGGTCCAGATGCCGGCGGCCAGGCCGAACTGCGAGTCGTTGGCGATGGCCAAAGCTTCGGCCTCGTCCTTGAAGCGGATCACCGAAGCGACCGGGCCGAAGACTTCTTCCTGCATGATCTTCATCGAGTTGCTGTCGCACTCGAACAGGGTCGGCTCGTAGTACCAGCCGTTGCCGTCGATCTCGGGGCGTTTGCCGCCCAGGCGCAGCTTCGCGCCTTCGGCCAAGGCGTCGGCGACCAGGCCTTCGACCACGGCCAGTTGCTGCGCGGTGGCCATGGGGCCCATCTCGCTGCTGTCGTCCTGCGGGTTGCCGATGCGGATGCGTTGGGCGCGGGCGACCAGGCGGTCGACGAATTCGTCGTAGATTTCGTCCTGCACCAGCAGGCGCGAGCCTGATACGCAGCTCTGCCCGGAGGCGGCATAGATGCCGGCGACCGCGCCGTTGACCGCACTGTCCAGGTCGGCGTCGGCGAAGATGATGTTCGGCGACTTGCCGCCCAGCTCCAGCGACAGCTTGGCGAAGTTCTCCGCGCTGCTGCGCACCACATGGCGGGCGGTGGCGGCGCCGCCGGTGAAGGCGATCTTGCGTATCAGTGGGTGACGAGTCAGGGCGGCGCCGGTGCTGGCGCCGTAACCGGTGATGACGTTGACCACGCCCGGCGGAATGCCGGCTTCGAGGGCCAGGCGGGCCAGCTCGAGAATGGTCGCCGAGGCGTGCTCGGACGGCTTGATGACCATGCAGTTACCGGCGGCCAGGGCCGGTGCCAGTTTGATCGCGGTCAGGTACAGCGGGCTGTTCCAGGGAATGATCGCGGCCACCACGCCCAGCGGTTCGAGCACGGTGTAGCCGAACATGTCGGTCTTATCCAGCGGCAGGGTGCCGCCTTCGAGCTTGTCGGCCAGGCCGGCGGTGTAGTGAAAGAACTCCGGCAGGTAGCTGACCTGGCCGCGGGTTTCGCGGATCAGCTTGCCGTTGTCGCGGCTTTCCAGCTGGGCCAGCTGTTCCTTGTTCTCGGCGATCAGGTCACCCAGGCGGCGCAGCAGCTTGCCCCGGGCGGTGGCAGTGAGGCCGCGCCAGGCTGGGCTTTCAAAGGCTTTTTGCGCGGATTGAACCGCGCGCTCGACGTCGGCTTCGTCGGCATCGGGCAGCTCTGCCCAGGGCTCGGCGAGTGCCGGGTTGAGGCTGTGGAAGGTGTTGCCGGAAAGGGCATCGACCCACTGGCCGTCGATGCACATCTGAAAGCGGGTGAGTGTCATGCAACGATCCCCTTTGCTGGGTTCTCTGAGGTCTGGGCGCGGTTGAGGAAGTCGAGCAGCACCTGATTGACCAGGCGCGGCGACTCCACCGGCATCATATGCCGCTGCTCGGCGAGCACGGCAACCTGCGCACCGGGAATGAGTTCGGCCAGCTCTTTGGCCATTTGCGGGGTCGAGCCGGGGTCCAGCTCGCCGGTGCTGATCAGGGTCGGCACACGGATGCTGTCCAGCTGATCCACCTGGTACATGTCCTGGGTGGCGAACAGTTCGTAGGTGGTCAGGTAGCCCTCGGGATCGTTGCTGGCCAGGGTCTGACGTAGCGCGGCGATCTGCGCTGGGTTGGCGGCCTGGTATTCGTGGCTGAACCAGCGCGTCAAGGCCGCTTCGGCGTTGGCGTTGGGTCCGTACTGGGCGACCTGGCGAGTCCGCTCGATCACCGCGGCGCGTTGTTCCGGGCTGCGATTGAATACGCTGTTGAGCACCACCAGGCCCTGGGTGTGCTGCGGATAGTGCAGGGCAAAGGCCCGCGCTATCAGGCCGCCCATCGAGAAGCCGATGATGGTGGCCTGCGGCAGATGCAGGTGTTCGAGCAGTTCACGCAACTGCTCGGCATAGCCGAGCAAGTCGGTGCCGGTTGCCGGGCGCGGGCTGGCGCCGTGACCGAGCATGTCGTAGGCGATGACCCGGTAGTGCGGAGCAAGACCGACGATCTGGCCGCCCCACATCTCTTTATTCAGGCCGACGCCATGGATCAGGACCACGGGTTGGCCCTGGCCGGTCGCCAGGTAACTGGTGCCGGCGGGGGTGCGTTCAGCGGTGAGTAACATCATGGCTTGCTCCTGCACTGACCGGGGTTTACTGAGCCTGCTCGGCGGCCAGCTCTTCCAGGTCGATGTAACGGCTGCCGATGCGCGGGTGCAGGCGGCCACCGTCGGAGGCGCCCAGGACCACGACGATTTCGTCGGCACGCGGGGCGTCTTCGATGTGCATTTCCAGGGTGACGTAGTGCGAGCGCGCGCCTTCGTCATCCTTATGCATCATCGGCACCTGGATCGAGGTGCCCGGACCGCCGCGCTTGTTGGTGAAGCTCAGGTAGCTCTTGGCGTTCACCGCCTGGCGATAATGGTTGCCGAAGCGCAGGTTGTGGATCACCGCGGAAGCGTGTTCGATCTCGCCGTCGGCACCGACCACGGCGGCCTTGCCATAGGCTTCGATCTTGTCTGCGCCACCAATGGCGTCGATCAGGCGCTTGACCATCAGCTCGCCCAGTTCGGAGGCGTGGGGGTTGAGCTCCGAGCGGATGTCTTCGACGAAGCCGCGGCCAGCCCAGGGATTTTTCATTACTACGGCCAGACCTACCATGGTCACCGGCTTGTCAGTCGCCTTGCCGCCTTCGATAAGGGTTTCTTCCACGTAGCTGACGATCTTGCGTATTTCAAAACTCATGAGGCTCTCCTGAATGGATGAGGCAGTGTGAAGCGCATCGCGCTGGCCTGGTATCATGGTATACCATAATACGACTCGTGCAAGTCAAGCTTTTCAAGCACGCCGCTGGTCGGCCTCAAGGCTTGAGGCTCTAGGCCTGCGAAGGTCGCACCGGGTTACCGACTAGCGGGCTTTGCTTCCGTGTTTAGGTTTATGGTATACCGTAATACAAGCAAATGCTGCTGCCCATTCCAGGTTGGTTGACGGGCGGTTGCAGCCCTAGGTCGCAGGCTCGTATTAGAGTCTCCGGCAGCTACTAGGTGCAGGCAGGGCGGGGTGCCCGGCATTGGCGATGAACACTACTTTGTGTGCCCACTACAAAAATAAGGAGGAGACGCGCCCGTGAGCGAACATCCTATGCAAGGCTCCCAGCGTCTGTTCGCAGGCGTTAACCCGACGATGGCCATCTCATCCCTGGTGATGGTGGTGGGGTTCGTGCTGTTCACCGTGCTCTTCGGTGAGCTCGCCAATGGCCTGTACACCGGCATCAAGCAGTGGATCGAAGGCTCCCTGGGTTGGTATTACGTGGCGGTTGTCAGCAGCGTGTTGTTCTTCACCTTCTGGGTGGGGCTCAGCCGTTTCGGCAACCTGCGCCTGGGTCGTGACGATGAGCGTCCCGAGTTCAGCAACTTCTCCTGGTTTGCCATGCTGTTCAGTGCCGCGGTCGGTACCGGCCTGCTGTTCTGGAGCATTGCCGAGCCGCTGATGCACATGCAGGGCAACCCTTTCATGGACATGGCCGGGGTGGCTGCCAACAGCCCGGAAGCGGCGCAGATTGCCTTGCGCGTGACCATGTTCCACTGGGGGCTGCACGGCTGGAGCATCTACATCATCGTCGGCCTGATCCTGGCCTATTTCGCCTACCGTCGCGGCTTGCCGCTGACTATCCGTTCGGCGCTCTATCCGCTGATCGGCGAGCGCATTTATGGACCGATCGGCCATGCCGTCGACCTGCTGGCGATCTTCAGCACCCTGTTCGGCACCGCCACTACCCTGGGCCTGGGCGTGTCGCAGATGAATGCCGGGTTGAACTATATGTTCGGCATCGAGATATCCACCACTAACCAGTTGATCCTGATCTCTGGCACGGCGGTGGTTGCCACCCTGTCGGCGGTGTCGGGTGTGCGCAAGGGCATCCTCTGGCTCAGCGAGTGGAACATTCGCCTGAGCGGCATCCTCTTCCTGTTCCTCCTGCTGGCCGGGCCGACCGTGTTCCTTCTCGGCTTGTACGCCACCAGCATCGGCGACTACCTGGCCACGTTCATTCCGATGGGCATGTGGACCGACTCCAACCCCGAGCGTCAGTGGCAGGGCTGGTGGACCATCTTCTATTGGGGCTGGTGGCTGTCCTGGGGCCCGTTCGTTGGCATGTTCATCGCGCGTATCTCCCGTGGCCGCACCGTACGCCAGGTAGTGCTGGGCGGCATGCTCGCCGCGACTCTGGGCGCGTTCCTGTGGATCGTGATCATGGGCGGTACCGGGGTTTACCTGCAGCTGGCCGGCGTCATCGACCTGAATGCCGTGGCCAACTCTGATGTCACCATGGTGTTGTACAAGACCATCGAAGGCCTGAACGTGCAGTGGGCAACCATGGCCATGGCCGGCCTGGCGACCCTGATGATCGTCAGCTGGTTCGTCACCTCGGCCGACTCGGCCACTCTGGTGATCTGCACCATCCTGTCGATGGGCGATCAGAACCCGCCGCAGCGCTTCCGCATCATCTGGGGCCTGGGGCTCGGCGCGCTGGCCGGCGTGTTGCTGCTGGCCGGTGGGCTGAAAGGCTTGCAGGCGGCTACTATCGCCGCAGCGCTGCCGTTCTCCGTGGTGCTACTGGTGATCTGTTACAGCCTGGTGCGCGCCCTGCACCAGGAAGAGGGCGAGCGCCTGGGTATAGAAAGCGCTCAACGAGCGTAAGCCCAAGGTTGTCGTAGCGACTCACCAGCGCTGCGGCTTCGCCCCCTTAGTTACCGCCGCCCATTGGGCGGCGGTTGCGTTTCTGGCTTGCGGGTGTGGTCAGATGGCAGATCGCTCTAGGACGGTGCTGCACCGGGCTCCTGCTCGCGGCGTAGCAGCGCGGCCTTGCGCTCCACGCCCCAGCGGTAGCCACCCAGGGCACCGTTGGCGGCGACCACCCGGTGGCAGGGTATCAGCAGGCCCAGCGGGTTGCTGGCGCAGGCGCGGGCCACCGCACGTGGGTGGCTGCCGATGCTGGCGGCCAGTTCGCCGTAGCGCCGGGTCTGGCCCACCGGGATCTGCCGCAAGGCGCGCCACACCTGTTGCTGGAAGGCCGTACCGCGCAGGTCCAGCGGCAGTTGCGCGGCGCGTTGCGGCTCCTCGATCTGGGCGACCACCTGCTGCAGCCAGTCACCCAGCTCGGCATCGTCACGTTGCAACTGGGCGGCGGCGAAGCGTTGCTGCAGTTCGTCTTCGAGCTGCTCGACAGCGTCGCCGAACAGCAGGGCGCAGACGCCTCTGGCGCTGCTGGCCAGCAGCAGTTGACCCAATGGGCAGGCGGCGATGGTGTAGCGCAGTACTTCACCGGCCGCTTGCTGGCGGCGCTGCGTAGGTGTCAACGCATCATTGTGCTCATACAGCGCGCGGGTGCCGGAATAGCCGGCGGCCAGTGCGGCATCCAGCACCGAGCCTGCCTGGGGCAGCTGCGTTTCCAACTGCGCGCGGCGCTGGGCGCTGACCCAGGCTTTCGGCGTCAATCCGGTGCGGGCCTTGAAGGCGCGCACCAGGTGCGAGGGCGACAGGCCGATGCGCGCGGCAAGTTGTTCCAGGGTTGGTGTCGGTTGCAGTTCGGCGAGCAGGCGGCAGGCGGCCGTCACCAGTTGGTCGAGCTGCTCGGCCGGGCTGGCGCCCTGCGGCGAACAACGCTTGCAGGCGCGAAAGCCCGCGCTCTCGGCGCTGGCGGGACAGGGATGAAAACTGACGTTGTGGCGCAGCGGCCGGCGCGCCGGACAGCTCGGCCGGCAATAGATGCCGGTGGAGCGGACGGCGAAGACGAACTGGCCATCGCGCGCGGCGTCGCGGGCGCAGACGGCTTGCCAGCAGAGGTCGGGATCGAGCATGGCGCGGCTCCGGTGGACGATAAGTCGATTGTCGGCGCTTGCGCCGGCGACGCCAATCCGAATCGCGCTTTCAAACTGGCCGGTCCTGCAACGCAAGGTTCGGCAGGCGCCGAATACCTTGCGAGTGCAACGGTTGTCAGGGTGGGTTATTGCCAGTCGAGGGTCAGGGCTTCCTGCCAGGCGAAGCGCTCGAAGTGGTTGGCGACCACCTGCTTGAGTTTATCCAGGTCGTCCCGGTTGGCACTCTCCACGCTTAGGCGCAGGCCAGTCGGTTCCGCGTGCAGGAGCGACAGGCCGAAGGCGAATTCGATACGGCCCTGCTGCTCGTCGAAAGTGACGGGAATCTTGTGGGCGAAGTGTTTGCACAGACGGCCGATATAGCGCGCGGGTGTTGCCGTGGGCACAAAGGCGTTAGCGGTCAGGGTCATGTCGTCTCCAATGTTTGGAAATTGCGGGGAAGTGATCGTGAAAGAACTCGCTCAAGGTGCGTTGCGGGAAAGCCGCTGGGCCGCACCTGCGCAGCTGTGCGCCGCTTCAGTAAGCGACGGTAAAGCGCTGGCGGATATGCTGCGGATTTTCCAGCTCATCGATGATCGCCACCGCCAGATCGGTCACGGCGATTCCTGCGGGCGCTTCACCGGACATCAGCAGTTGATCGCCACCGAGGCGGAACTGTCCGGTGCGTTTGCCTGGATGAAGGTGCGCCGGCGGCGAGATGAAGCTCCAGTCCAGCGCCGTTTCGCTCTGGATCAGTTGCAGCGCCTGGCGTGCGCCTTCTGCACCTTCTTTGTAGTCGGCGGGGAAGTCCGCAGTGTCGAGCAGTTGCAGGCCGGGCGCGACGTAAAGGCTGCCGGCACCACCGACCACCAGCAGGCGTTTGACTGCGGCCTGTTTGACCGCCGCGTAAATGGCTTGGGTGCCCTGGACAAAGCGCTGACGAATATCGGCTGTGCCCCAGCCCGGGTTGAAGGCATGAATGACCGCGTCGTGCTCAGCCAGTTGGCCGCTGAGCGCCTCGGCATCGTAGGCGTCTGCGGCTACGGCGGTCAGTGTCGGCTGTGGCAGCAGTTTTTCCGGGTGACGGACGATACCGGTGACCCGATGGCCGCGGTTCAAGGCTTCTTGCAGGACGGCGCTGCCGACGAAACCGCTGGCGCCTATCAGGGCAATTTTCATGGGTGTCTCCAGGTGAGCGATTGGTGGGACATATAATTGCAGCTGGATAAAGGCCGGAAAAATAGGCTAAAAAGGCTTTCACTATTAAGTAGGGCTTACTAATGGAGCAGCTCAAGCGCATGGCGGTCTTCGCCACCGTGGTCGATCGCGGCTCCATGGTCGCGGCCGCCGAGGTTCTCGGCATGACGCCGTCGGCGGTCAGTCAGCAGATCCGCAAGCTGGAAGACAGCACCCAGGTCAGCCTGTTGCATCGCACCACGCGCAAACTGACCCTGACCGAGGCCGGGGCTGTCTTCTACCAAAGCTGCGCCCAGGTGCTGGCATTGGCTGAGCAGGCCGAGCAGCGCCTGGCCGAACTGCGCGACGCGCCGGTGGGCGAGTTACGCATCGCCGCCCCCGTTGGGTTTTCCGGGCGCCCGATCTGTGCGGCTCTGGCACCGCTGCTGCAGGCGCACAGGGGACTGAGTCTGCAGCTGTTCTTCCAGGACGAGCAGATCGACTTGATCGAGCAGCGCATCGATCTGGCGATCCGGGTTGGCAAGCTCGAGGACTCCAGCCTGGTGGCGCGGCATATCGGCGAGACGCGCATGCTGCTGTGCGCTGCGCCCAGTTACCTGGCGCAGCGCCGGCCTATCAGTCATCCGCAAGACTTGATCGGCCTGGACTGGCTGACGATGAATGGCGAGCTGTCGCACAAGTTACTGACCCTGCATGGCCCGGATGGCGATGTGCAGCGCCTGCGCATCGAGAGTCGGGTGGGGTGCAACAACATCGTGGCCTTGCGCAACTTCACTCTGGGCGGCATGGGCGTCTCCCTGCAGCCCGCGCATGAGGTGCGCGAAGAACTGGCCACGGGCGATCTGCGCGAGCTGCTCGCCGACTGGCAATTGCCGGCATTCGGTATCTATATTGTGACCCCGCGACGTGACGCCCAGCCGGCCAAGGTGCGCTATGCCATCGAGGCATTACGGCAACATTTGTCCATGCGATAGCGACACTAAACGCTGCAATGGTCGGTATAGGCTGGGCGCTGCCGGAGGATTGCCGTATAACGGGCTGCTTACGCGCAATAGGCAACACAGGACCCCTAGTTAAAGCTGATGAAGACGCCAAAACGCATTGAACCCCTGGTCGAGGCTGGTCTGGTCGACGAGGTGATACGCCCGCTGATGAGCGGTAAGGAAGCCGAGGTATTTGTAGTGCGCTGCGGTACTGAGCTGCGCTGCGCCAAGGTCTACAAAGAAGCCAACAAGCGTAGCTTCCGCCAGGCCGCGGTCTACCAGGAAGGCCGCAAGGTGCGTAACAGCCGTGACGCACGGGCCATGACCAAGGGCACCAAGTACGGGCGCAAGGGTCAGGAAGACTCCTGGCAGAACGCCGAAGTGGCGGCCCTGTTCCATCTGGCCGGTGCCGGGGTGCGGGTGCCCAAGCCATATGACTTCCTCGAAGGCGTATTGCTGATGGAGTTGGTCACCGACGAGGAGGGCGATGCGGCACCGCGCCTGAATGACGTCGACCTGCACCCGGAGGATGCTCGCGAGTTCCACGCCTTCATGATCGAGGAAGTGGTGAAGATGCTCTGCGCCGGCCTGGTGCATGGCGACTTGTCCGAGTTCAACGTGTTGCTCGGCCCCGAGGGCCCGGTGATCATCGACCTGCCGCAGGCGGTGGATGCGGCCGGTAACAACCATGCGTTCACGATGCTTGAACGCGACGTCGGCAATATGTCCGCCTACTTCGGTCAGTTCGCCCCGGAGCTGAAATACAGCAAGTACGCCAAGGAAATGTGGGCGCTGTATGAGGAAGGCAAGCTGACCCCGGCGAGCAAGTTGACCGGTGAATTCGCCGACCCGGAAGAGGACGCGGATGTCGATGCGGTGCTCAATGAAATCAAGGCGGCCCTGGCCGATGAGGCGCGCCGCCAGGCCTTGCTGAATGCCGAGGACGCGCCCAAGGGCGAAGAGCCGCCACCGCCCTGGATGCAATAGCCAGTAGCAAGCAAAGGTGGGCCTCGGCCCGCCTTTTTTGTTTGCGTCTTATGGTGCTGTAGTCGCGCTGTAGTAGCGCGGCAGACCCGGCCTACAGCCGTGCGGTCTGGAAGGTATCGCAGCGGCTCACTTGACCCTGTTCGAAACCCGCCTTGAACCAGCGCACGCGCTGCGCCGAGGTGCCGTGGGTGAAAGAGTCCGGCACCACCTGGCCGCGAGCCTGTTTCTGCAGGCGGTCATCGCCGATGGCATTGGCGGCATTCAAGGCTTCTTCCAGATCGCCACTCTCCAGCCAGTCCAGACGGCGCTGGGCGTGATGCGCCCAGACTCCGGCCAGGCAGTCGGCCTGTAACTCCTGGCGCACCAGCAAGCCGTTATCGCCTTCCAGTCGTTCGCCGCGCTGCCGCGCGGCATTGACCTTGGCCGAGACGCCGAGCAGGGTCTGTACGTGGTGGCCGACTTCGTGGGCGATCACATAAGCCTGGGCAAAATCGCCAGCCGCGGAGAAACGCTGCTCCAGCTCGCGGAAGAACGCCAGGTCGAGATAGACCCGCTGATCGCCAGGACAGTAGAAGGGGCCGACTGCCGAGTTGGCGAAGCCGCAGGCGGAATCGACCCCGCCGCGAAACAACACCAGAGTCGGGTCGCGGTAGTGGCGGTTGGCGCTCTGGAAAATCGCGCGCCAGGTGTCTTCGGTGTCGCCGAGGATGGCGCGGACGAACTCCGACTGTTCATCATTGGTCGGCGGTGCGCTGTTCTGCGGCTGGTCTAGCGAGCTGCTCTGGGTCGCCTGGCCGGCCAGCTGACCGAGGATCTGCAGCGGGTCCTGGCCCATCAGCAGGCCGATCACCACCACCGCAGCGATACCGCCGAGACTCAAACCCTTGCCGCCAGCGAAGCGTCGGCCGCCGCCACTGCTGCGCGCATCCACTACGTTGTCACTGCGTCGTGCCCGTTTCCAGCGCATGGTTTGATTCCTTCTGTCAGGCCAGCGATTGAGTGTCGTCGCTCTGCTGCGCCACGGCCAGTCCGGTCGTCAGCTCGGGAGTGATCAGTTAGCCGGATAGTCGGCCAGCACTTGCTCGTCGCCATTCGGGCCGAGGCCGATGACCTGGTAGGCATCGCGAATGTCGCCGCGCTCCATGCCGGGCGAGCCGGTCGGCATGCCCGGCACAGCGGCGCCGAGCAGGTCCGGTTGCTGGCGCAGCTTGAGGATGTCGGCGGCCGGTACGTGGCCCTCGACGAAGCGGCCGTCGATCACCCCGGTATGACAGGAGGCCAAACGTGGCGGCACTCCGAGGCGCTGTTTGAGCGCCGGCATATCGGCTTCGAGGTGGTCGTTGACGCTGAAGCCATTGTCTTGCAAGTGGCTGATCCAGGCCTTGCAACAGCCGCAGTTGGGGTCGCGATAGACGTCGATGGTCAGTGGTTCGGCGGCATGAAGCAGGCCGGCGAAGAGTCCGCCGAGCAGGAAAAACAGGCGCATTAGAGAGGCTCTCGCTAGAGGTGTTGCCGCGAGCATAGCGTCGCTGCACAGCCAATCCAATTCATCGAGTGTTTCCGGATACGCGAGCGGCGGCCTATGCTGGCCTGATCGCACTACGGGAAGGAAGCTGTCGATGCTGCTTGCACGCGTCATTCTGGTCATCCAGCTGCTGGCCCTGGCTGGCCTGGGCCTGGTTTATTTCATTCGCCCGCACGAGATGAGCAACCTTAGCGGCATGCTGCTGATGGCGCCGGCTGCGGCGACCGATGTGCGCGCCTATTACGGGGGGCTGCAGCTGGGGTTGGCGGCTTTCCTGGGCTTGGCGCTGATTCGTCTCGACCTGACCCACGCGGCGCTGACCCTGCTGGTACTGCTCTACAGCGCTATGGCGTTGGCGCGGATCGGCGGCCTGTGGCTGGACGGCGGCGCCCAGCAGACCTTCAATCTGGTGGCGCTGTTGCTCGAAGTGGTCTCCGCCGGGCTGGCCTTCTGGGCGTTGCGCGGCTTGTCGCAGCCAGTGTTCGATGCCGATTGATGCGACCTGGATCGACGCGCTTGAGTGTGAGA
The DNA here is from genome assembly GCF_000498575.2 of Pseudomonas taeanensis MS-3. Classification (GTDB taxonomy): domain Bacteria; phylum Pseudomonadota; class Gammaproteobacteria; order Pseudomonadales; family Pseudomonadaceae; genus Aquipseudomonas; species Aquipseudomonas taeanensis. The sequence continues at coordinate 1,472,836 of NZ_AWSQ01000001.1, forward strand.
GCCGCTAGGGTGCGGCCCGCAACCAAGACGCCGAGTGCGCGTCTGCACATTCCCTCGAACCTCTGCGCCGATGCACCGGTAAGGATACGTAATGCTTGAACTCGCGGCGGCGTTCATCTGCCTGACCACGCTGATGACTTACGTCAGCTATCGCTTCACCAATCTACCGCCGGCGATCGGGGTCATGGCGACTGCCTTGATCTTCTCGCTGGTGCTGCATGGGGTGACCCTCGCAGGCTACCCGGTGCTTGAGGATCAGGTCGGCGACCTGATTCGGCAGATGTCATTCCAGAGCCTGTTGATGGACTGGATGCTGTCGTTCCTGCTGTTCGCCGGTGCCCTACACGTCAAGCTCGGCGACCTGCACAGCTATAAGTGGCCGATCGGCTTGCTGGCGACAGTCGGCGTGCTGCTCTCGACTCTGATGATTGCAGGCATGGCCTACTGGATGTTGGGGCTGTTTGGTTGGTCGGTGAGTTTCCTCTATTGCCTGCTGTTCGGTGCGCTTATCTCGCCGACCGATCCGATTGCGGTGCTCGGCATCCTGCGCAGCGCGGGGGCGCCCAAGCCGCTGGAAACCACCATAGTCGGTGAGTCGCTGTTCAACGACGGCACCGCCGTGGTGCTGTTCACCGTGCTGCTGACCATCGCCCTGCAAGGCCAGGCGCCGACGACCCTGGGCATCGTCGAACTGTTCGCCACCGAGGCGCTGGGCGGCATCGTCCTGGGCTTGCTGCTGGGGTTCGGGGTGTACCTGATGATGCGTTCGATCGACCAGTACCAGGTCGAGGTCATGTTGTCGCTGGCCCTGGTCATCGGCGGCTCGGCGCTGGCGGCGGGCGCGCATGTCTCGGCACCGATCGCCATGGTGGTGGCCGGGTTGATCATCGGCAACCAGGGGCGCAGTCATGGCATGTCCGACCAGACGCGGCTGTATGTCGACAAGTTCTGGGAATTGATCGACGAGATGCTCAACGCCTTCCTGTTCGCCTTGATGGGCCTGGAAATCCTGCTGCTGCCGTTCTCCTGGCTGAATGTCGCCGCTGGAGCGGTGATGGCCCTGCTGGTGCTGGGCTCGCGCATCGTCACCATCGCCCCGGCCATCCTGTTTCTGCGCCGCAGCGTGGCCGGACGCGAAGCGATACCCAAGGGCGCTATCCGCATCCTCTCCTGGGGTGGCCTGCGCGGCGGTATCTCGGTGGCCCTGGCGCTTTCCCTGCCAGCGGGCGCGGAGCGTGACCTGCTGCTGAGCATCACCTACGTCATCGTGCTCGGCTCGATCCTGATCCAGGGCCTGACGATTGGGCCGCTGGTGAAGCGAATCTATGGCGACACGGTAACGTCGGATGCTGCGCCGACTCATGAGTGAGTCAGCGCTATTTGCGTTGCCGCTGTTATGGGACTGCCCGGTTTTGCACGGGAGTGGGTTTGACGGTTTCGGTCATCCCGAGCGATGAGGTGCACAACTCCACCCCGTTGCATCGCGTGACTTTGCCGCTCGCGTATTGTCAGCCGACAGTCACTGCGATCGCGATCAATAGGCCGATAAGCAGCAAGAAACCCATCAGTACAAAGCCGATAGTGCGCAGCGATTGTCTATCTTCCGAACCTAACAAGTGCATCTTGACCTCCTCGGCGAAGCCTCTTGGCTACCCCAACTCCGACGCTACTCGGCCTTTATGCAGTTGAATAACGATAAATAATTGACTTTAGTATTGGTAATTCCGATTTGAATTACGGCGAGTCCACTTCGTCGGCCTTGAGCACCAGAAGCTCGAACAATTGATGCACCTGCTTACTGCGGGGCTAGCTGCTTATGGATACTGAACTCGCGCGCACCTTTCTGACGGTCATCGCCGCAGGAAACTTCAGCAGTGCGGCATCGCGGCTGTTCGTGACGCAGTCGACCGTCAGCGCGAGAATTGCCGCCCTGGAAGAACAGTTGGGCTGCATTCTGTTTGTTCGCAATAAGGCCGGCACGGCGCTGACCCCGGCGGGTCAGCGCTTTCAATCCTATGCCGCCACACTTGTGCGCACTGTGGAGCGGGCTCGCCATGAGATAGGCGTGGCCAAGGGCTTTCGGGCATCGCTGACCATAGGCGGACGTTTCGGGCTCTGGGAAGAGCTGCTGTTCGTCTGTCTGCCGCGTATCCGCCACGCGGCACCCGATATCGCGGTACATGCCGAGATCGCTTTTGAAGATGAACTGATTCAGGGGCTGGTCGAAGGGCGCACCCACATCGGTGTGATGTACACCCCCCAGAACCGCCCTGGACTGATGGTGGAAGCGCTGCTCGAAGAGCAGTTGGTCTATGTATCATCCAGCAACGCCGAACCCCCACTCGGCGAAAACTATGTGTACATCGACTGGGGCCCAGAGTTCGCCAGCAAGCACAGCGCTGCTTTCCCAGATTTTCTCGGCCCCGGACTGAGCGCCAATATCGGTTGGCTGGGCCTCAACCACATTCTTGCCTACGGTGGCGCCGGGTACTTTCCGTTGCGCCTGGTCAGGTGTCAGCTGGCCGCTGGGCTATTGCACCGGCACCCTCAGGCGCCGGATTTTTTGCTGCCGGCTTATCTGGTCTATCCGCTGGATCCGCAGCCAGGAACAGTGGGGCTGGCCCTGCGGATTCTGCGTGAGACCACGGCAGAAATCCTGCTAGGTGCCGCAGGTGCTTAGTTGCCTCGATGGATCGAGGCGCTGCAGTTTTCAAGCAGGTGGCTTAAGGTGTGGCTGGCGGTGCATACCGCGACCCTTCGGGTCACCAGCGCGGCTGCAAGGATATCTGTCCCCGTTCCGGGCTTATCGGCGCGGGAAGGCTCCGCAGGCTGGACCCGTCGGCGTAATGGCTGTATGCCTAGGCAAGGGCCAGGAGGGCTGCGGGCCTGACCGCCCGGCTCAGCGAAGCCGGTCCTTTCATTCCGACAGATGACAGCGCCATGAACCAACTGCATACCATCGACCTGAAGCTGCTGCGGGTCTTCGAGACCATCGTCAAGCACGGCGGCTTCGCCGCGGCCCAGGCGGTGCTGAATATCGGCCAGTCGACCATCAGCGAGTACGTCAGCCAACTGGAAGGGCGCCTCGGCGTGCGTTTGTGCGAGCGCGGGCGTGGCGGCTTTCGCCTGACCGAGCAGGGCGAGGCGCTGTACCTGTCGTCCAAGCGTCTGCTGGCGGCGCTGGATGATTTTCGCTCGGACGCGGAATTGATCCGCCGCACGCTCGGCGGCTGGCTGAACCTGGGGCTGATCGACAACACCATCACCGATACCCGCTCGCCGGTGGCCGGGGCGATTCGGCGCTTCTCCGACCGCTGTCAGGACGTCTACCTGAACGTGCAGATCGGCACCCCGGCCGAGCTGGAGAAGGCGGTGCTGGAGGGCACCCTGCACCTGGCCGTGGGCCACTTCCACGCCCATGTGCCGGGCCTGCTGTACCGACCGCTGTATGACGAGGAGCAGGGGCTGTACGGCAGTGCCCTGGCCGCCGGCCGCTACCCCACGCTCGAGGCGTTGCGCGCGGCGCTGCCGAGCCTGAAGGTGGTGGCGCGGTCCTACATGCGCCGCGGCGATCTGGAGGCTCTGGGAGTCACCGAGGCAGCGGCCCTGGTGGCCAACGTCGAGGCCCAGGCGCTGCTGATCCTCAGTGGCAACTACCTGGGTTTTCTGCCAACCCACTATGCCCAGCGCTGGGTCGAGTCCGGGGCGCTGCAACGGCTGTTTCCACAGCAGATCGTGATCGCCTCACCGTTCGAGATCGTCATGCGCCGGGGACAGGATCACAGCCTGTTGGTGGAGACCATCCTCGACGACCTGCAGGCCGAGCTGGCCGGCTGAGCAGCGCGCGGCCCCGGCCGGTGCCGCGCGGATAGATCGGTAATCCCCGATCTGAACATCCGATACCCAATATTGCTTGGTTTTTCCGCGGCTCTTAACAATGGGGCGTCGTCGATTATTGCTTCGATGAAGCCGATTCCAGGAGATAACCGTGAGCAAAAACAATTACGAAGCCGGTCGCCTGAACCTGCCGTTCGTGGGTCATTGCACCTTCGCCAAATCCCCGGTGTGCACCGACTGGGATAGCCTGAATGCCGATGTGGCGATCCTCGGCGCGCCCAACGACATGGGCACCCAGTGGCGCTCCGGCGCACGCTTCGGACCGCGCGGTATTCGCGAGGCCTCCACCCTGTTTTCCTTCGGCCACGCTGGCGCCTACGATCACGAAGACGACGTGATGTACCTGACAGCCGAAGACGTGCGCATGGTCGACGTCGGCGACGCCGACATCGTGCATACCGATATGGCCACGAGCAACGCCAACACCGAGTTCGCCGTGCGCAAGATCCTCGAGGCTGGCGCCATGCCGGTGGTGCTGGGCGGCGACCACTCGGTGCATGCGCCGGTGATCAAGGCCTTCGAAGGGCGCGGGCCGATCCATATCATCCATGTCGATGCGCACCTGGATTTCGTCGACGAGCGCCATGGCGTGCGCTATGGCCATGGCAGCCCTCTGCGCCGTGCCTCGGAGATGAACCACATCGTCGGCATGACCCAGATGGGCATCCGCAACGTGTCCTCCTCCAACCGCGACGACTACGACGCGGCGCGCAGTGCCGGCTCGCATATCCTGTCGGTCCGCGATGTGCGTCGCCTCGGCACGCAAGGCGTGCTGGAGCTGATTCCCAGCGGCGTGCCCTACTACATCACCATCGACATCGACGGCTTCGATCCGTCCATCGCGCCGGGCACCGGCACCCCGAGTCACGGCGGTTTTCTCTACTACGAAGTACTGGAAATCATCCAGGCACTGGCCAAGCGCAGCCAGGGCAATATCGTCGGCATGGACCTGGTCGAGGTGGCGCCGGTGTACGACCCCACCGGGATGACCTCGATTCTCGCCGCGCAACTGCTGCTCAACAGCATCGGTTTCATCTTTCACGAGCGCGCCCAGGCGAAGACGCAGTAAGTACGTTCAAACGGATATCCAGAACAATTACAACAACTGCGTACCGGAGAAAAACTATGACTCGTTTCAAAACACTGTTGAGTGTTGCTGCGTTGCTAGTGGCCAGTTCCAGCGCTTTTTCCGCCGAGGTGTGGAAGTACTCGATTGAAGAACCGCCGGAATCCTTGATGGATGTCTATGCCAAGGAGTTCAAGAACCGCATTGAACAGGCCACTAAAGGTGAAGTTGAAGTAAAGATCTACTACCTCGGGCAGCTCGGGACTTCGGCCGAAATGGTTGAGCAGACGGCTGATGGGGCGATCAACTTCGTCAACGTCGCGGTGGGAGCGCTGGGTACCCTGGTGCCCGAGTCGCAAGTGTTTCTGATGAATTATGTGCTGCCTGAGAACCCCGCCGCCGTAACCGAGTTACTCAATTCAGAGACGCTTTTGCGTGGTGATCTGGGCGCGGCATTTGCGGATAAAGGCCTGCGACTGCAGACGCTGTTTTCCGAGGGACCGCAGGTCTGGACTACGAATCGTCTGGTGCGCAGCCCCGCTGACCTGAAAGGCTTCAAGATGCGCGTCATGGTCTCGCCGGTACTGCTCGAGGCCTATGCGGACCTGGGCGCCAGCCCGACACCGATGCCATTTGGCGAAGTCTACGGTGGCCTGCAGTTGAAGCAAATCGATGGGCAAACCAATCCGGTCCCGGCCATCCAGGAGATGAAGTTTTACGAAGTGACTGACTTCATGATCTGGGCGGGAGAGCAGGAACTGGTGACGGCGATCATGACCGGCGACGACTGGTATCAGGGTCTCCCGGCGCAACGGCAACAACTGATCGACGAAACCATAGGCGGCATGAACGGTTATATCGCTGAGGCAGTGCAGCAATACAACGCCGAGCGTTTGCAGGCCATCAAAGCGGCCAAACCCGACATGCAGATGGTGCAGTTGAGCGAAGCCGAGCGGGAGGTGTTTCGCCAAGCCAGCCAGAAAACTCACGAGAAAGTTGGAGAGCACATCGGGGCGCGCGGCAAGAAGTTGCTTGCCTCGATCCTGCAAGAGGTCGCGAAAGGAGAACGCGCTAACTAAGGTACCGCAGCCTACAGCCAGGTGCGCTCCTGCCTGGCTGTAGGTGCTCGATCGGTTGAGTAAGCTGCAGATAGAGGCAACTATGCACAAGAATAAAATGTCGCCCGCCAATCACTCTCTTATTGGTCTGGATCGCCTGCTCGGGAAAGTCGAAGGCACGCTTTTGGGGTTGGCGATACTGGCCTTGGCGGCTTTTGCCTTCGCCAATGTTTTCGGGCGATTCGTGTTCAGCGAGAGCATCTATTTCGTCGAGGAGCTCAATGAGTTCCTGATGGTGCTGATTACCTTCCTCGGGCTTGGTTATGTGACCCGCAACGGGCGGCATATCCGGATGACAGCCATTTATGATCTGCTTCCGGCAGTTGCCAAGAAAGTGCTGATGATAGTGATCGCCCTGGTGACGGCCGCCATCATGTTTGCGCTGGCCTATTTCGCCTTTGAATACGTCGCCAAGACCGCCAGTCGTGGGCGCTTGACGCCTGCGTTGAAAGTCCCGCTGTACCTTTCCTATGTCCCGGTGGTGCTGGGTTTCGTGATCACCGGCATGCAGTATCTGCTGACTGCCTGGCGCAACCTCGATTTTTCCGATCCCGAAGTTTATGTCTCCTACAGCAAGCGTGATGAATACGAGGCGGTGGAACTCGCCGATGTTGCCGCGGTGGGCGACGCGGACCGCGATGAATGTAACGCGCCATCCGGCAGCGCGGCGCAGCATGCAGCGCTCAAGGAGACGAAGTAATGACTGCCTTAATGCTGACGATCATGATCATCCTGCTGCTCGCGGGGTTTCCCATGATGGTGCCGCTGCTGGGGGCGACACTGGGCGCTTTTATCTTCTATTTGCCGGACTTGAATCCGCAGCTGATCATTCAGCAGATGATCGGTGGGGTTAAACCAGCGTCGCTAATCGCCGTGCCGATGTTCATGTTCGCCGCGGACGTCATCACCAAGGGGCATTCGGCCGATCGCCTGCTTGACCTGGTGCTGCGGTTTGTCGGTCACCAGCGGGGCGGTTTGGCGGTGGCGGTGGTCAACGCCTGCGGCATGTTCGGTGCGGTCTCCGGTTCGACCCAGGCCACTGTGGTGGCGATCGGCTCGCCGATGCGCACGAAAATGCTCCAGTCCGGCTATGGCGACAGCTTCACCATCGCCTTGGCGGTCAACTCGGCCGGTCTGGCCTGCCTGATCCCTCCGTCGATCGGGATGATCGTGTTTGGTGTGGCTTCGGGTACTTCGGTCTCTGAACTGTTCATCGCCGGCATCGGGCCCGGGCTGTTGCTGCTGCTGGCGTTCTCCTGCTACAGCTTCTTCTATGCGGTTCGCCGCAACATCCCGACCGTCGAGAAAGCCAGCTGGTCTGAGCGTTTCCTGGCCATGCGCCGAGCGCTCTGGCCCGCGGGTTTTCCGGCAATCGTCATCGGCGGGATCTATGGCGGCATTTTCAGCCCGACGGAAGCCGCGGCTGTTTGCGCGGTCTATGCCATTGTCCTTGAAGTGGTGGTCTTCCGTTCGATCAAACCGAGTGAACTGCTAGGCATTGCGCGCTCCACAGGCATGATCACCTCGGTGGTATTTATCCTGATTGCGGCAGGAGCGGCTTTTTCCTGGGTGCTGGCCTATGCGCAAATTCCGCAGGGGATCATCCAGTCGTTCGGCCTTGATGCGGCCGACCCTTATGTCATTTTGTTTGCGATCACTCTGGCGTTTTTCATCGGCTGCATGTTCGTCGATTCGATCGTGGTGATCTTGGTGCTGACGCCGATATTTATGCCGCTGATTGTCGCCTCTGGGCTGGATCCGGTGCTGGTGGGGGTGGTCGTCATCTTGCAAGTGGCAATTGGTGGTGCGACGCCGCCGTTCGGTTGTGACATCTTCACCGCGACCGCGGTGTTCCGTCGGCCCTATATCGATTGTATTCGCGGCTCCTTGCCCTTCTTCCTGATCAAGGTTGGCGCGGCTGTGGCGCTGATCTATTTTCCGCCGATCGCGCTCTTCCTCAGGGATCTGGTGTTCAGGTAGCTCTACCTCGAGCACGTCTGAGGTCGCCACTGGCCTGACTGCTGCCGCTCGCGGCAGCAGTCAGGCCCAGATTGGTGGCTAACGAGTCTGCGGACTCGGCTCCGTGAGTAAATCGACTGTTACGCCGTCCCCAAACAACTCTGGGTTCTGAGTGGTTACTCATGCTCCGCCAGTGGGCTTCGGAGTAGCGCTTGGCGGTGGCTACTTGCGGGTCAGCAGCACGCCCGCTTCCATGTGGTGGGTGTAGGGGAACTGGTCGAATAGCGCGCAGCGCTCGACCCGGTGGGTGTCGCTGAGCTGGCTGATGTTGGCGGCCAGGGTCTCCGGGTTGCAGGAAATGTAGAGGATGCGTTCGAAGCGTCGGGTCAGTTCGCAAGTGTCCGGGTCCATGCCGGCACGTGGCGGGTCGACGAACACGCTGCCGAAGGCGTAGCTCTTCAGGTCGATGCCAGCCAGGCGGCGAAACGGCCGCACCTCGTTGAGCGCCTGGGTCAGCTCCTCGGCGGACAGGCGCACCAGGGTCACGTTGTCCACGCCGTTGCCTTCCAGGTTGGCCAGGGCGGCATTCACCGAGCTCTTGCTGATCTCGGTGGCCAGCACCTTGCGCACCCGGGTAGCCAGTGGCAGGGTGAAGTTGCCGTTGCCGCAGTACAGCTCCAGCAGGTCGTCGTCGCGTTGGCCGAGCGCTTCATAGGCCCAGCCGAGCATTTTCTGGCAGACCGCGCCGTTGGGCTGGGTGAAGGCGCCTTCGGGTTGGCGATAGCGGAAGGTGCGACCGGCGACTTGCAGTTCTTCCTCGGCAAAATCACGACCGATGACGATGCGCTTGCCGCGCGAGCGGCCGACCAGATTGACCCCCAGTTCGGCGGCGAGCTGCTCCGCCTCGGCCTGCCAGGCTGCGTCCAGTGGGCGGTGATAGCACAGGGTGAGCAGCGCATCGCCGGCCAGGGTGGTGAGGAACTCGACCTGGAACAGCTTGAAACTCAGCACCTGGCTGGCCTGCCAGGCGGCTTTCAGCTGTGGCATCAGCTGATTGATCCGCGTACTGGCGATGGGGAAATCGTCCAGCAGAATCGGTGTGTGTTTGTCGCCTGGGGCGAACATGGCGTAGTGACGCTGCTCGGCCTCGCGCCACAGGCGGAACTCGGCGCGCAGGCGGTAATGCTCGCGCGGCGAGTCGAACACCTCGGGCTCGGGGGCGTCGAACGGCGCCAGCAGTTCGATCAGGCGCTGTTTCTTCTCTGCAAGCTGGCTGGTGTAGGTAGCGGGATCGAACTGCGAAAGACTCATGAATCACTCTGAAGTTGGACAATTGGAATGATGTATCTGATCCGGCATTTACGCCGGCTCAGGGTAGCCTGGATGAAATCCAGGGAGGGTTAAGAGTTGCCCCGGATTTCACCCGGGCTACGGCAAACCCTCCCTAGGTTTGGACGGTCAGTCTCAGGCAAACCAGCCCAACTTGACCACAAACAGCAGCGAGAGAATCACCAGCGCCGGGTTGAGGTCGCGCCAGCGTCCGGCCAGCACCTTGACCAGGGTCCAGGTGATGAAGCCGAAGGCGATACCGTTGGCGATCGAGAAGGTCAGCGGCATGGCCAGCGCAGCGACGGCCACGGGGGCGGCAACGGTCAGGTCGTCCCAGTCTATCTGCGCCAGGCTGCTCATCATCAGCACCGCGACGAACAGCAGGGCCGGCGCGGTGGCGTAGGCCGGTACGGCGCCGGCCAGTGGGGCGAAGAACAGGCTGAGGAGGAACAGCAGGGCGACCACGCAGGCAGTCAGGCCGGTGCGCCCGCCGGCGCTGATGCCAGCGGCCGATTCGATATAGCTGGTGGTGGTCGAGGTGCCAAGGGCGGCGCCGGCCATGGTCGCGGTGCTGTCGGCCAGCAGGGCGCGGCCGAGCTTGGGCATCTTGCCGTCCTTATCCAGCAGGTCGGCCTTCTGCGCCACGCCGACCAGGGTGCCGGAGGTGTCGAACAGGTCGACGAAGAGGAAGGCGAAGATCACGCTAAGCAAGCCGATGTCCAGGGCGCCTATGATATCCAGTTGCATCAGGGTCGGCGCCAGCGCTGGCGGCATCGACATCACGCCGTCGAGCTTGGACAGGCCGAGGGCGATCGACAGGCCGGTGATCAGCAGGATGCCGATCATCACCGCACCGGTGACGCGGCGGTAAGCCAGGGCGGCGATGAGGAAGAAGCCGAGGCAAGCCAGCAACGGGCCGCCCTGGCTCATGTCGCCGAGGCTGACCAGGGTGGCCGGATGGTCGACCACGATGCCGGCGTTCTTCAGCGCGATGATCGCCAGAAACAGACCGATGCCGGCGGCAATACCGGCGCGCAGGGCCATGGGGATGCTGTTGATGATCCATTCGCGGATCTTGAAGATCGACAGCGCGAAGAAGATCACCCCGGAGAGGAACACGGCGCCCAGGGCCACCTGCCAGGTGTGGCCCATGGTCAGCACCACGGTGTAGGTGAAGAAGGCGTTGAGGCCCATGCCCGGCGCCAGGGCGATCGGGTAATTGGCCACCAGGCCCATGACCGCCGAACCGATGGCCGCCGCCAGGCAGGTGGCGACGAACACCGCGCCATGGTCCATGCCGGTTTCGGCGAGGATGCTCGGGTTGACGAAGAGGATGTAGGCCATGGTCAGAAAGGTGGTGAGACCGGCGAGAACCTCGGTGCGGACCGTGGTCTGGTGCGCGTTGAGTTGGAACAGCTTTTCCAGCATGCGAAGCTCCCTGTGACGTCTGATGCGCCGTTAAAAGTGCAGAACGAAAGCAAAGCACAACCACTGGCGCGTGGATGATTTTGCTGGCGGTCTGGAAAAAGGCGCGCATCATATCAGCTAGGGTATGTTGCCGTTTCATTGCGAGCCGCGTTGCCGCGAGAAATGGCCCCCGATTAGGCGCAGGACGCAGGTAATGGTCATTCCCTTGCCAAGTCCTGCAACAACAGCGGGGGCCATTTCCCGCGCAACNCGTGCCTTGCCTCGCGCAAAAGCAGGCTACGGCGCGGCCGCGAATGAAACGGCAACAGACCCTAGGCCGTAACCGGTGAATTTATGACCGAACGGATCGTTTTCGTTCTGTAGTGTCGAGGAGGTCAGCATGACTACGCGCGCTGTTATTACCGTTGCCGATGGCGTCGAGGACATCGAATGCGTGACCCTGATCGATGTGCTGCGGCGCGCCGAAGTCGAGGTGGTAGTCGCCAGCATCGAAGGTCGGCGGATGATCACCTGCGCCCGCGGCACCCGCCTGACCGCCGATACCATGCTGGTCGACGTGCTGGCCCAGGACTTCGACCTGGTCGTGCTGCCCGGCGGCATGCCCGGCGCACAACGCCTGGCCGAGCATGAACCGCTGGCCGCGCGGGTACGCCAGCAGGCCAAGGCCGGCAAACTGTTCGCCGGCATCTGTGCGGCGCCGGCGGTGGCCTTGCAGCCATTCGGCGTGCTCAAGCAGCGGCGGATGACCTGTTACCCGAGCTTCAGCGAGCGTCTCAGCGGCTGCACCTTCGTCGATCAGCCGGTGGTGGTCGACGGCAACTGCATCACCAGCCAGGGCCCAGGCACCGCCCTGGAGTTTGCCCTGACCCTGGTCGAACACCTGCGCGGCAAGGGCACGCGCAAGCAGGTGGCCGAGGCCATGCTGGTCGGTTGAGCCGCGCCTGGTCTGCAGCCGCGCTGTGACCCTAAGCGCGCAGCGGGGCCGGGGTGCTGGTGAACTGTGCGGGCGAACTCTGCTTGAGCAGGGTCGCCAGATGGCTGTCGCGACGGGCAATGAACTGCCACAGGCGTTCGCGGTAATCCGCTGGCGCGGCGTTGCGCACCGAGGGACGCGTGGCCAGCGCCTGACGCCAGCGCTGCACCTTGCTCAAACCGGCAAAGATGCCGAAGTCGGCGATCCGTTCGAATACCTGCCAGTAGCGAAACACCGGGGCAAAGGCCGCATCCACCAGGCAGAAGTCCGCGTCGGCGAACCAGGGGCCGCTGTTGAGTTCGGCCTCCACCTGCTCGAAGCGGCGGCGTAAGGTCTGGCGCTGAGCCTCGAACGCGTCGGCGTCGGCGGCATTGTAGAAACGCGCGATATTGTTCAGGACGGCCGAGGCGAACTCGACCCAGGCCCGATGGCGGGCACGCTCGAAGGCATCCAGTGGGTGCAGGGGTGGGGCCAGGGTCTCGTCGAGGTACTCGGCGATCACCGCCGACTCGAACAGCACGCCACGCTCGCTGCGCAGCAGCGGCACCTTGCCGAGCGGTGAGAGGGCGAGGAACCATGCCGGTTTGTCGGCCAGGTCGATGTCGCGGCGGCTGAAGTCAACGCCCTTTTCCGCCAGGACGATGGCCGCGCGTTGCACATAGGGGCACAACGGATGGCTGATCAGTTCGAGGGCAGTGTTCATGAGGTGGCTCCTGCGGCCTTCAGGGCCAGCGGACCGTCGCCGAGCAGCGCGTGCACCAGTGTCATCACGGCGAGGAACAGGGGGTATTCCCAGCCACCGTCGGGATTGGAGAACACCCAGCCGTTGGGTGCATGGATCAGCAGCGCGCCGAGCAGGATCGGCAACAGGGCCAGCGACACCCAGCGGCCGTAGATGCCCAGCAGGATCAGCAGGCCGCCGACTGTTTCGGCGAGGATCAGCGGCAGGGCGAGGGCGGATGGCAGGCCGATAGCGGCCAGCCAGTTGCCGAGACCGACGACGCCGAAGGTGAGCAGTTTGAGAATCAGGCCGTGACTGATCCACATGCCGGCCAGGCCAATGCGCAGCAGCAGGCTGGCCGCGGCTGGGTTGCTGAGGAGGTTGAATGTACGCATGACAGAAGTCCTGTGTGCGGCGGGCAAGAGTGCCTGTGCTCAGAGTCTGGGCTTTGCAATTTGGCGGATAAATTAGCAATATCTGCGAAACGATTATGCGGATTTGCATAGATGGACTGGAGCGACCTGCAGTATTTCCTCGCCGTGGCCCAGGGCGGTTCGATCAGCCAGGCGGCGCGCGCCCTGCGGGTCAACCACAGCACCGTGCTGCGCCGCTTGCAGCGTCTGGAGGCGCAGCTCGGCGTGGCCCTGTTTCAGCGCCACGCCGCGGGCTATGTGCTGACCCAGGCGGGCGAGGAGCTGGCCGGTAGGCTCGGCGGAGTAGGTGAGCAGATCGACGGCGCCGGGCGGCAACTGCTGGGCCAGGACCAGCAGGTTCGTGGCAGCATCCGCCTGACGTCCACCGACACCCTGTTCAACAGCCTGCTGACGCCGTTGCTGGCCGAGTTCCAGCGTTTGCATCCGCAGGTGTCCCTGCAACTGGTGATCAACAACAGCTTCCTCAGCCTGACCCAGCGCGAGGCCGATATGGCCGTGCGTGGCAGCAATCGGCCGCCGGATAACCTGATCGGCCGCTGCGTCGGGCGGATCCAGACGGCGGTGTATGCCTCGCGTGCCTACCTGGCCGACAAACCGGCGCAGCTGCCGTGGGCGGAGCACCTGTGGGTGGGCGCGGATGAGTCCTTGGCACATCTCGAACAGAGTGCCTGGCTGGCCGCCCAGGTACCCGATGAGCGGGTGCTGACGCGCAGCGACAGCCTGGTCGGGATGCTCGAGTGCGTGCGCCAGGGCATGGGCGCCGGCCTGCTACTTTGCCCGCTGGCGCAGGCGCATGCCGAACTGGTGCGCCTGGCCGACGCCGAGCCGGCGCTGGACACCCAGGTCTGGCTGCTCAGTCATCCGGACCTGCGCAAGGTGGCGCGGATTCGTGCGCTGAGTGATTTTCTCTACCAGCGCCTGAGTGCCGACCCGCGCCTGGTGCACTGAGAGAGCGGCGCTAGCGCGGCGCCTCGGCGATCTCCTCGGGTTCCTGCAGCTGGTCGCGCCGGGCCAGGCTGGGAAACAGCTTGATCCAGGCACCGGTGACCAGCAGGGTGCCGACGCCGCCGAGCACCACCGCCGGGACCGTACCGAACCAGTGCGCGGTGAGGCCGGATTCGAATTCGCCGAGCTGGTTGGAGGCGCCGATGAACAGGCCGTTGACCGCGCTGACCCGGCCGCGCATCTCGTCCGGGGTGTGCAACTGCACGAAGGCGCCGCGAATCACCATGCTGATCATGTCCGCCGCGCCGAGAATCACCAGCACCGCCAGGCTGAACCAGAATGAGGTGGACAGGCCGAAGGCGATGGTCGCCACGCCGAACACCGCCACCGCAGTGAACATGATCCGCCCGACCTGACGATCGATGGGAAAGCGCGCCAGCCAGAACGACATCAGCAAGGCGCCGACCGCCGGCGCCGAACGCAGCAGACCGAGGCCCCAGGGCCCGGTGAGCAGGATGTCCTTGGCGAACACCGGCAGCAGGGCAGTGGCGCCGCCGAGTAACACGGCGAACAGGTCGAGGGAGATGGCGCCGAAGATATCCCGGCGGCTGCGGATATAGCGGATGCCGGCGAGCAGCGAGTGCAACGAGGCGCGCTCCTTGCGCAGCGCCGTTTGCCGCGCTGGCAGGCTGAGCATCAGGCTGCAGGCCAGCACATACAGCAGCGCGGTCGGCGCATACACCCACAAACTGCCGAAGGCATACAGGAAACCACCGAGCGCCGGCGCGGCGATAGTTGCGGTCTGCATGGCCGAAGCCGAGGCGGCTACCGCGGCGGGAAACAGCGCCTTGGGCACCAGACTGGGCAGCAGCGCCTGGGTCGCCGGCATCTCGAAGGCGCGGGCGCTGCCGAGCAGGAAGGCCAGGACGAATATCAGCTCGCGGGTCACCTCGCCGCTGCTGCTGCCCAGCACCAGGGCGATGGCGATCAGCGCCTGGCCGGCCTGGCACAGGGCGGCGATCTTGCGCCGGTCGTAGCGGTCGGCGACATGCCCGGTGTGCAGCATGAACAGCACGCGCGGGAGGAACTCGGCCAGGCCGACCAGGCCCAGGTCGAGCACGTTGCCGGTCAGCTGATACATGTGCCAGCCGATCGCCACGGTGAGCATCTGAAAGCCGCTGGCGGTGCACACGCGGGCCAGCCAGAAGGCGATAAAGGGGCGCTGATGACGCAGCAGCAGTTTGCCGTGGACGGACATGGTAAGTACTTAGCAGGCTAACTAACGGTGCGCTAGCTTAGCATGGCGGCCGGCCAGGCCAGCTGCCTCGCGCGACAAATAACCACAGCTTCAAGTGTGTGCAATGGCGTTACTCTTTTAGCATTGATTGATCCAGGTCAAGGCCCGTTTGCCTTGGCCTGGGGGCTGTTTGGCCCACCCGCCGTTTGCCTGCATGACAAGAACGATTGCGCCATATTGCGCTCCAACGTCTGGAGCTCGCACAAGGCTGTGCCCCGAATAACCTGACTGAGGAAGTTCTATGTTCGGCTTAGAGGCTCTAGATCTCGCCCGAATCCAGTTTGCCTTCACCATCTCCTTTCACATCATCTTCCCGGCCATCACCATTGGCCTGGCCAGTTACCTGGCGGTGCTGGAAGGGTTGTGGTTGAAGAGCGGACAAGAGGTGTACCGCGATCTGTACCACTTCTGGTCGAAGATCTTCGCCGTCAACTTCGGCATGGGCGTGGTCTCCGGGCTGGTCATGGCCTATCAGTTCGGCACCAACTGGAGCGCCTTCTCGGACTTCGCCGGCGCGGTCACCGGGCCGCTGCTGACTTATGAAGTACTCACCGCATTCTTCCTCGAGGCGGGCTTTCTCGGCGTCATGCTGTTCGGCTGGAACCGGGTGGGTCCGGGGCTGCACTTCTTTTCCACGGTGATGGTGGCGATTGGCACGCTGATCTCGACCTTCTGGATTCTTGCCTCCAACAGTTGGATGCACACCCCGCAGGGCTTCGAGATCATCGACGGGCGGGTGATTCCGGTGGACTGGCTGGCGGTGATATTCAACCCGTCCTTCCCCTATCGTCTGGCGCACATGGCCACGGCGGCCTTTCTCTCCACCGCGTTCTTCGTCGGCGCCTCGGCGGCCTGGCACTTGCTGCGCGGTCGGGACAACCCGGCGCTGCGCAAGATGCTCTCGATGGCCCTGTGGATGGCCCTGCTGGTGGCGCCGATCCAGGCAATGATTGGCGACTTGCACGGCCTCAATACCCTGAAGTACCAGCCAGCGAAAATCGCCGCGATCGAGGGCCACTGGGAAAATCACGGCGATGAGCCGACCCCGCTGATCCTCTTCGGCTGGCCGGACATGCAGCGCGAGGAGACCCGCTTCAAGCTGGAGATTCCCGCCCTCGGCAGTCTGATTCTGACTCACAGCCTGGACCAGCAGGTGCCGGCACTGAAGGAGTTCGCCCCCGAGGATCGCGCCAACTCGACGATAGTGTTCTGGACCTTCCGGGTGATGGTTGCCCTGGGCCTGCTGATGATTTTCACCGGCCTCTGGGGTTTGTGGCTGCGCAGTCGCGGCAAGTTGTTCGAGAACCGCGCGTTCCTGCATCTGGCGGTATGGATGGGGCCCTCGGGGATCATCGCCATGCTCGCCGGTTGGTACACCACCGAGATCGGTCGTCAGCCCTGGGTGATCCAGGGGTTGATGCGCACCGCCGATGCGTCTTCCGGGCACGGCCTGGTGCAGATGAGTGTGACCCTGACGTTGTTCGTGGTGGTGTATTTCGCCCTGTTCGGCGTGGGCCTAGGCTACATGATGCGCCTGGTGCGCAAGGGGCCGATCACCGGCGAAGGTCAGGAAGTCGTCGAGGGTGGTCCAGGGCAGCAACATACGCCATCGCGTCCGTTGTCCGCGGCCGAGGAAGATCTGCACGAGAATGGCAGCGATACACGGTCTGAGAGGAGCTGAATATGGGCATCGATCTTTCGTTGATCTGGGCCGTGATCATCGCCTTCGGGGTGATGATGTATGTAGTGATGGACGGTTTCGATCTGGGCATCGGTATCCTCTTTCCCTTCGTCAAGAGCGAGGGCGAGCGCGATGTGATGATGAACACCGTGGCGCCGGTGTGGGACGGCAACGAGACCTGGCTGGTGCTCGGCGGTGCGGCGCTGTTCGGCGCCTTTCCTCTGGCCTACGCGGTGGTCTTGAGTGCGCTGTACCTGCCGTTGATCTTCATGCTGCTGGGGCTGATCTTTCGCGGCGTGGCGTTCGAGTTCCGCTTCAAGGCCAAGGCTGCCAAACGCCACATCTGGGACAAGGCGTTTATCGGCGGTTCGCTGACCGCGACCTTCTTTCAGGGGGTGGCGCTGGGCGCCTATATCGACGGCTTCGAGGTGGTGGATCGGGCCTATGCCGGTGGTGCGCTTGACTGGCTGACGCCGTTCTCGTTGTTTTGCGGCCTGGCGCTGATCGCCGCCTACGCCTTGCTCGGCTGCACCTGGCTGATCATGAAGACCGAAGGCCGCCTGCAGCAGCAGATGCATGACCTGGCGCGACCGCTGGTGTTCGTCCTGTTGGTGGTCACCGGTATGGTTAGCCTGTGGACGCCGCTGGCGCATGCCGAGATTGCCGAGCGCTGGTTCAGTCTGCCTAACCTGTTCTGGTTCATGCCGGTGCCGCTGCTGGTGCTGCTGTGTACCTGGGCGCTTTTGCGTGCGGTGGCGCGCAACGCCAACTACGCACCGTTCCTGCTGACCCTGACGCTGATCTTCCTCGGCTACAGCGGCCTGGGCATAAGTCTTTGGCCGAATATCATCCCGCCGTCGGTGTCGATCTGGGACGCTGCCTCGCCGCCGCAAAGCCAGGGCTTCATCCTGGTCGGCGCGCTGTTCATCATTCCCTTCATCCTGATGTACACGGCCTGGAGCTATTACGTGTTCCGCGGCAAGGTGCGGGAAGAGGATGGCTACCATTGAGGCGCGGGGCGATGACTGAGCCGGGCGAGAAGAAGCCGCTGTGGCAGCGGTTGGGTTGGCTGGTGCTGATCTGGGCTGCCAGCGTGCTGGCCCTGGGCGTGGTGGCCGGGCTGCTGCGGCTGTTTATGACGGCGGCGGGACTGGGCACGCCCGGATAGCCCGTCGCTGCGCCTATTGTTCGCGGCCAAGGCCGCTCCCACAGTCGTTATTGCCCGTGGGAGCGGCCTTGGCCACGAATAGACTCAGCGCTACTTGATCGCCTTGAGCACCACGAACTTGGGTGTGGCCGCGACCTGCTCGACGCCGCGAAACAGCTTCTTGAGCTTGGCGTGGTAGCCCAGGTGGCGGTTACCGACTATCCACAGCTCGCCGCCTTTGACCAGGGCTGCGCGGGCTTGCTGGAACATGCGCCAGGCGAGAAAGTCGCCGACCACCTGCTGCTGGTGGAACGGCGGGTTGCACAGCACCAGGTCCAGTGAATCCGCCTCCTGCTCGGCCAGGCCATCGCCGGCGCGAATGGTCAGCGGGCGTTCGCCGAGTGCTGCGCGCCAGTTCTGCGCAGCCGACTGCACGGCCATATAGGACTCGTCGACCAGGGTCAGTTCCGCCTGTGGGCTGGCGAGGGCATAGGCGATGCCCAGCACGCCATTGCCGCAACCGAGATCGGCCACGCGGGTGCGCCTCTGGTGCTTGGGCAGGTGCGGTAGGAAGGCGCGGGTGCCGATGTCCAGACCTTCGCGGCAGAACACATTGGCATGGTTGAGCAGTTCCAGCTTCGGCTGCTCGAGGTGGTAACGGGTTGGGTAAGGCGATGTCGGCGCGGCTTTTGTCTCCGGCGTGGCCACCAGCAGGCGCGCCTTCTTCACCGCCAGCGAGGCCTGCACCGGGCCTATGTACTGCTCAAGCAGGTCGCCGGCGGCGCGCGGCAGGTGCTTGACCATGGCCGCGGCGATCACCTGGGCGCCCGGAGCCAGTTGACCGTGCAGGCGAATCAGTTGTTCTTCCAGCAGGGCCAGGGTCTTCGGCACGCGAATCAGCACCCGGTCGAACGGCCCCTGCGCAGTGGCACTGGCCGGCACGAAGGTCACCGCGTCAGCCGGCAGCTGGTTACGCCCCAGGTTGATCTGCAATCCCTGCTGGCCCAGGTAGGAGTCACCGCTGCTGGTCACCTGGGCATGACCGGCCAGGCTGGCTGCCAGGGCGCCGAAGTTGTCGTTGAGCACCAGCACCCGGGCTGTTGCCGGCAGGCCTTGCTCATGCACATGCTTGAGCAGGTACTCGTCGGCGGCATCGAAGGCCTGCAACGGCTCAGCCTGTTGCTCGGGTTGGCGGATCAGGTCGAGCTGGGCAAAAGGCGTAACGAATATAGGCATATAGACTGCTGGTGTTTGTGGGCGGCGCTTTGCGGGACACTATGGGTGTCTCGATAGACGATGGGAGCGAAGTATGACCGTCAGCGAAGAGAAGTTCACCCGGCAAACCCTGAGCGAGGTGCGGGTCTGGTCGCCGAGTCTGTTCAGCCTGCGCTGTTCGCGTGATCCCGGGTTTCGTTTTCGCGCCGGGCAATTCGCCCGCCTGGGCGTGCGCAAGGCGGATGGCTCGGTGGTCTGGCGCGCCTACTCGATGGTCTCGGCGCCGCACGACGAGTTTCTCGAGTTTTTTTCCATTGTCGTGCCCGGCGGCGAATTCACTTCCGAGCTGAGCCGGCTCAAGGTCGGCGATACCCTGCTGGTAGATAAACAGGCGTTTGGTTTCCTCACCCTCGAGCGTTTCGCCACGGGGCGTGACCTCTGGCTCTTGGCCAGCGGTACCGGTCTGGCGCCGTTCCTCTCGTTGTTGCAAGACTTCGAGGCCTGGCAGCGATTCGAGCGCATCGTCCTGATCTACAGCGCACGCACGGCCAGTGAGCTGGCCTATCAGTCGCTGATCCATGGGCTCAGCCAGTTGGAGCACCTGGCCGACTACGCCGACAAACTGACCTACTTGCCCTTGGTCACCCGTGAGCACGCGCCCGGCTGCCTGCATGGGCGCATCACCACCTTGCTGCAAAGTGGCGAACTGGAGCGCGCGGCCGGCCTGGCGCTGGAGCCCGAGCACTCGCGGCTGATGCTGTGCGGCAACCCGCAGATGATCGAAGACACCCGCATGCTGCTGAAACAGCGGGACTTGCAGTTGAGCCTGACTCGACGGCCAGGCCAGGTGGCGGTAGAGAATTACTGGTAGTTCGCTGTGCTGCGCACATAGAAACGGCGCCGATGTAGTGGCAGGGGCGACGCCTATTTCTCCTGCTGAGCCTTGAGCAGATCGCGGATTTCACTGAGTAGCTGCTGATCCTTGGTCGGTGCCGCTGGTTTGGCTGGGGCGGCGGCTTCTTCGCGCTTGAGTCTGTTGATCACCTTGACCCCCATGAAGATGGCGAAGGCGACGATGAGGAAGTCGAGGATGCTCTGCAGGAACTGTCCGTAATTCAGCGTCACCGCCTCAAGATCGCCCTCGGCGGCCTTGAGGACGACCACCAGATCGGCGAAGTCCACGCCACCGATCAGCAGGCCAATGGGCGGCATGATCATGTCCGCGACGAAGGAACTGACGATCTTGCCGAAGGCCGCACCGATGATGATGCCCACGGCCATGTCGACCACGTTACCTTTGACCGCGAAGGTTTTGAACTCACTCAAGACACTCATGGTTGGATATCCCCGATAAATGGTTGTCGGTGAGTGTAAACCACTCGCGCAGGCTCGCCAGTTGGGGCCTGCAAGGGCGTGGGTAGCCTTGGCCCGAGGCGAAACCCGCCCACCGAGTAGTGGTTTCAACCAGGGAGACCGGCGGGCCGCTGGGGCGGCGCTTTCGCCATTCGATGGGCTAGTCTGATAGAAGAAACCCTCAGGAGTCTCCGTCATGCCGCTCGAATATCACCCACTGTCCCGTGAGTTTCCCGATCAGCAAAACGCTCTGCGCAGCCTGATGCAGAGTAATGCGCATTTCTCCCGGCTGGCCGAGGAGTACCAGACGTTGGATAAGCGCATTTATGAGGCCGAGGATGGTCTGGCCAATATGGACGATTTGCAATTACAAGGTTTGAAATTGCAGCGCGTGGTGCTCAAAGACGAAATCGCCGGGCTGCTCAAAACTGCTGACAGCTGATCTGGTTGACCCGGATCAAGGGCTGGCCGATTAGGAGGGGGGTAAGCTGCGGGTATTCTTACTCTGGAGTGTCAGCATGCATATCGAACATCACCCCCTGGTCCATGAGTTCCCCGAACTGCGTGCCGAGTTGCATGCTTTGCGTCAATCCGATCCGGCTTTCGCCCGCCTGGCCGATGAATATGAGGTACTCGACCAGCGCATCTGCGGGATGGAGGACGGCGTCGAGGTGTTGGCCGACGACGCCCTGAATGCCTTGAAGCACCAGCGAGGCGTGCTCAAGGATCAGGTCGCCAGTCGGCTCAAGCCTGCGGCCAGTTGCTGCGGTTGCTGCCAGGGCTGATCCACTCCCGTTGCACTGTTTGGAAAGGCTATGATGCGGGCTTTCGTCTGACGGAGTCCGCTCGATGGCCAAGGCCAAGCGATTGTATGGCTGCACCGAGTGTGGTGCGACGTTTCCCAAGTGGGCCGGCCAGTGCGCTGAGTGCGGTGCCTGGAACACCCTGGTGGAAACGCTGCTGGAGGCCAATACGGCGACGCCGAGTGGCCGCACCGGTTGGACCGGCCAGCAAGCGCAGGTCAAGACCCTGGCAGAAGTCAGTGTCGAGCAAGTGCCGCGCTTTTCCACCGCCTCCGGCGAGCTGGACCGGGTGCTGGGTGGTGGCCTGGTGGACGGCTCGGTGGTGCTGATTGGTGGCGATCCGGGCATCGGCAAGTCGACCATCCTGCTGCAGACCCTGTGCAATATTGCCACGCGCATGCCGGCGCTGTACGTCACCGGCGAGGAGTCGCAACAGCAGGTTGCGATGCGCGCCCGACGCCTGGGGCTGCCGGAAGACCAGCTGAAGGTGATGACCGAGACCAACATCGAAACCATCATCGCCACGGCGCGCCTGGAAAAACCCAAGGTGATGGTGATCGATTCGATCCAGACGATCTTTACCGAACAGTTGCAGTCGGCTCCCGGTGGCGTGGCCCAGGTGCGCGAGAGCGCGGCACTGTTGGTGCGCTTCGCCAAGCAGAGTGGCACGGCGATCTTCCTGGTCGGCCATGTCACCAAGGAAGGCGCCCTGGCGGGCCCGCGGGTGCTCGAACATATGGTCGACACCGTGCTGTATTTCGAGGGTGAGTCCGACGGCCGCCTGCGCCTGCTGCGCGCGGTGAAAAACCGCTTCGGTGCGATCAACGAGTTGGGCGTGTTCGGCATGACCGACAAAGGCCTCAAGGAGGTCACCAACCCCTCGGCGATCTTCCTCACTCGTGCCCAGGAAGAGGTGCCGGGCAGCGTGGTCATGGCCACCTGGGAAGGCACCCGGCCGATGCTGGTGGAAGTGCAAGCCCTGGTCGACACCAGCCACATGGGCAACCCGCGCCGGGTCACCCTGGGCTTGGACCAGAATCGGCTGGCCATGCTGCTGGCTGTGCTGCATCGCCACGGCGGCATTCCCACCTACGACCAGGATGTGTTCCTTAACGTGGTCGGTGGGGTCAAGGTACTGGAAACCGCCTCCGACCTGGCCTTGATGGCGGCTGTCATCTCCAGTCTGCGCAACCGGCCGCTGCCGCATGATCTACTGGTCTTTGGCGAGGTCGGCCTGTCCGGTGAGATTCGCCCGGTGCCGAGCGGCCAGGAGCGCCTAAAGGAAGCGGCCAAGCATGGTTTCAAGCGCGCCATCGTGCCCAAGGGCAATGCGCCCAAGGAGGCGCCGGCCGGGCTGCAAATCATTGCGGTGACGCGCCTGGAACAGGCGCTGGATGCGTTGTTCGAGTAGCTCCGCCCTGGGGTTTTGTTGGGCGCGCGCAGAGATCTCGTTCCTCGATCCAGTCGGCGGGCGCTGCCCGGCAGGCGGCTCAGCGATTGAGCTAAGGGCTGGCGGCACTCGGCGTGCCGGCCTGCCCAGGGGATGTTTCCAGGGGCTGAACTCAGCCTTCTTCGCTGAGCGCTGCCAGATCGCGCTCGAGCAGCTGTTCGTCACCGAGATTGAGCTCGACCAAACGACGCAAATGACTGATCGAATCGAGGTCGATATGCGTGCAGACGAAGCCCAGCAGTTGGTCCTGAATGCGCGTCAGCACCATTTCCATGCGCACCTGGGTCTCACCGCCCAGCGCGATGCAGGCCTGGAAAGGCTGGTGCGGCGCGCCGTCCCAGTCCTCCGGTCGTTTGATCAGCAAGCCCTTGAGTGACACGTCGAGCAGCTCGACGCTCCAGCTTTGCGTGTCCTGTACTATTTCGGTGGGAGCGTCGAAGGCGATGCGGTGAAAGCGTCGGCGCTCGTTAGATGGTTCACTCATGGGAAAACTCCTGGGCGATTCTACCCACTATAGCGGGGCTGGCGGTGGCGGCAAACACGCTGTCTGCAACCGACCATGATCGGGCACGTGATAACCAGCCGGCTGGTTCTCAGGTTGGCGCCTGCATGGTTGGCTAGGTCTGGCCCGGTTTACTCGTGGGGTGTAGCTGCCCTAAAAGAGCGGGGCGCCAAAATGCTGCATATAGGGCTGATGAGCAAGTCCTGCGCGCATGCGTGGCGTTGTTTCGGCGCCGTGCCGCTCGGCTCAGTAACATTGGGGTTGCGACTGACTTTCGCCGCTTACGAAAAAGCCCGCCGATTGGCGGGCTTCGCATTTCAGGTGTTAGATCAGACGCCGTAAACAGGGAATTTGGCGCACAGCGCCTTGACCTGTTCGCGCACGCTGTCGACCACCGACTCGTCACCCATGTTAGCCAGGACTTCGCAGATCCAGCCGGCCAGCTGGCGGCACTCGCTTTCCTTGAAGCCGCGGGTGGTCACGGCCGGGGTACCGATGCGCAGACCGGAGGTGACGAACGGCGAACGCGGGTCGTTGGGCACCGAGTTTTTGTTCACGGTGATAAAGGCACGACCCAGGGCGGCGTCGGCGTCTTTACCGGTGATTTCCTGCTTGATCAGGCTGAGCAGGAACAGGTGGTTCTCGGTGCCGCCGGAAACCACGTCGTAGCCGTTCTCGATGAACACCTTGGCCATGGTCTGGGCGTTCTTCACCACCTGCTGCTGGTAAGCCTTGAATTCGGGCTGCAGGGCTTCCTTGAAGCACACCGCCTTGGCCGCGATCACATGCTCCAGCGGACCACCCTGGCCACCTGGGAACACGGCGGAGTTGAATTTCTTCTCCAACTCTTCGTTCTTGCGCGCGATGATCAGACCGCCGCGTGGGCCGCGCAGGGTCTTGTGGGTGGTGGTGGTGACCACGTCGGCAAACGGCACCGGGTTCGGGTACACGCCAGCGGCAACCAGGCCGGCGACGTGGGCCATGTCGACGAACAGGTAGGCGCCAACCCTGTCGGCGATTTCGCGGAAGCGCGGGAAGTCGAGGATCTGGGAGTAGGCCGAGAAGCCGGCGATGATCATCTTCGGCTTGTGCTCGATCGCCAGGCGCTCGACTTCGGCGTAGTCGATCAGGCCATTGCCGTCGATGCCGTACTGTACGGCGTTATACAGCTTGCCGGAGAAGCTCACGCTGGCGCCGTGGGTCAGGTGGCCACCGTGGGCCAGGCTCATGCCCAGTACGGTGTCGCCAGCGTTGAGCAGGGCCATGTACACGGCGGCGTTGGCCTGGCTGCCAGAGTGCGGCTGAACGTTGGCGTAATCGGCGCCGAACAGCTGCTTGGCTCTGTCTATTGCAAGCTGCTCGACCACGTCGACGTACTCGCAGCCGCCGTAGTAACGCTTGCCCGGATAGCCTTCGGCGTACTTGTTGGTCAGCACCGAACCCTGGGCTTCCATGACCGCCGGGCTGGTGTAGTTTTCCGAGGCGATCAGCTCGATGTGTTCTTCCTGGCGCTGGGCTTCCTGCTCCATCACGGCAGACAATTCGGCGTCGAAACGGGCAAGGTTCAAATCACGGCTGAACATAGGTAATCCCCTGAGGAAAGTCAGTTGGGCGGTTGAAAGAGGGAGCGAATTCTAACGCATCCGCCGTCAGTGGGCATATGAAGCTTGGTCATGTGGCGGGTAAGCGCAACTCATTCTGTCGGGTTGAGCCTGCGACAATGGTGATGGCAGGGTGGCTGCTCAGCCAAGGCCGTTGGCCCTAGCTGAGCATGAACAACGCAGCACCACTGAACTGGGCGGCGAACCGACGGGCGGACATGGGGTGGCCGAGCAGGTAACCCTGCACTTCGTCGCAACCGTGTATGCGGAGGAAATCCAGCTGCGCCTGGGTCTCCACGCCTTCGGCGATCACTGTCAGGTTCAGGCTGTGAGCCATGGCGATGATGGCGCAGGCGATCTGCCCGTCCTGTTCGCCCTGCGGCAGACCGTCGACGAAGCTGCGGTCGATCTTCAGTACGTCGATGGGGAACTGCTTGAGGTAGTTCAGCGACGAATAGCCGGTGCCGAAATCGTCGATGGCGATGCACAGCCCCAGGCGCTTGAGGTCGGCGAGGGTTTGCATGGCGCTGGCCACGTCCTGCATCAGCGTGCTCTCGGTCAACTCCAGTTCCAGACAGGCAGGCGGAATACCGCTGTGTTCGAGAATCGCGGCGATACGCGAGTCCAGATCACCTTCGGTGAACTGCCGGGCTGAGAGGTTGACCGAGATCTTCGGCACACGGACCTTGGCCGCGTGCCAGCTTTTCAGTTGGCGACAGGCTTCGGCCAATACCCAGTCACCGACCTGCACCACCAGCCCCAATTCTTCCAGCACCGGAATGAAGTCGTCTGGCGGCACCAGTCCGCGTCTCGGGTGCTGCCAGCGCAGCAGGGCCTCGACGCCGGTCAGGCGTTTGCCGTCGCCGGAAAACTGCGGCTGGTAATGCAGGATGAATTCGTCTTGTTCCAGGGCATGGCGCAGGTCGCTTTCCAGTTCCAGGCGCTCCAGGGCGCTGGCGTTCATGTCCGCCTGATAGAACTGGAAGTTGTTCTTGCCGCGCTCCTTGGCGTGGTACATCGCCGTGTCGGCATTTTTCATCAGGTGACTGAGCTCATTGCCATCCTGTGGGCTCAAGGCGATGCCGATACTGGCCGTGACGAAAAATTCGCGGCCCTCGAGGATGAACGGCTGAGCCAGGCTGGCGAGTATCTGTTCGGCGACATGAATGGCCCGGTTCAGTGCGCCCTCGCGGGTGGAATGCGACTGCAGCAGCACGGTGAACTCATCGCCACCCATGCGCGCGACGGTGTCGTCATCGTCGACTCCGGCGGCGAGGCGAATGGCCACATCCTTGAGCATGCGGTCGCCGGCAGCGTGGCCGAGTGAGTCATTGATCGGCTTGAAGCGGTCGAGATCGAGGAACATCAGTACCACCCACTCCTGATGCCGCTCGGCGTGCAGCAGGGCAGTGTGCAGGCGATCCTGAAACAGCGTGCGGTTGGGCAGCAGGGTCAGGGCATCGTAGTAGGCCAGGCGGTGAATCCGCTGTTCGCTGGCTTTGCGCTCGCTCATGTCGCTGAAGAAGCACACGTAACTGACCAGGTCGCCTTCCTCGTCCTGTACCGCGGTAATACCGACCCAGGCCGGGAAGCTCTCGCCGTTGCGCCGCTTCAGCCACACTTCGCCCTCCCAGCTACCGCGCTGGTTGAGCTGGCCGAGGATGTAGTGCAGGTGGCTGGCCTGTTGGTGGTCGGCGGTGAGCATGCCGGGCAACTGGTCGAGCACCTGCGCCGAGGAGTAGCCGCAGACCCGGCTGAAGGCTTTGTTGACCTGGACGATATAGCCAGCCGGGTCGGTGACCAGGATCGCCGCGGTGGAGTGTTCGAACACCGTGGCCGCCATACGCAGGTCTTTGTCTGCGCGGCGTTGCTGGCTGATGTCGCGGCCGACCCCGAGCAAGCCCTCGAAGCGGCCATGAGCGTCCCACATGGGCACCACGCGCAGTTCCACGGGAATCTTGTGGCCGTCGGCGCGCAGGCAGTCGAAGACCAGTAGCTGCGGCTGGAACTGCTGGCGCAGTTCGAACATCCGTTGCGGGTCGCCGAGGGCGCAGCGTAAGCGTTCCAGTAGCCGAAAGAGGCCGGTCAGTTGCTGCGGATTGGTGGTCATGCCCTGGAAGTTGTTGGCGAGCACCCATTCGGTCGTATAGCCGAGCACCGACTCGACCGATGGGCTGACGTAGCTGAGCTGCAGGCTATCGTCGGTGGAGAAGATCACATCGCTGATGCTCTCCGCCAACAGCCGGGAACGCTGCTCGCTGTCACGCAGCGACTCGCTGCTTTCGATCTGTTCGGTGATGTCCTTGACCACGCCGAGCAGACGGCTGACGCGACCTGAGGCGTCCCGGGCGAGGGCCTGCTCGCGCACGCTGAACCAGCGCCAACTACCGTTTCTATGGCGCCAGCGCAGCTGAGATTCGAGCAGTAAACCGTTGCCTACTACCTGCTGCATGCTGCGGATGCGCCAGTAGTAGTCGCTATCGTCCGGGTGCAGGATGTGCTCCCAGAAGCGCTCGCCAAGGTCCTTCAGTTCGCCTGTGCTGTAACCCAGCTGGAGGCCCAGGTGGTGATTGCTGAACAGTACGCGTTTGTTCGACATGTCATGCACGTACAGGGTATCCGGCACGGCGCGAACCACATCCGACCAGAAACGCTCGCGCTCGACCAGGGACAGCTCGATGCGTTTACGACTGGTGATATCGCTGATGCTCAGGGTCACCGCCTGCAGATCTTGTGGATTCTCCGGGAGACGTAGCACCAGCCACAGGTGGCGCTCCAGGCCCTGGGGGGTAGTGATTTTTCTTTCCAGCTCGAGCTGGCCGGCACGCTCGAGCAGGGCTCTGATCAATTGCACGCGGAAACCGTCGGGGCGCAGCGGGCCGCTGTCGATCAGGTATTCCCAGGCCTGCTCAGCTGAGCCGACTCCGAGCAGGCGCTGGGCCAGCTGATTGGTTTCGGTAAAGCGCAGGTGCTTGAGCAATTCGCCATGTCGTTGCGGGTGTTTGTGCAGCCAGCGAGTCAGGCCGCAGCTGTCCCGTAACTGCTGATCCTGCAGGTAAACCTGCAGCCCTGCCAGGTCGAGTACGCAGAGTGCGGTGCCGACGCCTTCGAAGATGTCCTGGTAGCGACGTTGGGCTTCCTGCACCACGCGCATGGCGTGTCGTTCTTCGGTGACGTCGCGCAGTACCCAGACGAACCCCAGGCGCTGTGCCGCGTCCCCGAGATCGCTGCGGGAAATGTCGAAGAGTCGGGGCACGCCTTCCTCGGATATCTCCACCAGGTCTGGGCCACGGTCGCTGTGAAAGGCGGTGTCGTGCAGTAGCAGGGGGTCCAGGTTGGGTAGCAGCTCGAGCAGGTGCCGGTTCTGAGCGTCATGGCTGCTGAGGCCGAGCAGGGTTTCAGCCTGGGGGTTGAGGTAGCTGAGCAGGCCGTTGCTGTCAGTCACCAGCACCCGCTCCTCGATGGCGCTCAGTGCGCTGGCGGCCTGTTTCAGCGAGCGCCGAGAGGCGACGTTGAGCGCATGCAGGCCACGCTGTTCACGTAGCAGTTGATACAGCGCGAGCAGGGTCAGCAGGGAGCACAGGGTAAACAGCAGGAATTTTTCGGCCAGCTTCGGCAATAGCTGAGCGCGCACCTTACGTTCGTTGAATAGGGCGCGAAGTTGCCAGTCGCTGCCGTGCAGAGGGGCGAGCAGAATGCTCTGCGCCAGGTTCTCGGCGGTCACCAGTGGAAATACTGCGGGGTTCGAGGGTGGCTGGTCATGTTGGCGGGTGATCACCCGTTGCGCCAGGCGGTCTTCCAGCAGCCACTGGTGTGTGCTTTGGTGGTGCTCGTTGAGCCAATTGCGCAGGGTCAAGGCACTCAAGCGTAGAACCCAGTACCCGCTCGTGGCGTTGGCCTCTGTTTGACGTAACAACAGGTGAATTCGCCCGCCGTTACTGGTGCTGAACGCATAGTGATAAGGCTCACCGCTGTTGCGCTGAAACAGGTTGGCCAGGTAGCGCGCATCACCCGTCTGAGGGCTGCTGTCGGCGAGGATACCGCCGCGCGGCCCAAGCCAGGCCAGGCTGTGCAGGCTGGGGAAGACGGCCCGGATATTTTTTAGTAAAGCCTCACGCTGCTCGGTCGAGTCGGCTGGCCAGGTGTTTTGGCGCAATATTGCCAAGCCAGCGCGGGCTTTCAGCTCCATGCTCAGGCTCAGGTGGTTGGCCAGCTGTGCGCTGAACTCGTGGCTGAGTTGCCGCTGGTTGTCCTGCAGCTGGCGTGACTCCAACTGCAGTTGCCACAACAGCAGAGCCAGCATGCCCAGCACCAACGCCACCAAGCCGGTCCTGAATGCGCCGTGCATGGGCGCCGCCAGCAGCTCGCCTGGTGCGCGGGGTAACCTAGGTGGTGAGGCTGTTGACACTGACAAAAATCCTGCGGCTACGACTTGGTGAAGCAGGCGGTGTATGGTGCTTAACAATTCGTTAAAAAAACTAACGAGCTCAGGCTAAAACTGCCCGCTGTGAAAAATGCTCAGCGCATTTTGCTGATCTTTCCCTGCCTTGGGATCGCCTGCGGGTAACGGTATTTTTTATGTTCATGTCGGCCCTAAGGCAAAATCAACCAACATAGCGACGCGCATTGTACGGGTTGCACGCGAGCTTGTTAGGCGGATTTCAACGTGACATGACCTGGCGCAGTGGTTTTTCAGCGGCCGGTTAAACGAGTACGGGGCCATTAGGGGCGGCTAGAATGCCACAACTGTGGCGAAGTGCCAGCGCAGCCGACGAGCGTGGTTTGCCCTGCACCGCGCATTCCGGTAATTTTGCCGCACGCGCGCGGGAGCTGTTTGTCCGTTCTTGCGGCAGGCGGGCGTCTGCTGTTGCGAGCGAAGCGCCGGTCTGGTGCCGCCGGGCGAAGTCACTCGCCCCAACCAGGCCAGGCTGCGCAACAACCTCTGGCCCGTCTCCATTCTCCTGTCATAGAACCAAGGTTATCCATGGCCCAATACGTTTACACCATGCATCGGCTGAGCAAGGTAGTGCCGCCGAAGCGGGAAATCCTCAAGAACATCTCTCTGTCCTTCTTCCCCGGCGCCAAGATCGGCGTGCTCGGCCTCAACGGCTCGGGCAAATCCACCCTGTTGAAGATCATGGCTGGCGTCGACACCGAGTTCGACGGCGAAGCACGGCCGATGCCCGAGCTGAATGTCGGTTACCTGCCGCAGGAGCCGCAGCTCGATCCTAGCAAGACCGTACGCGAAGTGGTGGAAGAGGCCGTCAGCCAGATCAAGGACGCCCAGGCGCGTCTGGATCAGGTCTACGCCGCCTATGCCGAACCGGATGCCGACTTCGACAAGCTGGCCGCCGAGCAGGCCAAGCTGGAGGCCATCTTGCAGACCTCCGATGGCCACAACCTTGAGCGCCAACTGGAAGTCGCCGCCGATGCCCTGCGTCTGCCGCCTTGGGATGCCAAGGTCGCGGTGTTGTCTGGCGGCGAAAAGCGCCGGGTAGCGCTGTGCCGCCTGTTGCTGTCCGCCCCGGACATGCTGCTGTTGGACGAACCGACCAACCACCTGGACGCCGACTCGGTCGCCTGGCTGGAGCACTTCCTGCACGACTTCCCCGGTACCGTGGTGGCGATCACCCACGACCGTTACTTCCTGGATAACGTCGCCGGCTGGATTCTCGAACTCGACCGTGGCGCCGGTATTCCCTACGAGGGCAATTACTCCGGCTGGCTGGAAACCAAGTCCGATCGTCTGGCCCAGGAGTCCAAGCAGCAGTCGGCCCATGAGAAGGCCATGAAGGACGAGCTGGAGTGGGTGCGCAAGGGCGCCAAGGCGCGGCAGTCGAAGTCCAAGGCGCGCCTGCAGCGCTTCGAGGAAATGCAGTCGCAGGAGTTCCAGAAGCGCAGCGAAACCAACGAGATCTACATTCCGGTTGGCCCGCGCCTGGGCGACAAGGTTATCGACTTCGTCAACGTCAGCAAGGGCTATGGCGACCGCGCGCTGATCGACAACCTGTCGTTCAGTATGCCGAAGGGCGCCATAGTCGGGGTCATCGGCGGTAACGGCGCCGGTAAGTCGACCCTGTTCCGCATGCTGATGGGCAAGGAACAGCCGGACTCGGGCAGCATCGAGCTCGGTGAAACCGTGCAGTTGGCCTGCGTCGACCAGAGCCGCGACGACCTCGACGGCAGCAAGAGTGTGTGGGAAGCGGTATCCGGCGGCTCCGACATGATCCGCATCGGCAATTACGAGGTGCCGTCGCGTACCTACGTGGGGCGCTTCAACTTCAAGGGCGGCGACCAGCAGAAGTTCGTCAAGGACCTCTCCGGTGGTGAACGTGGCCGCCTGCATCTGGCCCTGACCCTCAAGGAAGGTGCCAACGTACTGCTGCTCGACGAACCGTCCAACGACCTTGACGTGGAAACCCTGCGTTCGCTGGAGGAAGCGCTGCTCGACTTCCCTGGCGCGGCCATCGTCATCTCCCACGATCGCTGGTTCCTCGACCGCGTCGCCACGCACATCCTGGCGTACGAGGACGACTCGCACATCGAGTTCTTCGAAGGCAACTACACCGAGTACGAAGCCGACCGCAAGAAACGCCTCGGCGAGGCGGCGGCGCAGCCGCACCGCGTACGCTACAAGAAGCTGGCGCAGTAAGCATTCGCTAGACCCGTCAAAACGGAGCCCCTGGGCTCCGTTTTTTTATCCTGGGTTCAGGGCGTGTGCATGGCCTTGCCCCAGGCCCGGTCCTTTTCACGCTGCCAGGCCTCCTCGTGTTCGTCTTGCCGCTCTTCGTGCCATGCCTGGCGCTCGCTGCTTTCCTGCATGGCCTGGCATTGACGAAAACCATCGTCCCAGCCGGTGGCGTACTGGGTTTCGCGCAAGTAGCGTGGCACGTCTTTGTGGAAGTTGCCGCTGATCGCTCCAGCCGCCTGATGGCCACTGTTGCAGCCGTGCTGGTAGCCATCGGCAAAGGCCGGCGGATAGCCTTGGGCGATCAGGTAGTCGTGGGTGCTGGCGCAGCCGGCGATTGCGCCAGCCGCCAGCGCGACGGCAACCAGGGTGGCATAAGGCAACGCCATAGAGGATTCCTCCTGCGCCTGGACGCGGGCGCGTGCATCGATGAAGTAGTCCTGTGCTGCCAGGAACCTGTCGTGGGTGAAGTCTAGGCCTGGTGATGTGATGAATTCGTCAAGGCGCCGTGACGGCACTGTTAGGCGCTCGCCTTCAGCCCTTGACGCAGACCACCTGGCGCAGGGTATGCAACACTTCGACCAGCTCGCGCTGGGCCTGCATCACCGCGTCGATGTCCTTGTAGGCCATGGGGATTTCGTCGATCACCTCTTTGTCTTTGCGGCACTCGACGTGGGCGGTGGCGCGGATCTGGTCTGCCACGCCGAACAGTTTCTTCGCCTGCGTGCGGCTCATGCTGCGACCGGCGCCGTGGCTGCAGGAACAGAATGCCTCCTGGTTGCCCAGGCCGCGGACGATAAAACTCTTCGCACCCATCGAACCGGGGATGATGCCCAGCTCGCCGCGCTGCGCGGATAACGCGCCCTTGCGGGTGACCAGCACGTCCTGGCCGAAATGGCGCTCCTGCTGCACGTAGTTGTGGTGGCAGTTTACCGCCTCCAGGTGGGCCTCGAAGGGCTTGCCGATCACTCGGCGCGCCGTTGCGATCACCGCCTGCATCATCAGCGCGCGGTTCTGCTGGGCATAGTCCTGCGCCCAGCCCACCGCCTCGAGGTAGTCGGCGAAGTGCCGGCCGCCCTCCTCGAAGTAAGCCAGATCCCTGTCCGGCAGGTTGGCCAAGTGTTGGCGCATGTCGGTCTTGGCCAACTCGATGAACAGGCTGCCGATGGCGTTGCCGACCCCGCGTGAGCCGCTGTGTAGCATGAACCAAACACGATTCGTCTCGTCCAGGCAGACCTCGATGAAGTGGTTGCCGCCGCCCAGCGTACCCAGGTGCTGGCGGTTGTTGGTCTTTTCCAGCCGCGGGTATTTGTTGGTGATCGCCTCGAAGCGCCCGGCCAGTGCACGCCAGGCCTGATCCGCGGCTTTTGGCACGTCCGCCCAAGCGCCCTGGTCGTGCTTGCCGAAGGTCTTGCCGTGGGGTACGGCCTGCTCGATGGCGCTGCGCAGACCGTGCAGGTTGTCCGGCAGGTCGCCGGCCAGCAATGAGGTGCGTACGGCAATCATGCCGCAGCCAATGTCCACGCCCACCGCGGCTGGAATAACGGCGCCGACTGTAGGTATGACGCTGCCGATGGTCGAACCTTTGCCCAGGTGTACGTCCGGCATCACCGCCAGGTGCTTGAAGATGAACGGCATCTGCGCCGTGTTGAGCAGTTGCTGGCGCGCCTCTGGTTCGACCGGCACGCCCTGGGTCCAGAGCTTGATCGGTTTGCCCGTGGCGATTTGGAGAATCTGTGGTGTGGTGCGTTTCATGGGCTTTAAACGGGTTTTGAGGACAGCCGTCAGGTAACTCGGCGCTGCCCCAGCTGCATAGAGGCTGCTGCCCCGATCAGGGACTTGCCAGTGTGAACAAAGTACTGCGTTGAGGGAAAGCGTACACCTAGTCGAGTCGCCGTGGGCCTGTGCGGGCTTAATAGCTATCCATCTTCAGCTCCAGCAACAGGGGTGTCCTTGGGCCGGCCACCTGGTTGAGTTCACGCGCGCGCCCGCGCGCAGCGCTACGGTGTTCGGGCCTGCTAAAGGCAAAACCCATTTGGGGTGTTGTTCTGGTTACGGCACCGCTGGGAGGTGACGAGGGCATCGGTCAGGTCTGCTCGGGCCGCATCGGCGCACAAGTTTGCGCCAGCGATTATGCAGACTCTGTGGCAGCGTCCACACTTAGTAGAGCGTTGGAAAACTACTTTGGTGCGACGCTGAAGCGTTCAGTGTGGCACTTTTGTGTGGCTGCTTTTGACGCTGCGTAGCCTCGCGCCGTAGTTTGCTTTCCCCACTTTAGCGATGTGATCACCGAGGAGTATTTCCATGCCTGCCTTCGATCCTCATGCGGCCCTGGATGCGCTGCTCGCCGAGTACAGCGCGCGGGCTAATGCGATTCGCCGGGATCTGGCGCGTAGCCATTCGCCAGACTTTGCCGAGCAAGCGCTGCAGCGACAAAACGATGAGGTGCTGGAGGCCTTGCAGGCCGAGGCCGAAGCAGGCATGCGCAAAGTAGGCTTGGCCAAACTGCGCCTGGCCGAAGGCACCTACGGCGACTGCCTGCGTTGCGGCGAGCCGATCGAGCCGGCACGCCTGCAGGTGCTGCCGGCCTGTGAATATTGTTTGCGCTGTGCCGAACAGGCCAGTGAAGCCGGCCACTAGCGGGCGGACATGTCCCCGAGTAGGCGTCGGGCGGCAGATTCCGCAGCATCGGTATAGGGGCGTAGCACGCTGGCGGCACCAGCGTGATGGAAGGCTTCGGCATCGCCTTCATGGAAGGCGCTGAGGGTGATCTGCCCCCGGAACGACAAGCCACGCACGGCCCTAAGTAGCAGCGCATTGGTCTCGCGCTGGGGAATGGTGCTGACCAGGGCGCGTGCCTGGTGCAGGGGCAAGTGGGCGAGGAAGTCGGCGTCTTCGGCGTCGCCATAGCAGACGCTGATCCCGTCCTTGCGCGCCAGGGCGAGGGCCTCTGGGTCGAAGTCCACGCCCAGCACGCGCATGCCGCCTTGCTCCAGCTGTTCGGCCAATTGCCGGCCATAACGGCCCATGCCATACAGGATGACGTCTGGAAGGCTGTCGTAGGGCGGGTTGTCCGCCACGTTCTCGCGGTGGGGGATCCGTCGCTCGAGCGCACCTAGCCACGGCGCGAGGCGTGCAAACAGCGGCTGGGCATAGAGAATCAGGTAGGTGGACAGGGTGATGGTAATCAGCCCAACCAGGGTGGTCAGGCCTAGGGCGGACTGACTCACCTGCTGCAGGCCCACGCCCACGGCGACGAAGATGATGGAAAATTCGCTGATCTGCGCCAGGGTCAGCCCGGTGACGAAGCTGGTGCGTTTGCGAAAACCCAATCCGCCCATGATCAGCATGACGATCAGCGGTTTTACCAGCAGCACGAACAGCGATAGCGCGGCGGCTTGCCAGAGCTGGCCCTGAATGTGGGTGAAGTCCAGTTGGATGCCCAAGTAGATGAAGAAGAACAGCAGGAGAAAGTCGCGCAGGCTGGTCAGGCGGCTGGCGATGGCTTCGCGCAATGGTGTGGAGGCCAGGGAGAAACCGGCGAGGAATGCCCCGAGTTCTTTGGACAGGCCCAGCGCTTCGGCGCCGCCGGCCAGCAGGGTGCCCCAGGCTACGGCGAAGAGCATGAGCAGTTCGGGGGAGCGCGACATTCCACGTAGCAGCCGCGGCAGGGCATAGCGCATCAACAGATACAGGCCCAGGCTACCTCCGGTCAGGAGGCTCACCAGGCCGAGCAGATTTGCCGTGTGGTGAGGGGCTGCGACGGGGTTGAGCAGGTTGAGCAGGAGCATCGCCAGCACCACGGCGATGTCCTGCACGATCAGGATGCCCATGGCCATACGCCCTTGCAGTGAGTCGATTTCGCCTTTGTCGGACAGCAGCTTGACGATGATGATAGTGCTGGAAAAGGCCAGGGCCACTGCCACGAAGACCGCCTCCACCACACTCAACCCGAGCAGCAGGCATAGTCCATAGCCGAGTATGACCGTGAACAGCAGTTGCCCCAGGCCAGCCACCAATGCCACGCGTCCGAGGGTCCGCACCAGGCGCATGTCGAGCTTCAGGCCGACCACGAAGAGCAGCACGGTAATGCCGATTTCCGCGAGCAAGGCAAGCAGTTCAATATCGCTGCTAAGGCCCAGTACGGTCGGGCCGGCGAGAATTCCCACGAAAATGTAGGCGATGAGCAATGGTTGGCGCAGTTTTACCGCCAAACCACCGAACAGGGCAGAAAGCGCGAGCAGTGCGGCCACTTCCTGAAAAAGACTCATGCGTTTGCTTCCGTATGGGCACGTTGTACTTTAGGCGCATCCGTTAATCACATGGCTGCGTTGTATCAAGCTTATGGCTTGTCGCCGACGTCTGATACGGCCATGATTTCTCTAGCCTGTGCCCTCCGTTCAAGGATTTCCAATGCCCGACTCCGTTGCTACCCATCTGCGGCTAGCGCCCGATGCACTAACCCGACCCTTTGCCCCGGAACAGTTCAACTTCGCCAATACCGATGATCTGGAGCCTTTTCGCGGCGTGCTGGGCCAGGAGCGCGCGGTAGAAGCCTTGCAGTTCGGTGTGGCGATGCCGCGTCCTGGATACAACGTGTTCGTTATGGGTGAGCCTGGCACCGGCCGGTTTTCCTTCGTTAAACGCTACCTCAAGGCCGAAGCCAAGCGCCTGGAAACCCCAGCCGATCAGGTTTATGTCAACCACTTCAATGAGCCGCGTGAGCCGCGAGCGCTAGAACTGCCTGCCGGCACGGCCAGTGATTTCATCGCCGACATCGGTCTGCTGATCGACAATCTGCTGGCAACCTTCCCGGCGGTGTTCGAGCACCCGTCCTACCAGCAGAAGAAGAGCGCGATCGACCGCGCCTTCAACAAACGCTACGACCAGGCGCTGGATGTGATCGAGCGTTTATCGTTGGAAAAAGGCGTCGCCCTGTACCGCGACAGCAGCAATATCGCCTTCACCCCGATGCTCGAGGGCAAGGCCCTGGATGAGGCAGAGTTCGCCCAGTTGCCGGAGGCCGAACGGGAGCGCTTCCATCTCGATATTGCCGCACTCGAGGAGCGCTTGAACGAGGAGCTGGCGAGCCTGCCGCAGTGGAAGCGTGAGTCGAGCAACCAGCTGCGTCAGTTGAATGAAGAAACCATCACCGTAGCCTTGCAGCCCTTGCTCGCACCCTTGTCGGAAAAATATGCCGAGAATGCCGGGGTCTGCGCCTATCTTCAGGCGGTCCAGGTCAACCTGCTGAAAACCGTGGTCGATCAACTGGTCGAGGTGGAGAAAGCCGACGCACAGACCCGCATGTTGCTGGAAGAGCAGTACTGCCCGAGTCTGGTGGTTGGCCACCATGCCGACGGCGGTGCGCCGGTGGTGTTCGAGTCGCACCCGACCTATGACAACCTGTTCGGTCGCATCGAATATAACGCTGACCAAGGGGCGCTCTACACCAGCTACCGCCAGCTTCGCCCCGGTGCGCTGCACCGGGCCAACGGCGGCTTCCTGATTCTCGAGGCCGAAAAGATGCTCGGCGAGCCCTTCGTCTGGGATGCGCTCAAGCGCGCCCTGCATTCGCGCCAGCTGAAGATGGAATCGCCGCTCGGCGACCTCGGCCGGATTGCCACCGTGACCCTCAATCCGCAGGTGATTCCGCTGCAGGTCAAGGTGATCATCATCGGCGCCCGCCAGCTGTATTACGCGTTGCAGGATCACGACCCGGATTTCCAGGAAATGTTTCGCGTGCTGGTCGACTTCGACGAGGACATTCCTCTGGCCAACGAGAGCCTGGAACAGTTCGCCCAGTTGATCAAAACCCGCACAACCGAAGAGGGCATGGCGCCACTGACCGCTGCCGCCGTGGCGCGGCTGGCAACCTACAGTGCACGCCTGGCCGAGCATCAGGGACGTCTGTCGGCGCGCATCGGTGATCTGTTTCAGTTGGTCAGCGAGGCAGACTTCATTCGCCAGTTGGCCAATGAAAAGGTCACCGAGGTTGGCCATATCGAGCGCGCGCTGAAAGCCAAGGCCACGCGTACCGGACGGGTCTCGGCGCGGATCATCGACGACATGCTGGCCGGTATCATCCTGATCGACACCGCCGGCGCCGCCGTCGGTAAATGCAATGGCCTGACCGTGCTGGAAGTCGGCGACTCGGCCTTCGGTGTGCCGGCGCGAATTTCCGCCACTGTCTATCCCGGCGGCTCGGGCATCGTCGACATCGAGCGTGAGGTCAACCTGGGACAGCCGATTCACTCCAAGGGGGTGATGATCCTCACCGGTTATCTTGGCAGTCGCTACGCCCAGGAGTTCCCGCTGGAAATCTCCGCGAGTATCGCCCTGGAGCAGTCCTACGGTTATGTCGACGGTGACAGCGCCTCGCTGGGCGAGGTGTGTACGTTGATCTCGGCTCTGTCGCGCAAACCCCTCAAGCAGTGCTTCGCCATCACCGGCTCGATCAATCAGTTTGGTGAGGTGCAAGCGGTCGGCGGAGTTAACGAAAAGATCGAAGGCTTCTTCCGGCTGTGCGAGGCACGTGGCCTGACGGGTGAGCAGGGCGCGATTATTCCG
This sequence comes from Pseudomonas taeanensis MS-3, assembly GCF_000498575.2. Classification (GTDB taxonomy): domain Bacteria; phylum Pseudomonadota; class Gammaproteobacteria; order Pseudomonadales; family Pseudomonadaceae; genus Aquipseudomonas; species Aquipseudomonas taeanensis. Next base: position 1,511,010 of record NZ_AWSQ01000001.1, read on the forward strand.
TACTCCAACGTCACCACGCTGATGCTCGATGAGCGAGTGTTACAGGCGGTGCGTGCCGGGCAGTTCCATGTCTATGCGGTGCGCCATGTGGACGAGGCCCTGAGCCTGCTGATCGGTGAGGAAGCGGGTAGCCCTAATGCCGAGGGCCAGTTCCCCGCAGGCAGTGTCAATGCGCGGGTGGTCGAGCGACTGCGCGAGATCGCCGAGATCGGCATGGGCGAGGATGACAAGGTCGAGGATAAAAAAGACGCGGACAAGACGACCGAGGGTAAGACGAGTGCGCCCGTTGCGGCCAAGGAGAAAAAATCGCGCCCGGAGAAGCCGGCAGGCTGAAGTGGCCGCCTGATGGTGGTGTGGCCTCGCCGAGTGATTGCCCCGTCACTCGGCGAGCGCTTTGCCGGGTAAGGCAGGCGAAGCGGGCAGATCTTTTTACGCTCATCCACAGAGTTATCCACAGCGATTCGAAATAACTGCCGACTTCCCTGAGTCGCCCGTACGGGTGTAGGCTGAAGACCTGATCTAGCGAGGGTCGCCGCCATGCCGCGTTGCCTCTGCCTCACTCGTCAATGTTTGGGCCTGGTCACCCGCATCGAATGCGTGGTGTTGCCACTGGCCGGTGAGAATGGACTCTGGACACTAATCTGCGCCGCCGGTATTTCTGGCGAGCAACCTTCCGCCATCAAGGCGCAAGGCCCGTTTTATGGGCCTGTTGTGGCAGAAGGAGTGCTGGCAGGGATCGCCGAAAGTCTGGCCACCCAAGGCTATGACGAATGCCGCGAATTGCCGATTTGGCGCTTGCACGTGCAAGCCGAACTGCGCCGCTTGAACGGCGAGCGCTGCCATCATATCGGTAATTATCAGTTCAACCCTGAAACCTGAGCGGCCGTTTGCTCAGCAGTTGTACCGTCGGCACCGGGGCTGGGGTAGGCGGGTGTGTGGGCGTTAATACTGGGGGGGCCAGATGATTGTCCACAGTTCGAGGGAGTCGTCCGAGCGGAGGGTTGTGCGTTTCCAGTCTTTGTCTGCTGGGTCGTGCTGGGTATACTCGCCGTCGGTTTTGAATCCCCCTGTGAGACCCCATGGAACGCTTTATCGAAAACACGATGTACGCCTCTCGTTGGCTGCTGGCGCCGATCTACTTCGGCTTGTCGCTCGGGTTGTTGGCATTGGCCGTGAAGTTCTTTCAAGAGATCTTTCATATCATCCCCAGCGTGTTCGCCATGGCCGAGGCGGATCTGATCCTGGTGATACTGTCGTTGATCGACATGGCGCTGGTCGGGGGGTTGCTGGTGATGGTGATGATTTCCGGCTACGAAAATTTCGTTTCACAATTGGACATCGACGAAGGCAAGGAAAAGCTCAACTGGCTGGGCAAGATGGATTCCGGCTCGCTGAAGATGAAAGTCGCCGCCTCCATTGTGGCGATCTCCTCGATCCACCTGCTCAAGGTGTTCATGGACGCGAAGAACATCCCCGATAACAAGTTGTTGTGGTACGTGATCATCCACATGACTTTCGTGGTCTCGGCCTTCGCCATGGGGTATCTGGACAAGTTGACCAAGCACGACCACAGCTGATCAACGCTATTTCCCTGATCTTGACCGCCCGCTCGTTGCGAAACGGACGGGCGGTCGGGTTTCTGCCTTGTGCTTCTGCGACCTACTGCAAACACTGTATCTGTATGGGGTTAGTACGAGTCGTTTGCGCGAGGTATTGCCATGAACCTGCACGACCTTTCCAGTCATGCCCGCGCAGGGCATGTCGACGAGTTGAATCTGATCTCCCTCGAGGGTGGTAACTACTACTTGTTGGAGGCGCGCGTGGGCGGCCGTCCCTTCACGCTTGAGGATGGGCGTGGGCATCTTCAGCACCTGCGCTCTTTGGAGCATGCCCGAGACCTGTTGCACTCGTTACCGCAGCTACCGCCGCTGCATTTGGTGCAGACGCAGGAGCACGATGAAATGTGCGGTATGCCTGAAGATCCGCGCATCAAGCACCCCGCCGGGTCGCACTGAGGCCCATTGTGGCAAAGGGCTAGACCGGGCGGCGGTAAACTTCGCTGCGAACAAATCAAGACCGCAGGTGTGGGCAATACAGGGCTTGGTACTGCGCCAGGCGCCGTCAGTGGGTAGGGCCGCTCAGGCAATTGTGCTAGTCTGGCCGGCCTTTTTTGCCCCTGCGGAGCAGTGTCATGTCCGAACTCAATCTCTCTACAGACGAAACCCGCGTCAGCTACGGCATTGGCCGTCAGCTGGGCGGTCAGCTGCGTGACAATCCACCGCCGGGCGTGAGCCTGGATGCAGTCCTGGCCGGCCTTTCCGATGCATTTTCTGGTCAGGCGAGCCGTGTCGACGAGGCTGAGCTATCGGCCAGTTTCAAGGTCATTCGTGACGTCATGCAGGCTGCCGCAGAGGCCAAGGCTGCAGAAGCTGCCAGCGCTGGTGTGGCTTTCCTGGGTGAAAACGCCACGCGTGAAGGCATTACCGTGCTGGCCTCTGGCCTGCAATACGAAGTGCTGACCGCTGGCGAAGGCGCCAAGCCATCGGCAGAAGACACCATCCGTGCGCATTATCACGGTACCCTGGTCGACGGCACTGTGTTCGACAGCTCCTACGAGCGTGGTCAGCCGGCAGAGTTTCCGGTTGGCGGGGTGATCGCTGGTTGGGTCGAGGCCCTGCAATTGATGAACACCGGTAGCAAGTGGCGCCTGTATGTGCCGAGCGAGCTGGCCTATGGCGCCCAGGGCGTCGGTAGCATCCCGCCACACAGTGTGCTGGTGTTTGATGTAGAGCTGCTGGAAATTCTCTAAGCGCTCACGGAAGGTCGGCCGGCTGGCGCAAAGCGCTATTCGGCCAGGCGCAACCTTGCGGCATCGCGGACATTGCTCGCGATGCCGTATTGGTAGCGGAAAGCCGCATCAAGGGCGCAATGCCCGGGCGTAGCAGTACAGAAACAGGTTGCGCACCAGCTCTTTGAGTACCAAGGGTTCGTTGGAACTCAGCTCATGCAAGTCCAGGTCGCCCTGACCGCGTAGCTCATCCAGAGCTGCTTCTTCCAGAACCGCACACACTTCACCTGTTTCGCGATCCAGAATGCGCAGGTAAGGCTGTGGCCGGTCCAGCCAGGCGTCGATCAGATAGGTCATGACTCATCTCCCTTTAAGTGGTTTGATGAGAATAATTCCTATTCAATTAATAGCAAGCCTCAATTACTGCCTTTCGTCGTGCAATAAAAAGCCCGTCATCGAGACGGGCTTTTTATTGCACGCGTCCTGTCAGTGAGTACGGGCGACGGCGAAGTGGCTTAACTCGATCAGTGCGTCGCGGTATTCGCTGGCGGGCAAGGTATCCAGGCAGGCGATGGCACGCTCGGCGAAGTCGCGGGCGAGTTGTGCGGTGTAATCCAGGGCGCCCGCCGCTTCCACTGCGTTGCGGATGCTTTCCAGGTTCTCGATGCCGCCTTTCTGGATCGCTTGGCGTACCAGCGCCGCTTGCTCGGCCGTGCCTTCGCGCATGGTGTAGATCAATGGCAGGGTCGGTTTGCCTTCGGCCAGATCGTCGCCGACATTCTTGCCGAGGGCCGCTGCGTCACCGCGGTAGTCGAGCAGGTCATCAACCAGCTGGAAGGCCACGCCCAGATGGTCGCCGAAGTTGCGCAGCGCTTCGGTCTGGTCGGCCGAGGCGCCGGCCAGGGCTGCGGCGCTATGGGTCGAGGCTTCGAAGAGCATCGCAGTCTTGCCGCGGATGACCTCCATATAGGTCTCTTCGCTGGTGCTGGCGTCGCGGATCTTCGACAGCTGCAGGACTTCGCCTTCGGCGATGACTCGAGTGGCCTTGGAGAGGATTTTCATCACTGGCATGGAGTCGAGTTCGACCATCATTTCGAAGGAGCGCGAATAGAGGAAGTCGCCGACCAGTACGCTGGGCGCGTTGCCCCACTGGGCGTTGGCAGTCGAGCGGCCGCGACGCATGTCGGACATGTCGACCACGTCATCATGCAGCAGGGTAGCGGTGTGCAGGAACTCGATGGTGGCAGCGAGCAGGCGTAGTTGCTCGTCGTCCCGGCCCAGCGCCTTGCCGCAGAGCAGAACCAGCAACGGCCGCAGGCGTTTGCCGCCAGCAGAGATAATGTAGTCGCCGATTTTTTCCACCAAGGGCACGCGCGACACTAGTTGCTGGCGGATGATGCCGTCGACAGCGGTGAAATCGTCCGCCACCACGCGGTAGAAAGCCTGGGGTTGCATCAGCGACAAGTGCTCCTGAATGATTGCGCGGCATGCTAGGGGGCAGGGTAGGGGCTGTCAAGGTGAGTGCCCTGGGTGCTTGCGCGCAGCGGGTGGCTTGCGTACAATCGCGCACCCTGAACTTCCCCCTGGGTATTTCCCTGCCTTACGCAATTGCAAGGGTGTCCTTCCGGCCCCAAGCAGCCATGCCAGCCGATTACTATCCCTATAAAGCGCTGGGTGAGCAGGATTAACGGAGATTTACCATGTACGCAGTAATTGTTACTGGTGGCAAGCAATACAAAGTCACCGAAGGCGAATTCCTCAAGGTCGAAAAACTCGAGCTGGGCACTGGCGAAGCCGTGACCTTTGATCGCGTTTTGTTGGTCGGCAATGGTGACGACGTAAAAATCGGCGCTCCGGTTGTTGACGGTGCCAAGGTTGTGGCTGAAGTGGTAGCTCAAGGCCGTCACGACAAGGTTACTATCATCAAGTTCCGTCGTCGTAAGCACCACATGAAGCGCCAGGGCCACCGTCAGTGGTACACCGAGATCAAAATCACCGGTATTCAGGCCTGATTCGTTTCGGCCTGATCCCTTTATAGGAGTATTGAACTCATGGCACACAAAAAAGCTGGCGGTAGTACCCGCAACGGTCGCGACTCAGAAGCCAAACGCCTTGGCGTGAAGATGTATGGCGGCCAGGTTATCAAGGCAGGCAACATCATCGTGCGTCAGCGCGGTACCCAGTTCCACGCCGGTTACGGCGTTGGCATGGGTAAAGATCACACTCTCTTCGCTAAAATCGAAGGCGTGATCAAGTTTGAAGTAAAGGGCGCGTTCAACCGCCGTTACGTGAGCGTCGTCGCGGCTTAATCGCGAGGCTGCTGGAGAAGCCCCGTCCTTGCGACGGGGCTTTTTTGTTTCTGTATTCTTGGGGTTCTTGCCAAACTGTCCTGGGTGTAGCGTTCTGTTAGGGCGCAGGTCAATTTTGCAAGAACCTGGTGTTTTACGTTTTAGATAACCCGTACTCGTTGCGGGAGGCGTACTCAATGAAATTCGTCGATGAAGTATCGATATTTGTAAAAGCGGGCGATGGCGGCAACGGCATGATGAGCTTCCGACGTGAGAAGTTCATCGAGAAGGGTGGGCCCAACGGTGGTGATGGGGGTGATGGTGGCTCGGTGTATATCGAGGCGGCCGAGAACTTCAATACTCTGGTGGACTATCGCTATACCCGCCGTTTTCAGGCTCAGAATGGCGAGAAGGGCGGCAGCACTGATTGCACCGGGAGTAAGGGTGAGGATTTGATCCTGCCGGTGCCGATTGGTACGACGGTGATCGATTCGGCAACCCAGGAGGTGATCGGCGATCTGACCAAGGCTGGTCAGCGTTTGCTGGTCGCGCAGGGTGGCTGGCATGGCCTGGGTAATACCCGCTTCAAGTCCAGTACCAATCGTGCGCCGCGGCAGACCACGCCAGGCAAGCCGGGCGACTCGCGTGACCTCAAGTTGGAGCTGAAGGTGTTGGCGGATGTCGGTCTGCTGGGCTTGCCCAATGCCGGCAAGAGCACCTTTATCCGCTCGGTCTCGGCTGCCAAGCCGAAAGTCGCCGACTATCCGTTTACCACGCTGATCCCGAATCTGGGTGTGGTGAGTGTCGAGCGCTACAAGAGTTTTGTGGTGGCCGATATTCCAGGTCTGATCGAGGGTGCTTCGGAAGGTGCGGGGCTGGGTATCCGCTTCCTCAAGCACTTGTCGCGAACTCGCTTGCTCCTGCATCTGGTGGATATGGCGCCGCTGGATCTGACTGACCCGATAGAGGCGGCGGCGGTGATCGTTGATGAGCTGACCAAGTTCAGTCCGGCGTTGGCTGAGCGTGATCGTTGGTTGGTGCTGAACAAGGCCGATCAGCTGCTCGAAGAAGAGCACGAGGCGCGGGTCGCAGAGATCGTCGCGCGGCTCGAGTGGAAGGGGCCGGTGTATGTTATCTCCGCCCTGGCTCGCGAGGGTACCGAGCGCTTGTGTCATGACATCATGCGTTATCTCGAAGAGCGTGCCATGAAGGTGGCCGAGAATCCGCAATTTGCCGCGGAGTTGGCTGAGTTGGATCAGCGTATCGAAGATGAGGCGCGTGCTCGCTTGCAGGAGCTGGACGATCAGCGTGCGTTGCGTCGGGCAGGGGTCAAGAGTGTTGATGATGTCGACGAAGATGACTTCGATGACGAAGATGACGATGACGGCCCGGAAATCATTTATGTCCGGGATTAAGTAGAATTTCAACGCCGCTTAATAGCGGCGTTGTTGTAATGGGTGCACAAGCGCTTTCTGGCTAAGGTTGGAAGATCATGCGTGACAAGGTAACCGGTGCGCGGCGCTGGGTAGTGAAGATTGGCAGTGCGTTGCTGACGGCTGATGGGCGAGGGCTGGATCGCGCGGCAATGGCGGTTTGGGTCAAGCAGATGGTGGCGCTGCGCGAGCAGGGGGTCGAGCTGGTGCTGGTGTCCTCTGGGGCGGTGGCGGCCGGGATGAGTCGGCTGGGCTGGGTGGCTCGGCCCAGTGCGATGCACGAGCTGCAGGCCGCGGCGGCCATTGGCCAGATGGTTCTGGTGCAGGCGTGGGAGTCGAGCTTTGCCGAGCATGGTCGGCACACGGCGCAGGTCCTGCTGACCCATGATGATCTGTCGGACCGCAAGCGCTACCTGAATGCGCGTAGCACGTTGCGCACCCTGGTCGAGCTGGATGTGATTCCGGTGATCAACGAGAACGACACGGTGGTCACCGATGAGATTCGCTTTGGGGACAACGATACCCTGGCGGCGCTGGTGGCTAATCTGGTCGAGGCCGATCTGTTGGTGATCCTGACTGATCGCGATGGGATGTATAACGCTGATCCGCGGCATAACCCCAATGCCCAGCTAATTTATGAGGCGCGCGCCGATGACTCGGCGCTCGATGCGGTGGCCGGGAGTGTGGGTGGCGCGCTGGGGCGTGGGGGTATGCAGACCAAGCTGCGTGCGGCGCGTCTGGCGGCGCGTTCAGGGGCGCACACGGTGATTGTTGGCGGGGCTATCGAGCAGGTCTTGGCGCGCCTCAAGAGTGGCGAGCGCTTGGGTACCTTGCTGGCACCGGAGCGCGGGTTGCTGGCGGCGCGTAAGCAATGGCTGGCAGGGCATCTGCAGACCCGTGGCACCTTGGTATTGGATGCTGGGGCGGTCAAGGCCCTGGAGACAGGTCGCAAGAGTCTGCTGCCGGTGGGTGTCAAGGCGCTGCAGGGCAGTTTCCGCCGTGGCGAGATGGTGGTCTGCGTGGCGGCGGATGGTCGTGAAGTTGCGCGAGGTCTGGTCAATTACAGCGCGATCGAGGCGCAGAAGATCATCGGCCGGTCGTCGGATGCCATTGAGAAGTGTCTGGGGTATGTCGACGAGCCAGAGCTGGTGCATCGCGATAACCTGATTCTGGTTTAGTCTGCCTCAGGTCTAAGAGGAACTCATGATGCGAAAAGCCAAAGGATTGCTGAATGCTTTACTGGTGTTACCGTTTCTGTTGCCTTCTGTAGTGGTTGCAGAGGAAATCGGTGAGGTGTCCACGGTATTCAAGTGGTTGGGGTCGAATGACAAGATCGTCGTCGAGGCCTTTGATGACCCTAAGGTGGAGGGGGTGACCTGTTATTTGTCGCGCGCCAAGACGGGTGGGGTGAAGGGTAGTCTGGGTTTGGCCGAGGATCGCGCCGAGGCGTCGATTGCCTGTCGCCAGGTAGGGCCGGTGCGCTTCAGGGATGAGCTGGAAGAGGGGGAGGAGGTATTTCGCGAGCGAACTTCGCTGGTGTTCAAAACCATGCAGGTGGTGCGGTTCTTCGATGAGAAACGCAACACCTTGGTGTACCTGGTGTACAGCGACCGGATAATCGAGGGCAGTCCGCAGAATGCGGTAACTGCGATCCCGATTCTGCCCTGGCCGGACCAGCGTTGAATAAAAAGCCCGAATCAGGTTCGGGCTTTTTAACGGCAATAAAAAAACCGGCCATCAGGCCGGTTTTTTAAGAACTAACAGCGAATAACTGGCAGCTTAGGCAGCTGCAGCTTCACTGAGGGCCTTGATGTGGCCATTCAGGCGGCTTTTATGGCGCGCTGCTTTGTTCTTGTGGATGATGCCTTTGTCGGCCATACGGTCGATTACCGGCACAGCCAGGGTGTAAGCGGTTTGCGCCTGCTCAAGTTCTTTGGCGTCGATAGCCTTGACTACGTTCTTGATGTAGGTGCGGACCATGGAGCGCAGGCTGGCGTTATGGCTACGACGCTTCTCAGCCTGTTTGGCGCGTTTTTTGGCAGAAGGTGTATTGGCCACCGTCAAACTCCTCGAAAACTGGGGGGGTTACAACAAATAAGGCCGCGAATCATGCCGACGCGCTTGATGGATGTCAAGCCTGTCGGCTAAGCGGTGATTGTTGTATGTGCTGTGCCGACCGGAAATCGGCGTGGTCTTACTTGCTCTACCCAGTATTCATGGCGGCCGGTAAACTCGGCGGCCTTTTCTAAGGGGTAGTGCATGTCCGAGCGAACCGGTAAGGGCGGCTTGTTGCGTTCCAGTGCGGTGGTCAGTGTGATGACCCTGCTGTCGCGCGTGCTGGGCATGGTACGCGATATGGTAGTGGCTGCCTATTTCGGTTCCAGCCCGGCAGCCGATGCGTTTTTTATTGCCTTCAAAATCCCCAACTTCTTGCGCCGCTTGTTTGCCGAGGGGGCGTTCGCCCAGGCTTTTGTTCCGGTGCTCTCGGAGTATCGTGCGCAGCGCAGTCTGGCCGAGGTCAAGCAGTTGGTCGACCGCACGGCGGGCTACCTCGGTTTGACCCTGACGGCGTTGACCGCTCTCGGTGTGGTTGCCTCGCCGTACCTGATCATGCTGTTTGCGCCAGGCTTTCGCGATGAGCCGGCCAAGCTCGCGCTGGCGGGCGAGTTGCTGCAAATCACCTTCCCTTATTTACTGCTGATCTCGCTAACGGCCTTCAGTGGCGGAATACTCAACACCTATGGGCGTTTTGCCGTGCCGTCGTTTACCCCGGTGCTGCTCAACGTCTGCATGATCGGTGCGGCGATCTACCTGACGCCGTATTTCCAGCAGCCGATCATGGCCCTGGCCTGGGGCGTGCTGATTGCGGGCTTTGCCCAACTGTTGTTTCAGTTGCCGTTTCTGGCGCGGATCAAGCTGCTGCCAACGCCCAGGGTGCATCGCGACGAGGGCGTCAGGCGCATCATGTTGCTGATGGTGCCGGCGCTGTTCGGTGTGTCGGTCAGCCAGATCAACCTGTTGTTGGACACCGTGCTGGCGTCCTTCCTGCAGACGGGCAGTATCTCCTGGCTGTATTACGCCGACCGTTTGTCCGAACTGCCGTTGGGAGCCTTTGGTATCGCAATAGGTACGGTGATTCTGCCGAGTCTGTCGCGGCTGCATGCCACCGATGATCCCAAGGCCTTTTCGGCGACTATCGACTGGGCGCTGCGCATGGTCTTGTTGGTCGGGGTGCCTGCGGCGCTTGCGCTGGCGATTCTTTCCGAGCCGCTGATCGCCAGCCTGTTCTACTACGGGGCAATGACCGAGCGTGACGTGCTGCAGTCGGCCAATGCGCTGGAGGCCTACTCACTAGGTGTGCTGGCGTTCATGCTGATCAAGGTGCTGGCGCCGGCGTTTTTCGCCCGTCAGGACCTGAAAACACCGGTGCGGATTGCGATCATCTGCATGGTGGCGAACATGGTGTTCAATCTGATCCTGATCTGGCCGTTGCAGCATGTTGGCTTGGCCTTGGCGACATCGTTGTCGTCGTTACTGAACACCGGGCTGCTGTTTTGGGGGCTGTACAAGATCGGCGTGTATCGCCCCGCGCCGGGCTGGTGGCTGTTCGCTCTGCGTTTGCTGGGCGCCTGCGCGGCGATGATCGCCCTGGTCTGGTGGCTGAACGTACCGTCGGCTGAATGGTTCGTCTGGGGTTGGCAGCAGCGTGTGCTGTGGCTGAGCCTGTTGGTCGGTGGCGGACTGCTGGCCTATGCGGGTGCGCTGCTGGCACTCGGTTTGCGCCTGCGTCATTTGCGTCATTGACGCCAGCGTTGTGAACCTTTGCGTCGGTCGCGCGCTTATGGCCTGTCGCCCGTCGCCGTTGTCTAGGTATAATCGGCCACTTTATGAGCAAGAAGCGCACTATGCAGCTGGTTCGAGGCCTACATAATCTGCGGCCCCAGCATCGGGGCTGCGTCGCCACCATCGGCAATTTCGACGGCGTCCATCGTGGCCATCAGGCCATCATGGCGCGTTTGCGTGAGCGTGCGGGCGAGTTGGGCGTGCCCAGCTGTGTGGTGATCTTCGAGCCGCAGCCACGTGAGTTTTTCTCACCGCAGACGGCGCCGGCACGCCTGACCCGTCTGCGTGACAAGCTCGCGTTATTGAGCGCCGAAGGGGTTGATCGAGTGCTTTGCCTGGCCTTCACTCGCCGCTTTCGCGAGTTGAGTGCCGCCGAGTTCGTGCAGAAAGTGCTGGTCGACGGCCTGGCTGTGCGTCATCTGGAGGTCGGCGATGACTTCCGTTTCGGTTGCGACCGGGCGGGGGATTTCGCGTTTTTGTCGCAAGCTGGCGCACGTGAAGGCTTCTCGGTCGAGGCGGCGAAGACGGTCGTGCTCGATGGGGTGCGCGTCAGTAGTACACGAGTACGTGAGGCGCTTGCCAGTGGCGACTTTGCCTTGGCAGAGCATTTGCTCGGGAGGCCTTTTCAGATTGCCGGGCGGGTGCTGCATGGGCAGAAGCTGGGGCGTCAGTTGGATGCGCCGACGGCCAATGTCCAGCTCAAGCGTTGCCATGTGCCGTTGACTGGGGTGTATCTGGTCAGTACCGAGATAGATGGCCGGGCCTGGCCCGGCGTCGCCAATATAGGTGTACGGCCGACGGTGGCCGGTGACGGTAGCGCCCATCTCGAGGTGCACCTGTTGGATTTTGCCGGTGATTTGTATGGCCGGCGTTTGACGGTGGCGTTCCACCACAAGCTGCGTGATGAGCAGCGTTTCGCCTCACTCGAGGCACTGAAGACGGCAATTGCTGCCGATATTGCCGCCGCCCGTGCCCATTGGCGCACTTAAAACACATAGTGCCAACCGCTTAGAAGAGCCTGAGATGACCGATTATAAAGCCACGCTAAACCTGCCTGATACCCAGTTTCCGATGAAGGCTGGTCTGCCGACCCGCGAGCCGCAAACGCTGCAGCGCTGGAACGAAATTGGCCTGTATCAGAAGCTGCGCGCGCAGGGCGAAGGCCGGCCGAAGTTCGTGCTGCACGATGGCCCGCCCTACGCCAACGGCAGTATTCACATCGGTCACGCGGTCAACAAGATCCTCAAGGACATCATCACCCGCTCGAAGACCCTGGCCGGCTTCGATGCACCGTACGTGCCGGGCTGGGATTGCCACGGTCTGCCGATCGAGCACAAGGTGGAAACTACCTTTGGCAAGAATCAGCCGGCCGATCAGACCCGCGAACGCTGCCGCACCTATGCCGCCGAGCAGATCGAAGGGCAGAAGACCGACTTCATCCGCCTCGGTGTGCTGGGTGACTGGGACAACCCGTACAAGACCATGGACTTTGCCAACGAGGCCGGCGAGATCCGCGCCCTGGCCGAGATGGTCAAGCAGGGCTATGTGTTCAAGGGCTTGAAGCCGGTCAACTGGTGTTTCGACTGCGGCTCGGCCCTGGCTGAGGCCGAGGTCGAGTATCAGGACAAGAAGTCCGAGGCGATCGATGTCGCGTTTGTCTGCGAAGACAGCGAAAAACTGGCCGCCGCCTTCGGCCTGAGTGAGCTGGCCAAGCCGGCCAGTATCGTGATCTGGACCACAACGCCTTGGACCATTCCGGCTAACCAGGCGCTCAACGTGCACCCGGAGTTCGATTACGTCCTGGTCGATACCGGCGACAAGCTGTTGCTGCTGGCCGACGAATTGGTGGAGAGCTGCCTGCAGCGTTACGGCCTGCAAGGCGAGGTGGTCGCTCGCGCCAAGGGCGAGGCGCTGGAGCTGATTCGTTTCCGCCACCCGTTCTACGAGCGTTTCGCACCGGTTTATCTGGCGGACTATGTCGCGCTGGATGCCGGTACCGGTATCGTTCACTCGGCCCCGGCCTATGGCGAGGACGACTTCCATTCATGCAAACGCTACGGCATGAGCAATGACGACATCCTCAGCCCGGTGCAGAGCCATGGCGTCTACGTCGAATCGTTGCCGTTCTTCGGTGGCCAGTTCATCTGGAAGGCCAACCCGGCCATCGTTGCCAAACTGGATGAAGTGGGCAGCCTGCTTAAGCATGAAACCATCAGCCACAGCTACATGCACTGCTGGCGCCACAAGACCCCGCTGATCTACCGCGCCACTGCGCAGTGGTTCGTCGGCATGGACAAACAACCGAATCAAGGCGACACCCTGCGTGAGCGGGCGATTGCCGGCATCGAGCAGACCGCGTTCGTCCCAGCCTGGGGCCAGGCGCGCCTGCACAGCATGATCGCCGGTCGCCCGGACTGGTGCATCTCGCGTCAGCGTAACTGGGGCGTGCCGATCCCGTTCTTCCTGCACAAGGAAAGTGGCGAGCTGCATCCACGCACCACCGAGCTGATGGAGCAGGTCGCCCAGCGCGTCGAGCAGCAGGGCATCGAGGCCTGGTTCAAGCTGGACGCCGCCGAACTGCTCGGCGACGAAGCTGCGCAGTACGACAAGATCAGCGATACCCTGGACGTCTGGTTCGACTCCGGCACCACCCACTGGCACGTGCTGCGCGGTTCCCATGCGCTGGGACACACTAGCGGTCCGCGTGCCGATCTCTATCTGGAAGGCTCCGATCAGCATCGCGGCTGGTTCCATTCCTCCTTGTTGACCGGCTGTGCCATCGACGGTCACGCTCCCTACCGTGAGCTGCTGACTCACGGTTTCGTGGTGGACGAGAACGGCCGCAAGATGTCCAAGTCCCTGGGCAACGTGGTGGCGCCGCAGGAAGTCAATGACAGCCTGGGCGCCGACATTCTGCGTCTGTGGGTGTCGTCGACCGATTACTCCGGCGAGATGGCGGTCTCCAAGGTCATTCTGCAGCGTAGCGCCGATGCCTATCGGCGCATCCGCAACACCGCGCGCTTCCTGCTTTCCAACCTCAGCGGCTTCGATCCGGCGCAACACCTGCTGCCTGAGACCGAGATGCTGGCACTGGACCGCTGGGCGGTGGATCGCGCCCTGCTGCTGCAGCGCGAGGTCGAGGAAGCCTACGACAGTTATCGTTTCTGGAACGTGTACCAGAAGGTGCATAACTTCTGCGTGCAGGAGTTGGGCGGCTTCTACCTCGACATCATCAAGGACCGCCAGTACACCACCGCCGCCGACAGCGTGGCGCGACGCTCCTGCCAGACCGCGCTGTTCCATATCTCCGAGGCTCTGGTGCGCTGGATCGCGCCAATCCTGGCCTTCACCGCCGATGAGCTGTGGCAGTACCTGCCGGGCGAGCGCAACGAGTCGGTGATGCTCAATGGCTGGTACCAGGGCCTGAGCGAGCTGCCGCAAGGCCTCGAGCTGAACCGTGAGTTCTGGGAGCGGGTCATGGCGGTCAAGGTTGCGGTGAACAAGGAGCTGGAAAACCTGCGTAAAGACAAGGCCATTGGCGGCAACCTGCAAGCCGAAGTGACCGTCTACGCCGAAGACAGTCTGATTGCCGACCTGAACAAGCTGGGTAACGAGCTACGCTTCGTGCTGATTACCTCGACCGCCAGCCTCGCCCCGCTGAGCAGTGCGCCAGCTGACGCTGTGACAACCGAAGTGGCCGGCCTCAAACTGAAAGTGGTCAAGTCCACGCACGCCAAGTGCGCCCGCTGCTGGCACCACCGCGAAGACGTCGGTGTGAATCCAGCGCACGCGGAAATCTGCGGTCGCTGTGTGGATAACATCGAAGGTGCTGGCGAGGTGCGTCACTATGCCTAAGGCCAGCCGTTACGGGCGTCTGGCCTGGCTGTGGCTGAGTCTGCTGGTGTTTGTGGTCGATCAGGCGAGCAAGTTCTATTTCGACAGCAGTTTGAGCATGTACCAGCAGATAGTGATCATTCCCGATTACTTCAGCTGGACCCTGGCTTACAACACCGGCGCGGCCTTCAGCTTTCTGGCGGGCGCCTCCGGCTGGCAGCGTTGGCTGTTCGCCGCGATCGCGATTGCCGTCAGCGCTGTGCTGGTGGTGTGGCTGAAGCGCCTGAAGCCGGAGGAGACCTGGCTGGCTGTGGCCTTGGCCCTGGTGCTCGGCGGGGCTTTGGGCAATCTGGTCGACCGGGTGTTGCTCGGTCATGTGGTCGATTTTATTCTGCTGCACTGGCAGAACCGCTGGTACTTCCCCGCGTTCAACTTTGCGGATGCCGCCATTACCCTCGGTGCCATCTTGCTGGCACTGGATATGTTCAAAAGCAACAAGTCCGGAGAAGTCGCACCATGACTGATGTACGTATCGGCCCGGACAAGGAAGTCACCCTGCACTTTGCCATCAAGCTGGAAAACGGCGATGTGGTGGATAGCACCTTCGACAAGCAGCCCGCCACTTTCAAAGTGGGTGATGGCAACCTGCTTCCAGGCTTCGAAGCCGCGCTGTTCGGTTTCAAAGCTGGCGATAAACGCACGGTGCAGGTACTGCCCGAGCAGGGTTTCGGTCAGCCCAATCCGCAGAACGTGCAGCATATGCCGCGGACCCAGTTCAAGGACATGGAGCTCTCCGAAGGCTTGTTGGTGATCTTCAATGACGCCGCCAATACCGAGCTGCCGGGTGTGGTCAAAGCCTTCGACGACTCCCAGGTGACCATCGATTTCAACCATCCATTGGCTGGCAAAGCGCTGAGCTTCGAGGTGGAGATCATCGGGGTCAAGCCACTCTGATGCTGTTGTTGCCTGTAGCCCGGATGAAATCCGGGAGCCCTTAGGCACTCCCCGGATTTTATCCGGTCTACGACCACAGAGCCGGGCGCAGTAGTTTTTCAAAGGCCCGCTAAAGGTCTCGCGTTACACTGCCCGTTCAAGCTTCGCGTACGAGAGTCACCATGCATATCAAACTCGCCAATCCCCGCGGCTTCTGCGCCGGCGTCGACCGCGCTATCGAGATCGTCAACCGCGCCCTGGAGGTCTTCGGCCCGCCGATCTACGTGCGCCATGAAGTGGTGCACAACAAGTTCGTGGTCGAGGATTTGCGCGCACGCGGCGCCGTATTCGTCGAGGAGCTGGACCAGGTGCCGGATGACGTCATCGTCATCTTCAGCGCTCATGGGGTGTCCCAGGCGGTGCGCAACGAGGCCGAGCAGCGTGGCTTGAAAGTCTTCGACGCCACCTGTCCGCTGGTGACCAAGGTGCATATGGAGGTGGTGCGTTACAGTCGCGAAAGTCGCGAGTGCATCCTGATCGGCCATGCCGGCCACCCGGAAGTCGAGGGCACCATGGGCCAGTACGATGCTGGCAACGGTGGTGCCATCTACCTGGTCGAAGACGAAGCCGATGTCGAGCGTCTCCAGGTGCGCAACCCCGAAGCCCTGGCGTTCGTCACCCAGACCACTCTGTCGATGGATGACACCAGCAAGGTCATCGATGCATTGCGCAGCAAGTACCCCGCTATCGGCGGCCCACGCAAAGACGACATCTGCTACGCCACACAGAACCGCCAGGATGCGGTCAAGCTGCTGGCGGGCGAGTGCGACGTGCTGCTGGTGGTCGGCAGCCCGAATAGCTCAAACTCCAATCGCCTGCGCGAGCTGGCCGAGCGCATGGGCACCCCGGCCTACCTGATCGACGGCGCCGAAGACCTCAAGCGTGAATGGTTCGATGGTGTTGCCGGAGTCGGCATCACTGCTGGTGCCTCGGCCCCGGAAGTGCTGGTGCGTGGAGTTGTAACCCAGCTGCAGACGTGGGGTGCGACGGGGGAGAGCGAGTTGGCCGGACGACCGGAGAATGTCACCTTTTCCATGCCCAAAGAGCTGCGGGTTAAAACGCTTTAAGTTGTGATCGCAGCTCAGTATGGGCACTGGCCGCTGCTTTGCCTCAGTCGTCCGCCAGCACTAAGCACCAGTTGGTATGCCTTAATCTGTCTTTGTTGATGGCACACCCAGAGGGTGCCTGCTTGGAAGCCGCCATTATTTAGGTATCCGCGTCCGTCGGGAAGGTAGCGAATATATTTGGCTACAGGGCTGTTGGCATAGAGTTCAACTTGAATATCCAGCTCCCCCTGAGCCTGAATAGTTGGCTCGTCATCGTCCTGACTACCATTGCTGTTAGTGTCGGCGAATATGCTCCAGCCGTTACTCCAGGCTCCGTCTCGATTGGCCAGCGTGATGGCTTGACCTCTCAGAATAGCCAGCTGGCGTGCTGCGGCGACGCTGCGGAGTAGTTTGTCTGAGGTGGCTTGCACTGCCGAGCTATTTCTCAAGCTGGATAGGCTAGGTGTAGCAAGTGTGAAGAGAATGCTGCATATACAGAGCGTAGTAAGCAGCTCCAAGAGACTATATCCCTGAGAATTGTTCATGGCGTCCTGCCGTGTCGAGTGGAACAAACAACCCTAGTTCAGCTGCCCAAGTCCTGCGTACTGCCGCTCGTCGCCAGTTTGCCCTCAGTAGTCTTCTGGAGCGTGACAGGGCGGCCACGAGTCCATAGTTTTGAAAACGTTAATCAAGGATGTTGATCAATGCGCGAGATTAAAGGCTTCACGTTGATAGAGCTAATGGTGACCTTGGCTGTGCTTGCCGTGTTGTTGAGCATTGCAGTACCCAGCTTTGCTGATTTTCTCAGGTCGAATCGCGCCGAGTCGCAGAGGACCGCCTTGGTAAACTCATTTGCTCTCGCGCGGAGTGAGGCGATCCGTCGCGGTACGCAGGTGCGCGTAAGTCCGATCAGCGGAACTAACTGGTCAAATGGATGGCGTGCCTGGGTTGATAGCAATTCCAATGGTATTTACGACAGTGGTGAGGCAATCAAGGAGTTCCCCGCGTTTACCGGTGGTAATACCTTGTCCTCATCCGTATCGCCGATCATTTTCAGTAGCCAGGGCTACCAGAGCAGCGTGGCTTTCGGGGCGGCGACGACTCTGCAATTTCGCGTTGGCGCCAGTTACTGCAGCTTGGAGCGCGACATCACAATTAACCACTTGGGTCGTGTATCTTCAAACCGGAGGACCTGCTCATGATTAATGCGCGTCAATCAGCAGGTTTTAGTCTGATAGAGGTGTTGGTGTCGTTTCTCGTGCTGAGCATTGGAGTGTTGGGGATGGCAGGCCTGCAACTCAATGCGTTGAAGTTCAATCAGACTGCCGCAGTGCGGTCACAGGCGACGTTTCTTGCCTACGACATCGCCGAGCGCATGCGTGCCAATCGCGTCAAAGCTCGCTCCGGTAATTACGATATCGCTCTTACGGCTGGCGCGCCTAGCGGCACCAGTATTGAAGCAACCGATCTGCAACAGTGGCGGGCCGCGTTGACCAGCCAGCTACCAGATGGCAAGGGGGCTGTTGCTCGTAATGCGTCGAAGGTAATTGTAACGGTGCAGTGGGATGAGTCTCGCGTCGGTGGGCAATCCAGTCAGCAGTTCGTCTACGAGACCCAGCTATGAATAGATATTCATTCAATCGGCGTCGTAACCATGGGCTCAGCCTTGTTGAGTTGATGATCGCTCTGTTGGTTGGGTTGTTGCTTAGTGCGGCAGTCTTGCAGATTTTCATATCCTCGAAAAATACTTACCGCATGCAGGAGTCTATGGCCCGCCTGCAGGAGAACGGCCGATTCGCCGTTAGCTATATGGCTAATGATATTCGTATGGCCGGCTATATGGGTTGCGGCAATATAGATCGTATCCCTGTAAATAACATTGGCCAAGCCGATGATGGCGGCCTTGCCGTGGCGAGCTTTGACAGCAACACGATTATTGTGGGTAGTGATAATGTAGTGAGTGGTAATGTTTGGGGGGCGGCGCCGGGTACTGATACGCTGGTCGTGCGTAAAGTGAACGGCGGTGGACTACGCTTGACCGGTAATTTGGCCACAAACAATGCGAATATTCAAATTGTCGATAACAGTCTGAATGTGCAGGCAGGGGATATTCTATTTATTACCGACTGTATTAATGCCGATATATTTCGCGCCACTAACGTCTCCACTGGCTCGGATGGGAAGGTGACTATTGCACACTCTGCTGCGAAAAATACCTCGGTCAATCTGAGCAAAATGTATGGTTCGGATGCTGAGGTAATGGTATTCGAGTCAGCGGCGTATTTTGTCAAGGAAACTGGCCGAACAACGCCAAATGGAGATGCCATTCGCGCGCTCTACGTGCAGCGCCAAGCTGGTAAAACTGCCGAGACGGCAACAGCTTATGAGTTGGTGGAAGGGGTGCAGGATATACAGTTGGAGTTTGGTGTGGATACGGGCAATGACTCTTTGGCCGACGTGTACCGCACCGCCAATAACGTAACGGACTGGGCTAAGGTTGTTAGCGCACGTTTCAGTCTGTTGATGCAGGGTGTCGAGGGCAAGGTCCTCAGCAGTTCCGGCAGTATGGCACAGAGTATTAATTACAATGGTGGCGCTGTTGCTGCTGACGGTCGAGTACGCCAAGTGTTCGGAAGCGTGGTTGCAGTACGTAACCGAGTACCTTGAGGAGACACTAATGCAATTGCAATTTTGGCGTCGACAGCAGGGATCAACGTTAATCATCTGTCTGGTGTTTCTGCTTATCCTTACCATGATAGGCATCAGTTCAATTCAGAGTTCCACTTTGCAAGAGCAAATGGCCGGTAGTGCGCGTGATTATAATTCGGCGTTCCAGGCGGCGGAGTATGCCTTGCGTGAGGGGGAGGTTTATCTTCAGCAAGCAACGTTAGGCAGTTTCACTGGCAGTGGGGGGCGCTATACCATCTGTGGCGATCCTGCCAGTACAGCAGCGGGGTGTGTGCCGCCTAGCTGGCGTAATAAATCCTCCACCGGTTGGGTGACCCAGTCAGGTGTGGGAAATGTCAACAGTCAGCCGCAGTATATTCTTGAAAAATATCCGCTTATTGTCGATGTGAATGCCCCCTTGGATGCCGATACCGTGCCACCAAAAATAGAGATGTACCGCATTACTGCTCGTGGTTATGGCGTTTCGGAAAACTCGATGATTGTGTTGCAAAGCGCGTTTCGCCGAGATTGATTGTGCGCCCCGGCTCGTTTGTATGCGAGCAGATGCTCACTGAGTGGACAGGCATGAGGATGTCAGGCTGATGAGATCTAAGTCAAAAGGCTTTACGCTGATCGAGTTGATGATAGTGGTCGCCATTATTGGAATACTAGCGGCTATTGCCTACCCTAGTTACACGGAGTATGTACAACGTGGCAAGCGATCTGAGGCGAAGGTGGCGCTACTTGAAGCAGTGCAGAATCTGGAGCGTTACTACTCGGCTAATGGCACTTATCTAAATGCAGGGGGCACGGCGCTGGCCTCAGTGTTTGGCACTGTCGTGCCGGCTAGTGGTGCTGCCAATTACAATATTGCAGTAAGTGGAACGCCAACTCGTAGTGCTTTCACTTTGCAGGCCAGTCGCACAGGTAGTATGGCCAGTGATGCGTGCGGCGAGTACCAAATTAATCAGGCTGGCAGTCGTACGCTTGCGAGTAATAGCAGAAGCTTAGCGGACTGTTGGTAGACTTACTTGATGCGCTAGCATATTTTCGCATGCGAACACTCGTTTCCGGCGGATGAAGGTTGTGTCCTGATAGTAGTGTTCCTCTCAGCAGTATAACCGCTTGTCCTGAAATTTTACCGCATTGATCGGTGACCGCTTTACCGATCGGTAACTGGCCTCTATACAGAAGTTGGAAGCGCTTGAGTCGACTGCGTCAAATGATTTTTGAAGTGGTCAGGTTGGCTTGCTGTCATTAACAGGCTTTAACTGAAGTGCCCGAAAGTATCCGCTGGCAAAGAAGGATCTTTGACTCGTGCTTGCACTGTCATGCAACCTGTTCACAAAAAATGTATTGATGCTTATGAGGTCGCTGAATCATGTTTGGTTTAACTAAGACTGCAAACACCATGCGTTATGCGCTAGCGACCTTGTCCTTTGTGCACACCATGGGTATCTCGCTGACAGCATCGGCGCTGACAATTGATCAGGCACCACTGTTTCTGAGTACCCAAGTAACGCCTAATGTAATCATGGCGATTGACGACTCGGGAAGTATGGACGCCGAATTATTACTGCCGACTAATGATGGTGCGGCATGGTGGCGTGTCAATTCCGATGCAACAAAAACTGGATTTTTCGGTTGGGGTACCAATGCCGACTATTCAGCCGATGCCTGGGTTGGTGGAGCTCAGATGAATTTCAACCAGGCGGGTGGCGCCGATGCTACTTGGAAGAAGTTTATCTACATATTCCCCAATGGCAGTGACTCTAGTAAAGGTGGGCGTGTCTATGGCGACTCTACAAACGATCACTTCGCCGTTCCACCGCTTCCAACTCTCGCGTATGTAAGGTCTGTAGCCTACAACAAAGCCTATTTTGATCCTCTGCAGACTTATGCGCCATGGCCTTCTTTAGGAGGGCAAAGCTTCAGTAACATGCCGGCAACAGCTGCGAAAGCCGATCCGGGGCGGAGTTCATCACTGACCCTCGACCTGACGGCTAATGTTGAACTGAAGGATAGTAACCAGACATTTCGGCTATTCAGTGGCATGCGTATCCCCTCAGGGACGAAGATTTATCTCAATAGCGCTTGGCAAACGCTGACTACCGCAGGCACCGTACCCTATACGCCGGTCTCGGGCGGTGGGCAGCTCAGTAATGATACGAGCTACGGCATTAGTTATTTTCCAGCCACTTTCTACGCTGAATCAGCGTCCGCGCTTCCTGTCGGCTATGGCTATACCGCTTCTCCTATGTTGTCAGGGTATTCGCCGGGTGCATCCTCACCAGATCTTTATCTTTATGAGATAAAGCCGGCAAATTTTAGTACGACTGCCCAGTACCAAATGGCGATTCAGAACTTCGCTAACTGGTTTAGTTATTATCGTAAGCGTCAACTGGCAACTCGAGGTGGGGTGGCAGCGTCCTTCAAGGACATGACAACGATTCGTGCTGCGACATACCGAATTAATAACCGCTCTACGTTGACCATGCGTAATCTATCTCTCGCAGCAGATCGGGATAGTTTCTTTCAGGATGTGATGGCGCCTACGGGTAGTGGTGGTACGCCGAATCGCGAGGCGCTTCTGCACGCAGGGGAGCAGTTGATGCGTACCGATGTCAATGCCCCGGTGCAGTATTCCTGTCAGAGTAACGCAGCCATTCTTTTTACCGATGGATTTAGTAATGCTTCTAGTGTTAGCCCGGCACCAGGTAATGCCGATGGCGATCAGGGCTCACCTTATGCAGACTCTGTGAGTGACACCATCGCAGATATTGCTATGAAGTATTACAAGACCCCGTTGCGCACGGGAACTGGTTTCCCTAG
This sequence comes from Pseudomonas taeanensis MS-3, assembly GCF_000498575.2. Taxonomy (GTDB): domain Bacteria; phylum Pseudomonadota; class Gammaproteobacteria; order Pseudomonadales; family Pseudomonadaceae; genus Aquipseudomonas; species Aquipseudomonas taeanensis. The sequence goes on from NZ_AWSQ01000001.1 coordinate 1,532,734, forward strand.
TGGGCGTGTGCCGGTAGTTGCCGCATGTAATACGGCCAACCCGCCGGCGGGAACGGACTGCAATCGTAACCTGCATATGCTGACCTATGGGGTGACTCTCGGCAGCAAGGGTATTTTGTTTGATCCGGATGTTGTTACCGATCCCTATGCTAACCCGCCAGCCTGGTGGAACAGCTTTTCAAATCGCAGCCCACGAGCCGTAGATGATCTGTGGCATGCAACCCTGAATGGTCGCGGTCAGATGCTTAATGCCAAGACCCCCACAGAAGTGGCCAAGGCGATAAAAATAGCATTGAGCAGCATCATCGCGCGGACGGGATCGGCTTCGGCTGTGGCAAGTAACTCCACTCGTCTGGATACCGATACCTTTGTGTATCAGGCCAAGTTCAACAGTGCCGACTGGTCAGGTGAATTGCTCGCTTATAGCATTGCAGCTAATGGCCAGATTTCCTCTCAAGCCTGGACTACAGATAACGGGATTCCATCTGCATCGGCCCGCAACATCGTCACTTGGAATGGTGCTCAAGGTATTGACTTTGTAGCCACAAACTGGCTCTCGTTAAGTCAGAGTCAGCGAGACGCATTGAATAATGGTGATGCACTCGGACTGGCGCGTTTGGAGTGGATTCGAGGCTCCAATACGTTGGAGCAGAATCAGGGAGGCGGGTTTCGCAATCGCACCAAGAAGCTTGGCGATATTGTGAATTCGGACCCTCTGTTCGTTAAAAGTCAGGATTATGGCTTCTCCGTGCTGGCTACCGAGGGCGCTAGTTATGCTAGCTATGTAGCAGGTAAGCAGAGCAGGACACCGATGTTATTTGTCGGAGCCAACGATGGAATGATGCATGGATTCAATGCAAGCACTGGGATGGAGTTGTTTGCGTTTATCCCCTCAGGGGTCTTTGGCAGTGTTGCGCAACCTAAGATTGCTGCTCTGACTGACCCAGGTTATACGCACCGCTACTTGGTTGATGGCCCTGCACGTTCTTCCGATGCCTATATCAACGGTGTGTGGAAAACCATGTTAGTTGGTTCTACTGGGGCAGGCGGCAAGTCGGTATTTGCCCTTGATATCAGTAATCCGAGTGGCTTAGGGGCTGGGAGTGTGACCTGGGAGAACAGTACTACGGGTACCGCCATGAGCCATCCGGTTATCGCTCGATTAGCTTCCGGGGACTGGGTGGCTATTTATGGCAATGGGTATGACAGTGGCGAGAACGTCAAGCTCAATATCGTCAGGTTGTCTGATGGTGTTCTGTTGAAATCAATCGATACAGGGGTTTCGGGTACAGGTAATGGCTTGGCCACACCTCTTCCGGTCGATACCAATAATGACCGAATTACCGATGCGGTCTATGCCGGGGATTTGCTTGGCAATATGTGGAAGTTTGATCTAAGCAGCGCTAATGCAAATCAATGGGGTGTAGCCTACAAACAGGGCTCTACGCCTAAGCCACTATTCACCGCCGTGAGTGGTTCAGGCCAGGCGATTACCGCGCGAGCAACAGCAGGACGGAATCCTGATGGCAATGGCGTCATGATCTATTTTGGTACCGGTAAGTATTTTGAATCCGGCGACAATGTAGTGGGAAGCTCTCCGCAGTTGCAACGATTTTATGGTGTCTATGACGACGGTTCGCAAGTAACCGCGTTGTCAAGCTTGGTGCAGCAGACTATTACCAATGAAGGTGCGATTTCCGGCTTTGGTGGTTATCGCGTTACATCGACCAATACTGTTGACTATGTGAGCAAGAAAGGCTGGTACTTGGACCTTAAGTCGCCCGGGGCGTCCAATGGTGCGGGTGAACGTGTGGTTAGTCAGGCTTTGCTCCGTGATGGACGGATTATCTTCACTACCCTTATTCCGTCCAGTGATGCTTGTGCCTATGGGGGGAAGAGTTGGCTTATGGAGTTGGATGCCATTAATGGGGGACGTTTAGCCTATTCAGTCTACGATGTTAATGGTGATGGTCAGGTTGATGAGAACGACTACGTGACTCTTTCCGATGGCAGTAAAGTCCCGGTTGGCGGCAAGGGATTTGATGAGATCATCAAGACTCCCGGCATCATTGGCGCAGGCGACTTGGAGTACAAATATACCTCCGGTTCGAGTGGGACTCTCAGTTCGACGGTCGAAGTCGGGAGCGGCAATATCAAGGGGCGCCAGTCTTGGCGTCAACTGCAGTAGGTATAAAAGACCGCGTGGTGGGCGAGCTTGTCTCGGAGACCGGACGAAAGTAAGGTTGGTTGCGGGTTGAATTGCCGAAAGTCAGTCTGTTGGCAAGTCGCTCAATTCACGTAATGAAATAATTCCGGTCGCAGGTGCCGGAATTTTTTTATTTATGAGTTTCTGAAGTAAGTATTGTTCTTACTACGCTACTAGTTTGAATTGGCACGGTATTTACACTAGGTTGTTCCAATCCAAAGTCTGGGGTCAACATATATGCGGCGTGACGGCGAATGTCGGCTTGCCGCGTTTAATGGCGGGCGAATCCCAATCACGAACCAACCCACGCATCACCACGTCGATCAACGCTGCCGTATCGCACAGCGGGTCGAACAGTTCCGGGTCGCGGGTCCAGTCGGTGAACAGGCCGACGACCTGGGCGTGCAGAGCGCGTGCGGCGAGGCGCGGGGTTACCTCGGGGTGCAGGCGGGCGTGACACTCGGGGCGATTGAGCAAGTCTTCCACCAGTTCGATGAACTGGTTGATGAAGTCGTTGTGCTGGCGTTCCGCTTCGCGCAGCTCGTCGGTGAACTCACAGCGGTGCAGGAGGATGGTGAAAATCCGCCGCTTCTGCGGGTCGCGGGCGAGGTTTTCGATGGCCTCGATGCAGAGGTTACGCAGCGACAATAAAGGGTCGATGCCATCGCAGCCGGACAAGCGTTCGGCCATCTGCTCGGGAGGCAGGCGCACCTGGCTGAGCATGGTGTGAAACAAGTGAGCCTTGTTCTCGAAGTGCCAGTACACCGCACCCCGGGTCACTCCAGCCTGCCGGGCGATGTGCTCCAGGCTGGTATGCGCCACGCCTTTTTCCAGGAACAGCACTTCGGCTGCTGCCAGGATGGTGTCGCGGGTGTGTTCGGCTTGTTCTTTGGTTCGGCGCATGGCGGCGGCTGTATTTCTGACTAGGCTCAGGTTTGGTGGAACAGAGTGTAATGATTTTGCGCACTATGTTCTATTTACAAACAGTGCTGTATGTAACTAGCATCGTCGCCCTCGTTTATGCGCCTCGCGTTGTCCCGGAGACACCTATGTCCTTTGTCCACCAACTCCCTCGTGTTCTTGGGGTTCTCGCCTTTGCTTCCCTGATGTCTGTGGCTCAGGCGGCTGATGCGCCTCCTGCGCCTGAGGTGCTGGTGGAGACAGCAAAGGTCGCGCCGTTGCCACTGGAGCTGGAGTACTCGGCACGCACCGCGGGCTTTCGCGAGGTGCAGGTGCGTGCCCAGGTCAGCGGTATTCTGCAGGAGCGCACTTACCTGGAGGGTAGTCAGGTCAAGCAGGGCCAGGTGATGTTCCGCATCGATCCGCGCACCTATCAGGCCGCCTTGGCTCGGGCCAAAGGTGCCCTGGCTCAGGAGCAGGCGCGTTACCGGCAGACCGAGCGCGACTTGCGGCGTATTCGCGAGTTGCAGAAGAAGGGGTTCGCCAGCGAGAGCGAGCTGGACAATGCCATCTCCAACTTCGAGCAGAGCAAGGCCAATATCCAGGCCGCCGAGGCCGAGGTGCAATCCAAACAGATCGATCTCGACTACACCACGGTGAAGGCGCCAATCTCCGGCATCACCAGCCGCGAAACCGTTTCCGAGGGCAGCCTCATGGTCGCGGGCGATCCGAACGCCAGCCTGCTGACCAACATCACCCAGCTCGACCCGATTTTCGTCAACTTCGCCGCCCCGGACACCGATGTGGCCGTGGTCCGCAGCGGCCTGAACAGTGGTGCGCTGACCTTGCCTGAAGACCAGCAGATGAGTGTCGAAATCAAGTTCGGCGATGGTTCGGTCTATCCATTGGCGGGCAAGGTGGACTTCACCGGTAGCCTGATCGACCGCAGCACCAGCACCGTCAGTGCCCGCGCCGTGGTGCCCAATCCGGAGCAGAAGCTGCTCCCCGGTCAGTTCGTGCGAGTCGTGGTCAAGGGCATTACCTTGCCCAGCGCCATTACCGTGCCGGAACGTGCGGTTGCACAAGGTCCGCGCGGCACCTTCGTGTATGTGGTCGACGAGGAGAGCATCGCGCGCATGCGCCAGGTCAGCACCGGACGCACCGCCCAAGGCCGCTGGGTGATCGAGTCCGGCATCAGCGCCGGTGACCGGGTGATCGTCGAGGGGCTGCCCAAGGTGCGCCCGGATACGCCGGTGAGGGTCGCCGAGCCCAGCGCCCCATCCGCCAAGCAATCCTAAGGAGCGTCCCCCGTGTTTTCACGCTTCTTTATCGACCGCCCGGTCTTTGCCGCAGTTATCTCCATTGTCATCGTCCTCGCCGGCTTGATGGCCATGCGCGCGCTGCCGATTGCCCAGTACCCGCAAATCCTGCCGCCGCAAGTGTCGGTCAGCGCCGGCTATTCCGGCGCCAGCGCACAGGTGATCGCCGAAACCGTGGCGGCGCCGCTGGAGCAGTCGATCAACGGTGTCGAGGGGATGATCTACCAGCAGTCCAACTCCGGCGGCAACGCCATGAGCCTGTCGGTGTACTTCCAGGTCGGCACCGATCCCGATCAGGCCACCATCGACGTCAACAACCGGGTACAGGCCGCCCTGGCCAAACTGCCGGAAGAGGTGCGCCGGCAAGGGGTCAAGGTGGAGAAGAAGTCCTCGGACATTCTCCAGGTGGTCACCCTGTTTTCCCCGGATGGCTCGCGCGATCCGGTGTATATCAGCAACTATGCGCTGATCAACGTGATCGACGAACTCAAGCGTTTGCCGGGGATCGGTGACGCCCGTCAGTTCGGCTCGAAAGACTACTCGATGCGCATCTGGCTGCGCCCGGACAAGCTGGCGCAGTACAACCTGACGCCGGCCGATGTGGTCAGCGCCATTCGCGAGCAGAACTCGCAGTTCGCCGCCGGCAGCTTCGGCCAGCAGCCGCTGCAACAGGAACAGGACTTCACCTATACGGTGACCACCCAGGGGCGTTTCACCGACCCGCAAGAGTTCGAGAGCGTAATCCTGCGCAGCGACGAGACCGGCGCCAGCCTGCTGTTGAAGGATGTTGCGCGGATCGAGTTGGGCGCCCAGGACTACTCGCTGATGACCTCGCTCAACGGTCAGCAGAACGCCGCCTTCGGTATCTACCTGCAACCGGGGGCCAACGCCCTGGACACTGCCCAGGCGGTGCGCGACACGCTGCAGCGCCTGTCGAAGAACTTCCCCGAGGGCATCACCTACAAGATTCCCTACGACACCACCAAGTTCGTCAAGGTGTCCATCGAGGAAGTGATCCACACCTTCTTCGAGGCCTTGGTGCTGGTGGTGCTGGTGGTGTTCATCTTCCTGCAGAACTGGCGTGCCACGCTGATCCCGCTGTTGGCCATCCCGGTGTCGCTGATCGGCACCTTCGCCGGCATGTATCTGCTCGGTTTCTCGATCAACTTGTTGACCCTGTTCGGCATGGTGCTGGCCATCGGCATCGTGGTGGATGACGCCATCGTGGTGATCGAGAACGTCGAACGGGTGATGAACGAAGACAAGATTGGCCCGCGCGAGGCGACCATCAAGGCCATGCAGGAGGTCACCGGCCCCATCGTTGCCATCGTCCTGGTGCTCTGTGCGGTGTTCGTGCCAGTGGGCTTTCTCGGCGGCCTGGCGGGTGAGATGTACAAGCAGTTCGCGATCACCATCGCCGTGTCGGTGGTGATCTCCGGCATCGTCGCGCTGACCCTGAGCCCGGCGTTGTGCGCGGTATTGCTCAAGCCAGGCCATCAGGAACCGGCCGCACCGTTCCGCGCCTTCAATCGCGTGTTCGACCGCCTCACCAACGGTTACACCGCTGGCGTGCGCTTCTTCCTCAAACGTTCGGCGATCGGCCTGCTGCTGTTCGGTGTGATGATCGCACTGATGCTGGTGCTGTTCAGCCGGGTGCCCAGCTCACTGGTGCCGGATGAGGATCAGGGTTATGTGATCAACGCCTACTTCCTGCCACCGGCGGCCTCGCTGACCCGCACCGAGAAGCTGACCAGCGCGGTCACCCAGCAGTTGATGGACCACCCGGCGGTTGCGGATGTGGTGACCTTCGCCGGTTTCGACATCCTCACCTTCGGTACGCGGAGTAACGCCGGGGTGTCGTTCGTGCCGCTGAAGGACTGGAGCGAGCGCACCACGCCGGAGCTGGACGCGCGCAACCTGACGAAAACCTTCATGGGCATGGGCGCGGCGCAGAAGGATGGCCTGGTGATGACCTTCAACCCGCCGCCGATTACCGGGATGAGCACTACCGGCGGTTTCGAGGGTTATATTCAGGACCGCAGTGGCGGCAGCACCGCGCAGCTGGCCAGCAAGGTCACGACTTTCCTCGAGGCCACGGCCAAGCGGCCGGAACTGGCCGGTGTGCGCACCACCTTCAGCGCCAACGTGCCGCAGTACTACATTGACCTCGATCGCACCAAGGCCCGCGCCCTGGGTGTGTCGATCAGCGATGTGTTCACCGCCATGCAGGCGACCTTCGGCAGTTACTACGTCAACGACTTCAGCCTGTATGGCCGCACCTTTCAGGTCAGCCTGCAATCGGAGTCGGAGTTCCGCCGCAAGCCGGAAGACCTGTCCCAGGTCTATGTGCGCTCGGCAAGCGCCGAACTGGTGCCACTGTCCAGTCTGGTCACGGTCGAGCGCATCCTTGGCCCGGACAGCTATGCGCGCTTCAACGTCTACCCGGCGGCGAAGATTCTCGGTGGTCCGGCGCCGGGTTACAGCTCCGGCCAGGCCCTGGCGGCGATTCAACAAGTGGCCGATGAGACGCTGGGCAGCGACTACAGCATCGGCTGGACCGGCTCGGCCTTTCAGGAGCAGGCCACCCAGGGTTCCGGCAGCACCGCGTTCGTTTTCGGCCTGATCATGGTGTTTCTGATTCTCGCCGCGCAGTACGAACGCTGGACCCTGCCTTTGGCGGTGGTTACTGCCGTACCGTTCGCGGTGTTCGGGGCGATTCTGGCGGTGTGGCTGCGTGGTATCGAGAACGACGTGTACTTCCAGGTCGGCCTGTTGACCCTGATCGGCCTGGCGTCGAAGAACGCCATCCTGATCGTCGAGTTTGCGGTGATCTGCCGCAGGCAGGGTATGGGCATCTTCGAGTCGGCATTGGAGGCTTCGCGCCTGCGCTTCCGCCCGATCATCATGACTTCGCTGGCCTTCATCCTCGGCGTGGTCCCGCTGGTCATCAGCAGTGGCGCCGGCTCGGCCAGCCGCCACTCGATCGGCACCGGGGTGATCGGCGGCATGCTCGCGGCGACCTTCCTGGCGATCTTCCTGATCCCGATGTTCTACCTGCTGGTGGAGTCGCTGGCGGCCAAGCTGAGCAAAGGGCGGAAATCTGCGGAGGTGGTTGAGTCATAGGTTGGGTTAGGCACGTGCGCGGTATCTGTCGGCGCACTGGCCTAGGCGCGGCGTAACCCGGTATTTTTGCTGCTACCAGTGGCGCCGCTGGGTTACGCGGCTTTCGCTTGCCGGGTTGGATTCAACTTACTGGGAACACGCCGCTTACCCAGCGTTGGTCATCGTGTTGCATGAATGCCTACCCCACTCTCTGTTCTGGACGCCCATGCCGTTACGTCTTCTGTTGATTCTTGGTGCGCTGAGCGCCTTTGGCCCATTGGCCATCGACTTCTATCTGCCGGCTTTCCCGACCATGGCGCAGGCCTTCGCCACCGATGTGGAGCATGTGCAGCTGTCGCTGGCCGCCTATTTCATCGGCTTGGCCATCGGTCAGCTGATGTATGGGCCGTTGGCCGACCGTTTCGGTCGACGCGGACCACTGCTGTTCGGTGTGTTGTTGTTCACCCTGGCCTCGCTGGCGTGTGCGCTGGCACCAAGTCTGGAATGGTTGATCGCCGCGCGCTTCGTTCAGGCCCTCGGTGGTTGTGCCGGCATGGTAGTGACCCGGGCGGTGGTGCGTGACTTGTGCGACCCGATTGCCTCGGCCAAGGTGTTCTCGCAATTGATGCTGGTAATGGGGCTGGCGCCGATTCTCGCGCCGCTGGGTGGCGGCCTGCTATTGAGCGGCTTCGGCTGGCCGTCGATTTTTGTCTGCCTGACCCTGTTCAGTGCGCTGTGTCTGTTGGCCGTGGCGCTGTGGCTACCGGAAACCCTGGCGGCCGACGGACCCAAGGCGCCCTTGCGCGGCGCCTTGGGCGAATATCTGCGGTTGTTCGGCGACCTGCCGTTCCTCGGCCACGCCTTGACCGGTGGTTTGGCGGTTGCCGGCATGTTCGCCTACATCGCCGGTTCACCGTTCGTCTTCATTGAACTGTATGGGGTGCCGGCCCAGCACTACGGTTGGTTGTTCGGCAGCAATGCGCTGGGCTTCATCCTGATGGCGCAGGTGAATGCCTGGCTGGTGGCGCGTCACGGGCCGGGTTATTGGTTGCGGCGCATGGTCTGGTTCTACCTGGCCTGTGGTGCGGCGCTGCTGGCGCTTGCCGCCGCGCAGCTGCCGGACCTGTGGCCGCTGTTGCTGCCCTTGTTCGGTTGCATCGCCAGCCTCGGCGTGTTGTTGCCGAACGCCACGGCCTGCGCCATGGCTGGGCAGGGCCGGCATGCTGGCAGCGCCTCGGCCTTGCTCGGCAGCCTGCAGTTCAGCATTGCCGCCAGTGCGGCCGCGCTGGTTGGCGTGCTGCACGATGGCAGTGCGCAGCCGATGGCCTTGGTGATCTTTGGCTGTGGCGTGCTGGCCGTGACGTTCTCGCGCCTCACCCGTTGGGCGGAACACCGCGTCGGTCATCCAGAGCTTTAGTTATTGACTCAACTGGCGATGCGCGGCCCTTGGTTCGGCCATGAATGGGGCGCCTGCAAGCGTGCTTCGAGAGTGGCTACGAACTGGCGGGCCTGGCTTTCACTGCGAAAGGTCACGCTGTGTTTCGCCAGGCGAACCTGCCAGCAGGGACTCTCGGCCTGGTTCAACGGGTGAATGGAAATATTCATGCATGGCACCTCCAGGATAGAGGTGTCTAGTCTAGGCAGACGGATATGAACCCATAGTGATATCGATCAACTGAACGACTGGCGGTCATTTACAGCATCCGCGAGGTGGCGTCGCTCTTATGCTGCTGCACGGCCAATCCGGCCAGGCGGGTGAATTCGGTGACTAAGGCAATATCGCTGGGGCTTGGCCGAGCGGGCTTGCGATAGTAGATGCCGAAGGTGCCCAGCACCTGGCCCTGTTCATCCTTGAATGGCAACGACCAGCAGGCATGCAGCCCTGCAGCCTGAGTTTCAGCCTGAAAGTTGCGCCAATATGGATGGCTGGCAAGGTCTTCGGCGATGGCCAGCTCACCGCTACTCGCAGCATGTCCGCATGAACCGACCTCGGGGGCCGCGTCAATTCCCTCGATGGCCTGTTGATAACTGGCGGGCAGGTCGGGGGCGGCGGCGATGTGCAGGCGTCGCTGCGCATCCAGCAGCATGATCGACACCAACATGTGTGGGTTCAGGCTCTGCAGGCTTCGGCTGATGCCGTCTAGGGTCTGCGCCAGCGGATGCCGAGCGAGCAGCTCGTCGAGCACTGCATTACGGGCCTGCTGCAGTTGTTGTGTCTGATAGCGTTCATGAATGTCGCACAGGCTGCCGCGTAAGCCATAGCCAGGCGGGTTGCTGCTCAGCTGCAGTTCGACCCAGCGTAGCTGGCCACTGCGCGTCAGCAGGCGGTATTCGCCCCGCAGCTGGGATTGCCTGCCGGCGATGATGGCACTGATCTGCTGAGCCAGGCGGACGGCGTCATCGGCATCGAAAAACTGCGTTAGCGGCCGGTCGATACTGCTATAGCAGGCATATCCGCTGATTTGCTCCCAGGCCGGATTGAGAAAGTTCAAGCAACCACGGGCATCCGTCAGGACGATCACGTCGCTTAGCTGTTCGACCAGCTCGCGGTAGCGCGCTTCGCTGGCGTATAGCTCACCATCGCTCTGTTTCTGCTCGCTGAGGTCGATGTCTATGCAGTACAGCTCGAGCTGATTGCGGCTATTGCGCAGCATCACATGACTGGAGTAGACCCAGACTTTGCTGCCGTCCTTGCGCTGCAATTGCACTTCCGACGCAGCAATCGGCGGGCCTCCCAGCAGCCAGTGATTGATCGTGCTGGCGACCTGGTTGCGCATCTGCGCCGGGATGACCAGCTCCTCCAGGCGTTTGCCCATGGCCTCCTGCAGGCTGTAGCCATACAGCTGAGTGCTGGCCTGGTTCCAGAAAATCACCCGGCGCTCGCGGTCATAGCCTTGCATGGCGATGCGCGGGGTTTGTTCGAACAGTCGCCGAAAGCGCTGTTCGCTCTCGCGCAGGGCGATTTCATCGCGTTTCTGGTTGCTGATGTCCTGCACCGTACCGAGTGTCTTGCTGCTGCTGTCCACCTCGCCGCGCAGCATCAGCCAGGTGGCCTGTTGTCGGTGTGGCTGATGCAGGCGCGCGCTGATCGCCAGGGGTGTGTGCTGCTGCAATAACGCCTGGATCGCGCGCTGTACGGATGGCCTGTCGGCTGGGTGCAGCCAGTTCAGCAGCTGCTCCATGCTGCTGAACGCATGACCTTCGTCCCGCCCGAACAGGTGCAGGGCTTCCTGGCTCCAGTGGAAGCGCCCGGCATACTCCCAGCTGCCCAAGGCCGCATTGCGCTGGATCTGTTGCAGCAGCCGGGCGTTATGCGTCAGCACCTCGACCAGCCGGCGCTGGGTCTGGTTGTCGCGATGACTGATGTAGAAAATCAGCACGCTGCTGAGCAGCACGAAGAGCATGCCCTTGGCGATTTGCAGGCTGGCGGCCAGGGCAGTGTCGGACACTAGAAGGGTCAGCAGGTAGTCGCTGGACAGAATCCAGGCGGTGCTGAAGAGGATATAAAAACTGGCTAGGCGCAACGGGCCTGCTAAATCGGATCGCATCCGTACCACCGATGGGTCGCAGATTAGCGGGAGACGACTGGAAGTTCTTCAGTGTCGTGGATAGTGACTCGGAGTTGAGTGCAGTCTAACAGCCATAAAGCCATTACTGGGCACGGGCTGCGTAGATTGCCGGCGAGCGGAGCCTGAGCATGCGTCTCAGGCATCCGCAGTTCAAGGCATCGGTCTAGTTACCCTGGTTGTAACCTCCCAGCTGCAGGTAGTTGAGCTTGTGCAGCCTGCCGTGGCTGTCCAGGTAGGTGATGGTCGCCGGCACGACGCCGACCTTGTCCGAGGTATCGGTGATGTGGATGACTTTATCGATATCCAGAGCCATCCCGTAGTGGTAATCGACCGCCTGTACCTGACTGGCGTCCTGAACAGTTGGGCTTTGCGCGAGTGCCGCAGCGGTATAGCCGAAGGTCGCGATCAGCGCGAGGGGGATTAAGCGTTTCATGAGAGTCACCTCGTAACGATGAGCTACAACTCAATAGATGCATGAGCCGCTGGACCGTTACGAGGCCAGGGTGCCGCTGGTCGGCGTGGCTCCTGGCGAGGTGCCACACCGCCGGCTCAGAAGCCCTCGAGGACGATCTTGCCGCGGGAGCGGCCGCTTTCCAGCAGTGCGTGGGCACGGCGTAAGTTGGTCGCATTGATGGTGCCGAAGTGCTCACCCAACGTGGTTTTCAGAACGCCATCGTCGATCAGTTGGCTAACCCGATCGAGCAGGTGATGCTGCTCGATCATGTCGGCGGTTTCGAACAGCGAGCGGGTGAACATCAGTTCCCAGTGCAGTGACAGACTCTTGCCCTTGAGCTTCATCACGTCCAGCGGCTGCGCCGGGTCGTCGATCAGTGCCAGGCGCCCTTGTGGGGCCAGCGCTTCGACCAATTGCTCGAAGTGCTGGTCGGTCTGGGTCAGGCTGGCGACATGGGTCACCTGATCGATACCGATGCGCTTGAGTTCTTCGCTCAGCGGCTTGCTGTGGTCGATCACGTGGTGGGCACCGAGATCGCGGACCCAGGCCTGGGTCTCGGGGCGCGAGGCTGTGCCAATCACGGTCAGACCGGTGAGTTGACGGGCCAGCTGAGTGAGGATCGAGCCGACCCCGCCGGCGGCGCCGACGATCAGCAGGCTCTGGCCCTGATCGGTGTGGCCCTCGGCGATCTGCAGACGCTCGAACAGCAACTCCCAGGCGGTAATCGCAGTCAACGGCAGCGCCGCCGCCTGGGCGAACGACAGGCTGCTGGGCATGCGCCCGACGATGCGTTCGTCTACCACATGCAGTTCGCTGTTGGCGCCGGCACGGTTGATCGCGCCGGCATAAAACACCTGGTCACCCGGCTGAAACAGGCTGACCTCACTGCCTACGGCTTTGACCACGCCGGTGGCGTCCCAGCCGAGTACCTTGGGCTGCTGGTCTTCGGGTGCGACGTTGCTGCGGATTTTAGTGTCCACCGGGTTCACCGAGATGGCTTTGACTTCGACCAGCAGATCGCGCGGGCCAGGGCTAGGCTCCGGCAGTTGCAGATCCTGCAGCGATTCGGGGTGTTCGGCGGGCAGCGATTGCAGGTAGGCGATGGCTTTCATGAGGGGCTCCTTGAAGGGTTGGGCGGGTTCAGACAATGCGCCGCAGTTGGTTGAGTTCGACGCTGGCCAGCTGCGCGCCGAAGGTGGCGCTGAACGTCTGGTAGTGCGCAGTGCCCTCGTGTTGGGTAAGCGCTGCGGCGTCCTGCCACTGCTCGATCATCACCAGAACATTGGCAGCGCTGTGCTGTTGGTGCAGGTCGTACTGCAGGCAACCCGCTTCGGCGCGGCTGGCGTTGACCAGTTTCTCCAGGCCCTCGAGCAGCAGGGCATCGGGAGCTTGATGCAGGGTCAGGGTGGCGATCAGAGTGATGGGGGTGGGCATGGGCGGCTCTCCAGAGTAGAAGGCCATCCTCGTCTATTTCATAAACGGGAAAAAGTGTGTAGGAATAGAGTCTCTTTCAATATTTTTTTGATAATAGGACGCCATGCTGCGCTTCGATGACTTACAGCTGTTCGTGCGTACGGCGGAAACCGGCAGCTTGTCGGCCGCAGCTCGGCTTCTGGAGATTTCACCGGCGGTGGCCAGCGCCGCGCTGAAACGGCTGGAGGTGCAATTGGATGTACGCCTGTTCGCCCGTTCGACCCGCAGCCTGCGTCTGACCGCGCAAGGTGAGTTGTTTCTCGAATATGCGCGGCTGGCTTTGCAGAACCTGGAAGATGGGCGCCAGTTGTTGGCCGGTAGCAAGGCCGGCATCAGCGGCCTGCTGCAGCTGTCGGCACCTTCGGACTTCGGCCGCAACACTCTGTTGCCCTGGCTCGATGAGTTCCAGCAGGCGCACCCGCAGTTGCACTTGCGTCTGCTGCTGGGTGATCGGGTCAGCGACCTGTTTCGCGAGCCGGTGGATATCGCCCTGCGCTACGGCGCGCCCGAGGACTCCAGCCTGGTCGCGCTGCCGGTCGCCGCCAGCAACAGACGGGTACTCTGTGCCGCCCCCGAGTATCTGGCGCGGCACGGGCAGCCGCAATCGCTGAGCGATCTGGCGCGACATAACTGCCTGCTCTACATGCTCGGCGGCCGGGTGCATGAGCGCTGGAGGTTTTTCGACGGCAAGCGCGAGCTGAGCCAGAGTGTCAGCGGCGATCGTCTCAGCGACGACGCCGATGTGGTGCGGCGTTGGGCCGTGGCCGGCGTCGGGCTGGTGTACAAGTCCTGGCTGGATGTGGCCGGGGACGTGCGGGCGGGGCGGCTCAAGGTCTTACTGCCGGAGTGGCGGGGCGAGCCGACGCCGCTAAACCTGATCTGCGCCCATCGCGCGCAGCTGAGCACGCCGGTGAACCTGCTACGCGAGTTCGTCCAGGCCCGCTGCGCCGAGTTGTTGGCGCATGCGCCTTGGAATGCCTAATCTTGCGGGTAACCCAGCTGTGGCAATCGACCGCAGCCCGGTGCTCTTGTTACCGCGCAACTAGCTGCTAGAGTCGCCGACCATGAAACTGGCCCGTACCGACCGCTCGCTGATTGCCTGGATCCTGTACTTCAGCATCCTGTTCAGTGCGCTCGCCTGCAGTATTGGTCATGGTCAGATGGCCGGCTTGCAGCTCAGTGGTATCGATGGCGTGTATTGCTCGGCCGCGGGTGGCGATGGTCCTGCAGTTGACTTCGGCGGCGTCGGTACGCCCATGCCGAATCCGGCCAGCGGTTTCGGTTGCGCACTGGCCTCCAGTTTCGTCGGCCTGGCATTGGCCGCCTTCTTCGGCTTGCTGGGGCTGCTGCCGCACGGCACCAGGCTGCCCCCCAGCCCGCCAGCACGACTGGGCAGCGCCGTCCGGCACGCCTGGCCCTCGCTCAATCCCCGTGCTCCCCCTGTGATCTAGCGCCCTCCCAGGCTCGGCCCTGTGCTGTGCCTGCCCTGTTCTTCGATCCTGTCGCTAAGCGCGCCTTTCTGCGCGGTTCTTCGCGCGGGGATCGGAGTCTGCGAGCGTCATGCGACGCGCTACATCGGAGCATAAAAATGAAACAGTCCACTCCGTCGTTCTACAACCTGGCCTGGCGTTGGCACTTCTACGCCGGGCTATTGGTTATACCCTTCCTGATCCTGCTGTCGCTGACCGGGATCGTCTATCTGTTCAAACCGCAACTGGACCAGTTGATGTACGCCGACTTGCTGCAAGTCCCGGTGACCGGGCAGCGCTTGAGCGCCGATCAACAACTGGCGGTGGTCCAGCGGGCTTACCCGCAGGCGAACGTGCAGCAGTATCTACCGCCGGTGCAGGCGGACCGCAGCGCGCAGTTCGTCGTCGACAACGCCGGGCAAGGCATCAATCTGTTCGTCGATCCTTACCGGGGCATGCTGCTGGGCAGCCAAGATGCGCAGAACAACCTGCAGGCGATTGCCCGAGCGCTGCATGGCGAGTTGATGATCGGCACCCTCGGCGATCGGCTGATCGAGTTGGCCGCCGGCTGGGGCATAGTGCTGCTGGTGTCCGGGCTGTACCTGTGGTGGCCGCGCGGTAGTGGCGGCGCCGGGGTGCTGTGGCCGCGTCTGGGCAGTCACGGCCGCCTGTTCTGGCGTGACCTGCACGCGGTCACTGGCTTTTGGGGTTCGTTGTTGCTGCTGTTCATGCTGCTTACCGGGATGACCTGGACCGGTTACTGGGGCGCGCAATTCGCCGGCGCCTGGAATCACTTCCCGGCGGCCATGTGGGATGCGGTGCCCACGTCCGATCAGCAGGCGCGCAGCCTCAACACCAGTACTAAGCAGACCGTGGCCTGGGCTGTGGAGACGACACCGCTGCCGTTGTCCGATGCGCATGCCGCGCACACCGGCAGTGCCGCCAGCCAGGCAGGCAGTGCGGCGCCGCAGATCAGCCTGCAACAGGTGGTCGACACGGCCAGCGCGCGTGGCGTGCAGCCGGGTTACAGCATTACCCTGCCCAAGGGCGCGGAAGGGGTGTACAGCATCGCGCTGTTCGCCGACGACCCCCGCCACGACGCCACCCTGCACCTCGATCAATACAGCGGCGCGGTGCTCGCCGATGTGCGCTGGGCGGATTACGGCCTGGTGGCGAAAACCGTGGAAACCGGCGTGATGCTGCATGAGGGCAAACTGTTTGGTATGCCTAACCAGCTGTTGATGCTGGCGGTCTGCCTGCTGGTGCTGCTGAGTGCCGTCAGCGGCATGGTCATGTGGTGGCAGCGCCGCCCGCAGGGCCGCCTCGGCGTGCCGCCGTTGCGCCATGATCTGCCGCGCTGGAAGACCGCGATTGTCGTCATGCTGCTGCTCGGCGCCGCATTCCCTCTGGTCGGCGCGTCGTTGCTGCTGATCTGGGCGCTTGACTGGTTGCTGCTGTCGCGCCTCGGTTCTCTGCGGCGTCTGGTCAGCGGTTGATCGGCCCCTGATAGCGAGCCAGTTGCGGGCCAAACCAGACCTGCTCCGCAGCTGCGAATTCAGTCACATTAGCGTGCATATCCCGGACACAAGATCCGCAACTGGAGGTTCACCATGCTGTTGAAGAAAACCCTGCTGATGGTCGCGTTGCTCGCGCCCTGTCTGTCCGCCTCGGCCCATGAGTACCAGGCCGGCGAGCTGCAAATCGAACACCCCTGGTCGCGCGAGATGCCGCCGGTGGCGCCGACTGCGGCTGTCTATTTCGTGGTGCACAACAAGGGCAGTCAGGCTGATCGCTTGCTTGGCGCGCAGACCCCGGTAGCTGGCAGCGCCGAGTTTCACGAACACGTGCATGCCGATGGCCTGATGAAGATGCAGCAGGTGCAAGCGGTGGATATTCCGCCCGGTGGCGAGGTGCAGTTTGCGCCCATGGCTTACCACGTCATGCTGTTTAACCTGAAACGGCAAATGCAGGACGGCGAGCGTTTTCCCTTGACCCTGACCTTCGAGAAGGCCGGCACGCTTGAGTTGGAGGTGACGGTACAAAAGCAGCCGCCAGCCGAAGCAGCCGCCCACCATTGAGTGGTCACCTGAGGGTTAACCAGGAGTCCGCGCGGACTCCTGGTAATGCCGGTCGCCGTTTTGCTTGATCTACCTGCGTTGACGCGCGCGGCACGTAGCTGTAGTACCCGGCGGGCTTAGGGTTTGCCCCTCATCAAAGGGGTCACACGGCCCTCGGCCTTGAGGCTGTCGAATGCGGCGCGGGTGCGCGTCACTAGCTCATCGGCCGTGGCCAGGCTGTACGCCATGTACAGGCCAGTCGACAGTGCGTCCAGGGTGTAGACCTGCTCGAGGCTGGCGCAGTCGATGTGAGCGTCTACGCAGAACATGGCGACATCGCGCTCCGGCATGGGCACCAGTTGCACCTGCTGGTTCAGCAGTTTATTGAAGTTGTCGCGATTGTGCGCCGAGACCACCAGTTTGCTGAAGCCTTGAGTCCGCAGGTATTTCTGGCGCACGTCGTCGCGCAGCACGCCGACGCTGTATTGCTGGGCGTCCTGCAGGCTGTGCACCTGGATGTCCTCGCGTGCGCGCAGCTTGTAGAAGTGGTAGTCGATACGGGTGATTTCGCTCACCCATTTGAACCGTGGTTCGCGCGCCGTTGTGCGGGCAATCAGGTAGATCAGCACGTTAGGTTGCTGCAACGCCATGTCGTAGGCGCGCGCCCAGGGGTACAGGGCGAGGCGATAGTCGCTCAGCCCGGCGCGCTGCAGCGTGGCTTCGACGACTGCGCTGGCTGGCCCAGCCACCCGACCATTTTCCAGGTAGCTGTAGGCGGTGTCTTCGGTGACGACCTGGATGTCTTCTGCCTGGCTGCCGATGCAGACCAGTGCCAGCAGCATGGCGCTCCAGGTGGACTGAGCTGGTGTCATGGCGGACCTCGGTGATGTCATCATTCGGCTATTCGGTCGCGGCCCAGGCTTTTGGCGCGGTACAGCGCCTGGTCGGCGCATTGCAGCAGTAGATCGAAACGGTCCATGGTCTGCGGGTCGAACTGCGCAACGCCGATGCTCAGTGTCACGTGCGGCGCCACCGGTGAAGTGGCGTGTACCACGGCTTGAGCCGCGAGGCCCTGGCGCAGTCGTTCTGCAGCCTTGCGTGCCTGGTCGAGGTCGGCGCCGGGCAGCAGCACGGCAAATTCTTCCCCGCCGACCCGCGCCACCAGCTCGCCGGCGCGCGCGAAGACCTTCATCAAGGTATCGGCCACCACTTGCAGGCACCGGTCGCCCAGGGCGTGGCCGTAGGTGTCGTTGTAGAGTTTGAAGAAGTCCACATCACACATCAGCACCGACAGCGGTTGACCCAAGCGTGTCGCGCGGCGGAACTCGACGTCCTTCATCTCATCGAAGTGCCGCCGGTTGGCCAGCCCGGTTAGCGGGTCGCTGCGCGTGAGTTCCTCCAGGCGGCTGTTGGCCGCGCGCAGCTCGGCCGTTCGTTCTTCTACCAATTCGGCCAGGCGATCACGGTGTGCGGCCAGGTCGAGTTCGTCCCGTCGTTGCTGCTCGAGGAAGTCCGACAACTTGCCTTGCAGGTTGTTGACTCCGGCTTCCAGCAGACTCAGTTCGTCGCGGCGCGATGCCCGCCGATCAATGCGCAATAGCTGCTTGAGGTTGGCGGGCGACAGTTCACCCAGGTGCTGCGCGATGTGCCGAACATGCACCGTGACCGAGCGGTTGAACATCCACATGATCAGGCCCGCCAGCAGCAGCGACTGGATGACCTGGGTGATCACGATGCTGGCCACGTCGCTCAGCAGGCGCCGCCAGAGCACCCGCTCGTCGCCCTCGATGATCAGTTCGCCGACGGTCTCGCTTGCGCCGGGGTAGGGCTCGTAGGTGAGCATCCGTTGCAGCGATGGCACCAGTGGCGAGGGAGAACGCTCGGCACGTTGCCGGCCCAGTACTTCGGGTGCACGCCCGGTCCGGCGGATACTCAACTGCACGCGGCCTACCGGAGCGGCCTGGGCGACGCTGTCCAGTTGGGTCTGCAAGGTCTCGCGATCCATCTCCCAGATCGCCTTGGACAATGTGCGTTGGAACACCTGATCGATCAGCCCAAGCTCGGCGGTCATCGCGGTCAAGTTGCCGTTCCACGCCGAGCCGGTGCGCACGGTTACGGTGACCAGGGTGAACAGCGCGCAAAATGTCAGCGTCGCCAGCACCAGGCGGCGTCCAAGCGAGCTGGCGGGCAGCACCCGTGCCGGCATCTCGGCGACAAGCTCGCTGGCAGGCGGCGTGCGCACGCTACAGCCACCTCTTGGCGATGGCGTCATAGGTACCGTTGTCGCGGATGGCCTTCAGGCCCTTGCGGAAGCGTTCGACGGTGGCGTCCGGGGTCTGTCGGCTGAAGGCCATGTTCAGCCCATCGCCACTGCCCAGGTCGGGCAGGCTCAGCGTGGGTATCAGCACCTTGGCCGGCTCGTCACCGGCCTGACGCACCAGATAGCGAGCGTTCAGGTCGTTGGCGACCCACAGGTCGATGCGTCCCAGGGTGAGCTTTTCGTAGTTGTGTGCGTACTTGTTGCTCGACTGCAGGTTCTTGCCGACGGTGAAGCCCTGGGCCACCAGGTACTGTTCACCGGCGTCTTCCTGGACGGTGCCAATCTGGTACGGGCGCGCGTCGTCGAGTTGCTTGAGTTGGATGTTGCGTTGGGGTAACGAGTACAGGTACCAGTGCATCGGCGCGACGATGCCCACCCACTTGAACAGCTTCTCGCGCTGGGCGGTGCGAGCGATCGAGTAGATCAGCACGTTCTCGGCATTCAGGGCGATGTCGTAGGCGCGTGCCCAGGGCATTGACTGGATGCTTGCCTGTTCACCGATTTCCTCCAGCACCGCCTGCACGACTTCGGTGCTCATACCGGTGAGTCGCCCGTCCTGGGTCATGTTGTAGGGGGGCAACTCCTCTGTGACGATCTGGATCGCCTCGCCTGCCACGGCTTGCAACGACAGGCAGGCCAGTGCTGCCAGCAGTAAGTTGCGGGTGACTGGGCAGTTGAACAGGGGCTGTTTCATGCGATCGGCAACCTCGGCGACGGTAACGTACCAAGTATGGGTAAATATGGCTTTGCCACTATATTGCCATCCATTGGGCAGGGTATAGCTTCTTGTGTTTCGGCACTGCGTGGAAAAACTTCAGGACTCGGCTCGGCCAGCACAACAAGTTCCGAGATCGCATTTCGCCGGCTAAGGGGCGAGGTGGCAAAGGCCGGGCTGATAGAAGTGCGTCGTATCTATCCGCTGATTCTCATCTGTGCTTTGAACTAGAGTTATTAACTGATAATTCACCAATCATGAGGAGTCACCTATGCGCGCGATCGTTCTATCGTTCCTGGCTTTTCTAAGTCCGTTGGCGTTGGCCAAGACCGAATGCACTACGGCCGACCAAACCACCTGGCAAGATCAGGACGACTTCCAGCAGGAACTGGTGCTGCAGGGTTACGAGATCAAGAAGTTCAAGGTCACTGGCGGCAACTGCTACGAGATCTACGGTTACGACAAGGACAAGCGCAAGGTCGAAATCTACTTCGACCCGGTCAGCGGCAAGGTGGTCAAACATGAGTTCGAGGATGAAAAGGGTGGCTACTGAACCCTGTCCGCTATATCCCACCATCTAGAAACGGCAGCCAGACAGGTTTCCCTCCAGGCCGCCGGCTGTGCGTGGAGACACGCACAGCCGGCAATCCCTGTTTCAGGCCAAGCGTGCATCCAGACTGTTCTGCGCCAGGCGTTGTGCCTGCTCGCGGGTCATGCCCAGGCTGTCGTGCAGGGCGGCGAAGTTTTCGCTGACGTAACCGCCGAAGTAGGCAGGGTCGTCCGAGTTCACAGTGACCTTCACCCCGCGATCGAGCATCTCGAGGATGTTGTGCTGGCGCATGTCCTCGAACACCCGCAACTTGGTATTCGACAGCGGGCAGACGGTCAGCGGGATCTGCTCGTCGATGATCCGCTGCATCAGCCGCTCGTCCTCGATGGCGCGCACGCCGTGGTCGATGCGCTGGATCTTCAGCAGGTCCAGGGCCTCCCAGATGTACTCGGGTGGACCTTCCTCGCCAGCGTGGGCCACGCTCAGATAGCCCTCGCTGCGCGCCTTGTCGAACACCCGCTGGAACTTGCTGGGCGGGTGGCCCATCTCCGAGCTGTCGAGGCCGACGGCGATAAAGGCATCGCGAAACGGTCTGGCCTGTTCGAGGGTCTTGAACGCCTCGTCTTCGGGCAGGTGACGCAGGAAGCTGAGGATCAGTCCCGAGCTGATGCCCAGTTGTTGTTGGCCATCCTTGAGCGCCTGACGAATGCCACCGAGCACCACCTCGAAAGGAATGCCGCGGTCGGTGTGGGTCTGCGGGTCGAAGAAGGGCTCGGTGTGGATGACGTTCTGCGCCTTGCACTTTTGCAGGTAGGCCCAGGTCAGGTCATAGAAGTCCTGCTCGGTGCGCAGCACGTCGGCGCCCTGGTAATAGAGGTCGAGAAATTCCTGCAGGTTGTTGAAGGCGTAGGCGCCGCGCAGCGCTTCGACATCGTTCCAGGGCAGGGCAATCTTGTTGCGTGCGGCCAGGGCGAACAGCAGTTCGGGCTCCAGCGAACCCTCCAGGTGCAGGTGCAGTTCCGCCTTGGGCAGGGCGTTGAGCCAGTCGTACATGGTTGGTTCTCTCGATCAGCGTGGTCGCTTGGCAGTTTAACCCTTGCCATGGCAGGCGTGCGCAGCGCGTAGGAGCCAGCAAGGTGGCGATCGAGCAAAGCATCGCCAGCAAGCTGGCTCCTACAGGAGCTTCGTCAGCCGGCGATCAGCTGCCTGGCCGCCTGGCGGTGGTCGGCGATCAATTGCGCCACATCCAGGCCTTCGATCTGTCCGTCGATCACCCGCCAGGTACCGCCGATCATCATCCGGTCGGCGCGGTCGGCGCCGCACAGCAACAGGGCCGAGAGTGGATCGTGGCTACCGGAGAAGCGCAGCTCGTCGAGCTTGAACAGGGCCAGGTCGGCTTGCTTGCCGACGGCCAGTTCGCCGATGTCACTGCGTCCCAGCAGCTTGGCCGACCCCTGGCTGGCCCAACCCAGCACCAGCTCTGGGGTGATCTTCTCGGCGCCGTAGCGCAGGCGCTGCAGGTACAGGGCCTGGCGCGCTTCGAGAATCATGTTGGAGGCGTCGTTGGAGGCCGAACCATCGACGCCCAGGCCGATTGGCGCGCCGGCGGCTTCGAGCTCCAGGGTCGGGCAGATGCCCGAGGCCAGGCGCATGTTCGAGCTGGGGCAGTGACTGATGCCGGTGCCGGCGGCGCCGAGGCGGGCGATTTCGTCCGGATTGAAGTGGATGCCATGGGCCAGCCAGGTACGTGGGCCGAGCCAGCCGACGCTGTCCAGGTAATCCACGGTGCGCAGGCCGAAACGCTGCAGGCAGAAGTCTTCCTCGTCGAGGGTTTCCGCCAGGTGGGTGTGCAGGCGTACGTCCAGCTTGCCGGCCAGTTCGGCACTGGCGAGCATGATCTCCTGGGTCACCGAGAACGGCGAGCAGGGCGCCAGGGCGATCTGGATCTGCGCGCCGACGCCGCGCTCATGGTAGGCGCCGATCAAGCGTTGGCTGTCGGCCAGAATCACCTCGCCCTGCTGCACGGTCTGCTGCGGCGGCAGGCCGCCGTCGGCCTCGCCCAGACTCATGGAACCGCGCGTGAGCATGGCGCGCATGCCCAGCTCGCGCACCACCTCGACCTGTACGTCGATGGCGTTTTCCAGACCGCCGGGGAACAGGTAATGATGATCCGCCGCGGTGCTGCAGCCGGACAGCAGCAGCTCGGCCAGGGCCACCTTGGTCGCCAGGGCGAGTTTCTCTGGAGTCAGGCGTGCCCACACCGGGTATAGGGTCTTCAGCCAGGGGAACAGCGGCTGGTTGACCACCGGCGCCCAGGCGCGGGTGAGGGTCTGGTAGAAGTGATGATGGGTGTTGATCAGCCCCGGCAGCACCACGTGCTCGCGGGCATCGAAGGTCCGCTCACAGGGGCGGCTGGGCTGTTGCCCGGCGCTGAGCACTTCGGCGATGACGCCATCCTCGATCACCAGGCCGCCGGCGGCGTCCAGCTGGTTGGCGGTGAAGATGGCCAGGGGGTTCTTGATCCAGATACGGGTAGCTGCCATGAGCAGGCTCCTCTGAGGTTGATTTCAGGTTAGCCAGCTCAGTGTTGACCCTGTCTGCTGATCCAGGTGCGTCGAATGACGTGCGCAGACGATACCTGCCCTGCGAGTCAGGATCAACGGCCTTTTGTCGCCGCCTCGGTCGTCAGCGGTCGCTACACCCGGCGCAACACTATCCGTCCACGGCTGATGCCGGCCAGGAGTTGCTGCAAGTCGGCGACCCGCGCTTCGGGCAGGGCCAGCTGCAGTTCGGCACCTTCGGCATCGAAGGCTTCCTGCTCCAGCAAAGCGTCCAGTTCGCTCAGACGCGCCTTGAGCAGGGGCAGTTCGGCGAAGGCGCAGTGGCAGGCGCAGCGGCTGCGTTGTACCAGTTCCAGGCGTTCGGCGGCCTGCAGGCATTTGTTGGCGCTGCCGCCATAGGCGCGGGCCAGGCCGCCGGTACCGAGCTGGATGCCGCCGTACCAGCGGGTGACTACGACCACCAGCTGATCGCAGTCCTGGCCCTCGATGGCGGCGAGAATCGGCCGGCCGGCGGTGCCGCCCGGTTCGCCATCGTCACTGAAACGGTACTGCTGGCCGACCTTCCAGGCCCAACAGTTGTGCGAGGCGCTGTGGTCGCTGAGTCGTTCGACCGCCGCCTGCGCCTCGGCCGCGCTGGCGACCGCTACGGCCTGGGCAAGAAAGCGGCTCTTGCGAATTTCTTCGCGGTAGTCGCAGGGGGTGATGAGGGTAAAAGGCATGGTGTTCCGTGGGCTCAGCCAGCTGGCGGGGTCAGGCCGCAGCCCTTGAGGATGATGCGGGTCAGGTTGTCGCTGGCGTCCTCGAAGTCCTGCTTGGTCAGGCGCGTGCGGCCGGTGACGCGACAGATCTGCGAGGCGAAGTCGGCGTAGTGTTGGGTGCTGCCCCACAGCAGGAAAATCAGGTGTACCGGGTCGATCGGGTCGATCTTGCCTGCGGCGATCCAAGCCTCGAACACCGCGGCGCGGCCACGGAACCAGGTCAGGTAGTCCTGATTGAAATACTCCGACAGACATTCGCCGCCGCTGATCACTTCCATGGCGAAGATCCGCGAAGCCTTGGGGTAGCGCCGGGAGAACTCCAGCTTGGCGCGGATATAGCGGGCCAGCGCCTCGGCCGGGTCGTCGTCGACGCTGAGGCTGTTGAAGGTGCTGTCCCACAGCTCGAGGATGTTGCTCAGCACCGCCAGGTACAGGCCCAGCTTGTTGTTGAAGTAATAGTGCAGGTTGGCTTTGGGCAGGCCGACGGTCTGCGCGATGGTGTTCATGCTGGTGCCCTTGAAGCCGTGACGGGCGAATTCCTCTTCGGCTGCGGCGAGGATAGCTTCTTCGTTTTTCTGGCGGATGCGACCGGCGGGTTTGTCGGCGGAGTTGGCGCTGTGCGCAGGGACTTCAAGGGTCATGGGCGGTTCCGAGCGGTTCAAGGGGCGCAATGACAGCACTGATAACCCACTGTCGGCGAGGTGACAAGCGCGAGCGGTAGAAAACGCCGGCACGGATGCGCAGCAGCCAGCCACAGAGCGCGCTGGCTTACTCGGTCATCTTGTCGAAAAGCCAGCTTCCGGCCGGCCCGAGCGCGTGGAACTTCGACGACACCGCGTCGACCATGATCTGCCGCGGCCAGCCGTGCACCTTGAGTTCGCATAACGAGCCGGAACCGTAACGACCTACCAACCAGCGGGGGATCGGCGCCCAACCAAAACCCTGCTCGGCCATTTCCATCAGCATCAGGTAGCTCGGGGCGGACCAGGAGCGGCCGCGCGCGGAGCTGCTGGCGCTGTTCAGCACCGTGGCCAGGCGCAGTTCGCGATGCTCATGCAGCGCGTCGCTGCTGACGTTTGCCAGGGCCGCCAGTGGATGGCTGGCGGCGACGTAGAGGGCCATGTCCGAGCCCTCTGCCACGGCGCAGGCACTGATTTCCGGCGGGTAGACGGCCTGCGCCTCGACGAAGCCAAGTTGCGCGCGGCCTTGCTGGACGAACGCCAACAGGTCTTCGCACTCGGCAATCAGGCATTCCAGCTCCAGGTCCGGGTAGCGCTGTTGAAACTCGCTGAGCGCCAGTTCGAAGCGGTCGGACTGGTAGGTGTCCGACAGCACGACGGTCAGTTTCGACTCCAGACCCTGCGCCAGTTCATGGGCGGCGCGCTCGAGGCGGTTGTTCGCCGCCAGCACCACTTCGGCGCTGCGCAGCATTACCCGGCCATGCTCGGTCAGGCTTGGCTTGCGGCTGCTGCGGTCGAACAGGATCAAGCCCAGGTCGGCTTCCAGGTTGGCGATCGCCGCGCTGATGGTCGACTGGCTTTTGCCCAGCTTGCGCGCCGCGGCCGAGAAAGAACCGTAGGACGCGGCTTGAACGAAGGCCTGCAAGGCGTCGGAGGAGGGCATCAACTATCGCCTTTGTCGATGGTTATTAACTTTGAAGTATCTATAGGCGCGGTGATCATGGCAACTCATCAATCGACAGACCGACAGGGGCAAGCATGCAAGCCGACAAATCTTTGCGCGAGCGGATCTTTCAAGCGCTGGGCTTTGAAATCCTCGCGATCGTGCTCAGCACCCCGCTGCTGGCCTGGGCAATGGCCACCGAGTGGCATGCTATGGGCGTGGTGACAGTCGCCACCTGCCTATTCGCCTTGATCTGGAACGTGCTGTTCAATCGGGCGTTCGATCAGCTGCGGCGGCGCTGGGGTATCGGCCTGAGCGTGCCGGTGCGGCTGACCCACGCCATGCTGTTCGAAGGTGGGCTGATCGTCATCTGCGTGCCGTTTGCCGCCTGGTGGCTGGACATCGGTTT
Source organism: Pseudomonas taeanensis MS-3 (assembly GCF_000498575.2). Lineage (GTDB taxonomy): Bacteria > Pseudomonadota > Gammaproteobacteria > Pseudomonadales > Pseudomonadaceae > Aquipseudomonas > Aquipseudomonas taeanensis. The sequence continues at coordinate 1,558,219 of NZ_AWSQ01000001.1, forward strand.
GCTCGCCGCGCTGCTGATGGACATCGGCTTGCTGCTGTTCTTCCTGCCCTACACCTACCTCTATAACTGGGCCTACGACACCCTGCGCGAGCCGGTGCAGCGCTGGTATCACCGTCGCCTCGCGCGGCGCGGCCTGACTAGGCATACCTGCTAACGCTGCGCGCTGTGCTCAGGCGGTGGCTGCCAGGGCTTCGAGAAAGCTCTCCAGGACCAGATGTGGGCGGCGGCCCTTGCGCGTTACCGCCGCCAGGCTGAGATCGTGGAAGCGCGTGTCCGCTTTCAGCGCGCGCAGACGGCCCTGTTGCACCCAGGCGGCGGCATAGTGATCCGGCAGGTAGCCGATATAACGCCCGGTGAGAATCAGGAAGGCCATGCCCTCGCGGTCCGAGGCGCTGGCCGTGCAATTGAGCTGCTGATAATGGCTCTGCACCTCCGGCGGCAGGCGGAAGGTCGGCGCGATCGCGTCCTGGGCATCCAGGCGCGCGTCCTCCAATTGCTGGTCGTCGACATAGAACAGCGGGTGGCCGACCGCGCAATACAGCAGCGAGCGTTCGTCGTACAGGGTCTGGTAGTCCAGCCCGGACAGGGCGCCGGCTTGCGGCACCACGCCGACATGCAGGCGGCCGTCGAGCACGCCTTGTTCGACCTCGCTCGGCGGGGTCATGCGGATATGGATGCGCACCTCCGGGCCGCGCTCCTTGAGCAAGGCCAGGGCGTTGGTGATGCGCATGTGCGGCACCGTCACCAGGTTGTCGGTGAGGCCGATATTCAGCTCGCCGCGCAGGTGCTGGTGGAGGCCGTTGACCTCGGTGCGAAAGCTCTCCAGTGCGGCCAGCAGTTGCTGGGTCGACTGGTACACCTCGCGGCCCTCCTCGGTCAGGGCAAACCCTGCGCGACCGCGTTGGCACAGGCGCAGGCCGAGGCGTTGTTCGAGGTCACTCATCTGCTGGCTGATCGCCGAGCGGCCGATGCCCAGCACGCTCTCGGCTGCGGAGAAACCGCCGCATTCGGCGACGCTGCGAAACAGCTTCAACAGGCGGATATCGAAGTCGCTGACCTGGGCCAGGGGTTCGGAGCGGCGTGTGCTCATTAGTTTAGTAGCCAGTTAACTAAAGGTAAGAAGAGTTGGGTTTTTCAGACTGTATGCCCGTGGCACCTTGGTTGGCAACTCTCCCACATGCCCTGTTCTTGATTGCGAGGCCGCCCCATGAACATGCAGCAGACCGCCACCGTGCCCCTGGCCAGCCAGCTCAAGCTGGATGCGCACTGGATGCCGTTTACCGCCAACCGCAACTTTCAGCGCGACCCGCGCTTTATCGTCGGCGCCGAAGGCAGCTGGCTGACCGACGAGAGCGGGCGTAAGGTCTACGACAGCCTGTCCGGCCTGTGGACCTGCGGTGCCGGACATTCGCGCAAGGAAATTCAGGAGGCCGTGGCCAAGCAGCTCGGCACCCTCGACTACTCACCGGGCTTCCAATACGGCCACCCCTTGGCCTTCCAATTGGCCGAGCAACTGGTCGAGCTGGTGCCGGATGGCTTGAACCATGTGTTCTTCACCAGTTCCGGCTCCGAGTGCGCCGACACCTCGGTGAAGATGGCCAAGGCCTACTGGCGCCTGAAGGGCCAGCCGGCCAAGACCAAGTTCATCGGCCGCGCCCGTGGCTATCACGGGGTCAACGTCGCCGGCACCAGCCTCGGTGGCATCGGCGGCAACCGCAAGATGTACGGCCAGTTCATGGACGTCGACCACCTGCCGCACACCCTGCAGGCGGGGCTGGAGTACACCAATGGCATGGCCGCCACGGGCGGCGTCGAGCTGGCCAACGAGCTGCTCAAGCTGATCGAACTGCACGACGCGTCGAACATCGCCGCGGTGATAGTCGAGCCGATGTCCGGCTCGGCCGGGGTCATAGTGCCGCCGGTGGGCTACCTGCAACGGCTGCGCGAGATCTGCACGCAGCACAATATCCTGCTGATCTTCGATGAAGTGATCACCGCATTCGGCCGTATGGGCAAGTGGACCGGTGCCGAGTATTTCGGCGTCACCCCGGACATCATGAACACCGCCAAGCAGATCACCAATGGCGCGGTTCCGCTGGGCGCAGTGATCGCCAGCAGCGAGATCTACCAGACCTTCATGAACCAGCCCTCGCCCGAGCACATGGTCGAATTCACCCATGGCTACACCTATTCCGCGCACCCGGTGGCCTGCGCCGCCGGCCTGGCCTCGCTGGAACTGCTCAAGCGCGAGAACCTGGTGCAACAGGCCGCCGAGCTGGCGCCGCAGTTCGCCAACGCCCTGCATGGTCTGAAAGGCGCCAAGCACATTCTCGACATTCGCAACTGCGGCCTGGCCGGCGCGATCCAGATCGCCCCGCGCGACGGCGATCCGTCGATCCGTCCATTCGAGGCCGGCATGGCCCTGTGGAAGGCCGGCTTCTATGTGCGTTTCGGCGGCGACACCCTGCAGTTCGGGCCGACCTTCAACGCCAGGATGGAAGACCTCGACCGGGTGTTCAGCGCCGTCGGCGAGACCCTGAACAAGCTGGATTAACGCCCTATCCCCGGTAGGAGCCAGCTTGCTGGCGATGCTTGAAAGGCTGATCGCCAGCGAGCTGGCTCCTACACAAACAGATTAGTTATTGAGGAATACCGCATGCCCACCATCACCCACCTGATCAACGGCGAGCGCATTGCCGGCACCGGCCGCACCACCGAGGTGTTCAACCCTTCCACCGGCGCGGCGATTCGCCAGCTGGCCCTGGCCGATCGCGCCACCGTGCAGCAGGCCATCGACGCCGCCAAGGCCGCGTTCCCGGCCTGGCGCAAGACCCCGGCGGCCAAGCGTGCCCAGGTGATGTTCCGCTTCAAGTTCCTGCTCGAGCAGAACGAAGCGAAGATCGTCCAGCTGATCAGCGAAGAACACGGCAAGACCCTGGAAGACGCTGCCGGCGAACTCAAGCGCGGCATCGAGAACGTCGAGTACGCCTGCGCGGCCCCTGAAATCCTCAAGGGCGAATACAGCCGTAACGTCGGCCCGGACATCGACGCCTGGAGCGACTTCCAGCCGATCGGCGTAGTGGCCGGCATCACCCCGTTCAACTTCCCGGCCATGGTGCCGCTGTGGATGTACCCGCTGGCCATCGTCTGCGGCAACTGCTTCATCCTCAAGCCCTCCGAGCGCGATCCCAGCTCGACCCTGCTGATCGCCGAACTGTTGCAAGAGGCCGGCCTGCCCAAGGGCGTGCTCAATGTGGTGCACGGTGACAAGGAAGCGGTCGACGCGCTGATCGAGGCCCCGGAAGTCAAGGCCCTGAGCTTCGTCGGCTCGACCCCGATCGCCGAATACATCTACAGCGAAGGCACCAAGCGCGGCAAGCGTGTGCAGGCCCTCGGCGGGGCGAAGAACCACGCCGTGCTGATGCCCGATGCCGACCTGGATAACGCGGTCAGCGCGCTGATGGGCGCGGCCTACGGCTCCTGCGGCGAGCGCTGCATGGCCATCTCGGTGGCCGTGTGCGTCGGCGACCAGATCGCCGATGCCCTGGTGCAGAAGATTGCACCGCAAATCCATGAGCTGAAGATCGGCGCCGGCACCAGCTGCGGCCTGGACATGGGCCCGCTGGTCACAGGCGCCGCCAAGGAGCGGGTCACCGGCTATATCGATGCCGGCGTGGCCGCCGGTGCCGAGCTGGTGGTAGACGGCCGTGGCCTGAGCGTCAGCGGTAACGAGAACGGCTTCTTCATCGGCGGCACCCTGTTCGACAAGGTTTCCCCGGAGATGAGCATCTACACCGACGAGATCTTCGGCCCGGTGCTGTGCATCGTCCGCGTGGGCAGCCTGGAAGAGGCCATGCAGCTGATCAACGACCACGAATACGGCAACGGCACCTGTATCTTCACCCGCGACGGCGAGTCGGCGCGGCTGTTCTGCGACGAGATCGAAGTCGGCATGGTCGGCGTCAACGTGCCGCTGCCGGTGCCGGTGGCCTACCACAGCTTTGGCGGCTGGAAGCGCTCGCTGTTCGGCGACCTGCACGCCTACGGCCCGGACGGCGTACGCTTCTACACCCGGCGCAAGGCGATCACCCAGCGCTGGCCGCAGCGCGCCAGCCACGAGGCGGCGCAGTTCGCCTTCCCCAGCAATGGCTAAGCGAGCAGGGCGGTAAACAAAGAAGGCCAGTCAGATGACTGGCCTTTTTCATGCCTGCGATTTGGCAACGCTGTCTGCCCGATGCGCCGGGCAGGACGTGCCTTGGCCGGGGATTAGAACTCGCCTTTAATCGCCGGTTTGATTCGATTAGTAGTAGTTCTGAATATCTCGTAACCGATGGTCTTATCCGCGCTCACGCTGATCGCCATGACGTTCGAGTGGCTGCCGTAGTAGGACTTGTCGTGGATCTGCGCACTGTAGCTGATGTGCTCGATCTGCCGGCTGGCGGTCGTGGCGTAGTGGCTCTTGGCGGGCAGGCTCGGGGTGAACTGGTTGATCGGGCTGGACATCAATTCGTGGATGATCCTGGGCGCTTTATAGGGCTTGGTGGTATCGGTGACTTCCATCGTGGCGTGGTAGGAGGTGTGCATGTCGCCGGTGAGAAAGGTCAGGTGATTGATGTCCTTGTCGAGCACGTGGTTGAGTATCTTCAAGCGCTGCGCGTCATAGATCGGGTCGCACCATTTGTCCCGGTCGGGATTCAGCACCTCACCGACAAAGGGCACGCTGCTGATGACGAATTTGCTGTGATCCTTGTATTTGCTCATCCACGCCAGCAGGGCAGTCATCTGTACCTCGTCGATCATCTGGCCGCGGCTGGAGTCACGCTTCGAGCGCGTGTCGGTGGCAAAGAACTGCACATCGCCGAAGTTGAACACGTAATGGTAGCGGTGCAGGTTGGCCGCGGCCGACGGGTTGTGTGAGTGCTGGAACTCCCAGTAGACCTTCAGCGCGATCAGCGGCAGCGTGCGGTCGAGTTCGGCCCGGCAGTTGTCGAAGTTGTTGGTGATCTCATGGTCGTCCATGACCATGTAGTGCGGCAGCTCGGTCAGCACCTTGCGCGCGGGCACGCAGTCATCCCAGGCATCCAGGTACTTGTCGCGGTAATGCTCCAGGCTGCTGCTCGGCTTGAAGGGAATGTCGGCGTAGATCTGGTCCCCGGCATGAATCATGAAGCGCGCTTTCGCGGCCTTGGCGATCTGCGAAATGCTGCTCCAGGCCTGATCCGGGCGCTCGATGATGCCCAGCGAATGCAGGTTGCAGGAACCGAGGATGAAGGTGAAATCGCTGGCCTGGTCGCTGGCAGGGAAGGTGGTGAAGCGGCCTTCGCTGTAGGCGTCGCGGATCAGTGCCTCGGGGCGATCCTTCCTGGTCTTGCCGAAGTAGACCTTGACTCGGTAATCGGTGTTGGCCTTGAGGCCCGTCCATTCATGCACGGCGGTATGGAATTCGGCCGCCTGCGTCTCGATCGAAATGCTGCCGAGTTTCACCAGCCCACTGTCTTCGAACAGGGCGATGAACGCTACCGGCCAGCGCAGCGAGGCGCGGACCCATATTTTGATCGATGACTCGGTGGTGTGGCCGAGAATTAGCCGTGGCATGACGGTCTCCCCATTCGCCCCTGGCCTGCTCATGGGGCGTGCGCTGTCCCGTTGGTAGGTATAGCACCCGAGCAGGACGAGGCCAGATGGCTGGAGGCCGCCGCCGCGCCTCGACCGCCACTAAGTGTCGCCAATCTGCCATTTGATTGATCTGCGCCGGGGTATGAGCTTGTTCTTGTCTCTATAGTCGCGCCCTCGAATTCCCGCCTTAGTGGCCTGTGCGGCTGGTTCAATGAAGCATTTCCGGCTTCTGGGGCGCTGATACTGCGTGCCATGACTCGTTGCAGTGTCTTGCCTCAGAACCTCAGTCAGCCGAACTTGAGTCAACCCACTCAGCGCACAGGCCACTAGGCGAAAACCAGGATAAGGACTCCCGCCATGCGCGCGCTCGCCCTCGTGCTTTTCAGTTGCATCGCCCTCCAGGCCTGGGCCAACGACGCGGCCATGCAACGCTTCAACCAGCTCAACGACGACCCCACCCTGCGTCAGCAGGCCTATGCCGCCGGGCAGGAACGGATTCGTTTCTGCGGCAACTGCCACGGTGAAAACGGCAATAGCAAACGCCCGCACATTCCCAACCTGGCTGAGCAGAACCCGGTGTACCTGTTCAACTCCTTCGAGAAGTTCGCCAGCGGCGAGCGCAAGGATTACGTCATGTCCAAGCTTGCGCCGAACCTGACCCAGGAAGATCGAGTGAACATCGCCATCTACTTCGGCCAGCAGCAGTTGTTGCCGCACAGCGCGGAGGTGGACGCGGCCCAGCAACAGCAGGGCAAGCAGATGTTCGAGACGATCTGCACGGGCTGTCATGGCGACAAGGCTCAAGGCCGCAACGATACTCCGCGTCTGGCCGGGCAGCCGGCCGAGTACCTGCGCAAGGCGCTGACCCGGTTTCGTGATAAGGACCCGAGCCGCGCCGGCTCGGTGATGATGTCTGTCGCCGCCGATTTCAGCGACTCGCAGATAGCGGCTCTGGCCGCCTACCTGCAGCAGTTGCAGCCCTGATTTCGAGCTGAAGTCTGATCGTTCTATGCTCCAGCGCGTCAGCGGTCTTGGCTTCGTAGGATGTGGTGGAGCGCAGCGATACCCATCGGTTGGTCATCGGCTGATGGTTGCAGGCTCCATGTGGGAGCGGCCTTGGCCGCGAAGCGGTAGCAACGGTTAAGGCCGTGGTTCGGCGCGACACTTTCATTGCCTGATCATAAGGTTTCGCCCTTACGGCGAGTTCCTTTTGGCAGTCGCCCGGACGGCCGGCCCCGCCAAAAGGAACCAAAAGGTCTTGCCCCTCCATACGTGACTAGGCGTCCCCGTCTCGCTGCGCTCGACTTCCCTCACTCCATCATTGCTCCGAGGGCCCGACCTAGGCGGCCCCCCACGAAGGGCCATCCCTGGCCCATCGCGGCTCTCGCGGCATCCATGCCGCTCAACCCACTCCACAACGATTGCGTTCGGCCTGCTGGAAAGGGGCGTTGTCCCGGCTCGAATTTATTGTCTCGACGGAGCATGGCGTTGGCTTTAATGATCGTTCCCACGCGGAGCGTGGGAACGATCAAAGGCGTACACAAAACCTATAGACGATGCGGTCTCCGGGTCCCGTCAGGAGGCCGAGTGGAGGTGCTGTGCAGAGGGGCGTTTGGCATGGATGCCAAACGAGGAACGATGGGCCAGGGATGGCCCTTCGTGACGACCCTCGGAACAGTGCCGGAACGAGGGAAGTCTGGCCGCAGGTCAGACCCGTATGTCGGGCGCGCTTTCTCTTTGCTGCCACTGATATAAAAAGTCTCTTTCGCGCGAGTAAAGAGAAACGCAGCGAAGCGGAGTAACAGCCGCAGGCTGGCCGGTAGGGTGAGCGAAGCGAATCAAGTGACTCGCCGTAAGGGCGAAGCCCGTAATTGTCGGTAATAAAAGTGCGGCGGACTAAAGCCTGAAATTTGGCTGGTTGCTTGTGAGGTAGTTGATGGGTATCGCTGCGCTTAATGCCTTTTATGGTTTCTGTGGTTTATTTAAAATAATTGGTTTTCGAGGTCTTCTATTAGTTTTTGACGATATTGATGACCCCAGTGCTCTGAGTTGTAGGCTCTGTTTGGTGTTGTATCGATATTGGATTGGTTGAGTGATTGGTTTAATTTTTCCCAGTTGTCATCAGGTAAATATTCTTTTAGGGGGTCGAGGTTTTGGGTTTTTTGTATGTTTACAGCAAGTCTTAATAGGTTGCAAAACGCTTTGTCGGCACTGGCGAATAGGAATTCCGAGGTGTCTTTTTTTATCCATGATTTGAAGTATTGATCCATTATGTAAAGATCCCAGGTCATGTTCGTTATGTGGTTTTTCTTTTCGACTTTGCTATGGCTAAATTTGTACTTCATCATGCGTTTGAGTGGACGATTGCTAAAGAGTACAGCTGCATAAGTTATAGCGACGAGCGACTTTCTAAATTTAAGTATCGTCCACTTGACGAACTCTTCAAGTTTTTTATGTCTTGGGGTGTTTGATGTGTCTATGCGTGTTATGCATAGAATCATAAGGTATAAAGAGTCCCACTCCTTTAGTTTTTTGTATTTCGTGAGCTCGTGCCCGACTCGTATTTTATTTAGGCTGTATTGGCTATCTGTTAGTATTTTTTCCGAGTGCCCTAGAGCATATTTTGCTAATTGGTTAGGGCGGGAGTTGTTTATTCTGTGGAATAGTTCTAGGTCGGAAAGAACTTCGCTAAGTTTTTCTTCGTTGTGGTTGAGTTTTTCATATGCTGGATAGGTTGGGTCGACTTCAATATTTGCAATTTGACAGAAAGTGATAAGCGCGGCTGCTGCCCTGTATTGTTCGTTGTCTCCGCCTTTTCTTGCGCCGTTTAACAAAAATTGATAAATATTTAAATCTAAATGCAGGATGTAAGTGGTTTTTTCTAGTTCTATGTTGTTTAAATAGTTGGCCGGGTTGTAGGTTTCTGATGCGTTTTCTGTGTTGAAGTTGTGTGTGATCCAGTCTTGTTTGGCTGCTAGCTCAGTTATTTCATTTATGTATTCTGGTAATAAGTAGGCAAAGATTTCATCTGTCATTTGCGGTGTTTTGCTCGCGGTTTTTCATGAGTTTTCTGCGGGGTTGTTACACGGCTTTCATTTTCCACTTTTTTTGTTCCTCACATACAACGCCTCTCCCCCCGTCGCACTACTCCCCCTGACCTGCAACTCAAAGCGCTTGGCCTGCCCCTTGATCAACTCACTGAGCTTCTTGCACCCATACAGCCGCGCATCGAACGCCGGGCGCAGTTTGCTGATGTTCTGCCCGAGCACGCCGAGTTCCACCCAGCCGTCTTCGTCGTCGTTGTCATCGATGACCTTGGCGATAAAGTCCACCGGGGCTTTCTGTTGTTTGTTTTGACTGCTCGGCTTGGCCGGCTCGGCAGGCGTCTTGTCCGTGGCCGGCGGCTGCGGCTTGTCGTTGCGGGCGGCGGGCTCGTTGGTCTCGGGGCGGAGTATTTCCGTGTAGATGAACTTGTCGCAGGCCGAGACGAATGGCGAAGGGGTTTTCTCTTCGCCGAAGCCGTACACGGTCAGGCCTTCCTCGCGCAGGCGGGCGGCCAGGCGGGTGAAGTCGCTGTCGCTGGAGACCAGGCAGAAGCCATCGAAGCGTCCGGTATAGAGCAGGTCCATGGCGTCGATGATCAGCGCGCTGTCGGTGGCGTTCTTGCCGCGGGTGTAGGCGAACTGCTGCACCGGCTGGATGGAGTGGTCGAGTAGCACCTTCTTCCAGCTGCCGAGGTTGGGCTGGGTCCAGTCGCCGTAGATGCGTTTGACGCTGGCGACGCCGAACTTGGCGATCTCCTCGAACAGGCCTTCGATGATCGAGGCCTGGGCGTTGTCGGCGTCGATCAATACCGCCAGGCGCTTTTGCGTGTCGTCATCCTGCGGGCGCGCGGCATAACGCGCGGAGGGGGCTTTGGTGTTCATGGGTCATCCTTGAATGAGCATGCCCAGAACATACTGCGGAAGGATGACCGAACGCCATAGGCAACAGGTCGCAGAGCGCGAAGGCTGTTACCTGCTGCGTGGTTCGGCGGGTGGCCAGATTCCTGCGCTATTCGGCGTTCTGGCGGGCTTCTTCGAGGCGTTGCTGGCTCAGTTGGTTGGCCTGCTCGACCTGCAGTTTGAGCTGCGCCATCTGCTGCTGAGCCTGCTCCGCCTGCTTGGCCTGCAGCGCGGCAGTGGCGGCGGTTTCGCCAAGGCCGCAGCCGGCCAGGACGAGCAGGATGGCGAGGGTCATTACGGTGGGGATGCTGCGCATAACCAGCTCCTGTTCGATTGGGCCGCCACGCTGGCCATGCGCTAGGCAGGCGAGCGTAGCGTGCAAGGCGCCTAGCTTACTTGCTGGCATCGATAAACGGCAGGGTGCCGCCCGGCAGTACGGTGGTCGGCAATACGCCGTTCCAGCGCTCGGCCTTGGTCAGTTCAATCAGGTTCTGGTTGCTTGCCAGGGCTTCGGCGCGCGCGCGAATGGCTTCGGCTTCGGCCTGGCCGCGCAGGCGGGTGGCTTCGGCATCGGCCTTGGCCTGGGCCAGCTTGGAGTCGGCCTCGGCCTGCGCCTGGGTCACGCGGATCTGCGCCTGCACCTGTTCGGTGGCCAGTTGCTGCTCGCGGGTTTTTACCTGCACTTCGGCAGTCATGCGCGCTTCCACGGCCTTCTCGTAGGCGTCGGAGAAGTCGATGTTTTCGACTTGCACGCTGTCAATCATCACCGGGCCTTCGATGCCTTTCTTGATCGCAGCGGAGATGTCGCTGACCAGTTGCCCGCGATTCTGCACGGCGGCCACGGCGTTGTAGCGGCCGAACACGTTCTCCACCTGGGTCGGCACCTGCCGGCTGATCAGCCGGTCTTTCATGCCCTCGATGGTCTGGTAGGCGGTGTACACCTTGGCCACTTCCGAGGGCACCACGTGCCAGGACACCGACACGCGCAGGGTCGCGGCCTGCTGGTCCTTGCTGTAGGCCTGCAGCCGGTCGTAGATGGTGACCTGGCTCTGGGTGGAGAGCAGCTTGACCGACTCGATAAACGGAAACTTGAACGACAGACCGGGCTCGATCACGCCGACCAGCGCGCCGTTGCGCAGCAGCACACCACGCTCGGTTTCATCCACGGTGTACCAGGCCCCCATGAAGCCTCCCACCAGCAACAGGCCGGCGACTCCGGCCACGATGGCTTTGGCGTTGAGTTGCTGCGTCATGTTTGTCTTCCTTATGCATAGCGTTGAGTGCGGCTACAGGCCGTGTTGGCAGCGTCGCCCAGACGACTGCGTGGATTGTTGGCAGAGTTTTTTTGTGGTGCGCGCGGGGCGCCTCCGAATCTGCGGCGCCGACCATACCCCATCCGGCAAGTGGCCGAGTGCTACTGTGCCGCAGAATGCCGCACAGGCGAACGGCTGTCCCCCGCAGCATTGGGATGTAACGGCTATGTGGTCTGGGTAGGTGTGCGCAGTGTTGGCGGCATCTCCCTCGCGGCGCTGCTGGCGCTGGAGGGAGGGCGCCGAATCGCTCGGGCACTTGTGCGTGCGCGCTGTATGTCGCGCTCAGGCGGCCCGTTAAGCAGGGCTCAGACTTTTCTGACGAACTCGGACTTGAGTTTCATCGCGCCGATACCGTCGATCTTGCAGTCGATGTCGTGGTCGCCGTCGACCAGGCGGATGCCTTTGACCTTGGTGCCGACCTTGACCACCAGCGAGGAGCCTTTGACCTTGAGGTCCTTGATCACGGTGATGGTGTCGCCGTCCTGCAGGGTGTTACCGACCGAATCCTTGATCACCTTGTCGTCAGAGACCGTTTCGGCGGAGGCGGCGGCCGACCATTCGTGGGCGCACTCCGGGCAGATCAGCATCAGGCCGTCTTCGTAGGTGTATTCGGAGTTGCAGTTTGGGCAGGGCGGCAGGGCGCTCATATGGCAGGCTCACTTTCTGGAAGGCTAAAAACCGCAAATTGTATAAGGTTTTGCGCGCTTTGCGGTCGTGCCGGGCCAGGTGGCGAGCCGGCGGGCAATGTGGCCTGCCAGTTGGCCGCGCCCAGCGGACGGCCTGTTTGGGCGAAGGCAAGGCTGCCTCGGGCGAGAAAATCCCAGGGGCGCAGCGTCTGCGTGCAAGCGCTAGGCGCTTGGCTGGAGCAGGGCTTGCAGGCGTGGTTTCAGGAGGGGGCAGTCCAGATCGGGGTCGAGGTTGAGCAGGAATTCGTTGCGCAATACTGCCAGCACTTCGGCGGCTGACTCGATCAGCCGTTGTTCGACACGGCCATCGGCGTGATGGCGTTTGAAGGTGCCGTTGGCCAGGGTCAGGCGAGTACTGCCGTCGGTGCGGGCTGCCATCAGCATCTGCCGGAAGATGCTCTGCGGGTGGGTGGCGGTGTACCAGTTGCGCGCGGCGAAGTCGATCCAGGGCGAGGCCTGCAGGTCGAAGTGGTACACCGGCAGCCAGGCCTCGGCGACGCGGGTCTGTAACTGATAGTGCGGTTGTGCGGCGTTGGGCGGCAGCAGGCGGAAGGGCAAGTCCGGCAGATCGCTGGGCTCGTGCAGCGGCATGGCACGGAACGGGGTGGCGGAGCCGAAGGCGATGTCGACCAGGAACGGGCCTTGCGCCAGCTCCACGCAGAGTAGCAAGTGCGAGAGCATGGTCTGTGGCGCGCTGTCCGCCAGGCCCCAGCGCACGCGGCCGGCGAGCAGGCTGACGCGGTAGCCGAGGCTGAGCAGCAGGCGGGCGAACAGCGAGTTGGCCTCGAAGCAGTAGCCACCGCGGCCGCGCTCGACGATCTTGGCGAAGGTCGTCGCGGCGTCTATGCCGATGGGCCGGTCGAGCAGTACATCGACGTTCTCGAACGGCACTCGGTTGAGGTGGGCGGCGATCAGCCGGTCGAGGTTGGCGCGATCGGCATCGGCCGGGCGAGGCAAGTCGAGGTGCGCCAGGTAGGCCTGCTGCTGTGCGGGGCTCAGCGGGTGCATGGTGTTGGGCTCCAGTCGGACCTGTTCAGAGGCTGCTTGGCTGCGGTTTCAGGTGCTGTTGAGTTTGCTGCGGCACAGTCGGCGGTCGAGGCTCCAGGCGCCGCCGCCCGCCGCAGCCAGGTAAAGAAACACAAAGCAGAACAGAATGGCCAGCTCGCCGTTATTGAGTATGGGGAAGAATCCCTTGGGGGCATGGCCGATGAAATAGGCGAAAGCCATTTCACCGGACAGGATAAAGGCCGTGAGCCGCGTCAGCAGGCCGGCGATCAGCAGCAGGCCACCCACCAGTTCGAGAACGCCAGCCAAGCCGATCAAGGAGAACAGGCTCAGACCGTCGAAGAAGGGCACATGGGGAAAACCCAGTAACTTGGCAGTGCCGTGCTGGAGGAACAGCACGGCGGTGACTATACGCAGCACGCTGAGTAGGCGCGGGGCCCACTGGCTATTGAGTTGAGCGATCAAGGCGGACATGGGCGAGTCTCCTGGGCGAACTGGGACACCGTCAGCCAACGCCACGATGCGCTGGCGCACTCATTGCTGGGGAGTGTAGTAGCCGTCCGGCGCAATTCCAGGCTCGCCTTGGCGCTGGCGCCCGTTGCACGGCAGCAGTCAGGCAGCGTATTGGGCCGTCAGTTTGATGTTCTGGCGATGTGTCCGGGGGTGGGGCTCAGGCAATAGCGATCAATCGACTCGGTGTCCCCAGCGCAGGTAGATGGCGTCGAGCTTGCCCGCGCTTTGCAGGCGCTCCAGGGCGGCGGCGAATTGCTGCGCGCGTTCTTCATCGCCCTTGGCGAAGGCGACGTAGCGTGGCATTTCCGCCAGGGGTTGTTGCAGGATGCGCACCTGTTGTTCGGCGTGTTGCTCGCGCACGAAGTGCATCAGCTGGGCCTGGTCGCCGACGATGATGTCGATGCGTCCGGCCAGCAGCATTGACACCAGCTGGCGTGGATTCTGGGCGCTGGTGTCGCGCGCCAGATCGGCCTGATCGAACTCCGATTGGTAGGCATAACCGCGCACCTGGCCAATGACATAAGGCGACAGGTCGCTTAGTTGGTGCCAGTCCTGGATCGCGGTCTTGTGACTGGTCATGAATACGGTCAGGCCGCTGCGGATAGGGCCGACCAGGTTGTATTGCGCCTTGCGTTCGGGCGTGCCGGCGAACTGAAAGGCCATTTCCACCTCGCCGCGCGCGAGCATCTGCTTGACCCGCTCCCAGGGGTAAAGGCGCAGCTTGTACTCGACGCCCGCTTCACTCAGTACCGCATTGACCAATTCGACATCCAGCCCTAGTGGAGTGTCGTCGGGGTTCTGGGAAAAGCTGTAGGGGGCAAACTGTTCGTCGCCGATTACCCGCCATTGGTGGGCCAGGACTGGGGCGCTGAGCACCAGCAGTAGACAAAGCAGCAGATAGCGCATGGTGGACTCCGCCTGACCATGAGAATGAGTCGGTACGCCCGTGCAAGAAGTATCAGGGCACGCTTTGAGGCTAGTCAATTGACCGCAGAATGCGCGATAGACGCGTGAAATAATGCGCCGGTGCGCTCGCCGGGTCAGTCGTATTCGGCGGCCGCGTGTTCGCCGAGCAGGCGCCGCTGGCGCGGGGTGCAGGCGGCCAGCACACGTGGGTTGAAGTGAAAGGCCAGGTAGGGTGAGAACTTCTGCGCGACCATGCGCCGGCCGTAGTGCACCTGCAACAGGTAGCGCGTGCGGTCTGGCGTGCGGTTGCGGCTGCCAGCGTGCCACAGCTCGCTGCGCAGGAACAGCGCGTCGCCGGCGCGGCACAGTACTGGCTGCGGTGCCTGGCCCTGCCACTGGCTTTCGTCCTCGGCCGGCGGGCGTCCGGCGCGGTGGCTACCGGGAATCACCAGGGTGGGGCAGAGCTCGGCGTCGATGTCGTCGAGGTATAGCTGCGCGGTGCAGATCTGCATGGGCAGCTGGAAGGCTGGGTCGGCCAGTAGCGTCGACGGCAGCTGCATGGCCAGGTAGTCCAGGTGCAAGTCGGCGCCGATAAAGCCGGGGTGACAGCGCCAGGCCGTCTGGCCAATCACGTGGCAGTCCGCGCCCAGGCAGGCCTCGGCCAGCTCGATGACTCCCGGCGGGTCGAGGTAGGGCAGCCACAGCGGGTCACGGTTGAACACGCATTTGTAGTGGTCGACCAGACCGCTGTAGTCCCAGTGCTGCGGGTGTAGTTGGTCGATGGCGGCGTGCAGTTCAGCAATCTGGCGCGTGTTCAGAGTTCCGCGCAGCAGCACGCAGCCCTGCACATGCATGGTCTGCAGGCGTTCGGCGGTCAGCTCGGCGGTAACGTGGGTGCTGGGCATGCTGGTGACTCCCTACTCTGGACGTGCTGGCCGGCAGCCGCTGGGCCGGCGCGTTAGGATTTGCGGGTCAAGTCATGCGCCGAGAGAGACGACTGGCCACGCTCGGGGTTGGCCTCCACCTTGTTGTGCAGACGTTGACTCAAGGCATCCGCGCCGCCGATGTAGCTGCCATCCAGCCAGATTTGCGGCACCGTGATGGGGGTGCTCGGACCCACCAGCGGCTTGACCCGGGCCAGCATCTCGTAGAGCGCGCGTGGGTCCTTGACCACGTCGTGATAGCGGAAGTCGATGCCCGCCGCCTTCAGGTAGCCTTTGGCGCGCTGGCAGTGGGGACAGGTTTCCTTACCGAACAAATGGTGGCCGCTCGCCGGGGTGCGGCCGGCGTGGTGAGCGATCACCGCCTCGGTGAGCACGCCGCGGTTGAGCGCATTGCCCTGGCTGATCACCCGGCCCTCGACCATCACGATGGGCGCATGCCAGCCGCCCTTGAGCAGCGGCTGCCACCACAGGCTCAACCAATCGCGGGTCTGCAGATCCACCGGGATGTCGGCCAACTCGTTGCTCAGGGTGTCGTTGATCACGTCGTGGGTCAGGGCGCACTCGCCACAGGGAATCTTGATCCTGAAGGGGCCGAAGGCGCCGGCCCAGCGGTAGAGGGTGATGCGAACGGCTGCACTGCTCATGCTCATGCCTATCGACGCTGCAGGGCACAGGCCCTGGTTTGAGAATAGCTAATCAGCCTTGTCTGTCGTTCCTGGCCTGTGTGTTGGGCGGGCTGTGGCGCTCGGCGCAAACGGGCGACCCGCGTCCGGACAAGCCTATGGCTATCCTCAAGGTGACAGCGGCGTGTTCGGACGCTTGTGTCGACCCTTCTTTGCCACGCAGCAGGTTCTGGGCATGCAACTAGACGACATCACTGACAGCGTCTTGCAAACCTTGTGGGGGTGGGCGACCACGCCCTGGTTGCAGATCGGCGAGACCGATTTGCACCTGGCGCGGCTGTTGGGTTTGCTCTTCATCCTGTTCTTCGCCTGGTGGTTCTCCTCCCTGCTGGAGCACGGTCTGCACAATGTGGCGGCGCGCGGCAAGGGCACCCACATGAATTCCTCGGGGATGTATGCGCTGACCCGGATCATCCGCTATGCGGTATGGATCATCGGCACCCTGGTCGGTTTACGTTACCTCGGTCTCGACCTGACCAACCTGGCCTTGATCGGCGGGGCAATCGGTGTGGGTATCGGTTTCGGTCTGCAGAACATATTCAGCAATTTCATCTCCGGCTTGATCCTGCTGCTGGAGAAGACCCTCAAGGTCGGCGATTTCGTCGACCTGCAATCTGGGGTGATGGGCCGCGTTACCGAGATCGGCATGCGCTACACGCGCATTACCACCAATGATCTGGTCGACATCATCGTGCCCAACTCGGAGTTCATTAACGGCCGGGTGACCAACTGGAGCTTCAACGAGAAATACCGGCGCATCCACGTGCCGTTCGGCGTGGCCTATGGCAGCGACAAGCACAAGGTCAAGCAGGCGGTGCTCAAGGCGGTGGAGGCGGTGCCGGGGTGCATCATCAATGAGCCCGCGCGGCAGCCGGATGTGTGGCTGACCAAGTTTGGCGACAGCAGCCTGGAGTTCGAACTGGTGGTGTGGGTGGCGCACGATCTGATGATTTCACCGGGGGCGACCAACGCCCGCTTCATGTGGGCCATCGAGGACCAGCTGCGCCTGGCCGAGGTGGAAATCCCCTTTCCGCAGCGTGACCTGCACCTGCGCTCCGGTAGCCTGCGCCTGGATCTGGGCGACGATCCGCGCCTGCAGGCCCTGCGCGATCAGCCGCCAACCGGCGACCGTTAAAGCCCCTGAGCACAGAGGCCCCGCATGGGCGGGGCGGCCTGTTGGCTACCAGCGTGGATGGGCGTAATAGCCTCTATGCCGACCATGATGCTTGTGGTGGTGCCGTCTGAACGAGTGGCGCGGCGCGACCACCACGGGGTAGGGCTGGTAGTACGTCGGCTGCGGCGGGTAGTAGACGGGTTGTGGCGGCGGGTAGTACGCAGGTTGCGCCGGGTAGTAGACCACCGCTGGCGGCGGGTACGCCTCGACATAGACCGGAGCCGGTGCATAACGGCTATTGGCGACGATGGCGCCGCCGACCACGGCGCCCAGGATGGCCCCGGCAATGGCAGCATCGCGATCAGAGCCGCGAGCCTGTGCCTGACCACCGAGTGCCAGGCCGGCCACGAGCACGGCGAGTAGGGGAATACGGTTAAGCATGACGGGTACTCCTGCGTAGCGTCGGCATGTGCCGGTTACTAGTTTCGACCCTGGGCTTAATTGAACGTCTCGCGAGCTAAGGTAAAGCTTGTGTAAACCCCTCGAGCGCAGCTGTTGAGCGGGCTTGCTGCCTGGCGTCAGCGCGCCCTTGTGACCCCCGTGCTAAGCGCATTCGTGCTCACATCCTGATGATGGGGTGAGCCGGTCAGGTCGCAGTGCTGCATCGAAGGCACTGTCCATTTGATTGGCTATAAGGGTCCGTCTGGATTGTTGATTGTATTTATAAAGATATATTTATCAAATACTTATGAGTTAATAATGCGAGGTTAAGAAAATTGACGAAATATTGACTATCCCGTCTTGCGGAACTAATACCTTAGGTACGCTCAAGCAAATATGAGTGTTTCATGCGCTTGAGGCGGGTACCCGGACCGTGTGCTGCTAGGGCAATGGTACGAAGTCTGTCTGGGCCAATCCCGGTCTCTGTTGGCGCCTTTTCTAAAGCCTGCTCGTGCGAGTAGATGGCTCGGTTATTGAGTGCTGTCTGCTGCATTGGTCAGAGCGTGCTACGACTGTGGCCCTGCGCAGTTGTGCTGAGGGAGGCTGTGAGATGGACAGAGTAGCGGGGAGGGCAGGACAAACTCCGTCATCCGTAAGCTGTGCCGTAACGGTTGTGGCAGATCACAGGCCCGCGGCCATACGCTTTCTCAATTCGCCGTTCATGCGCTTTCTCTATTCGCTGGGCTTGCTGCTGGTGGCAACGCTGCTGGCAACGCTGGTGGCTATGGACATGGCGGTGGGCGACGAGCAGCCGGGTAATGAAAAGTGGCTGGAGCCGGCCCGCTCCAAACTCATGGCTGTGATGAGCGCCATGCCGTTCTTTCCGCACCGAGCCAACACCACCGGCAATCTGGTGTTGGATGTGAAGGACTTCGATGATGCCCAGGTGTGCGGCACTTGCCATGTCGAGATCTACAAACAGTGGCGTACTTCGATGATGTCCCAGGCCTGGGACGACCCGGTCTATCGGGCCTTGCTGAAAATGGCCAGTGAAGCCACCAATGGCAAGGTGGATAATTTCTGCACCGGCTGCCACTCGCCAATCGGCCTCACCACCGGACAGATTACCTCGCAGGTCAACCGCTCCTCGATTGAGGACAGCGCCATGAACCACCCGATGCCTGGGGTCGATTGCGAGACGTGCCACAACATCAGCGCGCGCACCGGCCTGGATAACGGCGCCTATGTCATGAGCCCGCGTGCGCACGGCCGGCCGACCAAGTACGGCCCGCGCAAGGATGCCGTTTCGCCTTATCACGACACCGTGTATTCGGCGCTGCACACACGCTCTGACTTCTGCGCTACCTGCCACAACGTCACCCACCCCTTCAGCAGCGTGGCGGTCGAACGCACCTACGATGAATGGCTGGAAAGCCCCTACAGCTTCAATAATGAAACCTGCCAGGACTGTCATATGCCGGGTTTTGCCGGAAAGGCCGCGATCATGGGGCCAGACCGCGAGCGGGTCGCTTCGCACTGGTTCAGCGGCGCCAACGCTACCGTGCTCAGCTATCTCGGCCAGCACGAGGCCGCGCAGCGTGCGCGTGACATGCTCGCCAGTGCGGCGGAAATGCAGTTTCAGCCACTGCCGGCCGACATGCTGCCCGGTCAATACACCACGGTCGCGGTCAAGGTGGCCAATGTCGGCGCCGGGCACAAACTGCCGACCGGTTTCCCGGAAGGGCGGGAGATCTGGATCGACTTCCAGGTGCGCGATGCTACGGGGCGCGAGCTCTATCGCCTGGGTGCGGTCAAGGACGGCAAGACCGAGGAGGATACGCGTAATTTCAAGGTGCATCTGGGCGACAAGGATGGTAATGAGCTGGACATCGAGGTCTGGAACGCTACGCAAATCCTCTCGGATAACCGCATCCTGCCCAAGGGCTACATCGTCCGCGAGTTCTCCTTCCAGGTGCCGGCTGACGCAGTCGGGCCACTGACACTGACCGCGCACCTGAACTACTGGCCGTTCTCGCAGAAGCTGGCCGATTACCTGTTGGGCAAGGACAAGATGCAGGTGGAGGTCACCCGCATGGCCAGCGTGACGCAGCGCGTGCCTTTATTGAAGGCGCTGGCCAGTGCCGCTACGGGTACGCCATAGTCCTGTCAGTGTGGGCATACCTAAGTGGGGGCACCGATCACGCGTGCCGAACTGCCCGATCGGCACGCTCTGCGCGTCGGCTCAAGGCTTGTGCAGCGTCGGGTAGCCCTGGCTGAACACCCAGTCGCTCTGCTGGGCCGGAACGTGGCAGGCCTTGCAGGTTTCCTCGAAACTCTTGGAGACATTCAGCGTCGGGTTCTTGGCTTCGTACAGTGCCCAGCCCCAACCCTCGCCCCAGTGCGGGTTGCCCTGGAAGCGGCCCTGGCGGTCCTTGACCATCACGAACCAGACCGCGGTATCGCCGGCCCACTGCGCCAGGCCGGTGGTCTGCGTGCCGTGCTCGACCTTGCGGATTTCCTTGATCAGTACGGCGCCGTCCGGGAATTTGCCGGTCTGGCGGTAGGCCTCAACCACTTCAGGCTGGCTGTAGACGTCATGGAAGCCATAACCGGGCGCCTTTTCGTCGGCCACCACCCAGGAACCCAGGTGGCTCCAGCTCTTGCGGGCATCGGCGGGCAGGCTGATTTCGCCTTGGTCATTCACGTAGGTACTGAAGGTGTGCTCGGCCAAATCCGCCGCGCTGGCGTTGAGGCTGGCGAGGGCGATGGCGAGGGACGCTAGGGTCTTCATGAGGATGCTCCTCTGTGGGGACGAGAAACGGCGGCGCCCGGCTAGGCGCCGCCGAACCGTTACAACGCGGCGTTGACCGGCGGGAAGTCGATGTCGGTGTGCGCCAGGTTGTTGGTGAAATTGGTCAGCACGTTGAGCGCTACCTGAGCCACGACTTCGAGGATCAGGCCGTCATCCAGGCCGGCCTCGCGAGCGGCGAGCAACTCGCTGTCGCGGATGCGCCCGCGCTGCGCCAGCACTTGTGTGGCCAGCTCGGCGGTGCGCGCCTCCAGCGGATCGGCTGCCTTGCCTGCGCGGGCTGCGAGCAGTTCGGCAGCGCTCAGACCGGCGCCCTTGCCCATCAGGCTGTGGGCGCTCAGGCAATACTCGCAACCATGAGTCTGGGCCACCGCCAGGGCGATGATCTCGCGCTGGCGAGCGCTGAGGCGGCCGCGGCCGAGGGTTTCCGAGAGCCCCAGGTAGCCCTGCAGGGCCACCGGGGCTTGAGCGAGGGTACTGAACAGGTTGGGCAGCATGCCCAGTTTGCGCTTCACCGCATCGAGCGTGGCTACGGTTTGTGCGTCGGTGTGCGTGAGATTGACGGGAGTGATACGGGGCATGCTGAGTTTCCTTCGGTTGGTGATGAGACTGTGATATCCACTTTGACCGAGGAGGCGATATTAGTGATGATGAATAGTCTCTTAAATCTAGCCGATGGTATCGAATGGACCGTCTCTCTCCCTTGCTGGCCCGCTTCAGCCTGAGTGCCAAGGTGTTCCACAGCGGACCACTGTGTGGCTTCTCCGAACAGTTCGACGGCGGCAGCGTCGGCTATCTGCACCTGTTGCGCCGCGGCACCCTGCGGGTCTCCGGGCCACAGATGCACAGCTACGAGATCGATCAACCCTCGTTGCTGCTGTTTCCCCGGCCGTGCAGCCACCGCCTGCATGCCGATGGGCTGGAGGGTGCCGAACTGCTGTGCGCCACCTTCGACTTCGGCGGCGGCCTGGGCAATCCGCTGCTGCGCACCCTGCCCGCCGAGATGCTGGTGCCGCTGGCGCAGATCCCCAGCCTGGAACCGGTGTTGAATCTGCTGTTCGACGAGGCCTTCGACGATCATTGCGGGCGCCAGGCGGCCATCGATCGGTTGGTCGAGTACGTGCTGATCCTGCTGATGCGCCACGCCATGGATGCCAACCTGCTGCAGGCCGGAATTCTCGCCGGGCTGGCCGAGCCGCGCCTGGCCAAGGCGATCAATGCCATGCATGAACAACCGGAGGCCGGCTGGACCCTGGAAAGCCTGGCGCAGCGGGCCGGCATGTCGCGTGCGCGCTTCGCGGTGAACTTCCGCGAGGCGGTCGGCATGACGCCGCTGGACTACCTGACAGAGTGGCGTCTGAGCCTGGCCAAGAGCCTGCTCAAACACGGTAAACCCATGGGGCTGGTGGCACCAGCGGTCGGCTATGCCAGCCCGGAAGCACTGTCGCGGGTGTTCAGCCGCTGCTGTGGCCTGTCACCACGGGACTGGCTGAAGAGCCTGATGCAGGCCTGAGAACGGCCTGGCGGCAACGGCCGGTTAGGGCACGGTTGCGGGCTCGGGCCAGTTGAGGGTGCCGCTGTCGGTAAAGCGTGAAGTGCCGAACAGCCCGCCGGCCAGCTTGCCGTGCAGCTCATAGGGCAGGCCTTGCCCAGGCTTGTAGCCGGCCGCGCCCCAGGCCTGACGCATGGCGGAGAACGCGGAAATGCTCACCGGCACGCTGATCAGCGCCTCACCGAAGCGCGGCACCTGGCCGCGCTGATCGCTCACCCCGCTGGCCAGCGGCTGGCCGTTGACGGCCAGGTCCAGGGCCACGCCGTTGTAGTCGATGGCGGTGTCATTCGGGTTGAGCACTCGCAGCTTCACCGCGAAGCGCATCTCCAGGCCTTCGCCGGCCAGTGGCTCAAGGCCAACCAGGTCGATGCGCAGCGGATCACGCAGGCCGAGGCTGCTGCACGCCGCCAGGCTGAACGCCAGCAGGCTGTAGAGCAGGGCGCGTATCAGGTGGGAGGCACTAATGGGCATGGCGTGATATTCCGTTGTGGGCAGTGGGTACAGGATAGAAGACAGTCGCGGATGAGTTTTGCTCAGTCAGTCTCTCAGTCTCTCAGTCTCTCAGTCTCTCAGTCTCTCAGTCTCTCAGTCTCTCAGTCTCTCGGGCGTGGTGAGTCGGCGGAGCCATGTCCGCGCAACCGCCTCTATCATGCGATGTCTCACGCACGCTGCTTGGCGCCCAGCACCAGGGCGATGCCGCCGAGTACGGCGACCGCACTCAAGAGCAATCTCAGGCTCAAGGCTTCGTCGAGCAACAGGCTGCCGGCCAAGGCAGCGAGGATCGGCACGCTGAGCTGAACGGTGGCCGCCTGGAACGCCCGCAACCCGCGCAGGGCGGTGTACCAGATGGCGTAGCCAATGCCCGAGGTCAAGGCGCCGGACAGCAAGGCGTAGATCAACCCCGGCACATCCCAGCTGAGGCGGCTGAGCAGCAGCGCGCTGACCAGCAAGGCCAGCGGCACGGCGCGCAGGAAGTTGCCGGCGGTGGCGGCGAGTGGGTCGGCGATGCCGCGCCCGAGCAGCGAGTAGGCTCCCCAGGCTGCGCCAGCCAGCAGCATCAGCAGGGCGCTGCCCAGGGCTGGCGCGCTGGCACCGGGCAGCAGTAGGGCGAGCATGCCCGCGAGGGCCAGGAGCAAGCCCGCGCCGGTCAGCGGGCTGAGGCGCTCGCCGCGATAAAAACCCCAGGCCAGCATGCTGATCTGCACCGCGCCGAACAGCAGCAGCGCGCCGACCCCTGCGTCGAGCTGGATATAGGCAAAGGAGAACGCCGCCGCGTAGGCCAGCAGAGCCACAGCGGCGAACCAGCTGCCAGCGAGGGCGCCGCCGCCTGAACGCAGGCGCAGCAGGAACCACAGGGTGAGGGCGCCGGAGAGAATGCGCAGGCTGGTGAAACTGGCCGCATCGATGGCGGTGTCTTTCAGCGCCAGGCGGCACAGCAGCGAGTTGCCGGCAAAGGCGAGCATGGCCAGGGCGGTCAACAGCAGGGTTCGAGCGGTCATGGGCTATCCGGGCGTATGCAGTCTGGCGGGGGCGCCAGCCAGAGTCGGGCTATCTAAACATAGAGTGGATGGGCGATGTCCAGGCCCGCTCCGGGGAGGTGAAGGCGTTGCATTGGGCGGCGGTCACGGATGCTCAGTGCCCGACGACGGGTCTGGGTTCTACTCGCCAGTGGACTACGCTTGGGGGGTGGATTCGCTGGATTGGCCAATACACGGCGCCTCGTTGAGCAGGGCCGATGTGAACCTTTGAGCTTGGCCACCGGCCTATAGAAAGTAATTGCCTACTCTTCCTCGAATGATGAAGGCCGTTCATGTCCAGACCAATTTCTGTTGCCGAGCGACCTGGGCTATTGCCCTGGTATAACCGTAACCGTGAGCGCTCCGCCCAGCTGTTCGGGCTAATAGCGGACGAGGCCTATTACAGCCGTCCGATTGCGCTGCGCAACCCCATCGTCTTCTACCAGGGCCACATCCCGGCGTTCAGCTTCAATACGCTGGTCAAGCAGGGGTTGGGCCGTCCGAGCATCGATGCACGGCTCGAGCTGCTGTTTGCCCGAGGTATCGACCCGCATGAGGACTCCAGCAACGTCCGGGCCCGGGGCAACGAGGCCGACCTGTGGCCCAGTCGCGACGAGGTGCAGGGCTTCTGCGACGAGGCCGATCGACAGGTGCGTGCAGCGCTGGCCGAACATGACCAGATTCCGCTAGATGCTCGGCCGCTCGATTACGTCGAGGCGGCGCACTGCATCCTCGAGCACGAGGCCACTCATCTGGAAACGCTGATGTACATGTGGCATCAGCTGCCGCTCGAGCAGAAGCGCAGACCCGCTGGCTACCGTCCGCTCAGCGGTGGCCAGCCGCCGGCGCAGAGCTGGATTGAGGTTCCGCCTGGCCAGGCCGCGCTCGGGGTCGAGCCCGGGACCGAGCCGTTTGCCTGGGATAACGAGATGCCTGCCTGGGCCGAGCAGGTGCCGGCGTTCCGGATTCAGCAGCACAATGTCAGCAACGCCGATTACCTGGAATTCGTCGAGGCCGGTGGCTATGCCGATGCGCGCTGGTGGCGGGCCGCCGATTGGGCCTGGATCAACGCCGAGGGGATCAGCCATCCGCTGTTCTGGCAGCGCGACGGCGAGCAGTGGCTGTGGCGTGGCATGTTTGATCGGATCGCCTTGCCCGCTGCCTGGCCGGTTTGGGTGAGCCAGGCAGAGGCCTCGGCTTACTGCCGCTGGCGCGGGCTGAGCCTGCCCAGCGAGGCGCAGTATCAACGGGCCGCCTATGGCGCGCCGGACGGCCAGCCGCGCCGCTATCCCTGGGGTAATGCGGCGCCCGATGCCTCGCGCGGCGTGTTCGACTTTCATGCCTGGGACCCGCAGCCTATCGGCAGTCATCCGGCAGGGCGCAGCGCCTGGGGCGTGGATGATCTGGTCGGCAATGGTTGGGAGTGGACGGCGACTGCCTTCGCGCCGTTTCCCGGGTTCGAGGTGCGCGCGTGTTATCCCGAGTATTCGGCGGAGTTCTTCGATGGCGAGCACTTCGTGATGAAGGGCGCGGCGCCGGTGACCGTGAGCGAACTGCTCAGGCCATCGTTGCGCAACTGGTTCCGTGCGCGTTACCCCTACATGTACGCCAGCTTTCGCTGCGTTGCCGGAGCGGGACAATGACCCCCGCGTCGGCACGGGTCTCCGTGCGGCCGCCGGCCGATCAGGTGTCGACCCAGCAGTTTGCCGAGGATGTCGCCTTCTACCTGACGCAGACGCCGCGCCAGCTACCCTCCCGGTATCTCTACGATGCCCTCGGTTCGGCGCTGTTCGAGGCCATCACCCGGTTGCCCTGGTATCGGGTGACACGCGCCGAAACCGGGCTGCTGAAGACCCATGCGCGGGCCATTCTGTCCGCCTGTGCACCGCTCACCGACACCGTCGAGTTGGGCGCGGGCAGCGGAGAGAAACTCGCCCGCGTCTTGCAGGCCCGGGATGCCGGCAGCGCGGCGTTGCGCGTGCACCTGGTCGACGTGTCGCGTAGTGCGTTGTCCGCCGCAGCCGGGTTGCTGGTGGGGCTTCCAGCCACCCAGGTGATCACCCATGAAGCCACCTATGAGGCGGGCCTGGCCGAATTCAGTCGCACCCAGTCGGAGACGGGGCATACGCTGTTGCTGTTTCTCGGCTCGAACATGGGCAACTTCGATCCGCCCAAGGCCAACGAACTGTTGTGCCAGATCCGCGCTGCGCTGCAACCCGGCGATCTGTTCCTGTTGGGCGCCGATCTGATCAAGCCCGAGCGCGAACTGATGCTGGCCTACGACGATCCGCTGGGGGTGACCGCCGCGTTCAATCGCAACCTGCTGGTGCGGATCAACCGCGAGCTCGGCGCCGATTTTGACCTCGACAGTTTTCAGCACCGTGCCCTGTGGAACGCTACCGAGTCGCGCATGGAGTCCTATCTGGTCAGCACCCGCACACAGCGGGTGCGCATCGCCGAGTCGCGGCTCGAGCTGACCCTGCACGACGGCGAGACGATCTGGACCGAAAGCTCGTACAAATACAGCCTTGAAGGGTTGTTCGGCTCGCTGCAAGCCGCCGGTTTTGCCCGGCGCCAAGCCTGGATCGATGAGGATGCGCAGTTCGCCCTGACCCTGGTGCAGCGCTAGCAGGCTGTTGAAAAATCACTGTGCTCGACTATGCAGCGTTGGAATCGGCTTGCTGGTTACAGCGCCGCAGCTGCTTCAGCACAGAGCTGTTGGCGCCTAACGGTACTCCGGGTTCGGGTGGTCGAAGTGGTTGCCCGCATCCCACTGCTCGCGCAAATTGCCATAGGCCGGTATGCCGCCGGCATCCTTGAGCAGGCGGGCCAGGTGCAGCAGGTTCCAGGTCATGAAGGTGGTGTTGCGTTGGGTGAAGTCGTTGGCGAACCCGACCCGGCTGCCATCGTCCTGGCGGTCGCCGTAGCTGGGGCCGGGTCCGGCTTCACCTATCCAGCCGGCGTCGGCCTGCGGCGGGATGGTGTAGCCCAGGTGCTGCAGGGCATACAGCACCCCGGTGGCGACATGTTTAACGCCATCTTCGTTGCCGGTGACGATGCAGCCGCCGACCTTGCCGTAATAGACGTACTGCCCCTTGTCATTCAGGTCCGCCGACTGGGCGTACAGGCGCTCGATCACGCTCGAACAGATCGACGAGCGCTCACCCAGCCAGATCGGCGAACCGATCACCAGAGTGTCCGCCTGTTTCACCTGGGCGTAGAGCTTTGGCCAGTCGTCCCGCTGGAAACCATGCTCGGTCATATCCGGCTGCACGCCTGGGGCGAGCACATGGTCGGCGGCGCGGATGTGCTCCACCTTGACGCCCTGCGCACGCATGATCGCCTGGGATACTTCCATCAGTACTTCGGTGTGCGAGGGCTCGGGGGAGGGTTTGAGCGTGGTGTTGATGAACACGGCGCACAGATCCGCATACTGGGCGGGTGGCAGTGATTGCTTGCTCATGGTCATGCATCTCCTGGCTTATGCAGCAGGCGCTTAACCCGCAGCTATCGGCCAGGCGGCGGTAGCGTGGCTGGCGTCGGGGTCGTCCATGCCTTGCGCGAGGTCGTTAGCGGCAATAGACAGTGATATTTGACCGCTGCCCGGGGCAAAGGTTGGCCATGCAGGCGCGCAACCTCGGTACTCCCCTCGCTCAGTTGGATTGATTCAGTGACCAGTCATAGTCAAGGAACTCGACCTTGGGCGTGTTGTTGGCTGCAGGTCGCTGTTCTGGAGCCGTCAGCAAAGGGGTTTGCTGGATCAGATAGTTGTCCAGCGAGCCCCAGCGCTTGGCGAAGTCTTCGCCGTACCAGTCGAAGATTTTCGAGACCTGAAAATGCCCGCTGGCAGAATCGAAACGGTTGCGGCTGCGGTCCTTCAGGAAGCGTTGCTGGCTGTCTTCCAGCTGCCCGTCGAGGGTGCTGGCCACGAAGGCTTCGCTGCGCAGGGCCGGGCAGCCGACCGAGGCGCAATTGGCGGCAAAGTGGATGCGCGGTTCGTCGTAGGCGCCAGGGGCGCGGATCATCGAGTGCTCGATCTGGTCCAGGCTCAGGGTCTGCCCCAGCAGGGGAATGAACGCTTGCTTCCAGGGGCTGCTGAACAGCCCGCCGATATCCTTGATCGACTCCAGCGGGTAGTGGTCGAGGATCAGTTGTACCGTGAAGGCGTTATAGGCATTGAGCAGAAAGGCCAGGCGCTGATCGCGACTCCAGCCGTCGAACTGCGGGCGGGAGACATCCGACAGCGTGGCCAGATAGCGGGTCAATTCAGCCTGATCCTGTTTGAAACCTTGATAGTCGACTGTGCTGGCCACCCCTTGGTTAACCCAGGAGATGTGCTGCTCCAGCAGTCTGGTCCACTGCCGGTGCTCATGGTCGAAGTTGCTGGCGTGCAGCGGGCTACTTAGCCAGAGCATGAGGATGAGTAACAGGGGGCGCATGGCAGCTCCTAAGGATTGTTTGAGGGGCAGGCACTGGTGTTGCGTTGGCCGTACAGGCGCGCCAGGCGGGTAGTCGGCACGCCAGCCGCATAGGCGAGTGCCAGCAGGCGGTTATGCAGCGAGCGCCGCCACCAGCCGTCGCGTTGCCAGCGCCTAGGGTCGACCTGAACACCCTGGCCGATCCGCACGAAACGGCCCAGTCGGCGCAGCTGCTTGATCAGTTCCACTTCCTCGAACAGCGGCCAGGGGCGGTGTTGGCCGCAGACAAGGTAGGCGCTGGCCTCAACGAACACGCCTTGATCGCCATAGGGCACGCCGAAGCGGCTGCGCCAATCGATGAGGCGTTCCAGCAAACTGCTCTGCCAGCACCCTGGCCCGGCAAAACGGAAGGCGAAGGCGCCGCCGACCGCACCCGCGGCAACCGCCGCCTGGATGTCCGGCAGGGGATTGCCCAGCAGCTGAGCATCGGCGTGCAAAAACCACAGGATCGGATGCCGGGCGTGTTCCGCGCCCAGGCGCAGCTGTTCGCCTCGACAGGGCGTTGCAGGCAACCATTGCGCACCATGTTGCTGGCACACGCGGCTGCAGCTCGGGCTGCGTGCGGCATCGACCACAATGATCTGCAACTCCTGCCTGGAGCGCGTGGCCAGCTGATGCAGGCGGGACAGCAGGGGACCGAGTAACGCCTCATCGCGCCAGCAGGGGATGATCACGCTGAGCGGTGTTTTATCAGGCATGGGCAGGCACTCCGAGGTCGCGAACGGCATCGCGCAAGCGCAAGCGTGCGGGCCGCGCGTCCTGTGTGAGGGCGAGGGCCAGTAGCTGCAGGTCATCTCGATGATCGATGTCGAAGTAGTCGCCGGTCTGTACCAGTGAATGCCCGGCAGCCCGGCACTTGTCGGCCAGCGTCTGAGCCAGGTGTGCAGTGCTCCAGGGCAGGTCGCGCAGGTCTGGCCATGGGCGGTTCGAGGCCATCAGCACGACGCCGCCGTCGCGTGCCTTGAGCAGTACCGTGTCATGACTGTCGAGTAGTTCGCTCACCGCGTGGTAGTCACTCGGCAGCAGGGCCGGGCAGTCACTGCCGATGAACAGCAGGCGGCGCTGACCCTGGTCGCGTAATCGGCGGTCCAGGTCGTTGAGACGTTGGCCGAGGTTGCCTTGGTGTTGCGCCAGGCACAGGGCCTGGGGGCAGCGCGCCTGTGCCCAGGCCGAGTGGTCTGGGTGATCCGGAGCCAGTGCCTTGGGCCCCGGCCATTGCTGGAGATCCTCCAGGGCGCAGTCGAGTAGGTGCTGGGCGATCTCGAGCGCTGGCTCCAGACCCAGCTGCGCCGCCAGGCGTTGCTTGGAATGACCGATCGCTGGGCGTTTGCACAGCAATACCAGACAGGCTGCGGCGGCAGGCGCGATGTTGGGGGGATAGCGGTCGGTCAAGCGGGGGCTCCCGTTTCTACGGTGGAGTGAGGCAATGTCTGCACTCTTCTGAGCCGTTGCCGCTGATTTTGTTACAGCGCGATCTATCGATCGGGCGTGCGCAGCCGGTCGAGGATGGCCTGACTGTCCACCGACTCGTCGCCGAGGGGCAGTTGCTGCAGTACTTCGGCAGTCAGTTTCAGTTGTTTGATATACAGCTTGCAGCGAGGGCACATGCGTTGGTGCATGAGTACCGCCAAGCGAGTGGAAAATCGCAAATGGCCATCGATGATCTCGGAACCGAGCTCCGACATTTCGCGACAGGTCAGCATGTTCCTACCTCCTCGAAGTGATTGAGCATCGCATGCATGCGTTGCCGCCCCCGGTGTAACAGCACACGGATGTTGCCCTCGGCCAGGCTCAAGGCTCGAGCGATTTCGTCGAAACCGAGGCCGCCCAACTCGCGCATCATCAGCACGCTTTGCTGGTCGCCAGGCAGCTGGTGCAGGTGTTTACGGATGCACTCGTGCAGCTCCGCTTCAGTCAGCAGCGCCTCGGGCGTGTCATGGTGCCACTGACTGGGCGGGGCATTCCAGCCGCCCTGCTGATTGAATCGGGAGCCGATGGGCGAGCCGGAATCGATGCCCCAGTCATCCAGGGACAGCTCTCGGCCTCGCTTGCGCCGCAGGGCATGGGCCTCATTGATGGCGATCCGCGCCAACCAGGTACGTAGTTTGGCTCGGCCTTCGAACTTGCTTATCGCGGCGAAGGCCTTCAGCCAGGTTTCCTGGGCGACATCATCGGCCGAGTCCGCGCCGACCAAGGGTATGGCCATGGCTACCAGGAAGGCATGGTGAAGCTTGATGGCGGTCTCCAGGGCGTTGCTGTCGCCTTGGCGTAGCCGTTTGACCAGCTCTTGTTCGTCGACCATCTATTTCTCCCGAGGTGACCTGAAAAAACACTGTAGTGACAGCCCGCGTGTCGTCACGTGGGGCTGGTGTTGCAGCGCCATGGGTCGTGGTCAGCGCTGCGTAGGGGCAAACCTGTTTATCAGATGATGCAGTTGATCGCTTCCGTCGCCAGGTTCGGCCAGCGAGCATTTCGTCCAGCGCGCGCAGCTGACTGGCAACAGCTTCTGATGGACGACATGGTTTTTTGTTACAGCCGCAATAGCCTCAACTTTGAATTAAGACATGCTCGGTCCATAATCAGCCGCATGAACCGCGGACGCCCTAGAACTTTCGACCCCGACCTTGTCCTGGAAAATGCCATGCAGCTTTTCTGGAGCAAGGGCTATGAGGCCACCAGCCTGCAGGACCTGCTCGAGGCGACGAAGCTGTCCAAGAGCAGCCTGTATGAGAGTTTCGGCAACAAGCAGAGCCTGTTCGAAGCTGCGTTCAGCCGCTACGTCGAGAGCCGTGTCACGCACCTGCTGGCACGCCTGGAGCTGGCCGAGTCGCCGCTCGCGTTCATTCGCGAATGCCTGCTGTCGGTGCTCGAAGACGCCGAGCGAGCTACCCCGCGCGGCTGCATGCTGGTCAACGTAACCAATGAATTCTCCACCAGCGACCCGGTGGTACAGCGGCTGATCGCACTCGCGACGCGGCGTTTTCGTGGGGTGTTCGAGCAGGCTTTCCAGCAGGCGCAAGCTGCAGGCCTGGTATCGGACAGGCAAGCGCCCGCTGCGCGGGCGTTATACATGCACTGTGTGATGAGCGGCCTGCGTACCCAGACCAAGGCCGGCATGGAGCAGAAAGAATTGCTTACAGTTATCGAACTGGTCATGGCGAACCTGGGCTAATTTTTTGCCGTATTATGGACCTATCAGTCCGTAATTAAGAGCGCCGCTCTGCCTCCAGATTCCCCGCATGCCCCCTGCTGTTGTCTTCGATTTCTATGTGACGCCCGCCGCGACCCAGGTCGTGCCCGGCCGATTGGCAGAGGGCTGTGCAGCGTTGGCAAGACGCTGTTTTGTAACGCAGAGCCGCTTCGGCTCTCAAAACACCAGTTCTCAAGAGTTTAAATCGTCATGCTCCCCACCTTGCCCCTGCTCAATGCCCTGAGCTTTCCAGCGATTCACCGCGCGCAGCTGCACGCTCTGCAGATCAACCTTACCTACCTGTGCAACCAGCGCTGCCTGCATTGCCATGTCAACGCCGGGCCGACCCGCAAGGAGGCCATGACCGACGAGAGCCTGGCCTTGCTGCATCAGGTCATCGACGCCCATGCGGTACAAACCCTCGACCTCACCGGCGGTGCACCGGAGATGCATCCGCGCTTCCGCGATCTGGTCATGCACGCCCGCCGGGAAGGGTTGCGGGTCATCGACCGCTGCAACCTGACGATCCTCAGCGAGCCGGGTTATGCAGACCTGGCCGAGTTTCTCGCCGCGCAGGAGGTAGAAGTCACCGCTTCGTTGCCCTGCTATTCGCGGGAGAACGTCGACAAGCAGCGTGGCGATGGCGTGTTCGATGCCAGCATCGAGGGCCTTAAGCAGCTCAACCGGCTGGGCTATGGCGTCGAGGGTAGCGGCCTGATTCTGAATCTGGTGTTCAATCCACAGGGCGCCAGTCTGCCGCCGCCTCAGGCGCAGCTTGAGGCCGAGTACAAGGTGCACCTGGCCGAGGACTTCGGCATTCACTTCAACCATTTGCTGACCATCACCAACCAGCCGATCGCGCGGTTTGGCAGCACCCTGGTGAGCAAGGGACAGTTCAACGGTTACATGCAGTTGCTACGCGACAGCTACCGGCCGGAGAACCTCGATGACTTGATGTGCCGCAGCGTGGTCAGTGTCGATTGGCAGGGCTATCTGTACGACTGCGATTTCAATCAGATGCTCGAGCTGCCCATGGCGTTGCCCGAGCTGATCGGTCGTGACCGTGCGCATCTGCGCGACTTGTTGCAGGTATCGAGCCTGCACAGTAATCCCATCATCACCCGCGATCACTGCTACGCCTGCACCGCCGGTCAGGGTTCCAGCTGTGCTGGCGCATTGCAAAATCAATAAAGGAGCTGTCTGCATGGACAAGCGTAAGTCGGCCTTGTTGGCCATCATCCTGTTGCTGTTGACCAGTTTCTTCGTCTTCGATCTGGGCCAGTACCTCAACCTCGCCAGCCTCAAGGCGCAGCAAGCGGCCCTCAACGCCCAGGTGCTTGCCAACCCCTGGCTGTCCGGCGGCCTGTTCTTCGCGCTCTATGTGCTGGTGACCGCGCTGTCATTGCCGGGTGCGGCCTTGATGACGTTGGTCGGCGGTGCTTTGTTCGGCTTGTTGGGAGGCACCTTGCTGGCGTCTTTCGCCTCGACCCTGGGCGCCACGCTGGCCATGCTCAGCAGTCGCCTGTTGCTGCGCGACTGGGTACAGAGCAAGTTCAGTCAGCGTCTGGCCGGGATCAATCAGGGCATCGAACGTGAGGGTGGCTCCTACCTGTTCGCCCTGCGCCTGGTGCCGGTGTTTCCGTTCTTTCTGATCAACCTGGCC
Organism: Pseudomonas taeanensis MS-3; assembly: GCF_000498575.2. GTDB lineage: Bacteria > Pseudomonadota > Gammaproteobacteria > Pseudomonadales > Pseudomonadaceae > Aquipseudomonas > Aquipseudomonas taeanensis. The sequence continues at coordinate 1,590,593 of NZ_AWSQ01000001.1, forward strand.
ATGGGCCTGACCAAGTTGCCGGCGCGGACTTTTTGGTGGATCAGCCAGCTGGGCATGCTGCCGGGTACCCTGGTCTTCGTGAACGCCGGCCGTGAACTGGGACAGCTCGATTCGCTGGCCGGCATCCTCTCGCCAGGATTGATCGGTGCCTTCGTGCTGCTCGGCCTGTTGCCGATCATCTCGCGCAAACTGCTGGAGCTGGTCAAGGCGCGCAAGGTCTACGCCGGCTGGCAGAAACCCAAGCGCTTCGACCGCAATCTGTTGGTGATTGGCGCCGGTTCCGGCGGCCTGGTGTCGGCCTATATCGCCGCCGCAGTGAAGGCCAAGGTGACCCTGATCGAAAAGCACAAGATGGGCGGCGATTGCCTGAATACCGGCTGCGTACCGTCCAAGGCGCTGCTGCGTTCGGCCAAGCTGGCCAATGAATTGAAGAAGGCCGAACAGCTGGGTTTCAAACCGATCACCGGTGAAGTGGATTTTGCCGCAGTGATGCAGCGCGTACAGCGGGTGGTGGCGGATATCGAGCCGCATGACTCGATTGAGCGTTATACCCAGCTGGGTGTCGAGGTGCTGGAGGGCGAGGCGAAGATCACCTCGCCCTGGACGGTCGAGGTCAATGGTCAGAGCCTGAGTGCGCGTTCCATCGTCATCGCCACCGGTGCTCGGCCGCTGGTGCCGAAAATTCCGGGCATCGAGCTGGTGGCCCCGCTGACCTCGGACAACGTCTGGGATCTACGCGAGCAGCCCAAGCGTTTGCTGGTGCTGGGGGGCGGGCCGATCGGTTGCGAACTGGCCCAGGCCTTCCAGCGCCTCGGCAGTGCGGTGACTCAGGTGGAGATGACCGAGCGCCTGCTGATTCGCGAGGACCAGGAAGCCAGTGAGGCGGTGATGGCCAGTCTGCGCGCCGACGGAGTCGAGCTGCGCCTGCAGCACAAGGCGGTACGTTTCGAGGTGGTTGAAGGCCAGCGGCAGTTGATCTGCCTGAACCTGGTCGACAACCGCGAGGTCGTGTTGCCCTTCGATCAGGTGCTGCTGGCCCTGGGCCGGGTCGCCAACGTCAAGGGTTTCGGTGCCGAGGAACTCGGTCTGGAAGTGCGCAACAACGGCACTCTGGAAACCAACGAGTTCCTCGCCACGCGCTTCCCCAATATTTTCGCGGTAGGCGATGTCACCGGACCTTTTCAGTTCACCCACACCTCGGCGCATCAGGCCTGGTATGCGGCGGTGAACGGCTTGTTCGGCGGCTTCAAGCGCTTCAAGGTCGATTACCGGGTGATCCCCTGGGCGACGTTCACCGACCCCGAGGTGGCCCGCGTCGGCCTCAACGAGCAGGACGCCAAGGACCAGGGCATCGCCTATGAAGTGAGCCGCTTCGGCATCGACGAACTCGACCGCGCGATTGCCGACGAAGCCGCCCATGGCTACGTAAAGGTGCTGACCGTGCCAGGCAAGGATCGCATCCTCGGGGTGACCATCGTCGGCGAGCATGCCGGCGAGCTGATCGCCGAATACGTCGCGGCCATGAAGCACGGTTACGGGCTGAACAAGGTCCTGGGCACCATCCACATCTACCCGACGATGGCCGAGGCGAACAAGTACGTGGCCGGCGAATGGAAGCGTGCTCATGCCCCGGCCAGCGCCTTGCGCTGGCTGGCCAGGTTCCATCAATGGCGCCTGGGCGGTGCTGAAGGTGCAGGCAGCACTCAGCTGATTGCCAGTGACAAGGTCGTGTGAGCATCCCGTTCGAGGTGCTGCGCCTATGACATCTCACCCATAGTGAAATCACCCTCAATTACACGGCCATGACGGCCGTGTAGCAACCCAAGACCGGGCCACGAACCCGGTCCGAATAGGAAAGTACGTTATGAAAATCTGGACTCTGTTGCTCCTTCGCCTGTCGCTTGGCTGGCTGCTGGTTATTTGGGGGGCCGACAAAGTGTTCAACGTTGCGCACGGGATGGCGGTGGCCAACAAGTTCTACTTCGATTTCCTCAGTATCGAGAGTGTGCTGCGTGTGGGCGGTGTACTGCAGATGCTGGTCGGTTTGGCCGTGGTGCTGGGTTTTGCGCGGCGCTGGGTTTATCCGGCACAGGTACTGTTCAATGGCGCCTCGCTGTTGGCGGTGATGCAGTCGGTGATCGATCCCTGGAGCTGGGTGTTTGAAGGCAGCAATGTGCTGTTCTATCCCTCGCTGATCATCTTTGCTGGCAGCCTGTTGCTGATCGCCTTCCGCGACCAGGACCGACTGGCGCTGGATGCAGGTTATTCAGGCAAATAAATTCGTAACAAGGACTCATGTGCTGACTCAAACTGGGTCAGCACGCAAAACGCTGGCATTGGCATGACAACAAAAACTGGAGTAATACCAATGCACGTGATCAAGTTGAGCATTGCCGCTTTGGCAGTGTCGGCAGCCACCATGCAAATGGCCGCCGCCAGCCAGCAAGCCGATTCCAAAGGCTTCATCGAGGACAGCACCCTCAATATCCTCAACCGAACCTTCTACTTCAATCGCGACTTCCGCAATGGCGGTTCGAACGGCTCGGGCACCAATCGCTTCAAACCTGTGGATCAACGCAATGGCTTTCGTGAGGAGTTGGCGCACGGGATCATGGCCTTCTACGAGTCCGGCTTCACCCAAGGCACGGTGGGCTTCGGGGTGGATGCCTATGGTTTTCTGGGCCTGAAACTGGACAGCGGCGGCGGTCGCACAGGCACCTTCCTGCTGCCGGTCGAGGGCGATGGCGAGCCAGGCGATGCCTACGGCGAGTCGGGCGGTGTGCTCAAACTGAGAGTCTCCAACACCACCCTCAAACTCGGAGAAAAACAGGTCGAGAACCCCATGGTGGCGACTGGCGATGCACGTCTCATACCGCAAACCGCAACGGGCATCTTCCTCAATAGCGATGAAATTGAAGGCCTCAACATCGACGCCGGCCACATCACCTCGATGAACGAGTTCGGCAGTACCAACTCCGATGGCGAGCTGCAAATCCAGTATGCCTCGGATGTAGGTAATACCGTCGACTGGCTGGGCGGCAGCTATACCGCCAGTGATGCGCTGAGCCTGAGCCTGTTTGCATCCGAAGTCGAAGATACCTGGCGCCGCTACTATGCCAATGCCAACTACAGCATTCCGTTCAGCGGCGAGCGTTCGTTGAATTTCGATTTCAATATTTACCGCACTAACGACCAAGGCAAGGCACTGGTCGGCGATATCAGCAACACAGCCTGGTCCTTGGCCTCAAAGTACGCATTCGGGGCGCACGCACTGACCTTGGCCTTTCAGAAAATCGATGGCGACGATGGTTTCGACTACGTCGGCTTCAACGCGATTTATCTGGCCAACTCGGTTCAGTACTCCGACTTCAACGCCCCCAATGAGGAGTCGTGGCAACTGCGCTATGACCTGGATCTTGCCAGCTATGGCGTTCCCGGGCTGTCGCTGATGACCCGTTACATTCGCGGAGACAACATCGACAGCACCAAGGCCGATGCGCTCAGCGGCTTCTTCGATGCCGCCGCCAACAACGAGTCGCATTGGGAACGCGATATAGAAGCCAAGTATGTCGTTCAGCAAGGGCCCGCCAAGGATCTCTCGCTGCGTATCCGGCATGCGGTACATCGCGGTTCATCCAATCAAATCGATGGCGATGTTGACGAGGTTCGCTTCATTGTCGAGTACCCGCTGAGCGTTCTGTAACGCGCGTGTTTCGGTTGAGTACAACACCGGGACTGCTCCTTGTTTCCCGCTTTGGGGCTGTTGCTACAGCCCTCTTTTTATGCGCTCGCCTGGCGAGTTCGGTGTGGCTTTGAGCTGTAACAAAAACGCTGTTTTTTTATCTGCTTTATAGGGGTTGCTCCTTACCTCCCCGCCTTGGGGCTGTTGCTACAGCCCCTTTTTTATTCGCACGCACGCCGAGCTCTGATAGTCGCCGGCGCGGCAAGGCGCCAGGTGGGAATGGTGTTCCAGCAGCCCAATCCGTTTCCCCTGAGCATTGCCGAGAACGTCCTGTTTGCCCTGCGCGAACATGGCGTGCGCGACAAAGTTGAGCTTTACGGGCGCATGGAGAAGGCCCTGTATTCCACCGGGCTGTGGAGTGAAGTACGTGATCGTTTACAGAAACCCGCACTTGGTTTGTCCGGTGGGCAACAGCAACGCCTGTGTTGCGCCCGCGCTCTGACGCTGGAGCTGCGCGTGCTTTTACTGGACGAACCCTGCAGTGCCCTGGACCCGATCGCCAGCGCCACAGTTGAAAATCTGATTGATAGCCTGAAAGGGCGTTACACCCTGTTAATGGTCACGCATAACCTTGATCAGGCTCGCCGTCTGGCCGACACATGTGACTGTGTGCTGGGTGCGCGATGGCAGTGGATGCGTGCGGGGCAGCGGCCCGGCCTGTGAACTGTTCGAACGCGCGCGTGACCCGCTGGCGCATCGGTATCTGAATGGGCAGCTGTGTTGATAGCTGCACTCGGAAGGGCGCTAAGGCTTCGCAGGGTCTTCAGTGCGCCTCCCGGTTTCCTCCTAACTAAGACATTGGGACTGTCTACTGAGTTAGCGAGGATTTACTTAGATGCTTGGAATACCAGTTTTCGTAGTGCTCGCTGACTGCAATGTGCTCAGTAGGCAGGAACCGCCGTATACGGAACCGTACCTACGGTGGCGTGAGAGGACGGCGGGGGTAACACCGTCTCCTAATCGATCGACTACTTCAGTCGCGATAGCCGTTTAAGTAGCCCGAAAAAACTAGGAGCGTCGCATTGGTATCACGGTTAAAACCACAGTGGCTGTAATTGCCAGTGCGCCTATGACGCGATCATCTGTATCAGAAATGGATCAACTGCATGGTGGTCTCCTGGGGCAGTTGGCCGCGGTCATCCTCTCGGGAGTAGCGCGTCAATGTCCTTTGCGCGATCGTGGCCTGAGGCTTCTGGATAGTCAGCGCTGGCTGACTGCCTGATTAGTATTGCCTGCTTCCAGGGCTTGCCTGGATCAAGCAGACTGCAGCCATAGAGATTGGTCGGGAGCCATGGGGTTAGGGCTAGCAAACCTGCGACCCCAGGGGCACGAGGTAGCGGGAAATGATCGAGGCTAACACTCCTCGTGATGACCACAGTGCAAAGGGGATGACATGCAGCTTTCCGTCCAGCAGATCCATACCGCTTACCAGGCAGAGATTCGCGGTGAGGCATTCTTTCGCAGCCTGGCAGGCTTCACATGCGACCAGGCTAATCGTCGCGCGTTGATGTTGCTGGCGGAGCTCGAATATCAAACCGGCGAGCGTTTGGGGGAGGTGCTCCATCGGCTAGGAGTCGAGGCCATCCCGGATCCAGTACAAATTAGTGCGGGCCGATCCCGTGCTTCGGAATGGCGCCATCTGAGCTGGCACGATGCAGTAGTGCAACTCAAGGAGCTTGCTTATCCCTACCTTGAGGTCTATGACCGTATGGCGCAGGAGTCTGGGCCAGAGACGCGTGAAGCCCTGGCGTGGTTAGCGGAGCACGAGCACGCTCTTTATGCGTTCGCCTGTACGGCGCTGCAGGGACAGCCCGATGAAGCAATGGATGTGATCACTAGCTTCCTGGCGAGGCAGTCGTAAGGGGCTGGTTCGGCCAGGGCGTGATTGACAAGCGATCCTTTGAGTTCAAAAAGAAAAAGATCGGTTCCGTAGTAAGCAGGGCAGCGAATAAGCTGCCCTGCTTACTCTTGTCACTAGCCTAGCGACTGAAGCCTGAGTACCGCTTGAGCGGCCCATAGTAGACCGAGCAGGCAATTGCTACTGCGATCAGGGCAGTGGAAATGGGGTAGAACCCTTCAGACAATCATGGCCGAAACACTTCCATCCTTAGGAATGAGCAGGGCATGAGGCTGGCACCAGTCCATGATCTGGCCCCCATGGTCAAGGATGATGAAGGTGTAACGCGCACAACTAAGTGGCCGAAGCACATTGAGTTGGCGGGTGAGGTCGACTGGAGGGCCGCCTGCGATGAGGTTGCGGAGTGGATCAACGCTGATGAGCTATTTGAGCTGCTCTGGGTTGAGGCTCAAACATTCCTGGCCATGCCTGATTTGTTGAGTGCAGATGGTCTGCCCGCTGCGACAATGAACCATCCTCGCGTAGCGCTGCGCGATCTCCCTCAGCGGCTCAATAAGTGGGGGTTCATCTAATGGACATCCTTGAGCACAACCGGATTCTCAACGAGTTGCAGGTGCAGTTGGCTTCTGGAGAAATTACTATCGATATGGCAGTTCGGCGGTTACGCAAGGAAGTGACTGGATTGCAGCAGGTAAGGTTCGCACAGATGTACAAGCTTTCCCTGCGTGCATTGCGGCAGCTAAAACATGATGAAAACAACCCAACCGTTCAAACCTTAAATAGTGTGTGTAATCCATACAGCATGCAGGTTGGTGTCGTGCCAAGGGTTTCACGCTGAAGGCGTAACTCCGTGTGTTTTTGTCTGAAACGACGAACTGGGTTGGTCCAATCTAAATGGACCAGAGTCACACTTAGTCTGAAGCCTGCAGTGACTATTCTGCAGCTGGCTAGCGGTTAACCCCACCAAACTCTCTAGATATAACTTTTGCAGTTTTCAACAAATGCTCTCTACAGATCAGTTGTGTTTCGGGGTTGTCGAGAATGGCTTCTGGACCGGAGAGATTGATGGCGGCCACAACTTTGCCGGTATGATCATTAATGGCGCAGGCTATTGCTGTGGAGTAGTCGGAGCGGTGCAGTACCCAGCCGGTTTCGCGGTCGCTGACTAGTATCTTGATCAGTTCGGGAAGGGTTTTAGGTGCGGGCGGTGGATAATCATCTAAGCGCACATGTCGATAAAGGTTATCGAGTTCCAGTTCTGACAAATCACAGAGCAACACGCGGCCCATAGCCGTGCAGTGGCAGGGTAGGCGCGAGCCAATTGGAATGTTGACAGAAAGGCGCTGCGCAGCAAAAGCACGGTAGATATACAGGCTATCTGTTTGCTCGCGGATGCTTAAGTGGCAGGTCATCGAGGTGCGGTCGCGCAGGTTGTTCAGGTGCGGCATCGCGATTTCGACAATGTCACGGCTGGCCAGGTAACTGAAGCCGTTGCACATCACCTGCGGCCCTAGCTCGAAGGTGTTTTTGCTGATTTTGTTGAGGTAACCCATCTCCAAGAGTGTGTGCAGAATCCGATAGATCGCCGAGACGCTGAGGCCCAAGCGTTCGGCGATGTCGTGACTGCTCAGTTGGCGTTGCTGGCTGCTGAACATTTCCAGCACCATCAGGCCGCGTTGTAGTGCGGGCACGCGATAGTCAACGTCGCGCTCAATGTCGAGGTTCATAAGGGCTCATCCCTTCCATGATTCACCGGCGTGTTTAACAACACGCCGGTTTCTGGTCTCAGTCGAGGAGGGCTTGGATACCTGCTGGCTTGCCACCGAACTCCAGCATGGCATCCAGTACGGCGTCCCAGAAGTAACTCACAGAGGCGCGATCGCAGAGGATGTGAAAACTAGGCAGCGCTGTAGTGTGAGTGTTGATGACGATCACGTTGATTCGTGCTGCCGATGTTTGCGCCACTGCACCCTGCGTGAAATTGCCATCGCGCAGGTCAACGCCACACAGTTTGGCCATTACCGCCGCGCAGTGTTCGCCGGTCAGGAGCAGCCACGCGTGGCTGTCCTGGCGAGGCAGCAAATAGTTTGCCTGCTCGCTCAATTGCCAATGCGCTTCCAAATCCGACACCCGAGTTCCGGCATCGCGCAGGCTGCCCAATAGCAGGTACTCGGTTTGTGAAAGGCGTGCGACCATGCTGCCGTCGTCTTGCAGGGTGGCGTGGTTGGGTGTCTCTGGCAGGTGGTAGCCTTTGCTCAGCAGAAACTCTGCTGAATCAGTACCGCGGAACCCTACGCGAGCCAGATTAGTGAGATCGACCAGCGCACAGCGCGCTAATTGCGAGTGTTCGTCAGTTTCGCTAAAGCGTTCGACGGCTACAGTTTCAGCAAGCGGCGCAAGGCAAGCACCCTTATGTTTGGCATACAGAGGGCTGCGTTCTTTGAAGTCTTCGGCTGTCAGGCTGTTCATGCTTACAACTCCTGGCGTTGATTGGCGGGGTCGAAGAAAGGCAGTTCGACAACAGTGGCGTGTACCATTTCGCCGCCTTCGACACGGATCGGCAGATGGCTTCCGGGTATGCCCTGGTTGGCGCCGGCATAAGCCAGACCAATGATCTGGCCGAGTGTTTCGCTGTATTCGCATGAACTGACATTGCCGCTTATGTCACTTCCATCAAGCACCAGATGACCTTCCAGTGGTTGGCGACTGCCTTTTTCCAAGGTGAAGCCAACCAGCTTACGTTTCTGCGGCTGCTGCTCAAGAATCTCAACCGAACGCTTACCAACGAAGAATGGCTTGGTGCGACTGATTGCCCACGTCATATCGATCTCGCCGGGAGTGGTCATGCCATCGGTATCCTGACTGATGATCACGTGGCCTTTTTCCAGGCGCAGCAAGCGTTGCGTCTCGACACCGAACGGACGGATGCCTTCCACTTCGCCCGCTTCCATCAACACGTCCCAGAGGTATTCGCCGTAGCGCGCGGGCACGTGGATCTCAAAGCCCAGTTCACCGACAAAGCCCACGCGCATCAGGCGCGCCGGAATGCCTGCGACCGTGCCAGTGCGCACGCCTAGATAGGGGAAGCCTTCGGGCGATAGATCAACATCGGTGCACAGCTTTTGCAGCACCTTGCGTGACAATGGCCCCGCCAGATTGACGGCCGCCAGTGCCGCGGTGACATTAGTTACATCAACATTCAGGCGCCACTGGGCATTCCACTTGAGCATCTGTTGGTAGATGCGGTCGACCCCACTGGTGGTAGCTGTGACATAGAAATGGTTGTCGGCGAAACGAGCACAGACTCCATCATCAATCACCACGCCATGTTCGTTGGTCATCAGCGCATAGCGAGAGCGACCGACAGGCTGCTTGAGGAAGGCAAAGGTGTAGATGCGATTGAGAAACTCGGCCGCATCCGGGCCGCGCACATCCAGCCCGCCAAGTGTTGATACATCGATCAAGCCAACCTTGTTGTGCACGTTCAGGGCTTCAGCCTGCATGCATTGCTCACGATCTGTGTCATTGCCATAGAACGCCGGACGCTGCCATACGCCCGCGGGCATCATCTTCGCCCCAGCAGCCAGGTGGCGACCGTGCATAGGCGTCTGACGGTATGGGTCAAAGCCACGTCCGGCCACATGCGCAAGCTTTTCCGCGACGAAGGGAGGGCGCGCCGTGGTAACGCCGGTCTCACTGATGTTGCGTTGAGTGGATTGGGCGACCAAGCGGGCGGTCGGTAGAGCGGAGTGACGACCCTGCGAGGGTCCCATGCCAACGGTGGAGAAACGCTTTACCAACTGCACATCGCGGTAGCCGATTTTAGTGGCGTTGATAATGTCGCGCACTTGCAAGTCCTCATCGAAGTCGACGAAGTCCTTGCCTTTAGGGTGCGCAAAGATTGGCCACGGGAAATTGACCTGGGCTTCCGGTTTCACTTTCGCGCGACCGAGGTCGCTGTTCAGACCCAGCGCTGCGATGATGTCGAGTGCACAGTTGGTCGCATCAGCTAGCACGTTATCCAACGCGTGGCAGCCGTTAGCCGAGCCACTGACTCGGAGGATTTCGGGCAGGCCGCTGAGTGTGAACTCTGCCAGTTGATCGTCATAGGCCAGCTTGCCGCCAGCCTGGCATAGCAGTTGGTAGACCGGCATGTAACCGCCAGACATACACAGCAGGTCGCAGCCGAGGGTCAATGAGTCACTGGCCACCTGGCCCTGGCCGGTTATTTTGCGTAAATCGACACCGCTGACATGACGCATGCCTTTTTCATGCAAGGCCTCAAATACGGTGGTGCTCAAGTGACAGGTAATGCCGCAGGTTTGCAGGAGCGTGAGCAGTTGTGGGTCAGCAGGTTGGGCACGCATATCGACCAGCGCAGCGACTTCCACACCTTGCTCGTGCAGGTCGAGCGCGGCCAGGTAGCCGTCGTCGTTGCCCGTTAGGACGACCGCCCGCTTGCCTGGCTTAACGGCATACAGTTTCATCAGCCGTTGTGCAGCGCTGGTCAGCATCACACCCGGCAGATCGTTGTTGCGGAAAATCACCGGCTGATCGAACGAGCCGCTGGCGACCAGGCATTGCTTGGCGCGCACTTTGTACAGGCGCTTACCCTGAATCACTGGCAGGTAGTTGTCGGTGAACCAGGCGTTGCAGGTTGCCCTTTTGAGAGTCTGGATATTGCAGTGGCCCTCAACGGCTGCGATTAGTTCCTGACGCAGGTTGTCGGCGCGCACACCTTCGGCATCGAAGCGGGCATAGGTTAGCGAACCGCCGAGAATTGACTGCTCTTCCACCAGTAGCACCTTGGCACCAGCATTTGCAGCGGTCAGCGCGGCCTGTAAGCCAGCTGGGCCTGCGCCCACGACGGCCAGATCGACGAACAAGAATTGTTTGTCGTAATACTCAGGTTGGAATTTCAAGTCGAGCACGCCGAGGCCGGCCTTCTTGCGAATGATCGGCTCCCAAACCTTCCACATGCCTTTAGGTTTATAGAAGGAGCGGTAGTAGAAACCTACCGGCATAAACTTGGAAAACTTGCCCAGGTAGGCATCGCGGTCGTTATCCAGTGAACCGGAAACATTCTGGGCGCTGACCTGCATACCGGCTTCAACGCTAGTGACGTCGGCCAGGACATTGGGCTCACTGGGCAATTGCACCAGCGTGTTGGCATCTTGCCCGGCCAGTGTCAGCGGGCCACGTGGGCGGTGGTATTTAAACGAGCGTGACATCAACCAGCGACCATTGGCGATCAGGGCGCTGGCGATGCTGTCACCGCCCAGAGCGCTAAAGGATTGACCGTCGAATTGAAAACTGAGCGCCTGGTCACGGTCGATCAGCAGGCCCATAGGGGCGGGCAGGCGGTTCGAAGAACTCATGCGGTGACTCCCTTGAGCGCGGTGCTATTGGCGTGAAAATCGACGCGTTGGTTGAATACTTCTTTCGGGTCGAAGGTGCGAATGATCTGATCGGTTACGGTGTGGCGCTCGGCCAGAAACCAGTAGCTCGAGGGTGTGTGCATCCACCATTCAGTCACTACACCGGCAGCGTTATCGCTGTTGAACACATAGTCAGCCCACTCGATATCGCTGCAGGTAGCCGAATCGGGCATGGCTTTGAGTTCGCCGCCATAGGTGAATTCGCTGATGTTGCGCGGCCCGTTGAGCGGGCAATTCATGATTTTCATTGTCCGGTCCTCAATGGCTGGCGGCGGTTGCGCCCATTTCGTTGACTTGCTGGAAGCGCGAGAAGCGTTCCAGGGCAAAGGGCTTGATCAAGTCAGGCACCTTGCCGCCGCTGGCAATCAGTTCAGCCATGGTCTTGCCGCAGATCGGCGTGGCCTTGAAGCCCCAAGTGCCCCAGCCCGCGTCGAGGTAATAGTTCTCCACCGGCGACAGGCCCATGATCGGGCTGTAGTCCGGCGTCATGTCGGTGATCCCGGCCCACTGGCGCATCAGTTTGGCGTTGGCCAGGAATGGGAACATTTCGATGGCATGGGCCAGCAGGCTTTCCTTGAGATCCAGGGTCGAGCGGCTGTTGTACAGCGGGTAGGGGTCGGAGCCGCCACCAAACACTACTTCGCCACGGCTGGTTTGCTGCACGTAGCAGTGCAGCGCCGAGGAACTGACCAGTGGGTCAAGGAACGGTTTGAACGGCTGAGTGACCATGGCTTGTAACGGGAAGGTCTGGATCGGCGAGCGGATACCGGCCTTGGCCATCATCAGCGAGCTGTGCCCGGCGATGGCTTGTACCGCACAGCCGCACTTGATGGTGCCACGGTTGGTTTTCACTGCCGTGATGGCACCATTTTCGATAACCAGGTCTTGCACGTCGGTCAGTTGGTGGATTTCCACACCGCGCTTGGCCGCCTGCTTGGCGTAGCCCCAGGCCACGGCATCGTGACGCGCGGTAGCGCCATCCATGTGCCATAGTCCGGCAAGTACCGGAAGGTGACCGGGGTCGAGATTAAGGCTCGGCACCAGTTCGCGAATTTGCTGGCGGTCTATCATTTCGGTGCGCCCGCCGAAGTGCTTATTCACCTCGGCACGCTGGCGAAACGCGCGCACGGTTGCATCCGTGTGGGCCAGGGTCAGCTGGCCGCGCTCGGAGTACATGATGTTGAAGTCGAACTCGTTGGACAGGTTCTGGAACATATTCACCGACTCGGCATAGAAGCGCACGCCTTCGGAGGTGAGGTAGTTGGAGCGGATCACTGCAGTGTTGCGCGCGGTGTTACCGCTGCCAAGGTAAGACTTCTCCAGCACCGCGACGTTAGTGATGCCGTGATATTTAGCCAGGTAGTAAGCGATGGCCAGGCCGTGACCGCCGCCGCCGATGATCACCACGTCGTAGGAACTCTTCAGCTCTTTCGGCGCGGGAAGATCCACCTCAACCGGGTAGTCGGAGCTCAGGCCGTATTTCAGGAGATTGAAAGGCATGTTGCCTCCGCAGGTGTGGAGTGGATGGTCAGGGCAGGGTGCTGCAAGCGCGTTGCGGTGACGGTGTTCTTCATTAGCAAGGCAATCGTCATGGGGCCCACGCCGCCGGGAACCGGAGTAATGGCCGAGACCACGCGTAGGGCGCTGTCGAAGTCGACATCACCGACCAGGCGGGTTCTGCCATCCTCTTCGATCCGGTTGATCCCCACGTCAATGACCACGCAACCGGGTTTCAACCAGCTGGCATCGAGCATGCGTGGGCGGCCGACGGCCACGACCACAATGTCGGCCTGACGGCAGAGCTCGCCGGCGTTTACGCTGCGGGAATGAACGACGGTGACGGTGCAGTTGGCCTTGAGCAGTAAGGCTGCCATCGGTTTGCCGACGATGTTCGAGCGCCCGACGACCACGGCATGTTTGCCGCTCAAATCGCCGAGTGTGTCCTGCAGCAGGTGCATGCAACCGTTGGGCGTGCAGGGCGTAAGCACCTCACGGCCCTGGCTGAGGCCGCCGACATTTTCACTGTGGAAACCGTCGACGTCCTTCAGGGGGGCAATGGCCTGGAGTACGCGGTTCTCATTGATGTGCGTGGGCAGTGGCAGTTGCACGAGGATGCCGTTGATCGTCGGATCTGCGTTGAGATCGGCGATCAGGCCAAGCAAGTCGGACTCGGTGGTCTCGGCTGCTAGTTTGTGCTCCACAGAGCGAATGCTGGTCTCTTTGGCGCGCAGCACTTTGTTGCGCACATACACCTGGCTGGCCGGATCATGGCCGACCAGTACCACGGCCAGGGCCGGGTGCAGGCCGTAATCCTTGAGGGCGCTGACCGCGTCACGAACGTCGTTCAATACCCGAGCGGCAGCGGCTTTACCGTCGATGATGTTGACACTGCAAGAGCTGTTCACCGGAAAATCACCGTACGGTCCTGGTTGAGGAAAACCCGGTGTTCGAGGTGGTATTTTACTGCCTTGGACAGGGCCACGGTTTCGGTATCACGGCCGATGGCGACGAGGTCGTCAGGCAGGTAGGCGTGATCAACGCGCTGCACTTCCTGCTCGATGATCGGGCCTTCGTCGAGGTCGCTGGTGACGTAGTGGGCGGTGGCGCCGATCAGTTTCACGCCGCGCGTATACGCCTGGTGATATGGCTTGGCGCCTTTGAAACCGGGCAAGAAGGAGTGGTGAATATTGATCGCTCGGCCGGCCAGCTGTTGGCACAGATCATTGGACAGTATCTGCATGTAGCGGGCGAGTACGACCAGCTCAGTGCGGGTCTCGTCGACGATCTTCATCAACGCGGCTTCTTGCTCGGCTTTGCTATCTTTGGTCACGGGCAGGTAGATGAAGCGGATGCCCTCCCGCTCGGCCATTGGTCGCAGGTCGAGGTGGTTGGAGACAATCGCGGTGATCTGCATGTCGATTTCGCCTTTCTGATGGCGATACAGGAGATCGGTCAGGCAATGGTCGAACTTGCTCACCATCAGCAGCACGCGCATTGGCTGCGAGGTGCTGTGCAGCGTCCATTCCATCTCAAAGCGCGCGGCCACATCAGCAAAGCCTTGTTCAATCTCGGCGATACCGCCCTCCAGGCCCTGGTTGAAGCGGAACACGGCACGCATAAAGAAACGATCGCTGATGTCGTCATCAAACTGCGCCATTTCGCTGATGTAGCAGCCTTTATCCGCCAGGTAGGTGGTCACTGCCGCGACAATGCCGGAGGCCGCCGGACAGCTGATCTTGATAATGAAGTGGCTGGTGGCGTGTTGCATGTCAGGTCCTCAATAAGGGGGGCGGCAGCTCATTGCAAAGCGTAAATACGCAGGTAAAAGCATTTTTTATAGGTGGATGTTATTTACTGCTGGGAATATTAATTTCTCTTGGCGCTTTTATATGCGAAGAGATTCGACAGGTCTAGCGCTTTGTGAAATTTTTTATCCTGGCAGGAAACTTTGTCTGAGGAGATCCAGGCGGAGAGGCCTATAGCGGGCTGAAAGGTGGGGGACGCGCGTGCTCACTCACGAATCAGGCGTTTCGCTGCGGCGGGGCGAGGCGTCAGGGCCGTGTGGTGGCGAATTGCAGGGGGCGGCGCTTATGCCGATAAGCGCCCTGGTTTGACGGTGCAGTACGCTCAAGTGTGCGCACTGCGGGCATGCTTGAGCGGCGTTTCAAGCCTTGCTGTAGTTCATGATCGAGAGCAGGCGGATCGGCACATGCAGCAACTGTTCTGGGCCGTGGGGGACTTCACCCTCGAAGGTTAGGCTGTCACCGGCCTGCATGTGATAGAGCTGGTTACCGTGGCGGTAGACCAGTTCACCTTCCAGCAGATGGAGGAACTCGGTGCCGGGATGGGCGAAGGTGGGGAACTCTTCACTGGCGTCGTCCATGCTCACCATATACGCCTCAAAGTTCTTCTTCGGTCCCCGCGTGTGATTGAGCAGGTGATAGGTGTGACCCTTCTCGGTACCACGACGGACCACCTCAAGACCCTCGCCGGCTTTAACCAATAGCGCGCTGCCATCGGGCTGATCGTACTGACTGAAGAGTTTCGACATCGGCATGCCGAGCACATCACACAGCCGACTGAGGATGTCCAGGCTGGTCGACACCTGGGCGTTTTCGATTTTGCTCAGCATGCCCTGACTGATATTGGCGATGCGCGCCACATCCGCCAGCTTCAGCTCCTGCTCTTGGCGCTGCCGTTTGATCTGCATGCCCAAGTACTGTTCCAGCCTGAGGCGGGGTTGGGTGTCACTCAACATGAGGCTGTCTCCCTGCACGCTTTCGGTTCAAGAAATTTAATATCGCACAAGGAAAGTGCGAGTCGGACAATTCAGCGTGTGATCGCCTCCCAGGCTTTCCCACTGGGAAATCTATATTCCCATATAAACAGAAGCCTGCGCCGATCGGCGGCAATTTTTTAGCGGGCTGCGCGTTCTGGCAAGGCGCTTGCATTCTTGTAGGGAAATAAACTTTCCTGAATGGAATTAACACGTCGGTATGCGCCTAAACCTCACGAACCACCTGCGTTTCGGCGTGACAGCCCTACCCCAGTTCTTGGTAGTTCGGGCATGTCGCAATGCCTTTGTTTGCCTGCCCTTGTTTAACCGCCTTGCCATTAATTAGGAGCTAAATCGCATGTTGCCATCCGAAACGCAGCGGATCATTGATCAGCATGGCATCAAGTATGTGCTGGCCCAGTTTGTCGATATTCATGGTGCCGCGAAGACCAAATCCGTTCCGGTTTCCGGGCTCAAGACTGTAGCCGAGGAGGGGGCCGGGTTCGCCGGGTTCGCTATCTGCGGCATGGGTATGGAGCCTCATGGTCCGGACTTCATGGCACGCGGTGATTTATCCACACTGACCCCGGTGCCTTGGCAGCCTGGCTACGGCCGGGTGGTGTGCATTGGTCACGTCGAAGGAAAACCGCACCCCTATGACAGCCGTTACGTGCTGCAGCAGCAAGTCGAGCGTTTAAGCGACAAAGGCTGGATCCTGAATACCGGGCTTGAGCCTGAGTTCAGCCTGTTCCGCCGTGATGCCGGCGGCAAGCTGCAGTTGGTGGATGGTTCCGACAACCTGGACAAGCCCTGCTACGACTATAAAGGTCTGTCGCGTTCTCGCGAGTTTCTTGAGCGCCTGACCGAAGCGCTGCAGCCGGTGGGTTTCGATATTTATCAAATTGACCACGAAGATGCCAATGGTCAGTTCGAGATCAACTACACCTACAGCGATGCGATGGAGTCGGCTGACCGTTTTACCTTCTTCCGTATGGCCGCCGGTGAGATCGCCAACGACATGGGCATGATCTGCTCGTTCATGCCCAAGCCGGACCCCAAACGCGCCGGTAACGGCATGCATTTCCATCTGTCTATCAGCAGCGCCACGAACAAAAATATGTTCCATGACGCCAGCGATCCAAGTGGCATGGGCCTGTCGAAAATGGCCTATCACTTTGCTGCGGGTCTGCTTGCACACGGCCCGGCGTTGTGTGCCTTTGCCGCGCCAACGGTGAATTCTTACAAGCGTCTGGTCGTTGGCAACTCACTGTCCGGCGCTACGTGGGCCCCTGCATTTATTGCCTTTGGCTCCAACAACCGCTCGGCCATGGTCCGCGTGCCATACGGCCGACTTGAGTTCCGCCTGCCGGATGCCGGTTGCAACCCTTATCTGGTGACTGCTGCGATCATCGCCGCCGGCCTGGACGGCATCGACCGCGAACTGGAAATCGATAGTGTCTGCAACGAGAACCTCTACAAGTTGAGCCTGGAGGAGATCGCTGCTCGCGGTATCAAGACCCTGCCGCAATCACTCAAGGAAGCCTGTGACGCACTGGAAGCGGACCCGCTGTTCCGCGAGGTGCTGGGCTCCGGAATTGTCGATGAGTTCATCAAACTCAAGCGCATGGAGTGGGTGGAGTACAGCCGTCACGTTTCCGATTGGGAGCTGCAGCGTTACACCGAATTCTTCTGACCGCCGGATCTATTAACTGTTTTCGACGCCCTGCGAAATGGGCGGGGCGTCTTCTGCCGTGGAGTTTTGACTATGTGTGGGATTGTTGGTCTTTACCTGAAAAATCCGGCGCTGGAATCCCAGCTTGGTGCGTTGTTCGAGCCGATGCTCGAAGCCATGACCGACCGTGGCCCTGACAGTGCCGGCTTCGCCATTTACGGTGATGAGGTCTCGGATGGCTGGGTCAAGTTGACCCTGCAGGCGACCACCGATGAGTATGACTTCAAGGCGCTGACCGGCGAATTGGAAGGCAAGCTTGGCGCCTCACTGGACTGGTTTCAGAACGCCAGCGCCATCGTGCTGAAAATCAAGGCCGAGGAAGCCACAGTGCGCGCTGCCCTGGCTGAGCTGGCGCCAACCGTACGCATCATGAGTGCCGGCAAGAGCATCGAGATCCTCAAGGGCATGGGCCTGCCGAAGGAAATCTCCGAGCGCTTCGGGCTGAAAAATATGAAGGGTAGCCACATTATTGGTCACACCCGTATGGCCACTGAAAGTGCGGTGACCATGGAAGGCAGCCATCCGTTCTCCACGGGTGCCGACCTGTGCCTGGTACACAACGGTTCCCTGTCCAACCACTTCCGTCTGCGTCAGGAACTGCGTCGCGAAGGGATCAATTTCGACACTGAAAACGATACTGAAGTCGCTGCCGGTTATCTGGCCTGGCGCCTGCAGCAGGGCGACTCGTTGAAGACCGCGCTGGACAGCTCCCTTGAGGCACTGGACGGTTTCTTCACCTTCGCCATCGGTACCCGCAACGGCTTTGCCGTGATCCGCGATCCGATTGCCTGCAAGCCGGCGATCCTTGCTGAGACTGATGACTACGTGGCCATGGCCTCGGAATATCAGGCGTTGTCCAGCCTGCCAGGCATCGAGAAGGCCAAAGTATGGGAACCCGTTCCCGCCACCATGTACATCTGGGAACGCGCGTCGGCTTAAGGAGCACGCACATGAAAACTATTGATCTATCCAGCGCCACCGTGCGTGACCTCAACCAGGCCCTGCACGATCAGGTTAATCAGCTCGAAGAGCGCGAGTGGGTGGTGACTCATCCTAATGGCGCACACAACTTGGCGGTGGGCGTCAATGAAGCCGTGTCCGTCGATATCCAGGGGCATGCCGGCTATTACTGCGCGGGCATGAACCAGAAAGCCTCAATTACCGTGCACGGCAACGTCGGGGTAGGCTGCGCCGAAAACATGATGTCGGGTTACGTGCGGGTAAAAGGCAGCGCTTCGCAAGCGGCCGGCGCTACCGCTCACGGCGGCCTGCTGGTTATTGAAGGCGATGCCGGTGCACGTTGCGGCATCTCCATGAAAGGCGTCGACATCGTCGTCGGTGGCAGCATCGGGCACATGAGCTGCTTTATGGGCCAGGCTGGCCGTCTGGTGGTCTGCGGTGACGCTGGTGACGCGCTGGGCGATTCGCTGTACGAGACACGCATCTACGTTAAGGGCACGGTCGAATCCTTGGGTTCGGATTGCATTGCTAAAGAGATGCGTGCCGAGCACCTCGAAGAATTGCAGGTGCTGCTCGATCGCGCCGGTTTCAACGAAAAAGCAGCGGACTTCAAGCGTTATGGCTCGGCCCGCCAGCTGTACAACTTCAAAGTCGACAACGCCTCCGCGTACTGATCCAGGAGCATGACCATGAGCGACCAAATTACCCAGAAAGCAGCCCCACCAGTGCTACGCGAATCGGCTACGTTCGACCGCCTGACTATCCAGGAAATTCAGCGGGCCGCCGAGACCGGTATTTACGACATTCGCGGCGGCGGCACCAAGCGCAAGCTGCCGCACTTCGATGACCTGCTGCTGCTCGGTGCCAGCGTGTCGCGCTACCCGCTCGAAGGCTACCGTGAGAAGTGCGGCACCGATGTGATCCTCGGTAACCGCTTCGCCAAGAAGCCGCTGCACCTGAAAATCCCGGTGACCATCGCGGGCATGAGCTTTGGTGCACTCTCGGCTAACGCTAAAGAGGCCCTGGGGCGTGGTGCTAGCATCGCCGGTACCAGCACCACCACCGGTGACGGCGGCATGACCCCGGAAGAGCGCGGTCAGTCGCAGCACCTGGTGTACCAGTACCTGCCATCGCGATACGGCATGAATCCAGATGACCTGCGCAAGGCCGACGCCATCGAGATCGTCCTCGGTCAGGGCGCCAAGCCGGGCGGCGGCGGCATGCTGCTGGGCATGAAAGTCACCGAGCGAGTAGCCGGCATGCGTACCCTACCGATTGGCGTTGATCAGCGCAGCGCCTGCCGTCATCCAGACTGGACCGGCCCTGATGACCTGGCGATCAAGATCGCTGAGATCCGCGAGATCACCGACTGGGAAAAACCCATCTACGTGAAAATCGGCGCTAGTCGCCCTTACTACGACGTCAAGCTGGCAGTGAAGGCCGGTGCCGACGTGATTGTTCTCGACGGCATGCAGGGCGGCACCGCGGCCACTCAGGAAGTATTCATCGAGCATGTCGGCATCCCTATCTTGCCGGCCATCCCTCAGGCCGTGCAGGCCCTGCAGGAAATGGGCATGCACCGCAAGGTACAGCTGATCGTCTCCGGCGGGATCCGCAACGGCGCCGACGTGGCCAAGGCCATGGCTCTTGGTGCTGATGCCGTAGCGATTGGCACGGCGGCCTTGATCGCCCTCGGCGACAACCATCCGCGTCTGGACGAGGAATTGAAGAAAATCGGTTCGGCTGCCGGTTTCTACGATGATTGGCAGAATGGGCGCGACCCGGCTGGTATCACCACTCAGGATCCTGAACTGTCCAAGCGCCTGGATCCGATCGAGGGCGGTCGGCGTCTGGCTAACTACCTGCGCGTACTGGTGCTGGAAGCCCAGACTATGGCGCGGGCTTGTGGCAAGTCGCACCTACACAATCTCGACCCTGAAGACCTCGTGGCGCTGACTGTAGAGTCTGCCGCGATGGCGCGTGTACCTCTGGCTGGCACCAGCTGGATCCCGGGTAAGGGCTACTAACTGCCTCGCAGCGTCGATCAATAAATACTGATTGATAGGGCCCGCTTCGGCGGGCCTTTTTTTGCATAGTAATTATGTCGCTGGGCCACATGCACAAAACCTTGCTCGCGGCATGATCCCGATTCATACAAAGGAGCTTATATGACAACTTACGGTGCATGGATGATCCTGCTGGCGGCCGGCGTTTGCGAGGTGATGTACGCTGCGGCAATCCCGCGAACCGAAGGCTTCACACGCCTGTGGCCTAGCCTCTATTGCGGGTTGTTCATCGTCATCAGTCTGTACCTGCTGTCACTTGCTGTGCGCACCCTGCCGGTGGGTACGGCCTACGCAGTATGGGTCGGCATCGGTGCTCTCGGCACGGCGATCTATGGCATCGCGGTGCTCAATGAACCGGCCCAGCTGGCGCGTTTGGGGTGTTTGGGCCTGATCATTGCCGGGGTGATTGGTCTCAAGTTGGTCAGTGCGTCAACGTCGGTTTGACTGACGAGATAATCCAGCGGAGCCGTACTAAAGCCCGACACCGCAGCTGGTGTCGGCGTTCTGCGGTGCTTAAGTTCCGTCGTGAGGGAGAGGCCGTTATGTTGGCCATAAAGGTGCGCGTAAGCGTCGAGAATACCGGCCAGTAGCGTTGATAACGCGTCGGGCGTCAAGCCACGCAGCTGGCGCAGCAGGACATCAGATCAGCCTTGAGGTCAGCAGCGATCCGCTGCAGGTATTGCGGGTCAGTGTCGGGATGACCCTGGACGATAAACAGAGCCGAGTCGCTATTGGCATGCAAGGCGGTAGCCTCACACTGACGATACTCCATGCGGCAGAGCACCTGGCCTTGGGCGTCCAGGTAGGCATATTCGCCGGTGGGCAAAAGCTGGCTGGTGTTGCTGCCCAGTGCGTGGAAGACCTCGCCGCCTTGCGTTAGGGTCAAACTTGCCGGCAGTTGTAGGCGACGTAAATCATGGGCGCCGATCGAAAGTCCGCTGTTCAGTGACCACTGATTGTAAAGGTCGACGATTGGTGAGATTGGCCGCAAGCCTGAGTGACGTTGATACTGGTCGAGTAGGGCCTGTGGGGACGCGGGGAAACGCTTGGGCGAACGGCCCATACGCAAGCGTAATGCATTAAAACCTTCCATTTCCCGTCGGCTGTACTGAAGGTTGAAGTTATTGCGCAACCGCACAAGGCTGGCTTGCAACGCACTGCTGTAGTGCAGGTTGCTGAGTGAGTGAAGGCTGAATGCGATGGCTTTGAGGCCAAGATCGGGAGGTGTGAGCAGGCAGAAAATAGGGCTGAACATGGCTGACTCCAGGCCGGCCGACGCCCCCTAGGACGCCGGACGGCTGAACTTACTTTTTGATCATCGGGCTTTTGTAGCTGTGCTGCTCGTGACGCACCGTGGCGTAAATCGCGAAGATCGTTAGGGCGACTGCGACGACGACGATGAAGCCCATCACCATTGGCTTGTCGGCGAACGTGAAGACGGTGCTGGCGCCTTCCCAACTGCTAATTGGACTGCTCATGGCATTTCTCCTTCATGACGTCACGCAGTAGGGAGTACTGCGTGACGTAGTTCAAATTCACGCAGGCTTGGTTTCGCCGACGATAGTGTTAGGGATTACTTCGCTTGCGGAAACAGTGGTGATACTGGCACCAGTGATGGCCCATTCTGGGTAGGCTTGGGCCGGTACTTCGACCAGATCCAGGCCACGTTCTTCGGCATGTGCTGGTACGCGCAGAACGCCCATTTTCTTCATCAGCAGCGAGATAAAGTAGCCGGGGATGAAGCCCAGTGCGGCCAGTACGATTGCGCCACCGGTTTGGCCGAGGAAATTTATGGGAGGGGCTCCTTCCATGACGTTCGGGTAACCCGCGATGAAAATGCCGCTGAGCACCAAGCCGGCAAAACCGCCGAAGCCATGAACGGCGAATGCGCCAACAGCATCATCGATACCACGCTTGCCCAAGAACTTGTGTACCAGTGGTGCGGCTGCAGCAACGCCCATACCAATTACAAAGGCTAGCGGTGGGTAGTAAACGTCCAGGCCTGGGGCTACAGAAACGATACCGATCAGACCACCGGACATCATCCAGAAAGGTTCACGGGTGGTCAGGTAAGCACCGATCAAACCGCCAGAAAAGCCCATCAAGGTATTGAAGGCAAATGCAGACAGGGTTGTTGGCTGACCATAGATGTTGGTCCACTGGCCACCGGCGTTGTAGATGATGCAACCACCCAGGAAACCGAAGAAGCCGACGATGACCAGCATCAAGCCAATTACACTCATCGGCATGCTGTGACCGACTATGTTATTTGAGCTGCCATCGGCGTTGAAGCGGCCAATACGCGCACCGACGTTCATCACAACACCGAGGGTGAAGAAGCCTGCAATGGCGTGCACACAGCCTGCAGCACCAACGTCATGGAAGCCCCACTTGGTGGTCAGCCAGCCGGTTGGGTGCCAGCTCCAGGCAGCTCCGAGAATCCAGACGCCAGAGCCCAGAATGATGGCCAACACAATAAAGGCACTCATCCGTGTACGCTCGATAAGCGCACCGGACATGATCGATGCAGTGGTGGCGGCAAACAGGACAAAGGCGGCCCAGAAGATACCGGTCGCGTTGTCAGTGATGTTTGGCCCCATACTGCTGGCCCATGGCAAGCTGCCGGCTGCACCGTCCAAGTCGGGAATTAGCCCACCGGAAAAACCGTTATAGATCCACCAGCCGAAGAAAAAGAACGTCGGCACGATGAAGGCGAACGCCAGAATGTTCTTAACGCCGGCCGTAAGGGCATTTTTCAGGCGCGATGCCCCGATTTCGTAGGAGAGAAATCCAGCGTGTATCACCATCATCAAGGCGATACACCACCAATAGAATATTTCCATATTTATGGTGTTAGACATCTGAATGAGCTGTTGTAGCTCTTCCAGTGTTGGGGTTGCCTGTTCCATTGTTGAATCCTCGATGCAGTTTTCAGAAGTGGATTTTGTTCAGCAGGTCGAGTGTTAAGTGCGAGCAGGTAGAGCTTTTAATTTATCTAGGGTTAAGAAAAGTTCCCGCAAGGAAATTGCAAGGCTTGTGCCACTTATCCCATCAGCCCGTTCCAAGCGTATCTCTGCGGGTTAGCTGTGCTGGGTGAGTGCGGGAGAAGCCCCATTTCTGTTCGTTGCGGGTAGATCGCGCCTGCTCTTGGGTCATCTGGCGGCTTAGGTACATCGTTTAGTTGCGTTGCTGCAGCATGGTTTGAATTTGTTGCACCGAGTCCTGGGTGCGTTTGGCCAGCGTGCGTACCTCGTCGGCCACTACCGCGAAGCCCCGACCCTGTTCACCTGCGCGTGCAGCTTCGATTGCGGCGTTGAGTGCAAGTAAGTTGGTTTGATCAGCGATACCCTTAATGACGCCTGCTACGTGGGCGATCTGGGTGTAGGTGCTTTTCATGTTGCTTTGTTCGCGGTTGCGCAAATCCTCAGCGGCTTTCTCATCGCTAATTTCGCGTACAGCGCCGATCACGCGTTGCAGAACGCCCTGGCTGTTGCGTAAGCAGCGACCTCGCTCACGGAACCAAAGTTCGCCGCGTTGTTTGTGTTGCATGCGGTATTCAACGACATAAGCGGGTTCACCTTTGGGGTCAGCAACGAAGTCACCGAACACCTGCATGACCTTTTTCAGGTCGTCGGCGTTGACCACTGCAAAGAAGCTGTCCCAGCCATCGGCAAACTCGGCGTGGTTGTATCCGATCAGTTTGCGAAACTGTTCGGACCAGCAAATCAGATTGTCGGGATGATCGGCATCACCTTTTACGACGGTCAGGTCCCAGCAGCCTTCGGTCAGGGTCTGCTTGGTCAGCTCCCATGCTTGTTCATCCTGCTGCCAGCGCGCCTGTTGTTCCTCCACGTTTTCCAGTCGCGCATGGCTTTGCTGAAGCTGCTGTTCGAGCAGCTGGTTATTCCGGGTGGCTTCTTCAAGTTGCTGCTTTAAGTGCTGATATTGCTCGGCGGTGCACGGTGGCTGCGAGTGGGTTTCAGCTTGGCGCTGCACATGCTGCGTATGCCAGCGTTGGCTGAGCAGTTCGATGGCCGTGAGCAAATGCGGGTAGCGATGCAGCGCCGAAGACTGTTGATCCAGATGGGCATGCTGATCAGGTAATTGGGTCAGCACGTTGGCTAGGTCGCTAGCCAGTTGGCGGGCATTATTGTTGAACCACATGGATTAATACTCCTCTTAGGGAAACTGCGCTGCTGGCTGCCTTCGTCAACGCATGACTGCCAGAGCGCTAGCAATTCCCCCGCCGTTCCTTGCAGTTAACTGCGAACCCGTGACTTATCCGGATCGTAGGCAACCGTTCCGCTGGAAACACGTGCACTAATTCGCTTTTGCTGACCGTCGAGTTTGCCGATTTCAACTGCCGTACCGGCTTCGCAATAGTCGATAGCCAAGCGGCACAGTGCGATGTTCTTGCCCAACACCGGTGAGCGCGTTGCACTGGTAATTACGCCGACTTGCGCACGGCCAACGCGAACACAATCGCCATGCGCCGCCGGCTCATTGCCCTCCAGCTCCAGCCCAACCAAGCGCTGTTGTGGACTGGCATTGCGCCTTTGCAGGGCATCACGGCCGATAAAGTCGTCTTGTTTGCTCTTCAGCGGCACACAGAAACCGATACCTGCTTCGTAAGGATCGGTCTGATCACTAAAGTCATACCCCGCAAACACCAGCCCGGCTTCGATGCGCAGCATGTCCAGCGCGTGCAGGCCGAGCGGTACCAAACCGAGCGGTTTGCCGACTTGCCACACGCGTTCCCATACACGCATGGCGTCGCTTGGGTGGCACCAGATTTCAAAGCCCAACTCGCCCGTGTAGCCGGTGCGCGAGACCATTATTGGGCAGCCGTTGTAATCATCAAGGCGACCATTTAAGAAGCGAAACCAACCCAGCTCGCTCACCGATGGCTGACTGGGCGGCGTCCAGATCATCTGGCTGAGCAACTCGCGACTGAGTGGCCCTTGCACGGCAATGTTATGGATCTGCTCGGAGGCCGATTTTATCCAGACCTTCATGCCGAGTTTTTCAGCCTGCTCGCGCAACCACACGCCGCCGTGGTCTTCGCCGCAGATCCAGCGAAAAGCATCCTGGCCAAGACGCAGCAAGGTGCCATCGTCGAGCATGCCGCCGTGCTCGTAGCACATTGCTGAATACACCACTTGGCCGATCGCTAACTTACGCACATCGCGCGTCAGGCAGTGGTTGAGTAGGGACTCGGCATCCGGTCCGAGGATCTCAAATTTGCGCAGGGCAGAGAGGTCCATTACGGCAACACGCTCGCGGCAGCCGTGGTACTCCTCCAGTGCGCCGAAGCCTTCGAAGTGAGTAGGCGTCCACCAACCGCGATAATCGACAAAATGGCGGGTAAGGGCGCTGGTGCCTGGATGGAAACCGCTCTCGCGGGTCAGCACAGGATCGGAATCAGGGGATATGCGCGTGGCCATAGCGATACTGAAGCGCTCCTTTGCAGAATAAACGCGGATGTGGATGTCGGTAGGTTGCCAGCCGTTGGCCGGGTCGATGTCGTCCGGGCAAGAGCTGTTCGCGCAGATCAGATCGTTACTGGCGCGCATCAGTACGTAGTCGCCGGGGCGTGACCACGGCTCGTCCATGGTCAATTGCTGGTGGTCATCAATAGCGGTGTTGAAGAAGAAGTTGATCGCGGGCCAACCGGGCCGTGCAGCAACGCCATGCTCGGCGAGTGCGCGACTGATGTTGTCACTGCAATTGGCATGGCCGAAATAGCCGTGGCTCTCGTAATAGCGTGAGGTGCAAGCTAGGGCAAAGGTGTCGTGACGACCAACGGTATCGCGGCGCACCTCGAGCATGGGCTGCATGTTGCGATCAAAGAACCGGCTGAATAGTCCGGCGCTAGGATAGGCATTGCTGTTCAAGGTGCGCGTGACGGTGGGGTCGAGGTCGACCTCTCTGCCAGCATCGAGGTTGCGGCGGTCGAAGGCGACGAAGTCCGAACACTGCCGTCCGGCTACGTCGAGCACTTGAATATATTGACCGGCGGCAACGGCATAAGCCTGGGCCGTGCCGGGCTTGATGGTGAACTCGTCAACCACCTCGCCAAGCGCTTCTGGTAACGGCGGCGCCAGGGTCTGGCGAGGATTGGTACGTTGGATCAGCAAGCGCAGTTCGCTGGCGCGCAGTTGGCTGAACACTGGGCTATCCGTACCCGGTGCCGCGACCATGACCAGCAAGGCTTCGGCGGCCTGCAGGGTGCGGCTGTAACCAGCAGGCGTACCAGCGGGCCACAAGTCAGCGGCCGGCGGCAAGGTGGTGGCATTGATTCCCAGGCCTAACAGCCGGCGCTGACTGCGTTCTGACGCGGCGCTGCCATTAGTGAGCAGGCGTTGGCTGAATTCGGCCCCCGGCGTTGCGCTAAGGCTCAGTGCTGCCAGGGCCGCGTGGCCATTAGGGTTAAACGCATGCAATTCGGCGCGCTGGTCGCCTTCGAGGTCAATCACCTGCAGGCTATCGCCGGCTTGGAGGTTAATCAGTGTTAACCCGCCGGGGGCAACCCGGTGACGCTCTAGGTTAGGTGCACGGGCAAACAGGGCCGGTTCCCAGGGACGAGAAATGACAGGTTGGCGCATGGTGAGGCTCCACATGGGCGGGGCGTTTAACGCCCCGCACGGCTTCAGATAGCGGTTACTTGGGTAACCGCCGGAGTCTCGCTGAGGTAGGCTTCAAGGGAGTCGTCGAGTGCTTCCAGCCACGGGGTGTGATGCGGGGTGGCCATGGTGCCGCTGATCAGCGAGCGGAAGCATTTGTTGCGATAACCCATGATGTCTTCGTACTTGTCATGCTTCCAGTCGAGGAACGTCTGGTTGACCGCCGAAATGTCAAAGGTCGGATAGTCCGTGGCTTCGATCAGTTGGCGGATGTACTCGCCCTGAAATTCAAACATTTGTTGTGCTGTTTCCAGCGTTTCCTCTTCCTGTCGCCATGCCAGATCTTCAGCCTGCATCTGAGCCAGTTTGGGCAGGGCGATGCGCCCGAGGATGACGTCGCGGGCATACCAGGCTTGCGCGTCGAACATGTTGAAGCTGTACCACTGATCCTGCATGCCGAGGTAAATCAGCTTGAGGTTGTTCTCCCAGAACACGCCCTTGTACAAGCTCAGTGGCCACAGCCGGTTGTCGGTCTTCAGGCGCAGCTCTTCGGCGAGGAAGGGGAAGTGGTGCTTGTAGCCGGTGCACAAAATGATCGCGTCGACATGGTGGTGAGTGCCGTCGGCAAACCAGGCGGTCTTGCCGGTCATGCGTTGCAGCAGAGGCTTCTCTTGCCAGTTATCCGGCCAGCGGTAACCCATGGGCGCGCTGCGGTAGCAACTGGTGATTGAGCGGGCACCGTATTTGTAGCATTGCGAACCGATGTCTTCGGCCGAGTAGCTGCCGCCCACGATCAGTACATCTTTACCTTTGAATTCCAGCGCATCACGGAAGTCATGGGCATGCAGCACGCGCCCACCGAAGCTTTCGAAGCCTTCGAAATAAGGGACATTTGGGGTAGAGAAATGACCGCTGGCGACCACCACATAATCAAAGATTTCGGTGCTGGTTTGGTCATTGTCATAGCTGTGCACCGTGACGCTGAACAGGCCGCTGTTCTGGTCATAGGTGACGCCGCGCACAGCTGTATTGAACTGGATGAACTTACGGACGCCAGCTTTTTCGACGCGACCCTTGATGTAATCCCAGAGCACTTCGCGGGGCGGATAGGAGCCTAGGGGGCGGCCGAAATGCTCGTCGAAACTGTAGTCGGCAAACTCCAGGCACTCTTTCGGTCCGTTGGACCAGAGGTAGCGGTACATGCTGCCGTGAACCGGTTCACCGTGCTGGTCGAGGCCGGTGCGCCAGGTGTAATTCCACATGCCGCCCCAGTCAGACTGTTTCTCGTAGCAAACCACTTCTGGACACTCTGCGCCTTGATCCTGGGCTGACTGGAATGCACGTAATTGGGCTAAGCCGCAGGGGCCTGCACCGATGATGGCAACTCGTTTTTTCATGCTGGAATCTCCATAGAGGGTTTAGCGTGGCGAACAGCCGGGTATTGCAGCTGTGCAGCAGTAACGGTGTTTTTCATCAGGTAGGCGATGGTCATGGGGCCGACACCACCAGGTACTGGGGTGATCGCTGAGGCGGTGGCTTGGACGCTGTCGAAATCGACATCACCGACCAGGCGACTCTTGCCGTCTTGCTCGATGCGATTGATCCCTACGTCGATCACCACGGCGCCGGGTTTGAGCCAGCTGGCATCGACCATTTGCGGGCGGCCGACAGCGGCGATCACAATATCGGCCTGGCGGCACAGCTCGCGGATGTTGTGGCTACGGGAATGGACCACCGTGACGCTGCAATTGGCCTGCAGCAGCAACGCGGCCATCGGTTTGCCGACAATATTGGAACGGCCAATCACCACGGCATGCTGGCCGCTGAGATCGCCACAGGTCTCTTTCAGCAGGCGCATGCAACCGGCCGGCGTGCAGGGCGTGAGCACGTTGCGGCCTTGGCTCAGGCCGCCAACGTTTTCACTGTGAAAGCCATCGACGTCTTTTAGCGGGTCAACGGCCTGCAAGATGCAGTTTTCATCGATATGCCCGGGGAGCGGCAGTTGCACCAAAATGCCGTGCACCTGCGGGTCGGCATTGAGGCGCTCGATCAGCGTCAGCAACGCAGTTTGCGATGTGTCGGCGGCCAGTTTGTGTTCAAACGAGTGAATGCCCGTCTCTTCGGCGCGCAGTACTTTATTGCGCACATACACTTGGCTGGCCGGGTCACTGCCGACCAACACCACGGCCAGCCCCGGATCAATCCCCACGTCTTTGAGCGCCTTGACCTCGACACTCACCTCACGAATTACCGCAGCGGCGCAGGCCTTGCCATCGATCAGCGTCGCGCAACTCATGGCAGGATCACCGTCTTGTCGCAGTTGATGAAAACCCGGTGCTCAAGGTGATATTTCAGTGCCTTGGACAGGGCCACGGTTTCGGTATCACGACCAATTGCCACTAGATCTTCCGGCAGGTAAGCGTGATCCACACGCTGTACCTCCTGCTCAATGATCGGACCTTCATCCAGGTCGCTGGTGACGTAATGAGCGGTAGCACCAATCAACTTCACACCGCGTGCATAGGCTTGGTGATAGGGCTTGGCACCCTTGAAGCCGGGCAAGAAGGAGTGATGGATATTGATGGCGCGCCCGGCCAGTTGCTTGCACAGGTTGTCCGAGAGGATCTGCATGTAGCGTGCAAGTACCACCAAGTCGGTTTTGGTCTCGTCGACAATCTTCATCAACGCAATTTCTTGCTCGGCTTTCGTTTCTTTAGTCACTGGCAGATAGACAAAGCGAATGCCCTGACGCTCCGCCATGTGGCGCAGGTCGAGGTGGTTGGAGACGATGGCGGTGATATCCATGTCCAACTCGCCTTTTTGGTGGCGATAGAGCAAATCGGTTAAGCAGTGATCGAACTTGCTGACCATCAACAGGACGCGTGGCGGCTGGGAGGCTTCAAATAATTTCCAGTCCATGTCGAACGGAACGGCTACGTCTTCGAAACCCTGACGCAGCGCCCCGGTGTCGCCCACGCAGCCGTTGTTGAAGCGAAACACCGCACGTAGAAAGAAGCGCCCGGTGAACTCGTCATCAAACTGAGCCAGTTCGCTGATGTAGCATTCATGATCAGCCAGATAGGTGGTCACCGCGGCAACGATTCCGGAGGTCGCCGGGCAACTGATCTTGAGGATGTGTTGGGTCGATACGGGAGCCATGAAGCTCTACCTCTTTTAAGTGGATGACTGAAGGGAGGGTTAGCCTTTGGCAGTGCGCTTGTGCTTTTCCGGGTCGTCGAACGGCAGCGTGTGCGCGATGGCGTTGCTCTGCAGGCTGCCGCGTACTTGCAGCGCCACGCCCTGTACGGCGTAGCCCGGCTCAAAGCGGGCAATCGCCATCGAGCGTTCGGTCAGGCGCGAGTACATGCCGCAGGTGATCACGCCGACCTGACGGCCTTCGTGCCAGAGGGTGTCGCCGCCTTCGGCCGGCTGTTGGCCCTCGAGCAGTACGCCAAAAATCTTGAAGCGCTCTTGGCCTTGCAAACGCTGATGCTCGCCGGCGCCACGGAAGTCCTGCTTGCCCGGTGAGACGGTGAAGTCCAGGCCCAACTCCCAGAGAGTGTCTCCGGCTTTCTGGTCGGCGAAGGGGTACATTTGCGAGTTGTCGTAGGGGAAGAACAGCAGGTAGCTTTCGACTCGCAGCCAGTCCAGTGCAGTAAAGGCGCACGGGATAATGCCCATGCCCTTGCCGTGCTCGAGGATGCTGTCCCAGATGGTCGGAGCATCGGCGGCTTTGCAGAAAATCTCATAACCACGTTCGCCGGTGTAACCGGTGCGCGAGATCATCACCGGGCGGCCGAACAACTTGCCTTGCAGATGGTGGAAGTAAGGCAGGTCGCGGATGCCGGGGACGTGCTCGGCCAGGAAGTCGACGGCACGTGGGCCTTGCAGGGACAGGTCATGCAGGTCGTCATCGAACAACACGGCGACCTGGCGGCCTTGGGCCGAGCGGATCAGCATCTCGTAGCCGGTGCCTGCACCATGTACCACCATGAAGGCGTTGGGGCCGGTGCGATAGACGATGCAGTCATCAACAAACTTACCGTCCTCGTCGAGCATGCTGGCATACACGGATTTGCCCGGATAAAGCTTGCTCATGTCGCGCGTGGTGGCGAAATCGAGCAGGCTTTCGGCGTGAGGACCGACGTAGTGCACTTTCTTCAGGCCGGATACGTCCATCAGGCCGGCGCGGGTACGGATCGCTTCGTGGTGATCCGCCAAGTCACTGGAGTACGTCCAGGGCGTGCCCATACCATTCCAGTCCTCAAGGGAGGAGCCGAGTGCCAGGTGACGGTCGCGCAGAGCGCTGATGCGCCATGAATTAGCCATTGTTAATGTCCTTTTCTGGGGTCGTAGTAAGGTTCAGGCCTGGCTGTCGAATTGGCTCAGCCAATCCACCAGTGTCTGGCGATAAAGGGTCATGCCCTTGTAGTCGGCAATGGCATCAGGCAAGTCGCGCAACACGCGGTGCAAGCGTTGGGCCCAGGCAGGTTGAGTCACCAGTTCATCCATGCTGATCAGGTAGGTGCGGATGCTGAACATCAGCGCATTGGAGCGCGGCAGGCGGGCCATGACCTGTAACTCGACGCGCAAGTGAACCAGGCTGCCGACATTTCCCGGGGTGATGCTGGCGCGATCGCTTCCCCACTCGTGGAAGGTTTCCGGCGAGGTGTCGAGGCGCGGGTTGATGGTCAGTGTCCAATTCAGGCGGCGTACCGGTTGGCCCACCTGGATGTTTACTAGGTACTTCAAGGCGCGGTCGAATACGCCCATCTGATGCGCCATTGGTACTGGCGAGTGCCATTGCTTGAAGCTCATGCCAGCATCGAATGCCAGGGACCAGTCGGCCGGGCAGGTGACAATGCCGGCATCCATAAACAGGTCGCCTTCACGCTGGTCGAGCAAGGCGAAGTCGCCCTGTACCTGACGGCCGATATACTCCAGCGGCTCGCACGGCAGCGTATCGGCATCGCCGTAGGTGAAGCGCTGATCAATGCCCAGCGCATGGTTTTGCCACTGCCATTGATCACCGTCACGACTCAGCGCGAACCACTGTGGGTAATCCTGGCTGAGGTGCTCCATCAACATGGCCAGCGTGTCCCAGGCTGCTGTCTGCATATGCGGCATGACCAGGCACCGGCGTGGGTCGCGCTCCAGGACCCGGTTGCGCTCAACCATTTCCGAGCGGTAGTGCTCGTCGATATCGAAGCAGTGCTCGAAAATAGAGCCGGGATTGCGTGAGGTGGCGGGTTCCAGATTCACCGAATACATGTACTGGTCTTCCGGGAACGGGAACGGAAAGCGTTGTATGGCCTCCTCGCTGTTACGGAAGCTGAAGTCCTGGTGATAGCTCCCCACTGGCTTGAAAGTCAGGCTCATGGATACGTCTCCTAAAGGTCGAGCAGAAGGGGCTGCCCGCAACCGCGCGAGACACAGGGCATCAGGCTGGCGGCTTTTTCATCGGGGCTGAGGAAGTGATCACGGTGCTCAACATCGCCTTGCAGGTAACCGGTTTGGCACTGGCCGCAAACGCCACCGCGACACAGGTTTGGTACCTCGACACCGGCGGCTTCAAGGGCTTCAAGTAGGCTTTGATCAGCGCTCACATTCAGCTGCTGGCGACTGCGTAGCAGTTGCACGCTGAATGGTTGGCCCGACTGCGCCGCACTAAAGGCTTCGCTGTGAATGCGGCTGTCGCTCCAGCCGAGCGACGCAGCCTGCTGGTGCAGGTCATCCAGAAGTCGCTGCGGGCCACAGGCATACACATGACTGCCCAGTGGCCGGTTGCTGAGAACGTGCTTGAGATCGAGCCGGCGCTGCGGGCTGTCATAGCAATGCAGGCGCTCACCGAGCAAATCGCGCAGCTGGGCCACATAGGCATCGCTGATGCAATTGCGATAGGCGTAATGCAACTCGAATGGCGCGCCCCGGCGTAGCAGTTCTGTGCAGTAGGGCATGAACGGGGTAATACCAATCCCGGCGGCGAGCAGAATGTGCAGGTGCGCCTCGTTGTGCAGAGGAAAGAGATTGGCGGGGGGCGCGATGCGTAATTCATCACCGACCTGCAGTTGCTCATGCACGTAGCGCGAGCCACCTCGAGAATTCTCCTGGTGACGCACGGCGATGCGGTAGTGGCGCGTGTCTAAGGGGTCGCTGAGCAGTGAGTAGGCATTGCGCTTACCATTGGGCAGCAGTACTTGGATGTGGCTGCCCGCCGAGAATTTGGGCAGCGCCGTGCCGAGTGATTGCAAGCTGACTTCACGGATCACCGGGGTGACCTGGCGTATATCGGTTACGCGCACCGGAATAAAGCCACTCATGAGCGCGCCTGCGCATAAGGCTGGCGAGCGTCGGCGCAGACGCCGAGATAAGCGCCCAGGCGTCTGGAAAAATGTTGGCGAACCTCAAGCACCACACCACATTCTGTGCAGGTGTGAGGGCTGTCGAGAGCTCCGTGTTGGGTGGTTGAACAATGCACGCAGTAGATGGCATGGCCGCAGCTGGCGCTGGGGATCACCTGGATTTCTTCGGGTTGCAACCCGGCGACTCTGGCCAGAGCATGAAGCGGCCAAATGAAGTCCTCGTTGCCCAACAGGTAAATGCGCAAACCTACTGTGGCCTCGCGCAAAATGCTGAGCATGGCGCGTTGTAACTCGGCTGAGCTTGGGTAGTCGCTCAGTGACAGGTGAGTCATCGGTACCGCGGAGCTGTTCAGGCTGGCGCAGATACGCGCCTGTTCTGTGCAGCCGCGGCCCTGAGACACCATCAGGTGATGAGTCGCCAGCTGGCTGGGTTCGCCGCTGTAGTAGCGCGGTACGCTGGTGGGAAGCTGTTTGGTTGTCGTGCTCATGTCGATCCTCTTGCTGGCTTGCGCCAATCGCCATTTTTTTGCCCCGTGGTGACGCATGGAGGCTTTCACTTGGTGCATGAGGAACACGGTCTTGCTATGGGGTGTTCCGTTTCCTGGCTGGGAATATATTTTCCTCTGAGGAATTTGTGGTCAATCCGCAGGAGGTGGTACGCATAAAGGGGTAGTGCGAGATGTGGGCACATAAATTGCTGTTGTTCCAAGCCTGTTAACCACGGTTCACCCGCCGCCGAGGAGGAGAACGATGACCACCGCCAGTCTGTTGCTGAGCGCCACACGGCCTAAGCTTGTTGCGTCACCTCAGGAGCTACCGGGTGAACTCACCGAACGTGAAAGCCAGACCCTGGCTTTGATTGCCAATGGCTTGAACAACAAACAAATTGCCCGCGAGTTGGGCATTAGTGATGGCACGGTGAAGATTTACGTGCGCAACCTGCTGCGCAAGTTCCGGCTCACGTCACGCCTTGAATTGGCAACCTGGGTGTACCGCAGCGACGCCCACGCGCAGCCATCCCCGGAGCAGAGTGCTGGGGAAAATCCTAAGGTGTGGTTTGGCGGGCTGATTGATGAGCTGCCAGGGCTGATCTATCGGGGTGATAACCAGCGCAATTGGCCAATGCAATATGTCAGCGCCGGCTGTAAGGACCTGACCGGTTATTCGCCTGACTATTTATCCAACAACCCTGAGCATCACTATGGCGCACTGATCCTGCCCGAGTATGTGGATTACATTTGGTACTGCGTGCAATGCGCCTTGCTGCGTAATGAGCCCTACCAACTGAGCTACCGTATCCGCTGCGCAGATGGCCAGATCAAAGAGGTGTGGGAGAAAGGGGTGGGCATCTACTCAGCCTCAGGTGAGGTGCTGGGCGTAGAAGGCGCCATCTTTGAAGTGCACGAATGATGAACCAAGGCCGTTAGTACTTCAGGGGTGCTGATTTTAGCTGCCCAAGCCTAACGAGAAGGCCAGCGTGTGCTGAAAACACTTACCATCCGATTGACGTCGCTCTTCCACCAAGTCGAGAAAGCCCAATTGGATCAGTTTGGGGCAGGTCGGGATTTCACGTGCGGAATGCTCGTTCTTTAGCGACTTGTGAAAGCCGTTAGCGTTGATACTGATCAGGTGGACGCCGTGAACACCTTGGATCACATCATGTACGCGGCGTTGGCACAGTTCATTCAGTCACGCGCCGGTAAATAGGTAGAGCGGCATCATGGGTGCCCTGCGGCCAGTCGAAACGAGTGAAGCCAATTATTGAGGACTTTCATCAGTTTTGGACTAGGGAGCAGTGCGAAGTAGATTTCGCCGCCCGGCTCTTCAGTGAAAAGCACAGGGTGTTCCTGGCACTCTTTCAGCCGGCGTTCATAACTTGGCGTTGGGTCGCTTGACGCTAGCTTGGTGGGAGAGGGGCGGATGGCCCATGGCGAGTAGCTTGAGTGCACATTGGTATTTTACGAGAGGTTTTGGTATTCCAAAAATTAGCACCTGCAGGCTTGGAATAGCATTTGGAATACCATTTGGAATACCAAAAGACATGGATCCTGCTGGACGCTCATGGATCTCTATAGCGCTGAAAGCCCCGTATTTGGTGGGTTTCAGGCACAAAAAAAGACGTCAGTGGACGTCTTTAGATGTATGGATGGTGGAGCCGGGGGGATCCGACCTAACTCGTCGAATCGAGCCGCTTCCATCGAGTGGTTCAAGCCGGCACTTGGCGCAGGCCTTGTGTTGTCTGGCTTCTCAGTTCTCAAACATAGGCGGGTTTTTTTGAGCGTCAAGGGCGTAACAAAATAAACTGCTGTTTTTAGGGTAATTGTGTTTCGGTGGAGTGGGCGTTACCAAGCGTGGGTACCAGTTCAAATCCTTATAGGGGAGTTGAACTGGCGGAATGCATTAGGCGAGGTGCTGATTCGCGGCGAGCGCTGCAGCGGCCGCGCCACCCACCAGATTATCCGCCGCGGCATCGGTTACGTGCCGGAGGGCAGGGGCATGTTCCCCAATCTGAGCGTGCGCGAGAGCCTGATCATGGCCGCCCAGCCGGGTCTGGACGGACGCCGCGACTGGGACCTGGAGCGGGTGCTGGAGACCTTCCCGCGCCTGGCCGAGCGCTTCGCTCACCTGACCGGCAACCTCTCCGGCGGCGAGCAGCAAATGGTCGCCATCGGTCGCGCGCTGATGACCAACCCCGAACTGATGATTCTCGACGAGGCCACCGAGGGCCTGGCGCCGTTGATCCGCAAGGAGATCTGGCAGGTGATCCGCCTGATCAAGGCCAGCGGCATTGCCACCCTGGTGGTGGACAAGNNGAGCCAGCCGGAAATACTCCAAACTCATATTGGCCTGTGAGGCCAGGGAACCCGAACATGATCCATTCGACTGCCATTGAATCAGTGCGCAGCTGGCAGAAACCTCTGGCGACCCTGCTGCAACTGACGGCCGTGTTGGCGGCCGCGGGTCTGCTGCTCGATAGCGGCCAGCACGGCTGGCTGGCGGTGCTGGTGCTGACCAGCGCCGGACTGGCCGGCGTGCTCTACCACTGGCTGCCGCCGACCCTGGTGCAACTGCCGCCGGCGCCGTTGCCCACGGCGGAACCGCTGCCGCTGTTGGCGCCGGTCGCGCTTGCGGCGGTGCCCGAGCCGCAGCCTGACCCGACCGTGCCGCTACGCGCGCCCCTGGCCCAGTTGCTCGACGGCATCCTGCGCACCGAGGAGGACATGCAGTACGCCACCGACCTGGCGCGGGCAGGGGGCGAGAAGGTGCAACTCAGCGCCGCCCACCTGAATGCTCTGTGTCGGCGCCTAGCTGGGCAGTCGGCCTTGCAGCTGATCAACCAGCGCCTGCTGCTGGAGGCCAAGCGCTGCCTGGTCTACACCGCCATGACCATCAACCAAGTGTCGGATAGCCTGGTTTTTTCCGAGCCGGCGTATTTTTCCCGCTTCTTCAAGCGTGGCAGCGGGCTAACGCCCAAAGCCTTTCGCCTGCAACGTTGAGCCAGAGAACCGCATGAACATCGACAACCGCATCAAGTTCCGCCACCTACTGTGCTTTCTCGAAGTCGCCCGCCAAGGCAGTCTGGCGCGCGCCGCCGGAGGCTT
The DNA here is from genome assembly GCF_000498575.2 of Pseudomonas taeanensis MS-3. Lineage (GTDB taxonomy): Bacteria > Pseudomonadota > Gammaproteobacteria > Pseudomonadales > Pseudomonadaceae > Aquipseudomonas > Aquipseudomonas taeanensis. The sequence goes on from NZ_AWSQ01000001.1 coordinate 1,627,252, forward strand.
GGCAATCAGCCAGCCGGCGGTATCGAAAACGCTCAAGGAACTGGAGAACATTGAATCGCCTCGGATTACCTAGACACTTTCCAGGCTCAATCAGGCGTCCTTGGCTGGGTCGTACTCATTCACATGAGCAACCTGGGCGTGCATGCGTCCCAGTAGCTTGATCAGAGTATCGACTTCTTCCGGCGAAAGGCCGCTGAGCAGGCGACGCTCCCGCTCAAGTGCAACTTTCAGCACCCTATCATGTAGGGCTCGACCGCTGGGCGTAAGGCTCACCGTGTTGCGGCGCGCATCGCGACTATCGGCCTTACTGGTCACGTGCCTCGCGGCCTCCAAAGCCTGGAGCGACCGGCTGACTGCGCTTTTGTCCAGGCCGATTACCTGGCAGATTCGATTGGCCGTAATGTCATTTTCGACCGACAGCATGGAGAGCATCCGCCACTCCACAACACCGATGCCGAAGTGTTTGCGATAGCACTGCGAAGCGCCCGCAGCCAGCTTGTTGGAGAGGAAAGTCAGTAAGCCGGGGACGTAACGTACAAGGTTTAGCTGAGAAGATTTTGACATTTAAACGGGCGCCTTAAGAACAAACTGACTAGCCAATTGGTTGACATGGCAACAGTGTGAAGTGAGGATAGCGACAACGAGGCGGTGCGGATATTCGTCTACATGGTATGCCCACCGCTGACCCTCACAAAAATAAATATTAGGTCTTTGCTATGAGCCGCCTTGATTACGCCTATCCCGCTCTGCGTCACCGCACACCGTTCACCTCCTCCTTGACGTCAGGCTAGAGCTCGCCAGCTTCATCTACCGCTATCGCAAATTTACCAGCGGCCACTTAAATGTGGAGAGATAGATCATGTTCCAAGTTCTCGTCACTCGGAAGGCAGATGAAGCTGACGGCATTTATCGATGTTTATATCGGGCGTGGCGTTATTCGCCAATATTCATTGTGCGTCACCCCGAGGAGCGTCATCGCTACCTGATCGGCGTGCTGAAGGACTCCAATTCCCGTGGTGGTTCGAAAACCAGGCATGACCGCGTGATTCAGGGGCCACTGCTCAATATCAGCGAGCCTCGGAATCTGTTCCCGTTGGAGTCGGATGGGAAGAGGCACGTGCTGTTCGCAGGTGGCATCGGTATCACTCCGATCTTGGCGATGGCCCAAGAGCTTTCCCATGGTGGTGCAGACTTCGAACTGCACTATTGCTTCCGCTCCAGAGCGCGCGCCGCCTTCCTCGAGGTGCTCCAGCAGAGCCCCTTCGCCAATCGCGTACATCTGCGTGAAGACAGCGACGAACATGAACAAAAGCTCAATGCTACGGCGCTGCTGGCGGCTCCAGAACCAGGGGTTCACTTGTACGTTTGCGGTCCGAACGGCTTCATGACGTACATCCTGGATTCCGCTCGGAACGGTGGTTGGCCTAAAGATCAGGTGCATCGGGAATTCTTCGCAGCTGCCGCCATCGAGCAAGGTTCAGATCAACCCTTCGAAGTCGAACTGGCCAGCACCGGTCTGGTATTCCAGATACCCGCAAACCGCACTGTTTTTGAAGTGCTGGATGAAGCGGGCATCGAGACCCAGACCTCTTGCGAGCAGGGTATTTGCGGCTCCTGCATCACCCGTGTTCTGCAGGGAACTCCGGATCACCGGGATCAGTTCATGACGGCGACTGAGCAAGCCAACAATGACCGATTCACACCCTGCTGCTCGCGCTCCAACTCACCGCGGCTGGTCCTTGATCTCTGATCCCACCGCCAAGAACAACAACCGAGAACTGTGGAGAACACCATGAGTACATCCAATGCCGAATCGCTTGTCTATGAGGCTGCTTCCCCTATCGCTTCCGCCCCGAGCTTCCCGTTGGACCAATGGTACGTCGCGGCCCTGGGCTGGGAACTGAAGGAAAAACCTGTGGGCCGGACGCTACTGAACAAGCCAGTCGTGCTGTTCCGCACTGCGGACGGTCAGGTTGCCGCACTGGAGAACCGCTGCTGTCACCGGGCGCTGCCACTGTCCAACGGCACCCTCGAGGAGCGAGGGGTTCGCTGCGGCTACCATGGCCTCCTTTTCAATGGTGATGGCAACTGCGTGGAGATCCCCGGTCAGGACAAGATCCCCAGCAAGGCCAAGGTGCCGGCATACCACGTGCGCGAGCAGGACCAGATCGTGTGGGTCTGGTTCGGCAGCGAAGCTCACCCGGAGCCGACGTGCGAACCGCCGGCATACGACGTGCACAGCAGCGGCAAGTACCTGTTCGGCGGCGACGTTTACCACTACGACGCCCCATATCAGCTTATCCACGATAACTTGCTGGACCTCAGCCACCTGGGCTATGTGCATCTGCGCACCATCGGCGGCAATGCCAGCATCCACATGAATGCTCAGATGAAGATAGAGAGTGATGACACTACCGTGCGTGTGGTTCGCCACATGCCTAACTCGGTTCCACCGCCAACCTATACCGCCGCCTATCCCTTTAAGGGCAATGTTGATCGCTGGCAGGAAATTGAGTTTCACGTGAGTCACTTACAAATCTGGACTGGCGCGGTGGACGTCAATACCGATGCAATGGACGACCCAGAGCGCGGTGGTTTCCATATGCGCGGTTTCCATGGCGTGACACCCGAAACCGAGTCATCCAGCCACTACTTCTGGACCATGGCTACCAACCCTGTCAGCGATCCAGAGGCGACGAAGATAAAGGTTATTGAGCAAACGATCCTCACATTCGACGAGGACAAGGAAGTCATCGAGGCGCAGTACCAAAACATGTGCCGCTTCGGTACCCGCCCCATGGTCGACATCCACGTCGATGTCGGAGCCAATCGCGCCCGCAAGATAATAGAGCAGATTCGCCACTCCACCTGCTGAGTGTTCAGCGGGTGCTTATCGGCTGATGAGAGCTCGTGGATTTTTCCTGTTTCGCGTAAACCCCTAAGTGTTTGAAGGAGGTTGCATGTCTGGTAATCGTGGTGTCGTATATCTCGGCGCGGGTAAGGTCGAGGTACAGAAAATTGACTATCCGAAAATGCAGGATCCGCGCGGCAAGAAGATCGAGCACGCGGTCATTTTGCGCGTGGTATCGACCAACATCTGTGGTTCGGACCAGCACATGGTGCGCGGCCGTACTACCGCACAAACCGGCCTGGTGCTGGGCCACGAGATCACTGGTGAAGTGATCGAGAAGGGTCGCGACGTAGAGAACCTGCAGATCGGCGACCTGGTCTCGGTACCGTTCAACGTCGCCTGCGGCCGCTGCCGCAGCTGCAAGGAACAACACACCGGCGTCTGCCTGTCGGTCAACCCGGCCCGTCCCGGCGGCGCCTACGGCTACGTCGACATGGGCGACTGGACCGGTGGCCAGGCGGAGTACGCCATGGTGCCGTACGCCGACTTCAACCTGCTCAAGCTGCCGAATCGCGACAAGGCGATGGAGAAGATCCGCGACCTGACTTGCCTGTCCGACATCCTGCCGACCGGCTACCACGGTGCCGTCACCGCAGGCGTCGGCCCAGGTACCTCGGTGTACATCGCCGGTGCTGGCCCGGTCGGTCTGGCCGCTGCCNNTCAGGGCTTCGAGATCGCCGATCTGTCGCTGGACACCCCGCTGCACGAACAGATTGCCGCCCTGCTGGGTGAGCCGGAAGTCGATTGCGCCATCGACGCGGTGGGCTTCGAGGCCCGCGGTCATGGTCACGAAGGCGTGCAGCACGAGGCTCCGGCCACCGTGCTCAACTCGCTGATGGGCGTGGTCCGTGTCGCCGGCAAGATCGGCATTCCTGGCCTGTACGTCACCGACGATCCAGGTGCGGTCGACGCGGCAGCCAAGAAGGGTGCACTGAGCATCCGCTTCGGCCTCGGCTGGGCCAAGTCGCACAGCTTCCACACCGGCCAGACTCCGGTGATGAAGTACAACCGCCAGCTGATGCAGGCGATCATGTGGGACCGCATCAACATCGCCGAAGTGGTGGGCGTACAGGTGATCAGCCTNNTCAGCGCGGCCTGAAAATCGATCCCCGGCTGGATCAGGCGCCCCTCGGTCCTGAGCACCGAACCGTCTCGGAGTCGAACCGTCGGCTCCGAAAAACCGTATCCCCTCTGGGGTGGGGAGGTTTCGGCTGCCCGTCGTTCGAATCATCTCGCCTTTTACAGTCTAGGGCCTGAAGTGCTTTCGCTCATGTCCTGTGCGCTGGTTGAGGGCGCTTTTGTTGGTTTATCGAATAACGAGGCCTGAAGCATGCGCTGCGCTATCACCCATTATCAGTACTTGTCAGACGTAGAGGTCAGGCCGAAATGGCTCGCCCAAGAGGGGTATCTAGTTTCTAGATACTCGCCATTTGTACTAACGATTGGTCAAATTTATTGCGACTTCCTACCCTGTGTTGCAAAGGGACGTACAACGCTGGCGGGAGAGTCGTGTCGGCATAGCATCCCCCGATACCGCACAAACGCATACGCTCGCGTATTCGTGCTAGCACAATAAAAACTAAAGGATTTCTTATTAGCGAAAGCAGTAGGTTTTTGTCGTGCTTAGCTTGGAGCTGATCGGTAGTGACGCGCTGGAGATCGAACTGTGGTGCTTCATGCAGCGGTGTTTCGAGCACTGTGGCTCCATCAGCGAGAAATCAATCCTTGCTGATGCTCACTGCAGCCCTCGTTTGACTAGTGCTGCAGTCGACCCAACTTGTCCTCTTGTCGCGTGAACTGCGCGGCTATCCGCGCCGTTCAAAGTATCCGCGTGGTCCCGCCCTATATTCCACGAGGTAGAACACCATGATCGACGTTACGGTCACTCGCAAAAATCTGGAAGCCGAAGGCATTTATAGTTTCGAATTGGCCCGGGCCGATGGCCGGGCGTTACCGCCGTTCAGCGCAGGTTCCCATGTCGATGTCCACCTGCCTAACGGGCTGGTACGGCAGTATTCGCTGTGCAATCACCCCGATGAGCAGCATCGCTACCAAATCGGGGTCTTGCTCGACCCAGCATCACGGGGTGGCTCCCGGCTCATGCACGAATTAGTTGACGAGGGCACTCTGCTGCGTATCAGTGAGCCCCGCAATCTGTTCCCGCTAGCGCATGGCGCCAAGCGCTCGTTGCTCTTCGCTGGTGGTATCGGCATCACGCCCATCCTCTGTATGGCTGAGCGCCTGGCGCAGATCGGCGCGCAATTCCAAGTGCATTACTGCAGTCGCTCACAGACGCGCACGGCCTTCGTTGAACTCATGCAGGGTGCCTGCTTTGCCGATCGGGTGAACTTTCACTTCGATGATCGCGGTGATGAGCAAAAGCTCAATGCAGGTCAGGTCCTGGCGGGATATACCGAAGGGGATCATCTCTATGTTTGCGGTCCTGGTGGGTTCATGGCGTTCGTCTTGGCTCAGGCTCAGGCGGCGGGGTGGCCGGAGGCGAGCCTACATCGCGAGTATTTCAGCGCAGAGCCTCAGGTACACGCGAATGACGGGAGCTTCGAGGTGCAGTTAGCGAGTAGTGGCCGCTGTTTACAGATTCCAGCCGATCGTTCAGTTGCCGACGTGCTGTTGGAGGCCGGTATCGACTTGCCGCTTTCGTGCGAGCAAGGCATTTGTGGTACTTGCCTGACCCGAGTACTAGAGGGCGAGCCAGACCATCGCGACATGTTCCTCACCGTGGAGGAACAGGCTCGAAATGACCAGTTCACACCTTGCTGCTCCAGGGCGCGAACTCCGCGCCTAGTGCTTGATCTCTAGCCGAAGGCTCAGCCCAGGAGAGGGTCGCCTCGCTCTGCTCCTGGCTCAAGAAGCTCTCCGGTTGGCTAGCAGGTTGAGTAGCACAAAATTTGTACCGCGATTGCCATTACCTCGTCCTGCTTTCGCATGCTTTAACGACTGCTGAGTGTTCAGTGGGCGCAAATCGGCTGGATGAGCGCTCGCAGATTTTTCCTATATTGCGTAAATCCCTAAGTGCATCGAAGGAGGTTGTATGTCTGGTAATCGTGGTGTTATTTATTTAGGCGCTGGCAAGGTCGAAGTACAAAAAATCGACTATCCAAAAATGCAGGATCCACGCGGCAAGAAGATCGAGCATGCGGTGATCCTGCGTGTAGTCTCCACCAACATCTGCGGCTCCGACCAGCACATGGTGCGCGGCCGTACCACCGCACAAACCGGCCTGGTACTGGGCCACGAGATCACCGGCGAGGTGATCGAGAAGGGTCGCGACGTCGAGAACCTGAAGATCGGCGATCTGGTCTCGGTACCGTTCAACGTCGCCTGCGGCCGCTGCCGCAGCTGCAAGGAACAACACACCGGCGTCTGCCTGTCGGTCAACCCGACCCGTCCCGGCGGCGCCTACGGCTACGTCGACATGGGCGACTGGACCGGTGGCCAGGCCGAATACGCCATGGTGCCGTACGCCGACTTCAACCTGCTCAAGCTGCCGGATCGCGACAAGGCGATGGAGAAGATCCGCGACCTGACGTGCCTGTCCGACATTCTGCCGACCGGCTACCACGGTGCCGTCACCGCTGGCGTTGGTCCGGGCTCCTCGGTGTATATCGCCGGTGCCGGTCCGGTCGGTCTGGCCGCAGCTGCCTCCGCGCGTCTGCTCGGCGCCGCCGTGGTCATCGTCGGTGACGTCAACCCGGTGCGCTTGGTGCATGCCAAGGCTCAGGGCTTCGAGATCGCCGACCTGTCGCTGGACACCCCGCTGCACGAACAGATTGCCGCCCTGCTGGGTGAGCCGGAAGTCGATTGCGCCATCGACGCGGTGGGCTTCGAAGCCCGCGGTCATGGTCACGNNCGAAAAACCGTATCCCCTCTGAGGGGGGGGGCGGTTTCGGCTGCCCGTCTCTTGAATCATCTCTCCTTTTGCGTATTTCGGCCCATCGTGACCGCTCATCTTTCACATCCTCGGGCCTGAAGTGTTGTCGCTCATGTCCTGTGCGCTGGTTGAGGGCGGTTTTGTTGGTTTATCGAATAACGAGGCCTGAAGCATGCCGTCGCACAACGCTGGCGGGAGGGTCGTGTCGGGGTAATCCCCCCTGAAATCAGTACTCGTCAGAAGTAGAATTTTCTCCTAATTGGATCAAGGAAATTTTGCGTGAAGACATCGCGTTTTTCGGACAGCCAGATCATCGCCATCCTCAAGCAGGCCGAGGCCGGCAGCCCAGTTCCTGAGCTGTGCCGCGAGCACGGCATCAGCTCAGCGACCTTCTACAAGTGGCGCGCCAAGTTCGGCGGCATGGACGCTTCATTGATGGCCCGGCTGCGTGAGCTGGAAGAGGAGAACCGCCGCCTCAAGAAGATGTATGCCGAGGAACGCCTGAAGGCCGAAATCATCCAGGAGGCCATGGCAAAAAAGTGGTGAAGCCATCTCGGCGGCGAGAGATGGCGCAGCATGCGGTGCGCTCGGGCCGGGTCAGCATCAAGCAGGCGTGCCTGGCCTTCGAGGTCAGCATCACCTGCTATCGCTACCAGCCTCGGTTGTCCTCGGAAAATACCGAGATCGCTGATCACCTGATCCGGCTTACACACAACCAATGCAACTGGGGTTTTGGCCTGTGCTTCCTGTATCTGCGCAACGTGAAAGGCTACCGCTGGAATCACAAGCGGATGTACCGGATTTATCGGGAATTGGAGCTGAACCTGCGGATCAAGCCACGCAAGCGCATCGTACGAGAGAAGCCCGAACCACTGGTGGTGCCGGAGGCGGTCAATCACTGCTGGTCGATGGATTTCATGCACGACCAACTGGCTGACGGTCGCAGCTTCCGCCTGTTCAACCTGATCGACGACTTCAACCGTGAAGCTCTGGCCATGGATATCGACTTGTCTCTGCCGGCGGAACGCGTCGTGCGCGCACTGGATCAGGTCATCGAGTGGCGCGGCAAGCCACAGGCCATTCGCAGCGACAACGGACCGGAGTACATCAGCAGCAAGCTCGTCCTCTGGGCAGAAAAGCACGGCATCCGCCTGGAGCATATCCAGCCTGGCAATCCGCAGCAGAATGCCTATGTCGAACGCTACAACTGCACCGTGCGCTACGACTGGCTGGGGCACTATCTATTCGAGTCCATCGCCGAGGTGCAGGAACATGCAACTCGCTGGGTGTAGACATACAATCACGAGCGACCAAACATGGCGCTAGGAGGCATCACCCCCAAACAGAAGTTGGCCCTAGCAGCCTGACCTCTACTTCTGGCAAGTACTAAAAATGGGGGGATTACCGGAGATGTCTACGACACTAGGGGCGATTCACCTGGTCTAATTTTACGGCCTGCTATGGCTCAGTGATCTCATTCTGCGCAAGGGACAGTGAATTCAACGTTCGAGTGATCTTGCCCAGATAGTAAGCGGCACTCTCCTGGACCAAGTCCTCTCCATGTTCTAGTAAGCTTCTTCGAACAAAGTAGTAGTTTCTGCGGCTCGTACTAATAACCTTGCTGTGATTCGGCCAAAGCTCCTCAGTCTTATCAAAGCCATCGATTATTTTTATGTCGAGTGCCTTGAAGGGATCACTGCTGTTGTCGCTCAAGAAGAACCGCAGTGCCCCGAATGTGCGGGTCTGATAGAGCAAATCCAATCGAGCAAGATTGAGGCTAAGCGCGTCAAGCGATTCTTGAGCGGGTGACAGTGGTACCGCCGCGTACAGTTGGGCTGCGCGGTTGTCTAGATCGGCGTGGGCCTGGAGAATCAGGTTTAGCCAGTGCGAATAGCGCGGCTCATCGCTAGACGGCAGCCGCTCAAGTTCGGCGAGAAGCGTTTCCATTATTTCTAACGGCGCTGCTAGTCGTGTATCTCGTACGGGGTCAACCAGTCCACGTAACTGCTTGAGGCTTTGCCGGTATTCCTCAGCATGGCGAGGATCCCGCCCGCCGTCACGACGATCCACATTGGGGTTGAAGTGCAGCATCGCGCTGTTGCAGACATCGAATGCCTTGCTGCGGATGGCCTGCAAATCCCGAGCGGATTCGCTAGCGCTGACAAACATGGGCCCGGCGAGCAGGGCTATCAAAAATACGCGGTTGAACACTCGATTGAGCATGTGACATCCTGTTTTCTTATTGTGGTCTGGCTTTGCGGTCATTGCTGGACCGTGATCCCCCAATGAAAAAGCCCCGGTTTCCCAGGGCTTCAATGGATCAGTGTGGAACATCCGGGCCTGGCCCGCCTGGTGACCACTTTGGGCGATGCTCGAAAAGGAAGTACTGCGACGTGTCAGCACTGATCGGCGCTTCGCGGGCCGCCCAGCTGTCGTCATGCAAGTCCATATCGGCGTCGTATTCGACGTGGCAACCCAGCGGGCTATTGAAGTACCAGAACCAGTTCGAACCGAACTGATGACGGCCCGGCCCCCAGAACGACTGGTATCCTTTCTCGACGAAGCGGTAGCCCGCCATCATCACTTCAGTTGGCCCGCCCATGTGGAACGTGAAGTGCTCGATACCCTTCATGAATGGCGGCGTCTCGATCATGAACAGTGTGTGGTGGTCCAGGGTGCCGGCCGGGCGTAGGAACGGCCCGACACCGACAAAACGGTCGGTGCAGACGAAGCCTAGACGCGCGTAAAAGGCTTCGGCCTTTGCGGCATCCGGTACAAAGTAGACGACGTGCGACAGGCTGCGCGGTAGCGCAGGCATGTCTTGGGTTGCGCCTAGTGCGTTTGCGGGGCGCTGCGGCTTGTCGCCGGGCGCGTTGACGCGCTCGGCGGGCAGGTCAATCGTGCGGCGTTGGCAGAGCTGGAAACCGAGCGCGAAGCCCATGTCGTCGACACAGCGCAATACACCGTCGGTGCCGCGGGTGATGCTGCGATCCTTCGACAGTTCCTGTTCGATGGCCTGCAGCGCCTGCTCGTCGGCAACGCCGTAGACGGTTTCGCGCAGCATAGTGGAGGTTTCCATCGCGGCCGGGAGGCTTGGGTCTGCACGGTGGCGGATGACCACGCCGGTGCCGTCGAGCGCCTCGAAGCGACCGCCCTTGTCGGTCAGATCAATGGGCTTGAGGCCATAGTCGGTCATGTACTGGCAGCAGGCTTCGACGTCGTCGACGCCGAAGACCAGGTAATCGGGTCCGATGATGTTCACGGGCAATTTCCTCTTGTTCTTGTTAGGCGACGTGGCCGCCAAGGGTTTCCGCGATCCAGTCGGCGATGAGGTGGCCGGCGTTGATCGGGTTGTCAAAGCTGGAGTGCTGCACGCCGCCTTCACGATCGGTGAAGATTTTCAGTTCACGCTTGGGGCTATTGACCAGTTGCTCGTAGGTGCGATGGGCCCACTTGAGCGGGATCTGTGAGTCCTTTTCGCCGTGGGTGACGAGGAACGGGACCTTGATGCGCTCGACGACGCCGTCGAGGTGGACGCTCTCGGCGATCTGCATGAATTCCTCGGTGTCTTTGCCGCCCCAAACCCAGCGCACGTGATCCCAGTAATGTGGCACCGGGAAGTCACCTTCCTTCTCCAGGCGACGCTTTTGCACGTCACGCCAATCGTGGTTGGCCCCCCAGATCACGCCGCAGGCGTAACGCGGCTCCATGGCCACTACGCGTGGGCAGTAGTAGCCGCCGAGTGATACACCTTCGCAGCCGATGCGCTTGGCATCGATGTCGGCACGGGCGGCGAGCCAGTCGAACACCACGCTGCCCCAATGCTCGGCGTCGTAGCGGGCCTTCATATCATGCAGGCGTAATGCTTCGCCGGTGCCGGGCTGGTCAATCAGTAGCGAGGCGACGCCGCGCTTGGCCAGCCAGAAGGGTAGGCCGACGCGGTATTTCATTTCCTTGGTCGAATCCAGTCCGTTGAGTTGCACCATCACCGGTTGCGGACCCTCAACACCCTCTGCGCGCACATACAGGGCGGAGATCACCTTACCTTCGTAGGGGATTTCGACACGCTCGCAGTTTTCTTTCGACAGTTGGATACCGCGCGCAAACACGTCAAGGAAGCGTTGGTAAAGCTCCAGTCGTCCTGGCGCGCCGTGCGCTTGCAGACGCTCGCAGGTCAGGTAGTAAGTGGCGGCACGGTTGTACTTCTCGCCGGCGGAAAGCAGGTGGCCCTTGGCTTCATCTTCCTGCGCCATGTCGAACAGTTTGTCGGCCATCTTGGACCAGGTCTCGCGGAAGGCGCGGGTACCGGATGCATCCGGCTGCTTGGCTGCGTCCTGTAGCGGTTCACACATCTCGACGATCTCACCCATTTTCGCGCCCATCTCGATGGCGAGGTCGACGGAGAGATTCCATACGTAGTTGGTGGGGAAATAACGGAACATCGGTTGTTTTCCTTTCTAGTTTCTAGTTGTTTTTCGGCTTGCCCGGTAGGTGGCGCTCTTGCAGGGGCGCGGTTTCAAACGCGAGGGCTAATGCCTCGGCTTTGTCTGGTACTGAGCATAAGGGTGAAGTTAGGCGGCCCTCATCTGAGGAGTGGCGTTCCAGGTCAATTCGTGCTTGGCGGGGCCGAGCAAGGCTGCCGCACATGGCAGGAAAATCGCACGCGTACCTGGTGGGCACAAATCGCTTGTAAGGATGGGAGGCATCGGTAAACGCGATACCTATTGAGTGATCGTTCGCCTAGCGCGGCTATTTCCTGGAGGGTTCGAGGAGGGTATTCAACCTATCCGCGTTTGCGATGGCTAGCATCGCCATTGGTGATTAGCCGAGCGGGGCGTGCACTGGGTAGGCTCCAGGCGCTTCGAAGAACAAGAAGAAGACCTCATATGCTCAGCTCGCCATGGCGCCCCACGGCACCAACTCTCAGGTGCAGCCTCGTCCCGCCGCAGGCATTGCGGCTTATGCTTCCTACGACCGATCAAGCCCTCATCCGCCACGACACCGCGGCGACCTGCACTTCTCTTTCGTTGCGCAAAAGGTGGTCCCTATGATGGCTCGTGTACTGGGCAACCTGTCTGTGGGCACCAAGTTGTCGCTCGGTTTCGGCTTGGTGCTGTTATCTACCCTAGGAGTTGCAGCGACGGCGTTTTATGCCTTCAATATGCTCGAAGCACGAGCCGAGAAGACGCGCGACGTGGCATCCGTCGAGTCGCTGATGCTGCAAGCGCGGGTAGCGGTAAAAGCGTTCGGCCTGGAGTTGGCTGAGGAGGAGGCCAGCAAGGTTGCGGGCCTCACCGGTGAGCTCGTCTCTTTGTTACAAAAACCTCCAGCAGATACCGGGCAGGGCGATTCCATAGAGGCGGCAAGCACTTATCTCGCCCAGTTCGAGCGGTACGCCCAAGCCCAGCGCGATGCCCGCGCGGCGCGCTTGCGCATGCAGCAGGCGGCCCAGGCGCTTGGCGAGCGATTCACCGTGGTGGTGTTGGATCAGCTCGACGCGGTCAACCTGCTCGCCGAGCAGGCGCAGCCGGCTGATTCGGTGCGCATGCTGCAGCTTGAACAAGCCTCAATGTTGCGTGACAAGCTGGCAAACCTGCGTGACAGCGAACTCTATTTTACCCTGGACGGCAGCACCCAGGTGCGCAACGACTGGGAGACGCGGATGATGGACCTGCGCTCGTACATGGAAAACTTAGCGCGGCGGCTCGAAGGTGTGGAGCAGGAATCGCTGACCCAGGCGAGTGCGGCGCTGGGCGAATACCGCTCCGCGTTCGAACGTTTTGCCGCAAGCCGTGCGCAAACCACCGATAGCCAGGCGGCGATGAATGTCGCAGCGGACAAAGTGACCGCTCTGCTTGGCGCGGCCCGCGCCGCGCAGGTGCTGGCCTCGCAGGCGATGAGTCAGCGGGTATCCCGGTTGCTTGGGGGGATTGTGCTACTGGCGCTCAGCTTCGGCATCGGCGCTAGCCTGTTGATTCGCCACTTGATTCTACAACCGCTGCGTCAGGCTGTTGATCTTACCCGGCGCGTGGCATCGGGCGATCTCAGCGCACAAATCGATGCGTCTGGACGGCGTGATGAGCTGGGTCAGTTGCTCACCAGCGTCGGGGTGATGCTCGACAGCCTGCGCGGGCTGGTCGGGCGGATCGGTCAGGGTGTTGGGCAGCTGAACCAAGCCGCCAACGGTCTGATGCAGGTGACCGAGCGTACTCGTCAGGGCGTTGAGTTGCAGCGTGAGGAGACTGAATTGGCGGCCACCGCTATGCAACAGATGGCCTCCACCGCGCAAGACGTCGCGCGCAACGCCAGCGAGACCCGCGACGCAGTCGAGCAGGCTGATAGTCAGGCGCGCAAGGGTGAAGAGTTGGTGCGTCAGGCGACGACCAAGATCGATCACCTGGCCCAGGAAATGAGCGGGTGTTCCGAGGCGATGGGCTCGCTGCTCAACGAAAGCACGGCTATCGGTAAGGTACTCGATGTGATCAATGCCCTGGCCGGGCAGACCAATCTGCTGGCCCTGAATGCTGCGATTGAAGCGGCACGTGCCGGCGAAAACGGTCGTGGTTTCGCTGTGGTGGCGGACGAGGTACGCAACCTGGCGCGGCGCACACAAGCCTCTACCGATGACATCGCCGCCATCATCCAGCAGCTGCGAACCGTAGCCGAGCAGGCGGCCAGTCGCCTGCAGGGGAGTCAGGCGCTGACCGGCGAAAGCGTGGTGCTTGCCGCACAGGCGTCACAAGCACTGCAGGAAATTGCCGCGGCGGTGTCGACAGTGGAGCAGATGAGTCAGCAGATTGCCGCAGCGGCCGAAGAGCAGAGTGCGGTGGCTGAACAGGTTGGCGAAAGTATGGAGCGGGTACGGGCGGTCGCGGAGCAGAGTACCGAGGCGAGCGGGTTGCTGGAGGCCTCGGTACGCGAGCTCGAACAGGTGGGCGGCGCGCTCAACTCGGCGGTTGGAGATTTTCGGACCACGGCCTGACGCTGGTTCGCAAGCGGGGGAGGGGCAGGTCGATCATGCGCGCTAGCCTCCAGCTGTTTTCAGGTAGGCATAGAAATTTCGTAGGGCTCGCAGGGCGGCATCGCCTGGGCGGTCTTGATGATCTGTTCGCGCACCCAGCGCAGCATTGGGTCGCGGTCCATGCTGCGATGCCACACCAGATGCTCCTGCATCAATGGCAGCGGAACAGGCGTCGGGATGATCCTCAGTGGGTAATGCTGCGCATATAGCTCGGCCAGCCGCCGGTGCATGGTGACGATGCGCTCGGTCCCGACCACCAGCTGTGGCAGAGTGTTGAAGTCGTGGGTAATGACTTCAAGCCGACGCGTGCATTTGTACTGGCTCATGAAAAAATCTTCGATGGTGATGCGCCTGCTGCGACCGAGGCCCACGGTGATGTGGCCCATCTCCAAGTATTGCTCAATCGAGATGCGTTCGCCCACGGTCTTATTGCCAGCCCAAACCACACATACGTGTTCCTCCTCAAACAGCAAATGCGAGGGATGGCTCTCGGTGAGGTAATGCTCGGGAATGATCAGCATTTCTACAGCGCCTCGCGTCAGTAAGTCGAAGGCTGTGTCGCCAAATGCCAGCATTTCGAAGGTGATATGCGGCGCCTGTTCGGCGATCTGCTGAAACGCCTTGGCGAGCATGACGCTGATGACATAGTCCGACGCGGCTATGCGGAAATGCCGCTTGCTCTCCGCCGGCTGATGGACCGGCCTGGCGGTAATTGAGGACTGTATAGTCATCAGTACTTCCCTAACGGGAAGCTCCAGCTCCCTGGCCAGTGGCGTGGGCATCATCTTGCGCCCGACCTGGACTAGCAGATCGTCATCGAAATAAGTCCGCAGCCTCGCCAGCACACCGCTCGTAGCCGATTGGGTCATGTGCAGGCGAGTCGCCGCGTGGGTGATGTTCTGTTCTTCCAGCAGCACATCAAGGGCGACCAGTAAATTAAGATCGAGATGGTGAAAGCGCATCGCGGTAAGCCTTTTAATATTTATTTTCGCGATACTTTCCATTCTGACTCACGATTAGTCAAATTCCTTCCCCCGCCCTAGTTTGTGTTTACAACGAACGTATGTAAGCAGCGACTTCTTGCACTGCGCAATACGGTCTCGTACGAACGTCCGTCGAATACAAACGTTGCGCAGTTACCGATTTCGGGTGTTGGCTGTTTGTGACGTTTGAGCCCGACGGCATCGCTCAGCAGATAACAAGAACAAGGGAAAGCATCATGCATGAAGTAAAGAAGGTTCTGATCGTCGGTGGCGGGATCGGTGGCCTATGCGCCGCCATTGCGTTGCGCCGCGAAGGGGTGCAGGTCGATCTGGTTGAGCTTAAGTCCGAGTGGACAGTCTACGGGGTCGGCATCATCCAGCAGAGCAACGTGGTCCGCGAAATGGCACGGCTCGGCGTGCTGGATACGTATCTGAAGGCCGGCTACGCCTTCGAGGATGTATGCATCTACAACCTGCAAGGCAACCAGCTCGCGCGTATCCCTGGCCAGCGTCTAGCCGGGCCTGATTATCCGGCCAACATGGGCGTCTCGCGTTTGGCGCTGCATCAGGTGCTCTCCGAGAGCGCGATGGACCTCGGTGCACACATCCGGCTGGGAACTACGGTCGAGCGTCTGGAACAGGACGCCGCGGGCGTAGACATCGAATTCACCGACGGCAGTAAAGGTCGTTACGACTTAGTGGTTGGTGCCGATGGCATCTATTCTAAGATCCGTCAGATGCTGTTCGGCGACCAATACACGCCGCGCTTCACCGGCCAGGCCGTGTGGCGCTACAACTTCCCGCGTCACCCCAGTATTGATCATCTGGCGAGCTACCAGGGCGTCGACGGCAACGCGGGGCTGGTCCCGCTCGGCGAGAACCTGATGTACATGTTTTCCACCTCGCACGAGCCGGATAACCCGTGGATGGATCCGAACAAGCTGGCCGAGCTGATGCGCGATCGCATCAAGAATATTGGCGGGCTAGTCGGCGAACTGCGCGATCAGATTACCGATAACAGCCAAGTTGTCTACAAACCCATGGAAGTGTTGTTCGTCAACGAACCCTGGTTCCATGGCCGAGTGATCCTGATCGGCGACGCCGCCCATGCCACGACTCCGCATCTGGGGCAGGGCGCTGGCATGGCCATTGAGGACGCCATCGTGCTGAGTGACGAGGTGCGTGGTGCGGACTCCATCGAAATCAAGCTTGGCCGCTTCATGCAGAGGCGTTTCGACCGCTGCAAGTACATCGCAGAGCAATCAGTCCTCGCCGGTGAGAAGGAGATGGCTCACGACCACGCCTTCGATCGGGTCGGGATGGTCAAAGAAATGCTCAAACTGACCGCTCAGCCGATCTGATCGCTAGCAGGCGCAGGACGTGTCTGCCAGCTAAGGAGCTACTCCTGCCTGGCGCTGCGAGCCAGCGAAGGCAGGGGGGTTACAAAAGGTTAATCAAAACAAAAACAAGAGGGTTCTGTCATGGTAAATCCAACGACTACCACACCAATACGTGCCGCGCGTAAACCGTTCGTGCTAAGCCTACTTGCCATCTCGATAGGCACCATCGCCCCGATGACCCAGGCGATGGAGCTCGATACCGGCAATCCAGATCTCAGTGTGCGCTGGGACAATACGGTGAAGTACAGCAATGCGTTCCGCGTCAGCGGCCAGGACGACGAGCTGATCAGCAGCATCAACCAGGACGATGGCAACCGTAACTTCGAGCGAGGTTTGGTATCGAACCGCCTCGACATCCTCTCCGAAGTGGAAGTGATGTACGGCAGCAACTTCGGGTTGCGTGTATCCGGCGCCGGCTGGTACGACAGCGTCTACAACAGTGGTACCGATCACGACAACCCGGCTAGCTGGAACTTCCCGAGCACCAAGGTCGGGGAGTTCCCAGGTGGGACGCGTGACCTGCATGGCCGCGATGCCGAGTTTCTCGACTATTTTTTGCTCGGTCGCTTTGATATCGGCGGGCGGAACCTGACTGCCCGCCTTGGGCAGCACGCCTTGATTTGGGGTGAGAGTCTGTTCTACGGAGCCAACGGCATAGCCGGTGGCATGCAGCCGGTGGATATCGTTAAGGCACAATCAGTGCCCAACACCCAGTTCCGTGAGTTAATCCGCCCGGTTGAGCAGATTTCGGCGCAGTTCGACCTCACCCCGGACATCACTCTAGCGGCTTACTACCAGTTTGAGTGGGAAGGGCACCGCCTGCCGGGTGCTGGCAGCTATTTCAGCGTTGGCGACATCGTGGGGGACGGTTCCGAAAACGTGTTGTTCGGACCGCAACCCTTCGCACCAAGCGCCCCGGTAATCTACAACAAACCCAAGGATTCCGGGCAAGGCGGTATCAGCATGCGTTTCCGTCTACCCAATGGTAATGCTGAATACGGTTTGTACGCTATCCAGTACCACGCCAAGACCGGGCTTGCGCAAACCCGTTTCACCCAGCCTGGTCCTCCCACCAGTTTCGAGTGGGCTTACGGCGAAAACATCAAGGCCTTCGGTGCCAGCGTGAGCAACACCTTCGGCCCGGTGAATTTGGGCCTGGAAGTATCTACGCGGCGCAACAGCCCGCTCGTGTCGAGTAACGTCTCTATCTCTCCCGGCCAGGTCGAGGATAACGATGACAACGCTGCCTTTGCTAAGGGCAACACTTTGCATGCACAGCTCTCGATGATCGCCACGCTGCCAACCAATCCGCTGTTCCGTGAGTCGAGCCTGATCGGTGAAGTGGCGTGGAACCGTGCGTTGAGCGTGACCGATAATCCTGAAAAGGTCGATCCCAACACGACCCGCGATGCCTGGGGCTTCCGCGCTGTGTTCACGCCGACCTATCGTCAGGTAGTGTCGCAGCTCGACCTGAGTGTACCGGTCGGCATCGGTTACAGCCCCAGGGGCGCCTCGCGCGCGGTCGGCGGTTTCGGCGTAGACCGTGGCGGCGACTTCAACATTGGGGTGCGCGGCAGTTATCTGCAGGATTGGAACTTCGGCGTGACCTACACCAATTTCTTCGGGGGTCGGGGTCACTTCCTCAACGCTGCCAACGAATATAGCTTTGATCAGGCGCTGGCCGACCGCGATTTCATCTCGGCCTACGTAAGCCGCACTTTCTAAGGAGAATCGAATGAAAACAATAAATATAGGTCTTCGTCTGAGCGCCCTCTGCGCCGCCATGTTGATAGCCGCGCCACTGGCCTACGCGGGGGTTAGTCCGCAAGAGGCCGAAAAGCTGAAGAGCAACGAACTGACGCCAATGGGCTCGGAGCGAGCAGGCAATGCGGATGGCAGCATCCCGGCCTGGGACGGTGGCCTGACCGGCGGCAGTTACGATGGCAAGGGCAAACGGAGTAACCCGTTCGCTGACGAAAAGCCGCTGTATTCGGTGACGGCCCAAAATATGGGCGAGTACGAGCAAGTACTCACCGCGGGCACCAAGGCGATGCTGCAGAAATTTCCTGACACCTATCGGATCGACGTGTATCCGAGCCACCGCACGTTCGCCGCGCCGCAGGCGTTCTACGACAACACCTTCGCCAATGCTACCCGCGCAACTGCTGCCGACAACCCCAGGCATTCGCCGTCAGGCGTCTTTGGCGGCGTGCCCTTCCCGATTCCAGCTGATGGCGCGCAGGTCATGTGGAATCACCTGCTGCATTGGCGCGGGTATGCCTATCAGCAGCCGATGACCAATGCGCTAATCAGTGCAGACGGTCGGAACGTGATCACTTCGGTTGGAACGTCGGAAATCCAGATGCCCTATTACGACCCGAAGGGAGACTTGGAGACCTTTCAGAGTAAGTTAAGCAGCGACTACTGGCTGTTCCGCATGGTCAATGATGGTCCGCCGATCCGTGCCAAGGAAGCCATCATTGGGCGGGAAAACATCCAACCTGACCAGTCGCGCACCTGGGTCTATTTAACCGGCCAGCGCCGGGTACGCATGCTGCCCACTGCCTGCTGTGACACGCCGACCCCCGCTGCCGCTGGTGTCGCTGGTTTCGATGACCTTCAGGTGTGGCTGGGCCGCCTTGATCGTTTCGACTGGAAACTGGTCGGCAAGAAGGAAATGTTGATTCCCTACAATGCCAACAAGAGCCAGTTGGCACCCAGTATCGACGAGTTGCTGATGGCGAATCATCTGAACCCGGACTACGTACGCTGGGAGCGGCATCGCGTTTACGTCGTTGAGGCGACCCTCCGCGAAGGCCAGCGCCATACGGCTTCCAAAGGTACCTACTACATCGACGAGGACAGCTGGCGCGCCGTGGCTGGCGAGCGCTACGACGCCAAGGGTAACCTGTGGAAGGTACTGTTCAACCTGCCGGTGACCGCGCCCGAGATGCCTGGCTTCGTGCAAGGTCCGCACGGCTTCTACGATCTGGTCGCCGGAACCTGGTACGCGAGTAACCTCGAGAACAACCATCAGGGCAACCTGGTTATCAAGGAAGGTGGCTGGCCGGATGCGCATTTCCTGCCGGCTTCGCTGACAGGGTCGAGCTTACGCTGATACGCAGGCGAATCCCCCGCGCACCAACCAAACCCCTGGCCTTATGGTCAGGGGTTTTTCATTTCGAGGTGGGCAATCGCTTCGGGCATCGCTATCCATCGCAGCTATACCGAGCATTTCCGCTAACCATTGGCCAAACGCACCGCTCGCTTCTTATGTTGTAGCTGCAAGCTTATGTACTGCGCGTCTGTAAGAGCGCTTTCGCATTGACAAATAAGGAAGCACGAGGAGCACGCTCGCTTGCCGCGCAGGCGCCGAACGTGAAGCTTCATCTGAACTCGCATCACAAGCAGCCACTGGAGAACCTGGTGCGTGGCGATGTCGATCTGGTCATCATTCCCGAGCAACATGTGTCTCCCGATAATCCCCGCGAGAAGCTTTATGAGGAGAGCTGCGACTGCTTGGTATGGGGCGGGAGCGAGAAAATCTGACATTCATAGTCTTTTGGCGAATACCTGAGGCCGAACATATTTCGGTGCAGTTCGGGCCTAATCTGAATATTACCTTCGACGGCTGGTTTCTCGAGAGGCTACGGGGTAGCCCGCCGAGTCGAACTCAGTGCCTCAAGCCTCATGGCGCCTCCGGTGCTGGTAGTCGGTACGCAGCGCAGCGCCAACGTCAATCGACGTCTTCGGCCATGGCGGCGCGTCTCTGCTGTTTCGCGTGTTAACACCGCTACTGGAAATCACCTCACTGAACCGAATGGTTCAGTGGCATAAGCATCACAGCAATCACGCCGGCCTCGCCCGGTTACGCGGCGTGGTGGTCGAATTAGCGTCGAAGCTGTAAGGAGTCAGCCTGCCATGCTCACAGCGAACTGATTTCTGCCACTGGCATTGTAAATGACGATACTTCATATCCTTAAGATCGATTAGCCAGCTGCCTCAGAGAGCCCTAGCTTATGTTTTAACATTCGGATCGACCGCTTTGGCCGGCACGACCCGACATCTGCACCCAGACGAGCAATGCGAGCACGGGGTGTCGGAAATAAAAATAAGAGGTACAAAAAATGGTAATCCATCACTTTGCGATGACCTGCAGGCGTATGCGCTGCAGCCTGCTAGCCCTAGTGTGCGGCGCGCTGACTAGCCCAGTGCTGGCGATCACGCCAATCGACGTTCTCAATAATCCTGCCACTCAGTCGGTGCAGGCAGTTAATGCCGTGTTGCTGGGCATCGCTCGTGCCGGCGATCGGCTGGTTGCGGTTGGCGAGCGCGGCGTGATTCTGCTTTCCGACGACAGCGGCGCAAGCTGGCGGCAGGGCGAGGTCCCGGTCAGCAGCACGCTCACTGCAGTGCAGTTTGTGGATGAGCTCCAAGGTTGGGCGGTTGGCCACGCAGGCGTGGTGTTGCACAGCGAAGATGGTGGCGAGCATTGGACTCTGCAGCTTGATGGGCGCCGTGCCGCGCAAATTGAGTTTGACGCCGCCCAGGCTGATAGCGAACAAGGTTCGTCCCGTAGGGATGCCGCACAGTTGCTGATGGACGACGGCCCGGACAAACCTTTCCTCACTCTGCAATTCAGCGATACGCGCAATGGCATCGTTGCTGGCGCCTATGGCTTGACGCTGCAAACCCGCGACGGTGGCAAGAGCTGGGCGTCGATTATGGGGCGCTTGCCGAATGATTGGGGCGCGCATATATACGGCATCGCGAAGAAAGGACGTGAGCTGTACATGGTCGGCGAGCAGGGCCTGTTCCTGCGCTCGCTGGATGGTGGAGTGATATTTGAAAAGATAAGCACACCTTATGAGGGTAGTTTCTTCACAGTGGGCCTTTTGCCCAGCGGTGATCTGATTCTGGCGGGGCTGCGCGGCACTGTCTTGCTGTCGGGCGATCAGGGCAGCAGCTTCCAGTCGCTAGACAATCCTATTCCCGTATCACTGACCTCCAGCGTAACCGATGGCAAGCGGTTGCTTCTGGTCAATCAGGCGGGGGGGCTGCTCGAGGTTTCCACCGACGGTCGGCTGCGGTCGCTGATGAATACGAAAGCACGGTTAACCGATGCGGTCGTTGCCTCGGGCGGTAGGCTGATCGGCGTCGGCTTTTCGGGACCGGTAATGCTAACACCTGTCGATCACGCCCATTCCCAAGCTTCCGCGGAGTAAGCCATGCACGCCCCGAATTCGCCCAACATGGACACGACCCAGGTTAGGGCCGCTTTTGATACCAACTCCGGATCGCTGCTCGAGCGTGCGCTGTTCAACTTCCGTGGTGTAGTTGTACTGATGTGCCTGGTTATTACCTTGCTGCTCGGCTGGCAGGCTACCAAGCTGGGCTTTAATGCCAGCTTTGAAAAGATGATTCCGAGCAATCACCCATTCATTGTCAATTACCTCGAAAATCAGAGCCAGCTGAGCGGGCTTGGCAACGCTGTTCGCATCGCCGTCGTTAACAAGCGCGGTAGCATCTACGAAGCCGATTACCAAAAAATTCTGCAGGCGCTCAGTGACGAGGTCTATCTGCTGCCTGGCGTTGACCGTACCTATATGAAGTCGTTGTGGACCTCTTCAACCCGTTGGGTCGGCGTCACCGAGATGGGGCTCGAAGGCGGGCCGGTGATTCCGGATAACTACGATGGTTCCGATACCAGCCTTGAAAAGTTGCGGCGCAATATCGAACGCTCCAACGAGATTGGCCAGTTGGTTGCGTTTGATCAACAGTCGAGCATCATTTACGTGCCGCTGCTGGCGAACGCGGATGGGCAGCCGTTGGATTACACCGTACTGTCGAACCAGCTTGAAGCCCTGCGTGACAAGTACCAGAGCGGGCCTGTCGAGATTCGCATCACCGGCTTCGCTAAGGTGGTCGGCGACCTTATCGAGGGCTTGCAGCAGATTCTGCTGTTCTTCGCTGCCGCCATCGCCATCACCTGCATGGTGTTGTTCTGGTATACCCGCTGCGTACGCAGCACTTTGCTGGTGATGGGCTGTTCTCTGGTCGCAGTGGTCTGGCAGCTTGGCCTGTTGCCGCTACTGGGCTACGAGCTGGATCCGTATTCGGTGCTGGTGCCGTTTCTGGTATTCGCCATTGGCATTAGTCATGGCGCGCAAAAGATGAACGGCATCATGCAGGACATCGGCCGTGGCTTGCACAAACTGGTGGCGGCGCGCATCACGTTCCGCCGTCTGTTCAT
Organism: Pseudomonas taeanensis MS-3; assembly: GCF_000498575.2. GTDB lineage: Bacteria > Pseudomonadota > Gammaproteobacteria > Pseudomonadales > Pseudomonadaceae > Aquipseudomonas > Aquipseudomonas taeanensis. Next base: position 1,649,712 of record NZ_AWSQ01000001.1, read on the forward strand.
CGCTGGACTGACTGCACTGATCAGCGATGCGGTGGGTTTTGCGGTGTTGATGTTCATCGATATCCCGGTGATTCAGGACTTGGCGATCACCGCCAGTATCGGAGTGGCGGTGCTGATTCTGAGCAATCTGATCTTGCTGCCGATCTTGCTGTCCTATGTCGGTGTCAGCGCCAGAGCTGCACAGCGCAGTCTGCGCGCCGAACTGGCCGATGCCAGCGGGGCGACCAAGCATCCGCTGTGGCGCTTCCTCGACCTATTCACCCGCCGCGGCTGGGCGACTGGTTGTGTGCTGGTTGCCGCCGTACTGGCCGCAGGCGGTTATTTCATCAGCCTGCAGTTGAAAGTCGGTGACCTGGATGCCGGGGCACCGGAGTTGCGCGCCGACTCGCGCTACAACCAGGACAATGCGTACATCACCTCGCACTACGGCGCCAGCAGCGATGTCTTCGCGATCATGGTCAAGACCCCGGTCGGCGGCTGCGCTGCATACGACACACTCAAACGTGTCGACAACCTCGACTGGAAGTTGCGTGCATTGCCAGGGGTGGAGTCGACCAATTCGCTGGCACAACTCAATCGCCAGGTTCTTGTTGGGCTGTCGGAAGGCAACCCCAAGTGGTATGAACTGATGAATAACCAGGCCACCCTGAACATGATTACGGCTAGTGCGCCGCGGGGGCTGTACAACGATGAATGTAGCATGCTGACCCAGTATGCTTACCTGGCTGACCACAAAGCCGACACCCTCACGTCTGTCGTCGATACCGTCCAGACCTTCGCCGCTGAAAATGACAACGAGCAGGCGCAGTTCCTGCTTGCGGCGGGCAGCGCAGGGATCGAGGCGGCAACCAATATTGTGGTCAAGCAGGCGAACCGCGAAATGCTCTGGTGGGTTTATGGCGCAGTCATTCTGCTCTGCCTGCTGACCTTCCGTTCTTGGCGCGCAGTGACCTGCGCCGTGCTGCCTCTGATGCTGACCTCGATTCTCTGCGAAGCGCTGATGGTCTGGCTGGGCATAGGCCTGAAAGTGGCGACACTGCCGGTAATTGCCCTAGGCGTAGGCATCGGCGTGGATTATGCGCTCTACGTGATGAGCATCGTGCTTATTCAGATGCGCCTTGGTGCCAGCCTCTCCGAGGCGTACTACCGGGCTCTGGTCTGCACTGGCAAGGTGGTGATTTTGACCGGCGTAACACTGGCGATTGGAGTCGGCACCTGGATCTTCTCGCCGATCAAGTTCCAGGCCGACATGGGCGTGCTGCTGGGCTTCATGTTCCTATGCAACATGCTCGGGGCCCTGTTGTTGCTGCCGGCGTTGGCCTACTTCCTGTACCCATCCGCGCGCCGCGTTGCCTCTCCTGTGGGTGCCGTGGCCGATAGCGCCGTCACAGTGGTGGCCGAGCAAAAAGGGATCGTTAGGGCCAGCGTGCGCATCGCACAACACTCCTACACCTAAGCCCAGCGGCCCGGATCAGGAGTACCTGGCCCGGGCTTTCATTTGCTGACCGTCATCTGCCGAGAAGGCTTCGGTTTGCATACTAGCGTGCCGTTTTCAATAACAACAAAAGGTATCGAAATGATGGAATACCCAGACAGTCTGAGCCACGGCTGCTACACGGGCTTACGAGTACTAGCGCAAGGGCTGGTCCGGTACGGTACCGCGATGCACGCCATACCTGCGGAGGTACCGGCCCATGCCTAGAATCAGTCTTGGACCAACCGCCTCCTGGCCACAGGCTTCGCTGTTGCTATTCGGCAGCTGCCTGTCGGTACTGGCCGCCGTGCTCGTTGCGCCGTTACTACCGGCCATGCAAGCGCACTTTGACGATACCCCCGGCAGCGCGGTGCTGGTACCACTGGTCATCGCTTTGCCTGCGCTGATGGTCGGTTTATTGGCACCCTTTGCCGGGATCATCGCTGACCGGATGGCACGCAAGCCGCTGTTGCTGATCTGCCTGGTGCTCTATTCGCTGTTCGGCCTGATGCCGCTCTGGCTCGATTCTCTGTACCTTATCGTCGCCAGCCGCGCCGGTATCGGCTTGGCCGAAGCCGGCATCATGACCTGCTGCACTACGCTGATTGGCGATTATTACAACGGTGTGCGCCGGCAACGCCTATTGGCCTTGCAGATGGTCGCGACTTCATTGTCGGCCGTGGTGTTCATCACCCTGTCTGGTTTCCTCGGCGGGGACAGCTGGCGTATGCCTTTCGCACTTTATGCGGTCGGACTTGTGCTGCTGCCGCTGATGGCGTGGTTGCTGTGGGAACCGGATCGTGGTGCTCGTGCCGAGCGTGTCGCCGAAGTGAAAGGGTTTCCCTGGAAGGCCTTGTTGCCGCTTTATACCCTCACCTTTTTGGCCGGCATCAGTCTGTTGATGGTGCCAAGCCAGGCCGGTTATTTGCTCGGCCAGCTCGGTGTCGAAGCGCCCCAGTTGATAGGTATGACCATGGGGGCCAATCAGCTTGCGGTCGTTGCCGGTGCACTGAGCTTCCGCGTACTGGCACGTCATCGGTTGGACTGGCTACTGCTCGCGGCCTTCGCCTTGACGGGCGCAGGCGCTTTACTGATGGCTGTTGCGTCTACCCACGAAGCGGTAATCATCGCCGTCGTGGTCAATGGGCTCGGCCTCGGATTGATGCTACCTACGTTGATCACTTGGATTATGGCGCAGGTCGGCGTGCACTTGCGCGGGCGTGCAACCGGGGGGTTCAACTCGGCGATGTTCAGTGGCCAGTTCCTTAGTCCGCTGGTGATCCTCGCGGTGACCGGAGGGGTACTCACCTCGCTGCCGGCCGCGATCGCAGTGGTCGGCGGCGTGCAGCTCCTGATCGCGCTGGCATGTCTAGGCGTCCCGAAACTTGGTGGCCTGCAGGCGAGGGCCGGTGCATCTGGGGCCGCTCACTGAGTACTTACATGTAGGTCGGAGCTCACCCGGCCGCACGAAGTTTAATGGAGTTCGATATGAGTCAAACCCTTTCATCTAAAGCGCTCGATCAGCTATTCCTAGAGGCCCGATCGCATAACGCCTGGTTCGACCGTCCGGTCACCGATGGCCAGCTTGAGCAGTTGTACGGTCTGCTGCGTCAGGGGCCAACCAGCAATAACTGCAGCCCTGCGCGTTTTGTCTTTGTTCGTACGCCTGAGGCTAAGCAGCGTCTGCTGCCCGCGCTGAAAGGCTACAACGGCGACAAGATGCTGGGTGCGCCCGTGACGGTGATCGTCGCTTACGACTGCCAGTTTTACGAGCGCTTACCCGAGCTGTTTCCAATCTACGATGCTGGAGCGGTTTACCGTGAAAACCCGCAGGCGGCCTATGTCGGTGCCTTGCGTAACGGCAGTCTGCAGGGCGCGTACTTGATCCTGGCGGCGCGTGCACTGGGTCTGGATTGCGGGCCGATGTCGGGTTTTGACAACGCCCAGGTAGACGTCGAGTTCTTCTCGGATGGCCGCTGGAAGAGCAATTTCCTCTGCTGTCTGGGTTATGGCGATCCTCAAAAACTGCGCCCTGCAGGCATTCGGCTCGGGTTCGAAGAAACTTGCCAACTGGTGTGAAGGGATAAATCGTGAATAACCCACTGTTCGATCTCTCCGGTAAAGTCGCGCTGATCACCGGAGCTACTCGCGGCATTGGCTTGGCGATTGCTCGCCAATACGGGCGTGCTGGCGCTCGCCTGGCGATCTCTAGCGAGAATGCCGAGGATTGTTCGCGTGTCGCGCTCATGCTCAATGGAGAAGGCCTTGATGCTCAGTCTTTCACCGCCGACCTGAGTTCTCAGGCTGCAGTCGTACGGCTCGCTGCTGACGTAAATGAGCGCTTTGGTCGTCTCGATGTGCTGGCTTGCAACGCTGGCGTAGCGCCGCACATGGGGCCGATCGGCAACGCCAGCGATGCCGACTGGGACCTGACCATGACAGTTAACTTGCGCAGCGCCCTGTGGCTGACCAGCGCTTTGCTGCCGCAGATGGCGGCGCAGGGCGGCGGCAGCGTGGTGTTGATGGCCAGTATCGCTGGCGTACGCGGCAACAAGGGCCTTGGCCTTTACGGCCTGTCGAAGGCCGGCCTGGCTCAGCTGGCACGCAACCTGGCGGTGGAGTGGGGGCCGTCGAACATTCGCGTCAATGCGATCAGCCCCGGGGTAATCCAGACCGAGTTCGCTCGACCGCTGACTGATCGGCCCGTGGTGATAGAAAAGCGCCTAGCCCTGACCCCGCTGCGCCGTGTCGGTACGCCCGATGAAATTGCCGCACTGGCACTGTTGCTGGCCGCGCCTGGGGGGGGCTTTATTACCGGTCAGAACATCGTGGTTGATGGCGGTACTACCATTGGAGACGGCAACTGAGTTTGGCGCACGCTTTCGATTTGTTGTGTTGTTTATGGCCTATACCGAACAGCCATAGCTTGGCAACGGGCCGAAGGCGGCGGCGATCACGGCGTTTTCCGTGTCTGCCCGGCTCAATTGTTCCAGCATGTAGGGCTTGAGCATATGACTTTGTCTCAATCGGGCATAACCATAGAGTGTCGACCACATTGCCACGAGCCGAACCCTCACGTGCTTCACATCCGCGCTGCCAAGCGCGCTCGCCACACTCGCGCCGATCTGCTCATAGGTCTCGTGCAACAACCCGCCTAATTCGTCCGCTTCATTGGCTTGTACCAACAAGCCGGAATCAAACATCAGCATGAATAGGCCTGGGCGTCGCTCGGCAAAGTCGAGGAAGGCCCGGCCCAGCGCATGGGCTTTTTCCTGCGGGCTTTGCGAGCCGGCCATCACTTGTCGGTGATCGTTCAGCAACAGCTGAAATCCCTCGCAGGCGCACGCGGTCAGCAGTGCGTCGCGATCGGTGAAGTGGCGGTAAGGGGCGGCGCGCGAGACGGCAACGACCTGTGCCAGTTCGCGAAGTGATAGCGTCTGATAGCCATCGCGCTCGATGACCTCGAGCGCGGCGTCGAGCAAGGCCTGGCGGAGATTGCCGTGGTGATAAGACCGTGTATCGCTCATGAGTACCTTCATTGACGGAACGGGATGGTGACGTTAATGTAAGCGCAGCTTACATCTGATCGGCAGGCGGTAGCCAGAGCTGCCTGCAGGGGCTTCTGCTGCTGGGACCCGCGTACAGGGTAGCAAGCGCGATCGCCGGTTGGGCGATGGCTTTTCGCATGGTTTGGTGAGGATAAAAACAATATGGCTTATCTACGAAACGTTTGGTATGTGGCCGCCTGGGATAATGAAGTGAAGCCCGGTGAACTGTTTACTCGTATGCTGCTCGACGAGCAGGTGTTGCTCTTTCGCGACGAAGCGGGCAAGGTCCAGTCGGTCTTCGACCGCTGCCCTCATCGCTTCGCTCCGCTTTCGATGGGCAAGCTGTGCGGCAATACCGTTCAGTGCGCCTATCACGGGCTGCAGTTCGACGGTTCCGGTGCCTGCACTAAAAATCCTCACGGCGACGGTGCTATACCGCGTGCGGCAAAGGTCAAGGCCTATCGCGTTGTCGAAAAATACAGCCTGATCTGGATCTGGATGGGCGATGATGAGCAGGCTGACGAGTCGCTGATTCCCGACTTTTCATGCATGGATCCGCAGCACATGTATGTCGCTAAGCGTTACCTGCTCGCCCGTGCGAACTATGTGCTTGAGTCGGACAATATCCTCGATCTGTCGCACATTCAGTATCTGCACCCCGGTACCTTGGGCAGCGATGACGTGAGTCAGTCCATCACCAAAGTCGAGCAGCAAGGTAATACGGTCTGGTCCTACCGCCTGATTGTGGCCGAGATCATGCCGGACTTCCTCTACGCAGCCATGGGAATTCCCGCCGGTACCACGGTTGATCGCTGGATCGATGTGCGCTGGGACGCGCCGGCCAACATGCTGTTGCTGGCCGGCGCAGTCGCGACCGGCGAGGCGCGCAGCGAGGGTCGGGAGACGCCGTTGCCGCACCTGTTCACGCCCGAGACCGAGACCACCACGCACTACTGGTTCGCTTTTCCGATGCCTCATGAACTGGGCGAGCAGGGCGCGCAAATTGCCGAGCAACAGGTCTCCGGCCTGTACGAACCGTTCAGCAAGGAGGACTTGCCGATGCTCGAAGCGCAGCAAAAAGCGATTGGCGGCGCCGATTTTTGGTCGCTCAAGCCAGTCCTGCTGCCCGGCGATGCGGGTGCTGTGCGTGCGCGGCGGGTACTGGACAAGCTTATTGCGGACGAGCAGGGCGCCCAGAACTCTGCTTGAACACAATGGCAGGCTAGGGAAGAAGGGGCTCAGATACCAGGCTTTCAATTGCTGTGATGAGCTACTTCACTATGGGTGGTGCCCGGCGCAGCGTAGCTTGGCCGGGCACCACAGATATCACCTCTTAGGTCAGCGGCCTGCCGCCATCGACCGGGATAATCGCCCCGGTGGTGAAGGTCAACTGCGTTGCCAGTGCGAGTACCGCTGCGGCCACTTCGTCAGGTTTGGCGAGCCGCTTGAGGGGCGTGCGTTCGGCCTGTTCGTTGCGCCAGTTGTCATCGAGCCCTTTAACGAACTCGGTGTCGGTCAGCCCCGGTGCTACTGACACCACTCGCACCGTCGGCGCCAAGGCGCGGGCGAGCGAGCGGGTCATGTTGTCCACCGCGGCCTTGGATGCGCAGTACATGACGTTGCTGCCCATTGCCGTGACCGCCGCGATCGAGGTGATATTCACCACCAATCCAGCACCGCTCTTTTGCAGCAACGGGCGCAGTGCGCGCACGCAGGCGAAGGGCCCGCGCACGTTCGTCGCAAGTATCTGATCGATCAGCGCATCGTCCAGACCATCCAGGTCGTCGTGGGCAACAAAACGTGTGGTGCCTGCGCAATTGACCAACAGGTCTAGCCGTCCGTAACGGCGTTCGACTTGCGCAGCCAGTTCGGCGAGTGCCGAGCTGTCAGTGACTGGCGCAGGCAGAGCCACGTGCTGCTGGCTCTCTCCCGGTAGCCCTGCAGCCAGACGCTCGGCCGGCTCGCGCGAGCTATTGTAGCCCACCACGATACTTGCACCTTCACGAGCCAGGTGCTGGCAGATCGCGGTGCCCAGCCCCCCTGCGCCACCGGTGACCAATGCCACCTTGCCTTTCAATGTATCCATGTCAGCGTTGTCCTCAGACAATTTTTTTCAGGCGGCGCACGCGGATATCTGCTTGTTCCTTATGGCCAGAGAAATGCTCCAGAGCGCACAGCCGTGAGCAGTACTCACCGATCATTACCGAGGCGTCATCAGTCAGTATGCGCTGATAGGTGTGGGTCTTGATGAACTTGCCGACCCATAGCCCGCCGGTGTAGCGGCCCGCACCCATGGTCGGCAGCGTGTGATTGGTACCGATCACCTTGTCGCCATAGGAGACGTTGGTACGAGCACCGAGGAACAGCCCGCCATAGTTGGTCATGCGCTCGAGGAACCAGTCCGGGTCACGGGTCATTACCTGTACATGCTCGGAGCAAATGCGCTCTGACTCCTGCAGCATTTCTTCCTCGGTGTCGCAGAGGATTATTTCTCCATATTCCTGCCAAGCCTGGCGGGCAACGGGTGCTGTATCCAGGCGTGCCAGTACCGCTTCGATTGCGGCTGGCAGCTGCTCGGCAATGGCCCTGCTGGTCGTCACGCAGATGGCTGGAGAGGTTGGGCCATGTTCGGCTTGGCCCAGCAGATCGACTGCGACCAGCTCGGCGTCCACCGTATCGTCGCAAATAACCATCGTCTCGGTCGGTCCGGCGAACAGGTCAATGCCGACGCGTCCGAACAGCTGGCGCTTGGCTTCGGCGACGTAGGCATTGCCCGGCCCAACGATCATGTCCACCGGAGCGATGGATTCGGTGCCCAACGCCATCGCCGCGACACCCTGAACGCCGCCCATCACGTAGATTTCATCGGCACCGGCCAAGGCCATCGCAGCAATGATTGCAGCTGACGGCTTGCCTTCGAACGGCGGGGCGCAGGCGATCACACGCTTTACGCCGGCCACCTTGGCGGTGAGCACGCTCATGTGAGCCGAGGCCAATAGCGGGTATTTGCCGCCGGGGATGTAACAACCAACCGAGTTGACCGGGATGTTCTTGTGGCCGAGCACTACGCCAGGGAGGGTTTCGACCTCGACGTCACGCATCGACATCAACTGGATCTGCGCGAAGCGGCGGATCTGCGCCTGAGCGAACTTGATATCCTCGATAGCTTGCGCGGATAGACTGTCGATGCACACCTGGATCTCGTCCTGACTCAAGCGTAGGGATGGCGGATTCCACTGGTCGAAACGCTCGGAGTACGTACGCACGGCCGCCTCTCCTTGCTGCTCGATATCGCGAATGATGGACTCGACGGTGGAGCGAACCTGCGCATTGAGCTCGGCCTTGGTCTCGACGGGCTTACCTTTTTTCAGATGGCGAATCATTTGTGTACTCCTGATTTCATGGCTGTGGTTCGAGGGGGATATCGAGCGCGATGAGAACGCGCGCGACCATGTTGTAGGCGGCGATCACACCGACCAGTTCGACCAGCTGCGTATCACCGAGCCGACCGCGGAGCTCGGTGAGCAGATCATGGTCGACTTGCAGTTGGTGGGTCATCTGGGTGGCGATAGTGAGGGCCTGGTGCTCGAGTGAGCTGAACAGCTCGGCAGTGGTTTCGCTCGCAGGGTTCGTCAGCGCCGCCAGTTGCGCCTCGCTACCGCCTAGGTTCAGGAAGACCTTGCTGTGCGCGGCATACTCGTAATGAGTGCCGGTCAGGACGGCCACCTTGCAAATAACCAGTTCGCGCAGGGATGCCGACAGCGCGAGCTCGTTGCGGACCTTCCCAAGCAATGCGCCCCAGCCTTGAGCGAATGGCACGCTGCGCATCAGCATGCGGTCGAGGTTCAGCAGCGGACCACCGCGTCGTGCGCGAACTTCGCGGGCTAGCTGGGCAAGCGACTCGCCGGCAGCATCGAGCTGTGCATCTGTAAGCAGGGGTGGCGTAGGGGGCATCGGGGCCTTCAATTGTAGTTTGCATACGTATGCAATTTAGCTGATCGTTTACATCTGCGCACTAAAAAAATTGCTTATGTTCAGATTCGCTGCGTAACGACGTCATTTCGATCGGGCCGCTTATCTGCCAAGCTATGCCTCTCGAGGCGACGACTGGGCGAAGGTAGCAATGACTGGACAGATAGATGCATCGCGTCGCCCGATAACCGCCAAGGACGTGGCGCGTTTGGCCGGTGTGTCGCAATCCGCCGTGTCGCGCACCTTCACCCAGGGTGCGAGTGTCGGCCCCGCCACGCGAGAGAAGGTCAGGCAGGCGGCTACACAGCTCGGTTATCGCCCCAATCTACTGGCCCGTTCACTGATCACTAGTCGCTCCAACCTCGTCGGTGTGGTCGTGCCCAGTCTCGACAACCCTTTCTACGCCCAGGTGCTCGAACAGTTGAGCGCTGCGTTCGAGTCACTCGGCTACCGCATCCTGCTGTTCTCCACGGCGAACCATGAGGACTCGGATCCGGTGCTGGAGGAGGTGCTGAGTTACCGCGTCGAGGCATTGATCCTGGTTTCCGCCAGCCTGTCGTCCAGCTTCGCCGAGCAGTGCTATGCCATCGGACTGCCGGTGGTGCTGTTCAACCGACGGATCGACAACGACAACATTTCCAGCGTGACCAGCGACAACGTAACGGGGGCACGCATGATCGCCGCGTTTCTGATCGCGGCGGGCCATCGGCATATTGGTTTCATCGCGGGCAAACCGACGTCATCTACCGGCCGTGACCGCCAGCGTGCGTTCCATGAAGCGCTCGATGCTGCAGGACGGGGAGTGCCAGTCACCGAGGTTGGCGCGTTCAGCTTCGAAGGCGGGGCCGCGGCCACTCGTCGCTTGCTGACGGTGCAGCCACAGATCGACGCGATCTTCTGCGCCAATGATGTCATGGCTCTGGCCGCGATCGGCGTCGCCAGTCATGAGTTCGGCCGGCATGTGGGCAAGGATATTTCGATCGTCGGATTCGACGATATCGCCATCAGCGCCTGGCCGACCTTTGCACTAACGACGTACCAGCAGCCCGTGGTGCGGATGGTCGAGCGGACGGTGCGGATCATTCTCGATCAGCTTGAACGGCCCGGTAGTCGCGCCGTTGCCGAGATCATCGCCGGGCAGTTGGTGGTACGCCGCAGCGCGCACGCCCCGGAGCATGGCGTAGTGATACGAGACGGCCAGAGCATCTGGCAGCCCTGAGCCCGTTCCCCCCGGACCATCCGCGCCCGGGCTCACTTAGTCGGCCTGCTGCTCTTGTTCGATCATCCCGGCGAGAATCCGCCGGGCTCGAACGGCGCCCGCATCGCCTGCCAGCAGAATTGGCTTGAGCGACCAGAAATCGTCCGAGCCCATGAGCCGCTGTTGTGCCTCTACGATGGGTTTATCCTCGCCGGCGAATATGCCCACCAACATCTCGTTCAGCATTCGGTTGTACTCGATATCGTCCTGCAGAAACGAACGGGTGTTGGCGTAGAAGTAATGCGTGGTGTTTTCACTTTCCGGAGTCATCACGTGTAGGTTGGCGCTGGTCACCGCCAGCTCGTCCGAGCCTCCTGCGGGTGCGACGCCCGTGGACAGGTACATTGATGCAGGGGGCGACCAGACCACGTCAGTCCACACATCGGCGAGTGCCTGTGGTTCCGGCAGGTGCGGGGCGAAAGCCGGCGGAGCCACCTCGTCAAAGGCTTCCCAGAGGATGCCCAGCCTGTTGCCGTCCAGTTCACTCAGTTTAGCTCCGACCCGACTTAGGGCCCCGCCACCCAGTGTATCGGGGTGCAGGAAATCGACATGACTCAGGTCCATAATGTTGTCGGTCAGCAGTTGATAATCGCTAAGGGTATGCAGATAACCCAGGTTGCGAGCGGTGGGTTTGGCTGCGCTGAGGAAGGCATAGTCCGGTATAAGTGATGTATCGGCCTTGTCCGTATCTCCCATCCAGATCCAGACGGCCAGATGCTGCTCGATGACCGGGTACGCCTTGACTTGCGCCGCCTTGGGAATGCGGCCATCTCCATGCGGGTTGTGGCTGCATTTCCCGGCGCTGTCGAAGGTCAGCCCATGGTAGGGGCACCTCACACAGTCGCCTTGCAGCGTGCCCATGTGCAGCGGGGCAAAACGATGCGGGCAGCGATTGCTGATCGCCGCTACGCTGGTATCGGTTTTACGGTAGAACAGGATCGATTCGCCCAGCAGGGTTCGGTTGAACAAGGCGCCTTCGGCCAGCTCCTCGCTCCAGGCAGCCATGTACCAGGTATTACGCAAATAGTTCATTATTGTTTTCCTTTGCGGAGTGCACTTAAGACCTCACTATCCTGCGAATCTGGTAGACGAAACAGCCTTCAGAGTCCTAATTTACGACTAAATACTCTCATTTGGTGATGCGTGGATCTTTTGGGTGAGCTGCTTCTTTCCGTTCGGATTGATGCGAATTCTATTGGTGTACTGCACGCCGGGGCCGACTGGGGCATTACGATGCCGGTGATGGAACGGTCCGCTGCCACGCTGTACAGCGTGCTGCACGCGCCCTGTCTGCTGTTGCGCGAAGGCAAGGATGATCTGCTGCTGGTACCTGGCGATTCTGCCATCGTGCTGCGCGACACCGCCGTGGCATTCGCTTCCGCGTCGTGCGTCTCACGGGTCCCATTTATCGAACTATGGCGGAGGCAAGGCCTGCCTGAGGAATTCAGCGCGCGGTCACGTCGCAGTGCGCCCATCCATTTTGGTTTTGACGCCCCTGATCGCACTCCCCGCTTGTTGACCATCGCCTACATGTTTCATGAGCCAGAGCGCAGCCCGCTGCTCTCCGGCTTGTCGGATGTTGTGGTACTTCGTGGAGGTGGCAGCGCCTCCTTGCCTTGGCTCGAGGCAACCCTGGACTGGCTGACGAGCGAAGACATAGCCCACAAGCCCGGTTATCTGGCACCCGCCTCGCTGCTGGCGGAGTTGGTGCTGACCAGCTTTCTCCGCGAGCACCTGCTGAGTGCCCCATTGGCCGGGGCCGGCTGGCTGCAAGCCCTGACTGATCCGCGGATGGCCCGAGCATTGACGGCCATGCATTCACAACCTGAACTGACTTGGACCGTCGTTACCCTGGCGCGCGAGGCCAGTCTGTCCCGTGCGGCCTTTGCTCGACGCTTTACCGCCTTGCTCGGTCAATCGCCGATCCAGTATCTGATTGGTTGCCGCATGCGTTACGCCGCCCGATCATTGACGGACGGCAGGGTCACCGTCGCAGCCTTGGCTGAGCGGTATGGCTATCGCTCAGAGTCGGCGTTCCGTACCGCGTTCCGGAAGCATTTCGGCATGGCACCCCAGGCCTTTGCCCGAAGCACGAGAACGGCGAAGAACGATGGGGAACCAGTCGAGAGGCATCGCTCCGGCATGCAAGAGTCGCCCCTCCGATAATTCTTGCGAGCGTCCGCGCGCGTGGCCCGTTATTGCTTAAGCACAACAGCGTACCTTCTGGCGTCGCCGAGATGGCCGAGCGGAGCGGTGCATCCGGCTCAGCGCCCTCGGCTATGGATTGAAGCGTTGCTCAGCGGACGTTTACCCAGCCGCACCATTCAGAGTGCCTACGTGATGCCCGGAAGCGAGATTCTGCTAGCCGACTGGGCCTGCTAGGCGGAAACGGGTGACTACAACTGTAGCCTGGAGCATCGTCAGAGGCATTGCTCGGTGCTTCATGTATTTCCTCCGGCGATACCTCGCATCGGAACAAGCGATTAGCCAAATTCGTGGTTCGGGGTGACCCTTCCAGTATTGGCTTTGCATCTATTTTGTTTGCTGCAGCGCGAGGCTACCCGAACAACGAGAGATGTTGCTGGCTTGTAGGCCAGAACATTCAAGTCGGCCTGATTTTCAGGCTCGCTATAGAGGTTTTTACCCTGTTATTTCTTTGCAACCTGTGTGAGCTGAAGCACGGCTCTGCGCTTGGATTAGACCCATGGGAGCAGGGCCGTGACACGCTGCTGGCACTGCTCTACGACGGACGGCCCAAGGTGTACCGTAACAACTGCCCACACCAGAACGTGCCGATGCAGTACCGCAAGGACCGTTTCATGTCGCCGGACGGCAGCCGCATCATCTGCTTTGCCCACGGTGCTTCCTTCAGGCCCGACAACGGGCTGTGCATCGATGGACCTTGCCTCGGTCAATCGCTGACGTCGCTGTCGTGCTTGGTTGATTCCGAGGGACGTGTCTGGCTCGAGTCTTAGACAAGGACAAATGCGGCCGCCTTAGTGGCTCCGTTCCCAACAATAAAAAGGCCGGACACCGGCTGAGGTACCCATGCAAAAAAACCCTCTGCTCGATTGGCAAGTTGATCGCGAATCCATCCGTTTCGTTGGCGATAACCTGCAGCGTCCCGAATGCATCATTGCCCAGCGTGACGGCACCCTGTGGAGCGCCGATGCGCGCGGCGGGGTGATGCGTATCGCTCCTGATGGCCACCAGAAGTTGCTGGCGCCGGCCCAGGCTGAAGTTGGCGATGCTTCATTCGAGCAACGCTTTGTGCAGTCACAGAATGCCTCCCTGCCTAACGGCCTCGCGATGACTGCCGAAGGTGACTTCATCATCTGTAACTGGGGTTTGGATCGCATTGAGCGACTCAACCGTAGCGGCGAGCTGCACGTGCTGCATGACAACCTCAATGGCCGGCCGCTGGGTAAAACCAACTTTCCGCTACTCGATTCCAAGGGGCGGATCTGGTTCACGGTGACGACGCAGATGCAGCCTTGGACCGACTCGATTAACGCTGACGTGGCTGACGGCTATATCGGGATCATCGATGAGAAGGGCATGCGCATTGTTGCCGACGGTTTCTACGGCACCAACGAGATTCGCTTTGACGATAACGAAGAGTGGTTGTACGTCGTCGAAAGCAACGCTCGGCGCATTTCGCGCCTGCGCCTGCAGGACGATGGTGGCCTGACAGGGCGCGAAATATACGGGCCTGAAACGCTCGAAGGTTTCCCTGACGGCTTCGCCTTCGACAGTTTCGGCAACCTCTGGGTGACGCTGATCATGACCGATAAGCTAGTCGCTATCACCCCCCAAGGCGAATTGCTGACGTTGCTCGACGACAGTAATCCGCAGGCCACCGCCGAGCTGTACAAGCATCGAGATGCCAAGACTCTGACCCCGCCGTTGATGCTCGCCGCTCAGGGCGCACTGGCACCGTGGATGGCCAGCATTACGTTCGGCGGCCCGGATCTGCGAACCGTTTACCTGGGCAGCCTGCTGGGCACCCGGATCCCTACGTTCCGCTCGCCAGTGGCCGGCCAGGCCCTGATCCACTGGTGAATAACTACAACTAACAGGAAAACGATCAATGAAGCTTGCTACGTTGAAAAACGGTACACGCGATGGCCAGCTGGTGGTGGTTTCGCGCGACCTCAGCTGGGCCGTTAGCGCCCAGGAAATCGTCCCGACGATGCAGCTCGCGCTAGAGCAGTGGGATGTGTGCGAGCCTCGCCTGCAGGAGCTCTACGAGGTGCTGAACCGCGGACGCGCCGAGGGCGCCTTCGCTTTCGATCCACGGCAGGCGCTGGCCCCGCTGCCGCGCGCCTATCAGTTCGTCGACGCCTCGGCGTTTCTCAACCACGGCAACATCATGGAGCGTGCCTTCAACCTCTCGATAAACGTGCCCGAGGGTGTGCCGATCCTGATCCAGCGCCAGGGTGACGACTTTCGCGGGCCTTGTGAGGACTACGAGTTCCCTCGCGAAGCCGATAACTGCGACTTCGAGGGCGAACTGGCCGCTATTACAGCGGACGTGCCGATGGGCGCAAGCGCCAGCGAGGCACAGCAGTGCATCCGGCTGTTCGCCCTTTTCAACGACGTGTCCATGCGTGGCCACCTGGCGCGCGAGCTGTCCATGGGCTTCGGCTTTATCCAAGCTAAACCGGCCTCGGCATTTGCGCCCGTTGCGGTCACCCCCGACGAACTCGGTGCTGCCTGGAAGGACGGACGCGTTCAGCTGGATCTGAAGGTGTCGCGCAACGGCGAATGGTTTGGCAACCCTAACGGCCGCGAAATGGATTTCAGTTTCGGCCAACTGCTTAGCCACCTTGCCTACAACCGCAGGCTGGGGGCAGGCACCATGCTAGGTACCGGCACTTTCTCCAATCGTGACCACAAAAATGTGGGCTCGAGCTGCCTGGCCGAACGGCGGGCGCTGGAGGTGATTGAGTTCGGCCAGCCCAGCACACCTTTCATCGAGTACGGCGAGCGGCTGCGTTTCGAGATGCTCGACGAGCAGGGTGCCAGCCTGTTCGGCGCCATCGATCAACGTTTCGTCAGGCCACAGGAGTGATCGCATGCACGTGTTAA
Organism: Pseudomonas taeanensis MS-3; assembly: GCF_000498575.2. Taxonomy (GTDB): domain Bacteria; phylum Pseudomonadota; class Gammaproteobacteria; order Pseudomonadales; family Pseudomonadaceae; genus Aquipseudomonas; species Aquipseudomonas taeanensis. The sequence goes on from NZ_AWSQ01000001.1 coordinate 1,665,055, forward strand.
TCACCGGAGCCAACGGCTTCGTCGGCCAATCGCTGGCGCGGCGACTGATCGCCGATGGCGTGGTCGACGGTCGCCGCCTCGAGCGCCTGACGCTGCTGGACTTGGAATTTCCGGAGTCCGCGACTGACTCGCGGGTACGCCAGCTCAAGGGCAGCATTGCTGACAGCGGTGTGCTAGCTCGCGCGTTCGAGCACGGTCCGATTGAAATGGTGTTCCATCTGGCGAGTATCCCGGGCGGGCTGGCCGAACGCGAGTTTGATCTCGGTCGCCAGGTCAATCTGGACGCCACCCAGTGGTTGCTCGAGCTACTACGAAAGCAACAAAGCACGTCACGCCTGGTATTCGCCAGCACCATCGCGGTGTATGGCGCACCGATGCCGGGCCTGGTGACCGACGATACGCCGATGCGCCCATGCCTGAGTTACGCGGCGCAGAAGCTGATGGGCGAGATTATGGTTGATGACTATAGCCGTCGCGGCTGGGTCGACGGGATTTCCCTGCGCCTGCCCGGCATCGTCGCCCGCCCGCCACAACCTTCAGGCCTTCTCTCCGCTTTCATGAGCGATGTGTTCTGGAAGCTCAAGGCAGGCGAGCCATTCGAGAGCCCGGTTTCACCGCAGGCAGTGGCCTGGTGGATGTCGGTTGGTCGCTGCGTGGACAACCTGTTGCACGCAGCAGGTTTGCCGGCCGACGCCCTGAAGTCGCGGCGCAGTATGGCGCTGCCGGTGCTACGACTGACCATGGCCGAGGTTATAGACGGATTGTGCCAGCGATTCGGCGAAGATCGGCGGGCTCTGGTCAGTTATCGACCGAATGCGCAGTTGGAGGCGGTATTCGGAGCCTATCCACCGCTGCAGGCACACGCGGCCGAACAGCTTGGATTTCGCCACGACGGTGACGTCGGCGGCTTGATCGAGCAAGCAATACTAGGTTGAGGTTGGCGCTTGGCGGATGCCCTCCATCCGGCAAGCGCTTTTTGTTCTGCGGACGATTTCCGCCGATCTTCGGAGCGCGGCCTACTGTGTATGTTTGGGCGACTTCTCGGCGGCCGGCGAAGTTCGCAGCATAACTACAGCACGGCGCCTATGCGTCGGTAGGGAGTTGTATGAGAAACAGTAAACGCCGGATCGTCGATCTCTCTGTAACACTGGACAACAACCCATACACTGACCCGCCACCCCTGCTGCCGAAGATCGAATATACCGATCACCAGGAGGGATGGCCGCAGATGGCGGCGATGTTCCCCGGGTTGAGCCTTGACCAGCTGCCCGGCAACGAAAGCTGGGCAGCCGAGTACCTACATATCACCACGCACAGCGGCACCCATATGGACGCGCCCTGGCATTACGCCTCGACTACCGATGGCGGAAAACCGGCCTTCGGCATCGACGAGCTGCCGCTCGATTGGTGCTTGCAGCCAGGCGTGAAGCTCGACTTTCGCCACCTGCCGGATGGCCACGTGGTCACCGCGACCGAGGTCCAGGCGGAACTTGATCGCATCGGCCACGAGTTGCAACCCCTCGACATTGTGCTGGTCAACACCCGCGCCGGTGCACTGTTCGGTCAACCCGGTTATCTGGACGCCGGCGTGGGCATGGGCCGTGAAGCCACTCTATATCTACTTGAGCGCGGTGTGCGCGTGGTCGGTACCGACGCATGGAGCTGGGACGCACCGTTCAAGTACACCCGAGAACGCTTTGCCGAAAGCGGTGACGCCTCGATTATCTGGGAAGGGCATAAGGCCGGCCGTGATATTGGCTATGGGCAGATGGAAAAACTCTCTAACCTGGAAAGCTTGCCAACCAACGGCTTTGAGGTTTCGTGCTTTCCGTACAAGATAAAGCACGCCTCGGCTGGTTTCGTCCGCGCCGTCGCGATCTTCGAAGATTGACGTAAAAAAATCGGACTAAGCGATGCGCTATCATGGCCTGGACCTCAACCTGCTGGCGTTGCTCGAAGCCTTGCGCATCGAGCAGAATGTCACCCGAGCGGCACTGCGGCTGAACCTCACGCAATCGGCTGTGAGCGCTGCGCTCGGTCGCTTGCGTGAGCATTTCGGGGATCCGTTGTTCGCCTTGGTCGGCGGACGAATGATGCCAACCGCCTTGATGCAAGCGATGGCCCCGCGACTGGAAGAGTTCCTCGCCGTATCCCGAGTCCTGGCGTTCGCCAACGCCTCCTTCGATCCGGCTGCGGCAAGCCGCCGGTTCTACGTGACGGCCTCGGACTACGTACTCGCGGTGGTGATGCCCGAAGTGCAACGCCGCTTGCTGGACGTCGCGCCGGGGATTCGCCTGAGCCTCAATACGCTGCCGTTTCATTCTGGCCAGGCTGACCGGCTGGCCGCCGTAGCGTTGGAGCACAATAATAGCGACTTCGTCATCCTGCCCGACATACATCGCTCACAAGCGCATCCCTGCGCACCTTTTTTTCAGGACGGCTTCACCACCATTGCCTGGCTGGACAATTCCCTGATCGCAGGCGAGCTGACCTTGGCGCAGTACCTCGAACTCGAACATGTCGTGCGTGAAATCAGCCCGGGCGTGCCGGGCAGCATGGAGGCTGAGTTCTTTATCCAGGCGGGCTTCGAGCGGCGCGTGGCGGTGGCGGTAGATCAGTTCGGGCTGATTCCCGAATTCGTCGTCGGCAGCTCGCGCGTGGCTACTTTGCACAGTCGTCTTGCAGTGCTCTATGCGCGCCGCTTTCCGTTGCGTCTGATCAAGCCGCCACTGGACTTGCCTGCCACTGTACAGGTGATCCAGTGGCATGCTTACCAGGATGCGGACCCGGCCGTAACCTGGCTGCGCCAGTTAATGCAGGATGTGGCAGCCGTTATCTGACTATCGTTAGCAACTAGCGGGCCAACAATAAGTTTCACTTCTGTGGCGATCAGTTGGTGGCTAGGGTGGGTCTCCTCAAACAACTAGGGAACCGGCCATGCCGCGTACCTTCATTCGCTGCAAGACCCTGTTCAACGGACTCGACGACGAGGTTCTGAGGGACCAGACGCTGGTGGTGGGTAATGGCCTGTTTTGTTTCATCGGCCCCCACGCTCAAGCGCCCCAACCTGTCCTGGAAGATGAAGTGATTGATGCCGGCGACCATTTCGTTATGCCCGGCCTGGTGGATGTACATACCCATCTGGTGTTTGGCAATGCCAAAAGCGAGGAGGACATTGATCTGCATGTTTCACCGGAATTCCGGGCTCTGCGCGGGCTGTTCTTCACCCAGCACGTGCTCGCCGCTGGCTACACCTCGGTGGTTGTTCCGGGCGATGCCGGGCAATGTAGTATCGCAGTGCGCAATGCGATCAATGCCGGCATGTTCACCGGCCCTCGAATTGCCGCCAGTAGCAACGTGATCGCCAATCGCCAGAGTCTTAACGATTGGTTTCCCAGCTGGGTCGGCACTCCCGAATATTTTACCGGACGGTTGTGCGCGACCCGTGAGGAACAGATCGCCGAAATCCGTCGTCAGGCCAAGGACGGTGCCGACGTGATCAAGATCGCCATGGACGGGGCGCATTTTCGTGAGAACAGCGAGCACATCGCCGCGTTCACTCAGGACGAAACCCTGGCGATGGTCAGCGAGGTCCATCGGCTCGGAAAAAAAGTTGCTGTGCATGCCTATGGACGAGAGGCGGTCTTGTATGCGGCGAAGGCCGGCGTCGATGTGATCTTCCATGGTTTTTTCATGGACGATACCTGTATCGAAGCAATACTCGAATCTGGCAGCCATGTGGCCCCAACGCTGACCATGCTTGCCAACAACGTCGAGTTCGCGCAGGACTACGAGGCGTCCACCAAATCCGGTTACGCCGCCATGCAGCGCCGGGTAATTGACATCGGCTGCCGCAACCTGCGCCGCGCCCACGAAGCCGGCGTGCCCTTCATGACCGGCAGCGACAGCGGTTTTGCGATCACGCCCTACGGCGAGTGGCATGCCCGCGAGCTCGAGATCATGGTTGACTGGCTTGGCTTCAGTCCGGCCGAGGCGCTGCGCGCGGCAACATCAGTGTCGGCAAAAATGATGCCTGCGGCACAGCGGGCCGGTTCGATCAGCCTTGGACTGCCCGCGGATTTTCTGTTCATTAACGGCTCGCCCATTGACGATATTACGCGTCTGCAAATGCGCGAGAACATTCGTGCCGTGTACCTCGGGGGCCGCAAGGTTCGGACCCAGGTGCCTGGTTACGACCCCAATAAGGTCAGTGATTTCAATACCGTTAAATGGTCGGAACTGCACACCCGCCAGCGCGCCATTGAACAGGGCAAGAGGCCGGCTGCCGCGGCCGAACCTATCCTGACCCCAAGGATCGCCCATGAGTAGACTGACGCTCGCCCAGGCCAACAGCATCATAGATACCGCCTTGGCCGAAGGCATCCGGCTGGACTTTCAACCTCTGTGTGTCGCGGTGCTCGATGCGGGCGGTCATCTGCTTGCGCTTAAACGTGACGAACGTGCCAGCCTGCTGCGGCCGCAAATCGCCACTGGTAAGGCGTTCGGAGTGTTGGGCATGGGCTTTGGAGGGCGTGAGTTGGCGCGCCGTGCGGCCAAGATGCCGGCCTTCTTCAACGCTCTAAGTGACCTGGCCGGCGGCAATATGGTACCGGTGCCAGGAGGTGTGCTTATCCGCGATAGTAACGGAGAAATTCTAGGCGCGGTAGGCATCAGCGGCGATACCTCGGATAACGACGAGTGCTGCGCCGTGACGGGTGTGGCAGCGGCCGGCTTCATCGCGGATGTCGGCGGTGCCGACTGACCCCGTTTCGTACCACAAGAACGCCAATCCACCGCCAGGAGGGAAACATGACAACCGATAGCCTGATTCAAGAGCTTCTCGTCGCCGAAGAGGCGCGGCGCAAGGCGCTGATTGCAGACGATCACGCCACCGTTAAGGCCTTGTTTGCCGATGACCTGGTCTACGTGCATACCACGGGTCTGATACACAACAAGCGCGAGTACCTGAGCTATGCGCGGGATGTGGTTGCCTATCTCGCCATCGAGCGCGGCGATTTGCAAGTACGGGTGTATGGCGACGTTGCGGTGATGACTGGATCCCAGGTCAATACCCTGAAAAAACGCAACGAGGGTGGTCAGGTACGTGGTGAAGGCTTCGTTACACAGGTCTGGATCAAGGGGGCGAGCGGCTGGCAGATATCTTCGTTCCATGGCAGCCGTTTGCCTCAATGAAGAATGCTAAACCACATCGAAAAAGCGTCATAAAGGAGTGCAGCAGATGACGACGATCACCAACCACGTTGCGGCCACCGGCGGACAGCAGATCGTCGAGCCCAACTATCCCTTCGACAGCTGGTGGGTTGCGACAACATCCAATGCGGTTATCACGGGTTCACCTTCGACACGGAAGGTACCTGTGTTCGCATTCCTTCCCAGGCACGAATACCCAGGGGCTGTCGGGTCCATTCCTATCCGGTGGTTGAGCGACCTCCATTCGTCTGGGTGTGGATGGGCGACCCGGCCAAGGCCGATGACGGTCCTCCTTCCAGCGACGCCGAGTGGCCGGCTGATCCGGCGTTCAGTTCCTGGAGCGGAGAGACTCTTGTCGAAGGCAACTACATGCTGCTCAAAGAGAACGTACTGGACCTGACCCATTTCGGCTACGTCCACGCAACGAGTTTTAAGATCCTCGACTGTGTTGACGCGCCAAAAGTGACCCAGACCGACTTGACGGTAACGTATCACCAGGAGTTCATCGGTGGCACCTTGCCGCCGATGTTCGCTCAGGTGACGGGGATCGGTATGGAAAAAAGGTCAACCGCGCCAACTATGGCACCTATGTATCCCCGGCACTGAACGTTGCTGCACTGGACATCGAAGATCCAAGCCCGGTGCCGGGTGCGCGGTCACTCTTCCGCTTCCGAGTTATCCACGTTACAACGTCTGAAACGCCTACTCGCTTCAGATACATGTGGTTCGGCGGATTCGATATCCCTGACATGAGTCCGGAGCTGCTCGAGCACTGCAAGACGTTGACTGACACCGGTTTTGCCGAAGACAAGGCGATCATCCAGGCGGTTCACCGCAACATCGTGCGCGACTCTCGACACCAGAATTACCCGGAAATCATCGCGCAGACTGATCAGGCGGCTATTCAGGCTCGTCGCAAGCTCTCGGCACAGTTGGCTAGGGAGCGAACAGGCGAAAATACCGCCATACTGGTCCAGCCGGACACGAAGCTCGCATGACCGACCCAATGAGCACTATGGTATTGTCATGCCCCCCTTCATGTTGTCCCGCCGCGCCGGCCAATCCCTCGACCGGTTGAATCCACAACCGATATCGGACACACCGAGCAGCAACAGCTAGGTTCATATTGCTGTGGCGAACCTTGGGATGCACTCAATTTGCGTTGCGAAAGCTTTGCCTTCTGTAAAAAACGCCCAGAGCATTGCTACTGCAGGGAGCCGGATAAACTTACTCGATGGCTTCGTAGGGCAGTCCGACGTAGTTTTCCGCAATGGTCTTGCGCCCGGCTTCAGATCCGACGAAATAGTCCAGCTCGGTCTGCTGCATGCGCTGGCTGAAGGCGTCCGTGTCGGGAAACTTGTGCAGCATCGAGGTCATCCACCAGGAAAAGCGTTCGGCCTTCCAGATGCGCTTCAGACACACTGTCGAATAGCGCTCCAGGAGATCGCTGCGGCCTTCGCGGTAGACCTGGAGTAGGATGCGGTACAGCGTGCTGACATCGCTGGCAGCGAGGTTCAGGCCCTTGGCGCCGGTTGGTGGAACGATGTGTGCGGCATCGCCAACTAGGAACAAGTGGCCGTATTGCATGGGCTCGACCACGTAGCTGCGCAGCGGTGCGATGCTCTTCTCGATGGATGGGCCGGTGATCAGGCGCGCGGCGGTTTCGGCCGGAAGGCGACTTTTCAGTTCGTTCCAGAAGCGTTCGTCGGACCAGTCCTCGACCTGCTCATCACTGCCGACCTGCACGTAATAACGGGTACGAGTCGGTGAGCGCATGCTGCACAGGGCGAAGCCACGTTCATGGTAGGCGTAGATCAGCTCCTCGTTGACCGGCGGAGTGTCGGCCAGTACGCCCAGCCAGCCGAACGGGTAGACCCGTTCGAATTCCTTGAGAACGCCTTGCGGAATCGACTGACGTGATACGCCGTGGAAGCCATCGCAGCCGGCGATGTGCTCGCAGTCCAGGCGCACCGCTTCGCCGTTATGGGTGAAGCTGACATGCGGCCGCTCGCCCTTGAGCTCGTGCAGTTGTGCGTCAGTCACGTTGTAAAGGGTGATGCCGCCGCTGGCCTGGCGCGCGTCCATCAGGTCGCGGGTGACTTCGGTCTGACCGTAGATCATCACGGTCTTGCCGCCGGTGAGCTCGCGCAAGTCGATGCGTTCGCGGCGGCCGTCGAAGGCCAGTTCGAAGCCGTCATGCACCAGCCCTTCGCGGTCCATGCGTTCACTCACGCCGGCCTCGCGCAGCAGGTCGACCATGCCCTGTTCCAGCACGCCGGCACGGATGCGGCTGAGCACATAGTCGGGGCTCTGGCGTTCTATGATGATGTTGTCGATACCGGCCTTGTGCAGCAACTGGCCGAGCAGGAGACCGGACGGGCCTGCACCGATGATGGCGACTTGGGTTTTCATTGTTATTGTCCTCGGGGTATCGGCAGCGGCAATTGCTGTCGCTGGGCCTTGATTGGTTCATCTGTATTTTTGGTGGATTAACCACGGTTTTGAAGGCACTATTCGATTATCTTTATGGACTTTTCGAGGGTTCTGCCCGATGAGTAAAGCCCCTGTCGTGGCAGTGCCTGTGTTCAAGCTGTACGGCGAGACGGCTGCCTGGCCGACGCCGGACCTGATCCATTGCGAGTCGATTCCCGAACGCAGTCGTCAGCACGAGTGGGAGATCAAGCCGCATCGACATGGCGATCTGGTGCAATTGCTGTACGTGCAGGGTGGCAGCGCCGAGTTGGAAGTAGAGGGCGTGGTCAACCGTGTGCAGGAGCCATCCCTGCAGGTGGTGCCGGCGCTCAGCGTGCATGGTTTCCGTTTTTCCCAGGACATCCAGGGTCACGTGTTGAGCTTGGCCCTGCCGCTGGTGGAGCAGCTCGGTACGGTGCTCGACAGCCTGCCGCTGACGCGCGCCGCCTGCTACCCGGTGGGCGAGCAGCAGCGTTACCTGGATGCGCTGTTCGACTCCATCTCCGTGGAGTACAGCGAGCAGCAGCCGGGGCGCGAGCTGATGCTGCAATCGCTGATCAGCGCCTTGCTGGTGTGGGTCGGGCGCCGCTCACTGGCTCTGAAGCATGCCGAGGCGCAGAGCCCGGACCGTGGTCGCGATCACCTGCAGCGCTTTACCCGCTTGCTGGAATCGCATTTCCGCGAGCACCGCCCCATCGAACACTACGCCGCGGAACTGGGCATCAGCGCAGCTCACCTGAATGCCCTGTGTCGGCGCCTAGCCGGGCAATCGGCCTTGCAGCTGATCAACCAGCGCCTGTTGCTCGAAGCCAAGCGCTGCCTGGTCTACACCGCGATGAGCGTCAATCAGGTATCGGATAGCCTGGGTTTTTCCGAGCCCGCCTATTTTTCCCGGTTTTTCAAACGTGGCAGCGGGCTGACGCCCAAAGCCTTTCGCCTGAAACGATGAGCCAGAGAGCTGCATGAACATCGACAACCGCATTAAGTTCCGCCACCTGCTGTGCTTTCTCGAAGTCGCGCGCCAAGGCAGTCTGGCGCGCGCCGCCGTGGGCTTGGCGATCAGCCAGCCGGCGGTGTCGAAGACGCTCAAGGAGCTAGAGGAAATTCTTGCTGCCCGCCTATTCGAGCGCAGTAAGCAGGGCGTCACGCCGACCGCTGCCGGGCTGGCTTTCCTACGTTATGCCGGATCGAGTGTGCAGGCCCTGCGCGAGGGTGTGCGCAGCCTGCACAGCGGCGAGCACGAGTCTGGGGTCGTGCGCCTGGGCGTGCTGTCGACCGTGGAAAGCTCACTGCTGCCTGATGTGGTGCGCCGCCTGCATCAGCAGCACGCGGCTCTGGTGGTCAGTGTGGTCACCGGGCCTAGCGCGCATCTGCTCGATCAGCTGCGCGTCGGTGCGCTGGATCTGGTGGTCGGACGCATGACCGACAGCCCGCAGATCGAGGGGCTGAGCTTCGAGCACTTGTACAGTGAGTCGATGGTTCTGGTGGTTCGTCCCGGCCACCCTTTGTTGCAGGTCGATCTACGTGACCGCAGCCGCCTCGGCGAATATCCTGTGGTGCTACCGCTGGCCGGAACCACTATTCGCCGCTCTGCCGATAGTCTCTACGTGCAATGTGGTGTCGTCATGCCGCAGCAGCGCTTGGAAACACTATCGGTCGCCCTCAGTCGGCGTTATGTGCAGTGCAGCGATGCGGTGTGGATCGCGCCGCAAGATGCCGTGCGCCAGGATCTGGTGCGTAGTGAGTTGATTGAGTTGAATATTGGTCTGCAGGAGCCTGGTGGCTCGGTGGGTATTTGCAGTAATCCTACGGCGGCACTTTCGTTGGCGGCGCAGTGGTGTTGCGAGACCTTGCGCTCGGCGGCAGCTGAGTATCGCTCACATCCATAACTAAATGGTTATGGATGTGAGCGATATATTCAATTTTCAGCCTTGTGATTCTAATTGAGACTGGTTGCTATGCCTGAGCCTGCAGGCCGCGGCATCCATTCCAACTAGAGGAGATCGACATGTCTGACGCGGAACATAGCCGCTTCGTCATTCGCGACCGTAACTGGCACCCCAAGGCCTTCACTCCAGACTACAAGACCTCCATTGCCCGCTCGCCGCGCCAGGCGCTGGTGAGCATCCCTCAGTCGATCTCGGAAACCAGTGGTCCGGACTTCTCGCACCTGAAGATGGGGCAGTATGACAACGACCTGCTGCTCAACTTCAATAACGGTGGCCTGCCGATCGGCGAGCGCATCATCGTTGCCGGGCGGGTCATGGATCAGTACGGCAAGCCGATTGCGCATACCCTAGTGGAGATGTGGCAGGCCAACGCCGGCGGGCGCTATCGGCACAAGAACGACCGCTATCTGGCGCCGCTCGACCCCAACTTCGGAGGCGTCGGCCGCACATTGACCGATAGCCAAGGCAATTACAGCTTCCGCACCATAAAGCCCGGGCCTTATCCCTGGCGCAACGGCCCGAATGACTGGCGTCCGGCGCATATTCACGTCTCCATCAGTGGCCCGTCGATCTCTACCCGCCTGATCACCCAGCTGTACTTCGAGGGCGACCCGTTGATTCCGATGTGTCCGATCGTCGAGTCGATCGCCAACCCGGATGCGGTGCAGATGCTGATCGCCAAGCTCGACATGAGTGCGGCTAACCCCATGGACTGCCTGGCCTACCGCTTCGATATCGTGTTGCGCGGGCAACGTCATACCCATTTTGAGAACCGCTGAGGAGGAACCGAACATGCCTACCCAACTGCTGCCGGAAACCCCTTCGCAAACCGCTGGCCCATTCGTGCATATCGGCTTGGCCCTGGCCGTCGCCGGCAACCCGAGCCGCGAGCAGGAAGTCTGGAACCAGATGGCCAAGCCTAGCGCGGCGGGTGAGCACATCACTTTGATCGGCCAGGTCTTCGATGGTAACGGACATCTGGTGCGCGACTCCTTCTTGGAGCTTTGGCAGGTTGACCACAAGGGCGAGTTCGACCACGCGTTCGATGTGGAGAAATCCTTCAACAGCTTCGGGCGTACCGCCACCACCTTCGATTCCGGCAGCGAGTGGAATGTGCAGACGGTCAAGCCGGGTGTGGTTAAGAATGCGGCCGGGGTGCCGATGGCACCGCACGTCAACATCAGCCTATTCGCCCGCGGGATTAACATTCACCTGCAGACCCGCCTGTATTTCGACGATGAATCTGAGGCGAATACTCAGGATCCGGTGCTCAACTTGATCGAGCAGCCAGAGCGCCGTGCCACCCTGATTGCCAAGCGCTGCGAAATTGACGGCAAGACTGCCTACCGCTTCGACATGCGCATCCAGGGCGAAGGCGAGACGGTGTTCTTTGACTTTTAGTGCGCCGGCTGGCCATTGAACGTGTATGAACACTTGGCGCTCTAGATTGCCAAGAGCACCGCGTGAGGTTTGCATCACCGGCTCGTCTGCGATCATTGGGGTATCGGAAACCCGGTCGTCAGGCGGGCTCGCTCATGCAAATACTAGTCGTGCGGCATGCACTGCTATACAACAAATCATCGTCCTACTTACTGGAGCATCGGTTTGAACCGCCCGAGCAACCAACTCTTCGACGCCTATTTCACCCAGCCGGCCATGCGTGCGATCTTTTCCGATCACGGCCGGGTGCAGGGCATGCTGGATTTCGAGGCCGCCCTGGCGCGAGCCGAGGCGAGCAGTGGGCTGATTCCGCAGGCGGCGGTGCCATTTATCGTCAACGCCTGCCACGCCGAAGGCTATGATTTTGCCGCGCTGGCCCAGGCCATTGTCACAGCCGGTAACTCGGCCATCCCGCTGGTAAAGGCGCTGGGTCGACAGGTCGCGGCGCAGAGCACTGAGGCTGAACGCTACGTGCATCTCGGTGCGACCAGTCAGGACGCCATGGACAGTGGGCTGATCCTGCAGCTGCGGGCGGCCATCGCACTGCTGGAGCAGGATCTGGCGCAATTGGCGGCGGCCCTGGCCGTGCAGGCTGAGCGCCATGCCGATACCCCGCTGGCCGGGCGCACCTGGCTGCAACACGCCACTCCGGTGACCCTGGGGATGAAGCTGGCCGGCGTGCTCGGCGCGATTACTCGCAATCGCCAGCGCCTGGCCGAGCTCAAGCCGCGCCTGCTGGTGCTGCAGTTCGGTGGCGCTTCCGGCAGCCTGGCAGCGCTTGGCGAGCAGGCCTGGCCAGTGAGCGAAGCCCTGGCTCGCGAACTCGATCTGCAACTGCCGGAGCAGCCCTGGCACACCCAGCGCGACCGCCTGGTGGAGTTCGCCAGCCTGCTTGGCCTGATCTCCGGTAGCCTGGGTAAGTTTGGCCGCGACATCAGCCTGCTGATGCAGACCGAGGCTGCTGAAGTTTTCGAACCGGCTGCGCCGGGCAGGGGAGGTTCCTCTACCATGCCGCACAAGCGCAATCCGGTCAGCGCCGCTGTGCTGATCGGCGCTGCTACCCGCGCGCCCGGTCTTGTTGCAACGATGTTTAGCGCAATGCCGCAGGAGCACGAACGCAGCCTCGGGTTATGGCACGCCGAATGGGACACCCTGCCTGAGCTCTGTTGCCTAGTCTCCGGCGCACTGCAGCAGGCCCTCCTGCTGGTGCCAGGATTGGAAGTGGATGCCGCACGCATGCGCGCCAACCTCGACCTGACTCAGGGCTTGGTGCTGGCCGAGGCGGTGAGCATCGCCCTGGCCCAGCGCATCGGCCGCGATGCCGCCCACCATCTGCTCGAACAGTGCTGCAAGCAGGCCGTGCTTGAAGGTGTGCATCTGCGTCAGGTACTTGGTAGCAATGCCGAGGTCAACGCACAGCTGTCAGCCGAAGAGATTGATCGCCTGCTCGATCCGGCTCTGTACCTGGGCCAGGCACGCCGCTGGGTCGAGCGGGCTGTGGCCGAACACCAGAATTTTTCGAATTAGGAGTTTTTGCATGTCTGCCGTACAACTCGCCGGCGGCGATCTTTATTACAGTCTTGAAGGCCCCGTGGATGCGCCAGTGCTGGTGCTGTCTAATTCGCTGGGTACCGATTTGCATATGTGGGACGCGCAGATCCCGGCCTTCGTCGAACATTTCCGCGTACTGCGCTACGACACCCGTGGCCATGGCCAGTCGCTGGTGACCGAGGGCAGCTACAGCATCGAGCAAAATGGCCGCGACGTGCTGGCTTTGCTGGACGCGCTGGATATCGAGCGCGCCGCGTTCTGCGGCCTGTCCATGGGTGGCCTGATCGGTCAGTGGCTGGCGATCAACGCACCGGCGCGTATCCAGCGCCTGGTGCTGTGCAATACCGCGGCGAAGATCGGCAGTCCGGAGGTGTGGAACCCGCGCATCGAGACCGTGCTGCGCGACGGCCAGGCGGCCATGCTGACGCTGCGCGATGCCTCGATTTCGCGCTGGTTCACTGCGGGATTTGCCGCGGCCGAGCAGGTCAAAGTCGAGCCGGTGGTCGACATGCTCGCCGCCACCTCGCCGCAGGGCTATGCAGCCAACTGCGCAGCGGTACGTGATGCCGACTTCCGTGAACAGGTCGGCAGCATCCAAGCGCCGACCCTGATCGTCTGCGGTACGGCCGATGCGGTGACCACCCCGGAGCACGGCCGTTTCATGCAGGAGCGCATCCGGGGTGCCGAGCTGGTCGAGTTGCACGCCGCGCACCTATCCAACGTCGAGGCCGGAGAATTGTTCACCCGCCGCGTGCTGGACTTCCTGCGCGCCTGAAATGTTTTGGTGCGCGTGGCACACCCTTCGGCGCCCCACGCAACGTCCGTAGGGTGTGCCATGCGCACCACCTATTAATTACCCGGAGCTCGAAATGGACGAGAAACAACGCTACGAAGCCGGCATGCAGGTACGCCGCGCAGTACTTGGCGATGCTCATGTCGACCGCAGCCTGCAACATTTGACGCCGTTCAATGCGGAGTTCCAGGAAATGATCACCCGGCATGCCTGGGGTGATATCTGGACCCGCCCCGGTCTGTCGCGCCACACCCGCAGCCTGATCACCATCGCCATGTTGATAGGCATGAACCGCGAAGGCGAACTGCGCCTGCACCTCAAAGCGGCGAAGAACAACGGCGTGACCCGCGCCGAGATCAAGGAAGTGCTGATGCAAAGCGCGATCTACTGCGGCATTCCGGCAGCCAACGCGACCTTCCACCTAGCAGAGGAAGTGTGGGACGAGATGGGTGTGGAGTCGCTACAGGACTGATCGACACTGATCTTATCTCCTCGCTGATGACTCTTTGTCTGTGTAGATGAACCATTCGGCATCGCCCTTCCAAATTAGGTTTCTCATCAGCGAGTTCGGCTTGCTTTTACCCAAAAGGGTATTGCTCGGCCTGATTTGGTTGCGCCGTTCCGAAGTCGGAAATGCAGGGCCGAACTGGGAGACTATGCATCCAACTTTGGAAATGGGGGAGAACCCCTGGCTACCCAGTCTGGCAATGTCGATGGAGAAGCTTCCAATCCTCGTCCAGCTTCCAGTGGTCGACCCTGTTATCAGCAGGACCCTTGGATTGGTGGGCCGCAATAGCTCGCCCGGTAATCCCCCCTGTCACCTGCCGCGGATAAGTGTCGTGGACACGCTCTTGCACCAATGGCCAGGCTATACCTTACAGACAGGTCGCCCAACGTAAATGAGCAGCCTATTCTTCGCAGATGAACCCTTGCCCTTGAACTGTTATGGCGAGGGTGAGGCTACCGACCTACGCCATGCTCAATTCGTCCAATCAAAGTGACGACTTGCTGGTAGTTGCCTGCCGATATCGCGCTGGCGAGTGGGGATTGGGATAGCGCGCTGTTGGTGTTTGTAAGCCATCGAGCAGCTGCGGCTGCGTCAAGATCAAAGAGATGCAGTGCTGCCGCAATAACGTCAGCGAATTGTGATGGCGATTCTGTGGGGGCAGCGACTGTTGTTGCTGGTTGGCCTAGCTCTACTGCATGGGAGGGGCACCGTGTACGCAACCATTTATTTCGCTCTAGCGTCTGACCGGGTTTTCCACATACATCACAGATGGATTGCGACAAGTATTCTGCCAGGTCAATCAGGCGGCCGATGTAGTCATCGCCACCTCTGTAATAAAAGCGGAGCGTGCCGAATTTTTCTTTGACCTGCGCTGCTACTAACGGAGCGCAGTGTTGCTCCTGCTGGTGCTGCTGAATGAGCGTGCAAGTTGCATCGAGCAACTCGAACCAGCCGTTTCTGCACTCGAGGCCAAAATAGGGTGCGGTCTGATTTCCACTGGATGGAAAAATTTCGGGATAGTGAGTGCAGAAGTGATTTTCAAAGATTTGATCCATGATTTTTCAGTCCCAGGTGTCTTAATGGGGTAGCGGTTTCGACTTCTAGGGTCGGAAAGCCGCTGCCCAAACAGGAATCTACTTTCCGATTGCGGTACGCAAGAGCCCATTTCGGCTAGACGAGCGCAGTTCGGCTTCGCTGATCCGAAATCGGAAACGCGAGGCCGCAAACGGAATCTAGTGATCCAAATTTGGAAAGAAAAGGCCGAATTGGGCGGGACTCTAGTTATGGGTAATTGACCGTTCGTCGGCAAAAAACACTGGTAATACCGACTTTCCATCCATAACGACCGAGTTTCCTCGACGACGTTTTTGTCGGATTTTCCTGTGAGATACTTTTTATCGAAGGGCGAATTTGCGAGCAAAGGCGTTGTACGTCACTTCGTTTCTCCCAACGCGGCTCGCTTTTTCTGCGCTTCGCTTGAAAAAGAAAAGACGTATTTAATACGTCAATAGCATTGACATAAAAATAATAACAAGGTGCTCATTATGGACAGAAAAACAGCGAGGCTTTGCCTCCGAATAACCCCCAGCGACAAGCAATTGATCTTCGCCAAAGCGAGCGATCTCCAACTCAGCGTTGCCGATTGGCTGGTCAGGGCGGCTCTAGATCGTGAAATCATCCCGCCGCGATCCGTTTGGGATGCTGAATCGATCAGCCAGTTGTCCCGTATTGGCAACAACCTCAATCAGCTGGCTTATTGGGCTAATAGCGGAATGCTGGTGGACGACTCCGCCTTGCGTGAAATCGCAGCCGAGCTGCGCTTTCTACGAGGCTTGTCTGATGATCTTTAAGGTTCGCAAGCATCGCTCGAAGCGGCATTTGCGTAATCTGATCAGGTACTTGCTGTCCCGGCAAGGAAAGTCGAACGAGCGCGTTCTGCGACATGAGTCGCTGAATGCGCTACCAATGCTGCCAGGCGAAAGCCCAATCAGCTACGCAAAGCAATGGTCTGAACGGCTATGGAGTTTCACTGCTCAGGAGCGTCGTGGGAAGAAGCCACCGCAGGACTATTTCGTTCATTCGGTAATGAGTTTTTTCCCGGGTAATGATGAGCACGCTGCTGATCAGCTAACCGCAGAGCAAGCTATTGCTCTGGCTAAAGAGGCCATGGCAGAGGTTGCCCCCGGCGAGCGTCAGGTACTTTATGTGGTGCACGGCGACAAAGCACACCTGCATGTGCACATCGCATTTTCTGTTGTCGAGCAGGGTGGGCGGATCTGGAACCCAAGGATAGATTTTCGGCAATGGGAGTCGGCCGCCGCTCGCTTAGAAGTCAAATATGGTTTGTACCAAGTGACGGTGGGTCGACCCGGCGGAGTACCTGCCAGAAAAAAATCGCCGACCAGGAATGAGTTGAACATGGCCATTCGTACTGGAATGCCGTCTGACCGCATGTTGTTGCAGCAGCTGCTTGATGTTGCATTAGCAGGCAAGCCGTCTTTTCCCACTTTTATGCATCGCTTGGTGAGTGCAGGTGTTACGCCTATCCCCAATATCGCCAGTACAGGCCGAGTTTCGGGCATCTCTTTTCGAATAGGAGATGGTTTGCCCATGAAAGGGAGCGATCTCGGCAAAGCTTATTCGTGGGGGGCTCTTTCCAAACAGCTCAACTTTGCCGCATCGCAGCACCTTCACCTGCTTCGTCCATTTGTCGAGGAGAAGCCACTCGTAGACGGAGCGGTTCAGTTTGACGAGTCAGTTGAAACCCCAGTACTACCTCTATCGGAGCCGTTACCGAAAATTCGTCGGTTTATTGCGAAACCGCGGGGTGACCAGCGCATTGACTGGGTCTGGCGAAACAAGCCGACGCGAACCGCATTTGTCGAGGCACCCAAGATGTGCGTGGCAAGATCGGCCCATTCAGCTGTGTACGAAGCGATGGCAGAGCGATCCCTGCAGCGAGGCTTGAAGCGTGTCGGCGTAACAGGATCAGAGGCGTTTCGGAGAAGGATGTGGTTTGAGTTGTCGCTTCGCGGAATCTCGGCGGTGGGCTATGAGCCAACAGAGGCAGATAGAAATCGATTGGAATGGTGGATAAATGAGCAAGTTAAAACTGGCCGAGGAAAAGACACAGCAGCAAGTGCAACACCTAACGGAGGAGCTGTCACTGGCATTGGCAGTGAAGCTGGACGCGATGCGGCAAGCGAAAGTCTCAACGAGCGAAGAGTTGGCCGAGACGATGTATCCCCTGCTCCAGGCAATGACCTCGCTGGCGCTGGAAAATCAGGTGCTGATGAAGGAGATGCGTTCGATGATGCGGGAAGAACTCAGCAAAATGCGAGCAGAGATGGGCGAGCTGCATACCTTGATGACAGAGCTCAAAAGCCTGTCTTTAGCGCCGAGGTCGGGCCAGGTGGACTGAGCTCGCACCTGTCCTCCACTCCGACCTTGCTCCGTGCTTCTCGTTTGGGCCAGGCCGCTTTACTGCGACAGGGTGTGCAGTCGGTGCAGAGCATCGAAGAATGGCGGCAGCTAATGGATATGCTGTGGGCATTGAATCGCCGTTTTACCCGGTGGAGTATCGTTTTCGGTATGCCAAGCAAAGCTCCGCTAGGGGAGCTGACGCACCACGCCCAGGTTGCGCCGAGTTGGTCAAATTTGCAGGTTCTCAACAGTCAGGGGTGCAACGTTGATTTGCAGCTGACATCTCCGGGCAGTTGGCTACACCTTCAAGGGGTAACTGCCCTGGACTTCGAAAGGCTTGCCGCGCAGGGCGTCACACCAACCATTCAGTTCGCCTCAGGCGGTATTACGCAGGCGTTCGTGCATGTGAATTATGGCTGTGAGAGTCGTCAGGTCATGGACAGCCTGGCGGAGCAGATACAGGTTGGGCTCGACGCGAGTGTTCGGGCGCATATCGGCAGTGTGTCGTTTCCCTTACCGGGATTTGACTGCTGGTCTGATGAGCAGCTTCGAGTTTGCAGAGGTATCAGCTTCGACAGCAATTCAATGGGGACGCAGCTTTCGAATCAGCTGAGGCACTTGAAGGGGGAGGTGGATAGATCGAGAACCCTGGGGGCTGTACCGGCACTGATTTTGGAAGCGACGACCGAGGGTGGTGCGGAATCGCTGAAGGAAAAGCGGACGGTCCGCGGGGAACCGCCTCGTCCAAGTGAATATTGAACGAGGCGGGTTGATCAACGGCGCCGTGGATCGGGGGCTCGGCGTTTCTCTTTATGGCAGTGCGGCTTACGCTGCTGGAGTTTCTGATAGTTTTCCCATGAGATATGAGAGAGGTCGACATCGAAATTTACCTTCGCGATTGTCTCCTGCCGTCGAGGTAGCGAAAGCTCTTCGCCATAATTTGTGGTCGTGTCATCGTTAGTGCCGTGACCCACCAGCATCTTGATCATCAGCTCTTGCGCGCCAACCCCGTTGCGCAGGGTGTTAACGAACGTGTGGCGGAAGCTATAAAGACAGGCACCCATGCCTTTGTAAAAGCCACACTCTGGTAGATAGCCATGATCGTTAGCACCTTGCCCGCTAAACCAGCGCGATGCGGTGCGTGCGAATCCGTGTTTTTTGTCGTAAGGCAGCTCGGGAAAGAGAGGGCGATAGCGTCCACCTTCCTTCTGCCGCATTGCCACAAAATCCAGAAACCCTATATCAACAAGTGTGGGGTGGATTGGGATTTCCCGGGCGCTGAAGACAGTTTTAAGCCGTTGATCTGGCCCTTCATCGGTAATCCGTATAACCCAAACCCCAGCGGACTTAAAGATGTCACCCGCATAGAGTTGGCACAATTCTCCAGGCCGGGCCCCCGTGAAAGCGCCGAGCAATGGCAGCCAGAAGCAGTAGCTGAAAGGGGTCCATCTGAAATTTTCTGTAGCCTGTGTCGTGTAAATTCGACTATGAAATACACCCTGAAGCTCAAGAGGGGAAAATGTCTTGTAGTGGCGTTGCTGTTTGGATAGAGGGGGCAGCATTACTTCGTTAAGTGGTAGTTTGATCACCCACTTTTTGTGCGCACAGTACGTCATGAACTGCTTGAGCAGGTTGAAATAGCGGTGAGCCGTTTCGCCGCGAACGATTTCCTCGACCCCCGTATTGATCAGGTCGAGTTCATCTAGCGGTACCAGCGCTCGGGTGTTCTTCTTTTTCTTGCTAAGGGTCTCTTGCAGGTTCGTAAGGTCGGCCAAATTTAGCGAATGAACCAATCGATCCTTTCCAAGAAACTCAACGATCTGTCTTAGCTGGGATGCATACTTGTAAGCAGTGCCATGCTTCCAGGTCCCTTTGACCGTGTAATCCCAGATCATCTTGTCTGCTGCCATTTGGATCGACATGGATAGATCGGGGGACGAGGTGGGCGGGTTCGGAATGCGCTCAAGTAGGGTGCTAAGCTGCCCAGGGTCGTTGAGCAAGCTTTGAAGCTGGAAAGCAATTATTGCCGAGTTGAATCCAGGGTGCTGCGGGACTGTTAGTGTCAGAATATTAGTGCATTGCATTGAAACTCCTAAAATTGCTCCGAAGGTAGGCCGAAGGGAGCATTACTATTGGCCAGGCTTGGGCTATGCCAAACTTGATTCCGAATATAGTGCTGGTTTTAACTTCGTCAAGAATATTATTTTTAGTTGCCGTTTAAATATATGTTGAAATCTCTACAACCTCCGGCTGCAGGGGGTTGTAGAGAGATGGGGCGTTGTTTGGTTGTCAGTTGTTATGCGAAGTTTTTCCCCTGTTTTAACAGAAAGACGCCTGTCTGGTTTTGCGTTAAATGCAGAATATGGGGGGTAAGTCCGCTAGTAGGTGATGCACTTTATTTACGTGGTTGCCCGGTAATTCGGGGTTAGGTTTCCTGGCGTTTAAGCCAGTCAATCAATAGTCCGGTATTGTGATTTTCCAGCGCTATGGACTTGCGAGTTGGTGGGCGTTGTTCTTCCGTTCGTGCTGGTCGTCCCGGCCGATGGCTGATCCTCTGTAGCCCCTGGTAGTGCTCGAAACTGATGTGGCCGAGGCCGAGGTTGAAACGCAGCATTTCAACGGTCTGATGCTTAATCTCGGTACTGTAGCCATCACCGTACTCTGCGGTTGTGGACTCATTACTGTGTCCCGTAAGCGCCTGAATGCGCGGTTGATCTACGCCTGTCTGGCGTAACTGGTTGATGAAGGTATGCCGCAACGAGTGGAAGCTCAGGCCGTTGAGGCGAGGAAACCCGCATTGCTGCAAGTAACCCGCCCGCTGCGGGTCACCGCAAAACCAGCGTGATGCGGTGTGGCTATGCGCGCGGCGGATGTCGGCGCGCATCTGCGGAAACAACAGTTCTTTGGTGGATGTGGCTGCTTGTCGGCGTTGCGCAACGAAGTCGAGAAAGCCTTTCTCTAGCAGCACTGAGTGCAGTGGTATGTCGCGTGCGCTACTGCTGTTTTTCAGCAGTTTGTGTGGGTGATTGAGGTTGTGGCTCATCATCCAGGTTCCTTCCGGCGTCTGGACGATATCCTCGATCGTCAGTTGGCAAAGCTCGTTCAGCCGCGAGCCAGTAAACAAACCGAGCAGCGGCAGCCAGAATTTAAAGTCGTCCATGCGCCAACGTGGCACCTTTGCGGTGGTGTACACCGGGCCGTTGAACAACTGCTCCAGTTCGCTCTGGGTATAGGCTCGTCGTACGCGGGCACTGCGCTTTCGGGCTTTTTCCTTGAGGCGAATCGGTCCGGCAATATCGCGGGCGATCCACTCGTTTTCATAGGCAAAGCGAAACATCGCCCGCGCCAAGTCGAAGTACTTCTTCGCGGTTTTGGGATGAATCGCTTCATAGCCACCCTGCTCGAGCAGGATATGAATTGGGATGCCGTTGAGCTCGTTGAGTTGGCGTCGGTTGCGTGGGTACATCATCAGCACCGTGCGCAGGTTGCGAAAGTCCTCCGTCGTCACCGTGTTAATGGGGCGCAACGGCCCCAGGAGTTCACAGACGACTTCCAGTCGGGCGCAGTTGAGAAAGCGAGTGCCTTGGTGTGACCACTGCCCAGTCAGCTCTTGGTCGCGCCGGTAGCGCTCCATCAACTGCTGAATGGGCAACTGGCCCTCCGGCGATTGCTCGCTGCGAGGTGTCAGGCCGCCGGCGAACATTGCGCCCAGCGGATTGGCTGGAGCAGAGTGCTGACCGCCAGGGGACAGTATCCCGTTGTCACCGCTATTCGGTGTCGGTGCAGGTGGGGGTGTCTGACCGGGTGGCAGCGGCGTATCACTGTCAGGTCGCAAGCGTGCCCGGATGGCCTCGACATGAATGCGCAGCTCATTGAGGCTGGGGATGCCGCTACCGAACTGCTGTCCCTGCAGGACGAGACCCGACAGCCAGTCGAAGCGCTCCAGTACAAAACCCGACTTCAGCACGGCTTCATGCAGGTCGTGGGTGTGCAGGTCGAACGTCAGCCGAGCGGGCAACTGGGGATAGTGGCTCAGCAGCAGGTCGGGCATATCCACATCCAGCAGGTGATGCTCTCCATGGGTTGGGTGTAGGCGGTGTGGGGCGTTACGGGCACCTGCGGGATTGTCCAGGCGGCGCAGAAACTCATGGTCGCGGTCGCGCAGATCTTGTGGGCGAAGTGCCAGCCAGCGTGGGTTGTGCCGAAAATGCAGGCCGTGCTCGGGCAGCAGGTAACGGCGTAGTGATTCCAGCTGGAAGCTGGCTTGGTACAGCGGTAGCCACTCACTGCGGTGCAGGTGCTGTTCCAGCTGTGCGGCCAGCTCGGCCATCCCTTGCAGGATGAACTGGGCGCGCTGCTGTACCTCTGTGGGGTTCAGCGTGTGCAGCTCGAACACCTGGGTTTTCAGCAACAACGGGTAGGCTGCGCCGAGCAGGTCGGGGAGGGGTACTTGTAGGGTGAACTGCTGCGCTTCGCGTAGTAGAAAGGTGGGCATGTGGCGCAGTTGCTCATAGCGCTGACGGCCGATAGCCAGGCTCAGGTCCTGTAGCGGGCATGCGATCTGCGAACTGTGTGGCGTGGTGCGCGGGTGGGGATCCTGTTGGCTCAGCGGTCTGATCGACGCGTGAATGTCGGCCAGTGCCTGCTGCAGGCCTTCGGCAGTCTTGATTTCGCCGATGCGAAAGCGCAGTTGGCGGATGCGTTCAGCGAGATCCAGCGCCAGATCACGGGCGTCATCGACGCTCATGCCGTGGAGTGACCAGCGAATTTCGCGAGAGACGTAAGGGAAGCGCTGCTGAAGCAGGCGGGGAAGAATCAGCCGAAAGGTCAGCTGGTTGTTGCTGTCGCGGTACAGGTAGTGGGCTAGGTGTTGCATGGGGTTCAACCTCGTCGTCAGTGGAATTTCCTGAGAAATTTCCAGACGTGGTTTGAACCCCATTTAGATTAAACCTTTAAAATCAAAGGCTTAGTCTGATATTTGGTGGAGCCGGGGGGATTAAAGAATTATGTCTAAGTGGTTGTTTTAAAATATTTTTTTATGAGATCTATGTGAAAGTGCCCCCATAAGTGCCCCCGTCCACGTATTTTCGATGAACGGCTTATTTAAGGAGTTGAACTGGCGTCCTGAATTATCGTTCTGCGACAGGACGAGGGCTAGCAGGCCGTTGAAAAATTCAGCTCCAACCGCCCCAACCCGCCAGGTTTGACGTTTTTCAAGCATTCAGACCTGGCGTAACCGCTCAGAAGGCCTGATGTCAGGTCGTTTTCGCCGATTCCCGCGCGGGTTCTACGCCTTTCGGCGTTTTTTGGGCGTAACTCGCCCTATACATGCGATCCCCGCCACCAGCCCGACAGGCTGCCCAACCGGATCAGGTTGTAAACCGAAAAGCCCAGCAGCAGCTGAGCACTCAGCTTCGCCCGGCCGATCAGCTTGGTCTTGCGCAGGCCGCCCCCCGTCTTCAGCCAGCCAAAGCCTTCTTCGATTCGCTTGCGGATCTTCTGGCTGGCGGCGTACCCCGGATGCCGCGTGGTGCGCCCATCGATGGCGCTGCCCTTACGCTTCTGCGCCACATGCGGTGTCACCTTCAGCTCGCGCGCCCTTTGCACAAAACGTTTCTGGTCGTAATTCTTGTCCGCGCCTACCGTGCTGCCCGGCTTGGCCGTGCGCTCCAGCATCTCCAGGGCCGCCTCCACCTCGGCACGTCCATTGAACTCAGTGCATTCCACATCCACGATCAGACCGTTGCGGTGCTCCATCATCGTGTGCGCCATGTGCGCCAGGCGACTGGCATCGCCATTGCTCTTGCGTGCCAGCCGGGCCTCGGGATCGGTGGTCGATTGGTGGGTCGCGTTGCTGCGCTTTTCGCCCTTGAAGTCGGCATCGGGGTTGCGCGTGCCATCCTCCGGTGGTTCGCCACCGTCCTTCTTGATGACGGACTTGTGCGAGGCCCAGGCGTCGATCAGCGTGCCATCGACGCTGAAATGCTCGTCGCTGGCGTACTCGGACCATTCGTCCAGCGACTTGATGCGCTGAAAGAACAGCCGCGCTACATCCTGATTGAACAGCCGCTCGCGGTTCTGGCTGAAGGTCGAGTGATCCCACATGCGCTCGTCCATCGACAAGCCGACGAACCAGCGAAACAGCAGGTTGAAATCAATCTGCTCGACCAACTGCCGCTCGGAGCGAATGGTGTAGATCACCTGCAACAACGAAGCGCGCAGCAAGCGCTCCGGCGCAATCGAGGCGCGTCCCAGGGTGGAGTACAGCCCGTCGAACTCCTGATCCATCGACGTCAGGACGGCATCGACCAGCTCGCGCAGTGGACGTAGCGGATGATCGTTCGGGATGCGCTGCTCCAGCGTCGTGTAGCTGAACAGCTCGTTTTGTTTGAGGTCGAGTCCACGCATCGGCTTGGGCTAGGTCCGGCAGAAGAGGATGGCAGCCATTTTGCCAGAGCCACCCGGTCTCCGGCATTTTTCAACGGCCTGCTAGTCAGCCACCGGCGGGCATTAGATGGAGTCGGTCGTGTACAGTATGGTATCGGTTATCTGGCGACCAGGGCTTGAACCCAGCTCAGCGCCGGGGCGCTGGGTAGCTGTTGGGTCATGCCGTTGGGTTTTTTTCGCGGTAGCGCACCATGGGCTCATCTAGGACGATCTGAGCTGAGGTGCGGTATGAGACACTCACTGGTTACCTGTCACAACTGTGGCAAAGCGATGGTTCCGAGAGCGACATATAGCCGTGGTTTCTGGGGTTATTCGCCTTCTTCAAATCACTGTCCCTTTTGCATGAGTGAGAACTGGCACGGCGGAAGTCCAGGGTTAGGGGCTCGGCTGTTTGCGTTGGTTGGTCTGGCTTTGGGTATTCTGGCCTGTGTCTTGATGGGAGCGCTTTTGTTCAAAGTGCAGTGGTGGCTAAGCATTGAAGGGCAATGGCCTCTATTGACCCTTGTAACCTGCGCGGTGTCGGGTTTTGCAGGATATCGTTTTTACAACTGGTTTGTGGATTGCTGACGACGTGGTAATTCCACTGAGGGACGATAGGTAGGCGTCGCGACATCCCTGCCAATTCCGACCATCCCGGGGCCGACCACTACATGACAGGCGCAGCAGAGATGCCGAAGCTTTCTGCCGCTGCGTTGTCACGGCTATTACGGCGCCGACTCATGTTGCCGAGCAGATTGCTGGCCTTCATGAAACTCTGCCAATCGAAGCTGTTGAGCTGACGCCCTTGATCGGAATGCACCATCACTTCCTGCTTCGGCTTAAGAGGCCAAACAGCCATCAGCAAGCAGGCTAAATCAAGGTACACCCTGATTAGCAATGAACCTCAGGCCACGCCATCGCATGTCGGCCGGGGACCACAGCACGGCGATTTTCTGGCTCACCGTGCCAAACAACTGCGGGTAAACCCGTAATTTCCACCTTCCGGTCCGTTCGCGAAGGATCGCTGGCAGTAGTAGCTGAGGATCATTGCTAATCAGGAGGGAAATTCATACTGCTCCTGCTTCGACAAGGTTTTGGATGATAGCCAGCATAGCCCGGTGCACGGTTTTGATTTCGCTTTCGGATAGCCCTCGAACTGCGATTTCGTTAAGTTCTTCGGCTATTGGGATCAGGACATGTTTCAGTTCTCGGCCCTTAGGGGTTAGGTAGATGTGCACTTTCTTGCGGTTGCCATCCTCGAACCGGCGCTCTATCAGGCCCAGTGCCTCCATGGCTTTGAGGGCGGTGAAGGTGGTCGGTTCCATGAGGCCCACCTGATCGCTCAACTCACGTTGAGTCAGCCCTTCAGTAACCCACAGCACACGTAAAAATGCCCAGTGCCCAAAGCTTACGGAGTGTTCGCTGAGGCGGGTCTGCATGCTCTTGGTGAGTACTCGCGCAGCATCCCTGATTAGGTGCGCCAGACGGTCATCAGGCACCTCTTCGCGCCAGTGGCGTAATACTGGATGTGCTGTGTGGTCGTCTTTTTGTTTCATTCGAATTATCCATCTTCAGCCTGGGGCGTAGTGCTTCCTGGCCATGCTGTATGTGAGAGCCTTTCAGGTTAGACATCTAGATGAACTGCCAGCCAGTCCTGCTCAGTCGGTCAAGTCGGATAGTCTTGCAACGCTCTTCGGGCTAGTGAGGTGCATTAAGTCAGTGATGTTCCCAGGGCTCCATGAAAGCGAAGGAGTGCCCTTTCAGTCAGCTCGTCAAACGCATCGATAGATCAACAGCCGTAACGTCTTTGGTTATGGTGCCAAGGGAGATGTAATCCACACCGGTTTCGGCGATGGCCCTCAGGGTTGCTTCGGTCACTCCGCCCGAGGCTTCCAGTTTGGCCCTGCCGGCGGTGATTTCAACGGCTCGGCGAATATCTTCAAGGCGCAGATTGTCGAGCATGATCATCTCGGTATCTGTGGTGAGCGCCAATTGCAGCTCAGCCAGTGTCTCCACCTCTACTTCAATCGGTTTTCCCGGGTATAGCTTCCTGGCAGTGGCGACTGCTTGGGCGATGCCGCCGCAGGCCGCGATATGGTTTTCCTTTATCAGGAAGGCGTCGTAGAGGCCAAAACGGTGATTGTGACATCTGCCGCGGGTGACAGCGTATTTCTCTGCCATCCGCAGTCCGGGAAGCGTTTTTCGAGTATCGAGCAATTTCACCGGGGTATCTGCGATCAGGGTGTGAAAGTAGTCACAGCGGGTGGCCACTCCGGACAAGAGTTGCAGGAAATTGAGCGCCGTGCGCTCGGCGCTCAACAACGCTCTAGCAGGACCCGTTGCCCGGAGCAATTCCTCACCGGGTTCTACCTGCTCGCCGTCTGTTACATGCCACTCGATCATTACACGAGGATCGATCTGGCGGAAAACCTCATGTGCCCAGGCAGTCCCGCAGATGACGGCCTTCTCACGGCTGATCACTCGTGCATCTGCCATTTTTTCGGCTGGAATTAACTGTGCGGTGATATCGCCATAGCCCATGTCTTCGGCGAGGGCTGCTCGTACATTTTCCTGAATTACCCCAGTCAGTTGGTCGAGACGGGTGTTGTACATGGGTGGGTCTCCAGAGTGTTTGAGGCGCTATGGGGCCTCTGGCGTGCTGTTCTATGCGCGACGCGAGCGGCGATTAGCAGTCTGAGCCGTGGCGTTCGCTCCATGACACTCCGGCCGCTCATCCATGCACCGCTTGAAAGGGCTTGACAGTCTGCTGGAGTAAGTATCTTATAGATCTAACTTAGATGTCTAAGTTTATATTTCACAAGCGGGCAACCAAGAGCAGAAAGGGGGGGTAGCGGCCTTCCTGTCTGAAGCGCTTGGCTTTGTAGCAGGTGAGATGGAATTCAAGCGGGAGCTACCAATCACGTAGGTAGCTATGTGGTCGTGACGAGAAAATTCATAAATAAAATTAATTTTCACATAGTGAGATTTTTGCTGGTACTGGGCTCTCTGACTGCTGTCTGGGAGCCAGTCGAGGCGCGTAGGTAATGGAGTTGGTGATGCATGAGATCAAGCACTTTATCAATGGCGAGTATGTTGCCTCGCAGAGCGGTCACACTTTCGAGGATATCAATCCCGCTAACGGCGAAGTGATTGCGAAGGTACACGAGGGCGGCCAGGTCGAGATCGATGCCGCCGTGACCGCTGCCCGTGACGCTTTGGGCGGTGAGTGGGGGCGCATGCCCGTGGCCGAGCGCATGGCGCTGCTGCACAAGGTGGCCGACGGTATCAATGCCCGCTTCGACGAGTTCCTTGAGGCCGAGTGTCTGGACACCGGCAAGCCAAAATCGCTGGCTGCACACATCGATATTCCGCGCGGCGCGGCCAACTTCAAAGTCTTCGCCGACCTGGTGAAGAACGTGCCCTGCGAGAGCTTCCAGATGGACACGCCGGATGGCAGCGGCGCCCTCAACTACGCCTTGCGCCGGCCGCGCGGGGTTATCGCAGTCATCGCGCCATGGAATCTGCCGCTGCTGCTGATGACCTGGAAGGTCGGCCCGGCACTGGCCTGCGGCAACACCGTGGTGGTCAAGCCCTCTGAAGAGACACCGCACACCGCTGCGCTGCTCGGCGAAGTGATGAACGCCGCCGGCATTCCCAAGGGTGTCTACAACGTGGTCCACGGTTTCGGACCGGACTCGGCCGGCGAGTATCTGACTCGTCACCCCGGCGTTAATGGAATCACCTTCACCGGCGAGACGCGCACCGGCTCGGCGATCATGAAGGTCGCCTCCGATGCCATGCTGCCAGTGTCCTTGGAGCTGGGAGGCAAGAATGCCGCGGTGGTGTTTGCCGATGCCGATCTGGACAAGGCGATCGAAGGCACCATGCGTTCGGCCTTCGCCAACTGCGGTCAGGTTTGCCTGGGCACTGAGCGGGTCTACGTCGAGCGGCCGATTTTCGAGGCCTTCGTCCAGCGCCTGAAGGAAGGCGCTGAACAGTTGCGCATGGGCTGGTGGGAAGAGTCGGGCGTGAGCTTCGGCCCGCTGATCAGCCACGAGCACCGCGACAAGGTCCTCTCCTATTACGACAAGGCTCGCGCCGCTGGCGCCATCGTGGTGACCGGTGGCGGCGTTCCGCAGATGCCGGAAGCGCTGGCCAGTGGCGCGTGGGTGCAACCGACGATCTGGACCGGATTGCCGGAAGACTCCGCGGTGGTCCGCGAAGAAATATTCGGGCCCTGCTGTCACATCCGGCCGTTCGATAGCGAAGAAGAAGTTATCCGCCTGGTCAACGACACGCCCTACGGCTTGGCCGCGGCGCTGTGGACCGAGAACCTCTCACGTGCCCACCGCGTCGCCCCGCAGATTGAGGTCGGCCTGTGCTGGGTGAACAGCTGGTTCCTGCGCGATCTACGCACGCCTTTCGGTGGCAGCAAGCAATCGGGTATCGGCCGCGAAGGCGGCGTTCATGGGCTCGAGTTCTACAGCGAGCTGTCGAATATCTGCATCAAATTGTGAGTCGGCGCCTGACGCGACCAAAGGGGAACTGGTATGGAAAAAAATATGATCAACGAGCTCGGCGACGAGCTGTACCAGGCGATGCTCAACCGTGAGGCGATTGCGCCGCTGACCGAACGCGGGTTTGCCATCGGCATCGACGACGCCTACCACATCTCCCTGCGCATGCTCGAACGCCGGCTGGCCGCCGGCGAGCAGATCATCGGCAAGAAGATCGGCGTCACCAGCAAGGCGGTGCAGAACATGCTGGGCGTGTATCAGCCGGACTTCGGTTACCTGACCGACGCCATGGTGTTCAACAGCGGCGAGGCCGTGCCGATCAGCCAGCGGCTGATGCAGCCCAAGGCCGAGGGCGAGATCGCCTTCATCCTCAAGAAGGACCTGATCGGCCCCGGGGTGACCAACGCCGACGTGCTGGCCGCCACCGAGTGCGTGATGCCCTGCTTCGAGATCGTCGATTCGCGCATCCGCGACTGGAAAATCAGGATCGAGGACACGGTGGCGGACAACGCCTCCTGCGGCCTGTTCGTGCTCGGCGACACGGCGGTGTCGCCACGCCAGGTCGACCTGGTCACCTGCGGCATGCTGGTGGAGAAGAACGGCCAGTTGCTCAGCACCGGCGCCGGCGCCGCGGCCCTGGGTTCGCCGGTCAATTGCGTGGCCTGGCTGGCCAACACCCTGGGCCGCTTCGGCATTCCGCTGAAGGCCGGTGAAGTGATCCTCTCCGGTTCGCTGGTACCCCTGGAGCCGGTCAAGGCCGGCGACTTCATGCGCGTCGAGATCGGCGGCATCGGCAGCGCCTCCGTACGCTTCACCTGATCGAGCAGAGGACAAACCCATGAGCAAGAAACTCAAGGCGGCCATTATCGGCCCCGGCAATATCGGTACCGATCTGGTGATGAAGATGCTCCGTTCCGAGTGGATCGAGCCGGTGTGGATGGTCGGCATCGACCCTAGCTCCGACGGCCTGGCGCGCGCCCGCGAATTCGGCATGAAGACCACTTTTGAGGGCGTCGACGGCCTGCTGCCGCACGTACTCGACGACGACATCCGCATCGCCTTCGACGCTACCTCGGCCTATGTGCATGCCGAAAACAGCCGCAAGCTCAACGCGCTGGGCGTGCTGATGGTCGACCTGACCCCGGCGGCCATCGGCCCCTACTGCGTGCCACCGGTCAACCTCAAGCAGCACGTCGGCCGCCTGGAAATGAACGTCAACATGGTCACCTGCGGCGGCCAGGCCACCATCCCCATGGTCGCCGCGGTGTCCCGCGTGCAGCCGGTGGCCTACGCCGAGATCGTCGCCACCGTCTCCTCGCGCTCGGTCGGCCCGGGCACGCGCAAGAACATCGACGAGTTCACCCGCACCACCGCCGGCGCCATCGAGCAGGTCGGCGGCGCCCGGGAAGGCAAGGCGATCATCGTCATCAACCCGGCTGAGCCGCCGCTGATGATGCGCGACNNGCTGATCGAGATCACCCACGGCGACGGCCTCGGCGGCCGTTCGATCAACTACGGCTTCCCGGCGCACAGCGACGAGGAGTACCTGCGCGCGGTGATCCCGCACCTCAAGCAGGCCAAGGTCTCGGCCCTGCTGCTGCCCGGCATCGGCACCGTCGACCACCTGAAGATGGCCCTGGACTGCGGCGTCTCGACCATCCGCGTGGCCACCCACTGCACCGAGGCCGATGTCTCCGAGCAGCACATCGGCATGGCGCGCAAGCTGGGGGTCGACACTGTCGGCTTCCTGATGATGGCGCACATGCTCAGCGCCGAGAAAATTCTCGAGCAGGCCAAGCTGATGGAAAGCTACGGCGCNNCACCGAGGTCGGCTTCCACGGCCACCACAACATGGGCATGGCCATCGCCAACTCCCTGGCCGCGATCGAGGCCGGCGCCGCGCGCATCGACGGCTCGGTCGCCGGCCTCGGCGCCGGTGCCGGCAACACGCCGCTGGAGGTGTTCGTCGCGGTGTGCAAACGCATGGGCGTGGAGACCGGCATCGACCTGTACCAGATCATGGACGTCGCCGAGGACCTGGTGGTGCCGATGATGGATCAGCCGATCCGCGTCGACCGCGACGCCCTGACCCTGGGTTATGCCGGGGTGTACAGCTCGTTTCTGCTGTTCGCCCAACGCGCCGAGAAGAAGTATGGCGTCTCGGCCCGCGACATCCTGGTCGAACTGGGCCGGCGCGGCACCGTCGGCGGCCAGGAAGACATGATCGAAGACCTGGCCCTGGACATGTCCCGGGCCCGTCAGCAGCAGAAGGTGAGCGCATGAACCGTACCCTGACCCGCGAACAGGTGCTGGCCCTGGCCGAGCACATCGAAAACGCCGAGCTGAATGTCCACGACATCGGCAAGGTGACCAACGACTTCCCCGAGATGACTTTCGCCGATGCCTACGACGTGCAGTGGGAAATCCGCCGGCGCAAGGAGACCCGCGGCAACAAGATCGTCGGCCTGAAGATGGGCCTGACCTCCTGGGCGAAGATGGCGCAGATGGGCGTGGAAACGCCGATCTACGGCTTCCTCGCCGACTACTTCAGCGTGCCGGACGGCGGCGTGGTGGATTGCTCCCAGCTGATCCACCCGAAGATCGAGGCGGAAATCTCGGTGGTGACCAAGGCGCCACTGCACGGCCCGGGCTGCCACCTCGGCGACGTGATCGCGGCGATCGACTACGTGATCCCCACCGTCGAGGTGATCGACTCGCGCTACGAGAACTTCAAGTTCGACCTGATCAGCGTGGTCGCCGACAACGCCTCCTCGACCCGCTTCATCACCGGTGGGCGCATGGCCAGCCTGGAGGAGGTCGACCTGCGCACCCTCGGCGTGGTTATGGAGAAGAACGGCGAAGTGGTGGAACTCGGCGCCGGCGCCGCGGTGCTCGGCCATCCGCTGTCCAGCGTGGCGATGCTGGCCAACCTGCTGGCCGAGCGCGGCGAACACATCCCGGCCGGCACCTTCATCATGACCGGCGGCATCACCGCCGCCGTGCCGGTGGCGCCGGGCGACAACATCAGCGTGCGCTACCAGGGCCTCGGCTCGGTGACCGCGCGCTTCGTTTAATCCGAATAAGGGAGCCGGTCATGCCGTTATTGCAGGTATCGATTGTCGAGGGTCGCTCGCCCGAACTGAAAGAGCAGTTGATTCGAGACTTGACGACGACAGTCGTCGAGACGCTAGCGGTGAAGCCCGAGTCGGTTCGGGTGCTGATCCAGGAACTGCCCAAGACCCACTGGGGGACTGCCGGGCAATCAATGGCAAAACGCGATAAGGATAAAAAATGAGCGTGGAGAATCCCGAGATCGGCCTGCGCATTAACGCGGGTGGTATCGACACCAACTACCACGATGCTGGCCAGGGCAGGGCCACGCCGGTGCTGCTGCTGCACGGCTCCGGTCCCGGCGTCACCGCCTGGGCCAACTGGCGCCTGAACATTCCGCTGCTGGCCGAGGGCCGTCGCGTGGTGGCGCCGGACATGGTCGGTTTTGGTTATACCGAGCGCCCGGACGGCATCCAGTACAACCTGGAGACCTGGGTTAAGCACGCCATCGATTTCCTCGACGCTCTCGGCATCGAGCAGGCCGACGTGGTCGGCAACTCCTACGGTGGCGCGCTGGCGCTGGCCATGGCGATTCGTCATCCGCAGCGCGTTCGACGTTTGGTGCTGATGGGCGCGGCTGGCGTCGACTTCGAGCTGACCCCGGGGCTGGACGACGTTTGGGGTTACACCCCATCGGTCGCGGGCATGCGCCAGTTGATGGACAGCTTCGCCTACAACAAGGCGCTGGTCAGCGACGAACTGGCCGAGTTGCGCTATCGCGCCAGCATCCGCCCTGGCTACCAGGAGGCGTTCGCGCAAATGTTCCCCGCGCCGCGCCAGCGTTGGGTCGACGCCCTCTCCAGCACCGAGGCGGACATCCGCGCGCTGGACAAGGAAACGCTGATCATCCATGGCCGCGAAGACCGCATCGTTCCGCCTGTGACCTCGAAGAAGCTGTTCGAACTGATCGAACGTGCGCAGTTGCATATGTTCGGTTGCTGCGGGCACTGGACGCAAATTGAGCATGCGGCACGCTTCAACAGGTTGGTGACGGATTTTCTCGACGAATAGTTCTAAGCGGCACAACCGCTGGAGCCAACGCCGCATTGACGGCGGCTAAGACAGTAAATGATGAGGCCATAACAATGACAACGTTGATTGCATCCAGTCGTGACTATGGTGCGCTGGTCAAAGAGGACCGCGTCCATAGCTCGATCTTCACCGATGAGCAGATTTTCCAAGACGAGATAGAGCGCATCTTCCACCGCACTTGGCTGTTCGCCCTGCATGAAAGTGAAATACCTAAGTTCGGTGATTTCAAACGCATCCAACTGGGACGTTTCCCGATCATTGTCACCCGTGACGAGAATGGTGAGATCCAATTGCTGATCAACCGCTGTCGCCACCGAGGCGCCCAGGTCTGCGAGGCGCAGCGCGGCAATGCCAAGCGCTTCCAGTGCTGGTATCACGGGTGGACCTATGACTCCAAGGGCGATCTGGTCGGGGTCACCGGCCCAGAAGGCTACGACAAGAACTTCGAGGCTGAACAGCATGCCCTGGCCAAGGTTCCGCGCGTCGGCAGCTATCGCGGCTTCGTCTTTGCCAGTCTGGCCGAGGAGGGCATGAGCTTCGACGAGTACCTGGGGCCGACCAAGAAATTCTTCGACATGATGGTTGATTCCTCGCCAATTGGCGAAGTAGAGGTCAGGCCGGGTGTGGTCAACAAAACCATGTACCGCGGCAACTGGAAGCAGATTGGCATGGATGGCTACCACCCACACTACGTGCACATGTCGGTGTTCAAGATCTTCAGCAAGCGGGAAAGCACCACGGGCTCCGCAGTCGGTGCGCTGCATCTGGAAGATCCGTTTGCCGACACCTCGCTGAGCCGGACACGTGGCTTTCCTAATGGCCACGCTTGCCTCGACTTCCGCGAGCAGCGGCGCCCTCACGCGGCGACGGCGATCGAAGAGCTCGAACGCAGCGAGGAGGGCCGCCAGTACGTGGCGGATATGGTTGCCGCCCATGGTCGGGAACGTGCCGAAGAGCTGGTCGCCTGGCACGGCGACCCGCATCTTGGGCTGTTCCCCAACCTTCAACTGATCCACGGCCACGTGCGTGTGGTGATCCCGATCAGTCCAGGTGAGACCGAGGTGCTGATGTATCCGGTGTTCCTAAAGGGGGTGGAGCCTGGCATTAACGCGAAACGCCTGCGTGCCCATGAGGCCTTCTATGGTCCGGCTGCGGCCGGCTCACCGGACGATGCCGAGATATTCGAGCGCACTCAACGCGGATTGCTCGCCGATGCCGAACCTTGGGTATTGCTGTCTCGCGGAATTGAGCGCGAGCAAGTTGACGAGGACGGCAGCGTGACGGCCTGTATCAGCGACGAAGTTACCCAGCGGGCGCAAATGCAGGAATGGAAGCGCCTGATGACCGCCCGCTGAGTAGCGGTTACATCCGAAGCGGAGAAAAATTGATGGCGAAGCAAATTGTAAACGCAACCCCGGAGGCCCTGGGTGCCGGCATTCTGGACATCGAAACGCAACTGCGTTTGGAGCGCTTTCTGGCCTACGAGGCTGCGTTGATGGACGAGCACGAATACGACCGTTGGATGGCCCTGTGGTCTGGTGACGACATCACCTACTGGGTGCCATGCAATGACGACGACCAGGACCCAAGTACCGGCATTGCGATCATCTACGACGATCGCTCGAACCTGAACGAACGGATGATGCGTTTGAAAGACAAGACTGCCCACGCCTATCGGCCGCGGGCCAGGCTGGTTCGCACCATCTCCGGGGTGGTGCCGCTCAAGGCCGAGGGCGACGAACTGGAAGTCGCTTCCAGCTTCGTGCTCGGTGAGATCCGAGTCGGCGTGCAGAATATCTGGTTTGGCAAATGTATGTATCGGCTGCAGGACACTCCGGAAGGGTTTCGCATCCGCAGCAAGAAAGTGATGCTGCTGAACAACGATGAGGCAATGCCGAACCTGACCTTCCTGGTCTGACTAAACGGATTGGCGCGGCGGCTGGAACCGCCGCGTCAGTAGATCGTCAGCCATGTTGTGGGCGCGATCGGTTGGAGAAACCCTGGGGAACTTGGGTTTTTCCGCGGCAAACGGAGTTGCTGTGTG
The DNA here is from genome assembly GCF_000498575.2 of Pseudomonas taeanensis MS-3. Lineage (GTDB taxonomy): Bacteria > Pseudomonadota > Gammaproteobacteria > Pseudomonadales > Pseudomonadaceae > Aquipseudomonas > Aquipseudomonas taeanensis. The sequence continues at coordinate 1,699,532 of NZ_AWSQ01000001.1, forward strand.
CCGAGCCAGGATGTAGTGGGCCCGGTGTTACTGAATGGGTAAGGGAAAACCTGTTCAGGGGATTTGCAAGAAACACGACGATTTTAAAGATAAATACAAGAAATGGAGAATGAGTCATGTTGAACGCCTTGGTGCGGCTTGGCCGCAAGTGCAATCGCGGGATCCTGGGAACTGTTGCGTTGGTCTTATCGGTCAGTGCCGGTATGGCCTTGGCGGCAACGCCTCAGGTCAAGGAAGGCCCAGTCAATGTAACCATCGCGGGTTATTCCTCGGGGGGCCAGGTGTCCGTGTTCGGTGAAGGGGTAATTGATGCGGTGCGCCGCAACTATCCCAACTCCAGCATCATCTATGAGCCGGGAAATCCTGCCGGCGCCCTCGAATACCTGCGTACCGGGCGCCGTCCTTTTGCCCTCGAGAGCATTATCGAACCACGTATGGCCTATAAAGGTCTGGCCCCATTTCGCAGCGCCTATCCGGAGGGCAGCATCACCGGAGTGCTGAACGGCGCGCCGGATGTCTTTGCGCTCAAGGTTTACGCTCGCAAGGCGTTCCTTGATCAGCACGGCATCACCAGTTTCGATGATTTGATCAAGAACGAAATCCCAATGCGTGTATCGGTGAACCAGCCGGGCAATCTTTGGGCTCGAGAGCATGTCCGCGCGCTGTTGTCTTACTACGGCAAGACCATGAAAGACATTGAGGGCTGGGGTAGCAGCCTGGTACCGCAACCTACCGGCGCTTCCAATGACCTCATGCGCGATGGTCGTCTTGACGTGATCATCACCGGCGGCGCGACTCCTGCGGGCGCTATCGTCGAATTGGGCAGCGTGCAGGAGATTGCCTTCGTTCCGCTTTCCAAGGAGCTGGCCGAACATGTGGCCAAGGAACTGGGCGTGAAGGTCGGCGTTATCCCCGCCAATTCATATAGCTTCCAGAAGGAAGACCTCTACGTGCCCTTCACCAGCTTCATCATAGTGGCAGGCCCGGAAGCAACATTCGACGATGCCTACAAACTGGCGAAGGCCGTGTACGAGCAAATTGAGCGTTACCGCTCCCTGCACCCGGCGTTGTCCCTGGCCAGCCGCGAGCGATTGCCAGATATGGGCAGCCTGAAGCTGCATCCTGGCGCCGAAGCCTTCTACCGCGAGGTCGGTTTGATCGAGTGATACGACGTTGAGTCGCTGAGCCCCGTGCTCCACGCACAGCGAGCTGTGGTGAGCTGTGGTGAGCTGTGGTGAGCGCCTCAGAGCGAGGCTCAGCCGCCTCGATGCACCGGCGCATCTATGAAGCTGTAAAGCACTAGACCCTGCGAGATACCTGCGCTCTGTTATGCACAGAGGGGACAGGTATTGATCTCTGTTAGTTGAATTCTAAGAAGCTTTCTTAAAAATAAAGATAAAAAAGGACATATGATGAAAAAGTTCGTAGTTGATAAAAACTGTAGATCCTCCGGCGCTTTCCAACTGACGGCGATTACCTTGGGCGGCTTGCTGCTAACTGCGAGCATTCAAGTGGCGCAGGCTAGCGAACAGGATCTTGCCGAGCGTGTCCGAGTGCTTGAGCAGGCTTTGGACGCCGTCAAAGCGGAGGCTGAGGCTGCAAAGGCAAGCAAGAGCGCAAGCGCAGGCAACATCGTTGCAGTCCAGGAGCGTGGTGGCCGTATGCAACTCGCCACGGCGGACGGCAACTTCACCTTCCGCATTGGCGGCCGCCTGTTGATGGATACCGCCTGGTACGACACCGATGTGGCCCCGATGGGAAGCGGCACCAAGTTCCGCCAGGCCCGATTGGAAGCCAGCGGAACCATGTATAAAGACTGGTCGTACGTGTTCCAGTACGACTTTACCGGCAGTGGCGAGAGCGGTATCAAGGATGCTTACCTGGGCTACCACGGTTTCAAACCTGCCGGTAACCAACTCAGCCTGTCTTTGGGCAACCAGTTTCAGCCATTCGGTTTTCAGGGTCAGCAGAGCCCGAAGTACACCCTGTTTATGGAGCAGCCCACCTCAAGTCTATTGCTTGGTGCGGGTGAGCGGCGCCTGGGCGGCCGAAGCGACCTGATCGGCTCAAACTGGCGCTGGAGCTTCGGCGCGGCCCAAGCACCCCTAGGCAGCCGGGCCAGTGAGGCCAACCGCAACGATCCGGTCGATCTGGCCACCCAGTTCACCTTCAACCCGATTCAGGAAAAGGGTCACGTGTTGAACCTCGGTGCTTCGTTGCGCCACCAGTCCTCCAACGGTTCCGACGCACACCGTCAGCGGACGCGTCCGCAGACCCATATCAGCTCGTTCCGACCGGTGGATACCGCCGGTTTCATCTCCGACGGCTTCACAGCAGCCGGCGTGCAGGCGGTTTACCAGCGCGGCCCGTTCGAACTGGAAACGGAATACTTACATCAGAGCTACGACAGTATCCAGGGCGGTATCGCTGATGGCGAGAGGCCGGAGTTCACCGGCGGCTACGTGCAGGCCGGCTACTTCCTTACCGGCGAGTCGCGTGCCTATAACCCGGGCATGGATGTCTTCGGTCCGCCGACTCCCGCACGTAGCCTGAGCCAGGGCGGCCCCGGTGCCTGGCAGCTGGCGGCTGGCTACAGCACCCTAGACCTGAGCGACGGCAGTATCGACGGTGGCAAGATCGACATGCTGATGATGGGCGTTAACTGGTATCCCGAGCAGCGACTGCGTTTCAGCCTGGAGTACGGCAATGTGCTCAAGGTTGATGGCGGACCGAATAACGGTGACGAGCCAAGCTTCGTGCAGGCTCGTGCACAAATCGAGTGGTAAATCGCTGGTTCCATCAATGCCAGGATGCTCCACCACTCGGTGGACCATCCGAGATCGCAATCAGCCGCACCGTCAACTGGTTGAACTAGCGAGTAGAGGTACCCAATGCACTATATAAAAAGATCATTCTGGCTGTTGTTCCAAATGGGCAATAAGGTGCCTTTGAGTCGGCACAAATATGCCTTGTTCGCCCTGTTGGCCGTTCCGCTGACCGTTTTCGAAGTCTGGTATGCGCTGGCCGGCGAGTTCGGCCGGCTCGAACTCGCCATCGTCTTCGTTGTACCGATGTACGTGATCTCGTTTCTGGCGGTCAGCTACGCCCCCGATGTCCACCGGAGCACTATCGGCGACTACATCCTCTCTGGCCTGAGCTTGGTCGGGGGCATCTACCTAATTTCGCAGATGGGCCGTTATCACGACTGGATCAGCGGCCTGAGTTACTTCGAGCCCCTGGATCTGGCCGTGGCGGGGTTGTACCTGTTCCTCACGCTGGAACTGTTGCGCCGTTGTGTCGGGCCAGGCATCTCCGTGGTGGTGTGGCTGGTGATCGCCTATTGCCTGTTCGGGGGGTACTTGCCGGGCTTCTTCGGCCATCGCGGCCTGGAGTGGAAGTTCTTGCTGGAGGGGTTGATGGTCTCTCCGCATGACGGGGGGTTGTTCTCGGCGCCGGTACAGGTGGCCGCGGTCTATGCCTTCCTGTTTGTCACTTTCGGCAAGTTTCTCGAGAAGAGCGGCGGCGGTGAGTTCTTCTTCAATCTGGCCGCCTTGCTGGCCGGTCGTGCCGCAGGTGGCTCGGCCAAGGTGGCTGTTACCTCCAGTGGGTTGTTCGGCATGATTTCCGGCAGTCCGGCCGCCGACGTGATGACCACCGGCTCGATTACCATTCCGATGATGAAACGGGCCGGTTACTCCGGACGTTACGCCGCCGCGGTGGAAGCTGTGGCCGCGACCGGCGGCGCCTTGTTGCCGCCGGTGATGGGCGCGGTGGTGTTCCTCATGGTGGAGTTCACCGGCATCGCCTACAGTGAAATCCTGCTCGCCATTTTGGCCTCCGCACTGCTCTATTACGCGGCGATCTATACCCAGGTCCACTGCTATTCGTGCCGGCATAACGTAGGCAAGATCGACAGCAGCCTGATTCCGGCGCTATGGACGGTGGTTCGCACCGGCTGGGTCTTCGTGGTTCCTATGGGGATCCTGGTTTATTACATGCTGGCAGGGTATACCCCCGCGCTGGCGGCAACGGCGGGTCTGCTGGCACTGATCGCGGCGAGCTGGAGCATGGCCAGCACACGTATCACCCCGCACAAGCTCATCCAGGGCTGCGTCGAGGTCTGCACCGCGCTGGCGCCGCTGATTGCCGCAGTAGCAGGCGCCGGCATTCTAATGATGGGCTTGAATATCACCGGCCTGGCATCGAAATTGGCCGCGCTGATCTTCAGTGTCGCCGAGGCCAATCTGCTATTGGCCCTGCTCCTGGCCGCCGTGGTGACCATTATCTGTGGCATGGGTATGCCAGTGGTGGCGGTCTATTCGCTGGTGGCGGTGATGGTGGCGCCGGCGTTGGTCGACGCCGGCCTGACCTTGATGCAGGCGCACCTGTTTCTGATTTTCTATGCGGTGGCCTCCTATCTCACTCCCCCCGTGGCGGTATCGGCCTACGTCGCCAGCACCATTGCCGGTGAGCGCCCTATGGCGGTTTCCGTGACCGCAGCGAAGATCGGCGTGGTCGCCTTCCTGCTGCCTTTCGCTTTCGTATACAACCCAGGTCTGCTGCTGATTGGCGGCTGGGAAGCCGCCCTGTTCGACATCACCAAGGTGACCGGGGGCGTGCTCATTCTCGCCGCAGCAGCAGAGGGTTGGTACCACGGCGATCTCAAATGCTGGGCTCGCGCCACCCTGATAGTGGCAGCTCTGTTGGCATTCTCCGCGTGGGACATAGCCGGTGTGGCTGCCCTGCTCAGCGCCGGTGTCTGCCTCTTGTCCAAGCGTTTTTGGCCGCTGTTGAAATGCTCAGTAACGGCAAAACATGGTGGGCTTGCCAAGCCGCCGGCGAAAACCATGAATGGAGAATAAGCAATGATCAATCTGCACGATATCTGTTACCTGCGCCTCGGCTGCCGCGACCTCGACGAAATGGTGCGTTTCGCTACCGAGATTCTCGGCTTGGAGCTGCGCCAGAAAACTGCGACCCACGCCTACCTGCGCGGCGACAGCAGCGCCTTCAACCTTTGCTACATCCAGGGCGATGCCGATTACGACGTGTCGGCGTTCGAATTGCGCGAGTTTGTCGAACTGGAACAGGCCGAGCGCGAACTGGCAGAAGTGGGCATTCAAGTCCATTGGGGCAGTAAGGCCGAGTGTACTGAGCGCCACGTCGAGGCGTTCATCGCCTTCGCCGACTCTAACGACAATCGCATCGAGTTGGTCTACCGGCCGCACCAGACTGGTGTGCGCTACTTCCCTTCGCGCGATGCCGGGATCACCGAGTTCGGCCATTTCGGTTTGCACAGCCGCGACATCAAACGCGATCTGCACTTCTGGACCTCGGTTCTCAGCGCCTGCGTCAGCGACAAGATCGGTGATGGCGCGCTGCTGCGCATCGATCAGGTCCACCACAAGATTGCCCTGTTCCCCTCGGACAAGGTCGGCGTGCAGCACGTCAACTTCCAGGTGGCGAGCATCGATGACGTCATGCGCTCCTGGTACTTCCTGCAGGAACGCGGCGTGCCCATTGTCTTCGGGCCGGGTCGACATCCAACCTCGACGGCGATGTTCATCTACTTCCTCGGGCCGGACCGGCGTGTCTACGAATACTCCTCGGGGGTCAAGCGGATCACCGACGAGGCGTCGTACACACCTCGCCAGTTCGAGATGAAGCCTTCCTCGTTCTGCATGTGGGGCGCCAAGCCCAACGTTGAAGAGTTCAGCGAATAACTGAGCCGGCCCGCAGAGCTACGTGGCCGCCAATTAACGAATGGAAGGGGATGGGTAGTGAACGAGCACGGTTGTAAACGATTTGTCGGAAAGGTTGCGCTGGTCACCGGTGCAGGACAGGGCATCGGCCTGGCCACGGCCTGGCGCCTGGCGCGCGAAGGCGCCCAGGTGGTGCTGGCGGACAAGTCCGCCGAACCGACCCATGAGGCCGCCGAAGCCATGCGTGCGGAGGGTCTCGAGGCGGCGGTGGCGATCGCCGACCTGGCAACCTATGCCGGCGCGCAAAGCGTGATGGCTGGAGCCGAAGCGGCCTTCGGGCGCATTGACGCGCTGATCAATAACGTTGGTGGGACCATCTGGAAGAAGCCGTTCTGGCACTACAGCGAAGATGAGATCAAGGCCGAGGTCGAGCGTTCGTTCTGGCCGCCACTCTGGTGCTGTCGTGCGGTGGTGCCGTACATGCAGGCGCATGGCGGGGCCATCGTCAATGTTGGCTCCAATGCGACCATGGGGATCTTCCGTATTCCCTATTCCGCCTCGAAGGGCGGGGTGGTCGGGCTAACCACGGCGCTGGCGGTGGAGCTGGCGGATTTCAATATCCGGGTCAACTGCGTCGCGCCGGGCAACACAGCGGTCAAGGAGCGGCCGACGCCGCGCCTAGAGCGTGAGTTGAGCGACCAGGAAAAGCAGTGGAATCAGCAGTTCTACGACTACGTGACCAAAGAAGGGCTGTTCGATCGGCCCGCGTCGATTGAGGAGCAGGCCGCGGTGATCGCGTTTCTGGCCTCCGACGATGCCTCTTATATCACTGGCGAAGTCTTGGATACCGGCAAGCGGGGCATGCGTATCTCTTCCGTGAGTCGTTAGTCATTTGGCCGCGCGGGTAATCAAGACACAGGATGGAATCGCCGCAGTCCGTGCAGGCGGGCAACTAGGTATTTTCCGTACGACGGGAGTCAGCGGGTTATGAGTGATGTATCAGGGGCGTTTCCCATCGGGCTAGCACTGCTTTCAGCGTTGATGTTCGCCCTCACGTTTGTCTTCGTGCGGGTGGGCGTGAAGCAGGCGTCGACTTCGACAGCGCTATGGGTGACGTTGTCGGTCAACGTGGTCTTTCTATGGGGCTGGAGTCTGCTGGTCTACGGCTGGCAGTTCGAGCACTGGTGGGAGTGGCGCTATTTTTTCATTTCAGGGGTATTTGCGCCCTTGCTCGGCCGGCTCTTCCAGTTCCGTGGGATGGCCAAGCTGGGCGCGAACATCACTACGCCGCTGACCCTGACTCATCCGGTGATTTCCGTGGTGCTGGCGATACTGTTCCTCGGCGAGAAACTGACCTATCTGGGGCTGTTCGGCGCGCTACTGGTGGTGCTGGGCAGCGTGGTGGTTGGGTCGCAGGGCGGGCAGAGCGCGACGCGCAGCCTGAGCAGCGTTTCGCGTATCTATCTGCTGTTGCCGTTGATTGCGTCACTGTCCTACGGCGTTTCCATCGTGTTCCGCAAGGTCGGTATCGACATCGGCTCGGACGCGGTGACCGCCGCTGCTGTGACCTGCACCTCCTCCTGGATCTTCGCCACGCTCTACCTGCTAGCAACCGGTGCGTTTGGCGCTATCCGCTGCAGTCGCAGCGAGTTTGGCTTCTTCGTGCTCGCCGGAGTCTTTTCCAGCCTCGGGCCGGTACTGCTCTATGCCGCGCTGCAGTATGAGGACCTGGTGGTAGTCGCTCCGCTGGCATCGACCACGCCGTTGTTCGTCCTGCTGGTCTCGTATGTGTTTATCCGTGCGGACGAAATTTTTACGCCCCAGGTCCTTGGCGGAACTGTCGCCACTGTGGTGGGCGTGATCCTGGTAACGGCCTACGGGCTGGTATGAGTCTTGAGTTTGAGAAAGGAGCCGTTATGGACCTTGTAGTAAATGTCTCTCGCTTCTTCGTCTGCGTTGCCGACGAGTTGGGCAACAATGAAATCCATCAGGTCACTCCACCTGGGCTCGGCCCTGTGGCCGTGTACCGGGTCGAGAATGCGTTCTACGCCACCGATGACATCTGTTCGCATGGCCAAGCGTCGCTCTCCGAAGGCGAGGTTGACGAGGACTGTGTGGTCGAGTGCCCCTGGCACGGTGGCACGTTCGATATCCGCACGGGCGAGGCACTTTCATTCCCCTGCGTACTGCCGGTGAAGGTGTATCCGGTGAGCGTCGAGGACGGCAACGTCTACCTCGATCTCGGTGCCGGAGAGGTCAAGCTCTAGATAGGAGCAGGGCGCACTGGCGCGCCCCTACGCCCGGCATCGACCAGAAGTCGTCGGGAAAGGAGAAAGATATGATTGATATGCACACCCATATAGTCCCAGCCGATTTTCCCGTCTATCCGGGCCGCGAGAAAACCCACGGTTGGCCCTGCATGCACTGTGGCGAGGGCCATCATCACACGGTGATGATCGGCAACAAGCCATTCCGCGAAGTGTCCGACAACGCCTGGGACATCAACCGGCGCCTGGAGGAAATGGCCGCCGAGGGTGTCGAGCGACAGGTGCTGTCGCCGATGCCGGAGCTGCTGTCCTACTGGTTCAACCTCGACGATGCCTTGGCCTTCGGCCGCTACATCAACGGTACCATCGCCGAGATGGTCGCCGTGGCCCCGCAGAGCTTCTACGGCTTGGGCATGGTGCCGCTGCAGGACCCCGAGCGGGCGGCCCGCGAAGTACGCAACCTGAAACACGAATACGGCTTGGTCGGGGTCGAGGTGGGCTCGAACATCAACGGCATCGCCATGGGCGACCGTTGTTTCGACCCATTCTTCGCCGCGCTGCAGGAAGAGGACATGTGCCTGTTCGTGCATGCCCTGCACCCGACCAAGGAGCGGCTATACGGGCCGCCGTTGATCGAAGCGTTGGTCGGCTTCCCCAACGAGAACGGCTTGGGTATCGCCGCCTTCATCGCGAACGGCGTGCTCGAGCGTTTCCCGCGCCTGCGCATCGCTTTCAGCCACGGAGGCGGTTCTTTCCCGATGATTTTGCCGCGCCTGCAGCACGGCTGGGAAATCAGCGCATCTCTGCGCGAGGCGATCCCGCGCTCGCCACAGGAGGTGGCGCGGCAATTCTGGTACGACACGCTGGTCTATAGCGATCCGGCGCTCGCCTACTTGATTGAGGTCTACGGCAAGAGCCAGTTGATGGTCGGCACCGACTACCCCTTTGTCATTCGCGAAAGTCACCCGGGCCGCCGGCTGGCGGGGCTGGGGCTCAGTGCGGCCGATCGCGACGCCTTGCTGGTGGGAAACTGCCGGCGTTTTCTGGGCCTCTAGGGTTCAGCGCACGGCGTTCATTCAATAACTTCCAGAGAGGCCGAATATGCCAATCGTACAAATCCATAACAGCGCCGACTCTTTCGAACAGACCGAGAGGCATGACTCCATCCTGCGGGCTGGGCTTGGGGCTGGTCTCGGTCTTTCCTATGAATGCAACTCGGGCGGCTGTGGCAGCTGCAAATTCGAGCTTATCGAAGGCGAGGTCGAGGAACTCTGGCCGGAGGCCCCGGGCCTGACCGCCCGCGATCTCAAAAAGGGGCGCAAGCTGGCTTGCCAGTGCCGTGCGAAAAGCGATCTGGTGATCAGCATGCGCACTGACGAAAGCTTCCGACCGGTAATACTGCCGGTACGTTTCCAGGCCACCCTAGAAAGCCGCCGTGAGCTGACCTCGGACATCACTGAGTTCTGCTTCCGTGGCCCTGCGCCAGCGCGTTTCCTGCCCGGACAGTACACCATGCTCAGTTTGGACGGTGTTCCCTGCCCGCGCGCCTACTCGATGAGCAACCTCGCCAATACCGAGGGAGTCTGGGAGTTCTGGATTCGTAAGAAGCCTGGGGGGCGAGTGACCGAGCCCTTGTTCGCCATGCTCGAACCGGGTGATCAGGTCGGCCTGGACGGGCCATACGGACTGGCCTTCTTGAAAGCTGACGCTCCCCGTGATGTGCTCTGCATCGCCGGTGGCTCGGGCATCTCGCCGGTACTGTCGATCGCCCGCGGCTTGCTCAACAATCCGACTATGGTCGGGCGCAAGCTGCACTTCTTCTTCGGCGGCCGAACGCCAGCCGACATTTGCGGCCTGGAAGAGCTCAAGGCGTTGCCCAGCTTCGCCGAACGCGTCTGCTTCCATGCCGCGATTTCCGAGCCCAAGCCGGAAGACGGTTGGGAGGGGGCGGTCGGTTTCATCCACGACACGGTTGTACAGGTACTCGGTGGCAGCCTCGGCAACTATGAATGTTATCTGGCAGGGCCGCCGCCCATGGTACAAGCGACCACCAAGATGCTTCTACTCGACGAGGGCGTACCGGCTGAGCAGGTTCATTTCGACCGCTTCTTTTAACCGCCCTGTGTAACAGGGTGTTCGCCGATAGATGGTTTGAAGTATATGGCTGTCTGCCGAAGTTGATTCTTATTGTTCGCCAGGGGCGGTCCGGCAATTAGCGGCAGGCTGTGCAGGAGTTTGCGGATATGCAACGGGTGAAAGCAACTTTGGACGCACGGATAATGATCGGTAGTGCGGCGGAGATATTCCGGCGTTGTCAGCGAACACTGTGGTCGACCAAAACCAAGACCAGGAGCATTACCGGCAGGAGGAACCCATGGAGGAGCTGACAGCGGAAGCCCTGGCGCAGCGTTTCGCCCATTTGGATTGCGAGGTGCCGCTATTGAGTGCCGGCTCGGAAAGGGTTGCCTCGGTGTTGATACCGCTGCTCACCGCCGAGCCCTGCTGCCCAGTAGTCTTTACGCGGCGTGCCGATCGTATGCGCCGGCATGCCGGGGAGATTAGCTTGCCCGGTGGCCTTCTCGAGCCGGCGGATGATGGCTCGGTGATAAGCGCCGCATTGCGTGAGGCTCAGGAGGAGTTGGGGTTGCCTCCGGCGGCTGTGCAGGTGCAGCTGGTTCTCCCGCATTGCCGCAACAGCCATGGTCTTGTGATCTACCCGGTTGTGGGCATCGTGACGCGACCGCTGCAGTGGCTGCTCCAGGCCGAGGAGGTGGCAGAGGTGATCGAGGTCCCGCTGGGTCATTTCCTCCGGGCCGAGCACTATCGCCTGGAACGAAGGACCTATGACGGTGAGGAAAAGCAAAGCTTGGTACTGGACTGCGGTGTCGAGCAAATTTGGGGCCTGACAGCACGCATCATGAACAACCTGCGGTTGCTGCTGAACCCCAAAGATTAGGGCTTTGCGGCCAGTTCCTCGCCTATCTGCCGGGCATGTTCGCGTAGTGCCTGGGCGACTTCCGCAATCTTTGCCTGGTCCAGGCGAGTGGTGGGGGCGGACAGCGAAATTGCCGCCTTGAGCTGGTTGCTGCAACCAGCGATAGGCACCGCCACGCAGCGTAGACCAATCTCCACTTCCTCGTCGTCAAGCGCGTAGCCGCGCTCACGAGTCAGGTTCAACGCCTCGAGCAGCGCCGCCGGGTCGATGGTGGTCTTGTTGGTGAACGGCTTGAATGACTGGTGTCCGATGCAGCGCTGCAACTCGGCTTCCTCGAGCGTCGACATCATCGCTTTTCCCAGCCCGGTGCAATAGGCCGGCAAACGTTTGCCTATGTGGGTAATCAGCGTCAGGCTGCGCGAGACTTCGCCCTTAGCCACATAGCAGACCATGTCGTTGTCGAGAATTGCGGCGTGGATGGTCTCGCCGAATCGCTCGGCCAGGTGTTTGACGTGGGGCATGGAGATGCTGTTCATTACATCAATGTTCGAAACTTTCCCCCCCAGATCGGCCAGCAACAGCCCCAGTTCGAACGCGCCGTCGGGTGTTTTCACCAGGGCTCCCACCGACTGCAAGGTGATCAAGAACCGGTGAGTGGTAGCGATATTCATATCGAGCCGTCGGCTCAGTTGTGAGAGGCTAAGTTTTTCTCCCGCATATTCAAATGCATTCAATATACGGAAAGCTTTGATGACAGATAGATTAACTGGCGTACTCATGGATTCCGCAATATAGGTCAAGTATTTACTTGGTCGATAATAATCAGCCCCAAAACGTTGCCCAGTATATCATTAATTTTGCGTACCTTATTGACCGGCCCTATTGAGTCTGATTGACGTAAGTCCTTAGGTCGGGACGCCTGGGCTGTATGGCATCACCGAAAACGGCGGTGCGATGCCTATGGCCGCGAGACGAATTCCCTCGCGAGCTGATCGAGATGCTCAACAACGTTTTCGGTAAGGGCTCATCGATACCAAATAGGTGGCCTTCGTCGTGTATGTTTTCGGAGTTTCTGCTCAGGTGTGGAGTCAAAGTAACTCTTTCAGGCGGGGTGGAGTATCTTTTGAATGGTCGCTTCTGGCCCAGAGTGTGTAAAAATCTATGGTCACCCCCACTTTTGCAATACTGATCAGCGATGAGCGTTAGGCTTGCCTAAATCTATCCGGCGTCTTGGTGGAGCAAGCTCCGCGCCTCGATGAGAGTCGCGCCTGACGATCCTGAAAACGCTGGCGGCTTCGAAAGCCAGTTTTTACATCAGGTTCTTCATCAGGCCGGTTGGCCGTTCACGTCATCGTCTGTTCAGCTATCGCAAAACCGGAAAAGGTCGTCGTACTGCTCAGTCAGTAGGGTCAGGCGGTCAAGCCGTCTGGCTCGGCTTCATATCGAGTGTGCTTAACGGCAATCGCCCAGGCAATACGGGCCAGTTTGTTCGCCAGGGCGCAAGCCACCACGTTCGAGTGGCGTCGAATGAGCAAGCCCCGCGCCCAAGTCGCCAATGCCCCACGCTGATGCTCAAGTCGCATTAGATAGACGCGAGCGCACTGAACCAGCAAACGTCTGAGGTGCTTGTCACCCCGCTTGCTGATGCCCAACAGAGTGTTGCGACCGCCTGTGCTGTACTGCCGGGGCACCAGCCCGAGTGATGCGGAAAAGTCGCGGCTACTGGCGTATTGCCAGCCATCTCCCATCTTGACCGCCAGCAAGCTGGCTGTGATCGGGCCGACCCCCGGCATGCTGAGCAACCGACTGCCTAAGTCATCCTCGACTACTTGAGTCTCCAGCTGACTCTCCAGCTCCTTGAGCTGCTGATCCAAGTAGAGGAAGCGCTGATGCAGTCGCATCAACAACTGCGTTAGTTGCGGCGGCAACGAGTGCTCTGACAAAGTGCTCGAGAGTCGCTTCATGGTTGCCAGGCCCTTGGGCAGGCAGATGCCGAACTCCAGCAGGAAACCATGTGCCTGGTTGGTGGCCTGCGTGCGCTCACGGACCAAGGCTTCACGCATACGATGCAAAACAGACAGCGTCTGTTGTGCCTCGGTCTTGGGTGCGACAAAACGCATGGAAGGTCTGCACGCGGCCTCGCAGATGGCCTCGGCATCCACGAAGTCGTTCTTGTTGCTCTTCACGATCGGTCTGACAAATTGCGGTGAGATCAGCTTAGCAACGTGTCCGAGCTTGTTGAGCTCCCGCGCCGTGAAGTGGGCTCCGGCACAGGCCTCCATGACCACCGTGCAGGCCGGCAGATTGCCGAAGAGCCGCATCATCTGCAGCCGCGAGAGCTTCTTGCGAAAGACCGCCCGGCCTGCCCCATCCTGACCATGCAGATGGAAGTTGTGCTTGCCGAGATCGATACCCACCAGTGCAACGTTGTTCATGGCGATGGCCTCCGAGATGAACCCTGCGAGAGCGTAGCCCTCTTGGGTGTGGGGGTGACCATCTCATTACGTCCCGGTAAACCCTTGCTATGATTTCCGAGAATCTCATGGCAAGGGACGCCCATGAAACGGTTTATCCAGGGTGAACACCGAGGTCAAAGCACCTTACTTCCCGAAAGCCTCGACGACTACCTCAGCGATACCAATCCGGTACGTGTGGTCGATGTCTTCGTCGACGAACTCGACCTAGCCACGCTAGGTTTTGATGGCGCCATTCCAGCCGAAACCGGCAGACCTGCCTACCACCCCGCGACTCTGCTGAAAATCTATATCTACGGCTACCTGAACCGCATCCAGTCGAGCCGACGTCTTGAGCGTGAAGCCCAGCGCAACGTCGAGCTGATGTGGTTAACCGGGCGCTTAATGCCCGACTTCAAAACCATCTTTAACTTCCGAAAAGACAACAGCAACGCTATTCGCGGCGTCTGCCGCCAGTTCGTTTTGCTCTGCCAGCAGTTGGGGTTGTTTAGCGATAACCTGGTCGCTATCGACGGCAGCAAATTCAAGGCGGTGAATAACCGCGACGCTCAAACAATGGATGGGGGCAACGCACTTCTTGACTCGAAAACTGAACGGGGTGAGCGCAGAGATGAGCTTGAATGTGCTCGCCTACAACTTGAAGCGGGTGATGAAAATCATCGGCACCGAAGGCTTGTTGAAGGCGATGATGGCGTAAAAGCCCGGCTTTTACTGCCCCAATAGGTGCCAAAGCGTTTCATAAGTGCGCTGAAGCGTTACCGGCGCTGATCGTGGTAAATAATCGGGAAATCGCCACGCCCAGGAGCAATGGGCTGAAGCACGCAAGATAAGAAAGTGTTTTTACACACTCTGGGCCGCTGCCTGTCATCGCCGGCAGCTTGGGTCGGTCGTAGTCGTTCACGAATGGCCGACATAGTTGAACACCTGGGTCAGTTTTCGGTCGGCAGAACAGCCTCTACTGGGTCAGTTTTCGGTCAGCGGCAATAAGCAATAATCTGTTGTACGTCTGTTGCATGCACCGCCTCTCTACGTCTGCCATGTCGTCATTTGCCGCCCATCTGATGCTCGACAGAGTGACGGCGTTACCTGGCGGATTCAGCTTCGGCTGATTTCCGACGATAAAACCGTCTGAAAACGAATTTTGGGTGGTCAGCGTTCAGTCACCATTTAGGCTCATACAAAGTAAAGAGCCTTGGCCATGAGCAAAGAAGCACAAACGATAGTCACCCTGCTGGATCAGCAGTACGAGCGGTTGCTCGCGGACGCGAGATGCCTGGTAGCAAACTATGTGGATGCGTCCATGAAGCTGTACAAAAAGACCGGGGTCGAATCTGTTGTGGCTGCCGTATCAATCAAGCAGGCGAGTCTGAATGCGTACTCGATCTACTGGTGCAAACTGGTGCCGCTGCAAGGACAAAAAAACAAATTCGCGCCCCTGACTATTGCCAAGGGGAATGGTAAACATAAATACCCTGCTTCCTCGTTTGAGTTTGTTAAGTACCCATACCGTCACCTCGTTCTGCAAGTTGAGGGGCGGCTTGCTGAGATTCGCAGCATTGCGAGCGAGAATCGTCAGCTACGTCGGACGTTGGTCGCTTATGAGAAGAAGCTGTCTAGATACCAAGCGCTTAATCATGGCGACCTCTATTCGGGAGGGTAGCGGCTGAGTACCTATAAGCAGTGCCGAACAGATCTGACCCGATTGTAAATCCCGAAAGCCCCGTGCAGCTTGGTCTGATGGGGCTTTCTTGTATCAGCAGTGAATTCCGGTGCGACATGCTGCAGCGCTTGACTAGGTTGCGGGCTATAAGCAGTGCCGTGCGCTAAATCTACTCGCTGCCAGCCAGCAGGCCCGTGCAGGCGGGGGTTGCAGGCTATATTTGTTATTAGCAGTGACGCGAGAGTCCAAGTCTGCCGGCTAACTGCGATCTGTATTAGCAGTGAAAGGCTTCACTTTCATAAAATAAACATTGGTAGGTGCCTGCCTGGCTGGTACCCGTGTCGCGCAGCGGATGGCGGCGGTGATGCGCTACCCTTCACTGCCTCGCTGCTGTTCGAGTGCAATGCGGTTCATTATGCAGATGGGGATGGGGTAGCCCTGGATGTGGGTCGTGAGGGCCTCGTTGCCTGCGATCACCATGATGCAGGATAGGCCTCTGCGGAAGCGCATTCCTCGTCCCGAGTAATTGCGCGGAATGATCTCCCATGATTCGTCGTCGTAGTAAAAACCAACGATTTCTGACCAGTGCGATTGGATGCCCGCGCCCATGATGCCTACTGGTGTCAGGCAGAAAATCTCTACCTGGGTTTCCTGCCCAAGAGGTACAGCATAAACTCGACCGTTGGGCGCAATAGGTGGGAAGTACAGCCCGTTACCGAGGTGACGAAATTCCATGCTTGCGCTCCTGATAGATGAGGTCGCTAGACACTCTCCGGTAGCTTTCGGAAAACCCAAGATCAGATGTTGCCTGCGAGTCGGCGCACGGGTTTTAGCGTACTGGGCAAGCTAGCTCGCCACGTGGAGGGCGTGCATGTCGCTGATCTAAACGCTTCGGCGCTCCGGTCATTTTCGCTAGGGTGCGGAAATTGACAGCCCTTCCGAAGCCATCCCATGACCTCATAGGCTTGGGTAAATACTGCGTATCGCAGCGGTAGGATGCCTTGCCGATGGATTTGGGTAAGCGTCCGCTGCCAAGGGACAGCGGACAGTTTGTTGCAGGTATCTGGTAGTTCCGCTGAAGGCTCAATCGTCGCCGTGCTTCTTGTCCAGATACGCTGCGACCATATAGCCAATTACACCTGCGATAGTCAGCGCACTGATGACGGCAAGCACGGCATATACAAGCAATTCAAAACGATCCATAGCCTTACCCCTTTAATTCGAGCTCTGCCAAGGTTGAGGGCGTCTGATCTAATCCCAAATCTGCTGTGTGGCTTAGCAACTGGTAGCGGCGGCTTCCTTCCGCAGGTTGGCTCGGGCACCGACGTACGCATCAGTTTCCCAAATACGTAAATTCCCAAGCTCGTAGGCGACGTGATTCCGGGCCTCCAGATCCTCATCGTTGGGAGCTTTTCCCCCAAGAATCGGGGCGTGGTGACCAGACAATCGCCGGTAGAGCTCGCAGGCATATGCCGCGCGACAATCATCAATATTTAGTCCGTGAGGAAGTAAAAGCTCTTGCGCTGCAGGTAGGTTCTTTAATTTCCATGTACGCCAAGCTGCTGGCGTCGCGCGACTGCTGCCCTGAAGCTTTTGAAATGCCGCAGCCTTCTCCAAAATTACAATTTGCCCAGGGGTAGAAATATTAATGATCCGATGCTCATGCTCATGCTTATCTTTGCTGAACACATAAAAGATGTTTTCTTCTTCGGCGTCCTTGTGAGCATCTTCTGCGTCGAAGAAAAAAGCCTCAAGCAATGAGATGCCGAGGTATCGAACTAGCCTGATTAAGGTTGCTAGCTGCTCTGAGACAAGGGCCTGAATATCCACCATCGCAGCTTCAAACTTAGTTCGGTCAAGACTGCGCGGCACGGTAATACGTGCATGGCTTGGAAAACCAAGACGGCTACCGACGTTAGCCGCTGCGCCCTTCCAACGGCCATCAGTTGCGAAGCCCATCACTGAATACACAGTCTCAAGCAGACTCGTCACGCAGTGTTGCGGGAGATTTCCTTGGTATGCCTGGATATAGAGCTCTTCTCCGTATTCCCTCACCAGTTTTTTGTTGACGAGTTCCAGGATATCCACCTCATGAGATTCCTTGGCATAAACACTAAACTGCGCCCATTGCTGGTCGTGGATCATGGCCTCGTGCTGACTGAGTAGCCCGCGTCGGACTTCCTCCATGAGTATCGCCGAGCCGGCCCTGGTCAAGTCCCGATCAAAATGTGAGTGAAAACTCTGCTTCATGGTCATTCCTCCATTCAGCTCAGGTGCTGAGCTGCTAAAGGAAATGTTGAGCGAGAAAAAATATCCTGGGGTTCGTTTTCGGTCGCTTTCAGCGCCTGAAATTGACGAGCCCGTCCGTCCCTTAAACGGTCGTTTCTGGCACACCCTCTCTGATAGCCCGTTTCAACTTGGGATTTCCCGGTTTTCTGTCACTTTTCCCGCACCGAAATCAGTGTGGGAAAAACGTATGGGAAAGCGGATTGGGTACGCCCGAGTGTCGACTGATGATCAAAATCTCGATCTGCAGCGTGATGCACTTGCCCTGGCTGGATGCGCTACGGTCTACGAGGAGACCATGAGTGGCAAGTCAGCGGATAGACCGGAGTTGGGGCATTGTCTCAAGGCTCTGCGCAGTGGTGACACCTTGGTCGTATGGCGACTGGATCGCCTCGGCCGCTCCCTGTCTGACTTGGTTGGGATCGTCAGTCGGCTGGAGCAAGAAGGAGTGGGATTCGAGTCGATCAACGAGCGAATCGAAACCACCAGCGCTGCCGGTAAGCTGATCTTTCACGTGTTTGCTGCACTGGCCGAGTTCGAACGCAACCTAATACGAGAACGTACCCGCGCAGGGCTAGCGGCGGCTCGCGCCCGAGGGCGCAAAGGAGGGCGCAAGCCCGCGCTTGATGATCGTCAGGTGCGTGAAATAAGAGCTTTGCTCAAAGATCCTGAGATACAGGTGACTGATGTAGCCCGGCGCTATGGCATTTCCCGAACGACTTTGTATCGTTACGTTGGCGCGCTCAAATCAGCCGGCGCCGTGTGAGTAGCAGTATCGTGTTCCGCCGAGCATTGCGGCCCCATCCAGGGGCACAGTAGCAGGTTCTGTTGTTGACCAATCCAGCCGCAGCCAGCAGGCCGGTGATCACTTGCTTATCCAGGCCGCGACTGCGGTAGTTCACATCTTCCAGATGAGCGGCATAGCGCAGCTTAGCCTGCTTCAGCAGTCGAGACAGTTTGCGGTGCTCGCGATCAGCTCAGAATCTGGCTGTGCCTGCTGGCTCTCCGCATGGGTCAGGTAGGTAAGGCTGGAGGTCAGGAAGTCGAGCGTGTCTTCGGCACGCTCCAGAAGCTCCAGGCATTGGTTGTGGGGCATTCCCAGCGCTTCGGCACTTGGTAAAAGCATTAGGTATTTCCTCTGAGTAATTCCAGCCGCTCATCACCGGCAGCTACCGATCGAAGGTGGATGTTTGGTCATCACTCCTGCGATGACGGTGTTGCAGCGGGAAGGAACCTACTCGCCCGTGACTCTCTAGCTCGCCTAATATTTCCGTTTTTTACACCTCAACATGAGGTACAATTTCCGGAAACACGAAAGGAACGGTCATGAGCAAATTTGAACTAACCGCCTCCAATGCCCTCACTCGCCGGGCTACGATCATCAATGACCCTGCACACGTGGAAACACGACTGCGGGAGCTACATCCTGACCTGAGTCCAATTCTCCTCCGTGATGCCGTCACGGGTGGGCTCAGTGAACGCAACGAGGTCACACGTGCGTCAGCGCCGACCGCCGCAGGTGTGCAGCAATGGCTGAAAACTGTTGAAGATCTGCGCACTTTACTGGCGACAGCTCAATGGCATATCCATGAGCAGCAGAATTGCCCCTTCATCAGCTCACCTGATCGTGACATTTCCATCGTGGTGATGACCGGTAACAGTGAAACCGGTAAGAATGGTGTTGAGGATCCCACAAACCAAGCGGAGAAAGGAGCGGTTGCTGAAAACTTTGTTCAAAAGAACAATCATCAGCTAGAGCTATTCAATAGCACATCGTTCAAGCTCGCCAAGGAAAACCAGAGAGGAACCCAGGTCTGGGCACTGCTCTATCACTACGATAAGGGACTCAAGGAAGTTCGTTACGAATTGTCCTTGCCGACCGGTTTTGGTAACAAGAAAATTACCGACTGGGGTGTCCGTATACTTCTGGGAAATATCTCTAACAATCCCGATGACTTCACAGTGCGCAAGGACGAACCCAATCCCCAGATTTCAGTGGAAGTAGAGCCTAAGACAGGCATATTTTGAGTAAGTAATCATGTCCGAAATAAATCCCAAGCAAATCACATTTGCCAGGGTGAGAAGACGCTTTACAAAAGCGCAGTTGGCAAAGGAATTAGGCATCACTAGTCGTAGCCTGCAAAACTACGAAACTGGAGCATCCTATCCTGATCCAGGAACCTTGGAAAAAATCGCAAAACTGCTGAACTTCCCTCAGCAGTTTTTTTTCATTGATGAGGATATGCCAGAGCTAAGAGAGCATTCGGTAAGTTTTCGTAAGCTCTCAAAGATGACAGATGCATTGAAAGCTTGCACCTTTGCGGCTGGTGCCATTGCGTTCAAGGTCAACTACTGGATCGAAGAAAGGTTTAGCCTCCCCTCGGCAGAGTTACCCGACTTGAGCGATCTAGAGCCTGAAGAGGCAGCTGCCACACTTCGCCGCGTGTGGGGGTTGGGCAATGCGCCGATTCCTAACATGATTCACTTGCTGGAATCCAAAGGCATCCGTGTTTTTTCACTGGCCGAAGAAACCCGAGAGGTGGACGCTTTCTGCACATGGTATGAGGGCAAACCATTTGTTTTCCTTAACACCATCAAGTCCGCTGAGCGGAGCCGCTTTGACGCAGCGCATGAGCTAGGCCATTTGGTGCGCGACGTTTACACCATGCAGCATGGCCAAGCCCATGGTCCTGAAATGGAGCGACAGGCTGATGCATTTGCTGCAGCCTTTCTGATGCCCAAGGAAAGTGTGGCCGCTAACCAACCGCCCGCTTACACAATCAAGTACCTGATGAAACTCAAGCACTATTGGGGTGTATCACTAGCAGCCCTAGCATACCGATTTAGTTCATTAGGGTTGGTCAGCGAGTGGAATTACCGCAGCCTTTGCATAGAAATTGCTAAAAGTGGATATAGAACCAATGAGCCGGAGCCGATGGAGCGAGAAACATCGCAACTGCTGACTAAAGTGCTGGATATCCTGCATAGCCGAAAGCAAGGTCGCCGTGAAATTGCAGAGAGTTTGAGGCTTAGTATAGATGAAATTAATGCCCTAACGTTCCAGCTAACAAGGTTGTCAGTGATTTCTGGAAATGCATCTACCGGCTCGAAAGTCAGAAAAGACTCACCAAAGTTGCGATTAATATAGAGAAAAAGCCTCAGCGGGCGAGCTAGATCTCGGTTTGTCCGGAATGAATCAGAGGGAGCCGAGCTGTAAGGGCCCCTTTTAGTCGTCTGAGTCGCCAACGGCCGTTATGTGCCTTAAATGCTCGTGACGGTCCACTTTAAAAGGAAGCAAAGATGGGTGTTGGGGAAATGTTCTCTGAATTTCTGGGGAACCTGCTTGTGGACAATACGGCAACTATCAGCGCGCGTTACGGCGAGCTGACTTGTGCGCTAAATAAAGAGTTTAGGGACACCGAGTCAAAGACAGCCAACACACTGCAGGTGGGTTCGTTTGGACGCAGCACCGGTATCAAAGGCATTTCGGACTTGGACATGCTTTACATCATGCCCAAGAGCAAGTGGGACGACTACAATAAGACTGGCGGGCAAACGAGGCTGCTTGAAGACGCTAGAAAAGCTATCAAGGATCGTTATCCAACAACCAAGGTTCGTGTGGACCGGCTGGTCGTAACTGTAACGTATCAGGACTTTCACGTTGAGGTCCAACCGGTGTTTGAACAGGACGACGGTAGCTACAAGTACCCTGATACGAAGAACGGTGGCTCTTGGAAGATTACCAAACCACGTGAGGAGATGGATGCTGTTGCAACGCTTGATGGTAAGAAGAACCACAATCTTCGACCGCTCTGTAAAATGGCTCGAGCCTGGAAGAACAAGCATGGCGTGAGCATGGGCGGCCTGCTCATCGATACGCTCGCCTACAACTTCCTCAGCTCAACCACTGAGTACGACAGCCAAAGCTATTTCTACTACGACTGGATGAGTCGAGACTTCTTCAAGTACCTATCCGAGCTTCCCGAGCAAACGGAGTACGCTGCTCCTGGCAGCCGACAGCGGGTCAGGGTCAAGAAGAAGTTTCAGAAGAAGGCCAAAAAGGCCTACGATCTCTGCGTGACTGCCATCGACGCAGAGAAGAGCGCCAACGTCAACGATAAGTGGAAGAAGGTTTATGGTAGACCGTTCCCAGCGTCCAAAGAGCGAGTCGCAGTTGCGACCGTGGCGAGGGCTTGGCGAAACACCGAACAGTTCATCGAAGACCTATTCCCGGTGGACGTTCGCGAGGATCTAAAGGTCGACTGCGACGTTAAACAGCGTGGATTCCGAAAATTCTCCCTAAGGGACATGCTCTCGCGAGCAATCCCACTACGGAGCGAGAAGAACTTGGAATTCAGAATGACTCGACCACTGGCGTTGGACCCAGGCTGCCAGCTCTACTGGAAAGTTCAGAATAGAGGCCCGGAGGCCGAGCAGCGCGATTGCATTCGAGGACAGATCGAATTGGACCGGGGACACTACATGAAGTGCGAATCCACGAGCTTCCGAGGAGACCATATCGTCGAGGCATACCTCGTACGGGACGGCGTCGTAGTCGCCAAGGATAGAATCCACGTTCCCATCGTCAACGACGGACGTGACTATGACTGACGAAAAAACGATCTTGGAGGGCCAGATACGCGAGTGCTACGGACGCGTCGTCTACACCCATAAGACTCATGAGAAGTGCGCCGACTTGCTGTTCAAGCGCCACCAGTGCATCAAAGGATGGCAGATTGCGCTCTCGGCGTTGGTCACGGGCGGGGTGCTAGGCGCGCTATGGCCGGATACCACGTTCGCGTTGACATTACTCACCGCGATTCTGTCCACCGTTCTGCTCGCCCTGAACTCCTATACGAAGGACTATGACTTGGGCGAAGTAGCCCAGAAGCACCGTCAAGCCGCATCGGAAATATGGGTCATTCGGGAACGCTATCTGAACCTGCTGACGGATCTTCGCTCCCAGACCATGAGCCTGGAAGCAGCCCGCGAGATCCGAGATGAGCTTCTTGAGGGGCTAGGTTCCATCTATAGCGGCGCACCAAGCACTAATTCTAAAGCCTATCAATTGGCGCAAGCGGGACTCAAGAACCTGGAAGAGATGACCTTCTCGGACGAAGAGATCGACAAGTTCGTACCCCGTGAGCTACGGCGTAACAAGGTTTAGCACCCAGATAGGCCCTCGAAGTTGAGCAGTAGGTGTCAGAAGGAGCTACCTGCTTACTTTAGGTGGGCAGAATCGTCGGCACAATGGATCACAACCACTGGAATGGCTGGGCAGAACCTCCAGCACGGGCGGGTCACAATCACTGGAACTGGGTGTCAGCATCACTGGAATACACAGAAGGACAGGCACGGCCTTTCTTGGGGATTGTTTTCCTTGGGACTTGGCGAGGGGGCTGTAGCTTGGATGGAAGTAAACAGAGAGGGAGTTTTCTTATGTTCGTGTGGTTTTCAGTGAAAGGTGGTGTAGGTGCGTTGCTTCTGGCTCTCCTGATTGGGTGTTCCAGTTCTCCGAAGGTCACTTTGCCAGAGCCAAAGGATGTGCCCCGCGAGAAATGGTCTGATGCCATGCTGGTTCTGGAAGCCATGCGCATCGATGGTCAGCGCGACATTCCTCGAGAAATGGTCGGGAGTGAAGCCGACAGCTTGGCCCCGCAGCTTGCTTCGGTAGGCGTAGGAGATCTTACCATCGGCGGTTTGGGGTACGTCTCCCCACCCACAGGGTTCAGTAGTGCAGGAGCGGCATCGCTCGGACTTGGATTGTTCCTTTTTGGAGGCAGTGGCGGTCCTGTTTATCACTACCAGGTCGTTGCATGGGTGCCTGAAGAGCTTGCCACCACCCCGGAGAATGCTTCCTTGTTGGTCAAGTCAGCTTGGCTTGAGGCCAGAGAAAAATACTTCAATGGGAAGATTTCCAATTTACGACATGAGCCGGCCCAATACGCTGATGGGTCAGGTAAAAAATTCGACAAATTTACCGATCTGGTAAAAGGGAATCCCACCCCATTTAGTGCTCCTGCGAGTGGGGCTCCGCCGTTCATTTCCGCCAAGAAAGCGTATGGCCCAATCTTTCTGACCGATCCGTCGCTTGAGCTTTTCGCCGATGCGAATAGAGCCGGTATGGATGGTCAGGACGCGTTGGCTGGAATCACCAAGTACCTTCCTGGCTGGGTATATTCTTACTACCCAGGGAAAAACTGGCCCAAAGATTTTCGGCCTGCTGCGATCTACAACAAAAACGGCAACCTCTACTTCATCGGGAGGTGAACATTAGCTCCGCAATGCGGGGCTAATGTTTCATGCTTCAGCGCTTATCCTGGTTGGGAGTGGCCGGAAGATTGCCATCTGGCCGAACACAGCTCGTCACTTTCCAATCCCATGTTCTTGAAAGGCCGCCTCTTCTGCTAGCTGACTAGGCGAGCCGTTTGCGGGTCATATGCAAAATCAGTAATCGACCCATCCCGAATGCGCTCAACCGCCTCATCGATTACATGCAGCGGCACCAGGAACCACTCCCTAGGCTTGACCGGATGGCCGAAGCGGTCTTCGATGGTTAAGTCCAGCTGCGCTGCGCCGAACAGGCGGTGGAAGATGTTTTCTAGCCTGGTGCGATTCAGGTTGTGCAGCTTGTAAGTTGCAACCACTTCCACATCGGCCAGCAGGTAGGTGGCATCCTTCGCCGCCGCCGCGATGCGGGCTTCCACTCGGCCGCCAGTTACGCCGATCTTGTGGATCAGCTCGCGGTGCTCGGCTACGAATGGGTGGCTGGACTGGCTGCGCAGCACATAGATAGTGCCAGTTTCGATGTCGTCCGGCTCGGCTATGTCGCTAAACAGCGGGCCGGAATCTACCTTGATGACCCGAGATCCAGCACGCCCCTCACTGTCCTTGTAGAGCGCCCGCTGCAAGGATCGTAATAGCAGGTCGCTTTCCGTCTCATTGGAGTAGATGACCCGCAAGCGCCCATTCGTCTCCGCATTTGGGGTTCTGTAGGTGTCGCCCACCTCGGCAACATAGGCGATCAGTCCACTCAGGACGAAGAAGTCACCGGCCTCGATGCTGGCGTTCTTGCCAAAGGGCTTGGTTACCCACAGTTTTTGCTTGAGACCTGCTTCCACTTCATCAAACAGCGGCTTGAACTTCTCGAAGTCTTTACATGGATTCCGGGCAGCAATTTCTTCTGCCGCCTTGATTGCCGCACTGGAGCGTACATGCCGCAGTACGGTGATGTCGTCCTGGTCGACGGACTCACTGCCGATGCCCAGCTCGGCGAGCAAAGCGTCTTCATCCAGGTCATCCACATTTACTGTGGCGACTGCCGAACCCGACAGTAGGCCGTGACTATCCAGGCCGGCCAGTAGGGTTTGTGCCTCCGGCAGCTTGCGCAGCTGATCCAGGCGCACGGCATACAAACGCTCGAAGATGTCGCGGTCTTCGCCATGCAGTGGGGCGCGGCCGTGGGTCTGATAGAAGCGCTGAATGTCCTCGAAGCCAGCAATGATGCGCTCTTCGCGAGGAGCTCGAGTGGCTGTCTTGAGCGTAGGGACTTCTACCCCCAGCGCATCCAGCAGGTCGTCATCGTTCATATCAGCCATTGGCGGATTCTCCCTGCGCCGCTTTGGCTTGGGCGCGGTAGCGTGCCAACGCGGCTACGCCTTCGGCCATGCGCTTCTCCCAGGCATCGGCGGAGTTGATGTCAGGTAGGCGGCCACGCTCGTTCTTGAACTGCAGGGCACGCCTGGCCAGCTGACGCGCTTCGTCTTCAGGAATGCTCACTTTCTTGGCCGCAATGCTGGCCTGTACTTGGCGCAGGGACTTCTCATCCATCGCCTTCGCCAGTACCGCATAGGCCGCATCGAAGGGGTTGATGCGGTCGATCAGGTCAATGTCCAGCTCGCGCACGTTAACGAATTTGCGCACGCCATCAAGCAGTGCGGTGCTGCCCTGCACGTTGTCGCTACCGTTTGCATCTGCCTGCGCCAGAGCCAACTTGGCCTGCTGGGTAATGTTCATGGCGGCGATGGCGTGCTGGCGGATGGCTTCCTGGTCGACGTCGCTCAAATCGGGGTAACGCTCGCGCACGATCTTACCCATGCGCAGCTGGGTCAGCTCTTCCGGCAGGGTGTTTTCCTTGTCGAACAGGCCGCGCTCCAGCACGGTTTTATCCTGCAGGAAGCTGGTCACCACTTCGTTCAAGTCTTCTTTGCAGATGCGCGTGGCTTCTGTGCTTTGCGGTGTGGTCAGGCCATTGATCTCGACATGAAACTGGCCCGTGGTTTCATTCACACCCAGGTTGGTGCCACCCGGTTGATACCCCTCCGGCCCGTAATTGAAGCCTTCTTTTGGCCCGGTATCTTTCGGGGTGAACTCATAGCGTGGGGCCAGCACCTGTTCCATCAGTAGGCTGGCGGAAATGGCCTTGAGCATATCGTTCACTGCCTCAGCTACAGCGGCTTGATCAGCTGTAGGTTCGGCGATCAGGTTGGTGAAACGCGAGCGTTCCTTGCCCTCGGCATCCCGCGTGGCACGGCCAATGATCTGCACGATTTCGGTCAGGCTCGAACGGTAGCCGATGGTCAGCGCATGCTCACACCAGATCCAGTCAAAGCCTTCCTTCGCCATGCCCAGTGCGATGATCACATCCACGTTGTCGCGGTTGTTCTTCTGCGCCTGATCTTTCAGTGCGCCGAGCACTTTGGAGCGTCTGGCCGCGTCGCTGTCATCTACCAGGTCGGCCACTTTCAGCGTGCGGCCATCTTTGGCTTTGATCAGATGGAAGCCGGTGGCCGGGTCGACACCCTGCCAATCGCCCAGCGAACTCATGATTTCGTTGACCTCGCGCTCCTTGTCTTTGAGGCTCTCACGGGCATTTACGTTTGGAATGTGGACGATGGTTTTCAGCGACGGGTCCAGAACCTTGGCGACCGCATCCACGTACCTGCCGGTGTAGAAGAAGTAGCCAATATCCAGCGACTTGAGCCAGCGATATCCGTTGAGCTGCTCGTAGTAGGTGTACGTCACTGTCTCAAATTTGTTCTCTTCCGACGGGGCCAGCACGGCCTCGCTGTCTCCACGGAAGTAGGAGCCGGTCATTGCAACCAGGTGCACCTTGTCGCGGTTGATAAACGCGCTCAGTTGGTTGCCCAGTTTGTTGTCTGGGTTGGCGGAAACGTGGTGGAACTCGTCGATGGCAATCAGGCGGTTATCGAAGGCGTCGATGCCCAACTCTTCTACAGCAAAGCGGAAGGTGGCATGGGTGCAGACCAGCACCTTGTCGCTGCTGTCTAGGAAGGCACGCACGGCATCTACTTTGGACTTGGCCACACGCGGTTCGTCGATGCCAGGGGCATTACACAGGTTCCACTGCGGGGCCACCTGCCAGTCCCAGTAGAAGCCATGCTGGCTCAGCAGCTCATCGGCAAAGCTGCCGCCAATGGAGCGTTCGGGCACCACGACAATGGCTTGTTGCAGCCCCTGGTTGTTTAGCTTGTCCAGGGCGATGAACATCAGTGCGCGGGACTTGCCCGATGCGGGTGGCGATTTGATCAGCAGGTACTGTTCGCCGCGCTTGGTATAGGCACGTTCCTGCATGGTACGCATGCCTAGCTCATTAGCCTTGCTGGATGCCCCTGTGTGCGCAGTAGCAATGGATACCGACGGCACCGTGTAGCTGTTTGTCGGGTTGGTGGTGTTAGTCACTGTGATTCGTCCTCCATGAGGGTGCCGTCGCCCGCCAGTTCACGTTCGATCTGTTCAATGCTGGGCAAGCTGGTTTGCAATTCTGCAGGCAGAGATTCGAGTAGTTTGTACTCGGCAATGCCCATGGGCTGGGTCTTATCGCCCAGCGCATATTCCGCCACGATCTTGTTTTTGCTCTTGCAGAGCAAAAGGCCGATGGTGGGGTTGTCGTGTTCACCTTTGACCTGGCGATCCACCGCGGTCATATAAAACCCAAGCTGGCCCAGGTGCTCGGGCTTGAACTTGCCGGCTTTGAGCTCGATCACCACATAGCAGCGCAGCTTGAGGTGATAGAACAGCAGGTCGATAAAGAACTCATCGCCGCCTACATCCAGCAGCACCTGCCGCCCGACAAACGCAAAGCCAGCGCCCAGTTCCAACAGAAACTCGGTGACGTGTTTGACCAGGGCATGTTCGATCTCGCGCTCCTGCGCCTCATCGCGCAGGCCGAGGAAGTCAAAGCGATAAGGATCTTTCAACGATTCGCGGGCCAGGTCGGACTGCGCCTTGGGCAAGCTGACATCGAAGTTAGTGACCGCCGAGCCACTGCGCTCCAGCAGGCGGGTCTCGATATGGATGTTCAGCACATTGCGCGACCAGCCGTGCGCAATGGCGCTCTGGGCATAGGCCAGGCGCTGCTGTGGATCTTTCAGCCGGGTCAGCAATACCAGGTTGTGCCCCCAAGGCAATTGTCCAACAGCCTGTTGGACAATTGCGGCATCCGGCCAGGCTTCGGCAAAGGCGCGCATATACATCAGGTTGGCGCGGGAAAATCCTTTCATGTCAGGAAAGGCGGTGCGCAGGTCGTGTGCCAGCCGCTCGATCACTTTGGCTCCCCAGCCCTGTTGTGCCTGGCGGCTCAAAATGTCGTTGCCGATCTGCCAGTAGAGCTGCACCAGTTCGCGGTTTACCGCCAGCGTGGCACGCTGTTGAGCGTTGTGGATGCGGCCTTTGAGGTCTGCTAACCACTCGCCGTAGCCCTCGGGTGGTGTGGTCAGGCTAGCAGGGGTGTCGCTCATGCCATTTTCCCTCGTTGCTTCTTCGGCGTAGCCTTCGCTGTGTCTGCTGTCATCTTGGTGTAGAGATCAAACAGCTTCTCCAGCCGTTCGGTGTCGTTCTTGAAACGGCGGCCGATGTATATCCGCTCCAGCACTTCATCGTTGCGCTCGTGTGCGTGGCGCAGGTTATCCGGCATGGTTTCCGGGTCGTATAGGTCAGCGATGGTGGCGGGGAAGTGGACTTCGCGGGCCAGCAGAATGTCCTCAGCGCAACGGGTCAAGTCTGCCTTGTTTTGTTCGGTGAGTAGCGGTACGGGGAATGTGTTCCAGCCGAGGGTATTGGAGTAGCGGTAGTCAGTTTTCATCTTCCCGCAGATGGTGGCAACCCAGACCAAATGTAGGCGGCTAGCGATGAGTGCCATGCACCAGCGTGGGGCGTCATAAAAGGCGAATGCCTCTGTCACGATGGCGCCGCGTGGAAATATAGATACGGGTAGATAATCACGCTGTTCCGAAGATGTTTTGGCAACAATCATTACATCTTCAGCACCTGTTTGCCGAACCTCTCCGAATCTGTATGGCGCATCGCCAAGCTTTTTCGTCGCAGCTCGATCACTTGACTGGCGTTTTTCTTGCACGCTCTCAAAGCGGGTCTGGAGCCAGATATTGGCAGAAGCATCTTCGTAATCTGCTTGGCGTACCCAGATGCAGCGCCGCTCAATACCATTAATAAATTCTTTCGTGCCTAATGCCGGACGAATAAATTTCGGTTGCACTTCATGTTGCTTAATCGCTGACGTTGCATCATCAAAGCTCATCAATAGGTGGCCGCCATCATTCGGCATGCTGCCGAAGCTCATTTCTGCAAGCCCACTTATTGGGGATGATCTAGGCGCAACAATGACATTCTTGGCAGGAATCAGGTAGGGGTTGATGTTTTCAACATCTTTTACGGTGAGCGTTCCTTCCTTCTCTGCAAGAAACAGCCTCCGGCGTTTACTGGCCTGATTTGAAAGGCCAATAATCACTACCGTCACACCTGCATTTTTTGAAGCCAAATTTTTCCACTTGAAAGAAGTGTGTGCGAACGCTATTTCGTACCCTTCCGCTAAGATCAGTGGCCACAAAATCGGAACCTGCTGGCCTTGGCAGATCGAGTTAGTTGTCACGAGCGCGGTTGCAGTTTTAGTCTGTTTTCCGTAATCAACAGCCTTCATAAACCAACCAGCGACATAGTCCAGCGTTCCAAATGTGCTCGTGCGCTTTTCAAAGACAAGCTTCAAGTCCGCTTTACGACTTTCAGCTTCTTTCTTCAGTCGTTCCTTTTGCTCGTTGCTCGCGTCCTTAGGCGGCTTGACGTTTGAGCCAACGTACGGTGGATTACCGCAAATATATGTTTCGCCACCCTCATTCTCGAAATCTATCTCCGCTTGATTCAGCGGCGTGCCAAATAAGTCATCGGCAACTACTTTGACGCCCGTGCCGGTAGGTGGGCAAATGCTCAACCAATCCAGCCTCAACGCATTGCCGCAAACAATCCAGTTTTGCGCATCCAGAGGCAAAAACTCAGCCAGAGCATCCTGTTGACCGCGATACAGCACGTCGCATTGAAACTCGGCGATGATCAGCGCCAGACGGGCAATTTCAGCCGGGAAGTCGCGTAGCTCGATACCGCGGAAGTTGGTCAGCGGTATTTCGGATTTGTTGTGAGCTTCTCCCCGGCGATGATTGATTTCCGCCTCGATCTCGCGCATTTGCTTGTAGGCGATAACCAGGAAGTTGCCGGAGCCACAGGCTGGGTCGAACACACGAATATGTGCCATACGCTTGCGTAGGTTCAGAAGCTTGGCCCTGTTGTCGCCAGCCGCCTCCAGTTGCGCCCGTAGATCATCCAGAAACAGTGGGTTCAACACCTTCAGGATGTTGGGCACGCTGGTGTAATGCATGCCTAGTGCGCCGCGCTCCTCATCGTCGGCGACAGCTTGGATCATGCTGCCGAAGATGTCTGGGTTGATTTTTTTCCAGTTCAGATTGCCGGCGTGTACCAGGTAAGTGCGTGCCATGCGGGTGAAGCGCGGTACTTCGGTGCTGCCTGAGAACAAGCCGCCATTCACATAAGGGAAGGTGTTGGCCCAGCTGGGCAGGCGCGGCTGAGCGGTTGCCCGTTCGGCCAGCTTGATGTTCATGGCACGGAAAATTTCCGACAGCACCTGGTCGGTGTTGGAGCCCGCGCGCTCGCTGAACTGTTCAACCGTTTTGGTAAACAGACCGTCGCCATTGAAAATATCGGTGTCTTCGGCAAAGAAGCAGAACACTAGGCGCGCCATAAAGTGGTTCATGTCGGCGCGGCGCTCGGCTCTGGCCCAGTCCGGGTTCTCGTTCAGCAGCTCGACGTACAGCTTGTTAAGGCGGCTGGTGGCGCGCACGTCGATGGGGTTGTCCTTGATCTCCTTGATAGTGGAGATGCCGGCCAGCGGCAGCAGGAAACCGAAATGGTTGGGAAAGTCCGGGTAGTCGCAGGTGATGGTTTCACCCGTGATCAGCTCTTCGGCCTCCAGCGTTTGCCCGTCGGTGGCAAGGATGAACTTGGCTTTGGCTTTTGTGGTGGCCGGGCTGACGCGCAAGGCCTTGAGCGTGTCGCCCACGGTGCCGGGCTCGCATGCGGCAATATGAATGTTGCTGCGCAGTAGTACGCCGCCGGGTACGTCCGAGGCGTTGTTGTTGCCAGCGCGCAGGCGCTTGAGCGCGGTTTCCTTGTTGCCGAATGCAGCTAAGAAGGTGAACGGAAACTCCGCCGCGTCAAAGGGCTCAAGGGCCAGGTCCGAAATGGCGGACTCAATTTCTACTGCATTCATGGTTTACCACTGTCCAGATCGCTGATGCGCGAAGGCGGCGATTTTAGCCGCTAAAATTTTTTGGTGATGGCTCCATCCCGGCCGGCACATGCCGCTCTGTCGGCTTGGCGTCAGCATCGGCTACTCAGTTCTGCTCAGCCGTATCGGTTTATGCCGGATGCCACTGGATGCGACAGCCGAGCGCCCTGAGCCAGTGACCGGGGAATCAACCACTACACGATGCCGGGGATGATAAAGGAAGGCGCTTCTGTAATGCGAAAAAGCCGCAGATGGCAGGGCTGGCGGGATTCGTCGAATCGAGTTTACGGTAGCTGTCCGTAACCAATATGGCTTCGGCGCTTTCACTCAGGAGGCTATGTCGCCTCCTGAGCTTCTCTTTTTTATTTTCTCTTTCTTTTTAGCGGCTCAGCCTGAGCTGGATTCCAGCGCGATGGAGCTCTAGGTGAGATCCATCCAGATGGTACACAGCTCAGGTTGATACGTGTCACTCTGAGCTGTGTATAAGATCGCTACGGCGATTGAGGTTTCTACGCAGCGTTTCTCGAATGCCGGCTGGCAGTCGATCTAGGTCGGTGTGCAATGAGCCTAAATCGATCTGGGAATTACCACCTGCTAGATTGATTTGTATATTCAGGCGCTCGATATTCAGTGTTCGCGTACTTGCGAGATCGCCAGCGATCATGGCTTTTTTAAGCTCAGTAACGGTCTGCTGGGCGCGATCCGGCACGTAATCCCAGGTTACTACGGTATGTGGTAAGCCGGCCTGAGTAACCTGGACCTTTTCGCGTAGGGTGTAGTGATTAGATCGGCCGCACTTTTTCTTTGCGATGAAACCTGCTTTTTCGAGAACCCCTAATGCCCGTTTGACCTGTGCCTGACTGACTCCAGACTGTTCGGAAATCCGTTGGATGCCCGGTTTCGATAATCCATGGTCGAAATTGGCGTGTGCCTTGATGACGGCATAAACCGTAAACGCATGGGGCCCGATTCGGGCGACATCACCCTGATCAATCATGGCCCTGAAGACATGAAACCACTGGGTCTGTGCGCGCAGTGGGACGGAGGTGTTAGTCATTGTTATGCCTCCCACGTAGCTGTACGCGCGGCCGGCTCAGGATCCAGGCAGATATCTCCGTGCTGAGCCAGCCAACCGATCTGCTGCTGCCTAGATCATATGGAGTAGGGAATTTTCCCGCAGCTATGTCGCGATAGATCGTGGATCTCTTTTTCCCGACCGCGAGCTCAACCTCGGGCAGGCGTAGGAAACGTGGTTCCTCTGGGCTGGGTGCAATAGTTCGTGCTGACATTTGATTGGTGCTCAGGCGGTGGCGTTGCAGCAGTCCTCAAGTGCTGCAATACGCGTATGTATTGGGAGTGGCGCTCGGATTTTCCTACTGCAAAGCAGGGGCGTTTGTCGGGCCCAGTGCTACGGGCCTCCGAGATTTATTGCCGGCGGCAGCTGTGCGGATGACAGCTGAGGCTGTGTCTTTGGCGTGGGGGAGAGGAAAGACCCTGCTGGTACGGAATAGGAGTCCGTAAGTTTCTTTAGCAGCCTTGCTGCAGGCGAGCAGGCGAGCAGGCGCAAAAGGCCCTGCGAGATGCTGGCGATACCCCGATGAGGTGGCCAGAAAGTCCATTTGCTAACAGCAGATGGACTTCGGATTCTTAACGCCGTAACCGGGGCAGCGTGACGATCCCATGGAGTCCTATGAACGTCCGAGGGATGCCAGATTTTTACCAAGCGGGGATCGGTATTGCAAGCCCAAGCAGTGAGCTCAGGCCTTGATCGCATCTAGGTAATCTGACCAGCGCTGCATCATGTCGCGGCGCTCTGGCAGAAATGATGTTCGGTCATATGCGCGGCCCAGTGGATTTTTTACCGTGTGAGCAAGCTGATGCTCCAGAAGATCGGGGCGAAACCCCAGCACCTCAGCACCTATGGTTCTCGCGGTCGCACGAAAGCCGTGCCCTGTCATTTCGTCGCCACTGATGTCCATGCGGCGTAACGCGCTGAGGACGGCATTGTTGGACATCGGTCGGTCGCCTCCTCGTGCCGATGGGAAGGCATATCGATGTCTGCCAGTTAGTGGTTTCAGTTCGCGCAGAACGGCGACTGCTTGTTGGCTGAGAGGAACCAAATGATCCGGCCGATCCTGTTTGGTGGCAGTAAGGCCCTTCATTTTCTGGCCAGGAATCAACCACTCGCCAGCATCCAGATTCACCTCCGACCATTCCATGTGTCGAAGGTCTCCGGGCCGGCAGAACAGCAACGGGGCCAGTTTTAACGCACAACAAACAGGCATCGTTCCGCTGTAGCTGTCCAGTGCTTTGAGCAGTGCGCCGAGTTTTTCAGGATCGGTCACGGCAGCAAAGTGTTTCACCCGCTTGGCTGGGAGCGTACGTGATAGATTCCCAATCTGGTTGGGAGGGGTGATGCCGGCAGCTTCGGCGAACTCGAAAATCTGTTTGTAGATCTGGGCTACACGACGCGCCGTCTCGCGAGCGCCGCGCTTGATAATGCGTTGCAGATTTTCGACCAGCATGGGCGTGTTGATGCTGCTGATTGGTAGCTTTCCCAACCAGGGGTAGGCGTTGAGCTTAAGGCGCTGCCGCACCGTGCGGGTGTACTCCGGATCCCAGGATGACTCGCGAATAGTGAGCCATTGCTTAGCGACCGATTCAAAGGTGTGCTGGTGATCGAGCTGGCTGACCACCTTGGCCATGCGTCTTTGCAGCGACGGGTCATGGCCACCTGCGAGCTGGACACGAGCATCATCACGCTTGCGCCGGGCCTCCTGCAGGCCGACCTCTGGATAAACGCCAAGCGCCAGGCGTTTTTCCTTTCCCAGAAAACGGTACTTCAAGCGCCAGTAACGGCCTCCGTTGGGCTGCACTTCCAGGTACAAACCCTGCTCGTCATACAGGCGGTAAGGCTTGTCTTGGGGTTTGGCGTTGCGGCAGTTGATGTCTTTCAGGGGCATTGGGGGCACATCCTCTCCGAGCGAGCTGATGAGCGTTTTATGCCCCCATATATGCCCCCGTCAACCGTGGGATGCCCTGGGATTAGGTGGGAAAACGTGGGCAATAAAAAAGCCGTAACGCTTTGATTTATCTAGGCTTTACGGCTTTTCTGGGTCTTCCTGGGAAGACAAAATGGTGGAGCCGGGGGGATTTGAACCCCCGTCCGCCAGTACTCCGCTGTTGGTTCTACATGCTTAGCCGTGTCTACTGAGTTAACCCTTGGCCGCCCGACGGGCAGGGTGCTTTGGGCGAGTTGTGTAATGTTTAGCCGTTTCGTCCACAACGTACTACGCGGCGATTCTGTTCTGCATGACAATCATTTCGGGTTTACAGACATCCCCTAATGATTGCTGGAGCCGAAGCTACCAGAAGTGCGACTAGGCTGCTTACGCAGCTAGTTGAGCACCGTAATTGTCATCATTGGCAATTATGGATTTTTGCAACAGTTTATTTACGAGTTCTGTTACCAACTCGGCATGCCCCTCGAGTTTTGTTACCGGCGTCGAATCCTAATCGGCCCCAAAACAGTAGTGCGTGAAGCTAGGTGCTCAGTGTACGGCAAAGGTTGCGCAGCGTCGACCCAGCGATTGTCCAGCGGACGCTGTAGGCAGAGTGCGGCTATGATTGTGGGCTAGAGCTGCAGCAATGTCTTTGGGAAGAGACCTTACTATGTCGCGCGAGTCGCGTTACCCCTTGCGTCAGTGGATTTGGCGCGCGTTCGTACAGAGTGCATTGATTCCGCTGATTCTGGTGGAATCGGTATTAATTACAGTCTACTTGCTGAGCAATGCGGCTATTCGTGACGCGCAGATTGAGCATTTGCAGCAGAGCGCGCTGGAAGATTTGTCTGCGGCGGTGGTACGAGAGGGGCAGATCATTGACAGCCGCCTGCGTTCAGCCGAGTCGCAGGTTCAGGTTTTCCGTGATGCTGCGCAGCGGGCCTTGCAAAACACCGACTTTCAGCCCGATGAGGTGGAGCGTCGGCGGCATGCCACGACTGCCAATGGGGTGTTCTACAGCCGTACCGACGATGGTAGAGCGGCCTCGTTCTACGCCAATAGCACCCCGCCGGAGCAGCAGGATAGGGCCAAGGCCTTGCGCCTGTCACAGCTCGATCCGCTGATGAGCTCAATCCGTGCGGCCAATCCTCTGGTCGCGGCGATCTATTTCAACAGTTGGGACAGCTATAACCGTATTTATCCATTCTTCATGACGCCTGAGCAGTATCCGCACGATCTTGTGATACCGGATTACAACTTCTATTACCTCGCCGACGCTCAGCACAACCCGGAGCGCAAGGTGGCGTGGACTGATGTCTATCTGGATCCGGCGGGACTGGGCTGGATGATGTCGGTGATCGCGCCGGTGTACCGCAATGATTTTCTCGAGGGGGTGGTGGGGCTGGACATCACCGTCGGGCAAATGCTCAACGAAATCGGTGAGCTGGATGTGCCCTGGCAGGGTTATGCCATGCTGGTCAGTCGCGACCACAACATCATGGCGTTGCCACAGGCAGGGGAGCAAGACTTTGGGCTGCGTGAGCTGACCCAGTACTCCTACGATGAGGCGGTGCGTCGCGAGGTGCTCAAGCCTGAGGATTTCAATCTGAGCAAGCGTGCGGATATGCAGCCGCTGTTGCAGGCCATGGCGGATGGGCAGGGGCATGTTCAGGAGGTCCTGCTCGGTGGCCGCAAGCAGTTGGTGGCCTGGAGCGAGATTCCGCAAACTGGTTGGCGCCTACTGCTGGTAGTGGATGAGGATAGTATTTTCAGCGAAACCAACCGGCTGGCTGAGCGCTATTTGCAGATCGGTTATCTGTTGATCGGCGGTTTGGCCCTGTTCTATCTGTTGTTTTTCGCCTGGATGTGGATGCGCTCGCGCCGTTTGAGCGATGAGCTGGCGCAGCCGATTGCCGGCGTTGTCGGAATGATGCGCCGGCTTGGGCAAGGCGATTTTCACCCCAGTGCGCCGAGCAGCCAGATCGAGGAACTGGCTTTCATGGCCCAGGCAGTGCAACAGACCGGTGAGCAATTGCAGGCCAGCGAGACCGAGCGCCAGGAGGCAAAGAGCATTCTGCAGCTGGTGCTGGAAAGCACTACAGAGAGTCTCTGGGAGGTGGATGCGCAGAACATGACCATCAAGCTCAGCGAGCGCTTCCTCAAGCGCTTTGGCCTGACGGTCGAATGCATGAGTTTCAGTGAGTTCAACTTGCGCGTGCACCCGGATGACCTGGAGCGCATCCGTCATTTGCGTCAGCTATTCGCGGCCAGTGGCGAAGATGATTTCGAGGCCGAGTATCGCTATGCCGACTCGCAGGGCGGATACGCTTGGCTTCTGAGTCGCGGCAAAGTGCTGGAGCGCAATGCCGAGGGCCGGGCCTTGCGTATTGCCGGTACCCATGTCGATATCACGCGCCTCAAACAGGTGCAGGAGGAGTTGCGTCGCGCGAGCCTGGAGGCTCAGGCCGCGAGTCAGGCCAAAAGCCGTTTCTTGTCGAGCATGAGCCATGAGCTGCGCACGCCGTTGAACGCTATTTTTGGCTTTGGTCAATTGATCGAAATGGAGGCGCAAGAAAAGCCGGATGCTCAGCAGGAGGCGGATTACGCGCGGGAGATTGTCAGGGCCAGCCGTCACCTGACCTCTCTGGTCGATGACATTCTCGACCTGTCGAGCATCGAAAACCGTCGTCAGCAGCTGCAATTACAGCCGGTGGAAGTAGGGGCGTTGTTGCAAGGTTGTGCCGAGCTGGTACAGCCAGAGGTCCAGCAGCGGGGTTTGCAATTACAGATGATGGCCGCGACCGATGCGTCTTTGTATGTCCAGGCCGATGAGCGGCGCTTACGCCAGGTGATCCTCAACTTGCTGTCGAATGCGATCAAGTACAACGGCCCGCAGGGGCTGATATGTCTCGGTTACGAAGTACGCTCGGATTGTGTGCGGATGTGGGTCGAGGATACCGGCTCGGGGCTGACTGTCGAGCAGCAGGCTCAGCTATTCCAGCCGTTCCAACGCCTGGGCCGGGAGAACTCGAACATACCTGGAACCGGCATTGGTCTGGTGCTGTGCCACGAGTTGTCCAGCTTGATGGGTGGCGAGATGGGTTTTCATAGCACCGCTGGCAGCGGGAGCCGGTTCTGGATTGACTTGCCAAGCGCGGCTGCGCCGGAGTAATAGGCCTTGCAGTGGCTGGCCTGGATTTAGCGGGTGGCAATAGTCCGTGCTGTCAGTGCCGACAACAAGGTGGCGTAGGGAGGTGGTTTTATGAGGCGCTGTTAGGCCGATAAATTGAAACTGCCTAACAGCGCTGGCGGGTTGTTAATACTGGAAGGCCCGAAGTTTATTCGCTGGCTTCGAGTAGTTGCAGGGCTTTGCCGAGCACCTCGACAGATTTGCTGTGGTTACCCGATTTGTGCAACTCCTCACCTTCTGCGCGGAGCTTCTGCACCTGGGCCAGTACGGCGGCATCGCTGGGTGGATGGCTGCTCAGCATGGCGTCGATTTTCGCCATGTCCGCAGGGCAGTGCATGGCCCAGAGTGACGTGCTGAGCAGGGCGGTGGTCAGGAAAACGGCAAGACGGCGCATGGCATTTCTCCTCTAGTGATGTGCTTTCACTCTAGAAAAAACAGGGCGAAAAACAAGTTGTGGACTCGCATGCGCAGCCTTGAACGCACAAGACNGTCTTGTGCGTTCAAGGCTGCTTCGCTAGGTCTAACTGGCTTCACCGCCGGTTTCCTGCAATAGGTCCAAGGCCTTGGTTGCATGTGTAGCACAGGCCTCTGTGTCGCCCATGGTTTTGGCCTTGTCGGCCATCATTTTGTGCTCTTCGACTTGCTCCTTGAGGGGAGAGCCCAAGTTCTCTATCACGGTCATGCTGTTATCGAGTTCCTGCATCTTGACGGTGCATAAGTCTTCAGCTGCAAACGCGGGGGAGGCGAGCACGGCGACGGTAAAAAACAGGGCAGTACGTTTCATCTGATAGTCCTCTCATCGTTGATAGTCTCTCGGCGCCGCGCGCCTTATCAGGGCGCGCCAAACAGCCGAGGTCTATATCCACCTAAATCATTCAGGCTTAAAAGCTGACTGCCGATCGGCAGGCTAAGTTCAGTTTTTCCTGATGAGGGTATTCGGCTTGACCGTGATCGATCTTGCGTCGAGATGACATTTCACAAGTTGAAAAATCAGGTCTTGATGAGTCAGATCCGCGGGCGGGTGACGCGATCCACCAGATAGACCAGGCCGTGATAATCGATGCCGGCGTGATGGCTCAGACCAATCTCGCAGGTGCGACTGGTGGAAATACCTTCCTCGCAATTCTGCACCGCACTGTGCAGTCCGCGCAGCGAGTGGGCGTTGAGTTCCGGGGTAGTGAAGCCTTTGTCGCCGGCAAAACCGCAGCAGTGGATGCCTTCGGGAACCACGACTTGCTTGGCGCAGCGTTGGACAATATCGAGCAGCCCCTGGGCTTCGCCGAGGTGCTGGGTGCTGCAGGTGACATGCACCGCTACGGGTTTGTCCTGTGGCGTGAATTCCAGGCGTTCGAGCAAATGCTCGCGGATGAATTTCACCGGATCATGCAGTTTAAGCCGTTCATCAAGGCCGTCCTGCAGCAGGCGCAGGGTGCAGGGGCTGGTGTCGCAATAGACCGGGTCGAGGCCGCCGCGACTGGCCTTGAGTAGCGCGTCGATTAGCTCCTGGCGTTTGCTGTTGGCCTGCTCGGCATAGCCCTTGGAGGCGAATGGCTGACCGCAACAGAGGTTGTCTTGATTCTCCGGGAACACCACCTGGAAGCCGGCTTTCTCCAGTAGCGCGCGGGTCTTGTCGAGCAGCGGCATTTGTTCGCGGTCGCTGAGCGCGGGCCCCATGGCGCGGGACACGCAGGCGGCCAGATAAACCACCCGTGGGCGCTGATCGGCGGTAGGCGGGCTGAAGCGGATCGGCTGCACGGCTTGCGGCATGGCTGCTGTCCACTGCGGTAGGCGGTTGCCAGACAGTCTGCGCAGGCCCGTCGAGGTTTTCTCCAGTAGCGCGGAGCCCAGCAGTTTATGCAGACCATTGACCGTCATGAGGCTGAAGCGTGCGCCTTTCAGGGACGCTGCGAAATGCTCGGCCAGCCAGTTGGCGGTGCCGGTGTGGTGCGCGGTGTCTGCGCGCAACTGGCGCACCAGGTCGCCGGTGTTGATCCCCACCGGGCAGCGCTGGGCACACAGCCCCGTAGCAGCGCAGGTGTCGAGGCCTTGGTACTGGTAGTCGCGCTGCAGTGCTGTGGTATCGATCCCTGCGCGTTTTTTCGCCTGAATATCGCGCCAGATAACGATGCGTTGGCGTGGGCTGAGTGTCAGTCCCTTGGATGGACACACCGGTTCGCAGAAGCCGCACTCGATGCATTTGTCGATGATCTCATTCGCGGCCGGCAGTGGCTTCAGGTGTTTCAAGTGAATCTGTGGGTCTTCGCTGAGCACCACGTCCGGGTTGAGAATGCCGTGCGGATCGAGCAGGCGCTTGATCTGCCACATCAGCTTGTAGGCGTCAGCCCCCCATTCGAGCTCGACGAAGGGTGCCATGTTGCGCCCGGTGCCGTGTTCGGCTTTCAGTGAGCCGCCGAACTCCACCGCCACCAATTGCGCCACTGCGTCCATAAACGCCGAGTAGCGGGCGATCTGCTCCGGTGTTTCGAAAGCCTGGGTAAATACGAAGTGCAGGTTGCCTTCCAGGGCGTGGCCAAAAATGATCGCTTCGTCATAGCCATGTTGGTCGAACAGGGCGAGCAGGCGATTGACGCCCTCGGACAACTGTTCGATCGGGAAGGTGACATCTTCAATGATCACCGTGGTGCCGGTCTGACGTACTGCACCGACGGCAGGGAAAGTGTCTTTGCGGATCTTC
The DNA here is from genome assembly GCF_000498575.2 of Pseudomonas taeanensis MS-3. Classification (GTDB taxonomy): domain Bacteria; phylum Pseudomonadota; class Gammaproteobacteria; order Pseudomonadales; family Pseudomonadaceae; genus Aquipseudomonas; species Aquipseudomonas taeanensis. The sequence continues at coordinate 1,739,355 of NZ_AWSQ01000001.1, forward strand.
CACAGCTGGTTGTAGGTCGCCGGGTCTTCGCTGAAGTCCACCCGCTTCTCCAGCGGGAAGCTGGCAATCGAGTGCATGATCTGCTCGAGCTGTTCGTGCAGCAGACTCTGGCTGGCGGCGCGCGACTCGATCAGCAGGGCGCAGGCCCCGCTCGACAGCGCCTTGACCCACTCGGGCATGCCTGCTTTGTTTTCCACCGAGCGCAGGCTGCGCCGGTCGAGCAGTTCCACTGCCGAGACCGGCTGGCTTTTCAGGACTGTCACCGCGCGGCAGCAGTTGTCCACGTCGGGAAACACCAGTAGTGCGCTGGCCTTGTGTGGGTGGTCGGGCACAGTGTCGTAGGTGATCGCGCTGATAAAGCCCAGCGTGCCTTCGGAACCGACCATCAGATGGCTGAGGATATCCAGCGGCTGGAAGAAATCCACCAGGGCATTGAGTGACAGGCCTGTGGTGTTTTTCAGGCGGTACTTGTGGCGAATCTTAGCGGCCAGCTCGCTGTTGGCACGGGTCTGTCGCCCGAGCTCGGCCAGTTGCTCCAGCAGCTGGCCATGGCTGGCCTGGAAGGCCGCGATGCTGGCACTGTCTTCGGTGTCCAGCACGCTGCCGTCGGCCAATACCAGGCGGATACCGGCCAGGGTGTGATAGCTGTTGTGCGCGGTGCCGCAGCACATGCCGCTGGCGTTGTTGGCGACGATGCCGCCGATCTTGCAGGCATTGATCGAGGCCGGGTCCGGGCCGATCTTGCGCTGGAAAGGCGCCAGTACGGCGTTGGCTTGAGCGCCGATGACCCCCGGTTGTAGGCGAATCTGGGCGCCATCGGCCCTGATTTCGCGGCCGTTCCAGTGGTCGCCGAGGACGATCAATAGCGAGTCGCTGATCGCCTGGCCGGACAGGCTGGTGCCGGCGGCGCGGAAGGTCACCGGCACCCGCTCGGCGTCGGCCAGCTTGAGCAATTGCACCACTTCGTCTTCCGCTTCGACGCGCACCACCAGCTTGGGGATCAGCCGGTAAAAGCTGGCGTCGGTGCCAAAGGCCAGGGTCGACAGTGGGTCGTCAAAGCGCCGTTCGCGCGGGATCAGGCGCTCGACGGCGGCAAGGAAGGCGGTAGGCAGGCTCATGCGGGCTCCAGAGGTCAGGGGGCAGTGTGGGTCAGTTCGCGCACCAGCGAATCGGCGCTGATCTCGCCGATCGACTTGGCGCCGGTCAGCACCATGGCCACTCGCATCTCTTTCTCGATCAACTCCAGCAGGTTGCTCACCCCGGCGCCGCCAGCCGTGGCCAGGGCGTAGATAAAGGCGCGGCCGAGCAGCACGGTGTCAGCGCCAAGGGCGAGCATGCGCACCACATCCAGGCCGGTACGGATGCCCGAGTCGGCGAGGATCGCCAGTTGGCCCTTGACCGCATCGGCGATGATCGGCAACGCACGGGCACTGGACAGGACGCCGTCGAGTTGACGACCACCGTGGTTGGACACGACGATGCCGTCAGCACCAAAGCTCACCGCGTCCTTGGCGTCCTGGGGATCGAGGATGCCCTTGATCACCATCGGACCGTCCCAGAATTCGCGAATCCACTCCAGATCCTTCCACGAGATCGACGGGTCGAAATTCTCGCTCAGCCAGCCGATGTAGTCGGCCAGGCCGGTGGGGTTGCCGCGGTAGATGGAGATGTTGCCCAGGTCATGGGGGCGGCCGTGCAGGCCAACATCCCAAGCCCAGCTCGGATGGGTCATGGCCTGCAGCATCCGGCGCAGCGGTGCGTTGGGTCCACTCATGCCTGAGTGGGCGTCACGGTAGCGGGCGCCCGGTACCGGCATATCCACGGTGAACACCAGGGTGGTGACGCCGGCGGCCTTGGCCCGCTCCAGGGCGTTCTTCATGAAGCCGCGGTCCTTGAGCACATAGAGCTGGAACCACATCGGTCGGTCGATGGCCGGCGCCACTTCTTCGATCGGGCACACCGACACGGTGGACAGGGTGAAGGGGATGCCCTTGGCCGCGGCCGCCCTGGCCGCCTGTACTTCGCCACGGCGGGCGTACATGCCGGCCAGGCCTACGGGGGCCAATGCTACCGGCATCGCCAGGGTCTCATTGAACAGGCGGGTTTCCAGGCTCAGTTCGGACATGTCGCGCAGCACGCGCTGGCGCAGGGCGATGTCGGCCAGGTCCGCGACGTTGCGCTTGAGTGTGTGTTCCGCATAGGCGCCGCCGTCGAGGTAGTGGAACAGGAAGGGCGGCAGTTTGCGTTGCGCCGCGGCGCGGTAGTCGGTGGAGGCAGAAATGATCATTGGACTCATCCTGGATCAGAAAGAGGGGCAGAGCAGGCCAAGGCAGTTCTCGCCCTCGGCGCAGTGCCTTACACATTGAGACTAACGGTCTGTCTGGCGGTTACTGGGCGTGAATGACGTGCGCCCTGACAATTCCGGGGCGCACAGGCGTTGATCTCAGCCGCCGTTCAAGGGATCGCTGATGCCCAATACGTAGATGCCGAGCAGGGCAATCAACCCGGTGAACAGCACGTAATACAGGGTAGGCCAGATGGTCTTGCGCAGGATGCTGCCTTCGCGACCCAGCAGGCCGACTGTGGCCGAGGCCGCCACCACGTTGTGGATGGCGACCATATTGCCGGCCGCCGCGCCAACGGCTTGCACCGCGACGATCAGTGCGCTGGAGATGCCCAGGCTGCTGGCCACGCCGAACTGGAACTGGCTGAACATCATGTTGCTGACGGTGTTTGAGCCGGCGATGAAGGCGCCCAGCGCTCCGATGCTCGGGGCCAGCAGCGGGTAAATCCCGCCGACGCTATCGGCCACCCAGCGCGCCATCAAAATCGGCATGCTGGCGAGTTCGGCATTGTTGACGCCCGAGTTGATCAGAATGCGCACCATCGGCACGGTGAACAGCAAGACGAAGCCGGCGCTGAGCAATACCCGGGAAGACTCTTTCACCGCCGTAGCCAATTCGCGAACCCTCATGCCATGCAGGAAGAACGTCGCGAGAACCACGGCAACCAGAATGCCACCCGGCAGGTACAGCGGTTGGAAGTTGGCGCTGACGCCGACCTCACCCAGCAAGTCGGGGAAATTCAGCACAACGGCTTTCAGCGCGGCAGTCACCTCCGGCACTACGCGGCTGATCACCAGCACAACACCGACCAGTACGTAGGGCAGCCAGGCGCGCAGGGAACTCATCGGTTTGGCAGTGAGTTGGTCGAGTTTCATTTCCACGGTACCCAGCCACTCGCTCGGCCAGTCCTTGGCGGGGGCGAAGTCCCAGGTGGTCTTTGGTGCAAGAAAACCGAAGCGTGCGGCGCTGGTGACAATCGCCAGGCCGATCAAGCCGCCTGCCAGTGAGGGGAACTCCGGGCCGAGGAACACGCCGGTGAGGGCGTAAGGAATGGTGAAGGCCAACCCGGCGAAAATCGCGAAGGGCAGTACTTGCAAGCCGACCTTCCAGCTTTTTTCCCGACCGAAGAAGCGGGTCAGCATCATCGCCATCACCAAGGGCATCACGGTGCCGACGATGGCGTGGACAATGGCGACTTCGCTGGTGATCAGTTGCAGGAATTGCGCCCAGGACGAACCTTGTTCAACCAGCTGTGCGCCGATCGTCGCTGAGTCGAGACCGGTGTTTACCCCGACGATGATCGGTGTGCCCACGGCGCCGAAGGACACCGGCGTACTTTGCACCAACATACCCATCAGCACCGCAGCCATCGCCGGGAAGCCGATGGCCACCAGCAATGGTGCGGCAATCGCAGCGGGTGTGCCGAAGCCTGAGGCCCCTTCGATAAAGCAACCGAATAACCAGGCAATGATGATCGCCTGAATGCGACGATCCGGGCTGATCGTGGCGAAGCCTGCACGGATCGCGGTGATGCCACCGGAATGCTTGAGGGTGTTGAGCAGCAGAATGGCGCCGAAGATGATCCACAGCAGCCCGAGGGTGATCAACAATCCTTGCAGGGTGGAGGCCAGTACCCGGTTGAAGCTCATGTCCCAGGCGAGCAGACCCACTGCGGCAGTCAGCAGGTAAACCAGGGGCATGGCATGTTTGGCCGGCCAGCGCAGGCCAATCAGCAGAATGGCGGCGAGCAGAATGGGGGAGAAGGCGAGCAGGGCGAGAAGACCAGATGACATATCGGCTTCTCCCTAGCGGCGCGCAGCGCGCAGGGTGGGATGCGGGTGCAGCGGTGCAACGAATGTTTTGCGTGTAGCCAGCATGGAGAGACCTCATCAGCGTCTTGGAGTTGTTTTAAAGATGATTAAATTGGTAATACCAATTTACAAGGTGCCGGGCTAAGGTTAGAAGTGCAGGCTTGTGGCTGTCAATTAGCAGGCTTACGACTTTGGTCGCAGGGCTGGTTCTTGTAGGGTCGTTAGGCACGCTATAGGCTTGCTCTACAAGGGGCTGATAAGTGCATCCCAGGTGGTCAAACCAGTGGAGGTCGAGTTATGGAAGTAGGTCAGGTGCGCTCGCGCCGTTTGTCGGACGATATCGTCGCGCAGCTGGAAACCATGATCCTCGAAGGCACCTTGAAGGCCGGCGAGCGGCTACCGGCCGAGCGCGAGTTGGCGGAGCGCTTCGGTGTCTCGCGGCCCTCGCTGCGTGAGGCGATCCAGAAACTCGCGGCCAAAGGACTATTGGTCAGTCGCCAGGGGGGTGGTAACTACGTCGCCGAGTCGCTCGGCTCGACCTTCAGCGATCCGTTATTGCACCTGCTGGAAAGCAACCCGGAGGCGCAGCGCGACCTGCTGGAATTTCGTCATACCCTGGAAGGTTCTTGTGCCTATTACGCCGCGCAGCGCGCTACCGAGTTGGATCGTCAGCGTCTGGCGGAGGCCTTCGCCGCGCTTCAGGATTGCTACAGTCGCAGCGGCAAGGTCACCCGTGCCGAGGAAGGTGCTGCCGACGCGCGCTTTCACCTGGCCATCGCCGAGGCCAGCCATAATGCGGTGTTGCTGCACACCATTCGCGGCTTGTTCGATCTGCTCAAGCGTAACGTGGTGACCAACATTGGTGGCATGTACGCCCAGCGCGACGAGACCCGCGACATGCTGATCGGTCAGCACCGTGCGTTGTATGAGGCGATTGTCGAGGGGAGGGCCGAACAGGCGCGGGAGTTGTCCAACCGGCATATCGACTATGTGCAGGAGGTGCTGGCCGAGGTGCGGCAGGAGGCGCAGCGCATGGCGCGGGCTCAGCGTCGCAGTCAGACTTGAGGTGGCTGGGCGGGGGATTGAGGTTGCCGCGCGTACGCGGCAACCGGCATGGCGCCGGGTGGCTTAAGTCCGGCGAGCGGCGTTAGTCGTCCTTGCCCTTGGTGCGCATGGCGCGCTGGACTTCACGGTCGGCGTCGCGTTCTTTCTCGGTGTGACGTTTGTCGAAGTCCTTCTTGCCCTTGGCCAGGGCGATCTCGCACTTGACCAGATGCTGCTTCCAGTAAATCGACAGGGCCACGCAGGTGTAGCCTTTCTGCTGGACGGCGCCGAACAGCTTTTCCAGCTCGCGCTTGTTCAGCAACAGCTTGCGCGTGCGGATCGGGTCGGCGATAACGTGGGTGCTGGCGGTCTTCAGTGGGGTGATGTGGCAGCCCATCAGCCAGGCTTCGTCGTCTTTCAGCAATACATAGCTGTCGACCAACTGCACCTTGCTGGCGCGCATGCTCTTCACTTCCCAGCCGGCCAGGACCAGGCCCGCCTCGAACTTGTGTTCGACGAAGTAGTCGTGCAGCGCCTTTTTGTTCTGCGCGATAGTGCCTTCTGGGTGTTTCTTTTGTTTAGCCATAGGGCGCGCATTATAGGGAGTCACAGACGCGGACGCTATGTGCGGTGAAGGGCAAATTAGTCAATTGCCTGGTTGCGATTCGAGTGGTGTGCTTCCCGTCGATGCTTGAGCCGCCCAGGCTTATCCCCGACAATGCGCGCTCTTTTGCAAGCAGAGCGGGCTAGCCACACATGGCGAACGATAAGGTCTCGATTCATGGCGTCTGGGCCAGCCGCTGGGTATTTGTCCTCGCGGCGACAGGCTCGGCTGTTGGCTTGGGCAATATCTGGAAGTTCCCCTATATGACCGGGGTGTATGGAGGCGGCGCATTCGTGGTCATGTACCTGCTGTGCATTGCCTTGGTCGGGGTGCCGATCATGCTGGCGGAGACCCTGATTGGTCGTCGCGGCCGGCAGAGTCCGGTGAATGCCATGAAAAGCCTGGCCATCGAGGCCGACTCATCGCGGCGCTGGTCCCTGGCGGCGCTTATGGGCATGGTTGCTGCGCTGCTGATTCTGTCCTTCTATAGCGTGGTGGCCGGCTGGTCGCTGGACTATATCCTCGGTATGGGGCGCGGCGACTTCGCCGGTATCAGTGGCGACGGCGCGGGCGCGGCTTTTGGCAAGTTGACCGCTGATCCCTGGCGCTTAACCCTGTGGCATAGCCTGTTCATGCTGGGCACTGGCCTGGTCATCGCCCGCGGCGTGGTCGCGGGGCTGGAGCGCAGCCTGCGCATCATGATGCCGTTGCTGTTCGTGCTGTTGCTGGTGCTGCTCGGCTATAGCCTGACCACCGGGCACTTCATGCAGGGCTTCGATTTTCTCTTCCACTTCGACCCGAGCAAGGTGCAGGGCGGTATTCTCGCCGCCATGGGGCATGCCTTCTTCACGCTGAGTGTGGGGGTTGGCTCGATCATGGTGTATGGCGCCTATATGCCGAAGAAGGCCTCTATCGGTGCGACCGTGCTGGCGGTCGGCCTGCTCGATACGCTGGTGGCGTTGACCGCGGGCTTGGCGCTGTTCCCCATCGTGTTTGCCGCTGGCCTGGAGCCTGGCGGTGGCCCGGGCCTGATGTTCGTCACCCTGCCGATCGCCTTCGGCAACATCGCCTTCGGTCAGTTGATGGGGCTGGTGTTCTTCGTCTTGGTCGCAGTGGCAGCCTGGAGTTCGTCGATCTCCATGCTTGAGCCGGCGGTGGCTTATTTCGTCGAGCGTAGCGGTCAAAGCCGTGTTCGGGTTACTGCAGTGCTCGCCTTTATCTGCTGGCTGATCGGCATGGGTACGGTGTTGTCTTTCAATGTTGGCGCCGAAGCCAAGTTCTTCGTGTTTGGCGACGATGGTTTCCATCTGTACCAGTGGGGCGCAGAAGGTGGGCGGAACTTCTTCGACAGCATCGATTACCTGACCAGTCGCATACTCTTGCCTTTAGGTGGCCTCGCTTTCGCCGTGTTTGCCGGCTGGGTGCTCAAGCGGGAAGTGGTGCGCGACGAGTTGGCGATAGGGCATCCGCTACTGTTCGGTCTGGTGTATTGGCTGGTGCGTGTGGTTGCGCCGATTGGCGTGTTGATCGTGTTCGTTGCAGAGCTGACTAAATGATTGCAGATAACCTGTTGGATAAAGCCGCCGACTTATGAGTACGCATATTCATCGCTCCGCTTTGCTGCCCTATCCGGCGCAGGCACTCTACGATCTGGTCAATGATGTGGCGGGTTATCCGGCATTTCTGCCCTGGTGTTCGGCCAGCGAGGTGTTGGAGGTCAGCGAAACGCAGATGCGCGCGAGCCTGGCCGTGGCCAAGGGTGGCCTGCAGCAGCGCTTCGTAACCTGTAATACCTTGGTGCCGGGGCAGTCGATCGAGTTGAATCTGGAGCAGGGGCCGTTCAAGCAACTGCATGGCCGCTGGGAATTCAAGGCGTTGGGCGACAAGGCCTGCAAGATCAGTCTGGATCTGACCTTTGACTACGCGGGGCCTCTGGTGCGGGCGACGCTCGGTCCTCTGTTCAATCAGGCAGCGAACACCTTGGTGGATGCCTTCTGTCAAAGGGCGAAAGAGTTGTATGGATAGCAAGAATATTGTGGTTGAGGTGGTCTATGCCCTGGCGGACAAGCAGAAACTCCTGCGCCTGATTCTGCCCTATGGCACCACCGTGCGTCAGGCGGCCGAGCAGTCTGGCATGGCGGCGCACTTCCCCGACCTGGACCTGTCTACCTGTCCCTTGGGGATATTCGGTAAGGCCGTGGCCAAGCCGCAGGAGCGGGTGCTCGAAGACGGTGAGCGAGTGGAGATATATCGCCCTCTGATTGCCGACCCTAAAGAGGTGCGTAAGCAGCGTGCGGCTCGGGCGGCGCAAGCCAAGGCAGACGCAGAAGGGACCTAAGCGGCGCAGGAGATGCGCAAAAAAGCCCGGACGAGTCCGGGCTTTTTTGCACTGCTTGAAAGTTCAAGCAGTGTTACTGCGGTGAGGTGTCCAGCGGTTCCGGGGTCGGTACCGGTACCGCTTCGACGCTGTCCACGTCGCGCTGAATTTGCTCCAGCAGGGAGCCTGGAGCGGGCTTGTCTTCCACCTGTGGCGGTTGGCTGGTCTGCGGTGCGCTCAGATTGTCCACATCTTCGCCAAGGATCGCCTGGTCGCGGCTCACGCCAGGCAAGAAATCACCTGCCAGGCCGGCCAGTTGGTCGTTGTCGTCGAAGGTCAAGCTGACACGCTCTTGCAGGCGCTGGCGACCGCCCGGCTGCATGCTGTACAGGTAGTCCCAGCGATTGGCGTGGAAAGTGTCGGTCAGCAGCGGGTTGCCCATGATAAACCGCACTTGGCGCCGGGTCATTCCAGGCCGCAACTGGTCTATCATGTCTTGCGTCACGACATTGCCCTGTTGGATGTCGATTTTATAAACCCCGGGGAATGAACAACCGGCGAGTGCGATGAGCCCCACGAAGGAGAGGCTGGTCAGCAGGAGCTTGGTTTTTTGCATCGGAGGGTGACTTCCACTATCTTGGCTGGGCAACGTAAACCCGGATCATACCCGTAATAAGGGAAGCTGCGAAACCGCTTCCACGAGAAAGCAGACCATGGTTGAAAATAGCGAACTACGCAAGGCTGGCCTGAAAGTGACCCTGCCACGGGTCAAAATTCTGCAGATGCTCGACTCCGCGGAGCAGCGTCACATGAGTGCAGAGGAAGTTTACAAGTCACTGATGGAGGCGGGCGAAGACGTCGGTTTGGCCACGGTATATCGGGTATTGACGCAGTTCGAGGCCGCAGGCCTGGTTGTGCGGCACAACTTCGATGGCGGTCATGCGGTGTTCGAATTGGCCGACAGTGGCCACCACGACCACATGGTCTGTGTCGATTCGGGCGACGTTATCGAGTTCTTCGATCCCGAAATCGAAAAGCGTCAGCGCGAGATCGTTGGTGAGCACGGCTTCGAGTTGGTGGATCACAATCTGGTGCTCTACGTGCGCAAGAAAAAATAAGCGCGCAGCTGAAGCAGAAAAAGGCGACCCTAGGGTCGCCTTTTTAGTGGGCGTGGCGTTCTGTGCTGAGGCAGTGGCCTGTCAGGCTTGAGCGCTGCCGACCATCTGCCTGGCATGCGCCAGGGATTCCTCGGTCAGGTCGACGCCACCAAGCATGCGGGCGATCTCTTCGACACGCTGCCCGCTGTCCAGCTTGCTCACAGCGGTGCGGGTGGCGTCACTGCCGCGCAGCTTGTGCACGAATAGGTGCTGATGACCCTGAGCGGCGACCTGCGGCAAGTGGGTCACGGTCAATACCTGGCCGCGATCGCCGAGGCGGCGCAGCAGTTGGCCGACCACTTCGGCGGTCGGGCCGCCAATGCCGACATCGACCTCGTCGAACACCAGCGTCGGCACGCGTGAAGTCTGTGCGGTGATTACCTGTATCGCCAGGCTGATGCGCGACAACTCGCCGCCAGAGGCGACCTTGGCCAGGGTTTTCAGCGGCTGGCCGGGGTTGGCACTGACCAGAAACTCCAGTTGCTCCAGGCCGTTGGGGTGCGGCTCGCTGCTGTTGTTCGGACTTAGCTTGATACTGAAACGTCCGCCGGGCATGCCCAGGCTTTGCATTTCCTGCTCCACCGCGGTGGCGAGCGTGTTTGCGGCCGCGTTGCGCAGGGTGCTCAGTTCGCTGGCTTTTTTCTGGTAGTGGCGGGCAAAGGACGTCAACTCGTCGCTCAGGCGATCGACCGCCTGGTCGTCGGCATTGAGGCTTTCCAGCTCCTCGAACAGTTGCTGTTGCATGGCCGTCAATTCGTTCGGCTGGGTGCGGTGCTTGCGGGCCAGGGTGTAGATCGCGTCCAGGCGTTCTTCCATTTGCTGAAGGCGTTCGGGGTCAGCGTCGAAGTGGTCGAGAAAGCGGTTGAGTTCGCCGACGGCTTCTTCGACCTGGATCTGGGCGCTGGCCAGCAGATTGGTCGCCTCGCTCAAGGCGCCGGGTTGGCCCTGAAAGGCACCCAGGCGGTTGAGGCTGCCGGTCAGGGCGGAGAGCACGTTGCCGGCATCGTTTTCGCTGCATTGCTCGATGACCAGGCGGCAGGCGCTGAGCAGGCTTTCGGCGTTGGTCAGGTTCTTGTGTTCCTGTTCCAGCTGTTCCAGTTCGTTTTCACCGAGCGCCAGGTTGTCGAGCTCTTCGAGTTGATAGCTGAGCAACTGGTGACGGGCGCGCTGCTCGTCGCCTTGGCTGGATAGGCGCTCAAGTTCGCTCTTGGTCTGCTTCCATCGTTGTGCGGCGAGTTGTACCTGGCGCGACAGCTCCTGGCTGCCGGCGTACTCGTCGAGCAAGCGGCGGTGGGTTTCGGCTTTCAGCAGGGACTGGTGTTCGTGCTGGCTGTGAATGTCGATCAGCAGTTCGCCGAGGGCTTTGAGGTCGCCCTGAGGGCAGGGTGAGCCGTTGATGTAGCCGCGTGAGCGGCCTTCGGCGGTGATCACACGGCGGAGGATGCACGGGCCGTCCTGCTCCAGGTCGCGCTCGGCCAGCCAGGCGCGTGCTTCGGGAATATCGCTCAGGTCGAAGCTGGCTAAAATGTCCGCTTTGTCGGCGCCGGGGCGCACCACGCCGCTGTCCGCTCGGTCGCCCAGAGTCAGGCCAAGGGCATCGAGCATGATCGATTTGCCCGCGCCGGTTTCGCCGCTGATCACGCTCATGCCGCGATCCAGTTCGAGGTCCAGGTGTTCAACGATGGCGTAGTTGTGTACGGACAGGTGTACCAGCATGGCGAGGCCTCCCAAGCCTAAAGTCTGGTTATTTATACAGTGTTTATTTGTGGGCTGACAATCCTCTGTGTGCCCTTGAAGCGAGAGAATTTGACCCCATATAGGCGGCAGGCACGTGAGTTGAGGCTCGCGTCGAATTTTTAGAGGAGAAACGCATGGCTGACGAACAGAACCAAGATACCCAGCTTCCAGACGTTGTTGCAGAGGCCGAAGCGGCCGGCGGCGATGAGATGGACGCGCGCATCCAGGTGCTGGAGGAGGAGTTGGCTGCTGCGCAGGATCACACGCTGCGTATGGCGGCTGATTTGCAGAACGTGCGCCGTCGCGCCGAGCACGACGTGGAGAAGGCGCACAAGTTCGCCCTGGAAAAATTCGCCAGCGACTTGCTGCCGGTGGTCGACAGTCTGGAGCGCGGCCTCGAGCTGTCGAGCCCGGACGATACGTCGATCCAGGCGGTGCGTGAGGGCATGGAACTGACCCTCAAGTTGTTCCAGGACACTCTCAAGCGCTATCAGGTCGAGGCCGTTGATCCGCATGGCGCGCCATTCGATCCTGAGCACCATCAGGCCATGGCCATGCAGGAAAGCGCCGAGGTTGAGCCGAACAGCGTGCTCAAGGTGTTCCAGAAGGGCTACTTGCTCAATGGTCGCCTGTTGCGTCCGGCCATGGTCGTGGTGAGCAAGGCGCCGGCCGCAGCGTCGCCATCGATCGATGAGCAGGCTTGAAATCCGCCGCGCCGACCCCATTTATGAGTCAAGCGTTTTAGAGCTACCGCGACTGACACAGCGCAGCGCCGGGAATATTAAAGTTTCAGGAGAGTGAACATGGGCAAGATTATCGGTATTGACCTGGGGACCACCAACTCGTGCGTCTCCATTCTGGAAAACGGCAACGTCAAGGTTATTGAGAACGCTGAAGGCGCGCGCACTACGCCGTCGATCATTGCCTATGCCAACGACGGTGAGATTCTGGTGGGGCAGTCGGCCAAGCGTCAGGCTGTGACCAATCCGCACAACACCCTGTATGCGGTGAAGCGTTTGATCGGTCGCCGCTTCGACGAAGACGTCGTGCAGAAAGACATCCAGATGGTTCCGTACAAGATCGTCAAAGCGGACAACAGCGATGCCTGGGTTGAGGTTAACGGCCAGAAGATGGCGCCTCCGCAGATTTCCGCTGAAATTCTGAAGAAAATGAAGAAAACCGCCGAAGACTATCTCGGCGAGCCGGTAACCGAGGCGGTCATCACCGTTCCGGCCTACTTCAACGACAGCCAGCGTCAGGCCACCAAGGATGCCGGTCGTATCGCCGGTCTGGACGTTAAGCGGATCATCAACGAGCCGACTGCAGCGGCCTTGGCTTACGGCATGGACAAGGCCAAGGGCGACCACACCGTGATCGTCTATGACCTGGGAGGCGGTACTTTCGATATCTCGGTGATCGAAATCGCCGAAGTCGATGGTGAGCACCAGTTCGAAGTGTTGGCGACCAACGGCGACACCTTCCTCGGTGGTGAGGACTTCGATATCCGCCTGATCGATTACCTGGTCGACGAGTTCAAGAAAGAAAGCGGCATGAACCTCAAGGGTGACCCGCTGGCCATGCAGCGCCTGAAAGAGGCTGCTGAAAAAGCCAAGATCGAGCTGTCTTCCAGTCAGCAGACCGATGTCAACCTGCCCTACATCACTGCTGACGCCACCGGGCCGAAGCACTTGAACGTGAAGATTTCGCGCGCCAAGTTGGAGTCGCTGGTTGAAGATCTGGTGCAGCGCACTATCGAGCCGTGCCGTATCGCCTTGAAAGACGCAGGCGTCGATGTCGGTTCGATCCACGACGTGATCCTGGTCGGTGGTCAGACCCGCATGCCGCTGGTGCAGAAGCTGGTAACCGAGTTCTTCGGCAAGGAAGCGCGCAAGGACGTCAACCCGGATGAGGCCGTGGCCATGGGCGCCGCCATTCAGGGCGCGGTACTGGCCGGTGACGTCAAGGACGTGTTGCTGCTCGACGTATCGCCGCTGACCCTGGGTATCGAAACCATGGGTGGTGTGATGACTGCGCTGATCGAGAAGAACACCACCATCCCGACCAAGAAGTCTCAGGTGTTCTCCACCGCCGACGACAATCAGTCGGCCGTGACCATCCATGTACTGCAGGGTGAGCGCAAGCAGGCGTCGCAGAATAAGTCGCTGGGCAAGTTCGACCTGGCCGAGATCCCGCCGGCGCCACGTGGGGTGCCGCAGATCGAAGTGACCTTCGACATCGACGCCAACGGCATCCTGCATGTTGGTGCGAAAGACAAGGCGACCGGCAAGACTCAGTCCATCGTGATCAAGGCCAACTCCGGTCTGTCCGAGGAAGAGATCGAGCAGATGGTTCGCGATGCCGAGGCCAATGCCGAGGAGGATCGCAAGTTCGAAGAGCTGGCGACCGCGCGCAATCAGGGCGACCAACTGGTGCATGCGACTCGCAAGATGCTCACCGAGGCGGGTGACAAGGCTACTGCGGACGAGAAAGCGGCTATTGAGAAAATTCTCGGCGAACTCGAAGTTGCAGTGAAGGGCGACGATAAGGAGGCTATCGAGGCGAAGATGGCAGCCCTGTCCGAGGCGACCACGCCGCTGGCGCAGAAGATGTACGCCGAGCAGCCGCAGCCAGAAGCTGCCGCTCAAGGTGCTGGCGACGGCAGCGGCTCAGCCGATGACGTGGTCGATGCCGAGTTTGAAGAGGTCAAGGAAAACAAGTAAGCGCAAGCTTGTGACCCACAAGGATGTGGGAAATGCAGCGGGTCGCCGGGTGCGACTGCTGCTTGCCGCTCCATCCGATTGTGGCGTGAGCTGCGCCGGATGATCCGCCACGCGGGAGCTTGCTCCCGCGTTGGCGTGTCTGGAGTAGATGATTTAAGGGTGTAGAAAACTAATGTCCAAACGTGATTATTACGAGGTGCTGGGGGTTGAGCGCGGCGTCAGCGAAGCGGAGCTGAAAAAGGCTTACCGGCGCTTGGCGATGAAGCATCACCCGGACCGTAATCCCGACGATAAAGCGTCGGAAGACAAGTTCAAAGAGGCCAATGAGGCCTATGAAGTGCTGTCCGATGCGGGTAAGCGTGCGGCCTATGATCAGTACGGTCATGCCGGCGTCGACCAGAGCATGGGTGGCGGACATCCGGGTGGTGGGGCGAATTTCTCCGATATTTTCGGCGATGTGTTCAGCGACTTCTTTGGTGGTGCAGCGGGTGGTCGCGGTGGTCGCGGCGGTGCGCAGCGCGGCAGCGATCTGCGTTACACCCTGGAACTGGACCTGGAAGAGGCAGTGCGCGGCACCACGGTGACCATTCGCGTGCCAACCCTGGTCAACTGTAAGACCTGTGAGGGTTCCGGGGCCAAGAAGGGCACCAGTCCAGTGACCTGTACCACCTGTGGAGGTATCGGTCAGGTGCGCATGCAGCAGGGATTCTTCTCGGTGCAGCAGACCTGTCCGCGTTGCCACGGCAACGGCAAGATGATCACTGAGCCGTGTGGTTCCTGTCATGGTCATGGTCGGGTTGAGGAGCACAAGACCCTGTCGGTGAAGGTGCCGGCTGGCGTCGATACCGGTGACCGTATCCGTCTTTCGGGTGAGGGTGAGGCGGGCGCTATGGGTGGTCCTGCTGGCGACCTGTATGTGGTGGTCAGCGTGCGTGAGCATGCGATCTTTCAGCGTGATGGCAAGCACCTGTACTGCGAGGTGCCGATAAGCTTTGCCGATGCGGCGCTGGGTGGTGAGCTGGAGGTGCCGACGCTGGATGGTCGGGTCAAGCTGAAAATCCCTGAGGGCACCCAGACCGGCAAGCTGTTCCGTTTGCGTGGCAAGGGTGTGGCTCCAGTGCGTGGTGGTGGTGCCGGCGATCTGATGTGTCGGGTGGCAGTAGAGACGCCAGTGCATCTGGATCGGCGTCAGCGTGAGCTGCTCGAAGAGTTTCGTCACTCATTGGCTGTCGACAGCTCGCACTCGCCGAAAGCCAATGGTTGGTTTGAGGGTGTGAAGCGCTTCTTTGGCGACTTGTAAGTAGGCCGCAGTCGCAGGGTCTGCTGTTTGCCCTGTGGCGGTGGGCTTCGAGATTGGAGCGGTAGAGATATGCAGCGTATTGCAGTGATGGGCGCCGCTGGGCGCATGGGCAAGACCCTGATCGAGGCCGTGCAGCAAGCTGAGGGTGCTGGTTTGGGGGCGGCAATTGATCGTCCCGACAGCAGTCTGGTAGGTGCCGATGCGGGTGAGTTGGCGGCCCTGGGTAAGATCGGTGTCAGCCTGTCGGGCGACTTGCGCACTGCACTGGAGCAGTTCGATGTGCTGGTTGACTTCACGCACCCCTCGGTGACCCTGAAGAATCTGGAAATCTGCCGTCAGGCTGGCAAGGCCATGGTCATCGGCACTACCGGCTTCAGTGTGGCCGAGAAACAGATGCTGATCGATGCGGGTAAGCATATCCCGATCGTCTTCGCGGCCAACTTCAGTGTTGGCGTCAACCTTTGTCTGAAGTTGCTGGATACTGCGGCGCGGGTGCTGGGTGATGACGTCGATATCGAAATCATCGAGGCGCACCATCGGCACAAGGTCGACGCACCGTCCGGCACGGCACTGCGCATGGGGGAGGTGGTGGCTGGCGCACTAGGGCGCGACTTGGAGAAGGTTGCGGTCTATGGTCGTGAGGGCCAGACCGGTGCTCGCGAGCGCGAGACTATCGGTTTCGCCACTGTGCGTGGCGGGGATGTAGTCGGTGATCACACTGTGCTGTTTGCCGCTGACGGTGAACGGGTGGAGATTACTCACAAGGCCTCCAGTCGCATGACATTTGCCAAGGGCGCGGTGCGTGCTGCGCGTTGGCTGGATGGTCGGGCGGCAGGGCTGTACGACATGCAGGACGTACTGGGGCTTAACTAGGCTGCTGTTTGCTGTCGAGCATCTGCGTATTGGTCGCATTTGCGGGTAGACCAAAAAGCCGCTTTTCTGTAAGCTTCCCGCTTTAGTGTGTCCACTAAAAGTTACGCAGAATGAATCAGATAAAAAAGCGGGGTGACGGTCGATACGTCATCCCGCTTTTTTACAATCTGCGTTTGCTTCACGATTTGATCTCCGGAGGTTTTCTTGAGTAAGCCAGCCCTTAAACCTGCCATCTTGGCTCTTGCTGATGGCAGCATTTTTCGCGGCGAGGCCATCGGTGCCGATGGCCAAACTATTGGAGAGGTGGTTTTTAACACCGCCATGACCGGCTATCAGGAAATCCTTACCGATCCTTCCTATGCCCAACAAATCGTTACCCTGACCTATCCGCATATCGGCAATACCGGCACCACGCCGGAAGATGCCGAGTCCAATCGAGTCTGGGCTGCTGGTCTGATTATTCGTGATCTGCCACTGATCTCCAGTAACTGGCGCAACAAGCAGCCACTGGATGAATACCTGAAGGCCAACGGTACTGTGGCCATCGCCGGCATCGACACTCGGCGCCTGACCCGCATCCTGCGCGAGAAGGGGTCGCAGAACGGCTGCATCCTCGCTGGCGACGATGCCACCGAAGAGAAAGCCCTGGAGCTGGCGCGCAGCTTCCCAGGCCTCAAAGGCATGGATTTGGCCAAGGTGGTCAGCTGCACCGAGCGTTACGAATGGCGCTCCAGCGTGTGGAACCTCCCGAGCGACAGCCATCCTGAGATTCCGGCCGCAGAGCTGAAGTACCACGTGGTGGCCTACGACTACGGGGTCAAGTGGAATATCCTGCGCATGCTGGTTGAGCGCGGTTGCCGGCTGACCGTGGTGCCGGCACAAACCCCGGCGGCCGAGGTGCTGGCCCTGAATCCCGACGGCGTGTTCCTGTCCAACGGCCCGGGCGACCCCGAGCCGTGCGACTACGCGATTCAGGCGATCCAGGACGTACTGCAAACCGATGTTCCGGTATTTGGTATCTGTCTGGGTCACCAGCTGCTGGCCCTGGCGTCCGGCGCCAAGACCCTGAAAATGGGCCATGGCCATCACGGTGCCAACCACCCGGTGCAGGATCTGGACAGCGGCGTGGTGATGATCACCAGCCAGAACCACGGTTTTGCCGTGGACGAGGCCAGCCTGCCAAACAACGTTCGCGCCATTCACAAGTCGCTGTTCGACGGTTCCTTGCAGGGCATTGAGCGTACCGACAAGGCCGCCTTCAGCTTCCAGGGTCACCCTGAAGCCAGCCCGGGCCCGGCTGACGTCGCACCGCTGTTCGACCGTTTTATCGAAACCATGGCCAAGCGCCGATAAGCCCGCCGACTGACCCAAGGATTCGAGAGTAAGAAAATGCCAAAACGTACAGACATAAAAAGCATCCTGATCCTCGGCGCTGGCCCGATCGTTATCGGCCAGGCCTGCGAGTTCGACTACTCCGGTGCCCAGGCGTGTAAGGCCCTTAAAGAAGAAGGCTTTCGCGTCATTCTGGTGAACTCCAACCCAGCCACCATCATGACCGACCCGGCCATGGCCGACGCCACTTACATCGAGCCGATCAAGTGGTCCACCGTGGCCAAGATCATCGAGAAGGAGCGTCCTGACGCCCTGCTGCCGACCATGGGCGGGCAGACCGCGTTGAACTGCGCGCTGGACCTGGAAAAGCACGGCGTGCTGGAAAAATTCGGCGTCGAGATGATTGGCGCCAACGCCGACACCATCGACAAGGCCGAAGATCGCTCGCGTTTCGACAAGGCGATGAAGGACATAGGTCTGGCCTGCCCGGTATCCGGCATCGCGCACAACATGGAAGAAGCCTACGGGGTTCTGGAAAAGGTCGGTTTCCCCTGCATCATTCGGCCGTCCTTCACCATGGGCGGCACCGGTGGTGGCATCGCCTACAACCGCGAAGAGTTCGAAGAGATCTGCGCCCGCGGTATCGATCTGTCGCCGACCAGCGAATTGCTGATCGACGAATCGCTGATCGGCTGGAAGGAATACGAGATGGAGGTGGTCCGCGACAAGAAGGACAACTGCATCATCGTCTGCGCCATCGAAAACTTCGACCCGATGGGCGTGCACACCGGTGACTCGATCACCGTGGCGCCGGCGCAGACCCTGACCGACAAGGAATATCAAATCCTGCGTAACGCCTCGCTGGCGGTATTGCGCGAGATCGGCGTGGAAACCGGCGGTTCCAACGTGCAGTTCGGCATCTGCCCGAACACTGGGCGCATGGTAGTGATCGAGATGAACCCGCGGGTGTCGCGTTCCTCGGCGCTGGCCTCCAAGGCTACCGGCTTTCCGATCGCCAAGATCGCCGCCAAGTTGGCGGTCGGTTACACCCTCGACGAGCTGTCCAACGACATCACCGGCGGGCGTACCCCAGCCTCGTTCGAGCCGGCCATCGACTATGTCGTCACCAAGATTCCGCGTTTTGCCTTCGAAAAGTTCCCCAAGGCCGATGCCCGTCTGACCACCCAGATGAAGTCGGTCGGTGAGGTCATGGCCATCGGACGGACCTTCCAGGAATCCATGCAGAAAGCCCTGCGCGGTCTGGAAGTCGGCGTGTCCGGTTTCGACCCCATGCTCGATCTGAGCGATCCCGAGGCGGAAAGCACCCTCAAGCGCGAGCTGATCGTGCCGGGCGCCGATCGCATTTGGTACATTGGTGACGCCTTCCGTGCCGGTAAGACGGTCGCCGAAGTGTTCGAGCTGACCCGTATCGACGAATGGTTCCTGGTGCAGATCGAAGACCTGATCAAGGATGAAGAGCGGATCAAGACCCTGGGCCTGGCCAGCATTGACCGTGATGCGATGTACAAGCTCAAGCGCAAGGGCTTCTCCGATATCCGTCTGGCCAAGCTGCTCGGCGTTTCCGAGAAGAGCCTGCGCAGCCACCGCCACAAACTCAAAGTGCTGCCGGTATACAAGCGCGTCGACACCTGCGCCGCCGAATTCGCCAGCGACACCGCCTATATGTATTCGACCTACGAGGAAGAGTGCGAGGCCAACCCGTCGACCCGCGACAAGATCATGATCTTGGGTGGCGGGCCTAACCGCATCGGTCAGGGTATCGAGTTCGACTATTGCTGCGTGCACGCGGCCCTGGCGCTGCGCGAAGACGGTTACGAGACCATCATGGTCAACTGCAACCCGGAAACCGTCTCCACCGACTACGACACCTCCGACCGCCTGTATTTCGAGCCGGTAACTCTGGAAGACGTGCTGGAAATCGTCCGTGTCGAGCAGCCGAAAGGTGTGATCGTGCAATACGGCGGGCAGACCCCGTTGAAGATCTGTCGCGCCCTGGAAGAAGCCGGCGTGCCGATTATCGGCACCAGCCCGGATGCCATCGACCGCGCCGAAGATCGCGAGCGCTTCCAGCAAATGGTCCAGCGCCTGCACCTGCGCCAGCCGCCGAACTGCACCGCGCGTAGCGAGGAAGAGGCGCTGGCCGCTTCCAAGGTCATCGGTTATCCGCTGGTGGTGCGTCCGTCCTATGTATTGGGCGGTCGGGCCATGGAAATCGTCTACCAGGAAGAAGAGCTGCGACGCTATATGCGCGAAGCGGTGAAGGTGTCGAATGACAGCCCGGTGCTGCTCGACCACTTCCTCAACTGCGCTATCGAAGTCGATATCGATGCCATCTGCGACGGCGAGACCGTGGTAATTGGCGCGATCATGCAGCACATCGAACAGGCCGGTGTGCACTCCGGCGACTCGGCGTGCTCGCTGCCGCCTTACTCGCTGCCAGCGCACATCCAGGACGAGATCCGCGACCAGGTCAAGAAAATGGCCCTGGAGCTCGGCGTGGTTGGTCTGATGAACGTGCAGATGGCGGTGCAGGGCGAGGATATCTTCGTTATCGAAGTCAATCCGCGCGCTTCGCGTACCGTGCCGTTCGTCTCCAAGTGCATCGGTATTTCCCTGGCAATGCTCGGTGCGCGCGTGATGGCGGGCAAGACCCTGGCGGAACTCGAGTTCACCCAGGAAATAATCCCCAACTTCTACAGCGTCAAGGAAGCGGTGTTCCCCTTCGCCAAGTTCCCTGGCGTCGACCCGATCCTCGGCCCAGAAATGAAGTCCACCGGCGAGGTGATGGGGGTTGGCGATACCTTTGGTGAAGCCTTTGCCAAGGCTCAGATGGGTGCCAGTGAAGTGTTGCCGAACTCCGGTTGCGCGTTTATCAGCGTACGCGATGATGACAAGCCCTTGGTGGCCGAAGTCGCCCGTGACCTGATAGAGCTGGGTTTCGAGGTGGTGGCCACCGCCGGTACCGCCAAGCTCATCGAGGCCGCCGGCTTGCCCGTGCGTCGGGTCAACAAGGTGACCGAGGGGCGTCCGCATGTGGTCGACATGATCAAGAACGACGAGGTCACTCTGATCATCAACACCACCGAGGGGCGTCAATCGATTGCCGACTCCTACTCCATTCGTCGTAACGCCCTGCAGCACAAGATCTACTGCACCACCACCATTGCGGCGGGTCAGGCGATCTGTGAGGCGCTCAAATTCGGTCCCGAGAAGACCGTGCGCCGCTTGCAGGATCTCCATGCAGGAATCAAGGCATGACTAAATACCCCATGACGGTCCAGGGCGCTCGCGCCCTGGAAGAAGAACTGGCCCATCTGACCAAGGTGGTGCGACCCAAGCTGAGCCAGGACATCGGTACTGCGCGCGAGCTGGGTGATCTCAAGGAAAACGCCGAATACCACGCTGCGCGCGAACAGCAAGGTATGGTCGAGGCGCGCGTGCGCGATATCGAAGGTCGTCTGCAGAATGCGGTGGTCATTGATGTGACCAGCATTGCGCACACGGGCAAGGTGATCTTTGGCACGACAGTTGAGATCGCCAACGTCGATACTGACGAAAGCGTGACCTACCAGATCGTCGGTGAGGACGAGGCGGAGATTAAACTCGGTAAGATTTCAGTTGGCTCGCCTATTGCTCGCGCCCTCATCGGTAAGCAAGAGGGTGATGTGGTGACGGTAAAGACCCCGAGCGGTACGGTCGAGTACGAGATTGTCGAGGTCCGTCATATCTAATCCCGCGGCACTGGGTGCTGGGGGCATCAGCTGGCTGCTGGCTCAGACGTTCTGGGTTGGTGGCCTCTGGTTGCTGCATTTCGTGATGCTGCCGGCTTTGGCCAAGCTGGGTCTGGCACCCTTGCTGGTTGAGGAGGTCGCTGACGCGCTCACGCCCCTGCTGATTGGCTTGGCGGCTGTGTGCGCTGCTTTGCAGGTGGTGGTGTTGGTGCGGGCTGAGCGTATAGCCAGTCTGTGGCGCGATATGCGTGGCCAGCTGTTGCTCTGTGTGCTGCTCATGGCAGCTGGATATTTCGCGGTGCGCCAGTGGTGGCCGGATGCGCGGCCCTGGTTGCTGTTCAGCTACCTGGTGTTGGCGTTCTGCGGCTTGCTGTTGGTATTGCAGCCCGTACCTGCACGGCGCAGTTAAGCGGTGTAGCTAGGCTGGAGGCGTGTAAGCTTCCAGCCTGCTGTGAATATCAGCCGTGAGCGCGGCTGATATTGGACAGGTTTTTGTTCGGCTTGGGGTTCTTGCGGTAGATCAAGGCCATTTTGCCGATTACCTGTACCAGCTCCCCTTTGCCGGCTTTGCACAGCTCGTCGATGGTGGCGAGACGGTCGGCGCGCTCAACAATGCGCAGCTGCACCTTGATCAGCTCGTGATCATTCAGCGCGCGCTCCAGCTCGGCCAGTACGCCTTCGGTCAAACCATTGTCTGCCACGATCAATACTGGCTTTAGGTGGTGGCCGATAGATTTGAATTGTTTCTTCTGCTCCTGAGTGAGCGGCATAATCTGAACCCTGCGTCTGGTCTGGTAAAAACGGCGATCAGTTTACCCGAGCGTCTTCGGGGCCGCCCAGATATTCACACATTGCTAATTTGAGGTGCCACTTGGCCCGTTCCAAAACAAGCCTGCGGTGGCTGAAAGAACACTTCGATGACCCCTACGTCAAAATGGCGCAAAAGGACGGTTATCGATCGCGAGCGAGCTACAAGCTGCTGGAAATTCAGGAGCGCGATCGCATCCTTCGCCCGGGCATGATCGTGGTCGATCTGGGCGCCGCGCCGGGCGGCTGGTCGCAAGTGACCAGTCGGGTGATTGGTGACAAGGGTACTTTGATCGCCTCGGATATTCTGGAGATGGACAGCATCCCTGACGTTACCTTCATTCAAGGTGACTTTACCGAGGATGCGGTGTTTACCCAGATACTTGAATCGATTGGCAAAAAGCCGGTAGACCTTGTGATTTCCGATATGGCCCCCAATATGAGTGGAGTAAGGGCTACCGATCAGGCGCGCGCCATGTATTTGTGCGAGTTGGCGTTGGATCTGGCCGGGCGCGTGTTATGCCCGGGTGGTGACTTTTTGATCAAGATTTTCCAGGGCGAAGGTTTTGATCTGTACCACAAGCAGGTCCGCGGGATGTTCGACAAAGTGCAGATGCGCAAGCCACTGTCATCGCGTGATCGTTCGCGTGAGCAGTATCTGCTCGGGCGTGGTTTTCGCGGCTTATAGATTCGATGCAACCAAGGGCTGGCTCGCCAGTCCAACGTGAAGTAGAAGAGTCGGCTGGGGCTGCGACTCATAAAGGGTTACAGACGGTGTCTGCCAGGTGCGGACGTTGTGTAGTAAGTTAGATCGGTACATAACTGGTCGTCATGCGAAGCGCGCTTCGGCACGGGGCCTGCTTCAGAGGGTAGTTAATTGAACGACATGGCAAAGAATCTGATCCTGTGGCTGATCATCGCCGCAGTCCTAGTGACTGTGATGAACAATTTCTCCACGCCGAGCGAGTCGAACAAGCTCAATTATTCCGAGTTTATCCAGCAGGTTCAGGATGGCGGGGTTAAGCGGGTTACGGTTGATGGCTTCATCATCAGCGGCGTGCGCGCAGACGGCTCTCCGTTCGAGACCGTTCGTCCGGCTATCCAGGATAACGGCCTGATCAAGGACCTGATCGACAACAACGTCGAGATTGTCGGCAAGCAGCCGGAGCAACAAAGCATCTGGACTCAGTTGCTGGTGGCCAGTTTTCCAATTCTGGTGATCATTGCAGTGTTCATGTTCTTTATGCGCCAGATGCAGGGGGGCGCCGGTGGCAAGGGCGGGCCGATGAGTTTCGGCAAGAGCAAGGCGCGTCTGCTGTCTGAAGATCAGGTCAAGACCACCTTTGCCGACGTTGCAGGTTGCGATGAGGCCAAGGAAGAAGTCAGCGAGTTGGTCGAGTTTCTGCGCGACCCGGGCAAGTTCCAGCGCCTTGGTGGGCGCATCCCGCGCGGCGTACTGATGGTCGGCTCACCGGGTACCGGTAAGACGTTGCTGGCCAAGGCTGTCGCCGGCGAGGCCAAGGTACCGTTCTTCACCATATCCGGCTCCGATTTCGTGGAAATGTTCGTCGGTGTCGGCGCCTCGCGCGTACGAGACATGTTCGAGCAGGCGAAAAAGCATGCGCCGTGCATCATCTTTATCGATGAAATCGACGCAGTCGGTCGTCATCGTGGTGCAGGCATGGGTGGCGGTCACGATGAGCGCGAACAGACTCTCAATCAGTTGCTGGTAGAGATGGACGGCTTTGAAATGAACGATGGCATCATCGTCATCGCCGCCACTAACCGCCCAGATGTGCTCGACCCTGCTCTGTTGCGCCCTGGTCGTTTCGATCGCCAGGTGGTCGTGAGCCTGCCAGACATTCGCGGTCGCGAGCAGATTCTCAAGGTGCACATGCGCAAGGTGCCGATGGGTGAAGATGTCGCTCCCGCGGTTATTGCTCGTGGTACGCCTGGCTTCTCCGGTGCCGATTTGGCCAACCTGGTCAACGAGGCCTCGTTGTTCGCTGCCCGTGCCGGCAAGCGCCTAGTCGAGATGAAAGAATTCGAACTGGCCAAAGACAAGATCATGATGGGCGCCGAGCGCAAGACCATGGTCATGTCGGAGAAAGAGAAGCTCAATACGGCCTTCCATGAGGCGGGTCACGCAATCGTCGGGCGTCTGGTTCCTGAGCATGATCCGGTCTACAAGGTCTCGATCATTCCCCGTGGTCGTGCCTTGGGGGTGACCATGTTCCTCCCGGAGGAAGATCGGTACAGCCTGAGCAAGCGCGCGCTGATCAGTCAGATTTGCTCACTGTTTGGTGGTCGTATTGCCGAGGAAATGACGCTGGGCTTCGACGGTGTAACCACCGGAGCTTCTAACGACATCATGCGCGCTACTCAGTTGGCGCGGAACATGGTGACCAAGTGGGGGCTGTCGGAGAAGCTCGGCCCGCTGATGTATGTCGAGGAAGAGGGTGAAGTCTTCCTAGGTCGCAGCATGGGCAGCCAGCACAACAATGTGTCGGCTGACACGGCCAAGATGATCGACCTCGAAGTGCGCAGCATCATTGATGAGTGCTACGCCACGGCCAAGCGCTTGCTGGCGGAAAATCGCGACAAGCTCGATGCCATGGCCGAAGCCTTGATGAAGTATGAAACCATCGATGCCGACATGATCGACGACATCATGAATGGTCGCCCGCCGCGCGAGCCGCGTGACTGGGACGGTGGTGCGGGTGATGCAGATGTGCCTGCGGTTAAACCTACTGAGCCTGACCTGCCCGAAAAGCCGGTAGGTGGTCCTGCTGCCGAACATTAAGGCCTGCCATGTCTGTATCGCTTGACTTGAACCGGCTGCCTTGCGGCAGCCGGTTTCTTGATTTGTCCCGTCCGCAAGTGATGGGCATTTTGAATGTCACCCCCGACTCGTTTTCCGATGGCGGGCGCTATGGTCAGCGCGATGCCGCCTTGCGCCATGCCGAGTCCATGGTGCTGGCTGGCGCGACGCTGATCGATGTGGGTGGAGAGTCGACGCGGCCGGGGGCTCTGCGGGTCTCGCCGGCAGAAGAGCTCGAGCGTGTAGCGCCAGTGGTCGAAGCCATTGCGGCCGAGCTGGATGTGATCATTTCTGTGGACACCTCGACGCCGGCAGTGATTCGCGAGAGTGCTCGCTTGGGTGCGGGGCTGATTAACGATGTGCGCTCATTGCGGCGCGATGGCGCTCTTGAGGCCGCCGCCGATAGTGGCTTGCCGGTATGCCTGATGCACATGCGGGGCGAGCCGGGAACCATGCAGCAAAGTCCTGAATATGCGGATGTGCTGAGCGAAGTGCGTGATTTTCTGGCGCAGCGAATTGCCGTGTGCGCCGCCGCTGGAATTGCCGCCGAGCGAATAATCCTCGATCCGGGCTTTGGTTTCGCTAAAGCCCTGGAGCACAATCTCAGTCTATTCAAGCGCCTCGAGTCGCTACTCGACTTGGGGCGGCCGTTGTTGGTCGGTGTGTCGCGCAAAAGCATGATCGGCGGGGTGCTGGGGCATGAGGTGGGTGAGCGCTTGTTTGGCAGCCTGGCCTTGGCCGCTCTGGCGGTGACCAAGGGCGCGCATATCCTGCGGGTGCATGACGTGGCCGAGACGGTCGATGTGGTACGCATGATCGCTGCAGTCGAAGCGGCTGAATAAATGAGAAGGATGCGTGGCTGATGGGTAGAAAATATTTTGGTACTGACGGTATCCGTGGGCGCGTCGGCGAATTTCCCATTACTCCGGACTTTATGCTCAAGCTCGGTTGGGCTGCGGGCATGGCCTTTCGTAAGCAGGGCAAGTGCCGCATCCTGATTGGCAAGGACACGCGGATCTCTGGTTATATGTTCGAGTCGGCGCTGGAGGCGGGTTTGTCTGCTGCAGGGGCGGACGTCATGTTGCTGGGTCCGATGCCAACACCGGCTATCGCCTACTTGACGCGCACCTTCCATGCCGAGGCCGGCATCGTGATCAGCGCCTCACACAATCCGCACCACGACAATGGCATCAAGTTTTTTTCGGGGCAGGGCACCAAGCTCCCGGATGAAGTCGAGTTGATGATCGAGGAGTTGCTCGATGCGCCGATGACGGTGGTCGAGTCTGGGCAGTTGGGTAAGGTCTCGCGGATCAATGACGCAGCTGGTCGCTATATCGAATTCTGTAAAAGCAGTGTGCCGACTAATACTGATTTTGCGGGTCTGAAGATCGTTGTCGACTGCGCTCACGGTGCCGCATACAAAGTGGCGCCAAGTGTTTTCCGCGAGCTCGGCGCTCAGGTCACTGTGTTGTCGGCGCAACCTGATGGGTTGAACATCAATGCCGCATGCGGATCGACTCACGTTGAGGCGCTGCAAGCTGAAGTCGTGGCTCAGCATGCTGATCTAGGCATCGCGTTTGATGGTGACGCCGATCGTGTGTTGATGGTCGATCATACTGGCACTTTGGTTGATGGTGACGAGCTGCTGTTCATCATTGCCCGCGATTTGCAGGAGCGTGGGAAGTTACAAGGTGGCGTAGTCGGTACGCTGATGAGTAATCTCGGTCTCGAGTTGGCGCTTGCCGACTTAGGTATACCCTTTGTGCGGGCCAAGGTCGGTGATCGTTACGTTATTGCCGAGCTGTTGTCGCGAGATTGGCAGCTGGGCGGGGAGAACTCCGGGCACCTGGTGTGCTTCCAGCACACCACCACAGGTGATGCGATCATTGCTGCCTTGCAGGTGCTGTTGGCGCTCAAGCGGCGCGAGCAGCGCTTGGCTGAGGCTCGCCAGGGGTTGCGCAAGTGTCCGCAGGTGTTGGTCAATGTGCGTTTTGCTGGTGGTATAGATCCGCTGGATCACCCGGCAGTGCAGGATGCCAGCGCAAAAGTGACTGAGCGCATGGCCGGGCGAGGACGGGTGTTGTTGCGTAAATCTGGTACCGAGCCATTGGTGCGAGTGATGGTTGAAGGGGATGATGAAACCCAGGTGCGCAGCTATGCCGATGAATTGGCTGAGGTTGTTGCGAAGGTTTGCACCTGATACGGCTTGCCAGTCCAGGTGCCGTTGGGTAACATCTGCGCCCTCTTTGACCGACGAGGTAAAGCATGCGCCGCCCTTTGGTTGCTGGTAACTGGAAAATGCACGGTTCCCGCGCAGGCGTAGCAGAGCTGATCATGGGTCTTCGTGAGCTGGCATTACCGGCTGATGTTGAGGTTGCTGTTTTTCCGCCGTATGTATATCTCGCTAAGGTCGTCGAAGAGCTGGGCAGGGTCGCTGTAGGGGTTGGTGCGCAAGATTGTGCTATCGAGCCGCAGCAAGGGGCTTTGACTGGTGAGATTGCGGCCTGTCAGTTGCAGGACGTAGGTTGCTCGATGGTGTTGGTTGGCCATTCTGAGCGGCGCTTGCTGCTGGGTGAGAGCGATGATTGGGTGGTTCGCAAGTTTGCGGCCGCTCAAGCCTGCAGCTTGACTCCGGTGCTGTGTGTGGGGGAAACCCTGGAGCAGCGTGAGGCAGGTAAGACGCTTGAGGTGGTTGGGCGTCAGTTGGCTGGCGTAGTTGATGCCTTGGGTGTCGAGGTGTTTGCTCGTGCTGTAGTGGCTTATGAGCCGGTGTGGGCAATTGGTACTGGCTTGACCGCATCGCCCGAGCAGGCGCAGGAAGTGCATGCAGCCATTCGTGCGCAATTGGCAGATAAAAGTGCTGAAGTGGCGAGTGGTGTAAGAATTCTTTATGGCGGCAGTGTCAAGGCCGCCAATGCAGCCGAGTTGTTCGGTATGCCGGATATCGATGGGGGGCTTGTGGGTGGAGCCTCTCTGAATGCGGATGAGTTCGGTGCGATTTGTCGCGCCGCAGGAAACTGAAAAGATGCTGGAAACAGTCATAGTTGTTTTTCATCTGCTGGGAGCGATCGGTGTGGTCGTTCTGGTTCTGTTGCAGCAGGGTAAGGGTGCCGATGCGGGTGCTTCATTTGGTTCGGGTGCTTCTGGTACCGTTTTCGGTAGTCAAGGTTCCTCTACCTTTTTGAGTCGCGTTACTGGTATACTCGCCACCGCTTTTTTCTTAACTAGCTTGGGCTTAGGCTACTTTGCTAAAGAAAAAGCTGATGCGCTAACTCAGGTGGGTTTGCCTGATCCAGCAATGCTGGAAGTGCAGCAGGAAAAACCGGCAGCTGAAGATGTGCCGGTGCTCGAAGAGCAAAAGCCAGCAGTAAATGCGGCGGATGTGCCTCAGGCTCCAGAGCAGCAGTAAACGTTTTTGCCGAGGTGGTGGAATTGGTAGACACGCTACCTTGAGGTGGTAGTGGCCATAGGCTGTAGGGGTTCGAGTCCCCTCCTCGGTACCAATTTTCAAGAAAGCCCGCTGTATGCGGGCTTTCTTGTTGCTGGAGCGTCGGTTGACCCTTTGATGGGTTCGGCCGTATACTTCGGCCCCAGCTTTGACGCGGGGTGGAGCAGTCTGGTAGCTCGTCGGGCTCATAACCCGAAGGTCGTTGGTTCAAATCCAGCCCCCGCAACCAGTAGTAGCGGAGCCCCTGTTAAGGGGCTTTTTGCTAGCTGGGAGACAGTATTGCCGGCCTTTAGAGGGCGGTTAACAGGATGGGCGTTTCGCCCTTTTTTTATTTTCACAGCATGCGCGAGGGGCTCAGGTGTCGAGCAAGCTAGAACAGTTGCAGGCCTTGGTGGCCCCAGTAGTCGAGGCCCTTGGCTATCAGTGCTGGGGCATCGAGTTTTTGTCGCAAGGGCGGCACTCACTGCTGCGAATTTATATCGACCATGCCAATGGCGTTCTCATTGAAGATTGCGAGAAAGTCAGTCGACAGATCAGCGGCGTTCTCGATGTCGAAGATCCGATCAGTGCCGAGTACACCCTCGAGGTGTCTTCGCCAGGCATGGATAGACCACTGTTCACCCTGGAGCAATTCGCCAGTCATGCCGGTGAGCAAGTGAAAATCAAGCTGCGTTCGCCTTTCGAAGGGCGCCGCAACTTTCAGGGCCTCCTTCGCGGAGTGGAAGAGCAGGACGTGGTAGTGCAGGTGGATGACCACGAGTTCCTGTTGCCGATCGACTTGATCGACAAGGCCAATATTATTCCCCGGTTTGATTGAGACGCGGATCCCGCGGATCCAATGGATTGCGAAAGGCGAGGCGTACGATGAGCAAAGAAGTACTGCTGGTTGTTGAGTCGGTATCCAATGAAAAGGGTGTGCCGGCTAGCGTAATTTTTGAAGCGCTGGAACTGGCCTTGGCCACAGCGACGAAAAAACGGTTTGAAGACGAGGTCGAGTTGCGCGTGGCGATCAATCGCCAAACGGGCAACTATGAAACCTTCCGTTGCTGGACTGTGGTGGAAGAGGCCGATTTCGAAGATCCGGCACATCAACTGACGGTCGATATGCCGCAGGCGATGGAAGCAAACGCGAAAGTCGGTGAGGTCCTGGAAGAGAAGATCGAGTCGATCGAGTTCGGCCGTATCGCTGCACAGACTGCCAAGCAAGTCATTGTGCAGAAGGTACGTGAAGCCGAGCGTGCCCAGGTGGTCGAAGCCTATCGTGAGCGATTGGGCGAAATCATCTCGGGCACCGTGAAAAAAGTCACCCGCGACAACGTCATCGTTGACCTGGGTAACAATGCCGAGGCCCTGCTGGCTCGTGAGGACATCATTTCACGTGAGACTTTCCGTGTGGGTGCGCGCATGCGTGCGCTGCTCAAGGAAATTCGCACCGAGAATCGTGGCCCGCAATTGATTCTTTCGCGTACTGCGCCGGAAATGCTGATTGAGTTGTTCCGCATTGAAGTGCCGGAAATCGCCGAAGAGTTGATTGAGGTGATGGCCGCTTCGCGGGACCCGGGTTCTCGCGCTAAGTTGGCCGTTCGCTCCAAGGATAAGCGTATCGATCCGCAAGGCGCCTGTATTGGCATGCGCGGTTCGCGCGTACAAGCGGTGTCTGGCGAGCTGGCTGGTGAACGTGTGGATATCGTGCTGTGGGATGACAATCCCGCGCAGTTCGTGATCAACGCCATGTCGCCGGCCGAAGTTGCGGCGATCATCGTCGACGAAGATGCTCATGCCATGGATATCGCTGTCGGCGAAGACAACCTGGCTCAGGCCATTGGTCGCGGTGGTCAGAACGTACGTTTGGCCAGCCAGTTGACCGGTTGGACGCTCAATGTCATGAGCGAGGCGGACATTCAGGCCAAGCAGCAGGCTGAGACTGGCGATATTCTTCAGCGTTTTATCGACGAACTGGAAGTCGATGAGGAGCTGGCTCAGGTGTTGGTGGACGAAGGTTTCACCAGCCTGGAAGAAATCGCTTATGTGCCGATGGAAGAGATGCTTAGCATCGACGGTTTCGATGATGAAATCGTCAACGAGTTGCGGTCGCGGGCTAAAGATCGCCTGCTGACCAAAGCCATCGCCACTGAAGAAAAGCTGGCAGACAGCCACCCGGCCGAAGACCTGCTCTCACTTGAGGGTATGGACAAAGGTTTGGCGCAGGAACTGGCAGTGCGCGGTGTGATTACCCGCGAAGACCTAGCCGAGCAGTCGATTGACGACCTGCTCGACATCGACGGCATCGACTCTGAGCGTGCCGGCAAGCTGATCATGGCCGCCCGAGCCCATTGGTTCGAGTAAGTTTTACGGCCTGAGGAGAGAAGTGCATGTCGCAAGTCACGGTGAAAGAACTGGCCCAAGTGGTCGACACACCGGTAGAGCGCCTGCTGCAGCAGATGCGTGAGGCAGGTTTGCCGCACAGCAGTGCCGAGCAAGTTGTCACCGATAACGAGAAGCAAGCCCTGCTCGCTCATCTTAAGAGCAGCCACGGCGATAAAAAGGCTGAAGAGCCACGCAAGATTACCTTGCAGCGCAAAACTACTAGCACCTTGAGAGTGGCTGGTAGCAAGACCATCAGCGTTGAAGTTCGCAAGAAGAAAACTTTCGTCAAGCGCAGCGCTGAAGAGATTGAAGCCGAGAAGCAGCGCGAGCTTGAAGAGCAGCGTGCGGCAGCCGAAGCTGCACGCCTGGCGGCCGAAGCCGATGCCAAGCGTCGTGCCGAGGAAGAGGCGCAGCGTCAAAGCTCTGCAGCCAAGACTGGGGAAGTTGCTGCGCCGGTTGCAACTGCCGCAGTAGTTGACGTGCCTGCAGTTGTGCCGGTCGTTGAGGAGCGCAAGAAAGATGAGCCGCGCCGCACCGATAAGCCGCGCAATGACGACTCAGACCGTCGTGGTGAGCGCAAAACCACGCAGCACCGCCCAACCGTTAAGGAAAAGGCGCCTGCACCGCGTGTAGCTCCGCGCACTATCGACGAGGAAAAAGACAACTTCCGCCGCGGTGGCCGTGGCAAGTCGAAGCTGAAAAAACGCAACCAGCACGGCTTCACCAGCCCGGCTGGCCCCATCGTGCGTGACGTTCTGATCGGTGAAACAATCACCGTGGGCGACCTGTCACAGCAGATGTCGGTGAAGGCCGCGGAAGTGATCAAGTTTATGTTCAAGATGGGCACTCCGGTGACCATCAATCAGGTACTGGATCAGGAAACTGCACAGTTAATCGCTGAAGAACTGGGTCACAAGGTCAAGCTGGTCAGCGACAACGCGCTCGAAGATCAGTTGGCCGAATACCTGAAGTTCGAGGGTGAGTCGATTTCCCGTGCGCCGGTTGTCACTGTCATGGGTCACGTTGACCATGGTAAGACCTCGCTCCTCGACTATATCCGTCGCGCCAAAGTGGCCGCGGGTGAAGCCGGTGGCATCACTCAGCATATCGGTGCCTACCACGTAGAAACCGAGCGCGGCATGGTGACCTTCCTCGATACCCCGGGTCACGCGGCGTTCACCGCCATGCGTGCACGTGGTGCCAAGGCGACCGACATCGTGATCTTGGTTGTGGCTGCAGACGACGGCGTGATGCCGCAGACCATTGAAGCGGTCCAGCATGCCAAGGCTGCTGGGGTTCCGTTGGTCGTTGCAGTGAATAAAATCGACAAGCCGGGTGCCGATCTCGATCGCATCAGAAGCGAACTGTCGGTTCAGGGCGTGACTTCCGAAGAGTGGGGTGGTGATACGCCATTCGTATCCGTCTCGGCGAAAGCCGGTACTGGTGTCGACGACCTGCTCGAAGCTGTCCTGCTGCAAGCCGAAGTGCTTGAACTTAAAGCGACCCCGTCTGCACCTGGTCGTGGCGTCGTGGTTGAGTCGCGTCTCGACAAGGGTCGCGGTCCCGTGGCTACTGTTCTGGTTCAGGATGGCACCCTGCGTCAAGGCGACATGATTCTGGTCGGCTCGAACTATGGCCGCATCCGCGCCATGCTCGATGAGAATGGCAAGCCGATCAAGGAAGCCGGTCCAGCAATCCCAGTCGAGATTCTCGGTCTCGATGGTACGCCGGAAGCTGGCGACGACATGACTGTGGTGGCCGACGAGAAGAAGGCCCGCGAAGTTGCCCTGTTCCGTCAAGGCAAGTTCCGCGAAGTCAAACTGGCTCGTGCACATGCTGGCAAGCTGGAAAACATCTTCGAGAACATGGGTCAGGAAGAGAAGAAGACGCTGAATATCGTCCTCAAATCCGATGTCCGTGGCTCCCTGGAAGCGCTGCAAGGTTCGCTCGGCGGCCTGGGTAACGATGAAGTGCAGGTGCGTGTGGTCGGTGGCGGCGTCGGTGGTATCACCGAATCCGATGCCAACCTGGCGCTGGCCTCCAACGCCGTGCTGTTCGGCTTCAACGTGCGCGCCGATGCCGGCGCACGCAAGATAGTCGAGCAGGAAGGTCTGGATATGCGTTACTACAACGTGATCTACGACATCATCGAAGACGTCAAGAAGGCGCTGACCGGCATGCTCGGCAGTGATGTTCGCGAGAATATCCTGGGTATCGCCGAGGTTCGCGACGTGTTCCGCTCGCCGAAGTTTGGTGCGGTTGCCGGCTGTATGGTTGTCGAAGGTGTGGTGCACCGCAATCGTCCGATCCGTGTGCTGCGCGACGACGTGGTGATCTTCGAGGGCGAACTGGAATCCCTGCGCCGCTTCAAGGACGACATGTCCGAGGTGCGTAGCGGCATGGAGTGCGGTATTGGCGTGAAGAGCTACAACGACGTCAAGGTCGGCGACAAGATCGAAGTGTTCGAGAAAGTCCAAGTGGCTCGCAGCCTGTAACAGGCATGTAAGCGCGAGTTGCGATACGCAGCGCCCGGCCCCGTTTATGCGAGGCCGGGCGTTTGCCGCTTTTAGGTCCGCTGCTTATCCGGGCAGTGTGGCGAGTGAAGGTAGTAGAAATGGCCAAAGAATTTAGCCGGGCCCAGCGCATCGGCGACCAGATACAGCGCGAGCTGGCACAGTTGATCCGCATGGAAATCAAAGACCCACGTCTGGGTGGTCTGGTGACTGTGACTGCGGTGGAAGTCAGTCGCGACTCCAGCCACGCCAAGGTGTTCGTCACCGTGATGGGCGGCGAGCCGCAAGAGGGTGTGGATGGCGTGGCGCAGAGCATCAAGGTGCTCAACGATGCCAGCGGTTTTCTGCGCATGCAGTTGGGCAAGGCGATGAAGCTGCGCAGCGTTCCGAACCTGCGCTTCCACTACGACGCCAGCGTGATTCGCGGTGCGGAGTTGTCGGCTTTGATCGAGCGTGCGGTCAGCCAAGACCGTCAGCACGGTGATGAATCCACCGAGTCTGAGGAGTAAGCGAGTGGCTCAGGTGAAACGTATTCGTCGTGCCGTCGATGGCATCATCCTGCTCGATAAGCCCCGTGGTTTCAGCTCCAATGCGGCGCTGCAGAAGGTCCGTTGGTTGCTTAATGCCGAGAAGGCTGGGCACACGGGCAGCCTTGACCCGCTCGCCACCGGTGTATTGCCACTGTGCTTCGGTGAGGCGACCAAGTTTTCCCAGTACCTGCTGGACGCCGATAAAGGCTACGAGACGCTGATGCAGCTGGGTATCACCACCACCACCGCGGATGCTGAAGGCGAAGTGCTAGAGCGTCGACCGGTGACCGTTGGTCGCGCCGATATCGAAGCGCTGCTGCCGCGTTTTCGCGGTGAAATCAGTCAGATACCGCCGATGTACTCGGCCCTCAAGCGTGATGGCCAGCCGTTGTACAAGCTGGCGCGTGCAGGCGAAGTGGTGGAGCGCGAGCCGCGTTCTGTTACTATTGCGCGCCTGGAATTACTGACCTGCGATGCGGAGCAAGCGCGCCTGGAGGTCGATTGCAGCAAGGGCACCTATATCCGCACCTTGGTCGAGGATATCGGTCAGTTGCTCGGTTGCGGTGCTCACGTTGCGCAGCTGCGCAGAACCAAGGCTGGCCCCTTCGACTTAAGCCGCACCGTGACGCTCGAAGAGCTGGAACGTGTGCATGCCGAAGGTGGCAATGAAGCGGTCGACCAGTTTCTCCTGCCGGTTGACAGTGGCCTGCAGCATTGGCCGTTGCTGCAGTTCTCCGAGCACAGTTCGTTTTATTGGTTGCAAGGGCAGCCGGTACGCGCACCGGAAGCGCCGAAGTTCGGCATGGTGCGGGTGCAAGATCACAACGGTCGCTTTATCGGTATAGGTGAAGTGAGCGAAGACGGGCGGATAGCGCCGCGTCGTTTGATTCGGTCGGTTTGACCGTAGTGGGTGGTCGCAAACCTTAGGTTTGCGGTGTCCATGTCGAGGGTGGCTGTTAATAGGCACGGTCATGCCTCATTTAAAAAACACGGGAAGTAATTTCCGGCCTATTGGAACTGCTGGTTTTCGGCAGTTTCCTAACTGAGAGGAAGCCCACATGGCACTCAGCGTTGAAGAAAAAGCTCAGATCGTTAACGACTATAAGCAAGCTGAAGGCGACACTGGTTCGCCGGAAGTGCAAGTTGCCCTGTTGTCCATCAACATCAACAAGCTGCAAGGTCACTTCAAGGCCAACGGTAAGGACCACCACTCGCGTCGTGGCCTGATCCGTATGGTTAACCAGCGTCGCAAGCTGCTGGATTACCTGAAGAGCAAGGACGTTAGTCGTTACAGCGCCCTGATCGGTCGCCTGGGTCTGCGTCGCTAAGCAATGCTTACGCGAAGCTGAATGCCGAAGCTGGAAGTGGGGTTTATCCCTGCTTCCAGCTTTTGCCTTTCAGTCACACGCGTTTTGGACGGCTGCGGGTTCGACTCCCGCTGTTGCCCACGAATTCTGCAAGAAACAGCTTTCCCCAAAGGCAATGAAGAGAAGGAAAACACCGTGAACCCGGTCATCAAGAAATTCCAGTTCGGTCAGTCGACCGTTACCCTCGAGACAGGCCGTATCGCCCGTCAAGCCTCCGGCGCAGTGCTGGTCACCGTTGACGACGACGTCGCCGTACTGGTCGCCGTTACTGGCGCCAAGACTGCCGACCCGAGCAAGGGCTTTTTCCCGCTGTCGGTGCACTACCAGGAAAAAACCTACGCAGCCGGCAAGATTCCCGGTGGTTTCTTCAAGCGTGAAGCGCGTCCTTCTGAGAAAGAGACCCTGACTTCGCGCCTGATCGACCGTCCGATCCGTCCGCTGTTTCCAGAAGGCTTCCAGAACGAAGTGCAGGTTATCTGCACCGTGATCTCCACCAGCAAGAAGACCGACCCGGACGTCGCTGCGATGATCGGTACTTCGGCAGCCCTGGCCATTTCCGGTATTCCGTTCAACGGCCCTATCGGTGCTGCGCGCGTCGCCTTTCACCCGGAAACCGGCTACCTGCTGAACCCGAATTACGAGCAGCTCAAGGCTTCCAGCCTGGACATGGTCGTAGCCGGTACCAAAGACGCTGTGCTGATGGTTGAGTCGGAAGCCAAAGAGCTGACCGAAGACCAGATGCTCGGTGCCGTGCTGTTTGCCCACGACGAATTCCAGGTCGTGATCCAGGCCATTACCGAGCTGGCTGCCGAAGCCGCCAAGCCGACCTGGGACTGGCAGCCCAAGCCCGAGAACACTGCCCTGCTCAACGCTATTCGCGGCGAGTTCGGCGAGGCCATCTCCCAGGCTTACACCATCACCGTCAAGCATGAGCGTTATGCCCGTCTGGGTGAGCTGCGCAATGAAATCGTCGCCAAGTTCGCAGGCGAAGAAGGCCAGCCGACTGCCGGTGAAGTCAAAGAGGTGTTTGGCGAGATCGAATACCGCACCGTGCGTGAGAACATCGTCAACGGCAAGCCGCGTATCGATGGCCGTGATACCCGTACCGTCCGCGGTCTGAACATCGAAGTTGGGGTGCTGGACAAGACCCACGGTTCTGCATTGTTCACCCGTGGCGAAACCCAGGCCCTGGTGGTTGCCACTCTCGGCACCGCACGTGACGCGCAGCTGCTCGACACCCTGGAAGGCGAGCGCAAAGACCCCTTCATGCTGCACTACAACTTCCCACCATACTCGGTCGGTGAGTGTGGTCGCATGGGCGCTACTGGCCGCCGCGAAATCGGTCACGGCCGTCTGGCTCGTCGCTCCATCGCAGCCATGCTGCCAAGCGCCGATGTGTTCCCGTACACCATTCGCGTGGTTTCGGAAATCACCGAGTCCAACGGTTCCAGCTCCATGGCTTCGGTCTGCGGCGCTTCCCTCGCTCTGATGGACGCTGGCGTGCCAATGAAGGCACCGGTTGCCGGTATCGCCATGGGTCTGGTTAAAGAAGGCGAGAAGTTTGCCGTTCTGACCGACATCCTCGGTGACGAAGATCACCTCGGTGACATGGACTTCAAGGTAGCCGGTACTGACAAGGGCGTTACCGCTCTGCAAATGGATATCAAGATCCAGGGCATCACCGAAGAAATCATGGAAATCGCTCTGGGCCAGGCCCTGGAAGCGCGCCTGAATATCCTCGGCCAGATGAACCAGGTCATCGCCCAGTCGCGTACCGAGCTGTCGGCCAACGCCCCGACCATGATCGCGATGAAGATCGATCAGGACAAGATTCGCGACGTGATCGGCAAAGGTGGCGCGACCATCCGTGCCATCTGCGAAGAGACCAAAGCGTCCATCGATATCGAAGACGACGGTACCATCAAGATCTTCGGCGAAACCAAGGAAGCGGCTGAGGCAGCACGCCAGCGCGTTCTGGGTATCACCGCAGAGGCCGAAATCGGCAAGATCTACGTCGGTAAAGTTGAGCGTATCGTCGACTTCGGCGCCTTCGTTAACATCCTGCCGGGCAAGGACGGTCTGGTGCACATCTCGATGCTGAGCGATCAGCGTGTCGAGAAAGTCACCGACATCCTCAAAGAAGGCCAGGAAGTGAAGGTTCTGGTACTGGACGTGGACAACCGTGGCCGTATCAAGCTGTCGATCAAAGATGTAGCGGCAGCCGAAGCCTCAGGCGTGTAACAACGCCTGCACTTCAGTTGTAGAGAAAAGGGCCCCTCGGGGCCCTTTTTTGTTTGGCTTTTGGCATCTGCGACAGCGGAAATATGGCTAAAGCGCTCGGCCGTACGCCCAAACCTTCTCGCTGCATTAATAAGCCAGCGAGGGCCTGTGAAATGCCTTATTGGCCTGAGTTACAGGGTGGATGGAGCCTGGGCCAGGTGAATGCATCGTTGGGACGGTGAGCTTGTCGTGATGGCGTTCTGCCTCTTGCAATTTGCCTGAAGCAATTCGCTCGAGCATGCAGTTTGCATGAGCAGTGTGATTTTTTATATTGGTTAAGTTGTTGATAAATATAAGGATAAATTTTTTGTTTGGGTTGGCATAGGGCTTGCGACAGTAGTCTCGAGACTGCAGCCGGGAACGGGCTTGCAGATAATCTGCAACGTACAGGAGTCGATAGCCATGAAACAGTCAATCAACAAGTTTGCCTTTGCCGCAATCACTGCAACCGCCCTCAGCCTGTCGTTGGCCGGTACCGCCTTCGCGGCCAACACTACTGCTGTGCAGCCTACGCTGCTGGCGGGGAATACGATGGATAAAGCTGAAGAAGCGGTGTCCGATACCTGGATCACCAGCAAGGTGAAGTCAACTTTCCTTGCAGATGACAGCCTCAGCGGCATGGATATCAAAGTCGAAACCAACCAAGGCGTGGTCGCACTCTCTGGGGTGGTCGCCAGCGATGCCGAGCGTGACCTGGCGATTGCCAAGGCCAAGGAGATCAAGGGCGTCACCGCAGTGTCTGCCGACGGCCTGAAGTCCGCCAACTAAGTGTGACGATATACGTCCGGCCTGTTCGGGTCTGGCGTCATCCAAGGAGGACAACAGCATGAATTCCGATGTGATCAAAGGTAAGTGGAAGCAGGTCAGTGGCCGGATCAAGGAGCGTTGGGGCAACCTGACCGATGATGACCTGGATGTTGCCGAAGGCCATAGCGAGTATTTGGCCGGCAAGCTGCAGGAGCGTTATGGCTGGACCAAGGAAAAGGCCCAACAGGAAGTACGCGACTTCAGCAGCAAGTTGTAAGCACTGTCACTCAAAAGCCCCCGCGAGTATTGCTTGCGGGGGCTTTTGCATTTGCTAAAGACCCGTGCTCAATATCGATATCAGGCAGGGTTTCTTGTCAGCGCTGGACAGTTAAAGCGGCGTACCTATAAAGCGTATGTGGCCTAGGTGCCTGGTTGCGAGGAGGCTGCACCTATGGGGTTGCTCGCCTTAGTTGCCGCGCTTGCTGTCGATCTTTTTCAGGCGTCCGCCCTCGAACGTCAAATAGTAAAACATGCCACTGCGTGGACCATAGACCCACTCTTCAATTTGCTTTTCCTGATCGCCGTTGGCGTTCAAGGTATAGCCGAGTAAGTCGCGGCTGTTCGCTTCGCCACATTTTGCTTGAACTTCGATGCTGCGATCGCCTTCGCTAGCGATGCCTTTTTCGCAACGCAGGGAGGCATCGGCGCTAGCAGCGGCGAAGAAAAATATGAAGGGGAGTATATGTCGCATGGGGAGGCTTCCTTGTCCGATTGATTGAAACAACGCGAGGTTATCAGCAGGCCTGTGGTTTGTCAGTTGCCGCGCTTGCTGTCGATTTTGATCAGCCGATTCCCCTCGAATCGCAGGAAGTGATACATGCCATTACGCGGGCCATAGCTCCATTCCTCAACCGCAACTTCGTTGCGAAAGCCATAGGCGTCTAGCGTTTCGCGGTAGCCAAGAAAGTCTCGGCTGACCGGCTCACCACATTTACTGAGGACTTCGCTGCTGGGATCGCCGCGGCTAATCAACGCGCTGCCGCAACGCAGCGTCGAAGCTTCGGCTGCGCTGGTCAGTAGCAGCAAGGAGAGCAACAGGTACTTCACCGGGGTTCTTCCTGAAATCGATGTGCAGGGGTCAGCCTACACCGCAGTCACTGGTCTGTCAGTGACTGCGGCGGCGCTCGATGCGGGTTAGCCGATTGCCCTCGAAGGTGAGGATAGTCAGCACGCCATTGCTCGGGCCGTAGATCCATTCCTCTATCTTGAGCTCACGCCGATCGTAGGGGCCGAGGGTATAGCCGACCAGGTCGCGATGGGTCGGTTCGCCACATTTTTGCTGCACTTCGAAGGCGCGATCGCCGACACCCACCAGTTGACTGCCGCAGCGCAGGGTGTCGGCATGGGCGCTGACGTTGCAACAGAGGAGCAATGCCAGGCCGAGCAGGTAAGTGCGCATCATCGGCTCCAGTTCATTGGCTATCGAGGTGCAGTGCGGTGTTCACCTTGCCGCCCACCGGTGCAGGATCAAGGCTGACGTCCAGCAGGTAGATACGCTCGTTTGCCAGGCCCCCTCGGTCGACCAGGAAGTCCTTGATCGTGGCGGCGCGGGCTTGGGCCAGCCGACGCGGCAATAATTTGCTCCGTGCCCAGAGCTGCAGCACGGCATTGCGCAACTGGGCGGCGCGTTGTTCAGACTCCAGTTGGGCCCACTCGATGGGCGGCTGCTGTTTCAGGCGAGTGCGGTAGATACCTTCGAGCAGCGCGGCTTTTTCCTCTTCCGGCACCTGTAGCTGGCTGGCCTCGGCCGGTACCGGGGTGCCACGGCGCTGGAGAATTGTGTAATAGCTGTTCTGGTATTCGCGAGCTAGACGCTGTTCGGCCAATGGTGGGCCGTCGCTGAGCGGCGCGCTCCTGCCTTCCACTTCCAGGCGTAGCGCCGGGCGTTGTTTCAGTGCCTTGGCCAGAGTGTCCAGGGCAGCCTTTGCCTGCGTATCGAGCTCTGCACTGCCGGAGGTGAATGACACGTGACTCAGATCCATTTGTGAGCCGCCGCTGACCAGGCCTGCAATAAACTTGAAGGGCGCTTGGGCGGCCCGCAGCACCAGACCACGTAGGGTTTTCCAGACGATCGGCATGACGCTGAACTGGGGATTGTTGAGGTCGCCCTTAACCGGCAGCTGGATGGCGATCTTACCTTCGCTGTCCTTGAGCAAGGCGACCGCCAGGCGTATGGGCAAGTCGACTGCACTGGGGCTGTCGACTTGTTCGCCCAGTTGAAGCTGCTCGACCACCACGCTGTTTTGCGCATTGAGCTGGCCTTTGCTGATGCGGTAATGCAGGTCCAGGTTGAGTCGTCCCTTGCGAATCCGGTAACCGGCGAACTTGCCTGAATAGGGGGTCAGGGTGGTCAGTTCGACTTGCTTGAACTGAGTGTTGATATCCAGGCTCTCGAGTGGGTCGAAGGGGTTGAGGCTGCCTTTGACGCTCATCGGCGCATAGCGATCGATCTTGCCGGCGATATCCACGCTGGCTGGTTTCGAACTGCGATTGTCGAGGGTGCCGATACGCCCGTTGAGCTGTTGAATGGCGGTGGCGAAGTCGGGCGTCAGACTGAAGTCGGCGAAGTTGGCCGAGCCATCGGCTATGACCACTTCGCCGATGTGAATGGCTAAGGGTTGGCTGGTCGACTCCGAGGGGGCGGCCGCAGTCGAGGTGGCGGTCACCGGCTGAGCGATCAGCAAGTCGCTGACATTGGTGGTGAGGTCTTCGTTGATGATAAAGCGTGCATAGGGTTGGTTCAGGCGCACGCTAGCGATCTTCAGGCTGTCGCCGTGTTGGTAGTTCAGGCCGTCCAGGTTGAGCTGCTGCCAGCGTACGAAATCGCGCTCCTTGAGGCTGTCGAGGGTGTGCAGCTGGTTGACCTGGGCCTTACCGGAGACGCTGAGCGCCAGTGGTGCGGTACTGCTCAGGTCGACCTGCAGATCGCTGCCGAGCAGGCCGCTGCGCAGTTCGAGGCGCACGAAGGGGCTCAGATAGGCCTGAGCCAGACGCAAGTCGATGTCGCGCGTGCTGACTTTAAGGGTGGCAGACGTCGGCTTCAGTTGTATCTGACCCTCGGCCTGCAGCTGGCCCTGTTCGCCCAGTCCGCTATCCAGTTTGAGATGGAAGGGTGAAGTGCCGAGGCTATCGAGGTTTTGCAGGTCGAGGTTTAGCGGGCCGAGCTCGAGCGTCACCTCCTGCTCTGGCAGGCGGTCGACCAGATGAGCCTGGTAATCACGCAGTTGCACATCGTCTAGCACCACTTGCCAGGGTTTGCTGGCTGCCGGGTTCTGCTGTTTGACTGGTCGTGGTGTTTTTGCCGGCTTCTGAGCGGCTGAGCTGCTGTCCTGCGCTGTCGGTAGCAGCAGTGTTTGCCAGTCCAGCTGGCCATCGCGCTCGCGGGCAGCCCAGGTCTCCAGCTGCTGGCTACGGACTTTGCCCACCGTTATCTGCTGTTTAGCCAGGTCCAGGCGCGCATCGCTGATCTGCAGATTGGCCAGCTTAACCAGCGGCCGGCCAGTCGGTGCTTTGATGGCGAAAGATTTGACTTGGATCTGGGTGTTGTTCAGCAGCAGCTGGAGTTTCTCGCCCAGCTTCAGGTGGTAGTCGGTGGCCAGGCTGACTTGGCCTTTATCCAGCACCAGTGGGGCGGCATCGCGTACATAGGGCCAGAGACTTTTCAACTGACCTTGGCTGAGTGTCAGGTGGCCGCTGGAACTGAGTGGCCGTAAACTGATCTGACCACGCCAGTCTATCCGCCCAACTTCAGGACCATTAGCGGTCAGGGTTATTTCAGCGTTGTCGTCGGGCAGGGTACTGAGGTGCTGCAGTTCCAGGCTAAGGTCGTCGTAGATGAGTTCTATGGGGTCGCTCGGACGTCGATCCGCAAAGTGCAGCTTACCCTCGGTCAGTTTGATCCGGTCGATGCGCAGCGGGAACGGCTCGCCTGGTACTTCGTCCGGTGCGGCCGTGGGGCGCTCGGGCAGCTTGAACAGTTGCGCCAGATTGAGCCTGCCCTGTTTGTCGAGCAGCACCTGGCTGCGGGCTTGATCCAGCTCAACATTGGCCAAGTGCAGCGCGCCACTCCATAGACTGTCGAGTTGCAGGTTGGCGTACAGGCGCTCGAAGGCCACTTGTTGCTGTTCCTGTTCGCCGATGTGCAGGCCCCACAGGCTGAGCTCCAGGCTGAATGGGTTGAGCTGCAGGCGCTCAAGTTTGGCGGGCAGCGTAGCGTAGAGAGCCAATTGCTGGTTGGCCAGGCGCAAGGCAATCCCGGGCAGGATCAGGAAGCCGAGTAGGCTGTAGAGGGCTGCGGCAATCAGCAGGGCAGCGGCGGCGCGTTTCATTCCGTTGTACATGGCGAGGCGTCATCTATCCCGACGAGAAATGCCTTGGAGTATGGCATGTGCGGACGGTTCCTTCTCCGCCACCGAGGTTTCTGCCGCGCGGGGCCGACCTTTAGAAATGCAGGATCAGGGTCTTCAGCGGCGGTTGGCCGTCGAGCGAGGGGAAGTCCGCCGCCGGCGTCAGTACCTGGCACTCACGCACAGGGCGCCCGAGTTTGCTGGCACAACGCAGGACCTGTTCGCGCCAGTCGGCCAGGCTGACCTTTGCCAGGTTGTTGCAACAGATCAGCACGCCATCCTCGGCGGTGGCGAGCAGTGCCGGTTTGAGCAGGCTTTGATAGTCGCGTAGCAAGTCGACAGTGCCGAACGCGCTCTTGGCCCAGGCGGGCGGATCGAGAAACACCAGGTCGAACTGGCGTGATGTCAGGCGTGGGTAAGTCGGCAGTTTTTGCCCGCGACGCTGGGTAATGGGTAGTCCGGCCAGCTGGCGGATGGCCGGGAAATAATCTGACTGGATAAACTGCATCGGAGTCAGTTCGGGGTTGAGCATGCCATTCTCGCGACCAACCGCCAGGTTGCCCTCGGCGAAATCCAGGTTGAGCACCTCACTCGCGCCGCCGGCTGCGGCGCTGAGGCCGATTCCGCAGGTGTAGGCGAACAGATTGAGCAGGCTTTTACCGGAACTGTGCGCCTTGACCCAGCCGCGGGCATTGCGCAGATCGAGAAACAGCAGCGGATCCTGGCCGGCATGACGGCCACGCACTCGGTAGTTGAGGCCCCATTCATGGCCAATCAAATCCGCCAGCGCGTCGGGCTCGGCTGGGTAGATGGGGTCCTGGCGGTCGATACGCGAGTTGCCTTGGGAGCGGTCGTTGTACACCAGCAGCAGGGGTAGGTTGAGCTGCTCGCGGCATTGCTCGGCCAGGCGCAGCAGCTGATCGCGCTCAAGGCTATGGTGAAAACTCTGTACCAGCAGCTGCGGTCCGTAGCGGTCTATTGTCAGGCCGCTGGCACCTTCCTGGCTGCCATGGAACAGGCGGTAGCAATCGGTGCCTTGTTGGTGCAGCTCATTCAGCAGGGCTTGGCGATTGTGCAGGGCGGCGCGCAGCGCCTGGTCGAGAGCAGGC
This sequence comes from Pseudomonas taeanensis MS-3, assembly GCF_000498575.2. Lineage (GTDB taxonomy): Bacteria > Pseudomonadota > Gammaproteobacteria > Pseudomonadales > Pseudomonadaceae > Aquipseudomonas > Aquipseudomonas taeanensis. Next base: position 1,782,742 of record NZ_AWSQ01000001.1, read on the forward strand.
ATGCGCGATGGCTCGGAATAGGAGGGAGGTGCGCAGTCTAGCAAGAAAAGCGTCGGCGCCTTCTCTCGGAGCGGCGCCGGCGTTCGGACGTCCTGTCCAGCGCTCCTCGTTGCGAGGAGGTGGCGCGCAGGCAGTAGATCGCCTACGGCAAGCGGCGCCGAGGCAGCTAGTGCGAGTGCCAGGCGTTAGCAGGCCGTTGAAAAGCTACTGCGCTCGGCTATGCGGCGTTGAAATCAGCCCGGGGCGCGGCGTCTCAAAATGCTCATGTACAACTCGTACACTGCGCTTTTGATTCGCTACGCTCACCCTGCGGGCCAGCCTCCGGCTGTTACTTCGCTTCGCTGTGTTGCAACTGATTTCGCCTTATGACCCACATGGATGTGGGAAATGCCGTTACCCAAAGGGAGCGGGCACGGCCCTAGTCTTCGCTCGCTACATTTTTCAACGGCCTGTTAGTCGCGTTCGATGGCCAGGGCCACGCCCTGACCGCCACCGATGCACAGGGTTGCCAGGCCTTTCTTGGCATCACGCTTGATCATCTCGTGCAGCAGGGTCACCAGTACCCGGCAGCCGGAGGCGCCGATCGGGTGGCCAAGGGCGATGGCACCGCCGTTGACGTTGACCTTGCTGGCATCCCAGCCCAGCTCCTGGCCGACCGCCAGGGCCTGGGCGGCAAAGGCTTCGTTGGCTTCGATCAGGTCAAGCTGCTCCAGACTCCACTCGGCCTTCTCCAGACAGCGGCGAGTTGCGGACACAGGGCCGATGCCCATGATCGCCGGGTCGACGCCGGCATTGGCGTAACCGGCGATGTGCGCCAGTACCGGCAGGCCGAGCGCCTGGGCCTTGCTCGCGCTCATCAGCAGCACTGCGGCGGCGCCGTCGTTGAGGCTGGAGGCGTTGCCGGCGGTGACGCTGCCGTCTTTCTTGAACGCCGGCTTGAGTTTGCCCAGGGATTCGGCGCTGGTGCCGGCGCGCGGCTGCTCGTCGGTGGCGAAGGCCAGGGGCTCGCCCTTGCGCTGGGGAATCAGGATCGGGGTGATCTCTTCGACGAAACGCCCGGCTTCGATGGCGGCGCAGGCTTTCTGTTGCGAGGCCGCGGCGAAGGCGTCTTGCGCCTCACGGGTGATGGCGTACTTGTCCACCAGGTTCTCGGCGGTGATGCCCATGTGGTAGTCGTTGAAGGCGTCCCACAGTCCATCAGTGATCATGCTGTCGATCAGTTGGGAATGGCCCATGCGCAAACCGGTGCGAGCCTTGGGCATGACATAGGGAGCCAGGCTCATGTTCTCCATGCCGCCGGCGATGATCACCTCGGCATCGCCGCAGCGGATCGCCTGGGCGCCCAGATGCAGGGCTTTCAGACCCGAGCCGCAGACCTTGTTGAGGGTCAGGGCTGGCACTGCATGGGGCAGACCGGCCTTGATCGCAGCCTGACGTGCGGTGTTCTGCCCTGCGCCAGCGGTCAGTACGTGGCCGAGGATCACTTCGTCGACCTCGGCTCCATTCAGATCGGTTTGCGCAAGCAGCTGGCGGATCACCGCAGCGCCCAGTTCGGTGGCAGGAATGCCCGCCAGCGCGCCCTGGAAGCTGCCGATGGCGGTGCGGGTGGCGGCGACGATAACGACTTCTTGCATGAATCGATCCTCACAGTGACAGGCGCGGCGAGCCGCGAAGGCGGTTATGGTGGCACATGGACTTTGCCCACGACCAGCTCATGAACCCGTACGGTCGGCCAGCTAGTGGCAGCCTTATGTGAGCAGGCAAGCTGGGTAACACCTCGCTATACGGCCTAGTGGCAGTGGGGGCTTCGGTTTGTTGTGGTTGGCGCGGCGTTAGGTCTGTCGATCTGAGCTGGTGGCGTTCAGGTTGAACAGGCTGCCGCCTCATCAGGGATGACGAGGCGGCGAAGCGGCTTGGGACGACCGCGCGGCTGCACCTTCAAGCGCTGCAACAGAGGGCACGGCAGCGCGTGCCCGGGTGATGCTTGTCTCAGCGGTTGAGGCGCTTGTCGATCAGGTCGTCGACCACGGACGGGTCGGCCAGGGTAGAGGTGTCACCGAGGTTGTCCAGTTCGTTGCAGGCTATCTTGCGCAGGATGCGCCGCATGATCTTGCCCGAACGGGTTTTCGGCAGGCCCGGCGCCCATTGGATCAGCTCCGGTCTGGCGAAACCGCCGATTTCCTTGCTGACCAGGGTCAGCAGCTCCTTTTGTAGCGCCTCGCTCGGCTCTATCCCGTTCATCGGGGTGATGAAGGCGTAGATACCCTGGCCCTTGAGATCATGTGGGTAACCGACCACTGCGGCTTCGGCGACCGCATCGTGCAGGACCAGGGCACTTTCCACTTCGGCGGTGCCGATGCGATGGCCGGACACATTGATCACGTCGTCCACGCGTCCGGTGATCCAGTAGTAGCCGTCCTCATCGCGGCGTGCGCCGTCACCACTGAAGTAGTAGCCTGGGTAGGCGGAGAAATAGGTATCAATCATCCGCTGGTGGTCGCCGTAGACGCTGCGTATCTGACTCGGCCAACTGGCTTTGATCGCCAGCACGCCTGAGCCCGCACCCTCGATTTCCTGGCCTTGCTCATCCAGCAGGACCGGATGCACGCCGAAGAACGGCCGGGTCGCCGAGCCGGGTTTGAGGTCGGTGGCGCCGGGCAGCGGGGTGATCATGATGGCGCCGGTTTCGGTCTGCCACCAGGTGTCGACGATCGGGCAGCGCCTGTCGCCGACCACATTGAAGTACCACTCCCAGGCTTCCGGGTTGATCGGCTCGCCGACACTGCCGAGTAGACGCAGGCTGCTGCGCGAGGTCTGCTTGACCGGATCTTCGCCTTCGCGCATCAGCGCGCGCAGGGCGGTTGGCGCAGTGTAGAAGATGTTCACCTGGTGCTTGTCGATCACCTGCCAGAAGCGCGAGGCATCGGGGTAGTTCGGTACGCCTTCATATATCAGGCTGGTGGCGCCATTGGCCAGCGGGCCATAGACGATGTAGCTGTGCCCGGTGACCCAGCCGACATCGGCGGTGCACCAATAGATGTCGCCGTCGTGGTAGTCGAATACGTACTTGTGGGTCATGGCCGCCATCAACAGATAGCCGCCAGTGGTGTGCAGCACACCCTTAGGTTTGCCGGTACTGCCCGAGGTGTAGAGGATGAACAGCGGGTCCTCGGCGTCCATCGGTTCGGCCGGGCAGTCGTCGTCGACTTTCTGCAGTGCCTCGTGGTACCAGAGATCTCGGCCCTCGACCCAGTCGATCTTGCCTTGGGTACGCTCGACCACCACCACGGTCGAGACGTTCGGGCAGCTTTGCAGCGCCTTGTCGACGCTGGCCTTGAGCGGCACGTACTTGCCGCCGCGCACGCCTTCGTCGGCGGTGATCACGGTGCGGCAATCTGCATCCAGGATGCGATCACGCAGGGCGTCGGCAGAGAAACCACCGAACACCACCGAGTGCACCGCACCGATGCGCGTACAGGCGAGCATGGCATAGGCCGCTTCCGGCACCATCGGCATGTAGATGCACACCCGGTCGCCTTTCTGTACGCCACGACTCTTCAGCACATTGGCCAGGCGGCAGACGTGGTGATGCAGTTTACGGTAGGTGATGTTGGCGGATTCGGCAGGGTTGTCGCCTTCCCAGATAAGGGCAATCTGTTCGCCGCGCTGCTCCAGGTGGCGGTCGATGCAGTTATAGCTGACGTTCAGTTGGCCGTCCCTGAACCAGCTGGCCTGGCCTTTGCGCATGTCGCCGTGGTGCACGCTGCGCCAGGGTTTGAACCAGTCGAGAAAGGTCGTCGCCTGCTCGGCCCAGAAGGTTTCAGGCTGCTCGATGGATTGTCGGTACAGACGCTGGTAGTCGTCGTCGTTGAGGTGGGCACGCTGACGCACTGCAGCGCTGACGGGGTGGCGAGTGATCTCAAACATGGCGGGGCCTTCTTGTTGTGTTTCCGCGATGTCCGTAAGGGTAGCACCCAAGTCACTGTTTGATTCAAGTGCTGGCGTGCGCTTTTGGCAGGGGCGCAGGTTCGCGCCGAAGGTTGTCTCAGATGCAGGGTGCCAAGCGCTCGGGAGGTCCGGTGATTGAGTGCGTAGCCGTGTTTTATGGGCCGGCCGACCCGACGTATGTTGGGTCGGCCGGGAGCTTTCAGCCGCGATGGCGACCGCGGAAATAGTCGATCAAACCTTGAGTGGAGGGATCTTCCGCCGGCTGCTGCTCATCGCCGGTGAGGCGTTGGTAAACCCCCTTGCCCAGCTCCTTGCCCAGTTCGACGCCCCACTGGTCGAAGGCGTTGATGCCCCAGATCGCGCTCTGTACGAACACCTTGTGCTCGTACATCGCGACCAGCGCTCCGAGGCGGCGCGGACTGATTCGCTCGAGTACCAGTGTGTTGCTCGGGCGGTTGCCGGGAATCACTTTGTGCGGGGCGAGGAACTGTACCTGCTCTTCGTTCATGCCTTTGGCGCGCAGCTCGGCTTCGGCTTCTGCGCGGCTCTTGCCCAGCATCAGGGCCTGGCTCTGTGACAGGCAGTTGGCGTACAGCCATTGGTGGTGGTCGGCGACCGGGTTGTAACTGACCACCGGCACGATAAAGTCCGCCGGAATCAGCTGTGTGCCCTGGTGCAGTAACTGGTGGTATGCGTGCTGACCGTTGCAACCGACGCCGCCCCAGATCACCGGGCCGGTCGCACAGCTCACCGGGCTGCCGTCCTGGCGTACGCGCTTGCCGTTGGACTCCATGTCCAACTGCTGCAGGTGCTTGGTGATGTTGCGCAGGTAATGATCGTACGGCAGGATCGCCTGACTCTGCGCGTCCCAGAAATTGCCGTACCAGATGCCCAGCAGGGCCAGCAGTACCGGCATGTTGTCTTCGAACGGTGCGCTCTGGAAATGCTCATCCATGCTGTAGGCACCGGACAGCAGCTCCTTGAAGTTGGACATGCCGATGGACATGGCGATCGGTAAGCCGATGGCCGACCATAGCGAATAACGCCCGCCGACCCAGTCCCACATGGGAAAGATATTTTCTTCGTGGATGCCGAACGCGACCGCCGCCTCGCGATTGCTCGACACCGCGATAAAGTGCCGATACAGCTGCGCTTCTGAGCCACCCTGGGCCAGGTACCAGCGGCGAGCGGCCTGGGCATTCTTCAGGGTCTCCAGGGTGCTGAAGGATTTCGAGGAGACGATGAACAGCGTGGTTTCCGCCCGCAGCTTGGCCGACAGTTCATGGAATTCGCTGCCATCGATATTGGCCAGGTAATGGCAGCGCACACCGCGTTGGGCGAATGGCAACAGCGCTTCGGAGACCAGTTGCGGACCGAGGAACGAGCCACCAATGCCGATATTCACCACGTCGGTGATGGGCTTTTCAGTGTAACCGCGCCACAAGCCATCGTGGATGCTGCCGACCACCTCGGTCATCTGGTGCAGCACTCGCTGCACCTCCGGCATCACATCGACGCCATCGACCAGTACCTTGTCGCCGATGGGGCGGCGGAGGGCGGTATGCAGCGCCGGACGGGCTTCCGATGCATTGATCGGTTCACCATCGAATAGGGCGCGGATCGACTGGGCCAAACCGGTTTCTTGCGCCAAGTTGACCAGTAGTTCGCGGGTCTCCTGGTTAATCAGATTTTTCGAGTAATCGAGAAATATTCCACAGCTGCTTAGCGACAGTTTGCTGAAGCGCTCTGGATCGGTGCTGAACGCTTCGCGCATGTTGAAGTTCTGCAAGCTGGCGCGATGAGTTTGCAGAGCCTGCCAAGAGGGCAGGGCAGTGACATCGAGCGGGTGCTGGTAGTACGCCATATGCGGAGGCTTCCTTTTGCTGGTGCGTGCTTAAAAAGCGGGGGGCAATAAAAAGCCCGGAACACTGCTCGTGTGCCGGGCTTTTAGTGTAACGGCCTGGGTACAGGATTAGGCAACCTGCTGCGGAATGGCGGTGCTGGTGTGGCTCAACTCGTTGCCTGCTGCCATGTACAGCAGGCGCGGTTTGAAGTTGAGCAGATCGGCCTCGCTGTAATGGGCGTAAGCGCAAATGATCACGCGGTCGCCCTCCTTGGCCTTGTGCGCGGCTGCACCGTTTACTGAAATCATCCGCGAGCCGGCTTCGCCGCGAACTGCATAGGTGGTGAAGCGCTCGCCATTGTCGATGTTGTAGATATGGATCTGCTCATACTCCTGGATGCCGGACAGGTCCAGCCATTCCCCATCAATGGTGCAGGCCCCTCGTAATCGAGCACGGCGTGAGTGACTTCGGCGCGCTGCAGCTTGGCTTTGAGCATGATGGCGTGCATGGCTGTTTCTTGGCGGTCCACAGACGGCGACTGAAGTGTGCGCTCGGCGATAAAAGCGCGGCAAGGGTACAGGTGGTCGGTTAAGTCACTGCATCGAGATCGAACGCCAGGTTATCGATCAAGCGGGTGTTGCCAATAAACGCAGCAGCCAGAATGACCAGCTGGCGATCCTCCGGGCTGGCGGCTCGCAGGCTGTTCGACTCGCGAATTTCCAGGTAGTCAGGGCGGAAGCCGGCGGCCGTTTGCTGCTGCTGTGCGATCGCGATCAGCTTGGCAAGGTCACGCTCGCCGCTGCGAATGGATGCGGCAATCTGCTGCAGGCTGCGATACAGCGCAGGCGCCGCACGGCGTTGCTCTTCGCTCAGATAACCGTTACGTGAGGACAATGCCAAGCCATCTTCTGCGCGCACAGTCGGTTCGCCGATAATCTGCACGGGCATATTCAGATCACGCACCAAGGTACGAATCACCGCCAGTTGCTGGAAGTCTTTCTGGCCGAAGACGGCTAGATCCGGCTGCACCATGTTGAACAGTTTGGTCACCACGGTGGCGACTCCGTCGAAATGGCCAGGGCGGCTGGCACCGCACAGTCCTTCGGCGACGCCTTGCACGCAGACGCGGGTCTGGCCGGCCATGCCGCCGGGGTATATCTCTTCGACATCCGGGGTGAACAGCAAGTGACAGCCGGCCTCGAACAGTTTTTCCTGGTCGGCGGCGAGGGTGCGCGGGTAGGTGCCAAGGTCTTCGTTGGGGCCGAACTGCAGCGGATTGACGAAGATACTGGCGACCACGAAGTCGCTGCGTTGGGCGGCTTTTGCCACCAGCGCGGTATGCCCGGCATGCAGGTTGCCCATGGTCGGCACGAAACCTATCTGCTTGCCTTCGGCGCGGGCCTGGGCAACAGCGGCATGCAGTTCGCGGATGGTTTTAACCGTGTTCATGCAGAAAATCCGTGTTCGGCTGCGGGGAAGCTCTGGTCTTTGACCGCTTTGACGTAAGCGCTGAGCGCCGTCTGGATGCTGCTCTGGCCAGCCATGAAGTTTTTCACGAACTTAGGCGTGCGATCACTCAGGGACAGTCCGAGCATGTCATGCAGCACCAGTACCTGACCGTCGGTGGCGTTACCGGCACCGATGCCGATGACTGGGATATTCACTGCCTGGCTGATCTCCGCAGCCAATTCACTGGGGACGCATTCGAGCAGCAGCATGGCGGCGCCGGCTTGTTCCAGGGCCATGGCGTCGGCGCGCATTTGCCGTGCCTGAGCCTCCTGGCGACCCTGAACCTTGTAGCCGCCAAGGATATTCACCGCTTGCGGGGTCAGGCCCAAGTGGGCGCAGACTGGCACGCCGCGCTCGGCCAGCAGGCGAATGGGTTCGGCCAACCAGGCCGCGCCTTCCAGCTTGACCATGTGCGCGCCGGCCTGCATCAGGACTGCGCAGTTGTGCAGGGCTTGCTCGGTGGTGGCGTAGGCCATGAAGGGTAGGTCAGCGAGGATCAATGCACCCTGGTTGCCGCGCTTGACGCTGGCGACGTGGTAAGCCATGTCGGCGATGCTGACTGGCAGGGTGCTGTCATGCCCCTGCAGCACCATACCGAGGGAGTCGCCGACCAGCAGTACATCGACGCCAGCCTGACAGGCTGCATGGGCGAAGGTGGCGTCATAGCAGGTCAGCATGGCAATTTTTTCGCCGCTCTGCTTGAGGCTTTGCAGGGTGGTCAGGGTAATTTCTGGCATGAGAATCGTCCTCACTCAGGCATTCAGCAAGCTGTTGAACTGCTTCAATATGGCCTGCATTGGCCTCGTTTTGCACCGGTGCTGGGCAACGGGACGCCTATAGTCCTGATGGGGGGGCTTGAAGTCAATTGCGGGTGTTACCGACTTGTTACTGACGTTACCGCCGACACCCGAGCCAGGCTGTTATGCGCCCTGCTGAGGCCGCTGATTTCTCAGCCGAAGCGGCACCGTGCGGTCGTTCATCGCGTGGCTAACGCCGCACGCGCGCGCGCACACCGCGTTCAGGCCGGCAGGCGCTCCAGCCCTGCGAAAGGGCAGGCGGCGAGCAGTTCACTGAGTGCCCGGCCGTCCGGCAGGCATAGTTCTGGAGCCAGCTCGGCCAGGGGATACAGAACGAAGGCGCGGGCGTGCATATGGTAATGCGGCACGGTCAGGCGGGCATTATTCAGTAGGCGCTCGCCAAACAACAGAATGTCCAGGTCGAGGGTGCGAGGTCCCCAGCGTTCGGCCTTGCGCTCGCGACCTTGACTCAACTCGATGGCTTGCAGGGCGTCGAGCAAGACCAGCGGTTCGAGCGCGCTATCCAGTGCGGCTACCGCGTTGACGTAGCGCGGCTGATCCGCTGGGCCGAGCGGGTCGCTGACATAGAACGAGGACTGGGCCAGCAGCTGCGTCTGCGGCAAGGCGGCCAGTGCTGTCAGGGCGCCGCGCAGCTGCTTGAGCGGCTCGGCTAGGTTACTGCCGAGACCGATATAGACGCGCTCCATCACTCCTGGTCCGGTCTTGCAGCCCCTTCGGTGCTGGGGCTGCGCTTGCGTTTGCTGCCGCTGCGCTTACGCTTGCGCGGCGCGCCAGGACCGTCGTCTTTACTGCTGAGGTCGCGAATCATGCCGCGTCGTTCGCTGTCGCTGGCGTCCTGATAGTCCGTCCACCAGTCGCCGAGGCCGTCGGTCTGCTCGCCCGCGCTTTCGCGCAGGAGGAGGAAGTCATAGCCGGCGCGGAAGCGGGAATTGTCCAGAAGCATGTCGGCGCGTTTGCCACTGCGGCGCGGCAGACGCTCTTGCATGTCCCATATTTCACGGATAGGCAGAGTGAAGCGTTTTGGCACGGCGATGCGTTGGCATTGCTCGGCGATCAGCTCGTGGGCGGCTTCCTGCATTGCCGGAATCGGCGGCATGCCGCGCTCTTGCAGCAACAATACCCGGGCTGGCAGCGCCGGCCAGAGCAGAGCGGCGAAGAGGAAGGCCGGGGTCACGGTTTTGCCCTGCTGGATGCGCAGATCGGTATTGGCCAGGGCATTGCGGATCAACTGGTCGGTGTAGTCAGGGTTCTGCTTGAGCGCAGCGGCACTGGCGGGGAACAGTTGGCCGAACAAGCCGNNGGGGGGGGAACAGTTGGCCGAACAAGCCGTAATCGACCAGCAGTTCATAGGTGTACTCGGCGTAACCGGCGAGGAACAGTTTGAGGACCTCATCGAACAGGCGTGCCGAGGGGATCTCGCGGAGCATCGGTGCCAGCTTGTAGATCGGCGCGGCACTGTGCTTCTCAATCTCGAAATCCAGCTTGGCGGCAAAACGCACCGCCCGCAGCATCCGCACCGGATCCTCCTGGTAGCGCTGAGTTGGGTCGCCGATCAGGCGGATCAGGTGATTGCGAATGTCATGCATGCCATTGGCGTAATCGAGAATGCGCTCGCTGCTCGGATCGTAATACAGCGCGTTGATGGTGAAGTCGCGGCGCTGGGCATCGTCTTCAAGGCTGCCGTAGACGTTGTCACGCAGAATCCGTCCGCTTTCATTGCGCGAGGCCAGATTGCTGTTCTCTTCCTCATCTCCCTGCGGGTGATTGGCGCGGAAGGTAGCGACTTCGATGATCTCGCGGCCGAAATGCACGTGTACCAGCTTGAAGCGGCGACCGATCACCCGTGCATTGCGAAACTCGGCGCGCACCTGCTCGGGCGTCGCGCTGGTGGCCACATCGAAGTCTTTGGGGTCGATGTCCAGCAGCAGGTCGCGTACGCAGCCACCGACCAGGTAGGCCTGATAGCCGGCTTTCTGCAGGCGCTCGACGATACCTGTGGCGTAACGACTGATTTGTCCACGACGTATGGGGTGCTGGTGATTGCTCAGCACTTCTGGGGTGCTGTGCGAATGTTTGGCGCGGCGCAGCGGGGAGCGTAAAGACTTGAACAGCTTTTTCAGCATAAGGGGCACTGTATGACGAAATGACCGGCCAGAATAAATGATGACCGCATGGATGCTGCGGATTCTAGCATTGAGTCGGGGGATGGTGTAGGAAGCGAGGGATGGCAGTCGAAGCTGGGAGGGTTGAAGCTACTGGGGGAGCCTAAGCTCCCCCCCAAGTAGGTGCGTGCTTTGTTTTTATTATTATGGCGGGCTTGTTGTTTTTGTTGGTTTACCCGTTCCATTGAGTCAGAGACCCTTGGAAAACCTCCCAAGCTGGGAGTTAGTAGCAAACGGATTGCTTTGGATGCTGACGCTACCATGGTCACGTTGTGACCTAACCAGTACAGGCACTGCCTTCGAGCAGTTTTATTGTTCTCAGCCTGGTTATGGGGCAAGCCCCAAAGGCAATTCCTCTCCAAAAGAATCAGTTAGCTGCGCCTCCGCCCTGTTGTTTTTGTTGTGCTGGAGTCGATACGTCTTGTTTTTATTGTCTGTGGCATTGCTTGTTATTGTTGTTGTGCCAGAGATAAAGCAGATGCCGTGCCAGTTTTAGAGAATCCTTTTAAAACAAAGGCTTGCGTGAAGTGTGTGGTGATCGGCAGGTATAAAAAAGCCGGGTTCTCGTTACCATAAGACCCGGCTTTTGTTACTAAGTGTTGAAGCGGTAACAGTGTGAGGAACCTCTCGCGCACTCATCTGTCGTCGCGTGCGTTACCCGGTAGTCGCGCCGGACTTGCGCCGTGGAATGCCCAGACGCTGGCGTCGCTCCCACAGGCATTTGCGGCTGATGCCGAGCTTGCGCGCCAACTCGGTCTCGGTCATGTGGTCCTGGTGTTCGAGCACGAAGTGCTGGAAGTAATCCTCAAGCGACAGGTCTTCGGTGGGTTCAAGGCTGCTGTTGCTCGCCTGGGCGGGCAGGCCGACGAAGTCGTCGTCCTCTTCCAGGCCACTCAGTTCGATGTCGATGCCCAGTAACTCGGCCGAGATAGCGGTGCTCTCGCAGAGGATGACCGCACGCTCGATGGCATTTTCCAGTTCGCGCACGTTCCCCGGCCAGGGATAGTGGCGTATCGCTTGTTCGGCATCCGGGGCGAAGTACAGGTCCTCGCGTCCCTGGCGCATGCACTGGCGCAGGAGAAAGGCGCGGGCGATTTCGCTTACGTCGGCGCCGCGCTCGCGTAACGCCGGTAGCTTGAGGGCAATCACATGCAGTCGGTAATACAGGTCTTCACGGAACTGGCCGATCTTGGCCAGGCCCTTGAGGTCGCGGTGGGTAGCGGCGATCAGGCGGACATCGACTTTTTGTGACTGTACCGAGCCGACCCGACGAATCTCGCCCTCCTGCAGTACGCGAAGCAGGCGGGCCTGGGCTTCCAGCGGCAACTCACCAATTTCATCGAGGAACAGGGTGCCGCCGTCGGCGGCTTCGACCAGGCCTGCGCGGCCGGCGCTGGCGCCGGTGAAGGCGCCCTTCTCGTGGCCGAACAGTTCGGATTCGATCAGCGATTCCGGGATCGCCGCGCAGTTCACTGAAATCAGCGGCGCCTTGGCGCGTCTGGACAGATTGTGCAGGGCGCGGGCGACCAGTTCTTTGCCGGTGCCAGACTCACCCTGAATCAGTACGTTGGAGTCGGTCGGCGCCACCTTGCGGATCTTGCTGTACAGCTCCTGCATGGCTGGACAGGAGCCGATGATGCCAATCTCGCCGTTACTGTTATCGACGGCCTTCTCGCTGTTGCGGCTGCTGTTGGCGTTGCTGCGTTCGCTCGGGATGTGCCTGGATTCCTGGTGGTCGCGCAGAATGCGTGCCACCGCTTTGAGCATTTCATCATGGTCGAAGGGTTTGGCGATGTAGTCGACCGCGCCCATTTTCATCGAATCGACCGCCGAGCGCAGGCTGGCGTAACTGGTCATGATCAACACGGGCGTGCCTTCGCTGTGCTTGATCAGTTCGGTGCCGGGGGCGCCCGGCAGACGCAGGTCACTGACGATCAGGTCGAAGCTGGGAATGCTGAAGCGCTCCTGCGCTTCCTGCACCGAGCCGGCTTCGCTGACCTGGTATTGGTTGCGTTCCAGGAGGCGGCGAAGGGCAGAGCGGATAATGGTTTCGTCTTCGACGATCAGAATATGAGGCATTAATACGGTCTCTTGGCGGTCTCAGGTCGCTGGTTCAAGTCGCTACGGACGTCGCCTCGACATGCCGCGGTAACGTCACCCGTATTCGGGTGCCGCGCTGTTGCTCGGGGTCTACCGGACTGTCGATTGTTATCTGTCCATAATGCTCTTCCACGATCGAATAGACCAGTGCGAGGCCAAGTCCCGTGCCTTTGCCGGGGTCCTTGGTGGTGAAGAACGGCTCGAACAAACGCTCGATGATGGCCTTGGGAATGCCGCTGCCCTCGTCTTCGACAATCAGGTCGACGGTGTGCTCGGAAGCCTCGCTCTTGACCCGGATTGCCGAGCCCGGCGGCGAGGCGTCACGCGCGTTGGAAAGCAGGTTGATCAGCACTTGGGCGAGCCGCTGGGGATCACCTTCGGCCCAGTGATCGGGGTCGCACAGGTTGAAGAAGTGCACCTCGATGCCGAGCCGGTTGAGTGCCAGCAGACCGATGGCATCCTGTGCCACCTGGGCCAGGCACACCGGCTCATCGGCCTGTTGATGCTCGCCCGAGTGGGCGAAGCTCATCAGCGACTGGACGATGCGTGACACGCGTTTGGTCTGCTCGAGAATCTGTCCGCTGATTTCGGTCAGCTCGCTGTCGTCTTCGCGCTCCTCGCGCAGGTTTTGCGCCAGGCAGGCGATGCCGGTGATCGGGTTGCCGATTTCATGGGCCACGCCGGCGGCCAGGCGACCGATGCTGGCCAGACGCTCGGAATGTACCAGCTTGTCTTCCAGGTACTGAGTTTCGGTGAGGTCCTCGACCAGCAGCACCAGACCGCTGTTGCCCGGTGCCAGTGGCTCGTCAATGGCCGCCTTGTGCAGGTTGAGCCAGCGTATCTGGCCGTCCAGCTCCAGTTGCTGCTTGTGCAGGTGCTGATCGGGCAGTTCGATGAAACGCTCCAGCAGGTCGCGCCAGGGTTCGCCCAGTGTCGACAGGCGTGAGCCGACCACACGCTGCGCCGGCACCTCGGTGAGTTCCTCCATGGCCTTGTTCCACATCAGGATCTCCTGGTCCTTGGCCAGCGAGCAGACGCCCATCGGCAGCTCCTGCAGCGTCTGCCGATGGTAGCGACGCAAGGTGTCGAGCTCAGCGGCCAGGCCGGTGAGGCGTGAGTGGTAGTCCTCCAGGCGGCTCTCGATAAAGTGGATGTCTTCGGTGACGTAATTTTCGCTGCCGGACTTATACGGCAGGAAGGTTTCGACGATGTCCTGCGCGACGCTCGGTCCCATCAGGCCAGAGAGGTTGGCTTCGATGCGGTCGCGCAGGCGGCGCAGGGCATAGGGGCGGCCTTCGTCGAACGGCAGGTGCAGATCGCGCAGTGCCTGCTCGACCTCGCGCTGCGCCGTCTTGGCGCCCAGTGGTTTGGCCAACTGAGTGGCGAACTCCTGCGGTGACAGCGCCAGCAGCTCGCGCCGTTGCGGGCGTCGGACGTTATCCACTGCGCAGGCTTCGGCGGCGCTCTTTTCCTCGACGCTGGCCTCGGTAAACAGCGAGACCAGGGTGAACGCCAGCACGTTGGCGGCCAGCGAAGCGATCGCGGCCATGTGCCAACTGCTGTCATCGAGCACATACACCACATCGAAAAACGGCAGGTAGAGGCCTTGCAGGTTGCCCAGCATCGGCAGCAGCATGCCCACCACCCAGACACCGATGCCCATCAGCAGACCGGCGATAAAGCCGCGACGGTTGGCGGTCGGCCAGTACAGCACCGAGAGCACGCCGGGGAGGAACTGCAGGGTAGCGACGAAGGCGACAATACCCAGGTTGGCCAGGTCCTGCTCGGCGCCGAGTAACAGATAGAAGCCGTAGCCGGCCATGATGGTGACGGAGATCAGGGCGCGCCGCGTCCACTTCAGCCAGCGGTAGATATTGCCCTCGGCTGGCGGCTGGTACAGCGGCAGTACTACGTGGTTGAGCAGCATGCCGGACAGCGCCAGGGTGGTGACAATGATCAATCCGCTGGAGGCGGAGAGGCCGCCGACATAGGCGATCAGCGCCAGGGTCTGGCTGTTGACCGCGATGCCCAGGCCGAGGGTGAAGTATTCGGGGTTGGTAGTGGCCCCGAGTTTCAGGCTGGCCCAGAGGATCAGTGGCACCGCCAGGCTCATCAGCAGCAGGAACAGTGGCAGTCCCCAGCTTGCACTGACCATTGCTCGCGGATTGAGGTTCTCGGTAAAGGTCATGTGGTACATGTGCGGCATGACGATGGCCGAGGCGAAGAACACCAGCAGTAGCGTGCGCCAGGGGCCTTCCTGCAACGGCGTGTGTAGGCTGCTCAGCACGTCCTTGTTTTGCACCAGCCACAGTTCCAGATCCTTCGGGCCGTCGAATACACCATACAAGGCGTACAGGCCGATTGCCCCGAGGGCGACCAGCTTGACCACAGATTCAAAGGCGATGGCGAACACCAGGCCTTCATGTTTCTCGCGCGTGGCGATATGCCGGGCGCCGAACAGAATGGTGAACAGGATGATCAGCCCGCAATAGCTTAGGGCGACCCTTTCCTTCAGCGGCTCCTGGGTGAGAATGCCGATCGAGTCGGTCACCGCCTGCATCTGCAAGGCCAGCAATGGCAGCACGCCAATCAGCATGAATACGGTGGTTAGGGCGCCGGCCCAGGTACTGCGAAAACGAAAGGCGAACAGGTCGGCCAGTGACGACAGCTGGTAGGTGCGGGTGATGCGCAGGATCGGATAGAGCAGCACCGGCGCTAGCAGGAATGCGCCGGAAACTCCGAGGTAACTGGCGAGAAAGCCGTAACCGTATTGGTAGGCCAGGCCGACCGTGCCGTAGAACGCCCAGGCGCTGGCATATACGCCCAGCGACAGGGTGTAGGTCAGTGGATGGCGGATGATCCAACGAGGGATCAGGCCGTGCTCGCTGATCCAGGCAACGCCGAACAGGATCAGCAGGTAGGCGGCGCTGATCAGGATCAGCTGGCTTAGGCTAAAGCTCGTCAGCATCACGTTGGCTCTGCGAGTAAGGGTAAGGGGTGGTCACTAGGCTGCGGCGCGGCCGCATCGAAACGGCAACAGCCCCTGGGTTTCGCCGCCGCTCCTCAGAGTTCATCGGCATCACGCTGGCTCTGCAGGATAAAAGTCACCACGATCAAAATCAGCCAGAGCAAGTAAGGCCGATACCACGCGCCGTTAGGGTCGATCCACCAGTCCATGATGGCTGGAGAGAACAGATAGATTCCCACCACCAGGATCAGAACCAATCGATAGATATACATGCCGCATCTCTTTGCGAGGAAGCCGCGATGGTAACGGATGCGCAGCCGCCTGCGTAGGCTGCACAATGGTACGTCGGCCGATTACCGCGTGCTGTCGTGGCGCGGTTTAACTGGTTGTCAGGCCTTGAGCGCCTGCCAGGTGCGCGTGGCAATACTGACCACGGCCAGCGCCAGCGCACCGGCGGCGATGCCGGCCAGCGCATTGAGCAGAGTGGGCAGCAATGCGGCCAGTACGCCGCTGCTGGCGCCGGCGCTATGCGCCAGTTGCTCGATCAGTCGATGAGCCGGGGCAATGCCATGGGTGAGGATGCCGCCGCCGACCATGAACATCGCTGCGGTGCCAAGGATCGATAAGCCCTTCATCAAGTAAGGCGCCGTCAGCAGTATTCCGCGACCCAATGCACGTTGCAGGCGGCCAGTCAGGCCGGTGCCGCCGCGCTGGCTCAGGTACAGCCCGCCATCGTCGAGCTTGACGATACCGGCCACCAGGCCGTACACCCCAGCAGTTATCAGCAGGGCGATGGTGCAGAGCACCAGTAACTGTTGGGTAAACGCCGCAGTCGCTACCGTGCCGAGGGTAATGGCGATGATCTCGGCAGAGAGAATGAAGTCGGTGCGAATGGCACCTTTTATTTTGCTGTTCTCGAAGGTCAGCATGTCCATCTTCGGATCGGCTGCCACCTGTAACAGCTCGGCCTGGTGGGCCCGGTCCTCGGCGGGGTCGTGGAGAAATTTATGCGCCAGTTTCTCGAAGCCCTCGTAGCAGAGAAAGGCGCCACCCAGCATTAACAATGGGGTCACCGCCCAGGGGGCAAAGGCGCTGATCAGCAAGGCGGCGGGGACCAGAATCAACTTGTTTTTCAGCGAGCCCTTGGCCACCGCCCAGACCACCGGCAGCTCACGCTCGGCACGTACCCCACTGACCTGCTGGGCATTCAGCGCCAGGTCATCGCCGAGCACGCCGGAGGTCTTCTTGGCCGCCACTTTGGTCATCATCGCCACGTCATCCAGCACCGTGGCGATGTCATCGAGCAGGGTCAACAGGCTACTACCGGCCATGCGAATCGTTCCTTTTCTAGGGTCAGGTTGGAAAGCCAATGGTGCATATTATCTTGGGCAGACGCTTCCCGCGCAGAGCGTCTGCCTTGGCTGCCAGTTCACTTGGCCCACGCAATGGGCGAGATTATGGCGGAGCGGGAGAGTTAGTCAGGCTGGCGATCCTCCCACTTCGGTGTCGCGGAGGGTTGCCACAGGCGTAGGGCGTTGAGGAGGCCGGCCGGTGATTCGCTGAGTTGCAGCATGGCGCGATGCGGGGAGCGAACGAAGCGTTCGGTGACCAGGTGATCTAGGAACTCACCGAGCTTGGCGTAGAAACCGTCGACGTCGAGCAGGCCGAGCGGCTTGCCGTGGTAGCCGAGCTGGCCCCAGGTCCACACCTCGAACAGTTCCTCCAGGGTGCCGAGGCCGCCGGGCAGGGCGATAAAGGCATCGCTGAGTTCGGCCATGCGGGCTTTGCGCGCGTGCATGCCGTCGACTACTTCCAGGCGGGTCAGGCCTTGGTGGCCAATCTCGGCGCGCTCCAGGCTTTGCGGGATGATGCCGATGACTTCACCGCCTGCGGCCAGGGCTGCATCCGCGACGACGCCCATCAAGCCAACCGCGCCACCGCCATATATCAGGCGCAGGCCTTGCTCGGCAAGATGGCGGCCGAGACTTTCCGCAGCTTGACGGTAGATAGGCTGGGCGCCGGTGCTGGCGCCACAAAATACGCAAATGGAACGCAGGGGCATGGTCAGTCCGTGAGTGTCGGCAAGGACTGCAGGGTAGCGCTTGCGCCGCCTGAGTCCAATCGTTCAGACAGCAAGGTACTCGTCAGGTATGCGCCGCAAGCGCCACAGGCATAGGCGGCCAGAAGACTGTGCAATAGGCTAGAAAAGGGCATGTTGATTCTTCCTTGGGATAGAACTGACAGGCTATCGCGATCATGTACGACGGACCGGTTGATTGATTCGATAGGCGCGATAGCGTTCTGCAGGAGTCTAGTAGTCGTTCGTGGCGACGCCACTCGAGCTGTTCGCGGACCTAGAAGTCTGCTTCGCGATGGTGTGGCTGCATGACTAAACGGAATGATGTGGCGAATAAAGGTCGTTTGTTGCGCTGCGTGAGCCCGGCTATTACTTGAGCCGAGCGAATCTGTCGCGAGCGTATCGGCGGGCTCTCTTTACGTGGAGCAAGCCTCGGCAAACCCGACGTTGACTCGCTGCCGTATTGACCCCTATGCCGCCGTTAAGGATCTAGTAATGTCGCTGCGCCAAGAGTGTTTGTGGGAACAATTGACGTCGACGCGGCCAACGGCTGGCGCCCTGAGTGGCGAGCTGAAGGTCGATGTTTGCGTGATTGGTGCGGGCATCACCGGGCTTTCCGCGGCGCTTCACCTGCTCGAACAGGGTAAGAACGTCTGCATACTGGAAGCCCATGAAACCGGGCACGGTGGCTCCGGGCGTAACGTCGGCCTGGTCAACGCGGGGATGTGGATTGCCCCGGATGAGGTCGAAGCCAAGCTGGGGCAGGCGGTCGGCAGCAAGCTGGTGGCAACCATGGGCGCCGCGCCGGCGCTGGTGTTCTCGCTGATCGATAAATACGCCATCGATTGCCAGTTGCGCCGCGAAGGCACCCTGCATATGGCGCATAACAGTCGCGGTCTGGCCGATCTACAAAGCCGCTGCGAGCAATGGCAACGCCGTGGCGCGCCAGTCGAGATGCTGACGGGCTCGGCCTGCCGTGAAGCCACCGGTACTCAGCGGATCGCTGCGGCCTTGCTCGACCGGCGCGCCGGCACGCTGAACCCGATGGCCTACACCAGCGGCCTGGCCGCTGCAGTCATCCAGCTCGGCGGCCGGTTGTTCCATCATTCCCCGGTCACTCGCCTGGAGCGGCAGGGCTCGGCCTGGTGGGTGATCACCGAGCACGGCGTGGTCAAGGCCGAGCAAGTGGTGACGGCCTCGAACGCCTACACCGAAGGCGAGTGGACCGAACTGCGGCGCAATTTCTTTCCCGGCTTCTACTACCAGGTCGCTTCGACGCCGCTGACTGGGGATGCCGCCGCGCGCATCCTGCCGGGTGGGCAGGGCGCCTGGGATACGCGGCAGGTGCTCAGCAGTATCCGTCGGGACGCCGATGGGCGTTTGCTACTCGGCAGTCTGGGTAGCGGCACACGTAAGCCGGCCTGGTTCCTGCGGGCCTGGGCCGATCGTATCCAGCGCCATTACTTTCCTGAACTGGGCAAGGTGGATTGGCAGAGCACCTGGACCGGCTGTATCGCCTTCACCCCGGATCACTTGATGCGTCTGTTCGAGCCCGCGCCAGGGCTGCTCGCGGTGACCGGCTATAACGGCCGTGGGGTCACCACCGGTACGGTGGTCGGTAAAGCCTTCGCCGATTACCTGTGTCAGGGCGACCCGCAGGCATTGCCCATGCCGTTGCAGCCCATGGCTAAAGTCGGTGCTGCGGGGCTACGCAGTTGCCTGTATGAAACCGCCTTCTCGCTGTACCACGCGGGGCAATGTCTACGTGTGGTGATTTGAATGCCTGAGCTCAGCTATGAACGGGCGGTCTGCGGACTACATATGCGCTACTGGACTAAGTGTTATAGCTATTTGCGCTGCAGTGATGGCAAATCGGCTAGGGCTGTCTATTGTTAGTACGGCTGTGCCATGGCGCTGCGCATAGCCCGCCCCAAGCGCACTATGACGATGCGTTTTGATCAATTAAGCGACTGCTTTACAACAATAACGACAAGAAACAGAGGAGAAAAACCGCTTTCAGGCGTACTGCATCTATAACAACCAATGGCACGCCGCTTGCCTATTCAAGCCGAAAGTAGCAGCACTCACTCATAGCAATGGAGCAATAAAACTATGTCGCAGAAGGTTTTCAGAAAGGGTTTTCTGGCGCTCGCAGTGACCGGCGCACTGGGTCTATCTTCCTTGGCTCAGGCCGACCTGGTGATTGGGGTGGCCGGTCCGCATACCGGAGCCAATGCTACGTTCGGCGAGCAGTACTGGCGTGGGGCTACCCAGGCGGCGGAAGACATCAACGCGGCGGGCGGCGTCAATGGCGAGCTGATCAAGCTGATCAAGGCCGATGACGCCTGTGAACCAAAGCAGGCGGTCGCCGTGGCCAACCGCCTGGTCGATCAGGATGATGCCCAAGGGGTGGTTGGACATTTCTGTTCGTCCTCGACCATTCCGGCTTCCGAGGTCTACGACGAGGCAGGCATCATCGCCATTACGCCCGGTTCGACCAATCCGGCGGTAACCGAGCGCGGCCTGTCCGGCATGTTCCGCATGTGTGGGCGCGACGATCAGCAGGGCATCGTCGCCGGCGATTACATCGTCGATACCCTGAAGGCCAGCAAGGTCGCGATCATCCATGACAAGGACACCTACGGCCAGGGCCTGGCGGATGCGACCAAGGCGCAACTGAACAAGCGCGGCGTCACCGAGGTGCTCTACGAGGGCCTGACTCGCGGCGAGAAAGACTTCAACGCGTTGGTCACCAAACTGCGCGCCGCTGGCGCCGAGGTGGTGTACTTCGGTGGGCTGCATGCCGAAGCCGGTCCGCTGGTGCGGCAGATGCGCGAGCAGGGGCTGACGGCGACCTTCCTCTCCGGCGACGGCATCGTCACCGATGAGCTGGTTACCACCGCCGGTGGTCCGCAGTACACCAAGGGCGTGCTGATGACCTTCGGCGCCGACCCACGCCTGATTGCCGATGGCAAGGCGGTGATCGAGAAGTTCCGCGCCAACGGCTTCGAACCCGAAGGCTATACCCTTTACTCCTACGCTTCAGTGCAAGCCCTGGCAGCCGCCTTCAATGGGGCCGGCGAGAACGATAGCGCCAAGGCCAGCGCCTGGCTGAAAGCCAACCCGGTGCAGACCGTGATGGGCAAGAAGGAGTGGGACGGCAAGGGCGACCTGAAAGTCTCCGACTACGTTGTCTATGAATGGGACGAACAGGGCAAATACCACCAGCAGTAAAAACTAGTGGTCTGTGTGGCTGGTTCAATTAGTCAATTTCGTCGCCTGAGGCCCTGATACTGCGTTGCCGCTCCTCGCCATAGCCCGCTATGACTCGTTGCGGCGTCCTGTCTCAAAGCCCCGCTCATCCGAACTTGAGTTAATCAGCTAGCCGTACAGGCCCCTAGCTCGGCTAACCGCTCAGGTACTACCCGTGCTTGAACGGTTGCTGCCTTCCGGGAACTGCTGAGTTGTCATTCCCGCTCGCTGCTGCATTGCGTGCCGTGGTCGTTCAGCAGTCCCCGTCTGATTTCACTCGAGCAGGCCGGCCGAACCCCAGGCCGCTTGTCTCAGCAGACGAGACTGAGTCAATGGACGGTATTTTCCTGCAGCAAACGATTAACGGGCTGACCCTCGGAGCGGTCTATGGCCTGATCGCCATCGGTTACACCATGGTCTACGGCATCATCGGCATGATCAACTTCGCCCATGGCGAGGTGTACATGATCTCCGCCTACCTGTCGGCCATTACCCTGGCCATTCTGGCGTCTTTCGGTCTCGAATCCTTTCCGCTGCTGATTCTCGGCACATTGTTGTTCACCATCGCGATTACCGGGGTGTACGGCTGGGTGATCGAGCGGGTGGCCTACAAACCGCTGCGCAATTCCACGCGGCTGGCGCCGCTGATCAGTGCCATCGGCATGTCCCTGGTCTTGCAGAACTACGTGCAGATCAGTCAGGGCGCTCGCCAGCAAGGCGTGCCGACCCTGCTCGAAGGAGCGTTCAAACTGCATATAGGTGAGGGCTTCGTGCAACTCACCTACACCAAGGTGTTCATCCTGATCGCCGCCTTTGTCGGCATGGCGCTGCTGACCTATGTGATCCAGTACACCAAGCTCGGGCGCATGTGTCGCGCCACCCAGCAGGACCGCAAGATGGCCTCGATCCTCGGTATCAACACCGACCGGGTGATCTCCTATGTCTTCGTCATCGGCGCCGCCATGGCCGCGCTGGCCGGTGTACTGATCACCATGAACTACGGCACCTTCGATTTTTATGCCGGCTTCATCATCGGTATCAAGGCCTTTACTGCTGCGGTGCTGGGCGGCATTGGCTCGTTGCCTGGGGCGATGCTCGGCGGGCTGATTCTGGGGGTGGCCGAGTCGCAGTTCTCGAGCATGGTCAACACCGACTACAAGGACGTGTTCAGTTTCTCCTTGCTGGTGCTGATCCTGATCTTTCGGCCCCAGGGTCTGCTGGGCCGTCCACACGTGGCGAAGGTGTAATCATGTCCTCAGCCATTGCAAACAATCCGATGGATATTAAGAAGAGCCTGGTGGATGCCGTACTCGCCGGCCTGATCTCCTTGATCGTGTTCGGTCCTATCGTCGGCGTAGTGCTCGACGGCTATCAGTACAACCTGGAGATCGATCGAGTCGCGATGATCGTCGGCGTGGTGATGCTCGGTCGTTTTGCCTTGAGTCTGTTTCTGCAGACGGCCAAAGGGATGGCGATGCTCGCCAGCTTCGAGAGCAGTGACTCGGGCGTACACGTGCTGGCACCGGACTATAAGAGCCGGCTGCGCTGGATCATCCCGATGCTGATCGTGATCGCGATGATTTTCCCGATCTTTGCCAGCAAGTACCTGTTGACCGTGGTGATTCTCGGCCTGATCTACGTGCTGCTGGGTCTCGGTCTGAATATCGTGGTCGGCCTGGCAGGCCTGCTCGATCTGGGCTATGTGGCTTTTTATGCCATTGGCGCTTATGGCCTGGCGCTCGGCTATGAGTACCTCGGTCTGGGTTTCTGGACGGTACTGCCACTGGCCGCGCTGGCCGCGGCGATGGCCGGAGCATTGTTGGGTTTTCCGGTATTGCGCATGCACGGCGATTACCTGGCCATCGTGACCCTGGGCTTCGGTGAGATCATCCGCCTGGTTCTCAACAACTGGCTGGAATTTACCGGCGGGCCGAACGGCATGTCGGTGCCTTCACCGAGTTTCATGGGGCTGGAATTCACCCGCCGGGCCAAGGACGGCGGGGTGCCGTTCCATGAGTTCTTCGGCTTCAGCTACAACCCCAGTATGAAGTTCATCTTCATCTACCTGGTGCTGTTTCTGGTGGTGATGCTGGTGCTCTATATCAAGCACCGGTTGACCCGCATGCCGGTGGGTCGCGCCTGGGAGGCCTTGCGCGAAGACGAGATCGCCTGCCGCGCCATGGGCTTGAACCACGTATTGGTGAAGCTCTCGGCCTTTATGATCGGGGCGTCCACGGCCGGGTTGGCCGGGGTGTTTTTCGCCAGCTACCAGGGCTTCGTCAATCCAGCGTCCTTCACCTTCTTCGAGTCGGCGTTGATCCTCGCCATTGTCGTGCTCGGCGGCATGGGCTCGACCGTCGGCGTGGTGCTGGCGGCCTTCATGCTGACCGTCGCCCCAGAACTGTTGCGCACCTTCGCCGAGTACCGGGTGCTGCTGTTCGGCATTCTCATGGTGCTGATGATGATCTGGCGCCCACGCGGGCTGATCAGGGTGAGCCGCAGCGGTGTCGTGCCACGTAAGGGAGTTGCGCCATGAGCGAAGAAATTGTCCTCTCGGTCGACCGCCTGGCCATGCATTTCGGCGGAATCAAGGCACTCAACGATGTCAGCCTGAACATCAAGCGTAACTCCATCTCGGCGCTGATCGGCCCGAACGGTGCCGGCAAGACCACGGTGTTCAACTGCCTGACCGGCTTCTACAGTGCCACCGGTGGCACGATCAAGCTGAACGCTCGGGGCAAGAGCACCGACGTGGTCAAGGTACTCGGTGAGCCCTTTGAACTGGGCGACTTCATTTCCCCACCGAAGCTGCTCAGCCGGATCTATTACAAGATGTTCGGCGGCACCCACCTGGTCAATCGCGCAGGCCTGGCGCGGACCTTCCAGAACATCCGTCTGTTCAAGGAAATGTCGGTGGTGGAGAACCTGCTGGTGGCGCAGCACATGTGGATCAACCGCAACATGCTCGCAGGCGTGTTCAATACCCGCGCTTTCCGCAAGGCCGAGAGCCAGGCGCTGGATCATGCCTTCTACTGGCTGGAAGTGGTTGATCTGGTCGACTGCGCCAACCGCCTGGCGGGTGAGTTGTCCTATGGTCAGCAACGCCGCCTGGAGATCGCCCGGGCCATGTGCACGCGACCGCAGATCATTTGCCTGGATGAGCCGGCGGCCGGTCTCAACCCACAGGAAACCGAGGCGCTCAGTCGGATCATCCGTCTGCTGCGCGACGAGCACGACCTGACGGTGCTGTTGATTGAACACGACATGGGGATGGTCATGAGTATTTCCGATCATATCGTGGTGCTCGACCATGGCCTGGTGATTGCGCAAGGAGGGCCGGAGGCGATCCGTAGCGATCCCAAGGTGATCGCCGCTTATCTGGGCGCGGAAGAGGAGGAGCTGGTATGAGCGAGCCACTTCTCGAGCTGAAAGCGCTGGACGTGTTCTATGGGCCGATCCAGGCATTGAAACAGGTCTCGCTGCACATCCAGGAGGGTGAGACGGTCAGCCTGATCGGCGCCAACGGTGCGGGCAAGTCCACCCTGCTGATGTCGATCTTCGGTCAGCCGCGGGCCTCGGCGGGGCAGATTGTCTACCGTGGCACCGACATCACCCACAAGTCCTCGCACTACGTGGCCTCCAACGGTGTGGCGCAGTCGCCGGAAGGGCGCCGGGTGTTCCCTGACATGAGCGTCGAGGAAAACCTGATGATGGGCACCATCCCGATTGGCGACCAGCACGCCGACGAGGACATGCAGAGCATGTTCGAGCTGTTCCCGCGACTGAAGGAACGGCGTAACCAGCGCGCCATGACCATGTCCGGGGGCGAGCAGCAAATGCTCGCCATTGCCCGCGCCTTGATGAGCCGACCCAAGCTGCTGTTGTTGGACGAGCCGAGCCTGGGGCTGGCGCCCATTGTGGTGAAGCAGATCTTCCAGACCCTGCGCGAACTGGGGCAGAGCGGCATGACCATCTTTCTGGTCGAGCAGAACGCCAACCATGCGTTGCGCCTGTCCAATCGCGGCTATGTGATGGTCAACGGCGAAATCCGCCTGAGCGGTACCGGTGCGGAGCTGTTGGGTAACGAGGAGGTGCGCAAGGCTTATCTGGGCGGGCACTAGTTCCTGTTAGTGGCTAGCGTTGCTTGTCCAACTGGATGCGCATCAGCTTGCTGGTTTGCAGAAAAGCCGAGGGCGATCCTCGGCTTTTTTGTGGGTCGCGGCTGCACAGGTTGCAAGTTAATCCAACTAAAACCTGGACCCTTGCAGTCGGGAAGCAAAGGCTGGGAAAAGCCTGTGGGTGTGCATCCAGAAGATGCTGCCGCGCAGCGGTCCTACTGGGCGAGGCTGGCGCTATGGAGAGTTGCCCACAAAGACTGTGGAGCGAGCTGTGGATAAGGTGGGAGTAGAGCGGTGCAGGCCTTGTCGTGGGGACTTCTGTGCGGCCTGAGTGTTTTTTGATCAGTCTTGTTTTAATCGTAAAAACAGAGAGTTAGTCGATTTTTTCAGCAGCACGCCGGTTCATGGAAGTTGTCCCCTGCTGCTGTGGGTAGGGTTGTGGGTAACTACGGTAAGCCTTGCGCATAGCCCCGCCAACCGTGGCTTTGCGGGAATAGATCAGTTTTTGATCAATGCTTTTGCGGGTCTTTACAGGTCCTGTCGAACGGCTCTGAGTCAAGAAATAATCACGTTATTTCAACGGTTTGGCCGCAAGCCAGGTCCTGGGTCGAATAGTTATCCAGTGTGGCTGTGGAGTTATCTGTGGATAAGCTGCGCGTGCATGCGCCTAAGCCAGGCCGGCCAAGGCGCGGGCGGGGTTGCTGGTTTTTTGCTCAATTCCTGCATTGTGGGCTTAAGGCCGGTTAATCGCTCAGTGCGCTGATCCGGGTCGAGCGACCGAGCAGCTGCAGGGCGCGATCCGGGTAGTCGGTGATCAGGCCCTGGGCGCCGAGATCGAGCAGGCGGCGCATGGCCGGTTGTTCATTGATCGTCCACAGCTGCACGTTCAGCCCGCGCGCCTGGGCAGTCTGCAGCAATGCAGCGCTGGCGATGCGCAGGCCGCTGTGTTGTTCGGGAATTTGCAGCGCCTGGTAGGAGGGCGAGAGCAGGCTACCCAAGCCCAGCCAGTTGAGCGCCACCAGCATGCGTACCGAGGTGGGCCCGGCTGAGGTGGCGACCCCTGGGCATTGCTCGCGAAACAGTTGCAGGCTGCGTTCATAGAAGCTGCCGACTATCACCCGCTCACGCTGGTCATTGGCGCTGAGCACTGCACACAGCTGCGCCTCCATGCCGACATCCGGCACTTTGATCTCGATCACCTTGGGTATGTCCGGCAGGCGTTCGAGCACTTCGGCTAAGCTCGGGATGCGGATGCCCTGACCGCGATAGGGGTAGCTTTCGCCGCCGTCGGCGGTCCAGCGGTAGCCGGCGTCCAGAGCCTGCAGTTGGTCCAGGCTGCGCGTGGCGACCGGGCCTTCGCCATTGGTGGTGCGCTCCAGGCTGGTGTCATGGATTACCACCAGCTCGCCATCGCTGGACAGCTGCAGATCCATTTCCAGCATGTCCACGCCGAGGGCGCTGGCGCGCTCGAAGGCGAACAGACTGTTCTCTGGCCATAATCCCCGCCCGCCGCGATGGGCGATCACCAGCGGCTGGTCACCTAGTGTGCTGAGCACCAAGGGTGGCGCTGTTGGTCGACTGGTCAGCGCCAGCACGGACAACAGGGTGACGATCAATAGCAGCGGGGCAAACAGGAAGCGAGCGAGGCGCAGCATGGCGGGTTCCAAGCGTTCGGGAATCGGGGTAGTCAATGCCTGGACTATGGCAAATCAACGGCTGTGGGGCGAGCGGCGAATGGCGACAGGTAACAGACCATTAGGGACAGGGCGCTACGGCCCCGTCGTAGCGTGTCAGCAGCGCCCCCAGCTGCTTCGCTAGCTAGCCAGCAAGCAGACGCCGGCCGCAGCCGAGATGACACCAGCCAGGCGCACCAGCGGCGCTGCGCTGTGCGGCAGGCTGCGTACCAGAGCGTAACCGGCGGCATGTAGGCCCGCAGTGGCGATCAGGAAACCACAGGCGTAGAACCATGGATTGACCTGCGTTGGCAGCTCCAGACCATGGGCGAGGCCGTGGCTGAGTGCGAACAGGGCGGTCAGGCCGAGGGAGGCAGCCATCGGCAATCGCGCCGCGACCGCCACCAGCAGGCCGAAGGCCAGTACCGAGGCGGCGATAGCCCCTTCCAGCAACGGCATGCCTACGCCGCCGAGGCCCAGCACGCCACCGACCAGCATGCAGGCGACAAAGGTCAGCGGTAACGTCCAGCGTGCGGCGCCCGACTGTTGCGCGGCCCACAGGCCCACGGCGACCATCGCCAGCAGGTGATCGAGGCCGAGCAGCGGGTGGCTCAAGCCGGCCAGCAGACCCGCCTGGTCATGCCCGCTATGGGCGAATGCCAGGGTTGGACTGAACAGCAGGGCGAGGGCGAAGAGGGTTTTGTGGCGATTCATGGCGGGACTCCTGGTTGTTCGTTGTTGTCCGGTTGTACCGGGCGCGCGGGCTGTTGCGCGTAGCGATCAGGCTGGCTTGAGCATGCCGTGGCGTTCGATGAAGGCGATGACTTGATCAAGGCCCTGGCCGATTTTCTGATTGCTGAAGACGAAGGGCTTGTCGCCACGCATCTTTCTGCTGTCGCGATCCATCACCTCCAGCGAAGCGCCGACCAGGGGCGCCAGGTCGACCTTGTTGATTACCAGCAGGTCGGACTTGCAGATCCCTGGCCCACCCTTGCGCGGCAGCTTGTCGCCGGCGGATACGTCGATCACATAGAGGGTCAGGTCGGACAATTCCGGGCTGAAGGTGGCAGACAGGTTGTCGCCGCCAGACTCGATCAGGATCAGGTCGAGGCCGGGAAAGCGCCGGTTGAGTTGATCCACTGCCTCCAGGTTGATCGAAGCATCTTCGCGTATCGCGGTATGCGGGCAGCCGCCGGTTTCCACGCCGATGATCCGCTCCGGCGGCAGGGCCTGGTTGCGTACCAGGAACTGGGCGTCTTCCTGGGTGTAGATGTCGTTGGTTACCACGGCCAGGTTGTAGCGCTCGCGCAAGGCCAGACACAGCGCCAGGGTCAGTGCCGTTTTGCCGGAACCGACCGGGCCGCCGATGCCGACACGCAGAGGTTGGCTGTTCATCGTTGAGTGTTCCTTATCAAGAGCGGAATAAACGGCTGTATTGGCGTTCATGGGCCATGCTCGCCAGTGTCAGGCCGAACGCGGCACCGCCCCAATGTTCGGGGCGTAGCTGAAGGCTCTGCAGCTGCGCTTGTTCGAGTGTGGGTAGCAGTTGCGAGGTCAGGCGCTGAGCGGCCTGCTGACCGAGCGGCAGGGTTTTCATCAGCACCGCCAATTGGTTTTCCAGCCAGCCCCAGAGCCAGGCGGCAAGGGCATCCTGCGGGTCGATGCGCCAGGCGCGGGCGGCCAGCGCCCAGCCAGCGGCCAGGCCGGGAGCGTCGAGTTCGCTGAGCGAGGTGTGTGAGGCGTCGTCCAGTTCGGGCAGGTCAGCCAGCAGTTGCGCCAGCGAGTAGCCCATCTGCCGACTTTCCTGATGCAGCTCGCGGGTCTCGCGGCTGGCGCGTTGCTGTTCGACCAGCGTTTTCAGGGTCGTCCAGTCGGCGTTGGCGGCTGCTGTGCAGTGAGCCAACAGCAAGGGCGCCTCGAAGCGCGCGAGGTTAAGCAACAGTTGATCGGCGATCCAGTGTCTAGCGCTTTCCGGGTCATGCACCAGGCCTTGTTCGACCGCCATTTCCAGCCCCTGCGAATAGCTGTAGCCACCGATAGGCAGCTGAGGGCTGGCCAACCGGAGTAAGGCCCATGCCTTATTCATCGGCCGACACCGAACTCAGGGTGGTACGGCGCATAGTCAGCCGTACCGTAACCAGCTGACAATTCGGCAGCTGTGGGCTGGTCAGGTGCAGCAAGGCCCGTTCGGAATTCACTTACGTGCCCCGAATTGATGCAGGCGCGGCGCGTAGCTGAACTCGGCCTCGCCGGCGTGGGAGTGGTGATGACCGCCGCCGTAGGCACCGTGCTCGGGTTGATAGGGGGCTTCGATTCGCTCTACCGTGGCGCCCAGTTGTTCGAGCATGGCTTGCAGCACGTAGTCGTCGGGCAGGCGTAGCCAGCCTTCACCCAGTTGCAGGGCCACGTGGCGGTTGCCCAGGTGATAGGCGGCGCGGGTCAGTTCGAAGGCGTTGGCGCAGGTGACGTGCAACAGCGTTTCGGCGCGGGCGTGTACGCGGACCACGCGACCGTCCTCGGCCTTCAGGCATTCACCGTCGCGCAGCGGCGCCAGGCCACGTTCGAGAAACAGACCGACCTCTTCGCCTTGGCGGGTGAAGCAGCGCAGACGGCATTTACTGCGGGCTTCAAAGCTCAGTTCGAGTTCGGCGTCGCAGTGGTCCTGGGCGGGGATACGTTGGTGGATCACCAGCATGGGCAGTTTCCGGCAGTTCAATGCCGGGAACAGAGCAAGGGGCTTGCCAACCTGCATTAACCTTGAGGGTTGCGGGACTGGGGCTAGGCGGCTAGCAGAAATGAGGCACTACTCGGGATTATTTGGTGCGCGACGCTAGTCGGCGCACCGATTGAGTGCTCAAACTGCGTCGGCTGCCTGCCAACGCAACACTGGCGGGCGATACGCGGCAAGCTGGCCGTCGTCGCAGTCCCATGTTTTAGGCATCAGTCTCAATAACCGCCGCCACGATCGAAGACCGGCGCACGAGCACGCGCGCGTTCATTTTTCTCCATCTGCTGACAACTGATGAAGCCTTTGCCATCGACGCGTCCAGCCGAGTTGAAGCTGACGTAATAGGCCTGCTGCCGACCTTCCTTATTGAGAATGTAGTTATTGCAGGTGCCGGGGCTGACGGTGCGCGGCTCCTCGCTGGACGGGGGGCCGGCGATTTCCAGAACGTGCTGCTTGTTCATGTCTAAAGCTACTTCCTGGACCAATGGCTCGTCGCGATAGGTCAGGTAGTCGATCGGGTTTTGTGTCTGGCCGGCACACCCGGCCAGTGCCGTCAGCACACCGGCAACACTCAGGGTTCGCAGGTACATGGTGTCTTCCCTTGTGGCGGGCCTGACCGGGCTACAGCTGATTGGAACCACAAAAACCGGCAGGCAGTGTCCGCAACGTGCATGGGGCGAGTCGTATTCAGGCGGGCGCGCGCTTACACTGGCGCCCTCTCAAACATGCCCCCTTTGGGCGAAATTTGCGTGCTCGTTGCGTGGTTCAGGAGCCTCTCCATTGATGGTAGCTGTTCAGGCGATTCTGCCGATCTTTGCATTGGTGCTGCTGGGCTACCTGCTGGGCTGGCGCCAGTGGCTGAGCGCCGAGTCGGCGGCCGGCTTGGCCAACATCACCTTCAAGCTGTTCATGCCGACCTTGCTGTTCGCCGGTATCGCCAAGGCGCCGCTGGCCGACGGCTTGTCGCCGATGCTGCTGCTTGCCTATTACCTGCCAGTGCTGCTGGTATTCGGCCTGGTCAACCTGCTCGTCCACCGGCAGCGCGGCACAGCCACGCCGTTGGGGCTGGTAGCGGCTTTTTCCAATAATGTGCTGGTCGGCATTCCGCTGGTGACGACCCTGATGGGCTCGGCAGGACTGGTGTATGTGTTCGCCATTCTGGTGTTTCACAGCCTGACGCTGTTCTCCCTGCACAGTTTCTATGCCGCCTTCGGTAGTCCAGAGCGAGTCGATGCGAGGGGGCTGCTGAAGAATCTGGCCAATCCGATGATCGTCGGTCTGCTGCTCGGTGCGCTGCTCAACGTCTCGGAGGTGGGCTTGCCTGAGCCGCTGTGGCGCATGTTCACCTGGCTGGCTCAGGCGGCATTGCCCTGCGCCTTGATCGTGTTGGGTGTGAGCCTGTCGCGCTATCGGCTGCGGCCCAGTCGTATGGTGCTGGGTCTGACCTTGGCCAAGCTGGTGCTGTTCCCGGCCATGGTCTGGTGGCTGAGCACGCTACTGCCCGGGCTGAGCGATGCGGCGCGTTCTGTATTGGTACTACTGGCCGCCTGCCCCAGCGGGGTCAATGTACTGGCCTTCGCGAAAAACCCGGAAGACACTCGTAGCGTCAGCTCGGCGGTGTTTCTATCCACCGTACTGGCGGCGCTGACGCTGCCGATGTGGATGCTTCTGGTGGCCTGAAGCCAGAGCGTCTTCGTTCTGCTTTAACCAATCGGGGCTAACCCGCATGACGTTGCTTCAGCAGACGTTCGGTACCGCCTTCGGCCAGGCGTAGATGCTGTTGTCCTGGCGTGCGCGCTGCACCGTTCTCCGCAGTACGCAAGCGCTGCTGCAGCAGGCGCTCGGTGCCCCCTTCGGCTACATGGCGATCTTGCAGCTGAATTTCTGGCTGGCTGTCTTTCACTTCGCCGAGCAGAGGCTGGGGATTGAGGTTCGGCAGCGCGAAGGCGTTGGCGGCGAACAGGCTCAGGAACAGGCTGATAAGGATTTGGCGTTTCATGTCGGCTCCTCCAGGTGGGGGCACAATGGCTACAGGAGGCAATTCTAGGGACTTGGCGGCGGATAAGAAGTTGAGCGGCTCGATAGTGCCCATCGACCCGTTTGATGGTCGGGCGAACCCCTCTATATCAAGGGGCGTGGCCGGTTTTGCGCTATGGTTAATCAGTCTTCCGTGCCTTCCGGCGCCGCTCACTCAACTGCTTGTCGAACAGGGATGCTCACTCATGTCGAAGTCCGCTACGCCGCGATACCCACTGGTGCTGGTGCCAGGGTTACTGGGGTTTATCCGGTTGCTCGGTTATCCCTATTGGTACGGCATCGTCTCGGCGTTGCGCCGGCAGGGTGCCCAAGTGTTTCCCGTGTTGCTTTCTTCGGTGCACTCCAGTGAGGTGAGGGGCGAGCAGTTGCTCGAGCGTATCGCCCAGGTCTTGCAGGAGACCGGGGCCGACAAGGTGCACCTGATCGGCCATAGCCAGGGCGCGCTGAGCGCTCGCTATGCCGCCGCGCTGAAACCGCAGTGGGTGGCCTCGGTGACCTCGGTGGCCGGGCCTAATCATGGCTCGGAGTTGGCTGACTTCCTCCTGCGCTGGGCGCCCTCTGGCAGTGTGCGCGAAAAACTCCTGGCCGCCGTGATGCGCGGTGTGGCGCGCTGTATGGCCTGGCTGGAAAGCGCCTATAAAGGACCGCGCTTGCCCATGGATGTGCGCGCCGCGCAGCAATCGCTGACCACTCAAGGCGTCGCCGCGTTCAACGCGCTTTATCCGCAAGGCGTAGCCGAGACCTGGGGCGGCGAGGGCGCGGAAGAGGTGAGTGGCGTGCGCTATTACTCCTGGTCCGGCACCCTGCAAGCGGGTATCACCAATCGCGGCGGCAATCGCTGGGACGGGCCGAATCTGGCCTGTCGGCTGTTCGCCCGCACCTTTCGCCGTGAGGCCGGACACTGCGATGGCATGGTCGGCCGCTACAGCTCGCACTTGGGCAAGGTGATTGCCGACGACTTGCCGCTGGATCACTTCGACATCATCAATCAGAGCTTCGGTCTGGTCGGCAAGGGTGCCGATCCGGTGCGGCTGTTCGTCGAGCATTCCCGGCGCTTGCGGGATGCGGGCCTGTAGACGCGGCCAGGTGCTGCACTGTCTGGTGCAGGCGCGCGGCTCTCGTCGAATCAAGCGCTGTTGCGTGCATTTCCCGTTTTGTCGGGCTCTTTATCAGCGTGTCCTGGTCCCGGGGCGTGATGCCCTGACAGCATGGCAGCGGCTGGAGGGTGAGTGAGTTGGCTTTAGTGAATCTTCGACTAGTCTGACGAGATAGCGACTATTTCGCGGGACTTAGCATGCCTAAAGCCATAAGGGTTTTTGTCAGAGCAGTGGATGCGATGAATCGGGTCATAGGCCGATTCGCCATGTACCTGATCTTCGTCATGCTGGGCGTGCTGCTTTATTCCTCGATCAGTAAGACCTTCTTCCATCCGGCGTCCTGGACCTTGGAAACCGCGCAGTTCCTGATGGTCGCCTATTTTCTCCTGGGCGGCGGCTACTCCATGCAACTCGATGCCCATGTGCGCATGGACCTGTTCTACAGCCGCTGGTCGCCCAAAACCAGTGCGATCATGGATGCTCTCACCGTCGGCTTCCTGATTTTCTACCTGGTCTTCCTGCTCTACGGCGGTATTTCCTCGACCCGATACGCGCTCGAGTATGGCGAAACCAGCTATTCGGCGTGGTCGCCACCGATGGCACCAATCAAGATCATCATGACCATCGGCGTGGCGCTGATGCTGTTGCAAACCATCGCCACCTTCTTCAAGGATGTCGCCGCGGCGCGGGGAGAAACGTTGTAATGAGTTATGAACTCATCGCGCTGCTGATGTTTTCCTCGATGATGTTGCTGTTACTCACCGGTAAGCGGGTGTTCGGCGCCATCGGCTTCGTCGCGGTGGTTTCTGCCTTGCTGCTATGGGGCGACGGCGGCTCGGAAATCGCCTTCAGCGCGGCCATGAAGTTGATGAAGTGGTACCCGCTGCTGACCCTGCCGATGTTCGTGTTCATGGGTTACATGCTCTCCGAGTCCGGGCTGGCCGACGATCTGTACCGGATGTTCCACGTGTGGATGGGGCCGCTTCACGGCGGCCTGGCGATCGGCACCATCGCCCTGATGGTGGCGATTTCCGCGATGAATGGCCTGAGTGTCGCCGGCATGGCCATCGGCGCCAGTATTGCCTTGCCGGAGCTGCTGCGCCGCGGTTACGACAAGATCATGGTGACCGGGGTGATCCAGGCCGGCAGTTCCCTGGGCATTCTGATTCCGCCCAGCGTGGTACTGGTGCTGTACGGCATGATCGCGCGGCAGCCGGTGGGGCAGTTGTGGTTGGCCGGGGTCTTTCCGGGTTTGATGATGGCGGGTCTGTTCGTACTCTACATCGTCATCCGTTGCCGCCTGCAGCCAGACCTGGGGCCGGCCTTGCCCGAGGAGGAGCGGCAGGCGATCAGTTGGACGGAAAAAGTGCGTCTGCTCAAGGCCGGCATCGCACCTTTGTTCATCTTCTTTTCCATGACCGGCCTGTTCCTGATGGGCATCACCAGTCTGGTTGAGAGTTCGGCCGTGGGCGCCGCCGCGGCGACCCTGGCCGCGCTGCTCAAGCGCCGGCTGACCGCCCAGGTGATGGAGGAGACCCTGCGCAAGACCCTTGGCATCAGCTGCATGTTCATGTGGATCATCCTCGCGGCCCTGTGTTTTGGCGCGGTGTTCGATGGTCTGGGCGCAGTGAATGCCATTGAGGGCTTCTTCGTCGATCGCATGAACCTGGGGCCCTGGGAAATCCTCATCATGATGCAGCTGTCGTTCATCCTCATGGGCATGTTCCTGGATGACACGGCCATGCTGGTCATCGTTGCGCCCCTCTACGTGCCCCTAGTCGGCGCCCTGGGTTTCGATCTGGTCTGGTATGGCGTGCTCTATACCATTACCTGCCAGATCGCCTACATGACCCCGCCCTTCGGCTACAACCTGTTTCTCATGCGTGCCATGGCTCCGCCGGAAGTGACCTTGCGGGACATCTATGTCTCGGTTACCCCCTTCGTGCTGATCATGATCCTGGCCTTGGTGCTGGTGATGATGTTTCCGCAATTGGCCCTGTGGCTGCCTCAATGGCATTACGCACGCTGAACAAGAGATTTCAGGACCGGCAGCCAAGCAGTTGGATGATTGACGCGGGCGAGAACGGCGCCCCCAAGCGAGGGCAAGAGGGCCACCTGAAAAACGCTGCACCGACCTGGCAGGGTCGCAGTAGTGCTATGCGGTTGTATGACATCTGAATCGACACTATTGGAGATAACAGCATGAGTACGAGACGCAATTTTCTGAAAACCGCGGCGGTGACTACCGGGGCAGTGGGCGCCACGGCCCTGGGCTCGGCGCATATCTATGCCGCTGAGCCGAAGAAGATCACCTGGCGCCTGCAGACCTATGCCGGTCCGGCGCTTGCCGAGCATGTGATCAAGCCGTCCATCGATGCGTTCAATCAAGCGGCCAACGGTGAGATGGAGATTCAACTGTTCTTCGCCGATCAGCTGGTGCCGACCGGCGAGTTGTTCCGCGCCATGCAGCGCGGCACTATTGATGCTGTGCAGAGCGACGACGACTCGATCGCCGCGCCGGTGGATGTCTCGGTATTCGGCGGCTATTTTCCCTTCGCCACACGCTACAGCCTGGACGTGCCGGTGCTGTTCGAGAAGTACGGCCTGCGGCAGATCTGGGAGGAAGCCTACAGCGAGGTCAAGGGCGTCACCTGGCTCGGTGCCGGCGCCTGGGACCCGTGTCATTTCGCCACGGTCGAGCCGATCAGGAGCCTGGCTGACCTCAAGGGCAAGCGCATCTTTACCTTCCCTACCGCCGGCAAGTTTCTCTCCCGCTTCGGGGTGATCCCGGTGACCCTGCCCTGGGAGGATGTCGAGGTCGCGGTGCAGACCGGCGAGCTGGACGGCATCACCTGGTCGGGCATCACCGAGGACTACACCGTCGGTTGGGCCAACGTGACCAAGTATTTTCTCACCAACAACATCTCCGGCGCCTGGATCGGCTCTTATTTCGCCAACTCGGAGAAGTGGGCCGAAGTGCCCGAGCACCTCAAGACCCTGTTCAAACTGTGCATGGACAGTTCGCACTATTACCGCCAGCACTGGTACTGGGGCGGCGAGGCGCAGTTGCGGGTCGAGGGCGGCAAGCTGGAGCTCACCACCATTCCCGATGCGGAGTGGAAAACCGTGGAAGACGAGGCGCACAAGTTCTGGGACGAGATCGCCAAGACCAGTCCGCGCAGCGCCAAAGTGGTGGAGATATTCAAGAAATACAACGCCCTGATGGCCAAAGCTGGCCCACCCTACCGCTATTGAGAGCGGGTGTGGGCTGCCCTGGTCGCGGCTCTTCGTGCCGCGTGCGCAAGCGCGTGGCTCAGGCTGGGCGCACTCGGCTGCTGGCCACGAGCTGGTTGGCCATCGCCATCAGGCAGGGGTTAATCGACTGACAACGCCGACAACGGAGGTCGGCAATAACAATAATCAGGGGTGCATATGCTCAATCCGCGGGATGTTAAAACCATCGAGGACGCCAAACGCATCGTCGAAGAGCGCGGCCTCAGCCACATAAAGGTGGGCGTCTTCGATAACGATGGGGTGATGCGCGGCAAATACCTCAGCCGCAGCAAGTTCTTCTCCGCCCTAGAGCACGGCTTCGCCTTCTGCGACGTGGTGCTGGGCTGGGACGTCAAGGATCAGCTGTATGACAATGCCAGCTACACCGGCTGGCACACCGGTTACCCGGACGCACCGGTGCGGGTGCTGGCGCATACCTGCCGGGATATTCCGTTCGAGAACGGCATGTTGCTGTTCATCTGCGAGTTCGATCAGCAGGCCGAGAAAGTCTGCCCGCGTGGCACGCTGCGCCGGGTAATCGAGCGCTGCCAGGCGATGGGCTTCGACGCCTATGCGGCGTTGGAGTATGAGTTCTTCATGTTCGATGAGACCCCGGAGTCGGTGCGCGAGAAGGGCTATCGCAATCTCAAACCGTTCACTCCGGACTGGTTCGGTTACTCGACCATCCGCAGTTCGGTGCACGCCGAGCTGTATCACGAGATCCTCGAGATGGCCGAGCGCATGGACTTTCCCATCGAGGGCCTGCACACCGAGACCGGACCGGGCGTGCTGGAGGCGGCGATTGCCTATGATCATGCCGAAGCGGCGGCGGACAAGGGCGCGTTGTTCAAGACCTTCATGAAGGTGCTGGCCCAGCGCAACGGTCTGATGGCCACCTTCATGGCCAAGTGGTCGGGCGATTATCCGGGGCAGAGTGGGCACATTCACGTCTCCCTGCGCGACAGTGCCAGCAACAAGTCGGCCTTCTACGACCCGGCCCAACCGCACAGCATGAGCCAGATTCAGCGACACTTTCTCGCCGGCCAGCAGCGCCTGATGCCTGAGTTCCTGTGCATGGTGGCGCCGACTCTGAACAGCTACCGGCGCATGATTCCTGGTTTCTGGGCGCCCACCGACGCCACCTGGGGCGTGGAAAACCGCACTGCGGCGCTGCGGGTGATCCCCGGCAGCGATAAGTCGCAGCGCCAGGAATATCGCCTCGGTGCGGCGGACGGTAACCCCTATCTGGCCCTGTCGGTGGCCTTGGCGTCTGGCCTGTACGGGATCATGCAGAAGTGGGAGCCGACCGATCCCGTGGTCGGTAACGCTTATGCGCAGAAGCATCCTGAAGAGCTGGCCCTGCCGCGCACCCTGTGGGACGCGGCGCAGCGTTTGAAGGCCTCCACTGCGGCGCGAGAGCTGTTCGGTGATCCGTTCGTCGAACATTTCGCCGCCAGCCGAGAATGGGAGGAACGTGAATACCGTCGGCATGTCAGCGATTGGGAGCTGGATCGCTACTTCGAAATCATCTGAGTCACGCGCCTCCCTTCTGGTAGTCCGGGTGCAATCCGGTGGCGGCTTGACCCCATTCCAGGTTGCATTCGGGCTAAGTGTCTATCGGGACCGGCTTCTACGGAGTGAGCAATGAGCAAGCAGTTACAGTGCATTTCCCCCATCGACGGCTCGGTGTATGTCGAGCGTCCCCTGGCCTCGACCAGTGAAATAGCCATGGCCCTGGCCAAGGCCGAACAGGCGCAGAAAGTCTGGAAACACACCACGCTGGCCGAGCGTGTCAGCATTGCGCGCAAGGCCATTGCCGTCTTCGCCGCCAAGGAAAACCAACTGGCCGAAGAGCTGTGCTGGATGATGGGCCGGCCGATCCGCTATGCCGGCGGGGAGATCCGCGGCTTCGTCGAACGCGCCAGCCATATGGCCGATATTGCCGAGAGTGCCCTGGCCGATATCCAGCTGCCGGACAAGCCCGGCTTCATCCGCTTTATTCGCCGCGAGCCGCTGGGCGTGGCCCTGGTCATCGCACCCTGGAATTACCCTTACCTGACTGCGGTGAATGCCGTGCTGCCAGCGCTGCTGGCCGGCAACGCGGTATTGCTCAAGCATTCGGCGCAGACGCCCCTTTGCGCCGAGCGCATGGTCGAGGCCTTCGCCGAGGCGGGACTGCCGGACGGGGTATTCCAGTACCTGCACCTCAGCCATGCCGATACCGAGCAACTGATCAAGGCCCCGGCAGTGCAACATGTGGCCTTCACTGGCTCGGTGCCGGGCGGCGCCATGGTCGAGCGCGCAGCGGCGGGGCGCTTTATCGGTAAGGGGCTCGAGCTGGGCGGCAAAGACCCGGCCTACGTGCGCGCCGATGCCGATCTCGCCCATGCGGTGGAGACCAGTATCGATGGCGCCTTCTTCAACTCCGGACAATCCTGTTGCGGTATCGAGCGCATCTACGTGCACGAGACGCTGTATGAGGCCTTCGTCGAACAGGCGGTAGCGCTGGTCAAACAATACAAGCTGGGCCGTTCCGACGACCCGGACACCACCCTCGGCCCGTTGGTGCGCAGTGACGCTGCCGACTTTGTCCGCGAGCAGGTCGCCGAGGCAGTGGCCCAAGGCGCGCTCACCCATATCGACCCGGACGAATTTCCGTTGGACCAACCGGGCTCGGCGTACCTGGCGCCGCAGGTGCTGACCAACGTGCACCACGGCATGCGAGTAATGACCGAGGAATCCTTTGGTCCGGTAGTCGGCATCCAGAAGGTCAAGGACGATGAAGAGGCGTTGGCATTGATGAACGACAGCGAGTTCGGCCTCACCGCTGCGATTTTCAGTCGCGATGTCGAGGCCGCACTGGCCCTGGCCGACCGGGTCGAGGCCGGCACGGTGTTCCTCAACCGCTGCGATTACCTCGATCCGGCGCTGGCCTGGACTGGGGTGAAAAACTCCGGGCACGGTTGCAGCCTGTCGAGTGTCGGCTACGAGCATCTGACTCGACCGAAATCTTTCCACTTCAAGACCCAGCTGTGAGGCGCGTCATGGACCTGAACCACTACCGAATGAACTGGAACTATCCGACCGCTATCCGCGTTGGTATCGGACGTATCACCGAACTGCCTGAGGCCTGCCATGCCCTGGGCATACGTGCGCCGTTGTTGGTCACAGACCCTGGTTTGGCGGCCTTGTCGATGCTTGATAAAGCGTTGCTGCAATGCCGCGACGACGGCCTGCAGACCGAGTTGTTCTCAGCGATCAAGGGTAACCCCACCGGGCAGAACGTGATGGATGGAGTTGCCGCCTTCAAGGCAGGCGGTCATGACGGGGTGATTGCCTTCGGCGGCGGCTCTGCACTGGACGCTGGCAAGGCCATCGCCCTGATGGCCGGGCAGGATCGTCCCCTGTGGGATTTCGAGGACATTGGCGACAACTGTCTGCGAGTCAACGTTGCCGGCATGGCCCCGGTGGTAGCGGTGCCGACTACTGCCGGAACCGGCTCGGAAGTCGGTCGCGCCTCGGTGATCACCGATGAGGTCGCGCAGCTCAAACGCATCATCTTTCACGCCAGGATGCTTCCGGATCAGGTCATCCTCGACCCACAACTGAGCGTCGGTCTGCCAGCCAAGATCACCGCCGCCACCGGCATGGATGCCCTGTCGCACAACCTGGAGGCCTATTGCTCGCCGTTGTTCCACCCCATGGCGGAGGGTATCGCCCTGGAGGGCATGCGTCTGGTTAAGGAATACCTGCCGCGAGCAGTGGCCAAGGGGGCAGATGTCGAGGCACGCCTGCACATGCTGGTGGCCTCGACCATGGGCGCCACCGCCTTTCAGCGTGGCCTGGGTGCCATGCACGCCCTGGCGCATCCGCTCGGCGCCTTGTACGACGCCCACCATGGGCTGCTCAACGCGGTGCTGATGCCCTTCGTGCTGCAAGCCAACCAGGCGCACATCGAACCGCAGATGGAGCGCCTCGCACGCTATCTGGACCTGAAAAAGCCAGGGTTCGCCGGGGTGCTCGATTGGATCCTGCAATTACGAGCCGAGGTGGGCATTCCCCACAGCTTGGGCGAGATAGGCATCGACGATACGCGTGTCGAGCAGGTCGGCAAGATGGCCGAGGTCGACCCTTCCGCTGGCACCAACCCCATTGCTTTCAGCTCCGCCGAATACAGCAAGCTGTTCACCAGGGCCTTGCACGGCGAAATATAAAGCGGCAGGACAACATAGACGCCTCGAACCGAGCCGGTTCGAGGCGGGTCGGATTTAGAGATCCAGGTGTTTCTTGACTGCCTCAAGGCCGTTCTTGCCATCAAAGGTCGTCACCCCGGCTAGCCAGGTTTCGAGCCATTGTGGATTCTTCTTTATCCAGTCCGTCGCCACTACGTCGGCTTTTTCATGTTCCATGATCCGCGCCATCAACGCGGCTTCCATATCAGTGGTGAACTTCATGTTCGAGATTAGTTTCGCCGCGTTCGGGCAGCGTTCCGCGTAGTCAGGCGTGGTAATGGTATAGATGGTGGCCGCACCATAGTCAGGGC
Source organism: Pseudomonas taeanensis MS-3 (assembly GCF_000498575.2). GTDB lineage: Bacteria > Pseudomonadota > Gammaproteobacteria > Pseudomonadales > Pseudomonadaceae > Aquipseudomonas > Aquipseudomonas taeanensis. The sequence goes on from NZ_AWSQ01000001.1 coordinate 1,822,889, forward strand.
CGAAATAATCATCCCCGCCAGTTAGATAGGTCATATCAAACTGCAGATTCATCGGGTGCGGGGCCCAGCCGAGAAATACGATCGGCTCCTTCTTGCTGATGGCGCGGGCCACCGCTACACGCATGGCGGCTTCACTCGACTCAACCAGCTTGAATTCACCCAGACCGAACTTGTTCTCGGCGATGATTTGATTGAGTAACTTGTTGCCGCCCGAACCCGCCTCGATACCATAGATTCTGCCGTTGAGTTCTTCTTTGAAACGCGGGATATCGGAAAAGTCTTTCAGGCCTTTCTCAAACAGGTAGGTCGGTACGGCCAGGGTGTACTTGGCGCCCGGCATGTTGGGCTCTTCCAGGACTTTAATGGTTCCCTTGTCACGGAATGGTTTGACGGTATCGTCCGAGGCGGGCGACCAGTAATCCAGAAAAACGTCCATCTGTTTCTTTTGGATGGATGCCAGGGCGATTGGCAGGGAGACGATGGTGGCCTTGGGTTTATAGCCAAGGCCTTCGGCCAGAACCATGGTCAGTCCATTGTTGGCGGCGTTATCTACCCAGCCGATATCGGCGAATTTGATGGCCTTGCATGAGTCGGGTTCTTGAGCCAGAAGGTCTCCGGCGCTGAAACATAGGAGAGTACTCATCAGTGCGGGAACTATTTTTATAGTCATGTTATTCCTCTGTTACTTAGGTGGGGCGAGAGGGTAGCTGTGTCTCGCTTGGTGTAAGTGCGCTGTAAGTGCTTGAGTAGTGTTTTTAAGGCGTTTTTGGGAGTGGCTGATGGGGCGGTTGACCGCGCTGGTTTTTTTAGTGATCTGATAGTGGGCGTGGGGTTTTAAACTGGCCATCAATAAATTTTTTGCCTTAGGGGTCGTTTTTTTTATGGATGGACATGCTCAGTTAGAGGGGCGGTAGCAGCAAGGCTGGAGAAAAAACTCTCGGTATGGCCTGATCCGCGTAAGCGTAGCCGTTGCCAGCGCCCTGCCAAATATACGTTACCCCGAAGGATGCTCATGTGTTGCAACAGGGTTGCCACATACGCACCCTAGCCCATAGGCGCATCCATTGGCTACTCGGTACGGCGCCCATCACGGTTTACTCAACGGGCCTCGATGAGACGCTGCAGACCAATAAAGCCGGCACCGAACCGCAGGTGGAGCGCTTGGCGCATTACCTGGACTTAAGCAAATCGGACCGAGCCGCTGTGTTCGACTGGATGCTAGAACTGCTCACCTGTTCGCGGCATGGCAAGTTGTGAATCATTGGAGGATTGACCGGCGGGGCGGCCTGGTTGCTGCGCTGACTTAGGCCTCCGCGAGGGGCTGAGGCGCGGACATTGCATCGAGAGGAAGGGCCATCCGCTGTGAGGGGAGGCAGGGGAGGATCCTGGTCTCGGGGCGAGACAATCCGAGACCAGGTGAGGGTTCAGAGGCTTAAGTGTTTTTTGACCGCTTCAATGCCGCTTTTACCGTCAAAGGTCGTCACACCGGCAAGCCAGGTGTCCAGCCACTCAGGGTTCTGCTTGATCCAGTCCTTAGCCACGACGTTGGGGTCTTCTTTTTGCATGATTCGATCCATCAGCGCAGCTTCCATCTCAACCGTGAACTTCATGTTCGAGACCAGTTTGGCCGCATTTGGGCAGCGCTGATCATAGTCCGTAGCGGTAATGGTATAGACCTCGGCTGCGCCAAAATTAGGGCCGAAGTAGTCATCGCCACCTGAAAGATAGGTCATATCAAACTGCAGGTTCATCGGGTGCGGGGCCCAGGCGAGGAAGACGATGGCTTCTTGCTTCTTGATCGCGCGGGCCACCGCGACCCTCATGGCCGCCTCACTCGACTCGATATGCTTGAAATCACCCAGGCCGAATTTGTTTTCGCCGATGATTTTATTGATTTGCTTGTTACCGCCGGAGCCCGCCTCAATACCATAGATCTTGCCACCGAGTTCTTCCTTGAAGCGGGAAATGTCGGCAAAGTCTCTCAGGCCCTTTTCATGCAGGTAAGTCGGTACGGCCAGGGTGTACTTGGCGCCGCGCATATTGGGTTCCTGCAGAATTTTTACGGTTTTTTTGTCGCGGAATGGTTTGACCGTTTCGTCGGTGGACGGAGACCAATAATCAAGATAGACGTCCATCTGTTTCTTCTGAATGGACGCGAGGGTGATAGGTAAGGAAACCATGGTTTTCTTCGGCGTGTAACCAAGCCCCTCGGATAGCGTTACGAGCACGCTATTGTTGGCGGCGTTATCCACCCAGCCGATATCGGCTATGCGCATGGTTTTACATGAGCTGGGCTCTTGAGCCAGAAGGTCTCCGGCGCTGAAGCATAGGAGAGTACTCATCAGTGCGGGAACTAACTTTATAGTCATGTGATTCCTCTGTTACTTATGCGGGGCGAGAGAGTGGATTTCTCTTGCTTGGTTTAAGTGCGCTGTAAATGTTGAGTAGTTCCGTTTAAAGCTTTTCCTGGGTTGGATGATGGTTAACTTAAGTGATTGCGTTTTGTAAACTGTCGATAGTGTCCGTGAATACTTAAGCTGGCCATCAATATTATTTTTACCTTTGTGGCTGCTTTTCTTATGGCTGGATAGGCTCAGCTATGCGGCAGCGAAAGCGGTAAAATATCTCCGATGTGGCCGATTACGCATTGCTGAATATGTTGCCAATGCACTGGCAGATTCACCGATTCGACTCATTCAAGGTTGAACCAGGCAGATTTACTCTGGGTGTAGCCAAGCAGGCACTCGAAGGACTTGTCCCGCGTGTTACCGGATTGCTTATAGCCGCCAAAGGGTTGAGTCATGTCGCCATCCCCGAAGCAGTTGACCCAGACCACCCCGGCTTCAATGGCCTGCACCATGCGATGGGCCGTTTTCAGGTCTTGTGTCCAGACGCTGGCCGCCAGCCCGTAGATGGAGTCGTTGGCAATGGCAATGGCTTGCGCTTCGTTGTCAAAACTCATCACCGAGGCTACCGGGCCGAATATTTCTTCCCGGGCGATGCTCATGTTCTGATCTACGCCGGTGAACAGCGTTGGCGTGACATACGCACCCTGCTCCATACCCGCCGGTGCGCTTCCGCCCAAGGCAAGATGGGCACCCTCCAAGCTGCCTTGCTTGATCTTCTCTAGCACGCCTTGCTGGTGGGCGCGGGTGACCACTGGCCCCAGGGTCGTTGCTGGATCCAGCGGGTCGCCAGGTTGATAGGCCTGGCTACTGCGTGCAATGAACCTTTCCACGAAGGCGTCATGAATGTCGCGATGCACCAGCAGCCGGGAGCCGGCGTTACACACCTGCCCCGCATTGTCGAAGATGCCGCCATAGGCACGCTCCACTGCCGCATCGAGGTTTTCGAGGTCGGCCATGAATATTTGTGGGCTCTTGCCACCGGTTTCCAGCGCCACACGTTTGAGATTGGACTGGCCGGCATAGATCATGATTTGTTTGCCGACTGCAGTTGAGCCGGTAAAGCTGACTTTGGCTACATCCATATGCAGGGCCAGTGCCTTGCCTGTAACGGGGCCGTCACCGTTGACTACGTTGAACACCCCTGGCGGGCCACCGGCTTCGATGAACAACTGGGCCAGTCGCAGACAGCTCAGAGGCGCTTGCTGTGCCGGCTTCAGCACCACGCAGTTACCTGCCGCCAGTGCCGGGGCGACCTTCCATGAAGCCATCAGCAGTGGATAGTTCCAGGGCGAGATGGCGCCGATAATGCCCAGGGGTTCGCGCTGGATCATATGCAGCGCTTCGGGGGCAGTATTGGTGACGACGCCGTCGATTTTGTCGATGCACTCGGCGTAGTAACGAAACGTATTGATGACTTCGGGCAGGTCGATGGTCAGGGCATCGGTAATCGGTTTGCCCATGTCCAGGGTTTCCAGCAGAGCCAACTCGGCGGAGTTTCTCTCTATCAGGTCGGCCAGGCGCATGAGAATGCCCATGCGCGTACGCGGCGCCATGTGCCGCCAATGTCCGCTGTGCCAGGCTTGTTTGGCGGCAGCCACGGCGCGATTGATATCGTCTTCGCCGCCGTAAGCGACCGAGGCCAGTACTTTGCCCGTGGCCGGGTTAATGCTGTCGAAACGATTGCCTTTCAGTGCCTCGACAAAGTGACCGTCGATAAAGAGTCCGGTTTCGATCTTCAGATTCTTCGCCAGACTGCACCAGTCATGCTGACGCAGTGTCTCGGGTGTTGCTGCCACTCGCGCTTCGGTCGACATGGTTCAGTCCTTGGTTGCGTGTAGAAGAAGGCCGCGACCTGCAAGGGCATGCGATCGCTGCGGGCAAAGGGTCACGTGGCTAATGACACATGCCCCCTTTGCTGGATGACCTAAGCGCTACGGCCCGGCGGCACGACTTCGGCACCTTGTTCTTCCGGTTCGTAGTCAACCAACTCTGCTGGGAACCCAGGTGCAAGTACCTGCAGGTCACAGGCTTGTTCCAGCCGCTTGACGATGTTGGAGGACCACTCGCGTGCGCCAAAGCGCTGCTGGCCGTCTTTGAATATGTCCAGAATCAGAGGGGAAATCTCCAGTGGTACGCCCAACTGGTTGGCCAGCGAGTCGAACAGGCCGACGTCTTTGATCACCAGGTCCATGGTGAAATTGACATCGCGGCTGCCGTTGAGGATCAGCTGGGATTCGGTCTCATGGACAAAGGAGTTACCGGAAGAAATACGGATAGCTTCATAGGTGGTGCCCAGGTCCAGCCCGGCTTTTTTGCAGACCACCAAGGCTTCAGCCAAGGCGCACAGATGCGTGGTGGCCAGGTAGTTGGTCATCACCTTGAGTACCGATGCAGAACCGATATCACCGGTGTGCAGCACGCGCCGACCGAGGGTCGACAGCACTGGTAGTACGCGCTCGAAGGCGGCCCGTGAACCGCCGGCAAAAATTGAAATATTGCCGGTGGCGGCACGGTGGCAACCGCCGGAAACCGGGCAATCCATGGCCAGCGCGCCGGTCGCTTCCACCAGGGCGCCAAGGCGACGTACCTCGGCGTCATCGGTGGTACTCATCTCCAACCAGATTTTTCCGGTTGTCAGGCCATGAACCAGGCCGTCTGCGGCTTCCATCACCTTGGCGCAGGCGGCCGGAGATGGCAGGCAGGTGATAATCAGATCAACCTTTTCTGCCAGCTCTTTGGGGGAGTCGGCCCAGTGCGCGCCTTTATCCAGGAAGGACTGCGCCAACTCATGATCCAAGTCTCGCACCGTGAGGTCATAGCCATTACGCAGCAGACTTCCCGCGAGTTTGCCACCGACATTACCGAGGCCAATAAATCCTACTTTCATATAACCCTCATATTTATTTCTGCTGTGAAGTTGTGGACAAAGGTTGCTCGAGACTCAGCTGTCTGGCGAAGACCACGTTGCTCGGCAACGGCCGCTTTTGCTCGTCAGTCAGCGTGAGGATGTCGACGGCTCGGAAGCCAAACTATTACCTGTCACAGGAAGGGACAATTGAGATGTTTTTTGCGCACTGGTAAAAAAAATCTACCATTCGCGATCTGGCGCCGGATATATTTTGGGCATCGTAGAGGGCGCGAGTAGTCGCGTTGGCTTGCAGGCTTGAGGTGTGATGATGGCGAGCGGTATCGATTTGCGGAAACTGCCCCCTCTGAAGTCGCTGAAGGGGTTCGAGGCGACAGCGCGGCTGGGCAGTGTAAGGGGTGCGGCCGAAGAGCTGAATCTGACTCACCCTGCGATTACGCACCAGATGCAGGTTCTGGAGGCTGACCTCGGGGTGAAACTGTTTGCTCGTAAAGGCCGCAGTCTGATTCTGACCCCTGAAGGTGAGCGCTATTACCCTTACGTGCTGGGCGCGCTTGAGCAGCTGCTTGAAGGCGGCGCGGCGATCCGGCGCATGGCGTCATCACCTGCACTACGCGTGCAGACCTACATCAGCTTTGCGATCTGTTGGCTGGCCCATCGACTGACGCACTTTCGAACACTGCATCCGGAAATCGAGCTGCGCCTGGCTACCTCTGGTGCTGGCTGGGATTTCGACGAAGACAGCGCGGACATTGGGGTGATCTATCGCAGTGAACCGATCCCCGCGCATCTGCATTGGGTGAAGCTGTTCGATTCCAGATTCTTCCCGGTTTGCAGTCCCAGGCTACTAGCCGATAAACCAAGTGGGTTATGCCCTGAAGACCTCGCGCACTATCCGTTGATTGCGGTTAATTCCGAGGATAGGTACTGGAACTGGAGTCAATGGTTTGAATCTGCCGGGCTGAAGATGGCCAGCAGAGCGGTGCCGATTGTGGTCGATACCCTGGCCATGTCGTTGGAGATGGCCATCAATGGCGAAGGGGTCGCGCTGGTGAATGGCCCACTCGCCGATAACGATCTGCGTTCGGGGCGTTTAGTTAAGCCGGTCGATCATTTTGCAGAAGGGCAGGGGCAGTGGGGCGTTATTTGTAGAAAGGAAATCCAGCATGATATTCGGGTCGTGAATCTGACCAACTGGTTGCTAGAAGTCAGCCAAACATAGGCAATCACTGAGCTTGCCCGGCTGGCGTTAACGTCGTCCAGAAACGCTCAGCGCGGGCTGCGACTTGTGCGGCGACGTGCCGGGCTACTCGTTCGCAGCAGCTTGCGCGGCCTTCAGTGCCTCATAGGCCGGCGCCGCATAGATGCCCACTTCAATACACAGCGCCATGACGCGCGACAGGTCGCTGCTGTACACCAGCACGGCTTGCAGCTCGTCATCCAGCGGCTCGCTGAAACTCAGCAGCACATAGCCCTGGGTCTCCGGGCTCATGCTGCTGAGCTGCACTTGAATGCGGTTCAGCGCCTTCAGTGGTTCAACTTTCTGCAGCTGTTTGGGCTTGATATTGAAAGGCACGTCCGGGCCGAAGGAGTCGACTATCTGCTGGAACAGTTCGGCGTAGTTGTCGGCCTGGAACAGTACGGTTTCTGGCAGACTGCCGACGATCACCCATTCGCCGAGCGGGATGGGGAAGCTGTCGTCGTAATTGATATCCGGGTTGGCCGTGAGGAACGCCTGCGGCTCGGCATAGGCTTGGGCCGCTTCTTCGGCGATGCGGGCTATTTCGTCCGGCCCCATGCAGCCCGAGCTTATCTTGCTGATCAGTTCTTCGAGCTGAGCGTTCATTGGCGGGGTCCTGTTGGTGAGTTGAATAAGTAATGGGCGCAAGGATAAGGTAACTGGCACCTGTCCAGACACCGCAAAGTAAGCCGGGTGTAATCCGGGGGGCGTCACATCCGGGCTACTACTCGGCGTTCAGCGCAGTTGCGCCTCGTCCAGGGTGCGCCGACAGGGAATCAGTCCGGCATCCCAGTGCCGAGTGGCCCAGCTCAGCAGCTCAGGCGCGCGGGCCTCCTCAAGCTCACTGGGCACCCGTTGGCCCAGTGCGTGCAGGCCACGGATCAGCAACGCAGTGGCCTGGTCCGCCGGTAGTGGCGGCGAGCGGTAGGATTTGCCCAGCTTATGTCCGTCCGGCTGGAGAATCAGTGGCACGTGCAGATAGCGTGGTTGCGGCAGGCCGAGGAGCTCCTGCAGGTACAGCTGGCGCGGGGTCGAGTCGAGCAGGTCGGCGCCGCGCACCACGTCGGTGATGCCTTGCCAGGCATCGTCGAGCACCACCGCCAGTTGATAGGCGAACAGCCCATCGCGACGGCGAATCACGAAATCGCCCACCTCCTGGTTCAGGTGCTGGCGGTACTCGCCCTGCACACGGTCGTTGAAGTGATAGGCCGCGTTCGGCACGCGCAGGCGAATGGCCGCATCGTGCGTGGCATGTCCGGCTTCGCGGCAGAAACCGGGGTAGATGCCGTGATAGCCCTCCAGCTGCTTGCGTGAGCAGGTACAGGCATAGGCCAGGCCCTGATCGAGCAGACGTTCGATCAGGGCGGCGTATTCGGCATGTCGCTGGCTTTGCCGCACCAGTTCGCCGTCCCACTCGAAACCGTAGGTTTCCAGGGTCTTGAGAATTGCATCTTGTGCACCGGGGACTTCGCGCGGCGGATCAAGGTCTTCTATGCGCAGCAGCCAGCGTCCGCCCACGGCGCGGGCGTCGAGGTAGGAGGCGAGGGCTGCGACCAGGGAGCCGAAGTGCAGGTAACCACTGGGTGTGGGGGCGAAGCGACCAATGTAACTGGGGGCGTTCATCTGGGCGAGGGAGCCAGTTGCCGGGGAGAAGGTTCGGGGCATCGGCGATAGTGAAGCAGAAACAACACGGGGCGCCTAAGCGCCCCGTAATCGGATCAGGATCCGACCTGCTTTTCCCTGATTTCCGCCAGGGTCTTGCAGTCGATGCACAGGGTCGCGGTGGGGCGCGCTTCCAGACGGCGGATGCCGATCTCGACGCCGCAGGAATCACACCAGCCGTAGTCGTTGTCTTCGATCAACTGCAGGGTTTCGTCGATCTTCTTGATCAGCTTGCGCTCGCGATCACGGGCACGCAGCTCCAGGCTGAATTCTTCTTCCTGGCTGGCACGGTCGGCCGGGTCGGGGAAGTTGGCCGCTTCGTCCTGCATGTGGTGCACAGTACGATCGACTTCCTGCATCAATTCCAGCTTCCAGGTATTGAGGATGCTGGTGAAGTGGGCGCGCATCGGCTCACTCATGTACTCCTCGCCCTTGCCTTCTTTGTAGGGTTCGAAGCCACGAATCAGTTGGCTGCTTTTTGCTTTTGCTTTGGTGGGCATGGATGACCGCCTCTCACATTCTCTAATCCACTGCGCAGGATGATGTCCATTGCCGGTTATAAAGCGGCCCTGCGGCTGCAAGCGGGCGAACTTACCAGAACAACTCAAGCCGCGCCACTCCCTGTTGTCGAGGTTGCTGACGTTTCGCCGAGACGTTGGTTAGAATCCGCGCCTCAACCTCTATAAAGGCAAGACCATGGCCCAGCCTTACAGTGCCCGCAGCCGCGCCATCGAACCCTTTCACGTCATGGCCTTGCTCGCCCGCGCCAACCAGTTGCAGGCCGAAGGCTGTGACGTGATTCACCTGGAAATCGGTGAGCCGGACTTCACCACCGCTGCACCTATCGTCGCTGCCGGCCAGGCTGCCCTGGCTGCCGGGCATACCCGCTATACGGCAGCGCAGGGTATTCCGGCCCTGCGTGAAGCGATTGCCGGCTTCTACGCGCAACGTTATCGATTGAGCATAGACCCTCAACGGATTTTGATTACTCCCGGTGGTTCCGGCGCCTTGTTATTGGCCACCAGCTTGTTGGTCGATCCGGGCAAGCATTGGCTACTGGCCGATCCGGGTTACCCCTGCAATCGCCACTTCCTGCGCTTGATCGAAGGCGCCGCGCAGCTGGTGCCGGTGGGCCCGGAGGTGCGTTATCAGCTGACCCCCGAACTGGTAGAGCGGCATTGGGACCGCGATAGCGTCGGCGCTCTGGTCGCGTCGCCAGCAAACCCGACCGGCACCTTGCTGCAGCGCGATGAGTTGGCCGGCCTGTCGCGAGCCTTGAAAGATCGTGGGGGGCATCTGGTGGTCGATGAGATCTATCACGGCCTGACCTACGGGGTCGACGCGGCCAGCGTGCTGGAAGTGGATGATGAGGCTTTTGTGCTCAACAGCTTTTCCAAGTATTTCGGCATGACCGGCTGGCGTCTCGGTTGGCTGGTGGCCCCGCCCGCGGCGGTGCCGGAACTGCAGAAACTGGCGCAGAACCTCTACATCAGTGCGCCGAGCATGGCGCAGCACGCCGCGCTGGCCTGTTTCGAGCCGCAGACCCTGGAGATTCTCGAGCAGCGCCGTGAGGCGTTTGCGCAGCGCCGCGACTTCTTGCTGCCGGCGCTACGTGAGCTGGGTTTCAATATTGCGGTAGAGCCAGAAGGCGCCTTCTATTTATATGCGGACATCAGTGCGTTTGGTGGCGATGCTTTCGCATTTTGTAAGCACTTTCTGGAAACCGAGCATGTGGCCTTTACGCCGGGCCTGGACTTCGGTCGGCATCAGGCCGGACAACATGTGCGATTTGCCTACACACAGAGTCAGATGCGACTGCAGCAGGCCGTCGAACGCATCGCCCGTGGCCTGAAAACCTGGCGGCCCCATGCATTTTGATCCGCCACTGGAGCCGGGGCGCCTGCTGCGCCGTTACAAGCGTTTCCTCGCCGATATCGAAACCTCCAGTGGCGAGTTGCTGACCATCCATTGCGCCAACACCGGCTCGATGCTCAATTGCATGAGCGAAGGCGCGCGGATCTGGTTCAGCCGCTCCAGCGATCCCAAGCGCAAACTGCCGGGCACCTGGGAGATTGGCGAAACTCCGCACGGTCGACTGGCCTGCATCAACACGGGGCGGGCCAACGGGTTGGTCGAGGAGGCGCTGCGCGCCGGGGTGATCGCCGAGTTGAGCGGATTCAGTGGGCTTAAGCGCGAAGTGCCCTATGGACAGGAACGCAGTCGGGTGGATTTTCGCCTGGACTATCCGAGCGGCCCTGCCTTCGTCGAAGTGAAAAGCGTGACCTTGGGCTTCGCCGACTCAACTGTCGCGGCCTTTCCCGATGCGCGTACCGAGCGCGGCAGCAAGCACTTGCGTGAGCTGGCCGCCTTGGCCCGCGAGGGTGTGCGTGCAGTGCAGTTGTACTGCGTAAACCTCTCCGGCATCGACGCAGTGCGCCCGGCCGAAGAGATTGACTCCGCGTATACCGCAGCCCTACGCGAGGCGGTTAAGGCCGGCGTCGAGGTGTTGGCCTATGGCGTGGACATCAGCCCCGAAGGTCTTCGCCTGGCGCGCAAGCTCGAGGTGGCGCTATAGCCGGATGTAATCTGAGGGCACTGTTTTTTGCATAAACCGCTGCCGGATTGCATCCGGGCTACAGGAGCCAAATTCCTTCGCTGTTTTCCTCGCAACTCAGCGCCTCGAGTGACTGCCCGGCGCAGGGGCCAGCCACGCACTCGCCTGAATCGATCAGGAACAGTGCGCCATGGGTAGCGCACTGGATCAGGCTGGCGCTGGCGTCGAGAAACTGGTCGGGCTGCCACTCCAGGGGAATGCCGCGGTGCGGGCAGCGGTTCAGGTAAGCGTATACCTGGCCGTCCTTGCGCACGGCAAACAGCTTGTTGTCAGCAATCACAAAGCCTCGGCTCTGACCTTCAGTCAGCTCATCCGGAGCGCATAAACGAATCATCGGCATCTCCACGCAGGCGCGCATTATCCTCTACTGTTAGCGACTGCCAAGAGGCATGAGCTGTCGGGGACTGAGTCGTTTGACTGGCAGCCTGTCGCACAGCCTCTTATCCTGCCAGCCAACCTCTGACTGCCGAAGCCAAGTCCACGCCATGAATCCTGTTGTTCAGCCGCGCTCACTGTTTATTGCTCTGGGCTTACTGCTTGCGTTCGCGCTGTGGTTGTCCCTGGCGTTGGGGCCGGTCAACCTGCCACTGGCCGATACCCTGCAAGCGGCGTTGCGCCTGCTAGGGTTGCCCGTGGGCGGCACAGAACTGCAGCAGGCCGAGTTGATTCTCGGGCAAATTCGTCTGCCGCGCAGTTTGCTCGGGCTGACGGTGGGCGCGGTGCTGGCGTTATGCGGGGTGGCCATGCAGGGCTTGTTCCGCAACCCGTTAGCCGACCCTGGCTTGGTCGGCGTGTCCAGCGGCGCGGCCCTGGGCGCGGCCCTGGCCATCGTCGGCGGCGCGGCGCTGGGTGGCCTGCCAAACGCCTTGGCGCCTTATCTGTTGTCGTTTTGTGCCTTTATCGGCGGGCTTGGGGTGACTGCTTTGGTCTATCGTCTGGGGCGGCGCGATGGCCAGACCAGCGTAGCCACCATGCTCTTGGCCGGGATCGCCCTGACCGCCCTGGCTGGCGCGGCGATTGGTCTGTTTACCTACCTGGCCGATGACGCGACGCTGCGCACCCTGACCTTCTGGAACCTTGGCAGCCTCAATGGCGCCAGTTACGCACGGCTCTGGCCTTTGTTGCTGGTTACCGTGGCGGTTGCGCTGTGGTTGCCGCGTCGGGCCAAGGCGCTGAATGCGTTGCTGTTAGGCGAATCTGAAGCGCGCCACCTGGGATTTGCGGTCGAGGGGATCAAGCGTGAGCTGGTGCTGTGCACCGCCCTCGGGGTTGGTGCTGCGGTGGCGGCAGCGGGGTTGATCGGTTTTATTGGCCTGGTGGTGCCGCATTTGATGCGTTTGTTGATTGGTCCGGATCACCGACTGTTGTTGCCAGCGTCGGCGCTGGCGGGGGCGAGCCTGCTGCTGCTGGCAGATCTGCTCGCGCGTCTGTTACTGGCGCCGGCTGAGTTGCCATTGGGTATTGTCACCGCGTTGATCGGGGCACCGTTCTTCCTCTACCTACTCGTGCGAGGACGCGCCTGATGCTGCGCGCGGAGAATCTGGCGGTGCAGCGTGGTCCCCGCACGGTGCTGGCGGGCATCGACCTGCAGCTGCAGCCAGGTCAGGTGCTGGGCGTGCTCGGTCCGAATGGCGCGGGCAAGAGCACCTTGCTCGGCGCGCTCTGTGGTGAGCTGCACCCGGCCCAAGGCCAGGTCTACCTGGATCAGCGCCGGCTCAGCGATTGGCCGGGCGGCGAGCGTGCGCAGCGGCTGGCGGTTTTGCCGCAGAGTTCGACGCTGAGTTTTGCCTTTCCTGCTGAGGCTGTTGTGGCCATGGGCCGATTGCCCCACGCCAGTGGCCGCGTGCGCGATGCGCAGATCATTCGCGAGGCGCTGTTGGCCGCGGACGCCGCGCATCTGACCGGGCGCAGTTACCTGGCCTTGTCCGGCGGCGAGCGGCAACGCGTGCACCTGGCGCGGGTGCTGGCACAACTCTGGCCAGGCGGGGCGGGACAGGTCCTGCTGTTGGACGAGCCGACCTCGATGCTCGACCCTTTGCATCAGCACACCACCCTGCAAGCCGTGCGGACTTTCGCCGAGCAGGGCGCGTCAGTGTTGGTGATTCTGCATGACCTGAACCTGGCGGCGCGTTACTGCGATCGTCTGTTGTTGCTCGATCGCGGTCGGCCATATGCCCTGGGCAGTCCCGAGGAGGTGCTGTGCGCCGAGCCGCTGCACGCCGTATTCGGCCTGCAGGTGCTGGTGCAGCGCCATCCAGAACGCGGTCATCCGCTAATTGTCGCCCGCTGAGGAGAACCCATGCGTGTCCTTGTCATCGCATTGTTGGCGCTCCTGGCGGGCTGTCAGAGCGCTTTGCCACCCTTGCCGGCCTGGCAGAGTCCACTGGGCCTGACGCATGCTGACCTGGGGCAGATTGAAGATCTGCGTACAGGCGAGCGACTAACGCCACGGCAACTGGTTGAGCGTCTGGCCAAGGCACCACGGGTGCTGGTCGGCGAACAGCACGACAACCCGGATCACCATGCCCTGCAACTCTGGCTGCTGCGCGCGCTGGCAGAGCAGCGGCAGCAGGGCAGTCTGTTGCTGGAAATGCTGACGCCGGACCAGCAACCCAGGGTGGATGCCGTGCGCGAGCAGTTTGCGTCCGGTGATACGGTTGCCGACCTGCCAGGCGCGCTGTATTGGCTTCCCGGCTGGGACTGGGCGTTGTATGAAGCGCTTGTGCGGCATGCCCTGGGCCAGCCTTATCCGTTGTTGGCGGCCAATCTGCAGCCTGCTGAGGTGCTGCAGGTTTATCGCCAGCCAGCGATCTTGAGCGGCACGGCTTCGACGGCGGATAGGGTGCGTCAGCTGCTGCTGGAGCAGATTCGCGTCTCTCACTGCGGCCTGCTGCCGGACAGCCAGCTGCCGGCCATGCTCGCCGTGCAGCAGCAACGCGACCGACGCATGGCCGAGGTGCTGCTGGCAGCGCCTGCCCCAAGCCTGCTAGTAGCCGGAGCCTTTCATGTGCGCCGTGACCTGGGCGTACCCTTGCACCTGGTCGATCTGAACCCGCTGGCGGACAGCCTGGTGTTGCTCCTCGCCGAGGTCGGCAAGCCGGTTAGTGCTGACGCGGCCGATTTCGTCTGGTACAGCGCCGCGCTGCCGGAACAGGATCATTGCGCCGAACTGCGGCCTTGAGTTGTTGCCGGCGGGCGATCTAAGCAACTTACTGTCGCTGTCATAGGCGGTTCCGCTTGCTGTTTGTGCTGGGCTGCTGACTCGAATGCAGCTATCAATCAGCCTGAGTTCTCGATGAGAGCTTGTTAGAGCGCGGAATTGGCCAGATGGTCGGCGATGCAAGTGGGCCACGAGGAGTCGGCTGGGCGTACTTTTCTGCAGGTAAAAAAAGACCCGGCAAGAGCCGGGTCAATAACCGTGATTAGCCTGATGAGGAGATAACCAGAAGAGGCCTGTAAGTCTCTTGAGGTTAACAGCTGATCTCGCGATCAGTCGCGATAATAATAACAATTATCATTTACAAGTCAACGGTCTTTTCAAAATACTTTCGACCACTCTGTCGCAAGCCTCGAGTGCTCCGAGCCTGGCCTAGGGTCAGGCTCGAGGTAGGGTTTATGCCTTACAGGGCCGCCGCAGGCAGGCGCAGCTGGGTGACTTCCTTGTTCAGTAAGTCGATGCGCCGGGCCATGTTTTCAATCAGGCTGTGGGCAATCCGTGGATTGCTCTGCATCAGGCTGAGGAATTGCTCCTTGGGGATCACCATTACCGTACAGGGCTCACAGGCCACTACGGTGGCGCTGCGCTTCTCGCGGGTGAAAACAGCCATGGCGCCGAAAATTTCGTCTTTCTGTACATCGCCGACCTTGTGTCCGTCGACATAGGCTTCGGCACGACCTTCGATGATGATGAAAACGTGATCGGCAGCGGTGCCTTGAAGGATCAGCTCTTCACCGGCGGCGAAGTGTTGGAAGCCGGTAGCGGGTCGGATGTCCGGTTGCTTAAGGCGCGCCAGGGCATCGGAGAGTAGAGCGGTATGGCCGATCAGGTACTGGATAAACAATTCTTGGCGCTGTTCGCTGGCGTAGATGTGTTTGAACACTTCGCTGCGTGAGTAGGGGGTCAGGCTCAGTGGCTCTTCGCTGCTGAACCGGCAGCTGGGCAGGTCGATGCCCTGGCGTAAACCTACCAGGTCGCCTTCCTGTAGATAGAACAGCGGACGCTCGCTGACCAGTGCATGCAACAAGCCATCTTCAATAATGAACAACTGGTTGTCCGGCAGCACTTTGCTCAGATCTTCGACCCCCTCCAGTCGTAGGGGTGACCCACTAGGTGACAGGCCTTCCAACAGCTGCGTGGGGATGCTTTGCAGTCGGTTGATCAGTTGGTCGGCGTAAGCTGGTTGCTCACCGAGTAAGTACATACGCGTAATTCCTTGAACTGGCTAGGCTGACTGAAGCGCACGAAAGGCCCTAAAACAATAGGCGGCGCCAGGCCCTAGGTAAATCCTTGTCGGTAGAGGTTGTGAGCTAGCTCTTATTGTGTGGCGAACAAGCTTCGAGTTGACCGTTCAACTCGGCTTTGTGAGCGGGTGGCAACTGATTCCAGTGCACATCCAGAAGTGCTCCCTCGATGGCGTAGAGCAGGACTTTGGACGCGCGAAAACCACGCGCGCGTACCGCCCGGTAGGCACTGACCGCGCCGAGCCTGCGCAGGTCGTTGGCGCTGTGTATGCCAACGGCATGCAGCCACTGCGCCGAAGTCTTGCCAAGGTTCTTCAAGTGTTGCAGTTCGTCGTTCATCGAGCCTCCTTGCATTGCCGGAAAAGCGGCTGGAGAAATACTCAGTGGGGGATACCTGCCAGAAAGTGTAGCGGCCAGCGGACAACTCGTAGCTGATTGATATCACCCCAGGCCTCACGCAGGTCCGGCTCAAGCTCGGTAACCGGGTCTCGGTCATGTTGACGTTCCCAGCATTGCACCGCCGACCAGGTGCGCAGATAGCCAAGCAGGTGATTGAAGCTCCATCGCGCTTCGATGGCCAGATCGGGCAGTTTGATGCGTGGGAATGGTGCGTAGATATCGCTATAACCGGCATCTACGCTACTGCGTCCGGTGGGCCAGTAGCCGCCCAGGGTGCCCCAGTAAAACACGTCGATCAGCGCATCCAGGGGCTCGTCGATACGCAAAAGGCTGTAACACCAGGCGCAGAACAGTCCGCCAGGCTTGAGCAGGCGCGCCACCTCGGCGAAGAACACTGGTGTGGCGAACCAGTGCAGGGCTTGCGCGACCACGATCAGATCGAGGCTGGCACTGGCTAATGGCTGTGCTTCGGCGTTGGCAGTAAAACAGGCAATGCCACTGAGATCTTCGGCGGCGCGTAGCTGCTCCAGGCTCGCATCGCAGGCCAGGACCTGAGTGAAGTACTGGCGGAGTGGGCGGCTGGCCTGGCCGTTACCGCAGGCGATGTCCAGGGCTCGTTGGCGTTCGGGGCTGTGATTGGCCAGCCACTGGAACAGTGCGTCTGGATACTCGGGGCGAAAATTGGCGTAGGCAGTCGAGCGGGCGCCAAACAGTTGGGAGGCTTCGCTCATGTCTATCGGGTGCGATAGCGCAGGCGGGTACCAAAGTTGACTGACATGAGGATCTCGTCAGCACTGAGCTCGGCGGGGAAGTAGGCGCCTGAAATTTGTGCATGCGCCAAGCTGGCGCCTTCCAGTTTTGCCTGACGCAGATCGAGGCCGCGCAGGTCGCTGCCGCGAAAATAGGCGTCGCTGAAATTGATGCCTTCGGCGTCTAGGGCGCGGAAGTCCAGGCCGCGAAAATCGCCGCCGCTGAGGTTGACCTCTTCGCCTGGCGGTTTGCGATTGTTGAAGCCGCTGATGTCTTCGTTATACAGCAGGCGGTAGAGCGGGCAATCGAGTTGGCGCGGCTGGCTCATGGTGGGTTATCCATTGCAGGGTTTCCCGCCAGTATAGAAGCCACGGCGAGCTCTGCTCGCCGTGGCTGACGCGAGTATTGCGGTATTTACAGGCCGGGCAAGCGCTGACGTATGCGTGCCACCAAACTGTCCAGGCTGGCGCTTTGGTGGGTTTCGACGCGCTTGCTGTGGGCTTGTTCGTCGTCGTTGAGCGCTTCGCGGCTGGCGTGCTGCGCCTGGATGACCTCGAGTGTGGCGTCGGACGGGTCCTGGCCCACGGCTTGACGTTGAGCCAGCCAGCTGGCGATTACCTCGTCCGGGGCGTTGCAGTCGAGAATCAGGAACGGCGCGCCGGTTTCTTCGGCAATTTGCCAGGCGGCCTGACGCTGAGCTTGCTTCAGGTAAGTGGCGTCGATCACTACCGGGAAGCCAGCGTGCAGTGCGGCATCGGCCATTTGATGCAGGCGTTGGTAGGTCGCCGCGCTGGCGTCCTGACTGTAGATGCCGGTGCTCAGCTGGCCTTGCGCGCTGCTCTGCTGCTCGCCAAACAGACGCTTGCGTTCGACATCCGAACGGAGGCGGATGGCCCCGAGTGCTTCGACCAGGCGCATGGCCACCTGGCTTTTGCCGACTGCGGAAACGCCATGGGTAATGGCCAGGAAGCGCGAAGGGATGGCGCTGTAGCTCTCCGCTAGAGTGGCGTAGCTGCGGTATTGACGCAGAATCACTGCGCGCTGTACCGCGTCCTGTTCCTGGCCGAGACGGAACAGGCTGACTTTACCGCGCACCATGGCGCGGTAGGCTTTATAGAAGTTCAGTAGCTCCAGCGCGGCGTAGTCGCCGGTGTGCTCCAGCCAGGCGCTGACGAAGCGTCGGGCCAGGGGTTTCAGGCCGCGATCCTCCAAATCCATGGCAAGGAAGGCCGCGTCCGAGACGATGTCGATCAGGCGGAAGGGTTCGTTGAATTCGATGCAGTCGAACAGCGTGACCTGACCGTCAAGCAGGGTGACGTTTCCCAGGTGGATATCACCATGACATTCGCGAATGAAACCCTCGGCCTTGCGTTGTGCCAGCAGCGGTTTGAGTCGTTCGAAGCTACTTTCGGCCCAGTCCTGCAATGCATCGAGTTGTTGCAGGTCGGCCTGATCCGAGAGTAGCGGGCGGACCTGCTCGAAGTTCTGCCGGACCGGCGCCATGATCGCCTCAGGCGTGCCGAGTTCATGGCTCTGCGCCACCTGTGGGGCGTTGAGATGAAAACGGGCGATGCTCTGGGCCAGGGCGTCGATGTGCGCCTCGCTCAGTTCACCGCGCACCTGCACCTCACCCAATAACTGGTCCTGGGGGAACTGGCGCATTTTCAGCACGTATTCTATGGCCGGGCCATCGCCATTCAGTTGCGGTGCCTCGAGGTTACCGTTGATCGGTAAAACCTCCAGGTACAGGTCGTGGGTCAGGCGTTGATTGAGGCGCAGTTCTTCCTTGCAGAAGTGTTCGCGGGCCGCCAGTTCGGTGAAGTCGAGGAAGCCGAAATTCACCGGCTTCTTGATCTTGTAAGCGTAGGGGCCGGTCAGCAGGACCCAGGAAATGTGCGTCTCGATGACCTGGAAGGCGTCCACCGGGTGAGGGTAGAGGGCCGGGTTTTGCAGGGCGGCAATCAGGGCTTGGCTCACGGGTGATCCTTGGCTATGCGAACAAATTTAAGAGGCGGGCATTATGGCGGCTGCGAGCCGCTCTGCAAACCGCTTGGCTGCGCCTGCTTGTGCCCAGCAAAGTGCGTATAATGCCGCGCCATGACTCGTACCCGATCCCCCCGTTCTCGTTCAAAGCGCCGCTCGCGTGGCATGCGTCCCTGGCTGGGCTGGGCTTTCAAGCTCAGTCTGGTCGGTTTGGTCGTACTCGCCGGCTTTGCGGTTTATCTCGATGCCGTGGTGCAGGAGAAGTTCTCCGGCAAGCGCTGGACCGTGCCCGCCAAGGTCTATGCCAGACCGCTGGAGCTGTTCGTCGGGCAGAAGCTGGCCAAGACCGATTTTCTCAAGGAGTTGGACGCCCTCGGCTATCGCCGAGAAAGTGCGGGCAGTGGCCCGGGCGGCGTCTCGGTAGCCGGCAATAACCTCGAATTGCATACCCGCGGTTTTCAGTTCTATGAAAGCAGCGAGCCCTCTCAGCGCGTACGTGTGCGTTTTTCCGGAGACTATGTCGCCGGCTTGAGCCAAGCCAACGGTGGCAACCTGGCGGTGGCTCGCCTGGAGCCGCTGTTGATCGGTGGTTTGTACCCGGCGCATCAGGAAGATCGGGTGCTGATCAAGTTGGAGCAGGTGCCGCCTTATTTGGTCGAAACCTTGGTGGCAGTTGAGGATCGCGAGTTTTTCAATCATTTCGGCGTATCGCCCAAATCGATTGCGCGTGCAGTGTGGGTCAACGCTACTGCCGGGCAGTTGCGTCAAGGCGGCAGTACGCTGACTCAGCAGTTGGTGAAGAACTTTTACCTGACCAACGAACGTAGTCTCACGCGCAAGGCCGTCGAAGCCATGATGGCCGTGCTGCTGGAATTGCATTACGACAAGAAGGACATCCTCGAGGCCTACCTCAATGAAGTCTTTCTCGGCCAGGATGGCCGGCGTGCGGTGCATGGCTTTGGTCTGGCCAGTCAGTATTTCTTCAGTCAACCGCTCTCCGAGTTGAAGCTCGAACAAGTGGCATTGCTGGTCGGCATGGTCAAGGGGCCCACGTACTACAACCCGCGCCGCAATCCGGAGCGTGCTCTGGAACGGCGCAATCTGGTGCTTGATGTCCTGGCCGAGCAGGGTGTGGTGACGCCCGAAGAGGCCAACACGGCAAAGCAGAAGCCACTCGGTGTGAGCAGTCGTGGCAGCATGGCCGACAGTTCCTTTCCGGCTTTCATCGACCTGGTAAAGCGGCAACTACGTGAAGATTACCGCGAGGCCGACTTGACCGAAGAAGGGTTGCGCATCTTCACCAGCTTCGATCCGATTATCCAGCTCAAGGCCGAAAGCGCCCTGGCGGACTCGCTGAAGCGTTTGTCTGGGCGTAAGGGCGTGGATCAGGTGGAAGCCGGGATGGTCGTGAGCAACCCGGAAACCGGTGAGGTTCAGGCGTTGATCGGCAGTCGTCAGCCGCGCTTCGCCGGCTTTAACCGGGCTTTGGATGCAGTTCGGCCGATTGGCTCTCTGATCAAGCCAGCGATCTACCTGACCGCACTGGAGCGCCCGAGCCAGTACACCTTGACCAGCTTGCTCGAGGATCAACCCTTCTCCATCAAGGGGCAGGACGGTCAGGTCTGGCGTCCGCAGAATTATGACCGCAAGGCCCATGGCACGATTTACCTGTATCAGGGCCTGGTAAACTCCTACAACCTGTCCACGGCAAAGCTGGGGCTGGAACTGGGCGTGCCAAATGTACTCAAAACCCTTGAGCGCTTGGGCGTCGAGCGCAAGTGGCCGGCGTATCCATCTATGCTGCTGGGTGCCGGTGCACTGACTCCGCTGGAAGTGGCGGATATGTATCAGACCCTGGCCAATGGCGGCTTCAATACCCCACTGCGAGGGATTCGCAGTGTCTTGACGGCCGAGGGCGAACCGCTTAAGCGCTACCCCTACCAGATTCAGCAGCGTTTCGATGCCGGCGCGATTTATCTGCTGCAGAACGCCATGCAGCGCACCATGCACGAAGGAACCGGGCGCTCGGTGTATAGCCAATTGCCCCGCTCTCTGGCGTTAGCGGGTAAGACCGGGACCAGTAACGACTCCCGGGACAGTTGGTTCGCCGGCTTCAGTCAGGATCTGTTGGCGGTGGTCTGGCTCGGTCGCGACGATAATGGCCCGACGCCGCTGACCGGTGCCAGTGGCGCCTTGCAGGTGTGGACCGAGTTCATGCGTAAAGCTGACCCGCTGCCGCTGGACATGCCGCTGCCGGATAACGTGGTGCAAGCCTGGGTGGATGCCAATAGCGGGCGAGGCTCCGACCCGAGCTGCCCGAATGCCGTGCAGATGCCGTATATTCGCGGCAGCGAACCAGTTCCTGGCATCGCCTGTGGTATTCAGGCGCCGGTCGACTCGGTTATGGACTGGGTCCGTGGCTGGTTGGATTAATTGAAGAGGGTGTGACGTGACTAAGTGGTTGATTCCTGCTTTAACTGCCTCGGTATTGCTGGGTGGTTGCGCCAGCGTGCCGCGCGGCTCGATCCCGGTGGTCGAGTCTGGCTCGTCGGCCTCTGAGCAGCAACAAGGCAGCGTTGGCGGCTATGGTGCGACGCCTAGTCCACGGCAAAGCCAGCCACAAGACTCGGGAGTGGTGGTGATGGTGCCGGGTGCGGGTGGCAGCTCTGCGCCGATTCAGACCTTTCCTGCGCCCAGCGCGCCGATCATCGGCAGCCAGGGCAGCGAGCCGCTGAGCACTGACTCGGGCGGCTTTGGCGCTTACGGCGCATCAGCGCCGGTCATGCCGAACGGGATTCCGAGTTCGGGTGGCCTGTCCGCCGATGAGCAGTTGGATGGCCCTGTCTTGGCATTGTTGACTACTGCCCAGCAACAGCAAGGTAGCGGTGATCTGAATGGCGCGGCGTCCAGTCTGGAGCGTGCCCAGCGCATCGCGCCACGTGAGCCGCAAGTGCTGTTTCGTCTGGCGGAGGTTCGTTTGGCTCAGGGCGATGCAGCCCAGGCCGAGCAGTTTGCGCGCCGTGGTTTGAGTTATGCCAGTGGTCGTCCGGCGCTGCAGGCCAGTCTCTGGAACCTGATTGCCCAGGCTCGTGAGCGCCAGGGCGATCCTGCCGGTGCGGCGCAGGCGCGTGAGCGTGCGCGGGTCAATCTCTGATGGACGCACGTGTGCCAGCGGTGGCTGAGCAGTTGTTGCTGATCGAGCGTGAGCTGCGAGCGCAGGGCTGGTGGAGTGATCAGCCGCCGAGCGAGGAATCCCTGGCCAGCCAGCAACCCTTTTGCGTCGATAGCATGGCATTCGAGCAGTGGTTGCAATGGATCTTTCTGCCACGCATGAAACGCCTGCTTGAAGCCGGTGCTGAGCTGCCAGCGGTATCAGGTATCCAGCCCATGGCCGAGCAGGTGTATGCCCAGCGCCTTGAACAAGCAGCAGTACTTATACGTCTGCTGGGTGGGTTCGATCAATTGATCACTGGCGCGACCTGAGGTCGCGCTCCGCCGGCCTACTTGCAGTTGCTGGTGATCGACTTCTTGGCCTCAGCAATGCGCTGCTGACGTTCTTCTTCGGTTAGGCGTCGCACCTCACCGGCCTCTTCGACTCGCACTCGTGGGTTGTTCTCCAGCTGCGCAAGGTTAGTGCGCACGCTTTCGCAATGCTTCTTGCGCTCGACTTCCTTTGCGGCGATTTCGCGTTTGACCTTCTCGTCAATCGCGGCCTGTTCGGGGTCGGCAATGCTCTGGAAAGTCGGTGCAGCTTTCTGCTCGACAGGCATTGGCGGTGGGGTTGCGGTATTGATAGTCGTGCTTTGCTGGCCTTGCGGTGGCTGCGCACCGAAGTGGGTGACCCCTTGTGCATCGACCCACTTGTAGACTTGGCTGGCCATGGCGGTTGCGCTCAGGGCGAGCAGCAAGCTGCTGGTGAGAATCATTCGGCGCATGCTGTTTCCTTAAATGAGCTGCGAAACCTGTTGGTTACTATAACGAAAAAGCTTGAGTCTTCATCCTGCGCTGCGTCACAGCAGAAGATTGCAGATTCCGTTACGGATCACTTGACTTGCTTCGCGCGAATCCGAACAATTCAACGTTCGCTGTAGTGGAGTCCGCCGCAAGCAGGCTTTAGCTCAGCAGACATGAGGCGCACACCCGCGCCGACCTGTTACACCCGCAACGCGTTACCTCGCGCTGGGTGGGAAAACCCCGCAATATTTGGGGTGTTCCCAATACTTGCTCAGTAGTAGCTGACGTAGTCGGCGACCACCGTCGCTCATGCTCTGCTTGGCAGTAAACCTATCTTAGACCGTCCTATTGTGGGCGGTTTTCTGGCGTTTTAGAGGTGAACAACGTGGAGCTTTTATCCGGCGCTGAAATGGTCGTCCGCTTTTTGCGTGACGAAGGCGTTAAGAACATTTATGGCTACCCTGGCGGTGCCTTGCTGCATATCTATGATGCCTTGTTCAAAGAGCCGGAAGTGCAGCATATCCTGGTCCGTCATGAACAAGCGGCAACGCATATGGCCGATGGATATGCCCGCGCCACCGGTAAAGCCGGTGTGGTGCTGGTGACCTCCGGCCCGGGCGCGACCAATGCCATTACCGGTATTGCCACGGCCTACATGGATTCCATCCCGATGGTGGTGCTGTCCGGCCAGGTGCCCAGCAACATGGTCGGTACCGATGCCTTCCAGGAAACCGACATGATCGGTATCTCCCGGCCGATCGTGAAGCACAGCTTCATGATCAAGCATGCTTCGGAAATTCCAGACGTTTTGAAGAAGGCCTTCTATCTGGCGCAGTCTGGTCGTCCCGGTCCGGTTGTCGTGGATATTCCGAAGGACATGACCAACCCGGCCGAGAAGTTCGAGTACGTTTACCCGAAGAAAGCCAAGTTGCGCTCCTACAGTCCGGCGTTGCGCGGGCATTCCGGACAGATCCGCAAGGCTGCGGAATTGCTCCTGAGCGCCAAGCGCCCGATGCTCTACTCCGGCGGTGGGGTGATCATGGGCGGCGCTGCGGCGCCGCTGACCGAACTGGCGAAAATGCTCAACCTGCCAGTGACCAACACCCTGATGGGTTTGGGTGGCTATCCGGGCACTGACCGCCAGTTCCTCGGCATGCTGGGTATGCATGGCAGCTACACCGCCAACCTGGCTATGCATCATGCCGATGTGATTCTCGCCGTGGGCGCGCGCTTCGATGATCGGGTAATCAATGGCCCGAGTAAGTTCTGCCCGAACGCCAAGATCATCCACATCGACATCGATCCCGCTTCGATTTCCAAGACCATCAAGGCCGATATTCCGATTGTTGGTCCGGTGGACAGCGTGCTGACCGAGATGGTCGCGATCCTCAAGGAAATCGGCGAAGCCCCGGGCAAAGAGGCGTTGTCCAGCTGGTGGAAGCAGATCGAAGAGTGGCGTGGCAGCCGTGGCATGTTCCCGTACGACAAGGGTGACGGCAGCATCATCAAGCCGCAGACCGTGATCGAAACGCTGAGTGAAGTGACCCACGGCGATGCCTTCGTCACCTCCGATGTAGGTCAGCATCAGATGTTCGCGGCGCAGTACTACCGGTTCAATAAACCCAATCGCTGGATCAACTCCGGCGGTCTGGGCACCATGGGGTTCGGCTTCCCGGCAGCGATGGGGGTCAAGCTGAACTTCCCTGATGACGACGTAGCCTGTGTCACCGGTGAAGGCAGTATCCAGATGAACATTCAGGAACTGTCCACCTGTCTGCAGTACGACTTGCCGGTGAAAATCATCAACCTCAACAATGGCGTCCTCGGTATGGTGCGCCAGTGGCAGGACATGATGTACAGCAGCCGTCATTCGCACTCCTACATGGAGTCGTTGCCCGATTTCGTCAAACTGACCGAGGCCTATGGTCACGTGGGCATGCGCATTACCGATCTGAAGGATCTGAAGCCAATGATGGAAGAGGCGTTCGCACTGAAGGATCGTCTGGTATTCCTCGATATCCAGGTCGATAACAGCGAGCACGTCTATCCGATGCTGATCAAAGACGGGTCGATGCGTGATATGTGGTTGAGCAAGACGGAGCGGACTTAAGCATGCGACATATTATTTCCCTGCTGCTGGAAAACGAACCAGGCGCTTTGTCCCGTGTGGTCGGTCTGTTCTCGCAACGTAACTACAACATCGAAAGCCTCACTGTGGCACCGACCGAGGACCCGACCTTGTCGCGTCTGACGTTGACCACCGTGGGCCACGATGAGGTGATTGAGCAAATCACCAAGAACCTCAACAAGCTGGTGGAAGTCGTCAAGCTGGTGAATCTGTCGGAAAGCGCGCATATCGAGCGCGAACTGATGCTGGTCAAGGTCAAGGCCACCGGCGCTCAGCGCGCAGAAGTCAAGCGCACTACCGATATCTTCCGTGGACAGATCGTCGATGTAACCAGCAGCGTGTACACCATTCAGTTGGGCGGCACGAGCGACAAGCTGGACAGCTTTATTCAGGCTGTTGGTACCGCGTCGATTCTGGAAACCGTGCGCAGTGGCGTTACCGGCATTGCGCGTGGCGATAAGGTGCTGAGCATCTGATGCAGTTGTATTTGAAAGCCCCGCATTAGCGGGGTTTTTTTTGGCCGGTTGTCAGCGTTGGCGATTCCAGAAGGCATTGATTAGCGGTTCTTTGAGACGCTTCTCTAGCGCAAATAGGCCAATGTCGTAGGCGGTTAGCGGTGGTTGGATGTCGTAGGTGCGGATGCGGGCGGTCAGCGGGCTGTTGTCGAGTACGATTTGCGGGACTACACCAATGCCAAAACCCAGGCTGACCATGCTGACGATGGCTTCGTTACCACTGACTTGCGCGTAAATGCGCGGTTTGATGTTGTGGTTTTTTAGCCAGCGATCTGTGCGTGTTCGAGCGAGACCTTCTTCCGAGAGAATCATCGGCACATCTCGCCAATTGACTGCGCCGGGGTGCTTCACCTGCTCATCACTTAATAGCTGGGATGACAGTGGGCCGATAAAGCACAGTTCGGAGCGCGCGATCGGTTGGAACTCGACGCCAGTCGGTAGGCTGTCGGGGCGGGCGCCGATGGCAATGTCTTCCAGGCCTTCTTGTATGCGTTCCACCGCTTTAGCGGCGTCACCTGTGTGCAGCTTCATCTCAATGCGCGGGTAGTCCTGGCGAAAGTTGCTCAGGATGTCGTAGAGAAAGCTGTAGCTGGCCGTTACCGAGCAATACAGCGAAAGCTCCCCATGCAGAACCAATTGATCCTGTTTGAAGGCCTGGCGCATGGCTTGCCAGCCGCTTATTACGTCTTTTGCATACTCGCGAAACTGGATTCCCTCACGGGTCAAACGAACCGAGCGGTTGTCTCGAAGAAACAGCGGTGCTCCGAGTTCGTCCTCAAGTTGTTTGATGCTACGGCTGAGCGCGGAGGGGCTAACGTGCAGCTCGCGGCTGGTTTTGCCGAAGTGCAGGTTGTCGGCCAAAGAAAGAAAAAGTCTAAGGGAGTGGTTATCCATGATCATTTCAAATATCGGCATGTTGTGTTGCAAATATATCATTTTACGCAACGGTGCTGATCACTTAAGGTGTCTCCGTCGCGGTGCTTGCACCCACCTATTTCGATTAGAAGAGCCAAGAACATGAAAGTTTATTACGACAAAGACTGTGACCTCTCGATCATCCAGGGTAAGAAAGTTGCCATCATTGGTTACGGCTCCCAGGGTCACGCCCAAGCGTGCAACTTGAAAGACTCCGGCGTTGACGTGACTGTGGGTCTGCGTAAAGGCTCGGCCACCGTTGCCAAGGCTGAAGCCCATGGCCTGAAAGTAACTGACGTGGCCTCGGCTGTTGCCGCTGCTGATCTCGTTATGATCTTGACCCCGGATGAGTTCCAGTCGTCCCTGTACAAGAACGAAGTCGAGCCGAACATCAAGAAAGGCGCTACCCTGGCTTTCTCCCACGGCTTCGCAATTCACTACAACCAAGTAGTGCCGCGCGCTGACCTTGACGTGATCATGATCGCGCCGAAGGCTCCGGGTCACACCGTGCGTACCGAGTTCGTCAAAGGCGGCGGTATCCCTGACCTGATCGCTATCTACCAAGATGCTTCCGGCAACGCCAAAAACGTTGCCCTGTCCTACGCGTCGGGCGTTGGTGGTGGTCGTACCGGTATCATCGAAACCACGTTCAAAGACGAAACTGAAACCGATCTGTTCGGCGAGCAAGCCGTACTGTGCGGCGGTACCGTTGAATTGGTTAAAGCGGGCTTTGAAACGCTGGTTGAAGCCGGCTATGCGCCTGAAATGGCTTACTTCGAGTGCCTGCACGAACTGAAGCTGATCGTTGACCTCATGTACGAAGGCGGTATCGCCAACATGAACTACTCGATCTCCAACAACGCCGAATACGGCGAGTACGTGACCGGCCCAGAAGTCATCAACGCCGAATCCCGTCAGGCGATGCGCAACGCTCTTAAGCGCATTCAGGACGGTGAGTACGCCAAGATGTTCATCAGCGAGGGCGCAACCAACTATCCTTCGATGACCGCCAAGCGTCGTAACAATGCGGCCCACGGTATCGAAGTCATCGGAGAGCAACTGCGCTCCATGATGCCTTGGATCGGTGCTAACAAAATTGTCGACAAGGCCAAGAACTAAGGTCTATTGATTGAAGAAAAACGCGGCCTTGGCCGCGTTTTTTCATTCTAGTGCGAGGCTTCTGGTATAAAGCCTGATCATTAAGTCAGGGCTGTCGGCGAATCATTGTCGGTAACGCCTGTCGATATTTTCCATCTCCGTTGCAAGGTGTTGTTCATGAACGAACGTCCAGAAGAGCCAAAACCGGCCCCCGACGCCGAAAGCATGCTGCCAATCGATGAGCATGAGGAAGAGGGACATGATGCGGAGGGGCGTAAGGTTCGTCATCGCGGCATCTATCTGCTGCCGAATTTGTTCACTACCGCCAACCTGTTCGCCGGCTTCTACGCGATCATCAATGCCATGAACGGCAATTTCTACGTGGCTGCTGCTGCGGTATTCGTGGCCATGGTGCTGGATAGCCTGGATGGGCGAGTGGCGCGACTTACCAATACGCAGAGCGCTTTTGGTGCCGAATACGATTCGTTGTCCGATATGGTCGCCTTCGGTGTAGCTCCAGCATTGCTTGCTTTCGAATGGGCGCTGGGCAGCATGGGCAAGGTCGGCTGGATGGTGGCGTTTATCTACGTCGCGGGAGCTGCCTTGCGCCTGGCGCGGTTCAATACCCAGGTTGGCACAGCGGACAAGCGTTTCTTCATCGGTTTGGCCAGCCCGGCGGCGGCCGGTGTAGTGGCAGGTACCGTCTGGGCCTTTAGCGACTTCGGCATTAAAGGCTCGAATATGGCCTTTGCAGTGGCGATGTTGGTGGCTGCCGCCGGCATGCTGATGGTCAGCAATATCAAGTACCACAGCTTCAAGGATCTTGATCTGAAAGGGCGCGTACCATTTGTCGCCATCCTGGCGGTGGTGTTGGTCTTTGCTGTTGTATTCAGTGATCCGCCACGGATTCTACTGATCATCTTCCTTGCGTATGCAGCTTCAGGCCCCGTGCAATATTTGTTGCAACTGCGTCGGCGCAAGCCGGCCAAGTAATCTAATTTCAGTTTTGCTCCGTGGTTTATTGGTGCACCGTCACCTATGGCCACGGAGCTGCCTTCCCTTCCCCGTAGTCGCTCGCCGTTCCGGCGCCCCTCTGGCTCTATCTGTCTGTTTCGTCGCCGGCTCTGTGCGGTCGCTGGTCGTCCGTGTTTGTGGCGGTAGGGCTCAAAGTCTCTTGGACGATAGCAGCACATTATTTCGCTACTGGTTCTGAATAAGTGGATAGCCGCATTCGCGCATCTCGACGCGAAGTTTTACTTCAGCGGTATGGTATGTGGTGCTTTGCGGACTTGGCTGTTGATTGATAGTGCGTATGGAGCTGCTCTCAGATGAGGTTGTCTGTCTGCTGATGCTGGGGGTGATTGGTATTGGTTGCTTGGAGCAGTGCATATAGCGGTACTCGTGCTGTTGTGTCCTCCTTATATGGGTGGCCGCTTGGTGGAGTGTTTGGCAGGCTTACTGGTGGCACTGAAATAAACCCCCAAATTAAGGGTTGACGTGGATTTCGTGGGG
>NZ_AWSQ01000002.1 GCF_000498575.2 Pseudomonas taeanensis MS-3
TCTTTGCGTGCCAGAAATACTCGCAGGGCGTTGATAGGCAAGTGAGTAGACGTCGCCGAGCGTCATGGATTGCAACGGACATCGCTGCCTGTGGCCGCCTACTCCACAGTTCGGTGTACTGCTCGTCTAGAATAGGCACATCTTTCAGAGAGCCCGTTTATGAGTGATTCGGCCGACCCTCAGACAATGCCGGAGCTGCCAATAGAGGCGCTGATTGCCTGCCACGAGTGTGATCTGTTGATGCGCAAACCAGATTGCACGGAGGGTGAGCGCGTGGAATGCCCACGTTGTGGTTATGAGCTGTATACCTATCGCCATCAGGTAGTACGCCGTAGCCTGGCGTTGGTGATTGCTGCCTTGTTGCTCTATGTCCCTGCCAATTTCTTGCCGATCATGCGGCTCAATCTGTTGGGACAAACGACCGAGGATACGCTGTGGAGTGGGGTGCTCGGTTTGTATGACAGCGGTATGCAGGGCGTCGCCGTGGTGGTTTTTCTCTGCAGCATGGCCGTGCCCCTGCTCAAGTTGCTGTGTCAGCTCGCGGTGTTGTTGAGCATTCGTCTGGATTTTGGCCGTGGCTATGGCTTATTGCTATACCGCATCTATCACCACCTGCGTGACTGGGGCATGCTTGAGGTCTATCTGATGGGTATTCTGGTCGCCATGGTTAAATTGGCTGATCTGGCAGACCTCAGCCTGGGCCTGGGCTTACTGTGTTTTATTGCGCTACTGCTGACTCAGGTCTGGCTGGAGGTGACCATGTCACCGCATCAGATTTGGCAAGCCTTGTCGGGGGAGGATGAGCATGCGCGCGATTGATGCCGGTTTTATCCTCTGCCACGAATGCCACCAACTGAATCGCCAGGCGGCGAGCTCGGGCAAGCAGTATTGTTCACGTTGCGGTGGGCTCCTGCATGCACGTCGACCTAACAGTCTGGCGCGTACATGGGCGTTGCTACTGACTGCGGCGATCCTGTATATCCCGGCCAACCTGCTGCCGATCATGACTGTCAACTCGCTGGGAAAAGGACAATCGGACACCATCATGTCCGGAGTGGTGGAGTTGATGAACCATGGCATGCTGCCGATTGCGGCCGTGGTATTCATCGCCAGTATTCTGGTGCCGACCTTCAAGCTGGTTGGCATTGCGTTGCTGCTCTATTCAGTGCAGCGACATCAGCCCATGTCGGCGAAGCAGCGGATTTTGATGTACCGCTTTATCGAGTGGATCGGCCGCTGGTCAATGTTGGACATCTTTGTCATCGCCATTCTGGTGACGGTGGTCAATTTTGGCGCCCTGGCGAGTATCGAGCCGGGTATGGGCGCCGTCGCCTTTGCCAGTGTGGTGATTCTGACCATGCTGGCTGCCTTAACCTTTGACCCACGTTTGATTTGGGATAATACGGAGTCGGAAGACGACCATGAGTGATCTGCCCCTGGCAAAGAAACGCCCGGTGTCCAACTGGTCGGCCATATGGGTCCTGCCCCTGATTGCCCTGTTGATTGGTGGTTGGCTGGGCTGGCGCGCCTATAGCCAGGCCGGGGTCGAGATCCAGGTGATTTTCGAGAGTGGGGAAGGTATTCAGGCCGGTAAAACCGAGGTGATCTATAAGGGGATGTCGATCGGCAAGGTCAAGCGACTGGCCCTGGACCGCAGTGAGAGTCAGCGTGGGGTGATCGCAACCCTGGAAATGAGTAACGATGTCGAGTCGCATCTGCGTGCCGAAACGCGATTCTGGTTGGTCAAGCCGAGCGTGACCTTGGCCGGGATTACTGGCCTGGAGGCATTGGTCTCGGGTAACTATATCGCTGTCAGCCCAGGTGAGGGTGAGCCGACTTACAAGTTCAAAGCGCTACCCGAGGCGCCGCCGCTGTCGGATGATCGCCCTGGACTGCACCTGACCTTGAAGGCCGAGCGCCTGGGCTCTCTGAACCGCGACAGCCCGGTGTTCTACAAGCAGATCCAGGTTGGTCGGGTTAAGAGCTACGCGCTGGGCGAGGACCAGAGCACGATCGAGGTGAAGGTGTATGTCGAGCCGGCTTATGCCAGCCTGGTGCGCAAACATACGCGCTTCTGGAATGTCAGCGGGATCACTATCGATGCCGACTTATCGGGCATCAAGTTGCGCAGCGAGTCGCTGGCCAGCATCGTGGCGGGCGGCATCGCTTTCGCTACGCCGGAGTACCGCAAGGACAGCCCCGCGACCGATCCAAGCAAGCCGTTTCGTCTATATGAGGACTTTGAGGCGGCGCAGTCTGGAATCAAGGTTCTGGTTAATCTGAGCGATTTTGCCGGGCTTAAGGCTGGTCGCTCCGCCGTGTTGTACAACGGGATCAAGGCCGGCAGCGTAAAGACCCTGACGGTCAACGAGGATCTGGCAAGTGCCACGGCTGAGCTGACACTGGACCCGCGGGTCGAAGACTATCTGGTCGAAGGAACCGAGTTCTGGACGGTCAAACCCTCGATCTCCCTCTCCGGAATCTCGGGGCTGGAAGCGCTGGTCTCAGGCAACTATATCGCTGTGCGTCCGGGCAAGAAGGGCGGCAAGGCCAAGCGTGTGTTCGAAGGACGAGCGAAGGCACCACCGATGGACCTGAGTGCGCCTGGGCAGCACCTGGAGTTGTTCAGCGATAATCTGGGTTCGTTGGAGGTAGGCAGCCCTGTGCTGTTTCACCAGCTCAAGGTCGGTTCGGTGCAGAGTGTTCAGCTGGCAAGTGATAACCAGAGAATGCTGTTCGCGGCGTACATTGAGCCGGAGTATGCCCACTTGGTCAACAGCAGCACGCGCTTCTGGAATGCCAGTGGCATCACGCTCAAGGGCGGCTTGTCCGGCGTCGAGGTGAAGAGTGAGTCGCTGCAAACCTTGCTGGCGGGTGGTGTGGCCTTCGAAACCCCGGACCCTCAGGCGGCCAAGACGCCCAAGAAGCTGCTGCAGTTTAATTTGCATGAGAGTCGCGAGATTGCCTTGCAAGGTGGCGAGGCCATCACTATTCGGCTGGATAGGGTTGATGGACTGAGTCCCGGCACCGCCATTCGCTACAAGGGATTAGAAGTTGGCAAAGTCGAACGTATCGAGCTGACCGAGGACCTGCAAGCGCTGCTGTTGCATGCGCGCATCACCCAGGCCAGTCAGCAGATTGCGCGCGCCGGTACGCAGTTCTGGGTGGTCAAGCCGGAGTTGAGTCTGACCCGGGTGGAGAACCTGGAGACCTTGGTCACGGGCCAATATCTGGAGGTGTTACCGGCGGACAAGCTGAGCGCTAAACAGACCCAGTTCATCGCCCTGGCGCAACCGCCGAACAAGGTTGCACCTTCTGCCGGATTGCGTCTGGTGCTCAGTGCGGCGCAACGCAGTTCGTTGAAAGCCGGTGTGCCGGTGACCTATCGCGAGGTTCCGGTTGGCAAGGTCACGGGCTATGAGCTCGGGCCAACGGCGGATCGGGTGCTGATCCATATCCTGATCGAGCCGCGCTATATGACTTTAGTGCATACCGGCAGCCGTTTCTGGAACACCTCGGGAGTCGGTGTCGATGCCGGCTTGTTCAAAGGCGTGCAGGTGCGTGCCGAGTCCTTGGAAACCATTGTCGAAGGCGGGGTGGCGTTCGCGACGCCAGAACAGGAGGACATGGGCATGCAGGCCAAGCCCGGACAGACCTTTGCCCTGTTCGAGGATCCACAGGAAGCCTGGTTGCGCTGGGCGCCGAAGATTGCCTTGCCCTAAAAGAGGCGCACATATAGTAGGGGCCGCATTTGCGGCCCCTACTATATGTGGCGTATGGCGGAAAAATTAAACCAGCTCGCTGGTCTCCAGAGTCGCGGCCATTGGTTTGGCCTTGGCGGGCTCGCGAGGCTTGATGAACTTCCAGTCGGCTTCGTCGATGTAGATGCCGTCAGGGCCGCTGCCACCTTCCAGGTCGATCGCCACGTGTGCGGAAACCTGCGGTTTCACTGAGGCCAGAATCGGCACGAAACCGAGTTGCAGGCTGGTTTCGATCAGTGCCTGCTGGTTGCGTTCGTCGATGTCCGCCGCTTCGTCGAGGTAGTAGGGCAGGCGTACGCGTCCGGCCTGCTCACGATCCATCAGGTGCAACAGCAGGTACATGTTGGTCAGCGCCTTGATGGTCATGGTCGTACCGTTACTGGCCGCACCGTCGATGTCGGTGTGGATCACCGGGGTGCCGCCGACCTTGGTGATCTCGAAGGCCAGTTCGAACAGGTCCTTGAGCCCCAGCTGGTTATGGTTGGCTGCCACCAGCCGTGCCAGGTACTCCTTGGCTTCCTCGTTCTTCACGTCCTGATCGCCGCTCTGCTGCAAGTCAAACACCGAGAAGGTCTCGCCTTCCTCGTACTGACCGGCGCTGTGGATGATCTGATCGATATGCTTGAGCGCCTCCTTGTTCGGTGCGAGAACGATGCGGAAGCTTTCCAGATTGGACACTTGGCGCTTGTTGATCTCGCGGTTGAACAGCGCCAACTGGTGTTCCAGGTTGTCGTAATCGCTGCGGATATTGCGCAGGGTCCGGGCGATATCGGTGACCGCCGCGCGACGTGCCTTGGCCAGGGTGAGGGCTTCATCCTGGCGATGCGCGTAGGCATTCACCAGCAGGTGCAGACGACGCTCGACGTCGTCCTCGCTGTCGAATTTGGCCACACCCTTTAGACGCACCTGGGCATACAGCGCCTCGATCTGCCCGTCGATGCGCTGCAAGCCCTGCCAGGCGTCCTGATAGTCGTTGAGCAGCGGTAGCAGGTTGTCCAGCGAGTCATCGACCGGGTCGGTGAAGGGGGTGCCGAACGGCAGATTGGCCGGCAAGAGTTGGCGGCGACGCAAGGCGTCTTCCAAGGTGCGCTGTTTGGCTTCCAGGTCGGCGAGTTGGCGACCGATCAGTTGCAGCTTGGCGGAAAGTTGCTGGACCCGTTCGGTAAAGGCATCACTGGCGCGTGTCAGTTCGTCCTGGGCGGCTTCCAGTTGCGCCAGTCGCTCCAGTTTGTCGGCCTCCTCAACGGAGAGAGTCTGGCTGCGACGGAAGTCCTCCAGGGCCTTCTGCGCATCCAGCACGGCTTGGTACAGCTGCTCAGTCTGCGCCTTGCTCGCGGCCCGGTCGGCCGCCACTGTCTGCTGGGTCTTCAGTTGTTTGTATTCACGCTCCAGGCGGTCTTTTTGATCGCGCAGGGCGGCGCGGTCGGCCAGGGCCTGCAGGGCGGGTGGCTCGATGTGAGCGAGGTCGATGGACAGGCCGGGGGCTTCGAAGCGCTCGCCCTTGAAACTATCCAGCACGGCTTCCAGGGAGCGAACCCAGGCGTTGCCGTCATCCAACTGGATGCCCTTGTCGCCCAACGGCAGGCTGAACAGCTGGCCGTTGAACAGGCGCATCAGGCGGTCGACGTCTTGTTGCGAGAATTCCTCGCGCAGCCTGGCGTAGCTGTTGTTGTCGGCATGCTCGAGTTGCTGCTTGATCGACTTCAGGCGTTTCTCCAGGTCGCGCAGGCGCTCGTCGAGATCCTCGCTGGAGAACTGCCGCGATTGCGCCAGGGCGCCAGCCAACTCGTCATGGGCGTCCTTGGCAGCCAGCAGCTGGGCTTCCAGCACCTGGGCATTCTCGACCAGGGCGAAGCGGTTCTTCAGCACCGCCAGTTCGCCGAGCCAGCGTTGAACCTCGCTGATTTCGCGCTCCAGGCGCATCAGCTCCTGAGTGCCGCCGCGTTGTTCCTGCTGCAGGCCATCCTGCTCGCCGCGGTAGTGCTCGGCCTGGATCACCAGCTCCTCACGGCGTGCGCTGGCATAGTCCTGCCAGGTGCCGAGCAAGGAGTCGAGCAGTGGCGAGAGGCGGTGCAGCTTGCCACGCAGGTGCTCGCGCTGGGCCACACCGGCGGACAGCGCTTCGATCAGCGGCCCGGCGCCGACCAGGGCCTGATAATCCTGCTCCATGCGGCGCACATCGCGGAAGGCTTCTTCGGTGGCGGCGATGTAGTCGACGCTGCCGGAGCGCAGGCTGTGTTCAAAGGCGTCGAGGAACAGCTGCTTGAGCTTGGCCGCGGTGATTTCGCGCATGTGCAACAGGTTGATGAACAGCGCGCGGAAGGTCTTCAGGCTCTGTTCGCTGGTCGAGCGCAGCGGAATCAGGGTCAGGTCGAGTGGCACCGAGGTGTGCCCGCCCACCAGGAGGCGGCGCAGTTCTTCGGGTTTCAGTTCGTAGGCCTTGATGCCTTCGCGCTCGAGATTGCTGAACAGCTCGCGCTGACGCAGGCAGGTGTCGTTCTTCTGGTAGTGGGCCAGGTCCAGCTCGCCGGCGTAGGCGAAGAACTGGTGACCGAAGCCGCCACCCGGACCGCGCCCGGCCACGCCGATCACATGGGGGCCGTGGGGTAAAGCGACTTCCACCAGGATGTAGCTGGTATCCGAGGCGAAGTAGAACTTGCGTGATTGCTCCAGGCTGTACTTGCCGAAACTCATGTCCGACATGCGCGCCAGAATCGGGAACTGCAGGGCGTTGATCGAGGCGCTCTTGCCCAGGTTGTTGGCGCCGTAGACCGACAGCGGGTGTTCCAGGGGGAACAGCCCGAGGCTGTAGCCGGCGGTATTCAGCAGGGCGAAGCGGCGGATGCCGTAGCGTTCCTGGCTCATGCTTCGATCTCCTGTTGCGTGCGTTCTTCGGCCATGGCGCGGGCCAGGGCGTCTTCTTCGGAAAGCTCAGGCTCATCCAGTGCCAGACTGATGATCTCGTCCTCGGGCTCGTCGTCGATCAGCTGCGGGGAGGGCAGCGGCAGGTCACTGTGCAGCGTGGCGGCGAGGTCGCGATCCTGCTGCACGGACAGGCAGACGTCGAGGAAGCGATGCATTGGCGCGAGAAAGCGGTAGATGCCGTTGTCTTCGCTGGCGAAGCCCAGTTGACCGAGGCGACGCATGACTTTCTCCTCCAACTCATCCTGGGTGGTGACTTCGGCCTGGACGAACAGGTCGCGGTATTTCTCCAGCAGCGCCGGCAGTTCGTCGCGACCGATACTGCCGCCATCGAGCACGGCCAGCGGATCACGGCCCTGGTCGGCGAGGTGTTCGACCAGGATGAAGGTGAACAGCGCCAGGCGTTGAGCGGTCTTGTTGACCTGTGCGCCCATCTGTTCGGGGACGAAGTAATAGAAGCCGCGCGGGTCGCAGACCAGCTCGAAGCCGAGCGCCTTGAACAGTGCGCGGTACTGATCCTGCTGGTTGGACAGCTGGGCATAGAGTTCGGGGTCGCGGCGGCTGACGTGATAGCCCTTGAACAGCTCGCGGAAAATCGGCGCCAGCTGGCTCAGTTCGGAGAGGTCGAGGTTCATACAGGGTTCTTCTCGGCTTTATCGGGGGCCGTAAGGCTTTTGATCAGGGCGAATGAGCTCAGACTGAGCTGATGCTCGACGGTCAGGTAGTCGCGACGCTGCAGGCGCTCACGCTGGAAGCGCGCGTCGCGTGACAGGCGGGAGAACCAGTAGAGCAACTCGTCGGTAGCGCCTTCCGGTTCCTGCTCCAGCAGCCAGAGCATCAGGTCCGGCAGCGGCAGGGCCTGCTGGCAGCGCTCGAGCATCTCGCGGGCGGTGCGTGGCGCACGCGGCGCTTCACCCTTGCGTGTGGCGCTGGCTTTGGGGAACTGCGCCGGTTTCGGCTGGAAGCGCGCCAGTGCATAGACGTAGGCCTCGACTTGCGAGGCGCTGCCGAGGAAGGTGCTCTGCGGTCGACTGAACAAGGGCAGGGCCGCCTGTGGCACGGCGTCCAGGCCTTTGCGGCGGATGGCGGCCAGGGCCAGGGCAGCGCCGCGGGTCACGGCGTTGTGCCGACGGGCTTCCTCGCGCAGCGGCAGCAACAGCTCGCGGGCGCGGCGCAGGGTCAGCTGGGCGGTGGTCTGCATTTCCAGGATGCGTGCGTGGGTGCGCAGCAGCAGATCGTCGTCGACCAGCTGACCGAGGCGTTGCTGCTCGCCGAGCAGGCGCAGCAGTACATGTTCGACGCGGTACACGCCCTGCTCGAAGGCGCCGTCGGCGGCGACCAGCTGGATCATCGGTTCGACGTATTCATCCCAGGTGGCCAACACCTCGGCGTAGCGCTGACGCAGGGGAATCTGCCGATCGCTGGTCTTGGCCCGTTCGGCCACTGCCACCAGCGCCTGTTCGTCGTTGGCCAGTTTCTTCAACACGTCGCGCACACGCATATCGAGCAGACGCAGCTGACGCGCCAGGTCGCTGGCGTCGCGTACCTCGAAGGCATCCTGGATATAACCGGCCAGGCGTTCGAGATGGCGCAGGTAGGCCTCGATCTCCAGGCACAGGCCCAGGCGGTGCTCGCGGCGCAGGTAGGCGAGGAAGTCGTGGATCTGCGCGTTCAGCTCGAAGCGGTTGGGGCTCTTGGCCACCGGCACCAGAATGTCCAGGCGGATCCATTGGTCGAGCAGGGCGGTGATGTCCACCGGCGTGCTGTCGGGCAACTGCGCGCTGAGCTGATTGCGCAGTTCGACCAGGCTCAGGGTACCGCTATCGAAATGCTCGCAGAGCGGTTCGAGCAAGGTCCAGTGTTCGGCAAGGGCGCGCAGTACGCGCTTGGGGTCGATCATCGAGGGGCCGATCGCTTAATCAAGAAAAACGCGGATTGTACTGCATGGGGCTGCAAAGACTTGAGTGTCAGTCATCGTCTGTTCTGGTTCTCCTGCCG
This sequence comes from Pseudomonas taeanensis MS-3, assembly GCF_000498575.2. Classification (GTDB taxonomy): domain Bacteria; phylum Pseudomonadota; class Gammaproteobacteria; order Pseudomonadales; family Pseudomonadaceae; genus Aquipseudomonas; species Aquipseudomonas taeanensis. The sequence continues at coordinate 8,682 of NZ_AWSQ01000002.1, forward strand.
GTATGGTGCGGGTGAACCGCAGGACGTCCCTATCAGCATCCGTCTCAATCTGAAGTGCGACCTGCTTAACCACAGGTCATACCCCTGTAACCCCATTCGCTCATCCTCTCATCGGCCAGATTGTGGCTGCCGACTATCGGTGAGTTGTATCAATGCGTTGCCAACGGTCGCGGAATCGACGAAATATCGCCATTGCTCTTTCGATATGTGCCAGTTATCTGCACAATTCGCCTCCACTTTTTGGGGAGGGGTCAGTACAACTGATTTCCTGCCGGCAGACCTTGCATAGGTACACAGATGATCAAGACGCCTTACTACCTCATCGACAAGCAAAAGCTGCTGGGTAATCTGGAAAAGATTGCCTATGTCCGCGAACAGTCCGGTGCCAAGGCGTTGCTGGCCCTCAAGTGTTTCGCCACCTGGTCGGTATTCGACCTGATGCAGCAGTACATGGACGGCACTACCTCCTCCTCGTTGTACGAGCTCAAGCTTGGCCGGCAGAAATTCGCCGGCGAGACCCATGCCTACAGCGTGGCCTGGGCCGACGACGAAATCGACGAGATGCTGGCCAACTGCGACAAGATCATCTTCAACTCCATCGGTCAGCTCGAGCGCTTCGCCGACGCTTCGGCGAGCAAGGTACGCGGTCTGCGCGTCAACCCGCAGGTGAGCAGCTCCGATTACCTGCTGGCCGACCCGGCGCGCCCGTTCAGCCGTCTGGGCGAGTGGGACCCGGAAAAGATCGCCACGGTGATGGATAAGATTTCCGGCTTCATGTTTCACAACAACTGCGAGAACGGCAGCTTCGAGCTGTTCGATCAGATGCTGAGCACCATCGAAGAGCGCTTCGGCCATCTGCTGCATCAAGTGCAGTGGGTCAGTCTGGGCGGCGGCATCCACTTCACCGGTGAAGGCTATCCGCTGGATCAGTTTTGCGCGCGGCTCAAAGCCTTCGCCGAACGCTTCGGCGTGCAGGTCTACCTGGAGCCGGGTGAGGCGGCGATCACCCTGAGTTCCTCGCTGGAAGTCACGGTGCTCGACACGCTGTTCAATGGCAAGAATCTGGCCGTCGTCGACAGCTCAATCGAGGCGCACATGCTCGATCTGCTGATCTACCGGCTTGACGCCAAGATGGCCCCCTGCGATGGCGAGCACAGCTACATGGTGTGCGGCAAGTCCTGTCTGGCCGGGGATATCTTTGGTGAGTACCAGTTCGATCGTCCGCTGACCATCGGCGATCGTTTGTCGTTTATCGACGCGGCAGGCTACACCATGGTCAAGAAAAACTGGTTCAACGGCTTGAAAATGCCGGCCATTGCAGTGCGACAGCTCGACGGTAGCGTCGAGGTAGTGCGTGAATTTGGTTTTGATGACTACTTGTCCAGCCTGTCCTGACAGCTGGCAGTGTAAGGAGAGATAAAGAAATTGAAGAAGAATGTTCTGATCATTGGTGCAGGAGGTGTCGCCAAGGTGGTGGCCCACAAGTGCGCGCAGCACAACGACGAACTCGGTCGTATTGCCATCGCGTCGCGCAACATCTCCAAATGCCAGGCCATCATCGACAGCGTTCAGGCCAAAGGCAGCCTCAAGCAGCCGGCCGAGATCAAGGCCTATGCCCTGAATGCGCTGGACATAGAAGCAACCAAGGCACTGATCCGCGAAACCGAATCGCAGATCGTCATCAATGTGGGTTCGTCCTTCCTCAATATGTCGGTGCTGCGCGCCTGCATGGACACTGGTGCGGCCTACCTCGACACCGCCATTCACGAAGAGCCGGGCAAGGTCTGCGAAACGCCACCTTGGTACGGTAACTATGAGTGGAAAAACCTGGCCGAATGCCAGGAAAAAGGCGTGACCGCCATCCTCGGCGTCGGTTTCGATCCGGGTGTGGTCAATGCCTATGCCGCATTGGCGCAACAGCAGTACTTCGACAGCATCGAGTCGATCGACATCCTCGACGTCAACGCCGGTTCTCACGGCAAGTACTTCGCTACCAATTTCGATCCGGAAATCAATTTCCGTGAATTCACCGGCCAAGTCTGGAGCTGGCAGAACAGCCAGTGGACCAGCAACAGCATGTTTGAAGTCAAGCGCACCGATGACCTGCCGGTAGTCGGTGAGCAGAGTCTGTACCTGACCGGGCATGACGAAGTGCATTCCCTGTCCAAACACCTGAACGTACCCAATGTGCGTTTTTGGATGAGTTTCGGTGAGCACTACATCAATGTGTTCACCGTGCTGAACAACCTTGGCCTGCTCTCCGAGCAGCCGGTGAAAACCGCCGAAGGCCTCGAAGTCGTGCCGCTGAAAGTGGTCAAGGCGGTACTGCCGGACCCGGCCTCTCTGGCCCCAGGCTACAGCGGCAAGACCTGCATCGGTGATCTGATCAAAGGCAGCAAAGACGGCAAGCCGGCCGAGGTGTTCATCTACAATGTCGCCGACCACAAGGACGCCTATGTCGAGACTGACAGCCAGGGCATTTCCTACACTGCCGGCGTACCGCCAGTCGCGGCTGCGCTGCTGGTCGCCCGTGGCGACTGGGACGTGGCGCGCATGGCCAACGTCGAGGAGATGCCGGCCGCGCCGTTCCTCAAGCTGCTCGATGTGATGGGCCTGCCGACCCGGGTCAAGGACGCCAATGGCGACCGCCCCTGGGATCAGGCCCTCTGATCGGTTGCGCGTCGGCCCTGCTGCGTTAAAAACAGAGTCGGACGGTGGCTTGCCACCGAACGTTCTTTAGACCGGCCCGAAGGGCGAGCGGAGCGAGTAATGCTTATGTACAAAAGTACACTCCGCTTCCTCGTCTGTTTTTGCCTTGCATGACTCTAGCTCGCTCGATCAGCCTAACGCCCGCCATTTTGGTGGGCGTTTTGCTTTCTGACACAGATCGTAGGATGGGTTGAGCGCAGCGATACCCATCAGGGTATTAATCGGTCGGCGGCGAATTGATGGGTATCGCAGGCTCAACCCATCCTAAAAAGGCGTCCATCACGTCGATGGGACGGCTTGTGTACGCCGTTTGCCGCAGGCACTTAGACTGTGCCGCTGCACCGCGCTTCCCGCCCGCGGCATTTCACGCGACAATCGACGCTTATCGACATGCGCCCCAACGTCGGGTGCGTGCTACGGCGACTCCGTGAGGACATCAGCATGAGCAGCAACGACCGCGTCATTATTTTCGATACCACCCTGCGCGACGGCGAACAGAGCCCCGGCGCGTCCATGACCGGTGAAGAGAAGCTGCGCATTGCCAAGGCCCTGGAACGCTTGCGTGTCGATGTAATCGAGGCCGGCTTCGCCATCGCCAGCCCGGGCGACTTCGCCGCGGTCAAGGCGATCGCCGACAGCATCAAGGACAGCACCGTGTGCAGTCTGTCGCGTGCCGTGGATGCCGATATCGACCGCGCCGCCGAAGCGCTGGCCGGCGCCAACTCCGGGCGTATCCATACCTTTATCGCCACCAGCCCGATTCATATGCAGTACAAGCTGCGCATGCAGCCTGATCAGGTGGTCGAGCAGGCGGTGCACGCGGTCAAGCGCGCGCGTAACCTGTGCAGCGACGTCGAGTTCTCCTGTGAGGACGCTGGTCGCTCGGAGCTCGACTTCCTCTGCCGCATCATCGAGGCGGCCATCGACGCCGGTGCGCGCACCATCAATATTCCCGACACCGTCGGCTACGCGATCCCGCACCAGTACGCCGAAACCATCCGCCAGCTGCTCAATCGCATCCCCAATGCCGACAAGGCGGTGTTTTCCGTGCACTGCCACAACGACCTGGGTCTGGCCGTGGCCAACTCGCTGGCCGCGGTGGTGGCGGGGGCGCGGCAGGTCGAGTGCACCATCAATGGCCTCGGCGAGCGTGCGGGCAACGCGGCGCTGGAAGAGATCGTCATGGCGATCAAGACCCGCGAAGACTTGCTCGGCGTGCATACGCGCATCGACACCCCGCACATCCTCAGTACCTCGCGTCTGGTGTCCGGCATCACCGGTTTTCCGGTGCAGCCGAACAAGGCCATCGTCGGTGCCAACGCCTTCGCCCACGAATCGGGCATCCATCAGGACGGCGTGCTCAAGCACCGCGAGACTTACGAGATCATGTCGGCGCAGTCGGTCGGCTGGCACACCAACAAGCTGTCGTTGGGCAAGCTGTCGGGGCGCAACGCCTTCCGTTCGCGCCTGGACGAACTGGGTATCGTCCTGGCCAGCGACGCCGAGCTGAACGCTGCCTTCGCCCGTTTCAAGGAACTGGCCGACAAGAAACACGAGATATTCGACGAAGACCTGCAGGCACTGGTCTCCGACACCTTGGCCGAGGATGCACCGGAGCACTTCAAGCTGGTCAGCCTGGAGGTGGCCAGTAAGACCGGTGCAGTGCCGCAGGCCCAGTTGGTGCTCAGCGTCGACGGCGCCGAACAGGGCGCCAGTGCCCAAGGCTCTGGCCCGGTAGATGCGACCTTCAAGGCTATTGAGTCGATTGCCACCTCCAACGCTAACTTGCAGCTGTACTCGGTCAACGCCATCACCCAGGGCACCGATTCCCAGGGCGAGGTGACCGTGCGTTTGGAGAAGGGCGGGCGCATCGTCAACGGTAACGGTGCCGATACCGACATTCTGGTGGCCTCCGCCAAGGCCTATATCAATGCGCTGAACCTGATGCAGGCCGGGCAGAAGGCCCATCCACAAGTGGCTGACGTTTGATTGCAGAGCTGCGCCGCCGCGCCTATTTGAGTGCCATGCAGGTAGCCAGTTGGCTGCCGCGCGTGGACTTGCCGTTCGCCGCCCCCTCACGTCCGGAACTGCTCGAGCCGTTGCAGGAGGCGGTGCCTGAGGTGCCAGCAGCGGACGTTCCAGTTGCGCGGGTGAGCGCCGCGCCGGCTCAGGGCGAGTCGGTCAGCAAACCAGCGCAAGAGCGGCCAAAGATCGAGGTGCCGCGTCCCAGCGTCGCCACCCGCGAGGCAAAAACTGTCTCAGCCGACGCCGCGGCGGAAGCGGCCACACCGGTGGTCAAGGCCGCTGTCACGCCACCGCCGCGTTTCGCCCTGCAGCTACTGCGTGCGGGTGCTTGCGCAGTGCTGGTCGAGTTGCCCACGGGCGAACCCTTCCAGAGCCGCGACCCTTCCTACCTGCTGCTCAAGGATTTGCTGCGCGCCGCCGACCTGCCGGACAGCCCGCAACTGATCGGCGAACCGGTGCGCTGGCCGTTGTTGGTGCGCGGCAACATGGACCAGGGCCCGTCAGCCGCCCTGGAGTTCATCCAGAGCTTTGTCGGCGCCCGCCTGGAGGAGCAGGAACCCTGCGCCTGCCTGTGGTTGGTCGGCTTACCGGCCATTCGTTTTGCCGGCGACGCCGATGCCGAGGTCTACAACCGCGAATTGCAGATCGAGGGCTTGGGCGCGGCCTGGGCACTGCCGGGGTTGGAGTTATTGATGGACGAGCCGGAGCGTAAGGCCGAGCTATGGCAGGCCATGCGCAGAGTGCGCCAACGTTGGATGAGTCAGCCGCAATGAGTGATGCAATTTCCTTCCGCCCGATGACCGAGGCGGATATCGATGCCGTGCTGAAAGTCGAATATGCCGCCTTTAGCCATCCATGGACGCGCGGTACTTTTCTCGACAGCATCAAGTCTTACGATTGCTGGATGATGTTCGAGGGCAGCCAACAGGTTGGACACGGGGTGATCAACGTGATCATCGACGAAGCGCACCTGCTGAATATCACCGTCAAACCGGAGAGCCAGGGGCGTGGTCTAGGCTTGCGTCTGCTGGAGTATTTGATGCAGCGCGCCATACAACTCAAGGCCGGCGAGTGCTTCCTCGAGGTGCGGGCGAGCAACCAGTCGGCCTACCGCCTGTATGAACGTTACGGCTTCAATGAAATCGGCCGTCGGCGTGATTACTACCCCGCGGTCGGTGGCCGCGAGGATGCGCTGGTCATGGCCTGCACCCTGCTCGACTGACTGCTTAGGCCCTGCCGCCGGGTGTCTCGCGCGTCGTACTCTGGGATTGCTCGACTGTGTCCGCTTCCTCGTCGGGGATGTCAGCGTCCTCGTCCATGCCATGGTCTGTTGAGCGCTCCCTGGCCTCCTCGAATGGTGAACGCGCACCGTCCTCGTGGATCAGGTCTTCGAGATCGACATCATCCTTGTCAGGGCCATGGCCCGGCGGGGCATCGTCGCTCAAGCCGGCTTCGCGGCGCTGACTGTGCTCGAACTCTTCGATCAGTTCTTCGTCAGCTTCGGTGGCTTGCAGAAGATCCTCCTGAGCGTCTGCTGAGTCGAGATCGAGGTCTTCGTGCGGGTGTTTGCTGGCCGCTTGCCGGCTGCGCTGAGTGGGTGACGACATCTGCGGTTCCCTGTGTTGCCCTTATGTAAAGTTGACGTCGGTCGGCGCGAAAGATTCCCAGCGTGGCAGCCTCCGTAGCTAGTGACTCGATTGGCGAGTGCGTGCGGCCTGATCCGACACTGCTGCAGCGCACGGCCTGTCACATACTGCAGGCCAACCCACCGCTCACCCAGGCGGTGCTGATTGTCCCATTCGCTTAAGGAATCGCGATGCGTTTGCTCCGCTTCTGGCTCGCTGCCAGCTGCTTGTTGCTGGCCGGCCTGGCGCCTGCCGCCGAGCGCAGTTTCACCATCCTGCACACCAACGACTGGCAATCGCGCCTGCTCGGTTTCGGGCCGAACAACGAGTACAGCCCGGCCAGCCTGAATGACGATGACACGCTCGGCGGTGTCGCCCGTCTGGCGACCCTGGTCAAGACGCGACGCGCGGCAGCCGGGGCGCAACCGGTACTGCTGCTCGATGGCGGCGATTTCAGCATGGGCACGCTGTTTCACACGGTCAGTCGCGAGATCGGCGGTGAACTGCGGCTGATGAGCGAGTTGGGCTACGACGGCGCGACCCTGGGTAACCATGAATTCGATATTCGTCCGGCCGGATTGGCGGCGATGATCTCGGCTGCGCACCAGGCCAAGGGCGATGCGCTGGTGCCATTGTTTTCCAGCAACCTGCGCTTCGATCCCGCGCGCAAAGAGGACGACAGTCTGCAGGCGCACTACGACGCCGGACGCATCCTGCCCTATAAGGTGATCGACAAGGGCGGCATTCGCTTCGGCCTGTTCGGCCTGCTCGGCAGCAACGCTGTGGCGGTCAGCCCGATGATCAAACCGGCGATTTTTGCCGATCCGGTGGCCACCGCCAAACTCATGGTCGCGAAGCTGCGCGAGGAGGGCGCCGAGGTGGTGATCCTGCTGTCGCACATGGGCGTGACCCAGCAGGCCGATGGCAGCTGGCGCGGCGAGGAGGTCGAACTGGTCGAGCAGGTGCCGGGGATCGACATCGTGGTCGGCGGTCATTCGCACACCGCGCTGCCGCAGCCGATCCTGGTCAATGGCCACACCCCGGTGATGCAGGCCGGTTCGGAAATCCAGTACCTGGGCGAACTGCACATGCGCCTGGACGACGACGGCAATAGCCAGGTGCTCGACTACAGCCTGCACCCCCTGAATGACCAGACCGCAGGTGATGTGGCGATCACCGCCGAGGTGGAGGATTTCAAACGGGTGGTCGACCAGCAGATGCTGGCGCCCAAGGGTTATCGCTTCGATCAGCCGCTGGCCAAGGTCGACCAGACCCTGACTCGGGAGTACGACGATCCGATCCTGGCTAACCTGGTCACCGATGCCTTGCGCCATGCCGCCGGCAGCGACCTGGCCTTCACCGGCAACGGCACCATCCGCGACAACCTGATTGTGGGCCGGGGCGGCGTGCAGAGTGTCTCGGATCTGTTTCGCATCGCACCGCTGGGCATCGGCGAATTCGACGACGCACCGGGCTATCCGCTGATCAAGGTGTACGTCACCGGCCAGGAATTGAAGAACATTCTGGAAGTGTTGCTGCTGGCTTATCAGCTGCGCGACAGCCAAAGCTACTACCCGCGCGTGTCCGGAGTGAAGTTCAGCTACAACCCCTACCGCGTGCCGTTCGATCGGGTCAGTCGGATCGAGATCGGTGATGCGGACAAGGGCTATCAAGCCTTGGATATGCGGTCTGATCGGCTCTACAGCATCGGCGCCACTAGCTACGTCGGCAGTTTCACCTGGCTGATCGCCGATCTGTCCAAGGGCCTGCTGCAGGTGCAACCCAAGGACGCCCAGGGCCAGCCCTTGGCGGAGATCAAGGCGGCGGTGATCGATGTCGATCCCCAGCAGCCCGGTGTGCAGGAATACAAGGAATGGCAGGGGCTGCTCGACCATATCCGCAGTCTGCCGGACCTCGATGGCGATGGCTTGGCCGATATCCCGACCCAGGGCACGGCGGCCGAACAGCGCATGCTGCGCGAGCCCAGCCTGTATCCATCGGAGCTGTACCGCTATGCCGGCCCGATGCAGTTGGGCGCCAGTCTGCTGCTAGTGGCTGGACTGTGGTGGATGGCGTGGCTGTTCAGGCGTAGTTGGCGCCGACGCGCTGAACAAGGCGAGTTGCCTGCGAATGTAACAGTTGGGGCAGAGCCGTCACGAGTAGACCCGCTGCGCCAGGACTAGTCAGCGAAAAGCCTGCAAAGCGTGGTGGTCTTGGGCGGGGATGCGAGCGCTAGCCTGGTTGTTAGCTGTGACTGTTGTGCCATGTGGCTTGTCAAAGGCCAGGCGCGCTTCGTATGGTGCGCATCGGCATTTCTGGGAGCAGACGGCATGAGTGATTTACAGCACCTCTTCGACAACAACGCGCGCTGGGCCGAGGCGATCACTCAGGAGGACCCGGAGTTCTTCGCCAAGCTGGCCCGCCAGCAGACGCCGGAATACCTGTGGATCGGCTGTTCGGATGCTCGGGTACCGGCCAATGAGATCGTCGGTTTATTGCCAGGCGATCTGTTCGTTCATCGCAACGTCGCCAATGTGGTGCTGCACACCGACCTCAATTGCCTGTCGGTGATCCAGTACGCGGTCGATGTGCTCAAGGTCAAACACATACTGGTGACCGGTCACTACGGCTGTGGCGGGGTGCGGGCCTCGATGCAGAGCAACCAGTACGGCCTGATCGATGGCTGGCTGCGCTCGATTCGCGATCTGTATTACGAGCATCGCCAACACCTGGCGCAGCTACCGACCGAGAGTGAGCAGGTCGATCGCCTGTGTGAACTGAACGTGATCCAGCAAGTGGCCAACGTCAGCCATACCACCATCGTGCAGAACGCCTGGCACCGCGGTCAGGCGCTGTCGGTGCACGGCTGTATTTACGGCATCAAGGATGGCCGCTGGAAGGATCTCAATGTGGCCGTCAGCGGTCTCGATCAACTGCCGCCGCAATACCGCCTGCGTCCACTCGGGCAGAACTGAACCCGATGAATAGCCCGCGTACCTTCGCGATGCTCGGCCTGCTGCTGGCCGTGCTGTGCTGGTCGGGCAACGCCTTGGTCGCTCGAGCGTTTCACGACGACATACCGCCGTTTGCACTGGCCTTCTGGCGTTGGAGCCTGGCGTTGTTGCTGGTGCTGCCGTTCGCGATCGGGCCTGTGTGGCGTCATCGCACGGCGTTGCGTCAAGCGGGATGGCGCCTGCTGGTGCTCGCCGCATGCGGCATCAGTGCCTACAACTCACTGCTCTATAGTGCGGCGCAAACCACGGCGGCGATCAATATCACCCTGGTCAACACTTGCCTGCCGCTGATGACCTTCATCGGCGCCGGTCTGCTACTGGGCGAATGGCCGCTGCGCCGCGCTTGGATGGGTATGGGGCTGGCAGCCGTTGGCCTGCTGATACTGATCGCCCAGGGCAGCTGGGCTAGCCTGGCGACGCTGGCATTTAATCGTGGCGACTTGATCATGCTTCTGGCCGTGGCCGACTGGGCGCTGTATTCATTGCTGCTGCGGCGCTGGGCCACGTACCTGCTGCCGATCCCAGCCTTGGGCTTGTTAGGCGTGCTGATGCTGCTCGGGGTGCCATTGATCCTGCCGTTCTACCTGTATGAACTCAGCCAGGGTGCCCGTTTCGCCGTCACGCCGAGCAACCTCGGCGCTATCGGCTATACGGCCGTGTTTGCCTCGCTCGTCGCCTACCTGGCCTGGAACCACGGCGTGCGCGTACTCGGTGCCGCCAAGGCGGCGCTGTCCAACTACCTGATGCCGGTATTCACCGCGCTGCTCGGTTGGTTGCTGCTGGGGGAGGGCCTGCAGCCGTTCCACTGGCTGGGCGGCGCGCTGATCTTCAGCGGGCTTCTGCTGGGCACGCAGATGGCGCCGAAGCGCGAATAAAGGGTTGAATCCTGATGCGTCCTGACAGTTGCCATTCACTGTCCCAGATAAGCCCATGAAACGGGGCTTTCAACCTGCCTCGAGCCTCGCCAACCCAGCGCTTTCCAGAAAAACAGCCTGTTGTGGCCACCTATTTTAGTTTCCCAGAATCTGTCTTTGCGGCATCATCCGCCCTCGCTAGTGGCTCTGTGCCATGGATTAGTTGGAGTCATGGATGACCCGCAGCAAAGCAATATCCCCTTTTCGAACATCGCATCTTCTTAGCAAGCCGCCTGTCTTGGTGGGTGCCGTTCCAGAGCTCCTTTGTAGTGTGGTGGGTTCTGCATTCAATCGCAGTCAGCCCGTAACCCGCTGTCATGAGCCCAGAGCGTTCCTGGCCGGGATTGGTGCTGCATGGCTTTTGAGGGCCGCCTTGCTCTGCAGTAGATCGTAAATGGGATGGGTTTGTTGTTGGCCAAACAGTAGAGCGGTCTCCCTGTTTGCAATCGTTATAAATTCTAAAGTGAAGTCTGTTCTAACCAAAGGAGTCGGTATGAAATCAAGATTGCTAATCGCGGCAACAATTGTGTCTGCGCTATTTGTTAGTGGCTGTGCAACGAGTCGGTCGACTATAGATATTCCGGTTGCCGCGCCCGCTGCTATGTCTAATCAAAATGGCAAAGAAATTTATATTAACTCGGTTACAGATAATCGAGTGTTCGAGGTAAAGCCATCTAATCCTAATACCCCATCACTTGATCCAAGCGAGGCGCAAGGGATGAAGATTCAACTACGCGCTATTGGCCGTAAACGCAATGGATATGGCAAGGGGCTTGGGGATATTCTTTTGCCTGAGGGTAAGACAGTTGAGACGCTGATCGAATCTGTAGTTAGTAAAGAGCTAGTGAATAAAGGTTACACTGTAATCGCTAGCAAAGAACTGATTACGAAAAATACATACATTGCAGACGTTAAAATTAATAAGCTGTGGTCCTGGATGAATCCTGGTGCCTTCGCGATCACATTAAGTACGGAGATTTCTACTGATATTGCGATCAAGGGCGGTGCGTCAACTGAGAGTAAAGAAATTAGCGTGAAAGCGTCTGATAGCTATCAGGTTGCCACGGAGAGTAATTGGTTGGAAATAATGCAGGTTGCATTTAGTAAGTATGCTGCTGAGTTGGATCGGAAGCTCTAATATGCACCCTGAGGGGCATGTATGTTTTGCCTTGCTAGCAAATATACCTGTCCCTCTCTGTTTACCTTGCCTGATGGTTCTATCCTGCCAACGGCTGAGCAAGCCTCTCATTGCCTTTTCAGTCTCCAAAGCTCCGCTTTAGAGGCGTTCCGCTTAAGTCGCCCAACGTTTAGCCACCACGCGCGGGCGTCGAAAGTACACCGCAGGTTTTTATCGGGGGCAAGCGAGTTGGTGGATATGTGGCCTTGAGACTCCATTTCGGCAAATCCGTTCGTGATCCTGAGGCGGTGACTTACCAGCCGGTGATAGCTGTATCGCAATGACGGTGCTGATGGCTCTCGCGGCAAGCTGGACGGCATTCGGCACACTGCTTACCGTTCGCGTCGTCTCGGTGTTCAAGGCGGTCTATATCGACAAGCGCGAACTTAAATGTGCATGCGTTGGCGGCGACAGCAACGTACCGCTCGGTTTCATCTCGCTAACGGAAAACCTCATGGTGGTTGGCATGGCAGTCTGGATGATTGTAAAAATGGGCCTTTAAGCAACGAACTCAATGTCGGCTAACCCCGCCGAGCTGCGAGTGGGGCTCATCGGCGGATGGCTCACTATCCGTCCATATCCTTGGACACCCCATTTGCGCTTGGCTGCGCGTGCACAAAAAATACTTCATCGCGCACAGGGTTACCCTTCATTGCCTTTCCTGCTGCAAAAGCCTTGCTTTAGAGACCTTCCGTCTAAGTAGATCGGCGTTTTAGCCACCACGCGCGGGCGCTCACACGCGCTATTTGCTGTCTACATGATGCTGGGCGGCAAGATCGTGTGAGGGGAGGCGCCAAATGAACATGCAGCAAACTGTACATTTTCCTGCGGAAATTTATGACGAGTTCTTCGTCCCTGCGCTGTTTGAACAGTGGGCGCATATCGTCGCGGATGAAGCAGGTGTTTGGCTGAACCAACGGGTGCTTGATGTTGCCTGCGGCACCGGGGTGTTGGCCTGCGCTTGTGCTGAACGTGTGGGCGGTGGTGGAAGTGTCGTGGGTCTCGATACCAACGAAGAAATGCTCAACGTAGCCCGGCGCAAAAGCTCAAGTATCGAGTGGCGAAGTGGTCGGGCAGAGTTGTTGCCCTTCCCAGATGAAAGCTTTGATGCGGTGGTCAGTCAGTTCGGCTTCATGTTCTTTGAGGATCGACTCGCTGCACTGCGGGAAATGATGCGGGTGTTGCGGCCAAACGGACGACTGGCAGTGGCTGTATGCGACGCGTTGGACCATTCCCCAGGCTATGCAGTACTTGCAGAGCTGCTGCATCGGCTGTTTGGCGAACAGGTGGCGCAGGCGTTCCGCGCGCCCTTTACGTGCGGCGATCCACAACCGTTGTTCACCCTGTGCAGCAAGGCCGGCATTACCAACGCGAAGATCATGCGGCACGACGGCAGGGTCCGTTTCGCGTCCATCAGTTCACTCATATCCACCGAAAGAGCTTGCGTATGGACGCTAGGCGGCCTGCTGGACGATGAGCAGTTCGAACAACTGCTGGATCAGGCAAAGGAGTCACTGCAACCGTTCGTGACGGCCGATGGCAACGTCGCCTTTGTAATGCCAGCCCTGATCATCACAGCCGGCAAGCCGTGATGAATTGATCTCGGTTCAGGCTTTGCTGGTTAAAGACGACAGGGCAGCAGCTAAAGCCAATAGAGCCGGGATCTTGGTAAGGCGTCCGCGGCACCGCCTATAACTGCCGCAACAGAAGGAGGCCATCGTATGAAAATGCTACTTACGGTCGAATTCCCCCATGAACCCTTCAACACCCTGGTCAAAAGTGGCAAGTGTGGTGAGGTTATTGGGCGCATCCTCGATACCATCAAACCTGAGGCCGCCTACTTCACGGAGCAAGACGGCACCCGTGCCGGACTATTCGTGATCGACGTAAAGGCCCCATCGGACGTCCCAGCATTTGCAGAGCCCTTCTTTCTCACCTTCCAAGCTAACTGCAAATTCCGCATTTTGATGAGCCCGGAAGACTTGCGGAATGCAGGCCTGGAAGAACTCGGGAAGAAGTGGCGTGATTAATATTTAACCAGCCGATCAAGGGGCGTGCTTCCTGCGCCCCCTCAACACTGGCGTTAGCTATCAAGGGTTGCGGCAGGTGCTAAAGCAGGGCGGCTGAGTCCAAAGACTTTTGATGGTCTGGTTTCACGTTATCGTCACGCTGGGGTTTATGAATCACCTGGGTGGCCTTGGCTGAACCAGATAAGCCCATAAAATGGGGCTTTCAGCAGGTCCTGACCCTCGGTATAACAGCGTTTTCCAAAAATAGGGTCAATGTAACCACTCGCGCCGAGTTCCCCTTTTCATGGCTCTGATGCATGATCTCGCTAAGCTAGTGGCCTTGTGCCCTCTGACCCGCTGGAGTCACGGATGACCCGATGTATCTCAGATATTCCCTTTCGCAGTCCCCTCGCTAATAACCCGTACCTTCACCAAATTTCATTACAGGTTATTTTCACAGCTTTGCTGCAGAGGGATCGCCAGTGATTGACGCTCAAACCCTTCTTCTGTTCTCCACCGCTGTGTTGGCTCTACTGGTTTCTCCAGGGCCTAACATGGCGTTTCTGCTGTCTCACGGGATTTCGCATGGTGCGCGGGGCGGGCTAGCGGTAGCGTTCGGGATATTTGTTGCGGACTTGTTGCTTACCGCACTGACCGCGACGGGCATCACTGCAATCATCACCGCATGGCCGCCTTCGTTCGACATACTGAGGTACTTCGGGGCGGTCTACCTGCTGTGGTTGGCTGTTCAAGCGATCCGGCATCATGGTTCTCCGCACCTGGTCGAGGAGCGCAAGGCGACTACCTGGAGCATCTTCCGCATGGCCATGCTGAACAGCCTGTTTAACCCTAAGGCGCTGCTTTTCTTCATGGTGTTCCTGCCGCAGTTCGTATCACCGGAGAGCGGGGAGGTGCCCTTGCAGCTCACCATACTCGGCGTCCTGCTAGCGCTTATCGCGCTTGTGTTCCATTGTGGCTTGGGCATTTCGAGTGGCAAGGTCGGTTCGTTGTTCGAGCGCAGTGCAACTGCTTCCAGGTACTTTGGCTGGTTCCACGCCTGGATCTTTGTTGGACTGGCCGCTCGATTGTTATTACTCGATAAGCCGACGGGTCGATGAGTTGCTTAAGGTCCCCACCGGGTAACAGGCTTGAGGCATTACACGGTAACCGGGCTGGTCAGTGCAGCATCAGGATAAACGGCCAATTTCGCATCTGCTTTGAGTGGACAGATGCAGGGCCGATAAACGTTGAAATCGTCGATTACCACTGAGGAGGTCGCACCATGGCAATTAACGGAATGCGCCCCATCCATCCGGGCGAGATCCTACGCGAAGAGTTTTTGGAGCCGTTGGCGATTACGCCCGCTGCGCTTGCTCGCGCTCTGCATGTGTCCGCCCCGACCGTAAATGACATTGTGCGGGAGCGTCGCGGCATAACTGCTGATATGGCCATCCGCCTGGGTCGCTACTTTGATACGTCCGCTCAGTTCTGGATGAACCTTCAGACCGAGTACGCATTGGCCACTACCTTTGCGGCCAATGGCGAAGAGATCGAGCATGAGATTGAACCGCTAGCGGCTCACAGGTGACATTTGCTTAAGCGATTGGAGTAGAGCGGGCCTGCGCCGAAATAGGGATCTTTGAGTCTACGGAATGAAAAAGTTGCTTTTGATTGTCGCGATTGGCTTTGCGGTGTGGCAGTACTACCCGAAGCCTTCCAATAGCCCTGTCATAACCAACATCGGTAGCGATGGTAGCGTGTTGAGCAGCCCAGTGATTACGGGTGCTTTCAGTAAAGCTAGATCGCCATCGACTTCATTATCGGCCTCGACGGCATCTTCCTATCGCTGTGATGGGCGAACCCATTGTTCACAGATGCGTTCCTGCGAGGAGGCTACGTACTTCCTCAAGAACTGCCCTGGAACGAAGATGGACGGGAACTATGACGGCGTCCCATGTGAGCAGCAGTGGTGCCGATAAGATTTACGAGCCGTTGCGGCTGTGGGCACGCCGTAGTCACTTGGTAGTCACTTCGGAAAACAAAAAAGGGCTTACCTTTCGGTAAACCCTTGTTTTGTATGGTGGCTACGCAGGGACTTGAACCCCGGACCCCAGCATTATGAATGCTATGCTCTAACCAGCTGAGCTACGTAGCCGAGTGGCGCGCATTATTCTCGTATGGGGCTTTGCTGTCAAGCCTGCTTGCGAAATTTTATGCGCGCGATCAAGCGCTTAGACGTTGAAACGGAAGTGCATGACGTCGCCATCCTTGACGATGTATTCCTTGCCCTCCAGGCGCCATTTTCCGGCTTCCTTGGCGCCCTGTTCACCCTTGTACTGGATGAAGTCGTTGTAAGCGGTCACTTCGGCGCGGATGAAGCCTTTCTCGAAGTCTGTGTGGATCACGGCCGCAGCCTGCGGTGCCGTAGCACCGATGCGTACGGTCCAGGCGCGCACTTCTTTCACGCCGGCGGTGAAGTAGGTCTGCAGGTTGAGCAGGTCGTAGCCAGCGCGGATGACTCGGTTCAGACCGGGCTCTTCGAAGCCCAAGGCTTCGAGAAACATGTCCTTCTCTTCGCCATCGTCCAGTTCGGCGATTTCTGCTTCGATCTTGTTGCATACCGGTACTACGATCGCGCCTTCCTCGGCGGCGATGGCATTGACCACGTCGAGCATGGGGTTATTTTCGAAGCCATCCTCGGCGACGTTGGCGATATACATCACCGGCTTGCTGGTGAGGAGGTGGAAGCCGCGAGCCAGTTGTTTTTCGTCGTCGCCCAAGGTTTTCAGCAAGGTACGTGCTGGTTTGCCTTCGGTGAAGTGCGGGATCAGCTTTTCCAGCAGGGCTTTCTGCGCCACGGCTTCTTTGTCGCCGCCTTTGGCATTGCGCGTGGTCTTCTGCAGTTGCTTTTCGCAGCTATCTAGGTCGGCGAAAATCAGTTCCAGTTCGATGATTTCGATGTCGCGCTTAGGGTCGACGCTGTTGGACACGTGAATGACGTTGTCATCCTCGAAGCAGCGTACGACGTGGGCGATAGCATCGGTTTCGCGGATGTTGGCCAGGAATTTGTTGCCCAGACCTTCACCTTTCGAGGCGCCTTCCACCAGGCCGGCGATGTCAACGAACTCCATGGTGGTCGGTATTACGCGCTCAGGCTTGACGATGGCGGCCAGGGCTTCGAGGCGTGCATCGGGCATCGGCACGATGCCGCTGTTAGGCTCGATGGTGCAGAAGGGGAAGTTCTCTGCCGCGATCCCGGATTTGGTGAGGGCGTTGAACAGGGTGGACTTGCCGACGTTGGGCAGGCCGACGATGCCGCAATTGAATCCCATGGGTATATCCCTCGCGCGAAATAGCGGTAAAGAGTTAAGAGGTGGCTTTCTGGCTGTGCAACTTGTGCATCGCCTTGCTCCAGTCGCCTGCGAGTATTTCCGGCAGTACGCCTAGGGCGAAGTCGATACTGGTGTCCAGGAGCTCTTGCTCGCTGCGCGGGGCGCGGCCGAGAACGTAGTTGGAGACCATGCTGCTGTGCCCTGGATGGCCAATGCCGAGCCGCAGGCGGTGAAAGTCTTTCTGGTTGCCGAGCTGGGCGATGATGTCGCGCAGCCCGTTATGCCCACCGTGCCCGCCACCCTGTTTGAGTTTGGCGACGCCTGGCGGCATATCGAGTTCGTCATGGGCCACCAGAATAGCTTCTGCGGGTATGCGGAAGAAATTCGCAAGTGCCGCTACGGCCTGGCCGCTGCGGTTCATGTAGGTGGTGGGAATCAGTAGACGAACATCGCGACCCTGATGGCTGAATTTACCTGTCAGGCCGAAATATTTGCGATCAACGCTTAAGTTGATGCGCTGGCTGTTTGCCAGACGCTCAACGAAAAGGGCCCCTGCATTGTGCCGGGTCTGGTCGTATTCGGGGCCTGGGTTACCCAGGCCAACGATCAGTTGTACGGCAGTCATGTCAGGAGCCCTTTCGTGGAAATAGCCCAGTCGCTGATGCGTCTGGACCGTTTTCCAGCGTTGCGAGAGTTACTCGGCAGCGCCTTCGCCTTCGCCTTCAGCTTCGCCTGCTACTTCGCTGTCTTCTTTAACAACGCGAGGGGCGTGGATGTTGGCGACAGCCAGGTCGTTGCCGTGAGCCAGTGCAACCAGTTCGATGCCTTTCGGCAGGCTCAGGTCGGACAGGTGAACGGTTTGGCCCACTTCAACCTTGGCCAGGTCCACTTCGATGAATTCCGGCAGGTCTTTCGGCAGGCAAGAAACTTCTACTTCAGACAGGGTGTGGGAGACGTCGCCGCCACCTTGCTTGACGCCAACTGCGGTTTCTTCGTTGAGGAAGTGCAGTGGGACGTGAGCGGTCAGTTTCTGGCCAGCCACTACGCGGATGAAGTCGGCGTGCAGTACGAAGCCTTTAGCAGGATGACGCTGCAGGGCTTTGACCAATACTTGTTCGGTGGTGCCGCCAACATTCAGGGACAGAATGTGGCTGTAGGCCGCTTCGTTTTCCAGCAGCTTAGCCAGTTCTTTGGCCAGCAGGCTGATGGATTGCGGGGCTTTGTCGCCACCGTAAATTACGGCAGGTACCAGGCTGGCGAGACGACGCAGGCGGCGGCTCGCACCTTTCCCCAGGTCGGAACGCACTTCAGCATTCAGGGCAAATTCAGTCATTACATTTCTCCAAAATAACCAAACCGTCCTTCACGCTTGCGACCAGCGACCGGACGGTTGGGTAAAAAGCCCCGCACAGAGCGGGGCGCATTTCGTCAGCTACGATGCCGGGTTAGCGGAACATCGCACTGATCGATTCTTCATTGCTGATGCGGCGAACCGCTTCAGCTACAACGGGGGCGATATCCAGTTGGCGAATACGCGAACAGGATTGTGCTGCGGCGGACAGTGGGATGGTGTTGGTCACCACCAGCTCGTCCAGCATGGAGTTTTCCAGGTTTTCGATTGCACGCCCTGACAGTACAGGGTGGGTGCAGTAGGCGAAGACCTTGGAAGCGCCGTGTTCCTTCAGTGCTTTGGCCGCGTGGCACAAAGTGCCGGCGGTATCGACCATGTCGTCAACCAGGATGCAGGTGCGGCCTTCCACGTCACCGATGATGTGCATCACCTCGGACTGGTTGGCTTTCTCGCGGCGCTTGTCGATGATCGCCAGGTCTACACCCAGGGATTTGGCTACGGCACGCGCACGGACCACGCCGCCGATATCCGGGGAGACGATCATCATGTTTTCGAAGCGCTGATCTTCAATGTCATCCACCAAAACGGGGGAGCCGTAGATGTTATCCACGGGAATATCGAAGAAGCCTTGAATCTGATCCGCGTGCAGGTCGACGGTGAGCACACGGTCGATACCTACCACGGTGAGCATGTCTGCCACGACTTTGGCGCTGATTGCCACGCGAGCGGAGCGCGGACGGCGATCCTGGCGGGCATAGCCAAAGTAGGGGATGACTGCAGTGATTCGGGTAGCTGAGGAGCGGCGTAAGGCGTCGGCCATTACCACCAGTTCCATCAGGTTGTCGTTGGTTGGCGCGCACGTCGGTTGAATCAGGAAGACGTCTTTACCGCGAACGTTTTCGTTGATTTCGATGCTGATTTCGCCGTCGGAGAACTTACCGACAGAGGCATCGCCGAGGGGGATGTGCAGCTGACGTACGATACGTCGCGCCAGATCGGGGTTAGCGTTCCCCGTAAAGACCATCATCTTGGACACGCGCAGTACCTGCCGGCTGAGGGTATACCTGGATGAGTATAGAAAATGGCAGGGGCGGCTGGATTNNTTACCGCTTGGCGACGCCCCTACAGTGTATAACTAACTCGTGCGCATTCACTTCTTGGCCATTATTTCGAGCTTGCGATGCAACATCGAAATGTTGCGACCCTGAGCTACAAAACTCGGCAAAGTGGCCGGAAGTTGGCGGGCGACTTTATCAGCATCGTCCTTGTTTGGGAAGCTCCCAAACACACAAGCTCCAGTGCCGGTTAATCTAGCCTGAACAAATTTGTTCAACAAGATCAAAGCGTTACGAACTTCTGGATAACGCTTCTGAACCACCGGCAGGCAGTCGTTATGACCGCCCCCCTCAAGAAGGCTGCGAACTTTAATGGGCGGCGTATCGCGTGTCAACTCAGGGTCGGAGAAAATTTCCACTGTACTGACAAGTACTTGCGGGATTGCCACGAGGAACCAGGGTTCGCTGAGTTCGATCGGTGTGAGTTTTTCCCCGACACCTTCGGCAAAAGCGGCGCGGCCGCGCACGAAGACCGGTACATCGGCGCCTAGGCTGAGGCCCAGCTCTGCCAGGCGATCCTCGGGCCAGTCGAGTTGCCAGAGGTGGTTAAGGCCGAGCAGAGTGGTTGCCGCGTCCGAGCTGCCGCCACCGATGCCGCCCCCCATGGGCAGGCGTTTGTTCAACCAGATGTCGGCGCCAAGCGGGCAATTGGCTTGCCGTTGCAATTGGCGGGCTGCGCGCACGATCAGGTTGCTGTCATGCGGCACGCCGCGAATATCCGTATGCAGGTGAATTTGACCGTCAGCGCGTAGGGCAAAGGTCAGTTCGTCGCCGTAGTCGAGAAACTGAAACAGAGTCTGCAGCTCGTGATAGCCATCGGCGCGGCGCCCGAGGATGTGCAGCATCAGGTTGAGCTTGGCTGGCGCCGGCAGGGTGAGAGTCTGTCCCGGTTCTGCTGCGCGCTGGTCCTGCTGCGTTAAAAGTTCGTTCGGAATGCTCATCTACCGTTCGTAAACTCCGCGTCCTTGCCGGTGATTGGCTTGCCTGGTTCTAGCTCAGGAGTGCCGCAGCCGGCTCTCAGGTATTGCGGGGGCATCACTGGCCAAGCTGGCGTGGCTGCCAGTCCTTGATCACCAGGGTGACTTGCAGGTCGTGGCCGTTGAGCTTGAGGCGTTCGGGCAGCCAGAAGCCGTTCTGTTCGGCGTAGCTCAGGTAGTCGACTTCCCAGCCGTCCTGGCGCAGCTGTGCCAGGCGACTATCGCCATCCAGGGTCAGGCGGCTCTTGCTGTTGGGTGCGGGTAGGCCGCGAATCCACCAGAGCAGGTGCGAGACCGGCAGGTTGAGCCCCAGCTGTTGTTGCAGCAGGGCTTCGGGGGAGGCGGCCTTATAGCGACCCTGGTTTGCCACTTCCAGCAGAATGGCCCCTGGGCGGCCGGTCAGGCGTGCGGCGCCGCGGCCGAGGGGGCCGGACAGGCGAATGTCGTAATAGTCCTGACGCTGAAGCCAGAACAGGGTGCCGCTGCCTGAGTCTTTCGGCGCGCGAATGCCGACCTTGCCGCTAATCTGCCAAGCATCGAGGCTGCCGACCTGTTGTTTGTGTGCTTGCCAGCGGGCTGGGTCGCCCTGGCCTTCAAGCGCTTCGCGGGAGGTCAGGCTGGAGCAGCCGGCGAGCAATACGATCAAGCTGAAAGCGATAAGCGGGCGCACAAGCATCAAGGCGTCTCTGATCCGGTCAGGCGCAGCAGAGTGCTGCGCAAAATGGGGCTGTCGGGTTGTTCTTTGAGCGCGCTGGCCCAGACTTTCCGGGCTTCTCGCTGTTTGCCTCGGGCCCACAGCACTTCGCCGAGGTGAGCAGCGACTTCATGGTCGGGGAAGCGTGCCAGTGCCTCGCGCAGCAGGCGTTCGGCTTCTTCCAGGTTGCCCTGGCGATAGTTGACCCAGCCGAGGCTGTCGAGCGTCGCCGGGTCGTCCGGGTTGAGTTGCAGGGCTAGCTCGATCAAGGCTTGCGCTTCACTGTAGCGAGTAGTGCGGTCGGCCAGAGTGTAGCCGAGTGCATTGAGCGCCATGGTGTTGTCCGGCTCGCGCTCGAGAATAAAGCGCAGGTCCTGCTCCAGCTGTTCCAGATCGTCGCGTTTCTCTGCGAGCATGGCGCGGGTGTAGAGCAGGTTGAGATCGTCAGGGAATTGCTCCAGTGCTTGCTGGATCAAGAGCCAGGCGCGCTCTTCTTGTTGCAGCTTGGCCAGTGCCTCTGCTTCGATCAGGTAGAGCTGGATGGCATAGTCGGGTTGGTTTTCCCGGGCGCTGGCCAGGCGCGCGCTGGCTTCGTCGAGTCGTTGGCTATTGAGCAGCAAGTCAGTCTGGCGCGCCTGTGCGGGGAGAAAGTCATTGCCTGGGCCGACCAGCTGGTATTCGATCAGCGCGCTTTCCGGTTGCTTCAATGCCTCATACGCGCGAGCCAGGTTGTAGTGCGCCGCATCGACATGGCTGCCACGTTCGACCAGTTCTTCCAGGTAGACGATCGCTTCGCGCCAGGCCTCGGCTTCGAGGCAGACCAGGGCGAGGGAGAAGCGCAGGTCGTCGTCTTCGGGGAACTGTTGCACCAGCGAGGCGAACTCGCCCTTGGCATCGTCCAGGCGGTCTTGTTCGACCAGCAGGCGTGCATAGGTCAGGCGTAAACGTTTGTCATCCGGGTGTTGGCGAATGCCTTTCTCCAGCAACGGCAAGGCTTTGTCGCCACGCTTCAGGCTTTGCAGCAGGCGCGCGTGCAGCAACAGTGGTGCCGCTTCGCGAGTGTCGGCAGGTTGCGCTTCGAGCAGCTCGAGGGCTTCCTCCGGACGGTCATCCTGCTGCAGGAGTACGGCCTTGCCGAACAGCAGTTGGCCGTTGCTCGGATGCTTCTCCAGCAACCGGTCGAAGCTTTGCAGTAGGCCGGCACGAGTATCCGGATCGGTTTCCGCGGCAGACAGGGCAAGGAAGTCGAAATGGGTGTCGCCCCGGCGTTGCAGGACTGTTTCCATGTAAGTCATGGATTCGTCGTAGCGGCCGGCCCGCGCCAGTTGCACCGCGGCGGCGCGCTGGGCGTCGATGCTGTCGGGGGCATTGGCAGCCCAGATCAGCGCGGTATCCAGCGCCGCCTGGTCGGCACCGAGGTACTCGGCAATCCGAAAGCCGCGTTCGGCGACGCCAGCATCCTGGGTCGCGTTGGCCTGCTGTACATAGTTGCCGAGGGCGATGTCGAAGCGGTTGCGCTGCCCTGCCAACTCTGCAGTAAGCAGCGCCAGCAAGGTTTCCTGGCTGAACGAGCTATAGACCTTCGGCTGCGCTGTTTGCGCCGAAGAGGCTGCTTCTTCGACCGGCGGTGTGCCATCCGGTGTGGAAGCTGTGAAAGTCTGACAGCCGCTTAGCAACGCCAGGGCGGTCAGCAACGCGAAGGATCTATTCATAGAGAAAAAGACGACTAACCTGCGGTCGGGGCATCATGACACAAGCCGTTGGGCAAGCCCATGGGGCAAGGCGCGATAGCTGATTGGAGGGGGCGCTCGACAAGTAGGACAATATTCGGCGGTGGTTGTTCTCGCTCTGGCGAAGTAGGACAATTGCCCGCTTACCTTTCTTGTCAGCGACCTTGCATGGCCTTTATTGCCCTCGGTATCAACCATAAGACCGCCTCGGTGGATGTCCGCGAACGTGTGGCCTTCACTCCAGAGCAGTTGGTTGAGGCTTTGCAACTGCTCTGTCAGCGTACGGCCAGTCGCGAGGCGGCGATCCTCTCGACCTGCAACCGCAGTGAGCTGTATCTGGAGCAGGACAGCCTGACCGCCGATGCCGTGCTGGCCTGGCTGGCCGACTATCATCAGCTCAACCTCGACGACTTGCGCGCCTGTGCCTATGTGCACCAGGACGACGCGGCGGTGCGCCATATGATGCGCGTGGCCTCCGGGCTGGATTCCATGGTGCTCGGCGAGCCGCAGATTCTCGGCCAGATGAAGTCCGCCTACGCCGTGGCCCGTGAGGCCGGTACCCTGGGCCCTCTGCTGGGGCGCCTGTTCCAGGCGACCTTCAGCACGGCCAAGCAGGTGCGTACCGATACCGCCATCGGTGAGAACCCGGTGTCCGTAGCCTTTGCTGCGGTCAGTCTGGCCAAGCAGATTTTCAGCGACTTGCACCGCAGCCAGGCGCTGTTGATCGGTGCCGGCGAGACCATCAGCCTGGTGGCCCGGCATCTGCACGATCAGGGGGTCAAGCGCATCGTCGTGGCCAATCGAACCCTGGAGCGTGCCAGCACCCTGGCTGAGCAGTTCGGCGCCCATGCCATCTTGCTCTCGGACATTCCCCAGGAGTTGGCCAACAGCGACATCGTCATCAGCTCCACGGCCAGCCAGCTGCCGATTCTCGGCAAGGGCGCGGTGGAGAGTGCGCTGAAGCGGCGCAAGCACAAACCGATCTTCATGGTCGACATTGCCGTGCCGCGCGACATCGAGCCCCAGGTCGGCGAGCTGGATGACGTGTACCTGTACACCGTCGACGACCTGCACGAGGTTATCGAGGAAAACCTGAAAAGCCGCCAGGGCGCCGCCGAAGCGGCCGAGGAACTGGTGGCCGCCGGTGCCGACGACTTCATGCTGCGCCTGCGCGAACTGGCTGCGGTGGATGTGCTCAAGGCCTACCGGCAACAGGGAGAGCGCTTGCGCGATGAGGAACTGGCCAAGGCTCTGCGCCTGCTCAGCAACGGCGGCTCTGCCGAAGAGGTGCTGGCGCAATTGGCCCGCGGCCTGACCAATAAATTGCTGCACGCGCCCAGCGTGCAGCTGAAAAAACTCTCCGCCGCTGGCCGCGCCGAAGCGCTGGCCGTGGCTCAGGAACTCTTTGCCCTCGATGAGGGCGCGCCGTCCAATAAAGGTCTGCAATGAAAGCTTCGCTGATCAACAAACTCGACCTGCTGCAGGATCGTTTCGAAGAGTTGACCGCATTGCTCGGCGATGCCGAAGTGATCGGTAATCAAACCCAGTTTCGTGCGTATTCCAAGGAGTACGCCGAAATCGAGCCGGTGAGCCAGGCGTTCCGCGAGTTCCGCAAGGTTCAGGGCGATCTGGAGGGCGCCCAGGCGTTGCTCAAGGACAGCGACCCGGATATGCGCGAAATGGCCGAAGAGGAAGTCGCCGAGGCCAAGGTGCAGTTGATCGAGCTGGAAGAGCGCTTGCAGCGCATGTTATTGCCGAAGGATCCGAAAGACAGCCACAACGTGTTCCTCGAAGTGCGCGCCGGCACTGGCGGCGACGAGGCGGCGATTTTCTCCGGCGACCTGTTTCGCATGTACTCGCGCTACGCCGAACGTCGCGGCTGGCGGGTCGAGGTGCTCTCGGCCAACGAGGGCGAGCACGGCGGCTATAAAGAAGTTATCGCCCGGGTCGAGGGCGATAACGTCTACGGCAAATTGAAATTCGAATCGGGTGCCCACCGCGTACAGCGTGTGCCGGAGACCGAGTCCCAGGGCCGCATCCACACTTCGGCCTGCACCGTGGCTGTGTTGCCGGAGCCGGACGAGCAGGTGGCGATCGAGATCAACCCGGCGGATTTACGCGTCGACACCTACCGCTCTTCCGGCGCCGGTGGTCAGCACGTCAATACCACCGACTCGGCGATCCGTATCACCCACATTCCCACCGGTACCGTGGTCGAGTGCCAGGAAGAGCGCTCGCAGCACAAGAACCGCGCCCGGGCCATGTCATGGCTGGCGGCCAAGCTGAATGATCAGCAGGAGGCGGCGGCGCACAAGGAGTTGTCCGACACGCGCAAGTTGCTGGTCGGTTCCGGGGATCGCTCCGAGCGTATTCGTACCTACAACTTCCCCCAGGGGCGGGTCACCGATCACCGCATCAACCTGACCCTGTATTCGCTGGCCGAAGTGATGGCCGGTGGCGTGGACGCGGTGATCGAGCCGCTGCTGGTCGAGTATCAGGCCGACCTGCTGGCCGCCTTGGGCGACTGATGTCGTGCATGGTGCGAGCCCGATTCAGCCGGGTAGCGGATAGCCTGCGGGCTGGCGCCTACATGATTTCGCTGTACCGTTGGAGCCAGCTTGCTGGCGATCACCTTGTTATCGGCAAAACGGAACCAGCATGCCCAGCATCCATGACCTGCTAAACCGCGCCGAACTGCCCGACTCGCCAACGCCTCGGCTGGACGTCGAGTTACTCCTCGCCGCGGCGCTGGGCAAGTCGCGCAGTTACCTGCACACCTGGCCGGAGCGTGAGGTCGGTGCCGAGCAGGCCGTGCGCTTTGCCGCCGATCTTACCCGTCGCCAGTCTGGTGAGCCGGTGGCCTATATTCTCGGTCAACAAGGCTTCTGGAATCTGGAGCTGGACGTGGCGCCGCATACCCTGATTCCCCGCCCGGACACCGAACTGCTGGTGGAGGCTGCGCTGGGGCTGCTGCCGACCACGTCTGCGGAGCTGCTCGACCTCGGCACCGGCACCGGTGCCATCGCCCTGGCACTGGCGGCCGAACGGCCGGCCTGGCACTTGACCGGCGTGGATCGGGTGGCGGATGCGGTGGCCCTGGCCGAGCGCAATCGGCTGCGCCTGCAGTTGAACAATGCAGCCTTCTGCCAGAGCCACTGGTTCAGTGCGTTGGCCGGCCGACGTTACCGGCTGATCGTCAGCAACCCACCCTATATTGCCGCGGATGATCGTCATCTGACCCAGGGCGATGTGCGCTTCGAGCCGGGTAGCGCGCTGGTGGCCGGGGTGGATGGTCTGGACGATATTCGGCAGATCATCGAACAGGCGCCGGGCTATCTTGAATCCGGTGGCTGGTTATTGCTCGAGCACGGCTTCGAGCAGGCCGCGGCGGTGCGTGAGTTGCTTGGCCTGCGCGGCTTTACCGCGGTGGCGAGCCGACGTGACCTGGGTGGCCATGAACGTATCAGTCTGGGGTGTTTTAATCATGAATGAACAGACCATGCTGAGTGATGACGAACTGCTGCGTTACAGCCGGCAGATTCTCGTCCAGCAGATCGATGTCGAGGGCCAGTTACGCCTCAAGCAGAGCCGTGCGCTGATCATCGGCCTCGGTGGATTGGGCTCGCCGGTGGCACTGTATCTGGCGGCCGCCGGGGTCGGCGAATTGCATCTGGCGGATTTCGACACGGTGGATCTGACCAACCTGCAGCGGCAGATCGCCCACGACACGCAGAGCATTGGCCAGAGCAAGGTCGACTCGGCGATGGCGCGTCTTGCGGCGATCAACCCGCAGATCCACTTGCGTGCGCACCGCAGTGCCCTGGATGCCGATTCGCTGGCGGCTGCGGTGGCCGCGGTGGATCTGGTGCTGGATTGCTCGGACAACTTCGCCACCCGCGAAGCGGTGAACGCCGCCTGCGTCGCCGAGGGCAAGCCCTTGGTCAGCGGCGCGGCGATTCGTCTGGAAGGGCAGCTCTCGGTATTCGACCCACGGCGTGCAGACAGCCCCTGTTACCACTGCTTGTATGGTCACGGCAGCGAAGCCGAGTTGACCTGCAGCGAGGCCGGCGTGGTCGGACCGCTGGTCGGTCTGGTCGGCAGTCTGCAAGCGCTGGAAGCCTTGAAGCTGCTGGCGGGCTTCGGCGAGCCGCTGGTCGGGCGCTTGCTGTTGGTCGATGCACTCGGCTCGCGCTTTCGCGAGTTGCGGGTCAAGCGCGATCCGGCGTGCAGCGTCTGTGGCAGTGCGCATGGCTAATAATGCGCCGGTTGGCGTGTTCGACTCGGGCGTCGGCGGCCTCTCGGTCCTGGGTGAAATCCGCAGCTTGCTGCCGCATGAGTCGCTGCTGTACGTGGCTGACAGCGGCCACGTGCCCTATGGCGAGAAGAGCCCTGAATTCATCCGTGAGCGCTGTCGGCTGATTGCCGAGTTCCTGCTCGCGCGCGGCGCCAAGGCACTGGTGCTGGCGTGCAATACCGCCACGGTGGCCGGAGTGGCCGAGTTGCGTGAGTTGTATCCGGCGTTGCCGATTATCGGCATGGAGCCGGCGGTCAAGCCGGCGGCGGCGGCGACCCGTTCCGGGGTGGTCGGCGTGCTGGCCACCACCGGCACCTTGAAGAGTGCCAAATTCGCCGCGCTGCTCGACCGTTTCGCCAGCGACGTGCGGGTAATCACTCAACCCTGTCCCGGGCTGGTCGAGCAAATCGAAGCCGGCGAGCTGAACAGCAGTGCCACCCGCACCCTGTTACAGGGGTTGGTCACGCCACTGTTGGCTGAGGGCTGCGATACCCTGATTCTCGGCTGCACCCATTACCCGTTCATCAGGCCGCTGCTGCGCGAGCTGGTGCCCGAGTCGGTGAGCCTGATCGACACCGGCGCGGCAGTGGCGCGGCAACTGCAGCGGCGCTTGTCCGAGCACGGGCTGTTGGCCTCTGGGGCGGTACAGTCCGGTCGTTTCTGGTCCAGCGGTGAGCCGCTGCGGATGCAGGCCGTGTTGCCGCTATTGTGGGGTGAGGTGGCGCGGGTCGATCGGCTTTGACCGCGACTATTGCGCAGTGTTACCGACCATTCGACTTCCATTAACAGTAAATATTTCTATACTCCCAGACAGCCCGAAGCGGTTTTATCGTGATCTTCTGGAAAAAGGATAATTACATGAAGAAGTTGTTTGCCGTTGCTGCGCTGGCAGCCTTGTCCATGGGGACGGCAGCTCAGGCCGCAGATGTGACCTTCGCCATTGGTCAGTCCGGTGATTCGACCATGGTCTATCGCGTGGGAACCCAATTCGATTTCAGCAGCCGTTGGTGGCAGAGCGATGTCGGCCATCTGAGCGGTTACTGGGATGCCGGCTACACCTTCTGGGAAGGTGACAAAACGTCGAGTAACCACAGCCTGTCCTTCGCCCCTGTGTTCGTCTACGAGTTCGCCGGTGACACGATCAGGCCTTATATAGAAGCGGGCATAGGTGTGGCGGCATTTGCCCATACCGAGCTGGAAGACAATGACCTGGGTTCTTCTTTCCAGTTTGAAGATCGCCTCGGTCTAGGCGTGCGTTTTGCCGAGCAGGAAATCGGTGTGCGCGCGCTGCACTACTCCAATGCCGGCTTGAAGCAACCAAACGATGGTGTCGAGGCCTATACCCTGCATTACCGCTTGAGCTTCTAAGCACTCGCGCGTCACGTCGCGGTGGTGTGCAGAGAAAGAAAAACCGGGTCGCGGCCCGGTTTTTTTCTGCCCGCAATAAAGCCTGATCAGCGATAGATACTGGTCATGCCGCGGCGTTCGTCCTGGCATTCGACAGAGCCCATCTCGAATTCGCGGCAGATCAACGGGCGCAGCTCGTAAATGCTGCAGCGCATGCTGTCGCGATCGAGCGCCGCGCACCAGCCGTCGTCCAGGCGTTGCATCACTTCGCCGCCCCAGTCGTCGGTGGCGATGAAGCGCGGCGGTACGCCGGTATCGGTGATCAACATGACTTCCAGCTGGCAGCAGCAGGCCGCGCAGTTGGAGCAGCTCACGGCGTTTTCGCTGGGCAGTTGGGTGTGGCTGATGTGTTGGCTGTCGGTCATATCGCGCAGTGTACGCCAGGCGCGCCTCGGCGCGAGATCAAGACGACCGACGTGTACGCAGGCGTTGTTCGTGTTGCGCGCGGTAGAGTTTGGCGAAACCATGCAGCAGGGGCATGACCAGGGCCCAGATGGCTGACAGTAACGCCAGGGTCGGCCAGGTGCTGTGGGGCAGGCCGATGCCGGCCAGTTGTGCACCGCCGTAGTAGGACAAGGGCCCGCCGATGGCGCCGAGCAGGCTGGCGCGCCACCAGGGTTGCGCGGTCCAGGCCAGGCAGTGGTTGAGGGTGGTGCCCAGAAGCAGCCAGAGCAGGGCCAGCCACAATGGAATCACGGTGCGAGGCTCGCCGAAATCGAATACGCCGAGATTGAGCAGGAAACTGTCCAGCGCGCTGCCGGCGAGAAACACGCTGAACAGCAACTTGCCTTCGGCCGCCCAGCTGCTGGTCCACAGCAGATGCACCGCCACTACTCCGCCGACGATCAGCAGCCAGGGACTGTCGCCGCCGAGCACCGCGGCGAGCCAGCCGAGCTGAAACAGCAGGGCGTTGGCAATCAGTTTAGGCATGCAAGGGTCCCAGTAGTGGTTCAGGTCGGGCCGCCGGTTTGGCCAGCAGCAGTTGCGCGGTGCCGATGGTGCGCTCGATAAAGCCGCCCTCGCAATAGCACAGGTAAAACTCCCACAGGCGATAGAAGTGCTCGTCGTAGCCGAGTTGCTCCAGTTTATGCCTGGCCTGATGCAGGTTGTGGTGCCACAGGCGCAAGGTGCGTGCGTAGTGTGGGCCGAAATCCTCCATGTGCTGCAGGCTCATGTCGGTTTGGCTGCCGATGATCTCCAGCATCTTCTGCATCGAGGGCAGGGCGCCGCCGGGGAAGATATAGCGCTGGATGAAGTCGACACTGTTTTTCGCCTGTTCGTAGCGCTGGTCGCGGATGGTGATGGCCTGCAGCAGCATCAGGCCATGGTCTTTCAGTAGGCGTGCGCACTGCTGGAAGTAAGTGGGCAGGAAGCGATGGCCGACCGCTTCGATCATCTCGATGGACACCAGTTTGTCGAACTGGCCGTCGAGGTCGCGGTAATCCTTGCGCAGCAGGGTGATGCGCTGCTGCAGGCCCTGCTCGGCGATGCGCTGTGCGGTATAGGCGTACTGCTCTTGCGACAGCGTAGTGGTGGTCACGCGGCAGCCGTAGTGAGTCGCCGCATAGAGCGCCATGCTGCCCCAGCCGGTGCCGATTTCCAGCAGGTGATCGTCGGGTTTCAGCGCCAGTTTCTGACAGATACGCTCCAGCTTGTTCAGTTGCGCTTGTTCCAGGCTGTCGTCCGCGCTGCGGAACTGGGCGGCCGAGTACATCATGCTCGGGTCGAGGAACTGCTCGAACAGGTTGTTGCCCAGGTCGTAGTGGGCGGCGATGTTCTTGCGCGAGCCCTTGCGGGTGTTGCGGTTGAGCCAGTGCAGGCCTTGCATCAGCGGGCGTCCAAGCTGGGCCAGGCCGCGCTCCATGGCGTCCAGCACGTCCAGATTGCTGACGAACACTCGCACCACTGCGGTCAGGTCGGGCGTGGTCCAGTAACCATGGATATAGGCCTCGCCGGCGCCGATCGAGCCATTGCCGGCAACCATGCCCCAGAGCGCACCATCCTGCACCTGGATTTCCGCACGCAGGCTGGCATGCGGGTCGCCGAGCTCCAAGCGCTCATCGCCTTCGATGATCACCAGGTGGCCGTGGCGCAACTGGCGCAACTGGCGCATCACTGCCTGGCGTAACAGGCCGGCGCCGAGGCCATTGCCGGCGCGCACCGAGTCTTTGGCGGAAGTCAGGCTAGGGCTTTTCATGGGGTAGGTCCTTCGGGCGCGGGAGGGCAACGCTGAAGCTGTCCGCCGCGGCGTGGTGATTGAACAGTGGGAGGCGTTTGAGCAGCAGGCGCAGTGCTTGCCAGTAGATCGCAGCCAGGGTCTTGCCGGTCATCCAGGGAAAACGCAGCAGGTAGCGATGCAGACTGGCGCGAGTGAGTGCTTCGCGCTGCAGGCTGAGGCTGGCATCGAAGAGTTTGTTTTCGCCCTGCCAGTCGGCCATATGGATGCCCAGCCTGGCGCCGGCCGGGCTGAAGGCCATGCGGTATTCCAGTTCACGGGGCAGGAAGGGCGAGACGTCAAAGGCCTTGGCCACGGCGAAGTGCTGATGGCCTTCACCCACGGCCGGCAGTACATAGTGGTAACGCTCGCGCCAGGGCGTGTTGCTGACCTCGCAGAGGATTGCCGCCAGGCTGCCATCGGCCTCATGGCAGTAGAAGAAGCTCGCTGGATTGAACGCCAGGCCCCAGCTGCGCGGTTGTGCCAGCAGGCAGACCGAACCCTGCGGCGTATGCCCCAATGCTGCTCCAACGCGCTGCCGCACCGCGTCGATCAACCTGACGCCGTTGCGAGTGAACTCGGGGAGAAAGTCGCTCTCGCGGAAGGCGAACGGGGCGAAGCGGCCCTGACCGGCGAGCGGCGATAGGCCGAGCACCTGCTGCTGTTCTTCCAGGTCCAGATAGAGCAGGCCCATGCGGTAGCGGAAGTGGTGCGGCTTGGGTGCAAAGCGGCGATGCTGCACCCAGCCGCTGTACAGGGCGCTGTTCATCAGAGTGCCTCCCCGAACGCCTGGGCCACGCGCAGGGCGCTGACCACACCGTCTTCATGGAAACCGTTGGCCCAGTAGGCGCCGCAGAAGTAGCTGTGATTGGCGCCGAGCAGCTCCTTCCAACGCGCCTGTGCGGCCATGCCGGCCAGGCTGTATTGCGGGTGGGCGTAGCTATAGCGGGCAAGGATGGTGCTCGGCTCGATGGCTGCGGTCTGGTTCAGGCTGACGCAGAAGTTGGTGTCGCTGCGGATGCCCTGCAGAATGTTCATCGCGTAGGTGACCGCCGCCGGCTGCTCCAACGCACCGCTGAGGCGGTAGTTCCAGCTGGCCCAGGCCAGGCGGCGTCGGGGCAGCAGGCGGCTATCGGTGTGCAGCACCACATCATTGTCGGCATAGGGCAGGGCGCCGAGAATCGCCAACTCGACCGCTGTCGGCTCGGCCAGCAGTTGCAGTGCCTGGTCGCTGTGGCAGGCGAACACCACCTTGTCGAAGCGCTCGCTGCCGGCTGCGCTGTGCAGGGTCACACCCGTTTCGTCGCGCTCGACCCGATGCACCGGGCAGTTCAAGCGAATGTGCTGCTTGAACGAGGCCGTCAGCGGCGCCACGTAGCTACGCGAGCCGCCCTCGACCACGCACCACTGCGGACGATTACTGACCGACAGCAGGCCGTGGTTCTTGAAGAAGCGCACGAAGAACTGCAGGGGAAAGCCGAGCATGTCGCTCAGTGACATCGACCAGATCGCCGCGCCCATCGGCACTATGTAATGCTGGATGAAACGCTCGCCGTAGCCCTTGCCCCGCAGGTAGGCGCCCAGGGTGGTATCGGCGGCGATGCGCTGCTGCTCGAGGTCGACCAGCGCCTCGCGGTTGAAGCGCAGGATATCGCGAACCATGCCCCAGAACTTCGTCGACAGCAGGTTGCTGCGTTGGGCAAACAGGCTGTTGAGGTTGTTGCCGTTGTACTCCACGTCAGTGGCCGGGTCGCTGACCGAGAAGCTCATCTCGGTGGGTTTGCAGGCGACGCCGAGGTGGTCGAGCAGGCGGATGAAGTTCGGGTAGGTCCAGTCGTTGAACACGATAAAACCGGTGTCTACGGCGTACTGCTGGCCGGCGACTTCGACGTCGACGGTGTGGGTATGCCCACCGACCCAGTCGCTGGCCTCGAACAGGCTGATCTGGTGACTGCGGTTGAGCAGGTAGGCGCTGGTCAGACCGGCGATGCCGCTGCCGATGATGGCGATTTTCATGGGTTGTCCTTGCGGGCTGGTTCACTGCGCGCCAGGCGTGTGCCGATGGCCAGGCGCAGGCGTGCGGGCAGATGAGCGAGCAACTGCAGGCCGGCAATGAAAGGCCCTGGGAAGGCGATCTCGAAGGGCCGTTTGTCCAGGCGGGTGGCGATATGTCGGGCGGCTTTAGCCACCGGCCAACGCATGGGCATGGGGAAGTCGTTGTGCTGGGTCAGCGGCGTTTCGACGAAGCCGGGGCTGATCAGGGTGACGTCGATACCCTCGCTGGCCAGGTCGATGCGCAGCGCCTCCAGCAGATAGCGCAGTGCGGCCTTCGAGGCGCCATAGGCTTCGGCGCGCGGCAGCGGCAGATAGGTCACCGAGCTGCCGACGCCAACCAGATGCGGGCGCAGGCCCTGGCGCAACAGGGGCAGCGCAGCCTCAAGGCAGTAGCCGACGGCTAATACATTGGTGCGCATGACCCGCTCGAGCATGGCTGCCTCGAAGGCCCTTGCGTCGATATATTCACAGCTGCCGGCATTTAAAATCAGCGTGTCCAGCGCGCCCCACACTTGTGCAATGCGCTCACCGATCCACTGGACCTGGGCGGCCTCGCCGAGGTCGCCGGGGACCACCAGCACCTGATTCGGGTAGCGAGTCGCCAAGGCCTGCAAGGGGTCGACCCGGCGCGCGCTGAGCGCCAGGCGATGGCCGTCTTGCAGCAACAGCTCGGCCAGGGCCGCGCCAATGCCACTGCTGGCGCCGGTGAGCCAGATGCGCCGGCCGTTCATGCCAGCCTCCGCTTCAACCAGCGAATCGCCTGGCCGAGCAGGGGCAGGTGCTCATATAGCAGGCTGCCGGCATCGAAATAGTCACGGTGGCGATGCACCTTGCCGTTCCACAGCAGGTGCGAGCAGCCTTCGACCCGGATCAACTGGCCGCGCGCCAGGCGTGGGTGGCGATAGCTCATGGTCCAGCGCAGGTAACCCTCGCCCTCGCGGACTTGATCGAAGCCATAGAAGTCGAAACGCAGCTCGCTGACATGAGCGTACAGCTCGGCGAAATAGTGCTGCAGATTGGCCAGCCCGCGCACCTCGTGCAGCGGGTCGCAGAACAGCACGTCGTCGCTGTACAGCTCGCCGAGGCGGTCCAGGTTGTGCCTGTTCAGGCTGGCAAAGTCCTTGGCGAATTGGCGCAGGAAATCGCTCATGGCAGCACCTGTGTGCCGCGTTTGGGCAGACTCTTGAAGGCCTCCAGGGCGCGGGCGCGACTGCTGCTCAGGTCGATTATCGGCTGTGGGTAATCGAGCCTGTCGAACAGATCGCCGCCCTTGTTCGCGCATGCACCGGGGTTGTGGATGTCCTTGTTACTCAGGCTCGCCAGTTCCGGCAGCCAATGGCGGATAAAACGGCCGTCCGGGTCGAAGCGTTGCGACTGGCTGACCGGGTTGAAAATGCGGAAGTAGGGCGCCGCATCGGTGCCGGTGGAGGCACTCCACTGCCAGCCGCCGTTGTTGGCCGCCAGGTCGCCGTCGATCAGCTGACGCATGAAGAAGCGCTCGCCCTCGCGCCAGTCGATCAGCAGGTTCTTGGTCAGGAACATCGCCACGATCATCCGCAGGCGGTTGTGCATCCAGCCGGTAGTCAGCAGTTGGCGCATGGCCGCGTCGATGATCGGCACACCGGTACGGCCCTGCTGCCAGGCCAACAGTTCGGCGGGCGCCTGGCGCCAGGCCAACGCTTCGGTTTCCGGGCGAAAGGCGCGGTGTTTGCTCAGTCGTGGGTAGCCGACCAGGATGTGTTTGTAGAACTCGCGCCAGAGCAGCTCATTGATCCAGGTGACGATGCCGCTGCTGCCACTCTCGAACTCGCCCCGATTAGCCTGCAGTGCGGCGTGCAGGCACTGGCGCGGCGACAGCACGCCGGCGGCGAGGTAGGCCGACAGCTGGCTGGTGCCGGGTAGGGCCGGGATGTCGCGGTGCTGCTGGTAATAGTCGATGCGCTCCTCGGCGAAACTGTGCAGACGCTGTCGGGCCTCCATTTCGCCCGCCGGCCAGAGCTGGCGCATGGCTGCGCTGGGCGCCGGGAAGCCGCTCACCTCGGCTGGCATAGCGTCACCCTCAATGGCCAGCGGAGCTTGTGCCGCAGGAGTTCCGAACTGCGGCGGCAGGGCGCTGTGCAGGCGCTGATAGCAAACCTTCCGGAACTGGCTGTAGACCTGAAAGTAGCCGCCACTCTGGGTCAGCACAGTGCCAGGATTGAACAGCAGTTGGTCCAGGTGGTCGTGCAGCACGATGTCCTGCTGCTGCAGCCTCTGCGCCACGGCCTGGTCGCGCCGCTGTTCGTGCACGCCGTACTCCTGATTGGCGTGCACAGCGCTGATCCGCAGTTTCTGGCACAGCTCGCCGATCACCTGCGGTGCGGCGCTCCAGTCATCGGCCTGACGGATCAGCAGCGGCACATTCAACGTGGCCAGCGTCGCAGCCAGCTCGCGCAGGTTGCGCAACCAGAAGTCGACCTTGCAGGGCGCGTCGTCATGCGCCCGCCATTGCCCAGGGCTGAGCAGGAACAGCGCCAGGGTCGGCCCGGCGCTCATGGCGGCGGTGAGGGCGCTGTTGTCCTGCACGCGCAGGTCGCTGCGAAACCACATCAGTTGGTGCATGGGAATCCTTATGTCCGGTCCAGTAAGCCGAGACGGGTGAGGGTTGCCAGTGCTTCGAGAGGGCCCTCGGCCATGTGCACTGCGTTGTTATGTGTAGTAAGTACGTGCAGTTCCGTCCGATGGATGCATACCGTTGCTCCGATAATCAGACAGGGGCAGTTGTGGCCCGTCAGCCAACGCGGGAGAAGCGCGGTATTGAGCGTCTGGCTGGAATACAGTAGCAGCGCGCGAGGTTTGATCTGTTCGATCGCCAGGGCCAGTTCGGCTGGCGGAATCGGCCAGTCGAATACTTCCACCGGGCAATCGGAGTTGCTGGCCAGCCAGGCGGTTAGCCACAGTCCCGGTTCCATCGGCAGCTCGGAGAGGTTGACCAGCAACAGAGGGGCGCCGCCGCGCTGACTGTTGTTGTGGTACAGCCGTGCGCCGAGTTTGCTGCGCAGCCAGGAGTAGAAGAACACCCGCTCGGCCTGGGCGCCGAACTGGTTGCGCCAACGCAGTTGCAGTTCATCGAGCAGCGGTAATAGCAGGTGCTGGCACAGCGTATGGGCTGGGTAGAGGGCCAGTTCGCGGTTGAAGCAATCATCCAGTCGCCGTTCGGCCAGCTTGCCGATCGCCTGCAGCAGCTCTTTGCGCGTCTGTTGCCACCGGGAGGTGGTCTGGGTCGAGACGGGCTGATCGCTGCGCAGCAGGCCCTTCACTTGGCTGACCGCAACGCCACGCTCGAGCCAGGCGAGAATCGCCTGAATGCGTGCGACCTGCTCGGCCGAGTACAGGCGATGTCCCTTGGCCGTGCGCTGCGGCACGATCAGGCCGTAACGGCGCTCCCAGGCACGCAAGGTAACCGGGTTGACCCCGGTAGCGCGGGCCACCTCACGAATCGGCAGCAGGTCCTCGGCCAGTGCGGGCTGATAGCCAGCGCTGGACCGAGAGGGCTCGGCAGCGGTTTTCTCGGCGCTCATAGGGCGTTGCGCAGGCTGAGGTTTTCCGGGTGCGGTTGCAGGTAGGCCTGCTGCGCGAGGTAGCGGTCGGGATGGCGACGCAAGTGGTGCTTGAGTAGGGTCAGCGGTACCACTAAGGGTACGAAGCCGAGGCGGTATTGGCTGATTAGCTGCTGTATTTCCTGCTTGTCCTCGCCGCTCAGCGCGCGCTTGAGATAACCGCTGAGATGCTGCAGCACATTGCTGTGGGTGCGTCGGGTCGCGCACTGCTTCAGCGCCGCCATCAGTTCACTGAAATAACGCGGGGCCAGGTCCGCCAGTTGATGCTGGCCGAGGTCGCCGAGCAGACGTCCAAGGGCCTTGTACTGCAGCGGGTTGGTGGCCATCAGCAGGTATTTGTAGCGCGAGTGGAAGGTGATCAGCGCCTGGCGCGTCAGGCCCGCGCGCAGCAGTTGCTGCCATTCGGCATAGGCGAACACGCGAGTGAGGAAGTTCTCACGCAGGACCGGGTCGTTGAGCCGGCCGTCCTCTTCCACCGGCAGGTCCGGGCGGCGCGCGCAGAAGGCCTCGGCATAGATGCCGCGGCCCTTGGGTTCGCTGGGGCGACCGTTGTCCTGGTAGACCTTGACCCGTTCCAGGCCGCATGACGGCGACTGCTGCATGAAGATGTAGCCGCAGATGTCATCCAGCCCTGCGGCCATCTGTTCGCCGTATGCGGCCAGCGGCTCGGTGACATCGTGCTCGCGCTGCACGGTGCCGACTGCTCGCGGTGCGGCCGGGTCGCCGACCAGGCGAATCGGCTCGCGTGGGGTGCCGAGACCTATGGCCACTTCAGGGCAGAGCGGGATGAAGTCGAAGTACTCACTGAGCGTGCGACTGCACAGCTGCGATTGCTTATGGCCGCCGTTGTAGCGCACCTCGGCACCGAGCAAGCAGGCGCTGATCGCGAGTTTGGGTTTGCTGGGCGCTGAGTGGTGCCGATTCATGGCGCAACCTCTGATGAATACTTATACATCCAGATTTGGTTGTACAACTTAATTCCATCATAGGTGCGATATTGTGCATGTACAAATTATTTGTACAATTATTGTATAGGTTTGTTGGGTGGTGGGCCGTGCCCGCTATTTCCAGCCGATCTGCCAGTGCTGGGGATCTTGCAGGACGCGCCAGTCCAGGCACTGGCTGCGTTGGCTGTACACCGCTTGCAACTCGATGTGCAGCAGGGTGCCGTCCTCGTCGCAGAACAGTTGGCTGACCAGGAAGTGTTTTTCACGGTTCTGCGGGTGGACTGCCGTCCATTTGGACAGCAGCAGTTTGCGCGGGTTGAGGCGATGTTTCGCGGCGACGCTTAGTGCTGGGGCGTTCATTACAGGTGTTCGAGCAGCCTGCGCGCCGCCTCCTGGCCGCTGAGCCAGGCTCCCTCGACTCGGCCGGACAGGCACCAGTCGCCGCAGGCGTAGAGACCCAGGTTGGCGTCGGCCAGAACCCCCCACTGGTGCGCACTGGCTGGGCGGGCGTAGAGCCAGCGATGCGCCAGGCTGAAGGCGGGAGCGGGTACGGCGCAGCCGATCAACTCGGCAAAGGCGCCGTGCAGGTGCTCGATTACGGCTTCCTTGGACAGGTCGAGATGTTGCTTGCTCCAGCTGCTGCTGGCGTGCAGAACCCAGGTGTCCAGTGCGGTGTCACGACCGGGTTTGCTGCGATTGCGCGCCAGCCAGTCGAGTGGGTTGTCCTGCACGAAGCAGCCTTCGACCTGGCTCGCCAGGGGGCTGTCGAAGGCCAGGGCGACCGCCCAGGTTGGCTCCATCGCCACACTGGCAGCGGCGGCAGCGAGCTTCGGTGCCGCCGCCAGCAGCGCGCTGGCTTGTGGCGCCGGGGCTGCAACCACGACATGGCTGAACGGGCCGTGGCTCTGGCCCTCGGCATCCTGCAGGGTCCAGTGCTGCTCGCCGCGAAACACCTCGGTGATGTGGCAGGAGAAGTGCACGGGCAGGGCGCCGAGCATGGCGCGGGTAATGGCGCTCATGCGCGGGATGCCGACCCAGCGCACCTGTTCGTCCGGCGAGGCGCTGAGGAGGCCGTCGTTGCAGTGGTAGAGACTCGGCGTCCATTCGGCAACCCAGCCGCGAGCTTGCCACTGCTGCACCACTTCGACGAAGCGGCGGTCGCGGGCTGTGAAGTATTGCGCGCCCAGATCCAGGGAGCCGGCATCGCTGCGCTTGCTCGACATGCGCCCGCCGCTGCCGCGGCTTTTGTCGAACAACTCGACCTCTTGTCCAGCGGCATGCAGGGCCTGGGCGGCGGACAATCCGGCGATGCCGGTGCCGATGATGGCGATGGGTGCAGTTGCGCTCATGGTCTACCTCGTGTGCTAGAGCATTAGGCTACGCTTCAGGAAAAAGCTATACAATGTTTTGGTTGTGTATAGGCTTGATTCGATTAAATCGCGCCTCTCTATAGTATTAGGACAACCCTGAGTTGGATTAAAGACACGTTGTAACGTCATGAATCAGACTAGGGTGGATATGCCGTGTTACGCCATGCGAGGGAGATGTCATGCACATATTACTGACCGGCGGTACTGGACTGATTGGTCGGGCTCTGTGTAGCCACTGGGCGAAGCAGGGGCATCAGCTGACGGTATGGAGTCGCAGTCCGCAGCAGGTGCCAGGTTTATGTGGTGCGCAGGTGCGTGGCATCGGCCAACTCGAGGAACTGGGCGACGTAGGGTTGGATGCGGTGGTCAATTTGGCGGGTGCGCCGATTGCCGATCGACCCTGGACGCGCAAGCGCAAAACTCTGTTATGGGCCAGCCGGATCACCCTGACCGAGCAGTTGCTGGCGTGGCTGAAACTGTGTGAGCAGAAGCCACAGGTGCTGCTTTCCGGTTCGGCGGTGGGCTGGTACGGCGATGGCGGCGAGCGTGAGCTGCATGAGGATACCCCGCCGGTCTGCGAAGATTTCGCCGCGCAGTTGTGTGGCGCCTGGGAGGAAACCGCCCTTCGCGCCGAAGACCTGGGCATCCGCGTGGTGCTGGTGCGTACCGGTCTGGTGCTGGCGAAGGACGGCGGCTTTCTCAAGCGCTTGTTGTTGCCGTTCAAGCTGGGCCTGGGCGGGCCGCTCGGAGACGGACGGCAATGGATGTCGTGGGTTCATTTAGCCGATCAAGTCGCCCTGATCGATTTTCTCTTGCAGCAGCCGCAGGCCCGCGGTCCTTATAATGCCTGCGCGCCAGAGCCGGTGCGTAACGCCGATTTTGCCCGCGCCCTGGGCCGCGTGCTGCACCGTCCGGCGATTTTGCCGGCGCCGGCGTTGTTGCTGCGCGTCGGGCTGGGAGAATTATCCGCCTTGCTGCTGGGTGGTCAGCGTGCGCTGCCGCTGCGTTTAGGCGAGGCAGGCTTCACCTTTCGTTTCACCGATCTGGATACGGCCCTCGAGGACTTGTTGGGCCGTCACTGACTAGGAATAGATATGACCGATCACGCCCTGCTACTGGTCAACCTGGGCTCCCCTGCGTCGACCGAAGTGGCTGATGTCCGGCGTTACCTCAACCAGTTTCTGATGGACCCTTACGTGATCGACCTGCCGTGGCCGGTGCGCCGACTGCTAGTGTCGCTGATTCTGATCAAGCGCCCGGCGCAGTCGGCGCACGCCTATGCCTCGATCTGGTGGCCGGAGGGCTCGCCGCTGGTGGTGCTGAGTCGGCGGTTGCAGCAGGCGATACAGGCGCAGTGGCGTCACGGGCCGGTCGAGTTGGCGATGCGCTACGGCCAGCCGTCGATTGAGTCGGCGCTGCTGCGCCTGGCGGAGCAGGGCATCCAGCAAGTCACCCTGGCGCCGCTGTATCCGCAGTTCGCAGACAGCACGGTGACCACGGTGATCGAGGAGGCCAAACGGGTCGTGCGCGCGCACAACCTGAACCTGCGTATCGCCGTGCTGCCGCCGTTCTACGATCAGCCGGAATACCTCGACGCCCTGGTGGACAGCGCCAAGCCCTATCTGCAGCAGCCGTTCGATCATCTGCTGTTGAGTTTTCACGGCCTGCCCGAGCGTCATCTGCACAAACTCGACCCCAGCGGCCACTGCCTGCAGGGCGCCGACTGCTGCCGCACGGCCTCGCCCGAGGTGCTGGCTCACTGTTACCGCGCACAATGTTTGCGCAGCGCCGCGGCCTTCGCCAGCCGTCTGGGTCTAGGCCCGGAGCAATGGTCGGTGTCGTTCCAGTCGCGCCTGGGCCGGGCCAAGTGGATCGAGCCCTATACCGAAACTCGCCTGGACGAGCTGGGTAAGCAGGGGGTGAAGAAGCTACTGGTGATGTGCCCGGCCTTTGTCGCCGATTGCATCGAGACCCTGGAAGAGATCGGCGACCGGGGCCTTGAGCAATTCCAGGCCGCAGGTGGCGAAAGCCTGCAGCTGGTGCCCTGCCTCAACGATCATCCGAGCTGGGTGGCGGCGCTGAACAGCCTGAGCGAACGAGCGCCGCTGATGCTTTGAGTGCCCATGCTTTTGCTGGGCGGGAGGGACGTCGCTTGATCAGCGTGTCAGTCAGTAGCCCGGATGCAATCCGGGGAATCTAAATCTCCCGGACTGCATCCGGGCTACGTACGGGTCGGTTATCAGTCCGAAGGGATGCCGCGCATTCGCCAGATTGATAACGGGGTCTTGTCATACTCACCATGGCCAATGTCGGCCTAAGCTGGAGTCTCTTTCAACCGTCGCGCACCGCGTAAACGGTGCCGAGGAGACCGCCAGTGTCCAACAACAATAACGGCTATCCCTCCAATGTCCGCGCCTGGACCACTGTCGCCATTCTGATGGTGGCGTACGTGTTGTCCTTTATCGACCGGCAGATCCTCAACCTGCTGGTCGGCCCCATTCGTCGCGACCTGCTGATCAGCGATACGCAGATGAGCCTGCTAATGGGCTTGTCCTTCGCCCTGTTCTACACCGTCTGTGGCATTCCCTTGGGGCGTCTGGCCGACACCCGGAGCAGGCGTGGGCTGATCGCCATCGGCATCCTGTTCTGGAGTGCGGCCACCGCCGCCTGCGGAATGGCCAGGCTGTACTGGCAGTTCCTGATCTGTCGGATCGGCGTGGGTGTCGGTGAAGCGGCCTTGTCGCCAGCGGCTTATTCGCTGATCGCCGACAGCTTTCCCGCCGAGCGCCGCGCCACAGCCATCAGTGTCTACTCGATGGGGGTCTACCTGGGCTCGGGCCTGGCCTTTCTGTTCGGTGGCCTGGTGATCAAGTTGGCCTCGGCTCAAGGCGACGTGCTGCTGCCGATAGTGGGCGAAGTGCGGCCCTGGCAACTGATTTTTCTCGCGCTTGGCGCCGCCGGTGTGCTGTTCACCCTGCTCATGCTGGCGGTCAAAGAGCCAGCACGGCGTGGTGTCGGGGCGGGGGTGGTAGTGCCGCTGGCCGATGTCGGGCGCTATATTCGCGCCAACAAACGGACCGTGTTGTGCCATAACTTCGGCTTCGCCGGCCTGGCGTTCGCCGGCTACGGCAGCGCAGCCTGGGTGCCGACCTTTTTTATTCGCACTTATGGCTGGGATGCCGGCCAGGTCGGCATCGTCTACGGCAGCATCGTCGCGGTGTTCGGTTGCCTGGGCATCGTCTTCGGTGGACGCTTGGCCGACTGGATGGCCAAGCGTGGGCGCAGTGACGCCAATATGCGTGTCGGTCTGTACGCCGCCATCGGTGCGGCGCCTTGTGTGGTGGCCTTCCCCTTGATGGACGAGGCGCTGTGGGCCGTGTTGCTGATGGCGCCAACGGTGTTCTGCCTGAGCATGCCTTTTGGCGTAGCTCCCGCAGCGATCCAGGAAATCATGCCCAACTCCATGCGGGGTCAGGCCTCGGCGATCTACCTGTTCGTTATCACCCTGATCGGTTTGGGTATTGGTCCGACGGCTGTCGCGCTGGTCACCGACTATGTATTCGCCGACGACCAGGCGTTGCGTTACTCGCTGTTGATCGTTTCTTCGTTGGCGGTATTTTCCTCTATCGCCCTGTTGAACAAAGGCTTGCAACCCTATCGTGAGAGCGTGGTGCGCCTGCAGCAATGGTCGGCCGAGCCGGCCTGAGCGAGTGGCCTGCGTGGCGAGTTCGATGAGTCAGTATCGGTGCGTGAGGCCCCGATACTGCGTCGCCGCTCCTCGCCATAGCCCACTATGACGCGTCGCAGCACCTGGTCTCGAAGCCTCAGCATCCGAACTTGAGTTAACCCACCAACCGTTCAGGCGGGTAGTCCTGGAAATAAAAATGCCCCGCACTTGGCGGGGCATTCTTATCTCTGGCTGATGGCGCGCTGCGCGAGCACGCGGGTTGCGGCGCACTGCCCGAGTTGTTTTCAGGCCTGATCGTCGCTCAACGTCTTGCTGCGCCAGCCCTGACCGCCGGGCAGCAGCAGGTTGAGCAGGATGGCGATGATGCCGCACAGCGAGATGCCCTTGAGGCTGACGTCGCCGGCGCCGATCACCATGCCGCCGATGCCGAACACCAGAGTCACCGCGACTATTA
Organism: Pseudomonas taeanensis MS-3; assembly: GCF_000498575.2. Taxonomy (GTDB): domain Bacteria; phylum Pseudomonadota; class Gammaproteobacteria; order Pseudomonadales; family Pseudomonadaceae; genus Aquipseudomonas; species Aquipseudomonas taeanensis. Next base: position 51,383 of record NZ_AWSQ01000002.1, read on the forward strand.
CCAAATTGCGCGCCTCGGACAGGTCGACCTGGTGGCGGATCAGGGTGTTCAAACCGACCACCGCGATGGAGCCGAACAGCAGGCAGAGGATGCCGCCCATTACCGGTACCGGAATGCTCTGCAGGGACGCGCCGAACTTGCCGATAAAGGCCAGGAGCATGGCGATCACTGCGGCCCAGAGCATCACCTTGGGGTTGAAGTTCTTGGTCAGCATCACCGCGCCGGTGACTTCCGAATAGGTGGTGTTGGGTGGGCCGCCGAGCAGGCCTGCGGCGGAGGTGGCCAAGCCATCCCCGAGCAGGGTGCGATGCAGGCCGGGTTTCTTCAGGTAATTCTTGCCGGTCACGGTGCCGATCGCCAGCACGTCGCCGATATGCTCGATAGCCGGGGCGATGGCCACTGGCAGCATGAACAGGATGGCGCCCCAATGCAGTTCGGGGGCGACGAAGTTCGGCACGGCCAGCCAGGGCGCGGCGGCAATGGGGGCGAAGTCGATCACCCCGAACATCCAGGACAATCCATAACCCACGGCGACGCCGGCGAGAATCGGCACCAGACGCAGGATACCTCTGCCCACCACGGCCATCACCAGGGTGGTAATCAGCGCCGGCAGGGAGATCATCAAGGCAATGTCATAGGGCACCAGTTGCGCACTGGCGTCACCGGCCTTGCCCATCGCCATATTGGCGGCGACCGGGGCCAGGCCCAGGCCGATGGACATGATTACCGGGCCGATCACCACCGGCGGTAGCAAACGGTCGATAAAGCCGGTGCCCTTGAGGCGCACCGCGCCGGCCAGCAGCATATACATGAGGCCAGCGGCGACCAGGCCGCCGAGCGTCGCCGGCAGGCCGAAGTCGGCCTTGGCGGCGAGAATCGGTGCGATAAAGGCGAAACTGGAGGCGAGAAACACCGGCACCTGGTTCTTGGTCACCAGCTGGAAAATCAGCGTGCCGAGACCAGCGGTGAACAGCGCCACGTTAGGGTCCATGCCGGTGATCAGCGGCATAAGCACCAGCGCGCCGAAGGCCACGAAAAGCATTTGCGAACCGGCCAGGGCCTGGCGCCAGGGGGCGTCTTGCAGGTGATCCTGCATACTCAGGCGTCCTTCTGCTTGGTGCCGAAGATCTTGTCGCCGGCATCGCCGAGACCGGGAATGATGTAGCCGTGCTCGTTCAGGCGCTCATCGATGGAGGCGGTATAGATGGTCACGTCCGGGTGGGCATCGGTCACCGCCTTGATGCCTTCAGGCGCGGCGACCAGCACCATGGCGCGGATCTCCTTGCAGCCGGCCTTCTTCAGCAGGTCGATGGTGGCGACCATCGAACCGCCGGTGGCGAGCATCGGGTCGATGATCATCGCCAGGCGCTCGTCGATCTCCGGCACCAGCTTCTCCAGATAGGTGTGCGCTTGCAGGGTCTCTTCGTTGCGCGCCACGCCTACGGCGCTGACCTTGGCCCCGGGAATCAGGCTGAGTACGCCGTCGAGCATGCCGATACCGGCGCGCAGGATCGGCACCACGGTGATCTTCTTGCCGGAGATCTTCTCGACCTGGACAGTGCCGCACCAGCCCTCGATCTCGTAGCTTTCCAGGGGCAGGTCCTTGGTCGCCTCATAGGTCAGCAAGGCCCCGACTTCCTGCGCCAGTTCGCGGAAATTCTTCGTGCTGATATCGACGCGGCGCATCAGACCGAGCTTGTGGCGGATCAGCGGATGGCGGATCTCGAGAATGGGCATGGCGGGTTCTCCGGCAGGGCTGGCAAAAATGCCGTTAGATTAAAGCATTGGCCGGGCCAAGTGGTGGCGTATGGCCGAGTCTTTCTAGAGGTTAGCGTTTAATATCCCCCAGTTCGCCGATAAACCCGCCGGTTGCGACCGGGTTAGGATACTCAGGGGCCACGCTCGTTCATCAGGGCTTGCCCCCTGGATGGCAGATGCGTACCTTTGCCGACTTTTATTTTGACGTACCGATCAGGTTCTCTGCCTTGCGCAGTGCCGCCCACTGAAGAGGAATCACCATGTCCGCCGATCTCGCGCACATTCGCCAAGTCATGGCGGAAGCCGATTGCCTGTACACCGAAGCCGAAGTCGAAGCGGCCATTGAGCAGATCGCCGTGGCGATCAATGGCGAGTTGGCCGAACGCAATCCCGTGGTGTTCTGCGTGATGAACGGTGGGTTGATCTTCACCGGCAAGCTGCTGCCAAAACTCGACTTCCCGCTGGAAGTGTCCTATCTGCATGCCACCCGCTACCGCAACGAAACCAGCGGCGGCGAGCTGTTCTGGAAGGCCAAGCCGGAAGTCTCTTTTATCGACCGCGACGTGCTGATCATCGACGATATCCTCGATGAAGGGCACACCCTCGGCGCCATCATCGATTTCTGCCGCCACGCCGGCGCCCGCGCGGTGCATACCGCTGTGCTGATCGACAAGGACCACGACCGCAAGGCGCGCCCGGACCTGAAAGCCGATTACGTCGGTCTGCCCTGCATCGACCGCTACATCTTCGGTTACGGCATGGACTACAAGGGCTACTGGCGCAACGCCGCCGGCATCTTTGCGGTCAAGGGGCTGTAAGCCCATGGACGCACCGCGCTTTCTCGATCAAACCCTGTTCGCCGAACTGGCCGGGAAGGCCGCGGCCAGTCCGCGCCAGCGTCAGCACCACAACTTCCACCAGATGGAAGAGCCTTGCCACCGCATGGCCGTGGGCTTGCAGCCAGATACCTATATTGCGCCGCACCGTCACCTGTCGGCGGATAAGGCCGAAGCCTTGCTGGTGCTCAAGGGACGTCTGGGCCTGCTGATTTTCAGCGACAGCGGCGAGCTGCTGGAAACGCGCGTGCTCGAGGAGGGCGGCGACTGTATCGGCGTCGATCTGCCGCCCGGTGTGTTCCACGCCCTGGTGGTGCTGGCCGCCGACAGTATTCTGTTCGAGTGCAAGGCCGGCCCCTACCGGCCGGTCGGTGAGGGCGAGCGCGCGCCCTGGGCACCGAGCGAAGGTGACGCGGAGGTCGCCGACTATCTGGCCTGGATGCGTGGGCAGTTCTCCTGAGCACTGCTGTGCCGAATTCGTCATCCTGTCTAGGTAAAGGGGTCAAGCCGCTTTAGCCCCCAGGCGCCACTCTAGCCACTGGCTATCAGAGGAGGCTGACCGTGATTCAATTGACCCTGGAACAGGCGCGCGAACTGGCGCAAAAAATTTTACGTGGCAACGGCTTCAGCGAGCCCCATGTACAGGCAGTGAGCGCTACGGTGCTGGCGGGTGAGCGTGATGGCTGCGCGTCCCATGGCTTGTATCGCGTGCTCGGCTGCGTCAGCTCGCTGAAGGCAGGCAAGGTCGTTGCGGACGCCGACCCGGAGGTCATCGATCAGGCCCCGGCGCTGGTTCGGGTGGATGCCAAGGGTGGCTTTTCTCAGCTGGCGTTTCAGGCCGGCTTGCCGGTACTGGTTGAAAAGGCCAGGCAGTGCGGAATAGCCGCGCTGGCGATTAATCGCTGTGTGCACTTCTCGGCATTGTGGGTCGAGATCGAGGCGCTGACCGAGGCCGGTCTGGTGGCATTCGCCTTCACTCCAAGCCATGCCTGGGTGGCACCGGCAGGTGGCAGCAAGCCGGTGTTCGGTACCAATCCGATTGCCTTCGGTTGGCCACGTGCCGGGCACAACCCGTTTATTTTTGATTTCGCCACCAGCGCGATTGCCCGTGGTGAGATTGAACTGCATCGGCGTGCGGGCAAGCCCATTCCGCTGGGCTGGGGGATTGACCAGCATGGTCAGCCGAGCACGGATGCCGAGGCGGTCATGAACGGCGCCATGCTGACCTTTGGCGGGCACAAAGGCTCAGCGCTGGCGGCGATGGTGGAGCTGATTGCCGGCCCGCTGATTGGTGATCTGACCAGTGCCGAATCACTGGCTTATGACGCGGGCAGCAAGTCATCGCCGTATCACGGTGAACTGATCGTGGTGATTGATCCAAGGCGCTTTCTCGGTGAAGCCACCGATGAGCATCTGGCTCGAGCCGAGGCGATGTTCGAGAGTATCCAGGGCCAAGGCGCGCGCCTGCCGTCGCAGCGTCGCTACGAGGCCCGAGCGCGCAGCGCCGAGCAGGGCGTGCAGATTCCCCAGGCCTTGTATGACGATCTCAAGGCGCTGATTGCCGACTAGCGACAGAACCGTAGGGTGGGTTAGGCGCCTGGTGCAGGGCTATAGGCTGTTGCCGGCCAGTGGCGCCGTAACCCACCATGATGAGCAAGCCGATTGCCTTCTGGTGGGTTACGCGGCGTACGGTTATCGAGGTGAGGTGATATACCGCGATACGCCGCTAACCCACCCTACGAAACCCTCGCAGCCCATCATCGGGGCATAGCCAAAAAAGCTCCGGCTCGCTGAACCGGGGCAAGGCAAGAACCCTAAGGCTGAGCCGACAGCTATCCGGCCAGGGGGTCGCGCGTGGTTTCACCATCAACCAAACGGGCAATTCCCAGTGGGTTGGCGTTTTGCAGGGCTTGCGGGAGCAATTGATCAGGACAGTTCTGGTAGCATACCGGCCGCAGGAAGCGGTTGATGGCAAGGCTGCCCACCGAGGTGCCGCGCGAGTCCGAGGTGGCGGGGTAAGGGCCGCCATGAACCATCGCGTCACACACTTCCACACCCGTTGGGTAGCCGTTGAACAACACCCGGCCGACCTTCTGCTCAAGCAGCGCTAGTACATCGGCGAAGGGCGCGAGGTCTTCACGTTCGGCGATCAGGGTGGCGGTCAGCTGTCCGTGTAAACCTTGCAGCGCTGCCAGCAGTTCGGTCTTGTCCGTCACTTCGACCACAAGGGTGGTCGGGCCGAAAACTTCTTCCTGGAGCAGTTCGTCGCCATTCAGCAACAAGCTCACATCCGCTTGGAACAGCTGCGGCTGGGCTTTGCCCGCGGTTTGCCGGGCGCCTGCCAGATGTTCGATGCCAGGGTGCGCAAGGAGGCGGTCGACACCGCGCCGGTAACTGTCGAGGGTGCCGGCATTGAGCATGGTCTGCGCCGGCTGTGCGGCCATCTGGGCGCTGAATTCTTGCAGGAATGCGCTGAATTCAGCCGAGCGCAAGCCGATCACCAGGCCCGGGTTGGTGCAGAACTGGCCACAGCCAAGGACCACGGACGCACTCAGTTCGCTGGCAATTTTGCTGCCGCGCTGCTGCAGGGCGGTCGGCAGCAGCAGCACCGGGTTGATGCTGGACATCTCGGCGAACACCGGGATCGGCTGCGGGCGAGCGGCGGCCATGTCGCACAGCGCCCGGCCGCCCTTGAGGGAACCGGTAAAGCCGACGGCTTGAATCAGGGGGTGCTTGACCAGGTCGGCACCCACACCATTGCCAAAGATCATGTTGAACACGCCGGCGGGCATGGCGGTTTTTTCGGCGGCGCGAATGATCGCATCGGCCACGCATTCCGCTGTGGCCATGTGGCCGCTGTGCGCCTTGAATACCACCGGGCAGCCTGCCGCTAGCGCTGCGGCGGTGTCGCCACCGGCGGTGGAGAAAGCCAGCGGAAAGTTGCTGGCGCCAAACACTGCGACCGGGCCTACGCCAATGTTGTACTGCCGCACATCCGGGCGCGGCAGCGGCTGGCGCTCGGGCAGGGCGCCATCAATGCGTGCGCCGTAGAAGTCGCCGCGGCGTAATACCTTGGCGAACAAGCGCATCTGCCCACTGGTGCGGCCCCGTTCGGCCTGGATGCGTCCTGCAGGCAGTGCGGTTTCGCGGCATACCAGGGCAACGAAGTCCTCATCAAGGGCATCTATTTCGTCGGCGATGGCCTCGAGAAACTCGGCGCGGCGGCTGGCCGGCAGACTGCGAAACTGTCCATATGCCGCCGCCGCAGCCTGCGCGGCGGCATCAACTTCAGCCGCCGTGGCCTGGCTGAAGCGGTAGGGCAGGGCTTCGCCTGTGCAGGCGTCGAAGCTGGTCTGGGTGTCTTGGCCGGCAGCGCTGCGAGCGCCGCCGATGTAGTTGTGGCCGAGAATTTCCGCCATGCGGGGTCCTCCGTTGAAGGCCGCGCTCGTCGCCGAGCGAGGCGCTGTAGGCTGGGGGGCGGGGCTACAGGCCGACATCCGGCAGTGCCGGGCGGTTGGCCATGGCCTTGGCCATGATCGTCTCGACGTGGGCGCGGTCCTCGCCTTGCAGGGCCAGGCGTGGCGGGCGGGTCAGGGCGTTGCCGCGCCCGGCGATTTCCTCGCACAGCTTGATGCACTGCACCAGGTCCGGGCGGGCGTCGAGGTGGAGGATCGGCATCAGCCATTCGTAGATCGGCATGGCTTCGTCGAAGCGCCCGGCCTTGCACAGGCGGAAGATGGTTTCGCCTTCCTTGGGGAACACGTTGGACATCCCGGAGATCCAGCCCTCGGCGCCGACGGCGATGCTTTCCAGGACCACGTCATCGAGACCGGCGAACAGGATGAAGCGGTCGCCCACCTGGTTGCGCACGTCGACGAAGCGCCGGGTGTCGCCGGAGGAGTCCTTGAAGCACACCACGTTCTCGATGTCGGCCAGGGAGATGAGGATCTCCGGGGTGACGTCGTTTTTGTAGATCGGCGGGTTGTTGTAGACCATCACCGGCAGGTCGGTGCCCGTGGCGACGCTGCGAAAGTGCGCGGCGGTCTCGTGCGGCTTGGAGGAGTAAACCAGCGCGGGCATCACCATGATGCCGTCGACGCCGACCCGCTCAACCGCCTTGGCCACCTTGGCGGCGCCGGCGCTGGTGAACTCGGCGATGCCGCAGATCACCGGCACGCGGCCAGCGGACGCGTCCTTGGCCACTTCGGTGACGGCCATCTTCTCCTCGATGGTCAGCGAGGTGTTCTCGCCGACGCTGCCGCAGACCACCAGGCCGGATACGCCGTCGCGCACCAGGTTGGAGATCACCTTGTGGGTCTCCTCCAGGTTTACCGAGAAGTCAGGGTTGAATTGAGTGGTGACTGCAGGGAAGACCCCGCTCCAGTTGACGCGCTTGCTCATGGTTTTGCCTCCGGTTGCGAATAATGTATTTCGTATACGATATAGTCTTGACGAAGAAATGCCAGACAAATTTTGCATCGAGGATGCGGGTCGTTCTGGGTGTGCTGTGCTGCTTATCGTTGCAGCTTGTGCCCACCGGGGTCGCGGCAGGCAGCGAGAGTTTGGCTCAGGCCTCTACCGGCCAGGTATCGGACAATCGGTAGCCTTGCGGCCAGGGATCGCTCGGGTCGAGCAGGTGCTGGTGAGTGCCGGTGATCCAGGCCCGGCCGGAAAGGCAGGGGATGATCGCCGGACGCCCGGCCACCTCGCAGAGGCTATCGATATGGCAGTGGAACTCGGAACCGATGATCGAACGGCCGATAAAACGCTCGCCGACCTGCAACTGGCCCTTGGCGTGCAGCACCGCCATGCGTGCCGAGCAGCCGGTGCCGGTGGGCGAACGGTCGACCTTGCCGGGGCGGATCACCACCGCGTTGGCGGCGCTGGCGATACCGTTCTCGCGGCTCACCGGGGCGGCCAGCTGGCAGAAGGAAATATGCGCCCAGTCCGGGTTCAGCGGGTGGATGAAGCCCAGCTGCTGATTGGCCGCACGGGTGATTTTCAGCCCGCAGGCGGCCAGGTCGGCGGCTTCGTCGGCGCTGAGGGCAAAGCCCAGGGCGTGGGCGTCGGCGATCACGAAGCTGTCGCCGCCATAGGCGGTGTCCACCTGCAGTGAGCCGATGCCTTCCACCTCGATCCAGGCATCCAGCCGGTCGGCGAAGGAGGGCAGGTTACGCACCTCGACGCGCTCGACCTTGCCGTCACGACACTGCGCGACGGCTTCGATCAGGCCGCCGGGGGCTTCCAGTACCAGGCGAGTTTCTGGCTCGCTCATCGGCAGGATGCCGGTTTCCAATAGCACGGTGGCCACGCACAACGAGTTGGAGCCCGACATCGGCGGGGTGTCGGCCGGCTCCATGATGATCCAGGCCATCTGCGCCCGTGGATCCTTGGCCGGCACCAGCAGATTGACGTGGCGGAACACGCCGCCGCGCGGCTCGTTGAGCATGAAGTTGCGCAAGGTCTGGTCTTCGGCGATCCAGCGCGATTGCGCCCAGACCGTGTCGCCGGGCGGCGGGGCCACGCCGCCGACTATCACATCGCCGACCTCGCCCTCGGCATGGCAGCTGACCACATGAATGATCTTCGAAGAACGCATGGCAGACTCCTAGCAAGACGATGAAAAACTACCTACGTTGCCGATACGGCGTTAAAAACGGCCTCAAAATGCTCATTTACAGCCAGTAAACTGCGCTTTTTCGGCCGTTTTTGCCTTGTCTCGGCCGCCTCGCCTACGTTTCTCAACGCCCTGCTAGAGCACGGACTTGAGGAAATCGGCGGTTTCCGCACGCTGCGGGTTGCCGAGCACTTGCTCGGGTGTGCCGATCTCATGCACCAGACCGTCGCGGAAGAACGCCACGCGGTCGGACACCTCGCGGGCGAAGCTGATCTCGTGGGTCACCAGCACCATGGTCATGCCGTCCTCGGCGAGCAGGCGCATGGTGTCCAGCACCTCGCCGACCAGTTGCGGGTCGAGCGCCGAGGTGGCTTCGTCGAACAGCATGTAATCCGGCGACATGGCCAGGGCGCGGGCGATGGCCATGCGCTGTTGCTGGCCGCCGGAAAGCTTGCCGGGGAACACATTGAACTTATCGCCGAGGCCAACATGGGTGAGTTGCTTGATGGCCATTTCCTCGGCCTCTGCACGGCTTTGGCCACGCACTTTGCGCGGTGCCAGCATGACGTTCTCCAACACCGTGAGGTGCGGGAAGGCGTTCCACTGCTGGAACACGATGCCGATCTTCTGCCGCAGCTGGTTGAGGTCGGTGGCTTTGTCATGCACCTCGACGCCGTCGACACGAATGCTGCCCTGATGAATCGATTCAAGGCCATTGATGCACATCAGCAGGGTCGATTTACCCGAGCCCGAACCACCGATGATCGACACCACTTCGCCTTTTTCGACGGTCAGGCTGACGCCCTTGATCACATCCAGGTCGCCGAAGGATTTGTGTACGCTTTCGATCTCAATCATTTTCCTGCCACCTTTTCTCCAGTTGATTACCCAAACGGGCTACAACCAGGCTGATGAAGTAGTAGATAAGCCCTGCGATGCACAGGACCAGCAGCGGTTCTTGGATGCGTGTGACGATGGTTTGTGAGGAGCGCAGCAGTTCGATGATGCCAATCCACATGACCAGGGCGGTGTCTTTCATCACCGACAGGGTCAGGTTCAGCCAGCCCGGAAATGCCACGCGGGTGGCCATCGGCATGACGATGTAGCGCAGGTCTTGCCAGTAGCTCAACCCCAGCGAGCGGCTGGCGCGGCGTACATTGGGCGATACCGCGAGGACACCGCTGCGCACGACTTCCGTGCAATAGGCCGTGGCGTATACGCCGAGCACTACGCAGGCAACGGTGAAGGCGCTCCAGTCAAGGCCGACGATGCTTTTCAGCGAGTTGAACAGCACGAACTGGATCAGCAGCGGCACACTGCGGAAGATATCCAGCACCCAGGCCAGCGGCAGGGTTGCTCGCGGCAACGTGGCGCGCAGCAGGCCACAGATAACCCCGCCGAATGTGCCCAGCAGCATCGACCAGAGGGTCAGCGCAATAGTGGTCCAGGCACCCTGGAGCATGAACAGCAGATCGGTTGAGGTGAGGCTGGTAGTCAACATGGCCATTGCCCTCTTAGTAGCGGAACAGGCGCCAGCCGAGTAGGCGGGCGACCATGACGATGGCTTTGGCAATCAGGTAATAAAGCACTGCCGCGAGCGCGAAATACTCAAAGGTGCGGAAGGTCTTTACGTTGTAGTCCTGGGTGACCCCGGTGAGGTCGTTGTTGAGGCCGACGATGACCCCCAGCGAGGTCATCAGTACGGCCCAGACCATCTGATTGGTCAGGGGGTAGAACACGATGCGCAGTAGCTGCGGGACGATGATCAACTGGTAGGCCTTGAATGCGCTCATCCCCAGTGAACGGGCCGCGCGCATCTGGGTATCGGGCACGGCCTTGAGCCCGCCACGAAAGTTTTCTGCCAGGTAGCCGGCGTTGTTGAACGTGATCCCGGCCAGCAGTGCGGCCCATGAGCTGATGTGCAGGCCGAACGAACCGAGGCCGAAGTACAACAGGTAGATCTGAAACAACGAAGGGGTGTTACGGGCAACCGAGACCCAGGCCCCGGAAACACCCCGCGCCAGCGGGTTCTGGCTCTGCCGCATGACGGTCAACAGCAGTGCGATCAGCACGCCAAAGACCATCGATAGCGCGGCCGTCTCAAAGGTAACCCAGGCACCGCCGAGCATGTCCGGGAGTGCCTTTAAAGCCGAGCGCCAGTGAAAGTTATAGTCAAACCAAACATAGTCAAACATCGCTCAATTTTTCCCTTGGCTGATGGGCCTGGCTCAACCAGGCGGGAAGCTCGCCGCTGACAAACCCTCGGCAGGCCGCTTCGACGCAGGCCGCCAGGCTGCCGAAATGCACCGTGCGTCCGACCAGGCCTGGGGCGTAGTGGGCGTACTTGCCTGAGTTGGTCATCAGGCTGGTGGTGCCGACCGGGAGCACCGGCTCGCCGAGCATGCACCAGCAGGTATCGGTCACCAGTTGTGCGCCAAACGCATCGAGCGTCGCCAGGTAGCCCGCCGCGCTGGCTTGTTGCTGCACGTGTCGTCCGCAGGTGATCACCAGGGCGACGTCGGGGTGTTTGCTGCGGCCCTCACACAATGCGGCCAAGACGGCGAACTCGCTCAAAGAGAAGTGCGGATTGCCTAGCGCTACCAGGCCCAACTGCGCAGACGGCGCACTGTTGAGTTCGTTCCAGCTCTCGAGCAAGCCGGCGGCGCTGACTGTTTCAATGTGCTGGGCCGGGAGGCCGCCCAGCGCCTGCTCTATGCTGGCGGCTTCTGGGGTAACTCCGGCGATGTGGAACATCGGGGCGCCGGAGGTGGTCGCGAATGCGGCGCCAAAGGCCTTTAAATCGTCCCGCGTAGGCGCCGCGTTGTGCAAACCGTCGAGCACGGGGATCTGGCTGCCCGACAACGCGCCGACGTGATAGCCGAGTAGTGGATAGAACGCATCATCGAGTGGGCCGAGCGGCGCTACTTGAATGAGCAGAGTGGCCAAGCGGCCGGCATCCAGATGGCAGCCGGTGAGGGGCGCGCGACCGGTCAGGGCGATGCAGATATCCAGATAGTCCGGGTATTTCTGCGTCCGGGCGCCGAGTACGCTGTTGGCATACACCACGGCGTTGGATTCAGCCCAGACCACTTGTTCATTGGCCTGCGGCGCGCTGTCGAGCAGGTAGGGTGCGCAGGTGTAACTCAGTTGCGCCCCCATTGCCATATACGCCTCACCAAGCTGGCTGGCGGGTTCGCCGAATGCCGGGTCGATGCCTTGCTGGCGCCAGAGACGCTGGTCGACCGAGATCGAGTTGAGCGTGGTCGGGACTCTGACGGCCGCCCCCCAGGCAAGCAATTGTTCGGCAAAGCGCAGGCTGGCCGGGCCGGTATAGATGCAGCCGTCGATGTGCGCCTGGGTGATATCGATCAATTCGCCGGCGCCCTGGAGCTCGGCCATTTGCAAGACGATCTGCATGGCGACCTGCGCGGCCTTGCCGTGTTTGCCTGCCAGCAAGTCGCGGTCCGTGTCGTTCAAGGCAATTGGGCCAGTGGCCCCGTGTGTGACGCTGGTCTTTGACGTGGTCGCTTGCCAATTATCCGCGGGAATCTGGGTGAAGGCGCTAACCCGATCATCTTCAACGCGGACAAACGCGCAGTCATGCAGCCGGGAAAAGGCTTCAGGCCCGATGCAGACGACGGGCAAGCCACAGTCAAACAAGCTCTGGGCGATCAGCACGCCCAGGCTGAGAATTTCTTCGGGATGTGCCACCACCAGTGCGGCAGGGGCATGGCCGTTGAGAATCAGTTCCAGGAGTACGCTGCTGCCGGTGCAGGAGCCGCGGCCACTGGGGATGGCCAGCACGCGTCCCGCAATTATCTGGCCGCTGAGGGGATGGTGGCGATCGATCACCTCACCGCTAAATGGATCGACGCCGCCCCAGAAGCTCAGGCCGACGTCGGCATAGAGCAACTCGCCTTGTGCATTGCCTGCAACCAGCCTGCGTGCCGTTACTGCGAATTCAGGCATGTTTAACTCCCGCACGGCCGGGTTGGCGACCGTGCGTTAACCAGTGGATGGGGGCGCGTGCTTAGTAGTAAACGCCTGGAACCGTCAGCTCCACCGGAGTGCCGCCGACCCACTTCTGGTACAGCTCGGCATAGCGACCCGAACGGACCTGCTGGTTGACGAAGAGATTGAGGTAGTTGATCAGGCCGTACTCGTTGCGCTTGGCCGCCAGGGACACGTAGTCGATGGTGTAGGGCGCATTGCCGGCCACTTTGAGGCCTTTGTATTTGCCTGACTTGAGGGTCGAGGCCGCCACTGTGTTGGTCACCACAGAGGCGTCGATGTGACCCTGAGTCACGGCGAGGATGGTGTCGTTCTGGCTCTGGTAAGCGCGGAAGCTGGCGTCATTGCCCCAGCTTTTGACGTCTTTTTCCAGGGCGATCGCCTCGAAGGTGCCACTGGTGTTACCCACTGGGCGCCCTTTGAGGTCTGCGTATTTCTCAATGCCACTGTCTTCGCGGGTCAGCACGACCATCTGAAAGGCAAAGTAGGGCACGGTCATCGCCACGGTTTTTGCGCGTTCAAGGGTGTCGGAGGTTGAGGCGACGATGATGTCGGCCCGGCCTGAGATCAGCGCGGGAATGCGGTCCGGGAACGGGGTTTCGACCACTTCAGGGGTTACCCCAAGGACTTTCGCCAGGTCAGCGCAATAGTCGACGTCAAAACCGGCGGGCTTGTTGCCTTCATCGCGAAAGCCCATGGGTGGGAAGTCCAGGGTCACGGCGCAGCGCAGTTTGCCCGATTCGATGATGTCGTCGAGTTTGTCGGCCTGGGCCTGGCCAATCAGGGACGCGCTAAGAGCAACGGTGAGGGCTACGGCAGTTGTTGGATTTTTCATAGGGGCCTCGTGGTGGTGTGGGGTCGAGCAGTTATAGAGTCTCGCGCCTTTCGTATCAAGGATTTCGTATACGATATTTTATATGCACTGCCTGTGCCAAGAAACGACGGGGTGCTGGTGGGCAGGCAATAAACGGCGCTGTCGGACCGCGCGAGCCGCTGAGGGCGGGCACTGGAGGTATTCGTGAAGTTTTCTTGATGAGACGCGCCGCCCAGCCCGCAGGCAGCGCGCGCAGGGGCGAGTGTCACCTGGGGGAGCAGCGCGCCCAGGAGTGTGCGTTTAGGCCACGAATTGGGGTAACAGCGTGCTAAGCGTCGCGCAGACGCTCGCGATACTGACTGGGAGACAGCCCGGTGAGGGCCTTGAACTGCCGGCTGAAGGCGCTGTGATCGGTGTAGCCGCAGCGCAGGGCGATATCGGTGATCGGCAGGTGATCGGCCAGCAACTGCGAGGCCGCGCCCAGGCGCGCCTTGTGGATCATCTGCCGCGGGGTGAGCTGGAAGATGCGCTTGCAGTGGCGCTCCAGCTGGGCGACGGACAGGCCGGCGATGGCGGTGAGGTCTTTGAGGCTGATGGACTGGGCGTAATGCTCGCGGATATGCGCGTCCACCGCGGCGAGTTTCTGGTAGGCCGGGTGACTGGCTTGCGGGGCCTGCAGGTCGTAGGAGATGCCAGCCATGCCGATGATCACGCCCTGTGGGTCGCGCAGCGCCAGTTTATGGGTCAGGCACCAGCCCGGTTGGCGGCCAGGGTACAGGTGCAACTCCAACTGGTCGCTGAGTGGGCTGCCGTCCTGCAATACACGGCGATCCTGCTCGGTGTAGAGCGGGCCGAAGCGTGAGGGAAACACCTGTTCGGCGGTCTGGCCTAGCAACTCGTGGTGGCTGTTTACCGCGCAGCGCTGGCTCAGGGTCCGGTTGACCAGCACATAGCGGGCGGCGCTGTCCTTGATGAAGAACACCACGCCGGGCATGGCATCCAGCAGGGGGGTGATCTGTTGCAGGCTGCCCAGCAGCTCAGGCAGATCGCGCGGGGTGGGCAGGTGCTGGAGCTGAAGCGGCAAAGGCATGGGTGAGCTGGTGTCCAGGCAAGGTGGGCGCGGCCCACTCTAAGGCCGCTGCCACTTTCAGGGAAGCGCGACGTCCGTCGCGGCGGGTTCGGCCCGCACGTAGGGTGGGTTAGGCGCCTGTCCAAGCAGCAGGCATTACACTGATCGTTGCTGCGCCGTAACCCACCATCGGTGCAATACATGGATGCCGTCTGGTGGGTTACGCGGCGCGCCACGATGGCAACGTCTGATCGTCGCAGTGTGGCGCCGCTAACCCACCCTACAGTGATCCGACCTGTCACGATGGTCGCGACACTAGCCGGCCTCGTCTGGCTCGGCCAGTTGCAGCAGGCTTTCTATGCGTGCCGGCGACAACGGCGGGCGCGGCGTCGGGGTCGGCCAGTCGAACAGGAACTGCGTCGCGCCGCCGCAGATGCGGCCCTGGCAGGCGCCCATGCCGCAGCGGCTGTGCAGCTTGGCGTCGACCCAGCCGCTGCACCCGGCGATCTCGCCGTAGCTCACGTCCTCGCAGCGACAGACCAGGGTGTCGGCGGCGGCCAGTTGCTTGAGTCGCGGATCGAGGGCGAAGCTGCGCCCGAGACGATCAGCGAAGGCCTGCCAGTGCTGGCGCTGCGGCCACAGTGCGCGGGCCTTGGCCTGCGCGCCGATGGCGCTGTGGCCGGCGATGGCGCCTTCGATCAGGGCCAGTTCGCTGCCGCCGAAGCCGGTGCATTCACCCGCCGCATAGTGATCGCTCAGGCTGCAGGCTTGCCATTGATCGACGGCAATGGCCTGCCCGGCGATGCGGCAGCCCAGGGCCTGGCCCAGATGGGTATTGGGCAGCAAACCGAAACCACAGGCCAGGCGCTTGCAGGGGATCTCCACTAGCTTGCCGTTTTGCTGCAGGCGCACAGCTTCCAGACGTTCCTCGCCGAGCGCGGCCAGTACATGGCTGTTGCTGCGGTAGCTGGCATCGAACAGCTGCAAGGCCTGCAGCAACTTGCTCGGCCAGCGCGGCAGTTGCAGGGCGAACGCGGCCAAGGCAGCGGGGGGCGCCTGTTCGGCGATGCGCAGCACTTTGGCGCCGGCTTGCTTGGCACTGGCGGCACTGGCCAGCAACAGCGGGCCGCTGCCGGCGATCACCAGGCGCTCGCCGGCCACCGGTACGCCACCCTTGATCAGCGCCTGCAAGCCGCCGGCACCGGTGACGCCGGGCAGGGTCCAGCCGGGGAAGGGCAGCAGCAGCTCGCGCGCGCCGGTGCAGAGGATCAGCTTGGCGTAGTGTGCGCGCCAGGCGCGTTCGTCATCTTCCAGCAGCAACTGCTGCGGCCCGGCGATGGCCACCACTCGGGTCGCGCTGAACAGCCGAATATTCTCCGCCGCCGCCAGTGCCGCGCGATGGCGCCGAGCATTGGCAGGCAGATGGGCGTGCACGCCGTCGCGCCAGATCTGCCCGCCGGGGAGTGGGTTGTCGTCGATGACGCCAATGCGCAGGCCACTGGGGGCTGCAGCCAGGGCGGCGGCCATGCCGGCGGGCCCGGCGCCGATGATCAGCAGGTCGAAATCCTCGTTCATGCGTGGGTCTCCACGCACATGCCGGGTTGGCACAGGGTTTGGCAGGCCAGGCGGCGCTGGCCGTCGATGCTGACTCGGCACTCCTGGCAGATGCCCATGCCGCACACAGGGGCGCGGCGCTGATCACCGACCGAGGTGCGGCTGCTGCCGTCGCCGCCCAGATAGAGCGCGGCGGCTACCGTACTGCCCGCTGCGACACGCAGCGCAAGGCCATCGAGGATGAGTTCGATCATGCACTGTGCTCCGTAGGTCGCGGCACCGGCAGAAAGCGTCCCGGTAGATAAGGGCTAGGGTCGATGGCCGCGGGTTCCTTGAACAGGTGCGCGGCGAGCAACTGGGCGCTGCCCGGCGCGGTGGTGACGCCGAGCCCTTCGTGGCCGACCGCCAGCCACAGGCCGGGCTGCTGCGGATGCTCGCCGAGCAGCGGCAGACTGTCCGGGGTGGCGGCACGGAAGCCGGTCCAGCTGCGGATGGCGTTGAGTTTGCCCAGCTCCGGCAGGTAATCCAGGGCGCGGCGCAGCATGCGCGCCAGCACCGGGCCTTCGACCTGCGGGTCGAGGCTGTCGAACTGGCGTGACGAACCGAGGAAAATCTGCCCGGTCGGCCGTGGCTGCGCATTGAAGGCCACCGAGGTGCCTGTGTTGGCGTGGGCGCTGGCGGCGTAGCCGAGCTCGACCAGCTGGTGCTGGATGCGTCCGGGGTAGCGGTCGGTGATTAGCAGATGGCCCTTCTTCGCCCGGATCGGCAACTCGGGGCACAACTCACTGGCGTGGATGCCGCCCGCCAGCACCACGGCCTCGGCCGTCAGCCAGCGGCCATCGGCCAGGCGCACGCGGTTGCCGTCGACCTCGCTGACCTGATCCTGGCGTCGGGTGATGCGTGCGCCGCCCTGGGCCAGCAGCCAGTGCGCGGCATTCGGCGCGTAGAGGATGCTATCGCCGCTGACTTTCAGCGCGCCCAGCAGACCCTTGCGCAGCATTGGCTCGGCCTGGCGCAGGGCGCTTGCATCGAGCATCTGGCAGGCGATGCCCTGGGCGCTGAGGGTTTCCCGCTTGTGTTCGGCGGCCTGCAGCTCCTCGCGGTTGGCGGCCAGCCACAGGGTGCCGCAGTTGCGGTAGGCGCAGTCGGGGTCGAGGCTTGGCGCCCACTGCCGCCACAGCTCGATGGAGTAGCGACTCAGGGCCAGCTCCGCCGGGTTGTCATCCATCGCCACCAGATGGCCCATGCCCACCGCCGTGGCGCCACCGCGCTGGCTGTCCAGCACTAGCACGTCGAGGCCGCGGCGGGCGAACTGGTGGGCGCAGGCGCTGCCGACTATGCCGGCACCGACGACGATGATCTCGGCATTCATGGGCGAATGCCCCAGGCGAAGGGATCGTCGTCCTCCAGCAGCAGGATGGCCTCGGCACTGAGGTGGGCGCGACCGCGGATGGTCGGGACGATGCGCCCGTCGTCCTGCCACTGGTAGCTGGCCTCGAACTGGCTGCCGATCACGCTGGCTTGACGCCACAACTGACCGGGCTGCAGTTTGCCGTCGGCGGCCAGGCAGGCCAGCTTGGCGCTGGTGCCGGTGCCGCAGGGCGAGCGGTCGTAGGCCTTGCCCGGACACAGCACGAAATTCCTGCTATCGGCGGTGTCGTCGTCGGCAAACAGCTCGATATGGTCGATCTCGCCGCCGTCCTCGCCGCGGATGGCCTGTTGCTCCAGCGCCTGGCGCACCGCCCAGCAATAGGCGGTCAGCGCCTCGAGGTTGTCACCGGCGATGCGCTGGCCGTGTTCGGCGATCAGGAAGAACCAGTTGCCGCCCCAGGCGATGTCGCCGCTGACCGTGCCCAGGCCCGGCACCTGTAGGCTGACCGCCTGACGGTAGCGATAGGCGGGCACGTTGCGCACGCTCACCGAGCGATCTTCATGCAGGGTCGCCTCGACCGTGCCGACCGGGGTTTCGATGCGGTGCAGGCCGGGCTGGATGCGTCCGAGGTGAGCGAGGGAAATTATCAGGCCGATGGTGCCGTGGCCGCACATGCCCAGATAGCCGCTGTTGTTGAAGAAGATCACCCCGGCACTGGCGCTGGGGTCGACTGGCTGGCAGAGCAGCGCGCCGACCAGTACGTCGCTGCCGCGCGGTTCGAGCATGCTGGCGGCGCGCCAGTCGTCGAAGCGTTCGGCCAGCAGCTGGCGGCGCTCGCTCATGCTGCCGTGGCCCAAGTCCGGAAAACCGTCGATCACCAGGCGGGTCGGTTCACCGCCGGTGTGTGAGTCGATGACGCGGATGCGTTTCATGGATGCCAACACCTGCACAGGAAAAGTCTGGACAAGACTGGCCGTTCAGACGGCCTGCGGCTTGATGAGTTTCCCGCTGGCAGATGACGAAATCGGCACAGCTACCCGCGTGCGAGCCTGACCCTGCATGGGTTCTTGAACCGCGCCAATGGCTTTGCTTAGTTTGAGCAACCGCCGGCGCCTTACTTGTGAGGGCGGCCGCCGGCTGTAGGGGGAGTTCCGGTGAGTTTGAAGCGACAGACCTGGCCGCCCCGCACCATGCATTCGAGATGTTCCACGTCACCCTGGCCGAGGGCACCGATCAGGGCCAGATCGAGTTCGCAGACTTGCGGATGAGCCTCGGCCAGGTGGTGGAAGACGCAGTTGTGCGCGACTATTTCCTGCTCGCCAGAGGAGCGGAAAAACACCTCGGCCTCATACCCGGCCTGATTCATGTGCTCGACGATCCGCGCTTCACTCACCGCCTGCTGCTCCATGCCGGCGGCCATCCTGCGGCCTAGACTGCGCATCAACTTGACCAGGCTGTCGTGGCCGATGAGGGTCGCCACTTCGCCGATCAGCAGGTCGGCCAGCAGCTGGTATTGCCTGGGAAACAGCTCCCTGCCGGGCGGCGAGAGCAGGTACAACTGCTCGGGACGACGACCGGTAGGGCGGGTTTCGCCGCGCAGGATCAGGCCGTCACGCTCCAGCGCGGACAGATGCTGACGTATGGCTGTGCGCGTCACCGCCAAGTGACTGGCCAACTCGTCGATACTCATGCCCACCGGCTGGTACAGCAGCGCGCAGAGCAGGTCTTGCTGGGTACGGCCCATCCCCTGAAACATTCTGCGACCTCGTCATCTTCAGCAACCTAAAGGAGGGGCGCCGAGGCGCCCCGTTTAGCTCAGAACTTGTCCGGGAACTGCTTGACTAGTGCCGCCGTCAAGGTGTCTGCGAGAACCAACATGTGTTCGCGCATGGCCTGCCAGGTTCTCGCTTCCGCGGCGTAATCCTGCTTGCCCAACTGGTCGACCTGGGCGATGTGGTGTCCACCGTGGGCGCTGAGCATGCTGACCAGGGTGGCTTCCGGCAAGTTCGGGTTGGCCGTGGCCAGAAATTGCGCAATAGCCTTGGCATTGCTCGTCAGTTCATCCACCGCGGCGCTCTTGCCCGCCGCTTGCTTCGCGACCGCCGCGTCACTGTAGTGTTTCACTGCCCCCCAGTGTCCGGCCAGCAGTTTGAGTAACTGATCTGCGGCTGGCTGACCGTATAAGGGCGCGATGCTATTGGCAATCGAAGTGGCATTGGCGACCACCTCGGTGGCAGCCGTCTCGGCCTGCTGGCGCTCACCCTGCTGGTTGGCGATGACGTAATTCCTGACCCAGAAAATATGCTCCACCCACAGGTCCCGCAGCGCCAGGCGGGTATTCAGCGCGGCGGACTCCGACCCGGTAACCAGGGCCTGACCCTTATCCGCATCCACCTGGCTCCAGGCAGGTTGAACGCACAATGCAAACAGCAGCAAAACCAGTGTTCTGATGTTCATGGCAGTAGCCTCGAGTAGTGGATTGCCCTTTAAAAGTAGTTACGACATAAAAATATGTCAATATTAAAAAATTGATTGTCCATGACTGAGGTGCTGGTGCAGTTCGGGAGATACGCGGGCTGTCCGAAGCGATGTGGCGCCGCGCTTAAGGCCGTCCGTGGAGGCTGATTGCAGGGAACGCTCTGGGTTGAGTGGGCTCGTTGTTGCGCGGAACTGAGCCCGTGATGTTGATACGAACCCACCTGCGAGTCCTGTGAGGCTAACAGGCTGTTGAAAAACTACTGCGCTCGGCTATGCAGCGTTGAAATCAGCCCGGGACGCGGCGTCTCAAAATGCTCATGTACAGCTCGTACACTGCGCTTTTGATTCGCTACGCTCACCCTGCGGGCCAGCCTCCGGCTGTTACTCCGCTTCGCTCCGTTGCGGCCGATTTCGCCTTGCCTAGCCATCGCTCGCTACATTTTTCACCGGCCTGCTAAAGCAAGCGTCTGGACTGTAGCCAAGGAAGCAAGGGTGCTAACCCCTCCAGCTCCTCCAGCCAAGGCGGTCCACAGCATGCTCAGTTGACTCAGTAGATATTTTTTAATATCAAAATTTATGCATTTACAGTGCATTATTATTAGTTTGTTACCTTTTAAGTGGCGCGGCAAACTGTCCCAGTCTTGCCGCCAGATTCCGCTTCGCAGTGCGAAGCGGACCTGCTCAGTGCCGTTGATAACGAGTCCACATGAAGATGGAACCGGTCGGTTCGGAAAGCGGTGGGAATCAGATTTACGATTCCTTGTGTGCAACGGAACTCCTATGGCCAGTGTTAATCCTCTCGATACAAACGCTTGTAACTACAACTACGAGGTTGTCCGCCAGTTCACCCTGATGACCCTGTTCTGGGGCATTCTCGGTATGGGCCTGGGCGTGTTCATTGCCGCCCAGCTGGTCTGGCCGGCGTTGAACTTCGGTCTGCCCTGGACCAGCTTCGGCCGCTTGCGACCGATGCACACCTCTATTGTGATCTTCGCCTTTGGCGGCGGCGCACTGTTCGCCACCTCGCTTTACGTGGTGCAGCGCACCAGTCGGGTGCGGCTGATTTCCGATGGCTTGGCCAAGTTCGTGTTTTGGGGCTGGCAGGCGGCGATAGTCGCCGCATTGATCAGCTATCCACTGGGCTACACGACGTCCAAGGAATACGCCGAAATGGAGTGGCCTATCGCCGTATGGATCGCCATCGTCTGGGTGGCCTATGCCTGCCTGTTCTTCGGCACGATTGTGCGGCGCAAGGTGAAGCACATCTATGTCGGTAACTGGTTCTACGGTGCCTTCATCCTGGTCACGGGGATGGTGCACATCATCAACCATGCAGCGGTGCCGGTCAGTTTGATGAAGTCCTATTCGGCCTATTCGGGCGCCACCGATGCAATGATTCAGTGGTGGTACGGGCATAGCGTTGTAGGTTTCATTCTCACCGTGGGCTTCCTCGGCATGATGTATTACTTCGTGCCCAAGCAGGCCGATCGGCCGATCTATTCCTACCGCCTATCCATTGTGCATTTCTGGGCATTGATCACCCTGTACATCTGGGCCGGGCCGCATCATCTGCACTACACCGCGCTGCCGGATTGGGCGCAGAGCCTGGGCATGGCCATGTCGATCATTCTCCTGGCACCGAGCTGGGGCGGCATGATCAACGGCATGATGACCCTCTCCGGGGCGTGGCATAAGTTGCGCACCGATCCGATCCTGCGCTTTCTCGTGGTGTCTCTGGCGTTCTACGGCATGTCGACCTTCGAAGGTCCGATGATGGCGATCAAGACGGTCAATTCTCTGTCCCATTACACCGACTGGACCATCGGCCATGTGCATGCAGGGGCCCTCGGATGGGTGGCGATGATCAGCATCGGCACGCTCTATCACATGATTCCCAAGCTCTACGGTCGCGAACAGATGCACAGCATCGTCCTGATCAACGTGCATTTCTGGCTGGCCACTATCGGCACCGTGCTGTACATCGCCTCGATGTGGGTCAACGGCATTACCCAGGGCCTGATGTGGCGTGCAGTCAACGACGACGGCACGCTGACCTACTCCTTCGTCGAGGCGCTGCAAGCCAGTCATCCGGGTTATATCGTGCGCCTGCTCGGTGGAGCGACCTTCGCCAGTGGGATGTTGCTGATGGCCTATAACAGTTGGCGAACCATCAGAGCCGGCGAACCTGCTGTGCAGGTATTAACGCCGAGTGTGGCTTGAGCGGGGGAATGCCATGTCAACGCTGATATTCGGTCTGGGCTTCGTGGTGTTCTGCGCGGGAATTCATAGTTGCCTTCAAGGCAGTGCAGATGAACTCGAGCAGGCAGCCCTGCTGCCGTTCGCGGACGACCCGCAGGCCGCACGCAACATGACGGCCGCGACCGGGCGAGTGTGCGAGCACCTGGTGACGGTCACGCCCCAACGGGAACATGACCCGGAGGGTTACCGCTTGCGCGCCTGATCGAGGCGCACCGCCGAGCATTTCCACTCCAAGGATGGAACCTCCTCGTGCCTAGCCTGGCACGTTCACAGGGCTCACAGCTTGTTCTGGTGAGCCCTTTTTTTCGGTCCTCGCACATTTATGTCCGTCCCTGGCAGTGTCCTATGTTCTTGAGTTGGTTCAGCAGTTTTCTTCCCCCTGCGCTGAGTACGCGGCCTAAAGAATGGGTTCGCGCTGCACTGGGTGCTTCGTTGGGCATCTTGCTCAGCGCGTTGCTCTGCCGTCAGCTATTCGGCAGCGAAATAACCCTGCAGTTGATCGGTCCGTTGGGGGCTTCTGCGATCTTGCTGTTCGCCGTTCCTTCCGGGCCACTGGCCCAGCCCTGGTCAATCGTGGGGAGTTATTTCACAGCGACCCTTGTGGCCCTGGCAATGGTGCATTTTTTCTCTCCTTCCGTTACCAGCGCCAGTCTGGCCGTGGGCATTTCCCTGGTGCTGATGTGCCCGTTGCGCTGCCTGCATCCGCCAGGCGGAGCCGTGGCGCTCTGTGTGATGCTGGGCGGGCCGAGCACGCTCGATATGGGCGTTATGCTGCTCTACCCGGTGCTGTTGAATGCCCTGTGTCTGCTCGGGTGTGCCTTGCTGTACAACAACCTGACCCGGGTGCGTTATCCCAAGTCGCATGTGTCGGCGTCCACCGATCTGCACCATACCCAGGACCCACCGCCACAGCAGCGGGTTGGCATTACCTCGGGTGACCTGGATCAGGCACTGGCCGAGATGGGGGCGTTCGTCGATGTCACCCGCGAGGACCTTGAGCTGATCATCCGCGCCACCGAGAAAAATGCCTTGCGCCGCAGCATGGGGGACATTCAGGCCGGTCAAATCATGTCTCGCGATGTGCAGTGTGCGACGCCGGAAACCACCCTCAAACAGGCGCTACGGATGCTCAAGCATCATCACCTGAAAACTTTGCCGGTGCTCGACGAGGAGCGCCAGTTGGTGGGTATCGCCAGTTTGAGTGACCTGATCGGCCATCCGCTTGGCGCAGGTCGACGCACTATTCTTCGGCGTTTGGGATTGGGCCGGGACCAGCTGTTGCAGCAGGTGATGAGCAGTCCGGTAACCTGCGTGGACAGCAGCACTCATGTGGTCGAGCTGATTCCACTGCTGTCCGGTGAAGGGTTGCATTGCCTACCGGTGCTGGAGCAGGGCGAGTTGGTCGGAGTAGTCACCCAGACCGACGTGATCGCTGCCTTGCACCGCGACCTGATCATGCACCTGGGCTGAGGCGCGGCATATGTTATAGCCGTGTGCTTGGTGGGCTTAGTTGCCTGTGTGGCGAGTTGAAAGAGGCGGTTTCGATGCCTGACGTCCCTGTACGGTGTTGCCGTTCCTCGCCATAGCCCCTATGGCTCGTCGCAGCCCCTTGTCTCAGGCCTTCAATGATCCGAACTTGATAAGCGTACAGACCACTAGATCAACGGGGCCCAGCGCTGGGACCAGTCGCTGTCTTCTTTGACCGCCTCGCGCAACAGGCTGAAGGCCTGTTGCAGCACCTCAGTGTCTCGTTCGCGGGGGTAGACCAGGTAAGTGGGGTAACTGAACTCCGGCGCCTTGCTCACCCGCTCCAATACCCCGCTATCGAGGTAGCTCTGCACCACTCGGCTGCGGAAATAGCCGGAGCCGCCACTTTCTAGAATGTACTGCAGTGCCAGTGGTCCCAGGTTGAAGCTGACGGCTGCTTTGGCTTTGTCCGGCAGTGCGGCGTCATGCTGGCGGCGAAAGTCTTCGCCCCAATCGATATACACATAGGGCGCTGGAACGGAGGGTTGGCGTACCTGAATCAGCTTCTCCTCCAGCAGTTGCTCGACCTGCAAGCCGGGCCAATACGCCGGCTGGTAGACCAGGGCGGCGTCCAGCACGCCCAGTTCGAGTTGGCGTAACAGAGTTTGGCCGTCGGCTATTTCCGCACGTATGGCGTGGGTGGGGATGTGTTCGCGCAGTTTGCGCATCCAGCTGAGCATCAGCGGATTGCACAGACTGACCTCGCCACCGACGTGCAAGACGTTACGGTAACCCTCCAGTAGCGGCAGGTCGCGCTGAGCGGCCTCCCAGGTCTGCACCATCTGATCGGCATACACCACAAAGGCCTCGCCGTCGGTGGTGAGTTTGGCGCCGGCACGATTTCGCACGAAAAGCTTGCAGTGGAGCTGGCTCTCGAGGTTCTGCACCCGCGCGGTAATGGCCGTCTGCGTGACATGCAGTCGCTCGGCTGCGGCGATGAAACTGCCGCAGCGAACGATTTCGAGAAAGGTGCGGGCGAGCTCGATGTCCATGGGCCATCCCAGCGGAGAAAGTGGAGCGCCATTGTAGAGGGCCTGCTGCACTCTGGGGATGCTTGTGCAGTTCGAGCCTTGGCATTGCTCCCGGTCGAGTGGCAATCAGGACGAAGGTCGGCCCAGCTGCCCGGTTGGGTAAAGGTGTCGAGTTCGAGCAACGCACCAGAGCACCGAGCGGCGGTAGACTGCGCAAGCGATGCCCAGAGTCGGGGCGGCCCTCAGTATGCGGGGCAGGGTTGTACTCCGTTTCCGCTCCTGCCCCGAGATTCCAGCAGCGTGGCCAAGTGGAGTAAGGTCGTTGTGACGGCGCCTTTCAATGCAGGAGAGCGGCGATGCAGAAGTCGAGCCTATGACTACTCCCGATGAGCCGCAGCCGGTCCACTCGCCGGGTTCGGCCGCCAGCCGCGCTTCTGAGCCCAATGCCAGCGGCGCTGCGGCGCTCGAGCGCATGGCCGGCGCCCGCGGCGACTTCGCGGTGGTTGCCGAGTTGTTGCCCTACCTACGACCCTACGTCGGTCGCATCGCCCTGGCGCTGGTGCTGATCGTCGCCGCCAAGCTGGTCAATCTGTATGTGCCGGTCGCCCTCAAACAGATAGTCGATGGCTTGAATGTCGAACCCAGCCTGTTGCTGCTGCCGGTCGGCTTGCTACTGGCCTACGGCGCTGCGCGCATTGGCGTCACCCTGTTCAACGAGCTGCGCCAGGTGGTGTTCGCCCGTGTGATGGCGCGGACCTCGCGCCAGGTCACCCTGAAAGTCTTCGGCCATCTGCTCGGCCTCAGCCTGAAGTTCCATCTGGATCGCCGCACCGGCGGCGTGGCCCGTGATGTGGAGCGCGGCGGCAGCGCGATCTCCGAGCTACTCGACTGGACGCTCTACACCATAGTGCCGACCCTGCTCGAGGTGCTGCTGGTGACGGCCGTGCTGGTCTGGGCCTATGACTGGGGCTTCGCCTTCATCACTCTGGGCACGCTGTTGGCCTACAGCCTGTGGACCCTGACGGTAACCGAGTGGCGCACCCGCTTCTACCGCGCCGCGGTGGAGGCCGATACCCGTGCCAACGAGCGCGCGGTGGACTCGCTGCTCAACTACGAGACGGTCAAGTACTTCAACAACGAGGCGCACGAGTCCAGACGTTACGATGAGAATCTGCGCCACCTGGAGAACACCAAGGTCAAGTCGACCCAGTCGCTGGCGCTGCTCAACCTCGGGCAATCCGTGGTGATTGCCTGCGGCGTCAGCGCCATGATGTGGCGGGCCGCCGCGGGCGTGGTGGCCGGCGAGCTGAGCATCGGCGACCTGGTGCTGGTCAACGCCTATCTGCTGCAGCTGTCGGCTCCGCTATTCGTGCTGGGCATGATGTACCGCCAGGTCAAGCAGGCGCTGACCAACATGGAGCGCCTGTTCGGTCTGCTCGACCAGCGCCAGGATGTGCAGGATGCTGCGACCTCCCAGCCGCTGGTGGCCAGCCGTCCGCGGCTGCGTTTCGAGCAGGTGCACTTCGGCTATGACCCGCGCCGGGAGATCCTGCATGGCGTGAGTTTCGAAGTGCCGCCTGGCGGTACGGTGGCAGTGGTCGGCCATTCGGGCTCGGGCAAGTCGACCCTGGCGCGCCTGCTGTACCGCTTCTACGACGTCGATGGCGGGCATATCCGCATCGACGGCCTGGATCTGCGTGAGCTGACCCAGGCCTCGTTGCGCGCTGCCATCGGCATCGTTCCGCAGGACACGGTGCTGTTCAACGACAGCATCTATTACAACATCAGCTACGGCCGTCCCGAGGCCAGCCGCGCGGAGGTCGAGGCGGCCGCCAGCGCCGCGCATATCCACGCGTTCATCGAGCGCCTGCCGGACGGTTACCAGACCCAGGTCGGCGAACGCGGCCTCAAGCTGTCCGGCGGCGAGAAGCAGCGGGTGGCGATCGCCCGCGCCTTGCTGAAGAACCCGGCCATCCTGATTTTCGACGAAGCCACCTCGGCGCTGGACTCCAAGTCGGAGAAGGCCATCCAGGCCGCGCTCGAGCGCATCCAGGTCGGCCGTACCACCCTGGTGATCGCCCATCGCCTGTCCACGGTGATGGAGGCCGACCGGATACTGGTGCTGGACGCCGGTCGTATCATCGAAAGCGGCAGCCACCGCGAGTTGCTGGCGGCCGGCGGCAGCTACGCGCAGATGTGGCGGTTGCAGCAGCAGGAGCCGGTTGTCGGGTCATCGCCGCGGCCTGAGCCTCCCGGCTAGCTCAGTAGCACAGGCTGTTATCAGTGGCTGGCCGCAACCAAACGTCAACAGACCCTAGGGCGTGCAGAAGTTGTCTGCGCAGGCTTGTCTAATCGGCGCAAGTGCATAGGCTTGCTGCTTGTGCACACGCCGATGGCTTTCACGGTAATGAGGTCAATGGATGAACCCAGAACAAAGCGGGCCGCTGCCTGCAGTCGTCGAGGCGATCTACCGTGCGCAGTCGCGCCGCGTGCTGGCCACCCTGATCCGCCTGCTCGGCGACTTCGACCTGGCGGAAGAGGCGTTGCAGGACGCCTTTATCGCCGCCGTCGAACAATGGCCGCGTGCGGGCGTGCCGGAAAACCCGCGCGCCTGGCTGGTATCGGTTGGACGCTTCAAGGCCATCGACAACCTGCGCCGGCGGGCCCGCTTCAACGCCTCGCTGGCGCAGATGGCGATGGCGCTGGACGATCGACTGGATGCGCAGCAGATGGATCAGGACGGCCTCGAGGACGACAGGCTGCGGCTGATCTTCACCTGTTGCCATCCGGCACTGACCCCGGACGCCCAGGTCGCGCTGACGCTGCGCGAAGTGTGCGATCTGACCACCGAAGAAATCGCCCGCGCCTTCCTCGTGACCACGCCCACCGTGGCGCAGCGGATAGTGCGGGCGAAGAACAAGATCCGCGATGCGCGCATCCCCTATGAAGTGCCTGCCGCCGCGGAACTGCCAGAGCGCCTGGAAGCGGTGCTGCGGGTGGTCTATCTGGTGTTCAACGAGGGCTACTTCGCCTCGTCCGGCGACGCGCTGACGCGCAGCGAACTGTCCAACGAAGCGATTCGTCTCGGCCGGCTGCTGGTCGAGCAGCTTCCCGAGCCGGAGGCCATGGGCTTGTTGGCGTTGATGCTGCTGCATGAGTCGCGGCGCCCGGCGCGCACCACGGCGCAAGGTGAACCGGTGTTGCTGGACGAGCAGGATCGTGGCCTGTGGAACCGCGCGCTGATCGCCGAGGGCGAGGCACTGGTGGAGCAGGCACTGCGCTCACGGCGGTTCGGCCCCTACAGTTTGCAGGCGGCCATCGCCGCACTGCACGCCGAGGCGCCGAGCGCCGCCGCGACCGATTGGGCGCAGATCGTCGGCCTCTACGATGTCTTGGTCCGCGCGACGGGCTCGCCGGTGGTGGAGCTGAACCGGGCGATGGCCGTGGCCATGTGCGATGGGCCTGACGCGGGGCTCACCCTGGTCAATGCGCTCCTCGCCCGCGGTGAACTGACCGATTATCACCTGGCCTATTCCGCGCGCGCCGATTTGTCTCGACGCCTGGGGCGCCTGGACGAGGCCCGTGCCGCTTACGGCAAGGCCCTCGAGCTGGCACAGCAGGGCCCGGATCGACAATTTCTCGAGCGGCGCTTGCGTGAGCTGTCCGCCTGAACGAGGGCCGTGACCGACCGTCCGTCGAAATTCAATCGGCCTGCGTCGGCGATGTCGATTGCCGGCGGCGCCGAACGACTAGTAATTATCCAGATGGATCACAGCCGCAAACGGAGACAGCCATGAAATACCTCTGCCTGGTCTATAGCAACGAACAAACCCTGCACAGCCTGCCGGAGAGTCCGCGGGACGAGGAGTGTCTGGCCTACAGCGAAGCGGTGCGCGAGAGCGGGCGAATGATCGCCGCCGAGGCGCTGGAGTCGGTGCAGACCGCGACCACCGTACGCATGCGCAACGGCAAGCTATCGATCACCGATGGACCCTTCGCGGAAACCAAGGAGCAGTTGGCCGGCTTCTACCTGGTCGATGCCAGGGACCTGAACGAGGCCATCCAGATTGCCGGGCAAATTCCGGCCGCGCGGGTAGGCAGCATCGAGGTGCGCCCGGTGCGGACCTTGAACGTGCCGCAGCAACTGCGTCAGGCCTGAAGCCTCCCGGCTGGCCAGGGCTGCAGCTATTTCACCTGAACAGGAGCATCGACATGAGCGTTAACGCGATACCCGACGGCTTTCACAGCATTACGCCCTACCTGGGCATCCAGCATGCGGCGGAGGCCATCGAGTTCTACAAGCGCGCGTTTGGCGCGATTGAGCTGTTCCGTTTGCTGGCGCCCAATGGCGACATCGGCCACGCCGAAATCAGGATCGGTGACTCGTCGATCATGCTGGGCGACCCCTGTGACAGGGGCCCGCTGTGCAGCTCACAGTCGCAGCCGGGCGCGTCGGTGGGGTTGCATCTGTACGTGGCCGATGTCGATGGGCAATTTGCCCAGGCGGTCGAGGCCGGCGCCAAGGTCATCAGCCCGGTGCAGGATCAGTTTTACGGTGATCGCACAGGTACTCTGGAAGATCCTTTCGGGCATGTCTGGTTCATCGCCACCCACAAGGAAGACCTGTCAGTGGAGGAGATCCGCAGGCGTGCCGCGGCGCTGTTCAAGGAGGCTGATGCCTGATAGCAGGCTCGGCGCTTCTCAGTTCGGCGTCAGGCGATTGGGCAGGTGCTCGTAGAGGGTGCGGCAGACGCCGATGATGTGCTGTTCGATCAGCTCGGCAGCCTTGTCGGCATCGCCCGCACGACAGGCCGAGAGGATCTCGCGGTGCTCGTGGTCTGCGCGGTCCTTGCCCGCGGACAGGCTCATCTGCATGCGCAGGTAGCGTTCCACCTTGTCGTGGATGGAGCGAATCAGGTTGAGCAGGAACGGACGCTGCGCCGGTTCGTAGAGGCAGGCGTGCAGTGCCCAGTTCAGCTCGGCCCAACGACCGATGTCGGTCTCGCCGATGAACTCCTCGCAGATGCGTTCGGCGCGGGCGAAGGTCGCTTCGGTCATGTTCGGCACGGCCAGGCGAATCGCCTGGACTTCCAGCAGCACTCGTACCTCGAAGATTTGTGCCAGCTCCGGCTCGGAGATCTTGGTCACCACCGCGCCCTTGTTACGCTGGAATTGCACCAACCCCTCGGCCTCCAGGCGCTTGAGTGCTTCGCGCACCGGGATCTTGCTGACATTGAAGATGCGCGCGATGTCGTCCTGGCGGATCGGCTCATCCTCGGCGAAATGGCCGCCGATGATCGCGTCGCGCAGGTGCTTGGTGATGACTTCCGAGGCGGTCGGGGTGACGCCGAGGTTGGGGGCGGTGAAGGTGGGCAATGGCAAGGGAGTGGCCCCCGGTTAGTCAGTGATGGCGGATATTGTATACGAGGACTCGGGCGAATCGCGCCTCCTGATATTTAGACCGTCCGCCAGGGTATGGGCCCGCGAGTCTGCCCAGCGTTGCTCTGCTGTCGAAGCGGTTGATGCGTTGAGCGGCAGGGCTCGCCAGAGGTACACTGCGGCCCTCGTGTGGCCTGGTTAGCTGGAGTGAATGATGCGTAAAGACAAGAAACAGGTGATTGGCGAAGAGATTGGTGACGAGCCGATCAAACTGTTCCTCGCCGTGGAACCGGCCGATGCCACGCCGCCGTCGTTGCATAAGTTGATCAAGGCCTATCGCGGCTTGCGCATCGACGATTTCGAGCGTTTTGTCGGCTTCTTCGTTGCCGCCGGTTACGACCTCGATGCCAAGGACGAGAAGGGCAACGACTTCATCGCCCTGATCCAGGATCAGCGTTCGGCAGACGCCTATATCGACGTGATTAAAACCGCCCGCGGTTGAGGTCTAAACAAATAAAACTGCCCGCTTAGCCCGCGGGCTTTTTTATGCGCGGCATTTTTTGGGTTTTATCCTGTCTAGGGCGCTCGGTAGCCCGGATGAAATCCGGGGACCCCGGCATGTCGGCGCCATTGATCGCGGATTTCATCCGGGCTACGGCTGTGCACCGCGGCTACAGCACGCCGGCTTTCTTCCAGGCCAGGTAGCGGCTGACCAGCTCCGGGCCGAGTTCGCCGGGGCGCACGTCGAGCACCGGCACGTTGTGCGCGAACAAGCGCTCATGCAGGCCGTTGCGGGCGTTCAAGTAGTCCACGGTGCCGCAGTAGGCCAGGGCCGTCTGATAATCCTGCACCGGGGTCGTGCGCAGGGTATCGAGCACCTCTTCGCGCAGGCTGGCGATCAGGACGCGGTGCTGGCGGCCCAGGCGTTGCACCGCGCCGAGCAATTCCTCGTCGTCCTCGTCACGCAGGTTGGTCACCAGCACCACCAGGGCGCGTCGACGCTGGCGGCTCAACAGGGCCTGCGCGGCAGCGGCGAAGTCGGCCGGCTGCTGGCTGCTCTGCAGGTCGTAGACGCCGTTGAGCAGCACATTGAGCTGCGCCGGGCCTTTGACTGGCGCAAGAAAACGCCTGTGTTCGCCGGCGAAGGTACTCAGGCCGACCGCATCGCCCTGACGCAACGCCACATAGCTGAGCAGCAGGCAGGCATTCAGGGCGTGGTCGAAGTGCGACAGCTCGCCGTCCTGACTGCGCATGCGCCGGCCGCAGTCGAGCAGGAAGATGATCTGCTGGTCGCGCTCGTCCTGGTATTCGCGGGCGATCGGCGTGCGCTGGCGTGCGGTGGCCTTCCAGTCGATCTGCCGCAGGCTGTCGCCATCGCGAAACTCGCGCAGTTGGTGAAACTCCAGGCCCAGGCCACGCCGCGGCTGTTGGCGTACGCCGAGTTGGCTGAGCCAGTCGTCCACCGCCATCAGTTGCGCGCCGTACAGGCGGGCAAAGTCCGGGTAGACGCGGGTTTCGCCCGGCAGCTGCAGATAACGCCGCGCGCGCCAGAGGCCCAGCGGGCTGGGCAGGGCGATTTCAGCCTGGGGGAAGTGGAAGTGCCCGCGCTGCAAGGGCCGCACCCGGTAGGCGAACTGGGTCTGCTCGCCCGGATGCAAGTCGACGGCTTGCGGCAGGTGTTCGAAGGCCATGCCGTTGGGCAGATGATCGAACACCTCCAGGCTCAGTGGGCGGGCAAAGTCGTGGTGCAGGGTCAGGCGCACCTCGCTCCAGCGCCCCAGCGGCAGATTGCCGGGCAGCTGACGCTCGAGGCGCGGCGAGGGCATTTGTCGCAGGCGCAGGGCATCCAGCAGCGCCGCGCCGAGCAGTGCCAGGAGCCCGCCCCACCACAGCGCCTGCAGACTGCTCGGTAGACGCACGTCCAGGGCGTCCAGGGTACCGAGCCCGATAGCCAGGCCGAGCAGGCAGGCGAGCAGGGCCAGCAGGGTGCGCGATGGTTTCATGTGGCAGTACTTCTTCGCCAGGCAGGCATCGGTATGCTCATAGACGCGGCGCCGGCACCTGGTCGAGCAACTGTTGCAGCACCTGGTCGACCGACAGGCCCTCGATATCCAGTTCCGGTGCCAGACGCACGCGGTGGCGCAGCACGGCCAGGGCGCAACCCTTGATGTCGTCCGGGAGGACGAAGTCGCCACCGCGCAGCAGGGCGCGGGCCCGGCCACCACGGGCCAGGGCGATCGAGGCCCGCGGCCCGGCGCCGATGGCCAGGCCCGGCCAGCTGCGGGTGGCGCGGGCCAGGCGTACGGCGTAATCGAGCACCTGTTCATCGAGCGGCAGGTCGCTGGCGATCTTCTGCAGCGCCTGTACATCCTTGGCTTGCAGCAGGGTGCGCAGCGGGGTGACGTCGAGCATGTCGGCCCGCGACGAGCGGGTTACCTGACGCACCATGTTCAACTCTTCATCCTGCGCAGGGTAGTCCATGCGCAGCTTGAGCATGAAGCGATCGAGTTCGGCCTCGGGCAGCGGATAGGTGCCCTCCTGCTCAATCGGGTTCTGCGTGGCCAGCACCATGAAGGGCAACGGCACGGCCAGGGCACGGCCTTCCAGGGTCACCTGACGTTCTTGCATGACTTCCAGCAGCGCGGCCTGGGTCTTGGCCGGCGCCCGGTTGATTTCATCGGCCAGCAGCAGGTTGGTGAACACCGGCCCCTTGCGCAGCTTGAACTGCTCGCTCTGCAGATCGTATACCGCGTGGCCGGTGACATCGCTGGGCATCAGGTCAGGAGTGAACTGGATGCGCGCGAACTCGCCGCCGAAGCAGCGGGCCAGGGCGCGCACCAGCAGGGTTTTGCCGAGACCGGGCACGCCCTCGACCAGCACGTGGCCGCCGGCGATCAAGGCGGTGAGCACGTCGTCGATCACCGCCTTCTGGCCGATCAGCGCCTTCTGCAGTTCGAGGCGCAGGGCCTGAGCCAACTGGCTGGCGCGCTGGCGCTGCACGTTCGGGTTGACCGCTGCCTGAGGGGGGGCGGTTGCTGTGGTAGCGGCCACGGTCTCCGGCGTTAGCGCTGCACTGCTCGGTTGTTCGGGCGTTGGTTCGCTCATAGGGCATTCCTAAGGGTTTGCAGGCGGGCAACCTGTCGAGTGAAATCGGCGGCGCCGAGGCGCTGCTTGGGCAGTGGCCGCATGGCTTGGCTGATGGTGTTGGCGGGCAAGCCGCTCAGACGTTTGAGTATCTGCCACTGCTCGGCTACGGCGAGTCGTTCGAAACCGGGGTGACGGCGCCGCGCACGGCGCTGGATGTCCTGTTGCAGGCCGTGCAACAAGCTGTGCGGGCCGCCGTGACGGAGGAGGAAGTCGGCGCTGCCGCGCAGGTGTTCCTGCAATTGCCGGCGGCTGAGACTGGCCGGTAACTGCAAGGGGCCCTGGCGCATGCCGACATGCCACAGGCCGAACAGGGTGAGCAGCAAGAGGGCGATCAGGGCCTTCGGGAAGTGCCGCAGCAGCAGGCTGGCGAGGCCATCGCGTTCGGCGCGGTAGAGCAGGGTTACCGCGCTGTCCTGGCTGAGGTACCAGAGCAGCCAGGCGTTGTCGTATTTGGCGATCTTGTCGTTCTGCCAGAGCCAGGCGTCGCTGAGTACGCTAATCAGCCCGTCGCCATGGTAGAGCTCAAGCAGGTGGGTCGCGGCGCCGCTGTTGGCCCAGGCGTGGGCGCGATCTTTCGCGTCGTAGAGGTGGAAGTCGGTGTCGAAGCCGAAGTAGGCCGGTGCCTGTTCATTTTCCAGGTAGAGCTGGGTCAGTTCGGGGTGGCGATTAGCCTGCTCGGGGGCATTCTGTGGCGCTACCTCATCTGCATCTGACGCTTCAGTGTCGGCGGCGTCGAGGTCGTCACTGGCGTACTGCTGAATGCCCAGGCGGTCGAGCAGCAGGTCGCCGCTTTTGCCATCGCCCTCATCCCACAGGCGCTCGGCGACAAACAACAGGTGCCCGCCTTTGGCCGCCCAGGCCAGCAAGCGTTCGGCTTGCAGCGGGGTCATCTGCTGACGGTCACCGAGCAACAGCAAGGTCTGGCCGGCGCTGGGCAGCGTCGGCAATAGCGCAAGGCTGTCGGCGCGCTGTACTGCGATACCCTGTTTGCGCAAGAACAGCTCGGCGGCCAGGTAGGGATTGGCGAGCGCCTCCGGTGCCGGGCCGTGTTCGAGGGTTTCCTGATAGGGTACGGCGCGGCTGAGCAGGTAGGCGCCGAGCCCGCCGATAATGAGGAGCAGCAGGACGCCGAGCAGCAGTTGGCTACGCCGACTCATGCCGGTGCTCCGCCATCGAACTGGCGCCGCCAGCCGGCACACAGGCTGTGCAGACTGTCTGCCGGCGGTACCCGGTGACCATAGGCGAGGTTTTGCCAATGCAGGGTCAGCGCTTGGCTGAAATCGATCAGCTCGGTCTGCTCCAGGCCTTGCACCAGTTGCAGCACTTCGGCCTCGGTATGCGCGCTTTTCAGCGGCAATCGATAGTCATGCAGCAGGCGGCTGAGCAGGGCGCGGTAGAGCAGGCCGAGCGCGGCACGTGGCTGTTCGGCCCAGAGCCGTTCGACCTCGCTGGCGACATCCTCGGGCAGGCTGTCCGGGGCTACTTCCAGGCCGAACAGCTGGCTGGGGGGCGCCGAGGTGCGGCGCTGGACTGGTCCCAGGCGCCCGACAAAGGTGCTGAGCCAGTCGCGATAGCGCCACAGCAACAGCCCAACCACGCCCAGAACTGCCGCCCAGAGCAGCGCCTCGAAAAACAGCGCGACGCCGTCGAGGGTCTTCCAGAACTCGCCCAGCTTGAAGAACGCTTCGATCAGCTTCAGCAGGTTTTTGATAGTGCCTTGGTCCAGCTCCTCAGTCTGTTGCTCCTCGCCGAAGCGCCAGCGGGTGACGGTTTCACGGTGCTCGAAGGGCGGCTGATCGAGCAGTTGCTCGATGCTCTGGCGTGCGGCCTGGCTGCTCAGCGGTTGCTTGAGCAGGCGTTCGCTTTGCGGGCCGAAGGGGTCTTCCATGGGCAGTGGGCCGCTGCTGGCTGATTCGGCCCAGGCCGGGCTTGGCGCTTGCAGCAGTAACAGGCCACAGCCCAGCAGCAGGGCGTAGGCAACGCCCGTCAGGCGTTGGCGTAATTGGCGAAAGACCAGCTCGATGTCCCAGGCCTCAAGGGCGGTGCGTCGATTCAGATAGAGGGTGAAGCCACAGGCGACGTAGACCGGCTCCCAGACGACCAGCAGCAGGGCGTAGAGCAGATTGGACAGGTGTTCCAGCCATAGCCAGTCACCGGCTGCCGCATCGATCAGGCTCTGCCAACTCCAATTCAGCTCGATCTGCTGGGGCAGCAGCAGATAGAACAGGCTGATCAGGCCCAGCCACAGGGCCATTTCCAGGTGCATGCCGACCAGGGTCAGCCAGGTCGCGGCGCCCGCATCGCGTTGGCCAAGCACCACCAGGCGCTGGCTGCGGGCCTGACCGGAGAGGTTCTCGAGCTGCAGCGTCGGCAGATCGAAGCTGCGGGTCAGGCTGAAGCGGCGCCAGGTCAGGCTGGCCAGCAGTTGCGGGTTGAGCAGGCCGGGCAGGGCTCTCAGCGCCTGTTTGAGACTGGGCGTATCGCCAAACAAGGCGTGCGAGAGGATGTACAAGGGCAGGCGTTCGTAAGCCGGCTTCAGCCACCAGAACAGCAATACCGCCCAGCCGGGGGATTCCCACAGCAACAGGCAGAGCACGGCGAAGATCGGCAGGGTGACCAACGCCCAGCTGGCCATCAACAGGCCGGCGTGCCGGCGGGCCAGGAGTACGCCGAGGTCCAGTGCTTCCCAGGCGCTGCGCGGGCGGATTGCCACGCTGGCGTCAGTCAGGCGCATGTGTACCTCGTCCTGCCAACAGCAGGTAGGCCAGCACCAACAGCCACAGCCCGCCGCCGACCAGGTATTTAAGCGTCGGGCTGGCGAGGGTCATCGACGACCAGTACGCCTCGATAAAGGCCGCCATTAGCAGGAACACAATCACCCCGCCAATCAGCCGCACGCTGCGCGCGGCGGCCAGACGCAAGGCGTCGCCGCGTGTCAGGCGCCCAGGCGCGAGCAGCGCCCAGCCGAGTTTGAGGCCGGCGCCACCGGCCAGGGCGATGGCCGTCAACTCGAATGCGCCGTGGCCGACGACGAAGGACCAGAAGGTGGCGCCATAGCCGATCTGCGTCAGGTGGCCGGCCACCGCGCCAATCATCAGGCCGTTGAACAGCAGGAAGAACAGGCTGCCTAGGCCAAACAACAGGCCGCTGGCGAAGGTCTGAAAGGCAATGCCGATGTTGTTCATGATGTAGTAGCCGAACATCACCCAATCGTCGCCGGAGCCGCGCTCTGCGAAGCGTCCGAGGCGGCTGGCGTCAGGGTCGTACATGCGCTCCATGCTCGCCACTTGTTCCGGGTCGACCAGGCTGTAGATCAGCTCGGGGAATGCATAGACCAGCGCGCCCATACCCAGCAGGCTGCCGAAAAACAGCAGGCTGGCGGCCAGCACATAGCGCCATTCGGCCCGCACCAGGCGCGGAAAGCCGCCGAGCAGGAAACCGATCAGTTGCGCGCCCAGCGGGCTACGGTGGCGATAGAACTGCTGGTGGCCGCGCATTGCCAGCTGCTGCAGCTGCTCGATCAGGTGGCTGCTGTAACCGCGTGCCTGCGCCAGGGCTAGCTGCTGGCACAGGCGTCGGTAGTCATGGGCAAATAACTTGCACTGCTGGCGGTCGGCTTTGCCGCGCGCGAGCGCATCGAGCAGCGCACTGAAGGTCTGCCAGTCGGCTTGATGACGACTTTCGAACAGGCTCTGTTTCATGTCGAGCCCAACAAGCCGCGGGCGATGCCGTTGATCTGCTGTTCGGCCTGCTCGGCAGGCACTTGCAAGGGCTCGGCGAGAATCGCCGCCAGCTCGGCGCGGCGTGCGCTGGACAGGCTGTCGGCGCGCTCGGCGAAGCCCTGAAACGCACGTTGCTCGCTGAAGCTGAGAGCAAAAGGTGCACGCAGGCTCTCGGCTTGCGGCAAGACCGGGCGCGCGATGGGCAGGTCCCGATACACCACCAGGGTGCCGGCGGCCAGGTCGCCGAGGCGCTTGAAGGCCGGGTGGTTGAGGCAGCTGAGGATGCCCAGGGTGTAGCCGAACGGCAGGATGTCGACGAAGCGCAGCAGATTGCGGGTCAGCGAGGCGGCCCAGCCGACTGGGGTGCCGTCATCGTGTATCACCCGCAGGCCCAGCAGCTGCTTACCCGGGGTGCGGCCCTGGTTGAACACCTCGAACAGCACCATGTACCACCAGGTCACCAGGAACAACAGAACGGTCGCCAGGCCCATGCCGAACTGGCCGAGCAGGCCAAGGACGATGAACAGCACCAAGAGCAACAGGCCGCGAATCGTCAGGTCGATGGCGAACGCCAAGGCGCGTGGCACCAGGCCTGCAGGACGCAAAAGCAGATCGATGCCTTCCGGGGTTTCCACCTGATAGCGGGTGTCCAGCACAGGGTGAGGCACGGCGGGTGGAGTGGTGATCGAGGAGGGCATCGGCAGGCTGCGTCGAAGAAAGCCCGATGCTAGCCAGCAGCAGGCGGAGAAGCAACCAGACCCGTTCGTGGGCCCGGCAGCATGAGGCGGATCACGCGAGTGGCCGCACGCCGAAGATGGTGCGATAGAGCACGCCCATCGAGATGACGAACAGAGGGATGGCCCAAATCAAGCCGATGCCCAGCGGCAGGACGCCGATCAGCGTAATCAGCCCGAGCAGCAGGAACAGGCCGAAGACCTTGAACCAGTGCTGGCTGATGGCTTTGCGCGAGGCTTCCATGGCCTGCCAAGGCGACAGGCCACGCTCGACCACCAGCGGGACCGCGAGCATATACGCGATGGCCAGGTATAGGCCTGGGATGATTAGCAGGAACATGCCGAGGTAGATCA
Source organism: Pseudomonas taeanensis MS-3 (assembly GCF_000498575.2). Classification (GTDB taxonomy): domain Bacteria; phylum Pseudomonadota; class Gammaproteobacteria; order Pseudomonadales; family Pseudomonadaceae; genus Aquipseudomonas; species Aquipseudomonas taeanensis. Next base: position 88,985 of record NZ_AWSQ01000002.1, read on the forward strand.
GCAACATGCTGACGATCGCGGTGATCAGCAGCGGCAGAGTGCGGCCGAAGTGGCTGAAGATTTCGTTGAAGCTGATCGGCTGGTCGACTGCGCGGCGGATGCCGACCATGTTGATGCCAGCCATGAATGGGTAGGCCAGGGCCGAAGCCAGCAAGGAAATGGCCATTTCGCCGACTATGACCCCAGTAGGGTTTTCACTGAGGATGCCTAGGATGCTGAGGGCGCCGCCGAGCACGAAGGAGATCGCGAACAGCGCGGCGTAAAACACGATAAAGCCACCGATGATGATGCCTTTGGTGCCTTTGATGCGCTGCCAGGATTCGCTGAGCACTGCGCCGATACTGAAGTCATAGCCGCGGCTCAGGGCATGTTCGATACTCGGCACCTGGCCGTCGGCTTGCACTTCTCGCAGGTTGCTAATGGGTGCTGCGTAAGGATTGGGGCTGATGGCGTCACTCATGGGGCGTCCTTGTACTGAGTGTTATGACGTTAAGTCGGACATGCTAGCGGTGCTGGCATTTGGCCCGCAAGGCGCTGTCAGTTGCTGGGCGTAGTGCTGTGCGCTGGGTCAAGGTTTGCAATGCGCCGAGAGGGCGAAGAATCCGCCGGCTGGCAGATGCTAGCAGGCCGTTGAAAAACTACTGCGCTAGGCTATGCAGCGTTGAAATCGGCCTCAAAATGCTCATTTACAACACGTAAACTGCGCTTTTTCGGCCGCTTTCGCCTTGCCTAACCGTCGCTCGCTACATTTTTCAACGGCCTGCTAGACTGCCTCGGCCTCCGGACTTAGGAAAAACGACGTGACCTCCAGCCTGTTCTGGTACGACTACGAGACCACCGGTATCGACCCTCGCCGCGATCGCCCCGTGCAGGTCGCCGGGATTCGCACCGACGAAGACCTCAACGAAATCGCCGAGCCGCTGAATATCTACTGCCAGCCCAGTGACGATATCCTACCGCACCCGGCGGCTTGTCTGGTCACCGGTATCACGCCGAGCCAGCTGGCGCAGCATGGGTTGAGCGAAGCCGAATTCATGACCTGCATTCACGCCGAGTTGGTCCAACCAGGCACCTGCGGCGTGGGTTACAACAGTCTGCGATTCGACGATGAAGTTACCCGTTACAGCTTCTATCGGAATTTCTTCGATCCCTATGCCCGCGAGTGGCAGGGTGGCAACAGTCGCTGGGATTTGATCGATCTGGTGCGTGCCGCCTATGCCCTGCGCCCGGAAGGGATCGTCTGGCCAGAGGAGGAGGGGCGTGTCAGCCTCAAGTTGGAACGGCTGACCGCGGCCAACGGCATCGACCACGGCCAGGCCCACGATGCCTTGTCCGATGTGCGTGCGACCATCGCCCTGGCCCGCTTGATCCGCAGCAAGCAGCCCAAGCTGTATGACTACCTCTATCAATTGCGCAGCAAACAGCGGGTGCTCGATAAGATTCGCTTGCTGCAGCCTCTGGTGCATATTTCCGGGCGCTTCGCCGGTTCCCGACATTATTTGGCGCTGGTATTGCCACTGGCCTGGCACCCGCGCAATCGCAATGCCTTGATCGTCTGTGATTTACACGCCGATCCCACGCCGTTACTCGACGAAGATGCGCAGACCTTGCGCCAGCGGCTATATACCCGTCGCGAGCAACTCGCGGAAGGTGAGTTACCGGTGCCGTTGAAGTTGCTGCATATCAATCGGTGTCCGGTGGTGGCGCCTTTGAGTGTGTTGCGCAGCGAGGATATTCAACGCTTGCAGCTGGATATGACGGGCTATCAGACGCGCGCGAATAAACTCGCGGAGTCACAAGGGCTGTGGCAGGACAAACTCGCTCAGGTGTATGGCGAAGAGAGTTTCGCCCCCAACGATGATCCAGAGCAGCAGTTGTACGATGGTTTTATCGGTGATCGTGACCGGCGCTTATGCGAGCAGGTGCGTAGTGCCGAGCCACAACAATTGTCACAGGATGTCTGGCCGTTCGACGATGCTCGATTGCCTGAATTGTTATTTCGTTATCGCGCCCGTAATTTTTTCCCGAGCTTAAGCACAGAGGAACAACAGCGCTGGAGAACCTTTTGTCAGCAACGTTTAACGCTGCCTGAGTTCGGCGCGCCAAATACCTTGGCGAGTTTTGAGGCTGCGCTGGGAGAGCTGTTCGAGACTGCGACGGCCGATCAGCAGGCGCTATTGGCCGGGTGGCGCGAGTATGCACAGCAGTTGCGTCAGCGTTATGCCATTTGAAAACTTGAGCGAGTGCCAGATAGTCGAGCTATTGCCGCGGGAAAATGTTGTCTGGTATTGCCAGTCGGGCGGTTACTGTTTCGGGCAGTCGGTATTGAGTAGGCTGTACGGAAGGTAGACAGCCACGCATAAAAAACGCCAGCAATAGCTGGCGTTTTTTATGCGTTCAAACTGCAGTGCAGTCGCAGGGCTTAGTCCAGCAGGGTCACCCAGCTTTCCACGACGTCGGAGCCCCACTTGGCTTTCCACTCTTTCAGGGTCTTGTGGTTGCCACCCTTGGTTTCGATCACTTCACCGTTGTGCGGGTTCTTGTACTGCTTAACTTTACGTGCGCGCTTGGTGCCGGTGGTCTTAGCTGCGCGTGGAGCCTTGCTGGCTTTGGCGTCCGGGTCGAGCATGGCAATGATGTCGCGCAGGGACTTCTGATACTCACCCATCAGAGTGCGCAGCTTACCTTCGAATTCCAATTCTTTTTGCAGCTTGTCGTCTTGCGACATGCTTTTCAGGCGCGCTTGCAGTTCTTTGATGGCTTCTTCTGTGGCGCGGTAATCGTTGATCAGCGACATGTGGCTTACCTTGAGATGTAGATGAAATGTTGGCTAAGTATTAGCAATAGTAGTCACGCACTTTTAACAAGTAAACCGCTTTGTAAGGATTTGCCACAGTTACGCAACTAAGTTGTTCGTTTGCAGGCTGTTGGCACGACTCTCCGTTCGCCTGGAGAACCCTTGAGTAATTTTTTGTAAGTCGCTGGCGAGTCGTAAAGTCTTAATAAAGCTGTATGGTCGGGGAGGGTTGAAGTTGCTATCGGGTGGCAGGCTGGCAGTTGCTTGGGTGGCTTCCCAGATTTTATGGTGGTGGGCCAGGTCTGCAGGATTACTACGCTTTCCTGTGCTCTGGCTGAAATGGCTGACATTGTGAGTTTTTTTGCACTCTCCATACGTATTTTTCAGTGATTCATAACCAGTCAAACCGTATCGGTGTCGTAGCCGGGGTCAGTGATTTTTCTGGCTACCTATAATGGTTCGAATTATCGAGGTGAGGCATTGCTCGGAGAATCAAGGGGGAGTTCTTAGGCGCGTCAAGGCATACGCGCTGACGAGTTGCCGGTTGGCTGTGAGTTCTTGATGGAACGGCGGGGCGATCATCGAGCAGGATGTGCCGCGTGTCAGCCATGACAACAGCATCGAGGAAGTGTTGCGGCAGGGTAGTGATGCAGAAAAAATGGAGTTGTTCCGTGGGCTACGCTATCACTTAGAAGACCGCGCATTGATGCACGATGACAATCCGGCGATCTTCGACTGATCGCTTCGCGGTGTACCCGCCCGGTACACCCCAGAGGAGTTTGCTGATGCTCAAATCAATCAAAGTACGGGACTACATGACCCGCCACTTGGTGACCTTCCGCTCCGACACTGACCTATTCACTGCGATCAATCGCCTACTCGAACATCGGATTTCCGGTGCTCCGGTGATCGACTCCCAAGGGCACTTGATAGGCCTGCTCTCCGAGGGGGACTGCCTGCGGGGGATTCTCTCCGGGGCTTACTACGAAGCCATAGGGGGCAACGTCAGTGCGTATATGACGAGCGAAGTCGAGACCATCTCGCCGGAAACCGACATCATCGAAGTCTCCGAACGTTTTCTACGTGGTCGCCTCGGCCGCATGCCGGTGATCGAGGATGGGCGCCTGGTCGGCCAGATCAGCCGGCATGATGTGTTGCGCGCGGTCAAAGAGTTCGCTCAGCATGATAAAGGCCACCCGGCGGAAGAGTGAGCCAGGAGTCTTTTGCTCTTGGCGCTCAGCCAGGGGCAACTGTGCTTTGGGCCGTTTATGACGGGTGCATTGCGGGACGATAGATGATGAGAGCTGAGGAGGCGCCATGAGCGATCCATTCGCGCGCGCCACGTCGAGTCCGCCGCCGATCTTGGGTGAGGGCTGCGTCAAGCGTTATGACCCCGAGGCTCTGAGCCCTGAGGACGGAACCGAGTTTTCCGACGCTGCCGAGTTGTGGAAACGGCTGCAACAGGAGGCCGGTGACGAACCGGAAAAGCCTAAGCCCACATAAAACGGGGCGCTCATTGAGCGCCCCGTTGTTCTTGGTCGGTTGAGCAGGCTATTAGATGCGGAAACTGTCGACCAGCTGCTTCAGGCGCGAGGCCTGCTGCTCCAGATCGCCGCAGGCGCGCAAGGTGGACTGAAGATTTTCCACGCCTTCCTGGTTGAGGGTGTTGATCTCGATGATGTCCATGTTCAGCGACTCGATCACCGAGGTCTGCTCTTCGGTGGCAGTGGCCACCGATTGGTTCATGCCGTCGATTTCGCCGATACGCAGGGTCACGCTGCCCAGCCGCTCACCTGCCTGGTTGGCAATCACCACACTTTCTTCGCTATAACGTTGGCTCTCGGTCATGGTGGTGACCGACTGGCGGGAGTCGACTTGCAGTTCCTCGATCATTCCCTCGATTTCTTGCGCCGACTCCTGAGTGCGGTGCGCCAGGTTGCGCACCTCATCGGCTACCACGGCGAAGCCGCGGCCCGCCTCTCCGGCTCGCGCCGCTTCGATGGCCGCATTCAGCGCCAGCAGGTTGGTTTGCTGGGAAATACTTTTGATGACTTCGAGTATCTGCCCGATATTCACCGTCTTGCCGTTCAGCGTCTCGATGTTGCTGCAGGAGGCGCTGATCTTGCCGGACAGGTCGTTCATCGCCTGAATGGTTTTTGCCAACACCTGGCGTCCGCCCTCTGCCTGCTGGCGGGCGTCTGTGGCCTGAGTCGAGGCGTCCGCGGCGTTACGCGCGATCTCCTGGGCGGCGGCACCTAACTCATTGATCGCCGCGGCCACGCTGTTAGTACGGCTGGACTGTTCATCCGAGTTGAGCATCGACGCGTTGGAGGCATTGAGTACCAGCTTGGCCACCTCGTTGACTTGGCCGGTGGCCGAAGACACTTCGCGGATCGAGCTGTGAATGCGCTCGACGAAACGGTTGAATGCTGTGGCCAGTTCACCCAGCTCATCGTTGGACTGGACCTTCAGACGTTTGGTCAGGTCACCTTCGCCCTGGGCAATGTCCTGCATGGTCTTGCCCATCACGATCAGGGGCTGCATGAGCACGCGGATCAGCATGCCCAGCAGGATGATGATGAGGATCACCGCGATCACGGTGGCGACGATGGCCGAGGCGCGAAATTCGCTGAGCATCGCATAGGCCTTGTCCTTGTCGATGGACAGCCCGACGTACCATGAGACCGAAGGTAGTCCTTTGACCGGGGTAAAGGTGACGATACGGGTGTCACCATTCGTTTCAGTTTCGCTGAGGCTGCTGTCGATTCGCGGGGTGTTTTCCGGGAACACATCGCGCAGGTTTTTCATCACCAGGCTCTTGTCTGGATGTACTAGGATTTTGCCATCGGCGCTGACCAGGAAGGCATAGCCAATCCCATTGAAATCCAGCGAGTTGATGATGTTGACTAGGGTGGTCAGGCTCAGGTCTCCGCCAACTACGCCAGCTTGTTTCGCCGGTGAGGCGATGGCGATGATCAGTTCGTTGGTTGCGGCATCCACGAAGGGTTCGGTAAGGATAGTCCCGCCCGCGCTCTGAGCATCCTTGTACCAGGGGCGTGTACGTGGATCGAAGTCGCCCGGCATCTCAGCGTCTGGACGCATGGTGAAGACACCGTCGTCGCTCCCCAGATAAGTAAACGCAAACGTCGAAGTGAGGGCCCTCTGTTCTAACAGGCTGACGACTTTGTTCGGTGTCGGATCAGTGACGATCGACTGAGCGGTGCTTTCTACCAGCAAGATTCGCCCGGACAGCCAATTCTGGATGGTTCCTGCGGTTACTTGCCCCATTTCATTAAGGTAGTTTTCCAGGTTGGCGCGGATCGCATTGCGTTGCAGGTAATCGTTGTAGAAGGTGAATAAGGTAAACGCTGCGATCACCACCAGTGAGGCGGCGAGCAGAATTTTGTGGCTGAACTTCAAACTGTTGGTCATGGTTTATGTTGTTCACTATGGTCGGCTGCCAGTCGTAGCTGGCTGTAAGTTGCACGCAGTCTGTGGCGCTAGGGCCTGCAGTGTTGCTATCTCGGCACCCGTGGACGAATCCTTTAACCTGGGAGACACCGAAATGTCCGTATCAGAGCAGTTTGTTTTCGGCGCTGACCTTTCCGGTCAGCCGGTCGGCCAGGCCCTGCGCTTGGCCAATCGCCATGGACTGGTGGCGGGAGCGACCGGCACGGGGAAAACCGTAACTCTGCAGCGCCTCATCGAGGGTTTCAGCGATGCCGGTGTCGCGGTGTTCGCTGCGGACGTGAAGGGCGATCTCTGTGGTCTCGGCGCTGTCGGTGCGCCACAGGGCAAGGTGGCCGAACGAATCGCCAGCATGCCCTGGCTCACTCACCAACCGACGGCCTACCCGGTCACCTTGTGGGATATTCACGGACAAAGCGGCCACCCGCTGCGCACCACCCTCAGTGAAATGGGCCCCCTGTTACTCGGTGCCTTGTTGGAATTGACGGACAGTCAGCAGGCCGCGCTGTATGCCGCCTTCAAGGTGGCGGACCGCGAGGGTTTACTGCTACTGGACCTTAAAGACCTCAAAGCCCTGCTGGCTCACTTGAAATCTCATCCCGAGGTACTGGGCGATGACAGCGCACTGTTCACCACGACTTCGGCACAGGCGCTGCTGCGCCGCTTGTCGAGCCTGGAGCAGCAGGGCGCCGAGGCCTTGTTCGGCGAACCGGCGTTGCAACTTGAAGACATCCTGCACCCCGATCGTGACGGTCGCGGACGTATTCACCTGCTCGACGCCAGTCGCCTGGTGCATGAAGCGCCGAAGGTCTACGCGACCTTCCTGATGTGGCTGCTGGCCGAGCTATTCGAGCAACTGCCGGAGCGCGGCGATGCCGACAAACCAGTGTTGGCGCTGTTTTTTGACGAGGCGCACCTGCTTTTCAGCGACACGCCGAAGGCCTTGCAGGAGCGCTTGGAGCAGGTGGTACGGTTGATTCGCTCGAAGGGGGTCGGGGTGTACTTCGTCACCCAGTCGCCCGACGACTTGCCGGATGACGTGCTGGCTCAGCTCGGCCTGCGCATCCAGCATGGCCTGCGGGCCTTCACCAGCAAAGAGCGCAAGGCGTTGCGTGCGGTGGCCGATGGCTTTCGCCCTAATCCGGCCTTCGACGCCTTGAGTGTGCTGACCGAGCTGGGCATAGGTGAGGCGCTGGTCGGCACCATGGAGGCCAAGGGCACTCCCGCCATGGTGCAGCGTGTGGCTATCGCGCCGCCGCAGTCGCGTATTGGCCCGTTGAGCGAAACCGAGCGAGCTGCGCTAATTCGTCAATCCCCCTTGGCTGGGCGTTATGACAAGGCGTTTGACCGCGAGTCGGCCTACGAGCTGCTCACTGCGCGTGCGGCGCAGGCCAGTGTCCAGGCGGCAGAGGCCGCTGCATCGAGCAAAACTGAAGCTGAGGCCGGAGTCGGCAGCATGACGGGTGGTCTACTCGGCAGCTTGGCTGGTCTGGCGATGAAAACAGCAGTACGCCAAGTTGCCAATCAGATTGGTCGGCAATTGGTACGCGGCCTACTGGGTTCATTGGTGGGGGGTAAGCGGCGGTAAGTTATTGTTCCTCAGCCGAGCACAATACAAGTCTGCTTATCGAGCAAGTTCGATCGAGTGCCCATCTGGATTAGACAATTCAGATGGGCATCAACTACTCAGTCATTTGCCTCGTCGGCTTTGGCTTTCAAGTCTTTTTCGATTTTTTCCAGTTCCTTCTCAAATGCTTGGTCGAGAAGGTTGGCTTTCTTGCGCCAAGGCTTGCGCTCGGGGTCCGGTTGAGCGGCGTAGGTGATGACTTCCCCGCCGTATACTTCCTTGTAACGGTTTGCCTGGCGCTCGAGTTCAGCGCGCAGTTCGTCTTTCGTCACGTTATTTTCCATGGTCATGAAACTTTAATGGCGACAACGTAAGGCTGTTTGCCTTACTGCTACGGTCACCGATTAATCAGCAGTCTGAGCCGCACATACTGATCATTGATAGATGTCGCGGTTTTTTGCGATGTTTTCTATTAAAAACAATGGGTTATTGATTTTTGTGGTTTTTAACGGTTTTTAGCGAGGTTGTTATGCACGGCTCCCTGGTAATTATGGCGAAGGACGAGTAAATGTCTAGTGGCCTGCATGTGAGTTTAAATAGTCTATTTCAGCGCCTGACGCCTCGATACCGCGCTGCCGTACCTCACCATGACCCGCTGTGACTCGTCAGCGCCCTGTCTGGTAGCCTCAGCCAGCTGAACTTGGGTTAAGTCACTAGCCGTACAGGCTGCTAGGCATAAGTAATGTGTCTTTTTGTATCTCTGGCAGCTGAGGTGGGCAGTATTTCGCGGTCGATAGTCGACGATAGTGTGCCATCGTGTGTGAAAGCGGATAACAGCTTCATAGAGTATTGCGGGTACGTGATTAATCGGCGCGTAACAGCTGTGCAGTACTGCCGCCGATTTCCAGCATCGCCACACGACCACTCCACTCGCTCTATTACAACTGTTGGGCATGCACAACAACAGAGCAGATGTTGTAGAGCTTGCAAGACAGTTCGTGTATGAGGAGTGCTACGCCAATAGCGAAACGATGAAACATTGTGGGCGGACGAACGCGCCCGAGGCTTTGCCGTTGGCGCAGCTCATTGCACGCTTCGGTGCAACAAACTGTGTCGTGCTCCTGTCTATTATCCCAAGGCAGCCATAGCGGCCTTGTGTGGTTATTCTCTGAACAGGAGAGCAGTCAGCATGCTACGTTTCGTGCTTCTCGCGCTTGTGTTTTTCGTCGTTGCGTTGCTCGGTATCGCTGCTATGCAGCCTGCCGAGTTTCGCGTCGAGCGCTCGACCAGCATGGCCGCTCCTGTGGGCGAAGTGTTTGTTCAAGTCAATGACTTGCATAATTGGCAGCAGTGGTCGCCCTGGGCGAAACGCGATCCGGCCATGCAGACGATCTTCGAGGGGCCGAGTGCTGGTGTTGGAGCGGTCCATCGCTGGGTTGGCAACAACGAGGTCGGTGAGGGCAGCATGACCATTCTCGAGAGCCGACCGGATGAGTTGGTTCGCATCAAACTGGTGTTTCTGAAACCCTTCGAGGCCACCAATGACGTGGTGTTTCGCTTTGCTCCCGAGGGCGAAAATACCCGCGTGAGCTGGAGCATGACCGGCAGCAACAACTTCATCGGCAAGGTCGTGCATCTGGCTATGGACATGGACAAGATGGTCGGTGGCGACTTCGAACAGGGGCTGGCGCAGTTGAAGGCGCAGGTGGAGGAGTCGAGTAGGCCTTGAGTGCGTGTTGCAGCACCCACTCTATATACCGACTTATACCGACGCTTTTACCTGAACGTCGCCCTCAGCCGGGCTCTGCTCGATGTCGATCTGAAAGCGGTTTCCACCGTTCATTTTCGCGCAATACATGGCGTCATCGGCATGCTTGAGTAGCTGCTCGCCCTCTAAGCCATGCTCGGGGTAGAGCGCGATGCCGATGCTAGGCAGGATGCACAGGCTTTGACTCTGCAGCTTGAAGGGTTGATTGAGCACGTTACGGATTTTTTCGGCCACCGCTGTGACGTGCTCCGTCAACTGGATGCTTTCGAGCAGCACCACAAACTCGTCGCCGCCGACGCGAGCGACCGTATCCGTTTCGCGCACGGACTGCTTGAGACGTCTGGCCACCTCCTGCAGCAGCAGGTCGCCTGCGGCATGGCCCAGGGTGTCGTTAATTTGTTTGAACTTATCCAGATCCAGGTAGAGCAGGGACAGTCGTCCTTGCTCCCGATGTGCGCGTGTCAGCGCGGTTTGCAGACGATCATGCAAGAGGCCACGGTTGGGCAGGTGGGTCAGCTGGTCGTATTGCGCCATGTATTGCAGTCGGGCGTGCAGCTGTTTGCGTTCAATGGCGGCGGCGATCTGGGTAGAGACGAATTGCAGCAGTTCCTTATCTTTTTCGGTGTAGCGCACACCTCCCACATAACTTTTCACCGCCAGGGCGCCGATGGTGCCGCTGGGCGAGTTGAGCGGGACGCCCAGCCAGCACAATGAGTCCTGGCCCACCACGGCGCGTAAATGCTCGGGGTGCACGGACAGCGTCTCCGGCGTCAGCAGCAGCGCTCGGCCGCTGCGGACGACCTCGGCGCTGAGAGTGTCGGTAGCCGGCGTGTGTGGTTCGGGTGCCTGGTCGTGCTCGTCGATATGGTAAGGGAAGCTCAGCTGGTCGTTTGTCGCATCGTACAGCGCCACGGAAAAATTAAGCGCGGGCAGCAAGCCGCCGATGATCTGATGAATTTGTTGGAACAGGGTAAACAGGTCTTCGGCGGCGTGGGCGGCTTCGGAGATGGCGTAGAGCGCCGTCTGCATCGACTCGGACTGTTTGCGCTCGGTAATGTCGCGCGCCACGGCAATCCTTAGTTGATCTGCCTCCGACCAGCGGGCTGACCACATAATGTGGACGATTTGCCCATCCTTACGGGTGTAGCGATTTTCAAAATAAGGTTTGAGATGCCCTGACATGACCTCCTTGGCTGCCTGCAGGGTCCTGGCCCGATCTTCGGGGACCACCATCTGGATCATCGCCTTGCCGATCATCTCATCCGGGGTGTAACCGAAAATACGCTCACAGGCCGCACTGACGAACACAAAGCGGCCCTGGGCATCGACAACGCAGATGGCGTCGAGCAGCAGGTCGATGAAACTGGTCAGGTGCGCGTAGGTTTTTGTGTGCATGGCGCAAGCATAGTGCCAACTGAGGCGAGGTGAAAATGCTTAATCCATGGGTTGGCCTCGGTCGCGAGCGCCTTTGCTCGGGTGCCGGGTGTTGCGTCTGCTCTCGCGAAAAGGGAGCGAATAATAAAAAAGGCGACCCGAGGGTCGCCATTTTTATTCAGCTAAGTATTTATTCAGTTCGGCTCAGTGGTTCTTGGCCTCGTGCGCCTGCTGATCGGCATGGTAGGACGAGCGTACCAGCGGACCGGACGCGACGTTCTTGAAGCCCATCCGGGTGCCTTCCTCGGCGAACCAGGCAAAGGTGTCCGGGTGTACGAAGCGCTGCACCGGCAGGTGGCTGCGCGACGGCTGCAGGTATTGACCGAGGGTGAGCATGTCGACATCGTGCTCGCGCATGCGCAGCATGACTTCGATGACTTCCTGGTCGGTCTCGCCGAGGCCGAGCATCAGTCCCGACTTGGTCGGCACGTGCGGCACCAGTTGCTTGAACTTCTGCAGCAGGTCCAGCGACCACTCGAAGTCCGAGCCTGGGCGCGCGGCCTTGTACAGGCGCGGCACGGTTTCCAGATTATGGTTGAACACATCCGGCGGCTCGGCCGCGGTGATGGCCAGGGCCACGTCCATGCGCCCGCGATAATCCGGTACCAGGGTTTCCAGCTGGACGTGCGGCGACAGCGCGCGAATCTCGCGCAGGCAGTCGGCGAAGTGCTGGGCACCACCGTCGCGCAGGTCGTCACGGTCCACCGAGGTGATCACCACGTACTTCAGGCGCAGGTCGGCGATGGCCACGGCGAGGTTTTTCGGCTCGTCGACATCCAGCGCCTTCGGCCGGCCATGGCCGACGTCACAGAATGGGCAGCGACGGGTGCAGATGTCGCCCATGATCATGAAAGTGGCGGTACCGCCGGAGAAGCACTCGCCAAGGTTCGGGCAGGAGGCCTCTTCGCAGACACTGTGCAGCTTGTGCTTGCGCAGCAGCTGCTTGATCCGGTCGACTTCCGGCGATAACGGAATGCGAACACGAATCCAGTCCGGTTTTTTCGGCAGTTCTTCGGTGGGAATGATCTTGACCGGGATGCGCGCCATCTTCTCGGCGCCGCGCAGTTTGACCCCGACTTCCACTTTGGCCGGCTTGCCGGCGGTTTCCACTACAGTGCTCATGCTCTGCTTCCACTGATGGCCCGTGCGGCCCTGGCGCTGAGCGAGGGCTGACGGGCAGGCGCTCTGGCAGCGGGACAAGACTGGCTTGTCCCGCCAGCGGCTCAACCGCGGTAGTAGCGCTGCGGCACGAAAGGCGTCTTGGCAACCTTCATGGCCACGCGCTTGCCGCGCACCACTGCCCAGACCGGGCTGTCCACGGCGACATGGCTGCTCTGCACATAGCCCATGGCCACGGGGGCACCGAGGGTCGGGCCGAAGCCGCCGCTGCTGACGATGCCGATCACGTTGCCGTCGGCGTCGACGATTTCCGCGCCTTCACGCACCGGTACGCGCTCCTGCGGCAGCAGGCCGACGCGCTTGCTGCTCACGCCATTCTGCTGCTGAGCGAAGATCTGCTCGGCGCCAGGGAAACCGCCGGCCCGTGCGCCGTCGGCGCGGCGTGGCTTGGACATGGCCCACAGCAGGCTGGCTTCGATCGGCGTGGTGCTGGTGCTCATGTCGTGGCCGTACAGGCACAGACCGGCTTCCAGGCGCAGCGAATCGCGCGCGCCGAGGCCGATGGCCGCCACTTCCGGTTCGGCCAACAGGGCTCGGGCCAGGGCTTCGGCCTGTTCATTGGGTACGGAAATCTCGTAACCGTCTTCACCGGTGTAGCCGGAGCGGCTGACGAAGCAGTCGACTCCGAGCAGGCGCACGCTGGCGAACTGCATGAAGGTCATCTCGGCCACTTGCGGCGCCAGGCGAGCCAGCACGTCCACCGCCTTCGGCCCTTGCAGGGCGAGCAGGGCACGCGATTCGAACAGGCTGTCGATCTCGCACTGCTCGCCGATGTGCTTGCGCAGGTGGGCCAGGTCCTGATCCTTGCAGGCGGCGTTGACCACCAGGAACAGTGTGTCGTCGCCCAGGTTGGCGACCATCAGGTCGTCGAGGATGCCGCCGTTGTCATCGGTGAACATGGCGTAGCGTTGCATGCCCACCGGCAGGTCGATGATGTCCACCGGCACCAGGCTTTCCAGGGCCTTGGCGGCATTGGCGCCACGCAGGGTCAGCTGGCCCATGTGCGAGACGTCGAACAGGCCGGCCTGGTCGCGGCAGTGCAGGTGTTCTTTCATCACGCCGAGCGGGTACTGCACCGGCATGTCATAGCCGGCGAAGGGCACCATGCGTGCGCCGAGTTCCAGGTGCAGGGCGTGTAACGGGGTTTTCGCCAGGGTTTCGCTGGTCATGCTGTCGCTCCAGGTTCTAATGTGCCGCGAGATGCGCGAAGGGTTTGGGCTGTTGTAGGAGCGAGCTTGCTCGCGATGCGTTCAATAGCCGATCGCGAGCAAGCTCGCTCCTACGGGATGGGTGAGGCCTATCAGCATTCGATGATGTTGACCGCCAGGCCGCCGCGGGCGGTTTCCTTGTATTTGCTCTTCATGTCGGCGCCGGTCTGGCGCATGGTGCGGATCACCTTGTCCAGCGAGACGAAGTGCTGGCCATCGCCGCGCAGGGCCATGCGTGCGGCGTTGATCGCCTTCACCGAGCCCATGGCGTTGCGTTCGATGCAGGGCACCTGCACCAGGCCGCCGATCGGGTCGCAGGTCAGGCCGAGGTTGTGCTCCATGCCGATCTCGGCGGCGTTCTCCACCTGCGCCACCGTGCCGCCAAGGACTTCGCACAGGGCGCCGGCCGCCATGGAGCAGGCCACGCCGACTTCGCCCTGGCAGCCGACTTCGGCGCCGGAAATCGAGGCGTTTTCCTTGTAGAGGATGCCGATGGCGGCGGCGGTGAGCAGAAAGCGCACCACCGCGTCGTCGTTGGCCCCGGAGATGAAACGCATATAGTAGTGCAGCACCGCCGGCACGATGCCGGCCGCGCCGTTGGTCGGCGCGGTTACCACGCGGCCGCCGCTGGCGTTCTCCTCGTTGACCGCCAGGGCGTAGAGGTTGACCCAGTCGAGCACGCTGAGCGAGTCGCGCAGCGCGGCTTCCGGGTTCTTGCACAGCTGACGGTAAAGCGCGGCGGCACGGCGTTTGACTTTCAGGCCGCCGGGCATGATGCCCTCGTGGTGGCAGCCGGCTTCCACGCAATCCTGCATCACCTGCCAGATCTTCAGCAGGCCGGCGCGGGTTTCCGCTTCCGGGCGCCAGGCCGTTTCATTGGCCAGCATCAGCTGGCTGATCGAGAGATTATGCTCGGCGCAGTGGGCCAGCAGCTGCTTGCCGGTGGTGAAGGGGTAGGTCAGCGGCGTGCGGTCTTCGACGATGCGGTCGGCGCCGGCCGCCTCCTCATCGACCACGAAACCGCCGCCCACCGAGTAGTACTCGCGCGCACGGATCTGCAGGCCGGCGTCGTCGAAGGCGCGGAAGATCATGCCGTTGGGGTGATAGGGCAGGGGTTTCCTGATCATCGCCAGGTGTTCTTTTTCGACGAAGCGAATGGCTTTCTCGCCGAGCAGATTGAGTACGCCGGCTTTGCGCATCGCCGCCAGGCGCGGCTCGACGGTCGTGGTGTCGACGCTGTCCGGCAGCTCACCCTCGAGGCCGAGCAGCACGGCCTTGTCACTGCCGTGGCCCTTGCCGGTGGCACCGAGCGAGCCATACAGCTCGACTTTAAGCGATGCGGTGCTGTTGAGCAGGTCGTCGCGGCGCAGGCCTTCGGCAAAGCGTGCGGCGGCGAGCATCGGCCCGACCGTGTGCGAGCTGGAGGGACCGATGCCAATTTTGAACAGGTCGAAAACGCTGAGTGACATGCTGAGCTCCTGCTTCTGGTCTTGTTGACGCTCAGGCATGGGACCCGCCCACGCCTGACTGTCAGCATAAGAAGCCTGTGTATTTATTCAGCGTAGACCGGGAAGGCGGCGCACAGGTCGGCGACCTGACCACGAACCCGTTCGATCACGCTGGGGTTGTCCAGATCGGCGAGAATGTCGCAGATCCAGCCGGCCAGTTCGCGGCATTCGCCTTCCTTGAAGCCACGGGTGGTGACTGCCGGGGTGCCAATGCGCAGGCCGGAGGTAACGAACGGCGACTGCGGGTCATTCGGCACGGCGTTCTTGTTCACCGTGATGTGCGCGGCGCCCAGCGCTGCGTCGGCGGCCTTGCCGGTCAGGCCCTGCTTGATCAGGCTGAGCAGGAACAGGTGGTTGTCGGTGCCGCCGGAGACCACGTCGTAGCCGCGGCCGATGAACACTTGCGCCATGGCCTGGGCGTTGTTGATCACCTGCGCCTGGTACTGCTTGAAGCTCGGCTCCAGGGCTTCCTTGAAGCACACGGCCTTGGCGGCGATCACGTGCATCAACGGGCCGCCCTGGGCACCGGGGAAGACTGCAGAGTTGAGCTTCTTCTCGATCTCGGGATTGCTCTTGGCCAGAATCAGGCCGCCACGCGGACCGCGCAGGGTCTTGTGGGTGGTGGTGGTGACCACGTCGGCGTAGGGCAGCGGGTTGGGGTACAGGCCAGCGGCAACCAGGCCGGCAACGTGGGCCATGTCGACGAACAGCAGCGCACCGACCTTGTCGGCGATGGCGCGGAAACGCGGGAAATCCAGGGTCTTGGAGTAGGCGGAGAAGCCGGCCACGATCATCTTCGGCTGGCACTCGACGGCCAGGCGCTCGACTTCGTCGTAATCGATCAAGCCATCGCCATTGATGCCGTACTGCACCGCGTTGTACAGCTTGCCGGAGGAGCTGACCTTGGCGCCATGGGTCAGGTGACCGCCATGCGCCAGGCTCATG
Organism: Pseudomonas taeanensis MS-3; assembly: GCF_000498575.2. Lineage (GTDB taxonomy): Bacteria > Pseudomonadota > Gammaproteobacteria > Pseudomonadales > Pseudomonadaceae > Aquipseudomonas > Aquipseudomonas taeanensis. The sequence continues at coordinate 104,859 of NZ_AWSQ01000002.1, forward strand.
CCGAGGATGGTATCGCCGGCATTGATCAGCGCCAGGTACACGGCGCTGTTGGCCGAGGAGCCGGAGTGCGGCTGGACGTTGGCGTAGTCGGCGCCGAACAGTTGCTTGGCGCGATCGATGGCCAGCTGCTCGACCACGTCGACGTGCTCGCAGCCACCGTAGTAGCGCTTGCCCGGATAACCTTCGGCGTACTTGTTGGTCAGGCCGGTGCCCTGGGCCTGCATCACCGCCGGACTGGTGTAGTTTTCCGAGGCGATCAGTTCGATATGGTCTTCCTGGCGGCACTCTTCCGCCGCGATGGCGAGGGCCAGGGCCGGGTCGTAGTCGTTCAGGGTCAGGCTTTTGGAGAACATCGGGAGCGGTCCTGTATTAAGGGCGCGACCGCTTAAACGGTCGCGCCATGAGGGCAGTATTTAGCGTTGTGCGGCTGCGGCAGCGACTACGCTGCGGTCACGAGCGAAGTATTCTTTGGTCAGCTTGACCACGATCGGGCTGAGCAGTAGCAGGGACAGCAGGTTGGGGATGGCCATCAAACCGTTGAGGGTATCGGCCAGCAGCCAGGCGAAGTCCAGCTGGGCGACGGCGCCGAACGGTACGGCCAGGACCCAGATGATGCGGAACGGCATGATTGCCTTGGTGCCAACCAAGAATTCCCAGCACTTCTCGCCGAAGTAACTCCAGCCGAGGATGGTGGTGAAGGCGAAGACCACCAGGGCGATACTCAACAGTGCGCCGCCGTAGCCGGGCATGGCCGATTCGAAGGCCGCCGCCGACAGGGCCGCGCCGCTGACGCCGCTGGTCCACACGCCGGAGGCAATGATCGCCAGGCCGGTCATGGTGCAGATGACGATGGTATCGATGAAGGTCCCGAGCATGCCAATCATCCCCGAGCGTACCGGGCTGTTGGTGGTGCCGGCGGCCTGGGCGATACCGGCGGTGCCGAGGCCCGCTTCGTTGGAGAAGATGCCACGCGCCACACCGAAACGGATGGCGGCCATGACCGCTGCGCCGGCAAAACCACCGACTGCGGCCACTGGCGAGAAGGCATGGGTGAAGATCAGCGCGAAGGCGCCCGGAATGGCGTCGGCGTGAACCACCAGCACCACAATGGCGGCGACGATATAGGCCACGCACATGAACGGCACCAGGGTCGCGGCAACTTTACCGATACGCTTGATACCACCAAGGATCACCATGCCGACCAGCAGCATGCTGACCAGACCGGTCAGCCACAGCGGGATGGCGAAGGTGGTTTCCAGGGCATGTGCCATGCTGTTGACCTGGACCATGTTGCCGATACCGAAACCGGCCAGGCCGCCGAAGATGGCGAACGCGGTGCCGAGCCACACCCACTTCTTGCCCAGGCCATTCTTGATCGCATACATCGGCCCGCCGACGTGCTCGCCACGGTCGTCGGTCTCGCGGTAATGCACCGCCAGCACCACTTCACAGTACTTGGTGGCCATGCCGACCAGGGCGGTGCACCACATCCAGAACAGCGCGCCGGGGCCGCCGAGGAAGATTGCGGTGGCCACACCGGCGATATTGCCGGTACCCACGGTGGCCGCGAGGCAGGTCATCAGCGCCTGGAACGGGCTGATTTCGCCGCTGGCATCATCGTCTTTCTTACGGCCTTGCCACATCAGGGCGAAGCCCGCGCCGATCTTCGACAAGGGCATAAGTTTCAGGCGCAGCATGAGGAACAGACCGGTGCCGAGGATCAGCGCCAGCATGGGCGGCCCCCATACCAGTCCGTTGATTTGATTGGTTAGATTGCTGATGAATTCCATGTAGCACCTCTTTCTTGTTGTATGTGCACGGGGATGACCCGTGCCGGATAAGGGCTTGTGTGCGGTTTTGCCGCGATGGGATTTCTGAATCGTTAGGGGTTCGCGCGTGGGCGCAATGAGCTGTTGCAGGGAGGCGGCATGCACCATGGGTTTGCCGACACAGGAAACATGCCGCTCCCCTGCAAACGCTGTCACGGTCGCCGATAAAGCGCAGCGACCTTAATCCCGTAGCCCGGATGTAATCCGGGGATTGCCGTTAAACGCTCCCTGATTGCATCCGGGCTACGGGTGGAGCCGTTAAGCCTCCTGATAGGCCTCGATGGATGGGCAGGCGCAGACCAGGTTACGGTCGCCGAACACATTGTCGACCCGGCCGACCGGCGGCCAGTACTTGGCTTCGATCAAGGAGGCCACTGGGTAGACCGCCTGTTCGCGGCTGTAACCGTGGGTCCACTCACCGACCAGCTCGGCCGCGGTATGCGGCGCGTGCTTCAGCGGGTTGTCCTCGGGGTCCAGTTCACCGCGTTCCACCGCGTGGATTTCCGCGCGGATGGCGATCATGGCGTCGCAGAAGCGGTCCAGTTCTTCCTTGGATTCGCTTTCGGTCGGCTCAATCATCAGGGTGCCGGCGACCGGGAAGGACATGGTCGGGGCGTGGAAACCGAAGTCGATCAGGCGCTTGGCCACGTCGTCGACGCTGATGCCGCTGGTTTCTTTCAGCGGACGCAGGTCGAGGATGCACTCATGCGCAACCAGGCTGTTGCTGCCGGTGTAGAGCACCGGATAGTGCTCTTCCAGGCGACGGGCGATGTAGTTGGCGTTGAGGATCGCCAGCTGCGAGGCACGCTTGAGGCCCTGGCCGCCCATCATGGTGATGTACATCCAGGTGATCGGCAGGATGCTGGCGCTGCCGAACGGTGCCGCGCTGACTGCACCTTCCTTGCGCGCCATCTTCTCGTGGCCGGGGAGGAAGGGGATCAGGTGCGCCTTGACGCCGATCGGGCCGACGCCAGGACCGCCACCGCCGTGCGGGATGCAGAAGGTCTTGTGCAGGTTCAGGTGCGACACGTCGCCGCCGAACTGACCCGGTGCGCAGAGGCCGACCATGGCGTTCATGTTGGCGCCGTCGATGTACACCTGGCCGCCGTTGTCGTGGACGATCTGGCAGATTTCGCGGATGCCTTCCTCGAACACGCCGTGGGTCGACGGGTAGGTGATCATCAGTGCGGCGAGGCGCTCCTTGTGTTCCTCGGCCTTGGCGCGCAGGTCGTCGATGTCGACGTTACCGCGTGCGTCACAGGCGGTCACCACCACGCGCATGCCGGCCATGCTGGCGGTCGCCGGGTTGGTGCCGTGGGCCGATTGCGGAATCAGGCAGATGTCGCGCTGATCGTCGCCGCGGCTGCGGTGATAGGCACGGATCGCCAGCAGCCCAGCGTATTCGCCCTGGGAGCCGGCGTTCGGCTGCAGCGACATGCCGTCGTAGCCGGTGGCGGCGCAGAGCATGGCCTCCAGTTCAGTGGTCAGCTGAGTGTAGCCCTGGCTCTGCTCGGCTGGTGCGAAGGGATGCAGGTTGCCGAACTCGGCCCAGGTCACCGGAATCATTTCGCTGGCGGCGTTGAGCTTCATGGTGCAGGAACCCAGCGGAATCATGCTGCGGTCCAGCGCCAGGTCCTTGTCGGCCAGCTTGCGCAGATAGCGCATCAGCTCGGTTTCCGAGTGATAGCGGTTGAACACCGGGTGCGTCAGGATCGCCGACTGGCGCAGCAGCGCCTGTGGCAGTTGGCTGGCGACAGTGGCGGCCAGCTCGGCGAAGTCCGGGCTCTGGCCCGGCTCGGCGAACACTTGCCACAGACGCTCGACGGCGGCCTGGTTGGTGGTTTCGTCCAGCGACAGACCGAGGCGCTCGCCATCGATCTCACGCAGGTTGATGCCCAGGGTGCGCGCCTTGGCGTGCAGTGCGGCGGTCTTGCTGCCGGTGGCCAGGGACAGGGTGTCGAAGAAGCTCTGTTGCTCAACGACTAGGCCCAGCTTGGCCAGACCCTGGGCGAGGATCGCGGTCAGCTGGTGCACGCGCTTGGCGATGCGAGTCAGGCCCTGTGGGCCGTGGTACACGGCGTACATGCTGGCGATGTTGGCCAGCAGCACCTGCGCGGTGCAGATGTTGCTGGTGGCCTTCTCGCGGCGGATATGTTGCTCGCGGGTCTGCATGGCCAGGCGCAGGGCCGGCTTGCCGAAGCGATCGACCGAAACACCGACCAGGCGGCCCGGCATGTCGCGCTTGAACGCATCGCGGGTGGCGAAGTAGGCGGCGTGCGGGCCGCCGAAACCCAGCGGCACACCGAAGCGCTGAGCGCTGCCCAGGGCTACATCGGCGCCGAATTCGCCGGGCGGCGTGAGCAGGGTCAGGGCCAGCAGGTCGGCCGCGACCGCAACCAGCGCCTTGGCGGCGTGGAAGCGCTCGACCAGTTCGCGGTAGTCGAAGATGTCGCCGTTGCTCGCCGGGTATTGCAGCAGGGCGCCGAAGTAGGCGCTGGCGTCAGTGATTTCGCGCTCATCGCCGATTACCACTTCGATACCCAGCGGCTCGGCGCGGGTGCGCAGCACGTCGAGGGTCTGCGGGTGGCAATGCTGCGAGGCGAAGAAGGCGTTGCTGGCCTTGTTCTTCGACAGACGCTTGCAGAAGGTCATGGCTTCGGCGGCGGCGGTGGCCTCGTCGAGCAGGGAGGCGTTGGTGATCGGCAGGCCGGAGAGGTCGCTGATCAGGGTCTGGAAGTTCAGCAGGGCTTCCAGGCGGCCTTGGGAAATTTCCGGCTGGTAAGGGGTGTAGGCGGTGTACCAGGCCGGGTTTTCCAGCAGGTTGCGCAGGATCGGGCTCGGCGTGTGGGTACCGTAGTAACCCTGACCGATATGGGTGCTGAACTGCTGGTTCTTTACCGCGATGGCCTTGATCTTGGCCAGGGCGTCGGCTTCGCTGAGACCCGCCGACAGCTCGAGCACACTGCTGCCCTTGATGCTCTCGGGGATCACGCTGGCGATCAGCGCGTCGAGCGAGTCGTAGCCGAGCTGTTCGAGCATGTTGGCGGTATCGGCCTCACGCGGGCCGATATGCCGGGGAATGAATTCGTTGGCGGTGCCCAGATCGATTGCTTCAGTCATGCCGGCTACCTCAGGCGTCGTCGTTGGCTTTCAGCAGGCGGTCGTAACCAGCCTGGTCGAGCAGTGCGGCCACGGCTGCCGCGTCGGTCGGACGGAAGCGGAAGAACCAGCCTTTGCCCAGCGGATCTTCGTTGACCAGCTCGGGGCTGCCGTCCAGCTCGGCATTCACTTCGACGATTTCGCCTGCCAGGGGCATGGCGATGTTGCTGGCCGCTTTGACCGATTCCAGCACCGCGACTTCGTCGCCCTCGCCATAGGTCTGCGGCTCCGGCAGTTGTACGAACACCACATCACCCAAGGCTTCCTGGGCATAAGCAGTGATGCCGACTGTGACCAGGCCATCTGCGTCTTGACGCAGCCATTCGTGATCAACGGTAAAACGCAACTCGCTCATGTGAACTCCTCAAGTAGGGGGCTCGCCCGATTCTTGTGCGGGCGATGATCAAGGTGCTCGTGCCAGGCAGCGAGCGCTTGGGGGATAAACGTTAGCAAGGGTGGTGCCATTGTTATTTTTTTCAATTAAATCAATGTGTTATGTTTATTTTTGGGAAATGTTCGAGTCTCTGTTGTATTGAATTCGATACGAATGCTGCAGATGGGACTGCTGAGCCCGCGGAAAGGCCCGAGGTGTCGCGGGCTGGCTGCTTTGTGTCGCTTTCGTTACGTTGTATTGATTTAGATACAGCGTGGCTTCGGCCGGGCGCAAAACCCCAGCCCAGAAGCCTGGCTAGCGTGGGCGCTCGCCGGAGTGGCGGGCGCGCACAGGTATTCATCCGGGCAATAGCGGGGCATCCAGTCTGCGCATGCGCCAGCGGCAAGCGCCGCTGCAGCGAGGGGTTCACTCTTTCGAGTGACAGGCCAAATACCTCTTTCGGGCGCTTATCCACGGGGAGGACGACTCGGTAGCGTGGAGCCTCAACACGAAACCGAGCTTTCCAGGAGAGCCGCATGACAACAAGAACAAGACATGCCTTCTTCCAACCGCGCGCACTGGCCGTAGCCGTAGCTGCCACCTTGGGCTGTGTCGCACAGGTCGAGGCGCTTACCTTCAATGTCGGTGAACTAGAAGGTCAGTTCGACTCTGCGTTGTCAGTGGGTGCCAGTTGGTCGGTGCGCGGGGCGGACCCGGACTTTGTCTCCACCGCCAGTGGCGGTAAGGCCTCTTCGCGCACCTCGGACGATGGCCGGTTGAACTTCAAGAAGGGGGAGACCTTCTCGAAGATCTTCAAGGGTATCCATGATCTCGAGCTGAAATATGGTGACACCGGCGTTTTTATCCGCGGCAAGTACTGGTACGACTTCGAGACCAAGGACGAGCACCGGTTGTTCTACGACATCCAGGACCACAACCGTAAGCAGGCCGCGCAATCTTCCGGTGCGGAGATCCTCGACGCCTTCATCTACCACAACTACACCATCGGCAACCTGCCCGGCAGCGTACGAGTCGGCAAGCAGGTGGTCAGCTGGGGCGAGAGTACCTTCATCCAGAACTCGATCAACTCGATCAACCCGATCGACGCCGCCGCCTTCCGCCGTCCTGGTGCGGAGATCAAGGAAGGTCTGATCCCGGTCAACATGCTTTACCTGTCGCAGAGCCTGACCGACAGCGTGAGCATGGAAGCCTTCTACCAGCTGGAGTGGGACCAGACGGTGGCTGACAACTGCGGGACCTTCTTCTCCACCGCCGACGTGATCGCCGATGGTTGTGAGGACCGACTGGTGGTGTTCGGCCCGGACCTGCCGCCGGGTGAGTCGAACAACAGCTTCGCGCCGGGGGAAAACGTCTACATCCCGCGTGCCGGCGACCGTGATGCGCGTGACAGTGGCCAGTACGGGGTTGCCCTGCGTTGGTTCGCCGAGCAGCTGAATGACACCGAGTTCGGTCTCTATGCCCTGAACTACCACAGCCGTGGTCCGGTGTTCAGCACCATTCGCACCACCACCCCTTCGCCGGCCTTCATTCCCGGCGCGCCGAATGCCCGCTATTTCGTCGAGTATCCCGAGGATATCCGTCTCTATGGCCTGAGCTTCCAGACCAATGTCGGTGGCACCGCATTGTCCGGTGAGGTCAGCTACCGGCCGAACATGCCGATGCAGATCAACTCCACCGATCTGTCCTTCGCCGCCCTCGGCTTACCGGTATCGCCAGTCTTTACCAGCGGGAGCGCGCAGAACGTCTCCGGTGGCGATATCCACGGTTACGAGCGCAAGCCGTTCACCCAGGCGCAGATTACCGCGCTGCAGTTCTTCGACAGGGTGCTCGGCGCTAGCCGCCTGACCGTGATCGGCGAGGTCGGCTACAACCACATCAGCGGCATCAGTGACGATGTGGGCGAGCTGCGCTTCGGTCGTGACCCGATTTTCGGTGCCGGCGAGTTCAGTGCGCCGGGGGTGTGCGCCGCGTTCAACTCGGCCAATCCCGATGAGTGCCAGGGCGATGGCTTCTACACCAGCAACTCCTGGGGTTACCGCCTGCGCGCCAGCGCCGATTACAGCAACGTGGTTGCCGGGATCAACCTGACCCCGAGTGTCTCCTGGTCGCATGACGTCGACGGTTACGGGCCGAATTTCAATGAGGGCAGCAAGGCCGTGAGCATCGGTCTGAGTGCCGATTACCAGAACACCTATAACGCCAGCCTCAGTTACACCGACTTCTTTGGCGGTGAATACAACACCGTCACCGACCGCGACTTTGTCGCGCTCAGCTTCGGCGTGAACTTCTAAGCGGCCAGGAATCATGAGGAAGACCATGCACATGAAAACAAGCAAAAGACTGTTGCAAACCAGTGCCCTGACCCTCTCGCTGCTGGCTTGCAGTGTCATGGCCGCGGTGTCACCGGACGAGGCGGCCCAGCTGGGCGCCAGCCTGACTCCGCTGGGTGGCGAGAAGGCCGGCAATGCCGATGGCTCGATTCCCGAGTGGACCGGCGGTCTGCCGGTCGACGCCGGCAGTGTCGACGGAAAAGGCTTCCTGAGCGACCCATTCGCCAGTGAGCAGCCGTTGTTCACCATCACTGCGGCCAATGCCGATCAGTACAAGGACAAACTGTCTGCTGGGCAATTGGCGATGCTCAAGCGTTACAGCGACAGTTACAAGATCCCGGTCTATCCGACCCATCGCAGCGCTGCGGTGCCCGATGAGATCTATGCCGCAGCGAAACGCAGCGCCCTGAATACCACCAGTGTCGACGGTGGCAACGGTCTGCAGAACTTCAGTGACAGCCACTACTACGCCTTCCCAATTCCGAAGAGCGGGGTCGAGGTGGTGTGGAACCACATCACCCGTTACCGCGGTGGTAACGTCAAGCGCCACATCACCCAGGCGACCCCGCAGACCAATGGCTCCTACAGCCTGGTCAAGTTCGAGGACGAGATCGCGTTCCCCGCCGACATGCCCGACGTCGACTCGGAGAAGACGAGCAATATCCTGCTCTATTTCAAGCAGCGGGTGACCGCACCTTCGCGCCTGGCCGGTAACGTGCTGCTGGTGCATGAGACCATCGATCAGGTCAAGGAACCGCGCCTGGCGTGGATTTACAACGCCGGCCAGCGCCGCGTGCGGCGTGCTCCGCAGGTGGCCTACGACGGCCCGGGTACTGCTTCTGACGGCATGCGTACCGCGGACAACTTCGACCTGTTCTCCGGCGCGCCGGATCGCTACGAGTGGAAGCTGGTGGGCAAGAAGGAGATGTACATCCCCTACAACAGCTACAAGCTCGATTCGCCCAGCCTGAAGTACGACGATGTGCTCAAGGCCGGCCACATTAACCAGGACCTGACCCGTTACGAGCTGCACCGGGTGTGGGAAGTCGAGGCCACGCTGAAATCGGGTGAACGGCACATCTACGCCAAGCGCCACATGTACTTCGACGAGGACAGCTGGCAGTTGGCCCTGATCGATCACTACGACGGTCGCGGTCAGTTGTGGCGCGTTGCCGAAGGGCATGCCCAGCAGTACTACGACCATAAAATGACGGGCTATACCCTGGAAGCCCTCTACGACATCGTCGCCGGTCGCTACCTGGCCCTGGGCATGAAGAACGAGGAGAAGATTTCCTACGAGTTCGGCTTCAAGGCCAGCGCCGCCGAGTACACCCCCGCAGCCCTGCGTAATGCCGGGGTGCGCTAACACCGCGCAGGTACATCGCTTCTCCATGTTTGGGCGGCCTTCGGGCCGCCTTTTTTATCGGCGGCTATAAGGCGCCGTGATACAGCTGTCGGCTCACCCATTTGGGGACTAGCCTGAGACGTCTCGGTCCTAGCACAACAATAATTACGAGCCGTCATGACCGCTTACGTCCCATCTTCGCCTCTCACCTTGCCGGTTTGTGGCAAGCATCTACTGCCGCGCCAGCCACCTGGGCATATGTCGCGCGAGCAACTGCAGCGCCGACTGTTGGCCCAGGATTGCCGACTGCGTCTGTTGATCGCCCCGGCCGGCTTCGGCAAATCGGTGCTGCTGGCCGATTGCGCCCGTGAGTGCCCAGCCGACTACTGTCCGCTCTGGCTCAATTGTGCCGGCCAGGCCTGGTCAGCGGCTGAGCTCTGTCGCCAACTGGCCGTCGTTCTCGGCTATCCGCAGGCCTCTAGCGAGGCGCAGCTGCTCGCTGCACTGGAGCAGGAGCCGCGCGCACTGTGGATCATGCTCAACGACTACCCGCGTGAGCCGGATAGCAACCTCGATGCCTGCCTTGACCGGCTGATCGGGGCTTCCGCTCCAGGCCTGTATTGGTGGCTTGGCAGTCGCCGACGACCTGCCTGCAACTTGCCGCGACTGTTACTGGAAGGCGAACTGTTCGAGTTGGGGCGTGAGGAACTGGCGTTCACGGCCGGCGAGGTGGCTTGCTGGTTGCAACAGGTGGATGCCGCGCGGGCCGACTGGGCCGATGCCTTGTTCACTCTGACCCAGGGCTGGCCGGCGGCCCTGCGCCTGCGCCTGCTGGCGGTGCACGGTGAGCGCGAGAATGGCGGGCCGCCGCTGTGTGAGGAACACGCAGCTCTGCTGCGTGACTACATCGAGCATGAAGTGCTGCATGATCTGCCGGCCGACCTGCTGCACGCGCTTTGCCAGCTGGCGCAGATTCCTCGCTTCAATGCCGAACTCTGTGAACACCTGCTCGGCGTGGGTGAAGGCGCTCAGTGGTTGCAAGCGTTGCGCGCACGCGGTCTGTTCATCGAGGAGGTCAATGACGCCGCGGACTGGCTCGAGGTTTTTCCGCCGCTGGCCGTCCTGTTGCAGCGTGCACAGTCGGCGGGGCCCTGCAGCAGCCTGCACTTACACGCCAGTCAGTGGTTCGCCGCCCAGGGCGATGTGCGCACCGCACTGGAACACGCGCTCAAGGCCGGACAGCCGGAGGTCGCGGCCAGCTTTCTCGAGCGGTTTACCGAAGAGCAGCTGCTACAGGGCCAGGATCTGGCGTTGATCCTGCACTGGCGCGGTGAACTGCCCGAGAGCCTGCTGGCCAGCACCCCGCGGTTGATCCTGTTGAATGCCTGGGCACTGTTGTTAGTGGGACGCCTGGACGAGGCGCAAGCCTGCGCCGACCAGCTGGAACGCTTCCAGCCGCGCGGCGATGCCGAGCGCATGCGTGAGCTGTTCGCCCAATGGCAAGCCTTGCGCGGTATTGCCGCCTACGGCCGGGGTTGTGCAGGCGAGGCTCGCAGTCACCTGCTCGAGGCCCTGGAGGTGCTTCCCGCAGGCGCCTGGGCGCAGGCCTTGCTGTGCCGCTCGGTGTTGACCCAGATGGCCATCGGCGAGGGGCGACTGGAGGAGGCGCAGTATCTCGGTTATGCGGCGCTCAAGCAGGCGCGAGGCCAGGGCAGTGCGGTGTTCGAGGCCTTGCTGGAGCTGGATCATGCCTTGTTGCTGGAGGCGCGGGGGGAATTCCTCCGCGCCCAGGAGCTGATGGTACGGGTGCGCGATCAGTTGGATGCGCAGCTGCTGCGACAGACCCCGGTCTGGGGGCGGATTTCCCTGCGACTGGGGCGCTTGGCGCTGCGCCAAGGTCACTTGGAGGAGGCCGCCAAGCGGCTGCAGGCGGGTCTCGACGAGGCCTTGCACTATGGCGACCCCGGCGCTTTTCACGGCTATCTCGGTCTGGCGGAGCTGGCGGCTTGCCAGCAGGATATTCCCGCGGCCTTTGCCCTGTTGGCCGAAGCCGAGCGCATGATGCAGCGCCAACGGGTGGCGGACAGCCTCTACCGCGGTGTCCTGCTGCTGGCCAGCAGCCATTTGTGGGTGTGGCAGGGGCATCATGAGCGCGCCCGCGAAGCAGTGGGCCGGGTCCTCGAGCACCGGCAGCGGGTTCAGGCCATGCTGCCACCCCCGCTGTTCCCCGAGCTGGTGCCGCGTTTGCAACATCTGCTGTTACGCCTCGACCTGGAACAAGGTGAAGATGTCCGCCAAGCACTGCGTGAGTTGCTCGATCAAGCGCTGACGCAGGGTCGCCAGGCGCTCGCCAGCGAGCTGTGGCTGAGCTATGCCGAGGCCAGCGCGGCGTGTGCGGACAGTGCGGCAGCGCTACACGCGCGGCAGGCTGGGCAAGCCCTGCGTCGGCAGCTGAATTACCACTGTGGCTGGTTCGAGGCGCAGGCAACCCAGGAGCCGCCCCGGGACGAAAGCTTGCCGGTGGCGGCGGAGGCGCTGTTGAGCTGCCGCGAGCTGACGGTGCTGGGGTTGATTGCCCAGGGCTGCTCCAATCAGGAAGTCGCCGAGCAACTGTTCATCTCCCTGCACACGGTGAAAACCCACGCCCGCCGCATCAACGGCAAGCTCGGCGTGGCGCGGCGCACCCAGGCGGTGGCACGGGCCAAGGTGCTGGGGTTGTTGTAAGGCCTGCTGGGCACCGCAGGCGACATCAGCCATCACCATCAGTCCCGTAGCCCGGGTTAGTCGCCTACGCGGTGCTTAGCTCCAACAACCTATCCCAGGCGGCGTAAGCCGACAGCGGAGCGGGTACCGACACTGAGCTGGGGTGCGCGGCGGCGTCAAATGCTGGGCTTCCCCGATCAGAGCGCACGCCGTTGACCCAGCTTACGGCCTGCTAGTGCAGCGCCGGAGTGGCGCTCAGCTGACGCAAGCGCTCGCCAAGCAGCATGCGCTGCGCCGGGTCATCGCACAGCAGCAGCGCGTGCTCCAGATCGAAGCGTTCGGCATGCGGGCATTCCAGGCGCTGGTACAGCTCGGCCCGGGCCAGGTGATCGGTGACCGTCGGTGTACCCAGTTGCAGTACGCGTTCGGCATCTTTCAAGGCCGCCAGATAATCCTCGGCCAACAAGTGCAACTGGCGCAGGTTGCGCGACAGCCGCTGCAGCATGTCCGTTGCTGTACAGCCTTGCAGGTGGCTGGCAGACAGTTCGACCTTGCTGCCGAGGTGTCGGCTCAGCAGTTCTCGGCAGTCACGGGGATACAGGCGGCGACCGCCGCACGGGTCGAGCAGGTGGTCGGCGCCGGGCACGCGCAAGAGGAAGTGACCGGGAAAATTTACTCCCTGCAAGGGGATTTCCAGACGCCGGGCCAGTTCCAGGGCAAGCAACGCCAACGACAGAGGTTGTCCTCGGCGACGCTGCAACACCTGGTGCAGCAAGGCCGCTTGTGGGCGTAGCGGGCTGCTGCTGTCTTCCTGGAAGCCCAGTTCGCTGAGGCGCCGCAGCAGCGGTTGCGCCAGCTCCTTGGCCGGCAACTGGGGCAGCCCGGCGCTGACCTGGTGTTGCAGGCTGGCCAGAGCGCCGAGCAGCTGTAACGGTTGCAGTGCCGGGTCATGTTCGGCGGCTATCCAGAGCGCCGCCTCGAACAGTGCAGGCGGCTCGCGGTCGAGGCAAGCTAGACAAGTCTGGCGCGGGCTCATGGACACCTCCTGTGATAGCTCAGTTGTAACCGGCTGCCTGCGCTGCGTCTAGGGCGGGTAAGCAGTTTATTGTCCGTCGGTCCGGCGCTTATGCAGACCGGCGTTGCTCGTCAGCGGGCTTATGCGTGGTCGGCCGGGCACCTTCAGGGACGCTGCCTATACTGGCTGTAATCATCAGCAAGGGAGCCGTAGCATGTTCGCCATCATGGAAACCGCACGGCTTGAGGCGCTGCACTTGGCGCAGGACCCGACCACGGGCCTCAAGGCGATTATCGCGATTCACAATACCCGCCTCGGCCCGGCACTGGGTGGCTGCCGGTACCTGGCGTATCCCGACGAACAGAGCGCGATTCGCGATGCCGCGCGGCTGGCCCAGGGCATGAGTTACAAAGCCGCCCTGGCCGGGCTCGAGCAAGGTGGCGGCAAGGCGGTGATCATCCGTCCGGCGCACCTGTCCAATCGCGGCGCACTGTTCGAAGCCTTTGGCCGCTTCATCGAAACTCTCAACGGTCGTTATATCACCGCGATGGACAGCGGCACCTCCAGCGCCGACATGGACTGCATCGCTCAGCACACCAATCATGTCACCAGTACCACCAGTGAGGGCGACCCGTCGCCGCACACCGCCATGGGCGTGTTTGCCGGGATTCGCGCGACCGCTTTGGCGCGCTTGGGCAGCGACGACCTGGAAGGCTTACGCGTCGGCATCCAGGGCCTCGGCCATGTCGGCTTTGCCTTGGCCGAGCAGTTGCACGCGGCGGGTGCCGAGCTACTGGTCAGCGATCTGGATGCCGGGCGGGTGCAGCTGGCGGTCGAGCAACTCGGCGCGCATCCGGTGGCGAGTGCGGCCTTGCTCGGCACACCCTGCGACATCCTCGCGCCCTGCGGTCTGGGGGGCGTGTTGAATGCCGAAACCGTGGGTCAATTGCGCTGTTCGGCGGTGGCCGGGGCGGCCAACAATCAGCTGGCCAGCGGCGATATCGCCGACACGCTACAAGCCCGTGGAATTCTCTACGCGCCGGATTACGTGATTAATTCCGGCGGCCTGATCTACGTCGCACTCAGGCACCGCGGCGAAAGCCTGACGGCGATTACCGCGCACCTGGCGAAGATCAGCCTGCGCCTGACCGAGGTCTACGCCCACGCCCAGGCCGACAAGCGCTCACCCGCGCGCGTCGCCGATGCCTTGGCCGAGCGTTTGCTGTACCCGGGGTGAGAGTGACGGCTTATGGCCGTGCCTCGATGCGTGGGCTGGCTGCCGACCCGCTACGCGATCCCGACCACCTCGAGGCCACAAGCCTCGGGAACCGATCAGACATTCACAAGGTGTCGAGGAGTCAAGCTATGCCCGACAGTCTGAAACTGCCCTATACCCGCTATCTCGACCCGGATGGCCACCTGCTCGGCACCTTGCCCGCCTGGGCCGATGATTTCGAGCTGCTCGGCCGCCTGTACCGGCAGATGGTGCTGACCCGCCTGTTCGATCAGAAAGCGGTGGCCATGCAACGTACCGGGCGCATCGGCACTTACGCGCCGACCCTCGGCCAGGAAGCCATGGGTGTGGCCATCGGCAGTTTGATGCAGCCCGAGGACGTGCTGGTGCCGTACTACCGCGACACCGCCGTGCAGTTGATGCGCGGGGTGAAAATGGAGGAAATTCTCCTCTACTGGGGTGGCGACGAACGCGGTAGCGCCTATGCCGACCCGGTGGTGGCGCAGGATTTTCCACTCTGCGTGCCGATTGCCACCCAGGCTCTGCATGCCTGTGGCGTGGCCACGGCGATGAAAATCCGCGGCGAGCACCGGGTCACCGTCACCACCTGCGGCGATGGCGCCACCAGCAAGGGCGATTTCCTCGAGGCGCTGAACGTCGCCGGCGCCTGGCAGCTGCCGGTGGTCTTCGTGGTCAACAACAACCAATGGGCGATCTCGGTGCCGCGGCGCATTCAGTGCGGCGCGCCGACCCTGGCGCAGAAGGCCATCGGCGCGGGCTTTCATGGCGAGCAGGTCGACGGCAACGATGTGCTGGCGGTCTACGAACGCATGCAGCTGGCCCTGGAACGCGCCCGCCAGGGCAAGGGGCCGGTGCTGCTGGAGTGCCTCAGCTACCGCCTCGGCGATCACACCACCGCCGACGACGCCACCCGCTACCGCAGCGCGGAGGAGGTCAAACAGGCCTGGCAGGAAGAGCCGATCAAGCGCCTGCAAGCCTATCTCGCCGCCCAGGGGGTATGGGACGAGCGCCGCGAACAGGCGCTGATCGCCGAGTGCCAAGCGCTGGTGCAGCAAGCGGTCGAAGCCTTCGAGGCGGCCGGCAATCAGGCGCCGGAGACTGTCTTCGACTATGTGTATGCGCAGTGGCCGGCGGTGCTGGCCGAACAGCGCGAGTTATTCCTGGAGCGCGCCGCACGCAGCCAGGGAGGGAATCAAGATGGCCAATGAGAAAATCAGCCTGCTGGAAGCGGTCAACCTGGCCCTGCACCGGGCCATGCACGAGGACGACAACGTCGTGGTGCTGGGTGAGGACATCGGCGTCAACGGTGGGGTGTTCCGCGCCACCGCCGGCCTGCGCGATGCCTTTGGCTTCAAACGGGTGATCGACACGCCGCTGGCCGAGACCATGATCGCCGGCCTGGCGGTGGGTATGGCGGCGCAAGGCTTGAAGCCGGTGATGGAAATCCAGTTCATGGGTTTTATCTACCCGGCCCTGGACCAGTTGGTGTCGCATGCCAGCCGCATGCGCAACCGTACCCGTGGCCGTTTGAGTTGCCCGCTGGTGCTGCGTACGCCGATGGGCGCCGGGATTCGAGCGCCGGAGCATCACAGCGAGAGCACCGAGGCGCTGTTCGCCCATATTCCCGGCCTGCGCGTGGTCATCCCGTCCTCGCCAGCGCGCGCCTATGGCCTGTTGCTGGCGGCGATCGACGACCCCGATCCGGTGATCTTCCTCGAGCCGACCCGGTTGTACCGGATGAATCCCCAGGCGCTGGCCGACGATGGCAAACGCCTGCCGCTGGACAGCTGCTTCACCCTGCGTGAAGGCAGCGACCTGACCCTGATCAGCTGGGGCGCCAGCGTGCATGAAACCCTGCAGGCGGCCGCACGGCTGAGCGAACAGGGGGTGTCCGCCGAGGTGATCGATGTCGCCTGCGTCAAGCCGCTGGACCTCGACACCCTGGAGGCCTCGGTACGCAAGACCGGGCGCTGCGTGATCGTGCACGAGGCGCCGAAGAGCTGCGGGGTCGGCGCGGAGATCGCCGCGAGTCTCTACGAGCGTGCGCTGCTGGATCTGCAGGCGCCGATCCAGCGGGTCACCGCAGCGGATATTCCGCCGCCGCTGTACCGCCTGGAGCAACTGTATATCCCCAGTGTCGAGGACATCCTCGCGGCCAGCGAGACGGTACTGAATTACGCATGAAGTCACGGGACGGCGTACGCCTTGTTGGGCTTCGCGGACTCAGTGCCAACCTACGGAACGAGATGGATGCTGTTCGCGTAGCCCGGATGCAATTCGGGGAAGTTTTGCGACCGCCCCCGGATTTCATCCGGGCTACAGGAGCGGGCCTTGGCCGCGATTGTCGGTGAAGTCAAAACTGCTTGCTGGGATGGCAAATAAAGAGCGGTGAAATCGGGAGAACACCATGAAATATTTCAAGCTGCCCGACCTGGGCGAAGGCTTGCAGGAAGCCGAGATCGTCGAGTGGCACGTCAAGGCCGGCGACGAGGTCAAGGCCGATCAGTTGCTGGTTTCGGTGGAAACCGCCAAGGCCATCGTCGATATCCCCGCGCCCTATGACGGTGTGGTGCTGAAGACCTTCGGCGCCGAGGGCGACATCCTGCATGTCGGCGAGCCGTTGCTGGCCTACGAGGGTGAGGCCGATGCCGGCACCGTGGTCGGGCGCCTGGAAGGTGGCGGCGAAGCCCAGGACGACAGCTTCTTCGTCGGCGCCGCGCCGTCCACCCGCGAGCACCTGGCGCCACGCGCGACCCCGGCGGTGCGGCAGCTGGCGCGGCAGCTGGGTGTCGACCTGAGTAGCCTCAGCGGCAGCGGCAGCGATGGCCTGATCACCCGGGCCGATGTCGAGGCTGCTACCCAGAGTGCGCGCGACAAGTTCGGCGGCGAGAAGCTGCGCGGCGTGCGGCGCAGCATGGCGATCAACATGGCGCGCTCGCATGCCGAGGTGGTGCCGGTGATGATCGTCGGCGATGCTGACCTGCACCGCTGGGCCCAGGCGCGTGACCCTCTGATACGCATCGCCCAGGCCATCGCTGCGGCCTGTGCGGTCGAGCCGATACTCAATAGCTGGTTCGACGGCAAATCGCTGTCGATCAAGCAGCATGAGCAGCTGGATCTGGGCATCGCCGTGGACAGTGCCGAGGGTTTGTTCGTGCCGGTGTTGCGTAATGTCGGCGCACGCAACGCCGAGGACCTGAAGGAGGGCGCTGCGCGCCTGCGCGCCGACGTCAAGGCGCGCTCGATCCCACCACAGGAGATGATGGGCGCGACTATTACCCTGTCCAATTTCGGCACCCTGTTCGGCCGCTACGCCAACCCCATCATCGTGCCGCCACAGGTGGCGATCCTGGGTGCCGGTGGTATTCGCGACGAGCCGGTGGCGGTCGATGGCAAGGTCGTGGTGCATCCAATCCTGCCGCTGTCGCTGACCTTCGACCACCGCGCGGTAACCGGGGGCGAGGCGGCGCGTTTTCTCAAGGCTCTGGTGCAGGCGTTGGAGGCGGCGGAGGCCTGAAGCCGAAGTCGTGCGCTTCATCACCGAGGCCACCTTGATCAATGGCCTGCGAGTCGCACGACAACGTTTAAATGTCTGTTCATCGAGGTCGTACCCAAGTGCCGCGATCCCTGTGGGGGGGGGGCGCCTGCGCCCGATAGCGCTGACCCTGCAAGAGCCGTTGCGCCGTAACCCCTCTGGTTGGGTCATCAGTTGCCGCTAATAGTGCAGCAGTTGCGTACCTGAGCGAGCGAGGGCGCGCGCAGTAGCGGCTCATCTTGCAATTTTAATGAACAGCCTCTTCGGCCTGGCTGCCTGTAAGTTGCGCCTCTGCCTTGTAGATAATCCTGCACAAGATGCCTGCTCTGCAGTAGGCATAACGGATTATAAGGGGCGAGTTATGCAAACTTTTGATGTCATCGTGCTCGGTGGTGGTAATGCCGGACTCTGCGCAGCGCTGTCTGCCCAAGAGCGCGGCGCGCGAGTGGCTCTCTTGGAACGCGCCCCGGAAGAACTGAAAGGCGGCAATTCGGCGCATACCGGCGGGGCGTTCCGCGTCGCCTATGAAGGCACCGATGACTTGCGCCGGCTGATGCCTGATCTGCTCGACAGCGAGATCGAGAGCAGTGATTTCGGCAGCTACAGCGGTGAGGAATTTTTCGCCGAGCTGGCTTCGCAAAGCCAGTACCGCGCCGACCCGGAAGTGCTCGACACCGTGGTGAGCGAGAGCCTCGACACCCTGCACTGGATGACGGGCAAGGGCGTGCGATTCATGCCGATCTATGGACGTCAGGCGTTCAAGGTCGATGGCAAGTTCAAGTTCTGGGGTGGCTTGACCATCGAGGTGTCCGGCGGTGGGTTGGGCCTGGTGGACTCGCTTACCCGCCGCGCGCTGAAGGACGGCGTGGAGATTTTCTATGCCACCCGCGGCCGCCAGTTGAGCCGTGGCCTGGATGGGCTGTGGCGGGTGGAGGCGGCGAACGGCGAGGCGTTCAGCGCGCCAGCGGTGATCATCGCCACCGGCGGCTTCCACGCCAACCTGCGCTGGCGCACGCAGTTTCTCGGCCCCGGCTGGGATCTGGCCAAGGTGCGCGGCTCGCGCTTCAACACCGGCGACGGCATCGAGATGGCCCTGGATGCCGGGGCCGCTGCCCATGGCAACTGGTCCGGATGTCATGCGGTGTTCTACGACCTGAATGCTCCGGCGATGGGCGATCTAAACCTGCTCAACATGCAGAAGAATTACTTCCATCTCGGCGTGGTGGTCAATGCCGAGGGACAGCGCTTCTTCGACGAAGGCCTGGATTTTCGCAATTACACCTATTCCGGCATGGGCGAGAAAGTCCTGCGCCAGCCGGGCGGCGTGGCCTGGCAGATCTTCGACCAGCACAGCGAGCACCTGCTGCCCGACGAATACCGCGTGCGCCAGGCCACCCGGATCGTCGCCAACAGCCTGGAAGAATTGGCCGGAAAGCTCGAGGGCATCAACGCCAACGCCCTGCTGAACACACTGGAGCAGTTCAACCGCGCCGTGCGCGAGGACGTGCCGTTCAACCCGGCGGAGCGTGACGGGCGCTCGACCCATGGCCTGAGCATCCCCAAGTCGAACTGGGCCAACCCACTGAGCAAGCCGCCCTTCGTCGCCTATGCGGTGACCTGCGGTATCACCTTCACCTTCGGCGGCCTACAGGTGGACAGCCAGGCGCGGGTGATCGACGAGAACGGCCTGGCTATCGAGGGCCTGTACGCCGCTGGCGAACTCGTCGGCAACCTTTACTACGTCAAGTACGCCGGTGGTGCCGGGCTGACCTCCGGTTCAGTGCTCGGGCGTATTGCCGGTGCCCAGGCCGCGGCGCAGCCAGTTCCCGATATGGCCCTTTCCACTTCTCCGAGCAGTCGTTACTGACAGCCATCCCGCCTGACAAGGATCGATCATGAGCATTCGCATCTGGCATCAAAGCTTCACCGTTCTCAGCGACCTGGGCGCCTACGACGCGGCCCTGCGCGCGCACTTCAAGAAAGTCGCGCGCGCGGACACCGTGATCGACATGCATGGCATGCAGCCCGGCACCTACCGCAGCAATTATCCAGGCGATGATATCAAGCACGCGGCCATCCAGTACCTGCATGGCCTGCAGTTCATGGCCAACGGCATCAACGCCGAAAGCCAGGGTTATGACGCCTATGCCATCAGCACCTTGCCGGAGCCGGCGCTGCGCGATATTCGCAGTCTGCTGAGCATACCGGTGGTCGGCTATGGCGAGTCGGCGATGCTCACCGCCTGCATGCTCGGGCGCAAGTTCGGCGTGCTGGTGTTTATCGACGAGCTGGCCGAACTGGTCAGCGACAACGCCGTGCGCCACGGACTCGGCCAGCGCCTGGCCGGGGTTCGCCACGTCGGCTTCCGCTTCGCCGACGTGCTGGCCGCGTTCTCCGACCCGACCGCGCTGATCGAGCGCTTTCGCACCGCCGCCCGCGCACTGATTGCCGATGGTGCTGAAGTGATCATCCCCGGCGAGGCCCCCCTTAACGTGTTGCTGGCCAGCCATGGCATCAGCGAGGTGGATGGCGTACCGGTGCTCGACTCCCTGGGTGCCTGGATCAAGCAGGCCGAGGCGATGGTCGACCTGCAACGCGCCAATGGTACCCACACCTGCAATAGCGGTTATTTCTCGGCCCGCCCGGACCCGGCGCGGGTGCGCGAGATTTTTGAATTCTATGGGTTGGCCGAGCGTTTTCTCGAGCCGCGCTGAGGAGTACAGAACATGAGCAATACCCTGCAAACCCAACTGTTGGTAATCGGTGGTGGCCTGGCCGGTTTCGCGGCGGCGCTGAGCGCCGCCGAGGCCGGGGTGAACGTGTTGCTGCTGGAGAAGACCGCGGCAGCCGGCGGATCCTCGGCGATGAGTGGCGGCTGCCTGGCGTTTGCCGGCACCGATCTGCAGCACCAGCGTGGTATCGAGGATTCCGCCGAGTTGCTGTTTCGCGATCTGGTCGAGGTGGGCAAGGGTGAGTGCGACGAAGCCATCGTCCGCGCCTACAGCGACCACCAGCTAGCCACCTACGAATGGCTCAAGGCCCATGGGGTGAGCTTCCAGCCGGTGATCGAGGCCGCCTCCGGGCAGTCGGTGCCGCGTGTGCACAACGTCGACCCGGCGGACATGGTGCGTCAGTTGCAACAGGCCGCGCTCAACACCGGTAAGGTCGAGGTGCTGTACAACAGCCGTGCCCTTCGCCTGCTGCGCGATGCGGCCGGGCGGGTGGTGGGGGTCAGTGCCGAGCAGGCCGGGCAGGCCCTTGAGGTACACGCAGCGCGCGGCGTCATCCTCGCCTGCGGCGGCTTCGTGCATGACCGCGAGCTGATCCATCGCTTCGCTCCGCAGTATGACCAGGCGGTATTCATTGGTGGCGCAGGCAACGAGGGCGACGGCCTGCGCATGGCCTGGGCAGTTGGCGCCGATGTGCGCGACATGGTGCATATCAAGGGCACCTACGGCAAACACCCGATGGATGAGAACAATCACCACGCCTGCCTGGCTGTGTACAAGGGGGCGATCGCGGTCAACCAGGAAGGCCGCCGCTACGTCGATGAGTCGCTGTCCTACAAGCTGCTCGGCGACGCCTGCATGCAGCAGTCCTACGGCGTGACTTACCAGATCCTCGACCGCGACATCATGCACAGTGGCGATAACCGCGTGCGCATCCTCGACTTCGAGCGGCGCCTGGAGGAGGGGTTGTTCGTCCAGGCGGACAGCCTGGAGCAACTGGCCAAGCTGCTGGAACTGCCGGAGGCGCAATTCCTCGCTGAAGTCGCCGCCTACAACGAGGCGGTCAGTAAGGGCGAGACCCCGGCCTTCGGCCGTCGCCACTTGGTCCACCTGCATGGCCAGTTGCGTACCATCAGCAGCCCGCCGTTCTACGCCTACCCGTCTACCGCGGCGGTATTCGGCACCTATTGCGGGGTGAAAATTGATGCACAGATGCGCGTGTATGACGTCTTCGGTGCGCCCATCGAAGGCCTGCTGGCGGCCGGCGAAATGGTCGGCGGCCTGCACGGCGCGGCCTACATGACCGGCTCGGCATTGGGCAAGGCGGCGATCTTCGGGCGCCTGGCCGCTGCCAACGCAGTGAACGGCTGAGGTCGGGGGAGTACAAATGAACATTCTGGTATTGCTTGCCGGGGTAGCCGACAACCGCTACCCGCTGCATGAGATCCGCATCGGCGGCGATGGCCTGATCGCCGAGGCCGGACAATCGCGTCGGGTGCTCAGCCCCTTCGACGAGGGCGCGCTGGAGCTGGCGCTGAAGCTGCGCGATGCACGTGAGGAGTGCCGCATCGAGGTGCTGGTGCTCGGTGGCTGCAACAATGACAACCTGTTGCGCAGTGTGGCGGCGTACAAGCCTGAGCGTGTGCGCCTGCTCGATCTGCAGCCGTGCTGTCCCTGGGATGCACGCCTGAGCGCGGCACAGATTGCCGGTCTGGTCGAGGGGGAGGCGTTGCCGGTCGATTTGCTGTTGATCGGCCGTGAGTTCGGTGATCTCGATGAAGGCAGTCTGCCGGTGCTGTTGGCTGCGCGCCTGGGTCTGCCGCTGTTCTCCCTGGCGCAATTCGCCGAGTGGCAGGGCGAGACAGTGCGCCTGCTGCGTGAGCGCGGGATTCGCCAGCAGTGGCACCGCGTCGCCGGCCCGTTACTGGTCACGGTGACCAACGACAAGCGCAACAAGCTGCGCCACCCGTTGATGAAGAACGTGATGCTGGCCAAGAAAATGACGTTTGACACGGCCGTTGCGGCCTCTGCACAGGGCAGTGCCCTGCACCTGGCCGAGTTGGCTGCGGCGCGTGAAGTGCAGCGTGGCGGCGCGTGTCGGCTGCTCGACGGTGATGTGACAGCACAGGCCCGCGCGCTCGCCACTTTGCTGCGCGGGCAGCTCAATCAGGAGATTGTGCCATGAGCGACAAATGCCAGATTCTCAGCCTGATTCCGCTTGCCTGGGGCGCGGATGCTCTCGACATGGCGCTGGGCGCCGCACAGTCCTTGGCGCGCAGCTGCGGTGTGGATTACCAGGTTGTGCTCCTGGGCGCGAGCGAGTCCGCTCCTGCGGTTGCGCGTGCTGCCGCCGCCGAAGCCGGCGCGGTGTTCCTGGCCGAGCATGCCGGGCTGAGCGATGCGGACGACCTGCCGGCGCTGGCCCTGGTGGCGGCGGCTGCCGTGGGCCAACTGGCTGCGGAGCCGGGCGTGCAGCGCCTGATTCTGCTGCCGCCGGGCGCCGATGGCGAAGAGCTGGCGGCACGCTTGGCCGTTGAGCTGGACGCCTGTGCACTGGGCCGTTGCAGTGCCTTGAGCTGGAGTGCCGAGGGCCTGGTCGTGGAACGTGCCACCTGGGGTGGGCGCTTGCGTTTGGTGATGGGCATGCAGGGCGATCTGGCGGTGGCCTGCCTGCGGACCAGCAAACCCCAGCTAACAGTGCCGTCGACCCCGCATGAGGTGCGGCGGCTGCCGGTGCAATTGCCACTGCCGGCCGCCCTCGCGCTGGAGGAAAGCATCAGTGGCCAACGCCTGCCGCCGGTGGAGAGTGCGCGCATCGTGGTGTCGGGCGGGCGCGGGCTCAACGAGCAGGGTTTTGCCCTGCTGGAAGACCTGGCGGAACGCCTCGACGGCAGCCTCGGCGGCAGCCTGCCGGCGGTGGACGCCGGGCTGGTGCCGGTGGTGCGGCAGGTGGGCGTTTCCGGCAAGTTCGTCAGTCCGGATATTTACTTGGCGGTGGGGATTTCCGGCACACCCCAGCACTTGGCCGGGATCAGCCCGGATAGTCGCATCTTCGCCATCAACAAGGATGCCTCGGCCGATATCTTCAACGTGGCTCAGGTCGGTGTGGTGGGCGAGTGGGAACAACTGCTGCCGGCGCTGCTCAAGGCGCTTGAGCAGTAAGGCCACTGTCACGCTAGCCCTGGCAGCAGGAGTCACCCAGCTCCTGCAGGCTTGGTCGGTCGCTGTTTCAGGTACGCCCGTGTTGCAGTTCGACTTGCACATTCACCGGCGGACGTCGCTGTGTATCCAGGCTGGCCATTAAAAACTCGATAAAGCTGCGGGTGCGCGGTGCGACGAAGCGCGACTTCGGTGTCACCGTGAAAAAGGTCCGCCCGAACGTTTCCCAGTCGGGGAATAGCTCGACCAGTTTGCCCTGCGCGATCAGGCGGTTGACGAACACATCCAGCACATAGATGAAGCCCTGGTCGGCCAGGGCCGCGTCAATCAGGGCGTCGGTGCTGTTGAAGTTCAGCTTGCCTGCCGGTTGCAGCTCATGCTGCTCGCCGGCCTTCTGAAACTGCCAGGCTGTAGCGGTGAAACTGCTCTGGCGAAACAGTCCCAGGCAGCGTGCCGGGTCAAGCTCAGCCGGGTGTTGCGGCTGGCCGAGTTGCTCGAGCAGGGCGGGGGTGGTGCAGGCGATGTAGTGCGCCTGGTAGAGCGGGCGGGCGACCAGGTCGGCATCGCTGACCGAGTCAATGCAGATGGCCATGTCGGTGCCGCTTTCAATCAGCCCTTCCGGGTGGTCAGTCAGGCGCAGGGCCACCTGCAGCTCTGGGTGCTGGCTGCAGAACTCGGCGAGCAGCGGGGCGATCACGTCCTTGCCGAAGGCCGCTGGCGACTCGATACGCAGTTGCCCCTGGATGCTGCCGGTCTGTTCGGTGATTTCACTTTCAGCTTGTTCAACTTGGCGCAGCAGCTCGGTGCAGTGACGGAAGTAGCGCGCACCGGCATCGGTGAGGCGAAGGGTGCGGGTGTTGCGGCTCAGCAGACTGACGCCCAGATAAGACTCCAGATTGCGCACACTGGCGGTCACGGTGGCATTGGCGATGTCGAGTGATTCGGCTGCGCGGTTGAAACTTTGGCACTCGACGACGCGGGTGAACACCTGCATGGCCCATAACTTATCGATCCGGCTCTTCATCTTTTTCTAATGCCCTATTAGTCCAGCGTGCCTCGAACCCGCGCAAGCGACTTTCTATCGTAGCAACTACTTGAGGGAGGGAACAAAAAATGTCTGAGCTGAACTTCGACCTGGTGGTAGTCGGCTGCGGTGCCGCAGGGTTGTCTACTGCAGTTTCTGCCGCGGAAAACGGCCTGCGTGTGGCGGTATTGGAACGTTCACGAGCGGAGGAGCGGGGCGGACAAACCCGTTGGACCGAAGCCTACCTGCGGATGAAAAGTCATGAAGAAGTCACCGACGACTTCGATACCTTTCTGGCGGAAAACTCGGGCTGCTACCAAGATCCGGACTTCGTCGCTGAAAGCCTGATGGAGCGCAGCGCCTGGTCGGTTCAGGCGCGCAGCCTGCCGTTTATCGATACCAGCGTGATCGGCAGCTTTACCGATGCCGTGCCGGGCACCATTGCCTGGTTGAAAGATCAGGGCGTGCGCTTTGATTTTTTGCCGACCCAGTTTTTGACCAGTACTCAGCCGCGCCTGCTTCCCGTAGGCGGTGGCGAGGCCATCGTCGAGTGCCTGGCCAGTCGCGCCGAAGCGCTGGGGGCCAAGTTCTTCTACGAGACCAGCGCACGTTCGCTGATCCTCGACAACTGCAACCAGGTCAGCGGTCTGCGCGCCTACTCACCGGCGCAGGGTGAACTGTGCTTCAGCGGCGCGGTGATGCTGGCCTGCGGCGGCTTCCAGGGCAACATGGAAATGCTCACTCGGTATATCGGCCCGCGCGCCTCCCTCATGCGCCCGGTGTGCAAGGGCGGCTACTTCAATCGCGGCGAGGGCATCCAGATGGCGCTGAATATAGGCGCGGCGGCCGCTGGCGAGTATGGCAACTATCACGCCGAGCCCGTTGATCCGCGTTCGGGGATTTCCGAACCGTCGATCTTCATCTTTCCTTACGGCGTGCTGGTCAACAAGGAAGGCCAGCGCTTCACCGATGAAGCGCCCGGCACCGTGGATGCCTGGTACGAGCGGGTGACGCGCAAGATCCTCGCGCAAACTGACGGCATTGCCTGGGTGATCCTCGATCAGAAGGTCAAGAATATCCCCAACTACACCCTGGGTATCCGTACCGACCAGTCGGCGATTCAGGCCGCCAGCCTGGCCGAACTGGCAGCCAAACTGGAGCTGCCGGTGGCGGCTGTGGCGCAGAGTGTGGCGCAGTACAACGCCGCTTGTCGGCCTGGCGACTACCGCCCGCTGCAACTCGACGGCTTGGCCACCGAGGGGTTGCAACCGCCGAAGAGCAACTGGGCGCTACCGCTGGATCAGGGGCCGTATCTGGCGTATCCGATTATCTCGGCCAACGTCTTCACCTTTGGCGGCTTGAAGATCGACGAACAGGGCCGGGTGATCAATATCGACGGCCAGCCGATCCGCAATCTGTACGCCGCCGGTGAAACTGCAGGCACCTATTTCGGCAACTACTGTGGCGGCACTTCGGTGCTGCGCGGCCTGGTCTTCGGTCGCTTGGCCGGGCGCACCGCCGCCGGCCTGCAGGGAGCCTGAGATGAACGTAGCAGTGGTTACCGGTGCCTCTGGGGCAATCGGCAGTGCAGTCTGTAGGCAGTTGTTGGCGGCGGGTTACCGGGTGGCCGGGCTTGACCTGGCCGAACCCGAGGTGCTGCGCAAGGGCGTGAGTTTCTATTCCTGCGATGTGGCCTCGCGGATTGCCGTGCGCAGTGTGGTTGAGGACATTGAAGAGCACTTGGGGCCCATCACGGCCTTGGTCAACGTAGCGGGGATCGTCTCGCGCGGCAGCGCGTTGGAGCTGACCATCTCCGAGTACGAGCGGGTCATGCGCGTCAACGTACAGGGCACGCTGGTGCCCTGTCAGGTGATCGGCCAGTTGATGGCCGAACGCCGCCAGGGAGCGATCGTCAACCTCGGTTCGGTGGTCGGCAAGAACGGCGGCAACGCCCGACCCTGGCTCGACCCGGCGGAACAGGACAGCGCCGGCAATATTGCCTACGGCATGTCCAAGGCGGCGGTGCACAGCATGACCCAGTTCCTCGCCAAGGAGCTGGCTGCGCGGGGCGTGCGGGTCAATGCCGTGGCACCGGGGCCGATTGCCACCAGCATGACCAGCAGCTTTCCAGACAACTTGCGCGCGCTGATTCCGCTCGGCCGGATGGGGCGTGCCGAGGACGTCGCCGCGGCGGTGCATTTTCTTCTTTCCGAACAGGCCGGCTTTATCTCCGGCGAGATTCTCGACATCAACGGCGCACTCTGGTGCGACTGATTCAACCCATAGGAAAACAGTGATGAAAAGTATTTATCTGGTTTTGGACATGCAGAACGACCTGGTGCATGCGGACGGCGCCAGCGGCAAGGGACCGCTGGGCGAGCAAGTGCGTGAGCGCGATATCATCGCCCGGACTGCCCAGGCCATCAGCAAGGCCCGTGCCGCCGGCATTCCGGTGGCCTTTGTGCGTGTCGCCTTCTCCGACGACCACCGTGAAGCCAACCTGAACTCCCAGGTGTTCGGTCCGATCGCCAAGAACGGCATCCTCAAGATGAATGCCTGGGGCGGCCAGGTGCATGAAACGCTGGCTCCGCAGGATGGCGAATGGGACATCGTCAAGCACCGTGTTTCGCCGTTCTACCAGACCCGCCTGGAACTGCTGCTCAAGCGCGAAGGCATCCAGCGTATCTACTGCAGCGGCGTGAGCACCCAGGCGGTGGTTCAGGCCACTGTGCGCGATGCCCATGACCGTGATTTCGATGTGGTGTTGCTGGAGGACTGCTGTGCTTCGCCGTCCGCCCAGGAGCATGCAAACTCCGTGGCCAGCATCGGCCGCTTCTGCTCCGTGGCCAACGTCGAGTCGGCCTTTGCCTGAGTCTGCGCCCTGCTGATGGCCGCATGATGTGCAGCCCGACCCGGTTCCACTCGGTCGGGTTTTTTTTTATGACGATTACGACAATTATGTCGTTTGAGGAGGCAGGGTGAGTCGCGCCAACAGCCGCATGACCACCGCAGCGCTGGTCATTGGCGCCTTTGCGGTGGTCATGTCCGCGACCACCATCAACGTGGCGATTACCCCGATGATGCGCGACTTCGCCATCAGCCATTACCTCGCCCAGCAATTCTCCTCGGTATTTCTGGGCATGACGGTGGTCTGCGCACCGCTGGCAGCCTGGGTTGCCGATCGCTTCGGGGCCTGGCGGGTGTTTCGCTACCTGCTCCTGCTGTATGTGCTGGTTTCGGTCCTGGCGGGCTTTTCTGACAGCCTGGCCAGCATGCTGATTGCCCGTGCCCTGCAGGGTGTGTGTGGCGGAATAATCCAGCCGCTGTCACTGTTTTTGATTTTGGAGTCGGCGCTGCCCGGCAAGCAGGGGCGCACGATGTCCATGTTTGGTTTGGGCGTGGTGATGGCCCCGGCCCTTGGCCCAACCTTGGCCGGCTTTGTGGTTGAGCTGGTGGGCTGGCGCTACACCTTCTGGCTCGGCGTGCCGCCGGCGCTGATCGCACTGGGCCTGGCAGCCTGGGCGCGGCCTGTTGATCAGGCGCGGCGCGCTGGCCAGGGGCGCTTGGATTTTCCTGGGCTGATATTGCTCGCCGGCCTGGTCACCATGGTCTTTGCCTGGCCACTGCTGCTGGCCTATTCGGCCTGGTTGGCCGCGGTGCTGGTGGTAGCCTGGTTGCTGCTGTTGGTGCTGTTCTGGCGCCAGCAAGAGCGCAGCGTGGAATCACTGATTACGCCAACGCTGTTTCGCTATCCGCAGTTTCTCAGTGGCATCCTGGTCACCGTGGCTTATGGCGCCGGAATGTATGGCTCAATGTTCTTGGTGCCGTTGCTGTTGCAGGATGGCCTCGGCGAGTCGGCAGTGGTCACCGGTAACCTGATGCTGCTGGGCGGCCTGGCGCTGGCGCTGAGTATCCAGTTGGCCGGTCAGTTGGTCGACCGCTTTTCGCCGCGGCTGGTGGTGATGATCGGGCTTGCCTGCTTCGCGCTGTCCTGTCTGTTGCTGGCGTTGCCGGTCAGCATGGAGCTGATTGCCCTCGGCATTGTGCTCGGCCGGATTGGCCTGGGCATGATTATTCCCAGTTTGTACACGGCAATGGTGCGTGCCGTGCCGAACGAGTTGCTGCGCCGCGGCACCGTTGTCACCACCTTGTTGCGCCAGGCGGGGGGGGCACTCGGTATCACCTTGATCGGGGTGCTGCTGTCCGGCCTGAGTGCGCTCAGTCTGCCAGGCGGGAGCGTATGGCCAGCCGCTAGCGCGCCGTATTCAGTGATTTTCGCGCTGCTCGGCCTGCTATTTCTGTGGGCTTTGTGGGTCTCGCGCCGCCTGGCTTGAGACAGGTTTCAGTCCGTTTGTTCGCCGGCGATCTTCTTCAGGCGGTAATCCAGTTGGGCGCGGCTCAGGCCGAGCAGTACGGCGGCCTTGGACACGTTGCCCTCGCTCATCCGCATGGCTTCCTCGATATACACCTCCTCGATGCCGGGCAACTTGACCGGGCCGCGCTGCAGGGTGCGTCTGGCAAGCTGCAGCAGCTGATCATGGCTGGAACTTTCCTGCTGGCCCGCCCCCACGCCGATTTGCTCGCCGCCGGATAGACGGATGCCAATACCCGGTGCCTGATCCCAGCTGACGGTGCCTACCTGGTGCGTACCCTCGGCCTCTTCGATGCCGGAAAGGTGGCGGATGTCGATGGCCTCGTCGTCGTCGGCGAGAATCACCGCGCGTTCGATGACGTTCTCGAACTCACGGATATTGCCCGGCCAGCGATAGTCGAGGATGCGTTGTAGCGCGCGTGGGGTGATACCGGGGATCCGCCGCTCGTGCAGGCGCGAGAGTTTGTTGATGCAGCTTTCCAGCAGCAGCGGCAGGTCGTCCTTGCGTTCACGCAGCGGTGCGATGGTGACCGGGAATACATTCAGGCGATAGAACAGGTCGCTGCGAAAACTCCCGTGCTTCACCGCTTCGGCGAGGTTTTCGTTGGTCGCGGCAATCACCCGCACGTCGACCTTGACGGTCTTGTTGCTACCCAGACGCTCCAGCTCGCCACTTTGCAAGACACGCAGCAATTTGCCTTGCGCGGTCATGCTCAGGGTGCCGATCTCGTCGAGGAAGATGGTGCCGCCATCGGCAATTTCGAAGCGCCCCGGGCGCGCTTCGGTGGCCCCCGAGTAGGCGCCGCGCTGAACGCCGAAGAGTTCCGATTCGATCAACTGCTCGGGAATGGCCGCGCAGTTGATCTCGATAAACGGCTTGTGCGCGCGGCGGCTGTTGGCGTGCACTTCATGGGCGAACATGGTCTTGCCGACGCCGCTTTCACCGAGCAACAGCACGCTGGCATGGGTGCTGGCGACCCGCTGGATCTTGTGCAACGCCGAGATATAAGCGGCCGAGCTGCCGACCGGGCGGTCCAGCGCGGTCGGGTCAGTGACGAACGCCAGGCCGAACGGTGCCTTGCTCTGCTTGGCCTGGGCATCGTCCTTTTGTTCCTGTGGCGGTTGGCGCATGAGGCGGTCGCTGGCGCGCGGCTGGAAGTACTTGAGGTCGTCTTCCGGGTCATCCCAGCCTTCGATCGGCCGTGCCACGGCGCGGCAGACCTCGTCGCCGGCTCCGCGGCACTGGGTTTCCCGAACCAGAATGCGCTTGCCCATCAGGCGCGTGAGGAAGCCGGAGCTGTAACCCACCTCCATCCAGCAGATGGGGTCTTGGCTGGGGCTCCTGAGCGCCAGATGCTGGTCGCATTCCAGTGAGTGGGTCCAGGTGAACTCGCCGTACAGGTAGCCTTTGTTCTGGTCGGCCTCGAGGCGGATCGGTTCAACCTGCACCATGCCGCTCAACGCATGCAGCTGCGCACCGGCGGCGAGAATTTCCAGCTCCGTGCCATTGATTCGGGTCTTGATTGCCAGGTCGGCATCGCGACTGCCCGATAGGTAGCCAATACGCGTCATCAGGCCACGGGTGAAGTCGCTGCCCATGGTCTCCAGCAACTCTTCGCGCAGTGCGCCGAAAGCCTCGGCATGCAGCAACAGCATGCGCTTGTCGCCGAGCCAGATGGAGCCTTCGTCGGGGCGGAAATGCAGGTGTTCGGCCAGGTCATGCATGTCTGGAAAGCGCAGGTCGGTAATGATGTCCTTGAGCACGCTCTGGTTGAGAGTCTTGGTGGAGTCATTGCCTGCTGGTGCGGTCATCGGAGTTCCCAACTGTTGCTGTTATCGGTGGCATTGAGGCGGCGCATGCTCCCTGTGACACTCGTCCGAGTGCCTGGAAAGCCGCAACCCATAGTAGCAGGGCAGGCGCTTCAGTCGGCGCCATGTCGGCGAGAACGACCCTGCACGTAGGAGGGTATTACGATTTTCAGTTCATCAAATTCGCAATGATCCGATTTTTATGAACGCCTTGGCCGTGACTGACCAAGGGGGGGCCGTCACTGGTATCTTTGTTTATTGCCTAAGTCATTGATAGACATATATAAAATATTTTTCCATGACGGTCTTCAATTGCTGGCATAGCCGTTGCTATCTCCTAGTTAGACAAAACGCCACCCGCTTCGGGTGAGTGTTTTAACCCTGCCCGAGCCTGCCGCCCGGCTGGGAAAACAACAATAAATAGGAGGTAAGGCAGTGGCCGAGATTTCATCTCTGGGTTACGTCGGTTTTGGCGTAAGCGACCTGGATAAGTGGCAAGTCTTTGCAACGGACGTCATGGGCATGCAGGTCGCCCAGCGTGACGAAACCAGCATGTCTCTGCGCATGGACGACTATTGCCAGCGCTTCTTCCTTGAGCTGAATCCGTGCGACGACCTGATTGTGGCCGGCTGGGAATTTGCCAGCGAAGCGGAGCTGGAAACCTACGCCGCCGAGCTCAAGGCCAAGGGTGTTGAACTGACCCAGCTGAGTGCCGAGCTGGTACGCCGCCGGCATGTGGAGAAGGCCTACAGCTGCCAGGACCCGAATGGTTTTACCCATGAGTTCTTCTTCGGCCATGGCGTGGCCAACCTCAAGGATCAGTTCCGCTCCAAGGTGCTCAAGAGCCGCTTCGTCACCGGTGACCTGGGTGTCGGTCACATCCTGCCGTTCGCCAACCGCAATAACGGCCCGGAGACCGTGGCTTTTTACAAGGATGTACTGAAGCTGCGCATCAGCGACTACATCCGACAGGAAGTCCAGCCGGGAATGATGGTCGAGGCGACTTTCTTTCACACCAAAACGGGCCGTCACCACTCCATCGCCACGGCTCAGGCTCCGACGCCCAAGGTACTCAATCACTTCATGGTGCAGGTCGAAGACATGGACGACGTCGGGCTGGCCTATGACCGTGCCAAGGCTGCCGGTCTGCACATCGTGCTGGAGCTGGGCCATCACCCGAACGATCGGACCTTCTCCTTCTACGCGCAGACGCCTTCTGGTTTCAACTTCGAGTTCGGCTGGGGTGGGCTGGTGATCGAGGAAGGTAACTGGGAAGTGAAAACCTTCCATCAGATGAGCGATTGGGGTCACCAGCGTAATCCACTTCCCCAGCACTGAGTCGGGCCATTTCCCAGCGTTTGGAGTACCTGTATATGAGTATCTGGTTGGATTTTCTCGGGGCCGAGATCCGTTACGTCGATCTGCCCACCTATGGCCGCACGCGCATTGCCGAAGCCGGTCACGGCAAGCCTGAGGCATTGATCCTGATGCACGGCATCGGCGGTCATCTGGAAGCCTATGCGAAGAACGTGGTGGCGCTCGGCGAGCACTACCACGTGATCGCCTTCGACTACGTCGGTCATGGCCTGTCGGCGAAGAAGCTGGATATCGAGTATTCGATCAGCGACTACGTCGAGCAGCTGCGCGAGCTGATGGATGTCATGGGCATCGACAAGGCGCACATCTCCGGCGAGTCCCTGGGTGGTGTGGTCACCGGTGGTTTCGCCGTGCGTTACCCGCAGCGGGTCATGCGTGCCGTGTTCAATACCACCGGCGGCATCCCGATTGTCAGCCCGCAGGGTCATCAAGACCTGAAAAACCTCGCCGAGCTGTCGGCCAAGAGTTCTGGCAAACAGCCTGATTTCGACTCGGTCATGGCGCGCATGCAGTGGCTGCTGTACGAGGGCAACTGGAATCTGTTGAGTGACGAACTGGTCAATTCACGCCTGGCCATCTACAGCCGCCCAGACTTCCAGGCCAGTGCGGCGCGGGTCTATGCACGGCTGAAAAAGGTCAACGAAGGCGGTACGCCGGACATGATCGAGCTGGAAAAAGTGCAGTGCGAGTCGCTGCTGTTGTGGACCAGCCACAACCCCATTCACGACGTGGCCGCTGCCGAGGCCGCGCTGCCGCGCCTGGCCAAGGGTCAGCTCTACGTGATGAAGAAACTGGCGGGGCATTGGCCGCAGTACGAGTCGCCCGAGGAGTTCAACCAGGTCGTGCTGAACTTCCTGTCCAGCGGGAGGGTGGCGTAATGAATGCTCAAGTCATGGCCATGCGCCAGGCGAAATCTATCGGGCCGGTGCCGACGCCGGACTTTTGCCAGGCGATGCGCAACCTGGCTGGTGCCTGTGTGGTGATTGCCAGCGCCGACGGCAGCAAGCGAGCGGGCCTGACCGCTACGGCGGTCTGTTCGATCACCGCCGATCCGCCACAGCTGCTGGTGTGCGTCAACCGCAATGTCTACGCCCACGGGGTTATCAGTGACAGCCGCAACCTGAGTGTCAATGTGCTCGGGCAGCAACAGGAGCCCATCGCCAAACGGTTTGCCGGCATGGTCGAGGGCGTGGTCGGCGAGGAACGTTTCGCCGACGGGCTGTGGGCGGACGGTTTGAGCGGTGTGCCGGTGCTGCAGGACGCACTGGTCAGCTTCGAGTGCCAGGTGGTCGAGGTCATTCCGGCCAGCACCCACGACATGTTTCTCTGCGAGGTCATCGGTTTGGCCGGGCGGATGAATCAGCAATCTCCCCTGATGTACTTCAACGGAAATTTCGCGGCTCTCGGCTAAGTGCTGGCTGTCCGCTGAAAACAATAAAAGAGAGAGATGAAAATGACGAATGTACTCAAGAAAAGCACCCTGACGGCCAGCCACGTTCCCAGCGAAGCCGAGCTGATTCAGCGGGCACGCGACCTGCTCCCGATGCTGATCGAGAAGGCCGATTCGGTTGAGCAGAATCGCATGGTTTCCAAGGAAACCATCCAGGCATTCGTCGATGCCGGCTTCTTCAAGATTTTGCAACCGGCCGCGTTCGGCGGTTGGGAAATGAACCCGGCGGTGTTCTACAAGGTGCTCATGGAACTGGGCCGTGGCTGCTGCAGCAGCGCCTGGAACATGATGATCCTCGGCGTTCACCAGTGGGAATTCGGCTCGCTCAGCGAGCAAACGTGTGAAGACGTGTGGGGCCAGGACAATGCGGTAATCATCGCTTCGTCATACCCGCCCTTCGGCAAGGTCGAAGAGGTTGAAGGCGGCTACATGATCAGTGGTACCTGGAAGACCTCCAGCGGCTGTGATCATGGCAAGTGGGCTTTTCTCGGTGGCCTGCGCCGTGATGCCAGTGGCAATGTCATCGACCGTCTTTCCATGCTGGTGCCCAGCTCGGCCTGGGAAATCGAGGACGACTGGCACACCTTTGGCCTGGCCGGTACCGGCAGCAAGAGTCTCAATGTGAAGGAGACTTTCGTCCCCTACCACCACACTCACAGCCTGATCAAATACGAGCTGGATGATCGCGGCAGCAACTACCTGTTTCCATTCAACCAGATCTTCTTCGGCTCGGTCTCCGCCTTGATCTGTGGCATGGCCCAGGGTGGCATCGACGAGTACACCCGGCAGATGCAGGTGCGCACCAACACCACCGATGGTGGTGGTGCGGCGCTCAGTCCCTACGTCAAGGATCGCCTGGGCAATGCCGTGGTGCGTGTGCGCTCGGCACGTGCCCGTCTGCTGCAGATGATGGCGGACACCACAGAGTTGGTTGAGCGCCGCGAGCTGGTGCCGACGTTCGATCGCGTCCATCACATGCTCGATATCGCGCGTGCTGGCCGCGATTGCGAAGAGGCTGTGATGCTGTTGTTCAAGGCGACTTCGGCGCGCGGCATCTACCTGAACAATCCACTGCAGCGAATCATGCGCGATGTGATTGCCGCCTCCAACCACATCACCCAGAACGCCGACGACACTGCCGGCATGCTCGGCGCCTACCTGCTGGGGCAGAGCCTGCCGCCGATGATCTACGGCCTCAACCCGGTGAACATCAAGGACTGACGTCCTACCCCGATTGTCGCTGTAACACCCGTGGCCGGTTCCAGTATCCGGCCGCGGTTTAAATAAAAACAAAAGACGGGATACCGTCCCTTTGAGGTGCTAGATGGCCAGACTTAACCCGCAGGCATTGCGTCCGGTTCGTGCGTTTGAAAAGACCTTTCGCCTTTCCAGCCTCAGCGTTGCCCTGTTGGCTTGCTCGGTATTGCCGGTGCAAGCCTTTCAGTTCGACACCAATACTGACGGTCTGAAGATTCGACTGGATACCAACCTCAAGTACACCGGCGCCTGGCGTGTGAAGGATCAGCATGACAAGCAGATTGCCGATCCAACCCTCGATGATGGGGATCGCAACTTCGACAAGGGCTCGATGATCAGCAACCGCGTCGATCTATTTACCGAGTTCGACGTCGACTACAACGGCACCGGGGCGCGTGTCAGCGCTGCCGCCTGGTACGACGACGTTTACAACAACAAGAACGACAATGACTCGCCATTCACGGCGAACTCGGTGTCGGTTGAGCATGACGAGTTCACCAACGAGACCCGCGACCTGCACGGTCGCGACGTCGAAGTCCGTGATGCCTTCGTCTACAGCGATTTCAGCCTGGGCGGCGACCGCTGGGGCGTGGCGCGTCTGGGTCAGCATTCCTTGCTCTACGGCGAGAGTCTGTTTTTCGGCAATAACGGCATTGCTGGCGGCATGCTGCCGATCAACGCCATCCATGCACTCTCGGTACCCAACTCGCAGTTCAAGGAGTTGGCCCTGCCGGTCGAGCAATTCTCTACCGAGTTGCAACTGACGCCGGCGCTGTCGATCGGCGGCTACTACCAGTTCGAGTGGGAACGCACCCGTATTCCGGCCGCTGGCAGTTACTTCAGCCCGGCCGATCTGCTGGACGGTGGTGGCGAGCGCATCGTGGTTGCTGCAGTACCGAATGTTGGTCCTGTCGCTTCCTTCTACCGTGCCGAGGATATCGAAGCGCGTGATTCCGGTCAGTTTGGCATGCAGGTCCGTTACCGTGCCGAAGACATCGGTACCGAGTTCGGTCTGTATGCCATTCGCTACCACGACAAGAACTTTCAGGTGCAAGTGCGCCCCGGTGCCGGTGTCGGTCCGGGTATGCCGGCTGACAAGATCGGCGAATACATGCTGGTGTTCCCGGAAGACATCGAGGCCTACGGTTTCAGCGCCAATACCGGCATCGGCGATGCCAACGTGGCGTTCGAGGCCTCCATTCGCCGCAATGCGCCGCTGGTCAGCCTGACTGTTGCCGACCTCAGCGCCGTGGCTCCGGTACCTGTGGCCGACAACAACGATGATCCACTGTACGCCATCGGCAAGACCGCGCACGCGCAGATCAACATGATTCGTGTCATGCCGGGCAATGCCTTGTGGGACAGCGCTGTGCTGCTCGGTGAGCTGGCCTGGAACCGTACCCTGTCGGTGGACAAGAACGAGGCAATGCTGGATCCGAACAGCACGCGTGACGCAACCGCCATTCGCGTGGCGTTCACTCCCACCTATTTCCAGGTGTTCGACGGCGTCGATCTCGGCGTGCCGATGGGCTTCGGCTACGGCATCGATGGGCGCTCTTCAGCGGTCGGCGGTTTCAGCCAGACCAAGGGCGGTAACTACAACATTGGTCTGTCCTTCGACTACATCAAACAAGTCACCGTGGGTCTCAGCTACAACGGCTTCTATGGTCCGTCCGCGCCTACCAGCATCGGCGGCATCAAGACCTACAAACAGACCAACTCCGACCGCGATTTCATTTCGCTCAACGCGTCTTACACGTTCTGAGGAGCTGCCCATGTATAACCACAAGATTCGCCACCTCGCTCTCTGCGCTTCATTACTGGCGCTGAGTATTGCATCTAGCCATGCGGCTGTTTCGTCTGAACAGGCTGCCAAGCTTAAGGGTGAGTTGACCCCTATGGGCGCTGAGCGTGCAGGCAATGCCGACGGCAGCATTCCGGCCTGGGACGGCGGTTTCACTACAGTGCCGGCGGGCTATCAGCAGGGCCACCGCAACCTTGATCCGTTCGCTGCCGACAAGCCGCTGTATACCATCACTGCAGCCAACTATGAGCAGTACAGGGACAAACTGGCAGACGGCGTACAGCAGCTGTTTAAAGACAATCCGGATACCTTCCGCATCGATGTCTACCCGACCCGCCGCACTGCTGCAGCTCCGCAGTACGTGTATGACAACACCTTCGAGAATGCCACCCGTACGACCCTGGAAAATGACGGTTTGACCGTCAAGAATGCATTTGCTGGCGCGCCATTCCCGATTCCGAAGACTGGTCTGGAGGTGCACTGGAACCACTTGAATCTGTGGCGCGGCGAGTCGACGGACACCAAGTACAAGGTCTGGACTACCACCGCAGATGGCAAACGCATCCTCGCCACCGCAGCGGTCGACTATGGCCAGTATCCCTACTACTACAAGGGTGAGTCGTTAGCCAGCATGCCGGATGCCCGCTACATGCTGGCCATCCAGCTGGCCTATGAGCCAGCCTTCCGTGCAGGTGAGGCGCTGATGGTGCACAACGTGCTGGATCACGTGAAGGGTCGCACTTTGTGGCAGTACCTGGCCGGCCAGCGGCGTGTGCGTCAGGCACCGAGCATCAACTTCGATACACCGAACTCGGTGGCCTCCGGTACCAACTTCGTCGATGAAAACTTCGGTGGCACCGGTTCACCTGAGCGCTACGACTGGAAGCTGATCGGCAAGAAGGAAATGTTCATTCCCTACAACAACAACGCCCTGCTGGCCAACAAGGACGAGGCGGTTATGGGCACGCGTCACGTCAAGCCCGAGTTCATGCGTTGGGAGCTGCACCGTGTCTGGGAGGTCGAGTCCACCCTGAAGGCCGGCAGCCGGCATGCCGTACCGAAGCGCAAGTACTACTACGACGAAGACACCTGGGGCACCGCGATTCTCGATGGCTGGGACGCCGAAGGCACCCTGTGGCGCACTTCGTTGAGTACGCCGTTCGCCGCCCCGGATATCCCGGCTACGGTGAACTTCTGCACGGGGTTCTTCCACGATCACCGCACCAAGGCCTGGATGTACAACTGTGCCCTGGGCGATGCCGGCGACAAGCAGTATGCGATCGCCGAACGCCGTCCGGACACCTACTTCTCTCCGCAATCCCTGCTCAGGATGAGTGGCCGTTGAGTTGATGTTCTGTTGCCCTTCAGCCGGATGTGGCTGGAGGGCAACTTAAATGCGCACACGGAGTGGTCGTGGTGAAAAACCTAACAATATCGGTGCTGCTGGCCCTGTCAGCCGTCACTAGCGTGCAAGCCGACACTGAGCAGTCTGGGACTCTTCCCGATAGCCTGTCGCAGCCGGCCGTTACTTCCCGCCTTGCCGAGCACTCGATGCTCAGCGACATCGCCCGTGCCGGACAGCGTCTGGTCACCGTGGGGATACGCGGACACATTCTTTACTCCGATGACGAGGGTCAACGTTGGCAACAGGCACAAGTGCCGGTCAGCGTGACCCTTACCGGAGTGTGTTTTGCCGATGCGCAACGCGGCTGGGCCGTAGGCCATCGTGGGGTCATTCTGGCCACTGGCGATGCCGGTCAGACCTGGCAACTGCAGCTCGACGGCAACCGTGCCGCCGTGGCTCTGGTCGATGAGGCGCGCAAGCAGCACAGCGAGTTGCTCGAAAGCGCCGAGATGCTCGTCGAGGATGGCGCCGACAAACCGTTCCTGGCAGTGCATTGCGCCAGCGGGGAGCGGGCGGTTGCCGTTGGCGCCTATGGCCTGGCTTTCCGTACCGAGAACGGTGGCCAGCACTGGCAGCCGTCACTGGCCGCGTTGGGCGGTACTGAGCAGCGTCACATCAATGCCCTGACTGTGGCCCCCGAAGGTTTCTACCTGGCAGGTGAGCAGGGCGGCCTGTATCGGGCTGACCGCGCGATGGCCAACGTGCAGGTCATGGCCGAACCCTACGAAGGCAGTTTCTTCGGGGTGCTGAGTGCGGCTGACGGCAGCGTGATTGCCTATGGCTTACGGGGCCACGTGTTTCGCTGGCAGGGCGCGGACGCCGACTGGGAACAGGTTGCTGTGGATACCACCCAGAGCCTGACCGCCGGTGCCCTGCTGGCAAACCGCGCCATTCTGCTCGCCGATGCCGCCGGTGCAGGCTGGTACAGCCGGGACGGCGGGCGCAGCTTTCGGCAGGTGAAAGCGCAGAGCCGATTTTCCTTCACCGCACTGATGCCTTTGCAAGGCGGCGATGTGCTGGCGGTAGGTCTGCGCGGAGTCACCCGTTTCCAGGCCACTGACCTCGAATAACCTGTCTTCAGCCTCCAAGGGCCACCATCATGGTTAGTAAAGTATCCGACGGCTTCAAGACAATCGCCTCGCTGACCGATTTCGATCGACAGTCGGGAAATGTGCTTGAGCGTATCCTGTTCAACTATCGTGCGCTGTTCATCGCGCTGTGCCTGCTGCTGACGGTGATGTTTTCCATCTCGGCCACCCAGTTGCGCTTGAACGCAAGCTTCCTCAAGACCATCCCGGCCAGCCACCCGTTCATCCTCAATTACTTCGCCCATCAGGACGAACTCAAGGGCGTCGCCAACACGTTGCGGATCGCCGTGGCGGTGCAAGGCGAGGGCACGCTCTTCGACGCTGGCTACATGGAAACCCTGCGCAAGATCAGCGACGAAGTCTATCTGGCTCCCGGCGTAGACCGCGCCTTCATGAAATCGTTGTGGACGCCGGCAACCCGTTGGCAGGGTGTCACCGAGGCGGGCTTCGATGGTGGCTCTGTAGTACCGGACGGCTTCAGTGGCACGCCGCGGGATTTGGAAGTGCTGCGTGGCAACATTGAATTGTCCGGCGAGATCGGCCAACTGGTCGCCCTGGATTTCCGCTCCAGCATCATCCACGTGCCGCTGCTCGACACCGATCCTGCCACCGGCAAGGCCCTCGACTACAAGCAGCTCTCCGATCTGCTCGAGAGCATTCGCACGCGCTATCAGGCCGAGGGCGTAGACATCCACATCATCGGCTTTGCCAAGGTGATGGGTGACCTGATTTCCGGTCTTTACGCCGTGTTGGCCTTCTTTGCTGCCGCGGTGCTGATCACCACGCTGATCCTGCTGGCTTTCACCCGCTGCTGGCGCAGTACCCTGGTCGTCCAGGGCTGCACCCTGGTCGGGGTGATCTGGCTGCTGGGCATGCTGCCGATCCTCGGTTACGAGCTCAATCCCTATTCGATTCTGGTGCCCTTTCTGGTCTACGCGATTGGCGTGAGCCATGGCGCGCAGAAGATGAACGGCATCATGCAGGACATCGGGCGTGGCACGCACAAGCTGATCGCCGCGCGCTACACCTTCCGCCGTCTGTTCGCCGCCGGCATCACCGCCTTGCTGGCCGATGCGGTGGGTTTTGCCGTGCTGACCATCGTCGATATTCCGGTGATCAAGGAACTGGCGATCATCTCCAGCATCGGCGTGGCCCTGCTGGTGTGGAGCAACCTGGCGCTGCTGCCGATCATTCTGTCCTACACCGGGGTTTCCCGGCGTGCGGCCAGCCGTCGTCTGGCCGCCGAGCAGGCGCGCAATGAGCCGGGCTATCGCCCTGGCACGACGATCCGTCTGCTCGACCGTTTCACCCAGGTACGTTATGCCTCCCTGGCGCTGGTGGTGGCGCTCACGGTTGGCGTCTGGGCTGTGCTCGAGGCGCGTCACCTGAAGGTCGGCGACCTCGATCCGGGGGCACCTGAGCTGCGCGCCGACTCGCGTTACAACCAGGACAACGCCTTTATCATCGGCAACTACCAGGCCAGCAGTGACGTTTTCGTGGTCATGGTGGAAACCCCAGCCGGGCAGTGCGTGAATTATCAAACCCTGCGCCTGGTCGAGGAGCTGGAGTGGCGTCTGCGCCAGCTACCGGGCGTCGATGGCACTCACTCCATTGCCGGGGTGGCGCGCCGGGTCAACGTCGGCATGAACGAAGGGCTGCTGAAGTGGAACGAGCTGCCGCCCAACCAGCCGATGATCAACGCCGCCGCCAACCGTTCGCCGCGCGAGCTGTTCAACGAGACCTGCGAACTGCTCTCGGTGTACGCCTACCTCAAGGATCACAAGGCGCAGACCCTCAATGCGGTGGTCGAGGTGGTTCAGGCCTTCAGTGACGAGTTCAGCAGTGATCAGGCACGCTTCATCATGGCGGCGGGCAATGCCGGCATCGAAAGCGCGACCAACATCGTGGTCAAGGCGGCCAACACGCAGATGGTGATCGGCGTGTACCTGGCGGTCAGTCTGCTCTGCCTGTTGGCGTTCCGCTCATGGCGGGCGACGGTCTGCGCGATCCTGCCGCTGATGCTCACGACCTTTCTGGCCGAAGCACTGATGGTCAAGCTGGGCATGGGCCTGAAAGTGGCGACCCTGCCGGTAGTGGCACTCGGGGTCGGCATTGGGGTGGACTATGCGCTCTACATCATCAGCGTGATGCTGTTCTGGCTGAAGCGTGGTTCCAGCCTGTCGCAAGCCTATTCCCATGCACTGTCCTTCACCGGGCGGGTGGTGGTGTTCACCGGCATCACCCTGTCGCTGGGCGTGGTGACCTGGATCCTTTCGCCGATCAAGTTCCAGGCCGATATGGGCTTGCTGCTGACCTTCATGTTCCTCTGCAACATGCTGGTCGCGCTGGTGCTGGTGCCCGCACTGGCGTGCTTCCTGCTGCAGCCACGGCATTTCTGCAAACCTGAACCCGAGGAACCCTGCGAGCACGCGGAGCAGCCAGTCGCCCGTGCGGCTGGGGTAGCCATCAAGCAGGAGGTGCACGCA
The DNA here is from genome assembly GCF_000498575.2 of Pseudomonas taeanensis MS-3. Taxonomy (GTDB): domain Bacteria; phylum Pseudomonadota; class Gammaproteobacteria; order Pseudomonadales; family Pseudomonadaceae; genus Aquipseudomonas; species Aquipseudomonas taeanensis. Next base: position 146,384 of record NZ_AWSQ01000002.1, read on the forward strand.
TGAGCCGCAGCGGCATCAGCCTTCCGCATATCCGGGGCGGCGACCTGCCGCTGGCTTCTGCCTGGACGGCCGTAGAGGCAGCAGTGGCCCATGCCAGCCGTGAGGAGCTGCAGGTCAGCGTCGCCGTGCTGGATGCCGGTGGCCACCTGCTGGCCTTCGCCAGGGTTGGCGGCACGCCCTGGCACAGCATCAACCTGGCCATCGACAAGGCCCGTACCTCGGTGTCCTTCGCGCTGCCCAGTAGCACCCTGGGCGACATGATTGACAACGCCAGCGAACGGGTGCGCATGAACCTGCTGCTGCGCCCGGACATAGTCGCCATGGGCGGTGCCTTTCCCCTGCTGATCGATGGCCGACTGGTCGGCGCCATCGGTGTATCCGGTGCTAGCGAGGAAGAGGACATGGGCTGCGCGATGGCCGGCTGCTTGGCCATCAGCGAGCTGACCGAAGAAAAAAATCACGTTTCAGGAGAGGAACAATGAGCCAGGCGGAAATCAATATCGAGCAACTGGGTGACGAACTGTTGGACGCCCTCAACCAGGCGCGCATGGTCGCACCGCTGACCGAGCGCTTTCCGCAGCTGACCATCGAGCACGCGTACGCCATCCAGCAACGCCTGCTCAGCCGCCGCGTGCAGCAGGGCGAACGGATCATTGGCAAGAAGATTGGCGTTACCAGTCAGGCCGTCATGGACATGCTCAAGGTCAATCAGCCGGACTTCGGTCAGCTCACCGATCGCATGGTGGTCAACCAAGGGGGCTGCGTGCCGATGAGTTCGCTGATCCAGCCCAAGGCCGAGGGTGAAATTGCCTTTGTGCTCAAGCATGACCTGGCCGGTCCGGGCGTCACCGTGGCTGATGTGCTGCGCGCCACCGAAGGGGTGATGGCCTGTTTCGAGATCGTCGATTCACGCATCCGCGACTGGCAGATCAAGATCCAGGACACCGTGGCGGACAACGCCTCCTGCGGCGTGTTCGTGCTCGGCGACCGCCTGGTCGACCCGCGCTACCTGGACCTCTACACCACCGGCATGGTGCTGGAAAAGAACGGCCGCATCGTCGGCACCGGCGCTGGCGCCGCGACCATGGGGTCGCCGGTGATCGCCGTGGCCTGGCTGGCCAACACCCTGGGCCGCCTGGGCATGAGCCTCAAGGCTGGGGAAATCATTCTGTCCGGGGCGCTGTCGGCCATGGTGCCGGTGGTGGCAGGTGATCAATTGCGCATGAGTCTGGCGGGCATCGGCAGTTGCTCGGTCCGCTTCGACTGAAATAATTTTCGAGGAAATCGCAATGACGAAAAAACTGAAAGCCGCGGTTATCGGCTCCGGCAACATCGGCACCGACCTGATGATCAAGATCCTGCGCAACGGCAAGCACATCGAGATGGGCGCCATGGTCGGTATCGATGCCCAGTCCGATGGCCTGGCCCGTGCTCAGCGCATGGGCGTGGCCATCACCCACGAAGGGGTGGACGGCCTGGTACGGATGCCCGAATTCGCCGATATCGACTTCATCTTCGATGCGACCAGTGCCGGCGCGCACATGCATAACGAAGTGTTCCTGCGCGGTCACAAACCAGGCTTGCGGATCATCGACCTGACCCCGGCAGCGATCGGCCCGTACTGCGTGCCGGTGGTCAATCTGGAGCAGAATCTGCACGAGACCAACGTCAACATGGTCACCTGCGGTGGCCAGGCGACCATCCCTATGGTCGCGGCCGTGTCGCGGGTGGCCAAGGTCCATTACGGTGAAATTGTCGCTTCGATCAGCAGCAAGTCGGCCGGTCCTGGGACGCGCGCCAACATCGACGAGTTCACCGAGACCACCGCCAAGGCCATCGAGGTGATCGGCGGTGCGCAGAAAGGCAAGGCGATCATCGTCATGAACCCGGCCGAGCCGCCGCTGATCATGCGCGACACCGTTTACGTGCTGTCCGAACTGGCCGACCAGGCCAAGGTCGAGGCCTCCATCGAGGAAATGGCCGCTGCGGTGCAGAGTTACGTGCCGGGCTACCGTCTCAAGCAGAAGGTGCAGTTCGACGTCATTCCCGCCTCGGCACCGCTGAACATTCCCGGCCTCGGCCACCTGAGCGGCCTGAAAACCTCGATCTTCCTCGAGGTCGAGGGGGCCGCCCATTACCTGCCGGCCTACGCCGGCAATCTCGACATCATGACCTCCGCTGCGTTGGCCACCGCCGAACGCATGGCGCAGTCGCTGATCCAGGCCTGAGGATACGACCATGACTTTCAATCCCGGCAAGAAACTCTATATATCCGACGTCACCCTGCGTGACGGCAGCCATGCCATCCGCCACCAGTACTCGATCAAGAACGTGCAGGATATTGCCCGCGCCCTGGACAAGGCCAAGGTCGACTCCATCGAAGTGGCCCACGGTGACGGCCTGCAGGGTTCCAGCTTCAACTACGGTTTCGGTGCTCACACCGACCTGGAGTGGATCGAAGCGGTGGCCGAGGTGGTGACTCATGCGCAGATCGCCACCCTGCTGCTGCCCGGCATCGGCACCATCCATGACCTGGACAATGCCTACCAGGCCGGCGCGCGTATCGTGAGGGTGGCCACTCACTGCACCGAGGCTGACGTCTCCAAGCAGCACATCGAGCATGCGCGCAAGTTGGGCATGGACACTGTCGGCTTCCTGATGATGAGCCACATGCAGACCCCGCAGGGCCTGGCCGAACAGGCCAAGTTGATGGAGAGCTACGGCGCGACCTGCCTGTACGTGGTCGACTCCGGCGGCGCCATGAGCATGCAGGACATCCGCGAGCGTTTCCGTGCCCTCAAAGACGTCCTCCTGCCAGAAACCCAGACCGGCATGCATGCCCACCACAATCTCAGCCTGGGCGTGGCCAACTCCATCGTCGCGGTGGAGGAGGGCTGTGACCGTATCGACGCCAGCCTCGCCGGCATGGGGGCCGGTGCCGGCAACGCGCCGCTGGAAGTGTTCATCGCGGCTGCCGAACGCCTGGGCTGGGAGCACGGTACTGACCTGTACACCCTGATGGATGCCGCCGACGACATCGTCCGGCCGCTGCAGGACAGGCCGGTGCGGGTCGACCGCGAAACCCTGGCCCTCGGCTATGCCGGTGTTTACTCCAGCTTCCTGCGTCACTCCGAAGTGGCGGCGGCCAAGTATGGCCTGAAGGCCGTGGACATCCTCGTCGAGCTGGGCAAGCGGCGCATGGTCGGCGGCCAGGAAGACATGATCGTCGACGTCGCCCTTGATCTGCTCAAGCAGCGTGCCTGAATTCAACTAATTGCTTTCTATCCAGAACAGGACACCCCCTATGAGTCGTTTTACCCAGGAAAACACCAGCCACTTCGTCGAAACCGAAGAGTGGAAACTGCATTACAACGATGCCGGCGAAGGCGAAGTCGTGATCATGCTGCACGGCTCCGGTGCCGGTGCGACCGGCTGGGCCAACTTTCACCGCAACGTCGACGCCTTCGTCGATGCCGGCTACCGGGTCATCCTGCTCGATTGCCCGGGGTTTGGTGAGTCCGATCCGCTGGTCACCGCCGAGCCGCGTTTCGTGGTCAACGCCCGCGCCACCCGGCAGCTGATGGATGCACTGAAGATCGACAAGGCACACCTGGTCGGCAACTCCATGGGCGGCGGCAGCTCGTTGGCGTTTGCCCGCGATTACCCCGAGCGGCTTGGCAAGATGATCCTGATGGGCGCCGGCGGTGTCGGCAAGACCAGCATCTTCACCCCGATGCCGATGGAAGGCATCAAGCTGCTGTTCCAGGTCTACCGCGAGCCGACCTTTGAAAACCTGAAGAACATGCTCAACGTGTTCGTCTACGACTCCAGCGTATTGACCGATGAGTTGATCCAACTTCGTCACCAGGCTATCCAGGCGCATCCGGAGCATCTGGCCAACTTCCTCAAGTCGGTCGAGCTGAGCAATTTCAACCTCGGCGACTTCACCAACGACCTTCCCAACATGCCGCACCAGACCCTGGTGACCTGGGGCCGGGATGACCGTTTCGTACCGATCGACTGGAGCCTGAAGCTGCTCAACATGATCCCCAACTCCACCCTGCACGTGTTCAGCAAATGCGGTCATTGGGCGCAGTGGGAGCATGCGGACGCCTTCAACCGCCTGGTGATCGACTTCCTCAAGCACTGATAGGTTAGCCAGGGCCGCAAAGGGGAGGTGAGAACCTCCCCTTTGTCGTTTGTCGTTTGTCGTTTGTTGTTTGTTGATAGTCGACAGAGTCGTCTTCATGGGGGGCGCTGGAGACCGATCCGTTCACCGGCGTGCCGCTGGGCAGCAACGCACGTGCAGTCTGCAGCGGTACTTTCATCGGCACGCTCTGCTACGGGCCGGTTAGCGGCCGCTACGGCCGACGGCTACCGTTGCTTTTCGGGCTGGCTTTGTACAGCCTGGCTTCGCTGCTGCTGGCAGGCAGCGAACGTGTTGGCGCGCTTATTGATGGGCGATTGCTACAGGGCTGTGCTGGCCGCGTGACTGTTTGCAGTTGGACCACGACCAGAGCGTTAGGGCGATCGGCGTCGCCGCGACCCTCAAGGGCTGACAGCTTAACGAGCGAGACAGTCGGCCATATCGTGAAGCATATGGTCGCTGGGGCATGCGGCGTGAGACAGCAGACCCGCGGGCACGCCGAAGTAATCGCTTATATAGGGCAAATTACCCACCGGCTGGGGCAGCTCGAAAACAACTGGATTCAAGTTGAAGGGAAGCGGGCGCCAGCGCGCCCGTGAAGTCTGTGATCAGCGTGAGCCCATGGCCAGGCGCAGACCCTTCTTGAAGACCTCCAGCTCTCCTTCGCTGAGTTCCTTGAATAGTTCTTGCTGAGCTTTGAGAACCGTCTCCCAGAGCTCTTCCAATTTGGCATGACCGGCCGGGGTAACTTGGCGTAATTGGCCGTCGAGGTGTAGATAACCTTTTTGCTGCAGGTTAGCCATGGCTTCCTCCACTTCTCGGGCGGGCATTGCCACGGCCTGCTGCAAGTCGCCCAGGCAGGCATTTGGGGCGCTATCGAGGACCATCAGCAGGCGTGACTCGCTGTTACGCATGCCCAGTTGCAGGTGTTGCTGGACGAAGTGCGGATGGCTGGCGTTGACCGCCTGAATCATCAGGTAGAACAGGTTGTCGCCCAGCTTGGTATTGAGCAGGCTGCTGGATTCAGGTGTGTCCGTATTCTCCGGTTTTCGCCCGCGAGGATGCGGCAGCACCATGGCATAGCCGCCCTGATGGTAAACCAGTGGTGTACGGCTGTGGTCTTCGAACTTCTCGACCTTGCCGATCATGATCCAGTGGTCGCCGCCATCGATCTGTTGGTAGTTGGCGCACTGGAAGTTGCCAGAGCAGCCTTCGAGCAATGGTGAGTTACCAAGGCCGTTGGCGTAGTTGATCCCTGCGAATTTATCTTCCTGCGGTCGGGCGAAGTGATTGGACAGTTGTATTTGATCCGAAGACAGCAGATTGACGGTGAAATGGCTGGCAACTTCAAACACTGCCCAAGCGCTGGAGCGCTTGTCCAAGCTCCACAAGATGAGTGGTGGGTCGAGAGACACCGAGTTGAAGCTGTTGGCCGTCACACCCACTTTGCGGCCGTCCGCAGCACAGGCGGTCACGATAGTCACTCCCGAAGCAAAGTTGCCTAGGGCTCGACGGAACATGCGTGGGTCAATGGCGTTATCTGCACTAGTCATGTAGATCTCCGGGGATCCTGCGGCAGCGCCGAGGTGGATCCTTTCTATTTGTGGTCTTGTCATTTCATCGTACCAACTCGGCCAGAGTGTTCATTGCGGATAAACCGAAAGCACCTTTCGCTTGTTTTGTCTGGTGTCGCGGGCTGGCCTTGATAGCGTGGAGGCTGGAACACAATCACAAAAATCTTGGAGAGCAATGTATGTGCACGCTTGCACGTCTTTTGACCGTCTTGGCTTTTATTCTTTATTGGACGTCGGCCCTTGCCGGCAATGATGCGCTTCCCTGTGTGGCGGGCCAGGGCTATCTCCCAGTGTGCGGTCTGGAACCCGCGGAAGACTTGGAGCTGACGCCGGATGGACGCTATCTATTGATGAGTGTCTCGCCTGGGTTGGCAGGGCAACACCAATCGCGTTTGAGACTCTTCAACGTGGCCAGCCAGATGGCTGAGGATCTACCGTTGAGTATCGAGGCTCAGAGTGGCTGGGGCGATGCTGACTGTGCGGCGCCTGAGGGTGCGATTGGGGCACATGGTATCCATCTTTCCACGCGTGCCGGTGGTCGGCAGCAGCTCTTAGTGGTCAACCACGTCGGTCGCGAAGCGGTCGAGTTCATCGAGCTGAAGCCTGCTGGCGATAGTTGGGTTGGCATCTGGCGGGGCTGCGTGCAGCAGTCGGGGGCAGGGCGCTTCAATGACGTCGCGGCAATACCGCAGGGCGGCTTCGTCGCCACTGTGATGTTCGAGTCGACGAGTATGGCTCCGCCCTTGCCACTGGATCAGTTGCTCGATGGTCGGGATACCGGCTATCTGATGCGCTGGGTGCCGGGTCAAACGCTGAGAAAAGTCGTCGGCAGTGAGGCGCCGTTCCCCAATGGCGTGCAGGTCTCGAACGATGGTCGGTACGCCTGGTTTGCCGCCTGGAGCGCCATGGAAATACGTCAGTTTGATTTGCATCAACAGCGACTGTTGACGCGTGTGCCTGTGGGGTATCTGGTGGACAACCTGAGTCGCAGCGCCGAAGGCCATTTGCTAGGTGCGGGAATCATAGACGCCAAAGTGTTCAGCCACTGTTTCAGCAACCACCTCGAACACTGCCCAAGTGGTTTCAAAGTGTCCGTCCTGAACACCGACACCCTTGAGCAGCAAGTGCTGTTCGAGGGTGGTGTGAAGGTCCTGGCTGGCGCGTCGGTGGCTGTTGAGGTGGGCGATGAGGTGTATGTCGGCGCTTATACCGGCGATCGCCTTCTGCGACTGGTAGGCGGGCGGCTAGATAAACGATAACGACATCACAAAGAGCGGTATTCATGCACCAGCTTAAGTCACTAAGGTCTGTTGCCGTTTCATTGCAAGCCGCGTTGCCGCGAGAAATGGTCCCCGATTAGGCGCAGGACGCAGGTGGCGATCCTGGGTGCCGGTGGTATTCGCGACGAGCCGGTGGCGGTCGATGGCAAGGTCGTGGTGCATCCAATCCTGCCGCTGTCGCTGACCTTCGACCACCGCGCGGTAACCGGGGGCGAGGCGGCGCGTTTTCTCAAGGCTCTGGTGCAGGCGTTGGAGGCGGCCGAGGCCTGACCCACTGGGCTGCTCGCGTGCTCAGTGGCACTCCCGCTGGCCTGTGTCTGCGGCCTGACTAGCCCCTGGGCATCTGCATTTGGCCCTGTTTCACGGGCCTATACTGCAAGGTGGGGTTAACGTCGGGCTTGCATCGAACGAGCAGGGAAGCAGTGCAAAAGCGGGCCTGGCCAGCGCCGCAGCCGGGACGGCAGGCGTTCGCATGCAGCGCCCCGCAACGTGGCGGGGCCGAGGAGGCAAGATGGCTCGGTGGAACTTCGAGGCGGACTACTTCACCGCCTGCAATTGCGATTGGGGCTGCCCTTGCAACTTCAATGCGCGGCCGACCGAGGGCCGTTGCATGGGTTGGGGCGCCTGGAGCATTCTCAGCGGTCAATTCGATGGAGTGCCACTCGATGGCCTGCGTTTCGCCCTCTATTACAGCTTTCCCGGTTTGGTCGAGGAGGGCCAGGGCCATGCTTGCGCCTATGTCGACAGCCGCGCCAGTGCCGAGCAGCGCCAGGCGCTCGAGGCGATAGGCACGGGCCAGGCTGGCGGCGGGATCTTCGACCTGTTCGGCGCGCAACTGGTCAGCCAGTGGTTGCCGACCAAGGTGGTGCCCATCGAGTTCGAGTTCGCGGAGGGTGTCGGTCGTGTGCGTATCGAGGGCGTCGCCGAGGCCGAGAGCGAGCTGTTGAGCTACCCGGACGGCAGTGTGATCCAGCCCTGGGTCGAGCTGCCCCATGGCATCGAATACAAGCGCGGCCTGATGACCAGCGCCAGGCGCTGGTGGTGGCGCGATGATGAGCTGCTGGCGAACTACGCAAACAAATACGGCGCCGTGGCCCGGGTCAAGTTCAGCGAGCAGGGCTGCGTTGGCTGAGGCTTGTGTCAGCGTATGGCGGCGTGCAACGCAAATCGGGGTCGTCGGCGCAATATGCGCTGGCGACCCCGATCTGGTTCTAGCTGAGGGTCGTCAATAACCCAATAGAGCGGGCAGGGTCAGGCTGATCGCCGGCACGTAGGCGATGATCAGGGTGGCGATGGTCAGGATCGCCACGAAGGGCAGGGCCTTGTGCGAGATGTCCTCGATTGCCGTGCCGGAGATACCGGAGGCGATGAACAGGTTCTCGCCCATCGGGGGTGTCATGAAGCCGATGCTCAGGCAGCAGATCAGCACGATGCCGAAGTGCACCGGGTCGATGCCCAGGCTGTAGGCGATCGGCAGAATCACCGGGGTGAGGATCATGATCGCCGCCAGGGTTTCCATGAACATGCCGACGAACAGCAGGAAACCGATGATCAATATCCAGATCAGGTAGAGGTTGTCGGTCAGGCTGAGCATCGAGTCGGCGACGATGGCCGGAATCTGGTTCTCCACCAGCAGGCGGCCGAACACCGTGGCGGTGAATAGAATCACCAGCACCCGCCCGGTGATCCAGGTGGTGGTCTCCAGCGACTTGAACAGCTCCTTGATGTGCAGCTCGCGGTGGATGAACAGGCCGACGAACAGGGTGTAGAAAATCGCCACGATGGCCGATTCGGTCGGAGTGAAAAGGCCGGTGTAGATGCCGCCGAGAATCACGAAGGGGGCGAGGATCGACCAGATGCCATCGCGCAAGGCCTTGCGGATCTTCGCCGTGGACCAGCCTTCGCCACTGCCGGTGTAGCCCAGGTTCTTGCAGCGGAAGTAGTTCATCACCAACAGTCCGCCGGCCAGCATCAGGCCCGGCACGACCCCGGCGATGAACAGCTTGGGAATCGACACCGAACCGAATTCACCGTACTTCTCTACCGCATCGGAGGACGGCAGCATGCCCATGGCCGAGATGCCGAAGATCACCATCGGAATGGACGGCGGAATGATGATGCCCAGGCCGCCGGAGGAGGCGGTGACCGCCGAGGCGTAACCCTTGCCGTAACCACGCTTGACCATGGCCGGGATCATCAGCATGCCGACCGCCGCGGTGGTGGCCGGGCCGGAACCGGAGATGGCGCCGAAGAACAGGCAGGCCATCACGGCGGCGGCGGACATGCCGCCGGTGATCGGTCCGGCGAAACTTTCCGCCAGGGTCACCAGGCGTTTCGAGATGCCTGCCGCCTCCATCAGCGCACCGGCGAGAATGAAGGCCGGCAGCGCCATCAGTGGGAAGGAGCCTACCGAGGTGAAGGCGATCTGCACGAACTTGATCGGGTTCTCGCCGAGGTAGACGAATGAGGCCAGGGCCGAGACCGCCAGCGAGATGCTGATCGGGGTGCCGATCAGCAGCAGCAGGAGGAAGGAGCCGAAGAGGATATAGACAATATTGGTATCAACCATGGACCCGCTCCCGCAGTTGGCTGTCGTCGTGCTGTGCGGAGTCGTGAATGATCTTGTCGAGCTCCTCGGTTTCCGGGTCACGGATGTCGATACCCTTGACCAGTTTGTAGTAGTTGACCTGGAGCACGCGCAGGGTCATCAGGGTGAAGGCGATGGGCAGGATCAGGTACAGGTATTTCATCGGAATGCCCAGGGTCTGGGATTTCCAGAACACATTGGCCTTCATGAAGAAGATCACGCTGAGGTAGACAAAGTAGCTGTTGAAACCAACCCAGATCAGGTCGGAGAGCGCTTCCAGGCCCACCGCCACTTTGCGTGGCATGAACTTGAACTGGAAGGTGACGCGGTTGTGGGCTGCCAGCTTGGCGGCGTAGCTGGCGCCGAAAAAGGCGAACCAGACGAACATGTAAGTGACCAGTTCTTCGGTCCAGGAGATCGAATGGTTGAACAGGTTACGGCTGAGGATCTGGGCAAACAGGATGACTACAAACAATGCCAGCAACGTGCGGCAGATGTAGTTTTCCAGGTTGTCGATGATCTTGAACAGGGTACTGGCCGGTTTCATGGTGCGCCTCCCGAAGCGCTGCACCCGGGCCAGGGCGCAACGCTTCACCGCGTGGAACGAATAGCCAGGCTGGGCCGGTTGGCGGGCTGGCGGTTCTGAGTCGAGGGCGTCGGGCGGCTTAGCCGGCCGGCGCTTGCACTGTTGGGCTTTAGCAGGCCGTTGAAAAACTACTGCGCTCGGCTATGCGGCGTTGAAACCGGCCTCAAAATGCTCATTTACATCACGTAAACTGCGCTTTTTCGGCCGATTTCGCCTTGCCTAGCCTTCGCTCGCTACATTTTTCAACGGCCTGTTAGGCCCTCGCGCAGAGGATTAGATCGCGTCGCGACCGAGCACCTTGAGAACGTTGTTCAACTTATCCTTGCCGCCCAGTTGCTCGTAGTATTTCGGCCACACTTGGGACACCGCACGATCAATCCACTCTTTTTCGCCATCGGCCGGATCGGCGATGACCATGCCCTTGGCGGTCAGCTCCTGCTTGATCTTGCCTTCTTGCTCCACCAACCACGAGGCGCTGTGCTGGGTAGCGGCCTTGCCCGCTTCGAGGATGGCTTGCTGCATCTCAGGTGACTGCTCCTGGAACATCGACTCGCTGACGATCAGCGGCTCGATGGAGAACAGGTAGCGCAGGTTGGTGACGTACTTCTGCACCTCATCGAACTTCATCGCCGATACGGTGATGTAGGGGTTGTCCTGGCCATCGACCACTTTCAGCTGCAGGCCGGTGAAGGTTTCCGACCAGGCCATTGGCGTCGGGTTGATGCCCCAGGCGCGGTAGGTGTCGATCATGATCTCGTTCTTCGGTACACGGATCTGCAGGCCCTTGAGGTCTTCGATCGTGGTCACCGGACGCTTGGAGTTGGTCAGCACGCGGAAGCCCGAGTAGGCCCAGCCGATGATGCGCACACCGGCGTCGCGCACGGTGTTGTCGACCATGGTCTGACCGATGTCGCTCTGGGTCAGGGCCACCGCATCATCCAAGCTCTGGATCATGTAGGGCAGAGTGAGTACGCCGACGGAGGGGGAGAAGGGGGTGACGTTGTTAATGGCCAGGATGGAGAAATCCAGGGTGCCCATGGCGGCGTTGCTGACGGTGTCCTCTTCGCTGCCCAGTTGGCCGTTGAGGAACAGCTTGGCGTCATGTTTACCGCCGGTTCTGCTTTTGAATTCTTCGGCGAACTTGAGACCCAGCTCATGCTGGGTACCTCCGGCACCATCGCCCACGGCGACGCGGAAGGTCTTGGCCTGAAGACCGCTGCTGATGGCGGCGGCAACCAGGCACAGGGCCAGGGCCAGGGGGCGGGTGAAGTTCTTGCTGGGTGTCATAACTGCGTACTCCGTTGTAGTTGTTTTTGGCTACGAAAGTGCAGGGTGGATCTGTTGCCACGAGCCGCCGGGTCTGCAGGAACTCGGCGGGACGCTTGGGGCGAGTGTCTCAGGGCTACAAAAGTGAGGCTGTGCTCTGCGCGACGTCAGCCTCGCTGAAAACATCTCCGTCGCTTCCCTTCGACCGGGTTCAATAGTCCCCCCAGGGTTCGGCGCTGTTTAGGGCCACATTAGTAGCGTTTCTGGGGCCAGCGCGGTGGTGGTTAAAAAATATGCGTAAAGCGCTCTGGCACGGCCATTAGCGCTGGGCGCCGGCGGGCCAGTGTGCAGGCTGGAAGCATGGTTTTCCAGGATGGCGGGAGTATTGCCTGGCGGCGCTGGCTCAGCGCTGCCGGGCCAGTTCCGTCGGCAGGATTACGCGGCCCTTGCAGACGGTGTTGCCAGCACCTTGGTGGCTTGCACCGCTAACCCGGCCTGCAAGACCGCGCTGTGTGCCGACTCACGACTGACTCGCTGCACACTGATCTGCGCAGCGCTTTCATTACGAGATGACCCCACCGGCGCAGTGCGTTGCCCATTCCCGTTTAGCGGCGTCGCGCCAGCAGCTGCAGCACTTCGTCGAACACCGCATTGTCCATACTGTGCGACAGGTCCAGCTCCAGGCTGTGGCGGTAATAGGTGCTCAGGTCCAGGCCGACGCCGAGGGCGTACAGTTCGATGCGCCCTTCCTGCTCTATCTGTCGCGCCACCTGCTTGAGGTGCAGGTCGAGGATGTCCTGCTGGTTGGCCTGATGGGTGGCGCTGTCCATCGGGCAGCCATCGGAGACGATGATCAGGATGCGCCGCCGCGCGTCGCGTTGCAGCAGCCGCTGGCGCGCCCAGAGCAGCGCCTCACCGTCGATGCCCTCGCGGAACAGGTCGGACTTGAGCAGCGCGGCGATGTTTGGCCGGGCGCGGCGCCAGGAGGTTTCCGCGTCCTTGTAAACCACATGGCTGAGCTCGTTGAGGCGCCCGGGGTTGGCTGGTTGACCCATGCCACGCCAGCGCTTCAGAGGGCGGCCGCCGTTCCACTGGCCGGTGGTGAAACCGAGGATTTCACTGCGTGCACCGGCCAGTTCCAGGGCACGGCTGAAGGCGTCGGCCAGCAGGGCGATGTGCTCGATGTGGTTGCGCATCGAGCCGGAGTTGTCGATCAGCAGGCTGACCACACAATCGCTGTGCGGACGCTCGTGCTCGTGGCGGAAGATCTCGCGTTGCTCGGGGCTGATGATCAGACGGCTGAGGCGGCCTGCATCGATCTGCCCGTCGGTCTGGGCGAAGGCCCAGCCATCGCGGCGCGGCGTGGCCAGCAGGGCGCCCAGGCGTTTGCTCAGGCGCGGTAGATTGAGGCCCTGGCTGGCCATGCGGCGGTCCAGGCGTTGGCGCAGCTCTTTCAACAGCTCGGGGCGCACCAGGCTGGCGGCGCTGCGCTCGCTGTCATAGTCGCGGCTGAACACCTGGTAGCTGAATGCATCTTCGCCGCCGCGCGTATTGCCTTGGCTGGCGCCGCTACTACTGCCGTCGCCTTCGCCGTCCTGCTCGACGTCCAGTAGCAGGGCGAAGGCCAGGTGGGTCTTCTCGGCGACTTCCGAGACCTTGCGTTCGTCGTTGCCGAGCAATTCGGCATCCAGTTGCTCGATCAGCTCTTGCGCCTTGGCGGCGATCAGTAGGGCATGCTCGGCAAACTCCGCCTGGTTGTGGCGGCAGCGACGCAGCAGACCGAAGGCCGCGCCGAAATGGCCGAGCAGGCTCAGGCGGGGCGCCTCGATGAGCATCTCGGTCTGTTCGCCGGCGCGCCCACCACACAGCAGAATCCAGCTCATCTGCGCCAGGGTGAAGAGCAGCAGGCCGACGTGTCCCTCGGTCTGCCCGGAGTCGAGGAACTGCTGGCTCCACTGCTCGAAGCGCTGCAACAGATTGCGCCGCACGCCGGGGTGACTGTCGGCCACCAGCGACTCGACGCGCAGTTGTTCGAGCAGTTCGAACACCAGACGGGCGATGGGCTGCGCCGGCAGGACCTGGCGGACTAGCGCCTGATCGCTGTGTTTCAGGCGCAGCGCCAGGCTGTCGGCCACCCCGCGCCAGGCTGTGAATTCATCGCGCTCGGCGTCCGGATGCAGGTGCGGTGCGCGCACCGGGAAGTGCCGCTCCTGCACTTCCAGGCGGCCGCCGCGGTAACGCAAGCGCCGCTCACCGGATAGCGCCCGCAGCGACGCCGCGCAGAGTTCTTCGAGCTGTTGCTGGCGTTTCTCGCGGCGTGGCGGCTGGTTCATGGTTGTTGTCCTGTGCGGGGTCAGGCCAGGGCGAGCAGGGGCAGCGCCGACTCGCCCAGTTCCTGGTCGAAGCAGCGCTGGTAGTACTCGGCGACTATCGGTCGTTCGGCTTCGTCGCACTTGTTGAGGAACGACAAGCGGAAGGCCAGCGCCGGGTCGCTGAAAATCTCCATGTTTTCCGCCCAGGAGATAACGCAGCGCGGCGACATCAGGGTCGACAGGTCGCCGGCAGCGAAGCCCTGGCGGGTCAGGTCGGCCACCGCCACCATCGACGCCAGCAAGCCCTCGCCATGTCGGGCGAGCAGGTGCGGCACCCGCGCGGCGACTATCGCAACTTCCTCGGCCTGGGGCAGGTAGTTCAGGGTGGCGACTATGTTCCAGCGATCCAGTTGCGCCTGGTTGAGCACCTGGGTGCCGTTGTACAGGCCGTTGAGGTTGCCCAGGCCGACGGTGTTGGCAGTGGCGAACAGGCGGAACGAGGGGTGCGGATGGATCAGCTGGTTCTGGTCGAGCAGATTGAGCTTGCCGCCCTGCTCGAGGATGCGCTGGATCACGAACATCACATCCGGGCGGCCGGCGTCATATTCGTCGAAGATCAGTGCCATGGGCCGGCGCAGCGCCCAGGGCAGGATGCCTTCCTGGAATTCGGTGACCTGCTTGCCGTCGCGCAGGACGATGCCGTCCTTGCCGATCAGGTCCAGGCGGCTGATGTGGCCGTCCAGGTTGACCCGTGTACAGGGCCAGTTCAGCCGTGCCGCAATTTGCTCGATATGGGTCGACTTTCCGCTGCCGTGCAGGCCTTGCAGCATCACCCGGCGATTGCGGGTGAAGCCGGCGAGGATCGCCAGGGTCACTTCCGGGTTGAAGCGATAGGCCGGGTCGATCTCCGGCACCTGCTCGCTCGGGGTGAGGAATACCGGCACGCGCATGCTGGAATCGATACCGAACAACTCCCGGGCAGGGACCAGACGGCTGGCGGGTTCGATATTCAGGTCGGTCATAAATGTCGCCTCTGGGCCGGGGGATGGCCAATGATTCTAGGGGCGTGGTCGAGACAGGAGAGGGACCAGTTACCGACGCCCGATGCGGCCAGTGACGGCTGGCGCCACGTTCGGGCGAAAACTGGCTCTATGGTCTGCTGCGGTGGCGGCTAAGGATGGTGCCAGTTGTTAATCACTCGGCCGTTGCCGCCGAACTATCTTGAGAGGTCAATCAGATGTCCGCCGATACGCTGACGATCAAACTGGACCCGCAGCACCTCGCGCTGTTTCGCCGTTACCAGGCGCACACGAGCATCGCGCCAGAGTTTTATATCGACGAACTGCTGGCCAAGACCCGGCCGACCCTGCAGGCCGTGGTCGAGGCGCTGGACGAAGCCGCTGGCGACCCGGAGGCGCTGGCTCAGCTGTTCGGCCGCAAGATGGCCAGCCTGATGCAGCCCCAGGCCGAACAGTCCGATCAGGTCAGTGCCTGAGGAAGGTTCAGTTCAGTTGCTCGATTTTCTCGCGGATTTCCGCCAGCTTGGCCTCGACCACGTTCTCCAGGTGCTGCAAATCCTGTAGCAACTCTTGCTTGGGCGAGAGCGGCTGTTCGCTGGTGCCGGTCAGCTGCTTGAGCTCGTCGAGGGCCTGCTGCAGCACCGGGCTGCAATCGCTCAGTTGCTGCCAGGCCTGGCTGTGACGGCTCTGGCCCGGGATGGAGTTGCGCGGTCGGGCGAAGGTGAACTTCTGGCTGTGCGGGCGCAACGAGGTGATGGGGCGCAGGTAATAGACCTTGAGCACATCGCGGTCGTGCTCGCGGCGCAGGCTGAAGCGCGAGATGAGTTCGAAGGAGCTGATGCCCATTTCCTTCAGGGTCGAATAGTCGGTCATGGCAGGTATCTCGTCTGTGGTTAAGTCTGTCGGGGGTATTCGGCTCCTGTGGCGCATGTGCAACAGACAGCGGCAGGCCGGCTGTAGCAGCAGGTCGCGGGGCTGTCTGGCGAGATTGTTATTGTTGTTCAGGCCTCGGTCGTTGTGCCTTGTCGCGAGGCGGCAGGCGGGACCGAGGTGAGGAGGCCACTCTCGTCAAGCGAGAGGTGCGCGCAGTTTAACCAGGGTTGGTCGTCCGCCAAGGACCAACCCTGACCGGCCAGTGGGGCCAGGCGCCGGCCGCCGCCGGTGCTGGATCAGTGGCCCTGGCACCACTGGCTCTGGGGGGCGGCAGCGCTTCCGGTTAAGGTTTTTCTTTCATTTATGCAGCGTCCTTCAGCATTCCATTCAGGAGTCCACCATGAGTCAGAATTCCGTGTCGGCTAATAATAAGAAGCCCAGTCCGAACCTGAGTGAGTCCGCCCAGGTCGACCAGCAATCCGTGCAGCCCTTTACCCGTTCGCAGAAGGTCTATGTGCAGGGTTCGCGCCCGGACATTCGCGTGCCGATGCGTGAGATCAGCCTGGACGTCACCCCCACTGACTTTGGTGGTGAGATCAACGCGCCGGTAGTGGTCTACGACACCTCCGGCCCCTACACCGATCCGAACGTGACCATCGATGTGCGCAAGGGCCTGGCCGACGTGCGCTCGGCCTGGATCGCCGACCGTGATGACACCGAGCTGCTCGACGGCCTGAGCTCCAACTTCGGTCTGGAGCGCCTGAGCAACCCCGAGCTGACCGCCATGCGTTTCGCCCACGTGCGCAATCCGCGCAAGGCCAAGGCCGGCAAGAACGTCAGCCAGATGCACTACGCACGCCAGGGCATCATCACCCCGGAGATGGAATACGTCGCCATCCGCGAGAACATGAAGCTGCAGGAAGCTCGCGCCGCTGGCCTGCTCGATCAGCAGCACGCCGGCCACAGCTTCGGCGCGAGCATTCCCAAGGAGATCACCCCGGAGTTCGTCCGCGAGGAAATCGCCCGCGGTCGCGCCATCATTCCGGCCAACATCAATCACACCGAGTTGGAGCCGATGATCATCGGCCGTAACTTCCTGGTGAAGATCAACGGCAACATCGGCAACTCGGCGCTGGGCTCTTCCATCGAAGAAGAAGTGGCCAAGCTGACCTGGGGCATCCGCTGGGGCTCCGATACCGTGATGGACCTGTCCACCGGCAAGCACATCCACGAGACCCGCGAGTGGATCATCCGTAACTCGCCGGTACCGATCGGCACCGTGCCGATCTACCAGGCCCTGGAAAAGGTCAACGGCGCCGCCGAAGACCTGACCTGGGAGCTGTTCCGCGACACCCTGATCGAGCAGGCCGAGCAGGGCGTGGACTACTTCACCATCCACGCCGGCGTGCTGTTGCGTTACGTGCCGATGACCGCCAAGCGCGTCACCGGCATCGTCAGCCGTGGCGGTTCGATCATGGCCAAGTGGTGCCTGGCGCATCACCAGGAGAACTTCCTCTACACCCACTTCGAGGAAATCTGCCAGATCATGAAGGCCTACGACGTCAGCTTCTCGCTGGGCGACGGCCTGCGTCCCGGCTCGATCGCCGACGCCAACGACGAAGCGCAGTTCGGCGAGCTGGAAACCCTCGGCGAGCTGACCAAGATCGCCTGGAAACACGACGTTCAGGTGATGATCGAAGGCCCCGGCCACGTGCCGATGCAGCTGATCAAGGAGAACATGGACAAGCAGCTGGAATGCTGCGACGAGGCGCCGTTCTACACCCTCGGCCCGCTGACCACTGACATCGCGCCGGGCTACGACCACATCACCAGCGGCATCGGTGCGGCGATGATCGGTTGGTTCGGTTGCGCCATGCTCTGCTACGTTACTCCCAAGGAGCATCTGGGTCTGCCGAACAAGGATGACGTGAAAACCGGGATCATCACCTACAAGATTGCCGCTCATGCGGCAGACCTTGCCAAAGGTCATCCGGGAGCGCAGATTCGCGATAATGCATTGAGCAAGGCGCGTTTCGAGTTCCGCTGGGAAGACCAGTTCAACCTAGGCCTGGACCCGGATACCGCACGGGCCTACCACGACGAGACGCTGCCGAAGGACTCGGCCAAGGTGGCGCATTTCTGCTCCATGTGCGGGCCGAAGTTCTGCTCGATGAAGATCACCCAGGAAGTGCGGGTCTATGCTGAAGAGCAACGCATCGCCGCGCTGGAGCTGGATCAGGAAGTGGAGCAGGGCATGCAGGCCAAGGCCGAAGAGTTCAAGGCGCAGGGCGCGCAGCTCTATCACAGGGTGTGAGGACGCTGACGCGAGGGTGATTGAGGGTTAACAAGACGGGCCGAAAGGCCCGTTTTTTTATGCCTGCAGTTTGCCTGATCGCGGTTCTGCGGCGCCGTAGGCAGGCGTTTGGGCGCTGTAGGCGCAGCGTGGCCGAGCGCTGTTTGCGTGAACTGCTACCCGCAGTACAGGTGTGTTGTCAGTTTCTACTGCTCTGGCGTTGTGCGGGGGGCGCGCGAGGGCTGCAGGCAAGTGCCGGCAGCTGAATCGGCTGGCATCAATCGCGGCTGTTAAGTCCTGCCGGCAAATCAATAATTTAAGAATTCATTTGCAGTTATAAGCGAGCAAAGAAAGATAACTTTCAGTTAAGTGAAAAAAAAGTATTAAATTTCATTGATATGTTTGTGTGTTGTGGATAGCATCAATTTCACGGATTTCATCGCGTCATTTTTAGTTTGCCGTGTCTGGCGGGCGATCTGGTTGGGTTGGCGGTTGAGTGGATTGGCAGGTTGCTCGCGCGGGGCGGTGGCTCGGCGTACAGCCTGGGAACTCCAGGGTTCAGCGATTTTCAAGAGTCCTCATAGCGGACGGGCCATCAAGAATAAAGAGAGGGTTTATGAGCACTTCAGTACCGAGTCAGGCGCAGGTGGTGATTGTTGGCGGTGGTGTGATTGGCTGCAGTTTGGCCTACCACCTGACCAAGTTGGGGATGCGCGATGTCGTGTTGCTCGAACGCAAGACCCTGACCAGCGGCACCACCTGGCACGCGGCCGGCCTGGTGCCCACCTTGCGCGCCAACTACACCATGTCGATGTTGGCCAATTACAGCGCCAGCCTCTATGAGCAGCTGGAAGCCGAGACCGGTCAAGCCACCGGCTTCGTGCGTAACGGCTCGCTGACCATCGCCACCAACAAGGAACGTCTGGCCGAGATCAAGCGCGGCGCGTCGATGGCCAAGGTGGCGGGTTTCCCCTGTGACCTGATAGGCCCGCAGCAGGCCCTGGAACTCTGGCCGCTGCTGAATATCGAGGACGTGATCGGCGCTATCCACCTGCCGATGGATGGCATGACCAGCCCGGTCGATACCACCCAGGCGTTGGCCAAGGGCGCCCGCCTGGGCGGCGCGAAAATCTTCGAGAACACCCGTGTCCTGGATATCAAGACCCGCGATGGCCGGGCTGTCGGGGTGGTCACCGAATACGGTGATATCGACGCCGAGTACGTGGTCAACTGCGCCGGCATGTGGGCGCGCGAGTTCGGTCGCAAGGCCGGGGTCAACGTGCCGCTGCATGCGGCGGAACACTATTACGTGGTGACCGAAAGCATTCCCGAACTGCAAGCTGGGCTGACCACGCTGCGCGACATGGACGGCTTCAACTACTACAAGCCGGATGCCGGCAAGCTGCTGATCGGCACCTTCGAACCCAACGCCAAGCCCTGGGGCATGGAAGGCATTCCGGAGAGTTTCTGCTTCGATGAGCTGCCCACCGATTTCGAACACCTGGAGCCTTATCTGGAGTCGGCCATGCATCGTCTGCCGGTGCTCGAGCGCACCGGTCTGCAGGTGTTCTTCAATGGTCCGGAATCCTTCACCCCGGACGATCGCTACCACATCGGCGAAGCGCCGGAGCTGAAGAACTATTTCGTCGCGGCGGGCTTCAACTCGGTGGGCATCCAGTCCGCCGGTGGGGCCGGCAAGATGCTGGCCGAGTGGATTCACAAAGGCCATGCGCCACGCGACCTGTGGGGCGTGGATATTCGCCGCAACATGCCGTTCCAGGGCACGCAGCAGTACCTGTATGAGCGCACCACCGAGTCGTTGGGCCTGCTCTACGAAACCCACTACCCGTTCAAGCAGTTCAAGACTGCGCGCGGCGTGCGCCGCTCGGTACTGCACGATCAGCTGAAAGCCCAGGGCGCCTGCTTCGGCGTCGAGAATGGCTGGGAGCGGGCGAACTGGTTCGCGACCGAGGGGCAGAAGCCCGAATACGAATATTCCTTCGGCCGGCAGAACTGGTTTGCCAACAATGCCCAGGAGCATGCCTGCGTGCGCAACGCGGTCGGCGTGATCGATCAGAGCTCCTTCTCCAAGTACTCGGTGGAAGGCGCCGATGCCGAGACCTTCCTCAACCAGATCTGCGCCAACAATGTATCGGTGGCAGTCGGGCGGATGGTCTACACCCAGTG
The DNA here is from genome assembly GCF_000498575.2 of Pseudomonas taeanensis MS-3. Taxonomy (GTDB): domain Bacteria; phylum Pseudomonadota; class Gammaproteobacteria; order Pseudomonadales; family Pseudomonadaceae; genus Aquipseudomonas; species Aquipseudomonas taeanensis. Next base: position 166,508 of record NZ_AWSQ01000002.1, read on the forward strand.
GCTGAACGCGCGGGGCGGCATCGAAGCCGATGTCACCGTCACTCGCCTGGCCGCGGACAAGTTCCTGGTGGTGTCGGGTGTGGCTTGCCAGAACCGCGACCTCGATTGGCTCAAGCGCAACAAGCCCGAGGGCGCGCAGGTGGTGATCACCGATATGACCTCGGCCTATGCAGTGGTCACCGTGATGGGCCCGAGCTCACGCGAGACACTGAGCAAACTTACCGAGGCCGACCTGTCGCATGAGGGCTTCCCATTCGCCAGTTCGCGGGAGATCGATCTGCACTACGCCGTGGTTCGCGCCTCGCGCATCACCTATGTCGGCGAACTGGGCTGGGAGCTGTACATCCCCACCGAATACGCCCCGAGCGTCTATGAGGCGGTGTTGGCCGCGGGCGAGGAATTCGGCATTCGTCCCTACGGCTACCACACCATGAACTCGCTGCGCATGGAGAAGGGTTACCGCCACTGGGGCCACGACATCACCGACGAAGACACCCCACTGGAAGCCGGTCTGGGCTTTGCGGTCGACTTCAACAAGGCAGGCGGTTTTATCGGTAAAGAAGCCCTGTTGGCGCAGAAAGCCAAAGGCACCCTGAGCAAGCGTTTCATCGCTTTCCTGTTCGAGAGCCCCGAGCCGCTGTGCTACCACGAGGAGCCGATCTACGCGGACGGCAAGATTGTCGGCCGCACCACGGCCGGGATGTTCGGCCACACCCTGGGCACCACCATCGCCATGGGTTATGTCGAGCATACGGCCGGGGTGAGCAAGGAATGGCTGGACGCCACTGAGTTCGAGATTGAAGTGGAATGCGTGCGTTACAAGGTCAAGCCGTCGCTTCGGCCTTTCTATGACCCGACTAACGAACGCATCAAGCGTTAACTGATCAAGCATTCGAGCAGGAGAACAGCGTATGAAAATTCTGGTGGGCGTGAAGCGGGTGGTCGACCACAACGTCAAGGTCCGGGTCAAGGCGGATGGCTCGGCGGTGGACCTGGACAACCTCAAGATGGCGATCAACCCGTTCGACGAGATCGCCGTCGAGGCGGCAGTGCGGCTCAAGGAAGCCGGCATCGCCAGCGAGGTGGTGGTGGTCTCGATTGGCCCTGAAAAAGCCCAGGATACCTTGCGCCAGGCGCTGGCCATGGGTGCCGATCGGGCGATCCTGGTGCCGTATGCCGGGCTCAGCGAACCGCTGGCGGTGGCCAAGACGTTAAAGGCGCTGGTGGCCAAGGAAGCCGCGCAACTGGTCATGCTCGGCAAGCAGGCGATCGATGACGATTGCAATCAGACCGGGCAGATGCTCGCCGCGCTGCTGGACTGGCCCCAGGGCACTTTCGCCTCTGAACTGAAGGTGGCAGACGGGCAAGTTGAAGTGGTGCGCGAGATCGATGGTGGCTTGGAAACCATCGCCTTGGCTCTACCGGCGGTGGTCAGTGTCGACCTGCGTCTGAACGAGCCGCGCTTTGCCTCGCTGCCGTCGATCATGAAAGCCAAGAAGAAACCCCTGGAGCAGGTGACTGCCGAGGAACTGGGCGTCGACCTGAGCCCGCGCCTGGAACTGCTGTCGGCGGTCGAGCCGCCCGTGCGTCAGGCGGGCGGGGTGTTGGTTGCGACTGCCGCCGAGCTGGTGGCGAAACTGAAAACCGAAGCGGCAGTGCTCTAAGGAGTCGAAAAATGTCCATCCTGGTTATTGTCGAACACGACAACGCTGCCATTGCAGCTGCCACATTCAACACCCTCGGAGCTGCACAGCAGATCGGCGGTGAGATAGACGTGCTGGTGATGGGGCACGGGTGTGCCCCGGTCAGCCAGGCTGCCGCGGCCATTGCCGGGGTTCGCCGGGTCATCACGGTCGACGCCGAACAGTTCCAGCAACCGCTGGCCGAAGACATGGCGCCGCTGGTGCGCGATTGTGCCGAGGGCTACAGCCACCTGCTGGCACCGGCTAACAGCTTTGGCAAGAACCTGATGCCACGGGTGGCCGCGTTGCTGGATGTGGCGCAGCTCTCCGAGATCAGTGCGGTGATCGATGCCGAGACGTTCGAGCGGCCGATCTATGCCGGTAACGTACTGGCGACCTATCGTTGCCGTGAGCCGATCAAGGTGATCACCGTACGCAGCACCAAGTTCGAGGCAGTTGCCACGACGGGTGGCGCCGCCGAACAGTTGAGCATTCCGGCGCTCGCACCGCAGCACAAGGCGCGTGCGGTCAGCCGGACCGAGGCGAAGGCTGAGGGACCGGAGCTGGCCACGGCGCGCATCGTGATCTCGGGTGGGCGCGGCATGGGTAGTGGGGCGAGTTTTGCGCTGCTGGAGGCGGTAGCTGGTAAAATTGGCGCCGCGGTCGGCGCTTCACGCGCCGCGGTGGATGCCGGTTTTGCCGCGAACGACCTGCAGGTCGGTCAGACCGGCAAGGTGGTGGCGCCGGAGCTGTATATCGCCGTGGGTATTTCCGGTGCGATTCAGCACCTGGCCGGAATGAAAGACTCCAAGTTGATCGTGGCGATCAACAAGGACGCCGATGCGCCGATCTTCCAAGTGGCCGATTATGGCATCGTCGGCGATCTGTTCGAGATCCTGCCGCAGCTCGAAGCAGCCCTCTAAATCAACACAGTGAGAGTCAGAAGAGAATCGATATGAAGAACAAACCCTCGTATATCCTCAAAGTCTCCTGCCCTGGGCGTGTTGGTATCGTCGCCGCCATCGGTAACTTCATGGCCGACCGCGGCTGTTTCATCAAGGAACTGCACCAGTTCGACGACCTGGATTCCGGTCGCTTTTTCTCTACCATCGAGTTCGTCTTCGAAGGCGAGCGCACGTTCAGCGTCGAGCAGTTGAAGGCGGCTTTCGAGGTCACCGCGCTGCGCTTCGAGATGGATTGGGAAATTCACGACACCACCGAGCGGGCCAAGGTGCTGATCATGGTGTCGAAGTACGACCATTGCCTGCGCGACCTGCTCTACCGTCGTGCCACCGGTGAGCTGCATATCGACATCACCGCCATCGTCTCCAACCACGAAGACCTGCGTGGCATGGCCGAGCATGAGGGGATCGACTACATCCACCTGCCGGTGACCAAGGAAACCAAGCCGGAGCAGGAAGCCCGCTTGCTGGAAATCGTCGAAAGCACCGGCACCGAGCTGGTGGTGCTGGCGCGCTACATGCAGGTGTTGTCCGACTCGCTGAGCAAGCAACTGGCCGGTCGCTGCATCAACATTCACCACTCCTTCCTGCCGGGCTTCAAGGGTGCCAAACCCTATTACCAGGCCTACGACCGCGGCGTGAAGCTGATCGGGGCGACGGCGCACTACGTCACCGGCGACCTCGACGAAGGTCCGATCATCGAGCAGATGGTGGATCGGGTGAACCACTCCCATGATGCGTTGCGACTGACCCAGATCGGCCGTGACATGGAAGCCCAGGCTCTGGCCCGAGCCGTGAAATACCATGTGTCTCACCGCGTGTTCCTGAACGGGCTGCGCACCGTCGTTTTCTAAATAGGGGACTTGCACCGATGAGCGATCTGGCAACCAAAATCCACCACGAGGCCATTCCTGCCGTGCGTATCGACGGTAAGGCCTTCGCCGAGCAACTGCGTGAAGAAGTGGCAGTCGGAGCGGCTGGCTTTACTGCTGAAACGGGACGTCAACCGGGCCTGGCGGTGGTGCTGGTCGGCAGCGATCCGGCCAGTCAGGTGTATGTCCGGACCAAGATGCGTCAGGCCGCGGAGGTGGGCATCGCCTCCTTCCCGCACCTGCTGGACGTCGGCACCGGCGAGGCCGAGTTGTTGGCCCTGATCGACTCGCTCAACCGCGATGACAACGTCGATGGGATCCTGGTGCAGTTGCCGTTGCCGGCGGGTATCAGCGAGGCGGCAGTGCTCGAGGCGATCGACCCGGGCAAGGATGTCGATGGCTTCCACCCCTATAACGTCGGGCGCTTGAGTGGTGGTAAGCCGGTGATGGTGCCCTGCACCCCGCTGGGTTGCCTGCTGCTGTTGCAGGACCGCCTCGGTGATCTGTCTGGTCTGAAGGCCGTCGTGGTCGGGCGCTCCAACATCGTCGGCAAGCCGATGGCGCAGTTGCTCCTGAATGCCAGTTGTACGGTGACCACGGTGCACTCGCGCAGCCGCAACATGGCCGAGGAATGCCGTCAGGCCGACATCCTGGTAGTGGCTGTCGGTCGTCCGGGGCTGATCGGTGCCGAGCACATCAAGCCGGGCGCCACTGTGCTGGATGTCGGGATCAACCGGGTCGAGGATGCGCAGGGGCAGTCGCGCCTGGTCGGCGATGTCGACTACGCCGCCGCGCTGGATCTCGCCGGCGGGGTGACCCCGGTGCCCGGCGGTATCGGCCCGATGACGGTGGCCTGCCTGCTGCGCAATACCCTGACCGCAGCCAAGCAGCGCAGCAACAAGTAGTTCCTCAACTTCGCTGACCGCGGCTCCACGATAGTGTTTCCGCTGCGTGTCATGGCTCGCCATGACACGCAGCGGCGGCCTGCCCCTGCGCCTCGCTCAGCCGAGCCTGAGTCAATCAATTAGCCGTACAGACCTCTCGTATCTACAACAATAAGGAATCCCCCGTGAGCCAGACTGCGCGTGAATCAATGGAGTTCGATGTTGTCATTGTCGGCGCAGGCCCAGCGGGGCTGAGCGCTGCCTGCAAGCTGATGCAGCAGGCCGAGGCGGCAGGACAGGAATTGAGTGTGTGTGTGGTCGAGAAGGGCTCCGAGGTCGGTGCCCATATCCTCTCGGGTGCGATCCTGGAAACCCGTGCGCTGGATGAGCTGTTTCCCGATTGGGCCGAGCGCGGCGCGCCGCTGAACACCCCGGTGACGCAAGACCAGATCCTGCTGCTGCACAATCAACAGCGTGCCCTGAAGCTGCCCAACTGGATGGTGCCCAAGACCCTGCACAACGAGGGTAACTACATCATCAGCCTGGGCAACCTGTGCCGCTGGCTGGCCGAACAGGCCGAGGCCTTGGGCGTCGAGATATTTCCGGGTTTCGCGGCGAGTGAAGTGCTCTACCGCGAGGATGGTTCAGTCAAGGGCATCGCCACCGGCGACATGGGTGTCGGCCGCAACGGCGAGGCCAACGACAGCTACATGCCGGGCATGGAGTTGCATACCAAGTACACCCTGTTCGCCGAGGGTTGCCGCGGTCACCTGGGCAAGGAACTCTATCAGCGCTTTGCGCTGGATCGGGACGCCGACTGCCAGCATTACGGCCTGGGTATCAAGGAACTGTGGGACATCGAGCCGAGCAAGCACAGCCCTGGTCTGGTGTTGCATGGCACAGGCTGGCCGCTCAGCGATGGCACCTCGGGCGGCTTCTTCCTTTATCACGGTGACAACAATCAGGTCGTCGCCGGTCTGATCGTCGACCTGAATTATTCAAACCCGCACCTCAGCCCGTTCGATGAGTTCCAGCGGCTCAAGCACCATCCGGCGCTGGCCCAGTACCTGGAAGGTGGCAAGCGCGTTGCCTACGGCGCGCGGGCCATCGCCAAGGGCGGTTTCAATGCCCTGCCGAAAATGACCTTCCCGGGCGGGCTGCTGATCGGCTGTAATGCCGGGACCCTGAACTTCGCCAAGATCAAGGGCACCCATACGGCGATGAAGTCGGGCCTGCTGGCGGCCGAGGCAGTGTTCGAGGCTCTGCGCCAAGGCGACAGCGGCGGCAATGAGTTGCTGGCCTACAGCGAACGCTTCAAGGCCAGTTGGTTGTATGAGGAGCTGCACAGCAGTCGCAATTTCGGTCCCGCGCTGCACAAGTTCGGCCAGGTACTCGGCGGCGCCTTCAACTTCATCGACCAGAACCTGTTCGGCGGCAAACTGCCGATTCGTCTGCGCGACAATGTGCCTGACCATGCCCAGATGAAGCAGGCGGCGCTGTGTCCGCGAATCGTCTATCCGAAACCGGATGGCGTGCTGAGTTTCGACAAACTGTCCTCGGTGTTCCTCTCCAACACCAACCATGTCGAAGACCAGCCCTGCCACCTGCAACTGCTGGACCCGGACGTGCCGATGCAGCACAACCTGCCGCGCTTCCACGAACCGGCCCAGCGATACTGCCCGGCGGGGGTGTATGAAGTGATCCAGGAGGAGGCCGGCAAGCGCTTGCAGATCAATGCGCAGAACTGCCTGCACTGCAAGACCTGCGACATCAAGGACCCGGCCCAGAACATTCGCTGGATAGCCCCGGAAGGCGGTGGTGGTCCCAGTTACCCGAACATGTAGATATGCACGGGCTTACAGGCGAACCGCTGATGGGCGGTTTGCTGCAAGTCCGGCGTCGTATCGGTTACAGATTGCGCGCACGCGCTGCGTAACCCGTCTCCGTGCTGCAATCTCATGCGCTGCAGGGCGCGCTGGGGAGATTGCAAACTGGCAGGCTTCTTTCTGCGGGCACGAACATGTCTCTATGTTCGTGCTTTTTTTTGCCTGCTTGGCGCGTTGCGCCGGGGCAACTGCTCAGCCAGCATTGCGAGGCGCAGGGGTGGGGCGTCCAGGTGCGGGTAGCCAGCCTGTGTGGCGTCGGCCGAGTGTAGAGCCCTGCTCGGGGCCCTCAGCCTTGTAGCCCGGATGCAATCCGGGGAAGGGGTGTGCGACTGCCGATGCTTCCCGGATTGCATCCGGGCTACGGTAGGACGACCATCGGTGACCGTGCTCTTTGGGTTCAGGCGGTGCGCCGATCAGCACTCGATGACATTGACCGCGAGACCGCCACGGGAGGTCTCCTTGTATTTGTCGAGCATGTCCTTGCCGGTATCGCGCATGGTTTTGATCACCTTGTCCAGGGAGACGAAGTGGTGACCGTCGCCACGCAATGCCATCGAGGCGGCATTGATGGCTTTCATCGCCGCCATGGCATTGCGCTCGATGCACGGCACCTGTACCAGGCCGCCGACCGGGTCGCAGGTCAGGCCGAGGTTGTGCTCCATGCCGATCTCGGCGGCGTTCTCCACCTGCTGCGGGGTGGCGCCGACGGCCTCGGCCAACCCCGCTGCCGCCATGGCGCAGGCAGAGCCGACTTCGCCCTGGCAGCCCACTTCGGCGCCGGAGATCGAGGCCTTGGCCTTGAACAGAAAACCGATTGCGGACGCCGCGAGAAAGAAGCGGATGACCCCATCCTCGTCGGCGTTCGGGCAGAAGTTAACGTAGTAGTGCAACACGGCGGGAATGATCCCGGCGGCGCCGTTGGTCGGTGCGGTGACGATACGCCCGCCGGCCGCGTTCTCTTCATTCACCGCCAGGGCATAGAGATTGACCCAGTCCATGGCACCGAGGGACGGGGTGATCAGGTCCATGCGTTTGCGGTCCTTCAGGTCCCGGTGCCAGGCGGCGGCCCGACGCTTGACCTTCAAGCCGCCGGGGAGGATGCCCTCGTTCTTGATGCCCTGCCCGACGCAGTCCTGCATGACCTGCCAGAGCGCCAGTATCTCGCTGCGGATCTGTGCTTCGCTGCGCCACAGCTTCTCGTTCTCCAGGGTGATCTCGGCGATCGACAGGCCGGTGTCCTGGCAGATCTTCAGCAATTGATCCGCCGACTTGTAGTCGTGAACCAGTGGCACTGTCTCGGCCTGTATGACGCCGGCACCGACGGTGTCTTCGCCGACGATAAAACCACCGCCGACCGAGTAGTAGGTCTTCTCGCACAGTGGCTCGCCATGCGCATCGAAAGCCGTGCAAATCATGCCATTGGGATGAAAGGGCAGGGATTCGCTGCGATGAAAGACCAGGTCGTGCTCGGCCTGGAAGGCGATCTCCTGGGTACCCAGCAGTAACAGGCGTCCGCTGGCATGAATCGCCTCGGCGCGCGGCACCATGATCTGCGGGTCGACCAGATCGGGGGCGTGCCCCTCCAGCCCGAGCAGGACCGCCGCACCGCTGCCGTGGCCTTTACCGGTGGCGCCGAGAGAACCGTAGAGCACGGTGCGTACGCGCGCGACCCGCTCGAGGAGTGTGTCGTTCTTCAGCCGTTGGGCAAACATCTGTGCCGCGCGCATCGGTCCCACGGTGTGGGAACTGGAGGGCCCTATACCCACCTTGAACAGATCGAACAGACTGATAGCCATATACCGCTCTCACGTGTTGAGTTTGCGAGCGTGCGACAGGCGTTCTAGGCCTGCCGCAACGCTCTTCAGGCATCTTTGCTCAGTGGATACTCAGGCGTAGACCGGGTAATCCGCGCACAGGTCGGCGGCCAGGGTGGCGACTCGTGCCTCCACTTCCTCATCGCCCAGACGGTCGAGGATGTCGCAGATCCAGCCGGCCAACTCGATGCATTGGCCTTGCTTGAAGCCGCGGGTGGTGATCGCCGGGGTACCGATACGCAGGCCCGAGGTGACGAACGGCGACTGCGGGTCATTCGGTACGGAGTTCTTGTTCACCGTGATACCGGCGCGGCCGAGGGCGGCGTCGGCGTCTTTGCCGGTCAGGCCCTGACGGATCAGGCTGACCAGGAACAGGTGGTTATCGGTACCGCCGGAGACAACGTCGAAGCCGCGATCGATGAACACCTTGGCCATGGCCTGGGCGTTCTTGATCACCTGCGCCTGGTACTCCTTGAAGCCTGGCTCCAGCGCTTCCTTGAAGCACNNGGACGAGCTGACCTTGGAACCGTGGGTCAGGTGGCCGCCGTGGGCCAGGCTCATGCCCAGGATAGTGTCACCGGCGTTGATCAGCGCCAGGTACACGGCGCTGTTGGCCGAGGAACCGGAGTGCGGCTGGACGTTGGCGAAATCGGCGCCGAACAGTTGCTTGGCGCGATCGATGGCCAGCTGCTCGACCACGTCGACGTGCTCGCAACCACCGTAATAACGCTTGCCCGGATAGCCTTCGGCGTACTTGTTGGTCAGGCCGCTGCCCTGAGCTTCCATTACCCGCTGACTGGTGTAGTTCTCCGAGGCGATCAGCTCGATGTGATGCTCCTGACGCGCCTCTTCGGCGTTCATCGCCGCCAACAGTTCGTCGTCATAGCCCTGGATCTGGTCGTGTTTGCTGAACATGCTTGAGTCTCTCCTGCGCCTGGCTGGTTAGCTCAGGCGCAAAGGTCCGGCGCCTTGAGTGAGACCGGGGTCTGCGCTCAAGACGGGCGTGCTAAAGGGGTAAGGGGGGACGGTCAGTTGATGACATACGCCTGAAAGGCGTCGACACCGGCCTGAGCGACGACCTCGTCCTGGTCGGGGGTGCCCGAACTGCAGCCGATGCCGCCGATGATGTGCTCGTGGAGAAACAGCGGCAGGCCTCCGGCCACGATGGAAAAACGGCCCTGGTTACTGGTGTTGATGCCGAAGGCCGGCTTGCCGGGCACACTGACTTCGCCATAGGAGCGGGTCGACTTGCGCGCGGCGGAGGCGGTAAAGGACTTGCCCATGGCGATGTCGATGCTGGTGATGCGCGCACCGTCCATGCGCTGGAACATGATCATGTGGCCGGCGTCGTCGGTAATCGAGATATCCATATCAACGTTGATTTCTTTGGCCTTGCGCACACAGGCCTGCATGATGACCTGGGCGTCGGCCAGGGTAAGTCTGGGTACCATTTTCATTGTTATTGACCTCAGTCTCGATGTGGAAAACTACTGCTTAGTCGTAGAGCACCATGTCCAGGGCCTGCTCCAGGGTTTTCACGGTGCGTTCGATGTTGTTCAGCTTGTCCAGCCCGAACAGCCCGATACGGAAAGTCTGGAAGTCGCTCGGCTCGTCGCATTGCAGCGGGACGCCGGCCGCGATCTGTAAGCCCTGCGCGGCGAATTTCTTGCCGCTCTTGATATCGCCATCGTCGGTGTAACAAACCACCACGCCGGGCGCCTCGAAGCCCGGCGCAGCGACACTCTTGAAATCTTTGCTGGCCAGCAGTGAGCGCACCAGACGGCCCAGTTCCAGCTGTTCGGCACGCACGGCCTCGAAGCCGTAGGCCTCGGTTTCCTTCATCACGTCACGAAAGCGTGCCAGCGCATCACAGGGCATGGTGGCGTGATAGGCATGACCACCCTGTTCGTAGGCTTGCATGATCTGCAGCCATTTCTTCAGGTCGCAGGCAAAGCTGCTGCTCTGCGTGCTGTTAATCCGCTCGAGCGCTGCCTGGCTGAGCATGACCAGTGCGCAACAGGGCGAGCCGCTCCAACCTTTCTGCGGGGCGCTGATCAGTACATCGATGCCACAGGCCTGCATGTCGACCCACAGCGTGCCGGAGGCGATGCAGTCCAGCACGAACAGGCCGCCGACGGCATGCACGGCATCGGCCACGGCGCGCAGGTAATCATCGGGCAGGATCATCCCCGATGAAGTTTCCACATGAGGGGCGAAGACCACCTGGGGGCGTTGCGTCTCGATGGCGGCCAGCACTTCTTCGAGCGGCGGCGGGGTGAATGCGGCCTGACGGTGGTCGGCCACCGGGCGGGCTTTCAGCACAGTGGTCGCCGCGGGTATGGCGCCCATTTCGAGAATTTGCGTCCAGCGATAACTGAACCAGCCATTGCGGATCACCAGGCACTGTTGCTCGCTTGCCAGCTGACGTGCGACTGCCTCCATGCCGAAGGTGCCACTACCGGGCACAATCGCTACGGCCTGGGCGTTATAGACCTCTTTCAAGGTGCTGGAAATGTCGTTCATCACCCGCTGAAACGACTTGGACATATGGTTGAGCGAGCGATCTGTGTAGACCACCGAGTACTCAAGCAGGCCATCGGGATCAACAGAAGAGATAGGATTTTTCAAAAATTACACTCCCGTGAAAAAATAAACATGTTTTTCACTATGCTGCACCAGGAAATTCTGGATGACAAGAGCGCTGAGGTAGATTTTTAATCACAACTGTGCCAGGCAGAATCTGCCTGAACCCTGGGTTCGGTTCGCGCTATTGGTGGTGTGCATGGCTGATGGCAAACCTGACGGATGCCGCTCATGCACCCTCACATCCGAGCGGAGGGCATTTTTCCCGTTCGGTCTGTGCTCTGTCTGCGACTGAGTGAAAAATTCACCGGGAACTCAAATAGCAGGTATCAGTGAAAAAAATCTGATTTTTTCAAGTCAACCAGGGTTCTGTTATGCTTTTCTCCTCTCAAGGCGCAAAGAGCAATGCACTCCTCATGTCAGATCCTCAAGCCAAAAAGGACAATGGAACCGATCCGGAGAGTTTGCGGATTGGCCGACAGATCCGTGATCTGCGCAAAGCCAAGCGCATTACCCTCGCCACCCTGGCTGAACAGCTAGACAGGTCCGTCGGCTATCTGAGTCAGGTCGAGCGTGGTGTTTCATCACTACCCATCGGTGTTCTGCAAGCCATCAGTGGGATCTTGGGGGTCAGGGTCAGCTGGTTTTTCCAGAGTGATGAAGAAGCCCCTCTGGAAGAGCGCGAGTACCTCGTGCGTGCCGATCATCGGCGCTCGATGACCTTTTCCGGTATCGGGGTACGCGAAGAACTGTTGTCGCCGCGCTTGAGTGGTCAGTTGCTGTTGATCATGACGCGCCTCGCCCCCGGGGCGAGCGGCGGCAAGGAGCCTCGCCAGCGCAAGGGCGAGGAGGCCGGCTATGTCGAGGCGGGGACCCTGGAGCTGAAGATCGGCCAGCAAACCTTCCTGCTCGGCCCCGGCGACAGCTTTGCGATTACCGGAGATGAACCCCACCTGATCTCTAACCCGGGTGATACCGAGACCCGCGTGGTCTGGGTGATGACCGGCGTCGAATACTGAGCACCTCTCGTCCTCTTGCCCACTCTCCTTCGCGGCTGAATACGCGAGAGTGACTCCCTGCCGAGGGCCTGCTCGGCGAGTGGCGCCTGCACCAGGCAGCGCCTTTTGAGCCTATCTCCTCGCTGCGCGGACTGACCCCGCCAGGCCTGACTGTCAATTTTCTCCTTTCCGCAGGTTGCGCCTGTAGCCGCAGATGCAACCTGCGTGTCACCCCATTCCCTCATGCATTGCCTGCTCCCCGTATCCGTGCCTAGGAGCTGGGTGCACTCCTGTCCGAGCACTCCACGACAAACGCACAGGTACGTTCCTGGATGCTCAGCCATTGCAAGGCTGTTCCATGGGGGGGTAAGTGTTTGATTTTTATGCGCATAAATAAAACATTCTAAGAAATAATCTTTTAAGTGAAATAAAATTGATAATTTTCACTTAAAAGTTATTTTTGTTCTGGTAATCTCCTTTCAGGCGGTATGGCTGTGCAGTTCCATTGCCGCTCTGAACTCTCTGATAGAACAATATAAGCAGTGAGGAACATGTGATGACCTACCACCGTAATTCGAGCAGCGCTCTCGGTCGGGGGCTGCGCAAGGCCCTGATGGGCTCTGCGATGGCGTTGATGATGGGCACGTACGCTCAGGCCGATGACCTAACGGTCGCCTACTTCCCTGGCTGGCCAACCACCCACCAGGTCGGCGAGGAAAAGGGCTGGTTCAATAAAGCAGTAGGCATGGATGTGCAGTTCCGTGAGTTCGACACCGGCTCCGCAATGGCTGCGGCGATGCTCTCGGGCGACGTCAAGGTCGCCTATTCGATGGGCGTTATTCCGTTTGTGATAGCAGTCACGAAGGGTGCTCCGCTGGACCTGGTCGGTGTCGCGGTGACCTATTCGGAAAATGACAACTGTGTGGTGCGCGATGAGAGTGGCATCGATTCGCCGCTCGACCTCAAGGGCAAGACCGTCGGCGTGCCGTTCGGCACCGTATCGCATTACAAGATGCTGAAGACCTTCGAGAACATCGGTGTCGATGTCGGCACCATGAAGGTCGTCGACATGGCGCCGCCAGATATCGCCGCCGCCATGAGCCGTGGCGATGTGGACATGGGCTGTGGCTGGGAGCCCGCCTTGTCGAGAATGCTGGAAAATGGTCGGTTGCTGATCTCTGCCAAGGAGCAGGAGTCCTGGGGTCTCAAGGTATTCGATGTGATTGTGGTGAACCGCGAGTTTGCCAACAAGAACCCTGAAAAAGTGTCCGCGTTCCTCGCCACGGTGGACCAGTCCACCGACTTCTATCAGGCCAATAAAGATCAGTCGATTGGCATCATCAGCAAGCGGGCGGGGATTTCCGAAGAACAGACGCGCTCGATCATGGCCAAGTTCGGCTTTCCCAAGCGCGACGAGCAACTCAGCGATGCCTGGATGGGCAAGGATGTCCCGGCCTTCCTCAAGGGCGTGGCCGATGTGATGGTTGCCAACGGCGAGATGGACAAGGCGTTGGACGACTACAGCCCTTACGTCAAAGCCGATTACTACCGCAACACCACCGCACCTTAGTGCACCTGGCGACTGGGCTTGGCCGCGTGACAGCGGGGTCAAACCCGGCGACCTGCCCTACCTAGGGGTTCCATGACATTCGTCTGTAAGGGGAAAGGCTGTGAGTGAATTGCGTGTAAAGGGCGTGTCGATGACCTACGACGGCAGCGATGGCCAGCCGGTTAGAGCGCTCGAAAATATCAATTTTTCCATGAGCCAGGAGGACATCGTCACCGTCCTGGGTCCATCCGGCTGCGGCAAGAGCACGCTGCTGAATATTATCGCCGGCTTTCTCAGCCCGACGGCGGGCCACGTATTGATCGACGGTCGCGAAATTACCGGGCCTGGCCAGGATCGCGGCATGGTGTTCCAGCACGGCGCACTGTTCGAGTGGCTGACCGTTGGCGAGAACATCAGTTTCGGCCCCCGCATGGCGGGTGTCGAAGCGCAGAAATGCGCTGAAAAGGTCGAAGAACTGCTCGGATTGGTTGGCCTGAACGGTTTTCGCGATACGCCAATCTACAACCTGTCCGGGGGCATGCAACAGCGCGTGGCACTGGCCCGCTGCCTGGCCAATAACCCTGACGTGATCCTGATGGACGAGCCGCTCGGCGCACTGGATGCGCTGACCCGGGAAAAGATGCAGACCCTGGTGCTCAAGCTCTGGCAGGAAACCCGCAAGATGGTGTTCGTGATCACCCACAGCGTGGAGGAGGCGATCTTCCTCGGCTCGCGCCTGGTGGTGATGGCCCCGCGACCGGGGCATATCGTCAAGGAATTTCAATTGCCGTTCGCCGCCGCGGGGCGGGATGCCAATCCGCGTGAGATCAAGTCCAGTCGCGAGTTCATCGCGGTCCGCGAGGAGGTGCTCGAGATGATCTGGTCGATGGAAGAGCAGCTCTCGCCAGCAGGGGTATGAATCATGTCTGAAGCCAATGTAAGCAAGAAACGCATGTTTTTCCTGTACCGGCTGTGGAACACCGACGGCCTGGCCCAGCGCAAGACGGTCACCTTCGGCGACCCGGCTGCCGTCCAGGGTGGCGCCATCTGGGGGGTGGTGTCCGTGTTGGTGACGGCCCTGATCTGGCAGTTTGTGTCCATGGCCGAGATCGTCTCGCCGTTGTTCTGGCCGAGCCCGGAAGCGGTGTGGACCAAGTTTGTCGTGATTGCGACCGAGGGCTACAAGGGTTTTACCCTGGCTGAGCACTTGGGCATCAGCCTGTATCGCGTGCTGGCGGGCTTCGGCCTGGGTTGCCTGTTCGGCATTCCGGTCGGTCTCGGCATGGGCCTGAACAAGGTCATCAAGGGCTGGATGGACCCGCTGATCGAGTTCTATCGTCCGGTGCCGCCGCTGGCGTATGTGCCGCTGGTGATCATCTGGATGGGGATTGGCGATAGCGGCAAGGTGCTGCTGCTGTTCCTGGCAACCTTTTCGATCATCGTGATCAGCGCCCGCGCCGGCGTCGCCAGCGTGGCCATCGAGAAAATTCATGCGGCCTACTCGCTGGGCGCCAGCCGCTGGCAGATTCTGCGCCACGTCATCCTGATCAATGCCTTGCCGGAAATCTTCACCGGCATGCGCGTCGCCATGGGCGTTTGCTGGGGAACCCTGGTCGCTGCCGAAATGGTTGCCGCCACCTCGGGCGTGGGCTGGATGGTGCTCAACGCCAGCCGTTATCTGAACACCGACATCGTCCTGATGGGGGTGATTCTGATGGGCGTGGTCGGTTTCACGATCGATATGTGCATGCGTAGCCTGGAGAAAAAGCTGATTCCTTGGAAGAGCAAGGGCCGCAGCTAAAAAACCGAATTCAACTGATTTCGTGAGACCTGTTTCCGGAGAATAAATACATGATGACTCATGCAAAGGTATTGGTGATCGGCGGTGGCATTGCCGGGGTGAGCACGCTCTATCATCTGGCCAAAAGGGGCTGCGAGAATATCGCCCTGGTGGAGCGTAGCGAGTTGACGGCCGGTTCCACCTGGCACGCCGCAGGTAACCTGCCGCACTTCAGTACCAGCCTCAACGTGATGCGCCTGCAGCAGTACAGCATCGCCCTGTATCAGCGCCTGGAGGCCGAAACCGGTCAAGCGGTCGGGCACCACAAGACCGGCGCTTTGCGCCTGGCACATACCCAGGAGCGTTTCGAGGAGTTCCAGCGGGTTGCCGGCATGGCCGACTCCTGCGGGCTCGATTTCAAGCTGTTGAAGCCGGAAGAGCTGCAGCAGTACCACCCGTTCCTCGAGAGTCACGACATCGTGGGCGGCTTGTGGGATCCGGACGACGGGCATATCGATCCCACCAGCGTGACCAACGCGATGGCCAAGGGCGCGCGTGATCTGGGCGCGCAGATCTACCGCAACAGTCCGGTCAGCGCGATCACGCGTACGGCCGACGGATTCTGGCAAGTAGAAACGGCTAGCGGCACCATCACCGCAGAAACCATCGTCAATGCTGCGGGTTTCCGCGCAAATGAAGTCGCCGCAATGATCGGTCACCAGCTGCCGATCGCCTCGATGGAGCATCAGTACCTGGTGACCGAAGGTCTGCAGGAAGTCGCCGACTGTGGCCTCGAGCTGCCCATGGTGCGCGACCCGGATGTGTCCTATTACCTGCGCCAGGAGCGCAACGGCTTCATCCTCGGCCCATACGAGCCGGGCGGCCTGCCGTGCTGGACCGATGGCGTGCCGCCGAATTTCGGCCAGGAGCTGTTCGAGCCGTCGCTCGACCGTCTCGAAGACATCATCGCCATCGCCATGGAGCAGATCCCGCTGCTGGCGAAAGCCGGCGTGCAGACCGTCATCAACGGGCCGATCACCTATACCCCGGACGGTCATCCGCTGATCGGCCCGGTGGCCGGTTTCGATAACTACTTCGTCTGCTCCGGTTTCAACTTCGGCATTGTCCAGGGCGGCGGCGCCGGCTACTTCATGGCGCAATGGATTCTCGACGGGCATCCGGAAATTGATCTCAATGAGTTGGACCCGCGCCGTTTCGGCGACTATGCCAACGCGCGCTATACCGTGGCCAAGGCCACCGAGGTGTATGCCCACGAGTACGCCAACGGCCTGCCCTATGAGTACGAGAACCGCCCGGCGGCGCGTCCCGCCAAAACCACGCCGATCTACAGCCGCCTGAAAGAAAACGGTGCGGTGTTCGGCGCCCGATTCGGCTGGGAACGTGCCAACTGGTTCGCCCCGGTGGGCATGGAACCGCGCGACGAGCTGAGCTACAGCCGCAGCAACTGGTTCGAAACGGTCGGTGAGGAATGCCGCGCGGTGCGCGAGAAGGTCGGCCTGCTGGACCTGTCGGCCTTCGCCAAGTTTGAAGTGTCGGGTACAGGGGCCGTTGCCTATCTGGATCAGCTGTCGACCAATCGTCTGCCTGCCGAAGTGGGCGGTATTGCCCTGACGTACATGGTTTCCGCCACGGGGCGAATCCTCGGCGAGTTCACCATCACCCGTCTGGCTGCCGATCGTTTCTACCTGATCAGCGCCGCCGCCGCCCAGGTGCATGACTGGGATGAGCTGCGTCGCCGCTTGCCGGCCGATGGTTCGGTTCGCCTGGACGATCTGACTGCACGCTTCGGTACCCTGGTCGTGGCAGGGCCCAAGGCCCGCGAGGTGTTGCGCAAGCTGACTGCTACCAACCTGGGCAACGAGGCCTTCCCATGGCTCAGCGCTCAGGAAATATCGGTGGCTGGCGCCCCGGTACGGGCACTGCGGGTCAACTACGTGGGTGAGCTGGGCTGGGAACTGCACCACCCGATCGAGTTCCAGCTCGGCTTGTACGATGCGCTGGTCGAGGCGGGCGCCGAGTTCGGCATGCGTAACTTCGGCACGCGGGCGATGGACTCGCTGCGTCTGGAGAAGGCCTACCCGATGTGGGGCCATGAGCTGACCTGTGAAAACACCCCGCTGGAGGCCAAGCTGGGTTTCTTCGTCAAGACTGATGAACGCAACTTTGTCGGGCGCGAGGCGCTGCAGCAACAGCGTGAACAAGGGGTGAAAGTTCAGCTGGCGTATCTGGAAGTCGACGCCGAGGGGGCGGATGCCTTCAACTTCGAACCGGTGTTGGCCGGTGACAAGGTGGTCGGCGTGGTCAGCTCCGGTGGCTACGGACACTGCGTGCAGAAGAGTCTGGCGTTTGCCTATGTGCAAGCCGATCAGGCCGCGGTGGGGGCCGAACTCAGCGTGCTGATCCTCGGTCAACGCCGCGCGGCCCGGGTGATCAAGGCGCCGGCCTTCGATCCGCAGAACCAGCGGCCGAGAGGGCACTACGACGCGTGATCAGCAAAACTAAGTAAGCAGCCGGTGCCACTGGATGGCGCGGCTGCCGAGATCCGCTCAGCTCAACGCAGATGGCTCTCTGACCAGAATTAATCTCGGCCGTTATCATGACGGCCCAGGATTGGCTGGTGAGAGAGCCATTTTTGCCTGTCGTGGGGTTTAGCACTAACAAACCGTTGAAAAGCCACTGCACTCGGCGATGCGCTGTTGAACTCGGCCATCCAAAAGCGAAACGAACAAAACGCTCTTTTACACACCGTGGACTCGGCTCGGGCATCCTGCTTCGCCTACCTCTTGCATCCAATGCAGTCGTGCGCTTTGCCTCGCTACGCTCGCCCAGTGGCGGTGACTCCACTTCGCCGAGTGGCGGCCGATTTCGCTTTGCTTTCACTCGTTGCATTGTTCAACGCCCCGCGAATGCAGGCGGAGCGAGCAGTGCTCTTTTATTATGGCTAGCAGGCCGTTGAAAAATGTAGCGAGCGAAGGCTAGGCAAGGCGAAATCGGCCGAAAAAGCGCAGTTTACGTGGTGTAAATGAGCATTTTGAGGCCGCTTTCAACGCCGCATAGCCGAGCACAGTAGTTTTTCAACGGCCTGCTAGACGTAGGGCTGGCCGCCGAAGCCTCTGGGGAGTCGCTGTAGCCCGGGCAGGCCGGTGAGTCTCTCCTGCCAGGCTGCGCGCCAGTCATTCGAGACATGAGCAGCCTTGGCTCGACGCGCGGCTCTGCGTGCGGCGTTTCGCTCTGCTTTTTTTGCCTCCTTATAAACATCTGTGTTGCGGCAGTTACGGCATTTTACCCGCGTCAGTTTGGTGCTGGAGGCGAGGTTGCTGCCGTGAGTGCCGCAGGCAAGCTGTCCCGCGACCTTGTAATGAGTAACCATCGGTCAATCTCCTTGTCCTTGTCATGGGGTTGGTGCAGGGGGCGCATCCCTCGGTTAGACCTCCGAGTACTGGCCTGGTTCTTTGGCCGGATTTTCAAGGTGCCGTCAGCAGGCATCTGCCAGGGTATCGGCAACAACGGGATACCGCGGGTCGCGTCG
Organism: Pseudomonas taeanensis MS-3; assembly: GCF_000498575.2. Lineage (GTDB taxonomy): Bacteria > Pseudomonadota > Gammaproteobacteria > Pseudomonadales > Pseudomonadaceae > Aquipseudomonas > Aquipseudomonas taeanensis. The sequence goes on from NZ_AWSQ01000002.1 coordinate 185,068, forward strand.
CGGTTCAATCCGGCGTAGCTCGTCGCCGTCAGTGCGGTAATCTGTACGACCATTTTTTAACTGTCGACCTGCACGGCTAAGGCGCTGGCACAGCGGGTCCAGTGCAAAATCCTGGCGCCGGCGGTTGCTGCCCAGGCTTCACCCGGTCGTTCAAGGTGAGTGGCCTACCATGGTTTTCCAACATCGAGGACGAGTATTGATGAGCAAACTGGTAGAAGACACCCAGCACGATTTGCCCCAGGCCGAGCGGATCGATGGCAAGGTTTTCGCCGAGAAACTGCGGGCCGAGGTGGCGTCCGATGCCAGCGTGTTTAGCCAGGCGCGCGGCCGTCAGCCAGGACTGGCAGTGGTGCTGGTCGGTAACGATTCGGCCAGCCAGGTGTATGTGCGGACCAAGATGCGCCAGGCGGCCGAGGTGGGCATCACGTCCTTTCCCCACCTGCTTGAGGCGAATACCAGCGAGGCCGAACTGCTCGCCCTGATTGACTCGCTGAATCGCGATGACAGTGTCGACGCCATTCTGGTGCAGCTGCCGCTGCCGGCGCCAATCAACGAGACAGCGGTGATCGAAGCGATTGACCCGGCCAAGGATGTCGACGGTTTTCACCCTTACAACGTCGGTCGCCTGAGTGGCGGTCAGCCGGGACTGGTGCCCTGTACGCCGTTGGGCTGTCTGCTGCTGTTGCAGGACCGCCTCGGCGACCTCGTGGGGCTCAAGGCGGTGGTGGTCGGGCGTTCCAATATCGTCGGCAAGCCGATGGCCCAGTTGCTGTTGAATGCCCACTGCACGGTGACCACGGTGCATTCGCGTAGCCGTAACCTGGTCGAGGAGTGCCGCCAGGCCGATATTCTGGTGGTGGCGGTGGGTCGGCCCGGGATGATCGGCGCCGAGCACATCAAGCCCGGAGCGACGGTATTGGATGTCGGCATCAACCGCATCGAGGATGCGCAGGGGCAGGCGCGCCTGGTCGGCGATGTCGACTTTGCCGCGGCGTCCACCGTCGCCGGCGCGCTGACTCCGGTACCCGGTGGCATCGGTCCGATGACGGTCGCCTGTTTGCTGCGCAATACCCTCACCGCCGCGCAGCAGCGTCAGGCGCTCGGTCGATAACCGCGGAGTAGGGCGGCCTGCCGGTCTGCATTTGCGCTATGGCAGATCCGGAGCGGCAGGGTTGGCGGTTGGCGGCTCAGTCGCGCGCTATCTGCTCCAGCGCCTGTTCCAGTGTGCTCACCGTGCGCTCGATATTGTGCAGCTTGTCGAGGCCGAACAGACCGATGCGAAAGGTCTGGAAGTCGGCTGGCTCGTCACATTGCAGCGGCACTCCGGCGGCGATCTGCAGGCCCTGCGCGGCGAATTTCTTGCCGCTCTTGATCTCTGCATCGTCGGTGTAGCTGACCACCACGCCGGGGGCCTGAAAGCCGGCCGCGGCCACGCTCTTGATGCCCTTGCCGGTCAACAACGCACGCACCCGGTCGCCGAGTTCCTGCTGTTCGCCGCGGACCTTGTCGAAGCCGTAGGCTTCGGTCTCTTTCATTACATCGCGAAACCGCGCCAGAGCATCGCTGGGCATGGTCGCGTGGTAGGCATGTCCGCCCTGTTCGTAGGCCTGCATGATCTGCAGCCATTTCTTCAGGTCGCAGGCGAAGCTGCTGCTTTGGGTCTGCTCGATGCGCTCCAGCGCCAAGGCGCTGAACATCACCAGGGCGCAGCAAGGCGATGCACTCCAGCCTTTCTGTGGCGCACTGATCAGCAGATCGATGCCGCATGCCTGCATGTCGACCCACAGCGTGCCCGAGGCGATGCAGTCCAGTACGAACAGGCCACCGACTGCATGCACGGCGTCGGCCACGGCGCGCAGGTAATCATCGGGCAGGATCATCCCCGATGAGGTTTCAACATGCGGGGCGAAGACGATCTGCGGCTTCTCCGCCCGAATGCTCGCCAGTACTTCGGCGAGCGGTGGCGGGGCGAAGGCGGCTTGGCGGCCGGCCTCTATTGGCCGGGCTTTGAGCACTGTGGTGGCGGCCGGGATGTTGCCCATCTCGAGGATCTGGCTCCAGCGATAACTGAACCAGCCGTTGCGGATCACCAGGCAGTGCTGGGCGCTGGCGAACTGCCGCGCCACCGCCTCCATACCAAAGGTGCCACTACCGGGGACCACCGCCACGGCCTGGGCGTTGTAGACCTGCTTCAGGGTGCTGGAGATGTCGTTCATCACCCCTTGGAACGACTGCGACATATGGTTGAGCGAGCGGTCGGTGTAGACCACCGAGTATTCGACCAGACCCTCGGGATCGATACTGGGAAATAGCTTCGACATGAGTGACTCCTGTGGCAGAGATATCCATCGTTTCGACCCTGCCCTAAGCCTTGGCAAATGACAAGACTGCCGCAGGCTGAGTGCTTAGGGCGTGGCAGGTTGTTGGCCTTGACCGGGCTAGGGCGCAGACGTAGCTAAGGGCCTTGCCGGTCAGCGTCTATGGCTCGCTGGGTTGGGGCGGGTTGGGGCGGGTTGAGGCGGGTTGAGGCTGGATGGGCCAGCGCGCAACAAAAAAGCCCTGCGTCCGGGGGAGGCCGTGCGCAGGGCTGAGTGTTGCAGGCTGGGGCTTAGGAGGTCGCGGCGTTAGCGCCAACGTTGACCTCGTTGGTCATCTGTTCACCTTTGCGCTTGCCGATCCACCAGGCGCAGTAAGCACTGACGGCGCCGGCGAACAATACGTAGAAACAGGTGCTCCAGGGTTGCCCATCACTGCTGCGCATCAACGCGGTGGCGATTATCGGGGTCAGGCCGCTGGCGAAGATACCGGAGAATTGATAAACGAAGGATATCCCGGTGTAGCGCACCTTGGCGTCGAACAGCTCGCAGAACAGCGCCGCCTCCGGGCCATAGACCGCGGCGTAGAAAATGCCGAACGGAATCACGATCGCCATCCAGATCATGAACATGTCGCCGTTGCTGGTCATCATCAGCCAGAAGGCAGGGAAGGCAGAAAGGGCGGTGATCAGCGAGCCCCAGAAGTACACGCGGCTACGGCCGATACGATCGGACAGGGCGCCGAACATCGGGATGGTGAAACACATCACCACTGCCGCCGCCATTACCCCGATCAATGCCTCGGAGCGCGGCAAGTTCAGTGTCTGTGTCAGGTAGCTGAGCGAGAACACGCCGAACACATTGAAGAACACCCCGTCGATGTAGCGTGCACCCATGCCGGCGAGTACGTTTTTCGGGTAGCGCTTCATCATGTCGACGAAGGGAATGGCGGCCTCGGCGTTGGCTTCCTTGACCTTGGCGAACTCGGGGCTCTCCATCACGTTCAGGCGAATCCAGGTGCCGACGAAGACCAGGCCTGCGCTGAGCAGGAAGGCGATGCGCCAGCCCCACTCGAGGAACTGGGTGTCGGTCAGGCTGTAGGACAGAATCGCCACCACACCGGAGGCCAGACACAAACCGATGGCCAGGCCGATCTGCGGCAGGCTGGCGTAGAAGCCGCGCTGGTGTTTCGGCGCGTACTCGAAGGCCATCAGCACCGCGCCGCCCCATTCGCCACCCAGACCGATGCCCTGGAATATACGCAGCAGCAGGAGAAGGATCGGCGCCCAGATACCGATGCTGTCGTAACTGGGTACCAGGCCGATGAGGAAGGTGGCCACGCCCATGATCATCATGGTCATGACCAGCATGCTCTTGCGACCAATCTTGTCGCCGAAGTGACCGAAAATCACCCCGCCGATGGGGCGGCTGAGAAAGCCTACGGCGAAGGTGCCATACGCCAGCATGGTCGATACCAGTGGATCATCGCTGGGGAAGTACAGCTGGTTGAACACGATGCCGGCGACGACGCCGTAGAGGAAGAAGTCATACCACTCGATGGTGGCGCCTATGACGCTTGCGATAACGACCTTGCGCACGGGGTTGGGCGTGGACATGTCAGTATTCCTATTGTTGTCTTTGTATGGAGGGGGAGCGTGTGTGGCGCGCTCTCTTTAGGGTTCCATCAGGAGGCGAGCGTGCTCAGTGCCAACGCCGGCGCCTCTATGGGCTGCTGTGTGTGGGCGCTGGGTTGCAGGCAGTCCTCGAGAATCATCGTCGAGGCCTTCTCGGCGATCATCACCACGGGGACGTTGGTGTTGCCCGAGACCAGGGTCGGCATGATCGAGCAGTCGACCACCCGCAGTCCCTGCACGCCATGCACGCGCAGGCGCGAGTCGACCACCGCGAGCGGATCGTTGCCCATCTTGCAGGTGCCGGACGGGTGAAAGATGGTCGCCCCGTACTGGCGGCAAAACTCGAGAATCTGCTCGTCGCTCTGCTGCTCGCTACCCGGGCGGTACTCGCGGCGAATCAGGCGCTTGAGCGGCCCGGTCTCGGCCAGCTTGCGGGTGTAGCGCACCGCTGCAATCACCGTTTTGCGGTCCAGTTCGGTCGACAGGTAATTCGGCTGCATCGACGGCGGCTGCAAGGGATCGGTGGAGGTGATGCGCACATAGCCACGGCTCTCGGGCCGCAATTGGCACACCGACATGGTGAATCCCGAGAAGGGATGCACGCTGCCGCCGGCCGAGTCGGCGCTGAGGGTGCCGAAGTGGTACTGAATATCCGGCGTGCTGCTTTGCTCCAGCACTCGGGTGAACAGTCCGCCCTGATTGATACCGATGGCCAGCGGCCCGCTGCGGGTCAGCAGCCATTGCAGGCCCATGCGCAATTTGCGTAGCGGCGAACGCAGGTCGTCGTTGGTGGTGATCGGTTGGCTGCATTCATAGATCAGGCGAATCTGCAGATGGTCCTGCAGGTTCTCGCCGACGCCGGGCAGCACCCGCACCGGTCGAATATTGAATTGTTTCAGCAGCTCGGCAGGGCCGACGCCAGACAATTGCAGTAACTGCGGTGATTGCAACGCACCGGCGCTGAGAATCACTTCGCGGTTAGCGCGTACGGTCAGCGACTGACCGTTCTTGCGGTACTGAACTCCGACTGCGCGAGTGCCGTCGAACAGCACTTTTTCGGCCTGGGCGAGCGCCTCAATGGTCAGGTTCGCACGCCGCTTGGCCGGTTTCAGGTAGGCCACCGCGGTGCTGCAGCGCAAACCCTTGCGCGTGGTCAGCTGGTAGTAGCCGACGCCTTCCTGGTCACCGGTGTTGAAGTCCTGGATGTGCGGTACGCCGAGTTCCTTGGCGGCGTCGATGAAACCTTCGGTGAGCGGGTGCCGCGCCTTGATGCTGGAAGCCGATAAGGGGCCTTCGGTACCTCGGGTAGGGCCAGCGCCAAGGTCGTTGCACTCGGCGCGGCGAAAGTAGGGCAATACATCGTCCCAGCCCCAGCCTTGGTTTCCGGCGCTGGCCCAGGCATCGTAATCGGCGCGCTGGCCACGAATGAAGATAAGACCGTTGATCGAGCTGCAGCCACCGAACACCTTGCCGCGCGGCCAGTAGATGCGCCGGTCGTTCATGCCGGGGTCTGGATCGGTGTAGAAGCCCCAGTTGTAGACGGGGTGAAACATGGTCTTGGCGTAACCTATCGGGATGTGGATCCACGGATATCGATCCGCAGGCCCAGCCTCGAGTAAGCAAACGCTGTATCGTCCGTTTTCGCTGAGTCGATTTGCCAGCACACAACCGGCGGAACCGGCACCGACAACGACGAAGTCATAGGCGCGTGACATTCGAAATCCTCTTTTTTTTATAGTCGTGAAGCCGAACTGCAGATTCAAAGTAGAACAATACGGACCATTTATATGGAGCCAGAGGTCTGTTTTTCGTGAGGCCACATGGCTTGTGCTGCCTTGTATCTCAGCTAATCTATTAATAATTAATGACTTAGTTAGAGATTTACCTTTAGTCGGGTTATTTGATAATGGAACAAAGCGAACCAAAAAATAGTGATGCCTCGCTGGAGGCCGATGCCGGAAGTAACCCGGATCGCAGCCTGCGTGCATTACTGCTGCTGGAAGTCGTCGCCAGCGCGGATGAGCCACTGTCGCTCGCGCAGTTGTGTGATCGGCTTGAGGCGCCCAAGGCCACGCTGCTGCGCATGCTGGTGGCGCTGGAACGGCTTGGTTATCTGCTGCGCGAGGTGGATGAGAAAACCTACCTGCTCGGCCCCCGCGCCAGTCGTCTGGGCCTGCTGTTGCTGCGCAACGAGGTGGTGCTGCAGCGACACCGTCTGATTCTGCAGACGCTGGTTCGCCAGCTAGGTGAAACCTGCAACCTGACGGCTGTGGATGGCGATCGGGTGATCTACATCGACCGGGTGGAAACTACTGAGCCGCTGCGTCTGCATGTGCAACCCGGCGCTCATGTGCCGTTGCATTGCACGGCCAGTGGCAAGCTGTTTCTCGCCGAGATGCCGGCGCAGCGGCGCAGTGCGCTGCTCGAGCATCTTGAGCTGACGGCGCAGACCGATCGCAGCATCACCGATGTCGACCTGTTGGAAACCGAACTGGAGCGTCTCCGCACACGCGGTGTGGGGATCGACAGTGAGGAGTTCGTCAGGGGCATGGTGGCGGTCGCGGTGCCGATCAGAAATGCCGAGGGCCACTGCGTGGCGGCGCTGGCCTGCCATGCGCCCACGGCGCGAAAGAGTCTCAATGATTTGATCGAGTACATACCGCAGTTGCAGGCCGCGGCCGCCGAGTTGGCGGCTTCCTTTGCGCCGGGACCTGCCAGCGCTTGAGAATTCTGCAGGTGATGCTGGCCGGTGAGGCGAGCAGCGCCAGGGCGCTGCTGTGCATCAGGCGGGTTAGAGAAACAGGCCGCTCAACGGCGAGGAGGCGTCGCCGCTGAGTCGGCGCGGCATGCGGCCGGCCAGGTAGGCTTCGCGGCCGGCTTCGACCGCCTTGCGCATCGCCGAGGCCATGCGAATCGGCTCGCGCGCCCGGGCGATGGCGGTGTTCATCAGCACCCCGTCGCAGCCCAGCTCCATGGCGATGGCGGCGTCCGAAGCGGTGCCGACGCCGGCGTCGACGATCACCGGCACCTTGGCGTTCTCGACGATCAGGCGGATGTTGTAGGGATTGCGAATGCCCAATCCGGAGCCGATCGGCGCGCCTAGGGGCATCACCGCGACGCAGCCGAGCTCCTCCAGGCGCCGCGCCACCAGCGGGTCATCGCTGGTGTAGACCATCACCTTGAAACCCAGCTCGACCAGCTGGCGGGCGGCGATCAGGGTTTCGCCGATGTCCGGGTAGAGGGTCTGGCTGTCGCCGAGCACTTCCAGTTTGACCAGGTTGTGGCCGTCCAGCAGTTCGCGCGCCAGCAGGCAGGTGCGCACCGCATCCTTGGCCGTGTAGCAGCCGGCGGTGTTGGGCAGCAGGGTGAAGCGCTCGGGCGCTATGGTCTCGAGCAGGTTGGGTTGCTGGGCGTCCTGGCCGAGATTGCTGCGGCGCACCGCGAAGGTGACGATCTGCGCCGCGCTGGCCTCGATCGCCGCGCCGGTCTCGCTCAGGTCGGCGTAGTGGCCGGTGCCAACCAGCAGACGTGAGGCGAAGGCCTGGCCGGCGATCAACAGCGGGTCGGGGATTGCGGTCGCGATAGTCATAGAGGCTCCGGGTCGGGAAGAGGGGGATGCCGGCGGCGATCAGCCGCCGCCGATGGCGTGCACGATCTCCAGGCGGTCGCCCTGTTGCAGGCACACCGTGGCGTACTCGCTGCGTGGTACCACGTCGAGGTTGTACTCGATGGCCAGGCGCCGCTCTTGCAGCTGCAAGTGGATGAGCAGCTGCGCCAGGCTGAGGCCAGCCGGCAGTTGCTGAGTCATGCCGTTGATCTGCACTTCAATCATGCGCGCTCTCCTGCCGCTGGGCGGGGGTGGCTGTCGTGCCTGCATGGTTGGAGCATTCGTGGCGGTCTTGAAGGGCCAGTCGCGGCTGCGGCACTGGTCCAGTGAGGTATCTGGCGGCTGGCATCACGCTTGGGCAATAACTGGTTCTAACTGCGCCAGCGGCTTGCTCTTAGTTTCGTCATCAAGGGTGGGCCGGGCAGTGTCGCATCGCGCTCTACCGTCAATCTCTCGGTGTCTGGAGCTTGCCTCCTGCCCGGCGACCAACAATAAAAATGCTCCAGTCAGGAGGTAAGCATGAACACTACAGCTCACGAATACGATGCAGCCGAGGCCTTGGCCAGTGACCGCGCCCACGTCTGGCATCACCTGTCGCAGCACAAGCCGCTGGAGCAGAACGATCCGATGATGATCGTCGAAGGCAAGGGCATGCGCGTCTGGGATATCAAGGGTAACGAATACCTGGATGCGGTCTCCGGCGGCGTGTGGACCGTCAACGTCGGCTACGGCCGCGAGAGCATCGCCAATGCGGTGCGCGATCAGCTGGTGAAGATGAACTACTTCGCCAACTCCGCCGGCAACATTCCCGGCGCGCTGTTCGCCAAGAAGCTGATCGAGAAGATGCCGGGCCTGAGCCGGGTGTACTACTCCAACTCCGGTTCCGAGGCCAACGAGAAGGCCTACAAGATCGTGCGCCAGATCGCGCACAAGAAGTACGGCGGCAAGAAGCACAAGATTCTGTTCCGTGAGCGTGACTACCACGGCACCACCATCACCGCGCTGAGCTCCACCGGCCAGTTCGAGCGCAAGAACCAGTACGGCCCCTTCACCCCGGGCTTCGTCGAGTTCCCGCATTGCTGCGAATACCGTTCGCAGTTCGGTGACGTCGCCGACTACGGCGTGCGCGCGGCCCTGGAAATGGAGCGGGTGATCCTCGCCGAAGGGCCGGACACCGTCGGCGCCGTGGTGCTCGAGCCGATCACCGCAGGCGGTGGGGTGATCACTCCGCCGGCCGGTTACTGGGAAACCATTCAGGCGATCTGCAAGAAGTACGACATCCTCCTGCACATCGACGAAGTGGTCTGTGGCCTGGGCCGTACCGGCACCTGGTTCGGCTATCAGCACTACGGCATCAAGCCGGACATAGTGACCATGGCCAAGGGCGTGGCCAGCGGCTATGCGGCGATCTCCTGCACGGTGACCACCGAGGAAGTGTTCGAAGCGTTCAAGGGCGAGGCCGATGACCGCATGGGCTACTTCCGTGACATCAGCACCTTCGGCGGCTGCACTGCAGGCCCGGCGGCGGCGCTGGAGAACATGCGGATCATCGAGGAAGAAGGCCTGCTGGAGAACGTCACCCAGATGGGCGAATACTTCATGGGTCGCCTGCGTGAGCTGCAGGACAAGTATCAGGTGATCGGCGATGTGCGCGGCAAGGGCCTGTTCTGTGGCCTGGAGCTGGTCAAGGACCGCAAGACCAAGGAGCCGGTGCCCGAGAGCCTGCCGATTGCCATAGTCGGCGACTGCTTGCGCCAGGGCGTGATGATCGGGCGGACCAACCGCAGCTTCGAGCAGTTCAACAACACCCTGTGCTTCAGCCCGGCGTTGATCGCCACCAAGGATGATCTGGATCGGATCATCGAGGCCCTGGACAGCGCCTTCGGCCGTCTGGCCGCCAATCCGTAAGGCTCGCCAAACCGTAGCAGACCGGGCATCCAGCTTAGCTGGGTGACCCGGTTTTTTGCGTGTCTGCAGCGTTGAATACCGCGTGCTAGATGGTCTTGTCGAAGTGTTGTTGCTAGTCTGCTGGGCACTCGCCAGGCACGCGCTGGCAAGAGCATTCTGAAGTGGCTGGCCGAGCGGTATGCGGCGCCAGCGCTTGTCGTTCGTTCAGTCGAGGCCGCCATGTTCCAGCTGTTCCATTTGTCTGCCGAAAAATCCACCAGCTTGCAGCAGCAACTGCGCGAGCAGATCGCCCAGGTCATACTCAACGGCAATATCCCGCTCGACAGCCCGCTGCCGTCCAGTCGCAAGCTGGCAAAGCAGCTGAACATCGCGCGCAACACCGTGGTCCTGGCGTACGAACACCTGCTCGACGATGGCTACCTGCTGGCCCGCGAGCGCAGCGGTTATTACGTCAATCCGGACATCCTGGCGCGCAAGGTCGAGTCGCCGCGTGCAGCTAAGGACGAGTCCGCTGGCAGCTCGCCGGACTGGGCGCGGCGGCTGGTGGTGCAGCCCTCGCAGCAACGCAACATGAGCAAGCCACGCGACTGGCAGAATTTCAAATACCCCTTTATCTACGGGCAGTTCGACCCGGCCCTGTTTCCCACCGCCAACTGGCGTGAATGCTGCCGCGACGCGGTGAGCATCCCGGCAATCCGCGACTGGGCTTCTGATCGCTTCGATAACGACGATCCATTACTGATGGAGCAGATCAGGACGCGCCTGTTGCCGCGTCGCGGGGTCTGGGCCTCGCCCGAGCAGATTCTGGTTACCGTGGGCGCGCAGCACGCCCTGTACATGCTGGCACGACTGCTGTTGCGCCCCGACAGCCTGATGGGCATCGAAGACCCGGGCTACATGGATATCCGCAACATCGCCATGCTCAACCCGTCGCGGGTTCAGCCGCTGGCGGTGGACAACCATGGCCTGGTGCTGAGCGACGAGCTGAATGGCTGCGACCTGATCTACACCACCCCCAGCCACCAGTGCCCGAGCACCGTGACCATGCCCCTGGAGCGCCGCTACGAACTGTTGCAGCGGGCCAACGAGCACGACTTTCTGATCATCGAGGACGACTACGAGAGCGAGACCAACTTCAAGGCCAACCCGATCCCGGCGCTCAAGAGCCTGGATAAGAACGATCGGGTGCTCTACGTCGGCAGCCTGTCGAAGACCCTGGCGCCGGGGCTGCGAGTGGGCTATCTGGTCGGGCCCGAAGCCTTGATCCGCGAGGCGCGCGCCCTGCGCCGGTTGATGGTGCGCCATCCGGCGGCGAACAATCAGCGCTCGGTGGCGCTGTTTCTCGAACGCGGCTACCACGATGCGCTGATCATGAGCCTGATGCGCGCCTACGAGGAGCGTCATCAGCAGATGGGCGACGCCCTGCATGAGTACCTGCCGGAGTCCTCCCAGGAGCCAAGCTTTGGCGGCTCCTGCTACTGGGTCAAGGGTCCCGACAGCCTGGATGCGCGACGCCTGCAGAAGGAGGCCGCCGCCCATGGCATCCTCATCGAGCCCGGCGATATCCACTTCTACGGCGAACAGCCGCCGCTCAACTACTTCCGCCTGGGCTACTCGTCGATTCCCGCCGAGCGCATCCGTCCGGGGATCAAGCTGCTCGCCGAGCTGATTCAGCAGCTCAGCTGAGTCCGCTGCGCCGATCGGCACCTGCAGCAACAGGGGGTGCCGATTCCGCTCTACCTGCCGTGCCTGTAAGTGGGTTGTCTCTGCCATAACCAGCGGTTTCGCTGGGTTACGCGCCGCCCGGAAAATGCATCGCCTGTGCCTCGTCGACATGCGCCGCTAACCCAGCCGGCGGATTCAGATTGGCGCGTAGGATGGGTTGAGCGTAGCGATACCCATGCTGTCGGGTGAGTCGTTCGTGCGCTGATCCCCACCAACTGCCGGATCTGACGTGACGTAACCGGGCATGGACGGCGAATGTGCCGCCTGAGTATCAGTGGAATGTGCCGCTAGCCCAGCCTACGCAGTGGCATCCGAACCGTCTCGTCAGCATCGGCAAGGTTCAGGCAGCACGCTGGTATGTGCTGCCTGGCAGGGTATTTCCTGGCGCAACAGCTGGTCCGCAACTGGTTCTATCTGCCTCTTCCCCCTCGCTCCTACTCTAGCTCCAAGCCAGCCAGTCCTCGCTTCAAGGCGCACAAGAGACGGCTCGCTCGACTTGCCCCAAGACTCCATCACAACAACAACGGGAGAGATCGGCATGCTTATTGGAGTTCCTAAAGAGATCAAGAACCACGAGTACCGCGTCGGCATGGTACCTGCCAGTGTGCAGGAGCTGACTAGCCGCGGGCATGCGGTGCTGGTGCAAACCCAGGCCGGCGCCAGCATCGGCTTCAGCGACGAGGATTACCGTGCGGCTGGCGCGACTATTGCCGCCAGCGCCGCCGAGGTGTTCGCCAACGCCGAGATGATCGTCAAGGTCAAGGAGCCGCAGGCCGCCGAGCGCAAGCAGCTGCGCCGCGACCAACTGCTGTTCACCTACCTGCACCTGGCTCCGGATCGTGAGCAGACCGTCGACCTGATGGAAAGCGGTGCCACCTGCATCGCCTACGAGACCGTGACCTCCAGCCGTGGCGGCCTGCCGCTGCTGGCGCCGATGTCGGAAGTGGCCGGGCGCATGTCGATCCAGGCCGGCGCCAGCTGCCTGGAGAAATCCCGTGGCGGGCGTGGCGTGTTGCTCGGTGGCGTGCCGGGCGTGGAATCGGCCAAGGTGGTGATCATCGGCGGCGGTGTGGTCGGCTCGAATGCCGCGCGCATGGCTCTGGGCATGGGCGCGCAAGTGGTAGTACTGGATCGCAGCGTCGAAGTGCTGCGGCGTCTGGTCAGCGAGTTCGGCACCCAGTTGCAGACAGTGCTGTCGACCCGCGCGGAGCTCGAAGAACACGTGCTCTCGGCCGACCTGGTGATCGGTGGCGTACTGATCCCCGGCGCCGCCGCGCCCAAGCTGGTCACCGCCGAAATGGTCCGTGCCATGAAGCCGGGCTCGGCGATAGTCGACGTGGCCATCGACCAGGGTGGCTGCTTCGAGACCTCGCATGCCACCACCCACCAGGACCCCACCTACATAGTCGACGACGTGGTGCATTACTGCGTGGCCAACATGCCCGGCGCGGTCGCCCGTACTTCGACCCTGGCACTCAACAACGCCACCTTGCCGCACATAGTCGCCTTGGCCGACCTGGGCTGGCAGGAGGCACTGCGCCGAGACCCGCACCTGGCCAACGGTCTGAACATTCATGCCGGACAGGTCACCTGCCCGGAAGTGGCCGAGGCTCTCGGCTATCCCTGTGCGCCCATGCCGCTCAACGGCTGAGCCCCGAGTAACCGGCGGCGCAGCCGCTGAACCTTAAGTAACGAGAGGAATATCGATATGCCACGCATGACCCCCAGCGAAGCAATGGTAGAAACCCTGGTCGCCAACGGCGTCACCGACGTCTTTGGCATCATGGGCTCGGCCTTTATGGATGCGATGGACATCTTCGCTCCGGCCGGCATCCGTTTTATCCCGGTGGTCCACGAGCAGGGCGCCGGTCACATGGCCGACGGCTTCTCGCGGGTCAGTGGTCGTCACGGCGTGTGCATCGCGCAGAACGGTCCCGGCATTACCAACTTCGTCACCGCCATTGCCGCCGCCTACTGGGCGCACAGCCCGGTAGTAGTGATCACCCCGGAAACCGGCTCGATGAGCCAGGGCCTCGGTGGCTTCCAGGAAGCCCAGCAGCTGCCGTTCTTCGAGACCATCACCAAGTATCAGGCCCATGTGCCTAATCCTGCGCGCATGGCCGAGCTGACCGGGCGTTGCTTCGACCGCGCCATGCAGGAAAATGGTCCGACCCAGCTGAACATTCCGCGTGACTTCTTCTACGGCGATATCAACGTCGAGATCCCCACGCCGATCCGTATCGAGCGCAGCGCCGGCGGCGAGCAGAGCCTGGCCGAAGCCGCCCAGCTGCTGGCCTCGGCGAAGAATCCGGTGATCATCTCCGGTGGTGGCGTGGTCATGGGCGACGCCGTCGAGGCCTGCCAGGCACTGGCCGAATACCTCGGCGCGCCGGTGGTCAACAGCTACCTGCACAATGACTCCTTCCCGGCCAGCCATCAGCTGTGGTGCGGCCCGCTCGGCTATCAGGGCTCCAAGGCTGCGATGAAACTGCTGTCGCGCGCCGATGTGGTATTGGCCCTGGGTACTCGCCTGGGCCCATTCGGCACCCTGCCGCAGCACGGCATGGATTATTGGCCGAAGCAGGCCAAGGTGATCCAGATCGACTGCGACTCGAAGATGCTCGGCCTGGTGAAGAAGATCACCGTCGGTATCTGCGGCGACGCCAAGGCCGCGGCAGTCAACCTGCTCGGTCGCCTGGAGAACCTCGACGTCCTGTGTCTGGAAAACAAGGGCGCGCGTGCCGAGGAAATCGCCAAGGAAAAAGCCGATTGGGAAGCCGAGTTGACCGGCTGGATCCACGAGAAGGACGAATATTCGCTGGACATGATCAAGGAGCAGAGCGGCGAAGAGGGCAACTACCTGCACCCACGTCAGGTCCTGCGCGAGCTGGAAAAGGCCATGCCGGCCGACGCCATGGTCTCCACCGACATCGGCAACATCAACTCGGTGTCCAACAGCTATCTGCGCTTCGAGAAGCCGCGCTCGTTCTTCGCCGCCATGAGCTTCGGCAACTGCGGTTACGCGCTGCCGACCATCATCGGCGCCAAGGTCGCTGCACCGCACCGCACCGCGATCTCCTACGCCGGTGACGGCGCCTGGGGCATGTCGATGATGGAAATCATGACCTGCGTGCGCGAGAACATCCCGGTTACCTCGATCGTGTTCCACAACCGTCAGTGGGGCGCGGAGAAGAAGAACCAGGTGGACTTCTACAACCGTCGTTTCGTCGCAGGCGAGCTGGAAAACCAGAGCTTCGCCGGCATTGCCCGCTCCATGGGCGCCGAAGGCGTCACCGTCGACCGTCTGGAAGACGTCGGCCCGGCCCTCAAGGCGGCTTGCGAGGCACAAAAGGCCGGCAAGACCACGGTGATCGAGATCATGTGTACTCGCGAACTGGGCGATCCGTTCCGCCGCGATGCGCTGTCCAAGCCAGTGCGCTTCCTCGAGAAGTACAAGGACTACGTCTAAGTCGCCGAGGTGACCGGCTTGCGCCGGACACCTGCAGCTAGTGGCCTGTGTGGCTGGTGCAACTAGCCGTACAGGCCACCAGGAACACTGCAACGGCGCCTTCGGGCGCCGTTGCAGCTTCGACCGCGAACAAACAGGAATCCAAGCATGTTGAGCACTATTCCACGGGAATGCCCGGCGTTCCTGCTCGAGCGGGCCAAGGCCCTGCCGCGCGTGGTCACGGCGGTGGTAAATCCGGTCAATCTGCTGAGCCTGAGCAGTGCCAAGCGGGCTAGCGATGAAGGGCTGATCGAACCGGTGCTGGTCGGTGATGAAGCGCAGATCCGCGCCCTGGCCGAAGAGCTCGACTGGGACCTGCACGACCTGCGCCTGCTGCCCGCCAGCGACGATGGGCAGAGCGCCGAGATCGCCTGCAGCCTGGCCGGCGCCGGTGACGCGGCGGCACTGATGAAGGGCCATCTGCACACCGACACCCTGCTGCGTGGGGTACTCAAGCGCGAAGCCGGACTGCGTACCGCCAGCCGTCTCAGCCATGTGTTCCACATGACCCTGCCGGGCAGCGACAAGGCACTGTCGATCACCGATGCGGTGATCAACGTGCAGCCCTCGGTGATCGACAAGGTGCATATCGCCCGCAACGCCATCGAACTGATGCACGCCTTGGGTTATGAGCTGCCGCGCATGGCGGTGCTCTCCGGTACCGAGGAAGTGACGCGCAGCATGCCGTCCAGCCAGGATGCCGCCGAGCTGGTCAAACTGGCAGCGATTGGCGCCATCAACGGGGCTTGCGTCGAGGGACCGTTGGCCTTCGATAACGCGGTGTCGCTGGAGGCGGCGCAGATCAAGGGGATCGGCGGTCAGGTGGCGGGTAACGCCGACATTCTGCTGGTGCCGAATCTGGAAGCGGGCAACTTTCTGTTCAAGCAGATGGTGTATTTCATGAGTGCCACGGCCGCTGGTCTGGTGCTGGGCGCACGGGTGCCGATCATCCTCACCTCGCGCGCAGACCCGCTGGAGGCGCGTCTGGCGTCATGTGCCCTGTCATCCATTTTTATCGATTATTGTCGGCAGACGCGCCGCCACTCGCTGGCTGGCTAAGCAACCAAGGAGAACCCCGATGGCTGTGCAACGTTATGGCTTTATCTTCAAGGCACCTGGCATGCAGTTTCTCACCCACAACGGGCGCCTCGAGTCCGACACTTTCGCCGCGACCCTGTGCGGTGTGGCCGGCGTCGAGGAAGCGGTGCTGGTGGCGCAGGAGCTGTTGACCCGGCATGTGCAACTGATCGAACTGTGCGGCGCCTTCACTGAGGCTGAAGTCGAGCAGGTCCGCGCCGCCATCGACGACCGGATTCCAGTGGCCGCCGTGCAATACAGCGCCGAAACGCGCCAGCGTCTGCAGCAGTTGTCCGACTAAGGTAAGCAAACTCGGATACTGCCTTGTAGGCGCCAGCTTGCTGCGGTTCGGCACACCGACGATGTTTGGCGACTATGCTTGACGACTGGCGATGGATCGCCAGCAAGCTGGCTCCTACGCGTGAGTCTCAATAGCGGCGTAGCCCGGATGTAATCCGGGAGCCCTGCTGACCCAGTCCCGGATTACATCCGGGCTACTCATTTTGGCTTCAGAGCGCCGTGGCGCAGTGCGTCTGAGCAATTTCGGCCTGCCACGCGGCCAATACCCGCCGCCGCCACCAGTCGCTGCCTTCGATCAGCTGGCGGATCAGCGCCTGCTGTTGCGCGTCCCCGGCGAACTGCTGCGGGCGTGGCAATACCGGTAGCTGCGGGAGCAGGGTTTGGTAGGCCTGCAGCTGCTCGTCGCTGCTCTGCTGCGAGTCGCTGGGGCAGGGCAGTAACGGCAGCTGCGGGCACAGGTAGAACAGCAGCTGGCGGGTTGCCCTGTGCACCTGCGCGCTGGCGAACAACGCCAGGCTGCACCCATCGAGCAGCTCTGTGGCCAACGGCAGGCCCTCGGCGCCACGGCTCTCGGCGATTTGCCCCCAGCGTGGCGCCAGCTCCTGGCGAATGAAGCCATCCAGGCGCACGGCCAGCTCATCCACGCTCAAGCCCTGAAAATCCAGCCCAGAGCAGTCCTTGAGGATGCGCAGGTAGGTCTTGTCGACCAGGGTGCGACCGGCGTTCTGCCAGCCGCAGCCGGCGGCCTTGACCAGGCTGCCATACAGCTGCAGCAACAGGGCGTTCTCGCTGCTGCGCGCGTCGTTACCCGAGGCAAACGCCGGATGCGGCTGTTGCCAGGCCCGACACAGGTGCTCGCCGATCTGGACGAGGCGCAGGTTATCCAGGGTCATATGCTTTCTCCGCGTGGCCATGCACGCGCTCAATGAGTCATTCGCAGGCACCGTCCTACGCTCAGGCAGGGCCGCGGCCTGGCGGGTTGCGAAGGCGTACGCGCATCACTATATGGGCAACCGTTGCGGCCGATTAGCGCCAGCTGACGCCCGCGGTCTGGGCCAAGCGCGCAGGTGTCGGCTGGCCCCTATGACGGCATCGTCGTGGTCCTAATGGGGCGGCGGAGGTTTCTCTAGCATCGAGACCCAGTGTTTTCATAACCACAGGGTGTAGGTGAGCACATGACAATAAAACAGCACCACACGATCCCGCCCATGCACAGCCAGTCTGTGGATGAGGCGCAGCAGTCGACGTCCTGGCTGGTGCGTCGCCAGCAGAAGCTCAACCTGTTGCTGCCGGGGATCATCGCCTCGCTGATAGTCGCCGCCAGCGCTTCCTTCCTCTCCGAGCATTACGGTGCACCGGTAATGCTGATGGCCCTGTTGCTGGGCATGGCGCTGGGTTTTCTCTCCGAGGAAGGGCGAGCGGTTGCCGGTATCCGTTTCACCTCCAGCACCATCCTGCGTATCGGCGTGGCCCTGCTGGGCATGCGCATCACCCTGGAGCAGATCCTCTCGCTGGGTGGCACGCTGATGGCGGTGGTGATAGGGGCGGTGTTCCTGACCATCAGTTTCGGCATCCTCCTCTCTCGGCTGCTCGGCCAGTCACGCGACTTCGGCGTTCTCAGCGGCGGCAGCGTGGGCATCTGTGGCGCCTCGGCGGCGCTGGCGATTTCCGCGGTACTGCCGCAGAACAAGGACAGCGAGCGCAACACCATCTTCACCGTGATCAGCGTGACCGCGCTGAGCACCATTGCGATGATCGCTTACCCGCCCATTGCCCAATGGTTTGGCCTGGATGCCCAGCAAGCCGGGGTATTCCTCGGTGCGACCATTCACGATGTGGCCCAGGTGGTCGGCGCCGGCTACAGCATGTCGGATGAAACCGGCGATACCGCAACCGTGGTCAAGCTGCTGCGCGTGGCGATGCTGGTGCCGATCGTCTTCAGCCTGTCGTTGCTGATGCGCAAGCGTGGCGCGGCAGATGGCCCGCGCCCGGCGTTGCC
Organism: Pseudomonas taeanensis MS-3; assembly: GCF_000498575.2. GTDB lineage: Bacteria > Pseudomonadota > Gammaproteobacteria > Pseudomonadales > Pseudomonadaceae > Aquipseudomonas > Aquipseudomonas taeanensis. Next base: position 203,141 of record NZ_AWSQ01000002.1, read on the forward strand.
GTTGCCTCTGTTCATCATCTTTTTCGTGTTGTTCGTCGCCATTAACAGCAGTGGAGTAGCCTCGACCCAGGTACAGGAATTTGCCGGCGATGTGTCGCGCTGGTGCCTGATCACCGCGATTGCCGCGCTGGGGATGAAGACTTCGCTGAAGTCGCTGCTGGAAGTCGGCTGGCGTCCGGCTACGCTGTTGGTCAGTGAAACCCTGTTTCTCGCCACGCTGATTCTGTTCGCGGTGAAGTGGCTGGGCTGAGAGCTTGTGAAAAAACTCCCGCCTGTTGCGACCGCCTCCAGTCGCCCGCTGCTGACGTTGCGCTACGCCGCGAACACCTGGAGATGGCCTCGCGACGGCGTTCGGTATTTTCACGACCTCTGAGGCAAGCGCCAGAGATGACTTGCACAGGCCCCGCCTGATCAGCAGACTGCCGCCCGCGCGGTAACTGCAAGGGTACGCCGCCTGGCGTGCCCGGCAATGGAGGTGGCATGAGTCTGCAGGTACATGTTTTTTTTCTGCTGTGTGTGGCCCTGGCCACTGTCGCTCAGAGCCTCACCGGCTTCGCCTTCGGCCTGATCCTGCTCGGCCTGGTCGCCACCCTGCAAGTGCTGCCGCTGACCGAGGTGGCGGTGGTGATCAGCATCCTTACCTTGGGCAACGCCCTGGGCACCCTGGGCGGGCCTAAACCGCAACTAGACCGAGCAGTGTTGATGCCCGTGCTGATCAGCAGCCTGCTCGGGGTCAGCCTGGGCATCTGGGGGCTCGGCGCTCTGGAGGGTGGGCAAATTGTCTGGCTACGCCTGTTGCTGGGTGGGCTGATCGTCGTTGCCAGCCTGATGCTGGTGGTGCAAAGCAAACCGCAAGCGCAACTGTCTGGGCAACCCTCGTTCTGGCTGGCCGGAGGCCTGTGCGGGCTGCTCAATGGCATGTTCTCCAGCGGCGGGCCACCGATCGTCTATCACCTGTATCGCCAGCCCCTGGGCTACGAGGTGATCCGCAATACCCTGATCACGGTGTTTGCCGCCAACGCGGCGGCGCGCCTGGGCCTGGTCATGGCGCAAGGGCAACTGACTCTCTCAACCCTGTGGCTGAGTGCCGAAGCCTTGCCGCTGGTGCTGCTGCTCAGTTGGCTGGTGCGCCGTTATCCGCCGAAGTTGTCGCTGCGCACCGTGCGTTGGCTGGTCTTCGTGCTGATGGCGTTGGCCGGTGTCAGCCTGATCTGGGATTCGTTGCCGGGGGTGTTGGCGGCCCGTGCGGTCTGAGTGCGGACCGTACTGGTGATTCAGCCCCCCTGCCAAGGCCACAAATAAACTTTCGCTGCATGGGAATAAAACCCGCTCGCGGTTCGTATACCTGATGAGTACGACGCCTTTAGCAGGCCTTAACCTTCGGAGAAAACCGCCATGCAGCAGAAACTGATAGCCGTTCTGTCCCTCTCGTCCGCCCTCGGCTTCGCCCAGATTGCTCATGCAGGTCCGGCCAGCGATGCCGCCAGCGCGCACTTCCAGGCAATTGGCAGCGGTGATCTGAACCAGCTGATGGCCGCTTATGCCGCTGATGCGCAGTTGAACTGGGTCGGCGGTCCGCTGGACGGCCGCTACCAGGGGGCGGACAGCATTGGCCAACTGTGGCAACGCTTCGCCAAGGCCCAGGGCCCGCTGCAGGTCAGCCAGGCTGGACTGCAGGAGGCGGCCAACCCCAAGGGCGCCACGGTCACCGCCGACGTGCGTTTCAGCGGCAAGCAGCCGATCAACGTGCGTTATGTGCTGACCTATCGCGCCGGCAAGATCGCCAACGAGACCTGGCAAGTGGTGCCGGCGCTGGCGACCAGCGCTTATTGATGATGGCCGGGTCCTGTTGCCCGGTGTGCCTTCTCGAGATCGACGCTGTGGAACATTCCGATGAGCGCTGACAGCGAGACGCTGCTGACCTGCATCCCCCGTCTGCGCCGCTATGCCCGTGCGCTGGTGGGCGACCGGACGGCGGCAGACGATCTGGTGCAGGACACCCTGGAGCGCGCCTGGGGCAAGTTTTCCCTGTGGCGGCGCGGCAGCGATATGCGTGCCTGGCTGTTCGGCATCATGCACAACCTGCACGTCGATCAACGGCGCAAGCCGAGGCTCGACACCCAAGAGCTGGACGAGGAAGCCAGCGAACTGGCCAGCCCCGCCAGCCCGCCAGACGCCCTGGCGTTGCGCGACCTGCAGTCGGCCCTGAGCCAGCTGCCGGACGAGCAGCGCGAGGTGCTGTTGCTGGTGGCGCTGCAGGAAATGAGCTACGAGCAGGTGGCCAGCACCCTGGGTATCCCCGTCGGCACCGTGATGTCGCGGTTGTCGCGGGGCCGGGAGCGGCTGCGCCTGTTGATGGATGGGCGTGCCGCGAGTGTCGCGTTGAAGGTGGTGAAATGAGCCGAATAGAGATCCACGAGCACGAGCTGCAGGCCTATGTCGACGGGCTCCTGCCAGAGTCTCGGCGGGGCGAGGTCGAGGCCTATCTCGCCAGCCATCCGCGTGAGGCGCAACGGCTGCAACGCTACCAGCAGCAGAATCGCGAGATTCGCGCGCTGTTCGATCCGGTGCTGGATGAGCCGGTGCCCGAGCAGCTGCGGGCGGCCGCTTTGGTGCCAGCCACCGCGCGCGCTTCACAGCGGCTGTGGCCGCGCCTGGTGGCCGGGCTGCTGATCGCCTGTTTCAGTGGCGGCGCGGGCTGGCTGCTGCGCGGCGAGTTGCAGCCGCCGCGGCTGGTGCAACTGGATGGCGAGCAGTGGCAGCGCGCATCGCAGCCCGCCAGTTTTGCCCGCCAGGCGGCGATTGCCCATGTGGTGTACAGCCCCGATGTGCGTCGCCCGGTGGAGATCGGCGCCGATCAGGAGGATCAGCTGGTGGCCTGGCTGTCGAAACGCCTGAACGCCAAGATCCAGGCCCCGAGCCTGGGCAGCCTCGGTTACGAGTTGATCGGCGGGCGTTTGCTGCCGGGTAACAGCGGCCCGGTGGCGCAGTTCATGTACCACGATGGCAGCGGTCAGCGCCTGACCCTGTACGTCTCCACCGAGAACAACAGTAACCAGAACACCGGCTTCCACTTCGCCGAGGAAGGTCCGGTCAACGTCTTCTATTGGATCGATGGCCCGTTCGGCTATGCGCTGTCCGCGGGCATCGACAAGGGTGAGCTGGTGCGAGTCGCCAGCGCGGTTTACGCACAACTCCAGCACAAGTGAGTCCAGCCTATGCACCTTTCAACCGGCCGTTTGCGCCGAGGTATTCGCCTGCGCCAGGTTCTGCTCGGCGCCGTGTTGCTGCTGCCCGGTACCACGGTTTTCGCCGAGCAGGGACATAGCGCACATGGCAGCAGTCTCGACGCGGAGCCGTCGGCGCCCTTCGTTGCCAGCAGCGCCCATTCGTTCGCCGAGCTGATGGACCAGGCCATGGGGGCGATGGATCAGGGCATGCGCGCCGCGCCCATGCATGGCGACCCGGACCAGGACTTCGTCAGCATGATGATTCCCCACCATCAGGGCGCCGTGGACATGGCCAAGGCCCTGCTGCTGAACGGCACGGACCCGGAAATGCGTAACCTGGCGCTGTCGATCATCACCGAACAGCAGAATGAAATCCGCCTGATGCGGGCCTGGCAGCAACGCCAGGCCGAGCCAACGACACCCCCTCAAGGCAGCGCGGCTGCGCCTGTGCAACCCGAAGGAGCGACCCGATGAAACAGACTCACACCAGCCTATTGTCCCTCGGCCTGGCCATGGCGCTTGCCAGCGCCTCGGCCATGGCCGCACCCAGCCCGCAGGACCGGGTCTACAGTGCCGACCAGAACAGCAATACGGTCTCGGTGATCGACCCCTCCAGCAACCGCCTGTTGGGGCAGATTCGCCTGGGAAATCCGCGCCCGGACATTCTCTCGCCACTCTACAAGGGTGAGATCAACGTGCATGGGCTGGGCTTCTCGCCCGACCACCAGACCCTGATCGCGATCTCCAACGGCTCCAACTCGGTGGCCTTCATCGACACCGCGAGCAACAAGGTCAAGGCCATCAGCTATATCGGTCGCTCGCCCCATGAGGGTTTCTTCAGTGCCGACGGCAAGGAAGTCTGGGTGACGGTGCGCGGCGCCGATTACATTTCGGTGATTGATGCCAAGACCTATGAGGAAACCCGTCGCATCCACACGGCGCCCGGCCCCGGCATGCTGCTGTTCCACCCGGACGGCAAGCGCGCCTTCGTGGTGCACAGCTTCAGCCCGGAAGTGGCGGTGATCGATGTCGCCAGCCATAAAGTGGTCAAGCGCATCGCCGTGACCAGTCCCTTCTCGCCGTTCCTCCAGCTGAGCCCCGACGCCAAGGAACTGTGGATGACCCACAAGGATGTCGGCAAGGTCACCCGCATCGACCTCGACAGCCTGACGGTCAAGGAGGTGTTCGACACCGGCTTTATCAGTAACCACCTGGCTTTCGCCGAGACCGCGCGCGGCACCCTGGCCTACGTCACCGTCGGCGGCGAGAACCGGGTCAAGGTCTACACCACCGAGAGCCCACCGCAATTGCTCGCCAGCCTGGGAGTGGGTGCGCTGCCGCACGGTATCTGGGCGTCCGACGATGGCTCGCGGGTCTATGTAGGGCTGGAGAATGGCGATGCGGTCGAGGTCATCGACACCGCCAACGACCGCATCATCGCCCGCGTACCGGTCGGCCAGTCGCCCCAGGCCCTGGTCTATCTGTCGAATGCGGTGCCGGCAGGCGATGGTCGCGCCAACCTGCAGCCGCGCGGCAATGGCGAGCCGCACAACGTAGCACTCAAGGCCAAGCAGGGGGAGGGCGGCGGCTTCGTGGTGGCGCGTAATCTGGGGTTGGTCGACTCGCTGGACGTTGCGCTGTTCAAGCTCAAGCCCGAGACGCTGTATAGCCTCTACCTCAGCGGACAGAAGCAGCCGGTGGCGAGTTTCAAGACCAACGCCGCAGGGGCGGCCAATGGCAGCGCCATCGGCCCGCTGCGCGAGGTGGTCAACTCGTTGTCGAAGCGTGAGGTCACGCCGGCTACCTTGCTGGTCATGCAGGGCGACGGCGCCCTGGACAGCAGCAAGGCGGTGCTCAGCAGCGTGCCCTGAGCTCGCGCAATCGAGGTGGCGGTTACTCCGCCGCCTCGTCCTTGCCCAGCTCGCTGAGAGCATCCGGCTGGTTCTTGAAGGCCTTGGCGAAGATATCGCGGTTCTTCGCCATGAAGATGCCCAGCTCCTCGCCTTGTTGCTCGCTCAGCGAGGGCACGGCCTTCTGCAACACATCGGTGAGCAGCTCGGCCAGTTCGAGCATCTTGTCGTGACGATCGGCTTCGGCCTTATCCATAAATAAACGCTCCAGATCGCGACTGCTGCGGTACACCACTTCGACGGCCATTCATCACCTCTACGCCTTCACGCTGATAGGGTTGCAAGAAACTGTTTATTCATACAGTGGTTGCGCAGTGTAATGCAGTCGGCCGGGCCTGGATAGTCCATCCGAGTGTTCAGGGGGGCGGCCAGGTGTGAGCTCCGATCAGCACGGCGTGCACATCAGTGGGTGTAGCGGTGGACGATCCGCTCGATTTCCCCCGACTTACGCAAGCGCTCAATGGCCGCGTTCAGTTGGCGGACGAAATCAGCCTTGAATGGAAAGCGCGCGTTATCGGTGTTGCTGTAGCCGACATGCCCGTGTTCCACGCTAATGGTCGGCCCCTCGACGAGCGGTGTGGCGTCATTGGGGTCATACAGGCCATCGCGGCGCATTAGCGCCAGTTCGGCGAGAATCGCCAGACGTTCGTTGAAGTAGCAGTCGATGCGCTGGCGCAGCAGCTTTTGCAGGTTGGCGCGATTGCCCGGTGCCTCCTCGATCAGGATCAGCCCACGGCGTACCGCGTGCCAGAAGGGTTGGTCCGCCGACAGGTAGCCCGGATTATTGCCGAAGCGCAGCCCCTGGTAGTCGCCCGGCCAACGCTTTCTTGGGCCTTTGGCAAACACCTGGTGGTGGCAGAACACTACCACCCGCTCCTCGAGGATCGGCACCGAATAGGGCGCTATCCAGGGTCGCTCCCGCGGGCGGTGGTAGGGCGGCACTATGGCCAGCGCGCGCCCGGCCTCGACCTCGGCCAAGGCGCGGCGCCAGGGTTGTGGCTCCAGCTTGAGGCGGTAGCCACGTAGCTGCGGTTCGGCCGCGCGCAGGATGTCGGCGTAGATACCGGCGGCTTCATCGCCCGTGCGGTAGGAGTAGGGGGGGTAGGCTTCGTCGAGCAGCAGGGTCACCAAGGTGTCGGCGCAGGCAGCCATGGGCGCCAGGAACAGCAGCGCCAGCAGGGGCAAGGTGCTGGCCAGCCGGCGTGCTACGCATCTGATCATTGGTTTCTCTCGGTTGCCCCGCCACGGCTGGGCATGCAGGCGGCAGGGTCAGGCAATGCCTACTCTTCATCTATAGACCACGCGGTACGATCAGGCGAAGTGTTACCTGGTCCAGGTGGGCTATGGTGATAGATGAACGTTTCACCCTCGTCCACTTGCGCTACCGACCTCAGGTGCAAGTCGAACTCGCCTGCGATCGGCGGGGGTACCTGATGAGAAACAGCATCGGCTTCCGCTTCAATGCCCTGTTCGTGCTGCTGGTCACCGTGCTGCTCGGCTGCTCCGGGGCGCTGGCTTACTGGAGCATGCGCAGCCAGTTGCTCGAACAATACCAACGGACCCGCGACAGCGTGCAGCAGCGCCTGCAGACCAACCTGGTCAACCCCTTGTGGAACTTCGACCTATCGACCCTACAGGACAACCTGACCGCCGAGGTAAAACCGCCGGTGCTGGGGATAGTCGTCTATTCCGACCTCGACGAGCGGATGGCCTCCGCCGGCGTGCTGGAGCCTCCCAGCAGGCGCAGCGCGCTGTATGACCGCCTGGAGTTCCCGCTGCTTAATCGCGGTCGCGATGAGGGTCAGCTACTGGGCCGGGTGCAGGTGCTGCTGTCGCGGCAGGAGATGGAGAGCACCCTCGACGAACAGGTCTGGCGGCGTACCCTCGAGATCCTCGCGCTGGACGTGCTGCTGGTCGCCGCGCTGTCGCTGAGCCTGCGCTTGCTGGTGCTGAAACCGCTGACCGGGCTACGCGATGCGTTGAACCAGGCGGCGGAGCACCGTGGCCCGCCGGAGACGCTGATGCTTCCGAGCACTCGGCATGACGAGTTCGGCGATGTAGTGGGCGGCTTCAACCGCATTGCCCGGCGGCTGGCCGTCGACCTGGAGGACAGGCGCCAGGCCGAGAGTGAGATTCGCCGGGCTTACGAAGAGCTGCAGCGCACCCAGGCCACCCTGATCCAGGCGGAAAAGCTGGCGGCTCTCGGTGGTCTGGTGGCAGGCGTGGCGCATGAGATCAACACACCCTTGGGCATCACCCTGACCGGTGCCAGCGTACTGAGCGACGAGACCCGGCGCTTCGCCGCGCAACTGCAGGCCGGGCAGCTGAAAAAGTCGGACGTCGAGAGTTATCTGCAGGTCGCCGCGGAGAGCGTCGAGCTGATTCAAAGCAACGCCAACCGGGCGGCGCACCTGGTGCACAGTTTCAAGGAAGTGGCCGTCGACCAGACCAGCGAGGCGCGCCGCGAATTCAATCTGGCCCGTTATCTGGACGAGGTGGTCGAGAGCCTGCGGCCGACCTACAAGCGCTTGCCGATCAAGGTGCGCAACAGCTGTGCAGCGAATATTCAACTGGACGGTTACCCGGGCGCGTTGGCGCAAGTGGTGACCAACCTGTTGGTCAACGCACTGACCCATGCTTTCCCCGGCGGGGCGGCGGGTCATATCGATCTCAGCGCGCAGGCCGAGGGTGATGAGGTGATCCTGCAGTTCGCCGATGACGGCACGGGCATCGCCGCCGAACACCTGGCGCATATCTTCGAGCCATTTTTCACCACCAAGCGCGGCGTCGGCGGCAGCGGTTTGGGCCTGCACGTGGTCTATAACATTGTGAATCAGCGTCTGGGCGGGCAGATCCAGGTGGAAAGCACGCCGGGGCAGGGTACGCGCTTCACCCTGCGGATGCCGCTGATCGCCCCGCAGTTGGTAGAGGAGGCAACATGAGCAACGAGCACTCCCATGCAGAAGACGACTGGCTGATTGACGACAGCGTCGAGCCGTCCGTTGCCAGGCCCGAGCCGCCATGGCGGCTGTTGATCGTCGACGATGAACCGGATGTGCACCGGGTCACGCGGCTGGCCTTGCGCGGCATCGAGTACAAGGGCCGCAGCCTGGAACTATTGAGTGCCTATTCGGGGCAGGAGGGTTTCGAGCTGCTACGCGATCAGCCGGGCATCGCCCTGACCCTGCTCGACGTGGTGATGGAAACCGACGACGCAGGGCTGCGCCTGGTGCAACGGGTGCGCGAGGAGCTGGACAATCTGTTGGTGCGCATCGTTCTGCGCACCGGCCAGCCGGGCCAGGCGCCGGAACAGGAGGTGATCCTCAGTTACGACATCAACGACTACAAGGCCAAGACCGAACTGACCCTGCAGAAGCTCTACACCACGGTCATCGCCTCCTTGCGTGCCTATGAGAGCCTGGTCGCCATCGAGCGCAGTCGCCAGGGCCTGAGCAAGATCCTCGAAGGCTCGGCGAATCTCTATCAGATGCACTCGCTGCGCGAGTTTGCCTCCGGCGTGCTGGCGCAGATCGGCGCCATCCTCGATGTCGGCACTCACGGCATCCTCTGTGTACGCCGCGGTGTGGGCAGTGACTCGGTGGCGCTGCAGGTCCTCGGCGCCACCGGCAGCTTCGCCGAGATGGCGCATCATGACGAATTGGACGAAGGCCATCCGGTCTATCCGCTGATGTTGCAGGCGATCGCGAGCCGGCAGAGCCTATACGCCTACCCCAACGAGGTGCTCTACATCCCGACCCAGACTCGCCACGAGTTCCTCCTGTACTTCACCCCGCCCTGGCCACTGACCGAGGTGGACAAGGATCTGCTTGAAGTGTTCTGCAGCCGTATCGCCTCGGCTTTCGACAACCTCCACCACCACCTGCAAATGGCGCGAGCGCAAGAGGCGACGGTGGTGGCTCTGGCCGACCTCGCCGAGTACCGCGACAGCGACACCGGCGATCACGTGCTGCGCGTCGAACACTGGACTGCGCGCACCGCCCGACGCATGGCCGAGCGCGGCGACTACCCGGATGAATTGACCCCGCGTTTCCTCGAACTGATCGGCATGGCCAGCATTCTGCACGACGTCGGCAAGGTCGCCACCCCGGATCTGGTGCTGTTCAAGCCCGGCGTGCATGACCAGGAGCAGCGCGAGGTGATGCGTCGGCATGCCAGCATCGGCGCCGCCATCCTGCAGCGTTCGGCACGCATGGTGGAGGGTCAGAGCTACCTGTCGATCGGTGCCGAGATCGCCGGCGGGCATCACGAACACTTCGATGGCCAGGGTTATCCGCAGGCCCTGAAGGGCGAGCAGATTCCCCTCTCGGCGCGCATCGTGGCGGTGGTCGACGTGTTCGATGCACTGATGCACCGCCGTCCTTACAAGGAGCCCTGGTCACTGGCCGACTCCCTGGCCTATATCCGCGAGCGCAGTGGCAAGCAGTTTGATCCCAAGGTGGTAGCGGCCTTCCTTGATGAAGTCGACGAGGAGTACTCCGAGTCTCAGGACAGTGCCTGAACGGGAGTGGCAGAGCGGCCAGATGATCGAGCAGGAGGACGCGGGTGGGTGCAGCAATTCGCGTCCGTTGGTCCTGCCAGGCCGCGCCAGCAAGCCGCTGTACTAAACTGGAAGCACGGGCATGGGCCTCATCCACTGCTCGGGATGGGGGCAGGGAGTTCCCCTGACAGCGCGCAACAGACCCGTTGCGAGATGAGTCGGCTGTGTTATCCGCAGCGACTCGCGCGGGCTTCATCGGGACGAGGGGCCAGCGGCAATCTCCAGGCCAGCGGCAGGAGGTGCATCATGACCATGGCCAACCGTTTACAGAGCTATTTAGCAGACAACCATACGAGCTACGACATGCTCCAGCACGACCTCTCGATGACCACCCGTGAGGCGGCGCGGCGTGCCGGCGTGCCACCACACCTGATGGCCAAACCGGTGATCCTCGATGACTTTCAGGGGCATTGGCTGATGGCGGTGGTTCCGGCTACTCGTCAGGTCAACCTCAACAAGGTCAACAAACTCACCAAGCGTCACTGGCGCCTGGTGCATGAGAGCGAGTTCAGCAGCCGCTTCAACGACTGCGCCCTGGGCGCGATTCCTCCGGTCGGCACAGCCTTCGAGATGGACACCCTGATCGATCAGTCGCTCACCGGGGTCAAGGATGTATATTTCGAGTCTGGCGATCATGAAGGCTTGGTGCATATGAGTTCGGAGCAATTTCTCCAGCTCATGCCAACCGCCCAACACGGTTTCTTCAGCGAATCAGCCTGACCTCTGGGCGGCGCCGTTGCTACGGCGCCCCCTTTTCCCAATTGATGGGCCTACCATGGCGGTCGCGTATTTCTTTGCGCGCGCTGGCGGGCCTGCGCACTTGTACGAGGGCTACCCGTTCGGGGTGGTCCTGTTCCTGCATAGCCTAATCGTCACGCTGGCGAGGGATCATCGCCGCGTAGGTATTTTGCAGTCTTTAAGGAGCGCAACGAGTGAGCATCAATTGGGCCGAACGCCTGCGTGAACAGATGCATGGGTTGTCCGATTCGCTGGGCATTCTTCTGGTCGAAGCCTTTCACTACCTGGCGCTGTTCGCCATCGGTGCGGTGACAGCCTGGGCGGCGGTGGTGGCGTTTCTCGGGATGATCGACAAGGGTCATATCACGGTCGATGACATCCTCTTGCTGTTCATCTACCTGGAACTGGGGGCGATGGTCGGGATTTATTTCAAGACCAATCACATGCCGATCCGCTTCCTGATTTACGTGGCGATCACCGCGCTGACCCGCCTGCTGATCGCCGATGTCTCGCACCATAATCGCCCGGATTGGGGCGTGGTGATGATTTCCGGGGCCATCCTGTTGCTGGCACTGTCGATTTGGGTGGTGCGCTTCGCCTCGGCCAAGTATCCCTCGGTACAAGCCGACGGCCCGCGTCGGCGGCGCAACCCAGCCGATGAGGCGGCGGAGAAGGACGACCGTGTGGGCGAGGTGTAAGTGTGTAGCCCGGATGCAATCCGGGAAGCCTGCTTGCCGAGCCCCGGATTGCATCCGGGCTACTTAAGCTGTCAGTGGGGCAGGGGCGCGAACAGATCCTGCAGGTCATTCTCGCTGAGTTGCCATTGTCCCTGGCTAGCGCCTTCCAGCACGCCACGGGCCAGGTTGGCCTTGGCCTGCTGCAACTGCTGGATTTTCTCTTCCACGCTGCCACGGGCGATCAGCTTGTAGACGAACACCGGCTTGTCCTGGCCGATGCGGTAGGCGCGGTCGCTGGCCTGGGCCTCGGCGGCCGGGTTCCACCAGGGGTCGAAGTGGATCACGGTATCGGCGGCGGTGAGGTTCAAGCCGGCGCCGCCGGCTTTCAGACTGATCAGGAAGATCGGTAGTTCGCCGCTCTGGAACTGCGCCACCGGCGTGCGTCGATCTTGGGTGCTGCCGGTGAGCTTGGCATAGTCGATCTTGCGTTTCTGCAGCTCGACCTCGATCAACGCCAGCATCGAGGTGAACTGGGAGAACAGCAGCACCCGGCGACCCTCGGCGAACAGCTCTTCGAGCATCTCCAGCAGGGCGCTGAGCTTGCCCGAGTCGTGGCTGCTCAGCGCCGCGTGGCTATTGTCGTTGTCATCGTCGAGCAGGCGCAGGTCGCAGCAGGCCTGGCGCAGGCGCAGCAGGGCCTCGAGGATGACGATCTGGCTGCGCGCCAGGCCTTGGCGGGCGATTTCCGCACGGACTTTCTGGTCCATGGCCAGGCGCAGAGTCTCGTAACGGTCGCGCTGGGCGGCGCTCAGCTCGACCCAGTGGGTGATCTCGGTTTTCGGCGGCAGTTCGGGCGCCACTTGTTCCTTGTTGCGGCGCAGGATGAAGGGTTTGATCCGTCCGCGCAGGTGCGCCAGGCGCTGTTCGTTGCCTTGCTTCTCGATGGGCGTGCGGTAGTCGCGGGTGAAACTCTTGCTGTCGCCGAGCCAGCCGGGCATGAGGAAGTTGAACAGCGCCCACAGCTCGCCCAGGTGGTTCTCCAGGGGCGTACCGGTCAGGCACAGGCGCTGTCGCGCCTGAATCTGCCCGGCGGCCAGTGCCGCCTTGCTGCGCGGATTCTTGATGTTCTGCGCCTCATCGAGAATCAGTAGCTGGAAGGGCTGTGCAGTCAGCGCCTTGAGGTCGCGCGGCAGCAGGGCATAGGTGCTGAGGATGATGTCGTGCTCGCCGATCAGCTTGAACTGGCTGCGGCGTTTCGGCCCATACAGGGCCAGTACCTTGAGCTGCGGGGCGAAGCGGGCGGCTTCGTCCTGCCAGTTGGGAATCAGGCTGGTGGGCATGACGATCAGCGCGGGATGCTGCAGGCGCCCGGCGTGCTTCTCACCGAGGATGTGCGCCAGAGTCTGCAGGGTCTTGCCCAGGCCCATGTCGTCGGCCAGCACGCCGCCGACCTGCAACTCGCCGAGTGCCTGCATCCAGGCCACGCCGTGCAGCTGATAAGGCCGCAGCTCGGCTTGCAAGCCTTCGGGCGCCTGGATGCTTTGCGCCGGCAATGTATGCAGGCGCTGGGCGAACTCGCGCAGGGGCGCACCGCCCTGCCAGCTCAGCGCCGGCCCCTGCTCCAGTTCGCTCAGGCGCGCGGCGTCGGCGCGCGGTAGGCGCAGGCGCTGACTGGACTCGCCCGGCTCACGCAGAAACAACTCGCCGAGGGTTGCCAGCAGCGGCTTCAAGCGAGCGAAGGGCAGGGCGATGCGCCGTGTGCTCTGCGGCAGATTGACCAGCATCACCTCGTCATCCGCCCGCTTGTTCAGGGCCTCGCCGTTGAGCAGCCAGGGCGTGCGGCGAATCGCCTGCAACAGGATCGGCAGCAGGCTGATGCGCTGGCCTTCGACCTCGATACCCAGCTCCAGCTCGAACCAGTCGAGTTCCGGCGCCTCCTCGACCTCGGCATACCAGTCGTCTACCTGCGCCAGATTGAACTGGAAATCCGGTTGCATGTGAATCTGCCAGCCCTCATCGCGCAGACGCGGCAGCTGCTCCTGGACGAACTTCAGCCAGGCACTGTCGTGGCTCAGCTCGAAGGGCTCGCCGGCGTGCTCGGGCAACGCTTCGCTCTGCCGCAGGGCGACCTGCAGGCCGGTGTCTTCCAGGCGTTTACGCAGGGCGGCTTCGCCGGCGCCATCACGGATGATGCGCAGGCTCAGCGCCGGACTCTGGCGCACCAGCAGATCCTTGGACGGCTTGCCGAAGGTGCGCTGGCCCTGGTAGTCGAAGGCCAGGGCGGCGCGGTGCTGGGTCTGTTCATGCATGCGCCCCTTGCGCGCATCGAAATGCACCCGCACATGGCTGCCGAGGGTCAGCAGCGGTTGCGGCTGCAGGCCCTCCACGCGCTGCTCGACGGTATCCTTGCTCGGCACTATCAGCGCGCTGAGGTCGGCCCCCGAGTGTTGCTGGGCCTCCAGGGTCAACAGGGCCGCGACCACATGCTTGCAGTTGAAACCCACCGGGCAGTTGCAGCGACCGCTCACGCCCCAGCCCTGGCCATAAGGCTGCAGGGTGATGCGCTGCTGGTATGTCTGCGCCGCCGAGCCCTGGCAGCTGGCCGTCAGGGTATGGTCCTTGAGACTGAGCAGGGTGCTGCGCTTTTGCTCGGCATAGCCGACGCCGCGGGTGAAATCACCGCTGCCGAACTCGGCACGCCAGTCGGCCTGGTGCAGGTGCAGGATATCCAGGCTCATCGGGTGAGCCCCGGGTGCGAGCGATGGAGTCCGGACATGGCGCCGCCGAAGCCGTGGGAAGCCGACAATTTTGGCACAGCTGAGCGTGGATTAGCAGGGCGTTGCCGAGCATGCTGCCGGCGGCGAATGAGGCCTGGAACCGTGGCTCAGCCGGCGAACGCCAGGCGGTACTGCCCCGGCGTGGCGGCGTAAGCCTGACGAAAGCGGTTGCTGAAGTGACTGGCGCTGGAGAAGCCGCAGGCCAGGGCAATCTCGCCCAACGGCTGGGCGGTCTGGCGCAGCAGCGCTTGCGCCCGCGCCAGACGGCGGCTGAGCAGGTAGCGGTGCGGCGGCATGCCGAAACTCAGGTGAAACATCCGCGCGAAATGGTACTCGGACAGCGCGCAGAGACCGGCCAGATGGCCCAGGCTGAGCGGCTCGCTGAGGTGCTCCTCGATAAATTCGCGCAGACGGCGACGTTGCGTCGGCGCCAGGCCACCGCTCAGCCGCAGGCCATCGCGGCGGCCGACCTGGGACAACAGGGCATGGTCGAGCAGATCATGGGCCAGGCTGCTGGTCAGCAGGCGTTCGCCGGGTTCCTGCCAGTTGAGCCGACACAGTTGGCGAAAGCGCAGGGCCTGCTGCGGGTCGTCGAGGAAGGTACTTTCGCGCAGTTGCAGCTCCCGCGGTTCGCGGTCGAGCAGGCGGACCGCGCCTTGGGCAAACTGTTCCTCGCCGATGTACAGGTGCGCCAGATGGATCTCGCCGTCGATCACCCAGGCCGATTGGTGGCCGGCCGGCAGCACGCACAGTTTGTCCGGTGCACCCTTGCTGCTCGGGCGCTCGCGGCGAAAGGTGCCGGTGCCGCCCGCCAGGTAGCAGGACAGAGTGTGGTGGGTCGGTGCCTGGTAGGCGCGGCGGTCGTCACGGTTGCTCCACAGCGCCGCGACCAACCCATCGCCCAGCTCGGCGCTGCGCTGCAGGCGCGCGTGCGGCGAGCTGTTCATACTCTGAAAGACCTGTAGCTGTTCGAGTTGCGACATAAGCATCCCCTTGGCCCCGATATGCTACGCCGAGCAAGCCCAGCTGCCAGCCCCGCAGGACAGAAAAGCGCAAGATTGGGCAAGTGGGGCGGCGGCGGCCAAGTGGATGTGTGTTGAATTGGGCAAGGTTTGGTTTGAGATGGGGGCAGAGCGCGGCCAAAAGCGGGCAGTCATGAACAGGTATTGCTGCGTATGCGTCCGGTGACTGCACTCATCTGTAGGTGCCGCAAGGGCATCCCGCCAACGCCATTATCAATAATGTGTTGATTTACTTTCTTATTCTGGCAGTTTTTCTACAGGGCCAAGACTCCTATGCTTGCCTGATTGGTGAGTGCAAACATAGGAAATGAAGCGTGATTGTGAATAAAACCTCGCAGGCCTTAGCGCTATCTATCGCCCTAGCGTTATCACCAGCCATCACCCTGAGTGATGAATTCCGTTCGCAGGTTGTCACTGCCGATGAGGTCAAATGGGGGTATCTGAACCCTCTCCGTGGAGAAAATAGCCCCGGTGCTGCTGACCTTTGGGGGGATCGCAACATAGATACCGCTACAGGCATGCTGGTCAGGTTCAAAAAGGGGTTTGCCTCCCCACCGCACATCCACAACATCTCGTACCGAGGAATTGTCATTGAGGGCATGATGCACAACGATGATCCCGGCGCAGAAAAAATGTGGATGCCGGCCGGCTCGTTCTGGGCTCAGCCAGCAGGAGAGGACCACATTACGGCGGCAAGTGGAGAGGACAATCTCATTTATTTAGAGATCGATAGCGGCCCTTATCTGGTCCAGCCCTCCGACCAACATTTCGACAACGGCGAAAGACCAGTCAATCTGCACGAAAGCAATCTTGTCTGGCTGGACCACGGTGACCTGAAGCCGACCCATGGGCAGCCCGCAGGGATTACCCAGTTGTGGGGCAGTCACCAACCGGGGGCGTTGAGTGGAACGATGGTCAGACTTGCGCCGGGCTATCGAGGCAGCATCGGCACAGACGCGAGTGAGTTCCGAGGGGTGGTAATTCAGGGAGATGTTGCTTACCGATCAACGGATCTCAAGGAAACAAAGACCCTGAAAGCAGGCAGTTATTTCGCCTCTGCTGGCACCTTCAATCATGAAGTTTCAACGACAGATGGCGGGGCGCTCATCTACATCCGTACAGACGGCAACTACGAATTAACAACCAGGCAATAAAGTACTTCCCAGCCTATTGCCTAGCCGCTTCTCTCCGTAGGTGCAGGCCATCCACTACTCAACGCGTGCTCGGTTGACAGCTCATCATAGAGCCCCGGCCTGATGAGTTGCCCTCAGATAACGCAGCCTTTTCAAGCGCCTGACGATGCCAGAACTACCACCAGACGATTGATATTCTAGACGGTCGGTCTAATATTCCGCCATGACTACTGCCAAGCCTCAGGCCCGTCGTGGCCGCCCCCCCAAGATCGCGAGGAGTTTTGAAGACACTCGCGAGGTGCTACTGCATTGCGGCATGGAGGTGCTGACCGAACAGGGGTTTGCGGCCACGGGGATAGATACAGTCCTGAAGCGTGTTCGCGTCCCCAAGGGGTCGTTCTATCACTACTTCGACAGCAAGGAAGCTTTCGGTCGGGAGGTGCTGCAGTGCTACGCCACCTACTTCGCGCGCAAGCTGGACCGCTGGCTGCTGGAGGACAACGTACTACCCCTGCAGCGTCTGAGTAACTTCGTCGAAGACGCCAAAGCAGGCATGGCGAAGCACCAGTTTCGCCGGGGGTGCCTGGTCGGCAACCTTGGCCAGGAGATCACGGTATTACCTGCCAGTTTTCGCCAAGAGCTGGAGAGCATCCTGCTCGACTGGCAAAAGCGGCTGGCTATTTGCCTGGCACAGGCGGCCAGCCTCGGGCAACTGCGAACAGACAGTAATTGCGATGCTCTTGCCGCCTATTTCTGGATAGGCTGGGAAGGCGCTGTGTTACGCACAAAGCTGGTCCAGAACACACAACCGCTAGACACCTTCGTCGCCGGCTTTCTGGCCGGGGCGGCGAGATAGTTGATTTTTGATTATTTATAGACGATCAGTCTAAATAGGGGGAGGCCATGCTCAAGGCAATACTTGTTGATAAGAGTGAAGACGGTTATCAGGCGCGGATGACTGAGTTGGAGGACGTGCGGCTTCCGGAGGGCGACGTCACGGTGCGCGTCGAGTTCAGTACCCTCAACTACAAGGATGGCCTCGCCATCAGTGGCCGCGGTCCGGTCGTGCGCCGATTTCCCATGGTCCCCGGTATTGACCTGGCTGGAACCGTCGAAGTCAGCAATCATGCGCGCTACAAGATTGGCGACCGGGTGTTGCTCAATGGCTGGGGTGTCGGTGAAACGCATTGGGGCGGGCTGGCCCAGAAAGCCAGGCTCAAGGGCGACTGGCTGATCCCGCTGCCCGATCAACTGAGCGCACGTCAGGCCATGGCAATCGGCACTGCCGGCTACACCGCCATGCTCTGTCTGATGGCGCTGGAGCGTCACGGCCTGTCACCAGACAGTGGTGAGGTGCTAGTGACTGGAGCCAATGGCGGGGTCGGCAGCTTCGCCATCGCATTACTGGCTGGCCTGGGATACTCGGTAACCGCCTCAACTGGTCGCCCGGCGGAGAGTGACTACCTGAAGCGCCTCGGAGCAACCACTATTATCGACCGGGCAGAACTGAGCAGCCCCGGGCGCCCCTTGGCATCTGAGCGCTGGGCGGCCGCAATCGACTCGGTAGGTAGTCATACTCTGGCCAATGTCTGCGCCAGCACACGTTCAGACGGCGCGGTTGCGGCCTGCGGCCTGGCCCAAGGCATGGATTTTCCGGCCACTGTGGCCCCCTTCATCCTGCGCGGCATCAGCCTGTTGGGCATCAACAGCGTCACCCGCCCCTATGAGGAGCGGGTAGCGGCTTGGCAGCGCCTGTGCTCGGACCTGAATTTGGCGCAGCTGGATGAGATCACTCGGGAAATTGCGCTCAGTGAGGCAATAGACGTGGCCCATGACCTGCTCGACGGCAAGGTTCGAGGGCGGGTTGTGGTGGATGTCAATCGCTGAACACTAGGCTGCCGCCAGGGTTGATGCCATGGCGGCAACTGCAGGCCAGGTGTAAACAGGGGGGCGCTAGCTATATTTCGCCAGCATCGCCTCGATAACCTGAACGACCTCTTGGCACTTCTGCAGATCCAGCGCATCAGGGTGCGGCGAGGCGAAGCGCCCGGTGTCATTGTCGAAGTAACGGCCAGAGGCTGCCGCAAACTCATCCGAGAGTGCTGCCCTGACCAGAATGTCCGCGCCCGTGCGCAGGTCCTTGCCGGCCATGCCGAAGCCTTCCTTGACCATTTTGGTGGCCAGCAGGGAGCCGGGATTCACTGCTACCAGCAACGGCCCGCTGTCCTTTAGCGCGTGCGCCATGCCATGGGTCCACATGGTCAGGGCCAGCTTGCTCTGCGCATAGCTTTCGAACTGGTCAGCGATCCTGGTTCGCCCAGCCAGCGCATTCAGGTCAACGGGCGACTGTGCGGCAGAAGACAGGTTGACCACCCGGGCGCCGGGCGCCAGCACGGGCAGCAGTTGCCGGGTCAACTGGTAGGGGGCGAGGGTGTTGACCGCAAAGCGCAGGTCCAAGCCATCCGCCGTGCAGCTTTCAGCGGTGCGGAAGATGCCCGCATTGTTGATCAGCACATCGAGCCTGCCATGATGCGTGGCGATGGTCTGGGCGAGCGCCACGACTTCGCTCAGGTCGGACAGGTCGCCCAGGTAAGTCTCCGTGCGGCCACTGTCTGACAGCGCCTGCCGGGCCGCCTCCAGCTTTGCCGGATTGCGCCCATGTAGCAGCACCCGATGCCCCTGGGAGCACAGGAGCTTGGCCGTTTCCAGGCCGATGCCGTCCGTGGCGCCGGTAATCAGAATGGTCTTTTGCATGGGTCACCTCCTCAGGTAGTAAAGTCCGGCAACAGCTCGTCGGCGATGCGCTGCAGCGTGGTTTCAATGTTGGCCTGGTTGAAGCGCAGATTCAGCGCCACATGATTGATGCCGATGGCCTCGAGCGATTTCAGGTAGGCCCGCAGGTAGTGCATGCCTGCGCGGAATCCGAGATGGATCGCCTGGGGCGGTGCATCATCTTTTTCGAGCAGGTCGATGTAGAGCGACTGCATGGCCGGTTTGAGCCCGTGGCCGGAAGCAGTAGTCCGTGCTCGCCAGTCGCCGATGATCTGCTGCTGAACCGCCACGGGACGTGGATAGGTGAGCCAGCCGTCGCCATTGCGTGCCAGCCATTCCGGGCTCTGCTGGCTGGCGCCGGTGATCAGCAATGGCACTTTTTCTGCGGCGGGCTTGGGCAGCATGTCCATGCCCTTGCCTGGGCTGCCGTAGCGATTGTCGAACGAAGGAGAGTTCTGCCAAATCCGCTGGATGTAGTCGAAGCTGTCGCGAAAGCGCGTGCCACGATCTTCGTAGTTCAGGTTGAGGGCGGGATATTCGTCCGGCCGGTCACCCGAGGCAACGCCTAGAAGCAGGCGGCCGCCCGACAGGGCGTCGGCGCTGGCGGCGGCCTTGGCCACATGGGCTGGGTGACGCAAGGGCAGTACGACACTGGCGACGCCCAGCGCGATGCGTTCGGTCTGGCCGGCCAGCAGGCCCAGGTAGACAAAAGGGTCGTAGAGCTGGCCGGCATCTCCGAACGATGGCACGTTGAACGGCACGTCGCGCAGCCAGACCGCGGCGAACCCTAGCTGTTCGGCCAGTCTGACCCGCTTGAGATGAGCGCGCATCGAGGGGACAGGACTGTCCGCATAGCGCTCGATGGGCACCACGAGGCCGAGGCTCAGCCTGTTCAGGCGAAAGACCGCCTCGTACCCCTGATTGATGGGGGCGAAGCCCTGATGTTCGGACATCATCGATACACCTCTTGTCATGAATGCGACGGGTTCTACGCCTAGGGCCCGCCTGCAGTGCGCGTCGTCGATGGGCTTAGAGCTCGACGACCACCTTGCCCATCGCCTGCCCACTACCCAGGCGTGCATGGGCCTGGCCGATGTCTTCGAGGGCAAACTGTGTGTCGTCCAGCAGCGGCTTGAGCGCCCCGGCATCGGCGATCTCGGCGAGTTTCGTGAGAATGGCGCCATGCTCTTCGCGTTTGTGGTTGTGCAGCATGGGGATCAGCATGAACACCACATGCACCGACAGGCCCTTGAAGTGTGCGGGGGTCAGGTCCAGCTCCAGCATGGAGACGGTGGTCACCACCTGGCCATTCAGCGCCGCGGCCTCGAAGGAGTTGGCCATGTTGGCGCCGCCAACGCTGTCGAAGACGATCTCGAAACCCTTCCCGTCGGTGTGCTTCGCCACATAGTCGGCGACCGACTCGTTCTTGTAGTTGATCGGCGTGGCGCCATAGCCCTCGATCACGCGGGCTTGCTGCTCACCCGAGCAGGTGGCGTACACCTCCGCGCCCAGGTGCTTGGCCAATTGCACGGCCACGTGGCCAACACCGCCCGCACCACCGTGTACCAGCACGCGCTGTCCGGCGTGGGTGCCGGCGCGCTGCAGCCCTTCGTAGGCGGTGATGCCCACCAGTGGCAAGGCGGCCGCCTCACGCATCGACAGCGACTTGGGCTTGTGGGCAATCAAGCGGGTGTCGGCCAGCATGTACTCGGCCAGCGTGCCTTGCAGGTCGGCCAGGCCACCGGCACAGCCGTACACCTCGTCGCCCGGCGCGAAGCCGCTGACGCCTTCACCGATGGCCTCGATGGTGCCGGCGAAGTCCATTCCCAGAACGGCGGGCAGGGCAGGCGACAGCGGCAGGTCCTGGCCCATCTGCCGGATCATGGTGTCGACGGTATTCACGCTGGTGGCGGCGATGCGCACGAGCACATGGCCAGCCTTGACCACCGGCTTCGGCAGTTCGGCGGCTTGGAAGGCGGCGTTTTCGCCGTACTGGTTGAGGATCATCGCTTTCATGGAATATCTCCTGAGTATGTCGAGTGGCCGTCAAAACACTGAGTGGCCCTGGTGCCACACGGCCGGGTGCAGGCCGGTGGGCGTTGGTTGCAATGGCGGTTAAGGCTGGTTCATCCAGCCCATGTTTCGAACATGCTTAACTAACGGTTTGCCGTAAGTGCTGTGTGCTTTATGGAATCAGCATATTTGATAGACCTCTTGCTGATAATCACCTATAAAAAGCAATCACTTTTTAGATTTGGTTGAATATCGGCCATGAACATCGAGCATCTCAAGCTATTCGTCAGGCTGGCGGTCACCCACAACATCAGTCAGGCCGGTCAAGAGCTGGGCCTGTCTCCTGCGGTGGCCAGTGCACATATCAGCAAGCTGGAGGAAGGGCTTGGGGTACGGCTGCTGCATCGCACCACGCGCAAGGTGTCGCTCACTCAGGAGGGCGAAGCGTTTCTACCCTATGCTGAAGAAGTGCTGGCCAGTGTGGAAATGGCGCGCGCCTCGGTGGGCGCGGGCAGTATGGCGCCCAGGGGGACATTACGGGTCACGGCACCTGCTTCGTTCGGGCGCATGCATCTGGTGCCTTCGCTGAAGGCGTTTCTCGCCCACTATCCGCATTTGTCACTGGACCTGCGGCTGTCCGACTCGATTGTCGACCTGGTCGAGGGCGGCTTCGATATTGCGATTCGTAATGCCGAGCTCAAGGACTCAAGCCTGATTGCCCGTAAGCTGGCACCCGACCAGCGCATCATCTGCGCTTCGCCGGAATATCTGAAGCATTACGGAGAACCGCGCTCGCCTCAGGATCTGCTCAATCATCAATGCATCAATCTGCTGGGACTGGAAACCTGGGTATTCGCTACAGCGAGTGGCCCGGCCAGTATCAAGACCCATGGTCAACTGCGTACCGACAATGGTGAAGCCATGCGCGACGCCTGTGTCAGCGGGCTAGGCATCGCCATCAGTTCGACCTGGAGTGTCTATCAGCACATGGCGCGCGGCGAACTGGTTCAGGTGCTACCGAACAACCCTCTGATTGCGCACACCGCGATCTGGGCGATGTACTCCAGCGCACGTCAGCTAGCCCCCAAGGTGCGGGCCTTTATCGACTTCTACGCCGAATACTTTGGTGAGGAGCCTTACTGGGATAAGGCACTGCCGGGGGCGTAATATTGAATAGGCCCGCGTTCCTAGATACCTCTACGCCTCAAGGTTAGACCCGTTCAGTTTGGTAGGGATTAGTTCGCTTTTGGTTGGCTTCTGCCTGTTCCCTGCGACAGCTTCGGGCCCAGGTTGTGTGAAAACGCATGCGACGTTTTGAAGTCGGCGTTGCTACTTAATAATTTGCCAGCGTTTGGTTGGTCAGCAGACCTGTACTTTGCGTAGGAACGCGATTTTGATTGCGGTTCTGACTGTCAGACTCGCTTTAAACGTTTCACCCAGCTTGGGTCGACTGCCGCCTTTCGCGACTAGCTGCAGTCGTCCTTTGTATCCAGCCCAACAACTGTCGGACAAAAAGCGCCTTGCTCCCAAGCCTGCGTAGGCTGGAAAGCCGCAGAGCACTTTTCTCAGGGAATATATTCAGGCGACCTCGCCTCCACTGCCACGCCGTGCCTGGAAATCTGCGGCGACTGGGACGTCCTTAAGACGCCACGTGCGGAGTGCAGCAGCGCCAGGTGGGTGTTCAGAACCAGCGGTCGTTGCGCTTGCGTCCTCGGGTCAGAGCCGGCAGGAGTAGGCCGAGGAGCAGGCCAGCGCCGGCGATGCTGGCGCCGTAGACCAGGTAGCGCATCAACAGCTGATTGTTCTCATCGCCCAGTTGCGCCTGCACGGTGCGCAGCTCCGATTGGGTTTCGCTGAGCTCGGCATCGAGGGCTGTGCGGCGTGCTTGCAGTTCTTCGATCAATGCTTTGCGCGAGTCCAGTGTCTCCTGCAAGCCCTGTACCCGGGTTTTCCAGTTGTCGTCGATGGTCTTGAGCTGGTCGCTGAGCTCGGTGACTTGTTGCTCCAGCTGCGGTAAGCGCTCGGCCTGGCCAGGTATGTCCTGCAGGTCGCGGCTGGGAATCCAGACGGTGTCGCCGTCCTCGCCGCGGATCTGGCTGTAGTTGCCTTGGGTGCTGAGCAGCTCGACCTTCTGCCCGGATTGGAGCGTGCCGACTATGCGGTAGCCGTCAGTCGGGCCGCTGCGAACATAGGTGTTGAGACTGTCGCTGACCCAGCGCGTATTGCCGGCGTCCTCCTGGGCTTGGGCTGGGCCGTAGACAGTGAGCAGGGCACCGAGTAGGGCGCTGCTGAGAGTAAGGCGCCGCGAGCTGATCCGGAGGCTGGAAAGACGAGAGAGCAGTACAGAAAGATAACGAAATAGGGGCATGAGGACTTCACATGGAAAAGGAAAGATAAAGGCTCCGATGGCCAGCGAGAACACGATGGGGCAGTAGCCAATAGGCTCCGCCAGGGTAGTGACGGACTTGTTGTTACGACGGCAACAGAGGTGGCTGCTGCGGCGGTGGGAAATTCTATAAGTCTCCCTGGAGGGGCGTGGCTCGTATGCCATCCCGACAGTCCGCCAAGTGACAGACACTTGAAGTCGCGCAGGGTTCACTCACGAGGCTTCAGGCACTGGGCAAGCAAAACCCGAAGGGCCACATTCGAATGGGCGGGTGATTTACTTTTAGCCCTTCCTACCGCTGCAGCTGTCCTCTTTGCCTGGCGCAAGGCCTTGGCCAATCAGGCTCGCTCTGCGGCCTCGGCAAGCAACAGGGCGATTTCCGCGCCCAGAGCCAGGTCGCTGACTTTGCCGAAGTAGTGTTGACGGATGCAGCCCTCGGCATCGAGCAGAATCAGCGTTGGCGTACCGCGCATCGAGTAGTTCCGCATGGTGTGTGGAATGGAGCTCTGCGGGTCGGACAAGTCGACGGCGACTGGGAAGGTGATGCGGTACTCGTGCAGGAAGGCTTCCAGGGAGACCGGCGTCATCGCCTGGTGGTGTTCGAAGACCGTGTGCAGGCCGACAACCGCCACCTGATCGGGTGAGAAGGTGGCATGCACCCGTTGCGCCTGGGGTAAGCCTTCGCTCACGCAGCCGGGACAGAGCATCTGAAAGGCTTCCAGTACCACCACCTTGCCGCGCAGGCTGGCAAGGCTCAGCGGTTGCTGAGTGTTGAACCAGCGTTCTACCTGCCATTCGGGTGCCGGCGTGTGTGAGCGTGTCATATCGGGCTCCTGTGCAGCCCTCTATTGCGCCTTGCGCTTGGGCTACTGGCCAACCTGCTGCAACTGCCAGCAGGGGCATAACCGGTAACCAGCCGCGCAGGTGGTTCTGCTCAGCATAATCGCAACTTCATTCCAGCGCCGGGGGGCGGCGCGGTAACGGTTACCGTTTATCCACTGTCCTCAGCGGTTCGCTGTGCAGATCTTCCGTACGAGGCCGCGCAGCCAACGCTTGAGCCGGAGCATGGCCGAGACCCGGCATAAGCGCCCCAGCTCAGCGCTTCAGTACCCCTGAGGCCTTGGCAGTGTGCGTGGCGATGGCGTCCATCAGGTCGGGCGACAGGCAATCATAGGGCTCCAGGCCGAGTTCCTTCAGCCGGGCGCGCACGGCGCCCATCATCTGCGGATCGGTGCCCGACTCGATGATCGAGGAGACAAACGCGGCGAATTTCGGCTCGGACCAGCCCGGCTCTGTCGACAGTTCGGTGTGAATGAAGTCGAGTCCGTAGAGGGGGTGTCCGCTATTTTCGATGCGGCCGTACATATGTACGCCGCACTGGCTGCAGGCGTGCCGCTGGATGGTGGCCTTGGGGTCAACCACTGCCAGCTTCTCCGCATGCTCGGTGACCTTCAGCTTGTCACGCGGCACCACCGCCACCAGGGAGAACAGCGCGCCCTTGGGCTTCCAGCACTTGGTGCAGCCGCAGGCATGGTTGTGCGCCGATTGTGAGTCAACCCTTACTCGCACTGGGTCCTTGGCGCAGCGACAGGCAAGGGTGCCGCCCGTGAAGCTGCTTGAGCCCGCCTGGATGCCGCCGTCGATCGATGGGTGAAGCGAAAATGTGCCAGTCATTGCCTAGCTCCTGAGTAGTCAAAGTGACGATTGCACCTGCGTTAAATCTCAACCTTCATTTGATCTTTTCCTGCCGGCTAAAGTTCAGCGCTCGCGTTGCTGGCGCCGTGCGGTTTGGGACGTTCGGGCGCTGGCCGGTGCGAGGTAAGCTGGGGTGAGCGGGGAGGCAACCTTGGCTTTTGTGCCGATCTGCTCAAGCGCAGCGGCATGCGCTTGCTCGGCCTCAGTCACAAATATTGCCGCCATGGAGTCTAAAGAGTTAACAGCCGCCAGACCGTGCGGTTCAGACGAGGATCTTGCTATGCCCGTTTTCCTAGACCCTCGCGGTGCAGGTGCGCAGACCTGGCCGTGGGGCGTACGGCGCGCTGTGCGGCGGCGCATCGTCCACTATCAGTGCGCCGCTAATCGCAGGCTTCCCGCCTCGCCAGGCACGGGGTATACCTTGGAGGAGCTGCAGAGCCTGATGCGCTGGGACAACAGCCGAGGAGTTCGCCGCCTATGAGATTGCCCGAGATCGATCACGCCTGGGTGCAACGCGCTCAGCAGGGTGAGCTGGCCGCGCTGGATCGCCTGCTGCTGGTGATTCAGCCGGCGGTCTACAACCTGGCCATGCGCATGCTCAACCAGCGCGAGGATGCCCAGGACGCGACCCAGGAAATCCTCCTGCGCATCACCACCCATCTCGCCAGCTTTCGTGGCGACAGCCGCTTCGCCACCTGGATGTTCCGCATCGCCAGCAATTACCTGCTCACCGCGCGCTCGCGGGCCAAGGAGTCGCCGGCGCTGTCACTGGAGGGGTTGGCGCAGAAGCTCGGCTTCGGTGTGCAACTGGCCGAACGGGCGCTGGCGGAGGGTCAACCGCGTCAGCTTGACCCCGAGGATAAGTTGAGCGCGCAACGCATGGCATTGGCCTGCACCCAGGGCATGCTGATGTGCCTGGATCGCGAGCACCGGGCCGCCTATGTACTGGACCTGACGTTCGGGCTCGACTCGGCAACGGCGGCCGAAGTGCTGGAGATCAGCCCCGAGGCCTATCGCAAGCGGCTATCGCGTGCTCGCCAGCGCCTGGATGAGTTCATGCGGCGCCAGTGCGGGTTGGTCAACGCCTGCGCCAACTGCACCTGTGACAAGCAACTGCTGGCCGTCGAGCAGGCGCAGCGGCTGGGAATGGCCAAGCCCACGACCCGTGCACCGGAGGCCGAACTGATCGCCCTCACCGAACTGGGTGACGCCGCCGCGGTGTTTCGCGCTCACCCCGACTACCAGGTGCCGCAGCGGGTCATCGAGACCGTGCGCGCGGTGCTCAAATTGCACACTGGAGGTTGGCAATGAGTGGCGGCCGAGTGATCGCCCTGACCACCGCCGACCGCTTCAGCCTGACCGCGCGGTTGTTCTCGCCGCCGCTCGATGTGCGGCCGCGGCACAGCGTGGTGCTGGCGGGGGCTCTGGCCGTTCCACAGCGTTTTTATGCCGGTTTCGCCGAGTGGCTGGCCAGCCAGGGCTGCGTGGTGCTGACCTTCGATCCGCGCGGCATGGGCGCCTCGCGGCCGGTCGCGTACGCAGGTTCGCTGCGCGGCTTCGCCACGGATTTCGGCATCTGGGCCGAGCAGGATTTCTCCGCGGCGGTGCACTGGCTGAAGGCCCAGCATCCCGACCTGCCGCTACGGGTGATCGGTCACAGCCTCGGCGCTCAGCAACCCGGCATGGCCAGCCAGGACGCTCAGCGCTTGATCGATGGCCTGCTGGCGGTCGGCAGTGGGGCCGGTTACTGGCGTGATTGGGCCTGGCGCTCGAAGTGGGTCGCGCCGCTGCTATTCCACAGCCTGGGGCCGTTGCTCAATCACCTGCTGGGTTATTTTCCGGGCCGACGCCTGGGGCTGGTGGGTGACTTGCCGCAGGGGGTGATGCGGCAATGGATTCGCTGGTGCCGGCATCCGACTTTTGCCTGGGGCCTCGAGCCACAGGCGATTGGCGCAGGTTATCGGCGGGCGCGTTTCCCGATTCATGCCATCAGCCTGCAGGACGACGAGGCGATGACCGAGGCCTGTACACGCAAGCTGCTGGCGGCCTATAGCAATGCGCCGAGCCATCTGGAACGGCTCGATCCGGCGCAGCATGGACTCGGCCGTGTCGGCCACAGCGGTTTCTTTCGTCGCCAGTTCGCCGACAGCCTGTGGCCGCACGCCCTGGCCATCCTGGACAACATGAGCAGCAGGAGGTTGCCCGCATGACCGATGTCACTATCCCCGAAGGCTTTATCCCGCTGCCCCGCAGTAGCCCGCTACTTGACCTGCTCGGCCCGGTGTATTGCCGGGGCAGCGGCTTGCAGCTGGAGATCGGCCTGCGTGCCGAACCGCGTCACGCCAATGGTCGTGGCACCTTGCACGGTGGCGTGCTGGCGACCCTGGCGGATGTCGGCATGGGCTATGCCATGGCCTTTTCCAGTGAGCCGCCGCTGCCACTGGTGACGGCCAGCATGACCCTGGACTATCTCGGTACGGTGCAGGTCGGCGAGTGGGTCGTGGTCCATCTGGAGCACTCCAAGCGCGGTCGGCAGATGGCCTTTGCCACGGCCAGCCTGCGGGTGGGCGAGCGAATGGTGGCGCGTGCCAGTGCGGTATTTGCCGTACCGCTGGAACCTTAAATAGCTTGGCGTGGCACCTGGGCGGCGGCGATGGGTTTTGCGCTGCTGATGCTCCGCTGCTGGCCAAGGCTGGTTAAAATCCAGGAGGCCGGAATGATGAATTCATCACTTCGGCTTCTTTGCTTAACAACCGCAAAAGGGAGGAAGGCGCAATGAGCGAACAGAACCAGACGGAACCGGCTAGCGATGCTGAGGTGTTCGCCTATATGCAGCGTCAGCTGAGGTCCGGGCGGGTCAAGCCGGTCGTGCTGGTGGATCTGACGCAGAAGGCTTTTCCGGATGTTTCTCGCGAGCGGATCGTCCACTGTTTCGGCGAGTTGGACTCGTCGCTGCTCAAACGATAAATGCCCGCTGGCCCTGCGCTATTCCGGCAGGGGGATGAACTCGTCCTCGTCGCCTGGCACCTTGGGGAAACGGCCGGCCTTCCAGTCCTGCTTGGCCTGCTCGATGCGTTCCTGGCGGCTGGAGACGAAGTTCCACTCGATATAGCGGCGGCCCATTTTCTCGCCGCCGATAATCGCAATCCGCGACTCTTCCACTGCTTCCAGAATAATCCCCGGCTCCTGGGCGAAGACCGCCATCGAATGCTCGGGAATCAGCATGTCGCGCGCCTTTAGCGAGCCTTGGGCGACATACACCGCGCGTTCTTCTTCATCCGGCAGGATCAGCGTCTGCCCCGCCTGCATATGCGCTTCCACGTACAGCGTTTCGGCAAACTCCTTGACCGGTGAAGTAACGCCATAGGCCGCGCCTATCAGCACCCGCAGCGGAACCCCGGCGACCGTGATGGCGGGCAGGTCGGCGGCCGGGTAGTGATAAAACGCCGCCTGCATTTCCTCATCGGTTTCCGGCAGTGTCAGCCACAGTTGCAGGCCGTGCAGCCGGTGCGGCACGTCCCGCACTTCCGGGCGCTCGCGTTCCGAGTGGACGATGCCGCTGCCGGCGACCATCAGGTTGAGGTCGCCCGGGCGAATCGCCTGCAGGCTGCCCAGCGAATCGCGGTGCAGAATTTCACCTTCGAACAGGTAGGTCACGGTGGCGATATTCACGTGCGGGTGCGGGCGTACATTGATGCCCTGGCCGGCGGCAAATTCCGCCGGACCCATGTGGTCGAAGAAGGCCCAGGGGCCGACCATCTTGCGTTGGCTGGTTGGCAGCGTGCGGCGTACTGAAAAGCCGCCGAGGTCCTTGTCTCGTGGCCGAATGATCAGCTCCACGGCGTCACAGCCCTGGGCGATGTCGCATTCCTGTTCTGGATTTCTCGTCAGGTTGCTCATGCTCAGTTCCTCTTGCTTTGGGCAGTGGTGTTCTCGGCCTGCACGGACAACGCACCCGCGTGATCCACAAATCCGCAGTGGAGATTAACCAGATTAGGTAAAAAACCGCTCTGACGTACGACCGCCAGTCGTCAGGAGGCCGGGCTTAGTGCTTTGGAGGTTCGCTAATGTCTGGCGAATTGCGTTTCTGCGTTTACCAACTAGCCACTAACTCGCGGCTTGCTGGATAAGCCAGTCCTTGAAGGCTTGCACCGCTGGACGCAGTTTGGCCTGGCGCTGATGAACCAGATAAAACCCTTTGCTCAGCGGCAGGCGTTGGTTGAAGGGTTCGATCAAGGTGCCTTCGGCCATCTCTTCTTCGGTGAGCAGTGAGCTGGTCAATACCACGCCTTGTCCGCGCTTGGCGGCATCGATGGTCATCAGCGACTGGTCGAAATGCAGGGCGGGCAGCGTCGCAATTTGTGCTGCTGGCAAGCCGCTGAAGCGTGCCAGCCACAGGTCCCAATGGGGATGAAGCGTGTTGTGCAGCAGGGTGGCTCTGGCCAGGTCGCTCGGCTGCTGTAAATCCAGTTGCTGGGCATAGGCGGCCGTGCAGTAAACCCGGGCTTCATCGGTGAAGAGCAGGTGCGCATCAAGCTGCGGGTCGATGCCGTCGAAGTAGCGAATCGCCAGGTCAACTGGTTCTCCGGCGAAGTCCACCATTACGGTCGAGGTGCTCAGGTGGAGGGCGACAGTGGGGTGGCTCGAGACGAAGGACGACATTCTTCGCGCGAACCACTTGGCTGCCAGGCTCGGCGGCATGGTCACCCAGATACCCGCGCTACGGCTGTCGCGTAATGCCTGGCTGGCGTTGATGATTTGCGCCAGGGCCGGCTGGATGCGTCCCCAGTACGAGGTTCCTTCGGGGGTCGGCTCGATCTGCCGCACCTGGCGGATGAACAGGCTGACACCCAGCCAGTCTTCGAGCTTGCGGATCTGTTGGCTGACGGCCCCGGGGGTGACGTTCAGTTCTTCGGCGGCGAGAGAAAAACTACGCAGTCGCATGGCTGAGTCGAAGTACGTCAGAGCCTTCATCGGAGGTAACGGTTTCATGGAGTAGTTTTTCTATCTCAAGAGACAAACATAATGGTTTGTAGCGCTTCCTGAGGGCAGACACAATCGTTCGACACTTGAATCACCTTGGGCCCGGTCATGAAACATACTGCTTATTTCGCTTTTGGCCTGCTCGGCCTGATCTGGGGCACCAATTTCATCTTCATGAAGTGGGCGGCGGACTTGATCACGCCGGGACAGATCGTGTTCTTGCGGGTGCTCTTCGGCTTTCTGCCGATTCTGTTGTTTGCCGTGTTGAGCCGCTCGCTGCGCTGGAGTCACCTGCGTTATGCCCACCACTTTCTGGTGATGGCCCTGCTCGCGACGGCGATCTATTACTACGCGTTTGCCAAGGGCACATCACTGCTGTTGTCCAGCGTGGCTGGGATGTTGAGCGGCGCGATTCCGCTGTTCACTTTTGTTTGTTCATTGCTGTTCCTGCGCCAGGAACCGCTCAACGGCCGAACCAGTCTGGGTGTGGTCTTTGGCTTTCTCG
This sequence comes from Pseudomonas taeanensis MS-3, assembly GCF_000498575.2. Lineage (GTDB taxonomy): Bacteria > Pseudomonadota > Gammaproteobacteria > Pseudomonadales > Pseudomonadaceae > Aquipseudomonas > Aquipseudomonas taeanensis. The sequence goes on from NZ_AWSQ01000002.1 coordinate 233,540, forward strand.
GTGTGCTGTTGATCGCTCGGCCGTGGGAGGCCGCAGCCTCGGGTATTAATCTGGAAGGCGTGCTGTACATGGTCATGGGTTCGCTTAGCGTGGGCTGTTCGTTCGTCTATGCCAAGCGCTTCCTGACCGGGTTGACGATGTCGCCCTTGGCACTGTGCACCTATCAGATCGGCTTTGCCTTGGTCGTCATTGCCGCGGTGACCGACCTGCAGGGCATCGAGCGGATTGCCGAGGATGCGCGTGCCTTCGCCGGCGTATCCCTGGGACTGGGGTTGCTGGGCACCGGCCTGGCTTACATTCTTTACTACTTTATCGTGCAGCGACTCGGTGCTCTGGCTGCTTCAGCCGTGACCTACATCCCGCCGGTGGTCGCCTTGTTGATCGGTTATTTCCTCGTGCACGAACCGGTCAGCGCGGTGGATCTAGTGGCGGTGGTAGCGATCATCGGCGGGGTGTACATCCTGCAGACGGGCAAGCGTCAGGCGCCAGCCAACAGCGTGCCCGTCGTGGGCGTGGATTAAGCAAGCGGGGCGATCAGCGAGGGTGGAGTGGCTGGCTGTTAATAATTCCGATCCCTTTATCTCCGAGCTCTATCGCTCTTTCTGCCACTGCCGCTTGATTTCCTGCCATTGGTTATCGCTCAGCCATTCGTTCGCCAGGGGGAAGAAGATATTTTCCTCGCTGTCCAAATGGTCATGGTACTTGTGGATGTAGTCCTCGATGAACGAGGCTATTTCTTTTGGTGTGTGGCTTGAGTGCTCGAGGGCCTTGAGTTGGTTGGCAATGCGCTCAAAGCCTTGATGGTCGCGCTCTATGTCGAGTACGCGTGGATGTACAGGGGCGCGGGTGGTTAGTAGTAGGCGGCGAATCAGCTCTTCATTCTGGTGATGCAGGGCTTCCGCTTCACCATGCAGAGACTCCAGTAGCCTGAAGAGTTTGTTGCGGTCGGCCGCGTTGCAGGTTTCGCCTTTAAAGATGTCGAGCAGGCTTTTGATCTGCTCGATGGGGGCGCAAATATTATGGTGATAAGTGCGCAGTTCCTCTAGTAAGGGGTGCATGTTCAATCCTCATGAGTCAAAGCCTCGATGCCTTTGCGTAAAGCTTAGGACAGCCGGTTAAAAGACCTGCGCAATCTGATGAAGTACGCCCATTCCACTCCATGGTCGTGCCGATGAAACTGGTCATCTGCGCTGGAAAAGAGCTTACCGGTCAGGATTGAAGGCCGACCTTACCGAGCCTCTGCAGCTCAAAACCCGCAATTTTATGCAAGTGCCGACGGCAGGCGCGGCGCAGACTTCAGGGCATCCACTTGGGAGTCACCTGATGAACCTGTCGCTGTACCTGCTCACCGTCCTGATCTGGGGCACCACCTGGATCGCCATCAAACTGCAGATGGGCGAGGTGGCGATTGCCGCCTCGATTGCCTACCGCTTTGCCCTGGCTGCGGCGGTGCTGTTCGCCGTGCTGCTGCTCAGCGGCCGACTGCAAACGCTCGACCGCCGTGGCCAATTGATCTGCCTGGCCCAGGGCCTGTGCCTGTTCTGCCTGAACTTTCTGTGTTTCTACACTGCCAGCCAGTGGATACCCAGTGGCCTGGTGGCGGTGATTTTTTCCACCGCGACGCTGTGGAATGCCTTGAGCGCGCGGCTGTTCTTCAAGCAACGGGTTGCGGCCAACGTGCTGGCCGGCGGCGCCTTGGGGCTGCTGGGACTAGCCCTGCTGTTCTGGCCGGAACTGGCCGGGCATGCGGCCAGTCGGGAAACCCTGCTGGGTATCGGTCTGGCGCTGCTCGGCACGCTGTTTTTCTCCGCCGGTAACATGCTCTCCAGCCTGCAGCAGAAGGCCGGCCTCAAACCGCTGACCAGCAATGCCTGGGGCATGCTGTATGGCGCCCTGATGCTGGTGGCGATCTGCCTGGTGAGTGGCACGCCATTCGGCTTCGAGTGGAGCGGCCGCTATATCGGTTCGCTGCTCTACCTGGCGATTCCCGGTTCGGTGATTGGCTTCACCGCCTACCTGACCCTGGTCGGGCGCATGGGGCCAGAGCGCGCAGCCTATTGCACCGTATTGTTTCCGGTGGTGGCGCTGAATATTTCGGTATTTCTCGAAGGTTACCAGTGGACGCCGCCGGCGCTGTTCGGCCTGCTTCTGGTGATGCTCGGCAACGTACTGGTGTTCCGCAAAGCGAAACCGGCGCCGCGCCTGGGTGATGCGCCAGCCTAGCGCTGCCGTGGATTATCTGAGGAGGTGTGTGTATCTGCTCAATGCCAGGTCGACAGCGCCTCCCAGGAGCGGAACTGGTCGCCGGGAATGGGCCGGCTGATGGAGTAGCCCTGGGCGATGTCGCAGCCGAAGTTGCCCAGACGGTTCAGGGTCTCGCGATTCTCGACGCCCTCGGCGACTACCGTGAGGTCCAGGTTGTGCGCCAGTTCGACGATGGAGCGCACGATTTTTGCCGAGTCATCGTCGTCAGTCAGCATGCGGGTGACGAAGGACTGGTCGATCTTCAAGGAGTCCACCGGCAGTTTCTGCAGGTAGGCCAGCGAAGAGTAGCCGGTGCCGAAGTCGTCGATGCTCAGGTGGGTATCGAGGTTCTTCAGCTGCATCAGGGTCTCCAGCGCTGCTGCCGGGTCTTCCATCAATGCGCTTTCGGTTAGCTCGAATTCGATCCAGTCCGGCTGCGCACCCCAGGTGGCGAAGGCGCCACGGATGCGCTCGAGCAACTTGGGGTCGCGCAGATCGCGGGCCGACAGGTTGACCGAGATCGGCCGGTCGTCGCCTTCTTCATGCCAGGCGTAGCGTTGGCCCAGCGCCGCATCCAGTACCCAGTAGGTGAGTGGGGTGATCAGTCCGGTGTTCTCGGCCAGCTTGATGAAGTCGTCGGGCGGCAGCAGGCCGTGCTGCGGGTGCTGCCAGCGCACCAGGGCCTCGGTGCCACAGACCTTGTTGGTGGCAATCTGCAGTTTCGGCTGGTAGTGCAGCAGCAGTTCGTTGTGATCGATTGCCCGGCGCAAGTCCCCCATCAGCATCAGGTGTTGGGCGCACTCCTGATCCAGGCTGCTCTGGAACAGGGCATAACCGCTGCTGCTGGCCTTGGCCTGATCGCGAGCGCTGCTGGCGCGGCGGATCAGGCCATCCGGGTCGGTGTCGTGACCAGGGTAGAGGGCGATGCCGATGCTCGCCCGCGCATCCAGGCGCAGCCCGGACAGCTCGATCGGCTCATACAGTGCCACCAGAATCTTTTGCGCCAACTGCATGGCCTGTTCCGCGCCACCGCTGGGCATCAATACGGCGAATTCGTATTCGCCCATGCGCGCGACCGTATGGTTCGCTCCCACGGTTTGCACCAGGCGAGTGGCAATGGCCTGTTGCAGGCGGTCGCTCTCGCGGTAGCCGAGGGTTTCGTTGATCTCCTGATTGCGCCCGACCTCCAGCTGCAGCAGGCCCAGCGCCCGGCGTTCCTGCTTGGCGGTGGCGATCGCCTGTTCCAGTTGTTCGCGCAGGCGTACCCGGTTGGACAGGCCGGTGAGGGTGTCGGTAAAGGCCATGCGCCGGATGGTGGCTTCCGCTTCGACGGCCCTGGCGCGGGTGCGCAGGGTGGCGATGCCGAAGCCGAGGTCGTTGGCGGTGGCCAGCAACAGCTCGACCTCCTTGTCATCGAAGGCCTCGGCTTCAGCCGACATGATGCTCAGCATGCCGATCAGCGCGTCCTCGACGCGCAATGGCAGCACTATGGCCGAAGCGTAACCACGCTCGCGGGCTTCTTCGCGCAGCGGGGCCTCGGGGTCATTGAGGATGTCGCGCATCACCATCGGTTGGCCGTTCGTGAGTGGATCTTCGAGCTTGTGGATAAAGGCCGTGCCTTCGGCACTCGCTCCCCAGGTCACACCGAGCGCCAGAAAGCCTTCGTCGAAGCCTTCATGGGCCATCGGCTGGTAGAGCTGGGGCAGATCATCCTGGCGATAACCGACCCAGGCCAGGCGATAGCCGCAATCCTTCACCAGCACCCGGCAGATCTCCTCAAGCAGGGCGGTTTCGTGCGTGGCATGGATCAGCGCATGGTTGACCGCCACCCGGGTCGACAGGGCGCGGTTGAGGCGCTGGATTTCCTGTTCCGCCTGCGCGCGGCGGGCTTTGGTGCGCAGTGCCTGGATGCCGAAGGCCAGGTCCTCGGCGGCCTCGGTCAGCAGGTCCAGCTCTTGGGGGCCGAAGGCATCGGGTTCCGGGGCACCGATGCCGAGGGCGCCGAATATCTGCCCTTCGACCCGCAGCGGCAACGACAGTACCGAGGCAATGTCGTGGGCGATGGCGCCCTCGCGCCAGGGCGCGGTATTCGGGTCGGTCAGTAGGTTGTGCGACAGGCTCTGCTGGCCGGTACGAATGGCGGTGCCGCTGGGGCCGTGGCCGCGTTCGTTGTCCGCCCAACTGATGCCGAGCGAGTCGACGTAGGCTCGATCGACCCCGGCATGCGCCACCGGCGTGACGGTTTTGGCGGCGTCGTTCTCGGCGCGGCCGACCCAGGCCAGGCTGTAACCGCCTTCCTCGACGATCACCCGGCAGATGTCCTGGAACAGGGTGGCTTCGTTCTCGGCACGCAGTAGTGCGCGGTTGCAGCCACTGAGGGTACGCAGTGCCCGGTGAAGGCACTCCACTTCTTGAGCGACGGCCGATTGCGCGGGCATGGTTGGCCTCCGGCAGATGTTGACCATTGCTCAGTATAGGTCCTGTGGCGACTGCCAATGCGCCCTTGATCGCTGGCTGTGAAGGCGCAGCACAGCCGAACTGATTAGCCTGTCATGAGTTCAGAAAAGCCGACCTGCTGAATCATTCGACCAGTTGCCTGGAACAGGGGGCGGGGCAATAGGCTTTTATGTAGAAAAATGGCTGTCTTGAGCGTGGCCTGCCAGCCCGTTGTGGGCGCCAGGCCGTGTAGGGCTAATCAAGCCCTGGTCACGGTTGAGTGAGGCTCGGTCGCTCAAGGCGCGCGCCTGAAGTACTCGAATACCCGCTCGGAAAAAACCAGGTAGGCGAACAGCGGGTAGCACAGGTAGTGCACTGCGAGGAGGAATATGCCCATCGGGCTGGGCTGATCTTGCCCCGCCATCATGGCCAGCAGGCCGATATACAGCAGTGCCAACACCCCGCCATACAGCCCCAGCAAACGCCAGCGCTCAGCCGGTAGCGGCGCGCGCCGCGTGCTCCAGGCAAACCACAGGGCCATGGCGCCAGCGACTGTCGCGGCAATCAGCAGGGTGGACAGCACGCCGCCGATGCGCACGAAGCTGCGTAGCAACAGGTTGAGCAATATCACGGCGAGTACGCCGCCCAGGGCATAGCGGGTCACAGGAGTGGTGGCGTGGTTCACTGTCTCATCCGTATTGTCGGCAGAGGCTGGGTCAGGGTTTCACAGGGCGCGATGCAGGCCAAAGCGTTTCTTCAACAACCACTCCAGCAGGGCTTTAGGCACCAGCGTGGCGATCAGCGGCATGGCGCGGCTGCCGTTGCCCAGGCGCAGCAGGCGCGGACGTTTGGCGCTCTGCACGGCATGCAGCAGGCTGCGGGCGAAGTGACTGGTCGGGGTCGGGTGATCTTGCGAGGCGTTGGCACGGGCGCGGATGCCCTCGCGGATCGGCCACCAGGGTGAGCCTTCGTCGATCAGCTGTTCGGCCTCGCGACTGGCGTTAGCACCGAAGCTGGAGGCAATGGCGCCGGGTTGTACCTCCATCACTTCGATGGCAAAAGGCGCCAGTTCCAGACGCAGGGCGTCGGACAGGGCGTGTACCGCGGCTTTTGAGGCGCAGTAGGCGCCGGCGAAGGGGGTCACCATCACCCCGGAGACGCTGCCGATGTTGACCACCAGGCCTTTGCTGCGCCGCAGTAAGGGAAACAGCGCACGGGTGATGCCGACGATGGCGAACACGTTGGTTTCGAACTGTCGGCGCATGGCCTCGACGCCACCATCGAGCAGCGGGCCCATGGCACCGTAGCCGGCGTTGTTGATCAGCACATCGAGGCCACCGACTTCATCACTCAGGCGCGCCGCCAGCTGTTCGGCGGCGACGCCGTCGTTGACGTCCAGCCGCACGGCGATGAAACCGGCGGCGCTCAGCGTGGCCAGGTCATCGGCTTTGCGGGCGCAGGCCCAGACCTGGTAGCCGGCGGCCTGGAACACCTCGGCGAGGGCGCGGCCGATACCGCTGGAGCATCCGGTGATCAGGGCGGTGGGCTGGGTCATGTGGGCTTCCTTTCAATGATTATCGGAGCAGGCCTGGGAGCCGTCGGCTGAGCCTGTGCACTAGTCGGCGAAAGTACCTTGCAAGCGTTCGACGCGAAATTCCAGGGTGCTGGCGCGGTAGCCGCTACGCAGGGTCGGCAGCGGCAGGCAGTCCTGCCAGGTCGCGCCGGGCAACAATTTGCCGGGGCCGCGGTAACGCGGTGATTCATAGGTGTATTCGGCCAGGTTGACGCTGTCGCCGGGGCGGTAAGCGGCAATCTGCCAACGCAAAGTCAGCAGGCTGGCATCGCTGGCGTTCTGTACCACCAGCCCCAGAGGGCGGTTGGCCGGGCAGCGCTCCGGCGCGTAATCGAGGCGTAGCTGTATGCGGGCCAGTTGCTGGGTTTCCCGGCTTTGCTGCCAGATCACCCAGCTGGTGACCAGCAGCAGTCCGAAAAAAGCGGCGGCGGACAGCGGCAGGGCTTTGCCTGGGTAGCGGACAAGCAGGACCAGCCAGGTGAGGACCAGCAGTGCGCCGATCAGCATGGGTGAACTCCTGTCGGAATGCGGCTGCAGGGCATGATAGGTCATCGTTCAGAACGGATGAATTATCCTACAGGATCATGCCGGGCTTGGGCGGCGAGCTATGAGCGAGGTGTCTTGCCGAGCCTTGCCTACGGTTTGCCCAGCAAAAACGCCCGCCCTCGGGGGAGGGCGGGCGTCGGCTACAGCCTGGTTGGCGCGAGGTTAGCCGGCCAGGCGCAGTTTGTCCGGCTGCTGTTCCTGTTCTTTGGTCCTGCCGTAGACGTCTTCCAGGCGCTCGATGTCATCCTCGCCGAGGTAGCTGCCCGATTGCACCTCGATGATCTCCAGCGGGATCTTGCCCGGATTGGCCAGACGGTGCACCGCAGTGATGGGGATGTAGGTGGACTGGTTTTCCGTGAGCAGGAAGGTCTTGTCGTTGCAGGTCACCTCGGCGGTACCGGACACCACGATCCAGTGTTCGGCGCGGTGGTGGTGCATCTGCAAGGACAGTTGGGCACCCGGCTTGACCGTGATGTGCTTGACCTGAAAACGCCCGCCCATGTCCACCGAATCGTAGGAGCCCCAGGGCCGGAACACTTCGCAGTGGCTCTGGGTTTCCTGGCGACCCTGTTCGTTCAGGGTGTTGACCAGGGTTTTGACTTCCTGCACGCGGTCCTTGGGGGCGATCATCAGGGCGTCCTTGGTTTCCACCACGACGATATTGTCCATGCCCAGCACGGTGACCAGCTTGTCATTGTTGGCGTGGACCATGCAGTTGTGGCTGTCGTGCATCACCACGTCGCCCTTGAGTACATTGTGGTTTTCGTCCTTGTCGTTGACCTCCCACAGCGAGGCCCAGCAGCCGACGTCGCTCCAACCGGCGGCGAACGGCACCACACAGGCCTGCGCGGTTTTTTCCATCACCGCGTAGTCGATCGAGTTGTCCGGGCAGCAGGCGAAGGTGTCGGCGTCGATCAGCAGGTTGTCGCCGTCGACCTGGCTGCGTTCCAGGGCCAGCAGGCAGGTGTCGTAGATATCCGGGTCATGCTTCTTCAGCTCTTCGAGGAAGCGACTGGCGCGGAACAGGAACATCCCGCTGTTCCAGAAGTAGTCGCCGGATTCGACAAAACTGCGCGCGCGCTGCAGGTCGGGCTTCTCAACGAATTGCAGCACCCGGTTGATCCCTTCGGGCAGGCTGCTGCGGTCCTGCAGGTCGCAGCGGATATAGCCGTAGCCGGTTTCCGGCGCGGTGGCCGGCACACCGAACAGCACCATCTCGCCACTCTCCGCGGCGACGGTGGCCATGGCCAGGACGCGCTGGAAGGCGCGTTGGTCCTTGATCACATGATCTGCCGGCAGCACCAGCATCAGTTCATCACGGCCTTCGGCCAGCAGCTTCATGGCGGAGATGGCGACCGCCGGGGCGGTGTTGCGGCCGAAGGGCTCCATGATCAGGCCGTCGACCTCCAGTTGGGAGACGGCGAGCTGCTCCTGAACGATAAAGCGATGGCTTTCGTTGCATACGATCAGGGGTTTCTGCATGCCTTCGACGGCGAGGCGCTGCAGGGTTTGTTGAAACAGGCTGTGCTGGCCGGTGAGGGCCAGGAACTGCTTGGGAAATTGCTTGCGCGACAGCGGCCATAGTCGTGAACCGCTACCACCTGACAAAATTACCGGAATCATACTGTCTCTCCTTGAACGTTCGGAAGGTGTGCCACTTTGTGTGTGCTGCGCGTCCCGCGCTACGTGGCGCGGGCTCTGGTTATGTTGTGTGGGGTTATTCCACGTCAGGACGCTTGACCCAGACGGGTGACAACTGACTGCCACTGCCGGTGATGAACAGGCTGACGATTTCCCCGCGGGGCAGGCTGACCGGCTTCAGGTCGCTGACTTTGCGCTGGCCGTCGTACAGCGCCAGGCTGACCTTGACCGGGTTGATCTCACGGTCGCCACGGCCTTGCGGTGCCACGCGTTTAACCACCTCGGTCTTGCCGTCGGCGGTTTTCAGGACCAGCGCCTTATCGCTGAGGTTGTGCACGCGGATCAGCGCCTTCTGCTTGTTTTTGAAGATCGGTTCCTCGACCAGCTTGGGGGCACCGCTGGGCAGGTTGACCAGGGTGTAGTACTGGTCGCCGGCGAGCCTGACCGGCAGGCTCTGCGTACCGACCTGGGCGCTGTAGTCGCCCTTGGCCAAGTAGCTGAACGCACTGCTGCCGAGCGGCGCGACATCATCGAACTTGGCGCTGCCGAGCGAGGCGCTGACCTCCTGGTTAGCGGCGTTGTAGAGCCGCACGAAGGCCGAGCCTTTCGGCGCGATTGGTGCGTAGAGGGCGGCGTCGCCGGCCTGGCTGGTATTGAATGCCAGCAGACCGGCGAGCAGGGCGCCGGTGTGGACGAGGCGGCGTGACAGGGTTGGGCGATTCATCGGGTAAGTCTCCATTGACGGGGCTGACGCTCTCTGGTGATGAGCCCGGTAGGGCGTGAAGGGGTAGCGTTGTCGGCGTGGCTGCGCAGGCTGGCCACGCGCTCGCCGCTTTGCGCGGACTGTTTGAGCTGGACGATCCAAGCCGGATCGAAACTGCTGAGATCGTTGGCCATCGGCAGGTAGCGCTCGGGGAACTCCCAGATCACCCATTGCGGCGGGGCTGTCTTGAGCTCCTCGGTTTGCAGGTACTTGAGCATTGGCAGGATCGGCCCGCGACCGTCCTCGGCGTAGTTCAGCAGGTCGCTGCCGAGTGCCTGGCGCAGGGCGCCGGCGAAGTTCCAGTTGGGATTGGCGCTGTAACTGGTGCCGACCAGGGCCACTGGCACCTGGCTGTCGCCGAACAGGGCGTCGTCGCCGTCAGCGGCGGAGGGTTCGGCCGGGCGAGTCTTGCGCGGCTGCAAGCGGTCGGGCTCAGGCAATAGCTCGGCGAACAGCGGATCCAGTGGCAGGAAACGAGTGAGATCGCCGGTGTAATCCTTGCTGGCCACGGTTTCGGTGACGAAGGCCTGGGGTTCGCCTTGCAGCGGCGCTGCGTGGTCAATGCTGCGGCTCAGCTGCTGCGCCACCGCCTCGGCGCCGCGTGGCGTCCAGTGGGTGTCGCCGCTGAGAAATACCGCACCCTGTTGTTTGGCCTGTTGCAGCGGTTGCAACAGGTCCGGGGCGAGCAGCTTGGCCTGGCGCGCGCGGGCCTGGAAGCGTTGGTACAGGTCGCTGTGCAGGCTGGCCGGCTTGGTTTCGCCAATGTATTCGGGATACAGGCGGGCTTTGGCCGGCACGATGGCCAGGATCAGCTGCACGTTGCGTTCGGCCAGGTAGTGGCTCACGCCCTGGATCAATTCCCAGTTGTCCTGGATATTGCCCTGGGCGTTGGCTACTGGTTTGAACTCTTCATCGCTGTACAGCCAGTCTTCGCGACCCAGCACTACACCGGGACGGCCCTCGTTGAACAGGCTGTAATCCAGTGCGGCCCAGAGGTTGGTGCCCAGGCGCTTGATGGGGAAGTGTTCGTCGTAAAAGCCTTCGAAGGCCTTGCTCCATTGGCCGCGCAACAGCTTGGCATCTGCCGGCGCGTCGAACTCGCCGACACTGCGCAGCGACCAGGCGCCGAGGCCAATCAGCAGGCCGATAAACAGGCCGATATACAGGCGTCTCAAGGTAAGGGACATGCCGGTTCTCACTTAAAACTGGAAATACAGGAAGGGTGAGTAGCTCTGCGCCGACAGCTTCAGGATCGACAGGCAGAACAGCAGCAGGATCAGGCTGCGCAGCAGGTAACGCGGCAGTGCGATGCTCCAGCCGGGCTGCTGCACCAGCACGCCAGCAGGGGTGACGCTGACGCTTGGGCCGCCGCTCTGTCGCTCAATCGGTGGCCTGTTGCGGTAGAACTCACGCAGGCCGCAGAACGCCAGGGTCAGGTAGGCGATGACCAGGGTCACGACTTGCAGGTCGCTGACGCTGGCGCGGCCCAGCTCCGAGAGCTGCCAGCTGTCGAAGCGGAACATCGCCTCATACAGGCGCCAGGCCACGCCGAGGTTCTCCGCGCGGAAGATCACCCAGCCGAGCATCACCAGGAGAAAGGTCGCGGCCCACTTCAGCGGGTTGAAGGTTCTCGCCGCGGTGTTCAGCCCCAGGGCGCGTTCGATGGCCAGCCAGGTGCCGTGCCAGGCGCCCCAGATCAGGAAGGTCCAGTTGGCGCCGTGCCAGAAGCCGCCGAGCAGCATGGTCAGGAACAGGTTGCGGTAGGTGTTGCCGGTGCCGTGACGATTGCCACCCAGCGGCACATAGAGGTAATCGCGCAGCCAGGTCGACAGGCTGATGTGCCAGCGTCGCCAAAACTCGGTGATCGACTGGCTGATGTAGGGCTGGTTGAAGTTCTCCATAAAGCGGAAGCCCATCATCAGGCCGAGTCCGATGGCCATGTCGCTGTAACCGGAGAAGTCGAAATACAACTGCGCGGTGTAGGCGATCATGCCCAGCCAGGCATCGCCGGTGCTGGGGTTGGCCAGGCCGAACAGGTGGTCGACCAGCGGCGCCAGGCTGTCGGCGATGAACACTTTCTTGATGAAACCCTGCATGAAGCGCGTGGCGCCTTCGGAGAACTTGTCGAGGCTATGCGTGCGATCGGTGAACTGATCCGCGAGGTCCTTGTAGCGCAGCACCGGACCGGCGATCAGCTGCGGGAACAGGGCGATGAAGGCGGCGAAGTTGATCAGGTTATGGGTCGGCTCGGTATCGCCCCGGTAGACGTCGATCAGGTAGCTCAGCGACTGGAAGATATAGAAGGAAATTCCGATCGGCAGGATCACCTGGGTCAGCAGAAAGGGATCCAAGCCGGCCGTTTCCAGCAGCGTATTGAGGTTGGCCATGCCGAAGTTGGCGTACTTGAAGTAACCGAGGGTCGCCAGGTTGCCCACCACGCCCCATGTCACCCAACGCCGGGCGGCCTGGCTGCCTACTCCGGCGCGATGAATACGCAGGCCGAAGCCGTAGTTCCACAGGGTTACTGCGACGAACAGCAGGAGAAAATCCACCCGCCACCAGGCGTAGAACACATAACTGCCAATCAGAATCAGCAAGTTGCGATAGCGGTTGCTGCTCAAGTAGTACAGGCCGAGAAAAATCGGCAGGAACAAGAACAGGAACACGTTGGATGAAAAAACCATCCGTCTTTCTCCGTTGAATGGCAACTCGTCTGGGGCTCACAGCCCCCCCTTTCCCCCCGTACTGTGGGGGGTACTGCTCCGTCCATGGACGGGTTTGCCAGCTGGCTAGGGTGCGCCGCGTTCCTCGCGGTGTACCTGTAGGGGCCAGCTGTTTGGCGATGCTGTTGCGTCGCCTGGATCGCCAGCCAGCTGGCGCCTACTCAAGAGCGACTGCTCCTGCTTACGGTTTGTCGGTCAGCTATCGTCTTTGGCCCGTGGGGTGAACACCTGGCTCACGTCACCGCCGAGGCGGAAGGTGCGAAATGGGCCCATTTCCTTCTGTCGTTTCTGTGCTGCTGGCGAGCAGGCGTAGAGCGTGCAGTAGGGCGCCAGCCAGGCGAACTTGGCGGGTTTGCCCAGGTCCTCCATATCCTGCTCGTGGTCGGTCTTGTCATCGAAGATGTCCTGCTCCTCGACCCCGGCCATGACCCGCTCAGCCAGGCGCTGCAATGCGCCTTGGTTCTCGTCGCGCAGGTCGAGTGCATTGGCTTGGGCGAAGGCGGCGATCATCGTCAGCGGCGGTAGGCTGTAGTTGTGGTAGGCCAGGGCGCGTTGCCGACGCTTCAGTTCGTTGGGCAGGTAACCCTGCTCATCGACCTGGCCGGCGGCGACCCGGAACTGCGCGACGGACCAGTCGAACAGGTCGCGCCGGTCGCTTATCACAGCAGCGGCCATGACCGACCAGGCGGCCCAGTAGCTGTGGTTGTTGATCTTCTTCAGCGGCAGTCCGCTCCAGTCGTCCACGGTCTGTTCGGCCAGGCGGACAAACCAGGCTTCGATCCGCTGAGTCTGCTCGGGGTAACGCGCCAGTGGTTGCGAGGTGGAGAATTTCAGGCGCAGGTAGGCGCCGGCCATGCTGCCCAGGGCCCATTTGCGCATCGACTTGCCGGTATGGTTGAACTCCGTGGAGAGCAGCGCGTCGGCCTCGGCCCAACTGTTCAGCCAGCCCAGGACGCAGCTCAGGTGTTGCGGGCGGCCATCGCGCATATAGCGCATGACCTGCTGGCTCACCCCGCGCTCCAGTTCGGTGATGTTCGCGGTCTGCTCGCGGAAGGCCCGTTCGGCCTTGCGGTTGAGAGTGGTGCGGGCCTTGTCCGAGCCTTCGTACTTGCTGCGGAACACCAGCTTGCCGGTGTAGGGCGCAGGCGTTGCCGGGCAGGCGTCGGCCTGGCCCTGTTTCTGCTGCTGCGGCACCGGCGCGTAGTAGCCCGACGGTGGGATCAGCGGACTCGCCGCCTCGACGGCAACGGCGCACAAACTCAGGCTGAGCAGGCAGGGGGCGATGAAGCGGGCGATGGTCATAGGCTCAACCCCCGCTCGTTGCTGTCAGCTTGCCGCTGCTGGGGAAGCTGTTGCGCTTGCACAGCTTGGCGTCCACCGTGAGCGCCTGACCACTTGTGGCAGGCCCCTGGATATCCAGCGCCAGCAGGTTCTGTTCGGCCCAGTCTTGCTCGTCGCGTAGCTCGAAGGCGAAGCGGCCATTGGTTTCCATCGTGTCGGTTTTTTCCAGCTTGAGCTTTTCCCGGCGGCCGTTCATGTACCACAGGGTGGCCTCGAGGACTTTTACCGAGGGGTCGCTTAAGCGGATGTCCAGTTGGTAGCCGTCGCTGCGCAGGGCCAGGAACTGCTGCTCGCCATTGACCAGTATTTCGTTGCGGCCGGGGCGCAGTCTGGTCTTGTTGGCCAGCACGGCCGGCTTGCCCTCACAGCCGTTATCCAGCAGGGCCATCATCTGCCGATAGACTTTGTCCTGATCCAGGCTGTACAGCGGGGAAAACTCCCAGATCAGCACTTTCGGCGGATTCTGCTGAAATTCGTCGCTGCCCAGGTACTCGATCATGGCGCCTTCCAGGCCACCGCCGGGTGCCGCGACGTTCATCACTTCGGCGCCGATGTACTGCTGCAGGAAGCCCTCGAAGTTATAGTTCTTGCCGCTGTGGCTGGTGCCGACCAGGGTGATCTGCGGGGTGCTGGCCTCACCGAACAGGGCGTCGCCACTGCTCTCGTCCTTGGGTTCGGTGATGAAGTGGTCGGTGTACTGGGTGGCGTAGCTGGTGCCGCACAGTTGTCCGGCGACGTTATGCAAGGTACCGCTCTTGCCCATGATGCCTTCCTTGCGGGTGACGAACTCACGCCGCGGCACCTCGGCAAAGGCCGGGATACGTTTGACCTCTGCGGCCACCAGGCGCGCGGTGCGTTGCGCGCCATAAGGGCTCCAGTGCTGGTCGCCACGGAAGTAGAACGGCTGCTCGTGCTGTTCGTCGGTCAGTTGCGCCAGGTCGGGTACCCACAGGCCCAGCTGCTGGAATTTTTGCAAGGTGGCGCGATAGCTCTGCAGGGCCTTTGCGTAGTTGAAGCGCGCGTACTCCTGTGGGTTCAGTTTGCTGCGATTGACCAGGCCGCGGGTCGGTTGATAGACCACCACCAGCTCGACCCCCTTGCTCTTGAGGGCATCGCGCAGTCTTTTCAACATGCGATAGCCGGCGGCCGTGGTGCCAAAATCGGTGCGCAGATCTTCGCGGGTACGGAACAGCCAGTCGTCCTGGGCTTGCACCAGGGTGATGAAATTCTGCTGATAGTTGGTGGTGTAGCGACTGACGTCGTGGGCCGCCGGACACAGAGGGCCAATGGCTTCTGCACTGAACACCGGGCCCCCAGCCGCAATCCCGGCCGGGCTCGCTGGCGCCGCCTGCAGGCCGCTGGCGAGGGCGCTGATAGCGACGCCGATGGAGCCGAGTACTATGCGGTTATTCAGTGCTATCCGTTTCAGGGTTCGAGCTTGCATATGGGGACTCCTCAGTCCTGGAGTTCGGCTTGGCGTTCGACGGGGTCGATCAGCACGGCTTTCTGTTGACGTACCAGCAGGTCGAGGATTTCTTCCTGGCGCTCGCCGAGTACTCCGGAGAAGCTGATGCCGGTCGATTTGGTCGGGGCCAGCAGGTCGACTCGATAGAGTTCGACGCTCAGCGGCGAGTCGATCGACAGTGGGCCTGAGCCGTTGCCGGCCAGGCGTCCGCCTACCACCTGCATCGACACTTCGGTGTCGAAGGGGTCGAGGGCGATGTTGCGGTCGGTGTCGCTGAGGTCTTTGATGTGCCCGTAGATGCCGGTCAGACCGTTGCTGATGGAGAGGTTTTCGTACATGCGGATGTTCACGCTGTTGCGCACCCGTATGCCATGGCGCCGGTTGCCGATGATGCGGTTGCCCCACAGCAGATTATCCGGGCTCTCGTACACCGTGATGCCGTCGGAGTAGTTTCGGTAGATCTCGTTGAAGGCGATCAGGTTATTCACGCTGTTACGGTCGATCACCAGGCCGGAGAGCTTGTTGTCGTACACCCGGTTATTGAAGATCCAGCTGTCATTGACCTCGCGGGAGATGATGATGCCGTGCTTCTTCTGGGTGCCATAGACGCTGTTGTCGGCGATGATCAGGCCGTGTGAGCGGTCATGCGGGTCGATGCCGTAGACCACGTTGTCGCGATAGGTGTTGCCCTTGATCACCACGTCACGGGCTTCGTAGCAGTAGAAGCCGTAGTACATATCGACGAAATCGGAGTCGATCAGCCAGCCGCTGGGTTTGGCGCGCTGCATGCGTTTGTGCATGTTCGGCGTGTACTGGGAAATACTCACCCCATAGGACTTGCTGGTCTGGTAGCCGAAGCTGGTCAGGGTGCTGTTGACGATGTAGGTCTCGGTACCGCCCCAAGCCAGCAGGAAGGGGCGGAATTCGCTGGCTTTGCGGAACGTCGCCGGGCCGTTGTCGGCCTCGCGCCAGGCGGTGATCTTGCTGTCCGTGACGAACAGTTGGCCATCGTTGACCAGGAAGGCGCCGCGCTCTTGCGACAGGCGCAGTTCCTCGGTCTGTTTATCGATGTGCAGGGTCGCGCCTGCCGCCACCACGATCGGCAGGCGTGCCAGGTAGACCCCCGGTGCGCTGCTGCGGAAAAACTGTTTCGGCAGCTGGCTGACCAGCTGGCTCAGGTTGACGTAACCGCCCTCGATGAAGATCGCCTGGGGAATGCCGCGCTGGCGCTTGACCCACTCGGCCATGCGGTTGTCGCCGCCGATAAAGTCTTTCAATGCGTTTTGCTGCAGCATGCGCCGCACCGTCACGCGACCGCCCGGTTTGCGCACGATCTTCGCCTGCACCGCCGCTGCGGTGTAGCCACTGAGGTCCGGCAATTGCGGCATCTCGATGTTCAAGGGTGCGACCGGCGGGCTGGTCACGGTGTAGGTCTTGGCCTTTTGCAGCTCCTGTGTGGTCTCTGGGGCCTTGGCATCTGCCAGGCTCCAGCCACCGGCCAGGAGCAGAACGCCGACCAGCACAGGCAGCGTGAGAATGGGTACGCGGGATCTGGGTTTATTGAGTTTCATAGATTGTGCACTCCCGGGTTGCATCAGTAGCGCCAGATGACGTCGACGAAGGCGCGATGCATCAGTGAGTCGGCCTCACTGCCGTAGGCGTCGCCGGGCTTGAAAACGCCACCGCGAAAGCGCATCAGCGCCGAGGGTTCGTCGATTGCCTGGCTCATCGAGGCCGGCAGCAGGCCCTGCTTGAAGTACTTGGTGACCACCAGATCGACTTCCTGACCGAGGTCCTTGTCGCCATTGACCAGGCTGGCATTGATGCCGCTGTCGCCGATCGGTTGCTCGCCATCGACCCGCCATAAGCGGTGGTACACCAGGCTGGCGTCATAGTCCTCGCGCACCTGCCAGGAGCCGAACAGGGTGGCGGCCTGCAGGTTGCTCAGCTCGCCGCGGAAGGCCTCACCGAAGCGGTGCACGCGCGAGCGGGTGCCGGTGAAGTTGGAGCGGTTACTCTGCAGCCCGGTCTGCTGATAGTTGCCCGAGCCATCGTCGCTACCACCGCCGCTACCGCGGGCGTAGGCCGCACCGACTTGCCAGCTGGGGTCCAGGCGCAGGCGCAGACCCAGGTCGGTGCCCCAGGCGTTGACATCGCCGCTTTGTTTGCCGCTGGCGATGCGCTGGTCGCCGCTGCCGGTGGTGTCCAGGCGCTCGCGCTCACCGCTCAGCCAGGCAACGCTGGCCCAGTAATTGACTGGGTTCTGGTTGCGGAAATTGTAGGCATCGCTATTGGCGGACAGGCCCAGCCAGGTGAGGTCGCCGGTGGTTCTTTTGTCCAAATCGTCGACCGCTTCACCGGTGCTGCGCAACTGGCCATCGTCACGGCTGTGGTGGGCGTTCACGCCCAGCCAATGGCCGGGGGTCCACTGGGTGGCCGCATCGGCGAACAGATGCAGACGATCCTCGTCCTCGGGGGCCAGCTCGTCGATATCGCTGCGGTACTCGCTGAAGCGCTCGGCGACACCGAGGTTGGCCCGCAGCAGGGTGGTGTCGAAGGTCCAGTTCAGCGCCTCGATGTTCGTGTCGCGCCACTGGCTGTCGTCGTTGCGCAGGCGCTGGCGGCCGAAGCGCAACTCCTCGCCGGGGTAGGCGGTGAGGCCGGAGTAGCCGACCCAGAATTCACGCAGCGCCAGGTAGCTCTTGTCCGGTTGCCGGCTGTCGTTGCGGCTGGCGGAGTCGCCGTCGAGGGCATTGGGTTGCAGGGTGTCGGTTTCAATGATGTCGCTGGCGCTGACGGCCTGGCCCATGGCATAGGCGCTCCAGTTGCCGCGTTGGCCATAGACCCAGGGACGCACGTCGAGGCCGAGGCCCTGGACGTCACCGCCATCACGAGTGCCGAGGTCACGGTCGTCCTCGGATTGCGCAGTGATTTTCACGTCGAGACCGAAGTACTTGTCGTTACTCGGCGCGGCCCAGATCGAGTGGCTGGAGAGCAACGTCGCACCCAGGCCGAGGCTGGCGTTCATCCAGTGCTTGAGTTTCATTGCAGTTCCTCTGCGGTTTGGCTGAGCCCGGCTTGGCGGGTGAGTGCGCTCTGCTGGACGGTGCCGCGTAGTCGCTGTTCTTCGTGCAACAGGCGTTGCGCTTCGGCGCGCGCTGAAGCGGGTAATTGCCGCTCGATTTCCGCGGCCAAGGGCAGCGCTTCGGGCTTGTCCTGCTGCACGGCCAGCTGGCTGAATACGTAGGCGTTGACCAGGTTGGGTTTGATCCCACGACCCTGGCTGAACATCTGTGCGAGGGCGTAGTCGGCACTGTTCTGACCACCGCGAGCGGCGGTGAGCAGGTGCTGCAAGGCTTGTGCAGGGGCGACATGGCCGAGGTAACCACGGCGGTAGAGCTGGCCGAGGTAATAGTGGGCGCTGTTTTCGCTGGGGGCCGCCTTGAGCAGGTGATGCTCGGCTTTTTGCGGGTTCCTCGGCAGCAGCTTGCCCTCGTAATACAGCTTGCCCAGCAACAGTTCCGCACGCGGCAGTGCCGCATTGCGACCCTGTTCGAGGTACTCGAGCAGTTGCTCGATATCACCCAGTGCGGGGTAGTCATAGAGCAGGCGGGCCAGGCTGACCCACGCGGCGGGATAACTCGGGGCGAGCTGCTCGAGTAGCTGTTGTGCGGTTTTTTCGTCCGGCGTGCCCAGCTCCGGGTCGGCCAGTACCTGGGCCACGTCGTCTACTCGCCGTGCTGGCACTGAGCCGCTGCGATAGGCGGTTTGCAGCTGGTTTAACAATGCCGCCTGTTGTTCGCGCTGACCGCGTTTCTGATACACGGTGGCCAGTTCCACGTAGCACACATCTGCCGTGCTCAGCGCCTGTTTGCAGATGCGCTGCACATCATCCAGGTGCTGGTCGTAGTTGCCTTGGGTGCGATAGACCATCAGCTGGGCCAGCTCGGCCTGTGGGTAACCGGCAGCACGCCATTGGTTGATGCGCTGTTGCACGCTGACCGAGGGGAAACTCTGCGGGTACTGCAGGTAGAGCAGGGTCAGTGGCAGCAAGGCACTCTCTTGACCATTGGCGAAGGCCTGTTCGAGTAACTGCTCGGCCTCCTGGCGCTCACTTTCGCTGACGTCAGGCTTCCTTGCCAGCAGCTTGCCCAGGCGCGCGGCGGCACGCGGCGAGCTATCCGCCGCCTGTCGGTAGGTGGCTTCGGCCTGGCGCAGCAACTCGGGATCACCACTGGCCTGCTGGATGTCCGCCAGGCCGACTTGCGCATCGGAGTAGCCCAGCTCGGCGAGTTGCCGATAATTCTGCTCGGCAGTCGCGGTATCGCCGCTCTGCAGGGCTTGATTGGCCAGGCGCTGATCGGGCAAACCGGCACAGCCAGCCAGGCTCAGCGCAGCGACCAGCAGCAGGCGTTGTGGTTGAGAGTAAGTCACGCGTATGTCCTCCTCAGAGCCTCACGGCCATGACCTTGTCGATCAGCCAATCGAACGAGGGGCCGCGATCGCTGCTGACTTCAACCGGGCGGCCGGCGAGGGAACCGTCCAGCGGCTGGTCCGGTTGAATCTGGACGCGGATGTCAGAGGACAGGTTGTCGCTGTCACTCAAGCGGCTGCTGATGATCTTGCCGTGGCGCAACTCAGTCTCGCCAGCGACCTGGAAGCTGACCCGCAGACCGGGTTTGATTTCGTTGAATTTGTTGTAGGGAAAGCGCGCCTCGATGGTCGCCTGGCTGCCACGTGGCACCAGTTGGAAGATCACCTGGCCCTTGCTGGCGAACTGGCCGTCGGCCACCAGCTGGCTGGCCACGGTGCAATCGCAGGGGCTGGTCAGGGTGCCTTTCATTTGCTTGCCGAACAGACTTTCGACCTTGTCCGGGTTGATCTGCTCCTGGTCCAGATGGCCCTTGAGCATTTCCAGCATGGAGGCACTGAAGGTGGCGATGGGCGCGCCCTTGTCTATCTGTCCGTCGGCTCCGACCAGGCTTTGCACCGTGCCTTCACGGGGCATGGTGACTTGCATGGAGGGCACACTGACCATGCCGGACTGGGCATGGGTGACGAAGTACAGGCCGTACACCGACTTGAAGATGAAGCCGAAGGCGGCCAGGCCCACGAGAAACAGCGCCAGGCTGAAAACCACTGCGCGCAGACGGCGCAGGACGCCCATGCCGGTGGCGACGGCGTTGCCCTTGCGCGCTTTGGTGAAGTTCTCCCGTTGCAAGGTGGTCAGCAGCTCGCCGACGCTGACCAGCTCACCACTCAGGTGGGCGGTGATCAGGTGGCGCAGGGTGTTGATCTCGCGGGGTCTCATATTGTGAAACTGGCAACCGACCCGGCCGTTGTCGATCGAGCGCACCTGGAACTCTACATCGATGCCCAGGCTGATGTTGTCGATGGCAAACAGCAGTTTGCCTTTATGGTAGTCACCGACCTGTACCGGGATCTTGCTGGCGTCATAACTGAAGCCGCCGGCAGAGAGATCCAGCAAATTCTGTTCGGCCACTTCACGGCTTTTGCCGATGAAGCGGACCTTGGCTGGAAGTTTGACCCGCGCATGCTGGCGCTGGGCTTCCGATTCATGCACCACATTGAGGTTGACGGCTGTATTCATGGCGTTATTCCTACTCAAAAGTCACTAATTCCATTCATGTCCGTTCACACCACCAGGAGCAGCGCGGCAATGAATACGCTGGCGGCGGAGAAGGTCATGGTTCGAGACGACCAGGTGTTGAACCAGCGCTGAAAGCTGGCCAAATCACGGTTCAGCTTGGTGGGCTGACGGGTCCAGGATTGCTGGTCGAGGCGGAAGAACACATAGATCTTCACCAGAGCCCCGACGATCTGGTTGTAATACAGAATCAACGGGTAAGCCGGACCGATGCGGTGCCCGCTGAGCGACAGCAACAGGGTCAGGATCAGTCGCGTGGTGCCGATCCACAGCAGGTAGATCAGCATGAAGGCGATGCTGTACTTGATGCTGGCGATGATCGCCACGGCGAGGCCGAGCAGGCAGGTCCACATCGACACGCGCTGGTCGAGCAGCACCAGATTGGTGAACAGGCCCAGGCGCTTTATGCCCAGCTTCATGGCCCGCGAGTTCTGCCGCAGGTTGTTGCCATACCAGCGGAACATCAGTTTGCGACTGGCCTTGATAAAGCTCTTTTCCGGCGGATGCTCGACCGTGTGAATCGCCGCATCCGGCACGTAAAAGGTGTCGTAGCCCAGGCGCATCAAGCTGTACCAGCTGGACTTGTCGTCGCCGGTGAGGAACTTGAAACGGCCGAGGCGCCAGTGATCCAGCGAGTCGCTTTCGACGTCGGCGATGAACTCCGGGTCGGTAATCACCTGGGCACGAAACACCGACATCCGCCCGGTCAGGGTCAGCACACGCTTGGACAGGCCCATCGAGCACATGTTGAGGTGGCGCTGAGCGAAGCGCAGCTTGTGCCACTCACTCATGACGTAGCTGCCGCGGACCTCGCAGAACTCGTTGGTGGTCAGCCCGCCGACGTTGGGGAACAGCTTGAAGTAGGGCGCAGTGGCCCGGACGATACCGGGCTGCAATACGCTGTCACCGTCGATCACCGCGACCACCGCATCCTGGTCCGGCAGGTGCCGGGAAATCGCGCGGAAGCCATGGGCCAGACCATCACGCTTGCCGGTGCCGGCAATCCGCACGAAGTCCAGGGTGACATGCGCCGGTGGGTTGTATTTCTCCCACAGGCTCTTGACCAGGAACTCATCGGACAGCTCGACGATCGAGCACACTACGGTGGTCGGGTAGCCGCACTCGATGGCTTCGAGGATTACCGATTGATACACCTGAGCGGTGGTCAAGGCATCGATGCGGAAGCTGGTGACCATCAGGAACACATGCGACGGATCGGCAGCCTGACCCAGTTGTTTGGCTTTACGCCGGTGGCGGGGAAACACCACGTAGAGAAACAGCAGGCCACGCAGAAAATGCATGGCGCCCATCGAATAGCGCCAGATACCCACGGCACCGATCAGGAACAGGAAGTCCTTCGACTCCGGGTCGAAGACTGTCCTGGGCAAGGCCAGGGCAATCCCCATCAGTAAGCTGAGGTAGAACAGCCAGCCGGCGGCTTCAGCGAAACCCTGCTTGAGCCTATCCATCTGTATCTCCATCCTGTGTTGCGGGCATGCCTGCGGCGGGTGGGCGCGGTTGTCCGCATCCACCCGCAACACGCCGGTCGCCGTAGGTTGAGGCTGTGAGGTGAGGTGCTACTGGTAATGATTGGCACATGGCGGCATGGACCTAATCGTCAGCAGCGCGAGTCGTTACCAGCAGATGCCTTCACTGGCGCCACTGCTGGCGTGGGCCATGAAGCCCACCAGATCTACGACTCGCTTACCCTCGGGAGCCTGCTGGGCGAGGACTCTGAACTGCTCGTCGCGGTTGCCCAGGACGATGATGTCGGAGTTGGCGATGACCTGCGCCAGGTCGCTATTGAGCAGCGATGAGACATGCGGAATCTTCGACTCGATGTAGTCCTTGTTGGCCCCATAGACCCGTGCATATTCGACGTTGCTGTCGTAGATACTCAGGTCGAAGCCCTTGCCGATGAGCATCTCGGCCAGTTCGACCAGGGGGCTTTCGCGCAGGTCGTCGGTGCCGGCCTTGAAGCTCAGGCCAAGCAAGGCGACTTTGCGCTTGTCGTGGCTGGCGATGATGTTGAAGGCGTTCTGCACCTGCGCCACGTTGCTGCGCATGATCGAGCCGAGCATCGGGTGTTCCACATCCAGCTGGCTGGCGCGGTAGGTGAGGGCGCGCACATCCTTGGGCAAACAGGAACCACCGAAGGCGAAGCCGGGGCGCATGTAGTACTGCGACAGGTTCAGGGTCTTGTCCTGACAGACCACGTCCATCACCTCGCGACCATCGACCCCGACCGCCTTGGCGATGTTGCCGATCTCGTTGGCAAAGGTGACCTTGGCCGCATGCCAGACGTTGCAGGTGTACTTGATCATTTCGGCGACTGCGATGTCCTTGCGGATGATCGGCGCGTCGAGTTCGCGGTACAGCTCCTCCAGAATAT
This sequence comes from Pseudomonas taeanensis MS-3, assembly GCF_000498575.2. Lineage (GTDB taxonomy): Bacteria > Pseudomonadota > Gammaproteobacteria > Pseudomonadales > Pseudomonadaceae > Aquipseudomonas > Aquipseudomonas taeanensis. The sequence continues at coordinate 256,332 of NZ_AWSQ01000002.1, forward strand.
CGCCGGACTGAGTGTCGAGCTGACCGATCACCGTCATCGGCGGTTGGTCGTAGTCCTTAATCGCGGTGCTTTCGCGGAGGAACTCCGGGTTGACCGCCACGCCAAAGTCGACGCCAGCTTTTTTGCCGGAGCAGTCTTCTAGGATCGGAATGACTACGTCTTTTACCGTGCCAGGCAGCACCGTGCTGCGCACCACGACGGTATGGCGCTCGGTCTTGTCACGCAGGACCAGGCCGATTTCGCGGCAGACCGATTCGATGTAGTTGAGTTCCAGATCGCCATTCTTCTTGCTCGGCGTACCCACGCAAATGAACGACATTTCACTGTCGCGCACCGCGGCGGCAAAATCGGTGGTGCCACGCAGCAGGCCGGAGTGAATTCCTTTTTCCAGGAGTACCTCTAAACCGGGTTCAACAATGGGCGATTTACCCTTGTTAATTAAGTCGATTTTAGCGGCGGAGATGTCCACGCCGATAACTTCATGACCCCGGGAAGATAGGCAGCCCGCACAGACTGCACCCACGTAACCCAAACCAAAAATGCTGATGCGCATCGCACTTACCTCGTCCGTTTATTGCGAAATTAACAGTGGCCAAGTTGGCCATGTCCATGGGTTTAACTTGCTGGTAATGACTCGTTCTTATTTATTCAGGCACATAGACGCACCTGGCTCCGATTGAAGGAGCCCGAACGAGGCTTTGTATTTGGCACGCCCTGTGTAGGCGTGAGCACAGTGCCGTTGAGGCTCTGGCTCGTTAGTCTTGACTGGTCGTGAGAGTGATGAGGTGCCTCCTTGTATCCCAGCGCAACTTTACTCGAATTACAGCTGGTCCCTGGGTGTAGGCATTGCCGATGTTCAAGGCCACAGCTTTAAATCCGATCTAAAGTTGCGTGAATAGTTATGTCACGAGGGTAAGAGTGTAGGGCTGCTTCGATAGTTCCTACCGCCTATCCTGTTTTTTAGAGGCGTGAGTTATATCAGGATTTTAAGTGATTGCATTTTGATGGCGATTTGGCTGTGATATTGCAAAATGCAATGAGGTATTAAAGTTCAATATATTTAATTTTAATTAATCGCGGGGGTGTGGGGGGTATGCGGCGAACAGGAACGGGCCAGAGCGGCCCGCTCGCGAGGGGAGGGTAATCAGTCTTGCGGTTGATCGCGCAGGAACACCATCTTGTCGGCCTGCGACTGCTCGGCCGAATAGCGGTAGCCCTGGTAGGCGAAATCCTTGAGGCCTTCGGGGTTGGTCAGGCGTTCCTTGATCACATAACGGCTCATCAGGCCGCGGGCCTTCTTGGCGTAGAAACTGATGATCTTGTATTGGCCGTTTTTCAGATCCCTGAATTCGGTGTCGATCACCCGCGCGTTCAGCACTTTGCGTTTCACCGCACCGAAGTATTCGGTGGAGGCGAGGTTGAGCAGCACCTCGTCGCCTTGCGCAGCCAGTGCCTGGTTGAGCCAGCCGCTGATGCGCTCGCCCCAGAAGGCGTACAGGTCCTTGCCGCGTGGGTTGGCCAGTTTGGTGCCCATCTCCAGGCGGTAGGGTTGCATCAGATCCAGCGGGCGCAGCACGCCGTACAGCCCGGAGAGCATGCGCAGGTGCTGCTGGGCGAAGTCGAAGTCGGCTTCGCTGAAATCTTCGGCGTTCAGTCCGGTGTACACGTCGCCCTTGAAGGCCAGCAGCGCCTGCTTGGCGTTGTCCAGAGTGAAGGTCGGCGTCCAGCTGCCGAAACGCGCTGCATTGAGGCCGGCGAGTTTGTCCGAGAGGTGCATCAGTTCGGCAATTTGCGCCGGGCTGAAATCGCGCAACTGGGCGATCAGGTCCTGGGCGTGGTCGAGGTGTTCGGGCAGGGTGAAGCGCTGGGTCACCGGCGCGGTCTGGTAATCGAGGGTCTTGGCCGGGGAAATCACCATCAACATACAGCGTTGCTCCTAAAAGTCTTGGTCGCGATTCTAGGCCGAGTAGCCGTCGTGGCTCTACCTATTAAGGCGATGGGTTGACCTGGAGGTGGCCGTGGGGTTGTAGTCTACCCGGGTCGAATCCTTCAAGGAGCCGTCATGAGCGCCTGCAATCACTCCCGTTGGGAGCACTCGCACGACTACCGACCGCTGGAGAGCACCGCCGAACGCCAAGCCTGGCGGGTGGCGGCCCTGACCGGAGTGACCATGCTGGTGGAGATCACCGCCGGCTATGCCTTCAACTCCATGGCTCTGCTCGCCGATGGCTGGCACATGGCCTCGCACATGCTCGCCATTGGTCTGACGGCCCTGGCGTACCTGCTGGCGCGGCGTTATGCCAATGACCCGCGTTTCGCTTTCGGCACCTGGAAGATCGAGGTGCTCGCCGGTTTCGCCAGCGCCATCCTGCTGTTGCTGGTGATCGCCCTGTTGGCGGTCGAATCGCTCTGGCGCCTGTGGCAACCGCAGGTGATCGCCTTCGACCTGGCTTTGGCGGTGGCGGTGATTGGCCTGCTGGTCAACCTGGCGTCGGCCTGGCTGCTGCGCGATCAGCACGAACACAGTCATGGGCACGATCACGATCACGATCACGATCACGATCACGGCCATGCGCATGCGCATGCGCATGCGCACGCTGCGCCAGCGACAGGACGTGACCTCAACCGGCATGCCGCCTTCCTGCATGTACTGGCCGATGCACTGACCTCGGTGGCGGCGATCATCGCGTTGCTCGGTGGCTTGCTGTACGGCTGGAGCTGGCTGGACCCACTGATGGGCGTGGTCGGTGCGCTGATCATCGCGCTGTGGGCCAAGGGCTTGCTGATCGAGACCGCCAAGGTGCTACTCGATCGCGAGATGGACAGCCCGGTGGTGGCGCGCGTGCGTTCGGCCCTGGTGCAGGAGCCGGACACCGAGCTGGCGGACCTGCACCTATGGCGCGTCGGCCGGGCGCAATTTGCCTGCATCGCCAGTGTGGTGACCCATGGTGGCTGTTCGGCTGATCGCTACAAGGCCCGTTTGACGGGGATTCGCGAGCTGGTGCATGTGACCGTGGAGGTCAATCGCTGTGGTCGGAGCGAGCCTGGGGAGGCGGGATAGCGGCGGGAAAGGCGCGAGAAATTACCGACAACTGCGCCAATAGAACTTCTGACTTTAGCGGGGCATGGGCGAGGTGCCAAGGGCTATTCGTCCAAGTGAAAAATAAAGGTAAAAAATCTGAAAAACTCGTTTGCCTGTCATCGGTTTTGGAGTATCTAAAAGACAGACCGCCGAATCCTGCAGACAGGTGGCGTCAATTTGCTATCACCTGGTTTGCACCCTTTCAGTTCTGTTTGAGAGGTCGGCGGTTCCCCGCGGCGGAGCGCTGCTCTGGCATTCCGTCGCTTGGCTCCTACAAAAGGTGACCGAGTATGGATGACCACGGACGCTCAAAGCCCACCGCGCCAACCCTCTACGCCCTCGATACCAACGTCCTGATCCACGATCCAAACGCGTTGCTGAATTTTCAGGAACACCACGTTGCCATCCCCATGACCGTGCTGGAGGAACTGGACAAGCTGAAAACCGGTAAGCAAGGAGTGGCCGCCGAATGTCGTCAGGCCATTCGCTTGATCGACAAGATCCTGGGCGGCGCCAACCCGGAAGAAGTGGAGATTGGCGTACCGATCCAGCGAGAGAAGAGCGGGCCTTGTGGTTTTCTGTCGATCCTCATGAGCAAAAGTGCTTCACCGATTACCTGGCTGCCGGAAGACCTTAACGACAACAAGATCATCAACCAACTGGTCGAGCTGAAATCGCGTCGGCCGGGCATGTCCGTGGTACTGGTGACCAAGGACATCAACATGCGCCTCAAGGCGCGCGCCTGTGGCATCGACTCGGAGGACTACCACACCGACCAGCTGGTCGATGACGTGTCCCTGCTGTCGCAGGGCTATCACAACATGGCTGGCTCGTTCTGGGACCGGGTGAGCACCGTCGAGACCCGTCAGGAGCATGCTCGCACCTGGCACCGCGTGCAGCTCACCGACAATCTGCCGGCGGTGCATGTCAACGAGTTCATCATCGACGAGCAGGGCTTCGTCGGCTGGATCAAGGGCATCGAGGAGGGTGAGCTGCTGATCCTCGACCTGCACCAGGAACCCTTGATGCATCAGGAGGCTTGGGGCCTGCGGCCACGGGATATCTACCAGGCACTGGCGCTGTATGCGTTGCTCGACCCGGATATCCACCTGGTCAACCTGTCCGGCGCCGCCGGTTCGGGCAAGACCATTCTGGCCCTGGCCGCGGCCATCGAGCAGACCATGGTCAGCAAGCGCTACCGGCGCATCATTGCCACCCGTAGCGTGCAGGGCCTGGACCAGGAGATCGGTTTCCTGCCCGGTACCGAGGCGGAGAAGATGGAACCCTGGCTCGGCGCCATTACCGACAACCTCGAAGCGCTGCACATGGATGACGAGAACACCCACGGCAGCGTCGACTACATCCTGCAAAAGGTGCCATTGCAGTTCAAGTCGCTGAACTACATCCGCGGGCGCAGTTTCCAGCAGAGCCTGATCCTCATCGATGAGTGCCAGAACCTTACTCCGCACCAGATGAAGACCATCATCACCCGTGCCGGCAGCGGCTCCAAGGTGGTCTGTCTGGGCAACCTGGCGCAGATCGATACACCCTACCTGTCGGCGCCCAGCTCGGGCCTGACCTATTTGACGGAGCGCTTCAAGGATTTCTCCCACGGCGTGCATATCACCCTGCAAGGTGTGCCGCGCTCGATCCTGGCGGAATTTGCCGAAAGCCATATGTAAAGCATCCCTATCGACCTCCGTCCTACAGGTTTCAGCCTGTAGGGCGTGGCGGTCCTCCTTCTGTCGGGCGTTCTGCAGGCTCGGCAGCTCTCTCCATGGCTCATGCCGCTCTTCAGCATGCGACAACGGGTCGCTGAGCTGGCATTCACGGGTGCCGGAAACTGACTCGCAGGTTTACAATCGGTCGATACCCGCCTGGAGCTAGCCCGTGTTAACCCATCTCGATTCCCAAGGTCGCGCCAATATGGTCGACGTCAGTGATAAAGCCCTGACCGTCCGTGAGGCCGTGGCCGAAGCCCGGGTGCGTATGCGCCCGCAAACATTGCAGATGATCGTCGAGGGCGATCACCCCAAAGGCGATGTATTCGCCGTGGCGCGCATCGCCGGTATCCAGGCGGCGAAGAAGACCGCCGATCTGATTCCGCTCTGTCATCCGCTGATGCTGACCAGTATCAAGGTCGAGCTGGAGGCCTGCGGCGACGATGGGGTGCGCATTCAAGCGCGCTGTAAGCTGAGTGGGCAGACCGGGGTGGAAATGGAGGCACTGACCGCCGCCAGCGTCGCCGCCCTGACCATCTACGACATGTGCAAGGCGGTGGATCGCGGCATGGTCATCGAAAGCGTGCGCCTGCTGGAAAAAGTCGGCGGCAAGAGTGGTCACTACAAGGCCGAGGACGAGCAATGATTCGCGTGCAGTATTTCGCCCGTTACCGCGAGGCCCTGGGCCTGGACGGCGAGCAGCTGAGTGATAGTCAGGGCTTCGCCACGCTCGACGACCTGCGCCAGCACCTGCTGGCCCGTGGCGGGGTGTGGCAGGTGTTGGCCGAGCAGAACCTGATGTGCGCACGTAATCAGGAACTGTGCAGCCTCGACGAGCCGTTGAGCGAAGGCGACGAAGTCGCCTTCTTCCCTACCGTGACCGGAGGCTGAGCATGGCGATTCGGGTGCAGCTCGACGCGTTCGATCCCGGGGTCGAAACCAACGCCCTGCATGCGGCGAACGTAGGGGTCGGCGCGGTGGTCAGCTTCGTCGGCTATGTGCGCGACTTTAACGACGGGCGCGAAGTCGGTGGCATGTTCCTCGAGCACTTCCCCGGCATGACCGAGAAGGCCCTGACCAAAATTGCGGTCGAGGCCGAGCAGCGCTGGCCGCTGCTGAATATCCAGATCATCCACCGCATAGGTCGTCTGGAGCCGGGCGAGCCCATAGTGTTCGTCGCCACCGCCAGTGCCCATCGTCAGGCCGCTTTCGATGCCTGCGCCTTCGTCATGGACTACCTGAAAACCCGCGCACCGTTCTGGAAAAAAGAAGACACCAGCGAGGGCCCGCGCTGGGTCGAAGGGCGCAGCAGCGACCAGAGCGCCGCCGAGCGCTGGCACAAGGCCTAGGAAACTGCCGGACTCAAGTCGGGCTTTCCCTCGTGACGGCCGATCAAGGCCGGCAAGCTCCTCAGCACCCGCTTGGTTTGGTAGCCCGGATGCAATCCGGGGCATGGTCACCCGAATTGCATCCGGGTAACGACTGGTTGCGAGCCGAATCTATCGGCGTCCTTGCGTACTAGTGCCCGCTTGCAATCCTTATTGATCTGCCCTAATCCAGTCGCGCGACGCTCGACCTGTGGTTGCGTGTATCTGGTTGACGATTTATACAAATAAGTCCAGAGTGGACTTTAAAGTATAAATAAGAGGCTGGCAGATGACCTGTCCCAACGCGTTACCCGGCGACAGCCCTTCGCTCAGACGCAGACCTGATGCGCCTTTCTTCTGTCTTGTAGTAACCCCCAGTACCTTCTTCGTCTGCGGCGCCTTGCCGTGGTCGTAGGGTATGTCACTCACCCAGCAGGAATCATCACGATGAAGAAACTCGCCTTAGTGGGCGGCCTTGCCCTGAGCTTGATTGCCGTCAACCTGTTTGCCGCCGAAAGGCCACTGCGTCTGGGCATCGAGGCGGCCTATCCGCCGTTCGCCTTCAAGACAGCCGACGGCCAGATCGATGGCTTCGACCATGAGATCGGCAGCGCCCTGTGCGCCGAGATGAAGGTCGAATGCCAGTGGGTCGAGCAGGAATTCGATGGTCTGATCCCCTCACTGAAAGTGAAGAAGGTCGACGCTATCCTGTCGTCCATGACCATCACCGCCGAGCGCCGCAATTCGGTGGACTTCACTAACAAGTATTACTACAGCCCGGCCCGCCTGGTGATGAAGGCTGGTAGCGAGGTCGATGCCGACTTCAGCAACCTCAAGGGCAAGCGCATCGGTGTACAGCGCTCGACCACCACCGACCGTTTCGCCAGCGAAGTGCTGGCTGCACAAGGCGTTGAAGTGGTGCGCTACAGCTCGCAGAATGAAATCTATCTGGACCTGATCTCTGGCCGCCTGGACGGTACGCTAGCCGATGCCATCCCGGTTAATGAGGGCTTCCTGAAAACCGACAACGGCAAGGGCTTCGCTTTCGTCGGCCCGTCCTTCACCGACCCCAAGTACTTTGGTGAAGGCGCCGGCATCGCCGTGCGCAAGGGCGACAGCGAGTTACTCGCTAAGTTGAATGCGGCGATCAAGGCGGTCCGTGACAACGGCGAGTACCAGAAGATTCAGGCCAAATACTTCGACTTCGATATCTACGGCGACTGACAGTGCCGGGCATGAATAAAGCTGCGCATTGCGCGGCTTTATTCGTCTGGAGTGGAGGCGCTTCAGCTAGCGCTGAGTGGCTGTAGTCGACCCGTGTGGGTGGCCCTGCTGAGAGTAAATAAATCCCTTCTTGGCAGGTGCGCGGCAGCCTATGTTAGGTCGGAGTGAATTGAACTCATCACCAACAGGGAGGGCTCAATCCTGTCTCGCTAGCAAGTCAGGTGCCGAGACGCAAACCGCCGTGCAATGACAGCGCAGGAAGAGGTAATTATAATTTGATTAACATTTAATGACTTAAGTGATCGGATAACTCATGGAAAGTAAGACTGCGCGCCTCACGGTACTCATTGATCCCGTCAAGAAAAAAGCATTCGAGGAGCTCTGTGCAGCACAAGACGTGACGCCTTCGCAGGTCGTCCGCCAACTGATCCGTGACTACCTGGAAAGCCACGGTGCCAGCTATGCGACCAAGAGCAAGCATGTCGCAGGTACCAAGTAACGACCCGCACTCTTCGTTGTCTCTAGAGGGCGCTACGTCATCTAAGGATTTGACCACTACAGGCGTAGCCCGTGGCGTGCGCTACTCATAGACCCCTAGCGCGGTGTTGAGGTTGGCGTAGTAATTCTCAGGGCCAATTTCTTGCAGAATGCCCGCCTTGCCGAGCTTGTTGAACACCGTCGTGTTGGCCTCGCAGAGTTTCACCACGATATTACGCTTGTGCAGCTGCTGAATGACTTCTTCCAGGGTTTGCAGGCCGGTGATATCCATAAATGGTACGCGCTTCAGGCGGATGATCAGCAGGCTGGGGTCGGAATGGGTCTGTGCCAGCACGCGCTCGAAGGTCTCAGCCGCACCAAAGAACAGTGGCCCTTCAATCGTATAAATCAACACTCCCGGCGGCAAGTGGAAGTCGCCATGGATCCGAAGCTCTGCTTCAAGCTCATGCTCGACGACCTGTTGCACCTCGACAGATGAGGCCATGCGGCGCATGAAATGCAGCAGCGCGAGAATGACGCCTATATTCACGGCGACTACCAAATCAGTGAACACCGTGAGGCTGAAGGTAATGAGCAAAATAACCACATCAGCGCGTGGCGCTCGCTGAACCATGCGTTTGAAGTGCTTCAACTCGCTCATGTTGTAGGCGACCACAAATAGAATAGCGGCCAGGGCGCACAGAGGGATGTTCGAAGCCAAAGGCGCCAGGAATAGAATAATCAGCACCAAGGTTACGGCGTGTGTGATGCCGGCCAGCGGGCTCGTGCCGCCGTTACGGATATTGGTTGCAGTGCGGGCAATCGCTCCAGTGGCTGCGAAGCCGCCAAACAATGGAGTGGCAAGGTTGGCGATCCCCTGGCCGATCAGTTCCTGGTTGGAGTCGTGCCTGGTGCCGGCCATGCCATCGGCCACTACAGCAGAGAGAAGCGACTCGATTGCCCCAAGCATAGCGATAGCGAAAGCCGGGCCGATCAGATCGATGACACGCGATAGCGTTATTTCAGGCAGGCCCAACTCCGGCAAACCTTGAGGTATACCGCCAAATGCGCTGCCAATCGTGGCGACCCCATCGAAATGAAAAAATGATTGGATCCCTGTAACGATCGCCATTGCTATGAGCGGGCCGGGTACCCGTTTGAGTCCGGGAACTCTGGAAGCGGTGACGACCAGGAAAAGGCTGAGCGCGGCCAGCAGCGTGGTGGCCACATGCAGACTCGGCAGTGCCTGCAGCAAATGCCAGAGTTTCTCGTGGAAATATTCTCCGCTGAGTTGCGGTAAGCCAAAAAAGTCTTTCCATTGTCCGACCCAGATGATCACACCGATACCTGCGGTGAAGCCGACGATCACCGGATCGGGGATGAACTTGATGATTGCACCGAGCCGGGTGATGCCCAGCAATAGCAATATGCCGCCGGCCATCATCGTGGCGATTTGCAGGCCATCAACGCCATGCGTGGCGGTGACGCCCGCCAGTATCACGATGAACGCACCTGTCGGGCCGGCAATCTGCAAACGGCTGCCACCAAAGAGAGATACCAGCAGGCCGCCAATGATCGCGGTATAGATCCCTTGCTCAGGCTTGACGCCAGACGCAATGGCAAAAGCCATCGCAAGAGGCAGCGCCACGACCCCAACTATCACGCCAGACACTAGATTGCGGAGCCAGTGCTCGCGCCCCAGCAAGCCCGCCCTCCACGCCTCACGTACTGCAATCATGACTAGCTCCTCAATGGCTGCATGTGCATAATATTAACATCCAATGATAATGACAAAGCCTTGATCAGCGGTATCGTGCCGCTCGAGATGGCTATGGTGGTCAAAGCTGGAGAGCGTTGAAAAAGCGTGCACTTGTGAGTAGACGTGTTCGAGAGCGCATATAGCCTGGTGATTGACATGAATCGTGATGCCGTGAAAACCAAACATGCCGAAGGCATTGCCTTTGACACCTATGTGATCGCAAACCCGACCAACCCCAAGGAATGGATCGTGTTCTTCAAGAAGGATGCCGGGAGAAGTTTTTTCTTGGTTGATGACAGCGAGGAGGTCGAGTCATTTGGGCATCTGGATGACTTGATCGCCGAGCTCCGGGACTTGGGCATCAAGACCGCTGAAATCCATTTTTAACCCTTTGCCTACTCCCTGGAAGCATGATCATGTCAGTGAAGATTGAGCATCTGTCCAGTCAAGCGAAGAGCTTTGGTGTGTCCGTTTCGGCACCAGGCGTGTGCAGTTTCGAAATGGAAAAAGTGCCCAGAATTATGCCGCCCAACTCAAGGCGCGGATCGAGGATCTCCATGTCTACCCTCGGCTTAATCTGTCGGCGAACACCCGTAGCCGATAAGCGCTGGCGAGGTTGAACCTCACTTGCATGCCAATGGAATTGACCGGCTGCTCTTGGCCGGTAGTCGCCAGTCGCATCTGACTGGCGCCGGCCAGTAGCGGCCACTCGATAGAGCCTAAGAAATCCGGGGCGACTCATAGTGGACGCTTCCGTACGAGCACATTCAAGCTTGCTGGGCATTCAGTAAGCGACGTTCATACCACCAAATCAGCAGGTAGATCAGCGTGATGACGCTCCCTGCAACCGCCATTACTGTGAAGATCAGAGCCGCTTGCCTAGGGATGAATTCCAGCAGTGAGGTCAGAAACTGGCCCGAGAAGATGGCCATCGACAGGTAAGCCAAATTGCGGCCACGCCTTGCGGCGGGTGTGCGCGCCACTGTCATGTGGTTGACCAGCGGAATCGAGAAGCCGAAGCCGATACCGGAAAAGAGGGCGCCGAGACTCATTAACTGCATGTCCTCGGCGAGGCCGAACAGGATCAGACTGGTCGTGAAGCTTGCAAAGGCCAGCGTCAGGGTAATGATCTCGCCGATTTGCCTGGCAACCCAAGGCAATAGCATGGCTGCCGCAACCGCTACCAATGAGATGGCAGCCAGAAAGAAGCCGATCTGCGTCTCGCCCAAGCCCATGCCGGATAACTCCAGTGGTAGCAATACAAAGGGCGTGAAGAACAACATCATCGCTGCTGTGGCTGCCAGGTAGACCCATCCCATGCCAGTAACAGAATCAGAGGATGTATCTGTCGCTATGTCAGCGTGTTCATCTGAGGGTGTGCGACTGGGTACCCATGCGCGCAACATCAACAGCATGACCCAAGCCAGCAGGTAGACCGCAAAGGGCCAGTGCCAGCCGATCCCGGCAAGAATGCCGGCGGCAGTGAGGAACAACACGCCACCTAGTTCGATAGCCATGCCTTGCTGGGCGAGCACCTTCAGACGCTCATGTCCCTGATACCAATGCGAGATCAGGCTGGTCCCAGAGACCATCACCACGGCTGTAGCGCCTCCCAATAATACGCGGTCGGCAAACACCAGTGCCGGGCCTGACAGCATGGCGCCAGCTACGCCCAGCAGACCGTAGCTGGCCAGGCCCATTTGCAGCGCTGTATAGGCACCAACACGATCAATCAATCGCCCGGCCAGTGGCGCAAAAAGAATCACACCTAATGCTGGAAGGGTGACCAGCCAACTGGCGTGGCTACTCACACCCAGAGCAGAAGAAATGATGGCCAAGCCGGGCGCTACTACCGAGCCCACCATGATGACCAGACAGGCCACGGCCAGCAGGGTAAAGCGTCCGCGTGACGAGAGAGAGGCTGGGATGGTGTTGGGTTTTCCATTCATGAACAGGAGCCTTGTTTGATGATGGCGCGACGGGTTCCCCGCGCACTGTTATCCGGCGCTATACAACCGGCTCTTGGGGATAAAAATGTTGCCTACGATCAGGCGGCAGCCGATTCAAAGCTCTTGTCTGTCCAGCGCATGGCAACGTGCAGAAGCAGTGCGCTTGCTGACAGGGCTACGCTGAGCCCCATCACACCCGGCCAGCCGTATGCCGTCATCAATTGGACCCCGGAGGCGGAGCCAATGGCGGCGCCGAGGTAATAGAACAGCATGTACACGGCGTTCAGCCGGCTTTGCGCAGATGGCTCGATAGCAAATACGCGCACTTGATTGGGCACCTGAGCGGCGAACACACCGAGGTCTATCAGTACGATGCCGATGACCAGGCCGATGAGTGAGTACGAATAGCCCCACATCACCAAGGTGCCTACCAGCAATACCAAAAGAGCCGAACAGATAGTCCGCCAGGTGCCCAGTGACCCGACCCAGCGACCGGACACTTTGGCGCCGACAATGCCGGCCATGCCGGCGATACCGAACATGCCCGCCTGTTGCAGGTTCAGGTTGAGTGGTGCATTGGTGAGGTGCAGCGAGAGGCTCGCCCAGACCGCGTTGAAGGCGGCAAACCACAGCGCGCCGGTCAGTGCCGAGACCCTCAGCAGTGCATGCCTGCGCAGGAGGGTGAACATTGAGCCGATCAGCGCTGGGTAACGCATGCCGGCAACCCGCGAGCTTTCGTTTGGTAGCAGGCGCCAGAGCAACAGCCCCCAGATCAGCGCTGTGGCAGCAGCCATCCAGTACACGGCTCGCCAGCCCATGTGCTCGGCGATACTGCCGCTGAGCACACGAGACAGCAAAATGCCTGCGGTCAGCCCACTCATCAGCGTGCCCAGTACTCGACCGCGCTGTTGTGGTGATGACATAGAGGCGGCGAGTGGAATCAGCTGCTGGGTGATATTGGCGCCGAGGCCCATCAGAAAAGTGCCAAGCACCAGGATCAGACCGCTCACCGTCGTGGCCTGCAGCACCAGCGCGCCCACCAGCAGGCAGGACAACAACCCAATCAGTTTGCGGTGTGGCATGACATCGCCCAGCGGCGAGATCAAGAGAATGGCGGCGGCGTAGCCGATCTGGGTGGCGAAAGGCACTAGACCTAACTGCGTGTCGCTCAACGATAGGTCATCACGCAGCGCGGGTAATAAAGGTTGATAGTAGTAAAGGTTGGCCGCCGTGAAGGCGACGGCCATGGCCATGAGTACTAGCAACACGTAGGAGGGCGCCTCTATCCCGGTAGGGGATACTGATGCCTGGTTTGCGTGGGTAGATGACATATTTGAGTCTCTGCGAATGTGCCCGTGTAGCGAGCAATGCGCAGATTCTAGTGATGCCCATCTAATAACAGAAATGATGATATGGTATCTAACCTATACCATATTAGTATCAATCAAGGCGGCGTGATGGAGCTCAAAACCCTCAGAACCTTTGTCGCGGTGGCGGAGTTACGCAACTTCTCGGCCGCTGCACGTCTGCTGCATACGGTTCAACCAGCCGTCAGCCGGCAGATTGCCGAATTGGAAGAGGAGCTGGGTACGCCGCTGCTATGGCGCAGCACGCGGGAGGTGAGGGTTACTGCCGCCGGTGAGGTGTTGCTGGAGGATGCCCGTCGTTTACTCGCGCTTGAGATTGAGGCGCGCGAGCGGGTGACGCGCGCGGCCCGCGGTCAAAGTGGTCAGCTGCGAATCGGCTACATGAGCTCAGCCACCGCACGCTTCTTGCCTACTCTGTTGCAGCACTTCAGTCAGCGTAATCCGGAGGTGCACGTCGAGCTTTTCGAGATGACTGCTCAACAGCAGCTCGAAGCCTTCGCCCGTCACGAGATTGATCTGGGTTTATCGCGGCCGTTGCCCAAGCCTGCGCCTCTGGGTCTGGAAAGCCTGTTGCTCTATCAGGACCGTTTGATGGCAGTCCTACCGCAAGCGCATCCGTTGGCCAAGGGTAAGCAGCTGTCACTCAAGGCATTAGCCCGAGAAGATTTCGTGCTTTTCGAGCGCGGGCAAGCCAGTGGCCTGTTCGACCGAATCATCAGCGCTTGCGGGGAGGCGGGCTTTTCCCCGCGAGTGGTACGTCAGCCAGCGCAGATGCAGACACTGCTCAGTCAGGTAGCCAGCGGCACGGGCTTGGCGATTGCGCCGGCCTGCATTCGTTATCTGCAAAGTGACGGCTGCGTCTTTATCAAACTGCACCCAGCTCCGCCGCCCATTGCGCTAGAACTGCACTATCTAGGGAGTCCACTACGGCCGACCGTTGAAGCCTTCTTAGAGGAAGTCAGCCAGATGCGAGAGCAAATTAAAACGCAGATGGAACCTGAATAACCCAGGTCGAGTTCATCGACGAGAATCTCGACCACTCGCAGTGGATTTTCTTCGGTGACGTAATCGTCCAAGCACTCCGGCAGCTACGTGACTTGCGACCGAGCCTCACCTTCAATGAATCGCTTCATGATCGTCCCCGACATGATCTCGACGATCAGAAGGTTAGACAAGCGCAGGCGTTTCACACAGCCTGGGTCGCTACCGACCCCTTACCGCTCTTAGGCGCGGGTGCCTGGGGTACCGCGAGCGTTCTTCTTCCGTAGGATCATCGACGCTTCGTTGTAGGCATTCTGGAAGGCGTCGCCGCCGATCCAATCCACTGCCGTATCTTCGTCTTCATCGTGAAAGATCCCCCGATAGGTGATGAGCAGGCCCATCATGAAGTCGGTGGCTGCGTCTTCCGCTTCTTCGGCGACCACCAGTTCCAACACCGGGTATTGCAGGAACACCAGGCACATCGCTAATAGGCTGATGTTTTCGCCGACTTTCATCGCCTGGAACAGATCGTCGAAGTGCGCTGGGTCGAAACCGTTCTCTTCGATGTCTTTGAAGTCGAAGGTGCTCAGGTCGATTTCGACATCATCGAACGGCTCGTTGATCAGCGGATTGGCCAGCACCGGATGTACCGCATTGGCTTTGGGCTTGCCTGAACGGTTCTGTTTGGCCTTGATTTTGGCCCGCTGGGCGCGTTTTTGCTGTTTAGTTGGGGAGGCCATGGAGGCGAGTTCCTTGTCCGGTGCAGCCATATTCATGGCCCAGGATAATCGGGCGCACATTGTATTCAGTCTTGGCTGGGTTCGTCGGTCAAAAGGGGAGAGATTTATTTATCCTGCTGTAAGCGTCCGCTGTCGACCGATTCTGTTGAAAAAGTCGATGCTGAGCAGAAGGGCTCGAGAGGAGGCCTCGTGACGCCTGTTTTTTGCGCTTCTACGTGAAATTCAGAGCAATTCGATAGCTGCGCCATCTCAGACCTCAAAGCCAGGCACGCACTTTCTGCGCTAGAACCAAGAGCGGAGTTTTTCAACAAAATCGATCCTTTGCGTCCGTTCGCGGATATCTTGAAACTGGCAAAAAAGAGGTTTGAAGATGTTGCCGCAATAGGGCTGATTCATATTTGCGAGTTGCGCTGGCTATCTATCTGGGTGCACGGGAAATGTAGTTGATGAATAGTCGGAATAGATCGGCATTACTGGAGATCTGTAGGCGCTGGTAAATATTGTGCTTATGAACCTTTACCGTGCCTTCGGAGATTCCGAGCAGGTGGGCAATGGATGCGTTGCTGTGGCCTTGAAGGAGGAGTTTGGCGATGTAGCGCTGAGCGTCAGTCAGTTGTCCCTGAAGAATGTCCACAAAGGCGCTTTCTAGGTGGCTTTCCGGATTACCGGGGGCTACGCCTGGCTCTTCCGGACGCAAACGCCAATGTGCCTCAAATGCCTGGGTAACGATCGGTGCCAGCGTTTGCAGTCGCCGGACTTCTAATTCCGTGAAAGGTCCGTGGCTTTGCTCTTTCATCAGCGAGAAGACGACGGCCGTGTGTGCCTGAAGCGGGATGATGTAGCCCAGCTCCTCGACCAGACTACCGTGAGTGGATGAAATGCAGGGATGGATATCAGGCGAGATAGCGAAACCCGAGGAGAGGAAGCTGTCCGGCGCCAAGTCGCTCATCCGCCAAAGACCTGCTGGGTGCTCATGCATGCAAGCGACGTAGAAAGGGTCTAGCAAATAGCCGCCACGAGCGTAGGCGCTCAAAGTCTTTGTTGGCACCATGCCGTTGTAGCCGTCGTGCAGGAGCACGGCGGTGCGATCGAAGCGAAAGACATAAGCGCAGCTCATGTCGAAACGCACGTCGCCCTCCAGCAAGGCGCAGAGGCTCTGGCCCAGATTTTCGGTACCCACGGCGGCGATCACGCCTGCTACCTTGCTTGCTTCCTGGTTGTTCATACGAAACCGTACTGTTTGCCTTGACCCGGGGAGTACAGCGCCGTCCCTTTATAGGATGGCGCTGCACAGTTCAGGACAGACCGGCCGAGACTTGCAATGAATCGCGGGGGAGTTCTTCGTTGCCGAGCTGTAGCGCCTTCGGCACTGCCAGCCAATAGGCAATGGCCATGCCGATGAAACCGCCACTGAGTTTTCCAATAATCAGCGGAAGGATCAAGGTGGGTTGGAAGTTAGCCGAGAAGGCCATGTGGTCGCCAAAAGTAAAGGCGGCGCAGACCGAGAAAGCGATCACCAGGACCTTGTCCTTGGGTGGCATATCCGCGACCAGGCGGAACATCGCCAGGATGTTCGCCGAGGCGGCGAGAATACCAGCCGCACCAACCGGCGACATGCCTAGTTTGACGGCCACCAGTTCGAGGGGGCGGGAGAGGTAGCGTTTGATCAGGCAGACCATTGGGAAGGCGCCGCAGAGCATGATGCCAATGTAGCCGGCGATTTCCAGTGCGCGGAACTGATCTTCCTCGTCGGCGATGATGGGGGCGAAGCCCCAGTTGCCGAAGGTACTGCTGAATACACCGGTGAAGTACTCAACGATGGACGCTACCAGGATCAGCGTGACGGCCGCGTAAATGATGCGTCCCAGCGCCAGGAACAGCCGCACCATCAGGCCAGGGAGGTATCGCAGGGCGGCTGCCAGGAAGACACAAAAGAGGATCAGCGGTAGCAGATTGCGCAGCAGCAACGGCAGCGTGAAGTTCAGCGCCTGAGTGGCTGGGCCACTGGTGGCAATATCAGGGCGTACGCCCAGGCCCAGCCACTGCATGGCCATGGCGACGGTAATGATGCTGATCGGGATACTTAGCAGCCCGGCCATGATGCCCAGCGCCATGTACTTATGGTCGGCTTTGTTGAGCATGGCCAAGCCCACCGGAATGACAAAGATAAGGGTCGCGCCGGACTGGAAACCGGTGATCAGCCCAAGAACCCAACCCTCAGGGTCTTCGGCCAAGGAATGGGCGAGCTGATATCCCCCCATATCCGAGGCAATGAAGATGGGGCCGGCGATGCCGGGGTCGGCGCCCAGCGCGGAAAACAGTGGGGCGACCCAGTGGCCGATGAAACTGGATATGAAGGGAATGGCTGCCATCGTGCCGGCCACTGGAATGAATATGGGGCCGATGCTATGCAGGCCCGCGGTGAACTCCTTGCCCAACTCTGACTCCGCGTTGACCACGGAGGCGATAGCGCCAATTACGGCGCAGGTCATGATGAGGTAGATGACGTACGTACCGATGTTTTCCATAGCTGCCTCGTCTCTTGTAAGTTTTTTGTTAGGGGGCAGAACGTAGGTAGGTTGAATACCTATTATTTTGGTGTTCAGTCCTCTAGGCCCGGAGGTCAGGCTGCGGTGTAGGCATTGTCGACGAACAGATGCGTGCCGTTGACGAAGCTGGCGTCGTCACTGGCCAGGAACAGCGCGGCTGCGGCCACTTCGCTTGGGTCGCAGAGGCGGCCCTGCATAGCACGTAGTGCCTCGTCGGTAACTTCTGCGCCAAACTCGCGCAGCAGGTCAAGCTCACGCCGGCCGTGGGCGGTGCCGATAAAGCCCGGGCAGATGGCATTGCTGCGGATGTTGCGGTCGCGGAACTCGACGGAGATGGCGCGGGCAAACATGTGGCAGGCACCCTTGGTGGTGCAATACAGAACCTCCATGGGTGTGCCGACCACGCCGGAGATGGACGAAGTGCAGATGATGCTGCCGCCGCCGGCCTCAATCATCTTCGGCAGTACGGCCTTGGTCACCAGGAACATGCTCTTAACGTTGATATTCATCAACCGCTCCCAGTCATTTTCGCTGGTGTCGAGGAAGGGCGCTGCGTGAATGGTTCCGGCGTGGTTCATCAGCACCGTGATGGGACCGAAGCGCGCTTCAGCCTGGGCCACCGCGCTGTTGACCTGCTCGGCTACCGAGACGTCCGCAGGTACGAAGAAGGCGCTACCACCCGCTGCGTTAATCCGCTCGGCTACCGCCGCACCTTCGCTGTGGGGCAGGTCGAGGATGGCGACCTTAGCGCCTTCGCGTGCAAAGAGTTCAGAAACGGCTAGCCCGCAGCCGCCAGCGCCACCAGTGATCAGAGCCACCTTGTTATTCAGTCGTCCCATGATTGTCTCCATTGCTGTTAGTCGGTTTGACCGTTTTCACGCTAGGGACGGGCTGATGGACTGTCTATATGTCGCTGGATATAGGAGCCGATAACTAACTGTTTTAAATGAAGTTAATTACAAGGACGGAATGTTGAATGACCTGTGCTGGGCTCGATGATGGCGCGCAACTGAGTTCGCTGACCGCAACAAACGCTCCTTTTGGCCGTTAAGAGCATGTGCGCGTAAGAGGCCCTGCGACGGTGATCGGGCGACTCTGCAGACCCGCCACATCAGGAGGGCCCTTATTGTCTCAACGTCCAAGCTCTATATACCCATCGACATATGGTGGTTGTTTTAGGGTGCCTTCATTCTGTCCCCAATGAATCCGATAGACGCAGAACGATCGTCCTGATCTAGCAAATGTCGCACGAGCAACGCTCGTGACTTGGAGTCAGCACATGGGTGAACGCTTCAACGGTAAGGTGGCACTTATCCCCCGCGGCACAGGAAGCTATGGGCTAGCCGCCGAATCTTTTGCAGTGGAAGCAGTCCACGTCGGTAGCGCTGAACTACGCAGCAGTGACGGCGCCAATGTCGCCGTGCATTGGTGTGCAGCAGGCCATGAAATGGTCTCTGCGCCTACTGACGTGTCTGATGCGAGCAAAGCACCAATTCCAGGGCAGGGCGTAAAGGCCGCATTGGCTTCGCTCACGGTACCGATGAACCCTGCTGGCAGCTTTTCCGCCGTTCCACAGCTTGAGGCAACGGGAGTGGAATGGGCGCGAGCCGTGAACGTGAACAACCTGTTGTTGGTCACCAAGGCCGTCCTACCCGTACTGATTGGCGGTGGTGGCGCAAGCATTGCCAGCACCTGCGCCATATCAACCGTCGCTGAAACCGCGACGGAGTTCCTGCACAGCAACAGTAAGGGCGCGGGCTATATGTTTGCCTGCGCGGCTTAGTCTTTTGTCAGTGACGACGCGAGTTTGGTGAGCAAAACACATTCATTTTCCGACAATGGATACATCGCAATCTAAGAAAAAAGTGGGAGAACAATAATGAACACTTCATCGCACAACATGCACATCAACGAATTCGGCCTTGAGGACGCACATTGGCGCAACTGGGTCGGCAACCAGTCCTGTGTTCGCGCAGCTCGTGGTGCGCCGGCAAGTGAGGATGAGCTTTGCAGCATGATCAGCGATGCAACCGGCAAAGGACTGAACGTCCGGGTAGCGGGTTCCGGTCACTCGTTCACGCCTGTTGCACTTACCAGCGGCCTGCATCTGACACTATCCAATATGCAGGGCGTACGCCACATCGATCACGCCAACCTTCGCGTCACGGCAGCCGCGGGGACTACGATCAATCAACTCGTTCGAGTCCTCAAGGCCGAAGGCCTGTCGATGATCAACCAGGGCGACATCGACAGCCAGGCTCTCGCAGGCGCTTTGACGACGGGAACGCATGGCACGGGCCTCACGCTCGGCAATATGGCGTCGTCAATCGTGGGCATGAGGCTCGTTCAGCCAAATGGCGAGATCATCGTTGTCGACGAAAGCACGCCGGACCTGCTCCAGGCTGGGCGGGTTTCGCTCGGCGTTCTTGGGGCGATTTCCGAAATCACCCTTCAGGTGACGAATAGCTTCAATCTTCACGAACGCATCTGGCGCGAAGACTTCGAAAGTGTCATGGAAAAGCATGACGAAATGGCGAAAAAACACCGCCACTTCAGCTTCTTCTGGTGTCCGTACGAGCAGAGCCGACATTGCTACTGCCTGCCCGACACTTCAGCCACCTCCAAGACCGGACGTACAACCGATGTCTGCGAGGTGAAGGTTATGGACATAACAGACCGTCCGATTTTTGAGAGTGAGTTCGAAAAGGTAGCCTACAGCTCGGACGCCTATCCGATTGAGTACGTTCCGAACTTCCACGAGCTTGAATATGCGGTGCCTATAGCTCATGCAAAGGACGCGCTCAGAGCCGTGCGCAAACTTATGCTTGAGGACTTCCCTGAAGCGATATACCCCATCGAGTATCGCTTCACTGCGGGCGATGGCGCGTGGATGAGCCCCTTCTTCGAGCAAGACAGCGTGACCATCTCGGTGTCCGGAGAACCAGGAACCGACTACTGGGATTACCTACGCAGCGTTGACAGGATACTGCGTTCTTATGGCGCAAGACCGCACTGGGGCAAGATGCATTTTCTGACCGGAGATGACGTCACCTCCATTTATCCCCGCGCGAATGACTTCCGCAACTTGCGTCGGAAACTCGATCCTCAGGGGTTCTATCTGAACGATCACCTCAGTGCTCTTTTCAAGTAGAGAGCCCCGGTTCGCCATATTCCGTGGCCCTGGGAGGCCATACTGGCCTTCCTAGGGATATACCTAACAAGTCAGCACCAATCCAACCAAGTCGCAGTAGGCGGATTCATCCAACAACCCGGGTTTACCGGGTTGTTGCGTTTTACAGGCGTACCTCTCCTGAATGGGGCCAGAAATGTCACGAGCCACCCACAGATCCGACTGAACGAACAACCTGATCAGGTGAGCGGCGCTTTTGGCTCAGTGCAATCTCTCGGCAGGTTGTTCATCTGGAGAACATGTCAGGGAGTCGGGGGCCGCGCACTGTCGGGGATGGCTGCTTTTGGCCGGTTCTGTTGAAAAAGTCAATGCTGACCAGAAGGGCTAGAGAGGAGGTCTCGTGATGCCTGTTTTTGGCGCTTCTACGTGAAATTCAGAGAAGTGCGATAGCTGCACCGTCTCAGGTTGCAATGCCAGGCACGTACTTTCCAGCGCTAGAGCCAAGAGCGGAGTTTTTCTACCGAATCGGCCGGTTGTTGCCTGTCGTATAAGTCCGCTCAGGGCGTTTCCCGGCATTTGCGTACAGCGCTCAACCTTCGCCCTTGATCTCTTTCAGGTGCTTGTACACCGTCGCCCGGCCCATGTTCAGCACGTTGGCCACGTAGTTGGCGGCGCTCTTGCCTTTGAACGCGCCTTCGGCGTGCAGCGCTTCGACCAGTTCGCGTTTGTGCTCGCGGGTCAGCACATTGAGGCCGAGCTGGCGCTGGCGCAGCCAGGCGTTGAGGAAAGTGTTGATACGCTCCTGCCAGTCGTCGCGGAACAGCGAATCCGGCTGCGCAATCAGCTTGCTCGGTGAGAGGAACAGGTCCAGTGCCTGCTTGGCGTTCTCGAACAGTGAGATATTCAGGTTGATGCACAGCACGGCGATTGGGGCGCCCTGGGGGTCGCGCAGCACGCTGCTGACCGAGCGGATCTTCTGGCCGTCCCAGTTGAGTTTCTCGTAAGGGCCGATATTGCGCTCGTCCACTTCCTCGCTGAGCATGTCTTCCAGTGCGGCATCGTCACCGATCTCGCGCTTGGAGATGTTGTTGGCGATGTAGTCGACCTTCTGCGTGCGCAGGTCATGCAGCACCACTTCGGCATGGGGGAAGAACAGGGTGGCGATGGCGTCGGCGATAGCCCGGTAGTTGTCCAGGTCGGAGACGGGGGCGTGGCGGGGCGGCGTCATGCGGGCAACTCTTTGAGTGTGATTCACGGGCAGTCCTGTGGCGCGGTGAGTGTGCCGCAAAGCAGCCGAGGCGTCACCTGTGTGCCGTCTCGGCTGTCTGGTCAGCTCAGTCGCGCGGGGGAGAGCATTTCGGCGCTTAGACCGAATTGCTTGAGGTGTTCCGGCAAGGGTTCGCCGCGTACCAGGGCGGCGCAGGCCTGGCCCATGGCCGGGGAGGTCTGGATGCCATAGCCGCCTTGCGCGGCGCACCAGAAGAAGCTCTGTGTCTGCGGCGCATAGCCGCCGACCAGGTCACCGTCGGCGACGAACGAGCGCAGCCCGGCCCAGGTGTGTGCCGGGCGCCGAATGCTCAGGCTGGTGTGCTCCTCGATCTGGTAGATGCCTAGGGCGATGTCCAGCTCTTCCGGTTGCACGTCGTGGGGTTCGACCGGGTCCGCATTGGCCGGAGAACCGAGTAGTAGGCCGGCGTCGGGCTTGAAGTAGAACGACTCGTCGAGGCTGACCACGCAGGGCCAGGCATGGCTGTCGAGGCCTTCCGGGCCGTGGAAGGTGAAGGCGGCGCGGCGCTTGGGGATGAGTCCGATCGGCGCTACGCCGGCCAACTGGGCGATCTGGTCGCACCAGCCGCCGGCAGCATTGATCAGCACCCGGGCACGGTACTGCGTGCTGCCGCAGTCGACCAGCCAGTCGTCGCCGTCACGGCTGATGCGCTGCACTTCGCGTTGAGTGTGGATTTCCCCATCGTGCTGACGGATGCCGCGCAGGTAGCCCTGGTGCAGGGCATCGCTGTCGATGTCGGCGGCGCTCGGGTCGAGCATGGCGGCCTGCACCTTGTCGCGGCGCAGCACCGGAACCAGGGCGCAGGCTTCATCCGCATCCAGCAGGCGCATGCCCGCCACGCTGGCCTGGGCGCTGGCGAACTGGCGCTGTAATTCTGCGGGATCGCCGCTGAAGTCGACGACCATCTCGGTGCGCGGGCTGAGCAGCGGGTGATCGCTGAATCCGGCGGGAGGGCTGTCGAAGAAGGCCCGGCTGGCGGCGGTCAGGGCCCTGACCTGGGGCGTACCGTAAGCCAGGGTATAGAGCGCGGCGGAGCGGCCGGTGGAGTGGTAGCCGGGCTGGCTTTCGCGCTCGAGCAGCAGGGCCTTGCCGTGGGGTGCGAGGAAGTAGCCGGCGGACGCGCCGGCGATCCCGGCGCCGATGATCAGGTAGTCGACCCGCTGCATCACTGGGCGATCTCCTGGCGGCATTTGAGCTGATAGAGCGCGTTGGCCAGAGCGATGTCCTCCAGGCCCAGTCCGATCGAGCGGAAGAAGGCGTGGCGCTGATAGTCGGGCTGTGCTGCCTGGTTGGCGAGCAGTTCCGCCAGGTCGCCGCGAATCTGTGCACTATCCCAGTCGTACTGTTCGCTGGCCAGGCGCATTTCGCCGGCACTGGCTGGCGTGGTGGCGCGGTAGTCGCAGTACACGTCCATGTCCGGCAACGACTGCGGCGGTACTTCGTGGGCACCCGGCGCATTGGTACTGATCGAGGTGATCAGCGCCGGTCGGCTCAGGCTGGCCGGGTCGAGCACCGGGCCGGCGGATGAGGTGCAGAGCATGATCACCTCGGCCTCGTCGGTCGCCTCCTGCAGGCTGCTACACAGCTGCAGGCGCGGGTCCAGTTGCTGCAACTCGAGGCCATGCGCGACGCCTTGTTCGAGCAGGCCCGGTGAATACATGCGGATGCTCTGCCAGTCGCGCAGACCTTTGGCGTAGTGCACATGGGCGCGGGCCACCGCGCCGCTGCCGATCACCGCCAGGCGCGTGGCCTGTTTCGGTGCCAAGGCGTCGACGGCCACCGCAGTGGTGGCCGCGGTGCGGGCGGTGGTGAGCAGGCCGGCATCGCAGAGCAGAAGGGGCTGGCCGCTGTGCATCGACATCAGCAGGGTCCAGGCAGTGATCAGCGGGCCTTGCTGGCGCACGATATAGGGCGAAGTCTTGACCCCGTATACGCCTTGCGCGGCCCACACCCCGAGATAGTTGATGAAGTCGCCCGTGCCGTTGGGGAACTCGACCAGTTGTTGCGGTGGTTGCACTGCATTTCCGCTGACCAGGTCGAGGAACATCGCAACCATTGCCTGGTGCACGTCGATTTGTGTGAGCAGTTGCTTGGTTTCGGCGTGGTGAAGCACGTAGGGGGTGAGGTTAGGCATAAGGTCGCTCTGCTTGGGTTTGTACCTAAAAGTCTATATTGGACTTTTATGTACAAACGAGCAACCGGGCGATACGCCAACTTCATGCGTGCGTGCGACGTGCGTCAGCTTCGGGTCGGCTGCTGGCAGTTCCGCTCAACGGCGCAGGGCCGGGAGAAAACTCAACCAACTGGTCGGTAGGCGACTACGCAAAAAACGGGTCAGGCCAACTCGACGTTTCTGGTAGACCAGCCCGAGACCAATAACGGCTAGACCCAGCAGGCTGAGGACGACTGGGAACAGCAGTGAGTCCTCGAACACCCGATGGGCCAGATAACCCAGATATCCGGCCACGCCGAGAGCGCCGAAGATCATGAAAACTGTGCGGCGCAGTAATACGGCGAAGCCAATCAAGCTCAGGTTGATCAGGCAATAGAGCGCCTTGCCCAGTTCACTGACGCTGTCCATCAGGCTCAGCCCACCCCAGAACGCCAGAAGGCCGGCCAGATAGCCCCAGAAGGCGAAATCCTGTTTGCAGCGGCCATCGATCCACAGGCTGGCGAGTAATAGCAGCAGGCCAAACCACAGCGAGACCCAGCGCCGCTCAGCCCAAGCGAAACCCTCGCCGTAGGCCAGCTCAGTCAGGTCCATCGACATGAACCACAGCGCCAGGGCAATCGGCATGACGATAAAGGGGAAGGGCAGCAGGCGTAGCATCAGTGCGCCGACGATCACCGTGGCCAACTCCATGACCAGCCAGCCGCCCTGCACGTAGACGTAATAGTCGTGGTAAGCGTCTTGCCCGTCATCCAGCGGCCATAGGCCCAGCATGCGTTGCACGGCGAACACCAGCAGCGGGGTCAGACTGACCGCCACCGCCCCCAGTAACCCCCCGGGAATCACTTGGCCGCGTTGCCATAGGATGTGACCGCAGAGGGTGAACAGCAATAAGTAGCTAGCACTGATGAGCAACAGAGCCAGGTCGCCGACACGCATCCAGGCTTCGCTGAGTAGCCAGCCCATGGCGCCAATGATCAGCAGTGCGCCGAAGTAATAGGCGACGTGTGCCAGCTGCAAGCTGGCGTGGGTTTGCGGTTGTTGGCGCAGGAAGGCCAGCAATGCCTGGTCCTGACCGGGTTGCAATACTCCCACCTGGACGGCGCGGGTAAGGTCGGCGGCATCGAGTTTGAAGGTCATAGGGCGGGCTCCGTTTCCCTAATGGACAGCCGCTCCGTCTGCATAAGTCACAGCTGTCGCACCGAGTCAGCGGACACAAAAAAGGCGAAGCCGCGGGCTTCGCCTTATTTCATTGCCACGTCTTAGTGCTTGCGCGGAACCGTTTTGAGCAGCTCGTCCGGTGGCATCTCGCAGTTGATCTTGCGCCCCAGCAGCTCTTCGATCCCCGGCAGGGCATAAGCGTCGTCTTCGCTGGCGAAGCTGATCGAGGTGCCGCTGGTGCCGGCGCGGCCGGTACGGCCGATACGGTGTACGTAATCGTCCGGATCTTCCGGCAGGGTGAAGTTGATCACGTGACTGATGGCGTCGACGTGGATACCGCGACCGGCGACGTCGGTGGCGACCATGACGCGGATCTTGCCTTCGCGGAAGCCTTCCAGGGCACGGATGCGCTTGTGCTGCGGCACGTCACCGGACATTTGCACCGCGCTGATGCCGTCGCGGGTCAGGCGTTCTTCGATACGCCGTACCTCATCCTTGCGGTTGGCAAAGACCATCACGCGGATCCAGTCGTTCTGCGCAATCAGGTTGTACAGCAGCTTGTACTTGTCGCTGGATGCGACCATATAGACGTGCTGCTCGACGGTGTCGCTGGCGACGTTTTCCGGTTCGATCTCGACGATGGCCGGATCGATGGTCCACTGCTTGGACAGGTTCATCACGTCGTCGGTGAAGGTTGCGGAGAACAGCAGCGTCTGGCGTTCGCCCTTCATCGGGGTCTGGCGGATGATCTGCCGCACTTGTGGGATGAAACCCATGTCGAGCATGCGGTCGGCTTCATCGAGGACCATCACTTCGACCATGTCCAGGTGCACTTCACCGCGCTGGTTGAAGTCCAGCAAGCGACCCGGAGTAGCCACCAGAATGTCGCAGAAACGCGATTCGAGCAGTTTGAGCTGCTTGTCGAAGTCCATGCCGCCGACGAAGCTCATCACGTTGAGCCCGGTATATTTGGTCAGATCTGCGGCGTCCTTGGCGATCTGCACCACCAGTTCGCGGGTCGGCGCGATAATCAATGCGCGCGGCTCGCCCATGTAGCGCTCTTTCGGCGGCGGAGTCTGTTGCAGCTGGGTGATGATCGAGATCAGGAAGGCCGCAGTCTTGCCGGTGCCGGTCTGGGCACGGCCGATGGCGTCCTGGCCTTTCAGGGTGAAACCAAGCACCTGAGCCTGAATCGGCGTGCAATAGGGGAAGCCGAGATCGTGGATGGCATGCATCAGCTCGGGGGAAAGTTTGAAGTCATGGAAACGCGTCTTGCCTTCTGCAGGTTCGACGGCGAAGTCTTCCAGCTTCCAGTTGTCCACGGGCTTGCGCGCACGTTCGCGGCGTGGTTTGTCGACTTTGTCCTGGCCGCTACGGGGCGGTTGGTCCGGATTGCTGGTTGCAATATCAGCGGACGGCTCACGAGCGGCACGCGCGGGCTTGGCGGTGTGGCTGCGCTTTTCGCGGCTGGAGGCGCTGGCATCGGCTGCTGGTGCGGTAGCGGGTTGGCTGGCTGGATTGAGCTGCTGGCCCTCGGCTTTGCCGAACATCTTCTTGAGTGCTTTGAGCACGGTCATCTCATTAAGTGGTTAAGGAATGAACGGTTGCCAGTGTAAAGCAAGAAGCCGGCGCGGCGAAGTACCGCGGCCTGCGGGCGCTACCAGCATGGCGCATGGCCCGGTTCAGACGGCTTATGGCCGTCGCCGGAAAGAGCCGATTGCTGCTCTGGCCCGCGGCTGGGCGGCAGGTGCTGGATATCGCCAGGGCATGATTGCGTCGCAAATGTATTCAGCGAAGGGGCGCTACCGGCATAGGATTCAGCTGCTGAGGCAATTGCGTCCCTGGCGTTTGGCTTTATACAGCGCGCTGTCGGCCCGGGCGATCAGGCTCTGCAGGCTGTCTTTCGGCTGCATCAGGGCCAGACCGATAGAGACGGTTACGCCCGGTAAAGTGCCGAGTGGAGAATAGAAAGAAGTGACCTGCTGCAGGCCCTGGCGCAGCCGCTCACCAATACTTCGGCCGTCGTCTTCGCCCATTTCCGGCAGCAGGATGACAAACTCCTCCCCGCCGTAACGGGCCAGGCTGTCTGTGGGGCGCAACTGGGCGCGCAAGGTTTGTGCAACCTGCCACAGAGCGTAGTCGCCGGCGATATGGCCATGTTGATCGTTGTAGGCTTTGAAGTGGTCAACATCCAGCATCAGCATGCACAGTGGCCGCTTACTGAACGTGCAGCGAGTGCTTTCGCGCTCGAATACATGCGTTAGCCAGCGGCGGTTGAAGGTGCCGGTAAGGGTATCGATGTTGGCGTTCTGTTCGCTGTCTAGAAGGACTCGATTGCCTTGACGCACTCGTTCGCACAGCAGCTCCAACAGGTTGTGCATCAGTTGTGGCGATTGTTGGAACAGGTTGATCAAGGACTCACGGTGTAAGCGCAGTGCGCTGCTGGGCTCGCTAGCCACCACATAGGCCGAGGGGTGCTGGTTGTCGATGAAGCTGATCTCTCCAACACAATCGCCGATTGAGAGGGTGCTGACCGGCTGATTCTCCAGTGATCCGAGATACACCTGGCACTGACCTTTGAGCAGCAGATAAAGGTACTGGTTGCGGTTGAACGGAGAGAGGAGGATTTCGCCAGCTTCCAAGTCGCAGGCACGAAACTCTTTCAACAGTTGATCGATGCTGTTGCTGGCGACGTTGTTGAACAGTCGCAGTTGCCTGATCTGTTGCAGGTCAGCCTGCCAATGGGCGATTTTCATCGCAATCGCAGGTGGCGCGGTCTGCGCAAAATGGACGGCATCACGAACACTCCTTGTCGTTTCAGCGAACTCTTGGTTCGACATTATTCCTGCGGGATAGGACTGGCAATCCTCGACAAAAGGCCACTGACCGGTGGTGGGATGGAAGTGACTACCCCGTCACAAAACCACTCTGGGTTAATTGCGTTCCGACCTAGGAGGCGAGTTGGTCACTGTCCACGCGACTGCTGCCAGTCACGTGGAGTGCTCGACAAATCCCTGGGTGTCGGAACGTCAGGGTTGATCGCTGGCTGGCGCTGCTGGCCTTGGGCAACTAGCCGTTTAGACGTGCGTCTAGCCAGGTGCCGATGTCGCGAATCTCTTCCGGCAAGACTTCGTGGGCCATTGGGTAGTCCTGCCAGGTGACGTTGATCTCGCGCTTGATCAGCCAGTCATGAGCAGCGCGACCCATGCTAGGTAGCACCACGTCGTCCTGGTCGCCATGTAGGCAATAAACCGGCAGCAGTCGTTTGCTCGCGTCTAGTTGCAGGTCGTCGCTGAAGGTCGGTGCGTAGGTGGATAGCGCCAGCACCCCACCTAGCGGGCCTTGCCAGCGCAGGAAGGCGGTGTGCAGGACCACCGCACCGCCCTGGGAGAACCCCGCGAGAAATATCCGCGCCGGGTCGATGCCGCTGTCACGCTGCGCTTCGATCAGCCTGATCACTTGCTGCGCCGAAGTCTCCAGCTGCTCGCGGTTGATAGCACGTGCCGGGCTCATGGCCAGGATGTCATACCAGCTGGGCATGGCCCAGCCGCCATTAACAGTCACAGCCTGGGTGGGGGCCTGGGGGAGGACGAAGCGGGTGCTACGCAGACGTTCTTGCAGCGCCTCGGCCACTGGCATGAAGTCATAACGGTCGGCACCCAAACCGTGCAACCAGACGACACAGGCGTCGGCGCTCAATGGGGGCTGAAGAATCAAAGGGTCGCTCATGGGGGCTCCGATGTAGTGCGGGCGCGCTTATTGTGTGCGCCGAATTTTCCAATGGGTGGTCAATTTGTGAAGAAGATGTCGCAAGGTTACAAGTTCTGCTCTTGACCTGCCCGTATGGTGAGTCAGGCGAGGCTCTGGTACGGGCTTTGCTTTACCAAATAGGACTGGTGACGTAGCCCGGTAGCGGTAACACTGCTAACCGAATGGGTGCGGAACAGGCAGGAAGCCATGTAATGGGGGTTCCAAAAGGTTCGCCACACGCTGCTGAAGCGTTGGGCGAATCGCGCTCCGTCCCTGATCCCATTCGATCAATGGGCGGACGTGAATGAATAGCTGAGGAAGCAATCTGCTACTAGACTCTCGAATAGGCCTGATCCCGGTTGACCGAGTTGCTGCCAACACGGTCAACGTGCCCCACAAGGGTACGGTGCTAAGGTCGAGACTCCAACACAACAAAAGCAACTGGAGGTTTTAATGAAGATGGTGAAATCCACCCTGGCTGTGCTGACCACAGCAGCTGTTCTCGGTGTTAGTGGCTTCGCACAAGCGGGCGCTACCTTGGACGCGGTACAGAAGAAAGGTTTCGTACAGTGCGGTATCAGCGATGGTCTACCAGGCTTCTCCTATGCGGATGCGAAGGGTAACTATCTGGGGCTCGACGTTGACGTGTGCCGTGCTGTGGCAGCTGCCGTATTCGGCGATGCCACCAAGGTCAAATACAGCCCGCTAACCGCCAAGGAGCGCTTCACTGCGCTGCAGTCTGGCGAAGTCGACATCCTCTCCCGTAACACCACCTGGACCAGCTCACGTGACGCGGGCCTGGGCTTGAACTTTGCCGGCGTCAACTACTACGACGGTCAAGGCTTCCTGGTGAACAAGAAACTTGGCGTCTCCAGTGCCAAGGAACTCGATGGCGCGACTGTCTGCATCCAGGCCGGTACCACCACCGAACTGAACCTCTCCGACTACTTCCGCGCAAGCGGCATGAAGTACACCCCGATCACTTACGACACCTCCGATGAGAGCGCCAAATCGGTTGAAGCAGGCCGCTGCGACGTGCTGACTTCCGACCAGTCGCAACTCTACGCACAGCGCATCAAGCTGGCTGCGCCGGATGAGTACGTGGTGCTGCCGGAAGTGATCTCCAAGGAGCCGCTGGGCCCGGTGGTTCGTCAGGGTGATGAAGAGTGGTTCGACATCGTGCGTTGGTCGCTGTACGCCATGGTCAACGCCGAAGAAATGGGCATTAACTCGAAAAACGTCGAGGAAATGGCCAAGACCACCAAGAACCCTGACATCGCCCGTCTGCTGGGTGCGGAAGGTGAGTTCGGTAAAGATCTGAAACTGCCGAAAGATTGGGCGGTGAAGATCGTCAAGCAAGTGGGTAACTACGGAGAAAGCTTTGATCGCAACGTCGGTGCCGGCAGTGCACTGAAGATCGAACGTGGCCTCAACGCCCTGTGGAACAAAGGTGGTCTGCAATACGCACCGCCGGTGCGCTGACTGTCTTTGCTGGCGCCCCGTCCTGAGGCGTCAGCAACGTTCTGATGATGTGAGCCCCTTGCCCGCGCGTGCGGGCAAGGGTGTTCCAAGAGGGCTCCTATGCAAAATACTGCCAATAATTCGCACCCAAAGGGTTCGGTCTGGACCGACCCCAAGGCTCGTGCATGGCTGTTCCAGATTATTGCCGTCATCGCCGTCGTGGCGATGGGTTGGTACTTGTTCGACAACACCCAGAGCAACCTGGAAAAGCGCGGGATCACGTCCGGCTTCTCCTTTCTCAGCAACAGTGCCGGCTTCGGCATCGCCCAACACCTGATTGATTACAGCGAGAGTGACTCCTACGGACGGGTCTTTGTCATCGGCTTGCTCAACACCTTGCTGGTCTCGGTGATCGGCATCGTGTTGGCGACCATTCTCGGTTTCATCCTCGGTGTCGCCCGGCTGTCGCCAAACTGGCTAATCAGCAAGATGGCTACCGTCTACATCGAGACTTTCCGCAACATCCCGCCGTTGCTGCAGATATTCTTCTGGTACTTCGCGGTGATGTTGTCGTTGCCGGGGCCGCGGCAAAGTCTGGGGGTTGGCGAGACGTTCTTCCTCAACAGTCGCGGCCTGTACATGCCGGCGCCGAGTCCTACCGACAGTTTCGGCACCTTTATCGGCGCCTTGCTGATCGCAATCATCGCTATCGTGTTGCTGGGGCGCTGGGCGAAAGCGCGCCGGGAGGCAACCGGTAAGGTCTTCCACGTATCGATCGCTGCGGCGGTGGTGATCATCGTACTGCCTGGTATGGCGCTGCTGTTTGCGGGAAATCCCCTGCAGTGGGAAACACCGGCCCTGAGCGGATTCAACTTCCGCGGCGGTTGGGTCATGATCCCCGAGTTGATCGCGCTGACCCTGGCGCTGACCATCTATACCGCAGCCTTTATCGCCGAGAACGTGCGCTCCGGCATCATGGCGGTCAGTCACGGTCAGACCGAGGCTGCACGTTCATTGGGCTTGAGCGGCGCAATCACCTTGCGTCTGGTGATCATTCCCCAGGCGCTGCGGGTGATTATTCCGCCGCTGACCAGCCAGTACCTCAATCTGGCGAAAAACTCCTCGTTGGCGGCTGGTATCGGCTACCCGGACATGGTTTCGCTGTTTGCTGGCACGGTGCTCAACCAGACCGGGCAGGCTATCGAAGTGATCGCCATCACCATGAGCGTGTACCTGGCCATCAGTATCAGCATTTCCATGCTGATGAACTGGTACAACAAGCGTATTGCGCTGATCGAGCGATAAGGAGCAGCCCATGCAAACCCATACCTTTAAACCCGATATGCCGCCTCCAGTGCTGAGCGTCGGTGTGCTCGGCTGGCTGCGTACCAATCTGTTCTCCAGCTGGTTCAATACTCTGCTGACCCTGTTCGCCGTCTATCTGGTCTGGCTGATCGTGCCGCCGCTGATTCAGTGGGCGTTTATCGAGGCCGATTGGGTCGGTACCACACGTGCCGACTGCACCAGTGATGGCGCTTGCTGGGTGTTCATACAGCAGCGCTTCGGCCAGTTCATGTACGGCTTTTACCCCACCGAGTTGCGCTGGCGGGTAGACCTGACAGTCTGGATGGCCGTCATCGGTGCTGCACCGTTGTTCATTCCGCAAATGCCACGCAAGGCACTTTACGGGCTCTGCTTCCTGGTGGTGTATCCATTGCTGGCCTACTGGCTGTTGCACGGCGGCTTCTTCGGCTTGTCCACAGTACCGACAAGTCGCTGGGGGGGGCTGATGTTGACCCTGGTGATCGCCTCTGTAGGCATCGCTGGGGCCCTGCCTCTGGGGATCGTACTCGCGCTCGGTCGGCGTTCGGACATGCCGGCGATCCGCGTGCTGTGCGTGACCTTCATCGAGTTCTGGCGCGGCGTACCCTTGATTACCGTGCTGTTCATGTCCTCGGTGATGTTGCCGCTGTTTCTGCCGGAAGGGCTGAGCTTCGACAAGCTGATGCGCGCGTTGATCGGGGTGATCCTGTTCCAGTCGGCCTACATTGCCGAAGTGGTGCGCGGTGGCCTGCAAGCCATTCCCAAGGGGCAGTATGAAGCGGCCGCGGCCATGGGTCTGGGTTACTGGCGGATGATGGGCCTGGTGATTCTGCCGCAAGCGTTGAAACTGGTGATTCCGGGTATCGTCAATACCTTTATCGCGCTGTTCAAGGACACCAGTCTGGTGATCATCATCGGCTTGTTCGACCTGCTCAACAGCATCAAGCAGGCCACCACCGACCCGGCCTGGATAGGCATGGCCACCGAAGGCTATGTGTTCGCCGCCCTGATTTTCTGGATTTTCTGTTTTGGCATGTCCCGCTACTCCATGCATTTGGAGCGCAAGCTGAACACTGGCCACAAGCGTTAGGAGTTTTGTCATGAGTGAAGCTATCAAGCAATCGATCAGCGCCGAGCCGGGAATTATCCAGATGGATGGCGTGCACAAGTGGTACGGCGAGTTCCACGTGCTCAAAGACCTCAACCTGAACGTGCAGCAAGGCGAGCGTATCGTCCTCTGCGGCCCGTCCGGTTCCGGCAAGTCCACGGCCATTCGTTGCCTCAACCGCCTGGAAGAACACCAGCAGGGGCGCATTGTCATCGACGGCACCGAACTGACCCACGACCTCAAGCACATCGAAGCGGTGCGTCGCGAGGTGGGCATGGTGTTTCAGCACTTCAACCTGTTCCCGCACCTCACTGTGCTGCAGAACTGCACCCTGGCACCGATGTGGGTGCGCAAGATGCCCAAGCGTGAGGCGGAAGAGGTTGCCATGCACTATCTCGAGCGTGTGCGAATTCCCGAGCAGGCGCTCAAGTACCCGGGGCAGCTCTCCGGCGGGCAGCAGCAGCGCGTGGCGATTGCCCGGGCACTGTGCATGAAGCCGAAGATCATGCTGTTCGATGAGCCGACCTCGGCACTCGATCCGGAAATGGTCAAAGAGGTGCTGGATACCATGGTCAGCCTGGCCGAAGACGGCATGACCATGCTCTGTGTGACCCACGAGATGGGCTTTGCCCGTACCGTGGCAAACCGGGTGATCTTCCTCGACAAGGGCGAGATCGTCGAAGAGGCCGATCCTGATACCTTCTTCACTAACCCGAAGAACGAGCGTACCCAGTTGTTCTTGAGTCAGATTCTGCACTGAGGCCCGCTACAACCAGCGTCAAATGAAAAAGGGAGCCTGCGGGCTCCCTTTTTCATGGGCTGTCGATTTCTATAGACGGGACTCGTGCGCGTATCTCGTGCAGTGAAAAGCCTGTCAGGGGCCAGCTGGTCCTAGTCAGGGAGTGTTTCAGTAGGGGCACGCATACGTCGACGAAAAGCGCCTGGGGCTTCCCCGCAGAGCTGTTTGAACCGCTTGGCAAAGGTCGCGCGGTCGGCATAGCCGATTTGCTCGGCGACTTGTTCCAGCGAGCGCGCTGGGTTGCGTAGTGCCGTTTGTGCGGCACTGATGCGCAGGCGTTGCAGATAGTCATTGGGCGTCAGTCCGGTGCTGGACTTGAAGCGCCGGAGCAGGGTGCGTGACGAGCATTTGGCCTGTGCGGCCAGACGGTTGAGGTCGATCGGCTCGGCATGATGCTGCTGCATCCACTGCAAAAGCGGTCGGAGCTGACTATCACCAGGGTCGATGGACGGCAGCAGTGGCGCGAAACGCGACTGCTGGCCGCGCTGAGTATCGAATACCAGGGCATTGGCGACTTGTTGCGCGAGCCCGGTACCGGCATGCCAGGTGATCAGGTACAGACACAGGTCCAGCCCGGCCTGGGCGCCGCCTGAACTGAGCAGGTTGCCGTCGTGGCAGAGCAGCTCGGCAATTTCCAGGTTGACCTGGGGGAAACGCTGGCGAAATTGCCGGGCCAGTGCCCAGTGCGTGGTCGCTCGGTGACCGTCGAGCAAGCCCGCGGCGGCGATCAGGAAGGCACTGCTGCAGAGGCTGGCGATCTGTTGGCTGGCGGGGCGCTGTGCCAGCCAGGTGATCAGCGCGGCATTGGCGCACAGACTGGTGTCTATGGCGCTACCGGTGGCAGGGATTATCAGCAGATCGGCGCTTGAGGCGAGTTCCAGACCGCCATCCACCTGAATACGGGCAAAGCCCAGGTCGACCGGCCGTGCATCCAGGCTGCAGCGCTGCAGATTGAACAGTGGTTGCTCGGCCAGCTGATTGGCCAGCGCAAACGCATCGCAGGCCACGCTCAGGCTGGAGCAAACCGTTTGTGGGCAGACGTAAAAAACGATGCTGAGCATGGCGACTCGAATAGATGGATACTTTGGCGATTAATGACACAAAATTGGCTAGTACGCCAATCGCGCTTTGTCCCGGATGCGGCAATACTCAGTGCAGTCTTTCCTGCGGAGTGCTGCCCCTATGAGTCATCCCAATGCCGACCTGATCCGACGCTTCTACCAGGCCTTCCAGCAACTGGACGCCGAGAGCATGGCGGCCTGCTATAGCGATGACGTGCGTTTCAGCGATCCGGTGTTCGAGGATTTGCGCGGCGGCGATGCGGCGGATATGTGGCGCATGCTGGCGGCGCGCGCCCAGGATTTTTCCCTGACCTTCGACGCGGTCGAGGCGAATGAACAGCGCGGCAGTGCGCGCTGGGTGGCGACCTACCTGTTCAGTCAAACCGGCAACACGGTGGTCAATCGGATCGAGGCGCGCTTCGTCTTTCGCGATGGCAAGATCGTCGAGCATCACGATCATTTCGACTTGTGGCGCTGGGCTCGCCAGGCACTAGGGATGAAGGGCCTGGTGCTGGGTTGGGCGCCTCCGGTGCAGCGAGCCATACGTCAGCAGGCGGCCAAGGGCTTGGCCGCATTTCAGGCTGGCCGCTGACCGCCGCGCGGCCTGGGGCGCTGGGGCACCTATCTCTGCTAAGCTCGGCGACCCGATAGCCGCCGATTGATTAGCGCCCGCAATGCCCGATCCCGTGATTGACCCCGCTCCAGACGATGTCAGCAGCCCTGCCGCAAAGCCGGACAAAGTCTGGTTCGTCTATCTCGTGCGGGCGGCTAACGGGGCGTTGTACTGCGGCATCAGCGACGACCCGCAGCGGCGCTTCAAGCAGCATCGCAGTGGCAAAGGCGCTCGGTTCTTTTTTTCCAGTCCCGCGGTGGCCTTGGTGTATACCGAGGTCTGCACAGGCAAGGGCGAGGCGCTACGCCGTGAGCGGGCCATCAAACGTCTGGGCAAACCGGCCAAGGAGACGCTGGTCTCTGGCAGCAGTCTTATCGGCGCGGTTGATAGTGAGCTATCACGCTGATCGGGTAGGCCGCTGTGCCCCTCGCGAGTAAGCTGGCGGTTTAGCCCTATCGCTGCGGAGCCAGTCATGCACGAGTTGATCCTGCACCACTACCCAACCTCGCCGTTTGCGGAGAAGACCCGACTGCTGCTGGGGTTCAAGCAACTGTCCTGGCGTTCGGTACTGATCCCGCCGATCATGCCCAAGCCGGACCTGACAGCACTGACTGGCGGTTATCGCAAGACCCCGGTTCTGCAAGTCGGCGCCGACATCTACTGTGACACCGCCCTGATTGCCCGGCGCCTGGAGGCGGAAAAAGCCATCCCTGCGCTGTTCCCCGAGGGGCAGGAGTTCAATGTCGCCAGTTTCGCCCAGTGGGCCGATTCGGTGGTTTTTCTGCACGCGGTGAGCCTGGTGTTCCAGCCGGAGTCGGTTGCCGCGCGCTTCGGCAAGCTGCCGCCCGAGTTCCTGAAAGCCTTTATTGCCGATCGCTCGACCTTGTTTAACGGCGGTCTGGCCACGCGCTTGCCGGCCGAGCAGGCCAAACATCAGTGGCCGGCGTTAATGACGCGTCTGCAGCAGCAACTGGGCCGTGAGGCGGGCGACTTTCTGTTTGGCGAACCTTCGCTGGCCGACTTCGCCATGGCTCATTCATTGTGGTTCCTGCGCGGAACCCCGGTAACGGCGCCACTGGTTGATGACTACCCGGCCGTCGCCGCCTGGCTGGACCGGGTGCTCGGTTTCGGTCACGGCTCGCATACTGAGATGAGCGGCGAAGAGGCCGTCGCGCTGGCGCGGGACGCCACGCCCGCGGCGCTGCCGGATGAGCAGTTTGTCGACCCCAGCGGTTTGCAGGCCGGTCAAACGGTGGCGATCTCGGCCATCGATTATGGCGTGGACCCGGTTGAGGGTGAACTGGTGTTCAGTGGCCGCGAGGAGCTGATCCTTCGCCGCGAAGATTCGCGCGCCGGCACCGTGCATGTGCATTTCCCGCGTATGGGTTTCCGTATCGAGGCGCGTTAACAGGCCATTGAAAAATGTAGCGAGCGATGGCTAGGCAAGGCGAAGTCAGCCGCAACGCAGCGAAGCGGAGTAACAGCCAAAGGCTGGCCCGCAGGGCGAGCGTAGCGAGTCAAAAGCGCAGTGTACGAGCTGTACATGAGCATTTTGAGGCTGATTTCAACGTGGCATAGCTGAGCGCAGTAGTTTTTCAACAGTCTGTTAGTCCGGGGTCGCCAGGCGCAACCTTGGCAGTTGTCGGGCCAGCGCCTGAAAGTGCGCCAGGCTTTCGTAGCACAGCACCACCTCGCCAGCCAAGCGGCTGTACCAGGCGTCGGGTGCGCCGCAGTTGCTCAGGCGCAGGATCAAGTCGCGCGGCAGTCGGTAGGTTTCGCTGACCCGCGCGGCGATGGCTTCTACCACGCCGGAGCTGCGGATCTGCTCGAGCAGGCGCGGGCCTTCGCTCAGGCGCGTGCTGGGTGGATCGTAGATCACCTGTAAGTGATGACGGTGCGACGAACCTGCTACCCGCCCGTGCTGTTGTTCGACCCAGGCCAAGGCCTTGCGCACCTGTGCGTACTCCTGATCGCAGTACAGCGCTCGCTCCACCGGCAGGCCGGTGATCTGTGGCACCCATTCCAGCGCATCCGGGTCGCTGCCATAGATCAGACACGCGAGGTTATAGAAGCGCTGGGCATCCAGGCCATGACTGTCCCAGGCATGCACCTCTTCGTTATCCGGTTTTGGCCGCCGCCATTCCAGGCGCCAGTAGTCGGCCACATCCAGCAGCTTGGCGTAGATGTCACCGTCGTTCTGCCGCGCGTAGGTGAGAAATAAACTGATGAAGCCGAGCTGGTCGGCGGCATCTTCCTCGCGACCGAGCACGGGCAGGTCGAGCTCGGCGATCAGCAGATGCCCGGTTTCATGCAGCAAGGTGAATTCGGCATTGGCGGCGACGAAGCGGGCGCTGTCGTTGCGCAGCGCCTCCAGCGGAGGCTCCTCAGTGGCCCCAGCCTGCAGCGTCAAACACAGGACACTCAAGATCACTAAGCAGTGGATGGCCGTGGTACGGGCCACGGCCAGGGGAGGGCAGGTCAGGCTCATGCCGGCTCCTTGTGGAGCGTGGCGGTTGATCCACTAACTCTAGCTCAGCGATCCGCCGGGGCGTCTCGTGCAGAGAGATCGAGTTGTTACCTGCGCTGCAGTTTCAGTCCTTGCGGCGTTTGAGCTGGTCGGTCAGTTGGGTCGGCAGGTTGCGGATGATCAGCGTGTCCTGGGCTTCGTCATACTCGATCTTCGAACCGAGCAGGTGCGACTCGAAGCTGATCGACAGGCCTTCGGCGCGGCCGGTGAAGCGGCGGAACTGGCTGAGCGTGCGTTTATCGGCGGGAATTTCAGGCGACAGGCCGTAATCCTTGTTGCGGATGTGATCGTAGAACGCTTGTGGACG
The DNA here is from genome assembly GCF_000498575.2 of Pseudomonas taeanensis MS-3. Classification (GTDB taxonomy): domain Bacteria; phylum Pseudomonadota; class Gammaproteobacteria; order Pseudomonadales; family Pseudomonadaceae; genus Aquipseudomonas; species Aquipseudomonas taeanensis. The sequence continues at coordinate 294,246 of NZ_AWSQ01000002.1, forward strand.
CTCTTCGTCGATCAGCCCGGACAGCTCCTGCAGTCCCATCGGCTCGCCCTGCTTGGCCTGGCTGCTGGCGTAGTCGACCAGGGTCTTGGTCTTCTCCCGGGCAGACTCTTCCGGCAGATCCTCGCTTTCCACGAAATCGCTGAATGCCTTGAGCAGGGTGCGGGTCTCGCCCGGCCCGTCTACGCCTTCCTGGCAGCCGATGAAGTCGCGGAAGTACTCCGAGACCTTCTTGCCGTTCTTGCCCTTGATAAAGGAGATGTACTGCTTGGACTTGGCGTTGTTGCGCCACTCGGAAATGTTGATCCGCGCGGCCAGGTGCAACTGACCCAGGTCCAGGTGCTTGGCCGGGGTCACGTCCAGTGCGTCGTTCACCGCCACACCCTCGCTGTGGTGCAGCAGGGCGATGGCCAGATAGTCGGTCATGCCTTGTTGGTAGTGGGCGAACAACACATGGCCGCCGGTGGAGAGATTGGATTCCTCCATCAGCTTTTGCAGCTGCTCGACGGCCTGGCGACTGAAAGCGGTGAAGTCCTGACCGGCGTCGAGGTAGTTTTGCAACCAGCCACTGAACGGATAGACCGTGGATTCATCGTGAAAGAAACCCCAGGCCTTGCCCTGCTTGGCGTTGTAGCTCTCATTGAGGTCGGCGAGCATGTTTTCGATGGCCTGCGAGGCGCCCAGTTCGGTGTCGCGGGCATGCAGCACGGCAGGTGTGCCGTCGGGTTTCTTGTCGATCAGATGGACGATGCAATGGCGGATCGGCATGGGCGCTCTCTGTAAAATCGGTTAAGCAGGGGATGGCGCGCAGTTTACCCGACCCGCTGGTCCTGGGTCGCCCGTCGCCGCTGCAAGGTTTGTAATCGTTCGATCACATAGCGCAGGTGCATGTGCAGGTCGTAGAGCTCGTTGGAGTAGGACAGCGGCACCTCGACCTTGGCCAGCTTGTCCTGCAGACGCTCGAGGCGCTCGACTTCGGCGTCCAGGCGTTCCGGCAGGGTACCGGCGTCCAGCTGTCGGTCGATCTCGCGCAGGTATTTGTACCAGTGGTAGATGCGTGCGCGAATGCGCCAGCGATACAACGGGCCGACCGCCTTGAACAATGGAATCAAGACCATCAGCAAGGGGATCAGCAGGATGATGTAGCGATCGGCCAGGGCGGCAATGCGAAACGGCAGGTAGCGCTGCAGCAGTGGTAAACCGTTCTTGTAGTAATGCTCGGCTTCGCTGGACAGCTGGAAGGTCCGTGGCTGGTCGCTCGGGTAGGCGCCCGCTGGGTCGAGTAGGGTGCCGTTCTTGGTCACCTCGCGGGCAGCTTCGAGGATCAGTGGCGCCAGACCGGGGTGGAAATTCTGGTTGATCACCAGGGTGGCCACCGGCGACAGGGTGATGATGTCCTGCGGCGGCGCATTGTGGGTCAGATCGAGCAGGCCTTCGCTCACCGTGACCCGCTTGAGGAAGGGTAGGCGTGCCTCGTAGGCGGCGGCGCGGCGCAGAGTGGCCAGGCTCAGCTCAGGGTGTACGGCCAGTTGCTGGATTCGCGCATTCTCTGCCGGGCCGACGAAGAAGGCCGCATCCAGCGTGCCGCTGGTCAAGGCAGCTGCGGCTTTGCTGCCGCCCATGCTGATCCAGCTGGCCGGGTATTGTTGTGCGGTGATGGCGTTGGCGCCGAGGATCGCCTCGGTCGCCGCCTGGGTACCGCTGCCGGGGTTGCCCAAACCCAGACGCAGGGGCAGCAGATCGGACAGGTGTTCGATGCTGATGCCCGCACGGTGGAACAGCCAGAGTGGTTCCTGATAGACCGCGCCGAGGCTTTGCAGGCGGGTCCTGTCGAGCCGTTTGAGCTGTTGTTCCAGGCCACTTTGCACCAGGGCGATCTGCACCTCGGGGTCATCCACCAGCAGGCGTTCGAGATTTTCCCGCGAACCGGCGCTGGGCAGCAAAGTCAGTTCGAAACCTTCCTTGGCCAGTTGCTCCTTCAGTCGCTCGGCGAAGACCCGATAACCACCACCTTCCGGGCCGGTGGCCATGCTGGCGGTCATCGGCGGCGGTGGGGCGACGAAGTAGAACACCGCCGCGACCAGGGCTGCCACTACCGGGACTATCCACAGGTTGGCCAGGAGCAGGATTTTCAGGTCTTTGAGCACATGGCGCATGGGGCGTCCTTTCGGCGGATTCGCCCCAAGGATAGAGCCATGCGCCACTTCAGGTCACCCCGATCGGGTTATTGGGCGGTGTGATTAAGCCCTGCGGCAATGGCCAGCACTTGATAGATCTGGATCAGCAAGTTTGTTTGCGGTCAGACTCGACCTCTGCCGTACCCGTGCACCTAGCGCATGGGCGGTGTCGCGCCCAACGACTTACGCGTCCGGAGCGATTGCCATTGATCGAACAGCGCCAAGGCCGCGAGCAGACCCAGAGCGTACCAGGCATCGATGCCCAGCATCAGCAATACCAAGCCGCAGAGCAGTGCACTGAGTCCGGCCAACCAGCGCCACAGGCCTTTGAGCAGGATCCAGCCGGCCGCCATGCTCAGTAGATAGATCAGCACGAAGTTGCCATTGGCGTAGCGGATCAGTTGATCCACCGAGAGCGCCTGGCTCCAGGCCAGAGTGGCGCACAGCGCGCAGCTCAGCACCACTAGCAACAACGCAGGGCCGGGTACGCCATGACGGTTGCGCCGGGCCAGCCTGACCGGCAGTTTGCCTTCGTCGGCCAGGCTCCAGAGCAGGCGAGCGAAGCCTTGGATGTACACATTCATCGAGGCGAAGCAGGCCAGGTAGCCGACGATGGCCGCCAGCCAGCGTGCTCGCTCGCCCAGCAGCAGGTCGAGCAGCTGCGGCAGCGAACTGGCGTCACTGCGCGGATCGCCATAGGTCTGAAAGCTCAGCACTGCGACCGAGCAGGCCCAGTACACCAGGCCGGCCAGGAGCACGCCCAGCAGCAGCGCCAGGGGAAAGTCGCGTTCGGGGCGTTTGAACTCTTCACCCAGATGGGTAAACGCCTCGATGCCGACGAAGCACCAGAACATCACCCCCAAAGCCGCCGGCAGCAAGTGCCAGGAACCGCTCATGGCGGGCAGCAGAGGTTGGCTGGCATGGGGCAGGTCGCCGGCCCACCAGATCACCCCGATGGTCAGCACGATGGCCAGGGCGATGGCGCCTTGCAGCAGTCCTGAGGCCTTGGCCGGGCGCTGCCCGAGTAACAAGATAGCGCCCAGGGTGGCCAGTTGGATGGCCAGATTCTGGCCTGAACCCAGGTGGAACAGCGCCTGCCAGAAGCCAGTAGCGATCTGCAGCGCGGCCGGCAGGCCAACCGGTAGCACAGCGAGGAACAGCCAGGCGCTGAGGCGCTCCATACGCGGCCCGAAGGCGCGCCCGATCAGGTGCGGCGCACCGCCGGCATGGGGGAAATGCCGCCCTAGTTGGGCAAAAGTGAAGGCCACCGGCAGCACCAGCAGGATCAGAATCAGCCAGGCCCACAGCGAAGCCTGACCGGCGACCGTGGCGGCGAGGGCCGGTACCACGAAGATACCGGTGCCGAGCAGCGAGGTGCTTAACAGGCCAATGCCCTGCAGCAGCCCCAGTTCCTTGTTCAGTCGGCTCATGCTGTATGCTCGTGCGATTCGATGATGGTCCCGCCATCTTAAGCCGCCCGCCGGCCTTGCGATGCTTGCTAAGCGTCGCCCTTGACCGGCGAAATAGCGGAACTACCCGTCAATCTGCCTGTTGCGTGAGAACACCCAAGTGGACAAATTTGATCGCCAGATCATCGCCCTGTTGCGCGCCGACGCGCGTCTGGCGGTGAGCCAGATCGCCCGTGAAATAAACCTGTCGCGTTCTGCGGTAAGTGAACGCATCCGTCAGCTGGAGCAGGCCGGCACCATCCAGGGCTATCACGCGCGGATTGCCGAGCCAGCGGACGGTGCGGTGAAGGCGTTCCTCGAGCTGTTCTACAAAGATGGGCGTTGCGAGAACTACGTGGAGCGCATGCGCAGCTTCACCGAAATTCGCCGCTGCTGCGGCATCAGCGGCGAAACCGACATGCTGGTGTATGTCGAGGCCGGGTCGATGGCCAGGCTCAGCGAGATCCGAGGGCTGATCGAAAATTTCCCCGGCATGCAGAAGGTCAAGACCCATATGGTGGTGCAGGAGTGGGCAATGTGAGTCGCTCCATGCGCATCCTGCATACCTCCGACTGGCACCTTGGCCAGCACTTCATGGGCAAGACCCGTCAGGCCGAGCACCAGGCATTCTGCGCCTGGCTGATCGAGCAGGTGCGTGCGCACGAGGTCGATGCGTTGTTGATCGCCGGCGACATCTTCGACACCGGTGCGCCGCCCAGCTATGCCCGTGAGCAGTACAACCGCTTTATCGTCGAGCTGCGCGGCAGCGGCTGTGAGCTGGTGGTGCTCGGCGGCAATCACGACTCGGTGGCCATGCTCGGCGAGAGCAAGACCCTGCTGGCGCAGCTCGATACCCGGGTGATCCCGGCGGTGTGCGATGACCTGCACGAGCAACTGCTGCTGCTGAATCGGCGTGACGGCCAACCCGGCGCGATCCTCTGCGGCATCCCCTTTATTCGCCCGCGCGATGTGCTGCTGAGCCAGGCCGGGCAGAGTGCCCAGGACAAACAGCAGTCTTTGCAGCAGGCGATCCAGCAGCACTACTGCGACCTGTATGCCCTGGCCGAAGCCAAGCGCGAGGCGCTCGGCGGTCAGTTGCCGATCATCGCCAGCGGCCACCTGACCACGGTCGGCGCCAGCGCCAGCGAGTCGGTGCGCGAGATCTACGTCGGCGCGTTGGAAGCCTTCCCGACCAACGCTTTTCCGCCGGCCGCCTATATCGCCCTGGGACATATCCACCGGCCGCAGAAGGTCGGCGGGCTGGAGCATATCCGCTATTGCGGTTCGCCGATTCCCTTGAGTTTCGATGAAGCCAAGCAGCAGAAGGAGGTGCTGCTGGTCGAACTGGACGCGACTGGTTTGCGCGGCATCAGCGCGCTGCCGGTGCCGCGTTTTCAGCCGTTGCTCGGCGTGCGCGGCTCGCTCAAGGAGTTGGCGCTGGCCATTGCCGAGGCCGCCGAGCAGGGCAGCGAAGAACGACCGGTATGGCTGGAAGTGCTGGTCAGCACCGACGACTACCTGAGCGATTTGCAGGTGCGCATCGCCGCCCTGTGCGAGGGCCTGCCGGTCGAGGTGCTGCGCATCCGTCGTGAGCGCGGCGCTGCCGGTGCCGGCCTGCGCGGCCAGGCCAAGGAAACTCTGGATGAGCTGAGCGTCGATCAGGTGTTCGACCAGCGTCTGCTCAGCGAAACCCTGGACGAGGCGGATCAGGGCCGTTTGCGTGGCTTGTATCAACAGGTGGTCAGCCAGCTGACTGAGGGCAACCCATGAAGATCCTCAGCCTGCGCCTGAAGAATCTCAACTCGCTGAAGGGTGAGTGGAAGATCGACTTCACCGCCGAGCCGTTCAAGGACAATGGCCTGTTCGCCATTACCGGGCCCACCGGTGCCGGCAAGACCACCTTGCTCGATGCCATCTGCCTGGCGCTGTACCACCGCACACCGCGGATGAGTACGCTGTCCGCCAGCAGCAACGAGTTGATGACCCGGCACACGGCCGACTGTCTGGCCGAGGTCGAGTTCGAGGTCAAGGGTAGCGCTTACCGCGCCTTCTGGAGCCAGCGCCGCGCCCGCGACAAGGCCGACGGCCAATTGCAGCCACCCAAGGTCGAGCTGGCAGCGGTGGACGGACCGATTGTCACCGACAAGATCAACGAGAAACTGCGCGAGACCGAACGCCTTACCGGCCTGGATTTCGAGCGTTTCACCAAGTCCATGCTGCTGGCTCAAGGCGGCTTCGCCGCCTTCCTCGAAGCCAATGCCAACCAGCGTGCCGAGTTGCTGGAAGAGCTGACCGGCAGCGAAGTCTACGGACAGATCTCCCAGCGGGTGTTCGAGCAGACCCGCGAGGTGAAGACAGTTCTCGATCAGCTGCGGGCCCGCGCCGAAGGTGTGGAACTGTTAAGCGCCGAGCAATGCAGCGTGCTGCACGCCGAAGCCGAACAACTGGGCACCGAGGAAACCAGGCTGACTGCTGAACAGGTCGATCTGCAACGCCAGCGGCAATGGCGTGATGATTTGCTCAAGGCGCAGGGCCAGCAGCAAGCAGCCACACTGGCCGAACAGCGTGCCCAGGACGAGCTGCAGTCGGCTCAGCCGCAGTTGGGGCGATTGGCGGCCAGCGAGCCGGCGGGCCGTTTGCAACCGCTGTACCGCGACTGGCAACAGGCGCAGCAGGTGCTGCGCCAAGCCGAGCTGGCGGTGCAGCAGACCCAGACCGAACAACAACAAGCCGCACAGCGCATCCGCGAGTGCCTGTGGCAGGCCCGGCACTTCAGCCTGCAACTGTTTGATGAGCGTCAGCAGGCGCACGATCGACTTGCCGAACAGCGTCAGCAGCTGGACCTGCGCCTGGCCGAGCAAACCCGGCACGGGCGGCTTGGCGAGCAGCTGGGCGTATGGCGCAGCCAGCTCGAGGCACGCCAGCAGTTGGCCGCGGACCTGGCCCAGCTCGGCAGCCGTCAGCAGCAGACCGAGCAGGTGGCCGAGAGGCTGAAGGCGCAACTGGTGCAGCGCAGCGCGCAACTCGGCGACGAGCAGGCTCGTTTGGCCGAGGCGCAGCGGCTGGAGGGCGAGCATCGACAGCAACTCGATGTCCTGCTGGCCGGGCGCAGCGAGGCGGCCCTGCGCGAACGCTGGCAACTGTTGCATCGGCACAGCGGGCTGTTGGCCCAGCTCCAGCAGTTGGCCGCGACCCGCCAGCAGCTGAGCGAGCAGCAGGCGCAACTGCACGGCAAGGTCAGCGAGCTGGCTCTTCAGCACGCCGCCAAGGAGCGCGAAGTCGGCGCCCTGCGCGCGCGTTACAAGGACCTGCAGCAGCAGGTGCGCGACCAGGAAAAACTGCTGGAACAGGAACAGCGTATCCAGGCGCTGGAGACCTATCGCGCGCAACTGCAGGAAGGCCAGGCCTGCCCGCTGTGTGGCTCCGATCAACACCCGGCGATTGCTGCCTACCAGGCGCTGGACGTCTCGGCCACCCAGCAGGCCTTGCAGACCAAGAAGCTCGAGCTGGAAACCCTGGCCAATAGCGGCCAGGGTCTTGCCAGTCAGTTGGCGGCCTTGGCCGCGACCCTCGAACAACAGCAACAGCAGTTGCTGCACACCCAACAGGAGCAGGTCCGGCAGGCCGACCGTTGGCTGCAGTTGAGTGAACAGCTCGGTAGTCCTGTGGCGGATGCTGCCGCGCTGATAACCCATGAGCAGCAGCTGGTGAGCGAGCTGGACAACCTGCAGCACAGTCTCGAACGACTCGACGCTGTGAAAACAGCCCTCGAAGGTGCGCGCACAGCCAGCCAACAGCTCGGCCAAGCCCGTGCCGCGACAGAACAGCAGCAGGCGCTGCTCGGCCAGCAATTGCAGGCCAATAACAGCCAGCTCAGCGAGCTTTACGAGCAGGTGGCGAAGCTGCAGCGTCAACAAGGTGAGCGCGAACAGGCGTTGCGCGAGGAGTTGGCCCGCTTCGGCTACAGCTTGCCCAGCGATGGTGAACAGTGGCTAAGCGAGCGCACAGCCGAGTGGCAGAACTGGCAGCAGGCGCAACAACAGGCTCAGCAACTGGACGCTCAGCAGCGCGACGCGGAGCATGGGTTGACCCTCTCTCGCGACCTGCATGGGCACTGGCAACAGCGTTGGTCGGCGCTACAGGCGGCCGAGCTGGAGCTCTTGGCTGCGGTCGCCGACCCGCTGCTGGCCTTGCAGCAATGCGAAGCGCAACTGAGTAGCGCACAAAGTCGCCAGGAACAGTTGCACGGGACCCAGCAGACGCAAGCGGAGCGGCTGATCGAGGATCGGCACAACCTGCAGGCGAAAACGCGGCAGTGGGCTGATGCTCTGGCTGCCAGCCCCTTTGTGGATGAGGCCGGCTTTCTCGCCGCACTGCTCGACGAGCAGCAGCACAGCGCCCTGGTTCATCTCAAGGAAAAACTGGATAGAGCGCTGACCGAAGCTCAGGCCCTGAAAGCCTCCGCCGACCAGCAACTGATCGCCTTACAAGCCGCCCCGGCCAGCGAACTCAGTCGCGAACAGCTGGAGGACAATCTGTTGGTGCTGAACGCTCAGTTGAAAGTCCTGAGCCAGCGCCAAGGCGAAATTCGCGCGCAACTGCGCGGCGACGAGGCACGCCGACTGGGCCAGCAAAGCCTGTTCACCGAGATCGCCGCCAAACAGGGCGAGTACGACCTGTGGCAGCAGCTCAACAGTCTGATCGGCTCGGCGGACGGGGCGAAATACCGCAAGTTCGCCCAGGGGCTGACCCTCGATCACCTGGTGTATCTGGCCAACCAACAGCTGGAGCGCCTGCACGGGCGTTACCAGCTGGGCCGGCGCAGCAGTGGTGAGCTGGAACTGGAAGTGATCGACACCTGGCAAGCCGATGTCGCCCGTGACACCAAGACCCTTTCCGGCGGCGAGAGCTTCCTGGTCAGTCTGGCACTGGCGTTGGCCCTGTCCGATCTGGTCAGCCACAAGACCAGCATCGATTCGCTGTTCCTCGACGAAGGCTTCGGCACCCTCGACGGCGAAACTCTGGAAGTCGCCCTCGACGCCCTCGACAGCCTCAATGCCAGCGGCAAGATGATCGGTGTGATCAGCCATGTGGAAGCGTTGAAGGAGCGCATTCCGGTGCAGCTCAAGGTGCACAAAAGCGTGGGTATGGGCTATAGCGGGCTGGATAAGCGCTTTGCGGTTACCGGCTAGGGTCTGTAGCCGTTTCATTGCGAGCCGCGAATGAAACCGCAACAGACCCTAGGATTCGAGTCGCCAGCGAGGTTTAGGCGGGAGATGCGCTTCGGTGCATCGATGCTGTTAAGGCGTCTCGGTTGCACAGCCCCTGAGTGGCGTCCATCCGGGCGAATGTTCTTGCAAGCCATTCTCGATCTTGAACTTTTTCCAGTCGAAAGACTTCGCGAACTGATTGGTTTGCTCCGCCGGCATCGGTCGCGCAATCAAGTAGCCCTGCATCCAGTCACTGCCGACTCTATTCATAATGCAGAACTGCTCGGCCGTCTCTATGCCTTCGGCAATGACTTTGAGCCCCAGGCGTTTGGCCAGGGCGATCAGCGTTTCGCAGATGGCAAGACCTTCGTCGTTTTGCATATCGATGACGAAACTGCGGTCGATTTTCAGCACGTCCAAGGGCAGTTGACGCAGGTAACTGAGTGACGAGTAGCCAGTGCCAAAGTCATCCAGGGCAATCTCCACCCCGGTCATGCGTATTTCGCGCAGAAGTTGAATGTTGGCTTCCGGCTGCTGCATCAGCATCGATTCGGTCAGCTCCAGACAGAGTGCGCCAGGCGCTATGCCCACCTGGTTCAAGGTGTTTAGCAGCGAGTCGGCAAATGCCGGTTGTGCCAGTTGCTTGATCGAGACGTTGACGCACATGTGCTTAATCGCAGAACCCTGGTCCTGCCAGGCTTTCAGTTGCCGGCAAGCTGTTTCCAGCACCCACTGCCCGGCGTCCATTATCAGGCCAGACTGTTCCAGCAAGGGGATAAAGTCTGCTGGGTGAATCAGGCCCAGAGTGGGATGTTGCCAGCGTACCAATGCCTCTACGGAGTCGATGGCGCCGGAGGCCATGTTCAGCTCCGGCTGGTAGTGGAGGACGAATTGTTGTTCCAGCAGAGCAGAGTGCAAATCTGTCAGTAGCTGCAGGCGCTGGCGAGACTGCTCGTCGAAATTTCGCTGGTACACCACGGTTTGCCCACGCCCCTGTCGTTTGGCCAGGTACATTGCCGTATCGGCGCTGCGGAGCAACAAGGTGCCACTGCTGCCATGGTCTGGATAGACGGCTATACCGATGCTGGCATGGATGTAGATCTTGTCTGGACCCAGGGCAACGGGCTCACTCAGGCTCGCGTGCAGACGGTTGGCGACTGCCAGGGCCTGGCCGAGGTCGGGAATACTGGGCAGTAGCACCAGGAATTCGTCGCCACCCAGGCGGCCAACCATCGACTGATTTTCCTCCAGGAGGCCGCAGCGCGAATTGTCCATAAGGTTGTGATCGTGCAACTGCAACAGTTGGTCCGAGGCGCGCAGGCTGTGTACGAAGCGCCGTGAGACCTCGATCAGCAGGCTATCGCCAATCTGGTGGCCGAGCGTGTCGTTAATTTCCTTGAAGTCATCGAGGTCAATCATCAGTACGGCGTACTGACTGGTCTGGTTCACTTGCCGGTTCAACGAGTTGGTCAGGTGTTCGGCCACCAGGCGCCGGTTGGGTAAGCCGGTCAGGGCGTCGTAGTTGGCCATCTGGGTCAACTTCAGCGTGGACCTGCGTTGCAAGGCGAATATGCGCTCTACGGTTACAGCGAACCCGGCTATCAGCAGGCTTAGCAACGCCAGCCGTTGCCACATGTCCTTATGGATAGGATCGAGTGCCACGTTGAGGTCGGCCGCCGATTTATAGCGATGCAGCTGCCACGCTTGAGAGAAGGGCAGCTGGACGGTTTGCTCGAGATGAATGGCCGCTTGCTGCTTATCCGTGAGGAAATTCGGCAGGTCGAGGTTGCGCCTGTCCATGATGCGCACGCCGGTCTGGCGGTTTTCCAGCAGGTATTCGCTGGGTGGAGAGTCGAGGTCAATCTGCTGCTCGGCCAGGAATTTTTTGTCCGCAGCGGTGATGGGTAACCTGGGCCAGCCGTTCAGGACCGCCTCCAGTGCGTTGGCTCGTAGCACTGCGGTCACCAGTCCCTTGAACTGTTTGTTGACCCGATCATAGATAGGCACGGACAGTAAAATGCCGTGAGTATTGCGCTCGTCGCCGTTGGCGATCGAAGTGTACTGGGAGTTATCGCAGGTGCGCAGCAGGGGGGAAGTCATCGCCGCGATGCCTTCGGGGGCCTCACTAGGCAATTTGGGATGGTATTGCTGCAAATAGCCCAGCTGCCGTACATATTCCGCATACTCGGCCGCTTCGTGCTCTTCGGGTTCGTCCTGTTCGTGAGTACGGTCTGCCTCTTTCGCGTCGGCAATTCGTTCGAGCAGCACCTGATCAAACATCAGGAAGGGCACCTCACCCCGTTCGGGAGCGAAACCGCCATATACCAGATAGATTTCAGAGACCGCGACATCACTGGAAATGTGGTTATACAGCTGCTGGATAGTCTCGGCGTCACCCTCGCCGAAGTGGCCTAACTCGACCACATCGTCCTCGATGCTGCTGCGATTGCGCGGGGCCGTACTGCGAACAGCCGGCAGCAGGGAGATGGTCTTGATGGTGACGTAGGTTCGTTCCAGCACCCCGGCCAGCTTTTCGGCCATGGTTTGCGCTTCAAGACGCATCTCGTTGCTGATTTTTTGCTGGGTATTGGCCGCTATCTGCTGGGCGTCACGGTAGATGGCCAGCGCACCTATTACCCACAGCAGCATGAAACCAGCAGGAATGGCGTATTTACGCCATTCACTCATGCGCCATTTCGCGGATGTCCCCAGCATTGCTCTATTCGGCTTACTCGTCATAGGCCTGGCGATTCCCTGCAACTACCTGCATGTTGTACTTAGCGAGTGACCGACACTGGATGTGTGTTTCGCCCTGTTCTGTCGAGCGTCTCCGGCGCACGGCAGTTTGAGCCTGTGTTTGCTTAGCCTAGTCGTGAGCCAGAATTTAGCGAGGGCCGTGCGCGGGAGAAAACGACTGCATATCCGCTTGCTGGTACTTCTGTTGGTTATAACGAAACCATAGCAGAGCCGGTGCCCTTGTCGCTGGCGTGGTTATCTCCGTTGTTTACCGGTGGCTGCGGATTGTGCAGGGCGTGCCAGGCAGTCAGTCTCGGCCTTGCGCGAAGGCTGAGTGATTGATCAATGTCATTGTTGGGCGTGGCATCTGCGGCTAGACTGACCCGCATGAACCGACGCCTGTGGCTTTATTTCGCCCTGTTTCTTAGCTTTGCACTGCCCCTCAGTGGGGTGGTGAGTGCTGTCGAGCTGCAGAAAGCGCCTTGCCCCATGCAGATCGAAGGTGTGTCGCAGGTCGGTGAGATGACCCGCGACTGCTGTGACGAGCAGAAAAGCGCGCATGCCGGCACCAAGGTGTGCAAAAGCGGCGAGGAATGCAAAACCAGCAGCCTGCTGCAGGTCGTCAGCGTCAAGGCCCCCTTGCTCGTCGGTCATCAACCGGTAGTGGTCAGCTTCAACGCGTTCATCCCCTCCCCAGCACCTAGCGGTGTGTGGCGCCCCCCTCGCGTGTAATTCCCGTTTTGTCCTGAACTCATCCCGCACCGAACTCTGTGTGGGATGACCGACGCGTGCCTGTACGAGCGCGTGTCGGATCATCAACATGACTGGAATCTTCACGATGAATTTCCGACGCTATTGCAACGGCCGGCCGCTGTTTGCGCTGCTGTCCGTCTGCGTGCTGGGTTGGCCCGGCCTGGCCAGCGCCTTGACCCTCGCCGAAGCCCTGCGCCAAGCCGAGCACGAGGCGCCCTCGCTGGCGGCGCAAGCCGCGCAAGTCGATGCGGCGCGCAGCAACGCCATCCCCGCAGGTGCACTACCCGATCCCAAGTTGCTACTGGGGGTACAGAATTTCCCGGTTGGGGGGGACAATCGCGGCAAACTCAATGCTGATTTCATGACCATGCAGATGGTCGGGGTCATGCAGGAAGTGCCCAACCGCGACAAGCGCCGGGCCCGGGTCGAGGTGGCTCAGGCCGGTGTCGAGCGCGCCTCGTTGGAACAGCGTATCGAGCGCCTCAAGGTCCGCCGGGAAACCGCGCTGGCCTGGATCTCGGCGCTCGCCGTCGAACAGAAACTGGGCCTGTTCCAAACCCTCTACGCCGAGAATGAGTTGCTGAGTAAAGCGGTGCGCGCGCGCATCGCCGGCGGCGGCGGCCTGGCGTCGGACAGTGTCGGCCCCAAGCAGGAAGCCGCGCTGCTGGCCGAACAGGAAGATGAGTTGCTGCAGAGTCGGACCCAGCAACGCGCGGCTTTGCGCCGCTGGATCGGCTCGCGAGCCAGTGAGCCGCTGTCTGGACGGCTGCCGAATTGGCCGGTCGACGCGCAGCACTATCAGCGCAACCTGCAACACCACCCCGAGTTGGCGGTATTCGAGCCCATGACCGATGAGGCGCAAGCCGAGGTGCGTCAGGCCATGGCGGAGAAGAAATCCGACTGGAGCTGGGAACTGGCCTACCAGAAGCGTGGCGCCGCATTCGGCGACATGATGAGTGTGCAGTTCAGCTTCGATCTACCGCTGTTTCCGGGCTCGCGGCAGAACCCCAGGATCGCCGCCAAGCAGGCCCAGCTGAGTCAGCTCGAGGCTGAGCGTGAGGCCAGTGAGCGTGAGCATGCGCAGCAGCTGGAAGATGACCTGGCCGAGTACCGCCGCCTGCATCGCGCCTTGGAGCGCAGCCGACAGACCCTGGTGCCGTTGGCCGAAGAGAAGGTCAAGCTGAGCCTGGCCGGCTATCGCGCCGGTGCGAATGATTTGGCCAGCGTGATCAGCGCCCGCCGAGAACTGATCGAGGCGCGGCTCAAGCAGATCGACTTTGAACAGCAGCGCGCGCTGACCAGCGCCCGTTTGTATTTCGCTTACGAAGGAGCTGGGCAATGACTGCTCGAGTGTGGAAACGCGTTTTTCTGACCGGCCTGGTGCTTGGCATCGGCGCAGCAGGCGGTTACTGGCTGGCGCAACAGCCGCTGAGTAGCGGCTCCAGTCTGGCCCACGCCGAGCAAGCGTCGAGTCAGGACAAGGGCGAGGTGCTGTACTGGTACGACCCTATGTACCCGCAGCAGAAGTTTGACCAGCCGGGCAAGTCACCCTTCATGGACATGCAACTGGTGCCGCGCTATGCCGACGAAGGCGGCGACAGTGCGGCGGTGAACATCGACTCGAGCATCACCCAGAATCTCGGCATGCGCCTGGCGCCAGTGACTCGCGGCACGCTGGCCAACAGTCTGGAGGTGGTTGGCAACCTGACCTTCAATACCCGCGACATCGCCGTGGTCCAGGCGCGCAGCGGTGGCTTCGTCGAGCGTGTGTATGCCCGTGCCCCGGAGGATTTGCTCGACGTTGGCGCGCCGCTGGCCGACCTGCTGGTGCCCGAGTGGGTGAGCGTCCAGGAAGACTATCTGGCCCTGCGTGGTGCCGGCGCTCCCGAGCTGCTGGCAGCAGCGCGTCAACGCCTGCGCCTGGCTGGCATGCCGGCGCAGCTGATTGCCCGCCTCGAACGCAGCGGCAAGGTGCAAACCCTATGGACGGTGACCAGCCCCATCGCCGGCGTACTCCAGGAGCTCGACGTGCGCGAGGGCATGACCCTGAGCGCCGGGCAAACCCTGGCCACCATCAACGGCTTGCGCAGCGTGTGGCTGGACGTGGCGGTGCCCGAGGCCGAGGCCATGGGCCTGCACAGTGGCCAGGTGGTAGAGGCGCGCTTGCCGGCTTTCCCCGGCGAGGTACTGGACGGCACTATCAGCGCTATCCTGCCCGAAGCCAATCTGGACAGCCGCACGCTACGGGTACGGGTCGAACTGGCTAACCCCGAGGGTCGTCTGCGCCCCGGCCTGACCGCGCAAGTGCGGCTGACCCGTGCGGCCGAGCAGAATGCCCTGTTCGTGCCGACCGAAGCGGTGATTCGCACCGGCCGCCGTGCCCTGGTGATGCTCGCCGAGGGTGATGGCCGTTATCGGCCGCTGGAGGTCCGCCTGGGCCGTGAGGCCGAGGGCAAAATCCAAGTCGTGCAAGGGTTGGAGGAAGGCCAGCAGGTGGTCGCTTCCGGGCAGTTCCTGCTCGATTCCGAGGCCAGCCTGCGCGGCATCCTCGCCCAAGGTGTCGAGACGACCTCGGCGCCTGCTGTGCAATCCGCCTTGCATGAGGCCGAAGGCAAGGTCATCGAGATCGACAACGCCTCGGTGACCCTGGCGCACGGCCCGTTCAAGACCCTGGGCATGCCCGGCATGACCATGCGCTTCCCGCTGGCCGCGCCAGCGTTGGGACAAGGTATCCAGGCCGGTGAGCAGATCCGCATCGGCGTGCGCGAGACGGACAGCGGCCTGCTGGTCGAACGCCTCGACAAGCTGGAGGTGCAACCATGATCGCCGGCCTGATTCGCTGGTCGGTGGCCAACCGCTTTCTGGTGCTGCTGGCCACGCTGTTCGCCACTGCCTGGGGCGTGTGGTCGGTGCAGAACACGCCGATCGATGCCTTGCCGGACTTGTCCGACGTGCAGGTGATCATCCGTACGCCCTATGCCGGCCAGGCGCCGCAGATCGTCGAGAACCAGGTGACCTACCCCTTGGCCACCACCATGCTCTCGGTGCCCGGGGCGAAGACCGTGCGTGGCTACTCGTTCTTCGGTGACAGCTTCGTCTACGTGCTGTTCGAGGACGGCACCGACCTGTACTGGGCGCGTTCGCGAGTGCTTGAGTACCTCAGCCAGGTGCAGAGTCGTCTACCCGCCAGTGCCAAACCGGCCCTAGGCCCGGACGCCACCGGGGTCGGCTGGATCTACCAGTACGCCCTGGTGGATCGCAGTGGCCGGCATGACCTAGCACAGCTGCGCGCGCTGCAGGACTGGTTCCTCAAGTTCGAGTTGAAGACCCTGGCCAACGTCGCCGAAGTGGCGACCATCGGCGGCATGGTCAAGCAGTACCAGGTGCAACTCGATCCGATCAAGCTGGCCAGCCTGGGCATCACCCAGGGCGAGGTGACGGCGGCCATCGGCCGGGCCAATCAGGAAACCGGCGGTGCGGTACTGGAGGTGGCGGAAACCGAGTTCATGGTGCGCGCCTCGGGCTATCTGGAAAACCTTGAGGATTTTCGCGCGATCCCCCTGCGCCTGGGCCGTGGCGGTGTGCCGGTAACCCTCGGCGAGGTGGCGCACATCCAGCTCGGCCCGGAGATGCGCCGTGGCATCGCCGAGCTCGACGGCGAAGGCGAAGTGGTCGGCGGTGTGGTGATCCTGCGCAGTGGCAAGAACGCGCGCAGCACCATTGCCGCGGTCAAGGCCAAGTTGGAGAAGCTCAAGAGCAGCCTGCCGGAGGGGGTGGAGATCGTCACCACCTACGACCGCAGCAAGCTGATCGACCGTGCGGTGGAGAATCTCAGCCATAAGCTGATCGAGGAATTCATCGTGGTCGCACTGGTGTGCGCGGTGTTCCTCTGGCACCTGCGTTCTTCCCTGGTGGCCATCGTCTCGCTGCCAGTCGGGGTGTTGATCGCCTTCGCCGTCATGCAGCAGCAGGGCATCAACGCCAACATCATGTCGCTCGGTGGCATCGCCATCGCCATAGGCGCCATGGTCGATGCCGCGGTGGTGATGATCGAGAACGCGCACAAGAAGGTCGAGGCCTGGCGCGAGGAACATCCAGGTGAGGAACTCAAGGGCGAACAGCACTGGCAGGTGATGACCGCGGCGGCGGTGGAAGTCGGCCCGGCGCTGTTCTTCTGCCTGCTGATCATCACCCTGTCGTTTATTCCGGTGTTCACCCTGCAGGCTCAGGAGGGTCGCCTGTTCGGACCCTTGGCCTTCACCAAAACCTATGCCATGGCGGCGGCCGCCGGACTCTCGGTGACCCTGGTGCCGGTGCTGATGGGTTACTGGATTCGCGGACGGATTCCCAACGAGGCGCAGAACCCGCTGAACCGCTGGTTGATCCGTATCTACCAGCCGGCATTGGATGCGGTATTGCGTTGGCCCAAGGTCACCTTGTTGGCCGCCTTGTTGGTGTTTCTCAGCGCGCTGTGGCCGCTGTCGCAACTGGGCGGTGAGTTTTTGCCGCCGCTGGATGAGGGCGATCTGCTGTACATGCCCTCGGCGTTGCCCGGGCTGTCGGCGCAGAAGGCCGGGCAACTGTTGCAACAGACCGACCGGCTGATCAAGACGGTGCCGGAAGTCGCCCATGTGTTCGGCAAGGCCGGGCGTGCCGAGACCGCTACCGATCCGGCGCCGCTGGAGATGTTCGAGACCACCATCCAGTTCAAGCCGCAGGATCAGTGGCGTGCCGGCATGACCCCGGAGAAACTGGTGGAAGAACTGGATCGGGTGGTGCGGGTGCCGGGATTGACCAACATCTGGATTCCGCCGATCCGTAATCGCATTGACATGCTCGCCACCGGCATCAAGAGCCCGATCGGGGTCAAGGTGGCTGGCGCCAACCTGGCACTGATCGACGAGGCCACCCAGGCCATCGAGAAGGTCGCCAAAAATGTGCCGGGGGTGACTTCGGCTCTGGCCGAACGCCTGACCGGCGGGCGTTATATCGATGTCGACATCGACCGGCAGACGGCGGCGCGCTACGGCCTGAACATCGCCGACGTGCAGTCGATCGTCTCCAGCGCCATCGGCGGTGAAAACGTCGGCGAGACCATCGAAGGTCTGGCACGTTTCCCGATCAGCGTGCGCTACCCGCGGGAATGGCGCGACTCGTTGAGCAGGCTTGAGCAGCTGCCGATCTACACCCCACAGGGCAGTCAGATCACCCTGGGCACGGTGGCGCGGATCAAGATCAGCGACGGCCCGCCGATGCTCAAAAGTGAGAATGCGCGGCTTTCGGGCTGGGTCTATGTCGATGTGCGTGGCCGCGACTTGGCCTCGGTGGTGGCGGATCTGCGCCAGGCCATCGATGAACAGGTGCAGTTGCAGCCGGGCGTCAGCCTGAGCTATTCCGGCCAGTTCGAGTTCCTCGAACGGGCCAACGCGCGGCTCAAGCTGGTGGTGCCGGCCACCCTGTTGATCATCTTCGTGCTGCTCTACCTGTGCTTCGCCCGCTTCAGCGAGGCCTTGCTGATTATGGCCACGCTGCCCTTCGCCCTCACCGGTGGGGTGTGGTTCCTCTACCTGCTCGGCTATCACCTGTCGGTGGCCACTGGAGTCGGCTTCATCGCCCTGGCCGGGGTGGCCGCGGAGTTCGGCGTGATCATGTTGCTGTACCTGAAGAACGCCTGGGCCGAACGCGAGGACGCCGGGCGCTGTGACGAAGCGGCGCTGGTCGAGGCGATCAGTGAAGGCGCGGTGCAACGGGTGCGGCCCAAGGCCATGACCGTGGCGGTGATCATCGCCGGTCTGCTGCCGATCCTGCTGGGCAGCGGCACCGGCAGCGAGGTGATGAGCCGCATCGCCGCGCCGATGGTCGGCGGCATGCTCAGCGCGCCGCTGTTGTCGCTGTTCGTGTTGCCGGCGGCCTACCGCTTGATGCGGCGCCGGCGACTGCCCAGGGCCGCTGCCGGACGGGTGGACTCGGCTGCCCTGATGCCAGTCGAGTGAGTCACTGGTCTATAACCGTTGCCGACCTGCTGGGGCAAGCTCCCGGCAGGTCGGCGTGTCGAACGATCATTGGAGAATGACGATGAATCTGACCCAGTCGCTATACCGCACACTTTTCGCTGGGGTGTTGCTGACGCTCACCGCCTGTAACGCTTCGACGGTGACCCTGACCCACGTGCACGGGTTGGCGTTCAGCCCGGATGGTCAGCAGTTATCCGTCCCCAGTCACCACGGCTTGGCTGTCTACAGCGATGGCCAGTGGCGCAAGGCCGACGGCCCGGAGCATGACTATATGGGCTTCGCCGTCACCCGCCAGGCGATCTACAGCAGTGGTCATCCGGCGAAGGGCAGCGGTCTGCCCAATCCGTTCGGGCTGATCAAGAGCGGCGATGGCGGGGCTACCTGGCAGCCCCTGGCCTTGCAGGGCGAGTCGGACTTTCACCTGCTGGCCAGCGGTTTCGACAGCGGTGCGTTGTATGTCTACAACGGCCACCCGAATTCGCAGATGCGCTCAGCGGGCCTGTATTACAGCTTGAACGATGGCGCACGCTGGCGCCGCGCCGCCGCCCAGGGCGTCAGCGAGGTGCCGGCCGCAATGGCCGTGCACCCGGTGGATAAGCAGCAGGTTGCCTTGGCGGGCAATAGCGGCCTGTATCTGTCGACGGATGCCGGCAAACAGTTCCAGGCCGTGGTTCAGGGCGAGCAGGTGTTGAGCGCGGCCTTCAGTCTCGACGGCAAAAGCCTGTGGTTCGGCAGCTATGCCGACACGGCCAGGCTCTCGACGCTGGACTTGCAGACGCTTCAGGTCAGCGCGCTAGGTCTGCCGGACTTGACCGAGGATGCGGTCGCTTACCTCGCGCAGAATCCGGCCAAGCCCCAGCAGTGGGCCATCGCCACCTTCAAGCGCGACGTATATCTGTCGCAGGACGCGGGAAAAACCTGGAAAGCGCTCGCCCAGGCGGGCAAGACTCTGGACTAAGGGCTAAGGGCTAAGGGCTAAGGGCTAAGGGCTAAGGGCCAGTGTCCTGGGGCGTGCTGCGGCCGCGCTGGCTCAGGGCTGTCCTTTCAGCCATCCATGCATCATTCTGGATCAGCCGCAGACGCCCAAGGTGCTGCAGGGGACCGCCGCGGATCAAGGCGCGGGGCAGGGCGAGCTGGCGCCGGAAGGCCTGGTACATGTCGAGCAGGCCGGGCGGCATTTTCTGGTCAGTGGCTGGGAGAACGACGGTAACGTGGTGCTGCTCGAACTGCTCGACTAACACCCTATGCCTTGTCGCGCGCAAGGGGGCTGCAAGGCATGTCAGAGGCAGGTGCTACTGCCAGCGTGTCTGCCGCCAGCTCTGCTGCTGCTCGGGAGTAAGGTAAGTCCAGGCGACGAAGCGGCTCTGCTTCTGTCCCTGGGCCATCTCGACGGTACGCACCTCGCGGGCGCCGGCCTGTTTCAGCGCGCTATATACACCGGGCAGGTTGCTGGCCTTGGAGATCAGGGTGCTGAACCACAGCACCTGCTCCGGCACCTGTGCGCTCTCTTGGATCAAGCGGCTGACGAATGCCGCCTCGCCGCCCTGACACCACAACTCTGCGGCCTGACCGCCGAAATTCAGCACGGGAAGTTTGCGCTTGGGGTCGAGCTTGCCGAGGTTGCGCCATTTGCGCTTGCTGCCACTGCTGGCTTCTTCGGCCGAGGCGTGGAAAGGCGGGTTGCACAGGCTCAGGTCGAAGCGTTCATCGGTGTGGAGCAAGCCTTGCAATATGTGCGTGGCGTCCACCTGCTGACGCAACTCGATGGCCGCGCCGAGACCGGGGTTGGACTGCACGATGGCCTTGGCCGAGGCAATGGCGCTGGCAGCGATGTCGGTGCCGAGGAACTGCCAGGCGTACTCCCGATGACCCAGCAGCGGATAGATGCAATTGGCGCCGACGCCGATATCCAGCGCGCGCACTCGGGCACCGCGGGGTATTTCGCCGCCGTTGCAGGAGGCCAGCAGATCCGCCAGGTAATGCAGGTAGTCGGCACGCCCGGGAATCGGCGGGCACAGGTAGTCCGCCGGAATGTCCCAATGCGCGATGCCGTAGTGCTGCTTGAGCAGGGCGCGATTGAACACCTTGACCGCGGCCGGGTTGGCGAAGTCGATGCTCTGTTTGCCATAGGGATTGATGATCACAAAGGCCGCCAGCTCCGGGCTGCTGGCGATCAGCGCCGGGAAGTCGTAACGGCCCTGGTGGCGGTTGCGCGGGTGCAACTGACCCTTGTTGACGGCGGGCTTGGGCTGAGCCGGACGGGGCGCAGCGGGTTGACGACGGGGGCGTTTCGGCGGCTGGGACATGATGGGTGGATCGCAGGCTCGGGGCGCTGGATTTTCCCACAGCTTGGCGTGGCTTGCAGGGAAAGTCGAAGGCAGAGGCCAGGACGGGCTCAGGCGCGCTGTACAGGGTGCATGATGTACAGCGGTGGCTGCAGCCGCTGTCCGTCAGGCGATATTCAGCCACATCGCCAGATAATCGAAGAACAGGCAGTACAGGGTAATCGGCAATGGCAGGCCGAGCAGGGTGCCGAGCAGGTAGTGGTGAAAACGCACGCCGGACAGGGCGAGGGCATAATTCAGCGCCGGCACGGTCTGGAACAGCATGCGCAGGACGATGATGCTGGTCAGCGGACGCCGATCCAGGCCTGCCAGCAAGCGTTTGGCCAGGCGGTTGTCCAGTTCGCGCAGGGCATTGCCACCGAGCATGCGGATGGTGAAGAAGGTGAAGATGCACGAGACACTGGCGGCCAGGTAGGTGGCGATGCCGCCGTAGACTTTGCCCAGCGCCAGCACGGCGGCGGCGAGGAAGATCCAGCCGGGGATCTGGATCAGATTGCCCAGGGCGAACAGCAGGATGAATAGCAGCAGCCCCGCGACCTTGTGCATCAGTATCAGCTCTTGCAGGGATGCCAGGCTGAACTGGGCGCGGACCCCCAGGGCTTCGAACAGGACGAACAAGGCCAGCAGAAACAGGATGACCAGTAACAGGCGGCGGGAGCTGCGCATGACGGGCCTCGCTGTTCAGGGGTAGTCGAGTATGGCCTTGATCTGTGGCAGGTGCGCGGCGATCCACTGTGGGTTGATCGCGCCCCAGTCGCGGATGCTGTAGTGCCCGGCGTTATTGCGTTCGCCCGCTTGTTGCTCGAACACACAGTCGATGTCCAGCTCGGCCAGTGCGCTGAGGGTGTCCTGGGCCGTGCGTCGCGGCATGCCGGTGGCTTCCATCAGTGCGGGCACGCTGCAGGCAGCGCCGCTGTCAATCAGCCAGGCCACATACAGGCGGCGGTAGAAGCTGGTTTTGGTTTTGCTGACGTCCATAGGGCTGTGCTCCTCAGGTCGGGGGCGGTGCGCCGCTGGGTAAGCGCACCCTGCCAGGGCCGGTGCTAAAGGGCTGCGATACCGATATAAGTCGCGGCACCCGCCATATAGCCGACGAAAGCCAGCAGACTGATTTTCTTCAGATACCAGATGAAGTTGATCTTCTCCATGCCCATGGCCGCCACGCCGGCCGCCGAGCCGATGATCAGGCAGCTGCCGCCGGTACCGGCGCAATAGGCGAGCATCTCCCAGAAGGTGCCGTCGACCATGAAGTTGCTCAACCAGGTCGCTTCGCTGACGCCGCCGACTTCCAGGGCTGCAGGGGTGACCAGCGGGTACATCTTCATGGCACCGGCCACCAGTGGCACGTTGTCGACTACCGAGGACAACAGGCCGATGGCGATGTTGATTGCGTAGATGTCGCCGAGCCCCTCGCGCAGCAGGGTGGCGACCTGGATCAGGTGGCCGGCAGTGGCCAGGCTGGAGACCGCCAGCAGGATGCCGAGGAAGAACAGCACGCTGGTGGTGTCGATCCGGCGCAACACGCCGACTACCGAGAGCGGGTGCTTGTCTTCGTCGTTCTTGCCGCGATGGATCACCTCGGTGACCACCCAGAGGACGCCGAGACCGAGGAGGATGCCCATGTAGGGCGGCAGGTGAGTGACGGTCTTGAAGATGGGCACGAAGACCAGGGCACCGATGCCGAGGATGAACACCAGGTTGCGCTCGAACGGGGTGGTCGGGTCGCGGCGCTCTTCATCCAGTACTGTCAGCTGTGGGCGATGGATCTCGCCTTTCATGGTGAAGCTGAGGATCAGCAGCGGCACCAGCAGGCAGACCAGGCTGGGGATTATCAGGTTGACTACGATGCCGCTGGCGGTGATCTGGTTGCCAATCCACAGCATGGTGGTGGTGACGTCGCCGATCGGCGACCAGGCGCCGCCAGCGTTGGCGGCAATCACCACGATGCCGGCGTAGAACCAGCGTTCCTTCTGGTCGGCGACCAGTTTACGCAGCAGCGAGACCATGACGATGGTAGTGGTCAGGTTATCCAGCGCTGCGGAGAGAAAGAAGGTGATCAACGCCACCATCCACAGCAGGGTGACGCGTTTGTTGGTGCGGATGCGGTCGGTGATGACCTTGAAGCCCTCGTGGGCATCGATCAGTTCGACGATGGTCATGGCGCCCATCAGGAAGAACAGAATCTCGGAAATCTCGCCGAGGTGGTGGCGCAGCTCCACGGTGACATGATGGGCGTTATTCGCGCCCCCGGCGGTGCCCGTGCCGATCAATGGGAGGATGGTGTCTGCCCCCAGCACCAGCAGCGTCCAGCACAATACCGCAGTCAGAATGGCCGAGGCGGCCTTGTCGATCTTCAGCGGGTGCTCGAAGGCAATACACAGGTAACCAAGGACGAATATCAACGCCATCAACGCATACATGATCAGAATTCCAGTTCAGGGCTTTTTTTATGGATGTACTTTTTATGGGTAAAAAAGTGCCGGAGGCTCTTGATGCGCCGGAGAAGATGCCTGATTTGGGCAGAAATTGGGAGGGGCTTTATGCGCGGATGTGATTTCAATGGGGTGAAATCAGCGGGGTTTGGCTATTAGGTCGGGCCTCAAGCGCACTGGATGCGGCGTTTGAGGCCCATTACAGTCAGCTCGGCTGCTGCAGTGAGTGGTGCCCGGTGTTCTCTGCGAGCGTGGCCTGTGGGGGGCGGATGAAGGCCAGGCTGATCGCCAGCAGCGGCATGATCAGGTTGAAGAAACAGTAGGGCAGGTAGCTCCAGGTCGCCACTCCCAGGGTTGCCGCCATATAGGCGCCGCAGGTGTTCCAGGGGATCAGCACCGAGGTCAGGGTGCCGCCATCTTCCAGGGCACGTGACAGATTGACCGGCGCCAGACCGCGTTTTTCATACTCGGCGCGATACATGCGGCCCGGCAGCACCAGGGCGATGTACTGGTCGGCTGTGATGATATTGGTGCCGATGGTCGTCGCAATGGTGCTGGCGATCAGGCTGCTGGTGCTTTTGACCAGATGCAAGGCGCTCTGCAGCAGGCGTTGTAGCAGACCGAGTTTCTCCAGTACGCCACCAAAACACATGGCGCAGATGATCAGCCAGACGGTGGTCAGCATGCTGCTCATGCCGCCCTTGGACAGCAGGCCGTCCAGGGCCGGGTTACCGCTGTCGGACTGGTAGCCGGCGAACAGCGCGCTCCATACGGTCTTCAGCGGTGCCAGCAGGCCCGCGCTGGGGTCGGCCAGGCGGCTCATCACCTCCGGTTGGAATATCACCGCGAATAGCGCGCCCAGCAGGGCACCGAGAAATACCGCTGGGAATGCCGCCCACTGACGCATGGCCAGGAACAGCAGGAAGGCTACCGGCAACAGCAGGTGCCAGCCCAACCGGAACTGGCTTTCCAGTGCTTGCAGCACCACGGCGATGCGGCCGGTGTCGTGACTGCCGCTGGCTTGCTGGCCGAGCACGAAGAACAGCAGCAGGGCGATCAACAGCGCCGGCACCGTGGTGCGCAGCATCAGGCGAATGTGCTCGAACAGATCGGCCCCCGCCGCGACCGGCGCCAGGTTGGTGGTGTCTGACAGCGGTGAGAGCTTGTCGCCGAAGTAGGCGCCGGAAATGATCGCCCCGGCGGTTATCGCCGGGTCCAGACCCAGCCCGGAGGCCACACCCATCAGGCCGATGCCGAGGGTGCCGGCCACCGTCCAGGAACTGCCGATCGACAGCGCAGTGAGGGCGCAGATCAGGCAGCTGGTGACATAGAAGTATTCGGCGGAGATCAGCTTGAGGCCGAACCAGATCATGGTCGGCACGGTGCCGGCGAGAATCCAGGTGCCGATCAGGGCGCCGACCGCGAGCAGGATCAGGTTGGCCTTCATCGCCATATGAATGCCGGCGAGTATGCCTTCCTCTATCTGCACCCAGCGTAGGCCGTTTTTCAGGCCCACCAGGCCTGCGACGAAGGCGGCGCTCATCAGCGCGATCTGGTTCGGTCCGCTGGAGGAACTGTCGCCATACAGGTAAACGGAGAGACTCAGCAGCAGTACCAGCACGCCAATCGGCAGCAAGGCATCGAGCAGGGAGGGAGAGCGTGTTGCGGTCATGTGATCTACCGATAAAAACAACGGGGCCCGCGACTGAACAAGTCGCGGGCCCCGTGTAGAGCTACTTGAAGGTTAAAGGCTGGCGATGCGCGCTCGCTGCTCGGCCAGTTTGCCCAGGGCCTGTTCGGCCTCGGCCAGCTTGGCGCGTTCCTTGTCGATCACCTCGGGCGGCGCCTTGGCGACGAAGCCCTGGTTGCCGAGCTTGCCGCCGACTCGCTTGACCTCGCCGTCCAGGCGCTGGATTTCCTTGTCCAGGCGCGCCAGTTCGGCTGCCTTGTCGATCAGCCCGGCCATAGGCACCAGCACTTGCATGTCGCCGACCAGCGCGGTGGCGGACATCGGCGCTTCTTCGCCAGCTGCCAGTACCTGTACCGACTCCAGCTTGGCCAGCTTGTTCAGCAGCGGCAGGTTGTCGGCCAGACGACGTTGATCCAGTTCGCTGGCGTTCTGCAGGATGATGTCGATGCGCTTGGCCATGGAGATGTTCATCTCGCCACGGATCTGCCGCAGGCCCAGCATCAGTGCCTTGACCCACTCGATATCGCCTTCGGCGGCGCTGTCGATGCGCTCCTGGTTGGCTACCGGCCAGGCTTGCAGCATCAGGGTCTCACCGCTGGCGCCGGCCTGCGCCTTGATGCGCTGCCAGATCTCTTCGGTGATAAAGGGCATGAACGGATGCGCCAGGCGCAGGGTGGTTTCCAGCACGCGAATCAGCGTGCGGCGGGTGCCGCGCTGACGCTCGATTGGCGCGTTCTCGTCCCACAACACCGGCTTGACCAGCTCCAGGTACCAGGCGCAGTACTCGTCCCAGATGAACTCGTAGAGGGCCTGGGCGGCCAGGTCGAAGCGGAAGTTATCGAGTTGGCGAGTCACTTCGATTTCGGTGCGTTGCAGCTGGGAGATGATCCAGCGGTCGACCGACGACAGCTCGACGGCTTCACCGTTGATCCCGGTGTCCTGGCTATCGGTGTTTTCGATGACGAAGTTGGCGGCGTTCCACAGCTTGTTGCAGAAGTTGCGGTAGCCCTCGACCCGGCCCATGTCGAACTTGATGTCGCGGCCGGTGGAGGCCAGCGAGCAGTTGGTGAAGCGCAGGGCGTCGGTGCCGTAGGAGGCGATGCCTTCGGGGAACTCGGCGCGGGTCTGCTTGGCGATCTTTTCGGCCAGTTTGGGCTGCATCATGCCGCTGGTGCGTTTGGCCAGCAGGCTGTCGAGGTCGATGCCGTCGATGATGTCCAGCGGGTCGAGCACGTTGCCCTTCGACTTGGACATCTTCTGGCCCTGGCCATCACGCACCAGACCATGCACGTAGACGGTCTTGAACGGGACTTGCGGGGTGCCGTCCTCGTTCTTCACCAGGTGCAGGGTGAGCATGATCATCCGCGCGACCCAGAAGAAGATGATGTCGAAGCCGGTGACCAGCACGTCGGTCGGGTGGAACGTCTTCAGCGCTTCGGTCTGCTGCGGCCAGCCGAGGGTGGAGAAGGTCCACAGGCCTGAGCTGAACCAGGTGTCGAGGACGTCTTCGTCCTGACGCAGGGCAACATCGGCACCGAGGTTGTGTTTGGCGCGCACTTCGGCCTCGTCACGGCCGACGTAGACCTGACCGGACTCGTCGTACCAGGCCGGGATGCGGTGGCCCCACCACAGCTGACGGCTGATGCACCAGTCCTGGATGTCACGCATCCAGCTGAAGTACATGTTCTCGTACTGCTTGGGCACGAACTGGATTGCGCCGTCTTCCACAGCCTTGATCGCTGGATCGGCCAGCGGTTTGGTCGAAACGTACCACTGATCGGTAAGCCAGGGCTCGATGATGGTGCCGGAGCGGTCGCCTTTCGGCACCTTCAGCGCGTGGTCGTCGATCTTCTCCAGCAGGCCGGCGGCGTCGAAGGCGGCGACGATGCGCTTGCGCGCCTCGAAGCGGTCGAGGCCGGCGTAGTCGGCCGGCAGGCTGCCGTCGACCGCGTCGTTGAGGCTACCATCGACATTGAACACCTGGGCGGTCGCCAGGACCGCAGCGTTCTTGTCGAAGATGTTGATCAGCGGCAGGTTGTGGCGCTTGCCGACTTCATAGTCGTTGAAGTCGTGGGCCGGGGTGATCTTCACGCAGCCGGTGCCGAACTCGGGGTCGCAGTAATCATCGGCGACGATGGGGATGCGTCGACCAACCAGCGGCAGTTCGACGAAGGTGCCGATCAGCGCCTGGTAGCGTTCGTCATCCGGGTGCACGGCCACGGCACTGTCACCCAGCATGGTTTCCGGGCGAGTGGTGGCGACGATCAGGTAGTTCTTGCCGTCTGTGGTGGTGTGGCCGTCGGCCAGTGGGTAGCGCAGGTTCCACAGGCTGCCTTTCTCATCGTGGTTTTCCACTTCGAGGTCGGAGATCGCCGTGTGCAGCTTGGTGTCCCAGTTGACCAGGCGCTTGCCGCGGTAGATCAGACCATCGGCATGCAGGCGCACAAAGGCTTCTTTAACCGCTTCGGAGAGGCCGTCGTCCATGGTGAAGCGCTCGCGCGACCAGTCCACCGAGCTGCCCAGGCGGCGAATCTGTCGGGTGATGGTGCCGCCCGACTGCTCCTTCCACTCCCAGACTTTCTCGAGGAATTTCTCGCGGCCCAGATCGTGCCGGCTGATGCCGTCGGCGGCCAGCTGGCGTTCGACCACCATCTGTGTGGCGATGCCCGCATGGTCGGTACCCGGCTGCCACAGGGTGTTGCGGCCCTGCATGCGGCGGAAGCGGATCAGCGCGTCCATGATCGAGTTGTTGAAACCGTGACCCATATGCAGGCTGCCGGTGACGTTCGGCGGCGGGATCATGATGGTGTAGGGCTGGCCCGAGCCCTGGGGAGCGAAATAGTTGTTCGCCTCCCAGCTCTCGTACAGGGCGGTTTCAATGGCGTGCGGCTGGTAGGTCTTGTCCATGCGCGGCGGGACCCTTTTGACGGCTAATTAGAAAAGCCGACAAGTATAACGGCGAAGGTGCGCAGGGCGTAAGGTGGTTTATCGGGCTGTGGCCATGACCGCGATACGGCCGCGCAGCACAAGAGCGGCAAAGGCTGCGTCCGCGCCTCAGGAACGGCGCGGCGGTAACAGGCGTAGCAGGCGTGCCTCGAGGCGGCGCTTGAGTTCGGCTTCGATCTGCGGCACGAAGTCGTCGATCACATCCTGCAGGATAAGCGCGGCGGCAGAGCGCAACTCATTGTCCAGGCGATTCAGTTCGGCACTGCTGTTACGGCTCACTGCTTGCGCCAAGGTGCTGCGCAGTGCCTCGTTAGGCGCGGGCTGGGGCATGGGTTGCGGTGCAGTGGATGTGGTTACGCTTTGAATCTGGGGCGCGAAGTCCGGCGCGGGGCTGACGATATCGGATAGCAGGGGAATCGTATCCGGATCGAGCGAGTCGGTCAGCAGCGGCGGTTCCAGGTTTTCATCGCCCAGCAGTTCGCGGATCGACTCGAGGTCATCCAACAGGTGAGCAGGTTTCTTCGGCGGTATTGAGCTGTCCATGGTGGCTAACTCACTAGAGTTCGACTCGTTGCGGATCATAGCCGCGCTGGCGATAGCTACGGAAATTCTCCCGGCAGGCGGTCAGCAGCTCGGGTTGTTGGTTGACGATCTCGATCACGCGGCTGAAGCGTTCGACGAAGGGCGAGATCGTCGTATTGAGGTTGATCAGCACCCCTTGCTGAGTGCTCGGCTCATCATCCAGGCCTATTACCACGGGGGCCTGAGGGTCATCCTGGTGCAGGTTGTGCGGTATGAAACTCTCGGTCTTGAAGCGCCATAGCAGCTCGTCGAGTGCGCGGCACTGTTCGGTATCACTGCCGCGCAGAAATACCGGTAGGCCACGGCGCCAGGCTTTCATCGCCAGCTGGCAGGCCGCGCGCAGGCGGTCGGTCGGCGTAGCGGATGATAAAACATAAAACTCTATTCTGGGCATGACGGCTTCATCGGGGGTTCTCTATGCGGGAATGGCCTGGTACGCGAGTCGCGACCAGGCTCCATCCCCGCGGCGATCGGGCTCAGGCCTCGCTGCGATCCAGCAGGTACTGGGTCAGCAGTGGCACCGGACGGCCGGTGGCGCCTTTGTCCTTGCCACCGCTGACCCAGGCCGTGCCGGCGATATCCAGGTGCGCCCAGTGGTAGTTCTTGGTGAAGCGCGAGAGGAAGCACCCGGCGGTGATGGTGCCGGCTTTTGGCCCGCCAATGTTGGCGATATCGGCGAATGGGCTGTCCAGCTGCTCCTGGTACTCATCGAACAGCGGCAATTGCCAGGCGCGGTCGTCGGCACTCTGTCCGGCGGCGAGCAGCTGTTGCACCAGGTTATCGTCATTGCCCATCAGGCCCGAGGTGTTGGCGCCCAGGGCGACGATGCAGGCACCGGTGAGGGTGGCAATGTCGATCACCGCTTGCGGCTTGAAACGTTCGGCGTAGGTCAGGGTGTCGCACAGCACCAGACGGCCTTCGGCGTCGGTGTTGAGGATCTCCACGGTCTGTCCGCTCATGCTGGTGACGATGTCGCCGGGGCGAGTGGCGCGGCCGCTGGGCATGTTCTCGGCGCAGGCCAACAGGCACACCAGGTTGATCGGCAGTTGCAGTTCCAGTACGGCGCGCAGGGTGCCAAACACGCTGGCGGCGCCGCACATGTCGTACTTCATCTCATCCATGCCGGCGGCTGGCTTGATGCTGATGCCGCCAGTATCGAAGGTCACGCCTTTGCCGACCAGGGCGAAGGGCTTCTCGGTTTTCTTGCCACCCTGATAGTTGAGGACGATCATCCGTGGCGGTTGCTCACTGCCCTGGGATACGGCGAGGAAGGCGCCGGCGCCAAGATCCTTGAGTTTTTTCTCGTCGAGAATCTCGACCTTGAGATTCTTGTGCTCCTTGGCCAGGGTCTTGGCTTCTTCGGCAAGGTAGCTCGGGTGGCAGAGGTTCGGCGGCAGGTTGCCGAGGTCCTTGGTGAAGGCCATGCCTGCGGCAATGGCCTGGGCATGCTTGGCGCCGCGTTCGACTTCGGCCTGAGTGGCTTTTGTGCTGAGCAGCGTCAGCTTCTTCAGGGCAATGGCGTCGGTCTTCTGGCTCTTGAAGCGGTCGAACTGATAGCCGCTGTCGGCCAGGGTCTCTACCATCAGACGTGTCTTGCCGTAGCTGTTGCGGTTCTTCACGGCTAGATCACCGAGCGCCAGTACGGCATCGTTGCCACCGAGCCCCTTCAGTACCGCGTGCACTGCGCCGAGCATTTTGCGTAGCTGGCGGTCAGACAATTCCGCGTCCTTGCCCGCCCCGACCAGGAGTACGCGCTCGGCCTTGAGGTTGGGCAGGCTGTGGGCCAGCAGGGTCTGGCCGAGTTTGCCACTCAGGTCGCCGCGCTTGAGCAGCGCGCTGATCGCACCTGCGCTGGCGCTATCAATTGCTTTCGCCGTTTCACCGAGCGTGCAGCCTTCGCCGACGGCAATGACCAGGGTGGCGGTTTTCAGTGTTTCTGGGCGAGCGCTTTTGACAATAAATTCCATAGCGTGGAGTCCCCAAGACAACGAGTCGGTATTGCAGGATAATGCCGGTTATTTGTTCATTGGTTCGTTGTTGCGCGAACCGGCAAGCAGTGTGGCTAGTTTGATCGTAGCCGCCTGAGCCTGACAACCCTGGAGTGTCTGGTTTGATCGTCTTCCGTTATATGTCTCGTGAAGTGTTGGTGACCTTGAGCGCGGTAAGTGCCGTGCTCTTGGTGATCATTATGAGTGGCCGGTTCATCAAGTATCTGGCGCAGGCGGCGCAAGGGGTGCTGGACCCTGGCGTATTGTTCATGATCATGGGCGTTCGTCTGCCGGGCTTCCTGCAGTTGATTCTGCCCTTGGGGCTATTCCTCGGTATTCTCCTGGCTTACGGGCGGCTCTATCTCGACAGTGAGATGACCGTGTTGTCGGCCACAGGCGTGAGTCCGCAGCGCATGCTGGTCTATACCTTGGCGCCAGCTGCTCTTGTGGCCCTATTGGTGGCCTGGTTGAGTCTGAGCCTGGCGCCGCAGGGGGTGGCCCAGCAGATGCGTATTCTCAACGAACAGGATGCGCTGACTGAATTCGATACCCTGGTGCCAGGGCGATTCCAGTCCATGAAGGATGGTTCGCGGGTGACCTACACCCAGCAGCTGTCGAAAGAGCGTGACGAGCTGGCAGGGGTCTTTATCTCCGAGAAGCGTTTTTCCCGCCAAGGTGGTAAGGAACGCGGGATTACCGTGCTGGTAGCGGAGAGCGGGCGACAGGAGATCCAGGCCGATGGCAGTCGTTACCTGATACTTCAGAATGGCTACCGCTACGACGGCAACCCGGGGCAAGCGGATTACCGGGCGATTCAATACGACACTTATGGGGTGTTGCTGCCCAAACCAACAGTCAGTGATGAGATCAGTGAGCGTGAGGCCGTGCCGACCCGGGAGTTGATCGGCAGCGACAACCTGCGTTTCCAGTCTGAACTGCAGTGGCGTTTGTCGCTGCCATTGTTGGTCTTTGTCGTCACCCTGTTGGCGGTGCCCTTGTCGCGGGTCAATCCGCGGCAAGGACGTTTTCTCAAGCTGTTGCCGGCCATTCTCTTGTACATGGCCTACTTGTCGCTGCTGATTGCCGCTCGTGGTGCGCTGGATAAAGGAAAAATTCCCCCGCAGCTTGGCTTGTGGTGGGTGCATGGGCTGTTCGCGTTGATCGGTCTTGGCTTGCTCTATTGGGAGCCGTTACGGCTGAAGTGGGCAGGACGTCGTGCAGCGCAGGAGGTGGCTCGTGGGTAGGTTGGATCGTTACATCGGAAGTCAGGTAATTGTTGCGATATTAGGCGTGTTGGGGGTCATTGTTGGCTTGGCCCTGCTGTTTGCTTTTATTGATGAGCTGGGGGATGTCGAGGGTAACTACGGTTTGCTGGAGGCTTCCTGGTACGTGTTTTTGACCTTGCCGCGGCGGGTTTATGAAATGTTGCCGATGGCAGCCCTGATCGGTTGTCTGATCGGTTTGGGCGGCTTGGCCAGCAGCAGTGAGCTGACGGTCATGCGGGCGGCCGGTGTGTCGATCGGGCGGATCGTTTGGGCGGTGATGAAGCCAATGCTGGCGTTGGTGCTCGCAGGTATTCTGATTGGCGAATACCTGGCGCCCTGGAGCGAGAACCTGGCTCAGTCGGATCGTGCCATGGCGCAAGGCGGTGGTGAGGCGCAAAGTGCCAAACGCGGCTTGTGGCATCGGCAGGGAGAGGAGTTCGTGCATATCAACGCGGTGCAGCCTAACGGTGTGCTGTACGGTGTGACGCGTTATCGCTTCGATGATCAGCGTCATCTGCAATCATCCAGCTTCGCGCGGCGCGCCTTGTACCAGGGGGATCATTGGCAGCTGGAGGATGTTGCAACCACCAATTTCCTTGGGCGCAGCACCGAGGTGGTTGAGGCGGCAAGTGAGCGTTGGGATGTTGAGCTTAACCCGCAACTGCTCGGTACCGTGGTGCTGGAGCCGGATGCTTTGTCGGTTACCGGGTTGTGGCGCTATATCCACTATCTGGCGGAGCAGGGTCTGAATAATGGTCAGTATTGGCTGGCCTTCTGGACCAAGGTGCTACAGCCTGTGGTGACCGCGGCCCTGGTGCTGATGGCGATTTCCTTTATCTTCGGACCACTGCGTTCGGTGACGCTTGGGCAGCGAGTGTTTACCGGGGTGTTGGTAGGCTTCGTGTTCAGTATCGCTCAGGA
The DNA here is from genome assembly GCF_000498575.2 of Pseudomonas taeanensis MS-3. Taxonomy (GTDB): domain Bacteria; phylum Pseudomonadota; class Gammaproteobacteria; order Pseudomonadales; family Pseudomonadaceae; genus Aquipseudomonas; species Aquipseudomonas taeanensis. Next base: position 326,750 of record NZ_AWSQ01000002.1, read on the forward strand.
TCTGCTTGGGCCTTCCAGTCTGGTATTCGGCTTCTCTCCGCTGCTCGCCGTGCTGATTCCAGCGGCTATTTGTGCCTTGGCAGGAATAGGCTTGTTGCGTCGCGCGGGGTAGGCGGTATAGGTATTGAATGAGCCGGCTGAATGCCGGCTCTTTCGTTTGCGGATTATTTTTTGTGGCTGTGTTTGGGTATTTGTACGGTGCGACTGTCGGAATAAATGTCGTGCCAGCTACGGTTTTCCTTATCCCAAAGTACCCAGAGAAAGCCCAGGCCGAGCGGCAGCCAGGAAGCCATGGCGACTACGAAGCGCAAGAGCGCTTGCCATAGGCTGATGGCAGTGCCATCGCTATTCTGAATGCGTACGCCCCAGACCTGCATACCCAGCGTTTGGCCGTTGTGGGTCCAGAACTTGCTGAAGAAACCGAACAGGCTGAGCAGCAGCAGGCTGGATAGGAGGGGGTCGCCATCCAGTGCGCCGGAGTCTGACAGTTGCTTGAGCTGCACTTCGCCGTAAAAACCCATGAGGATCAGCTTGTAGATGAAGGTCACGACAATCAACAGGGCCAGGCAGAGCAGTAAATCGTAGAACATGGCGGCAAGGCGGCGAGGCAAGCCTGCTGCTGGAAAGTCGCCTTGTGGGCGCAGAAGGTGTTTCGGCATGGCGAGCTCGTTAGCGGTAAGACTTATAAGGCTTGTGGCTGCGAGTAGCGGCAATCATGGGCATAAAAAAACCCCTGATGTCGCCATCAGGGGTTTTTCAGGGACGCGGCTTATTCCTGGACTTGAACCTGGTCAGCCTGCATGCCTTTTTGACCTTGCACAGCTACGAAGCTGACTTTCTGGCCTTCTTTCAGGCTCTTGAAGCCGTTGCCTTCGATTGCGCGGAAGTGTACGAACAGATCCGGACCGCTTTCGGGAGTGATAAAACCAAAACCTTTCTCGTCGTTAAACCACTTGACGGTACCGTTCTGACGATTCGACATGTCTTATTTCCTTGAAACTATAGTTAATGACAGCCTCTAAAAAGTAGAGGACTGAGACTGGTTGCAAAGAGTAATAGAAGTCGAGCGGGATGTAGCGGATCTGAAGGATCTACTGCACCAGGTCACGATTCAAGGCGACCCATGCAAACACAGTTCAATTACTCTACGCTAACTCCAAGGCAAATGCCAACCCCTGTACCGCGCTACTGAAGCGCTTGATACCGGCTGTTTAGTGGGGTGGTGCAGGTATTGAGTCTGTGCTTGGTCGTGCAGGACCTGCAGCTTAAGCGGGTGTTGCGCAGTACTTGGAATGAGCCAAATAGCTGAAAGAATTATGGTGCCCCGGGGGAGACTCGAACTCCCACTTCTTTCGAAAACGGATTTTGAATCCGCCGCGTCTACCGGTTCCGCCACCGGGGCACAATGGCGGCGAAGTATAGGGAGGCCTTTGCACTTGGTCAATCCACTTTCGTGGTCAAAATCAGCTATTTCCGGTAAGCTTTTCCGCCCTGCTTATATGACCTCCTTCATCTCATGCGCGTTGCCGACTTTCATTTCGAGCTGCCCGACTCTCTGATCGCCCGACATCCACTGGCCGAACGCCATGCCAGTCGGTTGTTGGTACTGGATGGGCCATCGGGCGCCCTCGCTCATCGTCAGTTCCCCGATCTGCTGGAGTATCTGCGTCCCGGCGACTTGATGGTGTTTAACAATACCCGGGTGATCCCGGCGCGGCTTTTTGGGCAGAAGGCTTCTGGCGGCAAGCTGGAAGTACTGGTCGAGCGCGTACTGGACAGCCACCGGGTGCTGGCGCATGTGCGCGCGAGCAAATCACCAAAACCAGGTTCGACGATCCTGATTGACGGTGGCGGCGAGGCTCGGATGCTGGCGCGGCATGATGCACTGTTCGAGTTGGGCTTTAGCGAGGAAGTACTGCCGCTGCTTGAGCGCGTGGGGCATATGCCGTTGCCTCCTTATATTGACCGGGCTGACGATGCTGCCGATCGTGAGCGTTATCAAACCGTGTATGCCGAGCGTGCTGGTGCGGTAGCGGCGCCAACCGCCGGGCTGCATTTCGACAAGGACTTGCTGGCAGCAATCGCGGCGAAAGGTGTGGAGACGGCTTTCGTCACGCTGCATGTTGGTGCGGGTACATTCCAGCCAGTGCGGGTGGAGCGTATCGAGGATCACCTCATGCATAGCGAGTGGCTGGAGGTTGATCAGGCGGTAGTCGATGCCGTGTCGGCCTGCCGTGCTCGCGGTGGTCGGGTCATTGCGGTCGGTACCACCAGCGTGCGTTCGCTGGAAAGTGCGGCGCGTGATGGTGTTCTCAAGTCATTCAGCGGCGATACCGACATCTTTATCTACCCGGGCCGGCCGCTGCATGTGGTCGATGCCTTGGTCACCAACTTTCACCTGCCGGAGTCGACCTTGCTGATGCTGGTGTCGGCGTTCGCCGGTTACCCGGAAACCATGGCGGCGTATCAAAGCGCAATAGCCGAGAGGTATCGCTTCTTCAGTTACGGCGATGCCATGTTTATTACCCGAAACCCCGCGCCTCGCGGGCCTGAGGATCAAGTATGACGCGCACCTGTCGCATGTCTTTCGAACTGTTGGCGACGGACGGCAAGGCGCGTCGTGGTCGCCTGACTTTTCCACGTGGAGTGGTCGAGACGCCGGCGTTTATGCCGGTGGGTACCTATGGCACGGTCAAGGGGATGTTGCCGCGGGATATCGAAGCGATCGGTGCGCAGATGATTCTTGGCAATACCTTCCACCTGTGGCTTCGTCCGGGTACCGAAGTGATCAAGCGACACGGTGACCTGCATGACTTCATGCAATGGCAGGGGCCTATCCTCACTGACTCCGGTGGTTTTCAGGTGTTCAGCCTGGGCGCGATGCGCAAGATCAAGGAGGAGGGGGTGACCTTCGCCTCGCCGGTGGATGGCTCTAAAGTCTTCATGGGTCCAGAAGAGTCGATGCAGGTGCAGCGCGATTTGGGCTCCGATATCGTGATGATATTCGACGAGTGCACGCCCTATCCGGCCGAGTTCGATGTGGCCAAGCGCTCGATGGAGTTGTCGCTGCGCTGGGCCAAGCGCTCTAAAGATGCGCATGGCGAAAACACCGCTGCGTTGTTCGGCATCGTCCAGGGCGGTATGCATGAAGAGTTGCGCATGCGCTCGCTGGAGGGGTTGAATGAGATCGGTTTTGACGGCTTAGCGATTGGCGGTTTGTCCGTCGGCGAGCCGAAAGAGGAAATGCTGCGTGTGCTGGGCTATCTGCCGGAGCTGATGCCGGCAGACAAGCCACGGTATTTGATGGGGGTGGGCAAGCCGGAAGACCTGGTTGAAGGTGTGCGCCGTGGGGTGGACATGTTCGACTGCGTGATGCCGACGCGTAATGCGCGAAACGGCCACCTGTTTGTCGAGACTGGCGTGCTGAAAATCCGTAACTCGGTGCACAAGCATGACAACTCGACGCTCGACCCAGAGTGTGATTGCTACACCTGTAAACATTTCTCCCGCGCCTATCTGCATCACTTGGATAAATGCGGGGAAATGCTGGGTAGTATGCTCAATACTATCCACAATTTGCGTCATTATCAGCGGCTGATGGCTGGTTTGCGCGAGGCTATCCAACAGAGTACATTGGCCGCCTTTGTCGATGCCTTCTATGCTCGTCGCGGTCTGCCAACGCCGCCGCTTGACTAATAAACCAACTTTATAAAGACCTGTCTAACTGGAGTGTTAAATGAGCTTTTTGATTCCCGCCGCTTACGCTGAAACCACTGCCGCCGCGGGCCCTGCCGGCAGCGGCTTCGAGTGGGTATTTCTGGTCGGTTTTCTGGTCATCTTCTATCTGATGATCTGGCGTCCACAGGCCAAGCGCGCCAAAGAGCACAAGAGCCTGATCGGCAATCTGCAGAAGGGTGAAGAAGTAGTGACCACTGGTGGTATCGCCGGCAAGGTGATCAAGGTTTCCGATGACTTCGTGGTCATTGAGGTGTCTGACACCGTTGAGTTGAAAATTCAGAAGGTGGCCATTGCCGCGACCCTGCCTAAGGGCACGCTGAAAGCCATCTAAGTTTTACACCTTTACCACTCGACGGGGCGCTTTATGCGCCCCGCGTCATAACGGGCGGCGTCATGCTCAACAAATTTCCCCTTTGGAAGTACCTGCTGATCCTGGCTGTGCTGGCGATCGGCTTTCTTTATTCCGCGCCCAACCTGTATCCAGATGATCCAGCGATCCAGATCAGCGGTAACAGCACGGCCATGCAGGTCGAGCAAGCTGATCTTGAACGCGCCACGCGTGCCTTGCAGGCAGCAGGGATTGAGGTCAAGGCTTCGAGTCTGGCTGCGCAAGGCCGTGCCGGCCTGCTCCGTCTGACCAAGCAGGCCGATCAGCTGCCGGCCAAGGATGTGGTGCGCAAGGCTTTGGGTGAAGAGTTCGTGGTTGCCTTGAACCTCGCGCAGACTACCCCTGACTGGCTACGCAACTTGGGTGCGGGTCCGATGAAGCTGGGTCTGGATTTGTCCGGTGGTGTGCACTTCCTTCTGGAAGTGGATATGGACAAGGCCCTGGATGCGCGGCGCAAGGTTTACGAGGGGGAGGTCAAGAGCATGCTGCGCAAGGAGCGCGTGCGCTACCGCAGCCTGCCCGAACTCAACGGCGCGATTCAGTTGGGTTTTGTCGATGAGGCTACTCTGGAGAAGGCCCAGAGCCTGATTCGCAAGGAGTTCTCGGATTTCGAGTTGAGTTCGGCCGAGCGTAGCGATTTGCAGGTGCTGCGCTTGAGCCTGACTCAGGCCAAGCTGGCGGAAATTCGCGAATACTCGATCAAGCAAAACCTGACTACCGTGCGTAACCGGGTCAATGAGTTGGGTGTTGCCGAACCGCTGGTTCAGCGTCAGGGCGCCAACCGGATCGTGGTTGAACTACCCGGTGTGCAAGATACCGCCGAGGCTAAGCGCATTCTGGGCAAGACGGCCAACCTCGAGTTTCGTCTGGCTGCCGATGCCGATGCATCGAGAGCCACAACAGAGGTCTTCGAGTTCCGTGAGGAAGGGCGTCCATCGGCTCAGTTGGAGCGTGAGCTGATCATCACGGGTGATCAGGTAACCGACGCCCAGGCCAGCTTCGATGAGAATGGCAGTCCGCAGGTAAACATTCGTCTGGATGGTCATGGCGGCGACCTGATGAACCGTGCGACCCGCAACAATGTCGGGCGCAGCATGGCGGTGATCTTTATCGAGCAGAAGCCGACCGTGCGTTACCTGCGCCAGGTTGTCGATGGTGTCGAAAAGGAAGTCGCGGTCCAGAGTTTCGTCGAAGAGAAGCGCATTATCAGTCTGGCGACCATTCAGTCGCCGCTGGGTAGTCAGTTCCGTATTACTGGTCTCGATGGTCCGGGCGAATCGACCGAGCTGGCGTTGCTGCTGCGTGCCGGTGGCCTGGCGGCTCCAATGTACTTCGCCGAAGAGCGCACCATTGGCCCGAGCCTGGGTGCTGACAACATCGTCAAGGGTGTTGATGCCGCGCTCTGGGGCATGTTGTTCGTGTCACTGTTCATTATTGTCATTTACAGGTTCTTTGGTGTGTTGGCGACCATAGCCCTGGGCTTCAACATGGTGCTGCTGCTGGCGCTGATGTCGCTGCTGAGTGCCACCCTGACGTTGCCAGGTATCGCCGGTATCGTGCTGACCATGGGGATGGCGGTGGATGCCAACGTGCTGATCTTCTCGCGGATTCGCGAGGAAATCAGCAATGGCATGTCAGTGCAGCGGGCCATTCATGAGGGTTTCGACCGTGCGTACTCGGCGATTATCGACGGCAATCTGACCACGTTATTGGTGGGTGGAATTCTTTTCGCCATGGGTACTGGCCCGGTCAAAGGCTTTGCGGTGACGCTGTCGCTGGGCATTCTCACCTCGATGTTCACCGCTATTCTGGTGACGCGAGCCATGGTCAACCTGAGCTTCGGCGGGCGTGACCTGAAGAAGTTGTGGATTTAAGGGGCTGGGATGAATCGTGTAATCAACTTCATGGGTGTGCGCAAGATTGCGCTCGCCCTTACCCTGATCGTGACCTTTATTGCATTGGGTAGTCTGGTAGTTAAAGGTCTGAATTTCGGCCTGGATTTTACCGGCGGTACGCAGATCGAGCTGGCTTATGAGCAGCCTGCGGACCTCAGCAGTATTCGCCGGAATCTGGCGGGCGCCGGTTATGGCGATGCTGTGGTGCAAAGTTTTGGTGCGACGACCGAGGTGGTCGTGCGGATGCAGGGCGATGATGCGGATCTGGGTAATAAGGTCGCTACGGTTCTGCAGCAGTCTGGTGACAAATTACAGGTGAAGAAAGTCGAGTTCGTCGGCCCGCAGGTCGGTGAGGAACTGCGTGATCAGGGCGGCCTGGGCATGCTTCTGGCGCTGGGTGGCGTCATGCTCTACCTGGCCTTCCGCTTTCAGTGGAAGTTCTCTATGGGCGCGTTCATCTCGCTGGTGCATGACGTCATCGTCACCCTGGGCATTCTGTCGTTCTTCCAGATCACCTTCGACCTGACCGTGCTGGCGGCGTTGCTGGCGATCATCGGTTATTCGTTGAATGACACCATCGTGGTATTCGATCGGGTGCGTGAGAACTTTCGGGTGTTGCGCAAGGCCAGCTTGATCGAAAACATCAATATATCCACCACGCAAACCCTGTTGCGCACCCTGGCTACTTCGATTTCCACCTTGTTGGCGATTGGTGCCTTGTTGGTCTTTGGCGGCGATAATCTGTTCGGCTTTGCCATTGCGTTGTTCATGGGTGTGCTGGTAGGCACTTATTCGTCGATTTATATCTCCAACGCGGCTCTGATATGGCTCGATCTGACTGTCGAAGATCTGATTCCGCCCGTGGCGACCGAAGAGGTTGATGAGCGTCCTTGAGGCTTCAGCCTGTCTCGCGGCTATTGCTGGCTCATGGTGAGTGGAACTTGCCGTGAGTCGTGGGGGTCGAAGGCTTGGAATAAAAGGCGTATTTCGCCGCTTAGCGTGAAGGTCAGGAGATTGCCATGAACAAATCAATGCTCGTTGGTACGGTGCTCGGTGCGGTGGCTGTCACTGCCGGGGGTGCTGTTGCGACTTACAATCTGGTAAGTGGCCCTGAGTATGCGGAAGTTCTTGCAGTAGAGCCGGTTAAGGAGACTGTCAAGACTCCGCGAGAAGTGTGTAAGGACGTTGCTGTGACTCGGCAGAAACCGGTCCAGGATCAGCATAAAATTGCCGGTACGGCGATTGGTGCGGTGGTCGGAGGGCTGCTTGGCAATCAAGTGGGTGGTGGCACAGGTAAAAAGATCGCCACAGTGGCTGGCGCGGTCGGTGGTGGTTATGCCGGCAACAAGGTGCAGGGCAGTATGCAGGCCAATGATACCTACACCACTACGGAAACCCGCTGCAATACTGTCACCGACACCAGTGACAAGCTGGTTGGTTACGACGTGAAGTATCAATTGGACGGCAAGGTCGCTCAGGTGCGTATGCAGCGTGACCCGGGCGCTCGGATTCCTGTCAAGGATGGTCAGTTGGTGCTGGTCGAAGCGGCTCAGTAAAGCCAATTAACGGAAAAGCGCCCTGCGGGGCGCTTTTTTATGGGTATAAAAAAACCGGCACCCGGCCGGTTTTTCTGTGCAGCGCTTTTAGCGTTTCAGTGAAGCGGACAAGTGCGGCTGAATCGCCGTTAGTACAGCCTTGAAACACTTGGTGTTGCCGGCGACGATTTGACCCTTCTCAAGGAATGCGTGGCTGCCGCTAAAGTCGCTGACCAGGCCACCTGCCTCTTGGATCAGTAGGGCGCCGGCGGCCATGTCCCATTCGGACAGGCCGAATTCCCAGAATGCATCGAAGCGCCCAGCGGCGACGTAGGCCAGGTCCAGGCTTGCGGCGCCGGCGCGGCGTACCCCGGCGGTCTGGCCGACCAGGCTGCGGAACATGCCCAGGTAGTTTTCCAGGTTGTCGAGTTGGCTGTCGCGGAACGGGAAGCCGGTGCCGAGCAGTGCGCCTTCAAGGCTCTTGCGGGTGCTGACGCGCAGGCGGCGGCCGTTGAGGGCTGCGCCACGACCGCGGCTGGCGGTAAATTCTTCCTGGCGCACCGGATCGATGATCACGGCATGCTCAAGGCGGCCGCGGTATTTGCAGGCCACGCTGACGGCGTAGTGTGGGATGCCTCGGACGAAGTTGGTGGTGCCGTCCAGTGGGTCGATGATCCACAGGTAATCTGCGCCATCACCAGTGCCTTCGGTCAGGCCGCTTTCTTCGCCGAGAAAGCCGTGGGTCGGGTAAGCCTTGCGCAGGGCCTGAATGATCAGGTTCTCGGCGGAGCGGTCGATCTCGGTCACGTAGTCTTTGGCATCTTTCTCGTCGACCGAGATGACGTCCAAGCGTTCGGTAGAGCGGAAGATCATTTCACCGGCGCTACGGGCTGCGCGCAGCGCGATATTCAGCATGGGCTGCATGGATGTTTCACCTGGGTCGTTAAAGAAAGCCGGCCATTCTAGCAGAAAAGCCTGATGGATGAAGAGTCACCTGTGTCTTGCGTGGTATTAGTGGAGGGGGTTCTGTAAGATTTGTTCCCCTTTTGCTGTCCGTGTGGGTGTTGGCGTTGCTGCAAAATATACGAGTGGTTCTAGTCAATACCAGTCATCCCGGCAACATCGGTGGGGCTGCCCGCGCCATGAAAAATATGGGGTTGTCGCAACTGGTGCTGGTTGATCCGATGGATTTTCCCAGTGGCGATGCGGTGGCGCGCGCCTCGGGGGCTACCGATATTCTCGATGCGGCGCAGGTGGTCGGCACGCTTGAGGAGGCGCTGGTTGGTTGTAGTCTGGTGTTCGGAACCAGTGCGCGTGAACGGCGGATTCCTTGGCCGTTACTCGACCCGCGAGAGTGTGCCGCAGCTGTGTGTGAGCAGGTGCTTCAAGGCAGTGAAGTGGCTTTGGTGTTCGGTCGGGAATACGCTGGCTTGACTAATGAAGAGCTGCAGCGCTGTCAGTTCCATGTACACATCCCGACAGACCCAGATTTCAGCTCGTTGAACCTGGCGGCGGCTGTACAAGTGCTGGCTTACGAGGTGCGCATGGCCTGGTTGGTGGCGCAGAATAAGCCGACCAAGATAGCCAAGCTGGAAGCCACGGCGATACAGAGTTCGCAGCCGGTGACGGCGGATGAGTTGGAGTCCTTTTATGCGCACCTTGAGCAGGCCTTGATCGAGATCGATTTTCTCGACCCGGCCAAGCCGCGACATTTGATGAGCCGTTTGCGGCGCTTGTATGGGCGCAGCGCTATCAGCAAGCTGGAAATGAATATCTTGCGTGGCATTCTGACGGAAACCGTCAAGGCTGCGCGTGGTGAGCACCAAGGGCGGGGGAAGACTGATGTTTGAGCGTATGCAAGAAGATATTCAGAGCGTGTTTCATCGCGATCCGGCCGCGCGCAATACGCTGGAGGTGGTTACCTGCTACCCGGGTTTGCATGCGGTGTGGCTGCATCGTATGGCTCATGCGCTGTGGGTGTCCGGCTGGAAGTGGCTAGCTCGGGTAGTGTCGAATTTCGGGCGTTGGCTGACCGGGATCGAGATTCACCCGGGTGCCAAGATAGGTCGGCGTTTCTTCATCGACCACGGCATGGGGATCGTCATCGGTGAGACTGCCGAGATTGGCAATGATGTCACCCTGTATCAGGGGGTGACGCTGGGGGGCACCAGCTGGAATAAAGGCAAGCGCCACCCGACTCTCGAGGATGGCGTGGTGGTCGGTGCCGGGGCCAAGGTGCTGGGGCCGTTTACAGTGGGTGCGGGCGCCAAGATTGGCTCGAATGCCGTAGTGACCAAGGCGGTGCCAGCTGGGGCAACAGCGATCGGTATACCGGGGCGGGTTATCGTCAAGGTTGATGATGAGCAGAAGGCCAAGCGGCAGGCAATCGCCGAGAAATTGGGCTTCGATGCTTATGGCGTCAGTCAGGACATGCCTGATCCGGTTGCGCGGGCTATCGGTCAGTTGCTTGATCATCTGCATGCGGTGGATGGCCGGCTGGAGGGTGTGTGCGGTGCGCTTAAGGAGCTGGGTAGCGACTATTGCGCCAAGGATCTGCCCGTGTTGCGCGATGAGGACTTTGCGTGTGTCGTCAAGGAGCCAGACGACAAGTCTGCGGGGTGATGCGGTGGGGTGGGCGTTTTGCTATGCTGCCCACCCCTCGCTGCAGTTAATCCCGAGTAAAACGCTAGGTCTTATAGTTGACTTAAACACTCGGGAATTGCATACTCGCGGCACACTGAAATTCCCGTGGTAACCCTTCATGCGATTGACCACCAAAGGCCGTTATGCCGTCACCGCCATGCTCGACTTGGCGCTGCATGCACAGCATGGGCCGGTGTCCCTCGCCGATATTTCTGAGCGGCAGGGCATCTCCTTGTCCTACTTGGAGCAGCTGTTCGCCAAGCTGCGTCGCGGCAATCTGGTTTCCAGTGTGCGCGGTCCGGGTGGTGGCTATCAGCTATCGCGCGATATGCAGGGGATTCAGGTAGCGGAGGTGATCGATGCGGTTAATGAATCGGTCGATGCAACTCGCTGCCAAGGCCAGGGTGATTGCCATGCCGGCGACACCTGTCTGACCCACCATCTCTGGTGCGACCTCAGTCATCAAATTCACGAATTTCTCAGCGGCATCAGCTTGGCTGATTTAGTCACTCGCCGTGAAGTGCAAGAAGTCGCCCAGCGTCAGGATCAGCGCCACTGTAATGGCGGGATGCCGCAGCTGGATAAAATTGAAGCGTCCACCGTCGAATGAATATAGGGCGTCGGCCTGCAAGGTCTGACGACTGATAGGAGAGAGTCAATGAAATTGCCGATTTACCTCGATTATTCCGCGACGACACCGGTCGATCCGCGTGTCGCGCAGAAGATGAGTGAGTGCCTGTTGGTGGATGGCAACTTCGGTAACCCGGCGTCGCGCTCCCACGTGTTTGGCTGGAAGGCCGAAGAGGCGGTAGAGAACGCTCGCCGCCAGGTCGCCGAGCTGGTCAACGCCGATCCGCGCGAGATCGTCTGGACTTCCGGTGCCACCGAGTCCGACAACCTGGCGATCAAGGGTATTGCTCACTTCTATAGCAGCAAAGGCAAACACATCATCACCTCAAAGATCGAGCACAAAGCAGTGCTGGATACCACGCGCCAACTGGAGCGTGAAGGCTTTGAAGTGACTTATATCGAGCCGGGCGAAGATGGCTTGATCACCCCGGCGATGGTTGAGGCAGTGTTGCGTGAGGACACCATTCTGGTGTCAATCATGCACGTGAACAATGAAATCGGCACGATCAACGATATCGCTGCGATTGGCGAACTGACCCGTTCGCGTGGGGTGTTCTTCCATGTAGATGCGGCGCAGTCCACCGGCAAGGTTGAGATCGACCTGGAAAAACTCAATGTCGATTTGATGTCGTTTTCGGCACACAAGACCTACGGCCCCAAGGGGGTTGGTGCCTTGTATGTACGGCGTAAGCCGCGCGTTCGCCTTGAGGCTCAGACCCATGGCGGTGGCCACGAGCGCGGCATGCGTTCTGGCACCCTGGCCACGCACCAGTGCGTCGGCATGGGTGAGGCCTTCCGTATTGCCAAGGATGAAATGGCGCAGGAAAATCAGCGTATTTTGGCTTTGCGTGATCGTTTTTATCAGCAGTTTGAGGGGATGGAAGAGGTCTACGTCAATGGCAGCATGGCTGCCCGCGTACCGCATAACCTCAACCTGAGTTTCAACTATGTCGAGGGTGAGTCGCTGATCATGGCGCTGAAAGACCTCGCCGTGTCTTCGGGTTCGGCCTGTACTTCTGCGTCGCTGGAGCCGTCTTACGTTCTGCGTGCCTTGGGTCGTAACGACGAGTTGGCGCACAGTTCAATTCGTTTCAGCTTCGGTCGTTTTACCACTGAAGCCGATATTGATTATGCCGCGCAGAAAGTTCGCGAGGCGGTCACCAAGCTGCGCGAGTTGTCGCCGCTGTGGGATATGTTCAAAGAAGGTGTCGATCTGTCCAAGGTCGAATGGGCGGCACACTAAAGCTGCCGATGAGCGGCGCCTGATGAGAGAGGAATAACAGCATGGCTTACAGTGAAAAGGTCATTGACCACTACGAGAACCCGCGCAACGTCGGCAAGATGGACGCGGAAGACCCCAGTGTTGGCACTGGCATGGTCGGCGCGCCGGCCTGCGGCGACGTGATGCGCCTGCAGATCAAAGTTAACGAGTCGGGCGTGATCGAAGACGCCAAGTTCAAGACTTACGGCTGCGGTTCTGCGATTGCCTCCAGCTCCCTCGCTACCGAGTGGATGAAGGGCAAGACGCTGGATGAGGCGGAAACCATCAAGAACACCCAGCTCGCCGAAGAATTGGCGCTGCCGCCGGTAAAGATTCACTGCTCGGTGCTCGCCGAGGACGCCATCAAGGCGGCCGTGCGCGATTACAAGCAGAAGAAAGGCTTGCTCTAAGGAGGCTGTCGATGGCTATCAGCATGACCGAAGCTGCCGCTCAGCATGTGCGCCGCTCTCTCGATGGGCGGGGCAAAGGTGAGGGTATTCGCCTGGCCGTTCGTACGACCGGCTGTTCTGGCCTGGCCTATGTGCTGGAGTTCGTCGACGAAACCGCCAGTGAGGATCAGGTGTTCGAGAGTCACGGAGTCAAGGTGATCATCGATCCCAAGAGCTTGGTGTACCTCGATGGCACCGAGCTGGATTTCGTCAAGGAGGGCTTGAACGAAGGTTTCAAGTTCAATAACCCTAACGTGCGCGGCGAATGTGGCTGCGGCGAGAGCTTCAATATCTGAGGCGCGTTGTGGGTAGTCCTTGTCATTTCGCCTTGTTTGAGCTGCAACCCAGCTTTCGTCTGGACCTTGAGCAGCTGGCTGTGCGTTATCGCGAGCTGGCGCGTCAGGTGCATCCGGATCGTTTTGCCGATGCCTCCGAGCGTGATCAGCGCTTGGCGCTGGAGCAGTCTGCGAGCCTCAATGAGGCTTACCGGGTCTTGAAAAACGCGCCGCAGCGTGCGCGCTATCTGCTTGCGTTGAGTGGGCCGGAGTTGCCGCTTGAAGTCACGGTGCAAGACCCTGGCTTCCTGATGCAGCAGATGCATTGGCGCGAAGAGCTCGAAGACCTGCAAGGCAGCGCCAACGTGAGTGGCGTGGCGACGTTCAAGCGACGCCTGAAAGTTGCTCAGGATGAGCTGAACGAGAGCTTTGCCGTTTGTTGGGATGATCCACTGCGTCGCGAAGAGGCCGAGCGCCTGATGCGTCGCATGCAGTTTCTCGACAAGCTTTCCCACGAGGTGCGCCAATTGGAAGAGCGCCTCGACGATTAACACTCGCGCGGCCAGTCTGGCGCGCCTGATATTCAGATAAGCATTTATTAATCATGGCCCTACTGCAGATCGCTGAGCCCGGACAGAGCCCCCAGCCACACCAGCGTCGGCTGGCCGTGGGGATCGATCTGGGTACTACCAATTCGCTGGTCGCTGCCGTGCGCAGTGGACTGTCCGAGCCGCTGGCCGATACCGCAGGAGCGCTGATCCTGCCGTCGGCGGTGCGCTACCACGCTGATCGTGTCGAAGTGGGCGAAGCTGCCAAATTGGCTGCTCCCGGCGACCCGCTGAACACTGTGTTGTCAGTCAAACGCCTGATGGGGCGCGGCCTCGCTGACGTTAAACAGTTGGGCGAGCAGCTGCCTTATCGCTTTGTCGATGGCGAGTCGCATATGCCGTTCATCGAGACCGTGCAAGGGCCGAAAAGCCCGGTAGAGGTGTCTGCCGATATCCTCAAGGAGCTGCGTCATCGGGCGGAAGCCGTGTTGGGTGGCGAGTTGGTCGGTGCAGTGATTACCGTGCCAGCCTATTTCGATGATGCGCAGCGCCAGGCGACCAAGGATGCCGCGCGTTTGGCCGGTCTGAGTGTACTGCGTCTGCTCAATGAGCCGACCGCTGCCGCCGTGGCTTATGGCTTGGATCAGCAGGCCGAGGGTCTGGTGGCGATCTATGACCTGGGTGGCGGTACCTTCGATATTTCGATTCTGCGTCTGACTGCTGGCGTGTTTGAAGTGCTGGCTACCGGCGGCGACAGTGCGCTGGGTGGCGATGATTTCGATCATGCCATCGCAGGCTGGATAGTTGAGCAAGCTGGCTTGTCTGCCGATCTTGATCCGGGCGCGCAGCGCACGCTGTTGAGCGAGGCCTGTGCGGCGAAAGAGGCGCTGACCACTGATACTTCGGTTGAGGTGAGTCATGGTGCCTGGTCTGGGCTGCTGACCCGTGAGGCCTTTGCTGAGCTGATCGAGCCGATGGTTGCGCGCAGTCTCAAGGCTTGCCGGCGTGCGGTGCGTGATGCCGGCATTGAGATCGAAGAGGTTGAGGCTGTGGTGCTGGTCGGCGGGTCCACGCGGGTGCCGCGCGTACGTCAGGCGGTCGCCGAGTTGTTCGCGCGCGAACCGCTGAGTGATATTGATCCGGATCAAGTGGTCGCCATTGGTGCGGCGATCCAGGCCGATACGCTGGCCGGTAATAAGCGCGGTGATGGCGAGGAATTGTTGCTGTTGGATGTGATTCCATTGTCCCTTGGTCTGGAAACCATGGGCGGTTTGATGGAGAAGGTGATTCCGCGCAACACCACCATCCCGGTGGCGCGCGCTCAGGAGTTCACCACCTACAAAGATGGTCAGACGGCCATGATGATTCATGTGCTGCAAGGCGAGCGCGAATTGATCAGCGATTGTCGTTCCCTGGCACGCTTCGAGTTGCGCGGTATACCGCCTATGGTCGCCGGTTCGGCGAAGATTCGCGTGACGTTTCAGGTCGATGCAGATGGCTTGCTCAGTGTCGCGGCGCGTGAACTGGCCTCGGGCGTGGAGGCGAGCGTCCAGGTCAAACCATCCTATGGTCTGACCGATGGTGAAATTGCCAGGATGCTGCAGGACTCCTTCCAGCATGCCAGCGATGACAAAGTGGCGCGTGTGTTGCGTGAGCAGCAGGTGGATGCGCAACGTCTGCTTGAGGCGGTTGAAGCTGCTCTGGAAGTTGATGGCGAGCGCTTGTTGGAAGCCGATGAGCGCCTGGCAATCGAGGCGCAGATCCAGCAGTTGCGTGAGTTGATGGCAAGTAACGATGGCCTGGCCATCGAGCAGCAGACCAAGCGTCTGACCCAGGTGACCGACGCCTTTGCCGCGCGCCGCCTGGATGCAACGGTAAAGTCCGCACTGGCGGGCCGTAGTCTTAATGAGATTGAGGAATAAGCATGCCGCAGGTCATCTTTCTGCCCCACGCCGAGCATTGTCCTGAAGGGGCGGTATTCGAAGTGCAGGCAGGTGAAACTGTGCTCAACGCCGCACTGCGCAATGGTATCGATATCGAGCATGCCTGCGAAAAGTCCTGTGCCTGCACCACCTGTCACGTGGTGATTCGTGAAGGGTTCAACTCCATGGAGGCTTCCGACGAACTGGAAGACGACATGCTCGACAAGGCCTGGGGGCTGGAGCCCAATTCGCGACTGTCCTGCCAGGCCGTAGTGGCCGATAAGGATCTGGTGGTGGAAATTCCTAAATACACCATCAACCAGGTGTCCGAAGGTCACTGATCATTTCGTCATAGGAGCAGGTCATGAGTCTGAAGTGGACTGATGTGCTGGAAATCGCCATCCAGTTGGCAGAGAGCAAGCCCGATGTCGACCCGCGTTTCGTTAATTTCGTCGACCTTCACCGCTGGGTGATGGAGTTGCCGGAGTTTTCCGATGATGCGCAGCGAGGCGGTGAGAAGGTTCTGGAGGCGATTCAGGCCGCCTGGATCGAAGAGGCCAGCTGAGTCGAGCGCCGTGCTGGCGCCGCCCTACGCATTTAACCGTAACCCGCGTATAATCCGCGGGTTTAATTTTCCGCTTTAATCCTTTTTTCTGGAGTTTTTCATGGCTGTTGAACGTACTTTTTCCATCATCAAACCGGATGCTGTTGCCAAGAACGTGGTTGGCGAAATCGTCACTCGTTTTGAAAAAGCGGGTCTGCGCGTAGTTGCCTCCAAGATGGTTCAGCTGTCCGAGCGCGAAGCTGGCGGTTTCTACGCCGAGCACAGCGAGCGTGGTTTCTTCAAGGATCTGGTTGCTTTCATGGTTTCCGGTCCGGTAATCGTCCAGGTACTGGAAGGTGAAGGTGCCATCGCTAAGAATCGTGAGCTGATGGGCGCTACCAACCCAAAAGAAGCCGCCGCTGGCACCATTCGTGCTGATTTCGCGGTTTCCATCGACGAAAATGCCGTCCACGGTTCCGATTCCGAAGCTTCCGCGGCTCGTGAAATCGCCTACTTCTTCGCGGCCACCGAGGTCTGCGCGCGCATTCGCTAAGGCGAGTGGTGCGAGGGTGAAGCCATGACTGAAGCTACCGGTAAAATTAACCTGCTGGGTCTGACCCAGGCAGAAATGGAACAGTTCTTCGATAGCATCGGAGAAAAACGTTTCCGTGCCGGGCAGATAATGAAGTGGATTCACCACTTTGGTATCGATGACTTTGATGCCATGAGTAATGTCAGCAAGGTCTTGCGCGAAAAGCTCAAGACCTGTGCTGAGATTCGCGCTCCGGAAGTGGTCAGTGAAGACATCTCCACTGACGGCACCCGCAAGTGGGTGGTGCGTGTGGCCTCCGGCAGCTGCGTCGAGACGGTGTATATCCCGCAAGGCTCGCGTGGCACTTTGTGTGTGTCGTCACAGGCCGGCTGTGCGCTGGATTGCAGCTTCTGCTCCACCGGTAAACAAGGTTTCAATAGCGATCTGAGCGCCGCCGAAGTGATCGGTCAGGTGTGGATTGCCAATAAGTCTTTCGGCTCCGTGCCAGCGAAAATCGATCGCGCTATCACCAACGTGGTGATGATGGGCATGGGTGAGCCGCTACTGAATTTTGACAATGTGGTCGCCGCCATGAAAATCATGATGGACGACCTCGGCTATGGCATCTCCAAGCGCAAGGTGACGTTGTCTACCTCCGGCGTAGTGCCAATGATCGACAAGCTGGGTGAAGTCATCGACGTCTCTCTGGCTCTGTCGCTACATGCGCCCAACGATGCGCTGCGCAACCAGTTGGTGCCGATCAACAAGAAGTACCCCCTTGAAATGCTGCTGGCCGCTTGCAAACGCTATATCTCGGGTCTTGGCGAGAAGCGCGTGCTGACCATTGAGTACACCCTGCTCAAGGATGTCAACGATAAGCCTGAGCATGCTGAGGAAATGATCGCACTTCTCAAAGAAGTGCCTTGCAAGATCAACCTGATTCCGTTTAATCCTTTCCCTCACTCGGGGTACGAGCGGCCGAGCAACAATGCTATTCGCCGCTTTCAGGACCTGCTGCACAAAGCCGGACACAGTGTCACCGTGCGCACGACGCGTGGCGAGGACATTGATGCTGCCTGTGGGCAGTTGGTCGGCCAGGTCATGGACCGTACCCGCCGTAGCGAACGCTATATTGCCGTGCGTCAGTTGAGCGACGAGGCCAACACACAGCGTTCCGCTGATCAGAAAACCTAAGGGAAAATTTATGTTATTGCGCCCTGCGCTGTTCTTGTTAGTCGCCAGCCTGCTGGTCGGTTGTGTTTCGACCGGCGATGTCGATCCAATGAGAACCGACAAGGGGCGCGATGAGGCCCGTGATGCCTATATCCAGTTGGGAATTGGCTATTTGCAGCAAGGTGCCAGCGGTCGAGCCAAGGTTCCGCTGAAGAAAGCCCTAGACCTCGACCCGTCCAGTGCCGATGCACATGCGGCACTGGCCTTGGTGTTCCAGGTCGAAATGGAGCCCAAGTTGGCCGATGAGCACTACCGCAGAGCGTTGTCGCAGCGCAGTGGCGATGCCCGCTTGCTGAATAATTACGGCAGTTTCTTATACGAGCAAAAACGCTACGAGGAAGCCCTAGAGCGCTATCAGCAAGCAGCTCAGGACACGCTTTATCCCGAGCGTTCGCGGGTGTTCGAGAACCTTGGCTTGACTGCCCTGGAGCTAAAGCGGCGTGAGCAGGCAAAAGCGTACTTTCAACGTTCGTTGCGGCTCAACAGTCGTCAGCCCAAGGCCCTTATGGAAATGGCGATGATGTCCTATGAGGACAAGGCCTACGTACCGGCTCGCGGTTATTACGAAAGCTATAGTGCGTTGGTTGAGCAGGACGCACGCAGCCTGCTGTTGGGCACGCGTCTGGCAACAATTTTTGAGGATCGCGATAAAGCCGCCAGCCTGGGTCTGCAGTTGAAGCGCCTTTATCCCGGTACGCCGGAGTATCAGCAGTACTTGTCGGAGCAAAGATGAAAGCGGCTCATCCTGAAGTTGTAGCAGCTCAGCGTGTCAATCCCGGTGAGTCCCTGCGCACGGTCCGCGAGAGCAAGGGCTGGACGGTCGCTGAAGCGGCTGAGCGGTTGAATCTGACGCCTCAGCGTCTGAGTCAGATTGAGGACGGCGATTTCGATAAATTGCCAGGTAGCACCTTTGCCCGCGGTTATATCCGCGCTTACGCCAAGTTGCTTGAGCTGGATCAAAGTCGTCTGGTTCTGGAATTCGATCAGTTTACCGGCACCGATGCTGCAGGCAGTAGCGTGCACAGCCTGGGGCGCATCGAGCAGCCGGTGAGTTACTCGCAACGTATCTTGCGTTTCTTCAGCTTTATCTTGCTGATGGGGGTGATCGGCGCTGGCCTGTATTGGTGGCAGGAGCAGGCTGAACGACAGGCTGATGAGTCGACTGCGACCAGCATTGAACATGTCGAAGTGGAAGGTGCGGATGGCACCACCCAAATTCATTCGCTGGATGAACCCGAAGATCAGGCTGTCTTGGCCGCTCAGGGCGGCATCGAATTGAGCCCGCCGAGTGTTGTCGACGAACTGGGTGCACTGCCTGAGACGACGGCTGCGCAGGAGCAGGTGCAAACCGAGGTCCCGGCGGAGCCGCAAGCCGGTCCTGCACTGAGTCCGACGGGGCCCGGTGAAGTGGCCACTGCTGTCGAGAGCGCGCCTGTGACCAGTCCTGTGCCCGAGAGTGTTGACGAGCCAGTGCTGGGCGCCGGTGAAGGGCAGGTCAATTTAACTTTCAGTGCAGACTGCTGGGTCCAGCTGACCGATGCCAAGGGTAAAATTCTGTTCAGTGCACTGAAGCGTGGCGGCGAAAGTTTGAGCATGGTAGGCCAGGCTCCCCTGGAGCTGCGACTGGGCTTCGCTCGGGGTGCTCAAGTCAGCTACAACGGCCAAACCGTCGATGTTTCGCCCTTCATTACGGGCGAAACTGCACGCCTGAAACTGGGGTTGTAAGTCATGCATTGCGAATCACCGATCAAGCGTCGCCAATCGCGCAAAATCTGGGTTGGCCAGGTACCTGTAGGTGGCGATGCGCCTATTTCGGTGCAGAGCATGACCAACACTGACACCAACGACGTGGTCGCGACCGTGGCGCAGATCCGCCGTCTGGAAGAGGCTGGTGCCGATATCGTGCGGGTCTCGGTGCCGGACATGGACGCCGCCGAGGCGTTCGGCAAAATCAAGAAACTGGTCAACTTGCCGCTGGTCGCCGACATTCATTTCGATTATCAGATTGCGCTGCGTGTGGCCGAACTGGGCGTTGATTGCCTGCGCATCAATCCTGGCAATATTGGTCGCGAAGATCGGGTTCGGGCTGTGGTTGAGGCTGCGCGTGGCAAGGGGATTCCGATTCGCATCGGCGTCAATGCCGGTTCTTTGGAAAAAGACCTGCAGAAGAAATACGGCGAGCCGACCCCGGAGGCCTTGGTCGAGTCTGCCTTGCGTCATGTTGAGCACCTGGATCGCCTGAACTTTCCCGACTTCAAGGTCAGCGTCAAAGCTTCGGACGTATTCATGGCGGTCGCGGCTTATCGTCTGTTGGCCAAACAAATCGAACAACCTCTGCATCTGGGCATCACCGAAGCCGGTGGTCTGCGTTCCGGTACGGTGAAGTCGGCGGTCGGCCTGGGCATGCTGCTGGCCGAGGGGATTGGCGATACCATTCGTATTTCGTTGGCGGCCGATCCAGTAGAAGAGATCAAGGTCGGGTACGACATCCTTAAGTCACTGCGTCTGCGCTCTCGGGGCATTAATTTCATCGCCTGCCCGAGCTGTTCGCGGCAGAATTTCGACGTGGTGAAAACCATGAACGACCTAGAAGGGCGGCTGGAAGATCTGTTGGTGCCGCTTGATGTCGCAGTCATCGGCTGTGTGGTCAATGGCCCAGGCGAAGCCAAGGAGGCGCATGTCGGCCTGACTGGCGGTTCGCCGAGCAATCTGATCTACATCGACGGTAAACCAGCGCAAAAACTGAATAACGATAACCTGGTGGATGAGCTGGAAAGGCTCATTCGGCAGAAAGCGGCCGAGAAGGTTGCCGCCGATGCTGCAGTGATCGCACGTGGCTAAGCCTCTCGGAACCAAGAGCGTCTAAGGAATTGAATTGAGCAAGTCCCTGCAAGCCATTCGTGGCATGAATGACATCCTGCCTGAACAAACCCCGCTTTGGCGTTACCTTGAAGGCAGCGTCGCGAGTCTGCTGGATGGCTATGGCTATCGACAGATCCGCATGCCGATCGTCGAATTCACCGAGTTGTTCAAGCGCTCTATCGGTGAAGTCACCGACATCGTCGAAAAAGAGATGTACACCTTTGCCGACCGTAATGGCGATTCGCTGACCCTGCGTCCAGAGGGCACTGCTGCCTGCGTACGCGCGGTGCTCGAGCATGGCCTGGCGGGTGCTGGGCAAACCCAGAAGCTGTGGTACATAGGTCCTATGTTCCGCCATGAGCGACCGCAGAAAGGTCGCTACCGTCAGTTCCATCAGATTGGTGTCGAGGTGTTCAATCTCGATGGCCCGGACATCGACGCCGAGCTTATCGTGCTGACCTGGCGTCTCTGGGGTTTGCTCGGGATTCGTGATGCGGTGACTCTGGAGCTCAACAGCCTGGGCACCAGTGAGGCGCGCGCGACATATCGTGAGGCGCTGGTCGAGTATCTTGCTGCACGTGCCGATCAGCTCGATGAGGACAGCCGCCGTCGTCTGAGTAGCAACCCGCTGCGGATTCTTGATAGCAAGTCGCCTGAGACTCAGGCTCTGCTGATCGATGCGCCGAAACTGGCGGATTACCTGGATGACGAATCACGCGTGCACTTCGAAGGGCTGAAGGCGCGATTGGATGTGGCGGGTATTCCTTATGTGATCAACCCGAAGCTGGTCCGCGGTCTGGATTATTACAGCAAGACCGTGTTCGAGTGGGTCACCGACCAGCTCGGTGCACAGGGCACTGTATGCGCCGGTGGCCGTTACGATGGCCTGGTCGAGCAGATGGGCGGCAAACCGACACCGGGTGTGGGTTTTGCCATGGGTATCGAGCGTTTGGTGCTGATGGTCGAAACCCTGGGTAAAGTGCCGGCGGAAATCGCCCGCCAGATCGATCTGTATGTGTGTGCGTTTGGTGAACCGGCGGAGTTGGCCGCATTGAGTCTGGCCGAGCGTCTGCGTGACCAGTTGCCTGGTGTGCGTCTGCAGGTGAATGCCGGTGCGGGGAGTTTCAAGAGCCAATTTAAGAAGGCCGACAAGAGTGGCGCGCTGTATGCCCTGATCTTGGGTGAAGACGAACTGGCCCAGCAAGTGGTAGGTTGCAAGCCGCTGCGGGACCAGGGCGAACAACAGAGTATCGCTTGGGATGCTTTAGCCGAGCATCTGGCAACCTGTTTAGAACAGCCTTAAGGCAAACGCCGATTTAGCGAATAGGAGTATTGGGGTGGTTTCGCGTACCGATGATGAAGAGCTGGCGGTAGTCAAGGAGTGGTGGTCGCGCAATGGCAAGCCGCTGCTCACCGGTAGTGTGTTGGCGCTGGTGATAGTGTTTGGCTGGCAGGGCTGGCAAAAATACCAGGCCAACCAGGCGCAGAGTGCTTCGATGCTCTACCAGCAGTTGCTGGAAACCGCACTGAACCCGAGTGGTCAGCCCGATGTGGCTAAGGTTGCCGAGTTGACGGGCAAGCTCAAGAGCGATTTCGCGGGCACGCATTACGCCCAGTACGCCGGCCTGTTTGCCGCCAAAGTGGCGGTCGAGGCTGACCAGTTGGACGATGCCGCCGCTGAGCTGCAAGCGATTGTCGATGAGCCGGCGGATGATACCTTGGCTGAGCTGGCTCGCCAGCGATTGGCCCGTGTACTGGCCGCGCAAGACAAAGCCGAAGCGGCGCTCAAGCTACTCAATGGTGATGTCGATCAGGCGTATCTGGCTGGCCGCGAAGAGCTCAAGGGCGACTTGTTGGTAAAGCTGGGGCGCAGCGATGAGGCACATGCCGCCTATGTAAAAGCCAAGGCAGCACTGTCTGACGACGCCGCTGTGGGCAGTTTGCAAATGAAGCTAGACGACCTGGCGAAAGGGGATGCGTGACGTGATGCGCTGGAAAAATGCCGCACTGCTGGCTCTGGCCGTTTTGGTTGTGGGTTGCAGCAGCAACAGTAAAAAGGAATTACCGCCAGCTGACCTGCCTGACTTCACAGAAGAAGTGCAGCTGCAGAAAGAGTGGAGTCGTTCGGTAGGCGAAGGCCAGGGCGAAACCTTCAACATGCTGGTACCGGCTGTCGATGGCGAGAGTATCTATGCCGCTGACGTCGAGGGGCTGGTCATGGCGCTCGATCGTATGACCGGTAAGGTAATCTGGAAGCAGGACCTTGAGGTGCCAGTGTCCGGGGCCGTGGGTGCCGGTTATGGTCTGGTGTTGCTCGGTACCCTCAAGGGCGAAGTGATTGCCCTGGATACCAGCAATGGCGAGGAGAAGTGGCGAGCACGAGTCACCAGTGAAGTGTTGGCTGCGCCGGCGATTAACGGTGACGTGGTGTTGGTGCAGACCCAGGACGACCGCCTGATTGCACTCGATGCCGATACTGGTAGCCAGCGCTGGATTTACGAAAGCACCCCAGCAGTACTGACTCTGCGTGGCACCGGCAGTCCGGTGCTGACCAACCGTCTGGCGATTGCCGGTCTGTCCAGCGGCAAGGTCATCGCCCTTGACGCACAGCGTGGCTTGCCGGTGTGGGAACAGCGCGTGGCGATCCCGCAAGGGCGTTCCGAGTTGGATCGGGTTGTCGATATCGACGGTGGCCTGCTGCTTTCCGGTGGCACCCTGTATGTCGTCAGCTATCAAGGGCGGGTGGCCGCTCTGGAGCTGGAAAGCGGTCGTGTGCTGTGGCAGCGCGAAGCCTCCAGTTCGGTGGGGGTGGCACAGGGCTTCGGTAACGTCTATGTCAGTCTGGCCAGCGGCGCGGTCGAAGGCATTGATGAGCGTTCCGCATCGGCTCTCTGGAATAATGACGCCTTGGCCCGCCGGCAGTTGTCGGCACCTGAAGTGTTCTCCAGCTATGTGGCCTTCGGTGATCTGGAAGGTTACCTGCACCTGATCAGCCAGGTGGATGGCCGTTTTGTCGGGCGTGTTCGCGTTGACAGTGATGGTCTGCGTGCGCGTCCCTTGGTAGTGGGTGGTTGGTTGTATGCCTTCGGCAATGGCGGCAAGCTGGTTGCCCTGACCATTCGCTAACAGGTTTGACTAGGCTGCAATGCACTCAATGAGCGCATTGCAGCCATCGTGATGCCGCGATAATTTCCGGCCGCTGCCTGTGCAGCGGCTTTTGTATTTTTTGAAATAACGAAGTGGAGAGCCTCATGGTTCCCGTAATTGCCCTGGTGGGCCGCCCTAACGTTGGCAAGTCCACCCTCTTTAACCGCTTGACCCGGAGCCGCGACGCGATTGTCGGCGACCTGTCGGGCTTAACCCGTGATCGTCAATACGGTGAGGCGAAGTGGCAAGGACGGACCTACATCCTTATCGATACCGGTGGTATCTCCGGGGATGAGGAGGGCATCGACGAGAAGATGGCCGAACAGTCGCTGCAGGCGATCGAAGAGGCCGATGCAGTGCTGTTCATGGTGGATGCGCGGGCCGGGTTGTCGGCGGCCGACCAGATGATTGGCGAGCACCTGCGCAAGCGCAACAAGCACACCTTTCTACTGGTGAACAAGGTCGATAACCTCGACCCCGATCTGGCGCGCGCCGAGTTCAGCCCGCTGGGCATGGGGGAGGCACTGGCCATCGCCGGCGCCCATGGCCGCGGCATTACCCAGATGCTCGAAGCGGTACTGGGTGGTTTCCCCAAGGATGCCGGTGAGGAGGAGTCGCTCGAGGATGAGGAGGTCGCCGAGGGCGAGGAGGCCAAGCGGATTCCGGGTCCGAGTGAAAAGGATGGGATCAAGCTGGCGATCATCGGCCGGCCTAACGTCGGCAAGTCGACTCTGGTCAACCGCATGCTCGGTGAAGATCGGGTGATCGTCTATGACCAGCCCGGCACCACCCGTGACAGCATCTACATCCCGTTCGAACGCGACGATGAGAAATACACCCTGATCGACACTGCTGGGGTACGCCGCCGCGGCAAGATTTTCGAGGCGGTGGAAAAGTTCTCGGTAGTGAAAACCCTGCAGGCGATCCAGGACTCCAACGTCGTGGTGTTCGTCATGGATGCCCGTGAAGGGGTGGTCGATCACGACCTCAACTTGCTCGGCTTCGTGCTGGAAAGCGGTCGCGCCCTGGTCATCGCCTTGAACAAGTGGGATGGCATGGAGCCCGGCGAGCGCGATTACGTGAAGACCGAACTGCAGCGTCGGTTGTTCTTCGTCGAGTTCGCCGACATCCACTTCATCTCGGCCCTGCATGGCACAGGGGTCGGTCACCTGTACAAGTCGGTGCAGGCCTCGTTCAAGTCGGCGATCACCCGCTGGCCAACCAACCGCCTGACGCAGATCCTCGAAGATGCGGTCGGCGATCACGCGCCGCCGATGGTCAACAATCGCCGGATCAAACTGCGTTATGCCCACCTCGGTGGCGCCAACCCGCCGTTGATCGTGATCCACGGTAACCAGGTGGACAAGGTGCCCAAGGCCTATGTTCGCTACCTGGAAAATACCTACCGGCGCGTACTCAAGCTGGTCGGTACGCCGATTCGAATCGAGTTCAAGGGTGGGGAGAATCCCTACGAGGGCAACAAGAACACCCTCACTGACCGCCAGGTGAACAAGAAGCGCCGTTTGATGAGCCACCATAAGAAGGCCGAGAAGAAGCGCAAAGACAAGAAGTGATCCCGCTGCGCTTTTGCCCGCTAGAAGAGTCGAGCGGGCAGAGATGAGTGGCAGATTCGCCCGACTGTCTGCCCGCCGGCAGTGGCATTACTGAGTCGGGCTTGCTCGGTCTACAGAGGCACCTTCGGGTGCCTTTTGCGCATCTGGCCGATCGGCTATCCTGCCGCATCGACGACAGTCCTTGCCCGGATGCAATCCTGGTGCAGACTTATGGCGGTTGTAGGCGGGGCTGGCTGCGAGCAAGCCCGTACTGTCACGGAACCTGGAAGCGCCCATGATCAACAGCAAACTACCCAATGTAGGCACCACGATTTTCACCCGTATGTCGCAGTTGGCGATGGAAACCGGGGCGCTCAACCTGTCTCAGGGCTTTCCGGATTTCGATGGGCCGCAAGCGCTGTGCGACGCGGTGGGCCGGCATATCGCAGCCGGACATAATCAGTATTCGCCGATGACCGGACTGCCGGCCCTGCGCGAGCAGGTGGCGGCGAAGATCCAACGCTGCTACGGCCGTGCGGTCAGTGCGGACAGCGAGATCACCATCACCCCGGGCGCGACGCAGGCGATCTTCTGCGCGATTCAGACGCTGATTCGACCCGGCGATGAGGTCATCGTTTTCGATCCCTGTTACGACAGTTATGAGCCCGCAGTAGAGCTGGCCGGTGGGCGCTGTGTGCATGTCCCGCTGGGGCAGCCGGATTTTTCCATCGACTGGCAGCGTTTGAGCGATGCCCTGAGCCCGAAAACCCGCCTGATTATCCTCAACAGCCCGCATAACCCCAGCGGTGCGCTGATCTCGCGTACCGAACTGGACCACCTGGCTACGCTGATTCGTGATCGGGACATCTACCTGGTCAGCGATGAGGTCTACGAACATCTGGTGTTCGACGGCGCGCAGCATGTCAGTGTTGTGTCTCATGAGGAGTTGTATCAGCGCGCCTTCGTCGTCAGCTCATTCGGCAAGACCTATCACGTCACCGGCTGGAAGACCGGCTATGTGGTCGCGCCTGCGGCCCTCAGTGCCGAGCTGCGTAAGGTGCATCAGTACGTCAGCTTCTGCGGCGTTACGCCCTTGCAATGGGCGCTGGCCGATTTCATGGTCGAGCACCCCGAACATGTCGAACAGTTGCCGGCCTTCTACCAGGCCAAGCGTGACCTGTTCTGCGACCTGCTGGCCGACTCGCGCTTCAGCTTCACCCGCGCCGCCGGCACCTTTTTTCAGTTGGCCGATTATTCGGCGATTCGCGATGACCTGGACGACGTTGCCATGTCTGAGTGGCTGACCCGCGAGCATGGCGTGGCGACCATCCCGGTCTCGGTGTTCTACCAACAGGCGCCCAAGGACCTGCGTCTGGTGCGCTTCTGTTTTGCCAAGCGTGAAGAGACTTTGCGTCAGGCGGCGGAGAAGCTATGCGCGATTTAACCGGTTTGCCTGATCTCGAACTGGCGCTGATTCAGAGCGAGCTGGCCTGGCATGATCCTGTGGCCAATCGCGCGCACTTTCAGGCCTTGTTCGAGCAGGCGCGTGGCGTCGACCTGGTGGTGCTGCCGGAGATGTTCACTACCGGCTTCTCCATGGACTCTGCGGGTCTTGCTGAGCCGGAGGGTGGTCCAACCAGTCAGTGGCTGCTGGCGCAGGCAGTGCAGTTGCAGGCGGTGATCACCGGCAGCCTGATCATCCAGACCGCCGACGGCAGCTACCGCAATCGTCTGCTGTGGGCACGTCCCGACGGTTCTTTGGCGTACTACGACAAGCGCCATCTGTTTCGCATGGCCGGCGAGCACAAGCATTTCAGCGCTGGTGAGGAGCAGGTGCTACAGGAGCTCAAGGGCTGGCAGGTGCGTCCACTGATCTGCTATGACCTGCGCTTCCCCGTGTGGAGCCGTGATTCGCATGACACCGATTTGCTGCTGTATACGGCCAACTGGCCTGCCGCACGGCGTCAGCACTGGAACCGGCTGTTGCCGGCACGGGCCATCGAAAACCTCTGTTACGTTGCGGCGGTGAACTGTGTTGGCGCAGACGGTAAGGGCCACCCCTATAGCGGCGACTCTCAGGTGCTGGACTTTCAGGGCGACTCATTGCTGAATGCCGAAGCGGCGGCCGGGGTGTTCCGGGTCAGGCTGTCTGGCGCCGCGTTGGCTGCTTACCGCGAGCGTTTTCCGGCTTATCTGGATGCGGACGGCTTTCGGCTGAACATCTAACCCGGCTGCGCTCATCTCACCCTACGGACAAACAAACGCCGGGCAGTGCCCGGCGTTGTTGTCTGTGGCTATACCGCTCAGGCGGCTTGCGCCTCGGCTTGTTTCAGCGAACGGTTGAGGGCGCTGAACAGGGCACGAAAACTCGCGGTGGTGAGGTTTTCGTCGATGCCGACTCCATACAGCGAGCGGCCGCCGTCGACGCGCAGTTCGATGTACGCCGCCGCCTTGGCATTGGTGCCGGCGCCGATGGCGTGTTCGGCGTAGTCCATGATTTCCACGTCTACCGGCAAGCCGGCGACCAGGGCTTCCAGTGGCCCCTTGCCGATACCGCGCCAGTGTTGAGTGTCACCTTTGCTGATGACTTCCACGTCTACCGCGCTGGTGCTGTTCTCTTCCTGCAGGCGATGGCCCTTCAGCGCATAAGGCGCAGTGGCTTGCAGGTATTCGCTGTCGAGCAAGCTGTGGATCTGCTCGGCGCTCATTTCCAGACCCAGGCGATCGGTTTCCTTCTGTACTACCTGACTGAACTCGATCTGCATGCGTCGTGGCAGGCAGATGCCGTACTCCTGTTCGAGCAGGTAGGTGATGCCGCCCTTGCCTGACTGGCTGTTGACGCGAATCACTGCCTCGTAGCTGCGGCCGATATCGGCCGGGTCGATCGGCAGGTAGGGGACTTCCCAGATACCGTTGGCGTCCTGCTGGCTGAAGCCCTTGCGAATCGCGTCCTGGTGCGAGCCGGAGAACGCGGTGTGCACCAGGTCGCCGACATAGGGGTGACGCGGATGCACCGGGATCTGGTTGCACTCCTCGACCACCTTGCGCACGTTGTCGATATCGGAGAAATCCAGGCCCGGGTGAATGCCCTGGGTGTAGAGGTTGAGAGCCAGGTTGACCAGGTCGACGTTGCCGGTTCGCTCGCCATTGCCGAACAGGCAGCCCTCGACACGATCGGCGCCGGCCATCAGGCCCAGTTCGCTGGCGGCTACGCCCGTGCCGCGGTCGTTGTGGGTGTGCAGGCTGATCAATACGCTGTCGCGGCGGCTGATATGGCGGCCGAACCACTCGATCTGGTCGGCATAGACATTTGGCGTGGCCACTTCCACGGTTGCCGGCAGGTTGAGGATGGCCTTGTTGGCCGGCGTCGGTTGCCATACGTCGAGCACCGCATCGCAGACCTCAACGGCAAACTCCAGTTCGGTGGAGGTGAAGATCTCCGGCGAGTATTGAAAGGTCCATTCGGTGCTGGGTTGCTGCGCAGCCAGGTCTTTGATGATGCGCGCGGCATTCACGGCGATGCCGATTACCCCGGCTTTGTCCTGGTTGAAGACGATGCGCCGGAACGACGGTGCCGTAGCGTTATAGACGTGGACGATGGCTCGCTTGGCGCCCTTGAGTGACTCGAAGGTGCGGGTGATCAGGTCTTCACGGGCCTGGGTCAGCACCTGAATGGTGGTGTCTTCAGGGATGTGGCCTTCTTCGATCAGGCGGCGCACGAAATCGAAATCGGTCTGCGAGGCGGAGGGGAAGCCCACTTCGATCTGCTTGATGCCGACCTGCACCAGGGTCTTGAAGAAGCGCATCTTCTTCTCGGCATCCATTGGTTCGATCAGCGATTGATTGCCGTCGCGCAGGTCAGAGCTGCACCAGATCGGCACCTCGGTGATGGTCTTCGAGGGCCAGGTGCGATCCGGCAAGTCAATAGCCGGGAATGCGCGGTATTTGCTGGATGGATCTTTGAGCATGCTCATCTGAATGTCCTTTTAGCGACGGTCGCAGTCGGCGGGCCGTGCAGAATCTAGAAAGAGGGCGAGGCACTGGCGTGAGGGGTTAGCTACGCAGTTGCTGGCTGACCAGGCAGAGGTTGGCGTGTTGGCACAACAGAATAAGGGTGTGATTAGCGTTCATGGCGTCAACCCTATCTATGGCGCTCAAATCTGGCAAGCCCTCATAAAAAATTGGTGATAACGATCGCTAGGGTGAGTTTTGCGCAATTTTATTGCGTGGATGGCGGGCGCACTGCGTAGCGATTGTGCAGCTCATTTTCCTGCTCGCCCGAGTCGGGCGGGCAGGGCTGGCGGGCGCCGTCAGGGTAGGGTTGGCAGCGCCTGACTACGTCCCAGTTCGCGCATGTCCGCCCCGCTGGGATGCTGGAACACCCGCAAGTTGAACTCGGGGAGGATCGCCAGCATGTGGTCGAATATGTCCGACTGAATGCTCTCGTAACGTCCCCAGGACGTGGTGTTGGTGAAGCAGTACAGCTCCAGCGGCAAGCCATCTGCGGTGGGGCTGAGCTGGCGTACCAACTGGGTCATCTCCTGGTGAATGGCGGGGTGCTGGCGCAGGTAGTGCTCCACGTAGGCGCGGAAGGTGCCGATATTGGTGATGCGCCGGGTGTTGGCGGGCTCCTGGCTGTCGTCGGCCAGTTCGCTGTTCCAGCTGAGTAGCTCACTGTGCTTGCTCTTCAGGTACTGCTTGAGCAGCTTGAACCCTTGCAGGCGGGCGATAGCCTCCTGGTCGAGAAAGCCGATGCTGGTCTGATCCAGGTACAGGCAGCGCTTGATCCTTCGGCCACCACACTCCTGCATGCCGCGCCAGTTCTTGAAGGGGTCGGTGATAAAGCGGCGGGTTGGAATGGTCGTGATGGTCTTGTCCCAGTTCTGCACCTTCACGGTGTGCAGGGCGATGTCGATCACGTCGCCGTCGGCATTCAGTTGCGGCATCTCGACCCAGTCGCCGACGCGAATGATATCGCTGGAGGAAATCTGCACGCTGGCCACCAGGGACAGCAGAGTGTCCTGGAAGATCAGCATCAGCACGGCGGCCATGGCGCCCAGGCCGGACAGCAGGATCAGCGGCGAACGGTCGATCAGGGTGGCGACCATCAAAATTGTCGCGATGACAAAGGTCAGAATCTTCAGCACCTGCATATAGCCCTTGATAGGCCGAAGGTGAGCCTCGGGTCTGCGCTGGTAGAGGGTGTTGATTATGTCGAGCAGGGCGCTCAGGGCCAGGGCGATGGTCAGCACAATAAAGGCGCCGCAGACGTTGCGTACCACGCTGACCGCGCTGTCCGGCAAGTCCGGGATCAGTGTCACACCGCTCGACAGCACCAGGGCCGGGACTATGTTAGCCAGTCGCTTGATGATGCCGTTGTGCTGAATCTGTGCTTCCTGGCCGAACTGGGTGGCGTTTAGCACGCGGTAGAGACCGCGCACGAGGATGCGTTTGACGATCCAGTTGCACAGTATGGCGACCAGCACCAACAGGGCAGTCGCAGACAGGGTGAGCAGTTCGGGATGTTGTTGCAGCCAGTCAAGCCAGGTGGCAAGCGCTTGAGGCATATACAGCTCCGTGTCGGATTTTGAGTCAGTGGAGGAAGTGTGGTATCCGGTCTGTTAAGGCGAGCGCACCTTAGCAAACTGAATGCGCCTGCCCAAACCGAGACTGTAAGCGTGCATGACTCAGGGCTTGAACGCGCCGATAAAGATCGCCGGGTCGATGCGTGCGTCGTTGAGGCTGACATTCCAGTGCAGGTGCGGCCCGGTGGCGCGGCCGGTGGCGCCAACCTTGCCGAGTACGCCGCCACGCGGCAGTTCGTCGCCGAGCTTCACGCCGATTTCCGAGAGGTGACAGAACATGCTGATCAAACCCTGGCCGTGGTCGACGAATACCGTCTTGCCGTTGAAGAAGTAATCGCCGAGCAGAATCACCTTGCCGGCGGCCGGCGCCTTGATCGGTGTGCCGCGGCTCGCCGCGAAATCCAGGCCGGAGTGCGGGTTGCGTTCTTCACCGTTGAAGAAGCGGCGCAGACCGAAGGGGCTGGACAGTGGACCATTGACCGGCTTGTCGAACAGCAGGTTGCTCGGCTGGCGCGGGCTGAATTGCCGGTAGGCCCGGGTCTGTTCGGCCAACTCGCGGTTGATACGCTTGAGGTTGGCTTGGTTCGGGTTGACCTGTTGCTTGTTCTTAATGCTGATGCGTTGCTCTTGGTAGTGTTTGCTGCCCACCTCGAAGCCCAGCGTCTGCCTGCCATTGTGGTTCTGTAGCGTTATCTGCTGGGTGCCGGGCTTTGTGCTGAGCGGCAGGCCGACGATGGCAATCCAGCGCTTGGCGTCTTCGTGGATCACCAGTACGGGCTTGTCTTGATAGTGGGCGCGCGGCGCGCTGACAGCAGGGCCGAGGTCGATCACCGCGACGCCGCCGGGTACCGGCTGGTTCAGCAGGCGGCTGATAAAACCTTCGGCGTGGGTCGGCAAGGCGAGGCAGAAAACGAGTATCAAGAGCAGCAGGCGCATCATGTTTCCCTGAGTCGGGTGGAGGAACTAGGTCTCCCCCATCCACAGTTGGTTAATCCAGCAGCGAAAGTGTCACGGGTTCCAGGTGATTGTCCTCGACCCGTACATCCAGTTCGCCATCGGCCAGGCGGGCCTTGAGGCGTTGGCCTGGATGGGTGTCGGCGGCGCTGCGGATCGCGCGATGCCGCTCGTCGAGGAGAATGCTGTAGCCGCGGCCGAGGGTTGCCAGGGGGCTGACCGCGTTCAGCGTTTGCACCTGGCTTTGTAGTTGCAGTCGGCGCTGTTTCAGGCCTTCACGGATGGCGCGCGGCAGGCGCTCGGCGAGGCTGTCGAGGCGTTGGCGCAGCAGTTTCAGCGTGCGCCCGGGATGCTGGCCGGCGAGGCGTGTTTCCAGGCGAGCGAGGCGCTCGCGGCGGTTGTTCAGCTGACGCTCGAAGGCACGCTGCATGCGCATCTCCAGATCATCCAGTTGTTGCGCCTGCTGGCGCAGGCGTTCGCCGGGGTGACGCAGGCGCCGGCTCAGGCCGTCCAGGCGCATGCGCTCGCGCTCCAGGCGGTTTTGCATGCGCAGATGCAGACGGCGTTGCAGGTTGTGCAGGCGCTGTACCAGTTCGCTGCTGTCCGGTGCCAGCAGCTCGGCGGCGGCAGACGGCGTCGGTGCGCGGACGTCGGCGACGAAATCGCTGATCGAGACGTCGGTTTCGTGGCCCACGGCGCTGACGATAGGCGTGCTACAGGCGGCAATCGCGCGCGCCACGGCCTCTTCGTTGAAGCACCAGAGGTCTTCCAGGGAGCCGCCGCCGCGGGCCAGTATCAGTGCATCGAAACCCTTGCGGTCGGCCAAGTGCAGGGCGCGGACAATCTGTCCGGTGGCTTCGCGGCCCTGGACTGCGGTGGGAATCAGGGTCAGTTCGACCTGCGGTGCGCGACGGCGGAACACGCTGATGATGTCGCGAATAACCGCGCCGGTCGGTGAGCTGACAATGCCGATGCGCTTGGGATGCTTGGGCAGGGCGAGCTTGTTTTCGGCGGCGAACAATCCTTCGCCACTGAGCTTCTCCTTCAGGGCCTCGAAGGCCAGGCGCAGGGCGCCGTCGCCGGCCGGTTCGACCGTGTCGAGAATCAGTTGGTAATCGCCACGCCCTTCGAACAGCGAAACCTTGCCGCGCACCTTGACCGCCAAGCCGTCGCGCAGGGCCTGACGGACTCGGGCCGCGTTCTGTCGGAACAGCGCGCAGCGCACCTGCGCCTGACTATCCTTGAGGGTGAAATAAATGTGCCCGGAGGCCGGCTTGGCCAGGTTGGAGATTTCCCCCTCGACCCAGATGCCGGAAAACACATCCTCCAGCAGCAGACGTGCGCGGTTGTTGAGCTGGCTGACGCTGAGCACCTCACGGTCGAGGTTCAGGCGTTGAAAGGGATCTTTGATCATGGTCGGCATGATAAAGGCTTTGCCAAGCCTGCCATAGGCCGTTGACCTTGACCCAAGGCGTCAGCGGATTAAGCTGCGCGCCTTTTAATATCGACCTCGAGCGTTTCATGAGCGAGCAACAAGCCATCATCGTCCCGCAAATCTCCAGTTTCCCCGGGCATGAAGCCAGGTCGCGGGCCATCGTGCGTTGGCTGGTGCAGCAAAATATCATCGAGCAGCAGCTGACCACCTGTGGACGCAGCTTCAACAAAATGGCCTATGGCATTGCCCCGGGTGCCCGTCGGGTGGTGAGTCATCCGCATTTACTGCCGTTCGATCAGTCCGTGCGGGGGCTGGAAATCGTCTACAAGCGTTGCATCTTCACCCCGCAGCAGGGGTTTCTGGAGGAAGCGGGTTGTCCGCAGTGTCGTCAGGAGATCGGCGAGGCCTTGTTCGACAGCCTGGAGGAATGGATGCCCGGCCATACGGATAACTTTATTTGTCCGGAATGCGGGCACGAAGACGACATCAATGGCTTTCTATTCCTGCAGCCCTGCGGCTTTTCCAATCTGGGGTTTATCTTCAATAACTGGGCCGCGGCGGCGTTCAAACCCAGTTTTTTAGACGAATTCGCCGAGCGCTTGGGCTATCCGGTCTCTCTGGTACAGGTCGAATGCTGAGGCTCGGCGGCTATGGCGTTTGTCCTGTTCGTGACGAGCGGATGGCATAACCGATTCTTTGCATTGAGTGGGAGGGGACGCCTGAGTATAATGGCGCGCTTCCAATTTTCCCGTCCGGGAGCCCCCGCCATGCTGCGTATCAGTCAAGAAGCTCTTACCTTCGACGACGTTCTACTTATTCCAGGTTATTCCGAAGTTCTGCCGAAGGATGTCAGCCTCAAGACTCGCCTGACCCGTGGTATCGAACTGAATATCCCGCTGCTGTCCGCCGCCATGGACACCGTCACCGAAGCCCGTCTGGCCATTGCCATGGCACAGGAAGGTGGCATTGGCATCGTTCACAAGAACATGACCTCCGAGCAGCAGGCTGCCGAAGTGCGCAAGGTCAAGCGCTACGAGTCTGGCGTGGTCAAGGACCCGATCACCATCGACGCCGACGCCACTGTCGGTGATCTGTTCGAGCTGACCCGGCAGAACAATATTTCCGGCGTACCGGTGCTGTCCGATGGCGACCTGGTCGGCATTGTCACCTCGCGCGACGTGCGTTTCGAGAATCGCCTGGACGCCACTGTGCGTGAAGTGATGACGCCGAAAGAGCGTCTGGTCACGGTCAAGGAAGGGGTCGATAAGGAGATCGTGCGCGAGTTGTTGCACAAGCACCGCATCGAAAAGGTATTGATCGTCGATGACGCCTTCACCCTCAAGGGCATGATGACCGTCAAGGACATCGAGAAAGCCAAGGCTTATCCGCTGGCCAGCAAGGACGATCAGGGTCGTTTGCGCGTGGGTGCCGCCGTCGGTACCGGTGCTGATACCGCTGACCGGGTCGCCGCGCTGGTGGCTGCCGGTGTCGATGTGATCATCGTCGATACCGCTCATGGCCATTCCAAGGGCGTGATCGATCGCGTGCGCTGGGTCAAGCAAACCTTCCCCGAGGTCCAGGTCATCGGTGGCAACATCGCCACCGGCGATGCGGCCAAGGCGTTGGTCGAGGCGGGTGCCGACGGGGTCAAGGTCGGCATCGGTCCGGGCTCGATCTGCACCACGCGGATCGTCGCAGGTGTCGGTGTGCCACAGATTTCTGCGGTGGCCAACGTTGCGGCGGCATTGGAAGGCACTGGTGTGCCGCTGATTGCCGACGGTGGTATCCGTTTCTCCGGCGACCTGTCCAAGGCCATTGTCGCCGGTGCGTCCTGCGTGATGATCGGCTCGATGCTGGCCGGTACCGAAGAGGCACCGGGTGAAGTCGAGTTGTTCCAGGGACGCTCCTACAAGGCCTACCGCGGCATGGGCTCGCTGGGTGCCATGTCCCAGGCCCAAGGTTCCTCGGATCGTTACTTCCAGGACTCTTCCGCCGGTGCCGAGAAGCTGGTGCCGGAAGGCATCGAAGGGCGCGTGCCCTATAAAGGCACGATGTCCGGCATCGTTCATCAGCTGACCGGCGGCCTGCGTGCCTCCATGGGCTACACCGGCAGTGCCACCATCGAAGAGATGCGCACCAAGCCGGAGTTTGTCCGTATCACGGGTGCCGGCATGGCTGAATCACACGTGCATGATGTGCAGATCACCAAAGAGGCGCCGAACTACCGCGTCGGCTAAAAATGGATGTGCCGTTGCTGCGCTTGCACCGGCGGTGTTGGAGAGAAGCTCGAAATGCTCATTTGCTACAGCAAACTC
Organism: Pseudomonas taeanensis MS-3; assembly: GCF_000498575.2. Lineage (GTDB taxonomy): Bacteria > Pseudomonadota > Gammaproteobacteria > Pseudomonadales > Pseudomonadaceae > Aquipseudomonas > Aquipseudomonas taeanensis. The sequence goes on from NZ_AWSQ01000002.1 coordinate 362,194, forward strand.
CGCTTTCTCGCCTCTCTCCGCCTGGCCGGTCCTGCGCTCGCGACACGGCAAATCCATTTTTAAAGAGTTGAGAAAACATGGGGCTGTTGCTGTTGAGAAAAACGGGGCAGCCCCTTGTCATTTGTGAATTCCGCTGAGAGAAACGGCCATGGCCCCTGATATTCACGCCCATCGCATCCTGATCCTTGATTTCGGATCCCAGTACACCCAGTTGATCGCCCGCCGCGTGCGCGAGATCGGCGTGTACTGCGAGCTGCACCCGTTCGACATGAGCGACGAGGACATCCGCGCTTTCGCCCCGCGCGGCATCATCCTTGCTGGCGGCCCGGAGTCGGTGCATGAAGCCGACAGCCCGCGTGCGCCGCATGCGGTGTTCGATCTCGGGGTGCCGGTGCTGGGCATCTGCTATGGCATGCAGACCATGGCCGAACAGCTTGGCGGTAAGGTGCAGGGCTCGGATGTGCGCGAGTTCGGTTATGCCCGTGTCGATGTGGTCGGCAAGGGCCGCCTGCTGCAAGGCATCGAAGACCATGTCGATGACGACGGCGTATTCGGCCTGGACGTGTGGATGAGCCACGGCGACAAGGTCACCGCGCTGCCGGAGGGTTTCCATATCCTCGCCAGCACCCCGAGCTGCCCGGTCGCCGCGATGTCGGACGACCAGCGTGGCTACTACGGTGTGCAGTTCCATCCGGAAGTGACCCACACCAAGCAGGGCGGGCGCATTCTCTCGCGTTTCGTTCTGGAGATCAGCGGCTGTGAGGCCCTGTGGACCCCATCGCATATCGTCGAAGATGCCATCGCCCAGGTGCGCGCCCAGGTCGGCAGTGCCAACGTGTTGCTCGGCCTGTCGGGTGGCGTCGATTCCTCGGTGGTTGCGGCGCTGCTGCACAAAGCCATCGGTGATCAGCTGACCTGTGTGTTCGTCGACAACGGCTTGCTGCGCCTGCATGAAGGCGAGCAGGTGATGGCCATGTTCGCCGAGAACATGGGGGTCAAGGTGATCCGTGCCAATGCCGCAGAGCAGTTTCTTGGCAACCTGGCCGGCGAGGCTGACCCGGAGAAGAAGCGCAAGATCATCGGTCGCACCTTTATCGATGTGTTCGATGCCGAAGCGTCCAAGCTGCACGACATCAGGTTCCTCGCCCAGGGCACCATCTACCCGGACGTGATCGAGTCGGCTGGCGCCAAGACTGGCAAGGCTCACGTGATCAAGAGCCACCACAACGTCGGCGGCCTGCCAGAAGAAATGAACCTCAAGCTGGTCGAGCCCCTGCGTGAGTTGTTCAAGGACGAAGTGCGCAGGATCGGTCTGGAGTTGGGCCTGCCTTACGACATGGTCTACCGTCACCCGTTCCCGGGTCCGGGCTTGGGGGTGCGCATCCTCGGCGAAGTGAAGAAGGAGTACGCGGACATCCTGCGCCGCGCCGACCACATCTTCATCGAAGAGCTGCGCAACTTCGACTGGTATCACAAGACCAGCCAGGCCTTCGTGGTGTTCCAGCCGGTCAAGTCGGTTGGCGTGGTGGGGGATGGTCGTCGTTACGCCTGGGTCGTGGCCCTGCGCGCGGTGGAAACCATCGACTTCATGACCGCGCGTTGGGCGCACCTGCCTTACGAGTTGCTGGAAAAAGTCAGCAACCGCATCATCAACGAGATCGAAGGCATCTCGCGCGTCACCTATGACGTGTCGAGCAAGCCGCCCGCTACCATCGAGTGGGAGTGATCTAAGACGACAAGGGCAGCTCAGGCTGCCCTTGTCGTTTCTGGCAATCGCTGCGGCAATCTGTCCCGTCCCTGGGGTCGCCAGTGGCAGCGCTTAAATGAGAAGATGTTGCAATTGGTGGCCCGGATGACGTCCGGGGTGATGTTCTCCCGGGTTTCATCCGGGTTATGGAAATGAATATGTCTTTTACCCGCAGACAGATGCTTGCCGGCCTGGCCGGACTCGGCGTGGTCGGCCTTGGTGCCGGTGGCGCGCGTTACTGGCTGGGCCGCCCGTTCGACCGGAAAACCCATGACTATGAGTTGATCGCCGCGCCGCTCGACCTCGAACTGGTGCCCGGTCATACAACCCCGGCGTGGGGCTACGGTGGGCTGGCGCCAGGTGCGGAGATTCGTGGCCGACAGGGCGATGTGTTGCGCGTGCGCTTCATCAACAAGCTCGAGCAGCAGACCACCATTCACTGGCACGGTATCCGTCTGCCACTGGAAATGGACGGGGTGCCCTATGTCTCGCAGTTGCCGGTGCTGCCGGGCGAGTACTTCGACTATCAGTTCGTCACGCCCGATGCGGGCAGCTTCTGGTATCACCCGCACACCACCAGCTCCGAGCAACTAGGCCGTGGCCTGGTCGGCCCGCTGGTGATCGAAGAGCGTGAGCCGAGCGGCTTTAGCCATGAGCGTACGCTGAGCCTGAAGAGTTGGCATGTGGATGAGCAGGGCGCGTTCACCGCGTTCAGCGTACCGCGAGAGGCTGCGCGTGAGGGTACGCGCGGTAGGCTTGCCACCATCAATGGCGAGCATGCGCCGAGCTTGTCGCTGCCGGCCGGTCAGGTGGTACGACTGCGTCTGATCAATGTCGACAGCACCGTCACTTACCGGCTTAATCTGCCGGGTGCCGAGGCGCGCATCTATGCCCTGGATGGCAATCCGGTTGCGCCGAGGCCGTTGGGCAAGGAGTACTGGTTGGGGCCGGGCATGCGCCTGGATCTGGCGCTCAAGGTACCGGCTGCGGGAACCGAGTTATCCCTGCGTAATGGCCCGCTGCGCCTGGCGACTCTGGTCAGCGAGGTCAGTAATGAACCGCTTGGGGACTGGCCTGCCGCGCTGCCAGCCAACCCTATTGCCGAGCCGGATCTGGCTAAGGCCGAGACTCTGCGCTTCAACTTCGAGTGGACCGCGGCACTCTCCGAGAACGTCGAAAATGCGGGTTACCGTTACTGGCAGATCAACGGCCAGGCCTGGAATATCAACGACAAGACCTGCGCGGATCGGCCGATTGCGACCCTCAAACAGGGCGGGCACTATATCTTCGTGCTACGTAACATGGCCCAGTACCTGCACCCCATCCATCTGCACGGCATGACCTTCAAGGTACTGGATTCGGATCGGCGCAAGATCACCCCGTATTACACCGACACCTATCTGCTGGGTAAGAACGAGACTGCACGTATCGCCCTGGTGGCCGACAATCCGGGGGTATGGATGTTTCACTGTCATGTCATCGATCATATGGAGACCGGTCTGATGGCCGCGATTCAGGTCAGCCCATGAGGAAAGCTACTGCGCAAGCTGACTGCTGTGTTGGGCGGTACTCGCTCCTCGCCTATCTACCTGATATGTCTCGTCGCTGCGTTCCGTCCGCCTTGCTCTCGGCTCGCTCGCGACGCTTGCTTCTGGGGTTCGAGTAATGCGTCAGCCGAAGATTATCGACAGAAGCCAGGACCAGCACTTTATGCGTGAGGCGCTGGCCTTGGCTGCCGAGGGCGCTGTATTGGGTGAGGTGCCGGTTGGCGCAGTGCTGGTGCACGATGGCGAGATCATCGGGCGCGGCTTCAATTGTCCGATCTCCAGCCATGATCCCAGTGCTCACGCCGAAATGGTGGCGGTTCGCGCAGCTGCGCAAAGCCTGGCCAATTACCGTCTGCCCGGCAGCACCCTGTACGTGACGCTGGAGCCATGCAGCATGTGTGCGGGTTTGATCGTGCACGCACGGATTCAGCGGGTGGTGTATGGCGCCACCGAGCCCAAGGCGGGTGTAGTGCTGAGCCGCGGCGAGTTTTTCAGTCAGGCCTTTCTCAATCATCGGGTGTTGATCGAGGGAGGCGTGCTGGCCCAGGAGTGCGGAGCGGTGTTGAGCGAGTTCTTCAAGGCTCGACGCGGTCGTTAGGGTCGCAGTAGGGCGGGGTGTTACAGCGGGGGTGTGTCTTCCAGTAGCTGGGTTTTATTGATCCCGGGCAGATGGGTGCCGCTTGCAGCCACTTGGCTGCCCTCCAGTTGCGGCTGAGTGACCCAGGTGAGGATGTCGTAATAGCGGCGGATGTTGCGCACGAAGTGCACCGGTTCGCCACCGCGGGCGTAACCATAGCGCGTCTTGCTGTACCACTGCTTCTCCGCCAGGCGTGGCAGGATCTTCTGCACGTCCAGCCATTTATTCGGGTTCAGGCCCTCGGCCTCGGTGAGTTTGCGCGCATCTTCCAGGTGGCCACCGCCGACGTTGTAGGCGGCCAGTGCAAACCAGGTGCGATCGGGCTCCTCGATGCTGTCAGGCAGTCGTTCCTTCACCCGCACTATGTATTTGGCGCCTCCGTCGATGCTCTGCTTGGGGTCGAGACGGTTGGATACACCCATGGCCTGGGCGGTGCGCAGGGTCAGCATCATCAAGCCGCGCACTCCGGTTTTCGAGGTGGCGGTCGGTTGCCAGAGCGATTCCTGATAGCCCATGGCGGCCAGGAGGCGCCAGTCCAGGCTGTTGCTCTGCGCCGCCTGGCGGAAGTGTTTTTCGTAGCGCGGTAGGCGTTGTTGCAGGTGTTTGGCGAAGGTGTAGGCGCCAACGTAGCCCAGTACATCGACGTGGCCGTAATAGCGCTGCTTCAAGCGTTTCAGGCTGCCGTTCTGTTCGGCGCGGAGCAGAAAGGCGTTGATCTCGTCGAGCAGGCTGTTGTCCTCGCCGGGGGCCACGGCCCAGCCCAGGCCAAGCGAATCGCCCAGGTCGAAGGCAGTGCGCACGTTGGGGAAATACACCTGGTTCATCGCCAACTCGTTGGAGTCGACCAGGGTCAGGTCGATCTGTCCTTCGTCGACCATGCGCAGCAGGTCGACAACTTCCACGGCGGCGGACTCTTCGTAATTGAGTTCGGGCAGCTCGACTTTCAGGTCTGCCAGTTGCTCGGCGTGGCTGCTGCCCTTGAGTACCAGGATGCGTTTGCCGATCAGGTCTTGCGGGCGAGTGGGGCGGCGCTCGCCGTTGCGGTAGATGACTTGCGGGGTGACTTCTAAATAAGGAAGGGAGAAGCGCGCCTGCGTTCGTCTCCCAGTACTTTCTACCAGGCCGGCGGCGGCCAGCGCGGGTCCGTTGGCCTTGCTCAGACTGGCAAAGAGTTCATCGAGGTTGTCGGCGGTTTCGATTTTCAGCTCAAGGCCCAGGTCGTTGGCGAAGCGTTTGACCAGCTCGTATTCGAAGCCGGTTTCGCCGTTACGATCCTGAAAATAGGTGGCCGGGCTGTTGCGGGTGATCACGCGCAGCACACCCTCCGCCTGAATGCGTTCGAGTGTGCTGGGTTCTTCAGCACAGCCACCGAACAGCAGGAGGATTCCGATCGCTGACAGCCAGCGCATGCAGCGTGCACGGAACGCAGATTGGGCAAACATTGGCGCAGTATACGCAAAGCTCTCGGCGCGCCATATCTCGACAGCAGCAGGCTTCTCTGCTAATCGTTTTTGCGAGCGTGGATGCTCAGTCACGGGTGCCGTGGCGAGCGCTTTAGGCTAGAATGCACGGCCTCAAAGTACACCCCTTCCCAGAGGCTGTCCCCGATGTTGATCCTGCGCGGCGCTCCCGCCCTTTCTGCTTTCCGCCACGGTAAATTGCTTGAGCAACTGACCAGCAAAGTACCCGCTGTGACTGGGCTGTACGCCGAGTTCGCGCATTTTGCCGAAGTGACCGGTGTGCTCGCCGCCGACGAAGAGCAGGTGTTGGCTCGTCTGCTGAAGTACGGCCCGAGTGTGGCCGTGCAGGAGCCTCTAGGGCGCCTGTTCCTCACCGTGCCGCGCTTCGGCACTATCTCACCGTGGTCGAGCAAGGCCAGCGATATCGCCCGCAACTGCGGCCTGGCCAAGATCCAGCGCATCGAGCGCGGCATCGCCTACTACGTTTCCGGCGAGCTTGACGAGGCCGGGGCGCAACAGGTTGCCGACGTGTTGCATGACCGCATGACGCAGTTGGTATTGGGTGCACTGGAAGATGCAGCATCGCTGTTCAGTCACGCCGAACCCAAGCCGTTGACGGTGGTAGATGTACTGGTCGGTGGCCGCGCCGCCCTGGAGCAGGCCAACGTCGAGCTGGGCCTGGCCCTGGCCGAAGATGAAATCGACTATCTGGTCAGCAGTTTCACCACCATGGGGCGCAACCCCCATGACATCGAATTGATGATGTTTGCGCAGGCCAACTCCGAGCATTGTCGGCACAAGATCTTCAATGCCAGCTGGGACATTGATGGCGAGAGCCAGGAAAAGTCTCTGTTCGGCATGATCAAGAACACCTATCAGATGCACAGCGATGGCGTGTTGTCCGCTTACAAGGACAACGCCGCAGTGATCGTTGGGCATACCGCCGGACGTTTCTATCCGAACGCCGAGACCCGTCAGTACGGTGCGACCGAGGAGCCGGTGCACATCCTGATGAAGGTGGAAACCCACAATCATCCGACCGCCATTGCGCCGTTCCCTGGCGCCTCTACTGGTTCCGGCGGCGAGATTCGCGACGAAGGCGCTACCGGGCGCGGTGCCAAGCCCAAGGCCGGCCTGACCGGGTTCACCGTCTCCAATCTGCAGATTCCCGGTTTCGAACAGCCTTGGGAGGTCCCGTACGGCAAGCCCGAGCGCATCGTCACCGCCCTGGACATCATGATCGAGGGGCCGCTGGGTGGCGCCGCGTTCAACAACGAGTTCGGTCGCCCGGCGCTGACTGGCTATTTCCGCACCTTCGAGCAGGCGATCCAGACGCCGCGCGGTGAAGAAGTGCGTGGCTACCACAAGCCGATCATGCTGGCCGGCGGCATGGGCAACATTCGCGCCGAGCATGTGCAGAAGGCTGAGATCACCGTCGGCTCCAAGCTGATCGTGCTCGGTGGCCCGGCCATGCTGATTGGTCTGGGCGGCGGTGCCGCTTCGTCGATGGCCACCGGCACCAGTTCGGCCGACCTGGATTTCGCCTCGGTACAGCGCGAGAACCCGGAAATGGAGCGTCGTTGCCAGGAAGTGATCGACCGCTGCTGGCAGCTTGGCGAGCACAACCCGATCAGCTTCATTCATGACGTCGGTGCCGGTGGCCTGTCCAATGCCTTCCCCGAGCTGGTCAACGATGGTGGCCGTGGTGGACGTTTCGAGTTGCGCAACGTGCCGAATGACGAGCCAGGCATGGCGCCCCATGAGATCTGGAGCAACGAGTCGCAGGAGCGCTACGTCATGGCGGTCGGTGCGGCTGACTTCGAGCGCTTCAAGGCGATCTGCGAGCGTGAGCGCTGTCCGTTCGCGGTAGTCGGTGAGGCGACCGAGGAACAGCATTTGACCGTTACCGACAGCCATTTCGGCAACAACGCGGTGGACATGCCGCTCAACGTGCTGCTCGGCAAAGCGCCGCGCATGCACCGCAGTGCCGACCGTGAAGCCGAGCTGGGCGATGATTTCGATGCCAGTGCTCTGGACATCGACGAGGCGGTTATCCGTGTGCTACGTCACCCGGCCGTGGCCAGCAAGAGCTTCCTGATCACCATCGGCGATCGCAGTATCACCGGCCTGGTGGCTCGCGATCAGATGGTCGGTCCGTGGCAGGTGCCGGTGGCCGATTGTGCGGTTACCGCCACCAGCTTCGATGTCTATACCGGTGAAGCCATGGCCATGGGCGAGCGTACCCCGCTGGCCCTGCTCGATGCCCCGGCATCTGGACGCATGGCGATCGGCGAGACCCTGACCAATATTGCGGCCTCGCGCATCGACGCTATCTCCGACATCAAACTGTCCGCCAACTGGATGGCCGCGGCCGGTCATCCGGGTGAGGATGCGCGTCTGTACGACACGGTCAAGGCTGTCGGCATGCAGCTGTGCCCTGAGCTCGGCATCACCATTCCGGTGGGCAAGGACTCGATGTCGATGCAGACCCGCTGGCAGGACGAAGGCGCGGAGAAGAGCGTCACCTCTCCGCTGTCGTTGGTCGTCACCGGCTTTGCCCCAGTCAGCGATATTCGCAAGACCTTGACCCCGCAACTGCGCATGGACAAGGGTGTAACCGACCTGATCCTGATCGACCTGGGCCGTGGGCAGAACCGAATGGGCGCCTCGATTCTCGCTCAGGTGCATGGGCAGCTCGGTCGGCAGGCGCCGGATGTCGATGACGCCGAAGACCTCAAGGCGTTTTTTGCGGTGATCCAGGGCTTGAATGCCGACGGTTACCTGCTGGCTTACCATGACCGCTCTGACGGCGGCATGCTGGTCAGCGCGCTGGAAATGGCCTTCGCCGGACACTGTGGCCTGAATCTGTACCTCGACTCGCTGGCCGATAATAGCCAAGAGCTGGCCGCCGTGTTGTTCAACGAAGAGCTGGGCGCGGTCATTCAGGTACACCAGGATGCCACCCCCGAGGTGTTGGCGCAGTTCAGCGCCGCCGGCTTGGGCGACTGCGTGGCGGTGATCGGTCAGCCGGTCAACAACGATGAGGTCGCAATCAGCTTCAACGGTCAGCCGGTATTTGCCGGTCAGCGTCGATTGTTGCAACGCCAGTGGGCAGAAACCAGCTACCAGATTCAGCGTCTGCGCGATAACGTCCAGTGTGCCGATCAGGAGTTCGATGCTCTGCTGGAAGAGGACAATCCAGGCTTGAGTATCAAACTCGGCTTCGATGTCAACGAGGACATCGCAGCGCCCTACATCAAGAAAGGCCTGCGCCCGCAAATCGCCGTACTGCGCGAGCAGGGCGTCAATGGTCAGGTGGAAATGGCTGCGGCCTTCGATCGCGCCGGTTTCAATGCGATCGACGTACACATGAGCGATATTCTCGCCGGTCGCGTCGATCTGGACGCGTTCAAGGGGTTGGTCGCTTGCGGTGGCTTCTCCTATGGCGACGTGCTCGGGGCCGGTGAGGGTTGGGCCAAGTCGATCCTGTTCAACAACCGTGCGCGGGATGCCTTCAGTGCCTTCTTCGAGCGTAATGACAGTTTCAGTCTGGGCGTATGCAACGGTTGCCAGATGCTCTCCAACCTGCACGAACTGATTCCCGGCAGCGAGTTCTGGCCGCATTTCGTGCGTAACCGCTCGGAGCAGTTCGAGGCGCGCGTGGCCATGGTGCAGGTGCAGGAGTCGGCATCGATCTTCCTGCAAGGCATGGCTGGATCGCGTATGCCGATCGCCATCGCTCACGGCGAAGGGCATGCCGAGTTCGAGAGCGAGGAGGCCTTGCTCGAGGCCGATCTGTCCAGCTGCGTGGCCATGCGCTTCATCGATAACCACGGCAAGGTCACCGAGACCTATCCGGCCAACCCTAACGGTTCGCCGCGCGGGATTACCGGCCTGACCAGTCGCGATGGTCGGGTGACCATCATGATGCCGCACCCGGAGCGGGTGTTCCGCGCCGTGCAGAACTCCTGGCGTCCCGAGGAGTGGCAGGAAGATGCCGGCTGGCTGCGCATGTTCCGTAACGCTCGCGTGTGGGTGGACTGACCCTGGTGGCGCGCACTCATGTCGGATGAGGGCGCGCCGACTCTCCCCGAGGTTCGCCGGGTCAGGCCCGGCGACTGCTTATCGTTGTGCCGCTGTGGGCGCTCGTCCACGCTTCCCGATTGCCCTGCCGAATGCCTCTCTGGACTGAGCCTGCAGCCTGTGCGTGAGCAATGGCTCCTGCTCTGTCGCTGCGCGGGCTCGACGCGACTGCCCTATTGCGATGGCAGTCATGTCGCTGCAGCCTGCTCATTTGGCGCCAAGTGGCGACGCTTCTGGCAAGGTCGGTAGCAGCTGTTTGTGTGCTTGAGTGATGCGCCGATTGAACGCTCAGACGACTGATAAGTCGAAGTTTGGACCTGTGATGAATGTCGCTGTCTGAAAGTAAGGCAAAGTGCCATTATTTGTTGGCGTCATTATTTTGCTGTTTCAAACTGCCCTGCTTGTGGAGATCTAGATGTACAAGCTGTGTTTCTATGTTCCGGAAAGTCACCTGGAAGTGGTTAAAGCGGCTGTGTTTGCCGTCGGTGCTGGCCGGGTCGGGAGTTATGACAGTTGCTGCTGGCAAGTCTTGGGTGAGGGCCAGTTTCGGCCACTGCAAGGCAGCCAACCGTTTCTCGGGCAGGTTGGCGCGATCGAGCGGGTGGCGGAGTGGAAGGTTGAGCTGGTGGTTGCCGATGAGCTGATTCATGAGGCGGTCAAGACGCTGAAGAGCACTCATCCCTATGAAACGCCGGCCTTTGATGTATGGCGATTGTCGGACATTCAGTTCTAGCTGTCGCGCATGTGGAAAGGCGCCGAGGGGCGTCTTTTTGCTGGGCGATGGGGGGTGCTTGCTAGGTTGCACTCAGTCTACGGGCGAATCTCGATCAGGGTGCCGTCCTTGACCAGCTTCCACACTTCACGCATATCGCTGTTTTGCATGGCGATACAGCCCTCGGTCCAGTCCAGGGTATGGAAGAACCATTCCGGGTACTCCTCATCCACTGGTGTGCCGTGAATCATGATCATGCCGCCCGGAGATAGGCCGCTGTCGCGCGCCTTGGCTTGATCGCGGGCGTTCGGGTAGGAGATGTGCAGGGACAGCTGATAATTTTCGCTGGTTTTGCGCCAGTCGATCCAGTAGAGGCCTTCGGGGGTGCGGCGGTCGCCTTCGCGTTGCTTGGCACCCGTCGGCTGTTTGCCGAGGGAAATGCGGTATGACTTGAAGGGTTGGCCACGGCTGATCAGGTGCAGTTTGCGCTCGGATTTGACCACCAGCACCTTGTCGACGTTTAGTGCCTCCGTTGTGGCTGTGGTATTGGCATGGACTACGAGCGTCATGGGCAAGCAGAGTAGGGCGAGTAACCAGCGCATCGGAGCGATATCCCAAGGATCAAACTGTTTTTCTGTAATGCGCGCGCAATGCATCGAGCGGCTCATTACGTACTGGGTAGACCTGCTGTTTACGGTCGTTGAAGTAGCATTCTAGAGTACGCCCAATGGTCGGGAAAGCCAGCTCTGACCAAGGGATGTCGCGTTCATGAAACAGCTGCACCTCCAGGCTCTCCTCGCCTACGGCGAAATCCAGGTCGACCAGCTCGGCGCGGAAGAACATGTACACCTGATTGATGTGTGGCAGGTCAAACAGGGTGTACAGGGTCAGGTGGCGAACACGTGCACAAGCCTCCTCCTGGGTTTCGCGGGCTGCAGCCTGTTCCAGTGTTTCGCCGTTTTCCATAAAGCCAGCCGGCAGGGTCCAGTAGCCTCTGCGCGGTTCGATAGCGCGCCGACATAACAGAACTTGTTCATCCCATACCGGCAGGCAGCCGGCGACGATGCGTGGGTTCTGATAATGAATGGCGTGACAGTGCCCGCACACGAAGCGCAGCCGGTTATCGCCCTCGGGAATACGTTGGGTGACTGGACTGCCACAGTGGCTGCAGAACTTCATGCCGAATCCTCTTGGTTCAAGGCTTATCTTGGCGCGCGGTGGGGCTTAGCGGCAAGAGCATTGGTGGCTCGGATAGACCGTCTGAATGTTGCCCGCTATCGGTACGGGGGTTGGGGCCTATGTCGCTTTCGTGCCATCATCCAGAACGTAAAAAACACCGAGAATGTCCATGCTCGACGAGCTACTCCAACGCGTGCGCGCTTACAACCCGCGTCTACTGGAGACCGACCGCAGCTTCCCTGAGGCGGCGGTGCTGGTTCCGATCACCCGCAGCGATGAGCCGGAAGTGGTGCTGACCTTGCGCGCCAGCGGCCTGTCCACCCATGGCGGTGAAGTGGCGTTTCCGGGTGGGCGTCGTGACCCGGAAGATGCGGATCTGATTCGCACCGCGCTGCGTGAGGCGGAAGAGGAAATCGGTTTGCCGCCGGGCTTGGTCGAGGTGGTCGGGCCGCTCAGTTCGTTGGTGTCGCGCCACGGTATTCAGGTCACACCTTATGTCGGACTGGTGCCTGATTACGTCGAGTACCAGGCCAACGATGACGAGATCGCGGCGGTGTTTTCGGTGCCGCTGGCGTTTTTCCGTAGCGATCCCCGGGAAATGACCCATCGCATCGACTACCTCGGGCGTAGCTGGTACGTGCCGAGCTACCGCTATGGCGAATACAAGATCTGGGGTCTGACGGCCATCATGCTGGTCGAGTTGGTCAACCTGGTGTACGACGCTGGCATCGCTCTGCATCAGCCGCCAGAACATTTCATCAGTCTGAATTGACGCTTAGGATGGGGACGAAGCCATGAAATATCGCCTGGGGCAATCGCACGTTGAGGTCCACCCGCAGAGCTGGGTGGCGCCGAATGCCACGCTGGTTGGCAAGGTCAAGCTGGAGCCGGGTGCCAGTGTCTGGTTCAACGCCGTGCTGCGTGGGGATAACGAGCTGATTCACATCGGCGAGCAGAGTAACGTACAGGACGGTACGGTGATGCACACCGATATGGGCTTTCCACTGTCCGTTGGCAAGGGCGTGACCATTGGTCATAACGCCATGCTGCACGGCTGTTCGGTGGGCGATTACAGCCTGATCGGGATCAATGCCGTGGTGCTCAACGGCGCCAAAATCGGCAAATATTGCATCATTGGCGCCAATACCCTGATTGCCGAAGGCAAGGAAATTCCCGATGGCTCGCTGGTGGTGGGCTCACCGGGCAAGGTGGTGCGTGAACTGACTGACGCGCAGAAGCAGATGCTCGAAGCCAGCGCCGCGCATTACGTGCATAACGCCCAGCGCTACGCGCGCGACCTGGCCGAGCAGGACTGATGAGCGCCGAGCGCCCGCTCGCCTCACCTTGCGTGCAGGTCTGTGCGCTGGACGAGAATGACATCTGTATCGGCTGTCAGCGCAGTGTCGCTGAGATTACTCGCTGGAGCCTCATGGACAACGCCGAGCGCCGTCAGGTGCTGGTGTTGTGCCACGAGCGTGCCAGGGCCAGTGGTGCGTTGCTGTAGACCAGACCTTGCCTCTATTTTCCCCTTCCTCGTTGCTCTAAGGACCTGTTATGCCCCGTATCGGAACCCCGCTGTCGCCGAGCGCTATTCGAATCTTGCTCTGTGGTTCTGGTGAGCTTGGCAAAGAAGTGGTGATCGAGCTGCAGCGCCTCGGTGTCGAGGTGATTGCAGTGGATCGCTACGCCAATGCGCCGGCCATGCAGGTGGCGCATCGCAGTCATGTGATCGATATGCTCGACGATGCCGCGCTGCGCGCCGTGATCGAGCTGGAACAGCCGCATTACATCGTTCCGGAGATCGAGGCGATCGCCACTGCGACCCTGATGGCGCTGGAGAGTGAAGGCTTTACCGTCATTCCCAGTGCGCGCGCTGTGCAGCTGACCATGAATCGCGAGGGGATTCGCCGTCTGGCGGCCGAAGAGTTGGGCTTGCCGACCTCACCTTACCAGTTTGCCGACTCATTCGAAGCCTGTCGCGCGGCGGTGGAGGTGTTGGGCTTTCCCTGTCTGATCAAGCCGATCATGAGTTCTTCGGGCAAGGGCCAGTCGCTGCTGAAGAGCCTGGATGATCTTCAGGCGGCCTGGGATTACGCGCAGGCTGGCGGACGTGCTGGCAAGGGGCGGGTCATCGTCGAAGGTTTCATTGATTTCGACTACGAGATCGCGCTGCTGACCGTACGCCACGCTGGTGGCACCACGTTCTGCGCGCCGGTCGGGCATCGTCAGGTCAAGGGCGATTATCAGGAGTCCTGGCAGCCGCAACCGATGAGCACAAAAGCCCAGGCCGAGGCCGAACGTATTGCCTTGGCGGTGACCGACTCGTTAGGTGGTCGCGGGTTGTTCGGTGTCGAGTTGTTCGTCAAGGGCGACCAGGTGTGGTTCTGCGAAATCTCCCCGCGCCCACATGACACGGGCCTGGTCACCCTGATTTCCCAGGATATGTCCGAGTTCGCCTTGCATGCGCGGGCCATCCTCGGACTGCCGATTCCGGCGATTCGCCAGCTAGGCCCGTCGGCCTCGGCAGTGCTGCTGGCGGAGGGGGAATCGCGCCAGGTCAGCTTCGCTAACCTGGGCGCGGCTCTGATTGAGCCGGATACCGCGCTGCGCCTGTTTGGTAAGCCGGAGGTCAGCGGCCAGCGACGCATGGGCGTGGCGTTGGCCCGCGATGAGTCGCTGCAGGCTGCCCGTGCCAAGGCCGCCCGCGTGGCGCAGACGGTCAGCATCGAGTTGTGAGTCGCTGGTGTGGGTTGCTCTGGTGGCTGACGGCACTGCCGTCATTGCCGCTGGCACTGCCCTTGGCGATTCTCACGCGGCGCAGTGCGCTACGGTTGGCACCGGCAGCTGGTCCTCGGCGAGGTGTGGCGGGTGCCGACTTGCCCGGTGAGCCCCTGCGCTTACTGCTAATAGGCGAGTCGACTGTCGTCGGGGTTGGCGCCAGCTGTCTGCAGCATGCTTTGGTCGGACGCTTGGCGCAGGCCTTGGCCGCGCGTCATGGGCGGCCTGTGGAATGGCGTGCCTGCGGCGAGACCGGCATTACCGTCACGCAAGCTGGCGAGCGCCTGTTGCCGCAGGTGCTGGATGAGCGGATAGATCTTGCGCTATTGGCGTTCGGGGTCAACGACACCGCTGCTCTCACCTCGACGCGGCGTTGGCAGTCTTCGCTGGTGCTAATGGCTGATGAGTTGACTGCGCGTGGCGTCCAGGTGGCGTTTTGCGGCGTGCCGCCGTTGCAGTATTTCAGTGCGTTGCCCTGGCTGCTGCGGCGTCTGCTGGGTGCGCGAGCGGGGCTGCTGGATGCGTGCTTGCGTCAGGTCGCCGAGCGCTCGGGTGTGGACTATTACCCGTTGCGTCTGCGGTTTTCCGCAGCGTACCTGGCGCTCGATGGTTTTCACCCCTCGAGCCTCGGCTATCGCGTCTGGGCGCAGAGCTTGACGGCGGAGCTTAGTCTGCCGCCGACTCCTGTTCCGGCTCTGGCTGCTCTTTAGGCGCGGACTGCCAGACTCGTACGCTTTTCACGCGGTTTTCCGAGGACTGCAGGATTTCCAGGCGGTAAGGCCCTATCTTCAGGCACACGGCGCTGTCCGGAATGGTTTCCAGGGCCTCGGTGATCAGGCCGTTGAGGGTCTTGGGTCCATCGCAGGGTAGGTGCCAGTCGAGGCTCTTGTTCACTTCACGAATGTAGGCGGCGCCATCTATCACCAGGGTCCCGTCTTCCTGGGGGTGAATGTCCGGGCTGCGCAGGGCGCTCTGGTTGCTGAAGTCGCCGACAATCTCTTCGAGAATGTCCTCCAGGCTGACGATGCCGATCACATCGCCATATTCGTCGACGACGATACCGATGCGGTGTTTGTGCTTCTGGAAGTTGATCAGCTGGGTCGATAGCGGGGTGTTTTCCGGGATGAAGTAGGGCTCGCTGCAGGCCTCAAGCAGGCTGTCTTTGGTCAGTTGGTTGTGGGTCAGCAGGCGGGCGATCTGGCGCATGTGCACAACACCCTCGACCTGGTTGATGTCATTGCGAAACACCGGCAGTCGGGTATGGGGAGTGGTGCGTAGCTGGCTGATAATGGTTTCGATGTCATCTACCAGATTGATACCTGTGACTTCGTTACGCGGAATCATGATGTCGTCTACCGTGACTTTTTCCAGGTCGAGAATGCCAAGCAGCATGTCTTGGCGATTCTTCGGTAGCTCATGGCCAGGTTCTCCCACCACACTGCGTAACTCTTCGGTGGTCAGGCTGTCGCTGGTTTTACTGGCAGGGTCTACGCCCAGCAGTTTGAGTAGTCCATTGCTGATCCAGTTCAGCACGATAACCAGGGGGTAGAACAGTTTGAGCAGCAGCATCAGCGGTAGGCTGAACGGGTAGGCGACTGTTTCTGGGCGCAGGGCCGCCAGGGTTTTCGGGGTGATTTCACCGAAAATCAACAGTGCCAGGGTCAGGCCAATGGTGGCAATGGCAATTCCGGCTTCCCCCCAGAGCTGGATGGCCAGGACCGTGGCGATGGATGACGCGAGGATGTTGACGAAATTATTGCCAATCAGAATGGTGCCAAGCAGGCGGTCCGGGCGACTTAGCAGGGTGCTGACGCGCTTGGCGCCACGATGCCCGTTCTTGGCAAGATGGCGCAGGCGGTAGCGGTTGAGGCTGAGCAGGCTGGTCTCCGAGCTGGAGAAAAACGCCGAGCAGGCGAGCAGAAATAACAGCAGGCCAAACAGGTAGCCAGGGGGCACGTTGTCCACGGGGATTTGCCTAGAGATGCAGGATGAATTCGCGGACCAGCTTGCTGCCGAAGTAGGCCAGCATCAGCAGGCAAAAGCCTGCCAGGGTCCAGCGGATGGCCTTGTGGCCGCGCCAGCCAAGTTGATAGCGGCCCCATAGCAGTACTGCAAAAACCACCCAGGCGAAGCAGGAGAGGATGGTTTTGTGCACTAGGTGCTGGGCAAACAGGTCTTCGAGAAAAAGCGCGCCAGATAGCAAGGAGAGCGAGAGCAGGGCCCAGCCGGCCCAGAGGAAACCGAACAACAGGCTTTCCATAGTCTGCAGGGGGGGGAAGTTCTTGATTAGCCCAGACGGGTGCTTGTGTTTTAGTTGGTGGTCTTGCAGCAGCAGCAGCAGCGACTGGAACGCGGCAATGGTGAGCATGCCGTAGGCCGTAATCGACAGCAGGATGTGGGCAAGAATGCCCGGTTCTTCGTCAATGGGGCGGATGGCGCCGGCCGGCATGAATTGCGCCAGCAGGACTGTCACGCAGCCCAGCGGAAAAAACAGTAACAACAGGTTTTCCACGGGTATGCGCAGGCAGGCCAGCAGTGTCAGCAAGATAACGGCGGCAGAGATCAGGCTGGCGGCACTGAAAAAATCTATGCTCAGCCCGCTCGGACTGAGCAGCTGATGGAACAGGCTGAGAGCATGGCCGAGCAGGGCGAGCAGGCCGAGCGCAATCAGCAGACGTTTATCCGGAGTGACGCGCCGGCTAAGTTGAAAGCTCTGGTATGCAGTCGCGCTAGCGTACAGGCCGGCTGCTGCGAGGCTGGTGAGCAAAGGGTGCATAAATCCTGATTAGGCAAACCCGAAAGGCGCTGAGTGTGGCATACAAACGACATTTCACGAAAGACCACCGGCGGTGTCGGTGCTGTCGACTCTTGGTTATAATCCGCGGTCTGCTACAAGCCCACCCCTCGGCTCCATAGAGCCTGAAAGGAACGCGCATGTTCGAAAATCTAACTGATCGCCTCTCGCAGACCCTGCGTAACGTCACCGGCAAAGCCAAATTGACCGAGGACAACATCAAAGACACCTTGCGTGAAGTGCGCATGGCGTTGCTCGAGGCCGATGTTGCCTTGCCGGTGGTCAAGGACTTCGTGAGCAGGGTCAAGGAGCGCGCGGTTGGCACCGAGGTCTCGAAAAGCCTCACGCCGGGCCAGGCCTTCGTGAAGATTGTGCGGGCCGAGCTGGAAGAGTTGATGGGCGCGGCCAACGAAGACTTGGTGCTGAACGTCACGCCACCGGCGGTGGTGCTTATGGCGGGCCTGCAGGGTGCGGGTAAAACCACCACCGTGGGCAAGTTGGCGCGCTTCCTCAAAGAACGTAAGAAGAAAAGCGTGCTGGTGGTCTCGGCTGACGTCTATCGCCCTGCGGCGATCAAACAGCTGGAAACCCTGGCCAGCGAAGTTGGCGTGACCTTCTTCCCTTCCGATATCAGCCAAAAACCGGTGGCTATTGCTGAGGCGGCGATCAGGGAAGCCAAGCTCAAGTTCATCGATGTGGTAATTCTCGATACGGCGGGTCGCCTGGCGATCGATGCCGAGATGATGGCGGAGATACAGGCGCTGCACGCTGCGGTCAAACCGGCTGAGACCCTGTTCGTGGTCGATGCGATGACGGGTCAGGATGCGGCTAATACGGCCAAAGCCTTTGCCGATGCCTTGCCGTTGACCGGCGTGGTGCTGACCAAGGTCGACGGCGATGCCCGTGGTGGTGCGGCGCTCTCGGTACGCGCCATTACTGGTAAGCCCATCAAGTTTATCGGTATGGGCGAGAAGAGTGATGCCTTGGAGCCTTTCCATCCCGAGCGTATCGCTTCGCGCATCCTCGGTATGGGTGATGTGCTCAGTCTCATCGAGCAGGCTGAGCAGACTCTCGATCGTGACAAGGCCGAGAAGCTGACGAAGAAGCTGAAGAAAGGCAAGGGCTTCGACCTGGAGGACTTTCGCGATCAATTGCAGCAGATGAAAAACATGGGCGGCCTGGGTGGCTTGATGGACAAGCTGCCGCAGATGGGTGGCGTCAATCTGGCGCAGATGGGCAATGCCCAGGGCGCGGCCGAAAAGCAGTTCAAGCAGATGGAAGCGATCATCAACTCGATGACCCCGGGTGAGCGTCGCGATCCAGAAATCATCAGTGGCTCGCGCAAGCGGCGTATCGCCATGGGTTCCGGCACTCAGGTGCAGGACATTGGTCGGCTGATCAAGCAGCACAAGCAAATGCAAAAGATG
Organism: Pseudomonas taeanensis MS-3; assembly: GCF_000498575.2. Classification (GTDB taxonomy): domain Bacteria; phylum Pseudomonadota; class Gammaproteobacteria; order Pseudomonadales; family Pseudomonadaceae; genus Aquipseudomonas; species Aquipseudomonas taeanensis. Next base: position 380,558 of record NZ_AWSQ01000002.1, read on the forward strand.
ATGAAGAAATTTACCGCCAAGGGCGGGATGGCCAAGATGATGCGCGGCATGGGTGGAATGCTCCCAGGCGGCGGCATGCCGAAGTTTTAAACCTAATGCCTTGCCAGTGGCGCAGCAGTCTTGCCGCTGGCGATGTGTGCTCTATTCGTCAGTCGCGTGGCAGGCGAAAAAGAGATTTGCAAAAAGCTGGATAATCCTTAGAATATGCGGCCTTTCGGGCCTAGTGCCCTATGCTCGCATTTTTGTTTTGCAGCACCGACTACAGGAACGAAGTTCAATGGTAACCATCCGTCTTGCCCGTGGCGGCTCCAAAAAGCGCCCTTTTTACCACCTCACCGTGACCAACAGCCGCAATGCGCGCGACGGTCGTTTCGTTGAGCGTGTTGGTTTCTTCAACCCGGTTGCTTCGGGCGCTGAAATCAAGCTGTCTGTTAACCAAGAGCGCGTCACCTACTGGCTGAGCCAGGGTGCACAGCCGTCTGAGCGTGTTGCTCAGCTGCTCAAGGAATCGGCTAAGGCTGCTGCCTAAGTCATTTATGAGCACAACGCCAGCTCCAGCCGAGGACCTAGTGGTACTCGGCAAGATCGTTTCGGTGCATGGCGTGAAAGGCGACGTGAAGGTGTATTCCTTTACCGACCCGATCGACAATGTGCTCGATTACCCGCGTTGGACGCTCAAGCGTGACAACGAGGTAAAGCAAGTTGAGTTGGTCAGTGGCCGCTTGCAAGGCAAGGTCGTAGTAGCAAAGCTGAAGGGACTGGATGATCGCGAAGTGGCTCGTAGCTTCGCCGGTTTTGAGATTCTGGTGCCCCGCAGCGAGCTGCCCGAGCTTGCGCCTGGTGAGTTCTACTGGTCGCAGTTGGTAGGTCTGAAGGTGATTGATCAGGTTGGGCAGTTGCTCGGCACGATCGACCAGTTATTCGAGACCGGTGCCAACGATGTGATGGTGGTCAAACCCTGCGCCGACAGTTTGGATCAGCGTGAACGCCTATTGCCCTATACCGAGCAATGCGTGTTGTCGATCGATCTGGCCGCTGGCGAAATGCAGGTCGACTGGGATGCGGACTTCTAAGCGACATGCCTAGCTTGCGCGTTGAAGTCATTACGCTATTCCCGGAGATGTTTGCCGCTATCAGTGATTACGGCATCACTAGCCGCGCGGTAAAGCAGGGGCTGTTACAGCTGACCTGCTGGAACCCAAGGAGCTACACCACAGATCGTCATCACACCGTGGATGACCGTCCCTTTGGTGGTGGCCCTGGCATGGTGATGAAGATCAAGCCGCTTGAGGATGCTTTGCTCGATGCCAAGCAGGCCGCAGGTGTAAAAGCGAAGGTGATTTACCTGTCGCCGCAAGGTCGCCAGCTGACTCAGTCAGCAGTGCGTGAACTGGTGAATGAGGAGGCTTTAATCCTCATCGCTGGACGCTATGAAGGTATTGATGAGCGCTTCATTGAGGCGCATGTCGATGAAGAATGGTCGATCGGGGATTATGTCCTGTCTGGCGGTGAGCTGCCGGCCATGGTGCTGATCGATGCGGTAACGCGCCTTTTGCCTGGTGCATTGGGTCATGCAGGCTCGGCCGAGGAGGACTCCTTTACGGATGGCCTGCTCGACTGCCCGCACTACACCCGCCCGGAGGTGTATGCGGATAAATGTGTTCCACAAGTGTTGCTCAGTGGCAATCACGAACACATCCGGCGCTGGCGTTTACAGCAGTCCCTTGGTCGGACCTGGCAACGCCGCGTTGATCTTCTGGAAAGCCGCTCGCTTTCTGGAGAAGAGAAGAAATTGCTGGAGGAATACATCCGCCAGCGGGACGATAGTTAATGTATCGATGACAGGCCAGACGGTTTGTCTTAGGAGCGCAGCATGACCAACAAAATTATTCAGCAGATCGAAGCTGAGCAGATGGGCAAAGAGATTCCTCCTTTTGCGCCGGGCGACACCATTGTCGTTCAGGTAAAAGTGAAGGAAGGCGAGCGTCAGCGTCTGCAGGCTTTCGAAGGTGTTGTAATCGCCAAGCGCAACCGCGGTCTGAACAGTGCTTTCACTGTTCGCAAGATCTCCAACGGTGTTGGCGTTGAGCGTACTTTCCAGACCTACAGCCCGCTGGTTGACAGCCTGGCCGTCAAGCGTCGCGGCGATGTACGCAAAGCCAAGCTGTACTACCTGCGTGCTCTGTCCGGTAAGGCAGCACGTATCAAGGAAAAGCTGGTTTAAGCCACGCTTTCCAGCAAAAAAGCAGCCTTCGGGCTGCTTTTTTCGTTTATGGGGCTGGCTGAGCGATGGGTATAGGTGGTTCGGCGTCGAAACGTGCTGCCCGTCTGGCCGCAAGCATAAGCCCCTGCGGGTAGAGGCAGTCAGATTGATAGATACAGGTAGTAGTGGCATGAGCCCGAGAGAGCAAGAAATCCAGCGGCGCACCGAACTGTCGGAAACCCGCGTGACCAAAACGGTATTTCCGTCTACGACGAACCATCACAACACCCTGTTCGGCGGCACTGCACTGGCTTGGATGGACGAAGTGTCATTCATCGCGGCCACTCGTTTCTGTCGTTTGCCGTTGGTGACGGTGTCCTCTGATCGGATCGACTTCAACCATGCCATTGCGGCGGGTTCGATCGTCGAGTTGATCGCACGGGTGATCAGGGTCGGCAATACCAGCCTCAAGGTCGAGGTCGAGGTGTTCGTCGAGAGCATGTACAGCGATGGTCGCGAGCGGGCCATCAATGGCGTCTTCAGCTTTGTCGCCATCGATGCTGAGAAAAAGCCGGTGCCCGTGCTCCCGGCCTTCCCGTTGGCATCAGAGGTCTGAGGCAGGCGCCCGTAAGGGCGTTGACCTGGTAGCTTGGGAGGCTGTCTGAGGCCCCGCTACTGTGTTGCCGCAACTCACCATAGCCCGCTATGACTCATCGCAGCGCCTTGTCTCGGTACCTCAATATATCCAAGCTCGAGTTAACCAACTAACCGTACGGGTCACCAGGCGCCTTTCTAGGCCGAGTGCTTTGCGCTTTCAGGCTTATTCTCAGCCAGTTTTTCCTGTTCTGCGTTAGCCGCATTTTCCTTCTGCGCTTCGATCAGGGATACCAGGGTCCAGCCAGTTTTCGGCTGCAAGTTGTTGTCTGGCGTCGCCACGTGTACCCAGCCCTCTTGATCGCGAGCGAATAGCAAGGTAGCCCGTGCGCCATGCAGTGCCTGGTAGTCGCTCCAGTCGAAAGTGTCGGTCAATGTTGTGCTGTACAGCTCGGCACCATGGGATAGACGACTGGCCGCGTGTGGATACGTCATGGGTTGGCTACCCAGCGGTCGGCCACGATGTTCGTCGCTGGCTCGGTGTTTGTCGGTGCGGCGGCTCTCCTGGCCGCTGGCCAGGCTGAACAGGCGTGTCGCGCCGAATTCATGACGAAAACGCATGCTTGCCAGGGTATTCAGCTCGCCCGCCGGGGACAGTGCCAATAAGTGGCCGAGGCCGACCAGGTCGAGATGCGCCTCGGCATGCTGGGACGCCGGGTTGCCAAAGTAGGTTGGCAGGTTCTCCATGCGCGCGGCGCGAATATTTTCCCAGCTCGAATCGGTCAGCAGGACGCGGCAACCCAGTTGCTGCAGGGCCTTGCCTATAACTCTGGCGACCGGGTTGGCGCCAACGATGAGAAAACCACTGGGCGCCGGTTCGGCCACCTTGAGCAGGCTGGCCAGTGGGCGGGCGGTGGCGCTCTGCAGTACGACGGTGCCGATGATCACGGCAAATGTCAGCGGCACCAGGAGTTGGGCGCCATCGTGGCCGGTTTCGCTCAAGCGGATGGCGAAGATCGCCGAGACTGCGGCGGCAACAATGCCACGCGGGGCTATCCAGGCCAGCAGGGCGCGCTCGCGCCAGTTGAGGCTGGAGCCAAAGGTCGATAGCGCCACATTGACCGGACGGGCGATGAACTGGATCACGGCGAGCAGTACCAGAACTGCCGGGCCTAGGGCGAGCAGGGCGGCTAGGTCGAGGCGGGCGGCGAGCAGGATAAACAGCCCGGAGATCAGCAGAACGCTGAGGTTTTCCTTGAAGTGCAGGATGTGCCGCACATCCACGCCTTTCATGTTGGCCAGCCACATGCCCATGAGCGTGACCGCGAGCAGGCCGGACTCGTGCATGACCTCGTTGGACGCGATGAAGATGCCGAGTACCGTCGCCAGTACCGCGAGGTTATGCAGGTAGTCGGGCAGCCACTGGCGCCGCAGCACTTGACCGAGCGCCCAGCCGCCGACAATGCCGAACAGGCTGCCGCAGAGGATGACCCCGGCGAAGGTGCCCAGGCTGTGGTTCCAGCCGCCGCCCTCGCCGCTGGCGATGATGAAGCTGTAGACCACAACGGCGAGCAGGGCGCCGATCGGGTCGATGACGATGCCTTCCCAGCGCAGGATATTGGCGATCGAGGCCTTCGGTCGCACCACGCGCAGCATGGGCACTATCACCGTGGGCCCGGTTACCAGGGTCAAGGTGCCGAACAGCAGGGCCATGTCCCAGGCGAAATCGAGCAGGTAGTGGGTGGTGATGGCGATAATCGCCCAGGTAGCCAGTGCGCCGACTGTCACCATGCGTCTGACCACACTGCCGATTTCGCGCCACTCGGACAGGTGCAGGGTCAGGCTGCCTTCGAACAGGATCAGGGCCACGGACATCGACACCATGGGGAACAGCAGGGGGCCGAACAGCGCTTGAGGGTCCAGCCAGCCGAAGACCGGCCCTGCCAGGATGCCGCCAATCAGCAAAAACAGGATCGCCGGTAAACGCAGGCGCCAAGCCAGCCACTGACAGGCGAGTGCGGCCGTGCCAATGGCGGCGAAGGCGAGGAGAATTTGCTGCTCGTTCATTACGTGTCCTTGTGGGCTTGCCGCTGGTCGTACATAACCAGGGTGTGAAAGACTAACCCGCTTTCAATCGCCGCCATAGTCCCCGCATGAGCCCCGCATGACTGCTATCGACCATCCGCTGATTGACCGTTTTCTCGAAGCGCTCTGGCTGGAAAAGGGCTTGTCGGAGAATACACGTATGGCCTACCGCAGCGATCTGGCTCACTTCAATGCCTGGCTGGTCGAGCGAGAGGTGGAGTTGCAGCAGGTTGGCCGCGAAGTGCTGCTCGATCATCTTGGCTGGCGCCTGAGCACCGGCTGTCAGGCGCGTTCTACGGCGCGCCTGATCTCTGCGTTGCGCGGCTTCTACCGTTTCCTTCTGCGCGAAGGGGTTATTCAGGTCGATCCTACGCTGCGTGTGGAGCTGCCACAGCTCGGTCGACCGCTGCCGAAATCCCTGTCGGAGGCCGATGTCGAGGCGTTGCTGGCAGCGCCCGAGCTGGATGATCCTGTTGGTTTGCGTGATCGCGCCATGTTCGAGGTGTTGTACGCCTGCGGCCTGCGGGTCAGTGAGTTGATTGGCCTGACCCTGGAGCAGGTCAACCTGCGCCAGGGTGTGTTGCGGGTGCTCGGTAAGGGCAGCAAGGAGCGTCTTGTGCCATTGGGCGAGGAGGCGATCCTGTGGATCGAGCGCTACAGCAAGGACGCGCGTCCTTTTCTGCTCGACGGCAAGCCGAGCGACGTTCTGTTCCCCAGCTTGCGTGGCGTGCAAATGACTCGGCAGACCTTCTGGCACCGGATCAAGCACCAGGCCAAGGTCGCGGGCATCGTCAAGGTCCTGTCGCCGCACACCCTGCGACATGCTTTTGCCACACATCTGCTCAACCATGGTGCCGATTTGCGCGTGGTGCAGATGTTGTTGGGGCACAGCGATCTGTCGACCACGCAGATTTATACCCATATCGCTCAGGCCCGCCTGCAGGCCTTGCATGCCGAGCACCACCCGCGCGGCTGAGAAGTCCGTCCGGCCAGTCACAGTCCGCCTTTCGGGGCTTCTATGGTAGGCTTCGTCCATCGTGAAAGCGTCCAATGCTCAACAGGAGTACCCATGCGCGTAACCCGAATTTTCGCCGCTGTAGCTTTGAGTGTGGCCAGCAGCTTGACTCTGGCTGCCGATGCCGATCAGGCCATTCGCAAGAACCTGCAGTCGATTCAGCCTGACATGCCGATCGAAGCCATCGCGGAAAGCCCGATGCCTGGCCTGTACCAGGTCCAGCTCAAGGGTGGGCGGCAGTTGTATGCCAGTGCCGATGGTCAGTTCGTGCTGCAGGGCTACCTCTACCAGTTCAAGGAGGGGCAGGCGGTCAACCTGACCGAGCAGGAAGAAAGCCGCGCCATCGCCAAGGAAATCAACGGCATTCCAACCAAGGAAATGGTGGTGTTCGCCGCGAAGGAGCCCAAGACCCATATCACCGTATTTACCGACACCGACTGTGGCTACTGCCAAAAGCTGCACAGTGAGGTGCCGGAGCTCAACCGCCAGGGCGTTGAGGTGCGCTATGTCGCCTTCCCGCGTCAGGGGCTGGCTAGCCCGGCCTATAGCGAACTGGTGAGTGTCTGGTGCGCCAAGGATCAACAGGCGGCCATGAACGCGGCGAAGTCACGGCAGGATGTGCCCGAGGCCAAGTGCGACAATCCGGTTGCCAAGCAATATGAGTTGGGGCAAATGATTGGTGTCAATGGCACCCCGGCCATCGTCCTGGCCAATGGCAAGATGATTCCGGGCTACCAGCCGGCGCCGCAGTTGGCCAAGCTGGCCCTCGAAGCCAAGTAACTGGTGGTGTCGAGCTGATTGACTAATAAACAGCCGCTTCGTAATGTGCGGCTCTTTTTCTGCGGCCGGGGCTTGCCCCGGCCGTTTTTTGCAGTGCAGATGGGGAGTTCAGTGTGAAACCGGTCAAAGTAGGCATCTGTGGGCTGGGTACCGTCGGTGGCGGTACATTCAATGTGCTCAAGCGCAACGCCGAAGAAATCGCGCGACGTGCTGGGCGTGACATCGAAGTGGCGCAGATTGCGCTGCGTTCGCCGAACCCGCACTGCGACATTACCGGCACCGCGATTACCCACGACGTGTTCGAGCTGGTCGGTAATCCCGAGATCGACATCGTCATCGAATTGATCGGCGGTAGCAGTATTGCCCGCGAACTGGTGCTCAAAGCCATCGACAATGGCAAGCATGTGGTCACCGCGAACAAGGCGTTGATCGCCATGCATGGCAACGAGATTTTCGCCAAGGCCCGTGAGAAGGGCGTGATCGTTGCCTTCGAAGCCGCGGTGGCCGGCGGTATTCCGGTGATCAAGGCGATCCGTGAGGGCTTGGCAGCCAACCAGATCAATTGGCTGGCAGGCATCATCAATGGCACCGGCAACTTCATCCTCAGCGAAATGCGTGAGAAAGGCCGAGCCTTCGACGATGTGCTGAAGGAAGCCCAGGCCCTGGGTTATGCCGAAGCCGATCCGACCTTCGACGTCGAAGGCATCGATGCTGCGCACAAGCTGACCATCCTCGCCTCCATTGCGTTCGGCATTCCGTTGCAGTTCGACAAGGCCTATACCGAAGGCATCACCAAGCTGACCACGGCCGACGTCAACTATGCCGAGGCCCTGGGCTACCGCATCAAGCATCTGGGCGTGGCCCGACGGACCGATGCTGGCATCGAGCTGCGCGTGCACCCGACGCTGATCCCGGCCGATCGGTTGATCGCCAACGTCAACGGAGTGATGAATGCGGTGATGGTCAATGGCGACGCCGCAGGCAGTACGCTGTATTACGGTGCCGGAGCCGGCATGGAACCGACTGCGTCTTCGGTCATCGCCGATCTGGTCGATGTGGTACGAGCGCTGACCACCGACCCGACCAACCGTGTACCACACCTGGCCTTCCAGCCTGATTCGCTGTCCGATCACCCGATTCTGCCGATCGGAGCCTGCGAGAGCGCTTACTACCTGCGTATCCAGGCCAAGGATCAACCCGGCGTGCTGGCCCAGGTGGCGAGCATCCTGTCGGAGCGTGGCATCAATATCGAATCGATCATGCAAAAGGAAGTCGAAGAGCATGACGGTCTGGTGCCGATGATTCTGGTCACCCACCGGGTGACCGAGCAGCACATGAATGATGCGATCGTTGCCCTGGAAGCGTTGGGCGATGTCGTCGGCAATGTCGTGCGGATTCGCGTCGAACAGTTGAATTAAGCCGTAGCCAGCGGCGCCTTGCCCGCGATACGCGCCATTGGGCGCAGATCGGGCAAGTGTGTCGCCCACAGCTCATACCGAAGGTTTGCAACCATGCGTTATATCAGTACCCGCGGCCAGGCACCGGCCCTGAATTTCGAAGATGTACTGCTGGCTGGCCTGGCCAGCGACGGCGGTCTGTATGTGCCGGAAAACCTGCCGCGCTTCACCCAGGAGGAGATCGCCTCCTGGGCCGGCCTGCCTTATCACGAGCTGGCCTTCCGGGTGATGCGTCCGTTCGTCACCGGCAGCATCCCGGATGCCGAGTTCAAGAAGATTCTCGAGGAAACCTACGGGGTATTCGCCCATAACGCCGTGGCGCCGTTGCGTCAGTTGAATGGTAACGAGTGGGTGCTCGAACTGTTCCATGGTCCGACCCTGGCGTTCAAGGACTTCGCCCTGCAGTTGCTCGGTCGTCTGCTCGATTATGTGCTGGCCAAGCGCAACGAGCGCGTGGTGATCATGGGTGCCACCAGTGGTGATACCGGCTCGGCGGCCATCGAAGGCTGCAAGGCCTGTGACAACGTCGATATTTTCATCCTGCACCCGCACAACCGCGTATCCGAGGTGCAGCGTCGACAGATGACCACCATCCTCGGCGAGAACATTCATAACATCGCCGTGGAAGGCAACTTCGATGACTGCCAGGAAATGGTCAAGGACAGCTTCGCCGATCAGGGTTTCCTCAAGGGCACCCGCCTGGTAGCGGTCAATTCGATCAACTGGGCGCGGATCATGGCGCAGATCGTCTACTACTTCCATGCCTCGCTGCAGCTCGGCGGGCCGGCGCGTTCGGTGGCCTTCTCGGTACCGACCGGCAACTTCGGCGACATCTTCGCCGGCTACCTGGCGCGCAACATGGGCCTGCCGATCAGCCAGCTGATCGTCGCCACCAACCGCAACGACATCCTGCATCGCTTCATGAGCGGCAATCAGTATGTGAAGGGCGATCTGCATCCGACCCTGTCGCCGTCCATGGACATCATGGTCTCGTCGAACTTCGAACGTCTGTTGTTCGACTTGCATGGGCGCAATGGCGCGGCGATTGCCGAACTGATGAGCACCTTCAAGCAGGGCGGGGGGTTCAGCGTCGAAGAGGACCGTTGGGTCGAGGCGCGCAAGCTGTTCGACTCGCTGGCGGTGACTGATGCCGAGACCTGCGAGACCATTGCCGAGGTCTACCAGGAGTGTGGCGAGTTACTCGACCCGCACACCGCCATCGGCGTCAAGGCGGCGCGTGACTGCCGTCGCAGCCTGACGGTGCCCATGGTGATTCTCGGCACTGCGCACCCGGTGAAATTTCCGGAAGCGGTGGAGAAGGCCGGTGTCGGCCAGGCTCCTGCGCTGCCGGCGCACCTGGCTGACTTGTTCGAGCGCGAGGAGCGCTGCACGGTGCTGGCCAATGATCTGAAAACCGTTCAGGGTTTCGTCAGTCAGCATGGTAACCGCGGCAAGCCGCTGTAAGCGCAGCTCAAGGTCCAGCAGAACAGGCCGGTAACCGAAAGGTGCCGGCCTTTTTGTTGGCGCGGTGACATACCCTGAACAGGGTTTTTTCCGGCAGGGTTGTCGATTCTTGCTAGGGTTGCCTGAAAGACAACCAAGCCAGAGGGGCTGCCATGTCGCTGCGTAATGCTGTCCAGTTGATCTGTTACCCCAACCGTATGGGCAATGACCTGAGTGACCTTTACCAGGTGTTGGACCAGCATGTGGGGGATGCCATCGGCGGCGTGCATATCCTGCCGCTCTATCCTTCCAACGCCGATAGCGGCTTTTCCCCGCTGACCCATACCGAGGTCGATCCCGCATTCGGCAGCTGGGCCGATGTCGAGCGGATTTCCGCCCGTTACGACCTCTGCCTCGACCTGACCATCAATCATATTTCCGACGAGTCGGTGGAGTTCCAGGATTTTCTGCGCCATGGCGCGGCGTCTGTCTATGCGGATCTGTTCGTGCAAGTAGACCCGCTGGGGGACATAAGCCCCGAGGATCTGGCGCTTATTCATATCCGCAAAGAAAAAGAGCCGTTTCGCCAGGTGACCTTTGCCAATGGCGAGCAAGGCCGGGTCTGGTGCACCTTCACCGAGAAACAGATCGATCTGGACTACAACTCGGCGCATACCTACCAGCTGATGGAGCGTTACATCGCCTTTCTCGCGGCACGCGGGGTCAAGTTGTTTCGCCTGGATGCCTTCGGTTACACCACCAAGCGGATCGGCACCAGTTGCTTTCTGGTCGAGCCCGAGGTGTATCGCATCCTCGAGTGGTTCAGGGATACCGCACAGAAATACGGCGCCGAAACCCTGCCGGAAGTGCACGATCACAACAGCTACCAGTACGCAATCTCGCGGCGTAGCATGCGCCCTTATGCCTTCGCCCTGCCGCCGCTGCTGTTGCACAGCCTGCTGGAGGTCAGCAGTCGTTACCTCAAGCACTGGCTGCGGATGTGCCCGCGTAACCAGATCACGGTGCTCGATACCCATGACGGCATCTGCATTCCGGATGTCGAAGGTGTGCTGCCGGATGATCGGATCAAGGCCTTGGTCGAGGACGTTTCGCAGCGCAGTGCCGACCCGATATTGCGTCGCTCTGCGGCCAATGTGCACAGCGTAGGTGCGATCTATCAGCTGACCTGCACCTTCTACGAGGCGCTGCTGTGTGATGACGATGCCTACATAGTCGCTCGCGCCATCCAGTTCTTCTGCCCAGGTATTCCTCAGGTGTATTACGTCGGCTTGTTGGCCGGCGGCAACGATTACGAGTTGATGGACAGCACGGGCGAGGCGCGCGATATCAATCGCCACTCATTCAGCCTGGCCGAGGTGGACAGTGCCATGAGCAAGCCGGTGGTGCGTCGGCTGTTGGCCTTGATGCGCTTTCGCAGTCACTACCCGGCGTTTGAAGGGCGCTTCGAACTCAACTCCTCGAGCGATTCCTGCGTGGTCATGGCCTGGCGTCACGGCGATCACTACTGCCGCTTGAGCGTCGACCTGCAGCTCAAACAGGCGCAGATCGACTACCGCGACGTGGAGGCTGGCTGCGAACGGCAGTTGCTGTGCTGACCGAGTACAGGGGGCGTGCCTCCCCAGTCAGGTTCTAGCCGTCCGCCGATCTAAACCTTGCGGTGCGGCTCAGCGAGTTCCGGCCAGTTGGGTGTGGCAGGCGCTTTTGTCGAGGCTGCCGACGTAGGGATTGCCCCAGCCCATCACGCAGCCGAGCAGCTGATTGCGCTGGCGTTCCCAGGTCTTCACCGGGTACTGCTTGTGCCAGGTGGCATACAGTTGGCGTTTTTGCTTGGACAGGCGCAGGCGGTAACGATCACTCATATACAGGTAGGTGCGCGCGATCATGCCGCGCACTGCCTTGCGCGGCATGGCGATGCGCGCCTTGAAATCGACCACCATCGGGCAGGCGCCGTATTGGCTGGGCTGCTGAGGTAACCAGCCATAGGCGAAGTTGCTGCGATCACCATTGATCTCGCCTATGGCGGGCACCAGGTTGTGCAGGTCGGATTCGGCGCGTCGATAGGTCGTGTCGTGCTTCGTGCAATTCTTGCGTCCGCCCTGCTGCCAGCATTGGCGCTGATGACCGATCTGCCAGGCCGGGACTATGTGCTCCCACTCGATGCGGGCGGCGCGTTTGGCGTTCTTGCGGGGCACATAACCACAACTGTTCAGGTCGACGCGCTTGCCGCTGAATTTGCAGCCGCAGTAGAACTCCACCGATTGCCGGGCATACAGCCTCCAGCCGATTTTCTTGGCTGCGCTGAAACTGCGCGGTGGCTCGGCGAGGGCGGGGGTAAAGAGAGTCAGGCAGAGGAAAGCGAGGGTGACGCGCAGAAGCATGCGGCGTGTTCCAAAAGCGCCGCATCATACCGGCCTAGAGCCATTTGCCAAGGCTAGCCAACTAGTGGCCAGGGCGCGTGCGCTATTGCGTCACAGCGCTCCGCAGGCCTGCAGTGCGGCGATTTGCTCGGCGCTATAACCCAGGGCGTCGAGCACCTCGTGGTTATGCTCGCCCAGCTCCGGCCCGACCCAGTCGGCCGAGCCAGGCGTCTCCGACAGCTTGGGTACGATGCCGGGCATCTTGCAGGCCTTGCCGTCCGGCAGCTTGGCGCTGAGGAACATCTCACGCGCAAGAAACTGTGGGTCGGCGAACATGTCTTCCGCCGAGAAGATGCGGCTGGCCGGCACTTCGGCCTGGTTCAGCAGCGCCAGCACTTGTTCCAGCGGCAATGAACCGACCCAGCGGTCGATCACCCCGTACAGCTCGTCGCGCCGTGCATCGCGGCCGTCATTGGTGGTCAGCTCCGGATCTTCGGCTAAATCCTGGCGGCCGATGGCCTGCATGAAGCGCTTGAAGATGGCATCGCCATTGGCGCCGATCTGCACATGCTTGCCGTCGTTGCTGGTGTGGATCGAGGAGGGCGTGATACCGGGCATAATATTGCCGCTGCGCTCGCGGATGAAGCCGAACACATCGAACTCCGGCACCATGCTCTCCATCATGGCGAAGATCGCCTCATACAACGCCACGTCGACCACCTGGCCCTGGCCGCCGTTCACCTCGCGGTGACGCAGGGCCATCAGGGCGCCGATCACCCCCCATAGCGCGGCGATCGAGTCGCCAATGGAAATCCCGGTGCGCACCGGTGGCCTATCCTCGAAACCGGTGATGTAGCGCAGTCCGCCCATGGACTCACCCACCGCACCGAAGCCTGGCTGATCCTTCATCGGCCCGGTCTGGCCGAAGCCGGACAGGCGCACCATCACCAGCTTGGGGTTCAGTGCATGCAGTACGTCCCAGCCCAGGCCGAGCTTTTCCAGCACACCGGGACGGAAGTTCTCGATCAGGATGTCGGCCTCGCCGAGCAGCTTCAGCAGCACGGCGCGTCCCTGCTCATGCTTGAGGTTAAGGGTCAGCGACTTCTTGTTGCGCGCCTGCACGAACCACCACAGCGAAGTGCCCTCGTACAGCTTGCGCCACTTGCGCAGCGGGTCGCCGCCGTCGGGCGACTCGACCTTGATCACTTCGGCGCCGAACTCGGCGCAGATGCGCGAGGCGAAGGGACCGGCGATCAGGGTGCCGAGTTCGATGACTTTCAGGCCGGCGAGGGGTTTGCTGGGCAGGTTCATGGGCTTCCATCCATCAGGCATTGGCCGCGACTCTAACGTGAGTGGGCGGCATCGGGTAGACTTGCCGGCTAATTCGCCCAGTCAAGAAGCCGCCCCATGGCCCTGCAAGCCACGACCTACAAAATCGACCTGAACCTCACCGATATCGATCGCAGCGTCTACCAGAGCCTGCGCTTTACCGTGGCCAGGCACCCTTCGGAAACCGAAGAACGCCTGGCTGCACGGCTGATTGCCTATGCGCTGTTCTATGACGAGCAGCTGGCCTTCGGCCGCGGCCTGTCGGATGTGGACGAACCGGCGTTGTGGGAAAAGAGCCTCGACGACCGCGTACTGCACTGGATCGAAGTCGGCCAGCCGGACAGCGATCGCATGACCTGGTGCTCGCGGCGCACCGAGCGTTTCAGTCTGGTCGCCTACGGCAACCTGCGCGTGTGGCAGGCCAAGGCGCTCGACCCGGTGCGCAGCCTGAAAAACCTCAACGTGGTCGCGCTGGACCAGGAGGCCCTGGCCAGTCTTGCCCTGGATATGCCGCGGGCGCTGAGCTGGAGCGTGATGATCAGCGACGGCGAGTTGTTCGTCACCGATGAGCGCGGTCAGCACGAAATTCCGCTGGAGTGGCTGGCCGGCGAACGCTGACGACTGAGAAGGGTGGGTGCCGCCGCGCATCTCCCGGTCTCTGCCAGGCGTTACTGCCGGCTAATCTAGAAGGACAACTGGAATCCTGATGCGCATCGAACCCCGCCCGCTGCCCGCTACCATGCCGAACCTCGGTAACCTGCCACCGTTACTGACCCGCCTGTATGCCGCCCGTGGCGTGCAGTCGGAGGCTGAGCTGGACAAGGCGTTGGCCCGATTGCTGCCCTATACGCAGTTGCAAGGCATCGAGGCGGCTGTCGAGTTGCTGGTGCAGGCCTTGCAGCAGCACCAGCGCATCCTCATCGTCGGAGACTTCGATGCCGACGGCGCCACCGCCAGTACGGTCGGTGTGCTCGGCTTGCGTCAGCTCGGCGCGGCGCATGTCGATTACCTGGTACCCAATCGTTTCGAGTACGGCTATGGCCTGACCCCGGAGATCGTCGCAGTAGCCCTGGAAAAGGCGCCGCAGCTGTTGGTCACCGTGGACAACGGCATTTCCAGTGTCGAAGGGGTGGCGGCGGCCAAAGCCGCCGGTCTGCGTGTGCTGGTGACCGATCACCACTTGCCCGGCAGTGAGCTGCCGGCGGCGGATGCCATAGTCAATCCCAACCAGCATGGCTGTGACTTTCCGAGCAAGGCGCTGGCCGGGGTCGGGGTGATCTTCTATGTCTTGCTGGCGCTGCGCGCGCGGCTGCGCGAGCTGGACTGGTTCAAGCAGACCCAGCGCGCCGAACCGAACCTGGCCGAACTGCTCGACCTGGTGGCCCTGGGCAGCGTCGCCGACGTAGTGCCGCTGGATGCCAATAACCGCATCCTGGTGCATCAGGGCCTGGCGCGGATTCGCGCCGGTCGGGCGCGCCCGGGCTTGCGTGCGATTCTCGAGGTAGCCGGGCGTGCGCCGGAGCGCATCACCTCGACCGACCTGGGCTTCATCATCGGCCCGCGCCTGAACGCGGCGGGGCGGCTGGACGACATGTCTCTCGGCATCGAGTGCCTGCTGTGTGAGGACGAGGCCCTGGCCCGTGACATGGCGGTGGAACTGGATCAGCTCAATCAGGACCGCAAGGCCATCGAGCAGGGCATGCAGCGCGAGGCGCTGGCCCAGCTCAAGGACCTGCCGCTGGAGGACCTGCCGTTCGGCCTGTGCCTGTTCGAGGCGGACTGGCATCAGGGGGTGATCGGCATCCTCGCCTCAAGGATGAAGGAGCGTTACCACCGGCCGACCATCGCCTTCGCCGATGCCGGTGAGGGCGTATTGAAAGGCTCGGCGCGCTCGGTGCCGGGTTTTCATATTCGCGATGCACTGGACGCGGTGGCGGCCAAGCATCCGGGCTTGATCAGCAAGTTTGGCGGACATGCCATGGCGGCCGGGTTGTCCCTGCCGCAGGCGCATTTCGGCGCCTTCGCCGCGGCGTTCGATGCCGAGGTGCGCCGTCAGTTGGCAGAAGACGACCTCACCGGGCGCCTGCTCTCCGATGGCAGTCTGGCGGTCGAGGAGTTTCATCTGGAGCTGGCGCGTGCGCTGCGGCATGCCGGTCCTTGGGGGCAGCACTTTCCCGAACCGCTGTTTCACGGTGTGTTTCAGATCGTCCAGCAACGCCTGGTCGGCGACAAGCACCTGAAGCTGGTGCTGAAGACCGAGTGTGGCGGCCAGAGCCTGGACGCCATCGCCTTCAATATCGACCGTGAGCAGTGGCCCAACCCGACGGTGCGCTGGGTCGAGGTGGCGTACAAGCTCGACGTCAACGAATACCGCGGCAAGGAAAGCGTGCAGCTGATGGTTGCCCACCTGGCGGCCCGTTAAGCGCAGTCATGCGGGTGCCTGCGATTAGCGCAGCACCAGCATGACGGCTTTCTTGCTGAACATCTCGACGTCGGCCTTCGACATCAGTTCATCCAGGTGCTCGCCGTCCTGCGGGCACCGGGCCACTCCCAGACTGGCGCTTACATGCAAGCAGTGACCCTGCCACTGCAGCGGGCGGGCGATGGCCTGGCAAATCTGTGTGGTCAGGCGCTCGATATCGACGCTGTTGTGTACGCCATCGAGCAACACGACGAATTCATCCCCGCCCATTCGTGCGGCCATGTCCGATTCGCGGATGCTGGCGCTGATAGCGCGGGCCGCGTGGATCAGCACGGCATCGCCGGCCTGATGGCCGAACGAGTCGTTGATCTCTTTGAACTTGTTCAGATCGATATAGCAGAGCGCCAGGCTCTCGCCGCTACGTTTGGCACTGAGCAGCTTCTGATTGATGTAAGGGATGAAACTGTTGCGATTGGGCAGGCCGGTCAGGCTGTCGCGGAAAGCCAGTGCGCGGACTTCTTCTTCGGCCACTTTGCGTCGTTGAATCTCCAGTTTGAGGCGACGCTGAGCGGCTAGCAAGACTACGGCGGCGACTAATACGAGAGCACTGCCGAGGCTGATCAGGGCAATGATCTTCTGCAATTTTTCGACTTGCTGGGGAGGGTTGGGATTGTAGATAAAGCCATCCAGTGCCGTGATATCGGTGCTCATGCCGAGTTGGTTGAAAGCCTCGGCCATTCGCTGCCAGCGGCCTGGGTCCATATGGCCGATCTCGACCAGATCGGGGAGGATCAGCTCTCGCATAACCGAAGCCTCAAATTGCAGGTGGGCGCGGGACTTGTCGACTTGATACTGATTGATCAGCAGATCGATGATTTCTTCGGGGTGGTCCATGGCATAGCGCCAGCCACGCAAGCTGGCACGGCGGAAGGCTTCGACCCGTTGCGGGTTTTCCTGCAGCTCAGTTTCGCTGGTAAACAGAATATCGCTGTAGAAATCAATGCCGTAGGTGTTGGGTGAGATCACCACGTAGTCGACCCCTTGCTGGTGCAAATAGAAAGGCTCGTTGGTCAGGTAGGAGTTGAAGGCGTCGACTTTGCCTGAGGTCAGGTCTTCTATGGCGTAGCTGCTGGGCTGCAGTTGAATGCTCGCGGGGTCTATCCCTTCGCTGCGGAACATGGCATGGAAGTCTGCATCGGTATGCGCGTTCATCAACATCACGCGCTTGCCGATCAGGTCATGTACCGTTTCGATACCGCTATCGGCGCGTGCCAGCAGTACCGAAGGGGAGTGCTGGAAGATCACTGCCAAGGCGACCAGGGGCTTGCCCTCGAGGCGCTCAAACAGCAGTTCACTGTTGGACTCGGCATACTGGGCGCGCCCCGCGAGCACCTCTTCAACCGGGGTTTTACCTGGGCCGCCTTCGTGCAGGCGAACTTTAAATCCTTCTTCCTGATAGTAGCCCTGGGCAATGGCCGCGTAGTAACCGGCAAACTGGAACTGGTGCTTCCAGCGTAACTGGAAGTCGATGACCTGCAGGGGCTGATCGGTGCTTGGCGGTGCAGCCTGGCTCCAAGGGGGCAGCAATGCCAGCAGCAAGCCACAGATATGCAGTGTTAGATAGCGCTGTCGATATTTCTGGATCTGCGTTACGAGGCGAATGCAGGAGCGATGCATGGTCGTAATCCGTTAATGGGCATGCAGTGCTGGATTGCAATTGCTGTAAAGCCTGCTCTGGTGGTGGGGAGCGTGACTCTTCAGACTATTTGCACACGCATGCCGTTAATGCCTGTTTTTGGGCGTTGTAATATGGCATGTGTGTCTAAGCAATAATTAGGCCGTTTAGGCTGTTGGCTGAGGGTCGCGCGCCCTGGGTGTGCCGCCAGCCCGGCGTCTCTGGGCGGGACGCCGGGTGGTTTGCTGGTGCTTACCAGCCGAGCTGCTTGTTAAAGCCGAGCGCGTCGTAGTAATCGCCCTGGTAGACGATCTTGCCATTCTTGATGCGCACGAAGCTCACACCTTCGAAACTCAGGGCTTTGTCGGTGGCCGGCGTGTCGGCGGCCCAGGCCCCGCTGTTGGTGCCATTAAATTGCCACTGAAAGGCGATGCCGTCGGCACTGACGATGGGCTCGCTGGTCATCTTCCAGCTCAGGTCCGGCACGGCATTGATGAACACCGTGATCACGTTGTCGCGCGCGGCCGCCTTGCCATTTTGTGGAGTGCCGACGGTGGCGTCGAAGTACACCGCATCGTCGGCGAGGAAGCTGGCGGCTTTATCGGCATCGTGGGCGTTCCACGCGGCCATGTAGCCGTCGACTATGGCCTTGGCATCATCCGCGGCCTGGACCAGGCCGGCCAGGGTGCACAGCACAATGAAGCTGAAACTACGTAGGGTGCTTTTCATCGTTATTGCTCCAGCGCTGAAGGAGCGGCCCGGTATAGGCCTCTCGGGAGTGAGGCGAATAGCTGAGCGTCACGCGCGCAGGCCAGGCAAGGCGAACAGCGGCGAGAAAGGGCAATGTACTGCCGTACATGAGCATTTTGAGCCGAGGTTCAACAGCGCATGGCTGAGCGCAGTAGCTCAGGTCAGTGTTTGAACATCACGTGTCTAACCGTCGTGTAATCCTCCAACCCATACATCGACAGATCCTTGCCGTAACCGGAGAGTTTCTGCCCGCCATGGGGCATTTCGTTGACCAGCATGAAGTGCGTGTTGACCCAGGTGCAGCCGTACTGCAAGCGCGCGGCGAGGCGATGGGCGCGGCCGACATCCTGGGTCCACACCGATGAGGCCAGGCCGTAGTCGGAGTCGTTGGCCCAGGCCAGGGCCTGCGCTTCATCCTCGAACGGGGTGACCGAAACCACTGGGCCGAACACTTCGCGGCGGACGATTTCGTCGTCCTGGCGCGCACCGGCCAGCACCGTGGGCTCGAAGAAGAAACCGGGGCCGACGACGCTCTTGCCGCCGGTGACCACCTCGATATGCGCCTGCGCGCTGGCGCGCTCGACGAAGCCGCTGGCGCGCGCGCGGTGTTCGGCGGTGATCAGTGGCCCCAACTCGGTGTCTGGGTCCTGTTGTGGCCCGTACTTGATAGTGCCGACGGCGGCGCCCAATTCGGCGACAAACTTCTCGTAGATGCCTTTCTGGGCATAGATGCGGCAGGCCGCTGTGCAGTCCTGCCCGGCGTTATAGAAGCCGAAGGTGCGGATGCCGTCGACTGCTGCGGCGATATCGGCGTCATTGAAAATCAGCACCGGCGCCTTGCCGCCGAGCTCCATGTGCAGGCGTTTCACCGTAGCGGCGCTGCTGGCGATGATGTTCGAGCCGGTGGCCACCGAGCCGGTCAGCGACACCATGCGCACCTTCGGGTGGGTCACCAGTGGGCTGCCGACGCTGGCGCCACGGCCGAAGATGATATTGACCACCCCAGCGGGGAACAGCTCGGCAATGAACTCGGCCAGTTTCAGCGCGGTCAGCGGCGTTTGCTCGGACGGCTTGAGCACCACGCAGTTGCCCGCGGCCAGGGCCGGGGCGAGCTTCCAGGCGGCCATCATCAGCGGGTAGTTCCACGGCGCGATCGAGGCCACGACGCCAATGGGATCGCGGCGGATCATCGAGGTGTGACCGGGCAGGTACTCGCCGGCGGCGCTGCCGATGAGGCAGCGGCTGGCGCCGGCGAAGAAGCGGAACACATCGGCGATGGCCGGGATTTCGTCGTTCAGCGCCGCGGCGTAGGGCTTGCCGCAGTTGTCCGATTCGAGTTTGGCCAGCTCCTCGGCATGCGCCTCGATCTTGTCGGCCAGGCGCAGCAACAGCAGCGAGCGGTCTTTCGGCGCGGTCTGCGACCAGCTGTCGAAAGCCGCCTCGGCCGCGCAGACCGCCGCGTCGACCTGTTCGGCACTGGCTTCGTTTACCTGCAGCAGCGGTGCACCTAGCGCCGGGTTGAGCACCGGCTGGCAGGCCCCCGCGCCGGCCAGCAGTTGGCCATTGATCAACAGTTTGCTTTGCATGACGAAATCCTCCGGTTAGGGTTGCTACGAACGCGGATGAACGCGTGGCTGGCGCTGTGGGGCCTGAGCCGTAGGCTGGGAAGAGCGCAGCGAAACCCAGCTAAGCCCTTGCTGGGTTTCGGCAAAGAACGCCTCTACCCAGCCTACATTTTCCTCTGTCCTCACTTGCCGCCGCTGCCGGCGACGCTTTCACCGCCCCTGGTCAGGTAGTAGGCGGCGAGAATCGGCAGCATGGTTACCAGCATCACCAGCATGGCGACCACGTTGGTCACCGGCACATCGCGTGGGCGGGACAGCTGATTGAGCAGCCACAGCGGCAGGGTGCGCTCGTGGCCGGCGGTGAAGGTGGTGACGATGATCTCGTCGAACGACAGGGCGAACGCCAGCATGCCGCCAGCCAGCAAGGCCGAGCCGAGGTTGGGCAGGATGATGTAGCGGAAGGTCTGCCAGCCGTCGGCGCCCAGGTCCATGCTCGCCTCGATCAGGCTGTAGGAGGTGCGGCGGAAGCGCGCGATCACGTTGTTGTAGACGATCACCACGCAGAAGGTGGCATGGCCGACGATGATGGTGAACATCCCCGGCTCGATGCCCAGGGTCTTGAATGCCGAAAGCAGGGCGATGCCGGTGACGATGCCGGGCAGGGCGATCGGCAGGATCAACATCAGCGAGATGCCTTCCTTGCCGAAGAAGTCGCGGCGGTACAGCGCCGCGGCGGCCAGGGTACCGAGAAACATCGCGATCAAGGTGGCGACGCAGGCAATCTGCAGCGACAACTTGATTGCCTCGAGCACGTCCGCGCGGGCGAAGGTGACGCTGAACCATTTCAGGGTGAAGCCCTGTGGCGGGAAGCTGAACGCCGCGTCTTCGGTATTGAAGGCGTAGGCGAAGATGATCAGGATCGGGAAATGCAGGAACAGCAGTCCGGCCCAAGCCGCCAGCTTGAGGCCCCAGGAGGCCTGTCCAGACGCTGCAGGATTAGAGTGCATCGAAGGCTCCCAGGCGTTTGACGATGGCCAGGTAGCAGGCGACCAGCACGATAGGCACCAGGGTGAAGGCGGCGGCCATGGGCATGTTGCCGATCGCGCCCTGCTGCACGTACACCATGCTGCCGATGAAGAAGCCGGGCGGGCCGACCAGTTGCGGCACGATGAAGTCGCCCAAGGTCAGTGAGAAGGTAAAGATCGAGCCGGCGGCGATGCCCGGAATCGACAGCGGCAGCGTCACCTGCACAAACGTCTGCCAGGGCCGCGCCCCGAGGTCGGCGGAGGCCTGCAACAGGGACGGCGGCAAGCGTTCCAGCGCGGCCTGGATCGGCAGGATCATGAACGGCAACCAGATGTAGACGAACACCAGGAAGCGCCCCAGGTGCGAGGTCGACAGGGTGCTGCCGCCGACGCCCGGTATGCCGAGAATCAACTGCAGTACCGCGGTCAGGCCGAACTGATCGACGAACCATTGCGCCACGCCACCCTTGGCCAACAGCAGGGTCCAGGCGTAGGCCTTGACGATGTAGCTGGCCCACATCGGCATCATCACCGCAATGTAGAAAAAGGCCTTGGTCTTGCCTTGAGTGTGGCGCGCCATGTAGTAGGCGATGGGGAAGGCCAGCAGGGCGCTGGCCAGTGACACCGCAAGCGCCATGGCCAGGGTGCGCAGGATGATGTCGTAGTTGGCCGGTTGGAACAGGGCCGCCAGGTTGGCCAGGGTCAGCGTCGGCGTCACCGTCATGCTGAAGTCGTTGAAGGTGTACAGGCCCTGCCAGAGCAGGGTCAGCAGCGAGCCGAAATACACCCCGCCAAACCACAGCAGTGGCGGTATCAGCAGCAGCGCCAGGTACAGGTTCGGTTTGCGGTATAGCAGGCTGGACAGGCGATGCAGTGGGCCGGTGTTGTGGAGTGGCGCCCGGGCATTCGGCGAGTGATCCATCTCAGCGGCCCTTGTGCGGCAGGTCTTCGCGCAGCGCGATCATGGCGTGCCGCGCCCAGCGTGCGGTGACGCGCTGGCCCGGCCGGTGCGCGGGTGTGGCTTCCTGCCACTGATCGTTGGCCTGGCTGATGCTCAGGCTTTGGCCGTTTTCCAGCTGTATCTCGTAGCGGGTTGCCGCGCCTTGGTATTGGATGTCGTGCAGCAGCCCACTGATTTCCACTTCGCCGCTTGCGGCAGCCTGGTCGTCGGCAAAGCGGATGTGTTCCGGGCGAATGGAGAAGGGCTGTTCACTCCCGGTCAGGCGTTTGGCCAGTTCGCCGCGCAGTACGTTGGAGGTGCCGACAAACTCGGCGACGAACGCCGTCGCTGGCTTCATATAGAGGTTGCGCGGGGTATCGACCTGTTCGATGGCGCCCTTGTTGAACACCGCCACGCGGTCGGACATCGACAAGGCTTCGGTCTGGTCGTGGGTGACGAAGATAAAGGTGATGCCGAGCTGGCGTTGCAGCTTCTTCAATTCACCCTGCATCTGCTCGCGCAGCTTCAGGTCCAGTGCACCGAGCGGTTCATCCAGTAGCAACACCCGCGGCCGATTGACCAGCGCGCGGGCCAGGGCCACGCGCTGGCGCTGACCACCGGAGAGTTGCGCCGGCTTGCGTTCGCCATAGCCTCCGAGGGCGACCATCTCCAGCGCTTCTTCGGCGCGGCTGTGGCGTTCGCGCTTGCCGATACCTTTGACTTTCAGACCGTAGGCTACGTTGTCGAGCACGTTCATGTGCGGGAACAGCGCGTAGTCCTGGAATACCGTGTTGACGTCCCGTTGGTAGGGCGCCAGGCCAATGGTTTCGGCGCCGTGAATGCGGATGGAGCCTGTACTGGGTTGCTCGAAGCCGGCGATCAGGCGCAGGCAGGTGGTTTTTCCCGAACCCGATGGGCCGAGCATGGAAAAAAACTCGCCGTCCTCGATATCGATCGATACCCGGTCGACGGCTGTGATGCTGCCGAACAGCCGCGATACGCCAGAAAACTGCACTGCAAGGGTCATTTCAAAAAGCTCCAGGAAGACAGCCATTCCACCCGCCCCGGCGGCCGGGGTTTGCCGACACGAGATAGCCAGGGGCAGGTGAGATGTGTAGCGGTGAAACAGACCGCACGGCTCACTATCCGGGAAACGGCCGACCAGAATCTTGCCTTGCGCGGTCCAGCGCTGAGCGAGCGTTCCCGGACCAGGCATCGCGCAGCACGAAGCGCGACTTACCGTCGACTAGGCGAGCTTCGGGCGAGGACGCAGCACCGTCCAGGGGCTGCGTGGCCAGCGCGATTACACAATCAGCGGCCGCCCATGATGGCGATGTAGTCCTGGGTCCAGCGACTGTAGGGCACGTACTTGCCTCCTTCGGATTCAGGCGTCTTCCAGAAGGCGATTTTGTCGAAGTTGTCGAACCCGTTGACCTTGCAGCCTTCGGCGCCGAGCAGTTCGTTACCTTGGCAGGCGGCCGGCACGGCCGGCACTGAGCCGAACCAGGCAGCCAGGTCACCCTGTACCTTGGGCTCCAGCGACCAGTTCATCCACTGGTAGGCACACACCGGGTGCTTGGCCTTGGCGTGCAGCATGGTGGTGTCGGCCCAGCCGGTGGCCCCTTCTGCGGGTACCGTGGAGGCGATTGGCTGGCTCTCCAGTTGCAGGGCGTTGACCTGGTACGGCCACGAGCCGGAAAGCATCACCCCTTCGTTCTTGAAGTCGCTCATCTGCACCGTGGCGTCGTGCCAATAACGGTGAATCAGCCCATGCTGCTGGCGCAGCAGGTCGAGGGTGGCGGCGTACTGTTTCTCGTTGAGTAAATAGGGGTCCTGGATGCCCAGTTCGGGCTTTGCGCTTTTCAGGTAGAGGGCGGCATCGGCGATATAGATCGGGCCGTCATAGGCCTGGACCCGGCCCTTGTTGCTCTTGCCGTCAGGCAGGGTCTGCTCCTCGAACAACACTTTCCAACTGGTTGGGGCTTGTTTGAATAGCTTGGCGTTGTACATCAGCACATTCGGTCCCCACTGATAGGGCGTGCCATAGTGCTTGCCGTCGACGGTATGCCAGGGGCCATTTTTCAAGCGCTCATCGACGTTCTTCCAGTTAGGAATCAGGTCGATGTTGACCGGCTGTACACGCTTGCCGGCGATCAGACGCAATGAGGCATCGCCGGAGGCGGTGACCAGATCGTAGCCGCCCTTGGCCATCAGGCTGACCATTTCATCGGAGGTGGCGGCGGTCTTGACGTTGACCTTGCAGCCGGTCTGCTGCTCGAAGCCTGATACCCAGTCGTAAGCCTTGTCGGTGTCGCCGCGTTCGACGTAGCCGGGCCAGGCGATGATGTCGAGCTGGCCTTCGGCCTTGCCAAGGGCTTGCAGCGGTTCGGCGGCCTGTACGGCGCTGGTGGTCAGCAAGGCGGTGGTCAGTGCGCTGAGCACTGTGGTTCTGTGCACGGACATGGTGATTCCCTCTGGTTGACCTCGTTATCAGCGCCGCGGGCTGTCGAGCGGCTGCTCGAGTGCGCGTTCGTTGAAACTAGCCAGCTGATGACCTTGACCGGCAGCGTCGCGCACAGCGGGCACTCTGCCGGGATTGCGCCGGCAAGCAAAAACAGGCAGTTCACGGCATCAGCGACCCTGCAACTAAATGGCCATGAGTATTGTTTGAGCATAGATGGAGCGGGCGCCAGTGCAATCCAGATCAGCAAGTCAGTCTAGGAACCAGGCGGCGGAGTCAGCTGCATTGAGCCTCGGCTCTGCGCCTCGGTACGTTGCACTGGGGGCTAGGGCGTCGACCGAGGGTTAGTGCCGCCATCGGCGCTTGCCGGCTGTGCGTTCCGTGCGCTGCAGGTAGCCGCATCGCGCCGATTGCGGGCTGCAAGAGGTGAATCGAGTGGGGTATACTCGCCGGCTTTTCCGAAAGTTTTACCTGCGAGTGTCGCCAGCCATGGAAATCAACCCGATCCTTAACAGCATCAAGGACCTCTCCGAACGCTCCCTGACTATTCGGGGGTATCTTTGACTACGATCACAAAAGTGATCGTCTGATCGAAGTTAACCGCGAGCTCGAAGACCCTAACGTCTGGAATAACCCGGATTACGCCCAGGAACTAGGGCGTGAACGCGCCGCCCTGGCGCAGATCGTCGAGACCCTGGAACAGATGTCCAGCGGTCTGGCCGATGCGCGCGACCTGCTGGAAATGGCGGCCGAGGAAGAAGACCAGGCTGCCGTTGATGATGTCGCCGCCGAAGTCGAGCGCCTGCGCGAAGCGCTGGAAAAGCTCGAATTCCGCCGCATGTTCAGCAATGAAATGGACCCCAATAACGCCTACCTGGATATCCAGGCCGGTTCTGGCGGCACCGAGGCTCAGGACTGGGCCAACATGTTGTTGCGCATGTACCTGCGCTGGGCCGACAAGCGCGGCTTTGAAGCCACCATCATGGAACTGTCCGCTGGCGAAGTTGCCGGGATCAAGGGCGCGACCCTGCATATCAAAGGCGAATACGCCTTCGGCTGGCTGCGTACCGAGATCGGCGTACACCGCCTGGTGCGCAAGAGCCCGTTCGACTCCGGCAACCGTCGGCACACCTCGTTCACCGCGGTGTTCGTTTCGCCGGAAATCGATGACAACATCGAAATCGACATCAATCCTGCGGATCTGCGCATCGATACCTACCGTTCCTCCGGTGCCGGTGGTCAGCACGTCAACACCACCGACTCGGCGGTGCGGATTACCCACGTGCCGAGCAATACCGTGGTCAGCTGTCAGAACGAACGCTCCCAGCACGCCAACAAGGACACCGCGATGAAGATGTTGCGGGCGCGCTTGTACGAGCAGGAAGTACAGAAACGCAATGCTGCCTCGCAGGCGCTGGAAGACACCAAGTCCGATATCGGCTGGGGGCATCAGATCCGTTCCTACGTACTCGACCAGTCGCGTATCAAAGACCTGCGTACCAGCGTCGAGCGCAGCGATTGCGGCAACGTGCTCGACGGCGATATCGACGATTACCTTGTGGCCAGCCTCAAGCAAGGGCTGTAAGCCTAGCCTGACAACGCGGCTGCCGAAGCAAGCCCCTCGCCTTGGCGAGTGCAACGAACCTGTGATGGAAATTTTAAAGACATGAGCGACCAGCAACTCGACCAGCACGAACTGCAACAGGAAGAAAACAAGCTGATTGCCCTGCGCAAGGAAAAGCTTGCCGCCGCGCGTGAGCAGGGCAACGCCTTCCCCAACGATTTCCGTCGCGACAGCTACTGCGCGGACTTGCAGAAACAGTACGTCGATAAGACCAAGGAAGAACTGGCCGAAGCCGCTATCCCGGTCAAGGTCGCTGGTCGCATCATGCTCAACCGCGGCTCCTTCATGGTGATTCAGGACATGAGCGGGCGCATTCAGGTCTACGTCAACCGTAAGACCCTGCCGGCCGAGACTCTGGAAGCGATCAAGCACTGGGACCTGGGCGACATCATCGCCGCCGAAGGTACCCTGGCCCGTTCCGGCAAGGGTGACCTGTACGTCGAGATGACCAGCGTGCGCCTGCTGACCAAGTCGCTGCGTCCGCTGCCGGACAAGCACCACGGCCTGACCGACACCGAACAGCGCTACCGTCAGCGCTACGTCGACCTGATCGTCAACGAAGAGGTGCGCCAGAGCTTTCGCGTGCGCTCCCAGGTGATCGCCCACATCCGCAGCTTCCTCATGCAGCGCGACTACCTCGAAGTGGAAACGCCGATGTTGCAGACCATTCCAGGCGGCGCCGCGGCCAAACCCTTCGAGACCCATCACAACGCCCTGGATCTGCAGATGTTCCTGCGCATCGCTCCGGAGCTGTACCTCAAGCGGCTGGTTGTGGGCGGATTCGAGCGGGTCTTCGAGATCAACCGCAACTTCCGTAACGAGGGTGTATCGACCCGGCACAACCCCGAGTTCACCATGCTCGAGTTCTACCAGGCCTACGCCGACTACGAAGACATGATGGACCTCACCGAAGAGCTGTTCCGCGAGCTTGCGCAGCTGGTACTCGGCAAGACCGACGTGACTTACCAGGGCAAGGTGTTCCACTTCGGCGAGCCGTTCGCCCGCCTGTCGGTGTTTGACTCGATCCTCAAGTACAACCCGCAGATCAGTGCCGACGACTTGCGCAATATCGACAAGGCACGGGAAATCGCCGAGACCGTCGGCGCCGACGTGAAAGGCTTCGAAGGCCTCGGCAAGTTGCAGACCATGATTTTCGAGGAGCTGGTCGAGCACAAGCTGGAGCAACCGACCTTTATCACCAAGTACCCGTTCGAAGTGTCGCCCTTGGCCCGGCGCAACGATGACGATCCGAGCGTGACCGACCGTTTCGAGCTGTTTATCGGTGGCCGCGAGATCGCCAACGCCTACTCCGAGTTGAATGACGCCGAAGACCAGGCCGAACGCTTCATGGCCCAGGTGGCCGACAAGGACGCCGGGGACGATGAAGCCATGCACTACGATGCCGACTTCGTCCGTGCCCTGGAGTACGGCATGCCGCCGACCGCGGGCGAGGGCATTGGTATCGACCGTTTAGTGATGTTGCTCACCGATGCGCCGTCTATTCGCGATGTGATCCTCTTCCCGCACATGCGTCCGGAGGCCTGAGGGTCTTGCTCAAGCCGCCTTCGGGCGGCTTTTTGTTGTCTGGGGATCGAGTATCCTGCTGACTGCAAGGCGCACACTGTCAGACCCTGTGTCATTTCTTCGATTGTATGAGAGGACTTCCCTACCGTGATTCCTTCGCCTGCTCATGACAGTGCCACTCGAGTGGCCAATACCGTTGCCGAAAGTGTTCAGTATCAGGGCCGCAAGGCCAGTCGTCAGGGCAGTGAGCAGCGGCGCCAGGCGATTCTCGATGCCGCCATGCGCATCATCGTGCGCGACGGCGTACGCGCTGTGCGCCATCGTTCGGTGGCGGCCGAGGCCGAGGTGCCGCTGTCGGCCACCACCTACTATTTCAAGCATATCGACGACTTGATCACCGACACCTTTGCCCAGTTTGTCGAGCGCAGTGCCGCCTACATGGCAGCTTTCTGGACCAATACCGAGGGGCTGTTGCAGGAGCAGGTCGGCAAGCTCGACGGTAGCGTCGAGGCGCGCCGGGGGCTGGCAGACGAGATTGCACGGCTCGCGGTGGAGTATGTCCGCCATCAGCTGCTCACCCGCCGCGATCATCTGTTGGCAGAGCAGGCGTTCCAGCAGGAAGCCTTGATCAATCCGCGCCTGCATGAACTGGTGCGTGCCTATCGCAGCATTCTTCTGCAGGGAGTTACCCGGTTCTTCGAGGTGCTCGGTTCGCAGCAGCCGGAGCAGGATGCCCCGCTATTGACCGGCATTATCGTGCAAATGGAGTATCAAGGACTGCTCGATGGCATAGATCATCTGGACAACCAGGGTATGTTGACCATTCTTAAACGCTATATGCATCTGGTGTTGGGATTGTGAACCGTTTCAGGGTGGTTCACGCGGTCCAATAAAGGAATAGCCGGCATACTTAAGCCGGCGCTATGCCGAATGGTTTGCACAAGGAGAGCGAAATGAATGCCTGGCGCTTAGTGGTCGGCATGTCCTTCCTGCTGTTGAGTGGTTGCCTGGTGACGTTCAAGGACCCGATTCCGGCCAATGAGTCGGCGCCGATTCCACTGCTGGGTGAGTGGACGCGCAAGAATGAATGGGGCGAGCAACTCTACCTGCTGATCAGCCGTGCCGGCTCCAACGTCTACCGGGCCAGAACCTATGTCGACAGCCTGGACAACCTCGACAGCCTGGAAGAGTACGACTTTACCGTGGCTCATCACGGACGCCGCTGGTACCTGTCGGCCGGTGTGCCGAAGCGCCTGGGGGCTAATTTCGCCATCGCCGGCTTCGAGTTGACCACCACTAACGAGCTGGTGATCTACAACCTGGACGTCGATCGTATCCTGCAAGAGCTTGAGCAGGGCGTGCTTGAGGGCGAAGTGGTCGAGACAGCGCAAGGCGACGGCGTGTTGATCAGCAGTTCGTTGTCTAAGGTGTTTGCCTACCTGGACGATCAAGCCAACTCAGACGTGTTTATCGAGGTTGCGCGCTATCAGCGCAATGGCCAATAACTTGCCGCATTGCGGTGTAAAGAGAGACCGATGAACAGCCAAATAGAGCTGGACGAGTACCAACTGATCGTTCGCGCATTATCCGAGCGGATCGTCGACGCGCAAACGCCGATTCGCGTGCTGGATGCGGTTAAGTGGGACGACAGCATTCGCGAGGGCTTTATCAAGCACAAAGGCAAAAAATTGCCGGTTGTTGATCGTGCCTATTACGACAGTCGGCCGCTGGCCTTCGATGCGGCGGCGAAGAAGCTGGAGTTTCAGAATATCGAGCGGGACGTCACCCGCCAGCTGGGCCAGTTCAACCCGGTCGGGCAGATCATGCGCCGCATGTGTCGTGAGTACCGCATGGTTATCCGCATGCTCGAGGCGCGTGGCACCGAAGACTTTGGCTTGATCTCGCAGGAGCTGTATGGCGCGGCGTCGGATGCCTTCCATGCCGGCGACCCGACTCTGTCCGACCTGGGGCTGATGTTTTCCGACTACCTGAATAACATCGACAAGCGTGGCGACCTCGAAGACGAGGCAAAAGACCTCACCGCCAAGCAGGCCGTCGACCTGCTGCAACACCGCCTCAACAAGGTGTTTGGTGAGGCGGAAGAAACCATTAGGGTGTTCGAGTCCGATGGCATCCTCGCCGATGCCGCCGCCGGTGCCGATTACATCAAGATTCGCGCCGACGCGATGTTCAACCAGCGTGACGTCAAGGCCCTGGAAGTCCACGAAGGGCTGGTGCATGTGGCGACCACCCTCAATGGCCTGAATCAGCCGGTGTGCACCTTCCTGGCCAAGGGGCCACCGTCCTCCACGGTGACCCAGGAAGGGCTGGCGATTCTGATGGAGGTGATCGCTTTTGCCTCTTACCCGACGCGCCTGCGCAAACTGACCAATCGCACGCGCGGCATTCACATGGCCGAGGAGGGCGCGGACTTTCTCCAGGTGTTCGAGTTCTATCGCGAACAGGGTTTCAGCCTGGAAGAGGGCTACAGCAATGCCAGTCGAGTGTTCCGTGGCTCGACTCCGACCGGGCTGCCCTTCACCAAGGACCTGTCCTACCTGAAGGGCTTCATCATGGTCTACAACTACATTCAGCTCGCCGTGCGCAAGGGCAAGCTGGAGCAGATTCCCTTGTTGTTCTGTGGCAAAACCACCCTGGAAGACATGCGCACCCTGCGCCAATTGGTCGACGAAGGCCTGGTCGTACCGCCGAAATACCTCCCCGAGCAGTTCCGCGACCTCAACTCGCTATCGGCGTGGATGTGCTTCTCCAACTTCCTCAATCACCTGAGTCTCGACCGGATCGAAGCCGACTACGCCAACATCCTCTGAAAGCTGCTGCGCTCGACCATGCGGTGTTGAAGATGAGGCCGGAAATGCTCATTTACACCAGTAAACTCCGCTTTCCGGCCACATCTTCGCCTAGCCTGATCTTCGCTCGCGACGCTTTCAGGCGCAGTGCCTAACCCTTCAGCGGGAGCTGTAGCCCGGATGAAATCCGGGACGCTTCCCGACTTGCCAGGAGACTGACTGCAATGCCCAGCCACGAACTCGACTACGAAATTCTCGGCACTTCGGCGCAAAGCGTGGAGATCATTCTCGATCCCGGTGAGACTGTGATCGCCGAAGCCGGGGTGATGAACTACATGACCGAAGGGGTGCGCTTCGATACGCGCATGGGCGATGGTTCGGCAACCAGTATGCTGGGCAAGTTATGGGGCATGGGCAAGCGCATGCTTACCGGTGAATCGCTGTTCATGACGCACTTTTCCAATGCCGGTAAAGCGCCGGCGCGGGTCGCTTTTGCAGCGCCTTATCCGGGCACCGTGGTGCCGATCCAGCTTGCCGAGCTGGGTGGCAAACTGATCTGCCAGAAAGACGCCTTCCTCTGCGCCGCCCACGGTACGGCGATCGGCATCAGCTTCAACAAACGTCTGGGGGCCGGTTTCTTCGGCGGTGAAGGCTTTATCCTGCAAAAGCTCGAAGGCGACGGGCTGGCTTTCGTCCATGCCGGCGGTACGGTGATCCGCAAGGAGTTGAACAACGAGACGCTACGTCTGGACACGGGCTGCCTGGTGGCGTTCAGCGAGGGGCTGGACTATGACATCCAGTTGGCAGGCGGTTTGAGAAGCATGTTATTTGGCGGTGAAGGCATCTTCCTGGCAACACTCAAGGGCAGCGGTACCGTATGGATCCAGAGCCTGCCGTTTTCGCGTCTGGCTGAACGTGTCTATGAGGCCACCTTCAAGGCCCGTGAGGAAGTCCGCGCGGGCGGTAAATGACCCGTTGCTGGCTGTTGAGGGTGCCGGCGAGGGTGCAAGCCGAGAGATGCCGGCCACGAAGATGTTGCGTTGTTGATCCAGCTCAGTAACCACAGCCCGCAGGCCCTTTTCAATGCACTCGACTTGTATCAAGCTGCGCCGCCGCGGGTGTCCCTGTGGCCTGGGTGCGGCTGCGTGGCCGGGTGTTATCAGCTGTAGTTCATCAGCCGTCCGCGTGTTTCGTCGGCCCGTGCGGCTAGGATAAAGTTTCTAATTTTGAGAGTTCACAATGAGCGAGCGTGACGCAATCCCCTTGATCCTCACCGGTATCGGCAGCATCTGCGCGACCGTGGCGGTGCTCACTTACTACGGTTATGTGCACTTCGCCGAGCCGCAGGATGCCTTGCTGCTAGCTGATTTCACCATGCTCAAGACCGTGCCCGGCGAGGACTACAAGGTCTCGTTGAAGCCGGCTAACCAAGTGGCGCAGTGCGTCGATGGCGTGCTGGTGCTGTTCGATCTTGAGCAGAAGGGACTGACCGGTGTACTGGTGGATAATAAAAAGCAGGCCGTACGCTGTATGGGTGAACAAAGCCCCAGCGCAGCGCAGTGAGGGTTGTCGGTGTTTACCGGCAACCCTCATAGGTTGTGAAAATATCGAGCGCCGTCGCGAGGCCACCTTCAGGTCTTCGCGGCAGGCCCCCCTGTTTTTCACATAGAGCAACACCGTAGCGGGCGTTTGGAAGCGGTCGCAGTAGGCGAGAGTTTTTCACGGCCTCTCAGTGCTCGGCACTGTCCTGTTGCAGGCTCAATTCACGTAGGTACTTGCGTGACAAGGCGAGGAAGCGTGGGGTTGGACCAATGTCTTCATACAGGGGATCGCCCTGTTCATCGGTCGCCACCACCTGGCTGCCTTTGACGTAGGGCAGGCTGGCTTCCATTTCTTCCAGCGCTGCACCGATCAGCTCGCCGAGCAATTCTTCGGTGTGGTGCTTGGGGTACATCTCCGTCAGGGCCGCCAAGCGCGCCGCAGCTTCCAGATCGAGGTGGATCTGGTAGGTGCTACGGGTCAGGCGACCCTTGGAGTTCTGTTCCCAATGGTGGACAAGCTCGCGAATCTTCATAACTACCTCGTCCTTCGCCTATGCATAGTAGGCGCTTGTGCTATTCCGTTTGCTCGGGCCGGCCTTTTTGCTTGAAGCCGGACCCTGCTTTAAGCCTAGACTGCTTTGCGGCGCGTAGAGGCTCTACGTCGTGCCCTTGTAAGAACTTGCCGCGCTGGGCACTCTTGGCTTTCACGTATCAGCGGAGGATCGGTCATGGCGGAAATCGACGCGCGTTTGCGCGAGGACGTGCATCAGCTCGGCGAGCTGTTGGGCAATACCATCAACGCGCAGTATGGCGCGGCCTTTCTCGGCAAGATCGAACGCATCCGTAAAGGCGCAAAAACCGCTCGGCGCGGCTCGGCTGCCGGTGCCGAACAGCTCAGCGCCGCCCTCGATCAATTGAACGACGATGAATTGCTGCCGGTGGCGCGCGCCTTCAACCAGTTCCTCAACCTGGCCAACATCGCCGAGCAGTACCATCGAATTCGACGGCGCGGCGCCAACGAGCCCGAGCCCTTCGAGTCGCGTGTGCTGCCCGAACTGTTGCAGCGCCTGCTGGCCAAGGGGCACAGCGCCGATGCCTTGGCGCGTCAGCTCGGCCGTCTGGACATCGAACTGGTGCTGACTGCCCACCCGACTGAAGTGGCGCGGCGCACCCTGATCCAGAAGTACGACGCCATCGCCGCACAACTGGCGGCGCAAGACCACAGCGACTTGTCCAGTGCCGAGCGCGAGCAGGTCACCGCGCGCTTGCAGCGGCTGATCGCCGAGGCCTGGCATACCGAAGAAATCCGCCGCAGCCGGCCGAGCCCGGTGGATGAAGCCAAGTGGGGCTTCGCGGTGATCGAACATTCGCTGTGGCAGGCGGTGCCGAGCTTTCTGCGCAAGGCCGATCAGGCCTTGCAGGCGACGACCGGACTGCGCCTGCCGCTGACGGCGGCACCGATTCGCTTCGCCTCCTGGATGGGCGGCGACCGTGACGGCAACCCCAATGTGACGGCCGCGGTGACCCGTGAAGTGTTGTTGCTGGCGCGCTGGATGGCCGCCGATCTGTACCTGCGTGATATCGAACAACTGGCCGCCGAACTGTCCATGCAGCAAGCCAACCCAGAATTGCGGGCGCAGGTCGGCGACAGCATCGAGCCCTACCGCAGCCTGCTCAAACAACTGCGGGAGCGCCTGCGGGCGACCCGGAGCTGGGCGCAGGAGGCACTGCATGGTCAGCCAGCCGTATCGCCAGCGGTATTGCAGGACAACCGCGAATTACTCGAGCCCTTGCAGTGTTGCTATCAGTCCCTGCACGACTGCGGCATGGGGGTGATCGCCGATGGTCCGCTGCTCGACTGCCTGCGCCGGGCGGTGACCTTCGGTCTGTTTCTCGTGCGTTTGGATGTGCGCCAGGATGCCAGTCGTCACGCCGCGGCACTGGATGAAATCACCGATTATCTGGGCCTCGGTCACTACGCCGAGTGGGATGAAGAGGCGCGCCTGCAGTTTCTCCAGGCTGAGTTGGATAGCCGTCGGCCACTGTTGCCGGCTCACTTCAAGCCCAGTGCAGAAACCGCCGAGGTGCTCGCCACCTGCCGAGAAGTGGCGGCTGCTCCCGCCGCCTCCCTGGGCTCCTACGTGATCTCCATGGCCGGGGCACCTTCCGATGTACTGGCCGTGCAGTTGCTGTTGAAGGAAGCCGGCTTGCAGCGGCCGATGCGCGTGGTGCCGCTGTTCGAGACCCTCGCCGACCTGGACCAGGCCGGGCCGGTGATCGAGCGCCTGCTCAATCTGCCGGGATATCGGGCGCGCTTGCACGGGCCGCAGGAGGTGATGATCGGTTATTCCGACTCGGCCAAGGACGCCGGCACCACGGCGGCGGCCTGGGCGCAGTATCGGGCACAGGAAACCCTGGTAAAGGTGTGCAGCGAGCAGCAGGTCGAGTTGCTGTTGTTCCACGGGCGTGGCGGCACCGTTGGCCGTGGCGGCGGTCCAGCCCATGCGGCGATCCTCTCGCAACCGCCGGGTTCCGTGGCCGGGCGCTTTCGTACCACCGAACAGGGCGAAATGATCCGGTTCAAGTTCGGCTTGCCGGACATCGCCGAACAGAACCTCAACCTCTATCTGGCGGCCGTGCTGGAAGCCACCTTGCAGCCGCCGCCAACGCCGGAGCCAGCCTGGCGTGAGCTGATGGATCGGCTGGCCGCCGATGGCGTCAGCGCCTACCGCGGTGTCGTGCGCGAGCATCCGCAGTTCGTCGAGTACTTTCGCCAGGCCACGCCTGAGCAGGAACTTGGGCGGCTGCCACTGGGCAGTCGGCCGGCCAAGCGCCGAGCCGGTGGTGTCGAGAGTTTACGGGCGATTCCGTGGATCTTCGCCTGGACCCAGACCCGCCTGATGCTGCCGGCCTGGTTGGGTTGGGAGCACGCCTTGGCCAACGCACTGCAGCGTGGCGAAAGTCAGTTGCTGGGGCAGATGCGCGAACACTGGCCGTTCTTTCGCACTCGCATCGATATGCTGGAGATGGTCCTGGCCAAGGCCGACGGGGCGATCGCCGAGCTGTACGACGAACGACTGGTCGAGTCCTCTTTACGACCTTTGGGTGAACGCTTGCGTGACCTATTGTCGCAGGCCAGTGCCGCGGTGCTGGGGCTGACCGGGCAGTCGCAGCTGTTGGCACACAGTCCCGAAACCCTGGAAGCGATCAGCGTGCGCAACACCTACCTGGACCCCCTGCACCTGCTCCAGACCGAACTGCTGGCGCGCTCCCGGCAGCGTGAAAATCAGGCCGACAGCCCTCTGGAACAGGCGTTGCTGGTCAGTGTTGCAGGGATTGCCGCCGGCTTGCGCAACACCGGCTAACACACCCGGACGAGGCGCCTGAGATAGAGCTTTCAGAGCGCCCAAAGCGACATGCGCCGGGCTGTCGGAAGGCGTCCGAAAGGCCCTGGCGTATCCGACTTTAGGTGGCTTGTGTGGTGGGGGTGCGCTGTGTATCTTGGTCAGCCTTTTGGCAGCCTGGCAGCTTAGGCCATTGCCGCCCGAACTATTCAGAGATTGGCCCCATGAGGCGAGTCCGACGATTTTCACTTAAATCTTGAGGAGCACATCGATGCGCGTGATTCTGCTGGGAGCGCCCGGTGCCGGTAAAGGTACCCAGGCTGGTTTCATCACCAAGAAGTTTGGTATTCCGCAAATCTCCACCGGCGACATGTTACGTGCTGCGGTCAAGGCCGGTAGCGAACTGGGCCTGAAAGCCAAGAGCGTCATGGACGCAGGCGGGCTGGTCTCCGATGATCTGATCATCAATCTGGTCAAGGAGCGCATCACCGAGGCCGATTGCGCCAAGGGTTTCCTCTTCGATGGCTTTCCGCGCACCATTCCTCAGGCCGAGGCCCTGAAGGAAGCCGGCGTGAACATCGATTATGTGGTGGAAATTGCCGTCGACGATGAGGAAATCGTCGGACGTATCGCCGGTCGTCGTGTGCATCCGGGTTCAGGGCGGGTCTACCACACCGAACACAATCCGCCGAAAGTCGCCGGTAAAGACGACGAAACGGGCGAAGCGCTGATTCAGCGTGAGGACGACAAGGAGGAGACCGTGCGTCACCGCCTGTCGGTCTATCACTCGCAGACCAAACCGTTGGTCGACTTCTACCAGAAGCAGGCCGCCGCTGAAGGTACGCCGAAGTACAGCGCCATCGCCGGCGTCGGTTCGGTGGACGAGATCACCGCCAAGGTCCTGGCCGCGCTCAGCTGAGTCGGTT
Source organism: Pseudomonas taeanensis MS-3 (assembly GCF_000498575.2). Lineage (GTDB taxonomy): Bacteria > Pseudomonadota > Gammaproteobacteria > Pseudomonadales > Pseudomonadaceae > Aquipseudomonas > Aquipseudomonas taeanensis. The sequence continues at coordinate 416,449 of NZ_AWSQ01000002.1, forward strand.
ACCCCCCTTGTCAACAACGGCCCGCTTGCGGGCCGTTGTCGTTTCTGGTGCGGGTGTGGTGCGGGCGGTTAAGTTGGGGTCGTTCTCAGAACAGTCGTCTTGTTCAGGCAAACTAGCCTCGAGTGCCTGGTCTATACCAGATAGGCTTAATTCTTCACTAAACGGAAGTAGGAGAACACATGAGAGCTATGCAGGCGTGGATGATCGGTTTGGCCATGAGCGTTGCGTCCCTGGGCGTCTCGGCCGCTACCGAACTGCAACACTGGCCGGCCGAGGCGGCCGCGAAGATCGACAAGATGATCGCGGCGAATGCCAACAAAGGCGCCTATGCGGTCTTCGATATGGACAACACCACCTATCAGTTCGACATCGAAGAGTCCTTGCTGCCTTACCTGGAGATGAAGGGCATTCTCACCCGCGAGAAGATGGACCCCTCGCTCAAGTTGATCCCATTCAAGGACACGGCCGAATTCAAGGAGAGCCTCAACAGCTACTACTACCGCCTGTGCGAAGTGGACAACCTGGTCTGCTACCCCTGGGTAGCGCAGATCTTCTCCGGCTTTACCCTGCGCGAGCTTAAGGGCTACGTCGATGAGGTCATGGCCTACGGCAAGCCGATTCCGCTGAAGTACTACGACGGCGACAAGGTGGTCGAGGGCAGTGTTAACCCGCCGAAACCCTTCGCCGGCATGCAGGAACTCTACAATCGTCTGCAGGAGAACGGCATCGAGGTTTATGTGATCAGTGCGGCCAGCGAAGAGCTGGTGCGGATGATCGCAAGCGATCCGCAGTACGGATATAACGTCAAGCCGGCCAACGTCATCGGCGTCAACATGCTGCTCAAGGACCGCAAGAGCGGGGCCCTGACCACCTCGCGCCTGCAGGTGCAGAAGGGCAATTACGATCCGGCGAAAAACCTCGACCTGGAAGTGACGCCTTTCTTGATGAACCCGATGACCTGGTATGAAGGCAAGCTCGGCACCATCTTCGGCTGGATTGACCAGTGGAAAATGCCGGTGCTGGTAGCGGGCGACACGCCGCTGTCCGACGGTTATATGCTGTTCAATGCGACTGACACCAGCAAGGGCGGTCTGCGCATCTGGGTCGACCGCAAGGCCAAGTACACCCAGCAGGTCAAGGATTGGCAGGCCACTGCGGCCAAGCGCCAGGGCGAGCTGGGCCTGCCGGTGAACGCCGACAAGAACTGGATCGTAGTCACCCCTGATCAGCTGCACTGAGATCCTGTCGTTCACCCCTCTCGGTGAGTCCGTCGTCCGGCGCGTCGCAATGGCGGGTCGGGTGGCTGGCAAAAAAGCTGCTAAACCGGTTTAATGCCCGCCCACTCGTTTGTCTGTCCGTTGCCATGACTACTCTGCTGGCCCTCGATACCGCCACTGAAGCCTGCTCCGTTGCCCTGTTGCATGACGGCAAGGTGCTCAGCCATTACGAAGTCATTCCGCGCCTGCATGCCCAGCGCCTGTTGCCGATGATCAAGGCTCTGCTCGACGAAGCCGACGTGCCGCTGTCGGCGCTTGACGCCATCGCCTTCGGCCGGGGGCCTGGCGCCTTTACCGGCGTGCGCATCGCCATCGGCGTGGTGCAAGGTCTGGCCTTTGCCCTGGAGCGTCCAGTGCTGCCGGTGTCCAACCTCGCGGTACTGGCCCAGCGCGCACTGCGCGAGCATGGTGCGAGCCAGGTCGCAGCCGCCATTGATGCGCGCATGGATGAGGTTTATTGGGGCTGCTACCGCGCCGATCAGGGGGAGATGCGTCTGCTCGGGGTCGAGTCCGTGCTGCCGCCGGAGCAGGCGAGCTTGCCGCGTGACGCGGCTGGCGACTGGTTCGGCGCCGGAACCGGTTGGGGCGCTTATGCCGAGCGGCTTGCGCCGCAGGTCAGTGCCCAGGATGGCGCCATGTTGCCGCATGCCGAAGACCTGCTCAGCCTGGCGCGCTTCGCTTGGGCACGGGGTGAGGCGGTGGTGGCCGACGAGGCCCAGCCGGTCTATCTGCGTGATAAAGTCGCAACGCCTAAAGCCGCGCCATAAGGGCCGTCAGTCGTTGATTGGCGCAAGTATCGGGACCTCGATTGCCAAGTGCGGCAGACGAGGGTTAAATGGTCTGACTAACCTCACGCACTAGGCCAACCAGCCGGGCAGTAATTGATGCGTATCGACGGCTCCATTCCTTCTTACTCGCTGGATCGCGGCCCCCGCCCGGGGACGGCGGTGACGCCTTTTCGCGAAGCCCAGCGTGAGATAGAACAACGTCGTGAGCAACCGGCAACACCTGCGACCAGCCAGGGTTTGGAGCAGGCCGCGCAATTGCGCCGGGTGCAGGCTTCCAGTGGCAGCACCGACAGTTTGCCCGCCCGCCTGAATGACTCGGTCTATCAGCCCGGGTTGAGCAGTCGCGCCGCCCAGGCGATCGCCAGTTACAGCAGTACCGCTTCCTTGGTCGCTGAGCCCGACGCGCAGCAGGTGCTGGGTCTCGATCTCTACGCCTAGGTCAACATAGCCTGATGCTGCCTTATTACCTCGGTTGCCCGTCCTGGAGTGAACCGGCCTGGCGTTCCTCGTTGTATCCGGCAGATGCTCGCAGCGCGGATTTTCTGCCGCTCTACAGCCAATCGTTCAATGCCGTCGAAGGCAATACCACCTTCTATGCGCGGCCTTCCGCACAGACCCTGGCGCGTTGGGTTGAGCGTATGCCAGCCAACTTTCGCTTTTGCGCCAAACTGCCGCGCGATATCAGTCACTCGGGGGACTTGCGGGGGCAGCTGGCTGCCACCGATGACTTCCGCACATTGCTGGCGCCGCTGGGCCCGCGCGTTGCCCCCTACTGGTTGCAGTTACCGGCCAGTTTCGGCCCTGGACGGCTGGCGGAGCTGGCGGCGTTTATCCAGCACTGGGGCGACACGGCATTGGCCGTGGAAGTGCGTCATCCGGCGTTCTTCGCCAAGGGCGAGGAGGAGCGGGCGCTCAACCGCCTGTTGCTGGGGCATGGCATCGAACGCATCTGCCTGGATGCGCGGGCCTTGTTCAGCTGCCCATCCCGCGAGCCTGCGGTGCTGCATGCCCAGGCGAAGAAGCCGCGCTTGCCGTTGCGCCCGACGGCGTTCAGCCAGGCGCCGCAGCTGCGTTTCATCGGCCACCCGCAACTCGAGGCCAATGACCGCTTCATGGCGCCCTGGCTGGATAAGGTCGCCACCTGGATCGAGGAAGGGCGAAGCCCCTACGTCTTCCTGCACACCTCGGACAATCATCTGGCGCCGCAACTGGCGCGGCGCTTTCACGGTCAGCTGATGCAACGGTTACCCGGTTTGCCAGCCTTGCCCGAGCCCATGGTCGAGGCCGAACTCGAACAGCTCGACCTGCTCTGAGCAGCAGCCCTGCGCTTAGCGCAGCTGGTCGACCATGCTGGCGACGACGCTGAGCACATCCTTGCCCAGTTGTTTGGAGCGTTTACCGTCCCAGGCGGTCACGGGGTTGGGCCTGTCGTCGTGGTCCTTGAACGGCATCTCGATGGTGAAGGACAGGCAGTCGAACTCTTCGCCCACCGCGTTGCAGGCCAGGGTCATGTTGGCCTGGCCTGGTTCGTCATGCGGGTAGCCATGCTCGGTCTGGAATTCCGCACCTGTCGCCAGCAGACGGCGACGGAAGTCGCTTTCCAGTCGTTCCAGGCGTGGGCTGTAACCGGGGTTGCCTTCGCAGCCTGCGGTGAACACGTGGGGAATTTCCTCATCGCCATGGATGTCGAGGAACAGGTCGACACCGACCCGGCGCATCTGCTGCTGGACGAAGAACACCTCGGGACTGCGTGCCTCGCTGGCCGACTGCCAGGCGCGATTGAGGTCCTGACCGGCGGCGTTGGTGCGCAGATGGCCGCGGAAGGCACCATCCGGGTTCATGTTCGGCACCAGATAGAGGTCGGCCTTTTCCAACAAGGCGTTCAGCTCGGCGTCTTCGCGGTTCTGCAGGCGCTCGATCACGCCCTCCATGAACCATTCGGCCATGTGCTCGCCGGGGTGCTGCTGGGCGATAATCCACACCCTGCGCTGAGCAGCCGGGTTACGGCTGACGCGCAGCAACTCGATGGCGCGGCCCTCGATGCTCGTGCCGCTGGCGAACAATTCGGCGCCAGCCTTGCTCAGCGCCTGCTCGATCAACCAGGCGTGGCGTTCGCGGCTGTAAGGCTCGAAGTAGGCGAACCAGACCTGGGCTTCGCGCGGTTCGATGGCGAAATGCAGGGCGCCCTGGTCGAAGCGACTCGGCACGCGAAACCAGTTGACCTGGTCATAAGAGGCGGCCGCGTGGTAACCGCTCCAGGCCCGGTTGTAGGCGGATTCGCCGGCATTGTTCAGGCTGAATCCGTAGTGCTGGCCAGGGCTCAGGCCGTCGACCTTGAAATGGAACCACTGAAAGTGATGGCTGTTCAGATCGGGGCGCATCGCCAGCAGCACCTGCTGTGGGTTGCTGGCATCAATTACCTCGATGTTGCCGCTGTCGAAGTCCGAGCTGATGTTCATGGTTACCTCAAGGCTGATACCTGATCGAGAGCGGCAAGGATTGCAGGTCTGCTGGCGAATGAAAACGGATAAGGCGACAAACTCAGATGGATTCCCAGCAGTGGCCCCGTCGAGTCATGTACATAATGCTATCCATACTCCAAGCCTTTATCGGCGTACTGGAAGGCAAGAACTTCGGCAAGCTGGTGATCCGCGTCGGCGCCGATGACTAATCCATTGAAAGGAGAGGACAGCATGAAGATTCTGATGGTTTTGACGTCGCACGATCAGCTGGGCAACACCGGCAAGAAAACCGGCTTCTGGCTGGAGGAATTCGCCGCGCCCTATTATGTGTTCAAGGATGCCGGCGCCGAACTGACCCTGGCCTCACCCAAGGGCGGGCAACCGCCGCTGGACCCGGTGAGTGATGAAGCGGACGCACAAACGCCGGCTACCGAGCGCTTTCGCGGCGACCCTGAAGCGCAGGACGCGCTGGCCAATACCCAACAATTGGCGGGCATTAGCGCCGATGACTATGACGCGGTGTTTTACCCGGGCGGCCACGGTCCACTCTGGGATCTGGCCGAAGATGCTCACTCCATTGCCCTGGTCGAAGCCTTTTATGGCGCGGGCAAACCGGTCAGCGCGGTGTGCCACGCACCGGCGATATTCCGTCATACCAAGGGCGCCGATGGTCAGCCACTGGTCAACGGCAAGCGCGTCACCGGCTTCAGCAATAGCGAGGAAGCCGCGGTGCAACTGACCGATGTAGTGCCGTTCCTGGTCGAGGACATGCTCCAGGCCAACGGCGGCCAGTATGCCAAGGCAGACGACTGGCATACCTACGTGGTTACCGATGGCTTGCTGATCACCGGGCAGAACCCGGCCTCGTCCGAATACACGGCCAAGGCGCTGCTCGAGCTGTTGCGCGATCTGGAGTGACCCGTGGTGCCTCGCGTCAGCGCTTAGCCGCTGGCGCAGGCCACTAGTACACCACCTCGACATTGCCGGTGACCCGGGTGCAGCAGCTCAGCACATAGCCCTCGGCGACTTCCTCTTCGGAGATGCCGCCGTTGTGCTCCATGGCCGTCTCGCCGGTCACCACGCGCACCTTGCAGGTGCCGCAGATGCCCATGCCGCAGGCTTTGGGGATAGTCAGGCCGGCGCTGGCGGCTGCCTCGTAGAGGGTCGTGCCCAGTTCGGCCTGCACCGACTTGCCGGAGTCGCTGAAGGTCACCCAATGGCTGACTTGCGGCTGCTCGGCCTGAGCCAGGGCCACGGCGGCCTGTTCTTCGGCACTGGCGATGTCCTTGTCTGGCGTCGCGCCGAAGGATTCCTCGTGATAGTGCGCCATGTCGTAGCCGGCCTCGCTGAGGAGGCGGCGCACGGCTTTCATATAAGGCGCCGGACCGCAGCAGAACACCTCGCGCTCGAGGAAGTCCGGGGCGATCAGCTGCAGCATCTCGCGACTGAGAAAACCGCGGTAGCCGCCCCAGATCTGCCCGGTTTCGTTGCGCTCGCAGATCAGGTGCAGCTTGAAGTTGTCGATCCGCGTGGACATGTAGTCCAGCTCGGCGCGGTAGATGATGTCGGCCGGGGTGCGCGCGCTGTGGGCGAACACCATGTCGACCTCTGTGTTGGTGTTGAAGAACCAGCGCGCCATGGACATCACCGGAGTGATGCCGACGCCGCCGGAGAGCAGCAGCACCTTGTCGGCCGGGTAGTCGATGCAGTTGAACTGGCCGACCGGGCCGTGCACGGCGATCACCTCGCCTTCCTTGAGGTGCTCGTGCAGCCAGTTCGACACCCGGCCGCCGGGTACGCGCTTGACCGTGATGGAGAAGCTGTAGGGGATCGAGGGAGCGCTGGAGATGGTGTAGGAACGCATCACCTGCTCGCCGTCGATCTCCAGTTCCAGGGTGACGAACTGCCCCGGCTTGAAAAAGAACAGCACCGGCTCCTGCATGCTGAAGCAGTAGGTGATGACGTCCGACGTTTCCTTGATGACCTTGAGGCAGCGCACCAGATGGCGGCCATTGGCCCAGGTCTGGGTGCTGACCGGGTTGAGGTATTCACTGCTGGTGAGACTGTTCATGAGCGTTTCTCGGCAATAGGGCCGAACCCCTCACCGATCAGTACGGGGAGGGGGTTCGGTTGATCATGCAGCGCTCCGGCCGGTTCAGCGGCCGGGCTACGCTTGCCCTGTTTAGCGACCTGCTAGGACAGCTGAATCCAGGTGGTCTTCAGCTCGCAGTACTGGTCGTGGGCGTAGATCGACTTGTCGCGGCCGCCGAAGCCGGACTGCTTGTAGCCGCCGAACGGGGTGCTGATGTCGCCCTCGGAGAAGCAGTTGACCGACACGGTGCCGGCGCGGATCGCCGCGGCCATGCGGTGCGCCGTGTTGATGTTGGCGGTCCACAGCGAGGCGGCCAGGCCGTAGCAGGTGTCGTTGGCGATGGCGATGGCTTCTTCCTCGGTGTCGAAGGCGATCACCGCCAGCACCGGGCCGAAAATCTCATCTTGCGCAACCGAAGAGCGGTTGCTGGTGGCGTCGAAGATGGTCGGTGCGACGAAATAGCCGCCGCTCTCGGCATGCAGGCGCACGCCGCCGGTGACCAGCTTGCAGCCTTCGGCCTTGGCCTGCTCGATATGCCCGAGAACCTTGTCCATGTGCGCTTCTTCGATCAGGGCGCCGAGGCGCACGCTCGGGTCCAGCGGATCGCCGGTGGCCCAGTCCTCAAGCTGGCTGAGCATTTCCTCGAGCAGCGCGTCCTTGATCGAACGATGGACGATCAGGCGCGAGCCCGCCGAGCAGTTCTCGCCCATGTTCCAGAATGCCGCGCTGAGCACGTTGCTGGCCACCGCCTGGAGATCGCCGGCATCGCCCATCACCACCTGTGGGTTCTTGCCGCCACATTCGAGCACCACGCGCTTGAGGTTGCTCTTGGCCGAGTATTCGAGAAACAGCCGACCGACCTCGGTGGAGCCGGTGAAGGCGGTCATGTCGATGTCCGGGTGCAGGCCGATGGCCTTGCCGGCAGTGTGGCCGAGGCCCGGTACTACGTTGAGTACGCCAGCCGGGATGCCGGCCTCGAAGGCCAGTTCGGCCAGGCGCAGGGTGGCCAGGGAGGTCAGCTCGGCCGGCTTGAGGATCACGCTGTTGCCGGTGATCAGCGCCGGGCCCAGCTTCCAGCCGGCCATCATGCAGGGGAAGTTCCACGGCAGCACGGCGCCGACCACGCCAATGGGTTCGCGCTTGATCATGCCGATGTTGCCGGGGGCGGAGGGCGACAGGGCGTCATACAGCTTGTCGCCGGCCTCGGCGTGCCAGCGGATGGTGTTGGCGGTGTCGGGGATGTCGATGGCGTAGCACTCGCCGACCGGCTTGCCGGCTTCCAGGGACTCCAGAACCGAGAGTTCCAGGCGATTGGCATCGATCAGCTCGGCGAAGCGGATCATCGTCGCCTTGCGCTCGGCCGGCGCGAGTCGGGACCAGACGCCCGCGTCGAACGCGGCACGGGCCGCTTTTACGGCGTCGTCGACATCCTCGGCGTCGCAGGCGGCGATTTCGCTCAATACCTGGCCGGTGGCCGGATTCAGGGTACTGAAGGTGGCGCCCGAGCGGGCGGCGACGAAGCGGCCGTTGATAAAGGCCTGGTTGCGGTACTCCAGGCGCTCGACCTGCTGATCAATCGCGCTGCGGGTGAGGGTGTCAGTCATTGTGTTTCTCCTGAAGGTTGAGAAGTTTCAGAGCCTGTTCACGATCTGCTGTGCGTCGGCCCTGCTGCGTTAAAAACAAGCTCGGAATGCTCATTTACAGCTCGTAAAGTCGCCCGCGACTCCGACCGTTCCTCGCTTGTTTTTGCGGGGCCGCCATCGGTATTGCATGGCTCTAGCTCGCGAAATCGTGAACAGGCTCTTAGAGTTCTACGCCGGCGGTCCACTCTTTCCAGGCAATGGACGAGCGCACGCCCAGGCCCAGCAGTGGTTCGGGCGGATTGCGCGAGGGTTTGGGCTGTTCCAGCATGATGTTCAACAGGTCGCTGTCCACGCCCAGGGCGTAATCGGCGATCAACTTGCCGGAGATGGTGCTGCGGGTCAGGCCCAGGCCGTTGCAGCACACCGCGCTGAACACCTCGGGGGCAATCTCGCCGAACACCGAGCCGTTGTTGCGCGAGATGCACAGGGCACCGCCCCAGGTGTATTCGAAGTCGACCTCCGCGAGCATCGGGAAGCGGCTCTCGAACGACTTGCGATGGGCCCGGCGCACCCGTTGCAGGGTGCTGGCCGAGGCCTGCACCTCGGGGTTGTAGGTGAAGGAGTTGCGCACGCAGATGCGTCCATTGGCCAGCCGGCGCACGGTGGAGCCGAGCGGGTCGGCCGGAATCAGTCCCCAGCTTTCCTCGCCACCGAGACGCGCGAGCTCCTCGGGGGTCAGTTGGCGGGTCATGCTGCCGTAGGTGTAGACCGGCAACAGGCGACCCTTGAGCCCGAGTTGGCCGAAGTTCGAGGCATAGGCGTTGTTGGCCAGCACCATGCGTGGCGCCTTGATGCTGCCGTGGGCGGTGGTCAGCACGTGGGGCTTGCCCACTTTGATATCCAGCACCGGGCTTTCTTCGAACAGGCGCACGTTGGCCGGCAGGCTCTGACCCAGGCCGCGCGACAGCGCCGCCGGTTGCACCAGCACTGCGCCAGGGGCATGCAGGCCGGCCTGGTAGAAGTCGCTACCGGTGACGGCCTTCATCTGCCCGGCATCGAGCAGGCGGTAGGGTTCGCCCAGGGCGTTGAGACCCTTGGCGAACTCGGCCAGTGCCTGGCTGCCGCGTTCGTTGGCCGCGCCGTGCAGCTTGCCTTGTTCGCGCCAGTCGCACTGGATGCCATGGCGCTGGACGATCTCGCGGGTGTAGTCGATGGCGCCACGGCTGAGGCGAATGATCTTGTGATCGGCCTCCTGGCTGCTGGTGTAGCTGTGGGAGGTCAGGTCATGGGGCAGGTCGACCATGAAGCCCGAATTGCGTCCGGCCGCGCCAAAACCGACGCGCTTGGCATCGATCAGGGCAATGCTTGCGTCCGGTTGCAGCTCGGCCAGACGGCGGGCGGCGGCCAGGCCGGCGTAGCCGGCGCCGAGCACCACCCAGTCGGCCTGCACCGTGCCGCGCAGCGGCGTGCTTGGCGGCGCTGGCGGCAGGGTCTCGTACCAACCGCAGTGCCCATCGTCCTGGGGCAGGAAATTACAGTGCAGCTGCATAGAGAATGCCTCCTAGACGCCTGAAGGGTTAACTGCGGTGGGCAATCAGCTGCTCATAGGTCTGCTTGAAGGCGGCTTTTTCGGCCTCATTCAGCGGCAGTAATGGGCGGCGAGTCTGGCCGACGGGCAGGCCAGCAAATTCGCAGCCCTGCTTGATGTACTGGCAGAACTTGCCGCCTTGCTCCAGCAGGTTGAGCATCGGCAGCAGGCGCTGGGCCAGCTCACGGCCCTTGATCATGTCCTGCTCGACCACGCAGGCCTGGTACAGGGCCACGTGCTCGGGGGCGAGGAAGTTGGAGGCGCCGCCGACCCAGCTACGTGCGCCCCAGGTGAAAAACTCGAGAATCTGATCGTCCATGCCGCAGCTGACCTGCAGCTGGCCGGCGTAGTCCTGGGTCAGGGTGTGCATGCGCTCGACCGAGCCGGTGCTCTCCTTGATCGCCTGGAAATTCGGCCGACCCTTGAGGCCATCGATGAACTCGAAGCTCATCGGCGTGCCGGTGCGTGCCGGGAAGTTGTAGAGCATGGTCGGCATGTCCAGGGCGTCATCCACGCACAGGGCGTGGGCCAGCAGTTCTTCCTGGGTCGGCTGGCAGTAGTAGGGGGCGGCCAGAAGGATGGCGTCGAAACCGGCGGCCTTGGCGTAGTGCCCCAGGTCGAGGCTTTCTTCGGTGCTGGTGGCGTTGATCCCGGCCATCAGGGTGATGCGGCCCTTGGCCTGTTCACTGACCACGTCGAACAGCTGCTTACGTTCGGCATTGCTCAGGGCGTAATACTCGCCGGTGGTGCCGCCGATGATCAGGCCGTGTACACCGTGACCGATCAGGCTGTCGATCACCGCGCTCAAGGCTGAGAAATCTATCGCGCCGTCTTGGTTGAAGGGCGTTACTACCGGAGTCCAAACACCATCGAAGTTCATGCGGTCACCTGACTGGAAGAGATTGAATGTGTTGTGATTTCGAGAAAAAGATTACGGCCGTTTTAGCCGCTGCAATAAGCAACATTTAGGGGCGGTAATTCATAATCAAAGGTTATGGGTCGGCGACAAATCCCAGGCATAAAAAAACCTGCGCGGGGCAGGTTTTTAAATGAGGGGTGGTTGTGTGATTAACGACCCTAAAAGAGAGGGGGTAATATCAATAACCTGATGTTGGGGTTATCAATAACTACAGGTAATTAACAGGCCGTTTTTAACGCCGTATCGGCAACGTAGGTAGTTTCCAACGGTCTGTTAAAACTGTTGCATCAGCCAGTCGCGCAGTCGGCAGCAGGCCTCGTCATCTTCCTTGTCTTCACTGAAGGTCAGGTAGTGCAGGCTTTCCTTGTGCACCACTTCCTGCTCGACCGGCCGCACCAGCAGGCCCTGGGCGACCAGATGGCCGACCAGGTGGTTCCAGCCCAGCGCCACGCCCTGATGGTTGAGCACCATCTGCACCAGCATGTTGTAGTCGTTGGCGTTGAAGAAGTGCGGGCTGTCGTGGGCGCGCGTCTCGATGTCGATGTCGTGAAAGGCCAGCCACACGCCCCAGTCGACATGCTCGGCCACCTGCGAGCGGCCATAGGGACTGAGGTTGAGCAGCACGCTGTCGCGCAGCCCTTCCAGATTACTGAGCTCGGGATGCTGGTCCAGGTAGCGCGGGGTGCACACCGGGTAGATGACGTCATGGAACATCGGCAGGCTGCGGTAGCCCGCGCGGATCTTGGCCATCTTGGTGATGAAGATGTCCGGGCGCACGCCGGGTTCCATGGACAGGAAGTTCTGCGTGGTGATCAGGTTGAGGTCAACATCCGGGTTGGCGCTGAAGAAGCTCGGCAGGCGATGGGCCAGCCACATGGCGGAAAACGCCGGTGAGCAGCACAGGGTCAGCACCCGTTTGCCGGCGTTGTTGCTACGGATGCGCTCGGCCGCCTGGGCGATGTTGACGAATGACAGTTGCGCGGCATCGTAGAAGATCGAACCGGCGGCGGTCAGCTCCACGGCGCGGCCGGCGCGGGTGAACAGCTCGGCACCGAGGTAGGTTTCCAGCTCGCGAATCTGCCGGCTGATCGCCGCCTGGGTCACGCACAGGGCTTCGGCAGCACGGGTGAAGTTCTGGTACTTGGCGGCCGCCACGAAGGATTTGACTGCGCGTAGCGACGGCATCTTGATCAGCGACTGATCGGGTTCGGTGTGTTTAACCATAACAACAGGTATTCAATATCCTGAATAAAAAGTCGGTTCTGCCAAATAAGCCCGCACTCTAAACTTTCGACAGTGGTGATAACGGTGATCAAGCTGGTGCTGGTTCTGGAGATTATCCGAAAGCATCGCTAGGCAATAGCCTGGATTGCCGCAGCCAAATTTATTAACGCACAGGACGCCGACATTAGAAGTCGGGAAAGAGCCTGGTCGATCGCCTGGATTAACCGTGGAGTGCCTACACAGTGAACAATAAAGCCAAGGTTGCAGAACTCATCCAGCTGCGTAAGCCGCGTCATGCGCTGCCGACGGCTTTGTACAGCGATCTCGAGGTCTATCGTCAGGACCTGGAGCAGATCTGGCACAAGGAATGGATCTTCGCCGGGCACACCTTCGAACTGGAGAAGCCGGGCCAGTACCTGACCCTGCAGATCGGCGACTACCCGGTAGTCGTGGTGCGCGGTGGCGACGGGCAGATCCGCGCGCTGCACAACGCTTGCCGCCATCGCGGCTCCAAGGTCTGCAGCGAGGCCAGCGGCAAGGTCGCCAAGCTGGTTTGCCCGTACCACAAGTGGACCTTCGACCTGGATGGCAAGCTGCTGTTCGCCGGCAACATGGGGCCGGACTTCAATACCGCCGAGTACGGCCTCAATGCGGCCCACTGCGAGGTGGTCAACAGCTATATCTACGTGTGCGTGGCCGAGCAGGCGCCGGACTTCGAGAAGTTCCGCGCCGCCGTGTCACCCTTTATCGCCCCGCATAACCTCGATGACTGCAAGGTGGCCTTCGAATCCAACCTGGTGGAGAAGGGCAACTGGAAGCTGGTGTTCGAGAACAACCGCGAGTGCTTCCATTGCGACGGTACCCACCCCGAGCTGATGAACTCCTTCGTCGAGAACCTCTCGGTGGCAGGAGTCGGCGGTACCGAGGACCCCGAGCTGGTCGAGCACTGGGAGCGCTGCGAGGCAGGCGGACTGCCCAGCCGCCTGGTGATGGATGAAGGTGGTCAGTTCCGCATGACCCGCATTCCGCTGTCGTCCGGTGCCGTCAGCTACACCATGAACGGCAAGCCGGCGGTGGCGCGGCGCCTGGATCAGAGCGGGGTGGAGAACATCGGTGCGCTGCTGTACTTCAACTATCCCTCGACCTGGAACCACTTCCTCGGCGACCACGCCCTGAGCTTCCGCGTGCTGCCGCAGGGGCCAAACGAGACCCTTGTAACCACCAAGTGGCTGGTGCCCAAGGATGCCCAGGAAGGCATCGACTATGACATGGAGACCCTGACCCGGGTCTGGCTGGCCACCAACGACCAGGACCGTCGCCTGGTCGAAGGCACCCAAGCCGGGGTCAACTCGCCGGCCTATCAGCCGGGCCCCTATTCCTCGATCGCCGAGAACGGCGTGTGCCAGTTCGATGATTGGTACTGCGCGACCATGGCGCGCAAGCTGGCCGACTGACGCGGCTTAGCACGTAGCCGGCGGCCCCGCATAACCCCCAAGGTTATGCGGGGCTTATTCTTTCCCGATTATCGATCAGCAGGTATTCAGATCATGCACAGTGCGCCCCCGTTGGTCCTGAGCGACGGTTACGCCCGGGGCTTCGTCCTCGTGCTGCTGTCGGCCTTTTGCTACGGCCTGCAACCGCTGTTCGCCCAGTACGCCTATGCCGGTGGCGCCGACCCGGTGGGCTTGCTGCTGGTGCGCTTCGCCATCGCCGCGGCGATCCTGCTGTTGTTTCTGCGTCTGCGCGGGGTGCGCCTGCCGCGCGGGCGCCTGGCCAGACAGAACCTGCTGGTGGGCGTCGGCTACGGCCTGGCGGCGCTGGGCTACTACACAGCCAGCCGCAGCACCTCGGTGAGCCTGGCGGTGATCCTGATGTTCTCCTTCCCGGCCTTCGTCACCGCCCTGTCGATCGCCTACCTGGGCGAGCGCACCAGTGTGCTCAAACTGATCAGCCTGGTGCTGGCGCTGGGCGGTGTGCTGCTGGCCACTGGCCTGAGTCTGCACGGCGAGATGAGCGGAGTGCTCTGGGCGCTGTTCTCCGCCCTGAGCTACGGCGCGGCGATCATTTACGGTACCCACAGCATTCGCCACGAGCAGCCGCTGGCCTCGGCGGCCATGGTGCTTGTGGGTTGCGCCTTGACCTTCTGCGTAGCCGCGCTGTACTCGGGCGCGACCCTGCCGTCCGGAGCGCCGGCCTGGTGGTCGACCCTGGGCCTGGCGCTATTCGCCACCATCCTGCCGGTCGCCGCCTTCCTTGCCGGCTCGCCGCTGATCGGTTCGTCCTCGGCGTCCACCTTGTCGACCCTGGAGCCGGTAGTAGCGGTGACCATCGCCGTGCTGCTGATCGGCGAACAGATCAGCGCCGGCATGCTCGCTGGCGGCCTGTTGGTGGTGACCGCGGCGATCATTCTGTCGCGCCAGGGCGGTACCTTGCCGGAGCCGAGCCTGGTGCCGCTCGAGCCGGGGGAGGGCCTCTAGTCGCCAGGGTGTTGGCCTGCCTGGAGTGGTCGTGCAAGGTAGACGCAAGCACTGCGCAACAGGCGAGTCCTGCGACGGAACAAGGCCGATAACAATGCGGATCCTGGTGATCGATTGAACGCTTGGTCCCCGTTGCGCGAGCTACAGAGTGGCCAGGGCGGTAACGCCCAGCACAGGCCGGATATACGCATGCACCGCACCGACGACAGGGCTGGAAGGGCGTTACTCACTGCTTGCGGGGAGAGTACGTATACGCATGTCAGGCACGTACTTCACTTCGGTGCTTGAAGAAGTGCATCGAACATTTCATTTGTCCATGAGCGCTTCTGCTCCACGAGTTTCCGGTAAGGCTCGCACCCCCAAGACCTTAAGTCACCGATGATCTCGGCCATGGTGAGAACATCAAAGAAGCCTTTAGCGTCGACCACGGCGCGCCGACCCTCGGGTGTGGCAGCTCCCCAGATGAGAATGGCGCCGTCTATTTTCAACTCTTTTTTATTGACGAAAGCCTGTTGCTCAGGGTTCTTAGCTGCCGCGTCCAGCAGGGCAAAGAACGCTGCCTTGTTGTGATGATCAAGCTGCTTTGCATCAGAAAGAACCAGATACTTGTAGTTCTGATACTCGATCTCGCACTTGAGCTCAGCCACATACGACTTGCCGGTATTTTTGTGGCGCAGCGTGAAGTCGAGAGTGGAGCCTGATCTCTCGCCACGTTTCCGGAGGGTTGGTCGCCCAAGGTCTTCGTATGGTGATCGAGGGTCGCTTGCCCACTGGCGTACGATCTCCTCGGAAAAGATACCGAAGACGCGAGACAAGTACTTGCCTCTGGCTCCCGGTGCGTCGATCTGGCGGAAAATTGAATGAAAGTGCGTATCCATGCTTTTGCGCGCCCCCACAGAATACCTTGACAGCCATTATATAGAGCTTCCTTGACGCTTAAGATGCAAGGCTCAGCTCTCAGAAGAAATGATTGAGTCTTGAGTGGCCTCAGCAGCTAGTTTCAATCGGTCAGCTTTACTAATATATGTGGACTTGCTTTTAGGTGCCAGTTTGGCACTGGCCTTTTTGGCGTGAGCCTGTAATAACTGTTTTATTTTTTTACGACGGTTCATGTTTCAACTCAACTTGTAAATTCATGAATAATACCAGCTTAAAATATTGAGCCACATCCTGTTGCGCGCTCTTAGCGCATAACGTTTGGTTAAGGGGGGGCTTTAGCCCGTCCCAGTGAGCGCAGCGAGCGATTTGAAAGCATATATGGACTCCCCCTACAAGTAGTGAGTAACGCTTTTCTGCTCTGTCGTCAGCGCGGTTGCATTCGTATATCCGGCCTGCGCTGGGCGCTACCGCCCTGGCCACTCTGTAGTTCGCGCAACGGGGGCCAAGCGTTCAATCGATCATCAGGATCATGATTGTTATCGGCCTTATTCCGTCGCAGGACTCGCCTGTTCCGACAGTGCTACTGCTCACCACAACCACTAGAAAACCTCGTACTGATTACCCTCCCGCCGTCAGACGGGCTGCTGGCTTTGCCAGTTACCACTGAACCGTCGTTGGTGACACCAGACCGCCCAGCAGATCCTCACCATCTTGTTCGCCAAGGCCACCGCGGCCTTGTTCTTCCCGATGCGCTCGGCCGCCTGTGTCGCCCAGCGCTGCAACTCGGTCATCCGCTCGGGCGTGTTGGCCTGACAGCGCTGAGCGGCCTGCAAAGCAGAGCGCGCGCCGTGGATCAGCAAGGTGCGCACGTAGGTGTTGCCCTGCCGGCTGATGTGCCCCAATTTGCGGCGGTTGCCGCTGCTGTATTCGCGCGGGGTCATGCCCAGCCAGGCACTCAATTGGCGGCCATTGGCAAAGCGTTCCGGCTGGCCCACGGCGTTCTTCAAGGCGCTGGCAGTCAGCAGACCAATGCCACTGACCTCATCCAGTTTGCGCACGACCTCATCGTCGGCATGCCAGCGTTTAAGCTGCTGCTCGCACTCGTTCATGCACTGCTGGTAGAGGTTGATCTCGGCCAGAACGATATGCAGCTGATGGCTCAAGGCAGCCACTTCGGGATAATCCACCAGTTCGTGTGCCGCCCTGATAAAGGCCTCGGTGCGCTCCGGCGCTTGGATACCCACCTCGCGCAAAATACTGCGCAACAGGTTGATCCGCTGGGTGCGGCTCTTCTTCCAGGTTTCGCGCAGACCGTGTAACTGCTGCACCTGTTGCTGCTCGTGGCTCTTCACCGGTACCGGATGAATGCCCTGGCAACGGGCCGCTTCGAGGATGGCGTCGCAGTCGTTGCGGTCAGTCTTGTTGCGCCGCCGGTAGGGCCGCACATAGCGCGGATGCAGCAAAATCACCCGATGGCCCAGCGCCTGCGCCACTCGGCCCCAGTAATGCGCCGTGCCGCAAGCCTCCATGACCCACTCGACCGGCTCGCCCTGCTCCTGTATATATCGCCGGAACGCCTCACGATTCAGCCGCCTGCGCTGGCTCACCTGACCGACACGGACACTCTCGGCAACCTGGTAAACGGACTTGGCCAAATCAACTGCAATACGCTTGTGCATAGCAACTCTCCCAGCGATCACCCGAACGACTCGGTATCGGCAAGTGTGGTGCAAGGAGAGTCCATTACAGTTGTTAGGCTTAACTGACCTAGCACGGTGGTCGATACAGCTAGCTATCTGTCTCTCGGTTGGATACTGATTTTGACCAAGAAATTAACTTGTTTCTGAACCATGAGTTTATAAGGCATAAATAAGCAATGATGGCTGTGTCAGCGAAAGAAAAAAGCACCCTATGATATCTTGCTTCTTCTGAGTTGAGCGCTATTGATAAATACAAAGCAGTAAGTACGCCGTAAGCAGCATAGAACTTTGCCATTGATTGATTTGATCTTTCTATGACTGGCTTCGTTTTGTTTGAGTATTTTTCACGGGTGCTATGAAAAAGGGCATAAATAGCTAAGGCAATAAGAGCCAGTTGCGCAAATGGAAAAAGGTAGTTGTCGGACAAAAATTCCATGTTCGATAGGGCCTAACGATTAAGCTAAGGGGCGGGCTTTAGCCCGTCCCAGCGAACGGAGTGAGCTATTTTAGCGCCTTGTTAGGCGATTGGCACGTCAATGTGTTAGCCGCGTCGAATTAGTTCAAATATAATTATTTCGACACGCTTAATACTTTGCTCATTACCGCCCAGTATTTCTTGTACCCACGATTCGCAGGCTGCCGCAGCTGCCCAGCCGGCGTGGCCGTGATTACGAGCGCCTTTCCGAACTTCTTCTTGGCGAGCTGCTGTGTAGAGATTTAATATTTCTTTAAGTTCTTTATCTCTTTCTGTGGCGCTAAGAGTTTTCAGTTCTTCTAGCTTCTTGGCTAAAGGTTTAAGCCACCCTGCAATTTTCTTTCTGGCCCCAAATTTTAAAAAACCGCTGGTGGCAATCTTTATGTAGGTTAGTTCTTCTTCGTTAAATCCCACAGATATTCTCCTAATTGCCTAACGATTAAGCTAAAGGGCGGCGGAACGCCGTCCCAGCGAATGAAATGAGCGATTTCAGCGCATTGTTATGTATTTATTCGACCTTCTTAACACGTTCCCACTCGGTTTTCAGGATTGCTTGAGACGTGGCAACTATTTGATCGCAAAGCTGCATGACGGATGACTCGTTGTTCATGGCCTTGTCGAAAGACTGATTGATCTGCTCCATTAAAAGCTTTGACTGGCATTCGGCCGGATTGAACAATAGTGCAATTTTTGCCTTTAGCCTGCGAGCATCTTTAACTGCAAGATAAAACCTTTCTGTATCCCATTGCTCTTTCTGCATTTGTTGAATCGACCAAATCCCCATGATTGCAGAAATAAAACTTGAAAGTTCATCCCTGAGAGTGTTTATCCAGGCTTGTCGATTGCTTGATAAAACCTCTGTTTTAGTTGTGTTTTTTATAGCATATATTGTCGTTATTATGCCTCCAATGACAATGATAGCCGTAACTCCAAGTCCCGCAATTTGAACCCAATCAATTGGAGTTAGTATATTTGCTGTGATATCAGGAGTTCTTGAAATTGCTACATCTGTTGCAATGGTCGGCACGATTCTTCCTTAAATACATAACGATTAAGCTAAGGGGCGGGCTTTAGCCCGTCCCAGTGAGCGAAGCGAACGATTTGAGCGCATTGTTATAAGCCATTTTTGTAGGCTAATGAAAGTTCAGCAAAGAACTCTTGCCTTAGCTGTAGAAGCTCCTCGCGTGCGTCATCCATTTCTTTTTCAGTTAAACCTGCTTTGCCGATGTAGTACTGGCGACGGAGTGTTTTTAAGAAATCTGTGTATTTTCTAAGTTTAACGGATGACGATTCTAGGCCAAGCAATAATAATTTGGACTCAGCTACGGTAATGTTTTTTGCTTCGCTAAAGTATTCTGATTTGACAAGGTCTAGTTGTTCGGATCTTTCTTTCGGCCACTCCCGGCCATCGTTTTCTACTCGCACACATTCGGCTACTAATGCCCAGTATTTTAGCGCTACGTGTGAAAATACTTCTACGTGGGCAGCTACTTGTTCTAAAGCATCGTAATGCCGCTTTGTTATATCTTTTCTTGAGTCGTGCTTATGATTTAATTTTGTAACTACATAGGTGCTAGCAAAACCAATTATGCCGCCAAGGCCGATTTTTATTGCGGTGTCTATGACTTCGATTGCTGTGGTCGGCACGGTCATACCTATGGTTTATAACGTTTGGTTAAGGGACGGGCTTTAGCCCGTCCCAGTGAGCGAAGCGAACGGCTTGAATAAATTGTTATGTACTCTTAACTCGTAGCCAATGCTTTTTTGAGTTTTCTTGGCGCTTAATTTTTCCGGACTTTATAAGCTGGTTGAATGAAGTAGTGAAATTAGACTGTGGAATGTTGAGTTTCTGCTGTATTTCGATTGATGTGATTGGTTGAGACATTAGCTTGAGAATCTTTGCCTCAAGAGAAGTGTCAATTGCTACAATGATATTATTGATTTCGGTTTCTATGGCGATATGCGGCGCACTAGATTTTACGCCTGCAAGTGAACATTGAAACTCAAAAGCCTTCCAAAGATTTTGGTCTTTGGAACAAAGATGGAACTCTATTGCCTTTCTCTCAGATTTTGAGAGGTGAGACAGGACGTTAGATAGATGAGCGATTATGTAGAAGTCTGCTTGGTTTTGCCCCGACGGATATCCGCTTACACAGGTTAACAGGGCATTGCTGCATGCTGATTTGAGGCTTTCTGAGTTTGTGAAGACGAAAACTCTATCGAGGATGGAAATCGTCAGTTCAGCCAGCATGCTGAGGCCAATGTTTTCAGCGTCGACGTAATAGATTTTCAAAGGCTACTCCATGCCAGATGAGTACATAACGTTTGCTTAAGGGGGCGGGTTTTAGCCCGACCCAGTGAGCGAAGCGAACGGT
The DNA here is from genome assembly GCF_000498575.2 of Pseudomonas taeanensis MS-3. Classification (GTDB taxonomy): domain Bacteria; phylum Pseudomonadota; class Gammaproteobacteria; order Pseudomonadales; family Pseudomonadaceae; genus Aquipseudomonas; species Aquipseudomonas taeanensis. Next base: position 436,288 of record NZ_AWSQ01000002.1, read on the forward strand.
TTGAATGCTGTNNGTAGGGGGAGTCCATATACCATTTGTTAGACGGCTACCACAAACGCTTTTTATCGCGGTGGTAGCACTTGAATGCCAGTAACCAGAACGACACTAAAGCGAACAGAGCTACTTTGTCATAGCGCTTAAGAAGTTTGCCTGCAACTGCATCCTCAAGCCCTTTGAGTGGGCCGGTAAAATGAAAGTTGCTCGTAAGATGACTGCCGAGAAGGCTAATTCCGATGAAGAACACTATGCCAAGAATGATTGCCCACTGGGTTTTCTTGGAAATTGCTATGACGTACAAGATTTCTGAAAAATACTCTCTCAAGACAACCTCCATGTATCTGTAGCCTTCTAACGATAAGCTAAGGGGCGGGCTTTAGCCCGTCCCAGCGAACGAAGTGAGCGATTTGAGCGACTTGTTAGCTATGGCCGCCAATCAATTAGTTTTCTAACCAATTCTTCCACCCATGGTATTGAACAGCAACGCCGTAGAATTTTTCGACGTCGGATGCTGTTTCAACCTCCTTGGTGTTGAGGTGTACGGTGCATTTCCCTGTCTCAGAATCAATGCTAATTGACTCTGCCCTGATAGAATCATTTCTGTGCCAAGCAGAGTCTTCAAATTCGAATCCTACTTGCGGTGGGATTTCTGACTCAACTTCCTTAGAGACAAATTTGGATACGAGTCCAGTGCTTGGCGAATGGAAATGAATGTTGCGAACTAGAGTGAATTTCATGTGCGGTTCCTTTTGCGGTTGGTTGACTAAATAGCTAACGATTAAGCTAAGGGGCGGGCTTTAGCCCGTCCCAGTGAGCGAAGCGAACGAATTGAGCGCATTGTTATGCATCATTACAGAAGATCCCATTCGCGTTCTATGCGAGAGACTTCATCAGAGGCCCATTGTTTTTTCAAATTCCGGCCTCGACCACCATCTGGTGGAATGTGTAATGTTCTCTGCGCTTCAAATTTATGAATAGTCTCCTCGCTCATATATGAGCGCATTGCGCCGTAAACAGATGTGTTGCCAAACTCTTTATTTACCCAGTCAAAGTCCTCAACAAACTTACGCCAGCTGGAAATTAAGGATTTCTTATATTCTAATTTTGACTTGCGCTTCTCAATGCTCCAGTGAATCCACGGTGCAATTAGCGAGCCGCATGCACCTGAGACTAATCCAATTATTGCGGTAACTAGCCATTCCATGCAGGTCTACCTCTTGATGCATGACGTTTGGTTAAGGGGCGGGCTTTAGCCCGTCCCAGTGAGCGAAGCAAACGGTTTGAACCAATTGTTATGCGATGCACACAGTTACTACATGTGCCCTTGGTGAAAGCTAAAGTACACGTCTGTTTTCTTGTCAAACACGCCCAGGTCAAGGCCGTCCATGCGCCACTCGAAGTTGAATTTATTGGGATGCGCTAATCGGCCTTGGTCGTACAGGCTATTTATAAAAGTCCTGTCATCCAGTTTGTGGTCGTTTTCTCTAATAATCTGTGCGTAAAAATCGCACATTCTAACTATGTATATAGGATGGCCAGAGGTCGCAATAGGGCTGGTAATATATACGGATCCTGGCTCCATGCCGAATGTTGCGTATTTCTCATGCAATTCCCACATTCGCGCTCTCTCTGGGGGCATGGAGCCCACCCTGTCGGAGGTTTCAAAAACGCTATGGTCAAATATTCCGACAGCGCGAAACGTATCGCGTGAAACATGAGAAAATAAGACCTCATCCGTTCTCTCGGATAAGCCTGAACTCTGAATATTCATGTTTAAGTGGAAGTGGTGGAAACCTTTTGTATTTAGGAGTTGATCTTTATCCTCCCAAGAGTCCACCTCTCCATCTTTCACCCTTTGTACCGGTGTGTATCCATTTTTGTGTGCGCGCTTGGAATGATATGGGTAAATGTCTTCTCCGTTACGAATTTTATCGAGAAGCCCATTTATCCCAGATTTTAATTTTTTCCACCTTTTGTCAGAAGTTACCTCTGGTGCGATCTGTATTTTGCGTGGTCTAGGAGGGACTATTCGGGTTTTCCAATGTAGGTAGTGAATGAGCGTATTGTTTAAGTTTTGACTTTCAAGCTCCAGCAAGGTCTGCTTGTCATTCGGGAAGAACGGTAGTTCCTTGATCATTCCTGATTTTAAGTTCGTAATTCTTCTTGATTCGGTCATATTCTTATCTTTTAGGGAAGAGCAGACTTTGCATAACTAAAATTAGACACCAAACGGTGCATTTAAACGCACCATTTGGTGGATAACATTCTGGGAGGGGCGAGTTTGGAGGGCTCTGGCGTGCGCCTTGGGCAACAGCCGCTTGGGCGCGGGGGCGTTATGCACCATCGGGACAATTCCATTTGCGAGGGGCCGAAGAGGTGTCGAGATTAGCGCGTGCCGGGGGCGGGAAACAACAGGGGCTGATGTCGGCCGAGCCTTTGGCATGTTGGCTGCGCTCGCCAATGGCTCTTGCGCGCTACTGAGGATCGCCAGTGGGGGCGTTCGCGTTCCTCTGGTGGAAAACGCTGCGCGGTTTTCCGACCTACGCAAACGCGGGCGATGGGTAGGGTGGACAAGGTTTACTTGTCCACCGGCTTATGCGAACGGCCGCGCAGCCATGGCGTCAGTCGGAAAGCTGCATTGCCGGCCTCGCGGCCGGGTGGTGGGTTACGCCTTCGGCTAACCCACCCTACAAAGGCTCGACATCACTCGACTGGGACACTTATTCCGTACTTCTTTCCAGATAACCAATAATCGATCCGCATGCTGCGTGGCGAGTGGGGATCAGCCTCAGGTTGAGGGCAGGCGTGGGGAAGCGAGTCGAATTGGGGTGGCCAGGGAGCAGGGCATATAAGGGTTCGCTCCTTATATGCCCCAGTGACTGTCCTTGGCGCGCCAGGCGCTCAAAGATCCTTGACCAGTCTCAGCGCGTCGTAGATGGCCGCATGGGTATTGCGTGCGGCCACCGCATCGCCGATGCGGAACAGCTGGAACTCGCCCTGTGGATTGTCGTCCCTGGACTGCGGCTGGCCGACGATCAGCTCGGCGTATTCCACCGCGCCGAGGTTGCGCGAGAAAGGCTTGAGTTCCAGGTACAGCTCGTCCATCGGCCGGGTGCCGTGGTTGATCACCACCTGATCCACTCGGCGCTCCTTGCGCACGTCGCCGTAGTCGCTGTCGATGCTCGCCAGCAGCTCGGCGCCGTCACGCGCCACTGCGGCCAGGCGATAGGTCACGGTGAAGGTGGTGTCGAGTTTCTGCAGCGAGCGCATGTAGGGCACCAGGTTCATGGCCATGACTTCCGGGGCGAAGGAGCGGTCCGGGGTCATGATTTCCAGCTTGGCGCCGCTCTGGGCGATGAACTCGGCGGCCTGCAGCGCCGTGTGGTCGCCGGCATCGTCGAACAGCAGCACGTTCGCGCCGGGTTTGACGTCGCCGGAGATGATGTCCCAGGCCGACACCACCAGCTCGTTGCCGGCGCTGAGGATCTCGGTGTGGGGGAAGCCGCCAGTGGCGACTATGACCACGTCGGCCTGCTCGGCGCGGATGGTCTCGGCGTCGGCCCAGGTATTGAAGCGGAACTCGACGCCCAGCGCCGTGCATTGCTCCATGCGCCAGTCGATGATGCCGAGCATCTCGCGCCGACGTGGGCTGCGTGCGGTCAGGCGCACCTGGCCGCCGGCATGGTTGGCCGCCTCGAACACCAGCACCTGGTGACCGCGTTCGCCGGCCACCCGGGCCGCTTCCAGGCCCGCCGGGCCGGCGCCAATGATCACCACCTTGCGCCGCTTGGCGGCCTTGGGGATTTCATGGGGCATGCTGGTTTCGCGGCCGGTGGCGGCGTTGTGGATGCAGTAGGCCGCACCGCCCTGGTAGATGCGGTCGAGGCAGTAGTTGGCGCCGACGCAGGGGCGGATGTCCTGTTCGCGGCCCTCGATCAGCTTGCGCACCAGGTGCGGGTCGGTCATGTGCGCGCGGGTCATGCCGATCATGTCTACCTTGCCCGAGGCGATGGCGTGCCGCGCCGTGGCGACATCGGAAATTTTCGCGGCGTGGAAGGTCGGGAAGTCGGTGGCGGCGCGGATCTGCCCGGCAAAGTCGAGGTGTGGCGAACTGGCCATGCCCTGAATCGGAATCACGTCGGTCAGGCCGGCGTCGGTGTCGATATGGCCGCGAATCACGTTGAGGAAGTCGACCATGCCGCTGGCCTTGAGCCGGCGCGAGATGTCCATACCTTCATCGGCGTTCAGGCCGCCGTTGAGCATTTCGTCCGCGGTGTAGCGCACGCCGACGATGAACTGGTTGCCGACGCGCTGGCGAATGGCGCTGAGCACGTCAAAGGTGAAGCGCAGGCGGTTGTCCAGCGAGCCGCCATAAGGTGCATCCAGTTCGTTGGTCAGCGGCGACCAGAACTGGTCCATCAGGTGGCCGTAGGCCTGCAGCTCAATGCCGTCGAGGCCGGCGGCCTGCATGCGTTCGGCCGCATCGGCGTAGTCCTTGATGATGCGCTCGATGTCCCAGTCTTCCAGCTGCTTGGGGAAGGCGCGATGGGCCGCCTCGCGGTTGAGCGAAGGCGACACCACCGGCAGCCAGTCGCCCTTGTCCCAGCGGGTGCGCCGGCCCAGGTGGGTCAACTGGATCATCACCGCCGCGCCGTGCTCGTGGCACTCGTCGGTAAGGTCCTTCATCCAGCCGACCACTTCGTCCTTGTAGGCGAGGATGTTGTTGAACACCGGCGGACTGTCCCGCGACACCGCGGCCGAGCCGGCGGTCATGGTCAGGGCCACGCCGGCCTTGGCGCGCTCGACGTGATAAGCGCGGTACAGCGCCTTGGGCATGCCGTCCTCGGGGTAGGCCGGCTCGTGCGAGGTAGTGATGATGCGGTTGCGCAGGGTCAGGTGCTTGAGCTGGTAGGGCTGCAGCAACGGGTCATTCGACATGGTCAGGGCTCCACGTGGACGGGGACGTGAGTCTGTATTTACCGAAAATGTACACTGGTGTCTAGTGGGTATACCTCGTTGTACATTGTCGCCCGCTGCGCTTGTCGCTATTGGTCGGTTTCTGTCGCCAGCAGCTATCCCTCAAGCGCACAGACGCTGCTCGGTTGCCGGGAGTGGTGTGGATTAGAGGAAATGTACAGCCCTGTCATTTTTATCGACGCTTGCGGACATTCGGATTGTGCGAGGCCAGCTCGCTGGCTACCATCGGCCCATGAACGAGCCCAAGAAATCGAGTGATAGCGGCTGGCGTGGATCGGCCGAGGTCTGGCTGCAGGCGGCTTATGACAGCCTGATCGAGTCGGGCGTCGAGTCCGTGCGTATCCTGCCGCTGGCGAAGAAGCTGAACCTGTCGAGAACCAGCTTCTACTGGTTCTTCACCGATCGCGAAGAGCTGCTGGCGGCGCTGATCGAGCGCTGGCGCGACAAGAACAGCGGCAATCTGATCCGCCAGAGCGAGGCCTACGCGGAAAGCATCGCCGAGGCCATTCTCAACGTGTTCGACTGCTGGCTGAGTCCGCCGCTGTTCGACTCGCAGTTCGAGTTCGCCTTGCGCAGTTGGGCGCTGCAAGAACCCCGAGTGGCGGCGCAAATCGAGCTCGCCGACACGGCGCGGTTGGCGGCACTGGCGGCTATGTTCAGCCGCTTCGGCTACGCGGGCATGGCGGCCGATGTGCGGGCTCGGTCGATGTACCTGACCCAGATCGGCTACATCAGCATGAATACCCGCGAGGATCTGCCGACGCGCATGCAGCGCATCCCCGAGTACGTGACGATCTTTACCGGCCAGGCGCCAGAGCCCCGTGAACTCCAGCGTTTCTATGCCCGCCACGACTACGCGGCGCAAGAGCCGACGCTGGTCGTGCAGGCGGCGAATCACTCAACCTAGAAGGGTGCTTGTATGCCAAGTGAACTGACGGTCGGCATCATCGGCGGTGGCGGCTGGCTGGGCCGTGCCATCGGCGCCGCCATGCTGGAACGCGGCGTGCTGCAGCCGGCTGCGTTGATGCTCTCCAGTCGCTCCGGGCGCGTGGAGGGGTTCGACGCCTGGCCTGCAGTGCAGCTGACCCGGGACAATCGCCAACTGGCGCAACGGGCCGAAGTCATAGTGCTGTCGGTGCGCCCCGAGCAGTTCGCCGATGTCGCCATCGAGGCCGCTGGCAAGCTGGTGATCTCGTTCATGGCCGGCGTCTCGGTCGAGACCCTGATCGCCCGTACCGGTAGCCAGCGGATCATTCGCGCCATGCCCAACGCGGCGGCGCAGATCGGCCAGTGTTATACGCCCTGGTTTGCCACGGAGCCGGTGACGGCCGCTGACAAACAGTTCACCCAGGCGATGTTCGAGGCCTGTGGCAGCACCGATGAGGTGACGAGCGAAGCGGACCTCGATTACCTGACCGGGTTGGTTGGCTCCGGAGCGGCCTATCCGGCGCTGCTGGCCGAGGCGATGCTAGCCCATGCCCTGGCCAAGGGGCTGCCGCGCCAGGTCGCCGAGCGCGCGGTACGTGGCGTGGTGGTCGGGGCGAGTCAGTTGCTCGGCGGCGATGGCATGTCGCCGGCCGAGATGGTGCAGGCCATGCTCGACTATCGAGGCACCACGGCGGCGGGTTTGCAGGCAATGATCGATGCGGGGTTCAAGGACGCTGTGAATGCCGGGCTGGATGCGGCGGAGTTGGCCGCCCAGCGCATGCAAGCCCGCTATGGGCGGGGTGCTGACTAACCGCGTCATCCTGGCCCACTCTGGACAATTGCTGTTCCCTGCTAGTGAAGTGGCAGAAATATCCATCAGATTCGGCTGGGTGAGGCGCGTGCGCGCTGCTGCGCTCAAGTAGCCGAATTTGACGCGTCGTACCCAGCATGGTTGGTGCGAGTGTCGACGCCGTGCTGGGTTACGCGGCGCTCGGCAACCTGGGTTGTCTGCGCTCTGACGGCATGCGCCGCTAACCTAGCCTACAAAGCTGCCGGGCTTGCCTGTCAGCTTCGACCTTATGTCACACCCATCCGCGAAGCCCCTTTTTAGAGGGCGCACGCTAAACCTCCATCGCCTATGGCGAGCCTCGCACATCCTGGCGGCGTCGATGTCGCCAGTGCCCCCGCAGCCAATCAATAACATCAGGTTATTGATTGAGCCGAACAAATGTAGTTGGACGCTCAGCCCCCCAAACTCTAACTTGAACCCACCCGGCGAACGCTGTGCAGGCAGTCGCCAACGGGCATATTCGCGGTGATCCAGGCAATTAATGGCCGGCGGCAACTTGTTGCAAGTTAAGCGCTGGCGGGATTTGTTCGGCCCGGATAAAGCGCCAAACGGCGCCGCCAAGTTGATTGTTTACAGACCTATAAGAAGAGGGCGCAATGACCCAAGTTGACGAGATACTTTCGGTCAAAAATATATTCAAGGTATTCGGGCCGCAGCCGGAAGTTGCCATGGATATGTTGCGCAACGGCGCCGACAAGAACGAAATATTCCAGAAGACCGGGCAGGTAGTCGGTGTGTTCGACGCCAGCTTCTCGGTCAAGCGCGGTGAAATCTTCGTCATCATGGGCCTGTCCGGCTCGGGCAAGTCGACCATGGTGCGACTGTTCAATCGGCTGATCGAACCGACCTCCGGCAGCATCCACCTCAATGGCCGGGAAATCACCGGGCTGTCGGACAAGGAGCTGACCAACGTGCGGCGCAAGGAAATGGGCATGGTGTTCCAGTCCTTCGCCCTGATGCCGCACATGAGCGTGCTGGACAACGCCGCCTTCGGCCTGGAGATTTCCGGGGTCAGCGAGCAGGAACGCCGCACCCGGGCCCTGGAGGCCTTGAGCCAGGTCGGTCTGGCCGGCCACGAGAACAGCTACCCGCATCAGCTATCCGGCGGCATGCAACAGCGCGTCGGCCTGGCCCGTGCACTGGCCAACGATCCGACCATCCTGCTGATGGACGAGGCCTTCTCCGCCCTGGACCCGCTGATCCGCAGCGAGATGCAGGGCGAGCTGATCCGCCTGCAGGCCGAGCAGCAGCGCACCATCATCTTCATCTCCCACGACATCGAAGAGGCCATTCGCATCGGTCATCGTATCGCCATCATGGAAGGCGGCCGGGTGGTGCAGATCGGCACGCCCCAGGAACTGCTGTGCAACCCGGCCAATGACTATGTCGAGGCCTTCTTCAAGGGCTTCGACAGTTCCAGGGTGCTCAAGGCCGGTGATGTCGCCCAGCTCGACCCGGAAACCGTCTGCCGGGTCAACGGCCATGCGCCGAGCTTCAAGGCCGGTGTGCCCTACGGCTACCTGGTCAACGAGCTGGATCACCTGCTCGCGGTGGTCGACGCCGGCGACTTGCGCGGTGGCGCCGAGCCACAGCAGATCGAGCAGCTCAAGCTGGATCAGCACCCGCCCGTCTATATCGATACGCCGCTGCACGATGTGCTGGATATCGTCGCCGCGCTGCCCTACCCGGTGCCGGTGCTCGACCATGGCGGCGCCTTCAAGGGCACCATTTCCAAGAGTTTGCTGCTGCAGACCATGAGCCGTCACTAACAGGCCCAGCGTCGACCGCGCCGTAAACCCAGAATCGCAGAGTAGGTAGCCAAGATGTCAGAGTTCAGCATCCTCGACCCGTTCCAGACCATGACCATTCCCCTGGGTGACTGGGTGGAAAACACCCTGAATTACCTGGTGCACAATTTTCGCGAGTTCTTCCGCGCCATTCGTTGGCCGATCGACCAGGTGCTCAACGGCTTTGAGTTCATCCTGCAGAGCATCCCGCCTTCCATCGGCATTCTCCTGTCCTCGTTACTCGGTTGGCAGGTGGCCGGGCCGCGCATGGGTTGGTTATGCGCCATTACCCTGACTCTGCTTGGGTTGATTGGAGTCTGGTCAGAATCCATGACCACCCTGGCGCTGGTGCTGACCTCGGTGTTCTTCTGCGCGTTGATCGGCGTGCCCCTGGGGATTCTCTCGGCGCGCAGCGACCGCTTGGAAAAGGTCGTGCGGCCACTGCTGGATGCCATGCAGACCCTGCCAGCCTTCGTTTATCTGGTGCCGGTGGTGATGCTGTTCGGCATCGGCAACGTGCCCGGCGTACTGGTGACCATCGTCTTCGCCGTGCCGCCACTGGTGCGCCTGACCAACCTGGGCATCCGTCAGGTGCCGGACGACAAGATCGAAGCGGCGCGTGCCTTTGGCTGCACGCCTTGGCAAATGCTCAAGCGCGTGCAACTGCCCCTGGCCGCGCCGACCATCATGGCCGGTGTCAACCAGACCCTGATGCTCTCGCTGTCGATGGTGGTAATCGCCTCGATGATCTCGGTCGGTGGTCTGGGGCAGATGGTGTTGCGCGGTATCGGCCGCCTGGACATGGGCCTGGCCACGGTCGGCGGGGTCGGTCTGGTGCTGTTGGCGATCTTCCTCGACCGCCTGACCCAGGCCATGGGCGAGCGCACTAGCGGCGACCCCAGTCTGCGCTGGTACCACAGCGGCCCGGTTGGTCTAGTGCTGCGCCTACTGGGCAGTCGCCCGGCAAGCGTCAAGGCCGAGGCCTGAGATCAAGAAAGCCGGCCCCTGAACTCAATCGAAATACCCGACGAACAACAAAACCCAAGAGGTAGCTGACGATGAATTTCAAAACCCGTGGCTTCACCCAGAAGTTCCTGCACTGCGCCGCCGTGGCATCCCTGAGCCTGTTGCCGCTCTATGGCCAGGCCGCGACCGCCGAGAAGCCAGGAGAGGGCGTGGAAGTGGCGCCGATCTTCCCGTCGATCGCCGAAGAGCGCTTTCGCGGCGAAGTGGCCATGGTCGGCCTGCGTGAGCTGGGCTACGAGGTGCAGGAGCCGAAGGAAACCGAGTACGCGGCGATGATGGTCGCGCTGTCCTATGGCGATGCGGACTTCACCGTGCACCTGTGGGACAAGCTGCACGACACCTTCTACCAGAAGGTCGGCGGCGACGACACGCTGGTCAAGGCCGGCGACGTGATCCCCGGCGTGCTGCAGGGTTACCTGATCGACAAGAAGACCGCCGAAGCGCACAACATCAAGTACCTGACCGACCTGAAGAAACCGGAAATCGCCAAGCTGTTCGACACCAATGGCGACGGCAAGGCCGACCTCACCGGTTGCAACCCGGGCTGGGGCTGCGAGCTGGTGATCGATCACCATCTCAAGGCCTATGACCTGGAGAAGAGCGTCAGCCATAACCGTGGCTCCTACTTCGCCCTGATGGCCGACACCATCGCCCGCTACAAGCAAGGCGAGTCGATTCTGTATTTCACCTGGGTGCCGCAGTGGATCGCCGGCGTGCTGGTCGAGGGCAAGGATGTGGTCTGGCTGGAAGTGCCTAACACCGATCTGCCGGACGGCAAGAATGACGTCAACACCAGTTTCCACGGCAAGAACCTCGGTTTCGCCGTGGATGAGGTCAAGGCCGTATTGAACAAGGAGTTTGCCGAGGAGAATCCGGCGGCCTTGAAGTTTCTCTCCCAGGTACAGATCACCACCGACGACGAGAGCGCGCAGAACCTGAAGATGCAGAACGGCGAGAACAGCGCCAAGGACATCAGCCGGCATGCCGCCGAGTGGGTGGCCGCGCACCGCGAGCAGTTCGATACCTGGCTGGCTGCTTCCCGCGCCGCGGCCAACTGAGTCCGGCGGCTCACGCGACAAACCTTTTCGGCGCCCCTATGGGCGCCTTTTTTTAGGTCGATCCGAGTCTCGTCTGTGGAGTAAGCGCATGTCGCTCTATTCGTTCGTCCGTGATTTCACTTTCAGCCAGGCGCCGCAACACACCCGTGATCTGCTGCAAACCTGCCTGCTGGATATCCTCGGGGTCGCCGCCGGCGCCCGCGACAATCAGACCAGTCAGGCGCTAAAGCGCTATGCGGTCAACCATTACCCGGCTGGTGTTCTGAGTAGCCGCCTGTTGTTCGACGGTCGTCCGGTGCACCCGCTGGGCGCGGCCTGGGCCGGCGGCTTCAGTGTCGATAGTCTGGATGCCCACGAAGGCCACTTCACCTCCAAGGGCCATGCCGGCGCCACCGTGGTGCCGGCGTTGCTGGCGCTGGTCGATGCCTGCCGCGAGCAGGGCCGCAGCATCAGCGGCGAGGAGCTGCTCAGCGCGCTGTGTATCGGCTATGAAACGGCGCTGCGTGCCGGTGTCGCGTTGATGGCCACTGCGCCTGAATACCATGCCTCCGGCGCCTTCTCCGGGCTCGGCGTGGTCTGTGGCGGAGCGCGCCTGCTCGGTCTGGATGAGCAGACCTTCCGTCATGCCCTGGGTATTGCCGAGTACTTCGGCCCGCGCTGCCCGATGATGCGCCTGGTCGATCACCCCTCGATGCTCCGCGACGCCCATGGCGCCGGCGCCTATGCCGGGTTGAATGCCTTGTTGCTGGCCCAGTCCGGGGTCACCGGTGCGCCGGCCGAGACGGTGGAAACCACAGCCGTAGCCGCCCAGTGGCATGACCTCGGTCAGCGCTGGGAAATCGACGCGCAGTACTTCAAGCCCTGGCCGGTGTGCCGCTGGGCGCAGCCAGCGTTGACCGCGATGACCGCGCTGCTGGCCGAGCACCCGCAGATTCGCGGCGAGGCCATCGAGCAGATCCAGGTCGAGACCTTCCACGAGTCCATGCGTCTGCAGGGCCACACTCCGGCCAATGCCGACGAGGCCCAATACGCCCTGGCCTTCCCGCTGGCGGCGCTGGTGGTGCGCGGCCAGGTCGGCCCGCTGGAGGTGACTGGAGACTCGGTGCATGCGCCCGACATTCTTGCGGTCAGCCGGCGCATCGAGATCGTCGAGGCCGACGACCTGTCGGCGCGCTTCCCCAACGAGATACTCTCGCGGGTCTCGGTTGTGCTCAAGGACGGTCAGCGCTTCGTCAGCCCGATCACCGCAGCCAAGGGCGACCCGGCCACGGCCATGAGTCCGGCCGAATTCAGCGCCAAGTTCCACCTGCTGGCCGGCGTCAGCCTGGATGCCGAGCGACGCCAGGCCGTCGAGCAAGCCGTCGCCGAGCTGCCCGCCAGCGCCGACTGCTCAGCTCTATTCAAGCTGCTGTTCCACACCGAAGCCGCCCAGGCGCTGCCTGGTTCAACCCCGCTCAAGGAGGTTGCCCTATGAAGTTCGCCGAGAAAGTCACCCTGATCACCGGCGCCGCGGGAGGTGTCGGCCAGGCCCTGGCTCTGCTGTTTGCCCGCGAGGGCGCGCGGCTGATGCTCTCCGACCGCGACGAGGCTGGTTGCGCAAAGATCGCCGAGAAGGCCCGCGCCCTCGGCGCCGAGGTCAGCTACCTGGCCGGCGACCTGCGTGAGAAGAGCTATTGCGAGGCAGTGGTCAGTGCTGCCGTGGAAAGCTTCGGCGGCCTCGACATCGTACTGAACAATGCCGGCATCATCCCGCGCGGGACCATCGAGGAGACCACCGACGAGATGTGGTTCGACGCCATGGGCGTCAACCTCAATGCGGTGTTCTACATCTGCCGCGCCGCCATCCCGCACATGAAGGGGCGCCAGGGCGCGGCCATCGTCAACACCTCCTCGGTGTGGGGCGTCTATCCGGGGCCGGGCCACGTCGCCTACTGCACCAGCAAGGGCGCGGTGGCGGCGCTGAGCAAGAACCTCGGCCGTGACTGCGCGCCGCTGGGCATTCGGGTCAATGCCGTGTGCCCGCACGAGATCAACACGCCGATGATCCGCAGCGGTTTCGAGCGCCGCGGCCTGGACCCGGACAAGGCCGTCGAGGAGCTGAACAAGAGCGTGCCCCTGGGGCGCATCGCCGAGCCGGAGGACATCGCCGACGTGATCGCCTTTCTGGCCTCCGACGAGGCGCGTTACATCGCCGGTGAGGCGCTAGAAGTGACCGGTGCCAAGCCGGTCTCAGGCTAAGGAGATGAATATGTTGCTCAAGGGAAAAAATGCTGTGGTGACCGGCGGCGGTCGCGGCATCGGTCGCGGCATTACCGAAAAACTGCTGGCCGCTGGTGCGCGGGTGCTGGTGGCCCAGCGTCAGGCGCTGGAGGTCGAACTGGCAGCCAATCCCGATGTGTTTTTCGTCGAGGCCGATCTGGCCGAGTCCGGCGCCCCGCGCTTGATCGCCCAGGCCGCCGCCGAGCTGCTCGGCGGCATCGACGTGCTGGTGAACAACGCCGGCTTCATGTTCGAGCAGCCGATCGAGGCCATGAGCGAGCAGGACTGGGACCGGATGATGGTGGTCAACCTGCGCGCGCCGGTGTTCCTGGTCCGTGAACTGCTGGCGCAGATGCGTCAGCGCGGCGGCGGCAGCATCATCAATATCGGCTCGATCGAAGGCCTCGGTGCCAATCCCCAGCACGCCGCCTACTGCGCCTCCAAGGCCGGCGTGCATGGCCTGACCCGGGCGCTGGCGGTAGACCTGGGCCGCGATGGGGTGCGCTGCAATGCCATCGCTCCGGGCTGGATCGATTCGGACCTGAGCAATGCCTACATCAATGCCCAGGCCGATCCAGTGGGCGCGCGCCAGGGCTTGCTGGCCATGCACCCGGTTGGGCGCACCGGAACCCCGCAGGATGTCGGTGGTGCGGTGGTGTTTCTCGCCTCGGATGAGGCGGCCTTCGTCACCGGCCAGGTGCTGGTGGTCGACGGTGGACGCACAGCCAAGTTGCCCCTGCCGTTCTGAGTCGCTGAGCGCAGCACGCCCGTAGCGCGCCCCAGGTGTCGGAATTAGGCACCTGGGGCGCGTTCGCTTGTAATAAAGTGCAGCGCATCGACTGGATGTCCAGCGGCTGCCCGCCGACCGGCGCCGCCCCCGACTCCAGCCCAACATATTTCAGCCCTGGAAGGCCTGGCATGTCCGATGACCTGACGGTGCTGGTGGTGGATGACGAACTCATCACCCGCGAGTGCCTGTGTACCTATTTCGCCGAGGAGCGCTTCCGCGTGCTGGCCGCCGCCACGGCGGAGGAGGCCGAGCAGATCCTGGCGCGCGAAACCGTGGACCTGGTCCTGCTGGACATCCGCATGCCCGGCAAGGATGGCCTGACCCTGACCCGCGAGCTGCGGGTGCATTCGGAGGTCGGCATCATTCTGATCAGCGCGCGCCAGGATGCGGTCGACCAGCTGATCGGCCTGGAGTGCGGCGCCGACGATTACGTGACCAAACCCTTCAGCCCGCGCGAGATCCTCGCCCGGGCCAAGAATCTGTGCCGCCGCGTACGCCTGATCCGCGCCCAGGCGCCGGTCAGCAGCGGGCAGGACCTGCTGCGCTTCGACGAATGCACGGTGGACCTGAGCCTGCGCCAGGTCACCGATTGCGACAACCGGGTCAGCCAGCTCACCGGCGGCGAGTTTCAGTTGCTCAGCGTGCTGCTGGGCAACCTCGGCAAGACCATGAGCCGTGACCAGTTGCTCGACCAGATGCGCAACCGCGAGTGGGCGCCGAACGATCGCACCATCGATGTGCTGATCGGCCGTCTGCGCCGCAAGCTCAGAGACGACCCGGCCAACCCGCGGATCATCCTGACCATTCACGGGGTTGGTTACCTGCTCGCGGCCAAGGCGCTGCAGGCCAGGTGAAACGCGCGGCGCTGGCGCTACTGCTGGGCCTGCTGGCGCCAGTGGCCCTGGCGCGCGAACTGCTGGCCTGCGGTCATCCGTTCTATCCGCCGGTGTCCTGGCACTCCGGGGGTGAGCTGGTGGGGCTGGCGCCGCAGGTGGTGCGCCAGCTGTTCGCCGAGCAGGGCTACGAGGTGCACCTGCTGACGCTGGGCAATTGGAAGCGCTGCTTGCTGGAGGCCCAGCAGGGGCGGGTGGACATCGTCGTCGCCGCTTATCGCACCCGTGAGCGTGAAACCTGGCTGGGTTTTACCGAGGAGGCCCTGGTGGCCGACCCGATCGTGTTGTTCACCCGGCGCGACAGACCGCTGCATTTTTCCAGCTGGGACGATCTGCGCGGACGCACCGTCGGCCTGCTGTTGGGCGACAGTTTCGGCGATCGCTTCGACCGTTTCGCCGCGCAGCACTTGAACATCGAATGGGTGTCCAGCGGCGAGCAGAACTTCATCAAGCTGGCCCAGGGGCGTATCGACTTCATGCCGGTTGGCCTCTATAGCTGGACCCTGCAGAACCGCCGTTTCGGCTACGACCAGGTCATCGTGCAGCAACCTGGCGAGCTGGTCACCGAACACTACCGGATAGGCGTGCGCCGCGATCCGGCGTTGCTCGCTCTGCTGCCGCGACTCGACCGGCGCCTGCGCGAGCTGGCCGAAGACGGCACCCTGAAACGCCTGGACGAGCACTACAGCGCTCGCTATCTCGCCGAACCTCACCGTATGCCCAATCTCTATGATTCAGCACCCTGAAAAAACCTGGCGCAAGTTGCTCGCCTATCGCCAGGAGCATCCCCTCGGCTATCGCATGATGGCCTACGTGCTGGTCTGCAGCCTGGTTTTCGTGGTGTTGTCCACCAGCATCCAGGCCGCCATCGAGTATCGCCGCGAGATGCGCGTGATCGAGCAGCGCATCGAGTTGATCCGCAATGTCTACCTGGCCAGCCTGGCCAAGAGCATCTGGGATGTCGACCGCGAGCAGCTGCGCCTGCAGATGCGCGGCATTCTGGATTTCCCCGACATCAGCTCCTTGACCCTGGAAGATGCCGACACGGGCGAGCGGCTGCTGCTGTCTGCTGGGGAAGGCTCGGCGGCGCGGACCGCAGAGCATCGATTCGCCTTGCGCCATGAGACGCCTCTGGGGCTGCGCAACCTCGGTCAGCTGGTGGTGCACACCGACCTGGGGGCGGTGTATGCCCGCCTCGGCTGGAGTGCCCTGACCCTGTTTCTCGGTCAGGCGCTGACCATCTTTCTGATGGTGCTGCTGGTCATGCTGATTTTTCAGCGCATGGTCACCCGACACCTGGAAAGCATGGCCCGTTACGCACGCAGCCTGGGTATCGGTTCGCGTGATACGCCGTTGCAGTTGGAACGCCAGCCCAGCGCGCGCAGCGACGAGCTGGATGCGCTGGTCGAATCGCTCAACGACCTGCGCCTGGGGATCAATCAGGACATCGAGCGCCGTGAGCGCGCCCACGAGCAATTGCTGTTCAGTCGCGAACAGCTGCGGCGCATGGTCGACAAGCGCACGCGCAGCCTGCGCCAGGCCAAGGAGGTGGCAGAGGCCGCCAGCCAGGCCCGCTCGCAGTTCCTCGCCGGGATCAGCCACGAGATCCGCACCCCGATGAGCGGCATTCTTGGCATGACCCAGTTGCTCTATCACACGCCGCAGTCCGAGCAGGCGCGCGGCTACCTGGATGCCCTGCGCCAGTCCGGCGAGAGCCTGCTGGCGATCCTCGACGGGGTGCTCGATTACGCCAAGCTGGAGGAGGGCGGTTATGTGCCGGAGCAGCAGCTGTTCTGCCTGCAGCAGCTGGTCGAGGAGCAGAGCCTGCTGGCCGAGGCGCAGGCCCAGGGCAAGGCGCTGCGGGTCAGTTGCCAGATCGAGCCGCAACTTTCGCGCTACTACCGGGGCGCAGCCGGTTGCCTGCGCCAGGTACTGGCCAACCTACTGAGCAACGCGGTGAAGTTCACCGAGCGTGGCGCCATCGAGTTAAGGGTCGAGGGCGTGGACAAGGCCGGCAGCCGGTTGCGCTTCGCGGTGCACGACACGGGTATCGGCATCAGCGCCGAGCAGCAGCAGCGGATTTTCGAGCGCTTCACCCAGGCGGATGAAAGCATCACCCGGCGCTTCGGCGGCACCGGCCTGGGCCTGGCCATCTGCCAGAAAATGGTCGTGGCCATGGGTGGACGGATCGGCGTAGACAGCCGTGAAGGTGCAGGCAGCACCTTCTGGTTCGAGGTGGAACTGCAGGTGGCCCAGCCGCCCGCGACACAGCTCGAGGCCCCAGCCACATGCGCGCCCGCGCTCAGCCTGAGTCTGCTGCTGGTGGAGGACACACCGATCAACCAGCAGGTCATCTGCGCATTGCTCGAACACGCAGGGCACCTGGTGCAGTTGGCGGAGGATGGTCGGCAAGCCCTGGCGGTGTGCCGGCAGCAGGCCTTCGATGCGATTCTCATGGACATGCACCTGCCGGGCATGAGCGGCGTCGAGGTGACCCAGGCTATTCGCGCAGCCGCCGACAGCCTCAACGCCGACACGCCGGTGATTGCCTTGACCGCCAGTGTCGGCGTGGAGGACATCAAGGGTTACCTGGCAGCGGGCATCGCTGCGGTACAGGCCAAGCCGCTGCAGCCAGCGGCGTTGCAGCAGGTGCTGGCGGACCTGTGCCAGTCTGGGGACGATCGCCTCGCCTCGATTCAACCTCAGGAGCAGGACGGCGTCGACCTGCACCTGCTGGCCATCCACCGTCAGGTCTTCGGTCAGGCGCGCTTGCGCAGCTTGTTCGAGCAGTTCGGGGAACAGGCCGACGGGCTGCTGGTGCAGCTCGACGATGCCCTGCAGTTGGACGATCTGTATGAGGTTGGCGAGTTGGCGCACAAGCTGGCGGGCAGCTGCAGCACCCTCGGCCTGCTGGAGGCCGCGCGACTGGCCACGGCGTTGGAGACCTGCAGTCGAGAGGCCGATGATGCCCGCTGCCTGGCGTTATTCACGGCGCTCAAGGCGGCGTTGCCGAGTAATCTGCGCAGAGCCCGGCAGGCCTGCGAGGCGTGAGTGGGCAGGTTGCTGCGTCGGTGCGGGGCTCCATCCGTGGCGCGACGATCAGCCTTGTAGCCCGGATGCAATCCGGGGAGCGGTTGTACAGCTACTGGCGCTTCCCGGATTACATCCGGGCTACGGGAGGACAACCATCGGTGATCGTACCCACGCCTGGGTGCATTCGAGGCGGACAATAGCTACTGAATCACCGCGCCCTGTTGACCGGCTACTGCGCCTGACATAACCAAAGCAAAGGGCCGGTCGTCGAGTGACGGCCGGCCCTGGGTTTAAGCGGGTACCTTGCAACAGGTACTCAAGGTTGTGTCAGTAGTGCGTCGACCTCAGTCGGCGACAGGTACTGCGCGGTAGCCCGCCTCGGGCTGACTGAAGGTCTGGATCGCCTCGCCCTGCGCCTTCCAGTTCGCGCGCTCCTGCTCGGTGGCCTTGGGCGAGAACCAGCCGAGGTAGGCATAGGCGATGCCGATCACCGGTGACAACCAGCAGGCGAAAGCCAGCGGGATGTACAGCAGGTTCTCGAAGTTGCCATCGCCCACGGTCAGACCCAGGGAGGCGATGACGATGGCGCCGCCGGCGTTCCACGGCACCAGTGGGGAGATCAGGGTGCCGCCTTCCTCGACTGCACGCGACAGGTTGAGGGTCGAGTAACCCTTGCCGCGGTAGGCCGGAGCAAACATGCGGCCGGGCAGGGCGATGGACAGGTAGGGGTCGCCGGCGACCAGGTTGGTAGCAATCGAGGTGCCGATGGCGGCGGTTTGCATGCTGCCGAAACTGCGCGTCCTTTTCAGGATCGCCTCGACAATCACCTCGAGACAACGGGTGCGCTCGAGGGCACCGCCCAAGGCCAGGGCGATCATCACCAGGGTGATGACCCAGGCCATGGACTGGATGCCGCCGCGGTTAAGCAGGCTGTCGATGTCCTTGATTCCGCTGTTGAGGCTATAACCGCTCTGCATGTAAGTGAACACGTCATGCAGGTTGGCGCCCTGGTAAGCCATGGCCAGGATGCCGCCGGCGATGGCGCCGGCAAACAGCGAGGGCAGGGCCGGCATTTTCATCAGCGCCAGGCCAATGACCAGCAGCGGGGGCAGCAACAGCAGCCAGGACAACTCGAAGTTCTGCGCGATGCCGTTGGTGATCAGGTCGATCTTGCTGGAGTCGAGGTCAGTGCCGCCGATGAGGTTGAAGCCCACCAACAGGTAGATGACCAGGGCAATCAGCATGGCGGGGATGGTGGTCGGCAGCATGTTGCGGATGTGGTCGAACAGATTGACCCCGGTGACGGCCGGGGCCAGGTTGGTGGTGTCTGACAGTGGTGAGATCTTGTCGCCGAAGAACGCCCCGGAAACCACAGCACCAGCGGTCCAGTACATCGGGATGTCGAATCCCGCACCTATACCCATGAGCGCCAGGCCGATGGTGCCGACCGTACCCCAGGAGGTGCCGAGCGACACCGACACCACGGCGCACATCAGCATGGCCACGGCGAGAAACACCTCGGGCGACAGTAGCTTGAGGCCGCCGTAGATCATCAGCGGTACGGTGCCGCTGGCGATCCAGGTACCGATGATCATGCCAACCACGATGAGGATGCCGATCGATTGCAGGCCGATGGACACGACGTGCAGCGAGCCTTGCTCGATGTCCTTCCAGCGATAACCCTGAAACCAGCCGATCAGCGCGGTAATCGCCAGGCCGATGGCCAGGGGGACGTGGGGGGTGAAGTCGCCGTAGTAGAACAGTTGGATCCCCAGTATCCCGAGTGTGAGGACGATTGGGATCAGGGCGAGGGCAAGCGAGGGGCGAGCGTTGTTATTGGTGGGCACGAGTTTCCTCCAGGGAGTGATCGTCCGGCTGAGCCAGCGATCTTTTTGTAGTTCTTGGAGGACTCAACCTAGCAAGCCGATGTGAACTGCTTTGCGGGTTGCTGTATCAGGTTGTAATCAGGGCATTACATGCCGTTTACATCTGTATTTTTTCGCGGCTCGGTGCAGGTGACAGGGTATGCTGGTGCTCTTCGCGCCAGGGGCCATGGCGGTGGAGGTGACGATGCTGCAGGTGTGGCTGTCGCAGTTTCGAAGCGCCAACCGAACCAAGGCGCGGGCCCCGAACAACTAGAATAATCACATGGTTTTGAGTCTGACCGGGTTGTGAGATGAGATCGTCTTTCGAGAGCGTTTTGAAGAACAAGAATCTGGCCCACCTCGACAAGATGGTGAGCGCGGGACCATCGCTGCCGCCCCGCCGGGTCGCCTTCGTGCTGCAGGAAAATTTCTCGTTGATGGCCTTCACCGGTGCGGTGGATGCTCTGGTCACCGCTAACCTGATGAGCTCGGCGCCCTTGTTCGAGGTGCTGGTGGTCGGTGGCGCCAGCGAACTGGTGGTCAGCGACCTGGGTATCGCCATCTCCGCCGGCTGCCAGCTCGCCGAGCTGGAGGAAAAGTCCCTGGATATCCTGGTGGTGTGCGGCGGCTTTCGCGTGCGCCTGCAGGGCGAGCCGTTACTGCGAGCTAAGCTGCGCTCGGCCGAGGCCGCCGGGGCCATGCTCGGCGGGCTGTGGAACGGCGCTTACTTTATCGCCGAAGCAGGCCTGCTGGATGGTTACGATTGCGCCTTTCATCCGGATGGTCGGGCGATGATGAGCGAGCTGTTCCCCAAGGTGAAGCTGACCAGCCATGCCTATGTACTGGATCGCGAACGCATCAGCTGTGCCGGGGCCAATAGCTCGTTGGGCATGATGCTGGAGGTGGTTAGGCGTGGTGGCGGGGAACAGTTGGTCAGCGCGGTAGAAGAGGTATTGAGCTGCGACAAGATGCAGGAGGTCATGGATGTGTCGGTGGTGGCCGTCGACTATGACCCGACCCTGCCGCAAGCCCTGAAGGTGGCATTGGAACTGATGCACAACAATATCGATGAGCCACTGGTGGTGGATGAAATCGCCAGCTGTGTCGGCATCTCCAGGCGTCAGCTCGAGCGCCTGTTCTGTCGTCACGTCAATGCCACGCCCTCGCGCTACTACCTGGAACTGCGCCTGACCCGAGCGCGTCAGCTGTTGCAGCAGACCAACAAGTCTCTGGCCGACATCGCCGTGGCCAGCGGCTTTGTCAGCATCTCGCACTTCCGTCGTTGTTTTCGCGAATTTTTCGACATTGCCCCGGGGCGCTTTCGGACGACTTCGCAAGCTCGGCGTTGAGCGCACGTTGCCCCGCGGTGCTGGTGCCTCGCTTCACAGCAGGCTGAGCGGGTAGCGGGTCAGCTCTGGTTCTATCGAGTGTGCCCGGCTGCCGGCGCTGATTGCATCGGCGAGCAGTACCAGGGTCAGGCGATCGACCTTCTCAGGCCGCTGATTGAGGCTGACGCTCAGCTCGAACTGGCGTTGCGCGATGAATTGCTGAAAGTCGTGGTCTGCTTGCGGGTTACCCGGCGTTGCGCTCTCGCTGGCCTGTGGCTCGGCTGCGTTGCGGGTCGCCGCTGGCGGTTGCTCCTGGATCAGCACCCGGCTCAAGAGAATCTGGAAATCCAGGTAGGCACGCAGATCGGCCGGGCCACTGAGGTTCGGGTTGCTGCTGTAGGCCGTCAGTGCGGTGCTGGAAGCGGAAACGCCATTAAGCATGAGCAACTCTATGTGGCTGGAAGGCGCCGGGTCTGCAAAAGTGCCGGCTCTTTTTGCTTATCGGCCGCCGGGTGTCCGAGTTGAGTGGGATGCCTGAATTGAACAGGGCTGAATTGAAGAGTGTCGAGCGTGAATGCCATGAGTGAGCAACAGTCCATCGCCAGCGTCCGCATCGTGGCGCTGCATTTGACCGAGGCGGGCCTGCCGTTGGCCAAACTAGGGACGCATGCACCGGGGCTGGTGCGAGTGGGTTTTGTCGAGAATGCGACTGAGCAGCTTGGCCTGCTCTGAGCTGGTTGCGGTGCAGAGAATCTGGACTAAGGTGCGCACAGGTCGAAATTGAAAGAGGACTGATCAATATGTCTACTCAGGTGGAGCGTGGCGAGGCCTTCCGCACCTTGCACCAGCGCGATGGGTTGTTCGTGCTGCCCAATCCTTGGGATGCCGGGTCGGCGAAGATGCTCGCGACCCTGGGGTTCGAGGCGCTGGCAACGACCAGTGCCGGCCTGGCCTTTTCCCTGGGGCGCTGCGATGCAGAAGGCGCGGTCAGTCGCGAGGAGGCCCTGGCTAACGCCCGCGCTATCGTTGAGGCGACGCCGCTGCCGGTGGCCGCCGATCTGGAGAACGGTTATGGCGATGAACCGCAGCACTGCGCCGAAACTATCGCCCTGGCGGCGCAGATCGGTTTGGTTGGCGGTTCCATTGAGGATGCTACGGGTGATGCGCGGTCGCCCATCTACCCTCTCGAGCTGGCGGTCGAGCGCATTCGCGCCGCGGTGGCGATGGCTCGCAGCCTGCCATTCGCCTTCACCCTGGCGGCGCGTGCGGAAAACTACCTGCACGGCCGGCCGGACCTGGACGACACTATCAAACGCCTGGTGGCCTACGCGGAGGCGGGCGCCGATGTGCTCTATGCACCGGGCCTGACCACTCGCGAGGAAATCCTGACGTTGGTCACGGCCGTGGCGCCGCGCCCGGTCAACGTATTGGTGGGCTCGCCCAGCCTGCAGCTGTCGCTGGATGAGCTGGCCGAACTGGGGGTGAAACGCGTCAGTCTCGGCTCCGGTCTGGCGCGAGTCGCCTATGGCGCTTTCTTCCAGGCGGCGCAGGAATTGGCCGCTCGCGGCAGCCTGGTGGCGACCGGCCAGGCCATGCCGTTCGAGCGCATCAACAATCTGTTCAAGATATGAGAGGTTGTGAAAAAACTCCCGCCTGCTGCGACCGCCTGCAGACGCTCTCGTGACGGCGCTCGATATTTTCACAAGCTCTGAGCGAGGTAGGGTTTGCGTCGTGTTTTGGTGCTGCTTGTGTTGTTGGGTTTGCTTGGCGTGCCGCTGGCTGTCTATCAGCAGTGGCTCGATGTGCCCCCGCGCTGGAATCCCTGGGCGCCACTGGATATCAGGGCCACGCCGAACCTGCTGACGCCCTTCAAGCTCTGGCGCCTGGCGGATGATCCTCTGCTCTGTCAGCAGGCCCTGGCTACGTCGCCGCTGCGTTACACCGTGCTGGCCGATAGCCGCCCGGCGGCGGACTGCCCGCTGGAGAATACCCTGCGGGTGCAGGCGTCCGAGGTGAGGTTCAGCAGCAGCTTTATCACTACCTGTCCGCTAGCGGCGGCGTTTGCCCTGTTCGAGCAACATGCGTTGCAGCCAGCGGCACAGGAGGTGTTCGGCCAGCCGGTGATGCAGCTCGAGCATGTCGGCAGCTTCGCCTGTCGCACTATTGCGGGTAGCCAGCGCCGTAGCCAGCATGCCTCGGCCAATGCCCTGGATATCACTGGTTTTCGTCTGCGCGACGGTCGGCGCATCAGTGTGCTGCACGACTGGCCGGGAGAAGGCGATGCAGCGCGGTTCTTGCGCCTGGTGCACAACGGCGCTTGCGACAGCTTCAATGTCACCCTCGGACCGCAGTACAACGCCGCCCATCGTGATCATTTTCATGTTGATATGGGCCTGTTCCGCATGTGCCGCTAGTGCGCTGTTACGAGGCCGCGCCAGCGAAAATCACCTCAAACAGAACGAACTCGGTGCGGCCGGAACACCTCGGTTCTGGCAGAATGCCGCGTTAACCGTTATCGACAGGCTGCAAGGGCCTGCATTGAACGTTCTGTGAGCAGATTTTCCGATGAATGACGCACGGCCTAGCACCACAATCCGCATGGAAGCCTTGGTCCCGCATCTGGCCGAGGCCGCCGCCGGCTGGGCTGCACGTTTGAATTTGCCGCAGAGCGGCGAGGCGGACTTCGCCTTGCAGCTGGGTGAGGCGGGCCTGCAGCTGGCCGAACTGGGGCCGCAGGCACCGGGGCCGGTACGGGTGGACTTCGTCGAGGGCGCGGTGGCGCATCGGCGTGTGTTCGGCGGCGGTAGTGGACAGATGATCGCCAAGGCCGTCGGCGTGCAGCCGGGCGTGCGCCCGCGGGTGCTGGATGCCACAGCCGGGTTAGGGCGCGATGGCTTCGTTCTGGCCAGTCTGGGTTGTGCGGTGACCCTGATCGAACGGCAACCGCTGATTGCTGCCTTGCTGGAAGATGGCCTGGCGCGGGCCAGGGGCGATCGCGAAGTGGGGCCGATAGTGGCACAGATGCAGCTGTTGACCGGCAACGCCATCGAACTGATGGACGCCTGGGAGGGCGAGCCGCCGCAGGTGATCTACCTCGATCCGATGTTTCCCCATCGCGACAAGAGCGCCCTGGTGAAGAAGGAAATGCGCCTGTTCCGCCCCTTTGTCGGCGATGACCTGGACGCACCGGCCTTGCTCGCCGCCGCCCTGGCCCTGGCCAGCCACCGGGTGGTGGTCAAACGCCCGCGCAAAGCACCGATCATCGCCGGCGCCACGCCGGGCTATGCGCTGGAGGGCAAATCCAGCCGCTACGACATCTATCCCAAGAAAAAGCTGCAGGCTTGAAGTCGTAAACGCGGCGGCGTCGGTAGCCCGGATGCAATCCGGGAGATGGCGGTTCCTGGATTGCATCCAGGCTACGTGCTGGGTTTCATGAGGTGCATCCATGCACCTCACCCTGCGGGCAGCTAAAGCTGTGCAGAACTACGTCCTGCCGTTCTGTCGCTGCGCTCTACCCAGCCTTCGTCAGCGTGCCGCTTGGTTCGGTCGATAGGCTCGCAGGAACATGGTCACCGCATTCTGCACATGCTGTTCGGCGGCCGCGCCTTGCAATGGCTCGCCACAGCCGATCAGCAGGCAGAAGTTGGCGCCGCCTTTGACCAGGCTGAAGAACTGGTCGGCCGCGCAGTGCGGGTCGTCGATGCGCAGTTTGCCGGTCAGCTCGGCGCGGCTCAGCAGGCGTGCCATTTCATTCAACAGGCGCTGCGGCCCCGCCTCGTAGAACAGTTGCGAGAGCTTCGGGTTCTGCGTGGCCTGGGTCACCATCAGCCGGTGCAGCTCGACCGATTCACGGCTGTTGATCAGGGCGTTAAAGCTGCGGCCGATGGTCAGCAGTACATTTTCGATAGGCGCGTCCGCCGCCAGCTCGAAGAACAGCTCGGGCAGTTGCTCCTCGCACTTGGATTTCACCGCCGCGCAGAACAGCGTCTCCTTATCGGTGAAGTGGCTGTATACCGTCAGCTTGGATACGCCGGCTTCGGCGGCGATGGCGTCCATGCTGCTGCCATCGTAGCCATTACTGATGAATAGGTTCTTCGCCGCGTCGAGGATGGCCTGACGTTTGACGAGGTCTTTGGGGCGACCTGGGCCGCTGGGCGGTAATAACTTGTTAGGCATTGGTTGTTTTTAATACTGGACTGATGAGTTTGCTATTTTTACTATACCCGTCAGTATAAATATTCCAAACCTTCGTGAAAGGTCATCCACCATGTTTCGCCCTGCCTTGTCCCTCGTTCTGCCCTTAAGTCTGATTACCGTGCTCGCTGCCTGTGGCAATGGCGAGCCGGTCGCGCCCAGCATTCGCCCCGCCATGGTGGTGCAGCCGCAGCCGGCCGCCGAGATGATGGACACCTATCCGGGCGAGGTCCGTGCGCGCCTGGAGCCGGAGCTGGCCTTTCGCATCGGCGGCAAGGTGACCAAGCGGCTGGTCGAGGTGGGCCAGCAGGTGAAGAAGGATCAGCGTCTGGCCGAGCTGGACCCGCAGGATGTGCGCCTGCAGCTGGAGGCGACCCGTGCGCAAGTGGCGGCGGCCGAGGCCAATCTGCACCTGGTGCGCGCCGAGCGTGATCGCTACAAGAAGCTGCTCGACCGCCAGCTGGTCAGCCGCTCGCAGTACGACAACGCCGAAAACCTCTACCGTTCCGGCGCAGCACGGCTGAAGCAGATCAAGGCGGAATTCGATGTAGCCAACAACCAGGCCGGTTATGCGGTGCTGCGCGCGTCGCAGGATGGCGTGATCGCCCGGCGCATGGTCGAGGTCGGCCAGGTCGTGGCGGCGGGGCAGAGCGTGTTCACCCTGGCGGCCGATGGCGAGCGCGAAGTGTCGATCAGCCTGCCGGAACAAGCCTTCGAACGTTTCAAGGTCGGTCAGGCCGTGACGGTTGAGTTGTGGTCGCAGCCGGATCAGCGTTTCCCCGGGCGGATTCGCGAGATGTCACCGGCGGCCGACCCGCAGTCGCGCACCTTCGCCGCGCGCGTGGCCTTTACCCAAGGTGAGGTACCCGCCGAGCTGGGCCAGAGTGCGCGGGTATTTATCGCCCATAACGGTGAGGCGCCGCTGGCGGTGCCATTATCGGCGCTGACCGCGGAGCAGGGTCGACCCTATGTCTGGGTGGTCGATCCGCAAACCTCGACCCTGAAGCGCACGCCGGTGCGTATCGGCGCCTATGGCGAGAAGCTGGTGCCAGTGCTGGAAGGCCTGCAGGCGGGCGATTGGGTGGTCGCCGCCGGCGTGCAGGTGCTGCGCGAAGGCCAGCAGGTGCGTCCGGTGGATCGCGACAACCGCGCGGTCAAACTAGCGGCTAAGGAGTAGTCTCGATGGGCTTCAACCTTTCCGCCTGGGCGCTGAACAACCGCCAGATTGTCCTCTATATCATGCTGCTGCTGGGTATCGTCGGGG
Organism: Pseudomonas taeanensis MS-3; assembly: GCF_000498575.2. Classification (GTDB taxonomy): domain Bacteria; phylum Pseudomonadota; class Gammaproteobacteria; order Pseudomonadales; family Pseudomonadaceae; genus Aquipseudomonas; species Aquipseudomonas taeanensis. The sequence goes on from NZ_AWSQ01000002.1 coordinate 462,536, forward strand.
CCATCTCCTATACCAAGCTGGGTCAGAGCGAAGACCCGCCTTTCACCTTCAAGGCCATGGTGGTGCGCACCAACTGGCCGGGCGCGAGTGCCGAGGAAGTCTCGCGCCAGGTCACCGAACGCATCGAAAAGAAGGTGATGGAAACCGGCGACTACGACAAGATCATCTCCTTCTCGCGCCCGGGTGAATCGCAGGTGACCTTCGTCGCTCGCGACTCCATGCACTCGGTGGATATTCCCGAGCTGTTCTATCAGGTGCGCAAGAAGATCGGCGACATTCGCCACACCTTGCCCCAGGACATCCAGGGGCCGTTCTTCAACGATGAGTTCGGCACCACCTTCGGCAATATCTATGCGCTGACCGGCGAGGGCTTCGACTACGCGGTGCTCAAGGACTACGCCGACCGCATTCAGCTGCAGCTGCAGCGGGTCAAGGATGTCGGCAAGGTCGACCTGCTCGGTCTGCAGGACGAGAAAATCTGGATCGAGCTATCCAACACCAAGCTGGCGACGCTCGGTCTACCGCTGGGCGTGGTGCAGCAGGCGCTGAATGAGCAGAACGCGGTGGCGGCGGCCGGCTTCTTCGAGACCGGTTCGGATCGCGTGCAGCTGCGGGTCACCGGGCGTTTCGAGTCGGTCGAGCAGATTCGCAATTTTCCGATTCGGGTAGCCGATCGCACCTTTCGCATCGGCGATGTGGCCGAGGTTACGCGCGGCTTCAACGACCCACCCGCACCGCGCATGCGCTTCATGGGTGAGGACGCCATTGGCCTGGCGGTGTCGATGAAAAGTGGTGGCGACATCCTGGTGCTGGGTGAGGCGCTGGAAGGCGAGTTCGCCCGCCTGCAGGAAACCCTGCCGGCCGGCATGCAGCTGAGCAAGGTGTCGGATCAACCGGCGGCGGTGAAAACCGGGGTCGGCGAGTTCGTCCAGGTGCTCACCGAGGCGCTGATCATCGTCCTGCTGGTGAGTTTCTTCTCCCTCGGCCTGCGCACCGGCCTGGTGGTGGCGCTGTCGATTCCGCTGGTGCTGGCGATGACCTTCGCCGCCATGTACTACCTGGGCATCGGTCTGCACAAGATCTCCCTCGGCGCCCTGGTGTTGTCCCTCGGCTTGCTGGTGGACGATGCGATCATCGCCGTGGAGATGATGGCGATCAAAATGGAGCAGGGTTTCGACCGCTTCAAGGCGGCCAGTTACGCCTGGACCAGCACGGCCTTTCCCATGCTCACCGGCACCCTGATCACGGCCGCGGGCTTCCTGCCGATTGCCACCGCGCAGTCGGGCACCGGCGAGTACACCCGTTCGATATTCCAGGTGGTGACCATCGCCCTGCTGGTGTCGTGGATCGCCGCGGTAATCTTCGTGCCTTACCTGGGCGCCAAGTTGCTGCCGGACCTGGCCAAGCTGCACGCGGCCAAGCATGGCGGCAGCGATAAGGGTTATGACCCCTATGCAACGCCGTTCTACCAGCGGGTGCGCGCTGCGGTGGAGTGGTGTGTGCGGCGGCGCAAGACGGTAATCGTGTTGACCCTGGCGCTATTTGTCGGCTCGATCCTGCTGTTCCGTTTCGTGCCCCAGCAGTTCTTTCCGGCCTCCGGACGTCTGGAACTGATGGTCGACCTCAAACTGAGCGAGGGCGCCTCGTTGAGCGCCACCGAGGCCGAGGTCAAACGCCTGGAACGGCTGATCAACAAGCATGAGGGCATCGATAACTATGTGGCCTATGTCGGCACCGGCTCGCCACGCTTCTACCTGCCGCTGGATCAGCAACTGCCGGCTGCCAGCTTCGCCCAGTTCGTGATCCTGGCTAAAAGCATCGAGGACCGTGAAGCCATTCGCAGTTGGCTGATCGATACGGTCAACGATGAGTTCCCGACCCTGCGCACGCGTATTTCACGTCTGGAAAATGGCCCGCCGGTGGGCTATCCGGTGCAGTTCCGCGTGTCCGGCGAGCATATCGACGAGGTGCGCGCGTTGGCCCGTCAGGTGGCGGACAAGGTGCGAGACAATCCGCACGTGGCCAACGTCCACCTGGATTGGCAAGAGCCGAGCAAGGTGGTGCGCCTCAATGTCGACCAGGAGCGCGCCCGCGCGTTGGGCGTCAGTACCGCCGACCTGTCGCGCTTCCTGCGCAGCTCGTTGACCGGCTCGTCGGTGAGCCAGTACCGCGAAGGCAACGAGCTGATCGAAATCCTTCTACGCGGCACCCTCAGCGAACGCCAGGAGCTTGGCCAACTGCCGAGCCTGGCGGTGCCGACCGACAATGGCCAGAGCGTGCCGCTGTCGCAGGTCGCCACTTTGGAGTACGGCTTCGAGGAAGGCATCATCTGGCACCGCAACCGCTTGCCGACGGTCACCGTACGCGCCGATATCTACGGCAAGGAGCAAGCCGTCACCCTGGTCAAGCAGATACTGCCGACCCTGGAGTCGATCCGCGCCGAGTTGCCGGACGGCTACCTGCTGGACGTCGGCGGCACGGTCGAGGATTCGGCGCGCGGGCAGCAGTCGGTGAACGCCGGGGTGCCGCTGTTTATCGTGGTGGTGCTGACCCTGCTGATGCTGCAGCTGAAGAGCTTCTCGCGCTCGGCCATGGTGTTCCTCACCGCGCCGTTGGGGTTGATTGGCGTGACCCTGTTCCTGCTGATCTTCCGTCAGCCGTTCGGCTTTGTCGCCATGCTCGGGACCATCGCCCTATCCGGGATGATCATGCGTAACTCGGTGATTCTGGTCGACCAGATCGAGCAGGACATCGCCTCCGGCCTGGATCGCTGGCATGCGATCATCGAGGCCACGGTGCGCCGCTTCCGGCCCATCGTGCTGACCGCTTTGGCGGCGGTGCTGGCGATGATTCCGCTGTCGCGCAGTGTGTTCTTCGGGCCGATGGCGGTGGCGATCATGGGAGGTCTGATCATCGCCACGGCGCTGACCCTACTGTTCCTTCCGGCCCTCTACGCGGCCTGGTTTCGGGTCAAGCCAGAGCATTGATCGAGCAGGACGAGGTGCATCCTTGCACCTCGTCCTGCTGCACCCTACGTAGGCTGGTGTAGAGCGTAGCGACAGAACGGCAGGACGTCGTTCTGCACAGCTATAGCTACCCGCAGGGTGAGGTGCATGAATGCACCTCATGAAACCCAGCGCCCCCACCTATACCATCGTGCTCATTGCGCCGGCCCTGCCCAATCCGCCGGATAAACCCCGTGCTCGACAAAATACCGAAACGACGAATGCTGCCAATCGCCTGCGCGCTCGGCATGGCCGTGCTTGATTGGGTTGTAGTGCACGTAATCGATGTGGCGACGCAGGTCCTGATCATCGCGGAGCAGATGTTCCCAGAAGCGCCTTTGCCAGATGCTGCGTTCGGCTTTGTTCTGCCGGCTGCGACTGATGGTTTCGTTGCTGGTCAGTTGCCGCGAGAAGTTAGCCTTGAAGCGGCGGATGCGATTGGAGTAATCGTCATCGCCCGCTGGCAAGCGCCAGAGCATGTGCAGGTGGTCGGGCAAGACAACCCAGGCCAGCAGAGTGAAAGGATGCCGCTGCTTTTCGTATAGCAGGGCCTGACGCAAGGCCGTGAAATGTCGCGTCAGCGTATCCTGCCGCCGGTCTTCGAGAACCAGGGTGAAAAAGTAGCTGCCGCCCGGTATATAGAGCCGGCGATAGCTGCGGCGGAATGGCTGCATGTTCCCATCCTTGGGAAATAGTGGTGAGCTGGGTTTCGCTGTGCTCTACGCCAGCCTACGGGCTATGCGGCAGCTGTTTGGTGAAGCGCTTTTGAGCTGGGTTTCGCTTCGCTCTACGCCAGCCTACGGGCTATGCGGCGGCTGTTTGGTGAAGCGCTTGTGAGCTGGGTTTCGCTGCGCTCTACGCCAGCCTACGGGTTATGCGGCGGCTGTTTGGTGAAGCGTTTGTGAGCTGGGTTTCGCTGCGCTCTACGCCAGCCTACAAGGCCAAGGCCATACGGTGGAGCTTCGGCGAAACGTAGGCTGGGTAGAGCCTAAGCGAAACCCAGCTTTTCAGGCAAATATCACAACGCGCCAAACACCTTCTTCGCCAAACTGGTGGCGGCGCCAGCCGGGTTCTGGCGGATGTTGGCTTCCTGCTGGGCGATGATCTCGAACAGGCCATCGAGTGCCTGCTCGGTGACGTAGCTCTCGATATTCGCGCTTTTCGCGTCGAGCGCGCCGAAGCTCGCGGCCTGGCCGGCAAAGCTGTTGTATTGCTGGGCCAGGCCGACCTGGTCGGTGGCGCGTTTGACGATGGGCAGGAACTTAGCGCGGATCTGTTCGCGGCTGCTCTTGTTCAGGTACTGGGTGGCGGAGTCCTGCGGGCCGCTGAGGATGCTCTTGGCGTCCTGTACGGTCATCTTCTTCACCGCGCTGACCAGCAGGGCCTGGGCTTGCGGTACGGCGGCTTCTGCCGCGAGGTTCATGCTGGTCTCGAGCTGCTCGATCTCGGCGCCCATGCCCATCATCTTCATGGTGCGCGCCACTTTGCCGAGATTACCCGGCAGCTCGATGCGCACAGCCTCGTTATTGCTGAAGCCGCCGGGGGTGCCCAATTGCTTGACGGCGATCTGCGCGCCCTGGGTCAGGGCATCCTTCAAGCCGCCAGTGGCGTCCTGTTGCGTGAGGTCGGCGAGGGAGAGGGCGAAGGCGCTGGCGGACAGCGCCAAGCCGGCGAACAGGGTAGTGACACGGAGCATGACAAGATCCTTCTGACGGTGTGTATGCAGCGAGCATAGCGAAGTGGGGCTGTCGCGCCCACCCGGGCGTGCTGTTCATGCGTGCTCGGTGTCGGCGGCGCACTCATGGAGCCAGTCGATGAAGGCCTGCAGCCGGTTCGGCATAGGTTCACGAGGCGGGTGCGCCAGCTGGTATTCGCAGGGGCTGCTCAGCGCGAAGTCACCGAATGGCAGGATCAGTTCGCCGCGTTCGAGGCGCTGCTGCACCAAGCGCTGGCGACCGATGGCGATCCCCGCGTGATGGGTCGCTGCCAGGGTGCACAGATCGGAGCGGTCGAAGGTCAGGCTGCGCTGCGGCAGCTTGGCCTCGATCCCCCGATGCCTGGCCCACAGCTGCCATTCGGCATCGTAGGCGGCGTTGTCCCAGGCCAGGGAGTCATGCAGCAGGGTGCACTGTTGCAGGTTGTCTGGATGCTCCAGCAAGCCATGGCGCTGGGCGTACTCGGGACTGCACACTGGGGCGATCCGCTCGTCCATCAGCGTGCTGGTGACCAATCCGGGAAACGCTCCGCAGGTGAAATACAGTGCCAGGTCGATGTTCTGGGTGCGGAAATCGACTGTCTCGTTGCCCACCCGGATGTCCAGAGCAATCGCGGGGTAACGGGCGGTAAACTCGGCCAGCCTCGGCACCAGCCAGCACTCGGCGAGCGAGGGGCGCAGATACACCGCCAGCGGCCCGGCGATTTCGCTGCCAGGCGCCTGCTGCAAGGCCTCGAGCAACTCGCCCACCGCGCCCTGAAGGATATTGAAAATCCGCTCGCCATCTGCGGTCAGGCAAATCTGTCGGGTCAGGCGCTGAAACAACTTCAATCCCAGCCCACGCTCCAGGCGACCGATACGGTGGCTGACGGCGCTAGGCGTCAGGCAGAGTTCTTGCGCCGCGCGGGCGAAACTCAGGTGCCGCGCCGCGACCTGGAAGGTATAGAAGTTGGCGAACTGGCTGCTGTTGAGCTCGCAGCCGGCGCGCGGGGGAAGATTGAGCATGGCGTCATTCTCGCAGTGAGCGGTGGCGGATCAGCGGCCGCTGCTTTCAGGCCTTGGGTCAGCTAGGCTTGTTCAGCCTGCAACAGGTGTCGGCCCTTGGCCAGGTACCCGGCCATTTCCGTCTCGGGCACCATGCTGCCCCCCGTGGCCCAGACCAGGTGGGTGGCCTGGGCCATCCGCGCCGGGGTCAGGTGCATGCGCGCGCGATAGCCTTGCTCCTCGCTCAGCACGCGGGCCATGCCCGGTACGCCGGCCAGTGCCGAAGGTTCGAAGCGCTGGCCTTCGCAGCTTTCCACCAGCGCCAGCAGGCGATACAGCTCTTCATCGCTGACCGTGTAATAACCGTCGATCGAGCGCTGCAGGGCGCGGCCGACGAAGCCGGACGGACGACCGACCGCCAGGCCGTCGGCGGCGGTGAGGTTGTCGATGCCGAAGTCCTGCACCGAGACCTCATCGTGGCGGCCGGTATGCACCCCGATCAGCATGCAGGGCGAGTGAGTGGGTTCGGCAAACAGGCAATGCACCGCATCACCAAACGCCAACTTGAGGCCGAAGGCCACTCCGCCCGGGCCACCTCCGACGCCACAGGGCAGGTAGACGAACAGCGGGTGCTCGGCATCGACGCAGATCGCCGCGTCCTTGAATTGTTGTTGCAAACGCTCGGCGGCGACGGCATAGCCGAGGAACAGACTGGTCGAGTTCTCGTCATCGACGAAGTGGCAGTAAGGATCGGCGCTGGCCTGCTGGCGACCCTCGGCCACCGCGACGCTGTAATCGGAGTCGTACTCGACCACAATCACGCCGTGGGCGCGCAGCTTGTCCTTCTTCCACTGCCGCGCATCGGCGGACATATGCACCGTGGCCTGGAAGCCCAGGCGGGCGCTGATGATGCCGATCGACAGGCCGAGATTGCCAGTCGAGCCGACGGCGATCTTGTAGCGGCCGAAGAAGGCCCGGGCAGCGTCGCTGTCGAGCAGCGCGTAGTCGTCGGTTAGCTTGAGCAGGCCTGCGGCCAGCGCCAGCTCCTCGGCATGCTTGAGCACCTCATAGATGCCGCCGCGCGCCTTGATCGAACCGGAGATGGGCAGGTGGCTGTCCTGCTTGAGCCACAGCGCACCGCTGCCGTTCAGCCCATAGCGTTCGGCCAACAGGGCCTGCAGGTGCGGCGCCGCAAGGATGGGCGACTCGATGATCCCGCCACTGGCCGCGGTCTCCGGGAATGCACTGGCTATATAGGGCGCGAAACGCACCAGGCGTGCGCTAGCGTCATCGACGTCGGCCTGGGTCAGCCCGACATCCTGCAACGCCTCGGCCGCGCGGGCGATTCGCGGATTGAACCAGCTGGTCTCCTGCAGCGCGATCAACTGATTGAGTAGCGGGTATTCCTGGCACCAGGTGGCCAGCGATTTGCCAAGCAGCATGGGGAGGTTCCTCGGTCGAAGGCCCTACAGGGCAGTGCGCGGCGCCAGGAATTGTCGAACTGGCGTTGTGGCCGTCTATTAGACGGCGCGGCAGCGCGGCTGACAAAGGATGGATGCTCAAGGCATAGGTGACGCAGGATCACTCATGCCTGTGGGGGAGGGGTGGTGAAACATTGAGGTGATCCAGCTTCCATCCCGACTGCAGTCGCGCCCTGGGGATAGCACATCATGGCCAGGGCGCGAGTCCGTGCAACAAGTCGCCGGTTGTTATGCCGGAATGGCTGCGATCACAGAGATTTCTACCAGCAGCTCGGGGCTGGCCATCGAGGCTTCCACGCAAGCACGTGCCGGGGCGAAACCTGCCGGTACCCAGGTGTCCCACACGCTGTTCATCGCGGCGAACAGGCTCATATCCTTCAGGTAGATGGTGGCGGACAGCAACTGTTCGCGATTGCTACCGACCGACGCCAGCAGGGTATCGACCTTGGCCAGCATGGTCCGTGTTTGTTCCTCAATGCCAGCGCTGCGGTCCTCGGCGACTTGCCCGCATAAGTAGGCGGTCTGGTTATGCACCACGACGCGGCTCATGCGTGCGGCTGTTTCGTAACGGGTAATGCTCATGACGGTTCCTCAGTGAATTCAGTGGGGGGCACACGCTACTGTTTTTCAGCCGCGCTCACCAGCGCGGCCCACTCACTCAGCGAAACAGCCGAGGCCGGCGTGCAAATGCTGGAGTGCTGCGCTGCAGCGATGCTCAGGTTCCGTTCGGCAGGCAAGCACTGCGCCGCTGAGGGTTGCGCATAGGACTATTCTTATTGGAGGTGGTTGCGCACATGGGCGCTGCCTGCTCCTGCCGAGGTCAGGCAGTTTCGTTACTCACTTATCGCTAAGGAGTCCCTATGTTCAAGGTCATAGCAAACGGTCCCAATCGTGTCGATATAGAGTTGAGCGGCAAGCTCAACAGTGAGCAGATGAGAACTGCGCTGGATGAACTCATCAGCAAGACGGAGGGCATCGAGCATGGGCGAATGCTCTATCGAATCGATGACTTCGACCTGCCAACGCTCGGGGCTATCGGCGTGGAACTTTCACGCCTTCCCAAACTGTTCAAGCTGATCAGGAAGTTTGACCGTGCAGCGGTGCTGGCAGATAAAGCCTGGCTGCGCAAAGCCAGTGAAATGGAAGGCGCGCTGATTCCCGGTCTGGAAATCAAAGCATTCGAACGCGGTGATGTGGGTGCAGCGGAGGCTTGGTTGGCGCGCTAGTGGCCTGTACGGTTAGTGGGTTAACTCAAGTTCGGATGGTTGAGGTACCGAGACAAGGCGCTGCGACGAGTCATAGCGGGCTATGGCGAGGAGCGGCAACGCAGTATCGGGGCCTCAGACGTCGAAATTGACTAATAGAACTAGCCACACAGGCCACTAAGCCTTGCGCTGTGCTTGGTTATTGAGCAGAGGCCTGCTACCCACCCATCCAGCGGATCTAACTGTGTTAGGCCGCTGGATGGGTGGGCGAAATACCCTGTTTCTGGCACTCGCGAGCTGGCGTTGTTGCGGTGTGGATCTTCGCTGCTGCCGCCCTTAGCGCTGAGCCACCCAGTGGTCATGCAAGGCATGGGCAGCCGCTTCGATGGCCTCTATCTGCTGACGATGTTGCGCCACATCCAGATCCGCCGGGGGTTCGAAGTTGTCCTGCTCGGCGCAGAAGGCAATCGCCTGCAACTGCGCGGCCAGGGGCGTTGGCAGTTCGGGCCAGTTGCCCACGGCGACGCCACGCAGGTAACCGAAGCACCACTCTTCAGCCAGGGTCAGTGGCTGGGCATGGTGTTCGGTCTGTTCGAAGCGTGGCTTGAACGCCTGCGCATGCATAGCCAGCTGGGTGGCCAGTGCGTTGATGTGACGCACGCTCAGTTCGATGAACTGCTTGCCCTCATCAGGGCTCTGCCAATCCGGATTCTGCCCGCCCCAGATGGCCGGGAACCACTCGGCGATATCCACCTGTACCGGGCTGGAGACCAAGGCGGTGAAGTAACCATCGAGCTCGGAGGCGTTGAGCACGGAGTGATCGTCGCCGTACTTCAGCAGGGTGTCTTCGATGAGCTCGAAGTCGCTGGCATCGAGGGGTTGGTCTTGCATAAAAATGTTCCTTCGCTTATCGGGCGCCGCAACGCGTTGTGGAAAAGGGCCCCATCCGCCTGGAAAAACAAGCGCATGGTTCTCGGAGGCGTCCTATTGCGCACTGCTGGAGATGATTCGGCAAGCGCATTGAGCAAAGTCATGAGGTTGAGGTCAATCGCCACCGGTTGTTCAGGGTCGGTTCTGGTAGTTCGTGACCGGCAGTTTCGAAGCGTAGTGGCCAATCGCAGAATCTGGCGGACAAGTGAGCGTTGTCCACCCTACGCAGCTCCGAAGTCCGCGTAGGGTGGAAGGCCACCCCGTGGAAAACCGCGGAGTGTTTTTCAGCAATTGTTATCCAGGCTAGCTCGCTGACATACCCTGCTCTAAACGTGGTCTCTCAGGCGAGCGAAGGCTTTAAGCCAGGCGTCGCAGCGTCCCGCGTCGCGCACGTCATAGAGGCTCATGGCGGACTCGAGGTCCAAACTGAATTCATCCTCGTTGTCTTCTGCGAGCGCAGTCAGCCGCATCGTATACCAAGCCGTCACACCACCCGGAGGGGTTGTATCGAATTTTGGAAACTCCGGGTCGCCACCACCGGCGCTCAACCACACGCGCGCAAGATTCGGATTGAGCGCCATGGCACGGCCCACGCTGACCATGTCGACAGCGCCGCTCTCGACGGCGTCAACTGCCTGTTGACGCGTCTTGAAGCCGCCGGTTGCCATGACTGGAATGGAGGTCGCCGTTTTCGCCCGGCGTGCAAAATCCAGGAAGTAAGGCCCGCTACCAGAGGTGCTATCCGAACTTGCCGCGGCGCCCGGAAAATAGGTTCCGCCGCTGATATCGATCAGATCAATGGTTGTCTGATCGAGCATGCGGATCACCTCCATAGCCTCGTCTTCGGTCAGTCCACCTTCCAGTTTATCGGTCGAGTTGATCTTGATAGCAATCGCAAACGAAGCGCCAACAGCCTGCCGAACCGCCTCTATCACCTCGCTAACGATGCGGAATCTCGCCTCGATTGATCCGCCATATCCGTCTGTCCGGCGATTGAACAACGGAGACAGGAATTGGCTTAAAAGAAAACCGTGTCCGGCATGAATTTGCACCCCGCCAAATCCTGCGTCTTTGGCGATTGTCGCAGCCCTTGCGTAGATACCCGGCAGCTGCCCAATGTCGTCGAGGGTCATGCCCGCGCATTGCAGCCCTTCAATGTCCAGCGAGGATGGGCCCTTTGCTCGACTGATAGGCAAATGGGAAAGCGCTCCGGCATGTCCGAGTTGCGGCCAGAGATGCGCACCCTCAGTCGATCCCCGACGGGCCAAGGATCGCAGCGCTTTTTGATCTGTATCCGGTCCCAACACCAGATTTCCGGGTTTTTCGGGGTAGCGCGGATCACCCTGCACTTCGCCAATCAGCGACAAAGCTGCGCCACCTTCCGCCCAGCGCTCATAGAGCCGTGCTTGCGCTTCGGTAGCATCGCCTTTCCCGTCACCAAGGGAATCCGACATTGCCGACTTTGTCAGTCGGTTTTTCAGAACCACACCACAGGGAAGCTCTAGTGGGCGGCCCAGCACATTTTCCGGCTTTGAGAAATCATGCTTGGTCGTTGACTGCGTCATCGGGCCACCTAATCGTAATATTTAGATATTTCGTTTTCTCTGCCAGCGACATGCCGGTCGTGACCAGGTGGCGTATCAACTGTCACGGCTTCAACAGTTCTTTCTCAACTTCATTGAGAAACGCTTGGATGTTGCCTTCATTGCGCCGGTAAAACGTCCACTGTCCATGACGTTCTGCAACCACCAACCCAGCCTGCTTCAACACACCCATGTAGTTTGAAATCGTCGATTGCGACAACCCTGCCTTCTCTTGAATGTACGCAACACACACACCGTCCAAGTCGGCATGCTCTGGCAGCGAGGGCGGAAAGTTCGACCTGTCTTTCAGCCATTCAAGAATTCGGCGTCGCACAGGGTTGTTGAGGGCTGAAATCACGTTTTCTATATTCATAAATCAAGGTATCTCGATATTTGGGAATTAGTCAACCGCAGCATTTACTACGGCCTGCTCTCGGATTTTGGCTGGATGGTCTCACAACCATAAGCGGAGTCAGCTTTTGACACTTTTCGCAGAATTGATGCGATCCAGTTTCAGGCACATTGGGCTCCGGCTGGCTGTCTACCGCAGGGTAAGAGGGGGTGCAATCTTCAGTGCTACATCTCAGGTAATGTGCTTGGCACGTCCTGGTAGTAAGTGCAGAGCGAGGCAATCGCTAAGCAACATCTTGAGTCTGCGACTCATCAGACATTTCGCCATAGCCGGCAATCGTCGGCGAAAAGTCGTGCCGAGTTGGCCCGTCGTTATCGGTCGTGTAGAAAAAGGGGGCGGATTTGTTGCCACGCGCGAATCATCCGCACGTGGCCGACAACAGCCCGCCACCTTTCTCTATGTAGATAAAACAAGGGCCGCTAAAGCGGCCCTTGTGCATTGCCGGCTAAGACCTCAAACCACTTCCAGCGCATCCTCGCTGCGATCCATCGCCACCTGGCGGATCGACAGGCGCAGTTCGGCCGGCAGGACGCGTTTGGCAGCGCCTTCGACCAGTTCGTTGAGCAGGGGGTGGTGGCTGAGCTTGCCGGCTTCGTCCTGGCGCAGCACGCCTTCGTCCAGCAGGCTCTGGATGAAGTGGCGGAACAGGCTCTTGTCGAAGAATTCCGGGGCGTTGAGGCCATGCAGGATCGACAGGCGCTGGGCCATGACGGTACAGAGATCTTCCAGGTCTTCGGCGCTGATCGCGTTCTGTCCGGCGTTGAGCAGCAAGGCGGTGGCCATGTAGAAGCGCTGCAGGGTCTGGGCGATGGCGCGCGAGAGCAGGGTCAGCAGGACGAACTGCCGCGAGCTGGGCGCCGGGCGGATATACACGTCGCCTTCGACCTTGAGCAGGCCTTGCTCGACGAACGCCCCTAGCCACTGGTCGACCACGCCATCCAGCTGCTCCAGCGTATAGCGGATAAACAGCTCGGACTGCAGGTAGGGGTAGAGCGCGCGGGTGAAGCGCAGGATCTGCTCGCGGCTGATCCGCGCGCTGCTCTGGAAGAAGCTGGCCAGCAGTGCGGGCAGGGCGAAGATGTGCAGCACGTTGTTGCGGTAGTAGGTCATCAGCACCGCGTTGTGCTCGTCCAGATAGAGGATCTTGCCGAGGGCATCGCTCTGTTCGGCGAGCAGGTGCATGCCCTTGACGTAGTCGATCAGCACCTGGCCGTCGCCGTCCGGCAGGGTGGTGTGCGGCGAGTAGGGCACGCGGCGCAGCAGCGCCAGGTAGAGGTCGAGTACCCGGACCAGGGCGAGGTCGTCCAGGGCCAGCTTGCTGGTCGACAGCAGCGCCAGCGCAACCAGGTTGACCGGGTTGATCGCGGCGGCTTCGTTGAGGTGCTGGGCCACTCGTTCGCCGAGGCGGTTGGTGACCTCGTTGAGCCAGCTCGGGCGAAATTGCGGGCCGAGTGCCTGGCTGCGCCAGTCCGGTTGCTGCTGGTCGAGGAACTCGGCCAGTTTGATTGGCTCGCCGAAGTTGACCGAGACCTGGCCGAAGCGCTGCTTGAGTGCGCCGATGACCTTGAAGATGTCGAAGATCGACTCCTTCTTCTTGCTCGCGCCGCGTAATTCGCCGAGGTAGGTGCGGACCTCCAGTACCCGCTCGTAGCCGATGTACACAGGCACGAACACCACCGGCAGGCGATTGCTGCGCAAGAAGCTGCGCAGGGTGATGGCCAGCATGCCGGTTTTCGGCCTGAGCATGCGCCCGGTGCGTGAGCGTCCGCCTTCGACGAAATACTCGACCGGGAAGCCCTTGCTGAACAGGGTGTGCAGGTACTCGTTGAACACAGCGGTGTACAGCGGGTTGCCCTTGAAGGTGCGGCGCATGAAGAAGGCGCCGCCGCGGCGCAGCAAACCGCCGATTACTGGCATGTTGAGGTTGATGCCGGCGGCGATATGCGGCGGGGTCAGGCCATTCTTGAACAGCAGGTAGGACAGCAGCAGGTAGTCGATATGGCTGCGGTGGCAGGGCACGTAGATCACCTCGTGACCCTGGGCCACTTCCTGCACGCCCTCGATGTGGTTGACCTTGATGCCGTCGTAGATCTTGTTCCAGAACCAGCTGAGCAGCAGTTCGAGGAAGCGGATCGCCGTGTAGGTGTAGTCCGAGGCGACCTCGTTGCCATAGCGCAGCGCCAGGGCTTCGGCCTTGTCGAGCGGGATGTTCTCGCGCTGGCTTTCCTCGAGAATCGCCTGGCGCACCTGCGGGCCGTGCACCAGGCCCTTGACCAGGTTGCGCCGGTGCGACACGTCGGGGCCGATCACTGCGGCTTTCTGGTTGCGGAAGTGCCCCCGCAGCATGCGCTGGACCATGCGCAGGGTGCGCTCGTGGCCTTTGTCCTGTTCGACCAGTTCGCGCAGGTGGATCGGCGTGGAGAACTGCACGCGGGTCTTGCGCCCGAGGATCAGGATGCTGACCAGCCGGCGCAAGCGCCCGGTGACCGCCCAGCTATCGGCGAACAGCAGCTTCCAGGCGCTGGTTTCGCGGTCAGGCGACTGACCCCAGAACACGCTGACCGGGATGATCTGCGCGTCGTCCACGGCGTGTTGATTCAACGCCCCGACCACCCGCGCCAGGGTCGGCGAGCTGCCGCGCTTGTCCTGCCGGCCGAGCCAGTCCGGCTCCGGGGTCAGGTAGAAGAAGGCCGCCGGCTCGAGCACTCCGCCGACCTCGACCGGCAGCACCGGGCGCGGCAGGCCGGCTTTCTGGCACTCCGTATCGATCACCGCCAGGTCGCTCAGCGACGGCTGTTGCAGCACATAGAACACCGGCTTGCTGCGGTCGAGCTTGAGGCTGAAGGCCGACTGGTTGATGGTTTCCGAGCGTACCCACAGGTACAGAAGGCGACGCAGGCTGCCGAACACGAGACGGCGAAACGGGGAGCGGGTCATACGAAGTCTGCTGGCTAGGTAAAACGAGCGATTGCTCGGGGCGCCTAGTGTGACGGATCGCACGCGTGCCGGCAAAATCTTGTAACTGCTTGATTCGCCGAGCATAGCCTGGGCGGCGGGGGTACATGCCTGAGCAAAACCCAAGTTCAAGACGACGCATAATCCATCATGGCCTCAGAAGACCCGGCGCCATGATGGCGACGTTGAAGGTAGCCCGGATGCAATCCGGGAGCGGGTGGGCTGATGGAGGATTTTCCCCGGATTGCATCCGGGCTACCCAGTGCAAGGCTCTTGCTCCCTTGGTTGCCGGCTTGCACTGGCCATGGCCGACTCCTTATAGTCCGCCGGCACTTAAACGCCCGGCTTGCTCCTGCACGGGTAGCGAGCGGGGCCTGTTACCGCAATGGTGAAAGGCCATGATTGAAATAAGAAACCTGACCAAGCGTTTTGCACAACACACTGCAGTCGACAACCTGTCGTTCCGCGTCCAGCAGGGGGAGGTGCTGGGCTTTCTCGGCCCGAACGGTGCCGGCAAGTCCACCACCATGAAGATGTTGACCGGTTTCCTCGCGCCGACTTCGGGCACGGCGAGCATCCTCGGTTTCGACATCCAGCAAGACACCCTCAAGGCCCAGCGACAGATCGGCTACCTGCCGGAAGGTGCGCCCTGTTATGAAGACATGACGGTGCGCGGTTTCCTCGAATTCATCGCCGCGGTGCGTGGCTACCAGGGCGCCGAAAAGCGCGAGCGGGTGGCCAGGGCGGTGGCTCAACTCGAGCTCGAGCCCGTCCTCGGCCAGTCCATCGAGACCCTGTCCAAGGGCTTCAAACGTCGGGTCGGCCTGGCCCAGGCGATCCTGCATGATCCCAAGGTGCTGATTCTCGATGAGCCCACCGATGGCCTCGATCCGAACCAGAAGCACCAGGTGCGCAAGCTGATCCAGAGCCTGGCGCACGACAAGATCGTGATCATCTCCACCCATATCCTCGAAGAGGTCAGTGCGGTGTGCACCCGTGCGGTGGTGATCGGCCAGGGCCGGCTGCTGGCCGATGGCACGCCGCTGGAGCTGGAGAGCCGCTCGCGCTACCACCAGGCGGTCACCCTGGTGGCCGACCAGGCCCTGGATCGGCAAGCGCTGGCGGCACTGCCGGGGGTAGCCGGGGTGGAGGAGAACGCCCGCGAGCACAGCCTCAGTGTGCTGGCCAAACCCGGTGAGGTGATCTTGCCGCAGGTCAACGGGCTGATCGCCGAGCGCGGCTGGAAGGTCAGTGAGCTGAATGTCGAGCGCGGGCGCCTGGATGAAGTGTTCCGTAGTCTGACCCGTGGGGAGGTGGTATGACGCAGTTGCCGATAATCTTCAAACGCGAGCTGGCGAGCTACTTCGCCACGCCGCTGGCCTATGTATTTATCGTGATCTTCCTGGTGTTGTCCGGGGTGTTCACTTTCTACCTGGGCGGCTTCTTCGAGAGTGGCCAGGCCAACCTCGCACCGTTCTTCAATTTCCACCCCTGGCTGTACCTGTTCCTGGTGCCAGCCATCGCCATGCGCCTGTGGGCCGAGGAGCGCAAGTCCGGCTCCATCGAACTGCTGATGACCCTGCCGATCACCCGCTTCGAGGCGGTCACCGGCAAGTTCTTCGCCGCCTGGGTGTTCGCCGGTCTGGCGCTGCTGCTGACCTTCCCGATGATCATCACGGTCAATTACCTGGGTGAGCCGGACAACGGCGCCATCGTCACCGGCTATATCGGCAGTTGGCTGCTGGCGGGCGCCTATCTGGCGATCGGCTCGTGCATGTCGGCGCTGGCGAAGAACCAGGTGATCGCCTTCATCCTCGCGGTCAGCGTGAGCTTCCTGTTCATGGTCAGCGGTTTCCCCATGGTGCTCGACGGTTTCAGTGGCTGGGCGCCGCAGTGGCTGGTGGATGCCGTGGCCTCGCTGAGCTTTCTGACCCGTTTCGAGGCCATCAGCAAGGGCGTGATCGACCTGCGTGACCTGCTGTACTTCCTCACCCTGATCACCGCCTGGCTGGCGGCGACCGCGGTGGTCATCGATCTGAAGAAAGCTGACTGAGGACGCCCATGAAAAAGCTGATGTACTCCAGCGCCGGGTTGCTACTCATTGCCCTGGCGTTTCTCGCCTTCAATCTGTTTTCCAGCCTGAGCCTGAGTGGCGCCCGCCTGGACCTGACCGAACAGAAGCTCTACACCATATCCGCCGGCACCGAGCAGATCCTCGCCGAGCTGGAGCAGCCGATCGAGTTGGACTTTTTCTTCTCCGACACCACGGCCAAGGACCTGCCGGCGCTGCGCAACTATGCCAAGCGTGTCGAGGAAATGCTCAAGGCCTATCAGCGTGCGGCCGATGGCAAGATCCAGCTGCGCATCATCGATCCGGCGCCGTTCTCCGAGGACGAGGACAAGGCCGCCGAGTTCGGTTTGCAGGGCATCCCGCTGCAGCAGGGCGGTGATCAGCTCTACCTCGGCCTGGCGGGCAAGAATGCTCAGGGCGACACCCAGGTGATCCCGTTCTTTGCCCTGGACCAGGAGGAGTTCCTCGAATACGAGCTCAGCCGCCTGGTGCAGAGCCTGGCGAAGCCTGAACGGCCGGTGGTCGGCGTGCTGTCCGGCCTGCCGATCAATGGCGGCTTCGACATGCAGGCGCGTCAGCCAACGCCCCCCTGGATGGTCATGGAGGAAATCCGCCAGCTGTTCAAGATCGAGAGCCTGAAGGCCGACATCGACCTGATCCCCGAGCAGGTCTCGGTGCTGCTGCTGATCCATCCCAAGCAGCTGCCCGAGCAGACCCTCTACGCCATCGACCAGTTTGTCCTGCGCGGCGGCAAGTTGCTGGCCTTCGTCGACCCCTTCAGTGAAGCCGATACCCAGGCGGGTATGCCGGGTGAGATGGCCATCGACAAGTCTTCCAGCCTGACGCCGCTGTTCAAGGCCTGGGGCCTGCGCATGGTGCCGGACAAGGTACTCGGCGATGGCTCCTACGCCATGTCCGTGAGCATGGGGCAGGGTCAGCGTGCGGTACGCCATGCGGCCTGGCTGAGCCTGCCGAAGAACGCCCTGGACCAGGACGACATCAGCACCGCCGCCCTGGAAAACCTGACGGTGGCCACTGCCGGTATTCTCGAACCGCTGGAGGGTGCGAAAACCCGCTTTATCCCGCTGCTGCAGAGTTCGCAGTACGCCATGCCGTTCGATGCCAAACGCTTCGGCCTGCTGCAAAACCCGGAAGAGTTGATCCGTGAGTTGCAGCCGACCGGTGAGCGTTATGCCATCGCCGCGCGCATCAGCGGTCCGGCACAATCGGCCTACCCGGACGGCATCGAGGGACGCAAGGACGGGCTTAAACAGGCGGATAGCATCAATGTGATCGCGGTGGCCGACACCGACCTGCTCACCGATCGTATGTGGGTGCAGGTGCAGGACTTCTTCGGTCAGCGCATTCCGCAGCCCTGGGCCGACAATGCCGCTTTCGCAATCAACGCCCTGGACAACCTGAGCGGTTCCGATGCGCTGATCAGCGTGCGTTCGCGTGGGCGTTTCACTCGCCCCTTCGAGGTGGTCGAGGCGATTCAGCGTGACGCCGAAGTGCGTTTCCGCGAGAAGGAGCAGGCCCTGCAAGCGCGTCTGGCAGACACCGAGCAGAAGCTCGCCGCCCTGCAGCGTAGCGATGACCCGAGCAAGGCGCTGGAGTTGACCCCGGAACAGCAGGCCACGGTGCGCCAGTTTCTTCAGGAGAAGGTGAAAATCCGCAAGGAGTTGCGCGAGGTGCGCTATCAGTTGAACGCCGATATCGAGGCGTTGGGGCGTAGCCTGAAGTTTGCCAACATCGCCCTGGTGCCGTTGCTGTTGACCCTCGGCGTGCTNNGGAGAGTCGCTCAGTGCAGATGTCTCCCCCGGATTGCATCCGGGCTACGCCATGCCTGCCGTGCTCGGCGCTTGCCGATCGACAGGGGCTGGTGAGCCTGAATGCACGTGGTAACAGTGCTGTAAGGCTTGCCCTGTATGGCCTCTGGCTGTTTCGATAAACGGCTTTTCAGTCACAAAACCTGCTCTATACTGCTGGGCGGTGGTTGTTGGCGTCTCTCGGTAAGGCCTGATCCCTACTGATCTCGGCTGGGGGCGGTGATACCAGGAAGCGCTGTAGCAACGACCCGTCGAAGCGTCTTTTCGAGACAATAAAAATTGTGAGTTGGAGATTGTGGCAATGGCTGATCGTGAGACTGGAACCGTCAAGTGGTTCAATGATTCCAAGGGTTATGGCTTTATTCAGCGTGAGAGCGGAGCCGATGTGTTCGTCCACTTCCGCGCCATTCGCGGTGACGGCCACCGTTCCCTGGCCGAAGGCCAGAAGGTCGAGTTCGCGGTGACCCAAGGGCAGAAAGGCTTGCAGGCGGAAGATGTTGCCGCGCTGTAAATCCTGACCTCAAAAAAAGCCCGTCATCGACGGGCTTTTTCGTGTCTGCTACTGGTCCATTGCCAGTAGTGGGGTTCACTCAGCCGGTGCGCCAGGTGATTTCCTCGACGCCATCGGCGCTGATGCGCATCCAGCGGTCGGCCTGCTCGACGCTTTCCTCTTCCTGCCAACTGCCTGGCGCGCAACGCACCTCGACGTTGAGCGCGGCAAACGCGGCTTGCGCGCAGGCCAGGTCGTCGTCCCAGGGGGTGGTGTCGCTATTCAGGTGCAGGCTGTGCCACTTGCCCACGGCCTTCGGCAGCCAAGTCACGGGCACGCCCGCGGCGCTGCACTTGAAGGTCTGGCCTTTCTGTTGCCAGGCCGTGCAGGGGCCCAGCGCCTCGCTCAACCAGGCGGCGATGGCGGTGTGGTCGGCATCTTTCAGGTAAATCTCGATATCCGGTTGGCGCATGGTCATCTGTTCCTGGGGAGCCTAAAGTTTTTCGATCCAATCGTAGCGTATGGCAACCGTCACCTCGAGCGGCTCGGCGATCACCGCCGCGCGACGTTCGGCACTGGCGCGCCAGCCGTGGGGGGTCATCGCCAGCAGGTCGGCACGGGCCTCGTTGCTGGTCAGCTGCAGGTTGAAGGTCAGGGTTTCACTGTGGGCCAATTGCATGCCGGGCGGGATCAGCTCGAGGTGCTTCTGGTCGTCGTAGTCGCGCACCTGGTCATACAGCTTGCCGCGCAGTTCCAGCAGATGGTCGCGGGTCGGTCCCATGCGTAGCAGACCGCCACCGGGGGCGAGCAGGCGCCGGGCTTCCTGCCAGTCGAGCGGGCTGAACACGCTGGCGAGCAACTGGCAGCTGGCGTCACTCAGCGGTACGCGGGCCATACTTGCCACCAGCCACTCGAGCTGGGGTGCACGCTTGCAGCCGCGCTTGATCGCTTCGCGGGAGATATCCAGGGCGTAGCCCTCGGCCCGGGGCAGGGCATCGGCGATCTGTGTGGTGTAGTAACCCTCGCCGCAGCCGATATCCAGCCAGCGCGCGGGCGCATAACCGGCGGCCAGTTCGGCCAGGCGCTTGGCCAGCGGCGCATAGTGGCCGCCGTCGAGAAAGCGCCGCCGGGCCTCGACCATGGCGGCGTTGTCACCGGGGTCGCGGCTGTTCTTGTGCTGCACCGGTAGCAGGTTCAGGTAGCCCTGGCGCGCACGGTCGAAACGGTGATTGGCCGGGCAGGCCACGCCATTGTCGACGGCGCTCAGCGCCTGCAGGCAGATGGGGCAGGTCAGCATTAGGCGAGCAGTTTCACGAGAGTTTGATAATAGATCTCGGTCAGTACTTCCAGATCGCTGGCCAGCACGCGCTCGTTGATCTGGTGGATGGTCGCGTTGACCGGGCCAAGCTCGACCACCTGGGTGCCCAGGGTGGCGATGAAGCGGCCATCGGAAGTGCCGCCGCTGGTGCTCGGGGTGGTTTCGCGGCCTGTCACGCTTTTGATGCTGTGGGCTACCGCATCGAGCAGGGCGCCCGGTTCGGTGAGGAACGGCAGGCCGGACAGGGCCCACTCCACGTGATAGTCCAGGCCATGCTTGTCGAGTATCTGGTTGACTCGCTGTTGCAGGCCTTCGACCGTGGATTCGGTGGAGAAGCGGAAGTTGAAGATCGCCTGCAGCTCACCGGGAATGACGTTGGTCGCGCCGGTGCCCGAGTTGAGGTTGGAGACCTGGAAGCTGGTCGGCGGAAAGAACGCGTTGCCATCGTCCCAGTGTTCGGCGGCCAGTTCGGCCAACGCCGGGGCAACCAGGTGGATCGGGTTCTTCGCCAGGTGTGGGTAAGCCACGTGACCCTGCACGCCGCGCACGGTGAGGGTGGCGCCGAGCGAGCCACGGCGCCCGTTCTTGACCACGTCGCCGACCAGCGAGGTGCTCGAGGGTTCGCCGACGATGCACCAGTCCAGACGCTCGCCGCGCGCGGCCAGACGTTCGATCACCGCCTTGGTGCCATGCTTGGCCGGGCCTTCCTCGTCACTGGTGATCAGGAAGGCGATGCTGCCCTTGTGCTGCGGATGGTCGGCGACGAAGCGCTCGACGGCGATGATCATCGACGCCAGGCTGCCTTTCATATCGGCGGCGCCACGTCCGCAGAGCATGCCCTGCTCATCGATCAGCGCGGCGAAGGGGGCGTGCTGCCAGGCTTGCAGCGGGCCAGTGGGCACTACGTCGGTGTGGCCGGCGAAGCACAGCACCGGACCGTCCTGCTCGCCGTGGGTCGCCCAGAAGTTCTCCACGTCTTCGATGCGCATGTGCTCGACCTTGAAGCCGAGCGCACCCAGGCGGCGCATCATCAACTCCTGGCAGCCCTCGTCAAACGGGGTGACGGACGGGCGGCGAATCAGGTCGCAGGCGAGTTCCAGGGTCGGGGAGAGAGTCGGGGAGGGGGCAGTCATTGCGGCTCCAGAGCGGCATCAAGCGGAAAGGCCGACATCTTAAAGCAAAACGGCGGCCATTGGCCGCCGTGAGGCTGTTTCCTGGCGGTTCGACGCTAGACGGCGATAGGCTCGTCCGTGGTTTTCACCTGCGGTTTTGGCAATGACGAGAGCAGCGCCATGATCAGCGCGGCCAGGTAAGGCAGCGACTGCACCAGCAGCATGGCCACCCAGAACATCACGTCAGTGCTGGGCATGCCCTGTACCACGGTGATGCCGGCTGCCGCGCCCCACAACAGGAGCATGATGAATACTTCTTCGCGGGCTTCCATCAGGGCCACCCGGATACCGTGATTGCTGGCCATCTTCGGCGTGCGGAAGAATGGGATGCTGGTGGTGAAGAAACCGTACAGCACCGCCTTGGCGATGGTGTGCGACAGCGACAGTCCGGCCAGGGCGGCGCAGAAGGCCTTTTTCAGGTTGACGCCCACGGCGCGCTGGTAGAGGAAGACGATCTTCGCCACCTTGAACACGAACAGCGCCAGCGGCGGAATGGCGAAGATCAGCAGTGGCGGGTCGACCCGCTGCGGCACGATGATCATTGCCGCCGACCAGAGCAGTGCGCCGACGGTGAAGAAGATGTTCAGGCCATCGGCGACCCAGGGCAGCCAGCCAGCGATGAAGTGGTAGCGCTGGCCACGATTGAGTTCGGAACCTTGCCCGAGGAACAGGCTGCGGGCATGCCCCTTCATGATCTGAATGGCGCCGTAGGCCCAGCGGAAGCGCTGTTTCTTGAAGTCGATGAAGGTGTCCGGCATCAGCCCCTTGCCAAAGCTGTCGTGGGCGTAGGCGGCGGCATAGCCTTTCTTGAACACGCGCAGGCCGAGCTCGGCATCTTCGCAAATGGTCCAGTCGGCCCATTGCAACTCGTCCATCACGCTGCGCCGGATCATGGTCATGGTGCCGTGCTGGATGATCGCGTTACGGTCGTTGCGGGTGACCATGCCGATGTGGAAAAAACCCTTGTATTCGGCGTAGCAGAGCTTCTTGAAGGTGCTTTCCTGGTCGTCGCGATAATCCTGCGGCGATTGCACCACGGCGATTTTCGGGTCGGCAAAGTGCGGCACCATGTGTTTGAGCCAGTTACGGTCGACGCAGTAGTCGGAGTCGATCACCGCGATCACTTCGGCATCCTTTGCTGTGTGCGGCAGGATGTAGTTCAGCGCGCCGCCCTTGAAGCCGGCCAGCGGGGCGACATGGAAGAACCTGAAGCGCGGGCCGAGGATCTCGCAATAGGCCTGTACCGGCTGCCACACTGCCGGGTCCTTGGTGTTGTTGTCGATTATCAGGACTTCGAAGTCCGGATAATCGAGGTTGGCCAGGGCGTCGAGGGTCTGTTTGACCATCTCCGCCGGCTCGTTGTAGCAGGGCACGTGGATCGATACTTTGGGGCGGTAGGCGCTGTCCGCCAACACCGGCTGGAACGGCCGGCGGCGGGAACTCGTCCATACGGTTTCAGCCAGTTCATGGGCCTCGGTGAGCAGTACGATAAACACGCCCAGCGCGCCGATGCCGAGCAACAGGCCGACCGTGGCGCTGAACCAGGTGCTGTACTGCTGGCTGTAGTCATAGCCGATCCACACCAGTACCGAGCCGCCGGCAAAGGCGACGAAGGTCAGGAAGGTGCGGCCGCGCTGGCGCAAGGCGCTGCCGTCGATCAGCAGCAGGGCCAGGGCAAGCAGGGCCATGACCACCGAGGCGATGGCCAGCAGACGCCATTGCGGGATGGCGACCACCGGACCCTCGAAGGCGAACTTTGCCTGACGGTCGAGGTTGTAGACGCCCCAGTAGGCGCCGACCGAACCTTCATCGGTGGCTTTCCAGGGTTGATCGAAGGCTTCGATGACGAAGTAGGAGTAGCCCTTGGCATTCAAGGTGTTGAGCAGCGTGCGTAGGTAGAGGGCCTGATCGGCGGGGGTTGCCTCGGCTCCGCCACGCATGCGGCCATTGCTCGGCCAGCCGACTTCGGAGAGCAGCAAGGGCTTTTTCGGGAACAACCGTTTCAGCTCCTTGGCGCGCTCGAGGACAAACTCGGTCGACTGCTCCATGGGCATGAATTCCCAGTAGGGCAGGATATGCGCGGCGATCAGGTCGACGTGCTTGACCAGCTCCGGGTTCTGCTCCCAGATGTGCCACTGCTCGGAGGTGGTCACCGGTACCTTGACCGCAGCGCGGACCCGGTCGAGGTAGTCGCTGAGTTGTTGCGCGGTGACCTCGCGGCGGAACAGCGCCTCGTTACCGACCACCACGCGCACCACGCTACGTGAACTGTTGGCCAGCTCGATGGCTTTGGCTATCTCGCGTTCGTTGCGCGCCGAGTCCGGGCTGATCCAGATGCCCAGGGTTACGCGCAGGCCAAATTCTTCGGCCAGGCGCGGGATGTCGGCCAGGCTGCCGTCCACCGAATAGGTGCGGATATTGTCCGTCTGCTGGGTCAACAGTTCGAGGTCCGCACGGATCTCGTCGTCGCTCGGGTAGCTGTTGTTCTGTGGGTCCTGTCCCTGGCGGAAGGGCGAGAAGGAGTAGCCGGAGATTTGTTCGGGCCAGTCCGGCGCGCTCACCGGGCGGTTGTACAGTGCCCAGATACCGGTAAACAGGGCGGCGACCGCCAAGACCATGACCAGGTTGAAACCAAATTTTCGCGAAGGCATAGCGGTGTCAGGTTCCGAAGAGTGGAACAGGGGGAGCTGGCGAACGCCAGATGGCGCGCATGCTACTCCGCCGTCCATGGGCTGTATAGCGCCGCAATAGCCCGGTACGCGGGGTTTTGCGGGCTGTTGACGGTTTGATCAAGCGGGGCCACTGGAAGTTCGCAGAATGTGGCGGATCGGCGGCCAAGGTGCGCCTGTGCGGTGCCGTTGCGTACACCTGCTGGCTGGGTTTCATGAGGTGCATCCATGCACCTCGCCCTGCGGGCAGCTAAAGCTGTGCAGAACGACTTCCTGCCGTTCTGTCGCTGCGTCCAACACCTGCGGGCTGGGTTTCGCTACGCTCTACGCCAGCCTACAGCGCGCGCAGCAGAATACGTTCGCTGGTGGCCAGGTCGATGTCGCAGCCTTCGCCCAAAGCGGTCATTCGATGCCGTTCCAGCTGCGCCAGCACCTGAGGGATCACATCGGCATCCAGGCCATGTTCGGACAGGCGCGTCGGCACCCCCATAGCCGTGAAAAACGTCTGCGTGGCAGCGATGGCAGCATCGATGCGTGCGGCTTCGCTGCCCTCGCGCAAGTGCCACACCCGTTCGGCGTACTGCAACAGCTTGCTCCACTTGGCCTCGCGACGTTCGGCCAGCAGCGCCGGGAGTACCACTGCGAGCGTCTGCGCATGATCGATGTGATAAAGCGCGGTCAGTTCATGGCCAATCATGTGGGTCGCCCAATCCTGCGGCACACCGCAACCTAGCAGGCCATTGAGGGCCTGGGTGGCGCACCACATCAGGTTGGCGCGGGCGTTGTAGTCCTGCGGGTTGGCCAGGGCCTTGGGTCCTTCCTCTATCAGCGTCTGCAGCAGGCCCTCGGCATAACGGTCCTGCAAGGGGGCATCGGCCGGGTAGGTGAGGTATTGCTCGATGGTGTGTACGAAGGCGTCGACCACGCCGTTGCCGGTCTGTCGCGCAGGCAGGCTGAAGGTAGTGCAGGGGTCGAGGATGGCGAAGCGCGGGTAGAGCAACGGGCTGGAAAACGGCAGCTTGGCTTGGCGCTCGACATGGGTGATCACGCCATGCGGGTTGCTCTCCGAGCCCGTGGCCGCCAGGGTCAGCACGCAGCCCAGCGGCAGGGCCGCCTGGATCGGAGTGCCGGTGAGCAGCTCGAGCGGATCGCCAGCGTGGCACAGCGCTGCGGCGATGAACTTGCTGGCGTCGATCACCGAACCGCCGCCGATCGCCAGGACAAAGTCGCAGCGATCGCGCCTGGCCTGCTCCATCGCGCGCAGCAGGGTGTCGAACTGCGGGTTTGCCTCGATGCCGGCGAAACGGCTGACGGCGAAGCCGGCCAGTGCGGCTTCGACCAGAGCCCAGACACCGTTCTGGAAAATGCTGCCGCCGCCATGGGTGACCAGCACGCGACTGTCGGCGGGGATTTCCTGGCCAAGCTTGGCAATCTGGCCTTCGCCAAAGTGGATCTGGGTCGGGTTGTGAAAGCTAAAGTTACGCATGGCAGGCTCCGGCAGCTGGTTTTGTTGTGAGCGGAGGACTAACCCGCAGCCGGTTATAGCTTTAAGCCCCTGGGCATGCGTTTGCAGTGCCAGGGTGCATGTGAGGCTTGGGCCACGGCCGCGAGCTTCCTATAATGCGCGCCTGCCCGCGTCCTGGGTGTCGAGGTGATGAAATGCCGCTCGATGATCAACGCTTTTCCGGAATAGCCCGTCTGTATGGCCGCGAGGGTGCCGAGCGTCTGCTGGCCGCACATGTCGCCGTGGTTGGCATCGGTGGTGTCGGTTCCTGGGCGGCCGAGGCCTTGGCCCGGTCGGGCGTGGGCGAGATCTCGCTGTTCGACCTGGACGATGTGTGCATCACCAACACCAACCGGCAGATTCATGCACTGGACGGCGCCGTTGGCCAGG
The DNA here is from genome assembly GCF_000498575.2 of Pseudomonas taeanensis MS-3. Lineage (GTDB taxonomy): Bacteria > Pseudomonadota > Gammaproteobacteria > Pseudomonadales > Pseudomonadaceae > Aquipseudomonas > Aquipseudomonas taeanensis. Next base: position 488,248 of record NZ_AWSQ01000002.1, read on the forward strand.
CCAAGGTTGAGGTTATGGCGGCGCGTCTCCGCGCGATCAATCCGGCCTGCGTGGTACATGCGGTGGCCGACTTCGTCACCCGCGAGACCATGGCCGAGTACATCACCGAGCAGATGGATGCGGTGATCGACTGCATTGACAGCGTCAACGCCAAGGCGGCGCTGATCTCCTGGTGCAAGCGGCGCAAGATCCAGGTCATCACCACCGGCGGCGCCGGCGGACAGATCGATCCGACGCAGATTCAGGTCGGCGACCTGAACAAGACCTTCAATGACCCGCTGGCATCCAAGGTGCGTTCGACCCTGCGTCGCGACTACAACTTCTCGCGCACCCCGGGGCGTAACTACAGCGTTCCCTGTGTGTTTTCCACCGAGCAGCTGCGCTACCCCAAGCCGGACGGCACGGTGTGTCAGTACAAGGGCTTCGTCGGTGAAGGGGTCAAGCTCGACTGCGCTGGCGGCTTCGGCGCGGCGATGATGGTCACCGCCAGCTTCGGCATGGTCGCCGCGGCGAGGATCGTCGACAAGCTGGTAGCCGGTACGCGGCGGCCGGCGGAGCGAGGCCAATAAGGCGTTGTGTGATGCTCGTGGATGGTCGCGTCAGTGTATCGATTCGGTTTCGCTCAAGCGCTTGGCCGCGGGTAGTAGGGGCAATATGCTTCGATGGCTGCAATCAAGAGGGGCGATTTGATGAGGATGACAAATAGTCCGATCAAGGTCAGTTACGCCGAACTCGAACTGGCCTACGGAATGGTGAGCGCCGGGCAAGGCGATGTGCAGTGTTTTATCGATCCGCTAAACGGCGCGATTTATTGCGTCGATCCTTACGGCGACTGCTCGGATGAATTGCCGGAGGACTTCGATGCCGATGCCTGTCTGGCGATTCCGGGAAAGTACGATTTTGACTTAGGCAAACAACTGGTCTTCGACTTCGTGCTGGCCAAGCAATTGGACTATGAGCACGTGGAGGATATGTTTCGCCGCAAAGGCGCGTATTCCCATTACAAAGCCTGGCTACTGGATATCGGCGAGCTGGACGACTGGTATGCCTACGAAGCGCAGCGTACGCGCGCGGAACTGGCGCAGTGGTGCGCCGAGAACGGGCTTACCCTGATCGACTGAGGGCCAGCTCACGCATGCGCTGCAGCACCGCACTAAGGCCATTGCTGCGCGACGGTGAGAGCTGGCGCGCCAAGCCTAGCTGGGCGAACCAGTCGGCCAGGTCAACCGTCTGCAACTCACTGCTGTTCAACCCGTTAACCCGCGTCAGCAGCACGGCGAGCAAGCCACGGATCAGCCGCGCATCGCTGGTCGCACGGAACTGCCAGTGGTCATCCTGCACCTCAGCGACCAGCCAGACCTGGCTTTCGCAGCCATGCACCCGCTGGCTTTCACTGCGCTCCGCGTCGAGCAGCGGGGCCAGGCGTTCGCCCCATTGCATCAGCAGGCGCGCGCGTTGCTCCCAGCTACCGGCCTGCTGGAAGGCAGCCAGCGCTTCCTGCGCCGCACTGGGCAGGCTCATCGCAACAGCTCCAGGGCCTGGTCGAGGGCAGCGAAGAAGCGCTGCAGATCCTCGCCATCGTTATACAACCCCAGCGACACGCGAATGGCACCGGCCAGCCCGAGGCTTTTCAGCAACGGCATGGCGCAGTGGTGACCTGCGCGCACGGCGATACCTTGCTCGGTAAGTAAATGTGCGAGGTCGGCATTGTGCACGCCGTCGACCACAAAGCTGGCCAGCGCCACCTGTGGCGCACCGAGCAGCCGAATGCCTTCGCGTACGGCCAGGCCGGCAAGCAGTTTGGCGTGCAGCGCGGCTTCGTGGCCGCTGACGGCGGCGGCATCCAGGCCAGCCAGGTAATCCAGACTGGCGCCGAGGGCGATCACCCCGGCGATCGGCGGCGTCCCGGCTTCGAAGCCCAGGGGCGCGCTGTGGAATTCGGCGGCCTGATAATCCGCCACTCGCACCATCTCTCCGCCGAACTGCCAGTGCTGCAGCCGTTGCAAGGCGTCGGGGCGACCGTAGAGCACGCCGACGCCGTCTGGCCCGTAGAGTTTATGGCTGGAGAATACATAGAAATCGCAACCCAGCGCCTGCATGTCATGGCGGCCATGCACCACGCCTTGGGCGCCATCGACCACGCAGAGGGCTCCTTGGGCCTGGGCCAGTTGGATCAACTCGCGCAGCGGTTGCCAGCAGCCCAGCACGTTGGACAGTTGGCTGACGGCCAGCAGTCGCGTGCGCGGACCGATCAGTCGGGCTGCCTGTTCCAGGTCGATCAGGCCGCTGCGATCCAGGGGCAGCACGATCAGCTTGAGCTGGCGGCGCAGCGCCAACTGTTGCCAGGGCAATAGATTGGCGTGGTGTTCCAGGGCGCTGATGACGATCTCGTCACCGGGCTGAAACTCCGCCTCGAGTCCGTACGCCAACAGATTGAAGGCTTCGGTAGCGCCGCGGGTCAACACGATCTGGGTCAGGTCAGCGGCATTCAGCCAGTGGGCGATGTGGCTGCGCGCGCCCTCGAAGGCACGGGTGGCACGCTCGCCGGGCAGGTGCTGGGCACGATGCACATTGGCCGCACCGCCGGCGTAGTAGCCGAGCAGCGCATCCAGTACGGCCTGCGGTTTTTGTGCGGTGGCGGCGCTGTCCAGGTAGGTCTGACCCTCGGCCTCAAGGGCCAGGATGCCAGGGAAGTCGGCGCGCCAGGGGGAGATAAGAGACATTGTTTTTCCAGAACTTATCTGGCGGCTAAAAGTTGAGTTTAACGCGTCGCGAGCGCAGGCCAGACAAGGCGCAATAAGGCGAGGAAGCGGAGTTTACTGAAGTAAATGACGCGTCCGAGCCTTATTGCAACGCCGTATGGGCGAGCGTAGCCGTGTTAAAGCAACTTTTAGTTGTGGGCGTGCAGCGCTTCATTCAGCTCGATGGCCGACTTATGGGTCTTGCACTCCACCGCGCCGCTCTGCGAGTTGCGCCGGAACAGCAGGTCCGGTTGACCGGCCAGATCGCGGGCCTTGAGCACCTTGACCAGTTTGTTGTCACCATCGAGCAGCGCCACCTTGGTGCCGGCGGTGATGTACAGGCCGGATTCCACGGTGTTGCGGTCGCCCAGGGGGATGCCGATGCCGGCGTTGGCGCCGATCAGGCAGCCTTCGCCGACGGAAATCACGATGTTGCCACCGCCGGATAGGGTGCCCATGGTCGAGCAGCCGCCACCCAGGTCCGAGCCCTTGCCGACGAACACGCCCGCGGAAACGCGGCCTTCGATCATGCCCGGGCCGGCGGTACCGGCGTTGAAGTTGACGAAACCCTCGTGCATCACGGTGGTGCCTTCACCGACATAGGCGCCCAGACGGACCCGCGCCGTGTCGGCGATGCGTACGCCGGCCGGAACCACGTAGTCGGTCATTTTCGGGAACTTGTCCACCGAGAACACTTCCAGCAACTCGCCTTTCAGGCGCGCTTCCAGTTGACGCTCGGCCAGTTCGGCCAGGTCAATGGCGCCCTGGCTGGTCCAGGCGACGTTGGGCAGCAGCGGGAAGATCCCGGTGAGGTTGAGGCCATGTGGCTTGACCAGACGATGGGAGAGCAGGTGCAGCTTGAGGTAGGCCTCGGGGGTGCTGATCGGCGCAGCATCTTCGGCGAGGAAGGTGGCAACCAGCGGCCTATGGCTTTCTGCCAGGCGGGTCAGCAGCTTGGCCTGGCCGGCATCAAGGCCCTTGATGCTTTCTGCCAGTTCGCCGGCCTGCTGGGTGGTGAAGGCGATGGCCTGATTGCCGCCGTTGTAGCCGAGTTTTTCGGCAATTTTGTCGCTCAACTCGCTAGCTGGGTTGAGCAGCGGCTGAGCGTAGAACACTTCAAGCCAGGTGTTTTGACGGTTTTGTGTGCCAACGCCGAAGGCCAGGCTGAACAGAGAGGTGGTCATGGTGTTTTCCTTACAACAAATTCAAATGAGTTGGTCGTCGCTCAGACCACGTCAGTGGCATAGCGCTCGGCCTTGAAGCCAATCAGGGTCTTGTCACCGAGATCGAGCACAGGGCGCTTGATCATCGATGGCTGGGCGAGCATCAGTTCGATGGCCTTGTTCTGGTCCAGGTCGGCTTTCTGTGCGTCGTCCAGCTTGCGGAAGGTGGTGCCGGCACGGTTGAGAATGGTTTCCCAGCCATGTTCGTTGCACCACTTCTGCAGGTTGCCGCGGTCGATGCCGGCGGCTTTGTAATCATGAAAGACGTAGCTTACCGCGTGCTGGTCGAGCCAGGTGCGAGCTTTCTTCATGGTGTCGCAGGCTTTGATGCCGTAGAGGGTTCTGCTCATGCTTACAGACTCTTTAAATTTTTCACAGTATTGCTGTTCGTGACGAAGGCGCGGATCCGTTCGGCGGCCTCGACGCATTCGGCCAGGGGGGCGACCAAGGCCATGCGCACGCGGTTGGCGCCCGGATTGACACCGTCGACGTTGCGCGACAGGTAGGAGCCGGGGACCACTGTGACGTGTTCACGCGCATACAACTCGCGGGTGAAGGTCTCGTCGTCTGTCGGGGTTTTCGCCCACAGGTAGAAACCGCCATCTGGCCGCTGCACCTCCAGTACGCCGTCGAGAATCGCCAGCACTGCGTCGAACTTCTCGCGGTACAGGGCGCGGTTGGCCCGTACATGCACTTCATCGTTCCAGGCAGCGACGCTGGCCAGTTGGGTTTGTACCGGCATGGCGCAGCCGTGGTAGGTACGGTACAGCAGAAAAGATTTCAATATGTCGGCGTCACCGGCCACGAAGCCCGAGCGTAGTCCCGGCAGGTTGGAGCGCTTGGACAGGCTGTGGAACACCACGCAGCGCTTGAAGTCATCCCGGCCCAGCTCGGCGCAGGCGGTCAGCAGGCCGGCGGGCGGGTTGGCCTCGTCGAAGTACAGCTCGCTGTAGCACTCGTCGGCGGCGATGACGAAATCGAATTCATCGGCCAGCTGTATCAGCTTTTTCAGGGTCTGCACGGGGATCAGTGCACCGGTTGGGTTGCCCGGCGAGCAGAGGAAGAGAATCTGGCAGCGATGCCAGACGTCCGCACTGACGGCGTCGAAATCCGGATTGAAACCGAACTCTTCCAGGCACGGCAGGTAATGCGGTTGGGCGCCGGCGAGCAGCGCTGCGCCTTCGTAGATCTGGTAGAACGGATTGGGGCTGACCACCAGGCCAGGTGCCTGATCGGCAGTACTGCGCTGAACCACCGTCTGGGTAAAGGCGAACAACGCCTCGCGGGTACCGTTGACCGGCAGCACGTGACGTGCCGGATCGAGCGCGCCTGCTGGCAGGTTGAAACGCCGGCTACACCAGTTGGCAATCGCGACGCGCAACGCGGCGCTGCCCAGGGTGGTCGGGTACACCGCCAGCTGGTCCAGGTTGGCCGCGAGCGCTTCGGCGACGAAGGCGGGCGAGCGATGCTTGGGCTCGCCAATCGACAAGGCGATGGCTTTCTTGTCGCTGGGCGGCTGCGCCTCGGCCAACAGGGCGCGGAGCTTCTCAAAGGGGTAGGGCTGCAAATCGTTTAAAGCTTGGTTCATGGCTGTAGGGCGTCAATAAGCGCAGCGCAGGGCGCTGCCGGTCGTGGATGGAACGGTGCAATGCGGCCTCAGGCCTTACTGCACCCTACGGGTTAAAAGCTGATCTGGTTGGTTTCGGTCTGCTGTCCTTGGGCATCCGACAGGCGTGCGACGATGGTCTCTTGCAGGCGGATACACAACTGTGGATCAGACAGTGGCTGGTTGTGGGCATCGGTGACGAAGAACACGTCTTCTACGCGTTCACCAAGGGTGGCGATCTTGGCATTCTGGATCGACAGGTCGAACTCGAGGAAGATCCGCCCGACCCGCGCCAGCAGGCCCGGTCGATCCGGTGCGCTCAGTTCGAGTATGGTCACCGGGCGGTGGGCATCGTTGTGGATGGTCACCTGCGGCGCAAAGGCGAAGTGCTTGAGCTGGCGCGGCACGCGACGTTGAATGATGTTCGGGTATTCGTCCGGGTTTTTCAGCGCATCGATCAGCCCCTGGCGGATCTTGTTGATGCGTGCCGGGTTGTCGCCAATCGAGCTACCGTCGGCTTCCAGGACGATATAGGTGTCGAGGGTGAACTGGCTGGTCGAGGTGAGAATGCGCGCGTCGTGAATGTTCAGGTTGAGCTGCGCCATGGCGGCCACGGTCACGGCGAAGAAGTCGTGCTGATCCTCGGCGTAGATGAATATCTGCGTACCGCCTTCGAACTCGCGCTGGGTCGTCTCCTTGATCAGCACCAGCGGGTTACCGTCGTTCGGATGCTGGATGATGGCCAGGGTGTGCCAGGCGACATCGTCGGCCGTGTGGCGCAGGAAGTAGTCATCGCCCAGCTGCGCCCAGAGCTGTTCCGCATGATCCGGGTCGGTGCCACCGCGTACCAGAATCTCCAGGGCGGCGCTTTGGTTCAGGCGAATCTGCTCTTCGCGATCCAGCGGATTCTCCAGGCCGCGGCTCAATGCCCGCTTGGTCTCGGTGTAGAGCTGGCGCATCAGGCTGGCGCGCCAGGAGTTCCACAGGCTCGGGTTGGTGGCGTTGATATCGGCCACGGTGAGCACATAGAGGTAATCCAGGCGCGTTTGATCGCCGACCTGACGAGCGAAATCGAATATCACCTGCGGGTCGGACAAGTCCTTGCGCTGCGCGGTGGTCGACATCACCAGATGGCTCTGCACCAGCCAGACGATCAGTTTGCTATCCCAGCTGGGTAGCTGGTGGCGCACGCAGAAGGCTGCGGCATCCACCGCACCCAGCTCGGAGTGGTCGCCGCCGCGACCTTTGCCGATGTCGTGATAGATGCCGGCGAGGTAGATCAGCTCGGGCTTGGGCAGCTTCTCGACCAGTTCGCTGGCCAGCGGGAATTTCTCCGCCACGCCTGGTTTGCCCAGTTTACGCAGGTGCTTGATGACATTCAGGGTGTGGGCATCGACGGTGTAGATGTGAAACAGGTCGTGCTGCATCTGCCCGACGATGTGTCCGAACTCAGGCAGGTAGCGGCCGAGAATGCCGTAGCGGTTCATCCGGCGCAGGTTGCGGTGGATGCCTTCCTTGCACTTGAACAGTTCGATGAACAGGCTGGTGTTGCGGATGTCGGCACGAAAGTCGTCGTCGATTAGGTGGCGGTGGTCACGCAACAGGCGGATGGTGTCGGCGCACACTCCTTCGATCTCCGGGTGCTGGGCCATGACCACGAAAATTTCCAGAATGGCGAACGGCGTGCGCTTGAAGACTTTCGGGTGAATGGCTTCGATGTAGCCGTTACGCAGCTGGAAGCGGCTGTTCAGCGGCTGGGCCGGACTGACTTCGCCGGCGCGGAGAATTTCCTCCTCGAAGTGCTGATTGATCAGGTCACTCAGCTCGGCGATGGCCATCACCACGCGGTAGTACTTCTGCATGAAGTGCTCGATGGTGCGCTTGCGGTCGACTCCCTCGAAGCCGAGCAGCGCGGCGACCTGGCCCTGGTGGTCGAACAGCAGGCGATCTTCGGCGCGGCCAGCCAGCATGTGCAGGGCGTAGCGCACTTTCCAGAGGAAGTCCTGGCTTGATGCGAGCAGCTCATACTCACTTTCCAGCAAATAACCCTGGCCGACCATGGCATGCAGATTCAGGGTGCCGAAGTGGCGTCGGGCGACCCAGAGGATGGTCTGGATATCGCGCAGCCCACCGGGCGAGCCTTTGACGTTGGGTTCGAGGTTGTATTCGGTGTCGTTGTACTTGGCGTGACGCGCGCGCTGCTCTTTGCGCTTGGCCAGAAAGAACTCCTTGCTCGGCCACATCTGTTCGCTGCTGGTGACGCCCAGCATGCGCTGACGCAGGCGTTCGGGGCCGGCGATGGTGCGGCTTTCCATCAGGTTGGTGATCACCGTCAGGTCGACGCGGGCTTCCTCGGCGCATTCATCGACCGAGCGTACGCTCTGGCCGACTTCCAGGCCGATGTCCCACAGCAGGGTAAGGAAACGCTCAATCGGTTCGCGGAAGGTTTCATGGTCGGCGCTGTCGAGCAGGATCAGCAGGTCGATGTCCGAATAAGGGTGCAGTTCACCGCGACCATAGCCGCCGACCGCCAGCAGGGCGATAGCTGCGTCCTCGCTCCAGGCCAGGCGATCCCAGGCTTCACGCAGGATCTGATCGGCGAACCAGGCGCGATCCTCGACCAGTCGGCGTACCTCGCGACCAGCCTTGAAGCGTGCGTCGAGCACCTCATGGGCGCGGCGAATGGCTTTCTTGAAGGCGCCGATGGGGCTGGACTTCAAGGCCAGTTCGGCCTGGAACTGGCCACGGTCGAACAGTTCGGGGTCTACCTGCGACATGCAGCGGCCTTCCTTAATAGAGCGATAACACGGTAACGGCTACCTGAGCGGGTCAGGCCGAGGTGCGGGGGATGCTGTCGTCACTGCGCAGGGTGAAAATTTCGTAACCGTCGGCCGTTACCAGGATGGTGTGTTCCCATTGGGCGGAGAGCTTGCGATCCTTGGTGATCGCGGTCCAGCCATCACCGAGCAGACGGGTTTCCGCACGGCCCTGGTTGATCATCGGTTCGATGGTGAAGGTCATGCCTTCTTTTAGTTCCATGCCGGTGCCGGCGCGGCCGTAGTGCAGCACCTGCGGCTCTTCGTGGAAGACTGCACCGATGCCGTGACCACAGTATTCACGCACCACGGAGAAGCCGTTCTTCTCGGCGTGCTTCTGGATCACTTCGCCGATGTCGCCCAAGCGCGTACCGGGGCGCACGAGCTGAATACCTTTATACATACATTCCTGGGTGATCTTGGCCAGGCGCTCGGCCCACTCGGGAACCTTGCCGACCATGAACATCTTGCTGGTGTCGCCGTGATAGCCGTCCTTGATCACGGTTATATCGATATTCAGCACGTCGCCATCTTTCAGTGGCTTCTCGTTGGGGATGCCATGGCAGACCACGTGGTTGACCGAGGTGCAGATCGACTTGGGGAAGCCTTTGTAGTTGAGCGGCGCGGGGATGGCTTTCTGTTCGTTGACTATATAGTCGTGACAAATGCGATCCAGCTCTTCAGTAGTGACGCCAGGCTTGACGTGTTCGCCGATCATTTCCAGCACATCGGCAGCCAGGCGACCGGCTACGCGCATTTTTTCGATTTCCTCAGGCGTCTTGATAGTGACGGTCATGCGGGCTCTCTCGGCGCCCATTGGCGCAAGGTGAAATTGACAAAGACCGGATTCTAACAGAGAAGGCGAGCGGCAGCGGCACGCCAAAGGCGTTCAGCTCAGGCCCTGGCGACAGTGAGTTGTGGATTTCCTGTAGCTTGGGGTGGGTCTTTGTGGTATAAAACGCGCCGCTTTACGGGCTGTCTGCCCTGAGGCTTAAATCCGCACACGTGTCGACACAGTTTCCTGGGTGCCCGCAAGGGTTGGAGACTGGGGCGCGTGGAGGCCTAACCCGACTTATTAAGGAACTATCATGTCCCAAGTCAATATGCGCGATATGCTGAAGGCCGGTGTGCACTTCGGTCACCAGACCCGTTACTGGAACCCGAAAATGGGTAAGTACATTTTCGGCGCGCGTAACAAGATTCACATCATCAACCTTGAAAAAACCCTGCCGATGTTCAACGAAGCACTGTCTTTCGTTGAGAAGCTGGCTGCCGGTAAAAACAAGATTCTGTTCGTTGGTACCAAGCGTTCCGCTGGCAAGATCGTTCGCGAAGAAGCTGCTCGTTGCGGCTCGCCGTTTGTCGATCATCGCTGGTTGGGCGGCATGCTGACCAACTACAAAACCATCCGCGCCTCGATCAAGCGTCTGCGTGATCTGGAAGTTCAGTCCCAGGACGGTACTTTCACCAAGCTGACCAAGAAAGAAGCCCTGATGCGTACCCGCGATCTGGAAAAGCTGGATCGTAGCCTGGGTGGTATCAAGGACATGGGTGGTCTGCCAGACGCCATGTTCGTAATCGACGTTGACCACGAGCGCATTGCTATCACCGAAGCCAACAAGCTGGGTATCCCTGTTATTGGTGTAGTTGATACCAACAGCAGCCCGGAAGGCATCGACTACATCATCCCAGGTAACGACGACGCCATCCGCGCTATCCAGCTGTACATGGGTGCCATGGCTGACGCCATTGTGCGTGGTCGCAGCAACACTGGTGGCGGCACCGACGAGTTCGTCGAGCAAGCCCCGGCTGCAGAAGCTGCTGAAGGCTGAGTGAAACGCTTCTAGCGTTTGCTTAGTTCGCAAAAAGGGGGCTTGGCCCCCTTTTTGCCACCTTGAAAACCATTGTCGTACCGCAGCTTCAAGTGATCCTGTTAGTTGCCGGCAATGCGTTAAGAATTGAGCGCCCGTTTTGCGGGTGGAATGGTTAACAACCTATCCAAGAGGAATTTGAAATGGCAGAGATTACTGCAGCGTTGGTCAAAGAACTGCGCGAGCGTACCGGCGAAGGCATGATGGATTGCAAAAAGGCCTTGACCAAGGCCGGCGGCGACATCGAGCAAGCCATTGATGACATGCGTGCCTCCGGCGCGATCAAGGCTGCTAAAAAAGCGGGCAACGTTGCCGCTGAAGGCGCTATCGGTGTGAAAGTTGCCGAAGATGGCAAGTCGGCCGTGATCCTGGAAGTCAACTCGCAAACTGACTTCCTGGCTCTGCAAGACGACTTCAAGAACTTCGTCAGCGCCAGCATTGAAAAAGCCTTCGCCGACAAACTGACCGACGCAGCTCCGCTGATCGCCGCTCAGGAATCCGCGCGTGAAGCGCTGGTGGCCAAAGTTGGCGAGAACGTCAATATTCGCCGCCTGGCTCGTCTTGAAGGCGACGTGGTCAACGCTTACCTGCACGGTAACAAGATCGGTGTGGTTGTGGTCCTGAAAGGCGGTGACGCTGATCTGGCCAAAGATATCGCCATGCACGTGGCTGCCAGCAACCCGGAATTCCTGCTGCCTTCGGAAGTTTCTGCTGAAGCTGTCGAGCGCGAGAAAGCCGTGTTCATGAGCCTCAACGAAGACAAGATCAAAGGCAAGCCGGCTGAAATCGTCGAGAAGATGGTTGGTGGCCGCATCCAGAAGTTCCTCGCTGAAGCCAGTCTGGTTGAGCAGGCCTTCGTCAAGGATCCAGAAATCAAGGTCGGTGCACTGGCCAAGAAAGCTGGCGCAGAAATCGTTTCCTTCACCCGCTTCCAGGTAGGCGAAGGCATCGAGAAGCCAGTCGACAACTTCGCTGAAGAAGTGGCTGCGCAATTGGCTGCCAGCAAGCAGTAAGACGGATTCAATTCTGTCGCCCCGAAGAGGCTGCCCGCTTATGCGTGCGGCCTCTTTGTCGAACTAGGGTGGCAGTTTGTTGGTAGTGAGTGTCGGGTGGCACCCATGGCCAAGAGCGTTGTCGAAACACTCGATAATTGCGGGCGATCAGCCCGCGCAGAATTCAACCGCTGCAGGAGAGACTGGTAATGGCTCAGCAGGTGAGTGGTCGTCAACCGCGTTACAAGCGCATTCTACTCAAGCTTAGCGGCGAGGCCTTGATGGGCTCGGAAGACTTTGGTATCGATCCCAAAGTGCTTGATCGCATGGCGCTGGAAGTTGGCCAGTTGGTTGGCATCGGTGTTCAGGTGGGCTTGGTGATTGGTGGCGGCAACTTGTTCCGTGGTGCGGCATTGAGTGCGGCGGGCATGGATCGGGTTACCGGCGATCACATGGGTATGCTGGCGACGGTGATGAATGCCTTGGCCATGCGCGACGCGCTGGAGCGTTCGAATATCCCAGCCATCGTCATGTCGGCCATCTCCATGGTAGGCGTGACCGACCATTACGATCGCCGCAAGGCCTTGCGTCATCTGAAAACCGGTGAGGTGGTGATTTTCGCCGCTGGCACTGGTAATCCCTTCTTTACTACCGACTCCGCGGCCTGCCTGCGGGCCATCGAAATCGATGCCGATGTGGTGTTGAAGGCGACCAAGGTTGATGGTGTGTACACCGCCGATCCGTTCAAGGATCCGCATGCGGAGAAGTTCGACCGTCTGACCTACGATGAAGTGCTTGATCGCAAGCTGGGTGTTATGGATCTGACGGCCATCTGTCTGTGCCGCGACCATAAGATGCCGCTGCGTGTGTTCAATATGAATAAACCTGGCGCCCTGCTGAATGTTGTAGTGGGTGGCGCCGAAGGTACTCTGATCGAGGAAGGTGAAGAATGATCAACGAGATCAAGAAAGACGCCCAAGCGCGTATGCAGAAAAGTCTGGAATCGCTAGCTCATGCGTTCAGTCGTATTCGTACCGGCCAGGCTCACCCGAGTATTCTGGGTGGGGTGATGGTGCCTTACTATGGTGCCGATACTCCCCTGAATCAGGTTGCCAACGTGACCGTCAAGGACTCCCGCACCCTGCAGGTTGTGGCGTTCGAGCGCAATATGTTGGCTGCCGTTGATAAGGCCATCCAGAGCTCCGGTCTGGGCTTCAATCCGACCAACCTGGGCGAACTGCTGCTGATTTCCATGCCGGCGTTGACTGAGGAAACCCGCAAGGGCTTCACCAAGCAGGCGCGTGATGCGGCGGAAGATGCTCGAGTGGCTGTGCGCAATATCCGTCGCGATGCGTTGAGTCAGTTGAAAGATCTGGTCAAAGAGAAAGAAATCAGCGAAGACGAAGAGCGCCGCGCCGCAGATGACGTGCAAAAGCTGACAGACAAGTTCGTTGGCGAGATCGAAGTGGCGGTGAAACAGAAAGAAGCGGATCTGATGGCCGTCTGACGGTCGCCAGTCTTTCAGGCATGGAAAAATCAGTGAAGAAGGCCGAGCCGGCCGTTCCGCGGCATGTGGCGGTCATCATGGACGGTAACAACCGCTGGGCGAGAAAACGCCTGTTGCCTGGAGTTGCTGGGCATAAAGCGGGTGTCGATGCGGTGCGCGCGGTGATTGAGGTGTGCGCCGAGGCAGGGGTCGAGGTGCTGACGCTATTCGCCTTCTCCAGTGAAAACTGGCGGCGTCCGGCGGAAGAGGTCGGTGCGCTGATGGAACTCTTCCTTGGCGCGCTACGTCGCGAAGCCAAGCGGCTGAATGACAACGGCATCAGTCTGCGAATCATTGGTGATCGCTCGCGTTTTCATCCGGAATTGCAAGCGGCCATGCGCGAGGCCGAGGCGCAGACTGCTGGCGACAAGCGCTTCGTCCTGCAGATCGCGGCCAACTACGGTGGTCAGTGGGATATTGCCCAAGCCGCGCAGCGCCTTGCGCGCGAGGTGCAGGGTGGGCATTTGCGACCTGAGGAGATAACCCCCGAGTTGCTGCAGGGCTGCTTGGCGACTGGTGATCTGCCGTTACCGGATTTATGCATTCGCACCGGTGGCGAGCATCGCATCAGTAATTTCCTGTTGTGGCAGCTGGCTTACAGCGAGTTGTATTTCTCCGACCTGCTCTGGCCGGATTTCAAGCACGACGCCATGCGCAAGGCGCTGGCGGACTTCGCCAAGCGCCAGCGGCGCTTTGGCAAAACCAGTGAACAGGTCGAGGCCGAGGCGCGTGCTTAATGCTTAAACAACGAGTGATTACTGCGCTGGTGCTGCTGCCTGTCGCGTTGGGCGGGTTTTTCCTGCTCGATGGTCAGGCGTTTGCCTTGTTTATCGGCGCGGTCGTCAGTCTGGGTGGCTGGGAGTGGGCGCGACTGGCGGGTTTCACTGCGCAACTGCAGCGTGTGGCTTATGCCTGCGTGGTTGCCGTCTTGCTGTTCGGGCTCTATCAACTGCCTGCACTAGCCACGTGGGTGCTGTTGGTCGGTGTTGTCTGGTGGGTATTGGCCACGTTGCTGGTACTGGGCTATCCCGCCAGTAGCCGGTATTGGGGCGGCGCGCCGGGCAAGTTGCTGATCGGGCTGCTGATATTACTGCCCGCCTGGCAGGGTTTGGTCCTGTTCAAGCAATGGCCGCTGGCCAATGGCTTGATCCTGGCGGTGATGGTCTTGGTCTGGGCAGCGGATATTGGTGCTTATTTCTCCGGCAAGGCATTCGGTAAGCGCAAGCTGGCACCACGGGTCAGTCCGGGCAAGAGCTGGGAAGGCTTGATCGGTGGTCTGCTCACCAGCGTGCTGATTACTGCCGCGGTCGGTGTCTATCGGGGTTGGTCTGGCGGTGAAATGACGCTGGGTTTGCTGGGTGCGGCCGTGGTCGTGCTGATCTCGGTGGTCGGTGATCTGACCGAGAGCATGTTCAAGCGCCAGAGCGGGATCAAGGACAGCAGCAACTTGCTCCCGGGTCACGGCGGTGTGCTGGATCGCATCGACAGCTTGACTGCCGCTATTCCGGTGTTCGCGGCCCTGCTATGGCTGGCCGGCTGGGGCGCGCTGTGAGTCAGGTACAGCAGATCACGGTGCTGGGGGCGACTGGATCAATTGGCCTGAGCACTCTGGATGTGATTGCCCGCCACCCTCAGCGCTATCGTGTTTTCGCCCTGTCCGGCTTCAGTCGTCTGGCTGAGCTGGAGGCGCTGTGCATGATTTACCGTCCGCGTTTTGCGGTGGCGCAGAACGCTCAGGCGGCGCGCCAGCTGCAGGGCGGCCTGCATGCGGCGGGCCTGACGACCCAGGTTTTGTTCGGTGAGCAGGGTCTTTGTGAGGTGGCCGCGCATCCCGAGGTGGATACGGTGATGGCGGCTATCGTCGGTGCGGCAGGGCTCAAGCCGACCCTGGCTGCCGTCGAAGCGGGCAAGAAGGTCTTGCTGGCGAATAAAGAGGCGCTGGTGATGTCCGGCGCACTGTTTATTCAGGCTGTGCGCAGTAGTGGTGCCGTGTTGCTGCCAATCGACAGCGAACACAATGCAATCTTCCAGTGCCTGCCTGGTGACTATGCGCGTGGGTTGGCGTCCGTGGGGGTGCGGCGGATCATGTTGACCGCTTCAGGTGGCCCGTTTCGCCAGACCCCGCTGGAGCAGTTGGCCGAGGTTACTCCCGAGCAGGCCTGCGCTCATCCAAACTGGTCGATGGGGCGCAAGATCTCGGTAGATTCGGCGAGCATGATGAACAAGGGGCTCGAGTTGATCGAGGCCTGTTGGTTATTCGATGCTCAGCCTGAGCAGGTCGAGGTGGTG
The DNA here is from genome assembly GCF_000498575.2 of Pseudomonas taeanensis MS-3. GTDB lineage: Bacteria > Pseudomonadota > Gammaproteobacteria > Pseudomonadales > Pseudomonadaceae > Aquipseudomonas > Aquipseudomonas taeanensis. The sequence continues at coordinate 503,332 of NZ_AWSQ01000002.1, forward strand.
ATCCACCCGCAAAGCGTGATCCATTCTCTGGTCGATTATGTCGACGGTTCGGTATTGGCGCAGTTGGGTAACCCCGATATGCGTACGCCGATCAGTCATGCTTTGGCCTGGCCGCAGCGCATCGATTCGGGCGTTGCACCGTTGGATTTGTTCGTCGTAGCGCGCTTGGACTTTGAGGCGCCGGACGAGCAGCGTTTTCCCTGCCTGCGCCTGGCGCGTCAGGCTGCGGAGGTGAGTGGGACTGCCCCGGCCATGCTCAATGCGGCTAATGAAGTGGCGGTGGCGGCCTTTCTTGAGCGGCGCATCCGCTTTCCCGAGATCGCGAGTATCATCGATGCTGTGCTGAACGCTGAGGCTGCCGTCGCGGTCGAATGCCTGGATACGGTACTGGCGGCTGACCATCGGGCGCGTGCCCTTGCCGAGCAGTGGCTGAGTCGTCGCGAATAGCGACGAGGAGAAGATTGATGAGTGCGTTGTATATGGTTGTCGGCACCCTGGTCGCCCTGGGTGTACTGGTCACGTTTCACGAGTTCGGTCATTTCTGGGTGGCGCGGCGTTGTGGGGTCAAGGTGCTGCGGTTTTCGGTTGGTTTCGGCACGCCGCTGCTGCGCTGGTATGACCGTCATGGCACTGAGTTTGTGATCGCTGCGATCCCGCTGGGCGGCTACGTCAAGATGCTCGACGAGCGTGAAGGCGATGTGCCGGTTGAACAACTGGAGCAAGCCTTCAATCGCAAAACCGTAGGGCAGCGTATTGCCATCGTCATCGCAGGGCCGGCGGCCAACTTCCTGCTCGCGCTGGCTTTTTTCTGGCTGGTGGCGATGCTCGGCAGTCAGCAGGTTCGCCCAATTATCGGCGCGGTTGAGAGTGCCAGCCTGGCTGCCGCAGCGGGGCTGCAGGCGGGGCAGGAAATCACTGAGGTAAATGGTGAGCCAACCACGGGTTGGGCTGCGGTCAATTTGCAGTTGGTGCGTCGTTTGGGGGAAAGCGGCACCTTGCTGGTCAAGGTGCGCGAGCAGGGTTCTACCGCCGACTCTGCGCGACAAATCGTGCTGAGCGATTGGTTGAAAGGTGTAGAAGAGCCGGATCCTATTGCCTCGCTGGGTATTCGCCCTTGGCGTCCCGCGTTGGCGCCGATCTTGGCCGAGCTGGATCCGCAAGGCCCAGCTAAAGCGGCGGGTTTGCAGGTCGGCGACCGCTTGGTGTCCCTGAATGGACAGGCGCTCGACGACTGGCAGCAGTTGGTCGATCGGGTGCGGGCGTTGCCGGGGAAGCCAGTTGACTTAATGATCGAGCGTGCAGGGCAAACGCTGGAGATGCCGGTGAAACTGGCTGCGCGTGGCGAAGGCGAGGCGCGCAGTGGCTATCTGGGGGCTGGTGTACAAGGTGTCGAGTGGCCGGCTGAAATGCTCCGCGAGGTCAGCTTCGGGCCGCTTGAAGCAGTTGGCGAAGGCGTAAAGCGCACTTGGACTATGAGTCTATTGACCCTGGATTCGCTAAAGAAAATGCTCTTCGGTGAGCTCTCGGTAAAAAACTTGAGCGGGCCGATAACCATTGCTAAAGTGGCGGGCGCTTCGGCTGAGTCGGGTTTGGGGGATTTCTTGAATTTCCTGGCCTACTTGAGCATAAGTTTGGGGGTTCTCAATCTATTGCCGATCCCTGTGTTAGATGGGGGGCATTTGCTTTTTTACCTGATCGAGTGGGCGCGTGGTCGGCCACTGTCAGAACGGGTGCAAGGTTGGGGAATGCAAATTGGCATCAGTTTGGTGATTGGGGTGATGTTACTGGCCCTGGTCAACGATCTGAGTCGACTGTAATCGCTACTGAATTACGCTCTCAGCATTTACAAGAAATGTCGCCTTAAGTGGCAGACTTTTTATCGTCAGTTGGAAATAAGAAAGGACTTCATGAAACGTCTGCTGCTACCTGCGGTGCTTGCCGCATTGATGATCGCCGAAGTTCACGCCGAGTCCTTCACCATCTCCGATATTCGCGTCAATGGCCTCCAGCGGGTGTCTGCGGGCAGCGTGTTTGGTGCTTTGCCGCTGAATGGCGGCGAGCAAGCCGACGACCGCTCATTGGTCGAAGCTACGCGCGAACTGTTCAAATCCGGTTTCTTCCAGGACATTCAACTCGGCCGTGATGGCGATGTACTCGTCATTACCGTCGTCGAGCGTCCGTCGATTTCCAGCATCGAGATCGATGGCAACAAAGCCATCACCAGTGAGGACCTGCTCAAAGGCCTCAATCAATCTGGTTTGGCAGAAGGCGAAATCTTCCAGCGTGCGACCCTCGAAGGGGTGCGTAACGAACTGCAGCGCCAATATGTCGCCCAAGGCCGCTACTCCGCGGAGATCGAAACCGAAGTGATTCCGCAGCCGCGCAACCGTGTGGCGCTGAAGATCAATATCAGTGAAGGTTCGGTTGCGGCCATTCAGCACATCAACGTAGTGGGCAATAGCGTTTTCGCCGACGAAGACCTGATTGACCTGTTCGAGTTGAAGACCAGCAACTGGCTGTCCTTCTTCAAGAACGATGACAAGTACGCCCGTGAGAAACTGTCCGGTGACTTGGAGCGTCTGCGCTCCTATTACCTGGATCGCGGCTACATCAACATGGACATCTCCTCCACTCAGGTCTCCATTACCCCGGACAAGAAACACGTCTACATCACCGTCAACGTTGATGAAGGGCAGAAGTACACAGTTCGCGAAGTGCGCCTCAGCGGTGACCTGAAGGTGCCGGAAGAAGATGTCAGGGCATTATTGCTGGCCAAGGAAGGGCAGGTGTTCTCGCGCAAGGTGATGACTACCACGTCCGAGCTAATCACTCGCCGTCTGGGTAATGAAGGCTATACCTTTGCCAACGTCAATGGCGTGCCAGAGGCTCATGATGAGGACAACACGGTATCGATCACCTTCTTCGTCGATCCGGGCAAGCGCGCCTACGTCAATCGCATCAATTTCCGTGGCAATACCAAATCCGAAGACGAAGTGCTGCGCCGTGAGATGCGTCAGATGGAGGGTGGTTGGGCCTCGACCTACTTGATTGATCAGTCGAAAACCCGTCTCGAACGTCTGGGCTTCTTCAAGGAGGTCAACGTCGAAACACCGCAGGTGCCGGGCACCGATGATCAGATCGACGTCAACTACAGCGTTGAAGAGCAGGCCTCCGGTTCGATTACTGCCAGCGTCGGTTTCGCGCAGAACGCGGGTCTGATCCTTGGTGGTTCGATTACCCAGAACAACTTCCTCGGTACCGGTAACAAGGTCAGCGTCGGTTTGACCCGTAGCCAATACCAGAGCCGCTACAACTTCGGCTTCGTCGACCCCTACTGGACGCCGGATGGCGTGAGCCTGGGCTATAACGCCTTTTATCGCACCACCGACTACGACGAATTGGATACTCAGGTTTCCAGCTTTGCGGTGGACAGCCTGGGTGCAGGGGTGAGCATCGGTTACCCGATCAGCGAGACCTCGCGCTTGACCTATGGTCTGACGGTCCAGCAGGACACTATTAATACCGGCGTTTACACCGTAGATGAAATCTTCAACTTCATCGAGCGCGAAGGTGACAGCTACCTGAACCTCAAAGCCTCGGTGGGCTGGTCCGAGTCGACCCTGAATCGCGGCGTGATGGCCAACCGTGGGCACTCCCAGAGCCTGGTGCTGGAGTCTACGGTCCCGGGTAGCGACCTGTCGTTCTTCAAGATCGATTACCGTGGCCAGGTATTCAAGCCGCTAACTGATAACTACACCCTGCGCTTCCATACCGAGCTGGGCTATGGCGACAGCTACGGTTCCACCGAGGAGCTTCCGTTCTACGAGAACTACTATGCCGGCGGTTTCAACTCGGTGCGTGGCTTCGAGGACAGCAGTCTAGGCCCGCGTAGTACGCCGAGCACCGGTACTAATCCAGGTACTTTGGCGGATCCGGATCAAGACCCGCTCCCGTTCGGTGGTAACGTACTGGTCCAGGGGGGGGTGGAGTTGCTGTTCCCGCTGCCGTTCGTCAAGGATCAGCGTTCGCTGCGCACCGCACTGTTCTGGGATGTGGGTAATGTCTTCGATACCACATGCGGTCCAACCCAGACCGACTGCGGCAGCATCAATCCCGGTGATTTGGCCAGTTCGGTTGGTGTGGGTCTGACCTGGATCACCGCCCTCGGGCCGCTGAGCTTCAGCCTGGCGATGCCGGTGGTGAAGCCGGACGATGCCGATACTCAAGTATTCCAATTCTCTCTCGGCCAGACGTTCTAAGCGCCTGTTTACCGAGCAACGACAACAGTTTCTGCAGGAGTGCATCGTGCGTAAGTTGACTCAACTGGTTCTATTAAGTGCTGCCCTGCTGGCAACCCCAGCATTCGCTGAAATGAAGGTGGCGGTACTCAACTATCAAATGGCCCTGCTCGAATCCGATGCGGCCAAGCGTTATGCCGTGGATGCCGAGAAGAAGTTTGGCCCGCAGCTGAGCAAGCTGAAGACACTGGAAGGTGATGCCAAGCGCATCCAGGATCGCATGGTTAAAGATGGCGAGAAGATGCAGACCGCCGAGCGCGAGCGTCTGGAGTTGGAGTTCAAGCAAAAAGCCCGTGACTTCCAGTTCCAGTCCAAGGAGTTGAACGAAGCCAAGGCCATCGCCGATCGCGAGATGCTGAAGAAGCTCAAGCCCAACCTGGATAAAGCGGTTGAAGAAGTGATCAAGAAAGGCAACTTCGACCTGGTGCTCGAGCGCGGTGCAGTGATCGATGTCAAGCCTCAATATGACATCACTCGCCAAGTTATCGAGCGCATGAATCAGCTGCGCTGATCATGACGGCTGCAGTTTTTAACCTCGGCCAGCTGGCTGAACGTTTGGGCGCGAAGCTGCGTGGCGATGCCAATAAAACGATCAGTGGTGTGGCTACTTTGCAGGAGGCCGGCCCCGATCAGCTGAGCTTCCTGGCCAACCCGCAATACCGCAAATACCTGGGCGACTGTCGTGCTGGAGTGGTTTTGTTGACTGCGGCCGACGCCGACAGCTACAGCGGCGACGCGCTGATCGTAGCCAATCCTTATCTGGCTTACGCAACACTGTCTCATCTGTTTGATCGCAAGCCGCAAGCCGTGGCTGGTGTGCATGCGACTGCGCTGATTGCCGCCGATGCACAGATCGATAGCAGTGCCAGTATCGGCGCTTATGCTGTGGTCGAGAGCGGTGCGCAGATCGCTGCCGGCGTCACGGTCGGCGCGCATTGCGTGATCGGCGCGCGCTCGGTGATCGGTGAAAATGGTTGGCTCGCACCGCGAGTTACCCTGTATCACGATGTGCGCATAGGTCGACGGGTAGTGATTCAGTCGGGTGCAGTAATTGGTGGTGAAGGGTTCGGTTTTGCCAGTGAGAAGGGTGTCTGGCTGAAGATCGCGCAAATTGGTGGGGTGCAAATCGGTGATGATGTCGAAATTGGCGCCAATACCACCATTGATCGTGGCGCGCTGTCCGATACGGTAATCGGTAACGGGGTCAAGCTGGATAACCAGATCATGATCGCGCACAACGTGCAGATCGGCGACAACACCGCGATGGCGGGGTGCGTCGGTATCTCTGGCAGTACCAAGATTGGCAAGAATTGCATGATCGCCGGCGGTGTCGGCATGGTCGGGCATATCGAAGTGTGCGATGGCGTATTCGTCACCGGTATGACCATGGTTACCCGTTCGATCACCGAGCCAGGGGCTTATTCCTCCGGTACCGCGATGCAGCCTGCGGGTGAGTGGAAGAAGAGTGCTGCGCGGATTCGTCAGTTGGATGATATGGCGCGGCGTCTCAAACAGCTGGAAAAACAGCTGGCTGCCGTGACCTCGAGCGGCAACGTCTCATCTGATGCCTGAGCCGGTAACTGCCGTGCTCTTATTTTTTTACTACAGGCTTCTCCGGAAATGATGGACATCAACGAAATTCGCGAATACTTGCCGCACCGTTACCCGTTCCTGCTGGTGGATCGGGTGGTGGACTTGGATGTTGAGGGCAAGTGTGTGCGTGCCTATAAGAATGTCAGCATCAATGAGCCATTCTTCAATGGTCATTTTCCTGAGCATCCGATTATGCCGGGTGTGTTGATTATCGAAGCCATGGCTCAGGCCGCTGGTATTCTCGGCTTCAAGATGATGGGCGTGAAGCCGGCTGATGGAACCCTGTATTACTTCGTGGGTTCGGACAAACTACGCTTTCGTCAGCCAGTGGTGCCAGGCGATCAATTGATCCTCGAGGCCACGTACCTGAGCAACAAGCGCAGCATATGGAAGTTTGCCTGCAAGGCCAGCGTGGAAGGTAAGGAAGTCTGTTCGGCTGAAATTATCTGTGCGGAACGCAAACTATGAGTTTGATTGACCCTCGCGCCATTATCGATCCCAGCGCCAAGCTGGCCGACGACGTCGTCGTCGGCCCTTGGTCGATTGTCGGGGCCGATGTGGAAATTGGCGAGGGTACGGTGCTTGGGCCTAATGTGATCATCAAAGGGCCAACCAAAATTGGTAAGCACAACCGGGTCTACCAATTCTCTTCGCTCGGCGAAGACACCCCTGATCGCAAGTACAAAGGTGAGCCAACGCGCCTGGTGATCGGTGATCACAACATCATCCGTGAAGGCGTCACCATGCATCGCGGCACGATTCAGGATCGTGATGAGACCACGGTGGGTGATCACAACCTGATTATGGCCTATGCCCATATTGGTCATGACAGCGTGATCGGTAATCATTGCATCCTGGTCAACAACACGGCGTTGGCAGGTCACGTGCACATAGGGGACTGGGCGATTTTGTCCGGCTACACCCTGGTGCATCAGTTCTGTCATATCGGTGCACACAGTTTTGCCGGTATGGGGACTGCAATTGGCAAGGATGTGCCGGCTTATGTGACGGTCTCGGGCAACCCGGCCGAAGCGCGCAGCATGAACTTCGAGGGTCTGCGCCGGCGTGGTTTCAGTGCCGAAGCCATCCAGGCCCTGCGTCGTGCCTACAAGACGGTATACCGTCAGGGGCTGACCATTGAGCAGGCGCTGCTGGAGCTGGCGGAGCCTTCCGTGCAGTTCCCCGAAGTTGCGGTGTTCCGTGACTCGATCGAGGCCTCAAAACGCGGCATCACCCGCTAATTTATGGGGGATGTATTGCGCGTCGCGCTGGTGGCTGGCGAGGCTTCCGGCGATATTCTCGGCGCAGGTCTGATGCAGGCGCTGAAAGCCCGCCATGCGCATGTCGAATTCATCGGTGTAGGCGGCCCGCTGATGCAGGCCGAAGGGCTGAGCTCCTATTTTCCAATGGAGCGTCTGGCTGTAATGGGCCTGGTGGAAGTGCTCGGCCGCTTGCCGGAGTTGCTGGCTCGGCGCAAGCGTCTGATCAAAAGCCTGATCGCCGCTAAACCCGATGTGTTTATCGGTATCGATGCACCTGACTTCAATCTGAATGTCGAACTCAAGTTGCGCCGTGCTGGAATCAAGACGGTGCACTACGTGAGCCCTTCGGTCTGGGCTTGGCGTAAGAAGCGGGTACTGAAGATTCGCCAAGCCTGCGACCTGATGCTGACGCTGTTCCCCTTCGAGGCGCAGTTTTACGACGCGCACAATGTGCCGGTTCGCTTTGTCGGCCATCCACTGGCCGACGCGATTCCCGTGCAGGCGGATCGTATGGCAGCGCGAGCGGCACTGGATTTGCCGCTGGACAGTCCTGTAGTCGCCTTGATGCCCGGTAGTCGGGGTGGTGAAGTGGCGCGTCTGGGTAGCCTGTTCCTGGATGCCGCCGTGCGTTTGCGGACTCTGCGTCCTGGCATTCGTTTCGTCTTGCCGTGTGCCAGCAGGGAGCGGCGTGAGCAGTTGGAACAGTTGTTGGTCGGGCGTGACTTGTCCTTGACCTTGCTCGATGGCCGCTCTCACGATGCGCTGGCCGCCTGTGATGCGGTACTCATTGCGTCTGGCACGGCGACGCTGGAGGCCTTGCTGTACAAGCGGCCGATGGTGGTGGCCTATAAGGTCGCGCCGCTCACCTATCGAATTCTCAAGCGCTTGGTCACGACGCCTTATATCTCTTTGCCCAACCTGCTGGCCGAGCGCTTGCTGGTGCCCGAATTGATTCAGGATGCCGCAACACCAGAGGCCTTGGCCCAGGTGTTGGCGCCGCTGCTTGCGGGTGGCGAGGTGCAAACCGAAGGGTTTGATGTGATTCACCGTGCTCTGCGTCGCGATGCGTCTGTCCAGGCTGCAGAGGCGGTGCTCAGGTTGGCGGAGCAGGGCTGATGCAGTTGGGACTCGATTTCAACCTGGTGCAGGAACTGGTGGCAGGGGTCGATGAAGTTGGCCGGGGGCCGCTCTGTGGCGCCGTGGTGACCGCCGCGGTGATTCTCGATCCGCTGCGGCCGATTCTCGGCCTCAATGACTCGAAAAAACTAAGCGAAGCGCGGCGCGACGCGCTCTTCGATGAGATTCGTGAGAAAGCCCTGGCCTGGTGCATTGCCCGGGCCGAGGTGGAAGAGATCGATCGTCTGAATATTCTCCACGCCACCATGCTGGCGATGCAGCGCGCGGTCGAGGGTTTGAGCATCACGCCCAGGCTGGCGTTGATCGACGGCAATCGCTGTCCCCATCTGCAGGTGCCGAGCGCCGCTGTAGTCAAAGGCGACAGCCAGGTGCCGGCGATCGCCGCGGCGTCGATCCTGGCCAAGGTCAGTCGCGACCGTGAAATGCGCGTGCTGGATGCTCAATACCCCGGCTATGGCATCGCCGGACACAAAGGCTATCCCACCGCAGTGCATCTGGAGGCCCTGCAACGTTTGGGTCCAACGCCGATTCATCGGCGTTCGTTCGCACCCGTACGCAAGTTGCTTGAGTGCTAGCGCGCTAGGGGCTGTTGCCGTTTCATTGCGAGCCGCGTTGCCGTGAGAAATGCCCCCCCGATTAGGCGCAGGACGCAGGTAATGGTCATTCCCTTGCCAAGTCCTGCAACAACAGCGGGGGCCATTTCCCGCGCAACCCGAAGNNTGCCTTGCCTCGCGCAAAAACAGACTACGGCGCGGCCGCGAATGAAATGGCAACAGACCCTAGGTAATGTCGCCTGACTGAACGCTTTGGTCGTTTTTTCGTAGGCCAGCAGCCCGCTAATCGCGGACAGTGCCGCCCCTTTGCGCGGTCTACTCTGATAGTCGTCACATTCTAGGCGGCGATGGTGCGCGTTTTATCTTCGGTCTTTATCCCAAGACCCACGAACAGGTCGCCATAAGCGGCAGGGGGAGTCTTTCATGCAAGAAATGGCCACGCAGGTCGTCGATGTACTCAATGGCCTGATCTGGGGCAAGGTGCTGATCTGGCTGCTGGTCGGCTGCGGACTGTATTTCAGTGCGCGGCTCGGATTGATTCAGTTGCGCCATTTCGGCCATATCTTCAGTGTGCTCAAAGGCAGTCGGCAGAGTGACGGTGCGGGTATCTCCTCGTTTCAGGCGCTGTGCACGTCGCTGGCGGCGCGGGTTGGAACCGGCAATATTGCCGGTGTGGCGGTGGCCATTACCCTGGGCGGCCCAGGTGCAATTTTCTGGATGTGGGTGATCGCCCTGGTCGGTATGGCTACGGGCTTTGTCGAGGCAACGCTGGCGCAGTTGTTCAAGGTGCGTGACGACCAAGGTTTGTTTCGCGGTGGCCCCGCCTACTACATGGAAAAGGGCCTGAATGCGCGCTGGATGGGCGTGCTGTTCTCGGTCTTCTTGATCATTGCCTTCGGCTTCGTCTTCAACTCGGTACAGGCCAACACCATCAGTGGTGCCATGCAGGGGGCCTTTAATGTGCCTGTGTGGGCCAGTGGTCTGGGTATTGTGCTGATGACTGCGTTGATCATATTTGGCGGTCTGCGGGCCATTGCACGTTTTTCCGAGTTGGCTGTGCCTTTCATGGCTGGTGCTTACCTGATCGTAGCGATCACCGTCATCCTGATGAATCTTGGCGAAATTCCTTCTGTGCTGGCATTGATCGTCAAGAGCGCCTTCGGCCTGCATGAGGCGGCTGCCGGTGCGCTTGGTGCGGCGATCATGAATGGCTTCAAGCGTGGCCTGTTCTCCAACGAGGCTGGCATGGGGTCGGCACCGAACGCTGCCGCATCGGCCACGCCTTATCCGCCCCACCCGGTATCTCAGGGCTATGTGCAGATGGCCGGGGTGTTTATCGACACCATGCTGATCTGCACGGCGTCTGCTGCGATCATTCTGCTCGCCAAGGTACCGGCAGGTGATGCTCAGGGGATCATGTTGGTGCAGCAGGCACTGACGAGCGAGGTTGGTGGTTGGGGTAAGTACTTCCTGGCCGTGATGATTTTGTTCTTCGCCTTCACCTCCATAGTCGCCAACTACTTTTACGCAGAGAACTGCCTGGTGTTTCTCGAGCACAATCATCCGGCGGGGCTGCTGGTATTCCGTTTGGCGGTGCTCGGTATGGTGATGTTCGGTGCGTTGGCATCCTTGCCGTTTGTTTGGAGCTTGGCTGACGTGTCCATGGGGCTGATGGCTATCACCAATCTGGTTGCCATCCTGTTGCTGTCGAACTTGGCACTCAAGCTGGCGCGCGATTACAACATGCAGCGTCAGGCCGGCAAGCTGCCGACATTCGACGCCAGCCACTACCCAGAAGTGCAAGCCAAGTTGGAGCCGGGCATCTGGGACAATCGCTAAGTGGTTAAGCCTTGAGCTGATGTTTCCCCCAAGGCCCGGTACAATCCGGGCCTTGCCGTTTTTGTGTTTTGTATAGGACTGCCATGACTGCCTCGTTCGTCCACCTGCGTCTGCATACCGAGTATTCCCTGGTCGATGGTCTGGTAAGGGTCAAGCCCTTGATCAAGGCCGTTGCAGGGGCGGGCATGCCTGCAGTGGCGGTCACCGACCAGAGCAACATGTGCTCGCTGGTGAAGTTCTATAAGTCGGCGATGGGCGGCGGGATCAAGCCGATCTGTGGCGCCGATATCTGGATGGCCAGTGACGCTGAAGATGGTCCGTTGAGTCGCATGACCTTGTTGGCGATGAATACCCTGGGCTATCGCAACCTCACCGAACTGGTCTCGCGCGGCTGGACCGAGGGGCAGAGCAACGACCTGGTGATTATCCAGCGTGACTGGGTCAAGGGCGCTGCCGAAGGGCTGATCGCCCTGTCCGGGTCCAAGGAGGGCGAGATCGGTCATGCCTTGCTCAATGGTGACCTGGCCGATGCCGAGGCGCTGCTGCATGAATGGTTGGCGGTATTCCCGGATCGTTTCTATCTGGAGTTGCAGCGCACCAGTCGGATCAATGATGAAGAGCATCTCCACGCGGCTGTGGCGTTGGCCGAGCGTGTCGGCGCCCCGTTGGTGGCAACCAACGATGTGCGCTTTATCAAGCAGGGCGATTATGAGGCTCACGAAACCCGGGTGTGCATCGGTGAGGGGCGCTCGCTGGATGACCCGCGGCGCGTGCGCGGTTACTCGGATCAGCAGTACCTGAAGACCCCGGAAGAAATGTGGGAGTTGTTCAGCGACTTGCCGGAAGCGCTGGAAAACACCGTCGAGATTGCCAAGCGCTGCAATATCGAGGTGCAGCTGGGCAAATACTTCCTGCCCGACTTCCCGGTGCCGGCCGGCATGACCATGGACGAGTACTTCCGCAAGGTCTCCTTCGATGGCCTGGATGAACGGCTTGAGGTGTTGCTGCCCAAGAACACACCAGACTATGAGGCGAAGAAGCAGGTCTATATCGACCGCTTGAATTTCGAGCTGGATATCATCATCCAGATGGGTTTTCCCGGCTACTTCCTCATCGTTATGGACTTTATCCAGTGGGCCAAGAGCAATGGCGTGCCGGTTGGCCCTGGCCGAGGGTCGGGTGCCGGCTCGCTGGTGGCCTATGTGCAGAAGATCACCGACCTCGACCCGCTGGCCTATGACCTGCTGTTCGAGCGCTTCCTAAACCCCGAGCGGGTATCGATGCCCGACTTCGACGTCGACTTCTGCATGGATGGCCGCGACCGGGTGATCGATTACGTGGCCGAGAAATACGGGCGTAATGCGGTCAGCCAGATCATCACCTTCGGCACTATGGCGGCCAAGGCGGTGGTGCGCGACGTGGCGCGGGCGCAGGGCAAGTCCTATGGCCTGGCTGATCGTCTGTCGAAGATGATTCCCTTCGAGGTGGGGATGACCTTGGAGAAGGCCTACGAGATGGAGGAGCCGCTGCGCGACTTCCTCAAGGTCGACGAGGAGGCGGCGGAAATCTGGGAGATGTCGCTGAAGCTGGAGGGCATCACCCGGGGTACCGGCAAGCACGCCGGTGGCGTGGTGATCGCGCCGACCAAGCTGACCGACTTCTCGCCGATCGCCTGCGATGACGAGGGTGGCAGCCTGGTCACTCAGTTCGACAAGGATGATGTGGAGTCGGCGGGTCTGGTCAAGTTCGACTTCCTCGGCCTGCGCACCCTGACCATCATCAAATGGGCGATGGAGACCATCAATCGCGAGCAGGCCAAGCAAGGTCTGCCCGACCTGAACATCGATTTCATCCCGCTGGATGACAAGCCGACCTTTGCGATGCTGCAGAAGGCCGAGACCACGGCGGTGTTCCAGCTCGAGTCACGCGGTATGAAGGAGCTGATCAAGAAGCTCAAGCCCGACTGCCTGGAAGACATGATCGCACTGGTGGCGTTATTCCGTCCGGGCCCGCTGCAGTCCGGCATGGTGGATGACTTCATCAACCGCAAGCATGGTCGCGAACCGATTTCCTACCCGCACCAGGACTATCAGTACCCGGGCCTGGAGCCGGTGCTCAAGCCCACCTACGGCATCATCCTGTATCAGGAACAGGTGATGCAGATTGCCCAGGTCATGGCAGGTTACACCCTGGGCGGTGCGGACATGCTGCGTCGCGCCATGGGTAAGAAAAAGCCCGAGGAGATGGCCAAGCAGCGCGGCGGCTTTATCGAAGGCTGTGCCAATAACAACATCGATGCAGACCTGGCCGGCAACATCTTCGACCTGGTGGAGAAGTTCGCCGGCTACGGTTTCAACAAATCGCACTCGGCCGCTTATGGCCTGCTGTCTTATCAGACCGCCTGGCTCAAGGCCCACCACTCTGCCGCCTTCATGGCTGCGGTGCTGTCGGCGGATATGCACAACACCGACAAGGTGGTAACCCTGATCGAGGAGTGCCGCAGCATGAAGCTGCGCCTCGATGCGCCGGACGTGAACACTTCGGAGTTCAAGTTTACGGTCAATGACGACGGTCGAATCGTCTATGGTCTGGGCGCGATCAAGGGCGTGGGCGAAGGCCCGGTCGAAGCCATTGTCGAGTCACGTCGCGATGGCCCGTTCAAGGATCTATTCGATTTCTGTTCGCGGATCGACCTCAAGCGCATCAACAAGCGCACCCTAGAAGCGCTGGTGCGCGGCGGCGCGCTGGATCGGTTGGGGCCTTACTTTCATGACGAGATCAAGGCCTACCACGCCAATATCGACCGTAATCGGGCGGTGCTGCTCGCCTCGATGGAGGAAGCGGTGCAAGCCGCTGAGCAGACGGCGCGTAGCCATGATAGTGGCCATATGGACCTGTTCGGCGGGGTGTTTGCCGATGCCGAGACGGATGTCTATGCCAGCCACCGCAACGCGCGCGAACTGTCGCTGAAAGAGCGCCTGAAAGGCGAGAAGGACACTCTGGGGCTGTACCTGACCGGTCATCCGATCGACGAATACGAGGGCGAGGTGCGACGTTTTGCGCGCCAGCGGATTATCGACCTGAAACCGGCGCGCGATAGCCAGACAGTGGCCGGCCTGATCATCAATCTGCGGGTGATGAAGAACAAGAAGGGCGACAAGATGGGCTTCATTACCCTGGACGACCGTTCGGGGCGAATCGAAGCCTCGTTGTTCGCCGATGCCTTCAATAGTGCCCAGGCCTTGCTGCAAACCGATGCCCTGGTGGTGGTCGAGGGCGAGGTGAGCAACGACGATTTCTCTGGTGGCTTGCGCCTGCGCGCCAAGCGCGTGATGAGCCTGGAGGAAGCTCGCACCGGACTGGCCGACAGCCTGCGACTGAAGGTCGTCAGTGCTGCGCTGAAGGGCGACCGCCTGCGTTGGCTGGCTGAGTTGTGCGGTCGCCATCGCGGCGCCTGTCCGGTCACCCTGGATTACACGGGCGACGATGCGCGTGCCTTGTTGCAGTTCGGCGACGGGTGGAAAATCGAGCCGGCCGACAGCTTGATTCAGGCATTGCGTGACCAGTTCGGGCGAGACAACGTCTTCCTGCACTACCGCTGATTTGTGGGGCCCAGGCCTCGCACCTTGGTTGCGACACTTGTTAGGCTTTGTACGAAAAACCTGTGTTTGGATGCGTTTCGTACAAACCCTGGTGTCGACCTGAATGCGCCTGATCCTATAAGGTAGGGCGCCAAACGGATACAGCTCCCCGGCCACTTGGCCGTCGACGCAAGACGGATGCCTATGAACCCGAATTTTCTCGATTTCGAACAGCCGATCGCCGACCTGCAAGCCAAGATCGAAGAGCTTCGCCTGGTCGGCAATGACAATTCGCTGAACATCAGCGACGAGATCGCTCGCCTGCAGGACAAGAGCAGCACCTTGACCGAAAGTATTTTCGGCAACCTGAACAGCTGGCAGATCGCCAAACTGGCCCGTCACCCACGGCGCCCGTACACGCTGGACTACCTGCAGCACATCTTTACCGAGTTCGATGAGTTGCACGGCGATCGGCATTTCTCCGACGACGCGGCAATCGTTGGTGGTGTGGCGCGTCTGGACGGTGAGCCGGTGATGGTGATCGGCCATCAGAAGGGCCGTGAGGTGCGTGAGAAGGTCCGTCGTAATTTCGGCATGCCACGTCCAGAGGGCTATCGTAAAGCCTGTCGCTTGATGGAAATGGCCGAGCGCTTCAAGATGCCGATTCTGACCTTTATCGATACGCCGGGCGCCTACCCGGGGATCGACGCCGAGGAGCGTGGTCAGAGCGAGGCCATTGCCTGGAACCTGCGGGTCATGGCCCGCCTGAAGACCCCGGTTATCGCCACGGTGATTGGCGAGGGGGGCTCCGGTGGCGCCTTGGCCATTGGTGTGTGCGATCGCCTGAACATGTTGCAGTACTCCACCTATGCGGTGATTTCCCCGGAAGGTTGTGCATCGATTCTGTGGAAGACCGCGGACAAGGCGCCGGATGCCGCCGAGGCCATGGGTATTACCGCCGAGCGCCTGAAAGGCCTGGGTATTGTCGACAAGGTGATCGCCGAGCCATTGGGTGGCGCCCATCGCGACCCGGCTGCAGCCGCCGAATCGATCCGTCAGGAACTGGCCGCGCAGTTGAAAACCCTGAAAACGCTGGACACTGCCGAGCTGTTGGCGCGTCGTTACGAGCGGTTGATGAGCTACGGCGTCGCCTAAATGAGTCTGCAGGTCAGGGTGCTGGAAAATCTGGCCCCCTGGCGCGATGCGCCGGCCTGGCGCATCGCCTTGTCCGGCGGTCTCGACTCCACCGTGTTGTTGCATTTGTTGGCCAGCCTCGGGCAAACCGAGGCGTTGCCGCCACTCTCCGCTATGCATATTCATCATGGCTTGCAAGCCTCAGCTGATGCCTGGCCTGCGCACTGTCAGCGTGTGTGTGATGCGCTTGGCGTGCCGTTGCTCATTCAGTCTGTTCAGGTGTCGTCGGGCGCGAGTCTTGAGCGCGCCGCGCGGGATGCGCGTTA
The DNA here is from genome assembly GCF_000498575.2 of Pseudomonas taeanensis MS-3. Classification (GTDB taxonomy): domain Bacteria; phylum Pseudomonadota; class Gammaproteobacteria; order Pseudomonadales; family Pseudomonadaceae; genus Aquipseudomonas; species Aquipseudomonas taeanensis. Next base: position 519,056 of record NZ_AWSQ01000002.1, read on the forward strand.
TGCGGCGTTCAAGGCTGTGCTGGGTGCGGGTGAGGTGCTGCTCGCTGCGCAACATCGCGATGATCAGGCGGAAACCCTGTTGTTTCGTCTGCTGCGCGGTGCTGGCGTGGCCGGTCTGGCGGCTATGCCGCCGAGTCGGCCGCTCGGCGTGGGGCACTTGCTGCGGCCTTTGCTCAACTGTTCCCGGGCGGAGTTGCAGGCTTATGCCGTCGAGCATCAGTTATGCTGGGTGGAAGATCCGTCCAATCTCGATAAGCATTTCTCGCGCAATTACCTGCGTCATCAAGTGATGCCGATACTGTCCGGACGTTGGCCGCAGGCTGCGGCCAGCATGGCGCGAACCGCAGGGCACCTGAGTGAGGCCGCAGAGTTGCTCGACGAGCTGGCGCAGCAGGATCTGCAGTTGGTGCGTACGCCATGCTCCGTTGGCTGGTTGAATCTGCCGAGTCTTGCCATGGTTCCAATGCGCGCCTTGAGCGATGCACGTCAGCGCAATGCCTTGCGCTACTGGCTACGCATATTGACGCCGATGCCGGATACCGAGCACTGGGCTGGCTGGCGCGGGCTGCGCGATGCTGCCGCCGACTCGTCGCCGATCTGGCGCCTGGCGACAGGCGAGTTGCACCGAGCCGACCAGCGGTTGTGGTGGTTGGCAGGTGACTGGCTGCAGGCGCCCGCTGCGCCGGAGATTCAGGTGCGGGCGCAGCAAACGCTGAACTTGCCGAACAACGGCAGTGCTTACATCGATGGTCGGCTGCCCGCTGGTGAGTGGCGTCTGGCCTATCGCCAGGGTGGCGAGGTGTTGAATCTGCCGGGGCGTGGTCATCGTGATCTGAAGCGTTTACTCAATGAGCGGCAGGTTCCCGTTTTCGTTCGGGGGCGCCTGCCTTTGCTGTTGTGTAATGGCGAGGTTCGGGCCGTGGCCAATCTGCCTAGCTTGGACAGGCCAGCTGATGGCCAATGGCAGCTCAGTTGGCGGCCGCCGACCTGTGATCAAGGTTTGAGCTGAAAAGGCCTTTCCGGTAGACTACCCTCCCGTCTTATTAGAGCTTTTGTAGATTCCTTTTTGTCTTGAGAATTCGTCTTGAGAATTGGAGTCGGCAACTGCTTGCCAGTTACGGCGCTGATCGTAATTGGGGCTTCGGCCTTCCTTCGCTTTCCCCGGCGGCGCAAACCGCTTAAACGCAGACTTCTAGGGTTTTTCATGACGCGCTACATCTTCGTCACGGGTGGTGTTGTTTCTTCATTGGGGAAAGGCATCGCTTCGGCTTCATTGGCGGCTATCCTGGAGGCGCGGGGCCTGAAGGTCACGATGCTCAAGCTGGATCCCTATATCAACGTCGATCCAGGCACCATGAGCCCGTTCCAGCACGGTGAGGTGTTCGTCACCCACGACGGCGCTGAGACCGACCTCGACCTGGGTCATTACGAGCGGTTCATCCGCACGACCATGACCCAGAACAACAACTTCACCACCGGTCGCGTCTATGAAGACGTGCTGCGCCGCGAGCGCCGGGGTGATTACCTGGGCGCGACCATTCAGGTCATTCCGCATATCACCGATGAGATCAAGCGCCGCATAATCAAGGGCGCCGGCGATGCTGACGTGGCGATGGTCGAGATCGGCGGCACGGTGGGTGACATTGAGTCACAACCGTTCCTCGAGGCGATTCGCCAGTTGCGCGTCGAAGTGGGTGCCAAGCGCGCCATGCTGATGCACCTGACACTGGTGCCGTACATCGCCACGGCGGGCGAGACCAAGACCAAGCCAACCCAGCATTCGGTCAAGGAACTGCGTTCCATTGGCCTGCAGCCGGACGTGCTGATCTGCCGCTCCGACCATCCGGTGGATGTGTCTTCGCGGCGCAAGATCGCCCTGTTCACCAACGTTGAAGAGCGTGCGGTGATTTCCCTGGAAGACGTCGACACCATCTACAAGATTCCGGGCGTGCTGCATGCCCAGGGTCTGGATGATTTCGTCGTTGAGCGTTTCGGCCTGGAGTGCGGTGGGGCCGACCTGTCCGAATGGGATCGCGTGGTCGATGCCAAGCTCAATCCGGAAAAGGAAGTCACCATCGCCATGGTTGGCAAATACATGGAGTTGCTGGACGCCTACAAGTCGCTGATCGAAGCGATGAGCCATGCCGGCATCCAGAATCGTACCAAGGTCAACCTGCGTTATATCGACTCCGAAGACATCGAGAACAAGGGCGTCAGCCTGCTCGAGGGCGTCGATGCCATTCTGGTCCCTGGCGGCTTTGGCCTGCGGGGCGTGGAAGGCAAGATTCAGACCGTGCAATACGCCCGCGAAAACAAGATTCCTTACCTGGGCATCTGTCTCGGTATGCAGGTTGCCGTGATTGAGTTTGCCCGCAACGTGCTGGGCTGGACGGATGCCAACTCCACCGAGTTCGATACCACCAGCGAGCATCCGGTCGTGGGTTTGATCACCGAATGGCAGGATGCCACGGGCGTGACCGAACAGCGCACCAATGCTTCCGATCTGGGCGGTACCATGCGTCTCGGCGCTCAGGATTGCCAGTTGCAGGCCGGTTCGCAGGTGTACCAATGCTATGCCAAGGATGTGATTGTCGAACGTCATCGGCACCGCTACGAAGTGAACAACAACCTGCTGTCGCAGCTGACCGAGGCTGGCCTCAAGGTCACCGGTCGCTCCGGCGACGGTGCCCTGGTTGAGGTGGTGGAAGCGCCGGATCATCCCTGGTTCGTCGCTTGTCAGTTCCACCCCGAGTTCACCTCGACGCCGCGTGATGGTCACCCACTGTTCAGTGGTTTCGTCAACGCCGCTCTGGCTCAGCAAGCGAAGAAGGCCTAAGGCATGGCGCAGAAAATCATCCGCGTTGGTGGCATCGAGATCGCCAACGACAAGCCGTTCGTGCTGTTCGGCGGCATCAATGTCCTCGAGTCGCGTGATCTGGCGATGCGCGCCTGCGAAGAGTACGTGCGAGTCACCGAGAAACTCGGCATTCCCTACGTGTTCAAGGCCAGCTTCGACAAGGCCAATCGCTCCTCGGTCAGCTCGTTCCGTGGTCCTGGCTTGGATGAGGGCCTGAAGATTTTCGAAGAACTGAAGAAGACCTTCGGCGTACCGCTGATCACCGATGTGCATGAGCCGCATCAGGCGCAGCCGGTGGCGGATGTGTGCGACATCATCCAGTTGCCGGCCTTCCTCTCGCGGCAGACCGACCTGGTCGTGGCCATGGCCAAGACCGGTGCGGTGGTCAACATCAAGAAAGCCCAGTTCCTTGCACCCCAGGAAATGAAACACATCCTGGCCAAGTGCGTGGAAGCGGGTAATGATCAATTGATCCTCTGCGAGCGCGGCACCTCCTTCGGTTACAACAACCTGGTGGTGGACATGCTCGGCTTCGGCATCATGAAGCAGTTCGAGTACCCAGTATTCTTCGACGTCACCCATGCCCTGCAGATGCCGGGCGGGCGTGCTGACTCCGCCGCCGGGCGTCGTGCCCAGGTCACTGACTTGGCCAAGGCAGGCATGAGCCAGGGCTTGGCTGGGCTGTTCCTGGAAGCGCATCCAGACCCGAACAACGCCAAGTGTGACGGCCCTTGTGCCCTGCGTTTGGACAAGCTGGAGCCATTCCTCACCCAGCTCAAGCAGTTGGATGATCTGATCAAGAGTTTTGCGCCGATTGAGACTGCCTGAAACGGCAGTTCTCCGGTAAAGTGCGCCTTGTATACAATCTGGCTAATTAGTCGGTACATGTTGCGCGCTGGAGTAGCTTCCGGCGCGCACTGAGTGTGCAACTCGGTACTACCCTTTTCGTCAACTTTTTGGAGTGCTACACGCAATGGCAAAGATCGTCGACATCAAAGGCCGTGAGGTTCTCGATTCCCGTGGTAACCCGACTGTGGAAGCCGATGTGATTCTCGATGGCGGCATCATCGGCAGCGCTTGCGCGCCGTCCGGTGCTTCTACCGGTTCGCGCGAAGCACTGGAACTGCGTGATGGCGACAAGAGCCGTTACATGGGCAAGGGCGTGTTGAAGGCCGTGGCCAATATCAATGGTCCGATCCGCGACCTGCTCTTGGGTAAAGATGCCACTGACCAGAAAGCCCTGGATCAGGCAATGATTGCCCTCGACGGCACCGAAAACAAAGCCGCCCTGGGCGCCAATGCCATTCTCGCGGTATCCCTGGCTGCCGCCAAGGCCGCTGCTCAGGCCAAAGGCGTGCCGCTGTACGCGCACATTGCCGACCTCAATGGCACCCCGGGCGTGTACTCCATGCCGGTACCGATGATGAACATCATCAACGGCGGTGAGCATGCCGATAACAACGTCGACATCCAGGAATTCATGGTCCAGCCGGTCGGTGCCAAGACCTTCGCCGATGCGCTGCGCATGGGTACCGAGATTTTTCACCACCTCAAGGCTGTACTGAAAGCTCGCGGCCTGAGCACTTCTGTCGGTGATGAAGGTGGTTTCGCGCCGAACCTGGCTTCCAACGAAGACGCTCTGGCGGCTATCGCCGAGGCAGTGGCCAATGCCGGCTACACCTTGGGCGACGACGTGACCCTGGCCCTGGATTGCGCCTCGAGCGAGTTCTTCAGCGACGGCAAGTACGACCTGGCCGGCGAAGGCAAAGTCTTCGACGCTGCTGGATTTGCCGATTACCTGGCCGGCCTGGCCGAGCGTTACCCGATCATCTCCATCGAAGATGGCATGGACGAGTCCGACTGGGCTGGCTGGAAGGTTCTGACCGACAAGATTGGTAAGAAGGTACAGCTGGTCGGCGATGACTTGTTTGTAACCAATACAAAGATTCTCAAGCGCGGCATCGATGAGTCGATCGGCAACTCGATCCTGATCAAATTCAATCAGATCGGTACCTTGACCGAGACCCTGGAAGCCATCCAGATGGCCAAGGCCGCAGGCTACACTGCAGTGATTTCGCATCGCTCGGGTGAAACCGAAGACAGCACCATCGCCGACCTGGCTGTGGGCACCGCCGCGGGTCAGATCAAGACCGGTTCCCTGTGCCGTTCCGACCGAGTGTCCAAGTACAACCAGTTGCTGCGCATCGAAGAGCAGTTGGCAGGCAAGGCGGCGTATCGCGGTCGCGCTGAGTTTCGTGGTTGATTGCAGGCGTGATAAAAGAAGGGCGGCGCGAGTCGCCCTTCTTTCGTTCGGATACTTTTGCCGTTATGCGTAATCCTTACTGGTTATTCGTTGTACTCATTCTGCTGCTGGCTGGCCTGCAGTATCGCCTGTGGGTGGGCGACGGAAGCCTGGCTCAGGTGACCGAACTGAGTCAGCAGATCGACAATCAACAGGGCGAGAACGAGCGCCTGCTGGAGCGTAATCGCATCCTCGAGGCGGAAGTCAGGGAGCTGAAAAAGGGCATGGAAACCGTTGAGGAGCGCGCCCGCCACGAACTGGGCATGGTCAAAGAGGGCGAGACCCTCTATCAGTTGGCCGAGTGACGAAGTTCGTTCTGCCCGGTTTCTGGGTGGTGATTCCAGCGGCAGGCATTGGTGCGCGGATGCGCGCCGATCGGCCCAAGCAGTACCTGCAGGTAGCGGGGCGCTCGATCCTCGAGCATACCCTGAGCTGCTTTCTCGAGCATCCACAACTCAAGGGCTTGCTGGTCAGTCTGGCTGCGGATGATCCGTTCTGGCCGGAGCTGCCCTGTGCCCGCGACTCTCGTGTCGAGCGCGTCGCAGGAGGCGGCGAGCGGGCTGACTCTGTGTTCAGTGGCCTGCTGCGCATGGTGGAGTTAGGGGCGAGCGATTCGGACTGGGTGCTTGTGCATGACGCCGCGCGCCCCAATCTGGCCCGTGAGGACTTGGACAAATTGCTTGGCACCCTGGCGCAGGACTCGGTTGGGGGGCTGTTGGGTGTCCCGGTGCGCGATACGCTGAAGCAGGTAGACGACGCTGGACGGGTGCTGCAAACCGTCGACCGGCGGGCAATTTGGCAAGCCTACACACCGCAGATGTTTCGTTTGGGGCCGCTACGCAAGGCCATGCAAGCGGCTTTGGCGGCGGGCGTCATACTCACAGATGAGGCGTCGGCTATCGAGTGGGTGGGGTTGGCGCCGCGTCTGGTCGAGGGGAGGGCGGACAACCTGAAGATCACCCATCCTGAGGACTTGCAGTGGCTGAGCCAGCTTTGGCGTGACAAGGCGCCTGATTAAGCTGTGCTCCGTCTGGGTATCAGGGTCTGTGGGGGATGAGTTGTAGCAAGGCGGCAAAGGCTTGGATTTGAAACCGTCGCGACCGGGTCGCGACGGTTTCAAAGGGTTCAGTGCAAAAGAACCATTGCACTGAACAGGGCTGGCGCAGTTAGGCGATGTCCGAAAGCTCCTCCTCCGGGATATGCACTTCGGTGAAGACTTGCTTGACGCGTGCTTCGCGGGCCTTGCCTATGACGCGTTCGACCGCATGGCTGAGTTTTTCTGTCGCCCCCTCAAAAGCCAGATGCAGTGATTCGGCATTGTGCGTCACGGAGATCGGAGCTCGCCCCTTGATCCGGGCTTCGGCTTGGCAGCGTTTGTCCAGGGCGCCATGTTTGTGCGCATTTTCATCGTTGAGGTGGACTTCGATTCGGGTCAGGTGCTCCTCGAAACGCTGGAGTTTGTGTTCGATATGGGTCCGTACTTTTACGGCCAGTGCTTCGGAGCCATCAATATGGTTGTCGCTGTTCACTAGAATTTGCATGGTGCTTTTCCTTGTGTATGGCGTCGTGACTCAGGCTCGCCTGACGAGAGCCTTGGGCTAAGAATCCTGCTTTGTGGCGGTTCAGGTCAAGCAGGATTCTTGGGTAAGGCCTCAGTCCGCTCTCCGGCAGCCCGGCGCTGAGTGCTCTGAGTGGTCCCGTTCTAGGCGTCCGCTGCCCGGCTGGCGGGGTTGCGCCCTTGGCGAATGGGCGTCTGTGCTCTGTTACATTCTGTGTTCTTTGTTCAGCTGTACTCTTGGCGTAGAGCCAAACCCTGCTTGAGGCTGTCGATCAGCAAGCGCACCTTGGGCAATGGATAGCGCCGTTGTGGATAGACCGCCCAGACCGCACTGTCAGGCGGACGGTTGTCCTCCAGCAGGGAAACCAGCAGGCCGCGACGCAGCAGTTCGAGCACGTAATAGTCCGGTAGTTGGCATAGTCCCAGGCCGTTGAGTGCCGCATCCAGTACCGCCTGACCACTGTTGCAGCGCCAGTTACCGCTGGGCTTGAACGGTTGCTCGCGCCCCTCGACTTGCAGCATCCAGGTGTCGCTAGTACCGATCAGGCAATTGTGTCGGGACAGTTCCGAGAGGGTATGTGGTCGGCCATAGCGCTGCAGATAACTTGGCGATGCACAGAGGTAGAGCGCGCGAGGTGCGATGCGGGTGGCGACCATGCTCGACTCGCTGAGGCGGCCGAGGCGGATGGCCAGGTCGTAACCTTCCTGCACCAGGTCAAGGGGGCGGTTGGACAGTTCGATTTCGACCCGCAGTTGTGGGTGTTGTGCCATGAACTCGTTCACCAACGGCACGATAAAGCGCTCGCCGTAGGCTACGGCCGCGGTCATGCGCAGCAGACCTTTTGGCGTCCCGTGCAGGTCGCTGACGGCGAGAAAGGCTTCGTCGCGCTCCTCGATCAGTCGCTGGCAGCGGCTGAAAAATGTCTGTCCGGCTTCGGTAAGGGAGACGCGTCGGGTGGTGCGATAGAACAGGCGTGCCTGCAGGCGTTCCTCCAGGCGTGCCACCTGGCGGCTGACATGGGACGACGACACGCGCAGACGTTCGGCGGCGCGCAAGAAGCTGCCGCATTCGGCTACCGCGACGAACTCATCCAATCCTTCCCAGCCCTGTCCGCTCAATTATTATCCCTCAGTAGCAATAATGTTTTATCAAATGAACGATTATCCCTTATTGGTCGTGAATTATACTGGCTTTTTCCCACGCTCCTGAGGGTCCTGTCATGATCAAGTCACGTGCCGCCGTTGCCTTTGCCGCCAATCAGCCGCTGCAAATCGTCGAAGTGGATGTCGAGCCGCCGAAGGCCGGTGAAGTGCTGGTGCGCATCGTCGCCACCGGCGTCTGCCACACCGATGCCTACACCCTGTCCGGCGAAGACTCGGAAGGCGTATTCCCCTGCATCCTCGGCCATGAGGGTGGCGGCATAGTCGAAGCAGTGGGTGAAGGTGTGACCTCGCTGGCCGTCGGCGATCACGTGATCCCGCTGTATACCGCCGAATGCCGGACCTGCAAGTTCTGCACCTCGGGCAAGACCAACCTGTGCCAGGCCGTACGGGCTACCCAGGGCAAGGGCCTGATGCCGGACGGCACCTCGCGCTTCTCCTATCAGGGCCAGCCGATCTACCACTACATGGGTTGCTCGACCTTCTCCGAATACACCGTGCTGCCGGAAATTTCCCTGGCCAAGATTCCCAAGGAAGCGCCGCTGGACAAGGTCTGCCTGCTCGGCTGCGGCGTCACCACCGGCATCGGTGCGGTACTCAACACGGCCAAGGTGGAAGAGGGCGCCACCGTGGCGATCTTCGGCTTGGGCGGCATCGGTCTGGCGGCCGTCATCGGTGCGAAGATGGCCAAGGCCTCGCGGATCATCGCCATCGACATCAACCCGAGCAAGTTCGACATCGCCAAACAACTTGGCGCCACCGACTTCGTCAACCCCAAGGAGCACAGCAAGCCAATTCAGGAAGTCATCGTCGAGATGACCGATGGCGGCGTCGACTACAGCTTCGAGTGCATCGGCAATGTGCAGCTGATGCGTGCGGCGCTGGAGTGCTGCCACAAGGGTTGGGGCGAGTCGGTGATCATCGGCGTGGCCGGTGCCGGCCAGGAGATTTCCACCCGTCCATTCCAGCTGGTTACCGGGCGCGTCTGGCGTGGCTCGGCCTTCGGCGGCGTGAAAGGCCGTACCGAGCTGCCGAACTATGTGGAGAAGGCGCAGAAGGGCGAGATCCCTCTGGATACCTTCATCACCCACAATATGCCGCTGGAACAGATCAATGAGGCCTTCGACCTGATGCACGAAGGCAAGAGCATCCGCACGGTCATTCACTTCTAAGTCGCTTACGCCCCGCTTGATGCGGGGCGTTTTGCAGGGATGGAGTTCTCTGTCGCTGCTAACCCCTGTTTGCTGTGAGCTGAAAATATGACTCTTGAAAACCTCTCCTGCCAGAAAAGCTTCGGTGGCTGGCATAAGCGTTACCGTCATCGTTCGGACGTACTCAGTTGTGATATGACCTTCGCCGTTTACCTGCCGCCGCAGGCCGAGCAGGGCGCCAGGCTGCCGGTACTGTATTGGCTGTCGGGGTTGACCTGCACCGATGAGAACTTCATGCAGAAGGCCGGTGCACACAAGCTTGCCGCCGAGCTGGGCTTGATCATCGTCGCGCCCGATACCAGTCCGCGTGGGACCGAAGTGCCGGGCGATCCCGACGGTGCCTGGGACTTTGGCCTGGGCGCCGGCTTCTACCTGAATGCTACCCAGGAGCCCTGGGCCAAGCATTACCGTATGCATGACTATGTGGTGCAGGAGTTGCCGGCACTGATCGAGGCGAATTTCCCGGTTAGCGACAAGCGCGGCATCAGTGGTCATTCCATGGGCGGTCATGGCGCCTTGGTCTGTGCTTTGCGCAACCCTGGGCGCTACCAGTCGTTGTCGGCCTTTGCGCCGATCACTAATCCACTGAACTGTCCTTGGGGTGAAAAAGCCTTTTCCCGTTATCTGGGTGAAGACCGCTCACGCTGGCGCGAATGGGATACGTGCGCGCTGCTCAGCGAGGCCTCGGAGAAGTTGCCGATGCTGGTTGATCAGGGTGACCGTGATGACTTTCTCACCAGCCAGCTCAAGCCCGAAGCCTTGCAGGCCGCCGCGCTGGCTGCAGAGCACCCGCTGACCCTGCGTTTGCAGCCAGGCTATGACCACAGCTACTACTTCATCGCCAGCTTTATTGACGACCATCTTCGTCATCATGCCCTGGCCCTGAAGTAGCCCGGATGCACTCCAGGCGAGGTTATACGCTGTGGCTCCCGGTTTTCATCCGGGCTACTGAACGCCTAGATGCTGCGAGTCCTGTAGAATCGTGCCCTGACTTTTTCAGGGCACGATTTTGAAATGACCGCTTCCATGCGTATTGGCCACGGCTACGACGTGCACCGTTTCGGCGAGGGCGAGTACATCACCCTCGGCGGCGTGCGGATTTCTCATCGATTTGGATTGATCGCTCATTCCGATGGCGATGTGCTACTGCATGCGTTGAGTGACTCGCTGCTCGGCGCCGCAGCGCTGGGTGATATTGGCCAGCACTTTCCCGATACGGATCCGCGCTTCAAGGGCGCCGACAGTCGCGTGCTGCTGAGGCATGTACTCGGCCTGATTCAGGCCAAGGGCTGGACGGTCGCTAATGTCGACGCCACTATCGTCGCCCAGGCGCCGAAGATGGCCCCGCATGTCCAGGCCATGCGCAAGCTGATTGCCGAGGACCTGCAAGTCGCCCTGGACCAGGTCAACGTCAAGGCCACCACCACCGAAAAATTGGGCTTCACCGGGCGTGAGGAAGGCATCGCGGTGCATGCCGTCGCGTTGTTGGTCAGCCTATGACTGAGCTCGAACTGCTTGGCCCGCGTGCTTATGGCGATGCCTGTGGTCGCGCGGTACTCAAGGCCAGTGCGGAAGACTTTCAGGTCGATGAAGTGCTGGATATCCCCCTGGCCGGTGAGGGTGAGCACCTCTGGTTGTGGGTGGAGAAGCGCGGCCTGAATACCGAAGAGGCGGCGCGGCGCATCGCCCGTGCCGCGGGTGTGCCACTGCGGATGATCAGCTATGCCGGGCTAAAGGATCGCCAGGCACTGACCCGGCAATGGTTCAGCCTGCATTTGCCGGGCAAGGCCGACCCCGAGCTGGCAGCTGCAGAAGGGGCGGACCTGAAAGTGCTTAAGGTCGCTCGCCACCTGCGCAAGCTCCAGCGCGGTGCACATTCGGCCAACGGCTTCACTCTGCGCCTAACTCAGCTGAATGCCGATCGCGATGCCTTGCAGCTGCGTCTGCAGAGTATCGTCGAGCAGGGCATCCCTAACTATTTTGGCCTGCAGCGTTTCGGCTACGAGGGTGGCAATGTCCATGAGGCTCGCGTCTATGCCGAACGCAAGGTCTTGCCTGAGCGGCGCAACCTGCGCTCGCGCCTGCTGTCGGCGGCGCGCAGCTATCTGTTCAATCGATTGCTGGCCGAGCGAGTCGCCGACGGAAGCTGGAATCTGGCCCGGGTCGGTGACCTGCTGGCCTTTACCGACAGTCGGAGCTTCTTCATGGCCGGCGAGGCGGAATGCAGTGATCCGCGCCTGGCCATTCTCGACCTGCATCCGACCGGCCCGCTGTGGGGCGCCGGCGTGTCACCTGCGGGTGAGGCGGTGCAGCTGCAGGAACAGGCCATCGCGCAGCATGATACGCCACTGGTCGAATGGTTGGTTGAAGCGGGCATGGCGCACGAACGGCGCATACTGCGCCTCCCCATTGGCAGCCTGACGTGGCATTATCCCGAGCCTGACATTCTGCAACTGGAATTCGTCCTGCCGGCTGGATGCTTTGCCACTGTATTGGTGCGCGAACTCGTCGATCTGTTGCCTGCAGGGCAGACGGATAACCCATGCGTATTCTGATTTCTAACGATGACGGAGTGGCTGCACCGGGCCTCGCCGCGTTGCATGCTGCACTGGTCGACTATGCCGACTGCACGGTGATTGCTCCCGATCAGGACAGGAGCGGCGCCAGCAGCTCGCTGACCCTCGACCGTCCGCTACACCCACAGACGTTGGCCAATGGCTTTATCAGTCTGAACGGCACGCCCACCGATTGTGTGCACCTGGGCTTGAACGGTCTGTTGCCGTATCCGACGGATCTGGTGGTATCGGGCATCAACCTGGGGGCAAACCTTGGCGATGACGTGTTGTATTCAGGCACCGTGGCTGCTGCCTTGGAGGGCCGTTTCCTGGCGCGCCCGGCGTTCGCTTTCTCCTTGCTGTCTCGCTCTCCAGAGAATTTGCCGACTGCTGCGTATTTCGCGCGCAAGTTAGTGGAGGCCCATGAGCGTCTCGATTTACCGCCGCGCACCGTACTCAACGTCAATATTCCCAACCTGCCCCTGGAACATATTCGCGGTATCCAGCTGACCCGCCTGGGGCATCGTGCGCGTGCCGCAGCGCCAGTCAAGGTGGTTAACCCGCGGGGTAAAGAGGGATACTGGATTTCGGCCGCCGGCGATGCCGAGGACGGCGGCGAAGGAACGGATTTTCATGCGGTCATGCAAGGCTACGTCTCTATAACGCCGTTGCAGCTGGATCGTACCTTTCAGGATGGCTTCAGCAGTTTGCAGCCTTGGCTTGAGGGTTTGCTCTAATGAATCGCGAGCAGGATGAACTGCATCGACATGGCATCGGCATGACCTCGCAGCGTACCCGCGAGCGGTTGATTCAGCGCCTGTATGAAGAGGGGCTGTCTAACGCCCAGGTGCTGGAAGTGATTCGCCGGACCCCGCGCCACCTGTTTGTCGATGAAGCCCTGGCTCACCGTGCCTATGAAGACACCGCGCTGCCAATCGGCAATAACCAGACCATCTCGCAGCCCTATATGGTGGCGCGGATGAGTGAGCTGCTATTGGCGGCTGGGCCGCTGGATAAGGTGTTGGAGATTGGCACCGGCTCGGGCTACCAGACCGCGGTCCTGGCGCAACTGGTCGAGCGGGTGTTTACCGTCGAGCGTATTCAGGGCTTACAGGATCGCGCAAAAGAGCGTCTGGCGGAGCTCAGCCTGCGCAATGTGGTGTTTCGCTGGGGCGATGGTTGGGAAGGCTGGCCGGCACTGGCGCCTTACAACGGCATCATCGTGACCGCAGCCGCCGCCGAGGTGCCGCAGGCCTTGCTCGACCAGTTGGCACCCGAGGGGCGTCTGGTGATTCCAGTGGGTGCCGGCGATGTGCAACAACTGTTATTAATCACGCGCGAAGAGCATGGATTTTCCAGGCACGTACTGGATTCGGTGCGTTTCGTGCCGTTGCTCAATGGGCCTTTGGCCTGATTTCTTGCCTAGATGGACCTATGAAAAATTATTTTTTGCTATATGCCAAGGGCGTCGCCATGGGCGCGGCCGACGTTGTTCCCGGCGTTTCCGGAGGCACCGTGGCCTTTATCAGTGGCATTTACGATGAGTTGCTGCGCTCGATCGCCAGCGTGCCTGCCGCGCTTGGTCTTTTGCTGCGCGGCCGGGTTGCCGCTGCGTGGCAGGCTGCCAATGCCACGTTTCTGCTGATTTTGCTGGCGGGGATTCTGACCAGTGTCGTCAGTCTGGCGCGCTTGATCACCTACTTATTGGTTCAGCAGCCTATTTTGGTCTGGTCGTTCTTTTTTGGCCTGGTCCTGATTTCCTCGCACATGGTGGCGCGGGAGATTCAGCGCAGAAACTGGAGTCGTGCAGTCAGTTTCGTTTTCGGCATAGCCTTCGCTTACTGGATCACCGTGGCATCACCGATGCAGTGGGGCAGTGATCCGTTGAGCCTGTTCATGGCCGGTGCCATTGCCATCTGCGCGATGATTTTGCCCGGTATTTCCGGCAGTTTCATTCTGCTGTTGCTGGGGCTGTACCCGGTCATTCTCGGTGCGATCAAAAACCTGGATCTGGGTGTGCTGGTGCTATTCGCCAGCGGTTGTTTGGTCGGTATTGTCAGCTTTGCTGGCGTGCTACGTTGGTTGCTTGTGCGTTGGCGTGACCTGGCCTTGGCTTTTCTGACGGGCTTGATGCTGGGTTCGTTGAATAAGGTCTGGCCATGGAAAGAGACCCTGACATGGCGAACCGACAGTCACGGTCTACAAGTGCCGCTATCACAAGTCAACCTCTTGCCAGGGCGCTTTGCCGAGATCACTGGCCAGGACCCACAATTGATGCTGGCCATTCTGTTGGCCCTGGGCGGTGTGTCACTGGTGCTTGGGTTGGAATGGTTGGCAGGACGCAGTCAGCAAAGCGCTGGCTGCGTCGAATAATTCCGGCACAATACGCGCCAATACTTAGACGCCAAAACGGGAGAGCCGGGTGAGTTCAACTGCCATGCAACCGCGAATTCGCTACGCTAGCGCTGGATGCCTGTTGGCTGCCCTGACTCTTGGCGCCTTATTGGCCGGATGTGCCAGCCCTCCACCAGGAGGCGTGCAGGTTGTTGATCGCAACCATGCAGGTGGCGCGTCAACCCGGCAGCGCCAGCCTGTTACTAAGGGCCACTATGTAGTGCGACGGGGCGATACGCTCTATTCGATTGCGTTTCGCTTTGGTTGGGATTGGAAGGCTTTAGCGGCGCGCAACAAGATTGCGCCGCCCTATCTGATTCGAGTCGGGCAGGTGATCCGTTTCGATGGCCGGCAGCCGACTCGTCAAGTTGTGGCGGCACCCGCGCCTGTGCTGGTGACCAAGGCGCCCGTCAGTCGACCTGTGGCCCCGATTCAAGCTCCTCCGGCGCGTACTGGGGCTACAACACCAGCGCCAATCAAGGTCACGCCTGCGACCACTCCGGTGCACTCGGTGCCGCGCTCTGCAGCTGGCTGGGCCTGGCCGTCGAAGGGCACGGTCATCGGGCGGTTCTCCTCAAACGGGAGTTTGAATAAAGGCATTGATATCGCCGGGGAATTGGGCGAGCCTGTTTTAGCTGCGTCTGATGGGTCAGTTGTGTACGCCGGGAGTGGTTTGCGGGGCTACGGCGAGTTGGTGATCATCAAACACAGCGATACCTACGTAAGTGCCTACGGACACAACCGCAGGCTGTTGGTGCAGGAGGGGCAAAGGGTCAAAGCCGGGCAGACAATTGCCGAAATGGGTTCCACAGGAGCCGACCGGGTGAAGCTTCATTTTGAAATTCGCCGCCAGGGAAAACCTGTCGATCCGCTGCAGTACTTGCCACGCCGTTGATCTGCGTTCTGCCTGTTCTTCCACGTGGGATGGACGGGCTTTGGTGATGCCAAGGAGAGTGGCGCCGCCTGAGCTTGCTGTCGAACTCAGCAAGGGACAACAATAATGGCACTCAAAAAAAAAGAAGCGCCGGAGTTTGACGTCGACGATGCGGTACTCCTGATGGAGCCGGGCATTGTCTTGGACGATGTGTCGAATGAGGAGGCTGAAAAGCAACCCACTCGCACTAAGGCTAAAAACTCCACCAGCAGCAAGCAGCACAAGTACATCGACTACACTCGCGCGCTCGACGCGACTCAGCTGTATCTCAACGAAATTGGCTTTTCCCCCCTGCTCACCCCCGAAGAGGAAGTGTTCTTCGCGCGCCTAGCGCAGAAGGGTGATCCGGCTGGGCGTAAGCGCATGATCGAGAGCAATCTGCGTCTGGTGGTGAAAATTGCTCGCCGTTATGTCAATCGCGGCCTGTCGCTGCTGGACTTGATCGAAGAGGGCAACCTCGGCCTGATCCGGGCAGTCGAGAAGTTCGATCCCGAGCGCGGTTTCCGTTTCTCGACCTATGCGACCTGGTGGATCCGTCAGACCATCGAGCGGGCAATCATGAATCAGACGCGAACTATCCGTTTGCCGATTCATGTGGTCAAAGAGCTCAATGTCTACCTGCGAGCCGCTCGTGAGCTGACCCAGAAGCTCGATCACGAGCCTTCAGCCGAAGAGATAGCCAATCTGCTGGATAAACCTGTGAGTGACGTCAAGCGCATGCTTGGCCTGAATGAGCGAGTGTCTTCGGTGGATGTCTCGCTGGGACAGGACTCGGACAAAACTCTACTCGATACCCTGACCGATGATCGTCCCACTGACCCATGCGAGCTATTGCAGGACGATGATCTCTCGCAAAGCATTGATCAGTGGCTATCAGAACTGACCGACAAACAACGTGAAGTGGTGGTGCGCCGCTTTGGTCTGCGCGGCCATGAAAGCTGTACCCTGGAAGAAGTCGGCCAGGAAATTGGTCTGACCCGCGAGCGAGTGCGCCAGATTCAGGTGGAGGCACTCAAGCGGTTGAGGGAGATACTGGAAAAGAATGGTTTATCGAGTGACGCTTTATTTCAGTGATATCACGCACTCACCACACTAAACCCGGCTTCTGCCGGGTTTTTTGTGTGTGGCCGTGTAAGTGATGACTTACACGGCCTGTAAGTGATTGCGGTGAGTAGGGGCTGGCAAAGCGCTACTAATTGGTTGTGTAAAATATAACTAACTGATTTTTATGGAATAATTATTTTTGTAGAGAGGGGGTGGTTGTCCGGGACGCGCTTATCATGGCTTGTGAGGAATCAGAAAAGCGCTAGTATTACACCTGTGTCAACGGACAGACACGGGTTGCTAAGGATGGTGACCAGGACAGTAGCGGGATGCAACTTCATCAGGATGATGAGCTAGGAAATAGAGGGAATAGGGACAAAAGAGTGGGCGGGTAAAACCGCCCCTTTTTTTGCCTGAAGAAAAGCAAAAGACCCGCACGAGGCGGGTCTTTTAGTCAGCGCCGAATGTGGTTCAGCGCTCCAGGTGTTGCAGTTTGTCTTTCACGCCATCCCACTCTTCGGCGTCTTCAAGCGCTTCTTTCTTTTCGGTGATGTTTGGCCAGACCTCGGCCAGATCGGCATTCAGCTCGATATATTCCTGCATGTCCTCGGGCACTTCGTCTTCGGAGAAGATCGCCTGGGCTGGGCACTCCGGTTCGCAGAGTGCGCAGTCGATGCACTCGTCCGGGTGGATCACCAGGAAGTTCGGGCCTTCGTAGAAGCAGTCAACCGGGCAGACTTCCACGCAGTCGGTGTATTTGCACTTGATGCAGTTGTCGGTAACGACGAAGGTCATGGTCTGATTATCTCCTAGGGCAGCGTTCTGCTCCCTTTATGTGCAGGGCTTGCAGACGTTCAGTAGTAGCCACGGCTCAGGCTGTAACCGGGCAATCGTAAAAATGCGCGCGATTCTAACAGCTTGTGTGTTTATGCGTTAGATGCGTGTCTTCCATGTATATAACAGCTCAAGTGCTCGACGTGGCGTTAGATCATCGGGGTTGATTTTCGATAATTCTTCCAGCACGGGGTGTGGCAGGCTGGCGAACAGATCGCTCTGTTGCGGTGTGCTTGCCTGGCCAGGCTCTTGGTGTGGCAAGTCGTGGGGCAGGCTGGTGGTTTCCAGCCTGGCCAGGTGTTCACGGGCACGCAGGATCACGGGGTTGGGTACACCGGCCAACTGCGCTACGGCTAAACCATAGCTCTGGCTGGCGGGGCCGGGCAGAACGTGATGCAAGAACACGATGCGTTCGTTATGTTCGGTGGCGTTGAGGTGCACGTTGGCTACGATCGGTTGGCTTTCCGGTAGCACGGTGAGTTCGAAATAGTGGGTGGCGAACAGCGTATAGGCCCGCAGGTGGGCCAGTTGCTCGGCGGCGGCCCAGGCCAGCGACAGGCCATCGAAGGTGCTGGTGCCACGCCCGACTTCGTCCATCAGCACCAGGCTGCGTTCGGTCGCGTTGTGCAGGATGTTCGCGGTCTCGCTCATCTCCACCATAAAGGTCGAGCGGCCACCGGCCAGGTCGTCGCTGGAGCCGATGCGGGTGAAGATGCGGTCAACCAGGGACAGTTCGCAGCTGGCCGCCGGGACGAAGCTGCCGATATGCGCGAGCAAGACGATCAAGGCGGTCTGGCGCATATAAGTGGATTTACCGCCCATGTTCGGCCCGGTGATGATCAGCATGCGTGTCGCATCATCCAGGCTCAGGTCATTGGCGACGAACGGCGTGGACAACACTTGCTCGACCACCGGGTGGCGGCCTTGCTCGATGCGCATGCAGGGCTCGTCGACGAAACGCGGGCGATTCAAATCGAGATTCAAGGCCCGTTCGGCCAGGTTGCTCAGCACATCCAACTCGGCCAGGGCGGCGGCGCTGTCTTGCAAAGGAGCAAGATGGCTGATCAAGTGTTCCAACAACTCGTCATACAGCAGCTTCTCGCGGGCCAGGGCGCGGCTCTTGGCCGACAGCGCCTTGTCCTCGAATTCCTTGAGCTCCGGGGTGATAAAGCGTTCGGCGCCTTTGAGGGTCTGCCGACGGATATAGTCGGCGGGTGCCTGTTCGGCCTGTTTGCTCGGCAGCTCGATGAAGTAGCCGTGCACGCGGTTATAGCCGACCTTGAGATTGGCCAGCCCGGTGCGAGCTTTTTCCCGGGTCTCCAGGTCCATCAGGTACTGCCCGGCGTTTTCGCTGAGCGACTGCAGTTCGTCCAGCTCGGCGTCGTAGCCGGTCTTCAGAACGCCGCCGTCCCGGATTACCGCGGGAGGATTGTCGATCACCGCGCGCGCCAACAGCTCGGCTAACTCGGGGTAGGTACGTACCGTGTCGGACAGCTCACTCAGGTGTGGCGAGTCCAGTTCCGCCATGGCCGTTTGCAGCTCTGGCAGGGCCGCCAAGGCGTCACGCAGACGCGCCAGATCCCGTGGTCGGGCATTGCGCAGGCCGATACGGGCAAGGATGCGCTCCAGGTCGCCGATTTCCTTGAGTTGTGGCTGCAGGGTCTCGAAGCGATAGCGCTCAAGCAGACAGGCGATTGAGCCTTGGCGCGCCTCCAGCACCACGCGATCGCGCAGTGGTCGATTCAGCCAGCGACTGAGCAGGCGGCTGCCCATGGCGGTCTGGCAACGGTCGACCACCGATTGCAGGGTGTTGTCGCGACCGCCGGCGAGATTCACGTCCAGCTCCAGGTTGCGCCGGCTGGCGCCGTCGAGGATCACCGTGTCGTCGAGGCGCTCATGGCGCAGGCTGCGCAGGTGCGGCAGGGCGGTGCGCTGGGTTTCCTTGGCATAGCCGAGCAGGCAGCCGGCGGCGCCGATAGCCAGGGTCAGGTTCTCGCAGCCGAAGCCCTTCAGGTCCTGAGTAGCAAACTGCTGGCAGAGGCTTTTGAGCGCCGAATCACGCTCGAAGTCCCAGGGCGCACGGCGCTTGGCGCCGCGGCGTTTTTCCGCTGGCAGGCCCTGTGGCCAGTCATCCGGAATCAACAGCTCGACTGGATTGAGGCGCTCGAGTTCGGCCAGCAGGTTTTCCCAGCCATTGATCTCCAGCACGCTGAAGCGGCCGCTGGTGATATCCAGCACGGCCAGGCCGAACAGGCGCTCGTCGCCCAATACCGCGGCCAGCAGATTGTCGCGGCGTTCATCGAGCAAGGCTTCATCGCTGACCGTGCCGGGGGTGATGATGCGCACCACCTGACGCTCCACCGGGCCTTTGCTGGTCGCCGGATCACCGACCTGCTCGCAGATCACCACCGACTCGCCGAGCTTGACCAGCTTGGCCAGATAGCCTTCGGCGGCATGGTAGGGAATCCCGCACATGGGGATGGCCTGGCCAGCGGATTGGCCACGCGCGGTCAGGGTGATGTCGAGCAACTTGGCCGCCTTCTTGGCGTCCTCGTAGAAGATCTCGTAGAAGTCGCCCATGCGGTAAAACATCAGCTGATCCGGGTGCTGATTCTTCAGTCGCCAGTATTGCTGCATCATCGGGGTATGAGCGGATAAATCCTGAGTAGCCATATTCATCAGATAGTTAGCGCAAGTCTTTAAAATTCGTGGGGCGGATTTTGGGGTTGTTCGCCAGGCGTTGTGCATGCCGTAGCAGGTGGTTGCGACCCGTTGAGCGACGGGTTGGCTATCCAATTTGAATAGAGCCAGACCCGCATGTAGATGCCTCGCGCCCCAACTGTTTAGAAATGGGCGCAAGGGTATCACGGGCTGCCGATCACAAGCAGGTGCTGGTGGGCGGCGTTGGGTAGCGCTGATCGTTAATCGCCGCAGGAAGGGGCCCCGCCCGCTGTTCTAGGGTTGCCTGCGCTGGGGTTTACGACTCTGAGGGGGGTAGAGGCACGTGTCGAACAGCTACTCAGGGATTACAGGCAGCATGAGCCGTCGGCGACGACTATCAATGCTGGTATCCCCACAATTCTAACCAGCTTTCCTGCTTGCCAACCCCTGTTTGCCACTCGTAATGAAAGGCTCGACCAACTGTCCTAGGTAGTCGGTCGGGTACTGCTCATCACGCAGCCCGACCTCGGCGCTAGCCAGCTTGCCTGCGCTGTCATAGAAGCTGCCCAGCAGGTGGTCCCAGATCAGCAGAAACTCACCGAAATTGACTTGAGCATCCTCAAAGTCGCGTTTGTGATGCCAGCGATGGGTTTCTGCCACGCCAATCACTTTTCGCAGCCAGCCTAAGCTGTAGTCGAGGTTGGCGTGCTGAAAGGCCAGGTGCACCGTGAGGATGCCGAACCAAGTGGCTACCACGGCAGCTGGAGCGCCCATCATGAACAAGAGCAGTAGGCCCGGCCCCGCCATGATGGCCGCGTGCAGGGGGTGCCGACGCTCGCTATTCATCCAGTACAAGCGCTCAGCGCTATGGTGGGGGGCATGCAGGTGCCACAGCCAGGGTAGGTGATGGCTCAGGCGATGCATGCCGTACAAGCTGAGGTCGAGGATGATCGCCACGATAATCAGCTGACCCCACAGCGGAAGAGTAGTGGGGAAGGTGCTCAGCGCATCAGGAAACCAATCGCCAAGCTGGGCCAGGATGGTCGCGGTGAACTGGATCACCGACAGATTGACGATCAGGTGTATGAGGTCAGTCCGGGTGTCCTGATGATCCTCCAGCCAGTCCTCCCTAAAGGGCTGCAGTCGCTCCAGCAGAGCGATCAGAAGGATGCCGCCCGCCGCGATGAGCGGAGTGGTTGGCCAGTAGGGAATGTCCGCATAGAGCATGCCGATCATCGCGGCTGCCGCGCCAGCGAAGATCAAGGGGTAACTGAACCAGCGAATGATGAATCTGAGTGAGTTGCTCATCGTGCGTCCTCCGTTCGATGGCTATCACTCTGCTCTGGTTGCCTGGTCTGCGCTTGAACGAAAAAGCTGTGTTCAGCCGCGTAGGCTGACATGCCCAAGCGCAGAAGATGGATCGATACCGAAAAGGCTGTGGAAAGTATGGGAAAAGTGCGCCGCATCGGCAAACCCAGCGCTATGTGCGGCTTGGGTGAGGTTGTCGCCACTGGCGATGTGCTGGAGGGCCACGATCAGGCGCACCCACCTGCGATAGCTGCGCAGCGGCAAACCCGTCTGTTTGACGAACCAATGGGAAAAGCGGGTGGGCGATAGGTGTACCAGTTGAGCCAGTTCCTGCCGATCATTCAGCGACTCGTTTAATGCCGAAAATACCGCGAGCAGTCGTGTATCTGGGACAGGCATGCACTCCAGGCGAAGGACGTTGCGCACCTCGTCCCGAATGTGCTGAGCCGAGGTGCGGGGCTCGTGCAGAAGCGTTTGCAGGGCTGTACTGTCGTTTACCTGGATCGAGGCGAGGCCCGTCCCAGGCTCAATCGACAGCGCTCGGGCCTCAGCAGACAGGGCATCCAGATAAATCGATAAAATCTCATCTGCTTCGATCTGGTGAACGACGCCTGCGGTGATGCAGACGGCATTGGCGCTGACTGAGGCGGTCTGGCTGTTAACCGTCAGTCTGGCGCCCAGATTGATGGTGATCTGATGAGCCATATGGCTGTGCCAAGCATGGCTACCGACTCGCCCCAGAAAGATACCCAGTCCGGGTGATATCCAGGCTTTTCCGTGCCAGCAGACGCTATGGGGAGAATGCACGGCGATACTCCTCGACTGTCAGGCTTCAGCATTCGACTGACGCCGTTATTAACCGGTCTTCTACCAGGGCGCCGGAGTTCAGCTCGCTTTGCTCTGTGCTCATTGAGACTCTGTCGAGCCTTCAGGCCGAGGAAACTGCATATGGAACACGGTCTGTCCATCGGCTGAGGTGCACCAGATCTTGCCCTGGTGCGCCTCGATGATGGAGCGAGTGATGGCCAGGCCGAGCCCGGCATTGCTGGGGCTGCCTTCGCGGCGGGCAGGGTCCGCACGGTAGAAACGGTCGAACAGGCGTTCAAGGTGCTCGGGTGGAATGATCTCACCCGGGTTCTTCACGGTCAGCTGGGTGCACTGCGTGGTCTGATTGATACTTACCGTGATGGTATGGCCTTCTGGTGTGTAACGAAGCGCATTGGACAGCAGGTTGGAAATGGCGCGGTGGAGCATCAGCACATCACCCTGCACTTCTCCGGAGCCGGTCACCTTGAGCTCGATATTATGTTCGTCAGCCAGCAGGCGGTAATACTCACACAGCGTGCCAATTACCTCTTCGAGGGCAATCTTCTGATGCTCTGGAATGATCAAACCGTTGTCTGCCTTGGCCAGAAAAAGCATGTCATCGATCATCCGCGACATGCGTTTCAAGTCATCCAGATTCGAATACAGGTTCTCCTCGTAGTCCTCTATGTTGCGCTTCCTGGACAGCACCACCTCGGTATGGGTCATCAGGTTGCTGACGGGTGTGCGCAGCTCGTGTGCGATATCGGCGGAGAAATTGGAAAGTCGTACAAAGGCTTCATCCAGGCGTGCCAGCATGGCGTTGAAGGAGGAAACCAGTTGTTGCAGTTCTAGAGGCACCGGTGCCAAGGGAATACGTTCCTTAAGCGACTTGGCCGACATGGCGGCCGCTACCGCCGTCACATGACGCAAAGGGCCTAAGCCACTGCGGGCCAACAGCCAGCCCAGTGCGGCGCTGACCAGGGCGCTGATGATCAGGCCAATCGCGAACCAGCGCTCCAGTGCATCGAAGAAGTACATGTGCTGGGTCACGTCGAGCACCAGCATCAGGGTCAGGGGCGACTCCTGCCCAGGGCCCTTTACCTGTCGGGTCAGACCACGAAACACTTGTTGCTGATCATGCCACTCCCAGATGGCGTTGCCGGCGATGACGCTGAAGCGCTCTGGAAGATTGACCGGTCCTGGATCGGCGAACAGCACCCGGCCGTTGTGGTCTTTGATAATGGCCGTCAAGTCTCTGTGGGCGCCCAGCAAGGCACTCAGTTGAGGTTTCAGCGCCGCAAAGTTGTCGAGGCTGGTCAGCTCTCCGAGTATGCCTTGGACCGCGTGGGCCTTTTCCAGCAGCTCTTGCCGATCCAGGGATTTGAAATGATGACGGCTGAGGTGGTTAAAACTGAGCCCGGCCACGATCAGTACGCCAGTCACTGCGAGCATGAACATCAGGCTCAAGCGTGTGGTCAGGGATAGGCGCCTCATTTGCTCTCCGGGGCGTCCAGCATGTAACCCATGCCGCGAGCGGTGTGGATGAGTTTGGGTTCGAAGTCGTCATCGATTTTCGCCCGCAAGCGCCGGATGGCCACCTCGATGACGTTGGTGTCGCTATCGAAGTTCATGTCCCAGACTTGTGAGGCAATCAGCGACTTTGGCAGCACTTCGCCGCGCCGACGTAGCAGCAACTCCAACAAGGCAAATTCCTTGGCGGTCAGATCAATGCGTTTTCCTGCACGGGTGGCTCTGCGTTTGAGTAAATCCACATCCAGATCGGCAACCTTCAAGTGGGTCTGGGTGGGGCTGTTGTTGCCGCGGCGCAAGAGGGTTCTAACCCGTGCGAGCAGCTCAGAAAAGGCGAAAGGTTTGATCAAGTAGTCGTCAGCGCCCAGTTCGAGCCCTTTTACCCGGTCTTCCACCCGGTCGCGGGCGGTGAGGAACAGCACCGGAACATCCTTGCCCGCCGCGCGCGCCATGCGCAGCACTTCCCAGCCATCCAGGCCCGGCATCATGACATCGAGGATCAATAAGTCGTACTCCTCACTCAGTGCATGCTGCAGCGCATCCGTGCCGGTGGTAACCCGATCGACGTTGAACCCTGCTTCTCTGAGCCCCTGCTGTAAGTAGGTGCCGGTTTTCGGCTCATCCTCAGCTACCAATAGTCTCATGCGGTTTTACTCAAACGAATGTCGGCCCGAGTGTGCAGTGAAACGCTCTAGCCAACCAGAGCCTGACAGAAATGTAATCCGCGCTTCAGGCCGCTGTCAGGGAGAGTTGTCTAGGGTGAGTTCATGAGCACTGGATATGTGCTTCTCCGGCATCTTGCACTCACTATGCAGAAGACTGTTGGTGTACGGGAAACTTAAAATGAGGGGCGTCCCATGAAACTTATGAAATCTCTGCTGCTGATTGTTTCAATCTTGATGGCAACTTCCGTCTGGGCAGAAGGTGGCGGTGATCGAACTTTTGAGCGGATAGAAGAGCTAAGGGATCGTGCAGAGGCTGTACTGATTCAGGCGGAACAAGCGGCACCGGGCCAGCGCCATGTACACATGGCTGAACATATGGAAATGCTGGGCGATATAATGAAGCAGTTGCATGAGAACCATCCCGACCCATCGATGAGCACGGAACAGCATCTGGCCTGGATGGAGCAGCACGACAAGTTGGTGGACGATGTGCTCAACCAGATGGTGCGTGAGCACAAGTTAATGATGAACGAGTACATGCACAAGTAAGTTTTCCCATCTTCTAGGCCTTTCGTGATTGCTCCTTTGGCCTGGCGGCGCCTATATGGCGCCGTGCTTTTTTGTGCGGTTATTAAAATTAAAGTGCGGGCCAGGCTGCTGGCTGTTTGTATAAGTGAGCGTTGTTCCGCTAGTCGTACTTAATATATAGATATTGTCTCTGCTTTCAGTGCGGATACTGACAATAATGTAGTTTTCAGGTCATTAAACTGGCAGCTGGCTGTCTATAGCATCATTGGTGTATTACCCAATACGACTTGAGGTTTAACCATGAACGCTCGACGCTGTTCCTTTCTCTTAGCCGTATTCACCTGGTCAGCCGCATCTGCAGCGATGGCCGGAGCAGGGCATGTGCAAGAAGATATCGGTAGGCCTGGCCCGGTGTCAGCAGCGGACCGCACGATCGAAATAAGAATGGGGGACATTTTCTTTGCACCCACAAATATCGCTATCAAACCTGGAGAAACTGTTCGATTCGTTCTTTTAAACGAAGGCTCACTTCTGCATGAGTTCAATATTGGCACAGCCGTAGCACATGCCGCTCATCAGAAAGAGATGATGAGCATGTTTCAGAACGGAACGCTCAGCTTCACTGGTAAGGGGTCAGGCATGGGTGACATGAGTCACGCCATGGGCGGGATGAAAATGGTCGGGATGGAGCATAACGATCCCAACAGCGTCTTGATCGAGCCTGGCGCAACCGCAGAGCTGGTCTGGACGTTCGCCAAGAACACTCGTCTTGAATTCGCCTGCAACGTTCCGGGTCACTATCAGTCCGGGATGGTCGGTCAGATTAAAGTCAAGTAATGACACCTTGATGAGTGTCAATACATCGCAGCGGGCGTTGTCTAGCATCACTGATATAGAGCTGAACAAAGCCCGACTGGATGAACCAAGGAGAGTGAGTGATGACCCATTTGCCTAAGCCGGCCGATCCCTCCCCATCCTTCTGGCGCAGCAAAGCTGCTGTAGCGCTGATGATGTTGCTGGTCATCGGCGTGTTCTATCTGCTGCGCGAGCACTACAACCATGCCTCGCAGGTGTTGCCCTACCTGCCTTACCTGATTCTGCTGCTGTGCCCCTTGATGCACCTGTTTGGGCATAAGCACGGAGGGCATGCGCCGCACCGTGACACAACAGATGACTCCACCGACGATACCAGGAAGTAGCGCATGCACAGTTCTGCGAGCCACCACCATCCCGCTCACTCCAAGCCGGGTGAACCACAACAGCAAGGGCTGACGGATCCGGTGTGCGGCATGACTGTCAGCGGCGATAGCCAGTTCGCTGAACAGTTCGAAGGACAGACCTATCGTTTCTGCAGCCAGAAGTGTCAGGACAAGTTTCGTGCTCAGCCGCAGTCCTACGTCGGCCCTCAGGCCGCGGCTGAGCATGCAGGGCATGCGCCCCATGAGACGCCTGAGCCGATAGCGCAGGCGGCTGAGTACACCTGCCCCATGCATCCTGAAATCCGCCAGCCCGGCCCTGGTACCTGCCCCAAATGTGGCATGGCGTTGGAACCGGTCATGCCCGAACTGGATGAAGAGGAAAATCCTGAGCTCAGGGATTTTTCCCGCCGTTTCTGGTGGACGCTGCCGCTGACGGTGATCGTGACGGTACTGGCGATGGCCGGTCATACGTTGCAGATTTTTCATGGTGCGACGCAAAACTGGGTCGAGCTGATCATCGCCACACCCGTGACCCTATGGGCGGGCTGGCCTTTCTTTGTTCGCGGCGTGGCATCCGTGCGCCATCGCAGCCCGAACATGTGGACCCTGATCGGCCTCGGTACATCGGCGGCCTATCTGTACAGCGTGGCGGCAACCTTGTTCCCGCAGCTATTCCCGCAAACCTTCATGCAGGACGGGCGTATTGGGGTCTACTTCGAGGCGGCCGCGGTCATCATTTCCCTGACCCTGCTGGGACAAATGCTCGAACTCAAAGCGCGCTCGCAAACTTCAGCGGCGATCAAGTCGCTGCTGGGACTGGCGCCAAAAACGGCCCGGCGGATCAATGCGGATGGCCAGGAGGAGGACATCCCCCTTGCCCACGTCCATCAGGGCGACCATCTGCGAGTCAGGCCGGGTGAGAAAGTACCGGTCGATGGCAGTGTTCTGGAGGGGGAGAGCGCCGTCGATGAATCCATGCTGACGGGTGAGCCCGTGCCGGTGATGAAGAGGGCAGGCGATACGCTCATTGGCGCCACGCTCAATACTCACGGCAGCCTGGTCATGAGTGCCGAGAAGGTCGGCAGCGAGACCACGCTGTCGCAGATTGTGCAGATGGTCGCTCGTGCGCAGCGTTCGAAAGCGCCCATGCAACGTATGGCGGACACCGTCGCCGGCTATTTCGTGCTCGGGGTCATCGCTATCGCGATACTGACCTTCTTCGCTTGGGGGCTGTTCGGTCCAGAGCCCGGTTGGGTGTTCGGCCTGATTAACGCAGTGGCCGTATTGATCATCGCCTGTCCCTGTGCCCTTGGCCTGGCCACACCCATGTCGATCATGGTGGCTACTGGCAAGGCCGCCAGCAGCGGTGTGCTGTTCAGGGATGCCAGCGCCATCGAGAACCTCTGCAAGATCGACACACTGATCGTCGACAAGACCGGCACCCTGACTGAGGGGCGGCCGGTTTTTCATAGCGCGGAGGCGACTGCCCAGTTCGATTCAGTAGAGGTGTTGCGCCTGGCTGCCAGTCTCGATCAGGGCAGCGAACATCCTCTGGCGCATGCCATCGTCGACCATGCTCGTGCCCAAAGGCTCGAGTTGAGCAAGCCGGACTCATTCGAGTCCGCCTCCGGTATTGGTGTGAGCGGCCAGGTAGACGGTGCAAACCTACAGCTGGGCAATAGCGCCCTGATGGCGGATGCGGGGGTGGACATCGCGCCGCTGAGAAATCGCGCCGAGCAGCTACGCCTCGAGGGTATCAGCATCATCTACCTGGCAGCCGATGGCGTGTTGGCGGGGCTGCTGGCGGTGTCGGATCCGGTCAAGCCGACCTCTCAAGAGGCAGTAAGCAGGCTGCAAACCGAGGAGGTGAAAGTCATCATGGCGACCGGCGATGGCCTCACTACCGCACGGGC
Organism: Pseudomonas taeanensis MS-3; assembly: GCF_000498575.2. Lineage (GTDB taxonomy): Bacteria > Pseudomonadota > Gammaproteobacteria > Pseudomonadales > Pseudomonadaceae > Aquipseudomonas > Aquipseudomonas taeanensis. Next base: position 546,517 of record NZ_AWSQ01000002.1, read on the forward strand.
TGTAGCAAAGCAGCTGGGCATCGACGAGGTGCATGGCGAAGTCAAACCTCAAGACAAGGAGCGTTTGGTAGCCGACCTGCAGGCCTATGGCCGGCGTGTGGCAATGGCGGGGGATGGCATCAACGATGCCCCAGCGCTGGCCCGGTCCGACGTGGGCATTGCCATGGGCACCGGCACCGATGTGGCGATGAACAGTGCTCAGGTGACCCTGGTCAAGGGTGACTTGATGGGGATTCTGCGTGCGCGAACCTTGTCAGTCGCCACGGTGAGGAACATGCGCCAGAACCTGGGGTTTGCCTTTCTGTACAACGCGATGGGCATTCCACTTGCAGCCGGGCTGTTGTATCCACTCACCGGCCTCTTGCTGTCGCCCATGATTGCCGCGCTGGCTATGAGCGTGAGTTCTGCTTCGGTGGTGTTCAATGCACTGCGTCTACGGCGTGTGGTAATCGGCTGAAAGTGGGAAAAGCTCAACTGATCTCTAAACAATCGCTCGGAGACGAACAATGCATGACTCTACGATGTGGCCATTTGGGCCATTGATGATGCTGGTCGTTGCAGGGCTGATTATCCTGCCTTTCTGTTTCATCTTTCGGAAGGCGGGGTACTCGCAGTGGTTGGGGTTGCTGATGATCGTGCCGGTCATCAACTTCATTCTTCTGTATTTTCTGGCGTTCTCAGAGTGGCCAACAAACAGAGTGCGCGGGAGTTCGCGCGATTGAGCGGATGCGTCCTCTATGGGTAGGGGGCAGAGGGTGTTTTTGCAATAAACGCGCAACCATGCCGCTGAACTGAGTCCTTAGGGACGCTCTGAAAGAGACGGCCTTATTTTGGCAAAATACCCGGACTCCACCCGCTGAGTTTTCCGATGAAGCTGATGAGCTTCGCTGATGCCGAGTGCGCCGGCACGCGCAGGCAGACCCGAGCCTGTTAATTATTTGGCCTGCGACCTGTACGCTTAGTCGGTTAACGCAGGTGCAAGTGGTCGAGGTTCCGAGACAAGGCGCTGCGACGAGTCATGGCGGGCTATGGCGAGGAGCGACAACGCAGTATCGGGTCCTCCGCGCCGAAATTAACTAATTTGAACTCGCCACACAGGCCACTAGTGCCTGGGAGTATCGTTGATGCTGACCGTCAACCTGGGGCCGCTGACCATGGGCGTCCCTCATCTACTGCTGATCGGCAGTCTGCTGCTGGCCATGCTGACCGGCTGGTGGGTCGGTCGGGCCAGCGCGCGCAACCCCGAACAGCAGGTATTCCGGCTGCTGCTGGTCGCCTTGTTGGTGGCGCGTCTGGCCTTCGTGGTGGGGTATTTCGAACACTACCAGGGCGAACTCTGGCGAGTGATAGACATTCGCGACGGCGGCTTCATCGCCTGGCCCGGCATAATCGCGGCGCTGCTGCTGGGCAGTTGGCAGGCCTGGCGTGACCGTGGATTGCGCAAGCCGCTCGGCGTGGCGCTGGCGGTCGGCGTGCTGAGCTGGGGCTTCGGCAGCCTCGCTTGGCATGCCTTCGAGCAAGGCACGCGCCTGCCCGAACTGGCACTGCGCGATAGCAGCGGTGCTCCAGTAGCGCTGCAGGATTATCGGGGCAAGCCGTTGGTGATCAACCTCTGGGCGACCTGGTGCCCACCCTGTCGGCGGGAAATGCCAGTGTTGGCCGAGGCTCAGGCCAGGAAGCAGGCACTGACCTTTCTGTTCGTCAATCAGGGCGAGGGCGAAGACGAAATCCGCCGCTTCCTCGATGCCGCCGGGCTGAACCTGCAAAATGTCCTGCTCGACAGCGACGGACGGCTCGGCCAGCAGGTCGGTTCCATGGCCCTGCCCACTACGTTGTTCTACGACGCCGATGGCCGCCAAGTAGGCAGCCACCTCGGTGAGTTGTCCCGCGCGAGCCTCGCTCGCGCCCTGGAACAACTGGAGCAGGGTGCCCAGCCATAAGGCAGTTCAAGTCCGTCCCTATAGTGCTGGTGGCCATGAGTCTGCTGGGCTTGCCGGCTGCCGCCTCTCTGGCGGAGGAACTGCCGGAACCAATCAATACGGTCGAAGCCCACGGCGCGATAATCATTGGCCGCTTCGATGCGCCGAGTGGTCTGCAAGGTTATGCCGTTCGCTACACCGGATTAAATACGACTAGACGGGCTTGACCTTGCCATGAGGTCAAGGTTGATGCTGCAGGTGTGGCAATGGCGCCACCTAGCAAGAGGGGCACGTTATGTTCGTTTTGGAAGTCTCTGGAATGGGTTGTGGCAGTTGCGTCAGCAAAATCACCAAGGCGATCCAGGCTATGGATCATGACGCCAGGGTCGAAGTGGACCGTGCGGCTGGCAGGGTGATGGTTGAGAGCGATGAGAGCCCGCAGCACATCCGCTCATTGATTGAAGAGTTGGGTTATCCCAGCAAGGTCAGTGCCTGAGGATGTGAGCAGCGTTGTTCCTATCGATTCAGGTAACTGCATTCAGCGCCCGTTCTAAGCAGGCGTCAGAGACGTGGGGGCACAGTGATTCGTTGCTGTCGAGCCCCCGCACAATTGCTCGAGCTCGTGCTCGACCGCGCAGTTTCCTGTCAATAGGTCGGTTACACGGCAAATCACACACTTTGGAGGGACGCTGTCTGTTTCGCATCATGGCCATGGTGCTCAAACAAGCGCGTCAGAGCGTAACGCACGCGAGGCGCAATCTGACAGAACTGTAATGCCCACCTCAGCGTTCTGACAGGGCCTGCGCGTTAAGGTTACTTCGAGTTTGAAGCTCAGCCCTAAGTGCCACGTCGAGATGTGGCGTCGATGGGCTAACCGAATCGTACTTGAGGATACCCAAATGAAAGTTATGAAAACTCTCTTCGTAGTCGCCGCTCTGAGCCTTTCCTCCTTGGCCATGGCCGAAGGTGGTGCCGAGCGAACCCTTGCGCGAGTCGAGCAGGTTCAGCAAGCGTCGTCGCAAGTCGAGCAAGTTGCCCAGGCGCAGAAGAACCAAGCGCCCGTGGCCAAAAGCAAAGCCAAGATGACTGACCACGCCAGCTGCTGATCTTTGCAGGGCGTGCCCAAGCTGACAGAAATGTAATCACCCGGACGGTCTAACTGTGGCAGTTTCTAGGCTCGCTGGCCGCGCGCATTTATCTAAGTCATTGCTGGGGCGAAGTGGGGGAGCAGCCTTCCCGAGCGAGCCCCTAAACCTGCAAGTCTGCGCGCTGGCTATTCAGCACTGATTTCCTTTGATCGATTGGACATAAACGGCATGCAATCCAAAACCTCGAGGCGAACGTTCGTCAAAGGCCTGACCGCCGGCGGCATACTGGCAGGTCTAGGCCTGTGGCGAGCCCCAGCCTGGGCAGTAGTCAGCCCAGGCCAGCCGAACGTGCTCAGTGGCACCGATTTTGAACTGTTCATCGGCGAAACTCCGGTGAACATCACCGGTTCGTCACGTACCGCCATGACCATCAACGGCAGCCTGCCCGGGCCACTGCTGCGCTGGCGCGAGGGCGATACTGTCACCCTGCGGGTGCGCAATCGCCTGAGCGAAGACACCTCGATCCACTGGCACGGCATCATCCTGCCAGCCAACATGGACGGTGTGCCCGGCCTGAGCTTCCATGGCATCGCGCCCGATGGCATGTACGAATACACGTTCAAGGTTCATCAGAACGGCACCTACTGGTACCACAGCCACTCGGGCCTCCAGGAACAGGTGGGGGTCTATGGGCCGATCGTGATCGATGCCAAAGAGCCGGAGCCGTTCCAGTACGACCGCGATTATGTGGTGATGCTGAGCGACTGGACCGACGAAGACCCCTCGCGTGTCATGGCCAAGCTGAAGAAACAGTCGGACTACTACAACTTCCATAAACGCACCGTCGGCGACTTCATCGACGACGTCAGCGAGCAAGGTTGGTCCGCGGCCGTGGCCGATCGCAAGATGTGGGCCGAGATGAAGATGAGTCCCACCGACCTCGCCGACGTCAGCGCGTACACCTACACCTACCTGATGAACGGCCAGGCGCCCAACGGCAACTGGACCGGTATCTTCAAGCCGGGTGAGAAGATCCGTTTACGCTTCATCAACGGCTCGGCCATGAGCTATTTCGATGTGCGCATCCCAGGCTTGAAGATGACCGTGGTGGCCGCCGATGGCCAGCACGTCAACCCGGTCAGCGTCGATGAGTTCCGTATCGCCGTGGCGGAAACCTATGACGTGGTCGTTGAAACGTCCAGCGCCGAGGCTTACACCATTTTCGCCCAGTCCATGGACCGCACCGGTTATGCCCGCGGCACCCTGGCCGTGCGTGAAGGGGTGAGCGCTCCAGTGCCTGAACTCGATCCGCGCCCGTTGATCGGCATGGGCGACATGGGCATGGACCACGGCAGCATGGGTGGCATGGCTGGCANNGGGCGACATGGCCGGCATGGACCACAGCAAGATGGCTGGCATGGGTGGCATGGCTGGCATGAGCGGCCAGATGCAATCGCACCCGGCGTCCGAGACCAACAACCCGCTGGTCGACATGCAGACCATGATGCCAACCCATAAATTGAATGATCCGGGCATGGGCTTGCGCGACAACGGTCGTCGTGTGCTGACCTATGCCGACCTCAGGAGCACCTTCGCCGATCCGGACGGACGCGAGCCTGGCCGTACCATCGAGCTGCACCTGACCGGTCACATGGAGAAGTTCTCCTGGTCGTTCGACGGCATCGAGTTCTCCAGTTCGGAGCCTGTGCGGCTCAAGTACGGCGAGCGTCTGCGCATCACCCTGGTCAACGACACCATGATGACTCACCCCATTCACCTGCATGGCATGTGGAGCGACCTGGAAGATGAGAACGGCAATTTCATGGTGCGCAAGCATACCATCGACATGCCGCCAGGCTCGAAGCGCAGCTACCGGGTGACTGCAGACGCGCTAGGTCGTTGGGCCTACCACTGTCACCTGCTGTTGCACATGGAAATGGGCATGTTCCGTGAAGTCCGTGTGGATGAATAATAAGGGAGACCAATGATGAGCAAATTTCTCAATCGTAAAGCGCTGGTCGCTAGCGCCTTAGTGCTCGGTTTACTGAGTGTTGTACAGGTGCCAGGCGCGCTTGCATCCGGCGGTCATGCAGAGCATGCGCACGGCGCGGCGCCTGCCGCCGACAAGGCCGCCTCCCAGCATATGGGCCATGCCGCTGACGCTCAGAAAATGGATCACGCCGCCATGGCCAATGGCTCCATGGCGGATGCCACGATGGATCACAGCAAGATGGCGCATGACACCAAGAAGCATGAGCACAACGCCAACCAGGCTGCGGCGGATAACCATCATGACCAGTAGGCTTTTTCGACCGACCCTGATTGCCCTGGCGGTCTCGCTAGGCACCGTGACGGCCGGCATGGCCAGCGCTGCCGAGCCAATGGATCATTCGATGCACTCATCTGCGGCCGCGCCGGCGGCGGACGAGGCACAGCCCGCATCGACGACTAAACCCTCCTCGGCCAAACAGTACGGCGGCGAAGGCGCCCCGATGGACCATGCGGCAATGGGGCATGGCGCTATGCAATCCACGCAGTCCGGCCAAATGGGCGCCATGGATCACAGCAAGATGGACCAAGGTGGTGCACAGGACGCTCCGCGCACAACCAGTCGCACGCCGATTCCAGTGCTGACCGATGCCGACCGTGAAGCCGCGTTTCCGCCGTTGGCCGGTCATGCCGTGCATGACGACGCGATTAATTCGTTCTTCCTGCTCGATCAGCTGGAGTATCAGGCCGCCGATGAAGGCAGCGTACTCAGTTGGGACGCTTCAGGCTGGATCGGCGGGGATATCGACCGTTTGTGGTTGCGCTCCGAAGGTGAGCGAACCAATGGCGTGACCGAAGATGCAGAAATCCAGGCACTCTGGGGGCACTCCATCGGCCCCTGGTGGGATGTGGTCGGCGGGGTCCGCCAGGACTTCAAACCCAGCTCGCCACAGACCTGGGCGGCCTTCGGTCTCCAGGGCATGGCGCTCTATGCCTTCGAAGCTGAGGCCACGGCCTTTATCGGCGAGAACGGCCAGACTGCCGCGCGTCTGGAAGGCGATTACGACATCCTGCTGACCAACCGCCTGATTCTGCAGCCCACTGCTGAAGTGAACTTCTATGGCAAGAACGACCCTGCGCGCGGTATTGGTTCCGGGCTGGCAAATACCGAGGTGGGCCTGCGCTTGCGTTATGAAATCCGCCGCGAGTTCGCTCCCTATATCGGGGTGACCTGGAATCGCGCCTACGGCAATACTGCCGATTTGCTGCGCGAAGAAGGCGGTGATGTGAGCGAGGCGCGCTTTGTCGCCGGTATTCGGATGTGGTTTTGAGAACCTGACATGAAAAGAACAATTAAAACCTTGCTTGCAGCCAGTGTCGTCGCCGGCGCTGCGGCCACCGCCGGTGCCTACTTTGGCCTGGTCAACGTCGGTGCCGATGATCCCCACTTCCCGGCCGTGCATGCTTTTTTGAGCATGGCCCGTGATCGCTCTATCGAGGTGCGCTCGCGGGATATCCAGGTGCCTGATCTGGATGATGAGGCGCTGATCCGTGCCGGGGCCGGTAACTACAACTCGATGTGCATCGGTTGTCACCTGGCGCCTGGTACAGCCGAAACCGAGTTGAGCCAGAGTCTCTACCCCGCACCGCCGAACTTGACCAAGATGGGTGTCGATGGCAACCCGGCGGCGGCCTTCTGGACCATCAAGCATGGCATCAAGGCCACTGGCATGCCTGCTTGGGGCAAGAGCATGGGTGATCCGTATATTTGGGGAATGGTCGCCTTCCTGCAGCAATTGCCGACGCTTGATGCGCAGCAGTATCAAGCGCTGGTTGCCTCCAGCAGCGGTCACCAGCATGGCGGCGGTGAGACTATCATGCACAACCATGAAGGCCAGCACGGCGGCGCAGAAGCGGCAGGCGAAGACCACCATGCCGGTGAGATGGCTGGCACGAGTCAGCATGACGCGGCAGTTGAAGATCATCACGCCGGCGAGGCGGCTGGTGCCAGTCACCATGACGCGGCAGTCGAAGATCACCATGCCGGCGAAAAGGCAGGCATGAGTCATCATGACGCCGAGCCAGCAGCTGACAAGCCTGCACCCAAGTCCAAACTGGCTGCCAATTCCCACACCCATGCCGATGGCAAGGAGCATCTCCATGCCGACTAAGGGACGCCTTCACAAGGGGCGATTACTGCGTGTCGCCGCATTGGCTGCATTGTTCAGCGGCTCTGCGGCGCAAGCGGCTGATCCCCTGAGCATCGATGTGCATCGCGACGCCAACTGTGGCTGCTGCAAGAAATGGGTCGCACACCTCGAGGCCAATGGCTTCAAGGTCATCGACCACGTCGAATCGAACATGACTGCAGTCAAGCAGCGCCTCGGCGTTGTTCCGCGCTTGGCCGCCTGTCACACAGCTGTGATCGATGGGAAATTCGTCGAAGGGCACGTCCCAGCGGCGCAGATCGTGGCGCTGAGCAAGCGCTCCGACCTGCTTGGGATCGCTGTACCGGGCATGCCGGCCGGTTCTCCTGGCATGGAGGTCGGCGGGAAACAGCAGGCCTATCAGGTCATCGGCTTGAGCAAGACCGGTGTCGATCAAGTGGTTGCGGAGTATCCGGCAACTAACCTTTAGTCGGTCAGTTGCTGCTCGGTCATCCGGATAGGGTGATCGAGCCTACTTCTTGAGTCTCTACAAATCTGCCTTTGACGTCGACTAAGCGATTGCTGGCTGCATCGTTGCCCTAGCGGGTCCGGATAAAATGCGTAGAATGCGCGCCCTTTTTCACGAACAGGAGCGCTCGATGAGCTTTAATTTGGCTAACCAATCCGCTGAAGTGCGCAATGCCGGTGAGGACGAGAAGTCGCGTCTTTTTCAGCTGTGGCAGCAGAACCTGCATCGTGCCAAGGTCGATGCGGCGCGACTGGTTGGCGAGAAGGCCAAGCGCAAAGGCAAGTGGGAGGAGTGGCTGCGAAGCCAGCTTGGGGACATGTCGCCACCTGAATACGCAAGCATGGTTCAGCGAGAGGTCAGACGGTTGATAGCTAACCGTTGATGCGAGGCGATTAGCCACCAGCATGTGCAGCAAAGATTGCCATCGTGTACCACCTGCGCTGTAGTCTGGTATGACTCGAGGGCCTCAGCGTCCCGCCCATTCAGCGCCACCTCTGGATAGCCGGGTCTGCACCATGGCGAGGTTGCACTGGCTCGCTGAGCAACAATTAGCCTGCGGCACCCAAATGCTTGGTCTAGGGTTTTTCTCTAGCCCGCGTTCACTCCCGGAATTCAGATGACTGAAAACGATCAACGTGTGACTCAACTGGCGACTGAGTTGGGTATGCGCCTAGTTGCCATCAAGGCTCAAGTGACTACCGCCGAATCCTGTACCGGCGGTGGGATTGCCGAGGCCATTACTCGGGTTCCTGGTAGCTCCACCTGGTTCGAGGCCGGTTACGTCACCTATTCCAATGTGCAGAAGAATAAACAGCTGGCGGTGCCTGAGCAGTTGTTTGCCTCCGTGGGAGCGGTCAGCCGTGAGGTGGTCGAAGCCATGGTGCGTGGCGCCCAGACCAGCAGTGGCGCGCGCTACGCGGTGGCGGTTAGTGGCGTCGCGGGCCCGGATGGCGGCTCGCCGGACAAACCGGTGGGCACCGTATGGCTGGCCTGGGGCGATGCTGAAAGGGTGTTTAGCGTGCGCCGCCAGTTTGCCGGTGATCGCGCCGAGGTTCGCCGACAAACGGTTGAGGCCGCGCTAGAGGGGCTGCTGCGTCTTACCACAGAAGAAAATCCAATACTGGGGTAGGCGGGCGACTTGCCCTATGGAATAATACTGTCTACTTATACAGTTGTTGGTGGCCGTCAGGCCCTCTTGATCACGTGAGGACTTCAATGGACGAGAATAAGAAGCGCGCCTTGGCGGCAGCCCTGGGCCAGATTGAAAAGCAGTTTGGCAAAGGTGCGGTGATGCGCATGGGCGATCATGATCGTCAGGCGATTCCGGCCATTTCCACCGGTTCGCTGGGGCTGGATATCGCGCTGGGCATTGGCGGTCTGCCGAAAGGTCGGATTGTCGAAATCTACGGCCCTGAATCCTCCGGTAAAACCACCCTGACCCTGTCGGTGATCGCCGAAGCGCAGAAGCTTGGCGCGACCTGCGCGTTCGTCGATGCCGAGCATGCGCTCGACCCCGAATACGCCGGAAAACTGGGCGTCAATGTCGACGACCTGCTGGTGTCGCAGCCGGATACCGGCGAGCAGGCTCTGGAAATCACCGACATGCTGGTGCGTTCCAATGCCATCGACGTGATCGTCATCGACTCGGTGGCGGCGCTGGTGCCGAAGGCGGAAATCGAAGGCGAAATGGGCGACATGCACGTGGGCCTGCAAGCCCGCCTGATGTCCCAGGCGCTGCGCAAGATTACCGGTAACATCAAGAACGCCAATTGCCTGGTGATCTTCATTAACCAGATCCGTATGAAGATCGGGGTGATGTTCGGCAGTCCGGAAACCACGACTGGCGGTAACGCCCTGAAGTTCTACGCCTCGGTGCGTCTGGATATCCGCCGCACTGGTGCTGTGAAAGAGGGCGATGAAGTAGTCGGTAGCGAAACCCGGGTCAAGGTGGTTAAAAACAAGGTCGCGCCACCGTTCCGTCAGGCCGAATTCCAGATCCTTTACGGCAAGGGCATCTATCGCAACGGCGAGATCATCGATCTGGGCGTGCAACAGGGCCTGCTGGAGAAATCCGGTGCCTGGTACAGCTACCAGGGCAGCAAGATCGGTCAGGGTAAAGCCAACTCAGCCAAGTACCTGGAAGACAACCCAGAAATAGCCCGCACCATCGAAGGTCTGATTCGCGAGAAGTTGCTGGTTCCCGCCACGCCGTCGAAAACCACTGCCGCTGATCTGGTTGCCGCAGAAGCAGACGCCTGATCTAGCCGGGTATGTCCGTCGTTCTCGATAACCCCGTCGCCGTGCGACGGGCGGCCATGGATCTGCTGGCGCGACGCGAGCATGGGCGCGTTGAGCTGACGCGCAAACTGCGCAAACGTGGCGCCTCCGCCGAGCTTATCGACACAGCCCTCGACCGCCTGGCGGAAGAGGGCTTGTTGTCTGAGGCGCGTTATCTGGAGAGCTTTGTCAGCTACCGCGCGCGCGCCGGTTACGGGCCGTTGAGGATTCGTGAGGAGTTGGTGCAGCGGGGGTTGGCGCGCGAGGATATCGAACAGGCGTTGCGCGACTGCGGGATCGATTGGCGTGAGCAACTGGAGCAGACCTGGCGCCGCAAGTTTGCCGGTCAGTTGCCTGGCGACACCCGCGAGCGTGCCCAGCAAGGGCGCTTTCTCAGTTATCGCGGTTATCCCTTGGAGCTTATTGGACGCCTGCTGCGCGGGACATTGGATGATTAGCGGGGCTGTTGTCCTTAAGCCAAGCATGCGGCGCATGGCTTAAGGCATGCCCTGGGCTGTCCTATCGCAACGATAGGATCAGCAGGCCCAGTGCTGGGGTTGGTTGATCAGGTTGAGCAGTTCACGCAAGCGCCCGTGGTCGCGACCGTTGAAGGCGAAGGCTAAACGAGTCAGGTGGTGTAGCTCGGGCTCGTCCTGTTCCGCCTCAGCAGCTGGCTGCTGCCGGAACTCGCCGTTCAGGCACAGACCGCTGAACTCATGATTCAACTGCTGGATAGCCGCATCGCTAAGGGCGTGATTAAGGCGGATTACGAAGCGATCCTTGAGCAGGCGGCTGGAGTGATAGTTACGATAAAACTGGGCAATTTCCTCAGCTGCCTCTTCGACGCTGTACACCACTCGCATCAGGTTCATGTCGTTCGCCAGGATGTAACCGTTGCCTTGCAACTGCTTCTCGATAAATGCGATGGCCTCTTTCCAAAAGCTACCACCGGGTTGATCGAGTAGCACCACGGGCACCAATGGGCTTTTACCCGTTTGCATTAGCGTCAGCACCTCCAAGGCCTCATCCAATGTGCCAAAGCCGCCAGGACAGAGCACGAGCGCATCGGCTTCTTTAACGAAAAACAGTTTGCGAAGGAAGAAGAAGTGGAAAGACAACAAGTTCCCGCTACCTTCGACTGTGGCATTTGCGCCTTGCTCGAAGGGCAAGGCGATGTTGAAGCCCAGGCTGTATTCCAGGCCGGCACCTTCATGGGCAGCCGCCATGATGCCGCCACCGGCGCCAGTGACGACCATTAGGCCGTGGCGCGCCAAGGTGGCGCCGAGATTGCGGGCCAGGGCATAGATGGGGTGATCTACAGGTGTGCGAGCCGAGCCGAATACGGTGACTTTGCGCCGTCGTTTGAATTGTTCCAATGTGCTGAAGGCGTGTTCCATCTCGCGCAGGGTTTGCAGCATGATCTTGGCGTCCCAGCGGTTGCGGTCGGCCTGTGCCATGCGTATCACGGTAGTCAGCATGTCCCGATAGAGTTGCAGGTTCTGGCTGCTGCTGGGGGCGACCAGGTTGATCAGCTCGTCGACTTTATTCGTCAGATCGATACCAGTGGTTTGAAAGTGACGGGATAGGTAATCGTCCGGTTCATAAGGCATTCAACTTCTCCTTTCTGGATGCCGGCCGGATCTTTTCAATTCCCTGAAAAGCCCAGCGCTTTTTAAAGTATGGCTGGGCCGTGAAAATTTGTTGGAAAAGCGCCGAGCAGCCTGCAGGGAAGGCGGCAGGCTTTTGTCAGCGAGTCTGGTGCACAGAAGCGCCCGGTTCAGATAGCGACTTGTTCGCCTTGATCGGGGATAGTAGCAATCCAGTTGAGGCGTTCGCGCAGTGCCTGTTGCAGTGCTTGAGTTTTTTCCAGCTCGCCATGCACCAGATACAGCTCGGGGTGATGGTCGAAGTGTTTGACCCAGTCGATCAATTGCGATTGCCCGGCATGGGCAGAGAAGCCGCCTAGAGTGTGCACCTTGGCTTTCACCGTGATGTGCTGCTGCAGCACCTTCACCGTGTTGGCTCCATCGACGATGGCTCGCCCTAGCGTTCCCCTGGCCTGAAAGCCTGGGAACACCAGGTGGCACTCATTGCGCCAGAGGTTGTGTTTAAAGTGGTGCACGATACGTCCGCCGGTACACATGCCGCTGCCGGCGATGATGATGGCGCCACTCTTGATCCGGTTGATCGCCATGGAGTCCTCCGGGTTAGGCGTGCAACGCAAGATCGGCAGCCAGTCCTCGATGCGTTTACGCCCTTTACCTTTAGGAACTGTCGGGTCGGTTATGTCGAACTGTTCGTGGTAGCGCGAGTAGATGGCGTTAGCGCGGATGGCCATGGGGCTGTCGAGAAACACCGCCTGCTGCGGAAGGCGACCTTCCTGATAAAAACGACCCAGGTAATAGATCAGATCCTGGGTACGGCCCACGGCGAACGAGGGGATCAGCACGTTGCCGCCATCCTTGTGGGCCTGTTGCAGAATCTGTGCGAGCTCGTCGAGGGTCTCGCCGTTGGGGCGGTGATCACGGTCACCGTAGGTCGACTCGAGTAGCACCAGATCGGCGCGATCGAGGGCGGCAGGTTCATGCATCAGGGGTGAGCAGGTGTTGCCCAGGTCGCCAGAAAATACCAGGCGGCGGGTCAGGTGATGGTCTTGGATTTGCAGTTCAACGATCGCCGAGCCGAGGATATGCCCGGCATCGTGAAAGGTCACCTGCACACCCTTGGCGACCTCCTGGCATTCGCCATAGGCGAGCGGACGACGCAGTTTCAGGGTCTGCTCGGCATCTTCTATGGTGTACAGCGGTTTGATTGCCGGCTTGCCTTTACGGGCGCGCCATTTGTTCTCCCATTCGGCATCCTTTTCTTGAATGTGCGCCGAGTCCAGCAACATCAATTCCATCAGCTCGCAGCAGGCGTCGGTGGCGAATATCGGTCCACGGTAGCCGGCGGCAGCCAGGCGTGGCAGCAGGCCGGTGTGATCCAGGTGCGCATGGGAAATCACCACGGCATCGAGGCTCAGTGGGTCGAAGGCAAAGGGGCCGCGGTTACCTTCGTCCTCCTCGCGGCGGCCCTGGCGCATGCCGCACTCTAGCAGTACCCGCGCGCCATCGCGGCTTTCGATGAGGTAGCAGGAGCCGGTCACCTGTTGGATGGCGCCGAGAAAAGTCAGCAAGGCCATGTCTGGATCCTCATTTAATTACAGGGCAATGACATCAGCTTGCTGCGAATACCTGTACCAGGTGTTGACCTGAGTCAGCTTCAGTACCTGTCACAGCGCCTAGGCTAGGGATAATTGCCGGAGGTTCCCCATGTCCCAGTTATTACCGAGTAGCAGCGAACTGGCGGAGCATGCTCGAGTCGAACCCAGCTTTGCCGACTGGCAGCAGGGTTACGGTCCTTTTGAGCATAGTCCGCAGACCTGCGCGGCAGTCTACCGCCTGGCCCATCAGTTGGTTCAGGCAGGGCTGCAGCCCGATCTGGCGAGTATCTATCGACATTTTCAGGCCCTGGATCGCCTGAGCGCAGCGGGTCTTTGGTTGGTGGTGCATATGACCTATGCGCAACGCGTGCGAGTGGATGGCCAGCCCCTGCAGCACGATGACTTCAAGGTCGCACCGGAGGGCCATACTGGCGGCGCACTGAATATGGTGCCGGGCTATGCCGCTTATCTGGCACTGAATGGGCTGACGGGCACCACCCGTAGCTGGTTGATGGGCCAGGGGCACTGTGTGGCGGCCATCGAGGCCCTCAACTTGCTGACGGCCAACCAGCACCCGGAGCAGGCCGAGCGCTACAGTTGCGATGAGCAGGGCATGAGCCGCTTGGTGGCGGATTTCTACAGCTACACGCAGGCGGCAGACGGCAGTGTCGGCGTGCCACTGGGTAGCCACGTCAATGCACACACGGCCGGTGGTATCTCCGAAGGTGGCTACCTGGGCTTTGCCGAGCTGCAGTACGCTCATATGCCCTTGCCCGGGGAAACCTTGGTGGCGTTTCTTTCCGATGGTGCGGCCGAAGAACAGCGTGGCAGTGACTGGATGCCGCGCTGGTGGCGAGCCGAGGATTGTGGCATCGCCCTGCCGCTGATGATCGCCAATGGCCGACGTATCGAACAACGCACCGAGCTGGGTACGCGTGAAGGGTTGGAAGGGTTTCGCCAGCACTTGCGGCTCTGCGGATTCGACCCGATCAGTTTCGATGGTCGCGACCCGGCGGCATTCGTCTGCGCCCTGTGGGAGATGGAGCTGCGTATGGCGCACCGCGTGCAGGAGTTGCAAAGCGGCATCCTGCACTACCCGTTACCGATACCCTATGGCATTGCCGAAACCGAAAAGGGCTTCGGCTTCTATGGTGCCGGCAGCAATGCTGCACACAACTTGCCACTGCCAGGTAACCCTCATGTGGATGCGCAGGCGCGAGGGTTATTCAATCAACATGCCGCGGCACTCTGGGTTGAACCTGTCGAGCTTGAACGAGCGCGTGCGTTGTTTGCCAGCGGCAGGAGCGAGCGCCCGCTTGAGCGCGATCATACCCTGACAGTACGCCATCCACCCCTGCCGCACCTGCCAACCTTGCACTATCGCGCCGAGCCGTGCTCGCCGATGGAGGCTCTGGATCGCTTTTTCGTCGAACTGGTACAGGCCAATCCGCAGTTACGGCCACGGGTCGGTAACCCCGACGAGCTGGCCAGTAATCGTCTGGGTGGGGTGCTCAAAGCGCTCAAACACCGGGTCTGTGAGCCAGAAAGCGAGATGGAGGCGCTGGATGGCGCAATAATCACCGCGCTCAACGAGGAGGCGGTGGTCTCGGCCTGCCTGGCCAACCAGGGTGGGCTGAACCTGGTGGCGAGTTACGAGGCGTTCTGCGTGAAGATGCTCGGTGCGGTGCGGCAGACGTTGATCTTCGCTCGCCAGCAGAAAGAGGCCGGTCGCCCTGCAGGTTGGCTTGGCTGGCCATTGGTGGCCACCTCGCATACCTGGGAAAACGGCAAGAACCAGCAGTCGCATCAGGACACCACGTTTTGCGAGGCCTTGCTCGGTGAGATGGGCGACATGCTGCGGCTGTTATTTCCCGCTGACCATAATTCCCTGCTGGCGTTGTTACCTTCGATCTACCAATCCCGCGGCCGGTTGGCTTGCCTGGTCGTACCCAAGCGCGAGCGGCCAGTGCAGTTTGACCGCAGTCAGGCCGAGCAGCTGGCCCGTGACGGGGCCATAGTGCTAGATGAGCAGATGGCAGCAGAGGAGCCGTTGTTACTGGTGGCCACCGGCAGTTATCAGTTGGCGGAAATGCGCCGTGCAGCTGTTCGACTGAGCGGTGCGGGGTGCGCGTGGCGGCTGATTTATTTACAGGAGCCGGGCCGCTTTCGAGCGCCGCGGGACCGCTTCGAGGAGGCCGTGGTGGCCGATGAGGCGGTGCGCGATGCGCTGTTCCCGCCGCAGTACACGCGCCGGGTATTGCTCACCCATATGCGGGCGGAAGTGGCGCGTGGGTATCTTTGGCCGATTCTGGGGGAGGCACGCAACAATCGCGTACTGGGCTATCGTAATCAGGGAGGCACCCTGCACGAAGCTGGGCTGCTGTTTGCCAATCGAGCCAACTGGGCCTGCGTACTGGAAGCATCGGCTCAGTTGCTGAATGTGCCCTTGGGCGATCTGCTGACCGAGCATGAGCGGGCCGCGCTGGTGGGTAAGGATGATCCGGCGTGCCTGTATTGATCGGGTGTGCGGGAGGTAAAGGACGGTAGGGCGCCAGCTTGAAACTGGCGGGTCATGGAGGGACGGATATGCCTATGTTGAATGTCGAGATTGATGTCGATCTTTACCGACTGTTACTGCAGGCAGCCCGCAGTAACGGTCTCAGCTTGCAGGATGAGTGCTTGCGGCGTTTGGATGGAGGGGGGCGTCGCTCTCGTTATCTGGAGGCGTTGCTCGCCGAGCTCCAAGCGGACGATGTACAGCAACGGGCCAGGCAGGGCTGAGTGTTGCTGCCTACGAGGTCAGCTCACTGTTGGCCGCAATCGTTCTTGCTGAAGCGCTCTGTACTCACCGGGCGGTTGCTCTTGTATTCGCTGAATTCGTAGCGCAGAACCGCGCCTTGGGCCAGCAGCTGGCGAAAACCAGAATTGCGGCAAACGCTGTTGGCAAGTTGCGCGCGCACCGTATCCGGGTTGCCACGCATCTGGGCGGCATGACCGGCACGCACGCTAAGGTGGTTAACCAGTTCATTGCCCTCGACGGTATAGCCCTGATCGAGGATGTCTGCATTGATCGCGCGTGGGGTACCTTGGCTGCTTTCTCGGGCGACCTGTTCGAGCAGCTTGTTCAACTCGAAGTCTTTCAGCGACTCGGCGTGGGCGAAGCAGGGCAGGCTTAAGGCGAGGAATAGGGCGGTGAGGCGCAGCATGGGGTTCTCCAAGTCGGTTCGATCCTTCGACAGGCGGGTGCCCATAGAGGTTCAGCTGACGGCCATCTTACTGGGTCGTCGAGCTTGTTGTACTGTCAGGCATATGCAGCGCTACTGTCTGTGACAGCTTTGTTAGACTGCCGCGATTATCGATCCTGGATCAAGTATGCCGTCCTCTATCTGCCTCGCGGCGCTGTCACTATGAGCCACGCCGTCGCCCGCTTACGTGCCGCGCGTCTGGCGCGCAGTGAAAAACCCTTCCTCGCCCGTGGCTCCAAGGCGCTGCGTTGCCAAGCCTGCCGGCTAGCCCTGAGTCATTGCCTGTGTGCCTGGCGTCCGCAGGTAGTGGCGCAGTCGGGTGTGTGCCTGTTGATGCACGATATCGAGGCACTCAAACCCAGCAATACCGGCTGGCTGATTGCCGATGTGGTCGCCGATACCTCGGCATTCGGCTGGCTGCGCACGGTGGTCGACCCCGCCTTGCCGGCGTTGTTGGGTGATCCGCAATGGCAGCCCTATCTGGTATTTCCTGGCGAATATACGGCCCCTGAGCGGGTGGTCAGCACGGTAGAACTGGAGACTGGCAAGCGACCGTTGTTTATCTTGCTCGATGCGACCTGGACCGAGGCGCGCAAGATGTTTCGCAAAAGCCCCTATCTCGACAGTCTGCCGGTGCTGAGCCTGCAACCGGAACAGCTGTCGCGTTATCGGCTGCGCCGTTCCAAGCGCGACGATCACCTGTGTACCGCTGAGGTGGCCGCGCTGTGTCTGGAACTGGCGGGCGATCTGTGCGCCAGCGAGGCGTTGAATGCTTATCTGGATGTGTTCAGCCAGCATTATCTGGCCGCCAAGGCGCCGCGTGCGGTCGACCTGAGCGATCCGCTGCACGAGCGCCTGCGGGTGTTTCTATAAGCTTTGCTGCGGTTGCAGTGGGGATTGCGCCTGCTTCGGTAATGGCTTCGGCCACAATTGCGCCAGCAGCATGCCGCCGAGCATCAGTGCGCAGCCGAAATAGCCGCGCAGCTCCAGCGACTCGCCCAGTAGCAAGGCGCCGGCGACCGCGGCAAACACCGCTTCCAGCGAGAGGATGATCGCCGCGTGGGAGGCAATCGCGTGTTTCTGCGCCACCACCTGCAAGGTGAAGCCGATCGCCACCCCGAACACGCCGCCATAGAGAATCGCCGGACCGGCGGCGATGATCGCGTCGAGATGAATCTCTTCGAAGATTACCGCTAGGAGCAGGCTGATCAGCCCACACACGGCGAACTGCACCACGGCCAGGCGCAGCGGATCATGTCGCCCGGCGAAGAAACCCACCAATAAGACATGCACGCCCCAGACGAAGGCCCCGGCCAATTGCAGCCAGTCACCGGAGGCGACCTGAAAGCCTTCGCCGACACTCAGCAGGAACATCCCGACCACGGCCAGCGAGGCGCCCAACCAGATGCCCAGACCGGTCTTCTGGCCGATGAACAGGCCGAGCAGCGGCACGATGATCACGTACAAGCCGGTGATGAAGCCAGAGTTGGTCACGCTGGTGAACAACAGGCCTGCTTGTTGCAGGTTGATCCCCAGCGCCAGCGCCAGACCCATCAGACTGCCGCCCACCAGCAACTGACGGTTCAGCGGCGGCTGGGGCGTGCCGCGCGAGCGATATTGCAGCACTGGCAGCAGGGGCAGGAGAATCAAGGCAGCCAGAGCGAAGCGTATACCGCTGTAGAGAAAGGGGCCGATCGAGTCCATGCCCAGACGTTGCGCGACAAAAGCCGAGCCCCAGATCATCGCGGTCAGCAGCATCAACAGGTCGGCGCGCAAGGCTTGGTTTCGCATCAAAGGTTCTCGCTGGGCAAAAGTGCTGACTGTGCCGCAAAGCATCGCGCTTGACCACCCTGTCATCGCTCGGCATGCTGGGCGCCGTCTCAGGCGCATTTCTGCTTGCGCCTTGTCATTATTGCCGCGCAACTGATGACGGTGCCGATTTCCATTTGGCCCTTTCGCGGGATGTACCGCCAGCCGGTACTCATATAACAAGAACAGGATCTGCCATGGCCGTTTATGAAATCCTGATTGCCGACGATCATCCGCTGTTTCGCAGTGCCTTACAGCAGGCGCTGACCCTGGGGTTGGGCCAAGACGTACGACTAGTAGAGGCGGCTAGCATCGCCGAGCTGGAAAGTTGCCTGGCGCAGAAAGCCGATTGGGATCTGGTGTTGCTCGACCTCAACATGCCCGGTGCCCATGGCTTTTCGGGGTTGGTGTTATTGCGTGGGCAATTCCCACAAATTCCCGTGGTGATGATCTCGGCACAGGAAGACGCCGCAGTGGTGGCGCGCTCCCGCGAATTTGGCGCGAGCGGGTTTATTCCCAAGTCGAGCCCGCTGGAAACCATCCAGCAAGCGGTGCGCCAGGTGCTCGACGGTGATGCCTGGTGGCCGCAGCAATCCGCAGAGGCGATCAGTGTTTCCGTCGAGGCCAAAGCTGCAAGCGCGGGATTGGCCAGCTTGACTCCGCAGCAGTTTCGCGTATTGACCATGGTCTGCGAAGGGTTGCTGAATAAGCAGATCGCTTACGAGCTTAGTGTTTCCGAGGCGACGGTGAAGGCGCACGTTACGGCCATATTCCGCAAGCTCGGCGTGCGTACTCGCACCCAGGCCGCATTGCTGTTGCAGCATTTGGAATCGATCCCGGCCAATTAGCTGAATTGACCCGGACTCTTGCCCGGCGTTGGCGTAGTCTGCCGGGCTTTTATTAGTGTGGGCCGCTAGCCAATGTCGCCATTCAAGGGTCAGACCGGCCTCAGACGTATCCTCAATGCTGCGGGCTATTCGCTGGACGGGCTGAGCGCGGCCTTTGTCGGTGAGGCCGCGTTTCGTCAGTTGTTGCTGCTCAACCTGCTGTTGATTCCGCTGGCGTTCTACTTCGAGGTGAGCCGGGGCGAGCGTGCGCTGATGGTCGGGGTCTGCCTCCTGGCCCTCATTGTCGAGTTGCTCAACTCGGCGGTGGAAGCGGCGATTGACCGTATTTCACTGGAGCTGCACCCCTTGTCGAAAAGAGCCAAGGACATGGGCAGTGCCGCGCAATTCGTTGCCCTGGCGCTTATTTCCAGTGTCTGGGCGGTGATCCTGCTGGGCTGAGTCCGGTTGGCGGACAGGTGCAGCGGATTGCCTGTGTCGCGGGCGGAGCGGAAGTGCGGCATAGGTCATCAGGCAATGTTCGGCAGGACGATTTCATCGCTGCGCCTGACCCCAGCGGTCAACTCGCGACACAGGTCGAGAAATTCACGCATGGCGGCCGTCTGGTACTTCTGCTTGTGCCAAATGAAGTAGAACTGCCTGCGCAGATCCAAGCTTGGGGTTTCCACGGCCACCAGGCTGCCGCGCCGAAAGGCGTCGCGCAGCGCCAGGCGCGAGATGCAGCCGATGCCCAGTCCCGACTCCACTGCACGCTTGATGGCTTCGGTATGCTCCAGCTCCAGGCAGATATTCAGCGCTGCCGGGTGGTGACGCATGGCTTGGTCGAAGGTCAGGCGGGTGCCCGAGCCTTGCTCACGAAGAATCCAGGCCTCGCGGGTCAGCTCCGCCAGGCTGGCCTCGCCGCGCTTGGCCAGGGCGTGCTGCGGTGCGCAGAACACCACCAGCTCGTCCTCGACCCAGGGTTGCACTTCGATATCCGGATGCTGACAGTCGCCTTCGATCATCCCCAGGTCCAGCTCATAGTGGGCGATCTGCTGCACGACGTGGGCAGTGTTGTGCACCTGCAGTTTCACCCGGCACTCCGGGTGGCGTTGCATGAAGCTGCCAATCAGTAAGGTGGCCAGGTAGTTACCCACCGTCAGGGTGGCGCCGACATTCAGTGAGCCGAAGCCGCTTTTGCCGATCAGCAGGCGTTCGATTTCCTTGGCTTGATCGAGCAAAGCCACCGCTTCTGGCAGCAACTGACGGCCGAGCGAGTTGAGGCGCAGGCGTTTGCCCGCACGATCAAACAGCTGACAGCCGGATTGGCGCTCCAGTTCGCTCAATGAGGTACTGGTGGCTGACTGCGACAGGGCCAGCGCTTCGGCAGCTCGGGAAACGCTCTGCTGCTGGGCGGCGATGACGAATACCTGGAGTTGTCTAAGCGTAAATCGCATATCTATATAACCGATATTCTATATCTTGATAATCCACTTAACAGATATTCTGCCTCCGCTTAGAATGCCGCGCAATCACCCGAGTTCGGTTCCGCGACTTTCTGAGGAAGCCTGCATGAGCAATTTAAACGTCGAGCGTGTGCTCAGCGTCCACCACTGGAACGACACCCTGTTCAGTTTCAAGACCACCCGCAATGCTGGCCTGCGTTTCGACAACGGCCAGTTCGTGATGATTGGTCTGCAGCAGGACAACGGTCGCCCGCTGATGCGCGCCTACTCGATCGCCAGCCCGAACTATGAAGAGCACCTGGAGTTCTTCAGCATCAAGGTGCAGGACGGCCCGCTGACCTCGCAGTTGCAACACCTCAAGCCTGGCGACGAGCTGATGGTCAGCCGCAAGCCGACCGGCACCTTGGTGCTGGACGATTTGCTGCCGGGCAAGCATCTTTATCTGCTTAGCACCGGTACCGGCCTGGCGCCGTTCATGAGCGTGATCCAGGACCCGGAGACCTATGAGCGCTACGAGAAAGTGGTGCTGGTTCACGGCGTGCGTTATGCCAACGAAGTGGCCTACCGTGAGTTCATCACCGAGCACTTGCCGCAGAACGAATATTTTGGCGAGTCGTTGAAGAGCAAGTTGATCTACTACCCGACCGTGACCCGCGAAGAGTTCGAGAACCAGGGCCGACTGACCGACCTGATGCGCAGCGGCAAATTGTTCCGCGACATCGGCTTGCCGCCGATCAACCCGCAGGACGATCGCGCGATGATCTGCGGCAGCCCGAGTATGCTCGATGAGACCAGCCAGGTGCTGGATGGCTTTGGTCTGAAAATCTCGGCGCGGATGGGCGAGCCGGGCGACTACCTGATCGAGCGCGCCTTCGTCGAGAAGTAAGCTGGCGCGTGATGAACGAGCCCGCCCTTCGGCGGGCTTTTTCGTGAGCGCGTTTCAGGCCTTTTCTGGTGGGCTGAAGCGCTGCCCGGAGACGGCTGGGTGGTAGATGGGTTGCACCTTGTTACCGGCGGGATCGAGCAGGTGGAAGCTGCGAGCACCGTCGCCATGATCGAAGGGCCGATCCAGCAGGGTCACACCTTGAGCCTTGAGGTACTGGTACCAAGCCTCCAGTTCTTCCACGCTGTCGACGATAAAGCCGTAGTGATCCATCGCCTGCACGCCGCTGCTCTCGGCATAGGCGCGGCCAAGGGAGAGATTGTCGTTGCCGCAGGTCAGATAGACCAGGTCGTCGTTGGCGCGGTGCAGCACCTGCATGCCGAGAACATCGACGTAGAAACGTTCGCAGGCCTCCAGGTTCGGTACCAGCAGGGCCAGGTGGCGCAGGCCGTTGAGGCGGCTGGGGCGTTCGAGCATTTATCTGTACTCCAATTTGTATACAATTCACGATGAATATAAGACAAAAAGGAGCGCCCTGTGTACTGCTTGCTACTCAAAACCCAACTCAAACCCAACAGCTTCGATGCTTTCATCGAGGCTATGGCCATCAATGCGGCGGCGTCGGTGCGCGACGAAGCGGGCTGTGTGACCTTCGATGTGTTGCGTGATCGCAGTGATCCCGATCTCGTCTGGTTGTATGAGCTCTACCACGACGAAGCCGCGTTCGAGGCGCATACCCAGACGGCGCATTTCCTCGCCAGCAGGCCGCTGGTCAATCCGCTGATTCTCAGCCAGCAGGTGATAGAGGCGGATGTGCTGGCGCTGAATCCGCGGCGTAGCTGAAGCCGAGGTGGCGTTTTGGTCGCGCTCAGCCCAGTCTCTGCAGATGAACCTGCTAGCTGGCCGCGACCACCTCCAGCACCCGAATCTGGCCTGGCAGCGGGTAGTGCCAGCGCACATCGACATCCCACAGGCGTGTACCGTAACTGCGCTCGGGCAGTGGCTGCTGGTAAGCCGGGCGCGGGTCCTGTGCCAGGCACTGTTCGATCAACTCGATCAGCGGTTGCTCCAGGCGTAGACCGTGCAGATGTGCCTGTTCCCGCGCGGCCTCCTGCCATTCGACGTCAATCAGGCTGGGGGCGCTGTCGGCAATGCGGTTGTAGGCATCGGTCACGCTGTCGGCATAGGGCACATAGGGTTTGATGTCGAGCACGGGGGTCTCATCGAGCAGGTCGATGCCGGATAGCCAGAGCTTGCCCGCTTCGACCCTGTCGAGCTTGACCACCGACTGACCAATACCGTTCGGCCTATGTGTGGCGCGGCTGGCAAACACGCCCACCGATTGATTACCGCCCAGGCGCGGTGGGCGCACTTTCAGCCGCGGCTTGTCTTCCAGGGTCTGGTGAAAGAGAAACAACAGCCAGACATGACTGACCTGCTCCAGGCCCTGCACCGCTTCGCCTTGGTCGAAGGGAGCCAGCAGCTCCAATACCCCGCGCGCGGCCGGTGCCAACTGCGGTTGGCGAGGAATGGCAAACTTCTCCTTGAAACAGGAGCGGATGAAGCCGATGGGCGAGACGGAGTAGGACATGGAGGCGCGGTCAGCAGTGGCGAAGAGTGCCATCTTACCCGTAACGCGAGGTGGCCTTAAGTCAGCAACAAGGCGAATCCCCAGACGATCAACAGCAGGCCGGCGAGTCGGCTGAGCCAGCGCCCGTGTGGCAGGACCTTCTCCAGCAACACATAGGCGCCGATCAGTGCCACCCACAGCAGGTTCATCACCCCGCCGACGAACAGCAGGCCCATCAGGGCCCAGCAGCAGCCCAGGCAGTAGAGGCCATGGCTCAGGCCCATGCGCCAGCCGCCAGCGACGCCTGGGCGCCAGTGGCTCATGAGAAACAGCGCCGGCCCACGGCAGTGCGCCAGGCATGCGGCCTTACCCGGCAGCCATTGGTAAACGCCTGCAGCGAGCAGCAGGCCGGCAGCGAGCCAGCGGCTTTGGCTGCGCATCGCCGGACTGAGCAGGGCGAGCTGATCCAGCCCCCACTGCAGTGCGGTAGCGATCAGACTGAAGCTGCCCCAGACCACTAGATAGGCCAGGCAGAACAGCAGCAGGGCCAAATGGCGCTGCGGCGTTGCAAGGTAGCGGCGCAGCATCTGCTGGTAGAGCAGGATCATCGGCAGGGCGCTGGGTAGCATCATGCCGATCATCATCACCACCCACATTGATAGCATCAGCAACGCATCGGCGAGGCTCCAGGGCATCGGCATGCCGGCCATCGCCAGATCGCTCATGCCGCCCGACGCTGCCATCTGCTCGGCCATCCGTTGCAGTACCAGCCATGCCAGCCCAGTCAGGGCCAACAGACAGAGCAGCACTGGCCACTGCTCCCTGTGCAGTGGCCAGTGCGGCAGGCGCTGGGCGAGCCGTTCGGAGCTACCAGGCAGGCTCAGCGCACCACCCCTTGACCGGTGAAGTGCAGCCGGGCGAAGTGGCCATGACTGCCTTGCGAGCCGATCTTGATCGCGCCCTGGGTCTGGAAGCTGCCACTGGCCATTTGCGCCTCGGTGAATTCGAAGCCTTTGGGTAGGGTCAGCCTGGCTTCCTGTTGTTCGCCAGTGATCGGGTTACGGATTGGCTCGCCAGTCACCTCGAGTTCGCCGTGAATTCGCGTGTGCGCCACGCGTTGATCGACGTCCACCGAGAACTCGATGGGCACGAACTGCGGCTCGTGCATTTCCGTGATAGTGCTGGCGAATACCGAGAACACGGTCGTACCGGGCTCGGTGTCTTCGCCGGCGAGGATGCGCAGCAACGCCTCACGCTGCTCCGGCGTGGCCTTGTCCTCGATGAACAGCTGGCAGCGTCCGTTGCCTTCGTGGATGGCGCGCGGCCAGGCAAATACGCCGACCCAGCACAGCTCGTCCAGGTTGGTGTCGTTGTAATGGCCTTGTTCGATTCTCATGGACACCACGGCTTCGCAGCTGCCGTGGCTGGGCAGGGCGCTGAATTGACACGGGCAGCCCCAGTTGCAGTTGCAGGTAGCAAATTCGACGCCCTGCATGCGCCAGTCAGCCATGCTCATGGCCTACCTCCTTGCCGTCGGTGCGGCGTGAGGTGCGATTGCCCCAATCATTAAGCTTAGCAAGGCCGCAGTCGTCGGCCGGTATGCCTGACCAGTGGCCAGGCAGCCGACAGTCCTGGGCTTGCAGGCAGTCTTCAGTCTGAGCCGACTGGCTGCTCTCAGAGGCTGAAACCGCCGTCGATCGGGATGATATTCCCGGTCATATAGGCGCCTGCGGTGCTCGCCAGGCTGATCGCCAGGGCGGCCATTTCCTCTTCGCGGCCCCAGCGCTTCATCGGGATCAATGCGCAGTCTTCGGCCATGGCTTGAGCATCTTCGGCGATGTGCCGGGTCATCTTGCTGGGGAAGCGCCCAGGGGCGATTACGTTGACGTTGATGTGTTGGCCGACCAGTTCGCGGGCGAGCATGCGCGACAGTTGATGCAGCGCGGCCTTGCTCGGCCCATAGGCGTAGGCATCTTCACCGTGCGAAGTGATGCCGGCGACCGAACCGATATTGATCACCCGCGCCGGGTTGGCGGCCGAACCGGCCTTGCGCAACAGCGGCAGCAACTGCTGGATGCAGCTGAACACCGAGGTGACGTTGAGCTGCATGACCTTTTCCCAGCCTTTGACCGGGTAGCTTTCCAGCGGCGCGCCCCAGGTGGTACCGGCATTGTTGACCAGAATGTCCAGTTGACCGATTTCAGCGGCAAGCTTGCTGGCCAGCGCCTGCACGCCTTCTTCGTGGGCCAGGTTGGCGGCGATGCCGTGGCAGCTGCCGAAGGCCGACAGTTCCTCGGCAGTTTGCGCGCAGGCCTCGCCATCGCGAGCACAGACATACACGTGGGCACCGGCTTCGACAAAGGCTTTGGCGATCATTTTGCCAATGCCGCGGGTGCCACCGGTAACCAGGGCGGTGCGGCCCTGCAGGGAGAAGTAGGGGTGCATGGCGAGTCCTTGTGGGAGGGGATGCCACTACCCTATGCGCGCGGCCGCGCTACGGGAGCCACTATTGCGCTTGGGAATGCAGCGCCATGCAGCGCTGCGCTGTCGGTTTGTTGCGGCTCAGGCGCGTACGCGCAGGGTCAGGCCTTTGAGGAAGTTACGCAGGAATTGGTCGCCGCACGTGCGGTAGTTGCTGTGGCCGAACTTGCGAAACAGCGCGCTCATTTCAGGTTTGGACACTGGGAAATCGACGCTCTGCATGATCGCATGCATGTCGTCTTCCTTGAGTTCGAAGGCCACCCGCAGTTTCTTCAGCACCATGTTGTTGGTGACCGGCAGCTCCAGCGGCAGGGCGGGGCGGCTGTCATCCTTGCCACGCTTGAACACTACCAGGCCATCGAGAAAGTGCGCCATCAACTCATCCGGACAATCCTGATAGCCCTCTTCGTCGTCCTTTTTCAGCAGCACGCTGACTTCGGCTTCGCTGGTCGGACGGCCAGCCAGTTCGACGATTTCGGCCACTTGTGCGTCGCTGATATCGAGCAGGTAGCGCAGGCTGCGCAGTACATCGTTATTGATCATAAGATTGTCCTGAAAACGTAGTGGGCAGCCCGGACTCGGCCTGGCTGCCAGGTAGATGCGGGAAAGCGCGCTTAGAAACGCTCTTTAGCGGCCAGATAACGCCATTGGCCAGGCTGTACTTTTGACAGCGGTACACCGCCGACGCGGATGCGCTTGAAGCTCAATACTTTCAGCCCGACTTCATTGCACATGAAGACGATTTGTCCCGGCTGTGGGTTCTTCAGGGCGAAGCGCAGGCGGGTTTCGTTCTGCCAGCTGACTTTGCACGGGGGCAGCGCGAAGCCATTGAAGACCAGGCCATGGCTCAGGCGCTTGAGGTCTTTAGCGCTCAGCTGGCCGCTGACTTCAACCACATATTCCTGTTCCAGTTTGTTCTGGTCGTCACGCAGTTTGCGCTCGATGCGCCAGTCCTGGGTCAGTACGTGCAAGCCTTCGGCGCCGGCCTGCAACGGGATGCACGGTTTGAGGTTGACGAAGTGGCTCTTGAGCGTGCGCATGCCCGAGCTGTCTTCCGCCCAGTGCGTGTCCTGATTGATGCTTTCGGCAATACGCTCGGCGCTGTTGTGCCCTGCCGGGATGTGCAACAGCAAGGTGACGGGCTCGACCGGGGCGGCCACGGCATCGGCATGCAACTCGACGCGCTGCTCCTGCACCTTGAACTGGGGCTCGTCCACCACAACCCCGTCCACCATTACCCAGCCGCCTTCGATATACAGCTCAGCCTCACGACGTGAGCAGCCGGTCAGTTCGATCAGGCGTTTGGACAGGCGGATAGGGTCGGTCATGGCAACGTCATCGGTAAAATGTTGGCCGCCATTGTAACTGGCCGGGGTGCGTTAACGCGGATAAAAAAACCGCTCCGAAGAGCGGTTTAGTCAGACGACTATAGTGGCGTTGGCTAAAAATGTGCCGAATGCGTAGTTTTTAACCGCCCAGGTAGGCGTCGCGCACTTTGGGGTCGTTCAGCAACTCCTGGCCGCTGCCCTGCATGACGATTCGACCGTTCTCCAGCACGTATCCGCGATCAGCCAGCTTCAGCGCCTGGTTGGCGTTCTGCTCGACCAGGAACACCGTGACGCCATCCTTGCGCAGCTGTTCGATGATGTCGAAGATCTGCTGAATGATGATCGGTGCCAGGCCCAGTGATGGCTCGTCGAGTAGCAACAGCTTGGGCTTGCTCATCAAGGCGCGGCCGATGGCGAGCATCTGCTGTTCGCCACCGGACATGGTGCCGGCGCGCTGCTCGAAGCGCTCTTGCAGGCGCGGGAACAGATGCAGCACCTTATCCAGCTGGTCCTGGAAGTCGTCTTTGGCGGTGTAGAAGCCCCCCATTACCAGATTCTCTTCCACGGTCAGGCGGGCAAACACGCGGCGGCCCTCCGGTACCACGGCGATGCTCTTGCGCATGATGAGCGGGGTGTCCTGACCAACCAGTTCCTCGCCCTGGTAGCGGATGCTGCCGCTGGACGCGCACGGCGTGCCGCAGAGAGTCATCAGCAGGGTCGACTTGCCGGCGCCATTGGCGCCGATCAGGGTGACGATTTCGCCTTGGCGGACCTCGACGCTGACGTCATGCAGCGCCTGGATCTTGCCGTAGAAGGTGGAAACATTGTCGAAATACAGCATCAAGCTTCCCCCAGATAGGCTTTGATCACGTCCGGATTGTCGCGGATCTGCTCCGGCGTACCGTTGGCCAGTGGACAGCCTTGGTTAATCACGAAGATGTGGTCGGAAATGCTCATCACCAGCTTCATGTCGTGCTCGATCAGTAATACGGTGACGTTGTGCTGATCGCGCAGCAGACGGATCAAGGCTTTCAGGTCATCGGTTTCGCGCGGGTTGAGACCGGCTGCGGGCTCGTCGAGCATGAGGATGCGCGGGCGCGTCATCATGCAACGGGCGATTTCCAGACGGCGCTGCTGACCGTAGGCCAGGGTGCCGGCCGGGCGGTTGGCGAACTCGGTCAGGTTGACCTGCTCCAGCCAGTGCCCTGCGTACTCCATCGCCTCGCGCTCGCTCTTGCGAAACGCCGGGGTTTTCAGCAGGCCGGCGAGGAAGTTGGTGTTGAGGTGACGGTGCTGGGCTACCAGCAGGTTTTCCACCGCCGTCATGTCCTTGAACAGGCGGACGTTCTGGAAGGTCCGCACCACCCCTTTGCGCGCAATCTTGTGACCTGGCAGGCCTTCGATCTGCTCGCCGTCGAGACGGATGTTGCCGCTGGTCGGTTGGTAGAAGCCGGTCAGGCAGTTGAACACCGTGGTCTTGCCGGCACCGTTCGGGCCGATCATCGACACCACTTGTTTTTCATTGGCGACCAGGCTGACCCCGTTGACCGCCAGCAGGCCGCCGAAGCGCATGGACAGGCCGCTTACTTCTAGAATCGGGCGGCTCATGGCTTCAGCTCCAGGTGTGGGCGCTGCATGGGCATCAGGCCCTGGGGACGCCAGATCATCATCAGCACCATCAAGGCGCCGAACATCAACATGCGGTACTCACTGAACTCACGCATCAACTCTGGCAGCAGGATCATCACCACGGCCGCGAGGATGACCCCGAGCTGCGAGCCGAGGCCACCCAGTACCACGATGGCGAGGATGGTTGCCGACTCGATGAAGGTGAAGGACTCCGGCGTCACCAGACCCTGGCGGGCGGCGAAGAAACTACCGGCGAAACCGGCGAAGGTGGCACCCAGGGTAAAGGCCGACAGCTTGATCACGGTGGGGTTCATGCCCAGCGCGCGGCAGGCGATCTCGTCCTCGCGCAGGGCTTCCCAGGCGCGACCAAGCGGCATGCGCAGCAGACGGTTGATCACGAACAGGGTGATCAGCACCAGCAACAGGGCGATCAGATAAAGGAAGATCACCTTGTTGATCGACTGGTAAGCGGTGCCGAAGAACTCGTGAAAGGTCTGCATGCCCTCTGCGGCGCGGCGCTCGAAACTCAGGCCAAACAGGGTTGGCTTGTCGATGTTGCTGATGCCGTTGGGGCCGCCGGTCAGCCAGGTCATGTTGCGCAGCAGGATGCGGATGATCTCGCCAAAGCCGAGCGTGACGATTGCCAGGTAATCCCCGCGCAGGCGTAGCACCGGGAAGCCCAGGATAAAGCCGAAGAACGCCGCCATCAGTCCGGCGATCGGCAGGCATACCCAGAAGCCCAGGCCATAGTAATACGAGAGCAACGCATAGCTGTAAGCGCCGACCGCGTAGAAGCCGACATAACCCAGATCGAGCAGACCGGCCAGGCCGATCACGATGTTCAGACCGAGGCCGAGCATCACGTAGATCAGGATCAGCGTGGCGATGTCGACCGCACCACGACTGCCGAAGAACGGCCAGGACAACGCGACCAGTACTAGTGCGAGAATGAACCAGCGTTGGGTAGACGGTTGGGTGAGGAAGTCGCTGGCTTGGCTCGGCATGCGAGGCAATTTGGGCGCATGGGACCAGGCCGTACCCAACTGGCTGCGAAACAGCTGCCAAAAGAACATGGCGATGGCGCCCGCAGCGATGGCCCACAGTGCGGCGGAACTGGCACCCTGGACTTCCAGCTTGATGCCGACGATGGTCAGCTTCAGGCCGAGCACCGGGTAGGCCACGGCCAGCACCAAGAGGGCGCTGAAGAAGGCGATCTTGAGGTTTTTCGTAATTGCGGAACTCATACTTTTTCAACCTCCGGACGGCCGAGAATGCCGGTCGGGCGGAATAGCAGCACCAGTACCAACAGGCTGAAGGCCACCACGTCTTTGTATTGGTCGCCGAAAATGTCGGCGCCGAAGGCCTCGGCCACACCGAGTACCAAGCCGCCGAGTACGGCCCCCGGGATGCTGCCGATTCCGCCCAATACCGCGGCGGTAAATGCCTTGATGCCGGCGAGGAAGCCCAGGTGCGGATTGATCACACCGTATTGCATGCCCAGCAGCACAGCCGCCACCGCGGCCAGAGCGGCGCCGATGACGAAGGTCAGGGCGATGATGTTGTTGGTGTTGATGCCCAGCAGGTTGGCCATCTTCAGGTCTTCGGCACTGGCGCGGCAGGCGCGGCCAAGACGTGAGCGGGAGATGAACAGCGTCAGACCGACCATCACCAGAAAGGTAACGACGAAAATCAGCACTTGAATGTAGGAGATAACCACACCATTCATGGTGCTTTCACCGAACACGAAGTTTCCCGGTAGCGGATTGGGAATGGCTTTGTCCTTGGAGTCCTGGGACAGCAAGACCAGGTTCTGCAGAAAGATCGACATGCCGATCGCCGAGATCAGCGGGATCAAGCGGTTGCCGCCGCGCAAGGGGCGATAGGCGACTCGTTCGATGCTGTAACCATAAGCACTGCAGACGATGATGCTGCCGGCGAAGGCCGCGATCATCAGGATCGGCAAGCTGTTGATGCCGAACATGGCCAGCCCGGCAATCACGATAAAGGTGATGTAAGAGCCGATCATGTACACCTCGCCATGGGCGAAGTTGATCATGCCAATGATACCGTAGACCATTGTGTAGCCAATGGCGATCAAGGCATAAGTGCTGCCAACGGTCAGACCGTTAACCAGCTGTTGCAGGTAGTGATAAAGATCAGGCATTGCCTAACTCCTGGGCGCGTCACGCAAGGCGGCGCTTGTGGCGCAGCGTGAGACCGGAATTCTTTTGATAAACAAAGCCCACTGCATCGGCAGTGGGCTTTGGGTTCAGGCGTGAAGCGTCTTCTTAGTTAAGAGGCGCTTCGGTTTTAGTACCGTCCTGGTGCCATTGGTAAACCACGAAGCTGAAGTCCTTGAGGTCGCCTTTGGCGTCGAAGGACAGGGCACCGGTCGGGGTGTCGAAGGTATTGGCACGCAGTGCGGCCGCAACCTTGGCAGTGTCGGTGTCACCGGCTTTCTGAATGCCTTCGGCGATCACTTGCACGGCAGCGTAGGCGGGGAATACGAAGGGACCGGTAGGATCTTCGTTCTTGGCCTTGAACGCAGCAACCAGCGCTTGGTTCTTCGGATCCTGGTCGAAGGATTTCGGCAGGGTCACCAGCATGCCTTCGGAGGCCGGGCCAGCGATGGCCGAGATTTCCTTGTTGCCCACGCCTTCTGGCCCCATGAAGCCTACTTTCAGGCCTTTTTCGGACGACTGACGCAGCAGCAGGCCGAGCTCAGGGTGGTAGCCGCCGTAGTAGACAAAGTCCACGCCGGCTTGCTTGAGCTTGGAGATCATGGCGGAGAAGTCCTTGTCGCCGGCGTTGAGGCCTTCGAACAGGGAAACCTTGACGCCTTTGCTTTCCAGGGTCTGCTTGACCGCTGTGGCAATGCCTTCACCGTATTGCTGCTTGTCGTGCAGAACGGCCACATTCTTCGGTTTGACATGGTCGGCAATATAGTTGCCAGCGGTCGGGCCTTGCAGGCTGTCGAGGCCGATGGTGCGGAAGATCAGTTCATAGCCACGCGAGGTGATGTCCGGGCTGGTGGAGGCCGGGCTGATCATCAGGATGCCCTCGTCCTCGTAAATGTCGGACGCCGGCTGAGTGGAGCTGGAGCAGAGGTGGCCAACCACGAACTTGACTTCGTCGTTGACGATTTTGTTGGCTACGGCCACTGCTTGTTTCGGATCACAGGCGTCGTCATAGACCACGCCTTCGAGCATCGAACCGTTCACCCCGCCGGCCTTGTTGATCTGCTCGATGGCCATCTTGGCCCCAACGAATTGCATTTCACCGTATTGCGCGACTGCCCCGGTAACCGGGCCAGCCAGGCCAATCTTGATGGTATCAGCCGCTACGGAGTAGCTGGCAACGCCGGCCATGGCCATGGCGGCAAACAGTTTGGAGATCTGCTTAGTAGCCTTGTTCATAGTGCTCCACTCTTATGTTTTTTCATTGTTGTAGTTCTGGCGGCCAAAGCTGCAGAACCGGGTTGCATCCCCGGTCATACCCCCGGCAATTGTACCGGCACAGTGTAGAGCGCTGGTTTGCGCCTTGAAAAGCCGACTGCCGAGGGCAACGTACGTGGATGTCGCTTAAATGTAAGAAATGTATAGAAAAACGGCGTGCCTTCGAACCGATCATCTGCGTCAGGCGGACTTGCCTGTCAGTTGCTCGGCGTTATCATGGCGTCCGATTGAAAACCGGGCTATCCACACAAGGCATACCATGACTGAACAAGCTAGCACCCTATATGCCAAGTTGCTTGGTGAAACTGCGCCAATCAGTTGGCAGGAGTTGCAACCTTTCTTTGCCCGCGGCGCGTTGCTGTGGGTCGAGAGCACGCAGGATCTGATCGTGGCAGCGCAAGCCGTGGCGGAAAATGACCAGGATAAAGTGGCCGCCTGGCTGGAGGCAGGGCTGCTGAGTAAGCTCGGTGATGCGCGGGCCGAGGACTTGCTGGCGCGCGATCCACAGCTCTGGGCAGTGGTCGTGGCGCCCTGGGTCCTGGTCCAGGAACGTGCCGAGGCGCCGGCGTCGCATTGATTGCCTGACTGTGTTGCTAAAGAGGCAGTCCGGGCCACTTGAGGCTATGCTCGGTGATGATCCGCAGAAGGAGCACCCGCATGTTCGAGCCCGGTCATCTGCATCGCAGCAACCCTGCCGGAGTGAAGGGGCAACCTGAGTTCAGCATCGATCTGCACTATGAGGTGCGCCAGGACCCGGCTGAGGGACCGATGCTGCACATGCGCATGGTTGGCGAAGTGGCGGGCACGTCGTTCGAGGAGCAGTTCGAACTGCATCGCGACACCGCGTTCAACTTCGCCAGTGTCGCCAGCCGGATTGCCTTGAAACACGGCCTGCCCACCAATACCAGCTTCATCGCGCGTACTCATCAGGAGTACGACCAGATGTTCGCCGATATCCGTGCCAAGCTGGGCAGCCACACCGGCGACCCGGTCAATCTCGATCATCTGGAAAAGGATGGTTTATAGCCGCCTGCGTGGCGCATTAGCCGGGCGGGTTTATTTGCTTATGCAAGGTGAGTTAGCCGCAGGCGGCGGCCCAACAAACCCCCAGCAACGCCGCGCTTCCATAAGATAGCTGGGTATCGCTGTGCTCAACCCAGCCTACGCGCTGACCCAGCGCTGCCGCGCCCAGCTGCTGAGCGCATCCACCGCCAACACCAGCAGCAGCATGCTCAGTATCACGGTTGCCGCCTGGGCTTCCTGGAACAGACTGAGGTTGACGTAGAGCATCTGCCCCAAGCCGCCTGCACCGACAAAGCCGAGCACGCTGGCCATGCGGATATTGTTTTCCCAGCGGTACAGCGAGTAGGCGATCAGTTGCGGGCAGACGGTCGGCAGGGTGCCGTAGCAGAATGCCGCGATGCGTCCGCCGCCGCTCAGGCGAATCGCCTCGGCCGGTTCGTTCGGGGTGTTCTCCAGGGCTTCGGCGAACAAGCGCCCGAGCACCCCGGCGGTGTGCAAGGCCAGGGCCAGGGTGCCGGCATTCGGGCCGAGGCCTGCGGCCAGCACCACCAGGGCCGCCCAGACCAGCTCAGGCACCGCGCGCAGGGCATTGAGGATAAAACGCGAGCCGCTGCGGGCCGGCCAACCGAAGCGTCCTGCTGCCGGCAAGGCCAGCAACAGGCCAAGCAGCGCTGCTAGCAGCGTGCCGATGGCCGACATGGCCAGTGTCTCCAGGGCGCCCTGGGCGATGCGTTGCAGGTGAGTCGCGGAGAAGTCCGGACTGAAGAAACCGCCGGCGTAATGGCCCATCTGGCTCAGGCTGTCGCTGCCGAACAGTGCGCCGAGGTCGATGCCCAGGTAGACGAACGAGGCGATCACCGCGGCCAGCAGGGCGGCGAGCAGGCCGTAGTTGGTCAAGCGCTGAGTCACCAACCTCGTCATAGCAGCCTCGTGCGCAGCAGACAACTGAGCTGGTCGGCCAACAGCACCAGCACCAGGAAGGTCAGCAGCATGCTCGCCACTTCGCCGCCCGCGAACATGCGCAGCGACAAGTCAATCTGCTGACCCAGGCCGCCAGCGCCGACAAAGCCCATTATCACCGAGGCGCGGATCGCGCATTCCCAGCGATACACCGTATAGGAGAGCATTTCCGCTGCGGCGTTGGGCAGGACGCCATAGGCGAACGCGGCCAGGCGTGGGCTGCCGGCGATCAGCAGAGCGCGGCTGGGACGCGGATCGACCGACTCGAAGATTTCCGCGTAGACCTTGCCGAGCATTCCGCTGTAGGTGATGGCGATGGCCAGCACCCCTGCAGTCGGGCCCAGGCCCACGGCGCGCACGAACAACAGAGCCCAAACGATTTCCGGCACGCTGCGCAGCACAATCAGCACCCCGCGTACCGGCCAGCGCAGGGCCTGTGCCCACCAGGCCGGTCGACCACTACGGTGTGCGGCCGACAGCGACAGGGCGCGGCTGGCCAGCAGTGCACCGGGGATCGCGATCAGCAGCGCCAGGGCCATGCCGGCAGTGGCGATGGCCAGGGTTTCCAGGGTGGCGCGACCGAGCAGGCGGAGGAACTGCGGGTCATGTGCCAGCGGCCAGAAATCGGCGAGAAAACGGC
Source organism: Pseudomonas taeanensis MS-3 (assembly GCF_000498575.2). Taxonomy (GTDB): domain Bacteria; phylum Pseudomonadota; class Gammaproteobacteria; order Pseudomonadales; family Pseudomonadaceae; genus Aquipseudomonas; species Aquipseudomonas taeanensis. The sequence goes on from NZ_AWSQ01000002.1 coordinate 580,981, forward strand.
CCATGTTCGCGGCGTTATCGCTATCGACCAGCACTGCCAGATTCAGTTCGCTGAGCGACAGCCCCGGCCAGAGCAGCAGCACCGCCAGCAGCGTCAGGGCCAGACGGGGCAGGGCTGCCGGGTCACGTAAGGCGGGGTTCAGCATCGTGGGATTTGCACGCAAACGGGCGGCGCCGGTGCCACAGCCTCGAGGCTTTGCAGTTGCTCATTGGCGTACAGGGCTTCCAGCTCGGCCGGGCTGATCGCCTCGGGTGGCAGGTCGAAGACGATACGTCCTTCACGTACGCCGATGATCCGCGGAAAGTGTGCCAGGGCCAGTTCCACCGCATGCAGGCTGGCCAGCAGGGTTATCTTGCGGGCGCTGGCCTCCTGATTGAGCACGCTCAGGGTATGGCCGGCGAGCAGGGGGTCCATGGCCGACACCGGCTCGTCGGCGAGGATCAGCTCGGGCGCCTGGTACAGCACGCGGGCGATTCCAACCCGCTGTAACTGACCTCCCGACAGCTGGTCGCAGCGCTCGAACAGTTTGTCCGCCAGATCCAGGCGGCCGAGTGCGCTGCTGGCGCCCTGGATATCGACCGGGTGCAGCAAGCTAAGCAGGCTTCTGGCCAATGACCACTGGCCGAGTTTGCCGGCCAGCACCGCGGTGACCACCCGTTGCCGTGGCGGTAGCGGCGGCGCCTGATGGATCAAGCCCACACGCCCGCGCAACTGCTGGCGCTGCTGAGCGCCGAGCTGCCAGGGCTGCTGGCCGAACAGCTCGAGTTGACCGGCGCTCGGTTGCAGGCTGGTGGCGAGCAGGCGTAGCAGGCTGGTTTTGCCGGCGCCTGAGGGGCCGATGATGGCGATCCGCTCACCGGGCTGCACCCGTAGATCGATCTCGCGCAGAGCAACCTGGCCGTTGGCGTGGGTCAACCCCACGCCAGTGAGGTTCAGGCTCACTTCAATAGGTCGGCGGCGCGGGCGGCTTCCTCGATACCCTGGTAATTCTCCGCCAGGGTGGCGATAAAGCGGCTGGCGGCCTGCAGGTCGAGGATCGCCTTGTGTTGCGGGTTGGCCGGATCGAGGGCGAGGAACGCCGCCTGGATCTTCTCGCGCAGTGCCGGGTCGAGGCTGCCGCGTACGGTCCAGTTGTAATCGAAGAACGGCGGGGTAGTGGCGATCACCTTGACCTTGTCGGTATCGACCTTGCCGGCGGCCACCAGTTTGTCCCACACCGAGGCGTTGAGTACGCCGCCGTCGGCCTTGCCGGCCTGGACCCAGGCAGCGGTGGCGTCATGGGCGCCGGAGTAGGCGATGCGGCTGAAGAAGGCCTCCGGCTTGATCCCGTCCTGGAGCATGAAGTAGCGCGGCATCAGGCTGCCGGAAGTCGAGGACACCGAGCCGAAGGCGAAGGTCTTGCCCTTCAGGTCCTGCAGCGAGTGCACGCTCGGGTCGGCGCTGATGATCTTGCTGGTGAAGGTGGCATCCTCGGCGCGCTGCACCAGGGGAATGGCGTTGCCGGTTTTCAGGCGGGTCTGGACGAAGGTGAAGCCACCGAGCCAGGCCAGGTCGATGCGGTCGGCGGCAATCGCCTCGACCACGGCGGCGTAGTCGGCCACCGGGATGAACTCAACCTTCATGTCCAACTGCTGTTCCAGGTAAGCCCCCAGCGGCTCGAACTTGCGCAGCAGTTCGGTGGGGGCTTCATCGGGGATGGCGGAAACTTTCAGGACATCGGCAGCCTGGCTGAACAGGCTGGTAAAGGACAGGGCAAAGCCGGCGGCGAGCGCCAGGGTACTCTTATACATGTGGGTTCTCCGGTTCAATAGCGGGGAAAGCGGGGGCGGATTATAGGGGCATGTTCGGCTCTGCGCAGCTTTCATTCACCCGTGCTGGGATTAAGATGCAGGCTTCGCTGAACCTTACGGAGCTGCTGTATGACCGCCTCGCTGCCTTCAATCGCCTTTGCCGGTATCGGTCTTATGGGCCTGCCGATGACCCGCCGGCTGCTCGCCGCAGGCTACCCACTGACCGTTTGGAACCGCTCGGCGGACAAGTGCCTGCCTCTCGTGGACTTGGGCGCGCAGCGCGCGCAAATCCCGGCCGAGCTGTGCGCCGGGGCCGACATAGTGATGCTCTGTCTGGCCAATACCGAGGTGGTGCGCGAGGTGGTGTTCGGCCCCGGCGGGATCGTCGAGGGCGGCAAACCCGGACAGTTGCTGGTGGATTTCTCCAGCCTGGAGCCGGCGGCAACCCGTGAGATGGCCGCCGAGCTGGAACAGCGCTGCGGCATGCGCTGGGTGGATGCGCCGGTGTCCGGTGGCACCCCAGGCGCCGAGGCCGGCAGCCTGGCTATCATGGCCGGTGGCCGGGCCGAAGACGTCGAGCGCGCGCGGCCGATCCTGGCGCACCTGGGGCAGCGTCTGACACACATGGGCGAGGTCGGTGCCGGGCAGGTGACCAAGGTGTGCAACCAGATGATCGTCGCCTGCAACGCCCTGGTGATCGCCGAAGTCGTGGCCCTGGCGGAGAAAGCCGGGGTGGATGCGAGCCTGATTGCCCCGGCCCTGGCGGGTGGCTTTGCCGACTCCAAACCGCTGCAGATCCTCGCCCCGCAAATGGCCAGTAGTGAGTTCGAACCGGTGAAATGGCATGTGCGCACCCTGCTCAAGGATCTGGATAGCGCCGCCAAGCTATCGCGCGAGACGGGCTCGGCGACCCCACTCAGTGGTCTGGCCGCGCAGCTGATGCGCCTGCACGGCAGTCAGGGCAATCTTGAACACGATCCGGCCACCCTGGTGACCCTGTACCGTGAGCCAGACGCATGAAGATCGCCGCTAACCTGTCGCTGTTGTTCACCGAGTTGCCCCTGCATGAGCGTGTGGTCGCGGCCGCTGCCGCAGGCTTCGATGGCGTGGAGATCCAGTTTCCCTATGAGCTGCCGGCGTTACGCCTGAAGGAGGCCTTGGCGGCGGCCGGCATGCCCCTGATCTTGATCAACCTGCCGGCCGGAGACCTGATGAGCGGCGGTGCCGGACTGGCCGCCGTGCCGGCGCGTCAGGGCGACTTCGATCGAGCACTGCAAGAGGCGTTGACCTACGCGGCAATGGTGCGCCCGGCCTGTGTCAATGTGTTACCGGGGCGCCTGCTGGCAGGTGTAAGCCGCCAGCAGGCGCTGACGACGCTGGTCGCTAACCTGCGCAAGACCGCCGAGGCCTTCCAGCTGTTGGGCATCGTGGTGCTCTGTGAGGCGATCAATCCACTGGATATGCCGGATTTTCTCATCAACACCCCTGAACAGCTGGATGGACTGCTTCGTGCCGTCAATCACCCTAATTGCCAGGCACAGTACGACCTCTATCACATGGCGCGACAAGGCCTTGATCTGGTCGCGGGTATTGAACTGTTGGCCGGACGCATCGGTCATGTGCAGTTCGCCGACTGCCCCGGTCGAGGCGCTCCGGGAACCGGCCGGATTGACTTCGCGCCAGTCTTGGCGGCCTTGCACGACCACGGCTATCGGGGTTGGCTGGGGGCCGAATATAGACCGGACGAAGACGGAACTCACGCGGGACTAGGGTGGTTGCCCGCGTGGCTCGACGCCGGCCAATAGCGTGGGAGTTCGTTGGGGCGGGCTAGGTGCGGGGAGTGGTCGGGCTGCTCATGGCTGGGTCTGAGCGGCAGCCAGCGCAATGCACTCGACACGGTCGCGGCCCATCTGTTTGGCGCGGTACAGCAGTTGATCGGCGCAGTGCACCAGTTCGCGCAGACCCTGGCCGGGTTGCCATTGGGTGACCCCAAAGCTGGCGGTGACGTTGATTCGCTTGTCCAGCGGTTCGGCGGCCAGCAACAGGCGCAGTTTTTCCGCCATGACTACGGCGTGCTCGAGGTCGGTGTGCGGCATGAGGATGATGAACTCTTCGCCGCCCCAACGGCATAGGCAGTCGGACTCGCGCAGCTGCGCCTTGATCCGTTGCGCCACGTTCCTCAGCACGTAGTCGCCGGTTTCATGGCCATGTTCATCGTTGATCAACTTGAAGCGGTCGATGTCGAAAAAGATCAGTGCAAGCGGAAAGCCGTAGCGCTCGGCGCGCTTGATTTCGTGCAGCGCCACCTCTTCGAATTTCAGTCGAGTCCACTGTCCGGTCAGACGATCGGTATTGGCCAGGTGTTCCAGTTGCAGGTTGCTGTTGAGCAGCGCCTGCTCGACCTGGCGCCGGCGCTTGATCTCCAGGCGCAGATGTTGGGTCAGGTGTGCAAAGCGCCAGGCCACCGCGCCCACCAGGAGTAGGGCTAGCAGAGCGCCTATCACCACCTGATAGAGCACGCTGTGGTCGGTTTCCGTCTTGCGGCTGTAGATAAACTCATCCAGTTCGGTCGGCCCTGTGGCCATGCCCAGTTGGGCGTAGCTGTTGGCGATGGTTTGCCAGCGTCCGGGGTTCATGTGCCCCAGTTGTACCAGCTCGGGCATGATCAGTTTTTTCAGCGCCTGGGCCTCGAAACGCAAGTGCTCGAGGCTCTTGTTCGGCGCGTAACGCTGATGGATCAGTTGTACGCTTTCTTCGATGTGCTCAAGGGCATATTGCCAACCGTCGAGGCTGGCCTGGATAAAGGCCTCGACCTGCTCGGGCCGTTCCTGCACCAGGGTTTCACGGGTGGCCAGTACGTCATTGTAAAAATTGACGCCGTATTCGCGGGGGTTGATCAGCCGATAGGCCATCTTCTGCTGGTCCAGCCAGAAGGGTTCGTTGGACAGGTAGCCGTCATAGGCATCGGTGTTGCCATCGACCAGATCCTGCGGGTTGAAGCTGGTTTCGCTCACGAGCAGCCGGCTCAGGTCGATGCCTTCGCGGGCCAGGGTGATGCGTAGTTCGGCGCTTTCCGGCTCGGGCATCAGCATCACCCGTTTCCCTGCCAGGTCGAGCGGGGTGTAGATATTCGAGTCGGCACGGACGATCCATACCACTGGCGAACTTTGCATGATGGCCGCCAGGGCTACGACCGGCTTGCCTTGCATACGGGCGATAACCAGACCGCTGTTGGCAATGGCGAAGTCGACGTCACCGCTGAGCATGGCCTCTATCGGTTTCGGCGTGCCCGGTCCGCCTTGGCGAATCTCGACCTCCAGCCCGGCTTTGCGGTAGTAACCCTTTTCCTGGGCCATGTAGTAGCCGGCGAACTGAAACTGATGCAGCCAGCGCAGTTGCAAGCTCACGGTTTCCGTGGCCATGGCGGGAACTGGCCACAACAGCTGGACTAGCCATAAGCCGACGGCCAAGCACAGCGCGGCTGACGCGCGATTATCGGATGGGGGCCGTGTCGTGTGGCTGGTAAAGGGTCTGAGCATAGCAATCAGCCATAGGCGCGGTGATTTAGGGCCTTGTAAGACCATGGACAGGGTTGGCGATTACGTCAATAAACAGGTTATCTGTTACAGCCCAGCGGTCGTGTGCTTGGCACCCGTGGTTAGGAGTTGCACTGCGGGTGCTTGGCGCTGACCGGAGCGGCCGCCTTGCATCAAGGTGACGCCTCTGTCGGTGTAGGCAGTGCCTGTAGTCGGTCTGGACGCCCATTTCGTGGCATCACGCTTGCGAATAGTCGCAGACAGCTAGGGCTTCAGTCTCTAGATTGCCTGCTGCGTATGCCTGGCCAGGTGTCGGCAGATTCGCTGGCGCCAGCTTGTAGCGGCTGTCAATAACTACAATAGGACGGATTCCATGCAGCAGTCCCAGCCGGTGGCGAATGCTTGGCGCATTTTGTTCCTGCTTTTCCTTGCCAATCTGTTCAATTTCTTCGATCGCAGCATCCCGGCGATCATCATCGAGCCGATTCGCCTGGAATGGAGCCTCAGCGACTTTCAGTTGGGCTTGATCGGTACCGCGTTTACCATCGTCTATGCGGTTGCCGGTGTGCCCTTGGGGCGCATGGCCGATACCGGCTCGCGGCGCAAGATCATGGGCTGGGGGCTGACGGTGTGGAGTGGCCTGACCGCGGTCAACGGTCTGGCCTGGAACTTCTGGAGCTTTTTGCTGGTGCGCATGGGGGTGGGTATTGGCGAGGCCAGTTATGCGCCGGCGGCCAACTCGCTGATCGGTGACCTGTTTCCGGCACACAAGCGCGCGCGGGCCATGGGCATTTTCATGCTGGGCTTGCCGCTGGGCCTGCTGCTTGCCTTCTTCACCATCGGCGCCATGGTCAAGGCCTTCGACAGTTGGCGCGCACCTTTCTTTATCGCCGCAGTGCCGGGGCTGATCCTGGCGTTGTTCATGTTTTTCATCAAAGAACCCAAGCGTGGTGGCGCTGAGGCCGTGCAGGTGGCGGTCGAGCCGGTGCGGCAACCATTGCGTAAGGTCCTGGCGATTCGCACGTTCTGGTGGTTGGTGATCGCCGGGCTGACCTTCAACTTCGCCACTTATGCGTGCAACTCCTTCATGGTGCCAATGCTGCAGCGCTATTTCCTGTTGCCGCTGGAGCAGGCGGCCGTGGCCACCGGGGTAATCGTCGGTGTGACCGGCTTGTTCGGTCTGACGCTCGGCGGTTGGCTGGCGGACCGGATTCATCAGAAGTCCGAATCCGGGCGTCTACTGTTTGCCGCCCTGAGCATGCTGGTTGCGGCGGGATGTACCGGTTATGCGCTGTTCTCCGGGCACATCGCCATCGGGCTGTTTGTTGCGCTGTTCAGCATTGGCTGGCTGTTTTCCTACAACTTCTACACCTGCGTCTATACGGCGATTCAGGATGTGGTCGAGCCGCGTCTGCGGGCGACCGCCATGGCCCTGTTCTTCGCCGGCCTGTACCTGCTGGGCGGGGGGCTGGGTCCCATCGCGGTGGGGCTGTTGTCCGATTACTTCGCCAATGCGGCGATGCTCGCCGCTGGCGCCACGCAGATGAACGAAACCTTCAAGGCGGTGGGCTTGCATGACGCGATGTACCTGATCCCCGTGGCACTGTTTCTCACCATGCTGACGCTGGTGCAGGCGTCGCGCTGTTTCACGCGGGACGCTGCGCGGATGCGCGCGGGCATGCTGGAGGCGGTGCCGGCCTAGTGGCCCAGGGGTGCAAATGTACGGGCCGCCACAGATATAGACTCGCCCGGGATTTGTTTGCACCCACAATAAGGCCCGCAATTGCGGGCCTTATTGTTGAGCGGGTGTACGCCAGTCGAGGTTAGCCGGCCACCAGTACCCGAATCGCCTCCAGGCGCAGCGCCGCCTTGTCGAGCAAACCCAGGCCTTGCTCCAGTTGCTGGCGCAGGGCGTCCAGTTCGCTGTCGCGTACGCTTGGGTTGACCGCCTGCAAGGCGGTCAGGCGGGTCAGCTCCTCATCGACGTCGGCGGCCAGGCGGCGTTTCGCTTCGGCAACCCGCTCGACGTGGCGCGGTGCGACTTTCTCTTCGCCGGCATTGATCTGCGGGTTGAGTGCGTCGCGCTGGGCCTGAACGAACTTGTTGGCGCTGGCGCGGGGTACGCTTTCCAACTGGTCGTTGAGAGTCTCGAAACCCACCTTGTGGGCCAGGTCGTTGCCGTTGGCGTCCAGCAGGCAGCGCAATGCCTCAGGTGGCAGGTAGCGCCCCAGTTGCAGGGCGCGCGGGGCGACCACTTCGCTGACGTAAAGCAATTCCAGCAGCACGGTGCCGGGTTTCAGTGCCTTGTTCTTGATCAGGGCCACGCCGGTGTTGCCCATCGAGCCCGAGCGCACCAGATCCATGCCGCCTTGCACCATCGGGTGTTCCCAGGTGAGGAACTGCATGTCCTCGCGCGCCAGCGCCAGGTCGCGGTCGTAGGTGATGGTCACGCCTTCGTCGTCGCCTAGCGGGAAGCTGGCATCCAGCATCTTCTCGCTGGGGCGCAGGATCAGGGCGTTTTCCGAGTGGTCTTCGCTGTCGATGCCAAAGGCATCGAACAACTGCTCCATGTAGATCGGCAGGGCGAACTGGTCGTCCTGCTCGAGGATCGCCTCGACCAGCGCCTCGCCTTCGCCCGCGCCGCCGGAGTTGAGTTCCAGCAGGCGGTCACGGCCGGCGTGCAGCTCACCCTCGAGGCGTTCGCGCTCGGCTTTGGCTTCGTTCAGCATGCTCTGCCATTCATCGTCGTCGCCACTTTCCAGCATCGGCAGCAAACGGCTGCCGTACTGGTGCTGCAGGGCGTTGCCGGTCGGGCAGGTGGCGAGGAAGGCGTTCAGACCCTGGTGGTACCACTGGAACAGGCGCTCTTGCGGGCTGTTTTCCAGGTAGGGCACGTGCAACTGAATACGGTGTTTCTGGCCGATGCGGTCGAGACGGCCGATGCGCTGTTCGAGCAGGTCCGGGTGGGCCGGCAGGTCGAACAGCACCAGGTGATGGGCGAACTGGAAGTTGCGACCCTCACTGCCGATTTCCGAGCAGACCAGCACCTGGGCACCGAACTCTTCGTCGGCAAAGTAAGCCGCGGCGCGATCGCGTTCGAGGATGCTCATGCCTTCGTGGAACACCGTGGCGGGAATGCCCTTGCGCACGCGCAGGGCGTCTTCCAGGTCCATGGCGGTCTCGGCGTGGGCGCAGATCACCAGAACCTTGAATTTCTTCAGCATCTTCAGGGTGTCGACCAGCCACTCGACGCGCGGGTCGAAGCGCCACCAGCGCTGGTCCTCGTCGATTTCGGCCTGGGCCTGGTAGCTGACTTCCGGATACAGGTCGGGGTGCTCGCCAATCGGCAGCTCCATGTACTCGTCCGGGCTCGCCAGCGGGTAGGGGTGCAGGTCGCGCTCAGGGAAGCCCTGGACCGCCGCGCGGGTGTTGCGAAATAGCAAACGGCCGGTGCCGTGACGGTCGAGCAGCTCGCGCACCAGGCGCGCGGACGCCTCGCTGTCACCCGCCTTGACCGCGGCCAGCAGGCCTTCGCCCTCACTGCCGAGGAAGTCATGAATGGTCTGGTGGGCGGCGGGCGACAGGCTGCCTTGGTCCAGCAGTTCCTGTACCGCTTCGGCGACCGGGCGGTAGTGGGCACTTTCGGCGCGGAAGGCTTCGAGGTCGTGGAAACGGTTCGGGTCGAGCAGGCGCAGGCGGGCGAAGTGGCTGTCCTGACCCAGCTGCTCGGGCGTGGCGGTAAGCAGCAATACGGCGGGGATGACCCCTGCCAGTTGCTCGACCAGGGTGTATTCCGGGCTGGCGCGATCCGGGTGCCATACCAAGTGGTGCGCTTCGTCGACCACCAGCAGATCCCAGCCGGCAGCGAACAGCGCGTCCTGGGCCTTGTCGTCCTCGCACAGCCATTCCAGGGCCACCAGGGCCAACTGGCAGTCCTCGAACGGATTGCTGGCATCGCTCTCGATGAAACGCTCCTGGTCGAACAGCGCCACTTCCAGGTTGAAGCGGCGGCGCATCTCCACCAGCCACTGGTGTTGCAGGTTCTCCGGTACCAGGATCAGCACGCGGTTGGCGCGGCCGGAGAGCAGCTGGCGATGGATCACCAGACCAGCCTCAATGGTCTTGCCCAGACCCACTTCGTCGGCCAGCAGCACCCGCGGGGCGATGCGGTCGGCGACTTCACGGGCGATGTGCAGCTGGTGGGCAATCGGTTGCGCACGCACGCCGCCCAGGCCCCAGAGCGAGGACTGCAACTGGCGACTGGTGAATTCGAGAGTGCGGTAGCGCAGGGCGAACCAGGGCAGCGGGTCGATCTGACCGGCGAACAGGCGGTCGCTGGCCAGGCGGAACTGGATGAAGTTGGACAGCTGAGTTTCCGGCAGGGTGACGCTCTGGTTCTGCCCATCGAGGCCGTGGTATACCAGCAGGCCGTCGATGTCATCGACTTCCTGTACGGTCAGTTTCCAGCCTTCGAAATGGGTGATCTCATCGCCGGGCGAGAAGCGCACACGGGTCAGGGGCGCATTGCGCGCGGCGTATTGGCGGGTTTCGCCGGTGGCCGGGTAGAGCACCGTGAGCATGCGGCCTTCCTGCATCAGGACGGTGCCCAAACCCAACTCTGCCTCGCTGTCACTGATCCAGCGTTGCCCCGGTTCGTATTGCGCCATGCCTGTCTCCCGCGTGAAAAAGCCGGCTATGGTAACGGAACGCCACGCCAAGACCAAAGACGCAATGGCACTTAGCGAGCTAACTTCAGTCAAAAGTGTAGCGAGGCTGCCTCAAGTCGGCGTTTACCTGGCCGACAGACTGACCAAAGGAGAGGCTGAATAACGTGCTACCGCCCATTCCCCAAAGCCTGGTACCGGTCACTGCCCAGCAGGACGTGATCAAACCCAGGCCCGACATTCCGCCGGTGACGCCGGTTCAGGAAAGCTCCAAAGAGAGTGCCTTGAGCCTGGATAAACGTCATCCACAGGATGCCGAGGAGTTGTTGCGCGAAGAGCAGCGGCGTCGCCAGAGGCGCGGTTACACCCCGGAGCAACTGGCGGCGGGCGAAGTGGACGAGGCCGATGAGGCGGCGCTCGACGAGTTGCCCCGCCAAGGTGTGTGGGTAGATGTGGAGGTCTGAATGCCTGGGTTCCATACCGCTACAGAGCCGAGCTGCCTGTGAACCTTTTCAATGACAACCAATTGCATCTGACGCATGCCGAACTCGACTTTCAGTCGGACTGGCTGGATAGCACGACGGCGGATCTGTGGTTCAACCAATTACTCGATGAAACCCCCTGGCAGCAACCGCAGGTGCGGTTGTATGGCCGCGTCTGTCCGGTGCCGCGTCTGCTCGCCTGGTACGGCGATGCCGAGGCCCGTTATCGTTACTCCGGTCAAACTCATCAGCCGCTGCCCTGGACGCCGCTGTTGCAGACCATACGTACGCGAGTGGTCGAGGCCGTCGGCGAGCCACTGAACGGCGTGTTGCTCAACTATTACCGCGACGGGCAGGACTCCATGGGCTGGCACAGCGACGACGAAGCCGAGCTGGGCCGCGAGCCCTTGGTCGCTTCGCTCAGTCTGGGTGGCACCCGGCGTTTCGATCTGCGCCGCAAAGGGCAGTCGCGCATCGAGCACTCCTTAGCGCTTAATCATGGCTCGCTGCTGGTCATGCGCGGGCCGACGCAGCATTATTGGCAGCACCAAGTGGCGAAGACGGGCAGCCCCTGTGTGCCGCGCCTGAACCTGACATTCCGCTTAATCCGGTCTCCAGCATGAGTAATGACGACAAACTGATCGACTTCGGCGCCGAGCGCGACAAGCGTATCCACGACCTGCGCGACAAGAAGCTCAACGAGATGCGCCAGGCCTTCGAGCAAGCGCTGCCGTTGCCCTCGGGCAAGAAAAAGTCGAAAAGCAAACCGAAAAAGCGCTGAGCCTCCCGGCTCCGTGGGCTCCGTGGGCTCCGTGGGCCCCGTGAATCCGTCGTCTGGCGCTCCCGGCCGACGGCAAGCGCGCCACTGTTGATCCAGATCAATGCCCGTTGCCTCGCCGCCACGTACCTTGCAGTCATTCCCAGCAAGGACTGGTGCAGGAGGCAAGCATGTTTATCGATGTGGTGGTTCTCGCCGGTATCGGCACCGTCGGCCTGATGGTCGCGTTCTTCGCCGGCGTCGGTTATTTCATCTGGAAGGATTCGCACAAGCGCAAGACGCGCTGAATCCCTCCGGCAACGGGCACGCAAGGCAATTCGGGCGACTTAGGTCGCCCTTTTTTTGTTTTCTGCATGGGCGCGAGCGCCAGTTCTCTGCCTGCTCTTGGTTCATCGGTCTGCCCAGTCAGTGCGTGGCAGTGGGGCCTCTGGCGTGGTCGCCATTAGCAGGCCGTTGAAAAACTACTGCGCTAGGCTATGCCGCGTTGAAATCGGCCCGGGACGCGGCGCCTCAAATGCTCATTTACAACAGGTAAACTGCGCTTTTGATTCGCTACGCTCACCCTGCGAGCCAGCCTCCGGCTGTTACTCCGCTTCGCTACGTTGCGGCCTTTTTCGCCTTGTGACCCACATGGATGTGGGAAATGCCGTTACCCGTAGGGAACGGGTGCGGCCCTAGCCGTCGCTCGCTACATTTTTCAACGGCCTGCTAGCGATATAGTGCAGGCTGATTGCCTCTGCCGATTCAGTGACTGCGGATACCTTGGATGCCCGTTTACAGCCTGCACCGTTTGACCGAACTCGCGGCCACTACCTGGGATGGCCTGGTGCCTGAGCCGCAACCCTTTCTCCGCCATGCCTTTCTCACGGCCCTGGAAGACAGCGGCAGCGTCGGTGGGCGCACGGGCTGGCAAGCGGCGCATCAGGTGTTGCTGGACGACCAGGGGCAGCCGCTGGCGGCGCTGCCTGCGTACGTGAAAAACCATTCCTATGGCGAGTACGTGTTCGATCATGGCTGGGCCGACGCCTGCCAGCGCGCTGGGATCGCCTATTATCCCAAGCTGCTCGGCGCCATTCCCTTCTCGCCGGTGAGCGGCCCGCGCTTGCTCGGGGCCCCGGTCGCAGCGGCGCAGTTGCTCGATGAACTCACCGCGCAGCTGGAGTCTCAAGGTCTGTCCAGCCTGCATATCAACTTCACCGATGAGGCCGCCGATGCCCTGCTGCGGGGGCGGGAGGGCTGGCTGGAGCGACTCGGCTGCCAGTTCCACTGGCGCAACCGCGACTACCGGGACTTTCAGGATTTCCTCGACGGCCTGAGTTCACGCAAGCGCAAGCAGGTTCGCAAGGAACGCGAGCAGGTGGCAGGGCAGGGTATCGAGTTCGACTGGCGCGAGGGGCATCAGCTCAACGAGGCCGAGTGGGATTTCGTCTACCTGTGTTATGCCAATACCTACCAGGTGCGAGGCCAGGCGCCTTATCTGACCCGGACGTTCTTCAGCCTGTTGGCCGAGCGCATGCCCGAAGCGATCCGCGTGGTGCTGGCGCGTCGGGGCGCGCAGCCGGTGGCGATGGCCTTCAGCCTGACCGGCGCCGGCAGCTTATACGGCCGCTATTGGGGGTGTCTGGCGGAGTTCGACCGCCTGCACTTCGAGACCTGCTTCTACCAAGGCATGGACTATGCCATCGCCCAGGGGCTGCAGCGCTTCGATGCCGGTGCCCAGGGTGAACACAAGTTGATCCGTGGCTTCGAGCCGGTGATCACCCGCTCCTGGCATTACCTCTGCCATCCGGGCCTGCGCGCGGCGGTGGCTAATTTTCTCGAGCAGGAGCGGGTCGGCGTACAGGGCTACAGCGAAGAAGCGCGCGGATTGCTGCCGTATCGCCAAGCTTGAGGCGCGTATGGCAGCGTGTCTGAGCGAGCCGCGGTCGGTCCGAAATGCTGATCGCGGCCAAGGCCGCTGCCACGGGAAACGTTACTCCACGCCGACGAAACCACCGGTCTGGTGCTGCCAGAGGCGGGCGTAGAGACCGCCGTGGGCGATCAGCTGGCCGTGCGTGCCGCTCTCGACAATACGCCCCTGATCGATCACTACCAGGCGGTCCATGCGCGCAATGGTCGACAGGCGGTGGGCGATGGCAATCACGGTTTTACCTTGCATCAGGCTGTCCAGGCTCTCCTGGATCGCCGCCTCGACCTCTGAGTCCAGCGCCGAGGTGGCTTCGTCGAGCACCAGGATTGGCGCGTCTTTCAGCAGCACGCGAGCGATGGCGATGCGCTGACGCTGGCCGCCGGACAGTTTGACCCCGCGTTCGCCGACCTTGGCATCGAAGCCGCGGCCACCCTGATTGTCGTCCAGCTGGGCGATGAAGCTATTGGCGCGCGCCTTGTGTACGGCCGCGTGGAGCTCCGCCTCGCTGGCGTCGGGCTTGCCGTAGCGCAGGTTGTCGCGAATCGAGCGGTGCAGCAGTGAGGTGTCCTGGGTGACCACGCCGATCTGCGCGCGCAGGCTTTCCTGGGTCACTGCGGCGATGTCCTGGTCGTCGATCAGAATGCGTCCGGCCTGCAGGTCGTACAGGCGCAGCAGCAGGCTGACCAGGGTCGACTTGCCCGCTCCCGATGGGCCGACCAGGCCGATTTTCTCGCCGGGGTGTACCTGCAGGTCCAGGCCGTCGATCACCCCGGAGGTCTTGCCATAGTGGAAGTGAATGGCGTCGAAGTGCACGGCGCCACGCTGCACCTTGAGTGGCTGCGCGCCTGTCCGGTCGAGCAGGTGGCAAGGCTGGACGATGGTCTGCATGCCGTCCTGCACGGTGCCGACGTTTTCGAAGATGCCGTTGACCACCCACATGATCCACTCGGCCATGTTGTTGATGCGGATCACCAGGCCAATCGCCAGGGCGATGGCGCCGGTGCTGATCAGCTCCTGGCTCCACAGCCACAGGGCCAATGTGCCGGTGCTGGCGATCAGCAGGCCGTTGAGGCAGGTAACACTGAAGTCCAGGGCGGTGACGGTGCGGGTCTGCAGGCGCACCTTGTCGAGCAGGTCCTGCATGGCGGTGCGGGCGTAGCCTTCCTCCTCGCGGGTGTGGGCGAACAGCTTCAAGGTCATGATGTTGGTGTAGCCGTCCACCACCCGGCCCATCAAGGTGGAACGCGCCGCCGAGGCGGTGGCCGAGCGCTGTTTGATCAGCGGCACGAAGTGCCGCAGCAGCAGGCAGTAGCCGAGAATCCACAGCAACAGCGGCAGCATCAGGCGCAAGTCGGCCTCGGCGAACAGGTAGAGCGCGCTGCCGGCGTAGACCAGCACGTGCCAGAGCGCATCGACCACCTGCAGGGCGGAGTCGCGCAGGGCCGGGCCGGTCTGCATGATGCGTTGGGCGATGCGCCCGGCGAAGTCGTTCTGGAAGAAACTCAGGCTCTGCTTGAGCACATAACGGTGGTTCTGCCAGCGCACCAGGTTGGTCAGGTTGGGGGTGATCGCCTGGTTGGCTAGCAGGTCGTGCAGGCCGAAGACCAGCGGACGCAGGATCATCGCGACCAGCAGCATCCACAGCAGTTCGCCCCGGTACTGGCTGAAGAAGGCGCTGCTCGGCGTGGCTTGAGTCATGTCGATCAGTCGGCCGAGAAAGCTGAACAGCGCCACCTCGATCAGGGCGGCGAAGAAGCCGACCACCAGCACGGCGATCAGCAGCGGCCAGGCCTGGCGCAGGTAATGCGCGTAGAACGGCAGAACGCCTTGCGGCGGCTCAAGCTCGGGGCTGGCTTTGAATACGTCGAGCAGGGCTTCGAAGCGGCGAAACAGCATGTCAGGCATCCTGCCTTGGTGGTGGGCTGAATGCTGATTCTATCCCTTTAAAGCGAGTGCGCTCGCAAAGCAGCCGAGTCGCCCAGATGCACTCAGCGGCACTGTTTGTGTTACCGATTGGGGCGGGTTGTGTTCGGGGCAGGTTCTGGCCTGTAGGGTGGGCTTGGAGCCCACCCGAGGAGGGAGGGTTACAGGCGCTTGGCTTCGAGAATCAGGACCGGCTTGTTCGGCACGTTCTGCTGACCCGCGCGGTTGCCGGTAGGCACCTGGGCGATCTGGTCGACCACTTCCATGCCGCGCACTACCTTGCCGAACACGGCATAGCCGAAATCACGGCTGCCATGGTCGAGGAAGGCGTTGTCCTTGTGGTTGATGAAGAACTGGCTGGTGGCCGAGTCGCGCACTTGGGTACGGGCCATGGCCAGGGTACCGCGCACATTGTGCAGGCCGTTGTCGGCTTCGTTCTTGATCGGTGCGCGGGTCTGCTTCTGTTGCAGGTCGGCATCGAAACCACCGCCCTGGACCATGAAGCCCGGGATCACGCGGTGGAACTGGGTGCCAGCGTAATAGCCGCTGTCCACGTAACCGAGAAAATTCTCCACGCTGATTGGGGCTTTGTCGGCGGCCAGTTCGATTTCGATTTCGCCGAGGCTGGTGGTCAGCAGTACTTTCGGGTTCTCCGCAGCCAGCAGGCTGGTGGCGAACAGCAGGGAGCAGGCGGCGAGGGCGAGTTTCTTCAACATGCTTTTGGGTCCTTAAGGGGAGTGGGTGCGGCCTGTTCGACTTCGGCGAGGAAGGCCAGCAGGTGGCTATTGAAACACTGTGGTTGATCCAGTGGTGTGGCGTGACGCGAATCTTCGATCACCAGCAGCCGCGCGTTGGGCAGTTCCTTGACGTAAGCGGCCTTCTGCGCCACCGGGGTGTAATCGCGGTCGGCGCTGATCACCAGAGTAGGACAGGTGATGCGCGCCAGGCGTTCCCGTACGCCCCAGCCGATAATTGCGTCGAGGCTGGCGAGGTAGGCGCGTTTGTCGTTTTGCGGCCAGCGCGCTTCGATCTTCTGGCGAAGCTCGGCCTGTTCGGGCTTGGGAAACAGCATCTTGCCCAGGGCCTTGGCGATGGTCTCCAGGCTGAGCAGGCGTGACAGGCTCCAGCGCTTGGCGATTTCCAGGTAGTCGCGCGGGCTTTTCGCCTTCACTTCCGGCCCGCTGTTGACGATGCACAGGCTCTTGAGCAGTTCTGGGCGCTCGACGCCGAGCTGAAAACCGATCATGCCGCCCATGGAGATGCCGACCAGGTGCACTGCATCGAGCTGGCAGTGCTCGATCAACGCCGCCACGTCCTCGGCAAAACCGGCGATGCTGTAGCGCTCGCTTGGCTTGTCGGAGCGGCCGTGGCCGCGTATGTCGAGAGCGATCACTCGATAATGAGCGGCCAGCGCGGGGATTTGGTATTCCCAGTCGCGGGTGCTCGAACCCAGGCCATGGACCAGCAGTACCGGCGCTCCGTGACCGTACTCTTCGTAGTGCAGTTGGCAACCGTCGTAATCGAAATAGGGCATGGCTAACGTCCTGTCAGGCGGGGGGCTGCGGCGCGGCAAAGGCGGCATTCAACGGTGCGGCATCGAATCGCTGAATCAGTTCAACGAGAATTTCTGCGGCCGGGCCAAGCGGTTTGTCCTTGTCCGAATACAGGTAGAACTGTGGGTTGCGGCTGCCGCCCTGATCCAGCGGCAACGGCTTGAGCAGGCCGTCATTCAGTTCGCGTTCGATCATGTGCCGGGGCAGCCAGGCGAAGCCCAGACCACTGCCGACGAAGGTGGCAGCGGTGGCCAGGCTGCCCACCGTCCAGCGCTGTTCGGCGCCGAGCCAGCCGACATCGCGTGGCTGCTGTCGGCCGGAGTCACGGATCACCACCTGCATCTGGGTTTCCAGATCCTGGAAGCTCAGTTCGCGTTGTAAACGATGCAGCGGATGATCGGGGTGAGCGACGGCGATGAACTCCACCGAACTCATCTCCGCGCCGAGATAACCGGGAATGCTGTAGCCGCTGATCGCCAGGTCGGTGACGCCTTCCTTGAGCACTTCCTCGACACCGGACAACACCTCCTCGCGCAGCCGTACCCGGCAGCCGCGACTCTGCGGCATGAAGGCGGTGAGCGCGCGGACCAGGCGGGCGCTGGGGTAGGCGGCATCGACCACCAGGCGTACTTCAGCTTCCCAGCCTTGCTCCATGTGATGGGCCAGGTCTTCCAGCTGACTGGCCTGTTTCACCAGTTGTCGCGAACGGCGCAGCAGTACATCGCCGGCTTCGGTGAGCACCGCCTTGCGGCCTTCGATTCGCAACAGCGGCATGCCGAGCTGTTCCTGCATGCGTGCCACGGTATAGCTGATCGAGGATTGCGAGCGGTGCAGCACCTCGGCGGCCTGGGCAAAACCACCCTGATCGACCACCGCCTGCAGGGTGCGCCATTGGTCGAGAGTAACGCGGGGCGCTTTCATCATCGCCTCCTGTAAACCTGAGATGTCGCGCTGCTGGGTGCACAGCACGGCGAACTCGCCCTAAACTGGCAGTCCCTTGTTGGAGACTGCCGCATGAAAAAAATCTGTTGTGCCTTGATCGCTCTGCTGCCGCTGACTGCTCTCGCCTACCCGATCGAGGTGGAGAAACAGCTCAATGGCGCCGAGGTGTCGGTCACCACTCAGGAAATCGACCACAACATGGGCGCTGTGCTGCTCTACAACTACGGCCAGACCGATGCGCACTGTAAGGCCGTGTTTCGCAATGGCCCCGAAGTGCCGCGTACCCGCCAGGTGCTGCTGGCAGCAGGGGAGAGCAGCAACATGACGGTCAAGTTCGCGCGCAGCATCATCAAATTGCGCGCTAAGTTGACCTGCGACCTCAAATAAGGGGTGCGCGATGATGTTGGTGTCAAGATTGAGCCTAGTGTGGGATTAACTATAAATCAACTTTATTGATGTTTATAGGCGATTTTTTGCGCTTTTTAATCGATATTGATGCTCATATTCTCTGTCCATCGACGTTCACTAACCCCTCGATGGAGCAAAATTCATGGCTAACGTCCTCGTAATCGAAAGCAGCGCCCGCCAGCAGGGTTCGGTTTCTCGCCAACTCACCGAGCAGTTCATTGCCCACTGGCAAGCTGCTCACCCGGCTGATCGGGTCACCGTGCGTGACTTGGCGGTCAATCAGGTGCCGCATCTGGATGCCAACCTGCTGGGTGGCTGGATGACTCCGGCCGAGCAGCAGAGCGATGCGGAGCAGGCCGCGCTGGCGCTTTCCAACACCCTCACCGATGAAGTGCTGGCCGCCGACGTGCTGGTGCTGGCCGCGCCGATGTACAACTTCACCATTCCCAGCACCTTGAAGGCCTGGTTGGACCATGTGCTGCGGGCCGGGGTGACTTTCAAATACACCGAAACCGGTCCGCAGGGCTTGCTCAGTGGTAAGCGCGCCTTCGTGCTGACCGCGCGCGGCGGTATCTATGCCGGCGGCAGCATGGATCATCAGGAACCTTACCTGCGTCAGGCCCTGGGCTTTATCGGGGTTCACGACGTCAGCTTCATCCATGCCGAGGGTCTCAACCTGGGCGCTGAGTTCCTGGAAAAAGGTTTGGCCGAGGCGAAGGCGCAGCTGGCTCAAGTGGCCTAATGTTTAAGTAGTACAGCGACTTCCTTCGCGCCCTCCGCTCCTGGGCGCGCACATGCCCAGTCGACCCTTTTGATGGGGCGGCTGGGTTTTTTTATATGGCGTCGCTAGCAGACGGGCGATCTTTCAATGCTTACCCCTCCGGCAGTTCGCGAGTGCTGCGCTGCCCGCACCGCATAAGGCATTGGCCACGCCAGCATTAACAGGCTAAGGTCGCCGGTTTTCTGCGAGGTGGCCATGCGTTATCTAGTATTCGTGACCCTGCTATGGGCCTTCTCCTTCAGCCTGATCGGCGAATACCTGGCCGGTCAGGTGGACAGTTATTTTGCCGTGCTGACGCGCGTGGTTATCGCGGGGCTGGTATTTCTGCCGCTGACCCGTTGGCGCGGGGTGGCGCCGAGCTTCATTCGCGGCATGTTGCTGATCGGTGCGCTGCAGTTCGGTGTCACTTACGTCTGCCTGTACCTGAGCTTCAGTGTGCTGACGGTGCCGGAGGTGCTGTTGTTCACCATCCTCACGCCGCTGCACGTGACCTTGATCGAGGATGCCTTCAATCGTCGTTTCAATCCCTGGGCCCTGCTTGCCGCGCTGGTCGCGGTGGCGGGGGCGGCGGTGATTCGCTACGACCAGATCAGCGCAGACTTCTACCTGGGGTTTGCGCTGCTGCAACTCGCCAATTTCACCTTCGCCGCCGGCCAAGTGGGCTACAAGCACCTGCTGGCCCGGCACCCTGCGGATGTCCCGCAGTACCGACGTTTTGGCTACTTCTACCTGGGGGCGCTGGCTGTTGCATTGCCCGCTTTCCTGCTGTTCGGCAACGCCAGCAAGCTGCCCAGCACGACGCTGCAGTGGAGTGTATTGGTCTGGCTCGGACTGGCGGCTTCCGGGCTTGGTCTTTACTGGTGGAACAAGGGCGCCAGTCTGGTCGATGGCGGCACTCTGGCGGTGATGAATAACGCGCTGGTGCCGGCTGGCTTGCTGGTCAACTTGTTGCTGTGGAATCGTGATGCCGACCTGCTGCGCCTGAGCCTGGGTGGGGCGGTGATCGGCGTGTCGCTGCTGATGATCCGGCGCAGTAGCAGGCAGCGGCCTGTTATGAAGGTGGCGTGATGAATCTGTCTGGACGTGGCGTGGCCTTGTCGGTAATTGCCTCGGTGTTGTTTGCCCTGGTGCCCGGCTATGTGCAGCAACTGGCGCCGCTGGACGGTGTGCAAGTGTTCGCTCAGCGTGTGCTGTGGTCGATTCCGGCGGTGTTGCTGCTGGTCGCTCTGTCGCGACAATGGACAGTGTTGGCGGCGGCCTTCGTGCGCCTGCGACATGAGCCGTTATTGCTGGCCGCCTTGCCGTTGGCGGCGCTGATGATGGGCATTCAGTGGGCCTTGTTCGTCTGGGCGCCCTTGGCCGGACGCATGCTGGATGTGTCGCTGGGCTACTTTTTGCTGCCCTTGGCCATGGTGCTGGTCGGCCGGGTGTTCTACGGTGAGCAGTTGCGTCCGCTGCAGCAGTTGGCGGTGGCCTGTGCCTTGGTTGGCGTGCTGCATGAACTGTGGCGTACCCAGGCGTTTTCCTGGGTCACTCTGGTCACCGCCCTGGGCTATCCGCCGTATTTCATGCTGCGTCGTTGGATGCGCCTGGATGCCTTGTCCGGCTTCGTCCTGGAAATGCTGGTGATGGCGCCGATTGCGGTCTGGCTGATCATCGACTGGGGCATCGAGGATGTCTTCACCCTGGCCCCGCAGCTATGGTGGCTGTTGCCGGGGCTGGGCTTGCTCAGCGCCCTGGCGTTCGCCACGATGATGGCCTCCAGTCGTCTGCTGCCATTGGGGCTGTTCGGCATTCTCAGCTACGTCGAACCGGTACTGCTGTTCGCGGTTGCGCTGCTGTTTCTCGGCGAGCATTTCGACTCGGCGCAATGGCTGACTTACCTGCCGATCTGGTTGGCGGTGATTCTGGTCGGTTGGGACAGCGCGCGACTGCTGCGTAAACAGATGCGTCGTTGAAAGGTCGGTAGGGCAGGGAGGGCGGGTGTGTATTTCAGGGCGAGTTCGGCGCTTACTCGGTGGTACCTGGCTGGGCAACCTGCACGGCTCGCGGCATATGCCGTTTTCCCCTGAGGGTTGTCTGAGCTGGGTCAAGCTTGGGCGCCAGATCGAAGGCGCCCGGACGGATCAGTCCAGCACGTTTCTCAGCACTTCATAGATCACCCCAGTGGCAATCGCCACCAGGACCACATTGGTCCCGATCTGTTTCCATTCGTAGCCGTCATAACGCGGCAGTTGGCCGAGCAGGCGGTTGTCGAAGTTTTTGGCGATGCCCGGCGGCAGCGGCTTGCCGCGTGCGAGGTTCTTGGCGATGCCCGGCGGCAGCGAGCTGGTCGGGCCGATCAGATGGCGGTTGTCACCGAGGATGATGCGCACGCGGCCAATATCGATAGACGGCCCCTGCAGGTGGATGCCGGCCTCGCCGTTATGACCTGAGCCATGCTTGCCGGCGTTGTCGTGTTTTGGCGCGGCCAGGGTGTTTTGTGCGGCCAGCAGCATGGCCAGGCCGCTACCGATCAGCAGAGTACGAGAAGAACAGATCATGCAACCTCCAAGGCCGGATGGGCCGTTATGATGTTGATTGGAGCGCGCGTACGGCTGATTGTTCAAGGCCTTTCAGCGCTATGTTGTGCGGTTACCCACAAAGAAATTCGGCCGCAGCGCGGGAAACCGTTAGGCTATGCAGCTGATTTCCGTTTTTCGTCGAGGTTAACCCCCGTGTTTTCTCAATTCGCCCTGCATGAACGCCTGCTTAAAGCCGTGGCTGAGCTGAACTTTGTCGAGCCCACCCCGGTGCAGGTGGCAGCTATTCCGCTAGCATTGCAGGGACGCGATTTACGGGTGATCGCACAGACCGGCAGCGGCAAGACCGCCGCCTTCGTGTTGCCCATGCTCAATCGTTTGCTGGGTGATGGTGCGGCCCAACCCCGTATGAGCCTGCGTGCGGTGATCCTGCTGCCGACCCGTGAGCTGGCTCAACAGACCCTCAAGGAGGTTGAACGTTTCGCCCAGTTCACCTTCATCAAGGCCGGCCTGATCACCGGCGGTGAGGATTTCAAGCAGCAGGCGGCCATGCTGCGTCGGGTGGACATCCTGATCGGCACCCCGGGCCGCCTGATCGAACACGCCAACGCCGGCAACCTGCCTCTGGACGAGGTCGAAGTGCTGGTGCTCGATGAAGCCGACCGCATGCTCGACATGGGCTTTGCCGAGAATGTGCAGCGCCTGGCCGACCTCTGCGGCAGCCCGGAGCGCCAAACCCTGCTGTTTTCCGCCACCAGTGGCGGTGCAGGGTTGCGCGAGATGGTCGCCAAGGTGCTCAGGGAGCCGCAGCACCTGCAGCTCAACGCCGTCAGTCAGCTCAACGAGGGCACGCGTCAGCAGATCATCACCGCCGACCACAACTACCACAAAGAGCGTCTGGTCGAGTGGCTGCTGGCCAACGAGACCTATGACAAGGCGATCATCTTCACCAACACCCGGGTTCAGGCCGATCGCCTGTACGGCAAGCTGGTCGCTCATGAGTTCAAGGCATTCGTGCTGCACGGCGAGAAAGATCAGAAGGACCGCAAGCTGGCCATCGACCGCCTCAAGCAGGGCGCGGTGAAGATTCTGGTGGCCACCGACGTGGCGGCCCGTGGTCTGGATGTCGACGGCCTGGACCTTGTGATCAACTTCGATATGCCGCGTTCGGGCGATGAATACGTGCACCGTATCGGCCGTACCGGTCGCGCCGGTGGCGAAGGTTTGGCGATTTCGCTGATCTGCCACAACGACTGGAACCTGATGTCGAGCATCGAACGCTACCTCAAACAGCGCTTCGAACGCCGCAATATCAAGGATGTGCTGGGCATCTATCAGGGCCCGAAAAACCTCAAGGCCTCCGGCAAGGCGGTGGGGGTGAAGAAGAAAAAGACTGCCGACGGCAAGACCGCCAAGAAGGGCGCGGTGAAGAAGGTCGCCGCCAAGGCGCCTGCCAAGCGTAATACGGTCAACAAACCGAAGGCTGATGCCCCGGTACTGGTCAGCCAGGACGGTTTGGCGCCGCTCAAGCGCCGCAAGCCAGCGGCGGAGTAAGCAGGCCGGTTAGTGACCGGTGTCGGCGGCGGTTGAGTGAGGCGTGGCCCTGTGCATAGCTCAACTGCCGTCCGCCACATGGTGTTTGGCCTGGATCTTGGCCCCGGATTGCATCCGGGCTACGGCGCAGGCAGGGTAGCCCGGATGCAATCCGGGAACATCCACGCAGAACCTGACACTCCCCACCAAGCCTGAGTCTGAGGCAGACGTCGGCGCCTGTATGGCGCCGGCTGGCCGTTACTTCGGCACTATCAGTATCTTGCCATTGCGCTCGCCGCCAGCGGCTGCGGTCACCGCTTCCTTGATCTGGCTGACGTCGAAGGTCGCGGCCACGCGGGTCTGCAGCTTGCCGCTGGCGATCAGTTGGGTCAGCTCGCCAAATACCTTCATCTGTTCGGCCTGGCTGGCGTTCTGGAACCATTTGGCCAGCCAGAAGCCCTTCAGGGTGACGCCGCGGAACACGAAAGACGCCGGCGACACCTGGCAAGGCTGCCGACTCATCATGCCGTAGTTAACCAGGGTGCCGCCGTCGCCCAGGCTAGCGGCGAGGTGGTCCGTGGCCGTGCCACCTACTGCATCGATACCCAGCACTACCGGCGCGCCAGCGGTGGCCTCGCGCACGCGTTTGGCCAGGTCCGGACCATCCACCAGCACCACATCGCCGCCCTCGGCGGTGACTCCCGCCACTGCGGACTCGCGGCGTACCACGTTGATGGTTTTGAACCCGCGCAGCTTGGCCAGCTGGATCAGGTAGCTGCCTACGCCGGAGTTGGCGGCATTCTGGATGACCCAGTCGCCTGGCTTGAGGGCGACGAACTCGCTGAGCAGCAAGGAGGCGGTCGGCGGGTTGACAGTCATCATCGCCAATTGCTGTGGGTCGGCCTCCGGCAGTGGAATCAGCTTATTGGCCGAGGCATTCAGGTGAGTGACCCAGGTACCGCAGCCGACTGGCAGCAACACCATCTGGCCGACTTTCAGGGTGCTGACATCCGGGCCCAGCTCCTCGACGCGGCCGACACCTTCATTGCCACCGATCGCGGGCAGGGGCGGCAGCATGCCGTATTCGCCGGTCAGAGTGAGCACGTCGGAAGGGTTGATGGGCGCGGCCAGCACCTTGACGTGCACCTGGCCAGCGGCCAACGGCGGCAGCTGCAACTCGACGGCGGCGATCACATCCTGCGGCACTGGGCCGCGTTGTTGGTATTCGGCTTTGAGCATGAAGGTTCTCCCAGGGGCACTAAACAGGTGGCATCAAGTCTAGATCGTAGTGACTGTTAGTGGACGAATTGCGCGGCATCGTCTCCAGTGATAACGCGCTGTGCTGGCTCGCTGACTCATTCAGCGGTTAGTCTGGCTATGCGATGTTGGCAGGCAAAAGGGAATGACATGCAGTGGTTGTGGGGGATAGGTCTGTTCTTGCTCAGCATGCTGGCGCTGGCAGAGCCGCTACGGTTGGGCTTCGGTACCAATAAGCCACCCTATGTGTTCGAAGGCGAGGCCAGAGGGCTGGAGTACGAGATAGTGGTTGCCGCCGCGCAGCGCGCCGGCTTTGCTGTTGAGGTCCGTTTTGCGCCGATGGAGCGTCTGCACTTGATGCTGCGCCGGGGTGAGATCGACGGTATTGCCTCAACCAATACCCAGAGCGGCATCAGCGCCTTCTATTCCGAACCCTATATCTACTACCAGAATGTCGCGATCGCGCTGCGAGAGCGGCACTACAACATCAAGCGGATTGCCGACCTCGGGGTTTACTCGGTCAGCGCCTTTCAGCGTGCGCGATTTTTGCTCGGTAACGAGTTCCAGCGTATGGCCGAGAGCAATCCGCGTTACTACGAAGAGGCCCGGCAGATCGCGCGCAATCGTCTGCTCTACAGCGGGCGGATCGATGTGGTGGTCGCCGATATGCGCATTTTCCGTTACTTCAACCGTGAAGTGCTGGATCAGGTCGATGTCAGCCAGCCGCTCGCCGAGTACCCGATGTTCCCGCCGACCCCCTATCAAGTCGGGTTTCGTCAGGATATGCCGCGCAAACTGTTCGACCGAGGGCTCGCCGCGATTCGTGCGAGCGGCGAGTACAGGGTCATCGAGCGCAATTACAGAATGTATTGAGTGGCGTGCCCCTGTGTCTGGGGCTTTTAAGGCTCAAGCGCGTGGTTTGAGCACCCGAGTGTGAGGTTGTGCAGGTTGACCTTTGCACGTCATCATCCGCTCGAGAAGCTGTCATCCAGCGCGATCTCGCGAAGGAGAAAAGCATGTCGCTGAAACGCTGTGTCTCGGCCTTGAGCCTGGTCGCACTACTCGCCGTAGCAGGGGGCACGGCACAGGCTGCGGAGTACCCCAGCGAACGAGGCCCGGTGCAGGTCACGTCGCTATTGTCGGGCCTGGTAAATCCCTGGGGCATGGCTTTTCTGCCTGATCTGCAGGGCCTGTTGATCACCGAACGGCCCGGTCGTTTGCGTTTGGTCAGCCTGCAGGGCGTGCTGTCAGCCCCTGTCGGTGGTGTGCCGAGGGTCTATGCCAAAGGTCAGGGTGGCTTGCTCGATGTGGCCTTGTCGCCGGAGTTCACCCAGGACCGCTGGGTCTACCTCTCCTACGCCGAGGGCGGCGACGGTCAATACGCCGGCACGGCGGTCGGACGTGGCAGGCTGTCGGCGGATAACAGCCAACTGGAAGATTTCGAGGTGATCTTTCGGCAGCAGCCGAAACTCTCTAGCGGCGTGCATTTCGGCTCGCGCCTGGTGTTCGACCGTGACGGTTACCTGTTTATCACGCTGGGTGAAAACAACCAGCGCCCGACCGCACAAGACCTCGGCAAGTTACAGGGCAAGGTGGTTCGCCTACATCCGGACGGCCGGGTGCCGAGCGACAACCCGTTTGTGGGCCGCCAGGGCGCGCGTGCGGAAATCTGGTCCTATGGTCACCGTAACCCGCAGGGCGCGGCGCTCAACCCCTGGACCGGGCAGCTGTGGACCCATGAACACGGCCCGCGCGGTGGCGATGAGATAAATATCCCGCAAGCCGGCAAGAACTACGGTTGGCCGCTCGCCACTCACGGAGTGAACTATTCGTTTCTGCCGATCCCCGAAACGCAGGGCAAGACAGTCGCCGGTACCGAGCCACCGTACTACGTCTGGGCGAAGTCCCCGGCGATTAGCGGCATGGCCTTTTACGATGGCCAGCGCTTTGCGGGCTGGCAGCACAACCTGTTTATCGGCGCACTGGTCGGGCAGGCGCTGATTCGCCTGGAGTTGCGCGGCGATACCGTGGTGCACGAAGAGCGTTTGCTGGAGGACCTCGACGCGCGCATCAGGGATGTCCGCCAGGGCCCCGATGGTTACCTGTATGTACTGACCGATGCGGCCGATGGCCAGTTACTGCGCCTGAGTTTGCAGGCGCAGTAACGCGCCTTAGCAATCCAATAGCCAGTGGGCGGCGGGCGCAGGCGCTGATCTTGGCGGCTGTCTCAGGGGTTGAGCGGCTTGACTACGCCGACTTTGGACGACAACAGTTTGTCTGTGATGGCTTCGCTGACCACGCTGAAATCGGTGATTTCGATGGTGCCTCGACCTTGGCCGAGCAGGTGGAAGGAGAAGGCCTTGCGCGTGTCGAGGTTGTTGAAGGTAAAGCTCAGCTCAATCGGTTGACCGAGTGTGAGCAGAGGCAGTTCGGGCAGCGGCAGGATCACTTCGCGGTCGTACTCCTTGGTTTTTAGCTGGAGTCTGGCGCCGTTTGCGTCCATGCGCACGGCACGGACCTTGAGGTTGACCGTGGTTTGGCTGCCTTTCGGCAGTTCCAGATATTGCGCACCGACCAGGTTGTCCGCCCAGTCATCGCCTGCGGTGGGCTTCAGGGCTATCTGCTGGCTGTTAGCGAATTGATAGCGCTGCTCCCCTCGGCCGTTGCGCAAGGATTGATCGAGCAAGGCTGCGCGCTGGTCGATTAGTCGTGCAGGCTTGCCGGTCAGGCGACCGAGGTAACGGGCACTGTCGGCAATGAAGCCCTGGCTGGCATAGCGACGGCAGATGTGTTGGAAGTCGCACTCGGTCAGCGTGCCTTTGCCATCATGCTGACGCAGCAGGCCGTTTGTGTATGAGATGATTTCCCGTCCGCGATCATAGTCGCGCAATAACGAGCGGCCACTGAGGTTGCTCGGTATCGGCAAGGCAAAGTAGTCGAGCACCGAGGCGGTCAGGTCAACGTGCCCATAGACCCCGCGCTTGAGAGGCGGCAGCTCGGCTTGTTCCGGCGCCAGCAGCAGGTTGAAGCCCCAGGCCGAGGCCAGGCGCACGTTTTCCAGGCCGTGGGACTCGTCCGAGGTGACGATGATCAGGGTGTCCTTGAGTACGCCTTGCCGCTCCAGGCCGACGAGGAAGTCCGCCACGGCATCGTCCAGGTAGGCAATCGCCGCCTGCTTGGCGTTCGGCAAGCGCTCAAGATAATCGGCGGGAGCCGAGTAGGGTTGGTGCGTACCGACGGTCAGCAGGGTGAGCATCCACGGCTGTTGCTTGTCGCGTAGCTGCTGCACATAGCCGAGCGCCCCTTCGAAAAAGGCTTTGTCGTCCATGCCCCAGGGGAATTCCAGATACGGCGTGTTCTTGAACCAGTCGCGACCCAGGGTGGTGTCGAAGCCCATGCGCGGCATGATCTGGTCCTTGGCCATAAAGCGCAGCCCGGCACCTTGCAGGTAGTGGGTGCTGAAGCCGTGCTCACGCAGTTGCGCGGGCAGGCACTGCTGGCTGCGTTGCGGGTTATTCAGCAGCTCGACGCCCTTCGGTGTGCCTGAGTCGAGTTTGTTGTAATCGCCACAGAGCATGGCATAGAGACCGCGAATGGTCTGGTGGCCATGCAGCACGTAGTCCGGGGTGAGCATGCCGCGCTCGGCCCATTGACTGAGTCGCGGCATCGGTGCTTGCCGATAACTGCTGTGGATGGCCTTGCGACTGGCCTCGATATAGGCACCTGGAATGCCTTCCAGGGTGATGATCAAGACATTGCGCGCGCTACCCGGATGACTGAGCAGTGGGCTGCCATCGAGATCGAGTCGCTCGAGCCCGGCAATATCCGGCGGGCTGTCGGGGCTAGCGTCGTCCAACCAGTCCTCTACACGTGCCTGACCTGCGTTGAGGCCTTCGGCCAGCAGCCTATGTGGCAGGTTGAATTGCAGCCATTGCTCGGCCTCACTGGGGCTGCGGTATTGATAGAGAGCGTGAGTGGCGAACAACCCAAGAGGCAGCAGTAGCCAGGCCGGTGCGAGCGCGCGCCGAGAGCCGATTTTCGGCCGCCAGCGCAGCAGCAGAAAGATCGCCACATTGATGGTCAGGGCCAAGGCGAGGAATGGATGGCTCAACCCGCTGCCTTGCGTCGAGTGACGCAGGAACTGTGTATCGGTGAGGTAGTGTAGATCCGTCGCTGTCGGCATGCGCCCGACCGCCGTGACCAACTCGGCAGTGCCCAGGGTGAATACACACCAGAGCAGTATCACTGGCACGCTCAGCCATCCTGAGCGCTGATACAGCAGCACCAGTAGCAGGCCGCCAATGGCCAGGTCGGATAAATAGCCGAAGGGGTGCGACCAGCCCAGCCCGTAGCGGCTGGCCAGCGGAATCACGATAAATAGAAAGCCTAACGTCAGCAGAACGCTAACGGGATGTTGCCGCCAATGGCTGAAAGAGCGCACTAATACTCCTGAGGCAAGCACCAGAATTTGCCATCGACGCTGCCGAATCCGCCAAAAAAGACGGCCTGAGATGATTTTGAAACATGCGCGTGCTAGCCGCTAGTGGGCGTTGGCGAATTGGCAAAAATGCTGATAGGCGGCGCAGGGGGGGAGAGGTAAGGCGAGGGGCCTAGCGCTTTGTCGAGGTGAGCAAAGCGCTCAGAGGCGGCAGTGCGATGGGTTACTTCTTGCCGATGGTGATCTGCTTGGTAGTGCCATAGACCTGGCCACTGACACCCTTGGCGATCTGCTGAATCTCGCCACCGCTTTGCAGGAAGGCCGCGATTTGCGCATCGATCGAAGCGCTGGTTTCAACGGCCGGAGCCGGCTTGGGTTTGCTGTGAGATGCTTTTACACGCATGGCGGCCATTAACCTATTTAAAAATTAATCTGGCCGAGCATTGTACCTGAAGCGCTTGACAATTGCTTGGCTAATAACGCAGGGCGCTAGCCTGCGTGCCTGAAACTTCGCCGGTAAAAATTATAAATACGCCCTCGGAGTGCCGATAAGTCGTTGTTCTGTCAGGGATCAATACATCCTTAAACGCTGCTCGGAGACCTCGGTCAGGCAAGGACCCCACTGGTCGGATCACCGGATGACCTGCTGCGTTGCTGCACTGGCGACGCGAAACCAGGCGGCAACTCAGGTAGAATGCGGGTCTCGCAACGAGGTAAGGCAGCATGGCTCTAATTGGACGAATGAATTGTTTGCAGGTCGTGAAGCACACCGACTTCGGCTTGTATTTGGATGGCGGTGCGGATGGCGAAATCTTACTGCCCAAGCGTTATATCCCCAAAGATACGCCGAGCGATGTGGAAGAGTGGCTGAATGTCTTTATTTATTTGGACAGTGACGACAAATTAATTGCCACCACGGAAACACCCAAAGTGCAGGTCGGCGGATTTGCCAGCCTGAAAGTGGTGGATATCAATCGTGTCGGTTTATTTCTCAATTGGGGTTTGCCGAAAGATCTGTTGTTGCCCCACTCGGAAGAAAAGCGCCCGTTGCAGGTGGGCGATTACTGTGTGGTGCATGTATTCCTCGATAAGCGCAGCAAGCGCATCACCGCCACGGCGCGCCTGGATCGCTACCTGGACAAGGTGCCGGCACAGTACAAGGCGGGCCAGGAAGTCGACCTGCTGATAGTCGAGTCCACCGACATGGGTTTCAAGGCGATCATCAACGGCCAGCATTGGGGCCTGATCCACAAGAACGAATTGTTCAAGTTTGTGCGCAGCGGCATGCAGGAAAAGGGCTTTATCAAAGAGCTGCGCGCGGACGGCAAGATCAGCCTCAGCCTGCAAGCCGTGGGGCAGGGCGCAGTCGGTAGCCTGAGCGAGCAGATACTGGCGAAGCTGCGTGAGCACGACGGGGTGCTGAACCTCGGCGATAAAAGTTCGCCAGAGGCCATCACGGCACTGTTCAGCGTCAGCAAAGGCAACTTCAAGAAGGCCATCGGCGGCTTGTACAAACAAGGGCGGATCCTGATTCACGACGAGCGCATCGAACTTGTCGCCGAATAAACAGCTATGCCCGGCTGCGTATGGCCGGGTTTTCAGGTGCGGGACGCAGTGCACTCGATTTTTAAAAACCCGCTTGAGCAGCCGTAGACTCCATTGAATAATGCCCAGACTGTGCGCCGTTGTAGCTCAGTTGGTAGAGCACGTCATTCGTAATGATGGGGTCGGGGGTTCGATTCCTCTCAGCGGCACCATACAAATCAAAGGGTTAGCGAAAGCTAGCCCTTTGTCGTTTCTGGGGGGGGGCAGAAGTGTCCCAAACATGATTCACCCACGCAGATAGCGATGGACTGGTCAGTAGGTGAGGTACAGGTAGGCGAGACCGTTAAGGATGACCGCACCGCATACAACGGCTAGCCAGAAGTAAGCCCCTGAACCCTTCGAGCGGGCGTCGAGGATTTCTGGGGCCTGGTGGTGAAGGTAAGGCGGCGTTTGCTGCTTAGTTGACCGCTCCACTCTGTCCATATCTTCAACACTGGAGATCTTCCCGGCGTCCTCGGACTGAGGTCGCGGTGGTCCTGCCCTGAAGTCATCCCAAGAAGCCTTGTGTCCTGGCTGGCGGCGCTCGTCACGCCACCACTCACGATCTTCTAATCGCATACGGCTCTCCTTGCCTTCATCCAGCGTCCTGTCTGCTGGGATTATCTTGGTTCAACAAAGCCAATGGCGAAAGTGTCAGTGCCGTGGCGAAGCGATCCGGGGTATTACCGGATAACCGCTGTAATCCCCTCGCGGCATAAGACAAGACCTGTGCACTGAATGACAAAAGAACGGGCGGTCAGCGTCAATTCATCGCCGCCTTGTCACACTTACCATCATGACTCTCTCAAACAACAACAAAGAGAAAGTCATGGCCGGAAACATCAAAAAACAAGGCGATAGCATCGACTACACCGCCATCGAGGTGCCCGATGCACAGCGCATGAGCAAAGGCTCACTGACCATGGCCTGGTGGGCCATCTGCAGCGCCATGTTCTGGCTGGTGGTGTCCGCCACCCTGGCAATGAGTTTCGGCACGATGAATGCCGTCATCGGCTTACTGCTGTCTGTCGTAACCTATGCGGCCATCAACGGCGTCATTGCCCGCTACGCCATCAAGACCGGGTTGTCGGTCGCGCTGTTCTCCCGCGTGCTGTTCGGACGCACCGGCGCGGCACTGGCCACCCTGATCTTCTTCGCCACCGCGATCTACTACAGCGTATTCGAAGGCTCGGTGATCGCTATCGCCATCCACAACTATGTATCCGGTCTGACGCTCAATCAGGCGTATCTGCTAGTGGTGCTGTACAGCGTGCCGCTGGTATTCGGCAGCGTGCAAAACTGGCTGGACAAACTCAATGGTGTGCTGCTGCCGCTCTACCTGATGGGCCTGATCGCAGTGGTGGTGATGGCCGTCGGCGAATACG
The DNA here is from genome assembly GCF_000498575.2 of Pseudomonas taeanensis MS-3. Classification (GTDB taxonomy): domain Bacteria; phylum Pseudomonadota; class Gammaproteobacteria; order Pseudomonadales; family Pseudomonadaceae; genus Aquipseudomonas; species Aquipseudomonas taeanensis. Next base: position 612,466 of record NZ_AWSQ01000002.1, read on the forward strand.
GCTACAGCTCGGCCTGGCTGGAAATGGGGCCTGAGAGCGGGCCGGTGAGCAATGGCTGGTGGGACTGTTTCACCTACTTCATGGGCGTCTGGATTCTCATGATGTACACCTGGGACTACGCCCGCTTCGGCCGTAAGCAGGATGCCGGCTACCACGCCAAATTCAACTTCGGCCTGCCGTTCTATACCTTCACCTTCCTGATCAACGGCCTGGTCGGGATCTTCCTCGCTGCCACCATCCCCACCCAGGGCGGCCTGTCGGAAGTCTCGGTGGTGCTCGCCATCGTCGAGTTGATGGGGGTCTGGGGGCTACTGTTCGTCTGGGTCAGCCAGACCCGCATCAACACCGCCAACTTTTTCATGGCGGCCAGCAATATGCACGCGTTCTTCGGCCGCTTTGGCCTGGGCAAGGTTCCCTATATGGTTTGGGCCATCGTGGTCGGCGCACTGGTCTACCTGCTGATGCTGCTCAACGTGTTCAGTTACATCCTGCAGGCCTTGGCGTACCAGAGCATCTTCGTGGTCGCCTGGGTGGCGATTGCCCTGGCACACATCTGCTCGCCGAAGTATTCGCAGTTGTTCGAGGGCAAGGTCGAGTTCGCCCTCGAGCGAGTCAACGCCTTCAACCCGTGCGGTTTGACCGCCTGGTTCTTTGCCGCAGGCCTGGGAATAGTGCTGCTGAACTTCGGCGGCGCAACGCTGGCGACCTTCTCGGCGCCGGTGACCTTTGTCAGCGCGTTTGGCAGCTACTGGCTGCTGCTCAACAGCGCCAAACGCAGCTGGTTTGTTCGCGCCAGCTGCACCTGAAACCAACACCCCTGTCCGCCGGGCCGATGCAGTCGGCTCTGGCAACTCGCCGCAGCCACCCACCCGATCCAGCACAAGCCACGGCACTGCCGTGGCTGGGTGCCGCGCTGCTGAAAACAAGACTAATAATGCCAAAGAGCCCATCCATGAGCCTGATCAACCTGCACCCACTACCCACACTGACATTACTGCCATTGCTGGCATGGCTCGCGCTACCCGCCGGCGCGGTGGCTATCAATGACAACCTGGACATAGGCGGCGCCGTGCGCGCGCGTATCGACTACGACCCCGACCGGGATATCGAGAAGCTCAGCTTCGATACCGCCTTCCTCACCGCGACCTACAACTCCGACAGCTGGATCGGCGCGGCCAAATACCGTTTCTATGGCAAGGCCTACCCCTTCGATTACACCGACAAGATCGGCGACATCTCCTTCGCCGAATATGCCTGGATCGGCTACAAGTTCGATGAATCCCGTCAGGTTCAGGTCGGCCTGAACAAGATTCCCTTCGGCCTGCTGCCTTATGCCGGCAGTACCTTCTTCGAGACCCTGGGCAGCGTGATCGGCCTGGAGGACATTGCGAACCTGGGGGTCAAATACATCCAGCAGCAGGACGACTGGAACCTCCAGCTCGGTTACTACCTGCGCCCGGCCGATCAGGGCCAAGGCACCAGCCGCGGCGGGCGAACCTATGCAACCAGTGTCGCCACGGCCGACGACTACGTCGTCGACGGCAGCGACAATCATGAGCGCGACATACTGGTCGGACGTCTGGCCCGCAACCTCAAGCTCGGCAACTGGCAGTCGGAGATCGGCGCCTCGGCATTGACCTCGACGCTGCACAACCAGGACAGCCGCGACAGTGGCCGACGCAATGCCCTGGCGGCCCATTACCTGGGCAAGAACGGCCCCTGGGGCGTTCAGTTGCAAGCCACTCGCCAGGTCATGAACCCGCAGAACCCCGGCAGCGACAAGCTGGTCAGCTTCGGCAGCTTCGACGGCACCTTCAACGTCGCGGCCAAGGGCAATCTGTATATCGCCGACCTCAGCTACGACATTCCCGGCACACTCGGCTGGCTCTCCGGAGTCAAGGTCTACGGCAACTACAGCCTGTTCGACAAGGATGAGTCCAGCTTCGAGGACTCCCAGCGCTTCATCCTCGGCACCTCGTTCTCGCTGGAAGACCTGTGGATCGCCGTCGAGTGGCTGCATGGCAAGCACGATCCCTATATCGGCGGCAGTAGCTACACCCAGAGCCTGGGCGCCGGGGGTAGCGATCGCTGGGAAAACCAGTTGTACACCAACATCGGTTACTACTTCTGAGGCCATAAGCGGCGCCAGCAACCACTGACGCTCCTGTTTTCGCCAGCCCTGTGCTGGCGTTTTTATGCGCCGCGATCCGTCCTCCGGGCGCTGGATCCCGCCTCGCCACAGCAATAGGAGCAGTGCACTCCAGGCCAAAAAACGGTGCGCCCGACGACAAGCCAGCCGCCAGGCCCGCGCGTAGCTTTAGTGACGTGGGCAAGACATCCGTCACGGCCCCCCCGGATAAAAACAAGATTTCTGGTGACCCATGAACACAGTAGATCCGATCACCCTGGCAGTCGTGCGCGGCGCGCTCGAAACCGCCCAGCGAGAAATGACCCTGACGCTGGAGAAGACCAGCCGTTCAAGCGTGTTCAACCTCGCCCATGACTATTCCAACGCCCTGTTCGACCACTTGCCGGAAATGATTCTGCAAGGGCAGGACATCCCGATTCACCTGGGCTCGCTGATTCCCGCGATGAAATGCGTGGCCGGTTTCTTCGGCGACGAGATTGCCGAAGGCGACGTCATCTACCACAACGACCCGGCCTACATGGGCAGTCATATCCTCGACTGCTGCATGTACAAACCGGTGTTCTACAAGGGCGAACTGGTGTTCTGGGCGGTCTGCAAGGGCCACCTGACCGACATCGGCGGCCCGGTGCCGGCCGGCTACAACCCGGACGCCAAGGAAATCTACGCCGAGGGCCTGCGCATCCCGCCGGTCAAGTTGTGGGCCAAGGGCGAGCGCCGGGAAGACGTTATCAATCTGTTGCTGACCAACATGCGTGCCCGCGCCTACCAGGAAGGCGATCTGAATGCCCAGTACGGTGCCTGCAGCGTGGGCGAACGCCACCTGATCGAGCTGCTCGATCGCTACGGCGTCGACCAGGTTCGCGCCTGCATTACCGAGCTGAAGGATATGGCCGACCGCCATATGCGTAGCCTGCTGCGTGACGTGCCAGACGGTTTCTATAGCGGCACCGCGATTCTCGAAGACTCCGGTCATGGCCTGGGAGAACTGTCGATCACCGCCCAGGTGGAAATTCGCGGCGACGAGGCCCACGTCCTGATCGAGAGCCCGCCGCAGGTGCCTTACTTCATCAACTCCTACGCGGGCAACTCGATTTCCGGGGTCTACCTCGGGCTGATGATGTTCGCCCAGGTGCCACCGCCCTATAACGAAGGCCTGTATCGCTGCGTCAGCGTCGACCTCGGCCCGCCCGGCACGCTGTGCAACGCCCAGGAGCCGGCGCCGCACGTCAACAGCACCACCACACCGATGGAAACCCTCGCCGACGCCGTACGCCTGGCCCTGGAGCAGGCCGCTCCGGAGCGGGTAACCGCCTCCTGGGGGCATGCCAGCGGGATCAACATCGCCGGGCGCGACCCACGCAGCAGCAACAACGACGAATACGTGACCATGGTGCTGGCCTCGATCATCTCCGGTGCCGGCGCCAACAAGGCCATGGACGGCTGGCCGGCCTGCGGCCCGCTGTGCTGCTTCGGCGCGCTGATGTCCGGCGATATCGAGCTGCTGGAGTACTCCTATCCGGTGCTGATCCATCGCTACAGCCTGATGGCCGACAGCGGTGGTGCCGGCGAATTCCGCGGTGGTTCCGGTACTCGCCTGGAGATCGAACCGCTTGAGCACGCCATGACCGTGATCGGTTTCGGCGAGGGCCGGCAACTGCCCACCGCCGGTGCGGCGGGGGCGAAGAATGTCCTGCTGGAGCCCAAGCTCGGCCGCCTGATCCATCGGCATGCCGACGGTGAGGAAGAGCATTACATCCAGAACACTCTGCTGACCGCGCAACCAGGCGAGCGCGTAATCAACGTCAACCCGGGCGGTGGCGGCTATGGCGATCCACTGCGTCGTCCGCTGGCCGCGGTACTGGCCGATGTGCGCAACGGTCTGGTCTCGGTCGACGGCGCGCGCCTGGAATACGGCGTAGTGATCGACGGCAACGGCCAAGTCGATGAAGTCGCCACCCACGCCAACCGCGCCGCGCATTAAGCACCGCCCCATTGAGCAATGCAGAGGATTCGAGCATGAGCAAACAACAATATCGCCTGGGCATCGATGCCGGCGGCACCTTCACCGACTTCATCCTCGCCGACCATCAGGGCAACGTGCAGCTGTTCAAGGCGCCGTCCACCCCGCATGACGGCACCCTGGCCATCCGCAACGGCCTGGCGCAAATCGCCGATGCCATCGGCCGCACGCCAGCCGAGATCATTGCCGACTGCGATCTGTGCATCAACGGCACTACAGTCGCTCTCAACGCGCTGATCGAGAAGACCGGGGTCAAGGTCGGCCTGCTGTGTACCGATGGCCATGAAGACAGCCTGGAAATCCGCCTGGGCCACAAGGAAGACGGCCATCGCTACGACGCCACCTATCCGCCGGCGCATATGCTGGTGCCGCGTCACCTGCGCCGCCCCATCGGCGGTCGGATTATCAGCGATGGCAGCGAGTACAGCCCGCTGGACGAGGCGGCGATTCATGCCGCCATCGACTACTTCCGCGAACAACAGGTGCAGGCGGTGGCGATCTCCTTCGTCTGGTCGGTGCGCAACCCCAGTCATGAGCAACGCGCAATGGCCATAGTGCGTGCCGCCTTGCCGGACGTCTTCGTCTGCAGCGGCCACGAGGTGTTCCCGCAGATTCGCGAATACACCCGCACCTCGACCACAGTGGTCAACGCCTACCTGAGCCCGGTGATGGGCCGCTATATCGAACGCATCGACGCCCTGTTCGAGGAGCTGGGCGCGCAGCAGCCGACCCGCTACTTCCAGTCCAACGGTGGCCTGGCTCCGGGCGTGGTGATGCGTGAGCGGGCGGTCAACGCGATCAACTCGGGCCCGGCCTCTGCGCCGCAAGCCGGTCTGTGCGTGGCCCAGCCCTTCGGGATCGACAACGTGATCACCGTCGATATGGGCGGTACCTCGTTCGACATCACCCTGAGCAAAGGCGGACGCACCAACTTCAGCAAGGACAGCGACTTCCTGCGCTACCGCATCGGCGTGCCGATGATCCAGGTGGAAACCCTCGGCGCCGGCGGCGGCTCCATCGCCCACCTCGACGACTTCGGCATGCTCCAGGTCGGCCCCCGCAGTGCCGGGGCTAACCCCGGCCCTGTGTGTTACGGCAAGGGTGGGGTCGAGCCGACTGTGACCGACGCCAACCTGGCACTCGGTTATCTGGCCGATGGCGCACTGCTCGGTGGCAGCATCCGGCTAAATCGCCAGGCCGCGATCGACGCGATCCGCACTAAGATTGCCGAACCGCTGGGCATCAGCGTCGAGCGCGCGGCCGTCGGTATCATCACCCTGGTTAACCTCAACATGGTCAGTGGTATCCGCCGGGTGTCCGTCGAGCGGGGTTATGATCCGCGTGACTTCGCCCTGATCGGCGCAGGCGGTGCGGCGGGCATGCACGTGATGCGCCTGGCCGAGGAGATCGGCAGCAAGGTGGTGCTGATTCCCAAAGTGGCGTCGGGGCTGTGCGCCTTCGGCCAGATCCTCTCGGACATCCGCTATGACCAGCTGACTACTCTGCCGATGCGCCTGGATGACCAGTTCGTCGATCTGGAGCAGCTCAACCTGGCCCTGCAGCAGCTACGCGAGCGTGGCATGGCCAACCTGCGCGACGACGGTTTCGGTGGCGACAACCGCATCGACTGCCAGTACAACCTGGAGATCCGCTACCTCGGGCAGATCCACGAGTGCAACGTCGAGCTGAGCCGCGACCAACTCGACCACGACAGCCTGGCGGCGCTGCGCGAAGCCTTCCACCAGCGGCACAAGGCGCTGTTCTCCTACAGTGAACCGGACAGTCCAATCGAGCTGGTCAACCTCGAGTGCTCGGTCATCGCGCGCTTGCAGCGTCCACCCATGCCTGAGCTTGCAACCCCGCTCGAGGCAACGGCCGCGACTCCGACCGGACACCGCCCGATGCTGTTCAATGCGCAAGACGACTGGCAGGACACCCCGGTGTACAACGGCGACCGGATAGAAGTAGGGCAGATGATTCAAGGCCCTTGTGTGATTGAGGAAGCGACCACCAATATCGTTGTCCCACCAGGCTGGCAGGTCAGCTTGGCGCCCTCGGCCACCTATGAGCTGACCCCCGGTCATTGACCGTCAGGAAGCTTTAATCAAGGATGGTGTAACAACGGCGCCGACGGTATTCACCGTTGGTGCCGCCCTCATAATAATTAGAAGTGAGGACCGTCCATGGCACATCAATTGTCCACCCGGTATTGGCCTGAGAGTGAAAGGCAACCGCGCTGGGCCGAAGCCATCGGCAATACATATTTTCCACTGTCGTTGGAGTTCAATCCCAGCGCCAGTTTCCAGGGCAGCCTGAAAATCTGGGAGACGGCCAGTACGCCATTGGCGTTATCGCGCCTGCGCTCCAGTCAACTAGGCTATTCGCGCAGCGAGGGTCAGGTTAGCGAAGACACTGAACCCTGTTACCTGGTTACGGTGCCGCGTCTCACCGAGGTGCACTTCGAGCAGGACGGTCGTGAGCTCCATTGTCAGCCAGGTGGATTCATCTTCGAGCGGGGCGATGCGCCTTATCGTTTTCACTACTCCTCCGACAACGACCTTTGGGTATTCAAACTGCCTGAGCGCGCGCTGCATGGACAGATACGTGGAGCCGAGCGCTACACCCGTTTCTGCTTCGACGCTCGGCGTGGCTTGGGGCGAATTTTTGTTGATCAACTGGCGATGTGTGCCGCGCGCTTCGACGAATGCGATGCGGACGCCCGTCATATGCTGCTGGAACAAGCCCTTTCGACGCTGTTAATGGCCCTGCGCCAGGATGAGCGAGTGCTCAACAGTGAAAGCTCGAACCTAGCCGCCCTGCATTTGCAGCGTATCGAGCACTACATCGACCTACACTTGTGTTCGACTGAACTAAGTCCGCAGCATATTGCTCAGGCCTGCGGCTTATCCGTTCGCTATGTGCACAAATTATTCGCCAGCACGCCCCACAGCCTCGGTGAGTGGATTCGCCTGAAGCGACTAGAAGCGGTATACCAACGTCTGCGCGATCCCCACTGTCACCTTTCAATCGGTGAGCTGGCATATCGCTGGGGCTTTAGCGATCAGGCACAGTTTTCCCGTAATTTTCGTCAGCACTTCGGCTGCAGCGCCAGTGAAGCTCGAGCCGTCCCGCTAAAGCATTAGTCGGTAACTTGAGTGCCAATGTGCTTTGGGCGAGTAGAAGTTGCTCGGCGAAGATCACCCACGTGCTGAGGCTTCCCCAAGCAGCCCCTGATAGCGAGGCGCGGTGCCTACTCCATGAGTTCAGGGTCGGGCAGGGAAGTTCTCAGCTTGCTGCTGCGCATGATCCCCTCGATGATCGGTACCGGCGTCATCAGGTGAGCCTGCATCATGGCGCTTGCGCGCGTTGCGTCACGGACAAGGATGGCTTCGACCAGCTCGCTGTGCTCTTGGCGTTTCAAGGCCAAGGCCTCCTCGGAGAGCACCGTGCGCCGCAACCACAGCTGGCGATAGCGCTCGGCCTGATCGAACAGGTAGGCGCGCGCCTGCAGCAGGTGCCTGGAGCCACAGCCGGCGGCTATGGCGGTGTGGAAGGCCTTGTGCCGGGCATCCCATATTTCCAGCATCTGCTCCTGAGTCTTGACCTCCATCACCTTGGCCAATGTATGCGAGCAGGCCAACACCTGGGCCTCCCAGGCGTCATCGCCGCGTTCGATGGCCAGCCTCAGCACCAGCGCCTCGAGATTGGCCCGGGCGTCGTAGATGTCCTGCATCTCGCTCAGCGACATTGAGGCGACGCGGTAGCCGCGCTGGCTGATCGCGACCACCAGGTTTTCCGCAATCAGCTGCGACAGCGCCTCGCGCAGGGGGCCTACGCCTAGGTCGTAGCGTTCCTTGAGTGCACTCATGCGCAGCTTCTCGCCGGGCTCGAACAGACCCTGAATGATGTCCCGCTTGAGCCACTCATAGCCGCTGACTGCCGAGTTTTGCCGGGGGGCGAGGGTATCCATAAGCCATGTCCTCAACAGATTTTGCCCATCATACCCAAGTGCCGAAATATCTACTAAGTGAAGACATAGGTTGTATTTGTCTACGTTTATAAAAAATGTAGACATTTTAATTTAATGGCGATAAGTTTGTTCCCGCTGCTCTGGCAAGTCCTGGAGCGGCGCACCGATCATCTTCGTCAGGACTCTGCCATGAATGCCTTTACCCAACTGAAAGACCTCGTGATGCCGCTACCGACTGCCGTTAAGGGTTTTTCTCTGGCGCCCTCCGCGCAGTCGCCCCGCTTGCTCGAACTGACCTTCGCCAAGGCGACGGTGGAGGCTTTCTGCGCGGCGGTGGCCGAGTGGCCGGTGCAGGCGCTGGAGTACAAGTCCTTCCTGCGTTTTCGCTGCGCCAGGATTCTTGATGATCTGTGTGGCAACAGCCTGCGTCCGGTGCTGCTCAACACCCTGATGGATCGTGCCACCGGCGGTATGCTGATCAGGCCTGAGGGGCTGGACGATGTGGCCCAGGCCGATGACATGGTTAAGCTCTCCACTGCGGTGGCGCATCTGTTGGGTCGCTCGAACTTCGATGCCATGAGTGGCCAGTTCTACGCGCGCTTCGTGGTCGAGAACATCGACAACTCCGACAGCTACCTGCGCCAGCCGCACCGGGTGATGGAGCTGCACAACGATGGCACCTTCGTCGACCAGATCACCGACTACGTGCTGATGATGAAAATTGACGAGCAGAACATCGAAGGTGGCAATTCGCTGATCCTGCACCTGGACGACTGGGAGGACCGCGATGCCTTCTTCCATCACCCGCTGGCGCGGCGGGTTATGCGCTGGACGGCGCCGCCGAGCAAGAAGGTCGACCAGGACGTGTTCCATGCGATCTTCGATGTCGACGCCGAAGGCCGCCCCACCATGCGTTATATCGATCAATTCGTGCAGCCCAAGGATTTCGATGAAGGCAACTGGCTGACCGACCTGTCGGAATCCCTGGAAGGCAGCTCAAGCAAACTGTCTGTGCCGGTGCCAGTGGGCTGCTTCCTGCTGATCAACAACCTGTACTGGCTGCATGGCCGCGACCGCTTCACCCCGCATCCGGGGCTGCGTCGTGAGCTGATGCGCCAGCGCGGCTACTTCAGCTACCCCAAGCTCGGCCACCAGCAAGGTCAATAATGGCCATTAACTGGACAGGGCTACGCGGTGTAGTCCTTGTCGCTTGTCCACTGGACAACACGGATTGAGTAGAGGTGATAACGGTGTACGATTTTGTGATCATCGGGGGCGGCATTATCGGCATGTCGACCGCCATGCAGCTGATCAAGGCCTACCCAGAGTCGAAAATCCTGTTGCTCGAGAAAGAGTCCGGGCCAGCCAGGCACCAGACCGGGCACAACAGCGGGGTCATTCACGCCGGCGTCTACTACACACCGGGCAGCCTGAAGGCGAAGTTCTGCCTGGAAGGCAATCGCGCCACCAAGGCGTTCTGTGATGAGCAGGGCATTGCCTACGATGAGTGCGGCAAGTTGCTGGTCGCCACCAATGAGGTGGAAATGCAGCGCATGCGCGCGCTGTGGGAGCGCACCGCGGCCAACGGGCTGGAGCGTGAGTGGCTGTCGGCCGAGCAGCTCAGGGAGCGCGAGCCGAATATCACCGGGATCGGTGGGATCTTCGTGCCCTCCAGCGGCATCGTCAACTATGCCGAGGTCACCGCCGCCATGGCCCGCGAGTTCCAGAAGCACGGCGGCGAGATTCGCTACGACAGCGAAGTCATCGGCCTGCAAGAGACGGCGAACGAGATGCGGGTGAAAACCGAGCAGGGCGACTACAGCGCACGCTTTATGGTGACCTGCTCGGGTCTGATGGCCGACCGCATGGTACGCCTGCTGGGCCTAGACCCAGGCTTCAGCATCTGTCCGTTCCGCGGCGAATACTACCTGCTGCCCGAGCAGCACAACCGTATAGTCAACCACCTGATCTACCCGATTCCCGATCCATCCATGCCGTTCCTCGGCGTGCACCTGACGCGGATGATCGATGGTAGCGTCACCGTTGGCCCGAATGCGGTGCTTGCACTCAAGCGCGAAGGTTATCGCAAGCGCGACATCTCCCTGGCCGACACCTTCGAGATGCTGACCACCCCGGGCATTCTCAAGGTGCTCAAGGACAACCTGCGCCCCGGCCTGATCGAGATGAAGAACTCGCTGTACAAACGAGGCTATCTGCAGCTGGTGCGCAAGTACTGCCCCAGCCTCCAGGTCGAGGATCTCAAGCCGTACCCGGCCGGCGTCCGCGCCCAGGCGGTGTCGAAGGAAGGCAAGCTGATCGAGGACTTCCTGTTCCGCAATACCCGGCGCAGCGTCAACGTCTGCAATGCGCCGTCGCCTGCGGCCACCTCGGCCATCCCTATCGGGGCTTACATCATCAAGCAGATCGATGCACAGCTGCAGGGACTGCCTGGATTTGCACAATCCAAACAGCCCGCATGAACAACTCGGGGCGAATGCGCCAGTGCACTGGGACGAACAAGACGGTGCACCAGACGACAAGCCCCGGTCCGGCTCAGCCTAATAGGCTGTCGGCCAGTGCACTCAAGGCTCCCCAGTCAAGTCAGCGTTGCCGAGCTCATACCCGAGTTGCAGTGCGTGAGTGTGATCAATAGCCGGGTGCCTGCTTATACGGCTACCCCCCAGAAACCATGCTTGTTAGTCATCTTGAGAGCGCGCCATGAACCAGTCAGTGTCCTCGCTGCCAGAAAAAGACATTCAGTATCAACTGCACCCCTACACCAATGCCCGCCTGCATCAGGAGGTCGGCCCGCTGATCATCGAGCGAGGGGAGGGCATCTATGTCTATGACGATCAGGGCAAGGGTTATATCGAGGCGATGGCTGGGTTGTGGAGCGCCGCGCTGGGTTTCAGCAATCAACGTCTGATCAAGGCCGCCGAGCAGCAACTCAACACCCTGCCGTTCTATCACCTGTTCAGTCACAAATCGCATCGTCCGAGCATCGAGTTGGCCGAGAAGCTGATCGAAATGGCGCCGGTGCCGATGAGCAAGGTGTTCTTCACCAACTCCGGTTCCGAGGCCAACGACACCGTGGTGAAGATGGTCTGGTACCTCAACAATGCTCGCGGCTTGCCGGCCAAGAAGAAGTTCATCAGCCGGGTCAACGGCTACCACGGCATCACCCTCGCCAGCGCCAGCCTGACCGGCCTGCCGGGCAACCAGCGCGGTTTCGACCTGCCGCTGCCGGGCTTTCTGCATGTCGGCTGCCCGCACCATTACCGTTTCGCCCTGGCCGGCGAGAGTGAAGAGCAGTTCGCCGACCGTCTGGCCGCCGAACTGGAGCAGAAGATTCTCGCCGAAGGCGCGGACACCATCGCCGCGTTCATCGGCGAGCCGCTGATGGGCGCCGGCGGCGTCATAGTGCCGCCGCGCACCTACTGGGAGAAGATCCAGAAGGTCTGCCGCAAGTACGACATCCTGGTGATCGCCGATGAGGTCATCTGTGGGTTTGGCCGTACCGGGCAGATGTTCGGCAGCCAGACCTTCGGCATCCAGCCGGACATCATGGTGGTGTCCAAGCAGCTGTCCTCGTCCTATCAGCCGATCGCGGCGATCCTGATCAATGACCCGATGTTCCAGGGCATTGCCGATCACAGCCAGGCGCTCGGTTCGCTCGGCCATGGCTTCACCGGCAGCGGTCATCCGGTGGCCGCTGCCGTGGCCCTGGAAAACCTGAAGATCATCGTAGAGGACAACCTGGTCGAGCACGCGACGCAAATGGGCCAGCTGTTGCGCAGCGGCCTACAAGACTTCGCCGACCACCCCCTGGTCGGCGAAGTCCGTGGTTGCGGCCTGATCGCTGCGGTTGAGCTGGTAGGCGACCGTGCGAGCAAAGCGCCGCATCAGACGCTCGGCACCCTCGGCCGCTACATGGCCGGCAGAGCCCAGGAACACGGCATGATTACGCGTGCCATGGGTGATGCCGTGGCCTTCTGTCCGCCGTTAATCGTCAACGAGCAGCAAGTCGGCTTGATTCTGGAGCGCTTCGCCAGGGCCCTGGATGACACCACCCGCTGGGTCGGCTGAGTCCGTTGGGGGCAGCGCTCGGCGCCTGCCCCCAACGACCTGCCACTCACTGCCTGAAATCAACGCTGCTCAGGACGGACTGCCGCCTGTGAAGGAGCCCCGCATGCAATTGAAAGACCCCCAGCTGTTTCGTCAGCAAGCCTATATCGACGGCACCTGGCTGGACGCCGACAGTGCCCAGACCATCAAGGTCACCAACCCGGCCACCAATGAAATCATAGGGACTGTGCCGAAGATGGGCGCCACGGAAACCCGCCGTGCCATCGAAGCCGCCAACCGTGCCCTGCCGGCCTGGAGCGCGCTGACCGCCAAGGAGCGTGCGGGCAAGCTACGCCGCTGGTTCGAGCTGCTGATCGAGCACCAGGACGACCTCGGCCGCCTGATGACCCTGGAGCAGGGCAAGCCGCTGGCCGAGTCCAAGGGCGAGATCGCCTATGCCGCGTCCTTTATCGAGTGGTTCGCCGAAGAAGCCAAGCGCGTTTACGGCGACGTGATTCCCGGCCACCAGCCGGACAAGCGCCTGATCGTGCTCAAGCAGCCGATCGGCGTGACTGCGGCCATCACCCCGTGGAACTTCCCCGCGGCGATGATCACCCGTAAAGCCGGTCCGGCCCTGGCCGCCGGTTGCACCATGGTGATCAAGCCCGCGTCGCAGACGCCGTTCTCCGCCCTGGCCCTGGTGGTCCTGGCCGAGCGCGCCGGTATTCCGCAAGGCGTCTTGAGTGTGGTCACCGGCAGCGCCGGCGACATTGGTGGCGAGCTGACCTGCAACCCGATCGTGCGCAAGCTGAGCTTCACCGGCTCGACCGAAATCGGCCGGCAGTTGATGGCCGAATGCGCCAAGGACATCAAGAAAGTGTCGCTGGAGCTGGGCGGCAACGCACCCTTTATTGTGTTCGACGATGCCGATCTGGATGCCGCCGTCGAAGGCGCGCTGATCTCCAAATACCGCAACAACGGCCAGACCTGCGTGTGTGCCAACCGCCTGTATATCCAGGACGGCGTGTACGACGCCTTTGCCGAGAAGCTGAAAGTCGCTGTGGCCAAGCTGCAGATCGGTAACGGTCTGGACGAAGGCACCACCACCGGCCCGCTGATCGACGACAAGGCCGTGGCCAAGGTTCAGGAACATATCGCCGACGCCATCAGCAAGGGTGCCAAGCTGCTCGCCGGTGGCAAGCCGCACGCCCTGGGTGGCAGCTTCTTCGAGCCGACTATCCTCACCGACGTACCGAACAACGCCGCCGTGGCCAAGGAAGAAACCTTCGGCCCGCTGGCGCCGCTGTTCCGCTTCAAGGGCGAGGCCGAAGTGATCGCCATGTCCAACGACACCGAGTTTGGTCTGGCTTCCTACTTCTACGCCCGTGACCTGGGCCGGGTGTTCCGTGTGGCCGAGGCCCTGGAATACGGCATGGTCGGCGTCAATACCGGGTTGATCTCCAATGAAGTGGCGCCGTTCGGCGGCATCAAAGCGTCCGGCCTCGGCCGTGAGGGCTCGAAGTACGGTATCGAGGATTACCTGGAGATTAAGTACCTCTGCCTCGGCGGTATTTGAACGACTTTCGCTAGGAGTTTCGCATCCACGGCGTTATCCGTGTGGGCATGGGCTCCGAGGACGGGCTGAAGCCCAGTGTTTTGCAACACTGGGCTTCAGCTATGGGGATCTTGCTGTAAGCCTGTGCGCATTACCGGGCCGGAATTCAGGGTGTGGATCAATAACGAGCTGGCGCATTGCGCGGCAGCGACGTTTGGCGTTTGCATTGCTACGGTGCTTGGGCGAACAGGCGCACCCCGATTGCGCCGATATGACCCTTGGCCCAAGGAGACTTGTGCAGGCCGATCAGCAGCCTGGCAGGAGTCAGCCAGGCGACGGTGTTGATAGGGGGGGACGCCATTACCTGAAGGCTCTCGTAGGGTGGATGACGCGCAGCTCATCCGCCGTGCTTTGAGTCAGGTAGTCGACTCGAGCATTGCAGCTTTGCTTTGTGCTTTGTCGTGGTTTCCGGGACAGCGGCGATAAGGCTTCTCAGCCATGTCCTGTGCGCGCATCGGCGTCAGCAGCCGGTTTTTACACGGGTCTCTGCGTAGTTGTACGGAAACGACAAAGGCGAGTTGCGGTGGCACACTCTGCGCGAACAGAGGCACTTCGGGTGTCTTGCGCATTGTCCGTCCACAGTAGAGTGTTCCGTGCCGCCTTCCTCTTTCTCGACATGCCAGCCCAGCCCATGCGCCTGAAGCCCGTGCCGCTCTGGTTAAGCGCCTTGCTGGTTTGGCTGGGGCTGTCCCTGGCTTATGCCACCTGGCTGCTGGGGGAGCAGCGGGCCGCTACGCTCGAGGCGTTTGAAACCCAGTCGCGGATTGTTCACCGTCTGTTGACGCAACGGGCCGAACAGCACGAGGCGATTCTTGCAGCGTTGATCGCCGCCGAGCTTTCCATGGGCACTTCCAGTGGGTTATTCGAGACTTTCGCTGCCTCGCTGCAGCGCGCTTATCCTCAGGTCGCCAGCATCGAGCGCTACCGCAAGACAGCTCAGGGGCGCTGGCAGCAGATTGCCAGTCAGCCGACCCTGCCGCTCAGTGATGGAGTGCTGGAGGCCTTGCCTGAACGCTCCGGTGAAGGGTCGCTGAACGTGGCTGCCGCTGAGCCTGGGCATTACCGTTTGCTGCGCAGCAGTCAGCATGGCTCGATCTTCGCCCTGCGCATCGCCAGCGAGCGCTTGCTGCAGCCTGAAGAGTTACCGCCGCCTTTTATGGGAGCCGAGCTGTCGGCCAGCGATGGGCTGCTGCTCTGGCAGCTCCCCGTGCGCCAATCCAGCTGGACGGGGCTGGCGCCTTTGCTGTTCAGCAAGCACCTGGGCAGCCAGTCCCAGCCATTTGTACTCACCAGCCGGCAAGCGCCGTTACCCGAGCAGTTGCCCTGGCTGCGCCTGGGGATGGCTAGCGCCATGCTGTTGCTGGTCAGCCTGTTGTCCTGCTGGGCGCTGGAACAGTACCGGCAAAGCAGCATCGCCCGGCGGCAATTGGCCCTGGCTCAGGCCTCGCGGATCAATACCATGGGTGAGTTGGCGGCCGGGATTGCCCATGAGTTGAATCAGCCACTGGCCGCCATGCTCGCCAACAGCCAGGCGCTGGCCAACTTTATCGCCGACGATCCGCCCGATCTGCCCGGTGCCCAGCAGGCCGCCGGTAACCTGGCGCGTCAGGCCAAACGTGCCGGTGCGATAGTCCATCGACTGCGCCAGTTCATGTCACCGCATACCCCACAAGCCGAGTCCGTCGAGTTGCGTGGCGTGGTCGAGGGGGCTCTGGGGCTCACCCGCGAGACGCTGCGCCGCCAGCAGATCAAGGTGCACGCCTCACTGCCCAGCGGATTGCCGCCGGTACTGGGCGATGCCATCGGCTTCGAGCAAGTGCTGGTCAACCTGTTGCTGAATGCCGCGGAGGCCATGGGTGGGCAGCCTCTGCGCCGGCTCGACGTCAGCCTGACGCGTGAGGCGCGCAGCCTGCGCCTGGATATCGCCGACTCCGGCCCGGGCCTCAGCAGTGAAGCGGCCAGTCGCTTGTTCGAGCCTTTTTTCACCACCAAACAGGGGGGGCTGGGGCTTGGCCTGACTATCTGCTCCAGCATTATCGAGCAGGCCGGCGGTCAGTTGAGTGTCGCCAGCAGCCCTGCCGGCGGCTGCCTGTTCAGTGTGACCCTGCCCATCGTCATGGAGGCGCTCGATTGATCAATCAACAATCCCCGGTGGTCTATCTGCTGGATGACGACCCGGACGTGCGCGAGGGGCTGGCCTTGCTGCTGCGCTCCGTGGGCCTGCGCAGTGAGGCCTATGCCAGCAGTGCCGAGTTCATCGGCGGATACGCTCCGCATGCCATCGGTTGCCTGATTCTGGATATTCGCATGCCGGGCGAGTCAGGCCTGCAACTGCTCGATCGCTTGAGCGCCGAGCACATCGATCTACCGGTGATCATTCTCACCGGGCACGGAGATCTGGCGGCCTGTCGGCGGGCTTTTCGCAGTGGCGCAGTTGAGTTTCTGAGCAAACCAGCGGACGAGGGCGAGCTGATTGAGGCGGTACAGGGCGCGGTGCGTGCGCATATCCGCAGTCGGGAGAAGGCCGGTGTCTCGCGACAGGCGCAGGCGCGTCTGGCCCGCCTCACCGAGCGTGAGGGCGAAGTGCTGGCGATGATCGTCGATGGTCTTTCCAACAAGCAGATCGCCCGCGAGCTAGCGCTCTCGCCGCGCACGGTGGAAAGCCACCGCGCTAACCTGTTCGAGAAACTCGAAGTCGACTCGCTGGCGCAACTGGTCAGGCTCTACCTGACGGCTCTCGCCCCTGAGTGAGCGGTGCTTTAGGTAGTTCTACGCAGAGGCCTCCGCAGTCAGGCCGATGGTACTCAGCCGTACAAACTTCCCAGAATGGGCTTCGGTTCTGGCCGATAAACTCAACTGGAGAACGTTTATGAAATCCTTAGCCATCATTGCCCTGGGCAGTCTCGCCGCCCTCAGTTTCACCGCTCAGGCAGAGGTTGCCACTGAGCGCAACATGAGCCAGAAGCTCGCCGCGCAGATCGTCAGCGCCGCCGTCGAAAGTTGCACCGCTAAGGGCTATAACGTCACCGCCACGGTAGTCGACCGGGCCGGTTCGGTGCGGGCCGTCTTGCGTGCGAACAATGCCGGTCCCCATACCGTCGATGCCAGCCGCCGCAAGGCTTACACCTCGGCTTCGACCAAGGCCGCCACCTCGGCCATTGTCGAGATGGTGCAGAAGAACCCAGGCGCTCAAAACCTGCCGATGATCGACGACTTCCTGGTGTTGGGCGGCGGTTTGCCGATCAAGGTCGGGGATGAGGTGATTGGTGCGGTCGGTATTGGTGGCGCGCCAGGTGGTCATCTCGATGAGCAGTGCGCCAGCGCCGCACTGGAGAACGTCAAGAGCCAGCTCAAGTAAGGGCTGCGGGTATCAGCATGCTGGGCTTGCCGGATGCTTAACCCAAGCCGCCCCTCGCTGCATCGGCAGTTGCCGCTGCAGCGAGGGGCGGGCGGGTCAGCTAAAGGACTATTGTCCGCGCTTGCCAGTGCGGCCTAGCCTTTTTTCCCCCACAGTTGCTCAAGCCGAGCATCGCGGCCACAGCCTCTGCGGTAATAGGCATAGCGCAGCGGATTCTTCTGGTAATAGTTCTGGTGATAATCCTCGGCCGGATAGAAGGTGCTGGCCGGCAGGATCTCGGTGACGATGGGCTGCTTGAGACGCCCGGAGGCTTGCAGGGTGGCTTTCGAAGCTTCGGCGAGTGCTTTCTCGTCGGCATTGCCGTAGAAAATCGCACTGCGGTATTGCGACCCGTGGTCACAGAATTGTGCGTTGGCGGTGACCGGATCGATGGTCGGCCAGAAGGCTTCCAGCAGCTTGGCGTAGCTGGTTTTAGCCGGATCGTACTGCACCTGGACCGCTTCGGTATGGCCGGTGGCACCGGCAGACACCTGCTGGTAGGTTGGGTTGGCAACGTTTCCGCCGATGTAACCCGAGGTGGTCGAGACCACGCCGGGAACCTTGTCGAAATCCGCCTCGGTACACCAGAAACAACCGCCGGCGAAGACGGCCACGCCTTGTGTGGCGCTGTTGCTCGGTGGGCTGACGGAGGCTTCTGGGGTCTGGGCCGAAGTCTGCCCGCAAGCCGCCAACAGTGCAGCCAGCAACAGGGGCGCCGCCAGCAGAGGCCCGCGAGTGAGCCAGTTGAATGCAATAGCGGTCATTTTCAGCTCCTGAGGGCGGGCAAGGCTTCGCCCTGAGGGATGAAGCGCAGTGCCAAACCGTTGTTGCACCAGCGCTCGCCGCGTGGCTGTGGGCCGTCGTCGAACAGATGACCCTGGTGGCCGCCACAGCGTGCACAGTGGTACTCGGTGCGCGGGAAAATCAATTTGAAATCACGCTTGAAACCAGTGTGCCCGGCAATCGGTTGGGTGAAACTCGGCCAGCCGGTGCCGCTCTCGTACTTGTGCTGGCTCTCGAACAGTGGCAAGTAACAGGCGGCGCAGATGAAGGTGCCGGCGCGTTTCTCCTGATTCAGTGGGCTGCTGCCAGCGCGTTCAGTGTCTTCTTCGAACAATACCGCATAGGCGGCAGGTGGCAGCAGCTCGCGCCAGGCACTGTGGGGTTTGTCCAGTGGCGTGATCGGCGTGCTGCTTGCGGACGATTCGGCCAGGCTGAGAGGGGCATAGCTGCCTAGGAGTGGCAGGGCCGGCAGCAGGGCCATGCCTTGGAGCAAGGAGCGTCGTTTCATGACCGGTCTCTAGGTGTGGATGTACTCAGTAGACACGACTAAGCCCGTCTTGTTACAGGGGGAGGTATTTGCGTAGCAATCTATGATGAGTCTGCTTTCTGCTCGGTAAATGGCGACGGAGTCCAGAGGCCCAGGCAGGATCTTTCAGCTATTGCTCACCGGCTGTTCGCTCAGCTTCTGCGGCGTTTCATCGATGATGCTGCGGTTGCGTCCGGCACTCTTGGCTTGATACAGGCACTGATCGGCGCGGTGCAGCCAGCTGCCCCATTGTTCGCCACTGCGTAAAATGGCGCCGCCGATGGAGACCGTCACCGGCCCGCCAGGCCCTTGCAGGTTTGTTGCGATCTGCTGTTGCAACTGGTTCGCGGCTGCCAGCAGGCCTGGATTGGTGGTATTGGGCAGGAGTAGCAGGAATTCTTCTCCGCCAAAGCGAAACAAACGGTCCTCCTGGCGCGAAGACTCCTTGATCAGCTCGACGAACTCCACCAGCACCTGGTCGCCGGCCTGGTGGCCATAGTTATCGTTGACCTGTTTGAAATGATCCAGGTCCATGACCAACACGCCGTAGCTGTTGCCGTGGCGGCGATGAGTGGATACCGCTATTTTCAGTTCTTCATTCATTGCCCGACGATTGCGTGCGCCGGTCAGTGGATCGTGGCTCGCCAGGGTCTGTAACTGGTCGCGCTGGCTGCGGGTGCGGTAGGCGAAGATAAACGTCAGAGCGCTGGCCATCATACTGGTGACCAGGAACGACACCATCTGATAGTGACTGTCGAACACCGTGCCCGGGACGAGCAGGGCATGGGCGACCAGTGCGGTCAGGACCAGCGCCGTGATCACCCAGGCTCTGCCCGGTGAGACCATGAAGAAGTTGAAGAGGATCAGCGGGTAGATCCAGAACAGACCGTTAACCCCGAGGTTGATGACGATCAGCGTCGCGCCTACGGAAAAAATACCCGCCAGGTAGATACCCGGCTTGATCGTGTCGCCAGTGCGCCAGGCATAAAGCACCGCGAACAGGGTCGATAGCACGATGATGGTGTCGGCTGCAGCGACCAGGTAATTGCCTTCCGCCAAGCGATACACGGCATAGGGTGAGATGCCCAGTATGCCGAACAGGCCCATCAAGGTGATGATGGAGAGCTGGAAGTCTCGACGCAGCCGCTTGAGCAGTCGCCAGTGTTGCATAGCCATGGCTGACTCTTGTGATTGTTTGGGCTAAGAATGCAGAGCTTAGACAGTGCCTGGCAAGGGTCAAAGCAGGGCAAAGTGCCAGTATTTTAGCCAGATCAGCGAATAGTGCCTGTGGCGCGAGGCTATTCATCCGGTTGGGTAAGAGGGTTGCCGGCTTTAATTGCAGCGCTCCAAGGCAATCAAGGCTTTGCTGCGCTGATAACGCAATAATCGTTCATGCAGAGCTGGGGGCAGGTTGGCGCAGGGCATAAAGTCCAGGCGCCTATAGAACGGACCCAATTCAGGATGGCAGAACAGCCAGATTGCACCTGCTGTGTGCGTCAGCGCCAGCTCGATCAGTTGACTTGCCAGCCCTCGCTGGCGCTGTGCAGGTGCCACGAACAGGCCTGTCAGCCAATGCCCCTGAGCAACGGGTCGCAGGCACAGCGCGGCGACAATCTCGGAGTCTTGTGCAACCCACACCTGATCCTCATGGCGGGTTCGCATCTGGGAACGATGGCTGCGGTAAAACTTGTCAGCCAGCGGCTTGAGTGGCGCGGGGAGCGCGCGGTAGTGCAGGTCGTGCATGGGTATGGGGCCGGGTATCGTCGTTGCGGTGGGAGTGTGCGGGATGAATGTCCAGCAGCAGGCGTAGGGCCTGTGCTGGACGAATGAATCAGGCGTCTGCGGAGTGGCTCCCGAGAATGGTTTTACTGGTGGCTTTGCCCTTTTTCGCCATGCGCTTTTCATGGGCGGTCATCAGGGGCTTTTTCTTTGCCTGTTTCTTTGAATTCATACCTTTGCTCATGATCTTCACCTCTGTCTAATTCACAGTTGAAGAATGCGGTCATCGAAAGGTTTTCCGGGGCATTCCCACCTCCCAAGCTGCATGAGCCTGCATGGATCAAAAGTCGATACGCTCTTCTAAGAGTAGCTGAGCGATAAAACCTGCATGCTAGATTTTTATCGCGCTGTGATAACCGCCATGGTTGCAGAGGGTTACCTATGCTTATGATTAATCGGGGTTGAATAACTGCTCATAGGGGGCGCGGTGCTCGATGGCTGCGCCGAACCCGAAACTCCTCATGCGCGCTGTGGCAAGCGCTTCTACGCTGTATGTCACGCAGCCCTCCAGATTGTTAAGAAGTAGGCAGGCCGATGGCGTTGATTGAACAAACCCTGGTTTACGCGGCGCAGACTGCCGTTGGCCAGGTACGAGGGCACAACGAAGATGCCGTGTTGTGCTGCCCTGAGCTGAATTTATGGGCAGTCGCCGATGGTATGGGTGGGCACCGGCGCGGTGAGGTGGCCAGTGCCCTGGCTCTGCAAGCGCTGCGCAGCGCCTGTGCAGAAGGACAGGATCTGCTTGGCGCTGTGCATGCGGCCAATTGCGCCGTCCTTGAGGCTGCCGAAGCCGATGCCGAGTGTCGCGGGATGGGCACAACCCTGGTCGCTGTGCGTTTCACCGGGGCCGATTTTCAGATCGCCTGGGTGGGCGACAGTCGCGCCTATCGAATCGATACCGACAGCATCAGCGGCTTGAGCCGAGATCACAGCTGGGTACAGTCGATGATTGATGTCGGCGAAATGAGCATCGAAGAAGCGCGCGACCATCCGCAGCGTAATGTCATATTCCAGTGTCTGGGCCGCGACGATCAGGTCCTCGAAGTCGGACTGGTGCAGGGCAGTCTAGGGGCGCATGAGCTGCTGTTGCTGTGCAGCGACGGGCTGACCGGAGAGCTGACCGATCTGCAAATCCAGCAAGTGTGCGCGGGTGCCAGCAACCTCGACGAACTGGTAGAGCAGCTGATTACTCTGGCTAATCAACTGGGTGGTCGTGACAATATCTCTTGCATCGTACTCGGGCGCGACGCGGCGGAGCCGGTGGCTGCGGCACAGCCTCGCGGGTTCCTCAGTAAGTTATTCAAACCTTTAACGAAGTAATTACTTGGTGTGTTTGACCCAGATGAATGAAGACCTGATTGAGATTCCTGGCTACGACATGCATGGCCGCCTGGGAAAGGGTGGGATGGCCGAGGTTTACCTGGCTACCCAGCTCTCGTTGCACCGCAAGGTCGCAGTGAAAGTGTTGCTCAGTGCCCATGATCAGGCGTTCAGTCAGCGCTTCATAAAAGAAGGCCACATAGTGGCAGGCCTGCATCACCCGTCGATCATCACCATTCATGACATCGACAAGCTCGCCGACGGCCGCTATTACCTGGCGATGGAGTTCGTCTCTGGCGGCGACCTGGCGCAGCACAAGGGCGAGGTCTTCACGCCGCAACGGGCGCTGCAGGTAGTCCGTCAGGTAGCCAGCGGTCTGGCCGTGGTACATGACAATGGCTTGGTGCACCGCGACATCAAACCAGCCAACATCCTCTTTCGCGATGACGGCACCGCGGTGATCAGCGACTTTGGCGTGGCCAAGGAAGTGACGCTGGATCACGACCTCACTCAGTTCGGTATCGCAGTTGGCAGTCCGGCTTACAGCAGTCCAGAGCAAGCCCAGTGTCAGCCGCTGGATGCCCGTTGTGACATTTACAGCCTCGGCGTGATCCTGCTGGAGATGCTCACGGGCAGTAACCCGTATCGCGGCGATAACTACACCCAGACCGTGATGAATCATGTGCAGATGGAACTACCCAGCCTGCCGGAACATCTGCAGAGCTACCAGTGGTTGCTCGAGCGCATGCTGGCCAAGAACCCGGACGAGCGCTTTGCCGACTGCCGGGTACTGCTCGCCAGTCTGGACGAGTTGCAGGAGTTCGACCCGGATAGCACCCGCATCGCTCCTGGAATCAAGTTGGACCAGGCTCATGCGCGCAAGGGGGCGAGCGCACGAAGCAAAATTCTGCCCTGGGCGCTGCTTGGTGTCCTAATGTTGAGTGGGGCTGGATGGGCCGGCTATTACGGTTATCAGCAGATGCAAATCGCCGACTTTATCGCTCAAGCCGAACAGCGCTTGGGCGAAGGCAAACTGCTTGAGCCGCCACAGAATAATGCCGACTACTATTTCCGTCAGGCCCTGTTGCTCGATCAAGACAACGCCCATGCTCAGGAGGGTTTGCGCCGGGTATTAGTGGCGCGAATCGACGACTATCTGTCCCGCGCCGAGCAGCGGATTGTGGAGGATCGACTGCTGTTGCCTGAAGATGACAGCGCGACCTTTTATTTTCGCCAAGTGCTGGCCTTGCAGCCGGACAACCTACTGGCCCAAGCGGGTATGAACCGCGTGGCACAGCGTTTCATCGAGCAGAGCAAGCGTGCCTATGCGCGACGTGAGTACAGAATGGCCCTGGAATACATCAAACAGGGGCTGGAAGTGGAGCCGGCCAATGAAACCCTGCTAAAACTCTATGATGCTCATGAGCGCCGCGTTCAGTTGGCCCAGGCGCCGCGAGCGCCGGCCAGCAAACCCGCTGCGCGAGCAACGAGTTCGCAACAACAAGGTACACAGAACCCGATCAAGCGGCTGTGGAACAACATCTTCAACAAGTGAGTGTGGTGAGACTCGTAGCCTGGTGACAGTGACCAGCGCCGGCATCGAGTGACAGTGGCATGCGTTAACGGGTCGCGCTTTATTGGCTTTGCGTCACTTACCCAGGGTAAACACCGAACATGCTCAGGATTCATTTCAGCGACAATCGCCAAGCGCCGATCTGGCTGGTCGACGAGCGTCTGACCATCGGTCAGGACAGCCGTAACAACCTGGTGCTGGCCGATGCCGGTATTTGCCCTTTTCATGCGGAAATTCGCCAGGATCACGGTTACTACTATCTCACCGACTGCGGCAGTCAGGTGGGTACCTTTGTGAACGACGAGCGTATTACCGCGCGTTACCAGATCCGCAGCAACGACTGCGTGCGTATGGGCGCAGTGGAGTTGTTGTTCGTAGACCCCGCCAAGAGCAAGGCGAAAACCGGGACCAATGCGCGCTGGTTCTTGCAAGTGGTCAAGGGCGAGCATGAGGGCAAGAAATTCCACGTCAATGGCTCGATGACGTTTGGTCGTTCGTCCAAGTGCGAGCTGTGTTTTAGCGACATGGAGCTGTCGCGTCGACATTGTGAGTTCTTCCTCAAGGATGATGTGCTGGAGGTTAAGGATCTGGCCTCGGCCAACGGCGTGCTGGTCAATCAGCAGAAAGTCAGTACGGCCGTCTTGCAGCCAGGTGATCAACTTAAAATGGGAACGGTGACCTTGTTGGTGATCGGCCCCAAGATCGCAGTCGCGCAAGCCGAGGATGAGGATGCGACTGTCTTCATGCGCGCCATCGATCTGCCCAAGCCGGTAAAAAGCAAACCCCAGGTCAGCCATGCGGGGACCAGCAACCCGCTACGTGCTGCCGTCCAGCTCGCTTCAGCGCCAGCCACGCCGGCAAAACCCGAATTAAACAAGCGGCTACTCGGGACAGTGGCGTTTTTACTGGCCGGGGTGGCGGCGACCTTGGCGCTCAAGTCCTTGCTCTGATCCAGGTCAAATCTGCCGAGGTTGGGCATGCCGACTGCGCTGATCGCCAAGGGAGGGGGGTTCAGCCTTTAGCCTCGTTTCGCACTGTCAGGCTGGCTGTCCTTGATCGCGTTAGACATCCGGTGTGAAGGGGCTGTCAGCGCGCGTCTTATCCGCTCGTAATCCTCGTAGGGCAGACCGCTACGACTGAGCAGTTCCAGGGAGAATTGCTTGATCTCCGCGTCGCTGTACGGACGCTCCGCAGGATCGGGCTGGGTGGCGCAGCCGCCGAGCAGCAGCATACTGAGCGAGAGGGTGAGGAGGGATTTCATCGGGGCACCTGTCGGATACGGCTTCAACACAATAGGTGACAGGGTATGCAGGGCCAGGTCCTGGTAGAAATCATCTGCTTCGATAGTGAGTATCGCGCTCAGCCGTATAGCGTACCCAGATGTCCAGGATCATCTGCTGGGCTGCGTTGTGGCTGAGTGATAGGTGATGTGTCGCACGCCGCCCCGGCCGTGGCAAACGGTGGGGCGCTGCGCAGTCCTAGAGCTGGGTGGGGAGGGCAGTGTTCAGGCCAATGGATGCGGCATTCCCCTCGAGAGGGATAGCCATCAGCGGCGAGTTATTCACCCAGACGTCATCGATTACGATGGTCTTGCCGATGTCTTCGTGGTCGGCGGCCACCAGCAGGTAATAGATGCCATCTTCCGGCGCCTCACCATCCCAGCCCAGACTCGTCTGGCCGACCATCGTCGAGGCGCGCGACGGTGTGTTGGCGATGACCGAACCATAGCTATCGAGCAGCAGCGCGCGCGGTTTGAGGGCGAATTTGCTGACGCCCAGGCACGCTTTGTTGCAGGGCGTGCTGAGGTTCAGGGTATAGCGTTCGCCCTTTTTCAGTTGCAGCGAGAACACCCGGTAGTTGGAAATCGCCGCGCCAAAGTCCATGCGCGGTTCGTCGGCGGTGATCGACCACTTCGCCGGCAACGGAATAGGGCGGACATTGTGGATGGCTTCGAGGTTGCTCTTGGCAATCGAGCCGCCGCCGGCCCTGGCGGATTGCTCTTGAGGCGAGTGCGAGTCGCTGGCGCAGGCGCCCAGCAGCAAGCAGGCGGTCAGGGTGAGTAGCTTATGCAAGGTGAAACTCCTGTGTGACGGCGTCCATGGGTACTCTTCGTGCGTCCCAGCACAATAGCCGGCCATTCTAACCGCTTCGTCCACTGCAGAGGGTGATCGGAGCCACGCTCTGTGTTGCATGAAATGCGGGTTTAACCGTGCCAGTGTTTGGTCCGAGGGCCAACTCCAGCCGCCGTATGCCGACGTCAGCCGGGAATTGTCGCAGCCGAGGAGCGTGGCGGTCACGGCAGGGTTATTCGGGCGTTAGCGGCTGGTCGAGCTGTAACAGATCTTCGCGACTCAGCCATAGCTCGCGCCGCGTGAGTGGGGTGCCTACGGGCAGCAACGGGTTGTCCAGTTCAAGGATGCGGCGCTGCGACAGCTTGGCCTGGCGCAGGCTTTCACCGTAATGGCGCATGAACAGTTGGTCGAACGAGCCGTCGAGCAGGGCGCGTTCCAGCCCCTGGCGCAGGGTTTCGGCTAACTGCGGATTATGCCGCGAGACGAAGAAATACGAAGCGGTGGGGTAGTGCAGGACCAGGTAGGGATCGACCACCAGCTCGAGTGGCGGTTGGCTGTCGACTTCGTCCCAGATTTCCAGCAGTGAGCGGGGGAAATAGTCGAAACGGCCCGCCGTCAGCATGCGGAACAGGCTCTCGTAACTGGAGCTGGGGACGACAGGCAGACCGTTATATTCGAGAATTTTCCGGTCGGGCCAGTCATGCCCCTGACCGGCGCGCAGCTGGTGCAGGTCGGCCAGACTGTGGACGTCCTTGAGTCGGCGCTGCTGGCTCTTTGGCAACAGTGCAATGCGCCAGCCCATGAGCCCCTTGTCGATACCGATGCGCACGGGCAACAGACGGGCTTCACGTTCTGCGCTGGTCATCGACCAGACCACATCCACGCCGTGATTATGCTCCAGCTCGGTCAGGGCGCGCTGTTGCTCCATGCTGTGTGCCGAGGGCTGCAGCGTCTGCTTGCTGCCGGCCTTGGCCAGCGCCAGTTGCAGTAGTTCCAGGACGTAGCTGTCGCGGTACTCGTAGCCGCTGAAAGAGCGGGGGTAGCGCACCACCTGTGATTCGGCCAGTAAAGGCGGAGCAGCGCAAGCGACCAGCAGCAGGAGTAGCCAGGTACCCGCGAGTTGAGCGGTCTTTCTGTGCCTGCCTAGTCCCTGTGCCTTCAACGCTTCCCCCCGGCAGTCCCTGGTCTGAATCGGCAGGCAGTATTACAGCCCTTTGCCGCGCTGGCGATGCTGGGCGCTGCCACGGCCTGAAGCTCTGCGCGCGGCGGGCATCCTGGTCTTTATGCCAGCGCCACGCAGGCGAGCGTCAGGCCTCTGTGCGTTGCGTGGTTAACCCGTCAGCCCGACATAGACGTTCTGCACGTCGTCGTGGGCGTCGATGGCTTCCAGAAATGCCTCGACTTCTTCCAGTTCCGCGGCCGTTAGCGTCGCCACCGGGTTCTTCGGACGGTAGCCCAGATGCGCCGATTGCACGGTGAAACCGTGCTCGGGCAGGGCGCGGCATACCGCGTCCAGATCGGTCGGTTCGGTGATAAACAGGCTGTTGCCTTCATCGGATGGCTCGAAGTCCTGGGCGCCGGCTTCGATGGCGGCCAACTCGGCATCGGCGCCGTCTTCGGGCGCGGCCTCGATCAGGCCGACATGGTCAAAGTCCCAGGTGACGGAGCCGGAGGCGCCCATCTGACCCTTGCGGAACAGGACGCGGATCTCGGCCACGGTGCGATTGACGTTGTCGGTGAGGCATTCGATGATCACTGGCACCTGGTGCGGGGCAAAGCCTTCATAGGTGGTGCGCTCGAAGTTGACGGTTTCACCCAGCAAGCCGGCGCCTTTCTTGATCGCCCGCTCCAGCGTGTCCTTGGGCATCGAGGCTTTTTTCGCCTGATGCACGGCCAGGCGCAGCTTGGGGTTCATATCCGGGTCGGCGCCGTTACGTGCGGCGATCATGATCTCTTTCACCAGTCGGCCGAAAATCTTGCCTCTGGCGTTGGCGGCGGCTTCTTTCGGTTTGGCTTTCCACTGTGCGCCCATGGGAACTCTCTTGAACTGTGCGGATGAAGGAGAGGAGGTCATCGGGTGAATCGGCCGTTCCTGGTCAACCAAGTGACCGCTCGCCGATATTCAGACCTATCGATTAGAGCGCAGATTCTAGCCCGCTCCAGCGTTGCTGGCACCCCTCAAATCAGATGGGCGCAACTGGCGTGTCGCATCTCAGCCGGGTATGACCGCGCCCTTCAGGTTGCGCATCAGCAAGCCGTAGCGCAGGTCGAGGTCTTCCGGCAGCGGTAGGTACAGGGTGTGGCCGTCGCCGGGCGCCACTTCGACGCCCTCGCCGTTGCGTTTCTCCAGCGCGTCGAGTGTGAAGTGCAGATTGCCCTGCGGAGTCATCAGTTCCAAATAGTCACCCAGGGCGAAACGGTTCTTGATCTTGACCTCGGCCAGACCGTTGGCTCGCTCGCCGGTCAGCTCGGCGACAAACTGCTGCTGCTCGGAAACTGAGAAACCCTGCTGGTAGTTCTGGTATTCGTCATGCACGTGACGGCGCAGAAAACCCTCGGTGTAGCCGCGATGGGCCAATCCCTCGAGGGTGTCCATCAGCGATCTATCGAATGCCCGCCCGGCCACTGCATCGTCGATTGCCTTGCGGTACACCTGGGCGGTGCGGGCGCAGTAATAATGACTCTTGGTGCGACCCTCGATCTTGAGCGAGTGCACGCCCATCTGCACCAGACGCTCGACGTGCTGCACGGCCCGCAGGTCCTTGGAGTTCATGATGTAGGTGCCGTGTTCGTCCTCGTAAGCCGACATCAGCTCACCGGGGCGGCTGGTGTCTTCCAGCAGAAACAGCTGGTCGGTTGGCGCACCGCAGCCCAAGGTTGGCTCGATCAGTGGCGCGCCGCCCGGCGCCGCGTGTTCGGCTGGGGTACATCGGATAATGTCGCCCAGTTGGTTCTCTTGCCCTGCATGGGCTTGGTATTGCCAGCGGCAGGCATTGGTGCAACTGCCCTGGTTGGGATCGCGTTTGTTGATATAGCCCGATAGCAGACAGCGCCCGGAATAGGCCATGCACAGGGCGCCATGGACGAACACCTCGAGTTGCATGTTCGGGACTTTTTCGCGGATCTCGCCGATTTCCTCCAGCGACAACTCGCGCGAGAGAATGGCGCGGCTCAAACCTTGCTGGCGCCAGAACTCGACGCTGGCCCAGTTCACCGCGTTGGCCTGCACCGACAGGTGAATGGGCAGCTGTGTGAAGTGCTCGCGCACCAGCATGATCAAACCGGGATCGGACATGATCAGCGCATCCGGCCCCATGGCCACTACCGGCTGCAGGTCCTTGAGAAAGGTCTTCAGCTTGGCGTTGTGCGGCGCGATATTCACCACCACGTAGAACTGCTTGCCTTGGGCATGCGCCTCGGCGATGCCCACCGCCAGGTTGGCGTGATCGAACTCGTTGTTACGCACCCGCAAGCTGTAGCGCGGCTGACCGGCGTACACCGCGTCGGCGCCATAGGCGAAGGCATAGCGCATATTTTTCAGGCTGCCGGCGGGGGACAGCAATTCGGGCTTGAAAGGGATGGACATGGCGGCTGACTCTCGAACGCTGTACGACAAACGCGGGATTCTAGGTCGCTGTCGCACCCGCGATATTGATTGTCGTCAATGCCTCCTGGGTTCGTCGTTGGCGGCATGCACAATGGCTTCAATTCAGTGGCCGGCAAGCATCGACAGGCATGGCATGGATCTGCTGAGCCGGGATAAATGGGGCACTTATCAGGGAGGCATTTATGAATACGGAAACCTTGGCAGCCGGCATCGACTCCAGGCAGGTACACCTACAGGCTCAGGACTTCACGATTCACTACCTGGAAGCAGGCGCCGATAAACCCAGCGACGAGATCATCTTGCTGGTGCACGGCTGGCCGACCTCGTCCTATCTCTACCGCCACCTCATGCTGCCGTTGGCCAGGCATAAGCGGGTTATCGCCATCGACTTGCCGGGCTTTGGTCAGTCCGACAAAAAGCCTGATGCGCGTTATAGCTTTCGCTATCACAGCGAAATCATCCAGGCGTTGCTGGATCAGCTCCAGGTTAAAACCGTTCACTTGGTGGTTCACGACCTTGGTGGGCCGATCGCTCTGTGGTGGGCTAGCCAGCATGCAGAGACCGTGGCCAGCTATGTGCTGCTGGATACCGTGGTCTATGCGCAGTTTTCCTGGGCGGTAAAACTGTTCGTGCTGATGACCCTGATGCCCGGGGTGCGGCGCTGGTTGAGCGGCCCGCAGGGGATAAAATTCAGCATGAGCCTGGGGTTGTACAACAGGGCCCGACTGACCGACGCGGTGCTGGCGCATTACCAGGCTCCCTTCAAAACCGATGGCGACAGGCTGGCGCTGCTGCGCACGGCGCACCGCTTGCACCTGTCGGGTTTCAAAGCGGTTGGCCAGCACATGGAATCCGTCGATAAGCCCGTCTGCATGATCTATGCGCAGAACGACAGAATCTTGCCGGAAATCGCCGAAACCTTTGCCCGCTTGAAAGGCGCTTTGCCCGACGCCGAACTGCATCGTATCGACCGCTGCGGGCACTTCCTGCCAGAAGATGATCCACAAGCGCTATTGCTGCCCATGCTGGCGTTTTACGACCAGTTGTTTGGGCAGCCTCAGACGCACTTATCGTCTAATCAGTAGGCGGCAGTAGTCCGCAAACCGCTCGCTGGCCGCTCGACTTGGCAACTCCGCTTCTGGCGACGCAGTGGCCAGGCCGACGGACCCCAACCGTCGTCGAGCCCCCAGCCACCAGGTCACCATGCCAATAGCGCAGATGGACGCCGCCTGGTTCGGGCTGCCAATGACCCATCTCCTTTGCGCACCTGGACCGCCGGAATATCTCTGGCGATACAGCGTTCGGGCCGCGACCTGAGTAACCCATCTAGCTGTTATACCTGGCACTCGGCATCTGTAGGGAGTGTCAGGTGGAGGGTCAATGCGCGGTCTATGCTTGTCGTGGGTGAGCGGAGGAGACAGGTGATGCGCAGAATATTGCTTGCATTCGATGGTTCGGAAAGCTCGAAACGTGCCGTGGAGTACATCATCGAGTTTGCCCAGATTCATGCCGCAACGCTGGAGGTACACCTGATCAACGTGCAGCGTGAACCCTCGCTGTATGGCGAGCATGTGAGCGGCGAGCTCATCGAGCAAATGCAGCAGTCACTGCTGGCAACAGCGGCCCAGGCACTCGAATGGCCGGCCGACGAGTTGCAGGAAGCGGGTATAGCCCACAAGACCCACGCCGCACTCGGCAACGTGGCCGAGCGGGTGAGCGACGCAGTCAAGCAGCTGCAGTGTGACACCGTGGTGATGGGCACTCGCGGCCTGGGGACCTTCAGTGGCCTGCTACTGGGCTCGGTGGCCAACCGGGTCATCCACGAGGTGCCGGTGCCGGTGCTGCTGGTGAAGTAAACGGCCAACCGGCTTCAGGTTCTTGACTGGTTCGTCTCGCGACAGCGCGGGCCAGGCCAAAGGGGCGCTTTCAGTCCGGAGCTAAGTCTGCATAGAGGTCATCGTGGACTATCACTCGATTGCGACCCAGCTGTTTGCCCTGATACAGGCGTTTGTCGGCACAGCGGTATAACTCATCTGCAGCGAGGCTGTCCGTCGGCCACTCGGCCAAACCGAAGGTCGCCGAGAGCGGGATGAGCTGATGGCCATATTGCATTTTGCTGCTGGCGATTTTCTCACGCAGTGACTGCACCAGTGGTTCTGCCTCGGCGCGGCTAATGTCGCGCAAGAGCAAACCGAACTCCTCCCCGCCCAGTCGCCCTAGACTGTCGGTTACCCGCAGGCGCTGTTGCAGGCAGTCGCAAATATGACGCAAGGCCATATCCCCGGCGTCATGCCCCCAGCGATCATTGACCTCCTTGAAGTGATCGACATCCAGGATCACCAGTACCAGTCGAGACTCTCTGCGTTGCGCGTCCTGGATACTGCGCTCAAGCGCATTCTGGAAGCTGCCACGGTTGGCGACTCCAGTTAAGGCATCTATCTGGGCCAGACGTTTCAACTGGGTATGGGCCGCCGCCCGCCGACTTTCGTAGAGATGGACAAAGACCATCACCAGCACGCCACATAGCAAGGCGTTGCCTAGATCGATCAGCCCTGCGGCACTCTGTGGAATCTGAAAACGCTGCAGGTAAAGGGTTACTGCCACTACTACGAATGGCGTAGTCAGTAAGAATCCCCTGACCTTGCCCAACAGCAGGTAGGACAGCAGTGGGATCGTATACACCCAGACAAACGCCGTAGCGGAGGCATCCGGCATGACAATGATGTATATCAGGAAGCTGAAGGTAGGCAGTAGATACAGGTAAATCCAAGGCGTCAGATTTTCAACCCTGATAATTCGCCACGCCCCCCACAGCAGCACACTGCTGGCCAGGAGTTCCAGCGTGGCAAACCAGGGGTGGCCCGAGAGGAACTGCAGGATTGAGAAGCCGCTCAGGGTCACCCCGGTCACCCACAATATCTGGCGCATGAGGCTGCGCTGACTGGCATCGGCTAAGCCGGCGCCACTATGGTCGCCGGGGGCTCCCCCTGTGTTCATTCCATTTTTTTTCATCAATGAGTATGGGCTTGTTGGGCTCAGGCCATCCTATGGGCTGCTCCGCGACAAATCACGAGGTCCTTGGCTGGTTTAGCGCTTACCCATGGAGCGACGGGTGCCGTTGGGCGCTGCGCCGATTCGCTTTTCGTGAGCGGATTTGTTGCCCTTCTGGTGCCACGGCTGATCGTCGCTTTTGCTCGGGGCGAAAGCGGCAGGTGAGAAGGGGAAGGTAAACGCCGGAATGCCAGCCTTTTTCACTGGGGCCGGCTCGGCGGGGGTTTCTGCGGCTGCAGCGTTGGCGTCGAGTGCCGGCGATTCGTCAGCCTGCTCGGCAAGGGTGTGATCAGGCAAAAGAGTGGAAGTCATTGAAAGTCCGCGGCGCGCCGAGAAGAGGGTCAGTAGGGCTGCAGTATACCTGCCTGCCATCAATACGCAGCGCTATTGATCCCGAGTCGAGTGGTTTCAGGCGAGCAGGCCATTGGCTGTGTGCGGGCGGCGGAGCCTAGCTGGCGGCCACCAGTCGGCTAGCACGCTGAACTATGCTTATTGAGGGGCCGCAAAGGAGACTGGTGATGCGCAAGATACTGCTGGCATTCGATGGCTCTGATAGCTCGAAACGGGCGGTGCAGTACGTGATCGACTTCGCCCGAATGCATGGCGCGACGCTGGATGTACACCTGATCAATGTGCAGCACGAGGCCGTGCTGTACGGCGAATACGTCAACGATGAAATGATCGACAACATGCAGCAAGCGCTTTTGGCCAAGGCCAGAGAAGTGCTCGAATGGCCAGCCGAGCAGCTGAAGGGTGCGGGCATTGCCCAGCAAACTCATGCCCTGCTCGGCAACGTGGCTGAGCAGGTGAGCATCGCTAGCAAGCAGCTCGGTTGCGACACTGTGGTGATGGGCACGCGCGGCTTGGGCAGTTTCAGCGGCATGTTGCTGGGCTCGGTGGCCACTCGGGTCGTACATGCGGTGCCTGTGCCGGTGCTGCTGGTGAAATGACGGCCTGTGGCGAACGGCTCGCCGTGGTCTGTCCGCATGCGCTTGCAGGCCACGGGAGTCGGGTTGAAAGCCCTATGCACACTTACTTCACCGATTCACTTCACAGATTCACGCCACTTGACGTTGGCGAAGCCAATTTGCACGGCCTGGTCCATCTCGACGACAGGCACCAGCTTGAATTCAAAATACGGTGTCCAGGCGCCATGCACTTGCAGAGCCGCGGCGGCCGAGTCCGTTTCGACCAGCGCCAGGCCACCGGAGCCGTCGGCATTGGCGTAGTGGGCCTTGAAGGTATAAGTCTCTGGTGGTGTCCAGTTGGCGAACAGCCTGAGTGCACGGCTCTGTGACTCCTCCGTGGCATTGGCGCGAATCTGGTAGCTGACTGCGAATAACATAAGAGCCTCCTGACAGGAGTGCAGCAACGTCCCTTTGCAGGATATCGGGCAGCGAGTGTCCGGTGCGGGAATGTGGGCGGATCACCACCCTAGAACTATAGCCAAGGGCACTGTCGGCACATCGCTGTTGGGCAGGTAGGTGAGTCTGCAGGTGCGTAGCCGATGAGCCGGCACGTCTCGTACTTCTGATTGTCCGGCGCACTCGGCGTACCGCAAGAGAGAGACGGCGTTCTGTCGCGGCGAACTCTTCAAGGCACGGTGCTATTGCTGGCTTTCTGGGGCTTACAGGCGGCGCTTATGCCTGTGCTGTACGAAGTTGATCGTGCCCACGCTCGGCGAGGGTATTGCACCCATGAGCCTGGTTAACTGAGCACGATCAAGTTCGTTGGCAGGGACAGTCGAACTTAGTCCTGGCGGCTGGTGACTTCGAGCAGGTGATAACCAAACTGGGTTTTCACCGGGCCTTGCACGACATTCAGCGGGGCGCTGAAAACTACGGTGTCGAACTCTTTAACCATCTGACCGGGGCCGAACGAGCCGAGATCGCCACCTTGACGGCTGGATGGGCAGGTCGAGTTGTCTTTAGCAACCTGGGCGAAATCGGCGCCCGCTTCGATGGAGGCTTTCAGTTCGTTGCACTTGGCTTCGCTGGCAACCAGGATGTGACGGGCAGTGGCTTTGGCCATGGGGATTACTCCTTTCAGATAAGGTGCGCAGCCTACCGCAAACAGGGGGCTAATCAAATGCTGGCAAGGCTGGATCAGGCCGGGCGGCCCCAGTTCGGTATGGATGCCCGCGCGTCAACTCACCTGCAGTGCTGCAGCGACCGCTCTTCACCCCGTTCGGCCGAGGCGGGTTTCGCTGCGGTCTAACCTGGCCCTTGAGGCAATGGATTAACGCCGCCTTGTGCGTTGTCTAAAATGGGTGAAGAGGGCGCAACAGTGCCCAGATGTCCACTTCAGGAGGTCTCGCTATGAATACCTTGACCATCGAAGGCTGGTGCAAAGCCAGCGGTGACCAGAAGTCCACTCCGATCGGAGAAATCCACTTTCGCGTCAGTGAGACCGACCATTTGCGTCTGGAACAAGCCGAGGAGCGCCTGCAGGAAACCCATGAGCCCGAAGTGATGGTCGATGTCGATATGAGCACGCTGGAACTGGTCACACCGGAGCAGTGCGGCGCCTTATCCGATTGCCAATTGCGCGTCTATCTGAGCAAAGGCGACCAACGTGGCCAGTTCCATTTGGTCGGGCATCGGGCGAGCGACGGCAGCCTGGTGTACACCAACGCGGTGATGGTCGATCAGCTGGGTTAGCCGCACCGCATTGCGCTGTGCTGTGCAGACGGCAGGTTTTTCCCGTGTGCCGGGGAAGCGTCATGGTGCTCTGGAGTACTGGCTGTGAACCGACTATTTCCGCTCCCCCTGTCGGGCAGTGCCATGGGTCATCCGATACTGTGCGGGGGTCATGCGAAAACGGCGCACGAACACCCGGACGAGATGTTCGTCGGAGGTAAAACCTGCGGCACGCGCAGCTGCCTTTGCACTGGCCCCTTGCTCTAGATGCTCGCGCGCCACTTGCAAGCGCAGAGCCTCTACGAAGGCAGCCGGGGTCTGTCCTGTTTCGGCCAGGAAATGTCGATGGAAGCTGCGCTGCGACTCACCCGCGCGGGCCGCAAGCTCATCGTTGCTGATCGGCGTCTGCAAATGTGTGCGGACCCAGTCCACCAGGCTGGCGTAGCGTCCGGCCTGCGCGTCGAGCACCAGGGAGAACTGCGACTGATTACCCAGCCGGCGTACGGGCAGGATCAGCTGCTTTGCGACTCGGCTGGCGACCCAGCGCCCGAGGTCGTGTTCCACCATGCCCAGGCACATGTCTATACCTGAAGTCACCCCGCCGGAGGTCCATAGCCGACCGTCTTGCACGTAGATCGCATCGGCTTCCACGCTGATGTTCGGGTAATGGCGATCCAGAGTGGCAGCGGCGGACCAATGGGTGGTGACTTTGCTGCCGTCAAGCAGCCCCCATTCCGCCAGGGCGAAGGCCCCCGAGCAAACCGAGCCATAGCGGCGTGCCGTGGCCGCCACCAAGCGAATCCAGGCGGCCAATGCCTGATCCTGGATTGCCGCCATCAACCCATCCTCAGCGCCGCCGGCAACGATCAGCGTATCGATGCCGGCTGGCGGCAGATCAATGATGGGGCGGGTGACAATGTCGATGCCATTCAGTGTGGCCGTGGCGCCACCTGCCGTTGACGCGCTAACCAGCTCGTAGAACGGCTCGACATTGAAGCTGTTGGCCAGCGTGAAAACGTCTGCGGGCCCTGCGACGTCGAGCATCTGCACGCCCGGGAAGGCCACCACTACAACCTTGCTTTTGTCCGCCGATTTCATCTGTGGGACTCCGATGACGTCTATGTTTGGCAGAAATCGGCAGATTATTGTCATTGATGCCAGTCGCGGGCAATTGAAGAATGGCCGCCAAACCCAGTGCGCGACATTTCGCCCAGGATCCAACCATGACTGCACCGCTGAAGATCGGCTTTCTGCTGTACCCCAACCTGACACAGCTCGACCTCACGGGCCCCGCTCAAGTGTTCGCCCATATGAGTGGCAGCCAACGTCACTTCGTTTGGAAGACCATGGAAGCGGTGCCCAGTGATTCCGGCATCAGCTTGCTGCCGACCGACACGTTCGAGTCCTGCCCCGATCTCGACCTGCTGTGCATTCCCGGTGGTCCCGGCCAGAACGCCTTGATGCAGGACGCTGCGGTGCTCGGCTGGTTATCGCGCCAGGGCGCGCAAGCAAGCTGGATCACCAGTGTCTGCTCGGGTTCATTGCTGCTCGGTGCAGCCGGCTTGTTGAAGGGCTATCGCGCGGCCAGCCACTGGAACTACCGCCAGTACCTGCCGGCTTTCGGCGCCACCATCGACGAAGGGCGGGTGGTCAGGGATCGCAACCGCATCACGGGTGGCGGTATAACCGCCGGCATCGACTTTGCATTGGAGGTCGTCGCCACGCTGCGAGGGCAGGCAGAGGCAGAGGAGATTCAACTGCTGCTCGAGTACGCACCGCAACCCCCGTTCGATTGCGGGCGACCGGAACTAGCCGAGCCGCAGCTCGTTGAACGGGTCAGGCAGCGTCTTGCGACATCCGTGCACAGCATGCAAGGCCACGCTGCGAAGGAGTGACGGGGCCAGGGCGGTGGGCCCGGCGCCTATGGCGGGTGGGTATACCTCAGGCTTCGCGGCCATGGGCGGCGGCCCGCAGCTGCGTGGTGTCGACGCGCACGAAGGTGGAATCGCCGATGGCGGTGAGCACGTCGCCGGCAAACACCTCGCAGATCACCCGAGTCTTGCGCCCGACCTCGCCGTCAACCCTGGCACGCAGGGTCAGGGGCACGCCCATAGGCGTCGGCTTGATGAACTTGATACCGAGGTTGCCGGTGACGCAGTCGATGCGCGGCAGACTGCCGGCTTCGCGCTGTTCTACGCGGTAGTGGTAGGCCATGGCCGTCCAGTTTGAATGGCAGTCCACCAGCATGGCAATCAGCCCGCCGTAGACCAGGTCCGGCCAGCCGCAGTACTTGGCGTCGGGCAGGTGCTCGGCCATGACATGCACGCCATCTTCATGCCAGTAGCTCTTGACGTGCAACCCGTGCGGGTTGCGCCCGCCGCAGCCGTAACAGACACCTTCAGGTGCGGCCAGATCTTGAAGAGGGGCGTCGTGCATGTTGGTGCCTTGTCCTGGGAAATGGCCCACCAGCCTAGCGGCTTTCGCCGGGGAACTGAACCAGGGGCTCTCGGCGTTTGCCCAGGTGTCGACAAGTCCGGCCGCTGTTGTGGGCCGGGGTTATGCCTGGCTGCTAATGGTCGGTGAGCAGGCCCGTGTCGCCGTTACTTGACCACATCCAGGCGTTTATCGGTGAACACGCAGAGCACGCCGGCTTTGTTGGCCATCACCTGATAATTGAAGTCGCAATAGGCCGCAGCCACGCTCAGGGCCATCTGCTCGCTGATGGGCTGGCCTTGATCCGGGCGGAACCAGGCCATCTGCCCGGCCTTGCAGCGCTCCGCCTGGGGGTCGGTGTTGTAGGTACACAGACTGCTCTGATCGTTGGGTGGCGCGTCGTTGAAGCAGGCGGACAAGGACAGGGCAGCGGCGCTCAGCAGGAGCAGACGGACGAGAGTGCGCATGGCAGGGAATTCCAGCAAGGAAAGGAAGGGTGAGGATTAGTCTCGGGATTTCCGCGAAGGTTCCGTTGCCGCCGGGTTGATCGCTTGCCGATGCAAGTGTGGGCGCCAGCCGAAATGTGGGAGCGGCCTTGGCCGCGAAGCCCTAGTCGCTGAGATGCGGGCTTCGTACCTGACCCCCCGCATGTCCATCGCTTGCGGTCATGGGTACTCGCTTCGGACCATGATGATTGCGTTCGCTGACAGATGTTCTCATTGGCGAACGATTGCGATTCTATTTATAATTCGCGCCTTTTGATCGAGGCTGGCCTGCCGTGGGTGTTCTCTCGTCTTTCTATGACCACCTGAACGAACTGGCGATCGAGCCGGTCATCGCGCAGTTTTCCGGTATTTTCGATCTGAACGGGCGTTTCGGCGTGCTGTTTCTCGGCGTGTCCTACGCCGTCGCCTACGCCCTGTTTCGCTTCAGGCGGCAGCGCGGGCTGACCGACGCGCGCTCGTTCTGGCAGTTCATCGGTGGCAGCCGGGTCAATTTCCATCGCTCGGCGTTGCTGGATTACCGCTACTACTTCGTGCGGGCCATCCTCAAAGTCGCGCTGGTGCTGCCGATCATCGGCCTGGTCGACCCGCATATCCTGCGCGCCGCCGATTACATGGCCTTTTTCAGCAACCTCTGGGGCGCGCGTCCGCAACTGGGGCAGAACCTGTCACTTTCCCTGCTATACGGGCTGGGGGTGTTTCTGGTCAGCGACTTCACCCATTACTGGGTTCACCGGGCCTTTCATTGCCGCTGGCTGTGGGCGTTCCACAAGGTCCACCACTCGGCACCCGTGCTGGTGCCGGTGACCGCGAGCCGGGTGCACTTCGTCGAAAAGCTGGTCGGCAAACTGGCCAGCGCCATCTGCCTCGGCGCCTACGCTGGTGTCTTCTGGTACGCCTGCGGCGGGGAAATCAGCCGATATACCCTGTTCGGTGTGACCTACCTGGTGTTCATCTGCAGCGCCCTGGCGGCCAACCTGCGCCATAGCCATGTCTGGCTGTCGTTCGGGCCGTGGCTCGAGCATGTGCTGAACAGCCCGGCCCAGCACCAGATCCACCACAGTGATGCGCCCCGGCACTTCCACAGGAACTTCGGCACCAACCTGTCACTGTGGGACTGGATGTTCGGCACGCTCTACGTCACCACCTCGAAGCCGGAAGCCATCAGCTTTGGCACTGCCGAGCAGGATTCCCATCGCTACATGACGCTCTACGGCTTGATCGTCACGCCCTTCGTCGATACCGCCCGCCAGCTTTTCCCGACCAAGCGCGCCCAGGCCGTTGTGCCTGGATCTACCGAGACGTCTTATTCTTAGCAGGCCGTTGTAAATGTAGCGAGCGACGGCTTGTGGGCGCGGGTGGTCTACAGTTTGTCGGCGCCGGGGGGCGTATCCGACGCTTGCTGTACAGGTCAGAGCCGTTACGGTGAATATGTAGCGTTGCTCGAGCCACCTTGCTGGTGCGGGTAATAAATGACGCCAGTCCTTTTGGCTCATCATCGGTGCAGTCAGGTCGAGGGAAGTTGCCATGCATGTCAGGTCATCCGTTCTGCGTTTTGCCGCGTGCTCGTTGGGGCTGGTAGTTGCCGTCGCCGCCAGCGCGGCCGAGGAGGCACGGCTGGTCGAGTCGATCAATGCCTATCGCAGCCAAGTGCAGCGTTGCGCGGAGCAAGCCTCCGAGGAGCTGCTGCCACTGACGGCCGACCCGCGCCTGGTACTGCCCGCCAGCGGTGGCGGCGACCTGCAGCAAGCACTGGCGCGCACCGCCTATCCCATGGTCAATGTGCAGGCCATCAGCCTGTCCGGGCCGCGCGATGCGTCAGCGGCGATGAAGGTGCTGCAGGAGAGCTACTGCCAGGTGTTGCTGGACCCGCAGTTCGTCGACATCGGCGTGAGCCGCCTGGAGCGCGACTGGCGCATCGTACTGGCGCGGCCGCTGCTCGGCGGGCGCCTGGGCGACTGGCAGGCAGAAGGGCAGAAGCTGCTCGGGCAGGTCAATGCCGTGCGGGCACAGGCGCGCCAGTGTGGTGCCCAGTCGTTTGCCGCGGCGACGCCACTGGTGTGGAACGCCACACTGGGCGCGGCAGCCGAAACCCATAGCCGGGGCATGGCCAACGGCAACTTCTTCGCCCACCAAGACCGTGATGGTCGCACTCCGGGCGACCGCGCGGAACTGGCCGGCTACGGCGGGCGGCGGATCGGCGAGAACATCGCCGCCGGACTGGACGCCACGCGCAAGGTGGTCGACGGCTGGCTATCCAGTCCTGGTCATTGCGCCAACCTGATGAATCCACAGTTCAGCGAGTTGGGCGCAGCCTATGCGACCGATCCCAAAAGCGATGCAGGGATCTACTGGACGGCGCTGTTCGGCGCGCCCTGAGGGTTAATTCGGCGGGAGGAAACCGCGAAGCGTTTGTCACTGTGCGGTTATTCAGGCTACTTGCCGGCGGAGTTGAGTGCGGAGAAATAGATTGGAAATTTGCATGCAGCAGTAAGCCGGCCCACTGCGCTCAAACGAAAAGCCGTGGTCTGTTCCCTGTTGCTCTCAGTTGTTCTGTTGGTGCGAATCGGCAGGCACAAAAAAGCCGGCTGATTGGGCCGGCTTTTTATCTGGCAGCAGTTCCGATTTAGTCATACGAAGTTCTCGATCAGACAGTCGGGGCTACCTTAGGCAACGCGGTTGTCGATCAGACGATCAGAGCCACCTTCGGCGACGCGGTTTTCGATCAGGCGATCAGAGCCACCTTCGGCGACGCGGTTATCGATCAGACGATCCGAACCACCTTCGGCGACGCGGTTATCGATCAGACGATCCGAACCACCTTCGGCAATGCGGCTTTCGATCAGGCGATCCGAGCCGCCTTCAGCGACAACAGGTTGAGCGGAGGAGGCGGCAAAAACGTTGGCGGCCAGTACAGAGAAAGCAAAGCTGAGGATGAGTTGGCGTTTCATGGTGGTGTGCTCCGGGGGGGCTGGTTGGGTACGGAGCAGATGGTACGCTCGAGGTTTTTTAAGAGAACTTCATTGGGCTGATGGTAAACATCGATGCCAGCAATAGCGCATCGAGCAGCACGTCTGTTGGCAGGAGCGGGGGCATGAGCGTGATCTGTCACGCTACGGTTTCTCGTCACTCCTGGTGTGGACACGGCGCGCAAGCCCCTCCCGGCAAAGCGTGTGCAGGCGATTGCGAAACGTCCTGTACTTAGCGCCGATCAACCCATCCGCCGATGCCATTAACAGGCCAGCCCCGGCAGCCTTGTACACTGTGGTTTTCCCAGAGAACCTTGTCATGAACAATCCGCCTTTCGGCGTCGGTGACGCCTCCTATCAGGCCGCCGGGGGTATCGATGGCCTGCGCCGCTTGGTCGATGATTTCTACCGCCTGATGGACCAGTTGCCAGAGGCAGCCGCGTTGCGGCGCATGCACCCGCAGAGCCTGGATGCGGCCCGAGACAAGATGGCCTGCTTCCTCAGTGGTTGGCTGGGCGGCCCGCGTCTGTTCAACGAGAAGTACGGCGCCATCTCGATTCCAGCCTTCCACGCCCAGTGGCCGATCGACCAAGCCGGCAGCGATGCCTGGTTGAATTGCATGGCGCAGGCGATTGAATTGCAGGGCTACACCCCGGAGTTTGCCGAGTACCTGCTGACTCAGTTGCGGGTGCCGGCCCAGCGCATTGTCCAGGCCAGCCAGAATCGGCACGGTGTTTAGTGCGGGATTGACGGCGGGTCTGTCCGCTTTGGCCTTCGACGTAGGTGCGCGCGCGTCGTCTGTGCCATTGCGGGTTAATGGCTAACAGTAGAGCCGCCGCTCTGTGGGATGGGTTAAGCAGAGCGCTACCCCTGCGGTTGTTGGATCGCCTGCTTGATGGTTATCGCGACGTTCAACCCAGCCTGCGCGCTATGGTGCGAGTGCTGCTCGACAGCCGTTGCAAGAGCGCTTGCTCACACAGCCTGAAGAGCAGGTAGCAGGCCATGGCCAGTAGCGCTATCAGCGTCAGTTCGCCAAGCTGCAGCAAGCCGCCGCTCATCAGCGCCACCCAGCCATGCCTGACGATAAAGGCAGCATTGCTGCTGAGTAACTGCACCAGGTCGATAGTGAGGTAGCCAAAAGCCAAAAAACTCGCCGTCATAAGCAAGAAAGTCAGCAATGGATGACGGCGTAACCATCGATAAAAAGAGCTATCAATTGGCATGGCCACTCCCGTGAAGATGGCAGTCTGGTTAGGCACCTTTGCCGCCGGAACGGGTTATGCCATTGCGGCAAGGACGTACAGGAAATGTAGCTTACGCGGGGAGTAGGGCGGGCCAGGCGACGGGATGATGGGTATCGCCGTGCTCGACCCATCCTACTAATCTACGGTCACCACCTGACCCTGTAGGAGCGGCCTTGGCCGCGATGCTTTGGCTTCACGCTCCGTTTTTACCTTCCGTTCAGCCATCCACAAATCATCCAGACAACGCGGTCCAGCGGTCCCGTCATGAGGCCGAAGCGCAGCGAGGGGAGTCTGGTGTTCGATGGCTCCCATGTTCCGATCGTTCCCACGTCGAGGCGTCGAACCGTCCGAGTGGGAACGCAGCCAGTGACGCTCCGCGTCACGCATCCCAGCGGTCGACCTCGATCAGTCCTGCCTGCCCCGCGTAGTTCCTGGCACTGGAGTAACGCCAGTGCTCCGCTCGATCCACGTAGCCCCGTTTGAGTGGGTTGTGGTGGATGTAGTCGAGCTTTCACGCATCACCTTTGGGCTGTAAACCAGCTCCGCATGTGAACCCTCCTGCCAGAGTTGGTGCACACGGTCGCCCTTGTGCGCACGTTTGGCGAAGCGCAGTCGTTCCAACAAACGTTCTGCTCCTCGGACTTGCAGGTGATCAATGATCTGGCGTGCCGTGAATGACTTGAATCCACTGATGCATTTGCCCAGGTCAGGTGCCTGGGCGACGAAGTGCAGGTGGTTTTCCAGTACGACGTAGCCGTAGAGGCGCAAGCCTTGGTTTGCCTGTTGATAGCGCCAGCAGTCGAGCAGGATTTCGACCAGAGCGGGGCGGGTGAACAGCGGTAGCCACTCCAGTACTGTGCAGGTGAGAAAGTGTGGTTTTTCAGGTTCGGTGATGACGTAGCGGCTGCGGCCCATTGGATTCTTCCTTGAATCGGCTGGTTGTGGATGGAGTAGGGAGGCCTCTCTATCTTCGATGGCTCCCACGTTTCGCGTAGGAGCCTAGTCCGCGGCGCTCTGTGTCGCCACGTGAGTTGCGGGTAGGTGGACGCTGGAGCGTCGAAGGCTGCATTCCCACGCGGACGCCTCGACGCCTCGACGTGGGAACGATCTGATGCGGTTATTGCCTGGATCTTGGCGTACAGCCGCCGCTTTCGTGTTGTCTCGCTTAATGGTTCCGCCCTCACGGCGGGTCACTTTTGGCAAGCGCCCCAACAGTAACCAAAAAGTCTGGCCCCTTGCATCCGGCCCGCCTGCGGCGGGTACCCTCGCGCCATCATTGCTCCAAGGGCCCGCCGCGAAGGGCCATCCCTGGCCCATCGCGGCTCTCGCGGCATCCATGCCGCTCAACCCCTTCCACAACGATTCCTCTCGGCCTTCTGATGGGGCGGTTGGCGGCGCCTGTGAGATTGGTTGGTCGGTAATCCAAAGCAGACGAACAACTTCCGTTTGATCGTTCCCACGCTCTGCGTGGGAACGCAGCCAGTGACGCTCCGCGTCACGCATCCTGAATCTCACCGCCGACCTCGATCAACCCTCGGAACAGCGAGGGAGTAAGGGAAGTTGAGAGCAACGAAACCCGGATGCCGGGCGCGCTTTTTTTTGGAGAGATTAGGTATTTATCGATTAGCAGCCAGAAATAGGCCCGCCGCCATAAATGTTGCAGCCATAATTAGTAGTTGATTAATGGCGTTATTCTTGAACTTGTAAACGCTCCCGCCTTTCTTGGCGTATATGTCGCC
This sequence comes from Pseudomonas taeanensis MS-3, assembly GCF_000498575.2. Classification (GTDB taxonomy): domain Bacteria; phylum Pseudomonadota; class Gammaproteobacteria; order Pseudomonadales; family Pseudomonadaceae; genus Aquipseudomonas; species Aquipseudomonas taeanensis. Next base: position 655,920 of record NZ_AWSQ01000002.1, read on the forward strand.
GGTAAGTGCAATAAGAATTGTTGCTGGAAGAAATATTAGTAGTGTGAGAAGTACGAACCAGCGTTTTCTATACACTGGCACTTTCTCATATAAAATTCTGATTTTTTCAAAACGATTGATATCCATATCACTACTCTCGGCAGAAGTGGGAGGGCGAGGAGGCGTGTTTAGCGCACGGTGATTCTAAACTGGTAGCTCTGCTGGGCGTGTGAACTAGTTCCTGTATTGCCCGGAGCATAACGGCAGTCAACCATAGATAAGGGGGCCATGACGCATATTTGGCGGGTTTCACCAGTCCTACGATCCGATGCTTTTTCTGATGAGTATCGCTGTGCCCAACCTTGGGCTGCATTCCCACGCTCTGCGTGGGAACGATCAATTTCCCATATGGTGTCGTTGCGCTTAACCCAATCTACGAGTTAGGGCCACTGTACTAGCTTGAGTTCTTTGATTCTGATGGCCATAGCAGCGTTTGATACGCCAAATTGCATCGCCAGAGGAATTAGGTTCCGATTGTTGAAGCGTGCGCAGCGGGCAAGTGAGATTTCTCGATCTAGAGAATCTTCTTCTGCATCTAGAAGAGCTTGTGGGTCGGCCGGACTCAGGTGGAAACAAGTGACATCGTTGAACGGGAAAGGGCCTTTGAACCCGAATTGTGCCGCAAAAGCTTGCGTTAGAGGTCGAACTGGTATCAGGAAGCATGCGGCGAAATAGTCAGCTTCCCGCTCTTTTAGAGACCGTCCACTTTTAGGTGCTCCATCTAAAGGCATGTCTCGATGTATTCTTCCTTGAATCGGCTGGCTGTGAATGGGGTAGGGCGGTTTCTCTATCTGCTTGGCTCCCGCGCTTCGCCTAGGAGCCTAGCCCGCAGTGCTCTGCGTCGCCACATGAGTTGCAGGTAGGTGGACGCTGGAGCGTCGAAGGCTGCATTCCCTCGCGAAGCGTGGGAACGATCTGAAAAACTTACATTTTATTTACCCGTGCTTACCAGTCGCTGACGGCATGCGACGATGGGCATTGGCACAATATGATTTCTGTTAATCACGTTCGGTTAGGGTTTTATGAAAAAGCTATTTGTGCCTATTGTTGTATTAAGCGCTGCAGCGTTGTTGATGGGCTGCTCGGCTGATGGTTCAGATAGGCATGGCTCAAAGGGCGGTCATCTTCCCAGCCCGGAAAGGTTGCTCAAAGAGTTGGATAGCGACAATGACGGCGTTTTATCCCGGGAGGAAGTTAAAGGTCCGCTGGCTGACCACTTTGGCAAAGTAGATGCAAATAAAGACGGGTTTCTCTCGCTTTCAGAGTTGCAAAACATGCCTAGGCCCAAGGGTCGTCCATAGGTGCGGCAAGTGCCTCAATTACAGGTTGGGGCATTGATCCATAAGTAAATTATGTCGCTCCTGCCAGGAAAGGGCTGAAGTCGCCATGTGTTTTTGATCGTTGTTTCCTAATGAGTTGATATCAACTCATTAGGAATAAAAAGGGCTGCCATTTGGCAGCCCTTTTTTGTGCGTCCGTTTCACATTAAGTGAGAAACTTTCGCGGTCTAGCGATTTTGAGCGGTAAGCCGAATCAATCCCAGCTCAACGCCCCACCGGTCTGATACTCAATAACTCGCGTCTCGAAGAAGTTCTTCTCTTTCTTCAGGTCCATGATTTCCGACATCCATGGGAACGGGTTGGTGGTGCCCGGGTACTCTTCCTTCAAACCGATCTGGGTCAGACGACGGTTGGCGATGAACTTGAGGTAGTCCTCCATCATCGCGGCGTTCATGCCCAGTACGCCGCGTGGCATGGTGTCGCGGGCGTATTCGATTTCCAGTTGGGTGCCTTCCAGGATCATCTGGGTGGCTTCGTCCTTCATCGCGGCATCCCACAGGTGCGGGTTTTCGATCTTGATCTGGTTGATCACGTCGATGCCGAAGTTCAGGTGCATGGATTCGTCGCGCAGGATGTATTGGAACTGCTCGGCGACGCCGGTCATCTTGTTACGGCGGCCCATGGAGAGGATCTGGGTGAAGCCGCAATAGAAGAAGATGCCTTCCAGCACGCAGTAGTAGGCGATCAGGTTGCGCAGCAGTTCTTTGTCGGTCTCGACGGTGCCGGTTTCGAACTTCGGATCGGAGATCGAGCGGGTGTACTTGAGGCCCCAGGCGGCTTTCTTCGCGACCGAAGGAATCTCGTGGTACATGTTGAAGATCGCGCCTTCATCCATGCCCAGCGATTCGATGCAGTACTGGTAGGCGTGGGTGTGGATCGCCTCTTCGAAGGCCTGGCGCAGGATGTACTGGCGGCACTCGGGGTTGGTGATCAGGCGGTACACGGCCAGCACCAGGTTGTTGGCAACCAGCGAGTCGGCGGTGGAGAAGAAGCCGAGGTTGCGCATGACGATGCGGCGCTCGTCGTCGGTCAGGCCGTCGGTGCCTTTCCACAACGCGATGTCGGCGTTCATGTTCACTTCTTGCGGCATCCAGTGGTTGGCGCAACCATCCAGATACTTCTGCCAGGCCCAGTCGTACTTGAAGGGCACCAGTTGGTTGAGGTCGGCGCGGCAGTTGATCATGCGCTTTTCATCGACCGCGACACGCGCGGAGGCGCCTTCCAGTTCGGCCAGGCCTTCGGCGATGTCGAGCTGATCGAGGGCAGCCTTGGCGCGGGCCACGGCTGCGCTGTCGTCGGCGGCAATGGCGCGGGCTTCGACCGCGGCGGCACCGCCGACCTGGTCGAGCTTGTCGATGTTCACTTCGGTCGCTTGCGCGGCGGTGTTGCTGGCAACGGCTGCGTCGGCGCCGTCTTCCTTGTCGAATTCATCCCAGCTCAGCATGGCTTGGCTCCTGCTCGAGGGCCGGCGAAATAACCGGCCTGTATGGATATACAGTTAACTTTAGTCCGATGTGCGGCGTAGAGAAAGCGCCCGGCGACTATCGGTCGTATGGAGGAGGGCTGTTGCCTTCCTTCTTAAAGTGGGGCGTTTGGGAGTTGCGTTAGGCCTCTTCCCCTCACCCTAGCCCTCTCCCCGGAGGGGCGAGGGGACTGATCGTGGTGTTGCTTTAGTTCTGTACCCGCCATCCGAGCGCGTAGCTGAGCGAGTGAGCGCTAGGCGCTGTGCGGCCTGGCCCCGGGAGTGTACGGCTGTACATGACCGGGGTCAGACCGTGCGGCAACAACGCGGGCGCCGCTCAGATCCGCGCGTCACCTACCACCTATTGGCAGGCTTCGCAGTCTGGCTCATCGATGGCACAGGCTTTTGGTACCGGTGCCGGGCCTGCCGACATTTCTACTTCTGGTGCCTTGGCCGGCGCGGCGCTGAGGCCGTCGCCACCGCCGTTGGACACGGCATTCAGCTTGCCGGTGTTGACGGTGGACTTCTCGGTGCTGGTCGCGGCCAGGGCACGGAGGTAGTAGGTGGTTTTCAGGCCACGGTACCAGGCCATGCGGTAGGTCACGTCGAGCTTCTTGCCCGAGGCACCGGCGATGTACAGGTTCAGCGACTGCGCCTGGTCGATCCACTTCTGGCGGCGGCTGGCGGAGTCGACGATCCACTTGGTGTCCACTTCGAACGCGGTGGCGTAGAGGTCTTTCAACTCCTGCGGGATGCGCTCGATCTGCTGCACGGAACCGTCGTAGTACTTGAGGTCGTTGATCATCACCGAGTCCCACAGCCCGCGGGCCTTGAGGTCGCGCACCAGGTAGGGGTTGATCACGGTGAATTCGCCCGACAGGTTCGATTTCACGTAGAGGTTCTGGTAGGTCGGTTCGATCGACTGCGACACGCCGGTGATGTTGGCGATGGTCGCGGTCGGGGCGATGGCCATGATGTTCGAGTTGCGAATGCCTTTCTGTACACGGGCCCGCAGCGGCGCCCAGTCGAGGGATTCGTTGAGGTCGACGTCGATGTACTTCTGCCCGCGCTGCTCGATCAGAATCTGCTGGGAGTCCAGCGGCAGGATGCCTTTGGACCACAGCGAACCGTCGAAGGTCTCGTAGCTGCCGCGCTCGTCGGCCAGGTCACAGGAGGCCTGGATGGCGTAGTAGCTGACCGCTTCCATCGACTTGTCGGCGAAATCGACCGCCGCGTCGGAGCCGTACGGGATGTGCTGCAGGTACAGGGCGTCCTGGAAGCCCATGATGCCGAGACCCACCGGGCGGTGCTTGAAGTTGGAGTTCTTCGCCTGCGGCACCGAGTAGTAGTTGATGTCGATGACGTTATCGAGCATGCGCACAGCAGTCTTCACGGTCTTCGCCAGCTTGGCGGTGTCCAGCTTGCCGTCGACGATGTGGTTCGGCAGGTTGACCGAACCCAGGTTGCAGACGGCGATCTCGTCCTTGTTGGTGTTCAAGGTGATCTCGGTGCACAGGTTCGAGCTGTGTACCACGCCGACGTGCTGCTGCGGGCTGCGCAGGTTGCACGGGTCCTTGAAGGTCAGCCACGGGTGGCCGGTTTCGAACAGCATCGAGAGCATCTTGCGCCACAGGTCTTTGGCCTGGATGGTCTTGAACAGCTTGATCTTGTTGCCGAACTGGGTCAGGGCTTCGTAGTACTCGTAGCGCTCCTCGAAGGCCTTGCCGGTGAGGTCGTGCAGGTCCGGTACTTCGCTTGGGCTGAACAGGGTCCAGGGGCCATCGTCGAACACGCGCTTCATGAACAGGTCCGGAATCCAGTTGGCGGTGTTCATGTCGTGGGTGCGGCGACGGTCGTCACCGGTGTTCTTGCGCAGCTCGATGAACTCTTCGATGTCCATGTGCCAGGTTTCCAGGTAGGCGCAGACCGCGCCCTTGCGCTTGCCGCCCTGGTTGACCGCGACCGCGGTGTCGTTGACCACCTTGAGGAACGGCACCACGCCCTGGGATTTGCCGTTGGTGCCCTTGATGTAGGCGCCGAGGGCGCGTACCGGGGTCCAGTCGTTACCCAGACCGCCGGCAAACTTGGAGAGCATGGCGTTGTCGTGGATGGCGTGATAGATGCCCGACAGGTCGTCCGGCACGGTGGTCAGGTAGCACGAGGACAGCTGCGGACGCAGGGTGCCGGCGTTGAACAGGGTCGGCGTCGAGCTCATGTAGTCGAACGAGGACAGCAGGTTGTAGAACTCGATGGCGCGCTCTTCTTTGTGCTCTTCTTCGATCGCCAGGCCCATGGCCACGCGCATGAAGAACACCTGCGGCAGTTCGATGCGAGTGCCGTCCTTGTGGATGAAGTAGCGGTCGTACAGGGTCTGCAGGCCCAGGTAGGTGAACTGCTGATCGCGCTCGTGGTTGATCGCCTGGCCGAGTTTTTCCAGGTCGAAGGTGCTCAGCACCGGGTTGAGCAGCTCCAGCTCGATGCCTTTGGCGATGTAGGCCGGCAGGGCCTTGGCGTAGAGGTCGACCATTTCGTGATGGGTGGCGCTGACCGCGACGTCGAGGAAGTTCAGCGCTTCGGCGCGGATGTTGTCCATCAGCAGGCGGGCGGTGACGTAGCTGTAGTTCGGCTCACGCTCGACCAGGGTCCGTGCGGTCATCACCAGGGCGGTGCTGACGTCGCTCTGCGCCACACCGTCGTAGAGGTTTTTCAGGGTTTCTTTCTGGATCAGCGCGCCGTCGACTTCGGCCAGGCCTTCGCAGGCTTCGCGGATGATGGTGTCCAGGCGGCCCATGTCCAGCGGTGCGACGCTGCCGTCGAGGTGGGTGACGCGGATGCTTGGGTGCGGCTGGGCAATCTCGCTGGTGTCGCTCTTGCGCGCCTGGCTGCGCGATTCACGGTAGATCACGTAGTCGCGGGCGACTTTCTGCTCGCCGGCACGCATCAGGGCCAGTTCGACCTGGTCCTGGATCTCTTCGATATGGATAGTGCCGCCGGACGGCATGCGGCGCTTGAAGGTGGCGCTGACCTGCTCGGTCAGGCGCGCGACGGTGTCATGGATACGTGACGAGGCGGCGGCGGTGCCGCCTTCTACTGCGAGAAAGGCCTTGGTGATGGCCACGGTGATCTTGTCATCGCTATACGGCACCACGGTGCCGTTACGCTTGATCACGCGCAGTTGACCCGGCGCGGTGGCGGCGAGGTCCTGGTTACCATCGGCGGCCAGCGGCGTATTGGTCTGCGCCTGCTCGCGAGTAGTGTCTGTATGCATGAATGTCTCCGTGTTCGGTCATTTGTTGAGTGGGCGCTATGCAGTAGAGCGCTGCGGCTACCCACTGTTCATTCCATTTTACTAACGCCACACGCACGGCAAGAGTGCCGGGCGCATGGTGGCTTGCAAGAACTAGTTGGAAAGGGCCAGCGTATTGAAGCCCTTTCCTTGCTTTGAAATCTTGTGCCGGTGCCGCACTGGCATCACTAGATGTTGTGGTGTGCGCGCATGGGCGTTACACCGTGATCAGTATTCCAGCCGGCTATTCGCGCAGCTGGAACAATGGCCAACCGCGTTGCTGCTGATCTGGCCATCGAAGTGCTTATCTGCACCTTTTTGGATCTCGGTATAGACCGCAAAGGGGCAAATGTGCTTGTGTCGATTTTGTGCGAAAACCCAACATGTAGGTGTTTATCGCGATAGGGATACAAGATAGTGCGGTGTAGGGGGGAAGGCAAGCCAGCAAAACTTCAGTGCCTGTGGATAAATCTGTGGGTTATCTTGGGGTAACTTTCGCAAGGCCCCGTAGCTGCTGGGGTTCTCCACGGGGTACCGTTCGTCGTGGGGAGGGCGGATTTTTTGCGTGTGTGACGAAGGATTTTTAGTCCATCACAGAAACACAATATGTAGGGTTTTTTCTTGCTTGTTGGCGTGCTCTGTGCAGGCGCGCGGTACTTTTTGCAGGGCTACGTTGATAGCGCCGCCAGTTACGGGCGGCGTTGTTACAATGCATGGGCTTTCGCCGTGGTTGACCTGTCTTTAGGAGGCAGTAGTGGAGCAAGAAACGTGGCAAATCCTGATCGTCGAAGACGACCAGCGTCTGGCCGAATTGACGCGTGATTACCTGCAGAGCAATGGCCTGACGGTGAGCATCGAGGCGGATGGCGCGCAGGCAGCTGCACGGATACTCAAAGAGCAGCCGGATCTGGTAATTCTCGATTTGATGCTGCCAGGCGAGGACGGTCTGTCGATCTGCCGCAAGGTGCGCGGTCAGTATGACGGCCCCATCCTGATGTTGACCGCGCGCACCGACGATATGGATCAGGTGCTCGGCCTGGAAATGGGCGCCGACGATTACGTATGCAAGCCGGTGCGCCCGCGCGTACTGCTGGCGCGGATCCGGGCGCTGCTGCGGCGTCGTGAAGGCGCCGAGAGCAATGGCGCCGAGGAGCGCCGACGGCTGGAGTTCGGGCCGCTGGTGATCGACAGTGCGATGCGAGAGGCCTGGCTGGGCGAGCAGAGTATCGAGCTGACCGGCGCCGAGTTCGACCTGCTCTGGCTGCTGACGGTGAATGCCGGGCGGATTCTCTCGCGTGAGGAGATCTTCAATGCTCTGCGCGGGATCGAATACGACGGTCAGGATCGCTCCATTGATGTGCGCATTTCGCGCATCCGTCCGAAGATCGGTGACGACCCGGTGCATCCGCGGATGATCAAGACCGTGCGCAGCAAGGGCTACCTGTTCGTCGCCGAGGCTGCCGAAGCGCTAGGGGGCTGGTGAGGGTTTGTCCGTGGCCGCGCCGGAGCCGGTTATTGTGCGGGGCAAGGCATGAGGAGAGAAGTTTGGTCATTCCAAATGAACGACGAATAACGCAGCACCGCGCAACAATCGGCCCGGCCCTGCGGGTTGCGCAGCAACGCGGCTTGCGAACGAATCCTTGGCAGCCCCCTGAATGAATTCGATCTTCCTGCGCATCTATGCCGGCATGCTGGGCGTGCTGGTGCTGGTCGCCCTGCTCGGCGTCGGCACCTTGCACCTGGTCAACGAGGTGCGCTCCGAGCAGTACCGCGAGCGTCTGGCGCGCGGCACCTTCCGTTTGATGGCCGATAACCTGGCGCCGATGGATGAACTCGAGCGGCGCCGGGCCGTGGCCGTGTGGGCGCGCTTGCTGGGTATTCCGCTGAGCATTCAGGCGCTGAGCGAAGCGCCCCTGGAGAGCGGCGCGCGCAAGCGCTTGCTGCGCGGCCAGGTGCTGGTGCAACAGACCGGTCCACACGCGGCCGAGGTCTACAGCCTGATTGGCGAACACGAGCAGCGGGTGCTGACGGGTGAGGTGCAGCAGATCAGTGAACAGCTGGCGCGCGCCACTGTTTACCTGCTGATCGATGAATTGATTCGTTATCCGGTGGCCGAGCAGCCGCAGCGTTTGGCCGAGTTGAAGGAGGCCAAGCAGTTCGGCTTCGACCTGCGCCTGGTGAGCCTGGAGCAAGCCAACCTGGACATCGATCAGCGCCGCCGGGTGGACGAGGGGGATACGGTGATGGCGCTGGGCAAGGGTGGCGACAGCATCCATGTGTTTGCCGGCATCGTCGACACGCCCTGGGTATTGGAAATCGGCCCGCTCTATCAGATGAACCTCTACCCGACGCAACTGCTGGTGTTGAGCTGCGCTCTGGGACTGAGCCTGATCGGCTTGATGGTCTACCTGCTGGTTCGGCCGCTGGAGCAACGCCTGCGTGATCTGGAGGGCGCAGCCACGCGGATTGCCAGCGGTGGCCTGGATACCCGGGTGCCGAGCCATGGCAGTGATTCGGTGGGGCGTCTGGCGGCGGCGTTCAATGCCATGGCCGAGCACTTGCAGCGCTCTCTGAGCATTCAGCGGGAGATGGTGCAGGCGGTCTCGCACGAACTGCGCACACCGGTGGCGCGCTTGCGTTTTGGCCTGGAAATGATCGGCGATGCCGAGAGCGAGGCGGCGCGGCGCAAATACATGGAGGGCATGGACAGCGATATTCAGGACCTCGACAAGCTGGTCGACGAGATGCTCACCTACGCGCGCCTGGAGCAGGGGGCACCGGCCCTGAACTTCCAGGCAGTCGACCTGAACGGTCTGATCGATCAGGTGATCACCGAGCTGGCGCCGCTGCGCGCCCACGTGCGGGTCGAGCGCGGCCCGGCGCTGAATGCATTGGACGGCAGTGGGGCGGTGGTCGAGGCCGAGTTGCGTTACCTGCACCGCGCCTTGCAGAACCTGGTGAGCAACGCCATGCGCCATGCCGAATCGCGGGTGCGGGTGAGTTACCAGATCGGCCGACAGCGCTGCCGGCTGGATGTCGAGGACGATGGCCCCGGTGTCCCGGAAACGGCCTGGGAGCGTATCTTCAGTCCCTTCCTGCGCCTGGACGATAGCCGCACCCGCGCCTCAGGTGGGCATGGTCTGGGGTTGTCGATCGTGCGGCGGATCATCTACTGGCACGGCGGCCGGGCGCAGATCGGGCGCAGCGAGGCCTTGGGTGGTGCGCGCTTCAGTCTGGTATGGCCGCGCAAGCAGGACACGCTGGAGAGTTAGCTTAGGGTCTGTTGCCGTTTCATNNCTTGCCTCGCGCAAAAACAGGCTACGGCGCGGCCGCGAATGAAACGGCAACAGACCCTAGGGCTTGCAGTCGGTGACGGTGGGCGCCGCGCTTGAAGCGCCAGCGCCCACCTGTTGAGGGTTCTATCACTCGCTACGGACTTCGATGCGCCGGCCACGGGCATGCTCTGCTTTCGGTAGTTCGATGCGCAGTACGCCGTTGCGGTAGATGGCCTCGGCTTTATCGGACAGTACCGGCACCGGCAGTGGGATGCTGCGATGAAAGCTGCCGAAGGCGCACTGGCGTATCCGGTACTGACCGCTGGCTGATTCCTGCTCCAGGCGTTTCTCGCCGCGCACGATCAGCACATCGCTGCGTACCTCGATATCCAGGTGCTGCTTGTCCATGCCGGGCACTTCGAGACGCACGATGAACTTGTCGGCGTCTTCGAACAGGTCACCGGCCAGTAGCGCCCAATTGGCCGAGGGGGATTCGGTGTAGGTCGCAGGCTCTGTCGACTGCTTGCTCTTGGCCGTCGGGGTAAAGCGGGTCAGGGCGCCGCTGGTGCGGTCAAGCACTTGACGCCAGCCCTCGCCGAGCGAGTGCCAGGTCTCCTCCAGGCCATGTTTCAGTTCGGTTAGTTTTTCCATGGTTGACCTCCAGGTTGCGAGCGGCCGAGACGCCTCCATCGGTCCGGCCGCATAGGCAGTTAGGCTACTTTCACCTTGATCTGGCGCGGTTGCGCGTGAGTATGCTTGGGAATGCGCAGGTTGAGCACGCCATCGCGGAACTGCGCGTCGATACGCGCGGTGTCCAGCTCGCTGCTGAGGGTGAAAGCGCGGCGATAGCGCGCCAGGCGCACCTCGGCATACACCGCTTCCATGTCTTCCGGCATATCAGTGGTGATCTCGCCTTCGACCGTTAGCGTATCGTTGTCGACTCGCAGCTCAAGCTTGTCCTTGGGTACGCCGGGCAAGTCGGCAACCAGCAGGATGCCGTCCTTGTCCTCGAATACATCCACCCGTGGTAGCAGGGTTTCGACCTCTTTCGCGCGTTCGCTGCGGCTTACGGCTTTCTTGTCGCTCATAGTGGCTTCCTCCTCTTATCCATGGGGTTACTGGACGCTGATGCGCTTGGGTTGGGCCGACTCGCGGCGCATTACGCGGATATGCAGCACGCCGTTACGGTAGTGCGCCTCGACCTTGTCCGGGTCGGCATCATCGGAAAGGCTCACGGTGCGCTTGAAGCGACCAGCGAAGCGTTCGTTGGCATACACCGACAGCGTGCCATTGTCGGGCGGGCAGGCGCTCTCGCGCTCGCCGGTAACCGACAGCAGGCCGCGGTCAATCTGCACATCCAGTTTTTCCGGGTCGAGGCCCGGGGCGAAGGCGTAAATTTCGATGGCTGAGGGTGTGCTGCCGACATTCAGTGCCGGGAACGCACCACTGGCCACCGCCCGAATGCTGCCAGGCCGGCCGATAGTGGCGAAGTCCTGCTGCAATTCGCGCTGCAGGCGGTCGAAATCGGCGAACCAGCTGCCGGGAGAATTAAGTAGGGACTCGTACATCGCAAACCTCCTGTGGTGAATAGACCAGAGACTCGTTTGCGGTGCTCAAGGCCGAGGGCCTCAAGCCCCGTCGCTATGAAATATGTTGGCGGCGAGGGTGGTCTTCAAGGGGAGGTTTAAGAACATCGTCGAATAGCTTATATGCCTGATACATATAAGGTGCCTGGCTGTGTAAGCCCTAGCCTGGATGTCGTTCGGGGAGCTTCTAGGGCCGCTATCAATGCCCCGAATTGCATCCGGGCTACCGGGTTCGGGTTGGGCGGTAGCTCGCCGGTTTGCCGATGGCGCACTGCGCAGCCCGGATGCAATCCGGGAGCCGCTCCGGGGCCGCTATCGATGCGACGAAACGCATCCGGGCGAGGTTCTGCGGTTAGAACGGTGCAGGGCAGTCGAAGCGCAGGCGTTCGCCGCTTTGTGGATGGGTCAGGCTGAGCATGCTGGCATGCAGGCACAGGCGCTCATGCGCAGCCAGGGCTTGGGCGTGGGCATACAGGCGGTCGCCGAGAAGGGGGTGGCCAATCGACAGCATGTGCACGCGCAGTTGGTGCGAACGGCCGGTGATGGGTGTCAGCTCGACCCGACAGTAGTCGCCGCAGCGTTCGACCACGCGCCAGAAGGTCAGCGCGTGCTTGCCCTGTTCGTGATCGACCACATGCCGCGGCTTGGTCGGCGGGTCGTAGCGCAGCGGCAGGTCGATGCTGCCGCTGTCCAGTTCCGGTTGGCCCCAGCACAACGCGGTGTAGGCTTTTTCGGTCTCGCGGTCGTGAAATTGACGCGACAGCTCGCGGTGGCTGTCGGCGTCGCGCGCCAGAACGATAACTCCCGAGGTTTCCCAGTCCAGGCGATGCACGATGCGCGCTTCCGGGTAGCCGTTTTCTTGCAGGCGGGTGACCAGGCAATCCTTGTTGTCCTCGGCGCGACCGGGCACCGAAAGCAGCAGGGTGGGCTTGTTGATGACCAGCAGGGCGGCGTCCTGGTGGAGAATTTCAATCTGGCTGAGCGGCATGGGCTTCTTGGCTGGGCAGTGGTGGACTGGTTTGTGTAGGAGCGGGCTTGCCCGCGAAGCCTTTAGGCACAAGAAGCTTCGCGGACAAGCCCGCTCCCACGAGATGTGCAGGCTGCTGAAATAAAATGGCGGCCATCGAGGCCGCCATTTTTTAGCATCACCGAGCGCAGTAGTTTTTTAACGATCCGGCAGGGTGATGTTGAGTTCCAGGATGGAGCAGCTGCCTTGGTTTTCCAGGGCGACCTGCACTTGATCCGAGTCGATGTTGACGTACTTGCGAATCACCTCGACCAGTTCCTGTTGCAGGGCCGGCAGGTAATCCGGCTGGCTGCGCTGACCGCGCTCGTGGGCGACGATGATTTGCAGACGCTCTTTCGCGATGGACGCAGTGGTTTCTTTTTTGCGTTCACGAAAGAAGTCAAAAATATTCATTCACGACCTCCAAATAGGCGTTGCAAGAGTCCTTTCTTCTGCACATCGATGAAGCGATGGACGACTTCCTTGCCGAGCAGGCGATCCACTGCGTCGCTGTATGCCTGACCGGCGTCGCTCTGATCGTCGAGGATCACCGGTACGCCTTGGTTAGAGGCTTTGAGTACCGCTTGCGACTCTGGGATCACACCGATCAAGCGGATGGCGAGGATTTCCTCAACGTCTTCCACGCCGAGCATTTCGCCTCGGGTGACGCGCTCCGGGTTGTAGCGGGTCAGTAGTAGGTGTTCCTTGACCGGCTCCTCACCCTTCTCGGCACGCTGTGATTTGCTCGCCAGGAGGCCAAGCATGCGATCGGAGTCGCGTACCGAGGACACTTCCGGGTTGGTGACGATGATGGCCTCATCGGCAAAGTACATCGCCAGATGCGCGCCTTTTTCGATGCCGGCCGGCGAGTCGCAGACCACGTACTCGAAGGTTTCGGACAGCTCTTTGAGAACTTTTTCGACGCCCTCGAGGGTCAGCGCGTCTTTGTCGCGGGTCTGACTGGCGGCCAATACGAAGAGGTTTTCCAGGCGCTTGTCTTTGATCAGTGCCTGGCTCAGCGTGGCTTCGCCGTTGACCACGTTGACGAAGTCATACACTACGCGGCGTTCGCAGCCCATGATCAGGTCGAGGTTGCGTAGACCGACGTCGAAGTCGACGATGACTGTTTTGTGCCCGCGCAGGGCGAGGCCGGTACCGATGGCGGCGCTGGTGGTGGTTTTGCCCACGCCACCTTTGCCGGAAGTGACTACGAGGATCTTGGCCAAGGTGATTCACCCCAAATGTGAAGATAAAAACGGGAATCGCTCGGGCGCTTGAGGCGTCCGGAAGCCCTTTTTGTGCCCTTGAAAATTGGCGGCAGTATCCGTTAAAGGCGGGTGATGTTCAACACGTCACCCGACAGGCTGACATGTACCGCTTCGCCCCATAATGGGTCGCGCCGCAGGTCTTCGGCGACCTTGTACTGACCGGCGATAGAGAGCAGTTCCGCGCCCATTTGCTGGCAGAAAATCCGGGCCATGGCATTGCCTTTGACGCCCGCCAAGGCGCGACCACGCATCGGCCCGTACACATGGATGTTGCCATCGGCGAGAAGTTCCGCGCCGGCGCTGACCGGTGCCAGCACAATCAGATCGCAGCCCTGGGCATAAACTTGCTGGCCACCGCGAATAGGCGAGCTAATGATTTTGCTCGGCCTGAGCTCGGGTTCGCTGGGCTTTTCCGGCTGCTTTGCAGGAGGGCTACCGTTGGTCGGATCGATTAGCCGCTCGCGCGCACCGGAAGGCGGCAGCACCGGCAGGTCCAGCGCATTGGCGGCGGTAATGTCGTTGGCGCGGCTGGCGCGCACGGCCAGGGTACGCAGACCATGGCTGCGGCACACGGCCATCAGTGCGGCGATGTCGAGGTCATCTTCGTTGTCAGGCAGCTTGTCCAGTGCCAGTACCAGCGGTGTGTTGCTGAAAAACCCCGGTGCCTGGGCGACCTTTTCCGCCAGTTGCCGGTCGAGAAGGTCAAGGTCGTTGCGCGCCAGTTCCATCACGGTAATGGCCAGCATGCTGCCTTTGAGTTGGAACACGGGGTCTTGGTCGAGAAGATCAGCTTGGCTCATGGTCTGCTTGGTGCGGCCTGGTCAGCGGAATGGAGATTAGCCGGAACTTATAGCGAGAACACAGGGGAGCCGCAAGCCGAGCCGAGTATTAAGAAACTCCTGATAGAATGCCCGGCTTTATGCGTTGTTCGAGATTGTTCATGGATCGTCCGGTTTTTCGTGGCTCTTTTCTCCATCCGCGTTTCTGGCCCCTGTGGCTGGGTTTGGCGTTGTTGTGGTTGCTGGTGAAGTTGCCATATGGCGCGTTGCTCAAGCTGGGGCGCGCATTGGGCGCGGTGATGTACCGGTTGGCGAGCTCGCGCCGCAAGATTGCCGCGCGTAACCTGGAGCTCTGCTTCCCAGCCTTGTCTGCTGCCGAGCGCAAGCGCTTGCTGAAAGATAACTTCGCCTCTACTGGCATCGCGTTTTTCGAGATGGCCATGAGTTGGTGGTGGCCTAAGTCCAGGCTGGCCAAGCTGGCGCACATCGAGGGACTGGAGCACTTGCGCCAGGCTCAGGCGGATGGCCAGGGGGTGATTCTGATGGCCCTGCATTTCACCACCCTGGAAATCGGCGCGGCGCTGCTTGGTCAGGTGCATACCATCGATGGCATGTACCGCGAGCATAAAAACCCGTTGTTCGATTATGTGCAGCGCCGAGGGCGCGAGCGGCACAACCTGGAAGCGACGACCATCGAGCGCGAGGATGTGCGAGCCATGCTCAAGGTGCTGCGTGCCGGTCGAGCGATCTGGTATGCACCGGACCAGGATTACGGGCCCAAGCAAAGCCTGTTTGTACCCTTGTTCGGTGTACAGGCTGCCACGGTCACCGCCACCACTAAGTTCGCTCGCCTCGGTCGCGCGCGAGTGTTGCCTTTTACCCAGGTGCGTCTGGCCGATGGCAGAGGCTATCGACTGACCATTCATCCCCCGTTGGCGGAGTTTCCCGGCGACAGCGAGGAAGCGGACTGCCTGCGCATCAACCAGTGGGTCGAGCAGGCGGTCGGTGCCTGTCCAGAGCAGTATCTGTGGGCCCACCGGCGCTTCAAGACACGCCCGGCGGGAGAGTCGAAGCTGTATAAGAAACGCCTCAGTTAAGCGGCTCGGCAATTGCGTGGCTGGCCTTTGTGGTTGTCAGGCCAATTGCTGAGCTATAGCGGGCAGGTAGCGCCCGCTTCCTATACTGCGTAAAAATCTTCGGAACCTGCCTATGACGCAAATCGCTCCCACTCTCCAGCCTGTGACTGGGTTGATTCTCTCGGGCGGCGGTGCGCGGGCGGCTTATCAGGTGGGGGTGCTGGCGGCGATTGCCGACCTGTTGCCGAATGCCGAACACAACCCTTTTCCGGTTATCGTCGGCACTTCGGCCGGGGCTATCAATGCAGTCAGTCTGGCGTGCGGGGCGCTGCACTTTGGCGAGGCGATCCGCCAGCTGACCGCGGTCTGGCAAGGCTTTCATACTCATCAGGTTTACCGCAGCGACTGGCCGGGGGTGCTGCACCAGGCCAGTCGCTTCATTGGTCATAGCTTGCTCGGCTTGGGCAGCCAGGTACCGGTGGCGTTGCTCGACAACTCGCCGCTTGGCGAGCTGTTGAAGAATAAGCTGGATTTTTCCGGGATATCCGCGGCGGTGCGTGCACGGCGCTTGCGTGCCGTGGCGGTAACGGCATTCGGCTATGAGTCCGGTCAGGCGGTGACCTTTTACCAGGGGCGCGCCACCATCGATCCATGGTTTCGGCACCGCCGCGTCGGAGTGCCAACCCGTCTGTCACTGCAGCACCTGCTGGCCAGTGCCTCGATTCCGCTGATTTTTCCACCAGTGAAGATCAATCGCGAATACTTCGGCGATGGTGCCGTGCGCCAGTCGGCGCCCATCAGTCCGGCTCTGCATCTGGGGGCGACGCGGGTGTTGGTGGTCGGGGTGAGTGGCAATCCGCAGGGCGGGCAGGCTAACAGCGCCGTAGTGCGGCCGAGCAACGTCAAGCCGCCGAGCCTGGCGCAAATCGGCGGGCATATGCTCAATAGCACCTTTATTGACAGCCTGGAGGGCGATATCGAATTGCTTGAACGGCTGAATCAGATGAGTCGGCTGATTCCGCAGGAGTTGCATCCTCGTGGTCTAGGGCTCAAGCCGATCGAGGTGTTGGTTGTCTCGCCGAGTCAGCCGGTGGATGAGATCGCCGCACGTCATCGCCATGAGTTGCCGATGGCTCTGCGCGCGTTTCTACGTGGCCCGGGGGCGACCAAGACCAGTGGCGCCGGTGTGCTCAGCTATCTATTGTTCGAGGCCGGTTATTGCAACGAGCTGATTGAGCTGGGTTATCAGGATGCGATGGCCCGGAAAACCGAGTTGTGCGACTTCCTCTGCCTCAGTCGTCCACCTGTTGCGCATGGCGAGCCGGTCACGGCGTAAGGACTTCAGTCCGGCGCAGGATAAAGCCCGATGAGCTGGGTTAAGGCTCGCTCTGCGGCTGAAACTGTCCAAAAACCTGTCGGTCAGTTTGTGAGGAAATATCGCAGGTTGTGCGCTTATGTGCTGAACAGCGTTTAAACTGCGCCTTCCCGACGCTTTCTGTCGCATTTCCGTAAGCATCGGTTTTTCCCGGGTTGGCGCTGTAAGAAGTTGTCGCATGGCGGCAATGCCAGTCCCGGTTCAATCCCTACAATCCGTGTCATCGCCTGCCGCTCAATGCAGGTGTTCCTTTATCAGGAGATTTCCGATGTCAGTTCAGCACGACCCGGTGCAACGCGCCGATTTCGATCAGGTGATGGTTCCCAACTATGCCCCCGCTGCATTTATTCCGGTGCGCGGCGCAGGTTCGCGAGTCTGGGACCAGAGTGGTCGTGAGCTGATCGACTTCGCCGGTGGTATCGCCGTCAACGTGCTCGGACATGCCCATCCGGCTCTGGTCAAGGCGCTGACCGAGCAGGCTAACACCCTGTGGCATGTGTCCAACGTGTTCACCAACGAGCCGGCCCTGCGTCTGGCAAAGAAGCTGGTCGATGCCACGTTTGCCGAGCGGGTGTTCTTCTGTAACTCCGGCGCGGAGGCCAATGAGGCCGCGTTCAAGCTGGCCCGCCGGGTGGCGCATGACAAGTTCGGCCCGGAAAAATGCGAAATCATTGCCGCGGTCAACAGCTTCCACGGTCGTACCCTGTTTACCGTCAGTGTTGGCGGTCAGCCCAAGTATTCCGACGGCTTCGGGCCGAAGATCCAGGGCATCAGTCATGTTCCCTTCAATGATCTCGAAGCCCTGAAAGCGGCGATTTCCGATAAGACCTGCGCCGTGGTGCTCGAGCCGATCCAGGGCGAGGGCGGCGTGCTGCCGATCGATCTGGCCTACCTGCAGGGCGCCCGTGAGCTATGCAACCAGCACGACGCGCTGCTGGTGCTCGACGAAGTACAGACCGGCATGGGCCGTAGCGGCTCGCTGTTCGCCTATCAGCATTACGGCGTGACGCCGGACATCCTCACCAGTGCCAAGAGTCTGGGCGGTGGTTTCCCTATCGGCGCCATGCTCACTACCAGCGAGTTGGCCAAGCATCTGGTGGTCGGTACCCATGGCACGACTTACGGCGGCAATCCGCTGGCTTGTGCAGTGGGTGAGGCGGTGATCGATGTGATCAACACGCCAGAGGTGCTAGCGGGCGTGCAAGCCAAGCATCAGCGTTTCAAGAGCAAGCTGGAGCAGATTGGTCAGCAATATGACCTGTTCGGCGAAGTCCGCGGGCTCGGTCTGCTGATCGGGTGCGTGCTCGCCGATGCCTGGAAAGGCAAAGCCAAGATGCTGCTCGATGCTGCGGCGGCTGAAGGGCTGATGGTGTTGCAAGCTGGCCCGGACGTGGTGCGTTTCGCCCCGAGCCTGGTGGTGGAAGATGCCGATATCGATGAAGGTCTGGCGCGTTTCGAGCGTGCAGTGATCAAGCTGACTCAAGCCTGAGTCGACAGTCCGGCGGCGACCTTTAGTGAGGCGTCGCCGGGCTGAATGCCCATGGCGCACGGATGTGCCGGGGTTAAACCATGGATGACTGTCTCTGTGCATGCCGTGACGCTGGTCGCGGTTTCTCCGGGTTGCTCTGCGCGAGTGGCTTGGAGCTTTTCTTAAAGGAGTGACACCATGCTGGTGATGCGCCCCGCGCAAATGGCCGACCTCGCTGAAGTACAGCGTCTCGCCGCGGATAGCCCGGTTGGTGTGACTTCCCTGCCGGATGACGTCGACCGCTTGCGCGACAAGATCGCCGCTGCGGAAGCTTCGTTCGCCGCAGAAGTAAGTTTCAATGGTGAAGAAAGCTACTTCTTTGTCCTCGAGGACAGCGTCAGCGGCCGTCTGGTCGGCTGTTCGGGTATCGTCGCCTCGACGGGTTACTCCGAGCCGTTCTACAGCTTTCGCAACGAAACCTTCGTGCATAACTCGCGTGAGCTGAAGATTCACAACAAGATTCACGTGCTCTCGCTATGCCATGACCTGACCGGCAATAGCCTGTTGACCAGTTTCTATGTCGAGCGGCCGTTGGTCAGTACGGTATTCGCCGAATTGAATTCCCGTGCTCGGCTGTTGTTCGTCGCCGCTCACCCGGAGCGTTTCGCCGATGCGGTGGTGGTGGAAATCGTCGGCCACAGCGATGAGGCAGGCGATTCGCCGTTCTGGGATGCGGTGGGGCGTAACTTCTTCGACATGAACTACGCCGAAGCCGAGCGTTTGTGCGGGCTGAAGAGTCGCACCTTCCTCGCCGAACTGATGCCGAACTACCCGATCTATGTGCCGCTACTGCCGGATTCTGCCCAGGAAGCCATGGGCCAGGTGCATCCGCGGGCGCAGATTACTTTCGACATCCTCATGCGTGAAGGCTTCGAGACCGATAACTACATCGACATTTTCGATGGGGGGCCGACCCTGCATGCGCGTACCTCGGGTATTCGTTCCATCGCAGAAAGTCGCATGGTGCCCGTTAAGTTCGGTGATCCCGGCAAGGGTGGCCGCCCATACCTGGTGAGCAATGGCCAGCTGGTGGATTTCCGCGCCATTGTCGCTGAGCTGGATTGGGTGCCGGGTAAGCCGGTCACCCTCAGTCTTGAAGCTGCCGAAGCCCTGGGCGTCGGCGAAGGCGCCAGCGTGCGTCTGGTCGCGGTTTAAGGAGTTAGCATGATCGTTCGTCCCGTACGCAGTGCCGATCTTCCGGCTTTGATCGACCTGGCGCGCAGCACCGGTGCCGGCCTGACTACCTTGCCGGCCAATGAGGAGCGTCTGGCGCACCGGGTTGGTTGGGCAGAAAAAACCTTCCGCGGCGAAGCCGAGCGGGCCGATACCGATTACCTGTTCGTGCTCGAAGATGACGACGGGCAAGTAGTCGGCATCTCCGCCCTGGCGGGTGCCGTCGGCCTGCGCGAGCCTTGGTACAACTACCGGGTCGGTTTGACCGTCAGCGCCTCGCAAGAGCTGAAGATCCACCGGCAGATCCCGACCCTGTTTCTGGCCAATGACCTGACCGGTAACTCCGAGCTGTGCTCGCTGTTTCTGCGCGACGATAAACGCACTGGCTTGAATGGGCGCCTGCTGTCCAAGGCGCGCTTCCTGTTCATCGCCGAGTTTCGTGAGTTGTTTGGCGACAAGGTGATCGCCGAGATGCGCGGCATGTCCGATGACAACGGCCGCTCGCCGTTCTGGGAAAGTCTCGGTCGGCACTTTTTCAAGATGGAATTCTCCCAGGCGGATTACCTCACCGGGGTCGGCAACAAGGCCTTTATCGCCGAGTTGATGCCCAAGTTTCCGCTGTACACCTGCTTTCTCTCCGAAGATGCACGCAACATCATCGGTCGTGTTCACCCGGACACCGAGCCGGCACTGGCCATGCTCAAGGCCGAAGGCTTCAGCTATCAGGGCTATGTCGACATCTTTGATGCCGGTCCGGCCATCGAGGCGGAAACCGCGAAGATCCGCGCCGTGCGCGACAGTCAGGCGCTGGTTCTGGCCATCGGTACACCGGGCGACGATGCCAGTGCCTTCCTGATTCATAACCGCAAGCGTGAAGACTGCCGCATCACGGCGGGTCCGGCGCGGATCGCTGCCGGCACCCTGGTGGTCGACCCCTTGACGGCCAAGCGGCTGCAGCTGTCGGCTGGCGATCAGGTACGTGCGGTGCAGTTGTCGGCCCGAGGCTAGCAGGCTGTTGCAAAACTACTGCGCTCGGCTATGCGGCGTTGAAGTCCGCCTCAAAATGCTCATGTACAGCTCGTACACTGCGCTTTTTCGGCTGATTTCGTCTTGCCTAGCCTTCGCTCGCTACATTTTTCAGCGGCCTGCTAGCAGGCTTCTGAGCGGCTAGGGGTGGTCCGGAAACTGATCCGGGTCGCTGGTTCGAATAGTGCATCCGGTGCATCGCCGGGTGATGAAATTGCTGGGAGTGATAGAACAATATGAGCACTCATTACATCGCCGGTCGCTGGCACGTTGGCCAGGGCGAAGCCCTGGAGTCGCTGAATCCGGTTAGTCAGCAGGTCCTGTGGCAAGGTAACGGGGCTAGCGCCGAACAGGTCGAGGCCGCCGTGCAGGCTGCCCGCGCAGCATTTCCCGCCTGGGCGTCGCGTTCGCTGGATGAGCGCATTGCGCTGTTGGAGCAGTTCGCCACGACCCTGAAAGCCCATACCGATGAGCTGGCCCGCACAATTGGCGAGGAAACCGGCAAGCCGTTGTGGGAGTCGGCCACCGAGGTGACCAGCATGGCCAACAAGGTCGCCATCTCGGTGCAGAGCTACCGCGAGCGTACCGGCGAGAAGAGTGGTCCGCTGGCCGATGCCACGGCGGTATTGCGCCACAAGCCGCACGGCGTGGTCGCAGTGTTCGGCCCCTACAACTTTCCGGGCCACCTGCCTAACGGGCATATCGTGCCGGCGTTGTTGGCCGGTAACACGGTGGTGTTCAAACCTAGCGAGCTGACGCCGAAAGTGGCCGAGCTGACGGTCAAGTGCTGGATCGAAGCCGGCTTGCCTGCCGGCGTGCTCAACCTGGTGCAGGGCGCGCGGGAAACCGGCGTGGCCCTGGCTGCGAATAATGGCATCGACGGCTTGTTTTTCACCGGTTCGAGCCGCACTGGCAACCTGCTGCACAACCAGTTTGCAGGTCGCCCGGAGAAAATTCTGGCGCTGGAAATGGGCGGTAATAATCCGTTGATCGTCGACCAGCTGCAGGATGTCGATGCGGCGGTCTATACCATCATTCAGTCGGCCTTTATCTCCGCCGGACAGCGCTGCACCTGTGCGCGCCGCCTGCTGGTGCCGCAGGGCGCCTGGGGCGATGCCCTGCTGCAGCGTCTGGTCAACGTCGCGGCGACTATCAAGGTTGGCGCCTTCGATGCGCAGCCCGCGCCGTTCATGGGCTCGGTGATTTCCCTGGCAGCAGCCGAACAGTTGCTCCAGGCCCAGCAGCTGTTGCTGGCTAAGGGTGCCAAGGCGTTGCTGGAAATGACCCAGCCGCTCGCCGGTGCAGCGCTGCTGACGCCTGGCATCATCGATGTGACGGCCGTTGCCGAGCGTCAGGATGAAGAGTTTTTCGGTCCGCTGCTGCAAGTGATCCGTTATGCCGATTTCGACGCCGCGATTGCCGAAGCCAATGCCACCGAGTTTGGTCTGGCCGCCGGCTTGCTGTCGGATTCCAAGGCGCGTTATGAACAGTTCTGGCTCGAGAGTCGTGCCGGTATCGTTAACTGGAACAAGCAGCTCACAGGTGCCGCGAGCACCGCGCCGTTTGGTGGTGTGGGGGCCTCGGGCAACCATCGCGCCAGTGCCTATTACGCGGCGGATTATTGCGCCTATCCGGTGGCTTCGCTGGAAACTGAAAGCGTGAGCCTGCCTGCCACCTTGAGTCCGGGAGTAAGCCTGTGAGCAACGCCTTTGAAGTGAATTTCGATGGTTTGGTCGGCCCGACCCATAACTACGGCGGTCTGTCCTACGGCAACGTCGCCTCGCAGAGTAATAGCCAGGTTTCCTCCAGCCCGAAAGAAGCCGCCAAACAAGGCCTGGCGAAAATGAAGGCGCTGATGGAAATGGGCTTCAAACAGGGCGTGCTGGCTCCGCAAGAGCGGCCGAACGTCGCCGTGTTGCGCAGCCTGGGTTTCACCGGTAGCGATGCCCAGGTGATCGCCAGGGCGGCCAAGGAGGCCATGCCATTGTTGGCCGCGAGCTGCTCAGCGTCGAGCATGTGGACCGCCAATGCCTGCACCGTCAGCCCCAGTGCCGACACCGCGGACCGGCGCGTGCACTTCACTGCGGCCAACCTTAACTGCAAGTTTCACCGCAGTATCGAACATCCGACCACCAGTCGCGTGCTCGGGGCAATGTTCGCCAGTGAGCAGCACTTCGCCCATCACGCCGCGTTGCCGGCAGTGACGCAATTCGGTGATGAGGGTGCGGCCAATCACACGCGTTTCTGCAAGAGTTACGGTGAGGCTGGGGTGGAGTTCTTCGTCTTCGGTCGCAGTGCGTTCGACAGTCGCTTCCCGGCGCCGCAGCGTTATCCCGCGCGGCAAACCCTGGAAGCCTCGCAAGCCGTGGCGCGTCTGCATGGCTTGAGTGAAGAGGGTGTGGTCTACGCCCAGCAGAATCCATCGGTGATCGACCAGGGCGTGTTCCACAACGATGTGATCGCGGTGGGCAATGGTGAGGTGCTGTTCTATCACCAGGACGCCTTCCTCGATACCGACAAGGTGCTGGCCGAACTCGGCGACAAGCTGGCCCGTCAGGGCGGGCGCCTGCAGGCGGTCTGCGTGCCGCGCGACGCAGTCACGGTCGATGATGCAGTGCGCTCCTACCTGTTCAACAGTCAGCTGCTCACGCGTGCCGACGGCAGCATGTTGCTGATCGTTCCGGAGGAATGCCGTAACAACGGCAACGTCTGGAATTACCTGCAGCAGCTCACTGCGGGCAACGGCCCTATTCGCGAGGTGAAGGTCTTCGACCTCAAGCAGAGCATGCAGAATGGGGGGGGGCCGGCTTGTTTGCGCCTGCGCGTGGCGCTCAGGGAGGATGAACTGGAGGCGGTCAATCCAGGAGTGATCATGACCCCTGGTCTGTACGACACGCTTGTCGCCTGGGTCGACAAGCACTATCGCGATCGCCTGAGCGAAAGTGATCTGGCCGATCCACAATTACTGATTGAGTGCCGTGCAGCATTGGATGAATTGACCCAGATCCTTAAACTGGGTTCGGTTTATCCCTTCCAATTGGCTTAAAGAGTATTCATCACCATGACTGACGCCCTGCAATTGATCCTCGAAGATAAAGACGGCACCCAGCTGGAAACCTCCTGCACCCGCTTTGCCGTGATGTGGCAGGGCAAGGAAGTATGGATTCAGCAAGTCGGTAACGGCCAGTTGATGATCGGCGTGGATGTGGCTGAGGGCGACAGCGAATATGCCAACCTGCTGCTGCGCCCGTTGGCCACCAATTTGGTGAGCCTGGAGCTGGAAATGGAGCCGGCGGAACTCGGCGACGAGGATCACGTGCACGGCCCTGACTGCAATCACGACTGAGGATTTTCCCATGCTCGCTCTCGGCAAATTGCTCGAACTGACCCTGGCCGGCCACGAACCGGCCGCGAAGATTCAGCTGACGCCCGAGGGCGCGCGTTTGCGCTGGTTGGCCGAGGGTGCACTGGAAATCACTCCGCCCGTGGCCAGCGACAGTGGCCTGGACCTGCTGTTGTCGGCGGGTATCCATGGCAACGAAACGGCCCCCATCGAACTGCTCGACCGGCTGCTGCACGCCATTGCACGTGGCGAGTTGAAGCCGCGGGCGCGGATGCTGTTCCTGTTCGGCAATCCGCTGGCCATCCGCAAGGGTGAGCGTTACCTCGAGCAAGACATCAACCGGCTGTTCAATGGCCGCCATGAACTGCAGGTGGGTGCCGAAGCGATGCGGGCCTGCGAGCTCGAGCACTTGGCCGCTGGCTTTTTCAGTAAGCCCGGGCGTACACGTCTGCATTACGACCTGCACACCGCCATTCGGGCCTCGAAGATCGAACAGTTCGCGCTCTATCCCTGGCATGAGGGGCGGGTGCGCTCCAAGCGCGAGCTGGCCCGGCTGAACGCCGCGGGTATCGATGCGGTGCTGCTGCATAACAAAAGCTCGACCACCTTCAGTGCGTACACCTACTCGCAGCTCGAGGCTGAAGCCTTCACCCTGGAGTTGGGCAAGGCTCGTGCCTTTGGCCAGAATCAGCAGGTCAATCTCGATCGTCTGGAGCAGCGGCTGCACTGCATCATCGAGGGCAGCGAGCCGGACGTGGATGATGCCGGGCTGGACGGCCTTCAGCTGTTCGCCGTGGCGCGGGAAATCATCAAGCACAGTGACGCGTTCCAGCTGCATTTGCCGGCTGATATCGAGAATTTCAGCGAGTTGCCGGTGGGGTATCTGCTGGCCGAAGACCTGAGCGATACTCGCTGGGAAATTGAAGAGCAGGGCGCGCGGATCATTTTCCCCAATCCCAGGGTGAAGAACGGCTTGCGCGCCGGCATCCTCATCGTCCCTGTCGATGCATCTGAATTAGGCTGATCCACAGCCTTATCCGGTTGGCGTTGAGCGCTACGAAACCCGGTAGCGCGGGCAAGTTAACGCGCTTGCACGGGCTTGCCGCGGCTGCATGGGCCTGCTCTCGGCCTGATGTGTCCTGCCTCTATTCGACCCTGCTGTACCTTGTTCGCCTGTTTGCCACGCTTTAGCATCGGTGTATTCAGTACTTTCAGGGAAGCCTCCAATGTCCGTCATCGATCTGCGCAGCGATACCGTTACCCAACCCACACCTGGCATGCTCGAGGCCATGTTGGGCGCCGAGCTGGGTGATGACGTATACGGCGAAGACCCGACGGTCAACCGCCTGGAACAATACCTGGCCGACGAGCTCGGTTTCGCCGCTGGCCTGTTCGTACCCACCGGCACTATGAGCAACCTGCTCGGTCTGATGGCTCATTGCGCGCGGGGCGACGAGTACATCGTCGGCCAGCAGGCGCACACCTATAAGTACGAAGGTGGTGGCGCCGCAGTGCTGGGCTCGATTCAGCCGCAACCCCTGGAAATGCAAGCCGACGGCTCGCTTGACCTGGACCGGGTCGAGGCCGCCATCAAACAGGATGACTTCCACTTCGCCCGTACGCGCCTGTTGGCCCTGGAAAACACCATGCAGGGCAAGGTGTTGCCGCTGAGCTATCTGGCGGCCGCGCGCGCCTTGACCGACAAGCGCGGCCTGGCGCTGCATCTGGACGGCGCGCGGCTGTACAACGCCGCCGTCAAGCTGGGGGTGGAGGCGGCTGAGATCACTCGGCACTTCGACTCGGTCTCGGTGTGCCTGTCCAAAGGCTTGGGTGCGCCGGTCGGCTCGGTGTTGTGCGGTGGCCATGAGTTGATCGGCAAGGCCCGTCGCTTGCGCAAGATGGTGGGCGGCGGTATGCGCCAGGCCGGGGTGCTGGCCGCTGCGGGGCTGTATGCATTGGAGCATCAGGTGGCGCGCCTGGCGGACGATCATGCCAACGCCGCTCGGCTGGCCGCTGGGCTGGGTGAGTTGGGCTACGCGGTCGAGCCGGTACAGACCAACATGGTCTACGTCGAGTTTGGTGAGCGGGCAGAAGCGCTCAAGGGTTTCTGCGCCGAACGCGGCATCAAACTGAGCGCCGCCTCGCGCTTGCGCATGGTCACCCATCTGGATGTCTCGGCTGAGGATGTCGCTCGCGTCCTCGAAGCGTTTAGCGCTTTTCGCCGTATTTAACCCGTGGCGGGCGCCGAATCGCTGCCCGCTGACAATAAAGACACTAGCCGCATAGCGCAGGGCCGATATAATGCGGCCCTTTGCCGGCTTTGCCGTGGCCGCCTGTTTCCGTGGAAGAACCTATGAAAAGCGCAGAAATCCGTGAAGCCTTCCTCCGCTTCTTCGAAGAGAAGGGGCACAGCCGTGTCGCTTCCAGCTCCCTGATTCCGGGCAACGACCCGACCCTGCTGTTCACCAACGCAGGGATGAACCAGTTCAAGGACTGCTTCCTCGGTCTGGAAAAGCGCGCCTATACCCGCGCGACCACCAGCCAGAAGTGCGTGCGCGCCGGCGGCAAGCACAACGACCTGGAAAACGTCGGGTATACCGCGCGCCACCACACCTTCTTCGAGATGCTGGGTAATTTCAGCTTCGGCGATTATTTCAAGCGCGACGCCATTCATTACGCCTGGGAGTTCCTCACCTCAAGCAAGTGGCTGGGCCTGCCGCAGGAAAAGCTCTGGGTCACTGTCTATGCCAGCGATGACGAGGCCTACGACATCTGGACCCAGCAGGTCGGCGTGCCGGCCGAGCGGATGATCCGCATCGGCGATAACAAGGGCGCGCCATACGCCTCCGACAACTTCTGGGCGATGGGCGACACCGGCCCCTGCGGCCCCTGCACGG
Source organism: Pseudomonas taeanensis MS-3 (assembly GCF_000498575.2). Classification (GTDB taxonomy): domain Bacteria; phylum Pseudomonadota; class Gammaproteobacteria; order Pseudomonadales; family Pseudomonadaceae; genus Aquipseudomonas; species Aquipseudomonas taeanensis. The sequence goes on from NZ_AWSQ01000002.1 coordinate 682,379, forward strand.
AGATCTTCTTCGACCATGGCGAGCACATCTGGGGCGGACCGCCCGGCTCGGCCGAGGAAGACGGCGACCGCTACATCGAGATCTGGAACAACGTGTTCATGCAGTTCAACCGCACCGCCGATGGCGTGATGCACCCGCTGCCGGCGCCGAGCGTGGACACTGGCATGGGCCTGGAGCGCATCAGCGCGGTGCTGCAGCACGTCAACTCGAACTATGAGATCGACCTGTTCCAGAGCCTGCTGAACGCCTCAGCCAAGGCCATAGGCTGTGAGAATGAAGGGCAGGCCTCGCTGAAGGTGGTCGCCGACCATATCCGCTCCTGCGGCTTCTTGATTGCCGACGGCGTCACCCCGTCCAACGAAGGGCGTGGTTATGTGCTGCGGCGCATCATCCGCCGCGCCTGCCGCCACGGTAACAAGCTGGGCGCCAGCAATAGCTTCTTCTACAAGATCGTCGCGGCGCTGGTCGCCGAGATGGGCGAAGCCTTCCCCGAGCTCAAGCAGCAACAGGCGCACATCGAGCGCCTGCTGAAAATCGAGGAAGAGCAGTTCGCCAAGACTCTGGAACAGGGTCTGAAGATTCTCGAGCAGGATCTGGTGGGGCTCAAGGGCAAGGTGATCCCCGGCGAAACGGTATTCAAGCTGTACGACACCTTTGGCTTCCCCTATGACCTGACCGGCGACATTGCCCGCGAGCGCGGCCTGACCCTCGACGAGAGCGGCTTCGAGCGCGAAATGAACGCTCAGCGCGAGCGCGCCCGTTCCGCCAGCGCCTTCGGCATGGACTACAACAGTCTGGTCAAGGTCGACAGTGATACGCGTTTCCTCGGCTACGATGGGACTAGCGGCAGCGGCCAGGTGATTGCCTTGTTCAAGGATGGCCAGGCTGTCGAGCAGATGGCTGAGGGCGAGGAGGGCGTGGTGGTACTCGATCAGACGCCGTTCTACGCCGAGTCGGGTGGCCAGGTCGGCGACTGCGGTTACCTGCAAGGCTCCGTCGTGCGCTTCGAGGTGCGCGATACGACCAAGGCTGGCGGTGCTTTCCTGCACCACGGTGTAGTCGCTCAGGGTGGCCTGAGTGTGGGGGCTGCTGTCGAGGCCGAAGTAGACGCCACTGTGCGTCAGGCCACTGCGCTGAATCACTCGGCCACTCACTTGTTGCACGAGGCGTTGCGTCGCGTGCTGGGTGAGCATGTGCAGCAGAAGGGCTCGCTGGTCGATAGTCAACGCCTGCGCTTCGACTTCAGTCACTTCGAATCGATCAAGCCCGAGCAGCTCAAGGCTCTGGAAGATATAGTCAATGGCGAAGTGCGGAAAAACACTGCGGTCGAGACTGAGGAAACCGATATCGACACCGCCAAGGCCAAAGGCGCGACCGCCCTGTTCGGCGAGAAGTATGGCGATACCGTGCGTGTGTTGAGCATGGGCGGCGATTTTTCCGTGGAACTGTGTGGCGGTACTCACGTCGCGCGTACGGGCGACATCGGTCTGTTCAAGATCATCAGCGAGGGCGGTATTGCGGCTGGCGTGCGGCGGATCGAGGCGGTGACCGGTGCTCAGGCGCTGGCCTACCTGAATGGCGCCGAAGAACAGTTGAAAGAGGCGGCCGCCCTGCTCAAAGGCAGCCGCGAGACGGTGCTGGATAAGCTCTCCGGAGTGCTGGAGCGTAATCGTCAGCTGGAAAAAGAGCTGGAGCAGCTCAAGGCGAAAGCCGCCAGTGCGGCGGGTAGCGATTTGGCCGGTTCGGCTGTCGAGATAAAGGGCATCAAGGTGCTGGCTGCGCGTCAGGATGACCTGGATGGCAAGGCGTTGCTGGCGATGGTCGATCAGTTGAAGAACAAGCTCGGCAGCGCAGTGATCCTGCTCGGCGGTGTGCAGGACGACAAGGTCGTGCTGGTGGCCGGCGTGACTAAGGATCTGACCGGCAAACTCAAGGCCGGCGAGCTGATGAAGCAGGCGGCAGCGGCTGTCGGCGGCAAGGGCGGTGGTCGCCCCGACATGGCGCAGGGTGGTGGCACCGATGCCGCTGCTCTGGATGCAGCTCTGGCGTTGGCCGGGGCGTTTGTCGAGCAAGCTTTGTAAGCGGCGTTTCTAACGACGTTATGTCCGAGGCCCGGCCTGCGCCCAGCGGGCCTTGGCAGTGCATTGAGTTGAATGTTTAATGGGCGCCCTTCACGGGCTGAGGCGGCTTTGAAATGGCTTTGATCGTACAGAAATTTGGCGGCACCTCCGTAGGCACCGTCGAGCGCATCGAGCAGGTGGCTGAAAAGGTCAAAAAATTCCGCGAAGGCGGCGATGACATTGTGGTCGTGGTATCCGCCATGAGCGGTGAAACCAACCGTCTGATCGAGTTGGCCAAGCAGGTCAGTGATCAGCCGGTTCCGCGCGAGTTGGATGTGATGATTTCCACCGGTGAACAGGTAACCATTGCCCTGCTCACCATGGCGCTGATCAAGCGCGGTGTGCCGGCCGTGTCGTATACCGGTAATCAGGTGCGTATTCTCACCGACAGCGCGCACAATAAGGCGCGTATTCTGCAGATCGATGATCAGAAGCTGCGCGCCGACCTGAAGGAAGGACGTGTAGTGGTGGTCGCCGGCTTCCAGGGGGTCGATGAGCACGGCAATATCACCACGCTTGGGCGTGGTGGCTCCGACACCACTGGTGTGGCCTTGGCCGCGGCGCTGAAAGCCGAGGAGTGTCAGATCTACACGGATGTCGACGGTGTCTACACCACTGATCCGCGAGTAGTGCCACAGGCTCAGCGTCTGGAAAAGATCACTTTCGAAGAGATGCTGGAAATGGCCAGCCTCGGTTCCAAGGTCTTGCAAATTCGCTCGGTGGAATTCGCCGGCAAATACAACGTCCCGCTGCGCGTGCTGCACAGCTTCCAAGAGGGGCCGGGTACCCTCATTACCATTGATGAAGAGGAATCCATGGAGCAGCCGATCATTTCAGGCATCGCTTTTAATCGCGATGAGGCCAAGCTGACTATCCGTGGCGTGCCCGATATCCCGGGTGTGGCCTTCAAGATTCTCGGTCCGGTCAGTGCCGCTAACATCGAGGTGGACATGATCGTGCAGAACGTCGCGCACGATAACACCACCGATTTCACCTTCACGGTGCACCGTAACGATTACCAGAGCGCGCAGCAGGTGCTGGAAAACACCGCACGCGAGCTCGGCGCTCGTGAAGTGGTGGGTGATACCAAAATTACCAAGGTGTCTATCGTTGGGGTGGGCATGCGCTCGCATGCCGGCGTGGCCAGTCGTATGTTCGAGGCCCTGGCTAAGGAGAACATCAACATCCAGATGATCTCGACCTCGGAGATCAAGGTCTCAGTGGTCATCGAGGAAAAATATCTGGAGTTGGCAGTGCGTGCCCTGCACACTGCTTTCGAGCTAGATGCTCCGGCCCGACAGGCTGACTAAAGCATTATCCGAAAGGCGCGGCTTCTACCGCGCCTTTCGTCTTTTTTGGTTGAAGCGGGCGGAACTTTCTTTCTGCCCACTCTAGTCAATACTTGGGTGAAGGCTCTGTGTTGGGTTAGCGGGGCTGGAGCCATTTTTTTGCAGACTGACTGTTGTCCTGAACTGAAATCCGTAAGGAGAAAGGAATGCTGATTCTGACTCGCCGGGTCGGAGAGACCCTGATGGTCGGTGATGAAGTAACTGTCACCGTGTTGGGCGTGAAAGGTAATCAGGTGCGCATTGGCGTTAACGCGCCGAAGGAGGTTGCCGTGCACCGTGAGGAAATTTACCAGCGCATCCAGAAAGAGAAAGGCGAAGAACCAAGCCACTAATTTTTATCGAAATTTTGGCTTTGCAAACGGGGAAAACATGGTTATCATGCGCCCCGTGTTGCGGAGAGGTGGCCGAGTGGCCGAAGGCGCTCCCCTGCTAAGGGAGTACATCTCAAAAGGGTGTCGGGGGTTCGAATCCCCCCTTCTCCGCCATATTTGTGTTGTAGGGTTTGAAGCCAGTGTTGATCGATAAGTTGTTGTAACTAATCAGATTAAACGCTTGATTATAAAGATCACATCCCTATAATGCGCACGCTTGATGCACTCATAGCTCAGCTGGATAGAGTACTCGGCTACGAACCGAGCGGTCGGAGGTTCGAATCCTCCTGAGTGCACCATATTGTTTCAGCCAGCGGTGATCTGGTCTAAAAGCGCCAACTGCACTCATAGCTCAGCTGGATAGAGTACTCGGCTACGAACCGAGCGGTCGGAGGTTCGAATCCTCCTGAGTGCACCATATAAGAAGGGCCTGCAGCGATGCAGGCCCTTTTTCTTTGTCTAGCGTTTACCTTTCACGCAGCCGGCCTCATCGAAGCTGACGTTGCGGCTATTACCTTGCCGGTCGCGGTACTGGTAGCGCGTCTGGCCATTCTGACTGCTGACTTTATCCGGCTTGCCCAGAATGCTTTCTACGTCCGCACGGGTCATGCCGCTGCGTATCTGTTGTTTGATCATTGCGCTGCGGCGGGTGCGGCCGGTGACGCGGTTGCCACAGCCGTCCTGCGGCTCGCCCACCACTACCAGTTCGCGTCTGTTGTTCTTAGGCGGGTTGCGAGAAGACTTCCTGACTTTCGCCAGTGGGACGGGCTTGCCGCTACCGGGGGTTGGGCTATGGGCCTCTTGCAGTTGCTGGTCCTGTTCGCTGGGGCAGCCGCGCCGGGTGAAGGTGATGTGGCCACTGCTGTCTTCGCAGCGAAACACGGTTGAGGCCAGTAGTGGGGGTGGGGCTAGCAGAATGGCGCAGAGTGCTGCGCGGTGCAGTCCGAGCATCGAAACGTCCTCCTTGACGATCACCCGGCAAGCTTAGTCGATAGGTTTTTAGCTGCCAGTGGTGTCTTGCACTGTATCTCTGGCGTCGCAATTGCGAATCTGCAAAAAGTACTCAAGTGTGTGATGCAAGCACTTGTTCTTGCCGAGCTTTGTCAGGTGCAAGGCGGCTGTGCGGTGTTATCATCGGTCGCGTCAGCCCCGCCGGGGCTTGTGGAACACCACCATGGACTTACCCAGTAGTTACTCTGAACCTCGATTGTGCAATCGCGTATTGACTGATTGACCCTCCTTGGCGTTCTCCGCCGCTGGGGGTGGAGCGCGCCATGACTGAAGTAGAAGCCAAAAAGCCGCAAGAAAGCCTGCAGGATCGCCTGGCTCAGGTGGTCGAACTGCTGCATCGGCACAAACTGGTCGAAGACCTGACTCATCGTCAGGAGGGCCAGCATCCCGACCTGGTCGAAAACCTGGTACACAGACAGAATCTTGTCGAGTTGCAACGCAAGCTCGATGATCTGCACTCCGCTGACGTTGCCCATATTCTCGAAGCGCTACCGCTGGATGATCGACTGACCGTTTGGCAGTTGGTCAAAGTCGAGCGTGATGGCGACATTCTCCTGGAAGTGTCCGATGCAGTGCGCGAATCACTGCTCGACGACATGGAGGATCACGAGATCCTCGCGGCGGCCAAGGACATGGACGCCGACGAGCTGGCGGATCTGGCGTCTGAATTACCGCGCGATGTCGTCCATGAGCTGATGGAAACCCTCGATGCACAGCAGCGCGAGCGGGTCCGCTCGGCACTGTCCTATGAGGAGGAGCAGGTCGGTGCGCTGATGGACTTCGAGATGGTGACCATCCGTGAGGATGTCAGCCTGGAAGTCGTGTTGCGCTACTTGCGGCGACTGAAAGAGTTGTCGGGGCATACCGATAAGCTGTTCGTGGTCGATTACGACGGTGTGCTCAAGGGCGTGCTGCCGGTCAAGCGTCTGCTGGTCAATGATCCGGACAAGTTGGTCAGTGAAGTGATGGCCACTGACCCGGTGAGTTTCCACCCGGATGAGGATGCCTATGACGCCGCTCAGGCGTTCGAGCGCTATGACCTTATTTCTGCACCGGTGGTGGATAAGAATGGCAAGTTGATCGGCCGTTTGACCATTGATGAGATGGTCGATCTGATTCGCGAGGAAAGCGAAAGCGAAGTGCTGAACATGGCCGGTCTGCGCGAGGAGGAGGATATCTTCGCCTCGGTGTGGAAGTCGCTGCGCAACCGTTGGGCCTGGTTGGCGATCAATTTGATCACCGCTTTCCTGGCCTCGCGGGTGATCGGGCTATTCGAGGACTCGATCGAAAAGCTGGTGGCCCTGGCAGCTTTGATGCCGATTGTCGCCGGCATCGGCGGCAACTCAGGCAACCAGACCATCACCATGATCGTTCGCGCCATGGCGCTGGATCAGGTCAGTACCGGTAATACTTCGCGTCTGATCCGCAAGGAGCTGGGAGTTGCCTTGATTAATGGCCTGGTTTGGGGTGGGGTGATCGGCGTGGTGGCTTATCTGTTGTATGACAGCTGGTCGCTGGGCGTGGTGATGATTGCGGCGATGACGCTTAACTTGCTGCTGGCGGCCTTGATGGGTGTACTGATTCCGATGACCCTGGTGCGAATGGGGCGTGACCCGGCGCTGGGCGCCAGTGTGATGATCACGGCCGTGACCGACAGCGGTGGCTTCTTCATCTTTCTGGGAATGGCCTCGGTGTTCCTGCTTTAGATAGTGGCTCGTGCAATCTACGGCTTGCAGTGCAATCGGGGTTGGAGGTGTGGCGCCTTTTCATCTTAAAATGTCGCAAAATATCGTCAGTTATTTGCTTCAAACGCTTGTTTCAAGCTAAGGTTCGCCCGCCCTGTCCGGGCCAGACCCGGGCGCCTCCTCTAACTAAAAGAAGATGCGGCTTCAGTGCCGCGGTAATAAGGAGTCATCGTGACCCCCAGTCAACTCCTGCTCGAGGGTGTCGAGCTCATGCTGTTCGGCATGGGTTCAGTATTTATTTTCCTGGTTCTGCTGATTCTTGCGATTCGTGTGATGGCGCGACTGATTGAGCGCTTCGCGCCCGCCGCGCCGGTGCGTGCCTCTGTCGCGCCGTTGCCGGTCAAAGTGGCCGGGCATGAGCCTGAGCCCGACGTCCTCGCCGCCATCCAGTCCGCCATTCATCAACACCGCGCCCGTCGCGGTTGATCCAGGTTTGCCAGGGAGTTTCCGTATGACTGCTGTTAAGAAAGCGCTCGGTATCACCGATGTGGTGTTGCGCGATGCCCACCAATCGATACTGGCCACCCGTGTGCGCCTGGAAGACATGCTGCCGATCGCACCCAAGCTCGACCAGGTCGGTTTCTGGTCGGTTGAGTCCTGGGGCGGCGCGACTTTCGATGCGTGCATTCGTTACCTTGGTGAAGATCCTTGGGAGCGCATTCGCGAGCTGAAGAAAGCCATGCCCAATACCCGTCAGCAGATGCTCCTGCGCGGGCAGAACCTGCTGGGCTACCGGCACTATGCCGATGACGTGGTGGAGAAGTTCGTCGAGCGCGCGGCCGTCAACGGCGTTGACGTGTTCCGCGTGTTCGACGCGATGAACGATCCGCGCAACCTGGATACCGCGCTGAAAGCGGTGAAGAAGCAGGGTAAGCACGCGCAGGGCACTATCTCCTACACCACCAGTCCGGTCCACTCCCTGGAGATGTGGATCGATCTGGCCAAGCAGATCGAGGACATGGGCGCTGACTCCGTGGCGATCAAGGACATGGCCGGCATCCTCAATCCGTACACCGCCTTCGAGTTGGTGACGCGCCTCAAGGCCAGCCTGTCGATCCCGATTCACATGCAGTGCCACGCGACTGCCGGCCTGTCGACTGCGGCGATTCTCAAGGCGGTCGAAGCCGGTATCGATAACGTCGACACTGCGATTTCTTCGCTGTCGATGACCTATGGTCATTCGCCGACCGAATCGGTAGTGGCGATCTTCCAGGGTTCCGAGCGCGACACCGGTCTGGATCTGGAGTTGCTCGAAGAGATCGCGGCCTACTTCCGCGAGGTGCGGAAGAAATACGCCAAATTCGAAGGCAACCTGCGTGGCGTCGACTCGCGCATCCTGGTGGCTCAGGTGCCGGGTGGCATGCTGACTAACATGGAAGGCCAGTTGAAGGAGCAGGGCGCTCTCGACAAGTTCGATGAAGTGCTGGCGGAAATCCCGCGGGTACGTGAAGACCTAGGTTTTATTCCTCTGGTCACGCCGACCTCGCAGATCGTCGGCACTCAAGCGGTGATCAACGTCCTCACGGGCGAACGCTACAAATCGATCACCAAGGAAACCGCCGGCGTGCTCAAGGGCGAGTATGGCGCTGCACCGGCCCCGTTCAATCAGGAGCTGCAGGCGCGGGTACTGGATGGAGCCGAGGTCATCACCTGCCGTCCGGCCGATCTGCTCACGGCGGAAATGGACAAGCTGACGGCCGAGCTCAAGGGGCTTGCCCAGGAGAAGGGCATCGCGCTGGCCAAGGACGAGATCGATGATGTTCTGACCTATGCATTGTTCCCGCAGATTGGCCTGAAGTTCCTGGAGAATCGCGGCAATCCAGCGGCCTTCGAGCCTGCGCCAACTGGCGATGAACTGCCGGAGCGTGCAGCGGGCCAGCCTGAAACCTATACGGTCGCGGTGAACGGTAAATCCTATGTCGTACAGGTCAACGAGGGGGGCGATATCAGTGGAATCAAGCCCGTCGATGGCGCTGGTGCAAGCGCGGCACCGAGTGTAGCCGCCGCACCAGTCGGTGGTGGCGAGCCGCAGAGCGCGCCTTTGGCCGGCAATATCTTCAAAGTCATGGTGCAGCCGGGTGCGGCAGTCGAGGAAGGGCAGTTGGTGATCATCCTCGAGGCAATGAAGATGGAGACCGAGATCCGTGCGTTCAAGGCCGGCACCGTGGGTGCGGTTAACGTCAAAGTGGGCGATGCGGTGGCGGTGGGCGATAGCCTGCTGACCATCGGTTAAGGGGCCCTCGCATGGAAAAGCTCCTTAAACTCTGGCAGAGCACGGGTTTGTATCACCTGGAGCCGGGGCAGGCTTTGATGATCGCGGTCTGCCTCGGTCTGATCTATCTGGCCATCAAGAAGGGTTTCGAGCCGTTGCTGCTGATCCCCATTGGTTTTGGTGGCGTTCTGGCCAATATTCCGGTGGCCGGTATGGCAGAAGGTGCCGGGGTATTGCACCTGTTCTACGAAGTCGGTTTGCCGACTGGTGTGTTCCCGCTGCTGATCTTCATGGGCGTAGGTGCCATGACCGATTTCGGCCCGATGCTGGCTAACCCGAAGACCCTGTTCCTCGGCGCTGCGGCACAGTTCGGGATTTTCGCCACGCTGATCGGTGCGCTGGCGATTGCCGCCCTGGGGATTCCGGGTATGGAGTTCACTCTGCGCGAAGCCGCGTCTATCGCGATTATCGGTGGCGCCGACGGCCCGACCTCGATCTTCGTTACCGCCAAGCTGGCGCCGCATCTGCTTGGTCCGATTGCGGTGGCGGCTTATTCCTACATGGCCCTGGTACCGCTGATTCAGCCGCCTATCATGCGGGCGCTGACCACCAAGGAAGAGCGCGCGATTGTCATGCAGCAGCTGCGGCATGTCAGTCAGGTCGAGAAGATCGTGTTTCCGCTGGTGCTGTGCCTGTTGGTCGGCATGCTGTTGCCGGATGCGGCGCCCTTGGTGGGCATGTTCGCTTTTGGCAACTTGTTGCGCGAAGCCGGAGCGGTCGAGCGTCTGGCCGATACCTCACGCAATGCGTTGATCAACATCGTCACCATCGCACTGGGCTTGACCGTGGGTTCCAAGCTGTCGGCAGAGTCCTTCCTGCAGCTGAAAACCCTGGGCATTCTGATGCTCGGCATGGTGGCCTTCTGCGGTGGTACTGCGGCGGGTGTGCTGATGGCCAAGCTGATGAATGTCTTCAGCGACAACAAGATCAACCCGCTGATTGGTTCGGCAGGGGTATCGGCGGTGCCGATGGCCGCGCGGGTGTCGAACAAGGTTGGTCTTGAGGCTAATCCGCAGAACTTCCTGTTGATGCATGCCATGGGGCCGAACGTGGCCGGGGTGATCGGCTCGGCAGTAGCGGCGGGGGTGTTGCTAAACTTCGTGGGCTGATGCCACAAGCAGGAAAGTCGCCACTGGCGACTTTCTTCAGCCATAAAAAAACCGGCTCTTGAGCCGGTTTTTTTATGGCTGAAGTTTAAGCTTTCTCGGCTTCGGCGGCCTGTTCGGCATCGTGGGCAATCAAGGCCACCAGTGCGTTCTGTTGGCGACGCGAGAGTTGGCGGAAGCATTGCAGAAGTTCGCGCTCATGCAAGGACAGTTCGGGGCTGTCGAGGCGCAGGTTAAGGTCGTCACTCAGGGCGCCTTCCTGAAGCATGCTCTGCTCGAGGCGGGCGATAATTTCTGAGTTCATGCTGCGATGATGGTTACGTGCCACGTCGGCGATGCGCTCGCGCATGCCATCGGGCAGGCGAACGACGAACTTGTCAGCCGTACGGCTGGAATAGATAGCCTGTTTCATGGGGCCCATACATTAAACCGGTTAGTTCAGGGAAACGATGCTGGCATTCAGCTACGAGATTGTCACCGGTTTGACCACCTTTAGCACTAGGCGTTCAACCAGAATCGTCATTTGCTCATATATGACCGGCCGGTCACATGGATAAATTTTTGGCGCCAAATACACGTCGTATTTTGATGTAAATACAGGCTTTCTGCCAGCACCGATTGTCAGGAATGAGCGGTATTGAGCAGAAAGACGGTGTTCGTGGCGTTTGCGATAAAAACGTAAAGCAATAGTCACTCAAGCGTCATGGTCCGTTAACGGGGCTGACACAGGATTTGCCTACCTTGGTCTACACCAGAAGGCGACCTGAGGTCGCTGTGTACCGTTAACAAGAGGGCAAACCATGAGCGCAGTGATCCGGGTGGAGGGGCTGAACAAAACGTTCGGCCGTAAGCAGGCGCTGTACGACTTGGCCTTGTCCGTCCAGCCGGGTGAGATGGTCGCACTGATCGGCGCCTCCGGCTCGGGTAAGTCGACATTGCTGCGCCACCTGGCGGGGCTCGCCTGCTGCGATCGTTCGGACGGAGGCAGCATTGAGGTGCTCGGCCGCCAGGTGCAAGTGCAAGGGCGGTTGAATGGCGAGGTGCGTCGCCTGCGCGCCGACATCGGTTACATCTTTCAACAGTTCAATCTGGTCGATCGCCTCAGCGTGCTGCACAACGTGCTGCTCGGCTGCCTGGGGCGGATGCCGCGTTGGCGCGGCACCTTGGGCCGCTTCAGCAGCGAAGAAAAGCAGCGCGCCATGCAGGCCCTGGACAGGGTTGGTCTGGCCGAGTTGGCTTTGCAGCGTGCTTCGACCCTGTCCGGTGGCCAGCAGCAGCGTGTGGCGATTGCCCGGGCTCTGTGTCAGCGCGCCGAAGTGATTCTCGCCGATGAGCCGATTGCCTCCCTCGACCCGGAGTCGGCGCGCAAGGTCATGGAGATTCTCGCCGACATCAACCGCCGTGACGGCAAGACCGTGGTGGTCACCCTGCATCAAGTCGATTACGCCATGCGCTACTGCCGGCGCGCCGTGGCGCTCAAGGGTGGACGTGTCCATTTCGATGGTGCGACCGACAGCCTTAATCCGCATTTTCTCAATGATCTGTACGGCGCCGACTTGGATGCCAGCCTACTGCTGGCCGACAAAGCGCGCCGCCCGCGTGCGTCCGCGTTAGCGCTGGCGCTGGCCAAGGCCTGAAGTCTGCGTTGGCGGTTATGCCAATCCCCGAATACCTACCCGCAACAGGAGTGCTCCGCATGTTCAAGCGTATCAGCCGTGTTCTCGCCGCATCCGCACTACTTACCGGCGCCGCTCTGGGCGCTGCCCAGGCCGCCGAGCAGGAAATCAACTTCGGCATCATCTCCACCGAGTCGTCGCAAAACCTCAAGACCCTGTGGGATCCCTTTCTGGCCGACATGAGCCAGCAGACCGGCCTGAAGATCAACGCCTTCTTCGCGCCCGACTATGCCGGGATCATCCAGGGCATGCGCTTCGACAAGGTGGATGTGGCCTGGTACGGCAACAAGGCGGCGATGGAGGCGGTGGATCGCGCTGGTGGTGAAATCTTCGCCCAGACCGTGGCAGCCGACGGTACCCAGGGTTATTACAGCCTGATGGTGGCGCACCAGGACAGCGCGATTGACTCCATCGCCGACATGCTGACGAACGCCAAGGACCTGACCTTCGCCAACGGTGATCCGAACTCCACCTCCGGCTACCTGGTGCCCGGTTACTACGTGTTCGCCAAGAACAATGTCGACGCCAACCGCATCTTCAAGCGTGCGGTGAACGGCAGCCATGAGGTCAACGCGCTGTCGGTGGCCAATAAGCAGGTCGACGTCGGCACCTTCAACAGCGAGGGCATGCAGCGCTTGCAAGTGACCGCGCCAGACAAGGCTGCGCAGCTGAAAGTGATCTGGACCTCGCCATTGATTCCGGCCGACCCGATCGTCTGGCGCAAGAATCTGGCCGACGACAGCAAGCACAAGCTGCGCACGTTCTTCATGAGCTACGGCGCCAAGACGCAGGAGAAGAAGACTCTCGAAGGCCTGCAATGGGATCAATTCCGTGCCTCGGACGACGACCAGTTGCTGCCGATCCGTCAGCTCGAGCTGTTCAAGCAGCGCACCGAGGTGGCCAACAACGCCAAGCTGTCCGACGCCGATAAACACGCCAAGTTGCAAAAGCTGGATGCGCAACTCGCCAAGTTGGAAAAGCGCATGGCCGAGCTTGAACCGAAGAAAACCGCCCGCGCCGGTTAAGCGCATCAGCCTGCTCGCCGGCAAGGGCGGGCAGGTTGCACAGGTTAATCCTTTCGAGATGCTGTTATGACCACTTTGACTACCGCGCCGCTGGCGGATGAAGCCAGCAAGCGTTCCTGGACGCGACTGTTCGGCTGGGGGCTGCTTCTGGCTGTGCTGGCCTGGTCCTGGCGGGGCGCCGAGATGGACCCGCTGGCGCTGATTCGTGACTCCGGCAACATGGCGACCTTCGCCGGAGACTTCTTTCCCCCTGACTTCAGCAACTGGGAGCTGTACCTCAAGGAGATGATCGTCACCGTGCAGATCGCCCTGTGGAGCACGCTACTGGCGATTGTCTGCGCCATTCCGCTGGGCATTCTCTGTGCCGAGAACATTGTGCCCTGGTGGGTGTATCAGCCGGTACGGCGGTTGATGGATGCCTGCCGTTCAATCAACGAGATGGTCTTCGCCATGCTGTTCGTGGTGGCGGTCGGTCTTGGTCCGTTCGCCGGGGTGCTGGCACTGTTTATCAGCACCACCGGAGTGCTGGCCAAACTGTTCGCCGAGGCGGTTGAGGCCATCGATCCAGGCCCCGTCGAAGGGGTGCGCGCCACCGGCGCCAGTGCTTTGCAGGAAGTGATTTTCGGCGTGGTGCCGCAGGTGCTGCCGCTGTGGATCTCCTATTCGTTGTACCGCTTCGAATCCAATGTGCGTTCGGCCACGGTGGTCGGCATGGTCGGCGCCGGCGGTGTCGGGGTGATCCTCTGGGAGGCGATTCGCGGCTTCCAGTTCGCCCAGACCTGCGCCTTGCTGATTGTGATCATTCTGGTGGTGACGGTGATCGACGTTCTCTCGCAGCGTTTGCGTAAACAGTTCATTTAACTAGGAGGGCGCGCTGATGCGCCTTTGCTCAACTATGCAGTTGTCTAGACAAGATCGAGTCCTGCGGCGCGACGCCGTGCGCCCGGAACCGCTGTACCGTGAGTTGGCCGGGGTGCTGCGCAGCGAACTGCTGCAGTTCGCTCCAGGCGACTACCTGCCAGGTGAACTGCAGTTGGCCGCGCGCTTCGCGGTCAACCGCCACACCCTGCGCCGCGCGGTGGACGAGCTGGTGCTCGAAGGACGTCTGTTGCGCCAGCAGGGTAAGGGCACGCGAGTGTTGGCCGGGCCCTTGATCTATCCGCTGCTTGCCGGCAGTGCTTACAGCGAGTCGCTGTCGGCACTCGGTCATCGGGTCGAGGCGCAGCTGCTCGAGCGCTGCCGCCGGGCAGCCAGTCGTGAAGAAAGTCAGCATCTGCAACTGCCGGACGATGCCGAACTGATCGAGCTGTACACCCTGCGCCTGCTCGATGGCCAGCCGCTCAGCCTGATTCGCCATCGCTTCTGCGCTTCCCATGCAACGCGCCTGGCGGAGTATCTGGGCGGCTCGCTACGTCACTACCTGGCCGAGCGCGGGCTGCCGTTGAGCCGCAGCTTCAGCCTGATCGGCGCGCGCTTGCCGAGTCGCGACGAGGCCAACCGGCTATTGATGCCGCAGCAGGCAGCGCTGCTCAGCGTACTCACCCTTTCCCGTGACAAGGTCGGTCGCCCGGTCGAGCTGTCGTTGTCGATCAGTCGTGCCGATCGCTTCCAGTACCATGTCGCGACCTGATGGAGATCCACCCATGCACAGCAGTGATATGCATAACGCACCACAAACTCAAACACGCCAGCGCTGGATGGGCGTGCTCGCCCGGGCTGGCCATGCCTTGAGACCTTTTCAGGACGCTTTGAAAGACACCGAGTACCGCCTGATCCGTGCGCCGGAAATCGGCATGACTCTGGTGCGTGGGCGCATGGGCGGCACGGGCGAGGCCTTCAACTTCGGCGAGATGAGCGTGACTCGTTGCGTGGTGCGCCTGGCTGACGGGCGTACCGGTTACAGCTACGTGGCCGGGCGCGACAAGGCGCATGCCGAGCTGGCGGCCCTGGCCGATGCCCATCTGCAAGGCACCCAGCAACAGCACTGGCTCGGCACGCTGATAGAACCCCTGGCTGCAGCCCAACGCGCTCGTCGCGCCGCCACGGCCGCAGCAACCGCAACCACCCAGGTGGAGTTTTTCACCCTGGTCAGAGGAGAAGATTGATGACTGTCGAGCATGTTTCGCACTGGCTGCAACCGGCCTTCAATGACCCGGTGCTGGATGCGCAGGTCAGTTTTCGCGCGGCGCTCAAGGCGCTGGCCGAACCTGGGCTGGTCCAGGGCATGGATCGCGCGTTGGCCTTGGACGGCCTGCAGCCGGCGACCTACGCCCTGTGTCTGGCCTTCCTCGATGCCGACACCCCGCTGTGGCTGGCGCCACGCTTCGACACTGCGGCGATTCGCGCCAACCTGGCCTTTCACTGCGGCTGTCCGATCGTCGCCGAGCGCGAGATGGCGTTGTTCGCCCTGCTCGATGAGCCCGAGCTGAGCGATCTGTCGGCCTTCGACAACGGCAGCGAGCGTTACCCGGATCAGTCCTGCACCCTGTTGATCCAGCTAGAAGCCCTCGACGGTGGCAGCCTGCTGCGCTGGCGCGGGCCGGGGATCAGAGATGTGCGCGCGGTCAATCTGCCGCTGGCAGCCGCGTTCTGGCAGCAGCGCAGTGCGCGCAGTGCCTTTCCCCGCGGACTGGACGCCTTCTTCGCCGCCGGCCAGCAGGTCATCGGCCTGCCGCGCAGCACCCGGGTGCTGTTCAACCTAGAGGAGGCCGCCTGATGTACGTCGCAGTCAAAGGTGGCGAACGTGCCATCGACAATGCCCACCTGCTGCTGGCCAAGATGCGCCGCGGTGATACCTCGATTCCCGAGCTGACGGTCGAACAGGTACGTCAACAGATGCCCCTGGCGGTGGCGAGGGTGATGAGTGAGGGTTCACTGTACGACAGCGAGCTGGCCGCCCTGGCGATAAAGCAGGCGGCCGGCGACCTGATGGAGGCGATTTTCCTGCTGCGCGCCTACCGCACCACGCTGCCGCGTTTTGGCTCCAGTCTGCCGCTGGATACCACGCAGATGCTGCTGTCGCGGCGCATCTCGGCGACCTTCAAGGACTTGCCTGGCGGCCAGCTGCTCGGCCCGACCTTCGACTACACCCATCGTTTGCTGGACTTCGCCCTGTTGGCCGAGGGCGAGCATCCGGGGCCACAGGTCGATGCCACGGCGCAGCTGGAAAGCTGCCCGCGGGTGCTTGATCTGCTCGCCGCCGAGGGGTTGCTGGCCCGCGAGCGGCCTAGCGCCGCCGAGGTGCCGGACATGACCCGCGAACCCCTGGATTTCCCGACCAGCCGCGCGCAGCGCTTGCAGGCCCTGGCCCGTGGCGACGAGGGTTTCCTCCTTGCGTTGGGCTATTCCACCCAGCGCGGCTACGGTCGCAATCACCCTTTCGCCGGGGAGATTCGCATCGGCGAAGTGGAGGTGTGGATCGAACCGGAGGAACTGGGTTTCGCCGTGCCGCTCGGCGATATCGAAATCACCGAGTGCGAGATGGTCAACCAGTTTGTCGGCGGTAAGGGTATCGAGCCGCAGTTCACCCGCGGTTATGGCCTGGCCTTCGGCTACGCCGAGCGCAAGGCCATGGGCATGGCCCTGGTCGATCGCTCGTTGCGCGCCGGCGAATACGCCGAGGAGGTCGAAGGGCCGGCGCAGCAGGAGGAGTTCGTGCTGATGCACTGCGACAACGTCGAGGCCGCCGGTTTCGTCTCGCACCTGAAGTTGCCGCATTACGTCGACTTCCAGTCGGAGCTGGAGCTGATCCGCAAACTGCGCAAGCAGGCCGAGGCACCGATGCAGGCCGCCGCACAGGAGAACCGTGCATGAACGGCTTGAACCCGAACGCCGCCAGTCAAGCCGCCGGCGCCCTGGAAAGCGGCTACAACTTCGCCTACCTGGATGAGCAGACCAAACGGATGATCCGCCGCGGCCTGCTCAAGGCCGTGGCGGTGCCCGGCTATCAGGTGCCCTTCGGTGGCCGCGAGATGCCGCTGCCCTATGGCTGGGGCACCGGCGGCATGCAGCTGAGCGCCGCCATTCTGGGCGCCGACGACGTGCTCAAGGTGATCGACCAGGGCGCCGACGACACCACCAACGCGGTGTCGATCCGCCGTTTCTTCGCCCGCACCGCCGGGGTCGCCACCACCACCCGCACCCCGGAAGCGACGGTGATCCAGACCCGTCACCGCATTCCGGAAACGCCGCTGCACGGCGAGCAGATCCTGGTGTTTCAGGTGCCGATCCCCGAGCCGCTGCGCTTTATCGAACCCTCGGAAACCGAGACGCGGACCATGCATGCCCTCGGCGACTACGGGGTGATGCACGTCAAGCTGTACGAGGACATCGCCACCTTCGGCCATATCGCCACCAGCTACGCCTACCCGGTGACTGTGGATGAACGCTACGTGATGGACCCTTCGCCAATCCCTAAATTCGACAACCCCAAGCTGCACATGAGCCCGGCGCTGATGCTGTTCGGCGCCGGCCGCGAGAAACGCCTGTACGCGGTGCCGCCCTTCACCGAGGTGGTCAGCCTGGATTTCGCCGATCACCCCTTCGCAGTCCAGCGCTGGGAGGAAAACTGCGCCTTCTGCGGCAGTCACGACTCCTACCTCGACGAGCTGATTGTTGACGACGCCGGCAGCAAGCGCTTCGTCTGCTCGGACACCGACTACTGCATGCAGCGCCGTGAGCCATTTGAACCACAACAGGAGGTCGGGCAATGAGCGCCGCCGAACTGATCCACGGGGCTGCAGTGGAGCTCGACCAACCGCTGTTTTCCGTGCACGACCTGACCCGCCTGTACGGACCGGAAAAGGGCTGCCAGGGGGTGTCCTTCGACCTTTATCCCGGTGAGGTGTTGGGCATAGTCGGCGAGTCCGGTTCGGGCAAGTCGACCCTGCTCAGCCTGCTGTCCGGGCGCTGTGCGCCGGATCGCGGCCAGGTCAGCTACCGCGGCAAGGATGGCGCCATGCTCGACCTGTACGCCGCCAGCGAGGCGCAGCGGCGCACGCTGTTGCGCACCGAATGGGGCTTCGTCGAGCAGAACCCGCGCGACGGCCTGCGCATGGGCGTGTCGGCCGGCGCCAATATCGGCGAGCGGCTGATGGCCCAAGGCGTGCGCCACTACGGCCAGTTGCGCGCCGCCGGTATCGACTGGCTGCAGCAGGTGGAAATCGACCCGATGCGCATCGATGACCTGCCGCGCACCTTCTCCGGCGGCATGCAGCAACGCCTGCAGATCGCCCGCAATCTGGTCTCCAGCCCGCGCCTGGTGTTCATGGACGAGCCCACCGGGGGCCTGGATGTGTCGGTGCAGGCGCGGCTGCTCGACTTGCTGCGTGGCCTGGTGCGCGACCTGGATCTGGCGGTGGTGATAGTCACCCACGATCTGGCGGTGGCACGCCTGCTGGCCGACCGCCTGATGGTCATGCGTCGCTCCCACGTGGTCGAGGCCGGGCTGACCGATCAGATCCTCGACGACCCGCAGCATCCCTATTCGCAGCTGCTGGTGTCCTCGGTGCTGCAGCCCTGAGCGTTGCTTTTCGTGGGAGCCAGCTTGCTGGCGATCAGCAGATTGATGGCCAGCAAGCCGTCTCCTACAGAATGAATTCGAGGTTGATATGAGCAAGTTGATCGAGGTCGCAGGCCTCAGCAAGACCTTCACCCTGCACCAGCAACACGGCGTGGTGCTCAATGTGTTGCGTGAGCTCAGTTTCAGCGTGGCGGCGGGCGAGTGCCTGGTGCTGCACGGCCATTCGGGGGCTGGCAAGTCGACCCTGTTGCGCACCCTGTATGGTAACTACCTGCCAGCCGGCGGCAGCATTCGCCTGCGTCATCGCGATGCCTGGCTCGAGCTGGTCGGCGCCACGCCGCGGCAGATCCTTGAGGTGCGGCGGCAAAGCCTGGGCTACGTCAGCCAGTTTCTGCGGGTGATTCCGCGGGTGTCCACCCTCGATGTGGTGATGGAGCCGGCCTTGGCGCGCGGCTGGAGCAAGATCGACGCCGAGGCGCGGGGCAAGCAGCTGCTGACTCGCTTGAACATTCCTGAAGCCTTATGGCAGTTGGCGCCTGGCACCTTCTCTGGCGGCGAGCAACAGAGGGTGAATATCGCCCGAGGCTTCATGGTGACCTGGCCGCTGATGCTGCTGGACGAACCCACCGCTTCGCTGGACGAGGCCAATCGCCAGGTGGTGCTGGAACTGATCGGCGAGGCCAAGGCGGCCGGCGCCGCGTTGATCGGCATCTTCCACGACCGCGCTGCCCGCGAGGCGGTGGCCGACCACTACCTGGACATGACACCCGCAACCCCAGCCCCCCAGGAGTATTGCTATGCCGGTTGAACAGATACTGAGCAATGCGCGGGTGGTCACCGCCGAGCGCGAGTTCATGGGCAGCGTGCTGTTGCGCGATGGCCTGATCGCGGCGGTCGAGGAGGGCCGCAGCGGCCTGCCGCAGGCCCAGGACCTGGGTGGTGACTACCTGTTGCCGGGGCTGATCGAGTTGCACACCGACAACCTGGAAAAGCACATGAGTCCGCGTCCCGGGGTCGACTGGCCGTCGGCTTCGGCGGTGCTGACCCACGACGCGCAAATCGTCGCGGCCGGCATCACCACGGTGTTCGACGCGCTGTCGATCGGCGACGTCAATCCGCGTGGCAAGCGCATGCTGCAACTGCCGGCCATGCTCGACGCCATCGCCCGTGCCGAAGCCGCCGGCCACACGCGCGCCGAGCATCGCCTGCACCTGCGCTGCGAGTTGTGCCATCCGGATACCCTGACGCTGTATCGCGACCTGGTCGAGCAGCCACTGGTGCAACTGGTCTCGCTGATGGACCACTCGCCGGGCCAGCGCCAGTTCGCCAAGGAAGAGAAATACCGTGAGTACTACATGGGCAAGTACCAACTCAGCACGGCGGAGATGGATGCCTTTATCCTCGAGCAGATGGCCAACTCCCGCGAGTTCAGCGATCGTCATCGGCAGGCCATCGCCGCCGACTGCCACGCCCGGGGCCTGTCGCTGGCCAGCCACGACGACGCCACCCTGGCTCATGTGCAAGAGTCGGCGGGGTTCGGCATGTCCATCGCCGAGTTCCCGACCACCCTGGAGGCGGCCAAGGGCAGCCATGCGCTGGGCCTGAAGGTATTGATGGGCGCGCCGAATATCGTCCGTGGCGGCTCGCACTCGGGCAATATCGCCGCGGCCGAACTGGCCCGCGAAGGTGTGCTGGACATTCTCTCCAGCGATTATTACCCGGCCAGCCTGTTGCAGGCGGCGCTGCTGCTCGCCGAGCAGGACAACGGGTATGATCTGCCCGCGGCGATCGCCACCGTCAGCCGCATCCCCGCGCAGGCGGCTGGCCTCGGCGATCGAGGCGAGATCCGCGTGGGCTTGCGCGCCGACCTGGTGCAGGCGCGGCGGCATGAGGGGCAGGCGGTGATCCAACAGGTCTGGCGACAAGCCAAGAGGGTGTTCTGATGCGCGGCAGCTTGATCTATCTGATAGGCCCCTCGGGGTCGGGCAAGGACAGCCTGTTGCATGCCGCGCGCGAGCACCTCGGCGAACGCGGCTGCGAGATCGCCCGGCGGGTGATTACCCGTTCCGCCGAGGCGACGGGGGAGGATGCCGTCGCCGTGTCGCCGGAAGCCTTCGCCGAGCAGGAGCGCGCGGGCGCCTTCGCCATGAGCTGGCGCGCCCATGGCCTGGCCTATGGCATTCCCAGGCAGATCGACGACTGGTTGGCCGCTGGCCGGGATGTGCTGGTCAATGGTTCGCGCGGCTATCTGGACGAGGCGCGACGGCGTTACCCGGACTTGATCGGGGTGCTGCTGACAGTCGATGGCGAGGTGTTGCGCCAGCGCCTGCTGGCCCGCGGTCGCGAGACGCCGGCGGAGATCGAGGCACGTCTGGCGCGCAATGGCCAGTTTCTCGCGGGCGCTGCGGCCGAGGCGGCGCAGCTGCACCTGCTGGATAACTCCGGGCCGTTGCCGCAGACCCTGGACAACCTGCTGCGCCTGATTAGTGCCAGTCGCACATGCGTCTGACCCTGCTCGGCTCCGGCGATGCGAGTCAGCTGCCGGTGTATAACTGCAGCTGCGCCGCCTGCGCCAGCGCGCGGGTCTACCCGCAGCGCCGGCGTGGGCCCTGCTGCGCCCTGCTTGAGGCAGGCGGCGAGCGCTGGTTGATCGACAGCGGCTTGACCGACCTCTGTGAGCGTTTCCCACCCCATAGCCTCTCCGGCATTCTGCAGACCCATTACCACGCCGATCACGTCCAGGGTTTGCTGCAGCTACGCTGGGGTCAGGGCCTGGTGATTCCGGTGCATGGCCCGGACGACCCCGAGGGCTTCGCCGATCTGTACAAGCATCCGGGGATTCTCGACTTCTCCCAGCCCTTTGTCGCCTTCGAGCAACGCCAGTTGGCCGGGGTGCGGGTCAGCGCACTGCCACTGACCCATTCCAAGCCGACTCTCGGTTATCTGTTCGAAGGCGAGGGCAGGCGGCTGGCCTACCTCACCGACACAGTCGGCGTGCCGGCCGACAGTGAAGCGCATTTGCTCGCGGCCGGACGCCTGGACGTGCTGGTGCTGGATTGCTCAACCGCGCCGCAGGCGCAGGCGCCGCGCAACCACAACGACCTGACCCGCGCGCTGCAGGTGATCGAGCGGCTGCAGCCACGCGAGGCGGTGTTGACCCATATCGGTCACAGTTTCGACGCCTGGTTGCTGGAGCATCCCGAGGCGCTACCGGCAGGGGTCAGCCTGGCCTTCGATGGGCGGGTGTTGTAACGCCTAGGGTGGATGGCGCTGTTCCCATCCACCCTACGCCGCCATGGTCGCTCCGACAGGCATCCTGGATGCGTACTCAGTCCAGCGGCAACTCGGTGGTGCGCTTGACCTCGCTCATGGCGATGTTCGAGTGCGCCTCCTGCACATGCGGGCGTTGCAGCAACTGATCACGCAGGAAACGCTCGTAGCCGGCGATGTCCTTGGCCACCACCTTGAGCAGGTAGTCCGAACCGCCGGCCATGGTGTAGCACTCCAGCACCTCGGGGTAGCCGACTATGGCCTGTTCGAATTCTTCCAGGTTGCTGCGGCCGTGGGCTGAGAGCTTGATATTGACGAAGACCGTCATGCTCAGCCCGAGCAGCTTGGGGTTGAGCAGGGCGACTTTGCGTTCGATCAGCCCGTCTTCCTGCATGCGATGAATCCGTCGCCAGCAGGGTGATTGTGACAGTTCGACCTTTTCCGCGACCTCTGCTGCCGTGAGATCGCCGTTGTGTTGCAGCAGGCGGAGAATCTTGCGATCGATAGGGCCCAGCGGGTTCTGCATGATTTATTCCGATATGTTGTTTTTGTTGGAAAGCTCATGCGCAATATTGGCGTTCAGGCCCGAAAATAGAAAGAAAAAATCGGTACCGCTCAGTCATATTCTTAGCCAGTCGTTTCGTGCAGTGATCCTGCGCGCAACAGAACAATGATGGCATTCACCGTTGCCATCCAAGGTCGCCATAACAATAAGGAGCGCCCGCATGTCTCTGGCCGAGATCCGCCTGGATGATAAATACCGCCTCGCCACAGGTCACCTGTACCTCACCGGCACCCAGGCGCTGACCCGCCTGCCAATGCTGCAGAAGCAGCGCGACACGGCCCACGGCCTGAACACCGCCTGCTTTATTTCCGGCTACCGCGGCTCGCCCCTGGGCAACCTCGACAAGAGTCTGTGGGAAGCCAAGGGTTTCCTGCAGGAGAACGCCATCCACTTCCAGCCGGGGGTCAACGAAGAGTTGGCGGCCACCTCGGTGTGGGGCAGCCAGCAGACCAACCTGTTCCCCGGCGCGCGCTACGACGGCGTGTTCGCCATGTGGTACGGCAAGGGGCCGGGCGTCGACCGTTGCGGCGACGTATTCAAGCACGGCAACTCGGCGGGGGTCTCCGAGCATGGCGGCGTGCTGCTGCTGGCCGGCGATGACCATGGCTGCAAATCCTCGAGCATCGCCAACCAGAGCGAGCACGCCTTTATCGCCGCGTCGATCCCGGTGCTCAATCCGGCCAACGTCCAGGAAATCCTCGACTACGGCATTCTCGGCTGGGAACTGTCGCGCTACAGCGGTTGCTGGGTGGCGCTGAAGACCATCGCCGAGAACGTCGACTCCTCGGCGGTGGTGGAAGTCGATCCGCTGCGCATGCAGGTGCAGATTCCCGAGGACTTCGAACTGCCGCAGGACGGTGTGTACATCCGCTGGCCGGACCCACCCCTGGCCCAGGAAAAACGCCTCAACACCTACAAGATCTACGCCGCCCGTGCCTTCGCCCGCGCCAACAACCTCAACCAGGTGTTGCTCGATTCGCCGAACCCGCGCCTGGGCATCATCACCACCGGCAAGTCCTATCTGGATGTGCGCCAGGCCCTGGAGGACCTCGGTCTGGACGACGCACTCTGTGCCCAGGTCGGTCTGCGCGTGCTCAAGGTCGGCATGAGCTGGCCGCTTGAGCCGGTCTCGGTGCACGAGTTCGCCGAGGGCCTGGACGAGATCCTGGTGGTAGAAGAGAAGCGCAGCATCATCGAGGACCAGCTGACCGGTCAGCTGTACAACTGGCCGGTGGGCAAGCGCCCACGAGTGGTCGGTGAATTCGACGAGGACGGTATCTCCTTGCTGCCGAACCTGTCCGAGCTGACTCCGGCGATGATCGCCCGCGCCATCGCCAAGCGCCTGGCGCCGATCTACAGCAGTGCCAGCATCGAAGAGCGTCTGGCCTTCCTCGCGGCCAAGGAAGCCTCCCTGGCCGCGCCCAAGCACAGCACCGTGCGCACCCCGCATTTCTGCTCCGGTTGCCCGCACAACACCTCGACCAAACTGCCGGAAGGCAGCCGCGCCCAGGGCGGCATCGGCTGCCACTACATGACCCAGTGGATGGATCGAAACACCGACACCTTCACCCAGATGGGCGGCGAAGGCGCGACCTGGATCGGCCAGGCGCCGTTTACCGACACCCCACACATCTTCCAGAACCTCGGCGACGGCACCTACTTCCACTCCGGTCAGCTGGCCCTGCGCGCGGCCGTCGCCGCCGGGGTCAATATCACCTACAAGATTCTCTACAACGACGCGGTGGCGATGACCGGCGGCCAGCCGATCGACGGCGAACTGCGTGTCGATCAGCTCAGCCAGCAAGTGTTCGCCGAGGGCGTCAAGCGCATCGCCCTGGTCAGTGACGAGCCGGAGAAATACCCGAGCCGCGACGGCTTCGCGTCCATCGTCACGTTCCATCACCGCAGCGATCTGGACGCGGTGCAGCGTGAGCTGCGTGAGTTCAAGGGCGTCTCGGTGATGATCTACGACCAGACCTGCGCCACCGAGAAGCGCCGTCGGCGCAAGCGCGGCAAGCTGGTCGATCCGGCCAAGCGCGCCTTCATCAACCCGGCGGTGTGCGAGGGTTGTGGCGATTGCAGCGTCAAATCCAACTGCCTGTCGGTGTTGCCGCTGGAGACCGAAGAGGGACGCAAGCGGCAGATCGACCAGAACAGTTGCAACAAGGACTTCAGCTGCGTCGATGGCTTCTGCCCGAGCTTCGTCACCGTGCACGGTGGCAGTCTGCGTCAGCCCGAGGCGGTGGGCCTGAATGCCTTGTTCATCAGCTTGCCGGAGCCGCGTCAGCCGTCGCTCGAACGTCCCTGGAACATCCTCCTGCCCGGCGTTGGCGGCAGCGGTGTGACCACCGTTGGCGCCCTGCTGGGCATGGCCGCGCATCTCGAGGGCAAGGGTTGCAGCGTGCTCGATCAGGCCGGCCTGGCGCAGAAGTTCGGCCCGGTAATTACCCACATCCGCATCGCCGCCAAGCAGGACGACATCTTCGCGGTGCGTATCGCCGCCGGCGAAACCGACCTGCTGCTCGGTTGCGACCTGGTGGTGGCCGCCAGCGAGGAAGCCCTGGCCAAGCTCAATGAGACCATTGCCCATGCGGTGGTCAACAGCCATGAAGCCGCTACCGCCGAGTTCACCCGCAACCCGGATGCCCAGGTGCCGGGCGCGGCCATGCGCGAGGCGTTGATCGAGGCGGTGGGCGCGAGCAAGACCCACTTCGTCGATGCCACGCGTTTGGCCACCCGCCTGCTCGGCGACAGCATCGCCACCAACCTGTTCATGCTCGGTTACGCCTACCAGAAGGGCCTGGTGCCGGTGTCCGCCGAGGCCATCGACAAGGCGATCTCGCTGAATGGCGTGGCGGTGCAGCTCAATCAGCAGGCGTTCCTCTGGGGCCGTCGTGCGGCCCACGATGCGACGGCGGTAGAGAAACTGGCCAAGCCAACCATGCCGCAGGCGCCACGCTGTGAAACCCTGGAGGAAATCGTAGAGTTCCGCGTCGCGGCCCTCACGGCCTATCAGAGCGCCGCATACGCCGAGCGTTATCGGGCACTGGTGGCGCGGGTGCGTCAGGCCGACAAGCAGGGCGATCAGGCCCTGACTAAGGCCGTGGCACGCTACTACTTCAAGCTGCTGGCCTACAAGGACGAGTACGAGGTGGCGCGGCTGTACAGCGACGGCCGCTTTATCGAGCAGCTCGAGGCGCAGTTCCAGGGCGATTACCGCCTGGAGTTCCACCTGGCGCCGTCCTGGCTGAGCAAGCGCAACCCGCTCACCGGCGAGCCACGCAAGCGCCAGTTCGGCCCCTGGATGTTCAAGGCCTTCGGCCTGCTGGCCAAACTCAAGTTCCTCCGCGGTACGCCGCTCGACCTGTTCGGCTACAGCGCCGAGCGCAAGCTGGAAGTGCAGCTGGTCGCGGACTATGAACGCGACCTTGGCGAGCTGCTGCAGCAACTCAACGCCGGCAACTATGCCACCGCCGTGGCGATTGCCGAGCTGCCGGAGCAGGTCCGCGGCTACGGCCATGTCAAGGAGCAGGCCCTGCTCAATGTACGTGCCCAGCGCAAGCAGTTGCAGGAGCGCATGCAGGCCCGGGAAATCCAGGTCGTGCAGCTGTTCGAGCCCGCGGCCTGAGTTTCTTTTCACTGTAGGAGCCAGCTTGCTGGCGATCATCGGCTGTGGCTGGGGATCGCCAGCAAGCTGGCTCCTACACACGCCCCCAATTCACCATAAGAATCACCCGAGGAACCTCCATGTCCGTGTTTTCCCACGTCGATTTCGATCACCACGAACAGGTCGTCTACGGCCACGACAAGGCCAGCGGCCTGAAAGCCATCATCGCCATCCACAACAGCCAACTCGGGCCGGCGCTGGGCGGTTGCCGCATGTGGCCCTACGCCGACGATCAGGAAGCGCTGCGTGATGTGCTGCGCCTGTCGCGGGGCATGAGCTACAAGTCGGCGCTGGCCAACTTGCCCCTGGGCGGCGGCAAGGCGGTGATCATCGGCAATCCGCACACCGGCAAGAGCGAGGCGCTGTTCCAGGCCATGGGCGACTTTGTCGACAGCCTGGGCGGGCGCTACATCACCGCCGCCGACTCGGGCACCGGCGTGGCCGAGATGCAGATCATGGCCGAGCGCACTCGCCATGTCGCCGGCGCCGGCCAGCGCGAAGCCTTCGACGGTGGCACGCGCAATGGCGACCCCTCGCCATCCACCGCCTATGGGGTGTTTATCGGCCTGCAGGCGGCGGTCAAGCATCGCCTGGGGCGCGATGGTCTCAAGGGCCTGAAGGTGGCGATTCAGGGCGTCGGTCAGGTCGGTTTCAGCCTGGCTCGGCACTTGAAAGAGGCGGGCGCCGAGCTCTGGGTAACCGACATTCAGGAGACCAATGTGCGCCGCGCGGTCGAGCAACTGGGCGCCAAGGCGGTGGGTCAGCACGATATCTATGGCCTGGATGTGGACGTATTCGCCCCCTGCGCCATGGGCGCTATCATCAACCCGCACACCCTCGAGGCCCTGCGGGCTCCGGTGATCGCCGGCGCGGCGAACAACCAGCTGGCAGATGCGCAGTTGGCCGAGGAGCTC
Organism: Pseudomonas taeanensis MS-3; assembly: GCF_000498575.2. Taxonomy (GTDB): domain Bacteria; phylum Pseudomonadota; class Gammaproteobacteria; order Pseudomonadales; family Pseudomonadaceae; genus Aquipseudomonas; species Aquipseudomonas taeanensis. The sequence continues at coordinate 708,991 of NZ_AWSQ01000002.1, forward strand.
AAGCGCCGTGGCTGCCTGTATGCACCGGACTATGCGATCAATGCCGGTGGGATCATCGACGTCTGCTATGAGCGCACCGGCGGCACTGCCGCGCAGCTCAAGGCGCATGTCGAGGGTATCGGCGGCACGCTCAAGCAGATCTTCGAGCGCGCCGAAGCGCAAGGTCAGACCACCAGCGCGGTGGCCGACAGCCTGGCCCGCGAGCGCCTGCAAGCCGGACGCTGAGAGTCTGTGTAGGTTGGGTTAGCCGCAGGTGTAACCCACTCTCCGGTCGTTAGGCCAGCAATGCTAATGCCTTGCGTCAGAGCGCTGGGTTACGCCGCTGTGCGGCTAATCCAGCCTACAAAAATGCTGCATCCATTTACCGACTGACTTTTTTACAACAACAAGAGGGCAAGTCCCAATGAGTCAAGACAGCATCGCCGCCGCCAATGTGGCCGGCGCCTCCAGCAGTGCAACCGGTCGCGGCCTGTGGTCCTCGCGCTGGATGTTCTTCCTCGCCGCCACCGGTTCGGCGGTGGGCCTGGGCAATATCTGGAAATTCCCCTATATCACCGGAGAGAACGGCGGCGGTGCCTTCGTCCTGGTCTACCTGGCGTGCATTCTGGTGATTGGCATTCCGCTGCTGATGACCGAGGTAATGATCGGTCGACGCGGCCGGGCCAACCCGGAAGGGGCTATCGCCACCCTGGCCAAGCGGGCCGGTGCCAGTCGCCACTGGCGCAAGCTGGGTACCATGGCAGTGCTCACCGGCTTTCTGATTCTCAGCTTCTATTCGGTGGTGGCCGGCTGGGCGCTGGCCTACGCGCCAGCGGCCGCCATGGGCAGCTTTGCCGGGCTGGATGGCGAGAGCAGCGGCGCGCTGTTCGGCGCCATGCTCGGCGATCCCTGGAAGCTGATCGGCTACGGCACCCTGGTACTGCTGTTGACTCTGGGCATCGTCGGTCTGGGCGTACGGGAGGGCCTGGAGCGTTCGCTGCGTTTCATGATGCCGGGGCTGTTCGTGCTGCTGTTGGTGCTGGTCGGCTACGCCACCACCACTGGGCACTTCGGTGAGGCCGTGCACTTTCTGTTCGCCGCCGACTTCAGCAAGCTCAGCGCGCAGAGTGTGCTGGTGGCCCTCGGGCATGCCTTCTTCACCCTCAGCCTGGCCAGTGGTGCCATGATGGTCTACGGCTCCTACCTGCCGGCGGGCACCTCCATCGCCAGGACTTCGCTGATGGTAGCCCTGGCCGATACCGGGGTGGCTCTGCTGGCCGGCCTGGCGATTTTTCCTTTGGTGTTCGCCAACGGTCTGGAGCCGGGCGCGGGACCGGGGTTGATCTTCGTCACCCTGCCGATCGCCTTCGGTCAGATGCCATTCGGCCAATTGGTCGGTGGGCTGTTCTTCATCATGCTGGCCATCGCCGCCCTGACCTCGGCGATTTCCCTGAGCGAGCCGACTATCGCCTGGCTCAGCGAGAAGTTCGCCATCGGCCGGCTTAAGGCCGTACTGCTAAGCGGTATCACCCTGTGGCTGCTGAGTCTGGGCACTGTGCTGTCGTTCAACCTCTGGTCGGAGTTCACCCTGTTCGGCAAGACCTTCTTCGACAGCCTGGACTACCTGACCACCAACCTGATGATGCCCCTCGGCGGCCTGGGGACGGTGCTGTTCACCGGCTGGGCATTGAGTCGGACGACGGTGCAGGAGGCGCTGGGCATTAACCATCCGCAGCTATTCAAGCTGTGGTGGCTGGTGCTGCGTTGGCTGACGCCGCTGGGCATTCTGGTGGTGTTTTTGCACACCTTGGGGTTGTTCGGCTAGCTGGTTGCTGCAAAGCGACTGCACCCGGCCAGGGCCAGCAGTGTGGGGCCGGCACGCGGATCGTCGGCGCCCAGTTACTGCGGTAATCCCGCCAAGGCATGCGCATCGCCAATGCAGGCGGTGCGTATGCTGAAACTGGCGAAGGGGGTATCGGGCAGGTGCTGAGTGTTCGGCTGGCTCATGGCGATCGCCAGGATGACTTGTTGGCAGTATGGCTAGCTCGCGATGGCAGCCGCATGACAAATCCGCAGAGGGCCGCTAAGATGCCGCCCGACTGCCGAGTACATCAGGCAATGCTACTCAGTCCCCTTAGTTCAATGGATAGAATAAGCCCCTCCTAAGGGTTAGATGCTGGTTCGACTCCAGCAGGGGACACCAAACAAAAAAGGCTTACGCACTGCGTAAGCCTTTTTGCTTTCTAGGCCCTGCGCCGTCGCTTCAGCGCGGTTGTGTCTGTGCCTGTGCGGTTGCGCTGGCGCCTTCTGCAGCCAGGCAGGCTGCTGCGGTGAATAGCGCGTCGGTGGAGGAGTTCAGCGCGGTTTCCGCCGAGTCCTGAAGGATGCCGATGATGAAACCGACGGCGACCACCTGCATGGCAATCTCGTTGGGAATGCCGAACAGGCTGCAGGCCAGCGGAATCAGCAGCAGCGAACCGCCTGCGACCCCGGACGCGCCGCAGGCACTGATCGAGGCCAGCAGGCTGAGCAGCAGGGCGGTGGGCAGGTCGATGGCAATGCCCAGGGTATGCACGGCAGCCAGGGTCAGTACGCTGATGGTAATCGCCGCCCCGGCCATGTTGATGGTCGCGCCCAGTGGAATCGATACCGAGTAGGTTTCCTCATGCAGGCCCAAACGTTGACAGAGCTGCAGGTTGACCGGAATGTTGGCGGCCGAACTGCGGGTGAAAAACGCGGTCAAGCCACTCTCGCGCAGGCAAGTGAACACTAGCGGATATGGGTTGCGGCGAATCTTCCAGAACACGATGGCGGGGTTGACCACCAGCGCGACGAACAGCATGCAGCCAACCAGCACCAGCAACAGGTGCAGGTAGTCGAGCAGGGCGCCCATGCCGGATTCGGCCAGGGTCGCGGCAACCAGGCCGAAAATCCCCAGAGGGGCCAGGCGGATCACCAGTTTGACGATCGCAGTCACGCCCAGCGACAGGTCGCCGAGTAGCTGCTTGCTGCTCGGGCTGGCATGGCGCAAGGCGAAGCCGAGACCGATGGCCCAGGCCAGGATGCCGATGAAGTTGCCCCTGAGCAGCGCGTTGACGGGGTTGTCGACGACGTTGAGCAGCAGGGTCTTGAGTACTTCGCCGATGCCGCCCGGGGGCGACAGTTCGGCGCCGTTGCTCACCAGGGTTAGGCTCGAGGGGAAGGCGAAGCTGGCGAGTACCGCGATTAGAGCTGCGCTGAAGGTGCCGAACAGGTAGAGCAGCAGGATCGGGCGGATATGGGTTTGCTGGCCACGCTGGTGGTTGGCAATCGAGGCGGCGACCAGGACGAACACCAGCACCGGTGCAACGGCCTTCAGGGCGGACACGAATACCGTACCGAGCAAACTGACGCTCAAGGCGGCTTGGGGGAAGAACAGCGCCAGCAGAATGCCAGCAAGCAAGCCGATGATGATTTGCACCACCAGACTGGTGCGGTTCAGTAGGTGTAAAAGAGGGTGTTGAACATCGGGCATAGCATGCGTCTCACATTCTAAGGGGGCGGCGAGCCGTATCTGCTGCAAACGACGAGCTCAGCCTGAAGAGCCTTGCTCTGGCTGGTCTGAATGCGCATAGGGACGGCGGCGTCTAGCGAGTTGTACGGGCCTTGGCGGAGCGTTATCTACCCGGTCAGGAAAAAACAGCGCGGGACTCTAGCATACTGGGCGGCATGCCGAGCTGATCCGGCCGAGGCGGCCGCTAAATGGCGAGTTTTAGCAAGTGTTTGACGCACAGGCATGTCAAGCCGCTGCGAGGCAGGCTAGGCTAGCAACACGTCCGAGCCCGAGAGAGTTGTCATGTCCAACGAGACCGTTACCTCGCCCAGCGAGGCGCCGCTGACTGCCGTCGAAGCCCGCATTCTCGGCTGTTTGATCGAAAAGCAGGCGACCACGCCAGAGGCCTATCCGCTGACCCAGAATGCCCTGGTGCTGGCCTGTAACCAGAAGACCAGTCGCGAGCCGCTGATGAACCTCAATCCCGGCCAGGTGGGCCAGGGCTTGCGCAGTCTGGAGGGGCGAGGCCTGGCGCGCTTGGTGATGGGCAGCCGGGCTGACCGCTGGGAGCACCGTGCCGACAAGACGCTGGAGCTGGTGGCGGCTCAGGTCGTGTTAGTCGGCCTGCTGCTGTTGCGCGGCCCGCAGACGGTCAATGAATTGCTCACACGCAGCAATCGCATGCACGACTTCGACGATGCCGAGCAGCTGCAGCACAACCTGGAGCGGCTGATTAGCCGTGAACTGGTCTGCCTGTTGCCGCGTCAAGCGGGGCAACGTGAAGACCGTTACATGCATTTGCTGGGGGAGCCGGCCGATCTTCAGGCCTTGCTGGAGGCGCGTGCGCTGTCTGGGGAACGAGTATCCAGCGCCGTGCCGCATGACGAAAGCCGCCTGGAGGCACTGGAGGCGCGGGTGGCGGCTCTGGAAGAGCGGCTGGCGCGCTTGGAATAGGCTGATATTGAGACGCGGATTCGCGAAGCGTTGCCTGTAGCGGGCAGATTAAAGGCGCCGAATTAGCGCCTTTAATGGTTTGAAGACTGGCATAAACGGTCAGCTAATGCGGCTGATGGCGGTGCTTTCGGCGCCGTCTTCGNNGCTTTCGGCGCCGTCTTCGGCCACGCGGAAGCGCTCCTGCAGGCGCTCGGCGCCACCTTCAACGATGCCCTCGATAGCAGTGCTTTCGGCACCGTCTTCGGCTACGCGGAAACGCTCCTGCAGACGTTCGTAGCCACCTTCGGCGACACGATTGGCTCCAGTGCGGTCTGCTCCGTCTGCGGCAATGGCGCTGTTGGTCTTGCCGTCATTGAGCGGGGCGGGTGCTGCATTTTGTGCAAGGGCGAAAGCATTGGCGGACAGGCTAACCAGGATTAGGCTGGCGAGAATTGTCTTTTTCATCTTGAGGCTCCTCGTGAGGGCGGTAAGTGAGTACGGAGCCAATGCTACTCACAAATTTTAGATGAAGAAGTTCTGAAGCCTGATGGTAGTAATCGATGCTGTCGATAGTGGCTTTAAACAGCTCTAACGCGTGTGTTGTAAGGGATGTCTAGGGGGATTCTATTGCAGGAAAAAGCGATAGTTAAATTGATTTATATGATCAAGTAATTAGATGTATCTGCTGTTCAGTTTCTTGAAGGTCTAAGTGCAGTGATGAGGTTGCTTGAAATTCTGAACGGCTGATGCGTATTTTGTACGTCTTGGCCGTTATACGATGGCTCTCGCGCCCTACTAAGGATAAGAACAGATGAGTACCGCTAGCCGCACCGCGTTGGTCGAACTATTGCGCGGGGTAGATGAAGTCGAGTGCGTGACCCCGGATTTAAACGGCGTGCCACGCGGTAAAGTGATGACCGCTGAGGGGTTTCTCGAGGGCCGTCGATTGCAGTTGGCCCGTGGCGTGTTGCTGCAATGCATCATGGGCGGTTATCCGCCGGCGCGTTTTTACGGCAGCGACGATGGCGATCTGGCCTTGAGCGCCGAGCCGACGCAGATCCATCGCTTACCCTGGAGCAGCAGTCCGCGTGCCCTGGCAATCTGTGATGCGGATGAACTGGAGGGTGGACATTCCGGTTTATCGACACGTGGACTGCTCAAGCAGGTAGTGGCTCGCTATGCCGCCCGTGGCTGGCAGCCGGTGGTGGCGACCGAGCTGGAGTTTTTCGTGTTCGCCCCGAACACGGATCCACACCAGTCGTTCCAGGCACCAGTAGGCTTGGATGGCCGGCGTGAGGACGGTGGCTCGGCGTTCAGCGTGAGTTCGAACAACGGCCTGCGGCCGTTCTTTAGCGAGGTGTATCAGTGCATGGCGGCGCTGGGCTTGCCGCGCGATACCTTTATGCATGAGATGGGCGTCAGTCAGTTCGAGATCAATCTGCTGCATGGCGACCCTGTGCTGCTGGCCGACCAGACCTTCCTGTTCAAGCACCTGCTCAAGGAGGTCGGACTCAAGCACGGGTTGAGTGTGGTGTGCATGGCCAAGCCATTGGCGAAAACTCCCGGCAGCTCCATGCATATCCATCAGAGCGTGATCGAACAGGGCACAGGCAACAATATTTTCAGCGCTGTAGACGGGCAGGCGACGCCCGCTTTTTACCATTTCATCGGTGGCCAACAGGCGGCTCTGGCGGATTTCACCCTGTTGTTTGCGCCGCATGTGAACTCCTATCAGCGCCTCTGTCATCCCTACGCCTCGCCGAACAACGCCTGCTGGTCGGAGGACAATCGCGCCGCGGGCCTGCGCATTCCCGCCAGCTCGCCAGTGGCGCGGCGGGTGGAGAATCGGTTGCCGGGTGCCGATGCCAACCCTTATCTGGCCTTGGCGGCGAGCCTGGCCGCAGGGTTGTATGGTCTGGAGAATGGCTTGCAACCGAGTGCGCCGATTCAGGGTGAGTTCGAAGTAGCAAAAGAATTAACGCTACCCTGTACCATGCACGCTGCCTTGGAGCGTCTGAAGCAGAGTTCGCTCGCAGTTGAACTGTTCGGCAGCGAATTCATCGAAGGCTACATCGCTTCCAAGACCATGGAGCTCAATAGCTTTTTCGATGAAATAACCCCCTGGGAGCGGCGTGTGCTTGCGGCCCAGGCTTAAGTCTTAATAGTCGACCCGGTGTCCCGGTTCGATACTCGTTCAGGGAGCTGCACAAGACCGATGCGCCTAATCTGGAAGTCCTACCGTTCATTGTATTTCGCCACTGCATTGATGCTGCTCGGCTCGGGTTTGCTCAGTACCTATCTAGGTTTGCGTTTGGCAGAGACGGTGGATGGCCTGTGGGTTGGCGCCTTGATGGCGGCCAACTATTTCGGCTTGGCGTTGGGCGGGAAAGTAGGACATAGACTGATCGCCCGGGTCGGCCACATCCGTGCCTATGTAGCCTGCGCCGGCGTGGTTACGGCAGCGGTGCTGGGGCATGGCCTGACCGACTGGTTACCCGTCTGGCTATTGCTGCGTATGTTGGTTGGTTTGGCCATGATGTGCCAATACATGGTGATCGAAAGCTGGCTTAACGAACAGGCGGAGACCAGTCAGCGAGGCAAAGTGTTCGCCGGTTACATGGGCGCCTCCTACCTGGGGTTGGTGCTCGGCCAGTTGGTGTTGGTCGTGCATCCTGCGCTCGGTCCTGAGCTGCTGATGCTGGTGGCCTTGTGCTTCGCCTTGTGCCTGGTACCGGTGGCGTTGACCCACAAGCTGCACCCCGCGCCTATGCATCCTGCGCCGCTCGAGATGCGTTTCTTCCTGAGTCGTGTGCCGTTGTCGTTGACCACCATCGGCACAGCCGGACTACTGATCGGCTCGTTCTATGGTTTGGCGCCGTTGTATGCAACGCGAGTAGGGTTGCCCACCGAGCAAATTGGTTTGTTCATGGGTAGTTGTATTCTCGCCGGCCTGGTAGTGCAATGGCCGCTCGGTTGGTTGTCGGATCGTTGCGATCGGGTGGTTTTGATCCGCGGCTGCGCGGTGTTGCTGACGCTGGCGGCGTTGCCGTTGGCAATGATGCCTGAGGTCTCTTTGCTGCTATTGATCGGCATCGGCTTTGTCGTGAGCATGCTGCAGTTCAGTTTGTATCCCCTAGCGGTAGCCTTGGCCAACGATCACGTGGAGGGTGAGCGACGCGTCTCGTTGACCGCGATGCTGCTGATCACCTTCGGCGTAGGCGCGAGTATTGGACCTCTGCTGGCAGGTGTGATGATGCGCTTTTGGGGTGCAAACATGCTCTATGCTTTTGCCTGCGGTTGCGCGTTGATTCTGGTCTGGCGAGTGCGTCCGGATAACGTCACCCACTTGTACCAGGTCGATGATGCGCCACTGCATCACATCCCTATGCCGGACAGTATCGCCAGCTCACCCTTGGTTGCCGCCCTTGACCCTCGGGTCGACGAGCAGGTGGTGCACGATCAGATGCAGGATGGCAACGCATTCGAAGTAGCAGGCGATATCCCCGTAGAGCCGCATGAGCCGGTTCCGCACGCGTGATCCCACGGCTCAGTGTGATCATTCCTGCGCGCGATGAGGCCCAGGCCCTGCCGCTGTTGCTGGCGAATCTGGCGGGGCTGCGTGCTGGTGGCGCGGAACTGATCGTGGTGGATGGCGGCAGCCGTGACGCTACCGCTGCCTTGGCTGTGCCCTGTGCCGATCAAGTGCTCGAGAGCAGCCCGGGTCGAGCGCGGCAAATGAATGCCGGGGCCGCAGTCGCGCGTGGTGACTATCTATGGTTTGTGCATGCTGATACGCAAATCAGCGCCGAATCTATCCAGTGCTTACTTGAGGTGCTGGCCGAGCGTCCGCTATGGGGGCGTTTCGATGTGCGCTTGTCAGGCCACAGCCTGAGCTTGCGCTTGATCGGCATGATGATCAGCCTGCGTTCGCGGTTAACGGGGGTGGCTAGCGGAGATCAGGGCATTTTCGTTGCCCGCGCGTCGTTCGAGGCGTTGGGCGGTTATGCCGATATTCCCCTGATGGAGGATATTGAGCTCAGTCGTCGGCTGAAAAAAAAGGCTCGCCCGCGGTGTTTGCGTCCAGCGTTATTGACCTCGAGTCGACGCTGGGAACGCCACGGTGTTTGGCGTACTGTGCTACTGATGTGGCGCTTACGGTTGGCTTACTATTGTGGTGCCAGTCCGGCTCGGTTGGCGCGCCAGTATCGCGGAGGGCCACCGCTATGAGTCTGTCTATTTCTTTGCACTTACTAGCACGCTCGCCGGTGCCTGGGCGAGTGAAGACACGGTTGATCCCTGCGCTGGGGCCAGAAGGGGCGTGCGACTTGCAGCGCTTGTTGTTAGAGCGCACCTTGCAGTTGCCGGCTGAGGGGTTCAGTCAGCGTTTTTTGTGGCTGGATGACACGCCCGATGCGAGTCTGCAGGGGCTGGCTGACGACCTGGGCTGGACGCTGGTTGAACAGCCCGTGGGTGATCTGGGCGAGCGGATGCGCTGGATATCCGTATTGGGGTTGGCGGAAAGCGATGGGGTGATATTGATCGGAAACGATTGCCCTGCATTGGATGCCGAATACCTGAGTGGCGCCTGTGCCGCTTTGCATACGCAGCCGGTAGTGCTGGGTCCGGCCGAGGACGGCGGTTATGTCCTGCTCGGTTTACGCCGCGTACATCCTTCGTTGTTTAACGCCATGCCCTGGGGTTCGGACCGAGTCTTGGCGGTGACTCGAGAGCGCCTGCAACAGTTGGAGTGGAGTCATCAGCTGTTGCCGGTGTTGTGGGATGTGGATCGCCCTGAGGATCTGCCGCGCTTGGCGGCGTTAGGTATCCGAGTTGAGGTCTGAGCTACAGCAGGCCGTCGCTGTCGAAGCGCCGGGCTTCGCGCTGTAGTTGATAGACAAAGCGCTCGACCTGGCGCTGCTCCAGGCCGCCAATGCGGTAGAAACGCACGCCGACAAAAGTCGTATCGAGTTTTTCTTCGTACCCCACGTGGCGCAACTCCACCGCCAGGGTCAGCGGGCCAAAAGGCAGTTGGGCAGTAAAGCGTTCGTAGACCTGACCTGCTTGCAGGCTATGGCTGGCATCGCCGGGCAAGCGCAGCTTGCACCCAGTCGCGGAAATATCCAGCAGTTGCCCTTTAATGGGCGTGCGTAACTTCTTATTACCAGCCAGCTCTACCTGCACCTGCTCTGACTGCTTGAGCGGCGCTCTATAGGCATTGCGGCGTTGGTGATAATGCACTTCCTTGGGCATCGGGCTGAAATAGCAGCGTGAGCCCTGGTGTTCGGTGATCTTTACGGTTTGCAGGCACTCCCAGGCGACGCGGACGCCGTCATGGAAGGCTTCGATACGGAATGGCTCTCCATTCTGCAGGAAGCGCTCACCATCGCTGGGAATCATCTCATCGAGGATCAGGCGGTTTTTCTCGCGGTCGACCTCAATCAGGTAGCTCTGAAAATGCTGACTGCGTTCATGGAAGGTGATGAACAGCGGATCGTGATCTTGTTGCAGTTGGCGAAGGTTGGCAGCGATTTCCACCGGCGCTTTGAGCGCCTTGGGTGGTTGCGGGCCATCGTCCTCGAGAAAGGGATTGGACACGGTCCAGAACTCTCCAAGCAAATGCGGCGACACTAGCATACTGACGCTACGGTCGTGTGCTCCTTGTGCCTTGTTAGGTGTCAGGCTCGACTGAGCGGACGCTGTTGACCGATTTTAGCGGTACCGCCGTGACTGTCATAGAGACTGGGCGTTTCAGCGCCACGGAGTATGCCAAGCATGCTGTGGGTCGATGCCTGGTTGGCGCGGATCAGGCGGCCATTGCGCAGATTCGCGGCCTGGCAGCGCTCAAGTAACGCGCTCAGTGCATCGCTGCGGGCGAGCAATTCGGCCCCGTGAGCGGAGCGTGCGGCGAGGGTCTCCAGGCCGAGGCGATCGGCGCTGAGCTGCAGGCCGAGTAAAAATTGGCTGCGTACTTGGCCATGCTGATCGAGCAGTGCAAGCAGGGGTTGCTTGTCTGTCAGAATCCCTTGCAGGCGCGGTAGATCGCGCTCGCTCAGAGCTTTGAATTCGGCATCGATTAGTTCAAGCAGTTGCTCGGCGCTGCCGATATCGGAGGTGAACAACTCTAGCAGGGAAGTATCGTGCATCACGGGCTCTTGGGGAGTAGGCGTCCATCGCTCCCAGCGCAATCCTGAGGCTAACGCTGGGATTCGAAATCAAGCAATTTGCTGGCAACCCGTTGGCTGTCGACTTGGTAGCTGCCATCGGCAATAGCTTGTTTAAGCTGCGCGACACGCTCTTTGTTAACGATAGGTTGTTCGCTCAATTTTTCGCTGATTTTCTGCAGTTGCTGTGCTTCGCGGCTGATTTGTACGGACTCGCCGCTTTTGCCGGCTGCTGCTTGTTCGGTCGGAGCCTGTGCGGGCTGTTTAGTGCCGATGGCATCTTTTTCGCCACCAGCCTGGGTGCCGCCGACACGCCCTGAGCTAGCGGGCGAAGAGGCGTTGTTTAGCCGATTGAAGTCGATGACCATGATGCAAAACCTCGAACAGTGTTTGGGCGCTTGCCTAGCTTGTCGGCGGTGTCTTGGGAAACTTTAGGGCAATCAGGCAATAAAATGTGCGCCAGGTAACACTCTATGCCGAGTGTAAGAAATTGTCAGGAAAATGCTAGTACAAGAATCATGCCTACATTGCCACTTCGACTTGGCCTGGACCGGTTACCCGCGCCTTGATCACGCGCAGCGATCGTTGATTGCGTACATTGATCTGTTTTCCGAGCGTCCCGTCCGATAAGGCTTCGCCGGGCATTCTCACGCTGATAGTGCCACTGTGTGCGCTGATCACCACCTGGTCACCTTTATAAATGACCTCCGCTTGCTCGACGTACGCCGGTGTCAGCACTTGATCCGGCAGCAGTGGGCGCGTCAATTTCTTGCCAATCGCCTGTTTTAAAGAGGACAGATAGCCTTGGTTGAGCAGGCCGGTATCACGTTCCGCCAATGCTATATCTGCATCTGTCAGTAGGCTATTGCGTTTGAGTGGACGTCTGGCTGTAACCACCTCGCGATACAGGCGCACCTGGCCGGGAACAAATACCGTCCAGACAGCGCTGCCTTCGCAACGAACGCGCACAGTAACCCGGCCGATGGGTTCGGTCGGACTTTCCAGGCTGGCCACCAAGTCTTTGTCGCACAAGGGCAAGCGCAGGCGTGAGTCGAGCCGATTAATCTCAACCTCATGCCGCCCTTGGATTTTACTGCGCTCCAAGTAATCGCTAACGGCCTCCTCAAGAAATCTCTGGGTGACGCCGATAAGCTGTTCAGGCAAGGTTGCTGAAGCGGCAGCGATGGAGCTATAGCCGAGTGCAAGTAAAGCCGGTAAAACCGCCAGTAGCTGGTGGCTTTTTGCCATGATGTGTCGATAAATTGTCGTTTCTGCGTTCATGCTGAGTCAAAAGCAAGGCCCGTGCCGCCTGCTAGGCTAAGCGCAATGTGCGCTACTCACACACAGGAGTTTGGGCATGGCCGGTGTAATGGATTCGGTTAACCAGCGAACTCAGTTGGTTGGTCAAAATCGCTTGGAGTTACTGCTGTTTCGCCTTGATGGCAAGCAGTTGTATGGAATCAATGTGTTCAAGGTGAAGGAGGTGCTGCAATGCCCCAAACTCACCATCATGCCAAAGTCCAGCCCGGTGGTGCGTGGCGTGGCGAGTATTCGCGGCGGCACCATCCCCATTCTCGACTTGTCCATGGCAACCGGTAAGGCGCCGCTGAGCGACTTGAAAAACAGCTTCGTGATCATCACCGAATACAACACCAAGGTTCAGGGCTTTCTGGTGCGTTCGGTGGAGCGCATCGTCAATATGAACTGGGAAGAGATCCATCCGCCACCCAAGGGCGCTGGCCGTGATCATTACCTCACGGCGGTGACGCGGCTGGATCAAGAGTTGGTGGAAATTATCGACGTGGAGAAAATTCTCGCCGAAGTAGCACCGACTTCCGAGGCGATCTCAGCTGGGGTTATCGATGTTGAAACCCAGAGCAAAGCGGTCACTAAACATGTGTTGATTGTCGATGACTCTTCGGTGGCGCGAAAGCAGGTGATGCGCTGCCTGCAGACTGTCGGTGTTGAAGTCACTGCGCTGAATGATGGTCGCGAGGCGTTGGGTTATTTGCGCAAGATGGTGGAGGAGGGTCGGTCGCCTAACCAAGAGCTACTGATGCTGATTTCCGACATTGAGATGCCAGAAATGGACGGTTATACCCTGACGACGGAAATTCGCGGTGATGCGCGCATGCAGGGGCTGCACATTCTCCTGCATACTTCTCTGTCCGGGGTGTTCAATCAGGCTATGGTGAAGAAAGTCGGCGCCGATGATTTTCTCGCCAAGTTCCGGCCAGATGAATTGGCGTCACGGGTGGTAGAGCGGATAAACGCGGCAGATCAAACTGCGTGAGATCATCGCGAGCGAAGATTGGGTAAGGAACAGTGGCACCGCGATGCGGGGAATCACCCAGGGCTGACCCTTCAGTGTGGCAGGGTAAGTGTTCAGCGCTTCGCGTGTGCGATATCTGTTTTAATGCCGAATAATTGCCGTAGTGGTTTTTGCGCAACCCTAGATGGGGTTGAGGGGCAGACTCTCGGCACAACACTTTGATTGGCGAGGCCTCGTGAGTGTCTTCAGGTAATTTGGATTTTGAACAGTTCCGGGTCTTCCTGGAAAAAGCCTGTGGCATTCTGCTGGGCAGCAATAAGCAGTACCTGGTGTCCAGTCGACTGAATAAGTTGATGGAGCAGCACGGCATCAAAACCCTGGGTGAGTTGGTTCAGCGCATGCAAAATCAGCCGCGTGGTGGTTTGCGTGAGCTGGTCGTGGATGCCATGACTACCAACGAAACCCTGTGGTTTCGCGATGTCTATCCCTTCGAAGTGTTGAAGAATCGCGTGCTGCCCGAGCTGATCAAGGCCAATCCGGGTCAGCGCTTGCGCATCTGGTCGGCGGCTTCCTCTTCCGGGCAGGAACCTTACTCCTTGTCGATGAGCATCGATGAGTTTGAAAAAACCAATATCGGACAGCTCAAGGCGGGGGTGCAGATTGTTGCCACCGACCTTTCGCCGTCGATGCTGGCCAACTGTAAATCTGGCGAGTACGACAGCCTGGCGATGGGGCGTGGGCTATCTGCGGAACGCCTGCAGCGCTACTTTGACCCTAAAGGGCCGGGGCGTTGGGTGGTCAAGCCGGCGATCAAGAGTCGTGTCGAGTTTCGTCCGCTGAACCTGCTGGATAGTTATGCCAGTCTCGGCAAATTCGATATCGTGTTCTGCCGCAACGTCTTGATCTACTTCTCCGCTGAGGTGAAGAAAGACATCCTCACGCGCATCCATGCCATGTTAAAGCCGGGCGGCTATCTGTTCCTCGGTGCATCGGAGGCGCTCAATGGTCTGCCGAGTCACTATCAGATGGTGCAGTGCAGTCCGGGGATCATCTACAAGGTGAAGTGAGCTGCAGGCAATACATATTTCGTACAATCAAAACGGGAGGCCAGTGGCCTCCCGTTTTTTATGGCGCTGGGCGGCAAGGCGCGCAATGGATTGCCGCTTGGCTTGCCAGTGGGCGGAAAGCTATTGCCGCTCAGGCAGTCTATAGGTCGCTTGTTTTTTATAAGTGATTGAAAAATAAGTAAAAAATATAATGGCATGCACCTTGCTTAATGTCTTGCACGGAAAACAGGCAAGCCAAACGGCAAAGGTTCCTGATCATGACCATCAGCTTCGAAAGTGCACTCGGTATCCATGAAAAAGCTCTCGGCTTCCGCGCTCAGCGTGCCGAAGTGCTGGCCAACAACATGACCAACGCCGATACCCCCAACTACAAGGCGCGCGACCTGGATTTCGCCTCGGTGCTGGCCGCGCAGAGTGCGAAAAGTCAGCGGGTTCCGGCGGGGCTGAGTACAACCAACAGCCGGCATATTGCCGCAGAAGGGCTGGCTATGGGGGGTGCCGACTTGGCCTATCGCACTCCGTTTCAACCGTCGCTCGATCAGAACACTGTCGATCTCCAGGTCGAACAGGCCAGCTATGCGGAAAACGCCGTGCAGTTCCAAGCCAGCTTCACCTTTCTCAATAGCAAGTTCAAAGGGCTGGTCAGCGCCCTGCGCGGCGACTAAAGGAGCCTGAGCCATGTCACTCTCTAATGTCTTCAATATTGCTGGAACCGGCATGAGTGCCCAGAGCACTCGTTTGAATACCATTTCCAGCAACATCGCCAATGCCGAAACCGTGTCGTCGAGTATCGATCAGACTTATCGCGCACGTCACCCGGTGTTCGCCACCATGTTCCAGCAGGCGCAGGAAGGTGGCAGTGGCTCGCTGTTTGCCGATCAGGAGCAAGCGGGGCGTGGTGTGCAGGTACTCGGCATCGTCGAGGATCAGAGTGAGTTGGTGGCACGCTACGAGCCGAATCATCCGGCGGCAAACGGCGACGGTTACGTGTATTACCCCAACGTCAATGTGGTCGAGGAGATGGCTGACATGATCTCGGCCAGCCGGTCCTTTCAGACCAACGTTGAGATGATGAATACCGCCAAACAAATGTTGCAGCGCGTACTGACCCTGGGTCAGTAAGCCGTCAAGGAGAGCAGCGCATGAGTATTACCAGCACTGGCGGCGTCACTGGTTCGGCACTCGATCAATACCAGATACAGAGCGAATCGGCGGGCAAGGATGAACTGGGCAAGAACGAGTTCCTCAACTTGCTGGTGGCTCAATTGAATAACCAGAACCCGTTGGAGCCGCAGGGTAATGGCGAGTTTATCGCCCAATTGGCGCAGTTCAGCCAGGTCGAGGGTATTGAGAAGCTCAACGGCAGCATGGAATCGCTGGTCTCGGGTTATCAGTCCTCTCAGGCACTGCAGGCGTCTTCCCTGGTCGGGCGTAAGGTCATCGTGCCGACCGACAAGGCGGTGGTGGACACAAGTGAAAGCTTCAAGGCCAGTCTGGTGTTGCCGACCACCAGCAGCAATGTCTACGTCAACGTATATGACCAGGCCGGCGTGGCGGTCAGTCGGGTCAATCTGGGCGAGCAGGCTGCAGGTAATGTCAGCTTCATTTGGGACGGTAAGGATGCCAGCGGCAATCTGTTGCCGCCTGGTACTTACAAGTTCGAGGCGCAGGCGACTTATGAAGGCGAAACCAAGGGGCTTTACACCCTGCTGCCGGCCAACGTCGACAGTGTGACCTTGGGCGGTAGCGAGCTGACCCTCAACCTGGCGGGGCTTGGCAGCGTGCCACTCTCGCAGGTGCAGATGATCGGTCAATAACTCACAGGTTTTAATCGCCGGCGGTACCGGCAAAGGAGACATCCATGTCGTTTAATATCGGTCTTAGTGGTCTGCGCTCTGCAACCAGCGATCTCAATGTTACCGGCAATAACATCGCTAACGCGGGTACGGCTGGCTTCAAGCAGTCGCGTGCCGAGTTCGCCGACCTTTATGCCTCCTCTGTGGTGGGCAGCGGCAAAAACTCTCAGGGCAGTGGCGTGTTGTTGGCGAATGTTTCGCAGTTATTCAATCAGGGCAACATCAATTACACACAGAACGCTCTGGATCTGGCGATCAACGGCAATGGTTTTTTCCAGACCAGTAACAACGGCGATGTCAGCTACACTCGTGCCGGCTATTTCGGCACCGATCGCGATGGCTTTATGGTGAATAACTTCGGTTACAAGCTGCAGGGCTATGCGGTTGATGGCAACGGTAACCTGCAAAATGGCATTGTCAGTGACATCCAGATTCAAACGTCGAGTCAGGCGCCGCGCGCCACGACCGACCTGGATCAGGTGTTCAACCTGAACTCGACCAATGAGGTGCCCAGCAACACGCCGTTCAATCCGAATGACCCCACTACTTACAACTCGTCGACTTCGACCAACATCTATGACAGTCAGGGCAATGCCCATTCCTTGACGCAGTATTTCGTCAAGACAGGCGCTAATGACTGGACGATGAATGTGTTGATCGATGGTCGCAACCCCAATGTGCCGACCTCGACCACGCCGTTCTCCACCGCTCTGAATTTCACGGCTTCCGGTCAGTTGAATCTGGCAGGTCTGACATCCACGGATCTGACCGTGAATGCCAACGGTACCTTGGATCTGACCAACTGGGTGCCGGCCGCTCCGGACAGCTCGGTACCGCCGGTCTGGAGTGCCAACGGTACCAACACCCCTGCTGTGCCTATCAATATCGATCTGCGCAAGGCCACTCAGTTCGCTAGCGCTTTCGCGGTCAACAGCGTCAGTCAGGATGGTTACACCACGGGGCAGTTGTCGGGTCTGGAGATCGACGATACCGGGGTTATTTTTGCCCGCTACACTAATGGGCAATCCAGGGTGCAGGGGCAGGTGGTGTTGGCCACCTTCGCTAACACCCAGGGGCTGACACCGGTGGGTAAGACCGCCTGGGTGCAGTCGTTCGAGTCTGGCGAGCCGGTAGTGGGAACGCCGCGCTCTGGCACGTTGGGTTCTCTGCAGGCTGGGGCGTTGGAAGACTCCAACGTCGAACTGTCTGATCAGTTGGTCAACCTGATCGTTGCTCAGCGTAACTATCAGGCGAACGCCAAGACCATCGAGACTGAAAACGCGGTGACTCAGACCATCATCAACTTGCGCTGATAGGTGTTAAGTCCTGGTCTATTAGGTCAGGTGTGAGGGTGGCGAGGCAGGGCTGGCTGGGTTTCGACTCAGTGGTGTGTCTCGCTCCCTTGTCACTCGCTTGCCGCAGGCGGCAGTCTTTCGCCGCAAGGCGTGTTTATAGGCCCCTCAATGGGGCCTTTTGTTTTATATAAATTCATATATTTCAAAGACTTGATAAATATTATCCGAGGCTGGCGCGGTATTTGCTCATATTCATAGCAAAGAGCCTTGCAGAGCAGCGGGCGGTACGCCCACCTCGGAGAGTAACCATGGACAAGATGCTGTACGTCGCCATGAGCGGAGCCCACAACAACACTCTGGCTCAGAGCGCACATGCCAATAACTTGGCGAATATCTCGACCAGTGGCTTTCGCCGCGACTTCGAACAGGCGCGTTCGATGCCGGTGTTCGGTGACAGTCATCCGGCGCGGGTCTACGCCATGAGCGAGCGCCCCGGTACCGACTTCACTCCCGGCGCTCTGCAAGAGACGGGACGCGATCTGGATGTGGCGATTGGCGGCCAGGGTTGGCTGGCCGTGCAGGCGGCAGATGGCAGTGAGGCCTATGTGCGTACCGCCAGCCTGAATGTCGACGCCTTAGGCATGCTACGTGCCGGCAACGGCTTGCCGGTGATGGGCAATGCCGGGCCAATTGCCGTGCCGCCGGAGCAGAAAATCGAGATTGGTCAGGACGGCACCATCAGCATTCGCGCCCTCGGCGAGGCGCCGAACGTACTCGCGGAAGTCGACCGACTGAAGCTGGTCAACCCCGATCTCAAACAAATGCACAAGGGCACTGACGGCTTGATGCGCTACAGCGGCCAGCAGCCGCTGCTGACTGATGCCACGGTGCAGGTGACCTCCGGTTTTCTCGAGTCGAGCAACGTCAATGCGGTGGAAGAGATGACCGCGATCCTCTCCCTGTCTCGTCAGTTCGAACTGCAAGTGAAGATGATGCGCACCGCCGAAGACAATGACACGGCGATGGCGCGCGTTTTGCAATCTAGCTAATTACCAACACGCGGCGCCATGAATACGGCACCCGAGGAGAATCGATATGCTTCCGGCACTGTGGGTCAGCAAGACCGGTCTGTCCGCCCAGGACATGAACCTGACCACCATTTCCAACAACCTGGCCAACGTCTCGACCACGGGCTTCAAGCGTGATCGCGCCGAGTTCGAAGACTTGCTCTACCAGATTCGCCGTCAGCCGGGTGGTCAGTCGAGCCAGGACAGTCAACTGCCGTCCGGCTTGCAACTCGGCACCGGGGTGCGCGTGGTGGGCACCCAGAAGATTTTCACTGCTGGCAGCCTGCAGACTACCGAGCAACCGATGGATATGGCGATCAACGGTCGTGGCTTCTTTCAGGTGCTGATGCCGGACGGCACGGTGTCCTACACCCGCGACGGTAGCTTCCATCTGAACTCCGACGGTCAGGTGGTCACCTCCAATGGCTTTGCCCTGGAGCCGGCCATCGTCCTGCCCAACGAGGTCAAGACCTTTACCGTCGGCGAAGACGGAACGGTGTCGGTGACGACTACTGGCAACCCGCAGCCGCAGATCGTCGGCAACTTGCAGACCGCCGATTTCATCAATCCGGGCGGCCTGGAAGCGATCGGCAGCAACCTGTTTATGGAAACCGCCTCCAGTGGCGCCCCACAGGTCGGTACGCCGGGCCTGAATGGGCTGGGTACCACCCTGCAGAACACCCTGGAAAATTCCAACGTCAGTGTGGTCGAGGAGTTGGTGAACATGATCACCACCCAGCGTGCCTACGAGATGAACTCGAAAGTTATCTCCACCGCCGACCAGATGTTGGCCTTCGTGTCACAGAATCTTTAATGCCTGGCGGGGCGTAGCCCTGCTTGGCTTGAACATGAACGCCGTGAGGTAGTGGTTATGAACCGGCTTATTATTGTGCTCTCGATGCTTGCGCTTGCGGCCCTGAGCGGCTGTGTGTCGCCGCCGCCGAAGCCGGATGATCCCTACTATGCGCCGGTGTTGCCGCGTACGCCGTTGCCGGCCGCGCAGAACAACGGTTCTATCTATCAGGCCGGCTTCGAGAACAGCCTGTTTGATGATCGCAAGGCTCATCGTGTCGGCGACATCATCACCATCACCCTCAATGAGCGGACCCAGGCCAGCAAGAACGCCGGCTCGCAGATCAAGAAAGACAGCAGCGCGAAGATAGGCCTGACCTCGCTGTTCGGTGGTGGCGTGTCGCTGCGCAATCCGGGCTCCGGCAACATCCTCAATCCATTGACCGGCGACAACCTCGGGCTGGAAACCGGCTACAGCGCCACCCGGGATACCAGCGGGGATAGCAAGGCAGCTCAAGGCAACAGTCTGTCCGGCTCGATCACCGTCACTGTGGCGGAAGTGTTGCCCAACGGCATTCTCTCCGTGCGTGGCGAGAAGTGGATGACCCTCAACACCGGTAATGAGCTGGTGCGTATTGCCGGGCTGGTCAGGGCCGACGATATCGCCACAGACAACACCGTGCCCTCGACGCGAATTGCCGATGCGCGCATCACCTACTCGGGCACCGGCGCCTTCGCCGATGCCAGTCAGCCGGGCTGGTTGGATCGCTTTTTTGTTAGCCCGCTGTGGCCGTTTTGAGACGTGAGAGCATGAGCATGATGAAGTGGGTGATCACCGTCGCGGCGCTGCTGCTGGCATCCGTTGCTCAGGCCGAGCGGCTCAAGGATCTGGCCAGTATTCAGGGCGTGCGCAGCAACCAGCTGATCGGCTACGGCCTGGTCGTCGGCCTCAATGGCACCGGCGACCAGACCACGCAGACACCCTTCACTGTGCAGACCTTCAACAACATGATGGCGCAGTTTGGCATCCGCGTGCCGCAAGGCGGCAACGTGCAGTTGAAGAACGTCGCCGCGGTGTCCATTCATGCCGATCTGCCGGCGTTCGCCAAGCCGGGTCAGACCATCGACATCACCATTTCCTCCATTGGTAATGCCAAGAGCCTGCGTGGTGGCAGCCTGCTGATGGCGCCAATGAAGGGTATCGACGGCAATGTCTACGCCATCGCCCAAGGCAGCCTGGTGGTCGGCGGCTTCGATGCCGAGGGTAGCGATGGATCGCGGATTACCGTCAACGTGCCGTCGGCCGGGCGCATACCCGGTGGTGCCACGGTCGAGCGACCGGTGCCGAGTGGGTTCGATCAGGGTAATACGCTGACCCTCAACCTCAATCGTCCTGATTTCACCACGGCGAAGAATATCGTCGACCAGATCAACGAATTGCTCGGCCCGGGCGTGGCGCAAGCGCTAGACGGCGGCTCGATTCGCGTCAGCGCGCCGCTCGACCCGAATCAGCGGGTGGATTACCTGTCGATCCTGGAAAACCTCCAGGTAGAAGTAGGGCAGGCGGTGGCCAAGGTCATCATCAACTCGCGCACCGGCACCATAGTCATCGGCCAGAACGTGCGGGTGCAGCCGGCAGCCGTGACCCACGGCAGCCTGACGGTGACCATCACCGAAGACCCGATCGTCAGCCAGCCGGAAGCGCTGTCTGGCGGCCAGACTGCGGTAGTGCCGCGCTCGCGGGTGAATGCCGATCAAGAGGCCAAGCCGATGTTCAAGTTCGGCCCCGGTACCACCCTGGATGAAATCGTCCGCGCGGTGAACCAGGTCGGCGCCTCGCCTTCCGACTTGATGGCCATCCTGGAGGCGCTCAAGCAAGCCGGCGCCCTGCAGGCCGACCTGATCGTGATCTAAAAGAGGTCGCATACGATGGACACTAAACTCTCGGCCGGTTTGCTCGGCAATGGTAAAAGCCCGCTGGACAGCGGCGCCTTTACCGATCTGAACCGCCTCAGCCAGCTCAAAGTGGGTGGCGATAACGAGCAGAACATCCGCAAGGTGGCGAAGGAGTTCGAATCGCTGTTCCTCAATGAAATGCTCAAAACCATGCGCTCGGCCAACGAAGTGTTCGGCGAAGGCAACTTCATGAACAGCAACGAGAGCAAGACCTATCAGGACATGCATGACCAGCAGCTGTCGGTGACGCTGTCGAACAACCAGAATGGCATCGGCCTGGCCGATGTGCTGGTGCGACAGATGTCGCAGCTCAAGGATGCCAGTGCGCGACCGAATCCGTTCGCCCAGGTTGACGAGCCGCTGCCGCATGCACCGAGCAAGCCGCTGGCCAAGGTCGACAGCCGTCGCGACGACTCGACCTTGATCAACCAGCGCCGCCTGGCGCTGCCAGGTAAGCCCAGCGACCGCCTGATGGCCGGCATCACGCCTTCGGCCACCGCCGCAGAGGCCCAGCCACTGGCGTACGCCGACTGGATTCCGGCCAAGGCGTTTGCAGCGCCTAACGACAAGCCCCTGAGCCTCGACGGCAGCGATGCCATCAGCGGTCGTCGCCTGGCCCAGCAGGCGTCGGCAGTGGGTAAGTCGGTATTCAGCTCGCCGCAGGAGTTCGTCGCTGCACTGTTGCCCATGGCCGAAAAGGCCGCCGAGAAGATAGGTGTCGAGGCGCGCTACCTGGTGGCCCAGGCCGCGCTGGAGACGGGCTGGGGCAAGTCGATCATCCGCCAGCAGGACGGCTCCAGCAGCCACAACCTGTTCGGCATCAAGACCCACAACAGCTGGGATGGTGAGTCGGCGCGGGTGCAGACCACCGAGTACAAAGGGGGCAAGGCGGTGAAAGAAGCCGCCTCGTTCCGTGCCTACGACTCCTATGCCCAAAGCTTCGACGACTACGTGAGCTTCCTGCAGAACAACGGCCGCTATCAGGGTGCGTTGAACGCCACCGCCAATCCAGAGCGGTTCGTCCGCGAGTTGCAGCAGGCCGGTTACGCCACCGACCCGAATTATGCGCGCAAGGTGGCGCAGATCGCACGGCAGATGCAGACCTATCAGGCCGTGGCTGCAGCCGACAGCTTGACCACCCGGACCTGAGGCTGAGCTATGGCTGACTTACTTAATATTGGCCTGTCTGGGCTCTCCGCGAACAAGACCTCGCTGGCCGTCACCGGCCATAACATCACCAACGTCAACACCCCCGGGTTTTCCCGGCAGGACGCGGTTCAGGCGACGCGCAACCCACAGTTCAGTGGCGCAGGCTACATCGGTTCGGGTACCACGTTGGTGGATATTCGCCGCAGTTACAGCGAGTTCTTGAGCACTCAGTTGCGCAGCAGCACCGCGCTCAGTAGCGACGTGAATGCCTACAAGAGCCAAATCGAGCAGCTCGATTCGCTGCTGGCCGGTTCCACCACCGGCATAACGCCGTCGTTGCAGAAGTTTTTCTCCTCGCTGCAAACTGCAGCCGAAGACCCGTCCAACATCCCGGCTCGGCAACTGGTGCTGTCCGAGGCGGAGGGCCTGGCCCGGCGTTTCAATACGGTGTCCGACCGTATCAACGAGCAGAACAGCTTCATCAATAAGCAGATGGCCGCAGTCGGCGATCAAATCAACCGACTGGCTACCTCTATCGCCAGCTACAACGACGCCATCGCGGTGGCGTCCTCCAACGGCCAGCAACCAAACGACCTACTCGATGCTCGCGAAGAAGCGATCCGCCAGCTCTCGACTTATGTCGGTGTGACGGTGGTACCGCAGGACGGTAATTCGGTGAACCTGTTCGTCGGCTCCGGTCAGCCGTTGGTGGTAGGCAGCGCAGCCAGCCGCCTGGAAGTGGTACCAGGGCAAGCTGATCCGACTCGGTTCGAGGTGGAATTCGTCACCGGCGGTTCACGTCAGGGCGTCACCAGTTTGCTCACCGGCGGCGAGTTGGGCGGGTTGATCCGCTACCGCGCCGAGTCGCTGGACCCGACCCTCAATTCGCTGGGCCGCCTGGCGCTGGCGGTTAGCGAGCAGGTCAATAGCCAACTTGGTCAGGGCCTGGATCTGAAGGGGCAGGTAGGTACTGCACTGTTTGGCGACTTCAACGATGCTGCGTCGGCGGCATTGCGAGTCAAAGCATTCGCGACCAATACCGGCAGTGCTCAACCGCTGCTGAACATCAGCGACAGCAGTGTGCTGACCATCAGTGACTATCAACTCGATTTCGATGGCACCAACTATACGGCCCGGAGATTGAGTGACGGCCAGTCGATAGCCGTAACCAACACGGCTGGTGTGCTCAGCTTTGCTGATAGCGCTGGACGTGACCAAGGCTTCACTGTAACCCCCGGCGCCGGGGCGAATGCCGGGGATCGCTTTCTGTTGCAGCCCACGCGTCGGGGTGCAACTAGCATAACTGCGCAGCTGGATCAGCCTGATCAGCTGGCTTTTGCGGCGCCCGTGAGGGCTGAAGCCAACTTGCAGAATAGCGGTAATGGTTCGATCACCCAGCCTGACCTGATTGCTGCGGGGGCCAGTCCGATCAGCAGTGCGGCGATTGCTGCCGCTCTGCCACAGGGCCTGACGTATAACGGTGCTGGCGCTTTTGAGAGTCCGCCGGGTACGCCCGTCGCCGGCTTGGCCCGGGTGCCTGCTGGTGCATTCGTGCCTGGGCAGACGAACACTTACGAGTTGGATCTCGGCAGCGGCAATCGGGTGAGTTTCACTATTAGTGGTCGTCCAGAAAATGGCGATACCTTTACCCTGGGTTTCAACACCAATGGCGTATCGGATAACCGCAATGCGCTGAAGTTGGTTGACCTGCAAAACAAGCAGACCGTTGGCGTCGACCCCAATGTGACCGGTATAGGCACCGGATCGAGCTTCACCGATGGCTATGGCGAACTGGTCGAGCGCGTCGGCACCCTGACCGCGCAGGCCAGGCAGGACAGTGATGCGACCGGTGCCATCCTCAAGCAGGCGACGGATAACCGCGATGCATTGTCGGGTGTGAACCTGGATGAAGAAGCGGCCAACCTGATCAAGTTCGAGCAGTACTACAATGCCTCGGCGCAGGTGATTCAAGTTGCCCGTTCTTTGTTCGATACCCTTATCAATACATTCCGTTAAACCTCAGGGGGGCGTAGCCCGAACCCCTGACCTGTAGGAGCCAGCTTGCTGGCGAACATGTTCCAGTAGCAGTGGCGAACCCCAGATTGCTTCAAGAGGCTCCAGCATGCGCATCTCCACCATCCAGGCGTTCAATAACGGCGTGCAAGGCCTGCAGCGCAACTACGCCAATGTCACCCGCACCCAGGAGCAGATCAGCACCGGCAACCGCATTCTCACCCCGGCGGATGATCCGGTGGCCTCGGTGCGCCTGCTGCAACTTGAACAACAGCAGAGCGTGCTGGCCCAGCACAAGGACAACCTCACCGCTGCGAACAACAGCCTGACCCAGGAGGAAGTTACCCTCAACTCCGTCAACACCATTCTCCAGCGTGTGCGCGAGTTGGCCGTACAGGCCGGCAATGGTGCGCTCAGTCAGTCGGATCGCCAGTCTATCGCGGCGGAACTGGGGGCGCGCGAGGAAGAGCTGTTCGGCCTGATGAATACCCGCAATGCCCGCGGCGAATATTTGTTCGCCGGTTTTCAGGGCAAGACCCAGCCCTTCGTGCGCCAGGGCGATGGCAGCTACAGCTATCAGGGTGATGAGGGGCAGCGCAAATTGCAGGTGGCCAGTTCGTTGGATCTGGCGATCAGCGACAGCGGCAAGAAAATCTTCCAGAACGTCACCAATGCCGGTCGCCTGGATGCGGCGCTCGACGCCTCACTGGCGCCCGGTTCCACCCTCAGCGTGTCGCCACCGCTGGTGCAAGATGAGGTGGTCTTTGCCGGCAACCCGGCGTTCCCCGGTACGGGTATCGAAATCCGCTTCGATCCGACAGATCCGAAACGCTACGACATCTACGACATTCCTGCCGGAGCCGTGCTCGCCAGCGGGCGTATGGATGCTGACGATGTAACTAGCGACCAGCTTGTGTTTCGTGGGGTTAGCGTGCAGTTCGACGGTGTGCCTGTGGGCGGCGAAAGCATCCAGATCACTGCTGATCCCTCACGGCAAAAACAGGGCATCCTCGATACCATCTCTCAGTTACGCACTAGCTTGGAAAACCCGGCGACTGGCTTGCAGGTGCGTGATGCGGTGGCTGTAGCCCTGACCAACCTCGACCACGGCATGAGCACCGTCGACAGTGTGCGCGGTGAAATCGGCGCGCGCCTGAACATCATCGATTCGACCCAGACCGATAACGAAGACGTCGCGCTGGTCAACAAGTCCGTGCAGGCCGACTTGCGCGAACTGGACTACGCCGAAGCCCTGTCGCGGTTGTCCTTCCAGACCATTGTTCTGGAAGCGTCGCAGCAGAGCTATATCAAGATCGCCGGGCTCAGTCTATTCAATAAACTGGGCTGAGGCCGTGAGCGAGGCCGTTGGGTACTCTCCCAGTATTGCGATTCCTGGGTAGGTGCGCGAGTTATGCGCGTTTGCATGGGGATATCAGGGCCGAAGGCGTACAACAATCCATTCACGCATTGCTTTGTACAACATTGACCCGCACTTATGCTGACTCCGTGAGTGAAGGCATCGTCAAGCGCAAGCGGATTTTCAGTGATGTGCCAACCCAGCTCGATGTTGGTGAGCGCAGTATTGGCAAGGCCGTGCGACGGCCGCACAAGTGCCGCTCGCCCATATGTGCTCCTAGGCATTGTGCATCATGTACCAGTCCCAACTGCCCACCCCTCACCTTGCTGCCGCTCAACGCGGTGTTCAACCTATTCTGCATGTCGGTGGGTATAGTGCCGCGGTGTCTAGAGAGGCGCGTTCTGCGCAACGTAGTTGAGCGTTGTCTAGGCTGCCCCAGGCAGGGCGAATGCATGCTCCATGATCTGCGCTTTCCATCAGTCATCATTTGGCATGGTTTATTGCGCTTTATTTAGGCATGTATTTTGCCTCGAAGAGTTAACTCGCGAAATACTGTCAGTAAATTGTCTATGCGCAGGCTGCGGCATAGGGTTGATGGATGAGCATAATAATGAAAGCAGTCATACTTGCCGGTGGATTAGGCACTCGAATCAGTGAGGAATCCCACCTCCGGCCTAAGCCAATGATCGAGATAGGCGGTAAGCCAATCATTTGGCACATCATGAAGATGTACTCGCACTATGGCATCAACGACTTTGTAATTTGTCTCGGCTACAAGGGTTATGTCATCAAGGAGTATTTTGCCAACTATTTCCTGCACATGTCGGATGTCACCTTCGATATGGCGGAAAACCAGATGCATATCCATGGCCGTCATGCTGAGCCGTGGCGCGTTACGCTGGTCGATACGGGAGAGCACACCGGAACAGGTGGGCGTCTGCGGCGAGTGCGGGAATATTTGGGGAATGAAACCTTCTGTTTTACCTATGGCGATGGTGTTGCCGATGTAGATATCTCTGCAATCATTGACTTCCACCGCCAGCACGGAAAACTGGCAACGGTCACCGCAGTTCAGCCACCCGGTCGCTACGGCGCTCTGGCTGTGAGTGGGCAACAGGTCAAGGGTTTCCAGGAAAAGCCCCTGGGAGATGGTGGCTGGATAAACGGCGGTTTCTTCGTGCTTGAGCCCGGAGTGTTCGATTACATCGAAGGTGATTCCACCACGTGGGAATATGAGCCGATGCGTATGCTGGCGGACAGAGGCGAACTGATGAGTCACCTGCACCGCGGTTTTTGGCATGCGATGGATACTTTGCGCGACCGTGTGTTGCTTGAGGAGCGCTGGAAGAACGGCCAGGCGGAATGGCAACTATGGCGCTGAGTCCGGCATTCTGGTCGGGACGCAGGGTCTTTCTCACGGGGCACACCGGTTTCAAGGGCGGCTGGCTGGCCCTGTGGCTGCGCGAACTAGGTGCGGAGGTTTTTGGCTATGCGTTGCCGGCGGTGGCCACGCCGTCTCTGTGGCAGGTGGCGCAACTGGCGGAAGTGATTCCGGGCCAGCTGGCCGACATCCGCGACGCGCAGGCACTCATGCAGGCTGTGGTCGATTTTCGTCCGGAGATCATCCTGCACTTGGCGGCCCAACCGCTGGTGCGTGAGTCCTATCGCGCACCGGCAGATACTTATGCGGTCAACGTTATGGGTACGGTAAACCTGCTCGAAGCAGCACGCCAGTGCGACTCGCTGCGCGCCGTAGTAGTGGTGACGACCGACAAGTGCTACGACAACCGCGAATGGGTTTGGCCTTACCGCGAACAGGACGCCCTTGGTGGGCTCGACCCGTATAGCAATAGTAAGGCCTGCATAGAACTGCTCTGTTCATCCTATCGCGCCTCCTTCCTGCAGAGTCGCGGGGTGGCCTTGGCCACTGCCCGTGCCGGCAACGTGCTGGGTGGTGGAGACTGGTCGCCGGAGCGACTTATCCCTGACATCCTGCGCGCTTGGCAACAAGGCGAGTCGCTGACCCTGCGCTATCCGCAAGCAACCCGGCCTTGGCAGCACGTGCTCGAGCCATTGTACGGCTACCTGCTGCTGGCGCAGGCGCTGGTAGAACAGGGTGAGGCTGCGGCCTCGGCCTGGAACTTTGGTCCGGACGCGCAGGGCGTCGCTAGTGTTGCTGAGGTTGTTGAGCATCTTGCCCGGCAGTGGGTGGGTCGTGCCGACTGGGTCCAGGGGGCAGAACCACAACCCCATGAAGCCGGGCTGCTGGCGCTGGATTCATCCAAGGCACGCCGGCTGTTGGGCTGGAATCCGCGCTGGTCACTGCAGCAAACCTTGGAGCAGACTCTTGTGTGGCATCAGGCCTGGCAGGATGGTCAAGACATGCAGGCATTCACCCGCGCGCAGATCGTAGCGTATCAAGGCGATATTCAATGAGTGAGCAGACGGCGCAGCAGTTGCGCCAACAGATTGCCGACCTAGTGGGTCGTTATGCACAGCTACATATGGCCCCTGCGCCCTACGTCCCTGGTCTGAGTGCGGTGCCCCCTTCGGGCAAGGTGATAGGAGCGCCGGAGTTGCAAGCGATGACCGAAGCGGTGCTCGACGGTTGGCTTACTACCGGGCGCTTCAATGAAGCCTTCGAGAGACGGCTAGCTCGTTATCTTGGGCGGCGCAGTGTTTTGACCACCAACTCGGGCTCCTCTGCGAATCTGCTGGCCTTTTCCGCACTGACTTCGCCTCGTCTCGGTGATCGTGCGATTCGCAAGGGAGACGAAGTGATCGGCGTGGCGGCGGGCTTCCCGACCACGGTAAATCCTATTCTGCAGTTTGGTGCCGTGCCGGTGTTCGTCGATGTCGAATTGGCCACTTACAACGTTAATCCCGAACTAGTAGAAGCGGCGATCGGCCCCCGCACTAAGGCCATTATGTTGGCCCACACCCTGGGTAATCCGTTCAACCTCCGGGTAATCCGCGAGTTATGCGACCGCTACAACCTGTGGTTGATTGAGGACTGTTGCGATGCGTTGGGTGCGACATTCGAAGAACAGGCGGTGGGTACTTTTGGTGATATCGGTACTCTGAGCTTTTATCCAGCGCACCACATCACCATGGGGGAGGGCGGCGCTGTGTTCACCAACACCCCGCAGCTCAAACGCATCATGGAATCATTCCGGGACTGGGGGCGCGATTGCTACTGTGCACCGGGTGAGGACAATACTTGCGGCAAGCGCTTTGACTGGCAGCTTGGCGATCTGCCTGAGGGCTATGACCACAAGTACACCTACTCTCACCTAGGCTACAACTTGAAGATCACTGACATGCAAGCCGCTTGCGCGCTGGCACAGATGGATCGTCTGGATGACTTCATTGCCGCGCGTAAACGCAACTTCGCCTGGCTCAGCAAGCGCTTTGCGGGCTGCGCCGAACATTTAGTCCTGCCCCATGCTACCCCAGGCAGCGCTCCGTCTTGGTTCGGCTTCCCGCTGACCTTGCGTGATGGCTGCGGCTTCAAACGGATCGATCTGCTGCGCTATTTGGATGAACATAATGTCGGTACGCGTCTGCTGTTCGCTGGTAACCTGACCCGCCAACCATATATGCAGGGCCAGAACTTCAGGGTTTCCGGGGACCTTCCGGTGACTGACAAAATAATGAAAGACACTTTCTGGATTGGCGTGTGGCCAGGGCTTTCTGAAGCCCATTTGGAACATGCCGCCAGTCGGATCGAGGCCTGGCTCGGCCGAGGAATCAAGTGATGAGTACTGCCCTGCCTACGTTGGAGCTTTTCAGCAAGCCACTGTTTGTCCTGGAAATGGCCAACAATCATATGGGCGATGTCGAACATGGCATTGCACTCATCCGCGCATTTGGTGAGGTCTGTCGTAAGTTTCCCTTCCGCTTTGCCTTCAAGCTGCAGTATCGCAATCTGGATAGCTTTATCCATCCAGCCATGCGTGGGCGCGATGATCTGAAGTACATCAAACGTTTCAGCGAAACGCGCCTGCAGCGCGAGCAGTTCGATGCGCTGGTGGCGGAAATGCGTGCCAACGGTTTCCTGTGCATGTCTACACCGTTCGACGAAGCCTCGGTGGAGGTTATCGAAGAGCAGGCGCTGGACTGTATCAAGATTGCCAGCTGCTCAATGTCCGACTGGCCGCTGCTCGAGCGAGTGGTGCTCAGCCAGCAGCCGTTGATTGTCTCCACTGCCGGCTCGACTACCGAAGAGCTGGATCGCCTGGTGAGCTTTCTCACACATCGGGAAAAGAAATTTGCCATCCTGCATTGCGTTGGCGAATACCCGACTCCAGATGCGCACATGCACCTGTCTCAGCTGGATTACCTGCGCCGACGCTATCCAGGTGTGCGCGTCGGTTTCTCCACCCACGAAAATCCGGACAACACCGATATCGTTAAGATTGCCCTGGCCAAGGGCGCACGCATTTTCGAGAAACACGTCGGTCTGCCGACCGATCAGTATCCACTGAACGCTTACTCGGCCAGCCCGCAGCAGGTCGAGAATTGGCTACGGGCGGCGCAGACCGCCTTACTGTTGTGCGGTGAGGGCGAGCAACGCCTGCCGGTCAACCAGACTGAGCGCGACAGCCTGCGCTCGCTGCGTCGTGGTGTGTTCGCGCGCCGACCGATAGCGACTGGGGAAGTAGTACATGAGCACGACATCTATTTTGCCTTTCCGCCGCAGGACGAGCAGTTCACCGCCAACGACTGGTCGAAGTACGCCACATTCACTGCTCAGGTGGATATCCCCACCGACGCTGCGCTGAGTTCGGAAAATACGCAGCGGCGTGACGTGCGTGACAAGGTCTGGGAAATCGTCCAGCGCGTGCGTACGCAATTGCGCGACAGCCATGTAGTGGTTCCCGGTCGTGTAGACCTCGAGATTTCCCACCACTATGGCCTTGAACACTTCGATGAGATCGGCCTGACCATGCTTACTGTGGTCAATCGAGGATATTGCAAGAAGCTGCTGATGCTGCTTCCCGGGCAACAGCACCCTGAGCAGTTCCATGAGCACAAGGAGGAAACCTTCCATGTGCTGCATGGCGAGTTGCGCCTGCATCTTGATGGAGTCGAACGCATCTGCCGCCCCGGTGATGTAGTAACCGTCGAGCCGGGTGTGCGGCATGCTTTTCGCTCCGACGATGGAGCGATTATCGAGGAGCTGTCTTCGACCCACTATAGCAACGACTCCTTCTATTCCGACCCGGCGATCAACGCCAACCAAGATAGAAAAACCCTCTTGAGCTATTGGATGGACTGACGTGCCAAGCCCTTATCGTGTTGCTGACTACATTGCTGACTTCATCGCAGGGCTGGGCGTGGAGCACGTCTTCCTGTTGCCCGGTGGCGGTGCCATGCACCTCAACGATGCGGTGGGCAAGCACCCGCGCCTGGAGGTGGTCGCCTGCCTGCATGAGCAGGCGGCAGCCATCGCCGCGGAGGCCTACTGCCGGATCAACGAGAACATGGGTGTGGCAATGGTCACCACCGGTCCTGGCGCGACAAACGCCGTGACCGCAGTGGCCGGAGCCTGGATCGAATCGGTGCCGCTGCTGATCGTTTCCGGCCAGGTCAAGCGCGCCGACCTGTTGCGCGGCGCACCGCTGCGGCAGAAGGGTGTGCAGGAAGTGGACATCGTCAGCGTAGTCGCCCCCATCACCAAATATGCAGTGACTATCGAGCGCCCAGAAGACATTCGTCGCGAGCTGGAGCGCGCAGTGAGTATTGCGCGTGCCGGCCGTGCCGGGCCGGTGTGGATAGACGTACCGCTGGATGTCCAGGGTGCCCCTATCGACCCGGCGCTGCTGCAAGGCTGGGAAGCTCCGCCAGAGCAACCGATAGCAATCGACACCAGCGTGCTGGAGCAGATTCATCAACTACTTGAGGGGGCCGAGCGACCGCTGCTGCTAGCCGGTCATGGTGTGCGTCTGAGCGGCGCGGCGCAGCTGTTTCGCAACATCGTCGAGGCCATGGGCGTGCCGGTGGTGACCACGTGGAATGCCATGGATCTACTGCCTTACGAGCATCCGTTGTATGTGGGCCGGCCGGGGGTTGTTGCTCTGCGCGCGCCTAACTTTGCAATCCAGAACGCCGACCTGCTGATCTCCATCGGCTGCCGGCTGGACAACATCATCACGGCCTACAATCCACGCGATTTTGCTCGCGCTGCCCGCAAGGTGGTGGTCGATGTGGATGCCAATGAAATTGAGAAACTGGACATGGCGATGGATCTGACCGTGACCAGCGATGCCAAAACGTTCCTCGCCGCGCTGAGTCAGCAATTGGACGGCGCCGAGTTCCGTCGGCCTCAGTGGTTGGAACGCTGCCGTGACTGGAAGAGCCGCTATGGCGTAAACGATGGCAAGCCGTTCCCGGCCACTGGGCCGATCAGCCATTTTCAGCTCGCCGACAGCCTGTCCGACGCCATCGCCCCGGATACGCTGATCAGTACCGGCAGCTCCGGACTGGCGGTGGAGGTGTTCTACACCGTGTTCCGCAACCGCCCCGGCCAGCGAGTGTTTCTGACCTCCGGGCTGGGTGCGATGGGCTACGGCCTGCCCGCTGCGATCGGTGCCTGTTTCGCCAACGGCCGCAAGCCGATGGTGGCGGTGGAGAGCGATGGCAGCTTGCAGCTGAACATCCAGGAGTTTGCGACGATGCGAGCCTTCGACCTGCCGATATGCCTGGTGGTGCTGAACAATGGCGGCTATGCCTCAATCCGCAATACCCAGCGCAACTACTTTGAAGGCCGTTATGTCGGCACCGGGCCAGAGGCCGGCCTGTGGATGCCGGACCTGGAGGATGTAGCGCGCACCTACCGCTTACCGTTCCGCCGGATCAGCGATGCATCGGAGCTGGCCAGTGGCTTGGTCGAAGCCATGGCTCAGCCGCGCCCACTGATCATCGAGGTCATGCTGATGAACGACGAAGCGCTTAGCCCCAAGGTAGCCGCTGTGCCTCAGCCGGATGGCTCGATGACTTCGATGCCGCTGGAGGACATGAGCCCGCTACTGCCGCTGGAGGTCCTGGAGAAGGAAATGGACGGCAACCTTACTGAGGTGTCGCGCAAGGTTCGGCAGCAGCTTTGAATCCTTCTTTCTCGCTCTTGAGTCCGATGCACAACTTTGCAGTATGCATACTGCAAAGTTGTGCATCAGGAGAGGTATCGGTGGCTTCAGTTTCGATCATTAACCCATTCATTAATCGTCGCAGTGCAGCCATCACCGGTGTTGGAACGGCAGTTGGGCTTGCCCTGGCTCATCGGCTTAACTTTCGGGGCAACTGCAGCGCGCTGGTCAGGGATTGCCGATGAAAACCCACATCCTTTTTGATTTCGACGGCACCTTAGTCGATTCGGCACCGGCCATTCTCAGTTGCTTTAAGCAGGTGATGCAGGCTCATGGTTTGCAAGCCTGCCGTACTGTTGATGACAGCCTGATCGGGCCACCACTACGTCAGACTCTAGAGTCCCTGAGTGGCCAAAGCGATCCCGCACTGCTTGATGCGCTAAGCGCCAGTTTCAAGGATATCTACGACTCCAAAGCCTGCTTGGAGACACCTGCTTATGCCGGCTGGCACACGTTGCTGGACAGCCTGTGCGCGCAGGGATTGACCTTGGCAATTGCTACCAATAAGCGCCTATTGCCGACACGAAAGATCATCAATGCATTGGGATGGGACGAGCGTTTTTCCGAGGTTTTCGCGAGTGATTCTCACCCTGGGCTTTATGCCGACAAGACTGGAATGATTGCCGCGCTGCTGCAGAAACTCAGGATTGCACCGCAGGCGGCCATCTACGTCGGGGACACGGAACAGGATGGCCGTGCCGCTGCGGCCAATGCAGTAGATTTTTGGCCGGTGGCCTGGGGGTACGGAAGTTTCGGGAGTGGCTGTCAGCCATTTGTGTCGCCGCGACAGTTGGTGGCGCGCCTGGCGCCTGATACCAAGTCATCCGCTGTGATATGAGAAGGCAAGGGTAGTGATGAATTCCGTCGAATTGATCCTGTGGTCAGCGGCTAAAATATGCGCCTCGGTTCACCCGGTGTCATTCGTGGCCTTGCCGCGCCATGTTTTCCTGGCTGTCCGGAGCTGATCCCATGCCGACCGCAGCCATCACATGTCCATGTTGCGCCACCTCGGCCGAAAAGCCCCAGGCTAGCCCTGCCTACACTGGGTGCTCGCGATGCGGGCACCGCTGGCGTATGCCTCAGGAAGCAGTAAGCGGTCGTTACTATGAGACGCTGGCTGAGCGCAACGACCCCCATGCGCCCTGGTTCAAGAGAAAAATTGCTGACCGGGTCGCAGCCCTGTCTTCTCTGCTAACACCCCAGACGCGGCGTGTTCTGGAGATCGGCTGCGCCGAAGGGGTATTGGGCGGAGAAACCAAGCTTCGTTTTCCCGTCGTCTATGATGGCGTGGAATTATCCCAAGACAGAGAGCTGGCCCTGACGAAGCTGGACCAGGTCTTCCCGACCCCTGCTGACCAGGTGGAATCATCCCCCTATGACCTGATCGTTTCCTTCCACGTGCTGGAACATATCGCCAATCCCGCGCAGGAACTCCAGGCTTGGTCCAGGCTGCTGGCCCCAGGTGGACAATTGCTGATCGAAGTACCCAACCGTGCAGGTCATCCCTTGCTGGACAATGACCATAACCCAGAGCATCTACATCAGTTCACCCCAGCCTCCCTGACGATTCTGCTCGCCGGTCAGGGATTTACCTGCCATCAATTGTCCTTGGGACATTACGAATCTCCGGTCTACCCGGACTCGATCCGGGTCGTCGCCCAACCTCAGCCCCAGGCTAGCGACCAGCGCACCCAGCTACTGCAGCGTTTCCACGAACGGCTCGGAGGCCCGTTCATCGCCTATGGCATAGGCGGTGATTTCCTGAATTACGTGGAGCCCCTGGCCGAGGCGCTGGATATTCAGGCCCTGTTGGATTCGTCCCCGGCCAAATGGGGACAGCAGCTCGGCCGGCACGTCGTCACCGCTTACACCCCGGAACTCCATGGGGAGTTACCCATCCTCATTTGCTCGATAAAGTTTTCGGCCGGAATCCGGCAACACCTGCTTTCCCTGGGGATTGCCCCGGAGCGCATCACTAATCTAGAGACTATCTATGAAGGCCCCTGACTCTTTCCTCGGAGAAGATCTGTCTGGCATTCTCGCGGCGGACCTGCCTTGGGAGGAACTGTACGGTCGTCACATCCTGGTCACTGGGGCCTCGGGCTTCATCGGCGGACACATCGTCGAGGCCTTGGCCTGGCTCAATCGCTGTCATCCTCAAGTCGGCCTGCGCATCCATGTCCTGGCCCGTGATGTGGAAAAACTGCGCCAGCGTCTGCCCTGGCTGGATATCTCAAGTGAGCTGAACCTTTTGATTCAGGATGTCACCCAGCCCTGTAGCCTCGCAACGCCGCTGGATTTCATCATCCATGCGGCCAGCCCGGCCAGCCCCAGGCACTACCTGGAACGGCCGGTGGACACCATCCGCGCCAATACCGACGGTACTCGGCAACTGCTCGAGCTGGCCCGGGACAAGCAGGCCCGTTTACTGTTTCTCAGCAGCGGAGCTGTTTACGGGGACAACGTCCTACAGATTGAGGCTATCGGGGAAACCGACTTCGGTAGTGAAGATCCTCTGTCACCGCGGGCCTGCTACAGCGAGAGCAAGCGGCTGGCGGAAACCCTGTGTCGGGCCTACCACGTCCAGTACGGCGTAGACGCCAGGATTGCCCGCGTTTCCCACTGCTATGGTCCGGGAATTCGCCTGGACGATGGCCGAGCCATCGCTGACCTGCTTGCCGACGTGCTGAGCGATCGGGATATCCACCTCGATTCGGACGGCAGCGCCTCTCGCCCGTTTTGCTACGTCTCAGACACGGTACGGGGGCTTTTCCATGTTCTGCTCAAGGGTGAGGCCGGGGAGGCTTACAACGTCGGGGAAACCCACGAAACCACCATCCTGGAGCTGGCTCACATGATGATTGCGGCCGCGGGCAAGACCGATCGTCTGCATGTCACCGCAAAGGCCCGTAGTCCCTTAGCTCCAGCTGCACGCAGTTCGGGACACTTCAATATCGACAAGATAAAGCGGTTGGGTTGGAGTACGACTATCAATCTGCAGGCTGGGCTGTACCGAACGCTCGGGCGCTATAGCAAGCATGAGCACATGCCAACTATCACTCTGTGCGCACCAACCATACCTGAGTGCGCGATGAACACCTCACGCCCTCAGGGTGCTAATGAAGTCTGCCAGTCAGCCGTCTGCCCCGATGCTTCGGTGTTCTGGCAGCAGGGAGTCATAGACCGAAGCATTCGGGAGCAACTGATTCGGCAAAAGGGGATGACACTATGGCTCACGGGTTTGAGCGCGTCGGGTAAAACCACCACGGCTTATTCGCTGGAGCAGCAACTGATCCTGGCACAGCGACTTTGTTATGTTCTTGATGGCGACAATTTGCGCCATGGCGTCAATCGCAATTTGGGTTTTTCCCACGAGGATCGTAGGGAAAATATCCGCCGAACTGCAGAAATCGCGGGTCTGATGAACGATGCAGGTTTGATCGTTATCGTATCTTTGATTTCACCCCTAATTGCTGATCGCGTCATGGCAAAAGACATCATCGGTGCGGACAGCTTCATTGAGGTTTACCTGAATACCCCACTCGAAGTCTGCGAGGCGCGTGACCCCAAAAGCCTGTATCGCAAGGCCCGGCAAGGATTGATCACGAATTTTACTGGAATTAACGCTCCCTATGAGGCCCCGCCTTTTGCGGATATCTGTGTCAACACTGTGCAGCTGTCGCCTTTTGAAGTAGCGCAGCAGATTCTCTTGATGGCAAACCTGCACAGGCAAACTCAATTCGGACCAGGAGGTTGAGCGTGTCGACCCCGATTTTTGTACATATTCCAAAAACTGCAGGCAGCACGATCCGTACCCTTATCACGGAAAACTACCAGCCAGGTGAGGTACTCAGTCTGTATGGCGATCCCAAGGAGATTCTGACGACTGCGGCTTCGCATATTGGCCGGATGCAGGGAATGCGGCTCGTTCAGGGTCATACCCCCTATGGAACCCATAGGTTTCTGGGTATTCGCAATCCTCGTTACTTCACCTTTCTTCGGGAGCCCATCGCCCGGTTTCTCTCTGAAATTGCATATGCCGTGCGCCATGGCCATCATTCGTTTCATCAGGTGCTCGCCGCACCGGGGCTCACTGACAGCGAGCGCATCAGCAAGGCGTTGGACATCCCCTATTTTCGCAACACCATGACCCACTTCGTGAGTGGTGCTTTTAGCACCGAGACGATCTCCATGACGCAGCTTGGAGTCGCCATCGATAACCTGTGGGCTAGTGAGTTTGTCGGTCTCAGTGAGTGCTTCGAGATATCGTTGCTGATCATGGCGAAGAAGCTTGGCTGGAGACACGTCGTTCCGCAGTTGAGTAATGTGCGCCCTGACGACGATACGATTAGCGCTGAACTTAGGGCGCGTTTGGTTAGACCTCTGGCCTATGACGCGATGTTGTATGCCGTCGCCCAAGAGCACTTTGCGCAGAGTCGCGCGCAGTACGGAGCGATCCTGGAGGAGGCTGCAGCCCAGTTGTCGGAACTGATCCGGCTACAAGGCTGCGAACATCCCGATACCCGGTATTCGATGTACCAGGTGTGGGATGCAATCCAGATTCCCCTTGATGAATACCAGGCCCGCATCGCAGCGGGATCTCCCCTGTATCGTTGGTTGAACGATTGAATGCCTGAGGTGCCCGGCTTTGTCCACAAGACCTTGTGAAATTTGTGCTGGCGAAGACATGGATTTCATCCATCGCCAGCATTTCCTCTTCTCCGGCCAGGCTACCCCCGTTCACTACGACGTGGTGGCTTGCCGGAAATGCGGTTTTGCCTTCGCTAGCGATATTCCCGACCAGTCTGCCCTGAATCACTTTTACCAAGACTCCGAGCATCACTTGCACACAGACGTGCCGCCGGGGCTAGCACGCATTCACGACGATTTCTTCGCCTTCGTCCGGCAACATATAGAGTTGTCCGCAACGACTCGGGTGCTGGATATCGGTTCGGGCATGGGCCACTTCCTATCCCGTTTCAAGGCGGCGGGCCTGCATGAGCTGCTTGGTATCGAGCCCAGCCTGGCGGCTGCGCGATTGGGCAAGGAGGTTCACGGCCTGGAAATCCGGACGGGAACCGTGGATGCATTTACCCCAGCCCAGCCCTTTGGCCTAGTCACCCTGTGCGGTGTGCTCGAACACATCGCCGACCTCAAGGCCAGCGTGCGCCGGATTGCTGATCTGATTGAGGAGGGTGGGCATTTGTTCATCGCCGTTCCCGATGCAGTGGCCTTCGGGGCGTCGCCGCCCGCTGAGGCGTTTCTCGAGTTTGCGCTGGAACATATCAATTTCTTTAGCGCCACGAGCCTTGATAACCTGTTGTGTGCGATGGGCTTCGAGAAGCTTGACGTTATCTCCCAGCACAATGATTTCTATGACAACCACTATCTCCTGGCCTTGTATCGCAAGACCTCTAGGGCCTCGGAAAGCTTCAGGGCTGATGGTGAGTCGGCCGATAGCCTACGCAGCTATGTCAACCTGTCGCGGCAAACATTACGCCCGGTGGAGGAATTGGCTGCGCAACTGGAGGAAAGCGCAGAGCCCTTGCTCATCTGGGGGGCGGGCTCCCTCACCAGCCGGTTACTTTGTGATACACGCCTGGGCAATGCGAACATTCGCGGCATCATCGACAGGAACAAGAACCTGCAGGGCAAGCCCTTGCTCGGCGTTACCATCTCCGCCCCCGAATCCGTCATGGATCACCAGGGAGCCACGATTTTCATCGCTAGCACCACCTATGCCGAAGAGATCCGCAATACGCTCATCCGACAGTATGGCTGGGCCGGAAGGATCGTCAGTCTTGCGCCAGGAGTTACGGAATACCGATGAACACACTCACCCAGACCCGAGACGCCCACGAGGCCGGGGAAACCAGGAAACAGGACTACATCGAAGCCATCCATGCCCGGCATGCCGGTCTGTTCGATTACCCCGAGTTCATCGCCGGCACCGATGTTGAGGCTCTGCTCATCCAGGCGGGTGGCGTCTTCGTCCGCTCCCGCTCTCAGCAGATCGAACTGCTTCTGGATCCCAGGGATCAGCACTTGGTCCCCTGTACCCTGATGAATTTCCGCGCCTATGAAATGGCTGAAACCGAATTCCTCAAGGCCGTCACTCAGGAGAGCGGGGCGATCCTGGATATTGGGGCCAATTGCGGCTGGTATGCCTTGGCCCTAGCCAGACACTGTCCCACAGTGCCGATCCATGCATTCGAGCCGATTCCGCATACCCACGAGATCCTGCAGCGCAACATTCGACATAACGGTTTCACCAACATCGAGGCGCACCGACTAGCTTTTTCGGATCGTGAAGCCACTCTGGAATTTCTCTATACCCCCAATTGTTCAGGTGCCACCTCTCTGACCATGGCGGGACAACCCTGTACTCAGGAAAGTCTCGAGAAGATCTCCTGCCCCAGCACGACCCTGGATCTGTTTTGTGAGCGCAATGGTTTGGTGCCCCAAATCATCAAGTGCGATGTAGAGGGTGCTGAGCTCATGGTGATCCAGGGGGGGGAAGAGATCATCGCCACCCACAAACCGGTGATTCTCATTGAGCTGCTGAGGAAGTGGGCCAAGCAATTCGACTACCACCCCAACGATGTCGTGACGCTGCTCGGCAAACATGGCTACCAAGCCCATACCTTGGGTGCCAGCGGTTTGGTTCCTTGCCGCGGCATTGATGAGGATACGCTTGAAACGAATTTTATTTTCCTGCATGTGCAACAGCACCGCCATATTGCCGGTGTAGAAAGCACGCTACGGTTCATGCCATGAATTCATCTGCCCCCCCGCTTACAGTTGCACTTTTGACCTACAACCGCCTGCATTACTTTAAGGAATCCATCGCGGCTATTCTCAATCAAAGCTACACGTACTTTGAGCTTTTGGTGCTCGATAACTGTAGTACTGACGGTACAGGGGAGTTCGTTCTGAGTTTGAAGGATCCAAGGATCCGTTACATTAGAAATTCCTCCAATATTTCCACTGTACAGTTCAACTGTCTCTCGGCCTACCACATTGCATTGGGGCGCAGAGTCATTGTTACTCATGATGACGACATCATGGAAAGTCATATGCTGGAACGGCAAATGAACTTTCTCGATTGTAATCCTGATGTGCGTCTGGTCTGGACCCGCGTCAGTGACATCGATCAGGATGGAAAGCCGATAGCCGATAGCCTTTTAACGAATGGCTCGGATCGTATCTTCGCCCCAGGCGAGTACATCACCAGCTTTCTCAGGGAGCGCCTATGGCCTATGCCCAGTGGGATGATGTTGGAACGGGCTGTGCTCCCAAAAATGTACTCGGTGCATGCTCATTTTCGCACCAAAGCGGCGGTCAAGAATCCAATGGATCGGGCGGGCATAGCAGATGTTTTGCTACCGGCGCGCATCAATCGGAAAAATACCATCGGCTATATTGACCAGCCCTTGCTGCGGCGCAGGGTACATACCGATCAGTTCAGCCATGCGGCGAGTCTCTCTCGCCCCGGAGTTTACCTTTATCGCCGGCTGAAAAGGGCTGCTGCAGATATTCCTGGCTTTCAGTCTCAGGCATTGCATTTCGATACATTCGTGGCTCGCTTCGATATACAAGAAGCTATTACCACCAATGAAAAGGAAGTGATAAAAAAATCCACTATGGACAAAATAAGAGCTATCACTACAAAGCTGAAGAAAAATTTAGAATCATCCCCCGAGGCTTTTCTGGCGGGGTTGCCGATTTTCATACTTGATAGTTTGATCGCGCCGGGGGGGCAGGTTGATAAGCTGAATACTCTGCAAGCAGACACGCATGACATCGCTACACGGAAATTGTTGTCCTGGGCGCAGAAAACCACAAGCGTCTCTCATTCAAGTATTTTCCAATCCCTGGAAGGCAGGCGAATCATCATATTCGGTAGCGCATTCATTGCTGCGCTACTGATCATCGAGGCGAGAAATAAGAATGTCCTGATTGTCGCCTGCATAGATTCCAATGTTAATCGCCACGGAAAAAAACTGCTTGGCATTCCCATTCAGTCGCCGGCCTGGATGCGTGACCACGTCGAACCGAAAGATATCATTATTATCAGTTCCGAACGGGATCACGAACATTATATCGAGGCCATTATCAGGCAGAGCCTACCAAGGCAGGAAGTCATAATGACTTGGAAGAGCCTGATCGAATAATCGATATTTGTTTGCATGATTAGCCATGACCAGCAACAGCTCATACCAGGGTAGAAGTAACATGACGGATTGGACTTTGATCGCGGGGGGGCGTTGTTCCAAGCAACCCTGGTACGTGGGAATCGTAGGCTTCGACCCAGAAGAACAGCAGATGTTTCTGCTCTCCGAGACGGACTGGCTCGATCTAGAGCGACAGCTGCCGCTGGAGCCATTGGCTATCTACGGCAGAAGCAATGGCCTGCTGTTCGAGCACGTGACTGATGCGCAGTCCTTCTCCTGCGATGGACTTTTGCTCATTGCACACACTCGTTGTGAACAGCCAGTATTTCACCCGGCGCCAAAACTGCGCCGATATTTGCTGCTATACAATCCCACCCAGCGTGCCGCCCTGGCAGACGAAACCGTATTCGCCAAGTTGTTTGTCCCGGCAGACGTGCCTCTTTTCGGCGAAAGAGTGATTTACCTTAACTCCCAAATACTGACTGATCCTTCCTCTACAGATCCTGGAGAGTGGGCGATAGCACGGGAGCCCAATGAGCGAGATTATTCCAGGCTTTATAGCCGCTCGGCGGATTTCTGGATTCACAGTCTGACATCTGCCATCGCCGCCGATGCTGCCGCGGTTTGCCGTGTCGAGCCGCTATTGAGCGTCATCATTCCCAGCTATAACCATGGGCGCTTTCTCGAGCAATGCATCCAGTCGGTTCTGGATGAAGGCGAGGACGA
Organism: Pseudomonas taeanensis MS-3; assembly: GCF_000498575.2. GTDB lineage: Bacteria > Pseudomonadota > Gammaproteobacteria > Pseudomonadales > Pseudomonadaceae > Aquipseudomonas > Aquipseudomonas taeanensis. The sequence goes on from NZ_AWSQ01000002.1 coordinate 750,468, forward strand.
CATAGAAATATTGGTGTTGGATAACGCCTCCACGGATGAAACACCCGAGGTCATGGCCTCGTTCCAAGATGAGCCGCGCGTGCGCTACATGCGTAACCGCTACAACTATGGGCCGGGCTTTAACTGGAGAAACGGTCTTTGGCTCGCACAGGGTCGCTATTTTACCTTCCTGTCCGCTGACGACTACTTCAATCCAGGTCACCTGTCGCGTCTGTTGCCCACTCTGGAGCGCCATCCCCATGTGGCTGTCGGCTATACCGGCATCCGCTGGGTTGACGGCCAGGGGCAGGCGCTGAGCCAGCCCCGTCATCCTGGATATCGGAATGCCGATTACGTGGGTGGTCGCAACGAGGTATCCGATCTGCTGATCTACGATTGCTACATGACGCCCTCTGCCGTAATCCATCGTCGTGCAGCCTTCTGCAAAACCTGGCGTCCGGGAAAGACCCACGGTGCGGGCGATTGGGAAATGGTCGTGCAGATGGCCGAGCAATACCCCGATTTCGCCTACGCCGATACGCCGGGGGTCAGCTATCGTTGGCATGGCGCGCAGGAATCAAGCAGTTTCTACGCATCCAAGGAACCGCTGGAAGGCCACCTTGCCATTGTCGAGGGCGTTTTCCAGCGCAATGCACATCATCACCTCAAGGGCAGGGAACGTGAAGTTGCAGCGCATATCGAGCGTCGACTGTCTGGCTACCCCGATGAACAGCACTCTCCGCTAGGCGAGCGGGCCAGAGTGCTGATTGCTCGGCTTGCTGAGCTTGCGCGTTTCAATGAGGCGCCTCTGTTTTCCATCATTCTCACCACCTACAACCGCCCTGAAATGCTCAGGGATGCTTTGACCAGTATCGATAGCCAGAGCTGGCGGGACTTCGAGGTGATCCTGGTCAACGATCATGGCGAGCCGGTCGAGCAGCTGCTCCAGGCGTTCGACTTTTCTATCAGCTATCTGTACCAGGGGCGCAATCGCGGGCCGGCTGCTGCCCGCAATGCAGCCTTGCATCTGGCGCGTGGTCGCTATGTGGTGTATCTGGATGACGATGACAGGTATCTGACGCATCACTTGCAAACACTGGCTCAGGCCGTCGAAAGCCATCCCGGTGCGGTCGTTTACGCGGATGCGATTTTTGTCATTGAGGCGCTGGAGGGCGGTCAGCGGCTCGAGCGATACCGTGAGATGCGTTATCTGCACGATGAGTACTCCAGAGAGCGTTTGCTGGTCAGCAACTATATTCCGATCAATACATTTGCCTGCCCGCGGGAGCTGGTTGCCGCCGCTGGCGGTTTTGATGAGGCGTTGCAGGGGCTGGAGGACTGGGACTTCCTGATGCGTCTTGCCGGGCATGCGGACTTTCATCATGTGCATGAGCGGACGGTGGAAGTTCGCTTGCGTGAAGCTGAAGTGGATCCCGAGCGTCGCTCTGAGCAGGTGCTGAAGAGTTACCCCGAACTTTATCGTGTGCTCTATCTGCGTCATTTAGATCTGGGCAGTGACGAGGTGCGTGAAGGTCGGCGCGAGCAGCTAAAACGGTTTGGCCTCGCCGGGGGCCAGCATGCTGGTAGTTCGTCCATGCAGGAGTGGCTGCAGCAGCGGATGTTGAGCCCGGTACAGCGAGATCTGGTCGAACAGCATTTACAACAGACTGGCCAGGCACCTTCGATAGGCGTGCTGATCCTGGACAGGCACGGCAACCCTGGGCAGGTCTCAAGAACCCTCGACTCGCTGCGTATGCCACGGGAAAACATGGCGAACGTGCATGCCCTGGTTCTGACGATAACCCCAACCGGCAACGAGACATTGCCCGAATGGGTAACGGTCGTGCCTTTCGATGATTGGGTTGCAACCCTCAACCAGTTGCTGCGGGATACGTCGTTCGACTGGATAACCCTAGCCGGCGCTGGAGATGAGTTCACGGCCAGTGGTTTGCTGATGGTCAGCCTGGAGTTGCTGACCGCGCCTGAATGCCGTGCCGTGTATTGCGATGTAATGTATCGCCAGGCAGATGGTGCCTTGGGTGCAGCCTTCCGCCCCGATTTCAATCTCGATTATTTGTTGAGCTTCCCTGCCGGGATGGCCAAGCACTGGCTATTCCGTCGAGATGTACTTATAGATGCAGGCGGATTTGATTCTGCATACAAGGATGCGCTCGAATTCGAGTTGATCCTGCGCTTGATCAATAGGTCTGGACTGGCTGGTTTGGGGCATATTGCCGAGCCCTTGCTAATTACCGACCCACCAGCGATGGTTGATATTGCCGACGAGCAGCGGGCTATTGCACTGCACCTCGAGGTGCGTGGCTATCAGGGGGCGACTGTTGGTTCCAGCCGACCTGGGCGTTATCGCATCGAGTATGGGCATCCCGATCAGCCATTGGTTTCGATATTGATTGTCTGTGGCGAGCAATTACCACGCTTGCAGCGTTGTGTAGAAAGTCTGCTGGAAACGACCCGTTACCCTAATTACGAATTGCTCCTGATTGATAGCCACCCTGAAGCACAAGCAGTGGGGGAGTGGCTCGGTGCGCTAGAGGGGTTGGGTGAGGCTCGCCTAAGAGTTGTCCGCCCCGCGCTTGAGGCTTGCACCCTGGCGCTCACGCTCAACCAAGCGGCGGAACACGCGGTTGGCGATTACCTCCTGCTCCTCTCTGCGGGTAGCGCAATCATCGGTGCCGATTGGCTGGATGGGCTGATCAATCATGCCCAGCGCCCGGAAGTAGGCGTGGTCGGTGCCAAGTTGCTGTCAGCCGAGGGCGAGGTTCGTCAGGCGGGCTTGCTGCTGGGGCTGACCGGGCCCGTAGGGCGCCCTTTTGTGGGCGAACCGCTGGATGCAGCCGGCTACATGCAGCGCTTGCAAGTCGATCAGAACTACAGCGCGGTCAGTCTGGATTGCCTAATGATTGGTCGGGGGCTGTACAAGGAGCTAGGTGGTTTGGATGAACGGGGCATCGCTGCCTGCTATGCAGATGCCGACCTGTGCTTGAAGGCCCAAGAGGCCGGTTACCTGACCGTTTGGGCTGCCGATGTCCAGGTTATGCAAGGCGGGGATGAGCCGTCGGCAGCTTCGCTTGATGAGCAAGACGCCATGTATGCCAAATGGTTGCCGAAGCTGGCGCGCGATCCAGCCTATAACGCCAACTTATCCTTGGTAGAACCTGGCGGCTTCAAGCTGGCTGATAACAAGTTGTCCTGGCGGCCGCTCGCGGCTTGGCGGCCGTTACCGACGGTTTTGGCACATCCTGCGGATCTTGCCGGCTGTGGCCAATACCGGGTTATTCAACCCTTCAATGCCTTGCAACAGCAGGGATTGATTGAGGGTGCCCTCTCGTTTGGCATGCTGTCTGTAGTGGATCTGGAGCGTTACGATCCGGATGTTGTGCTGCTGCAGCGCCAGATTGGTGATGAACGGCTGGAGGCGATGCGCCGAATGCAAGCATTCTCGCGAGCGTTCAAAGTGTATGAGCTGGATGATTACCTGCCAAATTTGCCGATGAAAAGTGCGTATCGAGCGCATATGCCCAAGGATATTCTAAGGTCGCTGCGCCGTGGTATTTCCTATGCGGATCGTTTTGTAGTGTCTACGGAAGCGATGGCTGAGGCCTTCCAGGAGTTCCACGCTGATATCCGGATTGTGAAAAACCGCCTCGATCCTAGCCAGTGGAGTGGCTTGACCAGCCAGCGGCGCAGTTCCAGCAAACCACGTGTGGGTTGGGCGGGTGGTGTCGGCCATGCTGGTGACCTGGAAATGCTTGCCGATGTGGTCAAGGCGCTGACGAATGAGGTGGAGTGGGTCTTCTTCGGCATGTGTCCAGACGGACTGAGGCCCTTTATCCATGAATTCCATCCAGGGGTTCCTATTGAGCAGTACCCAGCAGCATTGGCTGGATTGAATCTGGATCTGGCGCTGGCGCCGGTTGAACAGAACCTGTTCAACGAGTGCAAGAGCAATCTGCGCTTGCTGGAGTACGGGGCCTGTGGTTATCCAGTGATTTGCAGTGATGTGCGCTGCTATCAGGATGGTTTGCCGGTGACCCGAGTCAAGAACCGCTTCAAGGATTGGCTCGACGCCATTCGCATGTATCTGGCCGATCTGGATGCCGCCGCCCGTATGGGCGATGAATTGCGTGCTGCCGTAACCCGTGAATGGATGCTCGAAGGGCATAGCCTGGAGGCCTGGCGTAAGGCCTGGCTGCCTGATTGAGTGGCTTGAGACCCAGGTAGCGCTTGATTTTTCGACAGGCCGCGAAATTTTTTGAATGGTGGCCCTTAAGTTTTCCCCAGCAGTGGCGATACAGATTACGAATGCGGAGTAACTGGGTGCCTGAGCAAGGCAACCGTCCAATCTCTCGCACATCCAGGCTACCTACAAGTTTCAGCCCATTGGAGGCAAATACCATGGCCCTTACAGTCAATACCAACATTGCGTCCCTGAATACCCAGCGCAACCTGAGTAGTTCCTCCAATGCGTTGTCGACCTCTCTGCAGCGCCTGTCCACCGGTTCGCGCATCAACAGTGCCAAGGACGACGCCGCCGGCCTGCAAATCGCCAACCGCCTGACCAGCCAGATCAACGGCTTGGGTGTGGCAGTACGTAACTCCAACGACGGTATTTCCCTGGCGCAGACCGCGGAAGGCGCCTTGCAGCAGTCCACCAATATTCTGCAGCGCATGCGCGATCTGTCCCTGCAGTCGTCCAACGGCTCAAACAGCGACTCCGAGCGGACGGCATTGAACTCTGAAGTCGGCCAGTTGAAAAAAGAACTGGACCGTATCAGCAATACCACCACCTTTGGTGGTCAGAAATTGCTCGATGGCAATTTCGGCACCAAAAACTTTCAGGTGGGTTCGGCTGCGAATGAAAGCATCAGCGTAAACATCGGCGAAATGAGTGCCGATTCGCTCGAAGGTAACTTCTTTAAAAGCGCTTTTGGCACCGCAACTGCAGGGGCTGCTAGCGGCGGTACCGCGACTGTTACTCTCGCGTTCTCGGGCTCTACCCCCTCTGCGACTCTTGATGTCAAGCTGGAGGCTGGTGATACGACTGCCGAGGTTACCGACAAGATTGCGGCAGCAATCAACGACGCCAACCTGGAAGTCGGTGTGCATAAAGATGCTGCAGGCGCATATCAGGTGATCAGTAAAGGCGATGCCACCACCCCGACCACCAATGCGCTCACTTCCATCACTTTTGCCGACGGTTCGCCAGCTACAAGCGCTGCGTTCAGCACCGTGACAGCGTCGACGACGGCTGTAACTGCCAATACGATCAATGATATCGATATCACCAATGCGGCAGGTGCACAGTCAGCCGTGCTGGTCATCGATGATGCCCTCAAGGCGATTGATAACCAGCGTGCCGATCTGGGTGCGGTGCAGAATCGCTTCGAGAACACCATTTCCAACCTGCAGAACATCTCGGAGAACGTATCGGCTGCCCGTGGTCGCATCCAGGACACCGACTTCGCCGCCGAAACCGCGAATCTGAGCAAGAACCAGATTCTGCAACAGGCCGGCACCGCGATCTTGGCTCAGGCCAACCAGTTGCCGCAGGCTGTGCTCAGCCTCCTGCAGTAAGCTAAACGGCTAGTCACATTAGACTGCGGGGGGAAGTGCATAGCACTTCTCCCCGTTTTGCCTTGGAGGTAACAGAAAATGGATATAGGCATAAACAGTCCTGTGTCTGCATCGCTCCCCAAAGCGACTGCTGCAGCTACGCAAGTCTCGCTTGTCGCTGCCGCCGCCAAAGCGGTTGAAGTTGATGCCGAGGGGCATGATAGCGAGCCTGAAGAGGTCGCGCAGAGTCGTGAGCCGGTCGAAGATGCTGTGATAGCGATCCAGGGTTTTGTGCAGAGCATTCGACGAGATCTGAATTTCAGTCTGGATGACTCCAGCGGTCGCGTAGTGGTAAAGGTAACCGATGGTGCGTCCGGCGAAGTTATTCGTCAGCTGCCATCAGAGGAAGCGTTGCGTTTGGCGGAAAGTTTGGAAGAAGTTCGCAGCCTGTTATTCAAGGCTGAAGCTTGATCGCTGGCATGTTTTTTGATGGATCATTGTGATTGGGCAAGCGTAAGCGCTAAAGCGTCAACTACATGACGAGGTAACCAGCATGGCAAGCGTAATTGGTGGCATCACAGGTGTTAACAGCGGGCTTCCCATCACCGATATGGTGACGGCGATAGTCAACGCGGAAAAGGCGCCAAAAGAGGCGCAATTGGCCCGTCTGGAGAAGTCCACCACCACCAAATTCTCGGCCCTGGGTGAACTCAAGGGTGCGTTGAGCGCCTTTCAAACAGCCATGAAGAATTTGAACAGCGTTACCTTGTTTGAAGCGCGCACGGCTGTATCGTCCAATACCAGCGCCTTGACTGCCAGCGCCAGTAAAACGGCCACATCGGGAACCTACAAAATAGAAGTGCAGAGCCTGGCAACCGCCAGCAAGGTGGCCACGGCTGCTGTGGCTAGTGGTTTTGCAAGTGACGCCAGCGAGCAGACGCTTACGGTAAAATTGGGTGCCGGCGATACTGGTACCGCGGTCACGATTGCGGCCGGTTCCGATTTGGCCAGTACCCGCGATCAGCTTAATGCCGCCCTGAAAGATAAGGGCATCAGCGCAACTATTGTCAATAATCCAGTAAGTGGTGAGTCGCGCTTGGTGTTTAGCGCCACCGAAACCGGTGCTGGAAAAGATGTGATAGTCGCTGGCACGGGCAACCTGTCCGCGCTGGATGTTGATGGCAGCATCGCACTGAGCGCCGGCAATGCATCCAGCGCGGGCTATATCGTGCAGGCCGCGAATGCCGAGTTTACGGTTGACGGTTTGCCCCTTAGTAACGCGACCAATAAAGTCAGCGGCGCCATCGCTGATGTCGATTTCGAATTGCTGGCGAAGACTGAGGTTGATAAGCCCATTACGCTGACGGTAGGACAGGATAGCACCGGCGTAAAAGCCAGCATCAAGAGCTTTGTCGATGCCTATAACAAGTTGATTGCTACCAGTAACAAGTTGACCAGTGTCACCAAAGTAGGCGAAGACGGTACCCCGTTGGTTGGTGGCTTGGTAGGCGACTCCTCTGTGCGTAATTTGCTCAGTGCTGTGCGTAATGAACTGGTTAATCCCTCTGGTCATGATGGTGTGCGAGTGCTTGCCGATTTAGGTATCACTACCCAAAATGACGGAACCCTGAAAATCGACGACACCAAGCTTAGTTCGGCTCTGCAGGATAATTTCGACGCGGTAGGTGCCTTTTTTACTGGCGATACCGGGTTGATGAGTCGGATGGATAAACGCATTGATGGGTTTATTCAGACTGGCGGTATTCTTGAGCAGCGTATGAAAGCGCTTGAAAGTACACGAAGCGATATCAAGGCACAGACTGAGAGCCTGGATAGGCGCGTTGAGCAAATGCAAGCCCGCTTGCTTTCTCAGTTCAATGCCATGGATGCATTAGTCGGGCAGTTGAATAGTACAAGTGAGCAGCTTTCTCAGGTGTTTGCCAATCTCCCTGGTGTTGTAAAAAAGGATAGTTAAACCGTGAGCAAGCCAATCGATACCTACAAGAGTGTCAAGGTCAGTCAGGAAGTAACGCCTTATCAAACCGTGCAGTTGTTGCTGAATGGTGCGCTTGAGCGTATTTCTCTGGCTCTGCGGGCACAGGAACAAGGTAACCACGGGACGCGTGGTGAGGCTGTTGGTACGACTATTTCCATTATTAGCGTTCTGCAGAGCAGCCTGGATAAAGAACTCGGTGGGGAGATTGCGGAGAATTTGGATTCGCTTTACGACTACATGACCCGGCGGCTTGCAGGCGTAGCTCTGGATAGCACTCCGCTTAGCCTCCAAGAGGTGCAGGGCTTGTTGGTGCAGATACGTGATGCCTGGGTCGATATTGGTCCTGAAGTCGAGTCAGTCGCTTCCTGACGGCTGAGGCGGTTAATCGTCGCTTTAAAGTATCTGCCAGTTCCTGTTTTTCGATTCAAATCAAATAGCTGGGTTATTTACAGCTATCCCTAAAGCTGCCGCTTGAACTGCCGATACATGAAGTATTCCCGAACTACACTGGAGTACCTTCAGCATGAACGCGATGGCAGCAATGCGGCAGTATCAAGTCGTCAACACCCAGGCGCAGGCCGTGGATGCCAGCCCCCATCGGTTGATCCAGATGTTGATGGAAGGTGGCCTTACCCGCATCGCCCAGGCTCGTGGCGCCATGGAGCGCAATCAGACGGCGCTAAAGGGCGAGTTGATCGGCAAGGCCATCGGCATAGTCGGTGGCTTGCGTGATGGCCTGGATTTGCAGCAAGGTGGCGAGTTGGCTAGCAATCTGGATAGTCTTTACCAGTACATGACGTCCCGCTTGTTGGAAGCCAATGTGAAGAATGAAGCAGTAGCCCTGGACGAAGTGTCCGGGTTGTTGCGTGAAGTGAAAGCTGGCTGGGATTCAATCTCTCAGTGATGCTGGTCGGTTGCTAAAGGAGTCCGTTAATGAGTACAACAGTCCAGCGTCTGCAAGAGACCGGCAGTGCCTTGCGCAACGCCTTAGCTACACAGGATTGGGCGGCCATTGGCGAGCTGGATATGCAGTGCCGCCAAGCCGTCGATGAAGCGATGGTCGAAGCCGTACCCGACGAAGCCATGCTGCGCGAGCGCATGCAGGAGCTACTGGATCTTTATCGCGAGCTGGTCAGTGTCTGTCAGGACGAACAGCGGCGCTTGGCCTGTGAAATGCTACAGCTGAACCAGTCCCAGCAAGGGGCAAAGGTTTACCAGCTGTTCGGTTGATTGCTGACCGCTGACTTGTATGTAGCGAACTTGGTTATAGTAAGGTCAAGTGTCAAAGCAAAACTGCCTCAGGCATCTGCTACAGGTAAACCCCCCAGCTTTTCTAACAGCTGCTTAGGCTGCCCGTCGGGCTGAACAAAAAAAGCACGCCATAAAATTGACTGCGGCCTCGAAAATGACTTTACTAGTGGCCTGTTGCCGGCGTTTTTCATGTTTACAGCGCTGTGCGCGTTCGTTCACTCCCAGGATCAAATCAGAACAATATGTGGCGTGAAACTAAAATCCTACTGATTGACGATAACTCTGAGCGCCGGCGTGATCTGGCGGTCATCCTAAGTTTTCTGGGGGAGGATTATCTCGCCTGTAGCAGTCAAAACTGGGAGGCTACGGTCGCTGAGCTGGCGTCCAGTCGCGATGTATTGACTGTGCTGCTTGGGGATGTGCAGGGCCAGAATGGCATGCTCGAGTTGCTCAAGCAGCTGGCTGCTTGGGATGACGATCTGCCGCTGCTGTTGATTGACGAGCATGTCGCTGTCGAATGGTCGGAAGACTTGCGTCGGCGGGTGCTAGCCACCCTGGAAATGCCGCCCAGCTACAACAAGCTGCTGGATAGTCTGCACCGTGCCCAGGTTTATCGGGAAATATACGACCAGGCGCGTGAACGTGGCCGCCAACGCGAGTTGAATCTGTTTCGCAGCCTGGTTGGCACCAGTCGCGCGATTCAGCACGTCCGCCAGATGATGCAGCAGGTGGCCGATACCGAGGCCAGTGTGTTGATTCTGGGTGAGTCGGGTACTGGCAAAGAGGTTGTTGCACGTAACCTGCACTATCACTCCAAGCGTCGCGACGGGCCCTTCGTTCCGGTTAACTGTGGCGCGATTCCAGCGGAGTTGCTGGAAAGCGAGTTGTTCGGCCATGAGAAGGGCGCGTTCACCGGTGCGATTACTACTCGAGCCGGCCGCTTCGAGCTGGCCAGCGGCGGTACCTTGTTCCTCGATGAGATCGGCGACATGCCGCTGCCAATGCAGGTCAAGCTGCTGCGGGTATTGCAGGAGCGGACCTTTGAGCGGGTTGGCAGCAACAAAACCCAGAATGCCGATGTACGAATCATTGCCGCGACCCACAAGAACCTTGAGCAGATGATCGAGGAGGGCAGCTTCCGCGAAGATCTGTATTACCGGTTGAATGTCTTCCCGATCGAAATGGCTCCGTTGCGTGAGCGTATCGAGGATATTCCGCTGCTGCTCAACGAGCTGATCGCGCGCATGGAATACGAGAAGCGCGGTTCGATCCGCTTCAACTCGGCGGCGATCATGTCGCTGTGCCGGCACGACTGGGCGGGTAACGTACGCGAGTTGGCCAACTTGGCCGAGCGCATGGCCATCATGCATCCCTATGGGGTGATCGGTGTTGGTGAACTGCCGAAGAAGTTCCGTCACGTCGACGATGAAGACGAGCATCTGGTGGCCAACTTCCGTGATGAGTTGGAGGAGCGTGCGGCCATCGTTGCCGGGCTGCCTGGTCTGGACTCGCCGGCCATGCTGCCGTCCGAGGGGTTGGATTTGAAGGACTATCTGGGCAACCTCGAGCAGGGTTTGATCCAGCAGGCACTGGATGATGCCAGTGGCGTGGTTGCGCGTGCCGCCGAGCGCTTGCGTATTCGTCGTACCACGTTGGTTGAGAAGATGCGCAAATACGGTATGAACCGCCGCGATGAGGACGGTCAGCCCGAGGTGTAACTCAGCTATTGCGCGTCAGCGGGTTGGCAGTCGTCGCCCCAATAAAGCCGAAGGTTTGACACGACCTTCGGCTTTGTTTTTTAAGTAATTGAAAAACATAGATAAAATTTTAGGCACGGGTATTGCTATCTCTCATGCAACTGACTGTCTTATGACGGCTCGCTGCGCGAGAGAGAGAACGATGAATCCTACCGCTCGAACTTCCCATTCCGCTGAACAGGCGTCGTCTGCGCCCATCGAACAGGCTAGCCGCGCGAGCGTGGAGCAGGCATATAGCCTGTTCAATCAGATGTCGACCCAGCTCAACGAGTCCTACAGCATGCTGGAGGCCCGGGTGACTGAGCTGAAGGGGCAGTTGGCTCTGGTCAGCGCTCAGCGCATGCAGGAACTGGCTGAGAAAGAGCGTCTGGCGCACCGCCTGCAAAGCTTGCTGGATCTGCTCCCGGGCGGGGTAATCGTAATTGATGGCCAAGGCGTGGTGCGTGAAGGCAACCCGGTAGCGCGCAACCTGCTGGGCCAGCCGTTGGTCGGTATGCTCTGGCGTCAGGTGATTGCACGCAGCTTCGCCCCACGCGATGACGATGGCCATGAGGTCTCCTTGAAAGATGGCCGGCGTCTAGCGATTGCCACTCGTTCTCTGCATGGTGAGCCGGGCCAGCTGGTGCTGCTGACTGACCTGACAGAAACCCGTCGTTTGCAGGATCAGCTGTCGCGTCACGAGCGTCTTTCTGCGCTGGGGCGCATGGTTGCCTCATTGGCCCATCAAATTCGTACGCCGCTATCCGCCGCGTTGCTGTATGCCAGCCATCTGACCGAGCAGGAACTGCCGCTTGAGCAGCAGCAGCGCTTTGCCGGGCGCCTGAAGGAGCGTCTGCATGAGTTGGAGCATCAGGTGCGTGACATGCTTATTTTTGCCCGCGGCGATCTGCCGTTGCCGGATCGGCTGACGCCTCAGGCGTTGTTCGAGGCCTTGCGCAAAGCGGCCGATCCTCATGTATCGGGCGTGGCGGTGCGCTGGCAGTGCGACAGCTCCAGTGGCGAGTTGCTGTGCAATCGCGACACCCTGGTCGGCAGCGTGCTCAACCTGGTCGAAAATGCGATCCAGGCGGCCGGGCGCGAGGTCTCCTTGAAAGTTCATCTGTATCAGCGTGGCAACAGTCTGCGCTTGTGCATCAGCGATAACGGCCCAGGGATCGACGGCGTCACCTTGGCGCGTTTGGGTGAGCCCTTCTTCACCACCAAGACCACCGGCACCGGCCTCGGCCTGGCGGTGGTCAAGGCGGTGGCGCGCGCGCACCAGGGGGAGTTGCTGTTGCGCTCGCGGCCTGGTCGTGGCACCTGCGCCCTGTTAACTCTGCCGCTGATTCCCGCGGCGCAACCTTTGGTTAAGGAGTAATTGCCCATGGCTGCCAAAGTCCTGCTGGTCGAAGATGACCGTGCCCTGCGCGAAGCCCTGGCCGATACCTTGTCATTGGGTGGGTATAACTACCGTGCTGTGGACTGTGCCGAGGCTGCGTTACTGGCCTTGGAGCAAGAATCGTTCGGTCTGGTGGTGAGTGACGTGAACATGCCGGGCATGGATGGTCACCAACTGCTGGCGCTGATTCGTCAGCGCCAGCCGCAACTCCCGGTATTGTTGATGACCGCCTATGGCGCGGTCGAGCGTGCGGTGGATGCCATGCGCCAGGGCGCAGCTGACTATCTGGTCAAGCCGTTTGAGCCGAAGGCCTTGCTGGCATTGGTCGAGCGTCACGCGCTCGGTCGTTTGCTGGCCACTGAGCAGGACGGTCCGGTGGCATTGGAGCCAGCCAGCCTGCAGTTACTGGAGCTGGCCGCGCGGGTCGCGCAGAGCGATTCCACGGTACTGATCACCGGCGAGTCCGGCACAGGTAAAGAGGTACTGGCACGCTACATCCATCAACAGTCGCCGCGAGCGGCTAAGCCCTTTATCGCCATCAACTGTGCGGCGATTCCCGACAACATGCTCGAAGCCACCCTGTTTGGTCATGAGAAGGGGGCTTTTACCGGCGCCATCGCCAGTGCGCCGGGCAAGTTTGAGTTGGCAGAGGGCGGCACCATTTTGCTCGATGAAATTTCCGAGATGCCGCAGGGCTTGCAAGCCAAGTTGCTGCGCGTTCTGCAGGAGCGCGAAGTGGAGCGAGTGGGTGCGCGCAAGCCGATCTCGCTGGATATCCGTGTGCTGGCCACCAGTAACCGCGATCTGGCTGGCGAAGTCGCTGCGGGGCGTTTTCGCGAAGACCTCTACTATCGGCTGTCGGTCTTCCCGCTGGCGTGGCAGCCACTGCGTGAGCGTCCGGCGGATATTCTGCCGCTGGCCGAGCGACTGTTGGCCAAGTACGTCAAAAAAATGAATCACCCACCTGTTCGTCTGTCTGCGCAGGCTCAAAGCGGTCTGCTCAGTCATGCCTGGCCGGGTAACGTGCGTGAGCTGGACAATGCCATCCAGCGGGCGTTGATCCTGCAGCAGGGTGGCTTGATCCAGCCGCAGGATTTGTGTCTGACTGCCCCCATTGGTTTTGCTCCAGTTGCAGCGCCGAAGTTGGTAGCGCTGACCAGTGCTGTGCCGACAGCGGAGGAGCCTCCGCAGGCCGAGGGGGGGGATCTGGGTGAGGATCTACGCCGCCGCGAGTTCCAGGTAATTATCGATACCCTGAGGTCCGAGCGTGGTCGGCGCAAGGAGGCTGCCGAGCGCCTGGGTATCAGCCCGCGCACCTTGCGTTACAAGCTGGCGCAGATGCGTGATGCCGGCCTGGATGTGGAGGCCTATCTGTACGCCAGCTGAGCACTGCGGTTCGGCGCTTTTCGCGTTGAGCGGCAGGTTGGTTACATCGCTCGAGCCGCCTGAGCTGACTGCTCGGGCTTTTCCGTTTCTGCCGCCAAAGGTTTCCATGTGCAGTAGCGGCTAACTGGCACCCTTGTTGCAAATACATCTGCATAGCGCCGCGAAGTGTCAAAAATACTGCGGCCAGTGGAGGAAGATCATGAGCCAGGGTGTTCAATTCAATCGCTTGATGTTGGAAATGCGTTCCATGCAAGCCGAGGCCATGGCGCGGCAGAAGCCCGACGTCAGTACGCCGGAGCCTGGTGCGCCGAACTTCTCGGACATGCTCGGGCAGGCGGTGAACAAGGTCAACGAAACCCAACAGACTTCCAACCAGCTGGCGACGGCTTTTGAAATGGGCCAGAGCGGCGTCGACCTCAGCGATGTGATGATTGCCTCGCAGAAGGCCAGCGTATCGTTCCAGGCCATGACGCAGGTGCGCAACAAGCTGGTCCAGGCGTATCAAGACATCATGCAGATGCCGGTTTAAGGGTAGGTGCTGAATCATGGCTGAAGCCGCTGCTGCAAACGCACTGGCCACCACCGGTGGTGCTGACTCGAAGAAGCCACTTCTCGGTCTGGCCTTTCTAGAGAATCTCTCCGATATGTCGATGCTGCGGCAGATTGGCCTGCTGGTGGGGCTGGCGGCCAGCGTTGCGATCGGTTTCGCCGTGGTGCTCTGGTCGCAGCAGCCGGATTACCGTCCGCTATACGGCAGTCTTAACGGGATGGATGCTTCCCAGGTCATGGAAACTCTGGCGACCGCGGACATCGACTACACCGTCGAGCCCAACTCGGGGGCCTTGCTGGTCAAGGCCGAGGACATGGCGCGGGCGCGTATGCGCTTGGCTGCGGCCGGGGTGGCGCCGAGCGACAATAATATCGGCTTCGAGATTCTCGATCAGGAGCAGGGACTGGGTACCAGTCAGTTCATGGAGGCCACCCGCTACCGTCGGGGGCTGGAGGGGGAGCTGGCCCGCACAGTCTCAAGTCTCAACAACATCAAAGCCGCGCGGGTGCACCTGGCCATTCCGAAGGGCTCGGTGTTCGTGCGGGACGAGCGCAAGCCCAGCGCTTCGGTGCTGGTTGAGTTGTATTCAGGGCGCAGCCTGGAGCCGAGCCAGGTGATGGCTATCGTCAACCTGGTTGCCACCAGCGTGCCGGAGTTGGAGAAGGGGCAGGTCACCGTGGTTGACCAGAAAGGCAACCTGTTGTCCGACCAGCAGGAAATGTCCGCGCTGAGCATGGCCGGCAAGCAGTTCGATCACAGCCGCCGCCTGGAAAGCCTGTTTACCCAGCGCGTGCACAATATTCTGCAGCCGGTGCTGGGAACGGGCCGTTACAAGGCTGAAGTCTCGGCGGATGTGGATTTCAGTGCAGTGGAGTCCACCTCGGAAATGTTCAACCCGGATCAGCCGGCGTTGCGCAGCGAGCAACAGGTCAACGAGCAACGTAGCAGCAGTCTGCCGGCGCAAGGTGTACCGGGCGCCCTCAGTAATCAGCCGCCCGGCCCGGCAACCGCGCCGCAACAAGCCGGTGCGGCAGGCGCAGCGGCAGGAGCTATCGCGCCCGGCCAGCCGTTGGTGGACGTCAATGGCCAGCAGGTCATGGACCCGGCGACCGGTCAGCCGATGCTGGCACCGTTTCCAGCGGACAAGCGTGAGCAAGCCACGCGCAACTTTGAGCTGGATCGTTCGATCAGCCATACCAAGCAACAGCAGGGACGTTTGCGGCGTTTGTCGGTGGCTGTGGTGATCGACGATCAGCTCAAGCTCGATCCGGCCACTGGAGAAAGCAGCCGAGTGCCCTGGAGCAGCGATGAATTGGCCCGCTTTACTCGCCTGGTACAGGACTCGGTGGGTTTCGACGCCAGCCGTGGCGACAGCGTCAGCGTGATCAATACGCCGTTCTCCGTCGAGCAGGGCGAAGCAATCATAGAGATCCCGTTCTACACCCAGCCCTGGTTCTGGGACATCGTCAAACAAGTGCTCGGTGTCCTGTTCATCCTGGTGTTGGTGTTTGGCGTGCTGCGTCCGGTGCTGAATAACATCACCAGTGCTGGCAAGGGCCGCGAGCTGACGCGCGGCGGGCGCGGCAGTGATGTCGAACTCGGTGAGATGGGCGGTCTGGACGGTGAGTTATCGGCCGATCGGGTCAGCCTCGGTGGTCCGCAAAGCATCCTCCTGCCCAGCCCGACTGAGGGGTATGATGCACAGCTGAACGCAATCAAGAGCCTGGTGGCGGAAGACCCGGGCCGCGTGGCCCAGGTTGTGAAAGAGTGGATCAACGACGATGAGTGAAAATCGCACCCCAGCCAAGCTGAGCAAGGTCGACAAGGCCGCCATTCTCCTGCTCTCGCTCGGCGAGACGGATGCCGCTCAGGTATTGCGTCACCTCGGCCCCAAGGAAGTGCAACGGGTCGGCGTGGCCATGGCCGGTATGCGCAACGTACACCGCGAGCAGGTCGAGGTGGTGATGGGCGAATTCGTCGACATCGTCGGCGATCAGACCAGCGTGGGTGTGGGTGCCGATGGCTATATTCGCAAGATGCTGACCCAGGCGCTTGGCGAAGATAAGGCCGGAAACCTGATCGACCGGATCCTGCTCGGCGGCAGCACCAGTGGCCTGGACAGCCTGAAGTGGATGGAACCGCGCGCCGTGGCCGACGTGATCCGCCATGAGCACCCACAGATCCAGGCCATCGTGGTGGCTTACCTCGATCCCGACCAAGCCGGCGAAGTGCTCGCGCAGTTCGACCATAAGGTTCGTCTGGATATCGTCCTGCGCGTGTCGTCGCTGAACACCGTACAGCCGGCGGCGCTCAAGGAACTCAACCTGATTCTCGAGAAGCAATTCTCCGGCAGCTCCAACACCACCCGCGCCAGCCTGGGCGGGATCAAGCGAGCCGCCGATATCATGAACTTCCTCGACAGTTCGACCGAAGGTCAACTGATGGACTCGATCCGCGAAGTCGACGAAGACCTGTCGTCGCAGATCGAGGACCTGATGTTTGTCTTCGACAACCTTGCCGATGTCGATGATCGTGGCATCCAAGCGTTGCTGCGTGAAGTCTCCTCCGATGTGCTGGTGCTGGCGCTCAAGGGCGCGGATGAGGCGATCAAGGAAAAGGTCTTCAAGAACATGTCCAAGCGCGCCGCAGAACTGCTGCGTGATGATCTGGAAGCCAAGGGTCCTGTACGGGTCAGCGACGTGGAAACGGCGCAGAAGGAAATTCTCACTATCGCCCGCCGAATGGCCGAAGCCGGGGAAATTGTCCTGGGCGGCAAGGGCGGCGAAGAGATGGTTTAACCAGAGGTAGTCGCAGATGGCCCCCAAGGAAGTGCCTAGCGAGTTGATTCGCGCCAAGGACATCAGTGCGTTCGATCGCTGGTCGTTGCCCAGCTTCGACGAGGGCCGTGAGACGGCCGAGGAGGCGCTCGCGGCCGAAACGCCCGAAGCGGGCTCCGAACAGCAGCAGGAGCAGCTCGAGGTCGAGGAGGTTGCGCCGGAAGACGTCAAGCCTTTGACTCTGGATGAGCTGGAGGCAATTCGCCAGGATGCCTATAACGAAGGTTTCTCCACCGGCGAGAAGGACGGGTTTCGCGCCGGCCAACTGAAAGCCAAGCAGGAAGCCGACGCGGCTCTGGCACAGCGGCTAGGTGGTTTGGAACAGGTGATGAGCCAGTTGTTCGAGCCGATTGCCGAGCAGGACCAAGAGCTGGAAGTGGCCTTGGTCGATCTGGTCAGCCGCATGACCCGCGAAGTGATCCAGCGCGAGCTGAATAGCGACTCCAGTCAGATTCGGCAGATCCTGCGTGAGGCCTTGAAACTGTTACCCATGGGCGCCGACAACGTGCGTATCCACCTCAATCCGCAGGACTTCGAACTGGTCAAGGCGCTGCGTGAACGACATGAGGAAAGCTGGCGCATCCTTGAGGACGACGCCCTGTTGCCGGGTGGCTGTCGGGTCGAGAGCGAGCATAGTCTGATCGATGCGAGTATCGAAACTCGTCTCACTCAGGCGCTCAATCAGTTGTTCGAACAGCAGCGCGAACAAGCCGTACACCCGCTTGAAGCCGATATGCAGCTCGACCTCGACACGCCTGTAGCGCTGCCTGATGCGCCTTGAACGCACCAGCTTCGCCAAGCGCCTGGCCGGCTATAACGACGCGGTGCAGTTACCCAGTCAGCCCGTGGTCGAAGGCCATTTGTTACGTGTAGTGGGGCTGACCCTGGAGGCCGAAGGCCTGCGTGCCGCACTGGGTAGTCGCTGCCTGGTGATCAACAATGATGGCTACCACCCGGTGCAGGTCGAGGCCGAAGTGATGGGCTTCTCCAGCGGCAAAATCTACCTGATGCCGGTTGGCAGCCTGGCAGGCATCGCGCCGGGCGCGCGGGTCGTGCCGCTGCCCAATACCGGGCGTTTGCCGATGGGCAAGTCGATGCTCGGCCGAGTGCTGGACGGCACCGGTCAGGCACTGGATGGCAAGGGCCGGATGAAGGCCGAAGACTGGGTGCCGATGGATGGTCCGGTGATCAATCCGCTCAAGCGTCATCCGATCAATGAGCCCCTGGATGTCGGCATCCGCAGTATTAATGGCCTGCTCACGGTCGGCCGCGGCCAGCGTCTGGGTTTGTTCGCCGGCACCGGCGTTGGTAAGAGTGTGCTGCTCGGCATGATGACGCGTTTTACCGAGGCAGAGATCATTGTGGTCGGGTTGATCGGCGAGCGGGGGCGTGAGGTCAAGGAGTTCATCGACGAGATTCTCGGCGAGGAAGGGCTCAAGCGGTCGGTGGTGGTTGCATCGCCGGCCGATGATGCACCGTTGATGCGTCTACGTGCGGCGATGTACTGCACGCGCATCGCCGAGTACTTCCGCGACAAGGGCAAGAATGTCCTGCTGCTGATGGATTCCTTGACCCGTTTCGCCCAGGCTCAGCGGGAAATCGCCTTGGCCATCGGCGAGCCGCCAGCGACCAAGGGTTATCCGCCATCGGTGTTCGCCAAATTGCCCAAGCTGGTCGAGCGGGCTGGCAATGCAGAGGCTGGGGGCGGCTCGATCACGGCGTTCTACACGGTATTGTCCGAAGGCGATGATCAGCAGGACCCAATTGCCGATGCGGCGCGCGGAGTGCTCGACGGGCATATCGTGCTGTCGCGCCGTCTGGCCGAGGAGGGACACTATCCGGCCATCGACATCGAAGCCTCGATCAGCCGGGTGATGCCGCAGGTGGTGCCGCCCGAGCATCTACGCCACTCGCAACGGTTCAAGCAGCTATGGTCGCGCTATCAGCAGAGCCGCGACTTGATCAGCGTCGGCGCCTATGTGGCCGGGGGCGATGCCGATACCGATCTGGCCATCGCCCGCCAGCCAGTGATGGTCAACTATTTACGGCAGGGCTTGAGTGAGAGCGTCAACCTCGAACACAGCAGTGTTCAGCTGGCGGCGACCTTCAACCCTGCAGCCGCGCCGGTGTCATAACGCATGTCAAACAGTCGCGCCGCCCGGCTCGCACCGGTCATCAGCATGGCCGAACGGGCTGAGCGTGAAGCTGCTTTGCAGCTCGGCCATTGCCAAGGCTTGCTCAACCAGCAAGAAGTCAAGCTGGGCGAGCTGGAGCATTATCTGGCCGACTATCAGCAGCAGTGGCTGAGTGAGGGGCGGCAAGGCGTTTCTGGGCAGTGGCTGATGAACTATCAGCGTTTTCTATCGCAGTTGGAAATTGCCATTACTCAGCAAACTCAGACTGTGGCTTGGCACCGAACTAATCTGAATAAAATGCGCGAGCTCTGGCAGCAGCGTCATGCTCGGCTGGAGGGGCTGCGCAAACTGGTACAGCGCTATCTGGATGAAGCCCGTAAAGTCGAAGATAAGCGTGAGCAAAAGCTGCTCGATGAACTGGCGCAACGCATGACAGGGCACCATTCTGGCTGATTGACAGTTGCCGCTGGCGATCAGGGGTGCTACATCTTCATGGTGCGGACTGCTTGCGTGGCTCGTTCGAGTGCGCTCGATGCGTACGAGTGGGTTCGTTGACGATTTTTTTGCTGGATAAAGGAGTAGTTCATGGCCATCACCTCGCAGCCCTCGGCAGATGGGCAAGAGTTGACCATTGTGATTCAAGGACGTTTCGATTTCGGCGCGCACCAGGAGTTTCGTGACGCTTACGAGCGGGTTGATCGTAGTCCTGAGCGCTATATTGTCGACCTTAAGGGCACCAGCTACCTCGACAGTTCAGCGCTGGGTATGTTGCTGTTACTACGCGATCATGCTGGCGGCGATCACGCACAAATACGTCTGCTCAACTGCAACCCGGATGTGCGCAAGATTCTCGCCATCTCAAATTTCGAGCAATTGTTCAAAATCGCCTAATCAGAGCCTGCAGCCATGCCTGCACGTCTGACTGTGCTGATCGCCGAAGATAACGCTGCCGATCGCATGCTGCTGTCGACCATCGTCAGTCGTCAGGGGCACCGTACCTTGACTGCCAGTAATGGCCTGGAGGCGGTCGCCTTGTTCGAGCAGGAGCGGCCACAACTGGTGTTGATGGATGCGCTGATGCCGCTGATGGACGGCTTCGAGGCCGCGCGGCGAATCAAGCAGATGGCCGGTGAAGAGTTGGTGCCGATCATCTTCCTGACCTCTCTGACCGAGGGTGAAGCTCTGGTGCGTTGCCTGGAGGCCGGTGGCGACGACTTTCTCGCCAAACCATACAACCGGGTGATCCTCGAAGCCAAGATCAACGCCATGGACCGTCTGCGCCGTTTGCAGGACACGGTGCTGCAGCAGCGCGACTTGATCGCCAAACATAATGAGCATTTGCTCAGCGAGCAGCGCGTGGCCAAGGCGGTATTCGACAAGGTCGCGCACTCCGGTTGTCTCGACTCCCCCAGTATCCGCTACCTGCAGTCACCTTACGCGGTGTTCAACGGCGACTTGCTGCTCGCGGCGTTCAAACCCTCTGGCGGCATGCATGTGCTGCTCGGTGATTTCACCGGTCACGGTCTGCCGGCGGCAATCGGTGCCATGCCTGTAGCCGAAGTGTTCTATGGCATGACCGCCAAAGGGCATTCCCTGACGGAGATCCTTCGTGAGATCAACGCCAAGCTCAAGCGCATCCTGCCAGTAGGCGTGTTTTGCTGCGCCACGTTGCTGAACATCAGTTTTCAGCGTCGGCTGGTGGAGGTGTGGAATGGTGGTTTGCCGGATGGCTACTTGCAGCGTGCCGGCACCTCTACCCGTACTCCGCTGGTGTCGCGGCACCTGCCTTTGGGCGTGTTGACGCCTGCGGCGTTCAATGATCAGTGCGAGTTCTACCCGCTTGAGTTGGGCGACCGGATTTTTCTGCTGTCCGATGGCGTGCTGGAAGCGTGCAACAGCCAGGGCGAGCTATTTGGCGAGGCGCGACTGCTTGAGGTGTTTGCCAACAACCACGAACCGGCACAGTTGTTTGTGGAAATTCAGCAGGCACTGACACGTTTTCGTGGCGAGTTGCATGACGACGTCAGTTTGGTCGAGATCAGTTTGCTTGATGAGGGTATCCCGAGCCGTCCGCCATTGGTTTTCGCTGACAGTGGGCAAAACAGTCCGTTGGATTGGTCGGCGACCTTCGAGTTTCGCGGCGAGACCTTGCGGCGTTTCAATCCGCTGCCGTTTCTCTTGCAATTGTTGCTCGAGGTTCAGGGGCTGCGCCCGCAAGCTGGCGTGCTCTTCACTGTCTTCGCAGAGCTCTATTCGAATGCCCTGGAACATGGTGTGCTGGGCTTGGATTCGGCGCTGAAGTGTGACGCCAAGGGTTTTGCCGAGTATTACCGGCAGCGCAGTGAGCGCCTGGCCAACTTGGAGGAGGGTTACGTACGCTTCCATCTGCAGATAGTGCCCGAGCCAAACGGTGGGCGACTGATCCTGCGGATCGAAGACAGTGGTCAGGGGTTTGATGGGCCGGCGATTCTCCGGCAGCAACTGGGTATCGACAGCCTGTGTGGACGCGGCCTGGCCTTGGTTCGCCAGCTCAGCGAACGCTGTACCTGGCCTGCCGATGGCAAGGGGGTGAGCGTAGAGTTTTCCTGGTCGCGTGGGCATAATTGAGCGCTTTTTGATCGAGGGGTGTGCGGGTGGCCGATATTCATCTCGACAGCGCTGTGCTGGCTGTTTTGCAGGACATCATGGGGGACGAGTATGCGGTGTTGCTGGAGACCTTTCTGGCCGACTCCGAAGAGCGTTTGCGCTTGCTGCGTCAGGCCGAAATGACGGCGGATGCACAGAGTCTGCGTTTGGCTGCGCATAGCTTCAAGGGGAGCTGCAGTAATATGGGGGCGCTCCTGCTGGCGGGTTTGTGCAAGGAACTGGAAGACATCGGACAACGTCAGGCGTTGCCCGAAGCGCCCGTGCTACTTGAGCAGATTGAACGGGAATTCGCCATCGTGCGTATCTTGTTTAAATCCGAGCTTCAGCGTTATCGCGCGTAGTGGTGGCGATATATCCCCCCCTGCTTAGGCCGTTTCAATAGCTTTCACGAGTGAGCAGTCTCGCCGTATTTAGCGCTTTGTTGAAACTGGCCCGGCTATTGCTAATACCTCTCTACGAACCACCCCGTGCGGAGAGTATCCATGTCCGTTGCCCCCGATGTGCTCCTCAGGTCAGCACCTGAAATAAAGCCGAAAACCTCTGCGGCCAAAGCCCCGGTGAAAGCCGCCGAACCTAGCAGGAACGAGGCTTCCAGCTTTGCTCAGGTATATGCCAAGGAGCGCCAGGCAAACGCTGCGGCGCGCAGTGACGCACCCGCTAAGTCCGCTCGCGAGTCGACGTCCGAGGCGGAACAAACTAAAGAGACAGAAGATGATCTGCCCATCGCCGCTGCCGCTGAGCAGTCGTCGCTTGCCGATAGCGGCAAGTCTTTGCCGAGTGCTCCGGCATTAGAGGATCCCGCCCTCGATGAGCTACTGCTGATGGGCATGGCTGGGCAGTCCCCGCTCGAGGCTGAGATTGTCGATCCAGTTCTGGACGAAGCCAGTGCGACGCAATCGCTATCTTCAGCCAGTTTGATCAGCTCCGGGCCGGCAAGCATGACCGAAGCGAGCTTCGACCCTGAGCTGGATGCATTGAATCAGCTGCCAGGGGTGCGAATGGCCTTGGAACTGGGTAAAAAGGCCCAGGCCGTGACGGCTGAGCAGAGCTCCTCGGGCGTTATGGCTCAGCAGGCGGCGCTCAATCCTGCACAGGGTTTTAGCAACGCAATGGCCGCCATGGGGGCGCAGCAATCATCAGGTGATATTGCAGAAGGGGTCGATGTCCCACTGATTGAGTTGACTGCCGAAGGCCTGGAGGCGCTCAAGGAGAGTGCCGCCGACTCGCGGCCGGAAAACTTCGTCAGCAAGCTCAGTGCTTTGAGTCAGGCGGTTGCTCAGTCGGCCGCGCCGGCACCGCGAGCCGGAGTGATTCCGGGCCAGCCAGTGCCAATGCAGCAGGCGGGATGGAGTGAGGCTGTTGTGGACAGGGTGATGTGGCTGTCCAGTCAGAATCTGAAGTCCGCTGAGATTCAGCTTGATCCTGCTGAGTTAGGGCGTATGGAAGTACGCATCAGCATGAGCCAGGAGCAGGCCCAAGTAACCTTCTCCAGCCCTCATGCGGGGGTTCGCGAGGCGCTGGAAGGGCAGATGCATCGCTTGCGCGAACTGTTCACTCAGCAAGGCATGAGCCTGCTGGACGTGAATGTTTCCGACCAGTCGTTGAATCGCGGTGGGCAGGGTCAGGATAGTGGTGGAGGACGTAACGGTGGCGGTAATGAGTCGTTAGCTTCTGCTGATGACGAGCTTGTGCACAACCCCGTCGAATTGAGGAACAACCCACTGAGCGGCGGCCGCGGCATGGTCGACTATTACGCTTAGCGTTTGAGCTTTAGTGCTTGCGGCACTGTAGTCGACTGCCCCACTGATCTAAACTGCGCTTCGCCCGCCTCCCGCATGGGAGGCGGGCGAAGTAGTTTTAGGGTGACAGAGGGTGACTGGGCTGGTATATCCGCAACCCCTCTTTGAGCGCTCTACGCGCTTGGCCATTCACCTGCGATGTGGCGTGTAATGGTGGTGGGCGGTGTCTGCTCCTGGGATGGCGTGCAGGTTCTTGCCCTGTTCGCGGTGTCTGGTTAAGGCTCGTGAGAGCCTCAGCCTGAGGTAATCAGGTATTCACTGCGAGTTGGATAATTACAAGCTGGCATAACACTTGCTCCTAACCCTTTGAAAGCGGATAGAACTCCGATCAGTGACGGATTTTTGGCATGGCTAAGAACGAAGCAGCGGAAGACTCGGACAACGCCGAGGCAAAACCAGCGGGCAAAATGAAATTGATCATCTTGATCGTGGTAGCTCTGCTGCTGGCGGTGGGCTTGTCGATTGGTGGAACCTGGTTCTTCCTGGGAAAAGACTCGGCTCCTGATGAGGCCAAGGCGCAAGCCGGCGCAGAACAGGGTGCGGATAGCGGTACGCCGTTGAACAAGACGGCGATTTACGAAGAGCTGGCACCGGCCTTTGTGGTCAACTTCACCTACAATGGCCGCCCGCGCTATATGCAGGTCAGCGTTGCCTTGATGACCCGGGATCAGGCGGCGTTGGATGCGCTCAAGGTGCATATGCCGGTTCTGCGTAACCGCTTGGTGATGTTGTTTTCCAATCAGGATTTCGAGGCCTTGATCACTCCGGTGGGCAAGGAAATGCTGCGCCAGCAGGCCACGGCTAGCGTGCAGGAACTGGCGCAGAAAGAGACGGGCAATCTGGCCGTCGAGCAAGTGCTGTTCACCAATTTAGTATTGCAGTAGCCGGGAGCTAGCCATGTCTGTGCAAGACCTGCTTTCCCAGGATGAAATCGATGCGCTGCTGCATGGCGTCGATGACGGGGCGGTCGAGACCGAGGACGCCGCGGAACCGGGTAGCGTCAAGCAATATGATCTGACCAGTCAGGATCGCATCGTCCGCGGACGCATGCCGACCCTGGAGATGATCAACGAACGTTTCGCCCGTTACACCCGTATCAGCATGTTCAACCTGCTGCGTCGCTCGGCGGATGTCGCTGTGGGCGGGGTGCAGGTGATGAAGTTTGGCGAGTATGTGCACTCCTTGTACGTACCGACCAGTCTCAATCTGGTGAAGATGAAACCACTGCGCGGCACTGGGCTGTTCATTCTCGATGCCCGCTTGGTTTTCAAACTGGTTGATAACTTCTTCGGGGGTGACGGCCGGCATGCCAAGATCGAAGGCCGGGAATTCACTCCCACCGAATTACGTGTGGTGCGCATGGTCCTGGATCAGGCCTTTATCGACCTGAAAGAGGCCTGGCATGCGGTCATGGACATTAATTTCGAGTACGTAAACTCGGAAGTGAACCCCGCGCTGGCTAACATCGTCAGCCCCAGCGAGGTGATCGTTGTCTCGACCTTCCATATTGAACTGGACGGCGGCGGCGGCGACCTGCATGTCACCATGCCGTACTCGATGATCGAGCCGATCCGCGAGATGCTCGATGCCGGTTTCCAGTCAGATGTCGATGATCAGGACGAGCGCTGGGTCAAAGCGCTGCGCGAAGACATTCTCGATGTCAGCGTGCCGCTTGGCGCTACGGTGGTTCGGCGCCAGTTGAAATTGCGCGACATCCTCAATATGCAACCCGGTGACGTGATTCCGGTAGAAATGCCCGACAACATGACTTTGCGTGCCAGCGGCGTGCCGGCCTTCAAGGTCAAGCTCGGTGCACATAAAGGCAATCTGGCGTTGCAAGTGCTAGAGCCGATCGAGCGCCAGCGCTAAGCGTTCGCCAAACCCATACTAGCCAGCCGAGGACAAACGATGGCAGACGAAAACGAAAATACCTCACCCGAGGAGCAGGCGCTGGCGGATGAGTGGGCTGCGGCGTTGAGCGAGGCTGGTGATGCCGATCAGGACGACATCGATGCCATGCTTGCGGCGGGGGGGGGGGGCGGGGGGGGGGGGCGCGGCCGCGGCACCCGCCGCGCCACGGGCGCCGATGGAAGAGTTTGGCAGTGCCCCCAAGGCCAATCTGCCGGTCAACCTGGATGGGCCGAACCTGGATGTGATTCTGGACATCCCGGTGTCGATCTCCATGGAAGTCGGCAATGCCGATATCACCATCCGCAACCTGTTACAGCTCAATCAGGGCTCGGTGATAGAACTCGACCGCCTGGCTGGCGAGCCGTTGGATGTGCTGGTCAATGGCACCCTGATCGCCCATGGCGAAGTGGTGGTGGTCAACGAGAAGTTTGGCATCCGCCTGACCGATGTAATAAGTCCGACCGAACGCATCAAGAAGCTGCGCTAAGAGCATGGCTAAATTCCTTGCTCTGCTCCTGATGCTGCCACTCACTGCCCTGGCCGCGGAGCCGGCGACCCAGGCGGCGGCCCCCATGACCACCAGCGCCGGCAGTCTGGTGCAGTTGCTGCTCGGCTTGCTGCTGGTCATCGGATTGATTTTTCTGTTGGCCTGGCTGATGCGCCGGGTCCAGCAGATTGGCCCGCGTGGTGGCCAGGTGATCAAGGTGGTGGCCAGCCAGGCCCTCGGTCCGCGTGATCGCCTGGTGCTGGTGCAGGTTGGGGGCGAGCAGATTTTGCTCGGTCTCAGCGCGGGGCGCATCAGCCCCTTGCATGTGCTGAGCGAGCCGGTGCACTTGCCCGATGGAGAGCCGGCTTCGGCCGAGTTCGCCCAGCGCTTGATGGAGCTGCTAGGCAAGGATCAGAAGGACAAGTCTTGATGAGCGCGTTGCGCCTGCTGTTGGTTCTGCTGTTCAGCCTGCTGACACCCCTGGCGTTCGCAGCGGAAAGCCCGTTGTCGATTCCGGCGATCACTTTAAGCACTGACGCCGCAGGGCAGCAGGAGTACTCAGTCAGCCTGCAGATCCTGCTGATCATGACGGCGCTGAGCTTTATTCCCGCCTTCCTGATGCTGATGACCAGTTTCACCCGGATCATCATCGTGTTCTCCATCCTGCGTCAGGCGCTGGGCCTGCAACAGACGCCGTCAAACCAGCTGCTGGTCGGCCTGGCGCTGTTTCTCACCATGTTCATCATGGCGCCGGTGTTCGAACAGATTAACCGCGACGCCCTGCAGCCTTATCTTAACGAGCAGTTGCCGGCCCAGGAGGCCATCCTCAAGGCTGAGGGGCCGATCAAGAACTTCATGCTGATGCAGACCCGCGAGAGCGATCTGGAGTTGTTCGTGCGCCTTTCCAAGCGTACCGATATTGCCAGCCCGGATGACGCCCCGCTGACTATCCTGATACCAGCATTTGTCACCTCCGAGCTGAAAACTGCCTTCCAGATCGGCTTCATGATTTTCATTCCATTCCTGATCATCGACATGGTGGTGGCCAGCATCCTTATGGCCATGGGCATGATGATGTTGTCGCCCCTGATCATCTCGCTGCCGTTCAAGATCATGTTGTTCGTCTTGATCGATGGCTGGGCACTGATCATGGGCACCCTGGCCAGCAGTTTCGGCACCGTATGACGAGGCCCGCATGACTCCTGAGGTGGTTGTTGATCTGTTTCGTGAGGCGCTCTGGCTGGTTGCACTGATAGTCGGCCTGGCGGTGATGCCCAGCCTCTTGGTGGGTCTATTGGTGGCCATGTTTCAGGCGGCGACCCAGATCAACGAACAGACCCTGAGTTTTCTCCCGCGTTTGCTGGTGATGTTGCTCACCATGATTGTCGGCGGACCTTGGCTGGTACGTGAGCTGATCGAATATACGCGGACCCTGATCATGAATATTCCAACGCTGATTGGCTGACATGCTGGAACTCAGTGACGCGCAGATTGGCGGTTGGGTCAGCAGTTTTCTGCTACCGATGTTTCGGGTTGCGGCCTTGCTGATGGTGATGCCGATCATCGGTACACAACTGGTGCCAATGCGGATACGTCTGTACTTTGCCCTAGGCATCTGCGTGGTATTGGTACCCAATCTGCCGCCCATGCCACAGGTCGATGCGCTCAGCTTGCCGGCCTTCATCCTGATCGCCCAGGAGGTACTGGTCGGTGTGATGCTCGGGTTTGTTCTGCAGCTGTTCTTCCAGGCGTTCGTGATCGCCGGGCAGATTCTGGCGACGCAAATGGGCCTGGGGTTTGCCTCCATGGTCGACCCGTCGAATGGGGTGTCTGTGGCGGTGATTGGACAGTTTTTCACCATGCTGGTGACCCTGCTGTTTCTCGCCATGAACGGACATCTGGTGGTGTTCGAGGTGCTGGCTGAAAGCTTCGTCACACTTCCAGTGGGTAGCGGTCTGCTGGTCGATCATTACTGGGAGTTGGCCGGTAAGCTGGGCTGGGTGTTCGGTGCTGGACTGATTCTGGTATTGCCGGCGATCACCGCGCTGTTGGTGGTCAACATCGCATTTGGCGTGATGACTCGTGCGGCGCCGCAGCTGAATATCTTTTCCATCGGCTTTCCACTGACCTTGGTATTGGGCCTGGTCATCGTCTGGATCAGCATGGCTGACATCCTCTCGCAGTATCAGGTGTTCGCCACCGAGGCTCTGCAGTTCCTGCGCGAAATGGCGCGGGCGAGTTGAGCGCGGCGCATGGCTGAATCGGAGAGCGGCGCCGATAAGAGCGAGGAACCCACGGAGAAACGTCTCCGTGAGTCCCGTGAGAAAGGCCAGATCGCTCGCTCCCGTGAGCTCAATACCCTAGCGGTTACGCTGGCCGGTGCCGGCGGATTGTTGGCGTCGGGTGGCAGTTTGGCCAATGCGTTACTGGAGATCATGCGCGGAAATTTCACTCTGTCGCGCGAGGTGATCATGGACGAACACAGCATGGGCCTCTGGTTGCTGGCCTCCGGTCAAATCGCGCTGGATGCGCTGATGCCGCTGTTTTTTGCCTTGTTGATTGCATCGATAGTCGGTCCGATAGCCTTGGGTGGCTGGTTGTTCTCGGCCCAGGCGATGGCGCCGAAGATGAGCCGGATGAACCCCTTTGCAGGGCTTAAGCGCATGTTCTCGGCTAAAGCCTTGGTCGAGCTGGGTAAGGCGCTGGGCAAATTTATTGTGATTCTGGCTGTGGCCTTGGTAGTGCTGTCTATCGAGCGTGACGATTTGTTGGCTATCGCCCATGAGCCGCTGGAGTCGGCGATCTTGCATGCCAGTATGGTGGTTGGCTGGAGTGCCTTGTGGATGGCTTGCGGTTTGATTTTGATCGCTGCGGTGGATGTGCCGTTCCAGCTCTGGGACAACAAGCAGAAGCTGATGATGACCAAGCAGGAGGTGCGCGACGAGTACAAGGACAGTGAGGGCAAACCCGAGGTCAAGCAGCGTATTCGTCAGTTGCAGCGCGAGATGGCCGAGCGGCGGATGATGCAGGCTGTGCCCCAGGCCGATGTAGTGATTACCAACCCGACCCACTTCGCCGTGGCGTTGAAATACGACCCCAGCAAGGGCAGTGCGCCGGTATTGCTGGCCAAAGGTGGGGATTTCACTGCATTGAAAATTCGCGAGATTGCTCAGGAACACCAGGTCATGCTGCTGGAGTCGCCGGCGCTGGCGCGGGCAGTGTTCTACTCGACGGAACTGGACCAGGAAATTCCGGCCGGTCTGTACCTCGCCGTCGCTCAAGTGTTGGCATACGTCTACCAGATCCGCCAGTACCAGGCCGGCAAAGGCAAGCGTCCGGCGCCACTGCCTGATCTGCCGATTCCATCGGATCTGCGTCGCGACGAGTAGGGTGGGGCGGGCCGCATAGGCTGAGCTGTGTTGGGTTAGCGGCGCCTGCTGAGGCCAAGCCCTTCGGGCGCCGCTTAATCCATCATGGCGTCAGCAGACCCGGCGTCGCGATGGGTTGCGCCGCGCCCAGGCAGCGGTCTTGATCGAATATTGACTCGGCGGCTAACCCATCCGGCGAGTGGCGCAGGCAAAGTTGGACAGCTTCTTGCAAATCCCACCGCAAAGGCGCGACAAGCGTCAAAAGTTTGAATCGGCTGGGGTAGGGATGTGGCAGTAGATCGCTCACAAATGATCGGTAATGTACGCAGCAATCTCTCGGGATTGCGCCAGGGCAATCTGGGCATACCGTTGATGCTGCTGGTCATGCTCGGCATGGTCATGTTGCCGATTCCGCCGTTCCTGCTCGACGTGCTGTTCACCTTCAGCATCGCGCTGTCGATCGTGGTGCTGTTGGTCAGTATCTATGCCTTGCGTCCACTGGATTTCGCGGTGTTCCCGACCATTCTGCTGGCGGCGACGCTGCTGCGTCTGGCGCTGAACGTGGCCTCGACCCGGGTGGTGCTGCTCAATGGCCATGACGGGCACGCTGCCGCCGGCCAGGTGATCCAGGCCTTCGGTGAGGTAGTGATCGGCGGCAACTACGTGGTCGGTATCGTGGTGTTCGCCATTTTGATGATCATCAACTTCGTGGTGGTCACCAAGGGTGCCGGACGGATTTCCGAGGTCAGCGCACGCTTCACCCTGGATGCCATGCCTGGCAAGCAGATGGCCATCGACGCCGATCTCAACGCCGGTCTGATCGACCAGGTTGAGGCCAAGAAACGTCGCTCGGAAGTGTCCCAGGAGGCTGACTTTTATGGCTCGATGGACGGTGCCAGCAAGTTCGTCCGCGGCGATGCAATTGCCGGCCTGTTGATTCTGTTCATCAACCTGATCGGCGGCATCGCCATCGGTATCTTCCAGCACAACCTGAGCTTTGCCGACGCCGGCAAGGTGTACACCTTGTTGACCATCGGTGACGGCCTGGTCGCACAAATTCCCTCGCTGCTGCTGTCAACCGCTGCGGCAATCATGGTCACCCGGGTGTCCAGCTCGGAAGATATGGGCGCCCAGGTCAGTCGCCAGATGTTCGCCTCACCGCGTGCCTTGGCTGTGGCAGCGGCAATCATGATCGCCATGGGCCTGGTACCAGGCATGCCACACTTTTCCTTTATCAGCCTTGGCCTGGTGGCTGCTGGCGCTGCCTACTGGATTGCCAACAAGCAACGCGTGGTCAAGGAGGAAGAGGTTCAGGAGGTGCAGCGCCAGCAGGAACTGCTACCGGCGCAGCGGGCTCAGGAGGTCAAGGAGCTCGGCTGGGATGACGTCACGCCGGTGGATATGGTCGGCCTGGAGGTCGGTTATCGTCTGATCCCGCTGGTCGACCGCAACCAGGGTGGACAGCTGCTCGCGCGGATCAAGGGAGTGCGCAAGAAGCTGTCCCAGGAGATGGGCTTTCTGATGCCCTCGGTGCACATCCGCGACAACCTCGACCTGCAGCCGAATGCCTACCGGCTGACCCTGATGGGGGTCAGCGTGGCCGAGGCCGAAGTCTTTCCCGACCGCGAGTTGGCGATCAATCCGGGGCAGGTATTCGGCACCCTCAATGGTGTCGCCGCCAAGGATCCGGCGTTCGGTCTGGAGGCGGTGTGGATCGATCCGAATCAACGCGACCAGGCCCAGTCACTGGGCTACACCGTGGTCGATGCCAGTACGGTAGTCGCCACCCATCTCAATCAGATATTGCACAAGCATGCCCATGAGCTGCTCGGTCATGAAGAGGTGCAGCAGTTGATGCAGCTGCTGGCCAAGAGCTCGCCCAAATTGGCTGAAGAGCTGGTGCCGGGGCTGGTGTCCTTGTCGGTGCTGCTCAAGGTGTTGCAGGCGCTGCTGCAGGAACAGGTGCCGGTACGTGACGTGCGCACCATCGCCGAGGCCATCGCCAACGTGGCACCAAAGAGTCAAGATCCTGCCGCCATGGTGGCGGCGGTACGAGTTGCGCTGGCTCGGGCAATCGTGCAAAGCATTGTGGGACTAGAGCCGGAGCTGCCTGTGATCACCCTTGAGCCAAGGTTGGAACAGATATTGCTCAGTAGTTTGCAGAAGGCTGGTCAGGGCTCCGAGGAAGGCATCCTCCTGGAGCCGGGCATGGCCGAGAAGTTGCAACGTTCCCTGGTGGAAGCGGCGCAGCGTCAGGAAATGCTCGGCAAGCCAGTGATCCTGCTGGTGGCCGGTCCGGTCCGGGCCATGCTCTCGCGGTTCGCACGGCTGGCAGTACCGAGTATTCACGTGCTGGCATACCAGGAAATTCCGGACAACAAACAGGTCACTATCGTTGCGACGGTAGGGCAGAACTAACCGAGGTTACAGGCCATGCAGGTCAAACGCTTTTTCGCCGCCGATATGCGTCAAGCCATGAAGCTGGTCCGCGATGAGCTGGGCGCGGATGCCTCGATCATCGGTAATCGTCGGGTTGCTGGTGGTGTCGAACTGACCGCCGCACTGGACTATCAGATTCCCGCTGCGCCCGCTCGCCAGGCCAATCCTGCGCTGGAAGCCGAACTGCGGACGACCCAGGCGCGCATCGCCTCGGCTCAGGCCGAGCTGGCCACGCGCGAGCAGGGCGATGCAGGTAAGGATCGCCAACTGTTTGGCGCCGAGCCGGATGCACCGACTGCTAGCCTGCCCGAGGCCCCGTATCAGCCGCGCTCCATGCCTGTTGCTGCCGCCGATCAGGGTGCCTTGGAAGCCATGCGTTTCGAACTGCATGGTCTGCGTGAGCTGATTGAAATGCAGATGGGCTCGATGGCCTGGGGTCAGCTGCAAAGCCGCCGCCCGGAACAGGCCACCCTGTGGCGTCGTCTGCAACGCATGGGCTTGCCTGCCGAGCTGTCACGCACACTGCTTGAACGTGTGGCCACTATTGCCGAGCCGCGCCAGGCTTGGCGCATGCTGCTGGCGCACTTGGCCCACTCGATTGCAACGCCGAAGCAGGAACCGCTGGAAGAGGGCGGGGTGATTGCGTTGGTCGGGCCGGCGGGTATGGGCAAGACCACTACCCTGGCGAAGTTGGCGGCGCGTTATGTACTCAAGTATGGCGCGCAACAGATCGCCCTGGTCAGCCTGGACAGCTATCGCATCGGCGCCCAGGAGCAGTTGAAGACCCTAGGCCGGATTCTCAACGTTTCGGTGAGCCTGGTTGATCCCGGTCAATCCTTGACCCAGGCCCTGGCACCGCTGGCGCGTAAGCGGGTGGTCTTGATCGATACCGCGGGTCTCCCGGGCAACGATCCGGCTCTGCGCATGCAGTTGGAGACCTTGGCCAGTCGTGGGGTCAAGTCCAGGAACTACCTGGTCATGGCGGCGACCAGCCAGAGCCAGGTGCTCAAGGCCGCCTATCACAGCTACAAAGTTTGTGGTTTGTCTGGTTGCATCCTGACTAAGCTGGATGAAGCCACCAGCCTGGGCGAAGTTTTAGGCCTCGCAATTAGCCAGCGTCTACCGGTAGCCTATCAGGCAGATGGGCCGCGGATCCCGGATGATCTCCAGGTGCCGCGTAGTCATCAGTTGGTCAGTCGCGCCGTGGGTCTGCAAGCGGCAGAGACTCCGAGCGAAGATACGATGGCAGAGATGTTTGCCGATCTTTACCAACATCCGGCGCGCCGCGCCGGCTAAAGGCTGCTGCGGCAGCGGTTCAGCGACAGGCGGTAACGCCTGGCTCCATGGTGGGGCACAATCAGCCATGTGGCTCCAGTCGACGTTAGACAAGGTGTATAGATAACATGGGTATGCATCCCGTACAGGTGATTGCGGTGACCGGCGGCAAGGGTGGCGTCGGCAAGACCAATGTGTCGGTGAATCTGGCGCTAGCGCTGGCCGAACTGGGCAGGCGAGTGATGTTGATGGACGCCGACCTGGGCTTGGCCAACGTCGACGTATTGCTCGGCTTGACCGCCAGGCGCACCTTGGCCGATGTGATAAACGGCGAGTGCGACCTGCGTGATGTGGTGTTGCAAGGCCCGGGCGGCGTCCGGATCGTGCCGGCAGCCTCCGGCACGCAGAGCATGGTGCAGCTTTCGCCGATGCAGCATGCCGGCCTGATCCAGGCCTTCAGCGATATCGGCGAAAACCTTGATGTGCTGATTGTCGATACCGCCGCCGGTATTGGCGATTCGGTGGTCAGCTTCGTCCGCGCCGCTCAGGAAGTATTGGTGGTGGTGTGTGATGAACCGACCTCGATCACCGACGCCTATGCGTTGATCAAGTTGCTCAATCGCGACCATGGCATGAATCGTTTCCGTGTTTTGGCGAATATGGCCCACAGTCCGCAAGAAGGTCGCAACCTCTTCGCCAAGCTGACCAAAGTTACCGATCGCTTCCTCGACGTCGCGCTGCAATATGTCGGCGCCGTGCCGTATGACGAGATGGTGCGCAAGGCCGTGCAAAAACAGCGGGCGGTGTATGAGGCTTACCCACGCTCAAAATGCTCACTGGCGTTTAAAGCGATCGCTCAGAAAGTCGATGCCTGGCCGCTACCGGCCAACCCGCGCGGGCACCTGGAGTTCTTCGTCGAACGCCTGGTGCAGCAGCCGATTGCGGATACGGCGGTATGACAGCAGCCTCTGGAGTTCGGATGTACAGCAAAACGCAAGCGCAGGACTCCCAACACCAGTTGATCGAGCGTTACGCACCCTTGGTCAAACGTATTGCCTATCACCTGTTGGCCCGTTTGCCGGCCAACGTGCAGGTGGATGACCTGATCCAGGCCGGGATGATCGGTCTGCTCGAAGCCTCGAAGAAATACGACTCCAGTAAAGGCGCCAGCTTCGAGACGTTCGCCGGTATTCGCATCCGCGGATCGATGCTCGATGAGGTGCGCAAGGGCGATTGGGCGCCGCGTTCGGTGCACCGCAACAGCCGCATGGTCAGCGATGCGATTCGGGTAATTGAAGCAAGAACCGGCCGAGACGCTAAAGATCAGGAGGTTGCGGCCGAACTCCAATTGAGTCTTGATGATTACTACGGCATTCTTGGCGACACTTTAGGCAGCCGTTTGTTCAGTTTCGACGACCTGTTGCAGGAC
Organism: Pseudomonas taeanensis MS-3; assembly: GCF_000498575.2. GTDB lineage: Bacteria > Pseudomonadota > Gammaproteobacteria > Pseudomonadales > Pseudomonadaceae > Aquipseudomonas > Aquipseudomonas taeanensis. The sequence goes on from NZ_AWSQ01000002.1 coordinate 784,665, forward strand.
GGTGAACATGGCGAGCTGCGTGAGGACGCGAATAGCACTCACCTTGAGCCTTCACGTGATCTTGAAGATGAACGTTTCAAGTTGGCCTTGGCCGATGCCATCGCCCACCTGCCTGAGCGTGAGCGCCTGGTATTGGCGCTGTATTACGACGAGGAACTGAATCTCAAGGAAATTGGTGAGGTGTTGGGGGTTAGCGAGTCGCGTATCTGCCAGCTGCACAGCCAGTGTGCCTCGCGCTTGCGAGCACGCCTGAGCGAATGGCGGACTAGCTAGACAGATACAGATAGAGCCGGTTTCACGATTAGGGGCGTACTCAGGTGCTGGGTAGGTTTGGGACTGTACGGAGGTCGACTTGGACAAGAACATGAAAATCCTCATCGTTGATGATTTTTCAACGATGCGACGGATCATCAAGAACCTCCTGCGTGACTTGGGGTTCACCAACACTGCGGAGGCCGACGATGGCACCACGGCGTTGCCGATGCTGCAGAGCGGCAGTTTTGATTTTCTCGTGACCGACTGGAATATGCCGGGCATGACTGGAATCGATCTATTGCGTGCGGTGCGTGCGGACGAGCGGTTGAAGCAGCTGCCTGTGTTGATGGTGACCGCGGAAGCTAAGCGCGACCAAATCATCGAGGCTGCGCAGGCCGGTGTGAATGGCTATGTGGTCAAGCCGTTCACCGCGCAAGTGCTAAAAGAAAAGATTGAGAAAATCTTCGAACGAGTCAACGGCTGATGTCTGCCGCGAGGGCGCTATGGAACACAATGATTCCGAGCAGAGTGACCTCGAGTCGACTCTGAAAACCAATGCTCGCCAATTGGTGGATAGCCTCGAAAAAGGTGATTTTGGCGAAGCAGTAGAACTGATCAATGAACTTAACAAAGCGCGCGATCGTGGTCTGTACCATGAAGTCGGCAAGCTGACGCGTGAGTTGCATAACGCTATCGTCAATTTCCAACTCGATCCGCACATGCCGCATGCCACGGAGATCTCGCAAATCACCGATGCCACCGAGCGCTTGGGCTATGTGGTGACGATGACCGAGAATGCGGCCAATCGCACCATGGATCTGGTCGAACAGAGTGCCCCGATGGTCAATGACCTTGGCCAGGAAGCGCAAAGTCTGAGTGCCGATTGGGGATGCTTCATGCGTCGAGAAATGGGCGCTGATGGTTTCCGCGAGCTGGCCAAGCGAATCGAGTTGTTCCTCGCCCGCACTGAGCGCGACAGCAGCAAATTGTCCGGACACCTCAATGATATTTTGCTCGCTCAGGATTATCAGGACCTGACCGGTCAGGTGATCAAACGGGTGACACAGCTGGTCACCGAGGTGGAGAGCAATCTACTGAAACTGGTGCTGATGGCCAGCCAGGTCGACCGGTTTGCAGGCATCGAGCACGATCACAACGTACTGCGTGCCGAACAAAAACAACAAAAACAGCCTTCCCATGGTGAAGGTCCTCAGATTCATGCCGATAAGCGTGATGACGTCGCATCCAGTCAGGATGACGTCGACGATCTGTTATCCAGCCTAGGATTTTAGGAGCACGTCTATGAGCTTCGGCGCCGATGAAGAAATCCTTCAGGATTTCCTGGTAGAGGCCGGCGAGATTCTCGATCTATTGTCCGAACAGTTGGTCGAGCTAGAAAGCCGTCCGGACGATATGAACTTGCTCAACGCCATTTTTCGCGGATTCCATACCGTCAAGGGTGGCGCCGGCTTCCTCCAGCTCAACGAGCTGGTGGAGTGCTGCCATATTGCCGAAAACGTATTCGACATCCTGCGCAAAGGGGAGCGCCGCGTCGACTCCGAGTTGATGGACGTGGTGCTTGAGGCGCTTGATGCGGTCAATGGCATGTTTACCGAGGTGCGCGAGCGTGTCCAGCCAACGCCGGCTACACCGGAGCTGCTGGCTGCCTTGGCGCGTCTGGCCGAACCGATGAGTGACGATGAGCCGGTGCAGCCTGCCGCAGTCGCTGCAGCGCCAGAGTCACCTGCTCCGGCCGAAGAGCCGGCGTCTGCTGACATCAGCGACAATGAGTTCGAGCAGTTGCTCGACGCCTTGGGCGACCCACCTAACGTCGCCATTGTCCCGCCGGCTGCCGGTGACGAAATCACCGACGATGAATTCGAGTCGCTGCTCGATCAGTTGCATGGCAAAGGCCAATTTGCTGCTGCGCCTGTTGTGACGAACTCTGCCGTGGCAAGTGCTGCCGTGAATGTGGCGCCCACTGCCGTCGGTGATGAAATCACCGACGATGAGTTCGAGTCGCTGCTCGACCAGCTGCACGGCAAGGGGCAATTCGCCCCGCCGGCAGCCGCTGAGCCGAAGCCGGTCGTTGCAGAATCAAGCGCTGCCGGTGGCGATAGCATTACCGATGACGAATTCGAGTCATTGCTCGACCAGTTGCATGGTAAGGGTAAGTTCTCGGAACCTGCAGAGACCAAGACGCCCGAGGTGCCTGCTCCGAGCAAAGCCGCTGCACCGGCCAAACCTATCGCCAAGCCTGCGGCGAAAGCAGAGCCGGTGAAAGCGCCAGCCGTGGCTACCGCAGTGGCCGAAAAAGCCGCGCCGGCTAGCGAGGCGGAAACCACGGTCAGGGTCGATACCGCACGTCTGGACGAGATCATGAACATGGTCGGCGAACTGGTGCTGGTGCGTAACCGACTGGTGCGTCTGGGTTCGAATAGCGGCGACGAAGCAATGTCCAAGGCCGTTTCCAACCTCGATGTGGTCACCGCCGACCTGCAAACGGCGGTGATGAAAACCCGTATGCAGCCGATCAAGAAGGTGTTCGGGCGCTTCCCGCGTCTGGTGCGCGATTTGGCGCGCAACCTGAAGAAAGAAATCAACCTGGAATTGGTGGGCGAAGAAACCGATCTCGACAAGAACCTGGTCGAGGCGTTGGCTGATCCGCTGGTGCACTTGGTGCGCAACGCCGTCGACCACGGCATCGAGACCCCCGAAGAGCGTGAGGCCAGCGGTAAGTCGCGCGGCGGCAAGGTGGTACTGTCGGCGGAGCAGGAAGGCGATCACATCCTGCTGTCGATCTCCGATGACGGCAAAGGCATGGATGCCGATGTACTGCGTGCCAAGGCCGTGGAAAAGGGCTTGCTGGAGAAGGATGCGGCTGACCGACTCAACGAGTTCGAGTGCTACAACCTGATCTTCGCCCCGGGCTTCTCCACCAAGACCGAGATTTCCGATGTGTCCGGTCGTGGCGTTGGCATGGACGTGGTAAAGACCAAGATTTCCCAGCTCAACGGTACGGTCAACGTGTTCTCGGTCAAGGGTCAGGGGTCGAAGATCATCATCAAGGTGCCGTTGACCTTGGCAATCATGCCGACACTGATGGTGATGCTGGCCAACCAGGCATTTGCCTTCCCGCTGGTCAACGTCAACGAAATCTTCCACCTCGATCTGTCGCGTACCAACGTTGTCGATGGGCAGGAGGTGGTGATCGTGCGCGACAAGGCACTGCCGCTGTTCTACCTCAAGCGTTGGTTGGTACGTAATGCCGCCCATGAAGAGCAGGGCGAGGGTCATGTAGTGATTCTCACCGTGGGCAGCCAGCGCATCGGTTTCGTCGTCGATCAGTTGGTCGGTCAGGAAGAAGTGGTGATCAAACCCTTGGGCAAGATGCTGCAAGGCACTCCGGGTATGTCTGGCGCTACCATCACCGGCGATGGACGTATCGCCTTGATTCTCGACGTGCCGAGCATGCTTAAGCGTTACGCGCGGCGCATTTGATTGTTAGCGACGCGGGTAAAGCCCGCGTTGCTTAGGAGTGGTTATGGTTGTAAAGGTGTTGGTGGTGGACGATTCCGGCTTCTTTCGTCGGCGCGTTTCGGAAATATTGTCTGCCGACCCGAATATTCAAGTGGTCGGTACTGCCACTAACGGCCGTGAAGCCATTGATCAAGCGCAGGCGCTAAGGCCTGACGTGATAACCATGGACTACGAGATGCCAATGATGGACGGCATCACCGCGGTGCGAAACATTATGCAGCGCTGCCCAACGCCGGTGTTGATGTTCTCCTCACTGACCCACGAAGGTGCCCGTGTCACGCTGGATGCACTGGACGCCGGGGCGGTGGATTTCCTGCCGAAGAACTTCGAAGACATCTCGCGCAACCCGGAGAAGGTCAAACAACTGCTGTGCGAGAAGGTGCACAGCATCGCACGCAGCAATCGGCGCAGCATCAGTGCGGCGCCGCTGCCGTCTGCCACCAGTAGTGCGCTAAAAAAAACACCAGCGCCGACTAGTTCATCGACTCGCCCAGCTGTGGCGCCAGCTCCTGTCAGCGCTTCTCCAGCGACAAGCTCGTCAGCGCCCAAACGCAAAAATTACAAGCTGGTAGCCATCGGTACTTCAACCGGAGGCCCGGTCGCCTTGCAGCGTGTGCTGACGCAACTGCCAGCCAATTTTCCGACGCCGATCGTGCTGGTTCAGCACATGCCGGCGGCGTTTACCAAGGCGTTTGCCGAACGCCTGGACAAGCTCTGCCGGATCAACGTGAAAGAAGCGGAGGATGGCGATGTGCTGCGTCCTGGCTTAGCGCTACTGGCGCCTGGCGGTAAGCAGATGATGGTCGATAGTCGCGGTGCGGTCAGAATTCTGCCTGGCGATGAGCGACTTAATTACAAGCCCTGCGTCGACATCACCTTCGGCTCAGCAGCCAAGTCCTATCACGACAAGGTGCTGGCGGTGGTGCTCACCGGTATGGGTGCCGATGGTCGAGAGGGCGCTCGTCTGCTCAAGCAGGGGGGCAGCCAAGTATGGGCGCAGGATGAGGCCAGTTGTGTGATTTATGGCATGCCGATGGCGGTGGTCAAAGCCAATCTGGCGGATGCCGTGTATGGGCTCGATGACATTGGCAGGCACATTGTCGAGACTTGCCTCTGATGGATGTGCTGAGCCTGATCGGGGTCATCCTGGCATTTGTCGCGATTCTAGGCGGCAACTACCTGGAGGGCGGTCACGTCGGGGCCTTGCTCAATGGCCCTGCGGCACTGATCGTAATCGGTGGCACCCTGGGCGCCGCCTTTCTCCAGGCTCCGGTCAGCGTTTTCAAGCGTTCGCTGGTGATCTTGCGCTGGATATTACTACCACCGCGTATCGATTTGGCGGGCGGCATCAACCGTGTCGTCGGCTGGAGCATGACCGCGCGTAAGGAAGGCCTGCTCGGGCTGGAGGCGGTGGCCGATGCCGAGTTTGATCCCTATGCGCGTAAAGGTTTGCAATTGCTGGTCGATGGTGCGGAGCCAGAGGCCATTCGTAGCATTCTTGAAGTTGACCTCTACACCCAGGAAGGTCGCGATATTCAGGCCGCCAAGGTATTCGAAAGCATGGGTGGCTATGCACCGACCATCGGCATCATTGGTGCAGTGATGGGTTTGATCCATGTGATGGGCAACTTGGCCGATCCTAGCAAACTCGGCAGTGGTATCGCTGTGGCCTTTGTCGCCACCATTTATGGCGTCGGTTTCGCCAACCTGCTGCTGTTGCCGATTGGCAACAAGCTCAAGGCCATCGCCCAGCGTCAGTCGCGTTATCGCGAAATGCTGCTGGAGGGCGTGCTGTCTATCGCCGAAGGTGAAAATCCGCGCTCCATTGAACTGAAACTGCAAGGTTTCATGGACTGATGGAGTGAGTCATGGCCCGTCGACGCCACCACGAAGAGCATGAGAATCACGAGCGCTGGCTGGTGTCTTATGCGGATTTCATTACGTTGCTGTTCGCCTTTTTCGTGGTGATGTATTCGATTTCTTCAGTCAACGAAGGCAAGTACAAGGTCCTTTCAGAGACCCTGACCGGGGTGTTCAGCCAACCGGATCGCTCGATCAAGCCGATTCCTGTAGGTGAGGAGAAGCCGCGGACTTCCGAGCCGGACAAGTCGATGGTCGATGAGGACCTCAGCCAGGCTACTGCGGATTCTTTGCAAAGCATCGCCGATAGCGTGCGTGAAGCCTTCGGCGAGCTGATTAAGACGGACCAGCTCAAGGTGCGCGGAAACGAACTGTGGATCGAGATCGAGCTCAGTTCCAGCCTATTGTTTCCGAGCGGTGATGCGGTACCGAACAATGCCGCATTCGACTTGATTGAAAAGGTCGCCAAAATACTGGCACCGTATGAGAATCCCGTGCATGTAGAAGGCTTTACCGATAATTTGCCAATCCAGACTTCGCAGTTCCCGAGCAATTGGGAGCTGTCGGCTGCTCGGGCGGCGAGCATCGTGCGCATGCTGGCGATGGATGGTGTCAATCCCGGGCGTTTGGCCTCGGTGGGCTATGGCGAGTTTCAGCCGGTGGCGGACAATGACACGATTGCCGGACGGGCGCGAAACCGTCGGGTGGTGTTGGTGGTTTCTCGTAATCTCGATGTGCGCCGCAGTGTCAGCGGTGTCGGCAGTGCCAATGCTCGGCCCGACAGTGCATTGCGACGTGCTGGCACGCAATCTGCACCTGTGGCTGCAGCGCAGGTCCCGCACGCGGGTACCGTCAATCCCCCGCCGCCAAGCCCTGTGAGGGTGGCACCAGTCCTCGGTCAGGCCACGCCTGTGCCGGGAGGATGAACACGATGAGAGTCTGGGCAGTAGCCAATCAAAAAGGTGGGGTCGGTAAGACCACCACCTCCATCGCCTTAGCCGGCCTATTGGCCGAATCGGGCAAGCGCGTGGTCGTGGTCGATCTCGATCCCCATGGGTCGATGACCAGTTATTTCGGTCATGATCCGGATGCCTTGGAGCGCAGCAGCTTCGACCTGTTCCTACATCAGGGCAGCGTGCCTCAGGGCTTGCCGCAAGAGTTGTTGCTGCCTACCAGTCATGAGCGCATTGCCCTGTTACCGTCGAGCACGGCGCTGGCCACGTTGGAGCGGCAATCACCAGGGCAGAGTGGATTGGGCCTGGTAATAGCCAAGAGCCTGGCGCAGCTGTGGGAAAAATTCGATCATGCGGTAATCGACAGCCCGCCTTTGCTGGGGGTGCTGATGGTCAATGCCTTGGCGGCCAGTCAGCAATTGGTGATTCCGGTACAAACCGAATTTCTGGCAGTCAAAGGCCTGGAGCGGATGGTCAGTACCTTGGCAATGATCAATCGTTCGCGCAAACAGGCGCTGCCCTACACCATCGTACCGACCCTGTTCGATCGGCGCACCCAGGCCTCCATGAGCACCCTGCGCACGTTACGCAAGAGCTATCTCGACCATCTGTGGCCGGCTTATATTCCGGTCGATACGCGCTTGCGCGATGCCAGTAGGGCGGGGTTGACGCCCTCGCAGTTCGACTCCAACAGCCGGGGCGTGATTGCCTATCGGGCGCTGCTCAAACATCTGATCGCACAACAGACGGCGGCGCAGGTGGCTTGAGATGACTCAGTATGCTGAACAGAATGGCTCAAGTCTGCCGCAACTGCGGCCGATAGGTCATACAGGTTATTTTTGCGGATTCTATCTATGAGCCGTTCCGTTGCTACCGCTACCCGACCCCAGCTGGCCTTGCAATCCTACCTGGATGGCTTGTTGCAAGAGGCTGCGCTCGAATTGGCCGATAGTGCCAGCCAGGATGAGTTCGAGGCCGCGGTGCTGGAAGAGAAGGTGCGTGACGCCCGTCAGGTGTCTGTAGCGCCGCAGCAACCGGAGAAATTGGCGCTCGTCGCAATGCCGCAGCCTGAGAGGGAGGCGTCGCCTGTACTGATAGAACCGCTGGCCGAGGTTCATCTCGCCGCGCCGCCGCCAACGCCTGCTGCCAAGCTGCATCTCGATGGTCGCCCGGAGTGGGCGCAGGAACCGTTCGAATGCCTGCTCTTCGATGTTGCGGGTTTAACCTTGGCCGTCCCGTTAGTGTGCCTGGGCTCGATTTATCCACTCGTGGGAGAGGAGCTGACGCCGTTGTTCGGTCAGCCGGACTGGTTTCTCGGCATACTGCCGTGTCAGGCCGGCAATCTGAAGGTTCTGGATGCCGCACGCTGGGTTATGCCTGACCGCTACCGCGACGATTTTCGCCAGGGTTTGCAGTATGTGATTTCCGTTGAGGGATATGAGTGGGGGCTGGCAGTGCATCAAGTCAGCCGTTCGATTCGCCTGGACCCTAATGAGGTCAAGTGGCGTAGTCTGCGCACTCAGCGACCTTGGCTGGCCGGAACGGTGATTGAGCATATGTGCGCACTGTTGGATGTTGCAGCGCTGGCCGAGTTGATCGCCAGTGGTGCGGCCAAGCGCATGGTTAATGGCCAGGTGCACTGAATTTTGCTGATTCACGCTGTGAAGATGGCGCTGAAATACTAGTATCGACAGCGGGGTTATCACCCGCGCACGCCGCCGCAAGCGGTTTATGACGAGGTAGGGACATGAATAGAAGTTCTGCACAGGGTGCCGATGATCCCATTCTGCAGTGGGTGACCTTCCGGTTGGACAATGAGAGCTATGGCATCAACGTGATGCAGGTTCAGGAAGTGCTGCGCTACACCGAGATCGCTCCGGTACCAGGCGCGCCGAGTTATGTGCTGGGCATCATCAACCTACGTGGCAATGTAGTGACGGTGATTGACACGCGCCAACGCTTTGGTCTGGATTCCGCAGATGTGACCGACAACTCGCGGGTCGTGATCATCGAGGCGGACAAGCAAGTGGTCGGCATCCTGGTCGATAGCGTGGCTGAAGTGGTCTACCTGCGTCAGTCTGAAGTGGAAACCGCGCCGAATGTCGGCAATGACGAGTCCGCCAAGTTCATCCAGGGTGTGTGCAACAAGAATGGCGAGTTGCTGATTCTGGTTGAGCTGGACAAGATGATGAGTGAAGAAGAGTGGTCTGAGCTGGAGAGCATCTGATCCATGCTTGAAATCGCGCTGATCGTGCTTGCGCTGCTTTGTCTGGGGCTGGTGGGCACTTGTGTCTGGCTGGCCTCACAGCAGCGGCACGCAGCGCAGTTGCAGGCCGAGCGTGGCGCGGAACGCGATCGGCGGATTAGCGAGTTGAGTAAGCGCCTTGATGCCTATCTGGCCGGCAGTGTGCGCATGGGCGAAGAGCTGCATGAACTGCGCCGCATTGTGGCGCCATTGCCTGACAAACTCAGCCAGATCGAACAGCGCGATCCCAGCAACTTGTCATTCACTCAGGCGGCACGTTTGGTGGGACTGGGCGCCAGCGTCGATGACTTGACTCAGTCCTGTGGCCTGAGCAAGGCCGAGGCAGAATTAGTCAGCAAACTGCATCAGCCCAAGCAGCGGTAATCCTGCGTTTCCCTGGGACTGCTTACATTGTCCCTTGCCTTCTTGCCGGTCTTTAGTGCCGACGGTTCTTAGTCTGCGTCTCTCTTTGGCAATTCGTTCCTAGTCAGTAGTCGAGTGCTACCTAAGCTAAACACGAGGGTGTTTGGCCGAAGGTGTTTGCTATGCGTGGTGTGATCATTCTGCTGCTGTGCGGGGTTGTCTGGCTGCCATTGACGCAGGCTCAGGAGGCACCCTTACGCGTGGACGGAGCGATCACTATCAATGCATGGCAGGCCAAGCGCCTGTACGATTTTGGGGTGCTGTTCATTGATGTGCGGCCCCGCAGAGAATGGGGTTGGGGGCATGTGCGTGGTGCTGTGCACCTGGATCTGGCCGACCGTTTTGGCGCGTTATCCCTGTCGCACTGGCCGCGGCAAGTGCCTCTGGTGATCTACTGCGATAGCGATGTTTGTCTGCGCAGTGCCTTGGCCGCGCACTTGGCCGTGAGCTGGGGTTATCGGCAGGTATTTTATTTCCGCAGCGGTTATTTCGCCTGGCAACTGCTCGATTATCCCTTGGGTAAAGGGGTGGACGGTGAGGTCGTAGCCTTTAGTGCTGAGGAGCATTAAGGCGCGGCAGTGGAGGGGTGATGTCGCTTTCTTTCTCGAAGCCAGGCGGGCTCTTGCCCTGCAGATACCAGGCGAAGGCAATGATTTCGGCAATGCAGCGATACAACTGTTCGGGAATCGCATCCCCCAGCTCCAATCGCGCCAGCAGGCGCACCAGCTCGGCGTTTTCATAGATAGGCACTTCGTACTCGCGAGCGATCGCCAGAATGGCTTCCGCCAACTCATCGTCGCCCTTGGCGCTGAGCGTAGGTGCGGACTGTCCGTCATAGGTCAGAGCGATGGCTTGGCGCGGTGCTTGGCGTTTCATGCGGTTTCGTCGACCCAGCGTTGTTCCAGCGTGGTTCGTGGCCCTTGCGGTGGCGTGCCTAGGCAGCAGGCTAGCTCACCGACTTGCAGGCCAGCAGCGCTCAGGCGCTCACGTAAATTGCCCAGTTCAGCGTCAATCAGGCTCACGGTCTGGCTGCGCTCGGCCCATAGCTGGCTGGACAGGCTGCCACGGAGCAATTGCGCCTGTATGTGCAGCGGCCCCAGGGGCTCCAGTTCGAAGGCCAGTTCTACTCGCCAGAGCATGTCTTTTTGCTCCTGCTTGGCGTTTTTTTGCGATTCCTCGCGTTGGATCTTCAGCTGTAACGGCACCAGTTCCTGTTGCTGGCGCATCGGCAGTTCCAGTTGCCAGGTGGTGAGCAGGTTGCCGTCCGGGCCAACCTGGCTCTGGCTGAGGCTGGATAATTGATGGGTCTGCAGGCGCGAGATGGCAGCGGCTGCCAGTTTCAACAGGACCTCAAGATCCGCTTCTCCTTCCATTCCCTGGAGCAGTCGCGTAGGTAGGGGGAAGGTCAATGCCTGTTGCCGCGCACCAGTCTGGCCAAGGCTGCCCAGCATGTTGCGGGCGAATGCCGGCAGCGCCTGGGCCATTATCGCGCCGGCGTTTGCCGCGGCCAGCGGTGTACTCGCCGGTAGTGTGGGCAGCAGTTGAGTCACCAAGCGCAGCAGGTTAGCTTTCAGGTCCGTGGGTAATGCGCTGCCCTGACCGCTGAGCAGTTTGCTTTCAAGGAATAGTCCGCTATTTTCCAAGGCCTGGCCCAAGCCCTTGGCGCTGCTCAGCTGCGTGGCATCGGGCAGGCCCGCCAGCAGTTTGTCGATGCTGCCGCGTAGGCTGTCGGGCAGTGTTTCCTGGCTGCGCAAGCCTTGCAAGGCGCTGAACAGGCCGCCGAGCGAGCCTTGGCGACTTTGCTGTGTGGCCAGATGCTGAGTCAGTGCCAGTTGATCCAGGCGTCCACTGAGCGGCAGGAAGTTCAGCGCCTGACTGCCTTGCACCTGGGCGCTGAGCAAGCTGCCCAGCGGCAGCGGCAGCGGAGTCTCCACGGTCAACTTGCTGCCGGCGAGTGGGGTGTTCAGCAAATTCACCAGCACCTTGTAGAGGGTCTGCTGCGATTTCGCCTGCACCAGCTGTTCTCGCGCGACGACTTTACCCTGCAGCAGTGTTCCTATGGGTAGCTGCTCAAGATCCAGGCTGCTCAGGGTTTTTTCGCCGCCGGTTAGCAGGGAAACGGCCAGACGGGTTTCCGAGAGTGCCGTGACTGCCACTGCCATGCCCTGAGTCAGCGGGCGCGAACTACTGGCTTGTAGCGTGGCCTGGCGACCATTTTCCAGGGTCAGTTTGAGCATGACCTGGAAGCTGTTTGCCACCTCTTTCAGGGCCACGACTTCGGCGTTTGCCGTTTCGCCGCTGTTCAGCAGGCCATGCAGTGGCTGCAGCAACTTCAGTGCCAGGTCATTGCTCAATGCAGTGGGGCGACCACTGGGAGGCGTCGGTGGAACTGGGCGGGAGCTGCTTATTTCGCTCATGAGTGGGTTACAACCTGTCGAAAATGCTCACTGCGGGGGGCAGGGTAGGGCATGTATAATGCCGCCCCGTCCGGGTCGGCTGCGCATTCAACTTGCGTCATTATAGCGGCCGGGGCACTGCCGACTTGAACCGCTTTTAGGTATGCATGCCGTGACCAGTCCCCTTCTCGAAGCCATAGCGCTCGCTTGTGAGCGAGATTGGCGCATGCTCTTCGAGCAGCTGCAGCTGCGCCTGACGGCAGGCGAAATGCTGCAAGTCTCAGGCCCTAATGGCAGTGGAAAAACCAGTCTACTACGCTTGCTCGCCGGGTTGATGCAACCCACCGCCGGTGAGATTCGCTTGAATGGCCAACCCTTGAACGGGCAGCGTGCCGAACTGGCGCGCAATCTGGTGTGGATCGGCCATGCGGCGGGCATCAAGGGCTTGCTCAGTGCCGAAGAAAACCTCGCCTGGCTCTGCGCCTTGCATCGCCCAGCCGAGCGCACAGCCATTTGGCAGGCACTGGGGGCGGTTGGCCTGCGCGGCTTCGAAGATGTGCCGTGCCATACCCTGTCCGCCGGTCAGCAGCGCCGGGTCGCTCTGGCCCGTTTGTACCTGGAAGGGCCGCCGTTATGGATTCTCGATGAGCCGTTCACCGCGCTCGATAAACAGGCCGTGGCCCAGTTGGAAGCGCATCTGGCGCGGCATTGCCAGCAGGGCGGCCTGGTCGTGTTGACCACCCACCATACGCTGTCGGTCAAGCCCGCCGGATACCGTGAGCTCGATTTGGGGCTGCGCGTCGCATGAGCAATGTCTTTAGCCTGTTACTGGTTCGCGAGGCGCGCCTGTTGTTTCGCCGTCCGGCCGAGCTGGCCAATCCGCTGGTGTTTTTCGCCATCGTGATTGCCCTGTTCCCGTTAGCCGTGGGCCCGCAGACGCAGTTGTTGCAAACCCTTTCACCCGGTTTGATATGGGTTGCGGCGCTGTTGGCCGTACTGCTCTCACTGGACGGCTTGTTTCGCAGCGATTTCGAGGATGGCTCGCTGGAGCAGTGGGTCCTTTCGCCGCACCCCCTGCCTCTTCTGGTGTTGGCCAAGGTGCTGGCACACTGGTTGTTTTCCGGATTGGCCCTGGTCCTGCTGGCGCCGTTGCTGGCTTTGATGCTCGGGCTGCCAGGGCGCTGCCTGCCAGTTCTGTTGCTCTCGCTATTGCTGGGCACGCCGGTGTTGAGCCTGTTAGGTGCCGTGGGTGCGGCGCTGACCGTCGGCCTTAAGCGCGGCGGCCTGTTGCTGGCATTGCTGATCTTGCCGCTGTACATCCCGGTGCTGATTCTCGGCAGCGGTGCGTTACAAGCCTCTCTGCAAGGATTGCCGACGCTTGGCCACCTGTTGTGGCTGGCCAGTCTCGCCGTTTTGGCGGTGACCTTGACACCTTTTGCAATCGCCGCGGGTCTTACGATTAGCGTGGCTGAGTAGATAATAAGCCTGATGATGCAGGTGGCCCTGAGCGCGGGTGAAGCGTGCGGTGGTTAGCTGAACAACTGATGAGAGACCTGATGAACTGGACGTGGTTTCACAAGCTGGGTTCGCCCAAGTGGTTTTACCAGATCAGCGGCAGCTGGTTGCCCTGGTTGGCCATCGCCGCCGGGGTGCTGTTGACTGTGGGTCTGGTCTGGGGCCTGGCCTTCGCGCCTGCCGATTATCAGCAGGGCAATAGTTTCCGGATCATCTATATCCATGTGCCGGCGGCATTTCTGGCCCAGTCGATCTACGTCATGCTGGCCGTGGCAGGTGTGGTGGGCATGGTGTGGAAGATGAAAATCGCCGATGTCGCCGTACAGCAGGCTGCACCGATTGGCGCCTGGATGACGGTGATCGCCCTGGTCACCGGGGCCATCTGGGGCAAGCCAACCTGGGGCACCTACTGGGTGTGGGATGCGCGTCTGACTTCGATGCTGATTCTACTGTTCCTGTATTTCGGCGTGATTGCCCTGGCGCAGGCCATCAGCAACCGCGACAGCGCAGCCAAGGCCTGTGCGGTGCTGGCCATTGTCGGGGTGATCAATATCCCGATCATCAAGTACTCGGTGGAGTGGTGGAACACCCTGCACCAACCGGCCAGCTTCAGCGTGATCGAGCGGCCGACGATGCCGGTGGAAATGTGGCTGCCGCTGCTGATCATGGTGCTGGGCTTCTACTGTTTCTTCGGTGCCGTGCTGCTGCTGCGTATGCGTCTCGAAGTGCTCAAGCGCGAGGCGCGCAGTAGCTGGGTCAGGGACGAAGTGACGAAAACGCTGAACGCAGAGGTGGTGCGATGAGCTTTGCCTCCTTCGGTGAGTTTCTCGCCATGGGTAACCATGGCGCCTATGTCTGGTCCGCCTACGCCATCAGTGTGGCGGTGCTGGCCATCAACGTCGCGCTGCCGCTGATGGCGCGGCGCCGTTATTTGCAAGAAGAGGCGCGTCGTTTGCGTCGGGAGGCTCAGCAGTGAATCCGGTGCGCAAAAAACGTTTATTCATCGTCCTGGCGATCCTCGCCGGCTTCGGCATCGCTCTGGCCCTGGCGCTCAGCGCCTTGCAACAGAACATCAACCTGTTCTACTCGCCGACTCAGATCGCTAATGGTGAGGCGCCACAAGGCACGCGGATTCGCGCCGGAGGCATGGTGGAAATGGGCTCGGTGAAGCGTTCCGGCGACTCGCTGGAAACCGATTTCGTGGTCACCGACGGCGTGAAGAGCGTGACCATCCGCTACAGCGGCATCCTCCCGGATCTGTTTCGCGAGGGGCAGGGCATAGTCGCCATGGGCAAGTTGGATGCACAGGGGCTGCTGGTCGCCGATGAAGTGCTGGCCAAGCACGACGAAAACTACATGCCGCCGGAGGTCATGCAGGCCTTGGAACAGAGCGGCATGAAAGCGCAGTACCAGAACGGCAAGCAGGGGGGCGCAGAATGATTCCCGAACTCGGCCATCTGGCGATGATCCTGGCCCTGTGCCTGACCCTGGTCCAGGCCACCCTGCCATTGATCGGTGCCTGGCGCGGCGACCGGCAGTGGATGAGCCTGGCGCAACCGGCGGCGTGGGGGCAGTTCGCCTTCCTGCTGTTCGCCTTTCTCTGCCTGACCTATGCCTTCATGGTCGACGACTTTTCCGTCGCTTACGTGGCCAGCAACTCCAACAGCGCTTTGCCCTGGTTCTACAAGTTCAGTGCGGTGTGGGGCGCCCATGAAGGCTCGCTGCTGCTCTGGGCGTTGATCCTGGCCGGCTGGACCTTTGCCGTCTCGATCTTTTCGCGGCAGCTGCCCGAAGAGATGCTGGCCCGGGTACTGGGGGTCATGGGCATGATCAGTGTCGGCTTTCTGCTGTTCCTGATCGTCACCTCCAACCCCTTCGCGCGTCTGTTGCCGAATACCCCGCTGGATGGTCGCGACCTCAACCCGCTGTTGCAGGACTTCGGCCTGATCATTCATCCGCCGATGCTTTACATGGGTTACGTCGGCTTTTCCGTGGCCTTCTCGTTCGCCATCGCCGCGTTGCTCGGCGGCAAGCTGGATGCCGCCTGGGCGCGCTGGTCGCGGCCCTGGACCATAGTCGCCTGGGCCTTTCTCGGCATCGGCATTGCCTTGGGCTCCTGGTGGGCCTATTACGAGCTGGGCTGGGGTGGCTGGTGGTTCTGGGATCCGGTGGAGAACGCCTCGTTCATGCCCTGGCTGGTCGGCACCGCGTTGATCCACTCCCTTGCCGTCACCGAGAAACGTGGGGTATTCAAGAGCTGGACCGTGCTGCTGGCCATCGCCGCGTTCTCCCTGAGCCTGCTCGGTACCTTCCTCGTGCGCTCCGGGGTGCTGACCTCGGTGCATGCCTTCGCCACCGATCCGGCGCGGGGCGTGTTCATCCTGGCGTTTTTGTTGCTTGTGGTGGGCGGCTCACTGACCCTGTTCGCCATTCGCGCGCCGGTGGTCAAGAGCCAGGTTGGCTTCGCCCTGAAGTCGCGGGAAACCCTGTTGCTGGTTAATAACCTGATTCTGATAGTCGCGGCGGCGATGATTCTGCTCGGTACCCTCTACCCCTTGGTGCTGGATGCGCTGACCGGTGCCAAGCTGTCGGTCGGCCCGCCGTACTTCAATGCGCTGTTCGTGCCGCTGATGGGACTGCTGATGGCGATGATCGCGCTCGGTGTCATCGTGCGCTGGAAAGATACCCCGCTGCAGTGGTTGTTGGGCATGTTGACCCCAGTGCTGCTGGGTAGCGTGGCCTTGGCTGTGGTGGCGACCCTGATGGTTGGTGATTTCAACTGGGCGGTACTGGGCGTTTGTCTGTTGGCCGCTTGGGTGGTGTTGGCCGGCGTCCGCGACATCGTCGACAAGACGCGGCACAAGGGCCTGCTCAAAGGTCTTCCGGGGCTGGGGCGCAGCTACTGGGCCATGCAGCTGGCGCATTTCGGTATGGCCGTGTGCGCTCTGGGGGTGATTCTCACCAGTATGGGCAGCTTCGAGCGCGACATGCGCATGGCGCCGGGCGATTCGGTCGAACTGGGCGGTTACCAGTTCATCTTCGAGGGCGCCAAGCACCGTGAGGGGCCTAACTTCACTGCAGACAGAGGTACGGTGCGCGTGCTGGAAGACGGCGAACAAATTGCCCTGCTGCACCCAGAGAAACGTATGTATACCGTGCAGCAGTCGGTGATGACCGAGGCGGCCATCGACGCCGGTTTTACCCGCGATTTGTTCGTCGCCCTGGGTGAACCCTTGGATAACGGTGCCTGGGCCGTGCGCGTGCACATCAAACCCTTCGTCCGCTGGATCTGGCTGGGCGCCCTGCTGATGGGCTTAGGCGGCTTCCTCGCGGCCAGCGACAAGCGTTATCGCATGAAAGTGAAGACCCGGGTGCGCGACGCACTGGGCATGGCCGGAGCACAGGCATGAAACGACTGATCCTACTGTTGCCGCTGGCGATCTTTCTGGCCGTTGCGCTGTTTCTCTATCGTGGGCTGTTCCTCGACCCGTCCGAGTTGCCTTCGGCATTGATCGATAAGCCAGTTCCGGCATTTTCCCTGCCGGCGGTATTGGACGACGGAGTCATTACTCAGGATGACCTGAAAGGTAAGCCGGCGCTGGTTAACGTCTGGGCCACCTGGTGTGTGTCCTGCCGGGTAGAACACCCGGTGCTGAATAAGTTGGCGGAGCGCGGCGTGGTCATCCATGGCATCAACTACAAGGACGACAATGCCGATGCACAGAAATGGCTGCAGGAGTTCCACAACCCCTACCAGCTGAATATCAACGACGAGCAGGGGAGCCTGGGCCTGAATCTGGGCGTGTATGGCGCGCCGGAGACCTTTCTTATCGATAAGGACGGGATCATTCGCCATAAGTTCGTCGGAGTGATAGACGAGCGTGTCTGGCGCGAACAGCTGGCGCCGCTGTATCAAGGCCTGGTAGACGAGGCGGAGCAATGAAACGCTGGTTGGCGGTCGCCATACTCGGCCTGAGTCTGATCGGCGTGACGCAGGCGGCTATCGATACCTATGAGTTCGCCGACGAGGCTGAGCGCACGCGCTTCCGTCAACTGACCCAGGAGCTGCGGTGCCCCAAGTGCCAGAACCAGGACATCGCCGACTCCAACGCACCGATCGCTACCGACCTGCGCCGGGAAATCTTCCGCATGCTCGGCGAAGGGCAGAGCAACGAGCAGATTGTCGAGTTCATGGTCGATCGCTACGGCGAGTTCGTCCGCTACAAGCCGGCACTGAATGCCCGCACCTTGCTGCTGTGGTACGGCCCCGCAGGCTTGTTGGTGGGTGGTTTCGTGCTGCTCGGGGTGATCGTGTTACGCCACCGTAGCAAGAAGACTAGCGGGGGCAGCGGTCTCTCGACAGATGAGCAGCAGCGCCTCGATGCCCTGTTAAAACAAGCGCCTTTGGATAAGAAAGAGCAATGATCGAATTTTGGCTATCCGCCGGCCTGCTGTTGCTGGCTGCCCTGGCTTTTCTGCTGATTCCGCTGCTGCGAGGGCGCAACGCCCAGGCCGAGGAAGACCGCACGGCGCTCAATGTCACGCTGTATCAGGAGCGTGTGCAAGAGCTGGAGGGCGAGCACCAGGCCGGCATCCTCAGCGCCGCGCAACTGCAAGCCGGTCGCGATGATGCGGCGCGCGAGTTGTTGACCGACACCGCCGGTGCCGAGGTCGGCGGCAAGGTCGGCGTATTGGGTCGCAAGGTGCCACTGACGGCCGCCTTGCTGATGCCGTTGCTGGGTTACGGGCTGTATCTGCATTGGGGGGCTATCGACGATGTCGAGCGTGCGCGCACCTTCGCCGAACAACCGCAAAGCATCGAGGAGATGACCGCACGCCTGGAGGCCTCGGTACAGGACAATCCCGAGTCCGCCGAGGGCTGGTACTTCCTTGGTCGCACTTATATGGCCCAGGAGCGTGCTGGCGAGGCGGCCAAGGCCTTCGAGCGTGCGGTGGGCATTGCCGGGCGCGAGCCGGAGCTACTCGGCCAGTGGGCACAGGCGCTGTATTTCGCCGGCAGCAAGCAGTGGACGGAACAGCTGCAGGCACTCACCGATGAGGCGCTGAAGGCCGATCCGGCGGAAGCCACCAGCCTCGGTCTGCTTGGCATTGCCGCCTATGAAAGCGAACGTTTCGCGGAGGCCATCGGTTTCTGGGAGCGTTTGGTTGCCGTGCTGCCGGAACAGGATCCTTCACGTCAGGCGATTCTGGGTGGTATCGCGCGGGCGCGCGAACAGCTCGACCCGCAGGCGGCAACGCAAGCGCCGCCAGCCGCGACAAGCGCGCGTGGCCTGACCATCCAGGTCGATCTGGCCGCGGCGCTGAAAGACCA
This sequence comes from Pseudomonas taeanensis MS-3, assembly GCF_000498575.2. Taxonomy (GTDB): domain Bacteria; phylum Pseudomonadota; class Gammaproteobacteria; order Pseudomonadales; family Pseudomonadaceae; genus Aquipseudomonas; species Aquipseudomonas taeanensis. The sequence continues at coordinate 803,184 of NZ_AWSQ01000002.1, forward strand.
GGTACAGCCGAGCGACAGCGTGTTCATCTTCGCCCGCGCCACCTCGGGGCCGCCTATGCCCTTGGCGGTCAAGCGTCTGACCGTGGCCGATCTGCCGGCGGAGGTCAACTTGTCGGATAGTGACGCGATGATGCCGCAGTTGAAACTCTCGGGTTTCGCCCAGGTGCAGCTGGTGGCGCGTATTTCCCGTAGCGGCAATGCCACCGCTGGCGAATGGGTCGGCCGCAGCCAGCCGCTGGCCAGCAGCGTCACCGAGCCGCAGCAACTGACCATCGACACCGCGGACGGGCCTGCGCAATGAATGCACTGAACAAGTTGCTGCCAATCGCCGCGGCCATTGCCCTGCTCGGTCTCGCAGGGTGCGCGGTGCAGAGCACGGCGCCGATCAGTCAGCCATCGGTGAGCAAGTCCCACCCGCGCTATGCGCCGCCACCCGGCGTGCAAAGCCACTGGGACGGCAGCCTGGGGGTGTATGTGGTGGAAGGCTCGCGTGACCTGTATTACCGCGAGCGCACCTACTATCGCTGGAGCAACGGCTGGAACTGGGCGACCAGTGCGCAAGGCCCCTGGCAATCGACCGACAGCGGCGGTGTGCCGCCGGGCCTGTATCGCCGCTACGCGCAGTAAATGCAGAGCCCTACAACCGGCTAATGCCGGTAAAGGTTCTCAGCGAGTAGCCCAGATGAAATCCGGGCCCGGATTTCATCTGGGCTACGGTTTCTGTCGTGCCTCGATAATTCCTTTCGTCCTACCTGTGGCTCGCGCGCTGACAGTTGTTGGCAGATATAAGGGCTGCGTGGGTGCTGTGGGGAGCTCCCCGCCGCGAACCTCTCAGAGGCCACGTATTGGATGCGGGGTCGGGTCAGTCTGACGAGGTGCTCAGGTCAGTGAGTATTCCTCACCTATCACGGCCGGATCGAACGGTTTTCTGCTGAAAATACGCCGCACCATGGGGGCGAAGTGCTCCAGGTTCGGTGTCGGGTAGGCGGGATCGAATGACGCCTGGTCCCACTTTTCGCAGAAATCCACGCATAGCTGGTAGGCAGGATGGTCCTTGTAACGATCCCGCTCGTTGCGATCGCCGTCGAAATGATGCGCGTAATAGTAATTCTGGAATAGCCCGTGGTGATGCAGCACCCAGGTGACTTCGGAGCGGACATAGGGCCTGATGACCGAGGCCGCCAATTGCGAGTGGTTATAGGGCGCGAGTTCGTCACCTATATCGTGAATCAAGGCCCCAACGATCATTTCCTCGTCCGCGCCAGCAGCCTCGGCTCGGGCAGCTGACTGTAGCGAGTGTTCCAGTCGGCTTAGCTGATAACCGCTCAGGCTATGTTGCAGGTCACTCAGGGCCTTGAGAATTCGCTCTGGCAATGCCTGGTTGAATTCCGATTCCAGACGGTCAAGGAAGTGGTATTCCTCACGCGTGCCATCTTTCATCTGGGTAAATTTCACACTGTTCATCAGGCTGGCTCCTCAAGCTTTTGTAGTTGGAATTGGGTGCTGGCGTAGCGCTCCCGTGGGCCATCGAGATCCAGGTAGCAGCCCTGAAGATGGCGCCTGCCTTGCGACTGGTCGAAACTCGTGCGGCCGTGCAACACGCGGCTGTTATTGATCAGCATCAGTTCGCCTGCGCGCAGCGGGAAGCGAATCTCGTAAGCGGGGTCGCAGAACAGCTCGCCCAGGTGTTTACGGGCTCGGTGGAATGCTTTCATCTGCTCGACAGGCAGCAGTGGCAGGCCATCGAGCCGAGGGCTGTATTGCACGCCCAGCGTCCGTCCTTGGGCGTCTGTGTTAATCATCGGACGATTGGTGACGAGTTCGGTGCCCTTGTCGATAAAGCGAAACTTGACCGGAATGTTTTTCAGCAGCTGGTAGCCTTCAGGGTCTTTCGCTGCGAGCTCACTGACCACGCTGACACTGTCGACAAGGGTCGAGAGTCCCCCGGAGGTTTCATTGATCAGACAATGCAGCAGTTGTATTCCCGGGACAGGGTCACGGTAGGGATTATCCGTGTGCGGCCCCAGATGAAAGCCGGTATAGGCCAGGTCGTTGGCATTGGGCTTTGAATACACTTCAAAGTAACGGCCGAAGTTGGTTTCTTTCAGGTAGCCAAATTTCTGTGCGACTTCGAGAATTCTCTCGGAGTCCGTCGGCACGTTGCGCAGGATGATGATGCCGTATTTAAGGTAGGCGCCCAGGGCTGCTAGAAAGTGCTCGTTATCGCTCATCTCTGGCCATTCGAAGCGCAACGATGCCTGATCGATCTGGCTATTCCAGCCAACTACGTGTGGGAAGGCGCTGTCGTCATCCAGTTCATCACGCAGGAAAGAGAAATCGTACAGCGCGCGATGGCCGTCGTTGAATTCGAGCCAGGCCTGATTCGAAACCACGGGTTCAACTGTCAGCAACAGGATTTCCGGATCAATGGCGTGAGAGTCGAACAGCCGCTGTTGCGTGTTGCTATCAAGTTGCAGAGGGTCTTGGGTTCGCTCTCTCAGCCACAATGCGGGAAGTTCAGTGACTGCATTGTTGGCGCGAATTTTTACGGCGGGTGGAGTCTGTTCAAAAATAACTTCGATTTTATTCATCGCTTAACTCCTGTGAGCGCCTCTGCACGCATGGTACTCAAGGGGCTGATTAGCAGCACAGCAGCTGTTCTTGATACAGGGTCATGCATAAAATTTATAGTGGCGGATTCGAATGGTTGCCGTTGCCACGTGCTGGTGTTCATCGCTGGTCCAGCGTTGATATTGCCTAGCCACGGCTCGCCGATGACCCAGGCATGGCGCTGCGTTCTGGAGAGGTCGAACAGGCAAGTGCCCAGCTACGGCCGATGCGTCCGTCTGGGACTTAGCGGCCTGTGTGCAGGTTCAATGAGTCAATTTCGCCGTTTGAGGGCCCGATACTGCGTTGCCGTTCCTGCCATAGTCCGCTATGACTCGTCGCAGCGCCTGGTCTCGGGGCCTCAAGCATCCGAACTTGAGTTAACCAATTAACCTGCAGGCCGCTAGTGCGGGTCGGGGTTGACGGTGCGGGCTGTGCACTGCGGGTCGGGGCCGGGTTCACTCAGTCGTCCCATGGCTGCGCGCCGCCTTGTGCCACGGGCCTCGGCGAGATTTTCGGTTACCGAGTTGAGCTGGGCGCACTCGATCAGGCGCAGGTTATGCGCATCAGGGGTGGGCTTGCCGGCCGCTTTCATACCTACTAGTCGTGCCCACACCGCGCGCTTCTTGCGCACCTGATGGGGTTGGAATTCATCAAAGTCGCGGAAACTGACTGCAGCGGGTTCAACCTTGATTGCGCCGGCCGCAAGCGCCGCTTGATACAGCTCCAGCCCACGTCGGGTGCGGACGATGATGCCGTTGAAGCCCTCATCTTCACCTGTGGGACCGCCACCCGGCCAGACATCGGATGCGGCCAGGTCGGCACATTCACCGATGGCGTCCGGACAGATCTTGCAGCGCGACTGAAGCATCCACTTGTCTTCGTTTTCCCACATCGCTTGATAATTCAATTCGAAGGATTGACCGCCAAGGGTTTCCAGGCGAGTCGGTCCCGGATTGCCATGGCCCCGGTAGCGGAACAGGCTCAACTGGTCTTCCCGAATGCCAAACTGAGCAAGCACGTCCTCTGATTTAGTTAGGTCCGAGGTCCCGCCACAGACCAGGGTGAGGGCATATTTCATGTACTGGTCTACACGCGGGTCGACTTTTGCCAAGTTGCGCACCGCCGCGATATCGCAAGGTTTGGCAATCAGGGCAAAGGGCTGACGACGCTCGAGAACGGCGGTGAAGTCGAGCAGCGGTGCGGCAGGACCATAACGCGAGCCGGCCGCCTCGAGGACCGAGGCGGCGTCAAAGCTGAGGCGGCGTTTGCTGCGCATGGGTTCTTCGCGCGAAGCGCCGACGTGCAGAATAAAGTCGACCCTGCCGCTGCTCAGCAGGAACTGGCCCAGTGCAGTCAGCACGCCGCCAGTGGACGCGCGAAATCGCACTTGCGGGTCGCCGGCGTAGCCAATCGCAAGCTGTTCGGCTGGCCCCCAGATGAGGTCATGTTCAACTTCGGCTGTGTGGCTTGCCGGGTGAGCGCCTTCGATACGCGTGCCTGGGCAAACCGCGTTAATCCTGTTCAGGGTTGGCAGCCCCAGTGGGGCGTGTACCAGTGGCCGTTCCCTACCCTCGGGAGTGAGTACGATGCTGATCCGCTCGGCTCCGGCCACCGCTCGGCATAACCCACAGCCGCTACAGAGCCCGTTTTCGACAATTTCTTCAACGCTTAGGGTCATGAACGCTGGCCTATATCAGTGGTGGGCTTACCCAGTGCTTGGACGCTGCCTAATGGGTGTGTAAGGATCTCCCTGCGAGATGCTTTGCGGACTGCATTGGATGCGCCGCTCAGCATAAACAACCCGTGTCTGGGTCGCCCAGCCGTTTCTCTTGATGCAGAGGCATGCAAAAAAATTATGGGATCCGTTCGCCATCATCCCCCCTCAATGAAAGCGCTGATAGCGTTTGAGGCAGCCTTTCGCCTGGGTTCAATGACCGCCGCTGCCCAGGAGCAGGGCACCACGCAACCGGTGATCTCGCAGCGCATTCGCGTGCTGGAGGAGAGTATCGGCCGAGTGCTGTTCGACAGGTCGGGTAACAGGCTGTCGCCAACTGACCAGGGACGCTTTCTCTACGGCGAACTGTCCAGTGCGCTTGCCAGTATCAACTCGGCCGTGGAAACGCTACGCGACGAGGCCCTCGATGTGCAGCCGAACCTATTGATCGCGACCCATTTCGGCTTTGCCCATGCCTGGCTGCTCCCGCGTTTGGGCGATCTGCAGCAGGCGTTTCCTCGTTACAGTTTCGACATCACACCGGTGGACTCCGATTCCGCTCTGGATATGGTCGAGGCGGACATCAGCATTCGTTTCGGGCAACTGACTGGCGCCCGACAAAACGAGATTCAGCTTGCCCAGGAAGAGGTTTTTCCCATCTGTAGCCCTGCGTTCGCCCAGCGTTTTGGTTTGGCGGAGCGGATAAACGAGGACATGCTGGCGAGAGTGCCGGTTCTGCATATGGACCAGAATAATCCGCGCTGGCTCGATTGGTCTCGCTGGTGTTTGCTGGCGGGGCTTGCGCCTCTGCAGGGCGCGGCAAAATTCAAATTCAATAACTACCCGCTGTTGCTCGCTTCCGTGATGCAGGGGGAGGGCATAGCCTTGGGCTGGTCCGCACTGGTGCAGCAGTCGATAGCCGAAGGCCGCCTGATCGCTTTGCAGCCGCGGGTAACCCGGAGCGATCACGGTTATCTGTTGGCCAGCAGGCATCGCAATAGCAGTCTGGTCCAGCCGGTCATCGAATGGTTCCAGAGAGAGCTGGCAGGAAACTGAAAACGCTCTCAGGGTGAAGATTGGGGGAGGTGAGTGCTCTACCCTCAAGGCTGGGAGAGTCGGTTGAGTCTCGTCGATGTACATGTCCTGAAAGACAAGGGCCGCCGCAGGTCGAAGCCTTGGGTGGCCCTCAGTGGTCAGGCGAGTAGCTTATTCGGCGATCTGCAACTTGCGGGCTTCGGTATAGAAGTAGCGCAGCTTCTCGTACTCGAAGGGCGAGTTGAGCTGACCGTAGCGGAAGTTGACCGTGGAGCGTTGATCGACAACCTCCAACAGGATGATTTCCGGGTGGTGGGTACTGGCTTCTGCGACGTTGAGGAAGTTGACCTGATTCTTGGCTGAAAAATCCACCACCAGTCCGCCGGTGTCACGCAGGTTGGAGGGGCCGAGCAGCGGTAGCATCAGGTAAGGGCCGGCCGGCAGACCGTAAAAACCGAGGGTTTGGCCAAAATCTTCCTTTTGTTTGGGCAGGCCCATCTTGCTCGCCGGGTCCCACAGCCCGGCTACGCCGAGCGTGGTGTTGAGCAGCAGGCGGGCGGTTGTCTTCATCGAGCGCTTGCCCTTGAACTGCAGCAGACTATTGAGCAGGCTCGGAACATCGCCCAGGTTGCTGAAGAAGTTAGTCACGCCGCGTTGCACCAGCGTCGGGGTGACGTAACGGTAGCCGTCCACTATGGGCAGGAATACCCACTCGTCGAAGCGGTAGTTGAAGTGGTAAACGCGGCGGTTCCACGACTCCAATGGATCATAGATGTTCAGTGCGGTTAGCGTTGCCCGCTCGAACTCCTCCTGATCCAGCCCCGGATTGAACTGCAAGTGCTTCAGAGGTTGTTTGAAGCCGTCTTCATCTACCTGATCATGTTGCGCCTGGGCCATGCCGCTGATGAGCAGGAGGGCCAGCAAGAGGGTTTTCTTGAAAGGCTTAACCACGGAAGAACTCCAGCATGGCGTCGCTGTTGACGCGATAGTTGAGGTTGCCGCAGTGCCCGCCCAGCGGGTAAACGGTCAGGCGATCACCCAGGGTGCGGCGTAGAAAGCCAAGGTCGCCGGCACCTAAGATGATGTCGTCGGCGTTGTGCATCACCGCGATCTTGTCGCTGCTTTTCAAGTAGTCCTCAAGGGCATACAGACTGACCTGGTTGATCAGTTGGTTCAGGCTGGTGCCGTCATAGCGTGCGCGCCACATCGGGATCAGTTGCTCGGTGATGTAGCAATCGAAGTCGCACTGCAGGGCGCGCTTGAAAAAAGGCGTGAGGTTGGTGCCTTCCCCGATCGGGTAGCCCACAGGGGTAATCAAGCCGCGGCGGTTGATCAGATCGGAGGTGAAGGCGATATCGGCGGAAGAGAAGCGAAATATCGCGCCGATCAGCATGGCCATCTGCTCGTCGGTCAGATGTTCCCTCGATTGCTGGAAGTCGGCGAGGAAGGCGTCGTTGACGTCGATGTAGCCCTTCTTCTGGAAGTAGCGAGTGAGCTTGGCCAGCATCAACTCGTAGAACGTCGTGCTGTTGTTGACGCCCTCGACCTGGGTTTGTACCAGCTTGTTGAGGTTGCTTATCGAGGTATAGAGGTTTACCGGCGGATTGAGCAGCAGCACGCGTTTGAAGTTGAAGCTGCGACGAGTTTCGTCGAGCTTGCTGACGAAGGCGGCCTGCAGGGCGCCGAGGCTATAACCCGTCAGGTGGTACTCGCTGATCGCCAGGCGCGGGTGTTGCGCACGCACGGCTTGCATGACGCGGTACAGGTCATCGGCATCGTCGGGAGAAAAGCCCGGTGTGGCGAAGCGCGAAGCGGAGGTCATGAAGTCGTAACTGGTGGGCGAGGACAGCTGCACCACGTGGTAACCGGCGCCGTAGAACAGTTTCTTCAAGTATTCCGGCGTGCTGCTGGCGTAATGCGCACCGGTACCGGCGATGATGAAGATCAGCGGTGCTTCACCTTTCTGCTGAGCCAGGCGGTAACGCAACTTGGTCACCGACCAGAAGTTGTCCGGTACTTCGAACTCCCGCTCCGGACGCAGTTTGACCTGATAGTCATCCTGATCGATATCCTCGTCGGCCGGCAGGGTGGGACGCAGTCCCTCTGGCGTTGTGGCGATGGTCGCCTCGAACGGGTTGGTCAATGGATACCCGTAGCTTTGCGCATCGATGTCGGCCGCCCATAGCGGCGCAGCGAGGACTAGGCCGCTAAGTAGAGCGGCAAGACGACGATAAAACGGCATGACTGAGTCCCGTAAGAAGAGAACGTGCGGGTTGATACCCGCTTTATGACAACGGCAAGCGAGGTGAGTGCCGGTCAACTGACTGGGCCGCGAGATCCTCTAGCGCGGAGCCTGTCAGACGATACACCGTCCAGCCATCCTGTGGTTGCGCGTTTAGGCGCTGGTAGAAGCCGATCGCCGGCTCATTCCAATTCAGTACCGCCCACTCCAGGCGGCCACAACCGCGCTCCACCGCCAGGCTCGCCAAGCGGCCGAGCAAGGCCTTGCCCAGCCCGGTGCCGCGCGAGTCGGGGCGCACGTACAGGTCTTCCAGGTAGATGCCGGGTTTGCTCAGAAAGGTCGAATAGTTGTGGAAGAACAGGGCAAACCCGGCTGGCTGGTCATCCACCTCGCCAATCAGCACCTCGGCGTAAGGCCGTTCGCCGAACAAGTGCGCAGTCAGTTGTTCAGGCGTGGCCACTACCTGATCGCTGAGCTTCTCATACTCGGCTAGCTCGCCGATCAAGGCCAGGATCAGCGCAACATCATCGCGCTGCGCCGGGCGGATCAGTAGGCGGGACATGCTCGCTCCTTGAGATGGTTAAGAGAGTGGGATCATGCCGGGTTGCAGTGCTTTTCGGCAATGTTTATAGGCATGGTTTTCTGTCGGGAGGGGCAGGATAATCGCGGGCGCTGTTCCTTTCTCCGGAGTCACCTATGTCCCGTCGCTTGCCCTTGATCATGCTGCTGGTCGCGGCCGCGCTCTGTGTGGCTGGCAGTTATGGGTTACGCTTTACCCTGATCGAGAGCGACCGCTGGTTGGGCCTGTGTGTCGAGGCGCCGCAGCGTTGGGTGTGTGAGCTGCGGGCCGGGCTGGGATGGCTGATCCACTTCCGCTTGTTGGCTTGGGCGGCATTGCTGACTGCGCTGTTGGCGCAGGTGTTTCCCGGTCGTTGGGGCTGGTGGCTGGCGGTGCTGGGCTTGCTGTTGGGCTTGCCAGCGTTGGTGCTGTACAGCGCTAGCTTGGCGGTGTTTGCGGTGGTGTTGGCGTTATTACGTCTGGTACGTCGACCGCGGCTGGTGAGTGAGGATGTCTGACGGTAGGCTGTGTCGCTGGGCACTGCTGGGTCCGTATGCTGCGCCATAGTGCAGCGACCAGCAGGCTGCTGACCAGCGCCCAGCCAAGCGCCTGCAAGTTGCCCAAGGTCTCCTGATACAACTGCGGCACGATGCCTGCGCCGATCAATAGGCCAAGCACGGCAATTTCACGGCGCGGGCCGCGGGCTGGCCGACACAGGTACACCACTGCGGGCAGAACGAGCGCCGCGCTGGGGAAGCTGCGGTAGCGTGCATCCACTACCAAGGCCAACATCATCACCGCCCCGGCAAACCCGGCGGCGAGCAGCCACCAGCCGCCACGCTGGTCAAGCCAGACGAATAGCCGGGCGCGCCAGCCAGGTTTGTCGGCCAGGGCCAGGATGGCATGGCTCAACACCAGCAGGTTCAAACTAAGCAGGGCGGCGGCCCACAACCATTCGCCAGCAAAGCGGCTGGTGACCCAGGCCTGTTCGCTCCATAGACCCATACAGGCGGCGCCGATGGTGGCTACCAGTGGTAGTAGCAGTGCCGCACTGCTGGACACCGGCCGGCCGGCGAGTAACAAGCTGCCGAAGAAGATCCCCGCGCTGATCACCAGCCAGAGCGGCCAGTACGGGAGATTGGAGACCGATCCGGCAAGGATGGACTTGTCGTTCCGGTCTGAATCGTACAAGCCCCAGTATCCGCCGACGGCACCTTCGCTGATGCGCTTCCAGGGTTGATCGAAGGCCTCGATCAGGTTGTAGCGCCAGCCCTTCTGTTCGGCCATCGCGACGAAGCCGCGGATGAACTTCGCCTGATTGACGCGGCTCGGTAGTGACGTCTCCCGTTGCCTGCCCTCGCTGGGCCAGCCGGTTTCACCAATGAGAATGTCCTTAGGGGCGAAGCGTTTGGCGAACAGTTGTTGAACCTGGGCAACCTGAGTCAGGGCGGCATCGATGCCCGCAGGCTCATCTTCCCAATAAGGCAGCAGGTGAATGGTTAGAAAGTCCACTGCTGGCGCGACTTGCGGATGTTTCAGCCAGAACTCCCAGACATCGGCATAGGTCACCGGTTGCTCGATCCGGTTTTTGACCTGCTCGATCAGCTCTACTAGCTGGGATGGGGTGACCTCCTTGCGCAACAGGGCTTCGTTGCCCACGATCACCGCCTCGACGACATCCGGGTAAGCGTTGGCGGTCTTGATCAGGCTGTCGATTTCAATCGCGGTGGCCTGTGGGTCACGGCTGACCCAGGCCCCGATGAGCAATTTGAGGCCATGCTTGCGGGCCAGTTCAGGCAGCGCTTCCAGGCCGGTCACGGAGTAGGTGCGCAGGCACTCGAAACGCTCGGCGAGGAGGGCCAAGTCGGCATCCATGCGCTCCGGGCGCAATGCCAGGGGTTGTTCGAAAGGCGATTGATGCTTGTCGAAGGGGGTGTACGAGGCGCATTGCAGCTTGTGTGCAGGCGTGGCGCTGTCTGCGAGGTGTATCGGCTGACCCAGGCCATACCACAGCCCGGCAAGTGCCAGCAGGCCCAGGCAGCAGGAAAAAAGATAGGCAACTGCAGTAAGGCGAGCGGTGGAAAGCATGGTCATCTGCGTGTGATGGCAAAGCTTGGCATATTAGCGGATTGGCGGAATTGTGCTCTCTGTGTAAGTTGTTCATCCAGGCGAGAGTCGGAGCTGGGAGTGCAACCAGTGGTGCGGGCCGCCTGCCTGAGCAGCTGTGGGTTAATTTGACAGGGCGATGCTGGCGGCTAAGGTGAAATGCGCGGAGCAAGGAAGTACCGCGCCGGTCACATGGTGACTCGAGCTCACTACATGGAGTGTTTACAATGCGTAAAAGTTATATCTCTTCTGTGCTTTTTGGCGTTCTGGCGGCTGCATCCTTGACGGTATCTGCCGCCGAAACTGCAAAGATGACGCCGGATAAACCTGCAGTTGTACAGGTCGCTGAGGCCGCCAAGGTCAATCTCAACAATGCCGATGCGCCGACCCTGCAGCGCGAGTTGAGTGGTATTGGCGAGGCAAAGGCCAAGGCGATCGTGGCTTATCGCGATGCCAATGGTGCCTTTGCCTCGGTCGATGAGTTGCTGGAAGTCAAGGGCATTGGTGTAGCTATTCTGGAGAAGAATCGCGATAAGTTAAGTGTCAATTAACCTGCACTGAGCATGAAAAAGGCCGGTCACTGACCGGCCTTTTTCATGCTCAGAAGTGGCGAGTAACCTGGTACGCAGTCGCAGGTGAGAGTCCGGCGGAAACAAAAAAGCCCCGGGATTAACCGAGGCTTTCGAATTTGGCTCCGCGACCAGGACTCGACAGCGCAGCTGAACGCGCTTTAGCGCGGCCCCGAAGGGGTGAGCCTTGGCGAATAACCTGGGAGGCAGTCGCAGGTGAGAGTCCGGCGGAAACAAAAAAGCCCCGGGATTAACCGAGGCTTTTGAATTTGGCTCCGCGACCAGGACTCGACAGCGCAGCTGAACGCGCTTCAGCGCGGCCCCGAAGGGGTGAGCCTTGGCGAATAACCTGGGAGGCAGTCGCAGGTGAGAGTCCGGCGGAAACAAAAAAGCCCCGGGATTCACCGAGGCTTTTAAATTTGGCTCCGCGACCAGGACTCGACAGCGCAGCTGAACGCGCTTCAGCGCGGCCCCGAAGGGGTGAGCCTTGGCGAATAACCTGGGACGCAGTCGCAGGTGAGAGTCCGGCAGAAACAAAAAAGCCCCGGGATTAACCGAGGCTTTCGAATTTGGCTCCGCGACCAGGACTCGAACCTGGGACCCAATGATTAACAGTCATTTGCTCTACCGACTGAGCTATCGCGGAACAACGACGCGTATCCTACTGATTAAAAAGGGGAAGTCAAGTGTCTGCAGGCTTCCCCTGAATACCTTAGAGGACCTGGGCGATGGCCTGGGTCACGGCCGGTAGGTTGCGCTGGTTGAGCGCCGCGACGCAGATGCGTCCGGTGCCGACGGCGTAGATACCGAACTCGCTCTTCAGGCGCTCGACCTGCTCGGTGGTCAGCCCCGAGTAGGAGAACATGCCGCGTTGCTGGGCGACGAAGGCGAAGTCGCGCTTGGCGTCCAGGGCAGCCAGTTGCTCGACCATGGCCAGGCGCATACCGCGAATGCGCCCGCGCATTTCACCCAGTTCGGCTTCCCACATGGCGCGCAGCTCCGGGCTGTTGAGCACTGCGGCGACGACGCTGGCGCCGTGGGTCGGCGGGTTGGAGTAGTTGGTGCGGATGACGCGCTTGAGCTGCGACAGCACGCGGGAGGTTTCGTCTTGCGAACCGGTGACGATGGACAGTGCACCGACGCGTTCGCCATACAGCGAGAACGACTTGGAGAAGGAGCTGGAAACGAAGAAGGTCAGGTCGGACTGGGCGAACAGGCGCACGGCGGCTGCGTCTTCTTCGATACCGTCGCCGAAACCCTGGTAGGCGATGTCGAGGAACGGCACATGCTCACGCTCGCGGAGGATCTCGAGGATGGCTTGCCAGTCGTCCATGTTCAGGTCGACGCCGGTCGGGTTGTGGCAGCAGGCGTGCAGTACTACGATCGAACGGGCTGGGAGGTTCTTCAGGTCTTCCAGCAGGCCGCCCCGGTTCACGCCGTTGCTGAAGGCATCGTAGTAGCGGTAGTTGCGCACCGGAAAGCCGGCGGACTCGAACAGGGCTCGGTGGTTTTCCCAGCTGGGGTCGCTGATGGCGACCGTAGCGTCCGGCAGCAGGCGCTTGAGGAAGTCCGCACCGACCTTCAGGGCGCCTGTGCCGCCCAATGCCTGAGCGGTGATCACGCGGCCTTCGCGGATCAGGGCCGAGTCGGCGCCGAACAGCAGGGTTTGCACGGCCTGGTCATAGGCGGCGATGCCCTCGATCGGCAGGTAGCCGCGCGGCGCGTGTTTTGCTGTGAGCGCATTTTCTGCTTCAGCCACCGCACGCAACAGCGGAATTCGGCCCTCTTCGTTGGTGTACACGCCAACACCGAGGTTGACCTTGGAGGGGCGGGTATCAGCGTTGAATGCTTCGTTGAGGCCCAGGATGGGGTCACGCGGAGCCATTTCGACGGCAGAGAACAGACTCATGGTTGCGGCAGTCTCGAAGGAAGAGCGGTGGATGAGCACGCAACACCTTGCTACGACAGGGGCTAGGGGTTGCATAAAAGGGTCGTTAGTATAACCAGCCGGGTCGCGTGTCGCGACAACGTAGGCTCGCTTTTCACCGGGTTTGACGTAGGCTGTCAGGTTGCGTCACAACCGCTTGTCGAGGTTAGTCATGTCCGAGTTTCAACTGGTCACCCGTTTTCAGCCTGCCGGCGATCAACCGGAGGCGATTCGGCAAATGGTCGAGGGTCTGGAAGCGGGTTTGTCGCACCAGACCTTGCTCGGCGTGACGGGCTCGGGCAAGACCTTCAGCATTGCCAACGTGATCGCCCAGATCCAGCGTCCAACCCTGGTGCTTGCGCCGAACAAGACCCTGGCCGCGCAGCTGTACGGCGAGTTCAAGAGTTTCTTCCCGAACAACGCGGTGGAGTATTTCGTTTCCTACTACGACTACTATCAGCCCGAGGCCTATGTGCCGTCGTCCGATACCTTTATCGAGAAGGACGCCTCGATCAACGATCACATCGAGCAGATGCGTCTGTCGGCGACCAAGGCGCTGTTGGAACGGCCGGATGCGATCATCGTCACCACGGTGTCCTGCATCTATGGTCTGGGCAGTCCCGAGTCCTACCTGAAGATGGTGCTGCACGTTGATCGTGGCGACAAGATGGATCAGCGCGACTTGCTGCGGCGCCTGGCCGACCTGCAGTACACCCGTAACGACATGGATTTCGCCCGCGCGACCTTCCGCGTCCGCGGCGATGTGATCGATATTTTCCCGGCCGAGTCGGACCTGGAGGCCATCCGCATCGAGCTGTTCGATGACGAGGTGGAGAGCCTGTCGGCCTTCGATCCGTTGACCGGCGAGGTGATCCGCAAGCTGCCGCGTTTCACCTTCTATCCGAAGAGTCACTACGTTACCCCGCGCGAGACCCTGCTGGAGGCCGTGGACAAGATCAAGGTGGAACTGGCCGAGCGCCTGGAGTACCTGCGCGGCAATGGTCGTCTGGTGGAGGCGCAGCGCCTGGAACAACGTACCCGCTTCGATCTGGAGATGATCCTCGAACTGGGCTATTGCAACGGCATCGAGAACTACTCGCGCTATCTGTCCGGTCGCGGCCCCGGCGAGGCGCCGCCGACCCTGTACGACTACCTGCCGGACAAGGCGTTGTTGGTGATCGACGAATCCCACGTCAGCGTGCCGCAGGTCGGCGCCATGTACAAAGGCGACCGTTCGCGCAAGGAAACCCTGGTCGATTACGGCTTCCGTCTGCCGTCAGCCCTGGACAATCGACCGATGCGCTTCGATGAGTGGGAGCATGCCAGCCCGCAGACCATCTTCGTCTCAGCCACGCCGGGTAACTATGAGGCGGAGCACGCCGGACGAGTCATTGAGCAGGTGGTGCGGCCTACTGGGCTGGTCGATCCACAGATCGAAGTGCGGCCAGCGCTGACGCAGGTCGATGACCTGCTCTCGGAGATCCACAAGCGCGTAGCGATAGAGGAGCGGGTGCTGGTCACTACGCTGACCAAACGCATGGCCGAGGACTTGACCGATTACCTGGCGGACCACGGGGTCAGGGTGCGTTACCTGCACTCGGATATCGACACGGTGGAGCGGGTCGAGATCATTCGTGACCTGCGCATCGGTGCCTTCGACGTGCTGGTGGGCATCAACCTGCTGCGCGAGGGCCTGGACATGCCTGAGGTGTCGCTGGTGGCGATTCTCGATGCGGACAAGGAAGGCTTCCTGCGTTCCGAGCGCTCGTTGATCCAGACCATCGGTCGCGCCGCGCGTAACCTCAATGGCCGGGCGATCCTCTATGCCGACCGCATGACCGGTTCGATGGAGCGCGCCATTGGCGAGACCGAGCGGCGGCGCAACAAGCAGATTGCCTTCAACGAGGCTAACGGCATCGTGCCCAAGGGCGTATTCAAGGATGTGCAGGATATTCTTGAAGGGGCCACGGTGCCCGGTTCACGCAGCAAGAAGCGCAAAGGCATGGCCAAGGCTGCGGAAGAAAGTGCGCGCTACGAGAACGAATTGCGCTCGCCGAGCGAAATCAGCAAGCGCATCCGTCAGTTGGAAGAAAAGATGTACCAGCTGGCCCGCGACCTGGAGTTCGAGGCGGCTGCGCAGCTGCGCGACGACATTCACAAGCTGCGCGAACGATTGTTGCAGGTTTAATCCGCGCGCCGAGTACTGTTAGTGCGCGGCGCCGCCCGTGGCGCCAGGGGGTAGGCGACGGGTCAGCAGTACGGCGAGCATGCTGATGCCGAGGGCGATGCCAATCCAGTGGAAGGCGTCGTTGTAGGCCATGATCGCCGCCTGCTGATGGGCGATCTCGCTGAGTTTGCCCAGTGCTGCCTGCTGGCTGCCGAGTTGCTCGGTCAGCAGTGTCAGGCGTTCGGCGACCTGCGGATTGCTCGGTACCAGCGACTCGCGCAGGTAGTCGAAATACACCTTGGCCCGGCTGTCGAGCAAGGTGGCCAAGAGGGCGATGCCGATGGCGCCCCCCAGGTTGCGCAGGATGTTGAACAGACTGGAGGCCGAGCCGGCGTCCTGCGGCTGGATGTAAACCGTGGCGATCAGCGAGATGGTCACCATCACCAGCGGTTGGCCGAGGGCGCGGATGATTTGGATATGGTTGAACTGTTCTCCGGCGAAATCCGGGTTTAGCACCCCGGAGGCGAAACTGGCCGCGCCGAACAGGCCGAAACCCAGGGCGCAGAGCAGCTTGGGCGGCACCACCTTCATCATCAACGGCACCAGCGGAATCAGGAACAGCTGCGGCACCCCCATCCACATGATCACCTCGCCGATCTGCAGGGCGTTGTAACCCTGGATCTGCGCCAGATACAGCGGCAGCACATAGATCGAACCGTACAAGCCCATGCCCAGGCCGACGCTGGAAATACTCGACAGGCCGAAGTTGCGTTCGCGCAGCACGCCTAGGTTGATCAGCGGATTGGGGCGAGACACCTGCAGGATCACGAACAGCACCAGACTGATCGCCGCGATGCTGCCGAGTCCGGCGATCAGGCTGGACTCCAGCCAATCTTTGCGGTGACCTTCTTCGAGGAACACCTGCAGGCAGCCGAGCCCGAGGCCGAGGGTGAGGATGCCGGCATAATCGGTGCTTTTCAGCAGCTCCCAGTGCGGCGCCTTCTTTTCCAGGCCGTAGAGCAGGCCGGCGATCATCAGCAGGCCGGGCGGCACGTTGATATAGAAGATGTATTCCCAGCCGAAGTTCTCGGTCAGCCAGCCACCCAGGGTGGGGCCGATTGAGGGCGCGAAGGTCGCGGTCAGGGCGAACAGGGCCATGCCTTTGGCCCGATGCTGCTCCGGCAGCTTGATCAGCGTCAGGGTGAAGGCCAGGGGAATCAGCGCGCCGCCGGTAAAGCCCTGCAAGGCGCGGAACACGATCATGCTCTCCAGGCTCCAGGCCAGCGAGCAGAGCAAGGATGAGGCGAGAAAACCGATCGACACCCAGACCGCCAGGCGCCGCGCAGAGAGCAACTGCACCAGCCAGGCGGTCAGCGGGATCATGATGATCTCCGCGACCAGGTAGGAGGTGGAGATCCACGAGCCTTCCTCCAGAGTGGCGGCCAGCGCGCCCTGGATGTCCTTCAGAGAAGAGTTGGTAATCTGGATATCCAGCACCGCCATGAAGGCGCCGAGCATGGCGCTCATCACCGCAATCCAGTCGCGCCGGCTGGGTTCGCCGGTCGGACGGATCAGGGCATCAGCTGCCACGCTGATCAGCCGTGATATCGACCTTGACCTCTACCGACATGCCAGGACGGATCTGTCCCTTGAGCGGGTTGTCTGCGGAAAAGGTCAGCTTGACCGGAATGCGTTGCACCACCTTAGTGAAGTTGCCGGTGGCGTTGTCCGGTGGCAGCAGGCTGAATTGCGCGCCTGATGCGGCGAACAGGCTGTCGACCTGCGCCTCTATCGGCGTGTCGGGGAAACTGTCGAAGGTCAGTTCGGCTTTTTGCCCGGCCTGCATGCGACCGATCTGGGTTTCCTTGAAGTTGGCCTGGATCCAAATGTCCTGGTCCGGCACCAGCGACAGCAGGTAGGCGCCGCTTTGCACGTATTGGCCCGTGCGCGCGGCGCGCTGGCCGATAAAACCACTGATGGGCGCATGGATCTCGGTGCGGGCAAGGTTGAGGTCGGCTTGCGCCAGGTCGGTGCGGGCGCTACTGATCTGCGCTTCTAGGCGCTTGATTTCGGCTTCCAGGGTGCTGACTTGCTGGCGCTGGGCTTGCAAATCCGCTTGTGCCTTGGTCACTTGTGATCGGGCCACGCGGCTGTCGGCGGCGAGGGTGGTGACCCGCTCCTCGGAGACATAGCCGGGCTTGCGCAAGGTTTGCGCGCGCGACAGATCGATTTGCGTGCGACCCAGGTTGGCCTGAGTCGCGGAAACGTCAGCCTGGCTCGCAGCAATCAGGCTGCCCTGCTGATGCAGTTTGCTCTTTGCCTGAGCCAGCTCGGCCTCGCGGGTCGCCAGGATGGCCTGGGCGCGCTGGCGTGCCAGTTGAAAGTCGGCGGCTTCCAGCACGGCCAGCAATTCGCCTTGTTCTACGTGCTGGTTGTCCTGTACCAGCACCTTGTCGACGCGGGCGCTGAGCTGGCTGGACACTCGAGTGATTTCGCCTTGAACGTAGGCGTTGTCGGTACTTTCGAGAAAACGCCCAACCATCAGCCAGTGCGCGAACAGCGTTGCGGCGATCAGGCCGAGCACGGTTAAGAAGACAAACAGGCGGCGTTTCAGTTGGGCGGGCATGGATGTGCTCAGGGCTCGGACAAGAGTGGCAGCGAATTTAGCAGTGTTCCTTTCGCACCTGCAGCCAGTAGACTTCGGAAACTTTGTTGCTTATAGGGAACAATTATGGGGCTGGATGATGCGCTGATCTTTACCCGTGTGGTCGAATGCCACAGTTTTACCCAGGCAGCCCAGGGCCTGGGTATGCAGAAGTCCACGGTCAGTCGACGGATTGCCTTGCTGGAGGAGCGTCTAGGTGTGCGTTTGCTTAATCGCACCACGCGCAAGCTGCGTCTGACTGAAGTCGGTCAAGCTTATTACGAGCGCTGTCGGCAGATCATGCTCGATTTCGCCGAGGCCGAGCAGGCGGTCATGCAACTGCAGCAGGAGCCGTCCGGTTTGTTGCGCATCACCGCGCCGATCGAGTTCGGCCAACTGTTTCTCGGCCGGGTGCTGGGCGACTTTATGCGCCAGTACCCGCAGATCAGCGCCGAAGTGGAGCTGACCTCGCGGCATGTCGATCCGGTCGAGGAGGGGGTGGATATCGTCATCCTGGTCGGCCAGCCGCAAGACTCCACCTTGATCGCTCGCAAGCTGTTCGAGACGGGGCGACACCTGTGCGCCAGTCCGGCTTATCTGGAGGCGCATGGCTGCCCGCGTACGGTCGCCGAGCTGGCTGGGCATAGGGCGATTCTCTTGCCGCAGGATTCGCCGCGTTACTGGCCGTTGCTCGATGAGCACATAGCCTGTCAGCGGGTACTGTCGTGCAACAACATCACTTTCGCCCGTGAAGCGGCCCTGGCCGGAGCGGGGATCGCCGGTCTGCCGATCATGATAAGCGAGCGCGCGGTGCAGGCTGGGCGCCTGGTCGAATTGTTGCCCGAGGCGCGTCTGCCGATTGGCGAGTTGTATGCGGTCTATCCATCGCGGCGATTCCAGGCGATGAAGGTGAAGACCTTCCTCGATTTCCTGATGAGCAGTCTGCCGGTCGAAGAGGGGCGCCTGCTGGAGCCCACAGCGGCGCGCCTGTTAATATCGGCGCCTTGATTTCACCTCGATTAGATTTTTGAGAGCTGCCATGACCACCGTCCGTACTCGTATCGCGCCGTCGCCTACCGGTGATCCGCACGTAGGCACTGCCTATATCGCTCTATTCAATTTGTGTTTTGCTCGTCAGCACGGTGGTGAATTCATCCTGCGTATCGAAGACACCGACCAGCTGCGCTCGACCCGCGAGTCGGAACAGCAGATCTACGATGCCTTGCGCTGGCTGGGTATCGAGTGGAGCGAGGGGCCGGATGTCGGTGGTCCGCACGGTCCGTATCGGCAGAGTGAGCGCGGTCACATCTACAAGCAGTACAGTGCCGAGCTGGTGGATAAAGGTCACGCCTTTCATTGCTTCTGCAGTGCCGAACGCCTGGATAAACTGCGTGCCGAGCAGATGGAAGCCAAGCAGACCCCGCGCTACGACGGTCATTGCATGCACCTGCCGACTGCCGAGGTAGAACAGCGGCTGAGCGCCGGCGAACCCAACGTGGTGCGCATGAAAGTGCCGACCGAGGGTGTGTGTGTGGTGCCTGACATGCTGCGTGGCGAGGTCGAGATTCCTTGGGATCGGATGGACATGCAGGTGCTGATGAAGACCGATGGCCTGCCGACCTACTTCCTGGCGAACGTGGTCGATGACCATCTGATGGGCATCACTCACGTGTTGCGCGGCGAGGAATGGTTGCCCTCGGCGCCCAAACTGATCCTGCTCTACGAGTACTTTGGCTGGGACAAGCCGCAGCTGTGCTATATGCCGCTGTTGCGCAACCCGGACAAGAGCAAGCTGTCCAAGCGCAAGAATCCAACCTCGATCACCTTCTACGAGCGTATGGGCTACCTGCCTCAGGCGATGCTCAACTACCTCGGACGAATGGGCTGGTCTATGCCCGACGAGCGCGAGAAGTTCAGTCTCGACGAGATGATCGAGCACTTCGATATTCAGCGGGTATCGCTCGGTGGACCGATCTTCGACCTGGAAAAATTGTCCTGGCTGAATGGTCAGTGGATGCGCGAATTGAGTGTCGAAGAGTTTGCCGCAGGCGCGCAGCAGTGGGCATTCAACTCCGACTACATGATGAAGATCGCCCCGCACGTGCAGGGACGGGTCGAAACCTTCAGTCAGATCGCGCCGCTGGCCGGCTTTTTCTTCTCTGGCAGCCTGCCGCTGGATGCCAAGCTGTTTGAGCACAAGAAGCTCTCGGCTGATCAGGTGCGTCAGTTGATGCAGCTGATCCTGTGGAAGCTGGAGGCGTTGCGTCAGTGGGAAAAGAACCGGATCACCGGCTGTATCCAGGTGGTGGTCGAGCACCTTGAGCTGAAACTGCGCGATGCCATGCCGCTGATGTTCGCGGCCGTGACCGGGCAAGCCAGCTCGGTGTCGGTGCTCGATGCTATGGAAATTATCGGCCCGGACCTCACCCGTTTCCGCCTGCGTCAGGCCATCGAGCTGCTCGGCGGTGTGTCGAAGAAAGAAAACAAAGAGTGGGAAAAACTGCTGGCGAGCATCGGCTGAGCCGGACGTTGCTCGGCTAGCGCCCGGTCTGTTCCGCCGGGGCGGGTAAGTGATTGTTCTATCAGCATAAAAAATATAGGCCTAACGAAAAATAATGTTGACAGGGGAGGGGCGCGCTTTTAACATGCGCCCCGTCCTTGAGATGGGGCTATAGCTCAGCTGGGAGAGCGCTTGCATGGCATGCAAGAGGTCGACGGTTCGATCCCGTCTAGCTCCACCATCTTCAAAGCCGAAAGGCTTGCCACAATCAGCTCTCGAAGCTGGTTGAGTTGTAGAAGGGTTACGTCCCCTTCGTCTAGTGGCCTAGGACACCGCCCTTTCACGGCGGTAACAGGGGTTCGAGTCCCCTAGGGGACGCCAGTTTCAAAAAGCGGTGCTGGTATGGGCTGTGAGCCGAGAGGCGATAAATCCGGGGGTATAGCTCAGCTGGGAGAGCGCTTGCATGGCATGCAAGAGGTCAACGGTTCGATCCCGTTTATCTCCACCAATTTAGCGGTTCACAATCTGATGATTTGCTAACTGCCACGGGCCAGCGTAAAGCTGGCCTTGTTTTTCGAAGGTTTCGTCCCCTTCGTCTAGTGGCCTAGGACACCGCCCTTTCACGGCGGTAACAGGGGTTCGAGTCCCCTAGGGGACGCCATTTTTACCCGTTTACGGGTTTTTGAAGGGTCATTCTTAACGGAATGGCCCTTTTGTTTTTTCTGCTTCCCCATTTCCTGATAAGAGTTCAGCCGACCAGTGGTAGGTATATCTGCTTGCTTAAATTTATTACGAGCATAATATTTCAGTCGTAATATTTATCCGGAGGCGAGCATGAACGACAAGAAGGCGCAAACCCGTGCGCGGATTCTAAGTGCGGCCAGTTCGGCGTTGGTTCAGCGCGGTCCGGCCGAGCCGAGCGTCGGCGAGGTGATGGGGGCTGCCGGGCTGACGGTGGGCGGCTTCTATGCGCACTTCGAGAGCAAGGATGCCTTGATGCTGGAGGCGTTCAGGCAGCTTCTCGGTCGGCGCCGAGAGTTGATGGAGCAGTTGGATGGCGATTTGCCGGCAAGCGAGCGGCGGGCGCTGATGGCTGCGTTCTATCTATCGCGCAAGCACCGTGATGCCACCGAGCAGGGCTGTCCGCTGCCCAGCTCATTGAGCGAGCTGGTACGGCTGCCCGAAGCGTTTCGCACGGCCTTGGCCGAGCACCTGGAGTTGATGGTGGCGGAGTTGGCAGCGAGTCCGGAGGAGGCCCCCAGCGTGCTCGCCGATATTGCATTGATGGTCGGTGGTCTGGCGCTGGCGCGGGCGCTGGGGCCCGGTGAGTTGTCTGACCGTGTTCTGCGTGCTGCCAAGTCGGCAATCGTTTGAGGAGTATGGCAATGAGCAGCTTGAACTGGGTTCGTGGATTCAACGCCACCGTCGGCTGGGTGGCCCCTCATGCGGTGGCGAGCAAGATGCGCCGCGAGTTTATGACGCCGCGGACGTTGCCGCCGCGTGACTGGGAGCTGCCGCTGCTGGCCAGGTCGGAGCGGGTTACGCTGCGCTTCGGGCTTTCGGCCTTACGCTGGGGCAGTGGCCCGACCGTGCTGCTGATGCATGGTTGGGAGGGGCGGCCGACGCAGTTTGCCGGGCTGATCGATGCACTGGTGCAGGCCGGTTACGGGGTGATCGCGCTGGACGCCCCGGCGCATGGCCATTCGCCGGGGCGTGAGGCGAATGTGGTGCTATTCGCTCGCGCTCTGCTCGAGGCTGCCGCTGAGTTGCCGCCGCTCAAGGCAGTGATCGGGCATTCGATGGGAGGTGCCAGTGCATTGTTAGCCACTCAGTTGGGGTTGCGCGCCGAGGCTGTGGTCAGCATTGCCGCGCCGAGTCGGATACTCACCATGTTGCGGCGTTTTGCCCGCTACATGGGGTTGCCGGAACAGGCGAGAGCACAGTTCATTCGCCTGGTCGAGGAGAAGGCCGGGATGCCGGCCGGGCAACTCGATGTCGCGCGTTATCAGTTGGATTTCCCAGGGTTGATCGTGCATGCCGTGGATGATCTGGTAGTGCCGTTCAGTGAGGCCGAGGCAATTCATGAGGCCTGGTTCGATAGCCAGCTGTTGCGGGTAGAAACTGGTGGACATCGAAAGATCCTGGCCGACCCGAGTCTGCAGCAGGCTGTGCTGCAACTGCTCGCAGAACTGCGTCATGCTCCACTGAGTGCGGTGGCTTCCTAGCTGTTCGCTTGATTGTGTCCGGTGCAGCCGTTTCGTACTGTCCGGGTCGGCGCCAATGCTGCTACTAAGGCCCAGGCTGAGATGCTAATCGTCCAGGGGGCTGCCTGGGGGCGCTTCTGCTCGCATGGTTGCGGCGCTCCTGTATCGACCGGGCAAGGGCAATATCGACATGAAACCTTGCTGCATCTGCACGTCAACGCCAGCCTGGAGTTACTCAGTGGTTACGGCCTAGAATCGTCCGCGCGCAGTACTTTGCCGCGGATTATTCGAGGTTTCAGGGGCGCGTGCCTGAGCCTGACAACGCAGGCGTACAATAGATGCATTCGCTTAGGCCGGTCGGCATGAGTGCCTGTCCGAGCTTGGGTTCGGATTTGCCTGTCGGTTGTGCAATCCCGCGGGTTGGTATGCAGTTTGGAGCAATCAGGAATGAGTTGGGATCTTGCTAATCCATTCGTCATCGACCTCAGTGTCAGTGCCGATGACATCGATGGTCTGGGTCACGCCAATAACGCGGTGTATGTCAGTTGGCTGGAGCGCTGCGCCTGGCGGCATTCGCAATACCTGGGGCTGGACTTGGCTGAGTATCGCCGGCTCGATCGCGCCATGGCGGTGCTTCGGCATGAGATCGACTATCTGGCCAGTGCCTATGAGGATCAGGAGCTGCAAATGGCCACCTGGATCGTCGAGTCCGATCAGCGCCTGAAAATGGATCGGCGGTTCCAGCTGGTGCGCCCGGAGGATGGCATGACCTTGCTGCGCGCCAAGACCACCTTCGTCTGCATCGAGTTGTCCAGCGGCAAGCCCAAGCGCATGCCGACCGAGTTCATCGAAGGTTACGGGCCCGCCCTGCAACCGCCGTTTCCGATGGAGCTCTAGTCCGACAGCAGGAGGTGAAGCAGCGCGTTGGTGTTGAATACCTCCCGCTATCCTTGGTGTGTCCGTGGCCTGCTAAGCGGCCTGTGCATGAGTGCGCCTTGATCGCAGCAGTGTGCGCCAGGCTCGTGCCGAGGATTTCATCCGCAGCGCTGCACCGCGTACACTACGCGCCGTTTTTTCGAGAGTTTAGCTATGCAGATTGCCCTGGCACCTATGG
Organism: Pseudomonas taeanensis MS-3; assembly: GCF_000498575.2. Classification (GTDB taxonomy): domain Bacteria; phylum Pseudomonadota; class Gammaproteobacteria; order Pseudomonadales; family Pseudomonadaceae; genus Aquipseudomonas; species Aquipseudomonas taeanensis. The sequence continues at coordinate 826,575 of NZ_AWSQ01000002.1, forward strand.
AGGGTTTGGTCGACGAGATCCTCCGTGATGTGCTGACGCGGGTAGGTGGTATCGACTGGTGCGTGACCGAATTTATCCGGGTGACCGAGCGGGTGCAGCCGGCTGCTACCTACCAGAAACTCGCCCCGGAACTGTTCAGCTCAGCGCAGACGGCGGCCGGGACGCCACTGCGCGTGCAGTTTCTCGGTTCCGACCCGCAATGCCTGGCGGATAACGCGGCGTTTGCCTGCACCCTCGGCGCGCCGGTGATCGACCTCAACTTCGGCTGCCCGGCCAAGACTGTGAACAAGTCACGCGGTGGCGCGGTGCTGCTGAAAGAGCCGGAGTTGCTGCATGCCATCGTGCGTGAAGTGCGGCGCACGGTGCCGGCCGCCATTCCGGTCACCGCCAAGATGCGTCTGGGCTTCGATCATAAGGACTATGCCCTGGAGTGTGCGCAGGCCTTGGCCGAGGGCGGCGCCGGGCAACTTGTGGTGCACGCGCGGACCAAAGTCGAGGGCTACAAGCCGCCGGCGCACTGGGAGTGGGTGGCGCGGGTGCAAGACGCGGTCAAGGTGCCGGTGTTCGCCAATGGCGAGATATGGAGTCTGGACGACTGGCGGCGCTGCCGTGAAGTCAGTGGCGTCGAGGACATCATGCTTGGGCGTGGCCTGGTGGCACGCCCGGATCTGGCCCGGCAGATTGCCGCGGCGCGGGCCGGGCAGTCAGTCGCCGAGATGGGCTGGGCCGAGTTTCAGCCCTTGCTCGCCGATTTCTGGTTGCAGGCCCGGCGCAAGATATCGCCGCGTTATGCTCCGGGACGCTTGAAGCAATGGCTGGCAATGCTGACCCGCAGTTACCCGCAGGCGGTCGAGTTGTTCGGCCTGCTACGGCGAGAAAACGATTGCAGCCGTATCGATGCCCTGCTCGGCGTCGAGGTTCCGGTTCGCCCGGGCCGAGAACAGTTGGCTATCGCCTAAATACGGCTCTAGTTGCAGGCTGCAGGCCTTCAAGGTTGCATGCGCAAACTACTGGCGCCGCGCTCGGCGGCCGTGAGTAGGTTCAGCGCCCGCCGCTGACATCCAGCAGCGCGCCGCTGGTGTAGGAGGCGTGCTCGCTGGCTAGCCAGAGAATCGCCTGAGCGACTTCCTCGGCGCGCCCGCCGCGCCCCATGGGGACGCTCTGGCTGACCCGCGCCACCCGTGCGGGCTCACCGCCACTGGCGTGGATCTCGGTGTCGATCACACCGGGGCGTACCGCATTGACCCGAATCCCTTCTGCCGCAACTTCCTTGGCCAGCCCCAGGGTCAGGCTGTCGATGGCGCCCTTGGCCGCCGCGTAGTCGATATATTCATGCGGGGCGCCCAGGCGAGCGGCAACCGACGACAGGTTGACGATGACCCCGCCGCGTCCGCCATGCCGAGTCGACATGCGTTTCACCGCTTCGCGGGCGCAGAAGAAACTGCCGAATACATTGGCGCCGAACACTCGCTGCAGGCGCGCGCCGTCCATTTGCTCCAGGCACATCTGTGGTTCCAGCATACCGGCGTTGTTGACCAGTACATCGAGGCGGCCGAAGTGTTGGTCGAGGGTGGCGAATAGGTGCTGCACCTGAAGTTCGTCGGCCACATCGGCCTGCACCGCCATGGCGAGGCCGCCGGCGTCGACGATTTCCGCAGCCAGGGCCTCGGCTGTTTGCCGTTGCTGGCGGTAGTTAAGGCACAGGGCGTAGCCCTGGGCGGCGGCCAGCCTGGCGGTGGCGGCACCGATGCCGCGGCTGGCCCCGGTGATCAGCATGACTTTGTCCATCGACCTCTTCCTGTAAGCAAGTTTTTCAGGCGCTTGAAATCTTCTCGGCTAACCACATGTTCAGTCATGCGGGACGCCGAAGTCGGGTCTCGCGATGAACCACTCGCTGCAATTCAGGAGACTACCCATGAGCACTGCATTTTCCATGACCCCGCTGTTCCGCCAGTCGGTTGGCTTCGATCGCTTCAATGACCTGTTTGAGTCGGCGATGCGCAACGAGTCCGGCAGCAGCTACCCGCCGTATAACGTCGAGAAGCACGCCGATGACCAGTACCGTATTGTCATCGCTGCTGCCGGCTTCCAGGAGGACGACCTGGAGCTTCATGTGGAGCGCGGCGTATTGACCATCAGCGGAGGCAAGCACGATAACGGCGCAGAAAACGTGACCTACCTATATCAGGGCATTGCCCGGCGAGCATTCAAACTGTCATTCCGCTTGGCCGACCATATTGAAGTCAAGGCTGCCAGTCTGGTCAATGGCCTGCTTAATATCGATCTGCTACGCATCGTTCCAGAAGAGGCCAAGGCCAAGCGCATCCCGATCACGGGGCTGCGGCCGGCGCCGGTGAGCTAAGCGCGGGCGTTGAGCATAGCTAAGCATTCAGGGCGCCAAAAGGCGCCCTGAATGCTTTATGCGTTGAGCAGGCGCTGCCGAGTATGCGCCAGCAGGGCGCGGAACTCGGGGAGTGGCAAGGGTTTGCTGAACAGGTAGCCCTGATATTGGTGGCAACCTTGTAGCTCGAGAAAATCCAGTTGGTCCTGTTGCTCGACCCCTTCGGCGATCATCTCCAGGTCGAGGCTGCGCGCCATGGCGATGATGGCGCGAATGATCTCCGCATCGTTAGGGTCGCAGGTGGCGTCGCGGACGAACGACTGGTCGATTTTCAGCACGTCCACCGGCAGGCGCTTGAGGTAGGTCAGCGAGGAGTAGCCGGTGCCGAAGTCGTCCATCGCGAAGCTGACGCCGATGCGCTTGAGGCGATTCATCTTGGCGATGGTGTCTTCGATATTCTGAATCACGATGCCTTCGGTGATTTCCAGCTTGAGCATGGACTTGGGCATTTTGCTATTGCGCAGGCTGCTTTCCACGCGTTCAGCAAGGTCGTTCTGGCGGAACTGTCGCGGGCTGATGTTCACGCACAGACTGAAGTCCTGCTCGTTGATCAGGTTCTCATCGAGCAGCTGCGCGCAGACGTGGCAAGCCTCGGCAAGCACCCAGCCGCCAACTTCGAGAATCAGCCCGCTTTCTTCCAGTACGTGGATGAACAGCGCCGGTGATTGGGCGCCGAGGAGCGGGTGTTGCCAGCGCAACAGCGCTTCGGCACCGATAATCTTGCCAGTGCGGGCATCCACTTGTGGCTGGAAATACAACTCGAATTCGCCGCGAGCGAGTGCCAGGCGCAGGTCGTTTTCCAGGCGCAGGCGCTCGCTGGCGGCTTCCTGCATGGTGCTGCGAAATAACTGAATGGTATTGCGACCCGAGTCCTTGGCGCGGTACAGGGCAATATCGGCGCGCTTGAGCAGGTCGGCGGGGGTGCTGCCATGGTCGGGAATCAAGGCGATGCCAATGCTCGGCGTGACTTGCAGGCGATGGCCGTCCAGCAGCATCGGCTCGGCGAGCAGATGGCGCAGTTTCTCCGCCACCTTGCGGGCCTGGCGAGTGACTTCCGAGCGTTTGCCTTCCAGGCCCGAGAGCAGTACCACGAACTCGTCGCCGCCGAGGCGGGCGACGGTGTCTTCCTGGCGTACGCTGGCCTCCAGGCGGGCGGTCACCAGCTTGAGTACGGTGTCACCGACCGGGTGACCCAGCGAGTCGTTGATGTGCTTGAAATGGTCGAGGTCGAGGAACAGCAGGGCGCCGCGCAGTTCGTGGCGTTTCAGCAGGGCAATCTGCTGAGTCAGGCGGTCCATCAGCAGGGCGCGATTGGGCAGGTTGGTCAGCGAATCGTGATAGGCCAGGTGTTGGATCTGCGCCTGGGCCTCCTTTAACTGGCTGATGTCACGGGCGGTCAGCAGCAGGCAGTCGATGCCGTCCAGGTCGATTGGCTCGACCGAAACCTCAACCGTCTTGAGCCTGCCGTCTCGGTGCCTGCCGAGCATTTCCCGGTGCAGTACGCGGCCTTCGCGCTGGAGCTGCTCGATCATTTCCTGACGCTGCCCGGGATTGGCCCAGACATTCATGTCCAGGGCTGTGCGGCCTATGACCTCTTCCTGGCGGTAGCCGGTGAGGCGGCAGAAGCCTTCATTGACTTCGATATAGCGGGCGCTGTCGCGTTCGGTGATGGTGATGGCGTCGGGGCTGGAGTGGAAGGCCTTGGCGAATTTCTCCTGGCTGGCCTTGAGTGCGGTCTCGGCCCGCTGGTGCTCGGTGATGTCGCGAAAGGTGGAGGTGATGCACAGCTGGCGGTCGACGCGGATAAACCGGCTGGACACCACGCACGTCAGCTCCTGGCCGCTGCGGGTGAGAAAGTGCACGACCTCATTATTCAGGCCCTGGTCGCGGGTGAGCTTGTCGAACAACTGCCGACGCTGTTCGCTATCGACCCAGAACCCTACATCCGGGCCGCTGCGGCCGACGATGTCCTGTGGTTGCCAGCCAAAGGTTTTGCTGAAACTGGGGTTGATCTCAATGAACACGCCGTCACGGATGCGCGAGACGCAAATCGGCTCGGGGCTGGCCTGAAACAGGGTCGAAAATTTCTCTTCCGAGGCTGCCAGGCGCTGTTCGCGCTGAACCCGCTCGCTGATGTCCATGAGCACGCCGGTCATGCGCAGGAGTTCACCCTGAGCGTCGCGGTAGAGTTTGGCGGTGCTTTCCAGGTAATGGATTTCGCCGTTGGCGAAGCGCGAGCGGTAGGTGACCTGGTAAACCTGCTGGCGACCTTCGAGCAGTTCTCGATAGGCCCTGCGCATGAGCCGTTGATCTTCCTCGGGGACGTAGTGGAAGAATTTGCCGAAATCGCCGTGGTAGGGCTCCGCCGGGAGGCCGTGGAGGGTCGCGGCGCGCTCCGAGCCATAGAGTGTGTCGCTGGGAATGTGCCAGTCCCAGGTGCCCAGGTTGGCCGAGTCCAGGGCCAGGGTCAGGCGTTCCTGGCTTTCCTTCAGGGCCTGTTCCTGGATGCGTTGCTGGGTGATGTTGCGCACCGTCAAGACCAGGCAGGGGCGGCCGTCCAGTTCGATCTCGCCGCCAAACAGCAGGTTGTTGCTGACACTGCCGTCACGGCTGTGCAGGCGCACTTCCAGTTGGTTCAAACGGTCGTGCTGCAACGCATCGAGCATGCGCTGACGGTCATCCTGGTCAGCCCAGATGCCCATCTCCAGCGAGGTGCGGCCCAGGGTTTCGGCATTGCTCCAGCCGAACTGGCGGACGAAACTGGGATTGACCTCGATAAAGCGTCCGCTGGCTTTGTCGGTGATCACCACTGCGTCGGGCGTGTGCAGGAAGGCCTGGGAGAATTTGTCTTCGCTGCTGCTCAAGGCCATTTCTGCGCGCTTGCGCTCACTGGTGTCGAGAAACGTGGTCAGCAGAAAGGCTTCTCCGTCCAGATCGATGTATTGGCTGGACAGCATGCCGTCGAGAACCTGCCCGTCGCGTGTGCGCAGTTGCACCTCCTGAACTACCGGATCGTGGCTGGTCGATGCATTGAGGCGCAGAAAGTCGCGTTGCCCGTTATCTACCCAGAGTTCCAGTTCGAGGGTCGAGCGACCGATGACTTCGGCTGCCGACCAACCGAAAGTGCTTTCGAAGTGCTGGTTGGCCTCGGTGATGACACTGTCGGCGAAGCGTACCAACAACACCGCGTCCGGGCTCAGCTGGAACAGGTTGGTGAAGCGCTGTTGAGAGTTGTGCAACGCCTGCTCGCGCTCCTGTTGTGCGGTGATGTCGCGAATGACCCCCATTACCTGCCGCTTGCCGTCGGCGTCCTGTTGCAGGCTGCCGCTGATTTCTATCCAGTGCAGGCTGGCATCCGGCCAGCGAATGCGATGGCGAAAGGCGCGTGTGCTTGGGTTGCCGTCCAGTACCTGCTGGAACAGTCGCAGCACTTCACTACGCTCCTCCTGCGGAATCAGCTCGATATAGTCGATCCGGGTGTGCAGGGGCTGTTTCGGGTCGAGGCCGAACAGCGCTTGCGCACCCCGTGACCAGCTGACCCGGCCGCTTTCGACGTCCCAGTACCAGGCGCCAAGGTGTGCTCCGTTCAGCGCCGCCAGCAGGCGCGGGGCGTCGTCCCAGGCTTTTTCGAATTCGACTGGATCAAGTGCCGGAACGTGCGGCAGTGGCGGTTGCCGGTCACTGGGGTTGGCCATGGGCGGCTCTTCTACTGGGCGATGATGCGTGGGTGTTTGCGGCGTTTTGAGCGTGCTGGGGCATGCGGAGCCTTTCTTATAGTTATGTGGCTCACGTTAGCCTTTGCGCAGGCGCCTGCGCAAGGCTGTCGCGTTGAGCGTCGAGGAGCTGCATGAAAGCTCGCGCGGCATTCGACAGGGTGCGTTCTGTATGCAGGATATAGCCCAACTGTCGAGACAGCTGAATGCCGGGCAGTGGCAGTCGCGCGACCTGCTCGTCGAGCATGGTACGTGGCAGTACGCTCCAGGCCAGGCCAATCGACACCATCATCTTGATGGTCTCCAGGTAGTTGGTGCTCATGGCGATATTCGGCACCAGCCCTTGTGCTTCGAACAGGCGCCGAACGATGTGATGGGTAAAGGTGTTGCCGCCAGGAAACACCGCCGGATGGTGCGCCACATCGGCCAGGCTCACCTCGCCATTGCTGGCCAGAGGGTGTTCGGGGGCGGCAACGAAGTCGAGCGGGTCGTCCCATACCGGCACCGCGCGGACCGGCTCGCGGGTTTCCGGGGCCAGGGTGATCACCGCCAGCTCGGCCCGGCCGTGGAGGATTTCGTCGTAGGCCACTTCCGAGTCGAGGAACTGGATGTCCAGCGCTACCTGCGGATGAGCGCGGGTGAAGGCCCTGAGCAGAGGAGGGAGTCGGTGCAGGCCGATATGGTGACTGGTGGCCAGCGTCAGGCGGCCGCTGATTTCGCCGGTTAGGTTGGTCAGGGCGCGCCGGGTATCCTCCAGCACATTGAGTATCTGATAGGCCCGTGGTAGCAGGGCGCGACCGGCTTCGGTCAGGCTGACTTCGCGCCCCAGACGGTCGAACAGGCGCACGCTTAGCTGGTGTTCCAGGCTGGCAATTCGTTTGCTCACCGCGGGCTGGGTCAGGTGCAGGCGTTCGCCAGCCTCGGAGAAGCTGCCAGTCTCGGCGATGGCAATAAAAGCATTGAGCGCAGCCAGGTCCATTAGTATTCCTTTGGGTTATCCAATGGATGAAAAATATGAATTTGAGTAATTTAATGCAAGCCCATAGGATCATCCCATAAGCCGAAGGGCTATTCGCCTGGGCATAGAAATACGCTGACGAGGGATCCGCTGATGGCCGGCAAAACGCTGTACGACAAGCTTTGGGATATGCATGAGGTGAAGCGTCGCGACGATGGTTCGTCGCTGATCTATATCGACCGCCATATCCTCCACGAAGTGACCTCGCCCCAGGCGTTTGAAGGTTTGCGCCTGGCTGGGCGCAAGCCATGGCGGATCGACGCGAATATCGCCACGCCGGATCACAACGTGCCGACCACCAAGGCCGAGCGTCAGGGTGGGCTGGAGTCCATCGCCGATGAAGTGTCACGTATTCAGGTGATGACCCTGGATGAGAACTGCGATGAATTTGGCATTCTCGAATTCAAGATGAATGATTTGCGCCAGGGCATCGTTCATGTGGTCGGCCCGGAGCAGGGCGCCACTCTGCCGGGCATGACCGTGGTCTGTGGCGACTCGCACACTTCCACCCACGGCGCGTTCGGCGCCCTTGCCCACGGCATCGGCACCTCCGAGGTCGAGCATGTGCTCGCCACCCAGTGCCTGGTCGCCAAGAAGATGAAGAACATGCAGGTGCGGGTCGAGGGTACGCTGCCCTTCGGCGTGACGGCCAAGGACATCGTGCTCGCGGTAATCGGCAAGATTGGTACCGCCGGTGGTAATGGCCACGCCCTGGAGTTTGCCGGCAGCGCGATCCGCGATTTGTCGCTGGAAGGGCGCATGACCATCTGCAACATGTCGATCGAGGCGGGCGCCCGGGTCGGCTTGGTTGCTGTTGACGAGAAGACCATCGAGTACGTCAAGGGTCGTCCGTTTGCACCAAAAGGCGAGCAGTGGCCGCAGGCGGTAACGCAGTGGCGCGGCCTGGTTTCCGATGCCGATGCCCACTTTGACACCGTGATCGAGTTACGCGCCGAAGATATCAAACCGCAAGTCAGCTGGGGCACCTCGCCGGAAATGGTCCTTGCGGTCGACCAGAACGTGCCGGACCCTGCGGCTGAGGCCGACCCGGTCAAGCGCGACTCGATCATTCGCGCACTCAAGTACATGGGCTTGGCCGCCAATCAGCCAATCACCGATATCCAGCTCGATCGCGTGTTTATCGGTTCCTGCACCAACTCGCGCATCGAGGACCTGCGCGCCGCCGCCGAGGTGGCCAAGGGTCGCAAGGTGGCAGCGACAGTCAAACAGGCCATGGTAGTGCCGGGTTCGGGTTTGGTGAAACAGCAGGCGGAACAAGAAGGCCTGGACAAAATCTTCATCGAGGCTGGATTTGAATGGCGTGAGCCGGGTTGCTCCATGTGTCTGGCGATGAACCCAGACAAATTGGGCAGTGGCGAGCATTGCGCCTCCACCTCTAACCGTAATTTCGAAGGCCGTCAGGGTGCTGGCGGGCGCACCCATCTGGTCAGCCCGGCGATGGCGGCGGCAGCGGCGGTGACAGGCCGCTTTATCGACGTGCGTGAATTGACCCGGCCTTAAGGAGAGCGAAGATGAAAGCCTTTACCCAGCACACCGGGTTGGTCGCGCCGCTGGATCGCGCCAACGTCGATACCGATCAGATCATTCCCAAGCAGTTCCTGAAGTCGATCAAGCGTACCGGCTTCGGCCCGAACCTGTTCGACGAGTGGCGTTACCTGGATGTCGGTCAGCCGAATCAGGACTGCTCGACGCGCCCGCTTAACCAGGACTTCGTCCTGAATTTTCCGCGCTATCAGGGCGCCAGTGTGCTTCTGGCCCGGGAAAACTTCGGCTGTGGCTCCAGTCGCGAGCATGCGCCCTGGGCGCTGGAAGAGTATGGTTTTCGGGCGATTATCGCGCCGAGCTTCGCCGACATCTTCTATAACAACAGCTTCAAGAACGGCCTACTGCCGATCATTCTTGCGGAAAACGAGGTTGATCAGCTGTTTCAGCAGGCCGAGGCCAGTGAAGGCTATCAGTTGACCGTCGATTTGGCGGCGCAAACGGTGACCCGTCCGGACGGCACGCAGTACAGTTTCGAGGTGGATGCCTTCCGTAAGCACTGCCTGCTCAACGGCCTGGATGATATTGGCCTGACACTGCAGGATGCCGAGGCAATCAAGACCTTCGAGGCCAGCTACCAGCAGAGCAGCCCCTGGCTGTTCGGTGCGATCTAGTAATTAAGGACATTTCATGAGCAAGCAGATTCTGGTTCTCCCTGGCGACGGTATTGGCCCGGAAATCATGGCCGAGGCAGTCAAGGTGCTGCAGTTGGCCAACGACAAGTACAGCCTGGACATCGAGCTGTCGTTCGACGAACTGGGTGGAGCGGCCTACGACAAGTACGGTGTGCCGCTGGCCGACGCGACCCTCGAGCGTGCCCGCGCTGCCGATGCGATCCTGCTCGGAGCGGTCGGCGGGCCCAAGTGGGATACGATCGAGCCGGCCCTGAGACCGGAGCGCGGCTTGCTGAAGATTCGCTCGCAGCTGGGGCTGTTCGCCAACTTGCGCCCGGCTATCCTCTATCCGCAGTTGGCCGATGCGTCCTCGCTGAAGCCGGAAGTAGTCGCCGGCCTGGATATCCTCATCGTGCGCGAGTTGACCGGCGGCATCTATTTCGGCCAACCGCGCGAAAGCAAGGTGCTGGAGAATGGCGAGCGCATGGCCTACGACACCCTGCCGTACAGCGAGAGCGAGATCCGTCGCATCGCGCAGGTCGGCTTCGACATGGCTCGCGTACGCAACAAGAAACTGTGCTCGGTGGACAAGGCCAACGTGCTGGCCTCCAGCCAGCTGTGGCGCGCCGTGGTCGAAGAAGTGGCCAAGGATTACCCGGACGTCGCAGTGAGCCACATGTACGTCGACAACGCGGCGATGCAGCTGGTGCGCGCGCCCAAGCAGTTCGATGTGATGGTCACCGACAACATGTTCGGCGACATTCTGTCGGATGAGGCTTCCATGCTGACCGGTTCCATTGGCATGCTGCCCTCGGCCTCCTTGGATGCCAACAACAAGGGCATGTATGAGCCGTGTCATGGTTCGGCTCCGGATATTGCCGGGCAGGGCATCGCCAACCCGTTGGCGACCATCCTCTCGGTGTCGATGCTACTGCGTTACAGCTTCAATCTGAGCCAGGCGGCCGACGCTATCGAAACGGCTGTCAGCAAGGTGCTGGACCAGGGCTTGCGTACGGGTGATATCCACTCTGCTGGCATGACCAGGGTCGGCACTGCGGCCATGGGTGACGCGGTAGTCGAAGCGCTGCGTAGTCTGTAACTTTTTTGGGTTTGCCGGGGAACGTTCCGGCGCCCTGTTTATATAGGTGTAGTGGTTATGAAGCGTGTAGGTCTGATCGGATGGCGTGGCATGGTAGGTTCCGTGCTGATGCAGCGCATGTTGGAGGAGCAGGATTTCGATTTAATCGAGCCTGTGTTCTTCACCACGTCTAACGTGGGTGGCCAGGGTCCCGCGATTGGCAAGGACATTGCCCCGCTGAAGGACGCCTACAGCATCGAAGAGCTGAAAGGCCTGGACGTGATTCTCACCTGTCAGGGCGGCGACTACACCAGTGAAGTCTTCCCCAAGCTGCGCGAAGCGGGCTGGAAGGGTTACTGGATTGATGCGGCATCCTCGTTGCGCATGAACGATGACGCAGTGATTGTTCTTGACCCGGTCAACCGCAAGGTAATTGATCAGCAGTTGGACGCCGGGACCAAGAACTACATCGGTGGCAACTGTACCGTCAGCCTGATGTTGATGGGCTTGGGCGGTCTCTACGAAGCCGGTCTGGTCGAGTGGATGAGTGCCATGACCTACCAGGCAGCCAGTGGCGCGGGCGCGCAGAACATGCGAGAGCTGATCAAGCAGATGGGCTCGATCAACGCCTCGGTCGCCGATGAGCTGGCTGATCCGGCCAGCGCCATCCTGGATATCGACCGCAAGGTGGCCGAAGCCATGCGCGGCGAAAACTTCCCGGTGGATAACTTCGGCGTGCCCCTGGCCGGTAGCCTGATTCCTTATATCGACAAGGAGTTGCCGAATGGGCAGAGCCGTGAAGAGTGGAAGGCCCAGGCGGAAACCAACAAGATTCTAGGTCGCTTCAAGAGCCCGATTCCAGTGGACGGCCTCTGTGTGCGCATCGGCGCCATGCGCTGCCACAGTCAGGCACTGACCATCAAATTGAACAAGGACGTGCCGCTGTCCGACATTGAAGGTCTGATCAGTCAGCACAACCCGTGGGTGAAACTGGTGCCGAATCAGCGCGAAGTCAGCATCCGCGAACTGAGTCCAACGGCGGTGACGGGTACCTTGAGTGTGCCGGTTGGTCGTTTGCGCAAGCTGAACATGGGGTCGCAATATTTGGGCGCGTTCACGGTGGGTGATCAGTTGCTGTGGGGGGCTGCTGAGCCTTTGCGTCGTATGCTGCGGATTTTGTTGGAGCGTTGATGCTCGGCGCCGGCCCGCTTCAGCGGGTCGTTCGAGTCGTGAGATAGGAGCGAGCTTTGTTCGCGGTCGGCCCACAAACCGACCGCCTGCAGGCTCGCTCCTATGCATTTGTAAGCCCCATCTATACAGTGCGGGACTTATTTCGTCTGAAGCACTTCCATGACCCATACCTTTGATATTGCCGTTATCGGCGCCACTGGCAGCGTCGGCGAAACGTTGATGCAACTGCTCGACGAGCGTGAGTTTCCCGTGGCCAATCTGCATCTGATCGCCAGTGACGAGTCGGCAGGGCGCTCGCTTTCCTTCAAGAACAAGAGTCTGCGGGTGTCGGCGTTGGAGTCCTTCGACTTTGCCCGCGTGCGCTTGGCCTTCTTCGCGGCAGGCGCGGCGGTGACTCTTGAGTACGCCGAAAAGGCTCGCGCCGCTGGCTGCTCGATCATCGATCTGGCGGCAGCGTTACCGGCGCAGCAGGCGCCACGCGTCGTGCCTGAGGTGAACCCCGAGGTGCTGGCAAGGCTGTCGGCGCCTTACCAGCTGAGCAATCCAAGTGCCGTGAGCATTGCACTGGCTAGCGTATTGGTGGTGTTGCGCGAACAGATAAGGCTGCAACGTGTGACGGTCACGGCGTGCCTGGCAGTGACCAGTCGGGGGCGCCAAGGCGCGGCCGAGCTGGCTCGACAGACTGCCGAGCTGCTAAATGCGCGTCCGCTCGAGCCGCGCTTTTTTGACCGGCAAATAGCTTTCAATCTGTTGGCTCAGGTCGATACGCCGGATAGCGACGGCCATGGCGTGCTGGAGCGGCGTGTGGCCTCTGAGTTGAAGGAGTTGCTCGATGCGCCGGCATTGAAGGTCTCGGCAACCTGTGTGCAGGCGCCGGTATTCTTCGGCGACAGCATCAGCCTGTCGGTGCAGGCGGAGGAGCCGGTTGAACTGGCAACGATCTGTGCGGCTTTAAGTACGGCTCCGGGCCTTGAATACGTTGAGTCAGACGATTATCCGACGGCTGTGGCTGATGCAGTCGGCCAGGATGAGGTATATATCGGTCGGGTTCGGGGTGGGCTGGACGATCCGTCTGAGCTCAATTTGTGGATTGCGTCTGATAACGTAAGAAAAGGCGCCGCCTTGAATGCTGTGCAATTGGCCGAGTTATTGATAAAACACTATCTGTAAAAGATACTTACCTAGAAATTTGAAGAATCTTTCGAGCTTGGCAATACTGGCTGAGTTGATTGCTGAATGGGGAGCCGCTTTCGAGTGGAGACAGGCAGCAATTATCAAGACCCTCTCGCATGCCGAGAAAAAAGATAAAAAGGGATAACGCTATGGTTCGGGTTCGCAAACTGGTGCTGGCAATCGCAGCTGCTTCAGCACTGTCCTCCGGTATGGCGCATGCGCTGGGGCTGGGTGAGGTAACCCTGCAGTCGGCGCTGAATCAGCCTCTGGTGGCTGAAATCGAGTTGTTGGAAGTGCGTGATCTGGCTTCCAATGAAGTACTGCCGAACCTGGCTTCTCCTGAAGAATTCATCAAGGCTGGCGTTGATCGCCAGTACTTTCTGACCGACCTGAAATTTACACCGATACTCAAACCGAATGGCAAGAGTGTCATTCGCGTAACCTCGAATAAGTCGGTGCGTGAGCCTTATCTGAACTTCCTGGTTGAGGTGCTGTGGCCGAGTGGTCGTTTGTTGCGTGAGTACACCCTGCTGCTTGATCCGCCCTTGTACTCGCCGCAAACCGCTGCTGCAGCTGCTCCGCCAGTGGTTGCCCCGCGACAGGCGGCTACTCCGGTATCGCGCTCGATAGCGCCTGTCAGTGCCCCTGCTGCGCGCTCCGTGGCTACTACTGCCAGCGCCTTGCAAGATAGTGAATACAAAACCACCGCCAATGACACACTCTGGGAGATTGCGGAGCGTGTGCGCGGGGGCGGCAGTGTTCATCAGGCCATGCTGGCTATTCAGGATCTGAATCCCGATGCCTTTATTGGCGGCAATATCAATCGTTTGAAGCGCGGCCAGGTCTTGCGTCTGCCAAATCAGCAGCAGCTCGGTGGTCGTTCGCGGGCTGAGGCCGTTGCGCAGGTTGCCGAGCAGAATGCTGCTTGGCGTGAAGGCCGCAATGTAGCCAGCTCCGCTCGCCAGCTGGATGCGACCAAGCGCAGTGTTGCTGGTGCAGCTCCTGCTCAGGTCAAAACTCAGGACAGTCTCAAGCTGGTTTCTGCCGACACCGGCAAGGCTACCAATGGTAGTGATAAGGGGACGGCGGACAGCAAGGCGCTGACGGATAAGTTGGCAGTGACCCAGGAAAGCCTGGATTCGACCCGTCGTGAGAACGACGAGCTAAAAGGTCGCATGGGTGACTTGCAGGGTCAGCTCGATAAGCTGCAGCGTTTGATCCAGTTGAAAGATGATCAACTGGCCAAATTGCAAGCAGACCTTGCCGCGTCAAACCAGGCACCCGTTCAGGCGCCTGCCGCTGAAACGGCCATTGCGCAGCCAGCGGCAGTCGAGCCGGTACAGCCTGTCGAGCCCGCTGCAGTTGTTACTCCGTCAGCGGCCGAAGCGCCCGATTATAACTACAGCGAGGAACCTGCAGTCACAGCCGACGCGGCGCCGCCAGCAGATGTCCAGCAGCCCGTCACTGAACCGGTTGTCGTCGCCGAGCCGAAGCCTCCGGTCGCTGATGAGCCTGCTGCTGCTCCAGTGCAGGAAGTAACCGCCCCGGTTGTAGAGGAGCAAGCACAGCCCAATGTGATCGATGATCTGCTCGCAAATCCCATGCTCTTGGGTATTGCCGGTGGTGGCGGTTTATTGGTGCTGTTGATCGGTCTTATGATGTTGTCGCGACGCAATGCGGTGAAAGAGGCTGAGCTGCAAGAGGCTTTAGCGGCTGAGAGCAACGCCAGTGGTTTCGATGCAGATATGCAATTGCCGGCTGACAGCTTCGATAGTTTTGAAGATGATCACCTTGCTGGCAGTGAGGTCGATACGACGGCTACCGAGGAGCGAGTGTCTGCGCAGACTGGTGATGCTTTGGGTGAGGCGGATATCTATATCGCCTATGGTCGCTTCAATCAGGCTGCCGACCTGTTGCACAACGCGATCAATAATGAGCCGCAACGTAGTGATTTACGTTTGAAGCTGATGGAAGTCTATGCCGAGCTGGGTGATCGCGAAGGTTTTGCTCGTCAAGAAAATGAATTGCACGAAATCGGTGGCGCCACAGCTGAGGTTGAGCAGTTGAAGGCGAAGTATCCTGCTATGGCCGCTTTCGCCGTCGCCGGAGTGGCTGCCGCCGCTGCTGCCGCTGATGAGGATTTGGATGGATTCAATCTGGATGATCTGGATCTGCATCTGGAACAGCCGAGCCAGCCAGCGGCAGAGGTAGACGGGTTGGATAATGCATTCGACTTGAGTCTGGATGAGCTTGAAGTCGAACTGGATCATGACCAGCAAGCTGCCGCGGCTGGTGATGCATCCTTGGCGGATATCGATACCCTGGATCTGGAAAGTGATCTGGATCTGAGCACTCCGGCTGATGTGGCTGTCGGGCAGGCCGATGATTTGAGTTTCGATCTGAACCTGGATGATGTTTCCGATGAAAGTCTGGAGCTGGGCGATGAGCTGGCAGATTTCAGTCTGAGTCTGGAGGATGAGGGCAAGCCGGCAGTCGCTGATGAAGCGGAAGATGAGTTTCTGCTCAGCTTGGATGAGGAGCCGGCTGCCGCTGATGTCTCCGATGACTTGGCCGGCATGACTCTCGACCTGCCAGGCAATACCGCTGATAGCGGGTTCGACTTGTCGGCGGACTTCGATTTGTCCCTGGGCGATGATGAGATTGTCACCGAGCCTACTGCCGATGGTTTTGCGGCACAGCTTGATGAGGTGACTGCAGAGTTGGATCAGCTGACGAATAACTTGGATCAACCGCCGGCTGTGAACGAGCCGGATGATGCGCTTGCTGACTTGTCGCAAGCGATTGATATGGAAGCCGACGATGATTTCGACTTCCTGTCGGGTACAGATGAAACCGCGACCAAGCTCGACCTGGCGCGTGCTTATATCGATATGGGCGATACTGAAGGTGCCCGTGACATCCTCGACGAAGTGATCGCCGAAGGTAACGATGATCAGCAGCAGGAAGCGCGCGAGCTGGTCACTAATCTGGTTTGATTCATGTCTGATGCAATACCTACAGCGGCAGCCGACTCGGCTGCCGTTGGCTTTTTCAGAGTTGCTCTCGGAGTTGAGTACAAGGGCTCGCGCTACCACGGCTTTCAGCGACAGCGCAGTGGTGTGGCCTCGATCCAGGAATCCCTGGAGAAAGCCTTATCCAAAGTGGCCGGTGGTGCACCCGTCACCCTGAGTTGCGCCGGTCGTACCGATGCCCTGGTGCATGCCAGTGCCCAGGTGGTGCATTTCGATACGTCTGTAGAGCGCAGCATGCATGCCTGGGTCATGGGGGCAAACATGAATCTGCCCAAAGACATCAGCGTGACCTGGGCTAAATTGATGCCGGCGCATTTCGATGCGCGTTTCAGTGCCCAGGCCCGGCGTTATCGCTATGCGATCTACAACGATCAGATACGCCCAGCGCACATGGCAGAGGAAGTCACCTGGAACCATCGACCTCTGGATGTCGAGCGCATGCGTCAGGCGGCCGAAGCTTTGGTTGGTACCCATGACTTCAGTGCGTTTCGGGCTCGGCAATGTCAGGCTAAATCGCCGATCAAGACGGTGCACCACTTGCGTCTGCTTGAGTATGGACGCTTCATCGTCCTGGATATTCGTGCCAATGCTTTTCTGCATCATATGGTGCGTAACATTGCCGGAGTGTTGATGACCATTGGGGCAGGCGAGCGGCCTGTTGAGTGGGCGCGCGAGGTGCTGGAGACTGGGGTGCGGCGTACTGGTGGCGTGACCGCGCATCCCTATGGCTTGTATCTGGTGCAGGTCGATTATCCTGAGGAGTTCGATCTGCCCAGGCGCTACCTGGGTCCGCATTTCCTCTCCGGTCTACCTGATGTGGCGGCTGACGCCTAGAGCGGCATTTGCTACCATCCGGGCTTTGCTAAAGGTACTCGCGCGTTGTCAGTCGTTCGCAGCAAAATCTGTGGGATTACCCGCATAGAAGATGCATTGATCGCCGCTGAGGCCGGTGCGGACGCTATTGGTTTGGTGTTTTATGCGAAGAGCCCGCGAGCAGTCAGTGTGCAACAGGCGCAGGCGATTATTGCGGCCTTGCCGCCGTTCGTGACCAGCGTGGGGTTGTTTGTTAACGCCGGTCGCGATGAGCTGAATGCCATTCTTGAGGTGGTTCCTCTGGATCTGCTGCAGTTCCACGGTGACGAAGCTCCCGGCTTTTGCGATGGCTTCAATCGCCCCTATATCAAGGCTCTTCGGGTTAGATCGGGAGAAGATGTGGCCGCGCGGATTGAGGCGTACGGTCGGGCGTCAGGGGTCTTGCTGGATACCTATGTGCCCGGTGTGCCAGGTGGTACGGGGCTGGCCTTTGACTGGGCGTTGGTGCCGCAAGACTTAAGCGTGCCGATTATTCTGGCTGGTGGGCTAACGTCGGAAAATGTGCGTAACGCTATCGAGCAGGTACGACCCTATGCGGTGGACGTCAGTGGCGGAGTTGAGGCAGGCAAAGGCATCAAGGATGCAGGAAAGGTTCGAGCATTCGTGCGGGCGGTCAGGGGTGCTTGCACTTCATGAGGGTGGCGATGTGACGGCGCTGTGCGCTTGGCCGTCCATAACCCTGTCGCAGGTGTTGCTATGACCGTTTTAGATGGTCGCATCAGTGGTACGGGTCTGCGCGCTTGGCAGCTATCAATGCAGGTCCCGGTCCCAATTGAAACTGCAGTCGTGAATTCGTTTGGATAGGTTGCCAAGGCCCTGTGCGGCACAGCCTATTCGAGCCTACAGCTTTGGAGAAATAAGAGCATGAGCAACTGGTTGGTAGACAAACTGATCCCTTCGATCATGCGTTCCGAGGTCAAGAAAAGTTCGGTACCGGAAGGGCTCTGGCACAAATGCCCGTCTTGCGATGCGGTGTTGTACAAGCCCGAGCTGGAAAAGACTCTGGATGTCTGTCTCAAGTGCAATCACCACATGCGCATCGGCGCGCGCGCGCGTCTGGATATCTTCCTCGACGCCGATGGCCGTAAAGAACTCGGTACCGAGCTGGAGCCTGTCGATCGCCTGAAGTTTCGCGACAGTAAAAAGTACAAGGATCGTCTGGTCGCGGCGCAGAAGCAGACCGGCGAGAAAGATGCACTGATCGCTATGCAGGGGACTCTGGAAACAATGCCGGTGGTGGCCTGCGCTTTCGAGTTCTCCTTCATGGGTGGCTCGATGGGTGCGATTGTCGGCGAACGCTTCGTGCGTGCCGCTAATGTGGCGCTGGAGCAGCGTTGTCCGCTGGTGTGTTTCTCTGCATCGGGCGGCGCCCGTATGCAGGAAGCGCTGATTTCCTTGATGCAGATGGCCAAAACCTCCGCCGTGCTGGCGCGCCTGCGCGAAGAAGGAATTCCGTTTATCTCGGTGCTGACCGATCCGGTATACGGTGGCGTTTCTGCCAGCCTGGCGATGTTGGGTGATGTGATCGTCGCAGAGCCGCGTGCACTCATCGGTTTCGCAGGGCCGCGAGTGATCGAGCAGACGGTACGCGAGAAGCTGCCGGAAGGTTTTCAGCGTAGCGAGTTCCTGCTTGATCATGGCGCCATCGACATGATTATTCCGCGCGCGGAATTGCGTCCTCGGTTGGCTAAGTTACTCGCGCAGTTTATGCGTCTGCCATCGCCTGCAGCGCTTCCGGTCACTGCATGAGCCAGCGCTCCCTCGCCGATTGGTTGGCTTATCTGGAGCAGCTGCACCCATCCGCCATCGACATGGGGTTGGAGCGTTCCAGGGCGGTGGCGCAGCGCTTGGGTTTGACCAGGCCGGCGCCACGGGTCATCACCGTTACCGGTACCAATGGCAAGGGCTCGACCTGCGCCTTTCTCGCCGCCTTATTGCAAGAGCAGGGGCTCAAGGTGGGGGTGTATAGCTCGCCCCATCTGCTGCGTTACAACGAGCGAGTGCAGATCAATGGCGGCGAAGCCGACGATGCTGCGCTCTGCGAGGCTTTTGTCGAAGTTGAAGCGGCGCGTGGCGCCATCTCCCTGACGTATTTCGAAATGGGTACTTTGGCTGCCTTCTGGCTGTTTCAGCGTGCGGCCCTGGATGCCGTGGTGCTCGAAGTGGGGCTAGGCGGACGTCTTGATGCGGTAAACCTGATCGACGCCGATCTTGCCTTGGTCACCAGTATCGGTCTCGACCATGCCGACTGGTTGGGTGACACCCGTGAGTCGGTTGCTTTCGAAAAGGCTGGGATCTTTCGCGCCGGAAAGCCTGCCTTGTGCGGAGATACTGACCCGCCACAGCCCTTGCTGGAGCAAGTTGTCCAACTAAATGCGCCGTTGTTTCTGCGAGGGCGTGATTACGATTTGGCGCTCGAGGCGCAGCATTGGAGTTGGCGAGGTTTGGACGCCAAGGGTGAGGTTCTGCGCCTGGATCGGCTTCCGCTGCTCGATTTACCCATGGAAAACGCTGCTTTGGCGTTGCAGGCCTATGCCTTGCTTGAGCTGCCTTGGCATGCTGAGCAGATTGCCAGTGCTCTATTGAGTACGCGGGTAGCTGGTCGCCTGGATCGCCGGACGTTGAATTGGCAGGGTAAGCCACTCACCTTATTACTTGATGTTGGGCATAATCCGCATGCCGCCGCATACTTGGCGCAGCGTCTGGCTGCCAGGCCGCTGGCGGGCAAGCGTTTGGCGGTGTTCGGTCTGCTGGCTGACAAGGACTTGGCTGGGGTGGTAACGCCCTTGTTGAGCGAAGTGGCGGAATGGGCTGTGGCGCCGTTACCGACCAGTCGTACGCGGCCAGCCGCCGAGTTGCAGGCGCATTTGTATAATCTCGGTGCGCATGTCACGGCCTATGTTGACGTGAAGTCGGCGCTGCTGGCGCAGTGTGCGCGGGCGGCGGCAGGGGATGAAATTCTGCTGTTCGGATCTTTTTATTGCGTGGCCGAGGCCCTGGACTGGCTGGCTGGCCATGCCAAGGGGGAAGTGCGGGATGGCTTTGCTGGATAAAGGATTGATGCAGCGTATGGTCGGTGCCTTGGTATTGCTGGCGCTGGCAGTGATTTTTCTGCCCATGCTGTTGTCGCGTGAAGACGAGCTGCGCCGGGTGGTAGTGGATGCGCCTGGCATGCCACAGGCGCCGGTTATGCCGCAGATTGAAATGCAGCCGGTCAGCGTGCCGGAGCCGCAGCTCCTGCCTGAAGAGCCCGTGCCGGATGAGTTCGATAGCGAAGCGGTGAGCAGCTTGAGCGAGCCCGAGCAGCTCGCTGCGCTGCCGGCTGAGCCGGTTGCTGCAGCGCCTGCGCAGGTCGAGGCTGCAGTGAAGCCGCCGGCAAGTCGTCTGGATGCCAACAGCTTGCCGGTCAGTTGGTCGGTGCAGTTGGCTAGCCTGTCCAGCCGAAGCGGGGCGGAAACCCTGCAGAAGACCCTGCGTAGCCAAGGCTACAATGCCTATATTCGCAGTGTGGACGGGATGAATCGGGTGTTTGTCGGTCCGCTGATCGAACGTGCGGAAGCTGATCGACTGCGTGACCAGCTGAACCGCCAGCAAAAGCTCAATGGCTTCGTAGTGCGTTTTCGTCCGGAGCGCAGCTAATCCTTCGCTTACCCCACGGCGTGGGCTCTGTTAAAATGCAGCGCCTTTTCCGTCGGTAACCATCATCGTGGGATTTTCCTGGGTCGACTGGGCGATTATCGCCATCATCGCCATTTCGAGTCTGATCAGTTTGAGTCGTGGTTTCGTCAAGGAAGCCTTGTCGTTACTCACCTGGATCATTGCCGGGGTCGTCGCCTGGATGTTTGGCGGTGCACTGTCGCAGCACCTTGGCGAATTTATCGAGACCCCTTCGGCGCGCGTGATCACCGCTTGCGCCATTCTGTTTATCGTCACTTTATTAGTCGGTGCACTGGTCAATTATCTGATCGGTGAGTTGATACGCGTCACCGGTTTATCCGGCACCGATCGTTTTCTGGGCATGGTTTTCGGTGCCGCCCGTGGCGGTTTGTTGGTCGTGGTACTGATCGGGCTGCTTAGCCTGGCGCCTGTACAGCAAGATCCGTGGTGGCAACAGTCGACGCTATTGCCGCATTTTTTATTGGTCGCGGACTGGTCGAAAAATCTCATCTTGGGGATGTCCAGTCAGTGGCTGGCCAGCGGCATCAGTGCACCCGTTGAGCTGCCATTCAAATAAGCGCTGTTGCAGCCTAAACTGCTGCAAGAGCGTTCAGTATTAGCCTGTTCCATTCAGTAGGGGTTGCGTCACATGTGCGGCATTGTCGGTATCGTCGGTAAATCGAACGTCAATCAGGCGCTGTATGACGGGCTCACCGTCCTCCAGCACCGCGGCCAGGATGCTGCCGGTATTGTTACCAGTCATGAGGGTCGTCTGTTCCTGCGTAAGGACAACGGCCTGGTTCGTGACGTGTTTCAACAGCGCCATATGCAGCGCCTGGTTGGTCACATGGGCATTGGCCATGTGCGCTATCCGACCGCCGGTAGCTCCAGCTCGGCCGAGGCGCAGCCGTTCTACGTCAACTCACCCTATGGCATCACTCTGGCGCACAACGGCAACTTGACCAACGTCGAGCAATTGGCCAAGGAAATCTACGAGTCCGATCTGCGTCATGTGAACACCAACTCCGATTCGGAGGTGCTGCTCAACGTCTTCGCCCATGAACTGGCCCAGCGCGGCAAGTTGCAGCCGTCCGAAGAAGACGTGTTCGCCGCGGTCAGTGAAGTGCACCAGCGTTGCCGTGGCGGCTATGCTGTGGTGGCAATGATCACCGGCTACGGTATTGTCGGTTTCCGGGACCCCAACGGGATTCGCCCGATCGTCTTCGGCCAGCGTCACACCGACGAAGGCGTGGAGTACATGATTGCCTCCGAGAGCGTGTCGCTGGATGTGCTCGGCTTCAGCCTGATCCGCGATCTGGCGCCGGGCGAGGCGGTGTACATCACCGAAGATGGCAAGCTCCACACTCGCCAGTGTTCGACCAGTCCGCATTACTCTCCCTGTATCTTCGAGCACGTCTACCTGGCGCGTCCGGATTCGATCATGGATGGCATCTCGGTGTACAAGGCGCGCCTGCGCATGGGCGAGAAGCTGGCCGAGAAGATTTTGCGCGAGCGTCCCGAGCATGACATCGACGTGGTCATCCCGATTCCCGACACCAGCCGCACCGCGGCGCTGGAACTGGCCAACCACCTGGGTGTGAAGTTCCGCGAAGGCTTCGTCAAGAACCGCTATATCGGCCGTACCTTCATCATGCCGGGGCAGGCGGCGCGGAAGAAATCCGTGCGGCAGAAGCTCAATGCCATCGAGCTGGAGTTCCGCGGCAAGAACGTAATGCTGGTGGACGACTCCATCGTGCGCGGCACGACCTGCAAGCAGATCATCCAGATGGCCCGCGAAGCCGGGGCGAAGAACGTCTATTTCTGCTCGGCGGCACCGGCGGTGCGCTACCCGAACGTTTATGGTATCGACATGCCGAGTGCCCATGAGCTGATTGCGCACAACCGCAGCACCGAGGAAGTCGCCGAATTGATCGGTGCCGATTGGTTGCTGTATCAGGATCTCAGCGACCTGATTGATGCTGTGGGTGGCGGCAAGGTGAAAATCGAGCATTTCGACTGTGCAGTGTTCGATGGTCAATATGTCACCGGCGATGTCGATGAGAATTACCTGAACAAGATCGAGCAGGCGCGTAACGATATGTCCAAGGTTAAGTCTCAGGCCGTCAGCGCGATTATCGATCTGTATAACAATTAAGCGTTAAGCGGCGTCCCGAGTGGCGCCGTTAAAGCTGTCATCCGAGGTAAGGGATATGACGCAAGAGTGGGATGCTGGGCGCCTGGACAGCGACCTGCAAGGGGTCGGCTTCGATACCTTGGCGGTGCGTGCTGGACAGCGTCGTACGCCGGAAGGTGAGCACAGCGAGGCGATATTTCCGACGTCGAGCTACGTATTCCGCACGGCCGCCGATGCCGCCGCGCGTTTTGCTGGTGAGGTTCCAGGTAATGTTTATTCGCGTTACACCAACCCGACGGTGCGCACCTTCGAGGAGCGTATCGCTGCGCTGGAAGGCGCCGAGCAGGCGGTGGCTACGGCCTCCGGCATGTCGGCGATCCTGTCTATCGTCATGAGCCTGTGCAGCGCCGGTGATCATGTGCTGGTCTCGCGCAGCGTGTTCGGCTCTACCATTAGCCTGTTTGAGAAATACCTTAAGCGCTTCGGTGTGCAGGTGGACTATGTCGCGCTGGCGGATCTGCAGGCCTGGGAAGCTGCCTGTCTGCCCAACACCAAGCTGCTGTTCGTCGAGTCGCCGTCCAATCCGTTGGCCGAGTTGGTCGATATTGCTGCCTTGGCCGAGATAGCGCATAGCAAAGGTGCGCTGTTGGCTGTTGATAACTGTTTCTGTACCCCGGCGCTGCAGCAGCCGATCAAGCTCGGTGCGGATATCATCATGCACTCGGCGACCAAGTACATCGATGGTCAAGGTCGTGGCATGGGCGGGGTGGTTGCCGGCAAGGCGGCGTTGATGAAGGAGGTTGTTGGCTTCCTGCGCACTGCAGGCCCGACCCTCAGCCCGTTTAATGCGTGGATTTTCCTCAAAGGTCTGGAAACTCTGCGCGTCCGGATGCAGGCGCATTGCGCCAGTGCGCAGCAACTGGCCGAATGGTTGGAGCAGCAGCCGGGCATCGAGCATGTCTACTACGCGGGTTTACCAAGCCATCCGCAGCACGACTTGGCCAAGCGTCAGCAGAGTGCATTCGGTGCCGTGGTCAGTTTTGAGGTCAAGGGTGGCAAGGAGGCTGCGTGGCGTTTTATCGACGCAACTCGGATGATTTCCATCACCACCAATCTGGGCGATACCAAAACCACCATCGCCCACCCGGCAACCACCTCCCATGGTCGTCTTTCGCCGCAGGAGCGTGCCAGTGCCGGCATCAGCGACAGCTTGATTCGCGTGGCTGTGGGGCTGGAAGACTTGGTCGATCTGAAGGCGGATCTGGCGCGTGGTCTCGCCGTGCTTTGATCGGTTTGACGTTGTCCTGGGATCAGCGCGAGTGCCGCTTCAGCCACAGTAGCCGGCGACTGCGTTGCAGTAAATGAGAAGGCCTCGGTGAGAACCGAGGCCTTTTTGCTTTGCGCGGACGCTATTTACGTAAGTCGATGGCGTCTGACGGCGAATTTAGGTCGAACAGCTGCGCTGGATCGCGCGGCAGGATACCTGGACGGTAGTCGTCGCGCAGGTTGCCAAGTATCCGGATGTCACCGTATTTCTTCCCGGAGAGGGCAGCCAGTCCCGTCGCATTGCGAATCACCGTGGGGCGCAGAAAGACCATCAGGTTACGTTTGATGTGGGTGTCCTTGGATGAGCGAAACAGTCGGCCGAGAATGGGTATGTCGCCGAGCAAGGGTATTTTCGAGTCGGAGTGAGTCACGTCATCCTGAATCAGGCCGCCGAGCACGATGACTTGGCCGTCTTCGGCGAGGATGGTGCTCTTGATCGAGCGCTTGTTGGTGATTAGGTCGACCGCATTGACTCCTTGGCTGGTGGGAGCGATTGAGGATATCTCTTGCTCGATCTCCAGGCGCAGGCTGGCGCCTTCGTTGATGTGTGGCGTGACCTTCAGGGTTACCCCTATATCTTGCCGCTCGATGGTGGTGAAGGGATTGTCTGCACCGGATGCGCTGGTGGTGAAGGAGCCAGTCTGGAACGGTACGTTCTGTCCGACCAGGATCTCCGCTTTCTGATTATCCAGGGTCAGCAGGCTGGGGGTGGACAGCAGGTTGCTCTTGGTGTTTGCCGATAGTGCAGTGACCAGCAGGCCAAAGTTACGGGTGCCGAGACCGACGATAGCGCCATCCGGGAGGTTGTTGAGGATCGGGTTGTCGACATTATTGCGCTGATCCTGGATAGCCTGCAGCACTGTGCCAACAGCCAGGCCAGTATTGCTGAAACTGGTTCCGCCGAGGCCGCCTGTGCCGCCGCGGGCATCCAGCGCCCACTGCACACCGAGGGCGTCGCTGATGTCGCCCGAGACCTCGACGATGGCAGCCTCTACCAGCACCTGTGCGCGTGGCACATCGAGCTGGCGCACGATGTCCTCAAGGGTCGCAACCATGTCGGGTTCGGCCAGCAGCACCAGCGCGTTTAGGCTCTCGTCGGCGCGGATCAGGATGTTCTGCGGTTTGCCGGGCGTCTCGCTGCCGTCCTGGGCTTTCAGGCCTTCGGAGATTTCACCGAGGGTTTCCGCCAGGGCTTTGGCATCGTTATGCCGCAAGCGAATCACGCGGGTATTGGCCGAGCGACTGGTCGGGGTGTCCAGCGATTTGGCCAGTGCCATCAATTTGCTTCGCGCTGCCGGCGGGCCGAGGAGTATCAGGCGATTGGTCCGTGCATCGGCTATCACTTGGGTGTTGGAGGTGCCTTTGGCCTGGCCGCGAACCAGGGTGTTATTGAGCACTTCTGCAATATCCATGACCCAGGCGTATTGCAGGTCGAGAACGCTGTAGTCACGGTCACCTTTCTGATCGAGCTGACGCAGCAAGTCTTCGATACGAGCGATATTGGCGCTGCGGTCGCTGATGATGATGGCATTGGCTGAGGTCACTGCAGCTAAATGGCCGTACTGCGGTACCAGTGGACGAATAAGCGGAATGAGTTCAGTCGCCGAGCCGTGCTGTACTTGAATCAGGCGAGTTTCCAGGCGGTCTGGCGCGGCGCGACCCGTTCCTGCGTCGGATTTGGCTTCGGCATTCGGCACGATACGAGCCTGTTCGCCCTGAGTGATAACACTGAAGCCATGGGTGGCCATCACCGAGAGAAACAGTTGGTAGACCTCACTCAGGTTCAATTGGGTGTTCGACACCACGCTGACTTGGCCTTTGACTCGCGGGTCGACGATGAAGGTTTCCCCGGTAATCTGCGCGACCTGGTCGATAAACTCTCGAATGTCGGCGCCTTTCAGGTTGATGGTCCAGCTTTCTTCTTGCTGGTTGGCGGTAGGAGCGGCTGTGCTGACGGCGGCGCTGAGTGGCAGCGCAGTGACGGCAAAGCCGGCGGCCAGCAGGGCGAGGGTGAATCGCGAGAAGGTCTGGGGCATCGGTTCAGTCGCTTTCCGTGGGCTGTTCGGTGGGTTCGGTATCCGGCGGCAAGGTGCCGGCCGCTTCCATCTGTTGGCGCAGAGCGTCCATGCGTTCGCGCAGCTGAGTAAGGTTGTCGACTTCCAGGTCGTCGAGTTGATTCAGCGTGTCCGGGGTTCTTGTGCTGGACGAATAGCTCGCGCTGTCATCGGCCGATTGGCTGTGTGGGAAGGCCAGGGTCTCCAGGCGACCTTTACGCATCAGTTCTACGCGATCGGCGTAGACCGCATGCAGACGTACACCGCTGGCCACTTCGCTGTCTATAGCGTGTAGTTGTGCTGGACTGCTTTCCAGGCGAATGATTGCAGTGGATCGTTTGGGGTCGGGGTGGACGAAACTGCCAAGCAAGGTCAGGCGCAGGTTGGTGGCCGGTGGCGGCGCCTTGCTGTCTGTACCGCTAGCACCGAACAGTTGGTCCAGGCGTTGGTCGGGCGTGGGTGCTGGTGTATTGCTCGTGTTCAGTGAGTCGACTGCGCCTGGTGTGCGCATTAAACGCAGCCAATCAACCGTTTGCCAGGCCAGGCTGACACTCATGGCCAGAGTCACGGCGACGCCCACCAGTGTGGTCGCGTGCTGTTGCACCCAGTGTCGAGTTGCCGAAAAAGGCAAGGTGTCACTCCGAAAGTTTTTTGTTATGTGGTGTGAGTCGCGCCCCGATCATAGACAGTTAGCTGGCGTTTGGCAGCCCCCTATCAAGGTGGTGTGTCGCGTTCTGTGATGTGCTAAAGATAGTCCAGTGCACTGGCTCTAGTATTGTGGCATGTCGATAATTAGTAACGGACGGAGCTATCGGCTTGGATCGGCCTGAGCTGCTCTGATACCCGTGTTACGTTACCGTTTTAAGGCGACCCAGGATGAACGCTTTGCTTACTGAAACTGTACTGCGTCGTTTACCGTTCAGTTTCGCTAAACGGCACGGAGTGGTCGTATTGACCGAGGTCGACCCACCTTGCCTGGCTCATCGGCCGGAAGTTGATTTGGTGGCCTTGGCTGAGGCTCAGCGCTTCGTTGGCGGCCGGATGCCGCTGCGGAAGCTTTCCGCAGAGGCCTTTGAGCAGGCTCTGGGTAAGGCCTATCAACATGATTCGGCGTCGATGCAGCTCGCCGAAGACCTTGGCGGCAGCCTCGATCTGGCAGCCCTGGCCGATCAGGTTCCGGAAACCGAAGACCTGCTCGAGCAGGAAGACGACGCGCCAATCATTCGTTTGATCAACGCCATTCTCGGCGAGGCGATCAAGGAAAACGCCTCCGATATCCACCTGGAAACCTTCGAGAAACGCCTGGTTGTGCGCTTTCGCGTTGACGGTATCCTGCGTGAGGTGCTCGAGCCCAAGCGTGAGCTGGCGGCGCTCTTGGTGTCGCGAATCAAGGTGATGGCGCGGCTGGATATTGCCGAAAAGCGCGTGCCGCAGGATGGGCGGATTTCCCTGCGGGTCGGCGGGCGCGAGGTCGATGTGCGGGTCTCCACTCTGCCTTCGGCCAATGGTGAGCGGGTGGTGCTGCGTTTGCTCGATAAGCAGGCCGGGCGCCTGTCGTTGCAGCACCTGGGGATGTGCGCGCGAGATCGCCAGCTGATGGAGGATGCCGTGCGCAAGCCCCACGGCATCCTGCTGGTCACCGGTCCAACGGGGTCGGGTAAGACCACCACGTTGTACGCCAGCCTGGTCAGTCTGAATGACCGTACGCGCAATATCCTCACGGTGGAGGACCCGATCGAATACCACCTCGAGGGCATCGGTCAGACCCAAGTCAACACCAAGGTCGATATGACCTTCGCGCGCGGCCTGCGGGCAATCCTGCGACAGGACCCGGACGTGGTGATGGTCGGTGAGATTCGCGACAAGGAAACTGCCGAGGTCGCGGTGCAGGCTTCACTGACTGGCCACCTGGTGTTGTCGACGCTACACACTAACAGTGCAGTCGGCGCCATCACCCGACTGGTGGATATGGGGGTTGAACCCTTCCTGCTGTCGTCGTCGTTGCTCGGTGTACTGGCTCAGCGCCTGGTACGGGTGCTCTGTCCGCACTGTCGGGAAGCCTACCAGGCCGATGCTGCCGAGTGCGCACTGCTCGGCGTGGCGGCCGAGTCGGCGCCGACCCTGTATCACGCCCGCGGTTGCAGCGATTGTCACCAACAGGGCTACCGGGGTCGTACCGGCATTTACGAGCTGGTGGTGTTCGACGATCACCTGCGCACGCTGATCCACAACGCCGCTTCTGAGCAGGACATGACCCGTCACGCACGCACGCTCGGCCCGAGTATTCGAGAGGATGGACGGCGCAAGGTGTTGGAAGGGGTGACCACCCTGGAAGAAGTGCTCCGCGTGACCCGAGAAGAGTGAACTAGAGCATGGCGGCTTTCGAATACCTCGCCCTCGATCGCAAAGGTCGCCAACAGAAAGGTGTACTTGAGGCCGATAGCGCGCGCCAGGTACGCCAACTGCTGCGCGAGCAGCAACTGGCGCCGTTGGACGTCAAGGCCACGCGCACTCGGGAGCTGGCTGATACCGGTGGGCATTTCAGTTTTGCCCGGGGGATTTCGGCGCGTGATCTGGCCTTGCTGACCCGTCAGCTGGCAACCTTGGTGCAAGCCGCGTTGCCGATCGAAGAAGCTTTACGCGCCGCAGCCGCTCAGGCCAGCACGCCGCGGATCCAGGGCATGCTGTTGGCGGTGCGCGCTCGAGTGCTGGAAGGCCAGAGCCTGGCCAGCAGCCTGAAGGAATTTCCCGCGGCCTTTCCCGATCTGTACCGAGCCACAGTTGCAGCGGGTGAGCACGCCGGGCACTTGGGCCCGGTCCTGGAACAGTTGGCCGACTACACCGAGCAGCGTCAGCAATCGCGGCAGAAGATTCAACTGGCCTTACTCTATCCGCTGATCCTGATGTGCGCCTCGTTGCTGATCGTCGGCTTTCTGCTCGGTTACGTGGTTCCGGATGTAGTGCGGGTGTTCGTCGATTCCGGGCAAGCCTTGCCCGCCTTGACCCGGGGTCTGATCGCTCTGAGCGACTGGGTCAAGGGTTGGGGGTGGTTGGCGCTGATTGTGCTGATGCTCGGGTTCATTGGTTTGCGCTGGGCGCTGCGTGAAGAGTCGCTCAAAGTGCGTTGGCATGGCTTCTTGCTGCAGTTGCCGATGGTGGGGCGTTTGATTCGCGCCACAGATTGCGCACGCTTTGCCTCGACCCTGGCCATTCTCACGCAGAGCGGGGTGCCGCTGGTGGAGGCGTTGGGTATCGGCGCCGAAGTGATCGCCAACCGGGTCATTCGTGCCGAGGTGGTGGTGGCTGCGCAGAAAGTCCGTGAGGGCGGCAGCCTGACTCGCGCGTTGGAGGCCAGTGGGCAGTTTCCTCCGATGATGCTGCACATGATCGCCAGTGGTGAGCGCTCTGGCGAGTTGGATCAGATGCTTGCGCGTACGGCGCGCAATCAGGAAAGCGACCTGAGTGCTCAGGTCGCGTTGTTGGTCGGCTTGTTCGAGCCATTCATGTTGGTCTTTATGGGTGCAGTGGTGCTGGTCATAGTGCTGGCCATCCTGCTGCCGATTCTGTCTCTCAATCAATTGGTGGGGTAAGTAGGTGAACAAGCGTCAGGCAGGTTTTACGCTGATCGAAATCATGGTGGTCGTGGTGATTCTTGGAATTCTCGCCGCCTTGGTGGTGCCGCAGGTGATGAGCCGGCCGGATCAGGCCAAGGTCACTGTTGCCAAGGGCGATATCAAGGCGGTATCAGCCGCCTTGGATATGTACAAACTGGATAACCACAGCTACCCGAGCACCCAGCAGGGTCTCGAAGCGCTGGTGGAAAAACCCTCAGGTAATCCACCGGCGAAGAATTGGAGCAAGGACGGTTACCTCAAGCGTCTGCCAGTCGATCCCTGGGGCAATGTCTATCAGTACCTGTCACCCGGTACAAAAGGTGCGTTCGACCTCTATTCGTTTGGCGCCGATGGCAAGCAGGGCGGTAGCGACCTGGAAGCCGATATCGGTAACTGGGACTTGTAGCCAGCCATGCGTGAGGCGCGGGGTTTTACCCTGATCGAGTTGCTGGTGGTCCTGGTGATTCTCGGCAGCCTGATCGGTTTGGCCGTGCTCAGCACGGGGCTGGCCGGTCCAGCCCGTGAGCTGCGCAACGAAGCCGAGCGCTTGGCCGGGTTGATTGGCGTGCTGGCAGAGGAGGCGGTGCTGGATAATCGCGAGTACGGCTTACAGCTGAGTCGAGAGGCCTATCAGGTGCTGCAATACGATCCCGTTTCCGCTCGTTGGCAAGCTTTGTCGGACAAGCCGCATCGCTTGCCGGTCTGGGCCGAACTGAGTGTCGAACTGGAAGGCGAGGCGCTCGAACTGCCGCTGCCGGTCGGGAGTGAAAAAACTCGGAAGAACCGTACGCCGCAGTTGCTGATCCTCTCCAGCGGCGAACTCAGTCCATTCCGTCTGCGTTTGGGCGAACGGCGCAAGGACGGCTTGCGCTTGCAGTTGTCCAGTGATGGTTTTCGCCTGCCCAAAGTCGAGGTCGACAGTCCTAAGGCCCATGCCGGATGAAGCGCTCGATGGGTTTTACCTTGCTCGAAGTGCTGGTTGCTCTGGCTATCTTCGCCATGGTCGCCGCCAGTGTTTTGACTGCGAGTGCGCGCAGCCTGCAAACCGCGGCTCGGCTTGAGGACAAGACCCTGGCGATGTGGATCGCCGACAATCGTTTGACCGAGTTGCAGTTGGCCGAGACATCGGCAAGTGAGGGCCGCGACCAGGGCGAATTGGAGTTCGCCGGGCGGCGCTGGCAGTGGCAGAGTGAAATCCAGGCCACCAGCGAACCGAGCATGCGTCGGGTAACCCTGTGGGTGGCGCCACGACCAGAGCGTGGTTCGAGCGGCGATCTGCGCGAACGCGCGGTGGTCAGTCTGAGTGGTTTTCTCGAGGCTCCGCGATGAACCGCGCGCGCGGTTTCACCTTGCTGGAATTGCTTATCGCCATTGCGATCTTTGCCCTGCTCGGTCTGGCGACTTACCGCATGCTCGACAGCGTGCTGCGCACCGACAGTGCAACGCGTGCCCATGAGCAGCAGTTGCGCGAGCTGGTGCGTGCCATCGCCGCGTTCGAACGCGATGTGTTACAGGTGGTGGTGCGACCCGTGCGTGACCCCTTCGGCGATCCGCGTCCGGCGTTGCTCGGTGAGGAAGCCGATAACGCGGCCCTGGAACTGACCCGGGTCGGCTGGCGCAATCCGCTGGGGCGAGTGCGTGCCAGTGTGCAGCGTGTGCGTTGGCAGTTAAGTGGCGAGCAGTGGCAGCGACGCTACTGGAATGTGCTGGATCAGGCCCAGGACAGCCAACCCCAGGTGCAGCAGGCGTTGGATGGAGTGACGCGGATGCGCTTGCGCTATCTGGACGGTGCTGGCTCTTGGCATGGCAGTTGGCCGCCCCCCGGTACCAGTGGCACAGACGCATTGGAGGAGTTGCCGTACGCGCTCGAGTTGATAGTGGAGCATCGCCGTTATGGCGAGTTACGCCGCCTGCTGCGATTGCCAGATGTGCTGCCTGAGCGGGTGCAGCAGGTGGCTCAACCTGATCAGGTTGACGAGAGTGCTGCAGACTCCGACTCCGACTCCGCGACGGACGCTGACAAATGAGTGCGCAACGGGGCATGGCACTGATCACCGTGCTGCTGGTAGTAGCCATAGTGACGGTGGTCAGCGCCGGCATGATTGCCCGTCAACAACTGGCCATTCGTAGCAGTGCCAATCAGCTACATGTGCGTCAGGCGTGGCATTACGCTCTGGGTGGCGAAACCCTGGCCAAGGCAGTGCTGCGGCGGGATTTGCAGCAGGGCGATCCGCGCGCCCCGGTGGACCATCTGGATGAGCCTTGGGCACGACCGTTGTCCCCCTTTGCCTTGGATGAAGGGGGCGAATTGCGAGTGCGCATCGAGGATCCCTCGGGGCGCTTCAATCTCAACAGCCTGGTGCGTAAGGGGCAGGCGAATGAGGTGGCGCTGGGCCAATTCCGTCGTTTACTGCTCAGCTTGCAGATTGATACGCCCTATGCCGAGCGTTTGCTCGACTGGCTGGATGCCGATCAGGAGCCAAGCGGCGGCTACGGCGGCGAGGATAATCAATACTTGCTGGCACAGCCGGCCTACCGTGCGGCCAATCGTGGTTTGGCCGATGTGTCGGAATTGCGTTTGTTGCTGGAGATGAGTGAGGCCGATTACCAGCGTCTGCTGCCGTTTGTCAGTGCCTTGCCGGAGGATGCAACGCTGAACGTCAACACCGCCAACGCTTGGGTGTTGGCGAGCCTCGCCGAGGGATTGCCGCTGGCTACTGCGCAGGGGTTGGTCGCGGCGCGAGGCAGTCAGGGATACCGTGATGTACCCAGTTTTCTCGCGCAACTGCCAGGGTTGAGTGTGGAGAGCCAAGGGTTGGCAGTCGGCAGTCAGTATTTTCAGGTGATCAGCGAGGTCAGCGTGGGTGAGCGACGTCAGATTTTACGCAGCACCTTGCAGCGCGCCAGCGATGGTCAGGTGTATGTTCTAGCCCGTGATTTGGGGCAAAGCGGCTTACCGCCAGCGCCCGTCAAGGAAGTCGAGCCATGAGTCAGTTATGTGTGTTTCTGCCGCCAGCGGCCTGCGCCGGTGCCTTTGCGGATTTACCGGTGCAGCGTGTGCAGGGTGAAAACAGTCAATGCCTACCTTTTGCCGAGGCGGTCGCTGAATTGAGCGGTGCCTGGACCCTGGTTTTGCCAGTGGAGGCGGTGACGGCCTGTGCGGTGGAGCTGCCGACGCAGAAGGCGCGTTGGTTGCGCCAGGCCCTGCCGTTCGCGGTGGAAGAGCTGCTGGCCGAAGATGTCGAACAGTTGCATCTGGCATTGGGCGAACGCCTGCCAGATGGTCGTCATAGGGTGTTCGCCATGCGCCGCGAGTGGCTGGCCAGTTGGCTGGCCCTGTGCCCGACCCCGCCACAGACGATTGCGCTGGATGCCGATTTATTGCCTCGGGGCGGTACCCAGCTGCTGTGGTTGGACTCGCGCTGGTTGCTCGGCGGCGCGCAGGTAGCGCGTCTAGCCCTGGGGGAGGAGGAGTGGCCGAGCCTGGCCAGCGCTTGCCCGCCGCCGCATGTCGCCTACCGCACGGAACAGCGGAGCGCGCCGGAGCCGGTGGGCGAGTTCGTAACGATCGACGATCCCCATCGCTGGCTGGCGCAGCAGACCGTCATGAATAATCTGGCTCAGGGCGTATTCGCCTCGCGTCAATCCAATGGCAACTGGCAGCGCTGGCGGCCGTTGCTGGGGTTGATCGGTTTGTGGCTGATATTGCAGTGGGGCTTCAATCTGGCTCAGGGCTGGTATTTTCAGCGCCAGGCCGATACCTACGCAGAGGCCAGCACGGCGCTCTATCAGGAACTGTTTCCTGATGACCGCAAGCTGATCAATCTGCGTGCCCAATTCGACCAACACCTGGCGGCCAGTGGTGCCAGTGGCCAGAGTCGTCTGCTCGGGATGCTCGCTCAGGTGAGTCAGGCGATGGTGGCGGAGGGTGCGTCGGTGCAGGTTGAGCAACTGGATTTCAGCGACATTCGCGGCGACTTGTCGATGCAGGTGCAGGCGCCGGGTTTTAGCGAGTTGGAGCGGTTGCGTGAACGCCTGCAGGAGGCTGGTTTAGCGGTGCAGCTGGGGTCGGCCAGTCGTGAAGCGGATGGGGTGAGTGCGCGTTTAGTGATCGGGGGTGGTGCATGAGCAGTTTGAGTGAACCAGGGCATCCGTTCGCGGCGCAGTGGCAGAACTCTGTCTTGTTGCAGCGTTGGCGCGGCTTGGCGCTGCGCGAGCGGCTGGCCTTGAGCCTGCTGGCTGCGTTTCTGCTGCTGGTAGTGCTCTACATCTTGCTCTGGCAGCCGGCTCAACAAGGAGTGTTAGCAGCACGGAGTGCCTTCGAGCAGCAGCGTGCCTTGTATACCTATATGCAGGCGCAGGCACCGTTGGCCCGTAGTCTGGCGGCTAAACCGCAGGTCAGTCTTGATCCTGCGCGTTTACAAGGCATGGTCACCGCTAGCGCAGCCGAGCAGGGTTTGGCGATCGAGCGACTGGACAGCGACAGCGATGGCTCGTTGCAGGTCAGCGTGCAGTCGGCGCCCTTCGCCCAGTTGTTACGTTGGTTTGCCGTGCTCGAGCAGCAGGGTGTGCAGATTGTCGAAGCCGGCTTGGACCGCGACGAGGAGAGTCGGGTGGCGGCGCGCCTGAGCTTGCGTGTGGCGTTTTAATCTAGGACTCAAGTACTGGGCGAACCTGGAAATGCCCAGTTGGTTTTTTGCAATGCTGCTCTTGCCCTCAATGTCTGTGTTGAGGGGATTGATGGAGTAAGGCAAGCGTCTGTTTATTGTTGCTCGTTGCGCATCCAGGTATTTGTTCTGTTTTGAGAAAAAACTTAAGCAGAGTATTGACTTAGGTAAGGCCTCGACGTAAATTGCGCGCCTTCGCAAAGCAATGGGTGATTAGCTCAGCTGGGAGAGCATCTGCCTTACAAGCAGAGGGTCGGCGGTTCGATCCCGTCATCACCCACCATTACTTTACGAAGTCGGGCGTAAGTCCGATAAATGCGCAGCGGTAGTTCAGTTGGNNGTCCCGTCCGCTGCGCCATATTTTCCATGTCAGGTTAATTCTTGGCATGAGGTAGAAACAGCCTGGTTGGTTGGTTTTGCCAGCGTAAGCAAGAGTTCAACGGACGCAAGTCCAAGAGATACGCAGCGGTAGTTCAGTTGGTNNGTCCCGTCCGCTGCGCCATATACGAAACCCTCAGGTAGCAATACCTGAGGGTTTTTTATTGTCTGCGATTTATTGTCATCTATCGGTCATCTGCGCTTTTTAAACTCCCTGGACATGCTGGCTATCTGGCCCTGCAGGCTAATCAAAGAGGACCGTCCAATGGATGATTACCAAGAAGAGCTTCTCGAGTACCGTGCACTTGAGCAGGATCTGCCTGAGCCAGTGGAAGACGCCACCGAGTTGTGAGAGCGGCCTAAAGGCTGTGTCCTCATGGTGAGTCAGGCGGTTTCGCTGGGTTTCGCTGGGCGCGGCGAAACTCGCCTGGGGTTTGCTGGTTCCAGCGTTTAAAGGCGCGCTGAAAGGCTTCGGCCGAAGAAAATCCGAGCAGGTAGGCAATCTCACCGAAGGCCAGCTCGGTGTCACGAATATAAGCCATGGCCAGGTCGCGGCGGGTTTCGTTGAGAATGGTGCGGAACTGCGTGCCTTCTTCTGCCAGTTTGCGCCTGAGCGTCCAGGGGGGCAGGTGCAGGCGTGCGGCGACTTCCTGTAAATCGGGCTCGCGTCCATGTAGCAGTGGGCCGAGCAGTTGGATGACTCGTTCGTGCAGGTTGCGGGTGCGAGTCAGCTGTTCCAGCTCTCGCTCGCAGATTTCCAGCAGCTGACGCCAAGTGCTCGGGCAGTGTTCCGGATTGCGCAGGCTGAGCGTGGCCTGGCTCAGGCGCAATTGATTGTGTGCGGCGGCGAACTCCACTGGGCAGCCGAATGACTCTGGGTAATCAGGGGCATAGCTGGGCGCCGGGAATTCAATCTCGACTTTCTCCACGGGCAGGCGCTGTCTGACCAGGCTACCCAGTTGTTGCGTCCAGCTGGCCAGTACCGAGTCGACTACGAAGTGGTTGTAGGCGTTGTAGGGGCTGATCGAATAAAAGCGTAACCAGGCACCCTTGGCGTCTTCGTGCAGGCTAGATTGCCCACGGTAATTGGAGGCGTACAGCGGCTCGAAACGGGTCAGGGTCCGCGCCGCTTCGCGCACAGTGGGTGCTTGAGCGGCAGTGACGCCCGCCAGTCCGGCTTGGCTTAGGCGACTCTGCTGACCCATGAGCAAACCCAGGCCGGGTTCAGCGGTTTGCTGAATGGCCGCGTGGCCGAGGCGCATGTAACGCGGGATGGACAGGCGCGCTCTAGGTTCGGCCAAGCGAGCCGCATCGAGGTCGTACTGGGCAAAAAGTGGCAGCGGGTCTTGGTTGAGGTGGCGCATGGCGTCGGCCAGGCTGTAAACGAAGCCTACCGAGAGATCGCCGAGGCGAACTCGCTGTGGTTTCATTTGGGGGCAATCCAGATGTTCAGCAGATGGCTGCCCGGTGCCTGGCTGCCCTGTTGGATTTGCTGGGGGGTCAGCAGGACTTCACGAGGCGCTCCACCAATCGGCCAGCCCAGTTTTCCGCGGAGGAACAGTGCCGGGCTAGATCCGTCGCTGTCGACCAGACGTAAGAGGCTCTGCGGGTAACCGGGGCGCCAGTCGCGCTCGACGCTATAGGTCATGTCGCCGACGCTGAGGCGTTGCGGCGCGGTGGTGCCTGGTTGTTGGGGCCAGGGCTCGTAGTGCGGCTCGCCTTGGATTGTTCCTTCCGGGGAGAAAACCAGGCTGAGCGTGCGCAGTGGGCCATTGCCACTGCGCAGCTGCCCGTCCTTCAGGTGTGGCTCGGGTAGCAGGATCGAACCCGCCAGCAGAGTGATCTGGTACTCGCGTGCGAGTCCGGAAAACAGTTGCTGGTAATCCTTGGTCATCTGCTCTGCTTTCATGCGCAGCAGCGCCTCGTCCAGGCGCTCGGCATCAAGGTTCATCAGTAGCGCCTTGACCGCCAGCAGCGGATTGCCGAGCAGCAACCAGTTGCGCACTTCCTTGCGGTTGAGCGCCCGATAGAACTCGGTCTTTTCGCCGCGCGCCAGCAGCCAGGTGCCGATATGCTCAGGCAGCGCCACCAATGTTCCCGGGCCGAGCAGGCCGGCTTGCCGGGCATTATCCAATGCGGCAGCAAGCTTCAGGCGCAGGTGCGCCGGGCTTTGGTAGTCCAGCGGGTAGAGTTGCGGGCGGATCAATAATAGGTTGCCGCGTGCCTGAGCCGGGGCTGGTTTGCTGATAATGGTGCTGCGCAGGTCGGACAAATAGTGCGCGTCGGGACGTCGCTCGGCCCATATCAGGAACGCTGTCAGGCAGCCGCTGACTACCACTGTGAAGAGGAGTATCGAGAGTTTACGCATCATGGCTACAGGGTAGGCAGATGAATGATTCTTGCCAAGCCTTGCTGTTCATTTAGGTTAGCTGTTAGTTATTTATGATCATTGAGGCTCTTGGGCAGGCTCTATATCGTTGAGTGCATACCGACCGTGGTCCAGCTGAGACCACGGCATTCCGTGAAATGCATAGGCTCGATGTGGAGAACGCCATGACCACTCATTACCCGCACCTGCTCGCTCCGTTGGATCTGGGCTTCACCACGTTGAAGAACCGTACACTGATGGGCTCGATGCACACCGGTCTGGAAGAAAAGCCGGGCGGCTTCGAGCGCATGGCAGCCTACTTCGCCGAGCGCGCCCGTGGCGGCGTCGGTCTGATGGTGACCGGTGGTATTGGCCCGAATGAGGAGGGTGGGGTCTACTCCGGTGCGGCCAAGCTGACCACCGTGGAAGAAGCTGAGAAGCACAAGATTGTCACCCAGGCGGTGCATGAGTCGGGCGGCAAGATTTGTATGCAGATTCTGCATGCCGGGCGTTATGCCTACAGCCCCAAGTCTGTGGCGCCAAGTGCCATTCAGGCGCCGATCAATCCGTTCAAGCCTCGAGAGCTGGACGAGGAAGGTATCGAGAAGCAGATCCAGGACTTCGTCAATTGCTCCAGTCTGGCGCAACAGGCCGGTTATGACGGTGTTGAGATCATGGGGTCGGAAGGCTACTTCATCAATCAGTTCCTCGCCGCCCACACTAATCATCGCAGCGATCGCTGGGGTGGCAGCTACGAGAACCGCATGCGGCTGCCGCTGGAAATCGTTCGCCGCGTGCGTGAGGCGGTTGGCCCGAATTTCATCATCATCTATCGCCTGTCGATGCTCGATCTGGTCGAAGGCGGTAGTGCCTGGGATGAGATCGTTCTGTTGGCCAAGGCCATCGAGCAGGCCGGCGCGACCCTGATCAATACCGGTATCGGCTGGCACGAGGCGCGGATTCCGACCATCGCCACCAAGGTGCCGCGTGCGGCCTTCACCAAAGTGACCGCCAAGCTGCGCGGCGAGATCAAGATTCCGCTGATTACCACCAACCGCATCAATACCCCGGAAATCGCCGAGCAGGTACTGGCCGAAGGCGACGCCGACATGGTCTCCATGGCCCGTCCGTTCCTCGCCGACCCGGACTTCGTCAATAAGGCCGCCGAGGGTCGCAGTGATGAGATCAACACCTGCATCGGCTGCAATCAGGCCTGCCTGGATCATACCTTCGGCGGCAAGCTGACCAGTTGCCTGGTCAACCCACGCGCCTGCCATGAGACCGAGCTGAATTACATTGCGACCGTTGAGGTCAAGAAAATTGCTGTGGTTGGCGCCGGTCCCGCCGGTCTTGCTGCCGCCACGGTGGCGGCTGAGCGTGGCCATCAGGTGACGCTGTTCGATTCGGCCAGTGAAATCGGTGGTCAGTTCAATGTCGCCAAGCGGGTGCCGGGTAAGGAGGAGTTTTTCGAAACCCTGCGCTATTTCAAGCGCAAGCTGGAAACCACCGGGGTCGATCTGCGTCTGAATACCCGCGTCAGTGGCGATGAGTTGAGCCAGGGTGGCTTCGACGAGGTGATTCTGGCCACCGGCATCGCACCACGCACCCCGGAGATTCCTGGCATCGAGCATGCCAAGGTGATCAATTACCTGGACGCAATCCTTGAGCGCAAGCCGGTCGGTCAGCGGGTCGCGGTGATCGGCGCTGGCGGTATCGGCTTCGACGTGTCCGAGTTCATTATCCACCAGGGTGAAGCCACCAGTCTGAGTCGCGAGGCGTTCTGGAAGGAGTGGGGCATCGACAGCGACCTGCAGGCTCGCGGCGGGGTTGCCGGGATCAAGGCCGAACCGCATGCACCGGCTCGCCAGGTATTCCTGTTGCAGCGCAAGAAGTCCAAGGTCGGCGATGGCCTGGGCAAGACAACCGGGTGGATCCATCGCGCCGGGCTGAAGAACAAGCAGGTGCAGATGCTCAACAGCGTCGAATACCTCAAGGTCGATGACGATGGTCTGCACATTCGCATCGCTGAGGGTGAGCCGCAGGTGTTGCCAGTCGATACGGTAATCGTATGTGCCGGTCAGGATCCGCTGCGCGAACTGCATGACGAGCTGATTGCCGCTGGCCAGAGCGTGCACCTGATCGGTGGCGCCGATGTGGCGGCTGAGCTGGACGCCAAGCGTGCCATCAACCAGGGCTCGCGGTTGGCCGCAGAAATCTAATAGGAGCGTCGCTCATGTCTACAGAGTTAACTGTTCAACCTACAGTTGCCGAGGCGCTGGATAAGTGGCATGCGATGCTGCTCGCCGGTGACCTGCGTGCGTTGCCGGAACTGTTGCACGCGCAGGCGGTATTTCGTTCACCCATGGCCTTCAAGCCCTACGAGGGGGCGCCGATGGTGTCATTGATCCTCAATACGGTGTTTCAGGTGTTCGAGGGCTTCGCCTACCATCGCGAGCTGAGCAGTAGCGATGGCTTGAGTGTTGTTCTGGAGTTCAGCGCCAAGGTGGGCGAGCGCGAGTTGAAAGGTATCGACATGATTCGCTTCGACGCAGACGGCAAGATTGTCGAATTCGAGGTGATGATCCGGCCGATGAGTGGTCTGCAAGCCCTGGGAGAGGAAATGGGCCGGCGTCTGGCGCCATTCCTGTCCGCTAAAACCGGCTAGTCCGCTGTACCAAACCCATCACAGTTTCGTTATGCCGCCGGCCTGCTTGGGCTGGTCGGCATGGCGACTGCCAACCCAGTCACATTGCTGGCATTGGTTTTTCCCCTAGACTTGCCTGAATAAAGGAGCAGCGCCTGGGCATCAGGTTTAGCCTGTCCTGTCAGGAATGTCAGCCGACGGAACGGACTACACCCTGTTTTGGCCTAGAGGGAAATCGATGAGCATGCAGAATAAGCCGCAGATTGTTGAGGCCGTGATGTTCTTCAATGAGCGTGGCGGCATCTGCAAGGAGATGCTATTTCCCGAATTCGAAGCCTTGCTGGATGGTGTGGTAGGCATGCCGGAGTTCGCCGATCAGCAGATGCGCGTGGCTTTTGTGATGATCAATCCGCGCCTGATGATCCGGGCGGCGGTGTTTTTCTATCTGGATTTCGATGAGAAAGGCGCGCCCGACAAAGGCTGGAATATTCCCTTACAGCACCTGGCCGAACGCGCTGGGCGTGGCCCCGATCTGGGGGCTGGGCCGATCCGCCTGGCTTGTCGCAGTCAGTGCCCGGTGTCCTGGCATCAAATGCACTTGTGGGATCCGAGTTTAGCGCCAGGCAAGAATGACCTGGTGCTGCTGCGCGACGCGGCCAAGCGCAACAAGCTGGGCCTGCTGGTAGAGGAGGAGAGCGTCCAGGCACTTGCACCAGAGCGTCTGCAGATGGCTTCGGATGACAAGTGGTACGCGCCCGATCCGTCCAAGGAAGGCGCGACCAGGGGCGCCGAAAAGATGGATCATGAGCACCGCCTGAAAACCGCGCAGTTGATCAAACAGCAGCGTTTGCGTATCAGCAGCCTGAGCCAGCAGCACGAAGAGGAGTTGGCTAAGTACAAACTGGCCAATGAGGAGCGCAACAATAGTCTCCAGGCGCAGATGCGCGGCCTGCAGCAGGCATTGCGCCAACAGGAAGAACTTAACGCCAACCTCAAGACGCAGTTGGTCGAACGGGCCGCAAGCCTGCAAGCCTCCCGTGAAGAAATGACCCAGCAGTTGCGGCAACTGGAGCAGCATGGCCGTAGCGAGAGCGATGTTCTGCGTATGCAGTTCGAGAACGAGATGCAGGCGAAAATCGCTTCGGCAGTGGTCGAGTACAAAGAGCAAGTAGTCTTGCGTGATGTCGAGTTAGCCTATCGCAATGAGCAGGAGGCTCAGTCACAGCAGGAAATCGCGCGACTCAAGCGCGAATGCGACGAACTGGCCAGTCAGAGCGGTGAGCAGATTCTTGAGCGTCTCTCCAGGCTTGGCGTAGTGTTCGTGGTCTATCATCCTGGCGCTGGTCACCTGACTATTCCCTTGCAGGATATTGCCAGCTATCAGGACAACTCCATGGCTTATGCAGCGGCCAAGTGTTTCGTTTCCGAGGAGCAATACCGTCATTGGTTGGCGCACTTTCAGCAACCGACTTGCGAGGCCTCACTGACTAGTGGCGGGCGCTGTGCCATTCCGATCGACCGTGTCGATACCCCCAGCCGCTTTATCCTGGGCGAGTCCAACTGCTGCGCGCGGCATAAGGCCAGTAGTCGTTTGCGCACTGTCGGCTAAACCTTGTCATTAGTCTCGCCCGACTGGACGCTACGGGCACCGCTTGAGCGCATGAACCTCGATTGGCTGACGTCAGCCGGAATTGAGGTGGCGGTGTTGCGTCTGGACCTGATCGATGCGCTGATCAGTGGCAACAAATGGTTCAAGCTCGCGCCGCATGTGCAGGCGGCCGCCGCTGCCGAGGCTGATGGCTTGATCAGTCTGGGCGGGGCGCATTCCAATCACTTGCATGCACTGGCCGCCGCGGGGCGGCGTTTCAGTTTCCCAACCGTTGGCTTGTTGCGCGGCACAGTGCAGGACACGCCGACAGTGCGCGATTTGCTGGCGTTCGGCATGCAGTTGCACTGGCTTGGCTATGGCGGTTATCGCGCCCGACATCAACCGGGGTTCTGGGATGAGTGGCGTGAGCGTTACCCGACCCTGTATCCGGTGGCTGAGGGCGGCGGGGGGCTGCTAGGCGCACAGGGCTGTGCCGGTCTGGTGCCGCTGGTGCATGAGCAACTGGTTGCACTTGGTTGGACGGACTATGACGGATGGTGGCTGGCGGTTGGCACGGGTACCACTTTGGCGGGCTTGGTGCTTGGTGAAGCGGGCGCTCATCCGGTCTATGGCGCCGTGGCAGTACCCGACGATCATGGTGTGGCGCAACAGGTGCGGCGTATTTTGCATCAGGCCGGGATGGCGGAACATGGCTACCACCTCCTGGACGCTGCACGTGGTGGCTTTGCCAAGGTCGATAGCGAGTTGGCAGAGTTTATCTGGGCGTGCGAAGCAGGTAGCACTGTGCCTTTGGAGCCGGTCTATACCGGGAAGGCGTTGATGGCATTGCGTCGGCAAGTCGAGGCTGGTTATTTTGCGCGTGGTAGCCGCTTGGTATTCGTCCATACTGGCGGCCTGCAGGGTCGCACCGCAGCACTGCGCAAACATGAGCAGGCGCGTCTTGATCCGGCGGCTGGCGATACCGAGACCTGACCCGCGGAGCCCGGAAATTTCATGAGTGATCCCCTGAATCCCGAACAGTTACGCAGCCTGACGCCGCTCAATATGCTGTCCGAACAGCAGTGGCGCGAGTTGCGCAGTCAATTGGTACCGCAACCGGTATTGGCGGGCCAACTGCTTTTTCGTCAAGGCGATCAAGCGCGCCTGACTTACTACCTGTTGGCTGGCGAGTTGTCCTTGCAGGCGCCCGATGGTCAGCGCGAGTCTGTGCTCGCTGGCAGTGCAGCCAGTTGCCATCCGTTGTCGCCCAGCTTACCGCGCCGGCATGAGGCGCGAGCCTTGACCGATGCCAGCGTGCTGACGTTGGACAGTGCGACTCTCAACCGATTACTGACCTGGCGTCTGACGTATCAGGACTTGATCCTGGAGCTTGGTCACCAGGATGAGGACGTGGAGTGGTTGGAGCGCCTGCTGGACAACCCGTTGTTTGCCAAGGTACCGCCTTCCAATGTGCGTAGCATGCTTGGGCGTTTGCAGCGTCTCGAATTGCCAGCAGGTAGCACCGTGTTGCGCGAAGGCGAGGTCGGCGACTGTTGTTATTTTCTCTACAGTGGCCGTGCCGAAGTGATTCGCGGCGCCGGTAGCGCCCATCAGGTGTTGGCAGAGCTGGAGGTGGGCGCCTGTTTTGGTGAGGAAGCCTTGCTTGCCGACAGTCCGCGCAATGCCACGGTAACCCTGTTGGAAGATGGTGTGGTGCTGCGATTGGCCCGTCAGGACTTCTTCGCCTTGCTCAAGGCCCCTGTGGTGGATGAGGTCTCGCTTGGTGAGGCGGCACGCTTACTGGCCTCCGGCGCACAATGGCTGGATGTGCGGCTGCAGGAGGAGTACCAGCGTGCCCATGCGTTGGAGTCCTTGAATATGCCGTTACAGTTGTTGCGCCTGAAGGCACGTCTGCTGGATAAGGGGCGGACGTACCTGTGTTACTGCGACAGCGGTAAGCGCAGTACCAATGCGGTGTTTCTGCTGGCGCAGCTGGGCTTCACGGCCTATGTCTTGCGCGATGGGGTGGACGGTTTGCCGGCGGTGCAGCGCGAAGGACTGCTGTGTGAAAGTGGCTCCGGTT
Organism: Pseudomonas taeanensis MS-3; assembly: GCF_000498575.2. Taxonomy (GTDB): domain Bacteria; phylum Pseudomonadota; class Gammaproteobacteria; order Pseudomonadales; family Pseudomonadaceae; genus Aquipseudomonas; species Aquipseudomonas taeanensis. Next base: position 869,744 of record NZ_AWSQ01000002.1, read on the forward strand.
ATTTGGCCCGCTCCGGCGGGCGCGTCGAGCGCAGCCGCTGACTTCCGTCGGGCGTCAGGATGCTTTGCGAGCGGCAGGCGATAGGCCTTTAGCTCGAAGACCGAGAGCTGTTGTGGACGATTATTCCTCAGCCAGCGCAGGCCACTCATCGCCGACCAGAAAAACGCGTTCAGCCTCGTGCCAGTCGCCCTGCGGGCCGCTCTCCAGCCTGACCAGCAATTGCGCATTGGCCTGTGGCTGCAGGGCAGCGAACCAGTCCTTCAATTTTGCGTTTGACCATAGATCGTCTACCGCAACTCGCGCGGGTGCGAGCCAGGCATTACGTGGCAAAGGTTGCCAGCAACCGTCGGCACTCTGTTGGGTCAGGCTCGGCCAATCGCGCTGGTGCAGCCAGCGGCCTTTTAAATGCCGCGGGTTAGCCCCCAGTGGTGAGACGCAGCAGTTCGACCAGGGGTAGAACAGATAACCGCCGAGCCAGAGTGCCGCCTGAGCATGCACCAGGTCCAGCTCGGCCAGGGCCGCGCGCGCTTCGCCGCGGGCGGACAGCGGAAGTTGATGCTGACTCAGGTGGTCGAGCTTGATATCCAGGCGGTCCAGGCTGCCGGGGCCGAGCCAGTGCGCAGGCTGTTCGCCGCTATCCTGCTCGGGGCCGAGATAAAACTTGATCGCCAGCTCCAGGTGGTGAGTGCCTTCGTCATCGCGCAGCAGTAAATCCAGCTCACCCAGGGTATGCCCGCTCAGGCGGATCGGCAGATTGGCTGCGAGCAGTTCGATGTCCGGTGCGGCGCGCAAGGCGAACTGCCAGAGGCGTTCGTAATACAGGCCCAGACGGCGTACCGAGCTTCGCGCCAACCAGGACACCAGACTGCTACTGTCGTGGTCGAGCTGCAGCAGCCAGTCGGCCAGTGCTCCCGGGTGGCGAGCCCAATGGCTGGCACTGAACGGGTGGCGTTGCGGCCAGGGGGTGGTGCTCAGCAGCGGCTGCGAAAGCAGCACCCAGGCCAAGTCCCGCACTACAGGTTGGCGCAATTGCTGGGGCAGGTCGGCGAGCGAGGTGAAAGGTGTCATGTTGTCGAGAATAGCGCTTAATTTTCAGTAAAGGCTCAAGTTTGCCGCTGTTGCCAGCTTTCGCCCATAATCGAGCCCTCTAGATTCAGCGTTTGCGGGAGCACCATGGAGCAGTTTCGTAATATCGGCATTATCGGTCGCCTCGGCAGTACCCAGGTGCTCGACACCATCCGCCGGCTGAAGAACTTTCTGCTCGACCGCCACCTGCATGTGATTCTCGAGGACACCATTGCTGAGGTGTTGCCCGGCCATGGTCTGCAAACGTCCTCACGGAAGATTCTCGGCGAGGTCTGCGATCTGGTGATTGTGGTGGGTGGTGATGGCAGTCTGCTTGGTGCCGCGCGGGCACTGGCCCGCAGCAAAGTGCCGGTGCTCGGTGTCAATCGCGGTAATTTGGGCTTTCTCACCGACATTCGTCCAGATGAGCTGGAGCAGAAAGTCGCCGAGGTGCTGGAAGGCAACTACCTGACCGAAAACCGCTTTTTGCTGGAAGCGGAAGTGCGCAGGCATGGCGAGGCTATCGGCCAGGGCGATGCGCTCAACGATGTGGTGCTGCACCCGGGTAAGTCGACGCGGATGATTGAGTTCGAGCTGTATATCGATGGTCAGTTCGTCTGCAGTCAGAAGGCCGACGGTCTGATCGTCGCTACGCCGACCGGCTCTACCGCTTATGCGTTGTCTGCCGGCGGACCGATCATGCACCCCAAGCTGGATGCCATCGTCATCGTGCCGATGTACCCGCATACGCTGTCCAGCCGGCCAATCGTGGTGGATGGCAATAGCGAGTTGAAAATTGTCGTGTCCAAGGACATGTCGATCTATCCGCAGGTCTCCTGCGATGGGCAAAACCACTTCACCTGCGCGCCTGGCGACACCATCACGGTGCGCAAGAAACCGCAGAAGCTCTGCCTGATTCATCCGCTCGATCACAACTACTACGAAATCTGTCGTACCAAGTTGGGCTGGGGCAGTCGGCTCGGTGGCGGAGGGGCATGATGATTCTCGACCCGACCCGTAGTTATGACCTGATCGGCGACATCCACGGCTGTGCTCGCACCCTGGAGCGCTTGCTCGATACCCTCGGCTACCGCATACAGGGCGGCGTGTGGCGACACCCGCAGCGCATGGCGCTGTTTCTCGGAGATCTGGTCGATCGCGGGCCGCGTATCCGTGAAGCCTTGCACCTGGTGCGCGACATGGTCGTGGCCGGCGAAGCGCTGTGCATCATGGGCAACCATGAATTCAATGCCTTGGCCTGGAGTACCCCGGCGGCGCCCGGCAGTGGTCACCAGTACGTGCGCGAACACACGCCGCGGCATGCCCGGTTGATTCAGGAGACGCTGGAGCAGTTCGCGGCGTATCCGGCGGAGTGGCGCGAATTTCTCGGCTGGTTCTATGAGCTGCCGCTGTTCATTGATGCGGGGCGCTTCCGCGTCGTGCATGCCTGCTGGGATGCCGAGCTGATCGAATCGCTTAGCGCACAGTTTGCAGACGGGCGCATCAACGAGGCGTTTCTAAAGGCCGCGGCCGTGCCGGGCAGTTTTGCCAACACTGCCATGGATCGCTTGCTGCGCGGCACCGATATGCGCCTGCCGCATGGCCTGACCTTGACCAGCGATGAGGGCTTCACCCGCTCGCATTTCCGCACCAAGTTCTGGGAGGAAGATCCGCAGACCTATGGTGACATCGTTTTTCAGCCGGATGCCTTGCCGGCCCTGGCGGCGCAGACGCCGCTGAGTGAACTGCAAAAGGCCGAGCTGCTGAAATATGGCGCCGATCAGCCGCTGTTGTTCGTCGGCCACTACTGGCGCCGTGGCAAGCCGGCGCCGATCCGCCCTAATCTGGCCTGTCTGGACTACAGCGCGGTGCTGTACGGCAAACTGGTGGCGTACCGGTTGGATCAGGAAACGCGCCTCGATCCGAGCAAGTTCGTCTGGGTCGATGTGGAAAAACCGGAGGCGCCGCGATGACACCCGTGGCCGTTTTACGCTTGCCGATGCAGACCAACCTCAGCGGCTTTATCGAGCTGCTGCAGCGTTTGCAGGTTCCTCATCGAGTCTCCGAGGAGGCCGGTGAACAAGTGCTCTGGGTGCCAGGTGAGCAACTGGCCGAACAGGTGCGTGATCTCTATAGCCGTTACCCGCAAGGTGATCCGGCTGTACGGCTGGCCGCTGCGTCCGGACCGGCACAAGGGTTTGCCCAGCAGTTGAAAAGCCGCCCGCTGACGGCCGGGATGTTGCTGCTGACAATGCTGGTTGCGGCCTTGACCCTGCTGGGCGAGAACTTTGCGGTGATTCGTTGGCTGAGCTTCGTCGATTTCCGCATCCAGGGTGATTACATCTATTTCAGCTACCTGGCCGAAACCTTGGCAACGGGGCAGTGGTGGCGTTTGCTGACGCCGATGCTGATCCATTTCGGCATTCTTCACTTGGCAATGAATGCGCTGTGGTACTGGGAGCTGGGGCGGCGTATCGAGGCGCATCAAGGCACCTGGATGCTTCTCGGGCTGACCCTGTTGTTCGGTCTGGTCTCGAATTTGGCCCAGTACAGCTTCAGCGGACCATCCTTGTTTGGCGGTTTGTCCGGGGTGCTCTACGGGCTGCTTGGGCACTGTTGGCTGTACCAGCGTTTGGCGCCGAACGCCGACTACCGCCTGCCGCCTGGGGTGCTGGTGATGATGTTGGCCTGGCTGCTGATCTGCATGACCGGCATCTTCGAACTGCTGCAATTTGGTGCTATTGCCAATGCCGCGCATGTCGGTGGTCTGCTTGCCGGTTGTACCACTGGCCTGCTGGGCGGTGCGCTGGCGCGTCAGCGCCGTTAAACTGCCGCTTTGTATTCGGAGGCCCGCATGTCGTCCTTTCTAGAAACTATCGAAAACATCACCCCGGAGATCTACCAGAGCCTCAAGCTGGCTGTGGAAATCGGTAAATGGGCCGATGGCCGTAAGCTGACTCAAGAGCAGAAAGAACTCTGCCTGCAGGCGCTGATTGCCTGGGAAGTGCAGAACCTGCCGGAAGATCAGCGTATCGGCTATATGGGCCCGCAGGAGTGCAGCTCCAAGTCCGCGCCAGTGCCGAATCTGCTGTTCAAGACCTCCGCGGATACCCTGCACTGATGGTCGAATTAGCACGCGGTGCCCTGAGCAAGATGGCGGCACGTCTGGAAGCCCCAGTGCAGTACGCCTTTCGGCTGGACGATCAGGAAATACCGGTCAACCCACTGATCGGCAAGAGTCTGCGTTTGGAATACCTCGGCGCCATCCACTGTACACATTGCGGGCGCAAGACCAAGACCAGTTTCAGCCAGGGTTACTGCTACCCCTGCATGCAGAAACTCGCACAGTGCGATATCTGCATCATGAGTCCGGAGCGCTGTCACTATGACGCCGGCACCTGCCGCGAGCCGAGCTGGGGCGAACAGTTCTGCATGACCGACCATGTGGTCTACCTGGCCAACTCATCCGGGGTCAAAGTCGGCATTACTCGAGGAACTCAGGTACCTACCCGCTGGCTGGATCAGGGTGCGAGCCAGGCGCTGCCGATTCTGCGCGTGGCGACCCGCCAGCAGTCGGGCTTCGTCGAAGACCTGCTGCGTAGCCAGGTGGCGGACAAGACCAACTGGCGTGCCTTGCTCAAAGGCGATGCCGCGCCGGTCGATCTAGCGGCGGTGCGCGACCAGTTGTTCGACAGCTGTGGCGAGGGCTTGCTTGAGCTGCAACAGCGCTTCGGCCTGCAAGCCATTCAGCCGTTGAGCGATCAGCAACCGGTCGAGATCGCCTACCCGATCGAGGCCTATCCGGCCAAGATCACCAGCTTCAACCTGGACAAGAACCCCATCGCCGAAGGCACCTTGATCGGCATCAAGGGCCAGTACCTGATGTTCGACACCGGAGTGATCAATATTCGCAAGTACACGGCCTACCAGTTGGCCGTGCACGCCTAGCGGGCCTGCACCAGTAGTCGACAACCAAAAAAATTCGCACATTTGGGCCTAGCCACGGCCCTGAACCAAAAGGGCCACAAGCCATGCGCAGCGAACAGCCGAAGATGATTTACCTCAAGGACTATCAGGCGCCTGATTACCTGATCGACGAGACGCACCTGACCTTCGAGCTGTTCGAGGATCACAGCCTGGTGCATGCGCAATTGGTGATGCGGCGTAATCCGGCCTGTGCGGCCGGCGACCCGGGCAACGATCTGCCGCCGCTGGTGCTGGATGGTCAGCAGCTCGAGTTGCTGGCGCTGGCACTGGATGGGCAAGCATTGACCGAAGCGGATTACCAGCTCAGCGACAGCCACTTGAGCTTGCAACCGAAAGCCGCGAGCTTCGTGATCGACAGCAGCGTGCGCATCCATCCGGAAAGCAACACCGCCCTGGAAGGCCTGTACAAATCCGGCAGCATGTTCTGCACCCAGTGCGAGGCTGAGGGTTTCCGCAAGATCACCTATTACCTCGACCGCCCGGACGTAATGAGCAAGTTCACCACCACGCTCAGCGCCGAGCAGCATCGTTATCCGGTGTTGTTGTCCAACGGCAATCCGATTGCCAGCGGCCCGGAAGAGACTGCCGCTGGAAAGAGTGTTCGGCACTGGGCGACCTGGGAAGATCCGTTCATGAAGCCGGCCTACCTGTTCGCATTGGTGGCCGGCGACCTGTGGTGTGTGGAAGACAGCTTCACCACCATGAGTCAGCGCGAGGTGGCGCTGCGTATCTATGTCGAACCGGAGAACGTCGACAAGTGCCAGCACGCCATGGACAGCCTGAAGAAGTCGATGCGCTGGGACGAGGAGACCTATGGTCGCGAGTACGACCTGGACATCTTCATGATCGTCGCGGTCAACGACTTCAACATGGGCGCCATGGAAAACAAGGGCCTCAATATCTTCAACTCCAGTTGCGTGCTGGCCAAGGCCGAGACCGCCACCGATGCCGCGCACCAGCGCGTAGAAGCGGTAGTGGCGCACGAGTATTTCCACAACTGGTCGGGCAACCGGGTGACCTGCCGCGACTGGTTCCAGTTGTCGCTCAAAGAAGGCTTCACGGTGTTTCGTGATGCCGAGTTCAGCGCCGACATGAACTCGCGCACTGTCAAGCGCATCGAGGACGTGGCTTACCTGCGTACCCACCAGTTCGCCGAGGATGCCGGGCCCATGGCCCATCCGGTGCGCCCAGATGCCTTCATCGAGATTTCCAACTTCTACACCCTGACCGTGTACGAGAAGGGCTCGGAAGTGGTGCGGATGATTCGTACCCTGCTCGGCAGCGAAGGCTTCCGCAAGGGCAGCGACCTGTACTTCGAGCGCCACGACGGTCAGGCGGTGACCTGCGACGACTTCATCAAGGCCATGGAGGATGCCAATGGCGTCGACCTGAGCCAGTTCAAGCGCTGGTACAGCCAGGGTGGCACGCCGCGTCTGGCGGTCAGCGAGGCCTATGATGCAGCGGCCAAACGCTACAGCCTGACCTTCAGCCAGAGCTGCCCGGCTACGCCGGGGCAGAGCGAGAAGCTGCCGTTCGTCATCCCCGTGGAGCTGGGTCTGCTCGTTGCTCAGGGCGGCGAGTTGCCGCTGCGTCTGGCAGGTGAGGCGGCTGCGTCAGGCACCTCGCGGGTGATCGCAATCTGCGAGGCGGAGCAAACCGTGATCTTCGAAGATGTGGCTGAGCGGCCGCTGCCGTCGCTGCTGCGCGGTTTCTCGGCGCCGGTGAAGCTGAGCTTCCCCTACAACCGTGATCAACTGATGTTCCTCATGCAACACGACAGCGATGGCTTCAACCGCTGGGAGGCGGGCCAGCAACTGTCCGTGCAGGTGCTGCAGGAGTTGATTGGCCAGCATCAGCGCGGCGAGCCGCTGGTCATGGACCAACGCCTGATCGCCGCCCTGCGCAGCGTGCTGGACAACCAACAGCTGGATCAGGCCATGGTCGCCGAGATGCTCTCGCTGCCGGGCGAGGCTTTTCTCACCGAGATCAGCGAGGTGGCCGATGTCGAGGCCATCCATAGCGCCCGTGAGTTCGCCCGCCTGCAGCTGGCCGAGGCACTCTACGAGCCGTTGTGGCAGCGCTACCAGGACAACCGCGACGTCTCTCGCAGCAGTACCTATATCGCCGAAGACCAGCACTTTGCCCGGCGTAGCTTGCAGAACATCGCGCTGTCTTACCTGATGCTCAGCAGTAAGCCTGAAGTGTTGGCCGCTTGCCTGGAACAGTTCGAGGCGTGCGACAACATGACCGAGCGCCTGACGGCTTTGGCGGTGTTGATCAACTCGCCGTTTGGAGCTGAAAAAGCCAAGGCCTTGGCCAGCTTTGCCGACTTCTTCAAGGACAACCCGCTGGTCATGGATCAGTGGTTCAGCGTGCAGGCGGCCAGTGCCCTGCCGGGTGCCTTGGCGCGGGTGCAGCAGCTGATGCAGCATCCGGCGTTCACCCTGAAGAACCCGAACAAGGTACGGGCTTTGATTGGTGCCTTTGCTGGGCAGAACCTGGTGAACTTCCATCAGGCCGACGGCAGTGGTTATCGTTTCCTGGCTGACCAGGTGATCACCCTGAATGCCCTCAATCCGCAGATTGCCTCGCGCTTACTGGCGCCGTTGACCCGTTGGGGTAAATACGATGCGGCGCGCCAGTCCCTGATGAAGGCCGAGCTGGAGCGAATTCTCGCGTCCGGCGAGCTGTCCAGCGATGTCTTCGAAGTGGTCAGCAAGAGTCTCGCCTAAGGGCTGCTCTGTTCCTCTGAAAGTGTTACTCGTCTCTGGCGGGTAACACTTTTTTGTTACTTAAAAGAATTTCAGCAGATTGGCTTATGCGCTTTCTTACTTAAGATTGCGCCGGCAGGCTTGACTGTGCCTGCTTTTCCTGCGGCTGATTCGCAGTGGCTGGTCGTGTGAAGGGACGTAACGCGTCAGGTTGTCAGACAAAACAGGCCAGCTTTTGCTGGCTTTTACATTATTTGTTCAGTGAATGATCGGTCACAAAAAGGATTGATCGGTTCTGTGTTCGCTGGGTGGCTGGTTTTGATACGGTCGTTTGAATTGGCACTATGGTTGCAATACCGCTATGGATTCGGCCCCGCAATGGTGCATGCCTAGCGGTGAGGCGCGTGTAACAGAGCGTTGAAAGGTTCGCGAGCGACGGCTAGGGCGCCTCCACTTCCACGGGTAGCGGCAGTTTCCGCACCCATGTATGCGGGGCGCAAGACGCCACGCAGCGATGCGGAGTAACAGCCGAGGGCTGTCCACGATGACTTTCAACGGCCTGTAAGCGCGTAGGGAAACGCCTGCCAATCAACAAAAAGTCGTCGTCAGTACGGCTATGTCGTGCCCCGGTTCGTGGGCGCAAAAAGAATGATCTGTTGGTCCACGGAGTGAAGTCTCGATGGAAATTAAGTCCCGCAAGCCCGTATTGCGATTTGCGCCAGCCAAGGCCGGTTTTGCATTTGTCGGCATCCTGCCGTTGCTGGTTGCCGCCCATGCTCACGCGGTTGAGTTCAGCTTTGCCGACAATGAAATCGCCGGCTCCATCGATACCACCGTGTCCTATGGCCAGCTGTGGCGGGTGCAGGGCCAGGACAAGAGCAACAACGACATCAATACCAATGACGGTAATCGCAACTTCGATACCGGCCTGGTTTCCGAGGTGTACAAGATCACCTCCGACATGGGGGCGACTTACAAGAACTATGGCTTGTTCGTTCGTGGCACGGCTTTCTATGACACCCAGATCATGGATAAGCGTAACGACTACTACAACGCCAACGATCCGGTGCAGCCGAGCCAGAGCTTCCCCAAGGATGATCGCTTCACTTACCAGACTCGCCACAAGGCCGGTCGCGATGCGCAGATCCTCGATGCCTATGTCTATGGCAACTGGGATGTGGCCGACATGCCGGTCACCGCACGCCTGGGGCGTCAGGTATTCAACTGGGGCGAGGGCATCTTCTACCGTGGCGGCATTAACACCACCAACCCGGTAGATGCGGCCAAGTTCCGCTTGCCGGGTTCCGAACTGAAGGAAGTACTGGTGCCGGTCGAGGCGCTGAACTTCAGTGTCGGCCTGACCGACAATCTGTCGATGGAAAGCTTTTACCAGTTCAACTGGAAGGAGTCGGCTATCGACCCGGTCGGGACTTACTTCTCCGAGACCGACTTGTTCGCCGATGGTGGCAACACCGCTTACAGCGAGCAGACGGCTCTGGCGGGTCTGCAGCCGCTCTATACTGGGCTTTCCGCGGGCAAGGTCGGTGGCCTGGGCGGCAACGACTTCTTCGACAGCAACGGCACCATCAAGGTAGCGACTATTGGCAGCGACCTGAATGCCAAGAACGACGGGCAGTTTGGCGTGGCTTTCCGCTATATCGCCGAGGAGCTGAACTCTACCGAGTTCGGCTTCTATTTCGTCAACTACCACGCCAAGGAGCCGACCATCTTCGCCGAGGTGGACAGCAGTTTTACCGGCCTGGATTTGGCGACCATTGCTGGGGCCGCTACCCCGGCGCTGACCCCACAGGTGCAGCAGGGCGTTGCGGCTCAAGCCGGCGTGCCGTTGGCTACTTTGCAGGCGGTAATTGCTAACCCAGCCCTTAATCCGGCGCTCGCTCAGGCCTATGCCGATGCGTTAACTAACACGGTGAACACCGCCGTAGGTGGGCTGGCTGCAGTCGATCTGGCCAACAACGTGATCGGCCGCCGCGAGTATGCCGAAGACATCCGCATGTACGGCATGAGCTTCAACACCACGGTCGGCGAGGCTTCGGTATTCGGTGAGCTGGCCTATCGGCCGAACATGCCGATCGGTATCGCGGCCACCAATGACCTGCTGGGCGACTTGCTTACCCAGGCGGCGTTTCTGTCATCCGGTCGCACGGCGAATATCGGCGGGCAGGCTGTTCAGCTGGGCGATGAGATCCATAACTCAGAGCGAGTCGAGGCATTCAATGCCTCGCTGGGCACCGTGTATAACTTCGGCCCGACCCTCGGCTTCGATTCGCTGTTCGGTGTTGCCGAGCTGGCTTCCGAGCATTTGCGCGGCAGCGATTTGCAGTACCAGTCGCGCAACGGTAACCGTTACTACGCGGGCCGTCCGAACGGTTCCTATGTCTCCGGTTATGACCGCGATGACCAGATCAACAAGAACGCCTACGGCTACACCCTGATGCTGTCCGGTACCTGGAATGACGTTTATGCCGGGGTGAACCTGTCGCCGTTTGCTGTTTACAAGGATGACTTCGAAGGCAACTCGCACCAGACCGGTAACTTTATTGAAGGCCGCAAGGCGTACACCCTCGGTATGCGTGCCAGTTACCTGAACAGCCTGGAAGCCGAAATTCAGTACACCGAATTCTATGGCGCTGGTCAGAACAACTCGGCGCGCGATCGCGACAACATCGGTCTGAACGTCAAGTACTCCTTCTAAGCCTTAACCAGAACCCTAGTGGGTGCCCGTGGGCGCTCGCTCGACGATTTATCACGGAGAAATACGATGTTGATAAAACATACGCTGATGGGGGCCGCCATTGCGCTGGCACTGTCTGCAGGAAGCGCGCTGGCGGCGGTTTCGCCACAAGAAGCGGCCAAGCTGGGCGCTAGCCTGACCCCGTTCGGTGCCGAGAAGGCGGGTAACGCTGCCGGGACCATACCTGAGTGGACGGGTGGTATCACCCAGGCGCCTGCTGACTACAAGGCCGCGGGTCAACATCACCCGGATCCATTTGCCAGCGACACGCCGCTGTTCACCATTACCAAGGCCAACCTGGACCAGTACAAAGACAACCTGACTGCAGGTCAGATTGCGCTGTTCAATACTTACCCGAACAGCTACCAGATGCCGGTGTATCAGACTCGTCGTTCCGGCTCGGCACCGCAATGGGTGTACGACAACAGCATCAAGAACGCCACCAGCGCCAAGCTGCTGGATGGCGGTAATGGCTTCTCCGAAGCCTATGGCGGCATCCCGTTTCCGATTCCACAGAATGGGGTTGAGGCGCTGTGGAACCACATCACCCGCTATCGCGGTAGCTATATCGTGCGGCGCGCCTCGGAAGTAGCAGTGCAGCGCAATGGCGCCTACTCACTGGTGACCTCGCAGCAGGAAGCCTTGTTCAAGTTCTACGACCCGAAAGGCTCGTACGCCAACATGAACAACATCATGTTCTACTACCTGTCCTTCACCAAGAGCCCGGCACGCCTGGCCGGTGGTGCGGTGCTGGTACATGAAACTCTGGATCAGGTGAAAGAGCCTCGCCAGGCCTGGGGCTACAACGCCGGCCAGCGCCGCGTGCGCCGCGCGCCGAACTTGGCGTATGACACGCCGATCGCCGCTGCAGATGGCCTGCGCACCGCCGACGACACCGATATGTTCAACGGCGCTCCGGATCGTTATGACTGGAAATTGGTGGGTAAGAAAGAAATTTACATCCCGTATAACAACTACAAAGTCACCAGCCCTGAGGTTAAGTACGAAGACCTGCTGCAGGTTGGCCACTTGAACCCGGCAGTAACGCGCAACGAGCTGCACCGTGTGTGGGTCGTAGAAGGCACGTTGAAGTCCGGCGCTCGTCATATCTACTCCAAACGCACCCTGTACCTCGACGAAGACAGCTGGCAAGCAGCGGTAGTCGATCAGTACGACGGTCGTGGCGAACTGTGGCGCGTGTCGATCGCCTATCTGAAGAACTATTACGACCTGCCGACCACCTGGTCAGCACTTGATGTCTTCCACGATTTGCAGGCGCGCCGTTACCACGTACAGAATCTTGACAACGAAGAGTCGGACACCATTGATTTCAGTCAGCCGATTCCGGATGACGGTTACTTCAAACCGGCCGCCCTGCGTCGACGCGGCACCCGTTAAAGGTTAGGTAGTCTTGGCCAAAGGCCGCTACAGTTGTAGCGGCCTTTTCGTATTCGTCAGTCGAATAGGCTGTCAATCACGCGGGTTTGCCTTAACAAAACATAACGACTCACTGATTGTCAGGCCTTTCGAAAGCTCGATAGCATAGGCGGCCTGCTAAATGGCAGTACCAGCTATAACAATAAAGGGGAAGGTATATGAGTGAGCCCGTCATGCGGCGCACCCTGGCCGGTCATGCTGCGGGATTGTTCCGCGCTCCGGTGTTGTGCGTCCACTCGCCGCTGGCTAAAGCACTCTCGCTGTGCAGCGTGCTGTCGATGCTGACTTTTGTCGCTGCGCCACTACAGGCACAAGCTGCCACCGGTTCAGCTACCAGTTACTCCATCGAGTCACCCAAAGCGGTAAAAAACCTGCTGCTGGATGTCGCCGCTGTTGGCAAACGCTTGGTGGCAGTGGGTGATCGCGGTCATATCCTTTATTCCGATGATAACGGTGCCAATTGGACGCAAGCCAAGGTGCCGACCAAACAATTGCTCACTGCGGTGTTCTTTGTCGATGATCAGCATGGCTGGGCTGTAGGCCACGACGCGCAAATCCTCGCCAGCACAGATGGCGGCCTGACCTGGGTCAAACAGTTCGAAGATTTAGAGCGTGAGGCGCCGTTGCTCGACGTCTGGTTCAAGGACCCCAATAACGGCTTCGCCGTCGGTGCCTATGGGGCTTTGCTGGCAACCACCGATGGTGGGGCGAACTGGGAAGACGTCAGCGACCGTCTGGACAATGAAGATGGATATCACCTGAATGCCATTGTTGCGGTCAAGGATTCTGGGTTGTTCGTAGTCGGTGAATTGGGCGGCATGTTCCGCTCGGTCGACTGGGGGCAAACCTGGGAAACGCTCCAAGGTCCGTACCAAGGTTCTTTGTTCGGTGCCTTGGGCACGAATGAAGCTGGCACCCTGCTGGTGTACGGCCTGCGTGGCCACCTGTTCCGTTCTACCGACTTTGGCGATAGCTGGCAGCAGATTGAACTGAATACCCCGAACAATGGCCCGCTTAAGTTTGGCCTGGCTGACGGCAATTTGTTGGCGGATGGCTCGATCGTGGTGGTCGGACATAGCGGCACCGTGCTGAAAAGCACGGATCACGGTCGTAATTTCAATTTGGTCAACCGCGCTGACCGGCTTTCGCTGGCCGGTGTGGCTGCAGTGGATAACGGCAACCTGATTCTGGTGGGGCAGGGCGGCGTGCATGTCGCTTCGCCAACTGGCGCCGATCTGGGCCAACAATAATAAGCCGGGAGAGTTTGCATGAGTAAGCATCAACAACAACCTGCGTCTTTCCTGGAGCGGTTGATATTCAACAACCGTCCAGCGGTGATTTTGCTGTGCCTGTTGATCAGTGTTTTTCTGTTCTACCAGGCTTCACAAGTGCGCCCGCAAACCAGCTTCGAGAAGATGATTCCGCTGGGGCATCCGTATATCCAGAAAATGCTCGAGCATCGCAATGATCTGGCGAACCTGGGCAACACCGTGCGCATCTCCGTGGAAGCGGTTGAGGGCGACATCTTCAGCAAGGAATACATGGAGACGCTGCGTCAGATCAACGACGAAGCCTTCTACATTCCTGGCGTAGATCGTTCTGGTCTGAAGTCATTGTGGAGTCCGAGCGTACGCTGGACCGAAGTGACCGAGGAAGGCTTCGCCGGTGGCGAGGTGATTCCGCAGACCTACGACGGTTCATCGGACAGCCTCGAGGAGTTGCGTAGCAACATTCTCAAGTCCGGGCAGGTCGGCCGCTTGGTCGCCAACAACTTCAAATCGAGTATCGTCGATGTGCCGCTGCTGGAGTCCTATCCCGACCCGAACGATCAGAGCAAGCTGATCCCCCTGGACTATCAGCAGTTTTCCCACGAACTGGAAGAGAAGATTCGCGAGAAATACCAGGCGCAGAATCCCAATGTGAAGGTGCACGTCATTGGTTTTGCCAAGAAGGTTGGCGACCTGATCGATGGCTTGGTCGGTGTGGCGCTGTTCTTTGCCGCGGCCATCGGCATCACCTTCGTGTTGCTGTTGTGGTTCACCCGTTGTTTCAAGAGTGCCTTGACGGTGGTGGTGACCACCCTGATCGCGGTGATTTGGCAGCTCGGCTTGCTGCATACCCTGGGTTTCGGTCTCGATCCCTATTCGATGCTGGTGCCGTTCCTGGTGTTTGCCATCGGCATTTCCCACGGTGTGCAGAAGATCAACGGCATCGCCATGGCCTCGGGTGAGGCGACTGACTCGCTGTCTGCCGCGCGGATGGCTTTCCGTCAGCTGTTTATCCCGGGTCTGGTCGCACTGTTGTCGGATGCTGTGGGCTTCGTCACCTTGCTGCTGATCGACATCGGGGTAATTCGCGAGCTGGCCATCGGCGCGTCGATGGGCGTGGCGGTGATCATCCTGACCAACTTGATCCTGTTACCGGTCATGATCTCCTACATCGGTATTGGCAAGAAGGCGGTCCAGCGCAGCCGCGAGGATGCCGACAGGGACCACCCGCTCTGGCGTTTGATTTCCAATTTCGCCCATCCGATGATCGCTCCGATTTCCGTGGTGATTGCCTTGGGTGCGTTAGGCGGCGGTATCTGGTACGGCCAGAACCTGAAGATCGGTGACCTCGATCAGGGCGCCCCGGAACTGCACCCCGACTCACGCTACAACCTGGACAACGACTTCGTCATCCGCAACTACTCGACCAGTTCCGATGTGCTGGTGGTGATGGTCAAGACTGGGCCGGAGCGTTGCTCAACCTACCCGGCACTGTCGGCCATGGATGAGCTGATGTGGAAGATGGAGAACACCGAAGGCGTGCAGTCGGCCATCTCCATGGTCACGGTATCGCGCCAGGTGATCAAAGGAATGAACGAGGGCAACCTGAAGTGGGAGACCCTGTCGCGCAATCAGCACGTATTGAACAACTCGATTGCCCGCGCCGATGGCTTGTACAACGCCGATTGTTCGGTGGCACCGGTGCTGGTGTTCCTCAACGATCACAAGGCGGCAACGCTGGAGCGTACCGTTGCGGTCGTAGAGGATTTCGCCAAGGAAAATAACACGGAAGATCTGCAGTTCATTCTGGCGGCAGGTAACGCCGGTATTGAAGCGGCTACCAACGAGGTGATCGCTGCGTCCGAAACGACCATGCTGGTGGCTGTCTATGCGGCGGTGAGCATCATGTGTCTGCTGACGTTCCGCTCCGTGGCCGCCACACTCTGTGTCATCCTGCCGCTGGTGCTGACTTCGGTGCTGGGTAACGCGCTGATGGCCTATATGGGCATTGGTGTGAAGGTGGCGACCCTACCGGTGATTGCTCTCGGCGTGGGTATTGGTGTCGACTACGGCATCTATATCTATAGCCGCCTGGAAACCTACCTGCGCCAAGGGCTGTCGTTGCAGGAGGCCTACTATGAGACCCTCAAGTCGACCGGTAAGGCCGTGTTGTTCACCGGCGTCTGTCTGGCGATCGGGGTGGCAACCTGGATCTTCTCGGCAATCAAGTTCCAGGCGGATATGGGACTGATGCTGACCTTTATGTTCCTCTGGAACATGATTGGGGCGATCTGGCTGCTGCCTGCTCTGGCGCGCTTCCTGATCAATCCGGAGAAGCTGCGCAATAAGGCCTGAGCCTGATTCGCAGTCACTACTGTGAAAGCCGCGACCCAAGGGTCGCGGTTTTTTTTGCCCGCGGTTCAGGCTGCTCGGCAAGACTCGAGCGCTTCTGTAGTGCTCACACGTTCAAGCAGGTGTTGGCTAGGCATCACTGGCGTTTGCAGCGGGTCTGCAGCGCGGGAGTCAGGGTTACGCCAGTTCAGGCAGGAGTAGTCGCGAGCAGCGGCGTAACTGCTGCGCGGCCCTTGCATCATTTGGCTGCGACCTTGGCTTGCCCAGGAGAGGCGACTGCTAAGGCAGGGCTGTCGGGCCGAACACGAGGTGGATTAACGCGGGGACTGCGGCCACGCCGGCAAGCGGCTCAACAGCTGTAGTTCGCATGGGGTTAGCGTGGATAGAGTGGCGGCAATGGGCTGACTTCTTGCGTGGTGCTGTGCTCGGTACCTTCAGCGGCAGGCAGGCTGCGTATCGCTCGCCAGAGGTCTTCGCCCTGCCATTGTTGACCGGTTTCGCTGTACAGCGTGCCGTTCAGGCCATCCAGTGCATCGGACAAGGGCACGAAGCGAGCCGCCATGCCCGCCAGGGTCTCCGGTTGCTGCCGGGCCCAGGCATCGAGCGCATGGCGGGTAGCCAGCGAGTCGTTGGCCAGGCAGGCGCGTTTAAGCTCGTCGAGCAAGGTGCGCGGGCTGGGCCCGGTTTGCGCTGCACGCAGTACCGCAGGCTGGCGTCGTGCGCGCCACCACAGGGCAAAGCCGAGCAGGGTAGTGAGGGCCAGCAGTGCGCTGCTCAACTGCCAGGGCCAGATGGGTGGACCTGACTCGAGGATTTGCGTCGTCACTGGAGGCGCCGCCGCTTCCAGATCAAGGCTGGGGTTCAGCGCGACTTCCAGGCTGCGCGCCGGCAGGCTGGTGCGTTCCAGGCGATCCTCCCGGGTATTCCACCAGACCACTTCCACTGCGGGTATCTCGAATGCTCCGTGGCGATTGGGCACCAGCGCTTCACGCTCTTCACGGCTGCCGATCAACCCATGCTCGCTGCTCTGGTTGCCGAGTTTGGGTTGATCCGGGTAACGGCGCAGCCCGTCGACACGGGTCGCCGGTAAAGGCGGCAGTTGGGCACTGGAGAGCCCGTCGACCTTGAGCAGCAGGCTGCGGGTCAGCGAGTCGCCGACTTGCGCCTGCGCGGGGTCGGGCGTCCAGGTTTCCGCCAGGCTCAGCGTGCGTGCGGGCAGCCAGGGCGCGGTGCTGGGATAGTTGGCGGGTTTGGCTTTGACCCTGAGTGGGATCTGCGGTGACCTCACCTGCGTCACCTTGCCGGTGCGAGGACCAAAGGGCAGGTAATCGCTGCTGTTTGAGCGATCCACCACCGTGGCGCTGAACACTTGGGCCGGGATGGTCAGTTCGCCGCTTTGCTGCGGGAAAATGGCATAGCGCAGTTCGATCACGCCATGGCGAACACCGTTGATTTCTTTTTCATAGGTGCGCGGCGGGCCGAGTGATTCGATGCGCGCCTGCGGCATTTCCAGCGGGCTCAGGCTGCTGTCGTCGTACAGCGAGACTGAGTGGTAGATGCGCAGGGTCAAAAGGGTTTGCGCCTGTACGTAAACGCTCTCCTGGTCGAGGCTGGCGTCGATAAATACCGGGGCCAGCTGATGGTTGCTGGTATCACGGCTGTTTTTCTCAACGTGCAGAGTGATGGGCAGGCTCTGCATATCGCCTAGGCGTAGGGGCGGCACTACTACATAGCCGCTCTGTTTGGGTTGCAGGGTGACGATCCAGCGAGTGATGGCCTGTGATTTGCCGTTGAGAGTGGTCAAGCGGTTGACCTGGCGGGTGCCAAGCACTTCGAAGAGTTCGCTGAGTGGGCTGAGCTCCGGTTTGCCGAACACAGTGGCATCGTCCGACTCCAGGGTCAGCTCGACCGTTTCTCCGTCGTTCAAACGAGATCGGTCGATGCTCGCGTTAAAGCCCTGGGCGCTGACCTGGAAGGCCAGCAAAGCGAGGATCAGGGTGCAGAGCAGGCGGGTCATCGAGTCTGTTCCTGGCGCTGTTGCTGTTCGTACCAAAATTTTCGCCGCAGCAGTTCACCGGGGTCGTCAGGGATCTGCCGCAGCCATTGTTCTAACGCCTGCCGGCGCTCGCCATCCAGTGCTTCGTCGGCACTGGCGATCTGTTCTTCACTACCTGGCTCGCTGGCGGGTTCGCTTGGCGTCGGCGTGCTCTTGTCGTCGCCGGGCGCGGGTTGCTCCGCGGGCTCCTCGCTGGCGCCGGGGGCGGGCTGGTTGGGTGCTGCTTGCTTATCCGTGTCTTGTCCAGATTGCCCCGACTGGGGTTGTTCGGGCGGTGTTGGCTCATCGCTCGATGGCTTGTCTGCCGCTGCCTGTTGTTCCTGTTGCTCTTGGCGCTGGCGCAGCAGCTCTTCGATCAGGGCCATGTTGTTCTGCGCCTGAGCCAGGTCCGGTTGGCGTTCAAGCGCTTGGCTATAGGCCTCTACTGCGGCTTCCAGTTCATTGCTGCGGGCCAGGGCATTGCCACGATTGTAGTGGGCGGCGGCGCTGTCGCTTGCGGCGAAGCGTTCGGCGGCGCTGGCATAGTCCCCCGCCTGGTACAGCGCCAGGCCTTGCCATTGTGAATCCTCGAAATGTTTGGCCGCCTCGTCTGGGCGCTGGGCTTCGAGCAGGCGCTGACCCTGCTGGTCCGGGCGTAACCAGAGATCGTCGAGGCCGAAGGCATAGCTCGGCTGTGGCAGTGCCAGCAGCAGTGGCAGACACAGCAACCAGCCGCGGCGCCCGGCGCAAGCCGCCAGCAGCAACAACGGCAAAAGCAACCAGTAACCCTGATCGGCCCAGGCTTGCAGGCGAGTCTGCTGACCATCGGTACGCAGTTGTTGGGTGCGCTCTAGCAGGCCGAGGCTACGCAGATCACGGTCATCCAGGCTGGCCTGGCGGTAACGTCCGCCAATGGCCTGAGCGAAGCGCGTGAGTCCGGTATTGTCCAGGCGAGGGATCAGGATGGTGCCTTGCGCATCTTTGAGAAAACCGCCGTCTTCCAGGGTGATGGGGGCGCCCTGGATGCTGCCGATGCCCAGAATGTGCAGGCGCACACCGCGGTTGTCGAGTGCCTGGCTAATGCCAAGGCGTTCCTGCTCACTCAAGGTGCTGCCAATCAGCAGCACGCGGCCTTGGCCTTGGGCACCCTGTTCGAGCAGGTTCAGGGCTTTACTCACGGCGAGATCGGCGCGATGCCCGGGCTCGGGCATGATCGATGGCTTGAGGGAGTCGAGCAGGTTGCGGCTGGTGCTCAGGTCATCGGACAGCGGCACCAGGGTGTGGGCGCTGCCGGCGAACACCACGATAGCAGTCTGTGCATCGCGTCGCGCCTGCAGCAGGTCGAGCACCTTGCGCTTGGCCTGCTGCAGACGATTCGGCGAGACGTCTGCGGCGAGCATTTCCGGGCTTAGCTCGAGCAGTATGACCAGCGGGTCGGCGGGTTTCTGGCTGGTCTGTTCGAGTCGTTGCCAGCTCGGCCCGAGCAAGGCCAGCAGGGCTAATGACCAGGCCAGGCCGAGGGCTATCCACGGTAGGCGGCTGGTACGGCCTGAGCCGCCGCTAAGCAGGGCGGCATGAAACGCTGGCGGTAGCAGTAATTGCCAGCGTCCAGTGCGTTTTTCGCGGTGCCAGAGCCGCCACAGCAGCCAGCTCAGTAGCGGTAGCAGGAGTAACCAGTATGGGCGCAGCAAGTGCGGCCATAGTGCGATTGGCGACAGTTCGATCATGATGCCTTCGCCTTATTTTGCCTGGGCATTCGCCGCAGTTGTGGCCACAGCTCGCGGATGACCAAGAGCAGGCTCAACAACAGCGCAGCGCTCAGCGGCCAGGCATATAGCGCCAGGGTGAGGCGTGTCAGGGTTGGCTGCTGGGCCACCGGTTCGAGTCGATTGAGGCTGCTTTCGATGGCGCGCAGTTCCTCGCTATCGCGCGCGCGAAAGTACTCTCCGCCGGTCAACTCGGCTATTGCATGCAGGGTCGGCTCGTCCAGGTCCAGCCCGGGGTTGAGGCCGAAGATACCGAGCGCGGCGCTTTGCCGAGGGTCGGCGCCAATACCGATCGGGTAGATTTTAACCCCTTCTTCGGCGGCCAGACGTGCGGCGGTCAAAGGCTCTATTTCGCCGCCGGTGTTCGCGCCATCGGTGACCAAAACCAGTATGCGGCTGTCTGCCGGGCGCTGGCGCAGGCGTTTGACGGCCAGGCCGATGGCGTCGCCGATAGCGGTATTCTTGCCGGCGATACCGATCAGGGCTTCGTCCAGCCAGGTGCGTACCGTCTGCCGGTCGAAGGTCAACGGTGCCTGCAGATAGGCTTGGCTGCCGAACAGGATCAGACCGACGCGGTCGCCTTGACGGCCTTCGATAAAGTCACCGAGCAGGTGCTTGACCAGGGTCAGGCGGCTGACCTCTTCATCCTCCCAGCGCATGTCGGCGTAGTCCATCGAGCCAGAGACATCCACCGCGACCAGCAGGTCGCGGCCGCTGGCCGGAAAGGGCAGCGGCTCACCGAGCCATTGCGGGCGTGCGCTGGCACTCAGCAGTAACAGCCACAGCAGCACGAAGCGCGTTTGCTGCCGCCAGGCAGGCAGGCTGGCCCGCGCCCGGCGTCCTGACAGCGTTTGCAGTTCGTCGAGAAAGCTGATGTTCAGTGCCGCCTCGCCGCTGTCTGCCGCGGGTAGCAGCAGGCGTAGCAGCCAGGGCAGGGGCGCGAGGAGGAAGATCCAGGGCCAGGCGAATTCAAACATGCTTGCCAATCCAGATGGCGACGGCTTGGTTGAGCCCTTCGATTGCCTTGTCATCCAGGGTGCAGTGTGGGCGGTAGGCGCCTTCGACCAGGATCATCCAGCGGGTCAAGCCGGCCGCCGGGCAGCGGTTGTCGAGGAAGGCCAGCCAGGCGCGGCTGCTTAGCAGATGGCTGTTGCTCTGCGGGTACTGCTGGCGGCACAGGCGCTTGAGCAATGCATTGAGCTGCTGCAACCAGGGACCGGCCGGTACGCCATAGTAAGGCTTGCTCAGTTGTTCGAGTTCGCTCAGCGCAGCTTGGCGCAGCATATCCAGAGCCTGCACTCTATCAGTGGCTTTGACGCGGTGTAGGCGTCGTTTGTACAGCTTAACCAGTCCCCAGAGCAGCAACGGCAGCACTGCCGCCAGCAGCCACCAGCCCGGCGCGGGCGGCCACCAGCTGATCGCGGCTGGCGCGATTAGTGGTTCGAGTGGGTCCAGCGGGTTCATGGTTGCTTCCTGGGGCGCTGGGCGTTGAGCTGATCACGCAGTTGCTCGATCAGCTCGGCCTGCGTGCTCAGGGGCAGCAGGGGCACGCCGAGTTTCTGCGCCAGGCGCTGCCAACGGTCTGCGCGTGCTTGACCTTGTGCACGGTAGGCCTGGCGCAGCTCGGGGTTGTGGGTGTCCAGTTCCAGCTGTGCGCCGCGTTCGGCAAAGCGCAGCAGGCCAGCGGCGGGCAGGGCGTGATCGAGCGGGTCGGAGAGCGGTAGCAGCAACAGGTCGGTATGCCGGGCGAGGAGCTGCAACTGCTGTTCGCTGCTGTCATCGAGGGTGCGCTCGTCGCACAGGACGATCACCAGGCTACCGGGGCGCAAGACTTCGCGGGCGCGGCGCAGGGCCAGAGTGAAACTGTCGGCTAGACTCTGCGCATCGCGCGATAGCGCCTGGTTGGCCAGTGCCAGGCGGTTGAGCAATTGCAGCAGGCTCTGCTTGCTGCGCCGCGGCTTGATTTCGTGTTGTGCGTGGTTGCCGAATACCAGGCCGCCGATGCGGTCGTTGTGTTCTAGGGCGGCCCAACCGATCAGGCTGGCGGCCTGGGCCGCGAGTACCGACTTGAACATCAGCCCTGAGCCGAAAAATAGCCGTGGGCTCTGCTCGACCAGAATATAGGTCGGCCGCTCGCGTTCTTCATGGAACAGCTTGGTATGTGGCTCCTGGGTGCGTGCGGTGACCCGCCAGTCGATGGTGCGTACGTCATCGCCGGCCTGATAGACGCGTACCTGGTCGAAATCCACGCCGCGGCCACGTAGCTTGGAGTGATGCAGACCGATCAGTGGGCTGCGCCGTGCCGGGGTGGAGAACAACTGCACCTCGCGCACGCGGTGGCGCATCTCGATCAGTTCGGCGAGATTGACCCGGATACCCGGTTGCGTGGGAAGTGCATGCATGGCGTCAGGCGACGGCGACTACATCGAGAATCCGTTGCACCACGCGGTCCTGATCGATGCCAGCGGCCTCGGCCTCGAACGACAGGATGATGCGGTGGCGCAACACGTCGAACAGCACCGCCTGGATGTCCTCCGGGCTGACGAAGTCGCGGCCAGCTAGCCAGGCGTGCGCGCGCGAGCAACGGTCCAGGGCTATCGAGCCGCGCGGGCTGGCGCCATAGGCGATCCACTCGGCCAGTTCGGGGTCGAACTTACCCGGCGTGCGTGAGGCCATCACCAGTTGCACCAGGTATTCCTCCACCGCATCGGCCATGTACAAGCCAAGGATCTCCTTGCGCGCGGTGAAAATGGCCTGCTGGCTGACCCTGTGTTCGGGTTTGGTCTCGCCATTGAGCGCCTCGCCACGGGCCTGCAGGAGAATCTTGCGCTCCACCGCGGCATCCGGGAAGCCGATCGTGACGTGCATCAGGAAGCGGTCGAGCTGGGCCTCCGGCAGTGGGTAGGTGCCTTCCTGCTCGATCGGGTTCTGCGTGGCCATCACCAGAAACAGCGGCGACAGGTCGTAGGTGTTGCGGCCGACGCTGACCTGGCGCTCGGCCATGGCTTCGAGCAACGCCGACTGTACCTTGGCCGGAGCACGGTTGATCTCGTCGGCGAGTACCAGATTATGAAAAATTGGTCCCTGCTGAAACGCGAAGCTACCCGTCTCCGGGCGGTAGATTTCAGTACCAGTGATGTCGGCAGGTAACAGGTCTGGAGTGAACTGAATGCGATGGAACTCAGCTTCGATCCCTTCGGCCAGTTCCTTGATCGCCTTGGTCTTTGCCAGGCCGGGAGCTCCCTCGACCAGCATGTGGCCATCAGCCAGCAGGGCAATCAGCAGCCTTTCGATGAGTTTTTCCTGGCCGAGTATCTGACTTGAAAGAAAATGTCGCAGCGCGACAAGCGCTTCACGGTGTTCCATCGTTGGACTCTTTATGGGGGGATGCACGTCGTGCCAGGCGCAACGACGGCCTAGACTTTAATGCATTTGCCGTCGTGTCGGCTATGCGCGACTCGGCATCCTCGCCATGCGACTGGCGCTTGGCGAGGTACTCCAGAATGAGCGGATGAGGTGGGAGCTAGGGTCTGTTGCCGTTTCATTCGCGGCTCGCAATGAAACGGTAACAGACCCTAGCCATGTCGCCATTGATCGAGTAGACGCCGGTGCGCGTCTTGCGCCGACTCCTGCTGCACCGGTACCAGGCGCAGCTCCTCTCCGGGCAGGCATTGCGCCAGCCTCGCCACCGCTTGTGGGGTGAGGGCACCGAGGCGCGGGTAGCCGCCGATGGTCTGGCGATCATTGAGCAGGACAATTGGTTGGCCATCGGGCGGCACTTGCACGGCGCCCAGTGGAATACCTTCAGAAACCATGCTTGAGCGCCGGCAGTGCAACTTTGGGCCGAGCAGGCGCATGCCCATTCGGTCGGAGCGTGAGTCAATCTTCCAGGCGTCATTGAATACGTCGAACAGGCTCTGCCCACTGAAGTCGCCGATTTGCGCGCCCATGACCAGTTGCAGGCGCGGTGAAGGCGTGAATACGGGAATCAGTCGCTCATCCATTACCCGTTGGTGCAGTCCCGTACCGGTCCAGGTCAGCCGCTCGCCGGCCGCCAGGGGTTTGCCGTTACCCTGCAAGCCGCCCAGTTCCTCGCGGGCAATGCTGGCGCAGCTGCCGAGCACGCTGGGGGCATTGAAGCCGCCGGGCGCCGCCAGGTAGGCGCGTGCACCATGACGTGGTTGGGCGAACTTGAGTTGCTGGCCCTGGCGAACATTGAAGCTGCGCCAGGGTGCCAGGGGCTGGCCGTCCAGGCTGGCGCCGAGGTCAGCACCTGTCAGGGCCAGGCAAGCGTCCTGTTCGCAGATCAGGTTGAGATTGCCCAGGGTGATTTCCAGCACCGCGGCGCCGAGCGCGTTGCCCAATAGCCAATTGGCCCAGTACATGGATATCCAGTCCAGGGCGCCGCTCTGGGTCACGCCCAGGTGGCGCACGCCATAGCGGCCGGCGTCCTGCAGTTGGATAAATGGGGTACTGCGTTCGACGCGCAACCCGCCAGTGGTGGGGGAGTGGCTCATTGGGTCATCTCCAGAGGGCTGTCGTCGCCGCCGAGACGGATGAATTCGGCACGGTCGATGGGCTCGAAACGTACCCGATCGCCTGGCTGCAACAGACTGTAGCCGTCGATGTTGCGGTCGAAGAGTTTGGCCGGGCTGCGTCCGAGCAGGTTCCAGCCGCCGGGCGAGACCACCGGATAGACCGCGGTCTGGCGTTCGGCAATGCCCACGCTGCCGGGTGCGATGCGTTTGCGCGGAGTACTCAGGCGTGGCGTGGCCAGGGCTTCTTCGACCAGCCCCATGAAGGCGAAACCGGGTGCGAAGCCGAGGGCAAATACCTGGTATTCATGGCTACTGTGGCGGCGGATGACCTCGGCCTCGCTGAGGCCGCTGCGCTGAGCCAGCAGCGGTAGTTCCGGACCGACGCTGCGGTCGTACCAGGTCGGTAGGTTGTGACAGCGTCCACCTGCAGTAGTGGCAGGTTGCAGGTCGGCGAAGGCCGCGGCGATCAACTGCCTGGCCCCGAGCGCCGTAATGCGTTCGAGATCGTAGTGCAACAACAGGGTCGTATAGGACGGGACCAGGTCGATCAGGGCATCGCCGAAACTGCTGCGCAGCCGTTGGCTGGCGGCCAGCATCCAGGGCATGTTGCTTTCTTCGATGCGGTCGAACAGGCGCAGGATCAGGCTGTCGATGCCGGCGACTTCGAGTTGTGGCACAGGGGCGCGTGCAGTCATGCCTGAGCCAATGCGTCGAATGCTTGGCGGATGCGCCGCACTGCGGCGACCGATCCGGCGTTGTCGCCATGCACGCACAGGGTGTCGGCCCGTAGGGGCAGAGCGCTGCCATCGCTGGCGACCAGCGCATCTCCCTTGGCCAGGGTGGTGGCCTGGTTGACGATAACGTCGCTGTCGTGATGTACCGCGCCCGGCTGGCTGCGCGCGACCAGATAACCTGCGGCGTCATAGGCACGGTCGGCGAAGGCCTCGAACCACAGGGTGATGCCGAATTCGTCGCCTATGGCTTGCGCCTGTTGATTGTCGCGGGTAGTCATCAGCATCACCGGCAGGCCCTTGTCATAGCTGGCCACGGCGCGCATCACCGCGCGGAGGATGTCCGGTTTGCGCATCATGTCCTGGTACAGCGCGCCGTGTGGTTTTACATAGCTGACACGGCTGCCCTGGCTGCGGCAGATCGCTTCGAGGGCGCCGATCTGGTAGAGCAGCAGGTCCTCGACTTCCTGCGCCGAACAGTCCATCGAACGACGGCCGAAGCCGACCAGGTCTTGATAGGCCGGGTGGGCACCGATGCGCACGCCGTGGCTGACAGCCAGGGCAACGGTCTTGCGCATGGTGCTGGGGTCCGAGGCGTGGAAGCCGCAGGCGATGTTGGCGCAGTCGATATAGGGCATGACCTCGGCATCCATGCCCATTTTCCAAGGGCCAAAGCTTTCGCCGATATCGCAGTTCAGAAGCAGGCTATTCACGGAAGTATTCCTCTGGGCGGAGCGTCATGCTCTGGTCTGTCAGACGCAGGCGGCAACGCTTGTTGAGTGGCCGCTGCACGGGCTTGTTTTTATAAAAAATGGACCGTGCAGCATTCTTGAACGGACCACTTGGCGCGTCCAACTAATAAAAACGTGCACCGGAGATAGGAAAAGTCGATGGTTGCCGCTGTGCTAGTCGCCACTGCGGCCAAACGCCCGAGCACCTCTGGCCCCGGTGTCTGGATGCTGGCGGCCTGGCGGATCTTCGTCATGCAGAACGGCATTGCCAGCCCGCTCGAGCGCACTCGTATGCTGTGCAATACGTGCCGTCGCTGCATGGCGAGGGCGCCATCCACGTCAAGCATGGCGAACGTTTGCCGATCGCTGGCACGTCGTAGCCATGGGCGCCTGTCAGATGACCTGGAACTGCTGCGCGCTGCGGTTCAGGGCCTTGATCTGGGTGGAAAGACTTTGGGTGTGTTGATCCAGGTTCAGGCGCAGGCCCTTGGTCTCGCCGGTGTGGACGTTGATTTCCTCCATCTTTCCGGCGATGTCCTCGGTGGTGCTGGAAATTTCCTCGATGGCCACCACGACCTGATTCATCTCGCCGCTGAGCCGCTCCATCGATTGGGTGATCTCCTCGATGACGCCCGCCACCTGTCCGGTATGCCGCTCGCTTTCCGCGGCGAGGGACAACCCGCTGGTCATCAGCTCATCCATATTCTGTGTCTGTTGCTTGAACTCGCCGACGATACGCGCGATGTCGGTGGTGGCCGAGACGGTTTTCTGCGCCAGTGAGCGCACCTCGTCAGCTACCACCGAGAAGCCACGTCCTGCATCGCCGGCACGGGCGGCCTCGATGGCGGCATTCAAGGCGAGCAGATTGGTCTGGTCCGCCAGGCTGTTGATCACATCGATGATGCCGGCCACCTTTTCGCTGGATTGAGTGAGCAGGGCAACCTGTGCATGGGTGGCCTGAATCAGTTGCGACAACCGGTCCATGCTCGCGACGCTGGCGTCGATGATGCTACTGCCCATGCGGGCCGAGTCGTAGGCCGTGTGGGTGGCGTCGCCGACGTCGGAACTGCGTTGCGCCATCTCGTTGATGGTTGCCGATATCTGCTGCGAGGCCGAGGCGGCCTGTTCGGTCTGTAATTCAACCTGACTGCTGTTTTCGCCGAGGCGACGCATTGCCTCGATGAGGTGGCTGTGCAGTTGGGCCAGTTCGCGGTTGGCGTCGATGACCTGGCTGACGATCCGGCCGATGCCCTGGATCATCCGGTTGGTCGTCGCGCTCAGCTGGTTGAATTCGTCCTTGGGGTTGCGGCCGACTGGCAGTGTGCCTGTGAGGTTACCGGAGGCGACTTGAGTGAGGCGTTGGGTGACATTGTCCAGTTGCCTCATCAGGGCCCGCGAAGCCTGACTCAGGGTGAGCAGCAGGAACAGCGCGACGCCGACGAAGCTCAGACCCATGATCCAGTGCGAAGCGCGGCGAGCTTGTTGTGCTTGCAGGGCGGTGGTGGTGAGCAAGCCGTCTTTCAGCGTGAGGTTTTGCTCATCTATGCGTTGTTCGATCTGCCAACCCAGGCTAGCCAGTTGAGTGTCGATCTTGCGGATCTGCTGGATCAGTGCGTGCGCCTGGGCAAAGGTCTCGGCAAAGCCTGTGACCGCCTGCCCGATCTGGTTTTCTCGCCAGTCCAGTTCGTCGATTTTGGCCTGCATGTCGCCGATGGCCGCCTCGGTCTTGTCTGCGTAGCCATTATCGAAGGTCGCCAGGTAGTCGCGTTGGTTGCTCAGGGCTGCGGCGATAAAGGGGCGAATCAGATCGATGTTGATCGGCTCCAGTTTCTCGGCGCTGTTCGCCAGGGCCTGGCGTTTGCCGGCGAAGGGGCTCAGGCCGAGTTGCTGACTCAGCTCCAGCCATTGTCGTTGCAAGTCGGTTTCGGCCAGGATCAACTGCTCTATTTGCCTGGCGCTCTCGGCGATCACGCTGTACCCCAGGCCTTGGGCCTGGGCGACGAACTGTCCGGCGCGTTGTTCGAGCGCGTTCAGCCGCTGGGGGAAGGCGTCTTGGGTTTCGGGGGTGAGTGTTTGGCGCAGGGGCCCGAGTTTCAGCCAGTCGTTCATCAGCGCGAAGGAGGCGCCAGCGTAGGCCGTGGCTTCTTCGCGGGCTTGCAGAGAGGTACTCAATCGCTGGCTCGCCCAAAACGACGAGGCCGCCATCAGGCCCAGGCTGATCAGGGTGATGACGATTAGTAGGCGGAACTTCTGTTTCCAGGATAGGAAGAACTGCATGGATACTCCTCACCACCTTCGGGCATGAGTTACAGGCATCGGTCGGTGATTGGATAGCTTGAGCATCGAAAGCGCCAAGGGCGCAGGCAGTTGGCGGAACAGGAGAAGGGCCGACGGTGCCTGACCGTCGGCGGTGCAGCGCTTTACCAGAGCGCCAGGCTGTAGCTGAGGATCAGGCGGTTCTCGTTCAGGTCGTTGCCGAAGTTCGAGCGCACGGTCGCATTACGCCATTTGACCCCTAGGTTCTTCAGCGGACCTTGCTGGACGACGTACGCGATGTCGGTGTTGCGCTCCCATTCCTTGCCAGCGTTGCTGGCGCCAACCTGTACGTTGTCGCCGGAGACATAGCGGCTCATGAACGTCAGGCCGGGTAGGCCGAGTGCGGCGAAGTTATAGTCGTATCGCGCCTGCCAGGAGCGTTCGTCGATGTTGGCGAAGTCATTGATCTGGATGAAGTTAACCAGAAAGGGGTCGCTGCTGGCGATGTATGGGAATGGATCATCGCCGCTCATGCGCTGGTAGCCGGCGCCGAAGGAGTGGCCGCCCAGGGTGTAGGTGAACATGGCACCGAAGGCCTGGTTGTCGATATCGCGGAAGTTGCCGTCTTCCTGACTCTTGGAAAAGCGCAGGTCGGTCTTGAGCGACTGCCCTTCACCCAATGGTCTGAGGTAGACCAGGGTGCTGTAGTACTGCCGATAGATGTCCTGCAGATTGCCATAGTGCAGGCCAGCGCTGAGCTCGGGGGTGAGTTTGTAATCGCCACCGCCGAACACGAACGAGTCGCTGTTGCCTCCGATGCGGTTGGCGCTCATTTCGGTATAGTCGCTGGAACTGTTGGCCTTGATGCGATCGATCTTGCCGCCTTGCAGTGTGAGCTGGTCAAACTCCTGCACATTCAGCAGGGCGCCTCGAAACGATGCCGGGAGCAGGCGCGTGTCATTCGAGGAAACGATCGGGCTGCGGAAGGCCAGGGAACCCACTCGCAAGGTGCTCTTGGATGCTCTGAACTTCGCCGTCAGGTCGAGCTTCGAGTATTCGTCCTGGGAACCGCCGGAGCGGTCGGCCGGCAACAGGCCGCTGCCAGCGGTGCCATCGCCGGAGTCGAGCTTCAAGCCCATTAGTCCGGTAGCGTCGAGGCCCACGCCCAGCGTGCCATCGGTATAGCCAGACTCCAGGCGCAGGAGAAAACCCTGCGCCCATTCTTCCGCTTTGTCGCGTGCGCTGTGCTGGCGAAAATCACGGTTGAAGTAAAAGTTGCGTAGCTCGAGGGTGCCTTTACTGTCGCTGATGAAATCGGCGTTGGCCAGACCGGGAAGGCTGCTGGCTATCAGCAGGGCCGCTATACGCTTGTTCGGGGTCATCCTGAGTATCTCCTGGACGCCATGCACGCAGCTGAAAGGGGGGGCTGGGCAGGGCGCAGTTCTATGTTTGTTTTTATTGGGGCTTGCGATACCGCCGGGGCATTCTTGGGAGGGCAAGGCGTAAACGTCCAACGAGAAAAAACAGGGGGCGGGCGATAAGAAAATTCGATACGCCATTCAGGGGATAGCCTCGAAATTGGCATGCGGCCTGCTTCGCGTGCATCATTGCGTATTGCTTTGTCCGTAGCAGAGCTTCATTACACAGAGGGGCCCGCTGGCCATGAACCTGAGATTTCTCGAGACCTTCGTGTGGGTCGCGCGGCTGAAGAGTTTTCGTCTCACCGCGGAAAAGTTGTTCAGCACCCAGGCCTCTATTTCAAGTCGTATTGCTGCGCTGGAAGACGAGTTGGGGGTGCGCCTCTTCCTACGTGATTCGAAGGGCGTTTCGCTGACGCCGGAAGGGCAGAAGGTGCTCGAATACGCCGAGCGCATGATCGACACCATGCAGGCGCTTAAGCAGTCAATCAGCGATACCGGCAACATCCAGGGGCGCATCCGGGTAGGGGCCATGGACACGGTTATTCACACCTGGCTGAGCCCCTTCGTGACCAAGATCATGGAGCGCTACCCAGCAGTGGAAATCGAGCTGACGGCTGATACCGCGCGTAATCTCTGCGATCAATTGCACAAGGGCTATCTGGATATCATTTTGCAGACCGATATGGTCAACGGCGACAGTGTGCGCAATCTGGAATTGGCGAACTTCCCGGTGCAATGGATAGTGCCGACCGGCTCGTTGTATCACCGTGACTACGCATCGATGGATGAGTTGGCTAAAGAGCGAATCATCACCTTCTCGAAAAATTCCCGCCCGCACCAGGACATCCTCAACCTACTGCACGCCGGCAACGTCAGTGCGCCGCGGATCAGTTGCGTGAATTCCGTGGCGGCCATGACGCGCTTGGTTCGTGACGGTTTCGGCATCGGCGCGTTACCGGCGGCCTTGGTCAGCGAAGAGCTGAAGCAAGGCGTACTGACCATCCTCGATGATGTGCCGCAGCCTTCTCCGCTCGGTATGGTTGCCACCTGGCGCACCGGCGCTGGCCTCGAGCTGAGCGAAGACATAATCGCGCTCGCCTGTGAGGCGCTCTGCGAGTACGCCGAACAGATGGGCGAGGCGATGGTCGCGCTGACGATTCCCGGCGTGGAGCCGAGCACCGACTGAGTCTGTGCTGGCGACGTCGCCGATAGTGAGAAGCGTCGATTCGCCGAGTGTGCAAGTGAAGTGTCGTTGCGCGGATTTATGCGTAGCGCCTCAGAGCGCTACTGGAGCCACCGCACGCCTGTCAGCGTCTTCGCAAATGGGCGGGCCGGGCAATGCCGCCCCTCTTGCCTCTCTATAATCATCCACATTGATGGTGCGCCCTGCTTTCGCAGTGTTTCGCCTCATAACATTTTCCGATCATGCGCTCCCGCTTTTTCTAGTTGGACAGGTTTTGCCTATTCAACAAGACTCGGGGTGTTTTCCCTCAAGCGCCGGCACAGACCACAGCGCCTACAACAATAATCCGGAGAAACTCATGAAGAACACTTCATTTCGCTTCGCACTTTCGGCTATGACCTTCGCCTTGGGCATCAGTGTGTGTTCCGCGCAGGCCGCTGAGCGTTGGAACATGTCGGTCGAGCAGCCTGACGGCAATTTCATCACCACGGTGGCCAAGGATTTCTCCAAAGATGTCGAAGCCGCCACCGCCGGCGAGTTGCAGATACGCATCCATGCCAACTCGGTGCTGTTCAAGCGTCCCGAGGTCAAGCGCGCGGTGCAGACCGGTCAGGTTCAGGTCGGCGATGTGCTGATGTCGGTATTGGGTAACGAAGACCCGATCTATGAAGTGGACAGCGTTCCATTTCTGGTCCGTAACTACAGTCAGGCGCAGAAACTCTGGGAGGTCAGTCGCCCGGCGGTGGAAGCACGTCTTGCCAAGCAGGGGATCAAGCTGCTGTACGCCATGCCCTGGTCGCCGCAGAGCATCTACAGCAAGACTCCGATCAGCAACATGGATGACTTCAAGGGCATGAAGTTTCGTGCCTACAACCCGGCGACCTCGCGCATGGTCGAGCTGATGGGGGCTATTCCGACGGTGATTCAAACCGGTGAAATCCCTCAAGCCTTCAGTACCAGCATGATCAGCGGCATGTTGACTTCGCCGACTACCGGCGTCGACTCCCAAGCCTGGGATTTCGCCAGCTACTACTATGACGTGAAGGCGTTCATCCCGAAGAACTTCGTGATCGTCAATGCGCGTGCCTTCAAACGTCTGCCCGACGCATCGCAAAAGGCTGTGCTGGAGGCCGCTGCGCGTGCCGAGACCCGCGGTTGGGCGATTGCTCAGGAGGAGACCAGTGCGCTGGTGAAGACCCTCGCCGATAACGGCATGCAGGTTGCCGAAAGCGCGCCTGAGGCGGTCGAGGCCGGTTTCGAGAGCATCGGTAAAACCATGGTCGACGAATGGCTGCAGAAGTCCGGCGCCGACGGTAAGGCAATCATCGACGCGTACAAGAACTGACGTCGTCTCACGTCATTGGGGTTAACGCGCATCTGTGCATGCAGTGTGCGTTGTACTCCGATATCTACCAGCGATCAGGGGATTCTGCGGACCATGACGCCATTGCATAAGCTCTACACCCTGTCCGGATGGTTGTCCGGTGTGTTTCTCGTCCTGATCTGTCTGTTGGTGGTCGCGCAGATCGTCTCGCGCCAACTGGGGACTATGGTGCCTTCCGCGGATGAGTTTGCTGCTTACGCCATGGCGGCTTCGGGCTTCCTGGCATTGCCATATGCCTTGCAGCGTGGCGCACATGTTCGTGTCGAACTGCTGTGGCGGTTGCTGCCGGCTCGCGGGCGTTTTTTCGCCGACCTGCTGAGTACCTTCATCGGGCTGGCAATCGCCGCTTATCTGGCCTGGTATTGCACGCTTTTCGTAATCGAGTCCTATGAGTTCAACGAGGTGTCGTCCGGCC
Source organism: Pseudomonas taeanensis MS-3 (assembly GCF_000498575.2). Taxonomy (GTDB): domain Bacteria; phylum Pseudomonadota; class Gammaproteobacteria; order Pseudomonadales; family Pseudomonadaceae; genus Aquipseudomonas; species Aquipseudomonas taeanensis. Next base: position 901,779 of record NZ_AWSQ01000002.1, read on the forward strand.
TGCTGCCCATTCCGATGTGGTTGCCACAGCTACCCATGTTGCTCGGTACCCTGATCCTGGTAATCGCGATGGCCGAGCGTCTGGTACTGGTATGCCTGGGGCGGCGTTTCGAGGTCGCCGACGTCAGCGCAGCGATGAGCGAATGAGAGCTACTGCAGGCGTCCCTCTTTTCTGCGGCCGTGGCCGCACCGCATCAGTGAGTTAGCCATGGACCACATGATAATTACAGTCACCTTGCTGGTGACGTTGTTTGCCCTGCTTGGTGGGGGGGTATGGGTTGCGCTGTCGCTGATAGGCGTGGGTATCATCGGCATGGAGCTGTTCGGCGGTGCGCCGGCCGGCTCGATTCTCGCTTCCACCAGTTGGGCTTCCAGTGCCAGTTGGACATTGACGGCACTGCCGCTGTTCATCTGGATGGGCGAGATCCTTTATCGCACGCGGCTTTCCGAAGACATGTTCAATGGCCTGTCGCCGTGGATGCGCGGGCTGCCCGGACGTCTGCTGCATGTCAATGTATTCGGCTGCGGTATCTTTGCGGCGGTCAGCGGTTCGTCGGCGGCCACGGCGGCGACCATCGGCCGGATTTCCCTGCCGGAACTGAAGTCTCGCGGCTACCCGGATAACATTGCCATGGGCTCGCTGGCGGGGGCCGGAACTCTGGGGCTGTTGATTCCGCCTTCGATCATGATGATCGTCTATGGCGTGGCGGCGCAGGTGTCCATCTCCCGGCTGTTCATCGCGGGCATTCTGCCGGGCCTGCTGTTGCTGGCGATTTTCAGTGGTTTTCTGATGCTCTGGGCGATGTTCAATCGCGACAAACTGCCGGAAAAAACCGAAGCCTTGCCGTTTATGGAGAAGCTTCGGGGTTCCAAGTTGTTGATTCCCGTAGTGCTGTTAATCATGACGGTGATCGGCTCAATATACGCCGGCTTTGCCACGGCCACTGAAGCGGCGGCGGTCGGGGTTGTCGGCGCACTGCTGATTGCCCTGTGCTCGGGCTCTCTGAGCCGCGAGACCTTCATGGCCAGCCTGATGGGGGCGGTTTGCACCTCGTGCATGATCTTCTTCATTTTGCTCGGCGCCGCTTATCTGACTTCGGCCATGAGTTTCACCGGGCTGCCTTCGGCGCTGGCCGATTGGATCATCGCCAAGCAGCTTTCGCCTTATCTATTACTCTTGGCACTGACCCTGTTATTTATCGTCCTGGGCTGCTTTCTCGACGGTATTTCGATCATCCTGCTGACCACCGCGGTGGTGCTGCCGGCGGTGCAGGCGGCGGGCATCGACCTGCTGTGGTTCGGCATCTTCCTCATTCTGGTGGTCGAGATGGCGCAGATCACCCCACCGGTGGGGTTCAATCTGTTCGTCATCCAGAACCTGACCGGCTACGACATGTGGAAAGTAGCCAAGGCCAGCTTTCCGTTCTTCCTGTTGTTGGTATTGGCGGCGATCCTGATCACTGCATTTCCGCAGATCGTTCTACTGTTGCCGCAGGCGATGCGGGGCGCCTGAGTTTGTCCAGACCAGGGGTGTTGCGGCGCCCTTTGTCGGTGGTCGAGCTTCCACTTGGCGCTGCAAGCTGGAGGAATGCCCCTCTTTCCATGGCATTTGCCTGTTGGGGGAGCAGCCTTGAAAGAAAATGTCGCAGCGCGGCAAGCGCTTCACGGTGTTCCATCGTTAAGCTCATCCGGCAAATGTGACCAGCGAGTCGTTGAGGTCGCCAGAGTTCAGGAGCAGCCACTTTGAACGCAATTGTGGCCTCCTGGACTAACGTTGAACTACAGCGTTGTGGCACCAGTCATGACTCGCGACTGCCCTAGTCGAATCACAAGCCAAACGGAGCACAACCATGGCGTTCTTTACTGCGGCCAGCAAAGCCGACTTCCAGCATCAACTGCAAGCGGCCTTGGCGCAGCACGTCAGTGAGCAGGCGTTGCCACAAGTCGCCCTGTTCGCCGAGCAATTTTTCGGCATCATCGCTCTCGAGGAGCTCACCCAGCGTCGTCTTTCCGACCTGGTCGGCTGCACCTTGTCGGCGTGGCGCCTCTTGGAGCGCTTCGACCCTGCCAAGACAGAAGTGCGGGTGTTCAACCCGGATTATGAAAAACACGGCTGGCAGTCGACCCACAGTGCGGTGGAAGTGCTCCATCGAGATATTCCGTTTCTGGTCGACTCGGTGCGCATGGAGCTGAACCGTCGCGGTTACAGCATTCATACCCTGCAGAACAGTGTGCTCAGTGTGCGCCGCAACAGTAATGGCGAGCTATTGGAGATTCTGCCCAGCGGCACGCAGGGCGAGGGTGTGCTGCAAGAGGCGCTGATTTTTCTGGAGATCGATCGCTGTGCCAGCGCCGGCGAGTTGAGAACCCTGGAAAAAGCCCTGCAGGAAGTTTTCAAGGAGGTGCGCCTGAGCGTCGCCGACTTCCAGCCGATGAAGGCCAAGGCCAAGGAGCTGTTGGCTTGGCTGGATAAGGCCAAGCTCAAGGTCGAGGGTGCCGAGCTCGAAGAAATCAAGGTGTTCCTCAACTGGTTGCTCGACGACCATTTCACCTTCCTCGGTTATGAGGAATTTACCGTAGCCGATGCCGCTGATGGCGGTACGGTGATGTATGACGAGAGTTCCTTGCTGGGCCTGTCCAAGCGACTGCGCAAGGGGCTCAAGGCCGAGGAGCAGCATATCGACCCAGAGGCCGTCAGCTATCTGCGCGCGCCGCTGCTGCTGTCCTTCGCCAAGGCCGCCGAGCCGAGCCGCGTGCACCGTCCTGCCTACCCGGATTTCGTTTCCATTCGTGAGCTGGATAGCAAGGGGCAGGTGGTCAAGGAGTGCCGCTTCATGGGCCTCTACACCTCGGCGGTGTATGCCGAAAGCGTGTGGAATATTCCCTATATCCGCCGCAAGGTCGCAGTGATCGAGCAGCGTGCGGGCTTCGACAGTAAGGCGCACCAGGGCAAGGAATTAGCTCAGGTGCTGGAAGTATTGCCACGCGACGACCTGTTCCAGACCTCCCTGGATGAGCTGTTCAACACCGCGATGGCCATCGTGCAGATTCAGGAACGCAACAAGATTCGCGTATTCCTGCGCCGCGATCCTTACGGGCGGGTGTGCTACTGCCTGGTCTATGTACCGCGCGATGTCTACTCCACCGAGATCCGCCTGAAAATCCAACAGGTACTGATGGAGCGCCTGCAAGGCACCGACGTCGAGTTCTGGACCTTCTTCTCCGAGTCGGTGCTGGCGCGGGTGCAATTCATCCTGCGGGTCGACCCGAACAACAAGGTGCAGATCGATCCGGTGCGCCTGGAAAAAGAAGTGATTCAGGCCTGCCGTTCCTGGAATGACGATTACGCCGGTCTGATCGTGGAAACCTTGGGCGAAGCGCAGGGCACCAATGTGCTGGCGGACTTCCCTGGTGGTTTTCCGGCGGGTTACCGTGAGCGCTGCGCGCCGCACTCTGCTGTGGTCGACATGCAGCATCTGCTGAGCCTGAGCAATGAGCGACCGCTGGTGATGAGCTTCTACCAGCCATTGACCCAGAGTGGCCAGCAACTGCACTGCAAGCTGTTTCACGCCGATACGCCGCTGCCGCTTTCGGATGTCTTGCCGGTCTTGGAAAACCTCGGCCTGCGCGTACTCGGTGAGTTCCCCTATCGCCTCAACCGGCAGGATGGTCGGGAGTTCTGGATTCACGACTTCGCCTTCACCTATGCCGAAGGTTTGAATGTCGATATCCAGCAGCTCAATGACACCCTGCAAGATGCCTTCGTGCATATCGTCGGCGGCGACGCCGAGAATGATGCCTTCAACCGACTGGTGCTGACTGCCGCCATGCCGTGGCGCGATGTGGCGTTGCTGCGTGCCTACGCGCGTTATCTCAAGCAGATTCGCCTGGGTTTCTCTCTCAGCTATGTCGCCAGCACCCTGGTCAGTCACACCAATATCGCCAAGGAATTGGTGCGGCTGTTCAAGACCCGTTTCTATCTGGCGCGCAAGCTGACTGCCGAGGACCTCGACAGCAAGCAGCAGAAGCTGGAGCAGGCGATCGTCAATGCCCTGGACAATGTCGCGGTGCTGAGCGAAGACCGCATCCTGCGCCGCTATCTGGACCTGATCAAAGCCACCGTGCGCACCAACTTTTACCAGGTCGATGCCGCAGGGCTGGGCAAGCCCTACTTCAGCTTCAAGCTCAATCCGCGGGCTATCCCGGACATGCCCAAGCCGGTGCCGAAGTATGAGATTTTCGTCTACTCGCCGCGTGTCGAGGGTGTCCATTTGCGCGGTGGCAAGGTCGCACGGGGTGGCCTGCGCTGGTCGGACCGCGAGGAAGACTTCCGCACCGAAGTGCTCGGCCTGGTCAAGGCTCAGCAGGTGAAGAACGCCGTGATCGTACCAGTCGGTGCCAAGGGTGGTTTCGTGCCGCGGCGCCTGCCGTTAGGGGGGTCGCGCGATGAGATCCAGGCCGAGGGTATTGCCTGCTATCGAATCTTCATCAGTGGTTTGCTGGACATTACCGACAACCTCAAGGAAGGCGAAGTGGTACCGCCGGTCAACGTGGTGCGCCATGACGAGGACGACCCCTACCTGGTGGTCGCAGCGGACAAGGGCACCGCGACGTTCTCCGATATCGCCAACGGTATTGCCGGCGAGTACGACTTCTGGCTCGGCGATGCCTTCGCCTCGGGTGGCTCGGCTGGTTATGACCATAAAGGCATGGGCATCACGGCCAGGGGCGGCTGGGTTTCGGTGCAGCGTCACTTCCGTGAGCGCGGTATCGATGTGCAAAAGGACCACACCACGGTGATCGGCATCGGCGACATGGCCGGTGACGTGTTCGGTAACGGCCTGCTGCTCTCCGACAAGCTGCAGCTGGTTGCGGCGTTCAACCACATGCACATCTTCATCGACCCTAACCCGGATGCGGCGAAGAGCTTCGTCGAGCGCCAGCGACTGTTCGACCTGCCGCGTTCGTCCTGGGCGGATTACGATGCCTCGTTGATCTCTGCCGGCGGCGGTATTTTCCTGCGCAGTGCCAAGAGCATCGCCATCACCCCGCAGATGCAGGAACGCTTCGATATCCGTGCCGACAAGTTGGCGCCGACCGAACTGCTCAATGCCCTGCTCAAGGCGCCAGTTGACCTGCTGTGGAACGGCGGCATCGGCACCTACGTCAAGTCGAGCAAGGAAAGCCACGCCGATGTGGGCGACAAGGCCAACGATGCGCTGCGTGTCGACGGTCGCGAGTTGCGCGCCAAGGTGGTGGGCGAAGGCGGTAACCTCGGCGTGACCCAGCTCGGTCGGGTGGAGTTCGGCCTCAATGGCGGCGCCAGCAACACCGACTTCATCGACAACGCCGCCGGGGTCGACTGTTCCGACCATGAGGTCAATATCAAGATCCTGCTCAACGAGATCGTTACCGCAGGGGATATGACCGGTAAGCAGCGCAATACGTTGTTGGCCGAAATGACCGACGCGGTAGGTTGTCTGGTATTGGGCAACAACTACAAACAGACGCAGGCATTGTCTATTGCCGAGCGCCGCGCACGTGAACGTCTGGCCGAATACAAGCGCCTGATGGGTGCGCTGGAGACCGCGGGTAAACTGGATCGTGGCATGGAGTTCTTGCCCACGGACGAGGAACTCAACGAGCGTGCCGCCAGTGGTCAGGGCCTGACACGACCTGAGCTGTCGGTGCTGATTTCCTACAGCAAGATCGATCTGAAAGAGTCGCTGCTGAAATCCCAAGTGCCGGATGATGACTACTTGGCGCGTGAGATGGAAACCGCCTTCCCGTCATTGCTGGCGGATAAGTTCGGCGAAGCCATGCACCGTCATCGTCTGAAGCGTGAGATTGTCAGCACGCAGATTGCCAACGATCTGGTCAACCACATGGGCATTACCTTCGTGCAGCGCTTGAAGGAGTCCACCGGCATGAGCGCGGCGAATGTCGCGGGCGCCTATGTGATTGTGCGTGATGTATTCCGCTTGCCGCATTGGTGGCAGCAGATCGAAGCGTTGGATTACCAAGTGCCGGCCGAGCTGCAACTGGCCCTGATGGACGAGTTGATGCGTCTGGGCCGTCGTGCCACGCGTTGGTTCCTGCGTAGCCGGCGTAACGAGCTGGATGCCGCTCACGACGTGGCGCATTTCGCACCGCGCATCGAAGCCTTGGCCATGCGCCTGGACGAATTGCTTGAGGGGCCGGCGCGCGAGCAGTGGCTGGCGCGCTTCCAGGGCTATGTCGAAGCCGGTGTGCCTGAGGCGTTGGCGCGCGTGGTGGCGGGAACCAGTCACCTGTACACCTTGCTGCCAATTATCGAGGCCTCGGATGTCACCGGTCAGGATCCGGTTCAGGTGGCGACGGCTTACTTCGCTGTAGGCGGGGCGCTGGAGCTGTCCTGGTACGTGCAGCAAATCACCAGCCTGGCGGTGGAAAGCAACTGGCAGGCTCTGGCGCGGGAAGCGTTCCGTGATGATCTGGATTGGCAGCAGCGGGCGATCACCGTTTCGGTTCTGCAAATGGCCGACGGGCCTGAGCTGATCGATGAGCGCGTGGGGGTATGGCTGGAGCAGCACCGTCCGCTGGTGGAGCGTTGGAAAAACATGCTCGCTGAGCTGCGCGCGTCGACCGGCGCCGACTACGCCATGTACGCAGTCGCCAACCGTGAACTGATGGACCTGGCGCAAAGCGCTCAGCATGGAGTCTGCATTCCCTGAGGCCTGTCTGAGCTAAACCTGAGCCCCGCCTAGTGCGGGGCTTTTTTATAGAGGTCTGTCGGGAGGGCCGATTGTCGACGCTTACGCGAAATACTGGCGGGCGGCGAAAGCCTGAGGCTCTCTTGGCGTGTGGGCACCGCGCTCAGTCTCTGTTGATTTGTCAGGCCGGCGATAGTGGAGAGATTCAGCAGGTGACGCCTCGATGAATGTCTTCGTGTGGCTAAATCAATTCATGCGTGCGCTCGCCATGCGGCAACTTGAAGTGATGCAGATTGCCGGGCAGCCAGCGATAGTAGAAATAGAACTCGAAGAGCGCAGGGTGACGGCAGGAGCATAGGGTCAGTGTTGGTGTGTGCGCGCAAGGCATGAAACTTAAATAGCCGATCGATGAAAAGGGTTCGAAGAGGACGCGCTCTTCTTCCTGCAGGTGGATGATCTTGCCCCGAACCAGATCGACGGCGTGTAGGCATACTTGTGAAAGACAGACGTGTTTCATCCTTGAGTTCCTTTGGCTTGTCTAAGGCGCTGGAGCAACGCATGCATGTCGATCATTCGATGCTGGCCAAAACGGCGAGTGGGCAGAGCACCCTCGGCGACCCATCGAGCCAGCATCTTCTTCTGCTCCTTGAATCCCGTCAGTTCGGCGAATCGCTCCAGAGTGATGTAGCGAGGGCAGGCAACGAAGAGGTCACCGGCAAGTTCTTCCACTTTCATTCGGCTTCCTGCACCATGACGACCTCCTCGGCAGGCCTGTTCGCGATGGGCCAGGTTCCACGCTGTTAGTTTTAGTTACTAATTATTAGTAAGTCAACAGCATAATGATTTCCCGTCAAGGCTGGGTCAACGATGACGAAGAGGCGTTTCCTATTTACAGCTGGCGAGCGGCTTCGGGGCCTGCGCGAACTGATGGGCCTGAGTCGGCCCGCCTTCGCGGAAATCGTCGGGATAAAACCCAAGCGCTTGGAGAATATTGAGAACGGCTGGCAGAAGATGCACGACGAGGACTTCGAGAAAGTCTGCAGTGTGTTCGAGGAATTCAGCCGCTGGATCGCTTACGAAGGGCCGGTCGACCGGCAACCACTGGAGCTCAAGGTGGCGGATTCCGCACAAAAGGCGGCAGTCTATTTGGTCAAGTGCAATCCAGATCTGTTGAAAAGCAGTGGTGTTTCACTGGAGGAGTGGACGAGTCGTCACCAAGCCGTGCTGGATGAGTTGTGTGACAGTGAAGACGGGGCGGGCTGAGCCTTAGCCGGTCGGGCTACGAGTCGAAACGCAAAGCCCTGTTCGCCTGGCAGGTCTCATGTCTTTAGCGCTGATGGGTTTCAGCCGCGTTCTGCGCCGCGAGAGTCTTCATGTACGCTACCACATCAGCTGCCCCGGCCAGGCGCAGGCCTTCACCCAGGGCGGTGGCCTCGGCTGAGTGTTTGGGCAGCAGGAGGAACTCCGCAGCGCCTGGGGTGCGTAGCAGCGACAGGCGTGCGTAAGGCAGGCCGTTATCCAGCAGCAGGCTCATAAACGCCGGGTCGCTCCAAGCGGCGCCGGGCATGGCCAGGACGTGATAGCAGCGTTGCAATTCCGTCAGGCCGTTGACGCTCAGACGGTAGTGGGATAACTGGGCGGGTAGGGCGACTTCCAGCTCGCGCCGGCGGGCATAGGCTACGGCACAGGCGAAGGCTTCGCTGTGATGCTCGCCAGCCCAGAACACCCGCTCGCCATGCCAGCAGGCTTGACGTAATTCGATCGGATCGCCAGCGAGAAACCGCGGCAGGGCCAGGCTGATGGTTTTGACGAAGTCTTTGTAGCTGATGATGCGCACGTGACGGCAGCCTTCGCTGGCTGCGTAATCCTCGAAACAGGAAAAGTGGGCTTGGTCGGGTTCGTTGCTGGACAACCCATCGACCCGACGCAGGTCGAACGATGCCAGCTGCTGCTCATGCACCTCGACGATCCGCATCAGCACTGCACGGGCTTGGGCCTTGTCTTCCTGAACCGGGCCGGAGAGCGCGTCACGCGGTAGTTCGACCAGGCGATGTAGCTGTGGGCCATCCAGCCAGCAGATGCTATCGCGGCGTGCCGGCAGCGGGGCGAATGGCAGGCGAAGGGTGCTGGCGCGCTCCAGTATCTGGCGTGGCACACGACCGATCAGACCCAGGCGTTGGGCCAGGCCGGCAAGGCGTGAACTGAGGGTAGCGGGTTGCTCGGACAGACTCATGGCCGGATACGAACTCCAGGATCATCTACGCCAGTGTGACAGTGCCTTGCGCACCTTGCACAGCCTATGCCGGACAATACGACAGGTTTATTACGGGGGCTGTGCGCCGCTTGTGGCAAGATTGCCGCACTCATTTGTGAAGGTGCCTCCATGCCCAGTCTGGTACTGGATATTGCGTTATCTGCCGAGCGTTTGCGTGCAGTCTATCAAGGCCGCGCCAACCGCATTCTGCTGCACAGCCGTGACGGTCGTCGGGTCAGTCTGCCCGCTCATCACGTTCGGCCGTTTTTGACCCATGAAGGCGTTTACGGCGCCTTTGAGTTGGAGTTTAGCGCGGCTGGCGAATTAGTGAACCTGCGGCGTTTGAACTGAAGTGCCAGGGCGCCTCGCGTGCAGGGCGCCTGGACGGCTATAATCGCTGGCTTCCCGACTTCACCCTTATCGAGCTAAGCCTGCCCATGTATACCCTGGCCCGCGAGCTGCTGTTCAAACTCTCCCCGGAGACCTCTCACGAACTGTCTATCGACCTGATCGGCGCCGGCGGTCGGCTGGGCCTTAATGCTTGGCTGAACAAAGCGCCGGCCAGCTTGCCGGTCAAGGTCATGGGCCTGGAGTTTGCCAACCCGGTCGGATTGGCAGCCGGCCTGGACAAGAATGGCGATGCCATTGATGGCTTCGCCCAGTTGGGGTTTGGCTTTGTCGAAATCGGCACCGTGACGCCCCGCCCGCAGCCGGGCAACCCCAAGCCACGCCTGTTTCGTCTGCCAGAGGCCGAGGCGATCATCAATCGCATGGGTTTCAATAATCACGGTGTCGATCATCTGCTGGCACGGGTACAGGCAGCGAAGTTCAACGGCGTACTGGGTATCAATATCGGCAAGAACTTCGATACCCCGGTCGAGCGAGCAGTGGACGACTACCTGCTAGGTCTGGACAAGGTTTATGCCCACGCCAGTTACGTCACGGTCAACGTCAGCTCGCCGAACACCCCGGGCTTGCGCAGCCTGCAGTTTGGTGACTCGCTCAAGCAGCTGCTCGAAGCCTTGCGCCAGCGTCAGGAGTCTTTGACTCAGCAACATGGCAAGCGGGTACCGCTGGCGATCAAGATAGCCCCGGACATGAGCGACGAGGAAACTCGGCAAGTCGCCGCCGCATTGCTCGAAGCCGGGATGGACGCAGTGATTGCTACCAACACCACGCTGGGCCGTGAAGGGGTCAAAGGGCTGGAGTTTGGCGATGAGGCGGGCGGTCTGTCCGGTGCGCCGGTGCGCGACCAGAGCACGCATATAGTCCAGGTGCTGGCCAGTGAGCTGGCTGGGCGCATGCCGATCATTGCCGTAGGCGGCATCACCGAAGGCAGGCACGCTGCAGAGAAGATCGCCGCGGGCGCCAGTCTGGTGCAGATTTATTCAGGGTTTATTTATAAGGGGCCGGCGTTGATCCGCGAAGCGGTGGATGCGATTGCCGGGCTGCCGCGTAAGGCATGAGGGCAATAAAAAGGGCTCCCTGAGGGAGCCCTTGGGCTTGCGCCCGCGGCCCGGATGGGACCGCATGGTGAAGTCAGTAGGTTCCTTGTTCAGCCGACAGCGTGAAGTTCGTTGAGTCGATGGATACCGGCGGTGCCGGTCATGCCGTCCCAGTTGTCACCGCGACCTTCGCGCCAGCCGTTTAACCAGGCTTGGCGAACGGACGGAAGAGTGAAAGGACACATTTCGCGGGATTTACCACTGATGCCGTATTGATAGCCGCGCAAAAAAGCTTTGTCTAACGGGTCACGCTTAAGTCTTCTCATAGGGTGTTGCCCTCACTTGTTGACTGTTATGTCCCTTAGACCTCGTGGCGAGGTCAGGCAGAAAGTATCTGCCATCGGTGTTCGCTGCCGGCGTCGCGAACCTCCTGTGCCCTCGCCCTTGCGGCGACGGCCTAGGTAGATTTCTATCGAATGCTTGAGTGCCTGTGAATGATCGTTTTGTCATAAAGGCGCAATGCTTTTGAGGGTGTGGCCATAAGGCGGGTCAGGAAATGCACCGCTTTTGCAGACGGGCACTGACGTCATGGGCGTTTGCGCTGTGTGTGCTGGTGTTATGCCATCGCGAATAACTCGCGATTGTGAGTATTGTTTATTCCGACGAAGGGTCGCGCTGCGACTTTTTGTCACTTATTTTGGCTGTGTTGATTGCTCTTCACGCCGCTTATTGCCTTAGGCACTGGATATTCCCATGTCGGATCGTTACGAACTCTTTCTCACTTGCCCCAAAGGCCTGGAAGGCTTGCTGCTCGAGGAAGCCAGCAACCTGGGGCTCGAGGAGGCGCGCGAACATACTTCCGCCATCCGCGGCATGGCCACGATGGAGACTGCCTACCGGCTGTGTCTGTGGTCGCGTCTGGCCAACCGCGTGTTGCTGGTGCTCAAGCGCTTCTCGGTACAGGACGCCGAAACGCTCTATGAAGGCGTGCTGGAAGTGGACTGGTTTGAACATCTGCAGCCTGCCGGTAGCCTGGCAGTGGAGTTCAGTGGTCATGGCTCGGGCATCGACAACACCCATTTCGGTGCGCTGAAAGTCAAGGACGCAATCGTCGACAAGCTGCGCCAGGCCGATGGTACGCGTCCGTCGATTGACAAGCTCAACCCGGATCTGCGCATTCACCTGCGCCTGGATCGCGGCGAGGCGATTCTGTCACTGGACCTCTCCGGGCACAGCCTGCATCAGCGTGGCTATCGCCTGCAGCAAGGCGCTGCGCCGCTCAAGGAAAACCTCGCTGCGGCAGTGCTGATTCGCGCCGGCTGGCCACGTATTGCCGCCGAAGGTGGCGCGCTGGCCGACCCCATGTGCGGTGTGGGCACCTTTCTGGTGGAGGCGGCGATGATCGCTGCTGACATCGCGCCGAACCTCACCCGCGAGCAGTGGGGCTTCAGTAACTGGCTGGGTCATGTGCCGGCCCTGTGGAAAAAACTGCATGCCGAGGCCAAGCAGCGCGAGGCCGAAGGCCTGGCCAAGCCGCCGTTATGGATTCGTGGCTATGAAGCCGACCCGCGGCTGATTCAGCCGGCGCGCAACAACATCGATCGCGCCGGGCTGAGCCACTGGATCAAGGTGTACCAGGGTGAAGTGGCGACCTTCGAACCGCGCCCGGATCAGAACCAGAAAGGCCTGGTGATCTGCAATCCACCTTATGGCGAGCGGCTTGGCGATGAGGCCAGCCTGCTGTACCTCTACCAGAACCTCGGCGAACGTCTGCGCCAGGCCTGTATGGGTTGGGAGGCGGCGGTGTTCACCGGCGCGCCCGATCTGGGCAAGCGCATGGGCATTCGCAGCCACAAACAGTACGCCTTCTGGAACGGCGCCTTGCCGTGCAAGTTGTTGCTGATCAAGGTGCAGCCGGAGCAGTTCGTCACCGGCGAGCGCCGTACGCCGGAGCAACGCGAGCGTGAGCGCGAGCAGGCTGAAGCCGCCAAGGCGCCGCTGGAGCCGCAAGAGCGTCAGTACAATAAGAACGGCAATCCGCTCAAGCCGGCGCCGGCGCCGGCCCCAGTCGTCGAGCAGGCGCGCCTGAGCGAAGGTGGGCAGATGTTCGCCAACCGCCTGCAGAAGAACCTCAAGCAGTTGGGCAAGTGGGCGCGGCGCGAGGGCGTTGAGTGCTACCGGCTGTATGACGCCGATATGCCGGAGTACGCCCTGGCGATCGATCTCTATGAAGACTGGGTACACGTGCAGGAGTACGCTGCGCCCAAGTCAATCGACCCGGAAAAGGCCCAGGCGCGCTTGTTCGATGCTCTGGCGGCGATCCCGCAGGCGCTGAATGTCGACAAGAGCAAGGTGATCATCAAGCGCCGCGAGCGCCAGGCAGGCACCAAGCAATACCAGCGCCAGGCCACTCAGGGGCAATTCATGGAGGTGAACGAGGGCGGCGCCAAGCTGCTGGTCAACCTCACCGATTACCTCGACACCGGGTTGTTCCTCGATCACCGACCGTTGCGTTTGCGTATCCAGCGTGAGGCCGCCGGTAAGCGCTTCCTCAATCTGTATTGCTATACCGCTACCGCGACTGTGCATGCGGCCAAGGGCGGGGCGCGCAGTACCACCAGTGTCGATCTGTCGAAGACCTATCTGGACTGGGCGCGACGCAACCTGTCGCTCAATGGCTTCTCCGACAAGAACAAGCTGGAGCAGGGCGATGTGATGACCTGGCTGGCGGAAGATCGCGGCGAGTACGAGTTGATCTTCATCGACCCGCCGACGTTCTCGAACTCCAAGCGTATGGAGGGCGTGTTCGACGTGCAGCGCGACCACGTGCAATTGCTCGACTTGGCCATGGCGCGCCTGGCCCCGGGCGGCGTGCTGTACTTCTCCAACAACTTCCGCAAGTTCCTGCTCGATGAGGGGCTGGCGACGCGTTATGCGGTGGAGGAGATCAGCGCTTCGACCCTGGATCCGGATTTCGCCCGCAACCCGAAAATCCATCGGGCCTGGCGACTGACCTCGCGCGGCTGATCTGGTTTGTGTAGGAGCGGCCTTGGCCGCGATTGAGTCTGTAGCTCATCGCCGCCAAGGTCGCTCCTACACGTTCGTTAGCGGGTTTTGGGCTGGCGATACAGGTCGATTAGTACCTGGTCGAGAATCGATGAGGCGCCCCAGGGCTTGGGATCGTTGAGAATCGCCACCACGGCCCAGCTATTGCCATTGCTGTCGCGGCTGAAACCGGCGATGGCGCGCACATTGTTCAGCGTACCGGTTTTGATGTGCGCCTCGCCGACCAGGGCGGTGCGCTGCAGGCGTTTGCGCATGGTACCGTCCATCGCCACCAGTGGCAGGGAGCTGATGAATTCGGCTGCATAGGGGCCTTTCCAGGCCAGTTGCAGGATCTTCGCCATCTCCCGGGCGCTGAGACGCTCGGCGCGGGACAAACCCGAGCCGTTCTCCATCACCAGTTGTGAGGCGGTGATGCCTTTGCGCGCCAACCAAGCGCGGATCACCCGCTGTGCGGCCTTGGCATCGTCGCCGTCGGCTTCGTTGCGAAAGCGCGCGCCGAGGCTCAGGAACAACTGTCGAGCCATGGTGTTGTTACTGTATTTATTGATGTCGCGGATGATCTCCACCAGGTCCGGGGAGAAGGCGCGGGCGAGCAGGCGGGCGTTCTTCGGGACTTCGGCCATGCGGTCCTTGCCGAGGATGCTGCCCCCCAGCTCCTGCCAGATTGCCCTGACAGTGCCGGCGGCATAGCTCGGGTGATCGAGCAGCGACAGGTAAGTCTGCGCGCTGCAGCCCGCCGCCAGCTTGCCGGTGACGATCACCGTGGTGCCGTCGAACTGTTTCACCGGGTTGTAACGCACGTCCGGCCAACCCGGACATTTGCCGGCTTTCAGTGATGTGACTCGGTTGTCGATGCGAATATTGGCAATCGGTGGTTCGGCGGCGATGTGCACGGTGCCCGCCTCGTTGCGCGCGATAAAGCGCAGGGCCTTGAGATTGACCAGTAGGGCGTCGGGGGTGACCAGGAAAGGTTTGTTGGAGTCACCGCCGTCATCATTGAAGGTAGGCAGTTCGGGCTGGTTGAAATGGCTGCGGTCGAGAATCAGGTCGCCCGTCACCTGGCGTACGCCATTGGCGCGCAGGTCACGCAGCAGCAACCAGAGCTTCTCCATGTTCAGCTTGGGGTCACCGCCCCCTTTGAGGAACAGGTTGCCGTGTAGTACGTCGCCTTTCAGTGTGCCGTCGGTGTAAAACTCGGTTTTCCACTGGTAAGTAGGGCCGAGCAGTTCCAGTGCGGCATAAGTGGTCACCAGCTTCATGGTCGAAGCCGGGTTGACTGAAATATCGGCATTGAAAAAGGTGCTGTTGCCCGGGCCGTTGAGCGGCAGGGTAACCAATGACAGCGACCTGGAGTTGATCTTGTTGGCTTTCAGCGCCTGCTGCACTTTGCTGGGCAAACTGCTGTCGACGGCGGCGTTGAGGGGCAGGGCGAGCGGCAGTAGCAAGCCGGCAATAGCCAGTTGGCGCAGGGTTTTGATCATGGGGCAGGTACCCTCCAGGCGAGGGCTGAAAAGGACACGCGGCTTAGGCGCAAAGTCCCACAGCGGTTTGGCAGATTGTTGCGCATTATGCCCGAAGGCCAAGGCGCCAGGGCGGCTCTACGACCAGCGTGCGCTAGTTATTTATTGGCCGCTGATGGCTCAGCTAACAGAGAGTCGGGCATGTCGAGCGCTAAACTGCTAAAGTGCCGCGCGTTATCACTCTTGAGGATTGTTTCATGGCTACCAACCGTTCCCGCCGTCTGCGCAAAAAACTCTGCGTGGATGAATTCCAAGAGCTGGGTTTTGAGCTGAACCTGAACTTTAAAGAGGACCTGACTGACGAGGCCGTTGATGCATTCCTCGATCAGTTCCTCAGCGACGCCATGACGGCCAACGGCCTGGGTTATGTCGGTGGCGATGACTACGGCCTGGTGTGCCTGGCCAAGCGCGGCTCGGTCAACGACGAGCAGCGTGCTGCTGTCGAGGCCTGGCTGAAGGGCCGCAGCGAGCTGGTCGACTTCAATGTCAGCCCGTTGATGGATGTCTGGTACCCGGAAGCTCAGGTCAACCCGGCCTGATGTCCGCCGGCAGGGCATGCGCAACGCATGCCCTGCCGCTGTTTAGCCCCGCTATCGCTGCATCACCCTGCACTTCTTTATCGTCCCGCCATAAGATCCTGCAGACCTAGTCCACCAGTCCGGCTTTCTTCAGCACGCTGTGTTCATCCACTGCATCGATTTGCTGCGCCTGCATAAAACGTTCGGCGTAACGTTGATAGATTTTCGCGCGCACGAACAAGGCAAACAGCTCGGGGTCGATGTGCGCGCCTTTGCACATGTTCGCCATGAGGTTGAGTGACTCGGAGAGCAGTTTGCCTTTTTTGTAGGGCCGGTCCGCTGCTGTCAGCGCCTCGAAGATATCGGCAATCGCCATCATCCTGGCCGGCAGGCTCATCTGTTCGCGACGCAGACCTTTTGGATAGCCCGAGCCGTCCATCTTCTCGTGATGGCCGCCAGCGATCTCCGCGACATGCCGCAAGTGCTCGGGGAAGGGCAGGCGACTGAGCATCAGGATGGTCTGCACGATGTGGTGGTTGATGATGTAGCGTTCCTCGGTTGTCAGGGTGCCGTAGCTGATGCTCAGGTTGTACAGCTCGCCGCGGTTGAACTTGTGCTGCGGCACCTGCAACTTGAAGCCCCAGGGATTGTTCTCGGGAATGAGCTCGGCAGCTGGGCGTTCGAACAGGTGTTCGGGGCGGTCGGCCAGCAGCGGTTCGCTGACCGGTAGGCTCGGTGCTGGCTGTCGGGCTTGGCGCTGGGCTTCTTCCCATGACACGCCGAGGCGGTCATCCAGAGTGCGCATCCAGGTGCGTTTGGCGATCTGTTGCAGGCGCGTCAGATCGGCGTCAGCCATGGTTTCGCCGCCCAGGTTGCTGCGCGCGACGAAGGCGAACTCCTCATCCAGGGTCGTCAGCAATTCATCGCGCAGGGCGGCCAATGATTCCTCGGCGCCTCCTTGCGCGCAGCCACGCCAGTAGGCGATCCAGGCGTCGCGTTTGAGGACCTCGAAACGGGTGCGCACTTCATGAATACGATCATAGAGGGTCTCCAGCTTGGTCGCCTTGTCCACTACGTATTCGGGGGTGGTGACTTTGCCGCAATCATGTAACCAGGCGGCGATATGCAGGGCTTCCCATTCTTCGGCGCTGGGCTGGTAGTCGTGAAAGGCTGGCTCGTCACTGTCAGCCGCCGCGTGAGCGAGCATCAGAGTGATTTCCGGCACACGCTGGCAGTGACCGCCGGTGTAAGGACTCTTGGCGTCGATGGCACCGGCGACAAGTTGGATGATGGCATCGAGCAGGCGTTTCTGCCGCTCCAGCAAGCGCTGGCTTTCGATGCACAACGCGGCGACGCCGGAGACCGCCTCGATGAAGGCCAGGCGTTCGGGGCGTTGGATCACCAGGTCGGATTCTTCGCCCGTGTCGCAGTGCAGCAATACCAGCACACCAACGGTGTCGCCTTGGCGATGGTGCAGGCCGGTCGAGATCACATGTACGCGGGCACAGTCGAGGGCTTGTAGCAGACGCTGGTACTCACCGGCCTGATCGAAACCAATAGTGGTGACCGTGCTCTTGCCGCCGCTTGCCGGCTGTTGCAGCCAGTCGGGCAGTGGCTGACCCTCTTTTTCGTAGGCGGAGATGCCGTGCCGCGCAAGGCTGTGTTGTTTGCCATTGAGGATCAGCGCCTGTGGCGCCAAGCGTCCGCTTTCGGCGTCGACCAGGTAAATCAAGCCGCCTTGCGCCTGGCTGATGCCCACGGTTTCCTCCAGGACCCGTTTGAGCAGGGCATCGAAGCGGGTTTCGGCCGACAGACTGGCGGCGATCTCCAGGAAGCTGGCGATGGTCTCTTTCATCCGGGTCATGGACTCGGCCAGCTGGTCGACTTCCAGCACCGGTGAATGACCGCTGGCGGGGTAGTTAAAGTCGAAGCGGCGGATCGCCTCGGATTCCAGCACCAGTCCACGCAGGGGCCTGACGATGATGCGCGAGGCCAGCCAGCCCAGCGGCAGGCACAGCAGCAGAATGCTCAGGGTGACTAGCGCGCTTTGCCAGCGGATGCGATAAGCGTCAGCCAACAGCTCTTCTTCCGGCACCAGTAAGGCCAGATACAAACCCTGGGGGCCGCCCTCCTGCAAGTGGCTGAGCGACGTCACCCAACGCTTCTTGCGCAGTTGTATGACCCGCTGCTGTGGACCGGCCAGGCCATCCGCCAGCAGTGCGTCCAGCGCCGGGCTGAGGTCACGCGCTGGGACCTGATGAGGGCTGTCGTTGTGCTGCACCAGACGCGTGCTGTCGGGATAGGCCACGGCATTGCCCGCGGGGTCGAACAGGATGACTTGGCTGTTGGCGGTGACCTGGTGTTGCGCCAGGGTGGCGGAAAGATCGACCAGGGTCAGGTCGGCGCCCAGTACGGTCTTGTCATTGCTGTGCAACGCGATGGTGGTGCCCACTTCTCTGCTGGAGAAAAATACATACGGGGCCGTGGTGTAGTGCTCGTCGCTGAGCAGCGCGCTGTTGTACCAGGGGCGAGCGCGTGGGTCGTAAGACTCCTTGAGGTTCTGGCGCCAGCTGAGCAACTGCAGGTTGTCGTCGAAGAACAGGTACTCGGAGTCTGGGCGTGCCTGGCCCAAACGGTTGATGCTCCATACCTGGAATGCTGCATTGGCTGGCGCGTCGAAGGCTTTCTTGAGCGCTTCGCTGCGTAGCGGGCGAACCATAAAGAAGTCGCCGTCCTCATAGCCGAGGTACAACGAGGCGAGCTTGGGATTGTCGCGTAGGGCCTGGGCGAGCAGGGGGAGCAGCTGCATGCGTTCATGGCGATCGAGACCGTGAATGCGCTCGCCGTGGCTCAGCAAGCTGAGCAGGTTACGAATCGGTTGGTAGGTATGCTCGATATCCCGCTGCACATCCTGCTGGATGCGTTCGAACAGCTTGGCGCTGCTGGAAAAGATGATCTGTGAGGTCTGCTGGTAGTTAAACAGCCCCAGCGCCACACCGGTCAGCAGCAACAGTAAGGTAAACAGAACGCTGATATGGACGTGGAGTGGGAATCGGCGAGTGCGGGGCCGAGTGCTGATGGGCATAGCGCGTCACTCCATGGATTGCGCTGTGGTCCCAGGAAGCATAGTGAACGGACGGCAAAGCTGCCGACTAAAAAGCGATTTCGGATAGATGAGTTACTAGTCTGTACCACCAAGCCGCCAGCGGGTTGCGCTATGCCTATTGGCTCAGGGCTACCGCTGGAGGGCCGTCCGGCGCTTCGCACGCTTATCCAGCAACTGGCGCAGGCCGTGCATCAGCAGGGCAACAAACAACACCAGGACTACACCTATCAGGGCATTGAGCAGGCGTACTTCGGCTAGATTCCAGTCGTGCGACAGGCTTTCGGCGAGCAGGACGAAGATCAGGGTGGTTTGCATCACGAACAGGCCATAGTGATTGGCCTGTACCGCCCGACTGAGTGCGATCAACGGCAGTAGACTGGCGACCAGCAGCGCTGGGTTTTGCAGGCTATGGCCGAACAAGATCAACAGTCCAGCGGCGCCGAAGCTGGCCAGGCTCGATTGCAGGGCGCGTACCAGGCTGCCCTGAAACTCCAGCTGCAATGTGGTGACCACGGTCAAGGTCAACCAATAGCCACGCTGCAGTCCCGTCAGGTTGACGATCAGACCGGCAAGCGAAAAGGCCAGGGTGCAGCCCAGCGCATGCAGGCGCCACTGCCGCTGCTGTAGACGCTTGGCGTGACGTTTCAACACTTTGAGGATGCTGATGAAGCGCGGCATGTACGGCCACATGCGCAGGCCGTGCATACCTCGCAGGCCAAATGCCAACAGCATTACCCAGAGCCCGCCGAGGATGAACAACATCGCCACTGCATAGGGGTTATGTAGATTGCCGAGTCCCTGCTGGCCTTGGCCCAGGCACAAACAGACTGCAAGGCCGAGGCCCAGCTTAGCGGACTCGGTGCCGAAGCGTTGCAGCCAGGCCAGCAGGAAGCCGAAGGCAGCGAACAGACATAGGCTGATCAGCGGCTGGTTTGCCGCCCAGAAGCCCAATCCGGCGCTGCAGGCGCCAAGGCCAATGAGTAGCAACATGCGCAGCATGCCGAAACGGTGTAATGGGTTGGCTTGAGCGGCTAGAAACGCACCGGCCGAGGCCCACAAAAAACCCGAGTGGGCACTGAACAGGCCGAGCAGCAAGGGCAGGGCGCAGCCGAAACCTGCCACCATTGCCGGTCCCCAGGCGAGTGGACCGGCATGCCAGGTCAGGGTTTGTCGCAGGATACTTTTCATCGCTTAGAGCCTATCCGTACTGTGCTATGCATCACTGATGCTGCGATAAAAATGGCTATGGGCACCACCTTGCCCGCCCCCTCGTAGGGTGGGTTAGCCGTAGACGTAACCCACCATCCCTGCTGAACGCGCAGCTGCTAGGTAGCACTGTTGTGAGCCGTGTCCGTCGCGGCCCCGCTGGTGGGTTACGCCGCTTCGCGGCTAACCCATCCTACAAAAGCTGCGGCTCGGCGCTACAGATCATGGGTGCATAGCCCTTCATTCGTTACATCGGACTCGAACGCCCCGTCATTTCACGTGCCATTTCAGTAGCGTAGCTGTCGGTCATGCCGGCGATGAAGTCGATCATGCGCAGGAATGAGTGGTGCAACGGCCAGCTCGGGTCCGGCGCGTTGTTGCCGAGCAGGTCAAGAATGCGTCGGTGCTTGAACGATGGCGTGCGTCCGCCGTGTTGCTCCAGAGCCGCGCCGCAAAAGGCGTTGAGGAGAATTTCCAGGGTGGTGTAGGCGCCGATCTCATGCAGGGTTTTACGTTTGTCCTGGAAAATTTTCTCCCGGGCCATGGCTTTGGCGCTTTGTACGCAGCGCTTGGCCGGGCCATGCATGTGTTCGACCAGGTCGCCCTGCAGAGTGCCGGCGAGCAGCGCGTCTTGCTGTTCGACAAAGGCATGGGCGGCGGCGTTGGTCAGGTGTTCGATGGCCTTGCCGCGCAGGATCGCCAGCTTGCGCCGCTTGGAGTCTTGCGGGCCGAGTTGGCGATAGGTTTCCGGCAGGTCATCACCGACCAGGCCGAGCAGCAGGGATTCGACTTCGCTGTAGTCGAGCAGCTCCATTTCCAGGCCGTCTTCCAGGTCGATCAGGCCATAGCAAATATCGTCCGCCGCCTCCATCAGATACACCAGGGGATGGCGCGCCCAGCGCTGCTCTTCGATTTGCGGCAGGCCGAGTTTGTGGGCGATCTGCTCGAGCAGCGGCAGCTCACTCTGGTAGCAGCCGAACTTGTGCTTCTTGTAGCCGAGCGCCTCGGCGTGGCGGGCGGTCCAGGGATATTTCAAGTAGGTGCCGAGGGTCGCGTAGGTCAACCGCGTGCCGCCATCGAACTGGTGATATTCCAACTGGGTGAGCACCCGAAAGCCCTGAGCATTGCCCTCGAAGCTGAGAAAGTCATTGCGCTCGGTATCGCTCATCGCATCCAGCCAGCCGCGTCCGGCGGCCTGCTGAAACCAGTGGCGAATCGCATCCTCGCCCGAATGACCAAACGGCGGGTTGCCGATGTCATGGGCCAGACACGCCGATTGCACGACCATGCCCAGGTCGCTGGGCTCACACCAGTCGGGCAGGTCCGCGCGAATCATCTCGCCGACGCGCATGCCCAGCGAGCGGCCGACACAACTGACCTCCAGCGAGTGGGTCAGGCGCGTGTGGATATGGTCGTTGCTCGATACCGGATGCACCTGAGTCTTGCGTCCCAGGCGGCGAAAGGCGCCGGAAAAGATGATGCGGTCGTGATCTTTATGAAACGGGGTGCGGCCCAGTTCGTCGACGCTGTGCGCCGGTTTACCGAGTCGTTCGCGGTTAAGCAGTGTTTGCCAGTCCAAGGCCAGTCCTCGCCATTCAGTGGCTGATGGGCCTAGCTTCGGGGTTCGCGCGATGGGCCGCAAGCCCCAACAACGCGTCTTGCGGCGGGGTGTGCCGAGGCGCCGCTGAGATGACAGCTAATCTGGCCTGAAGTGGCGAGGCCTGTTGGCCGTTGCTAAGGTCAAACCAGAGCGCGAATGGAAGCATCCCGCCAGTATTGGGGCATGTTTCACGAGTTGCAGGTTTCCCGCTCAGACGCCCCTCGGGGCCACTCGGTGAGTGAGTTCAATGCTAAACGCTGGATGAAGCAGTTTTCTCTCAACAGGAGGTTCTATGAATAATGCAATCGTCTTGATCGCGCGGCTGATGCTTGCCCATATGTTTGTGTTGGCCGGAGTGGGCAAGATCACAGGTTATGCCGGAACGCAGGGTTACATGGAGAGCATGGGTGTGCCTGGTGCACTGTTACCCCTGGTGATCTTGTTGGAGCTTGGGGGGGGGCTGGCGCTGATTATCGGGTTTTTGACGCGCTGGGTTGCATTGGCACTTGCCGCGTTCTGCGTGGCGTCGGCGGTGATCTTTCATATGAACTGGAGCGATCAAATGCAGATGATCATGTTCATGAAGAACGTGGCTCTGGCGGGCGGTTTCCTGCTGCTCTACGTGCAAGGTGCTGGCGCCTACAGTGTGGACGCGCAGCGCGGCAAGTAAGTGTTTGCCAGCGACGCTAGGTGCCTGTGGTGCTTGGCGTCGCTGGGTTCTTGATGGATCTCCGCAACAACTGTCCCCCCAACTCAGACGTCAGTACAAACAAGGCACTGGTTGGCAAACGCAGCCACCTTGTAGATACCGTCTTGCCCCTCAGCGGGCAAGGGCCTTTTTGACATCAAATGGCTCACCTGATTTGAGCACCCCATAGGCGATGTGAAGCAGTTTGCGCATCGCCGCACAGACGATCTGCTTGCCGGCCTTTCCCCGGGCTTGCAGGCGCTCCTTCAGGGCTTTGATCGCCGGGTTGTGGATCATCGCCGCGACCGCAGGCATGTACAGCCCGGAGCGCAGGCGGGCGGAGCCCATGCGAGAGATAGACACATGGCCTTTGTGTTTGCCGGAGTCCTGCAGCTTCGGATTCAGCCCAGCAAACGCGGTGATCGCCCGATCACTCTTGAACCCCAAGGGGTCGCCCAACTCGGCCAGTAGCAAGGCCGCCGTCTTATCGCCGATACCGTCGATGCTGACCAGTAGATCGCGTTTGGCGCGCAAGTCCGGATCGTTGTCGATGTGATCCTGGATCGCCTTCAGGGTATCGGCAATCTGCTCCTGGACATGCTGCAGCACTGAGCGGATAGAGCTCTGAACGCTGGCGTCCGAAACCTCTAGGCGATTGAGCTCCATCTGCTCGATCTCCTTGAGGTCTTCCAGTCGACGTACCAGCGCTCGCAACCGCCGCGCGGCCAGCGGTTCGGGTTGCCAGGCCCGCAGCTTGTCCAGGTGCCGCTGGCCATAGTCGGCAATCAATTTGGCGTCGACTCGATCCGTCTTGACCCGCTGTAACTGGCTCTGGGCGTAGCTGGCGATCTGCGCAGGATTCATGACGCACACGCGGTAACCCAGTTGGTGCAGGTACTCCGCCAAGGCCTCGTGGTAGACCCCGGTGGCTTCCATCACGACCCAAGCGCTCGGCTCGGCGTATTTGCTCAGCCACTGTTGGAGCGTCTGAAACCCCGCCGCCGCATTGCTCAACTTGCTCTTGGTGCGGAATTTGCCATTGGCTTGCAGGGTGGCAATATCGAAGCTGTGCTTGGCGATATCGATGCCAACGATACTGGACATGAGCTCTCCTTCATCGATTGATAGCGATCATCACTGCACCCTGCCCAACCTTGTGAATGCGGGCTCTTACCGAGGGTAGGCCCTAGATACCGTTCGGACTTTGCGAGTGAGTGTGGAGGGCCGGAGCACTATCTACGAAACAGGCTCGTGGCCTGAGGCTGGGTACGTCTTCCAGGCTCTCCCCCGATGATCAGTCGGGGACTATCGCCTCTTTGGGAAGCAATAGTCGAGATACAAGGCTGGGTTAGCGGCGCATGCCAGCGTGGTTCAGGCACTACATTTTCCGAACGCCGGGTAACCCAGCACGGCGTCGGTACTGGCGCAGCCAATACCGGGTTACGCCGCGCCAGATACGGCTGTTTGAGTGAGCAACCGCGCACGCGTCTAACTCAGCCTACGGGACTGTAGGCAGCCACCTGCAATGGCATCTGAATAACAAGTCACTCATCAGCCTAGGCAATCCCCCGATGTTTAGCGCTCGGCATAAATAGAGTTAAGGCCACTCGAGTCGGCTCGCTTATGCGTACAAATCGATCAATCAGACCCACTTGTTTCACTAATAAGTCGACGTATCGACTTCCAGCGCTATTAACCCTGCCGAAAGTAGTGAGAGTGTCGGATTTAGTTGGGTGTTTGTGAAATTTTCGTTAGTTATTCGTGAATTTTTTGTCAGTAAAATGTGAAAAATTCGTTATTTTCTTTTATTAAAAAATAAATTTATTTATCAATAACTTATAGTTGCTAGATTAGTTTCTTGTTTTTAATGGTTGATATATTGACAGGTCCTTCTGCCGGTACTTTATTCAAGGCGTGAGTGATTGCTGGTGAAGCATATTGCGCAGGAGAGGGCGCAGTGGCTTATGCCAGCCACCGACGGAAGAGACACACAATGAACAGTGTTTCGCGTCACCTGAAAGCACAGCTTTCATTGCTAGGGCATTTCTTCGATCCACAACTCCGTGGACCACCCTATGCCTGAGGCTCAACGCCGAACTTGTTTCGGCGTTGATGGGATAAAGCCAAACCATGTTGGGCGCTGATCAGCACAGGCTATCGGTGTAGAGAGCGTTTGGCCCTATTCCTGGCACTCGTCACTTTCTGAATTGCAACGCTGAGCCACGCCTTTGCGAGGTCGATGCACGCCCGTGGCTTTTTGTTTTTGCGCTTCTGCGCCTTGAACATTGAGGTAATAGCCATGGCCACCTTCATCAAATCCGATCTTGAGTTCATTCTTCAGCAGATCCTCATTTCCGAAGCGCATGCCGCTGGTGGCGATCTTCTCGATTTGCTGCCGAACGTACAAGTGCCCTGGGGCCTTCGCACCATCGATGGGACTTACAACAACCTCTTGACCGGGCAGAGCGGCTTCGGCGCGGCTGACACGATTTTTCCGCGTCTGACCACGCCAGTATTCAACCCGGCGGAGGCGGGCACCTCCTACGCTCAGACCAGCGGACTGGTGGTCGACTCGCAGCCGCGCATCATCAGTAACCTGATCGTCGACCAGACTGCCAATAACCCGGCGGCGGTGGCGGCTGCGGCTGCCAATCCAGGTTCCGAGGTCGTTGTCAGCCCCGGTTTGGACGGTGTTTTCGGCACTGCCGACGACACCCTGGTCAACTTCATTCCGAACATTAAGCCGGACTTCGGTCTGACCGCGCCGTTCAACCAGTGGATGACCTTCTTCGGCCAGTTCTTCGATCACGGTCTGGATCTGGTGACCAAGGGCGGCAGCGGCACCGTGTTCATGCCGTTGCAGCCGGATGACCCGCTTTACGTACCGGGCAGCCCGACCAACTTCATGGTGCTCACCCGGGCTACCAATATGCCGGGGCCGGACGGCATCCTCGGCACCGCCGACGACATCCACGAGCAGGAAAATACCACTTCGCCCTTTGTCGACCAGAACCAGACTTACGGCTCGCATTCCTCGCAACAGGTATTTCTGCGCGCCTATCAACTCAACAGTTCCGGTGCGCCGGTGGCCACTGGCAAGCTGATTACAAATCGTGATCTGGGTGCCGATGGCAAGTTCGGCACTGCCGACGATACGGAAATCGGTGGCATGGCGACCTGGAAGGTGGTCAAGGCGCAAGCCCGTGATCTGCTCGGCATCAACCTGACCGACGCCGACTTCGACAACGTGCCGCTGCTGGCTACCGATCAATACGGCAACTTCATCAAAGGGCCGAACGGTTATGCACAGGTAGTGATACGTACCCCAGGGCCCAACGGCATCCTCGGTGATGCCGACGATGGCACCACGCTGGTTGAAGGCAATCCACTGGCTCCAGTCGACCTGACCAATGCCGTGCGCACGGGTCACCAGTTCCTCATCGACATCGCCCATAACGCCGTGCCAGTGGATCAGGCCGGTAACATGCTCACGCCGAATGCAGACGACGTAGCCGGTGGACCGGTAGCCGCAGGTTTCTACGACAACGAATTGCTTGACGCGCACTACATCGCCGGCGATGGCCGGGTCAACGAGAACATCGGCCTGACTACTGTGCATCACGTCTTCCACTCCGAGCACAATCGACTGGTCGAGGTGAGCAAAAGCGTGGCGCTGGAGTCGAATGACCTGGCTTTTCTCAATCAGTGGCTGCTGACGCCAGTGGTTTCACTGCCGACGACTCAGGCCGAGATCGATGCCCTGCAGTGGAATGGTGAGCGGTTGTTCGCAGCAGCAAAATTCGGCACCGAAATGCAGTATCAGCACCTGGTGTTCGAGGAATTTGCCCGGACTGTCTCGCCACAAATCGATATCTTCCTCGCGCCGAATGGCTACGACACCCAGGTCGATCCGTCGATCGTTGCCGAGTTTGCGCATACGGTGTATCGCTTCGGGCACTCGATGTTGCTCGAGACCATCGACCGTCTCGACCCGAATTTCGCCTCCAGTGAAATAGGCCTGATCGCGGCCTTCCTCAACCCGCTGGAGTTTAATCCGAACGGGCTGAGTCCTGACGAAGCTGCCGGCGCCATTGTGCGTGGCGTGACCCGTCAGGTCGGTAACGAGATCGACGAGTTTGTCACCGAGGCCTTGCGTAACAATCTGGTTGGTCTGCCACTCGACTTGGCCGCGATTAACATCGCGCGCGGTCGTGACACTGGCATTCCATCACTGAACGCGGCGCGCGCCACTTTCTTCGAGATGACCCAGGACAGCCAGCTGAAGCCCTACATCAGTTGGGCCGACTTCGTGATGCACATCAAACACCCGGAGTCGTTGATCAACTTCATCGCCGCCTACGGTACCCACTCGACGATCACTGCCGAAACCACACTCGACGGCAAGCGTGCGGCCGCCACGGCCATCGTGCTCGGCGGCGCCGGTGCGCCGGCGGATAGGCTCGACTTCCTCAATAGCACCGGGGCTTGGGCCAACGGCCCAGGAGGCGTGACCATCACCGGTCTCAACGCCGTTGATTTCTGGATCGGCGGCCTGGCTGAGCAGCAGATGCCGTTCGGCGGGCTGCTAGGTTCGACCTTCAACTTCGTCTTCGAGTCTCAGTTGGAAGCCTTGCAGAACGGCGACCGCTTCTATTACCTGTCGCGTACCGCGGGGCTCAATTTCGGCACCGAGTTGGAGAACAACTCCTTCGCTCAGCTGGTGATGCTCAACACCACCGCCACGCATCTGCCGGGCAACATCTTCCTGACCCCGGATTTCATTCTTGAGGTCGATCAGAGCAAACAGTTCAATCCGAGCGTGATAGCCGGGCCAGATGGCATTGTCGGCACCGCCGATGACCTGCCGGCTAATGCCGATCCGCTCAGCGGCAACCCGATGAAACCGCTGGTGATTCGCGACAACCCCAACACACCGGGGCCCGATTCGAATTACCTGCACTACACCGGCGCAGCTACCGTAGTGCTCGGCGGTACGGCTGGCGATGACATCCTGATCGCCGGCGACAGCGACGATGACACGCTCTATGGCGACGCCGGCAATGACCGCCTCGAGGGTGGCTACGGCAACGACATACTGCGCGGCGGCAGCGGCGACGACATCATCACCGATATTGGCGGCGACGATGTGATCCATGGCGACGAAGGCAACGACGTCATCCATGCTGGCAACGGTCTCAACCTGATTTTCGGTGGCACCGGGAATGACTTTATCGTCACCGGCGAAGACATCTCCGAGGTGTTCGGTGGCCCCGGCAATGACTTCATCCTTGGCGCCAAGGTCAACGGGCAAATGGCCGGTAATGAAGGCGACGACTGGATCGAGATTGGCAGCCAGGACGGTGCGCCCGGCGACAATTTCGACCCGTTCGCCAGGGATCAGATCATCGGTAACGACGTGTTTATCGGCGGCGGTGGCTTCGACGAATTCATCGGCGAGGGTGGCGACGACATCATGGTCGGCAGCCAGGGCGAGGATCGCAATGGCGGCATGTCCGGTTTCGACTGGGTCACCTATCAGAGCGATACCACCGGCGTGTTTGCCGACATGAATTTCCGCTTCGTCAATGTACCGGCGCTGCCGGCGTCGAACGCTTCTGTCCTGGATCGCTTCGAACAGATCGAAGGGCTGTCGGGCTCGAAGTTCAATGACGTGCTGATTGGCGACGATGCCGACGCGAACTTTATCGCCACCGCCGGTGCCTATGGCAGCGTGATGACCAACATCGCCCTGATTGACGGCATGCAGGCGTTTCTCGACAGCATGCTCGGTGCCGGGCAAACCTCGTTCGGCGCAGGCAATATTCTGTTGGGCGGCGATGGCAGCGACATCATCGAAGGTCGTGGCGGCGACGACTTGATCGACGGTGACAAGTGGCTGAGTGTGCGCATCAGCGTACGGGCCAATATCGACGGTAGCGGGGCCGAAATTGCCAGCTATACCAGCATGAAGCCGATGGTTCCGCTTATGCTCGATGGCACCTACAGCCCCGGACAACTGGTGATCGTCCGTGAACTCCTCGCGGGATCCGGGGGGTTCGACACGGCGGTGTACACCGGTTTGATGTCGGAGTACATCGTCACGCAAAACGCCAACGGCACCTATACCGTTGCAGACACCCTGATCAATGGCGACGGCGTCGACACGCTGCGCAATATCGAACGGATTCAGTTCAACGATCAGGCGCTGGTGCTGACTCCGGGCCTGAACGCCGAGCCGGTGGGGCAGTTGACCATCCTCGATGCCGCCACTAATACCGTGGACAACACCCCGGCCAAGGGGCAGTTGTTGCGTGTGTCGGCGACTGGCGTCAGTGACGGCGACAATATTAATGCTGGCAATCCGGGCGGGACGATCAGCGGAGGTATCTCCTACGTCTGGCAGTTTGAGGCAGTGCCGGGCAGCGGTATCTATGAAGACATCAAATCAGCCTTCGGCGGCGGTTTCCTCAGCGTAACGGGTCCTACCTTCAAGGTGACAGCGGACCTCACCGGTTTCGCGCTGCGCGTCAGGGCGGTCTACACCGATGGTCACGGCGTACTGGAGCAGGCCTTCTCGGCGCCGACCGCGGCGGTTATCGATGCGCCCACTCTACCGCCCGCACCGGCGCCTGTTGTTACTGAGGTCTTTAGCGGTGGTGTCGGCGTGCATTTCATTCGCTCTGACCTCGATTTCATTCTCGATCAGATCCGCATTTCGGAGCGGCAAGCAGCCGGCGAAGACATGCTTAACCTGCTGCCGAACATCGAAGTACCGTATGGCTTACGTACTGTTGATGGCTCCTTCAATAACCTGGTAGCCAAGCAAAGCGGCTTCGGTGCAGCGGATACGGTGTTCCCGCGCTTGACCGATCCAGTGTTTAAAGACGCGCAACCCTTGTCACCCACTTTGGGCGGCGATGGTGTAACGCCTACCTCATATAACCAGACCAGTGGCCTCGTACAGGACTCGCAGCCGCGGACCATCAGCAACCTGATCGTCGACCAGAGCGCCAATAATCCGGCGGCGCTCGCCGCGGCGGCAGCCAATCCCGGCTCGCAGATTGTCGTCAGTCCCGGCCTGGATGGCGTGTTCGGTACCGCCGACGACACTCTGGTCAACTTCATCCCCAATGTGACGCCAGATGCGGGCTTCACCGCGCCGTTCAACCAGTGGATGACCTTCTTCGGCCAGTTCTTCGACCACGGCCTGGACCTGGTGACCAAAGGAGGTAGCGGCACGGTGTTCATCCCGTTGCAACCGGACGATCCGCTGTTCGTCCCCGGCAGTCCGACCAACTTCATGGTCTTGACCCGCGCCACCAACCTGCCGGGTCCGGACGGCATCCTCGGCACCGCCGACGACATCCACGAGCAGAGCAACACCGACTCACCATTCGTCGACCAGAACCAGACCTACGGCTCGCATGCCTCGCAACAGGTGTTCCTGCGCGCCTATGAGCTCAATGGTGCCGGTGCGCCGGTCGCCACCGGCAAGTTGATCGTCAACCGCGACTTGGGCGCCGACGGTCAGTTCGGCACCGCCGACGATAGCGTGATCGGCGGCATGGCCACCTGGAAGGTGGTCAAGGCGCAGGCGCACGACATCCTCGGCATCAACCTGACCGATGCCGATGTCGGCAACATTCCGCTGCTCGCCACGGATCTCTACGGCAATTTCATCAAGGGGCCCAATGGCTTCCCGCAGGTGGTGATGAAGGGCGCCGACGGCATTGCCGGGACCGCCGATGACGTGCTGGTGGAAGGCAACCCGCTGGCCCCGATCGACCTGACCAATGCGGTGCGCACCGGCCACGAGTTTCTGGTCGACATTGCCCATGCCGCGGTTCCGGTGTTCGGTGCCGGAGGTGTCTTGATGCCGGATAGCGACAGCGTAGTGGGGTTGTCCGAGCCGGGCACCTACGACAATGAGCTGCTCGACGCGCATTACATCGCCGGCGACGGCCGGGTCAACGAGAACATCGGCCTGACCACCGTGCACCACATCTTCCACTCCGAGCACAACCGGCTGATCGATCAGACCAAGGAAACCGTCCTCGCCCAGAATGATTTGACCTTCCTCGCCGAGTGGCTGCTGCCTGGCACCGCGCCGGTCTCACTGCCGGCCACCCAGGCGCAGATCGATGCCCTGCAATGGAATGGCGAGCGGCTGTTCCAAGCGGCGAAGTTTGGCACCGAGATGCAATACCAACACCTGGTGTTCGAGGAGTTCGCGCGCAAGATTTCGCCACTCATCGATCCGTTCTTTGCGCCTAATCAGGTGTATGACACTGCAATTGATGCTTCGATCGTCGCCGAGTTTGCACATACGGTGTATCGCTTCGGGCACTCGATGCTGCTCGAGACCATCGATCGCCTCGATCCGAACTTCGCCTCCAGCGAAATCGGCTTGATCGCGGCTTTCCTCAACCCATTGGAGTTTGCCCCGAACGGACTGAGCCCTGATGAGGCTGCTGGCGCCATCGTGCGGGGCGTGACCCGTCAGGTCGGCAACGAAATCGACGAGTTCGTCACCGACGCCTTGCGTAACAACCTGGTCGGTCTGCCGCTCGACTTGGCCGCGATCAATATTGCTCGTGGTCGCGATACCGGCATTCCATCGTTCAACGCCGTGCGCCGAGAGTTCTACGCCGCGACTGGCGACAGCCAACTGAAGCCTTACAGTAGTTGGGTCGACCTGCTGCAGAACCTCAAGCATGCCGAGTCGGTGATCAACTTCATCGCCGCCTACGGCACCCATGCCGAGCTGCTGGCGGCTGATGTGAACACAATGGTCGAAATGCGCGCAGTGGCGACCGCTCTGGTGATGGGTGGCAGCGCGGTGATCAACGCGGGAGGGGTGGGCGGTACTGAGCGCACCTTCACCGCCGATGATGCCGACCGCATGGCCTTCCTCAACAGCGCGGGTATCTATGCCAACGTAGCGGGGGTCACCACCACCGGTGTCGATGCAATCGACTTCTGGATTGGCGGTTTGGCCGAGAAGCAGCAACCGTTCGGTGGCCTGCTCGGCTCGACCTTCAATTTCGTGTTCGAGAACCAACTCGAGAAGTTGCAGGATGGTGACCGCTTCTACTACCTGAACCGCACCGCTGGGCTCAATTTCGGCACCGAGCTGGAGAACAACTCGTTCGCCAGGTTAATCATGGCCAATACCAATGCCACTCACCTCTCGGGACTGGTGTTCTTGACCCCTGAGTTGATTCTTGAGGTCGACCAGAGCAAGCAGTTCAACGCGGGTCTGGGCAATGCCGATCCCTTGGGCAGCAACCCGCTTATCCCGTTGGTGATCCGCGATAATCCAGCGACCCCTGGCCCCGATTCGAACTACCTGCGTTATACCGGTGCAGCAACTGTGGTGCTCGGCGGCACGCCCGGCGATGACATTCTGATCGCCGGTTCCAGTGACGATGATACGGTCTACGGTGACGGCGGCAATGACCGGATCGACGGTGGTTTTGGTAATGACAACCTGTTTGGCGGCGCCGGCGACGACATCATCACTGACATCGGCGGTGATGACATCATCCACGGCGACGATGGCAACGATGTGATTCAGGGTGGCCCCGGCCTTAATCTGATCTTCGGTGGTTTTGGACAGGACTTCATCATCACCGGCGAGGATGCATCAGAAGCCTCAGGCGGTGGAGGTAATGACTTCATCCTCGGCAGCCGCGCCAACGAACAGGATATGGGTAACGAAGGCGACGATTGGCTAGAGGGCGGCACCGCCGACGGCTCGCCAGGCGACAACTTCGACCCATTCGGCAGGGACAACGTGATCGGTAACGATGTGTTCATCGGCGACGCCGGTCCCGACAAGTTCAATGGCGAAGGCGGCGACGACATCATGGTCGGCAGCGCTGGCGAGGGTGACCGTTACATTGGTGGCTCTGGTTACGACTGGGCCACCTTCAAGAATGCGCTGGGTGGTGTCGAGGTGGATATGGACAATATCCTCTTCGATCAAGTACCGGTACCGGGGGGTGCTGGGTCGATTCTGACTCGCTTCCAACTGATGGAGGGGCTGTCAGGCTCGGCGCACGGCGACATTCTACATGGTGATAATTCCACCTCGACCACGCTAGCCGCGGCCGGTGCCTACGGCAGCGTGCTGACCAATATTGGCTTGATCAATGGCCTGCAGGCCTTCCTCGACAATATGTTGGGGGCCGGTCAGACCTTCTTCGACGGCGGCAACATCCTCCTCGGCGGCGATGGCAGCGACATTATCGAGGGTCGCGGCGGCAACGATCTGATCGATGGCGACAAGTGGCTCAACGTACGCATCAGTGTGCGCGCTGGCGTCGACGCCAATGGCCTACCAACCGGGCCTGAAATCCGCAGCGTCAACAGCATGACCGAACTGGTCACGGACATGCTCGCGGGTAACCTCAACCCCGGTCAGTTGCAGATCGTCCGGGAGATCCTACCGGGCAATGGTGGTTTCAGTTTCGACACCGCGATGTTCACTGGCCTGCTGGCGAACTATACGATTGACGAAAATGCCAACGGCACCTACACGGTCACCGACAATGTCGGCCTGGACGGCATTGACACGCTACGCGGTATCGAGCGCTTGCAGTTCAACGACCAGTCGGTTGTGCTGGTCAACGGCCTGAATGCCGAACCCGTGGGCTTGGCCACGATCAACGACAGCACGCCAGAAGTCGGCTCCCTGCTGGCAGCCAATGTGGTGAGTGTGACCGACGCCGACAACCCCGGTATCGGTCGGGTTACTGGGCCGGTGAGTTATTTCTGGCAGGTCGACCGCGGCACCGGTGTCTTCGAAGACATCACCGTCATAGTCCTGGGGCAGGTGACACGTATGTCCGGGCCGACCTACCGGGTAACGGCCGACCTTGCCGGGCTGCAACTGCGGGTCAAGGCCATCTACCAGGATGCTCACGGCGTGCTCGAGACCGTGTTCTCGACCCCGACTACTGCGGTTTCGGCGGTTGCGGTCAACGACGCGCCGGTCGGCACCATGCTGATCAGCGACACGACCCCGAACGTGGGGCAACTGCTGACCGCAACGAGAGCATTCACCGATCCGGACGGTCCGGCTAACCCTGTGCTGTCGTTCCAGTGGCAGTCAGGTAACGGTGGCGTCTTCAGTAACATCGTCGGCGCAACCACCGCGACCTTCACCCCGACCCTGGCACTGACCGGGCAGCAGCTGCGGGTATTGGTCCGCTACACCGATGACCTTGGCACGCTGGAGACCGTGACGTCGGTGGCGACGTCGGTGGTGACTAATCTAATCGTCGGCACGGCAGGGAACGATGTGCTTAACGNNCGCTGGCAACGACACCTTAATCGGTGGCCTCGGCAACGATATCTTCGTGTTCGGAGCCGGCTTCGGCAATGACCGGATCATGGAGTTCGACGCTAACCCGGTCGGAGGCCAGGATCTGCTCAATATCGCCGCACTGGGTGTAACCGCGGCTAACTTCGCGGCCAATGTAACCATTGCCGATGTCGGGGCGGACACCCTGGTTACTATCGGAGCGGATAGCATCCGCCTGGTGGGTATCAACGATGCGACCACCATTACCCAGGCAGACTTTATCCTGGCGGTGTGAGGCTCCCAACTCGGAGTCGGGCATAAACTGATGCGGTGTGGAGCTAGGCTCCGCACCGCATTTTTAATTCCGAAAAACGTGGCCGTGCACTTTCCCGAACTGATTATTTAACGCGCCCTTATCGGCGCGTGGACAAATAGTTCATTCCAAATACAGCGGTCCATTGCACAACCCGCCCTGGGTTGTTGTTGTCGTGACATTGACGTCGACGGAAGTTGAGGATGGTGGTTTCATCGGGGATGCGCTCCAGGCTCAGCCCAGCAAACTGGCGCAGGATGATGGTCTTATACAGCGCCTCTTCCATCGTAAGATCGCTGTAGCCGAACCAGTTTTGCATCAGATGGATACGCCGCATCGCCATCAGTGGATAGGTCGAACGAGGACCTTAGCCCTTCGGGTATGGCTGCTCTATCAAGACAATAAACCTTTCCTTGGCACCACCCGATCCATTTCGATCAGGAACAGCTCTTTGCAGGTCGGCTAGTGCTGGCCGGCGTACTCGGCATCCGTGAAGGTCCCCGTTTTATCAGAAAACTCAGCGGATGGAGTCCAAGTATTTCGCCAAAATCTGTAAGTCGATTCAGCGTGCCCCTAAGAATACCGTCCTCACTCACACCGTCCCTTCATATTGCTGCGATTAGCAGCTCATCCAGAGCCTGGATCGCTTGTGCCTGCCAACCGGCCATGTTCAATCAATGATCTCAATGCAAGCCAGCATATCGGTGATCATGTTTACTCCAGGCATGAGGAGTAGAGCTTTTGGCTATGGCTAGCCAACAGGCAAAAACTCATCGGCAAGATGTGAAAAATGAGTTGTTTTATATTTGTTTTATAAATAGCAATTAAATCAATGGCTTATCTGGTATGTGTCGTCTTAAAAAAATATGGTCAGCATATTGACATGTCTTGTGCCCGCGTCTTTAGTCTAGGTGTGAGTGATCGCTGGCGAAGCATGCTGCGCAGGAGAGGGCGCGGTGGCTTGTGCCAGCCACTAATGTCCGAGAAGCACCATGAGCAGCACTTCGGGTCACGGGCCAGCCAGGCTGGCAACACTAGGCCACTTCTTCGACCCACAATTCCACGGGCCTCCAGGCATCTGAGGCTCAACGCCGAATGTTCGTTCGGCGCTGACGGGACAAAGCCAACCCTCATTGGGCACTGATCCGCTTAGGCGATCGGTGAGGAGCGTCGCTCGGCCTTTTCCCTCACATCACAGACTTTCTGTATGACAACGCTGAGCCACGCTTGCGCGAGGTTACGCATGCACGTGGCTTCCTGTTTCGAGTTTTTGTGCATTGAGCATCGAGGGAACAGACATGGCCACTTTCAACCTATCCGACCTTGACTTCATTCTTCAGCAGATTCTGATCTCCGAAGCCCATGCGGCTGGCGCCGACCTTCGCGATCTGATTCCGAATACCGAAGTGGCCTTTGGCCTGCGTACGGTGGACGGCTCGTTCAACAACCTGATCGAGGGACGGAGTCTATTTGGCGCTGCCGACACGGTATTTCCGCGTCTGTTGACGCCCGTATTCCGTTCGGCAGAGTCCTTTGATCCGGATGGTC
The DNA here is from genome assembly GCF_000498575.2 of Pseudomonas taeanensis MS-3. Lineage (GTDB taxonomy): Bacteria > Pseudomonadota > Gammaproteobacteria > Pseudomonadales > Pseudomonadaceae > Aquipseudomonas > Aquipseudomonas taeanensis. Next base: position 937,042 of record NZ_AWSQ01000002.1, read on the forward strand.
CCGGGCCGCTACCAGCTACGTCGACGTCCTATGCGCAGATCAGCGGGCTGGTAGTCGACTCGCAGCCGCGCATCATCAGCAACCTGATCGTTGACCAGACTGCCAATAATCCGGCGGCGGTCGCTGCGGCGGCGGGCAATGACGGTGGGGCCTTGGTCATGAGCCCGGGGTTGGACGGCATATTCGGCACAGCAGACGACAGGCCGGTGTTCCTGATTCCCAATATCGCCCCGGATGAGGGGCTTTCTGCGCCCTTCAATCAGTGGATGACCTTCTTCGGTCAGTTCTTCGACCATGGCCTGGACCTGGTGACCAAGGGCGGCAGCGGTACCGTGTTCATGCCTCTGCAGCCGGACGATCCGCTGTACGTGCCGGGCAGTCAGACCAACTTCATGGTGCTCACCCGCGCCACCAATCACCCGGGGCCGGACGGCATCCTCGGCACTGCCGATGACCGACACGAGCATGCAAACACCACTTCACCGTTTGTCGATCAGAACCAGACCTACAGCTCCCATCCCTCGCACCAGGTGTTCCTGCGCGCCTATGCGCTCAATGGCAGCGGTGCACCGGGGGCCACCGGCAAGCTGATCACCAATCGTGACCTGGGGGCGGATAACAAGTTCGGTACGAGCGACGATGCGGAGATTGGCGGCATGGCCACCTGGAAGGTGGTCAAGGCACAGGCCCGTGACCTGCTCGGCATCAACCTGACCGACGCCGACTTCGACAACGTGCCGCTGCTGGCCACCGACCAGTACGGCAACTTCATCAAGGGGCCGAACGGCTATCCACAGGTGGTAATGAAGGGCGCCGATGGTATCGCCGGCACTGCCGACGATGTGTTGGTAGAAGGCAATCCGCTGGCGCCGATCGACCTGAGCAATGCGGTACGAACTGGCCACCAGTTTCTCATCGACATTGCCCACAATGCCGTGCCGGTCAACCAGCAGACGGGCGCCGCGCTCATTCCGGATGCCGACAGCGTCGCGGGCGGCCCGGTGGCCGCCGGTACCTATGACAACGAACTGCTCGACGCTCACTACATCGCCGGTGACGGTCGGGTCAACGAGAACATCGGCCTGACCGCCGTGCACCACATCTTTCACTCCGAGCACAATCGCCTGGTGGATGTGACCAAGAGCGTGCTCCTCGGGTCGGGCGATGTGGCTCTCCTCAACCAGTGGCTCTCGACCCCTGTTGCAGCGATCCCAGTAGATCCGTCGAGCCTGGTGTGGAACGGCGAGCGGCTGTTCCAGGCGGCCAAGCTCGGCACCGAGATGCAGTACCAGCACATCGTGTTCGAGGAGTTTGCCCGCACCATCCAGCCGCAAATCGATGCCTTTATCGACTTTGACGACACCATCGACCCGTCGATCGTCGCCGAATTCGCGCATACCGTGTACCGCTTCGGCCACTCCATGCTGCTGGAGTCCATCGACCGTCTCGATCCGAGCTTTGTCTCCAGCGAGATCGGCCTGATCGCGGCCTTCCTCAACCCGCTGGAGTTTGCCGCCAGTGGCCCGACCCCCGACCAGGCGGCTGGTGCGATCATCCGCGGCGTCACCCGTCAGGTCGGCAACGAGATCGATGAGTTCGTCACCGAGGCGCTGCGCAACAACCTGGTCGGCCTGCCGCTGGACTTGGCTGCGATCAACATCGCTCGCGGTCGGGATACCGGTGTGCCGTCGCTGAATGCGGCGCGCCGCGAGTTCTACGCCGGCACCGGTGACAGTCAACTGCGCCCCTACACCAGCTGGGCCGACTTCGTGCAGCACATCAAGCACCCGGAGTCGCTGATCAACTTCATCGCCGCCTACGGCACCCACTCGACCATCACCAGCGCCACTACGCTGGAGGCCAAGCGTGCGGCCGCCACGGCCATCGTGCTCGGCGGCGCCGGCGCACCGGCCGATCGCCTCGACTTCCTCAACAGCAGCGGCGCCTGGGCCAGTCTGGCGAACGGGGTGACCACCACCGGGCTGGACAATGTCGATTTCTGGATTGGTGGCCTGGCCGAGGCGAAGATGCCGTTCGGCGGCATGCTCGGCTCAACCTTCAACTTCGTTTTCGAGACCCAGTTGGAGGCGCTGCAGAATGGCGACCGTTTCTACTACCTGCACCGCCTGGCCGGACTCAACTTTGTCCATGAGCTGGAGCAAAATTCCTTCGCCAAGCTGGTGATGCTCAACACCGATGCCACCCACCTGCCGTCCAACATCTTTCTGACCCCGGGACTGATCCTCGAGGTCGATCAGAGTCGTCAGTTCAATGCCGGCCTGGGCAGTGCCGATCCCGACAGCGGTGAACCGCTGATGCCTTGGGTGATTCGCGACAACCCGGCGACGCCCGGGCCGGACAGCAACTACCTGCGCTATACCGGCGGCGAGCATGTGGTGCTCGGCGGTACCGACGGCAATGACATCCTCATCGCCAGCATCGGCGACGACACCCTCTATGGCGACGGCGGCAACGACCGTCTGGAGGGCGGGCATGGCAATGACGTCATCGACGGCGGCGATGGCGATGACATCATCACCGACATGGGGGGGGATGACGTCATCAAGGGTGGCGATGGCAACGACGTCATTCATGGCGGCCCAGGCGAGAACCTGATCATCGGTGGTCGCGGCAACGATTTCATCGTTACCGGTGAGGACGTGTCCGAGGTGATTGGCGGTGAAGGCAACGACTTCATCCTCGGCAGCAAGATGAACGTGCAAATGGCCGGTAACGAGGGCGACGACTGGATCGAAATCGGTAGCCAGGACGGCGCGCCCGGCGACAACTTCGACCCGTTCGGCCAGGATACTGTTATTGGTCACGACGTGTTCATCGGTGACGGCGGTTTCGACGAGATGATCGGCGAGGGCGGCGACGACATCATGGTCGGCAGCGCCGGCCCGGACAAGATGAAAGGTATGTCCGGCTTCGACTGGGCCACCTACAAGGACAGCCGCTATGGCGTGAGCGTGGATTTCCTCGCCAATGCCTTCAACGAGACCCCGTTGTCGCCGTCTATCGCCGCGGTCACCACCAAGTTTGCCCAGATGGAAGGGCTATCGGGGTCCGCCTTCGCCGACCACCTGCGTGGCGATAATGCTGATGCGGCGCAGATCGCCGCCGCCGGCGCCTACGGCAGTGTGTTGACCAACAACCATATTGACCTGATCCGCGGCTTGCGGGCCTTCCTTGGCAACGCCGCGGCCGGCCCGGATGGCATCCTCGGCACGGCCGACGACCAGTTCGGCGCCGGCAACATCATCCTCGGCGGTGACGGCAGTGACATCATCGAGGGGCGTGGTGGCGACGACTTGATCGACGGCGACATGTGGCTGAACGTGCGCATCAGCGTGCGTGCCAATCTAGATGGCAGTGGCGATGAGATCGCCAGTTTCACCAGCATGAAGCCCATGGTGCCCTTGATGCTCAATGGTACCTACAACCCTGGGCAACTGGTCATTGTGCGTGAGCTGATTGCCGGCAACGGCGGTTTCGATACCGCCATGTTCAGCGGCAATTTCAGCGAATACCTGATCTCGATCAACAACAACGGCACACCAGGTAATTTCAGCGACGACATTATCACGGTGACCGACACCTTCGCTGGCGGCGACGGCGTCGACCGCCTGACCCATATCGAGCGCCTGCAGTTCAACGACCGCGCCTTCGTTTATGTCAATGGTGCGCTGGTCGAGCAGACCCCGGGCTCGACCTTGGGCGGTAATACCGCCCCGGTGGGCCAGGTGAATATCATTGGTACGGTGCAAGTGGGGCAAACCCTGGTCGCCTCGGTCGCCGGGGTGACCGACGGCGACAACGTCAGCGCCAGCAATCCGACGGGCGCGGTCAACGGTCGGGTGAGCTACTACTGGCAGGTCGAGCTGGTCCCTGGCGATGGTTTCTTTCAGGACATCCTCAGCTTTGGCGGTTTTCCGGCAGTTGGCCAGAGTTTCACTATCACCCCGGATCTGCAGGGGCTGAACATTCGCGCGCGGGCTGTCTATCAGGACGCCCACGGCGTGCTGGAAAATGTCTATTCGGCGCCTACCGTAGATGTCGCTGCCGGCTTGCCACCGGCGCCGCTGGCACCGCTGCCGGCCGAGTCGAGCACCAGTAGTCCGGGCATTCACCTGATTCGCTCTGACCTGCAGTTCATCCTCGACTCGATCAAGATCGCCGAGCAGCATGCGGCCGGCGCGGATCTGCTGTCGCTGCTGCCTCATGAGCGTTCGACCCTGGGCCTGCGCACGGTCACCGGCGAGTTCAACAATCTGCTGGGCGGGCAGAGCCAGTTCGGCGCTGCCGACACGGTGTTCCCGCGTCTGCTCGATCCGGTGTTCAACCCGGCCGAGGACGGCACTTCTTACCAGCAGAACAGCGGCACGGTGCTGGATTCGCAGCCGCGCATCATTAGCAACCTGATCGTCGACCAGACCCCCAACAACCCGGCGGCGGTGGCTGCAGCGGCGGCTGCTCTGCTTCAGGGTTCGGAGCTGGTCAAGAGCCCGGGGCTGGACGGGGTGTTCGGCACGGCCGATGACAAGGATGTGTTTTTCCTGCCCAACGTGGCCCCGGACGAAGGGCTGTCCGCACCGTTCAACTCCTGGATGACCTTCTTCGGCCAGTTCTTCGACCATGGCCTAGACTTGGTGACCAAGGGCGGCAGCGGTACGGTGTTTATTCCGTTGCAGCCGGATGACCCACTTTTCGTGCAGGGCAGCCCGACCAACTTCATGGTGCTGACCCGGGCGACTAACCTGCCGGGGCCCGATGGAATGCTCGGCACCGCCGATGACATCCACGAGCAGAGCAATACCACCTCGCCATTCGTCGACCAGAACCAGACCTATGGCTCGCATCCTTCGCAACAGGTGTTCCTGCGCGCCTATGACATGTCGGCCAATGGTCCGGTGGCTAATGGACGCCTGATTACCAACTGGAACCTTGGCGCCGATGGCCGTTTCGGCGGTACCGGGGCTAACGCGGACAGTGAGATCGGTGGCATGGCCACCTGGGCGGTGGTCAAGGCCCAGGCCCGCGACCTGCTGGGCATCAATCTGACCGATGCCCAGGTGTTCGATGTGCCGCTGCTGGCCACCGATGCCTATGGCAACTTCATCAAGGGACCGAACGGCTTCCCGATGGTGGTGATGAAGGGGGCGGATGGTCTGGCCGGAACCGCCGATGACTTTCTCATGGAAGGCAATCCGGCGGCGCCGGTCAGCCTGGCCAGCGCCGTCAGCACCGGTCACCAGTTCCTCATCGATATCGCCCACAATGCCGTGCCGATCAATCAACAGACCGGAGCCGCGCTGACGCCGGATGCCGATGACGTGGCCGGCGGCCCGGTGGCCGCGGGCTTCTACGACAACGAACTGCTCGATGCCCACTACATCGCTGGTGACGGACGGGTCAACGAGAACATCGGACTGACCGCGATACACCACATCTTTCACTCCGAGCATAATCGGATGGTTGCCCACACCAAGGATGTAGTGCTGGCGAGTAATGATGTGGCCTTTATCAACGAGTGGCTGCTGACCCCGATCATCACGCTGCCGACCAACCAGGCCGCGATCGATGCCTTGGTGTGGAATGGCGAGCGGCTGTTTCAGGTCGGCAAATTCAGCACCGAGATGCAGTATCAACACCTGGTGTTTGAGGAGTTTGCGCGCACCATCCAGCCGCAGATCGACGTGTTCACCGGGCCTATCCAGGGCTACGACGCCAATATCGATGCGGCCATCGTTGCCGAGTTCGCCCACACGGTCTATCGCTTCGGACACTCGATGCTGACCGAGACCATTGATCGGATGGACTCGGACTTCCTCAGCAGCGAGATCGGCCTGATCGCCGCTTTCCTCAATCCCCTGGAGTTCGCTTCAAGCGGCCTTACACCGGATGAGGCGGCTGGCGCTATCGCCCGGGGCGTGACTCGGCAGGTCGGCAATGCCATTGATGAGTTCGTCACCGAGGCGCTGCGCAACAATCTGGTCGGCCTGCCGCTGGATCTGGCCGCCATCAACCTGGCGCGGGGACGTGACACCGGCATTCCGTCGTTCAACGCGGCGCGCCGCGAGTTCTACAACATGACTGGCGATAGCCAGCTGAAGCCCTACATCAGCTGGGTTGATCTGCTGCAGAACCTGAAGAATCCGGCGTCGCTGATCAACTTTATCGCCGCCTACGGCACTCATGCCGAGCTGCTGGCCGCCGACGTCAACACCCTGGCGGAGAAGCGCGCGGTGGCCACTGCACTGGTATTGGGCGGCAGTGCGGTGATCAATTCCGGTGGCGTAGGTGGGGCCGAACGAACCTTTACCGCCAATGACGGCGACCGCCTGGCCTTCCTCAACAGTACCGGCATCTATGCCAATCTGGCTAACGGCGTGACCACCACCGGCGTTGATCGCATCGACTTCTGGATCGGCGGTCTGGCCGAGGCCATCATGCCGTTCGGAGGCATGCTCGGCTCGACCTTCAACTTCGTCTTCGAAACCCAGCTGGAGGCCCTGCAGAACGGCGACCGCTTCTACTACCTGGATCGCACCGCCGGTCTGAACTTCGTCACCGAACTGGAGAACAACTCGTTCGCCAAGATGGTGATGAACAACACCAGTGCCACCCACCTGCCGGGGCTGATCTTCCTTACTCCGGGGCTGTACCTCGAGGTGGATCAGAGCAAGCAGTTCAATGCCGGCCTAGGCAGTGCTGACCCGGATAGTGGAGATCCGTTGCTGCCGTGGGTGATCCGCAACAACCCCAACACCCCGGGGCCGGACAGCAACTATCTGCACTACACCGGTGGCGAGCATGTGGTGCTGGGCGGAACCAATGGCAATGACATCATCATCGGCGGCATCGGCGACGACACCATCTGGGGCGACGCCGGCAATGATCGCCTAGAGGGCGGTGACGGCAACGACATGATTCGCGGCGGCGACGGCGACGACATCATCACCGATCGTGGCGGCGACGATAACCTCCAGGGCGACGGCGGCAACGACGTCATCCACGGTGGCAATGGCTTCAATCTGATCCTCGGCGGCTTCGGCCAGGACTTCATCATCAACGGCACGGGCAGCACCGAGACCTTCGGTGGCCCGGGTAATGACTTCATCCTCGGCAGCAATGGCGACGAGCAGAATGCCGGCAACGAGGGCGATGACTGGCTCGAAGGCGGCCACCTGGATGGCAGTCCCGGCGATAACTTCGACCCGCTGGGTCGCGACCTGGTGGTCGGCAACGATGTCTACATCGGCAGCGGTGGCCCGGACATCATGAACGCCGAAGGCGGCGACGACATCATGGTCGGCAGCGCCGGCCCGGGCGACAAGTACATCGGCGCCTCCGGCTTCGACTGGGCCACCTTCAAGGATGACCTGAGTGGCGTGGAAATCGATCTGACCGTGCGCGCCATCGACGCCGCACCGGGACCGGTAGCCGCCGGCATCCTGGCCCGCTTCAAGGAGGTGGAGGGGCTGTCCGGCTCGCGGCACAGCGATATCCTGCGCGGTGATGATGCCGATGCGGCGATCATCGCCAATGCCGGCGCCCAGGGCAGCGTGCTGACCAACATCGCCCTGATCAACGGCCTGCAGGCGCTGCTAGACACCGCCATCGGCAATGGCATCAACCCGGTGACCTCCTTCGGCGCCGGTAACATCATCCTCGGCGGTGACGGCAGCGACATCATCCAGGGCCGCGGCGGCGACGACATCATCGACGGCGACAAGTGGCTCAACGTGCGCATCAGCGTACGCGCCGGCGTCGACGCCAACGGCCTGCCGACCGGCAATGAGATCGCCACCTTCGACAGCATGCGTCCGCTGGTGCCGTTGATGCTTAGCGGCTTCTACAACCCCGGGCAACTGCAGATCGTCCGGGAGATCCTGCCGGGCTCCGGCGGCTTCAACTTCGACACCGCGTACTATTCGGGCCTGGCTTCGAGCTACACCATAGTCGAGAACGTCAACGGCACCTACACCGTGATCGACAACGTCGGCACCGATGGCGTCGATACCCTGCTGGGTATCGAGCGTATCCAGTTCAACGACCAGGCGGTCGTGCTGGTCGAGGGACTGAATGCCGGGCCGGTGGGACTGGCCTCGATCAACGACAGTACGCCGGAGGTCGGCTCGTTGCTGAGCGCCGGGGTCGAGGGCGTGACCGACGCCGATAACCCGGGCATCGGCAGGATCACCGGGCCGGTGAGCTATTACTGGCAAGCTGACTTCACCGGTACCGGGCTGTTCGAGGACATCATCATCACCACAGGAGTGGGTGAAGAGAGGGCGACCGGGAAAACCTTCCGCGTCACTGATGACTTATCAGGGCTGGCCTTGCGTGTCATGGCCATCTACAAGGATGCCAGGGGCGTGCTGGAGACCGTGTTCTCGGCAGTGACCGCTCCGGTTTCACCGGTTCAGGTCAACGATGCACCGGTCGGCACCATGCTGATCAGCGATACCACCCCGAATGTGGGACAAATGCTAACGGCGATCAAGGCTTTCACCGACCCGGATGGTCCGGCTAACCCGGTGCTGTCGTTCCAGTGGCAGTCGGGTAACGGTGGCGTCTTCAGCAACATTGCCGGAGCCACCACTGCGACCTTCACTCCAACTCTGGCACTGACCGGACAGCAGCTACGGGTCAGGGTTACCTACACCGATGACCTTGGTACGTTGGAGACTGTGACTTCGCTGGCGACGTCGGTGGTAGTCAATTTGATCGTCGGCACGCCGGGGGATGATGTGCTTAACGGCACGGCGTTCGCTGATGAGATCCAGGGGCTGGGTGGTAATGACGTGCTTAATGGGTTGGCAGGGAATGACAGGCTAGAGGGCGGTGCTGGCAACGACAGGCTCGATGGTGGNNCGCTGGCAACGACACCTTAATTGGTGGCCTCGGCAACGATATCTTCGTGTTCGGAGCCGGCTTCGGCAATGACCGCATCATGGACTTCGACGCTAACCCGGTCGGAGGCCAGGATCTGCTCAATATCGCCGCACTGGGTGTAACCGCGGCTAACTTCGCCGCCAGCGTGTCCATTGCTAATGTTGGAGCGGACACCTTGGTGTCGGTCGGTGGCGGTACCATCCTCCTGGTGGGCATCAACGACGCGACGACCATCACCCAGGCAGACTTTATCCTGGCGGTGTGAGGAGGCCACCAGAGCAGAGCCAGCCACAAGTAGATGCGGAATGCGGCGCAATGCCGCATTCCTCTTTTCAGCGTGAATACTCCACGTCTGTGAAATTCCGCTGAGATACAGCTTGGTTGCTAGTCGTTCGAGTGATTCCGCAAGGTTCACTTACAGAGCTCGCTGCTGTGAGTTAGGTCTCAACTGCTGAGTCGGAGCAATCACGATCATTTAGTGACGCTGAAACTCACTGTGATGGCCGTGCCGTCGTTTTTGACTCGGCCCACGAGGCTATCGGCTGATCCTTCTCACCCCCCCCCCAACGCAGGAGCACGGGCGACTTGTCTCGACCTGGCTACAAGGGTGAGCACTCATCGAGTGTCTGCGGTTTGGAATATGACTGCTGTTCAGCTCTTCCGGCCCGAGCTGCCGGCAGGAAAACGTATAACGGACGCCGTTTGGAGGCTAGCCAGATATCGTTGATGTGCATTGGGCTGAATATGCTGAGTCTATAAAAACCTATTAAAAACAATAAAATACTGAGCCAGTATGTTTTTATACTTTTTGGTGTCGATTCCTTGACAATGCCTCGGTGTGGAACTTTTCTAGAGAGTGTGAAAAGAGCGTGAAAAAATCGTGAAATGAGAGTGATCTGCTTTTTGATGGATGTACGGCGAGGGTGAGAGGGCGCCGTCATCTGTTTCTGCCAGCACACAACTCAGGAGTAACACCGTGGACAGAGCCAAGCTCGCCTGCATGATGGCGGTATGCCTCAAGTTCGTGTTATTGGACCACCTTCGTGGACCACCCCCCCGCCTGATATACAGCTCCGCCTGAGCGGCTAGAGCACTCTAGGGACATCGTCCTCAATCGCTGACCACTGAAGACCGCGAGTCATTGAGCGCGGTGTGGCTGAGGGCATCGCCCGAAAAAACCGAGTTTTCAGTCTCTTCGCAAAAATGCGGAGGTGATTTCTTGCAGCCTGAATTTAGACCGGCTGCAGTCAGCATTGAGGAAGCAATCATGGCCAACTTCATCAAATCCGACCTCGAATTCATTCTTCAGCAGATTCTGATATCTGAAGCCCATGCCGCAGGCACGCCCCTTATCGATTTACTGCCCAATACCGAAGTGGGGTTTGGTTTACGTACCGTCGATGGGTCGTTCAACAACCTGATTGAAGGGCGTACGGATTTTGGTGCGGCCGACACTTTGTTTCCTCGGATGCTTACACCGGTATTCAATAATGCAGAAGGCGGAACGTCTTATACCCAGACCAGTGGTCTGGTGTTCGACTCGCAGCCGCGCACCATTAGCAACCTGATCGTCGATCAGACCGCCAGTAATCCGGCAGCAGTGGCCGCAGCGGCGGGTAATGATGGTGCTTCGACTGTCGTGAGCCCTGGTCTCGATGGCATATTCGGCACGGCCGACGACAAGGATGTTTTCCTTATTCCGAACACTGCCCCAGACGAGGGGCTCTCTGCGCCGTTCAACCAGTGGATGACCTTTTTCGGCCAGTTCTTCGATCATGGTCTAGATCTGGTGACCAAGGGCGGCAATGGCACGGTGTTCATGCAGCTGCAGCCGGATGACCCACTGTTCGTGCCGGGCAGCCCGACCAACTTCATGGTGCTCACCCGTGCCACACAGGTTGCCGGACCTGGCGCAGACGGGATACTCGGCACTGCCGACGATACCGTGGAGCATGAAAACACCACGTCTCCGTTTGTCGACCAAAACCAGACCTATGGCTCGCATGCTTCGCAGCAGGTGTTCCTGCGCGCTTATGCGGTCAACTCTGAAGGCAAGCCGGTTCCGACCGGTAACTTGATCACCAATCGCGACCTCGGTGCTGATGGCCAGTTCGGTACAGCTGATGATGTGGAACTCGGTGGCATGGCCACCTGGAAAGTGGTCAAGGCGCAAGCGCGCGACATCCTTGGCATCAATCTGACCGATGCTCAATTCGACAACGTGCCGCTGCTCGCCACCGATCAGTACGGCAACTTCATCAAGGGCCCCAACGGCTATCCACAAGTGGTGATGGCGGGCAACGTCTTGGTCGAAGGCGACCCTACGGCCAATGGCGGGTTGGGTATCAGCCTGGACAACGCGATAGGTACCAATCACCAGTTCCTGATCGACATCGCCCATGAGGCGGTGCCAGTTTTCGATGCCGGCGGTAATCTGCTGGCGGACAGCGACAATGCGGTCGGCCTGTCCGAGGCGGGCACCTACGACAACGAGCTGCTCGACGCCCATTACATCGCAGGCGATGGCCGGGTTAACGAGAATATCGGCCTGACCGCCGTGCACCACATCTTCCACTCCGAACACAATCGCCTGGTTCAGCAAACCAAGGATGTGCTCATTGAGTCGGGCGATGTGGACTTCCTCAACCAGTGGTTGCTGACCCCAGTCGCGGCAATACCCGCTGACCTGTCGACGCTCGAGTGGAACGGTGAGCGTCTGTTCCAGTCCGCCAAGTTCGGCACTGAGATGCAGTATCAGCACATCGTGTTCGAGGAGTTCGCGCGCACTATTCAACCGCAAATCGATGCCTTCATCGACTTCGATGACACCATTGATCCATCAATCGTCGCCGAGTTCGCGCACACGGTTTACCGCTTCGGCCACTCGATGTTGCTCGAGACCATCGACCGTCTGGACCCGAATTTCGCCTCCAGTGAAATCGGCCTGATCGAAGCCTTCCTCAATCCATTGGAGTTTGCCGCAAGCGGCCCCACGCCCGATGAGGCGGCTGGCGCCATCATCCGTGGTGTAAGCCGTCAGGTCGGTAACGAAATCGACGAATTTGTCACCGAAGCCTTGCGTAGCAATCTGGTCGGTTTGCCACTGGACCTCGCTGCGATCAACATCGCCCGTGGCCGCGATACCGGGGTGCCGTCCTTGAACGCTGCACGTCGTGAGTTCTATGCCGGCACCGGTGACTCCCAACTGAAGCCCTACACCAGCTGGGGCGATTTCGTGCTGAACATCAAGCACCCGGAATCGCTGATCAACTTCATTGCGGCCTACGGTACCCACGGCAGTATCACCGCCGAAACCACGCTCGACGGTAAGCGTGCGGCGGCTTCGGCTATCGTGCTCGGCGGTGCGGGCGCGCCGGCAGACCGTCTCGACTTCCTCAACAGCACCGGTGCCTGGGCCAGCGCTGCTAATGGTGTGACCACCACTGGCCTGGATGCTATCGATTTCTGGATAGGTGGCCTGGCCGAGGCGAAAATGCCGTTCGGCGGCATGCTTGGTTCGACCTTCAACTTCGTCTTCGAGACCCAGCTCGAGGCCTTGCAGGATGGCGACCGCTTCTACTATCTGCACCGCCTGGCCGGCCTCAACTTCGTTGGCGAACTGGAGCAGAATTCCTTCGCCGAACTGATCATGAACAACACCGATATAACACGCCTGCCGGGAGTGGTCTTCCTGACACCGGGCTTGATTCTTGAGGTCGATCAAGCCAGGCAGTTCAATGATGGCAGCAGTGCAGATCCCGACAGCGGTGACCCGCTGATACCGTTGGTGATCCGCGATAACCCAGAAACCGTGGGCCCCGATAGCAATTATCTGCACTACACCGGCGATGAGCACGTGGTGCTCGGCGGCACTGATGGTGACGACATCCTGATTTCCAGCATCGGTGACGACACTCTGTATGGCGATGCGGGTAATGACCGTCTCGAGGGTGGTCACGGTAACGATGAAATCCAGGGAGGGGCGGGCGACGACATCATCACCGATATGGGTGGCGATGATGTGCTCAAGGGTGGCGACGGCAACGACGTGATCCACGGCGGTCAGGGCGAAAACCTGATCATCGGCGGTAAGGGCAACGACTTTATTGTCACTGGTGAGGATTTCTCCGAGGTGATTGCCGGTGAGGGCAACGACTTCATCCTCGGCAGCAAAATGAACGTGCAAACCGCTGGTAACGAGGGCGACGACTGGATCGAGATCGGTACCCAGGACGGTGCACCTGGCGACAACTTCAGCCCCTTCGGCGACGACGCAGTGATCGGTCACGACGTCTTCCTCGGTGATGGCGGCTTCGATGAAATGATCGGCGAGGGTGGCGACGACATCATGGTCGGCAGCGCCGGCCCGGACAAGATGAAAGGCATGTCCGGCTTCGACTGGGCCACCTTCAAGGACAGCCGCTTCGGCGTGAACGTTGACTTCTTCGCCAACGCCTTCAATGAAACTCCGATTGCCGCGGCGCTTGCTGCAGTGACTACCAAATATGCACAAGTGGAAGGGCTATCGGGTTCTGCCTTTAGCGACTACCTGCGTGGCGATCATGCCGACGCTGCAGTGATTGCTACCGCCGGTGCCTACGGCAGCGTACTGACCAACAATCACATCGATAATATCGCTGGCCTGCGGGCGTTCCTCGGTAGCGCCGCTGCGGGTCCCGACGGCATTTTGGGTAATGCCGACGATCAATTCGGTGCCGGCAACATCATTCTCGGCGGTGATGGCAGTGACATCATCGAAGGCCGTGGTGGCGACGATCTGATCGATGGCGACAAGTGGTTGAACGTGCGCATCAGCGTGCGCGAGAACAATGATGGCACAGGGTTGCAAATCGCCAGCTTCAACAGCATGAAGGACATGGTCCCGCTCATGCTCAATGGCACCTACAACCCTGGCCAGCTGGTGATAGTGCGTGAGTTGATGGACGGCGCAGGCGGCTACGACACTGCCATGTTCACCGGCAATGTGGCCGATTACATCGTGAGTGTCGACGCGAGTGGGACCGTCACCGTTACTGATACTTTCGAAGATGGCGACGGGGTCGATCGGCTGACCAACATCGAGCGCCTGCAGTTTGGTGATGGTGCTTTGGTTCGCGACCCTGTCACCGGCAACTTTGTTGAGGAAATTGCAGGCACTAACCAGAACGGCAATTTCTCTCCGCTGGGCCAAGTGCAGATCATCGGTACTCCTACGTCCGGTCAAACGCTCGTCGCCTCGGTTGCCGGTGTAACCGATGGCGACAATGCGGCTGGTGGCGCGATTACCGGTCGGGTCAGCTACTACTGGCAGGTTGAACTGGTGCCTGGTGATGGCTTCTTCGAGGACATCGTCGGTCCCGGTGGTTTGCCGGTGGTCGGTCAGACCTTCAAAGTCACCCCCGACCTGGAAGGGTTGAACCTGCGGGCCAGGGCGGTCTACCAGGATCAGAACGGTGTATTGGAGAATGTCTTCTCGGCGCCTACCGCCGATGTATTGGCTGGCGTTGCGCCCGGCCCTGTGGCTCCGCTGCCGGCCGAGTCCAGCACCACCAGTCCAGGTATCCACCTGATTCGCTCGGACCTGCAGTTCATCCTCGATTCGATCAAGATTTCCGAGCAGCATGCAGCAGGCGCGGACTTGTTATCCCTGTTGCCGCATGAGCGTTCGCCGCTAGGTCTACGCACTGTGACGGGGGAACTCAATAACCTGTATGCCGGGCAGAGCCAGTTCGGCGCGGCGGACACGGTGTTCCCGCGGATGCTGGACCCGGTATTTAACGATGCCGAGAATCTGTCGGTCGATATGGACGGCCCCGGCGGTCAAAGTGTTGGCGATCCCACTTCATATAGCCAGACCAGTGGCATCGTGCAGGACTCGCAACCACGGATTATCAGCAACCTGATTGTCGACCAGACCATCAATAACCCGGCAGCGGTTGCCGCTGCTGCAGCGAATCTGGGCTCGCAGAGCATCATGAGTCCTGGCCTGGACGGGGTGTTTGGCACTGCCGACGATAAGCCGGTGTTCTTCATTCCTAACGAGGCCCCGGATGAAGGTCTGTCCGCGCCGTTCAACCCGTGGATGACCTTCTTTGGCCAGTTCTTCGATCACGGTCTTGATCTGGTGACCAAGGGTGGCGGCACGGTGTTTATCCCGCTGCAGCCAGATGACCCGCTGTTCAACGCGGGCGTCGATGGCATCCCCAACACCGCAGATGATGGCCCCAACTTCATGGTGATGACGCGGGCCACCAACCAACCAGGGCCAGACGGTATTCTGGGTACTGCCGACGATATTCATGAGCAGAGCAATACCACCTCGCCGTTCGTCGACCAGAACCAGACCTATGGCTCGCATCCCTCGCAACAAGTGTTCCTGCGCGCTTATGAGTTCAATACAGCCGGTGAACCGGTTGCAACCGGACGCTTGATTACCAATCGTGATATCGGCGCCGATGGCATCTTCGGCACCGGGGATGACTCGGAAATCGGTGGTATGGCCACCTGGGCAGTGGTCAAGGCGCAGGCACGCGACATCCTTGGCATCAACCTGACCGATGCCGATGTGCTCGATATCCCGCTGCTGGCTACCGATGACTACGGTAATTTCATCAAGGGACCGAATGGTTTCCCGCAAGTGGTGATGAAAGGACTGGATGGCTTGGCCGGTACGGCCGATGACGTGCTGGTCGAAGGTAATCCACTGGCGCCGATCGACTTGACCGATGCCGTACGCACCGGACATCAGTTCCTGATCGACATCGCCCACAATGCAGTGCCTGTGGATCAGGCCGGCAACATGCTGATGGCCGACTCCGACTCTGTAGTTGGTTTGTCCGAGCCGGGTACCTACGACAACGAACTGCTCGACGCCCACTACATCGCCGGTGATGGCCGGGTCAACGAGAACATTGGCCTGACTGCCGTGCACCATATCTTCCACTCCGAGCACAATCGGATGGTCGAGCACACCAAGGACGTCGTGCTGGCGAGCAATGATGTCGCCTTCATCAATGAGTGGCTGGCGAGCCCGATTGCGGCACTGCCAGCCAACCAGGCCGAGATCGACGCACTGGTGTGGAACGGCGAGCGGTTGTTCCAGGTGGGTAAGTTCAGCACCGAGATGCAGTACCAGCATCTGGTATTCGAGGAGTTCGCGCGTACCCTGCAACCGCAGATCGACGTCTTCACCGGCCCGACCCAGGGCTATGACGCCGACATCGATGCATCGATCGTCGCCGAGTTCGCCCACACCGTGTACCGCTTCGGTCACTCGATGCTGACCGAGACGGTCGATCGCCTCGACGTCAACTTCAATGTTGTGGGTGACTCTAACCCGACAGAAGCGGGCAATCAGCAGATGGGGCTGATCGCAGCCTTCCTCAATCCGTTGGCGTTCGTTGATAGCGGTCCGACCCCAGACGAAGCCGCCGGTGCCATCGCACGCGGACTGACCCGTCAGGTGGGTAACTCGATTGACGAGTTCGTTACCGAGGCGCTGCGCAGCAATCTGGTGGGCCTGCCGCTCGACCTGGCCGCGATCAACATCGCCCGCGGTCGTGATACCGGTATCCCATCGTTCAATGCGGCGCGGCGCGAGTTCCACAACATGACCGGCGACAGCCAGCTGAAGCCTTACACCAGCTGGGTCGATCTGCTGCAGAACCTCAAGCATTCAGCCTCGTTGATCAACTTCATCGCCGCTTATGGCACCCATGCCGAACTGTTGGCGGCTGACGTCAATACGCTGGCCGAAATGCGTGCGGTGGCGACCGCACTGGTTCTGGGCGGCACCGCTGTAATCAATGCCGGAGAGCTGGACCAGCGGACGTTCGATGCCGACGCTATACCGGGTGATCGCCTGGACTTCCTCAACAGTGTGGGCGCCTATGCCAATCTGGCTAATGGCGTAACCACCACTGGCGTCGATGCCATCGACTTCTGGATCGGCGGTCTCGCCGAAGCCATCATGCCGTTCGGTGGCATGCTCGGCTCGACCTTCAACTTTGTCTTCGAGACCCAGTTGGAGGCGCTGCAGAACGGCGATCGCTTCTATTATCTGGATCGTACCGCTGGACTGAACTTCGTCACTGAACTGGAGAACAACTCGTTCGCCAAGATGGTGGCGAATGCTACCAGTGCAACCCACTTGCCGGGGTTGATCTTCCAGACCCCTGGGTTGACTCTCGAAGCCGATCAGAGCCGGCAGTTCAACGATGGGCTGGGCAGTGCCGATCCGATCGGTGACGTGATGCGCGACAACCCCAATACCGCAGGGCCGGATGCCAACTATCTGCACTACACCGGTGATGAGCACGTGGTACTCGGCGGCACTGACGGCAATGACACCCTGATCGCCAGTATCGGCGACGATACGCTCTGGGGTGATGCCGGCAATGACCGTCTCGAAGGGGGCGCTGGCAACGACATGATCCGCGGCGGCGCCGGCGATGACATCATCACCGACTCAGGCGGTGACGATAATATCCAGGGCGACGACGGCAACGATGTCATCGCCAGCGGTAACGGAATCAACCTGAACCTCGGCGGCTTCGGTCAGGACTTCATCATTAACGGTGAAGACAGCACCGAGACCTTCGGTGGTCCGGGCAATGACTTCATCCTCGGCAGCAATGCGGATGAACAGAACGCCGGTAACGAAGGCGACGACTGGCTCGAAGGCGGCCTCCTGGATGGTAGCCCTGGCGACAACTTCGACCCGCTTGGTCTCGATATCGTAGTCGGTAACGACGTCTATATCGGTAGCGGTGGCCCGGACATCATGAACAGCGAAGGCGGCGACGACATCATGGTCGGCAGCGCTGGCCCGGGCGACAAGTACATCGGTTCCTCCGGTTTCGACTGGGCCACCTTCAAGGACGACCTGAGCGGTGTGGACATCGACCTTAATGTCCGCGCCGCCAACGCAGCACCAGGACCGGTAGCGGCCGGCATCCTGGCGCGTTTCAAGGAAGTGGAAGGTCTGTCGGGCTCGAAGCACAGCGACATCCTGCATGGCGATGATGCCGACGCAGCGGTGATCGCGACAGCCGGCGCTCAGGGTAGTGTGTTGACCAATATTGCCCTGATCAGCGGCCTGCAGGCGGTGCTCGATAACGCCATCGGTGATGGCATTACCCCCGTCACTTCCTTCGGTGCCGGTAACATCATCCTCGGTGGCGATGGCAGCGACATCATCGAGGGTCGGGCCGGCGACGACATCATCGACGGCGACAAGTGGCTCAACGTACGCATCAGCGTACGCGCCGGCGTCGACGCCAACGGCCTGCCGACCGGCAATGAGATCGCCACCTTCGACAGCATGCGTCCGCTGGTGCCGTTGATGCTTAGCGGCTTCTACAACCCCGGGCAACTGCAGATCGTCCGGGAGATCCTGCCGGGCTCCGGCGGTTTCAACTTCGATACGGCCGCGTATACCGGCCTCATGGCGGATTACACCATTCTCGATAGAGGTAACGGTAACTTCACGGTTATCGACAACGTCGGCACCGACGGAATAGACCAGCTCAGCGGCATCGAACGCTTGCAGTTCAACGATCAATCAGCAGTGCTGGTTGCTGGTTTGAACAACGAAGCCGTAGGTCTGGCATCGATTAACGACAACACCCCGGAAGTCGGCTCGCTACTGAGCGCAGGGGTCGAGGGCGTAACCGATGCCGACAACCCTGGTCTGGGTCGGGTAACTGGGCCTGTGAGTTACACCTGGCAGGCTGATTTCACCGGCACAGGCCTGTTCGAAGACATCGCAACCGAGACCGGAGTCGGTCTGGAAACAGCGGTTGGCAAGACCTTCCGCGTTACTGATGACGTCGCGGGATTACAGTTGCGGGTCAAAGCTATCTACAAGGATGCAAACGGTGTGTTGGAAACCGTGTTCTCGGCAGTAACCGCCCCGGTTTCGGCGGTTTCCGTCAACGATGCGCCGGTCGGCACCATGCTGATCAGCGATACCACGCCGAATGTGGGGCAGGTGTTGACGGCAACCAGAGCCTTCACCGATCCAGATGGCCCGGCCAACCCGGTGTTGTCGTTCCAGTGGCAGTCGGGTAATGGCGGCGTATTCAGCAATATCGCTGGCGCAACCACCGCGACCTTCACCCCGACCCTGGCACTAACCGGGCAGCAATTGCGCGTTGTGGTCAGCTACACCGACGACCTCGGCACCATGGAGACCGTGACGTCGGTGGCGACGTCGGTAGTAGTCAATCTGATCGTTGGCACGACAGGGAACGATGTGCTTAACGNNCTCGATATTAGGGAGTATTGGGAACGATACGCTGAGTGGGTTGACAGGGAATGATCGTCTTGATGGTGGGTTAGGTAACGATCTGCTAATTGGAGGCGCTGGCAACGACACCTTAATCGGTGGCCTTGGCAACGATACCTTCATGTTCGGCGTTGGCTTCGGCAATGACCGGATCATGGACTTCGACCCCAACCCGGTCGGTGGCCAGGATTTGCTCAATATCTCCGCACTGGGGGTGACTGCGGCGAACTTCGCCGCCAACGTAACTATCGCCGATGTCGGGGCGGATACTTTGGTGTCGGTCGGTGGAGGTTCCATCCGTCTGGTGGGTATCAACGATACGACCACCATCACCCAAACAGACTTTATCCTGGCAGTGTAAGGAGGCTGCCAACAAAACAGAATGAGATATCAATAATTGCGCTATGGGGCGGCTTGCCGCCCCATAGCGCAATTTTATTTCTTGACCGTGCAGCTCATGTAGGTATCGACTTGCCGGCAAACCACAGCGACAGTCTGGGCGAACGTATCGCCAGGCAGAAGCCGTTCTCGAAAATGTTCCCGACATTTTTACTACCTCCCCCATCTATGGGGTCGCTACTGCTTGCTGCATTTCCCACACCCATGTTGGTCACTAGCTGGCTCCTACAAATCCATCACACCCTACCTGCCCATGCTGTCGAGGCAATAGTTGCAGGGAGCACGAGTAAGCTGCCAGTGGCTTTGTATAAAAAGGAGGGGGATGGTTGGTTAGGCGCGGTAGAATTAACCCTGGATTCCTTCCGGCGGTGAACAAATTTGCCAGGTGATTGTCACACCCAGCTGGGTACAAGGGATGCACCTGCTACTACCTGTACAAGATGGGCAGAGCGTCCAAGGAAGGGGTTTAAAAGTGATCGCATGTCATGCGATAGACCTCTGTTTTGACGGACCCTAACCGACCTATGCGTGATCAACCACAGCAACCCACCTATAACGACGATGAAATCGATCTGGTCGAGCTACTCCAATCATTGTTCAGGCAAAAATATCTGATTTTAGCCGTCGCCTGCCTGATCACCTTGGGGGCGGCTGCCTATGCCTTCCTGGCCACGCCGCACTATAAGGTGCAGAGCGTGCTGCGTCCGGTGGATCGGGGCAGCCTCGATGAGCTGAACGGAACTGGTGTCTACGAGCTGACCCCGGGCGAGGCGTTGAGTCGCGCGGGGGCAGGGCTGTCCTCCTATGAGAACCGCCTTGCCTTTTTTCGTGACAATCAGGCGCTTTTTGGCGGATTGGTCACGCCGGGCCGTTCGTTGGAGCAGGCCTTTGAAGAGTTCAATCGTGCTGCGTTCACCATGCTGCAAGTCGATCCGAAGAAGCCGAACAGCTTGAGCGAGTTCGTCGGTATATCGCTGACTTACCCTCGGGGTGTGGAGGGTGTGGCAGTGGTCAACGACTTGGTTACCTACGTGCTGGAGGCTGAGCGGGAGCGAATTGCCTCCGATCTGAAAGTATTAATAGCCAATCGCTTGTTCAGCCTAGAGCAAAAAGTCGAAGCAGCGCGGGCCAGCTACGAGGCGAGCAAAGAGGCACAAATAGCCGCTCTGCTCGAGGCGGATGCTTTGCAGCGAGCCCAGTTGAAGGACGAGTTGCAAGCCTTGCGTGGCGAATTGAAAACGCGTCGAGAGAACCGGATCAAAAGTCTCGATGAAGCCATTCAGATAGCCGAATCACTTGGCATCGAGAAGCCCACCACCCCTTCGGCCATGGCTGATGCGCAGCGCCAGGGTCAGGTCGTGCGCACCGAAGTCAATAGCCGAGAGATTCCGCTCTACTTCATGGGCAGCGAAGCCTTGAAGGCCGAGCGCGAAGCTTTAAGCGCACGCCGTTCGGACGATTTCAGCGAACCACGGATTGCTGAGATCGAGACGGAGCTGGAGTTGCTCGGTAATAATCGGCAAGTGGAAATCCTCGAGAAGCGCCAGAATGAAGACCTCTACCTAAAGGATCTGGCGGAATGGCGCCAAGAAGCGGCTCAACTCAAAGGAATCAAGTTCGATACCAGCGGATTAAAGCTGGTTCGGCTAGACCAGCCAGCACTCGCACCACTCGCACCAATCAAACCGAAGAAAGCGCTTGTCATCGGCCTGGGCGGAGTCGCCGGCCTGATGCTTGGCGTCTTCGTAGCGTTGTTGCGCAACCTGATGCGACCCAGGCAAGCCGAAGAATCGTAGGGTGTACTCGCGCAGCAGCACGCCATTGACTCCCCACTTTCACGGGTCGCGTGACCTTATGTAGGAGGGCCGCGCCTGTTTCCGACGGGCTAGCGGCATTTCCCACATCCATGTGGGGCACGCGACCCGCGGCGATGGCGGACAACGTCCGCCTCAAAGCCAAAGCATCGCGACTGGGCGGCCCTCGTACAAGAGCGGCAGCCACCGCATTTGATCGTTCCCACGCTCCGAGTGGGTATGCCGCCCGGGACGCTGCGCGTCCCGACACACAACGTAGAGTGTCCTGGCCATGGTTACCACGCAGAACGCGGGGACCATCGAAAAATTCAACCGTGTAGCAAGCGGGAGTGCAGCAACATCGTAGCCGTACCAGCATGCCTTCCCTGTGGGAGCAGGCTTGTCTGCGAAAGCGATCTGGTAGGCACCGCCGATAGTATTGGACCTTACCTGTCGGTCGATGCTGTTCCCGGGGCAACGCTTTTGACCTGGGAGGATTACAAGCTGAGCTGGAGGACTTGTTCGGAGTCTTCGCAGCATTTCTGCGCCCCAAGCAAACCGAAAAATCGTAGGGCGTACTGCTTCGCGAGTACGCCCTACAGCCAAAGCCTCAGGGCGAGGTGACTATGATCTGCATCACAAAGTTCCCGTCCGTCTGTCAGTAACTCCAAATTGTTTGTCAAGACTTGTAATGTCGTACAGCGCAGGCACAATGCCGCGGAATCGCTGTCAGTGGCATGGGCGCAAGCCCTTCAAACCGTGTGCTCCTGCGCGAGTACCGGCTGAATCGGACAACAACAGACCTCCAAGGATCGTTGTCCCCCCCAGTGAGCGAATCAGTGACGCCCTTTTTGAAGATGGATCTTGACCGTGAATGCGATCTCCTCCCCGATACAACAAACCCCCAGTGATGAAATCGACCTGATCGCGTTATTTCACTCGCTCTGGGAACAGAAGCTACTGATAGCCTTAGTAACCATGCTGGTCGGCATGATGGCGGCGGCCTACGCCTTTCTGGCAACCCCTGAATACCAAGTGCAAAGCATACTGCGCCCGGCGGCGATCAAAGACCTCGATGCCTTGAATCGCACCGGTGTTTATGAGTTGACGCCCGCGCAAGCCATGCAGCGCGTCGGGGCTGTCCTGGAGTCTTATGGCAGCCGTCTGGAGTTTTTTCGTGCTAACCAGAGCCTGTTTGAGGCCTTGCGTCAACCCAACCGTAGCCTTGAGCAAACCTTCGAAAGCTTCAACCAGGAAGCTTTCAAGATGCTCCAGCCCGACCCGAAGAAAACCGACAGCCTGGGCGCCTATGTGGGTATTCAGTTGACCTATCCCAACAATGTCGATGGCGTTGCCTTCGCCAATGGTTTGGTTGAGTTTGCGCTGCAGTCGGAGCGCGAGCGGATATCTTCGGATCTGCAAACGCTGATCCAGAACCGCTTGAATCAACTCGAATCGAAAATGGCCGCGGCCCGCGCCAACTACGGCGCAAGCAAGGAAGCCAAGATTGCCACGTTGCTCGAAGCCGATAGCCTCAAGCGTGCCGAGTTGCAAGACGAGCTTAAAGCCTTGCGTCAGCAGCTGAAGACCCGCCGCGACAACCGCATCACCCAACTGGATGAAGCGATCCGCATCGCCAAGGCGCTGAACATCAGCAAACCCACCACGCCTTCCGCACTAGGGGAGGGTGAGCGGGTGGCGCAAGGTAGCGTGATCCGCACCGAGGTCAATAACCAGCAGATACCGCTCTACTTCATGGGCAGCGAAGCATTGGAAGCTGAGCGAAATGCACTGCTGCAACGCCGCTCCGACGACTTCACCGAACCGCGCATCGCGCAGATCGCCAAGGAACTACAACTGCTGACGCACAATCGGCAGATCGAAGTGCTCAACCAGCGTGAAAACGAAGACCTGTTCCTCAAGGACCTAGCCATCTGGCGTGAGGAGGCCGCACGTTTGCGCAACCTCAGTTTCGACGTAGCCGATCTCAAACTGGCGTCTATCGACCAGGTCGCCGTGGACCCTCTGCGCCCGATCAAACCCAAGAAGGCGCTGATCCTGGCATTGGGCCTAGTGCTCGGCGGTATGCTGGGTCTGTTTATAGCCCTGCTGCGTAATCTGTTGCGCCGTAACTCCCGCGCAAATAATCTGGCTATTTAAGCCGGGTGCCCTGCTAGGTTTTTTGTGGAAAATTTCTTCCGCAAAGTTATTGACCGAGCATCTGCGATCGTTGGGTGCGTGCATCGCGCCCAACACGGGTTCATGAAGCGAACAAGTTTTGCTCGTTATTTAGGCCGACACTTGGCCACAAGCAATGGACAGCGCCCGGCACGCTCCATCAGGTCGGTCATCGTTAATGGACTAACAGAGATCAATCAAGTGGATTACCCCGACATCCTGCACCATGGCACCAAAGATGGCGTCACCGGCTCCTGCCACCAGCTTCTGATGGACGCCCAGCACAGTCTTCTGATCGACTGCGGTCTGTTCCAGGGCGCGGAAACCTCGGCCGAAGGCAAATCCGGCGCCGATCGCCTGGCCATCGAGTTTTCCCTGGATACGATCAAGGCACTGATCGCCACCCACGTGCATATCGACCATGTCGGGCGCATTCCCTACCTGCTGGCCGCAGGCTTCAAGGGGCCAATCCTGTGCAGCGAACCATCGGCCAAACTGTTGCCCATCGTACTGGAGGATGCCTTCAAGCTTGGCTTCAGTCGCGATCAGAAACAAGTCGAGCGCTACATCAAACTGATCGAGCAGCGCATCATCGCTTTGCCCTACAAGACCTGGTTCACCCTGCAAGACACTGAGACGTTGATATGCCGCATCCGCTTGCAGCGCGCTGGGCATATCCTCGGCTCGGCCTATGTCGAGATCGATCTGCATTACCCCGAGTCCGGCGAGAAGAAACGTATCGTCTTCTCCGGCGATCTGGGGGCACCGCATGCGCCGCTGTTGCCCGCACCCAAGCCACCTTACCGTGCCGACATCCTGGTAATCGAAAGCACCTACGGCGACCGCCTGCACGAAGATCGGCGCACCCGGCGCAAGCGCCTGGAAGGCGTCATCGAACAAGCCCTGGCCAATAACGGAACCGTGCTGATCCCCGCCTTCAGCATCGGTCGCACCCAGGAACTGCTCTACGAACTGGAAGACATCATCCACAGCAAAAAACTCGATGCCACTCGGAATCCCCCTCTCCCCTCTGGGGAGACGACTGCATGGAGGCAGGAGGTAGGGCGAAGCAGGATGCCCGAGCCGAGGGCCGGGGTGAGGGGTAAAACTGGCAGCGACAGCAAAACCGGAACCAACTGGCCACAACTCCCGGTCATCCTCGACTCGCCCCTAGCCAGTCGTTTCACCCGGGTCTACCGCGAGCTGAAACCCTTCTGGGACAACGAAGCGCTGCAGCGCGTAAAGCAGGGGCGTAATCCGCTGGGCTTCGAGCAACTGCTGACCGTCGACAGCCACCAAGCGCACCTGGCCATGGTGCGCCACCTGACAGCAACCGCTCGTCCGGCCATCGTCATCGCCGGGAACGGCATGTGCAGCAGCGGTCGAATTGTCAATTACCTGAAAGCCATGCTCCACGACCCCCGACATGACGTACTCTTCATCGGTTACCAGGCGCAAGGCACGCCTGGCCGAGCCATCCAGATGTATGGAGGATGCGGTGGTTACGTGGATTTAGACGGAGAGCGCTACACGATTGGCGCAAAAATCAATACCATAGGCGGCTATTCGGCCCATGCAGACCAGAAAGGCCTGCTCGGTTTTGTGACGCGCATGCGCGACTGGCCCAGCCAGGTATGCATTGTCCATGGCGAAACCAGCGCCAAGCATGAACTCGGCGAGCGCCTCAAGGCACTCTACAGGCAGGCCCAGCGTAACGTGGAGCTGTTAATTCCGAGTGGAGCTAACGATGCTTGACTGTAGGCGCTAGCTTGTGACCCACACGGATGTGGGAAATGCGGTAAGCCGTAAACACCCGATTTTGTAGGAGCCAGCTTGCTGGCGATCCAGCAGGCCGCCACATAACCGGTGCCTGATTACACATATAAATGTGGCCTCAGCAGCCAAAAGTCCTTCCTACCCATCCCGACGGCTGGCTAGGCTGAAACGAATCCTGCACCCGGCCCAATCCAGCCAGCTGCACATAGGAGTGAACTGTCGGTCTGCAGATGCTGCGCCGATTTGCTTGTTACCCATATGAATGTAAGCGCTACGAATACCACCAGCATTGCAAGGACGGCCCCGGCCTGGTACCTCTCGCACTGCAAGCCTCGCCAGGATGAGCGTGCAGAAGAGAACCTGCTACGCCAGGGCTACCCCTGCTGTCGGCCGCAGCGCGGCTGTGAGCGGATCGTGCGTGGCCGTCGGCAAATCATCGCCGAATCGCTGTTCCCCGGTTATCCCTTCATTCAGTTGGCAGACGATGCCAACTGTGCTCCCCTGCGCTCGACCCGTGGTGTTAACCGCCTGGTAGGTTTCGGCGGCATGCCGCTGCGGCTCGACAACAGCTTGATCACGCACCTCCAACATCGCACGACAGCACCCGTTAAACCGGCCCTCGATGCTGGGGATAGTGTACGTATTACTGAAGGTTGATTTACCGAGCTGGACGCCATCTTCGTCGCTATAGATGGCGAGCAGCGCGTGCTACTGCTGCCCAACATGCTCAACCGCCAGCAACAAACAACATGCCGCTGGTGAGCATCGTCAAAAACTGAATAGACCTAGACATACGCCGAGTTCAAGGTACGCCCTGGCAACGCCAGTGAAATTTGAAGAGTGTGACGTTCTCAGGAAACCAACGGTAAACCCTGGGGCGGTAGCGAGTCTGATCCACTACTGCGCCTGAATATGGCGAAAACATACCCAAGCTTAAAGAACAGAACAACCCTTCCATCCAAGTTCGAAACACCGGAGTCCTTTGATGCCCCAGCAGAAACTCGCCAGCGTTAACAAGTTCAAAACCAAAGAAGCCCTCATTGGTATCGTAGGGCTCGGCTATGTCGGCCTACCCTTGATGTTGCGCTACAACGCTATTGGCTTTCGTGTGCTGGGTATAGACATTGATGAAAGCAAGGTTAGCAAGCTCAACGCCGGTCAGAGCTATATCGAGCATATCCCCGCTGATAAAATCACGGCTGCTCGCCAAAGCGGCTTCGAGGCCACTACCGATTTCCGCCGTGTCAGCGAGTGCGATGCACTGATTCTCTGCGTGCCGACGCCGCTGAATAAATACCGCGAGCCGGATATGAGCTTTGTGATAGACACCACCAACGCACTCAAACCGTACCTGCGTGCCGGTCAGGTCGTTTCGCTGGAGAGCACCACCTACCCAGGCACGACTGAAGAAGAGTTGTTGCCGCGCGTGCAGGAAGGCGGTTTGGTGGTCGGCGAATCCATCTTCCTGGTCTATTCGCCCGAGCGTGAAGATCCGGGCAACCCGGACTTCGAAACCCGTACCATCCCGAAAGTCATCGGCGGTCATACCCCAGCCTGCCTGGAAGTCGGTATTGCTCTGTACGAGCAGGCAATCGACCAGGTTGTATCGGTCAGCTCAACCAAAGCTGCGGAAATGACCAAGCTGCTGGAAAATATCCACCGTGCCGTCAACATCGGTCTGGTCAACGAGATGAAGATCGTTGCTGACCGTATGGGTATCGATATTTTTGAAGTGGTCGACGCCGCCGCGACCAAGCCGTTCGGTTTCACTGCCTACTACCCAGGCCCTGGCCTGGGTGGCCACTGTATTCCCATCGATCCCTTCTACCTGACATGGAAAGCCCGCGAATATGGCCTGCACACTCGTTTCATCGAGCTGTCCGGTGAAGTCAACCAAGCCATGCCCGAATACGTGCTGAGCAAGCTGATGGATGGTCTGAATGATAGCGGCAAGGCGCTGAAGGGCAGCAAAGTGCTCGTTCTTGGAATTGCCTACAAGAAGAACGTTGACGACATGCGCGAATCGCCCTCCGTGGAAATCATGGAGCTGATCGAGGCCAAGGGCGGCATCGTTGCCTACAGTGATCCGCACGTTCTGGTCTTCCCTAAGATGCGCGAGCACCACTTCGAGCTGAGCAGCGAAGCCCTGACGGCCGACAACCTCGCCAGCTTTGATGCTGTGGTCTTGGCCACCGATCACGATAAGTTTGATTACGATCTGATCAAGCAACATGCCAAGTTGGTCGTCGATAGCCGCGGCAAGTACCGCGCGCCGGCCCCGCATATCATCAAAGCCTGATCACGGCTCCCCCGATAAGATTGCCCGGCCGGTTCGATTAGTAATTTGCCGGGTATTGATGTAATTCAAGGAACACCTATGAAAAACTTCGCCCTGATCGGCGCTGCCGGTTACATTGCTCCTCGTCACATGCGCGCCATCAAAGACACCGGCAACGTGCTGGTCTCTGCCTACGACATCAACGACTCGGTCGGTATCATCGACAGCATCTCGCCGCAAAGCGAGTTTTTCACCGAGTTCGAACGCTTCCAGGAACACGCTTATCGCCTGAAGCGCGATCCGGCCAGCGCGCTCGACTATGTCGCCGTTTGCTCGCCCAACTACCTGCACCATTCGCATATCGTTGCCGGCCTGCGCCTGGGTTGCGACGTTATTTGCGAAAAGCCGCTGGTCCCCACCCCGGGAAACCTCGATGAACTGGCCTTGGTCGAGAGGGAAACTGGCAAACGCCTCTACAACATCTTGCAGCTTCGCCACCATCAGGCCATCCTCAATCTGAAAGACAAGGTCGCCCGCGAAAACAGCGAACATAAATACGATGTCGAGCTGACTTACATCACCTCGCGTGGCAAATGGTACATGGAGAGCTGGAAAGGCGATCCGCGAAAATCGTTCGGTGTGGCCACCAATATCGGTGTGCACTTCTACGACATGCTGCACTTCATCTTCGGCAAACTGCAGCGTAATGTCGTGCACTTCGTTTCAGAGTACAAAGCTGCTGGCTACCTGGAATACGAAAAGGCTCGCGTGCGCTGGTTCCTCTCCATCGACGCCAACGACCTGCCTGAGTCCGTGAAGGGCAAGAAGCCAACCTACCGTTCCATCACCGTCAATGGTGAAGAAATGGAGTTCTCCGAAGGCTTCACCGATCTGCACACCACCAGTTACCAGGAGATTCTCGCGGGTCGTGGTTACGGCATCGAAGATGCACGGCATTGCGTGGAGACGGTGAATACTATTCGTTCCGCTGCCATCGTCAGTGTACAGAACGATGAAGGTCATCCATTTCTGGTATCACTGACTAAGTAACGACAATCGAGGATGGCTTGGATTCTATAGCCATCCTTGCCGTGTCAATTAGAGCGATGGATTGAGTCGGTAACTTGAACAAGCAGAAAATAATCCCTGTGTCATCTATCAACTCCTCTGCAATGCTCGCTGAGAAAAACATCAGGCTGGATGTGCAAGGGCTGCGCGCTGTTGCTGTTCTGGCGGTTATCATCTACCACGTCAATAAAGCTTGGCTGCCATCCGGCTTCGTTGGGGTCGATGTTTTCTTTGTGATATCTGGTTTCATCATCACTTCCCTCATTGTTGGGAGGAAAGAAAATTTTGACTGGAAGGGATTTTACTGGGGACGTGTTAAACGAATTGCACCTGCGTATTTTTTAATGCTTGCAGTGGTAGCACTAGTTTCAGCGGTTCTCTTTCTACCTGCTGATTTCAAGTTTTTCAAAGATAGCCTTAAGGCTGCTTTAAGTTTTACAAGTAATTCGTATTTTGAAGGATTTGGAAGTTATTTTGCACCAAGAGCGCATGAGTTGCCCCTTCTTCATACGTGGTCGCTGGCCATTGAAATGCAGTTTTACCTTTTTCTGCCAGTACTTGTTTGTTTTTTGCCGGCTAGGTTGCTCAGACCTGTATTCGTTTTGTTGGGCATAGGTTTATTAGCTTGGTCTGAGTATAAACTTTTCAATAAGAGTGAACAGGCAGTCTATTTTTCGCTTGTTGCTCGTTTCCCCGAATTTTTGATTGGCGCGTTTGTGGCGTTACTACCTCCCAAGAACAGCCTGCCAATGCGGTATAAATCGTTAATAGGGGCGGGCGGTGCGCTATTATTAGCTCTGAGTGTTGTATTTATTGATGTGCAGCATTTTCCCGGAATGTGGACGCTACTTCCGTGCATAGGTACTGCGTTGCTGATCGCGGCGCGTCACGGGCCGGTCAGTACGCTACTTGCTGCAAAGCCGATGGTGTGGGTGGGTGGTGTTTCATACTCGCTTTATTTGTGGCATTGGCCAATTTTGGCATTCATTCGCTATTACACAGGCCAATATGAGCTCCAGATGGTTTGGTTGGCGGTATTTGTAATTAGCTCTTTGGTAGTTGCCTGGCTTTCCTATCGCTGGGTGGAATTACCAGTAAGGCATGTTCAGGGGATCCGTACGGTACAGAAAAAAATGCTGGCCATTGCTGTTTGTGTTTTTGCTGTGATAGGTGTTTCAAAAGAAGTAAATGTAGCTGTCGTAGATAAATTGCCAGTAGAAATGACCCGCTATGCTCCAAGTGATGAGATCTGTCATGGAAAAGTGGTGGGTGACTGCACGCGAGGCTATCCAGGTTCAAGCCCTAGGGTGTTGGTTATTGGTGATAGCCATGCGGCTCAGTTGAATTATTTTTTTGATGCGGTTGGCGTAAAAAATGAAATGGCGTTCCGTGTGATTACGGCAAGTAGTTGTGTGCCGATAACCGGTTTCGATGTAGAGCGCCTTCCGCTGTGGGCTCAAGATAGTTGTCGCTCTCAGATAGAGACGGTTGACGCGCTCATGGCAGAGGCCGACGTAATTGTTCTCGCTGGAATGTGGCAGTATCAAACCCAAAGCGATGAATTTATGCTAGCTTTTTCTCGGTTTATTGAGGCGGCTGCAGAGCAAAACAAAAGAGTTTTTGTTTTGGCACAAATCCCGATGTTTGACACCAATTTTCTTCGTATTCATCGTTTTATTGCGCTCGGACTACCAGTGCAGGTAACTCAGAACAACGAATGGAAATCTGCAAATTCAAAAATTGAAGCGGCTGTTCATGATGTATCCAGTGCTCAATTTTTAGATTTTTCTGAAAGCGAGTTTTTTGCAAGTGCACCGTTTGAAAATAATCTTTTGATATACCTCGATAATCATCATCTGAACGAGTCGGGGGCGCGTCGATACGGGCAGTATGCGGCTAGTTTTTTTCAGAAAAATTTACTGAAGATTGACAATTAACTTGTAGGTCTTAAATCATGTCTTATTATCAGCACTCCAGCTCCATCATCGATGATGGCGCCCAGGTCGGCGAAGGCTCACGTGTTTGGCACTTTGTCCACGTCTGTGGCGGCGCGCGCATCGGCAAGGGCGTGTCCCTCGGTCAAAACGTCTTCGTCGGCAACAAAGTCGTGATCGGTGATAACTGCAAGGTGCAGAACAACGTCTCGGTGTACGACAACGTCACTCTCGAAGAGGGCGTGTTCTGTGGGCCAAGTATGGTGTTTACCAATGTGTACAACCCGCGCTCACTGGTCGAACGCAAGGATCAGTACCGTGACACCCTGGTAAAGAAAGGCGCCACCTTGGGCGCCAACTGCACCATCGTTTGCGGTGTAACCATCGGTGAGTTCGCCTTCGTCGGTGCAGGTGCGGTAGTCAATAAGGACGTACCAGCCTATGCCCTGATGGTGGGTGTACCGGCACGCCAGATTGGTTGGATGAGCGAGTTCGGCGAGCAACTGACCTTGCCGGTGGCCGGGGAGGGCGAAGTTGCCTGCCAGCACACTGGTTCTCGTTATGTATTGAATGGCACAACCCTGAACAAAGTGGATGCGCAATAAATGATCGAGTTCATCGACCTCAAAACCCAACAAGTCCGTATCAAGGACAAGATCGACGCTGGTATTCAGCGCGTATTAGCCCATGGCCAGTACATCCTCGGCCCGGAAGTGGCCGAACTGGAAGAAAAGCTTGCCTCCTTCGTCGGTGCCAAGTATTGCATCACTTGCGCCAACGGCACCGATGCACTGCAAATTGCGCAAATGGCTCTAGGGATAGGTCCCGGCGATGAAGTCATCACGCCAGGATTCACCTACATCGCCACCGCTGAAACCGTGGCCTTGCTCGGTGCCAAGCCAGTCTATGTAGACATTGATCCGCGCACCTACAACCTCGACCCGCAACTGCTTGAGGCGGCCATTACCCCGCGTACCAAGGCGATCATCCCGGTGTCGCTGTATGGCCAATGTGCTGACTTCGATGCGATCAACGCTATTGCCTCCAAGTATGGTATTCCGGTGATAGAGGATGCCGCGCAGAGTTTCGGTGCCACCTACAAGGGCAAGCGCTCTTGCAACCTGACTACCATTGCCTGCACAAGTTTCTTCCCCAGCAAGCCTCTAGGCTGCTATGGCGATGGGGGTGCGATTTTCACCAACGACGACGAACTGGCAAAAGTTCTGCGGCAGATTGCTCGGCACGGTCAGGATCGCCGTTATCACCATATTCGGGTTGGTGTGAATAGCCGGCTTGATACGTTGCAGGCGGCGATTTTGCTGCCGAAGTTGGAAATCTTCGAGGAGGAAATCCAGCTGCGGCAGCAGGTCGCAAGCAGTTACGTCACTCTTCTGGATGAAGCCGGTATCGTCGCGCCCTTCATTGAGGTGCACAACCAGAGTGCATGGGCACAGTTCACCATCCAGTTGGGAAATCGTGAATTGGTTCAGGAACGTCTGAAGCTTGTTCGTGTTCCGACGGCTGTTCATTACCCCATTCCCCTCAACCGCCAGCCAGCGGTCAGTGACGCGCATGCGAGTCTTCCTGTTGGGGATGCCGTTGCCAACCGAGTGATGAGCCTGCCAATGCACCCTTATATTTCTACAGATCAGATACATATGATTGTAGCGCGGCTGATTGAAATAATGGATGGGGCGAAAAGTTGCAGGTAATTACACCACTAATTGTGGGAGTACCTTTTCGTTTGTTTAGGCTCTCTGCGCAAGCATCAACAGCCTTCTTGAATAGCCGTTTACATCAGGCCTTGGCTAATGAGTAGCTACTGGAAAAGCGTGGCTTCGGTGCTGACGGGTACTGCCCTAGCCCAGATTATTCCGATTATCGGGTCGCTGGTAATTGCTCGGCTATACGCGCCAGCCGAGTTTGGCGTGTTCTCGGCCTGGCTCGGTATAGTGCTGCTGCTTGGCGTGGTGTTGACTGGTCGTTTTGAAACGGCTCTAGCGGTCGAGGTTGACGGGGAACCACGCCGGCTCGCCGTCGTTTCTACGTTGGCCACAGCATGCCTGGTGGCCTGCGCTGCCGCCATCTTGCTCGCTATAGGAGCGGTGTTTGCGCCTGGCGTGATCGATGATTTTCCATCTGTGTTGATTGTCGCGTCGGTGCCGACTGCACTGGCTATCGCTGCCGCACAAACCTGGCAATCCTGGGCTGCAGCAGAAGGTAGCTATCGTCAACTGTCGCTGATGCGCATCGCGCAGGCAGGGGCGGTTACGTTGATTCAGATCATCGCGGGGGTATTCCACGCGTCCGCCGACACGCTCGCCATTGCACACCTTCTGGGCGTAATTGTCGGACTCGCTTGTTCAGCTTACCTGATGCCTGCCGGCACCTTTCCCGTCGGTCAATCCATCGGGACGATCCGAAGTTTCTGGAGCCGTCAACGCCGTTTTCCGTTGTTGTCATTGCCTGCAGATGCGATCAATACGGCAGCGGCCCAGTTGCCGCTCCTGATCGTGGCCAGTCGATTCGGTGCGGAAACCGCCGGACTCTTGGCCATGACCATGCGGATATTGGGTGCACCAATCGGCCTGCTCGGTAAATCGGTGCTCGATGTTTTCAAGCGCCATGCTGCCACCAGTTTCCGGGAGCGCGGTGAATGCCGTAGCGACTACCTCCGAACCTTCAAGGTGCTGGCGTTTGGCTCGCTTGCCTTCTGCGCAGTAATGGTCTTGGCTAGTGAATCGCTGTTTGCGCTGGCTTTCGGCGAAGATTGGCGTGGTGCCGGCACGATCGCCGTTTGGTTGCTACCCCTTTTCGCTCTGCGATTTATTGCCAGCCCGCTGAGCTACATGGTTTACATCGCGGGCAAACAACATGTGGATTTGTTCTGGCAGATCGCCTTGTTAGGCATGACCGTCACCAGCCTGAGCATTCCGAGTAATCATCAGCTTGCGCTGCAGACATACAGTGCTGGATACAGCATGCTCTACGTTATCTATCTTGCAATGTCGTATCGTTTCAGCCTGGGAGTAAGAAGTTGATTGCAATCATCGACTACGACATCGGAAATATCGCCGCAGTGGCCAACATGCTGCTGCGACTCGGGGTCCGATGCACGATCACTGCTCAACCGGAAGAGGTCGAGCACGCCGAGCGTATCATCCTGCCGGGCAATGGTTCGTTCGATGCCTGTATGCAGAACCTCCGTGCAAGCGGACTGATACCCGTGCTGGAGCGCAAGGTACTCGAACAAGGTACGCCATTGCTGGGTATTTGCGTTGGCGCGCAGATGCTTGGCAGCGAAAGTGCCGAGGGAACAGAGCGAGGACTTGGCTGGCTTGACATGCGTGTTCGCCGCTTCCCAGAGATTCCCAATCTGCGCGTACCTCACATGGGCTGGAACCAGGTGCGGCCGAGCTCAGTTAGTCATCGCCTGACTCGGAACATGGAGGCCGAGGCGCGCTTCTACTTCGTGCATAGCTACTACATGGAGCCGGCCGATCCTGATGACATTCTTCTGCTCGCGCACTACGGTATTGACTTCGCAGCGGGCGTATCGCGCGGGAACATCTCAGGTGTTCAATTCCACCCCGAGAAGAGCCATCGCTTTGGCAAGCAACTTCTCGCTTCGTTTGTGAAAGGTGATTGAATGTACCGTGCACGTGTCATTCCTTGCTTGCTCATTCGCGGTAACGGACTAGTGAAGACCCGGAAGTTCAAGGAGCCGGTATACGTCGGCGACCCAATCAACGCGATGCGAATTTTCAGTGACAAGGAGGTCGATGAGATCGTCGTCCTCGATATCGATGCATCGCGCGAAGGTCGGGAACCCAACTATGCGCTGATCGAGGAAATGGCTGGCGAGGCCTTTATGCCGATGGCCTATGGCGGTGGTATCCGCAACCTCGAGCAGGTACGTCGGCTGATTCGCTCAGGGATCGAGAAGGTCGTCATCAATACGGCCGCGATCGAATCAACGGATGTCATTCGCGAAGCCGTAGATATGTTTGGCAGCCAGGCGGTCGTCGGCGCTGTGGATATCAAGAAGACCCTGTTCGGCGGGTATCGTGTGGTCACTAAGTCAGCGACTATCGATGCCAAGATCGGTCTCGATGAGCACATACAGAACCTGATTTCGGCAGGTGTAGGTGAGATATTCCTCAACAATGTGGATCGCGACGGCATGATGGCGGGCTATGACGTGCAACTCATCCGCAGTATCACGCAGAAGGTGAATGTCCCTGTCGTGGTCTGTGGCGGCGCCGGCACCGTAGAGCATCTTTCACAGGCGGTTAGTGAGGGCGGTGCCTCAGCAGTCGCCGCGGGGAGTATGTTTGTATTTCACGGCAAGCACCGAGCTGTGCTAATTAATTATCCTAAGAACATCGACTTCTAGTACGGACTATTAATTAAATGTCATCATCATTCGCTCGTGGAGGTGCTTTGAGTTGCCTCTTTCTCCTAGCCGCTGGCCTTCTCATGGCTTACAACTTTCAGCTGGCCGAAACGAACGAATATATGGGGTATCGTACGTTTTCTATCGACTTGCCTTACGTAATAGCGTTGATAACGGCGATATTTTTCATAGGCATGTTAATGCCGGCGGCAATCCGAAGGCCATCGGATTTCTTTACCCTTCTGTATGGGTTATTTGTACTTTTACCATATGTAACACTTTTTCCGATCCGAAATCCGGTATCGCTTCAGGACTTCATGCTTTTTTTCTCTGCCCTCGCTGGGCCATTCTTTGTAGTTCGTATAGTGAGCGTGGTTATCCCGCCTCTGAGAGTCCCGGGATTAATCACCCAAAAGGCACTTGTTTTTCTACTAGCCTTCCTCTGCGTTACAGGCATGTTCCTCGCGTTATCGAGCCCGACAGCCTCGGCCGGTTTTGACCTGGCAACGTCCTATGAACGCAGAATTCAAGGCAGAGATGTTTTCTCTGCCGGTACGCCTTTGGCATATTTGAATGCTGCGATTGTAAACGGCTTCGCGCCTTTCTTAGCCTTTGTCGCAGGTTGGCAACGGCGGGCTTGGTTGTTAGCTTTTTCCCTGTGTTGTGGACTTACTTTTTTCTATCTTCTTGGTCTCAAGGCACCACTTCTATTCATCGCCGTCGCTTCGGTAATTGGTTACTCTGCACGTAGGGGGAAAGTCCATGCAATGGTGAGGACGATCTACATTCTCTTGTTCACGGCATTCATATTGTTTCTTTTTGAGTACTTTTTTTTCGGTTACTCCCTTGTTGGCGACTATTTTATTCGTCGTGCGTTTAGTGTCCCTGCTTGGCTGAGCTCTGCGTATTTCGAATTTATGACGTTGGGCTCAACGCCTGCTTGGCTGCCGCTGCAGGGCATAAGCTCACCGGACCCCATCACTTTCCTCGTCGGTGAAGGGTTTCTCGGCTTCCCTGGCTTGAACGCCAACACCAACGCATTTATCTACCAACTCGCAGCGGGAGGCATTCCCATGTATGCACTCACAATCCTGCTTGTTGCGTGCGTCTTTGCTCTGCTCGACGCAACCTATGCATGCAGGCAAAATCCCGCCTTGGTGTATCTCGGTTTCTCCTACGCAATTTTGCTCACCGAGCAAGCGGCTACAACCGCGCTGGTATCTTCTGGCATTGGTATGCTTGTCATGCTTGTGGTTTTTTCAGGCGCCGGCGAACGAACCAATGCGCGCTCCTGCTCCCATCATAGGCTCGTCGAACCCTGACAAGTCTTCCCCACTCATTTCTACCGAATAAACTCTGGGTAACCTACTATGCGAACGCTTACCACCAAAGCCCAAATATGCAGCCGATGCGTGATGGATACTTCTGATCCAGAAATCACCTTCGATGCAGACGGCGTTTGCAATCACTGTATCGAATTCGACACTGTCACCCTCCAGAACTGGTTTCCCAATGAGGAAGGTGCTGCGCGTTGGGCCGCTACTGTCGAGCAGATCAAGGCTGCAGGTCGCGACCAGGAGTACGACTGCATCCTTGGCTTGAGTGGAGGCGTTGATAGCTCCTATCTAGCGATCAAGATTCACGAATGGGGCTTGCGTCCTCTCGTCGTCCACGTCGACGCCGGGTGGAACAGCGAACTTGCGGTGGCCAATATCGAGGCACTCGTCAAGCACTGCAATTACGACCTGCATACCCACGTCGTGGACTGGGAAGACATGCGCGATCTGCACCTGGCGTATCTGCGTGCGGGTATCGCCAACCAGGACGTACCTCAGGATCACATCTTCTTCGCGAGCCTCTACCACTTTGCCACCAAAAATGGGATTCGCTACATCCTCTCTGGCGGTAATCTCGCAACCGAGGGGATATTCCCGAAAGCTTGGCATGGCAGTGCCATGGATGCGATCAATCTCAAAGCGATTCAGCGGAAATATGGTGAGCGCAAGCTGCACAGCTATAAGACGATCAGCTTCTTCGAGTATTACATCTGGTACCCGTTTGTTAAGAAGATGCGCACCGTCCGCCCATTGAACTATATGCCTTACGACAAAACCAAGGCTCTTGAGGAGTTGCAACGAACCGTTGGATACAAGCCTTATGCGCGCAAGCACGGCGAATCACAGTTCACCAAGGTGTTTCAGAATTACTATCTTCCCGAAAAATTTGGCTATGACAAACGGCGCCCGCACCTATCGAGCCTCATCGTTTCGGGGCAAATGACCCGGGATGAGGCGATGGCCAAGCTTGCCGAACCGCTTTACGACGCCGACGAACTTGAGATTGATATCGCCTACTTTTGCAAAAAACTGCGGATTACGCGCAGCCAGTTCGATGAACTGCTGAAAGCTCCCGTACATAGGCACAACGAATTCCCAACGTGGGAAGGTCGCTATCGGTTGCTCAAGGGTATGCAGTCAATGCTGGCCCGTATTACCGGGCGACGAATCCGGATTTACTCCTGATCCAATCCCGTTCATGAATTTCGATAGCGTCCTTTGCTTGCGAGTTATCAATGAAAGTTTGCCATCTCACGTCAGTCCACTCTCGTTACGACACTCGGATTTTTCTCAAGGAATGCCGCTCCCTCGCCAATGCAGGCTACGAGACAGCATTGGTAGTCGCCGATGGTAAAGGTGACGAAGCGCGGGATGGAGTACGTATCCATGACGTAGGTCCCGCAAAGGGAAGGATTGACCGAATCCGAAACGTGACTGCTCGGGTTTTAAATAAAGCAATTTCTATCGATGCGGATATCTATCACTTTCACGATCCAGAACTTATCCCCTCTGGGTTGAAGTTAAAACGCATGGGTAAACATGTGATTTTCGATGCACATGAAGATGTGCCGAAGCAGTTGCTGAGTAAGCCGTACTTGAATAAACCACTTAGGATTATACTTTCCTGGGTGTTTGGGGTTTATGAGGCTTGGGCTTGCAAACGATTCGATGCTGTCGTTACCGCTACGCCGTATATTCGGGATAAATTTCTTGCAATTAACAAAAATTCAGTAGATATCAATAATTTTCCCTTGCTAGGCGAGTTGGTTGTTGGGGAGGTAGATTGGTCTCGGAAAAGAAATGAGGTTTGTTATATTGGTGGTATTGCCAGTATTAGGGGGATTCGTCAAGTTGTCCAAGCAATGGCGGCTATAAAAAGTGACGCAAGACTGCAGTTGGGGGGGTGCTTCTCTGAACAGGCTGTTGAGTGTGAGCTAAAGGCACAATCAGCTTGGAGTAAAGTGGATGAGCTTGGCTTTGTTAGTCGTGAAGGTGTGCGTGATATATTGGATCGCTCTGTAGCTGGAATAGTTACTTTCTTACCCCTTCCCAATCATATCGATGCTCAGCCTAATAAAATGTTTGAGTATATGAGTGCTGGTGTGCCCGTCATATGCTCGGACTTCCCTCTATGGAAGGATATAATAAGCGGAAATGATTGCGGTCAGTGCGTTGATCCTTCAAACCCCATGGCGATTGCTCGTGCAATCGATTATTTTATTGAGAATCCCGCAATTGCAAAAAATATGGGCGAGAATGGTCAGGCTGCCGTGCGTAGGAAGTATAATTGGTCCGCTGAGGAGAAAAAGCTTTTCTCTGTATACATAAGTATTTGTGATTAATTTAGGGGTGGCGTATATGACTGTTAGTTTGGGTTTAAAGCCGTTATGGCTAAAGTCAATTGTTTTTGTTTTGATTGTTTTCGTTTTTCAATTTTCCCATGTTGAGCGGGCGCTATCTGCTTCTGAGCCTGAGCCCGATCCCTTCACGCCTTTTGCGAGTGCATCTGAATACGCTTCGCCACCCTATGGTATTGGAGAGGATGGCATTTTATACTTTGACTATGGTAGTCGCTATAATGGTTTAGGGAAGTATAATAATCCAACATTTGTTGCCTCATATGCTAATGCGCTTTACCGGGATTATCTGATCAGTAGGGATGAAGGACTAAAGGATAAATTTATTAAGCAGGTGGATTATCTTATTTCTTCCTCTGAGTCGGATAGTCAAGGAAGTTACTGGCCTTATCCATTTGAAAATCATCATTATGCTGCTCCCTCGGGCTGGTATTCGGGGATGACGTCAGGGCGGGTGCTCGGTGTGCTTTCTCGTGCGCACTATGTGACCAAAGATAGTAAATATTTAGAGTTTGCAAAGAGGGTTTTAAATAAATTAAGTTTGCCGATGGAAGTGGGGGGGATGACAACAAGTGATGGGCGCGGGCTATGGATCGAAGAGGTTGCACATTCTTCTATTGAAAGCTATAAGGTTCTTAATGGTCACATATTTGGACTTAGTGGCCTGTTATCTTACGCTAACTATACAAGTGATCCAGCAGCAGCTGCATTTGCGGAGAGAGCTATCGAAGCTGTGGCAAATTCGTTAGGCAATATTGATTCAGGTTTTATGTCGTATTATAGTGAAAATGTACCATCTGGAAGGTTGAGGTTTTTTGCTGAGCGTGGCGGTTATAATGTGATTCACGTGAGTCAAATGCTTTGGCTATATTCTTTAACTGGGCTAGGTGTTTACTTAGAAAAAGCGATGAGGTTTCAAGGGTACGAGATTTTCGAGCCTAAAATTTCGGCGTCGTTTTCGACCAATGCGAAAACAAATGGACCGGATCGCATGAATATGACTTTTGGGAACAATTATTGGTCGTCCTATAAGTTTCCGGTCGATATTGAAATGGATCTTGGTCAAGAACATGTGCTCCAAGGTTTTGTAATTCTTGGGCATACACCTGAATCCTCACCTATGGACTATTATTTTGAGGTTTTCAATGGTAAGGCTTGGAAGGGGGTGGCAAGGAGCACTAATAATTCAGCGCAAAGACCAGTCATTAAATTTACGCATGATGTTGTAGCTTCTTCGGTAAGGCTTCGTATCTTCTCCGATAATGGTAATCGGTCAGTCGCACTAGATGGAATAGGCCTGCTTTTAAAAGATAATTTTGAGCCTTTAATCGACTTTGCGAACTATACTTCCAATGTGAGAAAACTTTTTGATTCTGATCCTCATACCGGTATTCTCCTAAAAAATAGTGGTTTTATTGTTCTTCCATCAAAAAAATATAGCACGCAAATTTCTGTTAAAGGGGATTTTATTAACCCTTCAGATATTACGATACATGGATCGAATGATCTTGCGGCTTGGGATGGCGTTGAGTACAAGATTTCTGTTGGTGATGGACAGGTTGATTATCGGTTTTCTGAGCAAAAGTATAAGTTTTATAAACTAGATTTTTCTAGTACTTATGCTTCGCGTCTTGGAGAGGTCGGGCTTTTATAGTGTCGGTGTTTTGACGGGATTAGTTGTTTTTTACTTTCTGTATGGTGCCGGTTGTTCTGCAATTAATTTTTGCCTGTTTTGCTGGTTGATCTGAAGGAAGTGGTGAAGGGGCTTTTAATGATTTTTTATGTCAGGGGTGTCAAGTGAGTATCTTAACCATAATTGGCGCTAGGCCGCAGTTTATCAAGGCGAGTGTTGTATCAAGGGCGATTGTGGCGCAAGGGGGGCTTTCTGAGATAATTATTCATACCGGCCAGCACTTTGATGCCAATATGTCAGATATTTTCTTTGATCAATTGGGTATTCCGCGGCCTAATTATAAATTAGATATTCATGGCGGTTCGCACGGTGAGATGACCGGGCGGATGTTGGCAGAGGTCGAGCAGGTGATGCTCAAGGAAAAGCCTGACCGTGTCCTGGTTTATGGTGATACCAATTCAACATTGGCAGGAGCTTTGGCTGCGGCCAAGTTACATATCCCGGTTGCGCATATCGAGGCAGGGTTGCGAAGTTTTAATATGTGCATGCCTGAGGAAGTCAACCGGATTCTCACCGATCAGGTGAGTGACATTCTATTCTGCCCTACCAAGACGGCAGTTGATAATCTGGCGCGCGAGGGGTTTTCGGATAAGCCAGTTCAGGTCTTGAATGTCGGCGATGTGATGCAGGATAGTGCGTTGTTTTTTGCCCAGCGTGCAACCGCGCCACGTGGGTTTCATTTGTCCGATGGTTTTGTCCTCACGACATTGCATCGAGCGGAAAATACCGACGACCCTGCTAGACTGGCGGCGATAGTTGGCGCGTTGAATACGATCCACGCGACTGTTGCGCCCGTAGTATTGCCACTGCACCCTCGCACCAGAATGGCTATTGCCAAGGCTGGTTTATCCCTCGATGTGTATGTTGTCGAGCCTGTTGGGTATCTGGAGATGATCTGGCTGTTGCAGCGCTGTGGCTTGGTATTGACTGACAGCGGCGGCGTACAGAAGGAGGCATTTTTCTTCGGTAAGACTTGTGTGACTATGCGTGATCAAACTGAATGGGTGGAGCTGATAGATGTAGGGGCTAATGAATTGGTTGGCGCAGACCAAGCTAATATCGTTGCCACTGTCACTAGGCGCCATGGTCAGAAAGTTGAGGATCAGCACCAGCTCTATGGTGGTGGGCAGGCTGCGGAACGTATTGCCCAGTACTTGAGCAGTAGATAAATTCTCATGTCTACAAAGACTATTTGGTTAATTAACCAGTATGCGTCGACACCTGAAACCGGAATGGGAGGGCGGCATTATTATTTGGCGCGTGAACTGGCCAAGCAGGGGTATAGCGTCTATTTGATTGCAGCCAGTTACACACACTTGCTCCGTCATCCACCGGCTGTTGATCGGGCCTATGAAAT
Source organism: Pseudomonas taeanensis MS-3 (assembly GCF_000498575.2). Classification (GTDB taxonomy): domain Bacteria; phylum Pseudomonadota; class Gammaproteobacteria; order Pseudomonadales; family Pseudomonadaceae; genus Aquipseudomonas; species Aquipseudomonas taeanensis. The sequence goes on from NZ_AWSQ01000002.1 coordinate 978,797, forward strand.
CCATTCAATTGAAGGATTCAATTTTGTTTGGGTGAGAATGCCGAGCTATCCTGAGGCACACAGCAAAAAACGTATTTTTAATTGGTGCAGTTTCTCTTGGAAGCTGCGTGGGCTCAAGAGCGTTATTTCAGATCATCCAGATGCGGTCTTATATTCATCGCCGTCTTTGATTGGTTTTTTAGGGGCAAAATATTTGGCGGGGTACTATAGCGCTCGTTTGGCTTTTGAGGTCCGTGACATATGGCCTCTTACCTTGGTTGAGCTTGGCGGGTATTCGCCAAAACATTTATTCATTCGCTTCTTGCAGTGGGTAGAGGATAAGGCATACCGAGAGGCTGATTTTGTTCTTTCTAATCTCAAAAATTCCGTTACTCACATGGTCGCTAGGGGCATGCCTCGGGATAAATTCTCTTGGATTGCTAATGGTTTTTCCATGGATGAGGTCGCTGAAAAACAAGGCTTGAGCCAGGCTACTTTCGAGCAGTTACCTGATGGTAAGTTTGTTGTGGGCTATGCGGGAACCCTTGGATTGGCCAATGCGTTAGACTCACTGGTTCAGGCCGCTGACATATTAAAGGATAATCTTGATATCGCGGTGGTCTTGGTTGGTAGCGGAAAGGAAAAAACTAACCTTAAGCGGTTGGTCGGAGAAAAGAACCTTTCTAATGTTTACTTTGTAGACGCCATTCCTAAAGCGAAAATTCAATCAGTGCTGAGTCGTTTTGATGTGTGTTTTATTGGTTTGACAGGCGATCCGCTGTTCAGGTTTGGTGTGTCACCAAATAAGTTATTTGATTATTTCTATTCGGCGAAACCTATCATTTATGCTATTGAGTCGGGTGAGTATACACCGGTGACTGATAGCCAGTCTGGTATTCAGATTCCAGCAGAAAATCCTAAGGCTATTGCTGATTCGATTCTGAAGCTTTACCAAATGTCGGCCTCTGAGCGTGAAGCCTTGGGTAACAACGGTCGTCGTTATGCGCAGGAAAATCATGAATATGGAAACTTGGCAAAAAAATTAGCCCAGGCTCTATTTGGTGACAAATGATCAAGCGCCTATTTGATATTGTCGCCTCCGCTTGTGGTTTATTACTTCTCGCGCCAGTTATTGCCGTGGTCGCTTGGCAGATTCGCCGCAAACTTGGTTATCCTGTGCTGTTCCGCCAGGTGCGTCCTGGCCTGAATGGCAAGCCCTTTGAGATGATCAAGTTCCGTACCATGCGCGATGCTGTGGATGCGGCAGGTAACCCACTGCCGGATTCCGCGCGCATGACGCCGTTTGGCAGTTTTCTGCGCTCCAGTAGCCTGGACGAGTTGCCAGAATTATGGAATGTGCTCAAAGGCGACATGAGCCTGGTTGGCCCGCGTCCGCTGCTGATGGAGTACATAACGCTTTACAGTCCCGAGCAGTATCGGCGCCATGAGGCGCGCCCCGGAGTGACAGGTTGGGCGCAAATCAATGGTCGCAATGCCTTGAGCTGGGACGAGAAGTTCAAGTTGGATGTCTGGTACGTGGACAATCGTTCATTATGGCTGGATCTGAAAATCATCTTCCTGACCATCAAAAAAGTGGTTGTACGCGATGGCATCAGCGCGGAAGGGGAGGCGACCATGACCAAGTTTACCGGCGGAAAGTCGTGATGAAACTGGCCATCTTAGGTGCTAGCGGGCATGGCAAGGTGGTCGCTGATACCGCGGAGTGCTGTGGTTGGCAGTCCATCGAGTTCTTCGATGATGCATGGCCAGGGCTGCAAAACAATAGTATTTGGTCGGTTGTGGGCGATACGGCCGCTTTGATGAGACGGTTAGCTGACTTTGATGGCGTTGTGGTTGCTATTGGCATTAATTGCATCCGTCTCGCGAAGCTACTCGAGTTGCGGGCGGTGGGGGCTCGCCTGATAACACTGATTCATCCCGCGGCAACTGTCAGCCGCTACGCTGATATTGGTGAGGGTACGGTGATCTTCGCAGGCGCGGTGGTTAATGCCGAAGCTCATTTAGGTATGGGCGCCATTCTGAATACCGGCTGTAGCATTGATCACGATTGCGTGTTGGGCGATGCGGTGCATATCAGCCCTGGTGCGCGGCTAGCGGGTGGAGTGCTAGTGGGCGATTTGAGCTGGATTGGTATCGGTGCCAGCGTGCGTCAACAGCTCCGTATTGGTCAGCGGGTGATGGTGGGTGCTGGTTCTGCGGTCGTCAGTAACATTCCGAACGATGAAACTGTGGCTGGCGTGCCGGCCAAAAGGATGAGGTAACCAGACGTTTTATGCTCAATACCCCGTTTTCCCCGTGGCCCTCGTTCTCTGAAGAAGAAGCCAATGCCGTTCGCGATGTGATTCTCTCCAACAAGGTCAACTACTGGACCGGGCAGGAATGTCGTGAGTTCGAGAGGGAGTTTGCGGCATGGGCCAGCACCGAGCATGCCGTCGCCTTGGCCAATGGCACTGTTGCACTGGATGTGGCTCTGCAAGCATTGGGTATAGGTGCAGGTGACGAGGTAGTTGTCACTCCGCGTACGTTCCTCGCCTCAGTGTCGAGTATCGTCAATACAGGCGCTACCCCGGTTTTTTCAGACGTCGACAGCGAGTCGCAGAATATCACCGCCGAGACTATCAGCGCCGTGCTGACAACACGCACTCGGGCAGTCATCTGCGTGCATCTGGCCGGCTGGCCCTGCGATATGGATTCGATCATGGCGCTCGCAGCCGAGCATGATCTGAAAGTGATCGAGGATTGTGCGCAAGCGCATGGCGCGCAATACAAGGGTCGCCCAGTCGGGTCGATTGGTCATGTAGCTGCCTGGTCGTTCTGCCAGGACAAGATAATGACCACCGGCGGTGAGGGCGGTATGGTTACGACTAATGATCGCGCCTTGTGGTCGCGAATGTGGTCGATCAAGGACCACGGTAAATCGTGGGAAGCAGTTTACGAGCGTCAGCATGCACCGGGCTTTCGTTGGCTGCATGAGAGCTTCGGTACCAACTGGCGGATGATGGAAGTTCAGGCGGTTATTGGTCGAATCCAGTTGCAACGTATGCCGGTGTGGCACGCCAAGCGGTTGGCCAATGCCGAGCGTATTTGGTCATCGGCGCGAGTGCTTTCGGGGTTACGTGTGCCGGCGGTTCCGACTGAAGTCACTCACGCTGCCTACAAATGCTATGTATTTGTCGAACCGGCTAGTTTGAAAGCAGGATGGGATCGCGATCGTATTCTTAATGAAATCAGTGCTAAGGGCGTTCCTTGTTTCTCAGGTTCTTGCTCAGAGGTGTATTTGGAGAAGGCATTTGATGACACCGGCTGGCGCCCTGCTGAGCGTCTGCTTTTTGCTAAAGCACTGGGTGAGAACAGTTTGATGTTTTTGGTTCATCCGACCCTTACTTCTGCTGAAATTGATAAGACATGTAGGGTTTTGTCAGAAGTCATGCATGAGGCATGTTAGTTTGATTATTGTTCAGCGCGTATAACTCCTGTCTTTGTAGAAATGTCTGGAGTAAGAAGTAAGGCATGTGAGACGGCGGATGAGGTTGTTTGTTCGTTGTATTCAGGTATGTTTTATATAAACTTACTCCGAAGCAAGGTTTGATGCGGTAAATAGGTACTTGTTTCGCATGTTTGGAGTGTGCCCTTTAGAGGCTGGGCTATGATTGAAATTTGCGGTCCTGTTGTTGCTGCGAGTGAAACTCTCCAGGTTTTATTTAGCCGAGTGATGAGTTCGTAGTTGGTTCGTTTAATATTAGGTCTACGAGGCTTATTCAGACTCCAAAAAATTGAGGTGTTGTTGTGTTAGGACGTGCCGATGCGTTGCGTAATCGACTTGTGGGTTTACCGCGGCGTTATAAGCGTTTGTTACAGGTGTTCACTGACGTGCTACTGGTGTGGGGCGCTCTGTGGTTGGCGTTCGTCGCGCGCTTGGGCACGGATGATCTGATTCATCCGTTGGGTGGCCACCTCTGGCTGTTCATAATCGCCCCTGCCATTGCCATCCCCTTGTTCATTAAATTCGGTATGTACCGTGCGGTGATGCGCTATTTTGGTAACGACGCGCTGCTGGCTATAGCTAAGGCGGTAACCCTGTCGGCTTTATTCCTCGCATTGGCCGTGTACTGGTATCGCGACGCTCCGGCAGTGGTACCGCGTTCGTTGGTGATCAACTATTGGTGGCTGAGTTTGCTGATGGTGGGTGGCTTGCGTTTGGCAATGCGCCAGTATTTTATGGGCGACTGGTTTTCTGCCAGCCAACCGATGCCGTTCATGAGTCGCGAAAACGGTTTACCCAAAGTTGCGATTTATGGCGCAGGTGCGGCCGGCAACCAGTTGGTGGCGGCCTTACGTATGGGGCGTGCAATGCGCCCGGTGGCGTTTATCGATGATGACAGTGGTATCGCCAGTCGGGTGATTGCCGGCTTGCGGGTATACAAGCCCAAGCATATTCAGCAGATGATAGATGAGACAGGCGCTCAGGAGATCCTCTTGGCATTGCCTTCTGCTACGCGTGGGCGGCGTAGGGAGGTGTTGCAACTCCTCGAAGAATACCCTTTGCACGTACGTAGCGTCCCTGGCTTCATGGATCTGGCCAGCGGTCGGGTCAAGGTCGACGATATTCAGGAAGTGGACATCGCGGACCTACTGGGCCGTGATGCTGTACCGCCGCAACAGGAATTGTTCGAGCGCTGCATTCGCGACCAAGTGGTGATGGTGACGGGGGCTGGTGGCTCGATTGGTTCCGAGCTGTGTCGGCAGATCATCGGTCGTGGTCCGACCACGTTGCTGCTATTCGAGCACAGCGAGTTCAATCTCTACAGTATCCACAGCGAACTGGCACAGCAGATAGAGCGGGAATCGCTGCCGCTGCAGCTGGTACCTATTCTTGGTTCCGTTCGTAATGCAGATCGTTTGTTGGATGTGATGGGCACCTGGGAGGTGAGCACCGTTTACCACGCCGCCGCCTACAAGCATGTGCCCATGGTGGAGCACAACATTGCCGAAGGCGTATTGAATAACGTGATGGGCTCGTTGTTCACCGCTCAGGCAGCGGTGAAGGCCGGGGTCGATAATTTCGTACTGATTTCCACCGACAAGGCGGTGCGGCCAACCAATGTGATGGGTAGTACCAAGCGCCTGGCTGAAATGGTTTTGCAAGCATTGAGCCGCGAGTCGGCTCCTGTATTGTTTGGCGATGCTGAAGGTGTGCACCAGGTCAACACGACCCGTTTCACCATGGTGCGCTTTGGCAATGTATTGGGTTCCTCTGGCTCGGTAATTCCGCGCTTTTATGACCAAATTCGTCGTGGTGGCCCGGTGACGGTGACTCACCCGAATATCACCCGCTTTTTTATGACTATTCCCGAGGCTGCGCAGCTGGTGATCCAGGCCGGCGCGATGGGGCAGGGCGGTGATGTGTTCGTGCTGGACATGGGCCAGCCGGTGAAGATTATTGATCTGGCGGAGAAGATGATTCACCTCAGCGGGCTTAGTGTGCGCTCGAGCAAGAATCCCCATGGCGATATTGCCATCGAGTTCTCCGGCTTGCGCCCAGGCGAGAAACTCTATGAAGAACTGCTGATAGGTGACAACGTCAGTCCGACTGACCACCCGATGATCATGCGCGCCAATGAGGAGCACCTGTCATGGGAGGCCTTCAAGGTCACTATGCAGGAGCTGCTTGGAGCGGTGGACCGCGATGATTACAACCAGGTGCGCCAGTTGCTTCGCAAGACGGTGAGCGGCTATACCCCCGAGGGTGAGATCGTCGATTGGATTCACCAGAAGCAACGAATTGAGTCCTGACGGCTGTCTCTGCACTATTGGCTGTTGATGAAGGCGGTAAGTAGCTGGATAGGTAGTGAGCGCTGTGTCCGCCTAAATACAACGCGTATCCATCTACACGGTGCCATCAATATGTAAGTGCAGCGAGTGATGGCGCTTTTTGTAGGAGCCGGCATGCTGGCGATCTGGGCGCAGTAGCCAGTGCTTCGCGAGCAAGCTCGCTCCTACAAGGGCCAGGCTCGTTACCTTGTTCAACGCTCTGTTGAGCGCTCTCGAAGCGGGTATCACTATGCTCTTGCGTATTGCCGCGGATGCTGTGCTGCTAACCCACCTGTTGTTTATCGCCTTCGTGCTGTTCGGTGGTTTGCTGGTGATGCGCTGGCATTGGTTGATCTGGCTTCACCTGCCTGCGGCTGTGTGGGGCGTGGTCGCGGAGATATGGCACTTGCAGTGTCCATTGACTCCTTTGGAGAACAGCCTGCGTGTGGCTGCCGGGCAGGCGGGTTATAGCGGGAGCTTTGTCGAGCACTACCTGATTCCACTGATCTATCCCGCGGGGCTGACCCCACAGATCCAACTGTGGCTTGGGGGCTTTGTGCTCGCGCTGAATCTGCTGATTTATACCTTGCTACTGCTGCGTTTGAAGCGCAGGCGCTGATTTATGGCTAGCTGCCCGGTGTTTTGTAAGTATTAAGTACCAGGTTTAATAATGGCGGCAATGGGCGTGCGGATGGGGTGTTGCGGTCAAGTAGTGCGTTGAGGTCAGTCTTTGTCGCGGCCAAGGGCGCTCCCACGGTTTCGCTCGGGGCTGCGCATCGGGCTATTAGCGAATGGCTAGCATCAGCTATTTGCCTTGGTCATTCAGAAGCATGATGGTGGGTGGGTGGAGTTATTTCCTTCGCTACACTGCGGCCTATCTTCCATAGCACTACAAGGCGACCTCTGTATGCAAAATCGCATGATGATTACCGGCGCAGGTTCGGGTTTGGGTCGTGAGATTGCCCTGCGTTGGGCGCGAGAGGGTTGGCGCTTGGCGCTGTCCGATGTCAACGAGACGGGCTTGGCTGAAACCCTACAGCTGGTACGCGCCGCTGGCGGTGATGGCTTTACTCAGCGCTGCGATGTGCGTGACTACAGTCAGCTGACGGCACTGGCGCAAGCCTGTGAGGAGAAGTTCGGCGGTATCGATGTCATCGTCAACAACGCCGGTGTGGCTTCGGGTGGCTTCTTCAGCGAACTGTCGCTTGAGGACTGGGATTGGCAGATCGCGATCAACCTGATGGGTGTGGTCAAGGGCTGCAAGGCATTTCTGCCGCTGCTCGAACGCAGCAAGGGCAAGATCGTCAATATCGCCTCGATGGCGGCCCTGATGCAGGGCCCGGCAATGAGTAACTACAACGTGGCCAAGGCAGGTGTGGTGGCGTTATCCGAGAGTCTGTTGATCGAGCTGAAGCTGCAGGAAATTGGCGTGCATGTGGTCTGCCCGTCGTTTTTCCAGACCAACCTGCTTGACTCCTTCCGTGGCCCGACTCCGGCGATGAAGGCCCAGGTTGGCAAACTGTTGGAGAGTTCGCCTATCAATGCTGCCGATATCGCTGACTATATCTATGAAGAAATGGCCAAGGGCGAGTTCATGATTCTGCCGCATGAGCAGGGCCGCATGGCATGGGCGTTGAAGCAGAAGAATCCACAGCTGTTGTATGACGAGATGACCGGGATGGCAGACAAGATGCGCGCTAAAGCCAAGCAAGGCTGATTTGCTTGGTTTTACCGAGCTGACTGATTGGTCAATTTAATGCGCGCTCAGGCTTGTCCTTGAGCTGGCCTAGGGGTAGGGTCTCGGGTCCGCCCTGATGGGTCGTCAACATGTTGGACTCTCTGTGAAAACCGTCCCCCGGGCCATGCTGTTGCTGGCCTTGGTGCTGGCAGCGATTAATTTGCGTCCCGGCATCACCTCCCTGGCACCGCTGATCGAACGGATCGCCGCAGAGCTCGCGTTGAGCCGAAGCCTGATCAGCCTGACCACGGCACTGCCGGTGCTGTGTATGGGTTTGCTGGCGCCTGTTGCGCCGCGCTTGGCGCTGCGCTTTGGTCTGGAACGCACCATTGTTCTGTGTCTGGCGGCGATCACGTTTGCCTTGCTGATGCGTTTGGCTGGCCAGACCAGCGCGATTCTTATAGCCAGCGCGGTGCTGCTCGGGGCTGCGATTGCCGTGGCGGGGCCATTATTGTCGGGGTTCATCAAGCGCTACTTCGTTGGTCAGATGGGCCGTGTAGTGGCCTGGTACTCCCTCGGCATGGCAATTGGTGGTGCGGGCGGGGTGGTACTCACCGCACCGGTAACTCAGATGTTCGGCGACAGCTGGACCTATGGGCTGGCAGTGTGGGCCTTGCCCGCGTTGCTGGGTGTGCTGCTGTGGTTATGCCTGCCTAATCAGTTGGAAACTGACGATTCTGCGGATGCCAGCGCTGGCTTGCCGTGGCAGCAACCGCGGGCCTGGTTGATCAGCGGCTTCTTTGCCCTGCAGGCCGGGCTGTTTTACGCGCTGGCGACCTGGGCCGTGGCGCGTTATCACGAAGCCGGTCTGAGCTTGCTGCACAGCAACTCATTGTTCAGTCTGGCGATGTTAATGGGCTTGCCTAGTTCCTTCCTGCTGCCCTGGTTAGCCCAGCGCTTCGGTAATCGCTACCAGCTGCTATTGGCCTGTGGAGTGCTGTCCACCGTCAGTTTAGCGATGATCACTTTTGCCCCGACCGTTCTGCCGGAGCTGTGGGCCGTGACCAGCGGTTTTGGCTTGGGCGGCTCTTTTGCCTTGTCGCTGGTACTACCGCTGTACGAGGCCGGCTCGCCGCTGGCGGTCAGTCGCTGGACCGCGATGATGCTATGCACCGGCTATAGCATGGCCAGTTTGACGCCGATTCTCACTGGTCTGGCGCGTGACCTGGCGGGCGACTATCAGCCCCCTTTTATCGTGTTGACCGGTCTGGCGTTATTGATGACCTGGGTGGCCTGGTTACTGCGCAACGGGCCGCGCTCGGTTTGATCCTGGCGGTTGACTGTTGATCCCGTTCGGGCGGCCTTTACAAAGGCCTGAGAGTACTGGTGTGGGCGCGCGCTGAGCCGCGATAGCTGTGCACGTCACAACACAGGGTTTCGCGGTCAAGACCGCTCCCACGGGATTTTAGGTTGTTCAGCGTGTTGCAACAGGTATTTGAGCCTGCAGTGGTTCTGGCTCGACCGCTGTCCTGATTGTGTGGTGCCCGGCTGGGTGCATGGATTGCTCGTTAAATAGGCAAAGTTTCGCCGCAGTTCCTTCCTTGATTCCTGGCCCTGTGATAGAAGGCAGCCTTGATTTTTTGGAGTGCCGGTGTGGAGTCTGAATCCATCGTCTATGGCTGCATCCGTGACTGGCCGTCGGATAGCGCGGAGGAGAGCCGTCTGCGTCGAGAGATTAACCACCAAGTGCTGGGCGCGTTGCCGGACGGCGATGTCTGGCCATTTCTTGGGCGTGAAATGTTCGCATTTTGCCAGCAGCCGGGCGATGGTCTGTACCAGACTCAAGTGATCCACTTCGGCGCTAGCTACCGCGCAGTCGAGTACGAGTGGAGCCTGTGGATCGAGCACTTCGAGGCGCTGCTCAAGCGCCTGTACTGGGGTAGCGCAGTGGTGCATCTGGATACCGAGTTGAGCGGCACTCACACCTTTCGCTGGGAGTCGGACAGCGGGTTTCACAGCCCTCAGGACGGCGCGCTACGCGTGCGCTGCGCTTGGGAGCGGGAGGGCGGGTTGCGCGGCTAAGCCGATGGGTTGGGCGCGCTCTGGCACGCATGGGTGGGTCGGCTGGAGTACCGGCATATAGGCTTTGACAAGGCGACCCGCTTTATTCGTAGCCTGGATGTAATCCGAGTTCCGCATCTTCCCGGATTGCATCCGGGCTACGGGAGGGGCCGAACATTGCGGGCAGAGATGTGGCGGGTTGTGCGGCGCTACGTTGCAGGTCAATTGCCATCGCGGCCAAGGCCGCTCCCACATACCCACTGTATTGCCACGAGGCATGCCGGTGATGCGATGTGAGGGCGCGTAGCGCTCTTGGGCTAACAAGGCAGGCGAGCGAATTACTCGCTGAGTTCTTGCAGCCACTCTTTGGGCACATCGCGTTTCAGCGCCAGTTGACATTGCTGGCTTTCCGGGTCGAAGACGATGACCGCTTCGCCTTTATCGAGGGCACGGCGTACCCGCTGGATACGGGTATCCAGTGGGGTTTCGTCGCCGTTGTCGGTGCCGTCACGGGTGACGAAGTCTTCGATCAGGCGGGTGAGGGTGTCGGCTTCTAGCAGGGTCGGGGGGATCAGCACGGTGTAGTTCTCCAGAACGCAGCGGCGATGCTAACGCGTGATGGGATGTCTGGCCATGCTGGGCTTCGTGTCGAGACGTCCGGGCTCGCGGGTGCCGAATGGATAAACCAGTTAGTGGGCGCGGGATTGAGTCAGCTCGGTACGCCGTGCAGGCAACTAGCTGGGGGCATCCGAGGTCTGTCCCAGCAAGTAGCGATCCAGGGTGCTGTACAGCTGGGCGCTGTCCAGGGGCTTGCCGAGAAAGTCATCCATGCCGGCCTCGGCACTGCGTTGGCGGTGCTCCTCAAGGATGTGCGCAGTCAAGGCGATGATAGGTACTGCGAGCAGGTTGCCCTGACGCTCCAGTCGACGGATTTGCCGGGTCGCCTCGAAGCCATCCATTTCCGGCATTTCGCAGTCCATCAGGATCAGCTGAATCGCCATTGGGTCGCGTTGGTACTGGTTGACTGCGGCCAGCCCATTGGGCACCAAGCGCACTTGGTAGCCACGCTTTTTCAGGAACCCTTGTACTACCAGTTGATTCACCGCGTTGTCTTCGGCGACCAGAATACAGGGGGCGCCACCGTCGCTACGCACGGCCTGCGGCAGGCTGCGCACTTCGCTGCGGCGCTCCTCATACAGTTCGTTCAAGGCTGTGCGTAGCGCGGTAACCGCCGGTGGTTGTGCGAGGCTTAGCAAGCGCAGGCTGTCGTTGGGTGGCAGTTGCTGACACTGCTCCGCCGGGCACAACAGCAATATCCGTTGACCGGGCTGCAGCAGTGGCTGTAGCGGATCCAGCCAGTGGCTGGCACTGCCCGGCCAAGGCGCCATCAGCACCAGCAGCGGCGGTGTGGCGAAATCCTCCAGGTAACCGTGCAGGCGCTCCGGGTTTTGGCAGCGTTCGGTACGCATGCCCCAACGCCCGAGTAGGTGACTCAAGGCATCCAGCCCGAGGCCGTCGAGCGAGGCGAGCAGCGCAGGCCGGCCATTGAGCAGCTGGTTCAGTGGGTCAGGCTCGGCTTCTTCGCTGCAGAGGGGCAGGTCGAAGGTGAAGCGCGTGCCCTGGCCTGGGGTGCTTTCTACGTCGATGTGACCGCCCATCATCTCCACCAGCTCCTTGCTAATCGCTAGGCCGAGACCGCTGCCGCCATAGCGCCGGGTGGTGCTGGAGTCGCCCTGGGCGAAGGACTCGAACAGCTGCGCCTGGGCCTGCGGGGTGATGCCGATGCCGCTGTCGCGGATGCTGAACACCAGGTGTGGATTGCCCTGCGAATCGCTGCGTCGGCTGACATATACTGCCACATGGCCTTCCAGGGTAAATTTCAGCGCGTTACTGAGCAGGTTCATCAATATCTGTTTAAGCCGTGTCGGGTCGCCCTGCAACTTGCGTGGAACACCGTTTTCCAGGCTGATATAGAGGCGCAGATGTTTGTCCAGGGCCTGTCCAGTGAACAGGCTGAGGATGTCTGAGATCAGTTTTTCCAGATCGAACTCGATATGTTCCAGACTGAGCTTGCCGGACTCGATCCGTGCGTAGTCGAGGATGTCATTGATCACTGTCATCAATGAATTGCCCGAGCTGGAAATGGTGTCTAGGTAGAAGCGTTGGCTACGATCCAGTGAGGTTTCTTGCAGCAATTGCAGGGTGCCCAGCACGCCGTTGAGCGGGGTGCGTATTTCATGGCTCATCTTGGCCAGGAAACGGCTCTTGGCCTGATTCTCGACTTCTGCCTGCTCGGCGGCGCGGCGTGACTGAAAGCCTTCCTCCTTGAGCATGTTGATGCGATCGGCCAAGCCGATGGACAGGGTGATCAACTCGAACGTCACGCCAATTTTCACCACTGAGGCGCCATACAGACCGAACAGTTCGATCCCCAGCGAGCCACTGGTGACGATGATGAACGAGGCGAGCAGGATGCCCCAGGCCAGGGTGTAGTAGGACCCATAGCGTAGACCCTGACGCCAGACATAGGCGCCACCAAGCAGCAATACAAGGGATGAAGCCAGCACCGTCAGGCTGGCGAGGATATTCCAGGCCTGCAGACCGATCAGGGGCAGCGAAACCATGCAGCCGGCGATCACCAGCATGAACAGGCGCAGGCCGAGGTCCAGGCGCGGAAAGTGCTGGCGGGTATGCAGGAAATGGCGACTGAACTGGGTGGCGCTAAAGCAATGCAAGTACATCAGGATATAGATGCTCACCGACTGCAAGCCGACGTGTTGCGGCAACAGCTTGAACAACATGCCGTCAAAGCTGGCGGCGAACAGACCAATATTCAGGTTGTACACCAGGTACCAGAAATAGGCCGGCTCGCGCAGCGAGAGGAACAGGAACAGGTTGTAGCAGAACATTGCAAACAGCACGCCGTAGAAGGCGCCATTGATGCCCATGAGGTCTTCCTGGGCGGCGGCGCTGGCGTGGTAGGTGCTGAAGAATAGCGGGATATAGATAGTGCTGGTGCTGTCGACGCGAATCAGCAGGGTATTGTCGCCGTGTGTCAGGTTGAGCGGGAACCAGAAGTTGCGTACCAGCACCGGTCGTTGGGAGAACGCGTATTGGTCGCCGCTTCGCTGTAGCTGCCAATGACCGTCGGCAGCTGCCAAATGGACTTGCAGGTCGTCGAGCAGCGGGTAATTGATTTCCAGATAGCCGCCCAGATCATGTCCGAGGCTATTGTTCAGGCGGACCTTGAACCACCACACCGATGCGTTCTTGCCGAGGTTGGCATGCTCGCCGTGCACCGGCGTGAAGCGGTCGTCGGCAATTGCCTCGACTTGTTCGACGCTCAGCGTGCCCTCGGGGTCTTCCAGATAGCCCATGGAGGGTCCGAGCGGCACGCGCAAGTCTTCTGTATCGAGGGGGACAGGCAGCAACGCCCAGGCCGGAACAGAGAGCCAGAGCAACAGCAAGGCCAAGCATATACGCGGCATCCGCGATTTCCATTGTCATTATTCGGGCGCTAGTGGCCTGTGGGGCTAGATCAATGAGTCCATTTCGGTGTCCGTGGCCCTGAGCATGGATTGCGCTTTTCGTCATATCACTGCATGACGCGTAGCAAACCCGCTCTCAGCACCTCGGTCATCCTGACTCGCTGCAGCCCCCTCACAGGTCACTTCACGCCGCGCGTGTATCCATGTTAGTCACTGTGCCCGGATGTGCATGGCCCTTCAAGCGTCCGGGTCACGATGGCTGCCGAGCAAACTGTCGACCGTAGGTACACGCGTCTCGCTTTCCATCTGCGCGTCGTGCTCGATCTGGTGGCTGAAGCGCTCCAGTGAGCCTTGCGCGGGTTGTGCATCGCTGGCGAACACCGGCGGGCTGAGCATGTAGGCGCTGAGCAGGCGGGTCAGGCCAGCCAGGCTGTCGATATGGGTGCGTTCATAGCCATGGGTGCCATCGCAGCCGAAGGCCAGCAGGGCGGTACGAATATCGTGACCTGCGGTGACCGCCGATTGCGCATCGCTGTGGTAATAGCGGAACAGGTCACGGCGCGTCGGAATGTCGCCCTCACTTGCCAAGCGCAGCAGGTGCCGTGACAGGTGGTAATCGTAAGGACCGCCGGAGTCCTGCATGGCCACGCTGACGCAATGTTCGCTGGAGTGCTGGCCCTGCGCAACTGGGGCAATGTCGATGCCGACGAACTCGCTGACATCCCAGGGCAGGGCTGCCGCTGCGCCGGAGCCGACCTCTTCGGTGATGGTGAACAATGGGTGGCAGTCGATTTCCGGTTCTATGCCGCTTTCGCGGAGCATTTTCAGCGCGGTCAGCAGCGCCGCAACTCCGGCCTTGTCGTCCAAATGCCGTGCGCTGATGTGGCCGCTTTCGGTGAACTCAGGTAGGGGGTCGAAGGCCACGACGTCGCCAATGGCGATGCCCAGGGTCTCGCAATCGGCGCGGGTGCTGCAGTAGGCGTCGAGGCGCAGCTCCACGTGATCCCAGCTGATGGGCAACTCGTCCACCTGGGTGTTGAAAGCATGCCCGGAAGCCAGCAGCGGCAGCACACTGCCACGCAGCACGCTGTGATCGGTGAACAGGCTGACACGGCTGCCCTCGGCGAAGCGGCTGGACCAGCAACCCACCGGAGCCAAGGCTACCCGGCCGTTGTCTTTGATCTCGCGGACACTGGCACCGATGGTGTCGAGGTGCGCGGAAACGGCGCGGTCGGGGCTGCTCTGGCGTCCCTTGAGGGTGGCGCGGATGGTGCCGCGGCGAGTCAGCTCGAAGGGGATGCCGAGTTCCTCCAGGCGTTCTGCGACGTAGCGCACGATGGTGTCTGTGAAACCGGTTGGGCTGGGGATGGCGAGCATTTCCAGCAGCACTTTCTGGAGGTAGTCGAGGTCGGGTTCTGGGAGTTGCGACATAGAGGGCTCCTTGTGGACGGTAGGATTGAGCGTTTAGGCGCCAGCCAAAACCGGCTGGGCTTGAGCCTAGCGATTGTCAGACGGAGATCCGGGTGGGCTGAAGCCCAGCCTACGAATAGCATCGGCGCAACCCGGAGCCCGGATGCAATCCGGGGAGTCGCGGTCCCGGATTGCGCCAAGGCTTATCCAGGCTACGGGCTGGTCTGGATATCGCCAGCAAGCTGGCCCTACACCGGTGGCGAGACAGTCAGTTGATCACCTGGCTCAGCGGAAACAGCAAGTCGATAAAGCGCTCTGCCGTCGGCTGGGGTTCATGGTTGGCCAGACCTGCACGCTCGTTGGCCTCGATAAACACGTGTTCGGGACGATCCGCGGCCGGTACCAGCAGATCGAGGCCGACCACTGGGATGTCCAGCGCCCGCGCCGCTTTCACTGCCGCATCGGCCAGTACCGGATGAAGGACCTCGGTGACGTCCTCCAGGCTGCCGCCGGTATGCAGGTTGGCGGTTTTGCGCACTGCCAGGTGCTGGCCCTGAGGCAGGATGCTGTCGTAATCGAGCCCGGCGGCATGCAGGGTGCGCAGGGTTTCCGCGTCCTTGGGGATGCGGCTTTCGCCGCTGGTTGCGGCTTGCCGACGACGGCTTTGCGTATCGATCAGATCGCCGATGCTATGCCGGCCATCGCCGATCACCTCGGCAGGGCGGCGGATGGCGGCGGCGACCACCTCGAAGCCAATCACCAGGATGCGCAGGTCACAGCCTTCATGAAAGCTCTCGAGCAATACCCGGCTGTCGAACGGCTTGGCGCGTTCGATGGCGTCCTGCACTTCGGTAGGGGTGAGCAGGTCGACTGCCACGCCCTGACCCTGTTCGCCATCCACCGGCTTGACTACCACGCGTTCGTGTTCGGCGAGGAAGGCCGCGTTATCGGCGGCGCTGCCAGCCAGCTGTTGCGCAGGTACGTTCAGTCCAGCGCGGACCAGGGCACGATGGGTCAGGCGTTTGTCCTGGCACAGGGTCATGCTCACGGCGCTGGTCAGGTCGCTGAGTGACTCACGGCAGCGAATGCGTCTGCCGCCATGGCTGAGAGTCAGTAGCCCGGCTTCGGCATCGTCCACCTGCACCTCGATCCCGCGACGCAGCGCTTCGTCGACAATGATCCGTGCGTAGGGGTTCAGTTCAGCTTGCGGGCCGGGGCCGAGGAACAGGGTCTGGTTGATGCCGTTCTTGCGCTTGATGCTGAAGGTTTGCAGCTCGCGAAAGCCCAGCTTGGTGTAGAGCCCCTTGGCTTGACGGTTGTCGTGCAGCACCGAGAGGTCGAGGTAGCTCAGGCCGCGGCTCATGAAGTGCTCGATGAGGTGGCGCACCAACACCTCGCCGACGCCTGGGCGGCTGCACTGCGGGTCGACTGCCAGGCACCACAGGCTGCTGCCGTTTTCCGGATCGCGATAGGCTTTCTGATGATTGAGGCCCATCACGCTGCCAATCACCGCGCCGCTGTCTTCATCTTCAGCCAGCCAATAGGTGGGCCCCCCTTTATGGCGCGGGGTCAGCTTGGCCGGGTCGATCGGCAGCATGCCGCGCATTTGGTACAGGCAGTTGATCGCCTGCCAGTCCGCCGCGTTCTGCGCGCGGCGTATGCGGTAGCCGCGAAAGCCGCGACGCGCCGGACGGTAGTCGCTGAACCACAGGCGCAGGGTGTCCGAGGGGTCGAGAAACAGCTGTTGTGGCGCTTGCGCCAGCACCTGTTGGGGTGCGGCGACGTACAGGGCAATATCGCGCTCGCCGGGCTGCTCGGTCAGCAGCTCCTGAGCAAGTACCGCAGCGTCCGGGAAGGTGTGGCCGATCAACAAACGACCCCAGCCGCAATGTACCGCCAAGGGCTGGCAGAGCTCTGCGCCGCGATCTTCGGCGAAGCGTGCCTGCAGGCGTTCATAGGAGGGGGGCTGGCCGCGCAGCAGGCGTTGATTGAAGGCATTGGCGCGCATGGGTGTGCTTCCTTGGCTTTCAGCTGCGCCCGGACAGTGCCCGGGCGCGTGAATGTAGTCGTGATATCCCCAGACTCGGTCCGGGCTGCGACCCTGGTCGAACAATTGCTTAGAACCCCGATAGCCGTGCTAGGTTCAGCTGGCTTGCCGGGGCACCAGGCTTACAGGCCTTGCTCGCTGAGCCACAGGTTGAGCGCCGCCATTTGCCACAGCTTGGAGCCGCGCAGCGGTGTCAGTTGGCCGTGTGGGTCGGTCAGCAGGCGGTCGAGCATGGCCGGGTTGAACAGGCCGCGATCCTGGCTCGGGTCGATCAGCAGGTCGCGTACCCAACCCAGCGTCGCACCTTCCAGGTGCTTGAGACCTGGTACCGGGAAGTAGCCCTTGGGCCGGTCGATCACCTCGCTGGGGATGACCTGACGGGCGGCTTCCTTGAGTACGTGCTTGCCACCGTCGGGCAGCTTGAAGCGGCCCGGGATGCGCGCCGACAGCTCGGCCAGGCGGTAGTCGAGGAACGGTGTGCGCGCCTCCAGGCCCCAGGCCATGGTCATGTTGTCGACGCGTTTGACCGGGTCGTCGACCAGCATCACCGTGCTGTCCAGGCGCAGCGCCTTGTCCACAGAGGCTATGGCGCCAGGCTGAGCGAAGTGCTGACGCACAAAGTCGCCGGCATGGTCGTTGGTCAGCCACTCGGGCTGTACGCACTCGGCGTATTCGTCGTGCTCGCGGTCGAAGAAGGCCTTGCGGTAAGCGCTGAAGGCATCCTCGGCACCGTCCACCAGTGGGTACCAGTGATAACCGGCAAACAGCTCGTCGGCGCCCTGGCCGCTCTGCACCACCTTGCAGTGCTTGGCCACTTCCCGAGAGAGCAGGTAGAAGGCGATGCAGTCGTGGCTGACCATCGGTTCGCTCATGGCGCGGAAGGCCGCCGGCAGCTGTTCAAGAATCTCGTGCTCGCCGATGCGCAGCTGATGGTGTTGGGTGTTGAAGCGCTCGGCGATCAGATCCGAGTACTGGAACTCGTCGCCGCGTTCACCACCAGCATCCTGGAAACCGATGGAGAAGGTCGAGAGATTTTCCACCCCAGCCTCACGCAACAGGCCGACCAGCATGCTCGAGTCGACACCGCCGGACAGCAGTACGCCGACATCCACCGCCGCGCGCTGGCGAATCGAGACCGCTTCGCGCATGCCATCGAGCACCTTGTCGCGCCATTCATCCAGGCCAAAGGCGATTTCATCGCGCTGCGGGCCGTAGTCGAGCTGCCACCAGCTCTGCTGCTCGCAGTTGCCCTGGGCATCAAAGCGCATCCAGCTGGCCGGTGGCAGTTTTTCGACTCCGGCCAGAATGGTCCGTGGCGCCGGCACCACAGCATGGAAGTTCAGGTAATGGTTCAGTGCGATCGGGTCCAGCGCCTTGCTGATGTCGCCGCCTTGTAGCAGCGCCGGCAGGCTGGAGGCGAAGCGCAGGCGTTGGCCGGTGCGCGACAGATACAGCGGCTTGACGCCGAGGCGGTCGCGGGCGATGAACAGTTGCTGCGTGTCACGCTCCCACACGGCGAAGGCGAACATGCCGTTGAGCTTCGGCAGCAGGTCGGTGCCCCAGGCGTGGTAGCCCTTGAGCAGCACTTCGGTATCGCCGCCTGAGAAGAAGCGGTAGCCGAGGGCTTCCAGCTCGCTGCGCAGTTCCGGGTAGTTGTAGATGGCGCCGTTAAACACCATGGACAGGCCGAGATCGCTGTCGATCATCGGCTGGCCGGACGCTTCGGCGAGATCCATGATCTTCAGCCGACGGTGGCCAAGGGCAACTGGCCCCTGACTGTGGAAGCCATGCGCGTCTGGACCGCGCGGGGCTAAATGATGGGTGATCCGCTCGACTGCAGCCAGGTCGGCCGGTCGTTGATCAAAGCGTAGTTCTCCAGCTATTCCGCACATAGGGTTCCTTACCGGTGTTGCCGTTGGGGAGTGGTCCGGGCTTGCCGAACCTTTTACATGGGAACAAAAAAATGCTTTCATGTCAAAGTTAAATAGTGACTGTGTGCAGGGTTATGGACAATAAAATAGTTTCTACTGAAATAGATTTGTCATCTGTCATCGCATTTGAAATGCCGTTGTTTCAGGCCATGCGGCGACTGCAGCAAGCTGGGGAAGTGCATGCCAAACGTCTGAGTCGCTTTGGCGGGCTGACCCCCATGCAGTTGATGATCTTGCGCGTTTTGGCCGGCGAGGCGCGGCTGACCGCGAGCGACCTCAGTGGCCGGGTCAGCCTGACGGCCGCAACCCTGTCGGGAATGCTCGACCGTTTAGAGGAGCGTGGCTTGCTGCAGCGCCAGCGTGACGATAAGGACCGTCGCCGCCACTGGTTGCTGCTCAGCGATGCCGGGCGCGAGCTGATGCAGCAGGCGCCAACTTTGCTGCCGCCGGAATTTCGTCAGCACTTTGCCGGCCTGAGCGATTGGGAGCGGCACAGCCTGACCGCCGCCCTTTTACGCGCAGCGGAGCTGTGTGGCGAAATCGAATAGTTTTATTTCTGCCCGCAGGCGCGATTGGCCGGGACTGCGATGTCCATCAGTTTCGGGTCGGGCAGTTTCAGCTCCGCCATCAGCGCGGCATAGGCGCGGGCATTGGCGACTTGCAGGCGCGGGTTATGCGCTGCTTCCTCGGCGATGCTTGAACTGGTCCAGCCGTGATAATCATGGCCCGGCCACACCTCGGTGTCGCCGGGCAGCGCCAGTAGGCGTTGCAGGCTGGCCCATTGCTCGCGGGCGTCGCCGTTCTGGAAGTCGGTGCGGCCAGTGCCGCGGATCAGCAGGGTGTCGCCGCTGAACAGTTTGATCGGCCGGCCATCTGCCGCGGGAAGCAGAAAGCAGTAGGAGTCATCCGTATGCCCTGGGGTGTACCAAACCGTCAGCGCGCAGTTGCCGAATGGCAGGTGATCGCCGTCGGTGAAGACAAAGCTGGCACAGGTGCTGGCGCTCTGTTCACCAAGACCGCAGCGGCAACCGGTTGCGCTGCGCAGATCCCCTAGCGCGGTAATGTGATCGGCATGGGTGTGGGTGTCCAGGGCCAGTGTCAGGCGCAGATTAAGCTCGCCAAGCAGGCGCAGGTAATCATCCTGTTTGTCCTTGACCGGATCGATCAGTACGGCCTCGCCAGCATCTGCCAGCAGGTAGGTGTAGGTCGAACTGGTGCTATCGAATAATTGACGAAAGAGCATTTCAGTTACCTCCCAAAAGCTTCTGGCTGGCCGACAGGCTGACCGGAACCAGTATCTGGGCGAGTTTGTGTTGCCAAAATCCATTGCCCATAAATTGAACCAGGCCACTATTGACCATGGCGGCGAGGGGGCCGCAACGTAGAAAAAGAGCAGAAAGCCCCGATTGCACTGCATGGCGCCGCTAAGGCTAATGGGGTGAACCATAGCAAAGCGGGCACGCTTGGGAAGTCTCCATCACCGCCAGCCAGTCGCGGCTCGACGCCGCGAGGCGCACAGGCGTGCTCGGCAGTGGATCGTCAGCTGTTGCGGATCAGCTTGCGCAGGGCGAAACGATTGGGGTGGCAGGCTTCTGCCACCTCGCGCGGCAGCGGCAGTGGTTCGTTATTCAGCCAGGCGGCGATAAGCTCGCCTGACAGCGGCGCGGTGATCAGCCCGCGCGAACCGTGACCGCTGTTGACATACAGGCCGTCGAGCCAGGGGCAGGGGGTGTCCGGCACTTGCCGGGCATCCTTGCCGAGTACCGCGTAGGCCAGGTTGAACGCCTCAAGATCGGCCAGGGGGCCAACGATGGGCAAGTAGTCCGGGCTGGTGCAGCGAAAGGCCGCGCGGCCTTCGAGCTGCTCTGGGCTGTATTGACTGATGCCTAAACGCTCGGCCAGGTCACTGGAGATGTCCTCAAGCAGTTCCAGGTTGCTTGCGTGCTCGGCGCTGTTGAGGCTCAGATCATCGCTGTTGAAGTCGAAACTGGCGCCCAGCGTGTGCTCTCCCAGGCGTGGCGGAGCTATGTAGCCTTCGGCGCAGACCACGGTGCCGAGCACCGCGCTCTGTGGGGTGACAGGCAGGCAGCTGATTTGCCCGCGAATGCGCTTGAGCGGCAACTCGGCGCTGTAAGGGAAACGTTTGATCTCGGCGGCGCCGGCTAGCACCGCTACGGCTGCGCTGGCCAGCAACTGCCCGTCGTTCCAGGCTTGCCAGTCTGCGCCTTCACGGCGTAATTCGAGGGCTTCTTGGTGCAGCAGCACGCGGATATTGGGGTGTTGGCTGAGCAGGCGGCACAGCGCCGGTGGGTGAACCCACCCGGCTTGGGGGTAGAACAGGCCGCCGGCCGGTAGCGCGACCTGGGCGATGCGCTCGGCGGCGGCTTGATCAAGTGACAGCAGTAAATCGTCGGAAAAGGCGCTGTTCAGTTGCGCCTGACGTTTGGCTTCCTTGTCGTCGAAAGCCAGTTGCAGCACACCGCAATTGTCCCAGTCGCTGCCTTTTTGCAGGCGTTCGAGCAGCCGGCGGGTGTGGCCGAAGCCGCTGACGATCAGGCGCGACAGCGTCGTGCCGTGGGCCGAGAGCTTGAGGTAGAGCACACCTTGCGGGTTGCCCGAGGCCTCCGCCGCGATAGCGCCGTGGCGCTCGAGCAGGCTGACCTGCCAGCCGCGCGCGGCCAGGCTGGCGGCAGTCGCGCAGCCGGCCAGGCCGGCGCCTATCACCAGGGCGCGGCGCGCGGCTGGTTGGAACGTTGGGCGGGCGAACCAGGGTTTTCCGGGAGGTGGCGGTTCGCCGATGAACTGGCCTTTGAGCACTTCCCACTTCTTGCCCAGACCGGGCGTACGCTTGACCTGGAAACCAGCCTGTTTGAGGGCGCGGCGCACCACTCCGGCGCTGCTGAAGGTGCCGAAGCTGGCGCCAGGAGCGGACAAACGGGCCAGTTCGGCGAACAGCTCGGGAGTCCACAGGTCCGGGTTCTTCGCCGGGGCGAAGCCATCGAGAAACCAGGCATCGATGCGCGCATCCAGCTGCGGCAGCAGTTCAAGGGCATCGCCGATCAGCAGGGTCAGGCTGATGCGCCCACCGGCAAATAGCAGCCGTTGAAAACCTGCATGCAGGGCGACGTATTGTTCCAGTAGGGCCTGGGCAAAAGGTGCCAGCTCGGGCCACAGAGCCAGGGCGCGTTGCAGGTCATGCTGGCCCAGCGGGTATTTCTCCACGCTGACGAAATGCAGTCGGGCGCCTGCGGGTGCTTGCTGCTCGAACAGCTGCCAGGCGCTGAGAAAGTTTAGTCCGGTGCCGAAGCCGGTTTCGCCAATCAGCAACTGTTCGCCTGCGTTCAGGGCAGCGAAGCGCGCGGGTAGATCGTTGTTGGCGAGAAATACGTAACGGCTTTCCTCCAGTCCATTCTCGTAGGAGAAGTACACATCGTCGTACTGCCGCGATAACGGCTGACCGTGGGCATCCCAGTCGAGCTGTGCCTGTTGCGTGTCGGGTAAGTCGGGCGGAGTGGCGGGCATGCTGGCTACCGAGTTGAGCAGGCGCGCATTCTAGCCGATTGCCGGGTGGCTATCGCGCGGCGGGCGCGGACAAAGGCGTGACCGATCCGCTAGGCTGGCACTAGATTACTCAGGGAACTGCGCATGTTTGAATCTGCCGAGCTAGGCCATAGCATCGATAAAGCCACGTTCGAGGCTGCCGTGCCGGCGCTGCGCGAGGCGCTGCTGGAGGCCCAGTACGAGTTGCAGCAACAGGGACGCTTTGCGCTGCTCATCCTGATCAGCGGCATCGAAGGTGCGGGCAAGGGGGAGACGGTCAAACTACTCAACGAGTGGATGGACCCGCGGTTGATTCAGGTCAGTACTTTCGACCAGCAGAGCGATGAAGAGTTGGCGCGTCCACCGGCCTGGCGTTACTGGCGGCAATTGCCGGCCAAGGGGCGCATCGGGATATTTTTCGGTAACTGGTACAGCCAGATGATCCAGGGGCGGGTGCATGGGCGCTTGAAGAAGGCCGCTCTGGATCAGGCGATCGATGGTGCCTTGAGCCTGGAGCAGATGCTCTGCGACGAGGGCACGCTGATCTTCAAATTCTGGTTCCATCTGTCCAAGGTACAGATGAAGGACCGTCTCAAGGCGCTGCAGGATGACCCGCTGCACAGCTGGCGCCTCAGCCCGCTGGATTGGCGTCAGTCGAAAACCTACGACAAGTTCGTGCGGGTCGGTGAGCGCGTGCTGCGCCGAACCAATCGCGACTATGCACCCTGGTATGTGGTGGAGGGGGTGGATGAGTACTACCGTAGCCTGACGGTCGGACGCATTCTCCTCGAAGGCCTGCAGGCGGCGCTGAAGACGAAGAATCGACCCTTGGCGCAGCCGCATGCCGCGCCGCTGACCGCCAGCCTGGATGAGCGGAGCCTGCTCGACAGCCTGGACATGGGGCAGTCATTGGCCAAGGCAGAGTATCAACAGCAACTGGCCAGCGAGCAGGCGCGCTTCTCTGGATTGATGCGCGACAAACGCATGCGTCGTCACGCCTTGGTGGCAGTGTTCGAAGGCAATGATGCGGCGGGTAAAGGCGGCGCCATTCGCCGCGTGGCAGCGGCGCTCGACCCGCGCCAGTATCGCATCGTGCCGGTGGCTGCGCCGACCGAGGAGGAGCGCGCACAACCCTATCTGTGGCGATTCTGGCGGCATATTCCGGCGCGCGGCAGTTTCACCGTATTCGACCGCTCCTGGTACGGGCGGGTGCTGGTCGAACGAGTCGAGGGTTTCTGCAGTGCGGCCGACTGGATGCGCGCCTACGACGAAATCAACGATTTCGAGGAGCAACTGACCGATGCCGGGGTGGTGCTGGTGAAGTTCTGGCTGGCGATCGATCAGGACACCCAGTTGCAGCGCTTCAAGCAGCGCGAAGCGATTCCCTTCAAGCGCTTCAAGATCACCGAGGACGATTGGCGCAACCGCGAGAAGTGGCCGCTCTACCGCGACGCGGTGGGCGATATGGTCGACCGCACCAGCAGCGAAATCGCCCCCTGGATCTTGGTCGAGGCCAACGATAAACGCTTCGCCCGGGTCAAAGTGCTGCGCACTATCAACGCCGCGCTGGAGGCGGCGTTTGGCAAAGATTGAACGTGCCAGGGATTTTACTTGGCGCCAGCCAGTCGGCGACTCGCAGCATGGCGGTTGGTAGAGCAATGCAGGGTAGGTACATGGGCTCTGCGTCCACCCGCCAGGATGGCTGCGCATACGGCTGGTGAATGATCGTCGCCGCCTTAGATTGTCCGGTTTTATGCTCAAGGTCTGTTCAACATCAAACAATGAGGTGCCTCATGCGTGAAGTGGTGATAGTCGAAAGCGTACGGACTGGCTTGGCCAAATCTTTTCGCGGCAAGTTCAATCAGACTCGCCCAGACGATATGGCGGCCCACTGCGTGAATGAGCTGCTGGCGCGCACTGGCGTGGATCCGGCGCTGGTTGACGATTGCATCGTCGGTGCCGGCTCCAATGAGGGCGCCCAGGGTATGAACATCGGCCGTAATGTGGCGGTGCTCTCCGGGCTGGGCACTCAGGTGGCCGGCATGACCCTCAATCGCTTCTGCTCCTCGGGGCTGCAGGCCATCGCCATCGCCGCCAACCAGGTGGCCTCGGGCTGCAGCGAGATCATCGTCGCCGGCGGCGTCGAGTCGATCACTCTGACCATGAAGAGCATGAACACCGATCACCTGTTCAATCCGATCCTGCAGCAAGAGGTGCCGGGCATCTACTACCCGATGGGGCAGACCGCCGAGATCGTCGCCCGCCGTTACAACGTCAGTCGCGAAGCCCAGGATGCCTATGCCCTGCAGAGCCAGCAGCGCACTGCGCAGGCGCAGGCCGCAGGTCTGTTCGACGATGAAATCGTGCCGATGCAGATCAAGTACCTGGTCGAAGACAAGGCCACTGGCGAGAAGCAGATCGTCGAAGGCGTGGTTGATCGTGACGACTGCAATCGCCCCGACACCACCCTGGAGAGCCTGGCCGCACTCAAACCGGTATTTGCCGAGGATGGCTCGGTGACCGCCGGCAACGCCTCGCAATTGTCCGACGGCGCCTCGATGACCCTGGTGATGAGCCTGGATAAAGCCATCGAGCTGGGGCTCAAACCCAAAGCCTTCTTCCGCGGCTTCGTCGTCGCCGGTTGCGAGCCGGATGAGATGGGCATTGGTCCGGTGTTTTCCGTGCCCAAGTTGCTCAAGGCCAAGGGCCTGAGCATTGCCGACATCGATCTGTGGGAGCTCAATGAAGCCTTCGCTTCCCAGTGCCTGTATGCCCGCGATCGCCTGCAGATCGACAATGCCAAGTACAACGTCAACGGCGGCTCGATTTCGATTGGCCACCCGTTTGGCATGACCGGCTCGCGTCAGGTCGGCCACCTGGTGCGCGAGCTGCAACGACGCAACCTGCGTTACGGCATCGTCACCATGTGCGTGGGCGGCGGCATGGGGGCTACCGGCTTGTTCGAGGCGGTGCGCTAACTGCTGTTATGCCATAAAAAAACCGCGCTTCAAGCGCGGTTTTTTTATGGGTGAGATACCGCAACTAGAATGATCGACTCTCAATGATGTCACTGGCCTGATTCATGCGGCGGACATAGAAGGCGATCTCCCGTTCGGCATCGACTCGGGTGAAGTAGGGCCCCTCCAAAGTGCCTTCACGGGTGGCAAAAAAGTATTGCCCATTGACCGTACTGACCCGCTCGCTGCGGTAGTGCGTGCCGGGGCTTGGATCGATGGTGCGTTGACCGAACATGACGAAACCTCACGCATTGAGCTCAATGGTTTAAGTCTAGCCCGACTGTTCTCGCGTGTTTGGGTTAGCGACAAATGGCCGATTTTACCTCTATTGGCGGTTATTTATCGTGCATTTACTGAATTTTGGCGTCAGTTACCTGACAGGTTGATGCGTGGCAACAGTACAGTTTCCGCCCGCAACCCAGTCGAACTGTGACTGTGTAGTTTCTCGATGCAGACCTAAAATGCCGCTTTACGGTGTCGGCTCGCTTTCTTTCAGGCTTTGACTGCCGCCGTGCATTCGAGGCTGTCATGCATATTTCTTCTGGACGTTGGCTCTACGGCATGCTCCTGGCGTTGCTTACCGCGGTGCTCTGGGGCGTATTACCGATCAAACTCAAGCAAGTGTTGCAGGTGATGGATCCGGTCACCGTGACCTGGTATCGCCTGCTGGTGTCAGGCTCGATTCTGTTGGCCTATCTGGCCGCGAGTCGGCGCTTGCCGCGCTTTCGGCCGCTGGGCAAGAAGGGTGGCTGGTTACTGGCTTTGGCGATTGCCGGGCTTAGCGGCAACTACGTGCTGTATCTGGTCGGCTTGAACCTGCTCAGCCCGGGGACTACCCAGCTGGTGATTCAGGTTGCGCCGATCTTGCTGCTGATCAGCAGTCTGTTCGTCTTCCGTGAGCGCTTCAGTCTGGGCCAGGGCATCGGTTTGCTCGTCCTGGTGCTGGGCTTCTTGCTGTTTTTCAATCAGCGCCTGGGCGAGTTGCTGACTTCGCTCAGCCAGTACACCGCCGGAGTGCTGACGGTATTGCTGGCGGCGTTCGTTTGGACTTTTTACGGCTTGGCGCAAAAGCAACTACTGACGGTGTGGAATTCCCTGCAGGTGATGATGGTGATCTATCTGGCTTGTGCCTTGCTGCTGACGCCCTGGGCGATGCCGCAGCAGGTGCTGCAACTCAGTCCGCTGCAGGGTTGGCTATTGCTGGCCTGTTGCCTGAATACCCTGGTGGCCTACGGTGCTTTCGCCGAGGCGCTGGCGCACTGGGAAGCCTCGCGGATCAGTGCAACCCTGGCGATTACCCCGTTGGTGACTTTTGGCTCGGTGGCGCTGGCAGCTAGCTGGTGGCCGGATTTTGTGCGGCCCGAGCAGATCAACGGCATCGCGTACGGCGGCGCGGTAATGGTGGTGCTGGGCTCGGCGTTGACTGCACTGGGTCCGTCGCTGATGGCGCGCTTGCGCACGCGCCGCGCGCGTCTGACCGCGCAGCTGTAGTTGGCTCGAACCCGCGTAGCCCGGGTGAAGCCCAGGAAGGCCGTACATCGCTCCCGGATTTCATCCGGGCTACGGACTGAGTCGTTGCGATAGGGGCATGGCTAATTTTCACACGACTGCTTAGGCGCGGCTGCCGAGCGTTTCTGCCCTCCGTAACCAGCTCTGCCGCTGCGCCTCGGAGGAGGGGCGCACCGGCGCGAACTCGGCCAAATGGCGGGTTTTGATGCCGCTGAAGCCTAATATGCTGCGGGTCATCTGGCGGTGCGCCGGTGCGCCGTAAATCCAGCGGAAGTACCAGGGCGGGGTGTCCAGGGTCACCAGTAAATCGGCGGTGCGCCCACTCAGCAGCCTGTTCTGCGCCTGCGAACGACCATGGTGTTTGAAGGCAAAGCCCGGCAAGAAAATGCGGTCGAAGAAGCCTTTGAGCAACGCCGGCAAGCCGCCCCACCAGACCGGATAGACGAACACCAGGTGTTCGGCCCAGTGAATCTGCCGCTGCGCCTCGAGCAAGTCCGTTTCCAGTGGCTGGCTCTGCTCGTACCCGTAGCGCAACACCGGATCGAAGCGCAGCTCACCCAGCTTCAGGTGACGCACCACATGCCCCTCGTTGCGCGCGCCTTGAGCATAGGCTTCGTAGAGGGCGTGGCACAGGCTGGTGCTTTTCGGTGTGCCAAGAATCATCAATATACGCTTGCCGTCGCCTTCCAGTGGGGTGGCGCCGCTTTTACTCGCTTCAGTCATGCTGGCCAGCCTCGAGCATGCTTTCCGGGCGCACCCAGGCGTCGAACTGTTCTGCGCTGAGGTAGCCCAGCTGTAATGCGGCTTCGCGCAGGGTGCTGCCGTCGCGATAAGCCTGCTTGGCGATATCCGCGGCTTTGTCGTAACCGATGTGCGGGTTCAGAGCGGTCACCAGCATCAGGCCGCGTTCCAGGTGCGCGGCCATCTGCCTGGCGTCTGGCTCCAGGCCTTCGATGCAATGGTGCTGGAAGTTGCGACAGCCGTCGGCGAGCAGGCGAATGGATTGCAGCAGATTATGGATGATCACCGGCTTGTACACGTTCAGTTGCAGGTGTCCCTGGCTGGCGGCGAAGCCGATGGCGACATCGTTAGCCAGCACCTGGCACGCCAGCATCGATAGAGCTTCGCATTGGGTCGGGTTGACCTTGCCCGGCATGATCGAACTGCCCGGCTCGTTGGCCGGCAACCTGACCTCGGCAAGCCCGGCACGCGGGCCGGAGCCGAGCAGGCGCAGGTCATTGGCCATTTTCATCAGGGCCACGGCGAGGGTCTTCAGGGCGCCAGACAGACTGGTCAGCGGCTCATGCCCGGCCAGTGCCGCGAACTTGTTGGGCGCGCTGACCAGTTGTAGGCCACTCAAGGCCGCCAGTTCGGCGGCCATGGCTTCGCCGAAGCCAGGTGGCGAGTTGAGTCCGGTACCGACTGCGGTGCCACCTTGAGCCAGCTCGCACACCGCTGGCAGGGTGGCGCGTATCGCGCGCTCAGCGTAGTCGATCTGCGCGATGAAGGCCGAAAGCTCCTGGCCGAAGGTGAGGGGTGTGGCATCCATCATGTGCGTGCGTCCGGTCTTCACCAGATGGCTGTGGCGTGCGGCCTGTTCAGCCAAGCCGCCGGACAGCTCAGCGATGGCCGGCAACAGTTCCTGCTGTACGGCGCTGACGGTAGCGATATGCATGGCGGTGGGGAAGCTGTCGTTGGAACTTTGCGCGCGATTGACGTGATCGTTCGGATGCACCGGACTCTTGCCGCCGCGGGCACCACCGGCCAGCTCATTGGCACGCCCGGCGATCACTTCGTTGACGTTCATATTGCTCTGGGTGCCACTGCCGGTCTGCCACACCACCAAGGGAAATTGATCGTCATGCTGGCCGGCGAGTATCTCGTCGGCCGCCTGTTCAATCAGCTGGGCAATGTCGTGTGGCAAGTCGCCGATGCGGTTATTTACGCGTGCCGCGGCTTTCTTGATCAGCGCCAGGGCGCGTACTACGGCTAGCGGCATGCGCTCTTCACCGATGGCGAAGTTGACCAGTGAGCGCTGGGTTTGAGCGCCCCAGTAGGCGTTTTCAGGGACTTCGATTGGGCCGAGGCTGTCGGTTTCGGTACGGTTCATGAGGCTCTCCGGGGCGGTCTAGCAAGTTTAGGCCGCTGTTACTGGCCTTGGGTTCCCCTGTGGCCTGCGCGACTATTCGATTAGTCAATTTCGGCGTCTGTGGCCCTGATACATCCTTACTGCTCTTCACCATAGCGCGCAGGCCGCTAGTGTCACGACAACGTTTAAATGTCGATTAATCGCGGTCTTACCCATGTGCCGCGATCCCTGTCGGGTGGGTTAGGCGCATGCTACCGCTAGCGATGAGCCTGCAAGATCCGTTGCGCCGTAACCCACCATCGGTGCGACGCAGGCCGATCGCCTGGTGGGTTGCGCGGCTTGCCACGATAGCGCTGCCTGAACGTTCGGAGCTTGGCGCCGCTAACCTGCGCGGTCCGACCCACCCTACAATGGCCAGACATTTCATGATTGACACGACACTAGCCGTTCTAACAGGCCGTTGAAAATCTACTGCACTCGGCTATGCGGCGTTGAAATCAGCCCGGGACGCGGCGTCTCAAAATGCTCATGTACAACTCGTACACTGCGCTTTTTTGGCTGATTTCGCCTTGCCTGGCCTTCGCTCGCTACATTTTTCA
>NZ_AWSQ01000003.1 GCF_000498575.2 Pseudomonas taeanensis MS-3
CCGAGCGCGATCTCGCTGCTGGATTAAGACCAACTCCGTAGCCCGGATGCAATCCGGGGGCTGTCAAAATTTCCCCGGATTGCATCCGGGCTACACCAAGAAGGAGCATCCCATGCCCCGTTTTGCCGCCAACCTGTCCATGCTGTTCACCGAAGTGGACTTCCTCGAGCGTTTCGACGCGGCCGCAGCTGCCGGCTTCAGTGGTGTCGAATACCTGTTCCCCTACGACTTCCCGGTCGACGTGATCAAGGCCCGCCTGGACGCCAACGGCCTGACCCAGGTGCTGTTCAACCTGCCGGCCGGTGACTGGGCCAAGGGCGAGCGTGGCATCGCCTGCCACCCGGAGCGGGTCGAGGAATTCCGCGCCGGTGTCGATAAGGCCATCGCCTACGCCCAGGTGCTGGGCAATACGCAAATCAACTGCCTGGCTGGCATCCGCCCGCAGGGGCTGGATGACGCCAGCGTCGAGCAGTGCTTCGTCGACAACCTCAAGTACGCCGCGGAAAAACTCCAGGCCGCCGGCATCAAGCTGGTCATGGAGATGATCAACACCCGCGACATCCCCGGCTTCTACCTGAACACCACCGCGCAGGCCCTGGCCATTCGCGACAAGGTCGCCAGCAGCAACCTGTACCTGCAATACGACATCTACCACATGCAGATCATGGAAGGTGACCTGGCGCGCACCGTCGAGGCCAACCTGGCGGTGATCAACCATGTGCAACTGGCCGACAACCCGGGCCGCAACGAGCCGGGCACAGGCGAGATCAACTACCGCTTCCTCTTCGAGCACCTGGACCGCATCGGTTACCAGGGCTGGATCGGCTGTGAATACAAGCCAGCCACCACCACCGCTGCCGGCCTTGGCTGGCTGAAAACCCACAACGCGATCTGATCACTGACTCTAGACCTGACACCGAACCTGTAGGAGCGGGCTTGCCCGCGAAAGCGGCAGTGAAACCACCATTGCATTCGCGGGCAAGCCCGCTCCCACAAGGTCTGCGTCGACCCGAGCATTGCGACTGACAGATATAAAGAGGCATATTCTCATGGCTAAAATCGGATTTATCGGCACCGGCATCATGGGCAAGCCCATGGCGCAGAACCTGCAAAAAGCGGGTCACAGCATCTTCCTCTCCGAGCACCACGACCCGGCCCCGACCGATCTGGTGGCTGCCGGGGCCATCGGCCTGGCCAACCCGCGCGAAGTGGCGCAGGAAGCCGAATTCATCATCGTCATGGTGCCGGACACCCCGCAGGTCGACGACGTGCTGTTCCGCCAGGACGGCGTGGCCGCTGGCGTTGGCGCCGGCAAGGTGGTGATCGACATGAGCTCGATCTCGCCGAGCGCGACCAAGGCCTTCGCCGAGAAGATCAAGGCCACTGGCGCCGAGTACCTGGACGCCCCGGTGTCCGGCGGCGAAGTCGGCGCCAAGGCCGGCAGCCTGTCGATCATGGTCGGCGGCAGCGAGGCGGCCTTCGAGCGCGCCCTGCCTTTGTTCCAGGCCATGGGCAAGAACATCACCCTGGTCGGTGGCAATGGCGACGGCCAGACCGCCAAGGTGGCCAACCAGATCATCGTCGCCCTGAACATCCAGGCGGTGGCCGAAGCCCTGCTATTCGCCGCCAAGAACGGCGCCGACCCGGCCAAGGTACGCGAGGCGCTGATGGGCGGCTTCGCCGGCTCGAAGATCCTCGAAGTGCACGGCGAGCGCATGATCAAGGGCACCTTCGATCCGGGCTTCCGCATCAGCCTGCACCAGAAGGACCTCAACCTGGCCCTGGCCGGCGCGCGCGAGCTGGGCCTGAATCTGCCCAACACCGCCAACGCCCAGCAGGTGTTCAGCACCTGCGCGGCCATCGGCGGCAGCAACTGGGATCACTCGGCGCTGATCAAGGGCCTGGAACACATGGCCAACTTCTCGATCCGCAAGGAGTAAACGCCTTTGATCGTTCCCACGCTCCGNNCGGAGCGTGGGAACGAGCGGCACGCGGAGTCCAGCCGGCGTGCAACGAGCAACACATCGGCTGACTGATCCAAGGTAGGTTGGAGCGGTCAGCCGATGCCCCTTTCGATTTGCCCGGCAGACGGTGTCACGGCCTGCCTGCCGGGTGGGTCGATTCCAGTCCACAGCACTTGCCAAGATGAGTGCTGCGGACTGCAATCGACGTTGATCCTGCGATAACAAGAGAGCCCGCCATGCCCATCGATCCGCACAGCCTGTTGCGCGACCTGTTCGCCACCGCCATCGACGCCGCCCACCCGCGCCAGGTGCTGGCCGATTATCTGCCCAGCGAGCGCAGCGGCCGGGTCATCGTCATCGGCGCCGGCAAGGCCGCCGCGGCCATGGCCGAAGTGGTCGAGAAGGAATGGCTGGGCGAGGTCTCCGGCCTGGTGGTGACCCGCTACGGGCACGGCGCCCATTGCCAGAAGATCGAGGTGGTGGAAGCCGCCCACCCGGTGCCGGACGACGCCGGCGAACGGGTGGCCCGCCGGGTGCTGGAACTGGTCAGCAACCTCACTGAGTCCGACCGGGTGATCTTCCTGCTGTCCGGTGGCGGCTCCTCGCTGCTGGCCCTGCCGGCCGAGGGCATCAGCCTGGCCGACAAGCAGGCGATCAACAAGGCGCTGCTCAAGTCCGGCGCGACCATCGGCGAGATGAACTGCGTGCGCAAGCACCTCTCGGCGGTCAAGGGCGGACGCCTGGCCAAGGCCTGCTGGCCGGCCAGCGTGTACACCTACGCGATCTCCGACGTGCCGGGCGATGAAGCCACGGTGATCGCCTCCGGGCCGACCGTGGCCGACCCGACCACCTCGGTGCAGGCCCTGGCGATTCTCGCCCGCTACAGCATCGAGATCCCGGCCAATGTGCGCGCCTGGCTGCAGGACCCGCGTTCGGAGACGGTCAAACCAGGCGACCCCTGCCTGAGCCGCAGCCACTTCCAGCTGATCGCCACGCCGCAACAGGCGCTGGATGCCGCCGCTGCCAAGGCCGAGGCCGCCGGTCTACCGAGCCTGATTCTCGGCGACCTGGAGGGCGAATCGCGCGAGGTGGCCAAGGTGCATGCCGGCATCGCCAAGCAGGTGCTGCTGCACGGCCAGCCGCTCAAGGCGCCGTGCGTGATCCTCTCCGGCGGCGAAACCACGGTCACCGTGCGTGGCAACGGCCGCGGCGGGCGCAACGCCGAGTTTCTGCTCAGCTTGACCGACAGCCTCAAGGGCCTGCCCGGGGTCTATGCCCTGGCCGGTGACACCGACGGCATCGACGGCTCGGAAGACAACGCCGGCGCCATCATGACCCCCGATAGCCATGCCCGCGCCGCGGCGCTGGGTCTGAGCAGCAGCGACGAGCTAGACAACAACAACGGCTACGGCTACTTCGCCGCCCTCGATCAACTGATCGTCACCGGGCCGACCCGTACCAACGTCAACGATTTCCGCGCCATTTTGATCCTAAAGGACCCTGCCCAATGAACGCCGACAAGAAAGTAAAAATCCTCGCCACCCTCGGCCCGGCGATCAATGGCATCGACGACATCCGCCAGCTGGTCGAGTCCGGGGTCAACCTGTTCCGCCTCAACTTCAGCCACGGCGAACACGCCGACCATGCCCAGCGCTACCAGTGGGTGCGCGAAGTGGAGCAGCGCCTGAATACGCCGATCGGCATCCTCATGGACCTGCAGGGACCGAAGCTGCGGGTCGGGCCCTTCGCCGACGGCAAGGTCAATCTGGAGCGCGGCCAGGCCTTCCGTCTGGACCTGGACAGCACGCCCGGCAATGCTCAGCGAGTCAGCCTGCCGCACCCGGAAATCATCGAAGCGCTGCAGCCGGGGATGAACCTGCTGCTCGACGACGGCCGCCTGCGCCTGCAGGTAACCGCCAAGCACAGCGACGCCATCGACACCCAGGTGATCGCCGGCGGCGAGCTGTCCGACCGCAAGGGCGTCAACGTGCCGGAGGCGGTGCTGCAACTCAGCCCGCTGACCGAGAAAGACCGCCGCGACCTGACCTTCGGCCTGGAGCTGGGTGTGGATTGGGTGGCGCTGTCGTTCGTCCAGCGTCCCGAGGACATCCTCGAGGCGCGTGAACTGATCCAGGGCAAGGCCTTCATCATGGCCAAGATCGAGAAACCCTCGGCGGTGCAGCAGATCGAAGCCATCGCCCAACTGTGCGACGCGATCATGGTCGCCCGTGGCGACCTGGGCGTGGAAGTGCCGGCGGAAAACGTGCCGCGCATCCAGAAGGACATCATCCGCACCTGCCGCCAGCTCGGTAAGCCTGTGGTGGTGGCCACGCAGATGCTCGAATCCATGCGCTTCTCCCCGGCGCCGACCCGCGCCGAAGTCACCGACGTGGCCAACGCCGTGGCCGAAGGCAGCGACGCGCTGATGCTGTCGGCCGAGACCGCTTCCGGCGACTACCCGCTGGAAGCGGTGCAGATGATGAGCAAGATCATCCGCCAGGTGGAAAGCGGCCCGGACTTCCAGGCCCAGCTCGACGTCAGCCGCCCCCAGGCCGAAGCCACCGCCTCGGATGCGATCAGCTGCGCGATCAGGCGCATCAGCTCGATCCTGCCGGTGGCCGCGCTGGTCAACTACACCGAGTCCGGCGCCAGCAGCCTGCGCGCCTCGCGCGAGCGGCCGAAGACGCCGATCCTCAGCCTGACCCCGAACCTGCACACCGCGCGACGCCTGACCGTCGCCTGGGGCATCTACTCGGTGGTCAACCCGCGCCTGCATGAAGTCGAGGAAGTCACCAGCACCGCCCTCGACATCGCCCAGGCCCAGGGCATGGCCCAGCCCGGCGACACCGTGGTGATCACCGCCGGCGTACCCTTCGGCCAACCGGGCAGCACCAACAGCCTGCGTATCGAAACCTTGCAGTGAAGCAATCGAGGGTGGGTTAGCGGCGCGCAACACGTTGCTCTAGCCGTCCATGACGGCAGAACACCGTGCACCGTATTGGGCATGTGACCGTGGTCAGGTGTCATGCGCCTAACCATCTGCACGACATGAATCCCACGCTGGCATGGCCAGTTTACAGGCGTCCGTTATTCACATAGCGGGCGCCTCTTTTTATTCAGGTTAATCGAGCATGCAGCACCTGCCTCTGCCGCCTTCCTCCCGACGCGGGTTCATCGGCTTGCTGAGTGGCTTCAGCCAGATATTGTTGCAAAGCCATCCTGGCTGCGGCCTGCTGGTGCTGCTGGCGATTGCCGCCGGGGCGCCGGCATTGCTCGGCGGGGCCCTGCTCGGCGGCTTGAGCAGCATGCTCACCGCACAACGACGAGGCTACCCGCAGGCCGATATAGACATCGGCCTGTACGGCTATAACGGCATCCTGCTCGGCATGCTGGTCAGCATAACTTTCGCCTGGTCGCCGACCCTGCCGTTGCTGATCATCGTCACTGGCGGCCTGTCCAGCCTGATCCTGGCGCCCTGGATGCAACGCTTGCGTGAGCGCCACTGGCTACCCGCGTTCACCTTTCCCTTTGTCGGCCTGAGCTGGCTGATGCTAGCGCTCGCAGCGCCCTTGCAGCTACAGGTGCAGCCCAGCCCCCTCCCCCTGCTAAGCGACCTCGACTGGCTGAATGTCGTGGCTGCGCCGCTACGCGGACTGGGGCAGGTCATTTTTCTCGATCAACCGCTGGCGGGCCTTTGCCTGCTGAGCGGCTTGCTGCTGGCCGACCGCCGCGCAGCGCTCTGGGCCCTGCTCGGTTCGGCTAGCGGATTGAGCCTGGCGCTCTACTTGGGCTGGCCACAGCACGGCGCCCTGGCTGGTTTGTACGGTTATAACGCCGCACTGGCCGGCATTGCCTTGAGCCAAGTGCATCGTCGGCCCTGGGCACCACTGCTGGGCATTCTCCTCGCCCTGCTCGTGCAGCCAGGCTTCACGGTCCTTGGCCTGCCGGCGCTAACCATGCCGTTCATCCTGGCCTGCTGGCTCATCAACGCCGGCCAACTCCTGCTTCGCTCCACTGGCACTATGGGCGGGCGCACCAGCGAGGACTGAGCTTGAGCACTTGCACCGCGTAGGTAAAACTCCCTAGGCTGCTCGCCAATGCGCAGAAAGGAAGTTCTCAGGACCCGCTCATGGATAATTCACCCGATTGGCGCCAGCGCCTGTACATCATCATCTTCTTTACCGACACCCCGGCCGGGCAACGTTTCGACCGCTACCTGCTGCTGGCCATTCTGGCCAGTCTGGTAGTGGTGATGCTCGACAGTGTCAACGATGTGCACAGCCAATACGACCAGTGGTTCACCAGCCTCGAGTGGGGCTTCACCGCCCTGTTCGCCGCCGAGTACGTGGTGCGCCTGTATTGCTCACCCAAACCACTGCGCTATGCCTTCAGTTTCTATGGCTTGATCGACTTGCTGGCCATCCTGCCTGCCCTGCTCACCCTGCTCTACCCGGACGCGCAGTACCTGTTGATCATTCGGGTGATCCGCATGCTGCGGGTGTTCCGCGTACTCAAGCTCAGCCCCTATTTGCGCCAAGCCAACTTCCTGCTCACAGCTCTGCGCGGTAGCAAACAGAAGATCACCGTGTTCTTCGCCTGTATCGCAACCCTGGTGACGGTGTTCGGTACCTTGATGTACGTCATAGAAGGGCCGGCGCACGGCTTCACCAGCATTCCCAAGGGTATTTATTGGGCGGTGGTGACCCTGACCACCGTCGGCTTCGGCGACATCGTGCCCCAAACCCCGCTAGGTCAGGCACTGTCGACACTGGTGATGATCACCGGTTACTCGATCATCGCCGTGCCGACCGGCATTTTCACCGCAGAGCTGGCCACGGCCATGCGCAGTGGCGAGGAACACCTCAAACACGCCTGCCCGGTTTGCACGAAGAACACGCACGAGCGGCATGCAGCCTTCTGCAATCGCTGCGGCAATCCGCTATTTGCGCGTGAGAACGAGCAGGGCTGAGGCTGTATCGCTGGGCCATAAAAACCGCAGATATTTGCGGTTTTTCTTAGCTGCGCTCAATCGGGGTAGACGTCAGCTCGAATGGGCTGTTGCTACGCCGCAGATTGCGGTCTTCGCGTGGAGTCGCACCGAAGAAGTTGCGGTAGGCGCTGGAAAAATGCGGGCCGGAGGAGAAGCCACAGGATAGACCGATCTGGATGATCGACTTGCTGGTCTGCATCAGCAACTGACGCGCCTTGTTCAGGCGCAGCTCCAGGTAGTACTGGCTGGGCACACGATTAAGGTACTGCTTGAAGATGCGCTCCAACTGACGTCGCGACACACAGACATGCTGGGCGATTTCGTCGGTAGTCAGCGGCTCCTCGATATTGGCTTCCATCAGCAATACCGCCTGAGTCAGCTTCGGATGGCTGGAACCCAGACGATTCTGCAGTGGAATACGCTGCCGCTCACCACCTTCGCGAATGCGCTCGACCACCAGCTCTTCGGATACCGCACCGGCCAGTTCGGCGCCGTGATCGCGCGCCAGCAGGGCCAGCAGCAGATCCAATACCGATAAGCCGCCGCACGCCGTCAGGCGGTCGCGATCCCAGTCGAACAAGTGACTGGTGGCGATGACCTTGGGAAACCGCTCAGTGAAATCGTCCTGCCAGCGCCAATGCACAGCAGCACGGTAACCATCGAGTAAGCCCAGCTGGGCCAAGGGATAAACCCCGGCGGATATGCCGCCAATCACACAGCCGGCGCGCACCAGTTGTTTGAGCGCGCCAGACAAGGCCGACGGCATCGGTGCTGGCGGCTCGTCGGCCAGCAGAAACAGCTTCTGACAGCCCTCCAGCTTGCCCACCCAGGACTCACCCGGAAGACGCCAGGCGCCTTCAACCGGCGCGTCGGCCTGCAGGAACAACAGTTCGTAGATAACTTCAGGATGGACTCGCTGGGCAACGCGCAGCGCTTCCTCAGCCAATGCCAACGTCATGGGTTTGGTGTTGGACCACAGCAAGAAGCCGATTCGATTGGCAGTCATGTCAGGCAGTTTAGGCTCTGTTGGCTTTTAGGGGCATAGCGCGGCGCACAGACACTCGCTGCCACTTACTTCAGGCTACCAGACAAGAACTGCTGAAGTCGCTCAGACTGTGGATTGACCAATACTTCTTTCGGGCAACCTCGCTCCTCCACAACTCCCTTGTGGAGGAACACCAACTGGTTGGAGACCTCGCGGGCGAAGCCCATTTCATGGGTCACGACCACCATGGTTCGGCCTTCCTGGGCCAGGTCCTGCATGACCTTGAGCACTTCGCCGACCAACTCCGGGTCGAGCGCCGAGGTCGGCTCATCGAACAGCATCACTTCGGGCTCCATTGCCAGGGCACGGGCAATCGCCACACGCTGCTGTTCGCCGCCACTCATGTGCGCCGGATAGGCATCCTTGCGGTGCGCCACACCGACCTTGTTCAGGTAGTGCTCGGCCTTTTCCAAGGCTTCTTTCTTCGACATGCCAAGCACATGCACTGGCGCTTCCATGACGTTTTCCAGGGCACTCATGTGCGACCACAGGTTGAAGTGCTGAAACACCATGGCCAGGCGCGAGCGCATGCGCTGCAACTGCTTGGGGTCGGCGGCCTTGAGCGCGCCTTCCTTGTTGGCCACCAGTTTCAGCTCTTCGTCGTTGAGCAGAATCTTGCCGCCGTGGGGCTGTTCCAGCAGGTTGATGCAGCGCAGAAAGGTACTCTTGCCTGAACCACTGGAACCAATGATGCTGATCACGTCACCGGCTTTCGCGGCCAGAGACACGCCCTTCAGCACTTCGTGGCTGCCGTAACGCTTGTGCAGATCCTGAACTTCAAGTTTGTACATGGTTTCCACTCTCTTGAATCAGTCGCTGAGCAAGCGACCCTGGCGAATAGGGGTACGACCGGCCACCTTGGCTAGCCATAAACCGGGCTGGGCAAAGCGCATCCGTTCACGAACATAGAGCACACCGTCAGTCGAAGCGCAGACGGTACTGTGGCGATCATCCAGCGGGTCGATCACCTCGAATAGCGGATCACCCACTTTGACCTGGGCACCCACCGGCAGGAGGAAGCTGACCACCCCGGCATGGGGTGCATAGACATACTCGGCACCCTCGAACGGTGTGGCCTCGCAGCACTCGGCTGGCGCTGTCGGCCAGTCACCGGCAATGAGCCCCTGCTCGGCGAGAAACGCCAGAATGCTTTCGGCACTGGCTTCGGCTTGCGGCTTGTCGGTATCGGCCATGCCGCCCAACTCGACGGTAGTGGCCAGGCACGCAAGCGGAATAACTGCCTCGGGGAAGCGCCGCGCCAGGCGCAACCAGGGCGATGAGCAGGCTTCATCGAAGGAGTTGCCGCCAGCATCTTCGGCTAATAGCACCGCACCAGCTTTAAGCCGTGCTGCTAACGAGCGCCACTGTGACCAGTGCTGCGGGAGTGCGTACAGATGCACCACCGCCTCGAAGTCGCAGTGCAGATCGAGCACCACATCGGCATCGCAGGCATGTTTGAGCAATAAGCGCTGCAACCCTTGCAACTCGGAAGCAGCCGGCAGCAGAGCGTCCAGTGCTTCGAGCATGGCCGCTCGAATCAGCCGCACATTGCTCTCGCCATCGTCGCCAAGACAGCCATCCAGCGCAGGCGCGATAGCCTCGGCCAGTTCGAAGAAATCGCGGTTGAAGTTCTTCCCGCTGGCCATTTCGAAGCGACCCTGCTGAGTAGCCTGGAAGATCTGCACCAGACCAATCGGATTGGCCACCGGCACCAGTTCGACCACCCCGTTCAGGCGACCCTGGCTCTCCAGCTCGCGCAAACGCCGTTTGAGTTCGACGGCGACCCGCATCCCCGGCAATTCATCGGCATGCAAGGAGGACTGGATATAGGCCTTGCGCAGTCCGCTGCCGAAACGAAACACGCTCAAACGGCGCTCAGTACCAGGGCAGCCCCAAGGCAGGATGTGCTCGATCCGCTGCATCGTGCCCTCCTCAGGCCTTGCGTGGTGCCAGGTAGACCAGCCAGCGGCGTTCTGCCCGCTTGAACAGGCGCACCAGGATGAAGGTCAGGCACAGGTAGAACACACCGGCAGTAATGAACGCCTCGAACGGGAGGTAGTGTTGCGAACTGACTGTGCGCGCGGCACCGGTGATGTCAATCAAGGTGACGATCGACGCCAGACTGGTGGTGTGCAGCATCATGATCACTTCGTTGCTGTACTGCGGCAGCGCCCGGCGCAAGGCAGACGGCAGGAGGATGCGTCGATACAGCTTGAAGCGCGACATGCCCACCGCCTTGGCCGCCTCGATCTCGCCGGGCGGCGTGGATTTCAGACTGCCGGCAAGAATTTCTGCGCTGTAGGCACTGGTGTTGATGCCAAAGGCCAAACAGGCACAGAAAGTCGCATTGGACAAGTACGGCCACAGCACGCTGTCGCGCACTGCCTCGAACTGGGCCAGACCGTAATAGATCAGGAACAACTGCACGAGCATCGGCGTGCCGCGAACCACATAGGTGTAGAGCCAGGCCGGGAAGTTGACCAGCGGCGATTTGGACACCCGCATCAGCGCCAACGGAATCGCCATCGCCAGGCCAGCAGCCAGGGAAATAAGGAGAAGCTGCAAGGTCACCAGTACACCGCCGAAGTACAGCGGCAGGCTTTCCCAGATCACGTTGAAGTCGAAGATCATGCGTTCGCTCCCATGTTCACAGATCGGCGACTTTGGTGCCGACCGAGTAGCGTTTCTCGATGAAGCGCAGGGCCAGCAGTGACACACTGGTCAGTACCAGATAGAGGGCCG
The DNA here is from genome assembly GCF_000498575.2 of Pseudomonas taeanensis MS-3. Lineage (GTDB taxonomy): Bacteria > Pseudomonadota > Gammaproteobacteria > Pseudomonadales > Pseudomonadaceae > Aquipseudomonas > Aquipseudomonas taeanensis. The sequence continues at coordinate 10,742 of NZ_AWSQ01000003.1, forward strand.
CAACCGCCAGGTAAAAGGTGAAGGGTTCACGAGTGGCATCCGCCGCGCTTTTCGCCTTGAACATCATGTCTTGCAGACCGACCACGGAAATCAGCGCGGTGGCTTTGGTCAGCACCAGCCAGTTATTGGTGAAGCCGGGAATGGCGAAACGAATCATCTGCGGCACCAGCACCCGGAAGAACACCTGCATTCCACTCATGCCATAGGCCGCGCCCGCCTCGCTCTGACCTTTGGGGATCGCCATAAAGGCGCCGCGAAAGGTTTCCGAGAGATAGGCCCCGAAAATGAAGCCCATGGTGAATACACCGGCGATAAACGGATTGATATCGATGTACTCGTCATAGCCGAGCATCGGCGCCACCCGATTCACCACGTCCTGACCGCCATAGAAGATCAGCAGGATCAGCACCAGATCGGGAATGCCGCGAACCACAGTGGCGTAGGTTTCACCCAACAGCGCCAGCCACTTGATCGGCGACAGGCGAAAGGCCGCACCGAGCAGGCCGAGAAAGGTGGCAACCGCCACCGAGGACAGGGCCAGCATCAGGGTGAGCCAGGCACCGTCGAGAATGGTCGAGCCGTAGCCATTCAGCATGCTCTTAATACCTCATACGGGCGCCGGGTGGCGCCGGAGAGCACTACGATAAAGTGGCGCAAACCCTGTGTTAACCAGTGTGCGCCACTTTCAGTGAAAAGCGACCGAGTAACTCGATCAGTCGCCGTAGACGTCAAAGGCGAAGTACTTGTCCTGCACTTCCTTGTACTTGCCGTTGGCACGTATGCCGGCGATGGCTGCGGTAATTTTGTCGGCCAGTGCCTTATCGCCTTTACGCACGGCAATACCGGCGCCTTCACCGAAGTACTTCTGCTCTTTGAAATCCGGACCGACCAGGGCGAAGCCTTTACCGGCGTCGGTCTTGAGGAAGCCATCATCGATGTTCACCGCATCGGCCAGGGTGGCATCCAGACGACCGGCGGTTAGGTCAAGAAAAATCTCGTTCTGCGAGCTGTAACGCACCACTTCTACGCCAGCCGGAGCGAACACGTCGGAGGCATAACGGTCATAGATGGATGCGCGCTGCACGCCGACCTTCTTGCCTTTCAAATCGACCAGCGGATCGTTGATCTCGGTGCCAGCCTTCATCGCCAGCTTGGCCGGGGTGTGGTAGTACTTCTTGGAGAAATCCACCGACTTCAGGCGGTCTTCGGTGATGGTCATCGAGGACAGCACGGCATCGAACTTGCGTACTTTCAGCGCCGGGATCAGGCCGTCGAACTCCTGCTCAATCCACTTGCACTTGACCTTCATCTCTTCACACAGTGCGTTGCCGATGTCGTAGTCGAAACCAGTGATGTTGCCTTCAGGAGTCTTGAAGGCGAACGGAGGGTAAGCCGCTTCGATGCCGATACGCAGAGGCTTGGCTTCTTCAGCCATGGTCAGCGGTGACAGCACGGATAGCGCCAGTGCGCCGAGAAGTGCAATCTTCTTCATCTTGTGACTCCTTCGAATGGGAATGGCTGTGGATGGCAGTGTGCGCATACTGATGCACGCGCCCCAACCGCACGTAAAGCCTGGGGAGGCTGTGGTCATTTCTGCGTATCACGCAGACCACAAAAGCCTCCGGCTGGGTGTGGCGCATTCTAGCGACAGGCCCAAAGCCGATATTTCCTCAATGCGACAAGTAATTACAAAACACCAGATCGCACCAGGAAGGCGCATTGACAGCCCCTGCAAAACATGCAACGACAAAAAAGACAGGCAACAGATAATAAACGCAATTAACGCGCCAAAAACCTTAAAGCCCTTATTTCACGAACCCTACAGCTTTATTTCTATTTGATAGCGGCATCAGAAACTGGATAAAACTGACAGCAAGCGTTTCCCCAGACCCCACTTCCAGCACGCTGTTACCGCATCAGGTGACAGCCCATGAGAAGCGCCTGACCAGCGCAAGTATGGATAAATAGCCAACTTCAGAGGCTCTTTGGCCGGCGAATCACCTCGAACACAAGCCAGCTCGAAGCCTCATAAGTCTGCAGCTAGAAGCCTTCGCCGGTTTTGCGGCCCCGCAAAACATAACGCCCCGCCTCGGCACCAAGCCAAGACGGGGCGTTGAAGACAAACCTGATCAGGCCGCTTGCATGCCGCGGTGCGTATCGATGAGGTGCTGCACTACCCCCGGATCGGCCAGGGTTGAAATATCGCCAAGGGCATCGTATTCCGCGGTAGCAATCTTGCGCAGGATCCGCCGCATGATCTTCCCCGAGCGAGTCTTGGGCAGGCCAGGCGCCCACTGGATAACATCCGGCGAAGCGATCGGGCCGATCTCCTTGCGCACCCAGTTCTTCAGTTCCTGGCGCAGTTGCTCTGAGGGCTCCTCACCACCATTGAGAGTGATATAGACGTAGATGCCCTGCCCTTTGATGTCGTGTGGCACCCCCACCACCGCAGCTTCGGCGACTTTCGGATGAGCGACCATGGCGCTCTCGATCTCCGCGGTACCCATGCGGTGACCGGAAACGTTAAGCACGTCGTCGACGCGACCAGTGATCCAGTAGTAACCATCCTCGTCGCGACGAGCGCCGTCGCCAGTGAAGTACATGCCTTTGAAGGTCTTGAAGTAGGTGTCGACGAAACGGTCATGGTCGCGATACAGCGTTCGCGCCTGGCCCGGCCAGGAATCGATGATCACCAGATTACCCTCGGTGGCGCCCTCCAGCAGATTCCCCAGGTTATCCACCAATGCCGGCTGCACACCAAAGAACGGACGGGTTGCCGAGCCCGGCTTGAGCGCGGTAGCGCCTGGTAGCGGACTGATCAGAATGCCGCCGGTTTCGGTCTGCCACCAGGTATCGACAATCGGGCAACGCTCCTGGCCAATGGTCTTGTGGTACCAGTTCCAGGCTTCCGGGTTGATCGGCTCACCGACCGAACCGAGCAGGCGCAGGCTCTTGCCATCGGCACCCTGCACCGCGGCATCGCCCTGGGCCATCATCGCGCGGATGGCAGTCGGCGCGGTATAGAGGATGTTGACCTTGTGCTTGTCGATGATCTTCGACATCCGGGTGATGTCCGGGTAATTCGGCACCCCCTCGAACAGCAGAGTGGTTGCCCCATTGGCCAGCGGACCATAGACGATGTAGCTATGACCGGTGACCCAGCCAACGTCGGCGGTGCACCAGTAGATATCGCCTGGCTTATAGTCGAATACTCGCTCGTGGGTCAGTGCGGCATACAACAGGTAACCACCGGTGGTGTGCTGCACCCCCTTCGGTTTGCCGGTGGAGCCGGAGGTGTAGAGGATGAACAGCGGTTCCTCTGCACCCATCTCCTTCGGCGCGCAGACGCTGCCGGCGACCTTCATCAACTCTTCGTACCAGACATCGCGATGCGGGTTCCACTTGATCTCGCCAGCGGTACGTTTGCACACGATGACCTTCTGCACGCTGGCCGTTTCCGGATTGGTCAGGGCATCATCGACGTTAGCCTTGAGCGCCGTTTTCTTGCCCGCGCGCAGACCTTCGTCAGCGGTAATCACCACCTTGGACTTGCAATCGATGATGCGGCCCGCCAGCGCCTCGGGAGAGAAACCGCCGAACACCACCGAGTGGATGGCGCCGATGCGGGTACAGGCGAGCATGGCAACCACCGCCTCCGGGATCATCGGCATATAGATGGTCACTACATCGCCACGGTGCACGTCCTGACCGCGCAGTGCGTTGGCGAACTTGCACACCTGTTCGTGCAGTTCGCGGTAGGTGATATTGCGCTGCTCTGACGGGTCGTCGCCCTCCCAGATGATTGCCAGCTGATCGCCGCGCTCCTCCAGGTGACGATCCAAACAATTGTAGGAAACGTTGAGGGTGCCGTCGGCGAACCACTTGATGTCGACGTGATGATCGTCGAAGGAAGTCTGTTTAACTTTGCTGAACGGCTTGATCCAGTCGAGACGCTGGGCCTGCTCACGCCAGAAACCGTCGGGGTTGATCACCGACTGCTGGTACATGGCTTTGTAGGTAGCCTCATCGGTCAACGACTGAGCCGCCACCTCGGGGCGCACGGGATACAGGGACGCAGCACTCATCAGAAATACCTCAATGGGTAGTTGTTGTTCTATGGGTGCATTTTGTAGCCGCAGCGTCCTATCAGAACCATACGACCATCGTATTACCGCTCTACAACAAGAGTCTTGGGCAGACCGGCGTGTGACCGCTCCCTCCCGCGGAACAACCAGCACACCTGGCCAGTAACCACGGTACCTACAACCCAGTTGAAGACTGCAGGACGTCGAAACGCATCGACAGCTTCAAGATGATGAGTCCCGCCCCAAGGTAAAGACTCGATTCCCGCCGCAAATCAGCCCCCCCTTGCGGATACAGAACATAAAAAAGCTGGCGCCAGTGACCTCACGCCAGCTTCTGACCACCCCTAGTACTAGTGCTGACTGACCCAGAATACCGCCGTGGCTACGGCAATCAGGATCAGAACGAAGATCGCTCGAGCATCGACAACGCTGTCACGTTTGTCCAGTTCGGAAAGGTCGGTCATTGGCTAGCCCTTATTTATGCTTATGGAAGGTTGGCTCTTGCAGTTAAGACCACCCTTACAGCTATCTCAAGCACTGCAGTTATGCCTTTGTTGCTACTTAGAACCAAACGGTCTGCATATATACGAAACCTTCACTTTTGCGCATAACACTGAGCTGGTATCGTGCCCACGCTCCGCGAGGAGTGCGCGGCCGTGCGCGCTGAGAGACAGTAAGCAGCCTGACTACAGGACAGTTCATGTACGTATATGACCAGTACGATCAACACATCATCGAGAGCCGCGTTAAGCAGTTCCGTGATCAAACCCGCCGCTACCTGGCTGGCGAGCTGAGTGGCGAAGAATTCCGCCCGCTGCGCCTGCAGAATGGCCTGTACATTCAGCGCTATGCACCGATGCTGCGCATCGCAGTGCCATATGGTCTGCTGTCGTCGACTCAGGTGCGCAAACTGGCGCAGATTGCCCGCGACTACGACAAGGGCTACGCGCATATCAGCACCCGACAGAACGTCCAGTTCAACTGGCCGGAACTGGAAGCCATACCCGACATCCTCGGCGAACTGGCAACCGTACAGATGCACGCGATCCAGACCAGCGGCAACTGTATCCGCAACACCACCACCGACCAGTTCGCCGGTGTCGCCGCCGATGAACTGATTGATCCGCGCCCCTGGTGCGAGATCATCCGTCAGTGGTCGACCTTCCACCCGGAATTCGCCTACCTGCCGCGTAAATTCAAGATTGCCGTGAATGGCGCCGTCAGCGACCGCGCGGCCATCGAAGTACACGACGTCGGCCTCGAAGCGGTGCGCAACGATGCCGGCGAACTGGGCTTTCGCGTCTCCGTCGGTGGCGGCCTGGGCCGTACGCCGATCGTCGGCAGCTTCATCAACGAGTTCCTGCCCTGGCAGCACCTGCTGAGCTATCTCGATGCCATCCTGCGTGTGTACAACCGCTACGGCCGTCGCGATAACAAGTTCAAGGCGCGCATCAAGATTCTGGTCAAAGCTTTGACCCCTGAGGTCTTTGCGGAAAAAGTCGCGGCCGAATGGGCGCATCTGCAAGATGGCCCCACCACCCTCACTGATGCGGAAGTGCAGCGGGTCTCGCAGTTCTTCGTTGACCCAAGCTACAAGGCCCTGGAAGACCAGAGTGCCGTGCTAGCTGCCCTGGACGCCGAACACCCGGGCTTCGCTCGCTGGCGCGCGCGCAATACCGTGGCCCATAAGAAGCCGGGTTATGTCGCAGTGACCCTGTCGCTCAAGCCTACTGGCGTGGCGCCGGGTGACGTCACAGACAAGCAACTGGATGCGATTGCCGATCTGGCCGATCGTTACTGCTTCGGTGAAGTGCGCAACTCCCACGAACAGAACATCATTTTCGCCGACGTCGAGCAGAGCCAGCTGTTCCAGCTCTGGGGCGAGCTGCGCGACAACGGCTTCGCCACGCCGAACATCGGCTTGCTGACCGACATCATCTGCTGCCCGGGCGGTGATTTCTGCTCCCTGGCCAACGCCAAGTCGATCCCGATTGCCGAAGCCATTCAGCGCCGCTTCGATGATCTCGACTATCTGTTCGATATCGGCGAGGTCGACCTGAACATCTCCGGCTGCATGAACGCCTGCGGTCATCACCATGTCGGCCATATCGGTATCCTCGGCGTGGACAAGAAAGGTGAGGAGTTCTACCAGGTCTCCCTCGGTGGCAGTGCCAGCCGTGATGCCAGCCTGGGCAAGATCCTCGGCCCTTCGTTCGCCCAAGACGACATGGCGGACGTGATCGAGAAAGTCATTAAGGTCTACGTTGAACAGCGCACCGAAGACGAGCGTTTTATCGACACCTACCGCCGTATCGGTATCGACCCCTTCAAGGAGCGCGTCTATGCAGCGAATCATTAAGAACAACCAAGTCATCGACGAAACCTGGCACCTGCTGGACAAGGACGCGACGCTGGACGGCCTGTCCAACTGCGACGACTTGATCGTCCCGCTGCAGCTGTGGCGCGATCACGGTCATGCCCTGAAAGCCCGCGACGGTGGCCTGGGCGTGTGGTTGGACGCCGACGAGCAAGTCGAAGAAATCGCCGACGACCTCGCCCATTTCCAGGTTATCGCCCTGAATTTCCCCAACTTCGCCGACGGCCGTCACTTCTCCAGCGCTCGCCTGCTGCGTGAGCGCTACGGCTACAAGGGCGAAGTGCGGGCCATCGGCGATGTGCTGCGCGACCAGCTGTTCTTCATGCAGCGCTGCGGCTTCGATGCCTATGCCATTCGCCCGGATCGTGATCCGTACGAGGCACTGGAAAGCCTGAATGACTTCGATGAAGTCTACCAGGCCGCAGCCGACCAGCCACAGCCGCTGTTCCGCCGTCGCCAAAGCTGAGTGACTGGCAACCCAACAACAAGCCCCGCGAATGCGGGGCTTGTTGTTTCAGGCTTTGACACTGTCCCACGCCACCTGGGCCAGTAACTCACGACACGCGGACAACTGCGTGCGAGTACGCCCAGCCAGCCAGTTACGCGCAAAGTCATGAGTCGGTCCGATCACCACCGATGCGAAGCAATCGGCCGGCATGACCTTGAACAATTGCTGCTCACGATATCCCACCAGCGCCTGCTGAATTCGCTCGAAATGCAGGCGGTTGGCTTCGCGCAACTGTTCGCCCAGCTCGCTGGCCTCCACCCGACCGCGACTGTGCAGAATAAAGCGCGCCCAGTCCGGGTTGCTCACCACCCAGTCGATATAGCTGGTGACCAGCAGCTTTATACAGGCCTCCGCCGAATGCGCCTCGGCAAAGCCCTTCTCGAGCAGTGCTGCGTATTCAGCGGTGCCCGCCAGGTAGAGCGCGGCGATGATCCGCTCTTTATTGCCAAAGTGGTGGTACAGGCTGCCGATGCTGGCACCTGAGCGATCCCGGATCATTTCTACCGTAGTGGCATCCACGCCCACCTCGATGAAACAGGCCAGCGCGGCCTTGAGAATATCGTCTTTGCGCGAGGGACGTGCCATCTTTTTCTTCACTTCAAACAATTAGAATATTTTTCTAGAATTAATTTCTAGCACTCGTATACTGACTCGGCGCGCACTCAACTTCAATCCATCCGAGTATCAGGAGGCATCATGAGTCAGATGCTGCAGATGTATAAACAAGCGGGTCCTGCTCAGTTCAGCGCCATGATCGGCCAAGTCGCACCCTACTTTGCCAGCATCGCCCCGCAGTTCGTCGAACTGCGCGCAGGCTACGCCGAAGTCACCTTCGCCAAGCGCCGCGAGGTGCTCAACCACATCGGTACGGTACATGCCATTGCCTTGTGCAACGCAGCAGAGCTGGTCGCCGGGACCATGACCGATGCGTCGATCCCAGCAGACTGTCGCTGGATTCCACGCGGCATGACCGTGGAATATCTGGCCAAGGCCGATGGCGACATCCGCGCGGTCGCCGATGGCAGCGCGGTGGACTGGAGTGCGCTGGGCGATGTAAAGGTGCCCGTGATGGCCTATGCCGGTGATAAGGCCGTACTTCGCGCCGAGATCACCATGTACGTCAGCCGCACCTGAAAACACGAACGGCCCGGGCAAACCGGGCCGTTCGTGTCCGCTAACTCCCCAGCTAACCAGCTCAGTCCACGCGGACCAGCACCCGGCCCACCAACTTGCCGGCGAGGATCTGGCCGATCGCCTCGGGCAACTGTTTCAGGTCAACTTCCGTAACCAGCGGGTCCAGACCATCGAGCTTCCATTGCACCGACAGCTTGTCCCACATCGATGCCTTGACCACGAGTGGCAGCTCAACCGAGTCGACCCCGAGCAAGTTGACACCCCGCAGGATGAACGGCAGGACGTTGGCGTTGAACGCGATCCCGGCAGTCAGCCCACAACAGGCCACGCTGCCGCCGTAACGTAGTGACTTGACCACATTGAACAGAATGTCACCACCGACGGTATCCACCGCGCCAGCCCATTGTTCTTTCAACATGGGCCGCTCCACGCCCTGTTGCAGCTCACTACGCAGTACGATCTGTTGAGCCCCTAACTGCTTGAGAAATTCACCCTGCTCCACTTTGCCGGTAGACGCCGCCACCGTGTAACCAAGCTTGGCCAACAATGCCACGGCGATACTGCCGACCCCACCCGTAGCCCCCGTCACCAGGATCGGTCCGGCGTCCGGGGTCACCCCGGCTTGTTCTAGCTTGTCGATGCATAAGGCTGCCGTCAGGCCGGCCGTACCCAGAACCATCGCCGCACGCAACGACAGCCCCTGTGGGCGCTTAATTGCCCAACTGGCCGGAATGCGGATGTACTGAGAGAAACCACCTGCGGTATTCATGCCCAGGTCGTAGCCAGTGACTATCACTTCATCGCCGGCATTGAACTCGGCAACACTGGACGCTTCCACCACACCAGCCGCATCAATCCCCGGCGTGTGCGGGAAGTGCTTGGTGACGCCACGATTGCCGCTGGCAGAAAGTGCATCCTTGTAGTTCAGCGAGGAGTAACGGACCCGAATCAACAGCTCGCCGGCTGGTAACTCTGCAGTGTCGCGTTCGACAATCGATTGTTCGAATGCTCCCGCTGCATCTTCACGGGCTTGCAATGCTGTGAACTTACCCATTTCGATCTCCTATGGCTAAAGACTGGTCACCAGAAACGCTGCTGGGTCAGACGGCTCAACCAGTTAAGCGCGAAACGATCCAGCGCCACACTGGCCGCCAGCCCCACACGCTCCTGCAAGGTTTTCTTCTCGGCGTAGTGCAAGTGGAACAACTCGGCCTCTTTTGAGCGTTCGGCCAGGTACTCGTCGCTGGTTTTCAACTCATCGACCAGCTCTTTTTCCAAGGCAGCCAAGCCCAGCCAAACTTCACCTGTGGCGATGTCATCGATCTCCAGCTGCGGGCGATAGCGGGCGACGAAGTTTTTGAACAATTTATGGGTAGTCTCCAGGTCTTCCTGGAATTTTTCCCGGCCCTTCTCGGTGTTCTCACCAAATATGGTCAGGGTGCGCTTGTATTCGCCTGCGGTGAGCACTTCAAAATCGATGTCATGCTTTTTCAGCAGTCGGTGCACATTAGGCAACTGCGCAACCACACCGATCGAGCCAAGAATGGCAAACGGGGCAGATATGATCTTCTGGCCAATGCAGGCCATCATGTAGCCGCCACTGGCCGCGACCTTATCAATGCATACAGTCAGCGGCACGTTGGCTTGGCGAATCCGCGCCAACTGTGAAGACGCCAGGCCATAGCTGTGCACCATGCCACCGCCACTCTCCAGACGCAGCACCACTTCATCCTGTGGTTTCGCCAAGCTCAATACAGCGGTGATTTCATGACGTAGGTTATCGGTAGCCGAGGCCCTGATATCGCCATCGAAGTCCAGCACGAATACCCGAGGCTTGTGCGAGCCGATTTTCTTCGCAAGTTTCTCCGCCTTGCTTTCCTCCTTGTGCCGCGCCTTCAATTGATCCTTGTCCAGCACCGAGTGTTCCAGCTGATGACGCAGCTGCTTGTAGAAGTCGTTAAGCTTGTGCACCTGCAACTGCCCGCCACCGCGTCGACCTTTGCCACGCACTGCAACAACCGCGACCAGCACCACCAGAATGGCGACCACCACAGTCACCGTCTTGGCCAGAAAGCCCGCATATTCCGCTAAAAACTCCACGATGTTCCCTCGTTCTCATGCCAGCGCCCAGCCTTGAGCTGCGCTCGTAGCGACCAAGCATACCGGCGCCGCGGATTGCCGGCCAGTTGCCTGGTAAGCAGCATTAGTCATGACCAGAAATTCAAACAAGCGTATGTTTTTTCGTTGACAGGCCCAGGCGATCCCCATACCCTCGCGAAACTTTCACCGTACCGGGATATCAGCGGACGTGGGCAGCATTTACTTGATTCGACATGGCCAAGCTTCCTTTGGCGCCGACGACTACGATGTGCTCTCGCCCATCGGAATTCGCCAGGCCGAAGTACTGGGCGCACACTTGAGCCAGCTCGGTGTCCGTATCGACCGCAGCCTGAGTGGCAATCTCCGCCGCCAGCAACACACTGCGAATGCCGCACTGAGCCAACTGAAGAACGCTGGCATGCAGGCTCCGTCACTTGAAGTCGATGCTGCCTTCAACGAGTTCGATGCCGACGCTGTGATCCGCGCCCTACTCCCCGATTTACTTCCCGAAGAACCCGAAGCCCTGCACATCCTGCGCAATGCCACGCAGAACCGTGCCGAGTTCCAGCGTCTGTTCGCCCGTTTGATCGGCCGCTGGATTTCCGGCGAACACGACAAGCCCGACCTACAAAGCTGGAAAGCATTTGTCGAACAGGTACAAGGTGGCCTCACACGGCTACTCGAGCAAGCCGAGCGCCAGCAGAATATTGCGGTATTCACTTCCGGCGGCACCATCACCGCGCTGCTGCACTTGATCACCGGCGTACCAGCGGAAAAGGCCTTCGAGCTGAACTGGCAAATTGTTAACACCTCACTAAGCTGCCTGAAGTTCCGTGGCAGCGAAGTGAGCCTGGCTTCCTTCAATAGCCAAGTGCATTTACAGCTATTGAAGGCGCCGGAACTCATCACCTACCGCTGAGTACCGGCCCACTTAGCGCCCGCAAGAGCGCGAGAAACCTGAAAATAAAGGAAGAAACCATGAGCGTTGCAGACATCGTCAAAACCATGCATTCCAAGTTCAACGCCGGTGCCGCTGCGGGCCTGGATCTGGTATTTCAGTTCAACATCGAAGACGGCGAGAACCACTACCTGGTAGTTAAAGATGGCACTTGCGACGTACAGCAAGGTGATCACCCGAACGCCAACGTAACCCTGATCATGGACACCGAAACCCTGAAAGGCATCACCAGCGGCGAGACCGACGGCATGCAGGCCTTTATGGCTGGCAAGCTGCGCGCCGAAGGCGACATGATGTTGGCGATGAAGCTGGGCGAACTGTTCCCGGTCTAAGCGTTTAGGCGTATCAGTTGTTGAGAAGAACCGGAGTCCTGTACTCCGGTTTTTTTTCGCTTGTCGGAGTGGCCTGTACGATTACTGGGTTAATTCAAGTTGGGATAACTGAGAACCCGAGGCGAGGTACTGCGATCAGCCATAGCAGGCTGAAACGAGTAGCAGCATCGCAACTAGCCCCACGCGCCCGAATTGACTGATTGAACCACTCACGCAGCCACTCATTTCGACGACAAATCAGGCAGTTTGATTGTGCGGCAACACGCCTGCCTATAAAGACGCGTATTGCTTGTGAGCGCACAGGTGCAGCATTAGATTAGCCAATAATATTGGACCCCCATCATAAGCAGAAGGGATAAGCATGGCGCTTACTGACCAGTCCACCCGCATCCGTGAAGGCGAAGAACTCGACGCCGCGATCATCGACCAATACCTCAAGGCCCACATTCCGGGCTTGGCTGGCGAGCCGCGGATCAGTCAGTTTCCCGGCGGTGCCTCGAACCTGACTTACTTGCTCGAATACCCCGACCAGGAGTTCGTCCTGCGCCGCCCGCCATTCGGCCACAAGGCCAAGTCTGCCCATGACATGGGCCGCGAGTACCGCATTCTCAACCAACTCAAGTCCGGCTTCCCTTACTGCCCGAAAGCTTACGTGCACTGCACGGACGAGTCGGTGATCGGGGCCGAGTTCTACGTCATGGAGCGGGTCGACGGCATCATCCTGCGTTCGGAAATGCCGGCCGAGCTGCACTTCAGCGCCGAGCAGACCCGAGCTCTGTGCAAGAGCTTTATCGATAAATTCGTCGATCTGCACAATGTTGACTACCAGGCCTGCGGTCTGGGCGATCTGGGCAAGCCGGAAGGCTACGTGGCGCGCCAGATTGGCGGTTGGAGCGATCGCTACGAAAAAGCCCTGACTCCGGACGCGCCACTGTGGGAGCCGGTCAAGGCCTGGCTGAAGGACAAGATGCCGGCCGACCATCACAAGCCGAGCATCGTGCATAACGACTACCGCTTCGACAACGTGATCCTCGACCCGCAGAACCCGATGCAGATCATCGGCGTGCTGGACTGGGAATTGACCACCCTCGGCGACCCGTTGATGGACCTGGGTAACACCCTCGCCTATTGGATCGAAGCCGACGATCCGGCGCCGGTGCAACTGATGCGCCGCCAGCCGAGCAATGCACCCGGCATGCTCAGTCGTCAGGAATTCGCCGACTACTACGCCGAACGCTCCGGCATCGAAATCAAGAGCATCGACTTCTACTACACCTACGGCCTATTCCGCCTGGCCGGCATCGTGCAGCAGATCTACTACCGCTATTACCACGGGCAAACCCAGGACAAACGCTTCGCGCAGTTCATTCACATGAACAAACTGCTGGAGCAGATGAGCCTGCAGATCATCAACAAGTCGCAGCTGTAATTAAAAGGCTCAGGGTTGGCTGAATAGATCGACTAACCCAGGCCGCGAACTCAGCACCTTTTGAAGAAGGGTAACCGCATGTCCAAGACCCAACTGTTCGACCTCGACGGCAAGATCGCGTTCGTGTCCGGCGCCAGCCGCGGCATCGGTGAGGCCATCGCCAAACTGCTGGCCCAGCAAGGCGCCCATGTAATCGTCTCGAGCCGCAAGATAGACGGTTGTCAGGCTGTCGCCGACGCCATCATCGCCGACGGCGGCAAAGCTACCGCGATTGCCTGCCATATCGGCGAAATGGAGCAGATTCAGAATGTCTTCGCACAGATCCGTGAGCAGTTCGGTCGTCTGGACATCCTGGTCAACAACGCGGCGACCAACCCGCAGTTCGGCAATGTCCTGGAGACCGATCTGTCGGCCTTCCAGAAGACCGTCGACGTGAACATCCGCGGCTACTACTTCATGTCCATCGAAGGCGGCAAGCTGATGAAGGAAAACGGCGGCGGCAGCATCGTCAACGTCGCCTCGATCAACGGTGTCAGCCCAGGCGAGATGCAAGGCATCTACTCGGTAACCAAGGCCGCTGTGATCAGCATGACCAAGGTTTTCGCCAAGGAGTGCGCGCAGTTCGGCATCCGTTGCAACGCCCTGTTGCCAGGCCTGACCGACACCAAGTTCGCCTCGGCGCTGACCAAGAATGATGCAATCCTCAACCTGGCTCTGCAGCGTATCCCGCTGAAGCGCGTAGCTGCCCCGAGCGAAATGGCCGGCGCCGTGCTGGACCTGGCCAGTCGACGCCTCCAGCTACACCACTGGGGTATCCTTGAATGTCGATGGCGGCTTCCTGTCCTGATAGTGGTCAGGCAATAAAAAGGGACCTTAGGGTCCCTTTTTATTGGACTTATCGCAGCACAGATAACGTCGCGATCTTGAGCATGCTACTGCCAATCCTGCAGGGCTTGCTCGGCTGCCTGATTCATCGGCAGGGCCAACAGGCCGGTTGATGTCAGACTGACGCTGTACACCGCCGCATCGGCAATTGGCAAATAGGTGATTCGTTGCGCCTGAGGCTCGAACATAAACAGGTCGTGTTGGCCCAAGCGTAGCCAACGCCATATATCTATGCCATATGGGCTCTTCGCCAACTTGACCGGGCCATGCTGAGCTTGTGCCTGTTGCTCGATGGCCAGAAACCGACCCGAAAGCTGTTCCAGGCGATAGCCAGGCTGTAAGCCAATCAAGGCTGCCAGCCCTTTCCACTGCAACAAGCGCACATCCAGCTGCCACAGATCGCCTTCTACGGTGACGCTACGTTCGTGGCCATCCTCCACCAGACTGACCTGATAGCGCGGACCATTGGCTTTGAAACTCAGCGTCACCAATGGTTTGTCTTGCGGCAACGGCTCATAGCTATACAGATCGTAAGCGATCAGCCCCACCAACCCCGCCAGCAGCAGAAAAGCCAGACCGCAGGTGCCGCGCAACCAGCCGAGAAACCAGTGGCTGTTGAACAGGATGCGCGTCGCTACCAACGCTGCCAGCACTGCCAACAATGCCGTGACCCAGGCCAGACCGTCATACTGCATTGACTCAATTCCTTCTGCGTGAAAATGCCGGCATTATGCGCAGCTACCTCGCCCGCGAACAGCAAGACCGCCGCAGAACCTGACACAGGACGTCTTTTTATGCTTTTCCCCTTCGAGCTGGCCGTTGACCCGACAACCCTGGCGATTCTCGCCCTGGTTGCCTTTGTCGCCGGTTTTATCGACGCCATTGCCGGTGGCGGTGGGCTACTGACCATTCCAGCTCTGCTGACCGCTGGCCTGCCCCCCCACTTAGTGCTGGGCACCAATAAACTCTGCGCCACCTTTGGCTCGGCAACAGCCAGCTACGCCTTTTATCGGCGGAAATTGTTCGAACCGGCGCAATGGCGTAATGCTTTGCTCGGCACAGCGCTCGGCGCCCTGCTCGGTGCGGTGCTGGCCCAATGGTTGCCGGCCGCCTGGCTGAATCAGATGTTACCCGCAGTGGTATTTGCCTGTGGCCTCTATCTGCTGTTCGGCCGTACACCGGCGGCCCCGCTCGACAGCGATGCGCCTATTGCGCAGCGCCGGCAGTGGCCGCAAGGTCTCGGGCTAGGCTTTTATGATGGGGTTGCCGGGCCAGGCACTGGCGCATTCTGGACAGTCAGCAGCCTACTGCTTTACCCACTGGATCTGGTGCGCGCCAGCGGCGTAGCCCGCACGATGAACTTTGTCAGCAATGCCTGCGCCCTGACGGTGTTTATCGTCAGCGGGCAGGTGGCGTGGTTGCTGGGTATCTGCATGGGCATGACCCTGATGCTCGGGGCCTATCTCGGTGCGCATACGGCGATCAAAGGCGGTGCAAAATTCATCCGCCCGGTGTTCATCTTGGTGGTGCTGGCCCTGACCGCGCGACTAGCCTGGCAGCACTGGTTCGGCATGGCCTAAGCGGCGCGCCACATACAGGTCAATCAGGTAGCGAGCGATGGAGCGCGAGGCCGGCAGAGGTGGCAACTGATGCACGTCGAACCAGCGCGCATCTTCGATCTCATCGGCCTGCATGACGATCTCGCCAGCCGCGTATTCGGCATGAAAACCAAGCATCAGCGAGTGTGGAAACGGCCAGCCTTGGCTGCCAAGATACTGCAGGTTCTTCACCTCGACCCCCACCTCCTCACGCACCTCGCGGGTGACGCACTGCTCGACCGACTCGCCCGCCTCGACGAAACCAGCCAGGGTGCTGTAGACCCCGCTGACGAAACGCGGTGAACGCGCCAACAGAATCTCATCACCACGAGTGATCAGCACGATCATGCTTGGCGACAGACGCGGGTAATGGTGCAGCTCGCAGTGCGGGCAATGCATGGCCCGCTCACCGGCGAAATGCTGCATCGGGCCGCCACAACTGCCACAGAAGCGATGTTGACTCGCCCAGGTGCCAATCTGCGTGGCATAGCTGAGCAACTGAAAGGTGTCGCCATCACCTTGCAACATGAAGTGACGCAGGCTTTGCCAGAAACAGCCGGGTATCTCGACCGGCTGTGCCAACTCCAGCAGGTAAACCGCATCGCCATCAAAATGACCGATGCCATGCTCGGCCAGAATCGGCAATTCCTGCTTCTTCAACCACTCACGGGGAAACAGCAGGCCATTGCTGTCTGCCAGAAAATGCTGCTTGCAATGCGCAAGCACCCAACCACCCGACTGCTGAGTGTCGAGTATGCCGGGCTGCCAACGCAGGGCCATTTAAGCCGCCACCTGCATGCCAAGGGCGCACACACTTTCCGCGGCCAGGTCGAGCACGCTCGGCTGGGTTTCCGGGCGGAGTACGGCGCCAGCCTCCAGGTAATATTCGAGACTACTCAGTGCGTCGGCGAGAGTTTCCAGCATCTGTTCGGAAGGCATTTGCGGCGCTTCGAGCATTTGCTTCTGGATGTACTCAGCACAAGCGCCTACCAGCAAGGCCGCACGTTCTTGACCGAGAAACCATAGCCCTCCGCGTACGGCCTGCAGGCTGAACGGCACATTGGCCAGATGCATCCGGTCGCCACTGGCTTCCAGATAACCGGTGATCGCTCGTTTAGCCAGCGCCAGGCCGGCCTGGGCTTCATCGACCACGACGATGCGCGCCTCATTGAGCTGATGTTGTGCGAAGGATTGCGCCTCATGTCCTGGCTGCGCCTGGCTTGGACGATGCTCACGGCGCTCGCCACTCTCCAGGCTGGCGACCATGCCTTCGACATACAGTACTGCATCAGCCAGCTTGTGCAATTCCTGCTGCTGCGGCGCCGCGCTTTCACTCCAACCGGCGACGGTTTGCAATTGCGCACTCAGCGAATTGCCAGCCGAACTCAAGCCGACCATCCCCAGGGTTTTGCTCAGCTTGCCGAGTACTGCATGCAGGTTGCCGAGGTTATCCGCCTGCAGCGTGCCGCGCTCGATCAGGTCGAGCATGTCTTTGACGCTCGCCAGCTCTTCGCGAATCGCCGAACTCAGCGAGCGCATGACGCCCTGACCTGGACCCGTCAGGCGCTGATATTCGTCTTCCAGCATATGATCGGTGAACGGCAGTGCTGTCAGACCAAAGACCTCCCGCACCGGCATGACCAGAGCACCCCGGCTGTCACTCAGGGCCACAAGGTAGAGCAACTCCTTGAGCAAACTACGCGGCGCTTCGTATTGATCGTTGCCGAGCATTTGTTTGAGTTCGCGGTCGATACGCGAGAACAGTTGCTTACGCGGCTTACGCGCCAACAACTGGCCGTCGACCTGCGCCTGCATGGCCGCCGCGGCGATCCAGAACAGCCGGCCACAGGGTGCATTGGCGTAGAGACTGTCCAACCGAGCCATCGCCCGGCCCATCAATTTCAAGCTGGCTTGGGGGTTTTGCTCGCGGATAAATCCGAGCAGCCCGACCTGATACATCTGCCGCAACCGCCGCCCTTCGGTTGCCCTGGCTGCCGCATCCAGAGAGGCTGGGGTCGAGCGCGGCCGCGGCTGATCCAGGCGCACACTGAAGAAGAAGCTTTCCGGCAGCAATGCCTGGCCACCGGCTTGGCGCAAGTTATTGATCGCCGGCAGCAGCAACTCGGGCATTTCCTGGCGGTGGGCGTCGACGCTTTCCAGATAACGGCGCAGCACATGCAGCGCGTTGCTCAGCGCCGAGAGCTGTACATCGCGTTCCTCGCCAGCCCCGGTGGGAATATCCGTGGCCTGGTCGAGGACTTCCTGAGCCAGCAACTCGGCGCCGGTCAGTTCGATCAAGTTGAGCGTACCGCGTACCTGCTGCAGACTTTCCACCGCCTGCTGCAGCAGACTGCCGTTATGCCGATCGGCAATGAACTGTTCGAGGCTCGACTCAGCCTCCTCCATGGTGGTGAACAGCTCGTTGCGCACCAAACTTAGGGACTGGACACCAGAAACCATGAGCTAGTGCGCCTCCCGCGCGGCTAAAAAGGACAGTTGCAGGTACTGCATCAGTCAGCGAACTCCGGCTTTTGCTTGCTCATATGGGCGGTCATGGCCACTCGCAGGTCGGCCGATTGCAGCATCGCGGCGTTCCAGGTGGCGATGTACTCGAGGCCATCGTCCACCCGGTGGTCGCGCATATAACGAATCATTTCCTTGGTGCCGCGTACGGCAATCGGCGATTTCGCCGCGATTTCACGGGCAATTTCCATCACCCCGTCGAGCAGCGCCGAAGCGTCGGCATAGGTTCTATTGACCAGGCCAATGCTACGCGCTTCCTCTCCACCGATAGTACGCCCGGTGAAGGCCAGCTCGCGCATCATGCCATCGCCAATGATCCGCGGCAGACGCTGCAAGGTGCCGACATCGGCCGCCATGCCGATGTCGATTTCCTTGATCGAAAACTGCGCGTCAGCGGTCGAATAACGCATGTCACAGGCCGAGATCAGGTCGATGGCGCCGCCCAGGCAATAGCCCTGGATCGCCGCCAATACCGGTTTGCGGCAGTTGTCGACGGCATTGAAGGAGGCTTGCAGCTCGAGAATCTTGCGCCGCAAGGCTTCCGCATTGCGGCCGACATCCTTGCCCAGTTGACTGCCGACCTGGGCCAGCATCATCAGGTCGATCCCGGAAGAAAAATGCTTGCCGGCCCCGGAGAGCACCACCACCCGCACCTCATCGGTGGCGTCAACCCAGCGGAAGATCTCGATGATCTCCGTCCAGAAATCGGCATTCATGGCGTTGACCTTCTCCGGGCGATTGATCAGCACATGGGCGATCTTATCCGCCACTTCGACACGAAAGGCTTTGTAGTCGGACATGGCAGTCATCCTCAGCAAATGGCGCGAACGCGCAGGGAAATAGGCTTATGTATAAAGCCGCGCAACTATAACAAGTGGGGGATAAATGTCGATGCTGGGCACTGTGACGTAGAACACGTCACCGGCCTTGCACGCCGGCTTGGCTCACCCGGTTGCCTACCCGGCCTGACTACGGGGTACCGGATCTGCGCGCTGATCCCGCCGACGCGATGTGCAACCGCCAAGCCGGGTTTTAGGGCTTGATGCAATCGACGGTGTAATCGCCGCCCTCGGACGCCTCCTGGCACTGCAAACCATGCACGTCGGCGTCGAAGCCAGGGAAGCGGCTATCGAAGGTGCGGGCGAACTTCAGGTAATCGATGATCGAACGAGTTTCCGGGGTAAACCGCTCACCCGGCATGATCAGCGGAATACCGGGCGGATAAGGCACCAGCATCACGGCGGCGATGCGCCCCTCAAGCTGCTCGATCGACACCGCTTCAACCTCGCTGCGCACCAATTGGTTGTAGGCGTCAGCCGGCTTCATGGCGACCTCAGGCAACGTCGTATACATGCGTTTGAGCGCCTTGGCCGTGGCGTTATCGCGGTAGCAGGCATGCAGCTCGGCACACAGATCGCGCAAGCCCATGCCGTGGTAACGCGCGCCGCCGGCGTTGGCAATGGAAGGCAGGGCATCGGCGAGCGGCACATTGGCGTCGTAGTGCCGTTTGAACTCCAACAGCTCCGTCAGCAGCGTGCTCCACTTACCCTTGGTAATGCCCATGGAGAACAACACCAGGAATGAATACAGCCCGGTCTTCTCCACCACCAGGCCGCGCTCCCAGAGAAACTTGCCGACCACCGCAGCCGGAATCCCGTGCTGGTCAAGTGCACCGCCTGCGGTCAGGCCCGGAGTAACCAGGGTGACCTTGATCGGGTCGAGCAGCACGTAATCCTCGGCCACTTCGCCGAAACCATGCCAGTCGGCTTGCGGTTGCAGCAGCCAGTCCTGGGTCGCCACGTCATCGGCGCCCTCGGCCTGCGGCGGTTGCCAGATGCTGAACCACCAGTCATCGGCATTGAGGTTCTTGCGCAGGTTGGCCAGGGCGCGGCGAAAGCTCAGTGCTTCGTCGAAGGTTTCCTGGATCAGCGAACGCCCCGCCGGGCCTTCCATCATCGCCGACGCCACGTCCAGCGAGGCGATGATGCCGTACTGCGGAGAGGTGGAGATGTGCATCATGAAGGCTTCGTTGAAGCGGTCGCGATCCAGCTGGCGGGCGCCACCATCCTGCACGTGAATCATCGAGGCCTGACTGAAAGCCGCGAGCAGTTTATGGGTGGAATGGGTGCTGAACACCAGCGGGCCATTGTCCTCACGCGAGGTGCCCATGCCATAGCGCCCGGCGTAGAACTCATGGAAGGCCGCGTAGGCGTACCAGGCCTCGTCGAAATGCAGGACTTCGACGCTGTCACCTAAAGTCTGTTTGATCAGCTCGGCGTTGTAGCACAGGCCGTCGTAGGTCGAGTTGGTCACCACGGCCAGCTTGACCTTGGCCGCGCGGCCCTTGGCCAGTGGGCTGGCATCGATCTTGGCCTGGATCGATTCGCGGCTGAACTCGCTGAGCGGAATCGGCCCGATGATGCCCAGCTCGTTGCGCGCCGGACACAGGTATAGCGGAATGGCGCCGGTGATGATGATCGAATG
Source organism: Pseudomonas taeanensis MS-3 (assembly GCF_000498575.2). Classification (GTDB taxonomy): domain Bacteria; phylum Pseudomonadota; class Gammaproteobacteria; order Pseudomonadales; family Pseudomonadaceae; genus Aquipseudomonas; species Aquipseudomonas taeanensis. The sequence continues at coordinate 31,155 of NZ_AWSQ01000003.1, forward strand.
GAGGATCGACTTGTGGCAGTTACGGTCGACCAGCACCAGATCGTCGCGCCCGACCATGCTGTGCCAGACGATCTTGTTGGCAGTCGAGGTGCCGTTGATCACGAAGAAGCTGTGATCGGCGCCGAAGTTACGCGCGGCGCGGGCTTCGGCCTCGGCCAGCGGACCAGTGTGATCGAGCAGCGAGCCCAGTTCCGGTACCGATACCGACAGGTCGGAGCGCAGGGTGTTCTCGCCGAAGAACTGGTGAAACGCCTGCCCCACCGGACTCTTGCGATAGGCCACGCCGCCACCATGGCCAGGGGTGTGCCAGGAGTAGTTGGACTGTGCGGTGTGCTGCACCAGCGCTTTGAAAAACGGCGGCAGCAGACCATCCAGATAATTGCGCGCGGCCCGCGCCACCTGGCGGGCGAGGAACGGCACGGTGTCCTCGAACAGGTAAAGAATGCCGCGCAACTGGTTGAGATCGGCCATGGCATCGGCCGGTGCGTTCTCGATGGTCACCTGCTCACCGAGGGCGAAGATCGGCAACTGCGGCGCCCGTACCCGGGCGATGCGGATCAGCTCGACCATGTCCTGCAACAAGTGCTTGTTCTCCCCCGCACCCTCGGCGGCCACCAGAATGCAGGCCAGGCCATGGTGGGTCGAGGCGACGATGCGGCCCTCGGCGGAACTGGCGCTGGAGAGGATGTTAAAACCGTCCTGCTCCAGCTCTTGGGCGATGGCGCGCACCCGATCACCGGCCACGGTGTCAGCCTTGATGTCACGGTGCACGATAAGGATCGGGAACTTGAGGTCTTTATACATTGTGGCGTCCTGAGGCTGCGGAGTCTGCTGCGCTTACCCCTCAGGTTAGAAGCTCCCCAGCAGGTCGTTACAGGAAAAGCGGCCCCCCTACCCTGACGCACTCAGCGCCGCGGGCAAGATATCGACTAAACGACTCACAAACTCGTCATAACGACTAATTTTTTCATCTTATTGATGGTTTATGAGGCTTATTGTCAAACCAACTGCTCTTTAGACTGGCCCCAACTGAAACGCAACCTGGAGATAACAACAATGAACGTCCTCCTGCTCGGCGCGGGCCATATCGGTTACACCATTGCTCAACTGCTGCACAACACCGGTGACTACCAGGTACTGGTGGCGGATCGTGACCTTAATTCACTGAAGGCGATTGCCGACCTGGGCATCGCCACCCGCGAAGTCGATTCGGCCGACAGCGCGGCGCTGGAAGCGGCCATGCACGGCCAGGATGCGGTGCTCAACGCCCTGCCGTACCACATGGCCATCGGCGTGGCCAAGGCCGCCAAGGCGACCGCCACCCACTACTTCGACCTGACCGAAGACGTGCACGCGACCAAGACCATCCGCGACCTGGCTGAAGGCTCAAGCACCGCCTTTATGCCGCAGTGTGGCCTGGCTCCGGGCTTTATCGGCATCGCCGCACATTCCCTGGCGCGCCATTTCGACAGCGTGCGCGAGGTGAAGATGCGCGTCGGCGCCCTGCCCGAGTTCCCCACCAACGCGCTCAAATACAACCTGACCTGGAGCGTCGACGGCCTGGTCAATGAGTACTGCCACCCCTGCGAAGCCATCCGCAACGGCAAGCTGCAGATGGTTCAGCCGCTCGAAGGCCTGGAGCACTTCTCCCTGGACGGCGTCGAGTACGAGGCATTCAACACCTCCGGCGGCCTGGGCACCCTGTGCGAAACCCTGGAAGGCAAGGTCGAAGTACTGGACTACAAGACCGTGCGCTACCCGGGCCACCGCGACCTGATGAAGTTCCTTCTGGAGGACCTGCGCCTGGCCGGCCACCAGGACAAACTCAAGGACATCCTGCGCGGCGCCGTGCCGAGCACCATGCAGGACGTGGTGCTGGTGTTCGTTACCGTCAACGGCATGAAGGACGGCAAGCTGGTGCAGCAGGTGTTCAGCCGCAAGATCTTTGCTGCCGAGCAGAACGGCCGCCTGACCAGTGCAATCCAGATCACCACCGCTGCCGGCATCTGCGCCGCACTGGATCTGTTCCGCGCACAACGTCTGCCACAGTCCGGCTTCATCAGCCAGGAGCAGGTTTCCCTCGAAGACTTCCTGGCCAACCGCTTCGGCCGGGCCTACGAAGAGCACCAAGCACTGACCCAGGAAGCGGCCTAAGCCCTCCTCCGTCGCTCCCGGCTATCAGCGGCTCGCCCGCTGCTGGTCGGGGGCCGACACCTTCCCGAATTCCGGCTGTCGCCGACTGTGGCGCCCCCTCCTACACTTAAGCGCCATGCCCAGCCTCGCTTTAGGAGTTGATCGTGGATAACCCCAAACGTACCCGCAGCGGCGGACAGACTCTGGTCGATGCCCTGCGCATCAATGGCGTCGAACGCGCCTTCTGTGTGCCGGGTGAAAGTTACCTGGCGGTACTCGACGCACTGCACGACAGGCGCGACGAGATCGAGCTGGTGGTCTGCCGTCAGGAAGGCGGCGCCGCCTATATGGCCGAAGCCTACGGCAAGCTGACCGGCAAACCGGGCATCTGCTTCGTCACCCGTGGCCCCGGCGCGACCAACGCCTCGGTCGGCGTGCATACCGCCTACCAGGACTCCACGCCGATGATCCTGTTCATCGGCCAGGTCGCCCGCGACCAGATGGAGCGCGAAGCCTTTCAGGAAGTCGACTACCGGCAGATGTTCGGCCCGCTGGCCAAGTGGGTGGTGCAGGTGGACGACGCCCGGCGTCTGCCCGAACTGCTCAGCCAGGCCTTCCACCGCGCCATGAACGGCCGCCCGGGGCCCGTGGTGGTGGCCTTGCCTGAAGACATGCTGACCGATCTGGTCGAGGTGGCCGATGCCGGCCCCAGTCGCCGAATCGAAGCGAGCCCAGCGGCCAGCGACCTGCAGGCCATGCACGACATGCTGGCACAGGCCCAGCGACCCTTGATGATCCTCGGTGGCGGTGGCTGGTGCGCCGAGGCGGTGGCGGATATCCGGCGTTTCGCCGAGCAACAACAACTGCCCGTGGCGGCGTCTTTCCGTTGCCAGGACCTGTTCGACAACCAGCACCCGAATTACGCCGGCGACCTGGGTCTGGCGGCAGGCGCCAAGCTGGCGCAGGCGATGCGCGATGCCGATCTGTTGCTGGTGGTCGGCGCCCGCCTGGGCGAGATCACCAGCGGCGGCTACAGCCTGCTGGATATCCCGGTGCCCAAACAGAAACTGCTGCACGTGCATGCCGGTATCGAAGAGCTCGGCCGGGTCTACCAAGCGACGCTGGCGATCAACAGCGGCATGGCCACCTTCGCCGCTCAGGCCGCCGCCTTAGAGGCAATCGACAATCCGCCGTATGCCGAGTGGACGCAGACCCTGCACGCGCATTACCTGGGCAACCTGGACTGCCCGCCCTGCCCCGGCCCGGTGCAATTGGCCGAGATCATGGCCTGGCTGCGCCAACGCCTGCCGGCCGACGCCATTCTCAGCAACGGCGCCGGCAACTACGCGGTCTGGGTGCAGCGTTTCTACCAATATCGCAGCTTCCGCACGCAGTTGGGCCCGACCAATGGCTCGATGGGCTACGGCGTGCCCGCCGGCATCGCCGCCAAGCTCAGCGCGCCGCAACGCATGGTGGTGGCCTTCGCCGGCGATGGCTGCTTCCTGATGAATGGCCAGGAACTGGCGACGGCCATGCAGTATGACGCCCGGGTGATTTTCATCGTGGTCAACAACGGCATGTTCGGCACCATCCGCATGCACCAGGAACGCCACTACCCTGGCAGGGTCTCGGGCACCACGCTGCACAACCCGGACTTCGCCGCCCTGGCCCGAGCTTATGGGCTGCACGGCGAGGTGGTCGCCAGCACCGGCGAATTCGCCCCGGCCTTCGAGCGCGCCGCACAGTGCGGTAAAGCGGCGTTGATCGAGGTGCGGATCGACCCGGAGGCCCTGACCCCACGGCAGAGCCTGAGTCAGATCCGCGAGCAGGCCATGGCGCAACGCTGAGACCGGCTAAGCACGGCGCCGCCCCGCCGCCAGCGGGTATCGGCGCTTAGTGCTTTGCGCGACTGACGCCGACGTTGGTCTGGAAGAGTACGACAAACCTTAGAGTTTCTGCCCGCGGTCCAGCTTGCACGACAGGATGATCGAGGTGGTGGTCTTCTCCACCCCGTCGACTTCGCCGATCTCGTCGAGCAATTGATCGAGTCGTTCCGGCGAGTCCGCGCGCAACCAGGCGACGAAATCGAACTCACCGCTCACGGTACACAGCTGCTGCACTTCGGCCATGCTGGTCAGGCGTCGCAGCACTTCCTTGCCGGAGCGCGGCTGCAAGGTGATGCCGACGTAGGCTTGCAGACCGCCATCCAGCACGCGCTGCCCCAGGCGCAGACCATAGCCATTGATGACCTTGTTCTTCTCCAGCCGGGCGATCCGCGAGATCACCGTGGTGCGGGCGATGCCGAGTTTGCGCGCCAACATGGCCACGCTCTCGCGAGCATTGAGCTGCAGCGCGGCGATCAACTGCCGGTCGATATCGTCCAGGCGCGGGGCGTTCAAATCTGCCATTCGGGCATACCTACAAGATCGGGATTAAGTTCATCAAGCGGAGCTGCCAGCGCGCCAATTCAGCCGCTCTAGCGCAGCGAATCGCTACTCAGACGGGATACACCTTGGCGAGAGCACTGTGCCGCCGCTCAACATCTCGGCGCTGGAGTCTGCGCAAGTCACCGGGATTGGTAAAGGCATAGGCGCATTCCATGCGCCAAGCGCTTGCCCTCGTGCAGGCCGAGGGCACGTCGGTTCAGCGACCCTGGCAGGCATCCACCCGCAGGCGCCGCTCCAGCTGCCTGAAGCCTTGCACCAGGACGTAGGCGGCCACCAGGTAGAACACCCCGGCGGCGAAGAAGATCTCCACCGGCTGGTAGGTGCGGGCGATGATGGTGCGCGACATGCCGGTCAGTTCCAGCAGGGTGATGGTGCTGGCCAGCGCGCTGGCCTTGAGCATCAGGATCACCTCGTTGCTGTAGGCCGGCAGACCGATACGCGCCGCCCGCGGCAGGATGATGTAGAGCAACGCCTGCCAGCGTGACATGCCAAGGGCACGCGCCGCTTCGATCTCGCCCGGCGGAATCGCCTGAATCGCGCCACGCAGAATCTCGGCGATATAGGCAGCGGTGTGCAGGGTCAGGGTGACGATGGCGCACCAGTAGGCATCACGCAGGAAGGGCCACAGCGGGCCTTCACGTACCGCCTCGAACTGCGCCAGGCCGTAGTACACCAGAAACAGCTGCACCAGCAGCGGCGTGCCGCGAAAGAAGAAAATGTAGCCGTAGGGCAGCGCGCGCACGTACCAGTGCCTGGATGAGCGGGCAATGCCCAGCGGGATGGCCAGGATCAGCCCGGCGATCACCGCGATGCCGACCAGCTCCAGGGTCAGCCAGGCGCCTTCGGCGATGCGCGGCAGCCATTTGATAATCAACTCCCAGTTCATGCGACGGCCCTCACGAAACCACGGCCGGCGCGCTTCTCAAGGACGTACAGGCCACACATGGCGACGATGGTCAGGCTCAAGTAGATGAACGCGGCCACCAGATAGAAGGTGAACGGCTCCTTGCTCGAGGTCACCGCGATCTGCGAACGGCGCATGATTTCCTCCAGACCGATCACCGAGATCAGCGCCGTGTCCTTCATCAGGATCATGAACAGGTTGCCCAGTCCTGGCAGGGCGATACGCCACATCTGCGGCAGGATCAGGCGCCAAAGGATTCTCGGCTTGGACATTCCCAGCGCCTGACCGGCTTCGCGATGGCCCTTGGGGATGGCCAGGATGGCGCCGCGAAACACCTCGGTGGCGTAGGCGCCGAAACACAGGCCAAGGGCGATGGTGCCGGCGGCGAAAGCGCTGAGCTCCAGTTCCGGATAGCCAATCCACTCGCCCAGGCTGCGCAGCAGGCTGACCGTGCCAAAGTAAATCAACAGCACCCAGAGCAACTCGGGCACGCCGCGCACCAGCGTGGAATAGCCGCCGCCCAGCCATTGCAGCGGTTTGTAGGGCGAGGTTTTAGCCAGGGCGCCGAGCAGCCCGAGAATCAGGCCCAGAGACAGGGCCGACAGCGCCAGCTTGATGGTCATCAGGGCGCCGGCGGCTAACGCCGGGCCGAATCCGTAGAGATCGAGAGTCATAGTTCGAACCACCGCAAGGGCTGGCGCGAACCCTGCGGCCGCTGTGGTCAGTTCAACCAACTAACCGCACGGGCCACCTGGGCACCACGCCAGCGGGGACGATCAATAGATGCTGAAGGGAAAGTACTTGTCGTTGATCTGCTTGTAGGTGCCGTCGGCAACCACTGCCTTGAGTGCGATATTCAGCTTGTCGCGCAGCGGATCGTCCTTGCGCACGGCGATGCCGATCTTGTCGTTGTCGAACACCGGTTCGCCCTTGAACTCGAAGGGTTTGCCGGCGTCGCTCTTCAGCCACTCCCAATTGACGAAGGTGTCGGCCAGCACGCCATCGAGGCGCCCCGAAGTCAGGTCGAGGTAGGCGTTTTCCTGGGTGTCGTAGAGTTTGATATCGACCACACCGTCCAGGTTATCTTCCAGCCAGGTGCCGGCGATGGTCGCGCGCTGGGCGCCGATCACCTTGCCTTTCAGGCTGGCCTTGTCGGTCTTGAAATCGCCGCCCTTGGGCGCGATGAATTGCAGTTTGTTGGTGTAGTACGGCGCGGTGAAGTCGACCGCCTGCTGACGCTCTTCGGTGATCGACATCGAGGCCACCAGGAAGTCGAACTTCTTGGCATTCAGGGCCGGGATGATGCCGTCCCAGTCGGACGTCACCACCTCGCACTCGGCATGCATCTTGGCACACAGGGCCTGGGCGATTTCCACGTCGAAACCGCCGACCTGACCATCAGCGGCGATCAGATTGAACGGCGGGTAAGCGCCTTCGGTGCCGATCTTCAACTTGTCGGCGGCGGCCACGCTGCTGGCCAAGACCAGGGTGGCGGCGGTGGTCAGCAAGATTTTCTTGTAGTTGTACATGCGATGACGCTCCGTTAGTGATTACTGGACATGAATTGCTTGCAACGCGCCGACAGCGGGTTATCGAACACCTGCTGCGGCGTGCCCTGTTCTTCCACCAGGCCCTGGTGGAGAAACACCACCTCGCTGGAGACCTGCCGGGCAAAATTCATCTCGTGGGTGACCAGCAGCATGGTGCGACCCTCCTCGGCCAGCGCGCGGATTACGCTGAGCACCTCCTGGACCATCTCCGGGTCGAGCGCCGAGGTCGGCTCGTCGAACAGAATCACCTTGGGCTCCATGCACAGGGTGCGGGCGATGGCCGCGCGCTGCTGCTGGCCGCCGGACAGCTGGTTGGGGTAGACATGACGCTTGTCGGCGATGCCGACTTTGGCCAACAGCGCCTCGGCCCGCTCGGTGGCCTCGGCCTTGCTCAGACCGAGCACCCGGCGTGGCGCCTCGGTGATGTTGTCGAGCACGCTCATGTGCGGCCACAGGTTGAAACTCTGGAAGACGAAACCGATCTCGCTGCGCAGGCGATTGATCTGCTTGTTGTTGGCCGCATGCAACTCACCGGTCTGACTTGGCTTCAGCTTGAACGCTTCGCCATTGACGATGATCTGACCCCGGTGTGGGTTTTCCAGCAGGTTGATGCAACGCAGGAAGGTAGATTTACCGGAGCCGGAAGAGCCGAGGATGGAGATCACATCGCCATCGCGAGCCGTCAGGGAAATGCCCTTGAGCACCTCATGCTCGCCATAGCGCTTGTGCAGGTCGCGAATTTCCAACGCGGGCGGGGAGCCTGTCATACGAGTACCTCTTATTATTCTTTTTTGCGTTGCAAATACTGGCTGTATGCAACGCTCTGCGCCTAACAGTGATGCGTCATTAGCGGTCTGGATTGCGTCAGCCTGACGGGCGCAACCCCAGCAAAAACAAGACTTTTAGCGAAGCCTGAAGCCGAAGCCGGGTAACGATGAAAGCAAGGAACAGACCTTGCCTCAAACGAAAAGAAAGACTCGGATCATTCCAAAATCTACGAATCGCACTAGCAATCCCCCACTTGGGGTGACCGCTTTGGAGCACGTTTAGCCTGAGTATCGGAGCGCTCTATAGGGGAGTTTACGATGGCGGCGCTGTGCAGCAGAGCTACTCGCCGATCGACCTGCCGTGCGCCGCAAAACCGATGCTTGGTTTCGGCGCAAACTTGCCGGTTGCCCAGCAGGCGACGTTGAAAGTTTCGGCTATTTCCTGTTCCAGAACCGTTGCATCTCGACGAATAGAAATGAAGCAGTCCAGGTAATGAGCACCAGGCCTGTGAGTGCTTCGATGCCGGTCAAGTAACGCAGAGTGCCGACCGGCTGAATGTCACCGAAGCCCAAGGTGGTAAAGGTGGTGAACGAGAAATAGACGCAGTCGGCCAGGCTGCCATCGAAACTGCCCTGCAACTGTCCCCAACCGCCGACGCCATTCAAGAAGTAGTAGGCGAAGGCAAAGATCCACACCTCAAGCGCATGGGCCGTCAGCGCGCCACAGACGCCAAGCACGATTCTGAAGCGGTGCCTGACTTTCATCTTCGGCAGCAGTTGCGTCAGCCGAAACAAAAATTCGTAGTGAACAATTACGGTAAGCACCACGACGAAGCTGTTAACCAGGACTGCCGCTATCACGGTCTAACCTGCTGGCGAGTAAGTTGATGGCGAGTATGACAAGTTTTAAGCGGATGACGCTTGAGCAACCGGCGTCTGAACATACAGCCCTTGCCGCTCACCGAACCAAACAACGCCTGTTGGGCACTCACAAGGCCTCAGCCAACTCGTCAGCAGCCACACAACGGCGCGCTCACCCTGACAGGGTGCGCCGCCTCGGAACATGGGGAATGAGCGCGGGCTTTAGGGCGCGACTGTCACACTGACACCCGGGCATGATCCACACTCGCAGCCCTAAGCATCAACCACGTCTGCGGAATAAGGGCCGCGGTTCCAGTACTGAAGGACCGTACAGCACACTGATGCCGGCCAGCCCCTTGAGCGCATCCTCGAGCGACTTGTCTTGGCGTACCGCGAACGCATCAAAACCACATCGGCGCATATGACTGAGTTGATCACGCAGTACATCGCCGACCGCGCGCAACTCGCCTCGCCAGCCCAGGCGGGTGCGCAACAGATAGGCCTGACTGTAGGCCCGACCGTCGCGCAAACTGGGAAACTCCAGGGCGATCAACGGCAGGACGCCCAGCCAGGGCGTCAGGCTCTCTGGCTCATCGTCAGGCGCCAGGCAAACAGCCAAGTGACTACTAGTCTCTGCGCCAGCCACCGCCTGCCGCTCCCGCCATTGCGCCAGCGGCAGGATCAGCGGCCCGCCCGGCAAATCGGCCTCATGACCGGAAATCAGCGTCCAGGGATCGTCGTGGATGATCCGGGCTTGGCCGTCGATCAGTTTGATCAGGTTGTTCATGCCGACTCCTGCAGCGTGCGATACACCCGTTCCTTGAACGGTTCGAGACCGATGCGCTGCACCGTCTCGACAAACCCTTCCTCGCTTTCGCGGTAGTCACTGAAGGTCTGCACCAGGTGCTCGATCACATCCGGGACCTGCGCCGCGCTGAACGCAGGGCCGATGACCTTGCCCAGCGCACTGGCCTTGCCCTGCGCGCCGCCAATGGTCACCTGGTACCACTCGCTGCCGTTCTTATCGACTCCCAGGATGCCGATGTTGCCGATATGGTGGTGGCCGCAGGCATTCATGCAGCCGGAGATGTTCAGGCTGATGTCGCCGAGCTCATGCAGCCGATCGAGGTCCGCGAAGCGCTGCTGGATCGACTGCGCAATGGGGATGGACTTGGCATTGGCCAGCGAACAGTAGTCACCGCCCGGGCAGGCGATCACATCGGTCAGCAGACCGACATTGGCCGTTGCCAACCCTACGTCCTGCGCCCTCTTCCAGACCGCGTACAGGTCGGCTTTGCGTATGTCGGGGAGCACCAGGTTCTGCTCATGGGCGATGCGAATCTCGCCAAAGCCGAAGGTATCGGCGAGGTCGGCAACCACCTCCATCTGGCTCGACGTCACATCCCCCGGCGGCGCGCTGATGCCCGGTTTGGTCGAGAGCACGACCGAGGCATAGCCCGGCACCTTGTGCGGTTGTACATTGCGCGACACCCAGCGGGCGAACTGTGCATCCTGCGACAGCTCCGTGCCGTACTGCAGATCGGTATCGGCCAGCTGCTCGTAGCTGGGCGGAATGAACGCAGTAGCCACACGCCTATACTCGTCCTCGGTCAATTCGGCGGGGCCCTCCTTGATCTGCGCCCACTCCGCCTCGACCTCGCGGGCGAATGCCTCGATTCCCAAGGCCTTGACCAGAATTTTGATCCGCGCCTTGTACTTGTTGTCACGCCGCCCGTGACGGTTGTACACCCGCAGAACAGCCTCGACGTAAGACAGCAGGTGGCGCCAGGGCAGCGCCTGGCGAATCTGCTGGCCAAGGATCGGCGTGCGCCCAAGACCGCCACCCACCATCACACGCAGCAGCATCTCGCCGGTCTCATCGCGATACAGATACAGGCCGATATCGTGCATGGCGATCGCGGCCCGGTCCTGTTCGGCCGAGCACAACGCGATCTTGAACTTGCGTGGTAAATAGAGGAACTCCGGGTTGATCGTCGACCACTGACGGAGAATTTCCGCCAGGGGCCGCGGGTCCATCAGCTCGTCGGCCGCGACCCCGGCGAACGCCTCGGTGGTGATGTTGCGCACGCAGTTCCCCGAGGTCTGGATGGCATGCATCTCGACGGCGGCGAGCTGCTCGAGGATATCCGCCACCTGCTCCAGCGCGATCCAGTTGAACTGGATGTTCTGCCGGGTGGTGAAGTGCCCATAGTCACGGTCGTGATGGCGAGCGATATGCGCCAAGGTGCGCATCTGCCGGGACGCCAGGGTTCCGTAAGGAATGGCCACGCGCAGCATGTAGGCATGCTTCTGCAGGTACAGGCCGTTCTGCAGGCGCAGCGGCAGGAACTCTTCCTCGCTCAGCTCGCCGCTGATGCGCCGCTCAATCTGATCGCGAAACTGCGCAACGCGCTCGCGTACCAGGGCATGGTCATAGTCGTCGTAGTGGTACATGCGGTCTGCCTCATCGAGCCTGACTACCGGCGTGTGCACGCTCGACCGATGAGAACACGCTGGCATAAAGAGCAGTGACTATGGGTCCGCAGCGCCAGTCGAAACAGCCTCAGATAAAGCTAAAAAAACCAGATCAGCAGCGCCGCCTCGGTATTTCCAAAGTGCGCCTGAGGGATAAGCCAAGCCGTTGAAAGTCCTACTGCCTGCACAGCTTAAAAACCATCTGATCCGCTTTTTATTTGAAAATCTGAGTCTGTTATCAGTACAGCGAAGTGCCGATCATTCGCCCCGCCGGATAAAGCCAGATGGGGCGCATAGCATGACCGAACGTATTCCCGCCACGATCGTCGAAACGATCAACCCGCGTAGTCCTCTGCGCCTTACGCCCGCTCAAGCAGGCGGCGCCATCCATACCCGTAGCTTCACTGGGCTGTTCCGCAACCTGCGCCTGTATGGTGCAGGCTGTCTGTTTCTGCTGTTCTTCGGTACAGCCTGGCTGAACTGGGGCGAGCGCCAGGCAGTGCTGTGGGATCTGGCCGGGCGCAAGTTCTACATCTTCGGCGCGACCTTCTGGCCGCAGGACTTCATTCTGCTCTCGGCGATACTGATCATCGCCGCCTTCGGTCTGTTCTTCATTACCGTGTTTGCCGGCCGCGTCTGGTGCGGCTACAGCTGCCCACAAAGCGTGTGGACCTGGGTGTTCATGTGGGTGGAGAAACACACCGAGGGCGAACGCCACCAACGCATCAAGCTGGATGCGGCGCCCTGGTCAGCCAACAAGCTGCTGCGTCGCGGCGCCAAACATGGCCTGTGGCTGGCCGTGAGCCTGGCCACTGCGCTGGCCTTCGTTGGCTACTTCACCCCGGTGCGCGCACTGGTCAGCGACCTGCTGCACTTCGCCCTCGACCCGAGCACCACGTTCTGGCTGCTGTTCTTCACCGCCGCCACCTACCTGAATGCCGGCTGGTTGCGCGAGAGTGTCTGCCTGCACATGTGCCCCTACTCACGTTTCCAGAGCGTGATGTTTGATCAGGACACCCTGCTGGTGTCCTACGACAGCGCCCGCGGCGAGAGCCGTGGTCCGCGCAAGAAAGACACTGCCTACCAGGCCGAAGGGCTGGGCGACTGCATCGACTGCACCCTCTGTGTGCAGGTCTGCCCCACCGGCATCGATATCCGCGACGGCCTGCAACTGGACTGCATCAGTTGCGGCGCCTGTATCGATGCCTGTGACAGCGTGATGGACAAGATGGGCTACGCACGCGGCCTGGTGCGCTACAGCTCCGAACGCGCCATGGCCGGCGGCAACACCCACTGGCTACGCCCGCAACTGGTCAGCTACGCGGTCGCGCTCGTGGCGATGATCGGCGCCTTCGCCTGGGCACTGGACACACGCCCGCTGGTGTCACTGGACGTGACCAAGGATCGCGGCCTGTACCGTGAGAACGACGCCGGACAGATCGAGAACATCTACACCCTGAAGGTCATCAACAAGACCCAGCAGCCGCGCCGCTATGCCCTGTCGCTGCTCGAGCCCGGCGATTTCGAGCTGCAGGGCAGCCGTGAACTGCAGCTGGCACCCGGTGAGATCATCGACCTGCCGGTGAGTGTGGCGCTGACCGCCCCGCGCGCCGCCAGCTCGTCGCAGGTGCTGCGTTTCCAGGTGGCCGAGCGCGACAATCCGCAGATGCGCGTGAGCACCGAGAGCACCTTCGTCTCACCGCTGAATCGTTGAGCACGCGCACATGAGCGCCACGCGCCCTGTAGAGTATCGTGCTCTGCCTTCAGCATGGGTGAGCCAGGACAAGATGAAGCGCTACGAGAAGTTTGCCGATGAGATCGCCCAGCTGATTCGCACCGGCGTGCTGGCGCCGGGGGAGAAGGTGCCGTCGGTTCGGCATGCCAGCCGCACCTATGGGATCAGCCCTTCGACGGTATTCCAGGCCTATTACCTGCTGGAGAGTCGCGGGCTGATCGTGGCCCGGGCACGTTCGGGCTACTTCGTCCGCGCCCATGCCCAACGCCCGCTGCATGAGCCGGAAATCAGCGCGCGCCAGGCGCAGACTAGTGACGTCGACGTCAGCGAACTGGTGTTCTCCGTACTCGGCTCACTCAAGGACCCGGACACCGTGCCCTTCGGCTCGGCCTTCCCCAGCCCGGACCTGTTCCCCCTCGCACGACTCGCCCGCAGCATGTCGCAGAGCGTGCGCGATATGCCGCCGCAGGCGGTGATCGCCGACATGACCGAAGGCAACCCCGACCTACGCCGGCAGATCGCCCTGCGCTACATGATCAGCGGGGTGATGCTGCCGCAGGAGGAGCTGGTGATCACCAACGGCGCCATGGAGGCACTCAACCTCTGCCTGCAGTGTGTCACCGCGCCGGGCGATCTGGTTGCCATCGAGGCACCGGCGTTCTATGCCACCCTGCAGGTACTGGAGCGGTTGAAGCTCAAGGCGGTGGAAATCCCGGTGCACCCGCGCGAAGGGATCGACCTGGACAGCCTCACAGCCAGCCTGGAGCAGTTGCCGATCAAGGCCTGCTGGTTCATGAGCAGCCTGCAGAACCCGCTGGGCGCCAGCATGGGCGAGGACAAGAAGCGCGCCCTCTACGATCTATTGCAGCGCCATCAGGTGCCCCTGATCGAGGACGATGTCTACGCCGAGCTGTACTTCGGCACGCAACCACCGAAGTCGGTGAAAAGCTTCGATCGCGACGGCCTGGTGATGCACTGCGGCTCGTTCTCCAAATGCCTGGCGCCGGGCTACCGGGTCGGCTGGGTAGCCGGCGGGCGCTTCGCAACCGCCATCCACCGGCTCAAGCTGATGACCACCATCTCGCCCTCGGTGCCGGCCCAGGCGGCCATCGCCGACTACCTCCAGCATGGCGGCTTCGACCGCCACCTGCGCAAATTGCGCCATGCCCTAGAGGCGCAGCAAGGCTCGATGCTGGCCTCGGCAGCCCGGCACTTCCCGGTCGAGACCCGGGTCACCCACCCTGACGGCGGCTATTTCCTCTGGTTCGAATTTCCCCAGCAGGTCGATTCCCTGCAGTTGTTCCGGCTCGCCCTGGCCCAGGGCATCAGCCTGGCGCCGGGGCCTATTTTTTCCGCAACCCGGCGCTTCAGCAACTGCGCCCGCCTCAACTACGGCCACCCCTGGGATGCCCAGAGCGAGCAGGCGATGGCGCTGCTCGGACGCATTCTGGATTCCTTCTGATCGGTAACCACGGAGAGGCTGTTACGGGTTAACGGCCGCGCGAGTCTGCGCAGCAACCTTGCCAACGGTTGTGCCCACTCGCTTGCCAGCGCGTCAGTCTGCACCTAGCGAGGTGATATGGGCCTGGTGCCACTGCTCGGCCGACCTGAAACCCGGTAACCGACGAATTTTATCTTCCGTAAAGGCATGCAAGGCCTGGTCGCTGAGCTGCAGGTCGATGGGAAACTTACAGGGCTGATCCACATGCCAAGGCGTAGCGGTAAAGATTTCCAGGCGGTTGTTCTCAGGGTCGCGAAAGTAAATAGACCAGGTCGTACCGTGCGACACGCTGTCCACCGGGATGCCTGCGCCCGGCACTAAAGCCGAATGAAACAGGCGAACATCGGCCAGGGTCGTGACGCGGAAGGAGATGTGATCAAGCGGGCTCTCCTCTGTCTGGCGCGAGGCGCGCGGGTTCAGCACCAACTGGTGGTGTTCCTTGGCACTTCGGCTCAGGAACACCATGCCGCCCGCGCCCTCCCCGCGATCCGTGACAACGAAGCCGAGGCAACCGGTGTAAAACGCCTCCATCCGCTGCACATCGCGCACATAGAGTTCGAAATGACTCAGGGCCAGGTCGGGGAATACGAGGGGATGATCTGTCGTCATGTAGACTGCTCTGTCGTTGAATTGCTTAGGACTGCTAACGTCGATGAGCGGGCAGCAAATCGTCCAGTGACTCGCCCTGCAGGCGCATGGCCACCCGACACACACTCACGCCAGGCGTCGCCTGCGACTCCAGGACCACGAACTGACCGCCGGCGTGACGCAACACCTCACGGTCATATTCCATCATTCGGTAACAGGCCTGCACGTCGCCACTCCCACGGAGCGGACAGTGAGTGTGGATTTGCGCGATGACCGTATCGCTTGAAGTGCTTTCGATGGGCACCTGCTTCTTGGCCGGAAATGAACGCTGCCACAAAGGTCCCAACTCGGCGACCGTCTGCGCCCGGCCGATCGCTTTGGCGCGCACGGTAAGGCGCGCGAGCGAACGGGTGAGCAGGTTCGAAACGGCGGCGAGCCAAGGTCGCCGCGCGAAGAAGGCCAGCAGCCCCAACATCGCCTGCATGAAGCGCCGGATAAACCATTTGCTCATGACCCACCTCTCAGATGACGAGGCCAGAGCGCGCAATCACATGCGCCTCGGGCAACAGCGTTATTGCGTGTCTGAGCCAGCACACCAACCGCTCAGACCACCTCAGCAAGCAGTGCAATACGCTACTGCTCACCCCGCAGACTGTCCACCGTTCGACCCTGTTCGATCTACGCGTCAGCGACACAGCCCTCCAGTGGTTTTGCTCCCCCAGAGGACAGCCGGAGCGCGGCTATTCTATGGGCAGGGCAACTGGCCGCATGGGCGCGGCATCGGCGCCGCGAAACTTCAGCGAGGCACCGACGAAGGCGAACTGGTACACACGGTCGCGGGCCAGCTCTTCCAGATTGGCCAACTCGATGATCGGCGCGCCCTGCTGCGCCAGCATGTAGGTGTGCACCGGGATGTAGTTGTCCGACACCTCGGAAGGGAAGGCCTCGAAACTCAGGTTGTCGGCGCCAACCACCATGGCGCCAGCTTCCTCGATGAGGAACTTGGCCGCATCCAGGCCCAGGCCCGGTGCATTGCTCATATAGGCCTGGGCGTTGGCGTAGTCACGCATGCGCCCGGTGCGGATCAGCACCACATCGCCCTTCTCCAGGCTGACGTTCTGCTTTTTCAGAGCTTCACGCAGGTCCTGGGCCGACACCTTGTAGTTGTCCGGCAACATTTCCAGGTTCTTCGCCGCGGCCATGTCGATCATCACGCCACGGGCGATGATAGGTGGCATGGTCTCGATCCCAGCCTTTTCCCAACCGCGGTCGCCCAAGTGCTCCTGCGCGGAAAAACCGTTCCAGATCTTGCCGTTCAGGCCGAAGTGGTTAAGGCCATCGATGTGCGTGCCCATGTGCGCGTACATCGACACCGCCGAACCGCTGTAGCTGACATGACTGTTCATCACCTCACCGACGCCCATCGGGTCGGCGATCTGGTTGCCGCGCGGGGTGTGGGTCATCCACATCTGGTAAGGCGGGTCGCCCGCGGCTTGCCAGCTCGGCATGCCGATGAAGTACTCCACCGAGAGGTCGTAGGCCTTGCCGCCGGACACCTGCGACAGGATGGCGGCGCGGGATTGCGGGGTGATGAGATTGAGGCGACCGATTTCATCGGCCTTGCCCCAAGGGCTGACGCCGACGTCGGGCGCGGCAGTGGCTGCGCCACTGACCAGAGCCAAGGCCAGGGGCAATGCGGCAGCCTGCTGACGGCCGAATTTCAGGTTTGCTCGAATCAACTTGAACATGACGGACTCCTTGCGAAAAACGGCCTCCCGACACAACGCCGAAAAGCGGTACCGCCATGGTATTTTTTCTACAGAAATAGATAATCGAGCTAAGTTTCAAAACATATTCAACCCAGGAGAAAATATATGGACTTGCTCGCGGCCATGCGCACCTTCCGCCGGGTGGTGGAGCGCGACAGCTTCAGCAAGGCCGCCGAAGACCTCGGGCAATCGACGGCTGCGGTCAGTAAACAGGTTCGGCAACTGGAACAGCGCTTAGGCACCCTATTGCTGATACGCACCACGCGGCGCATGAGCCTGTCCGAGGATGGCCGCGCCTATTTCAGCGAGTGCTGCCGCCTGCTGGATGAACTGGATGCACTGGAACGCAGCACGGCCCGGGGCTCGGACCAGGTCAGTGGACGTCTGCGGATCAACGCACCCCTGTCGTTCAGCCACAAGGTACTGTCGCCCTTGCTGGCGAAGTTCATGGCGCTCTACCCGCAATTGCACGTCGAACTGACGCTGGATGATCGCCTGCTCGATGTGGTGTCCGAGGGTTTCGACGTCTCGCTGCGCATTCGCTCCGAACTGACCGACTCCTCGCTGATCGCCCGGCGACTGGGTGAGGTGGAGCAAATCATCTGTGCCTCGCCTGCTTATCTGCAGGCGCGCGGCACACCGAGAACGGTCGCAGACCTGCGCAGTCATGACTGCCTGGCGTACCGACTGGCCGATCATCCCGGCCATTGGCACCTCCAGGGGCCACAAGGCAGCATCAGCGTCGATGTGCCGCCCCGCTTCTCCGCGGACAACAGCCTGATACTCGGCGACATGCTGCTCGCCGGAGCCGGCATAGGGGCACTGCCGTCGTTCATCGCCCAGCCACTGTTGGAGCGCGGCGAGTTGGTGCGGATACTCCCTGACCAGCAGTTCGCCAAACGCGGCATCTATGCGCTGTACCCCAGCAACCGCCACCTGCAGCAGAAGGTCCGGGTGTTTGTCGACTTCCTGGCCGAGGCCATGCAGACACCCTAAGTCTCACTCGCCAAGCATTACGGCGAGCACCCAAGGGCCCATCATTGCCCATTGCTCCTGGGTTCCGGCACTTGCGCTTCCGTCACATTTTGCGACTGCATTTTATCCTCAGCCCACTGTTGATCCGCTGGAGTCGCATTCAAGCCTTCTTGTTCTACTTCACGTTCGGGCTCGTAACAAAGCTCAGTTAGTATGGCGAAGTGATCGGAACCAAACGCTGGCAGCCGGCGCATACCCAGCAGGGTGAAATGCTCGCTGTGAAACAAGTGATCGAGCGGCCAGCGCATTGGCCAGTACCCGGCATGAAAGGTATTGAACATCCCACGCCCTACCCGTGGATCGAGCAAGCCACTCAATTTCCGGAACAGGCGCGTGGTGGCCGACCAGGCTACGTCGTTGAGGTCGCCGGTGACGATTATCGGCTCATCTGACTCCGCGACGCTGCGGGCGACCATTACCAGCTCCGCATCGCGCTCAGTGGACTCCTCATTCTCAGTTGGACTGGGGGGCGCTGGATGTAGGAAATGCACCCTGATTTGATGCCGCGAAGGCAGTTCAATCAAGGTATGCATCGACGGGATAGTGGGTTCCACCAGGTATTCAACCTGACTCTGGCTGAGTTTCAGCTTCGAGTAGACATGCATACCATACAGATTATCCAGCGGGCACTTGATGCTGTAAGGGTAGTCATCCTCAAGCACCGCGAGTCTGTCCTGCCACCACTGATCGGACTCCAGGGTAACCAACACATCCGGCATGTTATTTCGCACTAACTGAACTAATTTTTCAACGTGTCGATTAGGCGTGCAGACATTAGCGGTCATGACGCGAATAGTGCGTTGCGGGTCTCGATCTTTAGCGGCTTTGACTTCAACTGGAAACAATCGCGTGTACGGCACAACCCACCACAATTGATATGCCAAACAAGTCGCACTCACAGAAATCAAAACCCAACTTTTAACCAAAGACAAATTCAACACCAGCAACTGCACTGCCAACAACAACGCCAGTAAAATCGCCAGTTGCAACCGGGGAAAATCCATACCGCGGACCCACCACGCCTCACATCGCCACGCTGGTAGCAGGGTCAACAAGATGAAAAACACGTTAATCCAGAAAAAAAACCAGTACATCACCGACTCCATTGAACATGCGCTTCATCCTGACCGGGTCCGCCACACTGACACGGACCGGTTTCATACGGGTATACATAAACAGTTAAGTCATTCGACACCATCGCGTGATCAGGGTGGCATCACAGGACATACAACAAGATAGCCACAAAGTGCAGCACGCTGCCGGCGACCACGAACAGATGCCAGATACCATGCCAGTGACGAAAGCGGCTGTCGTAGGCGAAGAAGATGATTCCCACCGTGTACAGGAAGCCGCCCGCCGCCAACCAGGCAAAACCCACAGCGCCCAGCGCGGCAATCAGCGGTTTGACCGCCACCAGGACAATCCAGCCCATCAGCGCATAGATCACGATGGACAGGACGCGAGCCTCCGAGCGCGGTTTGATCTCTTGCAGCATGCCGATCAGGGCCAAGCCCCAGACCGTGCCGAACAGCGACCAACCCCAGGCGCCGCGCAAACTCACCAGGCAAAACGGCGTGTAGCTGCCGGCAATCAACAGGTAAATCGACAAGTGATCGAGCTTGCGCATGATCACCTTCGCGCGCCCCCGCACGCTGTGGTAGACAGTCGAGATGCTGTAGAGCAGCAGTAAGGTGAAGCCATAGATCGCCACACTGACGATCTTCCACGGGTCGCCCGTCAAGCTGGCCAACACGATCAACCAGAGCGCCCCGACAAAGGCCAGCACGGCGCCGACCAAGTGCGTCCAGGCGTTGAGCTTTTCACCGTGATACATGCGTCCCCCCTTCCCGGCTAGATGCCCATGGGCAGGCTGACTGCCCGAACCATGGCGATCCTGAACCTCGTGAAAGTGAGACCGCTCGCCTCTGCTCACGCGCTGGATCGCCTTACCGGGCTGATTGTCCCCTATCAGTGTGTGAATCGTTGTCGACGCAGGCAATAAAAATCCCCGCCAGCAGGGCTGGCGGGGATTGGCAATTGCTGCAACAGGCGAAATTCAGCTCAGCGTTGCCAGGCCCAGTTGCTCCGCACAGTACTCCAACGAGCGTTGTTGACTGTCGGCGTAGAGCGCCAGCTCGTCGAGTACCGGCGCACCAAGGTCGCGTTCGAACGCCTCGCGGTTGGACGATTGCGCATAGCGGGCTGACGACTGCTCGCCCAGGTTGGACTGGAAGATCCCGGCGGCGCTGACTGGAAGGAAGTCCTCATACACCAGCGGCTCGCAACGCAACTGACCGGCCGCAAGCAACGCCTCCAGACCGCTTGCCAGCTCGCCCCTGGCCTTGGCGGCCAGGCCCAGATCACTGACAAAGTAGCGGAAGTAGGCCAGGCCCTGGCGACGCAACTCGTCAGGCTGATCCGGAAAATCGGCGAAGTGCTGGTCGAGCAGCCGCATATAGCTCGCGGCATTGTCCTCGTTCGGTGCGCCCTGGCTGGCCTCGCGACTGGCATTGAGCAGCTGGTCATACAGCGCGCGACCTTTGCCGGTCAGGGCCACGCCACGCTGCTCGATCTCGCCGAAACGTGCGCTGTGGCTGCCGAGCGCCATGCTGCCATCCGCCTCGATAAAGGCCACCGGCTCGCGCAAGGCCTTGAAGCTGGTCTGCCGCAGCAGGATCGCACAGTGGCGTGGCGGAGGGCCTTCGACCACCGCTTTCGAGCTGATGCCACGCCCCGGCATGGCGGCCTGCACCGCGTCGATATCCAGGGCACGCGGGGTCAGGTGGTTGATATGCGGGCCCTTGAACGCCACCACATCAGCGATCAGCCGGTGCTGATCGCTCAGCTGCTGGTACTGCACCGCGC
The DNA here is from genome assembly GCF_000498575.2 of Pseudomonas taeanensis MS-3. Taxonomy (GTDB): domain Bacteria; phylum Pseudomonadota; class Gammaproteobacteria; order Pseudomonadales; family Pseudomonadaceae; genus Aquipseudomonas; species Aquipseudomonas taeanensis. Next base: position 51,785 of record NZ_AWSQ01000003.1, read on the forward strand.
TGACGGTGGCCTCGCGATGCCAGCGGAAGGTCTCCAGGGCCTGTTCGACGAACTCCGTCGCCTCGTCCGGCTGAAGACCGCCGACCCGCTCGGCCTGCTCGATCAGTTGCAGCGCGCGCGGGGTGAAGATCGTGCGCCGGGCCAGAATCGCCGCGGCCAGTTCGCGCAATTCCTGGTTATCGATCAGCTCGAGGCGCAGCAACGAAGTGAACACGCGGAACGGGCTGTGTTGCAGCGAGGCTTCATGAATGGCGCGAAAGGCTGTGGAATGCACTGGCACCCCGGCGCACGCCAGGTCGTAGTAGCCCACCGGGTACATGCCCATTACCGCGAACAGCCGGCGCATGGTCGCCAGCTCGGCGGCGCTGCCCAAGCGGATGGCGCCGTGGCGCTCCATGTCGAGACGCTTGAGCTCACCAGTCAGGCGCAACCTTTCGGCGAGCGCCGGGTCCTGCTCCAGGGTGCGCCGATTGACCTCGCCGACCAGCTCCAGCAGCGTGCCGTAGAGCGGCACCTCGGCCTTGTACAGGGCAGACATGGCGCGGGAAAACTGCGCACGAATCTCATCGGGATGAACCAACGCACCCGGGTTGACGGCCGCTTGAACGCTCATGGGAACTCGACTCCTTGCATCACCTGATCACAGTGACTGGATGTCTCCACCGGGGTTGGCATTCCAGTCTTTCATGCGAAACATTCTGGCGAGCTGAAAAGCCCCTTTCAAACGACTAATCCTCTTCTGGTCATTCCCTAAACGAATCCACCGAGATCAGCACCGGGGTATCCGTCATCCCGTCAGCAGCCGACCCTGGTGGTCGACACTCATCCTGCTAGTGATGCGCCGCCTGCTTCAGGCGCCGCGCCAGCCGGTACAGAGTAAAGATGAACAGCGGCGCCAGCAGGACGAACAGCAACTTGCTGGAGAGCGGCGAACCGAGCGCCGTCAGCCCCTCGAGAGTCATCTTGAGCAAGCCGATCAGGTAGTAGCTGATGGCGATCAGCGAGAAGCCCTCGACCGCCTTCTGGATCTTCAGCTGGGTGCTGGTGCGCGCGTTCAGGCTCTCGAGAATCTTCGAGTTCTGCTCCTCCACCTCCACCTGGGCCTTGGCCTGCAACAGCTCACCCAGGTTGGCGATGCCGGCGGCCAGGCGGTCCAGGCGTTTCTCGGTGGCTGCGCAGTACCGCACGCTGGGTTTGAAACGCCGCTCGATAAACACACCAAGGCGCTGATTGCCGCCGACATGACTTTCGCGCAGCTCGCCGATTCGCTCGAAGACGATCTGCGCATAGGCTTCGGTGGCACTGAAGCGCGGCCGACAGGCGGCCGAGCAACGCATCAGTCGCGCCGACAGCTCGGTCAGAGAATCCAGCAGTACCTTGGCCTCGCTGTTACCCACGCTGGCATTGCCCTCGGCGATGCCGATCAGCCCGCGATCCAGTTCCTGCAGGGTGGCGCTGAGTTCCTGGGCCGTGGGCAACCCCAGGGACGCCAGCATGCGGTAGGTCTCGATCTCCACCAGGCGACGAATCATCCGCCCCAGCCGGTAGGCATTCAGCCTGCGATTGACCAGCAGCATGCGATTGAAGCCCAGCGCCGACAGGCGGAAATCACTCCAGACCGTGGCATCGCCACCGCCGATATGCGAGCCCGCCGGGTCTTTGAAGCCATAGTCGCCGGGGTCAAGCACCCCGTCTTGCGCCTCCTCGACCAGAATCACCAGGGCGTTGATGATCAAGGCCCGATTGGCGTCGAGCACGCCGCGCAGCGGCTGCGGCAGGTCGAGCCAATGCGAACTGTCCGAACTGCGCGGCACCACCCAGGTCAGGGACAGAAACTCGCTGTGGCGCTCCCACTTGCACGGGTGCCCGGCCAGGCGCAGCAAGCCGTGCCGCGCTGCATCGTGCCCTTGGCCGACGGCCTGCTCGCCGAGCTGCTGGATGATGCCATCCAGGGATTTACCGTCGTCCAGCAAGGCGAAATGGTAGACATGCGCCGGACCCTCGAAATAGATCGACGGACGCGCATGCAGCTCATCGTGCAGGCTTTCTCTCAGGGGGTGCATAAGGGTCTCCGCGAGGGACTTGGCGGTCGCAAGCTGACCAGATAGTCGCCGCAAACTTTCTAGACAACCGGCGCCGCCACGGCGACACATCCACCTGCCCCGGCCTGAGCGACGATCCTCAGTCGCCAAAGCACCGTAGCCCCCCCCCAGCAGCACCTGCCAATCCATAGGTATGATCTGGCTACGACGGGAATAATCGCTGATACAAGCGCCACTGTAGTCGGCGGATCGCTTCAGGCGAGCATGACCTCAGTCCAACTCGGCCAGGCAGCGCTCGAAGATATCGAAGCCCTCCTCCAGCAGTTCGCGTTCGCAGGTCAGCGGCGCCAGCAGACGGATGATGTGTCGGTGCTTGCCGCTGGGCATCAACAGCAGACCCTGCTGGCGGGCGTTGGTCAGCAGGCTGGCGAGACGCTCGCTACCCGGCCCACCCTCGGCACTACGCAACTCGATCCCGCGCATGGCGCCGACCCCGCTCAGGCGACCGATGCCCCCCCCCCAGGACGCGCTCTGCCACGCCTGGTAACGCGCGCGAATGGTGCTCTCCTGCAACTCGCCCCAGGTCGCCAGGTTGGCGTCGCTCATCTCCTCCAGGCTGACCAGCGCGGCGGCGCAGGCGAGCGGGTTGCCCGAGTAGGTGCCGCCCAGCCCACCCTTGGGCAGCGCGTCCATCAATTCACGACGACCAACCACCGCGGCCAACGGCAGGCCGCCGGCCATGCTCTTGCCCAGCAGCAGCAGGTCCGGCTCGATGCCCAGGCGACTGAAGGCGAAGCGCTGACCGGTACGGCCGAAGCCGGACTGAATCTCGTCGATGATCAGCAGGATGCCGTGTTGGTCGCAGAAGCGCCGCAGGTCCTGGGCAAAGCCGGCGTCCAGGGCCTGGAAGCCGCCCTCACCCTGCACCGCCTCGACGATAAAGCAGGCCACCTCGGCCTTGTCGATCTCCACGCTGAACAGCCGCTCCATGGCTGCCAATGCTTGCTCGCGGGTCACCTCATTGTCGGCGCTGGGATACGGCAGGTGATAGACCGGCCCCGGCAGGTTTCCGACCTTCTGCTTGTACGGTGCGACTTTGCCGTTGAGGTTGAGGGTGGCCAGAGTACGGCCGTGGAAACCGCCATCGAAGGCGATCACCGCGGTACGTCCGGTCGCCGCACGGACGATTTTCAGGGCGTTCTCCGCCGCCTCCGCACCGCTGTTGGTGAGCATGCCGGACAGCGCATAGCTGACCGGAATAAACCGGCTCAGCGCCTCCATCAGCTGGGCATAGCCGGCGTGGGGCACGGCATTGAACGCCGAGTGGGTCAGTTTGCCGGCCTGCTCGCGCACCGCCTCGACGATCCTTGGGTGGCAATGGCCGAGGTTGAGTACGCCGATACCACCAACGAAGTCGATATAGCGGTTGCCGCTGGTGTCCCAGACCTCGGCATTGCGCCCGTGACTCAGGGTAATGGGGTGGACGATGCCCAGGGCGTTGCTGATCGGCGCCTGGCTCATGCGCAGGCCCTCTGTGCTGGCAGCTGGCGGAGCGAAGCGGAACGTCGGTAAGCAATCTCGCGTGCGGGCATGGCGGAGCTCTCTGGGCCTGATTGACTGAGCCACTATGAAAGCGAGAGATGAAGCTGGGTGACAAACGAAAAAAAACGCGCCTTTTATTCCTTTTTTTCCGCCTTACTTCATCAGCCGACGCGGCCCTTCAGCATAGCCGGCAGTGCACCGGCCCTAACTCAATCGCCCGGACCGACTGCATCCGCTCAGGCCACGCCCCGCTCCAGCCTGACCTGGCCCTCGATCCACTTCACGAAACTACGAATCTTCGGCACTTCGGCGGCATGCTCGGCGTAGGCAAGGAAGTGCGCGCCGGCACTGAGCATCGGGTGGTCCCAGGGAATAACCAACTTGCCTTCGGTCAACTCGTCCTCCACCAGAAAACGTGGCACCAGCGCCACCCCGCAGCCGGACTGGGCGGCACGAATGCACATATAGAAGGTTTCGAAGCGCGGGCCGTGGTAGCTGCGCTCGGTCTGCAGACCCAGCCCCTCGAACCACTCATGCCAGGCCGCAGGCCTTGAGGCGCACTGCAACAAGACTCTGTCGCTCAGTTGCAGGGCACTGTCCAGTGGCGTTGCTGGCAGGATATCCGGGGCGCAGACCGGCACCATCTGCTCGCCGAACAGCTCGATGCACTCGGCCCCCGGCCAGGTGCCCTGACCGAAGAAGAACACCACGTCGGCTCGCGCCTGGAGCAAGTCAAAAGGTTCCAGTTCGTTGCGAATATCCAGATGGATATTTGGATTGGCCGCGCCGAAGCCCTTTAGGTGCGGAATCAACCAGCGCGCGCCGAAAGTAGGCTGGGTGGCGACCTTGAGCACCTCGGTTTCGCCGCCGTAGGAGAGGATATAGTGAGTGGACATCTCCACCTGCTTGAGGATCTTGTTCACCTCGGTCAGGTACAGCGAGCCGGCCGGGGTCAATTGCAGGCGCCGACGAATGCGGCGGAACAGCAGGTGCTGGAGCATCTCCTCCAGTTGCGCGACCTGTTTACTCACCGCGCTCTGGGTCAGAAACAGCTCTTCGGCGGCGCGGGTAAAGCTCAGGTGACGGGCCACCGCCTCGAAGCATTGCAGGGCGGTCATCGAGGGCATCAGGCGTTTGGACATGAACAATCTCGCAAAGACTAAGAAGCGATTAGCTAGCTAATAGCCGGGTCACAGGTTGTAGAAATCGACCCGGGCCACAGGCTCACTGGCGACGATTTGATGAATCGAAGGAATGACATGGCGAATAATGCTCGCTTGCTGCACGCCAGCCAGAGGATTAATACTGATCCGGATGATTATTTTCAACCACTAGCAGAAACAGGAGAGGACCATGGTTGACGGACTTCTGAGTCGCCTCGGGGTTAACGCCCAGGCCGTAGAGAGTGGTAACTACCCGGTTCACACCCCCATCGACGGCAGCCAAATTGCTTCGGTCACCCTGGAAGATCGCGCGGCAGTGCAGGCGAAAATCCAACGCGCCGACCAGGCCTTCCAAGCCTGGCGCACGGTTCCGGCGCCGCGTCGTGGTGAGCTGATCCGCCTGTTCGGCGAAGTACTGCGCAAGCACAAGGCTGACCTCGGCGAGCTGGTGTCCTGGGAAGCCGGCAAGATCACCCAGGAAGGCCTGGGCGAAGTGCAGGAAATGATCGACATCTGCGATTTCGCGGTCGGCCTGTCGCGCCAACTCTATGGTCTGACCATCGCCTCCGAGCGTCCTGGCCACCATATGCGCGAGACCTGGCAGCCGCTAGGCGTGGTCGGGGTGATCAGTGCCTTCAACTTCCCGGTCGCGGTTTGGGCCTGGAACACCACCCTGGCGCTGGTCTGCGGCGATGCGGTGATCTGGAAACCGTCGGAAAAGACGCCGTTGACCGCCCTCGCCTGTCAGGCCCTGTTCGAACAGGCGCTGCAAGCCTTCGGCGATGCCCCCGAGGGCCTCAGCCAGCTGATCATCGGCGACCGCGACGCCGGTGAAGCCCTGGTCGACGACCCGCGCGTCGCCCTGATCAGCGCCACCGGCAGTACCCGTATGGGCCGCGAAGTCGGTCCGCGAGTAGCCGCGCGCTTCGGCCGCAGCATTCTCGAACTGGGCGGCAACAATGCCATGATCCTCACCCCCAGCGCGGACCTGGACATGGCCGTGCGCGCCATCCTGTTCGGCGCAGTCGGTACCGCCGGACAACGCTGCACCACCCTGCGCCGGCTGATCGCCCACGAGTCGGTGAAGGACGAAATCATCGCCCGCCTCAAGGTGGCCTACGCCAAGGTGCGCATCGGCCATCCGCTGGAAGGCAACCTGGTCGGTCCGCTGATCGACCAGCACGCCTATGAAGCCATGCAGGGCGCCCTGAGCCAGGCGCGCAAGGAAGGCGGCCAGGTATTTGGCGGCGAGCGCCAGCTGGCCGAGCAGTTCCCGAATGCCTATTACGTCGCCCCGGCAATCGTCGAGATGCCCGGCCAGAGCGAGGTGGTACGCCACGAAACCTTCGCGCCGATCCTCTACGTGATCAGCTACCAGGACTTCGATCAGGCGCTGCGCCTGAACAATGAAGTGCCCCAGGGGTTGTCGTCCTGCGTGTTCACCACCGACCTGCGCGAAGCCGAGCAGTTCCAGAGTGCCGCCGGCAGCGACTGCGGCATCGCCAACGTCAACATCGGCACCAACGGTGCGGAAATCGGTGGTGCCTTCGGCGGCGAGAAGGAAACCGGTGGCGGACGCGAGTCCGGTTCCGACGCCTGGAAGGCCTACATGCGTCGGCAGACCAACACAGTCAACTACTCCCGCGAGCTGCCATTAGCGCAGGGCATCGTATTCGACTGAGTGGCTATTGAGGCAAGTAGAAGCAAGCCCCTCTCTTAGCAATGAAGGAGGGGTACATCGGCAAAGCCGAGCTTCGCCTGAAGCAAAACGCCCAGATGCCTTACGGCACCTGGGCGTTTTTCTGTGCGGAGAGTCAGAGCGCATAGCGCCCCGGTTCTCAGCCCTCGGCCTTGGCCTGCTCCAACTGTGCCCACAACGACGGTGCGCCGGCGGACTTTTCAATCAACGCCAGACGGGCGGCATGCTCGGCCAACTCCGCGGCACTGGCCTGGATAATCCGCGTGCGCTGGCGCTCGGCCGGCAAACGGCGGATAGCGCTGGGTTGCTGGGCATTGCCATCGCCTTCAGAACCATCGCCGGCCAGGGACAGGTGGGTCTGGCCGCCGGTCATGGCCAGGTAGACGTCGGCGAGAATCTCGGCATCGAGCAAGGCGCCGTGTAGATCGCGCCCTGAGTTGTCGACGTCATAGCGTTTGCACAGCGCATCGAGGCTGTTGCGCTGGCCCGGATGCCGTCCACGGGCCAACATCAAGGTGTCGAGAATCGGGCAGTGCTCGCTCAGATCGGCGCGCTCGTGCTGCCCCAACAAGGCAAATTCGTTGTTGATGAAACCAACGTCAAACGCCGCGTTATGAATAATCAGCTGCGCGCCCTTGATGAACTCGAAGAACTCATCGGCCGCCTCCTTGAAGCGCGGCTTATCCAGCAAGTACTCGTTGGTGATGCCGTGGACCGCTATGGCACCCTCGTCAATCTCGCGATCGGGCTGCAAGTAGACGTGATAGTGGCGCCCGGTCAGGCGCCGTCCCATCAGCTCGACACAGCCGATCTCGATGATCCGGTGACCATCGGTAACCGGCATGCCTGTGGTTTCGGTATCCAGTACCACACTACGCATGTTTCATTGCCCTCACTTCATCGACGCCGCGGTTGGCCAGTTGGTCGGCATGCTCATTGCCGGGATGACCGGTATGCCCACGCACCCACTTCCAGGTCACAGTGTGACGATTCACCTGCTCATCCAGTTGCTGCCATAAATCGGCGTTCTTCACCGGCTGCTTGGCCGCAGTTTTCCAGCCGCGCTTTTTCCAGTTGGGCATCCAGTCCTGGATACCCTGCATGACGTATTGCGAGTCAGTCACCAACAGCACATCGCAGGCCCGTTTCAATTCGGCCAGTGCCCGAATCGCCGCGGTCAATTCCATGCGGTTGTTGGTGGTGTCGGCCTCGCCGCCCCACAGTTCTTTTTTCACGCCTTTGAAAATCAGCAACGCGCCCCAGCCACCGACACCGGGATTACCCTTGCAGGCGCCATCGGTATAGATCTCGATTTGATCACTCATGCAGAGCCTGTCTCTCAATTAATACGGCCGCTAGTGGCCTGTACGGTTAGTTGGTTAACTCAAGTTCGGATGGTTGAGGTTCCGAAACCAGGCGCTGCGACGAGTCATAGCGGGCTATGGCGAGGAGCGGCAACGCAGTATCGGGGCCTCAGACACCAAAATTGACTAATTGAACTAGCCACACAGGCCACTAGGCTCAATTTACCGCTCGGCGTTTCGTCGGCTAACCTTGGCAACCGGCATAGGCACCAATTTGCCCGTGGGCTCACGCCGGGCCTGGCGCAGGGGGCGCAGGCCGATCACCAGCTTGCGCGCCACCAACAGGTAGAAGCCGCCACCCGGCGATTGCCAGGCACCACCCCAGGCCTCCAGAGGGGCCAGTCGCGCCTGCCAAGCAGTGGAAGCAAGCGGCGGACGATAGCATCCGAAGCGACGTTTCTCCAGCGCGAAACCCAGCAGGTCGAGCCAGTCACAGACTCGGTTGGGCGCAATGCAACGCGCCTGGCGCAAGGCATCGCGGGCATACAAATGCCGTATCCCCCAAGCACTCCTCGGGTTGATCCCGACCACCAACAGATGCCCACCCGGGCGTACGCTGCGCGCCGCTTCGCGCAGCAAGCCGTGCGGGGACAGGCTGAAATCAAGGCCGTGCTGCAGCAGCACGACATCGGCTGCGGACTCGGTCAGTGGCCAGGCTTGTTCCTCGCAGACGATCTCCACCCCACTGAAGGGAGCGCCGACCCGCACACTGCGCTGAATCTGCCCGGCATCCGGCGCGCTTTGGTTGGAGGGTCCGTAATGCAGCAGATAGCCGCCGAAGAAACGCGCCAGTTCACTCTCCAGCAAACGCTGTTCTTCGCCGAGCAGCAGCCGCCCCTGCGGGCCATTGAACCAACCGCGGGCGGCTGCGATCAAATTGAGCCAATCGCCATCGGCTTGAGCGAACGGATGATCAGACATAAGAAGTACCTGCATAGCCGTCAGTGCCAATGAAGCCTAAGATGCACCTTTGTGACCCGCTTAGCGACCTGCATCATGATAAAGATCGACGCACTCCCCGCCTTCACCGACAACTATATATGGCTGCTGCAGGACCTCGAGCGACGACGCTGTGCCGTGGTCGATCCAGGTGATGCGGCGCCCGTACAGGCCTGGCTGGCTGCACATCGCGACTGGCAATTGAGCGATATCCTCATCACGCACCACCACCACGATCATGTCGGTGGCGTAGCGCAGCTCAAGGCAGCGACTGGCGCGCGAGTCCTCGGGCCGGCAAAGGAAAACATTCCTGCGCGTGACCTGGCACTCGGCGAAGGAGATCGGGTCGAAGTCCTCGGCCACATCTTTGACGTCACCGAAGTCCCCGGGCATACCCTGGGCCATATCGCTTACTACCAGGCCGTTCAGCATTGGCTGTTCTGCGGCGACACCTTGTTCGCGGCCGGTTGTGGGCGCTTATTCGAAGGCACTGCCGAGCAGATGCACGATTCACTGAGCCGCCTGGCCGCCCTGCCGGCGCAGACCCTGGTCTATTGCACCCACGAATACACCCTGAGCAATCTGCGCTTTGCCCAAGCAGCCGAACCGAACAACCCGGAAGTTGCCCAGCGTCTACTCGAGGTCAGCGCCTGGCGCGAGGCAGGACAGATCAGCCTGCCTTCCACCTTGGCCCTTGAACGCGCAACCAACCCCTTCCTGCGCAGTGCCGAAACATCTATTAAAGAAAAAATAGACGAACGGGACGGCACCAGGAATCGCTCGCCAAGCGAGGTGTTTGCCGGCCTGCGGGCCTGGAAAGATAACTTCTGAAAGGTCGACAAACGCCCAAAAAGACTGGTTAAAACTTGACCAGCCTGGTCACGGTTCCTAGAATCGCCCGACCTTTTCGCCGGGAAGAACTCACCGACCAATGCCTTTATTATTACGCAAGATATTGAATTCAAAGGCATTGTTACTCAACAGCCAAACCCTACTGGTGCTGTTCTGTGCCACGCTGGTCGGCTGTCAGAGCACGGGTAACAACCGGACTCATGCCCCCCATCCGGTCGTGAAGCTGCAGCAAGAACCCGAATGGCTGACCACTAACGTCAAACCCGAAGAGCCCGAGGACATCTGGGATGTGGTCCGCGCCGGCTACCAACTGCAAGATGAAATCGGCATCCATCCACGCATTGAGCAGCAGCGCCTGTGGTTCGTCAGCAACCCCTCGTTTGTAGAAAAGGTCGGTGAGCGCAGCAGCCCTTACATCCACTACATCGTCGAGCGCCTGCAAGAGCGCGGTATGCCGATGGAGCTGGCACTACTGCCAATGATCGAAAGCGCCTACAACCCCTTCGCCTATTCATCGGCCAATGCCGTCGGATTGTGGCAGTTCATTCCCTCTACCGGCCGCTATTTCAACCTGCGTCAGACCAGCTGGTATGACGGTCGCCGCGATGTCATGGCATCGACCAATGCGGCCATGAACTACCTGTCACGCCTGCATGAGATGTTCAACGGTGACTGGCTGCTCGCGCTCGCCGCCTACAATGCCGGCGAAGGCCGGGTGAGCCGCGCCATCGAGCGCAATGAGAAACTGGGCCTGCCGACCGACTACTGGAACCTGTCCTTGCCGCGCGAGACGCAAAACTACGTGCCCAAACTGCTGGCACTGTCGCAAGTGGTGTTGACCCCCCAAGCCTACGGCGTCAGCCTCAACCCCATCGCCAATGAACCCTATTTCGAGCAGATCGCTGTCAAGAAAGGCGTGGACCTGACACGTGTTGCTGAGTTGGCCGACCTGGATGAAGACGTGCTGTATCAGCTCAACCCGGCCTTTAAGAAGCGCATTACCCTGGACGGGCCACAGCATCTGCTGGTACCAGCCACCGAAGCCGAAACACTGGTCGCCACCCTGGCATCGATGAAGCCTCAGGAGCTGCTCAACTGGCAGCAGTACACTGTGCGCTCCGGCGACAGTCTGCATGTGATCGCCAACCGCTATCAGCTGACGGTCAGTGCGCTCAAGGACCTCAACAAACTCTCAAGCAATCGCTTGCGCATCGGCCAGGTGCTGAGCATTCCCTCGCAAGCCAATCAAGCGACTGCGCAGAACGTCGCCACTCGCGAAACCCCGCCCCGTACCTATCGGGTGAAAAACGGTGACAGCCTGTGGCAGATCGCCAAGGCGCATAAAGTCTCAGTCAAGGATGTACGGCGCTGGAACCAACTCACCGGCAACAACCTGAGGGCCGGACAAACTCTGGCGCTACGCGGTGGCAGTGCACCGCTCGCCGCTAACGGTCAGCGCAGAAGCACGAGCTACTACAAAGTGCGCAAAGGCGACTCGCTCTCGCTTATCGCCAAGCGTCACAAAGTACAGCTGAAAAACCTGCGCAGCTGGAACCCAGAAACCAGCAGCGCCCTCAAGCCGGGTCAGACCCTGACGCTATACCTGCCGCACTGATTAGCCACGCTTGGTCAGTGCTTGTAAGCAGCGCCCGGTAAGTTGAGTAAAGCGCTGAAAGGCGACAAACTGCTCATGCTTCAGCGCACGCCCGGATACCCGACTGTCGGCATACAGCACCCCGATCTGACGGGTCCCCGCCAAAAGCGGGGCAACGAAGAACATGCCTTGCCCCAGGCTCTGGCGGATCGGTTGGGTGACCAGTTCATTCAAACTATAACTAGCCGGCACCCCCATCCATAACGCCTCTTTGTTGCGCAAGACATAACTGAAAATATGCGGCTGCTCAGACTGCTGGACCGGCAGCACGAAGTCGTTCAGCCAGTCTTCGGTGCCTTCACCAACCACCCGTTTAGCGCGAAAACAGCTTTGTCCATCGGCCAGCACCACCAACATCACACGCTCCAGGCCAGCGCCTTGGTGCAAGCCGTTGAGCAATGTATCGAGAATCAGCCCGACGTCCGCTCGCTGCGACGCCATCAAGCCAAGCTCTTGCAGGGCTTGCTGCAAAATCAGCAAATTTGGCTCTAACAGCTTCGCCTTACGCTGCTCCTGCTGCACGCGAATCTGCTCGGGGTCGGTGTTCGGGATCAGCCGGCACAACTTACTGGCGCCGAAGGTCGCAGCCACTTTCACCGCCTCATCGGCGCTGGCCAACACTTGCTGCATGGCCTCCTCGGCAGACACTCCGATAAAGTCGGCTACTTGCTCGACCAATCGCTCCATGACCGGTGAATCCCAGCCCTGCAACGCCGCCTCGCCAATCTGCATACCCAGACTGACGGCGCGTACCGCTGGGTCATTATGGTTAGCAGCATTATGCGCCAGACTGACGATGGCACCTAGATTCCAATCCTTCACAAGGCCCTGGGTCAATTGCCGAAAGCTCGTGCCAAGTACAGCACGCACAGCCTCATCTGCATTCACACCAGGCTGCGCCAAAGCGCTGGCGAGCTCATCAGTTTGCTCACCGCCACAGCCCCAGAAGGCCAACTCACCCATGTGATAGAGCAAGGCTGCGATAAACACTTCCTCCTCATGCCTGGAAAGGACATAACCGGCTAGATTGCGGGCCTGAACGGCGGAATGAAAAGAACGCGCCAACAACTCTTGCAACTGCTCTCGCGGAGCGCGGGTCAGCAAGCCATCGATCAGACTGACCGACAGGCCAATCAGGCGCACATTGTCGAAACCGATCAACACGATAGCTCGTGAAATAGTGCGAATGGTTTCTTGCGAAGGGTTGTAATACACACTATTGGCCACACGCAGGACCTTGGAGGTCAGCGACGCATCGCGCAACAAGACGTCGGCCAACTGCTTGACCGAAGATTTTTCTTCCTGGGCCAGCCGGTGTAAATCCTGCACCACGGCGGCAAGCGCGGGCAGTTCGGCTTCGTTTACGCGATCAATCCATGACTGCAATCCATGGCTACGTGTCCCCAAGATCATGGCCTCGTTATGATTTATTCCAAGAGTGTCAAATCACCGCCTCGACTCGCAATCAGGCTTGGTCTTTTTCCAGCGGATACAAGCTGTTACTGTACCGGACTAGAAGCCTAAAAGCCGCCACGGATCGGATCTTTCACTTGATACGTCCCCTCCTCTCGCTGTTCCTCAGCTTGGCCATCAGCTTTCCCGCATTGGCGATCGTTCGCGAAAGCCACGGTTATGCTCAGTTCGGCACGCTCAAATATCCCGCCAGCTTCACCCATTTCGACTGGGTCAATCCCGCCGCACCTAAAGGCGGGACTCTGCGGATGATGGGGGCAGGCAGTTTCGATACGCTCAATCACTACGCCCTCAAGGGCACCAGTCCGATTTCTACGGCCAACTTTCTGCAATACGGCGTGACCGGCCTGAATGAGACACTGATGGCCGGCACCGGCATCTACGACCCATCAGGTGATGAGCCAGCGTCGAGTTACGGACTGATCGCCAAGTCGATCGAATACAGCGACGACCGCAGCTGGGTGGTGTTCAACCTGCGTCCACAGGCACGCTTCCACGACGGCAAGCCGATCACCGCCTATGACGTAGCGTTTTCCTACCGCCTGCTACTTAAGCAGGGCCACCCGCAGTACCGCACCAACCTGCAGGAAGTGAAGCGCGTTGACATCCTCAACCGCCACCGTATCCGCTTCGTGTTCAAGCGCTCGGGTAACCCGCTATTGATTCTGCGCCTCGGTGAATTGCCGGTGCTGCCGCAACATTACTGGAAAGACCGCGACTTCAAGGCCACCACCTACGAGCCGCCACTTGGCAGCGGGCCCTATCGCATCACCCAGGTCAGCCCAGGTCGCAGCCTGACCTTCGAGCGAGTCAAAGACTGGTGGGGCGAGCAGCTGCCGGTTAATCGCGGCAAGTACAATTTCGATCGCGTCGAGGTGGAGTTCTATCGCGACAGCCACGTCTCGTTTGAGGCGTTCAAGGCCGGCGAGTTCGACTTCTACATCGAGCAGCAGGCCAAGAACTGGGCAAATGGCTACAACTTCCCGGCGGTTGCACGCGGCGAGGTGATCCGTGCCGAAATACCGCATCAGATCCCCACGCAAACCCAGGCACTGTTCATCAATTCCCGTCGCCCGGCTTTCGCCCAGCGCAAGGTGCGTGAAGCGTTGGGGCTGATGTTCGATTTCGAGTGGAGCAACCGCGCGTTATTCAACAACTCCTACACCCGGGCCAAGAGTTACTACCCCAACAGCGAGTTTTCCGCCACCGGCAAGCCTGAAGGCGCGGAGTGGCTGCTGCTTTCGCCTTACCGTAAACAGCTGCCGGCTCGCCTGTTCACCGAGCCCTTTGCAATGCCGCAAACCGATGGCCATGGCATCCCGCGAGAAACCTTGCGCCGCGCCCTCGGTCTATTGGCCGACGCTGGCTGGAAACCTTCGGGACAACGTCTGCTAAATCAGCAAGGCGAACCGTTGCGTCTGGAGATCCTGCTGGTCAATCCAAACCTGGAGCGGATTCTCCAACCCTACACCGAGAACCTTACACGCATCGGCATTGAAGCCAATCTGCGCACCGTCGACCGGGCTCAGTACAAACAGCGATTGGATCAATTCGACTTCGACATGATTTTGCTGACCTTGCCGCAAACTCTCAGCCCTGGTCTGGAGCAATCGCTGTACTTCCACTCCAGCCAAGCCAAGCTCAAGGGTGGCAAGAATTATGCCGGTGTCAGCCATCCGGTGGTCGACGCCTTGCTCGACAAACTGCTGTCAGCCAAGACCCGCGATGAGCAGATTGCTGCGACTCGAGCCCTCGACCGCGTACTGCTCTGGCAGCACTACACCATTCCCAATTGGTACATCAATTATCACCGCCTGGCGTACCGTAACCGCTTCGCCTTCGTCACCACGCCGCCCTACACCCTGGGCCTGCGCACGTGGTGGCTGCAATCCTCGGAGAATGCTCGATGACCCATCCGCTGCGCAGTTTTTTGCACGCTAGCAGCCTGCTACTGCTCGGCCTGGCCAGCCTGACTCAGGCTGCGCCCAAGCATGCGCTGACCCTATATGGCGAGCCCCCCAGGTACCCCGCCGATTTCCAGCACTTCGACTACGTCAACCCCGATGCACCGAAAGGCGGTAACTTCCGCCAGGCTGGTTTTGGCGGTTTTGACAGTCTCAACCCGTTCATCAATAAAGGTGTGTCTGCCGACGATATCGGCTTGATCTACGACACCCTTACTCGTCATGGCCTGGACGAGCCCTTCACCGAATACGGCCTGCTCGCCGAAAAAATTGAAAAAGCCCCGGATAATGCCTGGGTGCGCTTCTACCTGCGCCCCGAAGCACGCTTTCATGATGGCCTGCCGGTGACCGCAGAAGACGTCAAGTTTACCTTCGAGACCCTGATGACCCAGGGCTCACCCACCTACCGCGGCTACTACGCCGATGTCGACAAAGTCGAGGTCGAGAGCCCGCTGAAAGTACGTTTCATCTTCAAGCATGCGGGTAACCGTGAACTGCCGCTGATTCTTGGCCAACTACCGGTGCTGCCCAAACACTGGTGGGCCGAGCGCGACTTCAGCAAAAGCAATCTGGAGATCCCACTGGGCAGCGGGCCGTATAAGGTCGCAGAAGTCAAAGCCGGTCGCTCCATTCGCTACCAGCGGGTCGCTGACTGGTGGGGTAAGGATCTGCCGGTCAATCGCGGTTTCTACAACTTCGATAGCATGCGCATCGACTACTACCGCGACAATACCGTGGCCTTGGAAGCCCTGAAGGCCGGACAGTTCGACTACTGGCTGGAAACCAGTGCGAAAAACTGGGCCACCGCCTACGACACGCCGGCAGTCGCCAATGGCCAACTGATCAAAGAAGAGATCGAAAACCATAATCCCACTGGCATGCAGGGCTTCATCTTCAATATTCGCCGTCCGGTGTTTCAGGACCCCAGGGTGCGTGAAGCACTCGGCTTGCTGTTCGATTTCGAATGGGCCAATAAACAACTGTTCAACGGTGCTTACACCCGTACTCACAGCTATTTCGATAACTCTGAACTGGCCTCCAGTGGCCTGCCGGGCCCAGACGAGCTGAAAATCCTCGAGCCGTTGCGCGACAAAATCACCCCACAGGTTTTTACCGAAGAGTTTCGGGTGCCTGTCACCGATGCCAGCGGCATCATTCGCAAACAGCAACGTCGGGCCTACCAGTTGCTGCAGGAAGCAGGCTGGCGTATCGACGGCGATCAGATGCTCGATGCCGAGGGCAACCCGGTCAGCTTCGAGTTCCTCCTTGCGCAAACCGAGTTCGAACGCGTGCTGCTGCCATTCAAACGCAACATGGCGGATCTCGGCATGGAACTGGTGATCCGCCGGGTCGACGTGTCGCAATACATCAACCGCCTGCGATCGCGGGATTTTGACCTGATTGTCGGCGGTTTCGGCCAATCCAACTCGCCGGGTAATGAGCAACGCGAGTACTGGCACTCCAGCAGCGCGGACAATCCCGGCAGCCGTAACTTTATCGGCTTGAAGGACCCTGCCATCGATCAGCTGGTCGACGGCCTGATCAACGCCGACTCGCGCCAAAGCCTGATCGCCCACACCCGAGCCTTGGATCGTGTGCTGCTCTGGGGCCATTACGTCATTCCCAACTGGCATATCAAGACTTGGCGCGTGGCCTATTGGAATCGCCTGCAACATCCGAAAATTACGCCGCAATACGACATCGGCCTGAATACCTGGTGGGTTAACCCGCAGCCGTCGGCAGAAGCCACTGAACCGGCGAGCACGGAGCAATAAGATGCTGGCGTATATTATCCGTCGCCTGTTGCTGATCATTCCCACCCTATTCGGCATTCTGCTGATCAACTTCCTCATCATCCAGGCCGCTCCCGGTGGTCCCGTGGAACAGATGATCGCCAAGCTGGAGGGGTTCGAGGGTGCCACCAGCCGGATCGCCGGCGGCGGTGCCGAGGTGGCCGTGGCTGGCTCCAACTATCGCGGCGCGCAGGGGCTCGACCCAGACCTGATCGCCGAGATCGAGCGCCTGTATGGCTTCGACAAGCCGGCTCCCGAGCGTTTCTGGATCATGCTGAAGAATTACGCCCAACTCGACTTCGGCGAAAGCTTCTTTCGCGACGCCAAGGTCATCGACCTGATCATCGAGAAGATGCCGGTGTCGATCTCTCTCGGGTTGTGGAGCACCCTGATCATGTACCTGGTCTCGATCCCCATGGGCATCGCCAAGGCCACCCGGCATGGCAGTGCCTTCGACGTCTGGACCAGCTCCGCGATCATCGTCGGCTACGCGATTCCAGCCTTCCTCTTCGCCATCCTGCTGATCGTGGTATTCGCCGGCGGCAGCTACCTGGACTGGTTTCCGTTACGTGGCCTGACCTCGAACAACTTCGATGAACTCAGCTTTGCCGGCAAGCTGCTTGATTACTTCTGGCACCTGGCCCTGCCGATCACCGCGCTGGTCATCGGTAACTTCGCCACCCTGACCCTGCTGACCAAAAACAGCTTCCTCGACGAAATCAACAAACAATATGTGGTCACCGCGCGCGCCAAGGGCCTGACCAACAACCGCGTGCTGTATGGCCATGTGTTCCGCAACGCCATGCTGATCATCATCGCCGGCTTCCCGGCAGCCTTCATCGGTTTGTTCTTCACCGGCTCCCTGCTGATCGAGGTGATCTTCTCCCTCGATGGACTCGGCCTGATGAGCTTTGAGGCGGCCATCAACCGTGATTACCCAGTGGTCTTCGGCACCCTGTTCATTTTCACCTTATTGGGTCTGATCGTGAAATTGATCGGCGACATCACCTATACCCTGGTCGATCCGCGTATCGACTTTGAAAGCCGGGAGCACTGAAATGGCCCTCTCCCCGCTCAATCAACGGCGCTTTGAGCGCTTCAAGGCCCACAAACGCGGCTGGTGGTCGCTGTGGATCTTCCTCTCGCTATTTTTCGTCACCCTCGGTGCCGAGCTGATCGCCAACGACAAGCCGCTCGCTGTCCGTTATGACGGCGAGTGGTTTTTCCCGGTGCTCAAGCGTTACCCGGAAACCGTGTTCGGCGGCGAGTTTCCGCTGCAAGCGAACTACAAAAGCCCGTACATTCAGGAGCTGATCGAAGCAAAAGATGGTTGGACGCTTTGGCCGCCCATCCCCTTCAGCTATTCCAGCATCAATTACGACCTGGAGGTGCCCGCCCCCGCCCCCCCCTCCAGCGCTAACTGGCTGGGCACCGACGACCAGGGCCGCGACGTATTGGCGCGGGTGATTTACGGCTTTCGCATCTCGGTGCTGTTCGCCCTTGTCCTGACCGTGCTGAGCTCGATCATCGGCGTGTTCGCCGGAGCCTTGCAGGGCTTTTACGGCGGCTGGGTCGACTTGATCGGGCAACGCTTTCTGGAGGTCTGGTCAGGCCTGCCAGTGCTGTACCTGTTGATCATCCTCGCCAGTTTTGTGCAACCGAACTTCTGGTGGCTGCTGGGCATCATGCTGCTGTTTTCCTGGATGAGCCTGGTCGATGTGGTGCGTGCCGAATTCCTCCGCGGCCGCAATCTGGAATATGTCCGTGCCGCCCGCGCCCTGGGCATGCAGAACGGCGCCATCATGTTCAACCACATCTTGCCTAACGCCATGGTGTCGACCATGACCTTCATGCCATTCATCCTCACGGGCGCCATCGGCACCCTGACCGCGCTGGATTTTCTCGGCTTCGGCCTGCCGCCTGGCGCACCATCGCTGGGCGAACTGGTCGCCCAGGGTAAGTCCAACCTGCAAGCGCCATGGCTGGGCATCAGTGCCTTTGCCGTACTGGCGATCATGTTGAGCCTGCTGGTGTTTATCGGCGAAGCGGCGCGTGATGCCTTCGACCCGAGGAAATAAGATGACCGATTCCCCCCCCCTCATCGAAGTCCGTGACCTGGCTGTCGAGTTCGTCACCGGCGATTCAAAACAACGGGTGGTCGAAGCCGTCAGCTTCGATATCTGCCGTGGTGAGACGCTAGCCCTGGTTGGCGAGAGCGGTTCCGGCAAATCAGTCACCGCGCACTCGATCCTGCGACTGCTGCCCTACCCGCTGGCCCAGCACCCCACGGGCAGCATTCATTACGCCGGAGAAGACCTGCTCAAGCTTGGTGAGAACAGGCTGCGTGGCATCCGTGGCAATCGCATTGCCATGGTCTTCCAGGAGCCGATGACTTCCCTTAACCCGTTGCACTGCATCGAGAAGCAGATCAACGAAGTGTTGGCGCTGCACAAGGGCCTGACAGGTAAAGCCGCCACAGTACGCACACTTGAGCTGCTGGACCTGGTCGGCATTCCCGAGCCACACAAACGCCTCAAGGCCTACCCGCATGAGCTGTCAGGCGGCCAACGCCAGCGGGTGATGATCGCCATGGCCCTGGCCAACGAACCCGAGCTGTTGATTGCCGATGAGCCAACCACCGCTCTGGATGTCACCGTCCAACTGAAGATTCTCGAATTACTCAAAGAGCTACAAGCGCGCCTGGGTATGGCCCTGCTGCTGATCAGTCACGATCTCAACCTGGTTCGACGAATTGCTCATCGAGTATGTGTCATGCAACGCGGACAGATCGTCGAACAAGCGTCGTGTGAATCATTGTTCCATGCACCGCAGCATCCCTATACCCAGGAACTGCTCGGTGCCGAGCCCAGCGGCTCGCCTGTGGCCAACCCGCCCGGTGAACCGATCCTGGAAGTCGACAACCTGCGCGTGTGGTTCCCGATCAAGAAAGGACTACTGCGCAAAACCGTCGATTATGTGAAAGCGGTGGATGGAATCAATTTCAGCCTGCCTCAGGGCCAAACCCTGGGCATCGTCGGCGAAAGCGGTTCCGGCAAGTCCACCCTCGGTTTGGCCATTCTTCGGCTGCTCGGCAGTCAGGGCGCCATTCGCTTTCGAGGCCAGGCCATGGACGGCTTGTCACAACAGGAGGTGCGCCCGCTGCGCCGGCAGATGCAGGTGGTATTTCAGGATCCATTCGGCAGCCTGAGCCCACGGATGTCGGTCGGCATGATTGTCGGCGAGGGCTTGCGCATACACCGCATGGGGACGGATGCAGAGCAGGAACAAGCGATTATCGACGCGCTTTTGGAGGTAGGTCTGGATCCGGAAACCCGGCATCGCTACCCTCACGAGTTTTCCGGTGGACAACGGCAGCGGATTGCTATTGCCCGTGCACTGGTGCTGAAGCCGGCGCTGATACTGTTGGACGAGCCGACTTCTGCGCTCGACCGTACAGTTCAACGCCAAGTAGTCGAGCTGTTGCGAGCATTGCAGGCCAAGTACAACCTGAGCTACCTGTTCATCAGCCATGATTTGGCGGTGGTTCGAGCGATCAGCCACCATCTGATCGTGGTCAAGGAGGGTCAGGTGGTCGAACAAGGCCGTGCAGACACGATCTTCGCGGCACCTCAGCACATTTATACACAGCAGTTGCTGGAAGCCGCCTTCATGGCCCCAGCCACTGTCGACTAATCCTTAACGCAGGAAGAGGAAGAACACACATGGGTTTTCTAAGCGGTAAGCGCGTACTGATCGTTGGCGTTGCCAGTAAACTGTCCATCGCCTCGGGTATCGCCGCGGCCATGCACCGCGAAGGCGCTGAACTGGCCTTCACCTATCAGAATGAAAAACTCAAAGGGCGGGTCGAAGAGTTCGCTGCAGGCTGGGGTTCCAACCCTGAACTGTGCTTCCCTTGTGATGTGGCCAGCGATGAGGAAATCGTCTCGGTTTTCGAGGCCCTGAGCAAGAAATGGGACGGTCTGGACTGCATCGTCCACTCGGTTGGTTTCGCCCCAGGCGACCAGCTGAACGGCGACTTCACCGACGTCACCACCCGCGAAGGCTTCCGCATTGCTCATGACATCAGCGCCTACAGCCTGGTAGCCCTGGCTAAAGCCGGTCGCGAGATGATGAAGGGCCGCAATGGCAGCCTGCTCACTCTGTCCTACCTGGGCGCCGAGCGGACCATGCCGAACTACAATGTGATGGGTATGGCCAAAGCCAGCCTGGAAGCCGGTGTACGCTACCTGGCCGGCAGCCTTGGTCCAGAGGGCACACGCGTTAACGCCATCTCCGCCGGGCCTATCCGCACGCTCGCAGCCTCCGGCATCAAGAGCTTCCGCAAGATGCTTGCCGCCAACGAGAAGCAGACGCCACTGCGTCGCAACGTGACCATTGAGGAAGTCGGCAACGCCGGCGCCTTCATCTGCTCCGATCTGGCGTCCGGTATCAGCGGTGAAATCCTCTACGTCGATGGCGGCTTCAACACCACTGCAATGGGCGCTATGGACGAAGACTGACAGCTAAAACTCAAGCATAAAAAAGGCCGCTTAAAGCGGCCTTTTTTATGCTGGTTGTCCCGTCCTGAATAAGGTTTACACCTTCTGACCTATTTTCAGGAGGGCGCAATGGATTCGGGGAAAAGGCGCAGTCAGCGCGATTACACCTTGGCTTTTAAATTGGCGGTTGTAGATCAAGTTGAAAAAGGCGAGTTGAGTTATAAAGACGCTCAAACCCGCTATGGCATCCAGGGTAGGTCGACAGTGCTGGTTTGGTTACGCAAACATGGTCGACAGGACTGGAGCCAAGGCGCATCCATTCGAGTTCAGAGAACCCGCGCCGTGCACAAGTCATCCACACCACTGACGCCTGAGCAGCGGATCAAGGAGCTTGAAGAACAGCTCACGATGAGCAACCAGAAGGCTCAATTTTTTGAAGCT
This sequence comes from Pseudomonas taeanensis MS-3, assembly GCF_000498575.2. Classification (GTDB taxonomy): domain Bacteria; phylum Pseudomonadota; class Gammaproteobacteria; order Pseudomonadales; family Pseudomonadaceae; genus Aquipseudomonas; species Aquipseudomonas taeanensis. The sequence goes on from NZ_AWSQ01000003.1 coordinate 73,210, forward strand.
GTCGTGAACGTTCTGAAAAACGACTACGGCGTTTCTATCGTAAAAAAGCGACCCGGCAAGTCCTCTCGCAAGGGCAAATCGAAGGCCTGAGCATCACTAGGGCTTGCCTGTTTATGGAAATTTCGCGCCAGGCTTATTACAAGCGAATCCGGGCATACGAGGCCCGCGCCCAACACGATCAAGGCGTGCTGGATTTTGTCTTGGAAAAGCGTCGCCGCCAGCCCCGGCTAGGAACGCGCAAGCTGCACCATTTACTGCATATTGAAGCTAGAACATCGCTGCAAGTCGGGCGAGATCGGTTGTTCACAATCCTGCGAGAGGCGCGTGAACTGGTGCCACGCAAACGTGCTTATCACAAAACCACCCACAGCCATCATCGCTTCCGACGCCATCCCAATCTGCTAAAAGACGGCCCAGCACAGGTTGTTGCTACGGGCCCTGAACAAGTTTGGGTCGCCGACATAACCTACCTGCCGACCCAGGAAAATGTAGCGTACCTAAGCCTGGTGACCGATGCCTTCTCACGCAAAATCGTAGGGCATCACGTGCATGAGACGTTGCACACGGAGTCGGTGCTCAAGGCTCTGAAGAGCGCTGTCAGCGAGAGAGAAACAGACCAACCTCTGATCCATCATTCTGACCGCGGCGCCCAGTACTGCTCAGACCTTTATCAGCAGTTGCACATCAAGCATGGCATTACCTGTTCAATGACCGACGGGTACGACTGTTACCAAAACGCGATGGCCGAGCGAGTGAACGGTATTTTGAAGATGGAATTCCTGCTGCGTCGGCCAAAAGACCTGGCAGAGGCTCGGAAGATGGTGGGCGAATCGGTGGCTATTTATAACGAAGAGCGGCCACATCTGGCCTTGAAATACAAAACGCCCGATGCGGTGCACCGGGCGTTTTGAGAGTGAAACAGGTGTAAACCTATTTCAGGACTAGACAGGTGGAATCAGAAACGCTCGATATCCGCTTTATCCTTCAGGTGTTTACGAAACGCGGCAAAGTCCTGCTGACCACTGCGCGAGGCCAGGAAGCGGCCGTACATGGCCTTATCTTCCGCACTCAGGGTCTCTTCAGGCTGACTCACGCCGTTTAAACGGACAATCACAAAATCGCCGTTATTCAGACTGACACCGGAAAAAGTTGGTTGTTCGCGATCCGTCGGCTTGGGCATACGGAACAACGCCTGAAGTACAACCGGCTCAACGCCTTCCTGACTGCGTGTAGCCGCTTCAACTACGTTCCAAGTCTGTCCCGCCAAGGCCTGATCAACCGGGGTCTGGCCATCCTGCAGAGCAGCCAGGAGCTCCTCGCCTTGCGCCTTAGCGGCTTCACTGGCACGAACCTCGGTTAACTGCGTGCGTATGCTGTCCGCCACTTGCTCGAGCGCTAACCGCTCAGGCTTTCTGTGCTCTTTGACGCGCACTACCACGGCAGTATTCGGATCAAGCTCGATAACACTGCTGTTACTGCCGTCTTCCAGCACTTCGGCACTGAACGCCGCCTGAATAACTTGACGGTTAGCAGTCAAGCCCTGCCCACCTTCACGCCCGAAAGCTTCAGTGGTTTTGATCTCCAACCCCAGTTCCTGCGCGGGCTGAGCCAAGTCAGACGCCTCAAACGCTGAGTCTTCCAGCTCTTTGCTGACTTCAACAAAACGCTGTTCAACCTTTTGCGCCTTAAGTTCACGCTCCAACTTACTTTTCAAGCTGGCAAAGCTTGGGACTTCCGGCGCCTGCACGCCCAACAGCTTGATCAGGTGCCAGCCGAATTCACTGCGTACCGGCACGGACACTTCGCCATCCTTCAAGGCATACAAGGCTTCCTCGAAAGTCGGGTCATAAACCCCGGGGCCGGCATAACCCAGATCGCCACCGTTGGCAGCGGAACCCGGATCGTCAGAAAGCTCTTCTGCCAGCGCGGCGAAATCTTCGCCTTCCTGCAGACGCTTTTGCACGCCCTCAATCTTGGCTTTGGCCTGCTCATCGCTGAGTGAATCACTCACCTCAATCAGGATATGCGCAGCCTGACGCTGCTCAGCCAGGTTGGCGATTTCATTCTCGTAGGCACTCTGCAACGCCTCGTCACTCACCTCGACCTGAGCGAAGAAGCCCTCCTTGCTCAGCTCGACATAATCCAGAACTACCTGCTCCGGGCTCATGAACTGAGTGGCTTGCGCATCGTAGTATGCCTTGATGTCATCATCACTCAGCTGAACCGCAGAGCTGTCGGCTTTCAGGGTCAAGGTCGCGAAATCGCGGGTCTGTTTTTCCAAGCGAGCAAACGCGGTTATTTCAGCGCTGGTGACAAAGCCACTGTTGGACAAGCCCGCGCGCAGCTGACCAATCAACATTTCCTGCTCAAGCATCTGGCGAAACTGCAGCCGGCTATAGCCAAGCTGACGGATCACCTGATCGAAGCGTTCTGCGCTGAATTTGCCGTCCACAAGAAACTCGGGGGTTTGCAGAATCACTTGATCCAGCGCTTGCTGAGAAAATGCGAAGTTGGCGTCAGTCGCGCCTTGCAGCAACAGCGTACGGTCAATCAGACCGTTCAGAGCGGCTTCACGCAGCAGTTTCTCGTCCAGCAAGGATGCATCGAAATCACGGCCAAGCTGCTGCAGCAATTGACGACGCTGCATCTCAACCGCTTGCCCGAGCTCATTCAGACTGACTTCTTTGCCGTTCACTTTAGCGGCATCTTGACTGTTGCTGGAGCCGGTAAAAATAGCCTCGACACCGGTCAACGCCAGGAGCATGACGATGATGGCAATAATGGTTTTAGCAATCCAACCCTGTGAATTGTCCCTGATGTTCTGCAGCATGTGTCCCCCAGAACGACTGTACAAAATTAAGCAGCCGCGCAGTGTGGGTAAAATCCGGATAGAAGAAAGGCGCATCCGAGGATGCGCCTTCTCGTAACTGGCGGAGCGGACGGGACTCGAACCCGCGACCCCCGGCGTGACAGGCCGGTATTCTAACCGACTGAACTACCGCTCCGCTGCCAGATCAGGGATTAAGCTGACCTGGAGGGCAATACCTGAAAGACGCTTAGTTAACGGCGTCTTTCAAGGCTTTACCAGCTTTGAAACCTGGGATCTTAGCGGCAGCGATGCTGATCGGCTTGCCAGTTTGCGGGTTGCGACCGGTGCGTGCAGCACGTTCTTTAACAGCAAAGGTACCGAAACCAACCAGTACTACGGAATCACCAGCCTGCAGAGCACCAGTGACAGATTCAATCACTGCGTCCAGCGCGCGGCCAGCAACAGCTTTTGGGATATCAGCAGATGCAGCGATAGCATCGATCAGTTCCGACTTGTTCACTCTAAGTCCCCTTAATTTCTGTTGAGTTTGTTTCTTGATTTTTAGTGTAAGCAAAACTGCTACTGGATGGCTTGCCGACACAATAAGAGCCGCTTTATAACAAGGGCTCTAAAATTGTGTCAAGAAACCCTCCCAGCTAATGCGTGCTAATTCGCTCCTTGGAATCAGACTCGCGCTTGTCATCCTTTGCAACCAGCCCTGAAGCCGCATCGGGCAAGGGCTCCGGGGCGTATTGCAGCGCAATTTGTAGGACTTCGTCAATCCATTTAACCGGTTTAATCTCCAGGTCCTGCTTAATATTCTCCGGAATCTCTTTCAAATCGCGCACATTCTCTTCTGGAATGATCACGGTTTTGATTCCACCCCGATGTGCTGCAAGTAACTTTTCTTTCAGCCCACCAATGGCCAACACTTGACCGCGCAGGGTAATTTCCCCGGTCATCGCCACGTCAGCGCGAACTGGAATCAGAGTCAAGGCCGAGACCAACGCCGTGCACATGCCTACGCCCGCACTGGGGCCGTCTTTAGGGGTCGCCCCTTCCGGCATGTGGATGTGGATGTCGCGCTTCTCGTAGAAGTCCAGCGGGATCCCCAGGCTCTTCGCCCGGCTGCGCACGACGGTTTGCGCCGCAGTAATCGACTCGACCATCACATCACCCAGCGAACCGGTCTTGATCAACTGCCCCTTACCCGGCACGACTGCCGCCTCTATGGTCAGTAACTCACCGCCCACCTGAGTCCATGCCAAGCCTGTAACCTGGCCGATCTGATCCTGCTGCTCAGCAAGACCGTAGCGGTGCTTACGCACGCCGAGGAAGTGCTCCAGAGAATCGGCGGTGACCAGCACTTGAAAGCGCTTATCGCGAGCGTATTCTTTCACTGCCTTGCGACAGATCTTGGCCAGCTGCCGCTCCAAGCTGCGCACCCCAGCCTCGCGGGTGTAGTAGCGAATAATGTCGCGAATGGCCGATTCTTCGAACTCCAACTCGCCCTTCTTCACCCCATTCGCCTGGATTTGCTTTTGCGCCAGGTACTTGGTGGCAATATTGATCTTCTCGTCTTCCGTATAGCCAGGCAGACGAATGACCTCCATACGATCCAGCAGCGGCGCCGGAATATTCATGGAGTTGGCGGTGCACAGGAACATCACATCGGACAGGTCATAATCGACCTCCAGATAGTGATCATTGAAATTGTGGTTCTGCTCTGGATCGAGCACCTCGAGCAATGCAGAGGCCGGATCACCGCGCATATCCTGGCCCATCTTGTCGATCTCATCGAGCAGGAACAGTGGATTACGCACACCAACCTTGGTCATTTTTTGGATCAAACGCCCAGGCATCGAGCCGATATAAGTCCGCCGATGACCACGAATCTCAGCTTCATCGCGCACACCGCCCAAGGCCATGCGAATGAACTTGCGATTGGTAGCATGAGCAATCGACTCCGCCAGCGAAGTTTTACCGACCCCTGGCGGACCAACGAGACAGAGCACCGGACCCTTGAGCTTTTTCACCCGTTTCTGCACGGCGAGAAACTCGAGAATCCGCTCCTTAACTTCTTCCAGTCCGTAATGGTCGGCATCAAGAATGGCCTCAGCCCGCGCCAGATCAAGGCGCACCTTGCTCTGTGCCTTCCATGGGACGTTGACCAGCCAATCGATATACGAACGGACCACGGTCGCCTCGGCAGACATCGGCGACATCTGCTTGAGCTTATTCAGTTCAGCCTGAGCCTTGGCGTGAGCCTCTTTGCTCAAGCCTGCATTTTCTACACGTTTTTTGAGCTCATCCAGCTCATTGAGACCTTCGTCACCATCGCCGAGCTCCTTCTGAATGGCCTTCATCTGCTCATTCAGATAGTACTCACGCTGACTACGCTCCATCTGCTTTTTGACACGGCCACGTATGCGCTTTTCGACCTGCAGCAGATCATTTTCCGCATCCAACAAGGCAAGTACGTGTTCAACGCGAGCGGTTAAATCAGTGATTTCCAGAATTTCTTGCTTCTGCTCGATCTTCAGCGCCATATGCGCCGCCATGGTATCGACCAGGCGACTAGGATCATCGATACCGTTAAGCGAAGACAGCACCTCAGCAGGAACCTTTTTACCCAACTGTACGTATTGCTCGAACTGGCTAAGCAGCGTACGCACAAAGACTTCAGCCTCGCGCCCGACAGCATCGGACTCATCGATCAGCTGCACTTCAGCGCGGCAATACCCCTCCACCTCGATAAAATTTTCGATTTCGCCACGCTGCTCGCCTTCGACCAGTACCTTGACCGTACCATCGGGCAGTTTGAGCAGTTGCAATACAGTCGCAACGGTGCCCACGCGATAGAGATCTGCTTCGCCGGGATCATCGTCCGCAGGGTTTTTCTGGGCGAGCAACAGAATCTGCTTCTCACCTTTCATCGCCGCCTCCAGGGCTTCGATGGACTTCTCGCGCCCCACGAACAGCGGAATAACCATGTGCGGATAGACCACAACATCGCGCAGCGGCAAGAGAGGTAATTCGATGGTTGTCTTCATGATTTTGGCTCTACTGCGGCCATACGGCCGTAAACAGGTGGGATGCCCCTTGCCCCTAAGATGGGGGCAGCCTCCGCAAAAAACAAGCACTAGAGATGGAAATGCAAAGGGGCCCGCAGGCCCCTTGCTTTAACCATGTAACAAGCGTGTTTACGCGTCAGGCGCAGCCTTGGCTGGCGGCTCGCTGTTTTCGTAAATGAACAACGGCTTGGATGAGCCATCGATAACACTCTCATCGATGACTACTTTACTGACTTCCGACTGCGAAGGAATCTCGTACATGGTGTCGAGCAAGATCCCCTCAAGAATCGAGCGCAAACCACGCGCACCAGTCTTGCGCTCCAGAGCCTTGTTCGCCACGGATTTCAGGGCGTCTGGACGGAACTCCAGATCGACACCTTCCATCTCAAACAACTTGGCATATTGCTTGGTCAAGGCATTCTTCGGCTCAGTGAGGATTTGCACGAGCGCAGCCTCATCCAGCTCATCAAGGGTGGCGATCACCGGCAGACGACCGACAAACTCGGGAATCAAGCCAAACTTCACCAGATCATCCGGCTCCACTTCGCGCAGTGACTCGCCAATCTTTTTGCCAAGATCCTTGCTGCGGACTTCTGCATTGAAACCGATGCCGCCCTTGGTCGAACGCCCTTGAATGACCTTTTCCAGGCCGGAGAACGCACCACCACAAATAAACAGGATGTTGCGCGTATCGACCTGCAGGAATTCCTGCTGTGGATGCTTACGACCACCCTGCGGAGGAACGGAAGCCACAGTGCCTTCAATCAGCTTCAACAAGGCCTGCTGCACGCCCTCACCCGAGACATCACGGGTAATCGATGGATTGTCGGACTTGCGCGAAATCTTATCGATTTCATCGATATAGACGATACCCATCTGGGCCTTCTCTACATCGTAGTCGCATTTCTGCAGCAGCTTTTGAATGATGTTCTCAACATCCTCCCCCACATAACCGGCCTCGGTCAGCGTGGTGGCATCTGCGATGGTGAAAGGCACATTGAGCAGTCGCGCGAGCGTTTCGGCCAACAAGGTCTTACCCGAACCAGTAGGGCCCATCAGCAGGATATTGCTCTTACCCAGCTCGACGTCGTCTTTCTTTTCACGCTGATTGAGGCGCTTGTAGTGGTTGTATACCGCCACTGCCAGAACTTTCTTCGCACGCTCCTGACCGATTACATACTGATCCAGGATGGTGCTGATTTCCTTGGGCGAAGGGAGCTTGTGCGCACTGCTTTCGGCCTGCGCTTCCTGCACCTCCTCGCGGATGATGTCATTGCACAGGTCGACGCACTCGTCGCAGATAAAGACCGAGGGGCCGGCAATCAATTTGCGCACTTCATGCTGGCTTTTGCCGCAGAAGGAGCAATAAAGCAACTTGCCGTTGTCCTCGCCGTTGCGGGTGTCAGTCATTCGATAAATCCAATACGGTAGGCTTGAAACACAAGATGAAGGCAAATGCGGGCATTTTCAAGCCCACACCGCGACCGACAGCCTGTCGGTCGCGCGCGATCAGCGCTGATTAGCTGGAAGCTTGGCGCTTATCGAGGACCTTGTCGATAAGCCCGTAGGCCACTGCCGTCTCACCACTCATGAAATTATCGCGATCGGTGTCTCTAGCAATCACCTCAAGTGGCTGGCCAGTATGGTCAGCCAAGACCTTGTTCAGGCGCTCGCGAATAGTCAGGATCTCACGGGCGTGAATCTCAATATCCGAGGCCTGCCCCTGGAAACCACCCAGCGGCTGATGAATCATCATCCGTGAGTGCGGCAAACAGAAGCGCTTACCCGCAGCGCCGGCGGTCAGAAGCAATGCCCCCATACTGCAGGCCTGGCCGATACAGATGGTGGACACATCGGGCCTGATGAACTGCATGGTGTCGTAGATCGACATACCCGCAGTGACCGAGCCGCCCGGCGAGTTGATGTACAGATGAATATCCTTGTCTGGATTCTCTGCCTCAAGGAACAGCAGCTGAGCGGCTACCAGATTGGCCATATAGTCTTCGACCGGACCGATCAGGAAGATCACTCGCTCCTTGAGCAGGCGCGAATAAATGTCGTAGGCACGCTCACCACGGGCCGTTTGCTCGATAACCATGGGCACCAAGCCGCCAGCGGCTTGAATGTCAGGCATTTGCTGCATCAGAGGATTACGGGACATGTCTTGCAGTTGCTCCCTAAATAGTCACGTCTCAAATACGCATAAGCCAGCGCGGAGGCTGGCTTATGGCATGTTCGAACGAGGTAAAGAAATCAGGCGGCGGGGGGTGCTTCTACCGGCTTGACAGCTTCTTCGTAAGAGACCGCTTTATCGGTCACATTGGCCTTCTGCAAAACAGTATCTACAACTTGCTCTTCCAGCACAACCGAGCGTACTTCGCTCATCTGCTGGTCGTTTTTGTAGTACCACGCCACAACCTGCTCAGGCTCTTGGTAAGCGGATGCCATTTCCTTGATCATCTCACGCACGCGGTCCTCATTCGGCTTCAACTCGAACTGCTTGACCACTTCGGCGACGATCAGGCCGAGCACTACACGGCGCTTAGCCTGCTCTTCGAACAGTTCTGCCGGCAGCTGCTCTGGCTTGATGTTGCCACCGAACTGCTGAACAGCCTGGACCCGCAGACGGTTGACTTCGTTAGCCAGCAGTGCTTTTGGCACTTCGATCGGATTGGCTGCCAACAGGCCATCCATCACCTGGTTTTTCACCTTGGAGGTAACGGCCTGACGCAACTCGCGCTCCATGTTCTTACGCACTTCGGCACGGAAGCCTTCCAGGCCGCTTTCCTTGATGCCGAACAGAGCGAAGAACTCTTCGTTCAGCTCTGGCAGCTGCGGAGCGGAAACGCTGTTAACCGTCACGCTGAACTCAGCGGTCTTACCGGCCAGATCGAGATTCTGGTAGTCAGCCGGGAATGTCGGATTGATCACCCGCTCTTCGCCTGCTTTGGCACCCACCAAGGCATCCTCGAAACCTGGAATCATGCGGCCGGAGCCGAGAACCAGCTGAGTAGCTTTAGCCGAACCACCAGCGAACACTTCGCCGTCGATTTTACCTTCGAAGTCGATGTTCAGCTGGTCGCCATCTTCGGCAGCCCGCTCAACAGCTTCAAAACGGGTGTTCTGCTTGCGCAAAACTTCCAGCATGTTGTCGAGGTCTGCATCAGCCACTTCAGCCTGCAGGCGCTCGATGGCAATGGACTCGAAACCGGTCACCTGAAACTCAGGGAACACTTCGAATGTAGCGACGTACTCCAGATCCTTACCCTTCTCGAAGGATTTAGGCTCAACAGCCGGAGCACCGGCCGGGTTGAGCTTCTGCTCGACAACGGCCTCATAGAAAGTCGACTGGATCAGATCGCTCAGGGCTTCCTGGCGAGCAGCGTCTTCATAACGCTGACGAATGACGCTCATCGGCACTTTGCCAGGACGGAAACCAGGAACCTTGGCGCGACGGGCAGTCTGCTGCAGACGCTTGTTGACTTCAGTCTCGATGCGCTCGACGGGAACGCCGACGGTCATGCGACGCTCAAGAGCAGAAGTGTTTTCAACAGAAACTTGCATTGATAATCCTCGTTGCACAGACATTAAGCCGGCCGTTTCCGGCCCCAGATCAAGGGCATGCATTCTAGAGGGTCAATTTACAGAAGTCACCCTAGATGCAAGCGGCAAACGGGAGAGAAGATAAAGATGGTGCGGACGGAGAGACTCGAACTCTCACACCTTGCGGCGCTGGAACCTAAATCCAGTGTGTCTACCAATTCCACCACGTCCGCAGGGTAAGGCGTTGAAACATAAGCGCCAGGCCTTGGGCCTGGCGCTTTGGAATATGGGGTGGACGATGGGGATCGAACCCACGACAACAGGAGTCACAATCCTGTGCTCTACCAACTGAGCTACGCCCACCATATTGCATTTGCTTGTGCCAAAGCTGCCAAATGGCACGCCCGGCAGGACTCGAACCTGCGACCATCCGCTTAGAAGGCGGATGCTCTATCCAGCTGAGCTACGGGCGCCTATCCATCTGCAAGTGCAGACTTAAAGCTTTCGACATCTGCAAGAGCCTGAACCCCCGCGTTTGCCGTCTTACCCAGTGTTTGGCTGTACTCGACAAGCGGGGCGAATCTTATAGAGGCACTTACCAGCCGTCAACACTAAAAGTTAAAAAAATCAGCGAGATAAAGGCGTTACGCGAAATTACCGGGCTTGTGCCTTTGCCCACCCGCCTCGCCATGCGAGAATGCGCGTCCTTTTTCAGTCCTTTCCAATGGTTAACCAAGCGCAATGACCGCACAACTGATCGACGGTAAAACGATCGCCGCCAACCTCCGCCAGCAGATAGCCCAGCGCGTCACCGAACGACGTCAGCAAGGCAAGCGCGCACCGGGTCTGGCGGTCATCCTGGTCGGCAACGACCCTGCCTCTCAGGTCTACGTCTCGCACAAGCGCAAAGATTGTGAAGAAGTTGGCTTTCTCTCTCAGGCTTACGATCTTCCCGCCAGCACCAGCCAAGCTGAACTACTGGCCCTGATCGACCGCTTGAATGAAGACACGAATATTGATGGCATCCTCGTCCAACTGCCACTACCGCAACATCTGGATGCCTCGCTGCTACTCGAGCACATTCGCCCAGATAAAGATGTCGACGGTTTTCACCCCTATAACATCGGCCGCCTGGCTCAGCGCATGCCGCTGCTGCGCCCCTGCACCCCGAAAGGCATCATCACCTTACTGCAGAGTACTGGTGTCGACCTTTATGGGATGCATGCCGTGGTGGTAGGCGCCTCGAACATCGTCGGTCGCCCCATGGCCATGGAACTGCTGCTGGCGGGCTGCACCGTGACTATTACTCATCGATTCACCAAGGACTTGCCCGGCCATGTTGCCGCCGCAGATATCGTGGTGGTTGCCGCCGGCAAACCAGGCCTGGTCAAGGGTGAATGGATCAAGGAAGGCGCCATCGTCATCGACGTCGGAATCAATCGACAGCACGACGGCAAATTGATCGGCGATGTCGTCTATGAAACCGCCCTACCCCGAGCAGGCTGGATTACCCCGGTACCAGGCGGGGTCGGCCCGATGACCCGCGCCTGCCTGCTGGAAAACACCCTGCACGCTGCCGAGCACCTACACGACTGATACCAGCTCGCATAAAAACGGCACCCGAAGGTGCCGTTTTTTTATGCTTAACAGAGCACTTAGTTGCGCGCCTGCTCCCAGGACTTCAGCAGTTCGCTGTAGTTGATGGTCTCGCCCTTGGGTTTTTCGTTGGCCAGTTTCGGCTTCGGAGCACCCGGCTGATCCAGCCAGTACTGTGGGTCTCGTGGCTCGTTCAGCTTCGGACCGCAGTCACCCTGTACCCCGGCACGCTCCAGGCGCCCCATCATGGTGTCCTGTGCCGCCGCCAGGCCATCCAGCGCCTCTTGCGGTGTTTTATCCCCGCTCGCTGCTTCGGCAATGAACTGCCACCACAACTGAGCCAAGCGTGGGTAATCCGGCACGTTAGTACCTGTCGGCGTCCACTGCACCCGCGCCGGACTGCGATAGAACTCAACCAAACCGCCCAGCTTCGGTGCTGCATCGGTCATGGCCTGTGAGTTGATATCCGACTCACGAATAGGCGTCAGCCCTACCAGGGTCTTCTTCAGCGAGACAGTCTTGGAGACTACGAACTGCGCATACAACCAGGCGGCCAAACGCTGCTTTTCTGGAGTGGACTTGAGGAAGGTCCAGGAACCAGTGTCCTGATAGCCCAGCTTCATGCCTTCTTCCCAGTACGGACCTTTCGGCGACGGCGCCATGCGCCACTTCGGCGTGCCATCCTCGTTAACCACCGGCAGCCCCGGCTTGGTCATGTCTGCGGTGAAGGCGGTGTACCAGAAAATCTGCTGAGCAATATTGCCCTGGGCAGGCACCGGGCCCGACTCAGAGAAGGTCATGCCCTGCGCTTCCGGCGGTGCGAACTTGCGCATCCAGTCGACATATTTACCGGTGGCGAATACCGCTGCCGGGCCGTTGGTATCACCACCACGGGAGACACTGGAGCCCACTGGGCGACAGCCCTCGACGCGAATGCCCCATTCATCTACCGGCAGGCCGTTAGGCAAGCCTTTGTCGCCGGCACCGGCCATGGAGAACCAGGCATCGGTGAAGCGCCAGCCGAGCGATGGATCCTTTTTACCGTAATCCATGTGACCGTAAATACGTTGACCATCGATCTCCTTGACCTTCTCGGAGAAGAATTCGGCGATGTCTTCGTAGGCTGACCAGTTGACCGGCACGCCCAGCTCGTAACCGTAGATCTCCTTGAACTTGGCTTTCAACTCGGGACGCTCGAACCAGTCAGCACGGAACCAATAGAGGTTGGCGAACTGCTGATCGGGCAGCTGGTACAACTTACCATCCGGCCCCGTGGTAAAGGACAGGCCGATAAAATCCTGCAGGTCCAGGGTCGGCAGGGTGAAGTCCTTGCCATCGCCGGCGATCATGTCGCTGATCGGCACCACTTTGCCGTAACGAAAGTGCGTGCCGATCAGGTCCGAGTCATTGATATAACCGTCATAGATGTTCTTGTTCGACTGCATCTGAGTTTGCAGCTTTTCGACAACGTCGCCCTCCTGAATCAGATCATGGTTGATCTTGATCCCGGTGATCTCAGTGAAGGCCTTGGCCAGCACCTTGGACTCGTATTCATGGGTGGCGATGGTTTCCGAGGCGACATTGATGTCCATGCCACGAAACGGCTCGGCCGCCTTGATGAACCATTGCAACTCCTGCAATTGTTGCTCTGGCGTCAGGGTCGACGGTGCGAACTCCGAACCGATCCATTTCTTCGCCGCATCCTCGTAAGCATCGGCCCAAGCAGCGCCACTCAAGCCCGACAAGGCGAGCAAAGCCGCCAGCGCCGCACTATGTCGTGTCTTGTTGTTATTGTTGAACATAGACATCTCCTTTCTGATTGTTAGATCGGCAACCGGCAGATCGATACACCCATCGGCGCCCTTGCAGCAGCACACATCCTCGCCAGCTGATTTCTGCCTCAGCCCCAACGCATCACAGCAAACAACCACAACATGGACAGCAGCGAGGCTATCCAGATCGACCAATCGGTTACACCCAGTATCAGCAGATGCCAATAGGCGCTTCCGAGCAGCCCGATAAACAGCCGATCACCGCGAGTCGTCGCGATCGGCAGGAAGCCCCTACGCTCTGCGCAGGGCGAGCGGATTTCCCACACGGTCATGCCCACCAGTATCAGCGCGATGGCGCCGAAAAAAATTGCCGTGGGTAAAGTCCAAGCCATCCAACCCATAGTCTTATCTCCTCAAACCCGGCCAAGGGCGAAGCCCTTCGCCACATGATTGCGGACGAACCAGATCACCAACATGCCCGGCAGGATGGTCAGCACCCCGGCCGCCGCGAGCACCCCCCAATCGATCCCCGACGCCGATACGGTGCGGGTCATCACCGCCACGATCGGCTTGGCATTCACCGAGGTCAGCGTGCGCGCAAGCAGCAGTTCGACCCAGGAGAACATGAAGCAGAAGAAAGCGGTGACGCCGATGCCCGAGCCGATCAGCGGGATAAAGATCTTCACGAAGAACTTCGGAAAACTGTAGCCGTCGATATAGGCCGTCTCGTCGATTTCCTTCGGCACCCCGGACATGAAGCCCTCCAGGATCCACACCGCCAACGGCACGCTGAACAGGCAATGAGCCAGGGCCACGGCGATATGGGTGTCGAACAGGCCAATCGAGGAGTACAACTGAAAGAATGGCAGCAGGAACACCGCCGGCGGCGCCATGCGGTTGGTCAGCAGCCAGAAGAACAGGTGCTTGTCGCCGAGAAAACGGTAGCGCGAGAACGCATAGGCCGCCGGCAAGGCTACCGTCAGCGAAATCACGGTGTTCAGACACACGTAGTACAGCGAGTTGAGGTACCCCTCGTACCAACTGGGGTCGGTGAAGATCACCTTGTAATTGGCCAGAGTGAAGTCCTGCGGCCAGAATGTCAGGCCGCCGAGAATCTCGGTATTACTCTTGAACGACATGTTCAGCAGCCAATAGATCGGCACCAGCAGAAACAGGATATACAGCGCCAGCACCATTTTTTTTCGTAGATTCATGGTCGGAGCCTCAGCGATTCTTGTCGGCATGGGTCATGGCGGTATAGAACAGCCAGGACAACAGCAGAATGATCAGGAAATACACCAGCGAGAAGGCCGCCGCCGGCCCCAGGTCGAATTGCCCAATGGCCATCTTGGTTAGCGTCTGACTGAGGAAGGTCGTCGCATTGCCCGGCCCGCCCCCGGTGAGTACGAAGGGCTCGGTGTAGATCATGAAGCTGTCCATGAAGCGCAGCAGCACCGCGATCAGCAACACGCTTTTCATCTTCGGCAACTGGATATGACGAAACACCGCCCAGGCCGAGGCGCGATCGATCCGTGCGGCCTGATAGTAGACATCGGGAATCGCCCGCAGCCCGGAATAGCACAGCAGCGCCACCAGCGAGGTCCAATGCCAGACATCCATGACCAGCACCGTCACCCAGGCGTCCATGGTGTTGGAAGCGTAGTTATAGTCGATCCCCGCTTCGTTCAGGCTCCAGCCGAGCAGACCGATGTCGGCACGACCGAAGATCTGCCAGATGGTGCCGACCACGTTCCACGGAATCAGCAATGGAATGGCCATCACGATCAAACACAACGAGGCCCAGCGCCCCTTGGTCGGCATGGTCAAGGCTATGGCAATACCCAGGGGAATCTCGATCAGCAGCACACATCCCGAATAGATGAACTGGCGCAACAATGAGTCGTGCAGGCGCGGGTCCTGCAGCACCTGCTTGTACCAGTCGAAGCCGACGAAAATACGCGTCGAGGGGTCGAAGATGTCCTGCACGGAGTAGTTGACCACCGTCATCATCGGCACGATGGCACTGAATGCCACCAGCAGAAACACCGGCAGCACCAACCACCAGGCCTTGTTGTTATGCACCTTGTTCATGGCGCCACCTCCACCAGGTAGTCATCGGCATAAAGCATCAGCCACTGCGCCGGGAAGCTCAGGTAGACCTGCTGCTGCGGCACCGGTTGATCCTCCTGCAGGCGCACCTTGAGCACCTGACCATCGAGGCGCAGGGTGAGGATCTTGTAGGTACCCAGATCCTCGACATGCACCACATCGCCGCACAGGGCGCCCTCGTAGGGCCCATCCCAGACATGCACGAACTCGGGGCGGATACCGACCTTCAAGGTCTGCCAATTCATCTCAGCGAGGCGCGTATTCAGTGCCGGGCTCAGCGGCAGACGGGTGTCGGCGAACTGCACCCCACCCTCGCAAAGGCTGACATTGATCAGGTTCATGCCCGGACTGCCGATGAAATAGCCGACAAAGGTGTGGCTGGGTCGCTCGAACAGTTCACGCGGCGTGCCGAACTGGACGATCTGACCGCCGTACATCACCGCGATCTTGTCGGCGAAGGTGGAAGCCTCCAACTGATCGTGGGTGACGTAGACCATGGTGATGTTGAACTGCTCATGGATCTGCTTGAGCTTGCGCCGTAGCTTCCACTTGAGGTGCGGATCGATCACCGTAAGCGGCTCGTCGAAGAGAATCGCCGACACGTCGTCACGCACCAGACCACGGCCCATGGAGACCTTCTGCTTCTCGTCAGCGGTCAAGTTGCTGGCTTTTCGATGCAACAGCGGGTGCAGGTCGAGCACCTCGGCGATTTCGTGCACCTTGCTCATCACCCGTGGCTCGGCCATGCCTTGATTGCGCAACGGAAACGCCAGGTTGTCGAACACCGTCATGGTGTCGTAGACCACCGGAAACTGGAAAACCTGGGCGATATTACGTTCCTGCGGCGAGAGCTCGTTGACCTCGCGCATGTCGAACATCACCTGCCCCTCGGACGGCACCAGCAAGCCGGAAATGATGTTGAGTAAGGTCGACTTGCCGCAACCCGAGGGACCCAGCAATGCATAGGCACCGCCCTGCTCCCAGACATGGGTCATCTCACGGATCGCGTAATCTTCCGGCCCTTGTGGTTCACGGCTGTAGCTGTGCGCCAGGTTCTGCAAACGAATCTCGGCCATCAGGCACTCCTCCCTACGCGACGGCTCGGTGCCTGCACCAGCTGACCTTGAGTGTCGAACGCGAACAATTTGTGCGTGGGGATGTAGATCAGAATCGGCGTGTCGACGTCGTATTCATGCACCCCCGGCAAGTGCAGAACCAGGACGAACTGATCGTTGCTCACATGCAGGAAGGTTTCCGAACCGCTGATTTCAGCCAGATCGACTGTCACTGCCAACTCAAGATCGTCGTCGTTCGACGGCACCAGCCCGATGTGACTGGGGCGCACACCAAAACGGTACTCACCCTCGGCAATTTCCTGCAGGTCAGGATTGAGTGGAAAATGTACGGCATCGGCGAAACTTACTTCGGTGCCCGTGATACGCCCCGGCATCAAGTTGATTGGCGGCTCGGAGAACAACTCGGCAGCCAATACCTGCTGCGGACGGTGATACACCTCGGCAGTTTTACCGCTCTGAATCACCCGGCCCTCGTGAAGGACCGTGGTAGTGCCGCCCAAGGCAAGCGCCTCATTAGGCTCGGTCGTCGCGTAAATCGCGATGGTGTGGCGGGTCTTGAACAGCTCGCGCATTTCCTGACGCAGTTCTTCGCGCAGCTTGTAGTCGAGGTTGACCAGGGGCTCGTCGAACAGCACCACCTCAGCATCCTTGACCAGCGCCCGGGCCATGGCCGTACGCTGCTGCTGGCCACCGGACAACTCCAGCGGATGGCGCTCCAGCAAGGCTTCTATATGCAGCATCCGCGCAGTCTCCAGCACCCTGCTGGCAATCTCGTCTTTACCGATGCCGGCCTGACGCAGCGGCGAGGCGATGTTCTCGAACACCGTCATGGTCGGGTAGTTGATGAACTGCTGGTAGACCATCGAGACGTTGCGCTTACGCACCGGCACTCCGGTCACGTCCGCACCATTCATCAGAATGCGCCCACTGCTTGGCCTGTCCAGGCCAGCCAACAAACGCATCAGGCTGGTCTTGCCGGACAAGGTGCGGCCCAGCAAGACGTTGAAAGATCCAGGTTCGAAACTCAGACAGGCGTCGTCGATATACAGCTGGTTATCGACGACTCGAGTGACATGCTCGAGGGTAAGCGACATGGCGTGCCCTTATTATTGTTGTGCCCTGCGGTCGAAAAACCGCGTTGCACTGCATAAGCGAATTCGGTGCCAGCCTGCAAAACCCATCACTTTAATAGCTTTAAGTTATTGTTATTTAATACATTTTAATAAAAAAATTTAAATCGAACAGAGCCATGAACGCAGATTGCGCAGTGTTCAATTTGAACAACTGAACACTTTCAGCGTTGACAGTGAACACATCTGAACAACACTCTGTAGGCCGCGCTGGCTGCCGAGCACTCGCCCAGCGACTGATAAAAACAATAGATACGCAGACAAACGGAACATCCTTCTTATGGCTGAAGCTGCCCAGGCGCCCTCCCACGAAACTGTCATTCAAGACTCCTGGGCGCGCTGCCGCGAGTTTGGCTTGACTCACCACAGCGCCCCCAGTTTTGTCCGCCCCGGCCAGGGCGAGGTGTCCGCGCTATTGGAGAGCCAACACGCACTGGTGCAGACCACGCACAAGGAAGTGCTGCCTTACTACGGCAACATCATGGCCAACTCCAACTGCCTGATCATGCTGGCCGACAGCCAAGGGCAATTGCTGCAATCCTGGGGCGATCAACGCTTCATCGAACCGACCCACGCCCCCGGCTTCGTCGCTGGCGCCAACTGGCTGGAACGCTACACAGGCACCAATGCCATCGGCACCGCGCTGACCTGCGGCCAGGCCGTGCACATCCAGCATGACGAGCACTTTCTCAAGGCCAACCGCTTCATGACGGGCTCGGCCTCGCCGATTTTCGACGAGCAGCGACAGATGATCGCAGTGCTGGATGTCTCCAGTGACAGCTACCTGCCGCCCTCGCACACCCTCGGCATGGTCAAGATGATGAGCCAGTCGGTAGAAAACCGACTGATTCTCAACCTGTTCAAGCAGCGCTATTTTCAGCTGACCTTCAACACCAGCCTGAACAATCTCAACAGTCCCTGGGCCGGTCTGCTGGTGTTCGACGAGACGGGTCAGATCGTTTCAGCCAACCGCCGCGCCGACAGCCTGCTCGGCGTCGGCCTGGCGCGGATGAATATCGAAAGCCTGTTCGATGTACCGCTGCAGTACTTGCTCAACCAGCCCGAAGCACAACCCTTCAACCTGCGCGCGAGTGGTCGCTTTCGCTTTCATGCCCAGATCAATCGCCCGCAGCAACCGGCGCCGATCCAAGCCCGGGATTTTCGTCCGAGTGCTCCACCAGAGCAGACTGGCAATGGCCTTACCCTAGCTTCGATCAACCTGGGCGACCCGCGTGTCGATAAAGCGGTACGCCAGGCCGAACGCCTGCTTGAAAAAGACATCCCGATTCTGGTGCATGGCGAAACCGGGGTCGGCAAGGAAGTGTTCGTCAAAGCCCTGCACCACGCCAGCTCGCGTAGCAAGCAGGCGTTTATTGCAGTGAACTGTGCGGCCATCCCCGCCGAACTGGTTGAATCAGAGCTGTTTGGTTACGAAAAAGGCGCGTTCACCGGCGCCAACCAGAAAGGCAGCATTGGCCTGATTCGCAAGGCGCATAAAGGCACGCTGTTTCTCGATGAGGTCGGCGACATGCCCCTGCGGGTCCAGGCCCGCCTGCTGCGCGTCTTGCAGGAACGCTGCGTGCAACCGCTGGGCAGCAGCGAGCTGTACCCGGTAGATATCCGCCTGATCTCGGCCACCAACCGCCCGCTACGCCAGGACGTCGACAGCGGCCTGTTTCGCCAGGACCTGTATTACCGCATCAGCGGTCTGAACCTGGAATTGCCGCCTCTGCGCGAACGCACGGACAAGGCCGCGATGTTCCAACGCATCTGGGATTACCACCGCGAAGCGCACCAATCGGCCGGGCTCAGCCCTGAGGTAGTGACCCTGTTCCAGCGCCATCCCTGGCCGGGCAACCTGCGCCAACTCAGCAGCGTGCTGCAGATCGCCCTGGCTATGGCCGACGAGCAACAGATTCGGCCCGAGCATTTGCCGGATGACTTTTTTGCAGACTTGCAGGCGATGACCATCGCGCCTGAGCCAATCAGCCAAGCCCCCCAACCGGCACTAACGGCAACCACTGAGGAGGACCTGGCCAGCCAGCTTGAGGCGTGTGGCGGGAATATTTCCTATCTGGCGAGGAGCCTGGGCGTGAGTCGCAACACCTTGTACAAGCGACTGCGCGAACAAGGCTTGAAGGTATAAAAAGCTTCGCCAACCCAGGCAAGCAGCCCGACACTCGTCATTGGCGGGCAACCGCAGATGTCGAGTACCAATGAAAAGGCCGCTCGAAAGCGGCCTGTTCAATTCAGTAAGTAACTTACTCAGCCAGGCGCCAGGTCGTGCCGCCTTTGCCGTCTTCCAGCACCACGCCCATGGCGCTGAGCTGGTCGCGGATGCGGTCGGACTCGGCCCAGTTCTTCTCGGCGCGGGCTTGCAGGCGCGCGGCGATCAGAGCGTCCACTTCGGCAGCATCGACCTTGCCTGCGGCGCCGGCCTGAAGGAAGGCATCGGGCTGCAACTGCAACACGCCGAGCACGCCAGCCAACTCTTTCAAGCGCGCCGCCAGACCGGCCGCCGCCTGCTGGTCGGTGTCGCGCAGGCGATTGATCTCGCGAGTCAGCTCGAACAATACGGCGCAGGCTTCCGGTGAGTTGAAATCGTCGTCCATCGCCGCGCCAAAGCGCTCGACGAAGGCTTCGCCGCCGGCCGCCGGCACCTCGGGCAAGCCGCGCAGGGAGTGGTAAAAGCGCTCCAGAGCGCCCTTGGCTTCCTTGAGGCTGTCTTCGGAGTAATTGATCGGGCTGCGGTAGTGACTGGACACCAGCAGGTAACGCACCACTTCCGGATGGTACTTTTCCAGCACCTCGCGGATGGTGAAGAAGTTGCCCAGGGATTTGGACATCTTTTCGCCGTCCACGCGGACCGCGCCGGCGTGCATCCAGGCGTTGGCGTAGAGCTTACCGGTAGCCGCCTCACTCTGGGCGATTTCGTTCTCGTGGTGCGGAAACACCAGATCCGGGCCGCCGCCGTGGATGTCGAAAGTCTCGCCCAGGCAGCAGGTCGACATCACCGAGCACTCGATGTGCCAGCCCGGCCGACCCGCGCCCCAGGGCGACGGCCAGCTCGGCTCGCCGGGCTTTGCACCCTTCCACAGGACGAAGTCCAGCGGGTCCTGCTTGGACTCGTCGACTTCGATACGCGCGCCGACGCGCAGGTCTTCGATCTTCTTCCTCGACAACTTGCCGTAGCCGACAAACTTACCGACCCGGTAGTAGACATCGCCATTGCCGGGGGCGTAGGCGAAGCCCTTGTCGATCAGGCTCTGGATCATCGTGTGCATGCCGGGGATGTGCCCGGTGGCGCGCGGCTCCTGATCCGGGCGCAGCACGCTGAGACGCGCCTCGTCTTCGTGCATGGCGGCGATCATCCGCTCGACCAGTGCTTCGAAGGGCTCACCGTTCTCCTGGGCGCGCTTGATGATCTTGTCGTCGATGTCGGTGATGTTACGCACATAGTTCACGTCGTAGCCGCGATGGCGCAGCCAGCGGGTAACCACGTCGAACGCCACCATCACCCGCGCATGACCGATATGGCAGAAGTCATAGACCGTCATGCCGCACACATAGAGGCGCACCTGGTTGCCCACCAGCGGTGTGAAGACGTCTTTGCTTTTGGTCAGCGTGTTGTAAATCGAGAGCATCAGAATTCCTTGGCAATCACGGACCAGCGCACTGGCCCGGTTTCAATCAGTCTTCCCGAGCGTCAGGCCCAGGAGTCGCGCAGGGTCACGGTGCGGTTGAACACCGGCGCACCCGGCTTGCTGTCCTTGATGTCGGCGCAGAAATAGCCTTCACGCTCGAACTGGAAGCGTTCCTCAGGCTGCGCCTGGGCCAGTGACGGTTCGGCGCGACAGCCCTTGAGCACTACCAGCGACTCGGGGTTGATGTTGTCGAGGAAGCTGGCGCCCTCTTCTGCCTTCTCCGGGTTGGCCGAACGGAACAGGCGGTCGTACAGACGCACTTCGCACTCGACGCTCTCGGCGGCCGGCACCCAGTGGATCACGCCCTTGACCTTGCGCCCTTCGGGGTTCTTGCCGAGGGTGTCCGGGTCATAGGAGCAGCGCAGTTCGACTATATTGCCGTCGGCATCCTTGATCGCCTCGTCGGCGCGGATCACGTAGCTGCCGCGCAGGCGCGCCTCGCCACCTGGGACCAGGCGCTTGAAGCCGGCGGGCGGCACTTCCTCGAAGTCGCCGACGTCGATGTAGATCTCGCGGGCGAATGGCAGCTGACGCACGCCCATGTCCTGCTTCGGATGACGCGGTAGCTCGAGATTCTCGACCTGGCCTTCCGGGTAGTTGGTGATCACCACCTTAAGCGGCTTGAGCACGCACATGGCACGCGCGGCATTGGCGTCCAGGTCATCGCGGATACTGAACTCCAGCATGCCGACATCGACCACGCCGCCGGCCCGGTTGACGCCGATCATGTCGCAGAACTTGCGAATTGACTGCGGGGTATAACCGCGACGGCGATAGCCGGTCAGGGTCGACATGCGCGGGTCGTCCCAGCCCTGCACGTGGCCTTCATCGACCAACTGCTTGAGCTTGCGCTTGCTGGTGATGGTGTAGTTCAGGTTGAGGCGGGCGAATTCATACTGGCGCGGCTTGGCCGGCACCGGCAGGTTGTCGAGGAACCACTCGTACAGTGGGCGGTGATCCTCGAACTCCAGGGTGCAGACCGAATGAGTGATGCCTTCGATGGCATCCGACTGACCGTGGGTGAAGTCATAGCTCGGGTAAATGCACCACTTGTCACCGGTCTGGTGATGGTGGGCATGACGGATGCGATAGAGGATCGGGTCGCGCAGGTTCATGTTCGGCGAGGCCATGTCGATCTTCGCTCGCAGCGCGCGCGCGCCATCGGGGAACTCGCCGGCTTTCATGCGCGCAAACAGGTCGAGGTTTTCCTCGACGCTGCGCTCGCGGAACGGGCTGTTCTTGCCCGGCTCGGTAAGATTGCCGCGGTACTCGCGTGCTTCGTCAGGAGACAAATCGCAAACATAGGCCTTGCCGGCCTTGATCAGCGCCACAGCCCAGTCATGCAACTGGTCGAAGTAGTTGGAGGCATAACGCTCCTCCCCGGCCCACTGAAAGCCCAGCCAGAGCAGGTCGTTCTTGATCGCCTCGATGTATTCCTGGTCTTCCTTGGCCGGGTTGGTGTCGTCAAAGCGCAGGTTGCACTCGCCACCGAACTCCTTGGCCAGGCCGAAATTCAGGCAGATCGACTTGGCATGGCCGATGTGCAGGTAACCATTGGGCTCCGGCGGAAAACGGGTAATGATCTTCGCGTGCTTACCGCTCTCCAGGTCGGCCTGGACGATGGGACGAAGAAAGTTCGTAGCGGCGGCAGTCTCTGGCTTGCTCATGGGGTCCTTGATCATGCTGGTGCACGGCGCGGGGTAGGCCGGCTAAAACAAAGCGCTTATCATAGCCGAAGCGGTCAATCCCCTGACAGGCCTTCGACTTTCTCGACAGAGCGATTATTTCAATGATCAAGCTGCACACCAACCACGGCGTCATCACCCTGAACCTATTCGAAGACAAAGCCCCGGAAACCGTGGCCAACTTCAAGGCCTATGTAAAAGACGGCCATTATGACAACACCGTATTTCACCGCGTGATCAGCAACTTCATGGTCCAGGGCGGTGGTTTCGAACCGGGCATGAAGCAAAAGACCACCCGCGCAACGATCAAGAACGAAGCCAACAACGGCCTCTCCAACAAAATCGGCACCGTCGCCATGGCCCGTACCATGGAGCCACACTCGGCCTCCGCGCAGTTCTTCATCAACGTGGCCGATAACACCTTCCTCGACCACAGCGCACCGACCGTACAAGGCTGGGGCTATGCGGTATTCGGCGAAGTGGTTGAAGGCATGGACGTGGTCGAGAAGATCAAAGGCGTTGCCACCACCATGAAGTCCGGCCACCAGGACGTGCCAGTAGACGACGTGATCATCGAGCGTGCCGAGATCGTTGAGTGATCCTACTGATCTCCGATCTGCATCTTGAACAGGAGCGCCCGGACATTAGCCGGGCGTTCTTGCATTTCCTGCATAGCCGTGCGCCCCAGGCCGAGGCGCTGTACATCCTCGGCGACTTCTTCGAGGTGTGGGTGGGCGATGATGCCATTACACCCTTCCAGCGCACTATCGCCCAGGCCCTGCGAGAACTGAGTGACAGCGGCACGAAGATTTATCTGATGCATGGCAACCGCGACTTCATGATCGGCAAGGCGTTTTGCCGTGAAGCCGGCTGCACCCTGCTGACCGACCCCAGCCTGGTCGAACTGGCGGGCGAGCAAGTTCTGCTGATGCATGGCGACAGCCTGTGCACCCAGGATCAGGCCTACATGCGCATGCGCCGCTGGCTGCGCAACCCGCTGAGTCTGTTCATCCTGCGCAACCTGCCACTGACCACCCGGCACAAACTGGCGCGCAAGCTGCGCAACGAAAGCCGCGCACAAACCCGTATGAAGGCCAGCGACATTGTCGATGTCACCCTGGCAGAAGTGCCGCGCATCATGGCCGCGCATGGCGTGCATACGCTGATACACGGCCACACCCATCGTCCCGCCACTCACCAGCTGCAGGTCAACGGCTCACCGGCACGGCGTATCGTCCTCGGCGATTGGGACCAGCAGGGTTGGGCGCTGCAGATCGACGGCCCGGACTGGCAGTTGGCGCCCTTCCCCCTCGGCTGACCCTTACCGCAGGATCTACCCTTAGCGCTGCATCGCGGCGTGCTGCTCATAACGCCGGTATTGCGGGCTAGCCTCGATGGTCTGCGCCAGACGCAGGGTTGCTTCGTTAACCTGATCGGCGACGAACAGAGTGATGTCAGTGCCCGGCAGCGACGGCAATCCGTCCTCGATCACCTGCAGGCCAGGCTCCAGAGTCGAGCGCGGAATGATGCCGACCCCTATCCCGGCGCGTACAGCCGCCAGCACTCCGGCCCGGCTCTGACTGGTGAAGGCAATACGGTACGGAATCTGCGCCTCGACCAGGGCCTTGCGCGCGGAATCCCGGTGGTAACAGCCCTCGACAAACACCGCCAACGGCAAGGGATCACGCTCGTGAGTCGAGTGCGCCTCGTTGCGCACCCAGACCAACTCATCACGAAACAGACGGCGACCACCCTCCGACAAGGCCGGCATCTCGACCAGGGCCAGGTCCAGCTTGCCCTCGGCCACCATTGACGCCAGGTGAAAGGGCCGATGGTCGCAAACCACCTCTAAACAGGCTTCTGGATAACTCAAGACGAACGTTTCCAGCAGCGGAGTAAGACTGCGCGTGGCGTACTGGTCATGGGTACCGAAGCGTACCTGGCCACCCACATCGGCATGCTGGAAGGTGCCGAGGATGCGGTCATGCAGGTTAAGCAGCTGCTGCGCGTGGTTCTTCAGCTGCTCTCCGGCCTGACTCAGCCTGACGCCATATTGACCGCGCTGCAGCAGCTCGGCCGATACCAGAGCCTCCAGCCGACTGAGCTGCATGCTCACCGTGGAAGGCGCACGATGCAGTCGAGCGGCCGCACTGGTCAGGTTGAGCGTCTCGGCGACCACGACGAAGGTACGCAGCAAAGCTATCGGCAGGTCGCGCATGGCAGAATTCAACCTTATTGAAAGTAGTGATCAATATTTATCGTTTTACTGAACCCTGGCAAGCCTCTATGTTCGCCAGAATCGAGCTCACCCCATGCGAATTCCCGGCGAGCGGTCACGGAGCGAAAAGATGCGGATGCCCACCACGTTCGGCCTCAACCAGATTGTCAGCCACGGCTTTGGCATGTTTCTGTTCGCCGCCCTGATGCCTCATATGCGCGAATCCATCGACATCAGCCCCTGGCAGCTGGCGACCATCGGTGCCCTAACCCAGCTGGCCTATCTGGCCGGGGCCATGCTCCTCGGCCTGCTCGGCCATCGCCTCGGCACCGGCCGCCTGGCCCTGATCACCGGCGTCACCACCAGCACGCTGCTGTTCAGCATGTCGCAGCTGCGCGACCCCGTGCTGATCACGCTGGTACTGACCTGCCTGGCCGCCAGTGCGGCGATCAGCTGGGGCTGCATCGTCGAAATCATCAGCCGCTGCACCCGTGCCGAATTGCGCTCAACCTACCTCTCCTGCGCCTCGAGCGGCACGGCCTGGGGCTATGCAATCAACGGTCTGCTGATTCTTCTGGTGGTACCTCTACTCGGCTGGCAGAGCAGCTGGCAGCTGGCCAGCCTGTTCGGCGCTCTGGTGGTGGGCCTGACCTGGCACTTGTTGAAGAATCTGCACAACCTGCCGCCCAGTCACATCGACACCCGCGAGGCGGTGATCCCGACGTCCCGGCTGTTCGCCACCATCATCGGCGAGCGCACTGCACTGTTCGCCTGCCTGATCTGCCTGCTGGTGGGTTTCACCACCATGCCCTTTTCCTACTGGCTCAATAGCTATCTGGATGAACTCCAGCTGCCGGCGGCACTGGGCGGCTACACCTGGGCGACGGTTGGCGGCACTGGCATGGTGG
Source organism: Pseudomonas taeanensis MS-3 (assembly GCF_000498575.2). Taxonomy (GTDB): domain Bacteria; phylum Pseudomonadota; class Gammaproteobacteria; order Pseudomonadales; family Pseudomonadaceae; genus Aquipseudomonas; species Aquipseudomonas taeanensis. The sequence goes on from NZ_AWSQ01000003.1 coordinate 98,834, forward strand.
CCGGCTTCATCACCGGCAAGCTGGCCGACCGCAAAGGCCATGGCACTGCGCTGATGGTGATCTTCAGCGGGTTTGCCCTGGGACTGCTGGCGTTTATCTACGATCCAAGCAAATTCGCGCTGGTGGCGGGCTTCGGCTATGGCCTGATGTACTTCCCCATGTGGGGCATCGTCGCCGGCTGGGTCAATCAGCAGTATTCGTCTACCGCAACCATGCAGATCAGCGGTATCTGCATGGTCGCCTTCGGCCTTGGCGGCACCCTGGGTAACCTGCTGGCCGGCTACATCCGCGAAAGCACCGGCTCGCTGCAGCACGTGTTTCTCGTGCTGACCATCGCCTCCCTGCTGCTGGTAATGCTGGCCATGGTCATCCTGCGCAGCAATCGCAAGCCGTCGACGGTGATCCCGCCAGCGACAAATGCCTGCTGATCGAGAGGAGCGGCTGACTCAGCTCAACTGACGACAGTCCGTTGCGGACAGGTTAGGCGGCCGCACCGCTGTGAAAGCGGAATTCCTTGTCCGGGGTGAGAATCGCATCGCGCTCGATCTCGGCAAAGAAGGCAATTCGTTCATCAATCGACCCACCAGCATAATCCCGGGCCATTTTCAGGTAGCCCTGATAATGCCGCGCCTCGGACTTGAGCAACGAGCGATAAAACTGTCCCAGCTCCTCGTCGAGGTGCGGTGCCAGGCGGAAAAACCGCTCACAGGAACGCGCCTCGATAAAGGCACCGACGATCAAGGTGTCGACCAGCTTATGGGGCTCGGAGGTGCGCATGTGCTTGTGCAGGCGTTGGGCATATAGCGCCGCGCTGACCGGACGATAGGCGATGCCGCGCTTCTTCATCAACGCCGCGACCTGTTCGAAATGGCGCAACTCCTCACGCGCCAAACGCGACAAGTTGTGCTGTAAATCGGCCTTCTCGATATAGCGAAAAAGCAGGGTCAAGGCTGTAGAGGCGGCCTTCTTCTCGCAATTGGCGTGATCAATCAACATCACGTCCTGATTCTGCAGCGCCTGGGCAATCCAGGTGTCAGGGGTAGGACAGAGCAAGAAGGCTTCAATTTCGGGTAGCAGTTGCATAGGCTCACAAAGTTTGATGACAACGGTGGCTGACGCGCTGGGCGGACCATTATACGAATGGCGACCGGAACAACCAGCCATGCCGTTGATACCGGTCAAGAACACGTTTTACTGGGTGCATCTATAGTTGTTTTCAGTACAACTCATTTCGTATGGAGTCGATCATGCAAGCTATACGCAGCATTTTGGTGGTAATGGATCCCGGCCAACAGGAAGGCCTGGCACTGAAACGCGCCAAGCTGATCGCGGGGGTTACCCAGTCGCAACTCCACCTACTGGTCTGCGATAAGAAACACGATCACTCGACCTACCTCAGCGACCTCTGCGCCACCCTCAAGCAAGAGGGCTTCAACACCTCCAGCCAGCAGGCTTGGCATGAAAACCTGTACCAGACCATCATCAGCGTGCAGCAGGCCGAAGGCTGCGGCTTGGTGATCAAGCAGCATTTCCCCGACAACCCGCTGAAGAAAGCCCTTCTCACGCCAGAAGACTGGAAGCTGCTGCGCCACTGTCCAAGCCCGGTACTAATGGTCAAAACCGATAAACCCTGGAACGCTGGGGTTATCCTCGCCGCAGTAGACGTCGGCAACGCCGACGGTGAGCATCGCACCCTGCACGCCAGCATCATCAGCCATGGCTACGACATCGCCGCCCTGGCCAAGGCCGACCTGCATGTGATCAGCGCCCACCCAGCACCAATGCTGTCGGCCGCCGATCCGACCTTTCAGCTGAAAGAAACCATCGAGGCGCGCTACCGTGAACAGTGCAAAGCATTCCAGGCCGAGTTTGATGTGCCCGACGAGCGCCTGCATGTCGCAGAAGGCCCAGCCGACTCATTGATTCCGCAAATCGCGCATCAATTGAACGCAGCAGTCACAGTGATTGGCACCGTCGCTCGCACCGGCCTCTCCGGCGCACTGATCGGCAATACAGCCGAGGTGATTCTCGATTCGCTGGAGAGTGATGTCCTGGTGCTCAAGCCGGATGACATCATCGCCCACCTTGAAGAACTGGTTGCCCAGCGCTGAGCGCCATTCCGCCGGCGGGCACACAAACGCCCGCCTCTTCATAGAACAAGCAGCTACATACTTAAGGCGTAAAGAGAATACTCAAACCGACCGAATGCCTTGGCATATTACTCGACGGCAACCAGACTCTCGTTGGCACTCGCGACTTACGCCCCGCCTTCCCAGGCCCAATGCTTATCGCATAGCGGTCATGAGCGCCTTTCATAGCCACAGAGCCCCGTGCACTACGGAAAGCATGCTCAAGACAGCGACCACCAAGCGCTCGCTGATCGCCCCGCATACCCAATGAAGGGAATCACCTCTTTGGAGTTTGTTGCCAGAGTGCGTCTTATTGCTCGCCCTTTGATCCAAACGCACTAGAACAACACATGCCGCTCCCGTGAAGACACGACGTGCAGCTGCCTGTGTTTTTGCCCGCTATGTGGGCGATGCCCTTCGAGGAACCTTCAGCCATGCCAGCACACTTCTTCGCTCATGCCGCACCTTCGGTGCCCAACAGGCGTAGAGCTCTTGGCTGCCTGATTTTCTCTGTCAAAAACGCACCAAAAAACTATCGAGATAACAATGAAAACCATCCACAGAACACTTGTGGTAATCGATCCCCTTCAATCCGAAGCGCAAATATTGGAGAGAGCCAAGTCGATCGCCGACCTGACCCAATCACACTTGCACCTTTTAACCTGTAACAAGAAATCTGATCTTTCATCCCACCTGCTCGACATGCAGGAGGCCCTTATTGACCAAGGATTCAGCGTCAGCGCTCAACAGGCCTGGAATGGCAACCCGCACAAAACCATCATCGCAGTCCAACAAGAGCAAGGCTGCAGTCTTGTCATCAAACAACACCAGCCGGACAATCCACTGACCAAATCCTTTCTCTCGCCTGATGATTGGGCGCTTCTACGTTATTGCCCCTGTCCCATTCTGATTGTCAAAGCGGCTGTTTCCTGGACCGGAGGCGTCATTCTCGCAGCCGTCGATGTGGGCAGCAGTGATATCGAACACCGTATTCTACAGACCGGGATTGTCAGCCATGGCTTCGATCTCACTCAGCTAACCGGTGGCAGCTTGCACCTGGTCAGCGCTTGCCCCTCCCCCACGCAGTCCGCTGCCGACCCGATGTACCAGCTCAGGGAAAGTATCCAGTCCTATTACCGTGAGCAGTGCCAAGCCTTCCAGGATGAGTTCAACATCGACGAACAACATATCCACATCGAGGAAGGTTCGGCCGAACTCCTGATTCCGCAGCTCGCGCACCGACTCAAGGCCGCCATCACTGTGATTGGCAGCGTTGCCCGAACCGGCGTAGCCGGTGCGCTGTACGGCAACACCTCAGAAATGATCCTCGACTCCGTGGAAAGCGACGTGCTGGTACTCAAAGCAAACGACGTCATCACTCATCTGGAAGAGTTGACTGCGCCACCCCTAAGAAGCGCATCGCTAAACACCCAAGCCCACACTTGGCCCTACAACCATCCTGTACGCATTTCAAACTGAATCGACTGCGGTAGCCGACTGGTTGCCTTGATTAAGTAATCGAGGCAACCAGTCGGTCGGTTCATCCATACCGCGGGCAAGACCTGCTGTCCTTTTGATTAAGTCAATAAATAAAAGAGAGGCCAGCCCGCAATCACGCTTCCATCTGTGAAGGAGATTGCCATGCGTTCGATTGAGAAAATCCTGGTCATGCTGCGTGCCGATCCTGCCGAAGACTTAGCCCTGCTACGCGGCAAACAACTCGCACGAACCTTAGGTGCCGAGCTGCAGCTATTACTCTGCGATCCACACGAGGGGCATGCCGAATACCTCGAAGGGCTGCTGGCCAAACTGCGCAGGGAGGGGTTCCGGGTCCAGGGCGAGCTGGTCAAGGGGCAACCACACCACGCCTGCTCCGCCATTCTCGCGGCGCACCAGCGCCACGCATGTGACCTGGTGATCAAGCAGCACCGTCCCGACTCCCTGCTGGCCCAGTTGTTTACGCTCCCGGACGATTGGCAGCTGTCACGTGCGCTATCGACGCCCTTGTTGCTGGTCAATACCCCGCGTTGCTGGGAAGGCGGCACCGTTCTGGCTGCCATGGATGTCGATCATCTGGACCAGGAGCACCGTGCGCTGCAGGGCAATGTCATGGACTACACCGCCGAATGGTGTCGCCTGTTCCAGGCTGAGCTGCATGTGGTCAGCGCCTACTCGGCCCCAGCCCTACCCCTGGCCGATCCGACTATTCACATCGACCAGGCCATTGCCCAGCACTGTCATGACCAGTGCCAGTGGTTTCAGCATGAGTACGAGCTCGCCGAGCGCCACCTGCATATCGGTGAAGGCCCCGCCAAAACGTTGATCCCACGGGTTGCCAACGAGCAGGGGGCAGTACTGACCGTACTGGGCACAATTGGTCGCAGCGGACTGGGAGGCATCCTGATCGGTAATACCGCAGAAACGGTGCTCGATCGGCTGAACAGCGACGTGCTGATACTCAAACCCCATGAATTGCCGGCAAAACGGGTTGAGCCAAGTGGCCACCGGGCAGCGTGAGGCTGGCATTCGAGACTGCAACTGGGCGATTAAACGCCCAGCTGCATGCCCTCACGCAGGAAGCGAGGGGCGATATAGCGTTCATAGTGTGCCTCGGACAGCAGGAAGAACTCGCGATCAATGGCGTCACGCAGCTCCGGCAAGCCCCAATCGCGGAACTCGGGCAGCAAGGCCATGCCATAGGCGTCCAGCTGGTTGATCACCCGCGCACCTCGAGCGATCAGTTGGTATGCCCAGCAATAGGGTGACTGCTGGGGCACGAAGCGAATCTTGCGTTGTTCCAATTGGCTGCGCAGACGAGCGGCATCGAAAACTTCCAGCTTGGCCGCCATCACCTGCACCAGGAGTACCTCGAGGCGCAACCAGACGGCGCGTTTTTCCTCGTCGTTGTAACGGTTCCAGCTGATGACTTCATGGTGGAAACGCTTGCAGCCACGGCAGACCAAATCACCGTAAACAGTGGAGCAAAGACCGACACAGGGTGTTTTGATGCGCTGATTGGACATAGCGAGGACAGATACATGCAAGCGAACAGCCTGGCATCTTAGCCCTTTGTCTAAGTCAGTTCACCCCCACATGTCTCAGGGCTTTGGCTTAACTTTATCCACGCTTTGCAGTAGACTCGGCCCGCCTTTTATAGGCGCCAATGTCCGTTGGAAGCTGTTTTCAAAGCGTCACGAGCACAGTCAATCCTGCAGGTACGATGTTGGCGCAGGCCCCCTGGACCACTCCAGGAGCCCGCGCCAGCCCTCATCTACCCCGTCCTGCCGGCGTAAAACTTTGAAAACAGCTTCTGGAAGAAATCCCTGAAACCCTGGCTAAGTGGCTCATAAAGCCACCAGGCGCATGGTTCAGTGTTTTCTGGATCGCGTCCCGGACAACCCTTTGGGACCACTGATGAGGGTAATAACTGTGCTTGAAGCCTATCGCAAACATGTAGCAGAGCGTGCCGCTCAGGGTATCGTGCCCCAGCCGCTGAACGCCGAACAAACCGCAGGCCTGATCGAGCTGCTGAAAAACCCGCCAGCTGGCGAACAAGCCTTTCTGCTCGACCTGATCACCAACCGTGTGCCGCCAGGCGTCGATGAAGCCGCCTACGTCAAGGCCGGTTTTCTCTCTGCCATTGCCAAAGGCGAAGCCACTTCCCCACTGATCAGCAAGCAACACGCTGTTGAACTGCTGGGCACCATGCAAGGCGGTTACAACATCGCCACCATGGTCGAACTACTCGACGACAGCGAACTGGCTGGCGTGACTGCCGAGCAACTGAAGCACACCCTGCTGATGTTCGACGCCTTCCACGACGTCGCCGAGAAAGCCAAGAATGGCAACGCTCACGCCCAAGGCGTACTGCAGTCCTGGGCCGATGGCGAGTGGTTCAAGAACCGCCCGACCCTGGCTGACAAGATCAGCCTGCGCGTGTTCAAGGTCACCGGCGAAACCAATACCGACGACCTGTCCCCTGCACCCGATGCCTGGTCGCGCCCGGACATCCCGCTGCACGCCTTGGCCATGCTGAAAATGGCCCGCGACGGCATCGTGCCGGACGAGCAAGGCGTCACCGGTCCGATGAAGCAGATCGAAACCATGCGTGGCGAAGGCTTCCCTATCGCTTACGTCGGTGACGTGGTCGGTACCGGCTCTTCGCGCAAGTCCGCCACCAACTCGGTGCTGTGGTTCTTCGGCGACGACGTGCCAAACGTGCCAAACAAGCGCGCCGGCGGTTTCTGCTTCGGCAACAAAATTGCTCCGATCTTCTACAACACCATGGAAGATGCTGGTGCTCTGCCGATCGAATTCGACGTCTCGAACATGCACATGGGCGATGTGATCGACCTGTACCCGCATGCCGGCAAAGTCTGCAAGCACGGTACTGACGAAGTCCTGACCACCTTCGAAATGAAGACCCCGGTTCTGCTCGACGAAGTTCGCGCTGGCGGCCGTATCCCGCTGATCATCGGTCGCGGTCTGACCGAGAAAGCCCGTGCCGAACTGGGCCTGGGCCCAACCGACCTGTTCAAGCTGCCTGAGCCGCCTGCCGCTAGTACCAAGGGCTTCACCCTGGCGCAGAAGATGGTCGGCAAGGCTTGCGGTCTGGCGGAAGGTCAAGGCGTACGCCCTGGCACCTACTGCGAACCGAAGATGACCACCGTCGGTTCCCAGGACACCACTGGCCCGATGACCCGCGACGAGCTGAAAGACCTGGCGTGCCTGGGCTTCTCCGCTGACCTGGTGATGCAGTCGTTCTGCCACACCGCGGCTTATCCGAAGCCGATCGACGTCACCACCCACCACACCCTGCCGGATTTCATCCGCACCCGTGGCGGCGTGTCCCTGCGTCCTGGCGACGGCATCATCCACAGCTGGCTGAACCGCATGCTGCTGCCGGACACCGTCGGTACCGGTGGCGACTCGCACACCCGCTTCCCGATGGGCATTTCCTTCCCGGCCGGTTCCGGTCTGGTAGCCTTCGCCGCTGCCACCGGCGTCATGCCACTGGACATGCCGGAATCCATTCTGGTGCGTTTCAAGGGCAAGCTTCAGCCGGGCGTCACCCTGCGTGACCTGGTCCATGCGATCCCTTACTACGCGATCCAGAAGGGTCTGCTGACCGTCGAGAAGAAGGGCAAAGTCAACGCCTTCTCCGGCCGCATCCTGGAGATCGAAGGCCTCGACGAGCTGACCGTGGAACAAGCCTTCGAGCTGTCCGACGCCTCGGCCGAGCGCTCTGCCGCCGGTTGCACCATCAAACTGCCGGAAAAGGCTATCGCCGAATACCTGCAGTCGAACATCACCCTGCTGCGCTGGATGATCAGCGAAGGCTACGGCGATGCGCGCACTATGGAGCGTCGTGCTCAGGCGATGGAAGCCTGGCTGGCCAACCCGCAGTTGATGTCTGCCGACAAAGACGCCGAGTACGCCGAAATCATCGAAATCGACCTGGCCGAGATCAACGAGCCGATCCTCTGCGCGCCGAACGACCCGGACGACGCCCGTCTGCTGTCCAGCGTTGCCGGCGAGAAAATCGACGAAGTGTTCATCGGTTCGTGCATGACCAACATCGGTCACTTCCGCGCGGCCGGTAAGTTGCTGGAAAAAGTCGACGGCAGCCTGCCGACCCGTCTGTGGCTGTCGCCGCCGACCAAGATGGACCAGCATCAGCTCACCGAAGAAGGCTACTACGAGATCTACGGTAAAGCCGGTGCACGTCTGGAAATGCCCGGCTGCTCGCTGTGCATGGGCAACCAGGCACGGGTAGAAGCCAAGGCCACCGTGGTGTCGACCTCGACCCGTAACTTCCCCAACCGTCTGGGCGATGGTGCCAATGTGTACCTGGCCTCTGCCGAACTGGCAGCGGTCGCCTCGATTATCGGCAAGCTGCCGACCGTCGAGGAGTACATGGTCTATGCGAAAGACATCGACAGCATGGCTGCCGACGTTTACCGCTACCTGAGCTTCGACCAGATCGCCGAGTTCCGTGAAGCCGCGGCCAACGCCCAGATTCCGGTCGTTCAAGCCTAAGCGTTACCTGCGTGAAGAAGAGCCCCGCCCCGTGCGGGGCTTTTTCTTTCCAGATTTAATCACCGCCCTGCTCATCTCCGCAGCACTTCAACCTCGAGCATCAGCTGGCCAGGCAGCCCATGCGAATCATCGGGGCTGACGTGGGGGCCCTGCACTGGCATATCGATTGCTTTATCTCACCCATCAAGGCCGCATCCACACCGAACAACCTTATGGACAATGGTGTCGCATCAGTCGCCGCCTCAGACGGTCACTGGCACGGCGCTCTTTGCTGTTGAGATGGGAAAAGCACAATGAACGAGCAGAACACTCCCCGTGCCGATGCACTGGCCTGGGTTACGGGAAGCGATGCACCGGAAAAGAGCGCGCTGGACCTGGGGTTCATGGCCCTGAGCGACTCAGCCTCACTGATCGTCGCCGCCACCCAGGGCTTCGCCCAACCCTACGGACTGACCCTCAACCTGCAACGCCAAGCCTCCTGGGCGACCCTGCGCGACAAGCTGTTGAGTGGTGAACTGGACGCCGCCCAGATGCTCTATGGGCAGGTCTACGGCATTCATCTCGGGCTCAGCGGCCCGGCCACCGACATGGCCATCCTCATGGGACTGTGCCAGAACGGCCAGGCGATCAATCTCTCCGAGCCGCTCAAGCAGGCCGGCGTGACCTCTGCCGAAGCGCTCGTCGCTCGCGTGCGCCAAGCTGGTGCAAAACTGACCTTCGCGCAAACCTTTCCCTGCGGCACCCACGCGATGTGGTTGTACTACTGGCTGGCCAGCCAGGGCATCCACCCGCTGGAAGACGTCAACACAGTGGTCGTGCCACCGTCGCAGATGGTCGCCCACCTCAAGGCCGCACGCATCGACGGCTTCTGCGCCGGCGGCCCCTGGGGCGCACTGGCTGTGGAAGAAGAGCAAGGCTTTACCCTCGCCACCAGCCAGATGATCTGGGCCGACCACCCGGAAAAGGTGCTTGGCGTGACCCGCGAATTCGTCGAGCAGTACCCAAATACCAGCCGTGCGCTGACCATGGCCGTGCTCGAAGCCAGCCGTTTCATCGACCAGAACGAAGCCAACAAGCGCAGCACTGCGCAACTGATCAGCGGCAGCGACTATGTCGACGCACCGCTGTCGGCGATCCAGCCACGCTTCCTCGGCCAGTATCAGGATGGTTTGGGCAATGCCTGGCTCGACCCCAATCCGCTGCGCTTCTTTGCCGATGGTCAGGTGACCATGCCCTGGCTGTCCGACGGTATCTGGTTCATGACCCAGTTCCGCCGCTGGGGCCTGCTCAAGGATGACCCGAATTACCTGGCGGTTGCCCAGCGCATTCATCAACTGGACCTCTACCGGGATGCGGCCAGTGCCTTGGGTATCACTGTATCCGCCAGCACCATGCGCAGCTCGGTACTGCTCGATGGCACGCGCTGGGACGGTTCCGATCCCGCCGGCTACGCCAACAGTTTTACAATAAGAACACCGCGCGACAACATCGCCCCCTTAGCCCTGTAAAACTCTTGAGGCTATTGCCAACATGCTGCGAATTCTTCTGATCAACGACACCCCGAAGAAAGTCGGCCGCCTGAAAAGTGCGCTGATCGAGTCGGGTTTCGAGGTCATCGATGAATCAGGACTGACCATCGATCTGCCTGAGCGGGTCGAGGCCGTCCGTCCGGATGTCATCCTGATCGATACCGAATCCCCTGGCCGAGACGTGATGGAACAGGTGGTACTGGTGACCCGCGACCAGCCACGGCCCATCATCATGTTCACCGACGAACACGACCCAGCTGTCATGCGTCAAGCCATTCAGTCCGGTGTCAGCGCCTACATAGTCGAAGGCATCCATGCTCAGCGTCTGCAGCCAATACTCGACGTGGCCATGGCGCGTTTCGAGAGCGATCAGGCCCTGCGCGCCCAGCTGCAAGCTCGCGATGCCCAACTTGCCGAACGCAAGAGAATCGAGCTGGCCAAAGGCCTGCTGATGAAGATGAAAAGCTGCAACGAGGAAGATGCCTACACCCTGATGCGCCGCCAGGCCATGAGCCGCCAGCAGAAACTGATCCAGGTAGCCGAGCAGATCATCGCCATGCACGACATGCTCGACAGCTAGAGCACCCACCCAGGTGTGCGCTACTACGCCTCTCGGCACAGCTAACTGTACTGCCCTGCGGCGCACTGTTCTGCTTGCACGGGCTACCTGCCACCTCACTGTATGCCTGCCTCGCTGGCCGGGTGTATCTGCAGCGTCAGCAGCAGGCTGACTACAGTACAAACACCTGCACAACTGCCGACAGTGAGCACAGCATGAGTACGCACAGCGAAGAACGCCAACTCCTGGCCGAGGCCGACCAACGCGCCCTGAACTATTTCGACGGCATTGCGACCCGCCCGGCCTTCCCCCCGAACGAGGCCATCGCCGGGCTCGCAGCCCTCGACCAGCCGCTGAGCGAACAGGGCTATCCGGCCACGGAAGTGCTGCGGCGCCTGGATGAAATAGCCTCGCCCGCCACAGTCAGCTCCAACGGCCCACGCTATTTCGGCTTTGTCATCGGCGCCACGCTGCCCGCCGCCGCGGCCGCCGAGCGCCTGGTGCTGGCCTGGGATCAATGCGCCTCGTCGTTCGACAACTCACCGGCAGCCGACGCCCTCGAACGCGTCGCCGGCCGTTGGGTTACCGAGCTGCTTGGTCTGCCGCAAGACAGCGCCGTCGGCTTCGGCACCAGCGCCACCGCCTGCACCCTGGCCTGCCTGTCGGCAGCGCGACGTGCCCTGCTGGCGCGCAAGGGCTGGAATTTCGACGGCGATGGCCTGATCGGCGCCCCTGAAATCCGCGTGGTGGTCTCCGCCAGCGCGCACATCACCGTGAAGAAAGCCCTGCGGATTCTCGGTTTCGGCATCAACCGGCTGATCGTCGCGCCCACCGACGAGCAGGGTCGAGTCGACCCACTGCAACTGCCGGTACTGGATGACATGAGCATTCTCTGCCTGCAGGCCGGCGAAGTGAACACCGGAGAATTCGATCCCTTCAGCGATCTGATTCCCCGCGCCCAAGCCGCCGGTGCCTGGGTGCATATAGACGGCGCCTTCGGCCTCTGGGCCCGCGCCTCTTCCGCAGCCAGTCTGGCCGCGGACGTAGAGCTGGCCGATAGCTGGACCACCGACGGACACAAGTGGCTGAACACCCCCTACGACGGCGCCATGGCCATCTGCCGTGACGCCGACGCCCTGGCCAGCGCGATGAACAGTGATGCGGCCTACGCCACGGCCTCCAGGGATGCGCAGAAAAACCTCACTCTGGAATTCTCCCGCAGGGCCCGTGGCATCCCGATCTGGGCCGCGATAGCATCCCTCGGCCGCGACGGTCTGCGCCAGATGATCGACCGCCACCTGCGTCAGGCCAGCCATCTGGCGACCCGCCTGCGCGAAGGCGGTTTCCAGGTGCTCAACCGAGTGGTGCTGAACCAAGTGCTGGTACGCGCCGATAATGATGAACAGACCGTAGCAATCCGCCTCGCTGCGCAGCGCTCGGGACAGGTCTGGTTTGGTCCAACCGTATGGCAGGGACGGCCGGCGTTTCGCCTGAGCATTTCCTCCTGGCGCACCACGGACGCGGACATCGACCTGCTCGCCGACCTGCTGATCTCGCTCAAGCAGCGCAGCGCGCCCTGAAAGCTCTGCAAAAACGCAGCTAGACCCGCACAAGTCACTCGACAACTGCGTCGCGCTGCGTTTATCTTCGCCACCTGGCCACTGCAGTGGCCAACGTCGCTCGGACGGTTCCGGGCGCTTACGTTTCCGAGGAAAGCATGGCTGACCAAGCTCCGCGCCGCTTTGCGCGCATCGATCGACTCCCCCCCTACGTATTCAATATCACCGCCGAGCTGAAGATGGCCGCCCGCCGCCGTGGCGAGGACATCATCGACTTCAGCATGGGCAACCCGGATGGCGCCACGCCGCCGCATATCGTCGAGAAGCTGGTGCAAGTCGCGCAGCGCGACGACACCCACGGCTACTCCACTTCGCGCGGCATTCCGCGTCTGCGCCGAGCGATTTCCCGCTGGTACAAAGATCGCTACGCAGTGGACATCGACCCGGAAAGCGAAGCCATCGTCAGCATCGGCTCCAAGGAAGGCCTGGCTCACCTGATGCTGGCCACCCTTGACCATGGCGATACCGTGCTGGTGCCCAATCCCAGCTACCCGATCCACATCTACGGTGCGGTGATTGCCGGCGCCCAGGTGCGCTCGGTACCGCTGGTACCCGGCGTGGACTTCTTCGCCGAACTGGAACGCGCCATTCGCGAGACCATTCCCAAGCCGAAGATGATGATCCTCGGTTTCCCGTCCAACCCCACCGCGCAGTGCGTGGAGTTGGATTTCTTCGAGCGGGTGGTGGCGCTGGCCAAGCAGTACGACGTGCTGGTGATCCACGACCTGGCCTACGCCGATATCGTCTACGACGGCTGGAAAGCCCCATCGATCATGCAGGTCGAAGGCGCCAAGGACATCGCCGTGGAGTTCTTCACCCTGTCCAAGAGCTACAACATGGCGGGGTGGCGCATCGGCTTCATGGTCGGCAACAAGGAACTGGTCAACGCCCTGGCGAGGATCAAGAGCTACCACGACTACGGCAGCTTCACCCCCCTGCAAGTCGCCGCCATCGCCGCACTGGAAGGTGATCAACAGTGCGTGCGCGATATCGCCGAGCAGTATCGCCAGCGCCGTAACGTCCTGGTCAAAGGGCTGCATGAAATCGGCTGGATGGTCGAGAACCCCAAGGCGTCGATGTACGTCTGGGCCAAGATCCCCGAACCCTACGCCAAGCTCGGCTCGCTGGAGTTCGCCAAGAAGCTGCTGCTGGATGCCAAGGTCTGCGTCTCTCCCGGCATCGGCTTCGGCGATTATGGCGACGACCACGTGCGCTTTGCCCTGATCGAAAACCAGGACCGCATTCGCCAGGCCGTGCGCGGCATCAAGGCGATGCTCCGCGCCGACGGACTGGTCGAATCCCCGACGCCGAGCAAAACCCGCAAGGCGCCCGCAAACTAGGCAGTCCATACCCACGGTAGGCTGGGTAGAGGCGTTGTTTGCCGAAACCCAGCTAACTGAAGGGTGTCATCCGGTGCATCCCTGCACCCGCCCTGGGAACCACTAAATCAACGCAAAGCAGCGTCCTGCCGTTTTGTCATGGTGTGCTACACCCGCGTACATCGTTTGCGGCTAGCGTCAGATGAAAGCCAACTGGCCGGCACTCACGCATCACCCCGAATAATCCAACACCGTCCATACCCGGCTCAGCGCTTCGCCAAGCACGCAACCGGAGTCACTCAGCCGTGCGTTGTAGTGCAGCGACATCAAGGTGGTCGCGCCGTCCACGGCATCCTGCCGTTCAGTGAGCCATTGCACCTTGCCGCAATTGGGCGTTTCGATCACATAGCTGGCGGCGACTGCCGAGTGCTGGCTAGGCAACTTGATCACATCGAGCACCGTGCCGCGCTCTTCCACCCGTTTACCGTCGGACACCAACACCGCCCACGCCTGGCCGTTCTCGATCACCAGATAAGTGCCATTGGCCTTGGGTTGCTCCACCTGAGGCTGGGCACAGCCTGCCAGCAGAACCGACAGCACAATCGTCATCAACATCTGTTGCATTACTAGGTGCTCCTCTACAGCGCTCAGGGCCAACTGCTGTGTGGCTGTTTGACCCTGGCGGATGAGTGAATCCTTGGACGAGATGGGCCTACTATTATCAAATACTGTTTATTTGTACAGTACTTTTAGCTTACCCTTGAAACTCATCACCCGGTCAGCTCATCGAGCCGTCAAGACCTGCCCTATTCGCAACGTCAATCAGGAGCCCCGCCATGCTCGACGTATTGCAGCTAAAACACACAGTGAACCGAATGCCTCTGGAAAAAGTCCGCACGACAGTCGCTGAATTGCAGCTGGAAGGTATCGTCACCGAAGGCAAAACACCCTTCACCCGCGTGCACTTCAATACCTGCTTCGCCGAGATCGAAGCCCTGCTGCAACGCGCCGGCTACCACAAGCAACTGGACGTGGTCGGTTATCAGGGCCAGGCCTATGCCATGTTCGACCCCACCCGCTGGGAAGCCGTGGAAGTGCTCAAATGGCTGAGGGATTTTGTCGAAGAGGCGCAGCTACGGCCTGCCCGTATTCGATGAGCGATAAATCGCCCCGAACGATCGCGCCTGACGCTGACAACCGAAGCGATCAATGAACTCCTGGTCGGGGCGCCTTCCTCGGTAGCGATAGCCCCAGGGACGCGGGGTTCCTACTTCACACCTCGCTCTTCGATCTGGTCGGCGTCGAACAGGGTCTCCAGTTCGGCACGTGCCTCCCTGGCGGTCTGCAACACCGCGGCCTTGTCGTTGTAGACCCGATGCTGGGCTTCAAGCACCTCTTCGTCATGCTGCTTGAAGCGCCTGATTCGTGCAGTCGCCTGTTCTTGATTGAGTCCCAGGCCGACCAAGGTCTGGTGACTCATCTCCAGGCTGGAGTGGAAGGTTTCCCGGATCGGAATCGCCCCCAGATCCAGCAGGCGGTGCACATGCTGGCGATTGCGCGCCCGCGCGATGATCTTCATGTGCGGATAGAGGCGGCGTATCAGCTCGGCGGTCTTCGAGCTGATCTCTGGGTCATCGGTTGCGATGATGAACAGTTCAGCCTGCTCGACCTTGGCCGCGCGGAGGATTTCCGGGCGCAGGGGGTCGCCATAGAAGATCGGCATGCGCCCGAGGCTACGGGACAACTCGATGGTCTCGACCTCGGTGTCCAGGGCCACGAAAGGTACCCGCTGGGCGCGCAAGATCCGCGCGACGACCTGCCCCATACGGCCCATGCCGGAGATCACCACACGCGGGGCATCGCTGTCGATGTCCTGGTACTCGGGTGGAACGACCTGAGGCAACGGTTTGGGCTTGATCAGTCGCGCCATCAGCAGCATCAGCAAGGGTGTGACAGCCATCGACAGGGTGATGGCGAGCACCAGAAAGCTGTGCACGCGCGGCTCGAACAAGCCTTGATCCCGCCCCATCTGGAACACCACGAAGGCGAACTCGCCCCCCGCCGCCAGGACGATGCCCAGGCGCAGGGCACTCTGTGCGCCGAGGCCACCGGCCAGCCTGCCAACCAGAAACAACAGCGGCAGCTTCAGCACAATCAGTAAAGCGGTGAGCGCCAGGACCACCAGCGGCTGGCTGAGCAACAGGCCGATCTCCGCAGTCATGCCCACACTGATAAAGAACAGGCCGAGCAGCAGCCCTTTGAACGGCTCGATCTGCGACTCCAGTTCGTGGCGATACTCCGAGTCCGCCAGCAGCAACCCGGCAAGAAATGCCCCGAGCGCCATGGAGACGCCCGCCAGTTCCATCAGCCAGGCCGTGCCGATCACCACCAGCAACGCGGTGGCGGTCGAGACCTCCTGCAGGCCGGTTTTGGCCACGATGCGAAACACCGGACGCAATAGATAGCGTCCGCCGATCACCACCAGGCCGATGCTGCCCAGCACCTTGAGCAGTTGCCCCAGGTCGCCACCGGAGCTCGCCGCCGCGCTGGCGCCGCTGAGCAGCGGCACCAGCGCGATCAAGGGAATCGCGGCGATATCCTGAAACAGCAGAATGGCGAACGCCAGGCGCCCGTGCGGGCTGGTCAGCTCCTTGCGCTCGGCGAGGATCTGCAAGCCGAATGCGGTCGACGACAGCGCCAGCCCCAGGCCGAGCACCACCGAGGTGTTAAACGGCTGGCCAAACCCCAGCATGGCAACCGTGCCGATCAGCAACCCGGTGAGCAGGACCTGCGCCAGCCCTACGCCGAACACCGACTTGCGCATCACCCACAGGCGTCGCGGCGACAGCTCCAGGCCGATGATAAACAGCAGCAACACCACACCGAGTTCGGAAATATGGCTGACGCTCTGCGGGTCATCGATCAGGCTCAGCACCGCCGGCCCGATCAGCACTCCGGCCAACAGATAACCCAGTACCGCGCCCAGTTGCAGCCGCTTGGCCAACGGCACGGCCACTACCGCCGCCAACAAGAACACCACCGCGGCCTGTAGCAGACTGGTTTCATGGGGCATGGTTGACTCCTGATCCGGGGAACTGGGGCAGATAAAAGATGTATTCAAATGGCGCTAGGTAAGACTGTTCAGTTGCGCGGACCAGGGTAGCGCTTCACCCCACGGCCGGCACTATCGCCCGCCGCGACAAAACCAGGAAGGTTAAGCGGCCCTAATCTGCACCACAGCCAGAAGCGGCAGCAATGGCGCGCGGGCGCTATTCCAGCGAGCAGTCGACGCGTTCCCAGCGCTGGCACTGGCTCTGGTCCGTGTGCCTCAGTCGACCAACTGGCTGTCGATCAGAATCTCGCCGCTCAGCAGCTTATGGATGGGACAGGCGTTGGCAATTTCCAGCAGGCGCTGGCGTTGTGCATCGCTCAGCTCGCCAGACAAGTGGATGTTTCGACCGATGCGAGTCTGCGGATGCTGCGCACTGGG
This sequence comes from Pseudomonas taeanensis MS-3, assembly GCF_000498575.2. Classification (GTDB taxonomy): domain Bacteria; phylum Pseudomonadota; class Gammaproteobacteria; order Pseudomonadales; family Pseudomonadaceae; genus Aquipseudomonas; species Aquipseudomonas taeanensis. The sequence continues at coordinate 115,518 of NZ_AWSQ01000003.1, forward strand.
CGCTTGCAGCAGGCTCAGTTGCACATCGATGGCCTGCAGCGGCATGCCCTTGCGTTGCGCGTACATGGCGACGGTGATCGAGGTGCAGGCGCCCAGGGCCGATAACAGCAGCTGATGGGGCGAAGGCCCGGTGTCGCCACCGCCGAGTGCCTGTGGTTCGTCAGCCAGCCACTGGTGCATGCCATCGCTAAGCTTGACCTGATAGGCCGGCCCGCCGAGGGAGGCCGTGATTGACGCTGCGCTCATAGCTAACTCCTATCCTGTTGGACTGCCAAGGCTGTTAAGAACAGCTGTAGGTGGCGCAAAGATCAAGGGCTGCGCACCGAGCACAGCCCTTGCCGGCGCGCTTACTTACCCGCAGTCAGCGTGGTGTAGCTGTTGATCAGGTTGCGGTAGTCGGGGATGTGGTTGGAGAACAGCGTGCCCAGCCCCTCGATGTCGTTGCGCCAGTCACGGTGCAACTCGCAGGCCAGGCCGAACCAGGTCATCAGCTGGGCGCCGGAGGCGGACATGCGATCCCAGGCCGAGTGGCGGGTGATTTCATTGAAGGTGCCGGAGGCATCGGTGACCACGAACACCTCGAAACCGGCCTCGATCGCCGACAGCGCGGGAAATGCTACGCAGACCTCGGTGACCACCCCGGCGATGATCAGCTGCTTGCGGCCGGTGGCCTTCACCGCCTTGACGAAGTCTTCGTTGTCCCAGGCGTTGATCTGACCTGGACGGGCGATATAGGGCGCATCCGGGAACTGCTCCTTGAGCTCTGGCACCAGCGGGCCGTTGGGGCCGTTCTCGAAACTGGTGGTGAGAATGGTTGGCAATTCGAAGTACTTGGCCAGATCGGCCAGGGCCAGTACGTTGTTCTTGAACTTGTCCGGATCCAGATCGCGCACCAGCGAGAGCAAGCCGGTCTGGTGGTCGACCAGTAATACCGCGGCCTGATTCTTGTCGAGACGTTTATAGGCAGTACTCATGACGGTTTCCTCGTGCTTGCATGAAGATCGGACACCCAGATTAGGCGCCCGGTGGAGCAGCGCGGATTAACGCTGCGAATCCAGGACTTCCTGGTTGCTCACCACGGCTTGCGCCTTGAGGTAGCTTTCGATCAGCAACTGGTAGTGCGGGAAAATATGACTGTAGGCTTCGGCCCACTGCTGGGCGTCTGGACGGTTCCAGGTTTGCTGGATCTCCGAGCAGACCGCTGCGGTGTCCATGGGCACCACACCGGCCTGGACCACCCGAGCCAGGGTGACTTCCTGGGCCATCTTCGAATAGGTACCCGAGGCGTCGATCACCGCGAACACCTTGTAGCCGGCCGCCACCGCGCTGATGCTGGGGAAGGCCATGCACACGCTGGTGATGGTGCCGGCGATGATCAGGGTCTTCTTACCGGTGGCTTCCACGGCCGCAACGAAATCCGGGCTATCCCAGGCATTGATCTCGCCCTTGCGCGCCACGTACTGGGCGTGCGGCGCGGCCTCATGGATCTCGGGAATCAGCGGGCCGTTGGGGCCCTGGGGCACCGAGGCAGTGGTGATCACCGGGATCTTCGCCAGGCTGGCAATCTTCGCCAGGGTGATGGCGTTGGCGCGCAGTTCGGTCATCGGCATGTCTTTGACTGTCTGAAACAGGCCGCTCTGATGGTCGATCAGCAGCATCGCCGTGTCGCTGGGGTCGATCGTCGGTTTCTGGCCGTTGAAGTTGGCAATATTCGCGAAGGAATGCATGCGCGGATCCTCTTGCAAGGTTGAGGGACCCGGGCCGTTTCGACGGTCAGGGTCCGGGTGACGTGTTAGGCCACGGGTCCTGGGTGAGCCGGTCTATTGAGCCTAGGTGGTGAGGCCGGCGGCGGATGACCGTTAGGCCGGTAGTTGGCCGAACGAGCCACTCTGGAAGTCCTTAACCGCCTGGGCGATTTCGGCCTTGCTGTTCATCACGAAAGGGCCGTAACCGACCACCGGTTCATCGATGGGCTCGCCACTGAGCAGCAGCACCAGCGCCTGGTTGTTGGCTTCCAGCAACAGCTCGTCGCCGGCGCGGTCGAACAGCACCATCTGCGCCTCCCTGACCAACTGGCTGCCATTCACCTGCAGCGTGCCGCGCAGCACGATCAGCGCAGTGCTGCGGCCCTCGGTGACGGGCAAAGACAGCGGCTTATCGGCATTCAGGCGGATATCCCACACGTCCATGGCGGTGAAGGTGCGTGCCGGCCCCTGTTGCCCGGCAAACTCCCCGGCGATCAGGCGCAGGGAACCGGCGCCGCCGTCGAGCGGCACCAGCGGAATGTCCTGCTCGAGAATGGTCTGGTAGCCCGGCGCGGCCAGCTTGTCGCGGGCCGGCAAGTTGACCCACAGCTGCACCATCTCCAGGGTGCCGCCCTGCTCGGTGAACGCGGCGGAATGGAACTCCTCATGCAGAATTCCTGAGGCGGCGGTCATCCACTGCACGTCGCCGGGGCCGATCAGGCCGCCGCTGCCCGTCGAGTCACGGTGCTCCAGCTCGCCCTGGTAGACGATGGTCACGGTTTCAAAACCGCGGTGCGGGTGCTGGCCGACGCCGCGCGGCTGCTGCGCCGGGGCGAACTCATGCGGGCCGGCATAGTCGAGCAACAGGAACGGGCTGATGTGCTGGCCCAGGCTGTCATAGGAAAACAGCGAGCGAACCGGAAAGCCGTCACCGACCCAGTGCTGCTTGGGGCTGCTGTAAAGACCGAGAATCTTTTTCATGAGATGCCTCCTCTGTGCATGGACAACAGCTTATGAGTGCAACAGCTATCCCGGTAGACTCAGTAAATTAGCCTCAGCGTTCTATCAGGAGAACACTGGTGGACGACCTCAACGACCTCTACTACTTCGCCCAAGTCGTCGAACACGGCGGTTTCGCGGCGGCAGGCAGGGCGCTGCATACGCCCAAGTCGAAACTCAGCCGGCGCATTGCCCTGCTCGAGGAACGCTTGGGCGTGCGCCTGCTACAGCGCTCGACCCGGCACTTCTCGGTCACCGAAATCGGTCAGGAGTACCATCGGCACTGCCTGGCCATGCTGATCGAGGCGCAGGCCGCGCGGGAGGCGATCGAACGCACGCGCTCGGAACCCCAGGGCATCGTGCGCATGAGCTGCCCGACCACCCTGCTGCAGTACAGGATTGGCGACCTGATCAGCCGCTTCATGGTTCTCTATCCCAAGGTTCAGGTACACCTGGACGCCACCAACAGGCACGTCGACGTGATCGGCGAAGGACTCGACCTGGCGCTGCGCGTACGTTTCCCGCCGCTGGAAAACAGCGACCTGGTGATGCGCGTGCTGGCCGACAGCCCGCAGCGGCTGGTCGCCAGCCCCGAGTTTCTCAAGGGCCGCACCCTGCCCTTGCTGCCTGCCGACTTGAGTGGCCTGCCCAGCCTGGACTGGCGGCAACCGGGCGATCATCTGTGGCGACTGGAGGGCCCCAATGGGGCCGTGGCCGAGGTCAGGCATCAACCGCGCCTGATCAGCGACGACATGACGGCCCTGCGCCAGGCCGCGCTGCTCGGTGTCGGCGTGGTGCAACTGCCGTGCATGGTAGTCGAAGAGAATCTGGCGCAAGGTCGGCTGCTCGACATCATGCCGCAGTGGGTGCCGCAAGGCGGCATCGTGCATGCGCTGTTCCCGTCACGCCGCGGGTTGCTGCCGTCGGTGCGCACGCTGATCGACTACCTGGCCGAGCACCTTGAGAAATAGCTAGCCGCGGTCGAGTCCAGGGAATTGTGCACAGACAGCCTCTCCTTCGCCCGTGTTACGTCACACCAGGCGTCCCTGTGCCGCCAAGCAGCCGGCGCTGCGCACCCGTCCGGCTCCCTCCGAAACATCGCTCTTCCGCGAGCGGCAAATCGAACCAAAAGCGCTCAAGCCCACTGCTGCGTGCACGGGATTGGCTCAAGAACACGCAAATGCAGGATTTATTCGGTCGCCAGATAATCTCGTATGGCGAGAACAATAAAGCACAATTAACTTTAAAACATATATCTAATCATATGATTTAAAACATATTAATTTCTTATCCAAGAATCATTCTAGCGATCTTGAAGACAGCTTAACCGCCTCATACCGCCAGCCAAGACAAAACTGGCAAGCCCCTTGCAAAGCCCCCTTCAGCAAACGTCATCGGATCGCCAACGGCGGTGATCGGGACGAATAGACAAAGACGTCAAAGGCACCCTGCCCGCAATGGCAGCGTTGTCCGCGACGTCTTTTTTCGTTTCTGAGACCTGAGGGAACACCATGCAAAACTTCACCGCTCGCCGCTCCTTGCTGAAAAAGACCCTGGCCGGCCTCGGCTGCGCCGCCGTCATGTTGCTCTCGCCCTTGAGCGTGCAAATCGCCCAGGCCGCCGAGCTAGAGAAGGAGGAGCTCAAGTTGGGCTTCATCAAGCTCACCGACATGGCGCCGCTGGCCATCGCCTATGAAAAAGGTTTCTTCGAAGACGAAGGCCTGTACGTCACCCTGGAGGCCCAAGCCAACTGGAAAGTCCTGCTGGATCGGGTGATCGATGGCGAACTGGATGGCGCCCACATGCTGGCCGGGCAACCGCTCGGCGCAACCATCGGTTTCGGCACCAAGGCCGACGTGGTCACCGCCTTCTCCATGGACCTCAACGGCAACGGCATCACCATGTCCAACGCCGTCTGGGAAGAAATGAAGAAGCACGTGCCGATGGCGGACGGCAAACCGGTGCACCCGATCAAGGCCGACGCACTGAAACCGGTGATCGAGCAGTACAAAGCCGCAGGCAAGCCGTTCAACCTGGGCATGGTGTTCCCGGTCTCCACCCACAACTATGAACTGCGCTACTGGCTGGCCGCTGGCGGCATCAACCCGGGTTATTACGCCCCGGCCAAGGGCGACATCAGCGGCACCTTGAATGCCGACGCCCTACTCTCGGTGACCCCGCCGCCGCAGATGCCCTCGACCATGGAAGCCGGCACCATCAACGGCTATTCCGTCGGCGAGCCGTGGAACCAGCAGGCCGTGTTCAAGGGCATCGGCGTGCCGGTGATCACCGACTACGAAATCTGGAAGAACAACCCGGAAAAGGTCCTAGGTGTATCCAAGGCCTGGGCCGACGCCAACCCCGAGACGCATAAGCGCTTGGTCAAGGCGTTGATCCGCGCCGGTATGTGGCTGGACGAGAATGACAACGCCAACCGTCAGGAGGCCGTGGAGATATTGTCGCGTCCCGAATACGTCGGCGCCGACGCCAAGGTGATCGCCAATTCGATGACCGGCACCTTCGAGTACGAGAAGGGCGACACCCGTGCAGTACCTGACTTCAACGTGTTCTTCCGCTACAACGCCACCTACCCCTACTACTCCGACGCCATCTGGTACCTGACTCAGATGCGCCGCTGGGGCCAGGTCGGCGACGCCAAGCCGGACAGCTGGTACTTCGACGTGGCCAAGCGGGTCTACCTGCCCGAGGTGTACATGAGCGCCGCCGCCGAACTGGTCAAGGAAGGCAAAGCCAAGGCCGAGGACTTCCCGGCCGCCAGCGAGGAAGGCTTCCGCGCGCCGAGCAACGAATTCATTGATGGCCTGACCTACGACGGACGCAAGCCGAACGAGTACATCAACCAATTCAAGATTGGCTTGAAACCCGACTCCGTTCTGTAACGCATCCATTGCCCCAGGGAGCCGGACACGCCGGCTCCCCTTTGCTTCGAGGACAAGACGATGAGCAACCCCGCCGTCGCCCAGCCCATCCAAGACACCCTGAAGTCCGCACGCAGTGAGGCGATCAAACGCTGGCTGCCCGGCGTACTGATGCCGGTGATCGGCCTGCTGGCCTTCCTGCTGTTCTGGCAGATGGTTGCCGGCAGTATTGACACCAGCCTCGGTAAATTCCCAGGCCCCACCCAGGTCGCCAGTCAGTTCAATGGCCTGATCGACGAACACCTGCGCGAACAACGCCGGGCCGATGCGTTCTTCGAGCGCCAGGAAATACGCAACGCGGCCAAACTGGCCAAGAACCCGGATGCCAAGGTGAGCGTGCGCCCCTACACCGGCAAGCCGACCTTCTTCAAACAGATCTTCACCAGCCTGTACACGGTGATGACCGGCTTCGTCATCGCCTCGCTGATCGCCATCCCGCTGGGTATCGTCTGCGGCCTGAGCAAACCGATCTACAACGCGATCAACCCGCTGATCCAGATCTTCAAGCCGGTCTCTCCGCTTGCCTGGTTGCCTCTGGTGACCATGGTGGTCAGCGCCGTCTACACCAGCAGCGACCCTATGTTCGCCAAGTCCTTCGTCACCTCGGCGATCACCGTGGCGCTGTGCTGCCTGTGGCCGACCGTGATCAACACCACCGTGGGCGTAGCCAACCTGGACAAGGACCTGCAGAACGTCAGCCGCGTGCTCAGCCTGTCACCTCTCAGCCACGTGCGGCGCATCGTCCTGCCGGCCGCCATCCCGATGATCTTCACCGGCCTGCGTCTATCCCTGGCCACCGGCTGGATGGTGCTGATTGCCGCGGAAATGCTGGCGCAGAACCCGGGACTGGGCAAATTCATCTGGGACGAATTCCAGAACGGCAGCTCCAACTCGCTCGGCCGGATCATGGTCGCCGTGGTGGTAATCGGCCTGCTCGGCTTCGTCCTCGACCGCCTGATGCTGATGCTGCAGCGCCGCGTCAGTTGGGACAAGAACGCCGACCTGCGCTAACAGAACCTCGAGCAGCATGACCTTTGCCAGGTGCTCAACGCTCTGTGCACCCTAGATTTCCTGGAGAACAGCATGAACATTGCACACCTCGAACTGAGTGGCGTCGGCATCAGCTTTCCCACCGACAAGGGGCTGTATTGCGCCCTGCAGAACGTCAACCTGAAGATCGCCAAGGGTGAATTCGTCTCGCTGATCGGCCATTCCGGCTGCGGCAAGTCGACCGTCCTGAACATCGTCGCCGGCCTCTATCAGGCCACCACCGGCGGGGTGATTCTCGACAGCCGCGAAGTCAATTCGCCCGGCCCGGAGCGCGCCGTGGTGTTCCAGAACCACAGCCTGCTGCCCTGGCTCACCTGCTACCAGAACATCGAACTGGCCGTGCGCCAGGTGTTCCAGGGCCAGAAATCCAGGACGGAAATGCGCGAGTGGATCGAGCACAACCTCGATCTGGTACACATGAGCCATGCCCGCGACAAACGCCCCAGCGAGATATCCGGCGGCATGAAACAGCGTATCGGCATCGGCCGGGCGCTGGCCATGCAACCCAAGGTGCTGCTGATGGACGAGCCGTTCGGTGCTCTCGACGCGCTGACCCGTGCCCACCTGCAGGACTCGCTGATGGAGATCCACGCCGAGCTCGGCAACACGGTAATCATGATCACCCATGATGTCGACGAGGCCGTACTGCTCTCCGACCGCATCGTCATGATGAGCAACGGCCCGGCGGCCAGCATCGGCGAGATTCTTCAGGTCGGGCTCGAACGCCCCCGCGACCGCATGGCGCTAGCCCATGACCCGCGCTACCACGAGTACCGCGCGGCGGTACTCGAGTTCCTCTACCAGAAGCAGCAGCGCCCCGCGGCCTGAGGACGGTGGACGGTGGACGGTGGACGGTGGACGGAGAGCCAGCTCCCACCGTCCTGCCTCTGTCGAGGGAACTAGGTTTCCTTGGCCAGCTGCGCAGCCAGGGCTTTGATGCGATCCGCGTCGACCCCACCGCTCTCCGCCTTCTGCACCAGTTGTTTGGCCTCCTGATTCAGCTCCTCGCGCGCCGTCTCGGGCTCCGTGCCCTTGGCCTCACCCTGCAGCGCCAATGCGCGCAAGGCATGGATGTTCGGGTCGTTCGGTTCGCTCAACGCGGCGAGCTTGTAGTACTTGCTGGCGTTCTGATAATCGCCCGTGGCCAGGTAGGCGCTGCCCAGAGTGCCCGGGGTCAGGAACCCCGAAGACAGGTCGGTACTGGCATTGTGCAGAATATTTCTGATCTGCGAGGCCTGCCCTGGCGCCAAGCGCAGGCTGATCAGATTTTCGATCGGAGCAATAAGACTGGAAAGCCTTTGGCTATTACGCCAGGACTCCTCGAACCTCTCGTACTCGAGGCGTACCCGCAACGCCTCCCGGTGGTCGCGGCGCTTGGATGCCGAGTCGATCTGAGCAAGGAAGCTGGCGACCGTAGCCTGACGCAGGTCGATGGGTTTCTTGAACTCAGCTCCGGTGTAATCGGTGTAGGTTGCCATCCCGCCGGTCAACGCCCCGACGGCAGCGACGCTCATGGTGAGGTACTTCTCTAGCTTGGTCATTGCACACCCCTCGATATCTCCGTTATCGACAGACGCTCTAACGCTATCAGTATGGCTGCGCGCAGCCCAGATTGCGCTGTGCCAGCGAAGCCGAAACACGTCCTAAAACACAACGAATCCGTTCCGCCACCTCGGATGATCCTCCGCCAAGCGCGCGGGCCCGCCGGTCAGCCCGACTGAACTTACGATCCTGACAGCCACCGAAGGTGGGCTTTTCATCCCAGAACAGAATCAAGGATCAGTCGTGCTCGATCTCACCACCTGGAATCTGTCGATTCCTACGGACCCCGCCCCCACCACCATCGAAACCGCGCAACTGAACAATGGCTATACCAGCCGCTACTTTCGCCGCAATGCCGACGACAGCATCACCTTCTGGGTGCCGGTTAACGGCTCGCACACCCGCAACGCCCGTTACCCACGCAGCGAGCTGCGCGAAACCCAGACCGACGGCGCACTGGACAACTGGTACCACCACAGCGCCGACAACTATTTGAGTGCCGTGCTGTCGGTGAACCAGGTGCCGAGCAAGCACAAAGTCGTCATCGGCCAGATCCACAGCACCAATCAACCGGGCAGCAACAATGACCCGTTGATCAAGCTGCAGTATCACTACCGCCGCGGTGTCGGTCGCCTGGAACTGCTTCTGCGCAAACGCCCTGGGGACAGCAAGGTGCAGAACATTCTGCTGGCGGAGAACGTGCAACTCAACGAACGCTTCGGCTATGACCTGCGCCTCACCCCCAGCGGCAAGCTCGGCGTCAGCGTCAGCAGCAGCGATGGCGACCGCGGCTCTTACTATCAGCAGCTGAGCGGCGACTGGGGCAAGCAACAGCTGTACTTCAAGGCCGGCGCCTATATTCAGGACAATTACGGCCCAGCGGATGAAGGCGGTCGTGTGACCTTCTACTGGCTCAACAGCCTGCATCGCTGAGCCGAGCCGGGCGGCGCTTCATTCAGCAGGCAAATAGCGCAAAAACGCCGAAAGCCCACGTACAATCACGCCGCCCGCGTCACGCGCCGCACCCTCCAGCCCGCACGAGACTCACCCATGGCCCGCCTGAAACTCGAATTCCCGGAACAGCAATTCTGCTACAGCACCCACCTGACGGTGCGCGTCACCGATATCAATGCGGCTAACCACCTGGGCAACGACTCGATGATTTCGATGATTTCCGAGGCCCGGGCGCGCTTTCTGTTCGAGTTCGGCATCGAGGAAACCCGCGAGGACGGCACCGGCATCATAGTCACCGACCTGGCTACCACCTACCGTACCGAAGCCCATGCTCGCGACCAGTTGCTGTTCGAGGTCGGGGTCATGGATTTCAACAAGTACGGCGGGGACATCACCTTCCGCATCAGCCGTCCGGCAGATGGCAGCCTGGTGGCGATGGCCAAGTCGGGCTTCGTCTTCTTCAACTACAAACGCCAACAGGTGGTGGCGATGCCGGCAGAGTTCAGCACCAAGTTTCCACGGGTCAACTGGCTGGATTAAGCCACGCCCGCGACCGACTGACAGCGAACCCTGGCCTGCTGCGCTATACCTAACGGCAGCGTCCGTCGACGCTGCTCTGCGTAGGAGGTATTGCCATGTCCGCCAAGCGCCCGCAGCCGGCCCCGACCGTACTGCTACTCGGCCTGCTGAGTAGCAGTACGGTCGGGGCCGACGACGCTCAACTCGAGCGCGGCCGCTACCTGGTCAATATCGGCGGCTGCAACGACTGCCATACCGCCGGCTACCTGATGGCTCCCGGCTCTATCCCTGAAAATGAATGGCTCAAGGGCGATCAGCTCGGCTGGAGCGGCCCCTGGGGCACCACCTACCCCAGTAACCTGCGCCTGCTGCTGCCACGTCTCAGCGAAAGCCAGTGGCTGACGCTGGCGCGCAGTGCCAACTACCGTCCACCCATGCCCAACGAGAAGCTGCACATCATGAGCGACGAGGACCTGCTGGCCATCTATCACCTGGTCAAGCACCTGGGCCCGGCGGGAGAGCCAGCGCCACCCGCCCTGCCACCGGGACAGACGCCGCCCGACCCGGTGATCCTCTTTCCGGCGCCGCCCCAGACTAACTAAGCCAAGCCTTGCCCCGCGCGACACGCCGCGAAGCGAATTCGCTGCGTTTCAGTGAGCACTCGGCGCCCCAGACCAGGCCGATGTGCCCAATCACAGCGCACAGGTAGCCCGCACGCCCCATTTTGACTCGCCTGCCGGCACCATCAAGCTGCTCTGCCCCTGATTACTCGCGGTTCAGGCTGTTGGCTCAGCTCTTGCAAAGACCCAACTACCGGTAGCCAAAGGCGGCTACCCCACAGACGACACAGACGTCGCTTCATCCGCGCTTTCGAGCGTTGCGGTGATGCGGCGTTTTTTCGTTTCACCCCAGCGTTTGGGGTTGGTGGTGCCTCTGCGACCCAGAGGTCTCGCTTGCAACTCTCTCAACCCAGCTGTGGCTCAGGCCGCAGGGTGCTGCATCACAAGTGCGGCGCCTCCCCGGCGGGCTGCGCACGGTGTGTCCACGACCACACCGCACCCAGCCCGACCGGGACCCTTTTTTGCTGATGAGGTGTTCGATGAATACAAGTTTCTGGAAAGCAGGCCATACGCCGACGTTGTTCGCCGCTTTTCTCTATTTCGATTTGAGCTTCATGGTCTGGTACCTGCTTGGCCCACTGGCAGTGCAGATCGCTACCGACCTGGACCTGACTGCCCAACAGCGCGGCCTGATGGTCGCCACACCGATTCTGGCCGGCGCCATACTGCGTATTTTCATGGGCCTGCTGGCCGATCGCCTGTCGCCGAAAAGCGCCGGCCTGATCGGCCAGGTGATCGTCATCTGCTCGCTGTTCGCCGCCTGGCAGATCGGCATCCAGACCTATGAACATGCGCTGCTGCTCGGCCTGTTCCTCGGCTTTGCCGGCGCCGCCTTTGCCGTCGCGTTGCCCTTGGCCTCGCAGTGGTATCCCGCCGAGCATCAGGGTAAAGCCATGGGCATTGCCGGCGCCGGTAACTCCGGCACCGTGCTGGCGGCGCTGTTCGCCCCAGGCCTGGCCGCGTTGTTCGGTTGGCAGAACGTGTTCGGCTGGGCTCTGATTCCCCTGCTGATCGCCTTGCTGGTGTTCGCCCTGCTGGCCCGTAACGCGCCGCAGCGGCCACAGCCAAAATCCATGGCCGACTACCTCAAGGCCCTGGGCGACCGCGACAGCTGGTGGTTTATGTTCTTCTACAGCATCACCTTCGGCGGCTTCGTCGGCCTGGCCAGCGCACTGCCCGGTTACTTCAACGATCAGTACGGCCTGAGCCCGGTCACCGCCGGCTACTACACCGCCGCCTGCGTCTGTGCTGGCAGCCTGATGCGCCCACTCGGCGGCGCATTGGCTGACCGCATCGGCGGAATTCGCTCGCTGTTGATGATGTACACCGTCTCCTCGCTGTGCATCGCCGGAGTGGGTTTCAACCTGTCCAGCTCGACCGCGGCCCTGGCGCTGTTCGTCACCGCCATGCTCGGTCTGGGCGCAGGCAACGGCGCGGTATTCCAGTTGGTGCCACAGCGTTTCCGTAAGGAGATCGGCGTAATGACCGGCCTGATCGGCATGGCCGGCGGCGTCGGCGGTTTCCTCCTGGCGGCCGGCCTCGGCACAATCAAGCAGCACACCGGCGACTATCAACTGGGCCTGTGGCTGTTCGCCAGTCTCGGTGTGCTGGCCTGGGTCGGTTTGTACGGCGTCAAGCAGCGCTGGCGCACCACCTGGGGCTCGGCTGCGGTGACTGCCGCTCGAGTCTAGGTTTGTAATACGCGCCAGGGCGATACTTATCGCCCTGGCGCGTTTTTGCCACTCCCGCCCCACGAGAACCTCTGATGGCCCTGCAGCTAACCTTCGGCGAAGCCACGGCAACCGGCCCCCGGCAAGAAAACCAGGACGCCATTCGCGTGGTCACGCCAGCGCCTGCTCTGGCCGTCAGCAAGGGTTATCTGTTCGCCCTGGCCGATGGCGTCAGTCAGTGCGCCGATGGCGGCCTGGCGGCGCGGGCGACCTTGCAGGCCCTCGCACTGGACTACTACGCCACCCCGGAAACCTGGGCGGTGGCGCAATCGCTCGACCGCCTGCTGGTCGCGCACAATCGCTGGCTGCAAGCCAATGGCGGCGGCCAACCCTTGCTCACCACCCTCACCGCCCTGGTGCTGCGTGGTCGGCGCTTCACCCTGGCGCATGTCGGCGACTGCCGCGCCTATCGCTGGCATGCGGGGCAACTCGAGCGCATCACCGAAGACCACGTGTGGGAACAGCCGGGCATGCAGCATGTGCTCAAGCGCGCCCTGGGCCTGGATCAGCATCTGGTGGTGGATTACCTGGACGGCGAGCTGCGTGAGGGCGAGAGTTTCTTGCTGGTCAGCGACGGGGTCTGGGCGGTGCTCGGCGACAGCGGTATCCAGCGCATCCTGCATGACGAGGCAGACGCGGCCGCCGCCACCCGCGCCCTGGTCAGCGCGGCCCACTTGGCCGGCAGCCAGGACAACGCCAGTGCGCTGTTGGTCCAGGTCGAGCGCCTGCCACAAAGCGCACTGGCCGACACCCTGGCGCAACTCGAGCACTGGCCGCTGCCGCCCAGGTTGCGCGACGGACAACAGTTCGAAGGCTGGCAAGTCGAACGTCTGCTGGCCGAATCACGGCAGTCGCTGGTGTACCGCGTGCGCGATGCCCAGTCGCGCCGCTGGCTGTTGAAAACCCTGCCGCCCAGCCGGACCGATGAGCCGCAAGCCGGCCCCGCGCTGCTGCTGGAAGAGTGGTTTCTGCGCCGCGTCGCCGGGCGTCACTTTGCCGAAGTCCATCCACTGCCGCAGCGCCAGCATCTGTACTACCTGCAACGCGAATACGCCGGACAAACCCTGGCCGAGCATACTCGCCTGTCTGGCCCGATGGCGCTGCCCGAGTGGCTGGACGTCGCACCGCGCCTGCTAAAAGCCCTGGGCATGCTGCACCGGCGCAATATTCTGCATCGCGACATCAAGCCGGAGAACCTGCTGTGGGGCGATGATGGTGAGCTGCGCGTGCTGGATTTCGGCCTGGCCTACTGCCCGGGCCTGTCGCGCGACGAAGCAAACGCCCTGCCCGGCACCCCCAGCTATATTGCCCCGGAGGCCTTCGCCGGCGCGGCACCCAGCCCGCAGCAGGATATCTATGCGGCGGGCGTGACCCTCTACCATCTGCTCACCGGCCATTACCCCTACGGCGAAATAGAAGCCTTCCAGCATCCGCGCTTTACCAGTCCGACCCCAGCCAGCCGCTATCGCCCGGACCTGCCGAGCTGGCTGGACGAGAGCCTGGCTCGTGCCGTCAGCGCCGACCCGCAGCAACGCTATGAAACCGCCGAGGAGTGGCTGCTGAGCCTGGAACAAGGGGAACGTCAGGCCCTCAGCAGCCGGCCCAGGCCACTGCTGGAACGCGAGCCGCTGCTGGTCTGGCGCACGGTGGCGCTGGTTGCCCTGCTGCTGAACCTGTTCCTGCTGGTGCTGCTGATCAAGTAACGCAGCTAAGCACCGGTGCGCCGTGCCACAAGTCGCACCAGAACAGAGCAGCTCGCCTTAATCCGGTGCGCAGATCAGCGCGATGACTGGCCCAGTGAGTACCCAAGATCGCTCCAAGCCTACCAATTACGGCCCCCATGGAGAGTTGGCACAGCCTCTGCATTGGTCACTGCACAAATTATTAAAGCGCGCCCTTCAACGATGAAGGCTGCACTTCCCGAATAGATCGGGACTTGGACAAAGGCGTCCTCGCTAGGTGACTAGCGGGACGCCTTTTTTGTTTTCCGGTTATGCGTGACGGTGAGGAATCATGAAAAAACTCAAGTTGGTGATGATCGGCAACGGCATGGCCGGGGTCCGAACCCTTGAAGAGCTGCTCAAGCTCGCCCCCGACCTGTATGAAATCACCGTGTTCGGCGCCGAGCCGCACCCGAACTACAACCGCATCCTGCTCTCGCCGGTACTGGCCGGCGAGCAGACCTTCGAGGAGATCGTGCTCAACGATCTCAAGTGGTATGCCGATAACGGCATCAACCTGCTGCTCGGGCGTAAAGCGGTACAGATCGACCGCAAGGCGCGTCGGGTGATTGCCGACGACGGCAGCGAGGCCGAATACGACCGCCTGCTCATCGCCACCGGCTCCAACCCCTTCATCCTGCCGATTCCCGGCAAGGACCTGCAGGGCGTGATCGGTTATCGCGACATAGCCGACACCCAGATGATGATGGACACCGCCAAGACCCACCCGCACGCGGTGGTGATCGGCGGCGGTCTGCTCGGCCTGGAGGCGGCCAACGGCCTCAAACTGCGCGGCATGGATGTCACCGTGGTGCATATCGGCGACTGGCTGATGGAGCGCCAACTCGACCGCACCGCCGGCGAACTGCTGCAGAAGTCCCTGGAAGACCGCGGCCTGAAGTTCCTCCTGCCCAAGCACACCGCCGAACTGCTGGACAACGGTGAAGGCCGGGTCTGCGCGGTGAAGTTCAAGGACGGCGAAGTCATCCCCGCCGACCTGGTGGTGATGGCCGCCGGCATCCGCCCCAACAGCGACCTGGCCGAACAGTCGGGGATCGCCTGTAACCGCGGCATCCTGGTCAACGACACCCTGCAAACCTACGACCCGCGCGTATATGCCATCGGCGAATGCGCCAGCCATCGCGGCATCGCCTACGGCCTGGTCGCCCCGCTGTTCGAGCAGGCCAAGGTCTGCGCCAACCACCTGGCCCAGCTCGGTTTCGCCCGCTATCAAGGCTCGGTCACATCGACCAAGCTGAAAGTCACCGGCATCGACCTGTTCTCCGCCGGCGAATTCATGGGCGCCGAAGGCACCGAGACGATCACCCTGTCCGACCCGATCGGCGGCGTGTACAAGAAGCTGGTGATCAAGGACGACATCCTGGTCGGCGCCTGCCTGTACGGCGACACCGCCGACGGCGGCTGGTACTTCCGCCAGATCCGCGAGAACCACAACGTCGGCCAGATCCGCGACCACCTGATGTTCGGCGAGAACGCCATCGGCGACGTCGGTCACCAGGGTGCCGAGAAGACCGCCAACATGCCCGACAGCATGGAGGTCTGCGGCTGCAACGGCGTGTGCAAGGGCACTATCGTCAAGGCGATCCAGGAGAACGGCCTGTTCTCGGTCGACGAGGTCAAGAAGCACACCAAGGCCGCCAGCTCCTGCGGCTCCTGCGCCGGCCTGGTCGAACAGATTCTGATCAGCACAGTAGGCGGCGCCGCCGACGTCAAGCCGAAGAGCGAGAAGGCCATCTGTGGTTGCAGTGACTTCAATCACGGCCAGATTCGCAAGGCGATCCGCGAGCAGCACCTGATCACCATGAACGAGACCATGGCCTTCTTGAACTGGAGCACGCCGAACGGCTGCGCCACTTGCCGCCCGGCCTTGAACTACTACCTGATCTCCACCTGGCCGGGCGAGGCCAAGGACGATCCGCAGTCGCGTCTGATCAACGAGCGCGCCCACGCCAACATCCAGAAAGACGGCACCTACTCAGTGGTGCCGCGCATGTGGGGCGGCGTAACCAACCCGTCCGAGCTACGGCGCATCGCCGACGTTGCCGACAAGTACAACGTACCCATGGTCAAGGTTACCGGCGGCCAGCGCATCGACCTCCTGGGCATCAAGAAGGACGACCTGCCGGCCGTGTGGAAGGATCTGGATATGCCCTCCGGGCATGCCTACGGCAAATCCATCCGTACCGTGAAGACCTGCGTCGGCAGCGAGTTCTGCCGCTTCGGCACGCAGAACTCGACCCAGCTGGGCATCGAGCTGGAACACGACCTGTTCAACATGTGGTCGCCGCACAAGGTCAAGCTGGCGGTCTCCGGTTGCCCGCGCAACTGCGCCGAGGCCGGCATCAAGGACGTCGGCATCATCGGTGTGGATTCCGGCTGGGAGATGTACATCGGTGGCAACGGCGGGATCAAGACCGAGGTCGCCGAGTTCTTCGTCAAGCTGAAAACCGCCGATGAAGTACGCGAATACAACGGCGCCTTCCTCCAGCTCTACCGCGAGGAGGCCTTCTACCTCGAGCGCACCGTGCACTACATGCAGCGCGTGGGCATGGACCACATCAAGAAGGCCGTGCTGGAAGATGCCGAGAACCGCAAGGCACTCAATGCCCGCCTGCAATACGCCCTGTCCTTCGAGCAGGACCCCTGGAAAGAGCGCATCGAACAGCCGCAGTTGAAGAAAGAGTTCGATCGCATCGCCGTTGCTCAAGTCGAGGAGGCCTCCGTATGAGCTGGCTGGATATCTGCGCCCTGGAAGAAATAAACGTGCTGGGCTCGCGCATCATCAAAGGTCCCAAGGGCGACATCGCGATCTTCCGTACCAGTGACGACGAGGTCTTCGCCCTCGATGACCGCTGCCCGCACAAGGGCGGCCCGCTGTCTCAGGGCTTGATCTATGGCAAGCGCGTGGCCTGCCCGCTGCACAACTGGCAGATCGAGCTGGCCAGTGGTGAAGCCGTCGCCCCGGATGTCGGCTGTGCGCACAAGCATGAGGCAAAAGTCGAGAACGGCCGCGTCTGGCTGGCCCTCAAAGCGACTGCCGCCGAGTGCGCCTAAACCCGTAGGAGCCAGCTTGCTGGCGATGCTTTTCGCGACCTGGATCGCCAGCATGCTGGCTCCTACAACAGGTCGCAAACCACGGAGTCGAGCGCCATGCCCACCCCCAATCAAATCACCGCGTCGACCTGCTGCTACTGCGGCGTCGGCTGCGGCGTGCTGATCGAACACGACGGCGAGAAGATTCTCGGCGTCAAAGGCGATCCGAATCACCCCGCCAACTTCGGCAAGCTCTGCAGCAAAGGCTCGACCCTGCACCTGACCGGCGACCTCGACGCGCGCGGCCTGTACCCGCAGTTGCGTCTGGGCAAAGGCCTGGCCCGCTCGCGCACCGACTGGGACAACGCCCTGGAGCATGCCGCCAACGTCTTCGCCGAGACCATCCGCGAACATGGCCCGGACAGCGTGGCCTTCTACATCTCCGGCCAGTTGCTGACCGAGGATTACTACGCCTTCAACAAGCTGTCCCGTGCCCTGGTCGGCACCAACAACATCGACAGCAATTCACGCCTGTGCATGTCCAGCGCGGTGGTCGGCTACAAGCGCAGCCTCGGCGCCGATGCGCCGCCCTGCAACTACGAGGACATCGAGCAGAGCGACTGCCTGCTGATCGCCGGCAGCAACATGGCCTACGCCCACCCGGTGCTGTTTCGCCGCCTGGAAGAAGCCAAGTCCAAGCGCCCGGAGATGAAGGTCATCGTCATCGACCCGCGGCGCACCGATACCTGCGAGCTGGCCGACCTGCACCTGGCCATCCTGCCCGGTACCGACGTGGCGTTGTTCCACGGCATCCTGCACATCCTCATGTGGGAAGGCTGGATCGACCGGGACTATATCGACCAGCACACCGAAGGCTTCGACGCGTTGAAGAAGCTGGTGCGCGACTACACCCCAGGCACCGTGGCGGACATCTGCGGCATCTCCCTGGAGAACCTGCAGGCCTGCGCCGAGCTGATCGGCCGGGCGCCCTCCTTTCTTTCGCTGTGGTGCATGGGGTTGAATCAGTCCAGCGCAGGCAGCGCGAAGAACAGCGCGCTGATCAACCTGCACCTGGCCACCGGGCAGATCGGCAAGCCCGGCGCCGGCCCCTTCTCCCTGACCGGCCAACCGAATGCCATGGGCGGCCGCGAAACCGGCAGCCTGTCCAACCTGCTGCCCGGCCATCGCGATGCCGCCAACGCCGAACACCGCGGCGAAGTCGCTACTTACTGGGGCGTCGACGCGCTGCCGCAGACACCTGGCCTGACCGCCATCGAACTGTTCGATGCGGTACACGCGGGCAAGATCAAGGCCCTGTGGATCGCCTGCACCAATCCGGCGCAGTCAATGCCCGATCAGAACAAGGTGCACGAAGCGCTCGCCGCCTGCCCTTTCGTGGTGGTGCAGGAAGCCTTCTTCACCACTGAGACCTGCCACTACGCCGATCTGCTGCTGCCCGCCGCCAGTTGGGGCGAAAAAGACGGCACGGTGACCAACTCCGAGCGCCGTGTCAGCCATGTGCGCCGCGCCGTGCCAGCGCCCGCAGAGGCGCGGCCGGATTGGGCGATCACCACCGAGTTCGCCCAGCGCCTGGAACCACTGCTCCGCCCCGGCCTGCCCAGCCTGTTTGCTTTCGACAGCGCTGAAATGCTGTTCGAGGAGTACAAGTACCTGACCCAGAATCGCGATCTCGACCTCTGCGGCCTGAGCTACGCGATTCTGGACCACCAAGGTCCCCAGCAATGGCCCTTCCCGGCCGGCGCCAGCCAGGGAACGCCGCGCCTGTATGGCGATGGCCGCTTCCCGACCGATAACGGCCGTGCGCAGTTCCATGCCGACCCCTATCGCGCCCCGAAAGAAAAGCGCGAAGCGCGCTTCCCGCTGACCCTCAACACCGGGCGCTTGCGCGACCAGTGGCACGGCATGAGCCGCACCGGCACGGCTGCCCGCTTGTTCGGCCATGTCGAAGAAGCCGTGCTCAGCTTGCACCCCGACGAGATGCGCCGACGTCGCCTGCAGGCCGGCGACCTGATCAAGGTGCGCAGCCGTCGCGGCAGCCTGATCGTCCCGGTGCAGGCAGACGACGCCATCCGCTCCGGCCAGGCCTACCTGCCGATGCATTGGGGCGACCGCTTTCTCAAGGGCCGAGGCACCAACGTGCTGACCCTGCCGGCCTTCGATCCGCTGTCGAAACAACCCGAGCTGAAACACGCCGGCATCGAGGTGGAAAAAGTCGACCTGCCCTGGCAGTTGTTCGCCCTGGTCGAAGGCGACGTGCAGCGTCGTTTCGCCGCCCTGCGCCCGCTGTTCGAAGAGTTCGCCTATGCCAGCCTGACGCTGGCCGGTCGTGAGCGCCCGGCACTGGTGATTCGCGCTGCCAGCGCGGTGGCCCCGGATGCCAGTTTGCTGGCCCAGGTCGATGCCTTGCTCGGCGTCGATGCAGGCCCGGTGCTGGCCTATGACGATCCACGGCGCACCGTGGGCAAGCGCGTGCGCATCGAAGACGGGCGCATCGTCGCCATCCGTCTGGCCGGCGAAACCGCAGCACGCCATTGGCTGAAGAGCCTGTGGAGCGAGGGCAAGGCCGATGCCGACCTGCGGCGCTGGTTGCTCGCTCCCCTGTCAACGCCACCGGGCGCAATGAGTGCGAGCAGCGGAAAAACCCTGTGCAACTGCATGAACGTGAGCGAGGACGCGGTGTGCGCCGGCATAGCCCGCGGCCTCGACCTCGACGGACTGAAACAGGGACTCGGCTGCGGCACCAGCTGCGGCTCCTGTGTCCCGGAAATCAAACGACTGCTGGCGACACCCTCCGTGTCCGTCGCAACCAACGCCTGAGGTGATCAAGATGAGCGGAAAAGTCTGGCTGGTAGGCGCAGGGCCCGGTGATCCGGAACTACTCACCCTCAAGGCGGTGCGCGCCCTGAACCAGGCGCAGGTGGTGATGATCGATGACCTGGTCAACCCAGAGGTTCTCGAACATTGCCCGAATGCCCGCGTGGTGCCCGTCGGCAAGCGCGGCGGTTGCCGCTCCACACCGCAGACCTTCATTCAACGCCTGATGCTGCGCTATGCGCGCCAGGGCAAATGCGTGGTGCGCCTGAAGGGCGGCGACCCCTGCATCTTCGGCCGCGGCAGCGAGGAGGCCGACTGGCTGGACACCCACGGCATCGAAGTGGAAATGGTCAACGGCATTACCGCGGGCCTGGCCGGCGCCACCAACTGCGGTATTCCGCTGACCCTGCGCGGCATTGCGCGCGGCGTGACCCTGGTCACCGCCCACACCCAGGACGACAGCACGCTGAACTGGCAAGCCCTGGCTCAGGGCGGCACCACCCTGGTGGTCTACATGGGCGTGGCCAAGTTGCCGGAAATCCGTGAAAGCCTGCTGGCCGGCGGCATGCGTGATGACATGCCGGTGGCGATGATCGAGAACGCCTCCCTGCCCCAACAACGTGAGTGCCGCAGCTCACTGGCCGCGATGCACCAGGCCGCCCTGGATTTTCAATTGAGGAGTCCCGCCATCCTGGTGATCGGCGAAGTGGCGGCAGACCATCAGGTGCAGGCCATCGCCATGCATGCCTAACTGCTTCGCTCCTGCGGAGTTGTTTTTGCCCGGCCTCGGCCGGGCTTTTTTATGACTACGTATCCGTGTAGAGACATCCTGCCGTTCGGAGCTTGGCATTCGTCGTTGCAGCCACGACCTGGCACCCGCTGTCGGGTGGCGAATGCGTTCAAACCCGGCAAGATTGGCTGCCACAACCGGCTGAAGAACTCGCTAGGCGGCCATAAAAAAACAGGCCCATGAACACCATGGACCTGTTTCTAGTAGCGGAGCGGCAGAGTCAACACCTCAGATGAAGAGCATTGACCCTCGGCTAGCCGTTTTACTGCATGCCTGCGTGCAGCCGGACTCCGCTTATTTTGCGCCGACTTTCTTCAACTCTTCGTCGCGCAGCTCGCGCCGCAGGATCTTGCCTACGTTGGTGGTCGGCAGCGCATCGCGGAACTCCACGGATTTCGGTACTTTGTAGCCCGTGACATTGGCGCGCATGTGCGCCATGACCTGCTCCTTGGTCAGCGTCACTCCCGGTTTGGCGACTACGAAGAGCTTGATCGCTTCACCGGATTTTTCATCCGGCACGCCGACCGCAGCGCACTGCAGTACACCCGGCAACGTGGCCAGCACGTCTTCCAGCTCGTTCGGGTAGACGTTGAAACCGGACACCAGAATCATGTCCTTCTTGCGATCGACGATACGCATGTAGCCATCGTCCTGGATCAGCGCGATATCACCGGTCTTCAACCAACCATCGGCGTCGAGAATTTCATCGGTGGCGTCCTGACGCTGCCAGTAGCCCTTCATCACCTGCGGGCCCTTGACGCACAGTTCGCCCACCGCACCGAGCGGCAATTCGTTGCCCTCATCGTCGATCACCTTGCACAGGGTCGAGGGCACCGGAATACCGATAGTGCCGATCCGGATCTGCTGGATCGGATTGACCGAGGCCACCGGGCTGGTTTCGGTCATGCCGAAGCCTTCGCACACAGGGCTGCCGGTAACCTGCGTCCAGCGCTCTGCCGTGGCCAGCTGCAGGGCCATACCGCCGGACAGGGTGATCTTCAGGGACGAGAAGTCCAGTTTCTGGAAGTCTTCGTTGTTGCACAGGGCGACGAACAGCGTATTGAGCCCCACAAAACCGCTGAACTTATACTTGGCCAAGTCCTTGACCATGCCCGGCAGATCACGCGGGTTGGTGATCAGCACGTTGTGGTTACCGATCAGCATCATCGCCATGCAATGAAAGGTGAAGGCGTAGATATGATAGAGCGGCAGCGGCGCCACGATGATCTCGCAGCCTTCGTTCATGTTCGAGGCCATCATCTCCCGGGCCTGGAGCATGTTCGCCACCAAGTTGCGGTGGGTCAGCATGGCGCCCTTGGCAACCCCGGTGGTGCCGCCGGTGTATTGCAGCACGGCGATCTCGCCACTGCTCGGGTTGGCTTCCTTGACCGCCTGACCGCGGCCCTTGGCGAGTGCATCGGTCAGCTTGACGGCACGCGGCAGATTGTAGGCCGGCACCATCTTCTTCACGTACTTGACCACGCTGTTGATCAGCAGACGCTTGAGTGGCGGCAGCATGTCGCCGACTTCGGTGACGATGACCGTTTTGACGCCGGTCTTGGGCACCACCTGTTCGGCCAGATGGGCCATGTTGGCCAGGCAAATCAGCGCCTTGGCGCCGGAGTCATTGAATTGGTGTTCCATTTCCCGTGCGGTGTACAACGGGTTGGTGTTGACCACAACCAGGCCGGCACGCATGGCGCCGAATACCACAACCGGGTACTGCAACACGTTGGGCAGCTGCACGGCGATGCGATCGCCAGGCTGCAGATCGGTATGCTGTTGCAGGTAAGCCGCGAAGGCGCCAGACAGTTGGTACAGCTCGCCGTAGGTCAGGGTCTTACCGAGGTTGCTAAAAGCCGGCTTGTCAGCGAAGCGTTGGCAGGACTGTTTCAGTACCGCCTGGATATTCGGGTACTGGTCGGGATCGATTTCGGTAGCAATCCCAACGGGATACTTGTCCTTCCAAAAATTTTCGGTCACAGAAACCCACTCCTAAGCAACAGCTAATCTTCACCGCGCAGAGGCGGTTGTTTGTTGTTTTCGCCTATTTTTACGCCGTGCAGACGGCCAAAAAGCGGGCCGAGAGTAGCAGCTTTGCCAAGTTCCGCCTAGCACCAAAAACAGCCCGAAAGGTCCAAAAATGACCGGCACACCAATATTTGGTCACGCCTGGGAGAAGCTGTCGGACAACCCGACAAGCATCCGATGAATTCGCGCATGCTGGCCAAGAAAGCCAGCATACAGCAGGCCT
This sequence comes from Pseudomonas taeanensis MS-3, assembly GCF_000498575.2. Taxonomy (GTDB): domain Bacteria; phylum Pseudomonadota; class Gammaproteobacteria; order Pseudomonadales; family Pseudomonadaceae; genus Aquipseudomonas; species Aquipseudomonas taeanensis. The sequence continues at coordinate 138,270 of NZ_AWSQ01000003.1, forward strand.
CAAGTTTGCCCTCAAAGGACCGATCCGCACGCACAGCCACTGATCCTGACAGTGCCCTGTGCATCGCTGCCCACCTATAGCAGCGACCGTACCTGCGCCATCGAAAAATTCACCAGGGAAACGCGACGACGCCCAAGGCGTCGCAGCGATAGGACTCAGGCGATGTCGCGCAGCTCGCGGCGGAGGATCTTGCCCACCGGAGTCATCGGCAACGCATCCTTGAAGACGATGTGTTTGGGGACCTTGTAACCAGTGAAGTTTTCCTTGCAGTAGGCCTTCAGCTCCTCGACGCTGAGATCGCCATCGCGCGACACGACGAAGAGTTTGACCACCTCGCCGGATTTCTCATCCGGCACCCCGATCGCCGCGCAGCTGGCGACCTTGGGGTGAGCCATGACCACATCTTCGATCTCGTTGGGGTACACGTTGAAGCCGGAGACGATGATCATGTCCTTCTTGCGATCGACGATGCGCACGTAACCGTCCGGGTCGATCACCGCGACATCACCGCTCTTGAACCAGCCTTCGGCGTCCAGCACCTCGGCCGTGGCGTCCTCGCGCTGCCAATAGCCCTTCATTACTTGCGGACCTTTGATGCACAACTCGCCACGCTCGCCCAGCGCCTGCTCGTTGCCGTCATCGTCGATCACCTTGAATGCAGTACCCGGCACCGGGATACCCACCGTGCCCAGGCGTGCTTGAGCACCATAAGCGTTGGCACTGGCCACCGGCGAGGTTTCGGTGAGACCGTAGCCTTCTACCACCGTGCAGCCGGTGATGCTCTGCCAACGCTCGGCGGTCGCCTTGACCAGTGCGGTGCCGCCAGAGTTGGTGACTTTGAGGTTGGAGAAGTCCAGGTTCTTGAACTCGGGGTGGTCCATCAGCGCGACAAACAGGGTATTGAGACCCAGCAGTGCGGAGAACCGCCACTTGCCCAGCTCCTTGACGAAACCCGGAATGTCGCGCGGGTTGGTGATCAGCACACTGAGATTGCCGTTGACCATCATGCACATGCAGTTCGCGGTGAATGCATAGATATGGTACAGCGGCAGCGGCGCAATCATGATTTCCTGGCCCTGCTTCAGCAGCGGGGTACCGTCATCGCCCAACTGCGACAAGCAGGCATCGACCTGCAGCATGTTCGCCACCAGGTTGCCGTGGGTCAGCATCGCGCCCTTGGCAACCCCCGTGGTGCCGCCGGTATACTGCAGCACGGCGATGTCATCATGGCCGACTGTGAGCGCTTTAAGGTCGTGGCCATGGCCCTGCTTGAGCGCCTCCTTGAACGGCACCGCCTGCGGCAGATGGTAGTCCGGCACCATTTTCTTGACCTTCTTCACCACAGTGTTGACCAGCCAGCCTTTCAGGCTCGGCAACATGTCGCCCATGCGGGCTTCGATCAGGTAGTCAATTTCGGTATCCGGCAACACATCCTGCACCAGCTTGCCGAACATGTTCAGGTAGACCAGCGCGCGTACGCCGGCATCCTTGAACTGATGGCGCATCTCGCGAGCGGTGTACAGGGGATTGGTATTGACCACTATCAGGCCGGCGCGCATCGCCCCGAACACGGCAATCGGGTATTGCAGGACGTTGGGCATCTGCACGGCAATACGTTCGCCCGGCTGCAAATTGGTGTGCTTTTGCAGGTAGCCGGCGAAGGCGCCAGACAGGCGATCCAATTCGGCATAGGTCAGGGTCACGCCCATATTGCTGAAGGCCGGCCGATCGGCGAATTTCTTGCACGAGCGCTCGAACACCTCGACCACCGACTTGTAAGCCCCCAGGTCGATATCGTTGGGCACGCCGGCCGGGCGTTTGTCGTTCCAGAAATCAGGCAGCATTATTCTTATCCTCTTCCCCTGAAAGTATCAGCCCACATAAAAGTGGTTGTGGCGAACTTAGCAGCTCTGCAGCGGGGCGCAAATACTCGCTGAAGCGTCATTGACCGCGTGAATCTTCGTCCACGTCGTTCAGCTGAGACAAGGTCAGCCACTGGCTCTACAATGCCGCACTCTTGCCGGCCTAAGGACTTGCCATGCAGCATCATGCATTTTGGCTGAACAGCAGCGATGCGACGCCTATCTATGTGAACCGCTGGTTCGCCGAGCTGCCGCCGAAAGCGGTGGTCATGGTGGCCCACGGCATGGCCGAACACAGCGCCCGCTATGCGCGCCTGGGTGCGGCATTGGTGGCCGCCGGCTATGAATTGTATGCCCATGATCAACGCGGCCACGGGCAGACCGCCAACCATGGCACCCTCGGCCACTATGCCGACCAGGACGGCTGGGCTCGGGTGGTGGGCGACCTGGCCTGCCTCAATCACCATATTCGCCAACAGCATCCGCACGCGCCGATCTTTTTGCTCGGCCACAGCATGGGCAGCTACATCGCTCAGGCGTACCTGATGCACCATAGCTGCAGCTTGCAAGGGGCGATCCTCTCTGGCTCAAACTATCAGCCGCTGGCACTGTACCGCGCGGCGCGCCTGGTCGCCCGCTTCGAACGCTGGCGCCAGGGTCCGCTAGGCCGGAGCGCATTGATCGAGTTCCTCTCGTTCGGCTCGTTTAACAAGGCCTTCAAGCCCAATCGAAGCTCCTTCGACTGGCTCAGTCGCGATCCTGTGGAAGTCGACCAGTACGTCAACGATCCACTCTGCGGCTTCCGCTGCAGCAATCAGCTATGGCTCGACCTGCTCGGTGGTTTGCAACAGATCACCCCGGAACACAACCTCGCGCAGATCGACAGTCACCTGCCACTGCTGGTCATCGGCGGCGCCTGCGACCCGGTCAGCCAGGGTAAACGCTTGCAGGATTTGGCCAGCGCTTTGCGCCAGGCCGGCAGTAAACAGGTACAACTGCAAATTTACCCGGATGCCCGCCACGAACTGCTCAACGAGAGCAATCGCGACGAGGTCACCCGTTATTTGATCGACTGGCTGGAGCAGGCGTTGCGCCAGCCCCGCCAGCGCCACTCACAGCGTCAGGAGATTCATTCATGAGCCAAACCAGCAACACGCCCTACGAGGCCCTCGAAGTAGGCCAGACCGCCAGTTACAGCAAGACCGTCGAAGAACGCGACATCCAGCTGTTCGCCGCAGTATCCGGTGACCACAACCCGGTACACCTGGATGCCGAATACGCCGCCACCACCATGTTCAAGGAGCGCATCGCCCACGGCATGTTCAGCGGTGCGCTGATTAGCGCCGCAGTCGCCTGCGAACTGCCTGGCCCAGGCACCATCTACCTTGGCCAGCAAATGCGCTTCACCGCGCCAGTGAAGCTCGGCGACACCCTCACCGTGCGCCTGGAAATCCTGGAAAAACTGCCGAAATTCCGCGTGCGGGTCGCCACTCGGGTGTTCAACCAGAACGACGAGCTGGTAGTCGACGGTGAGGCGGAAATCCTTGCCCCGCGTAAAGCGCAGACCGTCGAACTGGCCGTGTTGCCGCCGATCACCATTGGCTAAGCATTCGCCGTCCTAGGGCAAGCGCAGCATGGGCTCAAGTCCGCTCTGCGCGCGGATTACCCAGCCCATACAGTCCAAGCAACACCCACCGCATCACTGGAGAACACCATGTCCCTGTCCATGTACCAAGCCTCGATTCCGGTCTTTACCCGCCAGCTGAACAACCTCTCGACCATCCTTGGCCTTGCCGCCGCCGACGCCGAAACCAGGAAGATCGATCCCAGCGTATTGCTCAATGCCCGCCTGGCGCCCGATATGTTCCCGCTGTGCCGTCAGGTACAAATCGCCTGCGATGGTGTAAAAGGTGGCGCCGCCCTGCTGGCCGGTATCGAATCACCGAGCCACGCCGATGACGAAACCAGCTTCGCCGAACTACAAGCGCGCATCGCCAAGACCCTGGCCTTCCTGCAAGGCATAAGTGCTGCGCAGATCGACGGCAGTGAGGAGCGCACCGTGACCCTCTCACGCCGCGGCAAGGACACTCACTTCAAGGGCCAGGCCTTCCTGCTCGATCACGTGATGCCCAACTTCTACTTCCACGTCACCACCGCCTACGCCATCCTGCGCCATAACGGTGTGGCAATCGGCAAGCGCGACTTCCTCGGCACTCGCTGAGTCCTTACTGGCACCGCGACTGGCCCAGGCCGGTCGCTTGCCCGCCAAGCCTGCATGCAAACACCCGGTGACAGACTCCCCCTCCCCCGTAATCCGTAATCCGTAATCCGTAATCCGTAATCCGTAATCCGTAATCCGTAATCCGTAATCCGTAATCCGTAAGGCCAGTTTCTGTAACAAAGTTCAGCTTGGCGTTTAATTAAATTTGAATTTAAATTTAATTTATGTCGACAAATAGAAAAGCACCCAGCTCGCCACCCTCCCGCACACCCGGACGCCCCGGCGGCGAGACCGCGGCGCAGCGCGAGCGCCTGCTCGACGCCGCCCTCAACGCCTTTTCCCATAAAGGCATCGCCGCCAGTAGCTTGCGCGGCATCGCCAGCGAGGCCGGCGTGACTCCTGCCCTGGTCAACTACTACTTCGGTAACAAGACAAAGCTGCTCGCCGCAGTCGTCGAAGAACGCCTGCTGCCATTGCTGATGAACCTCGCTCAGGGATTGCGTCAGGTCGGCGACCAACCCATCGAGCTCGTCGGTGGCTTTATCCAAGGCATGCGCCGGATCGTCCAGGCGCATCCGTGGCTACCGCCGCTGTGGGTGCGCGAGGTGCTGTGTGAAGGCGGTGGCCTGCGCGAATTGTTGATGAGCCGCGTCGCCCCCCTGATTCCGCACCTGTTGGCCGAGCGTTTCGCCGCTGCGCAACGGCGCGGCGCCCTCAACCCCGATCTCGAACCACGCCTGCTGGTGGTCTCGCTGATCGGCCTGACCCTCTTTCCTTATGCCGCCGCGCCGATTTGGCGCGGCCTGTTCGATGCCCCCGAGCTGGACGACGAGGCGCTGGCCCGCCACACCCTCGTCCTGCTCGAGCGCGGCCTGGAGGCTCCCCGTGCGACTTGAACACTGCCTGTTCAGCTTAGCCTTGCTACTCCTCTCTGGCTGTGAACAGCAAGCACCCGAGGTGTTACCCGGCACCCTGGAGTGGGATCGCCTGGCGTTGCCGGCCGAGGCTTCTGAGCCAGTATTGCGCTGGGCCGTGGCCGAAGGCGACAGGGTCGCTGCGGGCGCTTTGCTCGTGGAGCTCGACCCACGTCGGCTAGATGCCCGCGTGGCCCAGAGTCAAGCGGAGGTCGAACTGGCCAGCGCGCGGCTACGCGAGCTGAGCAACGGCGCTCGCCTGGAAAGTATCGAGGCCGCTCAGGCCGCACTGGAAAGCACCCGCGCAAGACTCATCGAGAGCGAACGCCAGTATCAGCGCATCGTCACCTTGCAGCGGCGCGACCTCGCCGCCCTGGCCGAGCTGGACCGGGCCCGTGCTACACGCGATCAGGCCCGCGCCGAGCAAAATAGTGCAGCGGCGCAACTGAGCGAGCTGACCAATGGCACCCGTCCGGAACAGCTCGAACAGGCCAGTGCCGCCTTGGTCAGCGCGCGTGCCGCGCTGCACCTGCAACAACTCAACCGCCAGCGCCTGAGCGTCCGCGCGCCTCGCGCCGGACGGGTCGATGCGCTGCCTTTCAAGCCCGGCGATCAACCACCGCAAGGCGCCACAGTAGCCAGCCTATTGGTCGGCGAGGCGCCCTATGCGCGGGTCTATGTGCCGGCCTCTCAGCGCACCGGACTGGCCATCGGCGACCGCTTGCAAGTACGCGTCGAGGGCATCGAACAGCCCTTTAACGCGCATGTGCGCAGCATCGCCAGTGAAGCCAGCTTCACCCCCTATTTCGCCCTGGTCGGCGACGATGCCAGCCGCCTGACCTACCGCGCCGAACTGTTGCTGGAAGGCTCTGCGGCGAAGAAACTGCCGGCCGGGTTGCCGCTGCGCGCCGAGCGGATTGACGATGAACAGCGCTGAAACGGTGATCCAGGCCCGCGGCCTGAGCAAGCGTTTCGGCGACCTGACTGCGGTCGACAGCCTCAACCTGACCGTCCGCCGCGCCGAGGTATTCGGTTTTCTCGGGCCCAATGGCTGCGGCAAATCCACCACCATCCGCATGCTCTGCGGCTTGTTGCTGCCCAGCGCCGGCAGCATTGAGGTGCTCGGTTATCAGATCCCCCGCGATGCCGAGGCGCTGAAACGGCGCATCGGCTATATGACGCAGAAATTCTCTCTGTATGACGACCTCAGTGTTGGCGAGAACCTGGAGTTTCTCGCGGCTGTGCAAGGGCTGGACCGGCAGCAGGCGCGCCAGCGTATCGCCGAACTACTGGAGCGTTACTGGCTGGCCGATCGCCGGCGGCAACTGGCCGGCACCCTCAGTGGCGGACAGAAACAGCGCCTGGCCCTGGCCGGCGCTGTGCTGCACAAACCGGATCTGTTGCTGCTGGATGAGCCGACCAGCGCGGTCGACCCGCAATCGCGCCGTGAATTCTGGGACTCGCTGTTCGAGCTGGCCGATAGTGGCACCACCCTGTTGGTCTCCACCCACTATATGGACGAGGCCGAGCGTTGTACGCGCCTGGGCATCCTCGACCAGGGCCGCCTGGTCGCCGACGGCAGCCCCAGCGAGTTGATGGTGGCGCTGCCAGGCAGCCCACTGCTGGTCGAATGCGCTCAGCCGCGCCAGGCTCAGCAGGCGTTACAAGGCACCCCCGGGGTGCTCGCTCTTACCCAGATTGGCAATTCGCTGCGCGTACTGGCAGCCCCCGTGCAGGCCAACGACGCGGCAGCGGTCGAACTGATCCAGCAACGCCTGCGCAATGCTGGCATTCAAGCGCAAGTGGCTACGACCACGGCCAATCTGGAGGACGTCTTCGTCAGCGCCACCCAACGCCCACCCCATTCCTCCGGGGAACACCCATGAACCTGCGTCGGCTCGGTTCGATCGTGCTCAAGGAGCTGCGCCAGCTGCGGCGTGACCGCCTGACCTTCGCCATGATCATCGGCATTCCAACCCTGCAGCTGGTGCTGTTCGGTTACGCCATCAATATGGATGTGCGCCACCTCGACGCCGCTGTGCTCGATCAGGCCAATAGCGCCCGCTCGCGAGAGGTGATCGCCGAGCTGGGTGCCAGCCAGGTGCTCAACCTGCGCTACCAACTGAGCAGCCCGGAAGAACTGAACACCTTGTTGCGCCAAGGCAAGATCAGCGCCGCACTGGTGGTGCCGAGTGATTTCGAGACACGCCTGGAACGCAACGAACGTTCGGTGTTACAGATCGTCGTCGATGGTTCCGATCAGGTTGTACAGGCCTCGGCCCGCCAGCTGGCAGGCTTCCCGCTACCGGGCAGCGACAGAAATCGCAGCGGACGGATCGAAGTGCTCAACCTGTACAACCCGCAGCGGCTGGCCCCGGTCAATACCGTGCCGGGGCTGATCGGCGTGATCCTGACCATGACCATGGTGCTGTTCACCGCCACCGCCCTAGTGCGCGAGCGCGAACACGGCAACCTGGAGATGCTGATCGCCACCCCGGTGTCGCCCTGGGAACTGACCCTGGGCAAGCTCCTGCCCTTCGCTGCCATCGGCCTGGTACAGGTCAGCGTGGTGTTACTGCTCGGCAAGCTGCTGTTCGCCGTCCCCCTGCGCGGTTCGCTAAGCGAGTTGTACCTGGCATCACTGGTGTTTATCTGCGCCAGCCTGGCGCTCGGGGTATTTATCTCGACCCTGGCGCGCAGCCAGTTTCAGGCGATGCAGATGGCCTTCTTCACCTTTCTGCCGCAGATTCTGCTGTCCGGTTTCATGTTTCCATTTGCCGGCATGCCGAAAGCCGCGCAGTGGCTGGCCGAACTCCTGCCGCTGACGCATTTTCTGCGCCTGGTGCGCGGCATCATGCTGCGCGGCGCTGGGCTCGCCGAACTCTGGCCGGCACTGGCTGCCCTGCTGCTGTTCACCCTGCTGATGCTTGGCGTGGCGGTGACCCGCGTGCACAAGCGCCTAGATTGAACGCCCCAAGCGCGGCGATCTTCGGCACAACAAAAAAGGCGCCCCATGGGACGCCTTTTTTTGTTGTCACTCGCCTCAGTAGTAGGCGTTTTCCTTGTTGCTGTGATCGGTCACATCACGCACGCCTTTCAGCTCGGGAATGCGCTCCAGCAAGGTTTTTTCGATGCCTTCCTTGAGGGTCAGGTCGACCTGGCCACAGCCTTGGCAACCGCCGCCGAACTTGAGGACCGCGATCCCGTCATCGACCACATCGATCAGGCTGACCTCGCCACCATGACTGGCCAGACCGGGATTGATCTCGGTTTGCAGGTAGTAGCTGATGCGCTCGTTGAGCGGGCTGTCTTCGTTGACCATTGGCACTTTGGCATTCGGTGCCTTGATGGTCAGCTGCCCACCCATACGGTCGGTGGCATAGTCGACCACGGCGTCGTCCAGAAACGGCTCGCTGACGGCATCGATATAAGCGGTGAAACTGGCCAGGGCCAGCGGGGTATCTTCGGGCTTCTGCTCGCCCGGCTTGCAGTAGGCGATGCAGGTCTCGGCGTACTGGGTGCCCGGCTGGGTGATGAAAACGCGAATGCCGATGCCGGTGGTGTTCTGCTTGCTCAGCAGATCAGCCAGATAGTCGTGGGCAGCGTCGGTAATGGTAATAGTGCTCATGGCAACTCCTCGCAAACATTGGCCAAGTGTACGCCAACCTCCCCGCCGCGATAAAGCTTGAGTGTTTCGCTCAAGTAAAGCGTCTTGTAACAAGTGCCGGTATGGCGAGTCCACAGACTGTGTACCTGCGGGAGTGACCGGAGATGAAACCCATAGTGTCGGCTTGCATCGCGACGCTGCTGCTCTGCCCCCTGGCCCAGGCGCAGAGCAACATGAGCGTCAGCAGCGGCGTCACGACCACCCCGATGCTCGAGCTCTTCACCTCCCAGGGCTGCAGCTCTTGCCCGCCCGCCGAACGCTGGATGTCTGAACTGAAGGACCACCCCGCACTCTGGACAGGTCTCATTCCCCTCGCCTTCCATGTCGATTACTGGGACAGCCTGGGTTGGCCGGACCCTTTCGCCAACCCAGGCTTCAGTGCACGCCAGCGGGCGTATAACCGGATAGGGGCCAGCCGCGCGGTATATACCCCCGGTTTCATGCTGGCGGGGCGCGAGTGGCGCGGCTGGTTCCAGCGACAGCCACTCAAGCTGACGAATGCAGCGGCCGTGGGCAAACTGACCCTGGACCTGGACGGCGACAGGGTACGTTTGACTTTCGTTGCCAATCAGCCCCTGCCCGAGGGCATGACTGCCCATGTCGCCCGCCTCGGTTTCGGCCTGCGCAGCAAAGTAACCCGTGGCGAAAATGCCGGGCAAACCCTCGAACATGACTTCGTAGTACTCAGCCTGCAGCAAATCGGCGCCAACTCAGCAAACCAGTGGCAAACGCAGTTGCAGGCTGACTCGCGCGGCGAGCGTCAGGCACTGGTCGCCTGGCTGAGTAGCCCAGGCCAGCCGCAACCCTATCAAGCGGTAGCTGGATGGCTGCCAGGTTCCGCCGGCGATTGACAGCGACTAAGGGCTGAGCTGGCGGACTGCATCATTAGCCGTGCTGCATAGTCAGGGCGTCCTCTCGGCTGCCATGCGCAACCATCAGACCCCAGCCTCACCGACCTTCTACAATACCTTGAGGAGAGCCCAGACTATTGAACGTAGCGCCCATCCGAACGTGGAGGTGGAGTGATGTACCAGCAAATCATGATTCCTGTTGATCTGGCCCATATAGAGCGTCTGGAAAAGGCCCTGAAAACCGGCGCAGACCTGGCCAAGCTGTATGACATACCGGTTTGCTATATCGGTGTTTCGGGCAACGCGCCCAGTGAGGTTGCGCATAACCCCAACGAATACACCACCAAACTGCAGCAATTCGGCAAGGCCCAGGCAGACAAGTACGGACTGAACAAGGTCAGCACCGCAGCCTACTTCAGCCATGACCCGGCCATAGACCTGGATGACACCCTGCTGAGAGCGGCGAAGGAGCACGCAGCGGACCTGGTGGTAATGGCCTCCCATGTGCCCGGTCTGGCCGAACACCTGTTCGCCTCCAATGCCGGGGCTTTCGCCAGCAGCGCCACTGCCTCCGTGCTGGTGGTGCGTTAAGGCCAGAGCCTGGGCTCACAACAAGGTGCTGCCCGGCCAATACTGAGGTATGCAGCGCCGGCCTTTACAGGTTCTCGTAGCGGTTCATATCCAGCACACCGGCCTCGCTGGGTTCGGTCTCGCGGATATAGGCGGACAGGTCGTGGAAGTAGCGCCAAAACTCGGGATGGCTGCGGCGGACACCCCAACGCTCGACGATTTTCTCGAAAGTCTTGGCATCGCGCACCTGCTCCAGCGCGCCGACAAACTCGGGCACCTCGGCTGCGGCGAGGCTGAAGATGAAGTTGGGGTAACTGCTCAACACCCCCGGATAGACAGTCAACGTATCCAGTTTCGGCTGGTAGCGCAGCGCCTCACCGAGCATAAACGCCACGTTGCTGTGCGCGCGGTTACGCAACAGGCTGTAGACCTCACGCTGACCATCGGCCAGCTCGACGCGCAGCACAGTGGCTTCAGGCAGCTGCTTGATCACCTTGAGCGCGCCCGCCGGTTTATTGGCCAGGCGACTCAATGCCTGTTCGGCTGTTTGCAGCTCCGGGGACAGGCCATCGCGATGGCACTTAGCGCCGCGGCAACGGTTGATCGGATCGGGCCGTGCATTGAGCGCGGCATAGCGCGCCAGCATCGCCTCGACAAAACTACGCTGCGGGTCTGGGCCGATCAGATTCAGCGCACTGGGGCTGTCGCTGTCGATACCCTGGTAATCCAGCCACATCTTCAGCTTGCCACTGTTCTGGTACCAGTCATCGAGAATCGCCTGGCGCGAGTCGGCCGGCATCAGGCGCAGAAAGTTCTGCTCGGCGCCGTTGCGGATCAGGTCGAAATACAGGCGGGTCTGCGCCTGATGAGACACATTGCCGTACACATCGAAGTTCACCACCAGTTGGTAGTAGGTGCGTTCCAGCAGCGGGTAGTCCATCCACCAGAGGGTCTGCGGGATCTCACCGATCAAACCTTTACGCACCGAAGCACTGTCATGCTGGCGGAAGATCGACAGCAGCGCGTTGTCGTTACCAGTCCAGATATGCGACCAACTCGGCGCTGGCGCGTCGGCATAGCTGTGCATGCGCAGCGCCTCGTAGTCGTTGCGCTTGTCGCGATAACTGCGCCATAAGCCAAGCAAGTCACCGATATCATCGAACTGGCCGGGCATGGCCAGCAAGGGCGTGGCTGCGGTGCGGTATTTGGCATCTTTCAGATATAGATCGTGTTGCGGGTCCTGGAAAAGCACCCAGAAATTATCGCGAATCACGTCGGTAGCGATCTGCCCGCGGCACACAGGCCCACGAATAAAGGTGCGCACGAAGTATTCGGCATCATCCAACATGAACTGGTAGCGCGCCTGCGGCGGAATCGCGGCAAAGGTCTCGAAGGGGTTGGCTCGGCGATGAGCGCCATAGCCGGGCACCGCATCGACTTGCCAATCGTCCGCGAAGAACAGTTCATGCACCCGCGCCAGCTTGCGCTCACTGAGCGGATAGGTGATGTGGGTCTTGTGCACGATGACGTCCTGAATCGGCGCCAGGCGGTAATAGAACTCGGTGCCGGGGTCGTCGTTGGGCCTGCGCGTGGCAATCGGGTCGACCGGCTTGCCACTCGGCGTGCGCGAGCGCTGCAACTGGAAGAAGTGCCCAGGGTCGCCACCCTTGAAGTAAAAGTGCGCAAGAAACAGGTGCTCGTACAACCAGCGTGAAACCAGTGCCTGACGAGCCCCCGGGGCATTCAACATGTGCTCCCAGGCGGTGACTTGTTTAGCCTCGACCGCACTCGCCTGCAATGCTGGCTGATCCACCGGCGCGCCCTCGGCCAGCCAGCGCTGCAGGGTCTGATACGCCTGTTCGCTCAGCCCCGTGACCGCGAAAGGCATACCGACTTGCGGGTTCTTCTTGGCGAAGGCGTCGAACTCATCCGGCAGCGGGCATTGATTACTGCGGCGAATACCGATAGCCAGGTCGTCCGGCAGTTTGGCATTGGCGGCTAGCGGCGTATCGTGGCCCAGTTCGAGCATGCGTGCCATCAACGCCGCCTGGCTGCCCTGCTGATCCAGCACCGAGAAAAACTCCTTGCGACGCCAGGCGGCTGCGCCATGGGCATCGATAAACAGGCGCGTGGTCGCCTGCGCCTCGGTGCGGATGCCATCGTACACCGGCAGTTTGTTGGCCCCACGCTCGACGCCTGCGCCGCTGCCCAGGTTGAGCTGGCAGGGTGAGTCGTAGCAGGCGTGGCAGGCTACACAATTGTGGGTAAAGATCGGCTGTATCTCGCGGCTATAGGACACCGGCTCGGCCGCCAGTAGCGGGCCGAGCAACAACAAGCAAGCGCCAAACAGTGCGCGAAACGCCATGAGCCTTCTTCCTAAAGGGTATGGAGGTGAATTCTAACTGGCGAGCAGGGACTAAAGCGAACCGCCCAAACATGAGACAAATTCATGTAAACACCCTGCCTGCTACAAATCCACGCAGCTTTGTTATCATTGCGCCCTCTCTGTTTCAGCTTTGCTCAGGTAGTTCCGTCCATGTCGCTTTCCGATCGCAGTGCCCGCCTCCATGCTCTCCAGCAAGCCCTTCAGGAACGCATCCTGATCCTCGATGGTGGCATGGGCACCATGATCCAGAGCTACCGGCTGGAGGAAGAGGATTACCGCGGCGCGCGCTTCGCCGACTGGCCGAGTGATGTCAAAGGCAACAACGACCTGCTGATTCTCAGCCGCCCGGACGTAATCGGCGCCATCGAGAAGGCCTACCTGGATGCCGGTGCCGACATCCTCGAGACCAACACCTTCAACGCCACCCGCGTATCCCAGGCCGACTACGGCATGGAAGAGCTGGCCTATGAGCTGAACGTCGAAGGCGCGCGCCTGGCGCGTCAGGTGGCCGACGCCAAGACCGCCGAGACCCCTGAGCGTCCGCGCTTCGTCGCCGGCGTACTGGGTCCGACCAGCCGCACCTGCTCGATCTCACCGGACGTCAACAACCCCGGCTACCGCAACGTCACCTTCGACGTGCTGGTGGAGAACTACACCGAGGCGACCCGTGGTCTGATCGAGGGCGGCGCCGATCTGATCCTGATCGAGACCATCTTCGATACGCTCAATGCCAAGGCGGCGATCTTCGCCGTGCAGGAAGTCTTCGAGCAGCTCGGCGTCGAATTGCCGATCATGATCTCCGGCACCATCACCGACGCCTCCGGCCGCACCCTCTCCGGGCAGACCACCGAGGCGTTCTGGAACTCGGTGCGCCACGCCAAGCCGATCTCCGTGGGCCTCAACTGCGCCCTCGGCGCCAAGGACCTGCGTCCGTACCTGGAAGAGCTCTCTGGCAAGGCCGAGACCCACGTCTCTGCCCACCCCAACGCCGGCCTGCCGAACGCCTTCGGCGAGTACGACGAAACACCGGCGGAGATGGCCGAGGTGGTCGAAGAGTTCGCCGCCTCGGGCTTCCTCAACATCGTCGGCGGTTGCTGCGGCACCACGCCTGCGCATATCCAGGCGATCGCCGAGGCCGTGGCCAAGTACCCGCCGCGCGCCATTCCGGACATCCCCAAGGCCTGTCGCCTGTCCGGCCTGGAACCCTTCACCATCGACCGCAACTCGCTGTTCATCAACGTCGGCGAGCGCACCAACATCACCGGTTCGGCCAAGTTCGCCCGGCTGATCCGTGAGGACAACTACACCGAGGCCCTGGAAGTCGCCCTGCAACAGGTCGAAGCCGGCGCCCAGGTGATCGACATCAACATGGACGAGGGCATGCTGGATTCACAGAAGGCCATGGTCACCTTCTTGAATCTGATCGCCGGCGAGCCGGACATCTCCCGCGTGCCAATCATGATCGACTCCTCCAAGTGGGAGGTGATCGAAGCCGGCCTCAAGTGCATCCAGGGCAAGGGCATCGTCAACTCGATCTCGATGAAGGAAGGTGTCGAGCAGTTCAAGCACCACGCCAAACTGTGCAAGCGCTATGGCGCTGCCGTGGTGGTGATGGCCTTCGACGAAGCCGGCCAGGCCGACACCGCCGCGCGCAAGCGCGAGATCTGCCAGCGCAGCTACGACATTCTGGTCGACGAAGTCGGCTTCCCACCGGAAGACATCATCTTCGACCCGAACATCTTCGCCATCGCCACCGGCATCGAGGAACACAACAACTACGCCGTGGACTTTATCGAAGCCTGCGCCTATATCCGCGACAACCTGCCCTACGCCCTGACCTCGGGCGGTGTGTCCAACGTGTCGTTCTCCTTCCGCGGCAACAACCCGGTGCGTGAGGCTATCCACTCGGTGTTCTTGTACTACGCGATCCAGAACGGCCTGACCATGGGCATCGTCAACGCCGGCCAGCTGGAAATCTACGATGAAATCCCCCCAAAGCTGCGCGACGCGGTCGAGGATGTGGTGCTCAACCGCACCGCCAATGGCACAGACGCGCTACTGGCCATCGCCGACGAATTCAAGGGCGACGGCAGCATCAAGGAAGCCGAAACCGAAGAGTGGCGCGGCTGGGATGTGGTTGAGCGCCTCAAGCACGCCCTGGTCAAGGGCATCACCACCAACATCGTCGAAGATACCGAGGAATGCCGTCAGCAGTGCGCGCGCCCCATCGAAGTCATCGAAGGCCCACTGATGGCCGGAATGAACGTGGTAGGCGACCTGTTCGGTTCGGGCAAGATGTTCCTGCCCCAGGTGGTCAAATCCGCCCGGGTGATGAAGCAGGCCGTTGCCCACCTGATCCCCTTTATCGAAGCCGAGAAAGGCGACAAGCCGGAAGCCAAGGGCAAGATCCTCATGGCCACGGTCAAGGGCGATGTCCATGACATCGGCAAGAACATCGTCGGCGTGGTGCTGGGCTGTAACGGCTACGACATCGTCGACCTCGGCGTGATGGTGCCGGCCGAGAAGATCCTGCAGACCGCCATCGCCGAGAAGTGCGACATTATTGGCCTATCCGGGCTGATCACCCCATCGCTGGATGAAATGGTCCACGTCGCCCGCGAGATGCAGCGCCAGGGTTTCAACCTGCCGTTGATGATCGGTGGCGCCACCACCTCGAAAGCCCACACCGCGGTGAAGATCGAGCCGAAATACCAGAACGATGCGGTGGTCTACGTCACCGATGCCTCGCGCGCGGTCGGCGTAGCCACCCAGCTGCTGTCCAAGGAACTGAAAGCCGACTTCGTCGAGAAGACCCGCCTGGACTACATCGAAGTGCGCGAGCGCACCGCCAACCGCAGCGCCCGCACCGAGCGTTTGAGCTACGCCGCCTCCGTCGCCAAGAAGCCGAAGTTCGACTGGGCCAGCTACCAGCCGCCGGTGCCGACCTTTACCGGGACCAAGGTGCTGGAGGATATCGACCTCAAGGTTCTGGCCGAATTCATCGACTGGACGCCCTTCTTTATCTCCTGGGACCTGGCCGGCAAATACCCGCGTATCCTCACTGACGAAGTGGTCGGCGAAGCGGCGACCTCGCTGTTCAACGATGCCCAGGAAATGCTCGCCAAGCTGATCGATGAAAAACTCATCAGCGCCCGCGCCGTACTGGGCTTCTGGCCGGCCAACCAGGTGCAGGACGATGACCTGCAACTGTACGACGCCGACGGCCAGCCGCTGGCCAAGCTGCACCACCTGCGTCAGCAGACGATCAAGCCGGACGGCAAACCGAACTTCTCCCTGGCCGACTTCGTCGCACCCAAGAGCAGCGGCCTGACCGACTACGTCGGCGGCTTCATCACCACCGCCGGCATCGGCGCCGAAGAAGTGGCCAAGGCCTATCAGAACGCCGGCGACGACTACAACTCGATCATGGTCAAAGCCCTGGCCGACCGCCTCGCCGAGGCCTGCGCCGAATGGCTGCACCAACAGGTGCGCACGAACTACTGGGGCTATGACAAGGACGAAGCCCTGAGCAACGAGGAGCTGATCAAAGAGCAGTACAAAGGCATCCGCCCTGCCCCCGGCTACCCCGCCTGCCCGGACCACACCGAGAAAGGCACCCTGTTCGACCTGCTCGACCCGGCCGCTGAAGAAGGCAAGCCAGGCCGCAGCGGCGTATTCCTCACCGACCACTACGCCATGTTCCCCGCCGCCTCGGTCAGCGGCTGGTACTTCGCCCACCCACAGGCGCAGTACTTCGCGGTCGGCAAAATCGACAAGGACCAGGTCGACAGCTACACCAAGCGCAAGGGCCAGGACCTGGCGGTCAGCGAACGCTGGCTGGCGCCGAATCTGGGCTACGACAACTGAGTTAAGCCCTGCCAAACGACAAGGCCCGCGCATGCGGGCCTTGTCGTTTCACTACGGGTTGAACGGGCCGCGGCGCAAAGGCATAGTCATTGACCGCGGCTCATCGCCGACAGGCAGGAAAAGGACTTACCGCGCGTGCGGTACAACGCCCCGATGTCGTTCCACGTCATTGGTTCTGGCGGCTCATGAATAATGTGAGCGCCCGAGCGTATCTTAAAAATTCGTATGCGCCCGTTACTTAACAAGGAGTGCTCCCTTGAGCGGCAGGAATCGCGGGCAATTGTCATACAACAAGCGGCATATGGACGCTTCGCGCAAGTGGTGAGAAACGCCCTTCCAGCCCTGCCGTCATATGTAAATTAAATATCTTACATAACTAAATTTCGCCAACCGACGCGCCTTGGCAGAGGCTAACGGCAAATAACATAATCAAAGGAGTCATATTTATGAAAATTCATCGTATCAACCCGACAAAACGCTGGTCTGATATCACCGTATTCAACGGTATCGCGCACTTTGTCGAAATAGCCGACTCGGATACTAAAGCCGACATCAGGGGGCAAGTTGAACAGATCTTTGCTCAGGCCGAGCAGTCTCTGGCAAAAATCAACAGCGACAAGCGTCGTATCTTATCGACGACCATTTACCTCACAGACTTTGCCAACCTAGCGGCGCTGAACGAGCTATGGGACGCTTGGTTTGAGGAAGGCACAGCGCCAAGCCGTGCATGCGTCAAAGCAGAACTGGCCAATCCCGATTATTTAGTCGAGATGACCTTTGTTGCTGCGGCCGGCGATGACTATATAGCGTAACCCGCAGGATGGCTTGAGCGCAGCGACACCCACCACCGGCAACCAGCAAAGTCTGTTGGGTATAGCCGCGTTCAACACCGACCTACGCACATTGTCCGCTAGAACCAAAGAGGTTGGTGTTATTTAAATCAGCGCCAGCCGATTCAAAAATCAGCCTCATCCTTTAGATCTATATTTATGAAAACCATCCCATCAACAACCACTAGAAAGAGGACACCCGTATGTTAACCGTGTACTTATCCGGTGAGATCCATACCGACTGGCGCCAACAAATCATGCATGGCGCAGCCGCGCTGGATTTACCGATCACCTTCACTTCGGCCGTGACCGACCATGAGACCAGCGATGCCGCCGGCGACGTGCTGGGCCAGGAAAGCCAGCCGTTCTGGCGCGATCACAAATCCGCCAAGGTCAATGCGATCCGCACCAAGACCCTGCTGGAGAAATGCGATGTGGCCGTCATCCGTTTCGGCGATAAATACAAGCAGTGGAATGCGGCCTTCGATGCCGGTTACTGCGCGGCCTTAGGCAAGCCGTATATCACCCTGCACGCCGAAGACCTCATCCATCCGCTCAAAGAGGTCGATGGTTCGGCAATGGCCTGGGCGCAAACAGCGGAACAGGTGGTCGAAGTACTGAAATACATCACCAGCAAGCAGTAAAAAGCCAAAGGCGTGGCGTTAAACAGACGGATCGCCGGCCAGTATTTGACTGCTGGCACGAGCAGCTAAGCGAATAACTCCGCCCCCTTTGACTGAGCGGCGCCCCCTGCCCCGCAGACTCGACGGTTGGCACTGCAACAGTGCATAGCCGTGGTATCGCCTGTGCTTATTCGCACCAAGGTGCATCACTCGCGCACCGCTATAGCGCCATACCCGGGCATGGCGCCCCCTCAGAGTACGCAGATCGTCAGTAAGCACGATGTGAAGGCCACGACCCGCTGAATAGCGTTCGACCTGCTCGTTCTCAGCACTAGCAGGTCGCTATGTACGTAGCCTTAGTCAGGTATACAACGCGATGGGGTTACCGGCCTGGAACTTGCTTAGCCTAAAACTCAGCACAGCCGTTCTACCCCGCAACGCCTGAGACACAGGCCATAGCGCGCTGCTTGTTCGAGCAAACGTCCGACCCTGTACTGCGGCATCCCCCCTCAAGCAGCGCTGACCCCAGCCTGCCGGCAATGGGCACTTGAGGTGCGCCGCACGACCCATAACTTTGGAGCACCACCGTGATTGCTGCCTCTATTGCTAACTGCATGAGTAACGATTTCGCCATCATTCATCCCGAAATGCCCGTCGTAGAGGCCTCAGGCAAACTGCTAAAAAAGGCCATGCTCGGCGGCCCGGTGGTTGACCCTGAAGGCAAGCTGCTCGGCTGGATTTCTGAACAGGAGTGCCTGCAGGTCAGCATCCAGGTGGTCTATCACAATCAGCGAGTTGCGACCGTCAAAGACATCATGCGTGCCGACGTGCTGTCGGTGAAACTCGACGCCGACCCACTCAATCTGGCCCAGCAAATGCTTGGCGACAAACCCAAGAGCTATCCGGTAATCGACAGCAACAACAAGGTCCTCGGCGTAATCACCCGCCGCCACATCCTCAACCTGCTGATCGAGCAATTGTCCACATTCAGCAAAGCCCGCTGAAACCGGCGGCCAGCCTCCTGCTGAAGGCGCTATCACACCCGTGCAGTCCCGATAAACAATCGCGAGTAAACCAGCTCAATAAGCCTGATTAATGCTTAGCAAAGGCATGAAAACTTGGTGGAGTTCGCATAACGCAACACTAGCCAGAGCCTCCTCGCATTCTTGACTAGGCTCGTTGCGTGTCCGATCGATGCAGTAAAGGACTAGTGGCGACTGGGTCACAAGCCAAGCCGCCAACCGAAATCTCCATTAAGGATTGGAGGAAGCATGCCTTATCCCATAAACAAACTTCGTGTCGCCGTTGGTACTGTCGTTCTGGCTCTATCCACCTCGGCGCTCGCCTCCCAGGAAAGTGACCTGTTCAACGAGTTCTGGAGCCCCGCCAAACCCCTGCCCTTCGAATGCCGACTCGGCATCCTGAACAGCACCCCACTCGGGCTGCCACGCTGCATGCAGGCGAGCAAGGTGATGCACCACCTGCAAATGCTGCATGACATCGCCGCCGCCAACGGGGGCACCCGGGCAGCCGGCCTGCCAGGCTATCAAGCCTCAGTGGACTATGTGAAGTCGACCCTGGAGAGCGCCGGCTATGCCGTAACGCTGCAGGCGTTCCCCTTCACCGCCTATTACCCGCAAGGCCCCGGCATTCTGCAAGCGACTGCGCCGACCCCAACCCTGTACGAGTGGGAGGTGGACTTCACCTACCTGTCGCAGACCGACGCCGGCGACGTCACGGCTCAACTCGCCGCAGTCGATCTCCAACTCGGCCCCGACAACACCTCGACCAGCGGCTGTGAGGAGGAAGACTTCGCCAACTTCCCCTCAGGACGCATTGCCCTGATCCAGCGCGGCGCCTGCAGCTTCCAGCAAAAGGCCGAAAACGCCGCTGCGGCTGGCGCAGTGGGGGTCATCATCTTCAACCAGGGCAACAGTGACGACCGTAAGGACCTGCTTAACGCGACCTTGGGCGATAGTTACGCAGGCGGTATTCCGGTGATGTTCGCCACCTACGACAACGGCGTGACCTGGGCCAGCACCAAGGAGCAGCAGCTGCGTCTGGTAACGGACGTGGTGCGGGAGCGCACCCAGACCTTCAACCTCGTGGCAGAAACCAGACGCGGCAATCCAGACAATGTGGTGATGGTTGGCGCACACCTCGACTCGGTGTATGAAGGGGCCGGCATACAGGACAACGGCTCGGGCAGCGCGGCGATTCTGGAGATGGCCTTGCAGATGCGCAAAGCCCATCCGCGCAACAAGGTGCGTTTTGCCTGGTGGGGGGCAGAGGAATCCGGGCTGGTGGGTTCGACCTACTACGTGCAGAACCTCACCCCTGAGGAGAAAGCCAAGATCAAGGTCTACCTGAACTTCGACATGATCGCCTCTCCCAACTTCGCCTACTTCATCTACGACGGTGATGGCTCCGAGTTCGGCCTGGAAGGCCCGCCAGGTTCGGCAGCCGTGGAAAAGCTGTTCGAGAAGTACTACGGCAAACGTGCGCTGCCTTCCGAAGGCGATGAGATCAGCTTCCGTTCCGACTACGCGCAGTTCTTCACCGATGGCATCGCCTTTGGCGGACTGTTCACCGGTGCCGAGGTGCTCAAGTCCGAGGCGCAAGCGGCCAAGTATGGCGGCCAGTTCGGTGAAGCCTTCGACCCCTGCTATCACCAGAGCTGCGATGACATCAGCAACATCGATATGCAGGCCCTGGAGATCAATGCCGATGCGGCGGCTTTTGCCACCAGCTGGTTATCCCTGTCGACCAAGATCGTCGACGACCAGATAGCCGCAGCCAAGGCCGCGCAGAGTCAACCTGGGATCATGTCCAAGTCCAAGGCCAGCTCGACCTACGACATCACCCATTGGGGCAAGCACTGGATCAAGTAAGCCGTTGCTTCAACCTATCCGCCCACTACAACCGGGGCAGGCCAAAGTGCCTGCCCCGTTTTTTTGGATTACAGCCACTGCGGACGGTGCTCAGCCAGGTGGACAAACCTGCCGCCACGATCCGAGAAATCCGCATGAATTTGCGGAATTAACTACCCGGATTGCTGGGTTTCGATAATGAACGGCTTCTCGACCTTCTTTTCTGGATCGAACTGCGAGCGCCCGGTATGGTTCAGGTGCCGCCCGTAAACATGGAACGACAAGGTCGTGTTGGCGGTTTCGTTCAGCACGCTGTGGATCGCCCCCGTGGGCATGGTCAGCACATCGCCCTCGGCGAGCGTCTCTTCCCTGACTTTGCGCAGCTCCGCGTAGCCGGCTTGCGTACCGTCATCGACTCGCTGCCAATGGATATTCTTCTCCCGCCCATCGACCCCGACTACCACCGCCCAGGTGCCGTGATCGTGCGCATTGACGCCACGCCCGGCCAACCAGCAGTCGGCCACCACGAACAGCGAATGGTCGGCTTCGGCATGCAGCAAGGTCGTGCCGAAGCCCAATTGCGGATCGGCGATGTAATTAACCTCGGAACGCCAGCCCGACGCTAACGCCGCCCGCCTCGCGAGCGGCGCGACCTGAGCAAGGAGGCTTGGCTCATCCAGAGGTTGGCTCATGATTCGTCGAACATCACTGACAAAAGCCTCCAGGCCGTATTCGTCTGCTGCCACCGGTATTCCTCACTGCCACACGGGTTCAGGTTGATTTGATGCCAGCAGATTACCAATGCAGCGTCTGCCCTAAGTACCTGACAGCGACACAGCCTGCATCGCTTGCCGACTTCAGCGGCGGCAAATGACTGCAACGCGTTGGCGACGAAGCATAGGCCGGCAGGACGGAGGTTCCTGGTATATAACGACTGCAGTGCAGGCCACCGACGAGTCTCCGGCAAGCCCGGCAACTGACTGCGGGACTTCATGTGGCGTGCTTGCGCTATGGATTTAGCGCAAGTGGCAGATAGAGTGACGTGCACCCTACTCCGTCTTCCGGGATCCTGCTCGCACTCAGCCGCCCACTGTCGCTCGGGCAGCCAATGCAGCGCTAAGGGGTGACGGGTCTGATATCGAATCCGCTCTTGGCTTCGCTGACGATGCGAAAGTGCAGGCGCTCGCCATTGGCCACGGGCACGGCCAGTTCGCGGCGCAGGCGGCCCTTGCTGCAGAGCGTGTCGTCCTGCTCATCGAGACCGATGCCCAGCACACGGGTACCTGGCGGCACATGAAAACTGACCGACTCACCGATGCCGATACGAGCGGCCACCTGACGATCGACCAGAACCGCGACGTAACAGCCGCCACCGAGCATGCCGATATCGCGATTCACCACGATCTCCCCGCTGCCCTCGACCGGCTGCTGGTACGCCAATAAGCGCTCGCTGGGTATCGGGGTCGATTTGCCGGCACCGGCCGGCACCGAACCACAGCCAACTAAAGCCAGTGGAAGCAAAAATGCACAGATCATTCGCATGGAGAGCCCTCTCTGGCTGGATGATCGGACGACTAGACGCCGGTTCATTATTGTCGGCGTCGCGACCACCCTCAAGTGGACCAGTCTGGCACATGAACCGGCATCCGTTCGACTCAGGCTCGACTGCACCAGAGCAGACGTATCTGAGCGCTCAGGAATTCAGTTGCCTTCGGCGGGCTCGCGGTGGCCGGAACCGCCGATGCACTCAGGCCTGTTTGATCAATGCGCTGATACCATCGACCCGCACGCTTAGCTGTTCCTCGATACCTTGAATTTCCAGCTGGTGCAGCCGCTGCAGCTCGATCTGCTGCGCGCACAGCTTCAAGGCCGTCAACACCAGCAGCCGGTCGCCAATCAGCGTCGGCGACTGCTGCTTGGTCTCGGCCAACAGCTTCTTGAGCATCAGCGCCGAAGCGGCCAACGTCTGCTCCTGACCGGCAGGCGCCTTGATGCTGTAGTCATTGCCCAGGATTGAAATAGCAGTGACCGTTCCGCCGTCGAGACTCATGCGCTGGCCTGGCTCGCATGCACTTTGCCGCCCGCAGTGGCCAGCTCGACCAGGGCCTGAATACGCGCGAGCGTCGCACCTTGCTGCTCTTCTTGCTCGAGCGCATTCAACTGCAAACTCTCGTTCTCATCCTTGACTTGTGCCAGCTCGGCACTCAATTGCTCATTCGTGCTCTGCAGCGCCTGATTCTGTCGCGCAAGCTCAGCGACGAGTTGTTCCAATTGAGTTAAAGAATTTTCCAACATTTTGATTACTCGAGCTTTTTGCGGGCGCACACAATAATGAAAAGCCCCTGGAGAAGCTAGGCGCCTGGAGGGCTGAACCCGCCGAACAGCTGCTGAGAGCCAGGAGTTGTCCACCCGCTGAGATGGAGAGAAGGGTTTCGGTTAAGCCGTGCAATACACAAAACTGCATCAGTCCGACCCGGCTGACCTGTGGAGAGTTCCGTTCATTTGGCCATGCCGCGGCTCAGGTCGAGGTTAAACCTAGCGCCCACGGAAGCTCTGTCGGTAGCTGCTCGGGGAGACCGCGAAGCTGCGGCCAAAGTGATGGCGCAAGGACACGGGCGAACCGAAGCCGGCCAATTCGGCGATGCTGTCGATAGGCTGGTCGGTACTCTCCAGCAGGCGTTGACTCAGGGCCAGGCGCTCGGCCAGCAGCCAGTCGCCCACACTGGTACCGGTGAGCTGACGGAAGTGCCGGGTAAAGCTGCGCCGGCTCATCAGCACCTTGTCCGCCAGGCTGTCCAGGCTGTGCGGTTGGTCCAGATTGCCCCGCACCCAGTCGAGCAGATCGCTGAGGCGGTCGTCGCGCGCCGTAGCCGGCAACGGTTGCTCGATGAACTGGGCCTGGCCTCCCTGTCGATGGGGTGGTACCACCAAGCGCCGCGCCACCTTGTTCGCCACCTTGGCACCGCAGTGCTGGCGCAGCAGGTACAGGCAGCAATCGATGCCGGCGGCGGTACCGGCCGAGGTCAACAGGTTGTCATCGTCGACATAAAGCACATCGGAATCCAGGCGTACGGCCGGGAAGCGCTCGGCGAACACTCTCGCCCAGGCCCAATGGGTGGTTGCCGGGCGCCCGTCGAGCAGACCGGCCTCGGCCAGCACGAACGCCCCCAGGCACAGCCCCACCAGATGAGCGCCGCGCTCATGGGCGGCGACCAGCGCATCGAGTAACGCCTGGGACGGGTGCTGGTCCGGGTTGTGCCAGCTCGGCACGATGATCGTCTGCGCATCGAGCAGCGCCTCCAAACCCTGCTCGACGTGCAGCTCGAAGCCGGCGGTAGTGGTCAACCGGCCTGGCTCGGCCGCACACACCACCAGCTGGTAGTTGCACTCACCCGGCAAGGACTCGCCGAACACCAGGCAAGGCACGGACAGATGAAACGGGCTGATACGGTCGAACGCGAGCACGGCAACGCGATGGGGCTGCATGACTTGGCTCCTGGCCAAAATCTTGGCCCGATCTTAGCGCAGTTTGACTTTCGGGCCACTCACCGCATGTTCTCTTACAAGAGAACAATCGGCTGCAACACCTACCCACTTGGAGCATCGCCATGAATCAACAGCCCAAACGCGCCCTGATCGTCATCGACGTGCAGAACGAATACGTCAGCGGCAACCTGCGCATCGAATACCCGAACATCGAGCTGTCCCTGGCCAACATCGCCAAGGCCATGGACGCCGCCCACGCCGCTAACATTCCGGTAGTGGTGGTGCAGCATTTCGCTGCGGCCGACTCGCCGCTGTTCGCCCGCGGCAGCCAGGCCGCCGAACTGCACCCGCTGGTAGCCGAACGGCCGCGCGACCATCTGATCCAGAAGGCCATGGCCAGCGCCTTCGTCGGCACCGACCTCGGCCAGTGGCTACGCGAGCGCGAGATCGACACCCTGAGTGTGGTCGGCTACATGACCCAACACTGCGACGACTCGACAGTGCGCCAGGCCCACCACGAAGGCTGGCAGGTCGAACTACTGCACGACGCCACAGGTTCGCCGCCCTACCTCAACAGCCTGGGCTCGGCCACTGCCGAAGAAATTCATCGAGTGTTCAGCATCGTCATGCACACCGGCTTCGCCGCCGTGCTCGGCACCGATGAATGGCTGGCCGCCCTGCAAAGCGGTGAGGTGCCGCAGGCGGACAACATCTACCTGTCCAATCAACGTGCCGTCCGCGAGCGCTGAGGGGCCTCGGGTCTGCTCTCATGGGCGCGGCCTCAGGTTCAACCGCTGATGCGTTTGACCAGCCGCGCCTGCAACTCCTCCAGCTCAGCTGGCTCTGCCTGGTTCGCGGCATGGATGCCCAGACCCTGGCCGGCGAGGCGCGGAATGATGTGCATATGCAGATGGAACACCGTCTGCCCGGCTGGCGCGCCGTTGAACTGCGCCACCTGCACGCCGTCCGGCTGCAGCTCGTCGACCAGCACCTGGGTCAGTCGCTGGGTCACGCGCATCAGTTTGCACAGGGCGTCCGCATCGATCTCCAGCAGGTTGCGCGCCGCCGCGCGCTTGGGGATCACCAGAGTATGGCCGAAGGCCTGCGGAAACAGGTCGAGGAAGGCCAGCACATCGTCGTCCTCGTACAGCTTGTAGCAAGGGGCCTCGCCGCGAATGATCTGGGCGAAGATGTTCTGCGGGTCGTATTCGCCATGCAGGCTCATCGGATTGTCCTTTACCAGTGGAAGATGGGCGCACCATACCCGCTTGCGCTCGTCCAGAAAACGCCTGGCAGCGCTGCACATGATCGGCCAGTTGATCCTTCGGAATGCCCCGCTCATTTTGGATGCGCAACCTGACATGAGCTGTGAGCGGGTGCTGATCACACGTGTTCTCTCATAGCAGACTCACGCCGAATGCCTATCTCTCGCATCCCGCGGCGGTACAGGGCTGAGCATGCCTGAGCGCAATCGGTCCCCAGCCTGGAACTCGAAGGTGCACAGAGCAACTGCTGCGAGTATCGTCTGCACACCGCCGTTATCCAGGACCCCGCTACCCGATGCACACTCCCCTGATCAAGGCCGCCCTCCTCTGCGCCGCGGCCCTGTGTTCGGCCACCACGCAGGCCAAGGTCGAGGTCGAAGCCGCCCAACACAAGACTCTCGGCGCGGTACTGGCTGCCAAGATTTCCGAGGACATCGCCCCCGGAGACTACGAAGCCCTGCTCAAAGGCCTGCGTGCCAACCCCGGAAAATTCGCCCGCAAGATCGTGTTGCTGGACAACATTGGCGGCAGCGCCCCGGAGGCCATGCGCATGGGCCGCCTGCTGCGCGAAACGGGCTTCGACGCCCTGGTGCCGTCTTCCGGCATCTGCCAGGGCAGCTGTATCTACCTGCTGGCCGCCGGCCACAAGAAGACCGTACGTGGCTATGTCGGCCTGCACCGCCCGCCCTTCCCCAGCGGCGACTCGGCCCGGGCGCAAGCCGCCCACCAGGGCCAGCGCTACAGCCCGACCGCCTACTTCCGCGAAATGAACATCCCCAACCGCTTGGCCGAAGAAATGCAGCGCATTGCACCGCACAATATGCGCGTGCTCTCGTCCCAGGAGCTGGCCGGCTACGGGCTGAACTAACCCGGCTCGCTTTCAGCCAGCCTGGACTGCCATAGGCGCTTCGGAAGTGTTTCCGTCAGGGCCTCCTCATCGAGTGCCTCAAGGTACTCACGCACGGCGCAAGTGCTCAGGGACGGATCGCTCCAGTTAACTTGTTCAGCATCCGGTAAGCCGCGCTGTCGGCTCGCATCCGCTTTGATGATGCTGGCGTCCACAGCAAAGCCTGCGCCTTTGACAAGGCCGGCGTCCATGCGACGACGCAGCACTTCATTGAACAACCAGCGGAACAGGTCATTGTCCCGATAACGGCCGTGACGATTTTTGGAGAACGTTGAGTGATTGGGTACTTCATCTTCAAGACTCAACCGGCAGAACCAGCGATACGCCAGGTTCAAATGGGCCTCTTCGCACAACCGCCGCTCTGTACGAATGCCGTAGCAATAGCCCACGACCAGCATGCGGATCATCAGTTCAGGATCGATCGACGAACGCCCAATCGGGCTATAGAAATCGGCGAGGTAATGGCGCAGATCGAGACACTGATCAATGTTGCGTAGAAGGTGATTGGCTGGGATGTGATCTTCAAGGTTGAACGAGTAAAACAGTCGCTCCTGCCAACTCGATAACTGTCCCATCATGCTGTGAGATCCCCTCCGTCCAATGAAGAGTTTTTGCCGCAGGCCAGACAGGGTATCTACTTTTTCAACAGATTCGGCCAAACGCAGAAGTTGGTGGGCAAGAAAGCGTCGTCCACACTCCATAGCTCTAAAGTTTGCGCATGGTGAAAAACCGCGGAGCATTTTGCAGCAGCGGCAACCCAGGCTATTTCGCTAGATGAAGAGCAAGCCTTTATCGCAGCGCTCCCCAGAAGGTTGAATTGAACCCTACAGGGGAGCGCAAATGCTGTGCCTATGGTGCTGGGTTATTTATTTTCCACCATTCAGTAGCGGGCACTGTTCCTATTGGAGCCAGCCCCTTTTCAGTCCGCATAGCATCGAGCCTATCCCATATTGAGCGCGCAACCTGGGAAGTTGTATTGCTCCTGCGCCCATAGAGAAAGCTTTTATAATCACCATCGTCTGGATACCAATACATTTGAGCATAAATACCTGGTTTCACAGCGACAAAGTCGTGAATGGAATTTGGTCCAGAGTCCACAACCATTCCAGCTGAAACAGGTTGATATTTACCATCGACATTCAGAAGCGTTTCGCCTTCGAAAATATAAAAGCATTCGCGCTGCGCATGATAATGAGGTCTATTGTCAGTAGGAGCCATACGAACAGAAACGCCAAAGGGAAGCTGGGTGTCGGTTATTTTCACTGGATCGGAGAGCCATGCCCAGCAGTAGTCCCCGGTTTTTTCCGGCCGTACTACTGGACACTTTACTAGCTCACCTCTCTTATCAAATGTTTCCCAGCCTTTGGTAACTGTTTCGTCAGGCTTGAAGTCAGCGTAGTGCTTTTTACCACTTTCAAATTCTTTAATGACTTGTTCAATTTTTGGGTGATAACATGACTTTGGCAGCCCATCTTTAGCAAAGACAGAAACGGAGTTTCCTGACTCCGCACGTGGGTAGCCGAGCTTTTCATCCACGCCCTCATTTTGAGCCTGAACGTGGGCACCAAAACATAAAGTCACTACTAATATAGATGCTTTAGTTGATTTCATGTTTTTCTCCGCTTTTTTGTTTTTGTGATTCATGTGGATCTAGCCAAAATTTCGGATCGGAAGCTGAATGATTTTAATCCAAACCTTCACAAACAATTTTCGCACTAACCTGAGCCAGGCACTAGCTGCGCAACCGTGGCGCACCAGCCTTATATCGGTAAACGAAATTAATTTAATCAGCAATTAATAATCGCTGATTAATTCGTAATACACCAACGTGCGTCCGATGGTTGGACTTAAACTATCGACCGGTTACTTGTCCTGCCAACGAACCTGGCTGGCACGCCGGGAGGCAGATTCAAATGTGTCGTGATAGACATAGCTGTTACGAATGGGCTCCATGATCTTCCAGATTGCGCTGGCGCCCTGTTCGATAGTCAGGAAATCTCCTGGCTGAAGGTCCACCACCTCGCCGTCCGAGAAGGTCAGCTCGGCTTTCCCCTGATGCACATAGAGCGAAACCCTGCGCTCGTAATCATATTTGAACTCGGGATCGGCACAGTCCCATGTATCCCAGTTGGCGATCTTGCGTTTGGTGTCTTCGGTAGCCTTTCGGCGCTTGAAAAACCGGGAATCGACGATACGTTCGTTCAGACGGGTCATAACGTTCTCCTTCAGATGGCACGGTGATACGCAACGAACTCTGGAGCCAGAGGCGTTTTACCGAGGATCAGGTCTGCGGCCTTCTCGGCGATCATGTAGACGCAGGCATTGATATTGGCGCTGGGAACGGCAGGGATGATCGAGGCATCGACGATGCGCAACCCATCGATGCCGCGCATCTTGAGGTTCAGGTCCACCACAGCGCGATCATCGCCGTTCGCCCCCATGCGTGCGGTGCCGCAAGGGTGGAAGGCCGAGGAGGCATCTTTGCGGATGAACTCATCCAGCTCTGCATCCGTTCGCACATTCACGCCAGGCAGATCCTCACGGCGGTGGAAGTCCTTGAATGCAGGCTGCGACAGCAGCTCGCGGCCCATCTTCAAGCCCTGGCGCATTTCGTACCAATCCCGCTCGGTAGCGAGGTAGTTGGGGTCGATTAGCGGCGCATCCATTGGATTCGCCGAGGCCAGCCGGACCCTGCCTCGGCTTTCCGGGCGCATCGGGCCTGCACCCAGGCGGTAGCCGTTTTTGGACGGATTCGGGATCCAGTTTTCGCCGAAGAACACCGGAAAAAAGTGGAACTGGATATTCGGGTGAGTCACATCCGCATCGGTGCGCAGGAACGCCCCGACATTGCATTGGTTGACCGAGGCCACGCCGCCCTTCCAACCGAACCACTGTATCCCGGCCCACAGCATCAGGTGCGGCTTGAGGTACTTGTTCAGGGAAACCGACTGGTCCGTCTCCACCTGGATATGCGCTTCCAGGTGGTCCTGCAGGTTCTCACCCAGCATGGGGGCATTGTGGATGACCTCGATGCCGTGCTCGCGCAGATGCGCCTCGGGACCGATCCCCGACAGCATCAGAATCTGCGGTGTGCCGAAAACTCCGGCCGACATCACCACCTCGCGCGAGGCGCGCACGGTCAGGGTACGCTTGCCCTTGGTCAGTTCGACACCCGTTGCACGGCCGTTCTTGACGGTGACGCGCAGCACCTTGACACCAGTGGCCACGTCCAGATTGGCGCGCTTACCTTGCGCATGCAGATAGGAGCGTGCAGAGCTGCTGCGAAAGCCCTTTTCCACCGACATCTCGAAGCGGCTCACGCCTTCCTGCGCATAGCCATTCACATCGCCTGTCAGCACATGCCCGGCCTGCTGGCCCGCCTCGAGAAACGCGATGTTCAATGGATTGAGGTCCTTCTGGGTCTTCACCCCAACCCTGCCCGAATTGCTGCGGTAGTCGTCCGCCGAACCGTCGCGCCGCTCGACCTTCTTGAAATAAGGCAGGCAATCGGCAAAGGACCAACCGCTACAGCCTTCGATGTCTGCCCAGTCGTCATAGTCGCGGGGATTGCCGCGCAAGAAGGTCATGCCGTTGATTGAGGACGACCCACCCAGTACCTTGCCGCGCGGCTGGTCGATCTCACGACTGTTCAGCTGCCGCTGCGGCGTGGTCTTGAACCAATAGTTGTATTTGCTCGTCGGTTTGAATGCCGAACGCAAGCCGGCCGGCATCTGGATGATCCAGCTGCGGTCATCGCCACCATGCTCCAGCAGCAACACCGAATACTCGCCGCTTTCGCTCAGCCGATGGGCCAGCACGCAGCCAGCGGTGCCCGCGCCAACGATGATGTAGTCGTAGCTGCTCTTCACAGATAGTCCTCCTCGAACGGGCAATTGCTCAGTGGCACGGGGCCATCCTTGGTGATCAACACCGGTTGCTCGAGCTTCACCCCCTCATCGCCACCGACCGGGCCGATGTAGCTCTCGACGCAGAGGCACATGCCCTCCTGGAAGGTGCCGGAGTACTGCCAGGTCTCGTGATCCTCGGGGTAGTAGATCACCGGGTATTCCACGCCAAAGCCGATACCGTGGATCATTTCGGCATAGCGGTTGGGCACATAGATGTCGTGCATCTTCCAGGACTGTTCGCCGAACTCTTCGAACGTCATGCCGGGGCGCAGCAACGCCATGTTGTGCTGCAACTGCTCATGGGCGTGGGCATACAGACGGCGTTGTTCAGTAGTCGGGGCCTTGTCGCCAATCACGAAGGCCCGGGTCTGGTCGACGAAGACGCCGTCCGGGCCGATCAGGTCGCTGTCGAAGACCAGCATCTCTCCGGCCTTGATCACTTTGTTCGAAGTCTCGGTGAACCAGGGGTTGGTTTGGTGGCCCGAGGTCAGTAGCCGCGTTTCCTGCACTTCACCGCCATGTTCCAGGTTGTATTGGTTCATGAGCGACATCAGGTAGTTTTCGGTCACCCCGGGCACTGCATGTTGGCGCATGAAGCCAATAGCATCGGTACAGACCTGCATCGAATTCTTGATGATCGCCACCTCCTCCATGGACTTGATCGAGCGGGCGATCTCCATTGGCGCCTTGGCGTCCATCATCTTGATACCGCGCTTCTGCAGGGCCAGCATCGGCAGCAGATCGGCTCGATCGATACCCAGAGTGGCCCCGCGCCCGCAGGTTTTGTGCAGGAGATCGACGATCTCTTCGGCCCACTTGCTGGCGTGCTCTTCGGCGCGGTTGCCGGAGCCGAAGTAATCCCAGGATTTCGCAGGGCGGGCCTCGTCAATGGTTTCCAGATCATCGGACAGGTGCAGCGCACCGCCGTAATCGAACAGCACCACGGGCCCGGCCGCTGGGACGAAGACGTAGCGCGCCAGGTGGTGCGAGGTCCAGACCTGCATGTTGCGACAGCCGGTCGCGTAACGCAGGTTCAGCGGATCGAAGAGAACCGCCGCGTCCATCTTGAAATGGGCCAACAGTTCCCGAGTGCGCCTGAGCCGATAGGCACGTACGCGCGTCTCGTCGATGGTTTTGGGTAGATCCAGCATGACTTACTCCAAAGAAAGACTATTGACTGAGTATGGAGCGATGATATTGTTAATTAAAACTAAATAAACTTAATCTGTGAGTAAGGAAAATTTAATCATGCTCCCGGCGCTGGATCTTGAACTCATTCGGACGTTCCAAACTGTCCTGCAAGAAGGTGGCTTTAAACCCGCGGCTGAAAGGCTCAATAAAACACCAGCCGCTGTCAGCATGCAGATCAAGCGGCTGGAAGAGCTTCTGGGCCAGCGGCTCCTGGAACGCAGCAATCAGGGAATTGCCCTAACCGCGGCCGGGGACATCCTCAAGGAAAAGGGCGAAAAGCTTCTGAGTCTGAACTACGAACTCCTCAGCGATCTGCGTCAGGGAGAGTTATTTGGCAAATTGAGTTTCGGTACGCCCACTGACTATGCGCCGACGCTGTTGCAGAAACTCCTGCCCATCTTCAGCCGTGAATTCCCCCAAGTCACACCCAATATAATTCTGGAACCCAGCCGCTCTTTAAGAGCACGAATCCAGTCCGGGGCACTGGATATGGCCATCGTCGCGCAAGAGCCAGGAACTGATGAGGGGATTCACCTCTGGTCAGAAGAAATTGCCTGGTTTGGTGGCGCAAGAACTCAGGACGGCAAAGCAAAAGTAGGTGTACTGACGACCAACTGCATTTTGCGTGATCGAGCTCTCGAAGACCTGAAGACAGTTCCCCGTGACTACAAACTCGTACTCGAAGCTGCGACAGTCGCATCCCTGCGCGACGGCGTCGAAGAAGGGTTTTGTCAGGCCTTTTTGCCGGTATCCGTTGCCGGCAGACTCGCTCGCTCCAAGGAAATAAAGCAGTCCCATTCGCTGATGCTGAACTTCGTCCTTATTGCAGGAGTTGGTTCTGACGACAGCAAAACTCAAAGTGTCGCGTCCAAGTTCAGGCGAACTCTACTGGGTTAATGCTAGAAATCGCCTGGCATAGGTCGGGTGCTCAAGGCTGCTTGACCTCTCGCACTTGCTTGGCCGTCGAACCCAGCTGGTTTCGATCAACTCCGTGGGTCGTGATCTCGCGCACCACGATCAAGGTGATGCTTCGCATCGACCGCAGCCTGAGTGATGCACAAAGCTCGTGACCGAGAAAGTCTCGGCCTCGGGCTTTGGCTTGGGGCGTAGAGCCTTAGTTTCGACTCAACATCGACTTCAGGGTGCCCAGACACATCAATATCATAATCAATGAAAATGGTAGTGCGCCGATGATCATCGCCCCTTTAATAACCTCAAGCCCGCCAGCAAACATTAAAGCAGCGACTAGGACAGTTAGAATAGTGCCCCAAATAATACGATGATTGATGCCGGGATCATTGTTGCCGGCAGCCATAATAGTATTCAGGACTAGTACACCAGAGTCCGCAGATGTCACCAGGAATGTCATGATGAGCACCACAACCATGATAGAAATAGCTTGGGCCAGTTCAGGTGAGAGCATTTGCTGCAGGGTAACAAACATCTGCGACTCAATAGGTGCATTAATTATGGCGTCGCCTGCGCCACCGTTTAGTCCAATATCCAGCGCCGTGCCGCCGAGTAACGCAAACCACAGAAAACACATCAGCGTCGGAACTATCATGGCGCCCAGTACAAATTCGCGGACTGTGCGCCCCTTAGAGATCCGTGCAAGAAACAGCCCCACGAACGGAGCAAACGCAATCCACCATGCCCAGTAATAGAGGGTCCAACCGCTCTGCCATTGACCCAGCTCAGAGCTGGTTTCCCATACGGTGAAACTCAGCGCAGGGAGATTAACCAGATAATCGGCCAGGCCGGCGAAGTAGGTCGAGAATGCAAAAGCCACAGAGCCGAAGATAAAGAAAATCGCCAGCAAGACAAAAGAGAGCGTGAGATTAATATTACTTAACCACTTCACCCCTCGACCGACACCTGTGACCGCGGACAAGGTTGAGAACAGCATGACCAGTAACAGGGCTACCAGCATGGCTGCGCCAGTCGGCTTGCCATCCAGTCCGATTAGCCACGCTGCGCCAGTAACTGCGGATTCCACGACACTTGGACACTCAGCCCACGATCATTTGGACACTCGTTCCATGCTCACTTGGACACCTGATCCACGTCCACTTGGACAGGCAGTCGGAGCGCAGCGACGCAGGTTTGCATTGTTAGTCTGAAGTCTCTGTCGCCGTCAATTTCGTTGCGCGTCTGCGCATCGATTCGCCCTTCAGTTCGATCCGATAAGCGTTGTGCACCAGCCGGTCGAGGATCGCATCGCCCAAGGTCGGATCGCCGATCAGTGCGTGCCATTTGTCCACTGGCATCTGGCTGGTCACTAGCGTCGAGCGGTTGCCGTAGCGGTCGTCCAGCAGTTCAAGCATGTCGCGCCGTTGCGCAGCGGTAAACGGCGCCAGGCCCCAGTCGTCCAGGATCAGCAAGTCGGTCTTGGCATAACCCGCCATCAGTTTCGCGAAGCGGCCGTCGCCGTGGGCCAGGCCTAGTTCTTCCATCAAGCGCGGCAAGCGCAGATATCGCACGCTGTAACCGTCGCGGCAGGCCTTATGAGCCAGCGCGCAGGCGAGCCAGGTTTTGCCTACGCCAGTTGGGCCGCCGATGATCAGGTTCAGGCCGTCGCGCAGCCACTGGCCGCTACCCAGTTGCAGGATCAGAGATTTGTCCAGGCCGCGCGGGCTGCGGTAGTCGATGTCTTCCAGGCAGGCGTTATGGCGCAGTCGTGCGGCCTTGAGGCGAGTAGTCAGGCGTGCGTCTTCGCGCTCGGTCAGCTCGCGGTCGACCATCAGACCGAGGCGTTCGTCGAAGCTAAGATCGTTGATGTCAGGCGTTGCGTGTTGTTCGCCAAGCGCCTTGATCATGCCGTGCAGGCGCAGGGTTTGTAGCTTGTCGAGTGTCGGGTTGGGCAGCATTTTGGTGCTCCTTTTTCAGGTCAGTGGTAGTAGCCAGGGCCGCGCAGGTTGATGTGTTCTTCGGGCAGTAACGGCAGGTTTTGCTGGGCAAGCGGCAGCCGTTCCAGCCCTTGGCGCAGGATCGATTCCAGGCTTTTATAGCTGCACGCGCCCAGTGCCAGCGCTCGCTGGCAAGCGGCTTCCAGCCGCTCTTCGCCGTGCTGTTTGCTCAGGCGCAGGATCCCCAGGCAGGCGCGGAAGCCGTGCTGCGGATGGATTCGGCGTTCGAGGATATGAGCGATGACACCAGCGGTGTTCGGCCCGGTCTGCTCAGCCCAGTGGATCAGTCGCTGCGGCGTCCATTCAGCATGTTCGCGGTGACTTTTGGGCATGTGCTCGGTTTGGGTGGTGTGGCGGCCTTTGTGCGGCGAGCGCAGATGGCTGGCCACACGCTGGTTGGCGTGGAAGCACTCGACGGTCTTCGCGGTTAGCCGCACTTCGAGTTGGTGTTTCACCAGCTGGTACGGCACCGAGTAGTAATGGCCGTCGACCTCGACGTGGTAGTCGATGTGCACCCTCACCTTTTTCCATTCGGCGTAGACATACGGATGTTCTGGTAGCGGTTGCAGTGCGGGTTGGTCGATGGTCTCGAAGGCCGAGCGGCGTGAGCCGGGCAGCTTCTTGAAGGGCTTCTGATTGAGGCGATCCAGCAGCAGCGCGATGGCTGTGTTGAGTTCGCCCAAGGAGAAGAACTGGCGGTTGCGCAGCACCGCCAGGATCCACCGCTCGACGACCTGTACGCCGACTTCAACCTTGGCTTTGTCCTTGGGTTTACGCGAGCGCGCGGGCAGCACGGCTACGCCGTAATGCTCGGCGAGATCGCGGTAACTGGGGTTGATATCCGGCTCGTAGCGATGCGCCTTGGTGACGCCGCTGCGCAGATTGTCCGGTACCAGGATCTGCGATGTACCGCCGAGAAAGGCGAAGCAGCGTACGTGCGAGCCCAGCCAGTCAGGCAGCTTCTGCGACCAGGTGGCCTCGGCGAAGGTGTAGCTGGACGCGCCGAGAACGGCGACGAAGATCTGCGTCTGGCGGATCTCGCCGGTTCGCCGATCAATGACCGGCACGGTCTGGCCGGCGTAATCGACAAACAGCTTTTCGCCAGCACGGTGTTCCTGGCGCATGACCACGTCGACCTTGGCAGCCCAGAGGCGGTAGTGCTCGCAGAACCAGCTGTATTGGAAGCCTTGCGGATGGGTGAGCCGATACTCTTGCCAGAGCAGGGCCAAGGTGACGCCGGGGCGACGTAACTCGGCATGGACATGAGCCCAGTCCGGCATCGGACGTTGATCGCTAGGAACCGTCGGCGCTGGCGGGAACAGACATCGCTCCAGTTCGGCGTCCGACAACTGCGTGGGCCAAGTCAGCCCGCAAGCGTTGAAGCGGTGCAGGTAATTGCCGGCACTGCCGCTGCTGATGCGTAGGCTGGTGGCAATTTTGCGCACGGACAGGCCGGCGTCGAACTTTAGGCGTAGTACCTCTCGGATTTTACGCATGGATATACGCTCCACGACGACCTCTTCGCTTCGAGAAAAGAGGTCGATGGTAGTGAATAATCCTGCGTTGCTGCCTGCCTGAGCGTGGGGTCGGATCAGTGAGAGATCACTGTCCAAGTGCTCGTGGAATCAGTGTCCAAGGGGCCGTGGAATGAGTGTCCAAGTCAGCGTGGAATCGCTGTCCAAGTGTTCGTGGACTGGGTGTCCAAGTGCGCATGGAATCCCCACCAGTAACGCTTTCGAAGCCTGAGACCAGTTGCAGCACGCCTGTTCCGACGGTTGTGCAGATACCCAGCACAGTGGCTACAACCGCGACAATATCTACCACGTGACCCAGCGTGCCATTAATCCTATCGCCGAATAGTGGGGTAAGCGCTGAGCGGATGGTCAGCGGCATATTGTGCTTGTAAGCAAAGTAGGCCATGGCCAAGCCTGCACAAACATAAATACCCCAAGCATGTAGCCCCCAGTGGAGAAAGGAAAAGCGCATGGCGGATTCGACCGTGGCCAGCGTTTTTGCCTCCACCGCACCTTTAATAACTTCCGGGTTGCCTGCGAAGTGATACATCGGCTCGCCAATGGAGTAGAACATCAAGCCGATGCCCATCCCGGCCCCAAACATCATTGCAAACCACGAGAAATTGGAAAATTCAGGGGTGTCGTTGAGCTGGCCCAGTTTTATTTTGCCCATCGGGCTGACGGACACGCCTATACAAAAAATCAGGAACAGGCTGACGGAAAAAATGTAGTAAGCATTGAACGTGGAGAGCAGACTGCTATTGATCTCTCCTAGTAGCGAGGCTGCCTTGTCAGGTATTGTCACAGCAGCCAATACGAGAAATAAGAGAATAGCTTTACTGCCTAGGGTAATGACAGGGTTCAAGCCTTTATAAAATCCTCTTGGGGAGGTGTATATGTCGACTCGACTCTCAGTAGTTGGGTAGGTAACCGTCTCTTCAAGCATGCTGGTTCTCCACTGGGATATGTTGCTCTTATTGTATTTGTGTGCAATCTCTTGCTGTGGCCTATGCTTTTTACTTTAAAGCCAGGTGATAGTTAGATTTCACAGAGGGAGTTCTTGCGCCGTCGCCAATTGACCGACGCAAGTACCTATAATTGTTGGTTTTTGATGCGCTCGACCAGGCTGGCTGGCGAAAACTGTTAGATCAGGACAACCAATCCTTTTCCCACTTAAAGCTCGATAGCGGTACACAGCCATTTTTGGTAATGAGTACTTGCTCTTCGAGTTTGATGCCTTCCTGTCCACCCTCAACCGCGATACAGCTCTCGACACAGATGGTCATGCCTTCCTCGAACATGCCGTCGTAACCGGCCCGCTCCCAGTCATTACCGGCGTGGGCAATGGCCGGGTATTCATCGGCCATGCCAATGCCATGGGCGACGCAGCAATAACGGTTCTTGTAGAACTCATCGGGGATCGACCACCCCTTATCGACAAACTCCTTGAAACTCATCCCGGCTTTTAGGATGTCCATGTTGTGCTGAATTTGCTCGTAAGCCGCACTGTACAGACGGCGTTGCTCTGCGGTGGGCGGCACATGGCCGACAGTCCAGGCGCGAGAAATATCAGCGCAGTAACCATAGGGACCAATCATGTCGGTATCGAAAGCAATGATTTCCCCTTCCTGCATCACGCGGTCGCTGGACTCCTGCATCCAGGGGTTGGTTCTGGGACCGGATGCCAGCAAGCGGGTTTCGATCCATTCGCCGCCATGGCGGATATTCTCGAAATGCAGGTAAGCCCACAGCTCATTTTCAGTCATGCCCGGTTGCAGCTCATCATGCATCCGCTGCATGCCGTGTTCGCACACTCGAATGGTCCATTTCATCAGCTCAAGCTCGTCCTCAGACTTGATGGCCCGTGCCTGTTCCAGGACCATTTGTCCCTGTACGAGCTTGACTCCATGCGCCTCCAGGAAAGGCACGCCTTCCGGCTCCATCTTGTCTACGGCCAGGCGCATATTGCCGCCGCCATGCTGCTTGAGCAGCGCAACGATCTCACCAGCCCATTCCTTGGCCTTTTCTGTGACCCTGGGGCCGGCACCGAAGTACGCCCAATTGATCGCGTTACGCACTTCGTCAACGGTTTCCAAGTGCTCGCACAAGTGCGCGCAATTATGAAATTCCCAAATGATTACTGGCCCCTCAGCGAACACCATGGCGTAACGCGATGCGTTATGCGCGGTCCAAATCTGCATGTTCGATGCATCGGTGGCGTAACGAATGTTGACGGGGTCATACAGGAGGGCAGCGGCGCACTGGTTTTCGATCAATTTGTCGCGAACACGTTGTAAACGGTATGCACGAGCGCGCTGATGCACATCGGCAGTCACCGGGTTTTTCAGCTTCTTGCCTTTTGCTTCATCATTCAGGTAGGTTTTTTTATTCTCAAACATGGCGCTGTCCCGTAAATATGAGTTGATGCCAAACTGCATCAATTAAATCGAAATTCTGTGTGCCAATTTTCGATGTAGCGACCGCGACAGTGATGACTAAATCAATGGTAGCTATCAAACAACACACATTGAAATATATGGCGTCCAATTCATGGGTGCCCTATGCATCACCGTCCTAGGGGCGCTATTTACAGGCCGGTTTTAAGCTGCTTGATATACCAACCAATAAAATTCATCACCAGGCTTTCAGTCTCTTCGGAGTA
Organism: Pseudomonas taeanensis MS-3; assembly: GCF_000498575.2. Classification (GTDB taxonomy): domain Bacteria; phylum Pseudomonadota; class Gammaproteobacteria; order Pseudomonadales; family Pseudomonadaceae; genus Aquipseudomonas; species Aquipseudomonas taeanensis. The sequence goes on from NZ_AWSQ01000003.1 coordinate 176,770, forward strand.
CTGACCAGGCTGGTAGCCATCACTACGAATACCGGCATGATTATTTTCGGCCAGTATGCGGTCTTGGTCGTTGGTTTTTATCCAGACACGGGTAAGGTTATCCATGTCGAAATCGACACCTTCTTGTGCATCCTCATGTACTAGCCACTTGGTGCGCACCAACGTTTCGCTTTCGGAAATAGGCACAACATATGTGGTCACAACATGATCACTCATGAAGTGATGCCAGGAGTTGAAGTGTGTCCACATCGAGAGGTCGCCGTTATCCGGTTTACTGAAGCCCGGCAAGGGTTTATTACAGGCGGGTTGGCCATTCATGGTTTGAGAGACAGCACCGTTTTCCAGGATCATCATCATGGCGCGGTACCAGCGGTCATCTGTCAGATCCAGCGGCTCGTGGGTCATCCCCATGGCTTGCCACTCTGGGCGCTTAATTACATAGGAATCGTCGATTTTCTTCTCTATCGCCGCCGCTTCCTGTGGGTTGTCGGGCCAGCCAAAGCCAGCACCGAAAGGCGGCCAGCTTTTCAACAGTTCAGGGTGATTAGCGTTGCAGTGGTAACACTCACGGTTATTTTCCACCACCAACTTCCAGTTGGCTTTTTCGACGATGTCGATTTCTTTGACAATCTTCAGCTTATCCAACTGATAAAAGCTTACATAGGGCGCCAGATCAGCTTTCATCTTCTCGATATCGGCGTAAGAGGGCTCTTCTGCCAAGTTAATAAATAACAAGCCCGCGACAGACTCGATGGCCACCGGCTTCAGGCCGTTGCCCTTACATGAGAATGTCTCGCCCATGCGCCCGGCATAAATCAAATTACCGTCCAGAGCATAGACCCACTGGTGGTATGAGCACACTAACTTAGGGACATTGCCTTTTTCGGTCACGCATATCTGTGAGCCGCGGTGACGGCAGGTGTTATAGAAAGCCCGAACCTCGCCCTTATCGTCACGAATAATGATGATGGAGTTATTGTCGACTTGAACAACTCGAAAATCGCCTCGCTTCTTAACATCGGCAACGGTGCCGACATAAATCCAGGTTTTCTTAAAGACATGCTGCATGTCAAAATCGAAAAATTCTTTCGAGGTATAGAATTCAGCCGGCAAACCGTCACCTTGCCGATACTGATTGACTAACTCGGCGATTTTTTGCATTGCTCTCTCCTCAATTAATACCATGCCTTACAGGTTTCTACGGTTTGCTTGCCAATAGCCGTAATGCTGGAAGACTCCCTGCACCAGGCACAGCGATTGTTCATGAGTACATCAGTGCTAACAAATGACGTTTAAGACTTAATCCATGAGCATTAGGCATGCATTTTTCTAAATAGCTATATGCCGGACACCACCCGAAATAAGCCATCGGCACAGGTCTCTACTTAATACAGGGAGTAAAAGCGCCAGCATGCCTGGTGCTCATCGATAGAGTCCTAAACATCATTTGATGCGACAGCCACTCTGTCTAAAAATCTCTATCGATTTAGAAACACCCCATCAGTAACTGACAATATCCGCCACAGCCAACAAGGGTGTGACGCAGAGCATACCTAGCCCACCTATAGCGCCATTGGGTAGTGGGTCACCCATAACCTATCCGCTCAAGCACCGGACTGCCATTCGGTGGCTCATGTCCCAGAAGTTAACCAGAGGGTTCCAGATGAACAATATCCAGCGCATGCAGACAAGTCCGCGCATGAGTCAAGCGGTAACTGCAAACGGCTTCGTCTTCCTTGCCGGGCAAGTAGCCGACAACCTGCAAGGTGATATAGCGAAGCAAACCCAGCAGGTGCTTGAAAAAATTGAGCGCTTATTGCAGGAAGCAGGCTCGGACAAATCCAAGCTTATTAGCGTGAATATGTGGCTCGCGGATATCACCCACTTTAATGCCATGAACGATGCCTATGAGAACTGGCTGGGGGGACGAGACCAACCAACCCGAGCCTGCGCTCAATCCACTTTGGCCGATCCGAATTACCTGATCGAGATCACCGCTACCGCATTGCTAAATACCGGTGCCTGAAGAATTTCTGACGCAGAAATTTTTCTGCGTGTAGCACAAACAATCTTAGACTTTTAACAAGAGAGGCAGTTATGTCGATAACGCATGTAAATCGTGGCGTAATCTATAAAGGCGCCGGTAAGGTCGCGGTTGAGTCCATTCCGTTTCCCGAATTGGCATTGGGTAAACGCAAGTGTGATCACGGCGTGATCCTGAAGGTCATCACCACCAATATCTGTGGAAGCGATCAGCATATGGTGCGCGGCCGCACCACAGCCCAGGAGGGGCTGGTACTGGGTCATGAAATAACTGGCCAGATTATCGAGTGCGGGAGTGGCGTCGAGTTCCTCAGCCCCGGTGACATCGTCTCGGTTCCCTTCAATATTGCCTGCGGCCGCTGCCGCAACTGCAAGGAAGGCAATACCGGCATCTGCCTCAACGTCAATCCGGCTCGCCCAGGCGCAGCCTATGGCTATGTCGATATGGGCGGCTGGGTCGGCGGACAAGCCGAGTACGTCATGGTGCCCTACGCGGACTTCAATCTGTTGAAGTTTCCCGACGCCGACCAGGCGCTGGAGAAGGTGCGCGATCTGACACTACTATCCGATATTTTTCCTACGGGTTTTCATGGCTGCGTCACCGCGGGCGTAGGTCCGGGTTCGACCGTTTATATTGCTGGTGCCGGACCAGTCGGTCTGGCGGCAGCCGTCTCTGCGCAGCTGCTCGGCGCGGCCTGTGTCATTGTCGGGGATATGATTGAAGAGCGTCTGGTGCAGGCCCGCAGCTTCGGTTGTGAAACCATCGATCTACGCCAGCCAGGCGAACTGCCGGATAAAATTGAGCACATACTGCGTGTGCCCGAAGTCGATGCCTTCGTCGACTGTGTCGGCTTCGAGGCCCATGCTTGCGGTTGCCAACATCATAAAGAGCAACCGGCAACAGTGCTGAACTCGGCTATGCAGTTGACCCGCGCGGGCGGCCAGATCGGTATTCCCGGGCTGTACGTGACCGAAGATCCGGGCGCGCACGATGAAGCAGCCAAACAAGGCAGCTTGAGCATGCGCTTTGGTCTAGGCTGGGCGAAGTCGCACTCCTTCCACACGGGTCAGTGCCCGGTGATGAAGTATCACCGCCAGCTGATGCAGGCGATTTTGTTCGATAAGGTGCAGATTGCCAAAGCAGTGAACGTGCAGATGATCAACCTCGACCAGGCCCCGAGCGGCTATGCCGACTTCGACGGCGGTGCTGCCAAGAAATTCGTCATCGACCCACACAGCCTGGTTGCGTCCTAGCCTGAAGCGCGATTCAGTAAAGGCTAGGCAGGCATAATCTAGGGGCATATCCATCGTGAAGGATATGCCCCTTTTCAGTTTCCCCATCTCCCATCTGCTGTTGCACACGACCCTTGCCATGGAGAGTGCGTAGACCATGATCGGCGCAACAGAAGCGGCTATTGATGCTGTGGGGATAGCTGTCACCGTTACTCACAGCAAGCATCGCTAGTCAGCAATTCGGATGCCGATAGGTCCATCGCTTTCATGTAAAAAGCGGCCAATGCCCTCTTCACTCAAAGCGGCAACCGTTAGTCAGGCGGCGAGAGCATCCGCCGGCCAAGAAAGCCGGAGCACTTATCACCAGGAAATAGGGGCCGGCCCGGTCATGAGCTGTCGAATGAGAGAAAAGAACATGGAGGGTTGATCAATAACTTCGCATGTGGCGTTTCACCGACTCAGTCAGTTCCGCAATCCGACATGCTCGATGCACTTCCGCGCGGGACGATAAAGCAAAACAGCGAAGCCAACTCGGTGTATCCCGCCGCGAAAAAACATCGTAGCAGCGGTTGCTGACCTGTCGCCGGCACCAAGAACACCGGGGGCCTCCCATGACTGGTCGTGACAGTCGCTTCGGAGGAGCCCGCTGACGCCAGCGATACGATCAGAGTGAGTCAGGCCTCGCAGCCAGAGAAGCTCGACTACCCCCCCTACTCAGCCCTGAGGACTCACTCACCGCACCTAAATGATCGTACTCAATAGTCCAGCACGATATCTTCAAGTGGAGTACTGCAACAGCTCAGAATAAAACCCTCAGATACATCCGCATCGGAAATACCTCCGTTATGCTCCATATCGACCGCACCTGATATCTTGCGAACCTTGCAGGTACCACAGATGCCCATACCACAGGCCTTAGGGATATAGAGTCCGAGCTTTGCAGCGGCTGTATGCACCGTCTCGCCGGACTCGATTTGCACACTTTTACCGGCCTGAATAAATTCAACCCGCAGCATATCCGCTCTGCTGACGTTATCACTGGCGACCTGCGCCTGTTCGGCAAGCTCTACGACATCTTTCTCAACTTCTTTTGGCGTCGCACCGAAGCTTTCCTCGTGGTATTCGGTCATTGGAAATCCGTTGCGCTGCAGCATCGACTTTATCGCCCGCATGTAAGGCGTCGGCCCACAGCAGAATACTTTCCGCTCCATGAAATCGGGAGCAATCAGCTTAAGCATTTCATCGCCGAGATAGCCGGTAAAGCCGCTCCAGGTCTCGCCAATTTCATAGCGTTCGCAGATCAAGCTGAGATTGAAATTGGTGATGCGCGAATCCATATGCTCCAACTCACGCCGATAGATAATATCCTTCGGCGTGCGGGCACTGTGCACGAACACCATGTCGACTTCAGAGTTCGTATCAAACCACCAGCGCGCCATCGACATCACAGGCGTTATGCCAACTCCTCCGGACAACAGCAGTACTTTTTTCGCAGGAAAATCGATGCAGTTGAAGTTGCCGACAGGACCATGAACCGCGACCTCGAGACCTTCCTGAAGATTATCGTGCAGCCAGTTCGAGACCTGCCCGCCCGGCACCCGCTTCACGGTAATGGAGAAGCTGTATGGCAACGACGGCGATGAGGAGATGGTATAACTGCGCATGACCTGCTGTCCGTCGATCAGCAACTCCAGGGTGACAAACTCTCCCGGCTTGAAAAAAAACATCACCGGCTGTTCCGCCATGAAACTGAAGGTTCGCACATCCCAGGTTTCTTGCACGACTTTGACGCAACGAACCAAATGGCGGCCATTGGTCCAGGTGTGGGTATTCACGGAGCTCAGGAAAGCGTTCATCAACACTCATCTCGTTATATATAAAAAATATCTAACCAACATCAACCTTGTTGGTTAGACACTGTTACGAAAGCCAATTCTAGACTTCCCCAGACGCCCTAATAACTTCAAAGCCCAGTCGAATTCGCGCGCCAACTGAGCGCAACGGCTCCGGCGGCACCCAGGAAGGCTGGTTATGCTGACGAATAAAGTCGAGTTCCGGGCTCGAACGGCCGGCTATCCACTCAGCCAAGTAATAACCAAGGTAAGTGCCTTTTGCGACGCCTACGCCATTCATACCGCATGCTGAATACACGTCATTATCGAACCGCTCAAAGAGCGACTGGTGATTCATCGTCATGCACAACATTCCGCCCCAGGTGTATTCAAAATCGAGCTCAACAAGCTGCGGAAATCTGGCCTCAAATGAAGCGCGATGCTGTGCCCATGCTTTGGCTAGTTTTTTCTGGTCAGTGCGTAAACTCGTTTCAAAACTGAAACTGTTACGGATGAATATGCGCCGATCCGGGGTGTAGCGCACGGTGGTGCCTGCTGGGTGGGCAGAAGTAAGTCCCCAGGACGCTATACCATTGAAATAGGTACGGGCCTGCTCCTCGCTCAAAGGACGGGTCAAGCTCGCGTAGGTGAAGACAGGAGCCAAACGTTGCTGGACCAAACCGAACTCTTCACCGAATGAATTGGTACAAATAACCGCCGTCTTTGCCGTAATTTCGCCACCTAGAAACTTGGCCCGATGAGGTGCACCGTAGCTGATGGCAGTGGTCGGACTTTCTTCAAATAGGGTGACATTCGCCGGCAGCGCTAACGCGACACCTTGTGCCAGCGCTGCGGGGTTCATCAGGATATTGCCTGGCGTGTATACCGCTTTCCGGTAATAGCTGGTCCCCAGGCGTTGTTCCAATTGCGCGCCCTCGAGTACTTCATAGGGCGCATTGAGCCCGTCCAGGGTTTTGACAAATCCGGCGAGCTCTTTGGCATGCTTGCTTTCGCGGGCAGCCATATATTTTCCCGCATCCTGCCACGCACAACTAACCTGATGTTGCTGGCGAATGCCGTTCAGTCGTTCTATCGCGAACCGATTGAATGTATATATCTGCCGATCAAATATTGAATCAGGCTCATTGGCATCCAGATTATGTGGCAGGTCGATGATAAAGCCCGCGTTGCGCCCGGACGTACCTTGGCCAACACGTAACGCATCGACGATGGCAATCTTGCAGTCTGGTGAAAGCTCGGCTAGGCGGCCTGCCACAGCAAGACCGGTGAATCCTGCGCCGACGATCAGCACATCGAATTCATGCTTGCCCTTGACGCGCACACCCGGGGTGCGCTGTTTGAGCGGTGAGGTTTCATACCAGCCCAGTTCACCGTCAATGGCAGGAAGATTTTTGACTTTTCGCATAGCCCGGCTCCAGATTCTTGATGGAGCCGATAATAGTGACTAACTTGCCAGGCACAACGGAAAACGCGGCATGGACTGATGCCCAATGGGAATGGGTAAAGCAGTCTTAACGTAAACAACCTTCGGCCATATGCCTTTATAACTATGTGTGATGACAAATCTTCCTACGACTGAGATGATCAGCAGGAATGTCTGTTGCCCACCAGTTGAGGATAGGATGAAACCACTATTCAAGCAGCTTCCACCACTTCAGACGTTGACGTTCTTTGAGGCTGCCGCCCGCTTCGGCAGCTTTACCAAAGCCGCCGACGAGCTGTGCGTGACCCAGAGCGCGGTGAGCAAACAGCTCAAAATCCTTGAGGATCATCTCGGTACGGAAGTGTTTCATAGGGAGCATCGCCAGGTAATGCTCACTCCCGCCGGGCAGGAACTGTATACCGATGTAAAGGTACTGCTGTACGAGCTGGCTGAAACCAACAATCGAATTCGCTCACGCATTTCCAGTAAAAGCCTGACAATAGTCAGCACTGTGGCGGTCGCAAACTATTGGCTATTCCCCCGAATAGCCCGATTCAACACCGAGCACCCCGACGTCAATATAAACATTTACGCCACCGACGAGATAAACGAGGAACTATGCCGGAAGTCGGATCTTGGCATTCTTTATGGTAATAACGAGTGGCAACACCCCCTCACCAGCCACTACCTTTATCGCGAACGTATTTATCCGATTTGCTCGGCAGACCTTCAACTGCCTCCTCTAAATAGTCCAGAGGAGTTACTACAGCTTCGGATAATTCACCTGGATCCGCTTAAATGGCGCTGGTTAAATTGGAGCGACTGGTTCAGCACATTCGGTATCAACTATCAGATGCCGAGCAATGCCCTGATCTTCAACCAGCTCCCCTTGGCGATCAAGGCCACAGTCCAAGGGATGGGAGTCACATTGGGCTGGGAGTTCATGTTGTCCGAAATGATGGAAAATCAATTCGTAAGAACGGCAGGTGATTTTTTCGTAGAGACCGGCAAAGCTGACTATCTCGTTTACAGCGCGAACAAGCCCCTCTCTGCTTCAGCAAGTCTATTTAGAGACTGGTTATTGAATGACACAGTGGGGGCGTAATCCATTCTTACGGCACTGTGCCCTGACCTACCGTCAGGAGGCCCTGCGCCGCCTGACCGACGACGAACGCACCAACTACTGGGCTTCTGCCGGGATCGATCAATTGGTCATCGCCGGTATGAAGCCCAGTACTGCATCGACACGACCTGCCGCGCAGCAGAGCTGGGCCTGCAACCTGTACTGGAGGCGGACGCACACACCTGTATGGACACGCCTGTGGCGTTGGCCCGTACGATCATCGAGCACCATAGCCTGACCCTCGGCGGCCCCTTCGTGCAGCTGTTGAACACGGATGAGCTGGAGTTTGGCGCGTCTGCGGTAATGCCTTAGATACGACGGAACAGAGCAACCCCACGCCTCGATGAGCAGTGGTGGAGAACGCTGGAGGTGGCCATACACCCCATGCAAACCGGAGGTTTGTGTAAGGTGAGCAACCTTTGCTTGCTCCCCCCGTCTGAGACGGGCCGCAGGCTGTCGGCTGGAAAGGTTGAGTACAGCAAAACCCTCAGCCGCCGCCAAGCGCCTTTATCAGCCAAACACACTCACTGTCTGTCGGCTGACCACGACTACCTTGCCGTGTTTGTCCCACAGGGTGGAATCGATATGGCTATAGCCGTTTGCCGAGCTTTGAATATCCGCCTGGTATTGCCACCAGTCATTGGCGCTGCAATCTGCCGGCACATCCACAAAGCTGATAGTCCAGGTCAACGAACTGCCCGAGGCGGGTTTCTTCAACATGCTGAAAACGGCCGGCGGCCAAGCGTCCAGCAGGGCCAACAGTTCCGCCACCGAGATGGCCCCCTCTGAGTCTTCTCGCAACTTGATCCAACCGCCCATTGCCGTTTGCTCCGACCCCATGAACGGCATCTTGCCCAGGGTATAGCGGTAATCGAAATAGCGGGTGAAGTCCGGGGTCAATCCGGAGATAAATGGGAAAGCTTGCACATCATCCGGGGCGTAAAAAACCGGCGCACTGCCTGGTTCAACCCTCACCATGGATTCCCGACCGCCACCGAAACTGGCCAGTACCACGGCACAGACCTGGTCGTTCTGATAGGCCGTGGCTTGCACTTGGGTGGCAGCTTTGCCTTCACGCAATACTTTGACGATGACGTCCAGTGCACCCGGGGCAACGGGTGCGACAAACGACACCATGACGGAGCGCACCGGTCTGCCTTGTGCCACCTGCGGAGTGATTTTTTCATACATGGCAGCGGCCACCATACCGCCAAAGGTAGCTCGCCCCTGCCCCCACTTTTCGGGAAGGGTCACTGTGCGCGAAGCACTTTCACGTACCGCCGCCATGGCATCGCCGAAACTCACAATTCATCCCTAATTTGTTTATAAATGAAAAACCAAAGACCACGAACTCGACTCAGGACGCCAGCTTGCTGACAACCAACTGCCTATCCAAAAAACCAATGACTTTTTCAGCGTATTCTTTGGGCTGAGCGGCATACGCATGGGTGTGCTTGGCCCCTGGCACTTGCCAGAATTCCGTTTGCGTTCTGTGCCTCAGTGCTTGCCATAACAGCTCCCCATCTTTAATGGGGGTGAACTCATCTGCGTCGCCATAAATCATCAACAACCCTGGGCTGCCCACTAGATTTTCCGCAGCATGGGTCGGGCGCAAACTGCGCTCGCCGGCGGGATACACAACTTTGGACAGTTGGATGCCCAATTTGGGGATGGGGTAGCGGGACCAGAAATGCAGTAGCGTCGGAAACGCCGCCTCCAGCACTGCCGCTTTGAAGGGATGCTCAGGCTGCGCCATGGCACACACACTCATGGCCGCACCCATGGAGGCGCCCACTACCGCCACGGGCAAGTCGGGGTAGCGGGCCTGCAAGGCTTGCCCGGCGGCCAACACATCCAGTGGATAGTCCATGGTGGTGGACGTACTTTCACCAAAGCCATTTAGATCAAACACCATCACGTGGTAGCCCGCCTGACGTAGCAGTTCGGCATGCCCATATTTCATCCAGAAGCCTTTGGCCACCACGCCCATGGGGTGAGACATCAATACGGCACCCTTGGCCTGCGGTGTATGTGCAGGCGCCAACAGTGCGGCGATGATGGCGCCGGATTGACTCTCGACACTCAAGCGCTGCCAGTGATGCTGGTCAACGCTGTCCGGCCAGCGCCATGGCCGTACAAAGCGGCCGAAGAAGGGCTTCTTGAATAGTCTGTAGGCGGCGTTTTTCATGTGGGCAATCCTTTGATGCGGCTTTACTGCTCGGCGCAGAGACGAGTGTCTGCGCACATAGTGGCCATTGCGCCTAAACACCACCATCGGCAAAAATGACGAATAGCATGCGATTTATGCCAGCCGCGCACCACGCTGTAGATCGGGAGAAATAAACCATGAACGTCTGCATCTTGATGGCGGATCAATGCTCATCCACCAGTGTTGCCGCGACCCTGGAGTTTTTTGAAACCGCTAATGTGTTGCACCACTATGCCGTCCGAAAAAGTCCGCGCCAGGAGGGCAATTCGGTTCTATTTCGGGTGACAACGGCCTCCATGGATGGCCAGAGTGTTGCCTGCACGGGCGGCCTCAGGTTGACGCCCGACAACGCCACAAAAGACCTGCACAACCCGCAACTGATCATCGTGCCCGGCTTCATGTTCAATATCCTGGGCGTGCTGCCCTCCTTGGCCGAGATGATCCGCTGGCTGCAACAGCAGCATCAGCAAGGCAGTTACATCGCCAGCATGTGCACGGGGGCATTCGTCACCGCCCAGGCGGGCCTGCTGGATGGCCGTAGCGCCACCACCCACTGGGTGTTCAGCGAGCAGTTTGCGCAACGCTTCCCCAAAGTGAATTTACAAACCGAACGCACCGTCACCGACGATGGGCAGATGCTCTGCTCGGGCGGTTCCACCAGCGGCAGTGACTTGTTGTTGCACCTGATCCGCAAGTTCGCCTCCCCCCAGCTAGCGGCCGAATGCGCAAAGAAACTGTTGGTCGATGTCTCCGCACGCAGCCAGACCCCTTACGCCTGTACTACCTTCAAGAAAAACCACACCGATGCCGTGATTCTGAAGATTCAAATCTGGTTGGAAAACCGCATCGCCAACAACATCCACCTGGAGCAGGTGGCCGCAGAGTTTGGCTTGAGCATGCGCAACTTCATCCGCCGCTTTAAAGAGGCGACCGAGCAGACTCCCATCCAATACCTGCAAAACCTGCGCATTGAAAAAGCCAAACACCTGCTGGAAAGTAGCCAGGACGCCTTCGACCAAATCACCTTGCGGGTGGGTTACGAAGATGGCAACTCCTTCAGACGCCTGTTCAAGCAACGGGTGGGCCTGGCGCCCAGTGCTTACCGCAAACGCTTTGAGAACGTGCCAATCGACAGCCGTTGCTCAGGATCAGGGCAACAGGTTCAGGCGCTGCCCCCAACTTCTGGGCAAAGTCTGGGAGCCCTGCAGCAACGCTAAGCCCACCGCGCTAACCAGGCCTTAGCCATGGTTTTCGCCAGCGAACAGCCAATGGGCGGCGCTGCGCTCAACCCTCCCTAGGTGGCATGAGCCTAGGCTGAACCGCCCCTCACCCCCGCTGGGGTGAGGGCGCTAAAGCGGAAGCCACCGAAACGCCTCAGCCCTCCACCTGACTCCACTGCTTGCTCAGGCGCTTGTCCGACACCGCGATCTTGGTGCCGAGCTGCTGAGCGAATAGCGAGACCCGGTATTCCTCCAGCATCCAGCGATACAACAGCAATTGTGGGTCGCGCTTGCCTTCCTGGCCGTGTTTGGCCAGCCGCGCCTGGTATTGCTCCCAGTAACCGGCCAGCTCACCGCTCCACACCCGATCGCGCTGCAACTGGGCGCCAATTTTCTCGAACCGCTGCTCGATGGCCTTGAGATAACGCGGCAATTCCTTGAGCCAGTCGGCCGGGGTTTCACGGACGAAGCCGGAATAGACCAAGTTGCCCAGCTGCTGCTTGATGTCGTTGAGGGCGATGGCCTGGGCCAGGTCGATCTTGCCCTTGAAGCGCTTCTGCAAGCCGTGCCAGAGCTTGAGAATTTCCAGGGTGAGCTTGGCCAGGCGCTCGGCATGCGCGGTCCAGTCGCTGCGTTTACGCTCGGCCAAAGTAGCTAGCGCGGCGCCGTCCCGCGGCAGCGGCTGTTGCCCTTCGAGGATGCAGCTGTCCAGGCTGGCCAACAGGATATCTTCGACCAGCGCCTCGACCCGGCCCATGTCGCGGTACAACAAGCCCAGTTCGGTCAGGCACGGCAATTTGCCCCGCAGGAACTTGGCTGGCTCGGCCAGCTGTTGCAACAGCAGCCGCTGTAGGGCTCGGCGGTGCTGGTATTCGGCTTCGGCCTGGGTCGAGAAGCGCTCTTCCTTGACCGTGCCCGCCTCTTCCACCAGCGCCGGGTAGACGGTCATCGACAGGCCGGCAATCTTCTGTTGGGTCTTTTCCGCCACTTGAGCGAAAGCCTTGGCCTCCACCGTTTTCGGCGTTTTATCGGTTCGCGGAATCGCCAGCGCGGCCTGACTAGCCTCGGCAAAGCGCGCAGTCAGCTCGGCCAGATCACGCCCTTCGCCAAGGAATTTGCCCTGGGCGTCGACCACTTCCAGGTTCATCTTCAAGTGGTTTTCCAGCTGAGCCTCGGCCTCGACCCAAGCCTCGTCGGGCACGCGGGCGCCGGTCATGCGCGTCAGCTCGCGGCCCAGGGCCTCGGGCAGGCTGCCCTGGCCAAGACTCAATTTGCTCAACGCGGCGCCGACGAAATCCGGCACCGGCACGAAGTTCTTGCGCAGCGCTTTCGGCAAGTTGCGCACCAGAGCCACGCACTTGGCCTCCAGCAAACCCGGCACCAACCATTGCAAACGCTCGCCCGGCAGTTGCGGCAGCAGCGGCGCCGGCACGCGCAGGGTGACGCCGTCACGCGGGTGATTGGGCTCGAAGTGGTAACTCAGCGGCAGGGTCAGCTCGCCCAGATGCAGGGTATCCGGGTAGTGCGTGGCGGTGACTTCGTGGGCATCGCGGGCCAGTACATCTTCCTCGCGCATGACCAGCAACTGCGGATTCTTCGCACTCTCGATCTTGTACCAGCTGTCGAAGGTCGCAGCCTGATGGATCTCCGCCGGCAGGCGCGCCTCGTAGTAGGCGAACAGAGTTTCCTCGTCAGCGAGGATGTCGCGCCGGCGCGCCTTGGCCTCCAGCTCATCGAGTTGTTCGAGTAGCTGATGGTTAGCGCTCAGGCACTTGGCGCGGCTGTTGATCTCGCCGCGTACCAGGCCTTCACGGATAAACAGCTCACGCGACACTGGTGGGTCGATGGGGCCGTAATGCACAGGTCGGCGGCCGACCACGATCAGGCCGTAGAGGGTGATCTGTTCAAAGGCCACTACCTGGCCGCGCTTCTTCTCCCAGTGCGGCTCGAAGTGGTTTTTCTTGATCAGGTGACCGGCCAGCGGCTCGATCCAGTCCGGCTCGATCTTCGCCACCATGCGCGCGAACAGCTTGGTGGTCTCGACCAGCTCGGCGGTCATGATCCAGTTGGGCTTCTTTCTCCCCAGCCCGGAGGACGGATGCACCCAGAAGCGCCGCTGACGGGCGCCAAGGTAATCGCCCTCTTCGGCCTTCTGACCGATCTGGCTGAGCAGCCCGGAAAGAATCGCCTTGTGCACCTTGGCGTAGTCGATGCTACGTTGCGCGGCGTCCGTGTCTGCGGCGCTCTGCGACAGGTGAGCTTGGCTTTTGTGGGAGCGGCCTTGGCCGCGATCAGCCGTTCGTTGAGCAGACGCATCGCCAGCAGGCTCACTCCTGCCCTTTGCGCCACTGGCTTGCGACAGGTTCAGCTCACGGGCGATCAACACTAGCTGGCGGTGGGCGTCGCGCCACTCGCGTAGGCGCAGGTAATTGAGGAAGTTCTTGCGGCACCAGCTACGCAGCGCACTGGAGCCCAGGGCCTGGCGCTGCTCCTCGAAACCGCGCCAGAGGTTGATCAGCGCGGCGAAATCCGAATCCACGTCCTTCCACTGCGCATGCGCCTGGTCGGCGGCCTGTTGGCGATCCGAGGGACGCTCGCGCACGTCCTGTACCGACAGGGCACTGGCGATGATCAGCACTTCCTCCAAACTGCCCTGTTTGGCGCCTTCCAGCACCATGCGCGCGAGCCGCGGGTCGACCGGCAAACGCGCCAGCTGCCGACCCAGCGGGGTCAGCTGACCTTCGCGGCTGACCGCCGAGAGTTCCTGCAACAGGGTGAAGCCATCGGTGATGGCCTTGCCATCTGGTGGCTCGATAAAGGGAAAGTCTTCGATCTCGCCCAGGCGCAGATGGAGCATCTGCAGGATCACCGCCGCCAGGTTGGTGCGCAGGATTTCCGGATCGGTGAACTCGGGGCGGCCGAGGAAATCTTCCTCGCTGTACAGGCGCACGCAGATGCCCGGCTCGACCCGGCCGCAGCGACCCTTGCGCTGGTTGGCGCTGGCCTGCGACACCGCCTCGATGGGCAGGCGCTGGACTTTGGCGCGGTAGCTGTAGCGGCTGATGCGTGCCGTGCCGCTGTCGATCACGTAGCGGATGCCCGGCACGGTCAGCGAGGTCTCGGCGACGTTGGTGGCCAAAACGATCTTGCGTCCCGCCATCGGCTGGAAGATTTTCTGTTGCTCGGCGGGAGTCAGTCGGGCATACAGCGGCAGTACTTCGGTGAAGCGCAGGTTGGCCCGACGCAGTACTTCGGCGGCATCGCGAATTTCCCGCTCGCCGGGCAGGAACACCAGCACGTCGCCGGGGCGCTTGCCCTCGCTGCGCTCAAACGCGTCTATTTCATCCAGGGTGGCGAGGATCGCCTGGTCGACGGACAGATCCTCCTCGACGCGGTTACCCTCCTCGTCCTGTTCGGCGGTCAACGGCCGGTACCAAGTCTCCACCGGATAGGTACGCCCGGAAACTTCGACGATGGGCGCATCGGGTAGGCCGCCCCCGCCAAAGTGCTTGGAGAAGCGCTCCAGATCGATGGTCGCCGAGGTAATAATCAGCTTGAGATCGGGCCGGCGCACCAGCAGGGTCTTCAGATAGCCCAGGAGAAAATCGATGTTCAGGCTGCGCTCGTGGGCCTCGTCGATAATCAGCGTGTCGTACTTGTCGAGGAAGCGGTCGTGCTGGGTCTCGGCCAGCAGGATGCCGTCGGTCATCAGCTTGATCAAGCTGCGCTCATTGCTCTTGTCCTCGAAACGCACCTGATAGCCGACCAGCTCGCCCAGCGGCGTACCGATCTCCTCGGCGACCCGGGTCGCTACACTGCGCGCGGCCAGCCGCCGCGGCTGCGTGTGGCCGATCAGGCCATGTACGCCGCGGCCCAGCTCCAGACAGATCTTCGGCAGCTGGGTGGTCTTGCCCGACCCCGTCTCGCCGGCGATCACTACCACCTGATGCTTAACGATGGCCGCCTTGATCTCGTCGCGCTTGGCGGCGATCGGCAAGGCGTCGTCGTAACGCATCGGAGGCACACTCAGGCGCCGCGCCTCTACCTTGGCGGCGGAGGCCTGGAAACGCTCCAGCCACTGCGCCAACTTGGCCTCATCCGGCCGCTTGTGCAGCTCGTGCAGCTGACGACGCAAGCGGTGGCGATCGGCGTAGAGGGCGTGTTCGAGGTTTTTCTGCAGCTGGTCGAGGGCGGGTAACGGGTCGGTCATCAGGCAGCCGTGAACATATTCGTAAGGGCCGCGATTGTCGCAGATTTCACCGCAACCCCGAAGAACGCATCCTGAGCGCGGCCCACAAGCAAAGCCCGCCATGACCTAAAAGGCTGACTCGGGTGCCCGAATCAAAAGGCCGGGTCGCGGTACACCTCCTCGCCGCCGAGCAGAGTCCAGAGTACCTTGGTCTTGCCGAGCTGCTTGACCGGCAACTGGAAGATGTCGCGATCTAGCACCACCAGGTCGGCCTGCTTGCCCACTTCCAGCGAACCGGTGTCCTGTTCCTGGCGCAGGCTGTAGGCGGCATCCAGGGTGTAGGCACGCACCGCCGTTTCCAGGCTTGGCAGACTGCGCTCGCCCAGGCTCAGGGCGTTCTGCATGATGCCCAGGGGCGACAGCGGGTTGACGTCCCAATCGGAACTCAGGGTAACCCGCGCACCGGCGTCATGCAGCTGACCCAATGGCAGCAGCTGGTAGCTGCGCTGACCGATCAGTGGCTCGTTGTCCCTGAGAAAAGGCGGCGCGAAGTAGCGGCTCGGCTGGAAGTCGGCGGTGACGTTCAGTAGCTTGAAGCGCGGTAGATCGGCCTTGTTCACCAGCTCGACATGGGTCAGGCGATGACGGCCCTGGCCACCGCCGGCCTGGATGGCATTCAGGGCATCGTTCACCGCCTGATCGCCGATGGCATGAATGTGCATGTCGAAGCCCGCGTCCGACAGCTCTCTGACATAACGTTGCAGGCGCTCGGGGCCGAAGTAGTACAGGCCCTTGCGATCGACCCCCGGCAGACTCTCGGCATAGGGCTGCTGCAAGCGCGCGGTGGTGTTGTGGATGATGCCGTCGACGTAGAACTTGATCTGATTGACGCGCAGCAGGTCATCGGCGGAGCCAGGCTGATACAGGGCCTTGAGCTCGGCCAGCTGCTCGGCGTCGTCCAGCGATGGGTAGGCCCACAGGCCGAGGGAGGTGCGCGCCTTCAGTTCGTCGCGCTGGGCGGCCTTCTGCCAGGCCTGGAGGTGACCACGACGCCAGAACACTCGGGCGTCGGCCACCGAGGTGATGCCGTTCTTCGCCAGCTCATCCTGGCCCGCCAATACGGCCTGGTAGTAGACCTCTTCGAGCACCCTGGACGGTGGCAGCGCCTGGTCCAGGGCCAGATCGCCGGCGTTGTCCAGTACCAGACCGGTGGGCCGGCCGTCTTCGTCACGCATGATCACGCCGCCGACCGGGTCGGGGCTGTCTGCGTCGATTCCGGCCAGCTCCAGGCCCTTGGAGTTGAGCCAGTAGGAGTGCGAAGTCTCCTCCATCAGGGTCACCGGACGGTCCGCCACCACGGCGTCAAGCAGGTCGCGCGGCGACTCCTCTTCTGCCAATAGGCGGTGCAGAGCGAAGCCCCAGCCCACCAGCCACTCACCCTCATCCTCGGCATTACAGGCACTCAGCTCCTCCAGCCACTGCGGCACCTCATCTTCGGGACTGAGGGTGCAATCGCCCTGGGCCTCGGAAGAGGCATCCAGCACATGGGCGTGGGTGTCCTGAAAACCCGGCAGAACCAGGCGCCCCTGCAGGTCGACCCGCTCAGTCTGATCGTCGACATAGGCCTGCAGCGCCTGGCTATCGCCCACGGCGAGAATCCGTCCGTCCTCGTCAATGGCCAGGGCGCTGGCCCATGGCTGCTGTTCATTCACCGTGTAGAACTTGCCGTTGTGCAACAGCGTGGCAGCAGGCTCGGCGGCATGCAGGGCGAAGCTGGCCAACATCAGCAGGCCGGTAAGACTCAGGGCAACTCGCATAAAATCCTCATCTATCAATTCCAGCGGGACCTCCGGCCCCGCCACTTACACCAAATAACGTGGGTAGCTGTGCTTGGCCGCCTCGGCATAGGCCAGGTCGATATCCAGGGTGACGAAGGGGGTGTTGGCGCTGGTGGTGGCCAGCACGCTGCCGTCCGGATCTATCACCCAGCCGACACCGGCCATGTCCGGCGTCGCCCCCTCGGGACGATACTGGTTGGACGACAGGCAATAGGCGCCGGCGACTATCGCCGCGGTGCGCCCCGCCGCCAGCCAGGTATCGTTACCCAACGACGGCGTGGCGCGTGGCACACAGAGCACATGGGCCTGCTGCCGGCCATAGTGGCGGGCATGCTCGAGAAACCACAGCTCCGAACAGATCAGACTGCCGACCTGGCAGGCCGCCGGTCCGACACAGGAAAAGTCGCCACTGCCGGGGCTGTACCAACGGGACTCCCAATAACCCTCCTCGTCGGGCAAGTGAAACTTGTCATGGCCATCTACCAAGCCCTCCTCGGCATTCCAATAGAAGGCGCGGTTCAGTCGGGCACCTTGCTTGTCGACGACCGGACGCGAGGCGAACAGCGTCAGTGGCGGCAGCATCGACAAGCACCGCAGCCAGTCCAGATGCAACTTCACCGATAGCGCCCAGCGCTCGGCTTCGACCTCTGGCGAAGCCGCCAACCAGTGATCGAAGGGCATTTCCGGCAGCAACAGCAGCTCGCTGCCGGACAGGCGGCAATGGCTGATCAGCGTCTGCACTTGTGCGGC
The DNA here is from genome assembly GCF_000498575.2 of Pseudomonas taeanensis MS-3. GTDB lineage: Bacteria > Pseudomonadota > Gammaproteobacteria > Pseudomonadales > Pseudomonadaceae > Aquipseudomonas > Aquipseudomonas taeanensis. Next base: position 194,651 of record NZ_AWSQ01000003.1, read on the forward strand.
TAACGCCTCGGGGCGGCTGTCCCATTGGCAGACTGTTACTCTCATGGCTTCATCCTTTATTCCAATTCATAACAGCGGCGGCTGTCCGGCCGCGCGCTGGCCGTCACTGCGGGGTGGCTGTTGCGGTGGCGGTCTTGAACTGGGTCCAGGCGCGCATGCGCGCACGCATGTCGCGCTGCGGAATATCCTTGCCGGGGATCAGCCGCGCGTAACCGGCCTCGCTCAGGTAGATATCCGGGTTATCGCGCATCTGCGGGTCGACAGCGGCACGCGCCTTGGCGCTGGAAGTGGGGTAGCCGGTGAAGTTGCTAATGGCCGCCATATTCTCCGGGCGCATGACGAAGTTGATGAAGGCGTAGGCGTACTCCGGATGCTTGGCATCAGCGGGAATCGCCATGGTGTCCATCCACACCGTGGTGCCCTCGCTGGGGATGTGGTACTGGAAATCCATCTGCTTGCCGGCGGCGTCCGCCGCGCGCTGGGCCTGAGTTATGTCGCCGCTGTAGCCGAGCGACAGGCACAGGTTGCCGTTGACCAGGTTGGTGACCGGCTGCGACTGCAGTTTGGTCACATGGGGGCGCAGCTTCATCAGCAAGTCTTGCACCGCCTCCAGGTCGTCCCGCTTAGCGCTACGCGGATCGCGCCCCAAGTAGTTGAGCGCCACCGCCAACACCTCGTCGGGCGAGTCAATCAGGGAAATCCCGCAGTCGGCGAACTTGGCCGCCAGCTCCGGCTTGAACAACATATCCAGGCTGTTCACCGGTGCGCCGGGCATTCGTTGATTGATCATCTCGGCGTTATAGGTCAGACCGATGGTGCCCCAGGTGTAAGGCACCGTGGCGTCGCGGGACTTGGGGTACTGGGCGTGCAGCGCCTGCAGCCCCGGCTCTATGTCGTCCAGTTCGGTCAGCTTGGATTTGTCCAGCGGTTGCAGGGCACCGGCACGCATCAGCCGTTCGGCCACGGTATCGCCGGGGAAGATCAGGTCATAGCCGCTGCCGCCGGACATCATCTTGGCCTCCAGCGTCTCACTGCTGTCCATCACGTCGTAGACCACGCGGATGCCGGTTTCGGCGGTGAACTTGGCCAGGGTGTCCTCGGCGAAGTAGTCGGCCCAGTTGTACAGGTTCATCACTTTCTCTGCGGCCATCAGTGGCTGAGTCAACAGCCCCAGGCTGATGGCCAGAGCGGCCAGTGGTTTGCTGTGCTTATACATCGGATGCTCCTCGCGCCATCCAGCGCACATGGGATTGACGACCGTCCAGGCCCAGCAGGGGTCCGTACATTTCTGGACGACGGTCACGGTAGATGCCCCAGGTCAGGCGCTCTTCGCGCATGGCCGCAAGGTCTAGGGTCTGTACCAGCACACCGGTCGAGTCACGGTCGGCCTCGACCAACAGCTTGCCCTTGTGGTTGCTGATAAAAGACGAGCCGTAGAAGCTCATCGCCAACTCGGGGTCGTTGGTCGCCACCTCGCGGCCAACGCGATTGGCTGCGATCACCGGGAGAATATTGGCGGCGGCATGACCACGCATGGCCATCTGCCAATGATCGCGTGAGTCCAGCGCCGCGGCGCCCGGCTCGGAGCCGATGGCGGTGGGAAACAGCAGCACTTCGGCGCCCATCAGGGCCAGGCAGCGAGCCGTCTCCGGGAACCACTGATCCCAGCAGATGCCCAGGCCGAGGCGACCGTAGGCGGTATCCCAGACCCGGAAGCCGGTGTCGCCGGGGCTGAAGTACTCCTTCTCCTGATAGCCAATAGCGTTGGGGATATGGGTCTTGCGGTAGACGCCGAGCAGGCGCCCATCGGCATCGGCCACGCTCAGCGAGTTGAAGTAGGCGTTGCCGGCCTTCTCGAACCAGCTCAGCGGCAGCACCACGCCCAGCTCTGCCGCCAACGCGGCGAAGCGCTTGAGCACTTTGCTGTCGCTGTATTCCTCAGCCAGCGCCAAGTGTTTGTGGTCCTGCTCGATGCAGAAATACGGGGTGGCGAACAGCTCCTGCAGCAGGATCACCTGGGCGCCCTGGGCCGCCGCCTGGCGTACCAGCTGCTCGGCCTGGTCAAGATTGCGGTTCAGGTCCCAGCTGCAGGCGAACTGAGTCGTGGCGATACACAGCATGCTCATTGGCTCACCCCTTCGTCGGCCAGGCCGGCTGTTGCTGGGTGATGCAGTGCACCCCGCCGCCGCCATGGGCCAGGTGTGTGATCTGCACGGGCATCACCTCACGGCCGGGGAAGGCCATGGCCAGAGTCTCGGCGGCGACCCGGTCGGCGGCGATGCCATAGGCCGGCATGATGATGGCGCCGTTGGCGATGTAGAAGTTGGTGTAGGAGGCGCAGAACACCTCGGCCGCGCTGTCAACCGCAGCGCTGGCCTCGTACAGCTCCAGCAGCTCGAACTGACGGCCACGGGCGTCGGTGGCCAATTCCAGGGCACGACGGTTCTCGCGCACCACCTCGGCGTAGACCGAACCCTGGTCATGGGTGGCGTCCACCAGCAACGCACCGGGACGGGCGAAGGCACACACGCCGTCGACGTGGCCGTCGGTCATGTCGCCGGTGACATAATCCGGATCGCCCGGCAGCCAGATGGTCTTCTTCACCCCTAGCAGGCGGGCGAAGATGGCTTCCATCTCGGCCTTGCTCAGACCCGGGTTGCGATTGGGGTTGAGCAGCACCGACTCGGTGGTGATCAGCGTGCCCTCGCCGTCCACGTGAATGGCGCCGCCCTCATTGGCCAGCGGCGTACCGAAACACTCCAGACCCAGGCCGTTGAGCACCCGCCGGGCCAAGCTCTCGTCCAGGTCATGAGCCGACTTGCCACCCCAGGCGTTGAAGCGCCAGCTAACCCCTGCCAGGCCCTGCTGCGGGTGGCAGATGAAACTAGGGCCGCTGTCGCGACACCAACTGTCGTTGACCGCCAGTTCGATCAGCTCGACGCCTGGCCCACACAGTGCACGAGCGCGTTCGACCGCGGACGGGTCGACCACCAGCTTGACCGGCTCGAAGCGGGCGATTGTATTGGCCACCCGGGCGAAATCTTCCTGCACCTGGGCCAGGGTCACGCCCCAGCCGGACTCCCAGAGCGGCTGATTGTGCGGCCAGACCATCCAGGTGGCGGCGTGCTGAGCCCATTCGGCTGGCATCCACCAGCCCGCTTGCTGCGAGTCGTTGTGTTGCATGACAAGTGCCTTTCAGTTAAGTAGTGGTTATCACTGAAAACCGCCGAAGCAGTCATAGCACCCATCCTAGGCCTCTAAAAATCGCATAACAAACGATGGATTTTGCCCACTAATGATTAGCAGGACTTATCAATAATGCTTAAGCACTGGCCACCCTTGAACGCCCTGCGCGGCTTCGAAGCCGCCGCTCGCCTGGGCAGTTTTCACAAGGCCGCCGAGGAACTGCACCTCACCCAGTCAGCCATCAGCCAGCAGATCCGCAGTCTGGAAGGCTACCTGGAACAGCCGCTGTTCTACCGCAGCGGACGCAGCGTCAGCCTCACCGACGCGGGCCACGACCTGCTCAGCACCACCCAGTCGCTGCTGCAGCAACTGGCCGTGGGCATTCGTCGCCTGGAGCAATACAGCAAACCCAACCAGCTGGTGGTCAACACTACCCCGGCCTTCGCCCGCCACTGGCTGCTGCCGCGCCTGGGCGATTTCCATCGTCGTCATCCAGAAATCGATCTCTGGCTGTTCACCACCGACGAGGCGCCGGACATGGTCAGCCAGACCATCGACCTGGCGCTGCGCGATGACATCGCTGCCCAGGCCGAGTGCAGCTTTCAGTTGCTGCTGCACGACCGCCTCTATCCGGCCTGTCACCCCGCACTGCTGGAAACACCCACAGCCGAGCGCACAACGCTGCACGGTGAGCGGGAGATGGACTGGAGTCACTGGGAGGTGGAAGCTGGCGTGGATGTCGGTCAGCAGGGCCACGGCCTGAACTTCTCCGACCCCGGGCTGCTGCTGGACGCCGCCTGCGGTGGACTGGGCATCGCGCTGGTCAGCCAGTTGCTGGCGCAACAGGCGCGTGCCAGCGGATTGTTGCAGCCCTTGGCCGAGCAAAGCGTGCGCGGCCCCAACTGGGCCTGGCTGATTCACCGCGACAGCGAAAGTAGCTCACTGACTCGCAGCTTCTGTGACTGGGTAAAACAACAACTGACTGCGGACGGCTCGCCCTGAAGCAAACGGTTAACCCAGACAATGAGGAGCGAGCAAAGATGATCAAAAGGCAAAAAAAAACAGGCCCATGAAAAACATGGACCTGTTTCTATTCCTGGCCTGTAGAGCCAATGCCTCAGACGGGCATTGGCCGAGGCCGGGCTTTATCTAAAGCGGAAACCCTTACTTAACCTGGGTTTCTACTTCAGCTTCTACGCGGCGGTTGATCGCACGGCCCGACTCAGTTGCGTTATCGGCAACTGGCTGAGATTCGCCATAACCGGCAGCGCTTACACGCTCGCCTTCAACACCGTACTGGTTAACCAGAACTTCACGAACGGCGCTTGCACGCTTCTCGGACAGATTCTGGTTGTAAGCGTCAGTACCGACGGAGTCAGTGTGACCGGCAACGGTGGTGGTGGTCTGTGGGTACTGCTTCATGAAATCAGCCAGGTTTTTGATATCACCGTAGCTTTCTTCCTTGACGCGAGCCTTGTCGAAGTCGAACTTCACGTCCAGCTCAACACGTACAACCTGGGCTGGCTCTTCAACAGGCATCGGCTCTGGCATCGGCTCTGGAGCGGCTTCTGCCACCTGGGCGACTGGCTTGCTGCCACCGCCGAAGTTCATGCCGATACCGATACTTGGCGCCCACTCGGTGTCGCCTTGGTCGATGTTGTACTGAGCTTCGACACCAGCGCGGGCGTAGAGGTTCTCAGTGATGTAGTACTTGGCGCCGCCGCCAACATTGGCGAAGGTAGAACCGTTACGACCGCTGCGCCCGGATTGACCGATGCTCTGATCGGAGAAACCGGCGGAGACGTAAGGACGCAGTGCGTCGCCAGCGTTGTTGAAGTGATACAGAGCATCCAGGGCGGTGTTGGCGCCCTTGATGTTACGACCGTCTTCGCCACGGGCGTTGTGCACTTCGTCGTAACCCAGACGCAGCTCAACATCGTCGGTCAGGTAGTAACCGACGCTACCGCCGAACAGGTTGCCGTTGTTCTTGAAGTCACGAGCGCTGTCGAAGATTTCCTTCTTGGCAAAGCCCTCCACTTCGACCGCGCCTTGGCCCTGCGCCAGCGCGCTGAAAGCAGAAGTAGCGAGCAATGAGCCGATGACAACGCCTAAAGTGTTTTTAAATTTCATCATTAATCCCTGTTGTGTCCTGGTAGCCAGCAAGTTGTCCAACAAACTCAAGACAACCTTAGCCGGCGAACTGTATCAGATTTACCGAAAGTAAGCCTGCGTTTTGACATACTGAAAACAACTTAAGTTTCGGCGCTATCGGAAAATTTTTCTCGCAATTTATCTAGCGCACGTTTGTAGCGCATTTTCGTGGCGCTCAGACCCATGTGCATGATGTCGGCAATCTCCTGAAACTCCAGCTCTGCGACAAAACGTAGCACCAGAATTTCCCGATCGATTGGATTGACATGAACTAACCAGCGATCCAAGCCGGCAGGACTTTCAATGTTAGGCGCCTTTTCTTCCGACGCCTCTTCCAAAGGATCCAGACTTAGAGCGTCCATCAAGCGGCGCTTGCGGCGCTCTTTGCGGTACTGGGTAATGCACTCGTTGTAAGTAATACTGTAAAGCCAGGTTTTGAACTTGGATTTACCCTCAAAGTTCTTCAAACCATAAAGAACCTTAAGCATGACCTCCTGACAGACATCGTCGGCGTCACGTTCGTTCCCCAAATAGCGCGCACAGACATTGAATAATGTGCGCTGGTAACGACGCATCAGCTCTTCATAAGCACGAGTGATGTGGAACAATTCGTCATGCGCGCGCGCCACCAGCTCCTCGTCCGAGAGCTCGCGGGGGTCATAACGCATAGACAGTGATTGGGCTTTATTCAAAACGAGTCGGGCCGGCAGTCAAAACACAGTCCGCCAGCACCTGACGAATCAGGCGGCTGGGTAGGCGGCATACATTAACAGAATGGCGCGTTAGCGACTGCTTACCCGCTGTTCGAGCAAGGTCCGATTGGCCACTGAGACCAATTCGCCCGCATCGGTCAACAGGGTCGTCTTGACCGTGCCAATCTCCTCGATCTGCCCTTCGACATCGCCAACCTGAACTTGTTGCCCGACCTGATACAACTCACGCACATAGATACCAGCCAGAATTTGCCCGGCGATTTCCCGGCTGCCCAAACCCAGTGCCAGCGCCACAGCCAAACCTACCGAAATCAGCACTATGCCAATGACGTTGTTCAACAGATCGGTCTTGACCTCCAACTGGCCGATGGCCACTGAAATGCTGATGATGATGACCAGACCCTGAGCGATGCGCCCCAGGCCGTAGGCGTAATCGAGCCCCACGCCCTCCGCCGCGCCACGCACCAAACCGCTGAGCAGATGAGCCAAGAGCACCCCTGCAAGCAGCACCAGGGCTGCACCGAAGACTTTCGGCAAATACAGGGCGAGTACATCGAGCGTCGCGGACACCCGCTCCAGGCCCAGCGATTCGGCCGCCGAAACGAGAAAAATTAGCAGCACGAACCAATAGATGATCTTGCCGATCAAGGTCGAAACCGGCACCTGTATACCCGCCCGACTGAGCAGCTTGGTCAAGCCGGTACCGGCCATGAGTCGATCCAGGCCGAGCTTACCGAGCAGCTTGGACAGCAACGTGTCGAGCAGTTTGGCCACGACAAAACCAAGCAGCACGAGAATCAGCGCCACGAACAGGTTCGGAATAAAGCCAGCGACCTTAGTCCAGAGCGCAGTCATCGCAGCAATCAGGCTTTGAGTCCAGGGATCGAGTTCCATTTCAGTCAGCCTTATCAGTAGAGCGTACAGAAGGGTGCCGGCGAGAAACCGGCGACACATGCGCCGAGCCGTTATTCAGAGCAATCATCAGCGCGCCGAGCCAATGCCCCATCAAACCGAACAGATCACCGGCACCGACCTGGCGGTTGGCGGTTTTCAACACGCGATGCAAACACGCATCGTCATCATGAGTCGACGACGGTGACTTGAGTAAATCGCGCAGGGATTCTTCAAAGGGATCGTGCATAACACTCCTCACAGCATGTGTCGCTAGACGAGGCAGACAGTCGAATAGTCACATCAAAGCCAGCGCCAACGACGGAACAGCCACCACTGACCGAGGCCGATGAGAAACATGATCAGGCAGGCAAAGAGAAAGCCAAAAGGACTCTCTGCCCCCGGCATGCCACCAACGTTGATACCCAGCAAACCAGTGAGAAAACTCATGGGTAGAAACACCATAGTGATGATGCTGAAGCGGTACATGATGCGATTCATCCGCTCGTCCATACGCCGATTCTCGGCATCCAGCACCAGACTGACCCGCTCGCGGCTGAGCTCCAGCTCCTCCAGGTAACGGGTCAGGCGGTTATTCAGCTCGTTCCAGTAATCGGTATCGTCCGCCACGAACCAGGGTTGCTGGTTACGCGTCAGTTGCGCATAGATATCACGCTGCGGCGCCAGGAAACGGCGCAAGCCAGCCGCACGTCGGCGCATCTGCAGCAACAGGTCGTGATTCGGCAACAGATGCTCATCGGCATCGATCTGCTCCTCCTGCTCATCGACCTGATCGGACAGTTCGTTGACCAGCGCATCAACCTTGTCGGTGAGGTAGTCGGCCAGACTGAGGATAAGTTCGGACGAGGTTTTCGGCCCCCTGCCTGCTTGCAGGTCGCGGATCAAGTCCTCACTCGCACGCAACGGCCGCAGGCGCAAGGATATGACCCGACGCGCATCGGCAAAAATGCGCACCGAAACCATGTCCTCAGGCTCCGCCCCTGGGTTGAGGTTGACGCCACGCAGGAACAACAACAGCTCATGATTGGGCAAAGGCAACATGCGCGGCCGGGTATTTTCTTCAAGTAGCAGGTCACAGGCGAATTCGCTCAGGCCGGCCTCATGCCGCAGCCAAGCCTGAGTCTGCAGATGACTTCGATCCCAGTGCAGCCAGAGACTCTCCGACTCGGCAAGCTCAAGGCCACCCAGCTGATCTCGAGTGATCGCACGAGCACCGCCCTGACCATCCAGAACGAAGGCATGCACCAGCCCCTGTTCCGCGTTGCGCTCCTCAACCACGTTTGACCCCTACCTGAAAAGACAGCCAGTGCTCAGCACCGGAAGAAATAGCACTCAATGATGTATCGGAAATATGCCAAGCGCAGCGGGCGCTCGAACAACAGCTCGGCGCCGATGACTGGCCTGCATCATCAGGGAATCAAGCGCAGACAAACGACTTGCCGAGGAATTTATATACAGCGCCAGCAGGCAGCCCCTAGGCCGCACTCGACAACCTGCCCAAGCGAAACTCAGGCGCTTGGTTATTCAGGCATTTTCAGCGCGGAAGGCGACACAATGATGCCGTTATTGTCGGCATAGACATATTCACCCGGGCGGAATGACACACCGCCGAAAGTCACGACCACATCAAGGTCACCAATACCGCGCTTGTCGGTTTTCAGCGGATGACTGGCCAGCGCCTGCACACCGAGATCGGTCTGCGCAAGCACGTCGACATCGCGCACACAGCCATAGACCACAATGCCCTCCCAGCCATTCTTTGCCGCTTTTTCTGCGAGCATGTCCCCGAGCAAGGCGCAACGCATCGAGGCACCACCATCGACCACCATCACCTTGCCCTTACCTGGCTGCTCGACTTGCTCCTTGACCCGCGAGTTGTCCTCGAAACACTTGATGGTGACGATTTCACCACCAAAGGAGTCGCGACCACCGAAATTGCTGAACATCGGCTCAACGACCTGCACCAGCTCAGGATAGGCGTCACACAAATCAGGCGTGATGTAGTGCATGGCAAAACTCCTTTCTATCGTTGGAAATCAGGTTTCACAGGTCGATACCGACACGATCACCCTCGTAGGCCAAAGGCAGCTGCAACAGGCTGGCACAACTAGCGCTCAAAGCACGCCCAGTGATCACATCAAACTCTACGCCGTGGCGCGCGCAACGAAGCACACTACCGACGAGCGTAGCGTTGTGCAGGGAGGCGCCCTGATGCGGGCAACGGCTCTCCAGCAGCAGCGCGCGTCCCTCGACAACCATTAACAGCACGTCACGGCCCTGAACCCGGAAGACCTGCCGATAGCCTTCCTCCAGGTTCAGCAAACGCTCCAGGGCAATGAACATTTCACCCCCGCAAACAGCAGAAAGTGACTACAAATCCTGCTTGCGTCACATCTTAACCGGATGACCGCTCTGACGGAATGCTCGCATCACCCTCAAAACTGGTCATTTCAAGCCCAGCAGCCAATAACGGCACCTTACGCAGCCATTGCTCCGCCAGTGGCCAGACTTCATGTTGCGCCTCTTTGCTGACCAGCATCTCCACATGCCCGAAATCACTGGAAAAGCCGTTTTCCTTGCCCAGACAGATAAACTCACGCGCTACGGAGCCAAACTGATCAAGCAACTTGCGGCACGCCCATGCAGGGTCCTGCGTATCGCCAACGGCACTGACGGCCATAACCGGCACCCGCACCTCGGCCAAACCGCGCCACCAATCGCGCTCTGCATCGCCAAAGCGACCAAATAAACCATGCCAGCGCAGACTTTCCAGCGCCAGGCCAATGGGCTCATCTTCCGGCCCGCGCTTGAGCCGGGAACCAGACAACACGGTAAAACGCTTGAGCAACAGGCGCCCACCCCACTCCACCGGCGGCACTTTCAACGGCCAGTAGACCCGACTGATCTGGCTACCGAACAGAGCCGTCGACGCCACTTTGCGCTCATCCAGATAGTGCCCACCAAGCGCACCAGCTAAAGTGATGCCGCCCAATGAGTGCCCCAGCCAGTGGGCCGGGTGCGGATTTTGTTCATGCACGAAGTCGGCAATGGCCGGCAAGTCGTAGCGCACATAATCGCTGACGCGGTTGTGCTTATACGCTTGATTGCGCGGCGACAAACCATGACCGCGCATTTCCGCGATCCATACATCGAACCCTGCCCGCGCCAAGTACGGACCCAAGCCAATACCCTTGGGCGAGTACCAGAAACGCCGATTGGAAAAGCTACCAGGCAACAGGATAACCGGCATACCACGCTCATCTGCGTGACCGGCACGCCCGAGACGGGTCAGCGCCAATTCAACACTGCGATCCGGGCTGTTGCCGGGCTTGAGGCGATAGACGTCTTCACTCAGATCGCCACGAAACTCCGCGCTGATCAAGGCGACGGGGAAAAGCTCACTACTGCTTTGCATCTTCTTCGCTCTGGTACAAAAAATTGCCGGGAGCAATTTTTCACGTCGCCTAGCGACGGCCCGAAGGGTGGCAGCCATGGATGACAAGCCACAAAAAAGGGCGGGATAACCCGCCCTCGATCAATAGGTCAACGGTCGATCAGGTAGGCTGAGCTTCCGCCAAGAAGAACCAGGTATCCAGCACCGAATCAGGGTTCAATGACACGCTTTCGATGCCCTGCTCCATTAGCCACTTGGCCAGATCCGGGTGATCCGATGGCCCCTGGCCGCAGATGCCGATGTACTTACCCGCCTTGTTACACGCCTGAATCGCATTGGCCAGCAGCTTCTTCACCGCAGGATTACGCTCATCGAACAGGTGGGCGACGATGCCGGAGTCACGATCCAGCCCCAGGGTAAGCTGAGTCAGGTCGTTGGAACCGATCGAGAAACCATCAAAGTACTCGAGGAACTCCTCAGCCAGGATCGCGTTGGACGGCAACTCGCACATCATGATGACTTTCAGGCCATCCTTGCCTCGTTCCAGGCCATTGCTGGCAAGCAGGTCTATGACCTGGCTGGCTTCGCCGAGCGTACGCACGAACGGCACCATGATCTCGACATTGGTCAGGCCCATTTCGTTGCGCACTTTCTTCAGCGCGCGGCACTCCAGCTCGAAGCAATCACGGAACGACTCGCTGATGTAGCGCGAAGCCCCGCGGAAACCGAGCATGGGGTTCTCTTCTTCCGGCTCGTAGAGCTTGCCGCCGATCAGGTTGGCATATTCGTTGGACTTGAAGTCGGACAGGCGCACGATGACTTTCTTCGGCCAGAACGCTGCAGCCAGGGTACTGATACCCTCGACCAGCTTCTCGACATAGAAGTTGACCGGATCGTCGTAACCGGCAATGCGCTTCTCCACACTGTCCTTGATCTCGGTCGGCAAGCCGGCGAAGTTCAACAGTGCTTTAGGGTGCACGCCGATCATCCGGTTGATGATGAACTCCAGTCGAGCCAGGCCCACCCCAGCGTTCGGCAGTTGGGCAAAGTCAAAGGCGCGATCGGGGTTGCCGACGTTCATCATGATCTTGAACGGCAACTCCGGCATTGCGTCGACCGAGTTCTTGCGCACATCAAAGCCCAGCTCGCCTTCGAAGATGAAGCCGGTGTCGCCTTCGGCGCAGGACACGGTCACGCCCTGGCCATCCTTCAACACCTGAGTGGCATTGCCACAACCAACCACCGCCGGCACACCCAGCTCGCGAGCGATAATCGCCGCGTGGCAAGTGCGCCCGCCGCGGTTGGTGACGATGGCGCTGGCGCGCTTCATGACTGGTTCCCAATCCGGGTCGGTCATGTCGGAAACCAGTACGTCGCCCGGCTGGACCTTATCCATTTCGGAGATGTCGTTGATCACCCGCACCTTACCGGCGCCGATCTTCTGACCAATAGCGCGCCCTTCCACTAGCACAGTGCCGGTTTCCTTGAGCAGGTAACGCTCCATCACCGTGGCGTTGGTGCGGCTCTTCACGGTTTCCGGGCGGGCCTGGACGATGTACAGCTTGCCGTCATCGCCGTCCTTAGCCCACTCGATGTCCATCGGGCACTTGTAGTGTTTCTCGATGATCATCGCCTGCTTGGCCAGCTCGCTGACTTCGGCATCAGTCAGACAGAAGCGCGCGCGTTCGGCGCGCTCTACGTCGACGACCTTGACCGACTTGCCGGCCTTGGCTTCGTCGCCGTAGATCATCTTGATCGCTTTGCTGCCCAGGTTACGCCGCAAGATGGCCGGACGACCGGCTTCCAGCGTATGTTTGTGGACATAGAACTCGTCAGGGTTCACCGCACCCTGCACCACGGTCTCACCGAGACCATAGGCACCAGTAATGAACACCACGTCACGGAAGCCCGACTCGGTATCGAGGGTGAACATCACCCCGGCGGTACCGGTTTCCGAACGCACCATGCGCTGCACACCAGCAGACAGGGCCACCAGCTTGTGGTCAAAGCCCTGGTGCACGCGGTAGGAAATGGCGCGGTCATTGAACAGCGAGGCGAACACTTCTTTAGCCGCACGGATCACATTGTCCACGCCACGGATGTTCAGGAAGGTTTCCTGCTGGCCGGCAAAAGACGCGTCAGGCAGGTCTTCAGCGGTGGCCGAAGAGCGTACGGCCACTGCCATGTTGTCGTTGCCATCAGCCATGGCAGCGAAGGCTTCGCTGATTTCGGCGTTCAAACGCTCCGAAAACGGAGCTTCCATCACCCACTGGCGGATCTGCGCACCAGTCTTGGCCAGCGCATTGACGTCATCGACATCCAGCGCATCGAGGGCAGCATGGATCTTCGCATTCAGGCCGCTCTCCTCGAGAAAGTCGCGGTAAGCCTGCGCGGTAGTGGCGAAACCGCCAGGAACCGAGACGCCGGCGCCTGCAAGGTTGCTAATCATCTCGCCCAGGGAGGCGTTTTTGCCCCCTACGTGCTCAACATCATGGACGCCGAGCTTATCGAGGGAAACTACGTACTCTACCAAGGTGATCTCTCCACTAAGGTGTTGGAAAAGCTCAAGGGGGCTGGGAAGGTTCGGCGGAGCGAATCCGCACGCCTGTGGCCGGGCCCTGGAAAATAAGTAACAATGCCGCCTGGTTAGGGCCGGCAAAACTGGGCCCATGATAGCCAAGAATCGTCCTCAGCTTAAGGCCCATGGCGCAAATGAAACGAACCGCTTTTTTCATCTCCGACGGCACTGGCATCACGGCCGAAACCCTGGGTCAAAGCCTGTTGGCGCAGTTCGAAACTATCAGCTTCACCAAACTCACGCGACCGTACATTGATAGCGTGGAAAAAGCGCGCGCAATGGTACAACAAATCAATAGCGCTGCCGAGAAAGACGGCGCGCGCCCGATCATCTTCGACACCATCGTCAACCAGGACATTCGTGAGATCCTCGCCGAATCCGATGGTTTCATGATCGACATTTTCTCGTCCTTCCTCTCCCCTTTGGAACAGGAACTAAGCTCGCACTCGTCTTACTCGGTGGGCAAATCCCATTCCATCGGGCACAACTCCAACTACATGGAGCGTATTGAGGCGGTCAACTTCGCCCTGGACAATGACGATGGCGCACGCACCCACTATTACGACAAGGCCGATCTGATCCTGGTCGGCGTCTCTCGCTGTGGCAAGACCCCAACCTGCCTGTATATGGCCATGCAATACGGTATTCGCGCAGCCAATTACCCGCTGACCGAAGAAGACATGGAACGCCTACAGCTGCCAGCCGCGCTGAAGAAATACAAAGACAAGCTGTTCGGCCTGACCATTGACCCGGATCGCCTGACCGCAATCCGCAACGAGCGTAAACCCAACAGCCGTTACGCCAGCTATGCGCAGTGTGAGTTCGAGGTGCGCGAAGTGGAAAGTCTGTTCCGCCGCGAGAACATCAACTCGATCAACTCGACACACTTCTCGGTGGAGGAGATTTCCGCAAAAATCCTGGTGGAAAAAGGCGTCGAGCGGCGTTTTAAGTAAGCCTACAGGCCAGGCAATAAAAAACCGCTGCAAGCGGTTTTTTATTGCCCTCAACCCTGGCCCTGGGGCGAACCGCGACACAATCAGATCACCCACATATCCATGAACCGATTGACCGGCGTGGCCTGTAGCCGGACCTGATCCTTGCACAGCGCGAATATCTCGGCGCTACGTTGATCGCTGAATCTGGTCGCCAGGCTGGCTTTGAACTTGTCTTCCAGCAGCGGAATGCCCTCGGCGCGCCGTCGGCGGTGACCGATCGGATATTCGACCGCGACTTGCTCAGTACTACTGCCGTCCTTGAAAAACACCTGGATGGCATTGGCGATCGAGCGCTTGTCGGCTTCCAGATACTCTCGGCTGTAGCGAGAGTCTTCGACGACCTCCATCTTCTCGCGCAACTCGTCGATGATCGGGTGAGCGGCGTGATAGTCGTCCCCGTACTGCTCAGCGACCAGACTGCCAAAGGCCAACGGCACCGCAACCATGTACTGCAGACAGTGGTCGCGGTCGGCAGGATTAGCCAGCTTGCCAACCTTGGAGATGATGCGGATCGCCGACTCCTGAGTGGTGATGACGATTTTATCGACCTCATGTAGACGCTCCTTGACCTGCGGGTGCAGCCTAACGGCGGCCTCGCAGGCGGTCTGCGCATGGAACTCGGCAGGGAAACTGATTTTGAACAATACGTTTTCCATCACATAGCTGCCGAAGCCCTGCGGGAAGCTGAACTGGCGCTGATCCTCCGGCTTAATGGCCAAATCCTTGTTGGTATGACTGAACAGCACGTCATAGAAGCCCCACTGGGAGACGGTAAGCACCCCCGGGATGCCCATTTCACCGCGCATGGCGATGTCGGCCAAACGCACGCCACGACTGCTGGCATCGCCTGCCGCCCAGGATTTACGCGAGCCGGCGTTCGGCGCATGACGGTAAGTACGCAGCGCCTGGCCGTCGACGAAGGCGTGGGAAATGGCCGAAAGCAACTGTTCACGGCTGGCGCCCATCAGCTTCGCGGTGACTGCAGTAGAGGCCAGTTTGACCAAAATAACGTGATCCAGGCCGACGCGATTGAAAGAGTTCGCCAAGGCAAACACTCCCTGGATCTCATGGGCCATGATCATCGCTTCGAGCACCACACGCATGCGCAACGGCGCTTCGCCCTGAGCTACGCGCTTCTGTGACAAGTGGTCGGCCACGGCGAGAATGCCGCCCAGATTGTCCGATGGGTGCCCCCACTCGGCCGCCAGCCAGGTGTCGTTGTAATCCAGCCAGCGAATCAGGCAACCGATGTCCCAGGCGGCCTTGAGCGGATCGAGGCAGAAGGAAGTGCCGGGAACACGGGCGCCGTTCGGCACGACAGTGCCCTCGACGATGGGGCCGAGGTGCTTGCTGCATTCGGGAAAACGCAGAGCCAGCAAGCCGCAGCCGAGGCTGTCCATCAGGCAGTAGCATGCAGTGCTCAGGGCCTCGGCAGACTCGATGCGATAATTCAGCACGTAGTCGGCAATGCTCTGAATAACCTGGTCATAATCCGGGCGGTCATTCAGATCAAAGGTAGCGGACATCTTTACGCTTCCTCCCCGGGCGGAGGGTAAGAGCCAACCAGCTCTCTAAAAGAGCGCCCTCCCTCTCCCCATTAACATAACGACAGTATCGTCCCGGTGCGCCAGGGATGCCAGGGATGCCAGGCGCTACTCAGAGCCTGGCGCTACGCAACTTAGAATGCATCGGCAGGTACCCGCACCCAGCCCTCCATCAGCACCCGGGCGCTGCGGCTCATGATCGCCTTGGTCACCGTCCAGTTGCCGTCGACCTGAATAGCTTCGGCGCCGACGCGCAAGGTGCCCGAAGGATGACCGAAGCGCACCGCACTGCGCTCACCGCCGCCGGCGGCGAGATTGACCAGTGTGCCGGGGATCGCGGCGGCCGTACCGATAGCCACCGCAGCCGTGCCCATCATGGCGTGGTGCAGCTTGCCCATGGACAGCGCGCGCACTAGCAGGTCCACTTCATCAGCGGCGATCGTCTTGCCACTGGAGGCGACGTAGTCCTTGGCCCCCGCGACGAAGGCGATTTTCGGCGTGTGCTGGCGGGTAACCGCTTCCTCTGCGGACTTGATCAGACCCATGCGCAGGGCTCCGGCGATACGAATCTGCTCGAACTTCTCCAGCGCCTTGGCGTCCGTGTTGATTGCCTCGCGCAGTTCGCTGCCGGTGTAGCCGATGTCCTCGGCATTGACGAACACGGTCGGGATACCAGCAGTGATCATGGTCGCCTTGAGGGTGCCGATGCCGGGCACCTCGAGATCGTCGACCAGGTTGCCGGTGGGGAACATCGAACCGCCCTCCTCACCGTCATCGGACGGATCGATGAATTCCAGGACAATCTCGGCCGACGGAAAGGTCACCCCATCCAGCTCGAAGTCACCGGTTTCCTGCACCTGACCATTGGTCACCGGCACATGGGCGATGATGGTCTTGTTGATGTTGGCCTGCCAGATGCGCACCACACAGGTGCCATCCTGCGGAATACGCTCCGGATCGACCAGCCCGGCATGGATGGCAAAGGCGCCGGCGGCGGTGGACAGATTGCCGCAGTTGCCGGACCAATCGACGAAGGCCTTGTCGATCGAGACCTGGCCATAGAGATAGTCCACGTCGTGAGCGGGCTGGCTGCTCTTGGACAGGATCACGCACTTGCTGGTGCTGGAGGTGGCGCCGCCCATGCCGTCGATATGCGCCGCATAGGGATCGGGGCTGCCGATCACGCGCATGAACAGCTGGTCACGCGCCTCGCCCGGTAGCTGGCAGCGCTCGGGCAGGTCCTGCAGACGGAAGAACACGCCCTTGCTGGTGCCGCCACGGATATAGGTGGCGGGGATTTTCACTTGGGGCAAATGGGTCATGGATGCTGTCCTGAAAAAAGTAGCCCGGATGCAATCCGGGGCGAACCGATCAACGTCATCCCCGGATTAGATCCGGGCTACAGACTTTGTCGTAATCCGTGGGGTGGACATGGCTACACCTTGTCCACCCCACGGGTTCAGGCGACGGCGCCTTCGAGGAAGTCCTGAGCGAAGCGCTGCAGCACGCCGCCAGCGTTGTAGACGTTGACTTCGGCGGCGGTATCCAGGCGGCAGATCACCGGCACCCGGGTCACTTCGCCGTTCTTGCGCTGGATGACCAGGGTCAGCTCGCCGCGCGGCGACAGCTCGCCCTGGATATCATAGGTCTCGGTGCCGTCGAGGCCGAGGGTCAGGCGGGTGGTGCCTGGCTTGAACTCGACCGGCAGCACGCCCATGCCCACCAGGTTGGTGCGGTGAATGCGCTCGAAGCCTTCCGCCACGATCACTTCCACACCCGCCAGGCGCACGCCCTTGGCCGCCCAGTCACGGGACGAACCCTGACCGTAATCGGCACCGGCGACGATGATCAGGCTCTGCTTGCGGTTCATGTAGGCTTCGATCGCTTCCCACATGCGCATGACCTTGCCTTCCGGCTCGACGCGGGCCAGCGAACCTTTCTTCACCTGGCCGTCGACCACGGCCATTTCGTTGACCAGCTGCGGGTTGGCGAAGGTGGCACGCTGTGCAGTCAAATGGTCACCCCTATGAGTCGCGTAGGAGTTGAAGTCCTCCTCCGGCAAGCCCATCTTGTGCAGGTATTCGCCGGCGGCACTGTCCAGCAGGATGGCGTTGGACGGCGACAGATGATCGGTGGTGATGTTGTCCGGCAGGATCGCCAGCGGGCGCATGCCCTTGAGGGTGCGTTCGCCCGCCAGGGCGCCCTCCCAGTAAGGCGGACGGCGAATATAGGTGCTCATCGGACGCCAGTCGTACAGCGGGCTTTCGGCTTCCTGAATCGTGCCCAGATCGAACATCGGGATGTAGATCTGCTTGAACTGCTCCGGCTTCACGCTGGCTGCGACAATCGCGTCGATCTCCTCGTCGCTCGGCCACAGGTCCTTCAGGGTAACGGGGTTGCCGGCCTTGTCGATACCCAACACATCCTGCTCGATGTCGAAGCGCACGGTACCGGCGATAGCGTAAGCCACCACCAGCGGCGGCGAGGCCAGGAAGGCCTGCTTGGCGTAGGGATGGATACGTCCGTCGAAGTTGCGGTTGCCGGACAGTACCGCGGTGGCGTACAGGTCGCGGTCGATGATTTCCTGCTGGATCACCGGATCCAGTGCGCCAGACATGCCGTTGCACGTGGTGCAGGCGTAACCGACGATGCCGAAGCCGAGCTGCTCCAGCTCCGACAACAAGCCGGCGTCTTCCAGGTAAAGCTTGGCGACCTTGGAGCCCGGGGCAAACGAGGTCTTGACCCACGGCTTGCGTACCAGGCCCAGGGCATTGGCCTTTTTCGCCACCAGGCCAGCGGCGACCACATTGCGCGGGTTGGAGGTGTTGGTGCAGCTGGTGATGGCGGCGATGATCACCGCGCCGTCGGGCATCAAGCCTTCACTTTCTTCAATTTTGCCAGCCGCCAGCTTGCCTTCGTCGGCAATACCGCGCTCATGCAGCGCCGAGGTCGGCAAGCGGCGATGCGGGTTGCTCGGGCCCGCCATATTGCGCACCACGGTGGACAAATCGAATTCGAGCACGCGCTCGTACTCGGCGGTGACCAGAGCATCGGCCCACAGACCGGTGGTCTTGGCGTAGTTCTCCACCAGCGCTACCTGCTCCGGCTCGCGCCCGGTGAGTTTGAGGTAGTCGATGGTCTGCTGGTCGATATAGAACATCGAGGCAGTGGCGCCGTATTCCGGGCACATATTGGAGATAGTCGCGCGGTCGCCGATGGTCAGGCTGTCGGCACCCTCGCCGAAGAACTCGACCCAGGCACCCACCACGCGCTCCTTGCGCAGGAACTCGGTGATGGCCAGCACGATGTCGGTGGCGGTGATACCGGGCTGTCGCTTGCCGACCAGCCTGACGCCGACAATGTCGGGCAGGCGCATCATCGACGGCAGACCCAACATCACGGTTTCCGCTTCCAGACCACCGACACCGATGGCGATCACGCCCAAGGCATCGACGTGCGGGGTGTGCGAGTCGGTACCCACGCAGGTGTCCGGGAAAGCCACGCCGCCGCGGGCCTGGATCACCGGGCTCATCTTCTCCAGGTTGATCTGGTGCATGATGCCGTTGCCGGCCGGGATAACGTCGACGTTCTTGAACGCGGTCTTGGTCCACTCGATAAAGTGGAAACGATCCTCGTTACGACGGTCTTCGATGGCGCGGTTCTTCGTGAAAGCATCCGGGTCGAAGCCCGGGGCCTCCACGGCCAGGGAATGGTCGACGATCAGCTGGGTCGGCACCACCGGGTTGACCTTGGACGGATCACCGCCCTTCTCGGCGATGGCGTCGCGCAGGCCGGCCAGGTCGACCAGCGCGGTCTGACCGAGGATGTCGTGGCAAACCACGCGAGCCGGGTACCAGGGGAAGTCCAGATCGCGCTTGCGCTCAATCAGCTGCTTGAGCGAATCGGTCAGCGCGTCCGGCTCGCAGCGGCGCACCAGTTGCTCGGCCAGCACGCGGGAGGTATAGGGCAGCTTGGCGTAGGCGTCGGGGGCGATGGCATCGACCGCCGCACGGGTGTCAAAAAAATCCAGCCGAGTACCGGGCAAGGGTTTGCGGAATTGGCTGTTCATCATGCTGTTCATGGTCATGGGCGATCCTTGAGCGGCACGAACTTGAGATCCTCGGGACCGACGTAGTTGGCGCTCGGGCGGATGATCTTGCCGTCGATGCGCTGCTCGATCACGTGGCTCGACCAGCCCGAGGTGCGGGCGATGACGAACAGCGGGGTGAACATGGCGGTGGGCACACCCATCATGTGGTAGCTGACGGCACTGAACCAGTCGAGGTTGGGGAACATCTTCTTGATGTCCCACATGGTCGACTCCAGACGCTCGGCGATGTCGAACATCTTGGTGTTGTTCTGCTCGGCGGAAAGCTCGCGGGCGACGTCCTTGATCACCTTGTTGCGCGGATCGCTCACGGTGTAGACCGGGTGACCGAAGCCGATCACCACTTCCTTCTTCTCGACGCGGGCGCGGATGTCGGCCTCGGCCTCGTCCGGGTTGTCGTAGCGTTTCTGGATTTCGAAGGCCACTTCGTTGGCGCCGCCATGTTTAGGCCCGCGCAGCGCGCCGATGGCGCCTGCGATACAGCTGAACATGTCAGAGCCAGTACCGGCGATCACCCGTGAGGTGAAGGTGGAGGCGTTGAACTCATGCTCGGCATACAGGTTGAGTGAGGTGTGCATGGCTCGCACCCAGGACTCGCGCGGCTTCTCACCGTGCAGCAGGTGCAGGAAGTGACCGCCAATGGAGTCGTCGTCGGTCTCCACGTCGATGCGCTTGCCGTTGTGGCTGAAGTGGTACCAGTACAGCAGCGCCGAACCCAACGAAGCCATCAGCTTGTCGGCGATGTCGCGGGCGCCCGGGTGGTTGTGGTCTTCCTTCTCCGGCGACACGCAGCCCAGCACGGACACGGCGGTGCGCATCACGTCCATAGGGTGTGCCGACGGCGGCAACTGCTCGAGGGACGCCTTGAGGGCAGCCGGGATGCCGCGCAGGGCCTTGAGCTTGGCCTTGTAGGCAGTCAGTTCGGCGACGTTGGGTAGCTTGCCGTGCACCAACAGGTGGGCGATTTCTTCGAATTCGCAGCGGTTGGCGAAGTCGAGAACGTCATAGCCGCGGTAGTGCAAATCGTTGCCGGTGCGACCGACGGTGCACAGGGCGGTGTTGCCCGCGGCGGTGCCGCTCAGCGCAACGGATTTCTTTGGCTTGAAGCCCGGGGTGGTGGTCTCTGGGGTGGTGCTCATCACTTGTCTCTCCTCATCCAATCCGGTCGGGTATTTCTTGTTATGCGCGAGCCGCTGCAGCTCGCGCGCCGGTTATTTCTTGGCGGCGAACAGCGCGTCGAGGTGCTGCTCGAAGGCGTGGTAGTTGATGCGCTCGTACAGCTCCATGCGGGTCTGCATGGTGTCGATCACGTTCTTCTGAGTGCCATCGCGGCGCAGCGCGGTGTAGACGTTCTCGGCAGCCTTGTTCATGGCGCGGAAGGCAGACAGCGGATAGAGCACCAGGGATACGTCGACTGCGGCCAACTCTTCAGTGGTGTACAGCGGCGTGGCGCCGAACTCGGTGATATTGGCCAGAATCGGGGCTTTGATACGTTCGGCGAAGGTTTTGTACATCGCCAGCTCGGTGATCGCCTCGGGGAAGATCATGTCCGCGCCCGCCTCGATGCACGCGGCGGCACGGTCCAGGGCTGAGTTGAGACCTTCCACGGCCAGCGCGTCGGTGCGCGCCATGATCACGAAGCTATCGTCGGTACGCGCATCCACTGCCGCCTTGATCCGGTCAACCATCTCCTGCTGGGTGACGATCTCCTTATTAGGACGATGACCGCAGCGCTTGGCGCCGACCTGGTCCTCGATGTGGATGGCGGCGGCACCGAACTTGATCATCGACTTGACCGTGCGCGCCACATTGAACGCCGAACTGCCGAAGCCGGTGTCGACATCCACCAGCAACGGCAGGTCGCACACATCGGTGATCCGCCGCACGTCGGTGAGCACGTCATCCAACCCGGTGATCCCCAGGTCCGGCAGCCCCAGGGAGCCAGCTGCGACGCCGCCGCCGGACAGGTAGATGGCCTTGAAACCGGCACGCTGGGCCAGCAACGCATGGTTGGCGTTGATCGCGCCGACCACCTGCAGGGGATGCTCCGCGGCTACCGCGTCGCGGAAGCGCTGGCCGGGACTGCTCTGTTTGGAAAGCGGACTCATGACTCACCTCTGGGTTTGGCTATCTTGGTTTGCGCGTCCTGGTAGTGACGCTCGATATTGCGCTTGGAAGCGCCGATATGGCGGCGCATCAGCAGCTCGGCCAGCTCACCGTCTCGATCAGCGATGGCATCGAGAATACGGTGATGCTCAGCGAAAGCCTGGGGCGGACGGCTGGGAGTCGCAGAAAACTGCAAACGATACATGCGCACCAGTTGGTAAAGCTCACCACAGAGCATCTGACTCAGGGTCTTGTTGCCACTGCCCTGGATGATCCGGTAGTGAAAATCGAAGTCGCCTTCCTGCTGGTAGTAGCCGACACCGGCCTTGAAGGCTTCGTCCTGCTCATGCAGATCAAGCACCCGGCGCAGCTCGTCGATCTCAACCTGAGTCATACGCTCAGCTGCCAGACGACAGGCCATGCCCTCAAGGGATTCGCGGATTTCGTACAGCTCGATCAGTTCGGCCTGATTGAGCGACACAACTCGCGCGCCAACATGCGGCACACGCACCAGCAAGCGCTGACCTTCGAGACGATGGATAGCCTCACGCAGCGGGCCGCGACTGATTCCATAGGTCCGCGCCAGCTCAGGTTCGGAAATCTTGCTGCCTGGGGCGATTTCCCCCTTGACGATGGCGGCCTGAATACACCGAAAAACATGCTCGGCAAGTGTTCCCAAGTCATCTTGAGCAGTGCGAAGCGACTCAATCGATTCCTGCATACTGTCGACACCACGAGAGTAATTAGGCTAAAAAACTACACATAGAGGCAAAATATGTCAAACACCAATAGAAACTGTCGACAATCAAGGGAGCGTGAAAAACCAGCCGCTGATGAACCAACGTGCAAAAATGCCTCTAAGTGTCTGTCGCAGTGGGAAAAGCTGCATGTTAGAATGCCAGCCACTTTTACTTGGCTGAGCATTTCCAGCATCCTTGCTAGACTTCAAGCTAAATACAGGGATCTGTAGCGTCACGCCCGCCGGTCTTTTTGATTCAATCGATGCGACACATCCGCTAGGACTTATGAGATTCAAGCCCTGTACCCTCCCGCTTTGCCTATTGCTTTTGCCAGGCCTAAGCCTCGCTGCGGAGAAGACGGTCTATGGTCTTAATGAATATGCGAACCTGTCCAATCTCAAGTTAGAGGTCGCCGCCAAACTCGACACTGGCGCCAAGACGGCCTCCCTGAGTGCCCGAGACATCCAACGTTTTAAGCGCGACGGCGATACCTGGGTGAAGTTCTACCTGGCTATTGACGAAGCCCATACAACCCCGATTGAGCGCCCACTGGCGCGAATCAGCAAAATCAAACGCCGCTCCGGTGACTATGACCCGGATGAAGAGAAAACCTACACTGCACGCCCGGTGATCGAACTGGATGTGTGCATGGGGCAGGCTCTACGCAGGATCGAAGTGAACTTGACTGACCGCAGTGCATTCCAATACCCGCTGTTGATTGGCTCCGAGGCGCTCAAACGTTTCAGTGCACTGGTCGATCCAAGTCTTAAATACGCAGCAGGGAAACCTGGCTGTGCCACTGACGCAAACCTTGGCGAGTAATGCCCATGCGCTCTCTTAACCTGCATCTGAAAGTTCTGATCACCCTCTTGGTGGGTCTGGGCATTCTGATTACGGCTTATCAAATCTTCATTCTCGGCATCCCGGTGACCGAGGATGAAACGGACGACCTGTGGAATATCGACGCCAAAGTCGAGTTCCAGGCCAACCCGCGCGAACCGGTCAAGCTGCAGATGTTCGTGCCGCCACTGAAACAGGACTACGTCAGCCTTAACGAGAGTTTCATCTCGAACAACTACGGTGTGAGCATCAACCGCGCCGACGGCAATCGTAAGGTCACCTGGTCAGCGCGCCGCGCCAGCGGCAAACAGACGCTGTACTACCGCCTGGTATTAACCAAGCGCTATAGCGGTGAACAAAGTAAAGCCAAAGGGCCGATTTTCCGTGACAGCATCCCGGTCGAAGGCGCCGAGAAGATTGCAGCCGAAGCCCTGCTCGCGCCTATCCGCCAACACTCGGCGGACGTCGAAACCTTCATCAGCGAGACCATCAAGCGGGTCAACAACAGCAATGACGACAACGTCAAATTGCTGCTAGGCGGCGACACCACGACAGCGAGCAAAGCCAAGGCCATCGAACTGTTGCTATCCATCGCCCACGTGCCAATGGAGCGCGTGCATACCATTCGTTTAGCTAGCGACATCCAGCAAAGCCCCGAACTGTGGATGCGCAGTTTCAACGGTGAAAAATGGTTGTACTTTCACCTGGAAACCGGTGAACAGGGCTTGCCAGCCGATCGTCTGGTCTGGTGGATCGGCGATGGCGACTTGGTCAGCCTCGAGGGCGGCAAGCAAGCACAAGTCAACTTCAGCCTGAACAATAGCGAGATGAATGCCATTCGACTGGCCAAGCTGACGGACGAAAATACCGACGCTGGCTTTCTCGAATACTCGCTGTACGGCCTACCACTCTCCACCCAGAACACCTTCCAGATCATGGTGGTGATCCCGGTGGGTGTGATGCTGATCCTGATCCTGCGCAACCTGGGTGGCCTGCAGACCCTCGGCACTTTCACCCCGGTGCTGATCGCCCTGGCCTTCCGCGAAACCCAGCTGGGCTTCGGCATCATACTATTCACCGTCATCACCACCCTGGGCTTGTCGCTGCGCTCCTATCTCGAACACCTGAAGCTGCAGATGTTACCGCGCCTGTCGGTGGTGCTGACCTTCGTGGTGGTGCTGATTGCAGTGATCAGCCTGCTCAGCCACAAGCTCGGCCTGGAACGCGGCCTTTCGGTTGCACTGTTCCCCATGGTGATTTTGACCATGACCATCGAGCGCCTGTCGATCACCTGGGAAGAACGTGGCGGCGGTCATGCCTTCAAGGTCGCCCTCGGCACCCTGGTGGCAGCCACCCTGGCCCACCTGCTGATGAGCGTCCCGGAACTGGTCTACTTCGTCTTCACTTTCCCGGCGGTACTGATGATCATGGTGGGCTTCATGCTGGCGATGGGACGCTATCGCGGCTACCGCCTGACCGAGCTCTTTCGTTTCAAAGCCTTCCTTAAGGATTGAGCCATGCTAGGTCTCTGGAAAACCTGGAAGGCCCTTGAAGCCAAAGGCATCATGGGCATCAACCGGCGAAATGCGGACTATGTGCTGAAGTACAACAAACGGCACCTCTACCCCATTGTCGATGACAAAATCATCACCAAGGAGCGCGCCATCGAAGCCGGCATTCATGTACCGGAAATGTATGGCGTGATCTCCACCGAGAAAGAAATCGACAAGCTCCACGAGATCATCGGCGGGCGTACCGATTTCGTCATCAAGCCGGCACAAGGCGCCGGCGGTGACGGCATTCTAGTGATTGCCGATCGCTTCGAGGAGCGCTACAAAACCGTATCCGGCAAGATCATCAGTCATGAGGAGATCGAGCATCAGATTTCCAGCATCCTGACCGGTCTGTACTCACTGGGCGGCCATCGTGACCGCGCCCTGATCGAGTATCGCGTCACCCCCGACCAGATCTTCAAAAGCATCAGCTACGAAGGTGTGCCCGACATCCGCATCATCGTACTCAAGGGCTACCCGGTGATGGCCATGTTGCGTTTGCCGACCCGTCAGTCCGGCGGCAAGGCGAACCTTCACCAAGGGGCCATCGGCGTCGGTGTCGACCTGGCGACCGGCGTAACCCTGAGCGGTACCTGGCTGAACAACAAGATCAAGAAACACCCAGACACCACCAACGCGGTAGACGGCGTGCAGTTACCTAACTGGCACGGCTTCATGAAACTGGCAGCCGGGTGCTATGAGCTCTGCGGTCTCGGCTATATCGGTGTCGACATGGTCCTTGACCAGGAAAAAGGCCCACTGATTCTCGAGCTCAATGCCCGTCCCGGCTTGAACATCCAGATCGCCAACGACTGCGGGCTTACCCACCGGGCTCATGCGGTGGAAGCACGCCTGGCCGAACTTGAAGCAAAAGGCGTACAGGAAGATGCTGAAGAGCGGGTACGCTTCACCCAAGAGCTGTTCGGCCACGCGCATCCAGCTGAAAGATAAACCGCTGACCAATGCTAGGCCGGACTTAAGCCTGGCCTAGCATCGCTGCTCACAACACGCCTCGCATGAGGCTGAAGCCTTTTGCCGACTAACTCCCAGCCAAACACTCACTCAAAGAACGTGGATGCTCCACGCCATAGCCTTGTACGTAGTCGACACCCAGCTCGGCTAGACGCGCCCGGATACTCGGGGTTTCCACGTACTCGGCGATAGTTTTCCGGCCCAAGACATGGGCGATCTCGTTGATCGATTTCACCATGGCCAGATCGCTGGGTGAACGCTCGATCTCCTTGACGAAACTCCCGTCTATTTTTACGTAGTCAACGGGTAACTGTTTGAGGTATTCGTAGGACGAAAATCCCGTGCCAAAATCATCGATCGAGAAGGTACAACCCAGTCGCTGCAGGTAGCGCACCATATCTGCAGTTTTGGTCAGGTTGGCAACCGCCGCAGTTTCGGTGAGCTCAAAGCAGATTTTCTCCGGTGGGACCACGAACTCCTCGAACAATGCCTCAATAAACTCCAGCAACTTGTCGTCGTTAAGGCTACTGCCTGAGAGGTTGATCGACACCCCGCTGCAACGCGTCCAAAAGCCTGGATAGCGTTCAAGCTCCGTGAACACCCGCTTGAGCACCCAGCGGTCGACTTTAACCATGCGGTTATAGCGCTCTGCGGCCGTGATGAAGTCGAGCAAATTAAGTTCATTCTGCATCACTAGCAGCACTTCATAGTGAGGCAGTTGATCATGCGGTAATTGGGCCGGTGCAATCTGCTGAACGCGCAGACTGAGTTCACCACGCTCCACTATGCCATCCACACGCCCGGCAATGGCCATCAGCCCGGTGCGCGCACCATCGATGGCATCCCGGTAGACATGGATACGATTGCGGCCTGACTCCTTTGCCCTGTTGCAGGCTGTCTGTAGATCGCAAAAAACATTGACGACATCGTGCTGCTCGCGCTTGAGCACTATGCCAAAACTCATGGTGATGTTGTGCGAATGCCCCTGCCACTCGAAGGCCTTCGTGTCGATGGCCGCACGCAAAAGCTCAGCTTGCGCATAGGCCTGCGATTCGTCCGTGCTGGGCAGAGCCACTGCGAAATCCGCCCCGCCAATACGAGCCAATGTTGCGGTGCGCGGCAACCGACTCCCCAGCTCATTGGCAACATGCTTGAGATAGGCATCTCCGGCCAATGGGCCACTGCTGGAGTTCAGTAAACTGAACTGATCGATGTGCCCATAGATAAAGGCAAAACACTCACTCGATGCCAAGCTCTGCGCCACCGTCGTTTCAAAACTGCGCCGGTTGAGCAACCCTGTCAGCTCGTCATGGCTGCGGACATGCGCAATATCACGGTAAAGCCTGCCGACTATGCTTTCGAGCTTGTCCTGCACCACACCGGTATCACCTGGGGCCGGCACACCAATCCACCCCCTGGCAAGCTGACTCATCAGCTCTTCCCCTTTGAAGCTGCCAGCCTCATGTCCCTGGCGATCAGCCAAGACATAATGATCGGCAGCCGGATTCGCCCAAATCAATTGAAGGTGCCGACCTCTGTCAGTCATCAGCCAGTCGCCCGCTCGCAATTGCTCGACCCTCTGCCGCCAACGTTGCTGGGCTGGATCGAGATCGCTTAGTGGAACATCGGCTACGAGTTCCGGAACCTCGGTCATTTCAACCGACTGATCCCCCAAAAGCTGCTGCTGCAATTGCTTCAATACCGGCGTGTGCCGATACTGCCCAGGGAGCAGGCTCCCCATACGCATGCGCAACAGTTTCAATACAGGACCCACTTCGTAGGCACGCTCGACGCGGTCGACAAGACGGCCGCTGCCCCCCGGCTTGGTTTGGGTCTGCAACCAACCATAAAGCTGGCGGAGAAGACCTAACCCTTCTAACCATTCACTCCCCCGCTCGCCCTGCCTGATCAACTCGAGAACCAGCAGTTCACGCCAGCCCACATCCAGCAAGTCGAGCAGCACTTTCGGCACATGTGTTCCAAACAACGCTGACAGTTCATGAGCGACCCGCCCCTGTGCTTGCTCCAACTTATCTCGGGCGCGGTGAAATTGCAGAACGCGCTCGGCATTGTTTCGATACGCGCGCTGTTGCACCGCGAGCAACTCCTCCAGCTCTTGGTCGTAGCGGGTAAACACGCTGTGATCACCGCGATAATCCTTGACGATTCCATCGATCAACTGATGTACGCGGTTTTCCAAAGCGCGGTTGGGCGGTTCAGACAAGTCGCAAAGCCGCATCAACTTGTCCAGCGTGGCGCGCACCGGGTGCTCTGGGTCGGCAAATGCCTGCGGATTGAGTGCAGCGGCCTGAGCAATGGGAAACATCAGGCGACGC
This sequence comes from Pseudomonas taeanensis MS-3, assembly GCF_000498575.2. Taxonomy (GTDB): domain Bacteria; phylum Pseudomonadota; class Gammaproteobacteria; order Pseudomonadales; family Pseudomonadaceae; genus Aquipseudomonas; species Aquipseudomonas taeanensis. Next base: position 222,779 of record NZ_AWSQ01000003.1, read on the forward strand.
AAGGCTGGCTTGAGACCCTCGGCGATGACAGCTTCTTGATCGACAGACTGGAAGAGCTCAGCGACCAAAGCCACGTCATCCTGCTGCCGGCCCGACAAGGTTACGCCGGCGGAGCCCAACCCTCGCAGAAAGGTGTCCGCCGTCCACCCATGGGCCGGTGGCCTAGATGCAAGCAAGCTGGCCAAGACCTGGGGCAGCGATGCAGTGTCCGCGGCTACCGACACCATAATTTCATGACTGGCGTTTGCCTTGGCTGCCGACAAATGCCTAATCGCCAGGTACGGCGCGGGCGATGCAGAGCTGGCTTTCTCCTTGTTTTTCTCTCCTGATGGCCGTGCGATCAGGGTACTCTGCGGCTCAATCTGGAAGTGGACAAAGGTCCGTTCCAGTTGCTTAAAATACTCCCGCAGAGCACGCTCAAGAGACTCGACCGCCGTCGAGTAGAACACTTCACTCACGATGGCCACTTGCTTACGTAGATGCAGCTTTACCTGCAATGTACGCACCAGAAAGTCCAATGAGAGCGGACTTTCCCCACCCTTAGCGTGAGCACCAGTGGCACTGTTCAATTGGGCGCAAGCCCGCCATTCGAGCGCACCACAGACCTCGCGTAATTTTCGCACCAGCCTACGCGCCGCCAGCATCTCCTCGATCTCGGCATCGCCCACCAGATTCCACTCAGAGGCATTGGTTGGGCCCGCCACCTGCTCGACGACACCCACTGGCAAGTGTTTACGAATATCCGCAACCGTCCCGGCGATGATCTTGTCGCGTGAAGCAATACACAGGCGCACAAAACTATCGATGCGCTGCAGTCTGATATTGCTGTGGATCTCTTGCCTATGCGTTTGCAATGCCAGAACCGTGGCATCAAGCAGATGTTCTAGGCACGGAGTCAAATGTGTGCTGACCGCCTGATGCAAAGCATCCATTACCGGCGCGCGCTGTAGCGTCTGCATCCCCTTCCCCCTAACGCTTCAGATCTCCGCTATCGCCTTTGAACTATAGACGCGAAGCCCTAGGCAAATAAATGAATTTCAAGAGGATGACTTCGACTCCTGCACTCACGATCTGATGCCGAAGGATCAATACAACAACGGGGAGACTTGGCTTGGTCGACGACAGTAGCGAAAGTTAAAACATCTATGAGCCGGCGAGGCTGCAAATCTGCAAACACTAGCCGTACGGCAACTGCGGGGGCCGACGCAGTCATGCAGCGCTGCATTTTGAACGTGAAAATGCTGCCTGTCTGGCGCGGGACTACGCAAATCTTGTCGCATCAGTCTGCGACGTCAGTGGCAACATTGCTGGCGCCACAACCACGTTCGGCTGCACTCGAACCAGGGATGCCTGCCGTCAAACAACCATGAGCGAAAAAACCTAAGCCAGGAACCTATCGTCGCTTCTGGAACTGGTGAGCGCTCATAACCAAAGGATGGAACAGCCTCTCTCTCAAGCAAAGCACCCCGAGGTCAGGCCTCACTCAACAGCCCTATGCTTTTACCCTTAAGCACCGCCTGAGTGCGGCTGCGCACAGCAAACTTGGCGAACAGGTTGTGCAAGTGCCATTTGATAGTGGCCTCCGAGAGGTGCAGCGTCCGGGCAATCTCACGGTTAGACAACCCAGCCGCAACGAAACGTAGAATCTCCCTCTCCCGATGACTGACATCCTGACTGTCATCGACGGTTTCTGGATCTATAGCCATGCGGCGACACTGCTCACGCAACTGTTCCGCCACACCCTGCCAAGCACTCGCGCGCTGCGGTTGCGCCGCAGACCAGGCATTCCATAGCGGCAACAACCACAACGCATCATCCAGAAATAATCGGCGATAGCCGCTGTTCCAGGCACTTTCCACAGTCGGCAAAAGCAATGAAAAGGCTTTTTTGCAGTTACCCCTGCGCCAGTACGCCACGCACAGCAATATGGATAGGCGCAAATGACGGTCACGCTGATGATCAGCCGTCTGCGTGGCCAGACAGCGCTCGAGCACCGCCTGCGCCTTATCGGCACGCCGCTCAGACAATGTCAGACGTGCTTCGGCGAGCACCAGCGCGATGTCTGCATCGCTGTAATGCCCTTGTGGCAATACGCCCAATTGATGCCGCAACTGCAAACAGGTGCGTTCGGCATCATTGGGCCGGCGCAGCCACAAAAGAAAATGCACTTTGCAACTCATGCCCAGGGCGAAGACCCGTTGATACCCTGCACCGTGCAAGCCCTGCAACCACTCATCGAGCTCAACCAGCGCCTGCTCAGCCTCACCGGCAAAGAACCTACCACGCGCCATCACCAACTTACCGCGGCTGATCAATTCGATTGGGGTAGCGACATCACGCCAAGTCGTCGCCAGCGGCAACTCGGCCAGAATCGCAGCGTGACGATCCTGCTCGTAGAGCAAATCGGCATACGCCAGTGCCAGCGGTCCACCGACACGGCTGCGCCGGCCGAATACCCGTTCAACTCGGCTCCGGGCGTTTTCGGCAAGTGTGCGGCCGCGTCCCAACTGACCCAGATCCTTGCAGATCAGAACCTCGATGAGGGCGACAACCACCTGCAAATACTCGCTCTCAGTCTCGCGCAGGGTATCCCGCCCCCTGGCAATCGATGTAGAGGCTTCGTCAAAGTCTCCTAGTAGGGCATGCGCTGCAGCTTGCACACAGGACAGAACAGCCCGAAACACAGGCTGATTATCCGGCACCAGACTGAGCCAGTGACGAGCCAGCTGGAGACAGTTTTCCAGCTTATCCTGATAAAGCAAAACCAAGGCCTTGAGCACTTGCGCCGAGGCCAGTAGCTCGGCAAGACCCAAGTGCAAAGCCTTGCCACGCTCGCCGAGCAGGCGTGTGCTGACATCCTCAATCATGGCCTCGGCTTGGGCATACTGCTGCTCGAAGGCTAATTGCCAGGCATAGAAAATCTGGAACACTGGGTGCTCGCGGATCACCTGCGCCGGTAGGTTCTTAAGAACCGAGAGCACCCCGTAGACCCGATTAGCCGCAATCAAGCGCGCGCCTTGGCGTTCAAGCAGTTGTGCGGCAAAAATGTAATTACGGGCGCGCAGAGCATACTTGATCGATTTGTCAGCGAGATCCTGCCCCTCGCACCAGCACGCAGCGGCGTGCAACAAATGAGCAGGGTCACCCCGCTTGGCTAATCGCCCCTGAAGAAACTCGGCAAACAAATGGTGATAGCGAAACCACTCACCCTCGGCATCCAGCGCAATGATAAAAAGCTGCTCGCGGTGCAATCGCCGCAACATCTCGCGACTATCGCTGCGGCCGGTTAGGGTGTTGCACAATTGGGCATTGAACTCCTCGAGCAGCGAGGTCTGCTCAAGGAACTGCTGCATTTCCCCAGGCAACCTGTCCAGCACATCCTCAGCCAGATAATCGGCGATATTGCGCTCTGTTCCTGACAAGCCAGCAAGAAACACATGTCGATCCGGGTGATGCACCAAGGCCAGGGCTGCGAGATGCAGCGCAGTGATCCAGCCCTCGGTCCGAGCATGCAGCAACTCGACTTCCGTGCCACTCAGCGGCACTCGCTTGATCTCGTGAAAATACTGCCTGGTCTCGTCACGCGTCAGACGCAGATCCTCGGCGCTGACCCAGAAGGCTATCGGGTTCAGCCCGGACTGCTTCTCGACAAAGCGCGACTGGAAGCGGGTACTGGTGACCAGGCGAACATTCGCTGGGACCCGCTCGAGCAGATAATCCACCAACGGCTCCACTGCCGGATGCCGAATCAGGTGAAAATCATCCAGCATCAGATACAGCTCACCCTTTTCCCGCTTGAGGTCAGTAACAAAAGCATCGACCAGCGCCTCACCGGGCAAGTTCATATCTCTCTGGAGCAAGCGGGCCGTGTTCGCACCGAAACCTGGCAGCTGTACCTCGATGGCCGCGACCAGGTACTGCAGCAGTCGTTGCGGCTCACTGTCCGACTCATCACATGAGAGCCAGGCCACCTGCCTGCCCGCCTCCTGCAAGCGCCGGTGCAACAGGCGAAGGACGGTGCTTTTGCCGAACCCTGCCGGTGCACTGAGAATGATCAGGCGATGCTCACCGGCACTGAGCAGGCGCTCAATCAAGGCATCGCGCGCGAGTAATACTCCGACGCCTGCATCCGCTGGAAATAACTTGGTGCGTAGCAGTGGCAGACAGCCTTGGCTGAGTGCCGGTAGAGAGGTCATGATTCAAGCAACCTCATCTCATGAGCACGACGAATGGCTTGCGTTCTATTGCGCACCTTGAGCTTCTCGTAAATGTTGTGCAGATGCCATTTGACGGTACCTAAAGCCAACAGTAAGCGCTGGCCGATCTGATCATTGGACAGACCCTGCGCCGCCAGGCAGATCACTTCGCGTTCGCGCTCAGTCAGCCCCTCTTCGCTAAGCTCGCACGCCCGACTCTCACACTGCCCGGGCCAAGCGACCAGCAGCGCTTGAATAAAGCCTTGCAGCGCAGGTTGCCGCTCAGCTGCCTCGAGCTGCTGCAAGAACAGTCGAATGGCCTGTCCCTCTTCGACGAACAGGCTGCGTACGCCTTCGCGCTCGGCGTCAATCAAACACTGCACCAGCAAACTTTGCGCACGCTCCTTATAGCCCAGGCGCTGATAACTGAGCGCAGCCAGCAGATCCAAGCGCAAGCGCTGCTGGCCATGCCAATCGTCGAGGAGCAAGCTGCGCAGCCGAGTGATCTCATGCAACGCCTCACTATAGTGACCTCGCGCCTGGTGCAAGCGGATGCACGTCAAGCTTTGTACCCAGAGCACCGGATTGAAACGCATATAGGGGTAATGCCCGGCCAAGCCGGCCCAATCCACAGCTTTAAAACGTTGTTCGGCGCGCTTGAGCCGGTCAGTTGCCGGCTCCTGCAGGATCAGCGCGATTTCATCACCCACAGCCTGCGCATAAAAACGCCAAGCCTGCTCACGTGCGGCCAGGCCCTGCATCAACAGTAAGGTGCCCAAGGCTTCCTTCGGCGCTCCTCGCATACGCTGAACATGAGCCATGCACAGCATGCCCTGGGCATACAGATCGATCGGATTAATTACATCGACGGTCGCCAGCGCCCAGCGCAAGCGCTCCTCCAATCCCTCAGTGCGACCCTGTCGATAGGCAATCAAGGCCTCGGTGATCGTGGGCAGGGCCAAGGCCCGAGATTTTTCCGCGAACCAGGGGATGATCCGTGCCCGCAGCTGGCCGAACAACAACTCGGCTTGCTTGATCTGCCCCTGCTCCAGACACAGGAGAATCTCGATATTTGCCAACTGCATATCCAGATAGCGGCCTTCGAGAAAATGATTGCGCTGCTGAGCCAAAGCCAGCAAATGCCTCGCCTGCTCAGGCTGACTCAGCATCACGCTGGCCAGCGCCGCGACAATCAATATGGCCACTTCGAGAAACGCCGGGTGCTGTCCCAACTGCACTTCGACCCGGCGAGCCAGGTTGGCACAGGTCTGTAGATCGTCTTTCTGCAAGGCAATCACCGCCTTGATCGTCAACGCAGCCAGTAGTTTTTCGCTGTGCTGCGCGGCGGTTGCGGAATCCTCCCAACGCGTCATCAGCTCGTCGAGAATACGATTGGCCTCCGTCAGTCCCAACTCGGCGGCGCGCGTCCAGACATCGACAAGCAGCAATATCGGGAAGCGCTCGACGATTTCGTCGGGCACCTGCTGGCGCCATCTGTAGATCAAGTGCAGCTGACCACGGTTGATCAACTCCAGGCCACAACCATCCACCAGTGCCGCAAGCATTTCCGGATCTTCAGCCAGGCTGGCATGCTCGATCGCCAGATTCTGCATGTGATGATTGGTGAACCACAGGCTGGCATTGAAGTTCAGCTGCTTGAAACGCTCTGGGTCACGGCTCTTTAAGCGGGCACGGAGAAACTCAGCAAACAGATTGTGAAAGCGATACCACTGACGCTCACGATCCATCGGCAACAAGAACAACTGCATGGCTTCCAGCTCTTCGAGCAGCTGCTGGCCATTCTTGCATCCGGTCAAGCTGTTGGCCAAATTGCCACTGAGCCGCTGCGCCACACTCAGGGCAAGCAGCTGCTCTTGCTTGTCTGTTGGCAATTGCTCGAACACGGAGGCCAGCAAGTAGTCGCCGACAGCTGACTGATCGCTGCCCATATCCCCCATCGGCGGACAAGCCTGTGGTTGATGACGCAGCCAAAGACTCGCCAAGTGAACGCCAACCATCCAGCCCTCTGTGTGCCGGTACAGCTCTGTAAATGCCGTACTGTCCAGTTGCAGACCTCTGTGAATCAAGTATTCGTGGGTTTCCGCTGGACTCAGACGCAACTCCTGCTCAGAGATTTCGACCAACATTCCCTTCGCCCGCAGCGTTGCCAGATGCAGAGCGGGTTGCGAGCGGCTACCGACCGCCAGGACGAAACCATGGGGAGCGAATTTGACTAGACGATTGAGGGCACCCAGCAACTCGGCATCCTGAATCAGGTGCAGGTCATCGAGCACCAACAGTAACGGTTGCTCTACCTCAGCCAAATCAACCAGCAAGCTTTCCATCACCGAGGCCACCGGGACGCGCATGGTGTTCTGCAGGTAGGCCAGGGCCTCTTTGCCCAGACCCGGAAGGAATCGCCCGAGAGTCTCGATCAAGTGCTGAAAGAATCGCGAAGGCTCATTGTCTTCGGGATCAATCGACAACCAGGCGACCGCGCCGCCCGCCCCCAGACGTAATTGGGCCAGTGCAGCCAAGACACTGGTCTTGCCGAAACCGGCCGGCGCCGAGATCAACAGGAGACGGGCCTGAGGATGAGCAGACAACGCGGCTTCGACCTGTAGGCGAGCCAGGTAATCGATCGACATCAAGGGCGGTGTGAGTTTCGAGCGGAGCAGGCTATCCGCAGCTGGATCCAGCACGTCATCCATGGACTTGATCCCTGATAAATTATTGTTTTAGTACTGAAGTTCAATATCCAGAGAGTTTTTCATACTAATCAGCTCATACCTACCGAGTAAACCAAGAAGCTCGAAGCGCTAGGATGAATGATGCCGGCGTTCTACAATCGGCCTCCGCGCTTCTTTGAAAACCTCGCATGCCTACCTGTTTCGTACACACCCTGCCATATCGTGCTGACCCCTCCTTCTACTTCAGCGCCGTCTGCCGTGCCCCTGGTGCAGTTTTGCTGGACTCTGGACGCCCAGCTGCCCAGCGGGGACGCTACGACCTCATCAGTGCCTGGCCGCTGGCAGAGCTGTCAGCCTCAGCTGACGAATCGGCCAACGAGTTTCTTCAGCGCCTGCGCGAAGGCCTCAGCACCTTGGGTGCCGCCGATGCTCCGGCCGGATGTCCACTGCCCTTCACCGGAGGCTTGATTGGTTACCTGGCTTATGACTTCGGTCGCCGCCTGGAAACCCTGCCTGAGCAAGCCTTCGACGACTTGGGCTTGGGCGATGCACGCTTAGGCTTGTATGCCTGGGCCATGATCAGCGATCACCAGCTGGGCACGAGTCAGTTGATGTTTCATCCGGCACTGGCCGTAGCCGAACAGGCGCGCTTGCTCGCACTGTTCGGCGCCATCAACGCCGAACCCGCGCAGCCCTTCAAGCTGCTCGAGACCTTTCAGGCCGACCTCGATGAAACCGCATACCGCCAGGCATTCGAGCGCATCCAGGCCTATATCCAGGCCGGTGACTGTTACCAGGTAAACTTCGCCCAACGCTTCCGCGCGCGTTACCAGGGGGATCCCTGGACGGCTTATCGAGCTCTGCGCGCCGCCTGCCCGACACCGTTCGCCGGCTATCAAGCCTTGCCGGACAACAGCGCGATCATCAGCCTGTCGCCAGAGCGCTTCCTGCGGCTTAGCCAAGGCCAGGTCGAGACCCGGCCGATCAAAGGCACCCGGCCACGCGCGGACGACCCTGTAGAAGATGTCGCCCAAGCCAACGCGCTACTGAGCAGCCTGAAGGATCGCGCCGAGAATCTGATGATTGTCGACTTGCTGCGCAACGACCTGGGCCGCAGCTGCCAAATAGGCTCGGTGCGCGTACCGGAGCTGTTTGCCCTGGAGAGTTATCCCAACGTGCACCACCTGGTCAGCGCGGTAACCGGCGAACTGGCCAAGGGCAAGGATGCATTGGATCTTATCGCCGGCAGCTTCCCCGGTGGCTCGATCACCGGTGCGCCGAAAATCCGCGCCATGCAGATCATTGATGAACTGGAGCCGACCCGTCGCGCACTCTACTGTGGCTCACTGCTCTATCTGGACGTACGTGGCGAGATGGACAGCTCGATCGCCATCCGCAGCCTGCTGGCCAAGGATGGGCAGCTCAGTTGCTGGGGTGGTGGCGGAATAGTCGCAGACTCCAACTGGCTGGCCGAATACCAGGAATCGCTGACCAAGGTGAAGGTCCTGCTGGAGACCCTGGAGCGCTTCTGCGACTAAACCAAAGGCCCGCGTTTGTGGGCCTTTTGGACTGCCGGGAATTACAGACTCAGCTGACGATTAGACGCCTTGAGAAACTCGCGCTTGAGGTCTTCAAAGCTGTGCACCGCGGGAAATTGCGGAAACTCACGAATCACATTATCCGGCGCATGAAACAGGATGCCGGCATGGGCTTCGCTGAGCATGGTGGTGTCGTTGTACGAGTCGCCCGCTGCGATCACTCGGTAGTAGAGGCTCTTGAAGGCGATGACCGACTGGCGCTTGGGGTCTTTCTGACGTAACTGGTAGCTCACCACACGGTCATTTTCATCGGTGATCAGCTTGTGACAGAGCAGTGTCGGAAAGCCCAGCTGACGCATCAGCGGCTGGGAGAACTCGTAGAAGGTGTCGGAGAGGATCACCACCTGGAAGCGCTCACGCAGCCAGTCGACGAACTCTACCGCGCCGTCCAGCGGCTTAAGGGTGGCGATCACTTCCTGAATGTCGCTCAACTTCAGACCGTGCTCATCGAGGATACGCAGACGCTGCTGCATCAGCACATCGTAATCCGGAATATCCCGAGTGGTCGCTTTCAGCGATTCGATGCCAGTTTTTTCCGCGAAGGCAATCCATATTTCCGGAACCAACACGCCTTCCAGGTCGAGACAGGCAATTTCCACAGGACACTCCTAGATTGGGCTTGAGATGAGGCGGCACTCTAGCCCCTCATCCAAGGCTGCGCAACGCAGTGCTTATATCCAAAGCACAGGGCTACCCTGCTGTTTGGATATTTAGTCGTATAACTCCTTTTTGCTACCATCCGCCCACATAGAGCGCTCAGCGCCAGCCTAGATGAGGAAATCAGCCCGATGAGCCACCCCTTCGATGTAGCCGAACTGGCCGCGACTTACGCCAACAAATCCCCCCAGGACATCCTCAAGCTTGCCTTCGAGCATTTCGGTGACGAGCTGTGGATTTCCTTCAGTGGTGCCGAAGACGTGGTACTGGTGGACATGGCCTGGAAGCTGAATAAAAACGTCAAAGTGTTCAGCCTGGACACCGGCCGCCTGCACCCAGAAACCTATCGCTTTATCGATCAGGTGCGCGAGCATTACGGCATCGCCATTGAAGTGCTGTCCCCTGATGCGACTGCGCTCCAAGCACTGGTCAAAGATAAGGGTTTATTCAGTTTCTACAAAGACGGTCACGAGGAGTGCTGCGGCATCCGAAAAATCGCTCCGTTACGCCGCAAGCTGGCGACGGTCAAGGCCTGGGCCACTGGTCAACGACGCGACCAGAGTCCGGGCACCCGCAGTCAGGTCGCCGCAGTGGAAGTGGATGGTGCCTTCTCCACTGCCGATAAGCCTCTGTACAAATTCAACCCCTTGGCGCAGATGAGCAGTGAAGATGTCTGGGCCTATATCCGCATGCTTGAGCTGCCCTATAACAGCCTGCATGAGCGTGGGTTTATCAGCATCGGCTGCGAACCCTGCACTCGCCCGGTACTGCCTAACCAGCATGAGCGCGAGGGCCGCTGGTGGTGGGAGGAAGCCACCCAGAAAGAATGTGGGCTGCACGCGGGTAACCTGATCGCAAAAAACTGAGGTACCGATCCTTTAGTACGAAAAAGCCCGGTGTTTCCGGGCTTTTTCGTGAATGACTGCAGCTCAGTATGTCGGCAGTTCCACGCCATGGAACAGCTCTTCCAGCTCGGACTTGTTGTGACACTGCACTGCCTTGGCCAACACATCACGGGTTAGATGTGGCGCGAACTTCTCGATAAAATCGCACATGAACCCGCGCAGAAATGTACCGCGACGAAAGCCGATCTTGGTCACGCTGGCTTCGAACAGCTCGCTGGCGTCCAGTACCACCAGGTCAGGATCCAAGGTCGCATCCACCGCCATCTTGGCCACGATGCCGACCCCCAGCCCCAAACGCACATAGGTTTTGATCACGTCTGCATCGGCGGCTGTGAACACTACTTTCGGCGTCAGGCCACGATGACTGAAGGCCTCATCCAGCTTGGAGCGGCCAGTGAAGCCGAACACGTAGGTGACGATCGAGTGTTCGGCCAAGGCTTCCAGAGTCAGTTTCGGTAGCTTGGCCAAGGGATGGCCCTGCGGTACCACCACACAGCGGTTCCAGCGGTAGCAGGGCATCATGATCAGGTCGTTGAACAGCTCCAGACCCTCGGTGGCGATGGCGAAATCCACCGTGCCGTCGGCCGCCATTTCGGCGATTTGCATCGGCGTGCCCTGATGCATGTGCAGGGCGACATCCGGGTATTGTTTGATAAAACCACTGATCACCGTGGGCAAGGCATAGCGCGCTTGGGTGTGAGTAGTGGCGATGGTCAGCGTGCCTTTCTTCTCGTTGGAGAACTCTTGAGCAATCTGCTTGATGCTCTCGACCTTGCGCAGGATCTCCCCGGCCGTGGTGATGATCCGCTCACCGGCCGGCGTCACTCGGGTCAAGTGTTTGCCGCTGCGGGCGAATACCTCGACACCCAGTTCGTCCTCCAGTAAACGAATCTGTTTGCTGATCCCCGGCTGAGAGGTGTAGAGACTTTGTGCTGTGGCCGAAACATTGAGGTCGTGATGCGCGACTTCCCAGATGTAGCGCAATTGCTGGAGCTTCATAAAAATCCCTCAAAGCAGAAAGACGGCCGCGCAGGTGCCGGCAACGTTATATAACCATATTAATGGTTTAACCAATAAATCTAGACCGTTTAATTAGATTTGCTAGTTATTCCTCGGCTCAAAGCTCGGTATGGCTGCGATGTTGCAGCATAGGCACCAAATACACGGGAACCTCGGACAACTGCACCAAACGGGCGGCCGTACGCCCAAGCGGGATATCCAGTTCGGTGCCATGGCTATGACTGCCTACGACCAGCAAATCCACTTCAAGTTTCTGCGCCTCTTCGAGAATCACCAAGGGTGGATCGCCCTGTACCACCCGTACGGCCCGGATGATCTCGAGCTCATGCTGGGCTTCGCCCACCTCATCACGAAAGCCTTCCAGGACCCGCTGTTCAATACTCGCCATCACCGTGCTCAGTCCATTGCTGCGCAGTTCCTTGAGGCGCTCGTCATCCAGGTAGGTCTGCAAGACCGACTCGGCAAACAGCCCCATAGGCTCTACCGCATGCACGACATACAAACTGGCATTGAACGCACGGGTCAGCGCTAGCGCATGCTGCAAGACATAGGGGGCGTACAGGCCAAGATCGGTGGCGTAAAGAATCGAACGAATCATGCGGCCTCCTCGCCTGCCCGCTCGGCGGGTCTAGCTTGAGCTTAGCAGCGCCATCCGCAAGTCAACTAAAGCACAGTCATTTAGGACGAATGGCTATATGGATGATGGCGGGTTATGGCTGTGGCTCGTTACTCACACCATGCGGCACATGTCCGGTCGCCACCACCTCGCGGGTTTTCTCACAGTGTCCGGGCTGGTCGTCGAAAAACACGTCGGCGCCAAAGGTTTCGAGAATCGCAGCCTTCTCCAGGCCGCCGAGGAAGTAGGATTCATCCAGGCGAATATTCCACTCGCGCAGGGTGCGGATCACTCGCTCATGTGCCGGTGCCGAACGGGCGGTGACCAAGGCCGTGCGAATCGGGCAGGTTTCCTCAGGAAACGCCTGCTGCAAACGATGCAGAGCAGCCAGAAAAGGCTTGAACGGCCCGCCACCCAACAGCTCACGCGCAGACTCGCGTTCGTGGCTCTGGAAGGCCTCCAGACCACCTTGCTGATAGACCCGTTCGGACTCGTCGGAAAACAACACGGCATCGCCATCGAAAGCGATGCGCAACTCGTTGCTCGCCGAGCGCCGGGCCCCACCCGAGAGGATGGTGGCCGCGCCAAAGCCCGCACGCAGGGCGCTGCGCACATCTTCGGCATGGGTGGAGAGAAACAACTGACAACCGAACGCTGCCAAATAAGGATCGGGGCTGCGCCCACCGACAAAAGCCGCACGCGAGATGCCCAAGCCGTAGTGCTGGATCGAATTGAAGGCGCGCAAGCCGGTGTCGGCACTGTTGCGTGACACCAGAATCACCTCAACCTGCGACTGGCTCAATGCAGTGTTCAAGCCCAGCAGCTTCTCAACCAGAGGGAAGGCGTCGCCGGGCATGAGAATTTCATCTTCATGCTCTATCTGATACTGGCGATAAGCTTCGACACCCTCGCTTTCATACACCCGGTGACTCTCACGCAGGTCGAACAGCGCCCGCGAGGAGATTGCCAATACCAGTTTGTCCCCCATCCCCTTGCCCATAGCGACCTCAGCCTTGTTGGTTACGCTGATCGAGAAAACACAGCGCCTGATACAGCGCCCGAACCCGCGGCATGTCACAGCCTGCCTGCGTCGCAGCAGCCAACGGCGCAGCGTAAATCGCCGGCAGCTCCAATACTCGTTGCAGCGCGAAATCGTGATACATGCTCGGCCAGTAATCCGGCATGCGATCGGTCGCCGCCAACAATTTGCCGGGATACCCCTCCGGTAACTGATGTCCACAGGCCGCAGCGCCGTCGACCACTTCCTGCATGATCGCCTGGATCAGCGCCCGGCTATCAGCGTTGGCCATCAAACTGCGGGTACCAGAGTTGAGTAATACCGACAGACCGTTGTACGGGACATTCCACACCAGCTTCTGCCAGCGTGCCTGGCCCAATTCAGGCATGGCGGTGGAATCCAGTCCTGCGGCCTTAAACAGCGCGACGCCCTCTTCGACCACCTGCGGCCTGGCATCCGCCGCCGGCCCCGAGTGATACGCGAGGTTAACTCCGCCCAACGCCTGATGCTCGACTACCCCAGGCGCCGAGCGGTGTACGCAGATGAAACACAAGCCGCCGAGCAAGTGCAGCGAATCCGGCAGTAGCGGCCGCAATTCGTCCTCCACCGCCAAGCCATTCTGCAGCAGCACCACTTTGGCGCCCTCGGCTGCCGCCTGGGTAATAGCCGGCGCTAACTCGGCATTGCTGGTGGTTTTGGCCCCGACCAGCAGCCAATCACAGGGGGGCATCTCCGCTGCACAGCGGTATGCCTGCACTGGGTTCATGGAGATGACGCCGTGTACCGCACTATTTAGCTGCAGCCCCTGCTTGGCCGCTACGGCGAACTCGCTACGCAATAGAAAATGCACGTCGAAACCGGCGCGGGCCAGCATCACGCCATAAAAACCGCCAATGGCTCCAGTACCGATAATGCCGATACGCGGACGTTGGGTTACAGACATCAAGGAAGCTCCTCAGCTGGACGGGACAAGGCAGCGCCCAAAGCATCAATTAAATCGGCAGCGCCTAAACGACTATGCAGCGCGCCATGGAACAGGCCGCCACGTACGACAAACAGCGCGGGCAAATGAAACACCTCATAACGCGCGACCAGCCCGGCATTATCTGCAGCGTCGATCCAGGCCAAACGCTCGATAGGTAGACGTAGCGACGGTAGTTCGCGCCGCAACCAGCGGCAACTGCCACAGCCTATGCTGGTAAAAATCACCAGGGACGTACCAGGAAAATCGAGTAAATCTCGATCGGCATCGAAATCGGTCAACTCCAGCTCAACCACCGTACTGCCCGGTTCGATATTCATTTGTTTGCACTTAAGCTCGATCTGCATGCGTCGCTTTCTACGTTATCCCAGCGATATACCCGTGGTGGTGTAGCTCCGAAAATACGCCTTCGTGGGCAGGCGATAACAGAACAATATCAGCCCCGCTGAGGTAGCGGATAACCCCAACCGTGACTTTCACAGTGGCACCTCGAACTGCGCACGCCACTGTTCGGAGCCCCGGATCGTTACTCTGGAGTGATGCCCGCTAGCAAAAACTATTCGACTACTGCCCAGCAGGTAGTACCTTTATATCGAGACGGGCACGCTGTAATACCCGCCTGAACTTGCCGTTTCTCTGCTTTCTACCCGATTTAACAGCCCCTGCCCCATTGTCGAGCCCGCCTGTAACGCGCTAAGGTTCTGCTTCCCCGCTGTGCTCATAATGCTGTGCTCCGCCACACGGGGATCGCTGGCGGCCGGCACCCGTGACCTGACGACACTGACCTGATGAAAAGCACGATGGCTGATTTACCGATCGATGACCTTAACGTTGCCTCCAACGAAACCCTGATCACCCCCGAGCAACTCAAACGCGAGATTCCGCTGTCCGATGCGGCGCTGCACACCGTCTCCTCGGGGCGTCAGGTGATTCGCGACATTCTCGATGGCAAAGACCATCGCTTGTTCGTGGTAGTAGGCCCCTGCTCTATTCACGACATCAAGGCTGCCCACGAGTATGCCGAGCGTCTGAAAGTGCTCGCGGCCGAAGTGTCGGACACCCTGTACCTGGTTATGCGCGTGTACTTCGAGAAGCCGCGCACCACGGTCGGCTGGAAAGGCTTGATCAACGACCCCTACCTGGATGACTCGTTCAAGATCCAGGATGGCCTGCATATCGGTCGTCAGCTGTTACGCGACCTGGCCGAAATGGGCCTGCCGACCGCCACCGAAGCACTCGATCCGATTTCCCCGCAGTACCTGCAGGACCTGATCAGTTGGTCGGCCATCGGCGCACGCACCACCGAATCGCAGACCCACCGCGAAATGGCCTCAGGCCTGTCCTCGGCGGTTGGCTTCAAGAACGGCACCGATGGTGGCCTGACCGTAGCGATCAATGCGCTGCAATCGGTGTCCAGCCCCCACCGTTTCCTGGGTATCAACCAGGAAGGCGGCGTCTCCATCGTCACCACCAAGGGCAATGCCTATGGTCACGTGGTACTGCGCGGCGGCAACGGCAAGCCCAACTACGATTCGGTCAGCGTGGCAGTCTGCGAGCAGGAACTGACCAAAGCTGGCATTCGGCCGAACATCATGGTCGATTGCAGCCACGCCAACTCGAATAAGGACCCGGCCCTGCAACCGCTGGTGATGGACAACGTCGCCAACCAGATCCTCGAAGGCAATCAGTCGATCGTCGGCCTGATGGTAGAAAGTCACCTGGGCTGGGGCAATCAGTCGATCCCCAAGGATCTCGCCCAGATGAAATACGGGGTGTCTATCACCGATGCCTGCATCGACTGGGACAGCACCGAGAAAACCCTGCGCGGCATGCACGCCAAACTCAAGGACGTGCTGCCACAACGTCATCGCGCCTAAGCGTCGAGGCAAATGAAAACGCCGGGCAATGCCCGGCGTTTTCATTCAAGCGCTCTTAGCCTTTGGCAGTATGCCGCTGCCGCCGCTCCATGTAGCGTTCCACATAAGAGCACGAAGGAATCACGGTGTAGCCCATGCGCTCGGAGTACTGCAAGGCATGCTCAGTCAAGGCCGCCGCAATTCCACGACCACGCAACGTGTTCGGAACGAAAGTGCGATAAATGTCCAAGGTCTGCTTCCCCAGGTCCATATAGGCCAGGTAAGCACGATCACCATCCACTGTGGTCTCGAATTGATGACCGGCCAAGTCATGGTGAATGGACAACATCTCGCTCATCTCAACTCCTCTGATAAATCCTATACCCGTCCCCGCACCTTATTGATCGCTTCCAGGCAAAGCGACTTTTGCCGCAGCGCTACAACTGCTGAAATCTGAAATAGGCTTTGTTGTTCACAATTCGGGGAAAAACACCCTGATAGTACATGCAACTGTAGGTGAGCAAAGGTAAATACTTACCAATATGATCGGTCAAACCGGCCGCGCTGACAAATACCGTCTACGCGCGATTCTGCATGAACCAGGTTGATTGTGCCTTGACCGCTGGGCTGCGGCCGGTGTCGACGGTCCAGCATTCCGGCCAGTCCAGTCAACCGGCTAGAACGGCCGCCACCTGTAGAGTGAACAACACAGGTGGTTGCATCATGACCTGAATATTCTGGGCGCGAACACCTGCACTTCACCCACGCGCAGGATAGTTCAGATCACGCTCAAGACTGCTATACAGCACAATACGGCAATTACCGGTATCAGCACCGTCACCACGAACATATCCTTGTAGGCCTGCTTGTGGGTCAGCCCCATGATCATCAACATGGCAATCACAGCGCCACAATGCGGCAGAGAGTCCAGCCCACCCGCGGCGATATTGGCAATGCGGTGCAGTACTTCAGGCTCAACACCCATTTCCAGGTATTTAGGCGCCAGGGTTTGCATAAAAATCTGCAAGCCGCCTGATGCCGAGCCCACAATCCCCGACACTACGCTGACCGAGACAAAAATCGACAACAGCGGCGGTAAATCCACGGTCAATATCCACTGGGAGAACTGACTAAAGCCTGCTGTCTGGGTGACCACACCACCAAACCCAATCACCGCTGCAGTGTTCAACAGCGGCATGATCGCATCGTCGGCGCCCTGCCCCAGCACCGCGACCGTATTGCGCCGCAAACCGGGAAACAGCAATACCGCAACAACCGTGGCCATCACCAATGCCAGACTCGGCCAGAGGATTGGCTGTTGCTGACTAAAGCCCACAAGCGCCCTCAGCACTCCCTGTTCGGTGAGCGTTAGGCCACTGAGCAACAATAAACGCGGCAGCAGGATGATGCCCAGCACCACCAGAATCGGCACCACGGCCAGCCCCCAATGCGGACCTGAGCCCGGCACACCCGCCATTTGCTCCATACGCAAATCCTGCGCATTGGCATCAAATCCTTCGCCGCGATGCGAGGCCAGTCGCCACTCGCGCTGCACATAAGCCATACCCAGGGCAATCATCAACGCGCTGGCCAGCAATCCGATCCAGGCTCCGGCAAACAGGTCGGTGCCCAAGGCACTGGCGGCGATCACATTATGAATCGACGGAGTGCCTGGCAACGCCGTCATGGTGAACGTGCCGGCGCCCAAGGCGGTGGCGGCACAGAACAGGCGCTTGGGCAGGTTGGCCTCGCGCATCAAGGAAATGCCCAGTGGATACATGGTGAAAATCACCACAAACACCACCACACCGCCATAGGTCAGCACGGCACACACCAACATGGTCACCCACAACGTGCGGCGGGTGCCCAGGCTGCGCGTAATCGCCTGCGCAATGCTGCTGGCCGCCTGGCTGGCCGCCATGACCTTGCCAAATATAGCGCCACAGAGAAACAAGACGAAGAACTTGCCGGCGAAGGAGAAAGCCCCCAGCGGGCCAAAAGGGAAATACTCGAGCAGCGCTTGAGGAAGCGATAAACCGTTAGTCAGCGCCACTACCGAAGCGCACACCAAGGCGGCAATAAATATATTGGCGCCACGTAAAGCCATGAATATCAACAAGGCCAAACCGGCCAACAACCCCACATTCCCTAGCATAGTGATTCCTTAGTTATTGTCTTTTGGATTGCTCAACGTCAAGCGCGCCACTCTGTCGGCGTTTTCGGGCTCGTTTACCCTTAAACCAGAAACCCGGGGAGCGGCAAATCTCCGAGCCATTACCTTGATCAGATCCCCGTGCGGCCCGGATTTTCAGAAACTTCCTCTTCAGCGATATCCTCGAGCGTCAACTCTCCTCCCCAACCAGGCGCGGCAGCAACAGGCTCTGGCGCGGCCCTCGGCACGGCAGTGGCTTGAGCGGCTGGAACCGCAGCAGCCGGGTTGTCCTTGTACAGCTTGAGTTTGAGGCGAACATTATTCGCCGAGTCGGCATTTTTCACCGCCTCATCTTCATCGATAGCGCCTTCGTGGACCAAGTCGATAAGGGCCTGATCGAAGGTCTGCATGCCAAGGTTCTTGGACTTCTCCATGATCTCCTTGATCTCGGCAAACTCGTTGCGCTTGATCAAATCACGGATGGTTGGCGTACCCAATAACACTTCCACGGCGGCGCGACGTTTGCCGTCAGTGGTTTTCACCAGGCGTTGGGAGACAAAGGCCTTGAGGTTGTTGCCCAGATCGTTGAGCAGCTGCGGCCGGCGGTCTTCCGGGAAAAAATTGATGATACGGTCCAATGCCTGGTTGGCGTTATTGGCGTGCAACGTGGAGATCGCCAGGTGCCCGGTGTCGGCAAAAGCCAGGGCGTGTTCCATGGTCTCGCGATCACGAATTTCACCGATCAGGATCACGTCCGGCGCCTGACGCAGGGTGTTTTTCAAGGCGGCGTGGAAACTGCGGGTATCCACACCCACTTCGCGCTGATTGATGATCGATTTCTTGTGCCGGTGTACGTACTCCACCGGATCTTCGATGGTGATGATATGGCCCCCACTGTTGCGGTTACGGTAGTCGATCAGCGCCGCCAGGGAAGTCGACTTGCCCGAGCCGGTGCCGCCGACGAACAACACCAGACCGCGTTTTTCCATCACCGTCTTGAGTAGCACTTCGGGCAGTTTCAAGTCTTCGAACTTGGGAATATCCAGCTTGATGTTGCGCGCGACAATGGAGACCTCATTGCGCTGCTTGAAGATATTGATACGAAAGCGTCCAACGCCCGCCACGGAGATCGCCAGGTTCATCTCCAGCTCCCGCTCGAACTCTTCGCGCTGCGCGCTATCCATGATCGCATCGGCGACTGCTGCCACCTCGCCGGCCTTAAGCGGCTCGGCGCTGAGCGCCTTGAGCACGCCATTGAACTTGGCGCAGGGCGGCGCACCGGTAGACAGATAAAGATCGGAACCGTCCTGGCTGGCCAGGACTTTCAGCATGGGTTGGATATCCATCGAGCATAATCCCGTAAGGCAATGGTGTATGAAGTTAGGCCAATCTTACTGTGGGTTCGCGGCAATGCTCACTGCAGTCCGCGAATTTTCAACGAGTGCGCTAATACTGGCACAATGTGCGCTCCGCTCCTGTGAGGAACCGCCCATGGCCAAAGCTATGGCACGCCACATTCTGGTGAAAACCGAAGCCGAAGCCGCTGCCTTGAAAAAACGTATCGCCGCTGGCGAAGCCTTCGACGTGCTGGCGCGCAAGTTCTCTACTTGCCCATCCGGCAAGCGCGGCGGCGACCTGGGCGAGGTGCGGCCCGGACAAATGGTGGGGGTAATCGACCAGGTAATTTTCAAGAAGCCACTGCGCGAGGTGCATGGCCCGGTTAAAAGCAAGTTCGGCTATCACCTGGTGCAGGTGTTCTACCGCGACTGAACCCAACATTACTGGGCTCGACCAGCCTGCAGCGCGTCATCCCCCCTATATTTTGCCGAGCGGCTTGCAGTTAATATTCGTCCGCAGTTTTATCTGTTGCGTCTTGTCGGCCTGTCGTGTCGATGCTCTAGCCACGCGTTGAAAGCACCTGTACACATCCGTCCATCTCTGGAACTGCCCTTGCGCCTGCTAAACCGCTACAATCGCGCCCTTTTGCGCGAAAGCGCCACTGCGTTCCGGGATAACCGTCTTGATTTCTACCGCTAACATCACCATGCAGTTCGGCGCCAAGCCACTGTTCGAGAACGTTTCCGTCAAGTTTGGCGCCGGCAACCGTTATGGCCTGATCGGCGCTAACGGCTGCGGCAAGTCGACCTTCATGAAGATCCTCGGCGACGACCTGGAGCCCTCTGGCGGGCAGGTGATGCTGGAGCCGAACGTGCGCCTGGGTAAGTTGCGCCAGGATCAGTTCGCCTACGAAGAATTCAACGTGATCGATACCGTGATCATGGGCCATGAAGAACTGTGGAAAGTTAAAGCCGAGCGCGACCGCATCTACTCACTGGCCGAGATGACCGAAGAAGACGGCATGGCGGTGGCCGAGCTGGAAACCGAGTTCGCGGAAATGGACGGCTACACGGCCGAATCCCGCGCCGGTGAATTGCTGCTCGGCCTGGGTATAGGTATCGAGCAGCATTTCGGCCCAATGAGCGAAGTTTCTCCAGGTTGGAAGCTGCGCGTATTGCTGGCCCAGGCGCTGTTCTCCGACCCGGAAGTATTGCTGCTGGATGAGCCAACCAACCACCTGGACATCAACACCATCCGCTGGCTGGAAAACGTGCTGACTCAGCGCAACAGCCTGATGATCATCATTTCCCACGATAGACACTTCCTCAACAGCGTGTGCACCCACATGGCTGACCTGGATTACGGCGAACTGCGCCTCTTCCCGGGCAACTATGACGAGTACATGACGGTCGCCACCCAGTCACGCGAGCAGCTGCTCTCGGACAACGCCAAGAAGAAGGCGCAGATCAGCGAACTGCAATCGTTCGTCAGCCGCTTCTCGGCCAACGCCTCGAAAGCCAAGCAGGCTACCTCGCGCGCCAAGCAGATCGACAAGATCCAACTGGCAGAAGTCAAGCCTTCGAGCCGGGTCAGCCCCTTTATCCGCTTCGAGCAAACCAAGAAGCTGCACCGTCAGGCCGTTATAGTCGACGGCATGGCCAAAGGCTTCGACGGCAAGCCCCTGTTCAAGGACTTCAGTTTCACCGTCGAAGCCGGCGAGCGCGTGGCGATCATCGGCCCCAACGGCATCGGCAAGACCACCCTGCTGCGCACCCTGGTCAATGAACTGAGCCCTGACGCAGGTACGGTAAAATGGACCGACGCCGCTGAAATCGGCTACTACGCCCAGGACCACGCGTCGGACTTCGAAGACGAAGCCACCCTGTTCGAATGGATGGGCCGCTGGACCCAGGGCGGCGAACAGCTGGTTCGCGGCACCCTGGGACGCATGCTGTTCTCCAACGACGAAATTCTCAAATCGGTGAAAGTGATCTCCGGCGGCGAGCAAGGGCGCATGCTGTTCGGCAAGCTGATCCTGCAAAAACCCAACGTGCTGATCATGGACGAACCGACCAATCACCTGGACATGGAGTCCATCGAGGCGCTCAACCTGGCACTGGAAAACTATCCGGGCACGCTGATCTTCGTCAGCCATGACCGCGAGTTTGTCTCCTCGCTGGCAACCCGCATCATCGAACTGTCCGCCAGCGGCGTGATCGACTTCAGCGGCACCTACGACGACTATCTGCGCAGCCAGGGCGTAGTCGTCTGAGGCACCGCCAACGGTGACTCTGCCCAGGGTCAGCCTCCAGGAAAAAGCCTGCTCGATAGCAGGCTTTTTTTCACTCGCAGCGATCCGTTCAGACGACCGCGAGCAACTTGGCGAGTGGCCATTTGCCGGGTTGCATGTCGGTAGCGGACAAGGGATCAAATATCTGAGCCGAGTGTTCAACGCCGACCTACTGCTGCTCTAGCCAATCGCCAAGCCTATGCTCTGCTAAGTTAGCCTGAGTACTCGCGACAAGGGTGAATGCACATGAAGCAACATGAGATAGCGGAATTCTGCCTGCAACTGCCCGGGGCTCGTGAGGACTTCAAATGGGGCAACAACCAGGTGTTCTCCGTGGCCGAAAACAAGATGTTCGCCATCCTCAACTTCCTCGGTCATGACCTAGCCTTCAAAGTCGACAGTGACCTGTTTCTGGGCTTTGTAGACCGCCCTGGCATTCGTCCGGCGCCGTATCTGGCACGGGCACACTGGATCAGCATGAATTGCGCGCATCTGTCCATCGGCGATGACGAACTGCGCGAGTTGCTGACTCATTCGCACCAACTGGTGGTGCGCAAGCTACCTAAACGCCTGCAACCCGGTTTACTACTCGATCTCTGACGATCTTAATGCGGCAGCGCCACACGCACAAACTCAGTGAAATAGGTGCCGTCCAACAGTAACCAGTCGAGCCAAAACGCCTGATGCGCCGCGACAATCATCCAGAACAGTAACTGAAAAGAAACTTTGCGGGTTTTATGGCGAAAGCACTGTTGAGCAAGCAAAGCGCCCGGCCAGCCGCCCAGCAGCTCGAAAAAATGCAAGGCGTTCTCCGACGTTCGCCAGCGCCCCTTTTGTGCGCTGGCCTTGTCCTGCCAGTACTGCACGAAGCTGATTACACTCGCCACAGGGTAGACTGCCAGTGCCCAAATGAATCCCGAATCCAGCAGCAACTGAATGGCACCACTCAACGGCAGGCTGCACAACAGGGTTAATACCAGCAGTTTCAACGCGAGGTTTTTCACCGGCCCCATGGACTCGCGCCTCGATGAAGTTTTCTTGGGCTTGCGCGCCCTGGCAACTGGCATTTCTAACGATTTTGGCTTGGTTCGAATAGCTGACTGGTCGAGCGCCAGGCTTCCTGCTACACGTACATGCTCGGCGCGCAATCGGCTCCGACCATCCTTGCTGGCGATATACATCACCCTGTCACCGGACACAGGCCGCCGGTCGCCACGCATCGCCGATATATGCGCAAACACTTCCGCGCCGCCTTGTAGCGGCTGAATAAAGCCAAAGCCTTGCTCATCGTTCCAGCGTTTCAACAACCCCTGCTGCTCCATCGCATGTCCACTCCTGCTACAAAAAGCAGCATTCTAGGGGCATTTGATGGTTTCAAGCAGGGTAGTGACGACTGCAGAAGCCCAGCAAATGCTGGTTAACCTGCTCGGCCTGCTCGTTCTGAATCCAGTGCCCGCAATCGCTCAACAGATGCTGCTCCAGGCGCGGCACTCGCTTGGGCATCTGCTTGAGGGTATAGGCCTCCAGGGTGCCAACCGGGTCCTTATCGCCTAGCAGAAACAGCGCCGGCTGCTCGATCTGTCGTCCGGCAAATGACTCAGTACGTTGCCAGTTGCGCTCAAAGTTGCGGTACCAGTTAAGCGCACCATAGAAACCGCGGCCGGCGAACGTCTTCACGTACTCGTCAAATGCCTGCTCATCGCACCAGTCCGGCAGTGTTAGGGGATCTTGCATACCTGCAAACAGCGTGGCGCCAACGGGTTTGTCCTGCAGGAAGAAATCCTTGGGTACGACGGCCGATGTGTTGTGCATCATCATCCGCAAGGTACGGGGGATATCCGCATCCATCTCCAGCTCGGCCACTCCGGGTTGCTGGAAATGCAGGATGTAGTGAAAACGCTCGGCATACAGCTGCCGGATGATGTCTATCGCAGGTTGTTTAGGCCGCCCCCCAAAGGGCACGGCCATACCAGCCAGCGCTTTCACCCGCTGCGGTTCGAGCAGCGCCAGGTGCCAGGCTATCGGTGCCCCCCAATCATGCCCGACCACACAAACTTCACGCTGGCCAAGGGCGTCCATCGCCGCCTGGATATCACCACACACGGTAATCAGGTCATAGGCTGACGGCTCACGCGGTGCACTGCTTTGTCCATAGCCGCGCATTTCCGGAATCAACACCCGGTACCCGGCCGCAGCCAGCGGAGCGATCTGCTGGCGCCAGGAATGCCAACACTCAGGAAAGCCATGCAACAGCCATACTGGCCGCCCATCTAGAGGGCCGCAGCTGTAAAGGCTCAGCGTAATGCCGTTGACCTCAAGTAACTGGTGCTCAAGCAGATCCATAAACGCCTCCATTACCAGGCGTTACTATGACAAAGGCGCGCTATATAGCGCGCCTTTAATCAATCTCACGAATACAGCCGCAACCTTCAGCCTTGGGCCGTGCTCCAGTCAATCAGTTGAAGTTGCCAGGTCAGCAGAATCAGCAGACCAAAGCCGATGCGGTACCACGCGAATGCCGCATAGCTGTGGTTACCGATAAACTTGAGCAACGCGCGTACGGCGATCATGGCGAAGATAAATGAGATGACAAAGCCGAGAGCGAACACCGGCAGATCTTCCGGCTGAAACAACTCACGGTATTTGTAGCCCGAATACACCGCCGCACCGACCATCGTAGGCATCGCCAGAAAGAAGGAAAACTCTGTGGCGGCCTTACGCGACAAACCGAACAACAGACCGCCGATAATTGTCGCGCCGGAACGCGAGGTTCCGGGAATCATCGCCAGGCACTGGGCTAACCCGATCTTGAGTGCCTGCTTCCAGCTCATCTCGTCGACAATTTCGGCGCTCACCACATGATCGCGTCTTTCGGCCCACAACATGATTACACCGCCCACCACCAGCGCCCCTGCGACGGTGATGGGATTGAACAGGTACTCATGAATCAGATCTGCGAAGGTCACCCCGAGAATCACCGCAGGAATGACGGCGATCAACAGATTGCCGGTGAATCGTTGCGCCGGTCGTTCTGTCGGCAGCCCCATCAGCACGTCGAGAATCTTGCGTCGGTACTGCCAGACCACCGCAAGAATAGCCCCCAGTTGAATGATGATATTGAAGGCGATTGCCCGCTCACCACCAAAGTCGATGAGATCCGCAACTATGATTTGGTGGCCCGTGCTGGAGATCGGCAAGAACTCAGTGATGCCTTCGACAATCCCCAAGATCAATGCCTGTACGGCAGTCCAAAGGTCCATCCAAACTCCTATAGCGCGCGAAGCAAGCTCCGCGCGAGAAATACGTGCCAATTAAGTACCGGGTTGGTCTTGGACTCAAACCACAACACAAGTTTTACGGCAAAGAAAAAGCCAGATGCTTCAGGTTCGTCCGAAGCGCCGAGATGCTACCAGATAAACAGGCTCAATTACCCCCTCGGGACGGGTCCATGAGCAACTAAGCTACGCCCTCAAAGCACCACATAATTGATCGCGGAGACTCAGGAGGCTCTCAGGGGTAGTCCTGCGCCGACAACGCAATCTTAAGACGGCACGGTCTCATTGGCCTTTTGCCAGTGAGGTACGGCTGGCGCAAATGCCCCAATTACGACACAGTCTGAGCGGCTTGAGTAATCCCCTCGTCAACTCCACGCTATAACAATCGCATGGGCTCAGAGATATCAACCATACTGTCAACCATGTTTCCGGACTGACCTAGAACAAGGCGTTTACCGCGAAACTCTCGACTGTAGCCATCCAACGTTTCGACACAATCTGAACAGATGAATAGACTGCGAGGACCGTTTCGTGTGCGGGGGAAATGAATGAGTAACATGGAGCATCAGGAAGTCGACCTCAGCCGGCCACAGAATCAGGACCTGATCTGGGATATGGACAGCATGGCCCGACGCGAGCTGGCCGAGCGTTTCATTACGCTATTTGAGAACCGCCTGTGCGTCTATTCAGAATCGGTGCGCCAGCTCTACACCAACTACAACCTGCATTTTCCCAGCGACCTCGGCCGCAAGATGGTCGTGCTACCGAACCCTTACGCCTTTCACGACACCCTCCACGGCATCGAGGCGCTGGCCGTGCGTAAGACCGGACTCTGCGTGCTTCCCGGCGTAGTACTGGGCAAGCCTGGCTTGCTGCTGACCACGCAGATCAAGGAAGGTGGACCGACACCGAAAACCATGCCATTCAAGCAGGCGCTGGCGCAAATCATCAGCAATCAGAAAAAACTCGGCGACGTATTCCTGCCGATCATGATGAAGGGGGATTTGCGCGAGTTCGACCAGCACATGCCTTATATCCACCTGCATCGACTGCAGGTCAATCGCCTCACCCGCCTGTCTTCCTTCGAGCGCGACGATATCCAGCAAACCATCACCCGTAAACTGCTAGCGCTCTATCGCCAAGCCGATAGTTTGGCTTGCTAGGGTCGGCGCTCCCCTGCCCTACAGAAGAGGCGCCATTCGGCGGGTTTGAAGCCTTGGATATATCCCGCATCGGCATTGCTCTTGAGTTGCAGAGACGTTTTTCCTTGCCGGAACCGCGACCGTCTCAACCACAGCAGCTACAATCAGCGCCCTTTATTGTCTGTCCAGACTGAATTCTTATTTGTGGGAAACCCATGTCTTTCTTAGAACTATTTGCTTCCGCTCTCGGTGTCTGGGCGGTCTGGCTAACTGTGCAGCAAAATCGATGGTGCTGGCCGATAGGCCTGGTCATGGTGTCGCTCTACGGCTGGATCTTCTTTGAAGGAAAACTCTATTCGAACATGCTGCTGCAATTCGTCTACGCGGCCTTGCAGCTCTATGGCTGGTGGCAGTGGACACAAGGCGGTCAACAGCACCAAGGGGTCCAGGTGAGCAGCCTTAGCGCCCAAGGCTTACTGCTCAGTCTACTGATCGGCACCTTAGGAGCCCTTGGCCTGGGCTATCTGATGGCTAGTTTCACAGATGCTGCCGCCCCATGGTTCGATGCCGCGCTCAGCGCATTCAGCCTGGTCGCGCAAGTATGGATGGCGCAAAAACGTGTCGAGTGCTGGCCGCTATGGATAGCGCTCGATCTGCTCTTTGTTGCGCTGTTCGTGCAACAAATGCTGTATCTGACTGCAGGCCTGTATGCACTCTTCACCCTGCTGGCGATTAGCGGTTGGCTGACCTGGCGCCGTGATCCCGCTCTGACGACCTCATGAAAGTACTAGTACTTACCGGTCCGGAGTCCAGCGGCAAAAGCTGGCTGGCGAAGGAAGTCCAGTCCGTCTTTGGCGGTCACATCGTTGGCGAATATGTGCGCCACTTTATCGAGCGTGAACAACGTGACACCTGCTACGCCGATATTCCAGAGATCGCACGTGGTCAGCTTGCCTGGGAAGATGCAGCGCGCGCTGCGTGCCCAACACTGCTAATTCTCGACACTCACCTGCTGAGTAACCTGCTCTGGAGTCGCGAGCTATTTGGCGACTGCCCTCCCTGGATAGAGGACGAGCTGCTCAGGCGCGATTACCACCTGCACTTACTGCTCGACCCAGTTGCTGTACCCTGGGTCGACGATGGCCAACGTTGTCAGCCAGAACTGGCGCAACGCCTCGCTTTCTACCAGGACTGCGAGCGCTGGTTGCAGCGCCATCAGCAACCGTTTCAATGCATTCAGGGAGGCTGGCCGGCTCGTCGCAAGCAGGCACTTGTTTGCGTCAGCGAATGGCTAAAGTCATTCAAACAACACGCTGGTCCACGCCAGCAACAGGCTCAGTGTGACGATGATCGTTAGCGGCGTACGCAAGCTCGGGTACCAACGCGGCGCCAAATTCAATTTAACGGCCATCAGGTCAGCAAAATGAAGAACCACGAATGCCAGCAAAAGTATTGGTAAGGCCAATCCCATAGGCAAAGCGTCGGCAATTGCCAGCCACCCGAGCAGGGGGGCTATCACCGACAACCCCAACTGCACCTGCGCACGCTCATCGGTTACCTGCGCTCGCATCGCCAGCCCCCAGTGAACGGCCCCCATAAAAGCCAGTGTCACGGCTGCATAATCCAACAATGCCGCTAATACGAAGGGCCGCCAGCCAACTGGAATCACCCAGATCCCCAGCGCGCCACTGACAAAGGGGAGCAGACCGACATAGCCGAGCAAAATGGCCAGCTGCGGTGGTTTCTCGGCCTCAAAGGGATGCATGTACTCGCTCCTGACTCTCGATGGACAACTACGGCATCAAACGCATCTCGGCGTCTTGATCGAAGGCTATTCATTAGAAAAGTAATGAGCCATGAGTTCCAACCGCACGAGTACATCCTGAGGCGACTCATCCACAAACCGTGAAGAACCGCCCCCTG
Organism: Pseudomonas taeanensis MS-3; assembly: GCF_000498575.2. Lineage (GTDB taxonomy): Bacteria > Pseudomonadota > Gammaproteobacteria > Pseudomonadales > Pseudomonadaceae > Aquipseudomonas > Aquipseudomonas taeanensis. Next base: position 250,437 of record NZ_AWSQ01000003.1, read on the forward strand.
CCCAGCCCCTCAGCTGTAAGCAATTCACAAAGGTAGTGTGCGGATTTCTAGGTGCGAGCCAATGGCAGCTTGCCATTAGCCTTTTGACTTGGCATAAAGTCAGGCAAATAAAAGCGCTACAAGGAAGTGTCAGATGTCTACACTCCGTCGCGTCCTGTATGGGACTCTGGGGATACTGATTACTGGGTTGGCCATCGGTCTGTACTTTATCGCCTATCCCGACCTACCGACCTACCAGAAACCCGAGAAGCTCCATTATCTTGCTCAATGGAGCGATGAAGAGCGCCAGACCTTCTACTACACCCCACAAGGGACCCAAGTCAAAGGTTTGCGCTACGACTGGTTCAGTGCCCTCGAATTACCCCTTGGCACAAGTAAATTCGCTACCCCGGACTACCTGGCCCGCTTTGGCTTTCTGGTCGACCCTCAGCAACAGCCTTCTGAGCGTAATCCCGCGAATCTGCCGGTGGGTTTTGCTCGGCATGAGGACAAAGAGACAGGCATTCAGTATCTGGATATCAGTTGCGCGGCTTGCCACACCGGTGAGTTGCGCTACAAAGGACAGGCCATTCGGATCGACGGAGGGTCAGCCCTGCACTCTCTCGCGTCGACCGTACCAACCCTAAGAGGCGGCAGCTTTGGCCAATCACTTGGCATGAGTATGGCGTTCACCTACTACAACCCCTTGAAGTTCAGGCGTTTCGCCAAAGAGGTGCTTGCCGAGAACTACGCCGAGGGACGCGATCGACTGCGCCATGACTTTAAAGTCGTCCTCGATCGCCTGTTAGGCACAGCCTATAACGACTGGCACCGCGGTCTCTATCCGACCGAAGAAGGCTTTGGCAGGACCGATGCCTTTGGACGCATCGCTAACAGTGTGTTCGGTGATGCCATCGACCCCAGTAACTACCGCAAAGCCAACGCCCCTGTAAGTTACCCGCAAGTCTGGGACATCTGGAAGTTCGACTGGGTACAGTGGAACGGCTCTGCTATGCAACCCATGGCGCGCAATGTTGGCGAAGCCCTAGGTGTTGGCGCGACGCTACGCCTTATCGAAGCGAACGGCCAGCCGGTAGCAGAAGCCGAGCGCTATGCTTCCAGCGTGCGTCTACGAGATTTATACACCCTCGAAGAAACCCTCAAACAGTTAAAACCGCCCTACTGGCCAGAGCAGATCTTCGGCGACATTGACCTGCAACTTGCCAGTCAGGGACGTGCCTTGTTTAGCGAGAATTGCGCCTATTGCCATGCCCCAGACCCTAAACCCAGAAATGAACGGCTGGCACCGGCGCGCGACCCAGAATGGCGCATGCGTATTGTGCCGACCCGCATCGTCGGTACGGATCCCACTACCGCTGACAATATCGCCGACCATCGCTTCGATATCAGCAAACTAGGCTGGACTAACACCGAGTTAAGCAAGCTGGATGTTCGGCTCTTCGGTTCGACAGTCGATGACGTTGATCCACGCAGTATTTCCAGCGCAAAAGGCTTGGCCTATGTGACAGCCTACGTGGAAAACCGTGCCTATCAGGACGCCGGCATCCAGCCCCGCGAACGCTGGCGTATGGATGGCTACGGTTTGCCTATCGGTGTGCAAGAAAAGCGCGGCTACAAAGCCCGGCCGCTGCACGGTATCTGGGCAACCCCCCCATTTCTGCACAACGGCTCCGTGCCCACGCTTTTTCAACTTCTGTCACCCGTTTCAGAACGACAGACACAGTTCTGGGTCGGTAATTTCGAGTTCAACCCCAAACAAGTCGGCTTCAACAGTGAGCAGTTCCCCGGTGGTTTTTTATTCGATACCACGATTACCGGTAACAGCAACCGCGGTCATGAGTTCAGAGCAGGCTGCCGCGATGAGGGCGTGATTGGACGCTCGCTGCAACCCGAAGAACGCTGGGCGCTGATTGAGTACCTCAAGGTATTGGGTAATGTGGAACTCGAAAAACAGCTCGCGCCGATCAAGGCAAAGCCCTGGAATCCCGGCCCCAAGTGCCAGAGTTAAGCAAGCCCCATTCAGTCGCGGGCTGACGCGCAGGAACCAAGGCAGAACTCAGCTATAACAATAACCACAAGGACTTGCTCAATGTTCAAACGACTCTGGCTCTGGCTCGGCCGTTTTTTCGGAAAACTACTGCTACTTCTGTTGGCAGTAGGCCTCGTCAGCTTGGGTGTGGGTACGGCCTACTACAGTTGGAAATTCTCTGGGCCAGTCAACAGTGAGGAGCAAATTCCCCCAGGTGAAGCGGCCCTCACGCAAAGCATCATCGAAGATGCTATCCGTGTCGTCGAGCAACACCGTGATAACACCCGGGTCCTGCGTGACGCCCACGCAAAAGCTCACGGGTGCGTAAGAGCGCAGGTAACCGTGCTGTCCGATCTCGACAGCAACCTCCAGCATGGCGTATTTAGCGAACCGGGGAAAACATGGCAAGCCTGGATGCGCTTGTCCAATGGCAACGCCTACCCACAATTCGACCGTATTCGTGATGCCCGCGGCATGGCCATCAAACTTCTCGATGTGCCGGGCGAAAAGCTCATCGATGGCTCTCAACACGCGACCGAACAAGACTTCGTGATGTTCAACCACCCCACGTTCTTCGTGCGCGACGTTGCCGAATACAAAAGTAATTTTTCCGAACAAGCTGATGGCAAAAAAATGCTGGCTTTCTTCCCGGGCTGGGATCCACGTGACTGGGAAGTCCGCCATTTGATTATTGCCCTGAAAACCTTGGCGCCCGCCCCCGAGAGCCCGGTTGCAACCAGCTACAACTCCATCGCGCCTTTCAAATTTGGTCCATACAACATCAAGTATCGAGTCATTCCGGCGCCAGAGAACTGCCCGACGTATGAATTGCCGGCTACCAATCATGACCTTCCGAACTTCCTGCGCAGTGCGCTACACCGACAGCTCTCGCTCGATCGTGCACCCGCCTGCTTTGCCCTACAAATTCAACGGCAAGACCCAGCACACTACATGCCGATAGAAGACCCCAGCGTGGAATGGGACCAGACCTTCTCTCCTTTTGAAACGGTGGCCACCATCCAGCTACCTGCTCAAGACTTTGATAGCACTGAGCAAAATTTATTCTGCGACAACCTGTCCTTCAATCCCTGGCACTCGCTACCCGATCACCGCCCCATCGGAGGAATTAATCGCTTGAGAAAGGCGGTTTATCAGGCCGTCAGCGTTTATCGACATGAGCGAAATCAGGTCAATGGCAAGAGCAAGTGAGAAGACGAACTGCCTATAGCGCGCCGCCTCCTTGGAGGCCTTCGTAACGTAGCAGTGCCGCCCCCTCCCCTCACGTTGGTTAAAGCGCCACCTGAACTGGTAAGATCCCCTATTATCAGATCGCTGTTCGCAGCAACGAACTTTCAGAGAGAAATGCCTTGGAACTGTTCAAAGAATTTATGTTCGAGGCCGCACACCGACTTCCTCATGTGCCCGAAGGGCATAAATGTGGACGGTTGCATGGCCATTCGTTTCGCGTAGCCGTCTACATAGAAGGTGAGGTTGATCCCTACACCGGCTGGATTCGTGATTTTTCTGAAATAAAAGCGATCTTCAAGCCGCTTTATGAACAACTAGACCATAACTACCTGAACGAGATTCCTGGCCTGGAAAACCCTACCAGCGAAGTCATCGCGAAGTGGATCTGGCAGCAGCTCAAACCTCTTCTGCCTGAACTTTCGCGCATCCGCATCCACGAGACCTGTACCAGCGGATGCGAGTATCGCGGTGACTGAAATCTGTCAGCAAAAAGCCACTTGATCAGGCTGTATGAAAACTATTTGAGTACCGGCAATCCGGTATTCGAAATAGATATTCCATCCTGCCCACAGCCTGACCATGTAGTGGCACACTCAAACAGCGGTTGGTGCCGACCTCATTAAGCCACAACACCGTGAGCATTATTAGGCACAAAGAAAAACCCCCGATCAGTTTCCTGATCGGGGGTTTTGGTATTAGACGCTTGACGATGACCTACTCT
>NZ_AWSQ01000004.1 GCF_000498575.2 Pseudomonas taeanensis MS-3
TACCAACTGAGCTAACGACCCGACGCGAGGCGCATGATACTGATTTAATTCAGGAATTCAACACTTCGCGAAATATTTTTAAGCGTAACGCGTGGGATCGGCCAGACCCGCCGCCACAAAGCCCTCAGCACGCAGGCGACAGCTGTCGCATTTACCGCAGGCGCGGCCCTGATCATCGGCCTGATAGCAGGACACCGTCAGGGCATAATCCACACCATGCTGCATACCAGCCTGGACAATCTCAGCCTTGCTCATGCTCTGCAACGGCGCCCGAATGCGAAAGCCCTGCCCTTCGACGCCGGCTTTCGTCGCCAGATTAGCCATGCGCTGGAACGCCTCTACGAACTCCGGCCGGCAATCCGGGTACCCCGAATAATCCACGGCATTAACCCCGATAAATACATCGCGCGCCCCCAGCACCTCAGCCCACCCCAAGGCCAAGGAGAGGAACACGGTATTGCGCGCTGGCACATAAGTCACCGGAATGCCCTCACTCGGCCCTTCCGGCACCTCAATGCTGCTGTCGGTCAGCGCCGAGCCGCCGATGCCATTCAGGTTAAGCCCGATCACTTTGTGCTCGACCACGCCCAGCTGCCTGGCCACTCGCTCGGCCGCCTGCAGCTCTGAACGATGACGCTGCCCATAATCGAAACTCATGCTGTAGCAGGCATAACCCTCGGCTTTTGCCAGGGCAACCACAGTGGCCGAATCGAGACCGCCGGACAGCAGGATGACTGCTTTTTTTTCACTCATGGGGTGTTCCTCTTTATTACCGACCCGCCAGACTTGTTATAGGCGCGCCGAACAGCTTGAACAGCCATCTGGGACAGCGGAGTCCACAAGACAACAGCTCAGCCAACTCAGTGACCCGGCTCGTCATTCCAGAGAATTTTGTGCAACTGCATCTGCAAACGCACCGGCAGGTTGTCGGCCACTATCCAGTCGGCCAGCGCGCGTGCATTCAACTGCTGATGACTCGGCGAGAACCACACCTCACCGGCACGCTGATCCAACCGGTACTGGATCAGCTTGGACACCGCCCAGTCATAGTCTTCGCGCGAGCAGATGACAAACTTGACCTGGTCATTCGGCGTTAGCAGCTCGATATTTTCATAACGATTGCGCGCCACTTCCGCCGAGCCCGGTGTCTTCAGGTCGAGCACCTTGCTCACCCGCGGATCGACCGCCGAAACATCCAGGGCACCACTGGTTTCCAGCGAGACCTCATAGCCGGCATCACACAGCCGCTCGAGCAAAGGAATGCAATTGGGTTGCGCCAACGGCTCACCACCGGTCACGCAGATATAACGCGGCTTATAGCCGGCGATCTGCTCGACAATGGCGTCAAGGGACATGACCTCCCCCCCACTGAAGGCGTAGGCGGTGTCGCAATATTGGCAGCGCAGGGGACAGCCGGTCAGGCGAACGAATACAGTCGGCAAGCCGGCAGTGCGCGTCTCACCCTGCAGCGAGTAGAAAATCTCGGTAATTCGCAGGTTTTTTTGCATATAGCCACGGGCGTGACGGCTAAACAGGCCATCCGCCTCCGTTGCGGGAAAAGGGCGAAGATTCTAACGAAAAAACCCGCGACAGGCGCGGGTTTTCTTGATCGCATATTCAGCTTTAGGGTAAGCGCTGTAAATCACGCTGCGCCAATTGCGCCGCCGACGACCCCGGGTACTGGGCAATCACTTGCTGCAGAATGCCTTTGGCCTTGTCCACGTTACCCAGGCGCATTTCAACATCCGCCAGCTTGAACAATGAGTCAGGCACTTTTGCATGCTGCGGATACGCCTGACTGACCCTGGCAAAAGCCTGGCCCGCACCCTGCAGATCGCCCTTCGCCAGGTTCACTTCACCCAACCAATACTGAGCATTGCCGGCATATTGGCTGTCAGGGTATTTGCGCAGAAACGCCGAAAAAGCCTGGCTGGCCTTGTCGAAATCTTTGACCTTGATCAGATCGAAGGCAGCGTCATAAAACAGCTTCTCCTTCTCCGGATCGGCGGGCCCATTGCTGGCGGGCGACTGAGTCTGACCCACAGTAGGTGTTGGTGAAGCACTGCTCGCACCCTCACCCGAGGAATTCTGGGTGGCCGCAGCACCTGCTGCACCACTGCTCAAGCGTCGATCAAGATCCTGGTAACGCTCCAGGCCTTGTTGCTTCAATCGCTCAATTTCATTCTGCTGCTCTTCAAGCATACCGCGCAGCTGCGCGATCTCCTGCTGCATCTGTTGCAGCTGATTGAACAGCATGCCCTGCGCCGAGGCAGGGGCCTCAGCCCCTCCCCCGGCGTAGGCGCCGGACGTGTCATAACCAGGCGATGGGTAACTACTGCCGTAACCGGCATCGTTATCCACCACAGGAACCTCAGCCCAAGCCGCAAGCGGCAGGCTGAGCACCAAAACGGTTAAAGCACGACGGCACATACGCATGGCGAATTACTTACGCAGTTCGACGCGACGGTTCTGAGCCCAGGACTGCTCATCGTTACCGGTAGCAATCGCACGCTCTTCACCGTAGGAAACCAGCTCCAGCTGAGCAGGGGAAACACCCTGCAGTACCAGGTAGCGCTGCACGGCCTTGGAACGACGCTCACCCAGTGCCATGTTGTATTCACGGGTGCCGCGCTCGTCAGCATGGCCTTCCAGAACGACGCGAGCGCCGTTGCCTTTCAGGTCCTTGGCGTGAACGTCGAGAGCGCGCATGGCTTCCGGCTTCAGGTCGGAGCTGTCGTATTCGAAGTAGAAAGTGGTGATAGCGCGCAGAGCCGCTTCTTCACTCAGGCTGCCGTCAACAGAACCAGTGTCGGAACCGTAACCAGCATTCGGATCAATAGCGCCTTCGCCTGCAGCATCGCCGCCCTTGGAGGAACAACCAACAGCCACGGCGAGAGCCAAGCTCAGTGCAGCAAATTTACCGAATTTCAGCATTTCCATCATGTAACTCCTAATGAACCCCAGTGTGTTAAGCAGTATTTCAAGCAGTAGCAAAGGTGTAGCGCCGCATCAGTTCAGGTAGGGGGACCAGGAAGGCTCTCGAACTTCGCCTTGAGCGGTAGGAAGAGGGAGCCTAACGCGACCATTGGTGGACGCTAACATCAAGACTCCCCGACCCTGCTGGCGGGTGGCGTAGATTATCATGGTGCCGTTAGGTGCAACAGTGGGTGACTCATCCAAACTGGTATCAGAAAGAATGCGCAAATTACCCCGCTGAAGATCCTGTGCCGCTACTTTGAACACGGTATAACCATCCTGGCGGTGAATCATCACCAGGGTCTTTTCATCCGCAGAGAGTTTCGGGTTGGCGTTGTAGTTACCAACGAAGGTCACACGCTCAACCGCACCACTGGCGATGTTGGTTTTGTAGATTTGTGGCTTACCCGAACGATCCGAGGTGAAGTAGATGGTCTGGCCATCTTTACCCCAGAAGGGTTCGGTATCAATCGAGCCCTGATTGGTCACGCGACGCAGTTGCCGCGAGCCCATGTCCATCACATAGATTTCCGGGTTGCCATCACGCGACAGCACGAAGGCCAGGCGACTGCCGTCCGGCGACCAGGCCGGCGCGCCATTCAGACCTTCGAAATTGGTGATCTGCTCACGCCGGCCGGTATCGATGTGCTGTACGAAGATACGCGGACGCTTCTGCTCGAATGACACATAGGCGATGCGCCGGCCATCAGGAGCAAACGACGGCGACAGAATTGGCTCACGCGATTGCAGCAGGGTCACTGCACGAGCGCCGTCGTAATCGGAGCGCTGCAAGGTATAGCGCGTATTGTTTACCGAGAAGCGCTCGGCGGTGACATAGAGCATGCGCGTGGAAAACGCGCCCTTGGTTCCAGTGAGCTTCTCGAACGACTGATCGGCAATATGATGGGCCATGTCGCGCAGTTGATCGACTCCCCCACCCACGCTACCCGTCATCACCTGCTGTTCGGTGGCCACGTTGAACAACGCGTACTGAACCTGCAAACGGCCGCCACTGGGAACCATACTGCCAACCAGGACATATTGGGCGCCAAGAGCCTTCCAATCGCGATAGATGAGTTCACTGGCCTGAGTCGGCAGGCTGATCATGTTCTGCTTCGGGATCGGCTCGAAAACCCCCGTATTGCGCAGATCCTTGCCAATAATGTCGGCCATATCCTCTGGCAGCACGCTACCGCCCTGCCAACCAAACGGCACCACGGCAATCGGTGTCGCACGATCACTACCGCTACTGATCACCAGGGGGTCAGCCGCCTGAACATTGCCGACCAACATGGCCAGCCCCACCAGGACAATACGCATCAGGGTATTCACTGAGTTCAATTCTCCGGTTTGAATAAGACAGCGCGCTGCCTATATAAGCGATCAAAGGTAGCGCGATCCAATTGTTGCATTTCCGCGATACGCCCAACGTTGCGCACCGCTTGTACCGCCGAACTATCGAAAGCCGCATCACCACTGGAGCGGGTGACACTGGCATTGGTAATGGTGCCATCGGGCAACATCTGAATCAGTAACGCAACGCTCATCCCGCTACGGGCCGACATAGGTCTTTGCCAGCTTTCGGTGATCAGCTTAATGATCAAGTCATCAAGATTACCGGCCACCTGATCACCCAAGGTTTCGGCTAACGCCTGCTGATGACCGACTTCGTCAGACAGCAGCTCGGCCAATGCAGCAGCCTTCTTATCCTCAGCCGCTTTGCGGCTGGCCTCTTGAGCAGCTTTTTTCTTGGCATCATCGGCGGCTTTTTTCTTAGCAGCCTCAGCAGCGGCCTTTTTCTTGGCCTCTTCTGCTGCCTTCTTCTTGGCCTCTTCCGCCGCCTTTTTCTTGGCATCTTCGGCGGCTTTCTTCTTCGCCGCTTCGTCCGCCGCTTGTTTCTTGGCGATATCGGCCTTCTTCTTTTGCTCGGCGGCTTTCTTCGCCGCCTCAGCTTGTTTTTCCGCAGCGTCGGCCTTCGCCGCATCCGCTTTTTTAGCCGCTTCGGCCTTTCGAACCTCATCGGCTTTCTTTTGTTCCGCAGCCTTCGCCGCTGCCTGCTTCTGCTGCTCGGCTTTTTTCTGTTCCAGCTGTTCGGTTTCGTACTGCGGCGCAGCGGTTTTCTTCGCCTCGCCAGCAATTTTCTGGTTGGTCTGAGTGGTCGCCTGGCTTTGCGACTTCAATTGATACAAGGTTGCCTGCACGACGGGCCTTGCCGGCGGTAAATCCGGGGCAAAGGCAAAACTGACGAACAGCATCGCAAACATCAGGGTGTGCAGCGCCACCGCCCACACCACCGGCCAGAACAGGCTTTCCGAAGAAGAGCGCTCACGCTGTTGCATCAGGGCGCCTCGGTAATCAGCCCGACGTTACCCACGTCAGCCTGCTGCAAGCCACTCATGGCTAACATCACCGTACCGTAATCGACCGCCCTGTCTCCACGCACGAACACTTGTACTTGCTTACCCTGGCGACGGCTCTCAGCCAGGATGCCGGTCACCGCACGCGTCATCTCATCCAGAGTCATGGCCTGATCCTGCACGGTATCGACATCGACCTCGGTGCCCATGTTCCAGTAATAGGATTTGTCGGCCTTGATCGAAATGGTCAGTACCTGGGCGTTATTGTCTTGTGGCAGCACTTCGCTGCTGACTTTCGGCAGGTCGACCTTGACCCCCTGATTGAGCATTGGCGCGGTCACCATAAAGATCACCAGCAGCACCAACATCACATCGATGTAGGGCACCACGTTCATCTCGGCGACGGGCTTGCGTCTGTTGCGAATTCTGGCCATGGCTTGAAAACCTGTATTGAGAATGCCTAAGGCTTAGTCGTCGCGGGTGTGCACTTTACGGTGCAGGATCGCCTGGAACTCATCGGCGAAGGTGTAGTAGCGGCCGATCAGCATCTCGCCACGGGAGGAGAAGCGGTTGTAGGCGATCACCGCTGGAATGGCTGCGAACAGGCCGATAGCGGTAGCGATCAGGGCCTCGGCGATACCCGGCGCCACGGTGGCCAGGGTCGCTTGCTGCACCTGGGCCAAGCCACGGAAGGAGTTCATGATGCCCCACACGGTACCGAACAGACCAATGTAGGGGCTGGTGGAGCCGACTGTGGCGAGAAACGGCAGGCTTTGCTCGAGCTTCTCCTCTTCACGCGAGATGGCTACGCGCATGCCACGGGCCACGCCGTCCATCACCGCATCTGGATCGACACCTTGTTGCTGACGCAAGCGGGAGAATTCCTTGAAGCCGGCGCGGAAGATCTGCTCCAGACCAGAGTCCGGATCCGGATTGCTACCCGCCTGACGATATAACTTGGACAGGTCGATACCGGACCAGAAACGCTCCTCGAAGTTATCCAGGGCGCGCTTGGCGGCGCGCAGCAGTGTGCTGCGCTGGAAGATCATGACCCACGAAGTGACCGAAGCGGCCACCAGCGTCAGCATCACCAGCTGCACCACCAGGCTGGCGTTGCTAATCAAACTCCACATCGACATGTGGTCAACGGCGTTGGCTTCCACGCTTACTCTCCTGCTTTGGATGTACCCGGGCTGCTCAGGACGGCAAAGGCCGTACGCAAAGCTTGGGGAATAGCCCGGGGTTTCAAATTGTCGGCGCGCACACAGGCCACCAAAAACTGCCCCTCACAGAGCAGCACGTCATCCGCAGCCCGCCTGACCTGTTGACGAAAACGCAGGCTGGCACGGTTTAATTCGATTACTTGCGCACTGACCAGCAACTCATCGTCGAGACGGGCCGGTGCGTGATAGCGCGCCTCCGCTGAATGCACGACGAACAACAGGCCCTCACCCGCCAGCGTTGACTGGGCAAAGCCCAGGTCGCGTAGGCACTCGGTGCGAGCCCGCTCCATAAATTTGAGGTAGTTGACGTAGTAGACGATGCCGCCGGCATCGGTGTCTTCGTAATAAACTCGACAACGATGAGCGAAAGGCTGAACTCCGTTTTGCGCGTGCATACTGTAGTGCTAGCTCCTGAACTTGCCAATTGGCTACAGCAAGTATTTTTTCTTACTCGCCACTGCTGTCGAACAGGTCGGCGGTCGGTAATTCGCCCATGCGCTTTGGCACATTCAGGCCGAAATGCAGGTAAGCATGCCGTGTCACCACCCGCCCTCGCGGGGTGCGCATGATAAAGCCCTGTTGAATCAGGTAAGGCTCCAACACATCTTCGATGGTATGGCGTTCCTCACTGATCGCCGCGGCCAAGCTATCGACCCCCACCGGGCCGCCGTCGAATTTCTCCATCATGGTCAGTAACAGCCGGCGATCCTGGTGATCGAAACCACGCTCATCGACATTCAACAGATTCAGCGCCCGATCGGCGATCTCTCGGGTGATGTCACCCTGACCACGCACCTCGGCGAAGTCGCGCACGCGGCGCAGCAGTCGATTGGCGATACGCGGCGTCCCCCGCGCACGCCGGGCGATTTCAAACGCCCCCTGGGCCTCAATTGGCAAGCCGAGAATACCTGCCGAACGTGTGACGATGGTTGCCAGATCCTCGACACTGTAAAACTCCAGACGCTGGACGATACCGAAGCGATCACGCAACGGATTGGTCAGCATGCCCGCGCGGGTAGTGGCGCCGACCAAGGTAAAAGGTGGCAAATCCAGCTTGATCGAGCGCGCGGCGGGCCCCTCGCCAATCATGATATCGAGCTGAAAATCCTCCATCGCCGGGTACAGGACTTCCTCGACAATCGGCGACAGACGATGGATTTCATCGACGAACAGCACGTCGCCCGGCTCAAGATTGGTCAGCAGCGCAGCCAGATCACCCGGCCGCTCCAGCACCGGACCCGAGGTGCTCTTGATCGACACCCCCATTTCCTGGGCAATGATATTGGCCAGAGTGGTCTTACCGAGACCTGGCGGGCCGAAGATCAGGGTGTGATCCAATGCCTCGCTACGACCTTTCGCGGCCTGAATGAACAGCTCCATCTGTTCGCGCACACTCGGCTGGCCGATGTATTCGGCCAGCTTTAACGGCCGAATGGCTCGATCCACCTGCTCATCGCGGTCGCGGGGTGTGGCGGTAATCAGGCGATCTGCTTCTAGCATCTGGAGTTACACCATTCCCTTCAGGGCACGACGAATCATATCTTCACTGCTCAAACCATCTTCCTTAATAGCGGAGACGGCGCGACTGGCTTCTTGTGGTTTATAACCTAGAGAAATAAGTGCACTGACTGCATCATCCTCCGCGCTTGAGACTGCACCACCGGCGCGAGGTTCAACGACCAGGGTCGCCATACCCGGCACGGCCTCCCAGGCCTTGAAACGATCTTTCAGTTCAACCAGCAGACGCTCGGCAGTTTTCTTGCCAACGCCGGGAATTTTCACCAGCACCGAGGCATCCTGGACTTGCACGCAACGCACCAGCTCATCGACTTCCAGGCCGGACATCAATGCCAGCGCCAGCTTCGGACCAACGCCATTGAGACGGATCAGCTCGCGAAACAGTTGACGCTCGCGCTTCTCGAAGAAGCCATAGAGCAGATGAGCATCCTCACGCACCACCAAATGAGTGTGCAGGGTCACCGGCTCGCCGACTGCGGGCAACCGGTACAGGGTGGTCATCGGCACTTCCAGCTCATAGCCGAGCCCATGCACATCCACAATCAAATGCGGCGGTTGTTTTTCCGCCAAGGTGCCGCGCAAACGTCCGATCACCGCTGTGTTCCTTAAATAACATTACAAACGAAGGCGGCCACTGCGCCGCTTGGCGCCTGCCAGACCATGGGGAATCAGACTTTGCCGATGATGGGCGTGGCACAGGGCAATGGCCAGGGCATCCGACGCGTCGATCTGTGGCTTCTGCACCAGCTTGAGCAGATGCATGACCATCATCTGTACCTGTTCTTTATCCGCCCCGCCGGTACCGGCAATAGCCTGCTTGACCTGGGTGGCGGTGTACTCGGACACATCCAGCCCCGCTTCGACACCCGCTACAATTGCGACGCCCCGGGCCTGACCGAGCTTCAATGCGGAGTCCGGGTTACGCGCCATAAACACCTGCTCGATGCCCATGGTCACCGGCCCATAGGTTTCGATGACCTCACGCACACCCCGAAACACGATCTGCAAGCGCTCGGGCATCGACCCGCTGCCGGTACGGATGCAGCCCGAAGCGACATACTCACAGCTGCGTCCGGTGTCGCGCACTACCCCATAACCGGTGATGCGCGAACCGGGATCGATGCCGAGAATCAGTGTCATACCCTGCCATCCGACCGAGGCGCCGACCAGAGCCAGCCACCATACTGTTTATTTATCCAGCCAGCAGTATAGGGGCAGCCCTTCACATCGTCACCCGCAAAACAGCCATGAAAAAGCCGGAAGCGCCAAGGCAGCACATGCCCGACAACTTCCGGCTTACTCACAACGCTCGCTCAGTCTAGCTGTTCCATGATTTCGTCCGGAATTTCGGCATTGTGGTAGACGCTCTGCACGTCATCCAGATCCTCCAGCATATCGATCAGCTTGATGACTTTCTGCGCAACATCCAGGTCGTCGATCGGCGAACTGATAGATGGAATCATCGCAATCTCGGCCTCATCGCCCTCGAACCCTGCGGCGGTCAGCGCTTCGTTTACCGAAATAAAATCGGCGAACGAACTGAACACATCTATCGAACCGTCATCATTGACCACGACGTCATCGGCGCCGGCTTCCAGCGCCGCCTCCATCAAGGCATCCTCATCCACGCCCGGGGCGAAGCTGATCTGACCCTTGCGGTCGAACATGTAGGCAACCGAACCGTCAGTACCGAGATTGCCACCACACTTACTGAACGCATGGCGGACTGCGGCGGCAGTGCGATTGCGGTTATCGGTCATGGCCTCGACGATAATCGCCACGCCGCTTGGCGCATACCCTTCATAGCTGAGCTCTTCGACCTTGTCGCCGTCATCCGAACCCACCCCACGGGCAATGGCGCGATCAATGGTATCGCGCGTCATGTTGGCAGTCAGCGCCTTGTCGACCGCCAGACGCAGACGCGGGTTATCCGCTGGTATTCCACCGCCCTGACCTGCTGCAACTGTCAGTTCACGGATCAGCTTGGTGAAAATCTTGCCCTTTTTGGCGTCTTGACGCCCTTTGCGGTGCTTGATGTTCGCCCACTTAGAATGACCAGCCATAACTCACTCCGTATTCCTCTCATTCATTTCGATCACAGATCGATCTGAAAACCGTCACAAGCGAAGGCTAGGCAAGGTGAAAGGAGACGAGAAAGCGGAGTTTGCCGTAGCAAATGAGCATTTCGAGTCTCTTTCCAACGCCGCATAGCCGAGCGCAGTAGGTTTTTATTCGGCTTTCGGCTGCTCGCGCAGACGGATATGCAACTCGCGCAACGCCTTGTTATCCACGCCCCCCGGCGCCTGAGTCATCACGCACGCGGCACTCTGGGTTTTCGGGAAGGCGATCACTTCACGGATCGACTGAGCGCCAGTCATCAGCATCACCAGGCGATCCAGACCAAATGCCAGGCCCCCATGAGGTGGCGCACCGAACTTCAACGCATCGAGCAGGAAGCCGAACTTCTCTTCTTGCTCCGCCGCCTCGATACCGAGCAAGCGGAACACAGCCTGCTGCATCTCCTTGCGATGGATACGGATCGAACCACCGCCCAGCTCGGTGCCGTTCAGCACCATGTCGTAGGCACGCGACAGTGCGGTGCCTGGATTGGCTGCCAACTCTTCCGGGCTGCACTTGGGCGCAGTGAACGGGTGGTGCAGCGCGTTCAAGCTGCCGTCATCGCTCTCCTCGAACATCGGGAAGTCGACGACCCACATTGGCGCCCACTCGCAGGTGAGCAAGTTGAGGTCGTGCCCCAGCTTGATGCGTAGTGCACCCAAAGCCTCGCTGACAATCTTGGCCTTGTCGGCACCGAAGAACACGATGTCGCCATCGACTGCGCCAACGCGATCGAGGATTACATTGAGGTTGTCCAGCGGGATGTTCTTGACGATCGGCGACTGCAGGCCCTCGACGCCATTGGCACGCTCATTGACCTTGATATAAGCCAAGCCACGGGCGCCGTAGATACCGACGAACTTGGTGTAATCATCAATCTGCTTACGCGGCATGCTCGCGCCACCCGGCACGCGCAGTGCGGCGACGCGGGACTTCGGGTCATTGGCCGGGCCACTGAAGACCTTGAACTCAACATCCTTGAGCTGATCGGCAACGTCGATCAGTTCAAGCGGGATGCGCAGGTCCGGCTTGTCCGAGCCATAGCGGCGCATGGCTTCTTCATAGGCCATGTGCGGGAAGTCGGCGAACTCCACGTCCAACACTTCCTTGAACAGCTGACGAATCATCTTCTCGGTAATGCCCATGATCTCGCTTTCATCGAGAAAGCTGGTCTCGATGTCGATCTGGGTGAATTCCGGCTGACGGTCGGCACGCAGGTCTTCGTCACGGAAGCACTTCGCGATCTGGTAGTAGCGGTCGAAGCCAGCCACCATCAACAGCTGCTTGAACAGCTGCGGCGACTGCGGCAAGGCAAAGAAGCTGCCAGCGTGAGTGCGGCTCGGCACCAGATAGTCGCGCGCGCCCTCAGGAGTGGCGCGAGTCAGAATCGGCGTTTCCACATCGAGGAAGCCATTCTCGTCCAGGTAGCGACGAATGCTGGTGGTGATACTCGAACGCAGCTTCAGCTTGGCCGCCATTTCCGGGCGACGCAGATCAATGAAGCGGTAACGCAGGCGAGTCTCTTCGCCGACGTCGGTGTATTCGTTGAGCGGGAATGGCGGAGTTTCCGCCTCGTTCAACACTTCCAGCGCATAACCCAGCACTTCGATAGCGCCTGACGCCATGTTGGCGTTGCCGGCACCGGCCGGGCGCAGACGCACCTTACCGGTGATTTTGACCACGTATTCGCTGCGTACTTTATCCGCCGCGGCAAACGTCTCGGCACGATCCGGATCGAACACCACCTGGGCCAGACCTTCACGGTCGCGAATATCGAGGAAAATCACCCCGCCATGGTCACGACGGCGGTGAACCCAGCCGCAAAGAGTGATTTCCTGACCGTCCAGGCTTTCGTTCAGTTGGCCGCAATAGTGGCTGCGCATCATGGTGGTAATCGCTTCTCTTGAGTCTTGAATTCATTGGGTCGCAAAAATGCGACGCTCGTGACCAGCTTCTCGGTGCGCCGACAGCCCACACACCGACTTAACAGGCAAGCGCGGCACTCCGGCAATTGCGCCATCCCACGGCCCTGCAATCGAGTAGCGAGGCGCTTGCGCCTGACAGCTACCAACCCGGGCACCGTGGCAAAGCGCGAGATTATATATGGTTAAGCCGCTACGTGCAGCCGCCGCCCCTCCCGCTTTCGACAGGCAGCCCTATACTCAGCGCTAAACCCTATGGAGAGCGGTTATGAGTACACCTCACTGCGTCGAGCTGCCTAGCGAACTGCTCGAGGATTTTCGCCAAGAAGCCGCCGAGCAGTTCCAGCGCAGCGAACAACTGCTGATCGAACTGGAACACTCACCGGACGACAGCGAACGCCTACACGACCTGTTTCGCCAAGTCCACACCCTCAAAGGCAATCTCGGCTATATCGGCCTCAGCACGCTGATGCCACTGCCCCAAGCGATCGAGGACGTACTGGCTTGCCTGCGCGAAACGCAGCTGCGCTTTGACAGCCTGCTCGGCGACATCCTCCTGCTCAGCCTCGACCACCTGAAAGAGCTGATCGAGCAAGACCTCGGCGGCCGCGCCGCGCACCTCGACCCCAGTCAGCTCAGCGCGCTCAGCCAAGCCCTGAGCACACTAGCCTCCACACCTCCCGCGCGACAGACGGAAATCCGCCGCGCACTACTTCAACAACTCGACCCGAACACCCACCTACCGAAACCCACCCTCACAAACAACGCACAAACTACCGAATTGCTTGAGCGCTATGGCATCCAGCCCGATGCGGACCTGCTGTTTTTCATCGAACTCATGCAGGCCAGTGAACACCGCTCGCGATACTGGCATGGACGCGGCATGCGCCAGTTAGACCTGGCACTGGCCATCAACCAACTCGGCGACACAGCGGAACAACCTGCACAGCTGGCGGCGGCCATATGCCTGCACGACCTCGGAATGGCCTTTCTGCCCCTGGAAATGCTGCACAAGGAAGCCAGCCTCAGCAACGAAGAACGCCAACAGATGCAATCACACCCGCGCCTGGCTCACGATCTGTTAAAGCGCATACCTCATTGGCATACCGCCGCTGAAATCGTCCTGCAACACCAGGAACACGCTGACGGCAGCGGCTACCCGAAAGGCCTGCACGAGGCCGAGATCAGCCCAGGCGCTCTGATTCTCAACATAGTCGACACCTTCGACGCCCGCACCCACGAGCGCGCCCACCAGACCCTGAGCAAACGCCCATTGCTACGCGCCATTCTGGAGATCAACGGACTGGCCGGCAGTCAGTTCAGCCCTCACTGGGTTGAAGTGTTCAACCGCACCCTACACCTGCAGCCTGAACTGGCTCACCGCTGAGCCTTTGCACCCAAAACTCTCGCCTCGCAAGGCTCGCCAGCCTGCCATTTGGCCGCAAACAATCGGCCCAGGTTCAAACCAAGGAGTTTTAATGCAGCCGCTTGCAAGCAAGCTATCGCCACCGGCGCGAACTCGGGCACTGGTCAGCCCCCGACGCACGATTGACCACAGAAGATTGCCAACAGCTCAATGCCGCCGACCGAGCCGTCGCGCTCGCTCTTAGCCAAGGCCGAATGAGTG
The DNA here is from genome assembly GCF_000498575.2 of Pseudomonas taeanensis MS-3. GTDB lineage: Bacteria > Pseudomonadota > Gammaproteobacteria > Pseudomonadales > Pseudomonadaceae > Aquipseudomonas > Aquipseudomonas taeanensis. The sequence continues at coordinate 13,742 of NZ_AWSQ01000004.1, forward strand.
GACCCTCGCACCCAATTGAGCATCAGTAATGCCGGCGTAGCGGTTTCTCAAACCATCGCAGAGCTTAGCTATACGGATTTCGAATGGCTGATGACTATCAACTCCTGGGTGCGGCACATGGCACCTACCCGCACCAACCCAGAGCAGACTGCCAAGGTCATTGTCGACGGCATTAAAGCCAAGCGGCGGCGCATCCTGATCGCTAGTGATGCTCGACTGGATTCAGCGTGGCTGTCGACTTCCCACCCCAAGCCCCTGGCCAAACTCCTGCGCAAGAATTGAACCCCAGCAAGCCAATAACTTCTAACAATGGCATTTATTGACACAAGCCAGGCTCAACTCCGACAAGAGCCATGCTAGCCTTTGTTCATCCAAGAGTTCGTCCAGACTCAAGCCACCTGAAAGGAGAAACGGTATGGAAATCAATATTGGTATTGCCGAACAAGATCGCGCTGCCATCGCCGAAGGCCTGTCCCGCTTACTCGCAGACACCTACACCCTGTACCTGAAAACTCATAACTTCCACTGGAACGTCACCGGCCCGATGTTCAACACCCTGCATCTGATGTTCGAAGGGCAGTACACCGAACTGGCGCTGGCGGTTGACCAAATCGCCGAACGTATCCGCGCCCTCGGCTTTCCGGCTCCCGGCACTTACGCCGCCTACGCACGCCTATCCTCCATAAAGGAAGAAGAAGGCGTACCGAGCGCACCGGACATGATCAAGCAACTGGTTCAAGGTCAGGAAGCGGTGGTTCGTACTGCCCGTGGAATTTTCCCACTACTGGAAAAGGTCAGCGACGAACCCACTGCCGACCTACTGACCCAGCGCATGCAGGTACACGAAAAGACCGCCTGGATGCTGCGCAGCCTGCTCGACACTTGAAACACACGGTAACCAATACACAAAGGCCCGTTCGCTCGGGCCTTTTGCTAGGCGTAGACGTGCGCTTGTTCTATGCTCTGACCATTCGCAACTCGCCACAGTGACGTGCATGAGCCTGGCAACCAAAGCCCCTAGCCTCCTAGAGCTGTACCCCGAAGACACCCGCGATGCGGCCGCCCTGTTAAAGCAGGCCGTACCCTTGATGGTGCGCCACAGCATTCCACCCAATCCGGTGCATTACGCCCTGTGGTACACCTACAGCAAGGGCCAGGAGCCGGGTCTTAACCGTCGCCTGGACAAAATCGTCAAGGACTTCGACAGCTTTCCAGCCGAAACCGCCGCCAAGCTATTTCGCGAGTACATCATTCGCGGCGAACTGGAGGAGGCACAGGCCAAGCAACAGCAAGTCATCAACCTGGTTGACGACATTGAAGGCGATGTTTCCCACAGTCTGGTTGGCAGTCGCAATTACCAACTCAGCCTGGAGCAGGGCCTGGCAGCACTGCAAGAACCACTCATGGATGACTTGCCCAGCGTATTGAGCGAGTTGCAGGAGAGCACTCAGCTGATGCAGGACCAGCAAGAGAAATTCCTCTACCGCCTACGCGCCGCGCAAGGCGAGATTCAACACCTACGCAGCCAGCTCGATCGCGCCCATGCAGCCGCAACCCTGGACAGCCTGACCCAGGTATTCAACCGACATGCCTTTACCCGCCTGCTGGAAAAGACCCTGAGCAACGACCACCAAGGTGTCGCCCTGGTCATGCTGGATATCGATTACTTCAAGCAATTCAACGACCAGTACGGTCATCCACTGGGCGACCGCGTTTTACAGCACGTGGGTCAGCTACTGCGTGACCTGCTGCCACCTCGCGCGATGGCCGCTCGCTATGGCGGCGAAGAGTTCTGCATCATTCTGCGCGACTGCCCCGACCTTTCGATGGCCTACACCTACGCCGAAAAACTGCGTGAGAAAATTCAATCGCTGCGGATCAAGGTACGCCGCACCGACAAAGTGCTCGACAGTATCACTGCCTCTTTTGGCATAGCCCTCGCCGAGGCGGGGGACAACCTGGAAAGCCTGCTGACCCGCGCAGATGATGCGCTCTACCAAGCCAAGCACAACGGCCGCAACCAAGTACACCCAGAATCCCCCGAGACCGTGCTAAGCGCCTGATTTGAGTAGCCCCCCGCTTTGCTGTTAAATACGCCCCGTGCATCCGACCCAAGTCTATGGGTCAGTGCATAGGCTGGTTCCGCGCAGCTCCAACGCCCTCTATTCATGGCACAGCATGCGAACCCGCTCGTCCTGGTGATCCTTTTAATAAGTGAGCTGATTAAAAATGTTGAAAATCGTCCACCTTCTTACGGGCCTCGCCGCCCTGCTGCTGTCCATTGTGCCAAGCCTCGGAAATGACGCCCCATCACTTCTACAACAACCAAACGCCCTGGGCCTTACTCTATTTGGCCTGCTTAACTTGCTCCTGGCGCCGCAACTCCCCATCTGGCACGCCGGCTTGCGGCATCAACTGCAAATCCTGGTCTCTGTTCTACTGGTGCTGGGCACACTGCTCCAAGCTCTGATCCTTCTGGCCCCCATGCCCGTAATCGCTAACCAACCGGCCACCCTGCTCAGCCTGCTAACCGTACTCGCAGCCGTGCTACTTCACCTAGCCACCAACCTGCGCCTGCAGACTCGCAGCCGCGCCCCCACACAGAACACCACCAACCGTGAGACCGGCACGGTCAAGTGGTTCAACACCTCCAAGGGCTTCGGCTTCATTTCCCGTGATTCGGGCGACGATATTTTCGTGCACTTCCGCGCCATTCGCGGTGAAGGCCATCGAGTACTGGTCGAAGGTCAGCGCGTCGAATTTTCCGTCATGCAGCGCGACAAAGGCCTGCAAGCGGAAGATGTAATTGCCGCCCTACCTTCCCGCCACTGACATTCGTCGCCGACTAAAAAGCCCGCATTAAGCGGGCTTTTTAGTCGGCGGGTTATTAGCTGTTAATAATGAGGTGGCGGTGCCTCATCCTCAGTACTCTCGAGCTGCCCACTGATATCCTCCTGACGCTTAGCCAAGGCTGCGACCTGAAGCTGCAAGCGCTCAAGTAAACGCTGCTGCACCACCAACTCGTCGTTGAGCGCTTGAATGGTGTCATCCTGAAAAGCCAGACGACTCTCCAGCTCAGTGACTCGCTCTTCCATACTCACCACTTACACCTCGACAAAACAAAAATTCTCGGCCAGCACCAAGCGCAATTTGGCCTTGATCGCCACCACCTGCTCATCACTATAGGGCTGCGCCGGCTGCTTACCCCAAACCGGCGCCGGCCAAGCGGCATCCTCCCGGCGACGAACCACCACATGCATATGTAACTGACTGACTACATTACCCAGGGTCGCAACATTCATTTTATCGGCAGCAAAGGTGTCTTTGAGCACTTCCGCCAACTGCGTGGTTTCTTGCCAAAGTACCCGCTGATCGTCCGCATCAAGCTGGAACAGCTCACTGACATCTTCGCGCCGCGGCACCAGAATAAACCACGGGTAATGCGCGTCGTTCATCAGCAGCAGACGACACAACGGGAAGTCCCCAACGGGCACAGTGTCCTGCTGCAAACGCGAATCCAAAGCGAACATACCGTCCCTCCCGCTCGACCCATCAATAGAAGAAGCTTGGCGCCAAGAACCGCGAGGCCGATAGACCAAACAACAGGGAACAGGATACGCGAGAGCCGCATGAGACTCACCCCTGCACGGGCATAGACCGCAGCAGCTGCACAACCCGCCCAACCGCAAACGGACTGAAGCATTACAGCGTTACGCTACGCGCACCAACCTGGGGCAGACTCCCGCCCGCGACCACAATGACCACACATAAATGTTACCCCTCCTCTGAAAACCACAACCCCAACAATAAAGCAAGCAGACACCCCATCACTCCTACCCATCCAGACAGACTGCCACAACCCCCTGAAACGCCCGCACTGCCTGCCGCCAGCGATCCCGACACCAGCCGGAAACGCCCCCACCAGCCTGAATGTTAAAAATTCACGAGAACCAGGCAACTTGAGCACGACTTTTGCTTTAGGCAACGACCATGTACACAGCACGGCTCTGCTGCTATCGGAAAGTGAGCAACCAGGACAACAGCCGCAGAACCTGTTACCGCCAATGAATACAAGTGAAAAACTACAAAATTGCGACATGCTTCATTAGCTTTTGCGACACGAGCATAAAGAAACCGTAACGAATAGATTGTAACTATCGCCAACTTTGGCCTCGTGCTATAAGTTAGCGCCGACACAAAAAGAAAGAGCTATCCATATAAAAATGCAGATGGGTAGCGCAACTCTTCTAAACCAAAAGGAGCAATCACGATGCAAGTGATGAAGTGGAGCGTAATCGCCCTCGCAGTAGCCGCGGGCAGCAGCCAGATGGCATTCGCCTCTAGCCAGTCCGAATCCAAGGGCTTTCTTGAAGACAGCACCTTCAACATTTTCAACCGTATCCTGTACCAGAACCGCGACTTCCGTAATGGTGCCAGCAACGGCGCCAGCACTTCCGCCAACCCTGCTGGCTACCGCGAAGAAACCGGTCTGGGTATCCGCCTGCTGGCTGAGTCCGGCTTCACCCAAGGCACCGTTGGCGTGGGCGTTGACGCGCACAGCCTGAGCAGCATCAAGATCGACAGCGGCCGCGGCCGTTTTGGCACTGGCCAGTTCGACCAGACCGACGACGGTCGCGGTGACGACACCCAGACAGAAGTAGGCGGCGCCATCAAGTTCCGCGTTTCCGACACCGTACTGAAGTATGGCAACCAGTTCACTGGCAGCCCGGTATTCTCCACCGACGACAGCCGCATCCTGCCGGAAACTGCTACCGGTACCCTGCTGACCAGCAACGAGATCGAAGGCCTTGAGCTGACTGCCGGTCGCTTCACCGCCCTCAGCAGCCAAACCAGTACCGATCGCGACACCATCGGCCTGAACGAAGCCAACATTGTCGGCGCAAGCTACAGCTTTACCGACAACTTCAGCGGCGCCATTCACGCCTCCGATGTCGAAGATCACTTCAAGAAGACTTATGTCAACCTGAACCTCAACCTGCCACTGGCAGAAGATCAGGCCCTGAACTTCGACTTCAACGCTTACAGAACTAACGATCAAGGCCGCAAGCTGTCCGGCGTTGTCGATAACAAGATCTGGAGCTTGGCTGCTGCCTACTCCCTGGGCGCCCACACCTTCACCCTGGCTCACCAGCGCTCCTCTGGTGACAGCGCCTACGCTTATGGCGTTGACGGCGGCGGCACTATCTGGCTGTCCAACTCGGTCCAGTTCTCCGACTTCGACCGTCAGGATGAGCACTCTTATCAGGCTCGTTACGATATCAACATGGCCACCTACGGCGTACCGGGTCTGAGCTTCATGACTCGCTACATCTATGGCGACAACATCGAAACAGGCATTGTCGGTGCTGGCGAAGGCAAAGAGCACGAACTGGATATCGAAGCCAAGTACGTGATCCAGGAAGGCGCTGCTAAGGACCTGTCCTTCCGCATCCGCAATGCTACCTGGCGCGCTAACGGCGCACAGAACGCTCACTACAGCGCTGACGTCAATGACTTCCGCCTGATCGTCGAGTACCCGCTGTCCGTGCTGTAATCCAGCATTAGCTAGCGAGCAACATGAAAAGCCCGGCTTATGCCGGGCTTTTTTATTTAGTCGATCCAATAATAATCAGCACTCAGGCCAGCGCTATCACAACGGCAACGCGTAAGTACCCGTCACATGCGCCACCAGCTCTTCTTCGCTCCCCGCCGAATACAGCGAGACCTCGCACACGGCCTGACGCCGACTTAAACGTAAAATTCGCGCCTCCGCCAACAAGTCCACCGGCTTGGGCTTGACCAGAAAATTGATATTCAGGTTAGAGGTCACCGCCATCTCAACCCTGCCCAACCGCCCCAGCACCACCGCATACATGGCCGCATCCGCCAGCGACATGATGGTCGGTCCCGACAGCGTTCCACCAGGACGCACCAGCTTGCTGTGGAACGGCACCCGCGCCAGCACGCTATCGACATCCAAGCGATCGATACACAGGCTGATATCTTCAGCCATGGGTAGCCCTGCCCGAATCAGTGCCTGAACCTCTTGCGCCGTTAAAACCGACATCCTCGCCCTCCTCTTCTCACTCCGTCTGCATCCTGTACGCAACAGTACAGGCACCGTACAATGCGGGCCAATTGAATGCCCTTGCAACCGACAGAACGGCCAAATATGCGTACCAGTCAGTTCCTGCTCTCTACTCTCAAAGAAACCCCTTCCGACGCCGTGGTCATCAGCCATCAGCTGATGCTGCGTGCCGGGATGATCCGCAAACTGGCGTCAGGCCTCTATACCTGGCTACCGATGGGCCTGCGGATTCTGCGCAAGGTCGAGGCGGTGGTCCGCGAAGAAATGAATGCCGCTGGCGCCCTCGAGGTGCTGATGCCGGCGATTCAGCCCGCCGAGCTGTGGCAGGAGTCCGGCCGCTGGGAGCAATACGGCCCAGAACTATTGCGCCTGAAAGATCGCCATGGTCGTGAGTTCTGCGTCGGCCCGACCCACGAAGAAGTGATCACCGACCTGGCCCGCAATGAATTGAGCAGCTATAAGCAGTTGCCGCTCAACCTGTACCAGATCCAGACCAAATTCCGCGATGAAATTCGTCCGCGCTTCGGTTTGATGCGTGGCCGCGAGTTCACCATGAAGGACGCCTACTCCTTCCATGTGGATCAGGCATCGCTGCAAGCCACTTATGACCGCATGCATCAGGCCTACTGCAATGTATTCACGCGGCTGGGTCTGAACTTCCGTCCAGTCCAGGCCGATACCGGCTCGATCGGCGGCACTGGTTCCCATGAATTCCATGTGCTGGCCGAGTCGGGCGAGGACGACATCGCCTTCAGCGACAGCTCGGACTATGCCGCCAATATAGAGAAGGCCGAGGCCGTTCCGCGCGAACAACAACGCGGCGCCGCGACCGAAGAACTGCGCCTGATCGACACGCCGAACACCAAGACCATCGCCGCCCTGGTCGATAACTTCAACCTGGCCATCGAAAAAACCATCAAAACCCTGGTGGTACATGGCGCAGAAGAAGGTCAGCTGATCGCCCTGATCATCCGCGGCGACCACGAACTGAATGAGATCAAGGCCGCCAACCTCGCCCAGGTGGCCAGCCCACTGGTCATGGCCTCGGAAGCCGAGCTGCATGCAGCCATCGGTGCCGGTGCCGGCTCCCTCGGCCCACTGAACCTGCCACTGCCGTGCATCGTTGATCGCTCGGTCGCCTTGATGAGCGACTTCGCCATCGGCGCCAACATCGATGACAAGCACTACTTTGGCGTCAACTGGGAGCGCGACCTGCCATTACCCGAGGTCGCAGACCTGCGCAACGTCGTCGCCGGCGACCCAAGTCCAGATGGCCAAGGTACGCTGGAAATCAAACGCGGCATCGAAGTCGGGCACATCTTCCAGCTGGGCAGCAAATACAGCGAAGCCATGAACTGCACAGTGATGGGCGAGAACGGCAAGCCCGCGACCCTGAGCATGGGCTGCTATGGCATCGGCGTATCGCGCGTAGTAGCTGCCGCCATCGAACAGAACCATGACGAGCGCGGTATCCGCTGGAACGACGTACTCGCGCCATTCCAGATCGCCCTGGTTCCGCTGCGCTATGACAACGACATCGTTCGCGAGGCCACAGACAAGCTGTATGGCGAATTGACCGCCGCGGGCTTTGAAGTATTGCTCGATGACCGTGACAAAAAGACCAGTCCGGGCATCAAATTCGCTGACATGGAGTTGATCGGTATCCCGCATCGCATCGTGGTCAGCGATCGCGGCCTGGCCGAAGGCAATCTGGAATACAAGAGCCGTCAGGAAACGGATGCTCAAGTGGTTCCCGTTGCCGACGTCATGGCTTTTATCCAAGCACGTATCCGCCGCTGATTTCAGCCTTTTACAAGAGCCAACATGTTCAAGCGAAGCACCTTCCACCTCGTCGGCGCCGCACTCTGCGGCGCCTTGTTTCTCAGCGGCTGCGCCAATCAGTTGCCGCAGCGCAGCGAACACGAGGAGCGCATCGAGCGAAAACTGCTGGATCACAGCCTGCAAATCGACGTCGGCGAACCTGGCGTACTGGAGTTGCCGCAACGACGCGTGCGCGTACATGAACAGAAGACCTTCGAGGTCACGGTATTCGACGTTACCCGTCGTTACGACCGCTACACGCCTTATCAAGCCTGGCGAGAACTTTACGAGATACCACTGGGGGCCGTAGCCGTAGTCGCCGGCATCGGCGCCAACGTGCTCAACGTGGTGATGCTCGGCAGCCTGCCGGACAGCGTCACCAAGGACTGGATCAGTTACGGCTTCGCTGGCCTCAACCCACTGATCAACGTCGAGTCCAACGGCCGCTCACAGCAAAGCCTCGCCAGCCTCGACGAACGACGCCAGGACGCTCGATCAGAGTACTCCAGCCTGCCTTGGGCCGAGCGCCCGGTACTGATCAAAGCGGGCGAGCAGACCCATGAGTTACTGACCGACCGCAGTGGCATCCTGCGTCTCAACCTGCTCGACAGCCCCTTCGCCGAACAGGATATAAGCCGGATCGGCACCTTACTGCTGAGCATCGAGGATCCACAGGGATCAGCCCGTGCAGATGCCACTTTGCTGGTTAGCCGCACGTTGCGCGGCAAACTGCAGGAAGCCCATACGCTGATCTACAACGATCTGGAAAATGACGACGTCAAGCAATGGGTACATCGGGTCAAGCGTCTGTCTGAACTGGGCCTGGAAGAAGAAGCCAGCGAGCTCGAGCAGAGCCTGATCGAATTGACTCGTAACGATCCCGAGCTACAAGAGACCTTCTTGCATGCGCTGATGCAGGATGCGGGTCGCCTGGTCGCCGACCCCGGCAACGACTAAGCCGAATATGGCATTGCGCCTGAGCCTAACGCTGCTGATGGCGCTGCTGTGCATGCACAGCAGCGCCAGTCTGCGCCAGGCACCCGACCCAGAACTGCGCAGCTTACTGCAGCGCACCGTCGCCGAGGCCGATAGCTTTCAAGACCGTTTCGATGCGCAGGTCTGGCTGCTCGATATGTCCACCCGTCTGACACGCTTCATTCCCGACGCAGAGGAGCGCCTGACCCTGCTGAGGCAGGTGCATCAGGAAGCCAGTAAGGCCCGTTTACGACCCGATCTGGTCCTGGCATTGATCCACACGGAAAGCCACTTCGATCGCTTTGCTATTTCCTCGGCCGGCGCCCAAGGGATGATGCAAATCATGCCTTTCTGGAAAGCCGAACTCGGCCGCCCACACGACAACCTGACCGATAACGCCACCAACCTGCGCTACGGCTGCACCATCCTCAGTTTTTATTTACGCAAAGAAAACGGCAATCTGAGCCGCGCCCTAGCCCGCTACAACGGCAGCCTCGGCCGAAACACCTACTCAGCCAAGGTGATCGGGTTCTGGCATGACTATTGGTACGTCAAACCGTAGCCTGGACTAGGCATATGCTGAAGCCTGACTGTGCAGAAACCTCAGGGCGAGTGCCGCAGCATGAAAAACACACCCCTCACCGCCGTACTACAAACCCGGCAATTCCTTGTAACGGCTGTGCCTCCAACTCCACTGTCTTGACCTTGGCCAACTTCGGCCCCTTCTCCAGCCAGGCGGCCAAGGCATCTACCGCGGCCTCCTCTCCCTCGAACAGCAGCTCGACGCGTCCATCGTCGAGATTACGCACCCAGCCATCCAGATCCAAACGCTCGGCCTGCTCACTGGTGTACTGGCGAAAACTCACACCCTGCACCCGCCCGCTGACATAGCCATGCAAACACACCCGCGACATCGCACTACTCCCCCGCTTGCAAGGTTTTCAGCCGAGCCGTCAGGCCTGCAGCCGTCTGCTCGCCAAGCAAGCGCTCACGCACTTGCCCCTGGCTGTCGATTATATAAGTGACCGGTAGCACTTCACTGCGCGGCAGCTCGTAGCGCGCCGCAGGGTCTTGCTCCAACACGGTGAATTCGATGCCCAAAGCCTGCGATGCCTTACGCAGCTCTTCTCCCTGCAAGCCGTCGAAGTTCACCCCCAGCACAGTGACCGAGCGCTCCTTGAACTGTTTGGCCAAGGCATTCAGCTCAGGAATTTCAGTACGACACGGTGCGCACCACTCGGCCCAATAATTAATCACCAACCACTGGCCTTCCAGACTCCCAGCCGTTACCTTTCTTCCAGACTGATCGACACCGACGTCTTCGCCGCAGCCTGCCAGAATCAGACAGGCACAGATGCCTATGACACTACGAATAACAACCTGGAGTTGCGCTCCCATGCGTTCGATCCTCGTCCACGAAGGGTTGAAATGACGTTAGATATCTTGCGCCTGGAAGTGCCGGATCTACTCGAAGATAACGCAACTTCCCTCGCCGACCTCAATGAACACCTGGCCAAGGCACGACAGCAACCCCATGACCTGGGATTGCAACAGGTGCTCAGCCTGCTGTTTCGGCTTAACCGCAGCGTAATGACCTTACTCGAAAGACAGCGCGCACTGCAAAGTCTCAGCGATGAGTTCCGCCACTACAGCGCGCCCTATCTGACTGACACGCCTCCACCCAGTCTATTCGTACGCCTGTGTGGCGAACTGGCCATAGGTTTCAAACGCTTGCTGCTGCAGATACTCCAAGGCCGGCAGCCCTCGCGCCCGCACCTGGCCTGGTGTCTTTATATGGCCCAGCACTTTCTCGCACAAAATTTGCTGCGCCACATTCAACTGTATCAGGAGCCACCACCCAGCCTGTGGCGTGACAGCCATCTGCTGTATTGGCTCGGCGAACACCAGGAGTGCCTGGACGAGCTGGTCGCTGCGGCCTTCCAACCCCCGCCGGCCAGCAGCTTACGCGGCCTTTACCAACAAATGCTGTTACTCGGCCTGAGTAACCCTTCTCATCTCGCCACAGGTGAGTGTCCGCTATTGTTCGGGGCCCTTGCGCCACTGGCTGGACTGGCGCGCCTACTGCCCTGGAATGAAAATGACGAGGCTGAAGGCCCAATTGTCGACCTGACAGAATCACAGCCCTGTTTGGGTTACGCACAGAAACCCGAGGGTAATGGTGACTACCTACGCCGTTTCGAGCTCGGCGCCCTGTTAGTAGCCCTACATGAGCCGGCTCCATTACAAAGCAGCGCCGAACGACAACTGCTTGAGCGCGTCCAGCATCACTGGTTAGGCCACCAGCAGCGACGCCACCAACGCGCCGAACAGGATGTCGAATGCACTCTGGTAGTCGGTCTACTCGCCATCCATGCGCAGCTCTTGGAGCAACGTCCCGAGCACAGCTGCGCACAGATGCTCGACCTCAGTCCTGGCGGTGCACGCCTGCTATGCAACGCGGATCAAGCCGTGCATTTACCCGTTGGCCAACTGGTATTGGTGCTCAAAGACATCAGCACACCCGTACTGGCCTTAGTCCGCTGGCGCCATCTCAACGCCGAAGGCCTGCACCTGGGTCTGAGTTTCCTCAAAGGCCTACCGCGCCCCGCTTGGCTGCGCCGCGCACCCAACGAGAAAACCCACCCAGGCGTATTGCAGAGCACACCAGCCCCCGGTAGCAGCTGGCATCACGGCGTGTGGTTAGCCACTGGGCAATTCGCCGCAGAGGAACAGCTCTGGCTACAACTCAGCGGCGCGCATAAGCAAACCATCTTGCAGCTGCCTGCGGCCAACCTCAGCACCCCCTCAGTCACACGTCACCCACTGCGCCTGGCATAAACAATAAGAACTGCGAGACGAGTCACGCCGAGCGCCGGCTGAGCGCACAGTTTCGTCCACCTACCACTGCTTATAATTCCCGCACTGCTGTTTGGCCCAATTCACTATCAGCCTGGAGACACGTCCGTGACCCAAGCCCACGACAAGCTGATCGGCCCTGTGCCGACGCGCATCGTCGATACCGCTCGCCAACTGGTCACTCCCTACGAGGGGAGGGTTGCCGAGTACAATATTGCCGCTTGGTTGCAGGTTCCTGGGCTGGCTAACCTGCCAGTGTCTTTGCTGGTCAGTTACCGTGATGGCGACAAGCGTCGCGAAGTCACGATAGATCACGGCAAAGTCAGCGCTCACAGCAAGATCCTGCTGTCAGGGATCGCCCGGATGCCGGTCAAACAAAAAATCGAAGATATGCAGGTGCGCTTGCGCTCCGCTGTGCCGACGAAAAGCCTGGTAGTCGAAGAGCTATTCGTACAAGCGGTCGAACTGGCGAACAGCGACAGCCGCCAAGCACTCGCCTGACCCTCCGCCTAGCCTCACCCTTCACTTAGTTTCGCTGCCCACGTGCAACTACGAGGCGATGCGATTAACCCGATAGCACCTCAACCCGAATCACCGACTCACCTCGCTCCTGCTCCTGCTCTTGCGCCAGTGATTCGGGCCAGTGGGCGAAACGCAGCCCGGTAATCCGGTTCAACCGCTCCAGCGCCTCTTGCGGATCACGCTGGTAGAGGTGAATCACTTTGCGGTTCGTGGCTGGCAAAAAACGGGTAGCAGTCATAAAACGCCTTTATTCTCAGTCAATCCCTGCTCTGCTGGCAGTCTGTTGGCAATCTTCATGGCTAGGGCCATTGCCAGAAGCGTGCCAGCCTCCTTGTCCCGCTCTCCCCAGCCCTATCAAGCAAACACTCTTCAGCTGGCTCCGATGCCGCGCCGCAAACTGACGCTTTTTGTCACTCGGCGACCGGATGCAACCAATCCGCCAGGCTCCCTTCAAACAACGCCTCCTGTTGCGCATGCAACTGCTCCAAGGCATTGCGCAACGCCGGGTACCACGGCTCATCGAGCTGTTCCGGCAACTGACTGAGACGCGGCAGCGGCCAGGGGCTGTGGCTCAATAACTGCTCCATGCTGTACTGCCCCAGATCCCGACTCAGTACCCAGGCGCCAGCGGTGGTCGGGGCGACCAGCTGCCGCTGCTCAAGAAACTCGAGCACCTCTTCCCACTCATGTTCCGGCAACAACCAGCCTTGGCGCTGCACATCGCGATGACGCACCTTCAAACCTGACCGCTGGCGCTCATGAAACACTCGAAGAATCCCCAAAACCACCAGCAGACGCGGCATAGACTGCTTACGCCACTGAGGCGACGAGGCTAGATTACACACCAGTTCCGCACCGAACAGCACAAGAAACCAGGACAAATAAATCCATAAAAGAAACAACGGCACCGTGGCAAATGCCCCATAGATCAGTTGGTAGCCAGGAAACAACCGCACATACAGGCTGAATAATGCCTTCGCCGCCTCAAATAAAACCGCGGTAAACACACCACCCAAAAACGCATGTTTCAATGGCACTCGCGCATTCGGCACCGTCGCATAGAGCAAGGTAAAGGCCGCAACACTGAATAGCAGCGGCATGAATTTAAACGCTGTTTTAGTGCCGAGTAACGCATCGGGCCCAGAAACCAGCGACAACGAGGCGATGTAGGTGCTGACCGCGAAACCAGCACCCAGAAGGATCGGCCCCAGGCTCAAAATCGCCCAATACAATAAAAAACTCGAGACCCCACGACGCGGCTGACGCACACGCCAGATGGTATTGAAAGCCTTTTCTATGGTCACCAGCATCCAGAAAGCGGTGACGGCCAACACCGCCACGCCAATCCACGTCAGCTGACGCGCCTGCTCGGTGAAGTCACGCAGGTACTCCTGTAACGTTTCACCGGCAGAGGGTATGAAGTTGCGGAAAATAAAACTCTGAATCTGCTCGCCCGTACCTTGAAAGGCCGGCACGGCAGAGAGCATAGCGAAGGTCACAGTCATCATCGGCACCACGGCGAACAGCGTGGTGTACGTCAAAGCAGCCGCATTATTGGCTCCGCGATCAGCGAGAAACCGCTGGATCAGAAAACGCCAGAATTCCACCAGGTTATTGAAGCGCTGACGCATGCCATCTCCTTAGCAGCCCGTAAAAAACTATTGCGCTCGATTAAACCGCACGACGATCCGAATTAAAGCCTCATTCATAACCGGAAATTACGGTTAGTTCGCCTGGTCTGGCCTTATAGGCAGCCACGTTCCCGGTCGATCCTGGCTTATCAAAGGCCCTATTGCAGACCGCAAAGAACCTGCCCTGTTCAGACTCAGGTGCCGACGCGGTTAGAATAGCTGCCACCTGACGCAAGATGCGACCTGCACATGACCGATTTGACGCTCTACCACAATCCACGCTGTTCGAAATCCCGTAGCGCACTGCAACTGCTCGAAGCGCGCGGCCTGACGCCAACTATCGTGCGTTATCTGGAAACCCCGCCCAGTGCCAGCCAATTACAGGACTTGCTGAGCAAGCTAGGACTCAACGCCCGCGAACTACTGCGCACCGGCGAAGATGAATACCAAGCCCTGGGCCTGGTCGACCTCGGCTTGAGCGAAGCCCAACTGATTGCGGCCATGGTTGCCCACCCGAAACTGATCGAGCGCCCGATTCTGGTGGTGGATGACCAGGCGGTGATTGGCCGGCCTCCAGAGAAAGTTCTGGAGATCCTGCCTTGAGTGATCCCTACATTCTGGTGCTGTATTACAGCCGCCATGGCGCCACAACCGAGATGGCCCGACAGATAGCTCGTGGCGTCGAGAAGGGTGGCCTGGAGGCGCGCCTGCGCACGGTGCCGGCCATATCCTCCGAATGCGAAGCTGTCGCCCCGGACATTCCGGCCGAAGGCGCGCTGTACGCCAGCATCGACGACTTGAAAAACTGCGCCGGCCTGGCCCTCGGCAGTCCGACACGTTTCGGCAACATGGCCGCTCCACTGAAATACTTCCTCGATGGCACCAGCAGCCTGTGGTTGACCGGAGGCCTGGTGGGCAAACCCGCCGGCGTGTTCACCTCTACTGCCAGCCTGCACGGCGGCCAGGAAACCACCCTGCTGTCGATGATGCTGCCGCTACTGCACCACGGCATGTTGATCTCCGGCCTGCCCTACAGCGAATCCGCACTGCTGGAGACCCGCGGCGGCGGTACACCTTATGGCGCCAGTCACCATGCCGGCGCCGACAGCAAACGTGCCCTCGACGAACATGAAATCGCCCTGTGCCGCACACTCGGCCAACGCCTGGCACACACCGCCCTGAAACTGGAGCCAGCCCGTGGCTAAAGCCCCCAAGCCGCTACCCTCTCTCGATTGGCTGCAACCACGCCTGGCCGCCAGCCGGGCGATCAGCCTGCTGAGCTTCGCAGCCCTGGCCGCCCTGTTACTAGTGTGGAACCTGAACTTCGCAGCGCTTCCCAGCAAACTGCTCTGGGTCATCCTCGGCTTTAATCTGACTCCACTGCTGCTGCTCGCGCCCGGCATGATCCTCGGCAACGCCCGCGCTCACGCCTGGACCTGTTTCGTGGTCAACCTGTACTTCATTCAGGGCGTGCTGGCGGCCTTCGATCCGTCCAAAGCGCTGTTTGGCTGGCTGGAGGCCCTACTCAGCCTCAGCCTGTTCTGCGCCGCACTGATGTACACGCGCTGGCGCTTCCAGTACGACCGTAAGCTGGCTGGGGAAAGCTGATGCTGCGTCTGGTCCTGCTGCCGGGTCTGAACGGCAACAGGATCTTGTTCACCCCCCTACTGTCGCAGCTCGATCCAGCACTTGAAGTCGAAGCACTGTGTCTCCCCGTTCAGGGTAGCCAAGACTATGACGACCTTGCCGATGCGCTGGTTGACCGTCTCGGTGATAGTCCCTTTGTGCTACTCGGAGAGTCCTTCTCCGGACCACTGGCTTATCGCCTGGCCCTGCGCCAACCGACAGGTTTGTGCGGCGTCATCTTCGCCGCAACTTTCCTGCGCCGCCCGCATCCACTCCTAGCACTACAGCGTTACCTGCCACTGCGACATAAGTTGTTGACGCATAGCAGCCTGCTGCGTCAGTTCTGCCTGGACGACGGGGCCAGCCCTGCAATGGTCAAACTGCTACGCGACGAAATCCAAGCCCTTCCAGTGCGTTTAATACGTGCCCGCCTGACCAGTCTCAACCAGCTACAAATACCCTCCCAGCAACTCGACCTACCTGCACTGCACCTGCTACCACGGCGGGATCGCTTGATTACCCACCTGGCTGCGACAACCCTGCGGCAACATTGCCGCCAATTGCAGCAAGTCACCATTGATGGCCCGCACTTTCTCCTGCAGAGCAAACCACAGGATTGTGCACAGGCTATTCAGCAGTTTTTGGCTGGATTAAGTGCAGGCTAGATGTGCGTCTTACCAGCCCAGGGTTTCTTTCAGGAAGGGAATCGTCAGCTTGCGCTGGGCTTGCAGGGAGGCCTGGTCCAGGCGCTCCAGCAGGTCGAACAACGCACTCATGCTGCGTTCGCCGCGGGTCAGAATAAACCGCCCGACTTCATCGCTGAGGTGCAGGCCACGACGCGAGGCACGCAGTTGCAGGGCGCGCAGCTTGTCTTCATCGGACAGCGATTGCAGCTGAAAGACCAGGGCCTGGGTCAGCCGCGACTGCAGGTCGGCGAGCTGCACCGGCAGTTCCCGTGGCGAGGCGTTGGCCGCCAGCAGTAGACGCCGGCCACTGTCGCGCAGGCGATTGAACAGATGGAACGAGGCCTCTTCCCAATCACTGCGCCCGACTACTGCATCCAGGTCGTCGAGGCAGACCAGCTCGTAGCGCTCCAGGTTGTCCAGCAACTCAGGCCCGCGCTCAACCATCTCCGCCAGCGGCAGGTACACGGCCGGCTCGCCGCGCTGCTCGAAACGCAAGCAAGCCGCCTGCAACAGGTGGCTGCGCCCAACACCGCCACCGCCCCACAGGTAGATCAGACTTTCCGTCCAGCCGGCGTCCGCTTCGCACAGACGCTCGACATAGCCGAGCGCCGCAGCATTGGCACCGGGATAGTAGTTGGCGAAGGTGGCGTCATCGCGCAGACGCACACCTAGAGGCAGTTGAATGGGTGTCATGCGGGGCTTGGCGGCTCGTCAGAAGCGCTTGAGGACTCTCCGTAAAGAGCGGAAAGTTTATAGAAATCATGCGCATGACGCACTAAAACCATGATCACCGCGGCCACTGGCAGGGCCAATAGCACGCCACTGAAGCCGAACAGCTGCCCCCCCGCCATGATTGCGAAGATCACCGCCACCGGGTGCAGGCCGATGCGGTCGCCGACCAGCCAGGGCGTCAGCAGCATGCCCTCTAGCATCTGACCGGCCACAAACACCGCGGCAATCGCCAGCAGTGGGTAGAAGTCGCCGCCGAACTGGAACAGCCCGGCCGTCAAGGCGGCGCCTATGCCCACCACCACGCCGAGATACGGCACGATACTGGCCAAGCCCGCCAACAAACCAATCAACAAGCCCAGTTCCAGACCGATCAGCATCAACCCGACGGCGTACATGATGCCCAATGCCAGCATCACCAGGAGCTGTCCACGCAGAAAAGCCCCCAGCACTTCGTGGCACTCGCCAGCCAGCTTCACGACAAAGCCTTCGCGATTGCGCGGCAACAGGCCACGCAACTTGGCAACCATCAGGTCCCAGTCGCGCATCAGGTAAAAGCTCACTACCGGGATCAGCAACAGATTGGCCAACCAGGCCAGCAGGGCCAGGCCTGAAGAAGTGACCTTGGCTAGCACCTTGCCGACAATATCGCCGGTTTTGCCCAGATGTTCGGAGAAGGCGGTTTTCAGCTGGTCGAAACGCCAGAAGCCATCGTCCAGCCCCAACTGAGCCTGAACCCAAGGCAGCGCCTGGTGCTGCGCCCAGTCGATCATCTGCGGCGCCAGCTCATACAGGCGCATCAACTGCTTACCCAGCAGCGGTACCAGCACAAGCAGCAACAGCGCCAGAATCAGGCTGAACAGCGCAAATACCACGATTACGCCCCAAGTACGCGAGAGCTTCCAACGCTCCAGACGATCCACCAATGGATCGCCCAGGTAGGCCAGCAGTACGCCGATCAGGAATGGCGAGAGAATCGGATGCAGCAGATACAACAACCAGCCGAGCAGTAACAGCCCAGCTATCCATAGCCAGCGCGGTGAATCAATCATGCTCAGACCTCAGTTCGCAAAATAGACTGCCCAGGACAGGTCTTCAGCAGTGGAGTGCACCGACGCTATCGGCTCTAGCACTCACATCAATAAAAACAGAGCGCTAAAGCGGCGTGCAGCGGTTTGTCGCTCGGCGCTCATTGCCTACAGTACGCGGCAGTCTACCAGCGAAACCGCAGCACATCGCCGCGCGGTCGCACTTGCGGCGCCTGCTGGTCAGTGGGCAGTTGGTTGGCATCAACCGGCTCGGCCTCAGGCGGCACTTCCTGCAGCTTTGCCAGCACCAGTTGCGCGCGCAACTGTTCGGCACTGGCGTTGACCCGATATGTCAGGCGATCCCCTTGCACGCTGAGCAACTGCGCATTAAAGGGCTCGAGGATTCGCTGCAACTCGGCATAACGCGTTAGATCGGCCCCCTCAATTTGTAGAGTCAGGTTGGTTGCCGAGCCCGGCGCGATGACGAAACGCGGCGCCAGTCGCTCGTTCAGCGCCAGCATCACGGCATCGGCCAACGCTGCCTGGTCGGCGCCTTCGGCCTTGCCTTGCTCGCGCGCATCGCCCAACCATAAACGCCACCTGGCTTGCCATTGGCCGTTTTCTTCGCGGGCTTGTACGACCAGCAAGGCATCGGCGGCGTAACGCTCTGACGCCGCGCGCAACCCTGTCGGTTCGCTGGCCGCCAAATTCTCAGGCGTTGCGACCAGTTGTTCATCCAGATCGGCCAGCGGCAAACGCAGCGGCAAACCCCGATGTTGCGCAGCCTCACTCAGGGCCACGGCGCTGCTCTGGCCATCGCCGATCAAGCTCGCGCCCTCGCCTGTTTCATTCAACCACCAGGCAAGGATCGCCGGGCGATTGGTCCCCCACAGCGACAGACCGGCCTGGCGCAGACTGCGATCGGTGCTACTGGGATCGAAATCCACCACCAGGCTGTCACCTTTATAGCCGTACTGGCTGACGACCTGCTGCGGATCCTTGCGCAGTTCGGCGAGCGCCGGGCTTTGCGCCGCCTCGCTTCGACCGGTCAAACGCAGGACCAGGGTGTCCAGGGCGCGGCCAAGGGCCGCATCACGCTCTTCCGGCTGCTGGCTGGCGACCGGCTCGCGCACCTGATACAGGTCACTGACAGTCGCCGCCAGACTCTGCAGGCTGAGCAACGGCAGACACAAGACAAGCAAGCGAGCAATCAGGCGCATGGAATAGGCTCTCGACAGGCGGAAGGCCGCGCATAGGGCGCAGTAGAAGCTTATACCTTAAACAGCCACCTGCGCCCCGGCAACCACAGCGCGGGCGGCTGGCCGCTGCCCAGCAAGCCTGATAAAATCGCGCGCCTTCGCAGACCGGTCACAAGGGAGACTGTCAGGCTTAGGACTGTCCTACTGTGAAAGACTGGATATTGGCGGCTTTTACCACTCCAACTCGTTAAATAGGGCGACTATTCGCCTCGTTTGATTGATCAAAGCCCCTCAATCCCAGCCTTTCTCGCTACGGACACCAAACCCGACAGACTCCCAGCACCGGCGCCCATCCGACTTCCCCCTTAAAGGCCTGGATCTATGAGCAAGCAACCCTCCATCAGCTACAAGGACGCAGGTGTCGACATCGACGCAGGTGAAGCCCTGGTCGAACGCATCAAAGGCGTGGCCAAGCGCACCGCCCGTCCGGAAGTCATGGGCGGCCTGGGCGGTTTCGGCGCCCTCTGCGAGATCCCGGCCGGTTACAAGCAACCGGTATTGGTATCCGGCACCGACGGTGTCGGCACCAAGCTGCGTCTGGCACTGAACCTGAACAAACACGACAGCATTGGCATCGACCTGGTGGCCATGTGCGTCAATGACCTGGTGGTATGTGGCGCCGAGCCGCTGTTCTTCCTCGATTACTACGCCACCGGCAAGCTCAATGTCGACGTCGCCACCCAGGTCGTCACCGGCATCGGCGACGGCTGTGAACTGGCCGGCTGCTCCCTGGTTGGCGGCGAGACCGCCGAGATGCCGGGCATGTACGAAGGCGAAGACTATGACCTGGCCGGTTTCTGCGTCGGCGTAGTAGAGAAAGCCGAGATCATCGATGGCTCCAAGGTAACAACTGGCGACGCGCTGATCGCCCTGCCGTCTTCCGGCCCACACTCCAACGGCTACTCACTGATCCGCAAGATCATCGAAGTCAGCGGTGCCGACATCGAAACCATCCAGCTCGATGGTAAGCCGCTGACCGAGCTGCTGATGGCGCCCACGCGCATCTACGTCAAGCCGCTGCTCAAGTTGATCAAAGACACCGGCGCGGTAAAGGCCATGGCCCACATCACTGGTGGCGGCCTGCTGGACAACATTCCGCGGGTTCTGCCCAAAGGCAGCCAAGCGATAATCGACGTCGCCAGCTGGACCCGTCCGGCAGTATTCGACTGGCTGCAAGCGCAAGGTAACGTCAACGAGACCGAGATGCATCGCGTGCTCAACTGCGGCGTCGGCATGGTCATCTGCGTCGCCCAGGATCAGGTCGATGCAGCCCTCAAGACCCTTCAGGATGCCGGCGAGCAGCCGTGGGTCATCGGCCAGATTGCCAGCGCAGCAGAAGGCGCCGAACAGGTCGTGCTGAACAACCTGAAAAGCCACTGATGCCGAGCCCCTGCAATGTGGTGGTGCTGATCTCGGGCTCCGGCAGCAATCTGCAGGCGCTACTCGACAGCATCCAGGCCGGCGATACTCCGGCCCGTGTGTGCGCGGTGATCTCCAACCGCGCCGATGCCTACGGCCTGGAACGAGCCAAAACGGTCGGCATCGCCACGCGGATGCTTGACCATAAAGCCTTCGACGGTCGCGAAGCCTTTGACGCGGCGCTGGTCGAAGCCATAGATGCCTTTGAACCGCATCTGGTGGTATTGGCCGGCTTTATGCGCATCCTCAGTCCAGGCTTCGTCCGCCACTACGCTGGGCGCCTGCTGAATATCCACCCCTCGCTGCTGCCCAAATACAAGGGCCTGCACACCCATCAGCGAGCCCTGGAAGCAGGCGACAGTGAACACGGCTGCAGCGTGCACTTCGTCACTGAGGAACTCGATGGCGGCCCTCTGGTCGTACAGGCAGTCGTCCCGGTACAGTCACACGACTCGCCGACCAGCCTGGCGCAGCGGGTGCACGAACAGGAGCACCAGATTTACCCACTGGCCGTGTGCTGGTTTGCCGAAGGGCGTTTGCGCCTTGGCGAGCAAGGTGCATTGCTGGATGACCAACCTTTGCCGAGTACCGGCCACTTGATCCGAACGTAGAAGGTGTTTCCAAATTCAACGAGCGAAGGTCAGGCAAGGCAAAAATGGCTGAGGAGGCGGAGTTTACGTATTGTAAATGAGCACTCCGAAGCCATTTTTAACGCCGCATCACCGAGTGCAGCCAATTTGATAACAGCTTCTTAGGAGACATCATGCGTCGCGCCTTATTGTTCGCCCTTGCCCTACTCAGCCTGCCGGCCCTGGCTGCGGAACCGACGCCGTTTTCCGCCAGCTACACCGCCGACTGGAAACAAGTCCCCATCAGCGGTACTGCCGAACGCAGCTTGCAACGCCAGGAAGACGGGCGCTGGCAGCTCAACTTCGAAGCCTCAATGCTGGTCGCCAGCCTCACCGAAACCAGCACCCTGCGCGTCGAGAACGGCGCACTGATGCCGCTGACCTACCGCTTCGAACGCGGCGGACTGGGCAAGAGCAAAGTAATCGAGTACGACTTCGACTGGAACGAAAAGCAAGTGATTGGCAGCGACCGCGGCAATCCGGTGCGCTTCCCACTGAACCGCAATCTGCAGGACAAATCGACCTACCAGCTGGTGCTGCAACAAGACGTTGCCGCCGGCAAGAAGAGCATGAGTTATCAGGTACTCGACGGCGACGAAATCGAGACCTACGACTTCCGCGTACTAGGCGAAGAGACCGTACGCACCAAGGCCGGTCTGATTGATGCAATCAAGGTCGAACGCGTACGCGACCCGACGCAAAGCAGCCGCAAGACCATCCTCTGGTTCGCCAAGGACTGGAGCTACCTGCTGGTTCGCCTGCACCAGGTGGAAAAGGACGGCAAGGAGTACCAGATCATGCTGAAAGATGGCACGGTCGATGGCAAACCGGTCGAAGGTCGCCGCGACTGAGCCAAGCGAACGAAAGCGAAGCCGGGCGATGCCCGGCTTTTTTTATGCAGAAAAGTAATCTGAATGAAATCCGGAGAATGGCTGGCACACAGCAAGCACCAGGAGTGCATCCGGGCTACGACGCTGTCGGCGGGTAAGCCTAGGCTGTAAGCTACTGCCCTGGCGAGATACGCGAGGAGAGCCGATGGACAGCCTTTATCAGCCGCTGGCTTGTGATCTGCACGACTACCTTGAGATCGCCTGCCTGTATCACTATCGACTGCACATCGAGCTGAACGATGGCGACAGCCTCGATGCCGAGGCACTCACCACCGAAACCACGCCGAGCAAAGAAGAGTTCCTGATCGTGCACAGCGCTCAAGGCCAGCAACGCCTGCGCCTGGATAGCCTGCTCGCGATTACGCCACTGACAGCCAATGCACGCTTTACCCGGGTGTCGCTAAGCCCCAGCGCCTGCTGAGCTGCAGGCAAACACAAGCCGGGCAGTGCCCGGCTTGTGTATGGCTTTAGCGCGCCTTACCACATCAGATCATCCGGCACCTGGTAGGCGGCATAAGGGTCATCGGCATCCGGCGCTTCGGTCGGCGTATTGAGCAAGATCACGCGCTGCGGATCGCGCTCCTGGATCTTCAGCGCCGCCTCACGCGGAATGACTTCATAGCCACCACCATGCTTGACGATCGCCAGCGAGCCACGGCTAAGCTTGTCACGCATCAGGGTATTCACCGACAGGCGTTTGACCTTCTTGTCGTCGACGAAGTTGTAGTAATCCTCGGTGGTCAGCTTGGGCAGGCGGGAGACCTCGATCAACTGCTTAATCTGCGCGGCGCGGGCCTTCTGCTCGGCCTTCTCCTTCTGCTGACGGTTCAACTCCTGGTCACGGGCAGCTTTCTCGGCCATGGCCTGGCGCGCGGCGAGCTGCTGCGACTGGTCTTTCTCGACCTGGCCTTTATGCTCAAGGCGTTCCTGCTTCTGCTTCTGCTTGCTGGCCTGCTTGGCCTGCTTTTCGTTGACCAGCCCGGCTTTGAGCAGCTGATCGCGTAGTGATATAGCCATAACTTACCTATTCAAAACAAAATTCAATGACCACAACCGTCAACTACAGAGTGATTGTGGCCACTTCTATTGATCTAACGACACCACCTGCCGGCCATGACTCGAGCCTGCGCTCCGAGGGCCGTGAGAGGCGGGACATTTCTCGTTCACGAGCCCCTGCATCCCGCTAGCGTAACAACCCGGAGACTACTGCTTCTCCAGCTTTTTGGCTTCCCCCCACAACGCATCCAACTCGTCCAGCTCACATCCCTCGATCGGTCGTCCTGCTTCACGCAGCGCCTGCTCGATAAAGCGAAAACGACGCTCGAACTTGGTATTGGCGGAGCGCAGGGCCGACTCCGGATCGACTTTCAGATGCCGGGCGAGATTGGTCACCACAAACAACAGATCGCCGATTTCCTCGGCTACGGCCTGCGGATCGTTCTCGCTCATGGCCTCGAGCACTTCGTCGAGTTCTTCGCGCACCTTGTCCACCACCGGCAAGGCTGCGGGCCAGTCGAACCCCACCTGGGCGGTGCGTTTCTGCAATTTGACGGCGCGCGTCAGCGCCGGCAAGGCACTGGGCACATCGTCGAGTAGCGACAACTGTTCAGGAGCAGCAGCCTTCTCCGCCCGCTCCTCGGCCTTCAGTTCTTCCCAGCGCTGCTTGACCGCCGCCTCTGCCAGTTTGGCGGTATCAGGCGCGCCATACAGGTCACCATCCGGGAACACATGGGGATGCCGCCGCAGCAACTTGCGAGTGATGCCGTCGACCACTTGAGCGAACTGGAAATGTCCATCCTCCTGGGCCAGTTGGCTGTAATACACCACCTGGAACAGCAAATCGCCCAACTCACCCGGCAGGTGATCGAAGTCGCCACGTTCAATGGCGTCGGCCACCTCATAGGCCTCTTCAATTGTGTAGGGCACGATGCTCGCGTAGGACTGCTTCAGGTCCCAGGGGCAGCCATGCTGCGGGTCTCGCAGGCGCGCCATCAGGTGCAGCAGGTCGTCGAGTTGGTACATGGAAAATTCCGGTTTCAGTTCTCAGCAAAAAACTTCGCGGCCAAGGCCGCTCCCACAACAGCACGTTCACACAAGCGCTGAGCGACGCGAGCGAAGGCCAGACAAGGCAGTAGCCGCTCCCGGCGGCTAGCTGCATTCATCACGTCCTTGTGGTTTGCGAAGGGGAAGTTAAAAAGCGCAGTTGGCTTTTGCCAATGAGCATTTTTCACTTTCCCTTCAACGCCGTATGGTCGAGCGCAGCAGCTCAGGTCGCCCGGTGACGGCGGGCCTCGATGATATTGGGCAACTGCGAGATGCGTCCGAGCAAACGGCTCAGTGCATCCAGACCGGGAATCTCCACGGTCAGCGCCATCGACGCGGTATTGTCCTCTTTGTTCGAGCTGGTATTCACCGCCAGCACGTTGAGCTTTTCGTTGAGCAACAGCTGGGTCACATCGCGCAACAGGCCAGAGCGGTCGTAGGCACGAATGATGATGTCTACCGGGTAGGTTTGCACCGGCACTGGTCCCCAGCTGACCTGGATGATCCGCTCCGGCTCTCGCCCGCCCAGTTGCAGCACGGCAGCGCAATCCTGGCGATGAATACTTACCCCGCGACCGAGGGTGATGTAACCGACGATCGGGTCGCCCGGCAATGGCTGGCAGCACCCGGCCATCTGCGTCAGCAAGTTGCCGACGCCCTGGATCTGGATATCGCCACGCTTACCCGGCTTGAACCCCAGCGCCTTGCGTGGAATCAGCTCAAGCTGCTCGCTGCTGCGTTCCGGCTCGACCAGTTGCTGCGCCAGATTGACCAGGTGCGCCAGACGCACGTCGCCAGCACCCAGCGAGGCGAACAGATCTTCGGCAGCTTTCAGGTTGGCCATCTCGGCCAGTTTCTCGAAATCCACCGGGGGCAGCGCCATACGCCCTAATTCCCGCTCGAGCATGGCCTTGCCGGCGGCAACGTTCTGGTCGCGATCCTGCAATTTGAACCAATGAACGATCTTCGCCCGCGCGCGCGAAGTGGTGACATAACCAAGATTGGCATTCAGCCAATCGCGGCTCGGTGTACCGTGCTTGCTGGTGATGATCTCCACCTGCTCGCCGGTTTGCAGGCTGTAGCTGAGCGGCACGATGCGCCCGTTGATCTTGGCGCCACGGCAGTTGTGGCCAATCTCGGTGTGCACCCGGTAGGCAAAATCCAACGGCGTCGAGCCTTTCGGCAGATCGATGGCGTGGCCGTCCGGGGTGAATACGTATACCCGATCCGGCTCGATATCCACCCGCAACTGCTCGGCCAGGCCACCGATATCGCCGAGCTCTTCATGCCATTCGAGCACCTGACGCAACCAGGAAATTTTCTCCTCGTAATGGTTGGAGCCGGATTTGACGTCGGTACCCTTGTAGCGCCAATGTGCACAGACGCCCAGTTCGGCTTCTTCGTGCATGGCATGGGTGCGGATCTGCACCTCCAGCACCTTGCCCCCCGGGCCGAGCACCGCGGTGTGCAGCGAGCGGTAGCCGTTTTCCTTGGGGTTTGCGATGTAGTCATCGAACTCCTTGGGGATGTGCCGCCACAAGGTGTGGACGATACCCAGGGCGGTGTAGCAGTCGCGCATTTCCGGCACCAGCACACGCACAGCCCGCACATCGTAGATCTCGCTGAACTGCAGGCCCTTGCGCTGCATCTTGCGCCAGATCGAATAGATGTGTTTGGCCCGCCCGGTGATGTCCGCCTCGATGCCGGTGGCTTGCAGTTCCTCACGCAGATGACTCATCACATCGTTGATGTACTGCTCGCGGTCCAGGCGCCGCTCATGCAGCAGCTTGGCGATCTGCTTGTATTGCTCCGGCTCCAGGTAGCGGAAGGACAGGTCTTCCAGCTCCCACTTGATATGGCCAATACCCAACCGGTGGGCCAGCGGTGCGTAGATGTCCGCCACTTCGCGCGCGACCCGGTGGCGCTTCTCCTCATCGGCTTCCTTCACCGCACGAATCGCGCAGGTGCGCTCGGCCAGCTTGATCAGCGCGACACGCACATCATCGACCATGGCCACCAGCATCTTGCGCAGGTTCTCCACCTGGGCCTGGGACCCCAGCACCAGAGAGTCGCGCGGATTGAGGCTGGCACTGATCGCCGCCATGCGCAGCACGCCGTCAATCAACTTGGTCACCACCGGACCGAAGCGCTGGTTGACTGCAGCCAGGGTCACCTTGCCTTCGCGCACGCCACGGTAGATAACCGCGGCGACCAGCGATTCCTGGTCGAGTTTGAGATCGGCGAGAATTTCCGCGATTTCCAGACCGGCGCGAAAGCTGGAGGCGCCTTCGGTCCACAAATTCTGCGCGGCATTGGCTTGCTGCTCGGCCTCGCGGGCGAAGTCGCAGGCGTCTCGCAACGCCTCGTGATCCAGTGCCGGATCGACACTCACTACATGCGCCAACCAAGCGTCAAGGTTGATGCTGCCATCAACGTTGATTGGCTGATGTGCTCTCACCTGAACCATCTTGTCTACCTTCCCTACGGCGCACACCACGTACGCCGAATAGTCGCCGGCGTTCTTCGCGCCGGTCGGTTTAACCACTTAAGGTGCAATCCTTGTGCACCCCTGCTGACCGTAGATAAGGGTCAATTGGCGCAAAGCCAAGGGGCCTTGCCCGCCACTCATCTCAATCTGCGGTCTTTCAATCTATTGCTTTCGACCTATTGCCTTTCAAACAGCGCCATCGCCTCGACATGCGCAGTCTGCGGAAACATATCGAGCATACCGGCGCGCTTCAGCCGATAACCTTGCTGCACCAGCTCGGCGCTGTCGCGGGCCAGAGTCGCGGGGTTGCACGACACATAGAGCAGTCGCTCAGGCGCCAGGCTGCCGATCTGCTTGACCACTTGCAACGCGCCATCACGTGGAGGGTCAAGCAGCACGGCGGCAAAGCCCCCCTGCGCCCAAGGCGCGTCGCCCAGCTCAGCGGAGAGGTCGGCCTGGAAGAAGCGCGCGTTAGCCAGGCCATTGCTTGCGGCATTCTGCTCGGCTCGCTCGACCATGGTCTGCACCCCTTCCACCGCGATCACCTCGCGCACCTGGCGCGCCAGCGGCAAGGCGAAATTGCCCAGCCCACAGAACAAATCCAGCACCCGCTCATGCGCCTGCGGTGCTAACCAGTCTAACGCCTGGGCCACCATCGCCTCGTTCACCGGCGCATTGACCTGAACGAAATCGCCCGGCCGATAGGCCAGATGCAAGTCCCAGGCATCCAACCGATACCCCAAGGCCTGCGCTGGCTCGAACGGCTGCGGCTCACCGACGCCATGCAACCATAACTGCGCCCCCTGGGCGCCGCAGAAGGTCTGCAAGCGGGCCAGATCCGCCTCGCCCAGTGCCGAAGTATGGCGCACTAATACGCTGCTGGCGGTGCCATTGAACAACTCCACATGACCAATGGCCTGCGGCTTGTCCAAGCTACTTAGTAATGTCGGCAAGGCATGCAGAATCGGCTGCAAGGGCTGTACCAGAACCGGGCAATCGTCAATGGCAACGATGTCCTGACTGGCTGCGGCGCGAAAGCCGACATCCAGCCGTTTGGCTTTGACATCCCAACGCACGGCAATCCGGGCACGGCGGCGATAAGCGAACTCTGGCCCCACTAACGGGGGGGCCCAGTACTCAGGCTGCAAACCGGCCAGGCGACTGAATTGCTCAACGAGCAGGCGCTGTTTCAGGGCCAACTGGTCGCTATAGGTCAGGTGCTGCACGCTGCAGCCACCACAGCTGCGCGCATGGGCGCAGGGCTCACTGCGACGCTCGGGACTGGCGCTGACAATCCGCTCTGCACGCGCCTCGACCACCTTGCTGCGCGCCGCCAGCACACGGGCCTCGACCTGCTCGCCCGGCATAGCGCCGCTGACGAACCAGGTGCGCCCTTCACTAAATGCAATGCCACGACCGTCGTTAGCCAGCCGCTCGATCGCGAGCTTCTGCTTCTTGCCCACGGGTACTTGCTGTGTCTGCACGCCGCCACTGGGCTGAAAGCGCAGACCGCTGATTTTCTTAGCCATCAGGTATCCGGCGTGTCGTACACGCCAGTGGACAGGTAACGGTCGCCGCGGTCGCAGATGATCGCCACCATCACGGCATTCTCCACTTCTTGCGACAAGCGCAGCATGGCCGCCACCGAACCACCGGAGGACACCCCGCAGAAGATGCCTTCCTCACGGGCCAGACGACGCATCACGTCCTCGGCCTCGCGCTGGGCCATGTCGATAATCCGGTCGACCCGCTCGGCCTGGTAGATCTTCGGCAGGTATTCCTGCGGCCAGCGGCGGATACCAGGAATCGCCGCGCCTTCCATCGGCTGCAGACCAACGATCTGCACTTCTGCACTCTGCTCCTTGAGGTAGCGCGACACGCCCATGATGGTACCCGTGGTGCCCATGGAGCTGATGAAGTGGGTGATCTGCCCTTGGGTCTGACGCCAGATTTCCGGACCGGTGCCGGTGTAATGCGCCTCGGGATTGTCGCCGTTGGCGAACTGATCGAGCACCTTGCCGCGACCGCCACGCTGCAGGCTCTCGGCTAGATCACGAGCGCCCTCCATGCCGTCTTCGCGCGACACCAGAACCAGCTCGGCACCGTAGGCGGTCATCGCCGCCTTGCGCTCGGCGCTCATGTTATCCGGCATGATCAGGATCAGTTCGTAGCCCTTGATCGCCGCCGCCATCGCCAAGGCGATGCCAGTGTTGCCGGAGGTGGCTTCGATCAGGGTGTCGCCGGGGCGGATCTCACCGCGTAGCTCGGCACGGGTGATCATCGACAATGCCGGGCGGTCTTTTACCGAACCCGCCGGATTGTTACCTTCCAGCTTCACCAGCAAGGTATTGGAAGTCGTACCAGGCAGGCGCTGCAAACGCACCAGCGGGGTGTTGCCGACGCAGTCGGCGATGGTGGGATAGTGCAGGGTCATGGCGTCGATCGAGTCCGGACGGCAAGAGGGGTGCCTATGATAGCGGCAAACCGCCGGTGGCCATAACTCGACACGGTCACCTCTTATTGCAGCCGGTGATAAGGGCGGCACTCACCCTCTTGTCCACCCCAAGCCAGGCGCTACACTGCCGGCCTGAGTTCATCGAATAAGCGACGCAGGAGCAAGCGAGTGTTCAAGGAATTAGGCATCAAAGGCCGCGTACTGATGCTCACTCTACTGCCGACCAGCCTATTGGCCCTGGTGCTCGGCGGCTACTTCACCTGGGTGCAGTTGTCGGATCTGCAGGCCCAATTGCTCCAGCGCGGGCAGATGATCAGCGAACAACTGGCGCCCCTGGCCGCACCGGCACTGCTGCGCGGCGACACTCTCTTGCTGCAGCGCATTGCCACCCAGACCCTGGAACAACCGGATGTACGCGCCGTCAGCTTCCTCAGTGCCGAACGCACCCGTATGGCGCACGCCGGACCGAGCATGCTCAACCAGATAGCCAGCGGCGATGACATGCCCCCAGCGCTGCGCAGCAACCAAGACGTCACGCACTTTCTCCTGCCCGTGCTCGAAAACCATCTGAGCCTTAGTGGTGAACCGAGAGCAGATGACAGTACTCGCCTGCTGGGATGGGTCGAACTGGAGCTGTCGCACCACAACACCCTGCTTAGCGGTTATCGCAGCCTGCTTACCAGCCTGCTCCTGATCGCCACCGGGCTGATCGTCACCGCCCTGCTCGCCCTGCGCATGAGCCGCAGCATCAATGAGCCGTTACGACGCATCAAACACAGCGTTGCCAAGCTCAAGGACGGCCACCTGGAAACTCGTCTGCCGCCCCTTGGCAGCCACGAACTGGACGAACTGGCCTCAGGCATCAACCGCATGGCCGAGGTCTTGCAGAACGCCCAGGAAGAATTGCAGCACAGCATCGATCAAGCCACCGAAGACGTGCAGCAGAACCTCGAAACCATCGAAATCCAGAACATCGAACTGGACTTCGCGCGCAAGGAAGCCCTGGAGGCCAGCCGGATCAAATCCGAATTCCTCGCCAACATGAGCCATGAGATTCGCACGCCGCTCAACGGCATCCTCGGCTTCACCAACCTGCTGCAGAAAAGCCAACTGACCCCCCGCCAGCAGGACTACCTGAGCACCATCGAAAAGTCCGCCGGCAGTCTGCTGTCGATCATCAATGAGATCCTCGACTTCTCCAAGATCGAGGCCGGCAAACTGGTGCTGGAAAGCATCCCGTTCAACCTGCGTGACCTGCTGCAAGACACCCTGACCATTCTCGCCCCGGCCGCCCACGAAAAACAGCTGGAGCTGCTCTGCATGGTCTATCGCGACACGCCCCTGGCCCTGGTGGGCGACTCGCTACGACTCAAGCAGATCCTGACCAATCTGGTGAGCAATGCGATCAAGTTCACTCGCGAAGGCAGCATCGTCATGCGTGCCATGCTCGAAGACGAAAGCGCCGACCGCGTGCAATTGCGCATCAGTGTGCAGGACACCGGCATCGGCCTGTCCGAAGAGGATCTGCGCGCCCTGTTTCAGGCCTTCAGCCAAGCCGACAACTCGCTATCGCGCCAGGCCGGCGGCACCGGCCTGGGCCTGGTGATTTCCAAACGCCTGATTGAGCAGATGGGCGGCGAAATTGGCGTGCACAGCAACCCTGGCCACGGTTCCGAGTTCTGGATAACCCTGAACCTGCCCAAAGCCCGCGACGATGCCGAAGACTTGCCACGCCCGCCACTGCTAGGCCGTCATGCGGCCATTCTGGAAAGTCATGAACTGTCACGCCAAGTCTTGCAGCATCAGCTGGAGGACTGTGGCTTACAGGTCAGTGTCTTTGCCGACCTAGGTCAACTGATTGAAGCTGTCGCTGCGGCGCGCCATGGCACCCAGCCGATCCAGCTCGCCGTACTGGGCATTACCGCCCAGGTGCTGCCCCCGGAACATCTCGGGGAACGGTTAAGCGTTCTCGAGCAGCATGGCTGCAAGGCTGTGGCGCTGTGCCCGACCACCGAACAAGCGCTCTATCACCAGGTCCTGCCCGACGCCCACAGCCAACTGCAAGCCAAACCCGCCTGCACCCGCAAGCTGCAACACGTGCTAGCCGAGCTGATCAGCCCACGCCAGACTTACCCGCAAACCAACCCCCCAGCGCCCAGCCGCGCACCACGGGTGCTCTGTGTCGATGACAACCCGGCCAACCTGCTGCTGGTGCAAACCCTCCTGGATGATATGGGCGCCAGGGTCAGCACCGCCGACAACGGCTACCAGGCATTGGAACTAGCCAAGCAGGAAACTTTCGATCTGATTTTCATGGATGTACAAATGCCGGGCATGGATGGCCGCCAGACCACCGAAGCGATTCGTCAGTGGGAGACAAAGCAGGGTCAGTCACCTGTGCCTATTGTCGCCCTCACCGCCCATGCGCTGGCCAACGAAAAGCGCGCCCTGCTGCAAAGCGGCCTCGACGATTATCTGAGCAAGCCCATCGGTGAGCGGCAACTGGCCCAGGTGGTACTCAAATGGACCGGACTAGCACTGCGCCACCAGGGACCCGAGCGCCGCCACCAGCCCCCGACTGCAAGCCATGAGTTAAGCGTCCTGGATGCCGCCGAGGGCTTGCGCCTGGCCGCGGGCAAAGCCGATCTGGCCGCCGACATGCTGAGCATGCTGCTGGCTGGGCTGGCAGCGGATCGCCAGGCCATCCGCCAGGCGCGCGAGAGCGGTGAACTCAAGGCCCTGATCGAGCGCATCCACCGCCTGCACGGCGCCACCCGCTATTGCGGGGTGCCCCATCTGCGCGCGGCCTGCCAGCGCAGCGAGACCCTGCTCAAGCAGAATGACCCCGCCGTCCACAGCGCACTGGATGAGCTGGACGCGGCCATTGAGCGGCTGGCCAGTGAAGCCCGGTTTGACGTCTGATGCGCAGGCACGCCCTCTGTATTTCCGCCCACGGAGGGGCATGCCGCGCCCTGCTCGGCGCCAAAAACGAAGCGATCACCGGGCTTAACCCACACACCCTCCCAGACTCCGCCTAGGCTAGAATAGCCGCCTCGCCCGGAGGACCCATGGCCGAACACGACTTTCGCTACAACCTGCTCAATCCCGAGCACACCCTGATTGAATGCCGCGCTCTGGCGCCAGGCCGCTATCAGGTCACCGGCAATGGTGGCTCGATCCACAACGGCGACAGCCTGCTGGTCAGCCTCAAAGGCAGCCGTGACCTGCACATGCGCCTGGAAGTGGAAAAGGTCCGTCATTTGATCAATCCGCCCGGCCAATGGCTGGCGGTGACCAAGGGCCCAGCGTTCAAGGAACTGGCCATCCATACCTGGCAGGTCAAGTGCGATGCGTGCGCCAAGCTGCTGGACTTCGAATTCGCCGTCGACGCCACCCTCGGCAAGCAGGCCCAGACCCTGGCTGCCGCCACGCGGATTCACGAGCTAGGCTGGGGCAACGAGAAAGGCCAGCACCTGTGCCCCAGCTGTAAAAAGGCAGCACCATGAGCCGCAGCATCATTGCCCTCGGCCTGCTCGCCACCAGCCTGCTGGGTTGCGCCACCGCCCCGGTGCAGCTTGAGACCGAGCGCACCTATCAAGTGGAATGGATCGGCGAGCGTCCGCTGATCGACCGCAGCCGCTTGAGCCTGACCCTCGGAGAAGACGGCCGCGCCTATGGCAACGCAGGCTGTAACCACTGGTTCGCCAGCTATACCCTGGCCGGTGACAAACTCAGCTTCGGCGCCGCTGGCAGCACCCGCAAGCTCTGCGCTCCTGCACTGATGGAGCAGGAAGCACGGTTCCTCGCAAACCTGGCCAAGGTGCAGCGCTGGGACGTCTCGCCGATCCAGCAACTGCGCCTGTGGCCCGCTGCCGGCAAACCGCTACGCCTCTGGCCGGCAGAAGGCTGAGCCACGAGGCGAAAGGGAGCCCTGAGCCGCGCCGCGCACCACTACCGTGCAGCCGGCGGCGCCTCTGGACGCCGCGTACCCCAGCACCGCGCTTGCAGCCACACTGCAATGCTAGGTTGCGCCGCGCCAGATCCGACTGCTTGCCTGGACCACCCACGCGCGCCTCTCCCAGCCTACGGCGCAAACAGCTCCAGCTGCTCTTGTCTGCCACGCAGATCATGCAGGCGCACACCCACACCCAACAACCGCACCGGCTTGTTGCCACGGGCAAACGCCGCGCTGAGCAACAGCCCGTAACTGTCCAGGTCGCGGCGTGCGCCGGCCTGTTCGAGGGTGGTCTGGCTAAAGTCGTGGAACTTTATTTTGACGAAGGGCTTATCCGGCCGGTAACTCGGATCCAGCCGCGCCATCCGCCTATCGAGCTCTTCCAGCAACTGGGGTAATTGCGCCAAGCAGGCCGTCACATCCGGCAGGTCATGCTCATAGGTGGTTTCAACACTGACCGACTGGCGACGACTATTAGTCTGCACCGGACGCTCATCAATGCCTCGCGCCAGCCCCCACAGACGCTCACCGAAACTGCCAAACTCGCGCACCAAGGCGAGTCGATCCCATCCATGCAGATCATCACAGCTGCGAATCCCCAAACGGCCCAGCTTGTCCGCAGTCACCTTGCCCACACCGTGCAACTTGCTGACTGGCAACGCCGCGACGAACGCCTCGACTTGATCCGGAGTAATCACGAATAAACCGTTAGGTTTTTTCCAATCACTGGCAATTTTGGCGAGAAACTTGTTTGGCGCCACGCCTGCCGAAACAGTGATATGCAGCTCCTGCGACACCCTGCGGCGGATCTCCCGGGCGATGCGCGTGGCACTGCCGGCAAAGTGCGGGCTGTCAGACACATCCAAGTAGGCCTCGTCCAACGACAGCGGCTCGATGACCTCGGTGTAATCGCGAAAAATTGCCTGAATATCCCGCGAAACCGCCTTATAGACATCTATTCGCGGCTTGACGATCAGCAACTCCGGGCACAGCTTCAGCGCATGCCCGGAGGCCATCGCCGAACGCACCCCATAGGCACGGGCTTCATAGTTGCAGGTGGCAATCACTCCACGACGATCCGCCGCGCCGCCCACCGCCAGAGGCTTACCGGCCAGGCTTGGATCGTCGCGCATCTCGATGGCGGCGTAAAAGCAGTCGCAATCAACGTGGATGATTTTTCTTTGAGACATAAGCAATTGATTTTACTGACCGACAATCAAGAAAAATCGATTTATCCCCACTCTTACTGACGCACTCCCATTGGATTAAGCGCCGCACAGCCCTCAGAAACATGCCCCGCGCAGCATTCCGACGAGTGGGCGCTCGACAGTTAGCCATGATAACCACAGAGCAAGTCTATGACTCCCTCCTTCCAGCACGACTAGAACATGGAGCGGACGATATAGTCGCGGCAATAGCGATCAGAAATCGAAAACACTGAGGTAAGCCGGTCAGCCAAACAACGCAGCCATGTGGCCTTCAAGCCAGCCAACACCTGACACCCGCGTAACTCACCAGCGCTTAGGCTACACCCCCGATTACGCTAGCCTGGCATGCACCTGCTAGACAGAAACCTCCCCGGCAAGATGTTAGGTAAGTCTCAAAATTCGCCGCCCCTTGCGCATGCACACTAAATTGACGCCAAATACGTGGCACACTCGATTTGACGGCGAATAAAACATTTTTCTTCTGGTCAAAAGCTCATTTTTATATTCGGGAATCGGCATGGTCGCTATTACCCTCACACCTAGAATAAAAAATTTCGACAAGCTCCTCACCCATTTCTACCGCCGCCGCTATACGGCGAAAAACACCATTATTTCTGCAGGTGATCGCTCCCAAAGCCTGTTTTATATCGTCAAAGGCTCAGTCACCATTCTTATCGAAGACGAAGATGGCCGTGAAATGATCATCGCCTACCTCAATCCCGGGGACTTCTTCGGCGAAATAGGTCTGTTTGAAAAAGAAGGCGCGGAAAAAGAACGCAGTGCCTGGGTGCGAGCCAAAACCAAGTGCGAAGTGGCCGAGATCAGCTACACCAAGTTCCGTGAACTGACCCAGCAAGACCCAGACATTCTCTATGCTCTGGGCAACCAGATGGCCGCAAGCCTTCGCAACATCACACGCAAACTCGGCGACCTAGCCTTCCACGATGCCGCCGGACGTGTCGCCCGCACCCTGCTCGACCTGTGCAAGCAACCCGACGCGATGACTCATCCAGATGGCATGCAGATCAAGGTAACCCGCAAGGAAATCGGCCGCATCGCCGGCTGCTCACGAGAGATCGTTGGCCGCGTGCTCAAAACCCTGCAGGAACAGGAACTGATCTACGCCAAAGGCAAAACCATGGTGGTGTTCGGCACGCGCGATACCTCCGGGGTATAAATCTGCGCCAGCAGAGCTTCACTCAACACCCCTGCTCCACTCTTTCAGCCACCAATACCAGCCGGTCAACGGTGCAGTACTCGGGCTGCNNGCAGCCCGAGTACTGCACCGTAAGTATCCAGGCAACCCAATGGCCGACTGACGCCTTACGTCAACGAACAGCCCCCCGCCGATAAAAAACGACGCTCTTCACGGCCCTGCTATCCCGCAACCGCAACACCTCATCCCACAGGGGTTAGCCCCCCAACAAGCTCGCCATCCAAGCCTAAACATCTGAACAAACAACAGTTTTTCGGAGGAAACGCTTGACGAAATCGATTACAAGGCTAGAATAGGCGCCGCGGGATGGAGCAGTCTGGTAGCTCGTCGGGCTCATAACCCGAAGGTCGTTGGTTCAAATCCAGCTCCCGCAACCAAATATCAAAAAGGCCACTCAATCGAGTGGCCTTTTTTGTTTCTGCGCTCCGCCATCATTTAAGTAATTGATTAAAAAGCAATAATCGATTGACAACAACGCGCTCCTGAGTAGAATGGCCGGCGCGGGATGGAGCAGTCTGGTAGCTCGTCGGGCTCATAACCCGAAGGTCGTTGGTTCAAATCCAGCTCCCGCAACCAAATATCAAAAAGGCCACTCAAACGAGTGGCCTTTTTCGTTTCTAACCATCGCAACGCTAGTCTTCTGCAAACTCTTGCGATGCGCTCACGATTACCCCCGGGCCGCAACGCCCTTCAGATACTCAAAGCGCGCCTGGCTCATAGGAAGCAACCTTCAACCTTATAAGCTTGAGCGCTCCCTGCCCGCCTCAAGCCCGCGTCGGCTTGCCGCTCTTCGAGCCGAGCACTTTGCCTTGGGACACAGAGGAGCTGCGCTACACTTTAGAGTGTGCCCTACACGCCGCCCCCTACCCTCAGGATGCACTGACCCATACCGCTGCGCTGATTGCCGGCAGACTCACCGGCCAAGTCAAACGCTGAGGACACCATGTCTAAACGTAATTGGCGTCACATTCTGCTGCTCATCCTTGTCGTGTTCCTAGGGGCCATTCTGCTGCTATGGAGCCGCCCGGCGCCGCAAACTCAGCCTGTACACGCGCAACCGCCCACCAAAAGTCCGCAGCCCCCAGTCGCCCACTCAGTCGAGTGAAAGTCTGAGTGCAGACAGCCTGGATCCGCTCAAGCCCCATCTAGCCACGAGTTATGCCCCGCCCCAACAAACCGTCCAGCAACGCCAGAGCCCGCTCACAAACAAGTGAACCAGGTTCAGGTTCGCTTAAGGTTGCGTGGCTACCGTTGCCTCAAAACCTTCAACTGATAGAGCTAGAGGAACTGAGATGACCTGGAAAAACTCCGAGGCGCGCTACGGCAGCCTGTCTATAGGCCTGCACTGGCTGATGCTGATCCTGATTGCCGGCGTATATGCGTGCATAGAACTCAAAGGCAACTTCCCCAAAGGCAGTGAATACCGCGATCTACTGAAGCAGTGGCACTTCATGCTCGGGATGAGTATTTTTCTGCTGGTCTGGTTACGCCTGCTGGCGCGTCTCGTCAGCCCCTCGCCGAAAATCAGCAGCAGCGCACCCGCCTGGCAGGCAACGTCGGCCAAGCTGATGCACTGGGCGCTGTATGCCCTGATGATCGGCGCCCCCTTGGCCGGCTGGCTGACCCTCAGCGCCGCTGGCAAACCCATACCCTTCTTCGGTATGGAGCTGCCCGCCCTGGTTGGCAAAAACCCGGGCCTGGCCAGAACCATGAAGGAAGTGCACGAGTGGGCGGGCACCGCTGGCTACTGGCTGATCGGTCTGCATGCCGCAGCCGGGTTGTTTCACCACTTTATAAGCCACGACAACACGCTGACGCGTATGTTGCCTGGCCGCAACTAAAGCAACGCACGGCTCACCCCTCATCAAGGCAAGCATCCCAACTGGCCAATGGCGCAAATGCCGCGCCAACCTCATCACCAAGACAAACTCAGAACCTGCGCATTGACCAGCTTGCCAGCGGGCTGGTCAAGAACGTTGCCTGCCGCTAGAATTGCGCACTTTTTGATCAAAGGCGCCGCCAAAGCGCCCTTCGAGGTTAGCCATGTCCACCCCCGCCACGCCAAAAGTCGGTTTCGTCAGCCTCGGTTGCCCGAAGGCCCTGGTCGATTCCGAGCGGATCCTGACCCAGCTGCGCATGGAAGGTTACGAAGTCGTACCGACCTATCAGGACGCCGATGTGGTGGTGGTCAACACCTGTGGCTTTATCGACAGCGCCAAGGCCGAATCGCTGGAAGTGATCGGTGAAGCCATCGCCGAAAACGGCAAGGTCATCGTCACCGGCTGCATGGGCGTGGAAGAAGGCGCGATCCGTAGTGTGCACCCCAGCGTGCTCTCGGTGACCGGCCCGCAGCAGTACGAGCAGGTGCTCAACGCCGTGCACGAAGTAGTGCCGCCAAACACCGCGCACAACCCGTTGATTGACCTGGTGCCGCCGCAGGGCATAAAGCTCACCCCGCGCCACTACGCCTACCTGAAGATTTCCGAAGGCTGCAACCACAGTTGTAGCTTCTGCATCATCCCGTCGATGCGCGGCAAGCTGGTCAGCCGCCCGGTCGGCGAGGTACTCGGCGAAGCTGAGCGCCTGGTCAAGGCCGGGGTCAAGGAACTGCTGGTGATTAGCCAGGACACCAGCGCCTACGGCGTCGACCTCAAGTACAAGACTGACTTCTGGAACGGCCAGCCGGTAAAAACCCGCATGACCGAACTGTGCGAGGCGCTGTCGAGCATGGGCGTGTGGGTGCGCCTGCACTACGTCTATCCTTACCCGCACGTCGACGAGCTGATCCCTTTGATGGCCGCGGGCAAGCTGCTGCCCTACCTGGACATCCCCTTCCAGCACGCCAGCCCGAAAGTACTCAAGGCGATGAAACGCCCGGCCTTCGAGGACAAGACCCTGGCACGGATCAAGAGCTGGCGCGAAATCTGTCCCGAGCTGACCATCCGTTCGACCTTCATCGTCGGCTTCCCCGGCGAAACCGAAGAAGACTTCCAGTACCTGCTCGACTGGCTGACCGAAGCCCAGCTCGACCGCGTCGGCTGCTTCCAGTACTCGCCGGTAGAAGGCGCGACGGCCAACCTGCTCGATAACCACGTGCCGGACGAGATCAAGCAGGATCGCTGGGATCGCTTCATGGCGCATCAGCAGGCGATCAGCGCCGCGCGCCTGCAACTGAAGATCGGCCAGGAGCTCGACGTACTGATCGACGAAGTGGACGAGCAAGGTGCGGTCGCCCGCTGCTACTCCGACGCCCCGGAAATCGACGGCAGCGTGTTTATCGGCAGTACCGAGGTCAAGCCCGGCGACAAGGTACGTG
Source organism: Pseudomonas taeanensis MS-3 (assembly GCF_000498575.2). GTDB lineage: Bacteria > Pseudomonadota > Gammaproteobacteria > Pseudomonadales > Pseudomonadaceae > Aquipseudomonas > Aquipseudomonas taeanensis. The sequence goes on from NZ_AWSQ01000004.1 coordinate 52,582, forward strand.
TGCGCATCGTCGATGCCGACGAGTACGACCTCTGGGCCGACTTGATCTAAGCCCGCCACCTCTGCCGGTTCTCCAGCGCGTAGCCCGGATGTAATCCGGGCAAATCGGCCAATCCCTCCCGGATTGCATCCAGGCTACGCCTCTCCCCAGAGAGGGGCTAGGTGTCCGCCATGCGGGCACGCGTCCTTCTCCTCTAAACTGAAATTACCCCCATCACCAGGCCAACTCCCATGGCCAAACTCAAGGTCTATTACGACGGCGCCTGCCCACGCTGCGTGGCCGACCGCCGCCGCTACGAAAAACTCGGCACCTGCGACGGCAGCGTGGAATGGGTAGACATCACCGGCAAGGACGAGCAGCTACGCGCGGCCGGCATCGACCCCTACCGGGCCCTGACCGAACTGCACGTGCAGGACAGCCAAGGCCACATCCACCGTGAACTGGACGCCTATATCCTGCTGATGTCGCGCACCCCAACCCTACGGCCCCTGGCCTGGCTACTCGGCCTGCCCCGCCTCAAACCCATCCTGGCCTGGTGCTACCGCCGCTCCGTACTGCGTCGCCTGCGCCGCGAAGGTCGACTGTAAATGGAATGGCCAGCATTGAACTAGCGGGCCTGCGAGGCCGCCAGGATAGTGCCGTAGATATCCTTGATATCCCTGGCGAACTGTTCAATGGAGTGCTCCTTAGCCAATATCAACGCATGGCGCGACATCTCGGCACGCAACGGCTCATCCTCCAGCAACTGCGCCACCCGAGCACACCACGGCTCGAGTTTTTCCGGGGTTTTGAAGCCGCTATAGCCCTGCCTGACCACATCATCGATACCACTCGAACGCACCGCCACCACCGGCAGCCCCGCGGCCATGGCCTCGAGAATCACCATGCCCTGGGTCTCCGATTTCGAGGCGAACAGGAACAGATCGCCCAACCGGTAATAAAGGGCCATCTCCTCGGGCGGCACCGCGCCGATCAAGAAAAAGTGGCGGCCCAGATCCAGATCGTCGATGCGCTTCTGCAAGCGTTCGCGCTGGTGGCCGTCACCAATCATCAGCAAGCGGAATGGACGCTCGGTTCGCCCCCGCAGGCTAGCGATGGCCTCAATCATGAAGTCGATGTTTTTTTCATTGGAGAGTCGGGAAACACTGAGCAAGACACTCTCCTCGCCAATGCCCAGCGACGCTCTGAGCCTAGCGACTTGCGCCTGCGACACCTCCTGAAAACGCTGGTATTCGATACCCGTGGGCTGCACGAAGGCGGGGGTTTTTACCCCGATCAAGCGCAAGTACTCCTCGGCAGAGTATGTGGGCACGATCACCGCATCGCATTTACTGGCAAAGCGTTTGATCAAGGCGTGAGAAATCAGGTTGCGAAACAACACACCGGGCAGCGGCACAAAGTGCGCGTAGTGCTCCAGCCGGGTGTGATAGGTAAAAACGCTCGGCACCCGCAGGCGATGCGCCAGAAACACTCCCAGAGAACCCAGCCAGAAGGGATGGTGGACATGAATCAGATCGGGACGAAATTCTCTGACCTGCCTGGCAATCCGCTTCAGGAAAATATTGGCCAAGCGGAACTCCCGTTGCGCCCCAAATGCCAGGATTGACGGCACCCTGATAACGTCGCTCTCTTCAGCTGGCTGATTTCGGTAGTTTGGCGCAACGACGAGCACCTGATTGCCTATTGCCTGCAGCCCTCGTCGCAAGCGCTCGACCGAAACCGGAACGCCACCGATAAAGGGTAAATAGTTGTTGGTGAACATGGCGACTCTCAGGGGCTTTTCTACCCAGGGCGCCGCGTCCAGGTCGAAGTTGGGGTAGTAGTCTCGCTCGGCAAACACCAGTGCGTAGAGCTTGATCGCCGCGATGCTCAAGGCGCTAATCAGCAGAATGAAGTTCAGATAGCCCACATAAAACAGCGAGTAAATGAACAACCAGAGGCTTTCAAGCTGCTTGAACAACGGGTTCTGCACAGCTTCCAAACGCTGCAGAGCCGTGCCGACACCCTGCCCGGAGACCGACACCGTCACGTAATGGTAGAAGCTGGCATCGTCGTTCAGAACCAGCCCACCCGCCCCCCCGGTGGTGATGAAACGAGTGCCGGCCTGTTGTTGCTCGGCATACAACGGCAGGTTGGCGGAAAACACCGCATCGACCGGGTACTCACCGAGCAATTGCATCAACGCCTCGCGAAATGCCGGAGGCTGTAGATAATCCTGCTCTTCGGCAAACAGGGCACCGTCTTCGCTTTGCAGCAGTGGCTTGCCGGTAAACAGGAAGGTCTGCTGGGTATCCGCCTGCCGCAGCAGATCCTTCAACCAGAGCATCTGCCAGTGCCAGGAGGTTTTGCCGGTGCTATCCAGAAAGATGAAGCGGCTGTTACCGGCACGAAAGCTGAAAAAGTGCGGGCCGAAGTGTTCGTAAAAACGATAGCTGCCGAAATCTTCGTATTCATGGGCACCAAAGGTCAGCAGGTAAGGTACTTTCAGGTGCCCTAGGCTGCCGTACAGCGCTCGGTATTTGTCTTCTCCCCCACCACTCACCGCATTGCCGGCGGAGATCATGAAGTCGACGCCAGAGGCATTAAGCAGCGGAATGATGCGCCGCTCGAAGATGCCGATGGAGTTATTGATGTTGCCCACCACCGCGAAGCTGAAGCGCTCGCGGTTCGCCAGCTTTGCCTGAATGCTCTCGACCTGAGCGGTATGGGCCGCTGCAAAATCCGGCAGCCAGAAATTCAAATAGGCCTTGTAGCCCAGCAGCAGACAGACAATCAGCACATTGCAATAGAAAAGGACCTTGAGTGGGCGGCGCACTGTCATTGAGGACTGATCCGGCTACGGGCCCAAGCGTACCGCTGCGCCGCCAGGACGATGTTGATCGAGAGGCCGATGGCGACAAGATGACAGCTCACCATCCCACGAGGTAGACGATTAGCCCTGATAAATCCTTACGGCATGAACCGCCCTCAACCTGCTAAGCATAGCCATATCGCAGGTATCACACCGCAGCAGAGCGAACAGCGGCTGACTCTGCCTGGGTGAGCAGGCACGACTTTCAATACCGATGACGATGACGATGACGATGACGGGCACAGCGACGTACATAGAGCGCCCCATAGCAAGCCCTGGAGACTCAAGATTGAGTGCGCAGCCCACGCTATTCTCACAGGCACTCTGTACGCTTTCGGGCGCTGCCATCCGGCTCAGCAATGTCATCAAGCAGCGGCTGCAGCTGCGGCACTCAGACAATGGCCGAACCGGCTCAACGGTCCAGCGGGCTCAACACACCCAGACCGCCACGATTCAGCACATGGGTATAGAACATGGTGGTCTTTACATCCGTATGACCCAATAACTCCTGCACCGTGCGGATATCCTGCCCGCTCTCCAGCAGATGGGTGGCGAAACTGTGGCGCAAGGTGTGCGGAGTGGCCAGCTTGGTGATCCCCACTGCCTTGACTGCAGCCTTGAAAGCGCGTTGGACCCTCTTCTCATCGAGATGATGACGGCGCATCTTGCCGCTACGTGGGTCTCGCGACACACCACTGGCAGGGAACACATACTGCCAAGCCCAATCCCATGGCGCCTGCGGATATTTACGTTCAAGCGCGAAAGGCAGATACACATCCCCATGCCCGCCTTGCAGCTCCGCCTGGTGCATAGCCCGCACCACTGCCAGATGCCGCTTTAACGGCTCAATCACACGCTGCGGCAACACTGTCACCCTATCCTTCATGCCCTTGCCATCGCGGATCAAAATTTCCCGTCGGACGAAGTCGACATCCTTTACTCGTAAACGCATAACCTCCATCAAGCGCATACCCGATCCATACAGCAAGCTGGCGGCCAACCAGAGCTCGCCATCAAGGTGCGACAACACCTGCTGAACTTCGACAACACTCAGCACCACCGGCAAACGCACAGGCTTCTTCGCCCGCACAATTTCACCAAGCCAGGGTAAATCCGCCTTGAATACCTGCTGATAAAGGAACAACAAAGCCGCCAGCGCCTGATTCTGTGTTGAAGCCGAAACATGCCTGCGAACCGCCAGATCGGAAAGAAACGCCTCAACTTCAGCAGCGCCCATTTCCAACGGATGACGGTAGCGATGAAAACGAATGAATCGCCTGACCCACTCGCAATAGACGCGTTCGGTGCGAATCGAGTAGTGTCTCAGGCGAATCTGCTCGCGCATCTGATCGAGCAACCGGGGCTTTTCGTCCATGGTGTATAACTCCCTTATACGGTCACCCGACCGCTGCAATACCCAGCCTAGGCAGGGATAGACGAGAGGACAAGGAATGTTATCCACCAAACCCGCAAAAGCGTTATCACACCACTTGGTGTCTATTTATAGTTAAATACCTTGAGGAGGCTCGGTGGATTTCTTAAACAATAGAGAGATGGCTATTGCGTTATGGGTGGTAGCTATCGCTATTTATATTTTCTCGTCCAGCAAGATGAGGGATGTTAGGAAATCTTTTAGAAGCTTACTTTCCGCCTTCTTTGCAAGGCAGATAATTTCAGTCCTGATACTGATGACCATCTACATGGGAGTGGTCGTCTATTTGATGTTTGAGGCTGATCTATGGAACAGCGGACAAATAAAAAACACCATATTTTGGGCTGTAGCTGTTGGCTTCATGTCATTCTTTAAGCTGGAGTCAATCAAAAAAGATAAAAGCTTTTTCAAACACTCGGTCATTGACAACCTAAAAATTCTCGCAATCATCCAGTTTGTCGTTAGTGTCTATGCTTTCCCATTGTGGGTCGAAATGCTATTAGTTCCTATACTGGCACTGACAGGTGGAATGTCTGCCATTGCAGAGACGGACGAAAAATACAATCAAGTAAAGAAACTTCTTGATGGGCTTATGATATTTTTTGGCATAACGGTAATTGCATATACCGTCTACATGCTTATAACTAACTTTAACGAATTTGGCCAAGAAAGTACTGTATATGATTTTGTCGTACCGCCGCTGCTAACCCTATTTTATCTTCCTTTTATTTTTATGATGATGGTTTACTCGGCATACGAGCAAGCGTTCGTCAGGCTAATGTTCGCGATAAAAGAGAATAAACTCAGGTTTACCGCGAAGATATATGCAATTTTATTTTTTAATTTCCGCTTAGCTCTGCTTGAGCGCTGGCTGAACCACATATCTAGAGAAAAAACTTCTTCGCATAAAGAGCTAATAAACTCATTTAAGCATATCCGCAAGGTGACGAAACTCGAAAATAGCGTAAATGAAGTACCCTTTGAAGAAGGGTGGTCACCATACATCGCAAAAGATTTTCTCGCTAACGAAGGCCTTGCAACCGGACATTACAACAAGCTATTCGACAATGAATGGCATGCTTCATCCCCAATGGTGGAGCTTGGAAGCGAAATTATTCCTGACAACATTGCTTATTATGTTGAGGGAATAGAAGGCATAGCAAAAATCTTAAAAATTAAACTCAACATTAACGACTCAAGCAGATCCCACTCTTCAAGAGAAATACTCTTAGCACTCGCCGAAACGCTGATTCAAAAAAGCTTAAACATGAATATCACCGAATCCACAAAAAATGCTTTGCTCGCTGGAAAACCGAACTGCGAGAGCTATGGCAGCAAGTCCGTATCTGTTGCTATAGATTTCTGGCACGGACACAAATTTAATGGGCATGACATAAAGCTTATCGTTTCCGGTATTTAACAATGCGCTCAAATCGCTCACTTCGTTCGCTGGGACCGGCTAAAGCCGGCCCCTTAGCTTAATCGTTATGTGTCAAAGGGAATTCTATGGCGTTCGAAGAACTTGAGCGCGAGATAACACGCTCGCGTAATTTTGTTTTATTTGTAGCGATAACCCCGTTAGTCATTTACATGACATGGTTCATTGCATTCAACAACCAAGACATATCAAAGAATGCCACCGACTGGGGAGCATTTGGAGATTTTGTTGGCGGACTTATTAACCCACTAATTGCTTTTTTTGCCTTCTACTGGCTAACCAAGTCTGTATTAATACAAAAAATAGAGTTATCTGAAACCAAGAAAGCTTTGCAAGACACTCAAAAGTCGCAAGAAGAGCAAGCAAAGATCGCATTGAAAGCTGCGAAACTGCAATCCCTAAACATTCTCCTAACCTCCGTAAATCATCAAATAGCACAGGAAAGGGATTACATAAATTATGTTATTCGGGAAATACAGAGAAATGGAGTTCAATACACCGTAATGACAAGAGAAGGCGACAGTAAAAAGGCCAATGACATAATCCCTCCGGCAAAAGAACTGCTTTCCAAGTTACTTGAAGAGCAAGCATTGCTAACGGAACAGGTGAAAAGCCTTGCAATTGACACATAACAAATGGTTCAAATCGTTCGCTTCGCTCTCTGGGACGGGCTAAAGCCCGCCCCTTAACCAAACGTTAGAGAACCCTGCAAATGAAGAGTCGCCTGACAACCGAAGCTCTTGTAATTTTCCTACTCGGGGGAACGCCTCTGATAGCAAGCTATTTGCTAGGCGGAGCTAAAAACCTCGAAGCCATGATAAAGGCTTTAATAAATAACAATAATTTTCTCACATATTACTTAATATCTTTATTTGTAGCTTTTCTTCTTGTAGGCAGTCTGAACTGGCTAATCTGGAAACCAACTGACTCGGCTAGAGAAGCATGGAAAATCATCACAGCAGTTCTCCACGAGGCAGGTTCTGGTGCATTAAGCATCATAAGAATTGCTGCAGGCGTACTTCTTACCTTCCCCTTAATCTGGCTAGTCACCGAGCCAGAGAGTTTTAAAATAGAAAAAGTCGCACATCTCATACTTTACGGAATAATCGCATACGTTGAATGTGTAATAATTTCTGGCTGGCATAAAGACATGCAACGTAGAGCTAGGGTAAATCTCTAACAATTGGTATATGGACTCCCCCTACNNCAAGGAGAGTCCATTACAGCACTCAAATCGTTCGCTTCGCTCACTGGGACTGGCTAAAGCCAGCCCCTTAGCTTAAACGTTAGGCATAAACAGCCATGAAGAACCTACAAATCCTGAAGTTACTTGCGGGCATTGGCGCCCTACTTACCTTTCTGTCTTGGCTTTTTGAAAAGTCTGAGTGGCTTTCTTCTGCACTTCTAAATATCGGCTCCGGCATTGTAACGTCAGTTGTTCTTATATATGCATATGACCTATTAATTGAAAGGCAGCAAGAAAAGCTTAGAAAAGAAAAACAGCGCCGAGCGATTTCAAATCAAAAAATCACTCTGCGACAACATTACAGGGTTTTGCTTGACTGCTACAGAAGTGCTTACGCCGGTGCAGAGCCAGCGGAGTTTAAAGATGTAAATTCTTTTCTCGGCATTCGCTACGAAGAAACATTTGCCTCCCTTAATATTTATGCACCCTCACCAGCAAACTCCATGGGCACAACACCTTACTACAAATATATAGAAGACTCATTTATACAAGTATCCAGCTCCCTCCACTCAATGCTGGCTGCATCCGGAGACAACTTAGATCAAGACTTGTTTGTAGCGGTGGACAACCTACTGAATTCCGAATTTATGAGAGTTTGTCAATCCCTAAGCGCAATATGCACTTTCACAATCCCCGGCTTCGGCAACGTACCTAGTCAGCTCATCACAGGCATGGGAAATCAAGTACGAGACTACTGTATAAAGTTCTGTCAACTAATAAACGCCTTTGAGAAAATTGAACCTCAAGGCCTGAGAGAGTATAGAAAAGAAGATTGGCAGAATTTAATCTTCCCTATTGGGCACGCTCGCGTAGCAAGCGCCTAACAACTGGTTCAAATCGTTCGCTACGCTCACTGGGACGGGCTAAAGCCCGCCCCTTAACCAAACGTTAGAAGGCCAAAGAAAATATGATGCAAAGGTACGATTCTCTAGACGATCTTTGGTGCGAGTGGCCGGAAGCAACAACTGCAATAATGAAGCACGTCAAAGAAAACGAACCACTCGAATCAAAGTATGAATGGCACTACGAGAGTGGTTGTGTCGTACCTTACCACCGCGACGGTTATTCGGTTGTTATTACTCATACCGGTTACGACACAAAAGAAAAGAGCACTGTACAACTAAGCACGCAGGCCAAAGTTAGCGAAAGCAATGAAATCTCAGTTACAGCATCGCGGCGTTGCATAAACTAGAAACACAACCGAGTGTTGGCTTCTAACAAATGGTTCAAACCGTTCGCTTCGCTCACTGGGACGGGCTAAAGCCCGCCCCTTAACCAAACGTTAGAGGATGCACATGAAATACACTGAACTCCTGAGCATCCCAATCCGGGTTCTTGGAATTTATATTTTCTACTCGACTTTTCTTGCAGTAATACGTCAATACTTTTTATTAAGCCAGGTAGCAGCAATAAATTCTGGCGAGTATAAGACTTATGCAGCAATTGCAATATTTGAAGTAAGCTTCATGTTAATCGCAGCATTAGCACTAACAAAGCTTCCACTGACAATCTCCAAATTTCTTACGCCAGTAAATGCTGAAAGTAAGCTCAACACAAATATTACCGCTGAGCAACTACAATCAGTAGCACTATGCATATTGGGTATTTACATCATCACCAAAAACATATCCGACCTAATATTTAATGCTGCCTGGCTTATTAGCTACATTGGACAACCGCCAGAATATCCCGGCAGGATCGGTGAGCTCGCAATAAACGAGCTCATTACAATCGTTGAAATATTCATCGGAATAATACTTTGCATAAAATCCGACGGAATCAATCTGTTAATAAAACGCATGAGAACAGCTGGAATATCGGTACCACCCTCTAACTAGTGGTATATGGACTCTCCCCACAAGCAGTGAGTAACGCTCTTCCAGCCCTGCCGTCAGTGCNNTGTTCCGTCGCAGGACTCGCCGGCTCCGACAGTGCCACCGCTCACCACTGAGGCGATCTTTGGGAGCGCCAGATCGCCCAGCAGATCCTCACCATCTTGCTTGCCGAGGCCACCAGGGGCCAGAGCTCTACTTCTGGACAGCGCTAAAAATGGGAGAATTGCCGGTGAAATCGAGTATTTCTGCAAAATCAGGACGTCATCTTCAACGTTTCTTTATACACATATGGAGCACTTAAACGCACCATATATATCTATATATTTCCGCACGCATACAATTAAATAAAACTCATCCACAGCAATACGTGTTAGGCTTAAAGATGGGAACCCCCATAGACACAGGAAATGAAAAATGACCAAAGGCATCGTAAAGTGGTTTAACGCAGACAAAGGTTTTGGCTTTATCACTCCCGAAGATGGAAGCAAAGATCTTTTTGTACACCACTCTGAAATAAAGATGGGTGGCGGTTATGCAACGCTAAATGAAGGTCAGGCAGTTGAATTTGAAGTAGGCCAAGGCCAGAAAGGCCCTTGCGCGAATAACGTCGTGCCTGTTTAGTGTTGATTTAACGCTATTATGTGCGGCTGATAGCAGCTGAGAAGTGTAAGCATGCGCGTAGCAATACGCGCGGCAAAACATCTTTCAATTCGCTTCAGCCGCACGTGTACATCTGCCATGCCAATTAACAATTACAGCAACAAGAGCATTCAACAATCAACAAACCGTAATAAAAGCCAGCCAACACCTCAGCACACACCATTAGTAACAACTCGCCTCGCCCTCCCCTTTTTTACTCAAACCATCAGCAGTAAGTAATTACTGTTCCAGCCCTGTCGCCAGAACAACTTCATTTTAATATTTTCCCTTAATGGACGTTATCAGCCTGGCTGCTTTGCAGTTGTGCCGCCGGGCCAAACGCGCACGCAACAATGACTGGCTGCTGGCGCTATACCGCTGAGGACAACGAATGCCCACTGGCATTGCGAACTCACAGCGTCAAACTCGCCTGAGCAACGCGCGCACAACGGGGTTAGCGCTCACTCTTGCCTATTCGTATAACACACCGGCGAACTCGACTCTGCTCGGCGATCCAGTTCCTCTTCGAGAAACTCTGCCAGCACCTGCGCGTTATTGCGCTGGGTATCTCGCGCGGCGTACAACAGGGTCAAGGTGCCCTGCTCGGCAATGTCCAGCAGCCCTTGCCAATACTCCGGGTGAGCAGCCAGTTCACGTCGGTAGTGCTCGCGAAACTCTTCGAACAGTGCCGGCGTATGGTCGAACTGTTTACGCAGTTCACTGGAAGGTGCCAGGTCTTTCAGCCAGGCATGCAGATCCAGCGTCGCCTTGTTGCACCCCCGCGGCCACAGACGGTCAACCAGCACCCGTTGACCGTCGCTGGTGCTCTGCGCTTCATATACCCGCTTACACTGGATCATTGCTTGCGTTGCCCTTGTGAACGCCCGATGGCCTGAGTAACGTGGCGCTCTTGCCAGGAGAGCCTCGATGTCCGTTAGCCGCACCTTAGTATTTGCCCTGTTACCGCTGTTCGCCAGTTGCCAGTTGTTCACTGATCGTCCCAGCGACCTTTCCGCCAACCACACGCGCCTGCAGGGCGAACTCAACCGGGACGCGGGGCAGTTGCTGTTTCGCCCCTGTCAGGAGCAGCGCCGCTTTGTCATCAGCAATGACGGCACTACCGGCATCATGCGCGAGTCCGCCGAGCTGTTCGCCGGTGGTTCAGGCCCGTTGTTTACCGACGTTCGCGGCCTGTTAGCCGCGACACCCCAGGCCGGGGTCGACGGCACGCTGCTGCTCAGCAAGGTGTATCGCCTGCAGCGCGAGGGAGCGGGCTGTGACGACCTCAACTTCAAGCGCACGACCCTGCATGCCAGCGGCCACGAACCTGACTGGAGCGTGGCGGTCAGCGGCAAAGGCCTGATCCTCAATCGTCCCGGTCAGCCGCCCTTGGCCCTGCCTTATCTGGAAGAGCAACTGCCGGAAGGCCGGGTCAACCTGACCAGCGAGGCCAACGGCCAGCGCCTGGAGTTGTGGCTCGCGCCGCAACGCTGCGTCGACGGCATGAGCGGCGCGGTTCAGCACATGACAGCCGAACTGCGCCTGAATGGCCAGGTGCTGCGCGGCTGCGGTTACTTGGGTGGCGCGCGTAACGACTGAACACAGTTTGCCCGGCGCATCACCACGCCGCTCGCCTAAGCTGAAGGCAATACCGCACACGGGAGGTGTCTTATGCTGCGCATTGCCATCAATGGGTACGGGCGAATTGGCCGGGCAGTGCTGCGCGCACTGTTCGAACGCGGGCTGGAGCAACAGATTCAGCTGATCGCGGTCAATGATCTGGGCGATCACCCGACCCTCGTCCACCTGACACGCTTCGACTCGACCTTTGGCCGCTTCCCGGGCCATATCGACCTGCATGACACGTCAATGCAGGTGAACGGTCAGTCGATCGAGCTGCTGCGCGAACCCGAAGTGCTCAACCTGCCGTGGCAGCGACTCGGCATCGACCTGGTGCTGGAGTGCTCGGGCAAACTGAAGAAACGCGAGCTGGCGGCGCAACATCTGAGCGCCGGCGCGCCACGGGTGCTGCTCTCCCACCCGCTGGAGAGCGCCGACCTCACCGTGGTATACGGGGTCAACCACAAGCTACTGGGCAGCCAGCAGATAGTCTCCAACGCCTCCTGCACCACGGGCTGTCTGGCGCCGCTGGCCAAAGTGCTGCATCAGGCCGTCGGTATTCGCCAAGGTTTGATCAACACGGTGCACGCCTACACCAACGATCAGAACCTGCTGGATAAGACCCACCGCGACCCCTATCGAGCCCGCGCCGCGGCGGTGTCGATGATCCCCTCCAGTACTGGCGCAGCGAAGACCATCGGCCTGGTGCTGCCGGAGCTGGCCGGCCGCCTGGATGGACTGTCGGTGCGAGTGCCGACGCCGAACGTGTCGTTGCTCGACCTGACCTTCAGCGCCGAACGGCCGGCCAGTCGCGAAGCGATCAACCAGGCCTTGCAGCAAGGCGCGCAGCAACTACCGTCGGGCGTGATGGAGTGCAACCAGGTGCCGCTGGTGTCCAGCGATTTCAATGGCTACCCGGCGTCTTGCGTGGTCGACCTCAATCACACCCGTGTGCAGGGTGAGCTGGTCAAGGTGCTGGCCTGGTACGACAACGAATGGGCGTTCGCCAATCGTATGCTGGACGTGTCGTTGGCCTGGCCGAAACCCTGATTCCCCAATTGACGCCCAGAGACTGCGTGTATCTGGAAGAAGCCATGACCGCGAACCGGACGACTCGAGCGCAAACCCAAGCTATGCAACATGACGACTCACCCTGTTCGCAGTCGAGACCACTGCCACACTTAGTCTCCGGCGGTCCCCCGTTCGCCGGCAGCGCCGACGCTTGCCGAACAATCGCGGGTATAATCGCCGCCTCGTAAAAAGCTGCCGGGTTGCCTCCGGCCCTTACAGGATTGACCCATGCTGCGCATCACCGAACTGAAACTGCCCCTCGATCATCCTGAAGAAGCCCTGCGCCCGGCCATTGTCCAGCGCCTGGATATCGACGACGGCGAGCTGCTCGACTTCACCCTGTTCAAGCGCAGCTACGATGCGCGCAAGAAGTCGAGCGAGCTGCACTTCATTTACACCATCGACTGCACCCTGCGTGATGAAGCGGCGCTGCTAGCCCGATTCAGCGAAGACCGCCACATCAACATCGCCCCGGACACTGGCTACAAGCCGGTTGGTCAGGCGCCGGAAAATCTCGAACAGCGCCCAGTGGTGGTCGGCTTCGGCCCCTGCGGCATTTTCGCCGCACTGATCCTGGCGCAGGCGGGTCTCAAGCCGATCGTACTGGAGCGCGGCACCGAAGTGCGCCAGCGCACCAAGGACACCTGGGACCTGTGGCGCAAGAATCAGCTGCACCCGGAATCCAACGTGCAATTCGGTGAGGGCGGCGCCGGCACCTTCTCCGACGGCAAGCTGTACAGCCAGATCAAGGACCCCAAGCACCTCGGCCGCAAGGTGCTGCATGAGTTCGTCAAAGCCGGCGCACCGGAGGAGATTCTCTACGTCAACAAGCCGCACATCGGCACCTTCCGCCTCACTGGCGTGGTCGCCACCATGCGCGAGGAAATCAAGGCGCTGGGCGGTGAAGTACGCTTCCAGCAGCGGGTCAGCGACGTGCTGATCGAGGATGGTCAGCTGCAGGGCGTGGTGCTGGAAGACGGCGAACAGATTCGCAGCCGCCACGTGATCCTCGCCCTCGGTCACAGTTCGCGCGACACCTTCCGCATGCTCCACGCCCGCGGCGTGTACATGGAAGCCAAGCCGTTCTCGGTGGGTTTTCGCATCGAACACCCGCAGTCGCTGATCGACCGCGCGCGCCTGGGCAAATACGCCGGCCACCCCAAGCTCGGCGCCGCCGATTACAAACTGGTGCACCACGCCAAGAACGGCCGCTCGGTGTACAGCTTCTGCATGTGCCCGGGCGGCACCGTGGTCGCCGCCACCTCCGAGCCGCACCGGGTGGTGACCAACGGCATGAGCCAGTATTCGCGCAACGAGCGTAACGCCAACGCCGGCATCGTCGTCGGCATCACCCCGGAGCAGGATTATCCGGGCGGCCCACTGGCCGGCGTCGAGTTGCAGGAACGTCTGGAGTCCCACGCCTACATCCTCGGCGGCAGCACCTACGAGGCGCCGGGGCAGCTGGTCGGTGACTTCATCGCCGGCAAGCCCTCGACCGCCCTGGGCAGCGTCGAGCCGTCCTACAAGCCGGGGGTCAAACTCGGTGACCTGGCGCCTTCGCTGCCGGACTTCGCCATTGAGGCGATCCGCGAAGCACTGCCGGCCTTCGACAAGCAGATCAAGGGCTTCGCCCTGCACGACGCGGTACTCACCGGCATTGAGACCCGGACCTCCTCGCCGCTGCGCATCACCCGTAACGCCGACCTGCAGAGCCTCAACGTCAAGGGCCTGTACCCGGCCGGTGAAGGCGCCGGTTACGCCGGCGGGATTCTTTCGGCCGGGGTCGACGGCATTCGCGTGGCCGAGGCACTGGCGCGGGATATGCTGGGCATCACCGAGGCCTGAGACCGTAGTTGGGTTACGCCGAGCAGGTTAAGGAAATACCTAGGCTAGGTTAGCGGCGGGAATGCGGGTTCACCTACAGGACGAATTTAGGCCGCAGCGTAACCAACACAGGTCGTCAATAACATCCAAGATGCTGGGTTTCATGAGGTGCATCCATGCACCTCACCCTGCGGGTAGCTAAAGCTGTGCAGAACGACGTCCTGCCGTTCTGTCGCTACGCTCTACGCCAGCCTACGGGTGTATGCGCAGGCAGCTGAGGGTGGTACGGCCCGAGCCGCTGGGTCGGCGGGCGGGATCGGGAAAGGTGTCGAGTTCGACGAAGCCGGCCTTGCGCATCATCCCGGCCGAAGCGGCGTTTTCTTCATGGCGGTCGATGTAGATGTCCTGCACGCCCTGTTCGGCCAGAAATTTCACCGACTCGCCCAGCAGGCGCGAACCCAGTCCTTGCCCAGCCATATCTCGATGAATGACCGCCTCGCAGATATAGGCATGCTCCTGTTCTCGCCGCTCTGGCGGTTGGTAACCGGCAAACTGTCGCGACAGCTCGAAGCTGACAAAGCCCAGCAGCTTGCCGTCGCGCTCGGCCAACATCGCCTGCACCGAATCCTTGGCGATGGCCTGTAGGTGTGCGGTCACCTCAACGCGAGGCAGGTGATTCCAGGGATTGGCGCCGTGGGCGAAGATCAGCTCGGTCATGCCGGCGATGTCGTGTGCAGCGGCCCTGCGTATCTCAAGCTCGTTCATCTAATCCTCCGGATTGGCGGCTCGTAGCCCGGATGAAATCCGGGGATATCTATCGGCAGGCAGGCCCCAATCCCGGATTGCATCCGGGCTACTGCCTAAATTCCAGACTCGTAGCCCGGATGAAATCCGGGGGTAGCTCTCGGTAGGCAGGCCTCATGCCCGGATTGCTCCGGGCTGCTGCCTAGATTCCAGACTCGTAGCCCGGATGAAATCCGGGGGTAGCTCTCGGTAGGCAGGCCTCATGCCCGGATTGCATCCGGCTACCGCTAAAGCCCAGCGCTGGGCAACTCATCCGGCAAGGCCACGCCCTGCTCGGCACAGGCCGCCACCGAATCTATCAACGGCGCCAGGTCGAAGCCCTGAGCATGCAGCCAGGCATTGTTGTAATAGGTGGTGGCGTAACGCTCACCGCCATCGCAGAGAATCGCCACCACCGAGCCACGCTCCCCAGCCGCTACCATGCGTTGGGCCACCAGTAAGGCGCCGATCAGGTTGGTACCGCTGGAGCCGCCGACGCGTCGGCCAAGGCGCCGCGCCAGGTAGTGCATGGCCGCCAGCGACAGGGCGTCCGGCACCTTGCACATGGCGTCGATCACCGAGGGCAGGAAGGAGGCTTCGACCCGTGGCCGACCGATGCCCTCGATACGCGAGCCGCAGTCCAGGGTCAGGCTGGCATCGCCGCTGCGGTAGTAGTCGAAGAACACCGAACGCTCGGCGTCAGCACAGAGCACCCGGGTGTGGTGCTGACGATAACGCACGTAACGCCCCAGGGTGGCCAATGTGCCGCCGGTGCCGGGGCTGGACACCAGCCAGGCGGGCTCGGGATGATGCTCGCGCTGCAGTTGCTGGAAGATCGACTCGGCGATGTTGTTGTTGGCGCGCCAGTCGGTGGCGCGTTCGGCATAGGTGAACTGATCCATAAAGTGCCCGCCCGTCTCGCGGGCCAGGCGTTCGGACTCGGCATAGATCTGCGTCGGATCGCTGACCAGGTGGCTCTGACCACCATAGAAGGCGATCTGCGCGATCTTCTCCTGCGAAGTGCTGGCCGGCATCACCGCGATAAACGGCAGGCCCAGCAAACGGGCGAAGTAGGCTTCGGAGATGGCCGTGGAACCGCTGGAGGCCTCGATTACCGGCGCGCCCGGCTTGAGCCAACCGTTGCACAGGGCATAGAGGAACAGCGAGCGGGCCAGGCGGTGCTTGAGGCTGCCGGTGGGGTGACTGGACTCGTCCTTGAAGTACAGCTCGATACCGGGCAGGCCGGGCAACTCCAGGGGAATCAGGTGGGTGTCGGCACTGCGCTGAAAGTCCGCCTCGATGATGCGGATCGCCTCGCGGGCCCAGGTTCTCGAATCGCTCATCGACAGTTTCTCCTCAATCCAGCACGCCGACCGGTACCGGCGTTGCACCGCGCCACTGGCTCAGGGCAACGCCGCCGAACAGCACGGCGGCAGCCAGCATTTGCAGGGTATTCAGGGTCTCACCGAGCAGCGGCACGGCGAAGGCCAGGGTGAACAGCGGAATCAGGTTGGTGTACCCCGAGGCTTCAGTGGCTGACAGGCGACTGATACCGAAGTTGTACAGGCCATAGGCGCCGACGGTAACCACCACGCCCAGGTAGAGCAAGGTGGCCATGCCCAGCGCGCTGATGGTTTGTGGCAAGGGTGCTTCCAGTGCGGCCAGCGGCAGGAAGAACAGCGTACCGGTAAAGGCCTGCATTGCGGTGAGCATAAACGCCGAATAGCGCGCGGACAGGCGCTTGACCAACAGGGTGTAGGCGGCGGCACAGAGCATGGCGAGCAGCTCGTAGAAATTGCCCAGCATGGGGTTGCTGGCATGTTCATCGGCGCTGCCGGCCAGGCTCAAGCCGACCGCCCCGCACATCGCCAGGAGAAAACCGGCCAGGGTGGTGCGGCTGATGCGCTCACGCAGAAAAACATAGGCGGCGATCGCCACCAATAGCGGCAGTAAAGCGGTGATCATCCCGGCCTGGGAGGCGCTGGTGTTCTGCAGCGCCAGCGCCTCGAAAATGAAGTACAGGCAGGGCTCGCAGGCAGCCAGACCGAGCAGGTATTTCCAGTCGCCAGGACGGTACTGCACGTGGCCACGCCAACGCCAGGCGAGCATGAACACCAAGCTGCCCAAGGCCATACGCGCGAAAATCACCCACAAGGGCGGTAGTTCGGTGAACGCCAGTTTCAGGGCGATAAAAGCACTGCCCCACAGCGCCGTCGCCACGATCAGGCTGATCACCGCCACACCTCTGCCCTGCCCGCTCATCGTCGCCCCTACACAAAACGCCAGTGTAGAGAGGCTGCGATATTGATGACAGGTACAGTCAGGCGCCTGAACTGTGTGCGATGGAGGGAGCCTGACCGGCATGGACGACGCGCAGCAGGCTTATGCCGCGCGCCCTCCCCACTTCAATCACCCAGCCCAGGCTGACGTCGTGCAGCTGTAGGCTGGCGTAGAGCGCAGCGACAGAACGGCAGGACGTCGTTCTGCACAGCTTTAGCTACCCGCAGGGTGAGGTGCATGGATGCACCTCATGAAACCCGGCGCGCATGCGGCAATTGACCAGGCTCCTTACTGCTCCCAGGGCCTACCGTGGGTCTTGTCGCTGAGACGCACTTTCTGCTGCAGGGCGGCCTTGGCCAGCATGTGCGCGCTGACCGGCGCGGTGATGAACAGGAACAGGGTGATCAGCAGCTCATGCAGGCTGAGGCCATCGCCACGGCTGCTGAAGTAGATCAATGAAGCGATGACCATGCCGCCGACGCCCAAGGTAGTCGACTTGGTCGGAGCGTGCAGGCGCATGAAGAAATCCGGCAGTCGGTACAAACCAATCGCGCCAATCAGGGCAAACAGACTGCCCGCCAGGAGAAACAGGGCGACCAGTGCTTCGATCCAGCTATTCATTGCGGCTCCTTATTCGATGATGTCGCCACGCAACAGGTATTTGGCCACGGCCACCGTACCGATAAAGCCCATGACGGCGATCAACAGCGCCGCCTCAAAATACAACCCGGTGTCCAGCCACACACCGAATAGCACCAGCAAGGCAATGGCGTTGATATATAGGGTATCCAGGGCAAGAATGCGGTCCGGCAGATCCGGCCCCTTGATCATCCGCGCCAGAGTCAGCACCAGGGCCAGGCCCATCATCGCCAGGCACAGCGGAATCACGTAGTCGAGCATGCGAACACCTCCAGCAACGGCGCTTCGTAGCGGGTCTTGATATCACGTATCAGGCGGGCCTCATCGGCCACGTCCAGGGCGTGCACCAACAAGGTCTTGCGATCGTCGCTCATGTCGGCGGTCACAGTGCCCGGGGTGAGTGAGATGATGCTGGCAAGCATGGTCAAGGCCAGTTCGTCTTCCAGTTCGATGGGAATCTCGACAAACGCCGGGCGCATCTCGGCCTTCGGATTGAGGATCAGCCTCGCCACTTCAAGGTTGGCGACCACGATATCGCCCAGCACCCGCAGGAAGAACAGGCAGAGCTTGAAGGGCTTGTCTACCCGCGGTGGATTGATCCAGAACACCTCGGTCACCAATGGAATAACCCAGCCGAGTAGCGCGCCGAGTAGACACTGGCCGAGGCTGAAATCATTTGCCAGCAGCATCCAGACCACCAGCAAGGAGAGACTGAGCAACGGCTGAGGGAACCAGCGACGCGCCTTCATGACGCACCTCCCGGCAACACCAGTTGTCGATACAATTGAAGATCGTGCAACTGAATGACCGTCGCGTCGACATAGGCCAGCAGCGGCGCGGCAAGACCAACCAGCAAGGGACTGAGCAGCAATAAGCTGGCGCAGGCAAACAACCGCCCGTAATCCAGTTCGGCACTGTCCAGCTGGCTCTGCCCCACCCGCCAGAACAAGGTGCTGCCGGCTCGGCTGAGGCCGATCATGGTGGCCAAGCCGCCCACCAGCACCACCGGCCACAGGAACAAGGCCTGCAAGCCCGGTTCGACTGCCCGCAGCAACAGCAGTTTGCCGACGAAGCCGGACAGCGGCGGCAACCCCGCCACGGCGATCGCCCCGATAAAGAACAAGCCACCGAGCAGGTGGGGATTCTGCAACTCCGGCCCTTGTATCAGGCGGGTGGTTTTCGCCCCGCGTTGGCGGGAGATCAGGTCAGCCAGGAGGAACAGACCGCCGGCGATCCAGCTGCTGTGAATCAGGTAGTACAAGGCGGCAGACAAAGCCTCCGCCGTGCCCTGGGCCAGCCCCGCGAGCAAAGTGCCCACCGAGACCACCACCAGGTAAGCCAACAAGCCGTGCAGACTGGTCGCCGCCAATGCGCCAATCACCCCGCCGACCATGGTCAGCAGCGCCAGCGGCCACAGCCAGGCCTCAGCCATATTGGCCAAGGTGCCGGCGTCATCCCCGAAGATCAGCGTGTACACCCGCAGAATCGAATACAGGCCAATTTTGGTCATGATGGCGAAGAGTGCCGCCACCGGCGCCGACGCCGACGCATAAGCCTTGGGCAGCCAGAAATACAGCGGCAGAAACGCCGCCTTCAGGCCGAACACCACCAGCAAGAGCAAGCCGGCAGCCCCCAGCAGCGGCGCCTGCTCGGCATTCGCCGCCGCTACCCGAATGGATAAATCAGCCATATTCAGGGTGCCGGTAATGCCATACAGCACGCCTACGGCGATCAGGAAAAATGCCGAGCCCACCAGATTGAGGATCACATAATGCAGGCCGGCGCGAACCCGCTCCGGGCCGCCGCCATGTAGCAACAGTGAATAGGAGGCGATCAGCAGGATCTCGAAGAACACGAACAGGTTGAACAGGTCGCCGGTGAGGAAAGCGCCATTGATCCCCATCAGTTGAAACTGGAACAACGCATGGAAGTTGCGTCCACGCTCGTCATCCCCGCGCACTGCGTAGAGCAAGGCGAAAAACGCCAACACCGCGGTAACCACCAGCAGCAGCGCACTCAGACGATCGAGTAGCAGGATGATGCCGAATGGCGCTTGCCAATCACCCATCGCATAGGTCTGCAGCGCGCCCTGATCGGCCTGCCACATCAGCCACATGCTCAATGGCACTAACAGGGTGGTCGAGGTCAGCGACAAGACGCGCTTGATCGGCATGCTAAGTCGCGCACCGAACAACAGCAGGCAGCCGATAAACATCGGCAACAGCACCGGCAAAGCCAAGCCATGATTCATCGTCCAGGCTCCTGGCCATCGACATGGTCGGTCTGCATTTCACCGACGCTACGCAACGCCAGCACCACCACGAAGGCGGTCATGGCGAAACCGATCACAATTGCAGTGAGCACCAGCGCCTGTGGCAACGGATCGCCATATTCAGCGCCTTCTGCGATCACCGAAGACACCCCGGTATGCAGACGGCCCATGGCGAACAGAAACAGGTTTACCGCGTAGGAAATCAGTGTCAGGCCCATCACCACCGGGAAGGTACGTGCTCGCAGCAACAGGTACACGCCGCTGGCGGTGAGAATGCCGAGCGCTGCGGCAAATAATGCTTCCATCTCAAAGAACCTCTTGTCCGGCTTTTTCCTGGGTCAGCTTGCCCAGGTTGGCGAGAATCAGCAGGGTCGCCCCGACTACGGTCAGATAGACGCCCAGGTCAAACAGCATGGCGCTGGCCAGTTCGACTTCGCCCACCAGCGGGATAGCGACGTGGCCGAAGGTCGAGGTCAGGAATGGCTTGCCAAACAGCCAACTGCCCAAGCCGGTCAACCCGGCGATCATGACCCCGGCTCCGGCCATGCGGTGATAGTTCAGCGGCAGGCGCGACTGGGTCCACTGCACACCGCTGGCGACATATTGCAGAATCAGCGCCACGGCGGTGATCAAGCCGGCGATAAAGCCGCCACCAGGCTGATTGTGCCCACGCAGGAAGATGAATACCGAGATCAGCAAGGCCATCGGCAACAACACCCGCGACAAGGTTGCGAGGATCAGCGGATGGCGATCGCGCGCCCAGTTGCGCCCCTGCGCATCGGCACGCGGCTGGATCAGCCGCAGTCCGTCGAGCATCGCGTAGATACCGACACCGGCAATCGCCAGGACGCTGATTTCACCCAGGGTATCGAAACCGCGGAAGTCGACCAGAATCACATTGACCACGTTGTGCCCGCCCCCGCCGGACAGGCTGTTCGCCAGGAAGAAACTGGAAATACTGTCGTAGGGCCGGGTCAGCACGGCGAACACCAGCATCGCCACCATCACCCCACTGCCGATGGCCAGGATAAAGTCGCGCAAACCGCGAATACTGCTCGACTCGCCATGGGTCTGTGCCGGCAGGAAATACAGCGCCAGCATCAGCAGGATGATGGTCACCACCTCCACCGACAGCTGGGTCAGCGCCAGATCCGGCGCGGAGTAGCCGGCAAACACCAGCGCCACCATCAAGCCGACCACGCTGAGCATCAGCAACGAGACCAGGCGCTGGCGATGGAACACCACAGTGACCAGCGCGGCCAAGGCCAGAATTCCCAGACCCAGTGCGCCGATGCCGTTGATCGGAGTCATAGCCACCGCCCCCGTAACCTCAGGCAAGGGGCCCAGGCCGAGAGTCACCACTACCAGCGCAGCCCCCAGCAGCAGCGATAGATAACGTTGCAACGAACCGTTTTCCAGGCGCTGGGTGATAGCCGTGCAAGTCTCGACCAGCAGCACCACACCACGCTCGAATAACAGCGAGGCATCCATGCTCGGCAAGCCGGCATACCAACGGAACAAGGGTTGGCGGAAGGAGTAGATGAGCACACCGCCGAACAAGGCGATAAAGCTCATGAACAGCGGCAGGTTGAAACCGTGCCAGATGGCCAGGCTGTAGACCGGCAGCTCACCGCCGAGACTGGCCGAGGCAGCGGCCGCCAGCAGCGGCGCCACGGTGTAGGCCGGCACGATGCCGACCAGCAGGCAGAGGAACACCAGCACCTCCACCGGCACCTTCATATAGCGTGGTGGCTCATGCGGTGGGTATTTCGGCAGGTTGATCGGCTCGCCATTGAAGAACACGTCGTGAATGAAGCGCAGCGAATAGGCCACCGAAAATACCCCGCCCAGGGTCGCACCGGCCGGAATCACCCAGTTGAAGCTGCCGAGCATGTGCAGGTTGAGGGTCTCGCTGAAGAACATCTCCTTACTCAGGAAGCCGTTGAGCAAGGGCACCCCGGCCATAGCCGAGGCCGCCACCATGGCCAGCATCGCCGTATGCGGCATGTACTTCCACATGCCGTTGATGCGCCGCATATCGCGGCTTCCCGTCTCGTGATCGATGATCCCCGCAGCCATGAACAGCGAAGCCTTGAAGGTGGCGTGGTTGATGATGTGGAACACCGCGGCCACCGCACCCAGGCGCGTATCCACGCCAAACAACAGAGTGATCAGGCCCAGATGGCTGATGGTCGAGTAGGCCAGCAAGCCTTTCAAGTCGTGCTGGAACAAGGCCATGCCCGCGCCCACCAGCAAGGTCACCAGGCCGGTGATACTGACCAGGTAGAACCACCACTCGGAACCGGCCAGGGCCGGGTACAAGCGCGCCAACAGGAAGACCCCGGCCTTGACCATGGTCGCCGAATGCAGGTAGGCCGAGACCGGCGTGGGTGCCGACATCGCATGGGGCAACCAGAAATGGAAGGGAAACTGCGCCGACTTGGTGAACACGCCGAGCAACACCAGCACCAGGGCCAGCGGATACAGTTCATGGGCACGAATGGCGTAGCCCGAGGCGAGCACCCGAGACAACTCGAAGCTGCCGGCGATGTGACCGATCAGCAATATGCCTGCGAGCAAGGCCAGGCCGCCGCCCCCGGTGACCGCCAGTGCCATGCGCGCGCCCTTACGGGCATCCGAGCGAGCACTCCAGTAGCCGATCAGGAGAAACGACGACAGGCTGGTCAGCTCCCAGAACATCAACATCAGCAGCAGATTTTCCGACAGCACTACGCCGAGCATGGCCCCCATAAACAACAGCAAAAAGGCATAAAAGCGGCCCATCGGCTCCTGTTTCGACAGGTAGTAGCGGGCATAGAGGATGACCAGCAAACCGATGCCGAGGATCAGTAAGGCAAACAGGAAACCCAAGCCGTCGAGGCGCAAACTCAGGTTCAATCCCAGCGTCGGCAGCCACTCCAGCTTGACCCGCAACACCTCGCCGGCGAACACTGCCGACTGTTTCGACAGCAATATTGCCAGTGCAGCGAGCGGCGCAATTCCCGCCGCTACAGAACAGGCCGAACGCCCCAAGCGCTCGGTCAATAGAGGAAATATCACCCCAAAAAATGGCAAGGCGATAATCAGCGCAAGCGCCATACACTAAACCCCTTCTGCAAGCCCGCCGAAAATGGCATGACGGCCTGTTAGCGTCCTAACGGGTGCACTGACCCTGTGTCGACGGTCAACGCCTCACCTGACCGGCGCACCTTAACAGTGCAACCCATACCTGCTGCGTAGCCTAAGCTTTTGTTGGCGCAGGATAATTTGTCGATTATCCATAACTATCGACACAACGTCATGAATAGAAGTATTACGAAAAGCACTAAGCCGACGGTTAACAGACTCTAGTTGGAGACTGGCCGCCCGGCAGTGCGCTTTGCCGCGCCGAATGGCGCACACGAAAAAGCCGGATCAGCGAGAGCTGATCCGGCTTAAGCCTCATTCAGAGGGAAACGCGGCTGGTGCCGTTAACACTCATGATGCGTACGCGCTGGCCAACTCGGAAGATCTGGTTCTCTTCGACTTGCTGGACATACGCGCGCATGGTGCCGTCGTCTTCACGCACGGTGATTTCCACGCCTTGGGTGCGGGTGATGCCCTCCTCGGCCGCAGCACCAATCAAACCGCCCGCCACCGCACCGATCACAGCCGCCACGGCACTGCCGCGACCGCCACCGACGCCACTGCCGGCCACACCACCGACGACCGCACCTGCCCCCGCACCGATTGGGGTCTTGGTGCCTTCAATTTTCACCGGACGCAACGACTCGATTGTGCCCATACGCACGGTTTGTACGCTCCGCGCTTCATCACGCGAGTAGCTATCACCTGTCAGGCTGGACGCGCAACCGCCGAGAGTCAGGGCCAGCGCCGTAAACGAGGCAATGAACAGAGTGGGTTGACGCATAACAATTCCTCCAGTGGGTTTCTCCCATTAGACAGCGCCCAAGGGGCCCATGTCACGACTATAGCGCAACATTAACCGAGCGGAGCGGCTGGACTTGACGGCTGATCTGTTACGCCACATGCCACACACTGGCAATGTCACAGGCTCGCTCAAGCCATGGCTCAACGCACTAGCAGCCAGCCGGTTAAACGAGCCAGTTGATCGCCCAGAGGCAAAGCATCCGCAGTGACCGAGGCTACTTCAGCCACCTACACCACTCAGGGCGCCAAGCGCTCACGTAGCCAGACGCTGTCTTGCAGGCGGTAATTCAGGCGATCATGCAGTCGACTGGCACGCCCCTGCCAGAACTCGATACGCTCGGGCAGCAGGCGATACCCGCCCCAATGAGATGGACAGTGTGGTGCCTGATCGAGAAAACGCTGCTCAGTCTCGGCCAGCATGGCCTCTAGCTCGGCGCGCCCGCTGATCACCCGACTCTGCGGCGAAGCCCAGGCACCCAGGCGACTGCCCAACGGTCGCACCTGGAAATAGGCGTCGGACTCGGCCGGGGCAACCCGCTCGACCCGCCCCTCGATACGCACTTGGCGCTCAAGGGTTGGCCAGAAGAAGGTCATTGCCGCATAGGGCTTGGCCGCCAGCTGTTGCCCTTTGGCGCTGTCGTAGTTACTGAAAAAAGTAAAGCCGCGCGCATCCAGGCCTTTGAGCAACAGCACCCGACAATGCGGACGACCGTCGTCGTCGACCGTCGCCAGGGTCATGGTATTGGGCTCGACCGGCAGTTGTTCGGTTTTTACGGCCTCGGCGAACCATTGCTCAAACAGGCTGAAGGGTTCGCTCGGCGCCTGCGCCTCACTCAAACCGTCACGAATGTAATCGCGGCGCATATCGGCCAGGGTCGGGGTCATGGCAAGATTCTCAAACACGAATTTTGCCTAGCTTACCCAGATCAGCCTCACTTGGCTTGATCGGCGTCAACTGTCCGCTTGGCCACCACTGCGGCGGCTGGGAGCGCCGGCTGGCTGTACTTGGCGAGCAGGGCTTGCATGGTGTCCTGCGAGGTCAGAATGATCTCCACACGCCTGTTCAGGGCACGACCCGCAGCACTATTGTTGTCGGCACGCGGCATGTCCGAGCCCACGCCCTTGACCATCAATCGATCTTGTCTCAGCCCGCTCAAGCGGAAGATCGCGGTAAACGCCCGCGCCCGCTCATGGCTCAACTCACGGTTAAGCGCCGCCGCACCGCTGCTATCGGCATGGCCGAGCACCAGCACACCGATGCTCTTGTCGCGCTCCAACAGCTTGGCAATGCGGCTGATGGGGCCGAGCGTCACCGGCAACAACATGTGCGGGCGATCGGGGTTGAATGTTCCCAATACTGGCGCAGTAACCACCAAGACATTCTCCTGGCGCACCAACTCGAAATGGCTGCCCTTGATCGCCTCTCGCACGCGCGGCTCGTATTCATCCAAATCGGCCTGGATGACTTTCGCGGCGGGCATAGCAACCGCGTCTGCCCTTTTGCTCTTTTCAGAGCCGGCGCAACCGGCAATCAGCAAACACAGGACGAACGCGAGAGATCTGTTAGCAACCATGGGTATCCACACACAAAATAGTCAAAAGGAACCGGCCACTGGCCAGTATTAACGCCTGAGCAGCCACATTTGGCAGGGAGTTTAGTCGAGCTTCCTACAAACAATCAGCCAACATGCGCGCAAGTTTTTGCGCACGGGGGTCCATTAAGACGAACGGTCCTAAATTGTTGGTGACAAAGCCAAAAGCCACATCACGTTCTGGATCGGCAAAGCCAATGGAGCCGCCTGCCCCCGGATGACCAAAGGCGCGTGGGCCCATGCCGTAGGTCGCATTCGCCACAGCTGGCTGATCGAGCATGCAGCCCAGACCAAAGCGGGTGCACGTCAGCAGGGTCTTATCGTCGCCAACGCCATGCTCGCGAGTCAGCTCATCAAGTAGCTCGCTTTCCAGCAAACGGCCATCGAGCAGACCGCTGTAAAATCCCGCGAGACTGCGTGCATTGCCATGCCCATTGGCCGCAGGCTGCTGCATACGCCGCCATTCCGGCTTATTGGTACTGGTCATGATCGATGGCGGGTTGGTAAAGGCTCGGGTACTCATGGCCGCTGGCTCACTCATCGTTACCTTGAGCAGCCGCTGCGCGGCCGCGTCACCGAAGTTGCCCTTGCCTCGAGTGATCGCAGCCACGCGTTCGAACTCTTCATCGGCCAGACCAACATGGAAATCCAAACCGAGCGGCTTGGCCGTGCGCGCGACTATCGACTCGCCTGGTCCGCGACCTTCGATACGCCGCAATACTTCGCCAACCAGCCAACCGTAGGTGATCGGCGCATAGCCGTGCCCCGCGCCCAACGGCCACCATGGCTGCTCGGCAGCCAACGCCGTGGTCATGACCTGCCAGTCATACAGGGCTTCGGCCGGTAGCTGCCCACGCAATGCCGGCAAGCCGGCCTGATGGCTGAGCAGATGGCGCAAGGTAACTTTCTCCTTACCCGCCGCGGCGAACTCCGGCCAGTACCGCGCTACCGGGGCATCCAATTCCAGCTTGCCCTCGCCGACCAGCTGCAAGGCCGTGACGGCGGTAAAGGTCTTGGTGCAGGAAAACAGGTTGAGAATGGTGTCGCAGTGCCAGGCCTGCTGACCGTCCTTGTCGGCCGTGCCAGCCCAGATGTCCAGCACGGTCTCGCCGGCGATCTGCACGCAGAGGGCCGCACCGCGTTCTTGTGGGTCTTCGAACAAGGCGGCAAAGGCGTCCTTGACGGCCTCGAACTTAAGGTCGAAATATCCCTGAATCAGCATAGATAAATCCTTATGCACTTTGACTAAGGCCGCGTTCAACCTGCGGCGCTACACAGACACCGCTAAGGCGTTGACTGCGGTTCGGGGTTGGCTTCTGGCGTCTTGAGCATTGCAGCCAGGCCTTCACCCAG
This sequence comes from Pseudomonas taeanensis MS-3, assembly GCF_000498575.2. Taxonomy (GTDB): domain Bacteria; phylum Pseudomonadota; class Gammaproteobacteria; order Pseudomonadales; family Pseudomonadaceae; genus Aquipseudomonas; species Aquipseudomonas taeanensis. The sequence goes on from NZ_AWSQ01000004.1 coordinate 79,387, forward strand.
CCTCAGATTGCTCTTGCGCACGATCTCGATAAAGCTATTGAAGGGCCGATCGGTGATGCCCACCAGCCCCAGATGACCGTTCTCGCCATCCAGCAGGCGCCCGGTTACCGGCTGATCCAGATACTGGAACCAGTGCGCACCGACTATCGAGGGTTCGGCCAGGGCCTGCTTGAGGAAATGCGCATACGCCGGCCCGCGCTGTTGTTCATTGGGCACTTCGCTGAGCCCGCCCCAGAACGGACCACGGTCACGCGAACCGAAATGGAACTCGCTGATCAGCACAGGTTTATCCAGCGTGCGCAACGCGGCGAAATCGTAGCCCTGCTGCGGCTCGCGCGTATAGAGGTTGAAGCTCAGCACATCGCAATACTCGGCGCAGGACGCCACCGCCTCCGGCGTGCTGATGGCGAAACGACCACCGAGCAGCAGGTGGTTGGGCGCGTGCCAATCGAGCGCATCGGTAATGGTCTTGAAATAGGTGTCGGCGAACAGTCGCTGGAAGCGCTGGAAGTCCTGCTCGATGGCCGGGTGTTCGGCGCTGGGCAGCGGCGCCTCAAAGCCCGGATCTTCCATCAGTTCCCAAGCCGCCAACTCGATACCCCAGGCCCGCGATAAACCCTGCTGGTTGCGGTACTTGTCGCGCAGTAGCTTGAGGAAGGCCCGCTTGGCCGGCACATCGGTGGTCGAGCGCAGGGTGCCGTAGGCCAGCGCATAACGTCCGCGCGCCCCCGCGTCCGGGTGCGCCCAAGCCAGCTCGTTGTCGGCGAAATAGCCCAGCAGCCAGGGGTCATCGCGATGATCACGGGTGGCAATGGCGACGGCCCGCTCCGCGGCCATGGCGAAGCGCGGATCGAACGGATCGGGCATGCCGCCCCACCAATCCTGGCCTGTGCTGATGGTCTGGTAATCGCCACTGATCGACAACGGCAAGGTGTAGGGCACACGTTTGGCCTGACCCAGAGCCGGCTCGCTCCAGTTGCCGACGGTATTGAATCCCCAGGCCTGCAAACGATCCAGCGCCTGACGACTCCAGCGTTCGGCATCGAAGGGTTGATCGATACAAGCGCTCTCGCTCGCGTTTCGCGTGGCCGAGGTCGGGCTGGCAGCATCTGGAGCCTTTGCCACGTCAGCTGCTTTGGGATTTGGCGCCGCAGCGGTCGGCTTGCCTGGCTCACTGCAGCGCGCCTGCACATAGGTGCGCTGCAGGTTGGCTCGGTAAAAATCGAACCAGCGCCCATGATCGAATCCACGGCCTTTGCTCGCGCCGCTATTGTTTCGGCTGTCGCTGCTGCCGTACTGCGCAGCCAGCGGCTCGTCGACCTTGGGCAGCGCACTGAACATCGCCTCCCGACCTTCGATATAGGTCTGGCTCTGACTGGAAGTCACCGCGTTCACCCCGAGGGAAAAAAACGCATGCCCTTGTGGGGTGACCAGATACCAGCGGCCGTCCTGTTTTTCGGTGCGAAAGAATCCCGTGGCCTCGAACGCCGGGGCGTTGAGCACACCGCCGAACTGATCCTGTGCCGGACGCTCCGCCAGCCATTTGTTCAGCTGCAGCTGTTCGTTGACGGCGGCCGCTTGCAACTGCGCGACGCTGTTGATCTTTTCCGGCCAGTGGCTACGACTGTACTGGCCAAAGCCATCGACGATGCCCGCATAGGCTGCCTGCTGGGGCGCCACACCCTCGCGCACGCCGAAGCGGCCGAGCAGGATGCTCTGCGGTACATCCGGCTGATCCATGGAAAGGGTCACTGCCGTGACCTGGCTTGGGTCCAACTCACCCTCGACGGCAGTCGCCAGCAATAACAACTCCCCCTCGTGGCGCCAGGGCATCGGTGGCCCGGCACGCATGCCCAGGGCTTTCGGCGACGTCGCCTGCAGCGGCACCAGCAGAACCTGCGCAGGCCCTGCCGGTAGGGCGATACGGCTATTCAGCACCTTACCGTCACGGCTTTCGATGCGCACGTTCAGGGTCAACGCCCAATCCATCGCATTTTGCAGATACAGGGTCATGGCGCCGGCCTTCGACCAGTTCCAGGCGCCCGCTTGTGGAGTCATCTGCAGACTCGGCCGCTCGGCGGCGTTAAATACCAGCCTGCGCAGGACTTCATCCGCTTGGGTGGTTTCACCCCTCAACTGCGGAAAACTGGCGTCACGGGAGGTCACCTGCACCACATCGGTGGGGCTGACGAAGTTAAACAAGGTCTGTTGACCCGCTGGGGCGGCGAACAGCGGTGAAACAAACAACAGGGCGACCACAAGCACTGCGCGGGACATCATCTACAGGTTCTCCTAAGCGACCGGCCAACAGACATTGCATTCACCGAACATTTCCCCTGACAAACAAAAGTCTCAGGTTATTTCTCGGCGAAACGGTGGCAGCGCATTGAGAATTGCCTTGCCGTAACGCTGGGTTACCAGCCGGCGATCAAGCAGGGTGATGGTGCCGCGGTCTTCTTCGGTGCGCAGCAGCCTGCCACAGGCCTGGACCAGGCGTAACGACGCATCCGGTACGGAGATTTCCATGAACGGATTGCCGCCGCGCGCCTCGATCCACTCGGCCAGCGCCGCCTCCACCGGGTCATCTGGAACGGCAAAGGGAATTTTGGCGATTACCACGTGCTCACAATAGGCGCCCGGTAGATCGACGCCTTCGGCGAAGCTGGCCAGGCCGAACAGCACACTGGACTCCCCCCCGTCGACCCGCGCCTTGTGCTTGTTCAGGGTTTCCTGCTTGGACAGATTGCCCTGGATAAACACGCGCTTACGCCAATCACGGTCCAGGCCGTCGAAGACTTCCTTCATTTGCTTGCGCGAGGAGAACAGCACCAGGGTGCCACGCGAGCCTTCTACCAGCGCGGGCAGGTCACGAATGATCGCCGCCGTGTGCGCCACGGCATCGCGCGGATCGGCCTTGAGATCCGGCACTCGCAGTACGCCGGCATCGGCATGATGAAACGGACTGGGCACCACCGCGGTTACCGCCACTTTCGGCAGTCCGGCGCGCATCCGATAACGGTCGAAGGTGCCCAGGGCGGTGAGGGTCGCCGACGTCACCAGGGCGCCATGGGCCACGTTCCACAGGCTGCGCCGCAAGGTCTCGGCCGCCAGGATGGGACTGGCGTTGACCTCGATATCGAACAACGCACCGCTCTCGGCCAGGCTCAGCCAGCGCGCCATTGGCGGACTGTCTTCCGGGTCTTCGGCGGTAAAGGCCAGCCACAGCTCCCAGTTGCCCTGAGCCCGAGCCAGCAGGCTGCCGAACAGCGGGTACCATTCTTCCGCTTGATGACTGGCGATACCGATGGTGGCTTCGCCATCCATGGCTTCCTTGAGCTTCTCGGTAAGCCCGGTGAACAGCTCGGTGAGTTTGGAGAAGCCTTTTTTCAGTTCCAGCCCCATCTCTGTCAGGTGCTCCGGCACCCGGCCACCGACGAAGCGATGCCGTGGTCGCTCGCGACCCTCCATGTCCTCACCCGGCTTGAAGTCGGCAAGTTGCTCACAGGCGCTGAACATGAACTGCTGCTGAGTCTTGATCGCGCGCGCCAGCTCGGGCACCTGCTCGATCAAGCGCCCCAGGTCGCCCGGCAGCGGATGTTGGGCCAGCAGTTTGCTGAGATTTTTCGCCGTTTGCTCAAGCCAGTCGGCGGTCGAACGCAGACGGGTAAAGTGGGCGAAGTGGCCGATCGCCTTGTCGGGCAAGTGATGGCCTTCGTCAAACACATAGAAGGTTTCACGCGGGTCTGGCAGCACCGCACCGCCACCCAGGGCCAGATCGGCCAGTACCATGTCGTGGTTGGTGACTATCACATCAACCTTGCCCATACCTTCGCGCGCCTTATAAAAGGCGCATTGCTGGAAATTCGGGCAATGGCGACTGGTGCACTGGCTGTGGTCGGTGGTCAGCCGCGCCCAGTCTGCGTCCTCCAGCTCCTCGGGCCAGCTGTCGCGGTCACCGTCCCACTTGTTGCCTGCAAGTTTTTCGATCATCCCGGTGAACAGTTTCTGGCTCTGCTCATCGACGTCGATCTTGAAGCCTTCTTCGGCGAACAGCTGGGCGGTGGAGCTCTGCGCCTGACCTTCTTGCAACAACAGGTCGAGCTTGGACAGGCATAAGTAGCGACCGCGCCCCTTGGCCAGGGCGAAACTGAAATTAAGGCCACTGTTGCGCATCAGGTCCGGCAGATCCTTGTGCACGATCTGCTCTTGCAGGGCCACGGTTGCGGTGGCAACCACCAACCGCTTGCCGGCCGCCTTGGCCGTGGGAATCGCCGCCAGGCAGTAGGCCACGGTCTTCCCCGTGCCCGTACCGGCCTCGACTGCCACCACAGCGGGGTCGCCGCTGCGTTTACCTTCATCGTCGGTCTTGATCGCACCTAGCACCTTGGCGATCTCGGCGATCATCAAGCGCTGCCCATAGCGCGGCTTTAGCCCCTTGGCATCGAGGAAACGGGAATAGGCGCCCTGAATCTGGGTCTTGAGTTCGGTACTGAGCATGGGGATCTGGGCGCGAAAAGGCTGGATAAATTTTCAGTGTTTGCAAACGGCCGCTATCATAACGCGCTATTCACCCCGGCGCTGAACCGCTTACCGGACAGCTGAAAACGTTGGCAAACGCCAACCGAGAAACAGAGCTGCGACATGGATGCTGGCGATAGCGTACTCGCAGCTGCCAAAATCGCGTATTGCAACAGGGCGAGGACCTTCGAGCCGTCTCGACTCTTCGGCGACATGCGCAACTCACCGTGGTTTTTCAACGAATTTTCATATGACTGGAGTACTTGCATGACGCCTCACGCTTTGACTTATGCCCTGCACCTGCTTGCGAGCCTCATCTGGGTAGGCGGCATGTTCTTCGCCTGGATGGTCCTGCGCCCCGCAGCCGTCAGCGCGCTGGAAGCCCCGGCACGACTGAAACTGTGGCTCGAGGTGTTCAGCCGCTTCTTTCTCTGGGTATGGGCCGCCGTGCTGGTGCTGCCGATCACAGGCGTGGGCATGCTGCACTTGCGCTTCGCCGGCTTCGAAGGCGCCCCGCGTTACGTGCACATCATGATGGGACTCTATCTGGTCATGCTCGCGCTGTTTATTCGCGTGCAGGCGCTGCAATTACCGGAGTTGCGCCGCGCGGTAGCCGCCGAAGACTGGCCGAGTGGCGGCGCGGTACTCGGGCGGATTCGCCGCCTGGTGGGTCTAAACCTGATATTGGGGCTGTTCGTGGTGAGCATCGCCGCCGTACGCCCCGGTTTCTAAACCGCGCCAGGAGCGCTTGACGCGCTCCTTATCCGGCCAGTGCGGCGTTAGAAACGCACTAGATCCAAATCACCCGCCGCACCTTGGGCGCCCGCGCGCCCCGTTTGACCGGGCCGGCCATCGGCAGCGCCGTCGGCGCTGTAGAGCCAGCAGCCGGTGCTCGCACCACCGCTACCGCCGCTACCACCTTCGCCTGCCGGGCCACCGGCCCCACCATCCAAACGTATCTGCAGGCGCTCGAGCGGGAACGCCTGCGGTACTTCCACGCGAACTCGGCCACCCGCCGTGCCAGTCTGTCCGTCGCCGCCGTTCTGTCCGTCATGGCCTCGGCTGGCCTGCCCCCAGGCACAACCACCGGCCTTGCCATCGGCGCCATCCAAGCCTACGTAACCTGGCGCACCCGCACTGCCGCGAGCATCGACTATCAACGCGTCAGTCGTCACGTTCTCAAGACGAATACTCAGCGTGCGTCCAGGCAATGACTGTTTAAGCCGAGAACCTGAGGCGCCACGCGCACTAATCTGCGCGCCAGGGGCAATTTCGCCACGACCGACGTGCAAGCGAAAAGGTCGCTCGCTTGGCGCAATGGCAATCCGAGCATCACGCCCAAGGCGCAGTTCGCTGACGCGAATTTCAGTCAGCCCCGCTGGAACCATCAAGGTTCCGTTGTCGGCGATGCTTAGCCGCTCGACCAGCAACACGTCGGTGGTGGCCGGCAACCGCAACAGTGCGTGGGATTCGACTTCGATCAAGGCCTGCGCCAGTGCCATCGGGCTGCACAACGTAGCCAACAACAAGAGCCTACGCATGCTCAACCTCCTGCGGTACTGCGAGCATTGCTTGCGATTGCGGCATTCCCATCACATGGAATATGCCGAAGAGCATGACCTGCGCACGTTCCCGCCAAGGCCGTGGACACCCGCTGAGGCAATCCTTGAACAGCAATAGTTCGACCCCATGCATCAGCAAAATCAAGCCACCGAGCACATGCAGCAGCAGCGAGAATGGCTGCGCAAACGAATCGAACAGGTTGGCCAGCAGCGCGCCCCAAAACAACGCCGCCAGCACTTTCCCCAGACCCAAGAAAGTCGTCATATCCGCCCCTTGCAGATTATTCTTTGGCCGCACCTTAACTGCTGCAGATTGCCCGCACCAGCCGGAAAAAAGCGATAAGCCAATAAACACGAGCGCAGACCGAGCCTCACTGAAGACAACGTGAGGCTCCGCCGGACGGATTAGCTGACGTGGATCAAGGCCGCGCTTCGACCTCGGCCTCTACCCGACGATTGATGGCGCGCCCAGACTCGGAAGTGTTGTCGGCAACAGGTCGCGACTCGCCGTAGCCAACGGACGAAACCCTACTGGTCTCGATGCCGTGCTGGTTGACCAACACATCGCGCACGGCATGGGCACGGCGCTCGGACAGACCTTGATTATAGGCATCAGTGCCGACGGCATCGGTGTGCCCTTCGACGGTCGTAATGGTCTGCGGGTATAGCTTCATGAAGTCAGCCAAACTCTTGATGTCAGCTTGGCTTTCTGCCTTGACAACGGACTTGTCAAAATCGAATTTCACATCCAATTCGACGCGAACCGGCTCGGCAGCCTCAACGACTTCAGGCTCCACGGCTGCCGGGCTGCTCGAATACAGCTTGAGCGCACAACCATTGTGGTGCACCGGAGTATTAGCCGGTGTGCCAGGGCAACGATCTCGTCGATCAAAAACGCCATCACCATCCTCATCGCCATCTTGGGCATAGCAGATCAGGCCGCCTATTACCGCACCGACCACAGCACCGCCCGCTGCCCAGGTAGAGTTTTCGATTGCGCCTAAGCCACCTCCGGCCAGACCACCAATCGCACTGCAAAGAGGCCAGTTCCCCTGATTGAGTGGCACGCTTTGTGAATTTGAAGTCGTGACGCAACCAGCAAGAACACTGCTGAGCATAAGAAGGGGGATGAGCTTGGAGAGGTTAGCGCTCATTGAGGAGGCTCCTATGTTACCGGCTTAGCACCGATAACACAGGAGTAAAGACCCACAACTCGAACTGCACAAGCTTAGCTATAGGCCAACAGACGCCTTGGCCAACTCCCTGGTGTTGTCGCCGAGTGCGGCCAAGCGCTTATGGCTGAGCTTCAACCTCAGCCTCAACCCGACGATTGATGGCACGCCCCGCGTCAGTGGCGTTGTCAGCAACAGGGCGAGACTCGCCGTAGCCCACTGCGTTGACTCGGCTACCCGAGACGCCGTACTGGTTGACCAACACGTCACGAACGGCATTGGCGCGACGCTCCGACAATCCCTGGTTGTAAGCATCAGTGCCGACGGAGTCGGTATGACCTTCAACTACCGTGGTGGTTTGTGGGAACTGTTGCATGAAATCAGCCAGACTCTTGATATCGCCGTAGCTTCCCTCTTTAACCACAGATTTGTCGAAATCAAACTTCACGTCCAACTCGACTCGAACCATTTCAGCCGGCTCAGGTGCCATGGGCTCCTCGACCATAACCTCCTCAACCATCACCATTTGCTCTGCCTCGGCGCCATGCACCCAGCAGTACGCTGCCGCCATACCGGCACCGACAAGCGCGCCGCCACCAGCCCATGTAGAGCTTTCGATCGCGCCCAACGCAGCTCCGCCTACACCGCCGACAGCGGCACACTTCGGCCAGTCGCTCTTCTGCAATCCCGCACAACCAGTCAAGAGGCTGGTCGCCAAGATCAGGGGTACTGCTTTCCTTGTGATGCTCATAAACAAGTCTCCTGTTGGAAATCGGCCCAAAACCGATACTTATGGAGTAAAGACGTCAGTTTTAAAATCCGCCAGATATGGTTGACTCACTTCAAGTAAATGATCGCTCTAGGCCATCTCGCGCCAGCACGTTAGTCTTTTCAAACTTGATCGAGGATTTTCGATGGCTGCATGTATTTCTTCCCGCACACCACAACAAGCCATAGCCGCCCTGCTTGAGCGTTACGCCCCGAGCCGCCTGTTGCTAATCGGCGCTAGCGAACTGCCGGCCATTGCCGCATTCCAGGCTGCTCACGAGGATTGCCAGATCACGCACACCGTGGCGGGAGTCCTGCCGGCTGACGTGGCTGCGCAACGCTTTGATCTGGCGCTGATCGTCGATTGCCTTGAGCACCTACCCAAACGCACCGGCCTGGAGCTTCTCGGAGGCATTCGCAACCTGAATGCCAGCCGCATGGCGGTGTTGGTCGACTTGCAGGCTTGCGCCTGGCAAGACACCGACTTCTACGCCCTGGCCCTGCAAGCCAGCGAACGCTTCCAACGCGACGAGCAAACCCTCAACCTGTTTACCTACGATCTGCTCGACTACAAACAGGTACCGGACTGGCTCAACGCCAAGTTCTGGGCCAACCCGGAAAACTTCGGCAAGTTTTGGTGGTGATGACATGATGGCCACTCCCCTTCCCCGTACAAGCTGCCCTTGCGGCAGTGGCGAGCCTCTGAATGAGTGCTGTGGCCGCTACCATGCCGGCGCCCCGGCACCCAGCGCGGAAACATTGATGCGCTCGCGCTACAGCGCTTATGTACTGGGGCAGGTCGACTATCTACTGACGACCACCCTACCGGCCCAACAGGACGGACTGGATCGCGACGCGGTCAGCGCCTGGAGCTCCGAGAGCACCTGGCTTGGCTTGAATGTGGAAAGCGCCGAGATCCTGGCTGGCCAACCAGAGCACGCGTTCGTGACCTTCACCGCACGCTGGCACGATCACGACGGCGAACACAGCCACCGCGAACGCTCAGCCTTCGTTCAGCACGATGACCGCTGGTACTTCATCGACCCCAGCGTAGAACTGAAAGCCGGACGCAACGACCCATGCCCCTGCGGCAGCAGACAGAAATTCAAAAAATGCTGTGCAGCCTTCGTCTGAAAGCTCCGGCAGCCCTGATTCGACGACCCGACATGACTAATTCTGCAATTTGAGGTGCGAAATATCCGGTACGGGTGCGTCGGACACGGCTTGCGCCTGCCCCATGTCACTACCGGCCGGGGCCAGACTGAACTGCGACAAGTCGAGCGGCGGCGCTTGAGGTTCGGGCTTGCCATCTTGCAAGTCATCACCCAGGGGGGCGATGCCGAAATTCGGTGCATCCACCTCGGCGAAGGCCGCCATATATTCATCCCGCGGCGCGATGGTCAGCCGTCCCGGCGACGCATTCACCGACGCCTCGCCGCCTGCCTGGGCAGGTACCTGTACGACAGGCGGCGGAGCCAGCTCAACCTCTTCGATCGCCACTGGCATGGCGAGCACCTCGATCAGGGCACCGGCACGCGCTAAGGTGACGCGGTATTTTTCCGCACCTGCAGCATCCAGATTGTTCTTGATGACGATGCGCCGCCCAGAAAACAACATGGCGATACGCTGAGCATCGGCTTGAAACAGCTTGGTCAGATTGGCTTTGACCTGCTCCAACTGGGCACCCGGCACTAATTGGCCAGTAAAAGCGATCTCGTAGAGATCCATGGTCATACTCCTGTCCTAATCGACATACAGTATGGCGCAGGTTTTTTTACCCTCACAACACATTGCAACCAAGCAGTTGCTTGTTACACTGGGGCGTCATTCGGAGTATGAAATGTCTTCACCGAGCAAAATAATAATAATTTTCAAGATCTTGCTATTTTCAGCCCTACTTACAGGCCTCGGTGGATGCTCCACGTGGATGACGGGTGATTTCAAAGATCCCGATGTTCGCCTGATGAAAGTTGAAGTCATTCGCGCCAAGCTGCTGGAACAACGCTTCGTCCTGCGTTTTCGCATCGACAACCCCAACAGCATGAGCCTGCCAGTACGCGGCCTCGATTATTCGGTCCACCTCAATGAAGTGAAGCTGGCAGAAGGCGAGTCAGATGCCTGGTTCACCGTTCCCGCTTATGGCCACCACGTGTTCGATGTACCAGTGCGCACCAACCTCTGGCGTCATGTACGGCAAATCGTCAAGTTGCTCGAGCATCCCGATGAACCGATTCGCTATCAGCTCGAAGGCGAAGTAAAAACCGGTTTGTTGTTCGGACGCAGCGTGCACATGAAGCGAAATGGCGAGATAATTCCCGGCGATTTTATCCCGGAGTAACTACACATGAACGAACAAGCCCACGTCCACGGCCCTGACTGCAACCATGATCACGACCACCAGCATGACCATGGCCATGTACACGGTCCCGACTGCAACCATCAGGAACCCGTGCGCAACGCCTTGAAAGACGTTGGCCGCAACGATCCCTGCCCCTGCGGTAGCCAGAAAAAATTCAAGAAATGCCACGGCGCCTGACTCGCCAATGAGCACCCTAAGCCTGGTTTTGCTGGTGACTGGTGTAGCGCTGCTGACTGCACTTGCGCTGTATGCCCTATATCTGTGGCGCCGCGTCTGGGCGCAACAGCGCAACCAGGAGCTGGCGACCAACGAACGTCGAGAACGCCTGGCTGGTGACCTGCAAATCCTCGCTGGCAGTTTGCTCGACGGTCAACTGCCGCTGATCGAGGGCGCCATCCGCATCAAGGTACTGCTCGACAACTACGACAGCGCTCTGAGCCAGGACACGCGCTGCCAAGTGTTCCATCAACTGTTTGAAGCCACGGCCCAAGTGCCGACCCATGGTGACTGGAAGGCGCTGGACAAGACCACTCGACGCCAGCATGAAAAGCACTTCCACGAACTGGAGTTGCAACACAAGGCCGCCGCCCGTACGGCCGCTCGCTGGCTGCTAGAAGATGGCTTGCAGGCCCCATCCAAACGAGCTTAAAACCCCACGACATACCGGCCACCCTCGCGCTGGAGCGTTGCCAAAAGGTCAGGCAAGGTGGCCGTGTATGACCCATACACTCGGCTCCGGTTTGTGCGTCCAGCTTACGCTCATCTCATAACGCTCCTCTGGGGGTTTCCCACGTCTTCGCCTGGCTGCATGCTGCACAAGCCTGTGGAAAATCCACACGCCCCACACAAACGGACCTAGTGTCTTGCCTCGCGCAAAAACAGGCTACGGCGCGGCCGCGAATGAAACGGCAACAGACCCTAGCCCGGCTTAATCTTCGCTCGCAACATCGCCCAATAACCCAGCGCCTCTTGCCAGTTGCCTCGCCGCTCTCTAACGTACTCCCCGTTCAGACATCCGCCGACACTCCTGAGATGTGACTGGCTACAGCCCCGCGCCGCCAGACTACCAAGCAGCGCACTTACCGCCCCAACAGCCCTTTTCCTGCGTCCTGCAAGGAGCCTGCTGCATGCTATCGCGCGCGTTTCGCCCAATGGCCCACCTGAGCCTGGCCGCCACCCTGACCGCCACAGTGGCGCTTAGCGGCTGCCAATCGTTGCTTAACAGCCGATATAACGACAGCCTGCCCCCAGATCAAGGCATCGTTCGCGTCCAGGGTTTGACCCAAAGCGTGGTGGTCCGCCGCAACGCCTTAGGCATGCCGCTGATCGAAACCACCACCTTCCATGATGCGTTGTTCGCCCTGGGCTATGTGCATGCCAGCGATCGACTCAGCCAGATGATGAGCCTGCGCCTGATGGCCGAAGGCCGGCTGGCGGAAATGGCGGGACCCGGTGTACTGGAGATGGATCGCTTGATGCGCGCGGTCAACCTGAAAAAAAGTGCCGAGGTGCTCTACGCCAACGCCTCGCCACGCCTCAAGCGGTTCTTCGAGGTCTATGCCCGCGGTGTCAATGCCTACCTGTTCCGCTACCGCGACAAGCTGCCGATGGACCTGGCCGAATCCGGTTACCGCCCACCCTACTGGAAAGCCGAAGACTCGGTCCTGGTGTTCTGCCTGCTCAACTTCGGCCTGTCGGTCAATCTGCAGGAAGAAATTTCCGCCCTGGTGCTGGCGCAGAAAGTCGGCAGCGACCAACTGGCCTGGTTGCTGCCGACCTACCCCGACGAACCGCTGCCATTCGAGGAAGCAGGCAAGCTCAAGGGCCTAGCACTCGACGGACAGCTTGCCGGCCTCAGCGCGATCAGCAACGCGACCGGCCAATTCGCCGACGCCCACATGCTCGGCCTCGCCGCCTCGAACAACTGGGCTATCGCCCCACAGAGCAGCCGCAGTGGCAAGAGCCTGCTGGCCAATGACACGCACCTGCCGCTGTCCATGCCCTCGGTGTGGAATTTCGTGCAGATTCGCTCGCCCAAGTACCAGGTTGCCGGTGTATCGATTGCCGGAGTCCCGGCTGTAGTAGCCGGCTTCAACGGCAAGCTCGGCTGGGGCATGACCATGGTCATGGGCGACAACCAGGACTTGTTCCTGGAGAAAGTAAAACGCCAAGGCTCGCGACTCTACTATCAAGCCGACGGGAAATGGCTACCGGCAATGGAGCGCCAGGAAACCTTCTTCATCAAAGGCCAGCGAGCGATCCGCGAAACCATCTACGAGACGCGCCATGGCCCCCTGCTGAATTCGGTGCTGGGCGAGCGCAAACACAGACTTCAGCCCCTGCAACTGAGCAGCGGTTACGGCCTGGCCCTGCAGACCACCCAGTTTGAAGCGGACAAGACCCTCGACGCATTTTTCGACCTATCGCGCGCGCAATCTGTCGAACAGGCCTTCGAGGCCACCCGTGAAGTCCGCGCCATGCCGCTGAACATTGTCTTCGCCGACGCCCAGCACATTGGCTGGCAGGTTACGGGCCGCTTCCCCAACCGCCGCGAAGGCCTCGGGTTACTGCCCTCGCCTGGCTGGGACAGCCGCTACGAATGGGATGGTTTCGCCGACCCAATGCTCCACCCTTACGACCAAGACCCACCACAAGGCTGGCTGGGCACCGCCAACCAGCGCACGGTGCCGCGCGGCTATGGCATGCAGCTGTCCAACTCCTGGTACTACCCGGAGCGTGCCGAGCGCATCGCGCAACTGGCTGGCAGCGGCAAGCACGACACGGCCAGCATGATTGCCATGCAATACGATCAGACCTCGCCCTTCGCCGGCAAGCTGCAGAGTATGTTCGATGCCCCGGGCATGGCCGCTCCCTTGCAACAAGCGATTGACGCCCTGCCAGAAGCAGAACGAGCGAAAGCCCGAGAAGCGCTCAGCCGCCTGCTGGCGTTCGACGGAAAGCTCGCCACCAACTCGGCCGACGCCGCGCTGTACGGCGCCTTCCTGCATGAAAGCGCGCGGCAAATATTCCTCGACGAACTGGGGCCAGACACCAGCCCAGCCTGGAAAGCCTTGGTGGAAACCGCCAACAGCTCCTATTCGGCCCAGGCCGACCACCTGCTCGCCCGCGACGACAGCCCTTTCTGGGACGATCGAAGTACCGCGCAGAAAGAAGACAAGCCCGCCATCCTCGCGCGCAGCCTGGCGGCCGCGGTGACCTTTGCCGAAAGCAAACTGGGCGCCGACCACACAAGCTGGCAGTGGGGCAAGTTGCACAGCTACACCTGGGCCAGTGAAACCACGCAGCTGGCCAAATACATGAGCGCCAGCCAACGCGCCAAGCTCAACGCGATCGATGGTTACCTCGATCGAGGCCCCTTCCCGGCCGGCGGCGATCACAGCACCCTGAACGCCTCGGCCTACCGCTGGGGACAGGACTTCGACACTTGGCTGATACCGGCCATGCGCATCGTCGTCGACTTCGGCCGCGAGGAGCCACTGATCGGCCTGAACAGCTCGGGCCAGTCCGGCAACCCGGCGAGCGGGCACTACGCTGACGGCATCGATGCCTGGCTCAAAGGCCGCTACATGAGCTTCCCATTCCAGTCGAAAAACCTGGACAAGACCTACGGCACTAAACGACTGCTGCTGATGCCCGGCCAATGACACGTGTTTTTCATTGGCCGCGGAACTAATCCGCAACACTGTCGCTCTGAGTAAGTGGACTTACTCCATAGATCTTTTTTCAGGGCGCCTATTGGCGCCCTTTCTTTTGCCTAAGAATTGCCCGAACCAAGCGCAGCAGACTCCACCACCAGCAACGCAGGTCTTCGCGCCGACCGTGAAGAACCTCACTCGAGGGCAATACCAGTAACGGCAATGCCGTAACGCTCCAGCAGGCGCACTGCCGGCGTTTGGGTTTCATGGGGCATATCCTTGGGTTCCTCTTGCGGATAGTTCTGCGCCGCCATTTCCAGTAGCCATTGCACCGCCTGCTCCATGCTCGGTTTGTCGTCCGCCTCGACCTCGAACACCCCGGTTCCCTCGTCTTTACTGTAGGTAATCATCCACTTGGCCATAACTCGCTTAGCCCTCCAGAAACTTCTTCTCCGATTCGCACCAATGCGAACCTCTTGCTGCAGTTAGAGTTTCTCCTGCCCTAGCAGTTCGCTTCGGTTGATGCCAGCGGCGTCCTGCTCCCATTGAACGCCTTGTCCAGCCACTACTCACTCACACTGCATCGATTGATTGCAAAGGGCGTCTATAGCGCCTGCTTATGCTTGGGATTTGCCGAATACCGAGCAACGCGCACAAAAAAGCCGGGCACAGGCCCGGCTTGTCGATCCGACTCAATATCGACCGTGCGCTATCAGGCCTTGGGCAGAGTGACCCCCTGCTGACCCTGATATTTGCCACCGCGGTCCTTATAGGAAACCTCACAGGCCTCATCGGACTCGAGGAACAGCATCTGCGCCACGCCTTCGTTGGCGTAAATCTTCGCCGGCAGTGTGGTGGTGTTGGAAAACTCCAGAGTCACATGGCCTTCCCACTCAGGTTCCAGCGGGGTGACGTTGACGATGATGCCGCAGCGCGCATAAGTGCTCTTGCCCAGGCAGATGGTCAGCACGTTGCGCGGGATGCGGAAGTACTCGACAGTGCGCGCCAGGGCAAAGGAGTTCGGCGGGATGATGCACACATCGCTCTTCACATCGACAAAGCTCTTCTCATCGAAGTTCTTCGGGTCGACTGTGGCCGAGTTGATGTTGGTAAACACCTTGAATTCGTCGGCACAGCGCACGTCATAGCCGTAACTGGAGACGCCGTAGGAGATCAGCCGCTGCGAGCCTTCGGTACGCACCTGGCGCTCGACGAACGGCTCGATCATGCCGTGCTCCTGGGCCATGCGGCGAATCCACTTGTCCGATTTGATGCTCATGGCAGGCGTCCTGAATAGCTAATGGTGAAAAAGTGAGCGCATCTTACCGGGGCCAGCGATACGGTTCAAAGGCTGCTGACGGATGCCATCCGAGATGGTCCCATTATCTCCCCGAGCGGTTAAATCACAAAAAGACGCACAGAGCATTCGCCCTCAGCGTTAAAAAGGCGTATGGTGCCCCCACTGTGCTGCATGTGTCACCGCGAATCGCTACTTGATGCCTAGATTTCGATCCAAACATCGTCCGACTCCTAGTACTCGTTGCACTCAGTCCCTGCCTCGGCTTGTCCAGGGCTGCTATTACTTTTGTTAGGAGACATCACATGTCCAATCGTCAAACTGGTACCGTTAAGTGGTTCAACGATGAAAAAGGCTACGGCTTCATCACCCCACAATCCGGCGACGACCTGTTCGTACACTTCAAAGCTATCCAGAGCGATGGCTTCAAGAGCCTGAAAGAAGGCCAGCAGGTTACTTTCGTGGCCACTCGTGGTCAGAAAGGCATGCAAGCTGAGGAAGTTCAGGTAGTTTAACCTGCACTGACTTCAAAAAAGCCCCGCCATCGTGCGGGGCTTTTTTATGCCTGGAGAAAAGCGTCTAACTATCCCAGAGCCTTGCCGGGCAGCTGATACCAAGTTGAAACCGACCCCAAAGCGCTCACCTACCAGGTATGAACAACGCTTTAGTCCGACCTCACCTCTCTCAGCACCAACGCCCGGCCTGCCGACACGCTATCAGTCGTCGCTGACCACAATATTCGGCATGGCAGCAGCCTGCTGTCCGCCCTGAGCGATCCGCGCCCCCACGTTACGTGCAGCTTCCTGATAGATCATCGCAATCTGGCTTTCCGGATCGGCGATAGTGGTCGGTTTACCGCCATCGGACTGCATGCGGATAGCCATCGACAGCGGCAAGGAAGCCAGCAGGTCCACACCGAACTGCGCCGCCAGCTTCTCACCGCCACCCTCACCGAACAGATGCTCGGCATGACCGCAGTTGGAGCAGATATGCACGGCCATGTTTTCAACCACGCCGAGCACCGGGATGCTCACCTTGCGGAACATTTCCACCCCCTTCTTGGCATCCAGCAGCGCCAAGTCCTGCGGCGTGGTGACGATCACAGCGCCGGCCACTGGCACCTTCTGCGCCAGGGTCAGCTGGATATCACCGGTACCCGGCGGCATATCCACCACCAGGTAATCCAGATCGCTCCAGGCGGTCTGGGTGATCAACTGGATCAGCGCACCGGAGACCATCGGCCCACGCCAGACCACCGGGGTATTTTCATCAGTGAGAAAGGCCATGGACATGACCTCGACACCATGGGCCTGGAGCGGCACGAACCACTTCTGATCCCGCACCTGAGGACGAGTGCCGTCAGGAATACCGAACATGATGCCCTGGCTCGGCCCGTAGATATCCGCATCGAGGATGCCGACCTTGGCGCCTTCCCGGGCCAACGCCAACGCCAGGTTGGCGGCCGTGGTCGATTTGCCAACGCCACCCTTACCCGACGCCACGGCGATCACGTTTTTCACATTCGGCAAGGCCGCCACCTGGGCTTTGTGCGCCTCGATCAGGCAATCGACCTGCACCTCGGCGCTGTCGACGCCGTCGAGCCCTTCCAGCGCCATCTGCAACATCTGCGCCCAGCCACTCTTGAACAGCGCGGCGGCGTAACCCAACTGCAGGCGCACGCGGACCTGGCCGCCCTGAATATCGATTTCACGCACACAACCGGCACTGACCGGATCTTGATTGAGGTGGGGATCGGTGTACTGACTCAGCGCGGTTTCTACCGCCTGACGGGTCACGACGCTCATGGCAACTCCAGAAAAGACCGAGTAAAACAGGCGGTCATCCTACCCGAGAGCCGCCCTCTGCGCATGCCCGTGGCCGCCACTTGCATACCCCTTATCAAGGCGACAAGCGAGGCAAAGGACATCGCCGCGAGCGCTACAACCAAGAGGACGGATGAAAAAAAACCGTTGCGCCTATATAGTTGCCGACCTCCCTCGAGTTACCAGTGCAGCCGATCACCATGTCTGAAGCCCGCAAGATTCTCGTCACCAGCGCCCTTCCCTACGCCAACGGTTCGATTCACCTCGGCCATATGCTCGAGTACATCCAGACCGACATGTGGGTGCGCTTCCAGAAACTGCGCGGCAACCAGTGCATCTACGTCTGCGCGGACGACGCCCACGGCTCGGCAATCATGCTGCGCGCCGAGAAGGAAGGCATCAGCGCAGAACAACTGATCGCCAACGTGCAAGCCGAGCACACCGCCGATTTCGCCGACTTCGGGGTGAACTTCGACAACTACCACTCGACCCACTCCGATGAGAACCGCGAGCTGTCAGCCGCCATTTACCTGAAGCTGCGCGACGCCGGGCATATCGCCACCCGCTCGGTGACCCAGTATTACGACCCGGAAAAGGGCATGTTCCTCGCCGACCGCTTCATCAAGGGCACCTGCCCGAAGTGTGCGAGCGAAGACCAGTACGGCGACAACTGCGAGAAGTGCGGTGCGACCTATGAGCCCACCGAACTGAAGAACCCGCGCTCGGCGATTTCCGGCGCGGTACCTGAGCTACGCGACTCCAAGCACTTCTTCTTCAAGCTGCCAGACTTCGAGGCAATGCTGAAGAGCTGGACCCGTGGTGGTGCCCTACAAGACGCAGTGGCCAACAAGATTGCCGAGTGGCTGGACAGCGGCTTGCAGGAATGGGACATCAGCCGCGACGCTCCCTACTTCGGCTTCGAGATCCCCGACGAACCGGGCAAGTACTTCTATGTCTGGCTGGACGCGCCGATCGGCTACATGGCCAGTTTCAAGAACCTCTGCGGCAAGCGCCCGGAACTGGATTTCGATGCATTCTGGGGCAAGGACTCGACAGCCGAGCTGTATCACTTCATCGGCAAGGACATCGTCAACTTCCATGCCCTGTTCTGGCCAGCCATGCTCGAAGGCGCCGGCCTGCGCAAGCCGACAGCCGTCGCCGTGCATGGCTACCTGACCGTCAATGGCCAGAAGATGTCCAAGTCGCGCGGCACCTTCATCAAGGCGCGCACCTATCTGGATCACCTCAATCCGGAATACCTGCGCTACTACTACGCGGCCAAGCTGGGCCGTGGCGTCGATGACCTCGACCTCAACCTCGAGGACTTCGTGCAGAAGGTCAACTCCGACCTGGTCGGCAAGGTGGTGAATATCGCCAGCCGTTGCGCCGGCTTCATCCACAAGGGCAATGCTGGGGTACTGGTGGCGGAAAACGCCGCGCCCGAATTGACCGACGCCTTCATCGGCGCCGCGCCAAGCATCGCCGAGGCCTACGAGGCCCGCGATTTTGCCCGTGCCATGCGCGAGATCATGGGTCTGGCCGACCGCGCCAACGCCTGGATCGCCGATAAGGCCCCCTGGTCGCTGAACAAGCAGGACGGCAAGCAGGACGAAGTCCAGGCAATCTGCGCCCTGGGCATCAACCTGTTCCGCCAGCTGGTGATCTTCCTCAAGCCGGTGCTACCGAAACTGGCTGCCGACGCCGAAGCCTTCCTCAATGTCGCCCCGCTGACCTGGAACGATCACCAGCACCTGCTGGCCAACCATCAACTGAAGCCGTTCAGCGCCCTGCTGAGCCGTATCGAGCCTGTGAAAATCGACGCCATGATAGAAGCCTCCAAAGAAGACCTCGCCGCCAGCGAAGCCGGCCCCACCCCACTGGAGAGCGCTCCCCGAGGCAATGGCGAGCTGAGCAAAGAGCCGCTGGCCGCGGAAATCAACTTCGACACTTTCGCCGCCGTCGACCTGCGCATCGCCCTGATCGAGAAAGCCGAGTTCGTCGAAGGCGCCGACAAATTGCTGCGCCTGACCCTGGATATCGGCGACGCCAAGCGTAACGTGTTCTCCGGCATCAAGAGCGCCTACCCGGACCCAAGCCAGCTGGAAGGCCGCCTGACCCTGTATGTGGCCAACCTAGCCGCACGCAAGATGAAGTTCGGCGTGTCCGAAGGCATGGTTCTGGCAGCGGGCCCCGGCGGCGATGAAATCTACCTGCTCAGCCCGGACAGCGGCGCCAAGCCAGGCCAGCGGGTCAAGTAAGTGAAATGGGCGGCGGGCTGAAGCCGCCTCGCGTACTGAACTAGCCTTATAGGCAGTCAACAAGCCGGCCAATGCCGGCTTGTTTGCACCGGGCCGGTTCCCGATAATAGGCGCCCTATTTCTACGGCCTGCGCCTGTCCACCAACGGTACCCGTGATGACCGAACTCGCCCTGATCATGGTAAGCGCCATTCTGGTCAATAATTTCGTGCTGGTGCAGTTTCTCGGTCTCTGCCCCTTTATGGGCGTATCGAAGAAGATCGAGACGGCCATCGGCCTGTCCCTGGCCACCACCTTCGTCCTGACCCTCGCGGCCATGTGCAGCTATCTGGTGCAGCAATATGTGCTCAAGCCGCTGGATCTGGAGTTTCTGCGCACCATCAGTTTCATCCTGGTGATCGCCGTGGTGGTGCAGTTCACCGAAATGGTGGTGAACAAGACCAGTCCGTTGCTGTATCGCGTGCTGGGTATCTTTCTTCCGCTGATCACCACCAACTGCATCGTTCTCGGCGTAGCCCTGCTCAACGCCAACAAGAGTGAATTCACCTTCATTACCGCCACTGCCAACGGTTTCGCCGCCGGCCTGGGCTTCTCCCTGGTGTTGGTGTTGTTCGCCGCCATGCGTGAGCGCATCGCCATCGCCGATGTGCCGAAATCCTTTCAAGGCGCCGCCATCGGCATGCTCACCGCCGGCCTGATGTCGCTGGCATTCATGGGCTTCACCGGATTGATCAAGCTATGACCCTGGTGATCAGTGCGGTGCTCGCCCTGCTCGCCCTGTGCCTGGTGTGCGGGGCGATTCTCGGCTACGCCGCGGTACGCTTCAAGGTCGAAGGCGACCCCATCGCCGAGCAGGTCAACGCCCTGCTCCCGCAGACCCAGTGCGGCCAGTGCGGCTACCCCGGCTGCAAGCCCTACGCAGAGGCGATTGCCGCAGGCGACAAGATCAACAAATGCCCTCCAGGTGGCGAAGCGACCATCCAGGCGCTGGCCGACCTGCTGGATGTCGAGGCGGAACCGCTGGACGCAGTGGAAGGCGAGAAACCGCAGATGGTCGCCTACATCCGCGAGGCCGAGTGCATCGGCTGCACCAAATGCATCCAGGCCTGCCCGGTCGACGCCATCGTCGGCGCGGCCAAGCAGATGCACACGGTGATCGTCTCCGAATGCACCGGTTGCGACCTGTGTGTCGAACCCTGCCCGGTGGACTGTATCGACATGATTGCAGTGGGTAGCACAGTGCAGACCTGGAAATGGAACCAGCCACTGGCACCCGGCCAATTGATCGCCAGCGACCGGGGGCAGGCAGCATGAGTTCGTCGCAGATCTGGAACATCCCTGGCGGCATTCACCCGCCCGAACACAAGGCGCTGTCCAACGCCACGTCGACTCAGCCGGTGCCACTGCCCAAGCGCCTGGTCCTGCCGCTGAACCAGCATATCGGCGCACCTGCCGAACCCGTGGTGGCACTCGGTGAGCGCGTGCTCAAGGGCCAGCTGATCGCAGCCGCCAACGGCTTCGTCAGCGTACCGGTGCATGCGCCGACGTCGGGCACCATCAGTTTTATCGGCCCCCAGCCTTACCCGCATGTTTCCGGCATGCTGGCCCCGGCCATCGTCATCGACAGCGACGGCCTGGATGAATGGTGCGAGCTGAAGCCCTGCCCGGATTTTCGCAGCCTGGAACCCGCCGATCTGCTTGAGCGCATCCGCCAGGCCGGGATCAGCGGCCTCGGCGGCGCCGGCTTCCCCACCGCGGTCAAGCTCACCGCGCGGCCGACCCAGAAGATCCACACCCTGGTGCTCAACGGCACCGAGTGCGAGCCTTACATCACCGCCGACGACCGGCTGATGCGCGAGAAGGCCGCCGAACTGATCGCCGGCATCGAGATCCTCGCCCAGCTGATTCAACCGGAACAGGTGCTCATCGGCATCGAGGACAACAAGCCTGAAGCCATTGCCGCGGTGCAGGCGGCGATCGGCGCGCACCCCTTCAGCGTGCGGGTGTTTCCAACCAAGTACCCTTCTGGCGGTGAGAAGCAGCTGATCCAGATTCTCACCGGCGTGGAAGTACCCAGCGGCGGCCTGCCTGCCGATATCGGCATTCTCTGCCAGAACGTCGGCAGCGCTGTAGCCATCCATGATGCGGTGATCCTCGGCAAACCGCTGATCTCGCGCATCACCACCCTGACCGGTGAAGCGCTGGCACGGCCGATGAACGTCGAAGCCCTGCTCGGCACGCCGGTCAACGAACTACTGGAATTTGCCGGCCTCGATCAGGCTCGACTGTATCGCCTGGTCATGGGCGGCCCGATGATGGGCTTCACCCTGCCCGACTTCGATGTGCCGTTGATCAAGACCACCAACTGCCTGCTGGCCGCCAGCCAAGCCGAATTGCCGCCACCGCCGCCGGCCATGCCGTGTATCCGTTGCGGCAAGTGCGCCGAGGCCTGTCCGGCCAGCCTGCTGCCGCAGCAGCTGCACTTCTTCGCCCTCGGCCAAGAGCATGAGCAGCTCAAGGCGCACAACCTGTTCGACTGCATTGAATGTGGTGCCTGCGCCTATGTCTGCCCGTCGAGCATTCCGCTGGTGCAGTATTACCGCGCCGCCAAAGGCGAGATCCGCGAGCTGGAACAGAAGCAACTCAAGGCCGAACAGTCCAAGCAGCGCTTCGAGTTGCGCCAGGACCGCCTGCGCCGCGCCGAAGAACAGAAAGAAGCCGAGCGCAAAGCGCGCGCGGAAAAAGCCGCCCGCGCCAAAGCCGCCCAGACCGACGCCGCCCAAGACGGGGCTGGCAGTGGAGAACAGCCACACAAGCCCGCCGGGCTTAGCGATGAGCTGAAGAAACTGAAAATCGCCGCAAGCATGGCCCAAGTCGCTCTGAAAAAGGCCGAAAAACAGCTGGCCAGTCACGACACCGCCGAACTGCAGGCCCAGGTCACGGACCTGCGCAGCGCCGCAGAGACCGCGCAGCAGGCCCTGGACGCCGCGCTGGCAACCAACTCAGTCGCCGCCCCTGCACCGACCAAGCCGGCCGACGATGGCGCGCTGAAAAAAGCCAAGATCGACGCCGCCATGCTCCGTGCGCAACTGCGCAAGCTGGAGAAGCTCGAGGCGCCAGACGCGGCCCAGCAAAGCGAATTGCAACAACTGCGCAGCCAGCTGGCCGCTGCCGAAAAACTGCTGGCCGAGCTGGACAGCCAGACGCCCGCAGCGCCGACCAAGCCGGCCGACGATGGCGCGCTGAAAAAAGCCAAGATCGACGCCGCCATGCTCCGCGCGCAACTGCGCAAGCTGGAGAAGCTCGAGGCGCCAGACGCGGCGCAACTGAACGAATTGCAGCAGTTACGCGACAAGCTGGCTGCTGCCGAAAAACTGCTGGCCGAGCTGGACAGCCAGACGCCCGCAGCGCCAACCAAGCCGGCCGACGACGGCGCGCTGAAAAAAGCCAAGATCGACGCCGCCATGCTCCGCGCGCAACTGCGCAAGCAGGAGAAGCTCGAAGCACCGGACGCGGCGCAACTAAACGAATTGCAGCAGTTGCGCGACAAGCTGGCCGCTGCCGAAAAACTGCTGGCCGAGCTGGACAGCCAGACGCCTGCAGCGCCAGCCAAGGCGGTTGACGATGGTGCGCTGAAAAAAGCCAAGATCGAACTGGCAATGAAACGCGCCGAGCTGAAAAAAGCAGAAAAAGCCGCAGCCGAGGACATCGACCTGGGCGCCTTGCGCGATGCCGTCACTGCAGCCGAGCAGGCTCTGCATTCCGCCGAAGCCACATCCAGCAAGCCTGCACCCGACCTGGTGCGTAGCGAGAAACGTCCCATCGACGAAGCCACCCGCACGCTGAAAACCGAAGTCGCTTTCGCCCGCGCCGACTTACGCAAGCTGGAGCGCGAGGAGAACGTCTCGGCAGATGTCATCGAACCCGCGCGTTTGCGCCTGGCCGAAGCCGAACGCAAGCTGAACGAACACCAGAACGCATAAACCGCTGGAGTAGGTCGCTACGCGACTAAGCCGCACAGCACCGCACATGACACCGGAGCGCCAATGGCCCTGCCCCGCATCACCTCGCCCCACGCCAAGGGCAGCAATCGCACTCAGCAGGTGATGCTGCAGGTGTTGCTGGCCACCCTACCCGGGGTGTTCGCCCTGAGCTGGCTAT
The DNA here is from genome assembly GCF_000498575.2 of Pseudomonas taeanensis MS-3. GTDB lineage: Bacteria > Pseudomonadota > Gammaproteobacteria > Pseudomonadales > Pseudomonadaceae > Aquipseudomonas > Aquipseudomonas taeanensis. The sequence goes on from NZ_AWSQ01000004.1 coordinate 102,960, forward strand.
TCGGCTTCGGCACGCTGATCAACCTGCTCTGGGCCAGCGCCTGCGCCCTCGGTTTCGAGGCTGCCATTCTCGCCTTGCGCCAGCGCCCGCTGGGCTTCTACCTGAACGACTACAGCGCCCTGGTCACCGCCGTACTGCTGGCCCTGGCCCTGCCACCCTATTCGCCCTGGTGGCTGACCCTGATCGCCACCGGCTTTGCCATCGTGTTTGGCAAGCAGCTGTATGGCGGCCTCGGCCAGAACCCCTTCAACCCGGCGATGCTCGGCTACGTGGTGGTGCTCATCTCCTTCCCGGTCGAGATGACCAGCTGGCCTGCACCGCACCGCGTCGGCCTGCTCGACGGCCTGCAGCACATCCTCGGCATCGCCGCCCTGCCCGATGGCTGGACCCAGGCCACCGCCCTGGATGCGCTGAAAATAAACAAAAGCCTGACCATCGACGAGCTCTGGGCGCAACATCCGGCGTTCGGCCGTTTCGGCGGCGCCTCTGTCGAGGCGGTCAATCTGGCCTTCCTTGCCGGCGGCCTGTACCTGCTGCACAAGCGGCTGTTCACCTGGCACGCACCGGTCGCCATGCTCGCGGCACTGGCCCTGATGAGCCTGCTGTTCTGGAATGGCTCGGGCTCCGACTCCCACGGCTCGCCGCTGTTTCACCTGCTCAGTGGCGCGACCATGCTCGGCGCCTTCTTTATCGTCACCGACCCGGTGTCCGGCGCCACCAGCAACCTCGGCCGGCTGATCTTCGGTTTCGGCGTCGGCGTGCTGGTCTACATCATCCGCGCCTGGGGCGGTTACCCGGACGGCATGGCCTTCGCCGTGCTGCTAATGAACCTGGCCGCACCGACCATCGACTACTACACCCGGCCGCGCACCTATGGCCACCGCAAGCCGACTCGCGGCTTCAAGTTGGGGGAGTAACCCGTGCTACCCGAAATCAGCCGCTCGATGCTGAAAAACAGCCTGGTCCTCGGCCTCTTCGCCATCACCACGGTGGGTCTGGTGGCATTGGTGCAACAAGCCACCGCCAGCCGCATCGCCACCTCCGAGCGCGAAGCCCAGGTGCGCGCCCTGACCGAGATTCTGCCCACCGACAGTTACGACAATCACCTGCTGGACAACCCCATCCAGGTGCATGACCCCATCCTGCTCGGCAACAAGCGTCCACAACCGGCCTATATCGCCCTCAAAGACGGCCAGCCCAGCGCGCTGATCCTGCGGGTCACCGCACCGGACGGTTACGGCGGCGCGATCCAACTGCTGGTCGGTATTCGCGCCGATGGCCAATTGGCCGGCGTGCGCGCACTTAGCCACAAGGAAACCCCGGGCCTGGGCGACAAGATCGAACTGGCCAAGAGCCAATGGATTCGCAGTTTCGAGGGCAAGTCCCTGAGCGACCCCAACGAGGATGGCTGGGCGGTGAAGAAAGATCGCGGCAGCTTCGATCAGTTCGCCGGCGCCACCATCACCCCGCGCGCGGTGGTCAAGGCCACGCACAAGGCCTTGCAGTATTTCGACGCGCACAAGAAGGAGCTGTTCGCAGCCCAGGTGAAATCCAATGGCTAGTCCCAGCTTTCGCGAAATATCCCTCAACGGCCTGTGGAAGAACAACCCGGCGCTGGTCCAGTTACTAGGCCTCTGCCCTCTGTTGGGTACCAGCAACTCGACGGTCAACGCGCTCGGTCTGGCCCTGGCCAGCGCGATCGTGTTGATCTGTTCCAACACTGCCGTATCGCTGGTCCGTGGAGTGGTTAACACCGCCGTCCGCCTGCCCGCCTTCGTCATGATCATCGCTGCCCTGACCACCTGTATCGAGCTGCTGATGCAGGCCTACACCTACGAGCTGTATCAGATTCTCGGCATCTTCATTCCGTTGATCACCACCAACTGCGTGATCCTCGGCCGCGCCGATGCCTTCGCGGCGAAGAACGACCCGCTGCGCGCCGCCTATGACGGCCTGGTCATGGGCCTGGGCTTCGGCGTGGTGCTGGTACTGATCGGCGCCCTGCGCGAGCTGTTCGGCACCGGCGTGCTGTTCGCCAATATGCAGCTGCTGTTCGGCCCGATGGCGGCCGGCTGGCAGGTGACGGTATTCCCAGGCTACCCCGGCTTTCTGCTGGCCATCCTGCCACCAGGTGCCTTTATCGTCCTCGGCCTGCTGATCGCCGGCAAGAATCGCATCGATCAGGCACTGGTCGAACGAGCCAGAGCCAAGCAACCGGACGCGCCGGTGCAGAGCCGACGGGTGCGGGTCACAGGAGTGATCGAGTGAACGCGGCAAAACGCTACGAGATTTTCCGCCGCCTGCATGAAGACAACCCGGAACCGAAAACCGAACTGGCCTACAGTTCACCCTTCGAACTGCTGATCGCCGTTATTCTCTCCGCCCAGGCCACCGATGTCGGGGTCAACAAGGCCACCGCCAAATTGTTCCCGGTGGCCAATACGCCGGAGGCCATCTATGCCCTGGGCGTAGAAGGGCTGTCGGCGTACATCAAGACCATCGGCCTGTTCAACAGCAAGGCGAAGAACGTCATCGAGACCTGCCGCCTGCTGGTCGAACAGCATGGCGGCCAGGTACCGCAGACCCGCGAAGCCCTGGAGGCACTACCCGGGGTCGGCCGCAAGACCGCCAATGTGGTGCTCAACACCGCCTTCAGGCAACTGACCATGGCAGTCGACACACATATTTTCCGGGTCAGCAACCGCACCGGCATCGCCCCCGGCAAAACCGTGCTTGAGGTCGAAAAAAAGCTGCTGAAGTTCGTGCCCAAGGAATTTCTGCTGGACTCGCACCATTGGCTGATCCTGCATGGCCGCTACGTCTGCCAGGCACGCAAGCCGCGCTGTGGCAGCTGCCTCATCGAAGACCTGTGCGAGTACAAGCACAAAACCTCTGACGATTGAGCTTTCATTAAGAAACTTGATGAGCCGATTGAAAAAATCTTTTTTACCTGCAGCGATTTTGCCGCTATAAGGTGCGCAAATGGCCCCGGTAGCCTGGAGTAGAGAAGATGAGCAGCGATAAAGAAGACCTCGAACTCGATGAAGATTTTGTCGCAGACGATGCAGACGATACCGAAAGCCCCGTCGAAGTTGCCAAGACCAACCTGACCAAGCGACGCATCATCGACAACTTTCTCGACGAGCGACGCCTGAACAAACAACTGGCCGAGTACGATTTCGATCTGTAGCGCCGAATGCAAAATCAAAAAGCCCCGCACAAGTGCGGGGCTTTTTGATTCCGGGCGAAACGGCCAGTTTCAATCGTTACGCGATGGCGACAGCAGTTCGATCTTGTAGCCATCGGGATCCTCGACGAAGGCCAGGATACTGCTACCGTGCTTCATCGGTCCCGGCTCGCGGGTGATCTTGCCACCGCGCGCCCGGATGTCCTCGCAGGCCTTGTAGACATCCTCGACCTCCAGGGCGATATGACCATAGCCGGTGCCCAGCTCGTAGCTGTCCACACCCCAGTTATGGGTCAGTTCGATCACACTGTTATGTGCCTCATCACCATAGCCGACGAAGGCCAGGGTGAACTGTCCCTCCGCGTAATCCTTACGGCGCAGCAAGGTCATGCCCAGCACTTCGGTGTAGAAGGCGATGGATTTATCCATGTCGCCAACCCGTAGCATGGTATGCAGCAGTCTCATCAGCGTTCTCCTCGTTCTGTACCGCTTGTGGCGGTCCTTAGAAAGCACAACCCCGGCGATTGCCGGGGCAGTGCTTGCGATAGGTTATAGCGCAGCCAGGGGCTGCCACAGGCTGCTTACAGCAGCTTGCGCCCCTTGTTCGCGGCGATGCGCATGCGCAATGCGTTGAGCTTGATGAAGCCCGCCGCATCACGCTGATCGTAGGCGCCGGCATCGTCTTCGAAGGTGGCGATATTGGCATCAAACAGTGAATCGTCAGACTTGCGGCCCACCACTATAACGTTGCCCTTGTACAGCTTCAGGCGCACCACACCATTCACGCTGGCCTGCGAGGCGTCGATCATCTGCTGCAACATGATGCGTTCCGGGCTCCACCAGAAACCGTTATAGATCAGGCTGGCGTACTTGGGCATCAACTCGTCTTTCAGGTGAGCGACTTCGCGATCCAGGGTGATCGACTCGATGGCACGGTGGCCCTTGAGCATGATGGTGCCGCCGGGGGTCTCGTAGCAGCCGCGCGACTTCATGCCGACGAAGCGGTTTTCGACTATGTCCAGGCGACCGATGCCGTTCTCACCGCCAATGCGGTTCAGCTCAGTCAACACAGTCGCCGGCGTCATGTCCTTGCCGTCGATGGCAACGATGTCACCGGCGCGGTAGGTCAGTTCGATATAGGTTGGAGTATCCGGTGCGGCTTCAGGGGACTTGGTCCACTTCCACATGTCTTCTTCGTGCTCGGTCCAGGTGTCTTCCAGCACGCCGCCTTCATAGGAGATATGCAGCAGGTTGGCATCCATGGAGTACGGCGACTTCTTCTTGCCGTGGCGCTCGATCGGGATGGCATGCTTCTCGGCATAGTCCATCAGCTTCTCTCGCGACAGCAGATCCCACTCGCGCCACGGTGCAATCACCTTGACGCCCGGCTTGAGTGCATAGGCGCCCAGCTCGAAGCGAACCTGGTCGTTGCCCTTACCGGTGGCGCCGTGGGAGATGGCATCGGCGCCAGTTTCGTTGGCGATCTCGATCAGGCGCTTGGCGATCAGCGGACGAGCGATGGAAGTACCCAGCAGGTACTCACCTTCATAGATGGTGTTGGCACGGAACATCGGGTAGACGAAATCGCGCACGAACTCTTCACGCAGGTCGTCGATGTAGATTTCCTTGACGCCCATGGCCTTGGCCTTGGCACGAGCCGGCTCGACTTCCTCACCCTGGCCGAGGTCGGCAGTGAAAGTCACCACTTCGCAGTTATAGGTATCTTGCAGCCACTTGAGGATCACCGAAGTGTCCAGGCCACCGGAATACGCCAGGACTACCTTGTTTACGTCGGCCATGCCATCAACTCCACGGGGTTGTTCGGGAAAACCCGTGATTCTACTGCCCATGCCGCATGATTTACAGAGGCGCGACAGCTTGTGACGACCAAGCGACGGTTTATATCGTAATAGCGTCGTGCCTTGCCGCCCTCAACCCGCCGCGGATGATGCACCATCGGCAGCAGTGGATTCAGGAGATGGCTCAACTGCGGGCGCACGATCCAGGCGCAGCGTGACCCGACGATTCTTCGCTCGATTGACCTCGCCCTTATTCGGCACCAGCGGGTAGCGCTCGCCATGAAAGCGCAAGGTGATCTGCTCGGCCGGCACGCCATTGGCCATGAGGTAATCCATCACCGCCAAAGCGCGACGGCGTGACAGGTCGCGGTTGGTCAGGCGATTGCCGCTGTTATCGGCATGTCCGTCGAGCTGAATCCGGTTGACGCTGGGGTCGGCCTTGAGAAAGCTCAGAATGATGTCCAGCTTGGCCTGCGCCAGCGGATCCAAGTCCACGCCACCGCCTGGGAAGCCGACCTGGGCCTGGCGGATCTGATCGAAATTCACCGGCAACAACTTGGCCGTACAGGCGGTGTAATCACTGTAAGCCTTGTGGAACTTGACCGGCAGCAAGCGCACTTCCAGGCTGTCGCCGCCTTGCGGGGTGCGATGACGGATCAGCGGACTGCGCCCCTCGAGCAAGCCGGTGAGCAGACGCGCGGCTTGCTCCTGAGAGCTGCTGAACGGCACCTCGCCAGTGCCGACCCTGACCACTCCCAGGTTGATATCGCCGCGCCCCGGCTGCCAGGGCGCGGCTGCCGCCAGCAGTGTGGCAGAGCCGGCCCGCAGCCAGTGCTCACGCGCCTGCAAACGGAAAGTCGCCTGCTCTCCGGCACGACGGACGAACTCGCCAGCACCGAAGCCGGTGATTGCCTGTGACAGACGGCACTCGAACTGGTCGCCCTCGATCTGCCACTCGACCTTTTCCAGGCGGGTTTGGAAACTGATGCTCCAGGCAGGCAGGCATACAGGCAAGCTGGCAATCAGGCTGAACAGGACAAGGCAAGGCTGGCGCACGGCAAGCTCCACAAGGAATAACGGCGTTACCTCGGGGTATCGGTGGCAAAGCAAATAACTTAAGCCCTGGGTAAGACCAGCGTGCAGCGTCACGGCGCATGTCCAGCGTGCTCTGGGGGGGCTTTTCCGGTAGCATTCCTGCAACGTTTTGCCCGCCTGGAAACCTCCATGACTGACCGCCTGACCCTGCTGCGTCCCGACGACTGGCATATCCACCTGCGCGATGGTGCCGCGCTGCCACGCACCGTCGCCGATGTCGCCCGCACCTTCGCCCGCGCCATCATCATGCCGAACCTGGTGCCACCGGTGCGCAACGCCAGCGAAGCCGATGCCTATCGCCAACGCATCCTCGCCGCACGCCCGGTCGGCAGCCACTTCGAACCGCTGATGGTGCTCTACCTCACCGACGCGACCAGCGCCGACGATGTGCGCGCGGCCAAGGCCTCGGGCTTCGTCTACGCGGCCAAACTCTACCCGGCCGGCGCGACCACCAACTCCGACTCCGGGGTGACCAGCCTCGACAAAATCTTCCCGGTACTCGAAGTCATGGCCGAAGTCGGCTTGCCGCTGTTGGTGCATGGTGAGGTAACCCGCAGTGAAGTCGACGTGTTCGACCGCGAGAAGTTCTTTATCGACGAGCAACTGAGCCGCGTGGTTGAGCGTTTCCCCAGCCTGCGCGTAGTGCTCGAGCACATCACCACACGCGATGCGGTGGAGTTCGTCAACGCGGCGTCGGCCAATGTCGGCGCAACCATCACCGCGCACCACCTGTTATACAACCGCAATCACATGCTGGTGGGCGGCATTCGCCCGCACTTCTATTGCCTGCCGATCCTCAAGCGCAACCTGCATCAGGAAGCCTTGCTCGACGCGGCCACCAGCGGCAGCAGCAAGTTCTTCCTCGGCACCGACTCGGCGCCGCATGCCCAGCATGCCAAGGAAGCCGCCTGCGGTTGTGCCGGTTGTTACACCGCTTACGCCGCGATCGAGTTGTACGCCGAGGCCTTCGAGCAGCGTAATGCGCTGGACAAACTGGAAGCCTTCGCCAGTAAGCACGGCCCAGACTTCTACGGCCTGCCGCGCAACAGCGAGACCATTACCCTGGTGCGCGAGACATGGACCGCGCCGGCCAGCCTGCCACTTGGCGAACACGTCGTTGTGCCACTACGAGCCGGTGAAACACTGAACTGGCGCCTGCTGGAGGACAACGCGTGAGCGACGAACATTTCGACGACGAACGTGACGGCAGCAGCAACGGCAACGGCTCGCGCCACCCCATGGCGGCGCGCTTTCGCGGCTACCTGCCAGTGGTGGTGGATGTGGAAACCGGCGGTTTCAACTGCGCCACCGATGCCCTGCTGGAAATTGCCGCCACTACCGTAGCCATGGACGAGCAGGGCTTTCTCTACCCTGACCACACGCACTTCTTCCGCGTAGAACCCTTTGCGGGCGCCAATATCGAACAGGCAGCGCTGGAGTTCACCGGTATCAAACTCGACCACCCGCTGCGCATGGCGGTAAGCGAAGAACACGCCCTGACCGAAATTTTTCGCGGTCTGCGCAAATCGCTGAAAGCCAACGGTTGCAAGCGAGCAATTCTGGTCGGGCATAACAGCAGCTTCGACCTCGGCTTCCTCAATGCCGCCGTTGCCCGGTGCGAGATCAAGCGCAACCCGTTTCACCCCTTCTCCAGCTTCGACACCGCCACCCTGGCGGGCCTCGCCTACGGTCAGACCGTACTGGCTAAAGCCTGTCAGGCCGCGGATATCGAGTTCGATGGCCGTGAGGCGCACTCGGCGCGCTATGACACCGAAAAAACCGCCGAACTGTTCTGCGGCATCGTCAACCGCTGGAAGGAGATGGGCGGCTGGATGGATTTCGACGACTGATCTCGCCGCAGTAACCTAAAAGCAAAAAAACCGGCCTAGGCCGGGTTTTTCGTAAGCGCGCGGCGCCTTACAGGCTGGCGGCATTCTCAGCCAGGTACTTGGCCACGCCTTCCGGCGAAGCAGTCATACCCTTGTCGCCTTTCTTCCAGTTGGCCGGGCACACTTCACCGTGCTCTTCGGTGAACTGCAGGGCGTCAACCAGACGCAGCAGCTCGTCCATGTTACGGCCTAGCGGCAGGTCGTTAACGATCTGCGAACGCACGACACCGTTGGTGTCGATCAGGAACGCGCCACGGTAGGCCACGCCGTCTTCGGCTTCAACGTCATAGGCCTTGCAGATTTCGTGTTTCACGTCGGCAGCCAGAGTGTATTTGACCTGGCCGATGCCACCCTTATCTACCGGGGTGTTACGCCAGGCGTTGTGGGTGAAATGGGAATCGATGGAAACGCCGATCACTTCGACGTTGCGTGCCTGGAACTCAGGAATGCGGTGATCCAGTGCAATCAGCTCGGACGGGCAGACGAAGGTGAAGTCCAGCGGGTAGAAGAACACCAGGCCATACTTGCCTTTGATCGCCGAGGACAGGCTGAAGCTGTCGACGATTTCGCCGTTGCCCAGCACGGCTGCGACGTTGAAATCAGGGGCTTGCTTACCTACGAGTACACTCATTCGATATCTCCTTGAGTATTGGGTGAGGTGCGAACCGACTTAACCTTAAAGCTGCCGAACGACAACACGACGACACGGCCCACACCGTCAGGGCCAATCATGATACACCTCGGTTTTGAGCATCGCCCACCGCTTTTTTGAACCTCAGCGCCCCCCTCTTCACCCCTTGTGACCGCTCATCCGCTCCCTGCGGTTTTAAGTGGAGCATTCTCAATCGATCTTTGACACGCATTCTCATTAACATTAGTATCTTATCCAACCTCCTCACCCCTTGCGACGAGCCTTACCCTATGTACGTCTGTCTTTGCGAAGGTGTTACTGATCACCAGATCCGCGATGCGATCTATGAAGGTTGCTGCAGCTATCGTGATGTGCGCGCGACCTTGGGTGTCGCCAGCCAGTGCGGTAAATGTGCATGCCTGGCCAAGCAAGTGGTACGCGAAACCTTGAGTGAGGTGCACAGCAGCCAAGCCGCCTTGACCCACACGGCCAGCTTTGTTGCCGCCTGACTTCAGCGCAAAAAAGAACCGGACTTAGAGTCCGGTTTTTTTATGCCTAAAATTCAATAACTTAAGTTCAAAATGCAGAACTTAAACATTCGTATTCATATTTATTTTTACTTTAATTTCAAATACTTAGGTTTGACAGCTCGACCACATCGGGCCAGAATTTGCAGTTACCTCTTCCTCGCAAGGCAGGCCCAGAAATGAAAGGCGACAAGAAAGTAATCCAGCATCTGAACAAGATCCTCGGTAACGAGCTGGTCGCAATCAATCAATACTTCCTGCACGCACGGATGTACGAAGATTGGGGCCTGAAAAAGCTTGGCGAGCACGAATACCACGAGTCCATCGACGAGATGAAGCATGCCGACAAGCTGATCAAGCGCATCCTCTTCCTCGAAGGCCTGCCCAACCTGCAAGACCTCGGCAAGATCCTGATCGGTGAAAACACCAAGGAAATGCTCGAGTGCGACCTGAAGATCGAGCACAAAGCCCACGTCGACTTGAAAGCAGCCATTGCTTACTGCGAAAGCATCGGCGACTACGCCAGCCGTGAGCTATTGGAAGAGATCCTCTGCTCGGAAGAAGACCACATCGACTGGCTGGAAACTCAACTCAGCCTGATCGAAGCTGTCGGCCTGCAGAACTACCTGCAATCGCAGATGGATGACTAAGCTCACCTGAGCAAATCGTCTATTCAACGGGAGCCAGTGGCTCCCGTTTTAATTACGCCCCCGATCTAGGCCAGGATCACTACTGCTCCAAAGGCTGACCGAACAGCTATATCCGGGCATAAAAAAACCCGCGCTGAGGCGGGTTTTTCACGAAAGAACGACTTAAGCGCCGGCTTTCTCGACCGCGCTCTTGATCAGGGTTTGCAACTCGCCCTTCTCGAACATCTCGGCCATGATATCGCTGCCACCAAGCAACTCCCCACCGACCCACAGCTGCGGAAAGGTCGGCCAATTGGCGTACTTCGGCAGGTTGGCACGAATTTCCGGGTTTTGCAGGATGTCGACGTAGGCGAACTTCTCACCGCAGGCCATAACCACCTGCGCGGCTTTCGACGAGAAGCCACACTGCGGGGCATTCGGCGAGCCTTTCATGTACAGCAGAACGGTGTTGTTGGCGATCTGCTCTTTGATGGTTTCAATGATATCCATGGGGCACCTCAGGGCTTAACTATCCGACTCAACTTGCCGACTCACGGATCGGCATGGTGGCGGCATTGTAGCGAAAAGCCGAGCGTAATGCTCGGCCTTACCCCTCAGGCTGCGTCGACCTGAACCGGTACCCCGTTGAGTACGGCGTTACCGGACAAGCTATCGAGCTGACGCTCGTCAGTCAGGTCATTGGCACTGGCGCCGGGTTGCGCGCTGGCAATTTCCAGCTTCACTCCACGGCGCGTGTGCCCCCAGCCGTGGGGAAGACTGACCACGCCGGCCATCATCTCCTCGCTGCCGACCACTTCCACCTCGATCACCCCAACCCGCGAGCGAACTCGCACCCGCTGTCCATCGATGAGGCCACGCAGCGCCAGATCCGCAGGATTCATCAACAACTGATGGCGCGGCTTGCCTTTCACCAGGCGGTGGTAGTTGTGCATCCAGGAATTATTGCTGCGCACATGCCGACGCCCAATCAACAGCAGCTCACCCGCATCAGGCGCCGACTGTTCGGCAAATCGTTGCAGATCTGCCATGAGAATGCTCGGCGCGGCCTGCACCTGCTGCGTCGACGTTTTCAACCGGCCGGCGAGGTTCGACTTAAGTTCACCCAGATCCAGGCCGTGGGGATGCTCACGCAAAGCGGCCACGGACAGTTTGTGCGCAGAACGGTCGCCGTACGCACCAGCACGCAGGCCCATGTCGATCATCTGATCCGGCGCCAGGATGGGTTTAAGCTCACCGCCAACCTTTGTCGCAAAGGCCTTGGCCAAGCCGACGAATATCTCCCAATCGTGCAAGGCGCCGGCCGGCTTGGCCAATACTGCCTGGTTGAAGCGAGTGACGTTACGCACGGCGAACATATTGAAGGTAGTGTCGTAGTGATCGTGCTCCAACGGCGCGGTCGGCGGCAGGATCAGATCGGCGTAACGAGTGGTTTCGTTGATATAAAAATCGACGCTAAGCATGAACTCCAGCCCTTCCAGCGCCTGCTCCAACTGGCGCCCGTTGGGTGTCGACAGCACCGGATTACCGGCCACGGTGACCAAGGCGCGAATCTGCCCCTCACCTTCCGTCAACATTTCCTCGGCCAAGGCCGAGACCGGCAGCTCACCGCCATACTCCGGCAGCCCAGACACCCGGCTCTGCCAGCGATTGAAGTGGCCGCCGGAAGTTGATGCAACCAGATCCACCGCAGGCTGGGTACAGAGCACACCACCCTGGCGGTCGAGGTTGCCGGTAACCAGGTTGATCAGCTGCACCAGCCATTGACAGAGGGTGCCGAACGCCTGGGTGGATACCCCCATGCGGCCGTAGCACACGGCCTTATCGGCAGCGGCGAAATCCCGCGCCAACTGGCGGATCACCTCCGCCGGTACGCCGCAGCGACCGCTCATGGCTTCGGCGCCGAAACCGGCGATGGCCTGACGCACCTCATCCAGCCCCTCGACCGGCAAGTGACTGGCACGGGTCAGGTTCTCTTCAAACAGGGTATTCAGCAGGCCGAACAACAACGCAGCGTCCTGCCCCGGACGAACGAATACATGCTGATCGGCAATCGCCGCCGTTTCACTGCGGCGTGGGTCGACCACCACCAACTGACCGCCACGCGCCTGAATCGCTTTCAGACGCTTTTCCACATCCGGCACGGTCATGATGCTGCCGTTGGAGGCCAGCGGATTGCCGCCAAGGATCAACATGAAGTCGGTGTGGTCGATATCTGGAATCGGAATCAGCAAACCGTGGCCGTACATCAGGTGACTGGTCAGATGATGTGGCAGCTGATCGACCGAAGTGGCGGAGTAACGGTTGCGGGTTTTCAGCTGTCCGAGAAAGTAGTTGCTGTGAGTCATCAACCCATAGTTATGCACGCTCGGGTTGCCTTGATAGACCGCCACTGCATTTTGCCCATGACGGGACTGAATCTCGCTCAGGCGCTCGGCAACCAGGGAAAAGGCATCCTCCCAGTCGATCGCCTGCCACTCGTTGCCGACTCGGCGCATCGGCTGGCGCAAACGGTCGGGATCATTCTGGATATCCTGCAGTGCCACGGCCTTGGGGCAGATATGACCACGACTGAAGCTGTCCTGAGCATCGCCCTTGATCGAGTTAATCTGGGTCGAGCCATCAGCTTGGGTTTCGGTTTCGATGGTCAAGCCGCAAATAGCTTCGCAGAGATGGCACGCGCGGTGATGGAGGGTCTTGGTCATGGCCTAGCCTCATATTCTTATTCGAGACGACCGCTCGGGTCGATGCAGACAAGACTATGGAGGCTGGAGAGGACGTGCGCTAGCAGCGTTCGTTTCATGAATCGGCCGGCATCATGCCAGCCGATTCAGGCGTGCAGACAACTAATCCTTAGCGGATAGCAGTCACGGTGCCTTTTTTACCGGTCACTTTGACGTTGACGGTTTTGTAGACGAAGTAGTCTTCAACGCTCACTTCGTAACGCGGTGCAACGATCAGATCGGCACCCGAAGACATGACGGCCTTGTATGCCGCTGCGGATTTGGCGGAAGCAACCGGGTCAATGCCCAATGCAAAACCACCCTCACCACCACCGTAAGTCACGCCATCGGCGAACTGAGTGTCACCACCCAACTTGATCACGTTGAACAGGATGTTCACCGAGGATTGCCCGGAGATGGTCTCGCCTACTTTCACATCGGCCTTGAGGTTGGTCTCAACGGCACCGTTCAACGGCGCGGTTGGTTGACTGACGTTCTGGCTGGCACAGCCAGTCAACAGGGCGAGGGCGGAAAAAGCGGCGGCGTAGGCTACGTGTTTCATGCAAGACTCCTTTGCATAACATTCCATGGAAACCCCATTGCGGGGTAATGCATTGCCTCGATAAGGCGCGGGCATCCTAGAAGCCCAATCTAGAGGGTTCAAGCAGCGCTACCAGTTTTGTGACAGCTCGCACACGGAAAGAGCAAAAGACTGACACGACCTGCCGTTAGCAATTACCGACCGGACAATTTGCGCCTGCTCGTCATTTCCTTATAAGATCGCGCCTTCCCCGTTTCGTCGCTGTTTGCGGCCCCTAGCCGCAGGTTCCGCCTATTCCCCTGTTAACCTGGCCGTTGAACCTGCGCTTTGTTGTGAAAAAGGTAGTTAACGATGAGCGCAAGACACTTTCTCTCGCTGATGGACTGCACACCTGATGAACTGGTGAGCCTGATCCGACGCGGCATGGAGCTGAAGGACTTGCGCAACCGCGGGGTGCTGTTCGAACCGCTGAAAAACCGCGTGCTGGGAATGATCTTCGAGAAGGCCTCGACTCGCACCCGCCTGTCCTTCGAAGCAGGGATGATCCAGCTGGGTGGCCAGGCGATCTTCCTCTCGCCGCGTGACACGCAACTGGGCCGCGGCGAGCCGATTGCCGACTCCGCCATCGTCATGTCGCGCATGCTCGACGCGGTGATGATCCGCACCTTCGCCCACAGCACCCTGACCGAATTCGCCGCCCATTCGCGAGTGCCGGTAATCAACGGCCTGTCCGATGACCTGCACCCCTGCCAACTGCTGGCCGACATGCAGACCTACCTCGAGCACCGTGGCAACATCGCGGGCAAGACCGCAGTCTGGGTCGGCGACGGCAACAACATGTGCAACTCCTATATAGAAGCCGCACTGCAATTCGACTTCCAGCTGCGCGTGGCCTGTCCAGAAGGCTACGAACCAAATGCCGCGCTGCTCGCCCAGGCCGGCGACCGCGTGCAGATCTTCCGGGACCCGCGCGAAGCGGTGGCCGGCGCCCACTTGGTCAGCACCGACGTCTGGGCCTCGATGGGCCAGGAAGAAGAAAGTGCCGAGCGCATGAAGCTGTTCAAGCCCTATCAGGTCAACCGTGCACTGCTCGATACCGCAGCCGAGGACGTACTTTTCCTGCACTGCCTGCCAGCGCACCGGGGCGAGGAAATCAGTGTCGACCTGCTCGATGACCCACGCTCGGCCGCCTGGGATCAAGCGGAAAACCGCCTGCATGCGCAAAAGGCCCTACTGGAATTCCTCGTCGAGCCGGCGTACCACCACGCATGAGCCATCCACTGCTGCTGAATCTGCATGGCCTGAGCTGTGGCTACCATGAGCACAGAGTCGTGCAGAACCTCAATCTGCACTTGAATGCCGGTGACATCGGCTGCCTGCTCGGCCCCTCGGGCTGCGGCAAGACCACCACCCTGCGCGCCATCGCCGGCTTCGAGCCGGTGCTTGAAGGCGAGATTCAGCTGGCCGACACAGTCATCTCCCGCGCCGGCTTCACCCTGGCTCCGGAGAAGCGTCGAATCGGCATGGTGTTCCAGGATTACGCGCTGTTTCCGCACCTGAGCGTGGCCGAGAACATCGCCTTCGGCATCCGCAAGCAAGCTAATTGCGAGCGCATCACTGACGAACTGCTTGAGCTGGTCAAGCTCAGCCACTTGGGCAAACGCTACCCGCACGAGCTGTCCGGCGGGCAACAACAGCGCGTAGCTCTGGCTCGCGCCCTTGCACCGGAACCTCGCTTGCTGCTGCTTGACGAACCGTTTTCCAACCTCGATGGCGAGTTGCGCAGGCGCTTGAGTCACGAGGTGCGCGACATTCTCAAGGCCCGCGGCACCAGTGCCATCCTGGTCACCCATGACCAGGAAGAGGCCTTCGCCGTCAGCGATCATGTCGGCGTGTTCAATGAGGGCCGACTCGAGCAATGGGACACGCCCTACAATCTCTATCACGAGCCCCTGACGCCTTTCGTCGCCAGTTTTATCGGCCAGGGCTACTTCATTCGCGGCCTGCTGCTCAGCCCCGACTCGGTGCAGACCGAGCTGGGCTTGATTCGTGGCAACCGCGCCTACACCTGGCCAACCGGTAGCGCGGTGGACGTGCTGCTGCGCCCGGATGACATCGTCTACGCACCGGACAGCGAGCAGAAGGCTCTGATCGTCGGCAAGACCTTCCTCGGAGCCGCCACCCTGTATCGCCTGCAACTGGCAACCGGTAGCCAGCTCGAGTCGATCTTCCCCAGCCACGCCGATCACCAGCCGGGCGAAGAAGTCGGAATTCGCGTTGCCGCCGATCATCTGGTGGTGTTTCCAGTGCCCGGCAGCATCGCCGCTCACGTCAACCTGAAGGACTCAGGCGTGCGGCGTTACAGCAGCGCCAACTGAGTGAGTGCCTGCAAAGAGAGCTGATGCACTGGTGTGCAACCTGCTCTCGGCAGTAACTCAGCTTCAGCTCTCCCCCAGCCATAAACGACCGCTGGCGACCAGCACGGCCTGGCCGGCTATTTTCACTCGCTCGTCCTCCAGTCGACAGTACAGCTCACCACCACGCGTCGAACACTGGTAGGCC
The DNA here is from genome assembly GCF_000498575.2 of Pseudomonas taeanensis MS-3. GTDB lineage: Bacteria > Pseudomonadota > Gammaproteobacteria > Pseudomonadales > Pseudomonadaceae > Aquipseudomonas > Aquipseudomonas taeanensis. The sequence continues at coordinate 118,561 of NZ_AWSQ01000004.1, forward strand.
CGCAGCTCGCGCCTACCAGACGCTCGGCCCAATAGGGCATCAGGCTATCGAGCAGCCAGGCATCGAGACGATAGACCACCGCCGGGTTGCCGCTGAAAGGACGATGAGTGAAAGCATCGATCTGATGAAAATCGAGGTGCATGGCCGCGCTCATGAATGCTGGTGGCTGCCAGCCTGCCGCATGCCGTGGGGTGATACAGCCAGCCTGCGAGTGCGCGGTACAGCTGCACTGTCTCAATGCGCAACGAGCGAGCCTGGTGCACGAGTCAATAGCAAAACGCTCTTAAAAACAAATTATCCATAATAAATCAATAACTTGCAGACTCTGGCACGCCGCCTGCTAGGACCCGTCCCGGTCAGCACAACGGCGTGTCTGCCACTCAACCGACAACGACGTCACGGAACCCTGCTCCTCTTGGAGTCGCGGGCACTGTGACGTTTTTTTTTGCGTTATTTGGCCTACAGGAAAGAGCGCTATGAGCATGATTAAACCGACACTGATGTCGCTGGCCGTTGCCACCGTCACCTTCAGCCACGCCGCCTTCGCCGCAGAAGACTTCAGCAATCTGTTCACCCAGGGCAAAGCCATCTTTGATGCACGCTACCGTTATGAGCATGTCGACCAGGACAATGCCCTCAAGCATGCCAACGCTCAGACCCTGCGCAGCCGTGCCGGCTTCCAGAGTGGTAAGTGGTACGGCCTGTCCGCCCTGATCGAGGCCGACAACGTCAGCCGTATCGGCGATGCCGCCTACAACAGCACGCGCAACGGTCAGAGCGACTACTCGGTGGTCGCCGACCCGGACGGCAGCGAAGTCAACCAGGCCCTACTGCGTTACGACCACGCTTACGGCAACGCCGTCGTCGGTCGCCAGCGCATCAACCTGGACAACCAGCGCTTCGTCGGTGGCGTCGCCTGGCGGCAGAACGAGCAGACCTACGACGGCGCACTGGGCCAGCTCAAGCCGCTCGAAGGCCTGACCCTGAGCTATGCCTATATCGACAACATCAACAGCATCTTCGGTCCCGGCAATGGCCGCTTCGACACGCCCGGCAACCCGGCCAATATCGAGGGCCACAGCCATCTGCTGAACGCCCAGTATCAGGTCATGCCGGAACTGACCGCCACCGCCTACCAATACCTGCTGGGGCTGGACAACCTGGCCGGCGGAAGCCAGTCGAGCAAGACCACTGGCCTGCGCCTGAACGGCGCCGTAGCCGGGGTCAGCTATGCCCTGGAATACGCCCAGCAACAGGACTACGCCGATAACCCGCTGCAATTGGACAGTGACTATTACCTGGCCGAACTGGGTTACACCCTCAAGGGTGTGACACTCAAAGGTGGCTATGAAGTGCTGGGTGGCGACAAGGGGCCCGGCAACCGCGCCTTCCAGACGCCGCTGGCCACCAAGCACGCGTTCCAAGGCTGGGCCGACATCTTCCTCGCCACCCCGGCAGACGGGGTCAAAGATGCCTACGTCGGCGCCACGCTAGCGCTGTTCGGCGGCAGTCTGCAGGCGTGGTACCACGACTTCCGCGCCGAACAGGGCAGCAGCCAGTACGGTGAGGAAATCGATGTCGCCTATGGCCATCCGATTCCGGGGGTGAAAGGTCTGGTCGGTTTGCTCAAATACGCCAGCTACGATGCCGATGAGTTCGCCGTCGACACCGACAAGCTGTGGCTGCAACTGCAATACAGCTACTGACAACCCGAGAAGCCTGCCGGACTTAACGCTGCCCTACTGTGGACCGTCGAGTCCGGCATTCTCCTAGCCCCGCAACGGGGCCTTTGCCGATGGTGCGCGGTACTCAGTTGCTGTGCGCCTATGGAGATTCATATGCTCAGCCGTCTTGTCCCCACCCTATTATTCGGCCTCGCCTTGCTCTGCCCTACCGCCTGGGCAGGCATCAGCGACGCCGAGGCGATGAACCTGTCCGGCATGCAACGCATGCTCAGCCAACGTATCGCCAAAAGTTACCTGATGATCGGCGCCGAAGTACGCAGTGAAGTGGCGATCAAGCAACTCGACCAGAGTGTCGCGCGTTTCGAGAGCAACTTCATCGCCCTCAGCGAATACGCCCCCACCCCGCAGATCAGCGCCGCACTGATGACCGCCAGTGATACCTGGCAGGTCTACCGCGAACTGGCCTTGACCCGTCCGAACCGTGAACAGTCTGTACGCCTGCTGCAACTCAGCGATCAACTGCTGGCGCAGAGCGAGCAGGTTGTACAACTGATCGAACGCCACACCGGCAGTCGCAGTGCGCACCTGGTCAACCTCAGTGGCCGCCAGCGCATGCTCAGCCAGCGCATCGCCAAACTCTACCTCGCGGTAAGCTGGCGCTTGCCGATTAGCGGGCTGGAAGAAGAATTATTGAAAGTCACCGAGGAGTTCGAGGTGGCGCTGCAGGTGTTACTCGCCGCCCGACAGAACACCCCACAGACCCGCGAGGCACTGCACAAGGTCGAGGCCCAGTGGCGCTTCGCCCGCGCCGGCTTTCGCCTGTCGAGCGACTCACGCTATGTACCAACGATCATCACTACCACCAGCGAAACCCTGTTGTGGCAGATGGATGGCCTGACCAGTGCTTACGAAAAAATCATGCAGCAAGACGCTTGAGTCAGAGCTTCAGAACGCCTCATACACGCCATAGGCTCTCAGCAAGGCCTGCAACCGACCATTGGTCCGGTAGCGCTGCAGGCCCTGTTCGAACAACTCGACATAACGTTTGCTGGACTCCAGAGCCGGCGAAAAAGCCAGATAGATGGGCACATCAGGTACACGACAACCAACCTGCTCAAGCGCATCCGGCATTCTGTTGCGAGACAGAAACAATGCCATCACCCAGGTATTGGCCAACACAACATCAATTCGCCCTAGCTCTACCTTCTCGACATTGATCGCCAGCGCATTATCACCCGAGGCCATCTGCACACGCTGCGAATCGCGCCGATGAGTGCGAATATAGCTGTCGATATCCTTGCCGTAGCTGTAGCCATTAATCGCGCCCAGGCTAACGTTCGCCAGGGAGGACAACCCTTCATAACGCCACAAGCGGGACGGCTGCGCATAAAAACACATGCGTGAAATACCGGGCGCCGTGTCACTGAAGAGAAAGTCCGGGGCATCTTGAACACCTGCCCCCACCAGCGCATTGAGCTTGCCCAGACGGGTGTCGTGCACCGCCCGCGCCCAGTTGAGTACCCGGTATTCGACCTCAATACCCGCCTCGGCGAAAATCTGCTCGGCCAATTCGACAAAAATACCGCGCTGGGCGGCATCTGCCGCGCAATTCACTGGGCACCAGATATCTCCGGCTATCACCAAGGTTTCTGCGCGAGCGGGCGTCGCGCCCAACAAGGCCCAGAACACCAGACCAAACACAGCTGACCAGGGCCGAGAGTGGAATTGCAAGGTTCCTACTCCTAATATGTCGTCACCCTAGATGACGGTTCATTCACTTACTCTAGCCTTCGCTGCGCACTCGTTGCACCACATCCAGCCAGCCCTCGTACAACTTGGTTCGATGGCTGTCGGCCATCCGCGGGGTAAAGCGCTGCTGCCGATGCCAGTGGCTGGCGATGGTCTCCAGGTCTTGATATAGACCTGCCTGCAACCCCGCCAGGTAGGCAACGCCGAGTGCTGTAGTCTCGGTAACCTTGGGACGCTCAACCGTCACCCCGAGGATGTCGGCGAGAAACTGCATCACCCAGTTATTCTCCACCATGCCACCATCGACACGCAGGGCACTCGGTGCCGCGGCACCGTCCTGGCGCATAGCTTCAAGCAAATCACGGGTTTGGTAACATACCGACTGCAGACCAGCTGTGACGATTTCCTTGATGCCGGTGTCACGGGTCAGACCGAAAATTGCGCCACGCGCCTTCGGATCCCAATAGGGCGCACCGAGTCCGGTAAACGCCGGCACCAGATAGACGCCGCAGGCATCACCGGTTTGCTCGGCCATGGCCTCGGTATCCCGAGCATGACTGATCAACTTGATCCCATCGCGCAGCCACTGCACCGCCGCACCTGCGACAAAGATACTGCCTTCAACAGCGTAGGTGACTTTACCATTCAGGCGATAACCGACGGTGGTGAGCAGGCGGTTTTGCGAACTCACCGGCACCTCGCCGGTGTTCTGAATCATGAAACAGCCAGTGCCGTAGGTACTCTTCACCATGCCCGGCTGGAAGCAGGCCTGACCGATCAAGGCGGCCTGCTGGTCGCCAGCCATGCCCAATACCGGAATTGCCGCACCAAGCAGACTGGCCTCGGCGATACCGAACTCGGCGGCGCAATCCAGCACCTCTGGGAGCAGGCTAGCAGGGATTTCGAACAGCTTGAGCAGCTCCTCGTCCCACTGTTGGGTATGGATGTTGAACAACAGGGTACGCGAGGCGTTGGTGGCGTCGGTCTTGTGCGACTTACCACCGGTGAGGCGCCACAGCAAAAAGCTGTCCACTGTGCCGAAGCGCAATTCGCCACGCTCTGCACGCTCGCGAGCGCCCGGCACCTGATTGAGAATCCAGCGCAACTTGGTGGCCGAGAAATACGGGTCGATCAACAGTCCCGTCTTGGCCGCCACCGCCTGCTCATGGCCGGCGCTTTTAAGTTCTGCGCAGTAATCCGCGGTACGTCGATCCTGCCAGACGATAGCCGGATGGATCGGCGCGCCGGTAGTGGCATCCCACACTAGAGTGGTTTCACGCTGATTGGTGATGCCGATGGCTGCTACGTCACTGGCGCTCAGACCACTCTGCTTGAGCGCTTCACGGCAGACCTTGAGGGTACTCAGCCAGAGCTCCTCGCCATCGTGTTCGACCCAGCCATCCTGGGGGAAGTACTGCTTGAACTCCTGCTGCGCACGCGCCACCGGCAAGCCCTGAGCACTGAAGACGATGGCACGACTGCTGGTGGTACCTTGATCAATGGCAAGCAGATAGTGAGACATGCAGATTTCCTTGTTGTTATGGGTCTAAAGAGAACAGCAGGCCCGCACCAGAGCGAGAGTACGGAGCCTTAGCGCATTGCCGTGGGTCACCGGGCGGCGCCTTCCCCCGATAAAGTCAAACCCGAGCGATCGCCGCGAACCGGGCCTGGGTGTGCAGCGCCAATACCTCGGCCGCCAGCTCAACCTCCAACCCGCGTCGCCCGGCACTGACGAAAATACTCGGATAGCGCAGAGCGGAGTCGTCAATGAAGGTACGTAAGCGCTTCTTCTGTCCTAACGGACTGATCCCACCCAGTAGGTAACCGGTGGCACGCTGCGCCACCTGCGGATCGGCCATGTCGGCCTTCTTCACTGCGGCGACATGGGCCAGCGCTTTCAGGTCGAGGCTGCCGACGACCGGCACCACGGCCACTAACAACTCGCCTTTGTCGCTGCTCGCCAGCAAGGTCTTGAACACCAGCGCAGGCTCCAACTTGAGTTTTTCTGCGGCTTCCAGACCATAGGAAGCCGCCTTCGGATCATGGCTGTAACTGTGCACCTGATGCACAGCCTTGGCTTTTTTCAGCAAATCGATGGCAGGCGTCATGTTCGATTGTGAAAATACTCGGACTTAAGTCCGCGTACCTTAGCCGAAATCGGCGTGATAGACAGTACCCAGCCGTAACGGTTGGATGAAAACGTAATGCATACAGTTCAGGCAGACCCAACGAGAACCCCTCTGACTGGCGGGATAGTTAAATGAGCTTCGAGTGCTGCGCTAAAGTGCACTGAGCACAAGAGACTTGTCCGGCCTGCTGCTCACACTGTCCAACCGTGCCTGGTAGATTTCATCCAGCCTGTATACTACCGCGCAAAACAAGGACCCCGCCCATGACCCTCGCGCCACGTCAACACGACATACTCGATCTCGCCCGCGAGCGCGGCTACGTCAGCATCGACGAACTGGTCCAGGCCTTCGGCGTCACACCGCAAACCATCCGCCGCGACATCAACCAGCTGGCCGAACAGGGTCTGTTGCGGCGCACCCACGGTGGCGCGGCGAGCGAAGCCTCAAGTACCCAGAATACCGCCTACGCCATGCGTGCCGGACAGATGCGTGACGAGAAACAACGCATCGCCCAGGCCATCGCCGCACACATACCCGATCACGCCTCGCTGTTCATCAGCATTGGCACCACCACCGAAGCCATTGCCCGCGAACTACTGAACCACAAGGGCCTGAAGATCATCACCAACAACCTGCACGTTGCCGCCCAGCTCAGCGCCAAGGCGGACTTCGAGGTCCTGGTGGCTGGCGGCACGGTGCGCGGCGACGGTGGCATCGTCGGCCAGGCGGCGGTGGATTTTATCCAACAGTTCAAAGTCGATTACGCCCTGGTCGGTATCAGCGGGATTGACGATGACGGCAGCCTGCTCGACTTCGACTACCAGGAAGTCCGCGTCTCGCAAGCGATCATCGGCAACGCCCGGCAAGCCTTTCTGGCGGCCGACTCGAGCAAGTTCGGTCGCAATGCCGTGGTACGCCTGGGCTCGATAACCCTGGTCGACCGCGTATTTACCGATGCCACACCCGCCGCAACCATCACCCGCCTGCTCACCGAGAATAAAGTCCACCTGGACGTGGTCTAACCCCCCCGGCCCCTCCGAATCCGTACCACCACTCGGCGCGAAATTAGGCACCGGGGTGGCGAGGCCGTGGGTATTCGACTAGCATATGTTCGCAAGTGAACATAATTACGTTCGATTTCGACAATATCGGTGCCGCCATGCCTACTCGCCCCAAGCACAATATCCCTCTCGCCGAAGTTTATGACCTGGCGGTCGTAGGCGGTGGCATCAACGGTGTCGGGATCGCTGCAGACGCGGCCGGTCGTGGCCTATCCGTGTTCCTTTGTGAAAAGGACGACCTGGCCGAACACACCTCATCGGCCAGCAGTAAACTGATCCATGGCGGCCTGCGTTACCTGGAACATTATGAGTTCCGTCTGGTACGCGAAGCGCTGGCCGAGCGCGAAGTCCTCCTGGCCAAGGCACCGCATATCGTCAAACCCATGCGTTTCATCCTGCCGCACAGACCACATTTGCGCCCAGCCTGGATGATTCGAGCCGGTTTGTTTCTCTACGACCACCTCGGCAAGCGCGAAAAACTGCCCGCCTCGCGCAGCCTGCGCTTCACTGCCGACAGCCCACTCAACGCCGAAATCCAACGCGGTTTCGAGTACTCCGATTGCTGGGTCGATGATGCTCGTCTGGTCGTGCTCAATGCCATGGCCGCCCGCGAGCAAGGCGCGCATATCCACACGCGCACCCGCTGCGTGAGTGCACGGCGCAACAAGGGCCTGTGGCATATCCACCTGGAGCGCGCCGATGGCAGCCTCTACTCGATTCGCGCCCGCGCCCTGGTCAATGCCGCCGGTCCCTGGGTGGCACGCTTCATCCGCGACGACCTCAAACAGGAATCGCCTTATGGCATCCGCCTGATCCAGGGCAGCCATATCATCGTGCCGAAACTGTTCGACGGCGAGCAGGCCTACATCCTGCAAAACGAAGACCGCCGCATCGTCTTCGCCATCCCCTACCTGGAGCAGTTCACCCTGATCGGCACCACCGACCGCGAGTACCTGGGCGATCCGGCCAAGGTGAGCATCAGCGAAGAAGAAACCGACTATTTGCTCAAGGTGGTCAATGCACACTTCAAACAGCAACTGAGCCGAGACGAGATCCTGCACACCTACGCCGGCGTACGCCCACTGTGCGACGACGAGTCGGACGAACCCTCCGCCGTCACCCGCGACTACACCCTGTCGCTCTCCGGGCATCCGGGCGAGGCGCCCCTACTCTCGGTATTCGGCGGCAAGCTGACCACCTACCGCAAGCTGGCGGAGTCGGCACTGGCGCAACTGGCTCCGACGTTCCCGAAGATGGGCCCGACCTGGACCGCAGCCAGCCCGCTGCCCGGCGCCGAGCAGATGGAAAGTCGACACGCGCTGGTCGAGGCCTTGTGCAGCCGCTTCGAGTGGCTCCCCCGCACACTGGCCCGCCGCTGGGCCAGCTGCTACGGCAGCCGCAGCTGGGTGCTGCTGGACGGCGCCAACAACCTCGATGACCTCGGCGAACACCTCGGCGCCGGACTCTATGCGCGGGAGATCGATTACCTGTGCCAGGAGGAGTGGGCAATCGAGGCCGCCGATATCCTCTGGCGCCGGAGCAAGCTGGGGTTGTTCATGACACCCGCGCAGCAGGCAGGCCTTAGCCGCTACCTGCAGGTCGAATCACCCCGCTGCCCGAACGATGCGCATATCGCCTGAACAGTAACTAGCAATCCCTTCAGCGCACCGACCGGTCTGTCGCTGTTTTTTGGGCAGGGGCAATGCTGCCCCCTCAGGCGTCAAAGCCTGGCCCAGCGCCCTTCCTGACGATGGGCCTGCAGATAGGGCAACACCGCCGCCAGCAGCGGCTCCTTGAATGCCTCCTGGAAGCGATGGGCCAAGCCGGGGATCAATTTCAGCTGCGCGCCCTTGATATGAGCCGCCACGTGCACGCCATGCATCACCGGCAGTAATGGATCGGCCGTGCCATGCACCACCAGGGTTGGCACCCGTAAACGGTTGAGCAACTCGACCCGGCTCGGCTCAGCCAGGATCGCCAACAGTTGGCGTTGCACGCCTTCGGGGTTGAAGGCGCGGTCGTAGGCGGCCTCGGCCTGCTGCAGGAGCTGCTCACGATCGTCGCTGACGCTCGGGCTGCCCAAGGCGGCAAGCAGGTCGGCCTGCTGCGCCAGGGCAATATCGCGGCTAGGAGCCTCACGTCGAGCCAGCAGCTGCAGCAGTGCCGGACTCGGTGCGGGCAGACCCGCGGCGCCCGAACTGGTCATGATCAGGGTCAGGCTTTGCACGCGGGTCGGCGCCAGGTCGGCCAGGTGCTGAGCGATCATTCCGCCCATGCTGGCACCGAGCACGTGGAACTGCTGAACCCCTAAAGCATCCATCAAGCCCAGGGCATCGCTGGCCATATCGCGCAGTGAATAAGGCGCCGACACCGACAACCCCAGGCGATGGCGCAGCGCCTCGTAGCCGAGATTGACCGGCGGCGCGGCATGCGTCCAACTGCTCAGCCCGACGTCGCGATTATCGAAGCGGATCACCCGAAAACCCTGCCCGCACAGGCGCGCGACCACCTCGTCCGGCCAGTGGACCAGCTGCCCGCCGAGGCCCATGACCAGCAGCAACAGCGGATCGCTGTGGCGACCGATGCTTTGATAGGCCAGTCGCACATCGCCCAAGACGATTGTCTCGGTCGGCACCCGGACAGCACAGCGCTCGGCCGCAAACGCCGGCCAGCCACTGAGCAGTACGACGAGAAGAATTACAACACGCATGAAAACACCAGAACGCAGAACCCCATTGAGACCTGAGTTTGCTGACATTCAGTCGAGCGCGCTGCCACACAAGCATGACAATTTGATGAATATTGCCGAGTGGTCGTCGCGCCGGGTGATGCGACAAGGACGCGGAGCGTCCCGGGCTGCATTACCACGCGGAGCGTGGGAACGATCGGATAAATGCGTAGGAGCCAGCTTGCTGGCGATCAGTCCCTGAGAGGACGCATCGCCAGCAAGCTGGCTCCTACAGGACCGCGACTCCTCAGGCCAGTTCGCGGCGCAGCTGGCGGGCTGCGGCGACCATGTTGACCAGCGCCGCTTCGGTCTCCCGCCAGGCGCGGGTTTTCAGGCCGCAGTCCGGGTTGACCCACAGGCGCTCGGCGGGAATGCGCCGGGCCGCCTTGCGCATCAGCGCGACCATCTCCTGAGTCTCCGGCACCCGCGGCGAATGGATGTCATAGACGCCCGGGCCGATATCGCTGGGGTAGTCGAAAGCCTCGAAGGCTTGCAGCAACTGCATGTCCGACCGCGAGGTTTCGATGGTGATCACATCGGCGTCCATGGCGGCGATGGATTCGATCACGTCGTTGAACTCGCTGTAGCACATGTGGGTGTGAATCTGCGTCTCGTCGCGCACCCCCGAGGCGCACAGGCGGAAGGCCTCGGTGGCCCAGTCCAGGTAAGCGGCCCACTGCGCCTGGCGCAGCGGCAAGCCCTCGCGGAACGCCGCCTCGTCGATCTGCACGATCTGGATGCCGGCCGCCTCCAGGTCCTGCACCTCGTCACGAATGGCCAACGCCAATTGGCGCGCCTGCAGCTCACGGCTGAGGTCTTCACGCGGGAACGACCACATCAGCATGGTCACCGGGCCGGTCAACATGCCCTTCATCACCGTCTGGGTCAGGCCTTGCGCGTAACGGGTCCAGGCCACCGTCATCGGCTGCGGGCGGCTCAGGTCACCATAGATGATCGCCGGTTTGACGCAACGCGAGCCGTAGCTCTGCACCCAACCGAAACGGGTGAAGGCATAGCCGTCGAGCTGTTCGGCGAAGTATTCGACCATGTCGTTGCGCTCGGCCTCACCGTGCACCAGCACGTCCAGGCCCAGCTGCTCCTGCAGCGTCACGGCATGGCGGATTTCCGCCTGCATGGCCTCGGTGTACTGGGCCTGGGACAGCCTGCCCTGCCTGAACGCCTGGCGCGCCTGGCGGATCGCCGGGGTCTGCGGGAAGGAGCCGATGGTGGTGGTCGGGAACGCCGGCAACTGCAGACGCGCACGCTGTTTTTCGATGCGCTCGGCGAACGGCGAGAGGCGCTGGCTGTCGGCCGGAATAATCGCATTCAGGCGTGCCTGCACCGCGGCCTTATGAATCCGCGGCGAGCTTGCCCGGCTGGCCTGCACGGCCCGGCTCTCGGCCAGGGCGGCTTGTACGGGGGCAGACTGCGGATCGTTCAGCGCCATGCTGAGGGTGGCGATTTCAGCGCATTTCTGCACGGCGAAGGCCAGCCAGCCTTTCAACTCATTGTCGAGTTGCTCTTCGCGCGCCAGGTCGACCGGGCTGTGCAGCAGCGAGCAGGAACCGGCGACCCACAGGTTGTCGCCGAAGCGTACCTGCGCCTGCTGCAATTGCCCCAGGGCCTGATCCAGATCGCAGCGCCAGACGTTGCGCCCATTGACCACGCCGAGCGACAGTACCTTGTAGCTCGGCAGACGGTCGAGCAGCAACGGCAGTTGTTCCGGGGCGCGCACCAGGTCGACATGCAGGCCATCCACCGGCAGGCACACCGCCAGGCCGAGGTTGTCTTCCAGGCCGCTGAAATAGCTGGCGACCAGCTTCTTCAGCGGCGCGTGCTGCAACAGGTGGTAAGCCCGTTCGAAGGCGTTCTTCCAATCCTGCGGCAGGTCCAGACCGAGAATCGGCTCATCGATCTGCACCCACTCCACCCCTTGAGCGGCCAAACGCCCGAGGATTTCACCGTAGATCGGCAGCAGGCGCTCGAGTAGCTCCAGCTTGTCGAAAGCCTCGCCCTTGGCCTTGCCCAGCCAGAGGAAGGTCAGCGGGCCGATCAGCACCGGCTTGACCTTGTGACCCAAAGCATGGGCCTCGTCGACCTCCTCGAACAATTGCTCCCAACTCAACTGAAAACGCTGATCGGCGGTGAACTCCGGGACCAGGTAGTGGTAGTTGGTGTCGAACCACTTGGTCAGTTCCTCGGCCACTTGCGGCTGCGCATGGGCGGCGCCGCAGCACTGCTCATGAGTCTGGGCGTCGGCGCCGCCGCGGGCCATGGCGAACAGCGTCTGCAGGGTCGGCGTGCCCGTGTCGGGGCGAAAACGCTGGGGAATCACACCGAAGGTCAGCGAGTGACCCAGCACCTGGTCATACCAGGCAAAGTCACCCACCGGCAGCAGGTCGAGACCGGCGTCTTTCTGCAATTGCCAGTGGGCGGCGCGCAACTCGCGGCCGACGGCACGCAGGCCGCTCTCGTCCAGCTCACCTTGCCAGTAGGCTTCCAGGGCTTTCTTCAACTCCCGATCGCGACCGATGCGGGGGAAACCGAGGGAATGGGACAGGGCCATGTGAAACGCTCCATACAAATGATGGCGCTATTGTCGCCAGCCCTTCACAGTGAAACAAACTCAACATATTTGTCTTGAACTATAATTTTCCTCATGTTCAGCTTGCCAACCCGTTCGCCGGAGCGTGCGTGCTCGCGATACGCCGCGATGCGCTATAACGCATCGCGAGCACGCACGCTCCTACTGCAAGCACAACAATGTGACCTTGAGGCCCGCCATGCTCGAACTGCGCCACCTGAAAACCCTTCATGCCCTGCGCGAGAGCGACAGCCTGGTGGACGCCGCCGAACGTCTGCACCTGACCCAGTCGGCCCTCTCACACCAGTTCAAGGAGCTTGAGGAACGGCTGGGCATGCAGTTGTTCGTGCGCAAGACCAAGCCGGTGCGCTTCACCAGCGCCGGGCTGCGCCTACTGCAACTGACCGATGCGGTACTGCCGCTGCTGCGCGGTGCCGAGCGCGACCTGGCACGCCTGGCCGGCGGCACCGCAGGCCGGTTGCACATGGCCATCGAATGCCACAGCTGCTTTCAGTGGTTGATGCCAACCATCGACCAGTTCCGCGACGCCTGGCCGGAGGTAGAGCTGGATCTGGCCTCGGGCTTCTCCTTCGCACCGCTACCGGCCCTGGCCCGTGGCGATCTGGATCTGGTGGTGACCAGCGACCCGCTGGAACTGGCCGGCATCACCTATGTGCCGCTGTTTACCTACGAGGCCATGCTCGCCGTGGCCAATCAGCACGCCCTGGCCGGCAAGCCCTACGTAGTCCCCGAGGATCTAGCCAGCGAAACCCTGATCACCTACCCGGTGGAGCGCGAACGCCTGGACATTTTCACCCGCTTCCTCGAGCCGGCCGACGTCGAGCCGGCGCAGCTGCGCACCTCCGAGCTGACGGTGATGATGATGCAACTGGTGGCCAGCGGCCGTGGTGTCTGCGGTCTGCCCAACTGGGCCCTGCACGAATACAGCTCGCGGGGTTATGTCACCGCCAAACGCCTGGGCAGCAAGGGCCTGTTCGCCACCCTGTATGCCGCCATCCGCACCGATATGCTCGACGCACCCTATATGCGCGACTTCCTGCTGACCGCCAAGGACACTTCCTTCGCCACCCTGGAAGGCGTCAGCGTCGCCCCCAAGAACCACTAAGCGCAGTGCACTGGTGTTGCACCGGGCGTACAACTCATGCATGGCCCTTTCAATGCCAGTTCACCCTATAGAATAAGGACATGATCTAGATCAATAGCCCCATCCCCTCCCCGCGCTTTAATCGAGCCTATTGCAGCACGCGCATGTCCATGTAGAACTCGATCCATGCTCCTCGCAAGGTCGTAAGCGGGATCGCAACCACCCCTATTGCCGGGCAGCAAAGCGCCGGCCTGATCAACCAGCCGCTTAGGCGCCTGCCGGACATCGCCGCATTCAGTGCCCGTAGCGTCCTCGGCCTGCTGCACTCGATTGTCCGCGTCATCGCCATCGGTGACCCTCAAGTCCCTACTACTCAAGGCTCCGCTCTGAGCGTGATCCGCAGTACTTACCGAAAGCGAAGCAGGAGAACCACCATGCGTACTTTCAAGCACCCGTCGCTGACCATCCTCGCCCTCACCGGCGCGCTACTGACCACACCAGCGTTCGCCGCCGAGGAGCACCACCCCGAACAACTGGCCCAGAACCACCAAAGTGCTCCCATGGGACAAGGCATGAGCCAGGGCATGGGACAAGGCATGGGCATGGGCATGATGGACATGTCCCAGATGCAGAAGATGATGGACAGAATGCACAACACCAGTAACCCCATGGAACGCCAGAAGATCCGCACCGAACATCGCCAGACCATGCAGTCGCAGCTGGGCATGATGCGCAACCGCATGCAGCAGAGCCAGTGCCCTATGGCCAAAGATGCGCCCATGCAGCAGCAATGCATCCGAGATATGCACGAGAACATGCAGAACATGATGCAGATGATGGATCAGATGCTGCAGAACCAATCGGGGCAGGATGGCCAGTGACAGGCTGATCATCAACCCGCGCGCCGCAAATCCTGGCTAGTGGCCTGTGTGGCGCGGCTCAACCTACGAACCACAACCCTGAACCCAGTCACCCCGACCACAGTCCAGTGATGCATAAGCATCTCCAATTCTGACTGAGTGACGAGGCCTGCCTGCCTCGGATCAGGCTCGCATCGGCCTCAAGGCCCCCAGCCATATTCCTCATCGCTCGGTGCAAAGCCCGTTACATCTACCGGGTTGCCCATTATGACCAACAGTCATAGTATGACCACTGGTCACAGTCATTCAGTCCTCCCGCCATGCGCTACCAAGATCAGCTCTTCCAGCAACGCGAAGGCGCTATCCTCGCCGCCACCCACCAGCTGTTCCGCGAACGCTCCTGGGATCGCGTGACCATCGCCGAGGTGGCGATCCAGGCGGCGATCGGCAAGGGCACTGTGTACAAGCACTTCCCCAGCAAGGAGGCGCTCTACGCCAAGCTGGCGCTGAACCTGTCCCGTAATAACCTCGCCGAGCTGCAGGCCCTGCACGCCTGCCACCCGCCGCAAGAGTCCATGCGCCTGGTGATTCGCCAGGCCTTCGAGCAGATGCTCGCCGACCCGGTGCTGGTGCAACTCTGCCAACACTGCGACCGGCCAGCCTTTCAGGAACGTCTGGACGCCCCCTATCGCGAGCAGTTTCTACAACTGGAGCACGATTACATCGTGTTCTTCAGTCAGTTACTCAACGCCACCCTCGGCGAACACACGCTCTCCAGCGCCGACTGCCAACATCTGCTGTGGGGGGTGGAAGCCTGCTTCAATGGGGTGATGGCACGCATCGCCTCGGGCGGCTTCGAACACTGGGCCGAACCCATCGCCCTGAACGACTACTTCGACCGCGTCACCGACTTCATCATCGCCGGCCTGCGTGGCCAGGCCGAGGCCCTGTGCGGCCTGGCTGTCAGTCAGGAGTAACTGTCCATGTTCAGCCAACTGAGCAAACGTCCCTGGTTGATCGCCATCGTCATCAGCCTGTTGCTGCTGCTGTGGTTATTCAGCGGTTCGCTGTTCCAGGCCCGCGAAACCGCCGATGCCGACCAGCCGATGGCCGAACAGAGCCTGGCGCGCGTGGAGATCCAGTGGCTGGAGGCCAGCCCGATGCAACGCCAACTGGTGGTCCAGGGTCAGGTCGAACCCTGGCGCCGGGTCGAGTTGCGCGCCCAGATCAGCGGCAGCGTGATGCGTCTGGATCAGGACAAGGGCAGCCGTGTGGAACAGGGTCAGTTGCTACTCAGCCTGGCGCCGGATGACCGCACGGCGCAGGTCGCCCGTGGCGTGGCCGATGTGCGCCAGCGCGACAGCGAGGTGACGGCGGCCACGCGTCTGCGCGAGCGCAAGCTGATCTCCGCCAACGAACTGATGCGCCTGCAAAGCGAGCTGGCCAAGGCTCGCGCCGAACTCGACAGCGCCCGCCTGCAGCTACGCCATACCCGAATTCTCGCGCCCTTCGCCGGGGTCTATGACCAACGTCAGGTCGAGCTGGGCGACGTGGTCCAGCCCGGCCAGGGCCTGCTGACCCTGGTCGATATCAGTCAGCTCAAGGTCAGTGCACAGATCGCCCAGCAGCAGGTCGCCCAGTTACGCCTCGGCCAGGCGGTGCGGGTGCAAGTGCTCGACGGCCGCGAACTGCAGGGTGAGCTGCACTTCATTGCCGCTGCGGCGGATCCCGGCTCGCGCAGCTTCCGCATCGAGGTACGCGTGGCCAACCCCGAACGCCTGCGCTTGGCGGGGGCCAGCGCCACCCTGCACATCCAGACCGGCGAAGCCCTGGCCCACCGCCTGTCGCCGGCATTGCTCAGCCTCGATCAAGCCGGCCGACACGGGGTCAAGTGGGTCAACCAGCAGCAACAGGTCGAGTTCAGCCCCGTGCAACTGATCAGCGTCGACGACCAGGGGGCCTGGGTCAGCGGCCTACCATCGCGAGTGGCATTGATCACCCTCGGGCAAGGCTTAGTCGAACCAGGACAACAGGTCCTCACCCAGACGGCCAAAGAGGGCAGCTGAGATGCGTAGCCTGATTGCCGCGGCGCTGGATCGTAGCCGCACCAGCCTACTGCTCCTGCTATTTCTGATCGTAGGCGGGCTGGCCGCCTACGTGGCGATTCCCAAGGAATCCAATCCGGATGTCAGCATCCCGATCATCTACGTCGTGGTCACCCTGGAAGGGATCAGCCCGGAAGACGCCGAGCGGCTGCTGGTCAGGCCCTTGGAGCAGGAGCTGCGCAGCCTCGAAGGAGTCAAGGAAATGCGCTCGGTGGCCAGCGAGGGCAGCGCCTCGGTGACTCTGGAGTTCGATGCCGGTTTCAACGCCAAACAGGCCCTGGCCGACGTGCGCGAGAAAGTCGACAGCGCACGTAGCAAGCTGCCGGAAGAAGCAGAAGAACCAAGGGTCAACGAGGTCAACGTGGCACTGTTCCCGGTGCTGTCGATTGGCCTGTCCGGGCCGATTTCAGAGCCGGAACTGGTGTACGTCGCCCGCCAGCTGAAAGACAACATCGAGGGTATCGCCGAGGTTCTGTCGGTGGAGATCGGCGGCGACCGCGAGGACCTGCTGGAAATTGTCGTCGATCCGCAGGTGCTGGACAGCTACGGCATCGACTACAACGAGCTGTTCAATCTGGTCACCCGCAACAACCGCCTGGTCGCCGCCGGCAGCCTGGACACCGGCGCCGGGCGCATGAGCATGAAGGTGCCCGGGGTCATCGAAGACCTGCAGGACGTGTTATCGCTGCCGATCAAGGTGGTCGGCGACAGTGTGGTGACCTTCGGCGATGTGGCCAGCATCCAGCGCACCTTCAAGGACCCCACCGGCTTCGCCCGGATCAACGGCCAGCCGGCCATCGTCCTGGAAGTGTCCAAGCGCAGCGGCGCCAACATCATTGCCACCATCGAACAGGTCAAGGTCTTGATGCAGCAGGCTCAACCCCTGCTGCCCGAAGGCCTGCAGGTCAGCTACATCATGGACCAGTCGCAGCAGGTCAAAGACATGCTCAGCGATCTGCTGAACAATGTGATGACCGCCATCGTGCTGGTGCTGATCCTGGTAGTGGCCAGCATGGGCTTGCGCTCGGCGCTGCTGGTGGGGTTGACCATTCCCGGAGCGTTCCTCAGCGGCATCCTGCTGATCTGGTCGCTCGGTTTCACCCTCAACATCGTGGTGTTGTTCAGCCTGATCCTGGTCGCCGGCATGCTGGTGGACGGCGCCATCGTGGTCTCCGAGCTGGCCGACCGCTACCTGCATCAAGGCCAGAGCCCACGTCAGGCCTGGGCCAATGCGGCGACGCGGATGGCCTGGCCGGTGATCGCCTCCACCGCCACCACCCTGGTGGTGTTCCTGCCGTTGCTGTTCTGGCCCGGGGTGGTCGGTCAGTTCATGAAATACCTGCCGGCCACGGTGATCCTCTGTCTGCTGGCCTCCCTGGCCATGGCCCTGGTATTCCTGCCGGTGCTGGGCGCGGTGACCGGCGGCCAACCACAACCGTTGCCCAGCCAGGCCAGTCGCGGCGGCCAGGCTTATCGCCAGCTGCTCGGCAAGCTACTCAGACGTCCCGGCCTGACCCTGCTCGGCATGCTGGCATTGATCGCCCTGATCTACGCGGGCTACAGCCGTTTCAATCATGGCGTGGAGTTCTTCCCCGAGGTCGAGCCAGAAAGCGCACAGATCTGGCTGCGTGCCCGCGGCGACCTGTCGGTACAGGAAAAGGACGCCGTGCTCCAGCAAGTGGAAAAACGCATGCTCGGCATGCCCGAGGTCAAGGCCCTGTACGCCCGCTCCCTGGCGCAGCCGGACGGTCAGCTCGGCGCCGACGTGATCGGCACCTTACAGTTCCAGTTCGTCGACTGGCACCAGAGGCGCCCGGCCAAGCAGATTCTCGCCGACATGAGCCGCCGCAGCGCCGATATTCCCGGCGTCGTGCTGGAGTTCCGCGCGCAGGAGGAAGGCCCCAGTTCCGGCAAGCCGGTCAAGCTGCAAATCAGCTCGCTGGATCGCGACCAGGCCGACCTTTGGGTCGAGCAGTTGCGCGCGACCATGCAGCGCCTCGGCGGTTTCAAGGACATCGAAGATGATCGCGCCCTGCCCGGCATCGAGTGGCGCCTGCAAGTCGACCGCGAGGCAGCGGCGCGCTTCGGCGCCGACGTGCTGAGCGTCGGCAATGCCGTGCAGTTGGTGACCAACGGCCTCAAGGTGGCGACCTACAGGCCCGAAGACGCCACAGACGAAGTGGATATTCGCGTGCGCTTGCCAGGTAACTGGCGCTCCCTCGACCAGCTCGGCCGCCTGACCCTGAATACGCCGAGCGGCCAGGTGCCGCTGGCGAACTTCGTCAGCCTGCAGCCCGCTCCCAAGGTCGGCACCCTGCGCCGGGTCGACGGCACCCGCACCATCACCCTGCAAGCCGAGCTGGCCGACGGCGCACGCCTGGACGAACGCCTGCAGGCCTTGCGCGAGGCCATGGGCGAAGTCCCCGCCGGGGTGCAGCTGAAATTCGCCGGCGAGGATGCCGACCAGCGCGAGGCCGCCAACTTCCTCGCCACCGCCTTCCTGGTAGCGATCTTCCTGATGACCATCATCCTGGTGACTCAATTCAACAGCCTCTACCAGGCCCTGCTGGTGCTCTCGGCCATCGTGCTGTCCACCGCCGGTGTGCTGATCGGCTTGCTGGTCAACGGCCAGTCGTTCGGCATCGTCATGGTCGGCATGGGCCTGATCGCCCTGGCCGGCATCGTGGTGAACAACAACATCATCCTCATCGACACCTACAACCAGTTGCGCCACCAGGGCCTGGCACCGCGCGAAGCGGCGCTGGAAACCGGCAGCCTGCGCCTGCGCCCGGTGCTGCTCACCGCGGTGACCACGGTGCTCGGGTTGATGCCCATGGTGCTCGGGGTCAATGTCGACCTGCTGACCCCGAGCCTGGGCGTCGGTGCCCCCTCGACCCAGTGGTGGACCCAGCTGTCCAGCGCCATCGCCGGCGGCCTGAGCTTCGCCACCGTGCTGACCCTGCTGCTGACGCCCTGCCTGCTGGTGCTCGGTTCGCGCTTCGAACGCCGCCCTCCGCCGCTGGATACTTATGACGCTGACCTGCTCGATCTACCGGAACACGTGCTGCCCAGCGACCACAGGCGAGCGCAACTGCAACGTAGCCTGGAATGAAGCGCATCCGACTGCCATGCCCCCGAACGGTTACGGCACCGCACCGCGCATCCGTATTTAGGAAAGTTTTAGGGATTGCCTAGGGGTTATTTCGCAATCCGCCGGCTCACTGCGCCCTAGCATGGACCTCCTCAACGCCCACAGAGGAAGGTCGAACATGGCGGCAAATCCACAGTTCTTCGAGATGGATGTCAGGCTCCGGCCCGGCACTGCAGAGGATGCCGCAGCATGCGGTCAGATCTGCTACGACGCATTCAGCGCCATCGCCGGCAAGCACAACTTTCCAGCTGACTTCCCCTCAGCAGAGGTGGCCAGCGAGTTGCTCTCCGGGTTCCTCAGCCATCCCGGTTTCTACTCGGTGATTGCCGAATCCGCGGGACGCATCGCCGGCAGCAACTTCCTCGATGAGCGCAACAGCATCGCCGGCATAGGGCCGATCACCGTCGACCCGCACATTCAGAACCAGACCATAGGCCGGCGCCTGATGGAAGACGTCCTCGAGCGGGTTGCCGACAAGCGTCTGCCAGGCGCCCGGTTGCTGCAGGCGGCGTACCACGGTCGCTCCCTTGCGCTGTACAGCAAGCTCGGTTTCGTCGTGCGCGAACCGCTGTCCACCCTGCAGGGCACGCCCCCGAAAGTCAGCCCGCCCGGCCATCGGGTCAGGCCGGCCACCCTCGAGGATCTGTCCCACTGCAACCGGCTCTGCGTCCGGGTGCACGGGCACGATCGCGGCGGCGAGCTGAGCGATGCGATCAGCCAGGGCACCGCCAGGGTCGTCGAGCACGAGGGGCGGATCGTCGGTTACACCACCATCATTGCCTTCTTCGGCCACAGCGTGGGCGAAACCAACGACGCAGTGAAGGCCCTGATTGCCGCGGCCGAAGTGTATCCGGGACCGGGCTTCCATGTGCCGACGCGCAATGCGGAGCTGTTTCGCTGGTGCCTGGATAACGGCCTGCGCGTGGTTCAGCCGATGACGCTGATGAGTATCGGCCTGTACAACGAGCCGGCCGCTGCGTACCTGCCTTCGATCTTCTATTAACCAGCTGCTTCTGCAGCGCTAACCGAGGAATACGCCATGCCCATACGTGGCAGCTGCCAGTGCGGCAGCGTTCGATACGAGATTGCCGGGAGTTTTGCCTTCATCGGCAACTGCCATTGCTCCATCTGCCGCAAGTCCAACGGCGCCGCCTATGTCACCTGGGGCATCATCGACCCCGAGCAGTTCCGCTGGACGGCGGGACAGGAGTGCATCGAACACTACCAATCCTCAGCCGAGCGCTATCGCTGCTTCTGCAGAAAATGCGGTTCGTCGCTGGCCAGCAGGCATGCCGGCCGAATCTCGGAAGTCGTGCTCGGTAGCGTCGACGGCGATCCAGGCGCTCGGCCCATAGAGCACATATTCGTGAACTCCAAGGCCGCCTGGCATGCCATCACCGACGAGCTGCCCCAACACGGCGAATGGCCGCCGGGGATGGGCCAGGGGCTGTAGACGTTCAGATTGTGTATTGATGAACGGAGTCACGCCCGCAGAGTTGAAGGTCCTGCACCCACAACTCTGCGGGCTTGCCATGACCAGACTGCAATAGCGGTCCTTGTTCCGGGCTGAAAACGACCCGCGTCAGCAGCCCCATCAACCCTAGAGATGAACGGCGGAAGAGCACTGGTGCCGAGCCGTTCCCAGGCACGCCTTCTGCCCAGTGTTGAACCTGACGTGCCAACGCCATGGCCATAGCCCGCGACTTGAGTTCCGCCAGCCTGCCGCCCCTGTTCCCCTCCCCCCACCCGCTGGGTCCCGAAGCTTGCCGCTGCGGCGGGCATCGCCGTTGGAAAGCTTAAACATCCGNNTAGGGGTTATTTCGCAATCCGCTCAATCGCCCGGCCCTAGCATTGACCACCTCGAACCACTACCAAGGATTGAGTCGATGCTCTCCCCCGCCCCCCGCTTCGACATCTATGCGTTTATTCACAAGGGTCTGCGCGCCCACCTGATGCATACGCTCAGCACTCTCGGCCGTTGCGACTGGCAGGACTGCGCCGAGGCCCGTGCCGCGCTCGCCGAGCTGCAGGGCCTGCTGGTCTTCTGCCGCTCGCACATCGCCCGTGAAGACGAGCTGGTCCATCCTGCCCTGGAACAGCGTCGCCCCGGCGCGACCCGCTACAGCTCGGCGGCGCACCGACTGCATCGGCAAGCCATGGACGAGCTGGACAGCCTGGCCGAACAGGTCATCCACCTGCCGATGCTGCGCCGCGGCGACCTCACCCACCGCCTCTATCGGCGCGTGGCCCGCTTCGTCGCGGAAAACTTCGAGCATATGGAGCAGGAGGAGCGCGACAACAATCGCCTGCTCTGGGAAACCCACAGCGATGCCGAGCTGATCGCCCTGGAGCAGCGCATAGTCGCCTCGCTCAGCCCTGACGAGATGCAGCACGTCCTCTACTGGATGCTGCCGGCGCTGAACCCCGAGGAACGTGCCGGCTTCCTGCTCGAGCTGCGCGCCAAGGTTCCCGCCGAGCTGTTCACCGCAACCCTCGACACCCTGGGTCCGCAGCTGTCGCCGCGGCACCATGCCCGTCTCGATGCCGCGCTGGGCCTTGCCCGCACGGTCGAGCCGGCGGATCTGCCGGCCTGAGCCGGCATGCCGCCCAAAACCAAGCCTAATGAGGAGTTATGTGATGAGTCCCCTTTCCCGTCGCTGGATCTATGTCGCCATCGTCTATTTCTGCCTGGCCGTCGGCCTGGGCGTGTTCATGGGCCTGAGCGGCGACCACCGCCTGATGGCCGTGCATGCGCATATGAACCTGCTCGGCTGGGTCACCCTGACCCTGGTCGGGGTGATCTACCACTACTTTCCCAAGGCGGCCGCCAGTCGCCTGGCCAGCGTGCAATTCTGGCTGCACAACCTGTTCCTGCCGGTGATGATGATCTCTCTGGCCCTGGTGCTCACGGGCACGCCCCAGGCCGGCCCGATCCTCGGCAGCACGGCGGTGGTGATGCTCCTGGCGGTACTGTTGTTTGCCGGCAACGTGCTCTGGCGGCGCGCCTAGCGAGCGGCGACTTCCTGCAGCAGCACCGGGCGTTTGAGTAGCAAACGTAGGCGCCCGCGACCGCTCTTCTCCAGAATGATGTCGCGGCTGCGCTCGGCCAGCCGGCGCTGCAACAGGATCAGCCGGGCCTCGAGGTTGTCGTCGAGTTCCGGCAATTTCAGCGCCGGATCGACGCGCAACTCACGGTTACTGAACTCGCTGCGCTGTTCCTCGACATGCAGGCTCAGCAAGCGCCAGAAGATCGCGCCGGCCACCCCCTTGATCAGGTAGTCCTCGCCGAGAAACACGCTGCTGTTGGCCGGGTAGTAGCGCACCGCCAGCGGTACGCCCAGCAGCGGCGTCGGTGCGGGGGCACCCTCGCCCTCCTCCAGCGGGATATCCGCCGCCTGCTGCAGAGCGAGGATCGAGGCGCCGAGCAGACTGGCCAGGCCCATCAGGCAGTCTTCCTCGTCATAGCCGAAGCGATGGGGCTCGGCATGTTCCACGTGCAGCACGCCGAGCAGCCGTCCGGCCGCCAGGATCGGGACCGACAGCTGGCTATGGGGCTCGGCCAGGCCGGGAAAGGCAATCTCGGTCTCCAGGCGGTCGCCCACCCCGGTCTCGGCCAGGTGCTCGTGAATGGCCCGACTGTAGGCGTATTCCGAGGCCATGTGGGCGATGCGGATCGGCGTGCGGAACTGCGCCGCCACCCCGATAATCCCTCGCCCTACGGGAAACTCCGAGCCCACACCGGACTGTGCGTAGCCATGGCTGGCCACTGTATAGAGTTTCTGCCCGGTCGGATCGAGCAGCAGAATCATGGCCTGAGGCATCGCAAAGAACCCGGCGAGACCATCCAGGCATTGCTCGAACAGACTGGCAAGTTCGGTGCAGCCGGCAAGGCGCTGGCTCAGGCGGCTCAGGCCGGCGATATGGCAGGGTGCTTCCTGCGCCGGCGGCACCTCCTCGCCAACTACATGCTCGATATCCAGCACCTGGTAGACATCCGCGCCGAGCAGGCGGAACACCCCGCTCATGCCGGTATGCGAGGCAATCCCGGCGAGCTTGGCCTTCATGCTCTCGAACAACGGCCCCTCGGTCTCGGTGCGCCGATAGAGCAGCGCCAGGCGGTAGCGCGCACTGGTCTGCGGGTGCAGGAGAAACACCGTGGCCTGGGGATTGGCCAGGATGTTCTCACGGGTCTTGTTGAAGAACTGGAAGGACAGCGCGACATGACTGGGATCGACATAGTGCACCTGAGACACCAGGGTAACGTTCGGCGTGCCCGCCGCGTCGCAGGTGGCAATTGCCGCCGGCACCGCCCCCTCCAGGCAGGGGCGAATGGCATCCAGACTCGGCCCGCCGCTCATGCCTCGGGCTCCAGCCGCATGCCGGCATTGGGGCCAGGGGTCTGCTCGAACAGGTCGCTCAGGGTGAAGCTCAGCGCTCGCAGCCGTTCGGCCTGAAAACCATGGGTGGCGAGGGCGAAGGGCAGTGCATAACCCAGCGGCAACAGATCGTCGGCAAAAGCCGTGCGGTGGCGCTCGGCTAGTTCGGCATCACCGTCGGCCAGCGGTACTTGGCGGGCATCATGCCCTTTGAGCTGCAAGGTGCGGTGACTGCTGGGCAGGCAGAACACCACCGCCATGCTGCCACTGCCGGCGACGTCCTGCAGCAACTGGCCAGCCTGCGCCGCGTCGACCAGAATAGTCACCTGGCGCCGGTCAGCCGCCACCCGGCAGGCGACCACCTTGCTCACCGAGGGCACCCGGCGCACGTCGCGCGAGGCGGCGCTGATCGACACGCCGCTTTCGATGAAACGCACCTGTTCGTCGCTCAGTGTGGTGCTGCCCATGAGGTCCGGCCCGAACTGGAAGAGATAGAAATTCTGCACCATCACCGTATATCTGAGAAGTCCGGCGTGCGGGCCCTGGGATCTGTCCTGTGGGTCCCTCGAAGCTCAGGTGTAGCCCTGCTTCCAGGGCACCGCGTGGAAGCGGATCGGCGGCACCGCTGGCTGACCTGGCACGCGCAAGGCACGGGAAAGATCCAGATGAATGTCCTGGGTCGGTGCCGGCATGGGCGCGTCAAAACGCAGCCAGAACTGATAATGCCGGTCTGGACGATCCAAGCCATAGTCGACGCCGGCTGGCTTGCGCTCCTCGGCATCGCGCATCCCCGCCAGCGGGTACTGGCCGGAATCGAAAACTACCAGCTGCTGCACCCCGGTCGGACGATGCTCACGCCCGTCTATCGACAGCACCACCTGCTCCGGGCGAAAGCTCGCGGCGCCCACCTGCGGGCTGATTTCCAGCAGCAGTCGGGCGCTCTGCTCGGCCGGGTACAGCGGTTTGTCCATGGGGTCGTACATCACCGGCACAATGAACAGCATCACCTGATGCTCACTGTGCTGGACTTCGTTGCTCAGCTCGACGCGAATACGCGCCCCCGGAAGCTCCAGCCAGCTCTGCGTGCCGCGCACAATGGTCGCAGCGTTCGGCGCCTGCCCCACATAGGCACGACTGACCTCGCCGTAGCGATAGCCGGCACAGCCGGTCAGTAGAAGACACAGGACCATCCAGTATTTTTTCATCTTTTGACCTCCGCCTCGCGGGCGACCATCAGACCAGCTGTAAATTCGCCTTGCGCCTCGGCGGCGGATAGGCCGTGTCGATCTGCGCCAAATCCTCGGCCGACAGATGCAAGGTCGCTGCTACGGCATTCAGGTGTACATGCGCCGGCTCGACCGCCTTGGGGATGGCGATCAAGCCGTCCTGACGCAGCACCCAAGCCAGGGCGACCTGTGCCGGAGTGCATGCCTGCCGTTCGGCCACTTCATGCAACGCCGGATGCTGCAGCAAATCACCGGCTTGGCCAAGCGGACAGTAGGCCATCAGCGGTATACCGTGGCGTAGCTGCCAGGGCAACAGGTCGAACTCGATCCCGCGCGCCTCGGGGTTGTACAGCACCTGATTTGCCGCGCAGCTGGCCTCACCCAGCTCCAGCAAGTCATCCAGGTCGCAATTGGACACACCCCAGCGGCCGATCTTACCCTGCTCGCGCAAGCGCTCGAAGGCCTCGACGCTCTCCGCCAAGGGGTACTGACCTCGCCAATGCAACAGGTAAAGATCGATCTGCTCGGTTTTCAGACGTTGCAGGCTGCGCTCGCAGGCCGCCTTCATGCCCTGCCGGCTGGCGTTGTGCGGATACACCTTGCTGACCAGAAACACCTGCTCACGCCGGCCGGCGATAGCCTGCCCCACTACCACCTCCGCACCACCCTCGCCATACATCTCGGCGGTATCGATCAGCCGCAGGCCCAGCTCGATGCCCTGCTGCAGAGCCGCTACTTCCCGACGCCGCTCACTCGAGTTCTCACCCATGCGCCAGGTACCCTGACCGATCACCGGCACCTGCACGCCAGCCAATTCAAGCGTACGCATCATCCCACCTCGTTGTACCTAGCCTATCCGTATCGTCCGCGCAGCCAGCCTATCCGCAGCGCAACAAACACTCGGCAATCTCCTGCAAACTGAACTAACGCGACACATCCGAACTCAACAACAGCAGCAGCGACACCGGCTGTTCGCTCTCCGGGTGCAAAGGCTCCTGCAACCACTGCAAGCGCCAGCCGGTTTCACCGAACAGGCTCAACCAGGATTCCAGGGTACGAAAGAACCAGGGCATCGGTTCCTGAAATCCCCCACCAAATCCGGCGAAGCTTTCCACTCGCCAACCATCGCGATACGCCACATCGTTACCGGCGCGCCAGGGGTGCAGGGTCTGGACCAACAGTCTGCCGCCCGGCGCCAAGACCCCCTGCAAGGCTTGCAGGGTCGGCGCCAATGGTTCCTCGAGCAGAGCGAAATTGCACACCAGCAGGTCGAACTGACCGAGTTGCGCCGCCTGGCCGTGTAGCTCGGTATAACCACACACGCGGTAGGTGCCGCCAGTGCCGGCGGCCGCGCGCGCGCTATCGATCAACGGCACCGAGGCATCCACCCCGACCGACTCGATACCGCGTTCGGCCAGGCCGCGACACAACCAGCCTTCGCCGCAGCCGACATCCAGTACCCGCCTGGGCGCCAGGGCCAGGATCGCCTGCATAATCGCCGCATCGGTGACTAGCCGGCGGCTTTCGATACGCTGCTCGCGCACCGCGGCAGTCCAGGCATCGGCATTGGCCTGCCAGCTGAGATTGAGTTGTTCCCGGTGATCGCGCTGCATAAACCACTCGCTGCCGTTCAACGATGGGGTCGATTGTAGTGCCCTGAGGCGAAAACGGGCGTCTCACGTACGACGTTTGGCAACGACATTCATCACATCGCCAAGGTCTACTGAAACTCTCCTGCGGCTGCATGCTGGGTAGACGGATGGCACTGGCTCTACGGATATTTTTGTACCGTGCTTAATAGCCTTTGCGTCTATTTAGCTGGCCAACGACTACGCTTGTGTAAACGCTGGAACGACCTAGCCAGGCAACGCAACCATGGGTGCATTACACCAAACCGATGCAGATGAAACTGCCGCCCCACCGAGCAGCCGGCCAGTGGTTATCCTGAAATCCGGCAAGTCGCGCAGCAAACTGTGGACGCTATTCTGGCTATTGTTGGCGTTTATCCTGGTGGCAGGCGCCCTGCTACTCGCCTATGAGATGCGCAGCGCCCATTTTCAGGCTCAGGAAATCAGCCGCTATGCCAGTCGCCTGAGCTACAGCGTCGAGCCTGGACCCAGCCCGGCAATCATCTACCCCCAAAGCGGCCCCTTCGATAAGCGCCAGGGCTACGCCTATCTGCCCTCGATGCTCGACCGCCTGATGCAGCGCGACTTCAACATCCTGCAACAAGCACGCTTCTCCCCGGCGCTGATCGACTACAGCCTGCGCGGTTTCTTCCCCCCCTACCCGGAAAAAATCCAGACGGGCCTTAGCATCAGCGACTGCCGTGGCACGCCCTTCTACCAGTTCCGCTACCCCCAGCAATACTACCCAAGCTTCAGTGCCATCCCGCCTCTGGTCGTCGGCAGCTTGTTGTTCATCGAGAACCGCCACCTGCTCGACCCCGAACCGGCACAGGCCAATCCGGCGGTGGACTGGCCGCGCTTCGCCCTGGCCGCCTGGTCGCAGATCGGCAAGGTACTGGATGTCCAGGATCAGTCCGCCGGCGGCAGCACCCTGGCCACCCAACTGGAGAAATACCGTCATTCGCCTGGTGGCTTAACCTCTTCCGCCTCGGAAAAACTGCGGCAGATGGTTTCCGCCAGCGTGCGCGCCTATCAGGGCGGCCCCCTCACGCAGACGGCGCGGGAAAACATCGTGCGCGACTACCTCAACAGTGTGCCGCTCTCCGCCGCACCGGGGCATGGCGAGGTGAATGGCCTGGCCGATGGGTTGCGCATCTGGTACGGCGCCGACTTCGCCGAGGTCAACCGCCTGCTCGACCCCAGCCGCTCGCCCGAGGCCAGTAATGCCGAACGTGGCCTGGCTCTGCGTCAAGTGCTGTCATTTATGATCGCCCAGCGGCGACCCTCCTATTACCTGTCTCAGGGCCGGCATGAACTGGACGACTTGATCGACAGCCATATCCGCCTGCTGGCGGGCGGTGGTTTGATCGATACGTCACTGCGCGACGCGGCCCTGGCCCGCCAACTGCGTTATCGCAACTGGCAGCTGCAACCGAACCTGCAAACGGTCGATGGCAACAAAGGCATCAGCGTGGCCCGCTCGCGCCTCTCCGGGCTACTGAACATGCCGCTGTATGACCTCGACCGCCTCGACCTGAGTGCCAGCACCACCCTGAATAACCAGCTGCAACAGACCGTCACCGACTATCTGCAACGACTCGCCGACCCCGCTTTTGCCGAACAGATCGGCCTGTTTGGAGAACGCCTGCTGTCTGCGGAGAAGACCGCCGACGTGCGCTACAGTTTCACCCTGATCGAGCGCACGCCGAATGGCAGCCGGGTGCGCGTGCAGACCGACAGCACCGATCAGCCATTCGACATCAACGAAGGCAGCAAACTGGAGCTCGGCTCCACCGCCAAATTGCGGGTGCTGTCCACCTACCTGGAAATCATCGCCGAACTGCATCAGCGCCATGCCAGGCAACCTGCCGCCGAACTGCGCAACGTGGAGGTCGCCGACCAGGACTATCTGACGCGCTGGGCCATCGCCTTTTTAATCGCCAACCCCGAGAGCAGCCTGCCCGACATGCTCGAGGCCGCACTGGAGCGCAAATACTCCGCCAGCCCCTTCGAGCGCTTCTTTACCGGCGGCGGGCTGCACAGCTTTGCCAACTTCCGCAAAGAAGACAACGGCCGCATCCCGACCCTGCGCGAAGCGCTGCGCGAGTCGATCAACCTGCCGTTCATTCGCCTGATGCGCGATCTGGTGCGCTACAGCACCTACCAGGCACCGGGCAACAGCGCCGAACTGCTGAAGGACGACAAAGACCCGCGGCGCCAGGTCTACCTCAGCCGTTTTGCCGACCGTGAAGGCAAGACCTTCCTCCTGCGCTTCTGGCGCAAATACCGTGGCCAGGCGGCAGCGCAGCGCCTCGAGACCTTTCTCGGCGGCCTGCGCGCCACCCCGGTGCGCCTCGCCGCGGTGCACCGCTACCTGATGCCGGAAGCCGATGAAGCAACCCTGGCCGCCTTCCTGCGTACTCAGCTGCCCAAGGCGAAACTCACCGACAAACGCATCACCCAGCTCTACCTGGACTACGGGCCTGGCGCCTATAGCCTGCCCGATCAGGGCTACATCGCCCGCGTTCACCCACTGGAACTGTGGCTGCTCGGCTACCTGCTGGAAAATCCGCAGGCCACCTTCGCCGATGCCGTCACCGCCAGCCGCGACCAGCGCCAGGAAGTCTACGGCTGGCTGTTCAGGAGTCGGCACAAGAGCGCCCGCGACAGTCGGTTGCGCATCATGCTGGAGGTCGAAGCCTTCCTCGACATCCACAGTCGCTGGCAGCGCCTCGGTTATCCCTTCGAGTATCTGGTGCCGTCGCTGGCCACCGCCATCGGCAGTTCCGGCGACCGCCCGGCCGCGCTGGCGGAACTGATGGGCATCATCCTCAATGACGGCGTGCGCCAACCGACCCTGCGCATCGACAGCCTGCACTTCGCCGCCGACACGCCCTACGACACCCTGGTTGGGCGCAAGGCCCTCGTCGGCAAACGGGTGATGGCCTCGGAAGTCGCCGCAGCCCTGCGCGGCGCCCTCTCGCAAGTGGTCGAAGGCGGCACCGCGCGGCGCCTGCAAGGCAGTTTCAGCCTGCTCGACGGCCGCCAACTGACCCTCGGTGGCAAGACCGGTACCGGCGACAATCGCGTCGAAACCGTCGGTCGCGGCGGCCAGGTGCTCAGCTCGCGGGCGATCAACCGCACCGCCACCTTCGTCTTCTACCTCGGCCCACGGCATTACGGCACCCTTACCGCCTTCGTTCCCGGCCAGGCGGCGGAAGGCTTCACCTTCACCTCGGCGCTGCCGGTGCAAGTACTCAAAGGCATGGCCCCGACCCTCGCGCCTTACCTGGAGCCGGGCAGTAACAGCCAGTGCCAGGCACCGCTGGCGCCGGTACAGGCCAGCTGGAAGTAATCGGCTGGGCACTGCCCTGCGCGCTCATTCGGACTCGTCAACTCGATCTGCAACAGCGATCCCGAGCGCCCTCTCAAGGCAACCCAGCAGGCGACTATAGGCAATTGCTTCAAGCCAACGTCGCCTCACCTCAGCTGTTCGGCCAGGACTCGTAGTTGCCGCTCGGCGGCCACACAGGACGCCTGAAAAGCCTGGTTATCGGACTCCTCGCCTTCTGCCGCTACCACGCTGATATCTTCGATACCAATGAAACCGAGTGCCGTGCGCAACAGGGTATCGGCATGGTTGAACGCGGCGTTGGGACCCTCGGGGCCGAAGCCGTGGCCACCGCGACTGGTGATGATCACCGCGCGCTTACCCCACACCAGCGGCTGGTACTGCGCGATGCCATTGTCCTCAATGATGTCGAAGGTACGCCCCATGCGTACTATCTGGTCGATCCAGGCCTTGAGCCCGCTGGGCACGCTGAAGTTGTACATCGGTGCGGAAATAACCAGCAGCTCGTGACCCAACACCTCATCCACCAGCACATCGCTCAAGGCCAGATCGGCCTGCATGGACAGCGGTCGTGACGCTGGCTGAGGGTAGAAGGCGGCCGCCACGAATGCCTCGTTGACATGCGGAATGAACCCGCGGCCCACCTCGCGCCGAGTCAGTTCGGCTCCAGGGTGGGCGGCAAGACACGCATCGAGAAACACCTCTGCCAGGCGCCGCGAATGCGAGCGCTCCCCGCGAGGACTGCTGTGCACTGCAAGAATTCTGTTCATCTGTTAGTCATTTCCCGAGATGGAATCAGGTAGCCTCACTGGCTTACTGCTGCGGAGCAAAGTTATGCATACAGAGGCGCCCGAACAAATGATGAGTAGTTATTCGAGATGATCTGAATTCATCCATAGGAGCAACATGTTCGCATCCCTGCCCCTCAACGCCCTGCGCGCCTTCGAGTCGGCCGCCCGCCACCTGAGCTTCAAGGCCGCGGCGGCGGAGCTGGCGGTGACGCCAACGGCGATCTCGCATCAAATCCGCTCACTGGAAACCTGGCTCGGTGCTCCCCTGTTCGAGCGTCTACCGCGCCGAGTGCGCCTGACTGATGGCGGCGAGCGCCTGTTCAGCAGCCTGCATGGCGCCCTGCTGGAAGTGGCACAGAGCGTCGACACCCTGCGCCCACAACGCAGCGCCGGCCACCTGACGATCTCCACCACGCCGGCCTTCGCGGCGCTCTGGCTGGTGCCTCGGCTCGGACGTTTCTATGCCGCGCAACCAAACATCAAGCTGCGCCTGGACACCAACTGCGCAGTCATCGACCTGCACCAGGATGCCAGCGTTGATCTGGCCATCCGCTACGGCTTCGAGCCCGCCGGCAGCCTCTTCGGCATCCGCCTGTTCGAGGAACACTTCGGGGTCTATGGCTCGCCGGCCCAAGTGGCGCGAGCCACACAACAGAAGCCGACACTGATCAGCGTGCACTGGCACAACTCCGAGCTCTACGCTCTGGGTTGGCAGGCGTGGTGTGAGCAGGCCGGCGAAGACTGGCTGCAGAACGCGGCAACCATCCGCGAGTACGACGACGAGCACTATGCGTTGCAGGCGGCGATTGCCGGTCAGGGCCTGGTGCTGGCCAGCTCGATCCTGGTTTCAGAAAGCCTGGCCAACGGTCTGCTGCAGCCTTATCGGCCGCAGGTCAGCGTACCCGGCGCCGGCTACAGCGTGCTGTGCGTGCCAGGACGCGAACGTCACCCGTCGGTCAAAGCGTTCTTCGACTGGTTGAATCGGGAGACCGGCTGAACCCCTGTGCAGGTGCCTGCACTCGCGCAGCGGGTTGGGGCCACTCACGCAAAAAAAGCCCGCCACTTCAGGATCAGTGGCGGGCTTTTCGGGTGTTTCAGCAGGAATCAGCCAAGCGTCGGCTCATAGTCATCGGTCAAGGTCAGACTCTTCGCTGGCTCGGCCAGCAGTGTCCGGTGCAGGGCCATGGCCATCAGAATCAGGATCACCGCGATCGGCAGGGCAGCACAGATAGCTGCGGTCTGCACGCTCTTCAGGCCGCCCGACCAGAGTAATCCCGCAGCGATGGCGCCGACCATCAGGCCCCAGATGACCCGACTAGCCACCGGCGGATGAAGGCTGCCACGAGCCGCCAGGGTACTGACCACCAGGGTGCCGGAGTCCGCCGAAGTGACGAAGTAGGTGACGATCAGCAGCGAAGCCAGTGCACTGAGCAGCCCGCCGATACTAACGCCGGCCGACTGCTCGATCTTGTCGAACAGGGTGAACAGCGAGTTGGTCGCGTCCGCCTTGGTTGCCAGCAGCACCTCGCCGCCCTTGAACTCGGCCGCTTCGCCTTGCAACGCCTGGCTCTCCACCTGCGCCTGATGGGCGACCCGATCGGCCTTCTCGTAATTCAGCGCGGCGCCACCGAAGGTACCGATCCAGACGAAGCTGAACAGCACCGGAATGATCAGCGAGCCCATCACCAGTTGGCGGATGGTGCGACCACGCGAGATGCGCGCGATAAAGGTGCCGACAAAGGGCGCCCAGGTCAGCCACCAGGCCCAGTAGAAGGCGGTCCACCAGTTCTGCCAGCCCGCGTCTTTCTGCGCATCGCTCCACAGGCTCATGCCGATCACGCTCTGCGCGTAGCCGGAGGTGCCCTCGAGGATGGTGTTGAGGATGTAACGGGTCGGACCGAACGCCATGACGGCGGCCAGGATCAACAGGGACAGCGCCATGTTCCACAGCGACAGCAGCTTGATACCGCGATCCACACCGGACACCACCGACATGATGGCCACCAGGGAAATGCTCAGGATCAGCAGCATCTTCACGCCGATGCCGGCCTCATAACCGGTCAAGGTCTTGATCCCGGTGGTCATCTGCTCGACGCCGAGGCCGAAGGAGGTGGCGATACCGAAAGCCGTCACCACCACGATCAGGATGTCGAAGATGGCGCCCAACCAACCGTTCATCCGCGCCTCGCCAAACAGCGGGACCAGGGTCGAGCGAATGGACAGCGGCTTGCCTTTACGGAAGGAGAAATAGGCCAGGCACAGGGCCGGCATCAGGTACAGGGCCCAGGCGTGCATGCCCCAATGGAAGAAGGTGACGCGCATCGCCGACTCGGCCGCTTCGTCGGTCAGCGCCGTGGCGCTGAAGGGGTTGCCGGCGTAATGCCACATCGGTTCGGCCACCGACCAGAACAGCAGGCCAATGCCCATGCCGGCACTGAACAACATCGACAGCCAGGAGGTGGTGCTGAACTCCGGTTTTTCACCGTCGCGGCCCAGGGTGATATTGCCGAAGCGACTCATCATCAAATACAGCAAGTACACCAGGACGCCCGAAGCCATCGCCAGGTAGAACCACTTGAAGTTCAGCAGAATGCTCGTGGAGAGTTCGCCGAATATTGCACCGGCTTTGTCGCCCATGACGCCACAGAAGGCGACAAAAGCCACGATTATCACCATCGAAACCAAGGTTATCCGGGCGTCGACGCCACGCCATAACCCACTGGAATTGCTCATACCTTTTTCTCCATTGTTATAGTCGATATGTATTACTGCACGCTCAGCCAACGGCGAGTCACCGGCAACTTTGTATTAATCTCCAGGTTATATTTCCGGCCCAAGAATTCTCTAACGAGGGGCCTTTGACAAATGATTTATCCGAGCAGGATTAGTGAGATATTGTCATCAATCCACCAATTACCTCGGCAATCTCCGCTCTGCACTAACAGCCCATGTATTTGCACTTTTATTTAGATAAGCCGAGGTCACCAGCATCGACGTAAACGTCGAACCGAAAGTACCGCGAGGCAAACTAAGGGAAATCCATTCCAGGACAGAACAGGTTATTTCTGCGCGGCTGACTATAGGGTCGCGAAACACCCCCACACCGTTCTCTGGGCGTCATGCACGAGCCCATCTGCGTCATGACCGCGGACTTTATGGGTGGGCCGTATCGGTAAAAAACCTCCGCAGTGCAGGCAGGGCGAGAGGCGTACGCGATGGTCGATCCAGGCAGAGGGTTCAGCGCGAGGTAAGCCGCCTTGGCCGCGAATGTGCCGACACCCTGCTAGCTAGCGACGAGGGCTTAGCCCTTGAGCATATGCAGGTACAGCGCCTCGACCTTCTCCCGCGCCCAGGGGGTCTTGCGCAGAAAGGTCAGGCTCGACTTGATGCTCGGGTCGCTCTTGAAGCAGCGGATATCAATCAAGCGAGCCAGGCCGTCCCAACCGTAGTGGGCGACCAGTTCGGTGAGGATGGTTTGCAGGGTCACGCCATGCAGGGGGTTGTTCGGGTGTTGAGTCATAGGCGCCTTAACTGTTGCCGCAACGCGGGAGTCGATGGCCGGCACCTTAGCCGAGTGCAGCGCACGGGGGAAGCGTGAAGCAACCTGACCGAGGTTCCCGACCAGGCGTCCCCTGCCCCACTCGTGGCCTCTATTCCAGCGCCTATACTGAATGATTGCCACAACAGCGGACAGCCATTCCCTACACCGCGAGGCATCACCTGCAAGGAGGTTGCACATGACCATTCGTATTGGCGACGAAGCACCGGACTTCAGCGCCGCAAGCACCGAAGGCACCCTGCACTTTCATGACTGGATCGGCGACAGCTGGGCCATTCTGTTCTCCCACCCGAAAGACTTCACCCCGGTGTGCACCACCGAGCTCGGCTACATGGCCAAACTCAAGCCGGAGTTCGACAAGCGCAACACCAAGATCCTCGGACTCAGCGTCGATCCGGTCAGCAACCACCAGGCCTGGGCCGCCGACATCCAGGAGACCCAGGGTCATGCGGTCAACTACCCGATGATCGGCGATGAAGACCTCAAGGTGGCCAAGCTCTACGACATGATTCACCCGAATGCCAGCGGCGGCCCGCGCACCGCCGTGGACAACGCCACGGTGCGCTCGGTGTTCATCATCGGCCCGGACAAGAAGGTCAAGGCCATGCTGGTCTATCCAATGAGTGCCGGGCGCAACTTCGACGAGGTGCTGCGCCTGCTGGACTCCCTGCAGTTGAACGCCAAGCACACGGTGGCGACCCCGGTGAACTGGAAGCCAGGCGAGGATGTGATCATCCCCACATCGGTGTCCGACGAGGAAGCCCAGCGCAAATACCCCGAAGGCTTCAAGACGCTGAAACCCTACCTGCGCACAGTGGCGCAGCCCAAGTAGCCAGTTGGGCGTAACGCAAAAAAAACCGGCCCACTCCCTGAGGTGTGAGCCGGCATAGGTCAGGCAACAATTTCTACGGGCGTGACCGGCAAGCGCACCGGCCAGCGTCGAGGCGAGTCCGCTTAGCCGCGCGGTTCCTGGCTCAGCGCCTTGAGAAAGCCGATCATCAAGAACAGCATCAGCGCCATGAACGGCAAGCCCATGGCCACGGCCCCGGCCTGAATGCCTTTGAGCGCGGTATCACCGCCAATCACGAACAGCGTGATGGTGACCAGGGCAATCATCACCAGCCACAGCACGCGCTGCACCGGCGAAGTCCCCGGATCGCCACCTGCCGCCAGGTTGTCGACCACCAGGGCGCCGGAGTCCATGGAGGTGACCATGAAGATAATCAGCAGGACCACCACCAGCACCGAGCTGATAGCCGCCAGCGGCAACACTTCGAGGAACTGGAAGATCGCCATGTTGACGTCCGCCAGACCGGCTGCCAGGGCACCCGTGCCATCAATGACCTGAGCAATGGCGCCACCGCCGAAGGCGCTGAACCAGAAAATCGCCACGATGGTCGGCACCACCATCACCACGCCGACCATCTGCCGCAGCGTGCGGCCCCGGGAAACACGGGCGACGAACACCCCGACCAGCGGTCCCCAGGTGCACCACCAGGCCCAGTAGAACACCGTCCAACCCTGGAACCAGTCCTGATCCGGGCGGTTGACCCAATTGGCCAGCGGCAGGAAGAACTCGACGAAATCGACAGTAGTGTCCAGCACCCCCGAGAAGAAGCTCAGCACACCAATGCCCGCGACCACCAGCAGGAACAGGCCCAGCGCCAGCAGCATGTTGATATTACTGAGTAGCTTGACCCCGGCATCCATACCGCGCCACAGGGAGAACCCCGCCACGCCAGTCACCACCACGATGAACAGCAACTGCAAGCCAAAGGAGTTGGGGATGCCCAGAACATGCGAGATCCCGGCGGTCGCCTGCATGGCACCAAGACCCAGGGAGGTGGCCAGGCCGAACACCGTCAGCACCACGGTGAAGGTATCCACCAGCTGTCCCGGCAGGCCCTTGTGCGCCTTGCCAATCAGCGGCTGCAGGCCGGAACTGAGGGAAAACGGCAGGCCCTTGTTGTAGGCAAAGAACCCCACCACCAGGGCGCTGGTCAGGTAGATCGCCCAGGGATGAAAACCCCAGTGAAAAATGGTCGAACCCATGGCCGCATGCAGCGCTTCAGGCGTCTGCTTGGGCACGTTGAGCGGGGTTTTCCACCATTCGGTGTACTGCGCCACCGGCTCCGCCACGCCCCAATACAACAGGCCGACGCCCATCCCGGCGGCGAACAGCATGGAAAACCAGGACAGAGTACCGAACTCGGGCTTGGCCTCTTTACCGCCCAGGCGGATCTTGCCGAAGGGCGACAACGCCAGGCCGGCGCAGAACAGCACGGCCAGATTGCCCATGATCATGATGAACCAGTCGCAGTTCTTCAGGATCCAGCCCTTGGTTCCCTCTAGGGCCTGACCGAAGGCCGCGGGGTCATTCAGGGCCAGCAACACCAGGGCCAGCACAATCGAGAATGAAGCAGGAAAAATAACCCGATGGAAGTTCAAACCCAATATCTGGATATTGAAACTCCGGGGCACTGAAGCATCGGCAGCAATGTCTTTCACGCAAGGGTCCTCACTGTATTGTTTTTGTAGTCATGCCAATACCGGGCAGGATTCCAATGGCGTTAACCGCCAATAAAAACAGACCCGCGAATTGAACAGATAAGTGATGGTCGGGTAGCCAAGCGCTCGCCACAAATCATTTTATGTGCGCTATTAATGACTTTTGATCATTAATAAAAGCTGACAACAACGACCTTATTGTTAATCAAGGGCACAACCATGCCTGCCGCAATTAACGCCCGTTAATCCGCACACTGAACCGACCACCGAGTTATTTTTATTGCGTTATATCCACTACCTCAGAGTCATTACACCCACGACTGTTTATAACCAGTCATCCTGCCAGGGGTATTGCGACAATGGCTGGCAACCATCGCGGGTGATCAGCACCTGCTGCTCAAGCTTGATGCCCTCCTTGCCACCGCGCTCACCGATATAACTCTCGACGCAGAGCACCATGTTTTCCTCGATGACCCCGTCGTAACCGCTGCTGTCCCAGTCCGCACCCTTGTGTGCCAGGGCCGGGTACTCGTCGGCCAGGCCGACGCCGTGCACCACGCAGCAATAGCGGTTGTGCTGGTAGGGCTGGGGAATGTCCCAGGCGCGCTGGACGAACTCGCGGTGA
This sequence comes from Pseudomonas taeanensis MS-3, assembly GCF_000498575.2. GTDB lineage: Bacteria > Pseudomonadota > Gammaproteobacteria > Pseudomonadales > Pseudomonadaceae > Aquipseudomonas > Aquipseudomonas taeanensis. Next base: position 155,783 of record NZ_AWSQ01000004.1, read on the forward strand.
CTGATGCCGGGGCGCAGCAGGTCCATGTTGTGATGCACCTGCTCGAAGGCCAGGGCATACAGCTTGCGCTGCTCGGCCGTGGGCGCGACGTGGCCGACGGTCCAGGCCCGGGAAATGTCGGCGCAGTAGCCGTAGGGGCCGATCAGGTCGGTGTCGAAGGAGACGATCTCGCCTTGCTGCATCACCCGCTCGCTGGATTCCTGCATCCACGGGTTGGTGCGCGGCCCGGAGGCCAGCAGACGGGTCTCGATCCACTCGCCGCCGTGGCGGATGTTCTCGTAGTGCAGCCAGGCCCACAGCTGGTTCTCGCTCATGCCCGGGCGCTGCTCGTCGTGCATGCGCTGGATGCCTTTCTCGCACACGGCGATGGTCCAGCGCATCAGTTCCAGTTCGGCGGCGGATTTAATCCGGCGTGCCTCCTCCATCAGGCTGTGGCCCTCGACCAGGGTCAGGCCCTGCGCCTGCAGCAACTCGAGGCCCTCGAAGTCGGCCTTGTCCACCGCCAGCCGCGCACCCTCACCGGCGTGCTGACGCAGCAGCTCGACGATTTCCGCGGCCCAGACCTTGGCCTTCTCACTGATCCGCGAACCGGCGCCGAAGTAGCTCCAGCTCACCGCATGACGAATCTCGTCGATCAGGCCGTTGCCCTCGTGCAGGTGCTCGCAGTTGTGGAACTCGAAGAGGATCACCGGGCCCGTGGCGAACACCAGGGCGTAACGGGCGAAGTTATGCAGCGTCCACACCTGCATGTTCGAGGTGTCGGTGGCGTAGCGGATATTCACCGGGTCGTACAGCAGAATGGCCGCGCAATCGGCAGCCAGCAGTTGCTCGCGCACCCGCTGCAGGCGGTAGGCGCGCGCCGCCTCCAGGGTCTGGGTGCTGACCGGGTTACGCAACGGCTGGTTGGCGGACTCGTCGCTCGGGTACTTATTCTTGTTGTCGAACATCAGCTGGATTCCAGTTAACTGACTCAGGTTAAAGGAGGGGTTCTCATTCAATACTCAGCTTGCCGGCCGCTCGGCCAACGTTACCGCAGCCACTTCCGTTGCTGACTCGGTTTCGCCCTCGCTGTCGCTTGGGCTGGCCGGTTCGACCGCCGCAGCCAGGGTGGCACTGGCCAGGCCGATGGGGGTGGCCTGGTGATGCAGCGGCGCATCCTCCTGCAAGTGCGCGCCGCTGACCTTGCCTTGACCGACCGCCAGGGCCAGCAGTGCGGCGCAGGCGGCAGAGAACAGATACAGGCTGGATGCGCCGAAGCGCTCCATCAGCGCGCCGGCCAGCAACGGGCCGATAGCGGCGCCGACGCCGTAAGTCACCAGCAACAGGCCAGCCAGGGACACACGCAGTTCGGCTTCGATATTGTCGTTGGCCAGGGCCACGCCCAGCGGATACAGGCAGAACTGCAGAAAACCGATGCAGGCGCCAACCAGCAGCAGGACGCCGAAGGACGGTTGCTGAGAGAAACCCAGCGGCAGGCAAGCGAGGACCAGCAGCACCGCCACACCACGGATCAGGCTGGCCCGCGGCAAGCGGTCGGACAACCAACCGAGGGGCAGCTGGGCGAGCAGGCCAGCACCGATGATCATCGCCATGAACTGGCCGACCTCGGTGGTATCCAGGCCCTGGCGACTGGCATAGATGGCCGCCAGGCCAAAGAAGGCGCTGTAGATAATACCGGCCATCAGAACGGTGACCAGCGACTGCGGCACCCGCTGGATAAACAGCTTGATATTCACGGGTGCCGGCTGCAGCGCCGCCGGGTGCATGCTGCGAGTCAGGGCCACCGGAACCAGGCACAGGGCAAAGGCCATGGCCACACCGAGCAGCGCGTGGATGCCCAGATCGCCCTTCCAGCTCAGGGCCAGTTGGCCGAGCACCATGCCGACGTAGATCGCCACCATGTAGATGCCCAACACCTTGCCGCGCTGGTCGCTGCGGGCGCGGTCGTTGAGCCAGCTTTCCAGCACCATCAACTGGCACATCATCGCCAGGCCGACCAGTGCACGCAGAAATAGCCAAAGCGGCAAGGCACTGCTGAATTCGTGGGCCAATACGGCGGCGGAAATCACCCCGCCACAGGCAACATAGGTGCGGATATGCCCGACCCGCTGAATCAGCACCCGCCCGACCTTGCCGCCGGCCACCATGCCCAGGGCGTTGGCGGCCATCAGCGCGCCACCCCAGAACTCGGCCACCCCGTCGGCACTCAGGCGTAGCGCCAGGTAGGTCATCAGCAGGGTCGAGCCCAGCTGCATCAACAGGCTGGCCAGGTACAGGGCGCCGAAGGTCCGTGTCAGTCCGAGCATGCGTGGCTCCTTGGCCAGAACGAAGAAAACCGCCGCTTCCGGTTAGGGGAATGCGGCGGCAGAATGACTAGGGCAAAGGCTCAGGCCAAACCGTGACGTTGCTTCCAGTCGCCCGGATGCACCACGTAACCAAACAACGCATGGCCGCCGTAGACCAGCTCGGTGCCTTCCGGAATCCACAGCAGCTGGCCCGGTTTGACCCGGTACAGCTCACCGTTGGCCTGCAGCTCGAAACAGCCTTCGATGACGAAGATCACTTCGTCATACAGCAGGGTCCAGTTGACCTCGGCGCCCTCCCAGCGGGCGAAGCCGATACCGATATTCGGCGACACTTCGTTGCTGATGGCGCGGGCGACAAAGGCGGCGCCAGGCGGCCCCCCACGCGGAATAAATTCCAGGTCATGGTGATCGACCAGCAGCACCGGGCCTTTGCCAGAAACGACCTGACTCATAGCTCGCTCCGACTGTTCCAGGCCGCCAGGCGAATGCGCGAACGCACGCCGAGGCCGAGGAAGGGTTCCGGCGGGTTCAACGACGGCATGCCGGTAACCGCCTGGATGTCGCGCAGCTGCGCCGAATCCGCGCCCACCGCCAGATCCGCCAGCAGGGTGCCGGAAATGGTGCCCCAGGCCGCGCCGACGCCGTTGTCGCAGGCCGAGGCGTACACGCCCTGCTCCAGCTCGCCGAAGAAGTTGGTGAAGTTGCGCGAGATGGCATAAACGCCGCCCCAGGTGTGGCTGAATGGCACGTTGGCCAGTTGCGGGAAGCGCGCCAGGAAGGCCTTGCGGTGATCCTCACGGACACTGGCGCGCATGGCATCGCTGGTGCTCTGACCGTACTTGGGCACGTGCTTGTAGGTGTTGCGAATGATCAGGCGGCGATCCTGAGTCATGCGCACCGTGGTGCCGGCGTGGTCGGCCGGGGTCAGGCCCCAGTCGAGCTGACCGCCATACACCTGCAGTTCGCTGTCGGTCAGTGGCCGGGTCCAGCTGGCGAAGGTCATCACCGGCAGCAGGCGGTTGCGCAGATAACCGAATTCCTGGGTGAAGATGCTGGTGCCGAGCAACAGCTGCGGGGTGCGGATACGGCCGTTATTGCCGTGCAGAATCCAGCCGCCCTGACCGTCACGCTCCAGGCGCTGGATCGGCGACTCTTCCAGCAGCTCGACGTTGCCCGGCAGCGAACGCCCGAGGCCGGTGACCAGAGCCGCCGGCTGCATCAGGTAGCAACCCGGGGTGTAGATCGCCCCGCTGTAATGATCGCTGCCAACTACCTTGGCCAGTTCGGCACGCTCGACCCGCTGGAACGGCTCGCCGAGGTCGCTCATCAGCTTCTCGAAGTGATCGAGGTAGGCCAGGCCACGCGGGCCCACCGCGCCCTGGTACTTGCCGGCATGGGACCACTGGCAGTCGATCTTGTGACTCTGGATCAGTCCCTGCAACTGGGCGATAGCGGCGCGATTGAGCGCCAGCAGGCGCTGCTTGTGCGCCGGGTCCGGATGCTCCAGGGCGAACTTGTGCGGCAGGTCGATGACGAAGCCGGAGTTGCGCCCGGAGGCGCCATAGGCCACGCGCTGGGCGTCGACCAGCAGGATGCGCGCCTCGGGGTGGTGCTCGGCCAGGCGCCGCGCGGCGGCCAAGCCGGCGAAGCCGGCGCCGATCACCGTGTAGTCGGCGCGCTGCTCGCCCTGCAGGCGGGTGCAGGCCGGTTGTTCGGGCAGAGCCGCATACCAGCCGCAGCTGGCGTCGTCGTAGGGCAACTTGATGGGTTTTTTCATGCGACTGCCCTCAGGCCACGGCCCGTTGAGCGTTCTGACAGGACTGCAGCCAACTGTTGCGCTGCAATTGTGCTTGGCGACCGAGCAGGACGAAGCCGTGCAGCGCCCCCTCGGCATCGTAATAACCGGCGCTCAGGCCATCGTCGGTGTTGGTGCAGCGCCATTCGCCGGTTACGCCAACAGCAGGCGGCAACAGGCACAGCGGCGCAGCCGGGGTCTTCACCGTCACCGGCATCAGCGGGTAGCTGACCGCCGTCGGCTGGCCGAGCAGGGTCTTGCTCAACGCCTGGATGCCCTGGTTGATCGGCGCCAGGTAGGGCAGCAGCTGACCGTCGATCTCGATGCAGTCACCGAGGGCGAATATCCCCGGCTGCGAGGTCTGCAACTGAGCGTCCACCTGGATGCCCCGGCCCACGGCGGCGCCGGCCGTCTCGGCCAGCCCCAGGTTGGGCCGCAGACCGACGGCGGACAGCACCAGATCGGCTTCCAGACGCTGACCATCGGCGAGCGTCAGGCGATAGCCCTGCTCGGCCGAGTCAATGCGCTGCACGGTGTTCTGCAAATGCCAGCTCACGCCCAGCTCGCCCAGGGCGGCCTGCAATTGCTGTCCGGCCTCGACCGGCAGCAGGCGCTCCATCGGCCACTGACCGAGGCCGATGACGCTGACCTGGAAGCCGCTGCTGGCCAGATCGTTGGCGAACTCGCAACCGATCAGGCCGTCACCGAGGATGGCCACCCGCTGCACGCCGACCAGGCGCTCACGGAAGCTGCGGTAGTCATGCAAATTGTTGACGCTGAGCAGCGCCGCGCTGTCGCCTTCGATCGGCAGACGGATTGGCGCCGCACCACTGGCCAGCACCAACTGGCCGTACTCCATCTCGCCGATGTTGGTGTGCAGGCGCCGCGCCACGGCGTCAATACGCTCGACCGTGCAATACGGATAAACACGGATCTTCAGGCGCTTCTCGATGGCCAGGGCCGACTCACCGGACAACGCTGCGGCGCTCTTGCCCTGGGCCAGGCCGATGGACAGCGCCGGCTTGGAATACAGATGACCCGACTCCTGGGTCAGTACGCGGATCTCGACCAGCGGATCGGCCCGGCGCAAGGCCTGGGCCAAGCCATAGCCGGCGTAGCCGCTGCCGATGATCACGATTGGCTGGCGCGGCTGCGCCTGGGCGGCGGCCGGTTTTGCCGTTGCTGTCAGCGCCTGCGCCGATACTGCTGCTGCAACAGACGCTGCAACCGGCGCACTGACCGCGGCGGCGGCCACCACAGGGCTGATATCGAGCATCTCGAAATCGTCCTTGCCGACGCCACACTCGGGGCATTTCCAATCTTCCGGCACATCGTCCCAACGGGTGCCGGCGATGATGCCGTCATCCGGCCAGCCGAGCGCTTCGTCGTAGATCAAACCGCACACTACACAGAGCCAGGTCTTGAACATCTCGTTTACTCCCCCGCTACGCGGATCGCTACGTTCTTGGTGCGCACGTAGCTGTACAAGGCTTCCTGGCCCTTTTCCCGGCCGAAACCGGACAAACCGACACCGCCGAACGGCGTCTCGATGCCACCGGCATACCACTCGTTGACGAACACCTGGCCGGCCTTGAGGCGGCGCGAGCAGCGCATGGCGCGGCTGATGTCCTGGGTGAACACGCCGGCGACCAGGCCGAATTCGGTGCCGTTGGCGATGGCGATGGCCTCCTCCTCGGTATCGAAGGGGATGATCGCCAGGACCGGGCCGAACACCTCTTCCTGGGCAATGCACATCTCGGGGCTAACGTCGCGGAACACAGTCGGGCGCATGAAATGCCCGGCCCTGTCGCTGAAAGCCTCACCACCGGTGGCAGCCACCGCGCCCTCATCGATTGCGCGCCGACACAAGGTTTCGATGCTGGCCAGTTGCCCGGCGCTGACCACCGGAGTGAGGTCCGGGTTGTCCTGACCGAGGCCGACGCTGAGGCCTTCGGCCAGCTCGACGACGGACTCGACGATTTCTTCATAGATCTCGCGCTGCACCAGCAGGCGCGACATGGCCGAACAGACCTGGCCGGCATTGAAGAAGATGCCGCCCTTGACGCTGGCCAGCAGCTGCTGGCGATCGGCGTCGGCGAAGGCAATCGCCGCCGACTTGCCACCCAACTCCATGACGCTGGGGATGGCGTGCTCGGCAGCATCGCGGAGAATGGTCTGGCCGGTCGGTACCGAGCCGGTGAAGACGATCTGATCGACGCTGCGATGGCCGACCAGGTGACTGCCGACCTCACGGCCACGGCCGCAGATCAGGTTGACCGCGCCATTTGGCAAGCCGGCATTGGCAATGGCGCGCAGCAGCACGCACATGCCCAGCGGCGACAGCTCCGGCGACTTGATCACCACCGCATTACCGGCGGCCAGGGCCGGAGCCAGCGAGCGGGCGCAGATCGATACCGGGAAGTTCCAGGGCACGATTTGCGCCGAGACGCCCATCGGATCGTACAGGGTGAAATCCATGTAACCGTTGCCCAGCGGGATCGAGGTGCCCTCGATCTTGTCGGCCATGCCGGCGTAATACTCGAAGTAGCGCGCCGCCTCGGTGAACTCGTCACGGGCATCGTTCAGGCTCTTGCCGTTTTCCTGGCACAGCACCCAGGCGCCTTCGTCGGCCACCGCACGGATCTCTGCGGCGATACGCAGCAGCCAGGTGACCCGCTGCGCCGGGCGCACGCTGCTCAGCGCGCCACTGTCAGCGCAACGCCGGGCGGCCTGCACGGCACGTTCGGCATCGGCGATGCTGGCCTGGGCGATGGTCGCCACTGGCTCGGCAGTACCGGGGTTGTTCACCGTCAGGCGCGACTCGCTGTCGAGCCATTCGCCGTCGATGTAGTTAAGCCAGTGGGATGCAATCGGATACATGGCGGCCTCCTCAGGCGGACGGTACGGTGGCCAGCAGCTGACGCGCAGCCCACTGATGGAAGTAATGCGTGGGGATGTCCATCTCCGGGGAGAAGGCGCCGCCGCCATAGCCGGGCGAGTGACGGCCCTTCTGCATACCTTCGACCGAGGCGATGTCCTCGGCGAATACCACCTTCCAGGACTCCAGAATGGCGTTGCGGCAAGCGGCGTACTCGTCACCCAGGGCCTCGTCGCCGACGTAGAACAGGCGCAGGTGCTCGATGGTACGGCCCGGCGCGACCGGCTCCAGCTGCATGGCGAAGGCGTGGTCGGCCTGAATACCGAGCAGCACGTTGGGGAAGAAGGCGACGTATTCGGCGTTGCGCAGACGATCCTGCGGCCAGCTGGGGAACTTCGGCAGGTGCGTACCGGCGACATCGGAGAGGTTGTAGGCGTAGCTGCCCTGACCGGCGAAATGCTCGTCGAAGAGGATGTTGTAGTGGTCTTCCAGGCGCGAATAGGTGTTCAGGCTCGGGTGCACCCACGGCAGGTGGTAGGCCTCGCAGTAGTTCTCTACCGCCAGCTTCCAGTTGCAGTTGATGTCCAGTGTGGTGGCATCAAAGCCCGGACGGCGGCGCAGCAGGCTCATGCCGTCATCCCCGAGGAACTGGCTCCAGCGCGCGGTCAACGGCGCGAGCATGTCTTCCAACGGCTGGGCATCGCCGGACAGGTTGACGAACACCATGTCCATCCAGATGGCGCTGCGGATGGCCTTCAAGCCGTGCTTTTCGCAGGCGAAGCGCTCGTCCTTGTGCACATCGATACCGCCGACGTGCGGCGTGCCGCGCAGGCCGCCATTCAGGTCGTAGGTCCAGGAGTGGTAGGGGCAACGGATCACGCCTTGCACGGTGCCCTCTTCCTGCACCAGCTTCATGCCGCGGTGGCTGCAGACGTTGTGGAACACCTGCACCAGGCCTTCGCGATTGCGCATCAGCAGCAGCGGCAGGCCCATGAAGTCGACCGGTTTGACCGAACCATTCTGGGTCAGGTCGCTGGCGAAACCGACGCAGGCCCAGGTCTTGCCCATCACCTGATCGCGCTCCAGCTCGAAATGACGCTGCTCGGTGTAGAACTCGTTACTCAGCCCGGTGGCTTGGTGAATCGGGTTGAGGACGGTTTCCAGATGATGCACAGGAATTTGTTGAGAAGTGGTCGAAGTCATTGTTGTTCTCCCCTGCTGGGCACGGTGGGTAATGATCGGCAGGCTCACTGGCCAGGCTCCGTTGGCAGCGAGTTTCGAGAATCTGGGGATTGTTCGACAAACGATTTTTACAGCCGAATTTATGACTTTTAATCATTAATCCAAAAAGCCACGCGCAACGCCTTGCTTGGCCGCTGCCAGCCCCACAGCGGGGGCTTGCATATGCGTAAAGATCATCAATCCATGACAATAAATGGCTTGTTCCAGGGGTTGGGAAAACGTCACTTTAGCCACCATCAAACCAGCCATTCGGCACCGGCAGGCGACCGGACTGCGGTATCCAGCAGCGCGCGACAAACGCCCACCGGGGGGGTTACCTGCCCAGGCGAAACTCGAGCGTTTTTAAGCGGATTTATTGGGTGTTGCAGGTGATGCCAACAGGCTGGAAAGCATCCAACACCCATTAATCAACTTATTCATCCTGCACCTGAGTCCTGTCACGACGCGTCGCTTGCGTCAGGCAGCTCCGCTGGCCCTCCCACGCCACCACCGGGATGCCAGTCGCTAACGCAGGAACACTCCCAGGACGAGCCAGGCAATGCGCCTACGGTCGCGCTGGGCGGGGCCATTCCCCTCGCGCTACCCGCGCGCAAGGCCTGCTGAGGAATAGCCGCGCATAGTCCGACAACTAGCGCCGCGACTGCTCCATGCAACGCTGCCGCAGGCCACAAGCCTGCGGCAGCGTTCGTTTCGGCCCGGTATTTATGCGCCGCTGCCGAGCGTGGCGGCGTCCAACGCAGGCGGCAACTGCTCGAGCAACCAGGCGCGGAAGCACTTAACGCTTTGACGCATCACGCCCCGGCCGAGCGGCTCGAGCAGGCAGAACTGCGCATCCGACTGCAGCACGGTGTCGATCGGCCTAACCAGGGCGCCGGTCTGCAGGTGGTTATCGACCAGGTTCGACCAGGCCAGGGCGATGCCCTGACCACTGAGCGCCGACTGAATCAGCATCGAGTAGCTGTTGATGTTGATCCGCCGCCGTGGCTCAAGGCTTTTCAGGCCCAGGCGCTGGAACCATTCGGACCAGCCGATCCAGTCGCGCTGCGGATCTTCCAGCCATAGCCAGGTGCAATCAGCCAGCTGCTGCGGGGTGCTCAGCGTCGGGTTCTTGGCCAGATAGCCCGGGCTGCACACCGGGAACACTTCCTCGGCAAACAGCGGGGTCACCTGCATGTCCTTTGGCGGAGTGCGGCAGTAGTACAACGCCAGGTCGCAATCCAGGCGGGAGAAATCCTTGACCTGGTCATAGGCGATGATGCGCAGGTCGATCTCTTCGTTATCGCGCTGAAACTCGGCCACCTTGGGCAGCAGCCACAACGAGGCCATCGCCGTGCTGGTGACCACGGTCACCTGCTGGGCGCCCTGCCAGTGGCGAATTTCGCCGGTGGCATGGGCCAGCTGCATCAACGCGGTTCGCACCGTCTCGTAGTACTGGCTGCCGGTCGGGCTCAGATTTATCGCCCGGGTGGTGCGCTCGAACAGGGTCTTGCCCAGGTAGTCCTCGAGCAGGCGCACCTGACGACTGATGGCGCCCTGGGTGACGTTCAGTTCGTGCGCCGCCAAGGTAAAACTCAGGTGGCGCGCGGCCGCTTCAAAAGCCACCAGGCTATTGAGCGGAGGCAGAGGATGGATTTTCATGCAGGCAAGGTCACATCTGTATTTTGATTTTATCCCCGCAGTTTAGTGCCTGACTCCAAGCGCGGACAGAAGCGATTAGCCGGCCGTTGAAAAGTGTCGCGAGCGCTGGCTAACCCGCCTCGCTCTCGGCACGGGGTTGGGCTTCGGGCTCGGCGGTGCCAGTGCCCGCCGTGTCGACATCCAGAAAATGCAGGTTCTCCTGCCTGATTCGTCGGGCCTCCTCGTCGTAGAGAAACGGCAGAAACATAAAGCGCTGCCCCTGAGTGACCGCTGTTGCCTCATGCAGCAGCCCGCAGGAGAACACCACCGCGCCACCCGGCGGGGCCGTATACAGGCCCGGACCGAACTCGGGAAAACGCAGGAAACCACCCTCATAGTCGCCGCTGTTGAGAAACAACGAGATGGCAAAGCGTCGATGCGCCGTGCCCTTGGTGGTGTTATCGCGGTGTGCGCGGAAATGCCCGCCCTCACTGGCGTCGTAGCAGCCCACCAGATAGCGCTCCATGCGCGTGGCGCGAAACTGGAAGGCCCGCTCCAGTTGCGGCACCACCCGCTGCTGAATACGCCGCATGCAGGCGCGACGCAGTTCCTCGTCCTCCAGCACGCAGTCACGCCGGACCTTGTGATCGCGACCCAGCACCATGACCGTCTTGCCATTGATGTCCTGCATGAACCCAGAGGCCTCGCCACCCTGCCTGCGGTAATAGTCCATCAGCGCCTGGCACAGCGTCGGCTCGAACACCCGCGGCAAGACCAGCACCGGCGCCTGCAGGTTCGCCCGATAGGCCGGGCCAATCACCGGCAAGCGATCCAGCACGGACAACAAGGCCGGCATGTGCGCCTCGGCCGAGGACTGCAAGGGCAGCACCGCGATCACCCGCAGCATCGGATCGAGCACGTAGGTGACTGCACGGTAACTGCCGTCCTCCTGTTGCGCGCCGTACAGCCGACTCACCGTGCGCTCGAAATCCCAGAAGTAACGCACCCCCGGCAGCGAGGTGCACAGCCGCTGCTGACGCTCATCCTCGGGGTCGACCGTGACCCCGAAGAACGACAGGCTCTGATCATCGAAACGCTGGCGGATCGCGGCCAGCTGGGTAAGCAGTTGCTCACTGACCGGGTCAGCGGCGGAACCGAGAAAACTCAATACCAGGTAGCGGCCGGCGACGGTATCGAAGACGAAGCGATCGCGGGTCTCGGTACGGCAGGTGAACCAGGGGGCAGGCTCACCCAAACCTATGAATGCAGTGCGCATGATATTCAGCCTCCATGCAGGCAGTACAAAGCCGCCCAAGGGTTATGCCAAGGGGGTCGTTAACAAGCATAGCTGGGGAAATCAGGCGCGCCTGGAGAGCCTGGCGATGGTGCGACCGACGCACGCGTTGGGCAAAAAACCAGGCAAAAAAAAAGCCGACCGACACCCGAGGGTGACGGCCGGCGAAGCACTATCGGGTCGTCGTGGGACCCGAACTCGATACCAGCATGGGCATCCGACCTCGGGTGCCCCACCTACAGACGACCGGCTGCAGATGGGGATGAAACAGCTTAGGCCAGCTTGCGCTCGACCTCGTCGAACTGTGCCTGCAGAGCCTGCTCAGGCTCCTCGGTCAGCAGGCTGACAACGATGATGGCCAGAGTCGCCAGGATAAAGCCGGGGATGATCTCGTACAGGTCGAAGATCCCGCCGGACAGTTGCTTCCAGATCACCACGGTCACGCCGCCGAGGATGATGCCGGCCAGCGCGCCGTTGCGGTTCATGCGCTTCCAGTACAACGACAGCAGGATGGCCGGACCGAAGGCGGCACCGAAGCCGGCCCAGGCGTAGGACACCAGACCCAGTACGGTGGTATCCGGGTTCAGCGCCAGGATCAGCGCGATGATTGCGATCAGCACCACGGCGCCACGGCCGACCCAGACCAGTTCGACATCGCTGGCGTGCTTCTTGAGGATGGCCTTGTAGAAGTCTTCGGCCAGGGCCGAGGAGCTCACCAGCAGCTGGGAGTCGGCGGTGGACATCACCGCGGCCAGTACGGCAGCCATCAGGATGCCGGCCACGACCGGATTGAACAGGCTGTTGACCAGCACCATGAACACGGTCTCGGCGTCGGCCAGATCGGTCTCCAGGTAACCCACGGCCACCCAGCCGATGGCCAAGGCGGAGAACAGGGTCACGGCAGTCCAGCTGACGGCGATGCGACGCGCGGTCGGCATGTCCTTGTCGTCGGAGATGGCCTTGAAGCGCGCCAGGATGTGCGGCTGACCGAAGTAGCCCAAGCCCCAGCCGAGCAGCGAGAGAATTGCGATCCAGCCCAGGGCCTCACCCTTCACATCATTGAAGAAGGTCAGCATTTCCGGGTTTTTGGCCATGATCGCGGCGTGTGCGACGTCAACGCCGCCCACGGCGTTCAGGGCGAACACCGGCACCATCACCAGCGCGGCAGCCATCAGCAGGCCTTGCACCACGTCGGTCCAGGCCACTGCGAGGAAGCCACCGAACAGGGTGTAGGACACCACGGCCAGAGTACCGACCACGACCGCGATCTGGTAATCGAAGCCGAACACGGTTTCGAACAGCTTGCCCGCAGCGACCAGGCCAGAGCTGGTGTAGAAGAGGAAGAACAGCAGGATGATCAACGCCGAAACCACGCGCAAGGCGCGGGAGGTATCGTTGAAGCGGTTCTCGAAGTAAGCCGGCATGGTCACCGAGTCCTTCGCGACGTGCGAATAGACGCGCAGGCGACGTGCGACGAACAGCCAGTTCAGCCAGGTACCGGCCAGCAGGCCGGCGGCGATCCAGGTCGCTTCGAAGCCGGCCACCAGGGCGTAGCCCGGCAGACCCAGCAACAGCCAGCCGCTCATGTCAGAAGCGCCAGCGGACAACGCCGCGGTGCCTGGACCAATGGAACGACCGCCGAGGATATAGTCGGACAGGTTCTGGGTGCGGCGGTAGGCAACGATGCCCAACCCCAGCATCAGCACCAGGTAGACCACAAAGGTCACCCCTACAACAAAAAGGTTCTGCTCGTTCATCTTGTTGTTCTCGTGTTGGCACGGCTCGGGCCGTGGCTCTAGTTTTAAGCGGCCGCGGTATGCAGCCACTGCGTAAATCATCCGAACAGAGCACCGGTAAGTGCTCTGCGCGGAGCTGGGAATGACCTTGTGGGCCCTCCCGGACGTGCGTGTTACTCCTCGCCGCCCAACGACAGCAAGGATGCGTTACCCCCCACGGCGGTGGTGTTCACCGAGACCGTGCGCTCATTGACGAAGCGCAGCAGGTAGCTCGGACCACCGGCCTTGGGCCCGGTGCCGGACAGGCCGCAGCCGCCGAACGGCTGCACACCGACCACGGCACCGATCTGGTTGCGGTTGACGTACAGGTTGCCCACCCGCGCCAGCGCTTCGATGCGCTCGGCAGTTTCCTCGTTGCGGCTGTGCACGCCGAGGGTCAGGCCATAGCCGGTTGCGTTGATCGCGCCGACCACCTTCTCCAGATCGGCTGCCTGATAGCGGACGATGTGCAGGATCGGGCCGAAGTTCTCTTTCTTCAGCTCATGAATGCCGCCGATCTCGAACGCCACCGGTGCCACGAAGTGACCCTCGAGGCCTTCCGGCAGCAGGGTTTCGGCAATCAGCTTGCCCTCGCCTTTGAGCTGAGCGACATGGGCGTCGAGGCCAGCCTTGGCTTCGGCGTCGATCACCGGACCGACATCGCTCTCGCGCAGATGGGTCGGGCCAACCTTCAACTCGGCCATGGCGCCCTTGAGCAGCTCCAGTACGCGCTCGGCGATATCGGCCTGCACATACATCACGCGCAGCGCCGAGCAACGCTGGCCGGCGCTGGTGAAGGCCGACAGCACGGCATCCTTGACCACCTGCTCAGGCAGCGCGGTGGAGTCGACGATCATCGCGTTCTGGCCGCCGGTCTCGGCGATCAGCGCGGCAATCGGGCCGTCTTTCTCGGCCAGTTGACGGTTGATGATCCGCGCGGTGCCGGTCGAGCCGGTGAAGCACACACCCGCGACGCGGGCATCGCTGCAGAACACGCCACCGAGGGTAGCGCCGTCGCCCGGCAGGAAGGCGATCACATCCGTCGGCAGGCCAGCTTCGAACATCAGCTCCAGGGCACGGGCAGCGACCAGGCTGGTCTGCTCGGCCGGCTTGGCCAGCACGCAATTACCGGCGACCAGGGCAGCGACGACCTGGCCCAGATAAATGGCCAGCGGGAAGTTCCACGGGCTGACGCAGACAAAGATGCCACGGCCTTCATGGAACAGTTCGTTGCGCTCACCCGTCGGGCCTTGCAGCTCTTCACGACCGAGACGCAGGCGCGCCTGCTGCGCGTAGTAACGGCAGAAATCCACGGCTTCGCGCACTTCGTCGATGCCGTCCTGCAAGCTCTTGCCGGCTTCCAGGGTGCATAGCGCCATCAGCTCGCCGCGGTTGCTTTCCAGCAGATCAGCCAAACGCTCGAGCACAGTGGCGCGGACGTCGATCGCGGTGGCGTTCCAACGCGGCCAGGCCGCATGCAGGGCGTCCAGCGCCTGGGCAGCGTGGGCCGCCGTGGCGAACTGGGCGCTGCCGACCTTCTTGCTCAGGTCATACGGGCATTGCACTGCTTGCTCGGTGCCGGACAGTTTCTGCCCGTTGATCACCGGTGCGGCTTGCCATTGACGGTTGAGGTGCGGCTGATAGGCGAGCTCAAGCTCAGCCCAGGACTGCTGGATGTTCATGTTGAGGCCTTGGGAGTTTTTCCGCGCGCGGCCAAACAACGCCGACGGGAGGGGGATTTTGTCATTACCAAGCGACTTGAACTTGCGCAGTTGCGTCACCGGATGATCAAGAAGTGACTCGATTGGGGTGTTCGGGTCAACCAACTGGTGCACGAACGAGGAGTTCGCGCCGTTTTCCAGCAGACGCCGCACCAGGTAGGGCAGCAGGTCCTTGTGTGCACCGACCGGCGCATAGATGCGCACGGTGGTCTTGTGCTGTTCCAGCACGGTGTCGTACAGCGCATCACCCATGCCGTGCAGACGCTGGAACTCGAACTCGCGCGGTTCTTTGTACTCGGCCGCCATCGACAGAATGCAGCTGACGGTATGCGCGTTGTGGCTAGCGAACTGCGGGTAGATCACGTCGCGGGCGAAGTCCGACAGCAGGAAGCGTGCACAGGCCAGATAAGAGGTATCGGTGCCTTCCTTGCGGGTGAACACCGGGTAGCCGTCCAGACCTTGCACCTGACACTGCTTGATCTCGGTGTCCCAGTAGGCGCCCTTGACCAGGCGCAGCGGCATTTTCGCACCGAGCTCCTTGCCCAGCAGGGTCAGCCAGACCAGTACCGGCAGGCAGCGCTTGGAGTACGCCTGCACGACCAGGCCGAACTCGCCCCAACCGGCGATGGCCGGGTCGCGCATCAGCTTTTCATACAGTTCCAGCGACAGCTCCAGGCGGTCGGCTTCTTCGGCGTCCACCGAAATGCCGACGTTGAGCTTGCGCGCACGGATGGCCAGCTCACGCACATTGGCGAACAGCTCGGTCAGCACGCGCTCGCGCTGCGCCACTTCGTAACGCGGGTGCAGGGCGGACAACTTGATCGATACCGACGGCTTGGGCCCCGGGCCGACCTGCGGCTCGGCACCGACCGTATCGATGGCCTTGCGGTAGTCGGCCATGTACTTCTCGGCGTCGTCGGCAGTCAACGCCGCCTCGCCAAGCATGTCGAAGGAGTAGGTGTAGCCTTTTTCGCGCTCAGGACGACCGTTCTTCAGGGCCTCGGCGATGTTGCGGCCGAGTACGAACTGCTTGCCCATCAGTTTCATCGCCTGGTTCATCGCCGCGCGAATCACCGGCTCGCCGGAACGCTTGACCAGACGCCCGATCACGTTCTTCGGCCGGCCATCGGCGGTGGACGGATCGACCACCTTGCCGGTCATCACCAAGCCCCAGGCCGCGAAATTGACCAGCACGTTGTCGCTCTGGCCGAGGTGGCGTTCCCACTCGGCGGAGTTCAGCTTGTCGCGAATCAGCGCGTCGGCGGTGGCGGCATCCGGCACGCGCAGCAAAGCCTCGGCCAGGCACATGAGCATCAGCCCTTCGTGCGTGTCGAGGCTGTACTGACGAAGAAGAGCGTCGAGGGTATCGACGGCATTGTCCCGGCTACGCACCTGTTCAATCAGAGTGCGGGCATTGCGGCGGATAGCCTCGATGCCGGCGTCACCGGAGTCGGCGAGCTGTAACAGCTCAGTGAGATAGGCTGCCTCGTCAACGCTGTAATTGGCGCTGATGACAGGGAAAAAATCGGCGGCCTTGGCGGCAGAGATCCGGGTAAGGAACTCGTCCTGCAAGACGTGACTGGCTTTGAACATCACGCCCATCCTCTTGTGGATACTGTTATATGGGGCTAACCCAGTAACGCCGGCATGCCCAACAACATCGGGAACTGAACCTGGCGGACTGTGCGAGTGGATGGGGAATTTAGTGGCAGAGTGATGACAGCTTCTTGCGAAAACCTACGGAGTTTTTGCAGAAAGCTCCGCGCAAGGGAACTTCCGAGCAACCCGCGGCATCAGCGCCGATAGCGTGAGCATGACGGACATGCCCGACCTAGAGCGTTCAACAGCAGCGCAGTGGCCATTACAGGGCGCTACACCTGCAAGAAGCGGCGTATGCCCTCGAACGCCAGCAGGCGGGCCGGCACCACTTGGCCGGCAGAGTGCCCGTGGCGGCTGGCGTATTGCACCCGGCCAACAACGCGAGGCCCTGCACCTACCCTGGCAATACGGTCGTCGGCGATGCAGCGCCGCGCTGAACTGCGCTGGGTCCGCTATCGGCCTGACCCAGCGCCAGCCCTAATTACGCGCCCCCCCACAACCCAGCCACCGACCGCTGTAAACACCGGCCCTGAGCGCTCTACAACCGGGCCCGCGCTGGCCTGGACAATCCACTTAGACTGGAGCAAACGCTTATGGACACCCCCCGAACGAGTGCGCGAATTTCGCGCTGCCTGACCAGTCAACGCACCATTTTGGTAGGGCTGCTGTGCGACTGTAAGCGCCGCCTGCGGAGGTGGACCGGGGGGCTCAGACGCGAAAAATTGGCTCATTGAACTAGCCACACAGGCCGCTAGCACCTTATCGGCGCAGCGACAGCCACGTCGGCAAGCGATGGCATGCTTTCTGCTGTGAAACCAGTAGCAACAGACTACATCCGCAGGATTCGCTCCTGCTAGGCAATGGCGCCTGAACCCACTGCGGTTTTACTGCAGGGCTTCAGGCGTTTTTTTTTGGCTACTGATGGAGAAAGCGAACTCATGAAGTGGCTTACCTACCCTGCACTGCTGTTACTGCGCGAACTGGGCATTGCCGGCATGCTCCGCACCCTGCTCGGTATCACTCTGGTCGGCGTCGGCGTCGCGCTGTTGTTTCCGTCCCTGCCAGCAACACTGGCCTGGGCTTTACTGGCCTACCTGGCGATGTCCAGCCTATGGTTGCTGTGGCAGGACATCAGGCAACTGCAACGCTATTGCGACGACTCCGCCCAGCAGGCCGGCCAGGAACCGCCCAGCGCTTGCGAGTGGCAGTTGCTCCAGCCGATTGGCCGGAGTTTGCAGCAGTGCCTGCATCGCGAGCAACGCCAGCAACAGCTGTTGCAACAGCGCCTGGATGAGATATCCCACTCGTCACAAGAGCTCGAACAAAGCGCCGTACTGGTGACCCGCAACGCCGAAGGCCAAAGCAGCTCGGCCAGCATGGCAGCTGCTGCCGTCGAACAATTGAATGTAAGCATTGTCCAGGTGGCGGCCTTGGCCGATGAGTCGCGGAGGACCAGCGTGGTGGCCAGCGAGCAACTGACCGATGGGATCGACCTGCTCACCAAACTGGTGCAACAGGTCGCGGAAATGACCCAGCAGGCCCACACCACCAACGAACTGATTCAACAACTGCACAGCAACTCGCACACCATCAATGAAATGTCCGGCACCATCCGCGGCATTGCCGCCCAAACCAATCTGCTGGCGCTGAACGCAGCGATCGAGGCCGCCCGTGCGGGCGAGAGCGGGCGTGGCTTTGCGGTTGTCGCCGATGAGGTCCGCCGTCTGGCTTTGCACAGTCAGGAATCTGCGGCAGAAATCAGCCGCAACATCGAGTCGGTGCAACAGCACATCAAGGGTGCAACGGTGCAAGTAGCAGGCTTGAGCGAGCTGGCCCAGCGCAGCGCCCATAGCTCGGAGGCGGTGCGCACGCTGCTCGATCAGGTCCAGCAGTGCACCCGGCAATTGACCGAGCAGGTCGATCAGGTGGCGGTCAGTACCGAACAGCAAGGCAAAGCCGTGGCGGAAATCGCCGAACTGGCCGACCTCGTCCGCCAGGGCAATGCCGACAACCTGAGGGCGGCCGACCAGGCCCGCACCATCGCCCATCATCTGGCTCACCTGACGGGGTAATCGAAATGGATGGATGGCACGGACTCGCGCTGTACCTAGTTACCGGAGCAGCCGTCGCGGCAGCACTGGCCCTGGCCTTCTACGGCCTGCACCGTCGGCTGCAGCGGCAGAAGCGACTGCATATTCAGTCGAACATTCACCAACTGGTCTTGCTGCGCGCACTGATCACCAGCTTTCAGCGCCACCGTGGCTTGAGCAATGGCTTGCTCTGCGGCGATACCAGCATGAGCCAGGAGCTTGCCGGGACCCGGCAGAAGCTGGACCAGCATATCCGCGACGCGCAGCTACTCGGCGGCACCCACCAGGACGCCTGGATCAGCCTGATCGATCACTGGTCACGCCTGCGCGAAGGCCGCATCAACGACCCGGCGAACAACCTGGTGCAGCATCACCTGATCATCCGTAACAGCATCTTCCTGATGGAGGATGTGGCCAGCGAAGTCGACCTGAGCGAGGGCCGCGCCACCCTGGGCTACCTGCCCTGCATCTGGCGCGAGGTGGTGCAGGCAGCCGAATGGGCCGGCCAGGCTCGCGCCCTAGGCACCGGGATCGCCGCGGCCGGCAAGAGCAGTGCCGAGCAACGCGTACGGATGCGCTTCCTCTACCAGAAAATTCAGTTGCTGGCCGGCACCGCCTTTAACACTCTGCAGCCGCAGAGCGAGCTGTTCCGCCTGCCCCATCGCGAACGGATAATCGAGGAGTTCCTGCTCTGCATCGAGCAGGAATTACTCGGAAGTGAACAACCGGCAATCGCCGCCAAGACCTACTTTCAACGCGCCACCCAGGCCATTGATGAGCTATTCGCCCTGATGGATACCGCGTTGCAACAACTGCAGCCGCAGCGCTAGTGGATACCCCATGCTGAATACCGCCCTGCCCTTGCCAATGCTCGACAATGCAGACGCCTGCATGGCCCTGCACGATCCACTCGCCGAGCCGATGCAGTGCACCCGCTATCGCGGCCTGACATTGACCAGTCACTTCCAGCCTATTTTCAGCATCGCCCACGGTCGCGCGGTGGGTTACGAAGGGCTGGTTCGAGCACGACATGACGATGGACGCCCGGAGACGCCCGCGACGTTGCTGGCCCTGCCGAACGACGGCCAGCAATGCCTGGAGCTGGATCGCACCTGCCGAACCCTGCACATGCATAACTTTGCCCGCCAGGCCAGCGGCCAAGCCTGGCTGTTCCTCAATCTGAACTCACAGTACCTGGTCACTGAACGACCGGACATCGGCTTTACCCGGAATCTGCTGCAGGCTACCGGCATCCCCGCCCATCGGCTGGTCATCGAAATCATCGAAAGCGAAGTCCGTGATCAGGCCCAATTGAAGCAGTTCATCCGCTACTTCCGGGAGCTTGGTTGCCTGATCGCCATCGATGACTTCGGCGCTGGCCACTCCAATTTCGACCGGATCTGGGATCTGGAACCCGACATCGTCAAGATCGACCGCCGCCTGATTCAGGATGCGAGCAACTCCCCACGCGTCGGGCGGATTCTCAACGGCATCGTCAGCCTGCTCCATGAGGCAGGCAGCCTGGTGGTAATCGAAGGCGTGGAGAGCGAACACGAGGCCCTGCTGGCCATCGCGGCCAATGCCGACATGGTACAGGGCTTCTATTTTGCCAAACCGCAGCCGCGCCTCAGCGACCCTCAGGGCGTAGCCGAGATCTTCGCCAGCCTGCGACGTGGCCAGCAGTGGCACAGCGTCAAACGCCATGCCGACCTGCAACACTACTCGCGCGGCATTGAAGGTCTGTTCCAGCAGGCCTTGGTCGAGTTCGCCGCCCACCAGCAGTTTGTCCAAAGCAGCACACGGCTGTTCAGCGATCCACGCACGGTACGTTGCTATCTACTCAATGAGGCGGGTTACCAGGTATCGCCCAATGTCTATCCACTGCATTACCAGCAGCAGCTGAACCGGCGATTTGCGCCGCTGCAGTGTGGCGACCATGCCAACTGGTCACACAAGCACTACCACTACCGAGCCTTGAAACAACCGGGCGTCATTCAGATCAGTCGACCTTATCTATCGGTGGCGGATTCACGCATGTGCATCACCCTGTCGCAGACTGTCCATGCCGGCGGCATGCTGCATGTCTTCTGCTGTGATCTGGACTGGCAAGAACAATCAAGGCACTGCAGCGCTGCTGAGCCGTAGTCTGTAGCCGACTGCACGGTGGCCACGTCACGACGGGCACAGCGGCTTCTCAGGCAGACAGACTGCAGATTGCGCCCTCGACAAACTCAGTGGGCAAGGACAAGCGCGGCTCGCTATGATTGCAACCCATGACGTCCTCTATCCCGATCCGCCAACCCTGCCCGCCCGGTGCCTGCGACTGCGGACGTGATCGGCTGTTGGACACACCCGAAGCTGACCTGCGCATCCTGCGTCTGACCCGCCCGGAAGAAAAGCGCCTGCTCGAACGACTGGAAAACATTGAGAGCCTGACCGACCTCGAACGTATGCAGAGTCGGCTGTACGAGCAGTTAGGTATCCGCCTGAAAATCGCCCCAGGCTTCAACGAAGTGCGCAGCATGCGCGGCATCGCCATTCACCTCGATGAACTGCCCGGATTGTGCCGTAAAACCCGCCAGTCGATTCCGGCGGCGATTCGCCGAGGCCTGGAAAAGCACCCGGAGATTGCCTACAGACTGCTGGATGCCCACGACCTCTTTCGCGACACCTGAGGCGCCTACTGAGGTGGGAGGAAGTAGATAGGGCTGGAGTCGGCCAATAGCGGCCAGTAACGAATGATAGGGGCGGCCAAGCCAAAGAAGCCTGATAGGCTTGAGCGATCGACCCTAGGGAAGCATGTGATGACTGTTACGGAAGAGATTCCCGCCTGGAAGACAAAACACCCAGGAGTCCCTGATAGTTGGAAGCAGCTAGGGGCTGGTGGAAATGCATACGTATGGACTGATGGCTCTCATGCGATTAAGCGTTTAAAGCCCAATGCGGGGACAGAGGCTATTGCTAGATTCAGGCGCGAGGCAGAAATAGTCTCTTCGCTCCAAGACGTCCAAGGGCTTAGCCTAGTCGCCGTTCAGGAAGTTCGAGAACGAGCCGGCGATGTTGAGATCGTCATGGAGGTGATGGATGGGAACCTCGAAGAGGTCATCCACCTATTCACGGGGCAACCCAAGAAGGCCGCACGCGCACTTATCCCAATAGCAAACACCCTTGCCGCGCTATCTCAGCGCGAACGCCCGATCCATCATCGAGATATCAAACCGTCGAATCTGCTCTACCGAGAAAGCGAGGACATCCTTTATCTGGCCGATTTCGGATGTGCTTATCTTGCTGGGGATGAGCGTTTGACTCCGCAACGACGTGCAATGGGCGCTTGGGCCTATCGCTCTCCTGAATACTCAAACGGACGCGTGGCAGAGGTCAATGAAAAAGGCGATGTATTTAGCCTCGGGAAAGTCCTCTGGGCAATGATCTACGGCGAGCGTGGAGTGGTTTTTCCTGGGCCGGTGTGGTTCGAAAGGGAATACGATCTTGGAGAGGTGTTTCCAGAGCTGCCGCAAATTCATCATGCAATGTTACTTATATCTCGGGCTGCTGCGATCAATCCCAATAATCGCCCATCTATGGCTCAATTTGCTGAAGGACTGCGCGCGATAATAGATGATGGAAGCATTGTGGGGGATAGTGATATGTCGATCGAATTATTGCGCGCAGAAGCGTTAATTGAGGTGGAATACCAGCAACGTCGGGCATCAACGGCAACCTTTGTTAGGGCGATGCACTCGGATCTCCTCAATGCAATTAGAAACCTGCATAACAGCAATCCGGAACTAAAAATGTGGCGCGAGTGGTTTGATGAAGCACAGCGCACTCCACAAACGACAGAAGCTCTAGTACAGCAGGTGGCAGAGCTTGAATCGGATGCGCCGATAGTTAATGTCCGATTTAGGCGTCGAGCCTTGATTACAAGATTTTATCCTGCAACAGCGTCAGTACCAGCATATTTCAGGGCCTCATTAGGGAGCGAAGATGATTCGGCGCACGCTTCAACGCTGACTGTGAGAAATGCAACAGAAGGGCTTTGTTTCGAAACGGTAGGCATGGAAGAACTTGCACCCGCTGGAATGTACACTTCCGAAAAATTAGAACTATTTCTAGCATTAGCCACAAAACGACAGATAAGTCGCTGAATGCTAGCTATACATGATATCTGGCAGTGCCTGCTTTGGGTCGGTTGTTTCCCTTGTTGACTGGCTGCAACCGACCCCAAACGGACTCTAACGATGTAGTTAATAGGCGGCTGCCAGTGCATTTGACTCGCGCGGCATGGAAGTCAGTGGTAGTGTCCGGAAATAGGCTCGCGCGATGGGCTCTTTTGACGGGTAAGTCCGCACCATAGGGTTATTTTCGACCAGTAGCTAACCTCAAGACTTCTAACCTAGAGCTCTTAGGTGCTCTAACCAAATCAATAAAGCCATATAACTATTGGCGGCCAAAGAAATGAGCAGGACTAGGGATAATCATTTTGTAGCTCAGTGGTATCAGAAAGGTTTCATGCATGAGCGGGACCGCCAGCTCTGCTATCTAACTCGCCGAGATATAGACCTAAAGAACGGTGAAATCAAGACTATTTACTCCAAGAAATGGCATACACCGGCTCAACAGCTCTATAAGATCGATTTATACTCGACATTCTTAGGTGAAGAAATTAATGATGATATTGAACAAAAGCTTTTTGGGCCGATAGACGATAACGGTTCAAGAGCTGTGCGAGCATTCCTAACTGATGACCAATCGCAATGGCATCACAATTTTCAGAACTTATTCGTATATATCGACGCCCAAAAACTAAGAACCCCCAAAGGCTTAGATTGGATTGAGAGTAAGTACCCAAAACTAAGCCAGCCGCAGTTGATGATGGAGATGCAAACGCTGCGCACAATGCATTGCGTTTTGTGGGCTGAGGGCGTAAGAGAATTAGTCTCCGCTGAAAACTCCGAAGTAAAATTTATAATTTCCGACCATCCTGTCACGATTTACAATTACGCGTGCCCTCCTGGAACAGAGCTATGCGAGTTCCCTAATGACCCCGATATTTCACTAAAGGGTTCGCAGACAATATTTCCGCTAGACAAAAATCGTTGCTTAATTCTAACTAATCTTGAATATGCCCGAGACCCTGACAATGTAAATCCACTTGAGCAAAGAACCAATGCCGTCCGTGTTCGTAACAGCATGGTTAATACCATTGAGTTTATTAATTCTCGCAAGCTGACGGCAGGAGAGGTTGCCAAAGTCAACCACATCATCAAAAGCAGAGCCCAATCATCAGTAGCTGCTGGTAAAGAAGAGTGGCTTTACCCTGAAATCGACTTAAATTGTGACTGGGCCGATATACGAAAAGTTCTCCTGCCTCCAATCGATGGGCTTTACAGGTTTGGCGGGGAAATGTTTGCAAAGTTTGATGACGGCTCTGTTCACTATCAAGATGCGTTTGGTCGAACAACACCTCAGAACGAATATCTAAACAAGAACATAGATGAAGCCAAAATTGGTCGCAACGATTTTTGCGGTTGTGGCAGTGGCAAAAAGTATAAAAATTGCTGTCGAGATATTCCAAATGGATTTAGAACCACTTGGAAGGTGGCAAGTATTCGAGAGCGAAATCTAGCGTTCTGCAACTGCATCCGCGATGTTCTTGGTCTTGATAGCGGTAAAACCTGGGTGGATGTTAGGCGCGAACTATCCGAAAGCCAGATATCAAGGATTTATGGTTTTTATTCTGTTTTGTGGCCTCGTGACACCGATATTTATTCATTGCTGCCTAAGCCTGATGGAAAGTTTCGAGGGCTTTACACAGGGGTATTAGATGTTCGGATTATTAGTGAGAACGCCTTGCCCATGGCGTCTGTATTTGACGAATTCCTAATAGAGACGCCAATAGTCAACCCAAATAATGTTAAGCCAGAATTTAGCCCAATTAAATCGCCGGGAAAGTACAAATATCAGGCATTAAAGGATTTTCTCTTTATGCTTGAGATAGAGCCATTCATTGGGCGCGGCCTAGTAAACCTTATCCCAGATCCAACTGAGTTCGACCTCGCCCTAATGAAGGGTATGATGGAAATGGCTAGAGATCGATCCCAGCATCGCACTAAAGAAATGTTCTGCAAGAAAGACCTAGAATTGCACTACAGGTTGGCCACTGAGGACTTGCTGAACGCTATGGCAATGATGCCTAGTGCCGCAAAAAAGCAAGCATTAATACATCAGTTTGGGTTGATTGAGGAAAAGGCAGCAGAGGTACTCTCTGAATTAGAACGTCATGCCGAGGTGTCTCCACTAACTATGCTGCAAAACATGCCCCTTGGTGAGGGTGGTCAGTTTTTCCAATTCAAGATGGGGCCAAATTATGAGATGGCACTTTTCTTGGCACAAGTCACAGGTTCGGCACTGGTTACCGATAGTGGTTGTAGATGGCGAGAATTGATTCCAGCACAGCATCGAACTCAAGGGATTGTCAACTATCCATGGGGTGATGCTTTAGAGCAAATAACTTCCATGCCTATGGATTATAAATTCCTGGAAACACACCAGATATCTCAGGGTCAATTTGCCGCCTTTAGGGAGATCATAAAATCGGCAGATCGCATGGTTTTGGGTAATGATCGAGATGCTGCTAAGTTGGGTCGCCTAACTGATCAAGTAAAGCGCTTTGTTAGTCACGTTGGGCCAGCTATAGATCCCAAGTCGACCAGCGCATTAACAATACTAAGCCCTGATGGCGGGCTCTATGATCCCCATGTCCAAAGATTGTTGGCTCTATCGGGCTGTCAACAATATGAGAATAAAGTTAGGTCGATTTATGGGGTTTCGCTTGCAAATTAAAGTCGTAGTTAACGAAGTAAGTTTACTTTCTGCGTAGCCATAATCGTCTAATCAGGTTTACAAGAAACCATAGGGTGACAGTTTATAAGCTCTATGCGAGGGGTTAGTATGATCGAAATCAGATATCTGCGGGCATCAGTTGTCGACCATTCTCAACTGATCGCGATTGGTACAAGCCGACCGAAAGCAGTCAGCGTAAGTATAAAAAGCAAAGCGCTGCTCTCCCTGCTCAAGTCGATAATCATCGTAAGGGCTGGATGCAGCAAAAAGTTTTCCGCGAAGATTGATAATGCCACTTGGGTATGGCCGCGAAAAATAATAGGGAGACACAGAGGTGATGGCGATAAATTTGCTGCTACATGAAGTTTTGCGAAAGGTGAAATCTGGCGTGACATCGTTCGACCCCGAAAAAGATGCAAGTGGCGATCTAAACAAATTCCAAGCCATAGCAAAAACAATTATTTATGCTCATAAGCAAGGGTATATATCCAAAGTAATCCCACAAATGGACTCTATGCTCGGTAAGCTGTCTTACAACCTTATTCTGGTTAATGGTGGGCTGACATTTGAAGGCGAATATCATTTAAATGAGCTTTCCGGTCAGCCAACACCCGCTGACGAGGCGTTGAGCGACCTATTAACTCGAATTCCCAGTCACAACATACGTGATAAGTGGGAAAAAGCTCTTCATCGCCGCGTGACAGACCCAAGCGGAGCGATTACGGCGGCAAGAAGCCTTCTTGAAACAACGCTCAAATGGATTATTGAGGAGCGTGGAGGAAAGCCCACTGAAAATAACAGAGAGCTATTTGGTAAAGCGATTGACGCCCTTGGAATTGTTGTCAAAGGACAGCCCGTTGAGAAAACGATCGAAGGGCTTAATTCAATCATCTGGGGTATAGGCGAAATGAGAAATAGACTTGGTGACGCGCATGGCGCAACCTCAAACAGCATGCCCCCAACAGCTAGAGAGGCGGGTTTCTGTGTGAATCTTGCCGGAGCAGCTGCCCTGTTCCTGCTTGAGGAGTTTGAGTCTAGTCAAGACTAAGTGCTCCTGGTTTTGTAGGTGCTCTATGGCTGCTTATGGCCAATTTCTGCCGGTCGTCACAGGCAGTTTCGGGGCGTAGCAGACGTTTTAAAGCGTCTGCATACGGCCAGCAGTGCTTAGACAAATACCTGTCGAGCTATGCCGCGCGGGATGCGGTTTCTACCCGGCAGTTTCTCCAGACGTTGCTGCCATTCGGCTCGGGGTGTCAGGGTAGAGGTCGGCTTCACCTTTTCAGCCGTTACGATAGCAACCTTCGCAGCTCTTGCTGCGGCTCTAAGTTCCGCAAGACTTGGTGTCTTACGGACAGGCTCAGCAGTTCCTTTATCAACGCTGCGAAGGCAGAGCTTGCATGAAACCTGAGTAACATCCTGGGTACTGTTCAGATTCGAGCCTGTGCGTCCACATACGACATTATCCGGGGACGCGGAGTAGTGAATTGCCAACGTGTTGTCTCCTACATTTTCGGGCGCGGGATTTTACACGGTTCGATTACGACACAAGCTGCTTATCCTTGCGTTGTGGAGGGCTTGGTAGAAAGGTCGAATAGCGGCCCCATGGCCATCCCCAGACCCGTTGTGTGTGGTGATACCTGCTAGGCGTCGAACTCCCTCAAGCGCAGGTGAAGTTTGAACGTTGGCTGTTCGAAGAAATCGCTTTTTGCTAGGACAGCATTGCATCACGTGTCGCCGTTTGACGAGTGCGTCCATCAATCTGCGAAGGTTGCCCGTCGGTGTCCGCCATGAGGCGGAAACAGCCGGTCGATCCGACTTCCAACTTGCTAGCCAGCTATGGGTGGAGGCTGTGGAAAAACGTTTTCAGGCAGTTTTAGCGACCTGAGCCGGCACGAAAGCGCACGGCCATGCAACTTCCTGCTCTGCTCATGCAGCAAAGCTCAGACAGGTTTCACCTAGCAACGCAGACTTAAAACGCTGCCTGCGTTGCTACATGCCAGCCCCCGGCGTGGCGGCTACTCCATCGTGAATAGCGAGGCGTTGCCGCCCGACGCGGTGGTGTCAATGCTCAGCGCGCGCTCCAGCACGAAGCGGTGCAGGTAGGCCGGGCTGCCGGCGAGCGGACAACCCGGCGCGCCGCCCGCATGGGCTTTTAGCGCAAAGGGGATCAGCGGCCGGATCGCCCCGTCGCATTCAGCAAGCACGCGATTGAGCGCCTTCGCCAGCGCGTGCGGCCCGGCCAGGGCCACGGCATCGACGCGTTCGTCCTCGATCACGTCCTTCAGGGTCGCGTCCGCACCGGAGGCCAGCGCACCGAGCGCGTCCTTCGGCACCCCGGCGGTGTGCAGCAGGCGCTGCAGCTCGCTGGCCACGCGGCCATCCTCGTGCCACAGCACCACGCTGTTGCCGGCGGCGAGCGCCGCGCCACTCTCGGCGGCGAGCGCGGCGAAGCCACTGCCGGTGGCCGCGAGGCAAGCTACGAGACCACGCGGCGGACACCTCAGTTCGTTACGCTCACCGGTGGGCCCGGGCAGCACAGTGGGTTCGGCCAGTTCGGCCTCCGCCTGCGCGGCGTAGAAACGCAGGGCCTCGGCGGCTCGGCCGATGCCCTGCTCGCCGTCCGGGTCGAGTCCGCCGAGCGTTTGTGCCGAGGCCTCCAGCGCCGCCGCGGCCTTCTCCAGCATCGCGCTACGTTCAGCGACCGGTCGCGCCGACCAGGCGGGCGCTGCAGCCCTCGCCTCTTCCAGCGCACGCAACAGCTGCTCACGCGACACGCCCGCCAGTGTGGGCGCCTCGCCACCGGCAGCGGCGGCCTGCGGCTGCGCTTCGCCATCGACGACCTCGCTGGCGAAGCGCAGCAGGTAGTGCGGACCGCCGGCCTTCGGCCCAGTGCCCGAGAGGCCTTCACCGCCGAAAGGCTGGACGCCGACCACCGCGCCGATCTGGTTGCGATTGACATAGGCATTGCCCGCACGCATCCGCTCGAGAATCAGGTCGCGCGTCTCATCGACACGGGTGTGGATACCGTGGGTCAGTCCGTAGCCCGTCGCGTTGATGCTATCGACCACCTTGCCGATCTGCTCGCCGGGGAAGCGAATGACGTGCAGCACCGGGCCGAACACCTCACGCTTGAGGCGCGCCAGACTGTCAAGTTCGAAGGCAACCGGTCCGACGAAGCTGCCCCGGCCGCTGCTCGGGCCTGGTTTGATCTGCTTGAGCAGCTTCGCCTCGCCGCGCATGCGCTTGATGTGCTTGTCGAGCAGGCCCTTGGCCTCGTCGTCGATGACCGGGCCGATGTCGCTCGACAGCAGTGACGGGTCGCCGACATTGAGCTCCTCCATCGCGCCACAGATCATCTTCAGCATCTTGTCGGCGACATCCTCTTGCACGAACAGTACGCGCAGCGCCGAACAGCGCTGGCCGGCACTCTGGAAGGCCGACATGACGACGTCGCGGGCGACCTGCTCGGGCAGTGCGCTGGAGTCGACGATCATCGCATTCAGGCCGCCGGTCTCGGCAATCAGCGGGCAGAGCACGCCGTCACGTCGCGCCAGTGTGCGGTTGATCAACTGCGCCACCTCGGTCGAGCCGGTGAAGCACACCCCGGTCACGCGGGAATCGGCGACCAGCGCGCCACCGACACGGGCGCCATCACCGGGCAGCAGGTGCAGCACGCCGGCCGGGATGCCGGCGCGGTGCATCAGCCGCACGGCGGCGGCGGCAATCAGCGGCGTCTGTTCGGCAGGTTTGGCCACCACCGCGTTGCCCGCAGCCAGCGCCGCGGTGACCTGACCGGCGAAGATCGCCAGCGGGAAGTTCCATGGGCTGATGCAGCAGAACACTCCGCCACCGTGCAGGCGCGCCTCGTGGCCCGCAGCAGCCGGCACGCGCAGGCGCACCGGCGGGCCGAAGTCGTGCTCGGCGCGCTGCGCGTAGTAGCGGCAGAAATCGACTGCCTCGCGCACCTCGGCAAGGGCATCCGCGAGCGTCTTGCCTGCCTCGCGTACCGTGATGGCCATCAGCTGCGGCGCCTCTTGTTCCATCAGGTCGGCGAGCCGACGCAGGGCCGCGGCGCGCTCGGCGACCGGGGTGGCGGCCCAGTCGGCAGCATTGCGCTGGGCGCTGGCCAGCGCCTGCTCGACGTCCTCGTCCGTGGCCTCGCTCGCATGGCCGACGACGCTGCTGCGGTCAGCCGGGTTCAGCACCTCGCGCGCGTCGCGCTGGGGCTCTTTACCTTCGATGATCGGCCCGGCGCGCCAGCTGCCCTGCTCGGCCGCCGCCATCGCCTCGGCGAGCTCGCGCAGGGTCGAGCGATCGAACAGATCGCGCCCGGCGAAGTTGGTCCGCCCTTGGCCATAGAGGTCTTGCGGCTGCGGGATCTGCGGATGCGGGATATAGGACAGGGCCTGCACCTGGGCGACCGGATCGGCGATGATCGCATCGACCGGCTGCGACTCATCCTGAATGCGGTTGACGAAGGAACTGTTGGCGCCATTTTCCAGCAGCCGACGCACCAGGTAGGCGAGCAGGTCCTCGTGCCCCCCGACCGGCGCATAGATGCGGCACGGCATGCCGATGCGCTTGTCCTCGACCACACCCTCGTACAGTTCTTCGCCCATGCCGTGCAGGCGCTGGAATTCGAAACCGCCCTTGTCGCCGGCGTACTCGAGCACGGAAGCAATGGAGTGGGCGTTGTGGGTCGCGAACTGCGGATAGAACACGTCGCGATTCGCCAGCAGTTTGCGCGCGCAGGCGAGGTAGGCGACGTCGGTGTTCATCTTGCGCGTGTAGACCGGGTAGTCGGGCAGCGCCAGCTCCTGCGACAGCTTGATTTCCGCATCCCAATAGGCGCCCTTGACCAGGCGCACCATCAGCCGGCGGCCGTGGCGACGGGCCATGTCGGCGAGCCAGTCGATAACGAAGGGCGCGCGCTTTTGATAGGCCTGCACGACGACGCCGAAACCGTCCCAGCCCTTGAGATCCTCGGAGCCGGAAACCGCCTCGATGACGTCGAGCGAGATGTCCAGCCGCGCCGCCTCTTCGGCGTCGATGTTGAGGCCGATGTTGAGCTTGGCGGCCTCGACTGCGAGCGCGTGCATGCGCGGCACCAGCTCGTCCATGACCCGCTGCTCCTGCCACAGTTCGTAGCGCGGGTGCAGCGCCGACAGCTTGACCGAGATGCCCGGCCCCGCGTAGATGCCCTTCCCGCCCGAGACGCGGCCGATGGCGGCGATCGCACTGCGGTAGGACTCGAAGAAACGATCGGCGTCGGCCATCGTCCGTGCGGCCTCCCCCAGCATGTCATAGGAATAGCTGTAGCCCTTGCGCTCGAATGCCTTGGCCCGCTCGAGCGCCTCGTCGATCGTGCGGCCCATGACGAACTGCTTGCCCATGATGCGCATCGCCTGATTCACCGCCTCGCGGATCATCGGCTCGCCGACCCGGGCGACCAGCCGACGCAGCACCGCACCGGCTGTCTGGCCCTTGACTCCGCGCAGGCCGACGACCCGACCGGTGAGCATCAGCGCCCAGGTCGAGGCATTGACGAACACCGAGTCGCTGCGCCCGAGGTGTGCGTCCCAGTTGGCGGCCGACATCTTGTCGCGGATCAGCGCTTCCTGGGTGGCGTCGTCGGGGATGCGCAGCAGCGCTTCGGCGATGCACATCAACATCACCCCCTCCTGGGTGGACAGGCCGTACTGGTGCAGAAAGGCGTCGATGCCGCCCTTGGACCTGGCGCGCACACCCTCGACCAGGCGCCTGGCAGTGGCCTGGATGCGCGCCTGGGCCTCGGCCTTGACATCGAGTTGGCCAAGCAGCGCTGTCACGCACTGAGCTTCGTCGGCACGGTAGTGGGCGTCGATCTCGCGCCGCAGCGCATCGGGTTGCAGTGGGGGTGTCGCGGAACTCATGGTTTCGTCCTCGCCTGAAGCCTGGTGCGGATGCTCCGCACCAGCCTCGCTAAGGCCGGCGCGGATACCGACGCGGGTACCGATGCGTCGGCAGTCGTATAACCGCACTCAGTCGTGAAGGGTCTTCTCGAAGGTGTCGAACTCGTCCTGGATCGCCGTGGCTGGCGGCTCGCTCATCAGGCTTACCCCGACGACGGTGAGCGCACAGAGGATGAAGCCGGGAAGGATCTCGTACATGTCGAACATGCCGCCTTCGATCTGCTTCCACACGATCACCGTGACCGCGCCGACGATCATGCCGGCGATGGCACCATTGCGGGTCATGCGTTTCCAGAACAGCGACAGGATGATCACCGGCCCGAACGCTGCGCCGAATCCGCCCCAGGCATAGGAGACCAGGCCGAGTACCGTGCTGTCGGGGTCGCGCGCCATGAGCACGGCGATCAATGCGATCAGAATCACCGTGCCGCGGCCGATCCACACCAGCTCCTTCTGGCCGGCGTTCGGCCGGATCAAGGCCTTGTAGAAGTCCTCGGTGAGTGCGCTCGAGGAGACCAGCAACTGCGAGTCGATGGTGCTCATGATCGCCGACAGGATCGCCGCCAACAGCACACCCGCCACCCAGGGGTTGAACAGCACTTGCGACAGGGTAATAAACACCGTCTCCGCATTCGCCAGCGGATTGTCGGCGAAATAGGCGATGCCGGCGAAACCGGTGAACATCGCGCCGTAAACGGCCAGCACCATCCAGGTCATGCCAATCAGTTTGGCCATGGGCATGTCGCTCGAGCGGCGCAAACCCATGAAGCGCACGACGATATGCGGCTGGCCGAAATAGCCCAGTCCCCAGGCCATCAGCGAGACGATGCCGAACAGCGTCATCTCGTGGAAGATGTCGAGGCGCGCAGGATCGATGGCCGCCACCTTGGCGACCGTGTTGCTCCAGCCACCGTCGGCACTGATTACCGCGATCGGGACCATGAGCAGGGCGACAAACATCAGCAGGCCCTGCACGAAGTCGGTCCAGCACACCGCCAGGAAGCCACCGAGAAAGGTGTAGGAGATGATCACGATGGCGCCCACCCAGAGCGCGACGCTGTACTCCATGCCGAAGCTCTTCTCGAACAGGGTCGCGCCGGCGACCATGCCCGAGGAGGTGTAGAAGGTGAAGAACACCAGAATCACTACCGCCGAAATGATCCTCAGCACCTTGCTGCTGTCATGGAAACGGTTCTCGAGGTAGTCGGGCACGGTGATCGCGTCGCGGGCAACCTCGGTGTAAACGCGTAACCGGCGGGCAACGAACTGCCAATTCAGGTAGGCGCCTATCGTCAGGCCCACGGCGATCCACGCCTGGTTCATGCCCGAGACATAGAAGGCGCCGGGCAGCCCGAGCAGCAGCCAGCCGCTCATGTCCGACGCGCCGGCGCTCAGCGCAGCAACGCCGGGGCCGAGGCGGCGTCCGCCGAGCACGTAGTCGGACAGGTCATCGGTGAGCCGATAGGCCGCGAAGCCGATGATCAGCATACCGACCAGGTAGACGACGAAGGTCACCAGGGTGGGGGTACTCATGTTCATGGCTGTCGCTCCTCACTTGCCCATCAGGTAGGTAATCAACGACAGCAACACGACGGCGCACATCGGCACGACCAGCCAGAACCAGGTTGCGAAACTGAGTGCATGTTCCATGGGGCATCCTCATGTTTGTGTTGTTGCGCATCGCGATCGCGCGGGCGAACCGGACGAGTCCGGATCTGCTCCGGAACCCTGCGGACTGGCTGGCACTTCAACGTGCCCCGGCCCATGCAGATGACGGATTGGACGCCCCTTGAGCTTCATCTCAGACATCTAACCTGGACGAAAACAGCGCCTCGACGGCGAGCAGATGTTCTTAACTATAGGCAAGATTTACGGCCTGACCGGCCGGCAGCGGCGAGCGGGGTTGGCAAGACGCCCCGCGAGACACGCTGCTTCAGATCGAAGGGGATGTGTTGAAATGTCCTGCGCAGATCGACGCTTCGCGTAAATCTGTCGTGCGAATCGACCGGATAACTTCGCGTATTGATCTATCAGGAACATTTCTGTCGGTGAATTCGAAAGCCCGCGAGGGGCCAGGATTACGTGCCACGGATAGTCCGGCTAGACTGGAGGCAAGAGAGAACTCCGGACATCGGCGGGCCGTAAAAAACCATTCAGGTGCAGTCAAGAAAAGGGGTATTTGTCCCTAAAGGTCTGCCCTGGGTTGTCCCCTGCCTTGCGTGACGGGCAAGGGACAGCCCAAGGTCAAAGCGGCCAGAGTGATTAG
This sequence comes from Pseudomonas taeanensis MS-3, assembly GCF_000498575.2. Lineage (GTDB taxonomy): Bacteria > Pseudomonadota > Gammaproteobacteria > Pseudomonadales > Pseudomonadaceae > Aquipseudomonas > Aquipseudomonas taeanensis. The sequence goes on from NZ_AWSQ01000004.1 coordinate 189,163, forward strand.
TAATACGTCACGCCGCCGCCGAGGCCGCTCCGGTTTTTCAGGCAAACCGCATCAGCGGTTGCTCCTGCGCTGCTATATGCGGCACCACACCTAATCCAGGTCCCGTTGGCAGCTGCAACTGACCGCCATCGATCTCTATGCCGTTGTCGGCATCATAATGACCGTCTATGTAAGGCGCGGCGATCCACACTCCGTCACAGAGTGACGGCTGCATGGTGGCAGCTACATGCAGACAGCTAGCGGCGATCAGATCACCACCCCAGGTATCGTCCGAGGTCATCGGCAACCCGACGCTGGCGCAGACATCCCGGATGGTGCGCATCTGACTGATGCCGCCGACCCGACTCTGTTTCATGCCGAAGCCATCGGCGGCATTGTCCCCGATCGCCCGCAGCAGCATGTTCAGATCGGTGATCACCTCATCCAGGTAGAGCGGATGGGCTATGCGCTGGCGCACGCTGAGGCATTGCTCATAGGTCATGCAGGGCTGCTCCAGTACGAAGCGCCGATCGCCGCAGGCCAGTGACAGCTGAATCGCATCACGGGCACTGAGGCCACGGTTAGCGTCCACCGCCAGGACTGTGTCCGCTGCCAGAACTTCCGAGACCTTGTGCACCGCCGCTATATCCTCGGAGATATCCCGCCCACCCACTTTCAGCTGCAGCCGTTTGAAGCCGGCGGCCTGCTTCTGCTGTGCCACCAGCGCCGCCTCATCGGCGGGCAGCAGGCTGATGGCGTAATAGGAGGGCACCCGTTCGCGTAACGCGCCACCAAGCAGATCGCACACCCGCACACCGTAGGTCTTGCCGGCGATATCCCACAGCGCCATATCGATCGCCGCTTTGGCATAGAGGCTGCCGCACAGCGCCTGATTCATCACCCCGTACAGTTGGTTTATATGCAGCGGATTGAGACCAATCAGGTGTGGCGCTATCTCCTGCAGCGCCGCCCGCGCGCCAAGCATATGTTCCGGCTGATAGGCCGGCCCCAGCGGACAGCTTTCGCCAAAACCCACCACACCAGTGTCGGTGGTGATCCGCACCAGGGTTGCATCCAGCTCGGTCAGCGTCTGTAAGGCCATCCGGTAGGGCTCGCCGTTAATCGGCAAGGCTCGGTGAAAGACCGCGATTTCAACGATTTTCATGATTATTCGCCTTCCGGTAGCAGCACCAGCTTGCCGATGAAGCCTTTGGCCATGAAGTCCTGCTGCGCTTCGGCAATCGCCTGCAGCGGATAGGTTTGCGCCACCAGCGGCTGCAGCTCACCCTGCTCGATATAGCGAACCAGGTTCTCGAATACCACCCGCGGCTGATAGGTACAGCCAAAGAAACTCAGATCCCGCAGGTACAGGGTCCGCACATCCAACTCGACAATCGGCCCGGCAATAGCGCCGGCCACCGTATAACGTCCGCCTCGGCGCAACGTATTCAGCAGTTGTGGCCACTGCGGGCCGGCTACCAGATCGACCACCAGATCGACACTTTCCGGCGTCAGCGCATCCGCCAGGTTTTGCCCGCGACTGATCACCTGATCGGCCCCCAGCGCCAGAACCTGCGCATGCTTATCGGCCCCACAGACCGCAATCACATACGCACCACGACGTTTCGCCAGCTGCACCGCGGCCGAACCAACACCACCGGAGGCCCCGGTAATCAGCACCCGTTCGCCGTGCTGCAGGTTTGCCCGGTGCAACATATTTTCGGCGGTGGAATAGGCACAGGGAAATGAGGCCAGCTCGGCATCGGTCAGAGTACTGTCAATCGCATAGGCTTCATTCGCCAGCGACTTGGTGTATTGCGCAAAGCTACCATCGCACTCGGAGCCGTAGGTAATACAGTCAAACTCGCGGTTATTGCCCGGCTTCTGCTGCAGGTTGCGCACCAGCACCCGCTCGCCGATTCGCGCGGCATCGACGCCTTCGCCCACTGCCACTATGTAACCACAGCAGTCGCAGCCCTGAATCCGCGGAAAGCTCAGCGCTTCGCCGGACCAGCTGGCATCGTCATCGGAAATGTTGGCAAAGCCATCGGCGGCACCGGCGTTAGTCTGCCCGGTCACCTGTTTTGAATACCAGCCGATGCGGGTGTTGATATCGGTATTGTTCACCGCCGCGGCGGCGACCCGGATCAGCACCTCGCCTGTCGCGGGCTGCGGTACTTTCAGGTCCTCACGGTACTGCAGTTTTTCCAGACCGCCATGCCCGGTGAGCAACACACCGGACATGGTTTGCGGAACGCTAGGACTGTTCATCGGCACTTCTCATCGTCACTTCTCCGGTCATCATTTTTGGCGGTGGATACGGATCAGCCACTGATGAGCTCAGCGCCCCGTTGCTATCCACCTTAAAAACGCGACATGATTCAGGCAAACGAATATCAGTTAACTTGTTATTCAGCTTTCCTGAATAACTGAATAATCTGGCCGGAACCAGGCTGAGGATTTCCTGATGGACCCGTTACTGGATCTGGAACTGCTGCGAACCTTTTCCGCGGTGGTCAAAGAAGGCGAGCTGAAGAAGGCGGCCGCCTCGGTGTTTCGCTCTCATGCGGCAGTGAGTATGCAGCTGAAACGACTGGAAGATCAGCTCGGCACCCGGCTGATGGAACGTAACAACCGGGGTATCAAACTGACGGAAGCCGGTGAAACCCTGCTCAGCTACAGCGAACAGTTTCTAAAGCTGAACAGCGCCGCCCTCTCCGCCCTCAGCGAAGGCCAGCTCTCCGGTAAATTACGCTTTGGCATTCCCACCGATTATGCCCAGGACTTCCTTAACCACTTTATGCCGCTGCTCAGTCAGGAATTACCGCGCCTGGATGCCCGTATCACCTGTGCCCGCAGCCGCAACCTGCGCCAGATGTTGCAACAGGGTGAGCTGGATATTGCCATAGTCGCCGGCGAACCCGACTCCGAGGGCGAAGAACTGCTGTGGAGCGAACGGCTGATCTGGGCAGCATCAATCGGTGCCCATAGGGAGAAAGGTAAAAAACTGCCGGTGGCACTGCATAAGGACAACTGCATCGTGCGCGATATCTGCCTGGAAGAGCTGAAAAAGTCTGGCCTGGCCTATCAGCAGGTATTTGGCAGCACCATGCTGGATAACGTAGCCGCCGCCGTACATGCAGGCTTTGCCATCTCACTGCTACCGGAATCGCTGATTCAGCCCAACCAGGTGCGGCCACTGCCGAGTGAGCAGTTGCGCAGCAATGCGATTCTGAAGATCAATATGATCGCCTCCCAACAGGTAGACCAAGCGGTACGAGAGAAACTCGCCCGCTGCCTGCGCCAGGCCGCGCAGCAAAGAAACGGCGACAGACTCATGACTCGCTAACACCCTCTTCGGCTCGTCTTCCGCCGCTCGTGACAGGCCGAGATGCTCCCTATGGATGACCACAGGGACACTCGAATAGCCCCAACATCCTGGCCAGCGGCGTAATGCATGCCGCTGCCAGACTAGGCCGTTTGGTGCGCGCCACTTTCGTCGGCTTGGCTAAACACCAACGCCTTCAACCCACTGTCAGGGCTGATGTCGGCAAACTCCGGCGGGTTTTCCAGGCGCTGCACATAGCGCAGGCTGGGCGCCTCGTTGGCCATGCCCTCAATTAGAAAGTCCGGGCCGATGCCTGGGTCATTGACGCAGGCCAGCACGACGCCTTGCGCAGTCAACAATTCGGGCAGGCGGCGGAGTATTTTCTGGTAGTCCTTGGTCAGGGCAAAGCTGCCCTTCTGGAAGGAAGGCGGGTCGATGATGATCAGGTCATAAGGGCCGTATTTCTTGACCTTGCTCCAGGACTTGAACAGCTCGTGGCCCAAGAAGCTCACCCGGCTCAGGTCATGCTGATTGAGCCGATGGTTGTCGCGACCACGACTCAAGGCCGCCTTGGCCATGTCCAGATTGACCACATGTTCGGCGCCACCGGCAATCGCGGCCACCGAGAAGCCGCAGGTGTAGGCAAATAGATTGAGCACTCGCTTGCCTTGGGCCTGCGCCTGCACCCAGCGGCGGCCGTAGCGCATGTCGAGAAACAAGCCGTTATTCTGTTTGGTGCCCAAGTCCAACTGATAACGCAGGCCGTGCTCGCTGATCAGCCATTGATCAACGGCCTCCCCCAGCAGGCATTCGGTTGTGCTGTCCGGTAAGTAACGATGTTGCAGCAGCAGGGTTTGCGCCTTGCTGTCGCGCCAGGCAGGCGTCTCGCTCAGGGCCATGAGCATGGCTTTCAGTTCGACCAACTCAGCGTCACTCGGCTGCCTGAACAGGCACACCAGCAGCACGCCTTGCAGCCAGTCGGCGGTGACGTGCTCCAGTCCCGGCCAGCGCTGTCCTCTGCCGTGAAACAGGCGGCGTGTCTCGTCGGGTACAGCGCTTAACGCGGCGATTAACTGGTGGTGCAGGGTGGCGATTGCATCTGGATTCATTACGGGTTTTCACTTATCGAATGATTGCGGCGTGGACGGCGCGTTGGCGGTCTCAGCGCCCATGGCTCTTGCCGACATGGGAGTGGCTGCCCTCTTCTGGCGGACTGACTCCACCAGTCTCGGTCAGCTGATGAATAATCCTGCATTGCTCGACGCCCCGCGCTACCGAGCAGCGTTTCCTCAACTCAACCAGCTGATCCTGCAAGGCCTGCAAGCTCGCCAGGCGAACCTGGACATGCTCGATGTGCGCGTCAATCAGGGCATTGACGCCTTCGCACTTTTCCTCGGGTCTGTCCTTGAGACTCAGCAGGCTCCTGACCTCATCCAGGGTCATGTCCAGGGTGCGGCAGTTGCGAATGAAGGTCAGCCGCTCGACATGCTCGTTGCCATACAGCCGGTAGTTACCTTCGCTGCGCGCCGGCGCTGATAGCAGTCCCTCACGCTCGTAGTAGCGAATGGTCTCGACCTGGCAGTCAGTCAGTTTGGCCAGTTCTCCGATCTTCATCTAGCGTCTCCAGCAAATGCTTGACCCTATAGTGACTTCAGGGTGTGTACTCGGCAACATCAAAACCCGAGGACAACAGCATGAGCCACTACCACGCTGCAGGAAGCACACCCGAGGACCGGTCAATGACTGCTTGCTGCGCCTCTACGGAGGCGCACAGCGCGCCGAATCTGTCGGCAGACGCGGCGCCGGGCAAGGGACAAACCCGCGTGCGCATCGAGCAGATGGATTGCCCGACTGAAGAAAAACTGATCCGCGACAAGCTGTCCGGCATGCAGGGCATCAGCGCGATCGAATTCAACCTGATGCAACGCGTGCTGATCCTGAGCCATGAGCCACACGCCCTGGCGCCAGCCCTCGCCGCCATCCGCGAGCTGGGCTTCAGCCCCGTGACCGAACATGCCGGGCAGTCCGACACTGAAGCCAGCGTGACGCCACGCAAGCAGGCCTGGTGGCCCCTGGCGTTGGCTGGGCTGACCGCCATGGCGGCAGAAGTCATGCACTTCGCCGCGCTGGCGCCCGAGTGGCTGGTGGCGGGCGTGGCCCTGGCGTCGATCCTGCTGTGCGGGCTGGGCACCTACAAGAAAGGCTGGATCGCCCTGAAGCACCGCAACCTCAACATCAACGCGCTGATGAGCATTGCGGTGACGGGCGCGGTGCTGATCGGCCAGTGGCCGGAAGCGGCGATGGTGATGTTTCTGTTCACAGTGGCCGAGCTGATCGAGGCGAAGTCGCTGGACCGCGCACGCCATGCCATTCGCGGCCTGATGGAGCTGACACCGGAACGAGCGACCGTGCAACAGGCCGATGGCAGCTGGCTGGAGGTCGAAGTCAAACAGGTCGCGCTCGGTGCGCGGGTACGTGTGCGGCCGGGCGAGCGTATCGGCCTGGATGGTGAGGTGGTCGCTGGCAGCTCCAGCGTCGATCAGGCTCCGATTACCGGGGAAAGCCTGCCGGTGGAAAAGAACCCCGGCGATCCGCTGTTCGCCGGCACCATCAACCAGGCGGGTTCGTTGCAATACCGCGTCACTGCGGCGGCGAACGACAGCACCCTGGCGCGCATCATTCACGCAGTGGAACAAGCCCAGGGCTCGCGGGCGCCGACCCAGCGCTTCGTCGACCAGTTCGCCAAGGTCTACACCCCCGTGGTCTTCGCCCTGGCCCTGGCCATCGCCGTATTACCACCGCTGCTGCTCGGCGGCCTCTGGTTCGACTGGATCTACCGCGCCCTGGTGCTGCTGGTGGTGGCGTGCCCCTGTGCGTTGGTGATCTCGACCCCGGTGACCATCGTCAGCGGCCTGGCCGCTGCGGCGCGCAAAGGCATCCTGATCAAGGGCGGCGCCTACCTGGAGCTCGGCCATAAGCTAAGCGTCCTGGCGCTGGACAAAACTGGCACCCTGACCCACGGCAAACCACTGCAAACCGACTACCTGGCGCTGGGCCAGGCTGATCTCGACGCCAGTCGCCTGCTCGCCGCCAGCCTGGCGAGCCATTCCGACCACCCGGTATCTCTGGCCATCGCTCTGCACGCCATAGACAACGGCCTGCCCCTGCAAGCGGTGGACAACTTCACAGCGCTGCTCGGACTCGGGGTGCGCGGAACGATCGAGGGCATCGACTATCACCTGGGCAACCATCGCCTAGTGGAAGAACTCGGCCTCTGCTCACCCGAACTGGAGGCGCAACTCGATCGCCTGGAACGCCAGGGTAAAAGCGTGGTGGTGCTGTGCAACCGATCCCGCGCGCTGGCCCTGTTCGCCGTGGCGGATACGCTCAAGGACTCCAGCCGCGAGGCCATCGCCGAACTGCATCAGCTGGGGGTGAAAACCCTGATGCTGAGCGGCGACAACCCGCACACGGCCGAGGCCATCGCCGCGCAGGTCGGCATCGACGAGGCACGCGGCAGCCTGTTGCCCGGCGACAAGTTACAAGCCATCGAGGCGCTGCAGGCACGCGGCGCGGTGGTCGGCATGGTCGGTGATGGGATCAACGATGCGCCTGCCCTAGCTCAGTCGCAGATCGGTTTCGCCATGGCGGCGGCCGGCACCGATACCGCCATCGAGACCGCCGATGTGGCGCTGATGGATGACGACCTGCGCAAGATCCCGGCGTTCATTCGCCTGTCGCGGCAGACCGCGACGCTGCTCAAGCAGAACATCGCCCTGGCATTGGGGATCAAGCTGCTGTTCCTCGGCATTACTCTGACTGGCCAGGCCACTATGTGGATGGCGGTGTTCGCCGACATGGGCGTCAGCCTGCTGGTGGTGTTCAACGGCCTGCGCCTGCTGCGCAAATAGAACCCAGGAGAACCGTGATGAAAACAGCACTGCACCACGCTATCGAAGAAGCCTTGCTGCAGGCCGACACGGCCAGCCGGCAGGCAGATTACGCCGACGCTTTCCGCTGGCTGGAACGCGCGCACATCCTCAGCCAGCGCCAGCCGCTTCGACATGCCCACACGCACTGGCAGATGCTGCGGTTAGGCTGGCGCAGCGGCGATCTGCGTGAGGTGGCGGGTCAGGTGCCGCGGATCATCGCCGCGCTACTGTTTTCCAGGATCTGGGTGCCCAGCGGCAACAGCGGGCGGGCACGGGTCAGTGCCTTCGCCCCGATGCCCATAAGCGATGAGCTGCAACTCCTGCTGCGCGAAGATCAGCCGCCACGCTGACTTTCCCAACGCGGAGCAGGGTCAAGTGTTACGGCAGCTGAGTGACTGGAACGCTAGATGGGCGCTAGCGCACCGACTGAGTGAGTGTGGCATCGCATCCATGCTCGGTTGAGGCACCAAGACCGCGGGTGAGTAATCGACGCGCAGCCGGACTTTTCTCTCCAGCCGCGGTCAATATAAAACCGGCTCTGTGCAGCAGGCAGTTCAAGAGGACACTAGCTATGACGATGATGCTCAGATTTGGACCCATGCTCGCTTTGCTCAGTGCTTTTACGCTCAGCGCATGCTCGACACCCAGTCCGTCTGCCCCTACCTCCTACCCGGATGAGCCTTACCAGGGCAGCGCTGAACCAAGGGCCATCTACTCTGGATATGGCGTGGTGGAGTCCATCGACACTGCGAAACAAGACTACAAGGGCGTAGCCGGTACCGGCTACGGCCTGGGCACCGTGGCCGGTGCCGTGATCGGCGGCGTGGCGGGCCATCAGGTGGGTTCTGGAAGCGGTAACACGGCTGCGACTATCGCCGGAGCTGCAGGCGGTGCCTACATTGGCCACCAGTTGGAGAAACGCAACCAGCCGGCGGATGCCTATGCAATCACCATCCGCATGAACAATGGGGGATTTCAGACCCTGACGCAGCCAACAACCGGAGGCCTGAGAGTCGGTGACCGCGTACGGATCGAGAATGGCTCCCTGCAGCGTTACTAATATGCTGACACCCAGGTAATCCCTGCAGTCCTTCAGCGCCAGTCAGGTTGCAACTGTGGCGCTGCACCGGGACACGCTGGCGACGCCGTGCGCCGCCAGCGGTTATCTAGGGCCTGTCTCTCAGCGACCTCAGCCAGTCCAGAAGCACTTAATCCAAAGCCACTTAGTCCAGCAGCTCTTCGTCGCGAACCAGAATGTAGGTTGCGCCGTCCTCTTCATCGAGGAAGTCGTGCACATAGAACATCAGCACCTCGCCCAGCCCCGGCATGGTCGCCACGTAATCACCGATCTCGGGTTCAAAGAAGCCGGCCGATGCCGGCTTGGCCTCGCACTCGATGCGGGCCGTAACGAACAGTTCGGGCGCGGAATCGCCAAAGTAGTCCTCGCGCTCGGCTGCATCCCAATCTGCGGGAGCCTGGAAGGCGCCGGTAAACAGAATCTTGGCATCGCCCAGGTCCTTTTCCTCAGCCTCTGGATCATCTTCGTCCGGCCGGTAGAGGTTGCAGTCTTGCGCATCCTGATTGCTCAGCAGCGCCAGTCGGGCCGCAAGGCGCTTTTCTTGATCGAGTTGGGACACGGGGGTTCTCCACGGTGATGAATTGGGGTTGCCCTTGCAACGCTCGACATACATGCCAAGTCGGTGCGCCAGCGCCTGGGGCGTCAGTGTCACGGACAACCTCCATCGACTGCAATTGCTCAATGCCCCCAGGTTTCGCGTAACACCCCCGCCTAGGCAGAAAACGAGTCACGCCACGGCCGTGCGGCGCACAGCAAGCCGTTGCACCCAACGCCGCAGCCAGCGCGGTAACCACGCCTGCCATACTGAGATCATGGTCAGCGCTACCTTTCGCTTCTATGAGGAGCTCAATGATTTTCTCCCCGCCGAGCGTCGTCGCACGGCGTTTACCTGCGGCTGCGCGCAGGCCGCGACCTGCAAACACATGATCGAGGCTCTCGGCGTGCCGCATACCGAGGTCGAGCTGGTGCTGGTCAATGGCCAGTCGGTGGGCTTCGAACGCTTGCTGGCAGAAGGCGACCGGGTGGCGGTCTATCCCAGGTTCGAGCGCCTGGATATCAGCCCGCTGCTCAAGGTGCGTGACCAACCGCTACGCAATACCCGCTTCATCGCCGACGCCCATCTCGGAGGGCTGGCCCACCTGCTGCGCATAGCCGGGTTCGACACCCTGTATGACAACCATTTTCATGACGAGCAAATCGCCGAGCTGGCCGCCAAAGAGGGCCGTATTGTGCTGACCCGCGACCGCGAACTGCTCAAGCGGCGGATCATCAGCCATGGCTGCTATGTGCATGCACTGAAGCCCGCGCAGCAATTGCGCGAATTGTTCGAACGCCTCGACCTGGCGCGCAGCGCACGCCCCTTCAGTCTGTGCCTGCACTGCAATGCGCCACTGCAGCCGATCGACAAGGCGCTGATCGCCGAGCGACTGCCGCCGAAAGTGCGCGCGCATCAGCAGCACTTCCACACCTGCCCGCGCTGCCACCGCGTGTTCTGGCAAGGCTCGCACTGGCGCTCCATGCACGCACTACTGCAACCCTTGTTGCGCGATCGTTAGGCCAGCCTCGCCACACACTCAAGTGTCATGCCTGACTTCAGGCACCGTACAAGCCCTTCAGCCCCTAGCTCGTCTTACCTGCCTTGAGCTGCATATATTTCGCTATATGCCCATCACAAAACACATTATCTCGATCTTTATATTTTGTATTTTTACTTATAAATCAATAAATTAAAGACACAAATATTTATAAAATACAAACCGCCACCAATTTGACACTACCTGCGAAGACATCTTTAGTCAGGTATGGCGGCAGACGAAACGCGTGGTGCTGGAGTGCGCATTGCGCGCCGTCTTCCGAGGAGAACCACACCCACGCAATCAACATTCCTTGGCTAATCGCAGGCAAGAATGTGGAGGCAGTCCATGAACAACAACGGAAAAAAAAATCCGTCGGCCGCTCCGAACGACCCACCCGACGGCCCCGCCAGACGCACCTTCCTCAAACTCTCCGCTACCGCCCTGACCGCTCCGCTACTGCTAAGCGCGCGCAACAGCGATGCAGCGGAGTGGGTGACGACCCCACAGCCGGTCTTCCCGCCCAGCCCACCTACCCGGCCATGGCTGGAGGAGCTGCCCAGGCAGATAGTCCCGATTGAAAGCGTCAGCACCCTGGACCCGCCGCCCAGCGTATCCCCCAATACCGCCGGTGGCGAAGCTGGACGGGCACCGCACCAGCGTTACGCCGAGCTGACTGGCGTGCTGGGTACACCGGAGTTTTATGAGTTGAGCGTAGTGGAGAATGCCGAGTATTTGGTTCACCCGGACCTACCCACGCAGCGCGTCTGGGCCTATCGCGGCACCAATCCCGATGCGACCGTGCCCGCTACCATCTTCGCCCATTACGGCTCTCCAACTCTCTGCCGCATCTATAACAAACTCCCGGAGAACCACGTGGGCTTCGGTAGCCCGGAGATCTCCACCCACCTGCACAACCTGCATACCCCTTCCGAGAGCGACGGCTACCCCGGCGATTTCTATAGTAAGAGCATGGCGGGCCCAACCCTGGACACATCGGGAACGAAGCAAGGCGCAGGGGAGTTCAAAGACCACTTCTATCCCAATATCTACGCCGGTTACGACGAATGGCGAGCCCTCTACGGCGACGGTATCGGCGATCCGAAAGAGGCCCAGGGCACGCTCTGGTATCACGATCACACCGAGGACTTCACCGCGACCAACGTCTACCGCGGCCTGGTAGGCTTTTACCTGTTGTTCGACCACATCGACACGGGCAAAGAGGACGACGATAAACCGGGCGCACTGCGCCTGCCAAGCCATCCCTACGACTACCCGCTGGCCTTCGGCGACAGACGCTTCGCCCCGCTACCGGACGGCCAGCTGTTCTACGACGACCTGCATGTCGAGGGCGTGCTCGGTGACAAGATAGTGGTCAACGGCAAGATCGAACCGGTTCTGCGCGTCGATGCGCGCAAGTACCGCCTCCGCCTGCTCAACAGTGGCCCCAGCCGCTTCTACGAGTTCTATCTGGTCACGGCGAAAGACAAGGTGCAGCGCTTCACCTATATCGCCAACGACGGCAACCTGCTACCGCAGCCACTATTCAACCAGAGCAAAGTGCGTCTCGCGGTGGCCGAGCGCGCCGACATCGTGGTCGATTTCTCTCAGTACCCGATCGGCACCGAGCTGTACCTGGTCAACCGTCTGCGCCAGGACAGCACGCGCAAGCCCAAAGACGTCAAGGCGCCAGGTACCCGTGTACTGAAGTTCATCGTCGACCGTAATCCGCCGGAGCAGGACCTGAGCCAGGTACCCAACCAACTGCGCCCCTTGCCGGACCTGCCCACGCCAGAAGAAATAGACAAACTACCGAAGCGGCGCTGGGAGTTTGATCGCAAGAATGGTTTATGGACGATCAACGGCAGGCTATTCGACACCCACAACCCACGCGCCAAGATCAAGCAAGGTAGCGCCGAGGTCTGGGAGCTGGTCGGTAAGTCCGGCGGCTGGTCCCACCCCATCCACATCCATCTGGAGGAAGGTCGCATCCTCAGCAAGAGTGTGGATGGCATCGAAGTCCCCGTGCCCCTACACGAGCGCGGACGCAAAGACGTGTTCGTGCTCGAGCAGACCATGACCATGCGCGTGCTCATGCGCTTTCGCGACTTCCACGGCAAGTACGTGATGCACTGTCACAACGTGATCCACGAGGACCACGCGATGATGGTGCGCTTTGATATCGAGGGAGAGGATGACTGAAGCGCAGACGGCAACGACCCGAACCAATGAGGTGAACATCAAATGAACACACGCAGAGAGTTATTGCTGGGCATGGGCAGTCTCGGCGTCGCCGCACTCGGTCTGCAGGCCTGGCGAGGTGCTCAAGCGCAATCCCAGCTCGCCTTGTCAACTAACCAGCGCATCCCCAATACGCCACTGGTTACCCACGAAGGCAAAGAGGTCAGGTTTTACGACGATCTGGTGCGCGGCAAGGTGGTCGCCATCAATATGATGTACGTCGCCTGCGCCGATATTTGCTCGACCGCAACGGCGAACCTGCGCCGGGTACAACAACTACTGGGCGCACGCGCGGGCCGGGACGTGTTCATGTACTCGCTAACCCTACAGCCGGAGCTGGATACGCCTGAGCTGCTCAAGGCCTATGCCGAGCTGCACCGCGTCGATCCAGGCTGGCTGTTCCTCACTGGCGCATCCGCTGACATCGAGGAACTGCGCTACAGCCTCGGGTTCTCTGATCCCGATCCGCTGGTCGACAGTGACCAGACCACCCACACTGGCATGCTCCGCGTCGGCAACGACGCCTTCCAACGCTGGACCATGGCACCCGCACTGGCTGAACCCAGGCAAATCCTGGCGACCATCAACCATGTCAGCCGCACCCTGACGTTTTAGTGCCGGCTAGCGGCTTACCCACAGCGCCCGTGGATAGCGCTGTGGATAAGCTGTACGGACTGGCACACAGCCCTAGTCCCGCAGCGACTGCAGAGATCTGATTATTTTTTGAGCTATATCAATAAGATAGCTAACCACTTAGACACAATATCTGTGCGCCGAGTTGTGGATAAGCTGTGCCCTGCTGGACACAGGCCACAGCCTGCGGGGCGTAGCGCTCGCTGAGTGTTTTTCGTACAGCGACAATATCTCAGACTGATCCACGTAGGCCAACTCGCTCAGCACCTGGCAAAACTCGCAGCCCATCTTCGCGCCGCGCCGTCCTCCAATTTTTTAAGCGTTATCAACAAGCTAGCCTGCCATTTAGTCACAATATCTGTGCGCCGCGCTGTGGATAAGCTGTGCCCTGCTGGGCACAGGCCACAGCCTGCGGGGCGTAGCGCTCGCTGAGTGTTTTTCGTACAGCGTGAATGTCCCAGGCAGAACCGCGCAGGGCAACTCGCTCAGCACCTGGCAAAATTCGCAGCTCATCTTCGCGCCGCGCTGTCCCCCCAGTTTTTTAAGCGTTATCAACAAGATAGGCTTCCACTTAAACACAATATCTGTGCGCCTAGTTGTGGATAAGCTGTGCCCTGCTGGACACAGACCACAGCCTGCGGGGCTTGGCGCTCACTGTATGTTTTTTGTACAGCGGCAATATCCCAGACAGAACCGCGCAGGAAAACTCGCTAAGCACCTGGCAACTCCCTGCGCCTGCTCGCAGCGCTACGCCGTCCTCAAAATTTTTTAAGCGTTATCAACAAGATAGCCCGCCACTTAAACACAATATCTGTGCGCCGAGTTGTGGATAAGCTGTGCCCTGCTGGACACAGACCACAGCCTGCGGGGCGTGGCGCTCACTGTATGTTTTTTGTACAGCGGCAATATCCCAGGCAGAACCGCGCAGGGAAACTCGCTAAGCTCCTGGCAACTCCCTGCGCCTGCTCGTCGCGCTACGCCGTCCTCAAAATTTTTTAAGCGTTATCAACAAGATAGCCCGCCACTTAAACACAATATCTGTGCGCCGAGCTGTGGATAAGCTGTGCCCTGCTGGACACAGGCCAGCACCTGCGGGGCGTGGCGCGCGCTGTGTGTTTTTTGTACAGAAGCCCCCACGGACAAAGCCTTTGGGGGGTGTCCCGCTCAGCACCAAGCCACAAGGTAGCAGTGAGGTAGCCGCTCAGCTTCTGTAACTGTCCGGCACCTCATGGGCTACGAAGGCCCGCATATGCTCGAGGAACCGCTGGTGAAACTTCGAAAGCCGGGCCTGGGTGGGCATCAGCATGCTGAAATCCATCTCGATCGCCGGCTCGAAAGCGCGAAACAGCACGCCCGTGCCGCGGTATTCCAGCGCGCTGATGGCATCCACCAGGGCGACCCCGGCGCCCTGCTCGACGAACATGCACATGGGGATCGACAGTTGGGTCTCCAGGCGCAGTTCTCGCTCGACGTCGTGGGCGGCGAAAATCGCGTCGATATGCTGGCGCGAGGCGATCGCCTGCGGGTAGGAGATGAAGGCCTCACCCTGCAGGTCCTCGGGCACTATCAGCGCCTTGTCCTGTAGACGATGGCCGACCGGTAGCGCACAGAGCAGCCGCGACTTCAGCAGCTTCTCGCTGCGCGGACTGGGGTAGGTGTTGGGCTGCACGATAAACCCCAGGTCGCAGCGCTGCCCCACCACCTGGTCCACCACTTCGCGCGAGGATTGCACCACCAGGGTGATCTGCGCCTGCTCGTGCTGTTTGAGAAAGGCGCTGATCGCCCGCGGCAGAAAGGACAGCCCCAGTGCCGGTGCGCAGGCGATATGCAGCGAACCGCGGGTGAGGCTGCCGATCTCCCGCGCGGTACGGGCGATGCGTTCCACGCCGAGCAGCGAGCGCTGCACTTCTTCGTACAGCACCAGCGCCTCCGGGGTGGGCTGCAGACGACCTTTGCTCCGCTCGAACAGGGCGAAGCCGATGTCCTCCTCCAGCGCACCGATCAGACGGGTCGCCGCCGGCTGGGAGATGTGCAGCATCTCCGCGGCACGGGTGACGGTCTGCCCGAGAATGACCGCGCGAAAGGCTTCCAATTGACGCAGGTTCATTCGTCACAACCCCATAACAAAAAGACATGGCCTTGCCAAAATAAAGCATTTTTCATCGTTGAATAAGCCCCCTAGGATCAATCACACCTGCACAGACAAGGCAGCCTGCCTGAGCTCCAGCACAAGAGCTGGAGCAATCCTGACTGAGGCACACCCTATGCAAAAAACTGAGATCATGGTCATTGGCGGCGGCTTGGCCGGCATGGCCGTCGCCTATGGCCTGGCTCGGCTGGGGCGCCAGGTCAGCGTGCTGGACGAGGGCGATACGGCCTTACGTGCGGCGCGCAGCAACTTCGGCCTGCTCTGGGTACAGGGCAAGGGCTACGGCATGCCGGCTTATGCGCGATGGACTCTGCAGTCCGTGGCGCTGTGGCCGCAGCTGGCGCGCTTGCTGCTGGACGACACCGGCATCGAGGTGCACTTGCGCCAACCCGGCGGCTTTCAGCTGTGCCTGTCCGATGCGGAGATGGCCGAAGAAAGCCGTCGTCTGTGCTGGCTCAAAGATGCTCTGGATGGCGACTATCCCTTCGAACTGCTCGACCCGGCCGCACTGCGCAAACGCCTGCCCGGTGTCGGCCCGCAGGTAGTCGGCGCCTGCTATTCGCCGCTGGATGGCCACGTCAATCCGCTCAAATTGCTGCGCGCTCTGCATGCCGCCTGTCAAACACGCGGGGTGACGTTGCTCAATGGCCGCCGCGTCAGTGGCATCGCGCAACGCGGCGAGGGCTTCGAGATTGCCAGCGGCGACCAGCGCTGGCACAGCGAGCGCCTGGTGCTGGCGGCCGGGTTGGGCAACCGGGAGCTCGGCGCCTTGCTGGGCCAGCCGGTACCAGTACAACCCAGTCGCGGGCAGATTCTGGTGACCGAACGCCTCGAACCCTTCCTGCACTACCCCACCAGCACCGTCCGCCAGACCGACGAAGGCACCGTGCAGCTGGGCGATTCGGCGGAGTCGGTGGGCTTCGACGACGGCACCAGCAGCGCGGTGATGGCCGATATCGCCGGGCGCGCGGTGCGGTGTTTTCCACGCCTGGCGAATGTGCGTCTGGTGCGTGCCTGGGGCGCGTTGCGGGTATTGAGCCCAGATGGCGCGCCGATCTATCAGGCCCTGCCCGGTGCGCCGGGCGCCAGCCTGCTGTCCTGCCACAGCGGCGTGACCCTGGCCGCCGCCCATGCACTGCGCCTGGCGCCCTGGATCGCCGGGGAACAGGCACTGCCGGAGATCAGCCCCTTCGACCTGCAACGTTTCACCACCCCTGCCGAGGTGCGTCATGCCAGCTGACAGTCTGTTCCGTCAATTGCCCACGGACGCTGGGCTGCTCAGCATCGAGTTCGATGGCCAGACCTTGCAGGTGCCGGCCGGCGTCTCGCTGGCGGCCGCCTTGCTCGCCAGCGGCGTGCGCCGCAGCCGCAGCACCCCGGTGAACGGCAGCCCGCGCGCGCCCTACTGCATGATGGGGGTGTGCTTCGAATGCCTGGTTGAGGTGGATGGCGTGCCTAACTGCCAGGCCTGCCTATTGCCGGTTGCGCCCGGCCTGCGCGTGCGCAGCCAGCACGGGGCCCGCAGCCTGAGCCCGGCGTCCGCGCTGGAGGAGCACCACGATGACGCTTGAAACCTTCGACCTGCTGATCATCGGCGCCGGCCCGGCCGGCTTGAGCGCAGCGCTCGAGGCGCGCCGCCATGGCCTGAGCGTGGCGCTGCTGGACGAGCAGCGCTCCCCCGGCGGACAGATCTACCGCAACATCGACCACAGCGACCCGCAGCGCCTGGCGATACTGGGTGCGGATTACCAGGCCGGTTTGCGTCTGAGCCAGGCCTTTATGGCCTGCGGCGCGCGCTACATCGCCGGTGCAGCGGTATGGCAAGTCACCCCGCAGAAACAGGTGCACTACCTGCTCGACGGCCGCGCCTATGTGCTGCAGGCGCGCCGCTTGCTGATCGCCACCGGCGCCTATGAGCGGCCCATGCCGATTCCCGGCTGGACCCTGCCCGGGGTGATGACCGCCGGTGCCGGGCAGATCCTGCTGAAAAGTGCCGCGCTGCTGCCAGCCGCTCCGGTGATCCTGGCCGGCTGTGGCCCACTGCTGTATCTGTTGGCCGTGCAGTACCTGCGCGCCGGCATTGCCCTGGCGGCGCTGGTCGACACCAGCAGTCATGCCGATGCCCTGCGCGCCTGGCGTCAGTTGCCGAAAGCCCTGCGCGGCTGGCGCGACCTGCTCAAGGGCGTGTCACTGCTGGCCAGCTTGCGCCGCGCCGGGGTGAAGCATTATCGCGGTGCGCGCGATCTGGCGATTGAGGGCGAAGAGCAGGCTCAGGCCCTGCGTTTCAGCAGTGGCGGCGTCGAGCGCCGCATTCCGGCGAGCTTGATCCTGCTGCATCAGGGCGTGGTGCCGAACACCCAGATCAGCTGGTCGCTGCGCCTGCAGCACCACTGGAGCAGCGAACAACTGTGCTGGAGCGTCGAGCGCGACGCCTGGGGCGAGACCAGCCTGGCAGGCATCTTCATCGCCGGTGACAGCGGCGCCATTGGCGGCGCGCTGGTGGCACAACAACAGGGCCGACTCGCTGCCCTGGCCATCGTCGGACAGTTGCAACGCCTCGCTGCGCCTGCCATCGAGGCACTCGCCAAGCCCTACCGCCACGCCTTGGCCCGACAGCTCGCCGCGCGACCATTGCTCGACGCCCTGTACCGCCCGCCACTGGAAAGTCGCGTGCCGGCGGATTCGGTCATCGTCTGCCGCTGCGAAGAAGTCAGCGCCGGCGACGTTCGCCAGCACGTCGACCTTGGCTGCCTCGGCCCCAACCAGACCAAGGCCTTCGGCCGCTGCGGCATGGGCCCCTGCCAGGGCCGCCTGTGCGGCCTGAGCGTGACTGAAGTGATTGCTGAGCGCCGTGGCGTCTGCCCCGAGCAGGTCGGCTACTACCGCATCCGCTCGCCCTTGAAACCCATCACCCTCGCCCAGTTGGCCAGTGAGCCCACAGCCAGCGCCCTCCAGGAGTCCTTATGAACAGCATCCGACGCATCGACAGCAATCCCCGCCTCAGTCGCGTGGTGGTGCACAACGGCGTGGCCTGGCTCAGCGGCATAGTCGCCGCCGACTGCAGTCAGGACGTGCGCGGGCAAACCCGCCAGGTGCTGCAACGCCTTGAGGAATTACTGGCAGAGGTCGGCAGCGACAAGAGCCGCCTGCTCAGTGCACAGATCTGGATGAAGGACATGCTCGGCGACTTCACGGCGATGAACGAGCAGTGGAGCGCCTGGTTCGCCCCCGGCGAAACGCCAGCCCGCGCCACCGCCCAAGTGACCTTCGACGATCCGGCCATTCGCCTTGAGCTGATCGTCACCGCTGCGGTCTGAGCACGGCATTCACCCTGAACCCACCGGGCCCGCCCGGAGGTATGGCCAGAATGGCCAGCCAAGCGCCATGCACAGCAGTCATTCGACGTGCTGCTGCCGATAACGGGTGACTTCATTTCCTGGAGCATCCGGATTACAACAACAACGTAATTGGAGCCACCTATGAATCGCTACAGCACTCTCAAGACCCTCGGCCTGGCGACCCTGGTCGCCTTTGCCTGCACCGCCCAGGCCGCCGACAAGCACCTGCGCCTGGGCATCGAGGCGGCCTACCCGCCGTTCGCCTACAAGACCCCGGATAACCAGATCCAGGGCTTCGATTACGACATCGGCCAGGCCCTGTGCGCCGAGATGAAGGTCACCTGCGAATGGAAGGAGGTCGAGTTCGACGGCCTGATCCCCTCGCTCAAGGTGCGCAAGATCGACGCGGCTCTGTCGTCGGTATCGATCACCGAGGAACGCCTGAAGTCGGTGGACTTCAGCCACAGCTACTACCGCGTCCCGGCCAAGCTGGTCGCCCGCACGGGCAACGGCATCGACAGCATCCCGGCCGACCTCAAGGGCAAGCGCATCGGCGTGCAGCGCGCCACCAACTTCGACCGTTACGCCAGCGAGTATTTTGAGCCCGCCGGTGCCGAGATCGTTCGCTATGGCACCCAGAACGAGGTGTTCCTCGACCTGCTGGCCGGCCGTCTGGATGCCAGCCTGGCTGGCTCCATCGCCATCGAAGAAGGCCTGCTGAAGAAGCCGGAAGGCAGCCCCTTTCAGTTCGTTGGGCCGAACTTCAGCGAAGAGCAGTATTTCGGCACCGGTGCCGGCATCGCGGTGCGCAAGAACGACCCACTGGCCGCCGAGCTGAACAAGGCCCTGGCCGCCATCCGCGCCAACGGTACCTACGAGCAGATCCGCAAGAAGTACTTCGACTTCGACATCTACGGCGACTGATCAGCCAACGCTCGCCGCGGCCCCGAGGCTGCGGGGCTGCGGGGCTGCGGGGCTGCGGCGAGCGTGGTGGTTAACGGCTCAATAGGTGTGTCCGGGCAGAAGCATCAGCGGTGTTCACTGGACGAGAGGACTAACATACCCGAGCGCAGCCGCGCGATCTCCAGCGCCCCGCTGTCGACAGTCGCAGCGCCAACCTAACCAGCCCCCATTCTCGCCCTTGCCCGCCCTTTGCCTGCAGCGGTTAACGAGGCCGCTCGGCCTGGGCCAAGCTGGCTCGCAGCGCTCTGGCCACCTGCACCTGAATCGCATAGGCCGGCGCCTCGACAGCCTGATAATCCCGGGTATAGCGCGAGGCAAATTCGCCAACCCCCCATTGCTGATACTGCTGCACATGCTTCAACTCATGCGCCCAGAGCGCGACGTTGTTGAGGGCGTCATCGGCAGAGCGGAAGACGATGATGTCCACCAGGGTGACGGCATTCACATCGGGGTTCTGCAGCATGGTATGCGCCGCGTTCAGCTCCACATCATCGCCCACCTTGTAGCGGGCCAACTCGAGCACCTGAAGGTCATAGTAGGGCTCGAGCTGGGCACGGATATTCAGCGGGATTTGCCGAACATCGCCGGCTGCCGCGGTGTTGCGCGATTGCACTATCCACCGCTGCAATCCAGAGGCGGCCACCTGGCTGACGCTGTCGAATATCGAGCCCATGTCCTCTTTCGAGCCTGGCGCACAAAAGCAGGTGATCACGCAGACTTCATGCTGCCCGACCGGGCAGGCGAAAACAGCGGATGAAGCGCCCAAGGCAACCAACAGCACCGTTGAACGGCAAAGCTGACGCAAAAAAACCGCTGACAATTGAATCTCCCAAAGGCGATGGTGACAGGCAGACGACAGGTTGAGCATTGCGGCCTCGCCGTCCAACCGCCGGTTGGACAGCTGCGACGGCTATTCGTTGCCCTCAGCCCTACTGTTTACCCGCCCCCCCTGTCCGGACAAATACATCGAAACATCCATTGCCGGCCAAATTGAACCGGCCATGACTGGCACTTTCGACTCAAAGCGGACTATCACGACTGATACTGACTACGCCCTAACGGCCAGTCATTGAGCTAGCCGATCACGTTCATTCAGCACGCTCAGGTTGCCCTGAGAGCACCACACTCGCCAAGGGCAACGCACACCACGAGTGATGGCACTCGGAAACCCGACGCGGAGGGCGCCAACCCACACCTGACAATTGTTAACAATTGTCAATTGATATGCTAAATTCCCCAGATACTCTGAGATGGATGCTATTGAGCATTCTCCAACCGCGGTGACGCTTTGGATGTCATTGATAGCGAGGCCTTTTTGCTTGGTGCTATTCAACCGCCTAGCGCCTGCCCGGCCATTCAGCATAAGTCTTCGTGGATGATTCCACTTAACAACGTATTTAGTGATTGGAGCTACAACATGCCTGCAACTAGTACGATTTCAAAGCAAAGCTTTGACGTGCAAACAGCCAACATCCTTCGCGAGATGATCGTCACGGGCAGTCTGGAGGCAGGCTCACGTTTGACGGAAGCAAAGTTAACCGAACAGTTCCATGTATCCCGCGGCACCATCCGTGCCGCCTTGCAGAAGCTGCACAACGAGGGTTTGGTTTCTCAGGTGCCCTACACCGGTTGGCATGTCATCGCTATTGACGCCCAGGACGCCTGGGAGCTACATAATTTGCGTCGCGTCCTCGATGGCTTAGCCGCTCGTCTGACAGCAGAACGCATTGAACCTGAAGGTGCCAAGCGACTAGAAGTGGCTTATCAGCATCTGTGCAAAACCTGCGAAGACGGCGACCCCAAAGACATAGCCAACGCAGACTTCGAGCTACACAAGCTGATCGTGCTGCTGTCCGGCCATCGACGGTTGCAAGAACACTACAAACTGACCGAGCAACAGATTCGGGTGTTTATCGCCTCCTGTGACTCCGAGTTCTCGGACTATAAGAACATCGGCCAACGCCATGCGCCCTTGGTTCAGGCAATACTGGCAGGTGACGCTGATGCCGCCGAACGCCTGGCCAAAGAGCACAATGCCACCCAAGGCGATGCGCTAATCAGTAGCCTGCGGCAGACGGAAACCCCAAAATAATCCAGTCGTATGCTCTTTCGTATCACTCGCCAACGCGATAGCCAATGGCGAGTGACAATCCGCCTCAGATCAGTCAGTTAAGCGGTCAGGGCGCGTGGTCTCGCGCTCATAGTGAATGGGCATCGCGTATCCATAGAACTGCTTCGCCCGCTCGGGCCGATTGACGGTTTCGGGGTCCAGGACATAGGTCGGCAATGCGGTGATCCACGCGCCCTTACCTTCTACCCGGGTCACGCGGTGCAGCGAATAGCGCCCCTTGAACAGCTGCAGGGCACCCGGTTCCCAGATCAGCCGATGCACCCGACTGCGGTCGCCGTCGAGCACACGTCTGACCCCCTCGAAACTCTCATCCTCTACCGAGCGCATGTTCGGCACGTACTCGAACTCTCCGCCCTGCTCCGGCTGCTCGACCGACACGCTGATGGTGAATTCGTTGCCGTCGAAGTGCCAGGGAAAGTAATGCCCATCCTCCATGATCGCGTAGGGACAACGGGCCAGCGGATCGGCCCATTGGTAGATAGGCCAGACCCCGACGCAGGCGCCGACGAAGCGAGTCATGGCATCCCAGTCATAGAGGGCGCGCAGGTCCGAGTCAGTCTCGAGGATGTCCGAGTTGATGAAGCCACTGGTTCGCCGCTCGAAAAAACGCTTCGGATGGGTCTCGGGCAGCGAGAGGTCTTCTGCGGTCATGTAGGGATTATGGCTCTGCTTCGACCAGAAAGTCCGCTCCCGCAGGCGGTAGGCCTCCGCCCGCATCCGCGCCACGGCCTCGGGGCGGATGAAGTCGGGCACCACGCTGCAACCGGTCTCATCCAGTTGCGCCCGGCACTGGGCGACCAGAGCCTGGGTCCTAGGGTTGTCAGGTTGATGAATCGGGTAGCGTTCCAGGTCAATGATGCAGGCAAGCGACCGGATGGATTGCTCGGTAGTGGACACAGGTGCTGAAGTCATGGGGCCTCCAATAAGCCAATGGGTTACACATCGGCCCGCATGATCACGACCCCTCATCCACCAATCAAACGAATATAATTCAGGCCATCCATCGAATATTCAAATTTAACTCGAATCCGGCTGCGAGCAATGCTCCTGCAAGTACAACGCAGCGCCCATCGGGCTAACCACACAGAGCTGCCTCACTGGGTCTGCTTACGCTCCTGGCGCATATCGATGGCCACCACATCCTTCAGCGCACCTTTGGCCAGATCCAGCAACTCGGCATCGATGGGTTCCTTGGGATGCAGTAAATAGACAGGCCGCTGGAAGGTCGGCGCCTTCTCGATCAGGTGCAGCCGGCCCGCTTCGAGAAGCGGCTCGACAGTGCGCTCGGAGAAGTAGCCCGACCCGCCATGCTTCAGGATGTAGTCGAGGCCTATCATGCTCAGCCCCACTGACAAGCGTGGCGCCCGGGTTTCCGGGTAGGCAAGGCTGTGCGCAGCGCGGAACTCGGCGCCCCAGTCGACGAACACGTAGTCCGGCTGCCAGTGCTTGGTCACCTTGCGTGCGGTGGTCGAGACCAGCACCAAGGTGTCCTCCATTAGTAGTTCGCAAGCCAGCCCGGCCTGCTGGCGCGGGATATAAGTCATCGCCAGGTCGATCAGACCGTCACTGAGGTCGGCCAGCAGGTTCTCCGAATAGTCGGCCACCACCCGCGTGCCGACGTCCGCTGCGCGCTCTTGCATGGTCTCGACCCAGGCAGGGGCGATTCGCTCCCAGTGGTTCATTTGCACGCCCAGGGTCACCACCGCATTGAGTTCCTCAGGTAGAGCCACCTCCTGGCGCGCCTGTTCCCAGGCGCGCACCGCCGCGTAGGCGAAGCGATGGAAGTGCCGCCCGGCCACAGTCAACTCGCAGCCCTCGCGCTTGCGCACGAACAGCTGACGACCCAGCTGCGTCTCCAGCACCTTGATACGCGCGCTCACCGTCGACTGGGTGATATGCAGGCGATCGGCCGCCAGCTGGAAACCGCCACTCTTGGCGACCTCTAGAAAAGCTTTCATATGATTGATATTCAATGATTTTTCCTATTCGAATCGACTTTTTAAATACTTGTCAGTGAATAAAATCGTTTTTCTAATGTAAGCATTTTGCAGATGATCCGGCCATGCGCCAAGCGCGCCGCAACCCAAATGATTCTCGCCCGGAGACACTGCAATGCCTCAAGCCTCACAAGCCCTCGCCGAACCTGTTATGAGCCCCGCGCTGGAGCAGATCATCGACCTCGATCGCTATCCTATCCATGACCCTGCCGACCCGGTCACCCAGGCATTGGTCGAGCAATGCCGCGCCGAACTCGATGCTGTCGGTTGCTGCTGTGTGCGCGGTTTCATCCGCCCCGAATCGGTCGCGCGCATGCTGGCCGAGGCCGAGCGGCTCAAGCCGCAAACCTACTGGTCCGAGAGCTCCAACAACCCCTATATGACCAAGGACGACCCCTCGCTGCCGGAAGACCACCCCAAGCGCATCTTCAACAAACGCACCAACGGCTTCATCAACTCCGACCTCCTTGAGGGCGACTCCGACCTGCGCGCGGCCTACGACTCCGACGAGATGCTGCGTTTCGTCTCCGACTGCCTGGGCGTGGCGCCGATCTACCAATGGGCCGACCCTCTGGGGCGCAACCCCTACAGCGTGATGGAGCCTGGCCACGAGTTCGCCTGGCACTTCGACGGCAACGAATTCACCGTCAGCATCCTGGTTCAGGGAGCCGAGAAAGGTGGCATGTTCGAGTACTGCCCGGACCTGCGCAGCCCGGAGAACGAGAACCTCGAGGCTGTCACCAAGGTCCTGCGCGGCGACCGCGGCCCGGTTCACGAACTGGATCTGCAGCCCGGCGATCTGCAGATCTTCAAGGGCCGCTTCTCCATGCACCGGGTGACCCAGATCGAAGGCAGCCGCACGCGCTACATCGCCCTACCGACCTATGTGCTCGATCCGCACAGCGTCAACCGTCCCGAGCGGGCCAAGCAGTTCTATGGTCGCGCCGAGCCGATTCACTATGAGCGTGAAGCGCAGCGCCCGGACCGCCTGCTCGACTGAGCCCCGCGCGCCCTTACAGCGCCGTCCGAGCAATCGACGGCGCTTTTTTGAGCCCGCCACCGCCACAACGGTCCTCCAAAAAATCATATCCGGTGCTATTGCATGAGCAACATTGACATGGTCCGCCTGGCCCACACCTCGCCGGTGATGCGCCTGACCGATACCGAAGCGCAGATCGACATGCGTCGCCTGCGTGCCTACCGCCTTGGCCGCATCCGCGAGCAACTGATCAAGCGCGACTACGCCGCCTGCATCCTCTTCGACCCGATCAGCATCCGCTATGCCACGGGGTTTCGAAACTATGCCCTGTTCCAGATGCATATCCCCTGCAGCTACCTGTTCGTACCGGCCCAGGGTCCGGTGATCCTCTATGAATCGGAGTCTTCCTACCACATAGCCCGTGGCCTGGAGACCATCGACGAATACCGTCCGGCGCTGCAGCTCAACTATTTCTTCGGTGGCAGCCGGGAGCAGGAGTGGGTCAACCAGTGGGTCGATGAGGTCGCCTCCTTGATGCACGAGCACGGCGGCGGCAACCGGCGTCTGGCGATTGGCCGCACCGATGCGCGCATTCCCCTGGCACTGGCCAATTGCGGCCATGACATCTTCGATGCCCAGGAGCTGGTAGAGGCCGCGCGACTGATCAAGTCGCCGGAAGAGGTGCTCTGCATGAACCATGCGATCACCGTGGCCGAGGTCGGCATTTCACGCATGCGCGAGGCGCTGACGCCCGGCATGACCGAGGTACAGCTGTGGTCGATCCTGCACCAGACCAATATTTCCATGGGCGGTGAGTGGATAGATTGCCGCCTGCTGTCCTCCGGCGATCGGGCCAACCCCTGGCTGCAGGAAGCCAGCGACCGGATCATCCGTCCCGGCGAACTGGTGGCCTTCGACACCGACATGATCGGCCCCCTGGGCTACTGCGCCGACGTGTCGCGCACCTTCCATTGCGGTCCGGGCAGACCTACCCCGTCACAACGCAAGCTCTATCAACTAGCGCACGACGAGATCCATCACAATCTCGAGCTGATCCGCCCCGGCGTCAGCTACCGCGAGCTATCGGAGAAGGCCTTTAGGCCGCCGGCCGAGTTCGTCGCCAACCGTTACCCCTGCATCGCCCACGGCATCGGCATGTGCGACGAGCACCCGAGCATCTTCTATCCCCAGGATTTCGAGAAGTACGGCTACGACGGGGTGATCGAGGAGAACATGACCCTGTGCGTGGAGAGCTACATGGGCGCAGAGGGTGGCTACGAGGGGGTCAAACTGGAGCAGCAGGTATTGGTCACCCGCAACGGTTGCGAGGTACTGTCGCGTTACCCGTTCGAGGAAGACTTGCTAGTCTGAGGATTGCTCAGCGAGCGGTGAATCTACCCTGACTCACCGTTCGACCAGCCAGCTGCCTCACTATTTAGCCATTAAAAACGCTCCACATCCGGGCGCAAATCCAACTCGAATGTCCAGGCCGAGCGGTCTTGCTGGATCAGATGCAGATAGCTGGCAGCGATGGCCTCGGCCTTTAGACAACTACTCTCATCCTCGCCTGCCACACCTATCACGCCGTCGAGAATCACGTGCGCCACATGAATGCCCTGGGGCCCCAGTTCGCGGGCCATGGCCTGAGCCAGGCCGCGCTGGGCAAATTTGCTGGAGCCGAAGGCGGCAAAACGAGCGCCTGGCTTCACCGCCGAGGTGGCGCCGGTGAAGATCACCGTGCCGCCGCCGCGCTGTTGCATGCGGGGCACAGCCTGCTGGGCGCAGAGAAAGGCGCCCAGGCAATTGACCCGCCACAGAGTCTCGAAGTCGGCGGCCTTGGTGTCCACTAGGGATTGGCAAAGGAAGGCACCCGCCGTGTAGACCAGCACCTCGGGCACGCCGAGATCAGCCTCGATGGCATCGTAGGCTTGACTCAACGCGACCTCGTCGCTCAGGTCGCAGGTGAACAGCTGCATCACGCCACCAGTATTGCCAATCTCTTGAGCGAGGTGTTCGCCGACCTCCCGACTGCGGGCCAGGCCGGCCACCGCATAGCCTTGCGCGGCAAGTTTGCGGCAGACGGCAGCACTCAGGCCGGGACCGACCCCGGCGACCACGGCAACGGCTCGCTGGTTATTCATGGTTAGCCTCCTTCGCACGTTATGGATTTAGCGGTTGGAGCCTGTCAGCAAATACGCCCACCGCTGAAGGCCTGGCCCTTGGGAATGTCGCGGTACTCGGCGAAGACCTGTTCGAGCGGCACCGCCAGGGCCTCCGCGACCACGCTGGATGTAGCACGCAGCACCGCCGCCTTGAGTTCACCCGTGCGCCCTTCCAGGGCGGTGATCGAGATCAGCGGCGCGGCCCGCCCGGCTTCCGACGCGCTCCAGATGCACTCGCCCTCGGCGTAGGTTCCGGGCGCAACCGGCTGGAAGATCGCCCAGCAATAATCCTGGGGAATTCCCAGCGCATCGGCCGCCGCCGCGGTGCAGCGGGTCAACAACTGGCCAATATTGCAGCTCGCGGGGGCGATGGCCTGGATTCGAATGGTCGGCATTCAGCTTACTCCTGTTGGGTTGATTGAAATCACTGTGTACGCCCCTGCACGTACGGCGCATGGGCGGTCAGGCCACCGTCCAGCACGAACAGCTGGCCGCTGGCGAAAGAGGCCTCGTCCGAGGCCAGCCAGGTCGCCAGGTTGGCGATGTCCTGCGGCTGGCCGAGGCGACCGACCGGATGCTGGGCGATCACCGCCTGTTCAGCCGCGGCCGGGTCCGCCTGGCTCTTCAGGTAGGCATCCATCATTTCGGTGCGAATCCAGCCCGGGCAGATGGCGTTGCAGCGAATGCCCACGGCGCCGTAGTCCACGGCGATGGCCTTGCTCAGGGCATGCACGCCGCCCTTGGAGGCGCAGTAGGCGGCCAGGTCCGGATCGGCGGCGAAGCCGTCATAGGAGCCGATATTGAGAATGACCCCGCCGCCGGCCTGGGTCATGGGCGCCAGCGCGGCCTTGGCGCAGAGAAACACGCCCTTGAGGTTGATGCCCATCAACCAGTCCCACTCGGCCTCGCTGGTCTCGCCGATGGGCTTCTCCAGCTGCACGCCGGCGCTGTTGACCAGCACATCCAGGCGCCCGCAACGCTCGAGAGTGAAGTCCACCAGCGCCTGCACGTCCTCGGCCTTGGCCACATCGGTACGGCAGAACAGCGGGTTGCCGCCGACCCACGGCAAATCGGCTTCGCTGCGTCCGGCCACCACCACCTGCGCGCCCTCGGCCAGGAAACGTTCGGCGATGGCCCGGCCGATGCCGCGGGTACCGCCTGTGACGATCGCCACCTTGCCAGCCAGCCTGCCGTTCATCTCAGCCTCCCGGGCTCAATAGCCGCGAACCGGATCGTAGATGGGGAACGGCGGCTCCCCTGCCTCTACGCGCTTGATGTTGTCAGCCATCAGCCTTGCCGCCGAGTGGGCATAGTTGATGCCGGCGATATGCGGGGTGACGAAGACCTTGGGATGCCCCCACAGCGGACTTTCCGCCGCCAGCGGCTCGCTGCGAAACACATCTAGGGCAGCAGCTTCGAGGTGGCCGCTGTCCAGCGCCTCGATCAGATCGTTTTCGACCAGAATAGGCCCGCGGCTGATGTTGATCACGCAGGCGCCCGCCGGCAGCTGGGCGAAACGCTCGGCATTCAGCAGGTTCTCGGTGGCCGGGGTCAGCGGCAGTACGTTGATCAGGATGTCGGTCTGTTGCAGAAATGCAGCCAAGCTCTCGTCGCCCTGGTAAAACTCGACACCCTCGACATTGACCGGATCGCGCCCCCAGCCGGAGACCGAGAAACCCAGATCACGCACGAACTTCGCCGCTACCGCACCCATAGCCCCCATACCGAGAAAACCCACGCGCCGCTGCGCGGGATCGCGATGGGGATGGCGGCGCCAGAGTTTCTTCGGCTGGTCCTGCTGGTAGAGATGGTAGTTGCGATGAAAATGAATCACCCAGTGCACGGCGTGCATGGCCATGTCCCGGACCACCAGGTCGTCCACCAAGCGCACGATAGGCACTCCGGCAGGCAGCTCAGGATCGCGAATGATGTGCTCGACGCCGGCACCGAAGGACAGGATCGCCTTGAGGTTCGGGTAATGACGCAAATCACCTACGGGGTGCATCCACAGGGCGACAAACTCGATCTCGGCCGGATCGCCGACGTCGGGAAAGACCCGGAAGTCCAGGTCAGGAAGATGCTTGGCGAATTCGCGGCGCCAGGACTCGGGGTCGGCGCCTGCGTAACTGAACAGCAATGCCATGGTGGCCTCCACTAAAGAATATGGGGTGGGTCAGCGCACGCGGAAACGATCCACGGCATCGACATCGAAGCTGAAGCCCAGTCCTGGACGCTGGGGGATGGCAATCAGACCGTCCTTGATTTCCATTTTTTCCCGGTACAGCGGCGAGAACCAGGACACGTGCTCGACCGAGATGCAGTTGGGCGCCGAGCCGGCGATGCTCAGGCTCTGCTCGGTGAAGATATGGGTGGAGATCGGCATATTGTGGGCCGCGGCCAGGCTGGCCGTGCGGCGAAACTCGGTAAGCCCGCCGATGCGCTGCAGGTCCGGCATGAGGATATCCGCAGCCTTGGCGTCAATCATCGCGCGTATACCATGGCGGGTGTATTCGGTTTCGCCCGAAGCGATCGGCACGTCCAGCGCCGCCGCCACGGCGGCATGACCCGCATGATCGTAGGAGGCCACCGGCTCCTCGAACCAGCCCAGATTGAAGGGCTCCAACATCCGCCCCAGACGAATCGCCTGATGGGGGGCGAAGGCCTGGTTGCCGTCGGCCAGCAACTCGATGTCCGGGCCAATGGCTTCGCGCACCGCGGCCACACGCGCCACGTCCTCCTCCATGCGCGGCTTACCCAGGCGAATCTTCATCGAGCGGAAGCCCTGGGCCATGAAGCCCCTGGCCTCCTCGACCAACTCATCGATTGTCTGCGACAACCACAGGCCACTGCTGGCGTAGGCCTTGACCGAGTCGCGATAGGCACCGAACAGCTTGTACACCGGCTGCCCCGCCGCCTTGCCGATCAGGTCCCAGCAGGCCGTGTCCAGCGCCGACATCGCGCCGATGGTGATGCCCTCGTGGCCGATGGGATTGATCTCGCGCCACATGCCGTCCCACATCCGCTCCACGTAATGCGGGTCCTGGCCTACCACGTGGTGGGCCAGGCTCTTGATCATGTCGTCGAAGACACTCAGGCGTGAGGTGTTCAGGGTGAAGATGTAGTTCTCACCAGTAAGCCCGGTATCGGTTTCCAGATAGACCAATACGCAGCCAACCGAGCGTGTCTCATGGATGGCCGTGATCAACGGCTTCTCCAGAGGCACCTCGACTTGCACGGTTCGCAGATTCGTAATCTTCATTTGCACTGTTCCCGATTCACTTAATTTGAGCGCCTCGCTGAGGCTCGACACAGGCCACGCAGCGGGAACGGACTTGATTAATACGCCGCTCATCGACATGGGCCACTGCTTGCGGTGATCAGCATATGTCTCTTGATGATGGTTGACAATCATCAATTATCGATTTACAAAGATAACCAGCTGCAACACTAATTGGTCTGCACCGGGTGTAGCGCCGACAACCTCCTAACTTCGGAGCGGGCAATGAAGATCACGCGTATCTCGATCTATCGGAAGAACCTCAGCTATGGGAGCGGTGCCTTCGCCTGGGGGCGTGGCAACGTGATTGAGTCGAGCTCTTCTACTGTGGTGGTGATCGACACCGATGCCGGCCTAAGCGGCGTCGGTGAGTTCTGCCCCTGCGGCGAGAACTATATGGTGGCGCACAGTGAGGGAACTGAAGCCGCAGCGCGCCTGCTGGCGCCGCGTTTGTTGGGCGAGGACCCACGCCAAGTAGCACGCATCGAACGCCTGATGGACCACTGCATCCTGGGCCACGGTTATGCCAAGGCCGCCTTCGATAGCGCCTGCTGGGACCTCCTGGGCAAAGCCACCGGACAGCCGGTGTGGATGCTGCTCGGCGGCAAGTTGACCGATGGCGCACCCATGTATCGCTCCGCGCCTCAGGGTCAGGCGCAACAGATGGCAAGCGATCTCGAACGCCTACGCGGTAGCGGTTACCGTCAGTTTCAGATCAAGGTGGGTAACGACTGGAAGGCCGACGTAGAGCGCATTCGTGCGGTAGTACCACTGCTGCAGGGCAGTGAAAAGGCCATCGCCGATGCCAACCAAGGCTGGTTCATGGACGAAGCCATTCAAGTGGCCCGCGCGACCCGCGGTCTGGACTACATCATCGAGCAGCCTTGCCACAGCTACGAGGAGTGTCTGCAGGTACGGCGCTACTTTGACCAGCCGATGAAGTTGGACGAGTGCATCACCGACCTGCGCATGGCCGAACGGGTAGTGGCCGACCGCGCCTTCGAATACGTCTGTCTGAAACTGTCCAAGCAGGGCGGCCTGTCCAAGGCCAGGCGCATGCGCGACTACTTGATCGACCACCGTATCAAGGTGGTCAGCGAAGACACCTGGGGCGGCGAGATCGCCACCGCAGCAGTGGCACACTTCGCTGCCTCGACACCAGCTGAATTCCTCCTCAACACCACCGACCTGCACAGCTACAACAATGAGCGCACCGGTTACCCGGCGCCCCGCGTAGCGGACGGCAAACTCTATGCCAGCGACACCCCAGGCCTGGGCGTGGAGGCTGACCTCGACTCACTCGGCGCTCCAGTCGCCGTGTACGGACAACAAGCATGACCACTAACACGCCATTGTCCGTTCGCAGGCTACTGCAAGGGTGGCGCAGAACACGACGACGAACGAGACACTGGCCCATCAGCTGCAGATCCGCCGCTCACACATAAACGTTATTCATAAGTATCCATGGGTTCATTTCGCACCCACGAAATCGGCCCATCGATCGTTAATTGCAAACCTTAAATAAGTACAAGAGGTGAACCATGAGCAAGCCCGTCAAAACCCTCACCACGCTAGCAGCCTGCATTCTGGCTGCCACTACGCTATCGGCTCACGCCAACTGTGAGTTCGGCGAGACCATCCAGATCGCCGACATGAGCTGGGCCTCGGCATCGACGATTGCCCATGTGGAGTCGAAGATTCTCGAACACGGTTTCGGCTGCAAGACCGAACTCATCCCGGGCGAGACCGTCACCACCGCTACCACCATGGTCAAGAAGGGCCGCCCGCATATCGCGCCGGAGCTGTGGAGCAGCAACGCCAAGAAACTGCTCGAGGAAGGCGAGGAAAAAGGCACTGCCTACGTTGCCGGCAGCGTGTTCACTGGGGGCGGCATCGATGCCTGGTGGGTACCCAAGTACGTGATCGAGCAGCACCCCGACATCAAATCGGTGGAAGACCTGGCCCGCTACAGCGAGCTGTTCCAGGCCTCAGGCTCGGACAAGGGGCGCTTCTACAACAGCATTCCCGGCTGGTCCAGCGAGGCACGCAGCACCAACCTGATGCACGCTTATGGCCTGGATAAGAATTTCGATGTGTTCTCGGCCGGTTCCGGCGCGGCCCTGGATGCGGCCATCGTGTCGAACTACAAGCGCAAGAAGCCGATTTTCTTCTTCTACTGGGCCCCCTCGGCCATTCTCGGCAAGTACGACATGGTCAAGCTGGACATGAAGCCTTATGACGCGGCCAATGACTCCTGCAACGCCGAGCCCAACTGCAAAACGCCGGTGACCAGCGGCTTCCCGGTAGTCGCAGTGAATACCCTGGTGGCGAGCAAAATCAAAGACAAGGCCCCCTCCATCTATCAGTTCCTCAGCAAGGTGCAGTTCGAGAACGACACGGTGAACAAGCTGCTCGCCTGGGGTGAGGACAACAGCGCCGATCCGGAGCAAACCGCCGAGTACTTCCTCAAGAACCATCAGGCCGTCTGGACCACCTGGGTGCCGAAGGACGTCGCCGACAAAGTCATCGCCAAGCTCAACTAACCACCGAATGTCAGGCGCGACCGCAGTCGCGCCCGGCTGAAAAGAGGTCCTTACCCCATGTTTCCAGAAATGATAGACCCCCGCGTTTTCAGGGGCGTCGTCGATGATTCCATCGAGCAGTTCGTCATCCAGTGGGCGACCTCCCTCGAGGAGTTCTTCTATCCCTTTCTACAGCTGCTGAACTTCTTCGAGTCGGTGTTACTGAATAGCCCATGGTGGCTGGTGGTGGGCGTGGTGTCCGCCGCCGCCTACGCCAGCGCCCGCAAACTCTCGCTGGCGGCCTTGATCGCCGTGGCCATGCTCGCCATCGGTTTTCTCGGGCTCTGGGAAGACGGCATGCGCACCCTGGCACTGATGCTCGTCTGCACTCTGGTAGCCACCGCCGTCGGCGTACCGCTGGGCATCCTGATGTCCTGGTCCAATCGCTTCCGCGCAGTGATGCTGCCGGTGCTGGACATCATGCAGACCATGCCCAGCTTCGTTTATCTGATCCCGGCGATCATGCTGTTCGGCCCGGGCAAGATCCCCGCGGTGCTGGCCACCGTGGTCTACGCCGTGCCGCCGCTGATTCGTTTGACCGATCTGGGCATTCGCCAGGTCGACGACGAGATCATAGAAGCGGCCCAATCCTTCGGCGCCAACCGCATGCAGAAGTTGTTCTGGGTGCAAATCCCGCTCGCGCTGCCGAGCATCATGGCCGGCATCAACCAGGCCACGATGATGGCACTGTCGATGGTGGTGATCGCCTCGATGATCGGTGCCCAGGGCCTCGGATTCCAAGTCTTGCAGGGCATCACGCGCCTGGAAGTCGGACGCGGCCTGATGGCAGGTCTCGCCATCGTTCTCCTGGCTGTGGTCTTCGACCGTATCACCCAGGCCTTTGGCAAACGCGCCCAGGCCCACCTGCACACCAACAGCTGATTGGGTACGACTATGAGCAGCAACTACAAGATCGAAATCAAGAACATCTACAAGGTGTTCGGCGCGGACCCGAGCGCCGCCATTGCCAAGATCAAGGGCGGCGCCAGCAAGAGTGAGATCCTCAAGCAGACCGGCAACGTGGTCGGTCTCAATGACGTCTCGATGGCCATCGAGGCCGGGCATATCCATGTGATCATGGGCCTGTCCGGCTCGGGGAAGTCGACCCTGATCCGCCACTTCAACCGTCTGATTGAACCAACCAGCGGCCAGGTCATAGTCGACGGCCAGGACGTGCTTAAGTTCAGCAAGAAGGAGCTCGAGCACTATCGCCGCAACAAGGTCAGCATGGTGTTCCAACGTTTCGGCCTGTGCCCTCATGAAACCGTGCTGGCGAATGCCGCCTTCGGCCTCAAGGTACAGGGTGTGCCCCGCGCCGAGCGTGAGGAAAAGGCCCGTTACTGGCTGGAGCAAGTCGGCCTGGCCGGGGTCGAAAAGCACTACCCGCGCCAGCTCTCCGGCGGTATGCAGCAGCGCGTCGGCCTGGCCCGAGCGCTGGTCAACGATCCCGACATCCTGCTGATGGATGAAGCCTTCAGCGCCCTCGATCCGCTGATCAAGAGTGAGATGCAGGATCAGCTGCTGCAGCTGCAAAAGAAGCTCAACAAGACCATCGTGTTCATCACCCACGACCTCGACGAGGCGCTGAAGATCGGCGACCGCATCGCCATCCTCAAAGACGGCGAGCTGGTCCAGCAGGGCACTGCGTCCGACATCCTGATGCGCCCGGCCGACGATTACGTCAAGGACTTCATCGGTGGGGTCAATCGCTACAAGGCGATCCGCGTCAGCCACCTGCTGCGCAAGGTGCCACTGGCCATGGTCAAAGGCGGCGAAACCTTTGCCGACGCGCGCCCGGCCCCCACCGGTACGGTGCGCGTGAACCAGCCCCTGGAAGAGGTGATGCCGCTGCTCATGGGCACCGACAGCAGCCTGGCAGTGCACAACGATGAAGGTGTGCTGGTTGGCCATCTGGACAAGGCCGAGGTCATGAAGGCGCTCTATCACTGAAAGCCCACGCCGACTGCAACTCACAAACGCCGTGCGCGCCCGACCTCTCGCCGGAAGCGCACGGACATGCCTATCGCAATGCCTGGCTTTAACCACAGAGGATTCGCCCGCCCCTTTCTAGCTAACCCCGCAACACCACCCATGAAACTGCAAACAACAACAACAAGAGGTGAACATGAGTACATTCGCAACAAAATTCCCAGTCCTGCTAGCCGGCCTACTCTCGGCTGCCTCCGTTACTGCGCAGGCCAAATGCCCGGTCGATGGTGCTATCCAGATTGCCGACATGAGCTGGGCATCGGCGTCAGCAATCGCCCAGATCGAGTCGAAGATTCTCCAGCTAGGCTACGACTGCAAGACCGAGCTGATCCCCGGCGAAACCGTCACCACCGCCACCACCATGGTCAAGAAAGGTCGCCCGCACATCGCCCCTGAAGTATGGAGCAGCAACATCGCCACGCTGCTGGACGAAGGCGTGCAGAGTGGCACCGTGAGCATTGCCGGCAAGGTCTTCGCTGGCGGCGGCATGGACGCCTGGTGGGTGCCCAAGTACGTGGTCGAGCAGTACCCCGATATCAAATCCGTCCAGGACATGGCCCGCTACAGCCATCTGTTCAAGAGCACAGGTTCGGACAAGGGACGTTTCTACAACAGCCTGCCCGGCTGGTCCAATGAAACCAGAAGCACAAACCTGTTCCATGGTTATGGCCTGGACAAGCAGTACGAACTCTACTCGGCGGGCTCTGGGGCCGCGCTGGATTCGGCGATCGCCTCCAACTACAAGCGTAAGAAGCCGGTGTTCTTCTACTACTGGGCGCCCTCGGCCATTCTCGGCAAGTACGACATGGTCAAGCTGGACATGAACGCTTATGACCCGGCCAACGACAGCTGCAACACCCAAGCCGACTGCAAGACGCCGATCGCCGGCGGCTATCCGGTGGTGGACGTCAACACCCTGGTCGTTAGCAAAATCAAGGACGGCGCGCCTGAACTTTACCAGTTCCTCAGCAAGGTCAGCTTCGAGAATGACACCGTGAACAAGCTGCTGGCCTGGGGCGAGGACAACAAGGCCGAGCCCAAGGAAGTCGCCGAGCACTTCTTGAAAAATCACCAGGACATCTGGACGACCTGGGTTCCGCAGGACGTTGCCGACAAGGTCATTTCCCGCCTCGAATAACACCGAACAATAGGCGCGACCACGGTCGCGCCTTCCTGCTCCACTGCCGGGCAAGGGCAAATTCGCGCCGCAAAGCTGCTCGCAACTCGGCCAGCCTCCGCTATCGATGCCAATCCAACCCTCCCCATACTCTCGTGGCTGTGATCTGATACCTGATAGTTCTCGATGCCGAGCTGCTCTCCGAATAAGCGCCTGCTGTCCGCTATGACTCGTCGCAGCGCCTGGTCTCGGAACCACAATCATCCGAACTGGCGTTCACCAACTAATCGTACAGGCCACTTGCGATGGACCCGACACTGGTCTGCCTATTGCGAATTTATGGCTGAGTGCCACTGCAGTTTGCTTCGCTGAGGCTCTCCGCTAGCGTAGGCTGCTCAGGCACCTCACTCGCCTGACCAACCGTGGTCTCCTGAACCATAGTCATCACGACCTGGGAGGCGCCAGAGCCAATAGGCACACAGAGCCCCTGCTCATCCAACGGCACGGCGCTGCGCCGAGTCATGCGGTACAGGGCGAAGACGCCGATGGCGGCATGTACCATAGCCAAATACCAGAAGAAACCATCGGGCCCCACGCCACCCATGACAGCAGCCGCCAGGCTCGGGCCTAAGGCCGCGCCTATGCCAAACGCCAGCACCAGATTGCTGCTGGCCGCGACCATCTGTCGAGGCTCAAGCGCATCGTTGGTATGAGCGATGCACAAGGAATACATGGGAAACGCCAGACCTCCGAAGAGAAACGCCACGGCCAGCTGGCCCGCTGCCGAAACCTCTGCGATCGCCACACCCACCAACGCAGTCAGCGCTGCCAGGCCCGTTACGACGAAGATGACCTTGCGCCTGTCGAGTCTGTCGGACAGTTTGCCAATTGGCCACTGCAGCACCACCCCACCGATAAACACCAGGCCCATGAATAAGGAGATTCGGCTCAGCGACAGTCCCATCTGCTGGGCATAGATGACCCCCATACCCAGCATCGCGCCAATCGACATGCCGGTGCCCATGCAGCCGAGGATGCCCAGGGGCGAACTGCGATAGAGCTGAAGCAGGCTCATGTGCTCGGGCGCGGCAAAGCTCGGTGCCGGCGTCGCGCTCAGCAGTAGCGGCAGCAGCGCCAGGGAGACCAGCACTGAAATCAGAATGAACAGCTCAAAACTGCCAGGATCGGCCAGGTTCAGCAGCAGCTGTCCACAGGCCATGGCTCCGGTGGTGATGACCATATAGAGCGACAACAGTTGCCCGCGGTTGGCGTTGCTGGCGCTGTCATTGAGCCAGCTCTCGGCGACGATGAACAAACCGGCGATACAGAAGCCAGTGACCAGGCGCATACCGAACCACAGCCAGGGATCGATGAACACCGAATGGATCAACACCATGCTCGACGCCAGCGAGGCCAGCGCCGCAAACACGCGAATATGCCCGACCTGCGCCACTATCCTTGGGGTCAACGTCGAACCTGCGAGGAAGCCGATGAAGTAGCCGGTCATCAGGATCCCGGTGAACTGCGTGGAAAAGCCTTCCAAGGAGGCGCGCAAGCCAATCAACGAGCCCTGCAGGCCGTTCCCCAGCATCAGCAGGCCCATGCTCAGCAGCAGTGCGCCCGTAGTCCTGAACATTGAATTCATCGCCCCTCCTGTTCGCCGGACTCGCCGCCGCATGGGATAAAAAAAGCCCTGGAGTCTATCCAGGGCTAAAAGCACCGAGGTGCCACTATGTCATCAGTTCGCGGGCCGCTGCCGTCCCGCCAGCGCCGCGGGACTAGCCCCGCAGCGATTTGTCATTAGCCTGCTCCAGCAGTTTGACCGCCATCAGGTGCGGCGCCTTGCCGCCGAACTGGTCGACGGCCTGCTCGTAGATCTTCTCGACCTGCTCGCACATCGGCAGCTCGGCCGAGACCTGTCCCGCCAACTCCAGAGTCAGGCGCATGTCCTTAAGGGCCAGGCCTAACTCGAAAGTCGGGTCGTAGTCACCGTTGAGGATGCTCGGGCCGTAGCGGTCGGCAACGTAGCTGCGGCCGGTGCTGTTCTGGATAATTGCCAGCATCTTGTCCGCCGGCACACCGCCTTTGACGCCGAGCATCAGGGCCTCCGACAGTGCCACCGAGTGCAGGTAGCAGAGCACCACCTGGGCGATCTTGGCGACATAACCAGCGCCCGCTTCACCCAGGTAGTCGATACGTTTGCCGATCGCGGCGAAGATCGGCTGGCAGAGTTCGAAGGTCGCCTGATCGCCACCCACCAGCACGGTCAGGGTGCCCGCCGCTGCACCTTCGGCGCCGCCGGAGATGGGCGCATCGAGGGTGCGTATCTGTTTTTCCGCGGCCAGGGCACGCACTTCGCGCCAGACCTCGAGGTTGTTGGTGCTCAGCTCAATCCAGATCGCGCCCTGACGCATATGCGCGATCAACCCGTCCGCCGCGCCGGCGACCTGCTTGATGATGGCCGGCGAAGGCAGCGAGGTCATCACCACGTCGGCCTCGCTAATGGCCGCCTCGATGCTATCGGCCCAGTGCGCGCCAGCCTCCACCAGAGCCAGGGATTTGTTGCGGTCGACGTCATGAACGGTCAGGTCGAAGCCGCCCTTGACGAGATTGGCGGCCATCGGCGCACCCATGTTACCCAGACCAATAAACGCGATTTTCATCAGGTGCTCTCTCCCGTATCAGACAGTCGATTGTTTGCGAAATGTGCTTGCGCCTATGGCATAGAAGCCGCCGGTCACCACCAACGCGGCGCCGACCAGGGTCCATGCATCGGGGAACTCCCCGAACACCAGCAAGCCGATGAACATCGCGAACACCAGCAAGCTGTAATTAAAGGGCTGCAGAACCCCTGCCGGGGCATACTCCAACGCCTTGACCAACAGCAGGTGAGCAAACACTCCGCTCACCGACAGAACTCCCATCAATCCCCACTCGCCGGGACTGGGTGCCTGCCACACCGGCAGGCCGAAAATTGTGGACGCCACAGCACCGACAGCCGCCATATACAGCATGTTGGTGGTGAAGCCGTCCTCACGACTGACCAGACGGGTAACCAGGTTGTAGACTGCGAACGCCAATGCCGCCGATAGCGGAATCAGCGCCGCCGACTCGAACAAGTCCAGGCCCGGGCGCAAGATAATCAAGGTGCCGAGAAAGCCCACCGCCGCCGCCAGCCAGCGTCGCAGCCCGATAAACTCGCCCAGCACCACCCCAGCCAACGCCATGGCCAGCAGCGGAAACACCGCGAACAGCGCGTGGCTTTCGGCCAGCCCCAGGTAGCGCAGACCCAGAGCGAAGATGGCGATCTCGCCGACCGACAGCAGCGAACGCAGCAACTGCAACCAGGGGTGGCGGGTTCTGGCCGCCGCTACGATCCCGCCGCGCCAGTGGGCATAGCCCAAGGCAAAGGCCAGGAACAGCCAGTAGCGCAGCATGAGGAACTGGGCCACGGCGAACTCCTGCACCAGCACCTTGGTGATGGCGTCCTGACTGGCGAACACCAGCATCGCCAGCAGGCACAGGCCGATGCCGCGCCGCACGGTCGCCTCCGCTCCGGCAGGCGGGGCTTTTGCTGCTGCTTCGTTCACCTATGAGCCCTCCCGCGATTGCTGCGCTCGACTTGCGGCCTGCAGTTTACCGGCCGCCTATCGGTAGGCGTCCCTGAAGCCGAGCCGGGGCGGCCCGTCCTTCACTGACGCGGGTAGAGGGTTTCCGTATGACCGTCCACACCGACGATCTGTCCCGAGACATGTCGGCCGTAGTCGGAGCAGAGGAAGCAGATCATGTCGGCGATCTCTTCCGGATCGACGTAGCACTGCATGGACACACCAATGCCATACAAGCGGCGGACTTCTTCGGGGTCGATGCCTTCGGCTTCGGCATGGGCCTTGATCACCCGCTCCATGCGCTCGCCGTTGACGTTGCCTGGGACTATGCCGTTGACCCGGATATTGTCCTGACCCAGCTCCATGGCCAGGGTCTTGGTGAAACCGGTGACCGCCCATTTCGCCGCTACATAGGGGCTGCGGTTGGGGAAGCCGAGGATACCCGCCGCCGACACCAGGTTGATGATCACCCCGTGCTGTTGCTTGCGGAAGGTCGGTACCGCACGACGCGCGCAATAGAACTGCGAGTCGATGCACACGCTCATGCAGGCGCGCCACTCCTCATTGGTGACATCCTCAACCGGCTTGGTCGGTCCGCCAATACCGGCGTTGTTGACCAGAATGTCGAGACCGCCAGGCAGGAACTCATCGAACATGGCGTCCACCGCATCCGGGTTAGACACGTCGGAAACGAAAGTCGTGATGCCATCGGGCAAGGTCGACAGCGCTTCGGCATCGACGTCGCAGGTGAACACCTGGGCGCCGAGCTTGTGCATGGCCAAGGCAGTGGCACGACCCATGCCAGCGCCACCAGCGGTAATGAAGGCGCGCTTACCTTTCAACGAAACCTGCATTAGAGACTCCTATTTATTGTTGTCGACTCAAGGCTGATCAGTACTTGTAGGACGGATCGATCCGGTCGATCTGGCGCAGCAGGGCCGGCCATTCGTATTTGCCCGGCACGAAGGCGGCGTACTGCTGCGCAGCTTTCTCCCACATCTCCGGCTTGGTTTCGGCCAGCGGCAGGCCGGTAGCGCAGACCTGCAACATGTTGGCGCAGGCGCGCACCAGGTAATGCATGTTCATGAAGGCTTCGCCGGCGGTCTCGCCCACGGTCAGGAAGCCGTGATTGCGCATGATCAGGCACTTGTTGTTACCCATGTTCTCGGCGATGCGCAGGCTCTCGTCGGTGTCTACCGACAGCCCTTCCCACTCGTGGTAGCCGATCTTGCCGTAGAGCATCGAGGAGTCCTGCACCAGGTGCACCACGTCGCGAATCGCGGTGGCGGCCAGGCCGGCCGGGGCATGGGAGTGGAACACGAATTTGGCATTCGGGATGTTCAGGTGGATGCCGCGGTGAATGACGAAACCGGCGGTGTTCACCTCGGGCGGGCCGTCCAGCACGTTGCCGTGCTCGTCGATCTTGATCAGATTGGACGCAGTGATCTCGGTGTTGTGCAGACCGAAATGGTTCATCAGGAAGTGGTGGTCGGTGCCCGGCACCCGCGCGGTGATATGGTTCCAGACGATATCGTCGTAACCGTACACATTCGCCAGGCGATGCATTGCCGCCAGGTCGACACGAACATTCCACTCGTCTTGGGTAAAGCGCGGCTTGGCCGAAGTGGCCCCTTCAAACTCTGCCATCGTTACATCCTCCGCTGGTTGTCACTGCTCATGGGTTCCGCACGCGTTCGGCGGCATGGGCAAAAACTACCATCATGGTTAATGGTTGACAATCATTTATTAACAAACGATTGCAAGCCCGTCTCATGACACGCACCCGATAGCACCTAACATGATTAAAGGTGCTGAGCTCCGCTGAGGAAATGGCCAATATAGGACGAGTCTGTCGTATCAGTTCGTCCTAGAGACATGATGTCTTGGGTAGCACAACTGTGGTTCAGCCCTACCCTTGTGATTCCGGCCTGAGGCTCCTAGGCGGAACCCTGGCTATCGCCAAATGGGTCTGCACCATCGCGTACGCCGCCGACCAACATGATTTGCGTCAAAGGGCGGCAATGACTAAAGAGTCCGGCTGCAGTTTATTAGGCACAAGAGCTGTTTTTGGCACTTGCCAACGGTACGTTAACGGTTCCTCTGCTAGTTGCGGATGACTGTTCCTGGCCGCTTTCGCCCTTGGTCATTAGCGCAGGTCGCCACATGACAGACGCGCCACACCCCAGCAGTTTCTGCAAAGCCCTCACTCGCCAAGCGAGTCAGTCGCCTACCGATCACCTTGACGAAGTTTTCACACAGACGCGTGCAAGGTAGTGCGCGCCGCAGACAGTCCCCACTGACAACGAATGGGGACCCGCGCAGCGGCCTAACTCTCTGGTTCTATCTACGCTCGTCCTGAGCGACCAAGGTAACTGAACGATGAACAAACGGCAGTTCTTCGGCGTGTTGACGCTTCTCTGCGGCAGCAGCCTGACCTGGCAAACCCAAGCCGCCCCCCTGTTTTCCTGGGAACGCCTCAGCGATGCAAGCGTACGCGCCGCCCGCGAGCCGAGTACCTGGGCGCCCCTGGCGGCCGCCACGGTGATTGCCGGTGGTCATTGGGATAAGCAGTGGCAGCGCTCGGCGGGCAAGCATCAATACGTTTTCGGGCAGGACGCCGAGGACATGAGCAACTCACTGCTGGGCGCCAGCACCCTGCTCTATGGCGTCAGCATGCTGATGGCCGCTCCGCCCGACCAGGACCTGGGCGAGGCCCTGGAGTGGAAGGCCAGCAACGTCGGCGTCCTGCTGGCCGATAAGGCCCTGGTGGATGGCCTAGTCGGCGAATGGAAAACCCGCTCCGGGCGTGACCGACCGGACGGCGTGGCAGATGATTCATTTCCCTCCAAGCACAGTGCGACTACCGCCACTCAAACCACCCTGACCCGGCGCAACCTGGACTACATCGACATGAATCCCGGGATGCGCCAACTGGCCAAGGTCGGTCTCTATGGCATCGATGGCCTGACCGGCATTGCGCGCATCGAAGCGGATAAGCACTACCCGACCGACATACTGGTGGGCATGGCGCTGGGAAACTTCCTGGCTAACTTCAGCTATAACCTGTTCCTCGAACAACCCGCGCCCGAGTCATACAGCTTCTCTTTACTGCCCACCCAAGAGGGCTTGACGCTTAATACCCGGTTGAGTTTTTGAGCCGAACAACTGCCGCAATGAGCCTAGCCGGGCGACAGGCCATGCTCACTCAGCCACGCCGGGTTGAACAAACGGCGCATGTAGAGCCCGCCACGGTCGCACAGCAGGGTCACCACCCTATGTCCGGGGCCCAGTTCGCGCGCGACCCGCACGGCGGCGACCAGGTTGATGCCGGAGGAGCCGCCGAGGAATAGA
Source organism: Pseudomonas taeanensis MS-3 (assembly GCF_000498575.2). Taxonomy (GTDB): domain Bacteria; phylum Pseudomonadota; class Gammaproteobacteria; order Pseudomonadales; family Pseudomonadaceae; genus Aquipseudomonas; species Aquipseudomonas taeanensis. The sequence goes on from NZ_AWSQ01000004.1 coordinate 231,571, forward strand.
CCCTCCTCGCGTAACAGGCGATAGACCATGTTCACGCAGCTCTGGTCATCGACCTGCACCGCACTGTCGATCGGCGTGCCCTCCAGATTGGCGGTTATCCGGGTGGTGCCTATGCCTTCGGTGATGGAGCTGCCCTCAGCCTGCAGCTCACCGCTCAGCACCCAGTGATAAAGCGCGCTACCCATGGGGTCGGCGAGGACGATACGCACCTTGGGGTTACGTTCCTTGAGGTAGCGCGCGACGCCGGCCAGCGTGCCACCGGTGCCCGTGGCGCAGACGAAGGCGTCCACCTGACCCAGGGTGTCGTGCCAGATCTCCGGCCCGGTGCTGGCGTAGTGAGCCTGGCGGTTGGCCAGGTTGTCGAACTGGTTGGCCCAGATCGCCCCAGGCAGTTCGTGGGCCAGGCGGCCGGCGATCTTCTGATAGTTGTCCGGGTCCCGGTAGGGTTTCGGCGGTACCGGGCGCACTTCGGCGCCGAGCACGCGCAGCAGTTCCAGCTTCTCCAGCGATTGGTTGTCGGGAATCACGATGATGCAGCGGTAACCGCGTGTGGCGCAGATGTGCGCGAGGCCGATGCCGGTATTGCCGGCAGTCCCCTCGACCACGATGCCGCCGGGACGGAGTACGCCACGCTTCTCGGCGTCGAGCACGATGGACAGGGCGGCGCGGTCCTTCACCGAACCGCCGGGGTTGAGAAACTCGGCCTTGCCGAGAATCTCGCAACCGGTCTCGCGGCTGAGCCGCTCGAGGCGGATCAACGGGGTGTTGCCAATGCTGCCGATAAAACCTTCACGGATGTCCATGCCGCACCTCCATCAGGCGCACGGGGGAAATGCCGTTTTCACTGATTCAGTCTAGCGCCTGAGCGGCGAATGGCACGCCGCACCGGTCGGGGCGCATGGGAGCAAGCGACTACCACCCCCTGCTCAGCACAGATCCTGCCCTAACGATCGATCACCTGCTCACGCATCGGTGCCAGTCGCGCCAGCAGGCGGTTTTGCGCTGTCACCGCAATGCCCTGCTGGTCCATGGCGTCCTGCAGGTTCTCCACCAGGGCATTGAAGTCGCTCGGGGTCAGCTGCTGACCCTTGTGGCTCTCTTCCATGCTGTCGCCGGTGTAGATGCAAGGGCCACCGGCTTCGACACAGATCTGCTCGACCAGTTTGTCGCGCAGACGGACGATATCGATGTCCTCGAAATGGCGGACGACGCGCCGGTCTCCGGCGATATTCAGCAACATGCCTTCGACGATACGGGTGATGCCCGGCTGCTCGCCCAAGTCCTGGTACAGACTAGCGTCTTGCGCCGGCTGCTGGGCGCAGGCAATCAAGCTCAACAGCGCTGCTTGAGCCAGCGCGAGAGGCAGAAAGCGCATGCTTAGAAACTCCCCTGTACGGACAGATAGGCGCCGTTTTGCTTATCCAGCGTGGCGATTTCGCCGAGGCGGGCATAGGCCAGCACCACGGCCAGGTGCTTGTTGGGAAAATAGCCGACGAACAGATCGGCCCAGTCGCTTTCCCCGGCGAAGCTGAGATTGTCCGGTTTCTCGCGGTATTCCACACCCACCACCCAGTCACGATCGAACAGCACGGCAACCGAACCCTCCTTGAGCACCGAGCGCGTGTCACGCCGATCCCCGCCGAAGCCGAGCAGACCCAGCTCATTGGCCCGACTGTAACGCACGCCGCCATTGAGCAACAAGTTGTAGCCGAAGGCGCCGCCGAGAATCAGCCGACTGGCGCTGAGGTAACCCTCGGTGTCTTCACTGCGCTTGGCGCCGACCAGACTGGGGATGAGGAAATCCTTCTGTCTCTTGTGCTGAATGCCGAGTGACACCTGCGGCAACTGGTCGTAGATCAGGTCGCCGAACAGGCGGACTTTCACCCCGAACACATCCTGACTCAGGCTGTTTTCCGGCAGGCTCAGATTGCGCGCCAGATTGCCCAGGTCGAAGCGCTGGCGGGCATAGGAAAACTCCACGCGGTTATCGAAGGAGGCCGCGAGCCCGGCGACATCCAGGCGGTAATCGGCGGTTTCGACACGGGTTGCGAACACGTCGGCGCCCCACTCGCCACGCTCGCCATAACCGGCCAATACCGCCCAGGGCGTGATACCGCCACCGGCTGCGCCCTCTAGACTGCTCGCCCCACCCGTTGCCAGCAAACGGCCCTGACCGGCAGAGGCCAGACCAGCCAACAGACTGAATAGAGCGACAGCGATCAGTTGCGGATAACGCATAGACTCAATGCACCAATGAAACGGCAGAAGTTAATGGCTGTGCGAGCCAGGCCTCGAATGCCTTGGCCGCCAGCGGTCGACTGATCAGGTAGCCCTGGGCGGTGTCGCACTGCCAGCGCTCGAGCAGACGCAGGCTGCGCTCGTACTCGACGCCCTCGGCGACCACCTTGAGGCCGAGACTGTGGCTCATTTCTATGGTCGAGCGGACGATCACCGCATCTTCGCTGGCGTCGTCCAGGTCACGAATAAAGGACTGGTCGATCTTCAGTTCCTGCACCGGCATACGCTTGAGCTGGGCCAGTGAGGAGTAGCCGGTGCCGAAATCGTCGACCGACAGACTGATGCCACAGTCACGCAGGCTGTGCAGCACTTGCAAGGCGACTTGCGGATTGAGCATCACCCCGCTTTCGGTGATCTCGAAGATCAGTTGCGCCGCCGGCACCTGGTACTGGTTCAACAAGTGCTCGACTCGAGCCGGCAACTCGGAGTCGAGCAAATCTTCCGTGGAAATGTTCAGCGAGACCTGGACCTTCAGGCCTCGGCCGTTCCACTCGCGCAATTGACGCAAGACCTCTTCGATCACCCAACTGGTCAGCAGTTGGATGCTGCCGGTGCGCTCGGCCAAGGGAATGAATTCACCCGGTGAGACCATGCCCAACTGCGGGTGCTGCCAGCGCAACAGGGCTTCAGCCTGGCGAACGGTGCCGCCGCGAATATCCAGCTTCGGTTGGTAATGCAGGAGCAACTCGCCCTGCGCCGGCGCCCGGGGCAGATCGCGAATCAAGCTGATTTGCCGCTGCTGGGCTGCGTCACGGCCCTGCTGATAGACCTGCACACGGCCAGGCAACTTCGCCGCGTCCTGCATGACGATGCTCGCGCGTCGCAGCAGATCGTCCGGAGTCAAGCCATCGGCCGGATAGGCCACAATGCCGATGCGACAATCCAGAGCGACATCCACGGTACCGATACGCAACGGTTTGATCAGCAGTTGATGGAGTTTGTCGGCGGTCGCAACGGCACTGTCACTGTTGGTATTTTCCAGCAGCAGGAGGAATTCGTCGGCCACCAGACGCGCCAGGCTGTCACCGGGTCGCAAGGTCGCCTGCAAGCGTCGGCTGAGTTGCTGCAAGGCCAGATCGCCGCCGCCGGGACCACAATTTTCATTCACCGCGCGCAGGTTGCCGACGCCCAGATATAGCACCGCCATCGGCCGCTCGGCGGTAATTGCACTGCCCAGCCGCTCCAGCGCCAGGGTGCGATTGGGCAGCCCGGTCAGCGGGTCATGCAGGGCATTGTGGGCCAGCTGCCGCTCACGTTCGGCGATGCCCTGCTGCATGGCGTTGAACGCTGTGGCCAGGCGGCCCAGTTCGTCGCTGCGCTTGAGTTCCAGCGGCACCTGATAATCGCCCTGACCGACCCGCTCGGCGACCCTGGCCAGCAGTCGCACGGGCTGAGACACGTTGCGCGCCAACAGCAGCGCACCGCCCAGTGAAGCCAGCAGCGCGGCCAGGGCGATCAACAGAATATCTTCGTAGAGTGGCGCAAAAGCCTGCTGCGCTTGCGTCAGTGACTTGTGCAGCAGCGCCTGGACCTGAAAGCCCTCACCGCTGGCCAGCACCAACTGCCGACCGAGATAACTCTGCTCGCCCAACCTCAGCATGCCGCTGCGCGTGGGTGGACCGGCGCTCATGTCTTGCTGCAACTGCTGCTGGTTCGGGGCGGGCAAGGTGCTGACCCAGATCGCCGGCAAGTTGTTCTGGCTGGCCACCAGGGTCAACTCCAGATGGGTCAGCTCGCGCAACTCGTGGGCAAAGGTCTGGTCGACCTGAAAGCCCATCATCACCCGGGCAATCGGCAAAGGCGCGCTGACCGTCGCTTCCACCAGTAGGTAGAGCTTGTCGGCGATCGGCATCAGGAATACCTGCACGCCCTCGCGCTGACGTTGCCTGACCTGCGCACTCAAACGCGCGACGGTCTGCTCGGTGATGCGGCTGTCGGTACTCACCTGGAGACGGTCATCGAGCCCCAGCAGCATCACCACACCGGCATTGATCCGCGCCCCATGGTTGGCCAGAGCCGAACCGATGGTCGCGGTATCGCCACTGGCCACCGCGGCCTTGAAGCCAAAGTCGGCGGCCAGCACCTGCACGGCATCGTGCAATTGCCGCCCACGCACGTCCAGCAGCTGCTCGAATACCCGGGTACCAATTTCCAGCTGCTCACCGGCCTGGCTGCGGACGGCGGCATTGGTGGCGGTCTGCACGGAGAAATACAGCGCCCCGACCACGACTGCCAGCAGCAGGATCAGAACACTGGCGATCCGCGCCTGAAAACTACTGCGCAGAGTCACGCGTGGCTTTCCTGAAGGCATCGGCGAACGCGCTCGGTGGCGCGGTGGCAGGCGCAACATTACTCGGCGCCTGCATGGCCAGGGTGAAACGCTGCTGCGCGCCGGGCTCACCCAGCACCAGTTCGGCGCCGGTCTGCGGCAACATCTCGGGAATCTGCGGATGCCACAGACTCACCGCATAGCGCCCTGCCGGTAGCTGATCGAGGCTGATCTTGCCCGCCTCGTCACTCACCGCGAACCAGGGGTCATCGGTGACATAGACGTAGCCGATCATCCAGTCGTGGATATTGCAGCCGAGCACCACCACCCCTGGCTTGTCGAACAGCACCGGCTCGCTCGGCGTGCCCTGATACAGACGCAGCTCGAAGCGCTTGGCCGGGGAAAATGAGTAGACGTGGTGGCGGATGTTGTCGCTATTCGGGAAGGGCACCAAGGTGCCCGTGCGCACCACCAGCACATTGGGCACGAACTGCTTAGCCTGTTGGTCCATCAGCGCATTCGACCGTTCGGCTTCGGCCCCCAAAGGGCCGCGCAAGGTCACTACCGCGTTGGCCAACGGCTGACCTTGGGTGTCGACCAGCTCAGCTTGCAGGTTGGCCGCCCACAGCGTCGGACTGGCTGCGCACATACAGCCGAACAGCAAGGTCCGTAGCGGGTAGAGGAAATGCTTTGTCATGCGGCTCTCTTGTGCTCGGCGCAGAGCGCGACACTTGGACGGAATACATGCCTGCCTGGCAACCTGGTACTGCAGTGGGCATCAGCTTAGCTGGCTATACGGGGAAGATCACGCCTTTGCCCGCGATAGCCCGCCGCTCAACCGATTGGGCGCGAGCGTGGCATGGCCTTGCAGAAGGTGGCGCGCGATACGCTATTGCGCGATACGCAGACGTTTTGGGGTCAGCCCCAGGTAGCGGCGCATGGCCGTGGTCAGCGCGCTCTGGCTGGAGAAACCGCACTCCTCGGCGATCCGGATCAGCGCCAGGTCACTCTCGCGCAGCAACCGCGCGGCGCGATCGAGACGGGTTTTCAACAAATACTGGTGTGGCGTCAGGCCGACGCTGTCCTTGAACTGCACATGGAAATGACTGGGGCTGAGGCAGGCCACCTGGGCCAGTTCGGCGACGCTGATACGGCGCACCAGGTGTTCGCAGATATAGGCATCCAGCCGCTCCAGATCGAGCGGGCCGTGATTGCGACTGGACTGCTCACCAAACAGGCGCAAATGCAGCGCGCGCAACAAGACGCCACCGAGCGAGCGCGCGAGCATTGGATCACTGCCGTAACGCTCCAGCTCGGCGCCGGCATAATTCAGCAGATTCTGGAAATCGGCATCCAGTTGCGGGTAACGCGGCGTCTCGAACAGGTGAGTGAGCAGGTCCAGGTCTTCGCGCGAGGTGCCCTGCTCGTCCAGATCGACAATCAGCATGCGATTGTCGCCCATGCCGGCGAACTGGTGATCGGCATCGCCCGGTACCAGACAGGCGCGCATCCGACACACCTCACCGCCACGCCCATTGACCTCGAACTCCGCACGCCCCGCCAGCGACAGCACCAACTGGTGATGATCATGAGTGTGTTCGTGAGCCTGGTCATCCAGGCGAATCAGGCGGGCTTTGAACATTGCTTCGGCAACCCAAGGGTTAAATGCTGGCACTTTAACCGGTTGCCGTACAAAACAGCACCCTGTACGACAAGTGGGCTACGCGCCAGCTGCCCTGCACCATAACGGCCAAGCCTGGCAGCACCCGCCCAACAACAGGGCGTCGATCATCGTCAGCCTCGCCATCCGCAACGCCACAGCGGGCTTCCAGCCTGCTGGCAGGAGAGTTGCAACTCACAGACTCTGCCCATCCCACTGCCTCGAGGAGTCACCCTATGGAGCTCGCTATCGCCCTGGCGTTGGCCTTGGCGCTATTACTGCTTGGCCAGTGGTTGACGCGCCGCGCCACGCGACGCCATCGGCAGGCACTCAGCCAGCTGCAACACAGCACGCTGCAACGCGCCGTGGCACTGCTGCAAACCCTGCAGAAGCATCGCGGCCTGGGCGCACAACAGGACCTCGCCAATGTCAGTCAGCGCAACGGCCTGGCCCGCGAGCTCGATCAGCTCTGGCTGAACTGGCCAGGTGCAAGCCTGCAATTGGCACCCTTGCAACAGGACTGGCCGCAACTGCGGCGCAATCCCGCCGACTTCGCCGCGCACTGCGGCATGATCGAAGGCCTGCTGACGGTCATCGAACAGCTCGAAGACCGCCTGTGCCTGTCCGACCAACCCGCACTGCGCGGCCTTGGCCAGGCCTGTCGCAGCCTCGAAGACCTGGCGCGGCTGCGTGGTCTGGCGGTACGCGCCGCTAACTACACGCGCTGCCCGGCCGGCCTGCAGATGCAGATGCGCGAACTCTACCGGCGTTGCACTGGCCCGCTGACCACAGAGCCACTACAGCCCCTGCTACAACGCCTGCAAATGGAGTTGATCGACGCGCCACAAGCGGCTTTGACACCGAGCGACTGCTTCGCCCTGCTCACCCCGTTAATCGACGCGCGGATGCAGAATTTGCGCCTGTCACTGACCAGTGCCGCGGAGAACTGATTGAAAAACCTCGTGCGCCGCCCCATGTAGCACTCAACGTGCAACCACAGGTGCCGCATGAACAATCCTCAGGATATCGATATCGTCGCAGAACAAACCGGCAACAGCCTTGTCCTGCCTGACCAGCAATTGCCGGACAAGCTCTATGTGATCCCCATTCACAACCGTCCGTTCCTCCCCGCACAAGTGCTGCCGGTCATCGTCAATCAGCAGCCCTGGGCCAAGACCCTGGAGCGCGTCAGCAACACCCCGCACAAAAGCCTGGCGCTGTTTTTCATCGACAGACCGCCCGCCGATGGCAGCAGTTTCGACCCGGACGAGCTACCCAAGCACGGCACCCTGGTGCGCGTGCACCATATCGCCGAAGAGGGCGGCAAGCTGCAGTTCGTCGCGCAAGGTCTGCAGCGCGTGCGCATCCGTGGCTGGTTGAGCCGCAAACCGCCGTACCTGGCGGAAGTCGAGTACCCGCAGAGCAACCTCGAGCCGCGCGACGAGGTCAAGGCATATGGCATGGCACTGATCAATGCGATCAAGGAACTGCTGCCGCTCAACCCGCTGTACAGCGAGGAACTGAAAAACTACCTGAATCGTTTCAGTCCCAACGACCCCTCGCCGTTGACCGACTTCGCCGCCGCCCTGACCAGCGCCCCAGGTATCGAACTGCAGGAAGTGCTGGACTGCGTGCCGATGCTCAAGCGCATGGAAAAGGTGCTGCCGCTGCTGCGCAAGGAGGTCGAGGTAGGCCGCTTGCAGAAGGAGTTGTCGGCGGAGGTCAACAGCAAGATCGGCAAGCACCAGCGCGAATTTTTCCTCAAGGAGCAGCTGAAGATCATTCAGCAGGAACTGGGCCTGAGCAAGGACGACCGCAGTGCCGACGTCGAGCAGTTCCAGCAGCGCCTGGAAGGCAAAACGCTGCCGGAGCAGGCCCGCAAACGCATCGATGAAGAACTCAACAAACTGTCGATTCTGGAGACTGGCTCACCGGAATACGCGGTCACCCGTAACTACCTGGATTGGGCCACCGTCCTGCCCTGGGGCATCGTTGGCAAAGACAAACTCGACCTCAAGCACGCGCGCCGGGTGCTTGACCAACACCACGCCGGGATGGACGACATCAAGGCGCGGATCACCGAATTCCTCGCCGTGGGTGCCTTCAAGGGCGAGATCGCCGGCAGCATAGTGCTGCTGGTCGGCCCGCCCGGCGTCGGCAAGACCAGCATCGGCAAGTCGATCGCAGAAAGCCTGGGGCGGCCCTTCTATCGCTTCAGCGTCGGCGGCATGCGCGACGAAGCAGAGATCAAGGGGCATCGCCGCACCTATATCGGCGCCCTGCCCGGCAAGCTGGTACAGGCGCTGAAAGAGGTCGAGGTGATGAATCCAGTGATCATGCTCGACGAAATCGACAAGCTGAGCAGCAGTTATCAGGGCGACCCGGCCTCGGCGCTACTGGAAACCCTCGACCCGGAACAGAACGTCGAATTCCTCGATCATTACCTGGATCTGCGCCTGGATCTGTCCAAGGTGTTGTTCGTCTGCACAGCCAACACCCTGGACTCCATCCCTGGTCCACTGCTCGACCGCATGGAAGTGATTCGCCTGTCCGGCTACATCACCGAGGAGAAACTGGCGATCGCCAAGCGTCACCTGTGGCCCAAGCAACTGAAAAAGGCCGGGGTACCCAAACACAAGCTGAGTATCAGCGATGCCGCCCTCAAGGCCCTGATCGAAGGCTATGCCCGCGAAGCCGGCGTGCGTCAGCTGGAGAAGCAGCTCGGCAAGCTGGTGCGCAAGGCCGTGGTGCAGCTGCTCGATGATCCCGAAATCACCGTCAAGATCGGTCCGAAGAATCTGGAAGACTACCTGGGCATGCCGCTGTTTCGCAGCGAGCAGGTGCTCTCGGGTGTCGGCGTGATCACCGGCCTGGCCTGGACCAGCATGGGCGGCGCGACCCTGCCGATAGAGGCAACACGCACCCACACGCTGAACCGTGGCTTCAAGCTCACCGGTCAGCTCGGCGAGGTGATGAAGGAGTCGGCGGAAATCGCCCACAGCTTCATCAGTTCACACCTGAAACAGTTCGGCGGCGAACCGGGCTTCTTCGACCAGGCCTCGATCCACCTGCATGTACCCGAGGGCGCCACGCCGAAGGACGGCCCCAGCGCCGGCGTCACCATGGCCAGTGCGCTGCTGTCGCTGGCGCGCAATCAGCCACCGAAAAAAGGCGTGGCCATGACCGGTGAGTTGACCCTCACCGGCCGGGTACTGCCGATTGGTGGCGTGCGCGAGAAGGTCATCGCCGCACGGCGGCAGAAGATCTTCGAGCTGATCCTGCCGGATGCCAACCGTGGTGACTACACGGAGCTGCCGGACTACCTGAAGGAAGGCATGACCGTACACTTCGCCAAGCGCTACAACGATGTGGCCAAGGTGTTGTTCACCTGAGGACGCTGACAGCGTAAATCCCGCCAAACCCATGGCAGCGAAAACCCGTCGACTGCGAAATCAGCCGTCAACGGGTTATCGCTGTCACACACAAACGCTATGCTGGCAGCCGTTTGCCGATGACAGGAGCCCTCCATGATCACTGCCTCTCGCCTGTTGCTGCCGCTCGGCCTCGCCTTGTTGACGGCCTGCGCGCGCCAATCCAGCAGTCTGATAGTGCAACAGCAAAGTCAGTGCCCGTTACGTCTGTACAGTGGCCAGCAAGTGGTGCTGACATTGCCGAGCAACCCCACCACGGGTTATCGCTGGACACTGCAAGACAGCGCGAAAGATGTGTTGCATAGCCTCGGCCCCGAGGTCTACAGCAATCCGGAGGATGCCGGTCTGGTCGGCAGCGCCGGTCAATCGACCTGGCGTTTCCAGACCATCCGGGCCGGCGAAGGCCACCTGTTACTGACCTATCAGCGCCCCTGGGAACCCGAGGTTGCTCCAGCGCAGACCTTCGACTGCCACCTGCAGGTGAAGTGAATCGGCGTAAATAATCTCGTCTCGCTATCCCCTGCACGAACCAGCCCGAACTGACACCGCACAGTGCCATGCATCAGCCCTGCTGGGCGCCTCTAGAGCGGGGCTTTCGCCATCACTCTCAAGCACCGCCAAGGTCACTGAGGAGTTGCTCATGCGTCGCCTCAGCGCTCGGCTGTCGGCGGAAGTTGTTTACACGGGAAACGGCAGACCCCGGCCAAATCGACTATAGGAGATAGACAGGATCTGACTTCTTAGGGGGACAACATGACAGTACGCTGGAGTGAAGCCGTAGTGATCATGACGCTGGTCTGGCTGAGTGGGTGCAGCAGCCTGTTACCCAGCGAACGAAACGAAGTGCAATCGCCCTTCAGCGATTACCTGGATGCTGAAATGCGTTACTCCCAGGCGGTTAATGGCATAACCAGCCGCTCAGAACTGTTCTCCCTGGGCTTCGATCCATTGGCCGAGGGCAACGGCAAGATGCTCTCGTTCATCGACGTACGACTGATGTTCGTGCAGCCGAACATCCCCATCGCCTATCTACCGGACGGCCTGGTGCAATGCCTGGAAGCCAAGGATCGCTGCGTCGGCTACGCCTTCGAATTCACCAAGACCGATACCCAGCGAGTCGGCAATTTCTGGGCCGACGTGTTCAACTTCCGCAAACAACGTGAACTGCAGGGCTGGGCTTTTCGTGCGGTGTTCGTCCTGGTCGACAACACTCTGGTGCACAAGGTCAGCAACGGCGAGCCTAACATCCGCCACTTCGAGGTCAAACGTAATCCACTGGGGCCATTGCAGGGCGCCGGCGAGTTCTTTTCCGATCAACTGAAGTGAGGCTTGACGCGGCCTCGCAGGAAGCACTTGACGCTAAATGTGCCCGACCAGCGCCATAAGCGTCGAGGCGCTCCTGCAACGCTGTAAACCGCAGCAGGCGAACGGGCCCAGATACCTCGGGCCCGTTGCACAAGCAAGCAACAGGCTAAGCGAAGCTGTCGCTGAGCAAGTTGATCAGCCAACCCGGTCCTTCCTCCTCACGAACATCCTTGGTCGGCTCGGGTGCTTCGGCCGATGAACTCGCGACCATGCTCATGGTGGCGGCGTCGAACGAATAGGTGACGGTGGTCCAACTTGCCGTCCTTCGGGTTATCGGCGGGAACGCTGCCGCGGTGGTTTTCGGCGCGGGGTCCGGCTCCAGGCCGGCGAGATCACGCAAAATGGCGTCCACGCAGACCTTGGCCTGTGAGTTGGCCATGTGCCCGGACTTGGCCTGGCCCGTCGATTGCGAGTCACCGATGATGTGCACCTTCGAGAACCCGGCCAGCGTACTCTCGTAGTTCAGCGGATTGACCGGAGCAAACTTGCTGCCGTCTGGCACCAGACCGCTGTCGAACAGCAACTTGCCGGCCTTCTGCGACGGAATCAGGTTGATCACCTCCGCCGTCACCGAGCTGGCAGTCCCGTCGCGAGTGATATCGAGCCGCCGGTTCAGGGCATCCGCCGCGTTCACCGTGACATTCGGCACATACTCGACTATGTCGCGGTAGACACCGGTGAAAGCTGCGGTGAAGGTACGGTTCATACCCGCAATGGCGGCATTGGCATCGAGGATCAGGATCTTCGCGCCGGGCTTATTGCGCCGGAAATAGTCGGCGACCACGGTAGCCCGCTCATAAGGGGCGGTATGCGCACGAAACGGGGTCTTCGGAATGGCGATGACGAAAGTGCCGTCGTTTGCCATGGCCATCAACTGCTCTTGCAGCAGGGTGGTCTGCGCTCCGGCGATCCAGGCATGCGGCATCACGTTGAAATCGTGACCAGGTACCGGATCGAAGTCGATGCCCGGCGCAAGAATCACATGCTCGTAATCCAGCGTCGCGCCGCTGGCCAGATTGACCCGTTTGTTGTCCGCGTCGATTGAAACGGCCGGCTCGGCCACCAGCTCCACTCCATACTTGTCACGTAGCGCGGCAAATGGTTTGGTCAGCTCGCCAATGGGTGTCTCGCCGGTGAGCACCAGGTTGCTGCCGACACAGGAAACATGCGCAGTCGCCGGGTCGACCAGGGTCACCTGCAGGTCAGGACCGAACAGACGCAGGTACTTGGCCGCAGTGGCACCGGCGAAGCCGCCGCCGATCACCACCACGCGCGCACCGCTGGCAGCATGTAATGAGAAGGTTAAGGGTAAGGTCGCGAGCGCCAGGCCGCCTCCGCAGACCTGGATAAACTTACGACGATTCAAGCTATTCATGATTTATCCTCCAGTCGCTGGTTGCGGATCAGTCATCATCACGATCGTCATGATCATCGTCATTACCTCCCGTTCGACCGAGGTAATCGGCGATCAGGCGCAGCTCGGCGTCGCTGTAGGCTTTGGCTTGCTGATTCATCACCGTGACCTTGCGCGAGGCTTTCATCTCCAACAGCTCCTCGAGCAGATCCTCCGCGCTTTCATCATCGATGCTGTCGATTTCGCTTTGTGACTGGCCGTTGGTACCGTGGCACTGGAAACATTGCGTCGCCAGCAGGCGTCCGGCCGGAGGCTCGGCCGATGGATCGGTATGTTCGGCGGCCCATGCAGGTGCACTGCCCGCCGCGAGCAGGGTAAAGGCTATGAGTGGAGTGGCTAAGTGTTTCACCGTCTGACCCTCCTAAGAGTTGATCTGCTTGAACTACGGTGAACCTTGGCGCAGACGATGCCCTACCATCAGCTGATGGCCTACGGGTTAAATGCGCCAATTCCTTGGTGGGATGTTGCACAAGGGATTCGACTACCAAAGAGGTTTAATCGTTTCCAAATTAGTCGCTCCAACCTTGGCCTTTCGTCTGAAAAAGATTAAGACCAAAGTCTTATTTTCAACTCAATCCAACAGCAAGCCCGCCGCATCGTCTCCCTGCTCGCTGCACGTAACCGCCTTAGGCTTTGGTCAAGACCGAGTCTTGGGTAAAATGCAGCCCGCCCTGCCCCCGCCTTGGAATTTCCGTGCGCCAGCCCCCCGACCGACTTTTTGCCCAGCCCCTGTCCCAAGTCCCGGACTTCGCCTTCAATGAGGACGTGGTGCGGGTGTTCCCGGACATGATCAAACGCTCGGTGCCCGGTTACCCGACCATTGTCGAGAACATCGGTGTGCTCGCCAGCCAGTTCGCCCAGCCGCACAGCGTGCTGTATGACCTCGGCAGCTCCCTCGGGGCGGTCACCCAGGCGCTACGCCGGCATGTGCAGATCGAGGATTGCCGGGTGATCGCGGTGGACAACTCCAGTGCCATGGTCGAACGCTGCCGCGAATACCTGCATGCGCAAGATTCGATGTTCCAGGAACTGCTGCCGGTCGAGGTGATCGAGGCCGACATCCTCAACCTGGAGTTCCAGCCAACCTCCCTGGTGGCGCTGAACTTCACCCTGCAGTTCATCGAGCCGCCACAACGCCTGATCCTGCTGAGTCGCATCCATCAGGCCCTGCTTCCAGGCGGCGCCCTTATCCTCTCGGAGAAACTGCGCTTCGAGGATAGCGAGCAACACAATCTGCTCAGCGACCTGCATATCGCCTTCAAGCGTGCCAATGGCTACAGCGAGCTGGAAATCGCCCAGAAGCGCAGCGCCATCGAGAAAGTGATGATCCCCGACAGCCTGGAGCAACATCGCGAGCGCTTGTTGGCCGCCGGCTTCAGTAAGGTCGTGCCCTGGTTTCAATGCCTTAATTTCGCCTCGTTGATCGCCCTGCCATGATCTACCGTCTCGATCTCGACGCCCTGCAACAACAACTGGCAGGCACCCCCCTGCAAGACTGGTCAGCCGACTTGCCCGGACAAATCGATGCCAAGCTGGCGGTCGGTCACGGCGACCTGCAGCGCTGGTATGGCGCAGTGCAAGCCCTGCCGTCTCTGAGTGTCACGCAGCAGGAACTGCTGCAACACTTCAGCTTCGATGGCCCCTGTGATGAGCCGACTCGCGCCGCGCTGAAGACTGCACTGCAAGGGCTGATTCCCTGGCGCAAAGGACCATTCGAGCTGTTCGGTGTGCATGTCGACACGGAGTGGCGCTCGGACTGGAAGTGGCAACGCGTCGCTCCCTTCCTCGAACTCAAGGGCAAACGCGTACTGGATGTCGGCTGCGGCAACGGCTACTACATGTGGCGCATGCTCGGTGCCGGCGCCGACAGCGTGGTGGGCATCGACCCCAACTGGCTGTTCCTCTGCCAGTTCCTGGCAATCAAGAACTACCTGCCCGAGCAACCCGTGTGGCATCTGCCGCTGGCGTTCGAAGAACTACCCGGCAAGCTGCAGGGCTTCGACACGGTATTTTCCATGGGTGTGCTGTACCACCGGCGCTCACCGATCGACCACCTGCTGGACCTGAAGGACTGCCTGGTCAAAGGCGGTGAACTGGTGCTGGAAACCTTGGTAGTGGAAGGCGATGCCCAGCAGGTGCTGGTGCCGGAAGACCGTTATGCGCAGATGCGCAATGTCTGGTTCCTGCCCTCGGTGCCGGCACTGGAGCTGTGGCTACGCCGTGCCGGCTTCGTCGATGTGCGCTGCGTCGACGTCAGCATGACCTCGGTAGACGAACAACGCGCCACCGACTGGATGCGCTTTCAGTCGTTGCCGGAGTTCCTCGACCCGGCCGACCACAGCCGCACGCTGGAAGGCCTACCCGCGCCGACTCGCGCCGTACTGATCGCGCGCAAGCCGTAGAATGGCTTGAGCACAACGATACCCATCGGCGCGTTGATGGGTATCGCTGCTACGCGACTAAGCCATTCTGGGTTTCAACCGCGATTGGCCGCTGCAACTATCAGCGCCTTCATCTCAACTACAGCCTGTTTGAAGCCGACGAACAGTGCATGAGCCACCAGCGCGTGGCCGATGTTCAGCTCGTTGATTCCGGCGATCGCGGCCACTGGCTCGACGTTGTGGTAATGCAGGCCGTGCCCGGCATTGACGATCAGGCCATGGGCCAAACCGCACGCCACACCGTCGCGAATCCGCGCTAACTCGCGGGCGGTTTCTGCCGGCGTCTGGGCATCGGCATAACGTCCGGTATGCAACTCGATGGCCGGCGCACCGACCCGCTTCGAGGCAGCGATCTGCTCCTCGTCGGGATCGATAAACAACGAGACTTCGCAGCCGATCGCGCTCAAGCGCTGCACCGCCGCGCGAATTCGCGCCTCTTGCCCGGCCACATCCAGACCGCCTTCGGTAGTCAGTTCCTGACGGGTTTCCGGCACCAGGCAGATGTGTTCCGGGCGGATGCTCTCGGCGAAGGCGAGCATCTCCTCGGTGACACCCATTTCGAAGTTCATCCGCGTTTGCAGCACGTCTTTCAGCACGCGCACG
Organism: Pseudomonas taeanensis MS-3; assembly: GCF_000498575.2. Lineage (GTDB taxonomy): Bacteria > Pseudomonadota > Gammaproteobacteria > Pseudomonadales > Pseudomonadaceae > Aquipseudomonas > Aquipseudomonas taeanensis. The sequence goes on from NZ_AWSQ01000004.1 coordinate 247,052, forward strand.
TCGCGCTCCTGAATGTGCCGGCGGTCCTCACGCAGGTGCACGGTAATCCCGTCGGCCCCGGCTTCTTCGGCGTCCAATGCAGCCTTGACCGGGTCAGGATAGCGAGTCCCTCGGGCCTGGCGCAGGGTAGCCACATGGTCGATGTTCACACCCAGCAGAATACGATTGGCATCAGTCATGGGTCGGTTCCTTAAAGGTCATAAACAGTTCACGGCTGACCAGTGGTCGACCGCCTAAATGCGGGGCCATGGCCTGGCGCATTAAACGCTTGGCCGCCGCCAGCGCGCCAGGCACGCTCCAGTCGGCTTCGGCCATTGCCAGCAGTTCGGCACCCTGAAATACCCCAGGCTGCAACTGCCCGACCGGCACCAGGCCGCTATCGGTCTGCAGTCGGTATAAACCACCTGCAACCACGGGCTGGCCGTTGAAGTCCAGATCCAGGGCGAAACCATAGCCCAGCTCATCCAGCAAACGCCACTCGAAAGCGCGCAACAAGGGTTCCAGTGCACGCCCCTGGGCCAGCGCCAGCACGCTCATGGCGTAGTGTTCGAAAATCGCCGGGTGCGGGTCTTCCGCCGGCAACAAACGGATCAGCAATTCGTTCAGGTAGATGCCACTGAACAGCGCGTCGCCGCTGAGCAGGTTGGGAATGCCCGCAGCCTCGAGGCGGCCTACGGTTTTAAGCTCACCACGACCGCGAAACTCCACGTCCAGCGGCACGAAGGGACGCGCCAAGGTGCCGGCTTTACCGCGCGCGCCGCGCAGCACCGCACGCAGGCGACCTTGCGGGGTAAGGAAGTCCACCAAGGCGCTGCTTTCCCGGTAGGCACGACTGTGCAGGACATAGGCTGGCTGGCTTAGCGCAAGCATGGCGAGCGGGTTTCCTGGGTGGCGGGCGCATGGACTGCGCCCGAGCGCAGCTTAAATGTTGTCGTAACCCAGCGAACGCAGGGCGCGCTCGTCATCCGACCAACCGCTTTTGACCTTGACCCAGAGATTGAGCATGACTTTGGAGTCGAACATCACTTCCATGTCCTTGCGCGCCTCTTGACCGATGCGTTTGATCCGCTCGCCCTTGTCGCCGATGATGATTTTCTTCTGCCCATCACGCTCGACCAGGATCAGCGCATGAATGTGCAGGATGCGCCCGTCGCGCTTGAATTCTTCGATCTCTACGGTGATCTGGTAGGGCAGCTCGGCCCCCAACTGACGCATGACCTTCTCGCGCACCAGTTCGGCGGCAAAGAAGCGGCTGGAGCGGTCGGTGACTTGGTCTTCCGGGAAGAAGTGCACGCCTTCCGGCAAGCGCTCACCCACCAATTTTTCCAGGGTATCGAGGTTGTGCCCATGCTGGGCCGAGATCGGTACGATCTCCGCTTTCGGCAGTTGCTCGGCCAGCCATTCCAGATGCGGCATCAGGTCGGCTTTGTCTTCGAGACGGTCGGTCTTGTTGATCGCCAGGATCACCGGCCCCTGCACGTACTGCACGCGCTCCAGAACCATCTGGTCTTCGTCGGTCCAACGGGTGCGATCAACCACGAAGATCACCACGTCGACATCTTTCAAGGCCGACGAGGCGTTCTTGTTCATATAGCGATTGAGGGCTTTCTCGTTGTTCTTGTGCAAGCCGGGGGTGTCGACATAGATCGCCTGCACTTCAGCCTCGGTCTTGATGCCGAGCATGTTGTGCCGAGTGGTCTGCGGCTTGCGCGAGGTGATCGCCAGTTTTTGCCCGAGGATGTGGTTGAGCAGCGTCGACTTGCCCACGTTGGGCCGGCCAACGATGGCGACATAGCCACAGCGTGTTACAGGTGAATCAGTCATGGCTATTCTCCACACCCAGGGCAATCAAGGCAGCGGCCGCGGCAACCTGTTCGGCAATCCGACGGCTGGCGCCCTGTCCCAGGGTCTTGTCATTCAATAGGGCGATTTGGCATTCGACGACGAAGGTCCTGCAATGCGGTTCGCCCTGGATATCCACCACTTCATAACGCGGCAGGTCACTGGCCCGCGATTGCAGAAACTCCTGCAGGCGGGTTTTCGGATCCTTGTTGGTATCGACCAGGGTCAAGCTGTCGAACTCATTGGTCAGCCAGGCCAGCACCCGATCACGGGCCACTTCCATGCCGGCATCCAGATAGATGGCACCGATCAGTGCTTCCAGCGCGTCGGCTAGAATCGACTCGCGGCGAAACCCACCGCTTTTCAGCTCGCCAGAACCCAGCCGCAGGTATTCGCCCAAGTCGAAACCGCGCGCCAATATGGCCAGGGTTTCGCCTTTGACCAGGCGGGCGCGCAAACGCGACAACTGGCCTTCGCGCGCCTGCGGAAAGCGCTCGAACAGCGCTTCACCGGCAACGAAGTTGAGAATGGCATCACCGAGGAACTCCAGACGCTCATTATTGCGACCGGCGAAACTGCGATGGGTCAACGCCAGGACCATCAGGTCCTGATCTTTGAAACTATAACCGAGCTGACGCTCGAGGCGGCCTAACGAAGCAGTCACGGCATGCGCACGCGATATTCTTTGTCGAAGCGCGCCACCAGATCGAGATTCTGGATCAGCGGCTCACGCACTTCGTACTTCAGATGGGCACGAAATTCGTTGTTCTCGAGCTTCACCTTGAGCACTTCCTGCAGGTTCAAGTCGCGAATGCTGTTGACCTGCATGCCCTTGCCGACATGGCTGTAGAACTCGCCGACGCTTTTTATATCCGCGGCCTGGTCGGTCTCGACCGAGGTAATGATCTTTTCCATCGACATGTAATCAAGGTAATGCGGCAGCATCTTGAATACTGCGCTGGCAATGAACGCTACGACCGCCAATGCCATTAACCAGCCAAGTATCGACAAGCCTTTTTGCGAGCGTGCAAGTGTCATAAGTTGACCCCAGTTTCGTTGTTATGTGCGAGCCATAGGACTCAGGACAAGACTATATATAGACTGCGGCGCTGTATTGAACAGCGCCGCAAAATACCAGAAGCGTCAGTGGATCAGGCCGACGCGCGAGAGGTTGGGCAGGTTACGCAATTTCGGCTCCGGCCAGCTCATCCAGATGGCGAAGGCTTTACCGACGATATTCTTGTCCGGCACCATGCCCAGCAGAGGCTTGGGAATATTTCGATCATCCCAATAGCGGCTATCGTTGGAGTTGTCGCGATTGTCGCCCATCATGAAGTAATGACCCTGCGGTACCACCCACTCACGCCCAGGTTCGATACGGTAACGGTTCATTTCCTTGCGAATCAGGTGCTCGGCTTCGCCTAGCTGCTCGTTATAGAGCACCGCACTACCGAGGCTGCCCGGCTCTTCACCAAGCAATTGCTGGGCAACCGGCTGATCGTTGATGAACAGACGCTTGTCGCTGGTATAGCGAAGATGATCGCCCGCCAAGCCAACCACGCGCTTGATGTAGTTGATGTTCGGGTCGCTCGGGTAGCGAAACACCATGACATCGCCGCGCTGTGGGTCGTCGACCTCGATCACCTTGGTGTCCAACACCGGCAAACGAATACCGTAGGCAAACTTGTTGACCAAAATGAAGTCGCCCACCTCCAGAGTCGGTTTCATCGAGCCGGATGGAATCTGAAACGGCTCGACCAGAAAGGAGCGCAGCACCAGAACAATCGCCAGCACCGGGAAGAACGACTTACCGTACTCGACCAACAGTGGTTCTTTGTTCAACTGATCGACCACGGCCTCGTCAGGCTCGCTGACCTGACCGTGGTAATTGGCAATAGCGGCGCGGCGGCGCGGGGCCAGGAAGATCAGATCGAACAACGCTAACGCACCACACACGGCGACAGCGATGACCAGCAACAGCGGGAAATTTAGTGACATAGGACCTAACTATCCAACCTGAGTACCGCAAGGAAGGCTTCTTGTGGAATTTCCACATTACCGACTTGCTTCATCCGTTTTTTACCGGCTTTCTGCTTTTCCAGCAATTTGCGTTTACGGCTGACGTCACCACCGTAGCATTTGGCCAATACGTTCTTCCTCAGCGCCTTGACGGTCGTTCGCGCAACAATCTGCCCGCCAATGGCAGCCTGGATTGCCACATCGAACATCTGCCGAGGAATCAATTCTTTCATCTTCTCCGTCAACGCTCGCCCTTTATAGCTGGCGTTATCGCGGTGCACGATCAGCGCCAGAGCATCGACTTTTTCGCCGTTGATCAGCACATCCAGTTTGACCAGGTTAGCTGACTGGTAGCGATCGAAGTGGTAGTCCAGCGAGGCATATCCACGACTGGTCGATTTCAACCGGTCGAAGAAATCGAGGACCACTTCGTTCATCGGCAAGTCATAAGTCACCTGCACCTGGGAACCCAGAAACAGCATGTCGTGCTGGACGCCACGCTTTTCGATGCACAGGGTGATGACGTTACCCAAGTGTTCCTGCGGTACCAGAATGCTGGCCCGGACAATAGGCTCACGCATATCTTCGATGCCCGACAGATCGGGCAGCTTGGACGGGTTATCGACATAAATCGTTTCGCCGGTCTTGAGCACCAGCTCGAAAATCACTGTCGGCGCAGTGGTGATCAGGTCGAGGTCGTACTCGCGCTCCAGCCGCTCCTGGATGATCTCCATGTGCAGCATGCCGAGAAAACCACAGCGGAAGCCAAAGCCCAGTGCGTCGGAGCTTTCCGGAGTGTATTGCAGCGAAGAATCGTTCAGCGTGAGCTTCTGCAGCGCCTCACGGAAGTCTTCGAAGTCGTCGGAACTGACTGGGAACAGGCCCGCATATACCTGCGGCTGGATGCGCTTGAATCCTGGCAGCACCTCGACATTCGGCGTCGAGCTCAGGGTCAGGGTGTCCCCTACTGGCGCACCGTGAATATCCTTGATGCCGGCAATAATGAAGCCTACTTCACCGGCTTTCAGGTCAACCGTGGCAGTGTGCTTAGGATTGAATACGCCAACACTGTCCACCAGGTGGATCTTGCCGGTGGACTTCACCAGCACTTTATCGCCCTTCTTGATCCGTCCATGACGCACGCGAACCAGGGAGACAACCCCCAGGTAGTTGTCGAACCAGGAGTCGATGATCAACGCCTGCAGCGGATCTTCGATATTTCCGGTCGGTGCTGGAATGGTGTGAACCAGACGCTCAAGCACTTCATTAACGCCCAAGCCAGTCTTGGCACTACAGGCCACGGCGTCAGTGGCGTCAATGCCGATGATTTTTTCGATTTCTTCCTTGACGCGTTCCGGTTCGGCCTGAGGCAAATCGATCTTGTTCAACACCGGCATGACCTCGAGACCCTGCTCGATGGCGGTGTAGCAGTTGGCGACCGACTGCGCCTCGACCCCCTGACCGGCATCGACCACCAGCAACGCGCCTTCGCAGGCGGCCAGCGAACGGCTGACTTCATAGGTGAAGTCGACATGACCGGGCGTGTCAATGAAGTTCAACTGGTAGGTTTTGCCGTCCAGCGCCTTGTAATACAAGGTGACGCTATGCGCCTTGATGGTGATACCGCGCTCACGTTCCAAGTCCATGGAGTCCAGCACCTGGGCTTCCATTTCACGCTCGGACAGGCCACCACACATCTGGATGAAGCGATCAGCCAGGGTGGACTTGCCATGATCGATGTGGGCGATGATGGAGAAATTGCGGATATGACTCAGGTCACTCACAGGACAGCACTCGAAAAGGCCGCAGGCAACTGCCCGCCGAAAATAGCCGGGAAGTGTACCCGATTGGCGCCACATGCGTCACGCCCAGGCGCCAATTGGCAAGCATGAAAAAGGGCGACCAATATCGCCCTTGTAGGTGCCCGAACGGGTTACTCCGCCAGTTTGAAGGTAATGAAACTGGCGCGCCCTTGACGCAGTACACGCATCGAAACCGAACGATTTCTGGGTAATTCCTGCGCTACCTGGGTGAATGTTTTCGCCGTATCGATCGCCTGATTGTTCAGATGGGTGATCACATCACCCGGACGCAGACCAATCATTGCAGCAGGACCATCCAGCACTTCCTTGATCACCACACCGCCTTTCAGGTCGAGGCCTTTCTTCTGCTCAGCGGTCAGCTCAACGACCTTGACCCCCAGACGGTTACTGCTGCGCTCTACTCCTGGACCATCGATGCTCGCCAACTCCTCACCTTCCTCGGGTAGAGCGCCGATGGCCACCTGCAATTTCTTCCGAGCCCCCTCGCGCACTACGTCCAGCTCAGCCTTGCTACCCGGCGCCAGTCGTCCGACCAAGTGCGGCAGGTCCGCCGACATAATGATCGGCTTGCCATTCAGGCTGAGAATCACATCGCCCACCTGCAGGCCACCCTTGGCCGCCGGACCGCCTTCCAAAACCTGGGCAACCAATGCGCCAGCGGGCTTATCCAGACCAAAAGACTCGGCCAGATCCTTGTTCACTTCCTGGATGACCACACCCAGCCAACCGCGACTGACCTTGCCGTTAGCCTTGAGCTGATCAGCCACATCCATGGCGACGCTCATCGGAATCGCGAAGGAGAGCCCCATAAAGCCACCGGAGCGGGTAAAAATTTGTGAGTTGATCCCTACTACTTCACCCGCCAGATTGAACAACGGGCCGCCAGAGTTACCCGGGTTGATCGCCACATCGGTCTGAATGAACGGCACATAACTTTCACTTGGCAGGCTGCGCCCCTTGGCACTGACGATACCGGCAGTCACTGAATGATCGAAACCGAACGGCGAACCAATCGCCAAGACCCACTCTCCAACCTTCAGATCTTCGGACTTGCCCAGTTTGACGGTCGGCAAGTCTTTGCCTTCGATTTTCAGCAAAGCCACATCGCTGCGCGGATCGGTGCCGACCAGCTTGGCTTCCAGCTCGCTGCGATCAGACAAGCGCACAATGATCTCATCGGCATCGGCGATCACATGGTTATTGGTCAGCACATAGCCATCGGCCGAAATGATGAAGCCCGAGCCCAACGACTGAGCCTCTCGCTGACGCCCACCACCAGGCGCACGTGGCACCTGCGGCATATTGCGCTCGAAGAACTCGCGAAACATCGGCGGCAGGCCTTCCAGATCGGGAATGGTCATCTGCCCGTCGGCAGTCGCCACACGCTCGGGAATTTTCTGCCTGGTACTGATATTCACTACCGCAGGCGAGGCTTGCTCGACCAGCTCGGTGAACTCCGGCAAATCCGCCTGCGCAGTCACCACCTGCCCCAACAGCAGAACGGCAAGCAACGCGGAAAACGCTTGTTTCAGGCTAAGCATCGACATACAGCTCCCCATACAGAACCAGCAAAAGACTTAAATTAAGCCCGCAGCACCTACCAGCAAAGCGCGCACTACCACCGGCTGCAAGGCCGGATCGCTCGCTGTGCGAATGCTGCGCCAACGCACCCCAAACCAGGACGCAGCAAATCCTAGAAAGCTTGCCAGAATAACCAATGGCTCAGCCAAACCCAGTTGCTCCGCGAGCAACGCAGAGGCAAACAAGCCCAACAGGGGAAACAGGTAAACCAGCAGCGAACCTCGCACCAGCAAATCCTCACGCACACCGAGCACCACTGCATCGCCTACCGCCAACTGCAAATCAGACAGTGCGCGTACGTACCCACGCCGGCCACTTACACCCAGCTTGTCCAGCAAGCCCTGACCACAGCCGGCATTTGCCGAACAGCTGGAGCAGGTACTCTTGCGCAGGGTCTCGACCCAGACGGCACCGGATTCGACAGCCACTACCCGCCCCTGCTCCTCGATCATGGCGCGGCTTGCGCCTCGGTCGCACGCATAGACAAGGCGACCCGTTCAGCCGTACCCAATGGAATTTCACCAACCACCGTCACCATCACATCTCCATCCCCGGTCGACAGGCGTCGAGAAACCGCAACGGTCGGCCCAAGCTGGCTACGCGTATCCTCCACTGAGGCGCCGCGCAACGGCTCCATGAACACCGAAAAACGCGCCAAGCCATCGTCATACAACAGGTACACCACCTGATCATCCGAGGCCGGACTGCGTCGTTGAGTTGCCCTGCTTAAAACAAAACCTGGCGGCAGCCAATCGGAGCGCCAGGTCTCTTCGGCAGTCGCTTTCGTCTCAGTCACACGCACGGGACGGCACTTCGCACTCGGTTGCAGTTCTTCGTCCGACGGAACCATGGCAACGTCCAAACGAGTGAACTGAAAGCGCTCGAGCAATTGTCCCTTGTCGTTCAACAACATGGACTTAAGCGGCAAACCACTCTCCCGATCCAAATGCAGTTCAACACCATAACGATGTTGATCGCGCGGCAGCAACCCCAGCACTACGGCCGCACGCCCAGCCACCCGGGACTCGCCGATGACCCGCAGGTCATACCATTCCGCCAACTGCTTGGCGTCCAGTTCACGCGCCGGCCAGTTCTGACTATCGATAATCTGGTCGGACAAGGTGCCACTGACACACTCGGCACGCCCATCGACGCGCAATGCCTCCTGCGCAGGACCGTCCAACTGCAAAAGGCGCTCGCGCACGGCGCCGCCCTCTTCTACCCGATGCCATACGCTGTGGGTAGAAAAGCTGCCATTGCGCTCATATACGAAAGTGCCCTGATAGTTCTGACTGCGCTCAGCCTCAGCCAAACGCTGCAACCAATCTTGCGCGTCGGCAGCGAAGGCGGGAAACGCCAGGCAACTGCCGAGAAGAAGGAAGGTAACCGGGATAAAGCGCATGCGTCTCCTTAACGGCTTTCCAAGCTTGCCGCGCGCGCATACGGCAGCGCACTTTCGTTGCCGTTCATCGCGGCTTGCTGAGCGTGTTGACGCAGATACGCTGGCAACCGCTGCTCATGCCAGCCCGACGAGGCCTCAGCAGCAACTTCACCAGCTGCCTGCTGCGCGCCATCGATGCTGAAGCCCGCCAGCATCGCCGGCCCCTGTACTTGCGGAGTGGTCAGTGCTGGCTGAGCAGCTTGCTGCGCCAACTCTGCACCCGTGACCTCATCCTGATTGTACAAACGCACGCCTGCCAACACGGCAACCGTTACTGAGGCTGCCACAGCCAGACGACTGACGGCACGCCATGGACCACGAACCGCCTTGCTCGCCACAGGCATCGCCTCATCGGCCAACGCAGCGGATACGGCCGAGGCAATATCCAGGCGCGGCTCCAGTAACTCTTTATGCATCACCGCACGAGCGATCTGGTAGCGCGACCATTTGGCGAGCACCTCGGCATCGTCACTCGCACCGAGTACACGCCGTAATTCCAACTCGTCCGCTTCGTTATCCATCACCGCGGACAGCGATTCCTGTAGGGTTTCACGACTCATTGCGGTTCCTCTCTTGGCTGTCGCCGCTGTCTTAGGTTTCCTGTAGCAAAGGCTGCAGAGACTTATCAATAGCCTCGCGCGCCCGAAATATACGTGAACGCACGGTGCCCACCGGACACTGCATAACACTCGCAATGTCCTCGTAACTGAGACCATCGAATTCACGCAAGGTTAGGGCCGTACGCAAATCTTCTGGCAATTGCTGGATGCTGCGATGCACGGTGGCTTCGATCTCATCCCGCAGCAACGCTCGCTCTGGCGACTCGATGTCCTTGAGGGCGTGATCACCTTCATAGAACTCCGCATTCTCAGCACTTACATCACTGTCTGGCGGTCGCCGTCCCCGCGACACCAGATGGTTCTTCGCCGTGTTGATGGCGATGCGGTACAGCCAGGTATAAAAAGCACTATCACCGCGAAAATTTGCCAGCGCCCGGTACGCCTTGATAAAGGCCTCCTGCGCCACATCCTGCGCCTCATGGCTATCGTGTACGAAACGTACGATCAACCCGAGAATCTTGTGCTGATATTTCAGCACCAATAGATCAAATGCTCGTTTGTCACCGCGCTGTACGCGCTCGACCAACTGCTGATCCTCATCCTGGCTTAGCATGGGCATTCCTCATTGAAACCAAAGGAGTGCAGCACCTGCCAACGAATCAGCTTGCCAAGATAGACCTGGGCTTTGCGCAAAAGTTCTCCCCCTTTCAAAACAAGCTTCCTGCAGAATACTTTCAGCCCTGCACGGAATAACGCAGCCAAGCCCCTGACCCTGCTGCGCAATAATCTTAGATCGTCTATCGGCCGCTGAAGGAAAGTTCACACATTACTTTCGAGCAGATCGACATACAGACAGTGCCCCTCTACGGGTGACCGTTTATGGAACCTGACAGACTAAGAAAGTTCCCCACAGGCACAGACGGTCATAAGCCCGCTATTGTGCCGTGCCCCCCCTCTATATACTAGGAGCCGCTTACTTGCGGAATCTAGACATGAGCCAACATTATCAACACGACATCCTGGTCATAGGCAGCGGCGCAGCCGGCCTGACCCTGGCACTGAGCCTGCCGGAGCACCTGAGCATTGCCGTGCTGAGCAAGGGCAACCTGGCCAATGGTTCGACGTACTGGGCCCAGGGCGGCGTGGCGGCGGTACTGGATGACCTGGACACCGTCGAATCGCATGTCGCAGATACGCTGAATGCCGGCGGCGGCCTGTGCCGAGAGGACAGCGTGCGCTTCACCGTGGAGCACAGCCGTGAAGCGATCCAGTGGCTGATCGATCAGGGTGTACCCTTTACCCGCGACGATGAAACCGCTCGCGAAGACGGCGGCTTCGAGTTTCACCTGACTCGTGAAGGCGGCCACAGTCACCGACGCATCATTCATGCAGCCGACGCGACTGGCGCAGCCATTTTCAACACCCTATTTGAGCGCGCTAAACAGCGGGCCAATATCGAGCTATTGGAACAACGCGTGGCGGTCGACCTGATCACCGAGCAAAAACTCGGTCTCAAGGGCCAGCGCTGCCTGGGCGCTTATGTACTCAATCGCGCCAGTGGCCAGGTCGACACCTATCACGCACGCTTCGTCATCCTCGCCACAGGCGGAGCGGCCAAGGTGTACCTCTATACCAGCAACCCGGATGGGGCCTGCGGCGACGGCATCGCCATGGCCTGGCGTGCAGGCTGCCGGGTTGGCAATCTGGAGTTCAACCAGTTCCACCCAACCTGCCTTTACCACCCTCAGGCGAAAAGCTTCCTGATCACCGAAGCACTGCGCGGCGAAGGCGCCCTGCTCAAACTGCCCAACGGCCAACGCTTCATGCAGCGCTTCGATTCGCGCGCCGAACTGGCCCCTCGCGACATCGTCGCCCGCGCTATCGACCATGAGATGAAGCGCCTCGGTGTGGATTGCGTCTACCTGGACATCAGCCATAAGCCGGCGGAATTCATCAAATCGCACTTTCCGACCGTCTATGAGCGCTGCCTGGACTTCGGCATCGACATAACACAGGCTCCGATCCCGGTGGTGCCAGCGGCGCACTACACCTGCGGCGGCGTGGTCGTAGACCAGAACGGGCACACCGACGTGCCCGGTTTGTACGCCATTGGCGAAACCAGTTTCACCGGCCTGCATGGCGCCAACCGCATGGCCAGCAACTCGCTGCTGGAATGCTTCGTCTATGCCCAGGCGGCGGCCGCCGACATCCTGCAGCAACTGGATCAGGTCGCGATGCCAGCCAACCTGCCAGGCTGGGACGCCAGCCAGGTAACCGACTCAGACGAAGACGTGATCATCGCCCACAACTGGGACGAGCTACGGCGTTTCATGTGGGACTACGTCGGTATCGTACGCACCAACAAGCGCCTGCAACGCGCCGAACACCGGGTGCGCTTGCTACTCAATGAGATCGACGAGTTCTACAGCAACTATAAGGTCAGCCGCGACCTGATCGAACTGCGCAACCTGGCCCAGGTCGCCGAACTGATGATCCGCTCAGCCATGCTGCGCCACGAAAGCCGCGGCCTGCATTACACCCTGGATTATCCGCAAATGCTGCCCGAAGCGAAGGACACTATTCTGCAGCCGCCCACCTACGACGACTGAACTTCAGCCGCACGCGCAGGCGTCGATGGGCATCGCGCACCATGGCGTCGCGCGGGATGCACAGGGCCCGCACTCGCCACTCGCCCGCCAGGCGAAAACGCAGCACCACGGCCAGTGGCAGCGCCAGGCTGTCTTGGCGTAGCTGGATCGACTGCCAACCAGCCGCAGAACTCCTCAGCTGCCACCCTTCGCCATTGCAACGCAGGGCGTTGAAGGCCTGCGGCGAGCTCAGCAGAATGTGCCGAGGCAGCACCCAGATGGCATGCAACAGGCAGAACGCAAAGCCAAGTAACAGTGCCCACAGTGGAATATCGACGAGCATCAGGCTGATCAGCGCCAAGCCCTGAGCCAGCGCATAGAACACCAGCAGCTGCCGCGATGGCCGCCACTGGCACTCGAAGCTGTCACTTGGGTTGGACACGATCCAGAATCATCCGCACCATGCGTTTCAGGTCGGCATCTTCCGGTTCACCGCGCTGCATAAACCAGCCGAACATGTCCTGGTCTTCGCATTCGAGCAGTTTTCGGTAACGCGCCTGATCCTCGGCATCGAGGCTCGAGTAAACCTCTTTGACGAACGGCACCAACAGCACGTCCAGTTCCAGCATGCCGCGGCGGCTGTGCCAGAACAGACGATTGAGTTCAGTCGAATCGACCATGAAAGGGGTCCTTGAATTAGCCCGGCATTGAATTAGCCCGGCAGTATAACGACGAAAGCCAGCGCTGTTGACCTGTTCGGGCGACCGGTTAGCCGAGGTAATGCCGGGTTACGACGGCAGTCGCTGACAAGCCCAGGTGCGCCCTCTATGATGACGCCCCTAACCTTTATCCAGCGACCCCCTATTCCCCATGGCCGATACCGCGTTTTTCAGCCCCCTCAGCCACGAAGGCGTACTCGCCGTTCGCGGCCCTGATGCCAGCAAATTCCTCCAGGGCCAACTGACCTGCAACCTCAGTTACCTCAACGACCACAGCTCCAGCCTCGGCGCGCGCTGCACACCGAAGGGCCGCATGTTGTCGAGCTTCCGCATTGTCAGTGTGGAGGGTGGCTACTTACTGGCCATGGCCCGAGAGCTGATTGAGCCGCAACTGGCTGATCTGCAGAAGTATGCGGCATTCTCCAAATCCAAGCTCAGCGATGAAAGCGCCGCCTGGGTGCGCTTTGGCCTGAGTGATGGCGATGGCGCACTGGTCGGCCTTGGCCTGGACCTGCCCCAAACCAGCGACGGCATCGCGCGCGCCAATAATTTGCTGGCGGTGCGCCTGAGCGACGGCCGCGCCGAACTCTGGGCTCCAGCGAGCGAAGCCGACACCCTGCATAGCCGCCTGACCGCTCAGTTGCCGGAGGCCGCACTGAATCGCTGGCTGCTGGCCCAAGTGCGCGCAGGCGTCGGCCAAGTCGTGGGCAGCACCCGCGAATTGTTCATCCCGCAGATGCTCAACCTGCAGGCGCTGGGCGGCGTCAGTTTCAAGAAAGGCTGCTACACCGGTCAGGAAATCGTCGCGCGCATGCAGTACCTGGGCAAACTCAAGCGCCGCCTGTATCGCTTGAGCCTGACCGCCGATCAGCTGCCAGAGCCGGCCACCGAACTGTTCTCTCCGGTTCACAACTCCGGGATTGGCGAAGTCGTGCTGGCCGCGCAGAGCGACAAAGGTGTTGAGCTGCTGGCAGTGTTACAGCAGGATGCGGTCAACGACGGACGCATTCGCCTCGGCGCCCCCGAAGGCCTGCCACTGGACGTGCTCGATCTGCCCTACACCCTGGATACCGACCGCGAAATTCAACGCTAATCCTTTCCACACGTTGCCCGACTGACGAAGAGAACCGTGCATGAGCAAGCTTGCCGAGAAAGTCCAACAGGAACTGCTCCAGGCCATTGATAACGATGACCTGGTACTGCCCACCCTGCCGGAAGTCGCCCTCAGGGTGCGCGAAGCAGCGGAGGACCCGGACATTGGCATTCCGCAGCTGAGCAAAGTCATCGGCAACGACGCAGCACTGACCGCGCGCATCATCAAGGTGGTGAACAGCCCACTGCTACGCACCAACCGGGAGATTACCGACCTGCAGATGGCGGTCAGTCGTCTGGGCATCAATTACACCTGCAACCTGGCCACTGGCCTGGCGATGGAGCAGATGTTTCAGGCCACGTCCGACGTGGTCGACCGCAAGATGCGTGAGGTGTGGAACAAAAGCACCGAGATCGCCGGCATCTGCCATGTGCTGTGCCGTCACTACACACGTTTGCTACCGGATCAGGCGACCCTCGCCGGCCTGGTGCACCAGATCGGCATATTGCCGATCCTCACCTACGCCGAAGACCACAACGAACTGCTATCCGACTCGATCAGCCTCAACCATGTGATCGAGCAGATTCACCCGATCATTGGCGACAAAATCCTGCACACCTGGCAGTTCCCCGAGCTGATCACCCAGGTACCGAGTCAATACCTGGACTTCACCCGCGACAGCGCCAAGGTTGACTACGTCGATATCGTTCAAGTCGCCACCCTGCAAAGCTATCTGGGCAGCGAGCATCCCTACACCCAGCTGGACTGGAGCAAGGTACAGGCATTCAGCAAGCTTGGCCTCGACCCGAACGTCGACATGCAGGCCGACGAAGACCTGTCCGCGGCGATGGATGCTGCCATGAGCATGCTGCAGTGAGTTGACAGCGGCACAGGTCAATTGCAGCCGACTCCGCGTCGGCTCGGTTAAGGGAAGAACCGCATGCGCTTTGTGATCCTGTTGTATGCCTTGTTGCTCGCTGTGGCCGCCGTTTCATGGCGTAGCACTGCCGCACTATGGCGTTGCCTCGCGCATAGTGACGGAAGCCTTTGCCTTCGAAGGCGTCGAGGTGCACTGGGAACTTCTGCCATGGGCCCGCTCACTGCAGCTGGCCGAACAGGGGCAACGTGCCGGCACCGCGGTGTGGCGGCGCAACGCCAAGCGCGAGCGACAGTTTTTTATCAGCGACCCCGTGCTTAAAACGCAAAACTACCTGTTTCACCGCAAAGCATTCGACTTTGACTGGCAGACCGTGGATGACCTGCGCGGTATGCGTCTTGGCGCCACCCGCGGCTACTACTATGGCAAGGCATTCAATCGAGCCGAGTTGGCGGGACACTTAAATATCCAGCGGATCAATAGCGACGAAGTGGCGCTCCGCCAACTGCTGGCGGGACGCATCGACCTGTTCCCGATCGCCAAAACTGTCGCTGCCGATTTACTGGCTCATCACTTCACTGCAGTCGAGCGGGCGCAGCTGAGCTTTCACCCCAGAGCGCTGAGCCAGCACAACCAGCATCTATTGCTGTCACGCCAGGTGGCGGGCAACGCCGCACTGATCGAGCGCTTCAACCGGGGCCTGGCGCGGCTGCGTGACAGCGGCAAGATCGCGCAATACCTGCTGGAAGCCCAGCAACCGCTGAGCGTGACGCCCTGATCAGGCGCCCTGCAGTGCAAACTCCACCCGCACCAACAGGCCGTGCGGCAATCCTTGATGCAGACTGATACGCGCCTGGTGCGCACGACAGATCTCGCCGACGATGGCCAGCCCCAGGCCAGCACCCGAACTGTGCGCACTGCGCCGGTAGAACCGCGCGAAGACCTTTTCGCGGTCTTCCTCGGGGATCCCCGGTCCATCGTCCTGCACTTCCAGCACGCCCGGCTCCAGCACGCGCACCAACACATTGCCGCCGGCAGGCGTGTGGGCGAAGGCATTGTCCAGCAGGTTGCAGAGCAACTCATTGAGTAAGGTCGGCTCGCCGCGCAACCACACCGGCCGCTCGGCCTCCAGTGCCAGGGCAATGCCGCGCGCATGGGCCAAGGGCGCCAGCGCCAGGCCCTGTTCGCGGGCCAACTGACTGAGATCGAGCCGTTGCGCCCCGCCTTCGGCAATGGCCCGCGCGCCGCTTTCGATGCGGGCCAGCGAGAGCAGCTGATTGGCCAACTGGGTGAGTCGATCGGTGTTGACTGCGGCCTCCTCCAGCGTGTCGCGCCACACTTCCGGCTGTTCGCCGCGCAAGCCCAGCTCGACTCGCGCCTTGAGCGCCGCCAAGGGCGTGCGCAGCTCGTGGGCGGCATCGGCGATAAACTGCGACTGGCGCTCGAACAGGCTGCGCAGGCGGTCGTTGAACTGGTTCAGGGCATTAACCAACGGCCGCAACTCACGCGGCAAGTCGGCCTCGGGCAAGGGCCGCAAGTCATCGCTGGTGCGCTCGACCACCGTACGGCGTAAACGCTCCAGCGGGCGCAGGGTGGCGCTCACCGCCAACCATACCAGCAGCAGCGCGCTGAGCGACAGCAGCCCCATGCGCCACAGGGTCCCGAACAGCAGCTCGCGAGCCATGCGCTCGCGCGCGCCAAGGGTCTCGGCCACGCGGATTTCGGCGATGCCATTGAGCTGCGGCTCGCTGACCGGCTGCAACAGGCTGACCACCCGCACCCCCTGATTGCGGTAATCCGCATCGTAGAAATGCGCCAGCGCCGGATAGTCGTCGGTGCGCGGAGTGCCACGCGGAGTCGCCGGCAAATCCTCGTAACCCGAAACCAACGCACCATGCAGATCCAGCACCTGGTAGTAGATGCGCCCGGCACTGTCGTAGGCGAAGGTGTCTAGGGCGACGTAGGGCACGTTGGCCTTGAGCGTACCGGCATCGCTGTACAGCCCGTCGGCAATCGCCCGCGCCGACGCCAGCAGGGTGCGGTCATAGGCGGTGTCGGCGGCGCGCCGGGCACTCCAGTAGGCGCTCAGGCTGCTGAGCAACAGGATCAGCGCCAACAGCACGGCCAAGCGCCTTAACAGTCGCCCGCGCAGGCTCCCGGTTTCAGCCATCGACCGCCTCCAGCGCTCAGTCACCGACAGCCTCCAACAAATAACCGAGGCCGCGGAAGGTGACGATGCGCACACCACCACCGTCGAGCTTCTTGCGCAGACGATGGACGTAGATTTCGATGGAGTCGGCGTTGGCATCGTCGTCCAGACCAAAGACCTGGGCCGCCAGTTGCTCCTTGCTCATCACCCGTCCTGGCCGGGCGATCATCGCTTCCAGCACCGCGTGCTCTCGCGATGTCAAGCTGAGGGTAGCCTCCAGCAGACTGAAGCGCCGGGTGTTCAGGTCGTAGAGCAGATTGCCGCAGCGCTGTTGTTGTTCACCGCCGAGCACGCTGCGCCGCAGCAGCGCCTTGACCCGAGCCTCCAGCTCAGTCAGCTCGAAGGGTTTGGCCAGGTAATCGTCGGCTCCTAAATTGAGTCCGTGTACGCGGTCCTTGACCTCGCCACGCGCGGTCAACATCAGCACCGGCAGGGTTTTGCCGCGCCCCCGCAAGCGCGCCAACACCTCGAAACCATCCATCCGCGGCAGGCCGACATCGAGAATCGCCAGGGCATAGTCCTCGCTGCTCAGCGCCAGATCGGCGGCCACTCCGTCGTGCAGCACGTCCACCGTCCAACCGGCACTTCTCAAGGCCTGGGTCACGCTTGCCGCCAGTTGCGGATGGTCTTCGACCAGCAGAATTCGCATCGCCACCTCCAACTGAAGACTCGCCAATAGCCGTTACCGAGCGCGCCGCCCGCACTATTCGAAAGCAGGAGTTTACCGCCACTGCGCGCGCCGTGACTGGCCTTAATGCAGGCACACAGCAGTCGCCAGAAAACTTTCAGCGCTGAAAGCCTGGCGAAAGCTTGACCCCCTAGCATCGGTTTCAGGTGGCTCGAACCACCTACCAGAACGGTTTGCACAGTGGTGTGCAGCCGCGACAAAAATAATAGTGGAGACCACAGATGCCCATCGCATCGCCTCAAGCAATGCCGCCTGTCCGCCTGCTTAGCCTAGCCGTAACCGCAGCGCTGTTCGCGCCTGTCGCCCAGGCCGCGTTTCTCGACGACAGCACAGCCAGCCTGACCACCACCAACATCTACCTGAACCGTGATTTCCGCGAAGGCACAGGTCAGAGCAAGCGTGAAGAATGGGGTCAGGGCTTCCTGCTCGACATCCAGTCTGGCTACACCGAAGGCACAGTGGGCTTCGGCCTCGACGCCCTGGGCCTGCTCGGCGTCAAGCTCGACTCCGGCGGCGGCCGCACCGGCACCGACCTGCTACCCGTACAGGACGACGGCGGCACCCCGGATGAGTTCAGCCGCCTGGGCCTGACCGCCAAGGTCAAGCTGTCCGCCAGCGAGTTTCGCTACGGCTCGCACGTGCCCGAGCTGCCGGTGGTCAAGGCCAGCGACAGCCGCCTGCTGCCTCAGGTATTCGAGGGCGGCCTGCTGACCTCCAGCGAGCTGGACGGCCTGACCTTCACCGGCGGACGTCTGGACAAGGTCATCGACCGCGCCTCGACCAACTCCGAGGAGCTGGTGCTCAACAGCAAGAACAAGCGCTTCCCGGGCGGTGTGACTGCCGACCACCTGGACCTGGCTGGTCTCGACTACCAGTTCGGCGCTGGTTTCAGTGGCCGCTACTTCTACGGCGAGCTGGACGACATCTACCGCCAGCACTTCTTCAACCTGCTCTCCAGCCACAAGATCGGCCCCGGCACCCTGTCCGCCGACCTGCGCCTGATGCTCAGTAACGACAGCGGCGCGGCCAAGGCCGGCAAGGTCGACAACCGCGCGCTGAATGGCAGCCTCGCCTACGCCCTCGGCGGCCACAAGCTGACCCTGGCTTACCAGGACATGAGCGGCGACACCGGCTACGCCTACATCGACGGCGGCGACCCCTACCTGGTCAACTTCGTGCAGATCAACGACTTCGCCAACCCCGACGAACGCTCCTGGCAGGCCCGCTACGACTACAACTTCGCCGCCCTCGGGGTGCCTGGCCTGAGCTTCCTCACCCGCTACGTCAGCGGCGATGACGCACGCATCACCGGCAGCAGCGCCCGCGGCAGCGAGTGGGAGCGCGACATCGAGTTCAAGTACGTGGTGCAGAGCGGCCCGGCGAAGAACCTCTATGTGCGCCTGCGCAACGCCAGCTTCCGCTCCGACTTCGCCCGCAATGCGGACGAGAACCGCGTGATCGTCGGCTACACACTGCCGATTTGGTAACCCACAATAACAATTGAGAGGAATCCACCATGAAAACTGCCTTTACCCGTATTGCCCTGACCACCGCCTGCCTGGCCTTCGCCGGCCAACTGCTGGCCGGCGAACCGAAGCGCCCGGAATGCATCGCCCCGGCCAAGCCCGGCGGCGGCTTCGACCTGACCTGCAAGCTAGCCCAGAACGGCCTGAAAGACGGCGGCCTGCTCAAGGCGCCGATGCGCGTCACCTACATGCCCGGCGGTGTTGGCGCAGTGGCCTACAACGCGGTGGTTGCTCAGCGCGCAGACGATCCTGGCACCATCATCGCCTTCTCCAGTGGTTCGCTGCTCAACCTGGCCCAGGGCAAGTTCGGTCGTTACGACGAATCGGCGGTGCGCTGGCTGGCCGCGGTCGGCACCGACTATGGCGCCATCACCGTACGTGCCGACTCGCCATATCAGACGCTGAATGATCTGGTCGAGGCGCTGAAGAAAGACCCGTCGAGCATCGTCTTCGGCGCCGGCGCGACCATCGGCGGCCAGGACTGGATGCAGACCGCACTGATCGCCCGCGCCGCTGGCATCGACCCGAAAAACCTGCGCTACGTGGCCTTCGAAGGCGGCGGCGAGACCCTCACCGCGATGCTCGGCGGCCACGTACAGGTGACCAGCAGCGGCCTGGGCGAGGTCACCCCGCAACTGGAGGCGAAGAAAGTACGCATCCTCGCAGTGCTCGCCGATGATCGCCTGCCGGGCAAACTGGCCGATATCCCCACCGCCAAGGAACAGGGCTACCCGATCAGCTGGCCGGTGATCCGCGGCTTCTATGTCGGCCCAGAGGTCAGCGACGAGCAGTACGGCTGGTGGAAGCAGCAGTTCGACAGCCTGCTGGCCAGCGAAGACTTCGCCAAGCTGCGCGAGCAGCGTGACTTGCTGCCGCTGTCGATGACCGGCGACGAGCTCAATGCCTTCGTCCTCAAGCAAGTGGAAGAGTACAAGACGCTGGCCGGCGAGTTCGGCCTGGTCCAGTAAGGAAGCTACTGCGCTCGATAATGCTGCGTTGGCAAGCGGCTCGAAATGCTCATTTACAGACGTAAACTGCGCTTTCTCGCCGCTTGCCGCCTTGCCTTCCCGTCGCTCGCTACGCTTCCTCGAATCTCCTGACCTCGTCGAGGTATCCCATTTATGTACGTCCGCCTGTTTTCCGCGGTCTGGCTGCTGCTTTGCGCCGGACTCGCCATTATCGCCTGGGGTTTCCAGGCGCCCTTCGCCTACGACCCGGTCGGCCCTCGCGCCTACCCCTTGCTGTTGCTGGCACTGATGAGTGCAGGCTCGCTGTGGCTACTGTTCAAGCCGGGCGTGCTGCAGCAACAACTGCATCTGCCCAGCGCTAAACGTGCGGTGCTGTGCGTGCTGACGCTGCTGGCCTATGTCCTGACGTTCGAAGCGCTGGGTTTTGTCCTCAGCACCGCCCTGGCCACCTTCGCCATGGGTCTGTTGTTCACCGGCCGCCTGCTGCCCTGCGCCATCAGTGGCGTACTGATGGGCGTGCTGCTCTATGGCCTGTTTGATTTAGTCCTGGACGTGCCGCTGCCGCTCGGCCTGTTCGAAGCGTTTGTGGAGAGTTGAGATGGAAACCTTACATTTCTTGTTACAAGGCTTCGATGTCGCCACCCGCCCGAACAACCTGCTGGTGGCGCTGTTCGGCGCCTTCGTCGGCACCATCGTCGGCCTGCTGCCGGGCCTTGGCCCGATCAACGGCGTGGCCCTGCTGCTACCGCTGGCCTTCGCCTTCGGTTTACCCCCGGAAACCGCACTGATCCTGTTGGCCGCGGTGTACCTGGGTTGCGAGTACGGCGGTCGCATCTCCGCCATCCTGCTCAACGTACCGGGCGACGCCGCGGCGGTGATGACCACCCTCGACGGCTACCCGCTGGCGCGTCAGGGCAAGGCCGGTATCGCCCTGTCGCTGTCGGCAGTCAGCTCCTTTACCGGCAGCATCATCGCCACCTGCGGCGTGGTGTTGTTCGCCCCGTTGCTGGCGAAATGGGCGGTGGCCTTCGGCCCGGCGGAATACTTCGTACTGATGATTTTCGCCATCGCCTGCCTCGGCGGCATGGTCGGCGACAAACCGGTGAAAACCCTGATGGCCGCACTGATCGGCCTGGCCCTGGCGACTGTCGGCGTCGACTCCACCACCGGCGTCTACCGCTTTACCTTCGGCAGCGTCAGCCTGTCCGACGGCATCCAGTTCATCATCGTGGTGATCGGCTTCTTCAGCGTCAGTGAAATCCTGGTCATGCTGGAAAACACCCACAGCGGGCAGAAGGCGGTGAAAGCCAGCGGCCGCCTGCTGTTCAACTTCAAGGAATTCTGCGCCACCTTCTGGACCATGATCCGCAGCTCGCTGGCCGGCTTCGTCATCGGCACGCTGCCCGGCGCCGGCGCGACCATCGCCAGCGCCATGACCTACATGACCGAGAAGCGCCTGGCCGGAAGCGGGGGCAAGTTCGGCGAAGGCGACCTGCGCGGCCTGGCCGCCCCAGAAGCGGCCAACAATGCCTCGGCCTGCGGCTCGCTGATTCCCATGCTGACCCTGGGCGTACCCGGCTCGGGCACCACCGCGGTGATGATCGGCGCCCTGTCGCTGTACAACATCACCCCCGGCCCGCTGCTGTTCGAACAGCAGCCGGATGTGGTCTGGGGCCTGATCGCCTCGCTGTTCATCGGCAACGTGATCCTGCTGGTGATGAACATCCCGCTGGTCGGCCTGTTCTCGCGCATGCTCAGCGTGCCCAACTGGGTACTGGTGCCGGCGATCAGCGTGATCAGTATGGTTGGCGTCTACGCGGTACACAGCACCACCTTCGACCTGGTGCTGATGATCGGCCTCGGGGTGTTCGGCTATATCCTGCGCAAGCTGGATTTCCCGCTGTCGGCGGTGATCCTCGGTTTCGTTCTCGGTGAGCTGATGGAAGACAACCTGCGCCGCGCCCTGTCGATCTCCGCTGGCGAGCTGGGCATCCTCTGGCAAAGCCCGATCAGCCTGTGCCTGTGGGCGCTGGCGGCGCTGATGCTGGCCCTGCCCGGCCTGCGCTGGTGGCGGGCGCGCAACAAGGCCCGCCTGGCCCATGCCTAAACTGCCCACGGCGCTGCAGCACTGGCGCAGCTGGTGGCTCACGCCCCTGATTGGTCTGGTCGGGGGCTACCTGGCCAGCCTGATTGGCTGGCCACTGCCGTGGATCATCGGCTCGCTGCTGGCGGTGATCGCCGCCCGTTGCAGTGGTTGGCGGGTCACTGAGCTGCCCGGCGGCCGGCAGACCGGTCAATGGCTGGTGGCCAGCGGCATCGGCCTGCACTTCACCGGCGCGGTGATGGCGCAAGTGCTCAGCCATTTCCCGCTGATCCTCGCCGGCGCGCTCGGCACCCTGCTGCTCAGCCTGATCGGCATTGCCCTGCTGCGGCGGGCCGGGGTCGACCGCGCCACGGCGTTTTTCGCCAGCATGCCCGGCGGGGCCAGCGAGATGGTCAACCTGGCACAACGCCACGACGCGCAGATAGCCCGGGTCGCCGCCGCGCACAGCCTGCGCCTGTTGTTGGTGGTGTTATTGATACCGGCGCTGTTCACCTGGAGCCTGGCGCCGATCCAGGCGCCCGCCCCCGCCCCGGTCGACTGGTATTGGCTGGCCCTCCTGCTGCCGGGCGGCGCATTGTTGGCCCTGCTGTGGAAAAAACTGCGCCAGCCCAACCCCTGGATGCTCGGCCCCTTGACCGTCTGCGCCGCCGCCAGCGTGACGTTCGACCTGCAACTGGGTCTGCCGCCAGGCCTTGGCCAGGTCGGTCAATGGTTGATCGGCTGCGCCCTGGGCTGCCACTTCGACCGCGCGTTCTTTCGCAGCGCACCGGGCTTTCTCGCGCGAATCCTGCTGTTCAGCCTGCTCGCCATGCTCGGCGCCGCGTTACTGGCACAAGGGCTCAGCTGGCTGGCCAGTCAGGATGGAACCTCGCTGATGCTCGGCATGATGCCCGGCGGCATCACCGAACTGTGCCTGACCGCCGAAGCACTGCAACTGTCGGTGGCCCTGGTCACCGCCCTGCAGGTGCTGCGGCTGTTTCTGGTGATGTTCCTCGCCGAGCCGCTGTTTCGCCTCTGGCAACGCTCTTAGCGCGGGGACGACCCACACAGCACGCCCACGTTTAGCCCGCCTTGTGCGGGTTCTTTTTTGCCGATAGCAGCCACCCGGGCAACAGGCAAATGCCTGGCGTATTCTGCAGTGAGCGACCGACATCCACGAGGCAGATCGAATGATGCTGCGCCTGCAAAGCCACCTGAAGAGCCTGCTGGTACTGCTCTGCCTCGGCCTGCTGCTCGTCGGCTGCAGCCGCCTAGAACTGCTCTACCGCAACCTCGACTGGTTGCTGCCCTGGCGCCTGGACCACTACCTGGACCTCGACCGCCAGCAACAAGCCTGGCTCAGGCCGCGCCTGCAGGCACACCTGGACTGGCACTGCAGCGTCGAGCTGCCGCGTTATCTGGACTGGCTGCAACGCACCCGCCACCTGCTCGAGCAGCCTGCCCCCAGCCCCGCGCAGCTGCGCAGCCAGTTCGCCGAAATCGACGACGCGCTGCAGCGCATCGCCGTGCAGATCACCCCCACGGCCATAGCCTTGCTGCAGACGCTCAGCGCGGAACAGGTGGCTAGACTGTTTACCACCCTGGATGAAGACAACCGCGAAGCGCGCGAGGATTTCCTCGAGCCGCCGCTGGCCGAGCAGATAGGCCAGCGCAGCGAGCGCATGCAGGAGCGCCTGCGTCCCTGGTTCGGCCCACTGAACCCAACGCAACGACGGCAGATCGCGCACTGGTCGAACCGCACGGGCGAGCAGAATCGTCTGTGGCTGGGCAACCGCCTGCGCTGGCAGCAGGCGTTGCGCGACGCCCTGGCCACGCGTCACCAGGCAGACTTCCCCAGGCGCCTGACGCGCCTGCTGCAGCAGCGCGAACACTTCGCCGACGCCGACTACCGGAAGCACCAGGCGGATATGCGCCAGGGCCTGGCCGAGCTGCTCAGCGACCTGCTCGGCAGTGCCGACAGCCAGCAACGCGCACAGCTCAATCAGCGCTTGCGAACGCTCAGTCGAGACCTCGCCGAACAGCTCTGCGCCCGGCCAAGCCCGCCCGCACTCACACCGAGTTAACTCGAGCGGCGCCTTACAACGGGGGCAGAGCCCAATCGATCGGCGTCAGGCCGTGCTGGGCGAGGAATTTATTGCTGCGACTGAAGTGACCGTTGCCGATAAAACCACGATGGGCCGACAACGGCGAAGGGTGCGGCGAACGCAGGATCAGGTGTTTGGTCGGATCGATCAGGCGCTCCTTGCTCTGCGCATGCTTGCCCCACAGCAGGAACACCAGATGCGGACGCTGCTCGCTGACCACTTCGATCACCCGGTCGGTGAAGTGCTGCCAGCCTTTGCCGGCATGTGCCCCGGCATTGCCGCGCTCGACCGTCAGCGAGGTGTTGAGCAGCAGCACGCCCTGCTCGGCCCAATGCTGCAGGCAACCGTGCGCGGCGATGTCGATATTCAGGTCGCGCTTGAGTTCCTTGTAGATGTTCAACAAGGACGGCGGCGTGGCCTCCCCGGGCTGCACCGAGAAACACAGTCCATGGGCCTGGCCCGGACCGTGGTAGGGGTCCTGGCCGATGATCACCACCTTTACCCGGTCCAGCGGAGTGGAATCCAGGGCATTGAAGATCAGCGCCCCCGGCGGGTAGATCTCCTTGCCGGCAGCTTTCTCCTGACGCAGGAACTCGCTCAATTCCTGCATATAGGGCTTGTCGAACTCCTCGCGCAGGGCGTGTTTCCAGCCGGCTTCGAGCTTGATCTTGTCTGCGGCGGTCATGCCTGACTCCTGCGCGGGCGAACGAAGACGGCACGCTAGTGAAGCGCCCCGCGCAAGTCAAGGCAGCCCGGGGTGATCTACCCAGTCGTACTGCATCTGCCGGGCCGTGGCTCGCGCGACCTCATCACCCAGTATCCGCGCGACCAGGTGCAGGCTCATGCCGATTCCGGCCGAGATACCCGCGCTGGTAATCCGCGTACCCAGATCGACATAGGGCACGCCCTCGACCACCTTGAGGTGTGGGTACTGTCTTTGCAGGTCGGCGATATCCTCCCAGTGCGTGGTCACCATCTGCCCCTCGAGCAGCCCGGCTTCGGCCAGGACAAAGGCACCGGTACACACCGATGCGATCAGCTGAGCCCGGACGGCGGTCGCGCCGATCCAGTTCAGAGTGGCCCTGTCTTGCAGCGGTTGGGTGACCACGCCCCCCGGCACGATCAGCACATCGCAGGGCAACTCATCGGCAAAGCTCGCATCGGGTATCAGCCGCAGCCCGTGCCGCGCAGTTAGCGGAGACGCGCTTGCCGCCACCGTACGGACTTCAAAGGCTGCGTGGGGCAACAGCCGATCCCGCCTAGTGACACGGGACGCCACCGAAAACACCTCATAGGGCCCGGCAAAGTCGAGAATTTCGACCTCGGGAAACAGCAGTATGTCGACGCGTAAAGGGCGCTGCCGCGATAGAGCGGCAAGTCCCGAGTGACAGGATTCAAGCATGGCGACCCCCTGATTCAATGTTGCCTGCCATGATCGAGCTACCTGACAACGCGGGAAAGGACAATATCCCCACAATTATTGCCACTGCCACCAGACCCTAGCCCTGGTGCAGCGCCCGATAATGGCTGGGCGCCATGCCCACTACCTTGCGAAACAAGCGCGAGAAGTAATACACGTCCTCATAGCCCAGTTGCTCGGCCACCTCGCGAATACCCTGCTCGCCCTCGTCGAGCAGGCGGCAGGCATGGGCCATCTTCAGTTGAATGAAATCCTGGATCGGCGCGTGACCGGTGAGGGCGCGGTAGGTCTTGGCGAAGTGAAAGCGCGACAGTTTGAACTGCGCGGCCAGCGCGTCGAGATTGAGCGAATCGTGCAGGTGGCTGCGCATCACCGCCTGCACCGCATCGACGTCGAGCACTCGCCCGGACTTCAGTTTGGCCCGTGCCGGCAGCACCGCCAGTGAAGCCAGCAAAGCCTGCAGCTGATGGGCGGCGTAGATGAAGTGCGGCAGGCTCAGGCCCTGCTTGCGCAAATTCAGCAGCGCATCGAACTCGGCCAGCAAACGCGGCTGCACGCCGATGCGCCACAGCGGGCCCTTGCCCAACGGGCGCAGAAAATCCGCCACCAGCTCGCCATCGAAGTGCACCCAATACAGGGTCCAGGGTTTTTCGGGGTCCGCGCCGTAGGCATGCGCCCGCCCTTTGGGCAGCAGCAGCAAGTCACCGCCACCGATAGCTAATCGTCCATCCTCGGTCTCCAGCCAACCCTGCCCCGCTCGACAATAGATCAACAGGTAATCGTCCGGTGCCGGACGGCTCATGCGATGGCCCAATGCATCCGGGTAAAAACCCAGGGCCAGCGGGTAACAGCCGGCAGTCAGCGGATGGCGGACCAGCGTGCGACGCAGGCGCGGCGGGGTGATGAAGCGCAGACCGTTGGCCGGCAATGGCCAGTTGGAAGTTTCGACCCGCGTACTCATTGATCTCCTCGGTAGCCCGGATGCAATCCGGGAAAGTGGCCAAAAATAGCGTCCTGGATAGCTATCCAATCCCAAGATAGTCCATCCACTGACCAAGATCGTCAATCCACAAGCGCCCTGCCCGCGGCTATAACACTAAGACAACAACATCCGGCCCACCCCGAGCCCACTGGAGAACGCGATGAGCAAGGCAATCCCGCAGTTGATCAATGGTGAATGGCGCGAAAGCCGCGCCCGCGAGTTCATCGAAGTCACCGACCCGGCGACCCAGGAGGTGCTGGCCCTGGCACCGAAGGCCACTGCCGAGGAAATCGAAGCGGCCATCGCCAGTGCCAAAGCCGCCTTTCTCAGCTGGCGCGAAGTGCCGGTGCCGGAACGTGCGCGGCTGATGCTGCGCTACCAGCACCTGCTCAAGGAGCACCACGACGAGCTGGCGCAATTGCTCGCCAAGGAAACCGGCAAGACCTTCGCCGACGCCAAGGGCGATGTCTGGCGCGGCATCGAGGTGGTCGAGCAGGCGGCGAATATTGCCAGCCTGATGATGGGCGAGACGACCGAGAACGTCGCCCGCGATATCGACACCGCCAGCTGGATTCAGCCGCTCGGCGTCTGTACCGGAATCACCCCGTTCAACTTCCCGGCGATGATTCCCTTGTGGATGTTTCCCTTGGCCATCGCCGCCGGCAACAGCTTCATCCTCAAACCCTCCGAACAGGACCCGATGACGCCGAATCGCCTGGCCGAGCTGTTTATCGAAGCCGGCGCACCTCCAGGCGTGTTGCAGGTGCTGCACGGCGGCCGCGAGGTAGTCGACAGCCTGCTCACCCACCCTGATATCCGCGCGATCTCCTTCGTCGGTTCGGTGCCTGTCGGCCAGCACATCTACCGCACCGGCACCGCCCACCTGAAGCGCGTGCAGGCCTTCGCCGGGGCGAAGAACCACATGGTGATCCTGCCCGACGCGAACAAGGACCAGGTGCTCAGCAATCTGGTTGGCGCCAGCTGCGGTGCGGCCGGCCAGCGCTGCATGGCGATCAGCGTGGCGGTGTTCGTCGGCGAATCGAAACAGTGGATCGACGAGTTGCGCGCGCAGATGGCCGAGCTGCGCCCCGGCCCGTGGACCGACCAACATGCGGCCTTCGGCCCGCTGATCAGCCAGCAGGCCAAACAACGGGTGCTGCGCCTGATCGCCGAGGGCAAGGCCGAAGGCGCCGAGTGCCTGCTGGACGGTTCGCAGTGCAAGGTCGAGGGTTATCCCAACGGCAACTGGCTCGGCCCGACCCTGTTCCGCGGCGTGACCACCAAGATGGGCCTGTACCGCGAGGAAATCTTCGGCCCGGTGCTGGTGTGCATGGAGGTCGACACCCTGGATGAGGCCATCGAGCTGGTCAACGCCAGCCCCTACGGCAACGGCACCAGTATCTTCACCCGCTCCGGCGGCGCCGCCCGGCATTACCAGCATGCGGTGGAAGTCGGTCAAGTGGGCATCAACGTGCCGGTGCCGGTACCGCTGCCGTTCTTCTCCTTCACCGGCTGGAAGGGCTCGTTCTACGGTGACCTGCACGCCTACGGCAAACAGGGCGTACGCTTCTACACCGAGACCAAGACGGTCACCAGCCGCTGGTTCGACGACAGTCCAGTGACTGGACCGAACATGACCATTCAGTTGAAATAAGCCGTCGCCGGGCCGATCACGAGTCGGCCTGGTCCCTTTACCTGGGATTATCGATCTCGCAAGGACTTGTCATGGATTTTGACCTCACCGAAGAGCAACGCCTGCTGGTCGACAGCGCCCGCGCCTTCGCCACCCGTGAATTGGCGCCGCATGCCGCCGACTGGGACCGCGACCACCACTTTCCAGTGAAGGTAATCAAACAGGCCGCCGAGCAAGGCTATCTGGCCCTGTACATCAACGAGGAAGACGGCGGTCTGGGCCTGTCACGGCTGTCGGCGGCGCTGATCTTCGAACAGCTGGCGGCCGGTTGCGTGGCCACCACGGCCTTTATCACCATTCACAACATGGCCTGCTGGATGCTCGCCAGCTTCGCCGACCCGGCCCTCAAGGAGCAGTGGCTGCCGCGCCTGATCGGTGGCGAGCTGCTCGCCTCCTACTGCCTGACCGAACCGGACGCCGGGTCCGACGCTGCCCACCTGCGCACCCGCGCCCGACGCGAGGACGATCACTATGTGATCGACGGCAGCAAGTGCTTCATCTCCGGCGCAGGCAGCACCGAAGTGTTGATCGTCATGGCGCGCACCGGCCAAGAAGGCGCCAAGGGCATCTCCTGCTTCCTGGTGCCGGGCGATGCCGAGGGCGTCAAATACGGACGCAACGAGCTGAAGATGGGCTGGCGCGCGCAACCGACGCGCACCATCACCTTCGAGGGCGTACGCATTCCCACTGGCAACCGCATCGGCCCCGAGGGCCAGGGCTTCGTCTACGCGATGAAAGGCCTGGACGGCGGCCGCATCAACATCGCCAGTTGTTCACTCGGCGCGGCCCAGGCGGCGCTGGAACAGTCGCTGCGCTACGTCGAGGAACGCAAGCAGTTCGGCAAGCCGCTGAGCGAGTTCCAGGCCCTGCAGTTCAAGCTGGCCGACATGCTCACCGACCTCACCGCCAGCCGGCAGATGGTGCGTCTGGCCGCGCACAAGCTGGATCACCGGCACAGCGAAGCCAGCCTGTACTGCGCCATGGCCAAACGCTTCGCCACCGATCACTGCTTCAACCTGTGCAACGAGGCGCTGCAGCTGCATGGCGGCTACGGTTACCTGAACGACTATCCACTGGAGCGCTGGGTACGCGACAGTCGCGTGCATCAGATTCTCGAAGGCACCAACGAAATCATGCGGGTGATCATCGCCCGCCGCCTACTGGAACAAGACGGCATGCTCGACCGCCTGCTGTAACCAACCGAAGCTGTAGGAGCCAGGGTGCCAGCGATCGAGGCCTCCAGACATCGCCAGCACACTGGTCCTACACCAGCACATACGAGGACGCTTATGAGCAACGCCATGGAACCCTACAAGCCCGGGGTATTCGACCTGACCCACAAGCTCACCGTGGAAAAACACGGTCACACCGCCCTGCTGACCATCAACCACCCGCCGGCCAATACCTGGGACCGCGAGTCGCTGATCGGCCTCAAGCAACTGGTCGAACACCTCAACCACGACGATGACATCTACGCCCTGGTCATCACCGGCCAGGGCGGCAAGTTCTTCTCCGCCGGCGCCGACCTCAAGCTGTTCGCCGACGGCGACAAGGCCCGCGCCCGCGAGATGGCCCGACGCTTCGGCGAGGCCTTCGAGGCGCTGCGCGATTTTCGCGGCGTGTCGATCGCCGCGATCAATGGCTACGCCATGGGCGGCGGCCTGGAGTGCGCCCTGGCTTGCGACATTCGTATCGCCGAGCGCCAGGCGCAGATGGCCCTGCCGGAAGCCTCGGTAGGCCTGTTGCCCTGTGCCGGCGGCACGCAAAACCTGGCCTGGCTGGTCGGTGAAGGCTGGGCTAAACGGATGATTCTGTGTGGCGAACGCATCGATGCCGAGACCGCCCAGCGCATCGGCCTGGTCGAGCAAGTGGTCGACAGCGGCGAAGCGCGCGGCCACGCCCTGTTGCTGGCGGCGCGAGTCGCACGGCAGAGCCCGGTGGCGGTGCGCACCATCAAACCGCTGATCCAGGGTGCCCGCGAGCGCAGCCCGAATGCCTGGCTGAGCGAGGAGCGTGAGCGCTTCGTCGACCTGTTCGACGCCGACGACACCCGCGAGGGCGTGAATGCCTTCCTGGAAAAACGCGACCCACAGTGGCACAACAAATGACCGAGGGAGGGATGAGCCTGTTTTCATCCGCCCTGTTCGTGCGGGATGTTGCATACGCACATCCTGCCTACCGACGAGATCGAGCATGAATATTCAGTTTGAAGAACTCGCCAGCCTGCACGGCTTTCGCATCGGCATCGCCAGCCTGGACGCCGCACAGAGCCTCAATGCGCTATCCCTGCCGATGATCGAGGCGCTGGACGCCAAACTCGCGGCCTGGGCGGATGATCCGGGCATTGCCTGCGTACTGCTACGCGGCAACGGCGCCAAAGCCTTCTGCGCCGGCGGCGACGTGCGCAAGCTGGTCGACGCCTGCCGCGAGCACCCAGGGGAAATCCCCGACCTGGCCCGGCGTTTCTTCGCCGACGAGTACCGCCTCGACTACCGCATCCATTGCTACCCGAAACCCTTGATCTGCTGGGCCCACGGCCATGTGCTGGGTGGCGGCATGGGCCTGATGCAGGGTGCCGGCATCCGCATCGTCACCCCGTCCAGCCGCCTGGGCATGCCGGAGATCAACATCGGCCTGTACCCGGATGTCGGCGGCAGCTGGTTCCTCGCCCGTCTGCCCGGCAAGCTCGGCCTGTTCCTCGGCCTCACCGCCAGCGCCATCAACGCCCGCGATGCCCTGGACCTGAATCTTGCCGACCGTTTCCTGCTCGACAGCCAGCAGGATGAATTGATCGACGGCCTGGTGCAGCTGAACTGGCAGGAACAACCCCAACTACAACTGCACAGCCTGCTCAAGGCACTGGAGCACGAAGCCCACGATGAACTTCCGGAGGCCCAATGGCTGCCACGCCGCGCGCGGATCGACGAGTTGCTCGACCAGGCCGACCTGCCTGCCGCCTGGCACGCCCTGACCGCCCTGCACAGCGACAGCGACCTGCTTATGGCACGCGCCGCCAAGACCCTGGCCGGCGGCAGCCCGCTGACCGCCCACCTGGTCTGGCAGCAGATCGCCCGCGCCAAGCAGCTGTCCCTGGCCCAGGTATTCCAGATGGAATACGCCATGAGCCTGAACTGCTGCCGCCATCCAGAGTTTCCCGAAGGTGTGCGCGCCCGCCTGATCGACAAAGATCAAGCCCCCCGCTGGCACTGGCCAGATGTCGCGAGCATTCCCGACGAGGTGATCGAATCCCACTTCAGCGCGGTCTGGGAGGGCGCCCATCCGCTTACGGATTTATCCACACACCACCAGTAGGCTGGGTTAGCGGCGCCTGCAAGTAGCAGCACCGCCCAGCGCGATAGCGGCAACCACGCAGAACCCATGCTGGCCCCAGCAAACCCGGTCATCCAGACAAGGAGCACAACAATGCAGACAATCGCCTTTATCGGCCTTGGCCACATGGGCCTGCCCATGGCCCGCAACCTGCTCAAAGCGGGCTTCAACCTGAAGGTCTTCGACCTGGTGCAGGCCTCGGTAGACGAGCTGGCCAAGGAAGGCGCGCAAGCCGCCAGCAGCGCCGCCGATGCGGCACTCGGCGCCGACAGCGTGGTGACCATGCTGCCGGCCAGCCGCCACGTCGAAGGCCTGTATCTCGGCGATAGCGGTCTGCTCTCCGCGCTCAAACCAGGCACCCTGGTGCTGGAGTGCTCGACCATCGCCCCGGAATCCGCACGCAAGGTGCACAAGGCCGCCGCCGAGCGCGGCATCGAACTGCTCGACGCACCGGTTTCCGGCGGCACCGCGGGCGCAGCTGCCGGCACCCTGACTTTCATGATTGGTGGCGAAGCAGCAGTTCTTGATAAGGCCCGGCCGGTCTTCGAGGCCATGGGCAAGAACATCTTCCATGCCGGCCCCGATGGTGCCGGCCAGGTGGCCAAGGTCTGCAACAACCAGGTGCTGGCGGTGCAGATGATCGCCACCGCAGAAGCCATGGCCCTGGGCGTGGCCAACGGTCTGGATCCGGCCGTGCTGGCCGAGATCATGCGCCAGAGTTCGGGCGGCAACTGGACCCTGGAGAAATACAACCCCTGGCCCGGGGTGATGGAGAACGCCCCGGCCTCCAAGGGCTACAGCGGCGGTTTCATGGCCGAGTTGATGGCCAAGGACCTCGGCCTGGCCCAGGAGGCGGCTCAAGTCACCGCCAGCAGCACACCGATGGGCGCCCTGGCCTTGCAGCTGTATCGCCTGCTACTCAAGCAGGGCAAAGGCCAGAAGGATTTTTCCGTGGTGCAGCAGTTGTTCGTCGAGTAATGCACGCAATAACCATCGCCGCGGACAGCAGCGATGATCGCTGACAGTGACCCACTGATTAAAATCGACCATGGCTGACAGCCATAACCCCACCACTCTCGGGTGGCGGGGTTATGCTGAGCATGAGCCGGCAAGAGTAAGGAGAGGTCGATGTTGTATGTAAAGCGCGATACCTGGGGCAAGCTGCAACGCGTCGAGGCGGCGCCGTTCGACGAGATGAACGGCGAACTGGCCGCGGACAGCCAGGAAGCCCAGGACTGGTTTGCCAATCAGGCCGTGGAAAACAGCCTGCTGAAGTTGCAGCAGAGCGACCTGGACATGATCCGGGTGCTGGAAGACCTGATTAGCGTGCTGATCCGCAAGGGTGTTGTGCGTATCACCGATTTGCCCGAAGAGGCCCAGGCCAAGCTGGTAGGGCGCAGCAAGGCCCGTGATGCCTTAGGCGGGCTGAACCGGCTGATCAATGACGATGAGTCCGAGTTGATCTGATCGACCCCAGCTCTTACTGCCAGGGGGCCGGTTCGCCGAACAGACGGCCCTGCACACCTTCGATCCCCATTGAACGCAACACCTGCCACTCTCCCTCGCTCTCGACCCGCTCGGCAATTGGGCATAGGCGCGCAACTGGTGACTTGCTGCTCGCGTGAGCTCTCCACGCTCACCAGAAAACTGCCAGTAAAGTTCACCAGCATCAGTACACAGATGGCGATGAACAACTACTTGAACAGTGACGTAAGCGGCTTCTATGGGCCGGCCTCAGGGAAAGCCCTCGGCGCGCATTTTCCTCAATAGATCTTGCCAGCGCGACAACCGCTTACTGTCCCCGACAGACTTGTCGCCGCGACTGCCAGGGAGCCATAAACCTTCGGCATTGAACGCATAAACCGGCAGCAAATCGCTGCGCTGACTGGAGGGCTGGATGGCGTCGATCAAGTTGTCCAACACCAACGGCATGGCGTTCGGCTGGGCGTAGTAGGTGACCACCATGTGCGCCTGGTTCAGGCGCAGCGCCTTGACGTAAGTGATGCGCAGCTTCTCGCTCGGCACGCCGAGTTGGCGCAGGCTGAAGTACTTGGCGATAGCGAAGTCCTCACAGTCTCCCCCGCCCAGCAGCAATGCCTCGACCGGGGTGGCCCAGTAATCCTTGACCCGCCACAGTTCGATATCATCGCGAAACCGCAGGCGCAGGTTGAAGAACAGATTGACCGCCTTGAGCTGCGCCATTTCATCGGCCCCGACCTGCTCCTGCAACAGGCGCTGCCAGTCGTCGATCCGCCCTCGCCCCGCCCCGAGCGGCCCGTATAACTGCTCGGCTCTTTTACTGATGAGGGTGAAATCCCAGTCGGCTTGCAGCGCACCGACGCCCAGCAATGCGGACAGCAGCAAGACTGACGCTGCAGGCCAGCGACGACACGCACGCAAAGCGTTGAGACGACCCGTCAGCAAGCCGAGATTTCCATATATCAGGATGATGGCCATGGTGCGGGGGCGATGTAAAAAAAACAATCGCCAGAATACTGACACAACTTGAGAGAGCGCCCGAATGCGCGCCGGCT
Source organism: Pseudomonas taeanensis MS-3 (assembly GCF_000498575.2). Lineage (GTDB taxonomy): Bacteria > Pseudomonadota > Gammaproteobacteria > Pseudomonadales > Pseudomonadaceae > Aquipseudomonas > Aquipseudomonas taeanensis. Next base: position 281,133 of record NZ_AWSQ01000004.1, read on the forward strand.
GGCAACCTCATGGCGCCTGAGCCATGAGACAAGCCACTCAACGCCCGGTCAGCTCAATCGGCACCTCGCTGAAGTCAAAGCAACCAAAGGAAGGTCATGATATCCAGCAGGTTGCCATCGACCTCGACGACGCCCAGCAGCGCTCCTCTGAGCAGACACTTCCGCCGCTCATCTGGGTGTCTAGGTAGGATTTATCGAGGACAATCCAGGTTTACCGCCTGGCATCCAGTGGCCAAGGCGGTGCGCGGCGGACATCAGGTCTTGCTGCCACTTACCGCGTGAGGATGGGCAGACAGTTAGCCTCTGACCGGGTCAGCCGCGCCGCACACAATCTGGCCCGACAGCACTGATCTGAACAGATCCAGCCGGAAGATCGCCAGCCGACCCCGTCGCCCCCAGGGGCTTGTGCGGAGGTTACGCCGACCACGCGTTGGCCATTAGCAGGCCGTTGTAAACTACTGCGCTAGGTTATGCAGCGTTGAAATCGGCCCGGGACGCAGCGTCTCAAAATGCTCAATGACAACGCGTACACTCGGCTCGGGCATCCTGCTTCGCCCTACCTCCTGCATCCATGCCGTCGTGCGCTTTTGATTCGCTACGCTCACCCTGCGGGCCAGCCTCCGGCTGTTACTCCGCCTCGCTGCGTTGCGGCCGATTCGCCTTGTGACCCACAGGGATGTGGGAAATGCCGTTACCCGTAGGGAACGGCTACGGCCCTAACCGTCGCTCGCTACATTTTTCAACGACCTGTTAGTTGTGTCGTATATCCATACCGCGCCGCCGATCCCCGCGCGATCGGTGGTCACCACGTTGGTCGTGCCGTTGGTACCTCGGTGTACGCTCTTGCGGATCGAAGCGCTGGCCGTTCCAGCCCCGCCGCTGTTGCGTATCACGATAGTCGTGGCGACGCTGATCGCGGTGCCCGTCGATGCGATGGCCCGAGCGCCGCTCATGGTTGGAAAAGCGCGCCGGTGGTGCCGGCAGATAGCGGCGCTGGTCATGCCGTTGTTGGTTGAAATGGCGCGGGTCATGTCGTCGATTATCGAAATGGCGCCTGTCATAACGCCGGTTGTCATAACCGTAATGCCGCGGCGCAACATAGACCGGATAGCGCTGCACCTGATAGGAGCTGCCGGCGTAATAGCGGTCATGGCCGCGATAAGCATGATCGTAACCGCCGCCGTACACCGCACAACCGGTTAGGCTCAGGCCCAGCAGCGCAGCAAGTAAGACTTTGTAGGGCATAGTGGCCTCCTGCGATCACTGAAACGGTGCAGACCGCTGTCGGCACCTGGGATCGTCTCTCACAAAATCAGACCCTCTGTTTCGGCTTGCAGTGCAGTCCCACACGGTCTATTCGATGACCAATTGTTTCAAGGTGCGCGCGACGGCGAGTCTCGCGGCGTCTCGACAGCCACTGCCGGCAACTGAGCAGCAAGGGACGACCTCGGGCCGCCGACGGTGGCGAGCCTGGAAGACGCCCCGCGAAGTAGCACAAGGCGGTCATTGCGCACCATCACGGCGCAGGCGACCCAGCCACTCTACCGGCATCGCCGCCACAGACCTCAAGCTAGAACGCCCGGCGTAACTGGCACGATGTTCGCTTACCCCTGAGTGTGCAGGAATAACCCGGCTAGCCGGGATCGCGGCACCACAATTTGCAATAGCCGACTAGGGTTCCGACCCGCCGATCAGAGAATCGACGGGTGACTGGTCCGAGAGTTGGCGACCTCCTTCGAGGTTACACGGCGGGATAAAAGCCCGGGAGAACGCGCCCCATTCATGGGGAGACCGCCGCGCACTCCTGCCGTCCCTACTCGAACTGGAGGTTCCTTATGCGTACGCCCCGCCTGATCGCAGTACTCGCCGCCGGCCTCGCTGCCGCCATCAGCTTCAACGGCCATGCCGCCGCCAAAGACAACTTCAGTGTCTGCTGGACCATCTATGCCGGCTGGATGCCCTGGGAATATGGCGCCGCCGAAGGCATCGTCGACAAGTGGGCGAAGAAGTACGACATCAACATCGATGTGGTGCAGATCAACGACTACGTCGAGTCGATCAACCAATACAGCGCCGGCCAATTCGACGGCTGCACCATGACCAACATGGACGCCCTGACCATACCGGCGGCCAGCGGCGTCGATTCCACCGCGTTGCTGATCGGCGACTTTTCCAACGGTAACGACGGCATCGTCATCAAGGGTGAGAACAAGACCCTCGGCGACCTCAAGGGTCAGCCGGTCAACCTGGTCGAACTCTCCGTGTCCCACTACCTGCTGGCCCGCGGCCTGGAAAAGGTCGGCCTCTCCGAACAAGACCTCAGCGTGGTCAACACCTCGGACGCCGACCTGGTGGCCGCCTTCAGCACCGCCGATGTACAGGCCGTCGCCACCTGGAACCCACTGCTGGCCGAGGTCGCCGCCACCCCGAAGGTGACCCAGGTGTTCGACTCCAGCCGGATCCCCGGCGAGATCATCGACCTGATGGTGGTCAACAGCGACACCCTCAAGGACAACCCGGCCTTCGGCAAGGCCCTGACCGGTGCCTGGTACGAGATCATGGCGATCATGAGCGCCGATACCGCTGAGGGCAAAGCCGCCCGCGCGCACATGGCCAAGGCCTCCGGCACCGATCTGGCCGGCTACGAGGCACAACTGGCGGCGACCAAGATGTTCTATGCGGCCAAGGATGCCGTGGCCTTCGCCAACAGCCCGAAACTGCCGGCGACCATGAGCAAGGTCGCGAGTTTCTCCTTCGACCACGGCCTGCTCGGCGAGGGTGCGCAGAGCAGCGATGCCATCGGCATGGGCTTCGCCAGGAACGTGGTCACCGGCGATAAGGGCAACCTCAAGCTGCGCTTCGACCCGAGTTATATGCAGATGGCCGCCGACGGCGCGCTCTGACGGGAGTCGCCGGAGCGGATTTATTTGCGATTGCGCACTCCGCCATCGCGGATTAATCCGCTCCCACACCTGCTATCCCATGAGCGCCCTAGGATACGTCACATGCGCCTGATCAACCGCCATCCCGACCGCAGCGGCCGTCTGTTGCTGATACTGCTGCCCTTCGCCCTGCTGCTGTTCGCCTACTTCACCGGTTCGGCGCAGCGCCTGGCGAACAATCCCAACGACAAGCTGCTGCCCAGCGCTACACAGATGGCCGCGGCGGTCGATCGCCTGGCCTTCACGGCAGACAAGCGCAGCGGCAACTACCTGTTCTGGCAGGACAGCGCCGCCAGCCTCAAGCGCCTCGGCATGGGCCTGGGCATCGCTGCGTTGCTTGGCCTGTGCCTGGGCATCGCCGCCGGAACTCTGCCGCTGTTCAGCGCGCCGCTGTCGCCGCTGCTCACCGTGCTATCGATGGTGCCACCGCTGGCGATTCTGCCGATCCTGTTCATCACCTTCGGCCTCGGCGAACTGGCCAAGGTCATGCTGATTGTCATCGGCATCACCCCGGTTCTGGCCCGCGACCTGGAGCAGCGTGCCCGCGAGATTCCACCGGAACTGCTGATCAAGGCGCAGACCCTTGGCGCCAGCACCTGGACCCTGATCCTGCGCGTGGTGTTGCCGCAGATCCTGCCGCGCCTATTGATTGCCCTGCGTCTGGTGCTCGGCTCGGCCTGGCTGTTCCTGATCGCCGCCGAGGCCATCGCCAGTACCGACGGCCTCGGCTACCGGATCTTTCTGGTGCGCCGCTACATGGCAATGGACGTGATTCTGCCCTACGTGGCCTGGATCACCCTGCTTGCCTGGCTGATGGACCTCGGCCTGCGCCAGCTCACCCGCCTGGCCTTCCCCTGGTATGCAGGAGCCAAGGCATGAGCGCGTTCATCACGGTTAAAAATGTCTGGCAGGAGTACGGCGACCAGGTCGTGCTCGAACGCTTGAACCTGAGGATCAACGAAGGCGAGTTCTGCACCCTGGTCGGCGCGTCCGGCTGTGGCAAGTCGACCTTCCTGCGCCTGCTGCTCGGCCAGGAACGCGCCAGCCGCGGCGAGATCCACATCCAAGGCCAGCCGCTGACGGACGAGCCCGATGCCAGTCGCGGCGTGGTGTTCCAGCGTTACTCGGTGTTCCCCCACCTGAGCGTGCTGGATAATGTCGCCCTCGGCCTGGAGCTGCCGCGCGCGCCGCTGTGCGGCCGGCTGTTCGGCGCGGACAAACGCCTGGCGCGGGACGAAGCGGCGCAGATGCTGACCAAGGTCGGCCTCGGCCATGCCCTGGACAAATACCCCAGCGCGCTGTCCGGCGGCATGCAGCAACGCCTGGCAATTGCCCAGGCGCTGATCATGCAGCCGCGTGTACTGCTGCTCGACGAGCCCTTCGGCGCGCTCGACCCGGGCATCCGCAAGGACATGCACGCGCTGCTGCTGGAGCTGTGGCACGAGACCAAGCTGACCGTGTTCATGGTCACCCACGACCTGAGCGAGGGCTTCAGCCTCGGCACCCGCTTGCTGGTGTTCGACAAGGTGCGCCTCGATCCCCATGCACCGAACGCCTTCGGCGCGCGCATCACCTACGACATTCCATTGAACAGCGACCGCCGCGCCACCCGCGCCGCCGTCGAGGCGTTGCCGTCGCACATCAGCGGCAACCTGCACCCGGCCCTGTAAGGACTCTCTCCATGACTGCCTCACTCACCCTGCGCCCCACCCTCTACCAAGAAACCCTGCCCGGCGGCGGCCACAGCTCGTTCGTGCTCAAACGCGGCCAATTGCTGCGCCTGACCGATCTCGAAGGCGGCGCCAACGTCAGCCTGCTGCTGCTCAACGCCCATGAGAAGAGCGAACGGCTGAACCTGCCGGACAGCCTCAAGTGCCAGCACACAGCCAAACTCACCGCCGGCCACTGCCTGTATTCGGACATGGGCCGGGTGCTCGCCGCCATCACCGCCGACACCTGCGGCTGGCACGACAGCTTGGGCGGCGTGCTGAATGCCGAGGAAGTACGGGAGAAATACGGCGCTGGCCGTTATCAGGAACTGCGCAACGGTTTCTTCCGCAACGGCGTGGACAACCTGCTGGTGGAACTGGGCAAGTGGAACCTGAACCTGCAGGACCTGCTGATGTGCCTGAATCTGTTCAGCAAGGTCAGCGTCGATGGTGACGGCGGCCTGCACTTTCAGCCGGGCAACTCCCAGGCCGGCGACTACCTCGAACTGTACGCACCGATGGACACACTGGTCGTGCTCAGCGCCCTGCAACACCCGCTTGACCCCAACCCTGCCTATGCGCCCAAGCCGGTGCAACTGAGCTGGCACCAGATCGAGAGCGACGGTATCAGCGTGCTCTGTCGCACCTCGCGCCCGGAAAACCAGCGCGGCTTCCACAACACCGAACGTCTGTATCTCTGAGGGCTGCCCCATGACTCTTATCCGAAGCGACAAGCACCCGGAAGCCGCTGTGTACCGCGCCACCATCGGCGCCGGTGAACCCTTCCTCTGCGAGGTCAAGGCCGGGCAGACCCTGCGCTTGCTCGACCTGGAAGGCAACCAGGCGGTCGACACCCTGTTCTACAGCGCGCGCAACCCGCGCGAGCGCTATGACCCGCAGCGCACCCTGCGCAAGCAAAAGCGCGTCTACCTGACCACCGGCAGCGTGCTCTATTCCAACCTGGGCAACCCGCTGCTCACTATCACGGCCGACACCTGCGGCCGCCACGACACCCTCGGCGGCGCCTGCGCCCAGGAGAGCAACACGGTCAGGTACGCGCTGGACAAGCGCCATATGCACAGCTGCCGCGACAACTTCCTGCGTGCCAGTCTGCACGACGGGCGCCTGGAGAAGCGCGACATCGGCGCCAACATCAACTTCTTCATGAACGTGCCAGTGACCCCCGAGGGTGGCCTGACCTTCGAGGACGGCATCTCCGCCGCCGGCAAATACGTCGAGCTGCAGGCGCACATGGACGTGATCGTGCTGATCTCCAACTGCCCGCAGCTGAACAACCCGTGCAACGGCTACAACCCGACCCCGGCCGAGGTACTGGTATGGGACTGAAGCGACGTTGTCCCCGTAGCCCGGATGTCATCCGGGAAACCAGCGCCGCCATGCCCCGGATTGCATCCGGGCTACGCAGCTGGCTACTGCGCCTGTGCCAGAGCCGCTCCGGGCAGTGTTTGCAGCAAAAGCCCGATAACACCGCGAACCCGTAGGAGCCAGCTTGCTGGCGATGCTTTTGCGTCGCCGCTGATCGCCAGCAAGCTGGCTCCTACAAGAAAACCGCATTCCAGCCCCGGACGACCGGGGTGCAGACCGAATACCGCGGGACGGCCCGCCTGCCCTTTCGAGGGAAACAACCATGTTCGACACACTGCTGATCGCCAACCGCGGCGCCATCGCCTGCCGCATCCTGCGTACTCTCCATGAACTGCGCGTAGGCAGCGTGGCCGTGTACGCCGAGGCCGACGCCGCCAGCCTGCATATCCAGCAGGCCGACCAGGCCCACAGCCTCGGCGAAGGCCCGGCCGCCAACACCTACCTGGTCGTGGAGAAGATTCTCGCCATCGCCAAGGCCAGTGGCGCCACCGCCATCCACCCCGGCTACGGCTTCCTCTCGGAGAACGCTGCCTTCGCCGAAGCTTGCGAAGCGGCCGGCATCGCCTTCGTCGGCCCGACGCCCGAGCAGTTGCGGGTGTTCGGGCTCAAGCACACCGCCCGCGCCCTGGCCAAGCAGCACGGGGTGCCGATGCTGGAGGGCACCGAGCTGCTGGAAAGCCTCGAGGCCGCGCTGAGCGCAGGTGAAACTATCGGCTACCCAGTGATGCTGAAGAGTACCGCCGGCGGCGGCGGCATCGGCATGCGCGTGTGCCACTCGGCCGAGGAGCTGAGTGAGGCCTTCGACGCGGTCAAACGCTTGGGACAGAACAACTTCAGTGACGCCGGCGTGTTTATCGAGAAGTACATCCAGCGTGCCCGGCACCTGGAGGTGCAGGTATTCGGCGACGGGCGCGGCGAGGTGCTGGCCCTCGGCGTACGCGACTGCTCGGTGCAGCGGCGCAACCAGAAGGTGCTGGAGGAAACCCCGGCGCCGAACCTGCCCGCCGGCATGGCCGAACAACTGTGCGCCGCGGCGATCACGCTGGCCAAGGCGGTCGACTACCGCAGCGCCGGCACCGTCGAATTCGTCTACGACAGCGCGGCCGAGCGCTTCTATTTCTTAGAAGTGAACACCCGCCTGCAGGTCGAGCACGGCGTCACCGAGCAGGTGTGGGGCGTCGACCTGGTGCGCTGGATGATCGAACTGGCGGCCGGCGACCTGGCCCCGCTGAGCGAGCTGGGCAAAGGCCTCACGCCCAACGGCCACGCGATCCAGGCACGCCTGTATGCCGAAGACCCGGGCCGCGACTTCCAGCCCAGCCCCGGCCTGCTCACCGCCGTCGAGTTCCCCCAAGCCGATGGCCAGGCGCTGCGCATCGACACTTGGGTCGAGGCCGGCTGCGAGATCCCGCCCTACTTCGACCCGATGCTCGCCAAGCTGATCGCCTGGGCGCCGAGCCGCGATCAGGCCAGCCTGGCGCTGGATCAGGCCCTGGCCGATACCCTGCTGTATGGCGTGGAAAGCAACCGCGACTACCTGCGGCAGATCCTGCTCGACGCGCCCTTCGCCAGCGGCAGCCCCTGGACCCGCTGCCTGGAAGGACTGGTGTACCGTGCCAACACCTTCGAAGTGCTGGCCGCCGGCACCCAGACCACGGTGCAGGACTACCCCGGCCGCCTTGGCTACTGGGCCGTCGGCGTACCGCCGTCGGGGCCGATGGACGACCGCGCCCTGCGCCTGGGCAACCGCCTGCTGGGTAATGAACAAGGCGCCGCCGCCCTGGAAATCACCATGAGCGGACCGAACCTGCGCTTCAACACCGATGCACTGGTGGCGGTGACCGGCGCGGTGATTCCGCTACTGCTCGACGGTGAACCACGCCCCATGAACACCGCGCTGCTGATCAAGGCCGGCAGCAGCCTCAGCCTGGGCAGCATCGCCGGCAGCGGCGCGCGCAGCTACCTGTGCCTGCGCGGCGGCCTGCAGGTGCCGGATTACCTGGGCAGCAAGAGCACCTTCACCCTCGGCCAGTTCGGCGGCCACGGCGGCCGCGCCCTGCGCGCCGGCGATGTGTTGCACCTTTTACCTCTCGCCGAGGCGCATGCCGGCGCACAACTGCCCACAGAACTGTGCGAGCCGTTACCGGCCGTGCGCGAGATCCGCGTGATCTACGGCCCCCACGGCGCCCCGGAATATTTCACCGAGGGCTACATCGACACCTTCTTCGCCACCGCCTGGGAAGTGCACTTCAACTCCAGCCGCACCGGCGTGCGCCTGATCGGGCCCAAGCCGGAATGGGTACGCGACAGCGGCGGTGAGGCCGGCCTGCACCCCTCGAATATTCACGACAACCCCTACGCCATCGGCGCGGTGGACTTTACCGGCGACATGCCGGTGATCCTCGGCCCGGACGGCCCCAGTCTGGGCGGCTTCGTTTGCCCGGTGAGCATCATCGAGGCCGACCTGTGGCAGCTCGGCCAGCTCAAAGCCGGCGATAAGGTCAGGTTTGCCCCGGTGGATATCGCCACGGCAAGGACCTTGGCCAAAGCCAAAAACCTTGAATGTGCAAACCTATGTAGGAGCCAGCTTGCTGGCGATCCTGCGGTATCCCTGATCGCGAGCAAGCTCGCGCCTACACAAGCAAATGGCCTCCCCTCGCCCATCGTCCTCGACATCGGCCAAGGCGACTGCCGCCTGGTCGCCCGCCTGTCCGGCGACACTCACCTGCTGCTGGAAATCGGCGAGCCGGAACTGGACCTGGTGCTGCGCTTTCGTGGCCACGCACTGATGCAGGCGCTGGAGGCGAAGAGCCTCGACGGTGTCATTGATCTCACTCCGGGCATCCGCTCGCTGCAGCTGCACTACCTGCCGGAAACCCTGGCACTCAATGACCTGCTCGGCATAGTCGCCGGTGAATGGGACGCGGTGTGCGCCGCCCAGGATCTCAAGGTGCCGTCGCGTATCGTTCACCTGCCGCTGTCCTGGGACGATCCGGCCTGCCAGTTGGCCATCGACAAGTACATGACCACGGTGCGCAAGGACGCCCCCTGGTGCCCGAGCAATCTGGAGTTCATTCGCCGGATCAACGACCTGCCGAATCTCGACGAGGTCTACCGCACCGTATTCGAGGCCAGCTACCTGGTGATGGGCCTGGGCGACGTCTACCTCGGCGCGCCGGTGGCCACTCCGCTGGACCCGCGTCATCGCCTGGTCACCACCAAGTACAACCCGGCCCGCACCTGGACCGCGGAGAACTCGGTGGGCATCGGCGGCGCCTACATGTGCGTGTACGGCATGGAAGGCCCGGGCGGCTACCAGTTCGTCGGCCGCACCCTGCAGATGTGGAACCGCTACCGCGAAGTGGCCGCCTTCGACGGCAAACCCTGGCTGCTGCGCTTCTTCGATCAGATCCGCTTCTACCCGGTGAGCGCCGAGGAACTGCTGCGCATCCGCCGCGATTTCCCCCTCGGTCGCTACGACTTGCGCATCGAGCACAGCGAACTGCACCTGGCCGACTACCAGGACTTCCTCGCTGCAGAGGCCGAGGGCATCGCCGCCTTCCGCCACCAGCAACGCGGCGCCTTCGCCGCCGAACGGCAGCGCTGGATCGACTCTGGCCAGGCGCACTTCGACAGCGAGGAGGTGGCAGTCGAGATTGGCCAGGACGTTGCCCTCGGTACCGGCCAGCACGGCATCGACAGCCATATCGCCGGCAACCTCTGGCAGGTGCAAGTGGCGGTCGGCGACCGAGTCAAAGCCGGCGAGACGCTGGTGATTCTCGAGTCGATGAAGATGGAGATCCCGCTCACCGCGCCGCGTGACGGCCTGGTTCGGGAAGTCCGCGTGCAGCCAGGCTCGCCGGTGCGCGCCGGCCAGTGCGTGGTGGTGCTCGAAGAAGCCTGACAGAGAAGCCCTACCGGCCGCACGGCCGGCCCATTGACGATGCCTCAGCATCGCTGGTGGATGGATACAACGCCATCCACCCTACAGAGGACGCGACCTATGCAGCACGAATTCGACCTGCGCCTGAGCGCCTTGCAAGCCGCCTACAGCGATGGCAGCCTGACCCCGCGCCAGCTGATCCTCGCCCTGCGCGAGAAGGCCATGGCGCTCAACCCCGAGTTCAACCTATTCATCCACCTGCTCAGCGAAGCCGAGCTGGAGCCCTACCTGGCCGCGCTGGACGGCAGGACCGCGGCCGAGCTGCCGCTGTACGGCGTGCCCTTCGCCATCAAGGACAACATCGACCTGGCCGGCGTGCCCACCACCGCTGCCTGCCCGGCCTTCGCCTATCTGCCCGAACAGAGTGCCACCCTGGTCGCACAACTGATCGCCCTCGGCGCGGTGCCCCTGGGCAAGACCAACCTCGACCAGTTCGCCACCGGCCTCAACGGCACCCGCTCGCCCTACGGCGCATGCCGCAACAGCCTGCACCCGGATTATCCATCCGGCGGTTCCAGCGCTGGATCGGCGCTGGCCGTGGCCCTCGGCGTGGCCAGCTTCGCCCTCGGCACCGACACCGCAGGCAGCGGCCGAGTACCGGCGGCGCTGAACAACCTGGTCGGCCTCAAGCCGACCAAGGGCCTGCTCTCCACCGCCGGCGTGGTACCGGCCTGCCGCACCCTGGACTGCGTCAGCTACTTCAGTGCCAGCGCCCGCGAGGCCAGCCAGTTGCTGGCGCTGACCGCCACGCTGGATGCGCGCGATGCCTACAGTCGGGGCAACCCGCTGTGGAATGACACCAGCGCCTTCGGTGTTCCGCGCCCAGGCTGGCGCTTCGGCGTGCCCAAGCAACTGGAGTTCCTCGGCTGCCCGGAAAGCCCCGCGCTATTCGCCAGCACCATCGAGCACCTCAAGGCACTCGGCGGCGAAGCCATCGAAATCGACTTCACGCCCTTCCTGGAAGCCGCCCGCTTGCTCTATGCAGGTCCCTGGGTGGCCGAACGCTACAGCGTCGCCGGCGAGCTGATCGAGGCCCAGCCCGACGCGGTACTGCCGGTGATCCGCGCCGTGCTGGAACAGGCGCCGGGTACCAGCGCAGTGGACGCCTTCCGTGCGCAGTACCGCCTGCAGGCGCTCAAGGCCGAGTGCGAGCGGATCATGACCGAGCTCGGCTGCGTGCTGACTCCGGCCTACCCGCGCCCGGTGACCCTGGCCGAACTGCAGGCCGAACCGGTCGCCCGCAACTCCGACCTGGGCTACTACACCAATTTCATGAACATGCTCGACTACGCCGCCGTCGCAGTGCCGGCCGGATTCATGGCGGGCGGCCTGCCCTGGGGCGTGACCCTGTTCGGCCGTGCCTTCACCGACCAGTACCTGCTCAGCCTGGCCGACGCCCTGCAGCGCCACAGCGACCTGCCGCTGGCCGGCGAGCGCGCCTTGCAGCTGCCGGCCCCAGCCAACCTGGCGGGCAACGACCGCGCCCGCCTGGTGGTCTGTGGCGCACACCTCGACGGCCTGGTGCTGAACTGGCAACTGAAGCAACGCGGTGGTCGACTGATCGAAGCCACCCACAGCTCGCCCGATTATCAGCTCTATGCCTTGGCCGGCGGCCCACCATTGCGCCCGGGTATGCTGCGGGTCACCCAAGGCGGTCGGGCTATCGCGGTCGAAGTCTGGGAACTGCCCAGTAGCGAGCTCGGTTCATTCCTCACCGGCATCCCCGCACCCCTCGGTCTGGGTAAAGTGCAACTGGCCGACGGCCGCTGGGAAACCGGTTTCATCTGCGAGCCCTGCGGCATCGAAGGCGCGGTAAACATCAGCCACTTTGGCGGATGGCGCGCCTTCCTCAGCAGCCTCAGCTGATTGCCGCGCGGGCCTGGCTGACACCGGCCCGCGCGACTCAACCGCTAGAAGCCACTCGGTGCCACACCGGTTCGAGATTGTCGCTCGACTTGCAGCCGCAGCAGATCGGCGACGATTCCGGGCGGTTGGTCCGGCAACCATCCACGCCGCATCGCGCAGCCGGCCTAGCTCTGGATAGCCGTTCTGGCATCCCAGACCTGGCCGGGCTAGGATAGCAGCCACTATTCCCAGGCTTTACCCATGCAGCAGACCCCGCCCATCCATCGCCAGCGCTACCTGCTGCTGTTCCTCCTGCTGCTGCTCGGCAGCGGTTTTCTCGCCACTTCATTGGCCAGTTACTACGCCGCGCTCGAGACGGTGCGCGACAACATCGTCAACACCGAACTGCCGCTGACCTCGGATAACGTCTACTCGGAAATCCAGAAGGATCTGGTCCGTCCCGTGCTGATTGGCTCGATGATGGCGCGCGACACCTTCGTCCGTGACTGGGTGATGGCCGGCGAGCAGGACACCGCGCAAATGACCCGCTACCTCAGCGAGGTGCAGGAACATTACGGCGCAGTCACCAGCTTCTTCGTCTCGGAAAACACCCACACCTACTACCAGGCCAAAGGTGTGCTGAAACAGGTCAAACTCAACGAGCCACGGGACGACTGGTACTTTCGCGTACGCGATATGCAGGCGCCCTACGAGATCAATGTCGACGTCGACCTGGCCAACCAGGATCGCCTGACGTTCTTTATCAATCACCGGGTGTTCGACTACCAGCAGCGCTTTATCGGCGCCACCGGCGTGGGCCTCACCGTGGATGCGGTGGTGCAACTGATCGACGCCTACCAGCAGCGCTACGGTCGCAGCGTGTATTTCGTCGACGCCAGCGGACGTATCGCCCTCACGGGGGCCAATGGCGGCCCAGAGGGCGCGAAAACCGGCCAGATGCTCAGCGAAGTGCCGGGCCTGGCAGAATTGCAGACGAAACTGCCACAACCGCAGAGCGGCAATTTCGAGTACCAGGCACAGGGCCGCGCACACTTCCTCAACGTGCGTTTCATTCCCGAATTGAACTGGTATTTGTTCGTCGACAAACAGGAAAACGGCGTCCTGGCCGGCATCCGTCACTCACTCTATGTGAACCTGCTGATCTGCCTGCTGGTCATCGGCGTGGTGCTCGGCCTGGTGAGCATCGCCCTGCGCCGCTATCAAGCGCGTATCGCCACCCTGGCCACCACCGACTCGCTCACCGGTTTGCCCAATCGCCGCGGCTTCGATCTGCTGGTCAATCAGGCCATTCAGGAGTCGCGCCGTGAGCAGAGTCCACTGTGCGCGCTACTGCTCGACCTGGATAACTTCAAACAGCTCAACGACAGTCAGGGTCACCTCGCTGGAGACGAAGTGCTGCGTGGCTTCGCCCAGCAGCTACAGAACAACCTGCGCCAGTCCGACATCATCTGTCGCTGGGGCGGCGAGGAATTTATCCTGCTGCTCAAGAACACTACCCCGCAACAAGCGCACCAGCTGGGTGAGAAGATTCGCCAGCAAACCGAGCAGACTCCCTTCCTCTTCAACGGCACCGCCCTGCAGGTCACCGTTAGCATCGGTCTGAGCGAGCTGCGCTCGGGCGATGCGCTCGACCACTTGCTCGCCCGTGCCGACCAGGCGCTCTATCGAGCCAAGCAAGCCGGGCGCAACCGCCTCTGCGAGGACGCCACATGAGTGCTCAGGCCCTCACCTGCCCACGCTGTGGCCAACCCAACCAATGCGCCCAGGCCAACGCGCAAACGCCCGTGGCGCACTGCTGGTGTTTCGCTGCCCGCATCGAGCCCGGTGTGCTCGACAGCCTGCCGCCCGAGCTGCGCAATCGCGCCTGCCTGTGCCCGAATTGCGCGCAAGCACTACCGCCGGCTGAGACTGAACCCACAGCCCGATAGCCCATGCGCCTCGACCGTTTCCTCAGCAACCTGCCCCGCTTCAACCGTCAGGAAGTACGCCAACTGTTGGCCAGCGGACGCATCCGCCTGGACGGCCAGACCTGCTGCGACAGGCACAGCGAGGTCAGCGTGTTCAGCCGGGTCGAGCTGGATGATGAGCTGCTGCAAACCGGCAAAGCCGCGCGCTACTTCATGCTGCATAAGCCAATCGGCGTGGTCAGCGCCACCGAGCATCCCGAACACCGCACCGTGCTCGACCTGCTCGCCGAGCCGGACAAACACGAGCTGCACCTGGCCGGTCGTCTCGACCTCAACACCAGCGGTCTGCTGCTGATCACCAACGACGGCCAGTGGTCACGCCGGGCGACCTCGCCGCAACACAAGCAGCCCAAGGTATACCTGGTCGAGACCGAAGAGCCGATTGACCCCGCCTGTATCGCCACTTTCGCCCAAGGCCTTTACTTTCGCTTTGAGGACCTGATCACCCAGCCCGCCGAACTTGAAATTCTAGCGCCGCGCCGTGCCCGGTTGACCCTGTGCGAAGGCCGCTACCATCAGGTCAAGCGCATGTTCGGCCACTTCCAGAACAAGGTCGTCGGCCTACATCGCATCAGCATGGGCGCAATCGTCCTCGACGAACGACTCGCCCCCAGTCAGTACCGCGCGCTGACAGCGGCCGAGATCGCCTGTTTCTGAGGCAACTGACGACCAGTTCGGCCCAAGTCACAATCATTAGCTCACTACCCGATAAACGGTAGGCCACTAATGAAATTAGCGCTTGCCACGACTGGGGCCCACTGCTTAAATCGAGCCATAAGGTCTTGATGTGACCGTCGAGTCACAGAAGCCATCTAAGCGTTCTTTCGGTTGCTTGCGCGCTGCGCGAAATGGGTTCCTGCCTGGTTACAAGACGCCCTCCAACACCTTGAAAAAGGTTGGAGAGGATGCTCTATTTCGGCCCTAACCGATTGAAAATAAATAACTTATAAAAATCCCCAGCCTGACATTCGTTTGTCATGTCCAGGCGCTTTCCTACTGTCCTACCTTGCTTGCCCGGCGAACGGCTGCCCCGTTCGCCAAGCCTAACTTGCGCCAGGAGGAAACAACATGAAGCCAGCTATCGCTGTCGTCGATGTTCACGGGACTTACAAGGTTCACACGGAGTTTTACGCAAGCCCTGCAGCGCGCAAGACCATCATCCTGGTCAATGGCTCGCTGTCCACCACCGCCGCCTTCGCGCAAACGGTCAAGTACCTGCAGACGCAATTCAACGTGGTGCTCTACGATCAGCCCTACGCCGGCCAGTCCAAGCCGCACAACAGCAACGCTCACTCGATCAGCAAGGAAGACGAGGCCTTCATCCTCCTCGACCTGATCGAGCACTTTCGCGTCGACTACCTGCAGTCCTTCTCCTGGGGTGGTGTCGCCGCCCTGCTGGCCCTGGCCCAACGCCCGGCACGCATCGAAAAAGCGGTGATCACCTCCTTCTCGCCGCTGCTCAACGAGCCGATGCTCGACTACCTGGAAAAAGGCCTGAGCTACCTGCACGCAGCGGACGGCAGCAATCTCGGCCACTTGGTCAACAACACCATCGGCAAACACCTGCCGTCGCTGTTCAAGCGCTTCAACCATCGCCACATCGCCAGCCTGGACGCACACGAATACCGGCAGATGTTCTCCCACGTAGATCAGGTGGTGCACATGGAAAATCACTGCCAGATGGAGTGCCTGGCCGGCATCAAGATTCCGCTGCTGTTCGTCAATGGCGAGCACGATGAATACGCCGCGCCCGAGGACGTGCGCGTGCTCACCCAACACCTCAGTGATTGCCACTTCGCCACCATCGACAATGCCGGACACTTCCTCGACATGGAACACAAGGCCGCTTGGCTGCAAAGCCGGGATGTATTGCTGGGCTTTCTGCAAAGCACGCCGCAACGCAGCACAACCTTCCGCCCGCAAGTCGAACTGCAGCACGCGATGGCCGTATGAAACATGCCATTCTGCTGCTCTAGCACCGAGTCGCAACAAGATTGCGCTCGGTGCGGGCTTCTTTTAGCGCGCGACTTCTGGTACAAAGGCATCCGCAAAAGCGGGCGTCGTATAATGGCATTACTCCAGCTTCCCAAGCTGATAACGAGGGTTCGATTCCCTTCGCCCGCTCCAGATTGTTCAAGTTAAAGCCCTGTTTTCCGACAGGGCTTTTTCGTTTCCGGCTTTTGCCAATGTGAACACTGTGGAAATCAGTCAACGACCCTAATCGAATAGCCTCATTCCGAGGCTCAGGCTGGACAGCGATGACTTCAGCGAGGTAGCGGGAAGAACGCCGCGCCATCGACTGGTGGCTGGCATTGCGGAGTTTGGGCTCCCGCAGGCTTTGCTGGGCGAGCCGAGTGACCGGCGCTGACGCGTGATCACAAGGCAACTGGTATTTGAGCCTCGTCGAAAACCTTGTAGGTTGTGACTGAAGCGCTACTTGTCGAGGGCCGCCGCAACCTCGACTGCCTGAATATCGGCAAGCACCAGCGGCTGCAAGAGCACCTCTTCCATGGCGTGCGGTGGGGCTACCATCACGCCTGATAACTGGCTGATGATCTGCCACTGCTGATCGAGTTCGGTGTTGACCGCTGCCATACGCGTAATCATGCGTTTGCCGGCTGCCCGCACGACCTTGTCTTCGCTAGCGATCAGCTCGAACGACATCGCCGTTATCGAGGCGGTCAGATGGGTAAGGCTGCGCGCCGTCAAGCTCAACAACTCAGCCATTTGTTTTTCCCTGGCGTCCATTCCCAACTCCTTTGTTCAGTACTTCCAAGCACTGCATGGCCATTACGGCTCGCTAATTCCTCGCCCTGGTTCAATAGAGCGATTGCTGCCGGGAGAAGTGTGCCTGCTTTAAAAGACAAAGTGGAAGCGGCACGTGTTAGCTCGGATCGATTTCCAGTGCCGCACCCTGCTGCCCCCCTGGCACAGCAATCGCTCAGCTCTTCAGGCGGTAGCCAGTCTTGAAGATCCAGCCGACCGTGAGGATGCACAGCAGCAGAAAGCCGAAAATCATCCCCAGGCTGAGCACTACGTTGACGTCCGAGACGCCATAGAAGCTCCAGCGAAAGGCGCTGATCAGGTACACCACCGGGTTGAACAGGGTCACGGTCTGCCACAGCGGCGGTAGCATACTGATCGAGTAGAAGCTGCCGCCGAGGAAGGTCAGCGGCGTGACGATCAGCGCCGGCACCACCTGCAGCTTCTCCCAACCGTCGGCCCAGACGCCGATGATGAAGCCGAACAGGCTGAAGGTCACCGCCGTCAGCACCAGCAAGGCCAGCATCCACAGCGGATGGAGAATCTCGAAATCGACGAACAGGCGCGCGGTGACCAGGATCACCAATCCGAGGATGATCGACTTGGTCGCCGCCGCGCCGACGTAGCCGATAAGGATTTCCAGGTAGGACACCGGCGCCGACAGCACCTCGTAGATGGTCCCGGAGTACTTGGGCATATAGATGCCAAACGAGGCGTTGGAGATGCTCTCGGTGAGCAGCGCCAGCATAATCAGCCCCGGCACGATAAAGGCGCCGTAACTGACGCCATGCACCTCGGTCATGCTCGAACCGATGGCCGAGCCGAACACCACGAAATACAGCGAGGTGGAAATCACCGGGGTGGCGATGCTCTGCAGCAGGGTGCGCCAGGTGCGCGCCAGCTCGAACAGGTAGATTGCGCGGATCGCATAGAAATTCATGACCGTGACTCCGATTCAGGTCGTTGAGAAGCATCGCGAGCGAAGGCTAGGCAAGGCGAAATCGGGCGAGGCCGCGGAGTGTACGAGTTGTACATGAGCAGGCCGAGCCCGATTTCAACGCGGCATAATCGAGTGCAGTAGCTTCTCATCGACCTGACACCAGGCTGACGAAGATTTCTTCCAGAGAACTCTGACTGGACTGCAGGTCCTTGAAGTCTATGCCGCGTTGGGCCAAGTCCTTGAGCAGCTCGGCGATGCCGGTGTGCTCGCGCTGGGCGTCGAAGGTGAACACCAGCGCATGGCCATCGTCCGCCAGTTCCAGTGGGTGCCCGGCCAGTTCGGCAGGAATGCTCGCCAGCGGCTGCTGCAATTGCAGGGTCAGCTGCTTCTTGCCGAGTTTGTGCATCAGCGCCTGCTTGTCTTCCACCAGGATGATCTCACCCTGGCTGATGACGCCGACGCGGTCGGCCATTTCCTCGGCCTCCTCGATGTAGTGGGTGGTGAGGATGATGGTCACGCCACGTGCGCGCAGACCACGGACCATGTTCCACATGTCGCGGCGCAACTCGACGTCGACCCCGGCGGTGGGTTCGTCGAGGAACAGTATCTGCGGCTCATGCGACAGCGCCTTGGCGATCATCACCCGGCGCTTCATGCCGCCGGACAGTTCGATGATCTTGGCGTCGCGCTTGTCCCACAGCGACAGGTCGCGCAGCACCCGCTCCAGGTAGGCCGGGTCGGGCTTCTTGCCGAACAGCCCGCGGCTGAACTTGACCGTCGCCCAGACCGTCTCGAAACCCTCGCTGACCAGTTCCTGAGGAACCAGGCCGATCTTCGAGCGCGCCGCGCGGTAGTCCTTGATGATGTCCTGGCCATCGACCAGCACCCTGCCCGTACCGGGATTGACGATGCCGCAGATGATGCTGATCAGCGTGGTCTTGCCGGCGCCGTTGGGGCCGATGATCGCGTGCACCTCGCAGGGCGCGACGGACAATGAGATATCGCTGACCGCGCGCAGACCGCCGAACGCCTTGCTCAGCCCCTGGGTTTGTAGAACGTAGGCAGTCATACACTGGTCTCCTTGTTCACCGCGACGGCAGTGGACAGCGCCGCGTCGTCGGCGGGCTTGGCTTTGCGCGCACTGCACAGCTGCAACAGCAGCCCGGCGATGCCGCGCGGCAACAGCAGGACCATGGCAATCACCACCAGGCCCATCGGCAGCTCCCAATGCGGGGTCAGCCCGGCGAACAGCTGGTGCAGGCCTTCGAAGGCGAAGGCGCCGAGAATGGGGCCGAACAGGCTGCCCATGCCGCCGAGGATGACCATCACCAGGGCGTGGGCCGAGAGCTGCCAACTGACCTGGCCGGGGCTGACGAAGCCGTACTGGGTGGCCGAGAGCATGCCGGCGTAACCGGCAATGGTGCCGGCGATGACGAAGGCCGCCAGTTTGTAGAACAGCGGGTTGTAGCCCATGGAACGGACCCGCTCCTCGTTGTGCTTGATACCCAGCAGCACCCGGCCGAACGGCGCGCGCAGGCAAGTACGCAGCAGCAGGTAGAGCAGCACCAACGAGCCGAGTACCAGGTAGAACAGGCTGCGCGGGTTTTCCAGGTCGAGCAGCTGCACCCCGGCGATGGCCACCTCGGGTTTAAGGAACAGGTAGATGCCATCCGAGCCGCCGGCGAAGGCCGAGTCGTGGAACAGGTAATAGAGCATCTGCGAGAAGGCGATGGTCGCCATGATGAAGAAGATCCCCGAGGTGCGGATGATCAACAGGCCCATCAGCAGCGCAGCGGCGGCGCTGACCGCCAGGCACAGCGCCAGGGCCAGCCAGAAATTCACCGCCTCGAACTCCGGGGCGAACAGCACCAGGCTGTAGCCGGCGATACCGAAGAACGCCGCCTGGGCCAGGCTGACCATGCCGGTCACGCCGACCAGCAGGTCGAGGCTGAGGGCGACGATGGCGAGGATCATGATGTGGGTCAGTTGCTGCAGGTGGTAGCTGTGCTGCTCGCCGCTGAGGCTCTCGCCGAACAGCGGAAAAGCGGCCAGCAGCAGGGTCAGTGCCAGCAACAGATAGCGGATGGTGCGAGGTAAGGGACGCATGGTGCATATCCTCCGAAGGGCAGGTGTCAGGCGAACAGCCCGCGCGGTTTGAACAGCAGCACGACGGCCATCAGCAGGTAGATCGCCATGCCCGCGTACTCGGGCACCAGCACCGCGCCCCAGGTGGCAGTCAGGCCCACCAGCAGTGCGGCAAGGAAGGCGCCGCGAATCGAGCCGAGGCCGCCGATCACCACCACTACGAAGGCGATGATGAGGATCTGGTTGCCCATGCCCGGATACACCGAGGACACCGGCGCAGCGATCATCCCGGCGAACGCGGTGAGCGCCGTGCCGGCGGCGAACACCAGGCTGTAGATGACCCGGATATTGATGCCCAGACCCTGGACCATCTCGCGGTTGCTGGCGCCGCCGCGAATGACGATGCCCAGCCGGGTGCGCTGCAGCACCCCGTACATGGCCAGGGCAATCAGCCCGCAGACCGCGGAAATGAACAGCCGGTAGACCGGGTATTCGAGGGTCTCGGTGAGCTGGATCGAGCCCTCCAGCAACGCCGGAATCGCCACGCTGTGGACGTCGTTGCCCCAGGCGATGCTGCGCAGCGAGTCGATCACAAGGATCATGCCGAAGGTCATCAGCACCTGGTCGAGGTGGTCGCGGCGGTACAGCGCCTGCATCAGGAAGCGTTCGATCAGCACCCCGAGCAGCGCTGCCAGCGGCAGGCCAAGGAGAATGGCGAGAAACAGGTTGCCGGTCAGCGCGGTCAACCAGAAGGCCAGGTAGGCGCCGACCATGTAGAGGGCGCCGTGGGCCAGGTTGATGATCTGCATGATGCCGAAGATCAGGGTCAGGCCGCTGGCGATGAGGAACAGCAGCAGGCCGTACTGCAGACCGTTCATGGTCTGGATGAGAACAGTGGAGAAATCCATCGGGAGTACCTGGCGTAGACGAGTGAACCGCCCGCGCACGCGCTCATGGCGCGGCGCGGGCGGAGGCCGGAACGCTTACTGCAGCTTGCAGCCTGGCGCCGGATCGGCCAGCGCGGTGGCCGCGATGCTGGCCACCTGGTTGGCGCCGTCACGCACCTCGCGCAGGTAGACGTTTTGCACCGGGTTATGCGCCTTGGAGAAGCTCCAGTCGCCGCGTGGGCTGGCGATGTGTGCCTGGCTCATGGCGGCAATCCAGGCGTTGCGGTCCTCGGTGTTGCCGGCTACCTGTTGCAGCGACTGGGCCAGCAGCAGGCCCGTGTCGAAGCCCTGCACCGCGTAGATGTCCGCCTCCTTGCCGAACTGCTGGCGATAGGCGTCACGGAAACTACGGTTCTGCTCGGTGTCCAGGCTGTCGGCGTAGTGCAGTGTGGTCAGCACCCCTTCGGCGGCCTGGCCTTGCGCGGCCAGGGTGCCCTCGGTGAGGAAGCCCGAACCGAGCAGCGGGATCTTGCCCTGCAGACCCGCTGCGGCGTAGTCCTGGACGAACTTGGCGGCGCCGCCACCGGCGAAGAAGACGAACACTGCGTCCGGCTTCAGCGCGGCAATCTCGGTCAGCTGCGACTGGAACTCAACGTCTGGAAACGGCACGTAGATTTCCTTGCTGACGGTGCCGCCGGCCTTCTCGAAGCCTTCCTTGAAGCCCTCTACCGATTCGGTGCCGAAACCATAGCGCCAGGCCACGGTGACGATGTTCTTGTAGCCCTTGTCGGCGGCCACCTGGCCCATCGGGTAGGCGGTCTGCCAGGAGGTAAACGAGGTGCGGAAGATGTTCGGTGCACACAGCGGGCCGGTGGCGGCGTTAAAGCCGGCATTCGGGATGATCAGCGGCACCCCGCTGTCCCGGGCGACCTTGACCGCGCCCATGCCGACCCCGGAATGCACCGGGCCGACCACCACGTCGACCTTGGCGCCGTCGACCAGTTTCTGCATGTTCGGCACCGCCTTGCCCGGGTTGGCCTCGCTGTCGACGCTGACGTACTCCACCGCACGCCCGCCGAGTTGGCCGCCCTGCTGCTCGATGGCCATCTTCATGCCGTTGGTGATGGCCTCGCCGAGGGCCGCATAGGTGCCGGTGTAGGGCAGGAGCAGGCCGACCTTGACTGGGTCGGCGGCCTGCACATTGCCGAACAGGGCCAGCGTGAGGGCGGCGGAGCCGAGGGTGGAAGCGATTTTCTTATAGTTGTTCATCGTGGTTATCCAGGTTCGCAAGGTTATCGGGATGTAACGGATCTCCGTTGCGCCGCGCCGACGAGCTGGCCGGAGCGGCGCAGGAGGTCAGAGCAGGTTCCAGGTGTAATTGAAAATCAGCCGGTTCTCGTCGACGTCGGTGCGGTAGTTGGAGCGCGCGGTGACGTTGCGCACTTTCACGCCCAGGCCCTTGAGCGAGCCGCTCTGCACCACGTAGCCGATGTCCAGGTCGCGCTCCCACTCCTTGCCCTCGAAGCCACGGCCGGTGTCGACGTTGTCGCCCTTGATGTAGCGCACTCCGGCTACCAGGCCTGGCGCGCCCAGGGCGGCGAAGTCGTAGTCGTAGCGCGCCTGCCAGGAGCGCTCGTCGGCTGCGTCGAACGCGTAGGTCGGCACCTCGTTGCCCAGCGGGCTGACGTTGGCGAACACCCGCGGCAGGCCGTCGTCGCCGAACATTGCCTGGTAGCCGAGGTAGACAGTGTGGCCGCCGTACTTGGCCGACAGCAGGGAGAACGCCGCCTGGTTGTCCAGCTTGCCGATCAGCTGCTCACCGTCCTCGGCCGAGTCGAAGTAGCCGAGGCTGGCACCGAGCACCCAGTCGCCGACCGGTTCGCTGTGCTTGAGGCTGAAATAGCGCTGGTTGTAGATATCTTCCAGCTGGGAGTACCAGGCACCGACCGCGGTGCGGTTGTCGTTGAAGGCATAGTCGGCACCGGCGTAGTTGAAACGGTCAGTGGTGACCAACTGGCCGGCCTGGCGCCGCGGGACGAAGCCGACCATGGCGCCGAGTTCGCCGTCGCCAGCCTCGTTGCGCAGGCTGGTGGAGCGCAACTGACCGCCTTGCAGGGTCAGCCCGGCGATCTCGTTGGAAACGATGCTGGCGCCCTGGTAGGTCGGCGGCAGCAGGCGTATATCGCCGAAATACAGCACCGGCAGCATGGGTTGCAGCTCGCCGATCTTCAGCTCGGTCTTCGACAGTTTGACCTTCAGCGCCGCGCCCAGACGGCTGTAGCCATCGGCCGCCTTGCCCGCGTCGGTTACTGGCAGCAGGCCGGTGTTGACCCGATCACGGCTGCTGTCGAGCTTAAGGCCGAGCAGGCCCACGGCATCCACGCCGAAGCCCAGGGTGCCCGGGGTGTAGCCGGACTTGAAGTTGAGGATAAAGCCCTGGGCCCACTCCTCGGCCTTGGACTGTTGGTTCGGCCCGACAATGCCTGAGTAGTCGCGGCTGAAGTAGTAGTTGCGCGCGGTGAGGGTCGCGCTGCTGTCTGCGAGAAAACCACCTTCGGCCGCCATCAGGCTCGAGGGCACCGCCAGGGCAACAGCCAGGGCCAAGTGGGCACGCATTGCACGAGGTACAGGGTTTGATTGCTTCATCGTTTCACTCTTTGTAGTTGTTGTAGTGGTGTTGACTTCCACCCTTGCCGGCAGCGAGGCGCGGCAACGCAAGCGGGTGGCCTTACCCCCGCCCTGCCCCGGTCTCCCCCAGGCAGAGCGGCAATAACCGATAAAAACGGGTTGCTTAGCGCGCCACCTCCCGTTCGCCGAGTGGCTCGACCTGGCGGCGCTCAGTCCGGCGTGCGCTCAGCAGCAGGTGGGCGGCGATGCCGAAGATCAGGCCCCAGAACGCCGCCGACAGGCCGAGAAAGGACATGCCCGAGGCCGTGACCAGGAAAGTGATCAGCGCCGCCTCGCGGTCGTCCGGCGTCGCCATGGCACTGGCCAGCGCACCGCCGATGGCGCCGAACAACGCTAGCCCGGCCAGTGCCGCGATCAGCTCTTTGGGCAAGGCGCTGAACAGCGACACCAGGGTGGCGCCGAACAGCCCCAGCAACAGGTAGCAGAGGCCGCCGGCGACGCCGGCCACATAGCGTTTACGCGGATCCTCATGGGCCTCGCGACCGGTGCAGATGGCCGCGGTGATCGCTGCCAGATTGAGGCCGTGGCAGCCGAATGGCGCCAGCAGCAGACTGGCTGTGGCACTGGCACTGATGAGGGGGCTGGCCGGGGTCTGGTAGCCGGCGTTGCGCAGCACTGCCATACCGGGCACGAACTGCCCGGTCAGCGCGACCATCACCAGCGGCAAGGCGATATTCAGAGTCGCGGCCAGGCTGAACTCCGGGGTGATCCACAGCGGTATGGCCAGGCCGATCACCAGCGCCTCGCCGTGCAGTTCGCCGCTGACCAGGGCAATCAGGCAGCCGACCAGCAGCACCGCCATCACCGCGTAACGCGGCAACAGACGTTTGACAATCAGGTAGGTGGCGAACATTGCCAGCACCAGCAAGGGCTGGCTCTGCAGCGAGACGAACAGGCCGGTGCCGAAATTGAACAGGATGCCGGCCAGCATGGCCGCGGAGATCGCCGGCGGCAGGCGACCGATGATGCGGTCGAAGGCGCCGGACAGGCCGACCAGCAGGATGATCAGGTTGGCCACCAGGTAGGCGCCGACCGCCTCGTTCAGGCTGATCTGCGGCAGCAGCGAAACCAGCAGCGCCGAGCCCGGCGCCGACCAGGCGATGACCAGCGGCACCCGGTAACGCAGGCTTAGGCCGATGCCGAGCACGGCGCTGCCGATGGAAATCGCCCAGACCCAGGACGACAACACGGTATGGGACAGGCCGGCGCTGTCGGCCACCTGGAAGATGATCACCAAGGGCCCGGCGTAGGAAATCAGCGTGGCGATGCAGCCTGCCACCAGGGCGGACAGGGACAAATCGTGGAACAGGGCTTTCATAAGACCTCGCCGCAAGGCGCAGCTCGCCATCCGTGGTCAGAAACCCGGATCGCTGTTGTTATGGATGCAGCAGGGAGACCTCGGGTGGCTGGCGCTTTATCCAGCCACCGTTGGGCTCTGGCACAGGGTGTGGGTGGATGAAAGCCGCGTCATCCACCCGTGCCGTCAGGCGTCCTGCAGGGCCCGTGGGCGTTGGCTGCGCTGCTCGGCGGCCGGTGCCGGCGCCTTCTGCAACTGGAAGTCGAACGCCAGCTCGGCGAAGCGCCCTTGCACCCCACGCGCCTCGGCCGCCGCCGCGTCCTCGACGAAGCGCAGCGCACCGACCAGGCCTTCGCGGGTGGCGTATGCGAAGTCGTCCCACAGGTACTGGTCACCATCCAGGTTGATCTGGGTAGTCAGATGGCGGTGGCCCGGCGCCGCGACGAAGAAGTGGATATGCGCCGGACGCTGGCCATGGCGGCCGAGCAGGTCCAGGCACTCCTGGGTCGGGCCGTCCGGGGCGCAGCCGTAGCCGCTCGGCACTATGCTGCGCGCGCGGTAGCGGCCCTCGGCGTCGGTGACGATGCGCCGACGCAGGTTGTATTCGCTCTGGCTCTGGTCGAAGAAGGAGTAGTTGCCCTTGGTATTGGCGTGCCACAGGTCGACCACCGCGCCGGCCACTGGTTGGCCATCGGTGTCGCGCACCACGCCCTCGAGGAACATCACGGTGGCCTCGGTCAGCTCGCTGCCGTCGTCCATCCGCGCCTGACCTTCGCTGATCGGCGCGCCGGCTACGTACAGCGGGCCTTCGATGGTCCGCGGCGTGCCGCCGCTGAGGCCGGCCTGGGCGTCCTTGGCGTCCTGCAGCAGGTCGAGGAAGTGCTCCAGGCCCAGACCAGGTACCAGCAGGCCGAACTCGCTGCGCGCGCCCAGGCGGTTGAGGTAGTCCACGGCGGTCCAGAATTCGTCGTCGCTCACTTGCAGGTCTTCGATGATCTTCGCCGCGTCCTGGACGATGCGCAGCACCAGCTGCTTGACCCGCGGGCTGCCCTGGTCGTTGCCGAAGCCAGCGGCTTCTTCGAAGAACTTCTGAATCTCGGCAGTCTGGGAAATTTTTACAGTCATGACGGTTAACCTCGCGTTGTTGTTATGGCGTCTGCTTAGGGCCTGGCGCCTTAGCGGTCGTCGCTATGGATCGACGAGGGATGGCGGCACAAGCCGTCGATCTCGATATCCATGTAGGGGAACAGCGGCAGCTGCATCAGGGTGTCGTGCAGCGCCTCGACACTCTCCAGGTCGAACACGCTGTAGTTGGCGTAGTGCCCGGCGATGCGCCACAGGTGGCGCCACTTGCCCTCGCGCTGCAGGCGCTGGGCCAGCTCCTTCTCGTCGGCCTTGAGCTGGCTGGCGCGGGCCGGGTCCATATCCACCGGCAGTTTTACGGTCATCTTTACGTGGAACAGCATGGGTTTCTCTCCTCGGCCGGTGGGCCAATGGTTGGGGCGTTAGGGGCGGCGGAAGAACGCCAGGCGCTCTTCGTCCAGGCTCAGGCCGAGGCCGGGAGTCGCCGGTACGTGCAGGTGAAAGTCGCGGTACAGCGGCGCTTCGCTGACGATTTCCTCGGTCAGCAGCAGCGGGCCGAACAGCTCGGTGTGCCAGGTCAGCTGCTTGAGCGTGAGGAAGGCATGGGCCGCGGCCAGGGTACCGATCGCGCCTTCGAGCATGGTCCCGCCGTACAGGGCGATGCCGGCCGCCTCGGCGATCTGTGCGGTACGCAGCACCGCGCGCGGGCCGCCGTTCTTGGCGATCTTCAGGGCGAAGATGCTCGCCGCACCGTCGGCCGCCAGGCTGAAGGCGTCCTCGACGCTCTCGATCGACTCATCGGCCATGATCGGCGCCGGGCTGCGCTGGTTCAGGCGGATCTGCCCGCCGCGATTGATCCGCGAAATGGGCTGCTCGATCAGGTCGATACCGTTGTCGCCGAGAATGCGGCAGGCACGCAGGGCCACCGACTCGTCCCAGGCCTGGTTGACGTCGACCCGTACGCTGGCGGAGTCACCCAGCGCCCGCTTGATGGCAATCACGTGCTTGAGGTCGTGGCTGACTTCGTTGGCACCGATCTTCAGCTTGAAGATGCGGTGGCGCCGCGCCTCAAGCATCTGTTCGGCCTCGGCGATGTCCTTGACGGTGTCGCCCGAGGCCAGGGTCCAGGCCACTTCCAGGCTGTCGCGTACGCGGCCGCCGAGCAGTTCGCTGACCGGCAGACCGAGGCGCTTGCCCTGGGCATCGAGCAGCGCGCTTTCCAGACCGGACTTGGCGAAGGTGTTGCCCTTGGCCGCCTTGTCCAGACGCTGCATGGCGGCGTTGATGTTGCCCGCGTCCTGGCCGACCAGCAGCGGGGCCAGGTGGCTGTCGATGTTCTGCTTGATGCTCTCCGGGCTCTCGTTGCCGTAGGCCAGGCCACCGATGGTGGTCGACTCGCCCAGGCCTTCGATGCCGTCCGAGCAGCGCAGGCGGATCACCACCAGGGTCTGCTTTTGCATGGTGTGCATCGCCAGCTTGTGCGGGCGGATGGTCGGCAGATCGACGATGATCGCCTCGATGCTTTCGATCAGGATGCTTTCATTCAGGACAGGGCTCATTTCAGGTTCCGGTAGGTTCCGCAGGGTTGTCATCAGGAAGCCGCCAGCGCAGCGCCCTGCGCGGCACGGCTGCGGCGCTGGCTGCTGAGGGCGAACAGGATCATGGCAATGGCAGCCACCGCGCCCGGCAGGGCGAAGGCCATGAAGTTGAGTTGCAGCGGCAGGTTGATGCCGAGCAGCGCACCACCGAGCAGCGGGCCGACTATGGCGCCATTGCGGCCGATGCCCGAGGCCCAGCCGAGGCCGGTGGAGCGGATGTTCATCGAGTAGAACTGCGCGGCGCAGGCGTACAGCAGGATCTGCGAACCGATGGTGGTGGCGCCGGCGATGGCGATCAGGCCGTAGAGCACCGGGGTTGGGCTGTTGAAACCGAGCAGGCTGATCGACACCGCGGCGATGACGAAGAACACCGCCAGCACTCGCGGCAGATTGAGGCGGTCGCCCAGCACCCCACCACCAATGGCGCCGAAGATCGCGCCGACATTCAACACCAGCAGGAAGGACAGGCTCGAACCCAGGCTGTAACCGGCATTGGCCATCAACTTGGGCAGCCAGGAACTCAGCGCGTAAACCATCAGCAGGCAGCAGAAAAACGCCAGCCAGAGCATCAGGGTGCGCAGCGCACGGCCCTCACTGAACAACTGCAGCACCGGCGTGCCGGCACTCTTGGGCGCGGCCATCAACAGCTCGTCGCCAGCGCTCAGTGGATACTGCGGATCGACCCGCTTGAGCACCTGGCGCGCCTCATCCTGGCGCCCGGTGCGCAGCATGAAACCGACCGACTCGGGCAGCAGGTAGACCACCAGCGGCAGCAGCAACAGCGGGATACCGGCAATCAAGAACATCACCTGCCAGCCGAACTGCGGGATCAGCCACATGCCCAGACCGGCCGAGAGCATGCCGCCCACCGAGTAGCCGCTGAACATGATGGCCACCAGGGTGCTGCGGATCTTCTTCGGCGCGTATTCGTTCATCAGCGCCACCACGTTGGGCATCACCCCGCCAATGCCGAGGCCGGCAATGAAGCGGCAGGCGCCGAATTCCATGGGGTTGCGCGCGAAGCCGTTGAGTACGGTGAAACCGCTGAACAACACGACGCAAATGGTGATGGCCTTCTTGCGCCCGATACGGTCGGCCAGCGGGCCGAAGAACAGCGCGCCGAACATCATGCCGAACAGCGCATAGCTGCCCAGGGCACCGGCTTCCAGGGGACTCAGGCCCCATTCCTTCATTAACAACGGCAGCACCACGCCGTAGATGACCAGGTCGTAACCGTCGAAGATGATGATCAGGGCACACCAGAACAGCACCATCCAGTGGAAGCCGTTGAAGCGTGCGTTGTCGATGATGTCGTGGACGTCGATCTTGCGCATGGCATGGGACTCTTTTGTTGTTGTGGAAGCGCTGTTGAATCGTTCGTGGATGCGTCTTGTAGGAGCCAGCTTGCTGGCGATGCTTGGGCTGATCGCGAGCAAGCTCGCTCCTACAGGTGCCGCTAGCCCAAATCACCGCCGCCCACCGGCAGGGTCACGCCGGTGATGTAGGCGGCATCGTCCGAGGCCAGGAAGAGGATCGCCCCGGCCTGCTCGTCGATGCTGCCGTAGCGTTTCATCAGGCTGCTGCTGACGGTCTGGTCGACGATCTGCTGGTACCAGCGCTTGTCCTGCTCGCTCTGCTCGGCGGCGTTACGCGGAATGCGCCGCGGCGGTGCCTCGGTGCCACCGGGTGCGGTGGCATTGACGCGAATACCGCGCTCGGCGGTCTCGAACGCCAGGCAGGCGGTCAGTGCGTTGACCCCGCCCTTCGCCGCGCCGTAGGGCACCCGATTGACCCCGCGGGTGGCGACGGAGGACAGGTTGACGATGGCGCCACTGCCCTGCTCGAGCATCTGCGGCAGTGCGGCATGGCAGCACCACAGGGTGGGGAACAGCGAGCGGCGCACTTCGGCCTCGATCTCCTCGGCCTGGTAGTGCTCGAACGGCTTGGCCCAGATGGTGCCGCCGACGTTGTTGACCAGGATGTCCAGGCGACCGAAATGCTCGACCGCCGCCTTCATCACCCGCTGGCAATCGGCGAACTGCTCGAGGTCGGCGGTCAGAGTCAGCACCGGGCTGACGTCTACCAGCTCATGGGCCAGTTCATGCACCAGCTCGGAGCGGTCGACCAGCACCAGGCGCGCGCCCTCCTCGGCCATGCGCTCGGCCACGCGCCGGCCGATGCCCTGGGCGGCGCCGGTGATCACTGCGACCTTGTCTTGAAAACGCTTGTTCATAGTCCCGACCTCAATCAACGAAGCAGCTGTGGCAGCGGGCTGGCCCGCTATGCTTCAAGTCCCGTAGCCCGGATGTAATCCGGGATTGCTCTAGCGGATTCCCCGGAGTACCTCCGGGCTACTGCCTAGCCGAATAAAACAGGCCCGCTTACCGGGTAAGCGAACCAAAGGAGCTCTTAGGCGCTGGCAGCGAACTTCTCGTAGTAGAAGTTCGCCGGCGCGATGCCCTGCTCTCGGATGTAATGGCTGACCGCCTCGACCATCGGCGGCGGGCCGCACAGGTACACGTCGACCTCGCCGTCGTTGAGGTGCTTGGGCTCGATGTGCTGGGTCACGTAACCCTTGAGCGGGTGGCTGCTGTCCGGATTGGCCACGCAGGCGCTGAAGCTGAAGTTGGGGATGCGCGCGGCCAGGGCCTCGAGCTTGTCCATCTCGACCAGGTCGAAATCGTTGGTCACCCCGTAGATCAGGTGCAGCGGATGCTCGCTGCCCTGCTCGGCGATCTTCTCCAGCATCGCGGTGAACGGCGCCAGGCCGGTGCCGCCGGCCAGCAACAGCAGCGGGCGCTTGATCTCGCGCAGGTAGAAGCTGCCCAGGGGGCCGGCCAGGGTCATGCTGTCGCCGGCCTTGGCCAGGCCAGTGAGGAAGCTGCTCATCAGCCCGCCCGGCACGTTGCGGATCAGGAAGCTGACCTCGCCGTCCTTTTGCAGGGTGCTGAAGGAGTAGGCGCGGGTCTGCTCGCTGCCCGGCACCTGCAGGTTGACGTACTGGCCCGGCAGGAACGCCAGCTTGCTCAGCGCTTCACCCTTGATCGACAGCGCGATGGTGCTGTCGGAGAGCTGACGCACGGCACTGATCGCCGCCTCGAAGCTGGCCTGCTGGGTCTTGCACAGTTCTGACGACGCGGGTACGCGGATAACGCAGTCACTCTGTGCGCGCATCTGGCAGGTGAGCACATAGCCCTGTTCGGCTTCTTCCGCACCCAAGGCGTCATCAACGTACTCGTCGCCCAGGTCGTAGCTGCCGGCTTCGGCAAAGCATTTGCAGGTGCCGCAGGCGCCGTCGCGGCAGTCCAGGGGAATATTGATGCCTTGGCGATAGGAGGCATCGGCCACGGTTTCGCTGGCGTCGGCATCGATGAAGCGGGTGACCCCGTCTTCGAAATTCAGGGCGATTTTATGGCTCATGGCACACCTCGCTTGGCAGTGGTTACACACGGTTTCGGGCGTTTTTGGCGCGAGCTCGCCCCCGACGGGAGGCCAGCAGGCCTCCCAGCCTTGAGTACGAGCCTGCGCCGGCTCCGAACGGGTAATTAGATGTGGTAGACGTCGATGACCTGACGCACGTAATCGTTCTTCAGCACCACCTTCTTGGCCTTGATCAGCGGGCTGTCGCCGCGCACATCGAGGGTGTAGAAGCTGCTGCCGAAATAACTGTCCACGGTCTTGTAGCGGAAGCTCAGGGTGTGCCAGTTGAAGCGCACCTTGCACAGCCCGTCCGCCTGCTCGAGGATCTCGATGTTGCTGATGTTGTGCGAGGTCCGGGTGTCCGGGATGCTCGCGCTGGAACGCTCGGTCTTGATGCGAAACACCCGGTCTTCCAGGCCACCCCGATTGCCGTACCAGATCAGCGAAATTTCGCTCTGCGGGTCTTCGGTCAGCTCGTCGTTGTCATCCCAGGACGGCATCCAGAAGCTGGCGTCGGCGGCGTAGAGCTCCAGCCAGCTGTCCCAGTCCTTGTCGTCCAGGTAGCGCGCTTCGCGGTAGAGGAAGTCGCGCACGGCGTCATAGGAAATGCTCATCACAGGCCCTCCACGGGAATCAGTTGCGCCTGTTCCTTGTGCAACGCCTCGATCATGGTCTTCTGCCAGTACTGGTGTTGCAGCACGAACAGGCCTTCATCTTCGGTGCGCACGCCGGAGAGCAGCGGTTTCAACTGGATTTCCTCGGCGGCCTGGTCGGCGCCCTCGATCCAGTGCTCGGCGCCGCGCGACATGTCGTTCCAGCCACGGCTGCCCTGATAGCCGAGCTGGCAGGAACGGAATTCCTCCAGATCGTCCGGGGTGGCCATGCCGCTGACGTTGAAGAAGTCTTCGTATTGGCGGATGCGCCGGGTGCGGGCCTCGGCGCTCTCGCCCTTGGGCGCGATGCAGTAGATGGTGATCTCGGTCTTGTCCACGGAGATCGGTCGGGCGATGCGGATCTGCGAGCTGAACTGGTCCATCAGATAGACGTTCGGGTACAGGCACAGGTTGCGCGAGTTCTCGATCATCCAGTCGGCGCGGGCCTGGCCGAAATCGCTGGCCAGCTCGTCGCGGCGCTCGTACAGCGGGCGATCCTCGGGATTGGCCCAGCGGGTCCAGAGCAGCAGGTGGCCTTTGTCGAAGGAGTAGAAACCGCCGCCGTTCTTGGCCCAGCTGCCGGCGCTCATGGTCTTGATCTCTTCGCCGGCCTCGCGCTGCTTGCGCTGCTGCTGGGTGGCGGCGTAGTTCCAGTGCACCGCGCTGACGTGGTAACCGTCGGCGCCGTTCTCGGCGGTCAGCTTCCAGTTGCCTTCATAGATATAGCTGCTCGAACCGCGCAGCACTTCCAGGCCATCGGCCGACTGGTCGACGATCATGTCGATGATCTTCGCCGACTCGCCGAGGTGCTCGACCAGCGGCGGCACGTCGGGATTGAGGCTGCCAAACAGGAAGCCACGATAGGACTCGAAGCGCGCGACCTTGGTCAGGTCGTGGGAGCCATCGCAGTTGAAACTCGACGGATAGCCGGCCTCCTTGGGATCCTTGACCTTGAGCAGCTTGCCGGAGTTGTTGAAGGTCCAGCCATGAAACGGGCAGGTATAGGAGCTCTTGTTGCCGGTCTTGTGCCGACAGAGCATGGCGCCACGGTGGCTGCAGGCGTTGAGAAAGGCGTTGAGCTCACCGTCCTTGTTGCGCGCGATGAAGATCGACTGGCGGCCCATGGTGGTGGTGAGGTAGTCGTTGATCTCGGGAAGCTGGTTCTCGTGGGCCAGGTACAACCAGTTGCCCTCGAAGATGTGCTTCATCTCCAGGTCGAACAACCGAGGATCGGTGAACATCTCGCGCTTGCAGCGGTAGATGCCCTTGTCCTTGTCTTCTTCAAGCAGGCTATTGAGGTATTCGAGTCCCAGGGTCATGGCCATGGCTCCGTTGTTATTGTTTCAACGGTATTAAGGCTACGGGGCAAACTTGTCGGACAATATCCGCTTTGTGCATGACCGTTATCCGTTTTCTGCACAGGGACAGAAAACGGAT
This sequence comes from Pseudomonas taeanensis MS-3, assembly GCF_000498575.2. Taxonomy (GTDB): domain Bacteria; phylum Pseudomonadota; class Gammaproteobacteria; order Pseudomonadales; family Pseudomonadaceae; genus Aquipseudomonas; species Aquipseudomonas taeanensis. Next base: position 313,797 of record NZ_AWSQ01000004.1, read on the forward strand.
AACGGCGCCGGCGCGCGGACGCACGCCCTCGCCGACCGCGCTTGCGCGGGCCGCCAAGGGCTACTGTGGGGTTGCGCAGTCAGGTCGCGGGCGCGCCATGCGCAGGAGGAATCAGCCGCGCCGACGCAGGGTATCGGACGGCAACTCGCCGAAGCTGTTCTTGTAGCTCTCGGAGAAGCGCCCGAGGTGCAGGAAGCCATAGTCCAGAGCGATCTCGGTGACGCTGCGCACATGGCAGTTCGGGTCGCTCAGGCAACTGTGGATGCGCGCCAATTTGCGCTCACGGACATACTGCTTGGGGGTGCTGCCGGAGTGGCGCTCGAACAGGGCGTAGAGAGAACGCAGACTGATCTGCGCACAGGCGGCCAGGTGCTCGGCGCTGATGTCCTGCTTGAGGTTGGCCTCGATGTACTCGATCAGGTGCTCGAAGGGTGCAGCCTGGGGCAGTGGCTGCTCGCGACAGACATTGCTGCCGAGTTGGGTCAACAGCTTGCTGGCGACGATGCGGCTGTAGTGTTCCTGGGTCTGCAGGGCGTTGTCGTCGGCCTCGGCCTCCAGGCATACCAGACCGAGCAGACGGGTCAGGCTCTCCAGCTCCGGCAAGGCATACAGGTTACGGGTGAAGTGGATGCCCTTATCCGGCACTTTCCAGCGCTGCTCGTCGCAGGTGGCCTGCAACAGGCTGACCGGCAGCTTGAGGATGAACTTCTCGCAGTCCTCGGAATAGGTCAGGTCGACCGGGTCGTCCGGGTTGATCAGCAGCAGTTCGCCGGGAGCCAGGTAATGCTCGTTGTGGCGGCTGCGCCACAGGCAGTGGCCCTTGAGCAGGATCTGCAGGTGGTAGATGGTTTCCAGCGCCTCCGAGGTAACCCGTGCACTGCCGCCATAGCTGATTCGGCACAGGTCCATACTGGCAAACTTGCGGTGACTGAGGCTGGCCGAGACGCTGCCCTTGCTCGGCAACTGGATGCAATGATGCCCTACGTGCTGGTCGACATAACCCGACACGGCATAGGGGTCGGCATGGTCGAACACCATGCTCTTGTCACTCAGTAACAGCATCCGCGAAGTACCCATTTATTTTTATATTGACGCCCGCTATTGCGTGCGTTGCACCGGCTAGTGTCTCTCTGAGTCTACCCAACAGCAGGGAAACGTCTGAGCAAACGGACGAGCGGCCTCGTCGAATTATTGGCAGACCTCCACCATAGGAAACAGCCTTGAACCCCGTCAATTGCTAGCCGCCAAAAGCGTTCGATTATCGCTCGCGCGCCCTGCTCTTACAGAGGTGCAAACAGCTGGCTACTCAGCTCCCGACTGGCGTTGAGCATGATCGGCAGGAAGCGCTTCTGCAGTTCGCTGGCCGGCACACGGCCGGCGTGGGTACTGACATTCATCGCCGCCAGTACATGCCCGGCCGAGTCGTACACCGGCACCGCCAGCGAGCGCAGGCCCTGCTCCAGCTCCTGATCGACCACGCACCAGCCCTGCTGGCGCACCTGCTGCAGGCACTCCCACAAGGCTTGCGGCGTGCACAGGGTACGGCTGGTCTTGGCCTGCAACTCGGCGTTATTCAGATAGTCGTGCAGGCTGTCGTCGTCCAGCGCGGCCAGCAGGATGCGGCCCATGGAGGTGCAATAGGCCGGCAGGCGGCTGCCGACACTCAAATCTACCGAGATCAGCCGCTGGGGAATCGCCGAGCGGGCGATGTAGAGCACCTGCTCGCCCTCCAGGGTGGCCAGGTTGCAGGCCTCGTGCAGCTGCTCACTGATCCGGTCCAGGTAAGGCTGCGCCGACACCGCCAAGGGAGTGGACGACAGATAGGCATGGCCGAGGGTCAGCACCTTGGGCAGCAACGAATAGGTACGCCCGTCAGTGGTCGCGTAGCCCAATTGCATCAGGGTATACAGGCAACGACGTACCGCAGCGCGAGGGATCTCGGTACGGTGGCTGATCTGGGCGATGGTCAGGTGGCGCTTGCGCTCCTGAAAGGCATTGATAACCGCCAGGCCGCGCGCCAGGGAACTCATGAAGTTCGCATCGCCGCCGAATTCGGCGATGCGCTTGGCCGGCGACACATAGGGCGGTGGCGCCAAGGAAGAAAGGGGCGGTCGCGTTTCGCTCATACAGCCTCCGATGAAGAGTTGGGTGGACTTTCGAGCGATTATCGAACGCAAGGTCGATAATCGCAATTGGTCCGCGTCTTTCAACGGATGACCTGGTCATCTTCCAGTCTTGCGGCTTCAAGGGCTGGTACGAGGATGGGCCTTACCTGGCCGTTGTGTTCGAGCGTTTCTCAGCCCAAGTAGTCGATCAAGACTTAGTCAACCACACATGACTGCTGGCGGTCTGGCGACGCAAAGCGACGGCTCAAGCCATGATTCATTTCGATCGGGGCAAGAAGGCGCATCTAGGGAGTTACGCAAAGCCACGCCTATGCTACGCGGCGTCAGGTGCACTTGGATTGTCCTGAGGCCACGTACAACATAGGGCCGAGCATTTAGATTTCAGCACGTGTTCGAGTCTTTCAGGCTCGAACACGTGCTTTGTGGCTACTCGTAGTAGCGATTTGGTTTAAACCTGCAGCACCACTCGGCCCCGGCTTGGGCAGGTTTCCATATGGCGATGCGCTTCGACGACCTTGTCAAAGTCGAACACCGAGTCAATCAGTGGTCGCAGCAAACCGTCGGCGGTGAGTTGATTGATGCCTTTGAGCGCCTTGGCCACGGCGTCCTTGTCCTGCGGGATGTCCAGTTCTTCCTTGCCGATGAAGTTACCGATGCAGTGGACGAAGAACTGAATATTCTTCTGAAAGGCGGCGCAAGCTGGGAACGGCGTCTCGTTACCGCCCTGCAGGCCATAGAGTATCAAGCGTCCGCGTGGCGCCAGGGCGTCACCGAGCAGGCACATCTGCGGGCCGCCGAGGGCATCCATCACCACATCGACACCACGGCCATCGGTGAGCTTATTCACTCGGCTAACCAGATCCTGCTCCTCGGTGAGGATCACATGATCGGCTCCCAGTTCACGCAGAAACTCGCTGTCTTCAGGCGCTTCGCTGGCAGCGATGACGCGCGCACCCAGGGCCTTGGCCATTTGTACGATATAAGGCCCCCAGCAGCGGCTGGCTTGGGTAACCAGTACGGTTTCGTTCGCCTGCAATCGAGCCAGTTCGGTGAAGCCGAACCAGCCGACTAGCGATGGCAGATAGTGCACGCTGGCTTGCTGCGGGGTCAGCCCATCCGGGTAACGGGTCAGGGAACTGCGCGGCAGCACCACTTCTTCGGCATAGCTGGGGTAACGGTTGATGCTATGACCGGGGAAACTGGCGACTGTGTCGCCGACCGCAAGGTCATCGATACCCTCGCCCACGGCCAGTACTTCACCGGCCATTTCATGGCCGAGTCCTGCCGGCAGATGGGCCGGTGTGGTTGCCAGGTTCTGCCGCCAGAGCACGTCATACCAACTGACGCCAATGGCGCCAACGCGCAACAGAACCTCGCCTGCGCCTGGCTTCGGAGTTTGACGCTCTTCAATCTTGAGAACGTCGGCTTCGCCAAACTGATGGAAACGAATGATGCGGGACATTGCAAACCTCGCCGGTTAACCCCAATGCCGTGGACTTTATCTGGGCTTTACCAGCAATACCACCTGCCGAAACTGATAATCACCATGTCTGTCGCTGATGATACAGCCGCTAAATATCACTCACCTCGACTTGTGTATTGCCTATCCGCGGTGATCCGCATTAGCCTGAGACCAGCAGAATCCTGCGCCCCACACCCAGAATGGACACCGGATGAACCGCAACGATCTCCGCAGAGTCGATCTCAACCTATTGATCGTTTTTGAAACGCTGATGCATGAGCGCAGTGTGACGCGCGCGGCGGAAAAGTTGTTTCTTGGCCAACCAGCCATCAGTGCTGCCCTCTCCCGCTTACGCAGTCTGTTCGACGACCCGCTGTTTGTACGCACTGGCCGCAGCATGGAGCCTACGGCCAGGGCTCAGGAAATCTTCGCCCTGCTCACGCCGGCGCTGGACTCTATCTCCACGGCCGTCAGCCGGGCCGCCGACTTCAATCCGGCGACCAGCAATGCGGTGTTTCGCATTGGCTTGTCCGATGACGTCGAGTTCGGTCTATTGCCACCGCTGATCAAACGTTTGCGTGCCGAGGCACCGGGTGTGGTGTTGGTCATCAGGCGAACCAACTACCTGTTAATGCCAGGCCTGTTGGCCTCGGGCGAAATTTCCGTCGGGGTGAGTTACACCGAGGAATTGCCGGCGAATGCCAAGCGCAAGGTACTGCGCCGCAGTAGGGCCAAGCTGCTACGCGCCGATAGCGCTCTAGGCGCGCTGAGCCTGGATGACTATTGTTCCCGTCCCCATGCGCTGGTGTCGTTTGCCGGCGACCTCAGTGGCTTCATCGATGCCGCATTGGAAAAAATTGGCCGTAAGCGCCGCGTGGTGTTGGCCGTGCCACAGTTCAGTGGCCTCGGCACCCTGCTCAGCGGTACCGATATTCTCGCCACCGTGCCCGACTACACTGCTGCAGCGCTGACCGCAGCCGGTGGTCTGCGGGCCGAAGAGCTGCCGCTGGAAACCCAGACTTTCGAGCTGCACATGACCTGGCGCGGCGCGCAGGACAACGACCCGGCCGAGCGCTGGCTGCGTTCGCGGATCCAGATGTTCTGCGGCGACCCGGACAGCCTGGATTAAGCCGCATTATTGGTCATGATCGATTGAAGCGGCGTTATCATCATTCCGGCTGATATTAACCTTCGTAGCGTTCGATTCGTGCACTTGCTGCCTGCGACCCAAACTCCGCCCGTCCACATATTCGACTGGCGGAGTCACACATGGAACGGTTCACACATTTCTCCTGGCGTTTTTCACTGGCCCTAGCGGCAGTACTGGTGTTGAGCGCTTGCGGCAAGGCAGCAGAAACCAGCCAGCAACCCCCGGTCGCCCTGGTCAGCGTCGCGGAAGTCATTCAGCAACCAATCAATGAATGGGATGAGCTCAGCGGTCGCCTTGAAGCACCGGAGTCGGTGGAAATCCGCCCACGCGTATCGGGCTTTATCGACGCTGTCGCGTTCGCCGAAGGCAGTCTGGTGAGCAAAGGTGGTCTGCTGTTCCAGATCGATCCGCGGCCGTTCCAGGCCGAGGTCAAGCGCCTCGAAGCCCAGTTGCAGCAAGCCCGCGCCGGCCAGACCCGAGCCATCAGCGAGGCCCGCCGTGGCGAACGCCTGCGCCAGAGCAATGCGATCTCCGCAGAACTGGCCGATGCCCGCGCCAGTGCGGCTCAAGAGGCCAAGGCAGCGGTGAGCGGTATTCAGGCCGAGCTGGACAATGCACGCCTCAACCTCAGTTTCACCCGAGTGACTGCACCCATCGACGGTCGTATCAGTCGTGCAGAAGTCACCGCCGGTAACCTGGTGGGTGCCGGGCAGAGCCTGCTCACTACGGTAGTCAGCACCGACAAGGTATATGCCTACTTCGACGCCGATGAGCGGGTGTTTCTCAAGTACATCGAGCTTGCGCGCCAGGACGGTGGTGATGCCCGTGACGCCAGCCCGGTCTATCTAGGCCTGTCCAACGAGGACGGATATCCCCATCTGGGCCAACTGGATTTTCTCGATAACCAGGCCAACCCGAAGACCGGGACGATTCGTGGTCGTGCGGTATTCGACAACCGCGACGGCCAGTTCACCCCCGGACTCTATGCACGCCTCAAACTGGTCGGCAGCAGCACCTACGACGCCACCCTGATCAAGGACGAGGCCGTCGGCACCGACTTGGGCAAGAAGTACGTGCTGGTGCTCGGCGACGGCAACAGCGTGGGCTACCGGGCCATCGAGCTGGGGCCCAAATTGCAAGGCTTGCGCGTCGTTCGCAGCGGCTTGGCCAAGGGCGAGCAGATCGTGGTCAATGGCCTGCAACGCGCCCTGCCCGGCTCGACTGTCGATCCGCAAAGCGTGCCCATGGCCGATGCCGAAACCCTCGCGGCCCTGGCGCGTGAGCGCCGGGCCGTGGACGCCAGCGACGCACCACGCGTCGCCGAGCAGAACCGCAAGCCGATCAGCACGCCGCGCGGCTAAAGGTAGATAACCATGAACTTCTCGCAATTTTTCATTCAGCGGCCGATTTTCGCCGCCGTGTTGTCACTGTTGATCCTGATCGGCGGGGCTATCTCGCTGTTCCAGTTGCCGATCAGTGAATACCCGGAAGTGGTGCCACCGACCGTGGTGGTGCGTGCCAGCTTTCCCGGCGCCAACCCCAAGGTGATTGGCGAAACCGTGGCATCGCCGCTGGAACAGGCGATCACCGGGGTCGAGGGCATGCTTTATATGTCGTCCCAGGGCACCGCCGACGGCAAGTTGACCCTGACCATCACCTTCGCCCTGGGCACCGATCTGGATACCGCCCAGGTACAGGTGCAGAACCGCGTGACCCGCACCATGCCGACCCTGCCCACCGAAGTGCAGCGGCTCGGCGTCACCGTCGACAAGGCCTCGCCCGACCTGACCATGGTGGTGCATCTGACTTCGCCTGACGACCGCTACGACATGCTCTATCTGTCCAACTACGCGGCGCTCAACGTCAAGGACGAGCTGGCGCGCCTGGATGGTGTCGGCGATGTGCAGCTGTTCGGCCTGGGTAACTATTCCCTGCGCGTCTGGCTGGACCCGCACAAGGTGGCCTCGCGTAACCTCACCGCCACCGACGTGGTCAATGCCATCCGCGAGCAGAACCGTCAGGTTGCTGCCGGTTCCCTCGGCGCGCCGCCTGCGGCGAGCGACAACAGCTTCCAGCTGTCGATCAACACCCAGGGCCGCCTGGTCAACGAGGAAGAGTTCGAGAACATCATCGTGCGGGCCGGTGAAGACGGCGAGATCACCCGCCTGAAAGATATCGCCCGGATCGAGCTGGGCTCCAGCCAGTACGCCCTGCGTTCGTTGCTGAACAACAAGCCGGCGGTGGCCATCCCGGTGTTCCAGCGTCCGGGCTCCAACGCCATCGAGATTTCCGACGCGGTGCGCGGGCGCATGGCCGAACTGAAGCAGAGCTTCCCCCAGGGTGTGGACTACGAAATCGTCTATGACCCGACCATCTTCGTTCGCGGCTCCATCGAAGCGGTGGTGCACACCCTGCTCGAAGCCATCGTGCTGGTGGTGCTGGTGGTGATCCTGTTCCTGCAGACCTGGCGCGCCTCGATCATTCCGCTGGCCGCCGTACCGGTGTCCCTGATCGGCACCTTCGCCGTGATGCACATGTTCGGCTTCTCGCTCAACGCACTGTCCTTGTTCGGCCTGGTACTGGCCATCGGCATCGTGGTGGACGATGCCATCGTGGTGGTGGAGAACGTCGAACGCAATATCGGCCTGGGCAAAACTCCGGTCGAAGCCACCAAGCAGGCGATGAAGGAAGTCACCGGGCCGATTGTCGCCACCGCCCTGGTGCTCTGTGCGGTATTCGTGCCGACCGCCTTTATCTCCGGCCTTACCGGACAGTTTTATCAGCAGTTTGCCCTGACCATCGCGATTTCCACGGTGATCTCCGCGTTCAACTCGCTGACCCTGTCGCCGGCCTTGGCCGCCGTGCTGCTGCGCAGCCATGATGCGCCCAAGGACCGCTTCTCCAAGGGGCTCGACAAGTTGTTCGCTGGTTGGCTGTTCAAACCCTTCAACCGCCTGTTCGACCGCGCCAGTCATGGCTATGTCGGCACCGTCAAGCGGGTGCTGCGTGGCAGCGGTATCGCCCTGGTGGTTTATGCGGGACTGATGGGGCTGACCTACCTGGGTTTTGCCAGCACGCCGACCGGGTTCGTACCGCCGCAGGACAAACAGTACCTGGTGGCCTTCGCCCAACTGCCGGATGCTGCCTCCCTGGACCGCACCGAGGAGGTGATCAAACGCATGTCGGCGATCGCCGCGCAGCACCCGGGCGTGGAGAACACCGTGGCCTTCCCTGGTCTGTCGATCAACGGCTTCACCAACAGCCCGAACAGCGGCATCGTCTTCACCCCGCTGAAGCCCTTCGATCAGCGTACAGATCCGTCGCTGAGCGCCGGCGCCATTGCCGCCGAGCTGAATCAGCAGTTCGGTGCCATTCAGGACGCCTACATCGCCATCTTCCCGCCACCACCGGTGCAAGGGCTCGGCACCATTGGCGGCTTCCGCGTACAGCTGCAGGACCGCGGCAATCTGGGCTACGACGAACTGTACAAGCAGACGCAGAACATCATCGCCAAAAGCCAGAACGTACCGGAGCTGGCTGGCCTGTTCAGCAGCTATCAGGTCAACGTGCCGCAGGTCGATGCCGATATCGACCGCGAGAAGGCCAAGACCCACGGCGTGGCGATCAGCGACATCTTCGACACCATGCAGGTCTATCTCGGTTCATTGTATGCCAACGACTTCAACCGCTTCGGCCGAACCTACCAGGTCAACGTCCAGGCCGAGCAACAGTTCCGTCTGGCCCCCGAGCAGATCGGCCAACTCAAGGTGCGTAACAACCGTGGCGAGATGGTGCCGCTGTCGACTTTCGTCAAGGTCAGTGACAGTGCCGGCCCCGACCGAGTAATGCACTACAACGGCTTCCTCACCGCCGAGATCAATGGTGCGGCTGCGCCCGGCTACAGTTCCGGTCAGGCCGAGGCTGCCATGGAACGCCTGCTCAAGGCAGAGCTGCCCAACGGCATGAGTTTCGAGTGGACCGAACTGACCTTTCAGCAGATCCTCGCCGGCAACAGCGCGATCTTCGTCTTCCCGCTGTGCGTGCTGCTGGCCTTCCTGGTGCTGGCCGCCCAGTACGAAAGCTGGAGCCTGCCGCTGGCGGTGATCCTGATCGTGCCGATGACCCTGTTGTCAGCCATTACCGGGGTGATCCTGACCGGGGGTGACAACAACATCTTCACCCAGATCGGTTTGATCGTATTGGTCGGTTTGGCCTGTAAGAACGCCATCCTGATCGTCGAGTTTGCCAAAGAGAAACAGGATGAAGGCCTGGATCGCGTCAGCGCGGTGCTGCAAGCCTGCCGCCTGCGCCTGCGGCCGATCCTGATGACCAGCTTCGCCTTCATCATGGGTGTGGTGCCGCTGGTGATTTCCTCCGGTGCCGGTGCCGAAATGCGCCACGCCATGGGCGTCGCGGTGTTCAGCGGGATGCTTGGGGTGACCTTCTTCGGCCTGCTGTTGACCCCGCTGTTCTATGTGCTGATCCGCGGTTTCGTCGAGCGGCGTGAAGCGAAAAAAGCCATGCGGCTGCAGGAGGTGCAGGCATGAGCAGCTTCGCAACCAATCCCCTGAGAACCAGCCTGCTCGGCCTGGCCGCTTCATTCACCCTGGCGGCCTGCACCGTCGGCCCGGACTATCGAGTACCGCTGACTGAACCTGCCGTGCTGGCCAGCGCTACAAGCGGCGACTACGACCGTTCACGTTTCGAGTCGGTCTGGTGGCAGCAGTTCGACGACCCGACCCTGGACCAACTGGTGCAGCAGTCTCTTACCGATAACCGCGAACTGCGGGTGGCCTTTGCCCGCCTGCGTGCGGCTCGCGCCATCCGCGACGACGCGGCCAATGATCGCCTGCCGACCATCACCAGCCGCGCCAGCAGTGAAATCGGCAAGGCCCAGCAGCCTGGGGTGACTGAACAGCGGGTGAATGCCGAGCGCTATGACCTGGGTCTGGACATGGCCTGGGAACTGGATCTGTTCGGCCGTATTCAGCGCCAGCTGGAAGCCAGCGATGCCGAGGCGCAAGTGGCCGAAGCCGAGCTGTACCAGTTGCAGGTCAGCCTGATTGCCGAGTTGGTCGATGCCTACGGTAGCCTGCGTGGCGCTCAGCTGCGCGAGGGTATCGCCCGCGACAACCTGAAGAACCAGCACGCCTCGCGCGATCTCACCGAGCGGCTGCGCGAGGCCGGGGTCGGCAGCGAACTGGACGTGTTGCGCGCCGACGCACGCCTGGCGGCCACCGAAGCCAGCCTGCCGCAACTGCAGGCCGAAGAAGCGCGGGCGCGTCACCGTATCGCCACCCTCCTCGGCCAGCGTCCCGAACAGCTGAGCGTGGATCTATCCGCCCGCCCGCTGCCGGTGATCGGCAAACGCCTGCCTATCGGCGAGCCCGCCGAACTGTTGCGCCGCCGCCCGGACATCCTCGCCGCCGAGCGTCAACTGGCGGCGGCCACCGCCAATGTCGGGGTCGCCACCGCCGACCTGTTCCCGCGGGTCAGCCTCAGTGGTTTTCTCGGTTTTACCGCCGGGCGCGGCTCGCAGCTGGGTTCTTCGGCCGCGCGTGCCTGGGCGGTAGCGCCGACCATCAGTTGGGCCGCCTTCGATCTGGGCAGCGTGCGGGCTCGCCTGCGTGGCGCCGAAGCCGAATCCGAGGGTGCCCTGGCTAACTACGAGCAGCAGGTGCTACTGGCGCTGGAGGAATCGGCAAACGCTTTCAGCGACTACGCCCAATACCAACAGCGCCTGCTCGCCCTGGTCCGTCAATCGGAAGCCAGCCGCGCCGCCGCACAACAGGCCGGTGTGCGTTATCGCGAAGGCACGGTGGACTTTCTGGTGCTGCTGGATGCCGAACGCGAGCGGCTGGCTGCCGAAGATGCCCAGGCCCTGGCCGAAGTTGCGCTGTACCGCGGCATAGTCGCCATCTACAAGGCGCTGGGCGGCGGTTGGCAGCCGCGCGCCTGATACCGAGCTCCTGGGTCGGCGCTGCCGACCTCTTTGTGCCCCACGCTCTGTGCTCCTGAGCGTGGGGCTTTTTTGCGCACAGGATTGCTCAATCGCCTATGTGTTTGAGCGCTCAGCCTGCCGATTCGAACGCAGGGCGTTATACTCGCGCGCCGCCCTCTTCCGCGATCCCACACCTCCATGCAGAAAGTATTGGTTATTGGTTACGTCTGGCCCGAGCCCCGCTCTTCGGCTGCCGGCAGCCGCATGATCGAACTACTCGAGCTGTTCTGCGCCCAGGGCTGGCAGGTCAGCTTCGCCTGCGCCGCGGCGCTGTCGGAGCACCGTGCCGACCTGCGCGAGTTGGGCGTGCCGGAAGTATCCATTGCACTGAACTGCGACAGCTTCGATGCCTACGTCGCCGAGCTGCAGCCGGATCTGGTGCTGTTCGACCGCTTCTTCACCGAGGAGCAATTCGCCTGGCGGGTCGAGCGCGCCTGCCCGACGGCGCTGCGCGTACTCGACACCAGCGACCAGCACAGCCTTCGCGAGGCCCGCCAGCAGTTATTGAAGAGCGCGCAGCAGGCGTGCGCCAGCGAAGCAGAAAAACACCAGTTAACCGCGGTGCAAGCCAGTCCAGAGCAGCTGTTCGCGGCCATGGCGACCAGCGACAGCGCCCAGCGCGAGATCGCCGCGATCTACCGCAGCGACCTGACGCTGATGATTTCCGAGTTCGAGATGCAGCTGTTACAGGGACAATTCGGCGTACCCGCCGCGCTGTTGCACCACTGCGCCCTGATGCTGATTCCACCGGCCACGGCGTGCCTGGAGTTCGAGCAGCGCGCGCACTTCATCAGCATCGGCAACTTCCGCCACGCGCCTAACTGGGATGCGGTGCTGTGGTTGAAACATGCGCTATGGCCGCTGATTCGCCAGCGCCTGCCGCAGGCCCAGCTGCATGTCTACGGCGCCTACCCGCCGCCCAAGGCCACTGCGCTGCACAACACCAGGCAGGGCTTTCATGTGCTCGGCTGGGTCGACGATGCCCATCGGGTGATGAGTCAGGCGCGGGTGTGCCTGGCGCCGCTGCGCTTTGGCGCAGGGATCAAAGGCAAGCTGGCCGATGCCATGGCCTGCGGCACCCCGAGCGTGACGACGGCGATCGGCAGCGAGGGCATGTGTGGCGAGCTGCCCTGGGGCGGCGCGGTAGTCGAAGACCCGCAGACTTTTGCCGACGCGTCGGTACGGCTGTATCAGGACCGCGAACGCTGGCTACTAGCGCAGCAACGCGGCTCGGCGATATTGGCGCGACGTTTCCAGCGCGGCGCACTGGGCGAGGCCCTGATCGCCCGTTTGCAGCAGCTCGATGCCGAGCGCGAGGTGCATCGCCAGCAGAATTTCGTCGGGGCCATGCTGCGTCACCATCAGCACAAGAGCACGCAGTACATGTCGCAGTGGATCGCGGCGAAGAACCGGGCTACCCGGTCTTAGTGGTGCAGGGCAGTATTGGCTCGAAGAAGTTCTCGTGGCTGCCTGCTGATCTGTCGTGCTGGGTTTCGCTGCGCTCTACGCCAGCCTACGCTGACATCAGTTTTAGCGCCTGGGGTACTGCACAGTCCTCGCGGCGGTATGCTATTTCACCCCACAACGACGTCTGTCGATGCGGCGCTAATGATGGCCTGCATGAATTGATCTGCCGGTAGCGGATGACCCAGCAGGAAACCCTGCAATGAGTTGCAGCCCAGCTTAGTCAGGAAGTCCTGTTGCTGACGGGTTTCCACGCCCTCGGCGACGATGCGCAGGTTCAACGCCTGACCCAGGGCCACGATCGCGGAGACGATCGCGGCGTCATCGCCATCGTGGACCAGGTCGCGTACGAAACCACGGTCTATTTTCAACTCATTGGCTGGTAAGCGCTTGAGATAGAGCAGACTCGAATAGCCGGTGCCGAAGTCGTCGATGGACAAGTCGACGCCCATCTCCGCCAATTGTTTAAGCACCTGCAGGCTGGCGTCGGCGTCGCTCATCGCCGTGGTTTCGGTTATTTCCAGGGTCAGGCAGTTGGCCGGTAACTCATACTTCGCTAAAGCGTGGGCGACGCTATCGACCAATCCTGCATGACAGAACTGCAAGGCCGAGAGGTTGACCGCCACCCGCCAGTCGTGATGCCCCTGTTCATACCACTGGCGCATCTGCCGGCAGGCTTGTTGCAGGACCCAGTCGCCGATAGGAATGATCAGTCCGGTCTTCTCGGCCAAACCGATAAACTCGCTCGGCGGCACGAGTCCGCGCTCTGGGTGTTGCCAGCGCAGCAGAGCTTCGGCGCCGACCGGGCGACCGTTAACCGCGTCGAACTTGGGTTGGTAATGCAGGCAGAACTCTTCGCGCTCCAGGCCCGAGCGCAGGTCGTTGAGTAACTGCAATTGATTGCGCGCATTGGTATTCATCGACGCTTCGAAGAAGCTGTAACCGTTTTTGCCAGCGCCTTTGGCGTGGTACATCGCAGCATCGGCATTCATCAGCAGTTCCTGCTGATTCGCCCCATCGCCTGGGTACAACGCAATACCCACGCTGGTCGACACGCGCAGCTCATGTTCGCCAACCTGAAACGACTGGCTGACCAGGCTGACGATCTGTTCGGCGACATTCACCGCATCGCTTGGCTCACGCAATTCGGCGAGCAGCACGAACTCATCACCGCCAACCCGTGCCAGGGTGTCCTGGGCGCGCAGGCGCTCACGCAGGCGCAGTCCGACTTCATGCAGCAGCAAATCACCGACGTGGTGACCATAGGCATCATTAACCGGCTTGAAGCCATCCAGATCCATGAACATCAACGCAAAATGGCCACCATTGCGTGACACTTTATGAATGCTTTGCTGGATCCGATCTTCCAGCAACAGGCGATTAGGCAGTTTGGTCAGGTTGTCATGCAACGCCAGCTCGGTCAGCTCCAGGTTGACCTCGGCCAGTGTGCTGTTCAGTACGGCCATACGCGTCTCCAGCCGAGCGTCCAGCACCGAGGTCAGCAAGGCAATCGTCAGTACGGCCAAGGACACGATAATGATCAAACTGGCCAGCCAGGTGTTGTCCAGACCGCTATTGGCAGCACCACAAAAACTGTCGAGGGGGAAGTTTGCCGCCGCCATGCCGGTGTAGTGCATGCCGACAATGGCCAGGCCCATGATCACGGCCGCGCCTGCCCGTAGAACGCGGACATAGGGCGAGTGCTGGCGCAGGCGGAAGGCGATCCACAGGGCCGCCGCCGAAGCGGCCACGGCGATCAACAACGACAGGCCAAACAGTAGCGGGTCGTACTCGATACCTGGCTGTAGCAGCAAAGCGTGCATGCCGAGGTAATGCATCGAACTGATGCCTGCGCCCATGGCCAGCGCACCGAGCAGCCAGTGCCACTGCGGCATCTGCGCCTGGCTGACCAGCCAGAGGGCAAAACCCGAGGCGAGTATGGCAATCGCCAGGGACAGCAGGGTAATGCTCAGGTCATAGCCCAAGGGAATGGGCAGGCTGAACGCCAGCATGCCGATAAAGTGCATCGACCAGATACCGATGCCCATCGACACGGCGCCACCGCAGATCCACAGTGGCACCGCCGAGCCTTTGGCGGTGGTGACGCGCCCCGCCAGGTCAAGCGCCGTATAGGAGGCCAGAATAGCCACAGCCAGGGAAATCAGTACCAGGACGAGGTCGTAGCTACCGGTCAGCATTGCAAGTCTCTAAAGTGCTCTGATGAGCTGATGAACGCCCTTTACAGGCAGCCCAGCATTCTAGCGGCTAGTCACCGCCATCGCCACGCCGCAGCGCTGGCCCGCCACGCTTTGTGCTACGCGCGGTCATTGCATCACTCGCTACCGGCATTGAGGTTCGCTGAGCCACCGTCCATGCGAATGCCCCCTCCTCTGCGCTGAGCCATGACGCTTCGCGTTAGGTCTTGTCACTAGGGGCTGCCCTGCAGCTGATCAATGGCGTGGGCTAAGCTGAATATGACCCCCTGTTGAACTGCGTGGTCACTCGGGTCGGCGCATTTCTTTTGCGCTTATGGCCACCAGCCCTGATGGCCCGACAGCGTTGCCTCTCGCCTGATTGAAACCCAGGCCGAGCGTGCAGCTTTCCGCAGGTAGGACGGCCTGCCGAGTACGACCTCGAAGGAGTCCTGCCATGACCCAAGAGCATCCCCTGCTGTTTGCCTTACGCGGCAATCAGGACTACGGCGCCCGCGTGGCGCAGCGACTGGGCTGTCGTCTGGCCGCACATGAAGAACGCTTGTTCGAGGATGGCGAGCACAAGTGCCGCGCGCTGGACCCGCTCAACGGCCGCCAGGCGGTTGTCTTCCTTGGGCTTTATGGCGATGCCGAGTACAGCGTCCACGACAAGCTCTGTCGCCTGATGTTTTTCTGCGCCGCACTGAAGGACGCCGGAGCCCGCCGTGTGCAGGTGATCGCGCCCTACCTGTGCTATGCGCGCAAGGAACGCCGCACCGAGCCCCAGGACCCGGTCATCAGTCGCTACGTCGCCACCCTGCTCGAAGCCAGTGGCGTCGATCGGTTGCTGACCCTGGAGGTACATAACCTGGCCGCCTTCGACAATGCCTTCCGTATTCCCACCCAGCACCTGAATAGCGCCGAGTTGTTCGCCGAGCATTTCGCCAGCTTGATCGGCACCGACGAGGTGGTGGCAGTCTCTCCCGACACGGGCGGGGCCAAGCGCGCCGAGCAGTTTCGCCAGGCCCTGGAACGACGCCTGGAGCGGCCCGTGAGCGGCGCCATCATGGAGAAGTACCGCAATAATGAGGCGCTCAGCGGCACGCGGCTGAGCGGCGAGGTGCAGGGGAAGACCGCGATCCTCTTCGATGACCTGATCAGCACCGGCGCCACGCTGCTGCGTGCCGGTCACGCCTGCCAGGCCGCCGGTGCCACGCGCCTGTTCGCCGCAGCGGCGCATGGGTTGTTCACCGCTGGCAGCGAACTGCTCGACAGCCCGCTGTTCGAGCGCCTGGCGATCTGCGACAGCGTGCCGCCGTTTCGTCTCGATCCCGCACTGGCGGCGCAACGCCTGCACATACTCGATACCACCGCCCTGGTGGCGACGCTGCTCGCCGAGGAGTATGGCTTGCCGCGCATCGAGCCGCAGCCATGACCAGCGCCCGGCTCGAGTAGCGGCCGGTGCGAGCGCGAGGCCAGCATGCATAGCGATAGCTACACAGTGTTTCTCGGCGGCGACCTGATGACGGCCCGCGGCGTCGATCAGATCCTGCCGTTTCCGGGCGACCCGCGCCTCTATGAAGCCTGGGTCAAGGATGCCGGCGACTATGTGCGGCTGGCTGAACAACGCAACGGGCCGATCGCGCGGCCGGTGGATTTCGCCTATAGCTGGGGCGTGGCACTACCGGCACTGCAGCGCCGCCACGTAGCGCTGCGCCTGGTCAATCTGGAGACCGCCGTGGCCCGCCGCGGCCAACCGCAGGCGAAGGGCATCAACTACCGGATGAACCCGGCCAACCTGCCCCTGCTCGAAGCAGCCAGCATCGATTGCTGCGTGCTGGCCAACAATCATGTGCTGGACTGGGGCGAACAGGGCCTGATCGATACCCTGCACAGCCTGGACAGCCATGGCCTGCAACATGCCGGCGCCGGGTTACACCTGGCTGCTGCCGAAACCCCGGCGACTCTCGCCCTGTCCGATCACCGACGACTGCTGCTGTTCGCCTGGGCCACCCCGGACTGCGGGGTGCCGCCAGACTGGGCGGCCGGCGCGCACCAGCCGGGCGTCGCGCGCCTGGACGACCTCTCGGCGCACAGCCTGCAGCGGGTATCAGCCTGCATCGCTGCGACGAAACGCCCGGGCGATGTGATCGTCGTTTCACTGCACTGGGGTGGCAACTGGGGCTTCGTCATTGCGCCGGAACAGGTGCGCTTCGCCCACGGCTTGATCGATCAGGCAGGGGTGGATGTGCTCTACGGCCACTCCTCGCACCACATCAAGGCGCTCGAGGTGTACCGCCAACGCCTGATTCTCTACGGCTGCGGCGATCTGCTCGACGACTACGAAGGCATCGAAAGCCACGCAGGCTACCGCGCGGATCTGGGGCTTTTGTTTTTCGCCGAGCTGGCCGCCGATGGCCGCCTGCTGGCCCTGGAATTGCTGCCCACTCGGCAGCAGCGGTTGAGCATTCAGCATGCCGAAGGCGTAGACCGCCAGTGGCTGCTCGACAGCCTGCTACGCGAGTGCGCTGGCTTTGGTTGCAGCGTGCGGCCTGGTAGCGGTCAGGGCTTCAGCCTGGTTTGGCCGAGTGAATAGAACGCCACCTAGGGTCTGTTGCCGTTTCATTCGCGGCCGCGCCGTAGCCTGTTCTTGCGCGAGGCAAGGCACGAGNNGGGCCATTTCTCGCGGCAACGTGGCTCGCAATGAAACGGCAACAGACCCTAGCGACACGCACTCGACGCGCGGTGCGAACAGCGACGGTTACGCCTGAATGCCCAGGTAACCCTCAAACCAGTCGCCGGCCTCCCGAGCCACGGTTTCCAGGGCGCCGGTCTCCTCGAACAGATGGCTGGCCCCGGGTATCACGACCAGCCGCTGGGTACAGCGCAGTTGCTCGCTGCTCTGGCGATTGAGTTGCAACACCAGGGAATCTTCGCCGCCGACAATCAGCAGCGTTGGCGCCAGAACCTCGGCCAGCGCGGCACCGGCGAGGTCACTGCGGCCGCCGCGACTGACCACCGCCTGCACCCGCTGCGTGCGCTGCGCCGCAACCAGTAACGCGGCAGCCGCTCCGGTGCTGGCACCGAACAAACCGAGGTGCAAATGGCGCAGTTCGCTGTCGGCGGCGAGCCAGTCAATCACCCCGAGCAGGCGCCTGGTCAGCATGGGGATGTCGAAGCGTAGCGCCCGGCTGACCTGATCCAGGCGCTGTTCCGACTCGGTCAGCAGGTCGAACAGCAAGGTGGCCAGTCCGCGCCCGTTAAAATACAGCGCCACCTGCTGATTGCGTGGGCTGAGCCGGCTGCTGCCGCTGCCATGCACGAACACCACCAACCCCGTCGCGGCTTCGGGCAGCAGCAAGTCGGCAGCCAGCTGCACATCGCTTAGGGTCAGGTTCAATAAGCGTCGAACGGGGGGTTGCATGGCGTGGCCTCCTGCGGGAATTACGTCGCTCGCTCACAGGGGCGCTGCCAGGCACGCTGCAACAGATCGAGCACCTCGCGGTCCGAGGTCTGGTCGAAATCCAGGTACCAGCGACCGATCGCCATCAGCATCTCGGGCATCAACGGGCAGACAAGTTCGTCGACCTGGCTGCGCAGCAGTTGCACGCTTTCAGGTGCCGCCACCGGCACGGCGACCACTATGCGTGCTGGCCCCTGCTGGCGTGCCGCGCGGATCGCCGCCTGCATGGTGGCGCCGGTGGCGACGCCATCGTCGACCAGGATCACCTGCTGGTCGCGCAGCTTCGGCACCGGCCGTTCGCCGCGATAGGCCCGGTCACGGCGCTGCAGCTCCTCGGCTTCCCGCGCGGCCACCGCGTCGATGCTGGCCTGGTCGATGCGTGCGTAATGCAGCACGTCGTGGTTGATCACTCGCACCCCGCCACTGGCGATGGCGCCCATGGCCAGCTCCGCATGCCCAGGCACGCCGAGTTTGCGTACCAGCATCAGGTCCAGGCGCACGTCCAAGGCGCTGGCGACCTCATAAGCCACAGGAACCCCGCCGCGTGGCAGGGCCAGTACGATCACATCGGGACGTTGCCGATAGGCCAGCAACAGTTGCGCCAAGCTTTCACCCGCGGCCACCCGGTCGCGAATGGGAATGTGCAGGGAAGCGTCTGGGGTCATAGCTCCACCCTCGCTCGCGCGCTGGCGCGAGAGGCGCCAGCATGTACGCGGCCTATCAGGGTTAATAGTCCGGCGCCCCTCCCCCTACATCAACCGCTGGTTTATATCGCTTTCCTCTATCGAGCCGGCCAACTCGAATATTGCAGCGTCGTCCTACCTACTCCTGCTGCTGCGCCTGCCAACCGCCGCCCAGGGCGGCGATCAGCTGTACGCTGGCGCTCAGGCGGTTGCCTTGCAGGGTCAGACGGGTGCGCTCGTTGCTCAGGGCACTGGTTTGCACGCTGACCACGTCGCTGAAGCCCACGGTGCCAGCCTTGTACTGGTTGAGGATCAGCCGCAACGATTCGCGCGCAGCCTCCAGCGCCTGCTGCTGCACCACGGCCTCACGCTCGAACACCGCCAACTGCACCAGGAAGTCTTCCACTTCACGGAAGCTCTCCAGCACGGTTTGCCGGTAATCGGCCACGGTCTGGTCGTAGCGCGCCTCGCTTTGCTCGACCTGGGAGCGGATCAGGCCGCCGTCGAACAGGTTGACGGCGAACGCCGGGCCGATCGACCAGAAGCGGTTGGGCATGCTGATCCAGTCGCTCAGGCTGCCGCTGCGGTAGCCCCCGCTGGCGGACAACGTCAGGTCGGGGTAGTAGGCGGCCTTGGCCACGCCGATGGCGGCGTTGGCCGAGATCACCCGGCGTTCGGCGGCGGCGATGTCCGGGCGGCGTTCGAGCAGCACCGAAGGCAGGCTCAGCGGCACCGCCGGCAGTCCGGGGATATGCTCGCGGCTGGCCAGCTCGAACTCGGCCGGCGCCACGCCGACCAGCACCGCCAGGGCGTGTTCGAGCTGGGCGCGCTGAAACTCAAGGTCGATCGCCTCGGCCTCGGTGCTCTTCAGCTGGGTCAGCGCCTGGGTCACGTCGGACTTCGGCACTATGCCCGCCCGGTACTGATTGTCGGCGATCATGAACGCGCGCTGATAGGCCGCCACCGTGGCATCCAGCAGGCGCTTCTGCTCATCCAGCACGCGCAGTTGCAGGTAGCTTTGCACCAGCTCCGACTGCTGGCTCAGGCGCACGGCCGCCAGATCGGCGGCGCTGGCCTGCATGCTGGCGTTGTCCGCCTGCAGCTGCCGGCGCAGCTTGCCCCAGATGTCCAGCTCCCAGCTGACGCCGAGGTTGGCGTCATAGGTTTTCGAGACCTGCGAGGCGTTGGAACCGCTGACGCTGATGCCGCCGCCGGTACTGATGGTGCTGTCGCCACCGCCCTGCCCGGCACGGGTCACGCCGCTGTTGAAACCGACACTGGGAAAGAACGCCGCCCGCGCACCGCGCGCCAGGGCGACGGCCTGGCGGTATTGGGCTTCGGCGCTGGCCAGGCTCTGGTTGTTTGCATTCAGACGTTCGACCAGCTGGTTCAGCTCGCTGTCGCCATACAGCCGCCACCAGTCACCGCGCAGCGCCTCATCGGCCGGAGCGGCGGCTTTCCAGCCGGCGGCCTGCTTGAAGTGCAGGGCGCTGGCCGAGTCCGGGCGCCGGTAGTCAGGACCAATGGCACAGGCACTGAGGGCCAAGGCGGCCAGGCTCAGGCACAGCGAACGCAGGATTACAGGCTTCATACGGGGGTATCCAGGGCGGCATCGGTGCGCACGCCGCGCCAGCGGTTGACCCGGTGGCGCAGACGGTCGAGATAGAGGTAAACCACCGGAGTGGTGTAGAGGGTCAGCAACTGACTGAGGATAAGCCCACCGACGATGGTCAGGCCCAGCGGCTGGCGCATCTCCGCGCCTTCGGCCATGCCCAGCAGCAACGGCAAGGCGCCGAGCATGGCGGCCAGGGTGGTCATGATGATCGGCCGGAAACGCAGCAGGCAGGCACGGCGGATCGACTCCTCGGGGCTGAGTCGGTCCTGGCGTTCCAGCTGCAGGGCCAGGTCGATCATCAGGATGGCGTTCTTCTTCACCACGCCGATCAGCAAAAACAGGCCGAGCAAAGAGATCAGGCTGAACTCGCCGCCAGTGAGGATGATCGCCAGCAAGGCGCCGACCCCGGCCGAGGGCAGCGTCGAGAGGATAGTCAGCGGGTGGATGTAGCTCTCGTAGAGGATGCCCAGCACGATGTAGACCACCAGCAAGGCGCCGAGGATCATCAGCGGCTGGCCCTTGGCGGCGCTGGCGAAGGCGCCGCCGGTACCGCCCAGGCTGCCCTGCACCTCGGTCGGCAGGTTGACCTCGGCCACCGCCCGGGCGATGGCGGCATTGGCCTGCTCCTGCGTCACCTCCGGGGCCAGGGAGTAGCCGATGCTGTCCGCGGCGAACTGCCCCTGATGGTTGACCCTGTCCTCCTCCAGGCTGCGCTCCCAGTGGGCAAAACTGGCCAGCGGCACGCGCTGGCCCTCGGCGCCGATCACCTGGATCTGCTCGAGCGCCTCCGGGTATTCGGCGTACTTGGGGTTGATTTCCATCACCACGCTGTACTGGTTGAGACTGTCGTAGATGGTGGAAATCTGCCGCTGGCTGAAGGCGTTGTTCAGCACCGCGGTGACCATGCTCATGTCCACGCCCAGGCGCCGTGCGGCGTCGCGGTCGACGACCAGGCGAATCTGCTGCGCGCCCTCGCCTTCGTTGGCGTCTATGTCGGTCAGCTCGGGTAAGGCCGCCAGGGCGTCGCGCACCTTCGGCAGCCAGGCGTTGAGGTCATCCAGCTCGCTGGCCAGCAGCACATACTCGTTTTCCGAGCTGCGCCCCTGGCGACCGCCGAATTGCAGGTCCTGGTCCGGCATCAGGAACAGGCGCCCACCCGCTACCTTCGGCACGCTGTCGCGCAGCCGGTCGATCACCTGCTGGGCGGACAGATCGCGTTCGGCCATGGCTTTCAGGCGAATCACCAGGAAGGCGTTGTTGATCCCGCCGGAGCCACCGATAAAGCCGGCCACGCTCTGCACTGCCGGGTCGGCGAGCAAGGCACGGCGGTAGATTTCCATCTTCGGCTGCATGACCTGGAAGGACAGGCCATCGTCACCACGGACGAAGCCGATCAGTTGGCCGGTGTCCTGCTGCGGCATGAAGGTCTTCGGCACTTCGACGAACAGAAATACATTGAAGGCCACGGTCGCCAGCAAGCTAACCAGGGTCAGGCGGTGATGGCGCAAGGCCCAATCCAGACTGCGCGCATAGGCCGCCAGCACGCGCGTCTGCAGCCGTGCGCCGAAGCGCTGCAAGCCGGCCTGCTCGCCTTCTGCCCGCTCGGGTTTGAGCCAGCGGGCACAGAGCATCGGCGTCAGGGTCAGCGACACCAGCATGGAGATCAGGATGGCCACCGCCAGGGTGATGGAAAACTCGCGGAACAGGTTGCTGACGATGCCGCCCATGAACAGGATCGAGAGAAACACCACGACCAGCGACAGGTTCATCGACAACAGGGTGAAGCCGACCTCCCGCGAGCCCTTGAACGCCGCCGCCATGGGCGTTTCACCGGCCTCGATATGCCGCGAGATGTTCTCCAGCACCACGATGGCGTCGTCCACCACCAGGCCGGTGGCGATGATCAGCGCCATCAGAGACAGGTTGTTCAGCGAGAAATCCAGCAGGTACATGACCGCGAAGGTGCCTACCAGCGACACCGGCACCGCCAGCGCCGGGATCAGCGCGGCGCGCCAGCGGCCAAGGAAGGCGAACACCACCAGAATCACCAGGGCTACGGCGATCAACAGCGTGCGTTCGGCTTCATGCAGGGTGGCGCGGATCACCGGCGAGCGGTCCATCGCCACTTCCAGGGTGACGTTGGCCGGCATCACCGCCTGCAAGGCCGGCAGTTGGGCGCGAATGTCGGCGATGGTTTCGATGATGTTGGCGCCAGCCTGGCGATTGATCACCAGCAGTACCGCCGGATTGTCGTTGTAGAAGCCGCTGTTGTAGCGGTCCTGCACGCCGTCGCTGACCTCGGCGACATCACCCAGGCGTACCGCCGCATCGTTCTGGTAGCGGATGATCAGCGGGCGGTAGTCCGCGGCCTTCGCCAACTGGTCGTTGGCCTGTATCTGCCAGTGCCGCGTGCCGTCTTCCACCGATCCCTTGGGCCGGTCGACGTTGGCCTGACTGATCGCCTCACGCACCTCGTCCAGGGCTATGCCGTAGTGATCAAGCAGGCGCGGCTCCAGGGCCACGCGTACCGCCGGCAGCGAGCTGCCGCCGATCTGCACCTCACCGACGCCCTGCACCTGGGCCAGCTTCTGCGCCAGTACGCTGGACGCCAGGTCGTACAGTTCGCCCTTCTGCAGCACCGGCGAGGTCATCGACAGCACCATGATCGGCGCCTGCGAGGGATTGACCTTGCGGTAGCTGGGCATGTTGCGCATACCGCTGGGCAGAAGGTTGCGCGCGGCATTGATCGCCGCCTGCACCTCGCGTGCGGCGGCATCGACATCGCGGTCGATATCGAACAGCAGGATGATCCGCGTGCTGCCCTGGCTGCTGCGGCTGGTCATCTCGCTGATGCCGGCGATGGTGCCGAGCGAGCGCTCCAGCGGCGTGGCCACGCTGGAGGCCATGATCTGCGGGCTGGCCCCCGGCAGGCTGGCATCGACGACAATGGCCGGGAAGTCCATTTTCGGCAGCGGCGCCACCGGCAACAGGCCGAAGGTCAGGCCGCCGAGCAGGAGAATCGCCAGGCTCAGCAGCAGGGTCGCCACCGGACGACGGATAAAGGGGGCCGAGAGGTTCATGGCTGGATCACGACACCCGCCGTGCTACGCCCACCGAAGCGCCGCGAAAGGCGGTCGAACCACAGGTAGATCACCGGCGTGGTGAACAGCGTCAACACCTGGCTGAGCAGCAGGCCGCCGACCATGACGATGCCCAGGGGCTGGCGCAGTTCGGCCCCTGAGCCGCTGGCCAGCATCAATGGAATGGCGCCGAACAGCGCCGCCAGGGTGGTCATCAGAATCGGCCGGAAACGCAGCAAGGCCGCCTGGTAGATCGCCGCCTCGGGGGCCAGGCCCTGCTGGCGTTCGGCCTCCAGGGCGAAGTCGATCATCATGATCGCGTTCTTCTTGACGATGCCGATCAGCAGGATGATGCCGATGATGGCGATCAGGCCCAGGTCGTTACCGCTCAACAGCAAGGCCAGCAAGGCGCCGACCCCGGCCGAGGGCAGCGTGGAGAGAATGGTGATCGGGTGGATATAGCTCTCGTAGAGCACGCCGAGGACGATGTACATGGTTACCACCGCCGCCAGGATCAGTAACAGGGTGCTCGACAGCGAGCTGCGAAAGGCCTCGGCGGCGCCCTGGAAGCGGCTCTGGATGCCGGCCGGCAAGCCGATGGCCTGCTCGACCTGCTCGATCACCGCCACCGCCTCGCCCAGCGAGGTATTCTCGCCCAGGTTGAACGACACGGTAACGGCCGGAAACTGGCCGATATGGTTGACCAGCAGTGCAGCCGAGCGCTGCTCGATCTTCGCCAGGGCGGACAAGCGCACCTGTTCGCCACTGGCGCTGCGCACATGGATCTGCTCCAGCGCCGCCGGGCCGAGGCTGCCGGCGCCCTGGCTCTCCAGCACCACCCGATACTGGCTGGCCTGGGTGAAGATGGTCGAGATCTGCCGCTGGCCGAAGGCGTCATACAGCGCGTCATCGATGGCACTGACACTCACACCCAGCCGCGCGGCGGCGTCGCGGTCGATCTGCAGATACACCTGCAGGCCACGGTTCTGCAGGTCACTGGCCACGTCGCTTAGCGCCGCCTGCTGACTCAGGGCCTCGACCAGCTTGGGCGTCCAGCTCTCCAGCAGGGCCATATCCGGCGACTCCAGGCTGAACTGGAACTGGGTGCGGCTGACCCGGTCCTCGATGCTCAGGTCCTGCACCGGTTGCAGGTACAACTGGATGCCCGGTACCTGGGCCAGCTCGGGCCGCAGGCGTTCGATCACCTGACTAGCGGTGACCTCGCGCTCACTATGGGGTTTGAGATTGATCAGCAAGCGGCCGCTGTTCAGCGTCGGGTTATCGCCGTCCACGCCGATATAGGACGACAGGCTGGCCACCGCCGGGTCCGTCAGTATCACCTCGGCCAGGCGTTGCTGGCGCTCGCTCATGGCGCCGAAGGAAATGCTCTGCGGTGCCTCGGAAATGCCCTGGATCGCCCCGGTGTCCTGCACCGGGAAAAAGCCCTTGGGCACGGCCAGATACAACAGCACGGTCAAGCCCAAGGTGCCCAGGGCGACCAGCAGGGTCAGGGTCTGGCGCTTGAGTACCCACTGCAGGCCCACTCCGTAGCGCTCGATCAGGCCGTCGATAAAAGCGCCGCTGGCGCGGTAGAAACGACCCTGCTCATCTTCCTTTTCCTGCTTGAGCAGACGTGCACACATCATCGGCGTCAGGGTCAGCGATACCAGCAGGGAAATCAGGATCGCCACCGCCAGGGTGATGGCGAATTCGCGGAACAGGCGCCCGACCACGTCGGCCATGAACAACAGCGGAATCAGCACCGCGATCAGCGACAGGGTCAGCGAGATCAGGGTGAAACCGATCTGCTTGGCGCCCTTGAGCGCGGCATTCAGCGGCGTCTCGCCCGCCTCCAGATGACGGCTGATGTTTTCCAGCATGACGATGGCGTCGTCCACCACGAAACCGGTGGCGATGGTCAGCGCCATCAGTGTCAGGTTGTTGATCGAGAAACCGGCCAGGTACATCACCGCGAAGGTGCCGATCAGCGACAGCGGCACGACTATCGAGGGGATCAGGGTGGCGGACAGTTTGCGCAGAAACAGGAAGGTCACCAGCACCACCAGGGCGATGGCCAACAGCAACTCGAACTGTACGTCGCTGATGGCCGCGCGGATGGTCTGGGTGCGGTCGGTGAGCACCTTGACCTCGATGCTGGCGGGCAAACCGGCGGTGATGCTCGGCAATAGCCTGTGGATGCGGTCGACCACCTCGATCACGTTGGCGCCCGGCTGGCGTTGAATACTCAGCAACACCGTCTCGTTGCGGTCGGCCCAGGCGGCCAGGCGCAGGTTCTCGGCGCCGTCGACCACGCTGGCGACATCCTGCAGGCGCAGGGCGGCGGCGTTTTCATACTTGAGGATCAGGCCGCGGTACTCGTCGGCGGACTTGAGCTGGTCATTGGCATCGAGCTGCGAGACCCGGGTCGGGCCGTCGAAGTTGCCCTTGGGCTGGTTGACGTTGGACGCAGTGATCAGGCTGCGCACATCACTCAGGTTGAGGCCGTGGCTGGCCAGGGCCTGTGGGTCGACGCGGATGCGCACCGCCGGGCGCTGCCCCCCGGCCAGGCTGACCAGGCCGACGCCACTGATCTGCGCGATCTTCTGCGCCATGCGCGTGTCGACCAGGTCATGCACCTCGGTCAACGGCAGGGTTGCCGAGCTGATCGCCAGGCTCAGCACCGGGGTGTCCGCCGGGTTGACCTTGTTGTACACCGGCGGCGCCGGCAGGTCGTTGGGCAGCAGGTTGGTGGCACCATTGATCGCCGCCTGCACCTGTTGCTCGGCCACATCCAGATCGACCTCCAGGGCGAACCGCAGGGTGATCACCGAGGCGCCACCGGAACTGGCCGAGGACATTTGCTGCAGCCCCGGCATCTGCCCGAACTGACGCTCCAGCGGCGCGGTCACCGCGCTGGTCATCACATCGGGGCTGGCACCGGGATACAGGGTCAGCACGCGAATGGTCGGGTAATCCACCTGGGGCAAGGCCGACACCGGTAGCAACCGATAGGCGATCAGGCCGACCAGGAAAATCGCCAGCATCAGCAGCGTGGTGGCGACCGGCCGCAGGATGAACAGGCGCGAGGCGTTCATGCGTCTTTCTTCGCGCGTAGCGGCTTGCTGGCCTGCGCTTTGTCGCCTGGTTTGGCGATGACCTGCACCGCACTGCCCTGTTTCAGCTTGTCGGTCCCTTCCAGAACCAGGCGCTCGCCTACGGCCAGTCCGTCGTTGATCAACACACTGCCGGCATCGCTGGCGCCGACGCTGACCGGGCGGATCTGTACCTTGTCCTGCCCATCCAGGAGGAACACGAAGGTGCCTTTCGAGCCGTATTGCAGCGCTGCCGAGGGGATCAGGGTGGCCGCCTTGCGGGTTTCCACGCGCAGGCGCACGTTGACGAACTGGTTTGGGAACAGCAACTCGTCGGCATTCTCGAAGCGCGCCTTGAGCTTGACGGTGCCGGTGGCGGTATCAATCTGGTTATCCAGGCTGTGCAGCGTGCCTTCGGCCAACAGCTGTTGTTCGCTACGATCCCAGGCCTGCACGCGTAGCTGCTCGCCCTGGCGCACGCGGGCCAGCACCGGCGGTAGCTCATTTTCCGGTAGGGTGAAGTTGACTGTGATCGGTTTGACCTGGGTGATGACCACGATGGGCGTGGTGTCGCCGCTGCTGATCAGGTTGCCGGCGTCCACCTGGCGCAAGCCGAGGCGGCCGTCGATCGGTGCGACTATCCGAGTGAACTCCAGGTTCAGGCGCGCGTTGGCCACCGCAGCCTGGTTAGTCTTCAGCGTGCCACGGTACTGGTTGACCAGCGCCTGCTGGGTATCCAGGGTCTGTTTGGCGATGGAGTCCTCGTCGAACAGACCGCGATAGCGGGCCAGGTCTATCTCGGCGTTTTTCAATTGGGCCTGGTTCTCCTGCAGTGCGCCTTGCGCCTGCTGCAGGGCAATCTGATAGGCACGCGGGTCTATCTGCGCCAGTGAATCGCCGGCCTTGACCTGCTGCCCCTCCTCGAACAGCAGCTTGAGCAGTTCACCCTCGACCCGGCTGCGCACACTCACGGTATTCAGCGCGGTCACCGTGCCCAGCGCCTTCAGCTCGATATTGAAATCGCCCTGGCCGACTGTCGTGACCCTGACCGGCACCGGGCCGCCATCTCGGCCCCGGAAGCCAGCACGTCCACCTTCTTCGGCCGGTTTGACCGGCCACAGCAACCACAGCAGCAGCGCGCTGACGAGCAGGATCGGGATGATCAGCCAGGTACGGGAAAGGCGCGGAGTCGAGCGGGTATCGGGCATGGTCTGCAGTCACTGTTCTTGAGAGCCTGAACGATAAGCAGTGTCAGCCCCGCTGCATAGAATCTTTACCGGCCATTTACCCTTAGCGGAGTAACCAAGTGGTTGAGCGGCAACAGAAAAGCACCCACATGCAGGCCGTTTCAGGATGTTCCGTTATGGCTAACAGACCGTTGAAGAATGTAGCGAGCGAAGGCTAAGCAAGGCGAGATCAGTCGAAAAAGCGCAGTGTACGAGTTGTACATGAGCATTTTGAGACGCCGCGTCCCGGGCTGATGTCAACGCCGCATCGCCGAGCGCAGTAGTTTTTGAACGGCCTGTTAAAGGGCTTCGACGCCGCTCAATCCAAGGGCTGCGGGCAACTGACCAGATCCTCGCGGGCAAACAGCTCAACCAACCAGTCGACGAATACCCGCACCCGCCGGGAGAGTTGGCGCTGCTGGGGGTACAGCGCCGTCAGCGGCATGGGCGCGGGTCGATACTGCGCGAGTATCTCGCACAGCGTACCAGCCGCCAGTTGCTCACAGAGGTGGTAATACGGCGCCTGAATGATCCCCATGCCGGCCTCGCATGCCGCCACATAACTTTCCGCACTGTTGACCGAGAGACTACCGGGCAGTTGCAACTCGATGCGCTCGCCATCGTTGATGAAGTCCAATGGGAAACAGCGACCGGTCAGCGCTGACAGGTAGTTAACCGCGAGGTGGTCCTGCAGTTCGGCAATGCTCTGTGGTGTGCCATGCCGCTGCAGATAAGCGGAACTGGCGCAGGTGATTTGCGGCAGTTGTGCCAGCGGCCGGGCCATCAGACTGGTGTCATGCACCTCGCCTGCGCGCAGGACGCAATCCACGCCCTCGCGAATCAGGTCCACCGGTCGATCGCTGGCGCCCACTTCCAGCTGGATGCGCGGGTAGCGGGCGCAGAACTCCGGTAATGCGGGAATCACCACCCGCGCCGCCAGTGAGGTCGGCAGGTCCACCCGTAACCGGCCTTGTGGGTTGTTGCGGGTCTGCGAGAAGAACGACTCGGTCTCCTCCAGGTCACTCAGCAAGCGCAGGCAACGATCGTAGTAAGCATGACCATCCAGGGTCGGGCTTACCTGGCGAGTGGTGCGGTGCAGCAACTGCACGCCCAGGTGCCGCTCCAGCTGTTTGATCAGCAGCGTCACCGAAGCCCGTGGCAGGCCCAGGCTGTCCGCAGCCTTGCCGAAAGCGCCCAATTCGACAATACGGGTGAACACCTGCATGGCAAGTAAACGGTCCATGGCTCACCTTATTGTTGTGATTTTACGAATAGTTAATACGTATTAGAGCTGTTTATACATTGAGCATCAATGATCAGACTCGGCCAGGTCATAAGCTGTTCTGCACAGGAGTCAATCATGAAAACGCGTCGTCTAGGGGCCCAGGGCCCGGCAATCTCGGCAATCGGTCTTGGCTGTATGGGCATGAGCGATTTCTATAGCGGCGGGCGCGATGACCAGGAGTCCATCGCCACCCTGCACTGCGCCCTGGAACTGGGGCTCAACTTCCTCGATACCGCCGATATGTATGGGCCGCACAGCAACGAACAGCTGCTCGGTCGCGCCTTGGCCGGCAAGCGCCAACAGGCGGTGATCGCCAGTAAGTTCGGCATAGTGCGCGACCCCAACGACCCGCAGGGCCGCGGTCTGAATGGCAGCCCGGACTACCTGCGCCAAGCCGTCGAAGGCAGCTTGCAGCGCCTCAATACCGATTATCTGGACCTTTACTACCAGCACCGTATCGATCCGAATGTACCGATCGAGGACACCATCGGCGCCATGGCCGAACTGGTGCAACAAGGCAAGGTGCGCTACCTGGGGCTCTGCGAAGTCGCTCCCGAGACGCTGGAACGCGCCCACCGCGTGCACCCGATCAGTGCCGTGCAGACCGAGTACTCGTTGTGGACCCGAGACCCGGAGGAGAATGGCGTATTGGCCACCTGCCGCAAGCTGGGCATCGCCTTCGTTCCCTACAGTCCGCTGGGTCGGGGCTTTCTCACCGGCGCCCTGAAAAGCCCCGAGGATTTCGCCGAGGACGATTACCGACGCAGCAGTCCGCGCTTTCAGGGAGCGAACTTCGCCAAGAACCTGCAATTGGTCGCCCAGGTCGAGCGGCTGGCGGTGGAGAAAGGCATCAAGGCCTCGCAACTGGCCCTGGCCTGGGTGCTTGCCCAGGGCGACGATCTGATCCCGATCCCCGGCACCAAGCGCCGTCACTATCTGGAGGAGAATATCGCGGCGCTGGATGTTCAGCTGACGACGGCGGATCTGGCCGCGTTAAGCGCCATCTTTCCACCACAAGTAGCGGCGGGCGAGCGTTACGCGCCCTCCTCCATGGCCCAACTGACACGTTGACGCGTGCCTGACGACTGTTTGGTTACCTGGAGATTAACCAGGCCCTGACATGCGAACGGCCTACCGAGGTAGGCCGTTCTGCGTTACTGGTGGCGCTTACTTGAGTACGGCCATGACCGCATCGTAGTTCGGCTCGTTGCCGATTTCGGCGACCAGCTCGCTGTGCAATACCTTGCCGTTCTCATCCAGCACCACCACGGCCCGCGCCGCGACGCCGACCAACGGGCCGTCGGCAATGGCTACTCCGTAGTTCTTGAGGAACTCGGCGCCGCGCATGGTCGACAGGTTGACCACGTTGTCCAGCCCTTCGGCGCCGCAGAAACGCGCTTGAGCGAATGGCAGGTCGGCGGAAATACACAGCACCACGGTGTTATCCAGCTTGCTGGCACCGGCATTGAAGGTACGTACCGAAGTCGCGCAGGTCGGGGTGTCGACGCTGGGGAAAATATTCAGCACTTTGCGCTTGCCAGAGAAGCTGCTCAGGCTGACGTCGGCCAGGCCGGCGCCGACCAGGGTGAACGCAGGCGCTTGCTGACCGGCTTGCGGCAGTTGGCCAGCGACTTGTACCGGGCTGCCTTTGAGGGTGACTTGCGACATGAGATTGATCCTTTCTGCAACGTGGAGGATTGAAGAGTAGAACACAGCGCGCGCCATAAAGCTGACCGACGGGTCAGATCAAGGCGCGCCTAAGATACATCATTGTTTCGCAAAGTGGGCCTGGGTCAGTTTCACCACAATCGGGCTGAGCAGCAACAAGGACAGCAGGTTGGGCAACGCCATCAGGCCGTTCAAGGTGTCTGCGACCAGCCAGACGAAATCCAGTTGAGCGACGGCGCCCAAGGGAACGACCAGCACCCAGAGAATACGGAACGGCTGAATCACCTTGGCGCCGACCATGAATTCCCAGCACTTCTCGCTGAAATAACTCCAACCGAGGATGGTGGTAAAGGCGAATACCACCAGGGCTATGGTCAAGATGGAGCCGCCGATACCCGGCATGGCCGACTCGAAGGCCGCAGCCGAAAGTGCCGCCCCGCTGACGCCGGTGCTCCATACGCCGGAGGAAATGATAGCCAGACCAGTCAAGGTGCAGATGATCAGGGTGTCGATAAAGGTGCCGAGCATGCCGATCATTCCCGAGCGCACCGGGCTGGTGGTGGTGCCCGCGGCCTGAGCGATACCGGCGGTGCCGAGGCCGGCCTCGTTGGAGAAGATGCCACGGGCTACACCGAAGCGAATGGCTGCCATTACCGCGGCGCCGGCGAAGCCACCGGTAGCAGCAATGGGGGTGAAGGCATGGGTGAAGATCAGCTCGAACGATGCCGGAATGGCGGCGGCATTTACCACCAGTACCACGATGGCAGCCACGATATAGGCCACACACATGAAAGGCACCAGCGAGGCGGCGACCTTACCGATACGCCGGATACCGCCAAGAATTACCAGGCCAACCACGACCATGGTGACCACGCCGGTGACCCAGGTCGGAATCGCGAAAGTCGCTTCCAGGGCATGGGCCATACTGTTGACCTGGACCATGTTGCCGATACCGAAGCCGGCAAAACCGCCGAAGATGGCGAACGCGGTGCCCAGCCAAACCCACTTCTTGCCCAGCCCGTTCTTGATCGCGTACATAGGCCCGCCGACGTGCTCGCCGCGCTCGTCCTTCTCGCGGTAATGCACCGCTAACACCACTTCACAGTACTTGGTGGCCATACCGACCAGGGCGGTACACCACATCCAGAACAGCGCGCCGGGACCACCGAGGAAAATAGCCGTGGCCACACCGGCGATATTACCGGTACCCACTGTGGCCGCCAGACAGGTCATCAGCGCCTGGAACGGGCTGATTTCACCACTTTCCTCATCGTCTTTCTTGCGACCTTGCCACATCAAGCGAAAGCCCGGGACGATCTTCGCCAGCGGCATGAACTTGAGGCGCAGCATGAGGAACAGGCCGGTGCCGAGGATCATCACCAGCATCGGCGGCCCCCAGACGAGACCATTGATCTGATTGACCAGGTTGTTGAGGAATTCCATCTGAGGCTCCTTTTTCTTCTTGTTAAGCACGGGCGTTTTACCCGGCTCGATCAGATGCGCCGCGGAATGACAGCGCTATTTATGCTGACATCGAGACGCAACGATGGGTCACGTCGCGACCGACAATCGACTCCGGCGTTTATCCGTGCCGATCCTCGATTGACCTGACATACAGTGGCGCGTCAGGCACGGTTGCGGTGATACCAACACGCCACTTTGTCCGCCAGCCGGCACCGCCGATAACATCGCTTCATGATCGATTAAAAATCACGCTTATAGAAGATGTCGAGTGAACTGGCCAAACCGCTGGCAGCCTCAAGGTAGAGGCGCTTGCTCAGCTCATAACGCAACGCGACGGTGTTGGCCGGTTCGAACACGCCCACGCCATAACGCAGACTCAGCCGCTCCGACAGGTTACCGCTGGCGACCACGCTGGTACTTGTACCACTGCCCTCGGTGTCCAGTTGAAAGTCCTGGATGCCGAGTCGGGTCGCGACATTCCCTGTCAGTGAGGAACTGCCGGCCAAGCCCATGGACAACGCGGCCTGGGCCAGCAGATTGCTCTCGCCACTGCTTTGCCCCAACGGCCGGCCGAGCACCAGGTATGACAAGGCCTGTTCCTGGCTCATCGCCGGCTCGGAGAACACCTCGGATTTCGGCTGTTCGGCATTGCCGCTCAGGCGCAAGCCGGCGGTGACTCCATCGACCCGGCGAATCGCCTCGACATCCAGATAGGGTTGATCGATCGGGCCGGCGAACAGCAACCGCGCACGGCGAATGGTCAAGCGCTGGCCATAGGCGCGGAAACGTCCGTTATTGAGGTTCAGTTCACCGCGCGTGTCGAGGTCATCGCCGATATGCACGCGTCCGGCCAGGTCGGCTTTCAGACCGAAGCCGGTGAAGCTCAGACGCTCCTGGCCGACCTCGACGTCGATGTCCATAGCAATTGCCGTGGGTTGCCGCTCGGCGCTTTCGCGACCAATGATCCGCGCATCCTCGGAGACCTTGACCGTCGACGGCGGCAGTTCGCGGATGACTATCTTGCCACTGGGGATCAGCAGCTTGCCGGCCACCGACAACTGCTCATCGGCGATGCGCAGGCGCAGATCCGGCTCGACCTCAAGGTCGGCATAGGGCTCGACCGTAACCGGCAAGCTGCTGCCACGAACGCGCAATTCGCCGGCTAGTCCGCTACTCCAGGCCAGCTCGCCGCTCAGGCTACCCTGGCCTTTTTCACCACTGCGCCAATCGCCGCTGAGTTGCAGACGCTCGCCGGCTATCAGGGCTTGCAGTTGCAGGTCCTCGATCTGGGTTGGCAGATCGCCGCCGGATATCACACCGTTGCTCAGTTGCACACGGCCGTTGACCTGCGGCGTCAGCAGGCTGCCGGACAAGGTGCCGTTACCGTTGAGCTGTCCACTGAGCTGCTCGACCCTCGGCACGAAGGGCCTTGCCAACGCCAGATCCAGACCGCTCAGGCGGAACTCGCCGGACAGCGGCTTATCTGCCGGGCGCGGGTCGAGCTGAGCCAGTAGCGTCAGTTCACCCATTTTCGCCCCGCGCAGGTTCAACTGTGTGTCGATGCGCTGCGGACGCAACTGACTGCTCAGGCGCAGGCTGTCGTAAGGGAAGTCCAGCCATTGTCCCTGCTCACGAATCCGCCAGACA
Organism: Pseudomonas taeanensis MS-3; assembly: GCF_000498575.2. GTDB lineage: Bacteria > Pseudomonadota > Gammaproteobacteria > Pseudomonadales > Pseudomonadaceae > Aquipseudomonas > Aquipseudomonas taeanensis. The sequence goes on from NZ_AWSQ01000004.1 coordinate 347,415, forward strand.
CCCCGGCCGGCATCCAGCAGGATTCGCCCAGAGGGTCCGCTGGCCGGCAGGTCCAGCTGTACCTCGGCGTTGAGCTGACCCTGCCAGGCGAAGTCTTTCGGCAGCCACTGCGCCAGGCTGTCGAGCGGAAAGTCTGTCAACCGATAGCGCAGTTTCGGCTCTGGCTGCAGGCGTTGTTCCCCACCGCACAAGCTGGCCGGCCCCGAACGCCAGCAGTGCGCGCCCAGGTTGATCTGGCCGTTGGCCAGGCGTTCCAGCTTGGCCGGCTGTTGCAGGCGCCAATCCTGTCCGCCGCTCTGCACCGCGCCGCGACTCAGGCGGCCACGCCAGGTGCCTTTATTCAGGCTGCCATCCAGGGCCAAGCTGCTGCGCAACAAGGGGCCTTGCAACTTGAGGTCAAGCTGCTGCTGCCGTTGATCACCTTGCCCCTCGAGCGTGAGTTGGCCGAGTTGGGTCTCGCCTAGGGCGATCCCCTCACCATTCAGCTCGATCCGAGCCCGCTGGTTGCTGTCGAGACTGGCCTCTAGACGCAAACGCCTCAGTCGTTGCTCGGCAAACGCCAAGCGCTGACCTTGCATGCGCAACTGGCCTTGCGGTGCTTGCAGGGTTCCCGCCAGGTCGAGTTGGCCGTCGAGTTGCCCCTGCAGCTGCGGCCAGAGCTGCCCCAGACGCGGTAAAGCCAGGCGCAACTGCCCGCTGAGGTGCTGTGCCAGTGCCGCACTGCCCTGGATACGGTTATCCCCCAGGCGCAGGTCCAGCCGACTCAACGTCCATTGCTGGCCGGCACCCGCTCCCTGGGCCTGAAACTGCGCCGGCTGGCCACGCAAACGCCCCTTGAGGTCGATATCGGCACTCAGGCTCAGTTGCTGGTCCTTGAACTGGCCCTGACTGCGCAGCGGGCCACCCAGGTGACCGGGCAACTCAGCCAGCCAGTAGGCCGGATCGAAGTTGCTCAGCTGCAGTTGTGCATCCCAATCCAAGGCGTCGGCGAAGCCCAGGCTCAGCTGACCATCGGCCTGCCCCTGACCGGCGCGTAGTTGCAGTTCGGGCAGGTGCACCTGCTGCAGATCACCACTCAACGGGCTCTGCAGGCTGAAGGCGCCAGCCGGGCCCTCCAGGTCGGCGTTGAAGTGGCCCAGGTAGTTACCATTCTGGTACGCCAATTCTCCCTTGAGTCGGCGCAGCAGCACCGGCGGCTCTTCAGCCGTGGGGTAGAGCCGGCGCCAGGGGAAATCCTGCCAGTCGAAACGGCTGTCGACGCTAAAGTCCTCGCGCCAGTCCAGCTGGGCGCTGAGGTGCACACGTTGCTCGGCACTGGCGCTCAGCTCCAGCGCCGCGACCTCGGCGCCGCCTGCGTCAACCAGGCCCTGTAGCGTCAGGGCCAACGGTCCGCCCTGCCCTGGCAGCTCGGCACTGCCGTTGACCCGATAACCCTGGGCCAGGTCGCCCTGGGCATTGAGTTCGAGCTTATCCAGGCGCAGGGTATCCGGCAGTTCGCTGCCGCCCTTGAAACCGTCGGCCAACAACCGCGCACGGGCTGGCAGGTGGTCGGCCAACGGCTGCACCTCGGCGGTCAGCCGACCGTTCAGGTAGCCCGTACTATCGGCAATCAGCTGCAGGCCCTTGAGCAGGTCACCACTGACCTGAACGGCCAGCTGCCAGGGTTGCTGGCCGGGCGCGGGCAGGTGCAGGCTGCCTTCGGCACTCAGCGGCCAGTCGCCGCGAGGGTCTAATCTGCCGTGCAGATCCAGCGCCAAATCGCCACGCTGCAGGCTCAGGCTGTCGATTTGCAAGCCACCCGCACGCCATTGTGCGGCCAATTGCAAGCCGCGCAGCTGCTCGTCGCCATCCAGCAGCAAGCTGCCGATACGCACTTCGCCCAGGCGCAAGGCCAACGGCAGTTGCAACTCCGGCAGGCTCAGTGGCTCGTCGTTGTCTTCTCTGCCGGGGGCCAGGGTGAGGCTGATTTGCCCGACGTGCAGACGCTCGATGCACAGGGTCAGGCGCAGTAAGCAGTGCGGCGACCAGGCAAATTCGGCCGCGCTGACCTCCACCCGGTTGTCGCTCTGCTGCCAGGTCAGCCGCTCAGCGGACCACTGCCCGGCCAGTCGGCCGCCGAAATTCTCCACCTGCAAGCCTGGCACGCGCGCCAGAGCCCAGCGGCTGCCAGCAGTAGTGCCGAGTAACAGCGTCAGGCCGAGCACAAGCAGCAACACGCCGCCGAGCAGGCCCAACAGGCTGTTTTTCAGCACCCGTTTCATAGCTCCGGCCCCATGGAAAAGTGCAGGCGTACGCCGCCCTGGTCATCCAGTGGGTGAGCCAGGTCCAGGCGCAGCGGGCCAACCGGTGAGACCCAGCGCAAACCAAAGCCGACCGCGCTTTTCAAGCCGGTGAAGTCCAGCGAATTGAACGCGTTGCCCTGGTCGATGAAGCTAGCGACCCGCCAGCGCTCGGCCACGCTGTATTGGTACTCGGCGCTGGCGGCAAACAGGTAGTGTCCACCGATCTTGTCGCCGTCCGAGTTTTCCGGTGACAGGCTCTGGTAGTCATAACCGCGTACGGTCTGATCGCCGCCGGCGAAGAAGCGCAGGGACGGCGGCACCCCACTAAACCCATTGGACTCGGTGGCCCCAAATTGCACCCGACCGAGAAAGCGGTGTTTCTGCGCCAGCGTGGTCAGGCCCTTGAGCACGACATTGCCGTGCAGCACGTTGGCATCCGAGAGCAGTCCCTCCTTGGCCGCTGCCAGGTCGAACTGCAGGCGATAGCCCTGGCTCGGGTCGAGTGGATTGTCGCTCTTCAGGTAGGCGTAACTGATGCCGGGCATCAACAGGGTACTCAAGCCCGCGTCATCGCCGAGCCGGTATTCCTCGTGTTGCCACTTCAATGAAATCACCCGTTGCCAGCCACTCTCCAGCTTGCTGTGCCACTCCGGGCCAAGGGTCAGCAGGCGACTGAGGCTGTCGGTATCGGCCAGTTCTTCATATTGGTAGCCGCCGGCATAGCGCAGTTTGTCGGTCAGCGGTGGGTCCAGTGGCACGTCGTACCACAGGCCGACGTTTTGCCTTGGCGCCGACAGCTCCGCTTCCGCGCCATAGCTGTGCCCTTGCGGGTTGGCCCAGTGCCGCGTCCAGTTGGCCTTGCCACGGGGTCCCACGTCGGTGGAAAAGCCCAGGCCCAGCCCCATGGTGCGCGGCAAGCGCGTGTGCAGTTGCACCCTCACTGGAATCCGCTGCTGCTCAGCCTCGGCGGGGTTGGCATCGACCCGTACCGACTCGAAGTAACCGCTGGAGCGCAGCGCCTGGTACAGCTCGGCGATCAGTTCGGAGTCGTAGGGGCTGTCCGTGGCAAACGGCACCATACGTTGCAGCAGTTGCTCATCGAAGGGCACGTCGCCGGCAAAATCGATCGTCCCCAGGCGATAGCGTGGGCCGCTGGCATAGATCAACTCGACATCCGCCACTCCGGCACGCGGGTCGATGTCCAGACGTTGCCGGGTGAAGCGCCCCTGGAAGAAACCGTAGCGTGCGGCCTGATTGAGGATATGCCGTTTGGCGTCTTCGTATCGACCGTGGTTGAGCACTTCGCCAGATGTCAGGCGGACGCGCTTGGGCAGACGAAACGCCTGCAACTCGCCGGCCGGGCCCTCGACTCGCAGGGTCACATCGCGCAGCCGTACCGGCTCGCCGGGGATGATGCGGATGATCAAGCCGGGCGGATCGGCCTCATCCACTTCAGTGCTGATCTGCGCCTGGTAGTAGCCCAAGGCTTGAGCGGCTTTTTCTGCCTGCCCCTCCGCCACCCGCTGCAGGCGCTGCAATGACTCGACATCACGCTCGCCCAGACTGCCGACGTAACCCTCCACGTTCTCTTTCAGGGCCTTGTTGGCCGGCTCGACGCGGACGAGCAACCGCGCCTCGGCCAGGATGGACGAGCTAAGCAGCAACAGCGCGAAAGCGGCGCAGAACTTGGTGAGCAGGGTCATGGGATGGAATGCTAACACGCGGCATGCGCCATCCTAGAGCGGATAGCGCTTGTGCCAGCAAGAATCTGTAGTACGCCTCATGGCACTCATCGACAGCTGCCAAGCCTGAATCTGGCAAGCGGACAGTAGCGTCTGGATTAAGCGCTGGCTTTAACTGCGGGCTGCGGATTGGGGTGAAAAAACACGTGTTCGATGACCGGGCCGATCGCCACGACGCCGACCTCCTCGTAGCCCTGACGCTTGTAGAAATCCAGGTAGTGCGCATCGCCGGTATCCAGCACCACACCCTGCGAGTTGGCCTCTTCGGCGCACCAGTTGTGTAACGCTTCGAGCAGTTGTTCACCGAGGTGTTGGCCCTGAAACTCCGGGTGAATACCCAGTAGCGGCAGCACGTGATAAGGACCGGGTGGCAGGCAGGCGAGCACCGCGTCATGGTAGGCCAGGTAGCGCTTGGTACAGCGGAAACCGGCGGTCAGCAGCATGCGCATGCGCCAGCCCCAGCTTTCGGTGATGTCCAGGCGCCGCTGTGGCGGAGCAATCAGTGCCGTGCCGATCAGTCGATCATCTATCAGCAGACCGAGCGCCGGCAGGTTTTCGCTGAAGTGCTGCTGCACCAACTCGCGCACCGTGGCGCGCACGCGCTGGTCATAACCCGGTCGTTCGGCTTCGAACAAATAGGAGAAAGTCGGCGCATGGCGGTAGGCGTGGTACAGCAGCGAGCGCGCCTCGCGGGCGTACCCCCCATCGAGCAAACGAACTTCAGCAGGACTGTTCGGCATACGCAGTGACCTCTTGTTCTCTATTTATCGGGCCCACCGCCACGTTAGCACCGCATTCCCACAGCTGCCAGATAACTGGCCCCCTGCCCGCTGGATCGGCTAGCATCGCAGGCTCTCCAGATAGAAAGCACAGGACCTGCCGCCCATGAAGATTGTCTCCTTCAATATCAACGGCCTGCGTGCGCGCCCACATCAATTGGCGGCGTTGATCGATAAGCACCAGCCGGATGTGATCGGCCTGCAGGAAACCAAGGTTGCCGACGAGCAATTTCCCGAAGCGGACATCCGGGCCCTTGGTTACCACGTGCATTATCACGGCCAGAAGGGGCATTACGGCGTCGCCCTGCTCTCGCGCCAGGCCCCTTTGTCGCTGCACAAGGGCTTTCCGGGCGATACAGAGGACGCGCAGCGGCGCTTCATCTATGGCACCTTTGCCGATGCCCTGGGCAATCCGGTGACGGTCATGAACGGTTACTTCCCGCAAGGTGAAAGTCGCGACCACCCGATCAAGTTTCCGGCCAAGCAGCGTTTCTATGCCGACCTGCAGCAGTTGTTGGTCAGCCAGTTTCAGCCCGAGCAGCCGTTGGTGGTGATGGGCGATATCAATATCTCGCCGGAGGATTGCGACATCGGTATCGGTGAGGTGAACCGCAAGCGCTGGCTGAAAACCGGCAAGTGCAGTTTCCTGCCGGAAGAACGTGAGTGGCTGGCGACCCTCAAGAACTGGGGCCTGGTCGATAGTTTCCGCCGGCTCAACCCTGAGGTAAACGACCGTTTCAGCTGGTTCGACTACCGCAGCCGCGGCTTCGAGGACGAGCCCAAACGCGGCCTGCGCATTGACGTGATCCTCGCCTCCCAGGCCCTGCAGGAGCGGCTGAAGCACACCGGGATCGACTACGAGCTGCGCGGCATGGAGAAACCCTCGGACCATGCACCGATCTGGTTGGAGCTCAGCTAAAGCGCCGCGAGTCGACGGGCATGGCACTGTGCGTGTCCGCCAATCTCTCGAGTCGTTCTTTCATCGCACCCAGCACCCAGCACCCGCCGCAGAGCGATCCAAGCCCACCGGTCACTGTCACATCGTTGTCATTTTTTTGTCTTATCGTCGCGGCACCCTCATTCACCCATAGAAGGTGTATGCCGCATGCCGCGCGCCACAATGACTGCCCGTGATACCGCCTGGAACCGCTCCGCAGCCTCGCTGCTGCTCGGTTTACTCTGCTGCGCCCTGCCCTGGTCGACCTTCGCTGCCCTGCCGCTTCCCGCCAATGACAGCAGCGCGCTGCGCATCCAGGGTTCCAACACCATAGGCGCCAAGCTCGGCCCGGCGCTGGTCAAGGGACTGTTTGAGGAACAAGGTCTGAGCGCGATCCGGGTAGAAGCCGGCGCGGCAGAGAATGAGCAGAAGATCATCGGTAAAACCGCGGACGGCCGCAGCGTGACGGTCGATCTAGCCGCCCATGGCTCCAGTACCGGGTTTGCCGCCCTGAAAGATGGCAGCGCCGAACTGGCCGCCGCGTCGCGCCCGATCAAGGACAGCGAACTCAACGCCCTGCAAGCCTTGGGCAATCTGCGCAGTCGCAGCGCGGAACAGATCATCGCCATCGATGGCCTGGCGATCATCCTCCATCCGAGTAACCCGATCAGCGCCTTGCACACCGAGCAACTGGCCCAGGTCTTCGCCGGCGAAGTGACCGACTGGGCGCAACTGGGCGGTCATAGCGGGACGATCAACCTGTATGCCCGCGATGACAACTCCGGCACCTACGACACCTTCAAGGAGCTGGTGCTGAGCGCGAATGGCAAGACCTTGTCGATGACCGCCCAGCGCTTCGAGTCCAGCGACCTGCTCTCCGACCGGGTCAGCCAGGACCCGCAAGGCATCGGATTTATCGGCTTGCCGTCTATTCGCCAGGCCAAAGCCGTGTCCATCGCCGCCGGCGAGTCGCAACCGATGCCGCCGAGTGTGACCCTGATTGCCACCGAGGACTACCCGCTGTCTCGCCGCCTGTATCTGTACAACCAGGAGTCTTTGCAAAACCCTTGGGCCAAGGCCCTGGTGCGCTTTGCCCATAGCCCGCGGGGCCAAGCCATAGTCGCGCAGAACGGTTTCATCGCGCAGACCGTGCAGGCGGTCAGGGTCACGCCCAGCAGCGCCATGCCCGCGGCCTATCAGGTGCTGGCCGCTGAAGCACAGCGCCTGTCGGTGAACTTCCGCTTTCAGCAGGGCAGTGCCAGCCTGGACAACAAGGCCCAGCGCGACCTCGAGCGGCTGCTCGATTACCTGAAAAGCCAGGACAAGCTGCAGCACAAAGTGGTGCTGGTGGGCTTCGGCGACCCCAAGTCAGATCCGGCCCGCGCCCAGTTGTTGTCCAAACTGCGGGCCATGGCGGTGCGTCGTGAGCTGGCCAAACAGGGGGTTCTGTTTCGCGAAATCACCGGGCTGGGCGATGAACTGCCAGTGGCGGCAAACGATGGCGATGAGGGACGCATCAAGAACCGTCGCGTCGAAGTCTGGGTGTACTGAGCCATCGTCTTGGTTTCGCCTTCGCTAGGAAGGAGCCCATGCGCGGCACATAGGCTGTCGCCGGTGAGCCGCATAGGGTACGCAGTCCCCCACAGCGCCGAATCAGGGTGGCGGGTACCTAAGAGTACCGGCTAGACATTTGCCGCCCTCGCCTTTCGCCTCTAGCCTTAACACTATGTGACACCGGGCCCCTCTGGCGGTGAATGCTCACCGTGATGTCGGCGTCACCAAGTTGATTCTCAACTTAGGCGGACAACAGAGAGGGTCTATGACCGCTTTAACGGAGTTCCTCAGCAGCCCATTTCTCGGCACCCCCAGCTGGTTCTGGCTGGCGTTCATCGGCATCGTACTGGCGCTGCTGGTGTTCGACCTCGGCGTGCTGCACCGCGAGCAACATGAAATCGAAATCCGCGAGAGTCTGCTGCTCTACAGCGGCTACTTCAGCGTGGGCATGGGCTTCGGTGGCTGGGTCTGGTGGCAACTGGGGGCGACAGCGGCGCTGGAGTTCTACACCGGTTTTCTGGTCGAGCAATCACTGTCGATGGACAACGTGTTCGTCATGGCGTTGATCCTGGGCTACTTCGGCATTCCCCGGCGTTACCAGCATCGTGTGCTGTTCTGGGGCATTCTCGGGGTGATCGTACTGCGCGCGCTGATGATCGGCCTGGGCACCGCGCTGGTGCAACGGTTCGACTGGATGCTCTACCTGTTCGGGGCTTTCCTGCTGCTGACCGGGATTAAAATGCTCTTCAGCCGCGAGGAGCAACACCCCGACCTGGCGCAAAATTTCATATTGAAATTTATCCGTCGGCATATTCGCGTCACCGATGACCTGCACGACGGGCGCTTCCTAGTGCGTCTGCGCGACCCCGTCAGCGGCAAAACGCTACTTTATGCGACGCCCCTGCTGCTGGCCCTGGTGCTGATCGAACTGGCCGATTTGCTGTTCGCCGTGGACAGCGTGCCAGCGGTCTTTGCCATCACTCAGGATCCGTTTATCGTCTACACCTCGAACATCTTTGCGATTCTAGGTTTACGCTCGCTGTACTTCGCCCTGGCAGCGCTGATGCACCGGTTTATTTACCTGAAATACGCCTTGGCTTTGGTGTTGGTGTTTATCGGCGGGAAGATCTTCCTGCACGGTTTTATCGGCAAGATTCCGGCTTTGCTATCGCTTGGCGTAACCTTCGGCCTACTGGCAGGTGGCGTGCTGTTGTCGCTGCTGAAAACCCGCAATCACCCGCATAAGGAACGGTCAAGCAAGTGAACCTCGCCAATGTACAGGTCGAACCTCTGCTGCAAGGCGGCCGTCAGCTGTGGCAGGTACGCATGGGCCGCCGCGCCCTGATCTTCCAGGAGGAGCTGGCGGCGCGCGCATTCGCCGCCCAATTGCACATGCGCATGACCTGGCTCCGGCAACAGAACCAGCAGGATGATGCGGACAGCCGGCCGTCCTGAGTTTGCCGTGCAAACGACAAGGCCCGCGCAATGCGGGCCTTGTCGTTTGTAGTTAAACCTGTAGGAATCAACCGCTAGCGCTGCGATGGCTCGCATGCATCGCCAGCAAGCTGACGCCTACACAGGCTACCTTATGCCAAAGGCTCTGTCGGTTTAGCGGCTGGCTTTCATCGCCTCACGCGACATGTATTTGCCGATCTCGAACTTGCCGATCGCCGCGCGATGCACTTCGTCCGGGCCATCGGCCAGGCGCAGGGTGCGTTGCATGGCGTACCAGTAGGCCAGCGGGAAATCGTTGGAAACCCCGGCGCCACCATGGATCTGGATGGCACGGTCGATCACCTTGAGCGCGACGTTGGGTGCCACTACCTTGATCTGGGCGATTTCACTGGCGGCGATCTTGTTGCCGACAGTGTCCATCATGTAGGCCGCATTCAGGGTCAGCAGGCGCGCCATGTTGATCTCCATGCGCGAGTCGGCGATGTGATCGATGTTACCGCCCAGGCGGGCCAACGGCTTGCCGAACGCGGTGCGGTTGATCGAGCGCTCGCACATCAGTTTCAGTGCGCGCTCGGCCATGCCGATCGAACGCATGCAGTGGTGGATACGGCCGGGGCCAAGGCGACCCTGAGCGATCTCGAAACCACGGCCCTCACCTAGCAGCACGTTCTCGTAAGGCACTCGTACGTTCTCGAACAGTACTTCGGCATGACCATGGGGCGCATCATCGTAGCCGAACACCGGCAAAGGACGAACGACCTTCACCCCGGCTGCATCCATTGGCACCAGGATCATCGAGTGCTGCTGGTGGCGCGGCGCATCCGGGTTGGTCAGGCCCATGAAGATCATGATCTTGCAGCGTGGGTCACAGGCGCCGGAGGTCCACCACTTGCGGCCGTTGATCACCCACTCGTCGCCCTCACGCACGGCGCTCGCTTCCATATTGGTAGCGTCGGATGAGGCCACCCCCGGCTCGGTCATGGCAAAGGCGGAGCGAATTTCGCCACTCAGGAGCGGCTTGAGCCATTGCTCTTTCTGCGCCTCGTTGGCGTAGCGCACCAATACTTCCATATTGCCGGTGTCCGGTGCGGCGCAGTTGAACGGCTCGGGACCAATCAGCGAGCTGCCCATGATTTCCGCCAGCGGGGCGTACTCGGTGTTGGTCAAGCCGGCGCCAAGTTCGGATTCAGGCAGGAACAGATTCCACAACCCCTCGGCCTTAGCCTTGGTCTTCAGTTCTTCCATGATCGCGGTCGGCTGCCAGCGATCGCCCTCGTTGACCTGTTGTTCGAATACGGCCTCGGCCGGATAGACATGGGTCTCCATGAACGCGGTGACACGTTCGCGCAGTTCCTGAACCTTTGGGGAGTAGGCGAAATCCATGGGGAGCTACCTTCTGTCGGGTGTTTGATGAGGTTTTGACAATGTGGAAATGATGCTAGAACAGCGATTAAGATTTATCTAACCTATTTTCACCGTGTATAAACATTCATCACCGATATATGATCCACTGATACGGACAACCCCGGGAGTGCGCGTGGAATGAATCTGAACAAGGTCGATCTCAACCTCTTTATCGTCTTCGATGCCATCTATACCGAGGCCAACCTGACCCGCGCCGGGCAGATCGTGGGCATTACTCAGCCCGCGGTCTCCAACGCCCTCGCCCGTCTGCGCGAAACCTTCAACGACCCATTGTTCGTACGCACCGCCCAGGGCATGGTGCCCACGCCGATGTCGCAGAACATTATCGGCCCGGTACGTAGTGCCTTGCAGCAATTGCGCATCTCCGTGCAGGAAAGCCGCACCTTCAACCCGGCCCAGGCAAACAAGACCTACCGCATCAGCATGACCGATCTCACCGAGGCGGTGATCCTTCCGCCGCTGTTCCAGCGTCTGCGGCGTCTGGCGCCGAACGTGATCATCGAAAGCATGCTCGCCCGCCGCCGCGAGACCACCAAGGAGCTGGCCGCAGGGCGCCTGGATTTTGCCGTCGATGCGCCGCTCAACACCGATCCGCAAGTGCGCCACGTCAAGCTGATGGAAGACCGCTACGTGTGCGCCATGCGCCAGGGCCATCCGCTGGCGAAAGACAAGATCAGCCTGGAGGAATACCTGTCGCTGACCCATATTCACATCTCCAGCCGCCGCAGTGGTCTCGGTTATGTCGACCTCGGTCTCGGCAAGATGGGCATTCAACGCAAGATTGCCCTGCGTTCGCAGCATTACCTGATGGCTACCACCGTAATGCAGAACACCGACATGTCGATGACCGTGCCCGAACGCTTCGCCCGGCGTAACGAACTGCACTACGCAGAGCTGCCGGTGAATGACATACCCGTACAGGAAACTCACCTGTACTGGCACGAAAGCACCGATCAGGATCCAGCGAACCGTTGGATGCGCGAGCAGATCATCGAGATCTGCCAGCAGGTGACCACGCAGGAAAAGAAACTGGAGAAAGCCTCGGCTTGAAGGATTCGGATCGAATAAAAAACCCCGCACTGCGGGGTTTTTTATTGATACAGCCGACTATCAGGCGCTGTCCCGTAGCACCACTTCGAAACCGACATCGACGCGATGGCTGGGCGGTTGCTCGCCACGCATCAGGCTCATCAGCATTTCGGCCGCCAGTTCGCCGACCTTGCCGCGCGTGGTGCGCACCGTGGTCAGCGCCGGGTGCACCCAGGCGGCGGCCGGCAGGTCGTTGAAGCCGGCGATGGCCAGGCGTTCGGGCACCGCCAGATCGAGCTGGCGCGCACGGAACAAGGCGCCCAATGCCAGGTCGTCGTTGTTGAAGAACACCGCATCGGTCTGCGGGTGCTGCTCGAGCAGACGATCGAGCAGGTTGGCGCCCAAGCCGATGGAGGACAGCTGTGGCGTCAACAGTTCCAGCGCCGGGTTGTGACGCCCCGCCGCGCGCATCACCTGCCGATAGCCTTCGGCGCGCTGCAGGGTGCGCGGGTCGAGCTGAGCTGCGGCGAAGGCAATGTGCCGGTAGCCGCGCTCGATCAGTGCACGGGTCATGGCCGCGCCCGCCTCCTGCTGGGAAAAGCCGACGCAGTAGTCATCCACCGCGTCGCTCAACTCCATCATGGTGACGATCGGGCCACGGTAGCCACCGAGAATTTCCCGCGCCGCATCGCTGCGCTCGAAACCGGTGAGCAGCAGGCCGGCCGGCTGATGCGCGAGATAAGCGCGCAGCAACCGTTCGTCCTCCTCTGGCCGATAGTGACTGACGCCGATCATGGTCTCGAAGCCGGCCGGCATCAGCACCCGCTGGATGGCCTCGGCGGTGTCGACGAACACCGAGTTGGACAGCGACGGGATGATTATCGCGACCAGGTTGGAGCGCGAACTGGCCAACGCCCGGGCGGCCGAATGCGGCACATAGCCGAGCTGCTTGACTGCCTGCATCACCTGCTCGCGCAGCGCATCGGAGACCACCTCCGGCTGCGACAACGCGCGCGAGGCGGACATCAGCGAGCAGCCGGCGGCACGTGCCACATCGGACAGGGTGACCCGTTCCGCGGAACGGCGACGACGTTGGCTCATGAGAACTTCCCTGAAAGGCGGCTGACGATTCTAACAGGGCACACTGGCCGGTTACCCGGCGCCAGCGTACCCAACGTGTCACCGCGCGGCTTTTTGCACTTCGACCTGCACCTGCTCGAACAGCTCGGGGCCAACCGTGTCGACCACCTGCTGCAGCGCCGGTTGCGCCTTGTCGCGCATGCGCTGGATCTCCTCGGCGCTGATCTGATTGACCTGCATGCCGTTGGCTTGCAGCTGGGCCAGCGCCTTGGAGGCCTCGGCGCGGGTATCCTGACGCTCGAAGTCACGCGCCTTGATCGCTGCGTCCATGAGAATGCCCTGCTCGGTCTGCGACAGGCCGTCCCACCAGCGCTTGGAGGCGGTGACTATCCAGGGGCTGTATACGTGATTGGTCACGGTGAGGTACTTCTGCACCTCGTAGAATTTCGACGAGAGGATGGTATTGAAAGGGTTCTCCTGGCCGTCCACCGCCTTGGTTTCCAGCGCGGTGAACAGCTCGGAGAACGGCAGCGGCACGGCGTTGGCGCCCATCAGCTTGAAGGTCTCGAGGAACACCGGGTTGGGCATCACGCGCAGCTTGATCCCGGAAAACTCTTCCAGCTTGGTGATCGGCCGCACGTTGTTGGTCATGTTGCGGAAACCGTTTTCCCAGTACACCAGGCCAACCAGGCCCTTCTCCTCCAGCTTGTCCATGACCTGACGACCGACAGGGCCGTCCAGCACGGCATCGGCCTGCTGCTCGCTGGTGAACAGGAACGGCGTATCCCACACTGCCATTTCCTTGGTGATGCCAACCAGGGTGGCGGTCGAGCCGACCATCATTTCCTGGGCGCCACCGATCAGGGCGTTCTGCATCTGGTTGTCGGCACCCAGGCTGGCGGCACCGAAGGTGCGCATTTTCAGCTTGCCGTCGGAGGCCTTGGCGACTTCCTCGGCGAACAGCTTGGCGGCGCGACCCTGGTTGCTGTCCTCGTTGAGGCCGTAACCGAAGCGAATCATCCGCGAGCGGACCTCATCGGCGTGGGCGCCGAGGCTGGCGAGGGGGCTGAGCAGCATGGCGGCGGTCAGGCCGGTAAGCAGAAAACGTCTCATGGGGCGGTACCTTTGTTGTTGTTGGATGAGGGGTTGGGACGAACTTTGCCATCAGGCAAAAGCGGGCTTACCCCGACGCCTGCGCGCCGGGCGATATGCTCGGGCAGATGGTTCAGCGCAGCCATGCCAGCGGCAGCGTGACGATCTGCGGGAAGGCGATCAACAGCAGCACGATGCCCAGGTAGATCAGGAAAAACGGCATCACCCCACGCACCAGTACCTCCATGCGCAGCCGGCCGATGCCGGCGACCACATTGAGCACGGTACCCACGGGAGGGGTGATCAGGCCGATGGAGCCGATCAGCACGAACATCACGCCGAAATACACCGGATCGACCCCGGCCTTGACCGCAATCGGCGCCAGCACCGGGGCCAGGATAAGAATGGTCGGGGTCAGGTCGAGGACCATGCCCACCGCGATCATCAGCAGCATGATCGCCGCTACCAACAGTTGCGGGTGGTTGGCCAGCGGGCCGAGCATGGCGCCGATCTCGTCCGGCAACTGGGCCAGGGTGACCATGTAGGCCGACACCGTGGCCGCGGCGCAGAGGAACATCACCGAGGCGGTGGTGCGGCTGGCGCGGGTCATCGACTCGACCAGCGTGCTCCAGTTCAGCTCGCGGTACAGCAGGGTCGACACCACCAGGGCGTAGACCGCGGCCACGACCGCAGCTTCGGTCGGGGTAAAGATGCCGAAGCGCAAACCGCCGACGATGATCACCGGCAACATCAACGCCGAAGCGCCGTCGACCAAGGCGGCGCGCCGCTCGGCCTTGCTCGCCTTGGGCGGCGTCGGCTCGGTGAAGCCCCGGGCGATCAGGATCCAGGCGAAGATCAACCCGCCGCCCATGATCAACCCCGGCACCAGCCCGGCCATGAACAACTGACTGATCGAGGTGTTGGTCACCACGCCATAGATCACAAAAGGCATCGACGGCGGAATGATCGGCGCGATGATGCCGCCGGCCGCCACCAGGCCGGCCGAGGAATGCAGCGGATAACCGCGCTGACGCATCATCGGCAACAACAGGGTGGCCAAGGCCGCAGTGTCAGCCAGGGCCGAGCCGGACATACTGGCCAGCAGCACCGCCGCGGCAATGGCGACGAAGCCAAGGCCACCGCGTTTATGCCCGACAAAGGCCTGGGCCATGGTGATGATGCGTTTGGAGATACCGCCGGCGTTCATCAGCTCGCCAGCGAGGATGAAGAACGGCACGGCCAACAGCGGAAAGCTGTCGGCACCGGCCAGCAGGTTCTGCGCCAGCAGCTGTACGTCCCAGAACTCTAGGTACCACATCAGCGCCGCGCCAGTGAGGATCAGGGCGAAGGCGATCGGCATGCCGAAGGCCATGAAACCCAGCAGGGAAGAAAGGAATACGGCGACAGTCATCAGCGGGTCCTCGGTGGGCGGTGCCCGGTATTGTTTTTGGAAGGTGCGCAACGCATGCGGCGGCTCAATCGACGGTGACATTGGCCAGCGCAGTAGCCTGCGCCTGTGGCCGGCGCCAGACCTTGACCAGCTGCAGCAATGCCAGCAGCACCAGCACCGCCATGCAGGCCAGCACCGGCACCATCGCCAGGGCCAGCGGGTAGCCGACCACCGGGCTGGAGTTGTGCCAGCCGAATTGCACCTGCTGCCAGGCGCCCCAGGTAGACAGTCCGCTGGCAGCCGCCACCAGCAACCAACTGGCGGAGTCGACCAGCAATCGCACGGCCTGCGGAAAGCGGTCGCGGATCAGCGAAAACTGCATCAGTTCTCCACGGCGCATGCTCGAGGCCACGCCGACGAACACCAGCCAGACGAAAGCCAAGCGCGACAACTCCTCGGCGCCGGCCCAGCCGGAGTCGAAGGCGTAGCGCAGCACCACGTTGCCGAACACCACCAGCACCATGAAACCCATCAACAGCGCCATCAGGTTGTCGGTCAGGCGGTCGAACCCGCGCGCCAGACTGCCGCCGTAAATCGGCTCGCCAGTGAGATGTGCACCGCCCGCATTGTTAGCGCTATCAAATGCCTGCGCAGAAAGATCCACCTGCTCGGCGATCTCAACCTCCGCAGCATTGCCAAGTACCCAGACGCAGACTTGCTCGACCACTGCGGCGCGGCTCTGTGCGGCGTCTACGGTCAGTACGCCGCACTCACCAGCCGGGGCTTCGAGGGTGGCGAACTGGCTGTCGACCAACGAGGTCGGCATGAAATGTCCGGGACGCGCGCCGACGCGCTGCAAGGCGGTGGCGTGATCGATATGCAGGTGGGCGAACTGCAGGCCCGGCACGGCATGGCGTAACTGTTCGCGGTAGCTGCGTTTGAGCGCCGAGCAGGCCAGCACGAAGCCCTCGCCGGCCAGATGAGCGGCCTGCATCTCGGTGATCAGTGCATCCAGCCAATGCACGCGGTCGTCGTCGCTAAGCGGGATGCCGGCGCGCATACGTTCGACGTTCTCGCGGGGATGGAATTGGTCGGCCTCGATATGCCGCCAGCCGAGTTTGCCGGCCACGGCCTGGCTGATATCGCTCTTGCCGGAGCCACTGACACCCATCACCACCAAGGCACGGTCAGCGGGCACAACGGCGTGGGCAGAAAGGCGAGTACTCATCGATTCTCCAAGGCGCTATCAGGTCTGCGCCATTTTTGTTTTGCCGGATGGTAGCGCTAACAAAGCTGTCCGACAACCCTGCAATTACGACTGTTTGCAGGAACCGACGAAGGGGGGGGGGTGGGCACATCGCGTATCTGCCGGCGAGCATGGAGTCGCGGCGCGTGCGAACACTGCAGGGCCGCGCCGTTCATTGGCCCTTGGTAAACCACCGATAACCAGGCGCCGGTCGACCCCGTGGGAGCGGACTTGTCCGCGATAGGCCCTTGCAAACCTGCGATTGATCGCGGCCAAGGCCGCTGCCACTACACCGCGATCAGCCTTGCCGACTCACAGGCTGCGGGCGATCACCATCCGCTGCACATCGCTGGTGCCCTCGTATATCTGGCACACACGCACGTCGCGGTAGATGCGCTCGACCGGGAAGTCCTTGAGGTAGCCATAGCCGCCGAGGGTCTGGATGGCCGCCGAACAGACTCGCTCGGCCATCTCCGAGGCGAACAGCTTGGCCATCGAGGCCTCGGTCAGGCACGGCAAGCCGGCTTCGCGCAGGCTGGCGGCGTGATGCACCATCTGCCGCGCCACGGCTATCTCGGTGGCCATGTCGGCCAGGCGAAAGGCCACCGCCTGGTGTTCGATGATCGGCTTGCCGAAGGTCTGCCGCTCATGGGCGTAGTCGCGCGCCGCCTCGAAAGCCGCGCGGGCCATGCCGACGGACTGCGCGGCGATGCCGATGCGTCCGCCTTCCAGGTTACCCAGGGCGATGCGATAGCCCTGTCCCTCCTCGCCCAGGCGCAGGCTGGCAGGAAGGCGCAAGTCGTCGAACTGGATCTGGCAGGTGTCCGAGGCGTGCTGGCCGAGTTTCTCCTCGACCCGCACCACCGAATAACCGGGGCTGTCGGTGGGCACGATAAAGGCGCTGATGCCCTTCTTGCCGGCCTGCGGATCGGTCACGGCGAAGACGATGACCATGCCGGCATGACTACCGGAGGTGATGAACTGCTTGCTGCCGTTCAGCACATAGTGGTCGCCGTCGCGGCGCGCGCGGGTGCGCAGATCGCTGGCGTCCGAGCCGGCCTGGGGTTCGGTGAGGGCGAAGGCGCCGAGCATCTTGCCCTCGGCCAGGGGACGCAGGAAGCGCTGCTTCTGTTCGTCGCTGCCGAACTTGAGGATCGGCATGCAGCCCACCGAATTGTGCACGCTCATGATGGTCGAGCAGGCGCCATCGCCGGCCGCGATCTCCTCCAGGGCCATGGCGTAGGCCAGGTGGCCGGTCTGCGCGCCGCCCCACTGTTCCGGCACCAGCATACCCATGAAGCCCAACTCGGCCATCTCGGCCAAGGCCTCGGCGGGAAAACGATGCTCGCGATCCCACTCGGCGGCGAACGGCTTCAGCCGTTCCTGGGCGAACTGACGGGCCATGTCGCGGATCTGCAGCTCTTCTTCAGAAGGAATCATTGTCGATCTCCCAGCAAACAATATGATTTCGCCCTAGTCGCATTCCTGTAGGAGCCAGCTTGCTGGCGATACCTGGGCGCCTCGATCGCCAGCAAGCTGGCTCCTACAGAGGCAAGTGGCACCTACAGCAGTTCAATGGCCATGGCCGTGGCTTCACCGCCGCCGATGCACAGCGAGGCGACGCCGCGCTTGAGGTCACGCTGACGCAGGGCATTGAGCAGGGTCACCAGTACCCGCGCTCCCGAGGCACCGATCGGGTGACCGAGGGCGCAGGCGCCGCCATATACATTGACTTTGTCGTGAGGAATATCCAGGTCGCGCATGGCCGCCATCGGCACCACGGCGAAGGCCTCGTTGATCTCGAACAGGTCGACCTCGGCCAGCGCCCAGCCGGTACGGCTCATCAAGCGCTGCACGGCGCCGACCGGTGCGGTGGCGAACAGATTCGGCGCATGGGCGAAGCTGGCGTGCCCACGAATCGCCGCCAAGGGCGTGAGGCCGCGCTTCTCGGCTTCGGACAAGCGCATCAGCAGCAGCGCGGCGGCGCCGTCGGAGATCGAGCTGGCGTTGGCCGCGGTCACCGTACCGCCCTCGCGGAACGCTGGCTTGAGCGTGGCAATCTTGTCCGGTCGCGCCTTGGGCGGCTGCTCGTCGCTGTCGATCAGACGCAGCTCGCGGCCCAGCGTGGCCTCGACCGCGACGATCTCGGCGCCGAAGCGGCCCTCATTCATGGCCTGCTGCGCACGGGTCAGCGAGGCGATAGCGAAAGCGTCCTGCTGCTCACGGCTGAAGCCGTAGGTCTCGGCGCAGTCCTCGGCGAAGGTACCCATCAGGCGGCCCTTGTCGTAGGCGTCTTCCAGGCCATCGAGGAACATATGGTCGAGCACCCGGCCGTGGCCCATGCGGTAACCGCCGCGCGCCCGCTCCAACAGATAGGGCGCGTTGGACATGCTCTCCATGCCGCCGGCGACCACCACCTCGGCGCTGCCGGCCAGTAGCAAGTCGTGGCCGAGCATCGCCGCCTTCATGCCCGAGCCGCACATCTTGTTCAGCGTCGAGCACGGCGTACCCTGGGAGAGTCCCGCACCGAGAGCTGCCTGGCGCGCCGGTGCCTGGCCCTGACCGGCCTGTAACACGCAGCCCATGATCACCTCGTCCACCGCGTCGGGCGCCAGGCCTGCACGCTCGAGGGTGGCACGGATCGCCGCAGCGCCAAGCTGCGCTGCGCTGACATTGTTGAAGTCGCCGAGGAAACCGCCCATCGGCGTGCGTAAGGCGCTGACGATGACCACCGGATCGGAATTCATGCTCATTTCACTACCCTCATAGCCAATTCCACTGTAGCCCGGATGCAATCCGGGTAAGTGCGGTGCCCTGTTCTCCCGGATTTCATCCGGGCTACACATTCGACCGCGTTATTTCGCCGCCATGCGCAAGGCGCCGTCCAGGCGGATGACCTCGCCGTTGAGCATGGGGTTTGCGATGATGTGCCGGACCAGCGCGGCGTACTCGTCCGGGCGGCCCAGGCGCGGCGGGAACGGTACGTTGGCCGCCAGTGAATCGCGCACCTCCTGCGGCATGCCGGCCATCATCGGCGTCTCGAAGATACCCGGGGCGATGCACATCACGCGGATGCCCGAGCGCGCCAGGTCGCGGGCCGCCGGCAGGGTCAGGGCAGCCACGCCGCCCTTGGAGGCGGCATAGGCAGCCTGGCCCATCTGCCCGTCGAAGGCGGCAACCGAGGCGGTGTTGACGATCACCCCGCGTTCGCCCTGCTCGTTCGCCTCGCCCTGGGCCATGGCCTCGGCGGCCAAACGCAGCATGTTGAAACTGCCGACCAGGTTGATCTGGATCACCCGACTGAAGCTGTCCAGGCCATGGGCGCCGTTACGCCCGAGAATTTTCTCCGCCGGTGCGATGCCCGCACAGTTGATCAGGCCGTGCAGGCCGCCAAAGACCTGCAGCGCCGTGGCCACCGCACGGCGACCGTCCTCCTCACGGGTGATGTCGGTTTGCACGAAGCGCGCTTGGGCGCCCAACTGCGCGGCACGCGCCTCGCCGGCCTCGGAGTTGATGTCGGCCAGCAGCACCTTGCCGCCCTGCTCGATCAGCGCGCGGGCAGTGGCCAGGCCGAGGCCGGAACTACCACCCGTAACGAGAAATACCCGATCTTCAATACGCATGTTTGCGGCTCCTTGTTCAGTTAGCGGCCACCTGGGCCTTGGCGATTTCCTGATTGCGCAGAAGAAAGCGCTGGATCTTGCCGCTCGGAGTCTTCGGCAGCTCACTGACGAACTCGACCTCGCGCGGGTAGGCATGCGCCGACAAGCGCTTGCGCACATGCTGCTTGAGCTCCTCGGCCAATGCGGCGTCGGCGCGAAATTGCGGCTGCAGGACCACGAAGGCCTTGACCAGCTCGGTGCGTTCAGGATCCGGCTTGCCGATCACCGCCGCCTCGATCACCGCTGGGTGCTCGATCAGCGCGCTTTCCACGTCGAACGGGCCGACCCGGTAGCCGGAGGTGGTGATCACGTCGTCGCTGCGGCCGACAAAGCTGATGCTGCCGTCCTCGTTCAGCTCTACGGTGTCACCGCTCAGATAATAGTCGCCGACGAAGGCCTTGGTCGGCATGTCCTGGTAGCCGGGAAACCAGAACAGCGGCGAACGCGGCCGGTCCAGTGCGAGGATGCCCGGCTGCCCTGGCGGCAACTCGCGGTTCTGCTCGTCCAGCACCACCACTCGATGGCCGGGTATGGCGAAGCCGGCGGCGCCGATACGTACCGGGTGCGCCAGTGCATGGTGGTTACACAGCACCATGCCCAGTTCGGTCTGGCCGTAGTGGTCATGGATCGTGGTGGCCAGGCCGTCGTCGAACCAGCGGATCACCTCCGGGCTCAGCGGCTCGCCGGCGCTGCTGACTGCGCGCAGACGGCCCTTGAGCATGGGTTCGACCTGCTTCTTGGCGGCCAGCAGCAGGCGGTAGGCCGTAGGCGAACCGGCCAGGTTGCTGATGCCGTACTTGCGGATGATCCGACAGGTGCTTTCCACCGTGAACGGCCCTTCATAGAAGGTGGTCGGGTGGCCCATGGCCAACGGCCCGGTCACCGCGTAATAGAGGCCATAGGCCCAACCGGGGTCGGCCAGGTTCCAGAAGGCGTCTTCGGGGCGCAGGTCCACCGCCTCGCGCATATAGCCGACGAAGGCCAGGATCGCCTTGAGCGGCACCGGCACAGGCTTGGCCAGGCCAGTAGTGCCGGAGGTGAACATCATCAGGAAGGGATCATCGATCCCGCGCATGACCGGCTCGAACTCGGCCTCGTAACGCTCCAGCTCGGCCCAGAAGCTAAAATCGCCGCGCTGGATGCCCTGGCCCTTGGTGCCAGCGACAGTGACGACCAGCGGTGCGCCAGCGACCACATCGAGCTTGGCGCGGTTCGTCGCGTCGCTCACCACCAGCTTGGCACCTGAGCTGCTTAGCCGATGCTCTATGGCCTTGGGGCCGAAGGCGGTGAACAGCGGCTGGTACACGGCACCGAGGCGCCAGGTGCCGAGAATGGTGATCAGCAGCTCGACGTTGCGCGGCAGCAGCCCCGCCACGCAGTCGCCGGGGCGTACGCCCTGAGCGTGGAGGAAGTTGGCGAAGCGCGCTGCCTGCGCCTGCAGCTCACAGAAGGTGTAGCTGGCACTGCTGCCGTCGCGACCTTCCCAGAACAACGCGATGCGCCCCGGCAAGGCATGCCGGTCGCAGCATTCGACGCAGGCATTGAGGGCCTCGAGGGAACCCGTCAGGGTGGTGGCGGCGACATTCGAATAATCGAACTTGCGGGCAGCGGTCAGGTAATCGCGCATCGGGGTGACTCCCGGTTATTGTTGTCTGGAGTAACCCGAATAGTCGTGGCACGAGCCACTGGCGGCAATGTCGACAGGCGTCAATCGCGCTGAGCGTTTTGGACAACCGGGCTTATTCCGGGGGCGGCAGCTCGGGGTGGATCAGCGCGCGGTACTGCCCCGGTGTGGTGCCGGTCCACTTCTTGAACGCCTTGTAGAAAGCACTGGTGTCGGCAAAACCCAGCTCCAGGGCCAGCTCGGCGAAATGCCCCTCGGTACGATCCAGGTGGGCAATGGCCAGGTCGCGGCGCACCTGGTCCTTGAGCCCCCGGTAGGACTGCCCCTCCAGCGCTAGCTTGCGGCGCAGGGTCGAGGAGGCCATGAAGTAGTGACTGGAGAGTGCCTCCAGGTCCGGCCAGCGCTCGGCGTTGAGGTTGCGCAAGTAGGCCTTGATCCGCGCCGTATGGCTTTGCGGGTCGCGGTACCTGACCAGGATGTTGGCCGGTGCACCGGCGAGAAAGCGCTTGAGCTCGCGCTCGCTGCGGCGTATCGGCAGCTCCAGGCAGTCGGCATTGAACAGCAAGCGACTCTGTGCGCGGGCGAAGCGCAGATTGCTGGTGAACATCACCCGATAATCCTCGACATAGTCCGGCGCCTGGCAACGCAGCTCAGCCGAGAGGATGGGAATGCGTCGGCCCAGCAACCAGCAGGCCAGGCCGTGCACGATCATCCACAGGGTGAAGCAGCCGAAGGCGCGACAGACCTGCCCCGCCGGCTGGTCCAGCGCAATGGCCGCCAGGCCGCCCTGGCGCTCCAGGCGTGGAGCCAGACCGTCGAACACCAGGTCGAGAAACCTCAAGGCACTGTCGAGCGCCGCACCCAGGGTCGGTTCCTGCAGTGCCACCCGGGCCATAAAGGCGAAGCTGCCGACCTTCATTCGCCGTGGGTTGATACCGAAGAATTCGTCGTCCATCGCCTGCGCCAGCAGCCGCCAGAGCCGCGCGTAGGCCTGCGCGGGCACCCGCGCCTGGGCCTTGCCGAACAGCTCGGCGGCGATGCCCGCCTGAGCCAGCAACTCGCTTTCGTCCAGGCCCCGTGCCCGCCATTCGCGCAGGGCCTCATCCACCAGCCTGAGCGAGATGGTGCCTTTCTCGACCACAGTGCGGGTCATGCCGTCCTCATGGCCATCAGGACGCGGCCTGTTCCAACTCCGCCAGCATCAGCTCACGCATGCGAAACTTCTGCACCTTGCCGGTCACGGTCATGGGGAACTGGTCGACGAACTTGAAGTAGCGCGGCACCTTGAAGTGGGCGATGTTGGCCTTGCAGTAAGCCCGCAGTTCCTCGGCGCCACAGGCCTGGCCGGCGTGCAGGATCACCCACACGGCGATCTCTTCGCCGTACTTGGCGTCTGGCACGCCGATCACCTGCACGTCGGCCACCGCCGGGTGGCTGAAGAGGAACTCCTCGATCTCCCGCGGATAAATGTTCTCGCCGCCGCGAATGATCATGTCCTTGCTGCGCCCGACTATGCATACATAGCCTTGCTCATCCATTACCGCCAGGTCGCCACTGTGCATCCAGCGCCCCGCATCGATGGTTTGCGCCGTAGCCTGCGGGTTGTTCCAGTAACCGAGCATCACACTGTAACCCCGGGTGCACAGCTCGCCGGTTTCACCGCGCGGCAGGATGCGTCCCTCGGCGTCGACTATCTTGCTCTCCAGTTGCGGCTGGGTGCGGCCGACACTGGTTACCCGCAGTTCCAGCGGATCGTCGGCGGCCGTCTGCAGCGACACCGGGCTGGTCTCGGTCATGCCGTAGGCGATCTGCACCTCGCTCATGTGCATCTCGTCGATCACGCGCTTCATCACCTCGATCGGACAGGTGGCGCCGGCCATTATCCCGCTGCGCAGGCTGGACAGGTCGAACTCGGCGCGGCGTGGATGATCCAGTTCGGCGATGAACATGGTCGGCACGCCATACAGTACCGTGCCCTTCTCCTCGGCCACGGTCAGCAAGGTCGCTTCCGGCTCGAAGCTCGGCGCCGGGTAGATCATGGTGCTGCCGTGGGTCAGGCAGCCGAGGTTGCCCATCACCATGCCGAAACAGTGATACAGCGGCACCGGAATCACCAAGCGGTCGTACTCGGTCAGCCCCAGGCTCTCGCCGACCATGTAACCGTTGTTGAGGATGTTGTAATGGCTGAGGGTCGCGCCCTTGGGCGAGCCGGTGGTGCCGGAGGTGTACTGGATATTGATCGGCTCATCGAACTGCAATAGCGCCTGACGCTCGACCAGCTGCGCCGGACTGACACCCGCTGCGAGCCCCGGCAATTGCTGCCAGCAGAGGAACCCGGCCGGCGCCTGCGCGGCCAGGCTGATGACTCCGCGCAACTCCGGCAGACGTTCGCTGTGCAGTTCGCCCGGCTGGCTGGCGGCCAGCTCCGGCAATAGCTGCACCAGCATGGCGTGGTAATCGGAGGTCTTGAAGGCGTCGGCGCTGACCAGCCAACGGCAGCCTGAATGCTTCAGCGCGTAGTCCAGCTCGGTGCCGCGATAGGCCGGATTGATGTTGACCAGGATCGCGCCGATCTTGGCGCTGGCAAACTGAGTGACGCACCACTCGGCGCAGTTCGGCGCCCAGATGCCGACCCGGTCACCGACTTGCACGCCCAATGCCAGCAAGCCACGGGCGCAGCTGTCGACCTGCTCGGCCAACTGCGCCCAGCTGTAACGCAGCTGCTGGTGACGCACCACCAGGGCTTCGCGCTCGGCAAAACGCGCGACCGTGGCGTCGAACGCTGCGCCTATGGTCATGGCCAGCAAAGGTTTGTCTTGTGGGCCGCGGGTATAGCTGAGATGGCTCATGGGGCTATCCATTGTTGTACTTGTAATGGGATGGGCAAGGACAGCAGGCCGCTGGCGTGACTCCCAGCAGGTTGCCGGCATACTTACCTTTACGTAAACGTAAATAGTCTATTTCAAACTGTCCAGTTCGCATTTAGTCGAATGGCGGGTGATCCCTGCGAGGGCGAAGGACCGTATTGGCGTAGAAGATCATCCAGAGGCCGACACGCTAGAGCCCATCATTGATCAAATTGTGATCGTAGACGACTCCAGCACGCCCAACTCAGCGAATGGACTCCAGCCATCAACGGATGAATACCTGTGTGGTAGAGATGGCCATATCGCCCCCTGGCAGTTTGATCTTGCCAATTTGTTTCAGCGAATCCGGGTCGAATATCGCGATTTCATTGAAGGTGCCGGCCAGGTACAGCTTGCTGCCTTCCGTATTGAACGCCACACAGTAATACGTGTGGTCAAGTTCGGCCGCTTGCAACAACTTCTGCTCGCGAATGTCGTATTTGGCCAGGCGATTGAGTACGCCGAACATCAGGTTTGGGTCCTTGGGTGAGCGCAGTCCCGTGAAGTACAGTTCAGTCAGCGAGGCGAAGTCCGCCTGTTCAATCTTGTTGGTCTTCAGGTTGATATTGAAATAGCCGTACTTGTACTCGGCAGTGGCCATATCCTGCTTTTCATCCTGAAACTTGGCCGTGGTGTAGAGAATGCTGAAGTCACGGTTCTTGGTCTGGTGCGGCCAAAAATACAAGACGTCCGGAGCACTGTAGTTCGGCAGCTTCCAGTTACGCACCGGCAACGCCACGTCGTATTTGCCCGTATTTACATCGAACTTGTAAATATCCGCGCCGGCTATAAACAACGTACCGTCATCTGCCATCTGCATAAGGTAGGTCTGCCGTGGTGCCGGGTAGCTACGCAGCGGCTTGGCATCCAGCCCGGCAGCGGTGGAATACACCTGCAAGCGCGGTGAGCCGACGACATAGTGATCCTGATTCTTCTCGGTTGGATTCACCACGCTGTATAGCTCTTTGCCGTCGGGGCTGACGGCCATCGAGAACATGGCCCGGGCACTTTCATTGCTACGTTGCGCCAGCTTGGCATGGAACACCACATTGCAACTATCCAGCTCGACACCATAGATATCCGCGTAGTGATTGTTCAGCACATAGGCACGGCTCTTGTCCGGACTGATTAGCAACATTCCTGGGCCAAAGTCGTCCGGCATGGCGCAGGTCTTGAACAGCGTATCGGTGCTAGTGTCAATGATGTGCAAGTTGTTTGGGTAGTTGGTGACCGCCATGTACTCGTGGTCTTTGTCCAATAGCTTGTCGCTGGCCGCCAATGCAGCCATTGAATGGACGCTTGCAAGCACGGCCAGCAGCGCAACGGAACGCTTAAATAACATGCTGAATTCCTCTTATTGTTGTTGGCCGACTACTTGTCTTTCGGGAATACGGTATTGAGGTTGCGCCAGCCCTCATCCGAGCTGAGCGCATCCTTGTTCCAGTCCGGATAGGTGCTCATCATGTCCGGCACCTGGGCTGGCCACCAGCAAGGGTCGGAGCAACCATAAAGATCAGACTCCATCGGCTGGCACAGAGAAGTGACGCCACCGAAAGCATCGACTTCCCAGCCCGGATCGGTGGTCGATGTACATCCGACCACTGAGCTCATCGCCAGCACTTCCTCGATACGATCTTCCTGGGCGGCCTGTTGCAGTATTTGTGCTTTGTTATTGATCGGCTTCAGGTGCTTCATCTCATTTCGCCTTCCGCGGAGTGATATAGCTGCTGATGAAGGCCGGATTGCCGGCCATGATGCGGCTGTAAACTTCGATACCGAAGTCCACCCAGTCGCGCAACAGATCGCAGTAGTGATAGGTAGGATGCGTAGGGTCGCCGTAGCGCGCGTAACTCTCGTGATAGCAACCACCGGAACACAGATTACGGATGCGACAGCTTTCGCAACCAGTCTCGGTGCGGTCGAGACGCTTCGAGAGGAAGTCGCCTAGCTCCACCTGCTTGACCCCTTCATTCACGTTGCCAAAGGTCGGCAAATCCGAGCCGGTAAAGCGGTGGCACAGGTTCAGCTCGCCTTTATGGTCTACGGCCAGCATCTTCAACCCGGCACCGCACGGCAGCGCCTTCTTGTGACCTTCGTGGATGTCGGTGATCAGTTGATGCAGATTGGAAAAACCGATATTGCGGTGTTCCAGCGCTGCGTCTAGATAGCGTCGCCCGAGCGCCTTCATGTTGGCGAAGACTTCGACCAACTCTTCGGAGGTGAGGTTGAAGTCGCTCAAGTCCCCAGATGTCACGGGGGCGAAGCCAACTTCGGCAAAACCCAACTCATTGAACAGGTGATCCCAGATGTGCTCAACGTCGGTGACTCCCCGCGTCAGGGTCACCCGCGCACCTACCGGCCGACTGTTGTAGCGCGACAGGAGCATCTCGGCTTTTTTCCTGACCACGTCATAGGTGCCCTGTCCGCCTACGGTGATGCGGTTGCGGTCATGCACGGTCTTCGGACCGTCGATGCTGATGGACAGACCAAACCGGTGACGGTTCAGGTAATCAGCGATCTCTTCGGTGAGCAGGGTGGCGTTGGTGGTCATGACGAACTCGACAAACTTGCCCAGTTCGGCAAAGCGCTTCTCGCAGTAATCGACCATGCTTTCGATCAGCTTGCGGTTGCTCAGCGGTTCGCCACCGAAGAACACCACGGTATATCGCTCTTCGTCTGGCGATTCCTTGAGTAGCATCTCCACTGAGGCGATGGCGGTATCCAACTGCATTTTCTTGCCTTCAGAAGGCTTGTCCAGGTCTTCCTTGTAGCAGTAGCTGCAGCTCAGATTGCAGCCGGTGTTGACGTTGAGCACCACGGTATTCAAAGCAATCCGTTCGACACGTTTGGCGGTGATATCCGGCGTCAACGGAGAGCCGTCGCTGATCACCTCGAGCGCCATTAGGTCACGCAGCGTTTCGTTTACCTCGTCATCGGCAAACCGCCCAGCCAGCCGTTGGACCAGGTCAACCGAAGAACAAGCGTGCTCACGTAAGGCATCGATGATGCCGCCTGTCAGCTCATCCGTCTGAAACAATGAGCTGCTGGGTATATGGAACAACATACGCTCTGCATCGACGTTCACTTCGTGCAAGTTGCGTTCAACCAAACTCAATATTGCGCCCATTACAACCTCCGAAAATCTTCTCAATCCAGTCGTTCAAGCCCGAGTCAGCGGCGCTCACCCAGGTGCAGCGAAATCAAGGGATTGGAGGGTTGTTCCAGCGTTGAACGGTTACGATCATCTGGCCTTCACCCTTGAGGGTCTGCCCGTCCTGCTGCACGGCGGCGATGACCTTGAGGTTGCCAGCGTTATTGGTGGACATTTTGCGTTCTGGGTTTGGCCCGGCGGCACCCGGTGTGAAGACGCCATCTTCAGCGCTCATCACGCCAGCGAACTTCACGTCCTGATCTTCTGCAGCGCGCTCATCGAATGGTTCCACTGACCATTTCGCCGGCACCAAACCTATCCGGTAAGCCTTGCCAGCGAGATCCTTGCCCCACGCTTCGGCCTCGAACCGGCCCTGCACCTTGGGCGTCGAGCCGCCGTTACCACCGACCCGCGCCACCGAATATTCCGGCACGACCTTGACCTCGCTGATCTGCTGATAGACCGCCAGGTTCGGGCCCTTAAGCGCGCCCAGATTGACCATCCGAATACCGACCGGCGCATCGCTGGCAGTTTTGACCTTGACGCGCACGCGCTCGGAGGTCTGCTCCAGAACCGTGAGTACTTCGACCCCCTCACCGAACGATGGCTTGCCACTCAGGCCGCTGCCGACCAGCGTCAACTCGGCTTCGCTACCGGCCTTGAGGTACTCCGGCTGGACTGCAAGCAAGCGCACAGTGCCTTGTTTGGCCGCGACGAAGTCCAGGCCGCGTTCATCGTGCTCGGTTTCAAACATCCGCCCGCGAATTTCTCCGGCAGTAGCGGCAAGCACTTGGCGCATGGCAACCCCTTCAACCTCCAGATTGCCGCGCCATTCGTAGCCATTGAACAGGATCGCCGAACCGCTGCCGTTGAAGGGTGTGCCGTCGGCATACTCGCCTTTGAGGCTAACGTCGAACGCATCCTTATCGCTGACCGTAGCTGTCATTACGCCGCGGACATCACCTTTGCTTGGCACATGGCCACTGAAGCTCCACTCGCCGGCCAACTTCGCAGCATCTGGGCGCTGTTGCTGCCAGTCGGTCCAGGCCTTGCTATCCAGCGGATATCGGTTGGCCAGCTCAGGCACCATCTCTTTCAGCGCAATATCCAGCCAGTCGCGGTCGCGTGATTGCGCTTGATACTCCAACGACGGCCACTGCCCCAAATGGAAGTTGACCAGGTGTTCCCACTCTTTGGCAGGGCGGCGTTGCAAGGCTACTCGAGCACCGGAGTGGCAGCGCGCGCACATCTGGGTGAATTTCTCGTCGAAATCTTCAACATTATTCAGCCGCCGCTCCAAAGCGTAACGCGCCCCATCGGCTTCGTTTGGCGCCAGGCCCTGTTTGTCCGCCAGGTACTTGACCAACGTGCGGCGATCATCGTCTTCGATCTTCAGACCATGCATGACCTGCATACGCGCGATGCTCATCAACCAACCTTCCGGCGTCTTGCGCTGGTGGCTGATGCGGCTCAGGGCCTGACCTTCTTCGGGAATATGGCAGCCCACGCATTTCGCCTTGAGGATGGCCTCGCCATCCTCGGCGGCCTGGGCCTGCGATTGCAGCACGGCGCAGATCGCCATGCTCAGAGCCAGCGTGCTTACGCGCTGCCGGAGTCGAGTCGTCATCGGGGTCGGACCTCCACGGTAATTGTTCTTATGCTGTGCCACCGTTCCACGGGGCATCTGGTATGGCAAATACACATTGCGTGCCATGAGTATGAAAGTCCTTTTATTACAGCTAGTTATCGATAAACAGCAGGCGCCAAAGGGGAGCCTAGATCAGGTTTTGCCGTCTAATTTCGCGACAGGCTGTTGCAGCCTGAGACAACTCCGCGAAGCAGCCTGGAAAGCACACCCCAGCGCTGTCCCAGGCGCTGTCTCATGGCGTCTCAAACTGCTACAGAGAGACCCCGCCACGATGTCTGATCAATCAGACAAATCCATTTATGTTCAGTCACTTAGCCGTGTTTAGCGGGCTTGGCACGGGGGTTGCGATTGTGCCTTTGACCGGCGTGTCGCATGCGCCCTGCCAAATCTAACAATAGAGGCTCTACTCCATGTCCGCTGACTTACCCATCCTCCCGCAAACCCTTGCCTTCATCGGCCGCAAGCAGCAAATGCTGATCGGCGAGCACAGGCTGGATGCCGCCAATGGCGCCACCATGGATTACCGCAACCCCGCCACCGGCGAGGTGCTGGGCCAGGTGCCGTCTGCCGACAAGCAGGACGTCGATCTGGCGGTGCGCGCCGCCCGCCAGGCCTTCGACGACTCGCCCTGGAGTCGCATGCGCCCACGTGAGCGGCAGAACCTGCTGTGGCGTCTGGCCGAGCTTATGCAACGCGACGCCCAAGAACTGGCCGAACTGGAGTGCCTGAACAACGGCAAGAGCGCCGCAGTGGCCCAGGTAATGGACGTTCAGCTAGCCATCGACTTCCTGCGCTACATGGCCGGCTGGGCCACCAAGATCGAGGGCGTCACTGTCGAGCCGTCCCTGCCGCTGATGCCCAATGAGCAGTTCCATGGCTTCGTCCGCCGCGAAGCGGTGGGCGTGGTGGGCGCCATAGTCGCCTGGAACTTCCCCCTGTTGCTGGCCTGCTGGAAGCTCGGCCCAGCCCTGGCCACTGGTTGCACAATGGTGCTAAAACCCGCCGACGAGACCCCGCTGACTGCGCTCAAGCTGGCCGAGTTGGTGTTGGAAGCTGGCTACCCGGCCGGCGTGTTCAACGTGGTCACCGGCACCGGCCTCAATGCGGGCGTTGCCCTGACCCAGCACCCGGACGTGGACAAGCTGACCTTCACCGGCTCAACCGAAGTCGGCAAGCAGATCGGCAAGGCGGCCATGGAGAACATGACCCGGGTAACTCTGGAACTGGGCGGCAAGTCGCCAACCATCGTCATGGCCGACGCCAACCTGCAGGACGCCGCCGCCGGCGCCGCCAGTGCCATTTTCTTCAACCAGGGCCAGGTTTGCTGCGCCGGTTCGCGCCTGTATGTGCAGCGCAAGCACTTCGACAATGTGGTGGCCGATATCGCCGGTATCGCCAACGGCATGAAACTGGGCAACGGTCTGGACCCGAGCGTGGCCATGGGTCCACTGATCTCCGCCAAACAGCAGCAACGCGTGACTGGCTACATCGATCTGGGACGTGAGCTGGGCGCCACCCTGGCCTGCGGCGGCGAGGCTTTTGGTCCCGGCTACTTCGTCAAACCCACAGTGCTGGTCGATGTCGACCAAAAACACCGCTTGGTCCAAGAAGAAATCTTCGGCCCGGTGCTGGTGGCCATGCCCTTCGATGACCTCGACGAAGTGGTACGCATGGCCAACGACAATCCCTATGGCCTCGGCGCCAGCATCTGGTCCAACGACCTGGCTGCGGTGCACCGCATGATCCCGCGGATCAAGTCCGGCTCGGTGTGGGTCAACTGCCACAGCGCCCTCGACCCGGCCCTGCCGTTCGGCGGCTACAAGATGTCCGGCGTCGGCCGCGAGATGGGCGCAGCGGCCATCGAGCACTACACCGAGCTGAAGTCGGTGCTGATCAAACTCTGAATCCGT
This sequence comes from Pseudomonas taeanensis MS-3, assembly GCF_000498575.2. GTDB lineage: Bacteria > Pseudomonadota > Gammaproteobacteria > Pseudomonadales > Pseudomonadaceae > Aquipseudomonas > Aquipseudomonas taeanensis. Next base: position 378,327 of record NZ_AWSQ01000004.1, read on the forward strand.
GCATCCGGGCGACGGTAGCCGCCGTCCGCCCTCCCCCTAAAAAAACAACAACAAAATAGGAAACGGTATGAACCACTTAACCCGTGATCGACTCCGCCTGCCCCTCGCCTTTGCCGTGGCCATCGGTTGCGCCCTGGACGGCACCTCAGCCTCGGCCCTCGAGTTATCCAACCAGGGCGACAGCGTCCTCAACGCCGACCTTGAAGCCATCTTCACAGCGATTCGCAGCAGCGAGAACTATGACCTGGTGGGTAACCGCAGCAAGGGCAGTTCCAGTTGGCGCGAAGGCTATATCAAGTACGGCCTCAGCGGCGGCCAGGGCCTGGCCGGCAATGGGACCCTGTACGGCGCCTTCAACCTACTCAGCTCAGGCACCTGGGGTGACGGCGACGCCGCAGGCCTGACCGAGGGCAGCGAACGGCGTACCGCCGTGGAGGACGCCTACCTCGGCTGGCAGTCGGGGAATCTAGTACCTTGGCTAGGCGAAGACGGGGTGGACATCTCCGGTGGCCGCCAAATCGTCACCCTGGGTGACGGCTTCCTCATCCAGGGTGATCCGGTGAGCGTTGGCGATGTGGATCTGGGCGCCGACTTCGACCGTGGCGGCGCCTACTACCTGGCCGGGCGCAAGGCCTTCGACCAGACCGCCGTGCTGCGCCTGGGCGGCAGCCAAGGCTGGCGAGGGGACCTGATGTGGCTGAAATCCGACAACCGCTTCCAGGCAGAAACCGAACTGGCCGTCGCCAACCTCGAACAGGTCGGCGAACTCGGCACCCTGGGCATAAGTTGGATCCGCGGCCTAGATGTCAACCAGCGCTTCGCCGAAATCATCGGACTGCAGGAGCGCGACGGCATGGATACCGTCAGTCTGCGTGGCCGCGGCGGCCTGGGGGTGGAGAACCTCGAACTGGCCGGCGAGTACGTCACCCAGAACAAGCACAGCGGCCGCGAGAATGCCTGGTTCCTGGAGAGTGCCTGGACCTTCGCCGACCTGGCCTGGTCGCCCACAGCCAGTTACCGCTACAGCCGTTTCTCGGAGGTCTTCGACCCGCTTTTCTATGGCCTCAGTCGTGGCTATGGCACCTGGTTCCAGGGTGAAGTGGCGGCCAACTACGCCGGCCCCTTCAATAGCAACACTCAGGTCCACCACGTCAGCCTCAAGGCTGCACCGCGGGAGAACCTGACGCTGGGCGCGCTGTACTTCGACTTCAACTCCCTGGAGGAGAATCTCGGCAACCTCGGTGGCCGAGAGCTCGACCTGTACGCGGAGTGGCTGGTCAACGACCACCTGCTGATCAGCCCGCTGCTCGGATTCTACAAACCTGATCGCAGCAGCGAGCAAGGTGGTCTGCAACTTGGCGGGAACAGCACCAACACCTATCTGCAACTGGTGCTTGGAACCTTCTTCTAGGCCGCAGGCACACCGGCCCCCTGAGCTGGCGCGGCCACCACTCCCCCGCTCAAGGCGGGTCGGAGCCCCCCTTCGCAATCACATCTGCACAAGGAAGCTTAGCTATGCCCGTCAATCGCCTTTCGATCCAGTGGCGGATCACGTGGCTGGTTGGTATCTGCCTGCTGGTCATTGTTGCCGTACTGGTCGGCCTGTCCCTGCAGCGCATGAGCGACAACAGCATGCAGGTCAAACAGCGCAATACACAGATGCTCAAGGATGCAGCGCACCTGCGCCTTCTGGCTGAGGGCCAGATGCAGGGCCTGACCTTCCAGAACTACCTGCTTGCCAGCTACCAGGAAGGCCTGAGTTTCTCCCGCCATACTCAGCAACTGCTCCGCCTGGCGCGCCAGCAGCAATGGCAGCCGGCGCAACTGCGGCGCAGCCTGAACGAGCAGGTCAAGGAAGGCCTCCAGACTAATCCGCAACTGCTCAGCCTTTATCTGGTCTTCGAGCCCGACGCGCTGGATGGCGACGATTCCGGCTTTGCCGGACAGCATGTCCTGGGCAGCAACGAAACAGGCCGCTTCGCCACTTACTGGTCGCAGCGCGATGGTCAATCAAGCAACATGGCCGTCAGCGAAGCCTTGATCGCAGACAACACCCCAGGGTTAGATGGCAGCCCCTTCAGCACCTGGTTCGACTGTCCGAAGACGACGCTCAGGCCCTGTCTGCTGTCGCCCTATTTCGACGATACATCCGGACAGCGCATCCTCATCACCACGCTGTCGTTTCCCCTGCTCGAAGACGGCAAGGTCATCGGCGTCGCCGGCATGGACATCAGCCTGCAGAACCTGCAGCAACTGGTACAGCAAGGCAGCCGAAAGCTTTACGACGGTGCGGGTGGGATCAGTATTGTCAGTCCATCCGGCCTGCTCGCCGGGCACAGCGTCGACGCAGCCTTGCTCGGCCAGCCGCTGGATAACGATGGCGAACTGCTTGAATGGCTACGCCAAGGCAAGGCCCATGTCGAGGCAAGCGACAAACACCTGCGCATGCTCACCCCATTACAGCCCATACCCGATGCCGCCCCCTGGGGTGTGGTGCTCAGCGTCCCCATGGCGACGGTTTTGCAGCCTGCCCTGCAGTTGCAAGGTGAACTGGACGCCCGCAATGCTCGTGATACCGGATATTCGCTGCAGTACGCCCTGCTGGCGGCGCTGGCTGGCCTGCTGATCGCCTGGCTGACGGCTCGTGGCGTCAGTCGGCCGATACTCGACGTTGCGGCCAAGCTCAAGGACATCGCCGACGGCGGGGGCGACCTGACTGGGCGTCTGAAATACCTCCACCGCGATGAACTGGGCGAGTTGAGCGGCTGGTTCAATCGCTTCCTCGACCGCCTGCAGCCACTGATCGCGGATCTCCAGCGCCTGGTTCGGGACGCCCATGGCAGTGCCGATCATTCGGCGGTTATCGCCGAGCGGATCAGCACGGCCATGCAGCAGCAATACCGGGAGATAGATCAGGTCGCGACCGCTTCGCACCAGATGAGCGCGACAGCCCAGGACGTCGCCCGCAGTGCCGCCCAGGCCGCCGAAGCTACCCAGGGCGCCGATCAGGCCGCCCGAGAAGGACTTGCCGTGATCGACCATACCACCCGTACCATCGATGGCCTGGCACGCGCGAACGCAGCCGCCATGACCCAGGTCGAGGGCCTCGCCGCCAGCAGCGAGAGGATCGGTTCGGTACTGGAGGTGATCCGCTCGATCGCCGAACAGACCAACCTGCTGGCCTTGAATGCGGCAATCGAGGCCGCCCGGGCCGGGGACGCCGGGCGCGGTTTCGCGGTAGTCGCCGACGAGGTGCGCAACCTGGCCCGCAACACCCGCGACTCGATCGAGGAGATCCGCCAGGTCATTGAGCAGCTGCAGGACAGCACCCGCGAGGTGGTGGACGCCATGCAGAGCGGCACTGTCCAGGCCAGAGAAGGCGTACAGCAAGTCGGCCAAGCCGCCGTCAGCCTGGCCCGGATCGGCGCTGCGGTCACAGTTATCGGCGACATGAACCTGCAGATCGCCAGCGCCGCCGAACAGCAAAGCACGGTGGCCGCTGAGATCAGCCACAACGTAATGGTCATCCGCGACGTCACCGAATCGCTTTCGGAGCAGGCCAGGGAGGCCCAGCAGGTCAGCCAGAGCCTGAATCATCAGGCGAGTCAGCAGCAGCAACTGGCCGAGCAGTTCCGCGTCTAGTCAATAGAGGATCCCGCCACGCCACTACAGGAAACAAGAGCGTGTAGCGCAGGCTAGGCATGACCACTAGCCTGCGGTGCTGCTGCGTTCCGGCTCAGCCTCGACAACGAGGTGCGCAAACACCTTTACCTGCTGAATTTGCTCAACCCTAGGCAGCGCCGGGCCGCTGCTTACGCGCTCCCCGCGCAGCGAGCGAGGCTAAATGGCACAGCCCTGGGCGCCCAGCCAGGCGCGGAGCATGGCTCGGCGCTCCGGCGCCACCCTGTCGAGCACCTCATCCACTCCCGCCCCGGCCCGCAGGGCGCGCAGCAGCGGCGCTAGCTCGATCCCCTGCATATGCCAGATGCCCAGGGGCTGATCAGGAGTGATCACCACCTCGACCTCTTCGATCAAGTCGCCACGTATCACCGGAGCACGTTGCACCCGCACCTGGCTGAAGTCGGCCGCAGCATGCATCGGCTCGGCGTCCGGCCAACGGCACCGGGACTGCCAAAAGGCCTGCTCAGGCCAGTTCTGTTCCATGGCATAGAAATCCCGCCCGGTGCGGGCAAAGCGCAGAAACAACTGTTCCACCCGCTGTTGGTGGAAGCGCCGGGCTAATTCGGCGCGCTCGGGTCGTTGCAGTAGGGTGTTGATCACTGCTGGGGCCTGCAGGGCCGAGGATAACGACTGGAAGATGCCGTTGCCGGAAAGCGGGTCCACGGCCATGGCGGCGTCCCCCACGCGCAACCAATTAGTCCCCGCGACTTCATGGAACAGAGTGGCGGTGCTGCTGCGCGCATGCACAGTGGCCGGGTGTAGCGCCTGAGCGCCAAACAGTTCACGCACCAGGGACGACTGGCCACGGCGCACCGCACACCAGTCGGCGAGCTGCTCCTTGCTCGGCAAGTCGTTGGCCCCTGCATCCAGGGTGATCTGCCAATAACAACGGCCATCGCTCAGGCGCGCCATCCAGGCCCAGCCGTCGCTCAAGCTTTCCACTGCCGAGGCCGGACTGCCCTCTTCAGCCTGCCACTGGTTGAGCAGGCTAAGGGTTTCCGGTCCGCGCTGACGCCTACCGCCCAGCGGGGCCTGGCGGCCGCGGGCTTCAACCAGAAAGTCGGCGTGCAGCCGCGTACCCGGCTCGATCTGCAGCTGATGCCCGCAGGCACTGGACTCCGTTGAACGTACCCGTGCCTCGACCAGCCCGATACCGGCGGCATGCAGATCCTCGCGGATCGCCGCATCGAAGGTTGGCCGATCGACGAGAAACTCCTGATTGAACCCCTGTGTGATGCCATTCCAGTTCACCCGGCGTGCTGAGGCGGCATTGACGCAAGCCCCAGCCTTTATCAAGCCGGCCTGCCGCAGGCCGTCGAGGACCCGCTGCGACACCCCTTCCACCGCAGCGAAGCGCCGCCATTCGCTGACTACCCGTACGCCATAGCCCAGGCGCTTGAGGCCCAGCGCCACTGCGGCGCCGGCCGGCCCGGCACCGAGCACGAGGATGCGCGGCGCACTCATGTTGCCACCCCGCGGCGTTCCGGACCGATATAGCTAGCCCCCTGACGCAGGTAGTCGATGACGGCCTGACGCCCTGCTCCGGGCTCACGCCGCAGAAAAGCGGCGATCTGCCCACTGAGGGCCGCACAAGCGACACTGGCGCCAGCCAGGCCGTTGTCGGCGCGGACCGGCGCGCCAAAGTCGGCTTGGGCACTGTCGAGCCAGGACCATTGTCCGGCGGCGCAGCGCGCATCGCCGGTAATGCGCAACACGCCGGGATAGCCGGCGGGAAATACCTGTGCTCCCTGAGCCGGACTGGAGGCGCAGATCAGGATGCCGGCCTCGCTTGCGGCGGCGCAGGCCTCGCGCAGCAGCGGGCGATCCTGACGCAGGCCGAGGCTGAGGTTGATCAAGACCACCCGCTGCTCGATCAACCAATGGATGGCAGCGGCGATCTGCAACGGAGTGGTGGACCCGCGCCCGGCGAATACCTGGGCCACGCAAAGTTGCAGCGAGCCCGCCTGCTCCTTCAGGGTGGCAATAACTGCCGTGCCGTGGCCGAGCAGGTCCGGCTCGACGGCCCCCTGCCGCAGCTGCTCGGCATCCAGCCAGAAACGCTGCGCGACGCAGACCAGCGCTGCCTGCTGCGGCCCATGACCACTGTCGATCACACCAACGCGCGGTTCAGTCGACATGGCTCACCGGTGCGCTGTCCAGCCGCGACAACTGCCCGGCCGCCATATGCAGGTGCAAATCGGACTGAGCCAGGGTGGACGCACGATGGCTGATCACGATGCGTGTGCGTGCGGCGAATAGCTGGTCGATGGCGGCGATCACTTCACGTTCGGTGCTCTCATCGACCGCCGAGGTGGCTTCATCCAGCACCAGAATCAGCGGATCCTGGAGCAGCGCGCGGGCAATCGCGATGCGCTGTTTCTGGCCGCCGGATAGCTGCTGACCACGCTCGCCGATCGGGCTGTCGAGCCCCAGCGGTAGCCCCTCGATCAAACTATCGAGGCGGGCCTGGCTTGCCACTGCGGCGATGGCCGCGCGGCTGGCCCCAGGGGTGCTGTAGGCAATATTTTCGGCCAGGGTGCCGCGAAAGAGCACGATATCCTGGCTGACCACGACGATACGCTTACGCAGTTCGAACAGGTCCAACTCGCGCAGGTCGCAGCCGTGCAGACGGATACAGCCGCGATCGGGATCGTAGAAGCGCTGCAACAGGTCGATCAGTGTGGATTTACCAACACCGGAGGCGCCGCTGATGGCGACTTTGAGCCCACCCGGAATGAAGGTATCGCCCCCCCGCAGCACGGCATTGCTACCATGCTCGTGGGCGAACCAGACGCCTTCAAAACGCAATTCACCATTGCCTGCAGGAAGCTCAACCGGCTGCTCGGGCTGGCTCACCTGGGCCGGCTCGCGCTGCAGCTCCATCACCCGGCCGAGGCTGACAGTCATGCGCTGCAGAGCCACATACAGGCCGAGCAGACTCTGTACCGGACCCACGGCCATGCCCAGGTAGGTGGAAAAGGCAATCAGCGCGCCGAGTTGCCAGGTGCCCTGCACTACCCAGTAGCCACCGATGATGAAGGCGCAGGCACGCGACAACGAGGTCAGGGTGCCGGGCACCGCGTGGGTGAAGAACTCGGTGACCTGCAGCTTCAACAACTGGCTCATGTAGCCTTGCCCGAGGTGTTCCAGGCGCTGCGATTCGCGCCGTTGCTGGCCGGCAGCCTGGATGAATTTCATCGCCGGCAGAGTTTCCACCAGAAAGGAAGACACGTCGGCCGAGCGCTCGCGCAGGCTGCGCACGTCGCGCTCGACCTTTCGGCGCATCCAACGCAACCAGACCACCTCGAGGGGAATCAGCACGGCCACCAGCAGCGACAGTTGCCAGGACAGCGCCAGCATCAGGGCGATGGCGCCAATCAGACCGATCACACTGGAAACCGCGGAGAACAATGCATCAACGGCAAAGCGTTGTATCTCGGCCACATCACCATCCAGCCGGGATAGCAGGTCACCGATCCGCCGTCGGCCGAAGAAGGCCGGCGACAGGCCTTGCAGATGGCGGTATAGCGCGTCACGCAGAGCAAACAGAATGCGCCCGGAGAGGCGCGTGTGCAGGTAGCGGTTCAGCCCACCAAGCAGGGTACTGAAGATACCGACCACGATCATGGCCACGGCCACCTGCACCAGTTTGTCGAAATCCTTGGCCAACAGGCCGTCATCGATCAGCGTCTTGGTCAGCCAGGGCTGTGCCAGCACCAGCATGGAAGCGCAGAATGACAGCCCGAGCAGTGCCAGGATGGCACGCTGATGGGGGCGCACGAAGCCGTACAGCCAGGTCATGGCCTGGCCGAACAGCACTGGATCACGGGTCTCGATCAAGCGGGTCAGTAAGGCAATCATCGTGACTCGATGGGCAGCGCAATCTTAAGCGCGCCTGTAATGGATGGGCACAGTGGCATTGGCTCAGGCCCGCAACTGTTTGAGCTTGCGGTACAACGTAGCGCGGCTGATGCCCAGCGAGTCGGCAGCGGCCGATACATTGCCCTGATGGCGCTCCAGGGAGCTGCGGATCAGCTCCAGCTCACTCTCGCGAATACTACCCGGCTGCCGACAACTGGCGGTCAGCTCATCCAGCAGGCTGTCGGTCAGGTGCTCGAGTCCCAGCACGGTTTCACCCTCTTCGCGCATGGCCAGGGCCGAGCGCAGGACCATCTCCAGCTGACGGATATTGCCCGGCCAGTCATAACCACCGAGCATTTCGCTCAAATCTGAGTCCAGGCTGATCTGCTCGGCGCCGAGTTTATGCAGCACTCTGACGATCATCCCGGCCAGGTCCTCACGCTCGCGCAGCGCCGGCAGACGTAGGCTTACACCGTTGAGCCGGTAGTAGAGATCCTCGCGAAAACTCTTGTCCTGGACCAGGCGTTTGAGATCACGGTGGGTGGCGCAAATTACCGCTATGTCTATGCTCTGCTCCTCGCCTGCGCCCAACGGAGCCACCTTGCGCTCCTGCAACACGCGCAGCAGACGCGCCTGCAGGCTCAGCGGCATATCGCCGATCTCATCGAGGAACAAGGTGCCGCCATGAGCCTGCATCAAGCGGCCAACCATGCCGCCCTTACGTGAGCCCGTGAAGGCGCCTTCACGGTAGCCGAACAACTCGGACTCGATCAGGCCTTCGGGAATCGCCGCACAGTTGACTGCGACAAAGGGTTTGTCGGCTCGCGCGCTGGCTTGGTGCAGCGCCCGTGCGACCACTTCCTTACCGGTACCGGTCTCGCCCAGCAACAACACCGGCAGGTCACCCGCCAGGCCCTGGCGGGCATGGCGCAAGGCACGGGTTAAGCGGCTGTCACCAGCAGCCAGTTCGTCCAGGCCCAGGGCCTTGGTCTGCGCGCCGCGCGGCGGATGCGCCGGGACTGTAGCCAGGCTGGAATGCCGGGGCAGCTGCAGGGCCTTGAAATAGAACTCACCCTTGACGGTCTGCACGCTGCTGACTGCACCCTGCAGTAGACGACCGATGAGTTGCGGGGAGCGAGTGCCGAGCAAGTCGCTACTGCGCCGACCGACCAGCGTCGCGCGGCTCATCTGTAGCAGGCCACAGGCCTGTTCGTTGGCCGCCAACACTTCACCGTCGAGGCTCAACGCCAACAACCCATGCCAGGCAGAACCCAGGTATTGCGGCCGACTGTGAAAGGCCAGTACCAAGTGCTCGGGATAGCCGCTGGCAAACAGACGACTCTCGATATTGCTGGCGGCCAGCATCAGGGTGGCGAGGTTATCCTGGGGGTGACTCATGTGACCGTCACGGGTCAGGTCGAGCACACCGATCACCGCACCCTGGGCGTCTTTGATCGGCACCGAGGTACAGGAGAACCGGCTGAGGCGATCGAGGTAGTGTTCGCCACAGTTGATCAAGGTCGGTCGCCCTTCCGCAACCGCGGTGCCCAGGGCGTTGGTACCCCTTAGCGATTCGCTCCAGCAACTGCCGGGCTTGAGATCACGCAGACCGAACTCTCTCAGGTAGTGGGTCTGTCCGTCGAGGGCAAGGATATTGGCCTGGGCATCGCCGAGGATCACCAGCCCTGCCTTGCCCTGCTGGTTGATCAAGTACTCCAGCTCAGGAGTGGCGGCATCGATCAGCAGGCGATTGCTCGCCAGTAGCAGGTGCAGGTCGTTGTCCTGCTCTAGTCCCGCCGCCTCGTTCTCCAGGCAGCTCAAGCCATAATCGAGGCTGCGCCGCCAGGAGGCGTCGATCTCCTCGCGCAACACGCCATGAGGCAACTCGCCCTCGTTGATCAGTTTCAATCGCGCGAGCCGTGATTCTTGCAAAGGGTCGGTGGCCATTGTTGTTCGAATCTCTTGTGCCATCTCTCGCTCCAGCGCCTGCATCCGCAGCGCCAACCCGCTCGATTCCAGGCTAACCATGCGGTGGTGGAGTTACTTATTTTGAATGTCTACACCCCTAGCCCATGCGGGTAAAGGCTTCTATGCCCGTCGGATGGCGGACATCCGTACAGCCAGTGATCCCGCACTCGTATAGCAGTCAGGCTGACACATGCTTACGTTAACGTAAAGGTTAACAAACAAGGCAATTCCTATGCCTGTTCCTGTTTAGCTGCCCAGTACCGCCAAGGTCGAATAACGCTCGGCATATACCCGTCCCTTAGCCGGGCAAGCTCCTTGGGGTTGTGAACCCATTAGCACTCTTGTTAAACGGGTCTATGCTGACCAACGCAAATGGAACCATAGTGCTGTCAGGCCTGTTCATTGGTATCCGCTGGCTCGCTTGTTTCGCTGAGCGGACCAGCTGCGGCGCAGGCCTGAGGGATAAGCGCTAGAGGCATACAGCACCACTTCGCGGGGCTGTATGGCAAAGAGACTCGCAGCGTTAGGCGTTTCTCTAAACACAGGGATGTGCAGTCCGCAGACAAGGACCTAGGTCTTTGCATTCGCGAGAGGCTGGTTTGGCAGATGCCGAATCAGAGCCCTCTGCTGGAGCCTGAACAACTCGGCAGAACGTCCCAAAACTGTCAGGAATCGACGAGACCACAACCCGTGGCCTCGTTACCCACCTATACACAGGGGATATTCAAACGTGACTTCTATCCGCACTAGCACTACCCGTGCACTGCGTACCCATGCGCTTGCTACCGCTTGCACATTGGCGATGGTAGTACCCACGGCCTTCGCGGTACCAGACATTGGCACCGATCGCATCAACACCAGCATGCTCAAGGCAGGCCAAACCTATGACCGTTTCATCGTCAAATACCGCGCAGGCAGCAACGAGTTGGCCAGTAGCAGTATGCGTGCCCAGGCATTGAACAATGCCGGGCTGCTGCAGGGCTTGGCCGTTGGCCATCTACGGCGTATGGCCGTCGGCGCCGATGTGATTAGGTCCGAGCGCAAACTTGATCGCGCAGGCGCCGAGGCCTTGATGCAACAGATCGCGGCGAATCCCAATGTCGAGTACATCGAAGTCGACGCACTGCTCAAACCGGTATTTACTCCGAACGACTCGCGTTACAACGAACAGTGGCATTACTACGAGCCCACCGCCGGGATCAACGCGCCCGCCGCCTGGGACCTGTCCACCGGCAGCGGCGTGGTGGTCGCGGTACTGGATACCGGCATCACCAACCACCCCGACCTGAACGCTAACGTGATCGCCGGATACGACTTGATCTCCGACACGGCGGTGTCCAACGACGGTGACGGCCGCGATGCCGACCCATCCGACCCGGGTGACTGGACCACCGGCCAGTGCGACGCACCCAGCGATTCCAGCTGGCACGGCACCCATGTCGCTGGCACCGTGGCGGCAGTCACCAACAACGGCGATGGCGTGGCAGGTGTGGCGTACAGCGCCAAGATCATGCCGGTACGGGTGCTCGGCACGTGCGGCGGCTACACCTCGGACATCGCCGACGGCATCGTTTGGGCATCGGGTGGCAGCGTCAGCGGCGTTCCGCTAACGAAGACCCCGGCCCAGGTGATCAACATGAGCCTCGGCGGCAGCGGCGCCTGCAGCATCACCACGCAGAACGCGATCAACAGCGCAGTGGGGCGTGGCAGCACCGTGGTGGTGGCAGCTGGCAACGAAAACGCCAATGCCGCCAACTTCAACCCGGCCAGTTGCAACAACGTCATCGTGGTGGCCGCCACCACGCGCAGCGGGTCGCGTTCAAGCTTCTCCAACTACGGCTCGATAGTGGACCTGGCCGCACCGGGCTCGGGCATCCTCTCCACGCTCAACAGCGGCACCACCACGCCGGGCACTGCCAGCTACGCCGCGTACAACGGCACCTCCATGGCCGCCCCGCACATCGCCGGGGTGGTCGCGCTGATGCAGGCAGCGGCGGTGAAGACCCCGGCACAGGTGGAGAGCAATCTGAAAAGCACCACCCGCCCTCTGCCCGGCAGCTGTGCCGGAGGATGCGGGACGGGTATCGTCGATGCTCGGGCGGCGATCAATGTCCAGGCCGGTAGCCCACCAAGCAATGACGACACCTTGTTCAATGGGCAGCCACTTACCGGCCTGGCAGGCAGCAGGAGTTCAGAGACGCGCTACAGCATCACCGTACCGTCAGGAGTCAGCAGCCTGTCGTTCACTCTGTCCGGCGGTTCCGGCGATGCCGACCTCTATGTGCGTTTTGGCTCTGCGCCGACTACCGGGAGCTTCGATTGCCGTCCCTACCTCAACGGCAATAACGAGACCTGTACTTTCCCTGCCCCACAGGCCGGTACCTACCATGTGATGATCCGCGGCTACTCCAGCTATTCCGGAGCCAGCCTGGTGGCGCGTCACTAAGCTGCGCTGGGCTCCACTTCCTTGGTTGGGACTGCGTCGCAACGGCTAAGCCCCTGCCTGCAGAATGGCCGGGGAGCTGGCCTGCCAAGAAGCTGATTTAGCTCTCAGCCGCTACATAAAAGGTAAGGCCCGCGAAAGCGGGCCTTACCTTTTATGTATGAGTTGAACTGTGAGCGACTACATTGTGCTTTAAGTTTATCTCATAGGTTATTGTTATATATACAGATCTATTCAAAAAGCAATGAGCTGGTCAACCAAGTCACCACCTTACTCCCTGTTGACTTAATGCACGCCCAGCTTTACGTTAACGTAAAGGTAAATGAGCGAGACGATTTCCATGGCTGCTCCCTACAGCATCTCCGACCTGGCCCGCGAGCTGGACATCACCACCCGCGCCATTCGCTTCTATGAGGAGCAAGGCATGCTCAGCCCCGAGCGACGTGGTCAGGAGCGTATCTACAGCGGCAAGGACAAGGTCACCCTGAAGCTGATTTTGCGCGGCAAGCGCATCGGCTTCTCCCTGGCCGAGTGCAAGGAGCTGATCGAGCTGTACGACCCGGTGCATGGCAATCGCAAGCAACTGGAAACCTTCATGCACAAGATTGCCGAACGTCGCAGCCAGCTGCAGCAACAGCTGCTGGACATCGAACAGATGCAGCTGGAACTGGATACGGCCGAAGAACGCTGCCTCAGCGCACTAGCTGAAACCGATAAAAAACAAGGCATTACAGCCTAAACCTCATAATTATTATGACAGGTGGAACCATGAGCTATCCGTCCCTCAACTTTGCCCTCGGCGAAACCATCGACATGCTGCGTGACCAGGTCCAGGCCTTCGTCGCCGCCGAACTGGCGCCGCGCGCCGCCGCCATCGACAGTGACAATCTGTTCCCGGTCGACATGTGGAAGAAGTTCGGCGACATGGGTCTGCTCGGCATCACCGTCAGCGAGGAGTACGGCGGCTCGGGCCTTGGCTATCTGGCCCATGTGGTGGCCATCGAAGAAATCAGCCGGGCATCGGCCTCGGTCGGCTTGTCCTACGGCGCCCACTCCAACCTGTGCGTCAACCAGATCAACCGCAACGGCACGGCCGAACAGAAGGCCAAGTACCTGCCCAAACTGGTCAGCGGCGAGCACATCGGCGCGCTGGCGATGAGCGAGCCAAATGCCGGCTCCGACGTGGTGTCGATGAAGCTGCGCGCCGAACAACGCGGCGACCACTTCGTGCTCAACGGCAGCAAGACCTGGATCACCAACGGTCCGGATGCCAACACCTACGTGATCTACGCCAAGACCGACCTGGAGAAAGGCGCGCACGGTATCACCGCATTTATCGTCGAGCGCGACTGGAAGGGTTTCTCGCGCGGCAGCAAGTTCGACAAGCTGGGCATGCGCGGCTCGAACACCTGCGAGCTGTTCTTCGATGACGTCGAAGTACCGGCCGAGAACATTCTTGGCGTGCTTAACGGCGGCGTGAAAGTGCTGATGAGCGGCCTGGATTACGAGCGTGTGGTGCTGTCGGGCGGTCCGATCGGCATCATGCAGGCCTGCATGGACGTGATCGTGCCTTACATCCACGACCGTAAGCAGTTCGGCCAAAGCATCGGCGAGTTCCAGTTGATCCAGGGCAAGGTCGCCGACATGTACACCCAGCTCAACGCCAGCCGCGCCTATCTGTATGCCGTGGCCCAGGCCTGCGACCGCGGCGAGACCACGCGCAAGGACGCTGCCGGGGTGATCCTCTACAGCGCCGAGCTCGCGACGCAGATGGCCCTGGACGCGATCCAGATTCTCGGCGGCAATGGCTACATCAATGAATTCCCCACCGGCCGCCTGTTGCGCGACGCCAAGCTCTACGAGATCGGCGCCGGCACCAGTGAGATCCGCCGCATGCTGATCGGCCGCGAGCTGTTCAACGAGACACGTTAAGCCGTAGCCCGGATGTAATCCGGGACATAGAGGTCACCCCCGGATTGCATCCGGGCTACGAGACGGAGCGAGCCAGATGGCCATCCTGCATACCCAGATAAACACCCGTTCGCCGGAGTTCGCCGCTAGCAGCGCGGCCATGCTCAGCCAGGTCAATCACCTGCGCGCCCTCCTCGCCCGCGTCCGCGAAGGCGGTGGCGAGAAGGCCCAGCACCGGCATACTTCACGCGGTAAGTTGCTACCACGCGAGCGGATCAACCGCCTGCTCGACCTCGGCTCGCCGTTCCTCGAGATCGGCCAGTTGGCCGCCCATGAGGTGTATGGCGAAGAAGTGCCGGCTGCCGGGGTGGTCGCCGGCATCGGTCGGGTCGAAGGCGTCGAGTGCATGATCGTGGCCAACGACGCCACGGTGAAAGGCGGTAGCTACTACCCACTGACCGTGAAGAAGCACCTGCGCGCCCAGGCCATCGCCCAGCAGAACCGTCTGCCGTGCATCTACCTGGTCGATTCCGGCGGCGCCAACCTGCCGCGCCAGGACGAGGTGTTTCCGGACCGCGAACACTTCGGACGGATCTTCTTCAATCAGGCCAACATGAGCGCCATGGGCATCCCGCAGATCGCCGTGGTCATGGGTTCCTGCACCGCCGGTGGGGCCTATGTGCCGGCCATGGCCGACGAGGCGATCATGGTGCGCCAGCAGGCGACCATCTTCCTCGCCGGCCCGCCGCTGGTGAAGGCCGCCACCGGTGAGGTGGTCAGTGCCGAGGACCTTGGCGGCGCCGACGTGCACTGCAAGACCTCAGGGGTGGCCGACCACTACGCTGAGAACGACGATCACGCCCTGGCCCTGGCCCGCCGCAGCATCGCCAACCTCAACTGGCGCAAGCTCGGCGTGCTCAACAACCGCGAGCCGATCGCCCCGCTGTATGACAGCGAGGAGCTGTACGGAGTGATTCCGGCCGATGCCAAGCAGCCCTTCGATGTGCGCGAGGTGATCGCCCGCATCGTCGACGGCTCGGTGTTCGATGAGTTCAAGGCGCTGTTCGGTGCCACCCTGGTTTGCGGCTTCGCCCATATCCAGGGCTACCCGGTTGCGATCCTTGCCAATAACGGGATCTTGTTCGCCGAATCCGCGCAGAAAGGCGCGCATTTCATCGAACTAGCCTGCCAGCGCGGCATCCCCCTGCTGTTTCTGCAGAACATCACTGGTTTCATGGTCGGACAGAAGTACGAAGCAGGCGGTATTGCCAAGCACGGCGCCAAACTGGTCAACGCAGTGGCCTGCGCCAAGGTGCCGAAGTTCACTGTGATCATTGGCGGCAGCTTCGGCGCTGGCAACTACGGCATGTGCGGCCGCGCCTACGACCCGCGTTTTCTATGGATGTGGCCGAACGCGCGGATCGGCGTGATGGGCGCCGAGCAGGCCGCCGGCGTCCTGGTGCAGGTCAAGCACGAGCAGGCGGCACGCGCCGGCCACGACTTCTCCGCCGAGGAAGAAGCCAAGCTCAAGCAGCCGATCCTCGAACAGTACGAGCGTCAGGGCCACCCCTACTACTCCAGCGCCCGGCTGTGGGACGACGGCGTCATCGACCCGGCGCAGACCCGCGACGTGCTCGGCCTGGCGTTGTCCGCCAGCCTCAACGCACCGATCGAGCCGACCAGCTTTGGTGTGTTCCGCATGTAAGGCCTTCGTTGATGCAGATACAGCCTGTAGGAGCCAGCTTGCTGGCGATGCTTTCCCTGCAGCTGATCGCCAGCAAGCTGGCTCCTACAAAAGAGCGGCCCCAGGCTCGATAACATTTCAGGTATCTCGATGAGCACTTTCCAGACCATCCAACTCGATAAAGACCCGCGCGGCGTCGCCACCCTCTGGCTAAACCGCCCGGACAAGAACAACGCCTTCAACGCCGAGATGATCCGTGAGCTGATCCTCGCCCTGGATCAGGTACAGGCCGACAAGGATCTGCGCTTCCTCCTGCTGCGTGGGCGCGGCAAGCATTTCTCGGCTGGCGCCGATTTGGCCTGGATGCAGCAGTCCGCCGCGCTGGATTACAACGCCAACCTGGCCGACTCGCGCGAACTGGCCGAGTTGATGCACAACCTGTATCAGCTGAAGATTCCCAGCCTGGCTGTGGTGCAGGGTGCGGCCTTCGGCGGCGCGCTGGGCCTGATCGCCTGCTGCGACATGGCCATCGGCGCCAGCGATGCGCAACTGTGCCTGTCCGAGGTGCGCATCGGTCTGGCCCCGGCGGTGATCAGCCCATTCGTCGTGCAGGCCATCGGCGAACGCGCGGCGCGGCGTTATGCCTTGACTGCCGAGCGTTTCAGCGGCGAGCGTGCCCAACAATTAGGCCTGCTGGCCGAATGCTACCCGGCCGAGGAACTCGACCAGGCGACCGCTGCCTGGACCGACAACCTGCTGCTCAATAGCCCGCAGGCCATGCAGGCCAGCAAAAACCTGCTCAGAGAAGTTGGCAGTGGCGTGCTCACCCCAGCCTTGCGCCGTTACACCGAGAACGCCATCGCCCGTATCCGCGTCAGCCCGGAGGGCCAGGAAGGCCTGCGCGCTTTCCTCGACAAACGCAAACCCAGCTGGCAGGAGCAACAATGACTATTCCTTGCGATCTAGTGCTCCATACCGTTCAGCGCGGCAGCTGGCTCGCTAAACGCCAATCCCTCCGGCAGGAGCAATAAGCATGAGCAAGCACATCGATACTCTGCTGGTGGCAAACCGCGGTGAAATCGCCTGCCGGGTGATGCACAGCGCCAAGGCCATGGGCATCAAGACCGTGGCGGTACACAGCGCCATCGACCGTAACGCCCGCCATGTGCGCGAGGCCGATATCGCCATCGACCTGGGCGGCGCCAAGCCAGCGGACAGTTACCTGCGCATCGACGCGCTGATCGAAGCGGCCCGGGCCAGCGGCGCCCAGGCCATCCATCCCGGCTACGGCTTTCTCTCGGAGAACGCCGGTTTTGCCCGCGCCATTGAATCCGCCGGGCTGATCTTTCTCGGCCCGCCCGCCAGCGCCATCGACGCCATGGGCAGCAAATCCGCGGCCAAAGCACTGATGGACGCCGCCGGCGTGCCGCTGGTGCCCGGCTACCACGGCGAGGCGCAGGATCTGGAGACTTTCCGCGCCGCGTCTGAAGTCATCGGCTACCCGGTATTGCTCAAGGCCACCGCCGGTGGCGGCGGCAAGGGCATGAAGGTGGTCGAGCGCGAGAGCGAACTGGCCGAAGCCCTGGCCAGCGCCCAGCGCGAGGCAAAGTCGTCGTTCGGCGACTCGCGCATGCTGGTGGAGAAATACGTACTCAAGCCGCGCCACGTGGAGATCCAGGTGTTCGCCGACCAGCACGGCCACTGCCTGTACCTGAACGAGCGCGACTGCTCGATCCAGCGCCGCCACCAGAAGGTGGTCGAGGAAGCGCCGGCACCGGGCCTCACCCCCGAGCTGCGCCGCGCCATGGGTGAGGCGGCGGTCAAGGCCGCGCAAGCCATCGGCTATGTCGGCGCCGGCACCGTGGAATTTCTGCTGGATGAACGCGGCGACTTCTTCTTCATGGAGATGAACACCCGCCTGCAGGTCGAGCACCCGGTCACCGAGGCCATCACCGGCCTGGATCTGGTCGCATGGCAGATCCGCGTCGCCCGTGGCGAGGAACTGCCGATCACTCAGCAGCAGGTGCCGCTGATCGGCCATGCCATCGAGGTACGTTTGTATGCCGAGGACCCGGACAACGACTTCCTGCCGTCCACCGGCACCCTGGCCTTGTACCGCGAGGCCAGCGCTGGCCCAGGCCGCCGGGTGGACACGGGCGTGGCCGAAGGCGACGAGGTGTCGCCCTTCTACGACCCGATGCTCGGCAAGCTGATCGCCTGGGGCGACAATCGCGAAGAGGCACGCCTGCGCCTGCTGGCCATGCTCGACGAGACCTGCGTCGGCGGGGTGAAGACCAACCTGGCGTTTCTGCGTCGTGTGCTGGCCCACCCGGCCTTCGCCGAGGCCGAGCTGGATACCGGCTTTATCCCGCGCTATCAGGCGCAACTGCTGCCCGAAGCTAGCCCCCTGCCCGACCAATTCTGGCAACTGGCTGGCGAGGCGTTCGTGCAGAGTGAACCGGCCCGGCATACACACGAAGACCCCCATTCACCCTGGGCAACCAGCAGTGGCTGGCGCGCCGGCCTGCCCAACGAGCGCTCGATCAGCCTGCTGTGCAATGGCAGCGAGCAGACGGTGAAACTCAATGGCGACGCCCGCCTGCAAGGCGAAACGCTGTTGTGTAGGAGCCAGCCTGCTGGCGATGGTGTGACTGTGAGCTTGATCGCCAGCAAGCTGGCTCCTACAGAGGTACTGCGTCGCCACATTGCTATTCGCCAAGGCACTACCCTGTACTTCGAGTGGGATGGCGAGCTGCACGCGGTCAGCCGCGTCGACCCGATCGCCGCCGTCGAGGCTAGCCATCAGCAGCACGGTGGTCTGACCGCACCGATGAACGGCAGTATAGTGCGCGTGCTGGTCGAGGCCGGCCAACAGGTCGAAGCCGGCACCGCCCTGGTGGTGCTGGAGGCGATGAAGATGGAACACAGCATCCGCGCCCCGCATGCCGGCACCGTCAAGGCGCTGTATTGCAGCGAAGGCGAGATGGTCGGCGAAGGCAGCGTGCTGGTGGAGCTGGACGAAGCCTGACGGCTCGGCGCTGTCGAATGCTGAGTTGACTGCGTAGGATGGGTTGAGCGAAGCGACACCGATCAACCGCGCGATGGGTGTCGCGGGGCCCAATCCATCCTACCGTCTATCGCTACAGCAGTCCTCACGTCGCCCGGATGCAATCCGGGATTGACCAGGTATGTTTGCTCCCGGATTGCATTCGGGCCACCCCTACAGAGAAGTGCATATGAACCTCCCCAAACAGGTGCGTCTGGTCGAAGTCGGCCCGCGCGACGGCCTGCAAAACGAGCAACAACCGATCAGCGTGGCCGACAAGGTACGCCTGGTCGATGACCTGTCCGCCGCCGGCCTCTCCTATATCGAAGTCGGCAGCTTCGTCTCGCCCAAATGGGTGCCGCAGATGGCCGGCAGCGAACTGGTGTTCGCACAGATCAAGCAACGCCCTGGCGTCACCTACGCCGGGCTGACCCCCAACCTGAAAGGTTTCGAAGCCGCACTGCAGGCCGGGGTCAGGGAAGTCGCGGTATTCGCCGCCGCAAGCGAAGCCTTCTCGCAGAAGAATATCAACTGTTCGATCGACGAGAGCCTGCAGCGTTTCGTGCCGCTGATGGACGCCGCCAAGCTGCACGACATCCGCGTGCGCGGCTACGTCTCCTGCGTGCTCGGCTGCCCCTATGAAGGCGCTGTTGCGCCTGAACAAGTCGCCAGTGTGGCCCGGGAGCTGTTCGCCATGGGCTGTTACGAGGTATCCCTCGGCGACACCATCGGCACCGGCACCGCCGGCGCTACGCGTAGATTGATCGAAGTGGTCGGCCGCGACATCCCACGTGACAAGCTGGCCGGACACTTTCACGACACTTACGGTCAGGCCCTGGCGAATGTCTATGCCAGCCTGCTGGAAGGTATCGCCGTATTCGACAGCTCGGTCGCCGGCCTAGGCGGGTGTCCCTATGCCAAGGGCGCAACCGGTAATATCGCGACCGAGGACGTGCTGTATTTGCTCAATGGCTTGGGAATCGAAACCGGCATCGACATGGAGCAGTTGATCGCCGCCGGTCAGCGCATCTGCACGGTGCTCGGCAAGCAGAATGGCTCGCGAGTCGCCCGCGCCCGCCTGGCTCAGGCATCCGCCTGACATCAGTCAAGCACCCGCCTAGCAGTGGTCAGCCTGCACTGCGGCTCTTTTTCCTCGCCACCCCGCCTCTCCTGCAGAACACAGGCAAGGCTGATGACCGACTCCCCCGCCCGCCACTAAAAACGCCGGCTCCTTCTGTTGTTGAAGGGCCGGCGTTCGGCGGTAGCCCGGATGAAATCCGGGATAGGCAATTTCCCGGATTTCATCCGGGCTACGTCCTTATGCTCGTTCGATCGCCATGGCCACGCCCTGACCGCCACCGATGCACAGGGTGGCCAGGCCTTTCTTGGCATCACGCTTGATCATCTCGTGCAGCAGGGTCACCAGTACCCGGCAGCCGGAGGCGCCGATCGGGTGGCCGAGGGCGATGGCACCGCCGTTGACGTTGACCTTGCTGGCATCCCAACCCAGTTCCTGGCCGACCGCCAGGGCCTGGGCGGCAAAGGCTTCATTGGCTTCGATCAGGTCCAGCTGCTCCAGACTCCACTCGGCCTTCTCCAGGCAGCGGCGAGTTGCGGACACAGGGCCGATGCCCATGATCGCCGGGTCGACGCCGGCATTGGCGTAACCGGCGATGCGCGCCAGTACCGGCAGGCCGAGCGCCTGAGCCTTGCTCGCGCTCATCAGCAGCACCGCGGCGGCGCCGTCGTTGAGGCTGGAAGCGTTGCCGGCGGTGACGCTGCCGTCTTTCTTGAACGCCGGCTTGAGTTTGCCCAGGGATTCGGCGCTGGTGCCGGCGCGCGGCTGCTCGTCGGTGGCGAAGGCCAGGGGCTCGCCCTTGCGCTGGGCAATCAGGAGCGGGGTGATCTCTTCGACGAAACGCCCGGCTTCGATGGCGGCGCAGGCTTTCTGTTGCGAGGCCGCGGCGAAGGCGTCTTGCGCCTCACGGGTGATGGCGTACTTGTCCACCAGGTTCTCGGCGGTGATGCCCATGTGGTAGTCGTTGAAGGCGTCCCACAGTCCATCAGTGATCATGCTGTCGATCAGTTGGGAATGGCCCATGCGCAAACCGGTGCGAGCCTTGGGCATGACATAGGGAGCCAGGCTCATGTTCTCCATGCCGCCGGCGATGATCACCTCGGCATCGCCGCAGCGGATCGCCTGGGCGCCCAGATGCAGGGCTTTCAGACCCGAGCCGCAGACCTTGTTGAGGGTCAGGGCTGGCACAGCATGGGGCAGGCCGGCCTTGATCGCAGCCTGACGTGCGGTGTTCTGCCCTGCGCCAGCGGTCAGTACGTGGCCGAGGATCACTTCGTCGACCTCGGCTCCATTCAGATCGGTTTGCGCAAGCAGCTGGCGGATCACCGCAGCGCCCAGTTCGGTGGCAGGAATGCCCGCCAGCGCGCCCTGGAAGCTGCCGATGGCGGTGCGGGTGGCGGCGACGATAACGACTTCTTGCATGTTTGATACTCCTAGCGAGGTAGCGCCTGGGCCCTAGGTTGGCGTTGAGCGAAGCGATACCAACAAACCGGGGACGGATGACGATGGGTGTCACTTCGCTCGCGGAACGCCGCCAGCCCCATCCTACAACGTGGAAAAAACGCTGCGCAGGAAGCCATGCGTGGTGGCAGCCTGCGCAGCGGGGAGGTACTCAGAAGGTCATTTCGATGACATCGTTCGGCACGATCAACGGGCCTGCGGTCTTGGCCACGATTTCCTCGACGCTCACCCCAGGCGCGCGCTCGCGCAGAATGAACGTACCATTTTCGATCTCCAGGTAGGCCAGGTCGGTCAGCACCTTGCGGATACAACCGCAGCCGGTCAGCGGCAGGCTACAGTGCTTGAGCAACTTGGACTCGCCATCCTTGGAGGCGTGAGTCATGGTGACGATGATGTTGTCGGCACCGGCCACCAGGTCCATGGCGCCACCCATACCCTTGATCAGCTTGCCGGGGATCATCCAGGAGGCGATGTTGCCGCTGGCGTCCACCTCGAATGCACCGAGCACGGTAAGGTCGACGTGACCGCCACGGATCATCGCGAAGGACTCGGCCGAGGAGAAGATCGCGGCGCCCTTGCGGGCGGTGACCGTCTGCTTGCCGGCGTTGATCATGTCGGCGTCCACTTCCGCTTCACTGGGGAAGGCGCCCATACCGAGCAGGCCATTTTCCGACTGCAGCATCACGTCGATGCCTTCGGGTACGTAATTGGCCACCAGGGTCGGGATGCCGATGCCCAGGTTGACGTAATAACCATCCTGCAACTCGCGCGCCACGCGCTGAGCCATCTGTTCACGAGTAAGTGCCATGAGTGCGTCCTCCTATTCTTCTTGTCGTCGTGGTCAGGCGCGCAGGGTGCGCTTTTCGATGCGCTTCTCGAAGCGCCCCTGGATGATGCGGTCGACGTAGATACCCGGGGTGTGGATCTGGGTCGGATCGAGCTCGCCCGGTTCGACGATTTCCTCCACCTCAACCACGGTAATGCGTCCCGCGGTGGCTACCAGCGGGTTGAAGTTCTGCGCGGTGTGGCGATAGATCACGTTGCCGAAGTGGTCGGCCTTCCAGCCTTTGACGATGGCGAAGTCGCCGGTGATGGCCGGTTCAAGGATGTAATGGCGGCCATTGAATTCGCGTGCTTCCTTGCCCTCGGCGACCGGGGTGCCGTAACCGGTGGCGGTGAAAAACGCCGGGATGCCAGCGCCACCGGCGCGGATTTTCTCGGCCAGGCTGCCTTGCGGGGTCAGCTCGACTTCCAGCTCGCCGTTGAGCAACTGCTGCTCGAACAGCGCATTCTCGCCCACGTAGGAGGCAATCATCTTGCGGATCTGCCGGTCCTCCAGCAGCACGCCCAGGCCGAAACCATCGACCCCACAGTTGTTCGAGACCACGGTCAGTCCGCGAACACCAAGGCGGCGGATCTCGGCGATCAGATTTTCCGGAATCCCACACAGGCCGAAGCCGCCGGCCAGAATGGTCATGTTGTCGGTCAGCCCGGCCAGGGCCTCCTCGTAACTGCCTACACGCTTGTCGAGTCCACTCATGCTGCTGCGCCTCTTGTAGTTGTTGGTATGGCAGCCGTGCTGCCGTGAGAACCTGCCTCAGATCTGCTGCGCGTCGGCCATACAGCGTTGAAATCGAGCTCAAACTGCTGATTTACAGTTCGTAAACTCCGCGCCCTCGCTCAATTTCGCCTTGTCGGGCTCTAGATCGCGAGCTCCGAAACAGGTTCTAAAGCGCTTGAGAGCTTCACCGCTGGCGACTGATTTGTTAAGTTTGTTTTTATAAGCAATTAATCGTGAAAACAAATAAATGACCGTCAAACAACTGCGTGCCTTCCTCGCCGTGGCGCAGAGCCTGAGCTTCGTCCAGGCCTGCGAACGCCTGCACCTGTCGCAGCCGGCGTTAAGTCTGGCAATCAAGAACCTCGAAACATCCCTCGGCGGCCCGCTGCTGGTGCGCACCACCCGTAGCGTCGGTCTCACCCCGGAAGGTGAACTGCTGCTGCCCATCGCCCGGCGCTTACTGGCCGACTGGGACAACACCGAGGAACTGCTGCGCCAGCACTTCACCCTGCAGCTGGGCAAGATTTCCATCGCGGCCATGCCCTCCTTCGCCGGCAACCTGTTGCCGGTGGCGCTCAAGGCATTTCGCAGCCGTCACCCACGGGTCAATGTGGCGGTGCATGACGTGATCAACGAACAGGTGCTGGAGATGGTGCGCAACCGCCGCGTGGAACTGGGTATCGCCTTCGAACCGGACTCACTTGGGGGGCTGGATTTCACCCCCTTCTATACCGACCGCTTCGTCGCGGTTGTACCCGCCGACTCGCCACTGGCCGAACGCTGCGAGCTGAGCTGGGCACAACTGCTACAGGAAAGCTTTATCACCCTGCAACGTCCTTCGGCGGTCCGTCTGCTGCTGGAGGACAGCGTCGCCGCTGAACACGGCCGACTGCCGGTGGCCTTCGAGAGCCATCAACTGGTGACCGTCGGCCGCATGGTTGCGCAGGGCCTTGGGGTCAGTGCCGTGCCGAGTCTGTGCATCCAGCAGATGGAGGAACTCGGCGCCCGTTGCGTCGCGCTGCACACGCCGCGGGTTGAGCGCCGGGTCGGCCTGCTGCGCCTCGCCGAACACGAGTTGTCAACCGCGGCCCAAGCCCTGAGCGATGTACTGCTGCACGTCGGAGACTGGAACAGTCTGGATCTTGCACAGACTGGCGCACCACCCCGCAGCAGCTGACGGCGCCAGCCGGGCAACACCCGCGACTGCGTGCCATTATGTAAAGCATGCGCTTCCAGTCGCGCACAAGGTGCGATGCCGATCATTCAGCAGCGATGGGAGGACAGATGACCTCACCACTTTGGAGCCCCTCAGAGGAACGCGTGTCCGCCACCCGGATGGACGCCTTCCGCCACTTCGTCAATCGCCGTCACAGTCTGCAGCTTCCCGACTACCCGGCGCTGCATGCCTGGAGCGTGGCGCAGCGTGAGGCGTTCTGGCAGGCCATCGTCGAGTTCTTCGAGGTCCGTTTCAGCGATCAGCCCAGGTCCGTGCTGCAAGAAGGCCCGGCCATGCCCAGTGCTCACTGGTTTCCTGGCGCCACGCTGAACTTCGCAGAACACCTGCTGCGTCGCCGTGACGCTCACCCTGCGCTGGTCGCCATCGGCGAAGACGGTAGCCGTGAACAGCTGAGCTATGCCGAACTGACTGCCCAGGTCGCCGGCCTGCAGCGTAGCCTGAAAAGCGCCGGGGTTGGCTTGGGTGACCGGGTCGTGGCTTTTATGCCCAACACCTGGCAAACCCTGGTTGGCATGCTCGCGGCTACCAGCCTAGGCGCCACCTGGTCGTCCTGCTCACCGGACTTCGGCACTCAAGGGGTGATCGACCGCTTCGGCCAGATTGAGCCCAAGGTGCTGATCGCCTGCGCCGGCTACCGCTACGCGGGCAAGAATCTCGACCTGACCGGCAAACTCAACGAAATCCTCGAACGCCTTCCGTCGCTGCAACAGCTGATTGTCGTGCCCTACTCCCGAGCAGAAGCCAAGGTCGACGACTTCATCACCGGCGCCCAGGTCGCGCTCTGGCAGGATTTCTACCAGGCCGGCGGCGACCCAGTGTTCACCCCGGTGCCCTTCGACCATCCGCTGTACATCCTTTATTCCAGCGGCACCACCGGCGTACCCAAGTGCATCGTCCACGGCACCGGCGGCGTGCTGCTGCAACACCTCAAGGAGCTCGGCCTGCACACAGACCTGAGTGCCGACGACTGCCTGTTCTACTACTCCACCTGCGGCTGGATGATGTGGAACTGGCTGGTCTCTGGTCTGGCACTGGGCGCTACCGTGGTGCTGTTCGACGGCTCCCCCTTCCACCCTGGCGGCGAGCGTTTGATTGACCTGATCGACGCGGAGAACATCAGTATCTTCGGCAGCAGCGCCAAGTACCTCGCAGCACTGGAAAAAGCCGGCGCCAAACCGGGCCGTACGCATGCATTGCAGCGCCTCAAAGGCATTCTCTCCACCGGCTCGCCGCTGTCCCACGAAAGCTTCGAGTACGTCTACCGTGAGATCAAAGCCGACCTGTGTCTGTCGTCGATTTCCGGCGGCACCGACATCGTCTCCTGCTTCGCCCTGGGCAATCCCGTGCTGCCGGTGTGGCGCGGCGAGTTGCAGTGCAAGGGTCTGGGCATGGACGTGCAGGTGTGGGACGAGGCCGGCAAACCGATCAAGGGTGAGAAAGGCGAACTGGTCTGCGCCAGTCACTTCCCCTCGATGCCGATAGGTTTCTGGAACGACCCGAACAGCGAGAAATTCCAGGCCGCCTACTTCGACACCTTCCCCGGCGTCTGGGCCCATGGCGACTACGCCGAGGAAACCGAGCACGGTGGCCTGGTGATCCACGGCCGCTCCGACGCGGTGCTCAATCCCGGCGGGGTACGCATCGGCACGGCGGAGATCTACCGCCAGGTGGAGAAGGTCGACGAGGTGCTGGAGTCGATCGCCATCGGCCAGGACTGGTGCGGCGATGTACGCGTGGTGCTGTTCGTCCGCCTGCGCGACGGTGTGCCGCTCACCGACGAACTGCAAAGCCGCATCCGCCAAGTGATTCGCGCCAACACCACGCCACGCCATGTACCAGCGAAGATCATCGCCGTGGCCGATATTCCGCGGACCATCAGCGGCAAAGTCGTCGAATTGGCAGTGCGCAGTGTAGTGCACGGCAAAGCGGTTAAGAACACCGATGCGCTGGCCAACCCACAGGCGCTGGAGTTGTATCGGGACTTGCCAGAACTGCGGAGCTGAAAACAAGTCAGGACCTTTCCAGGAGGCAGAACGAGCCGCTCCCCGGGCAAGCCTGCTTACCTTTAGTCCAGATAGACAACACAAGAAAGATCGCATAGCGTCGAACTTCAGATTTCGACTGAAATATCTTTGCTGGTTGTTTTAGCTGCCAATCAGCCATAGCCATCGGAAATGAATCGTGCAGACGCCTGACTACCTAATCCGAACAATGACCCGGCAAGAACTGGACATCGCCATCGACTGGGCAGCGATCGAGGGCTGGAATCCTGGACTGTATGACGCCGATTGCTTTTATGCAGCCGATCCCGGTGGCTTTCTGATCGGACTAGTGGGAGATGAGCCGGTCTCGGTCATTTCAGTGGTGAAGTATGGCGAGGCCTTTGGCTTCCTGGGTTTCTACATCGTCAAACCGGAGTATCGCGGCAAGGGCTACGGCATGCAGATATGGACTGCCGGTCTTGAGTACCTCGCCGGTCGCACTATCGGTCTAGATGGTGTCGTCGCCCAACAGAACAATTACATGAAATCCGGATTTGTCTGGGCGCATGCCAATGTCCGCTACCAGGGCATTGGAGGCGGTTACTGCCAGGCTGATTCAGAGGTCGTGCCGTTAGCCTCTCTGCCCTTCGACGAGGTATGCGCTTACGACCGGGCGCTGTTCCCTGAACCACGCAGGGAGTTTCTCCAGCGCTGGATTAAGCAGCCTGAAAGTACCGCACTTGGCATCCTGCGAGATCGACAGCTGGCCGGCTATGGCGTCCTGCGCAAATGCCGCTCTGGCTACAAAATAAGTCCGCTGTTCGCCGACACTCCCGAACTGGCTGAACAGTTATTTTTAGCCCTAAAGGCAAAGGCGTCAGTCGGCGCACCAGTTTTCCTGGATACGCCGCAAGTAAACTCAGCTGCAATAGAGATGGCTCAGCGCCACAACATGATCGTCTCGTTTGAAACAGCCCGCATGTACCGAGGACAACCGCCAACATTACCCTTGGATCGGCTGTTCGGTGTAACCACCTTTGAGCTTGGCTGAGCCGAACTTACAAGCCTGCCGAAAGCTGAATCGCCCGGCCCTCTATATTGCTTTTGGCGAACTTGAGCCTCGAACACACCCTTTCAAGGATGAGCAGATGTCCCGTAACCATCACTTGGCTCAAGTCAACATCGCCAGAGCCAAAGCCCCGCTCGACTCACCAATCATGCAAGGCTTTGTCGATCAGCTCGATCATATAAATCGACTGGCAGAAGCCAGCCATGGGTTTGTCTGGCGCTTGCAAACAGAAGAAGGCGATGCCACGGCGCTTAAGGTGTTCGATGACGAACTGATCATCGTCAATGTCTCCGTATGGGATTCGTTTGAATCGCTGAAAAACTACGTTTATACAGGCAATCACCTGAGCGTCTTGAAGGACAAGAAGCACTGGTTCGAGCAAGCCAGCGCACCGACACTGGCTTTATGGTGGATAGCGGCGGGTCATCTACCAACGATTGAAGAGGCGAAGCGCGCACTGGCAACATTGACCACGCAAGGTTCTTGCGCCGAGGCCTTTACCTTTGCCAAGCCCTTTCCCGCCCCCGAAGAGCGCAGCGCTGCACACGGGGAACTGGCCTGACAATTGGCCAGCCCACAGGTAGTAGAACACGGCGTAATGAGACTTTTGCCCTCAACTGGCCACCCGTTGAGGCGACTTATT
The DNA here is from genome assembly GCF_000498575.2 of Pseudomonas taeanensis MS-3. Classification (GTDB taxonomy): domain Bacteria; phylum Pseudomonadota; class Gammaproteobacteria; order Pseudomonadales; family Pseudomonadaceae; genus Aquipseudomonas; species Aquipseudomonas taeanensis. Next base: position 405,952 of record NZ_AWSQ01000004.1, read on the forward strand.
AAGGAGCCAGACGCAATATGGAAGTTGACTGCAGTTCACTCGAGCAAGTGCGCGCGAATATTGACCGCATCGACCGCCAGCTAGTAACGCTGCTTTCAGAGCGAGGCACCTATGTTGCTGCGGCCGCACGCTTCAAAAAAACGACTGATGATGTCCAGGCACCCCAGCGGGTCGAACAGGTCATCGCTAAAGTTACCGCGCTGTCCCGTGAGCTAGGTGCCAACCCCAACGTAACCGAACAGGTATATCGAGCGATGATCAGCGCTTTTATCCAGGCTGAATTGGCCGAGCATGCGGCCTTGAGCAACACGGCTAACAAGCCTTGATCGCTGGTTCAGTTCGATTTGCCGCAAGAACCAAACAATGCCACAAAAAAGGAGCAACACAGTGCCCGGACAGTACCCTGAAAAAATCAGATCGCTGCCTTTGTACGATGGTCGCTTTGACGCGTACAAACTTGCAGCCAAAGACAGCGATGTTCTGTTTGCCTCGTACCCCGCCGGCACCTCCATTCCCCCTCACACTCATGAAACCGACAATTACGGGGTTATTACCCGCGGTGCGTTGATCCTGAGCATTGACGGTGCCACCACCATCTACCGCGTTGGCGACTGGTATCACGTGCCAGCCGGGGTCGAGCATGCCGCCGAATTTAACGAAGAAACTGACGAAATTGAATTCTGGTTTAACCCCAGCACCTGACCCCAGCTCGACAGCTACATATTAAAGTCGAGGATTTCCACGCGCGCCTACCCTGAGTACAGCCACCGCACAATGGATGCCATCCTCGAACTCACCGTGCGCTGCATCGGCTATGTCTTGCTGGATGTCGTGTTCGGCACGCTGCTCTATTGGCTGGGTTGGCCAGTAGTTAAGTTGATAAGCCTGGGTAGATACCCGCGACAGCCAAGCAACCAGGAGTCGCGTGAGTCGGTTTACGTCTCATGCGTTGGTTTGGCTATCGGCCTGCTCGGGATGATGGCGACACTGGGTCAGTTCTAAGACGTGGGTGTGGGTATTAGAGTTCAGGGCTAACGCCCGGCACAAACCCGGGCTAACACCATCATCCATTGGTTCATAGCTCGCACTTTCCTCACAGGTAGGGGCGGACCACGGCCATCGCTCTTTCGATGAATGCCTGTTTCTCACCCACTGGCGCCACGTAATGCAGCACCTCGGCACAGGCACCCTCGCCCGCCAACTTGGCGATCACCCAAGCCGCCAGATAGGGAGCCGACAGGCATCCGCCGGCAGTTGCCAGGTTACCCTTGGCATAGAACGGCTGGTCTAGCACGCGGGTGCCGGCCTCGATGACCCAAGGCTTGGTCGTCAAGTCGGTGCAAGCTGGCAGCTCGCCCAACAACCCAAGCTTGGCCATCAGCAAGGTGCCCGAACACTGAGAACCAATCAATTGACGCTGCGGATCGAGCTGCAAACGCTCAAGAATGCCACGGTCCTCGGCAATCGCGCGGGTTTGCATTCCACTGCCGAACAGCACTACATCGGCTTCATTGGCGAACTCCAATAGTTGCTGGGCCTGTACCCGCACCCCATTCATTGAAGTGACGTACTCGCTCGGGCAGGTTATTTGCGCCTGCCAACCCTGGCTGCGCATACGGTTGAGCAAGCCTGTAGCAACAAAAGAGTCCAGTTCGTTGAAACCCTCGAACGTCAACACGGCAATACGCATTTCACCCCCTCGGTTTGCAGCTTCGCTTCTGACAGAGGCCAGAAATCTATGTGTTGGCGAGCATGCTTGCCAAGCACAGCAGAAGTAAATTCGGTATTCGGTCGATACAGATTGTGCCTTTGCGGCGCGGACGTGATCCGTTGTTATTGTCATTGAACGGACATCGCGACCGACAGTACCGAGACGCCAGAGCAGTTAAACTGTATGTTTTTTATACAACCCATCGTTATTAGCTGGTACGCGCTGCCGTATAGTGAAAAAAACATGCTGCGCTTGCATCGTCTGCGTTTACTTACTAAAACTTATGGGTAGTATGTACGCCGGCTGATTTCCTATCGTTTGGGAACTGCTTTAATGGAAAATTACACCTTTTAGGGGAACACGATGAACAACGTTCTGAAATTCTCTGCTCTGGCTTTGGCCGCAGTTCTGGCTACCGGTTGCAGCAGCATGTCCAAAGAAACTGAAGCACGTCTGACTGCTACCGAAGACGCTGCTGCTCGCGCTCAAGCCCGTGCCGATGAAGCCTACCGCAAGGCTGATGAAGCTATGGCTGCTGCTCAGAAGGCTCAGCAAACTGCTGACGAAGCCAATGAGCGTGCTATGCGTATGCTGGAAAAAGCCAGCCGCAAGTAATAGCCCCTCAAGGCTAACTAAAGCCGCCCCTCATAAGGGGGCGGCTTTTTTATTGCCTGGATGATTGCTCCGCAATAAACCAGCAATAAAAAACCCGCTGGCGTTGACGCGCAGCGGGTTTTACTAGGCTGTTGCGAAATCAGAAACTGTCGGCCTCACGACTGGCCAGTGCTGCATTCGACTCGGCAATTGCCACTGGCAAACCATCTTCGGCGGCGACCACTTCGCGCACCATGTCCCAATCCAGACCTTGATTGCCCAGATCCTCACGTTTAAGCAGGGCATTGATCACTGCGGTGTGCTTATCGACAATCGATGATTCGCCCGTGTCATCAAGCGGTTGATGAGCCTCTAGGTAGACCTTGTTATTGCTCAGACCAAACTTGTAAGGCTCGTTCATGATCCTTACCGAGGTGCCCACAGACGTCATACCAGCCAGTTGCAAGACATTATTGTTAAGCATGCGGAAACAGCCATGGCTAACGCGCATGCCGATGCCGAACTTCTTGTTGGAGCCATGGATCAGGTATCCCGGTACCGACAGCGTCAGCTTGTAAGGCCCCAGTGGGTTATCCGGCCCAGGTGGCACATAGGCCGGCAATGGATCACCATCGGCCGCATGCTCATCGCGAATTGACTGCGGAGGAGTCCAGCCAGGATTCGGGGTTTTCGCGGTAATCTGTGCATTGGCAACTGGCGAACTCCAACCCTCGCGACCAATTCCCAGAGGATAGGTGTGTACGACATTTTGCCCTTTCGGGAAGTAGTACAGACGGTATTCGGCGAGGTTGATCACCACCCCTTCACGCGGCCCTGGCGGCAGGATAAAGCGCGTCGGCAGGATGATCTCCGTACCCTCGCCAGGCAACCAAGGGTCGACCCCCGGATTAGCCGCGACCATTTCGAGGTAACCCAGATCATTGGCTGCGCCAAGGTCGGCAAAGGTGTCTTCGTATTTGGCTTTGATTACCTGAACCTGGCCAACGATGTCTTCACCGGGAGGCGGCAAAGGTAGCTCCATGGCAACGGCGGTGCCCATGGAAACAAGCGTGGTGAGGGACAGGCAGCGAGCGACGGCAGGAACACGCGACAACATCCGGAAATCCTTGGCGAGAATGGCTAATCAATAAGAATGCAATTGTACACCCGAGTTCGATACTGCGGGAGGCATCAACAACCTGGCCAAAATGGCCGCTCGCCGCGACGTTGGGCGTCGAAGGCTGTGCGGCAACTGGAGCACAAGCGCTTATCACGCAACATTGGTTTGCTCAGCTCCCGCCAGCGCGGTCTTGCAGGCAATAAACCACCACAGATTGTCCGATCGGCACAATCTCCCAGCTCAAGCTGACGCGCAACCAAATGCAGGCGCACCTCACGGCAGGCAAACAGATCCAACTGCTCGTCCGGTTCGATCAGTTGATAGGCATATAAAGACCAAACGGGACGCGGCATCGAGGGCTCCTGGGCGGGGGGGCGCCACATTAGCCGAAAGACTGCACGTGGAAAAGCCTCAGAGCAACGGTTGTAGCACCGGCCAAAGGTTATCCAGGAGAATCGGCTGAGCCTCCAGGGCGGGGTGAATGCCGTCACGCTGCATCAACCTGGGGACGCCACCGACCCCTTCGAGAAAGAATGGAACCAGCGGCACTTGTTTTTCTTCGGCCAGGGTCGCGAACACCTGAGCAAATGCCGTTGTATAGCGCACGCCGTAATTCGGAGGCAGGCGCATACCTAATAGCAACACCTGAGCACCGCTGGCACGCGACTCGTCGATCATCGCGGCAAGATTATGTTGCAATTGCACAGGTGGCTGTCCACGTAGCCCGTCATTACCGCCCAACTCGAGAATCACCAGGTCTGGACGGTACTCGGCAAGTAGCCCAGGCAGCCGTGCGGCGCCGCCTGCGCTGGTATCGCCACTGATTGAGGCGTTCACCACGCGGTGCTCGAAATCCTGCTCAGCCAGGCGTTTTTCCAGCAAAGCGACCCAACCCTGGCGGCTATCCAGGCCAAAAGCCGCGCTGATACTATCGCCGACTACCAGCACGGTACCCGCCAGTGCGCCCTGCGCCCATAGCAGCAGGCCGAGGGCGACGCTGATTAACCCTGCACGCATTGGACTCTCCATGAAATCAAGCATTCTCACTGCGCGGAACCTTAGCAAAGTGGTTCCCAGCGCGGAAGGCGAGTTGACAATACTGCATGACCTCTCGCTAGACCTGAACCCTGGCGGCAGTCTGGCCATCGTCGGCAGTTCGGGCTCCGGCAAATCCACCCTGCTCGGCCTGCTCGCCGGCCTCGACTTGCCGAGTGATGGCAACGTTACACTGGCCGGGCACGACCTGTGCACACTGGATGAGGACCAGCGTGCCCGGGTGCGCGCCGAGCATGTGGGCTTCGTCTTTCAGTCCTTCCAATTGCTCGACAGCCTCAATGCCTTGGAAAACGTCATGTTACCGCTGGAGCTAGAAGGTCATGCCGATGCCCGCGAACGCGCTCGCACCCTGCTGGAGCGGGTCGGACTCGGCCAGCGCCTGACCCATTACCCGCGTCAACTATCGGGTGGCGAACAGCAGCGCGTGGCCATCGCCCGCGCCTTCGCCGCCGAACCGGATGTGCTGTTTGCCGACGAGCCCACCGGCAACCTCGACAGCCACACCGGCGAGCGCATCAGCGACCTGTTGTTCGAACTGAACCAGGAGCGCGGGGCGACGCTGGTGCTGGTCAGCCATGACGAGCGCCTGGCACATCGTTGCCAACGCCTGATCCGCCTCGAAGGCGGCCGCCTGGTCGACCGGGTCGAGCCCTGATGAGCCACCTGCCCTTCACTCGCCTGCTCTCGCTGGCGACCCGGCAACTGTGGCGCGAGGCCCGTGCCGGCGAGCTGCGGGTGCTGTTCTTTGCGCTGCTGATCGCCGTCGCGGCCAGTACCTCGATCGGTTACTTCAGTGCGCGTTTGAGCGACGGCATGCTGATGCGGGCTTCCGAGTTTCTCGCCGCCGACCTGCTGCTCAGTGGCAGCTCGCCCGCCGCCGAACAGCAGATCGGCAGCGGTCAACGCCTGGGCCTGGAGCACGCCCAGACCGTCGAATTTTCCAGTGTGATCGCCAGCGATGCTGGCATCCAATTGGCCAGTGTCAAAGCGACCGACAGTGCCTACCCATTGCGCGGGCAACTGAAAAGTGCCGCGGCGCCTTATGCAGCCGAGCAACCGGGACCAGGCCCGCAACCCGGTGAGGTCTGGGCCGAGGCGCGGGTGTTTGCCGCACTTAACCTCAAGGTGGGCGACAGCATTGAGGTGGGTGCAAAGAACTTGCGGCTGACCCGCGTGCTGACCTACGAGCCGGATCGTGCTGGGGACTTCTACAGCTTTACCCCGCGAGTGCTGATGCGCCTGGAAGACTTGCCCGCAACTGGCGTGGTGCAGCCCGGTAGCCGCGTCAAGTACCGCGAACTCTGGCGCGGTACACCCGAAGCGCTGGCGGCTTATCGAGAGGATGTCAGCCCAGGCCTCGAAGCCCATCAGCGCCTCGAGGATGCCCATGACGGCAACCGGCAAGTCGGCAACGCCCTGGGCCGCGCCGAACGCTACTTGAACCTCGCCAGTCTCGCGGCCGTGCTCCTCGCCGGTGTCGCCGTCGCGCTCTGCGCCGCGCGCTTCGCCGCCAAGCGCTTCGATGCCAGCGCCCTGTTGCGTTGCCTGGGTCTGTCGCGCCGGCAGGCGCTGAGTCTGTTCAGCCTGCAACTGGCGTTGCTGGGCCTGAGTGCCAGCCTGGCAGGCGCCCTGCTGGGCTGGTTCGGGCAAAGCCTGTTGTTCTACTTGTTACAGGGTTTGCTGCCCGCCGAACTGCCGCCTGGCAGCTTGACCCCAGCGCTGGCCGGTATCGCCACCGGCCTGGTCGCCCTCGCGGGATTCGCCCTGCCGCCACTGGCCGCCCTTGGCCGCGTGCCGCCGCTGCGCGTACTACGGCGGGATTTGCTGCCGGTGCCGCCTAGCTCATGGCTGGTGTATGGCACGGCGCTGCTGGCGCTGGGGCTGATCATGTGGCGCCTGAGCCTAGACCTACAGCTGACCATCACCCTGCTCGGCGGTGGCCTTCTGGCTGCTGTGTTGCTGGGCGCATTGCTGCTGTTCAGCCTTCAGGGCTTGCGTCGCCTGCTGGCACGCGCAGCGCTGCCTTGGCGCCTGGGGCTGGGCCAACTGTTGCGTCATCCGCTGGCGGCAGCCGGGCAATCCCTGGCCTTTGGCCTGATTCTGCTGGCCATGGCGATGATCGCCCTGCTACGCGGCGAGTTGCTCGACAGCTGGCAAGCGCAACTACCAGAGCAAGCGCCCAATCATTTCGCCCTGAACATACTGCCGGCCGATAAAGACGCTTTCGCCGACCGCCTCGCGCAGCTTTCGCCGGTGCCTGCGCCACTCTACCCGGTGGTGCCGGGTCGCCTGGTGATGATCAACGGCGAGCCGGTACGACAAATCGTCAGCAAGGATTCCCAGGGCGAACGCGCGGTCCAACGCGACCTCAGCCTGACCTGGGCCGCCGAACTGCCGCGCGACAACCCACTGAGCGCCGGCAGTTGGTGGAACAGTGTTCAGGCCAGCGAAATGCCGGGAGTCTCGGTAGAGTCCGGATTGGCCGCGAGCCTGCAACTCAAGCTGGGCGACCGCTTGAGTTTCAGTGTCGGCGGGATCAACCGCGATGCCCGGGTCACCAGCCTGCGCGAAGTCGACTGGAACAATTTTCAACCCAACTTCTACATGATCTTCGAGCCGGGCACCCTGCAGGATCTGCCGGTGACCTACCTCACCAGCTTTTACCTGCCTAAACAGCAGGAACGGCAACTGGTCGAGCTGTCCCGCACCTTTCCAACGGTCACCTTGCTGCAAGTCGAGGCCGTGTTGGCCCAGCTGCGCAGCATTCTCGCCCAAGTCACCCTGGCCATCGAATACGTGCTGCTGTTCGTTCTCGCCGCCGGCCTGGCCGTGTTGTTCGCCGGGCTGCAGGCCACCCTGGATGAGCGCATTCGACAGGGTGCCCTGCTCCGCGCGCTAGGCGCCGAGCGCAGGTTGCTGATCAAGGCCAGGCAGGCTGAATTTGGCTTGCTCGGCGCTGCCAGCGGCGTATTGGCCGCAATCGGCTGCGAGCTGATCAGCTTTCTGCTCTACCGCTTTGCCTTCGACCTGACTTGGCAGCCACACCCCTGGCTGCTGCTGTTGCCATTGATCGGAGCACTGCTTATCTGCGGCGCCGGCATACTGGGCACTCGGCGCGCCTTGAATAGCAGTCCGTTGACCGTGCTGCGCGAGGGCTGATCTTGCTAGACTCGCGCTTTCCCGGTTACTCAGCAGTCCCATGAGCCGCTATCGCCCTCCCCGTACCGCCGGCACCCCCCTGATCACCCCCGAAGGCGAGGCGCGCCTGCGCGCCGAGCTGCACGAGCTGTGGCATGTGCGCCGCCCACAGGTCACGCAGTCGGTCAGCGAAGCGGCGGCGCAAGGCGACCGTTCGGAAAATGCCGAATACACCTATGGCAAGAAGATGCTGCGCGAGATCGACAGTCGCGTGCGTTTTCTGACCAAGCGTCTGGAGAGTCTCAAGGTGGTCAGCGCGCGCCCGACCGATGCGAACAAGGTCTATTTCGGCGCCTGGGTCACCCTCGAAGACGACGATGGCAGCGAGTCACGCTACCGTATCGTCGGCCCCGACGAGCTGGACCTGAAACAGAATCTGATCAGCATCGACTCGCCACTGGCCCGCGCCCTGGTCGGCAAAGCCCTGGATGCCGAGGTGCGCGTACAAACCCCAACCGGCGAGAAAGCCTGGTATGTGGTGGCGATCGAGTACCTCTGAGCGGAAACCGTCGAACTCAGCGTCGAGTAATCAGCCCCTGCTTGGCCACCCGGATCAGATCTCGCACGCTGTCGTGCAAACATTCGGTGCAAGGGGCTTGCAGCACGGCGAAATCGAAACTGTCGCTGGCAAAGCGTGCCAGCGACTCGCCGTCACGCACGAACTGGATCAGAAAGGCACGCTGGCCGCCCCGGAGCATGGGCCAGCCGTCCAGATAGCGCAGCAGAGTCGGTTGATGGCTGCCGCCGAGAAGAATTTTCGGGTTGCGATGAATTCGCCCGGAGGTTATCGGGGTCAGGCGAATCAGCGGTTGGGGACAAGTCATATCGTGTCTCCGCCTCAGGAATCCCGCTGGGCAGCGGTGAGAGGCGACACCGAACCAGCGCTTTAGCGGTATTTCGAAGCCTCCGTGGAAGTCTTCTCAGAGCCCTGTATCGAACAAATGGCTCGGCGCCCCGCAAGTAGCTGTTTAAATCGGCGCATGGGGCAGCATCCTAGAGAAGCCTGCGCGATACTGTCAAGACGGCAGTCCATTGCCGAGTCGATAGTCATGAAAGATGATTCCTTGCGCTTATTCTTTGCCTTGCGCTGCCCCCCTCGACTGGCCGAGGCAATCACCACCTGGCGCGACGACCTGCACTTGCCCGGTCGCCCGGTCGCGACGGCTAACCTGCACCTCACCCTGGTATTTCTAGGGCAGCAGCCGCTCACGCAGCTGCCCACACTGCTGAGTCTTGCGGCATCCGTGCAGGTGCCCGTGTTCGATCTACACCTGGATCATCTCGGGCGGTTCAACAATGGCCTGCTCTATCTGGCGCCGAGCCGGCCACCCGAGGCATTGAAGGGCTTGGCTCAGGGTTTGCGCGACGCGTTGCAGGAGGCCGGCATCAGACTGGATGACCGCCCCTTCCGCGCCCATCTGAGCCTGCTACGTCGCTGCCCGCGATTGCCAGACGATGCCACCCCATCTTTCGATTGGCCAGTCAGCCATTTTGGCCTGTTCGCCTCCGAGCAAAGCGCCCATGGCAGCCACTATCGGCAACTGCAGCACTGGCCATTGCGGCCTAACGAGGCGCCCTGACGTTTCGCCGCGTAACAAAGACGCCCGACTCTGATTGCTTGGCACTCCGCGCACTTGGTACTCAAGTACCTATTCCAGAGCGTTTCCCGCTGGCAGCAGGAACAATGGCACGGTTCCTGCGCACCACAACTGGCTGATGCACGCGCCCCACGACGGGTGTGGTGGCCGCAAGGATTGCACTGACTGCCCGACACAATTCACTACGAGAGCGCCAATGAACAACAATAAAACTCTGCTCGCCCTCTGCCTGGGAGCCGGACTCCTAGCCTCCGCTCAGACTCAAGCCGGCTGGTTCGGTTCCTCCAGCTACACCCAGACCAAATACCCGATTGTGCTGTCCCACGGCATGCTGGGGTTCGACAGCATCCTCGGCATTGACTACTGGTACGGCATTTCGTCGGCCCTGCGCCGTGACGGTGCCAGCGTCTACACCACCGAGGTCAGCCAGCTGAACACCTCGGAAGCGCGTGGCGAGGAACTGCTGGAACAGGTCGAAGAAATTGTCGCGATCAGTGGCAAGCCCAAGGTCAACCTGATCGGTCATAGCCATGGCGGCCCGACCATTCGGTACGTCGCCGCAGTCAGCCCGCAACTGGTCGCGTCGGCCACCAGCGTGGGCGCACCGCATAAAGGCTCGGCAGCAGCCGATTTTATCCGTCAGGTACCGCCTGGCTCTGCCGGCGAAGCCCTGCTCTCGGGCATCGTCAACGGTCTCGGTAGCCTGATCAACTTCCTCTCCGGTAGTTCCAGCACCACCCCGCAGAACGCCTTGGGCGCACTGGAGTCCCTCAACAGCGTTGGCGCTGCGCAGTTCAATGCCAAGTACCCACAAGGTCTGCCAACCAGCGCTTGCGGCGAAGGCGCCTATAGCGTCAACGGCGTGCGCTATTACTCCTGGAGTGGCACCAGCCCGGTGACCAATATCCTCGACCCGAGTGACCTCCTGCTCGGCGCCACGGCCCTGACCTTCAACGGCGAAGCCAATGATGGCCTGGTGAGTCGTTGCAGCTCACACATGGGCAAGGTAATCCGCGACGACTACCGGATGAACCACCTCGACGAGGTCAATCAAAGCTTCGGTCTGACCAGCTGGTTCGAGACCGACCCGGTGAGCGTCTACCGCCAACACGCCAATCGCTTGAAAAACGACGGGCTGTAACGCCGGGTACAGGGGCCCGGCTGGGCCCCATTCAGCCCATGTGCAGTACAACAGATGCCAACCGTTCAATCAGTGAAAAATACCGTGAAAAAACTCCTGTTGCTGGCACCCATTTTCTTCGTTGGCGGCGTTGCGGTGCTGCTCTATCTCGACCCTGTAAGCACTACCGTCCCGCTCAAACAGGCTTCATCCACAACCCGAATCACCCCACAGCACAGTGAAACCGCCACGGAAGTGGCTCTGACGTCTGTTGTAAAAACACCGGTCAAGCCGCTCAAGGCGCTGCCCACCTCCTTTAGCGGCACCCAGGTAGATGGCGCGTTTCATATCGACGCCGCAGGCAACTTGCTGATCAGTGAAGATATCCGACGGATTTTCGATTACTTCCTCGCCAGCATCGGCGAAGAACCCGTGAGCGCCAGTGTCGAGCGTCTGCAGGCCTATATCGCCAACCAGTTGCAGGCCCCTGCACGTGACCAGGCACAGGCCTTGCTCGCGCAGTATCTCGATTACAAACGCGAGCTGGTGCTGCTGGAACGAGATCTGCCACAAGTGGCTGATTTAGCCGCCTTACGCCAACGCGAGGCCGCGGTACAAGCATTGCGCGCGCGCCTGTTCAACGCAGAGGCTCAGCAGGCTTTCTTCGCCCGAGAGCAGGCCTATAACCAGTTCACCCTGCAACGCCTGGCGATTCAGCAAGATGCCGCACTGGATGCTGACGGCAAAGCGGCCGCGGTTGATCGCCTGCGCGCCAGCCTGCCCTCGGAGATGCAGGACTTGCTGCTGCCGCAACTGCAAAACGAACTGCGCCAGCAGACCGCCCAGTTACAGGCAGTCGGTGCCAGTCCGGAGAAAATCCGCCAATTACGTCAGCAGCTGGTCGGCGGCGAAGCCACCCAGCGCCTAGAAGCGCTCGATCACAAACGCCAACTCTGGGCCAAACGTCTGGACAGCTACCTCAGGGAGAAAAGCCGAATCGCGGCCAATCAGGGCCTGAGTGCCGGCGACAGAGCCAAGGCCATCGAGCAGCTGGCCGAGCAACGCTTCGACGAACACGAGCGCATGCGTCTGAATGCCGCCGAACAACTCGCAGCTTCGCGCAAGCAACCCGCCTCCTGAAACGAACAAGGCCCGCGCGAGGCGGGCCTTTCTCTGCAGCACTTAGCCGAGCAAGCAGTTAGCTGGCGATACGCTGATCCAACGACAACTTGCCAGCCCCCTCGCTGAGCACGGCCAGGCTCATGGCCAGCAATGCCAGGGCAAACTCATAACCGTTATTACTCATGAAGAAACCATTGGCCAGGTGCACGGAGGCGATCGCCACCAGCATGGTCACCGCCAGCACCGCTGCAGCAGGTCGTGCCAGTAGGCCAAGGATCAACGCCAAGCCGCCGAAGAACTCGGCGCTACCGGCCATCAACGCCATCAGATAACCAGGCGCCAAGCCGATGCTTTCCATCCACTCGCCAACACCGGCCAGGCCGTAGCCGCCAAACCAGCCAAAGAGTTTCTGCGAGCCGTGTGCGACAAAGGTTACGCCCGCGATAATCCGCAAAATGGTCAGGCCGTAGCCTGCCTGCGTAGCCATAACAGATTTAGTCAGTGTGCTCATATGCGGCGTTCCTTGTTTATGTGAGGAGAATGGCGCACAGCATAAATCAATTAATTGATATTAAAATCACAAAATATCGCTGTAAATAATCGATAAATTAGATTTATTTCACTTGCCTGCCTTGGCTTCCTGCGGCTCAAGCAAATAGCGCTCACGGTTAAACGCCACATAGTACTTGTTGACGCTGTTGACGTAGCTGACCACACCCATGCCGACTTGCTCCATGGCAATCCGTTCAACCTGAAAAAACCACTGGTTAGGGTTCAGGCCGCGCCGGCGAGCCTCTGCGCGCATGCTTTGCACGCGCTGTGGACCCATGTTGTAGCCCGCCAACACGAACGCCATACGCTCTCGCTCATTGAGCTGAGGACTGTTGAAATAGCCACGACGGATCTTCGCCAGGTACTTGGCGCTGGCTTGGACGTTGTTCTCCAGCACCGCGATATTGCCGATCCCGACACTGTTTGCAGCCGCCGGGGTGATTTGCATCAACCCGGTAGCGCCACCGGCTCCGCGCGCAGCGGGATTAAGGGTCGATTCCTTGAACGCCAGCGCTGCCAGGGTCAGCCAATCGAAGTTGTTCTGCTCGGCATGACGCTGCAAAACCGGACGCAGTTTTTCCAGGCGCTGACGCTCACCCCGACCCAGTGGATAGTGCACCTTGTACAGACGTCGGTAGACCCGCTGAAAGGCCGCATCCTGATCGGCCGGGCTGTGATACGTGCTGAAGAATCGGTCGATACTGGCACGCAACATCGGCATATCCCGCCGCACATACCAACGCATACCGCCGTCATTGGCCAGCATCAGGTGGTGCTCCAGACGGAGCTTTGGCATCACCTTAGCCCAGCGCTCGGCAATCGGCTGCTCAACCGCCGTGACACTATAGATACCGGCCTGGACCATCTCCAGCACATCCTCGATGGCCAGGCTCGGATCGACCCACTCGACGATGATGGGCTGCAGTTTGCGTTGGATCAGCTTCTGGTTGACCAGGCGCAGCGCCTCGCCAGCCGCGCTCCCCGCGGGTAACGCCACGCTTCGTCCGGCCAGTTGCTCCAGACTCTGGTAGCGGCGGTCGCCCTGGCGCGCCACGATAATCAACGGCACCTTGCTGCGAATGGCCGCGCTGGCACTGACCTTACTGCCAGCGCGCACGGTGAGCAGCTCGCCCGGTGCAACCAAGTCGCCCTCGCCACGCTGCAGCGCGCCGAGCAATTGATCCTTGGCTTTGGGAATAAGTTTCAGTTTCAGCCCACGACCATCGCCGGCTTTACGGTTGAGGTATTGTTCGAAAGCACGCAGACGGTGGTACTCCACGCCGATGCTCTGGCCTTTGACTTCGCCCGAACTGTTACGGCTCTGGTTGACCAGTACGCGTAATTCGCCGCTGCTGCGTATGCTCGCCAAGTCGCGCACCGTTACCGGTGGCCCGACTTCCGGCGGCCCGGCCAGGCGGGCAGCGGCCGGCAATGGCAGCAGTCCCACTAGCAGCAGGCAAAGCGCAAGCAGCGATCGCGACATCGAGTCTCCAAGGCAGGGTCGGCTCGCCTTGGGCGAAGCTGATCGACTGAGAGTATGGCTACGCTCAACAAGTTCCAGGAGCGCGGGGCGCGGAGGTTCGCACAGCCGGGCTCTGGATGCCAGTCCAGGCTATTACAAGGCTTTAACAATAGGCTCCATCTTGTTGTATTTATTGATTTTATTTGTATTACAAAAGCTCTGTTAAGCTACCTATCCCAGACCAGAGGTGACACCATGCAACTCATCGACATCGGCGTCAATCTGACTCACCCCAGCTTTGCAGAACAGCGTGAAGCACTGCTCACCCGCGCGTTCGCCGCCGGTGTCTGCCAATTGCTGCTGACGGGCACCAGCCTGGCGGAGAGTGAACAGGCGCTGGAGCTTTGCCGCCAACTGGACGAAGACGGCCAACGTCTGTTCAGCACTGCTGGCATCCACCCACACGATGCCAGCAGCTGGAACAGCGACAGCGCGGGTCATCTCAAGGCGTTGCTGGCCGAGCCGAGCGTGCGTGCTGTCGGTGAATGCGGCCTCGATTTCAACCGCGATTTCTCGCCGCGCCCGCAACAGGAAAAGGTGCTGGAAGAACAACTGGCCCTGGCGGTGGAGCTGCAGATGCCGGTGTTTCTCCACGAACGCGATGCCGATCAGCGCTTGCTGGAGATACTGCGCGACTACCGCGACCGTTTGCCGGCGGCGGTGGTGCATTGTTTTACCGGGGAGAAACGCGCGCTGTTCAACTACCTCGACCTCGACCTGCATATCGGCATCACCGGCTGGATTTGCGACGAACGCCGCGGCACTCACCTGCATCCATTGGTACGGGAGATCCCCGCTGGGCGGCTGATGCTGGAGAGTGACTCGCCCTTCCTACTACCGCGCAGCCTGCGGCCGAAACCGAAGAGTGGTCGCAATGAACCGGCCTTCTTACGTGAAGTCCTGCGCGAGGTGGCGCTGCACCGTAATGAGAGCGAAGCAAGCCTGGCCGAGCACAGCACCGCCTGTGCCCGACAGCTCTTCGACTTGCCGACCATCGTCGAGGTGGTGGCTGACAGCGATCAAGTCTAAAGCCTCACCCCCCCTCGTCTTCTGCCCTCGGCTCGCGACCTTGATATAGATCAAGCCACCGGTGCGTGATCCGCAAGACAATGCCGGCACCTTGCCACTGCGGTTATTGCCACGATCAGAAGAAGACAAAATGGGCACATGGATTCGTAATCTTTCCCTCAAATACAAGTTCTGGGCCGTCAACGCTGTGGCCTTCGTGACCACCATACTGCTGGTGCTGTATGCCCTTCAGCTGGAGTGGCAAGTACGGGTCGACGCCGCCCAGAGCGTGGCCCAGCACCAAGCTAAACTGCTCAGCGCCTGGCCTGAAGGTCAGGCGCTGCCGAGCGACCCGACACTGCTGCGCTTTGCCGAGGGCGAGACTCCCGCGTTGCCGAATAACCAGGGCGGCGCCCTGAGCCGTGGCCGTGGCTGGGTCGCACTGGATCATGCCCCCCTGGCGACCCACGATGGCTTGATCGGCGCCGAGGTTATCGACCTCGGCCAGGGCCAACGCCTTGCCGTGCTGGCGCAGGCGCCCAGCCTGCTCAAGGTCTTCAGTGAACGTGCACCACACTACGCACTGGTTGTCGCATTGCTGATGCTGGCCCTGCTGGCGGCCTCACAACTGTTGATTCGCTTTCTGCTGACCCACCTCAACACCCTCAAGGACGTGCTGCTCAAGGTAGAGAAAAGCGGTGATCTGGCCGTGCGGGTGCCGCTCGATTGCCGCGACGAAGTCGGGCAAATGGCCACGGCGTTCAATGCCATGCAGGCAAGCTATCAATCGGTGGTGGGCAGCGTGGCGCAAGCGGCGACTCGCCTGGACGACCGCGCCGACCGACTAGCAAGCAGCATGCGCGAGGTGCGCCAAGGCATGCTTGAACAGCAGAGCGAGACCGAGCAGGCCGCCACGGCCATCAATCAGATGTCCGCCACGGTGCAGCATATCGCCCAGTACACCGCCACGACCCGCGACCAGTCAAAATCCGCCGAACAGTTGACCGGCGCCGGTCAGCTAGTGGTAAGTCGTGTTGGTGAGTCTATTGCCGGATTGTCCAACGGCGTGCAGCAGACGGCCCAGATGATCCAGCAGCTGGCGGCCGACAGCCAGAAAATCAGCGGTGCGGTGCAGGAAATTCATGGCATCGCCGAACAAACCAACCTGCTCGCCCTCAACGCCGCCATCGAAGCGGCGCGTGCCGGAGAAATGGGCCGGGGTTTTGCGGTGGTGGCCGATGAGGTGCGCAATTTGGCCAAGCGCGTGCAGCAGTCGACCGACGAAATCACTCAGATGATCACCCGGTTGCAGGGCGGCACCCGCGATGCGGTGGAATTCATGCAGGAGAGTTCGCTCAAGGCCGATGGCTGTGTGCAACAAGCTCATGAGGCCGGTGAGGCGCTGGCAGCCATCACGACCTCCGTCAGCCAGATGCGCGAGAGCAATACGCAGATCGCCGTGGCCGCCGAGCAGCAGAGTCAGGCGGCCGAAGAAATGAACCGTGCCGTGGTCAGCATCCGCGATGTCACCGAGCGGACGGTGCAGCAGACGGTCGACTCCGCCACTACCAGCATCGAACTGGCGGCACTGGCCGGCCAACTGACTCAAGCCATTCGCCAGCTCAAGCTTTAGCTGGCTCTAACCTTCTCTTCTAACTCAGCCCTTAAAGCGCAGGCCGAGCGGGTGCCGTGAATAGTCAAGCCAAGGATCAGCCGAATACCGTCACGGTTTGCCGGCTGATTGCCAACAGCTCCCCTTGCGCTGTCCACAGGGCCGCGGCGATATGTCCGTAGCCGTCGCGAGCATGTTCGATCTGCGCGTGATAGTGACACCAATCGAGGGTACTCAACTCGGCCAGCGGCTGAATGAACTCGATGGTCCAGGTCAACGAGCTGCCCGGAGCTGGTGTGCGCAAGTGCGACAACACCGCAGGTGGCCAAGCATCGACCAGAGCCAGCAGGTGCGCTTCGTTGACCGATTGTGCTTCGCTTTCATCACGCAGACGCACCCAGCCACCCATTTCCCGCGAAGGGTTGTTGGTAAATGGCATGCCGCCAATGCCCCAGCGCATGGCTAGAAACCGGGTAAATTCCGGGGTCACATTGGGCAGATATGGCAGTTCCTGGCAGTCCTCTGCCACCTTGATCGCCGGCGCCGGCAAGGGCGCCACATTGATGCTCGACTCACGCGCAGCACCGAAACTGCCTTGCACCAAAGTAACGACCTGGCCGTTCTGCAGCGCACGGCCGAGCACCTGGCTGACTGCTTTACCCGAGCGCAGCACCTCGACCTGGAAACTCACCGGCACATCGGGTTCGGCCGGGCCGACAAAGGTGATGGCCAGCGAGCGCGCCGGGCGTCCTGCCGGCACCTCGCCGCGCATGGCTTCATAGACCAGCGCCGCCATCAAACCACCGAAACTGGCCCGCCCCTGAGCCCAGGCAGCGGGAATCGACACCGACTGTGGGTTGGCGCGAACGGCCTGGCGTAACTCGGAAAAGGTCATACCTACCTCAATACTGGAATGCGAGGCTGATCTTAGGGGATAGACGCAGCCCGGAGGTAGCCCAGCGCGGCGCTGCTTCGGTCAATTGACAGGGGAAAATGGCAGCCTGGCAAGCAGGACACCCGGCGTTGAAGACTTCTACTGTGCGTTTGGCATTCATGAGGTGATCGTCAAGAGAAATAGCCTGAGTACGTGTAGAAACTGACGAGCTGATACAGGTCATCGCCTCAACACAGCCTTACCCTAACCCTTGGACCATGCTCCCAGGCCAAGCGCTAACAGGCGCAGTCCTGTGCATGCCGAGCTGGACGGCCTTGGCTAACCGGAAACGTCCCTGGCTCGGCATCCTGCGAGCGTTTTACCGCTTAACTCGCACAGCAGGACAACTGTTTGACGTCCTTGAAGAAGGTCTGCGCCGCGAGCTTCAGCCCCTCGACCATGGTCAGGTAGGGAAACAGCTGGTCGGCCAGATCCTGCACCGTCATGCG
Source organism: Pseudomonas taeanensis MS-3 (assembly GCF_000498575.2). GTDB lineage: Bacteria > Pseudomonadota > Gammaproteobacteria > Pseudomonadales > Pseudomonadaceae > Aquipseudomonas > Aquipseudomonas taeanensis. The sequence continues at coordinate 423,548 of NZ_AWSQ01000004.1, forward strand.
CGCCCGAATGGCAATGGCGGCAGTCTGGATCAGCTCTCCCGCCTCGGCAGACACCACCTGCACGCCCAGCAGTCGACCACTGCCCGCTTCGGCGACGAGCTTGATGAATCCGCGGGTGTCGAAGTTGACCAACGCGCGCGGCACATGGTCAAGGATCAGGGTGCGGCTGTCGGTTTCAAACCCGGCCAGGTACGCCTGCACTTCGCTGTAGCCGACGGTGGCCACCTGTGGGTCGGTGAAGACCACGGCGGGCATGGCGTCGAGATTGAGACTCGCCTCACCGCCGCTCATATTGATCGCCGCACGGGTGCCGGCCGCGGCCGCCACATAAACGAACTGCGGCTGGTCGGTGCAGTCGCCGGCCGCATAAATATTGACTGCGCTGGTGCGCATGCCCTGGTCGATCTGGATAGCACCGTGCTGATTCAGCTTCACCCCGGCAGCTTCCAGGTTCATGCCGCGGGTATTGGCCGTGCGCCCGGTCGCGACGAGCAGCTGCTCGGCGCGCAGCTCGCCTTGGTGAGTGCTCAGGATGAATTCGCCATTGTCGTGGGACACTTGGCTGGCTTGCGTGTGCTCCAGCACCTCGATGCCCTCCATGCGCAAGGCCGCCGTCAGCGCTTCGCCGATGGCCGGATCGTCGCGGTAGAACAGCGTGTGGCGCGCCAGGATCGTCACCTGGCTACCCAGGCGGGCAAAGGCCTGCGCCAGCTCCAACGCCACCACTGAAGAACCGATAACGGCCAAGCGGTTGGGAATCGCATCGCTGACCAGGGCCTCGGTGGAGGTCCAGTACGGCGTGTCCTTGAGCCCGGGAATCGCCGGAACGGCCGGACTCGCCCCGCTGGCAACCAGACAGCGGTCGAACCCCAGCACGCGTTCGCCGCCGTCACTCAGCGCTACCACGAGCTGTTGCTCGTCCTGGAAACGAGCCTCTCCTCGCAGCACAGTGATAGCCGGGGTGCTCTGCAGAATGCCTTCGTACTTGGCCTGACGCAGTTCGTCCACACGCGCCTGTTGCTGCGCCAGCAGCCGATCACGCAGGACAATCGGTGGCGTGACGGACAATCCTGCGTCGAACGGACTCTCACGGCGCAGATGGGCCACATGCGCGGCGCGAATCATGATCTTCGACGGCACGCAGCCGACATTGACGCAGGTGCCGCCAATGATGCCGCGCTCGATCAGGGTGACCCTGGCTCCACCCTCTGCCGCCTTGAGGGCAGCCGCCATGGCGGCGCCACCGCTACCGATCACGGCGATGTGCAAGCGGCTGTCGTCCTCATCATGGCTAGCGATTGGCTCTGCACTGGCTACTATGGCGACCTCATTGACAGTGGCTCGATAACCTAATGCGGCGATGGCAGCAAGCATCCGCTCAGGATCGGCGCCCGCCTGCGCCACTACTCTCGCTTTGCGCTCGGTATATGAAACCGAGGCCTGCAGTACTCCGGCAACCTGCTGCAGTGCCGCTTCGATCTGCGCGGCACAACCCGTACAGGTCATCCCCTCTACATTGATTTCAATCATGGTTTTTTCCTGTTGCAGTCGGTGCACGACACGCTTCGGTTTTGCCTTTGCGCCAGGTGGCATAGAGGGTCAAGCCGATGAACCCTGCGAGCGCGGGAAATAGCATGTAGTCGAGATACCCGGTGAGCGCAGACAAGCCGATCAGCCCCAGCAGAATGACCAGAATCGGCGTGAAGCAGCACAGCGCCACCAGCACAGTGCCCACCACGCCAACCTTCATCAGCGTCTTCGGATTTCGCATGGCTACTTCTTCGCCGAAGACGGATAGCCGGCGTTTTCGGTTGCCTGGGTTAGCGCCTGAACATTGGTTGTGACGTCATCGAAGGTGACGATGGCTTCGCGCTCATCGAAATTCACCTTGATCGCGCTCACCCCCTCGACCCTGGAGAGTGCGTGTTTGACCGTGATCGGGCAGGCGGCGCAGGTCATCCCAGGTACGGAAAGGGTAACTGTCTGACTGGCCGCCCATACCGGTGAGACGAAGGCGGCGAGTAGCAGGCAAACCCACAGTTTTCTGTAAGGCGTCTCCCTGCGCCTTACCCCTTCGGGGTTGCCGCGAAAATTTGTTCCAAAGAATTTTTTCATGATGAGCTCCAATCAATAGAACCAAGGCAGGACATAAGGAAAGCCGAGCGCGACCACGACCAACATGACCACCCCCCAGAAGAGCAACCTGTAGGTTGTTCGCACCTGCGGTATCGCGCAGGCCTCACCCGGTTTGCAGGCGGGCAGCGGGCGAAAAATGCGCCGATAGGCAAAAAACAACGCAACCAGAGCCGCGCCGATGAACAGCGGCCGGTAGGGTTCCAGCACGCTGAGATTGCCGATCCAGGCACCACTGAAGCCCAACGCGAGCAGTACCAGCGGTCCGAGACAGCAGGTCGACGCGAGAATCGCCGCCAGACCTCCGCCGAGGAGCGCGCCCCGTCCGCTTTTCGATTCAGCCATAGGTTCATCCTTTCGCGTGTGTGATCGATGGCTTAAGGTTAAGTCCGTAGTCATGTACGGAATCAAGCGCCATGCCCAGCAAACCTGAAAGCTTGACCATTGGCACCTTCGCCAAGGCCGCAGCAGTCAACGTGGAAACGATTCGCTTCTATCAGCGCAAGGGCTTGTTGCCCGAGCCGGACAAACCCTATGGCAGCATTCGCCGCTATGACGAGGCGGATGTAACGCGGGTGCGCTTTATCAAGTCGGCGCAGCGGCTCGGCTTCAGCCTGGACGAGATCGCCGAACTACTGCGGCTGGAGGACGGTACCCACTGCGAAGAAGCCAGCCGCCTGGCTGAGCACAAACTCAAGGACGTGCGGGAGAAACTGGCGGACCTGCTGCGCATAGAGGCTGCGCTGTCAGCGCTTGTGTGCGCTTGTCACACGCGCAAAGGCAATGTGTTCTGCCCGCTAGTCGCAGCGCTGCACACGGAAAACCTGCCGCGATAACGTGCTTCGCTGGATTAACCGAAGACCCATCTCGAGCAGCGGCTTGCAGGCTGAATAGCTACTCCCGTCTGCCAGTCGTAAAGCGCCACGGCAAGGCGCGGCGCAATGCTCGAAGATGCATGCGCAAGTCCACCACCGAGGCGTCGCCACCGGCATATTGCTGCGCCTCATAGGCCGCAGCGAACGCACGGATCGCCTGCGCCTGTTCTGGTAATGCCTGCATCGCGCGTTCGGCATAGGCACGCGCGCCCTCGCCCGGTGCGCGGCGCACCGCATGACGGGCCAGTAGCTGCTCGAAACGTTGAAACAGGCGACGTTGCAGGTCGCGTTCACGCTGCCAGGGCTTGAACAGCCAAAGCGCCAGCAGGCTCAACAGCAGCCCACCACCACCGACCAAACTGAGCGCTATCCAGCGTGCATCGATACGCCCAAACCAGCGTTGCAAGGTTTCCAGCTGCTGCGCGCCCTGATAGCCCAGCACCCAGCGCTGCCAGCCGTAATTGAGGCTGTCCCAGCTCAGGCGCAGCTGATTCAACCAGCCTAACTGGCGGTAGCGCAGTGGCGAAAAGGGCGAACTCTCAAGAAAGCTCTGCTCATCGGCCAGCGCCTCTTCCAGCCCTTGCTCGATACGCTCCGGAGCGACCTGGAAGGTTGGATCGACACTCACCCAGCCCCTGCCGGCTTGCCAGTACTCGACCCAGGCATGGGCATCGAACTGGCGCACCTGCAGGTAATTGCCGCTCGGGTTGTATTCCCCGCCCTGATATCCCGCCACCACCCGTGCCGGAATGCCCGCCGCGCGCAGTACGAAGGTCATGGCGCCAGCGTAATGCGCGCAGAAACCATTGCGGGTTTCGAAGAGGAAATCATCGATGCTGTTCACCCCGACCTGTGGCGGGCGCAAGGTGTAGCCATAAGGCTCACGATTGAAGTGACCGAGCAACGCCTGCACCAACTCTTCGGGCTGCGGATAGCGCCGTTTGAGTTCAGCGGCCCAGACCCGGCTGCGCGGATCCCCCGTAGCCGGCAGCTGCAGTGCACGGCGCAAACCCGTAGCGGTACCCGCAGGCTCACGTAGTGCCTGGGGCCAGGATGTCACCTGATAGAGCAAGGAGCGCTCGACCGGCTGTTGCCGTTGCAGGCGGAAGTCGTTCATCTGCCGCGCTTGATCGAGCGTGGTTTCGGCCACGTCCAGGCCAAACAGCCAGCGCTGCGAGCTCGGCTGCATGACGATGCTGTAGCGCAGCGGCTCCCCGCGTTTTTCCCAAGCAGGGGCCAGGGGTAATTGGGCGGCGCTGGCCTGCGACCAGCGCCGCCCATCGAAACGCTCGAGCGTCAGGGCACGCCAATACAGCTGATCACGCGGTGGCACCGCGCCCTCGAAACTGGCACGAAAGGCCAAGGCCGTCGAGCGGCTCAGCTCGGCAATGTCCGCCGGCGCCATGCTGTCGGATAAGCCTGTGACACCTTTGCTGTGCGGCGCCGGTAACGACCACAAGGGTCCCAACCGCGGAAAGAATACGAACAGCAGCAACATCAGTGGCAGCGCTTGAACAAGCAGCCCTGCGGCCAACCGGGCCGTCGGCCAGGGACGCATGGCCAGACCACTTTGCTGCAAGCCGATCAGAGCCGCCAACAACGTGGTCACCGGCAGCAGGCTGAATAAGGCGAGCTGAATACTGTCGTCGAACAGGTAAGCGGTGACCACCGCGAAAAAGCCGAGAAAGATCAGCACCAGAGCATCGCGCCGGGTGTGCATTTCCAGCATTTTCAGGATGAACGCGGCGATCAATAACACCACGCCGGCGTCCAAACCGACCAGACTGCCCCTGGAAACGAACACGCCGACGGCTGCCCCCAACATCAGCCCCGCTTTGGCCCACGCATTCGGATAGCGCGCGCGCATGCGGAAAATCTGAATACGCCAACCCGCACAGCCGAGCCACAGGGCGATGATCCACACCGGCAGATGGGCGAGATGAGGGATGATTACCAAGACCTGGGCGACCAGCAGCCAACTCAGGCTGACGCGCGGAATACTGATTGGAGCACTCATGGCGGACTGCCAAACAACGCCAGCGCACGCAGGCAAGCCTCGCGATGTTGCTCACCACTGTCCTGCGCCAGCTGGCACCCGGGCAAGCGCAAGGCAAACGGCTGCTGGCGCTCGCTCAGGTGCAGCACCCAATGACAGAGCAGCGACAGACGCCGCTCTACATCGCCCGAGAGTGAGTCAAAGTCCAGACACAGATCACGCCCGCTGAGCGCGGCGAAGTCCTTGACCAGCAACCCCTGCCCCCGCGAGTAAGCCTTCCAGTGCATACGCCGTTTAGAGTCTCCGGGCTGGTAGCTGCGCAATCCCTGGAAGTCGTCCGTACCCTGGCCCTGTGCATGTGCGCCCTGCTCTTGCTGATCGTCATCCGAACCGGCAGTCAACGGCAACTCGCCGGCCAGCGGCCGTGGGTAAACCAGCAGCGCCTGATCCAGGTCAATCCAACTCCAGGCCAGCAGAATCCCCAGGGGGAAGCGGCTCTCGACGCGCAGCCGCCCGGGGCGCAACCAGCCACGTCGCTGCGTGGCAATGCTCAGCTCGCATTCGCTGACGCCTTCGGCGGGCACGTCGTGCACCTGCAAGGCACCCGGCGGCCAACCCAGGGCTATCGCCTGATGCGCCCGCTGTGTGCTTTCCAGACGCAGGCGAAAGCGCCCCTGCTCACCGACAAACACCGCACTCGCGCCACCGGCCTTAAGTTCCAGTCCCGCCAGATTGCGGTAGGTGTGCAGGATGGCAACGATGAACACCGAGCCGAGCAGAAAGGTCAGGCCGTAGGCCAGGCTGTTCTGGTAGTTGATCGCTGCCAGCAGCATCAGAGCCAGTGCCAGAGCGAACGCCGCCCCGACTTGGCTGGGAATGATGAAAATTTGCCGTTGTGTGAGGCGCACACTGGCGGCAGCGGGAATGCGCCGCGCCAGCCAGCGATTCCAGCGCGACCTGAACAGCCGGGTCAAAGTGCCGGCACCTCGCGCAGCAACCACTGCACCAACGCACCGCCGCCGTGCCCGCTCGGATCAGCCCGTTCGCGCAGGCGGTGGCCGACCACCGAGGGCAATACCGCCTGCACATCCTCGGGAATCACATAGTCACGCTCGGCCAACAAGGCCCAGGCCCGGGCGGCTGCCAGCAAGGCCAGGCTGGCACGTGGCGACAGGCCCCAGGCAAATTGCGGCTGACTGCGCGTGGCCTCGACTAAGCGCAGCACGTAATCGATCAAAGCATCACTGGCACGAATTTTCGGCACTTCGGCCTGGATCGAGGCCAGTTCACTGTGATTGAAGATCGGTTCCAGCCGTGGCAACAGCGAGCGCCGCGAGTCGCCGAGTAACAAGGCCTTCTCTGCGGCTTTGGCTGGATAGCCGAGCGACAGACGCATCAGGAAACGGTCGAGCTGGGACTCTGGCAGGGTGAAGGTACCACCCTGGCTGACCGGATTCTGCGTGGCGATCACAAAGAACGGCTCGGGCAGCGGCCGGGTCGCGCCCTCGATGGTCACCTGGCCCTCCTCCATGGCTTCGAGCAAGGCGCTCTGGCTCTTCGGCGTGGCCCGGTTGATCTCGTCGGCCAGCACCAACTCGGCAAAAATCGGCCCCGGATGAAATACGAACTGCCCGCTGTCCTTATCGAACACCGAGGTGCCGAGGATGTCCCCTGGCAACAGGTCGGAGGTGAACTGGATACGTTGGAAACTCAGGCCAAGCACCTTGGCCAGAGCGTGACTGAGGGTGGTTTTGCCCATCCCAGGCAGGTCTTCAATCAACAGGTGGCCGCGTGCCAGCAAACAGGTCAACGCCAACCGTACCTGTGACTCCTTACCCAGCAGCACCTGGTTCACCGCACTCTGACAGGCTTCCAGTTTCGTACGCATCGCCCACTCCTTATGCAAGTGGGTCGATGCTACTGGCCAGCGCGAAGCGGGCAAAGCGCCCTGTAACCTTTACTCATGAAACTGTGAGGAAAACCCGCCTCAGAGGCGGAAATGCCCTGCCATACCCTGCAACTCAACGCCCAGCTCCGCCAGCCTGATGCTCGAACCGGCAGACTCATCCATGGCTGTGGAAGACTGATCGGCGATATCGCGGATCAAGGTGACACTGCGACTGATCTCTTCCGCCACTGCACTCTGCTGTTCAGCAGCCGCCGCAATCTGCTGGTTCATCTCGAATATCTGCGTCACCGAACCGGCAATACCTGTCAACGCGCCCTCGGTTTGATTGGCATCCTGCACCGTCTGCTCTACCAGCGTACCGCTCTTGCTCATATCCTCGACCGAGCGGCGCACACCTTCACGCAGGGTAGCGATCAGCCCCTCGATTTCCTCGGTGGACTGTTGCGTGCGTTTGGCCAGGGCGCGCACCTCATCGGCAACGACGGCAAAACCACGACCCTGCTCACCGGCACGAGCCGCCTCGATCGCAGCGTTGAGAGCCAGCAGGTTGGTCTGTTCGGCCACGCTCTTGATCACATCCAACACCGAGTCGATGCGCTGAGCGTCTTCGCTAAGCTGTTCAATACTCTGAGTTGTAGTGGCCATCGCGGCGGCTAACTGGTTAATCCGCGCCAACGTCTGCCGCACCACCTCGGTACCACTGATGACCCGCTTGTCTGCCTCTGCAGCAGAGCCGGCGGCAGCCTCGGCGTTGCGCGCCACATCATGCACGGTGGCCGTCATCTCGCTCATCGCGGTGGCCACCTGATCGGTTTCCGCCTTCTGTCCATTGACTCCCTGACGGGTCTGTTCAGTCACTGCTGACAGCGACTGCGCCGAGGCGGAAATCTGCGTCACTCCGCCCTGCAGACGACCGACCATTTCACGCAGGCTGAGCGACATTGCTTGCATGGCTGCCAGCAGCTGCCCCACTTCATCGGTGCGTTGCACCTCGATATCCACGCTGAGGTCGCCATCGGCGATATTGCGGGCATGTTGAATCACCTGCTTCAGCGGACGCACGATCAACAGCGTAATGGTCAAGGTGGCCAATAGACCAATCACCAATGCCAGTGCCGCTGCCAGGAGAATCAGCCAGGTACTGGTCTGTAACTGGGCCTCCATGCCGGCCCTCTGCTTGGCGTAACCCTCACCCACCAGCGCCACAATCCTCTCGGCTTGCACAACCAGCTGGGCATGTTCCTGCTTCTGCTGTTGCAGATGACGCGTGTACTCGGCCAGACGTTCGTTAAAAGAGTCGATGCCGATGATGACGTCCCCCAGCACCGAGGAATAACCTGGATCACTCATGGCATCACGCAGTTCACTGGCCAGCTTCTGCGCATCGCGGGCTTGTTTGATCTCAGTCTGCGCGGCTTCACTTGACCGGCGACTCTGCTCCAGAAGCACCCGCGCCTGATCGAGCGCCTCCAGCAGTAATTGATGAATGGTGCTGATCTGACCCGCCTGAGCTACCGACTCGGCACCTTCTTCGCCCAGGCTGCTTTTAAGCAGGTCGACACCGTCTTCCGACAAGCCGTCCTTAAGCAAGTCCAGACTGTTGGATGAGCTGACCACCAACCAGTTGGCCGCATCCAGGGACAAGCTCATGCTGTCGGTCTGCTCTACATAACGGTCGAACGCCGCCTGATACTCGGCAACCGCAGCCGCCACCTCATCCAGTAACGGGCGCTCGTCTGCGGGCATTTCGGCCTGCAAGGCCGTACTGCGTTCGAGAATGGCCTGAGCCTGTTCGTGCAACAGCTTGGCGTGTTTCATGTCGCCGGTCAGGGCAAAGTCCTGTTCGCTACGGCGGATCTGTAGCACTTGGCTATTGATCGAACTCATCCGTTCCAGCAGTGCCGAACGCTGACCTACATCACGCAGTGCGGAAAAGCCAGTGGCAGCAACCACCGCCGTGAGCGCTAGCACGACCCCGAAACCCCAGGCCAGTTTCTTTGCCGTGCTCAGACTGGCGACGCGTCGTTGCAGAACTTTCCACATACTTTCCACCCCTTTGCCAAGATAACTACCAAGCGGCCTCATGTCGCCCGAATCTCAGTCAGCAACATATGAGCACAGCTGTACCGAGAACAAGCTCGCCGACTAGAGAAATGGTGTTTTCAACTAATCGAACGTCGCTTTTAGCTCACTGTTTTGGGTTATCGACTCGGTTACTGAAAAGTTAATGCAGGCAAAGTGAAATATTTACTGCTGTAACGGAATAACCGAGGAGACAATCAGGCAATGGTCAGTAGCAGGTGGGGACCACGCTTGCAGCCGCCCAGTTCTTCCACCTTGGTCTAATCGAGCTGGCCAACAGGCACATGAGGAATTCAGGGTAGATTCAGCCTGGGCGGCTCATCTCGAAGGTATCGCGGGTGCGGGTGTAGGACGTTCCGCCCAGACGCCCGACCAGATCGAGGCTGTATGGGTCGATCCGGCCTTTCTCGTTGAGTACTGCATCGTCCAGATGGGCGAGCAGTACTTCGGCGAAGATCAGGTGACTGTTGGGCGCATGACGTGGATAGGGCTGGACTTCAGCCAAGCGACACTCGAACGCCACTGCGGCTCCGGTCACACGCGGTACCGCAACCCGCTCGCCAGCCAGGCTGGCAATCCCGCAACGCTCGAACTCGCTAACGCCATGCGGTAACGCCGCGGCACTGGCGTTCATCATCTCGGCTTGAGCGTAGGACACCAGTTGGATCACCAGTTCCCCGGTCGCTTGCACATTGCGCAGGGTGTCCTTGAGGCCACCGTCAGCGCGTGTATTAACGTTGACCATCAGCGTCGGCGGCTCATCACTGATCACCTGAAAGAAGCTGAAGGGCGCGAGATTGCTAATACCGTCTGCAGACACGCTGGACACCCAGGCGATGGGCCTGGGGGTCACAGTGGACGCGAGCCAACGGTAAGCATCCAGTGGTGTCAGGGTACTGAAATCGAGTTGCATCAACGCCCCGCGCGCGATTCACGAATATAAAAGCGCGCCCGCTCAGCCTTGCTGGTGCAGCCCTTATAGGCTTCGAACTGTTGCTGGGTCTTTGCCGCGGTGAGCAGCGACAAGGCCTTCGAGTAACTCACAGTGCCGGCAAAGCCTTCCGCCTTGGCCAGATCCAGTTCTTGCCAGGCGGCATCCAGCTGATTGGCACAGCTGTCACGATAGACGGTTTTACCGGCACAGCCGGCCAGCAACAAAGCGATTAGCGGCAAGCAGATCCAGGCTTTCATATTTCATACCCTTCGAATGGATAAATGACCACGTACTGTGACTCAGTATGACGCGTATAAGGTGGAAAAGTGCCAGCCCGTTATAACAGGGCTCGCTGACGCAGAAATTCCACCACCGCGCCCTGTTCGCCAACAAACTCGATACGCCCCGCTTTGCTCTCACGCTGGTAGGCATACATCGGATCGTAGTATTCGATCAGCAGTGCCTCGATCCAACCGCGGTGCAGGTCAACCTCCCCGCAACGCTCTTGCTCCAGCAAGGCCTGATCCATGATCGCCGCCAAGCGCTGATAACGCTCGCCGCCCAGACGCTTGAGGATATTTTTCAGGCTCTGTTGCAGGCGCTCGGCGAACGCCTTGAAACCTGACTCTTCGCCGTGCAAGGCGATGAACTCGGCACACAGATCGATCACGTAATCCTTGAGAATCCGCTCGACACGCCCTTCCACGCTGTCTTCCAACCAGACCATGGGGAAGTGCTGCATGCCCTGATACAGCTCCAAGGGCAACGAGGACTTGCCGATAATGCGCCCTTCATCTTCGAGCACAAATTGCTGGATACCCGTTGCTCGCTTTCTCAGAAAGTCGATGGCCAGGGCGTTCTCGAAGTCGATCTGCTGCGGCTGCGCGGTGGCGCGCTTGCCAAAGCTGGAGCCTCGATGGTTGGCATGCCCTTCCAGATCCAGGCTGTTATCGAGCTGAGCGATCACCTCGGTCTTGCCGGTACCGGTCATGCCACCTACCAGCACGAAATCACATTGTGCGACTGCCTGCTCAGTGGTCTCCAAGAGGAAGCTGCGCATTGCCTTGTAGCCACCCAGTACCAGCGGATAGTCGATACCCGCCTCGGTTTTCAGCCATTGCTGGACAGTCTGCGAGCGCAGGCCGCCGCGAAAGCAGTACAGGTAGCCGTCAGGATTAGCCTGGGCAAAGGTCGCCCAAGCCTCGATGCGCGCGGCCTTGGTTTCACCACTGACCAACTGGTGGCCAAGCGCAATGGCTGCCTGCTGGCCCTGCTGCTTGTAGCAGGTGCCGACCTTTTGCCGCTCGATGTCGTCCATCAACGGTAAATTGATCACGTGAGGAAAAGCGCCCTTGGCGAATTCAACCGGGGCGCGCGCGTCCATCATCGGCGTGTCGTGGAGGAAGATGCTGCGGTAATCGTTGCTGTTGTCGCGCATCACAGCACCTCGACCGCAAAACCCTGTCGCTGGCGCATCTGGCCGATGGGTTGCAAGGCCAGCCCCAGTTCGCTGGCGACCGCGAGAAACTCCGCCTCGCCGTCGTCCGTCACCGCGATCAGCAGGCCACCACTGGTTTGCGGATCGCAGAGCAAGAGTTTGTGCGCTTCGCACAGGGGCGCAATCTTTTCGCCGTAGCTGTCGAAATTACGCTGAGTGCCACCGGGTACGCAGCCCTGCTCCAGGTAATAGTCGACACCGCCCAGACGCGGCACCTTGGCGAATTCGATCTGCGCGGTCAGGCCGCTGCCATCGGCCATCTCGACCAGATGGCCGAGCAGGCCGAAGCCGGTCACATCCGTCATCGCGGTCACCCCGGCGAGTTTGCCGAAGCGGCTACCGGGTTTGTTCAGGGTGCACATCCAGTCGCGTGCCAGACCGACGTCTTCGGCGCGCAGCTTGGCCTTTTTCTCGGCGGTAGTGAGGATGCCGATCCCCAGCGGCTTGCTCAGGTACAGCTTGTTGCCCGCTTGCGCGGTATCGTTGCGTTTCATGTGGCGTTTCTCCACCAGGCCAGTGACGGCCAGGCCGAAGATCGGCTCAGGGGCATCGATGGAGTGCCCGCCGGCCAGCGGGATGCCCGCTTCGTCACACACGGCGCGGCCGCCACGAATCACTTCCCGGGCTACTTCCGGGGGTAACAGGTTGACTGGCCAGCCGAGAATGGCGATGGCCATCAGCGGATCGCCGCCCATTGCATAGATATCGCTGATCGCGTTGGTCGCGGCGATCCGCCCGAAGTCATAAGGGTCGTCGACAATCGGCATGAAGAAGTCGGTGGTCGAGACCACGCCGCGTTCGCCATCAATGGCATACACCGCCGCATCGTCACGCGAGGCATTGCCGACCCACAGCTTGGGGTCGAGATTCTGCGCACCGCTGCCGGCCAGAATCACATCCAGCACCTTGGGGGAAATCTTGCAACCGCAGCCAGCGCCGTGGCTGTACTGGGTCAAACGGATGGGCTCGCTCATGAAATCTCACTTAACTGGTCGACAGGCGGCGGCATTCTAGCAAATGCCGTCTTGGCGCCAGCGACTGGCGCGCGTATGTTGATAAAACAATGCGTTACGGGGGATTAATAAATGGCTCAACGGGTAGCACTGGTCCTGGGTTCGGGGGGCGCGCGGGGTTATGCGCACATAGGCGTAATTGAAGAGCTGGAAGCGCGTGGCTATGACATCGCCTGCATCGCGGGTTGTTCCATGGGGGCGGTGGTCGGTGGTATCTACGCGGCCGGCAAGCTCAGACAATACCGCGAATGGATCGAAAGCCTGGATTATCTCGATGTGCTGCGCCTGCTCGATGTGAGTTTTCGCCTCGGTGCCATTCGCGGCGAGAAAGTCTTCGGTCACATTCGCGAGATCCTCGGCGAGATCAATATCGAAGACCTGCGGATTCCCTTTACGGCGGTGGCCACCGACCTGACCAACCAACAGGAGATCTGGTTCCAGGAAGGTTGCCTGCACCAGGCCATGCGCGCCTCGGCGGCGATTCCCAGCCTGTTCACCCCGGTAATCCAGGGCAAGCGCATGCTGGTCGACGGCAGCCTGCTCAATCCCTTGCCGATCGTACCGGTGGTATCAAGCCACTGCGACCTGATTATCGCGGTCAACCTCAACTCGAACAACCAGCGGCATTACCAGTTGCCGGTCATCGAACGACCACCGGCACTGAAAGGCCGCTTCGACCTGTTGATGACCTCTCTTGGCTCACGCCTGCCCTCGTTCCGGCGCAAGCAGGGCGAAGACGATGAGCTGTTGCTGATGGAGGAGGCAGAGATCGCCAGCCCGGTCGTGGAGGCTCATAGCCAGCAACAGCATGCCGCTGCAGCGGAGTCTCGGCAGTCTGCCGACTCAACGGAAAGTGCTGCTGCGACCAAGTCCGCCAGCGGCTCGCGAGTCGCAGACATGAGCGGCCCGGCGTCCTTGCTGGAGCTGATCAACCAGAGTTTCGAGGTCATGCAGACCTCGCTGGCTCAGTACAAGATTGCCGGCTACCCGCCAGACATCTTGATCAACGTGCCCAAACGCGCCTGCCGGTTCTTCGAGTTCTACCGCGCGCCAGAGCTGATCATGCTCGGCCGCCAGATCGCCCGCGATACATTGGACAAGTACGAGCGCGGTGATCACTGACGAGGGCACCCGCATCGCTAAGCAAGGTAACTTAGTACCCACCCGCCAAGCAGCCAGTCATGTTTAAAGGCCTCTTATGGGGCCTTATACTCGCGAAAATTACTGTCGATTAACGGGTTCAATAGCGTGTGTATCAGTCTGGATACACTGCTGACACCTTGTTGATACGCTAAGCCTTGAGCATGGCATCGACTGGTCCTGCTCTAGGGCAGTCTGCTAGCGCGCCATACCTCTCGCCCATCACTCTGACGCCTTTGGAGCCCTATTTCGTTGGAAACCCTAAATGCGCATGAGCTGCGCCCCCGTTCGACCCGAGCCTTGATCGTCGACGACAACTTGGAGCTGCGCGAACTCCTGGGTGACTACCTGACCCGCTTTAATATCGACAGTGAGGCGGTCGGTGATGGCCAGTCCATGCGCCGGTCCATGGCACAGAGTCATTTCGACGTCATCATCCTCGACCTCATGCTCCCCGGCGAAGATGGTTTGATCCTGTGCCGCGAGCTACGCAGCGCATCGAACATCCCGATTCTAATGCTCACCGCCCGCTGCGAACCGGCTGACCGTATCATTGGCCTGGAACTGGGCGCGGATGACTATATGGCCAAGCCATTCGAACCGCGTGAGCTGGTTGCACGTATCCAAACCATCCTCCGCCGCGTGCGTGATGACCGCGACCCGGTTCGCCAGGAGCCACGGGACACCATCCACTTCGATAACTGGCAGCTACACAGGGTGTTGCGCCAACTGCAATCTCCAGACGGCTTGGTGGTTCCACTGTCCAACGCCGAGTTTCGCCTGCTTTGGGTCTTCCTCGAGCGACCCAGGCGGGTACTCAGCCGTGAACAACTGCTAGACACAGCCCGGGGGCGCTCCATCGAGGCTTTCGACAGGAGTATTGATCTGCTGGTCTCACGCCTGCGGCAAAAACTCGGAGAAGACCACAAGGCACCACAGCTGATCAAAACAATACGCGGAGAAGGCTACTTATTCGACGCCCGCGAGATTGCTTGATGCGCCGGGCCGACAGCGTATTTGCTCGTCTGTTTGGTGTTTTTCTACTGGCTATCCTGCTGGCACATGCACTGGCATTCATCTGGTTCAACCAATACGGCCACCCACGTCCTCCACCGCCGCCACCCAACATGGAACACCGAGAACATATGCGGCCACCACCTCCGAGCTTTGGCGGCCCCCTGATACCGCTGGCTTTTCAGTTGCTGACGTTGATCGTGGCAGCCTGGTTTGCCGCGCGACTACTCTGCCGCCCGATCCAGCAGCTATCTGACGCTGCAGAGCGCCTCAGCAACGATCTGGACAGCCCCCCTCTACCGGAAACCGGACCGCGTGAAACGCGACAAGCGGCCTACGCCTTTAACCTGATGCAGCAACGCATACGCCAGCAGATGCAACAGCGCGGGCGCATGCTCGCAGCAGTTTCCCATGACCTGCGTACGCCACTGGCGCGCCTCAAACTGCGAATTGAACAAATTTCCGACCCTCACCTGTGCACCCGCATGGGCCAGGATCTGGACGAGATGATCCGCATGCTCGATGCCACGCTCAGCTACCTGCACGAGCAGCGTAATAGCGAAGCTCTGCAGTGGCTTGACCTGCAAGCATTGGTGGAATCCATGGCAGAGGATGCCCAGGATCGCGGCGCTGACGTGACAGTCAGCGGCAACTGTTTGCCCTTTCATGCACAACCAATGGCCGTGCGCTCATGTGTCAGCAATCTGCTGGAAAATGCCCTGCGCTATGCCGGCCATGCCGAAATCGAACTTCATGACAATCGCCAGCACGTCGAAATATGGCTGCGCGATCATGGCCAGGGGATTGCTCCGGAACAGCGCGAAGCGGTATTCGAGGCATTTTTTCGTATCGAGGGCTCGCGCAACCGCAGCTCTGGAGGGGTCGGTTTGGGATTAACCATCGCCCGTGAAGCAGCCCGACGCCAGGGCGGCGACATAACGCTGGAGACGACACCCGGCAGCGGCCTGACCGCCATTCTCCGCCTACCACGCTGACTAATCAGCCCCCGACTAATGTCGACACCAGTGCCGCTACTAAGGCGTGTATAAACTTCGATACAAAGACCACATCCTCCTGACACACAGCGACCTGAAGCTGGCATGACCGGAGAACCCTCTCCGGCATTCCAATTGTAGGAGTGGCTCCAATGATAAGTGGTGTCAGCAGTTACTCGAGCTATAGCTACAACTCGACACTCGCCAGCACCCAGCGCAGCAATTCCGTCAGCAGTGGCGGTGGCGATGCTGGAGGCCCGGCGAAAATCCAGGAAAAACTGTTTAGCATTCTCGATGGTAATGGCGACGGTAGCGTGGCCAAAGATGAACTCAACAGCGCTCTCACAGCGGCCAAGGAAAGCGACACCAGTCTGACCATTGATATCGACGAGCTATTCAGCCAACTCGATGCCAATGGCGATGGTAGCCTGGATAGCAAAGAAACGGCCGCCATGGCTCCACCTCCGCCGCCGCCAGGTGGCCCTGGCAGCCAAAATCCAGAAGAGATGTTCGCTCAGCTGGACACTAATAGTGACGGTAGCATCGAGCTGGATGAGCTAACGGCTCTTGCCGGACAGGCTAATAGTGACATATCCAGTCTATTCAGCGCGTTGGATGCCGATGGTGATGGCGGTCTGAATATCGATGAAATGGCCACTCTAGCTCCGCCGCCACCGCCTCCACAAAACCGCAGCAACAGTGAAGAATTGTTCAACCAACTGGATACTGACAGCAGCAGTAGTGTCAGCACGGATGAACTGAGCAGCCTGCTTGATAGCGTTGCACAGTCCCCAAGCAGGCGCACAAACCAGGAAGAGAACGACTCAGGGCTGATAGCCAAACTGCTCAAGCAATACCAGAGCAATGCCGGCTACCAAACCAGCATTGGCAGCCGGCTCAATCTATCGGCATGAAACAAAGCGGCCAATCGATGCGTTAGAAAGTTCGATTGGCCGTCATATCCAGATAAACGCCGAGCAGGAGTCGAGCACTCTTCGCTCAATACCATTAGCCCGCCATTTCCTCGACATCACCTTTCATCCCAGCCATCTCCGCTTGCCATGAGCGTGGGAACGAACTGTTCGACCGCCATTGATTTGCCTGGGACTGTCACTTGGCCGCTGGCGTAATGCAGGCTGGAACTGATGCCCTCACCCTGCAGGATCGCCAAGTTGCTGGCCTCGATCGTGCCCACCCGCCCTCGTTTCGCCGCAAGCATGACGAGCGTGATAATGGACGGGGCCGCACTCGTCAGTTTGGTAATCACGGCGCATATAGGAAGTTTCAACATCCCAGCGACGCGACAATAAACCGTTTAGCAGCCGCGTTTGAACCCGGCACTGTCCTTCGCATCAGCGCACTTGCTCCTCCGATGCAGGCTCAGCTGGCGGCGCTTTACCCGCCACCCAGTCACTCAGCAGGCTGTAGGCGACGGCAAGCACGGTGGGGCCGAGGAACAAACCCATGAAGCCGAAAGCCAGAATCCCACCAAACACCCCGAGCAAGACCACCACCAGCGGCAAGTTGCCGCCGCGACTGATCAGATAAGGTTTGAGGATATTGTCGACCCCGCTGATCACCAGGAAGCCCCATACGGCAAGGAATACCGCCATGCCCACTTCACCCTGCCAGAACAGCCACAGCACAGCGGGGCCCCAGATCAGTGGCGGGACCATGATCAGACTGCAGGCAAAGGTCATCAACCCCAGTAATAGAGCACCCGGCACGCCGGCGATCATGAAGCCGATATAGGCCAACAGAGCCTGGGCCGCAGCCGTACCGATCACCCCATTGACCACTCGTTGCACGGTGCCGGCGATCAGTTCCAGGTAATGTTCGGCGCGACCGCCAATCAAACGCTCCAGCAGGCTGTGCACAAATGCGGCCAACCGCGGACCGTCACGGTAGAAGAAAAACACCAGAATCAGGCTCAAGGCCAGCTCCAGCATGCCGCCGCCGACCTGAGCGCTACGCGCCAACAGCCAGTTGCCGACCTGGCCGAGATAAGGGCGCACGGTATCGAAGAACGCAGCGCCCTGCTGATCGATGGTCTGCCACAACCCCAGCAGACGCTCACCCACGAATGGCACACCCTCAAGCCAGCTCGGCGGTGGCGGCAAACCGGCGACCTGCAAATTCTTGATCAAGGCGGTGGCTTCGCGAACATGATCGGCCAGGTTGAAGCCAAGCATCACCAAAGGCACCGCGACCAACACGGTCCAGCCGGCGGTCAACAAGGCCGCAGCAGCGGCTTGGCGGCCTTTCAGCCAGCGCGTCAGGGTGCGCATCAGCGGCCAACTGGCGAAAGACAGCACCGCCGCCCAAAACAATGCCGACCAGAACGGCGCGAGCACCCACAGGCTAGCGCCGAGTAGCCCGAGGAGCAGAATCTGCACCAGCAAGCGGTCGTTATTGAACATTCATACGGCTCCAGCAGATAAAGAGACAGACAGCCCTAACGGGCAGAACGCGGTAAGCGAACCGGCCGGCGCACCTATCGGCAAGCCGGCACTTTGGGGATTACATCGACATTATCAGTCAGGCTGCCAGGTTAACGCAGCACGCTGATGCGCAGGCCCGCAGACTCTGTATCACCCAATTCAAGTCGCGCAGCCCGCACTCTCTGCTCGACCAAGGCCTCACGCCAGGCTTCGGCCTGCACGCCGGCCAGACTGACGCGCAAGGTGCTATCGAGGTTGAGACTACGCGCCAGCAAGGTGGCCCAGGGGGGGGTCGGTTCGACCTGTTTGGGCAAGCGCAATTCGCCACTGCTCTTTAACTGACGCAGCAAGGTGGCCGGGGTTGGCAACACTTCGGGCAGCGGGGCGCTGGCAGCCAACAACTCGGCATGCAGGTAAGCGCGACGATTACCCCGGGTGATGCTGTAGAGCGCCAGCACGCTGTCCTGCCGAGGCTCAGGCAGGCGCATGAGAACATAGGCTTGTTGATCATCGGAACCATAGAGGATCGATTTGCCAAATACCGCGTTAGCCCACAGGCTACTCGCGCCGCACTCACGGCCCTGGCACCAGTACAGTAACTCGGCACCCTGCGCTTGCAGGGCCTCGCGGGCGACGGTGAATACCTCATCGGCCGAGTGGGTTTTCGGTAACTCATAGGTCACCGAGGTGAACTGCCCCTGTAGCGGCAGTTCGTACTCGTAGCGCAAGCGGCCACTGATACGACGGATAGTCCCCTGCGGATAGAGCCTCTCCTGCTCAGCTTCTTCGCTGAAGGCAACTATCTTGCTTCCGGGAAACCGCGGCAGTACCTCAAGATCGCGGCTGCCGGCTGGCTCTGCCGCCTGCACCACGCCACTCAGCAAAACCCCACTAAACAGACTGAACCAACGCATGCACGGCCTCATCGAATCAACATCGTTTGAGCGGCCTTGACCAGCTGCTCTTCATCCTCTTCCCGACGCGGCACCAGCAAGCCGCGCTGTACCGCCGGACGCTGCTCCAGCGCCGCGACCCAGCGTTGCACATGCTCGAGGCCCTCGAGGGAAACGCCCGCCCAGTCATGGATGCGTACCCAGGGAAACGTGGCTATATCAGCAATACTGTAGTCGCCGGCCAAGTACTCGGCTTCGCCCAGACGTGAATTCAGTACCTCGTAAAGCCGTCGGGTTTCATGCTGGTAGCGGTCGATGGCACCTTGCAGTTTTTCCGGGAAGTAACGGAAGAACACGTTGGCCTGCCCTTGCATCGGGCCGACGCCGCCCATTTGGAACATCAGCCACTGCATGACCAATGAGCGGCCTTTGCTATCGTGCGGCATCAGTTGCCCACTCAATTCAGCCAAATAGATGAGGATCGCGCCCGACTCGAACACGGCGAAGTCGCCATTGTCACGGTCGACGATGGCGGGAATACGCCCGTTGGGATTGATTCTCAGAAAATCTGCAGCTTTCTGCTCACGTTTGTCAAAGCTCAGTGCTTGCACGCTGTACGGAAACTGGAGCTCTTCCAGGGCGATCGACACCTTGTGGCCATTGGGGGTCGCAGCAGTGTAAAGATCAATCATAGGGCTCTCCATTCCATTGAGCCCAACCTTCCGCAGTTGCCTCCGGCAAGTCAAGACGGGCGCAAGAAACTATTGAAACAGTCTGCTACCAACTGCGCACCATCCTCATCGTCCAGATGCAGGTGGTGCCCCCCCGGTAAACGACTCTGGATGATCGGTCGGTTAGCCAGCAACTCATCAAACCTGGGCTGCGCCAAGAGCATGCCCTGCTCCGCCATCACCAGGTTGACCGGGCACTGCAGTTGCTCGACGAACGCCATGGCATGAGCATAGGTCAGTCGCATAGGCGAGGGCAGCGTTAAACGGCTGTCGGTGCGCCAGGTGTAGCCACCACGCGTCGGCATCAAACCGCGCTGCGCGAGCAACTCGGCCGCCTCGCGACTGACCGCGCCAACGCCGCGCATGCGCGCCTCGACCGCCCGCTCGAACTCGGCGTACACCGGCTTCCGCTTTCCGGCCAACGCCATTTGCGCCTTGAGTGCTTCAGCCAGCCGCTGTGGCGCACTGTCCGCCTCACCGGTGTAAGGAATCAACCCGTCGATCAGCGCCAGACGCTCGACCCGCTCGGGGAGCGCGGCAGCTAACAGCACCGAGACAATGGCCCCCATGGAATGCCCTAACAAAGAGAAGCGCTGCCAGCCGAACTGCTCGGCCACCTGCAGGACATCGTGGACATAATCCCAGATCGCGTAGCTGGCGCCGGCGGGACGGTGATCGGAATGACCATGTCCGGCAAAATCCAGGGCGACAATGCGCAGCCCCGGCAACTTGGGCGCAAGGCGGGCAAAGCTGGCGGCGTTATCCAGCCAACCGTGTAAAGCAATGACCGGCTGGCCATCCTCTGGGCCATACAGGTGCGCGGCCAGCTCAATATGCGGCAGACTAAGGCGCACTTCTTCAAACGCCATTTTCATGCGGACTCCTCGGCAGGCTGCTGGCCAGCCCAGCGTTTGAACAGCGACTTGAGTAACTCGGCGGTGTCCTGTGGGCGTTCAAGCGGGAACATATGCCCGCCCGGCAGGGTCAGGTACTCGCCTCTGGGCATGCGCCGAATCAATCGACTGTGGTGCGGCAGCACCACTCGACTGTGCCGACCGCGCACCATGGCCAGCGGCACTTGTAGATGTTGCGGTCGACCCGGGCTGGTATGCGGCACGTTGCGATAGATGCTGATTTCCGTGGCGGCATCGAAACGCAGGCGCAGGTTTTCGCCACTGTCTTGCAGACCATGTTGCACGTAGGCGTCGAGGCATTCGGGATCGAAGCGGCTGAACAGGGTCTTGCCGGCGAAATAGCGCCGCGCCTCGACCAGGTCGCTGAACTCCTCACGCCGGCCGAGCGTGCGGCCGGCCGGGGTGATACGGTCGATAAAACCAAAGCGTTTGGCGGCCCGAATGACGATCCGGTCAGCCAGGGTCAACACCGGCGAATCGAGCATCACCACACCACGATACAACTCGGGTCGGAGCAGGGCCGCGTGGTAATGCAGCACTCCGCCGAGGGAGTGGCCGACGCCCCATACCGGGCCGTCGCACTGCTCGAGGTGATGCAGCAACTCATCTACCAAATTGGCCCAATTATCATTCACCGGAAAGCGCGGATCGTGGCCATGCTGCGGCAAATGTTGCACCCCATACTCGGGCGCCAAAGCCGAAAACAATTTGCCGTAGGTGGCCGAAGGAAAACCATTGGCGTGGGCGAAAAACACAGACTGAGGCATGGAGGCGAACTTTTAGAAGAAGACCTGGGGATTGTCCGGCAGCGGTGCCCATGCGGCAATGACAGAGCGGCCAGTGAATGAAGGCACTATGGCCAAAGGTTATGGGTAGCACGCCAGCCTGCCCTCCCCTCAGGCTGGCATGTGCTCCGAGGGGAAGACTCAATGCGCCGGCAAGGGCTTATCGCCCAGTGGCACAATGGCCATGGTCAGGCGCGAGATGCAGCTGGGTTTACCATCGTCGCCGCTCAGGCGAATGTCCCAGACATGGGTGGTGCGGCCCAGGTGGACCGGCCGCGCCACTGCCGTGACTCGCCCGCTACGCAGACCGCGCAGGTGATTGGCGTTCACCTCCAGGCCGACGCAATAGAATTTGCTGGTATCGATACACAGGAAACTGGCGGTCGAGCCGAGGGTTTCCGCCAGCACCACAGAGGCGCCGCCGTGCAGCAAGCCGTACGGCTGATGAGTTCGCGGGTCGATCACCATGCTCGCGCTGATGGACTCTGCATCGAAGGACTCGAAGCGAATATCCAGCTGCTCGCCGATGGTGTTTCTCAAAGTTGCATTGAGCTGTTCGATATTCGGAATTTGCCGCCACAGGCTCATGGGAAGTCCTTTCTGGAATAGATCAATAGGGGCAGCCAGCACAAGACCGCCGCAGGCTGAGTTTCCGCTTACGGCGTTTCAGGGCCTAAGCTCAAGTCATTAGTGCCAAAGCACCGCGTCATGATGCGCTTGCCATTCGGCGAAGCGCGGACCGTAAGCACCCTCGACCACGTTACGCTTGATCTTCAGGGTTGGCGTCAGGAAGCCGTTGTCTACCGACCACGCGTCCTTGACCAGCACCAGCCCATGCAACTGCTCATGCTTGTCGAGGCTCGCATTGACCTCGGCGAGTAGCGCCTTGAGGCTCTTTTCCAACTCGCCACGCGTGCCGTTGGCAGCCTCTTGGCGACCGATGTCCGAGAGCACACATAGAGCCATCGGCTTTACCAGACCATCGCCGACCACACAGACCTGCTCAATCCGTGGGTGCACCGCCAGACGGTTCTCGATCGGTGCCGGAGCCACATACTTACCCTTGCTGGTCTTGAAGATTTCCTTGATCCGCCCGGTCAGGCGCAGGTTACCCTCGGCGTCCTGCTCACCCTTATCGCCGGTGCGTAAAAAACCGTCTTCGGTGATGGCTTCCGCAGTCTTCTCCGGTTCCTTGTAATAACCCTGCATGGTAGCGCCGCTGCGGACCTGTACCTCGCCATCTGCGGCGATCCGCACCTCCACGCCGGGGCTGTTCTGACCGATCCAGCCTTGCCTGTATTTGCCCGGCCGACAGACATGCGAATAACCGCAGTTTTCGGTCATCCCATACACCTCGAGCACACTCAAGCCCAGGCGCTTGTACCAGTTGAGCAAAGCCTCGGGCACTGGGGCGGCACCGGATAACGCATAGCGCACGGCATCCAGGCCTAACCCGGCTAAGACTTTCTTACCCACCCGACGACCGAGCAACGGCAGCTTGAGCAGGAAATCGAGCTTTTCCGCCGGCATTTTGCTGTACACACCCATTTGAAACTTGGTCCAGATACGCGGCACGCCGAATATCACCGTCGGGCGCGCGCGCTTGAGATCCTCGAGGAATGTATCCAGATTGTCGGCGAAGAACACCGTCTGCCCGCCATAGATGGACGCCAGCTCGACAAACATGCGCTCGGCCACATGACACAACGGCAGATAGGACAGCACCCGGTCTTCTTCTCTGACCCCAAACAACTCAATGGCGTGGCTGGCGGCGAAACCCAGATTGCTGAAGTGATGCATCACACCCTTTGGCGTGCCGGTGGTGCCAGAGGTATAGATGAGGGTGGCGAGCTGATTGCCCGCGGGTTTCGGGTCATCCTGAATCGGCGTGCAGGCCTGTAGGTCATCCCACAGGTAGCTGAATTCAGCGTGCGGGCGTAACGGCAGTCCAACGCTGGGAAGCGTGTCGGGAACGCCTGGTGCCATGCTTGGCCAGTCATCCAGCTTGCCGACAAAGACCAGCACTGCTTCGGAGTGTTCAAGCACTTGGCGCACCGACTCGGCGGTGAGGTTCGGATACAGTGGCACCGATACGTGCCCAGCCATCCAGATCGCCAGATCGGCGACTATCCAGTGGGCACAGTTCTTCGAAATGATCGCGATGCGACTGCCTTGCGGTAGCTCTCGACTGCGCAACCAGTTGGCGGCGCGGCGTGCTTGCTCGCCGACTTCGGCCCAACTCAACTCCTGCAGGCGTCCATCCGGCAGAGGTTGCACCATGTAGCGTTTATTCGGATGACGGGTCTCGCGCTCGTAAAACACTTCCAGCGGCAAACGAATCGCATTAGCCACAGGGCTTCCTCCTTTGTAGTTCTTATGGGGGTCAACCAAGCAATTGCTTGGTTGACTATTCCACGCACAAAGGTGAGCCGCAAGTTAAGAAATGTTTCGCTGTGTAGCGCTATTTCGTTCAGTGATGGGGGTGGACCAGACTGCGCAGATCCATCAGGCCGGCGATCAGATCATCACCCTCCAGCTCAGCCAGGCTGGCGGTGCTCATGGCTACCGGTTGTTGTCGGTGGCCGTTGATCAACAGCCCCGCCAAGGCCCCGACCAGAGGCTGATGACTCACCAGCAGCAGCTCGCCGCTATCGAAACGAGCCAACTGGGCCAACACCTCACGCGGATCACTATCAGGCGTCAACCAGGGTGCCGTCTGTATAGCACCGCTGAAACCCAGCACCTCGCGCACCAGCGTGGCGGTTTGCTGGGCTCGCACATAGGGGCTGGCAATGATCGCGCCGAGCGCGCGACCTTGCAGCAGGCTCGCCGCCTGGCGAGCCTGCGCCTGGCCATGTGCGGTCAGTTCACGCTCGGCATCGCTGCGCGCCTGAGCCTGTGCTTCGCCGTGACGCAACAGCCAGAGTTTCACTGTACGGCACTCACAACTTAGGTTCTTCGTCACGCACAGGGTGCGCGGCCGGCGGCACCGCATGCGCCGCCTCGCCTTGTGGCGGCTGAGGGGTTGGCCAGTCGGCAAGCGGCCACGGTTTCTCATCGCTGTTGAACGTGCCGAAACGGCCAATCTGCGCCAAGTATTGGCTCAGGCTGTCGCCAAAGCCGAGCAAACCGGCATTCGGCGCACCGTAGAACAGCCGATAGCCCAGTTGCAGCAGTACCACGGCCCCCAGCACAACCTCAGCCAGTTGCCAGACAATGGTGAACAGCACCATCCAGAGAATCCGCAGCAGGATGGACTCGCGCTCCAACTCTTTATTCTGTTCGCTCATGACACTCTCCCTGATAACGCGTTGGCACGGGGTTAAAAACCCGTAGTTGGAATAAAGTCGACATCGGTCTTGGGCTCGGCACGCATCAGCGCTTCGATAACCTGGTCCAGGGTGCGGCCTTCAAACACAATGGCATGCAGCCCGGCAACCAATGGCATATAGACATCTATTTCCTCAGCCTTGGCCTTCAGCACCTTGATGGTGTTGACCCCTTCCGCCACCTCGCCCAGGCGCTCCACTGCATCGTCCAGACTCAAGCCTTCGCCCAGGGCATAGCCGACCTGGTAGTTGCGACTCTTGGCTGACGAACAGGTGACGATCAAATCGCCAACCCCGGCCAACCCCAGAAAGGTCATCGGGTTGGCGCCCAGCTGTACGGCAAAGCGCGTCATCTCCGCCAACGCACGGGTGATCAGCATACTGCGGGTGTTTTCCCCCATACCCAACGCCGCGGCCATGCCGGCGATGATTGCATAGACGTTCTTCAGCGCCCCGCCCAGCTCCACGCCGAAGCGGTCGCCG
This sequence comes from Pseudomonas taeanensis MS-3, assembly GCF_000498575.2. Taxonomy (GTDB): domain Bacteria; phylum Pseudomonadota; class Gammaproteobacteria; order Pseudomonadales; family Pseudomonadaceae; genus Aquipseudomonas; species Aquipseudomonas taeanensis. Next base: position 448,713 of record NZ_AWSQ01000004.1, read on the forward strand.
CTGGCATACACGCGGAAGGTGCGGCCGTGCAGCACCTCTTGTACGCGCAGGCACAGCTCCTCATCTTCACTGGCAATCACCGAGGCAGTCAGCGCGTGTTCGGCGACTTCCCGTGCCAGATTAGGTCCGGACAGAACCCCGACCCGCGCCTGCGGGGCGACTTCCTCGAGTATCTGGCTCATCAGTTTGAAGCTCTTCGCCTCAATGCCTTTGGTGGTGCTGATCAACAGCTTGCCGCTAAGTTGCTCGGCCAGTGGTTGCAATACCTGACGCAGGGCACTGGAAGGCAAGGCAACAAACACCAGTTGGCAGGCACTCAAGGTGGCTTGCAGGTCAGTGACGGGCTCGACGCCAGGATGAATTTTGATGCCTTTAAGGTAGCGCGGGTTCTCACCGGTGAGGCGAATGGCCTCAGCCTGCTGCTGGTCACGCATCCACAGCATCACGCGCTGATTGTTCTCTGCCAGTAGATTTGCAATTGCGGTGCCGAAGCTGCCGCCGCCCAGGACGGCGATGGGTTGCTGCTCAGTCATAACGAGTCCGAATTGGGCCATTCACAATGGCGTTATGCACTCATTATACGGAGCGTAAGCAACGCGGCCAGCCTTTAGCCCGTTCCAAGCCCATATCCATGCGGGCCAAGACAAATAACCCACAGTGTGCGCAGTTGACTGGTAAAGCCACACAGCTCGGTTAACATGCGCACCGTTTTAGCGCGAACAAGCCTGTTGCCTGACACCTGCCACCCGCCATTTTTCTTGTAGTGCTAGCTGGGTTAGCTGCCCACAAGGAGCTGGACGACGAGCCGTTGGCCCGGCTGGAAATAACTACGATGAACGACACGGCTGTATCTCAGTACGGAGCTAGTGTTCTAGGATGCGTTGTCACCACTCACGGAAGAGTCCTTCACGAGGCCCATGGATGTGCCACTGGCTCTTATTCTGCTGTTTACTCTGCGCAGCCCCCCTGCGTGCTGCCGAGAGCATTCTTAGCAGTGCCGACAACGACCCGGCTTTACGCGCACTCTCGGTCGCCCTGACGGAGCGTCGCGCGCAAGACCCGGTGCGTTTTCAGCCGTTAGCGCAACTGCAGCGAGCGAACAAGCTCCCGCCCCCAGCACGTTTGATCCGGTTCGGTGCGAAAGCGCTCGAATGGCGCCTGACCCGCCATGCAAGCCCGGCAACCATGGTTTACCCATTACCCGAGTACAAGCCAACGTGCACCTTGGCGATCGACCTGGCCGATGACACCATTTTGGCGCGACAAATTGCTCAAGGAGAGACGCCATGAACCTGCGCCTTAGCGGGGACATCCATACCCGCACGCAGCTAATCAGCCTGGGGCCTGCACTGCTGATAACCCTGTTGCTGAGCGGTTTCTTCACCTTCACTCGGTTGCAGGACCTGCGCCAGGAGGTCAACCACACCGGTCAACTGATTGCGAACCAGCTGGCACCGGCAACCGAGTACGGGGTAATTTCCGGCAACCTGGATGTGCTCGACAATCTATTGCAGGCCACTCTCAAGACCTCGCACGTGCGCTTTCTCGAGGTGCGCGATCATGCGGACAACATTCTGGTCTACGTCGAGCAGCCCAGCAGTCAAGAGCAAAGTAGCGCCCAGGTCGAGGTCTTCCAGGCGCCTATACGGTTGCAACAGATCGAACTGAGCAATGACTTCTTCCTAGCGCCCGGCGTCCTGCAACAAGCTCCCGCAAATGCCGACCTTGGTCGGGTCGTGGTGGGCATGTCCGCCGACGCCTTCAACACCCGCCAACAGGAAATCCTCCTCAAAGCCACTGTGCTGGCGTTGCTTGCCCTATTCCTGACGTTCATGCTCGCTCGCCGTTTGGCTCGACGCTTATCGCAGCCGCTGAGCGCCATGGCCAATGCGGTTGCGGCAATTCAGGCTGGCAATTACCGCACCGCCCTGCCTGAGCTGGGCGAGGGGGAACTGGGCGCATTGGCTCGACACATCAACGCCCTGGCCAATAACCTCGATCGAGCCAGCCATGAGCAACAGCAAGCGATGTCCCTGATGGTCAAGGCCCGCGAGGAGTCTGAGCAGGCTAACCGTGCCAAATCCGACTTTCTCGCCATGATGAGCCATGAACTGCGTACCCCGATGAATGGCGTACTCGGCATGTTGCAACTGCTGGACACCACTGAAATGACCCAGGAGCAGGACGAATATGCCGCCCTGGCCACCGAATCAACCGAACACCTGTTGAAGGTGATCAACGACATTCTCGATTTCTCGCGTATCGAGCGCGGCGCCTTGGAGTTGGAAAGCATCCCCTTCAACCTGTTGGAATTGCTTCAAGGTTCGGTTCAGGTGTTCCAACACAGTGCCCAGCAGCGTGGTCTGACCCTGGAACTGGAGGTGCAAAGTGGTCTGGAACAGCTTGAGGCTCAAGGCGATCCGACGCGTATCCGACAGATTCTGGTCAACCTTGTCGGCAACGCCCTGAAATTCACTGAAGAAGGCGGCCTGCGTGTGGAAACCCACTGGCAAGAGCTGGACGACCAGGTTCTCTGGTTCAGTTGTGCGGTACACGACAGTGGCATCGGCATCTCCCCCGAGCGCCTGGAGCATATGTTCGACGCCTTTCGCCAGGCCGACAATTCGATATCACGCCGTTACGGTGGCACCGGCCTTGGCCTGCCGATTGCCCGCACCCTGGCCGAACGCATGGGCGGCACCTTGCGCGCGGAAAGCCAAGAGGGCCGCGGCTCGATTTTCACCCTGGAAGTGCCACTACCCTTCTCCCGCCAACCCAGACAGACGGCGCCGGGAATCCCAACAGAAGGTGGTCAGGGTCAGGGCCAAGAGGTACTGCTGGTCGAGGACAACCCGGTAAATCAGACGGTGATCGAGGCCATGTTGCGCAGCCTCGGCTATCGGGTGAGTTTGGTCGGCGACGGCGCCCAGGCCGTGCATAGCGCCGAACGTCAGGACTTTTCCGCAATTTTGATGGATTGCCGCCTGCCAATCATGGACGGCTATGAAGCCACCCGGCAGATTCGCCGGCTCGCAGGGCATGCCGATGTACCGATTATCGCCCTCACCGCCAACGCCCTGCAGGGTGATCGCGAGGCTTGCCTGGACGCGGGGATGAACGATTACCTGGCGAAACCCTTCAAACGTGCCGAACTGCAACGAATACTGCAGCGCTGGCTGCCCCCCCGACCATCGACGACTGGTCAGACGGGTTAAAGTACTGCACCCTTGATTGCAGCGCGCAAACAGGGCATTTATGACAAGCTGGTGCGAGCGGAGTACAACTGTCCTATCGCGCTGTGACTTTCACCACAACGCAACAGTCTATGACTAAGCTGTTGGCAGGCGCACAAGGTGCGCGGCCGGCCAGGACGATTTGCCCAGCCTTGGCGCATGGGGATTAATTAGGAGCTCGCATGACCAAACAAAACGCCTTCACCCAGGAAGACCTGTTGCGCTGCAGCCGCGGCGAACTGTTCGGCCCAGGTAATGCGCAACTGCCCGCCCCGAACATGCTGATGATCGATCGCATCACCCACATCAGCGACACTGGCGGCAAGTACGGTAAGGGCGAGATCGTCGCTGAACTCGATATCAACCCAGACCTGTGGTTCTTTGGCTGTCATTTCGAGGGTGATCCGGTAATGCCGGGCTGCCTCGGTCTCGACGCCATGTGGCAGTTGGTCGGTTTCTTCCTCGGCTGGCAGGGCAACCCCGGCCGCGGCCGTGCCCTCGGCTCGGGAGAAGTAAAATTCTTCGGTCAGATACTGCCGACTGCCAAGAAAGTCACCTATAACATTCAGATCAAACGCACCATCACCCGCTCGCTGATCCTGGCCATCGCCGATGGCACCGTCAGCGTCGATGGCCGCGAGATCTACAGCGCCGAAGGCTTGCGCGTCGGCCTGTTTACCTCTACCGACAGTTTCTAAAGGATTTTCTCCATGCGTCGCGTCGTGATTACCGGTCTGGGCATTGTTTCCTGCCTAGGCACTGACAAAGAAGCCGTCTCCGCCAGCCTTCGCGCAGGCAAGTCGGGTATCCGTTTTAACCCGGAATACGCCGAGAAGGGCCTGCGCAGCCAGGTATCCGGTTCGGTCGACCTGAATCTGGAAGAACTGATCGACCGCAAGGTCTACCGCTTCATGGGCGACGCCGCAGCGTTCGCTTACCTGTCCATGGAACAGGCTATCAAGGACTCCGGCCTCAGCGATGAGCAAGTTTCCAATCCGCGCACCGGACTGATCGCCGGCTCCGGTGGCGCTTCCACGCTGAACCAGATGGAAGCCATCGATACCCTGCGTGACAAAGGTGTCAAGCGCATCGGCCCATACCGCGTCACCCGCACCATGGGCAGCACGGTATCCGCATGCCTGGCGACGCCGTTCAAAATCAAAGGCGTGAACTTCTCCATTTCCTCCGCCTGTGCCACCAGTGCTCACTGCATCGGCCAAGCCATGGAGCAGATTCAGCTGGGCAAGCAGGACGTCGTCTTCGCTGGTGGTGGTGAAGAGGAGCACTGGAGCCAGAGCTGCCTGTTCGACGCCATGGGCGCCCTCTCCACCCAATACAACGACACCCCGGACAAGGCTTCGCGCGCCTACGACGCCAAGCGTGACGGTTTCGTCATCGCCGGCGGCGGCGGCATGGTGGTGGTCGAGGAACTGGAGCACGCACTCAAGCGTGGCGCCAAGATCTATGCGGAAATCGTCGGTTACGGCGCCACTTCCGACGGCTACGACATGGTCGCCCCAAGCGGTGAAGGTGCAATCCGCTGCATGCAGCAGGCGCTTGCCACGGTCGACACGCCGATCGACTACCTGAATACCCACGGCACCTCCACGCCAGTCGGCGATGTCGCGGAAGTTCGGGGTATACGCGCAGTATTCGCCGACCAGGCACCTGCTATCAGCTCGACCAAGAGCCTGTCCGGGCACTCGCTCGGCGCAGCTGGCGTGCAAGAGGCGATCTACTGCATGCTGATGATGGAAGGTAACTTCATTGCTGGCTCGGCCAACATCGAAGAACTCGACCCTGAAGTCGCTGACCTGCCGATCCAGAGCCAGACTCTCGAGAACGCCAAGATCGATACCGTGATGAGCAACAGCTTCGGCTTCGGTGGCACCAACGCCACCCTGGTGCTGAAGCGCTGGAGCGGTAAGTAAGCTTCCCTCCGTACACGACAAGGGCGCCGATTGGCGCCCTTGTCGTTTCTGCTCCAGTGACCTATCGAAGCGATCAAGCCACTTCTGCTCCGTCGGCCCCTGCCTTCTCTCGCCGTGAAATACGCGGCACCAGCATGGGTACCTGACGACGATAGTCACGATACTCTGGATGCATCTCGATCAAGTCGCGCTCCTCCAGCCGAATCGCGATCAGAATATACAGACTGGTCAATACAGCGAACACAAAGTGCGCCCAGGTCATGCTCGGCGTGGCCCAGAAGCACAGGAACCAGCCGGCGTACAACGGGTGACGAACCAACTTGTAGACCGCTGGCATCTTGAACTCCAGGCCGGTGTAGGGCTTACCAAGCAGCTGCAAGCTGACCTGGCGCAGGCCGAACAGGTCGAAGTGATTGATCAGGAAAGTGCTATAGAGTACCAGCGCCCAACCGAAGCCAAAGATTGCCGACATCAGCAAGCGTCCAGACGGGTTTTCGATCTGCCAGACCTGCCCACCCAACGGCTGCCACAAAACGAACAGCAGGATCAACGCCAGACTGGAGAACAGCACGTAAGTACTACGCTCCGCTTCGACTGCGATATAGCGCGTCCACCAACGCTTGAAAGCCGGGCGTGCCATCACGCTGTGCTGCACGGCGAACACTCCCAACAACAGCACATCAATGAGCACGGCATGCCAGAGCGGCATCTGTAGTGGACCATCGAGAGTATTGATCGCGTACGGCAGGTTGCCGACGAAACCGATCGCATAAACGAAGGTGGCGAGGAAAACCGCGTAGCTGAGAAGACCGTAGAAAAAGATCCCGATGCGTTTGAGATAACTGTTCATGATCTATCCTGCCCAAGGAGACTGAAGGGGTACTGCAGAACACTGCAGTCATGGACAGGTTGCACTTGGTCTGTATCTGAACGATGGCAAGTGCCGATCAGTTTGTATCGGTGCTGTATCAGCCTGTTAGGCTTGTCAGGAGATGGCTGCACAGCAAAGCATGCAAGCGAGACTGATCCAGCGGTTTGCTCAGTAACGCCTTGAGCCCCTGCGCCATCACCTCGGCTTCCACAAGCGCATCACTGAAACCGGTATAGAGCACGATAGGCAAGTCAGCGCGGGCAGCCAATACACGCCGGGCCAGTTGCAGCCCACTGAGCCGCGGCATGCTCTGGTCGAGAATAACGAAGTCCCAGGCATAAGGATCAGCCACCAGTAGCGCGCTGGCCTGCTCGGCATCGCAAAAAGCCTGTACCGACAAGCCCCAACCTTCAAGCAGCTCGACCATGAACTCGGCGACCTGCTGATCGTCATCGACCACCACTACTCGCCCTTGTAGCGCACTGCGCGGCAACGGCTGTAGCTTGCTGACAGGTAGTTTTGCCTCGCCACTACTCAGGCCACTCAACGCCGGAATTAAAATACGGAAAGTGGTGCCCAACCCCGGCGCTGTTTCCAACTGAATATGCCCACCGTACTCATGGACGATGCCATGCACCATCGACAGCCCCATGCCACTGCCCTGGCCACTGGGTTTTGTGGAAAAGAATGGTTCAAACATATGAGCACGGACTCCTGCGGCGATTCCTGGCCCACTATCGCTCACGGTAAGCGCTACGAAGCTTCCCTGAACAGGCTGCTGGCAGGAAGCACAGGCATCCACCTGGCGATCCTCAAGCCCCAAACTGACGCGCAGCCTGCCGGCACTGCCCATGGCGTCGCGTGCATTGATGCAGAGGTTCATCAGCACCTGTTCCAGCTGCACAGGGTCCACCAGCACCTGAGGCAGACCGTGAGTCAACTCGGTTTCGAGCTCAACGCTGGCCGGTAGGGTCGACTCAACCAGTTTGATGAAATCACCCAGCAGCAGATCAAGCGCTACCGCCTGCGGCTTACCACGGCTGCCACGGCTGAAGGTGAGCATCTGCTGGATCAGATCACGGGCTTTTTCAGCCGAGCGCTGCACCCGCGCCAGGTACTTGTCGAGCCGTTCATCGTGCAGTTGCTCAGCCAGCTCCTGGGCCATTACCGTGTATCCGAGCATGCTGGTCAGCAGGTTGTTGAAGTCGTGGGCGATACCACCAGTCAGGTGGCCTATCGCCTCCATTCGCTGGGCCTGGCGCAGTTGCTGCTCCAGACGAACGCGCTCGGTCTCGGCCTGCTTACGCTCGGTAATGTCACGCAGGTAGCAAATGAATCGGGGCCCCTCGTCGCCCTGCACCACCGTCAAGGCCAGCTCGGCTGGGAACTCCTCGCCAGTAGCACGCTGCGCGACCACCTCCATGCGCTTACCGAGAAATGAACCTTGCCCGGTCTCCAGGTAATGCTCGATGCCTCGTTCATAGCTCACGCGAAAGCGCTCGGGGATGAACAACTCAAGAAACAGACGTCCCAACACCTCCTCTCGGGTCATACCGAAACACTGTTCGGCCGCCGGGTTGAAGGCCAGCACCCGTCCCCGCTCATCCATGCCGATGAAGCAGTCCAGCGCGGTATTGGTGATCGCCCGATATTGCATCTCACTATTGCGTAAGGCTTGCTCCGCCTCTTTGCGCTGGGTGATCTCGCGGGCAAAGGCGAGAATCCGGTCTACCCCGCCGATGGTGGCGCGCTTGAGCAGCACTTCATCCCAATGCAGGCTGCCATCGCGGTTACGCCTGTGCCACTCGAACCGCTGAGTTTCACCCGCCTTGGCGCGGGCCAGATAGCCCGCGGCCTCCTTGCCGGTGTAGGGCGTATAGCCGGCGCTGAAATCATCGAGGTTGAGCTTGAGCATTTCCGCATGGCTGTAGCCATAAGACTGGCAAGCCTTGGGGTTGACGTCGACCAGGGCCCTGCTGTCCAGATCGTGGACGAAGATCGCGTCTTCGGAACTGTCAAAGATCGCCCGATAACTGGCCTCGGCCTCCAGTCGCTCGATCTCCGCCGCCGCGCGTACCGAGAAGATTCGCAGCACCGACTCGATTCGATCGGGCTCCTCCAGCGGCCCACAACGACCGGCGGCGATCAGGCCCAGCGGCCGACCATCGCTGGAGAACAACGGATAGCCCGCATAGCTGTCCACCCCGAAGGCCATCAGGGTTTGGTCACTCGGATAGCGCCGACCCAAGCCACTGGGAACAAAGTGAAACGCTTTACCTAAAACCTCCTCGCAGGCCGTGCCCATTATTTGATAGGTCGCATTACTGTGCAGTTTGCCGCCGTAGTACAAGGCCAGTGTGGTCAGGCTCCGGCCATCGGCATTGATCCGGCTGACGAACGCGAAATCAGCCCCCAGCGAGCGCGTCATATAGCGCGCGATAGCCTCGAACACCTCGCCACTGGTGGCTGCTGAGACGCCCAATGCGACATGCCGCAAGGCATCCTCTAGATTCTTTCGTGAGCTGATATCCGTGGAAATACCGCACACTGCGGTAACTCGGCCCGCGTCGTCGAATAGCGGAAACTTGCTCGACAGGTAGGTGCGCGACTCCTTGCCCAGCAGCACACACTCTTCGAACTCCATGGCTTCGCCACTGCGTGCGACTCGCTGGTCGTTGGCCCGCAGCACATCGGCCATTTCCTGCGGGAAGAGCTCATGATCGGTACGTCCAAGCACCCGCTCAGAACGCAACTGGAATAGCTGCTCGAAGGTTCGATTGACCAGGCGCAGTCTGCCGTCCAGATCCTTTACGTAGATCACCGCACTGCTGTTATCGACGATCTGACGCAGTTGATGCTCGGCAGCGCTTTGCGGCGCGGCAAGGATCGGCATTGGCTGGCTCACGTGGGTACCCTCCGGGAACGGCGCTCAATTCTCAGTATAGAGGCGGCTAAACAGCTTCCGGTGAGCCGACAACAGTGCTGAAACAATTGAAACAATGCCCCGCTCAGTTACCTGGCACGAACATATAGCCGACGCCTCGTACCGTGCGGATGATCTGTGGTTTGCCCGAGTCCGGCTCCAGCTTGCGACGCAAGCGTGCGATGCGAATATCGATGGATCGATCGAAAGGGTTCCAGTCACGGTGCTGAGTGAGGTTGAGCAACTGATCGCGCGAAAGAGGACGATTGGGCCGCTGAGCAAAGGCCTTCAACAGATCAAATTCCATGGCGGTCAGGGAGATCTCGGCGCCCTGACCATCGAACAACTGGCGACGTTCGAGGTCGAGTCGGCAGTTCCCCAGTTGCATGCCGGACGACGCCTGTTCAACTTCGGCCACCTCAGAGACGCGGCGATAGCGCCGTAGCACTGTTTTCAAGCGTGCCAGCAATTCGCGCGGATCGAAGGGTTTGGCCAGGTAGTCGTCAGCTCCTACCTCCAGGCCGACGATACGGTCCAGGGCGCTACCCGCACCCGAAATCATGATGACCGGTAGATCGTGACGTTCACGCACAAAGCGCGCCAGACTCAAGCCATCTTCCCCCGGCAGGCCGACATCCAACAGCAGCACATCAGGCAGTTGGCGCTCCAGCTCCGCACGCAGCTGCACGCTGTCCACTACAACGTCCACCTGATAACCGTGGCCGCCGAGATAGTCCAGTAGCAACTGACGCACCTCGGCGTCATCGTCCACCACCAGAACCCGGATCGGCTCGGCCATTGCACAGCTCCCCGTTTCATCCACGTTCAGGGACTATAGCTTGCGACCACAGCCCACACACGACTAGGGCGCCGAGTGGCCCTAGTCGTTGCAACTGGGAGTGTTCAAGCGTTGAGGCTTAGACGGAGAAGCGCGCCACCAGCGTATTCAGGTCTACCGCCAGGCGCGACAACTCCTGACTGGAAGCGCTGGTCTGGTTGGCCCCGGCGGAGGTCTGCAGGGACAGATCACGAATGTTCACCAGATTGCGATCCACTTCGCGGGCGACCTGGGCCTGCTCCTCGGAGGCGCTGGCAATCACCAGGTTACGTTCGCTGATCTGGCCGATAGCTACCGCGATCTCATCCAGCGCCTTACCGGCCGCACGGGCCACCTCAAGGGTATCGCGCGCGCGCCCATTACTACTCTGCATGGCCGCGACCGCCTTGTCCGTACCTTGCTGAATACCGCTGACCATCTGTTCGATTTCCTGGGTCGACTGCTGGGTACGATGGGCCAACGCCCGTACTTCGTCCGCCACCACGGCGAAACCCCGTCCGGCATCGCCGGCTCGCGCGGCCTCAATCGCGGCATTCAACGCCAGCAGGTTGGTCTGCTCGGCGATCGAGCGGATCACATCCAGCACCTTGCTGATGTCACGGACCTTGTTGGCCAGCTCTTCCACCTCGGCGGCGGTTGTGGTCACGTCCTGCGCCAGGTGGCCGATGGAGTCGACGGTCTTGATCACCTGCTCACGGCCGTGGCGCGCCGTCAGGTCGGACTCGCGCGAGGCTTCGGAGGTGGTCACCGCGTTACGCGCGACCTCATCCACTGCGGCAGTCATCTCGTTCACCGCCGTGGCGGCTTGTTCGATTTCATTACTCTGCTGATGCAGACCACGAGTGGCGTCTTCGGTCACCGCGCTGAGCTCCTCCGAAGCGGAAGCCAATTGGCTGGATGAGTCGGAGATGCCCTGAATGGTCGTGCGCAGGCTCTGCTGCATGTTCTTCAGCGCGGTGAGCAAACGTGCCGGCTCATCCTGCCCCTCAATCTTGATATCCTGGGTCAGATTACCGGAGGCCACTACTTCAGCGACCCGCACGGCTTCGTTCAAGGGGGTGACAATGCTGCGCGTGAACAGCAGCGCCAGCACCACGGTCGCCAGCACCGCCAAACCTATGGCCACGATAACCCCAGTACGAGCCGTCTCGAATGCCTCATTAGTGTGCACGGCGGCGACCTCAGCGCCCTTGTCATTGAATGCCATCAACTCATCCAGGGCGCTGGCCATCTCATCGCCTTGGGCCTGCATAGGGCCAGAAACCAATACCTGGGCTTCAGCCAATTCATTGCGCCGATTCAGTTCGATGACCTTGTCCTGATCTTTCAGGTAAGCATCTTTAGCCTGCTTGAACTTGCCAAGAAGTGACTTTTCTTCGGGACTATCAGCCGTGAGTTCGAAGGTCGACAATGCCTTGCTGAGATTGCCTCGCAACTCTTCCGCCCGGCTGTAGTCCTTCTGGTTCAGTGCGGTATCACGCTCCAGCAACAGACGTACCGACACGGTGCGCAGACGCAGAAAGTTCTGCCGAACATGGTCCAGCGCCACAATACTGGGCAACCAGTTTTCATCGATCTCGGCTGACTGTTTGCGCATCTCCGACATCTGCAGCAAGGAAAAGCCGCCCAGAACGAGCACCAACAAAGCAACCACAGCAAAACTAAGCGCCGCCCTGGGGGCGATATTAAGATTTCGTAGCGTCATCTGGAAGCTCCTTCGAAGGCTGCCGCTGTGGACCGGAACTGCCAGCAGTCGTGCGCCCAAGTACCGTTGTGAGTACAGCACTGGCCTGCACTCTAGCTTGAGTATCGGCACTTAGCAGCCCCTTCTTGAGGGGCGCTCAAGAGAAAATCCCAAGCCATTGAGTGGCTTGATATTTTCATCGGGAAAAAACTTCAACGTACGCTGAAGCGCTGCTCCAGCAGCTTACGGTCCCCTTGAAACACCATCAGTCGCCACTCCCCTGACACCACCTCATGGGGCTCGGTGAACTCGAACGCCATGACTTCCTGAGCCGCTCCCGGCGTCAGTTTCTGCATCACCTCGAACTTGTCATGCCGGACCCCATCGGGGCTGATCACGCCAGGGGTGAAGTAGAGCAATGTTAGAGGAGTGTCGTCCGCGCGCTTGCCGAGCAAGGTGTAGCGCAGACCAAACTTGCTGCCGAGTTTGGCCGGGATTACCGTGGTGCGTTCGATCTGCTGGCTGCTGCGGGCCAAGACTCGCTCGCCCGGTTTGAAGTCATGCTGTGGGCTGGCAAAGATGCCGTACTCCACAGGCCCCTCGACTCGCACCTGGGCATGCACCAAGCTGGTCATGAACACGAGTGCGAACAGCGCACTGAAACGGGTGTAATGCATTTCTCGCTCCTTGTTTGGGATGGCGCGAGGCTATGACACCCTTGTGACAGCCGAATGACAGCCTTACTTGGCCAAGCCGCCGTGCACCTTACGCGGCAACACTGCGAGGAAATTGTCCCGGGCAACCTGATGCGCCACCTTTTCTGGCAAAGCATCAAGGAATGGCGCAAAACCACTAAGATACTCACCCAAGCTGTCGAAACGCCCGACCACATCGGAGCCCAACATGAAGCGCGTTGGGTAACGGCTGACCAACTTCACCCACTCAGGGTCGGGGTTTTCCTGCTTATCCAGCAGGTATGGCTTGAGCACGCTCCAGGACAGATCGATATACAGATTCGGGTAGTCCTCAAGCATGCGTTGCAAGGTCGGCAAGAGAAAATCCAGCTTCTTCTGATGGCGGTGAATTTCCATGCTGGTACCAGCATGTGCCCAGATAAATCGGACGTTCGGATGGTTGCGCAGCGACTCTTCAATTTCCTGTAAATACAGAGGGTTACGCTCACGTTTTGACGTGATATTGGAATGTAGCATCACTGGTAAATCGTGCTCGGCAGCCAGATGATAGACCCGCGTCAAAGCCTCATTATTCGCCCGGGGAACATCGCCTGAAATCAATGCGGTGAGATCGTCATGCCGAGTGAACACTTCACCGATGCCCTGCCATAAACCCGGGTCGAGCTCGAGCATGCGCTGGATATGAGCATCGGCATTTTTGTCATTGGGGTTGAAACCAGAAAGAAACGGATGAAAGCGCTGTTGCTGTTGCGCCGGTAGCTGTTTGTAGGCATGGGCGATCAGCACATCGGTGGCGCTGTACCAGTAGGCGTCCGCATCATCACCGGCGTAATAGCGCGGCCGCTTCGGCTCGTTTTCATGCCATTTCTTCGCCACAGGAATACCAGAGAACATCACGTGGTCGACATTCGCCGCAGACATCTGCTTGAGCAAATCAGGCATGCCGGCGCTTTCCTGGAAGAAATCCACGTAATGCAGGTGAGCATCGCTGTAGCGGTATTCGCGTGCATCGACAGTGCTGACCGGTAGCCCAATGAATAGGGCAATACTCAAATAAAGAAAGCGCAAAGGGGTGTCCTCCTGACAGTCCGAGCAGGATAGACCCAGATAAGTCGATGCGGGTTCACTCAACCACCCTTCCTGCGTACGGTTATTGAGCGGCAAACACCTCATCGAACAGATCGTCCATTGCCTGATAGGCGCGACCCGCCACTAGCGGATGGTATGCGTTGCGGCCCGGCACATTCGCCAATGGATTGGTAAAGGAGTGCACCGCACCGCCATAGCTGACCAGCTGCCAGTCAGTTTTTGCGGCTTTCATTTCGGCGATAAAGCCATCGACCTGCGCTGGCGGCACAGACGGATCATCCGCGCCATGCAGCACCAGCACCGGTGCCTTGATATTCTGGGCATCAGCCGGGTTCGGTGTATCCAGGTTGCCATGGAAGGACACGAAGCCTTTCAGCGGTGCCCCCGAACGGGCCAACTCTAATACTGCACCGCCGCCGAAGCAGAAGCCTATAGCCCCTAGCTTGTCGGTATCCAGGGCAACTTGATCAGCCTGCTCTTTGAGCACCTCGACCGCAGCCTGAGCACGCTTGCGCATCAAGGCTCTATCGGCGCGCACGGCACCGGCTGCCGCACTGGCCTCCTCCGCGTTGGCAGGACGTATCGCCTTACCGTACATGTCGGCCATAAACACCACGTACTTCTCGCCCGCGACCAGCGCCGCCTGCTTCACCGAGTTATCGGTAACGCCGAGCCAGTCCGGCACCATCAGTAATCCTGGCCGCGGGCTGCTCAGGGCGTCGTCATAGATCAGACGGCCCTCGAAGGCCTGGCCGTCTATCTCGTAAGGCACCGGCTTGACCACTACGGCAGCCTCAGCCAAGCCAGTCAGGCCAACTAGAACCAGGGGTATAAGTGATCTGTTCATCGAGCGCACTCCCGTTAAGGGTTAACCCTTAACGGTAGCGCTTGTTATTCAATAGCCAAGAAAAAAGCCCGCACAGTGGGCTTTTTTCTTGCATCTGTCCCGTCCTGAATAAGGTTTACACCTTCTGACCTATTTTCAGGAGGGCGCAATGGATTCGGGGAAAAGGCGCAGTCAGCGCGATTACACCTTGGCTTTTAAATTGGCGGTTGTAGATCAAGTTGAAAAAGGCGAGTTGAGTTATAAAGACGCTCAAACCCGCTATGGCATCCAGGGTAGGTCGACAGTGCTGGTTTGGTTACGCAAACATGGTCGACAGGACTGGAGCCAAGGCGCATCCATTCGAGTTCAGAGAACCCGCGCCGTGCACAAGCCATCCACACCACTGACGCCTGAACAGCGGATCAAGGAGCTTGAAGAACAGCTCACGATGAGCAACCAGAAGGCTCAATTTTTTGAAGCTGTCGTGAACGTTCTGAAAAACGACTACGGCGTTTCTATCGTAAAAAAGCGACCCAGCAAGTCCTCTCGCAAGGGCAAATCGAAGGCCTGAGCATCACTAGGGCTTGCCTGTTTATGGAAATTTCGCGCCAGGCTTATTACAAGCGAATCCGGGCATACGAGGCCCGCGCCCAACACGATCAAGGCGTGCTGGATTTTGTCTTGGAAAAGCGTCGCCGCCAGCCCCGGCTAGGAACGCGCAAGCTGCACCATTTACTGCATATTGAAGCTAGAACATCGCTGCAAGTCGGGCGAGATCGGTTGTTCACAATCCTGCGAGAGGCGCGTGAACTGGTGCCACGCAAACGTGCTTATCACAAAACCACCCACAGCCATCATCGCTTCCGACGCCATCCCAATCTGCTAAAAGACGGCCCAGCACAGGTTGTTGCTACGGGCCCTGAACAAGTTTGGGTCGCCGACATAACCTACCTGCCGACCCAGGAAAATGTAGCGTACCTAAGCCTGGTGACCGATGCCTTCTCACGCAAAATCGTAGGGCATCACGTGCATGAGACGTTGCACACGGAGTCGGTGCTCAAGGCTCTGAAGAGCGCTGTCAGCGAGAGAGAAACAGACCAACCTCTGATCCATCATTCTGACCGCGGCGCCCAGTACTGCTCAGACCTTTATCAGCAGTTGCACATCAAGCATGGCATTACCTGTTCAATGACCGACGGGTACGACTGTTACCAAAACGCGATGGCCGAGCGAGTGAACGGTATTTTGAAGATGGAATTCCTGCTGCGTCGGCCAAAAGACCTGGCAGAGGCTCGGAAGATGGTGGGCGAATCGGTGGCTATTTATAACGAAGAGCGGCCACATCTGGCCTTGAAATACAAAACGCCCGATGCGGTGCACCGGGCGTTTGAGAGTGAAACAGGTGTAAACCTATTTCAGGACTAGACAATCGGGTCTATCAGGCCGAGAGTTCGACCAGCAACTTGTTCAGCCGCTGCACATAGGCCGCCGGGTCTTTCAGGCTATCGCCCGCGGCCAGGGCTGCCTGGTCGAAGAGGATGTGCGAGAGGTCGCCAAAACGATCCTCGTCCGGTTCGGCATCCAGACGTTCGATCAGCGGATGAGCTGGGTTGAACTCGAAGATAGGCTTGGAGTCCGGCACTTTCTGCCCGCTGGCTTCGAGAATCTGGCGCATCTGCAAACCGAGGTCCTGTTCGCCAATCGCCAAAATCGCCGGCGAATCGGTGAGGCGGTGCGACACGCGCACCTCGGCAACCTGCTCGCCCAAAGCCGTTTTCAGACGTTCGACCAACCCTTCCTTGCTCTTGGCCACTTCTTCCTGAGCCTGCTTGTCCTCTTCCGAGTCCAGCTTGCCCAGGTCCAGGTCACCACGGGCGACATCCACGAAGTGCTTGCCATCGAACTCGGTGAGGTAGCTCATCAGCCACTCATCGATACGGTCGGTGAGCAGCAACACTTCGATGCCTTTCTTGCGGAAGACCTCCAGGTGCGGGCTGTTCTTGACCTGGGCGTAGGATTCACCGGTCAGATAATAGACCTTGTCCTGACCTTCTTTCATTCGGCCGAGGTACTCGGCTAGCGAGACGACCTGCTCGCCATTGGCATCCTGAGTGGAGGCGAAGCGCAGCAAACCGGCAATCTTCTCCTTGTTGGCGAAGTCTTCCGCCGGACCTTCCTTGAGCACCTGACCGAAGTTCTTCCAGAACGCCTTGTACTGCTCCGCATCGTTCTTCGCCAGCTTCTCCAGCATGTCCAGCACGCGCTTGGTCAGCGCCGACTTCATCGAGTCGATGATCGGATCTTTCTGCAGAATCTCGCGGGAGATGTTCAGCGACAGGTCATTGGAGTCCACCACACCCTTGATGAAGCGCAGGTACAACGGCAGGAACTCGTCGGCCTGATCCATGATGAACACACGCTGCACGTACAGCTTGAGGCCCTTGGAGGCATCACGCTGGTACAGGTCGAACGGCGCACGGCCCGGCACGTAGAGCAGAGAGGTGTATTCCAGCTTGCCTTCAACCTTGTTGTGGCTCCAGCTCAGCGGGTTCTCGAAGTCGTGAGCGACGTGCTTGTAGAACTCCTGATACTCCTCGTCCTTGACCTCACTACGCGAGCGGGTCCACAGCGCGCTGGCGCGATTGACGGTTTCCCACTCAACTTCGGCCGGCTTGTCCTTCTCCTCACCGTGGTGTTCTTTTGGCAACTCGATCGGCAGGGCGATGTGGTCGGAGTACTTCTTGATGATATTGCGCAGACGCCAGCCGTCGGCGAACTCCTCTTCGCCGCTCTTCAGGTGCAGCACGATGCGGCTACCGCGTTCGGCCTTTTCGATGGTCGCAACCTCGAAATCACCCTCGCCTTTCGACGACCAATGCACACCCTCACCTGCCGACAAGCCGGCGCGGCGGGTAAAGACATCGACCTTGTCGGCGACGATGAACGCGGAATAGAAGCCCACGCCAAACTGGCCGATCAGATGCGAATCCTTCTTCTGATCGCCCGAGAGGTTCTTCAGGAAGTCGGAAGTACCCGATTTAGCGATGGTGCCCAGATGGGTAATCGCTTCCTCGCGGCTCATGCCAATGCCGTTGTCTTCGAGGGTGAGGGTCTTGGCTTCCTTATCGAAGCTGATGCGGATTTTCAGCTCGGCGCCGCCTTCCAGCAGTTCAGGCTTGGCCAGCGCTTCGAAACGCAGCTTATCCGTCGCATCCGAGGCGTTGGAAATCAGTTCCCGGAGGAAGATTTCCTTATTCGAATACATCGAATGGATCATCAGATGAAGCATTTGCTTCACCTCGGTCTGGAAGCCCAGGGTTTCTTTTTGAGTTTCCACACTCATGGTCGTTTAACTCCACATGGTTGACGTAAGCCGCAGCGCGGCGGATGTCATGCAGATGGGGGCTTCGACTGGGATTTCAAGTGCTTAGCCAATTCACGGATCAGGGCTCGAGCAACTCGATGCGGCTGACCTCCTCTGGAATCAGGTTGTAGCTGGCCGCGCCCTGGCCGCTCAAACGTTGGCGAATGACAATACGCCCGTCTTGATCGACGCCCTGAAAACGTCCTTCGGCATTACTGCCACGCACCGTCGATACCCGCATCGCCAGGTTCTGGTAGCGACTGGGGTTGCGCAACAAGGCCTCGAGACTGAAGCGTAATCGACGATCCAATGGACGGCGGACCCGCTCGCGACTTTGCTCTTCGGCCGTGGAATTGGGCGCCTGACTGAGATCCGGCGCGGGCGTGTCGGTAATGTCCGGCAGTGCGGCGAACCGATCACCCTGCACGATCCAACCATCGGCCTCGCTCTTGTTCAACAGCACGGGCAGTTTCTGCAGCTGCCCCCCGATCATGGCTTCGATCTGCAGTTCAATGCTATTGGCCGGCAGCGTGAACGGCGGCAACTCATTCAACTGCACCCTGCGGCTGACAAAACGTCGTTGCAAATAGTCTTTGATGATGAAGGCCAAGGTATCGGCAGAGTCGACATGCCGATCGACCTTGCCCTCGTGATAGCGCAGGCCATCGCTAAACAGCTCAACCTTGCCGCTCAGCGTGGTTTTGAACTTTGCGGGGAGTACCAGATGGAAGTCACCGGCCAGTTTGTTCGGCGGCAACGGTGTGAGGTTCAGGTGCAGGGTATAACCTCGGGCCAGTCGACGCGCCTCGGGCAGATCCTGCTCCGGCAACAGCCAGCTGACCTCGACTTCCGGCAGGGGTCCTACATCGTCAGGTAAAACATCCAGACGCACAACGCCGTCTACCGGCTCGACAAGACGGATGACGATCTCTCGTCGAGCAAAGAAATCCCCTCCCTCGCGCAGGCTGAGTACGCCACCGATCAGCTCGCCCTGCTGCGGCGTGAAGGGCTGACCATGCAGCTCACCACGCAACTCGATGGCCAGATCAGCAGGAGACTGCGCCTCGGTCTTCAGCCATTGCAGACTAAGGATGGCCTCCAGTCGTTGCGAGTCCTGACTGGCGAGCAGGGTCAGGCCGACAATCAAAGGAATCAGGCCCAAGGCGCTGAGCCCCACGGCCTGGCGAGCCGAGCGCCAGTGCTGCAATACATACAACAGGGCCAGCGGCGGCAACAGGCTGGTCCACCCCCACAATAGGCTGGTAGCAAACGCACGCATCACCAACCAGACCAGCCCGGAAAGGATTAGCAGCAAGCCGCCCAGGATCAACAACGCAGCCATTCAGTATTCCTTATCTATACGGCACCCGTTCCACGCTCATTCGAATTTAAGGTTCATCGACCTTGAAATGCGCACGAGCCGTGGCGATGGGCTCAGTTTGCTTGGCTTGCCAGGCTGTAATTGCGACGTTGGCGACACGACGCCCCTGACGCCACACCTGGCACTGGGCATAGGTGTCACGATAATGACCGGCGCGCAGGTAATCTATCGAGAAGTCGATGATTTTCGGCAAATGTGGTGTGCCCATGAACATCAGCAGATGCAACATGGCAGCCTGTTCCATAAGACCGGCGATCACTCCACCATGAATGGCTGGTAGGATCGGATTGCCGATGTTGTCTTTGTTCGCCGGCAGGCGAAAGACCATGTCGTCCCCCAGGCGCAGACACTCGATACCGAGCAGCTTGGCATAAGGGATCAGGTTGATTAGCGGGTCGTAATCATTCTGTGCATGAGCCTGGCTCAGCAGTTGATCGAGGTTCAGGTCGCTCATGCGCCACCGCCTTGAATAGTGCGCTGCAGTTCTCTATTGCCCTGAAGACTCTTACCCATGCGCATAAAGGTGCCGACCACGTGGGCGATTGGTTGCTGGGGATCACTCTGGTAGGCATAACCGCGGGTGAAGATGATGTTGGGTGTAACCCGGTAACACTCGGCGAAACCGTACACATCCTTATCCGGCTCGGCTGGGTGCATGTAATCAATGCGCAGATCGAGTGTCGGGCACATCTCGAATTCCGGCAACGCGCAGACGATGGAGATACCGCAGGTGGTGTCCATCAGGGTGGTGATCGCCCCGCCATGGATAACCCCGGTTTGCGGATTACCGACTATGTGTGGGCTGTAAGGCAAGCGCAGGGTCAGGCCCTGCGGATCGGCACCATGAACCTGGATGCCCAACACCTGACAATGGCGCAACGCCGACAAAAAACGTTGCGCTCGCTCAAGAATGAGGGTTTCGCTCATTGATCCAGTCCCATAACACCAGCATAAAGGGCGCGCATAATAACGCCTCGAAACGACCGCAGCACTTCAGAGCAACTAGAGTAGTGAGCACTTCACTGCAAATCGCAGGGAACTTCATAGAATTAACGATGTTCAAAAGGCCATGACTGGGACCCCCCAGCGATAATGAACACTTACAAGGAGTACTGACCGTGCAAAAACCATTTACTTATGCCCTGCTTCTCGCCGCTACTTTGGCCTTGGCTGCATGCGATGACACCCCGGAAGACAAGATGGAGTCTGCTAAGGAGTCTCTTTCGGAAGCCACAGAGTCCATGGGCGATGCTATCGAGCAGAAAGCCGATCAAGTGATGGGCACTGAACCGACCACAGGCGAAAAAATTGAAGACGCCGCGAATGACGCTGCTGACGAAGTGAAAGACGCAGTCGACGGTCAGTAATAGACCAAGCTGAACAACAAGGCCCGCATACTGCGGGCCTTGTTGTTTCTGCAACCACTACAGCGCCGGGCTGAGCATCAGCAGCAGGCTGCAGAGCAACCCCAGCGCCCAAACCAGGCTGCGCTGCCAGTGCAGATCGGCCCAGTAGAACAGCAGATAAAGTACGCGCGACACAACGAAACTCACCGCCAGAACATCCACCAGCAACCCTTGGGTTCCGGTTACGTGAGCCATCAGCACGCCTACGGCAAATAACGGGAACGCCTCGAAGCTATTCAGGTGCGCAGCCAAAGCTCGGGCACCGAAACCGCTGAGCCGGGCTTGCTGGCTGCGCGGGTGATGGTTGTCGTATGTGCCACTCTCCTGCTGCATGGCTCTGGCAACCGGCGCCTTGGCCAGGAATATCAGCAGTGCACTGATGAACACACACCAAAATGGCAGACTCATTCGCTTTTCTCCTTGAGCGGTTCGAGCATCGGGGTCTGGGTGTAGACCATCACCTCCAGCACGTCGGAGTGAAACTCACGGCGGTACAGCACCAGTACCACTCCTGCGGTCACCAGCATGAAGAACCAGGGATTGATAAACCATGCCAGAGTTGACATGCCGAAATAATAGGCACGCAAACCATAGTTGAATTCGTTGGCGGCCATCGATATCACCCGCGCAGTTCGCTCAGCGTAAGCCTTGCGCTCCTGCGCGGTCACATGCCGCTCACCGATCATTGGCGCAGAGCCGACCAGCACTGCAGCAAAGTTGTACTGCCGCATACACCAGCTGAAGGTAAAGAAGGCGTAGACAAACACCACTCCCAGGGCCAGTAACTTGACCTCGGACATCTCGCGACTGGCAGCCTGGACAAAGGGCAAGTCCGCCAACAATGACAGCGCGCGATCCGAAGCTCCTAGAACCGTGAGGATACCCGCGAGAATGATCAGAGTGCTGGAAGCGAAGAACGAGGCGTTGCGCTCCAGGTTACCGATCACGCTGGCATCGGCGATGCGGTTGTCGCGCAGCAACATGCGGCGCATCCAGTCTTCCCGATAGAGGTGCAGCACACTGGCCAAGCAAGGTGTAGTGCGGCCCTTGTAATGAGCATACCGGCTATAGCCGGCCCAACAGACTACGAACCAAAGGACGGCAAGCAGATGCGGCAGGTAAATGTCACTGATCGGCATGGAAACTCCTTGTTAGCCCGCGCCGATTATAGCCAGCCATGGCTTGTAACTGGCCACAAAAAGGCCGCCTGATGAGGCGGCCTTGTTTGTTGATAGACAGTGCTTAAGCCAGTTGCGGACTCGGGCGACCCAACACCCGGTCGAGTGCTGCAGCCAACAGCAGCGTCACCAGTACGGGCACCAACCAGCCCAGGCTTTGTGCAGCCAACGGCATTTCGCTGAACAGCCTAGGCACCAGTTGCTTGAACCCCGCGGCGGCGAAACCATCTACAAGTCCAAATATCAGCGTCACCGTCATCACCGGTACAAACACCCGGCGCGGCGACAACCACAGACCGCCCAGCAAATTAAGCGCCACCAGCACGATCGCCAGCGGATAGAGACCGACCAACACCGGCACCGAGACACTGATCAGCTGCGTCAGCCCCTGGTTGGCGACCAACAAACTGAAACAGCCAAATATTACGACAACCACGCGATAAGAGATCGGCAGCAAACTGCTGAAGAACTCGCCACACGCCGTTAGCAGACCCACTGCAGTGGTCAAACAGGCCAGCGTGATGACGATTGCCAGCAGCAAACTACCTGCGATGCCGAAGGTGTGTTGCACATAGGTGGTGAGTATCTGCACGCCATTCTGCGCCTCACCGGCAATACCCTGGCTGGTGGCGCCGAGGTAGAACAGAGCCAGATAGACCAATGACAGCCCGACAGCCGCAATCAGGCCAGCGATCACCGAGTAGCGGGTGATCAGTCCAGCGTCAGTCACGCCGCGATCACGGATTGCACTGGCGATCACAATGCCAAACACCAGCGCACCCAGGGTATCCATGGTCAGATAGCCCTGCAGGAAGCCCTGCACGAACGGTGTGGCCTGATAATCGGCTGACACCTGGCCGATCTCGCCCGCCGGAACAAGCAGTGCCGCGCCGCCGAGCACCAGTAGCGCCGCGAGCAAGACCGGGGTAATGAACTTGCCGATACGGTCGACCAGTTGTCCCGGATTGAGCGACAGAAACATCACCGCAGCGAAATACGCCAGGCTGTAGATCAATAGCGGCGTGCCGCTATTCCCGGTAAAGGGGGCCACGCCCATCTCGAACGACACCACCGCAGTGCGTGGCGTGGCGAACAAGGGGCCAATGGCCAGGTATACCGCCACGGCGAAGAGGATGCCCGCACGCTTGCCGAGTGGCGCGGTGAGCAGCGGCATGCCGCCGCCAACCCGAGCCAGAGCCACGATGGTGAGGAGTGGCAGGCCGACGCCAGTGAGCAGAAAGCCCAGTGCAGCCAAGCCAATGTGTTCACCCGCGGCCATGCCGGCACTTGGCGGGAAAATGATGTTGCCGGCGCCCAGGAACAGCGCAAACGTCATAAAACCGAGGGCCAGGAGATCCGAGCCTTGCAAACGAGTCATAGAGGGGAGTACCACAGGCAGAGGTCAAAAAATCGAAGGTTTCCTAGAGGATTAGGGAAACGTCGCCCTGCCGGTTAAGCGGAGCCAGAGTTGAGCCGCTCACCTCTTGTGAAGGTGTGGACGGATTAGTTGCAAGCCTATCGAATTTACCCTTTTAGCGGGATAGACGCAGATCAGGCTGTCGAACAGGCATAATTTACCGTCGCATCCACGATAGTTATCAGCGTTAAGGTACAAGCGGGAGGAGGCTTTATCGCCTCCCGGCAAGAGGCGATCATCGATCAACAATTCACCCATTCGTCCGCGCAGCCAAACCCGTCAAGCCTGCCTTATTCAGGCATCCACCTTGCAGGCTTGAAGCCACCAACCGATCCCAGCAACTACCCTCCTCTCACACGGACTGACAGCCACAAGCCTTAGCAGGCTGTTGAAAAACTACTGCACTCGGCTATGCGGCGTTGAAATCCGCCTCACAAGCCATCGCTCGCTACATTTTCAACGGCCTGTTCATCTAGCGGGAAGATGCAGTGCTCCGGCATCGTAAATCCATTGAGCCCCCTGCAATCGAGCAAACCCGAACAGCAATCGGTTAACGCGTGTCGCGTCTTACCCAGCCGGTCGCCAGCTAACCTTTGCTAAGACCGGCCCGCCGGGCTGCCCTTGGCACGAGCGAATGCCTTGTTAGCTAGCCTTCAGCGCTGAGCGAGTTCATAACCGAATCGCATGACAACTACCTGACTATAAGGTCAAATATTTGTTGACCCAAAAGTCAGAAAACTCTAGATTTGCACCATACGAGCCGCCCGTTCAAAACAATAAAGTGCCTGGAGGTCTTCCTTGATCCAGTTTTTACTCAACCGAGAGCTGCGTACCGAGCAGCAACTCGACCCTAACGTCACCGTACTCAATTATTTGCGTGAACACGTGGGTAAACCTGGGACCAAAGAAGGCTGTGCCTCGGGTGACTGCGGTGCCTGCACCGTTGTAGTCGGCGAACTGGAGGGAGAGCGTGTGCGTTACCGCACCCTCAACTCCTGCCTGACCTTCGTTTCGTCCCTGCACGGCAAGCAATTGATCACCGTCGAAGACCTCAAGCACCAAGGCAAGCTGCACAGCGTGCAACAGGCCATGGTCGACTGCCACGGGTCGCAGTGCGGCTTCTGCACACCGGGCTTCGTCATGTCGCTGTTCGCCCTGCAGAAGAACACCGAAGGGTTTGACAAGGCCGACACCCTGGAAGCCCTGGCCGGCAATCTGTGTCGTTGCACCGGCTATCGCCCTATCATCGACGCCGCCGAGCAGGCCTGCTGCCAGAAGCAGCCCGACCAGTTCGACGCCGCCGAAGCCGAGACCGTCGCGCAACTGAAAGCCATCACCCCGCGCGAAACAGCCGAATTGAACAGCGGCGACAAACGTTGCCTGCTGCCGCTCACCGTCGCCGACCTGGCCGACATCTACGCGGCTAACCCACAGGCCCGCCTGCTGGCCGGTGGTACCGACCTGGCTCTGGAAGTCACCCAGTTCCACCGTGAACTGCCGGTAATGATCTACGTCGGTCATATCGAAGCCATGAAGCGCGTCGAGGTCAGCGCCGACAGCATCGAGATCGGCGCCGCCACTTCACTGTCCGATTGCTACACCGCGCTGGCCAAGGACTACCCGGACTTCGGCGAGTTGCTGCACCGCTTCGCCTCGCTGCAGATCCGTAACCAGGGCACTCTCGGCGGCAACATTGGCAACGCCTCGCCCATCGGCGATGCCCCGCCGCTGCTGATCGCCCTTGGCGCGCAGATCGTCCTACGCAAAGGCAGCGAGACCCGCACCCTGCCGATCGAAGAGTACTTCCTCGATTACAAGGTCACCGCCCGCCAGGAAGCCGAATTCATCGAGAAGATCATCGTACCCCGCGCGAAAAGCAACCAGGCGTTCCGCGCCTATAAAGTGTCCAAGCGCCTGGACGATGACATCTCCGCCGTCTGCGCCGCCTTCAACCTCGAGGTTAAGGACGGCGTGGTACAGAACGCACGCATCGCCTTCGGTGGCATGGCAGCGATCCCCAAGCGCGCCGCCGCCTGCGAGGCAGCGCTCAACGGGGCTGCTTGGTACCCAGGGGTGATAGAGCGCGCTTGCGCAGCCCTGGCCGAAGACTTCACCCCGCTCAGCGACTTCCGTGCCAGCAAGGAATATCGCCTGCTCACCGCGCAGAACCTGCTGCGTAAATTCTTCCTCGAGCTGCAAGCTCCCGAAGTCGAAACCCGGGTGACCGCCTATGTCTAACCATCACGAAACTCCGAAAACCCAGGCAGAGCTGGCTGAGCTGTTCCGCGCCGGCATCACCAGCGGTGTCGGCCGCAGCGTCAAGCACGAGAGCGCTGATAAGCACGTGTCCGGTGAAGCCGTCTACGTCGATGACCGCCTGGAGTTCCCCAACCAGCTGCACGTCTATGCGCGCATGAGCGACCGCGCGCATGCGCGTATCGTCAAGATCGATACTGCGCCCTGCTATGCAGTTCCCGGCGTGGCCATCGCCATCACCAGCAAGGATGTTCCCGGGCAACTGGACATCGGCCCAGTAGTCGCCGGTGATCCGTTGCTGGCCGACGGCAAGGTCGAATATATCGGCCAAGTGGTCATCGCGGTCGCGGCCGATAGCCTGGAAAACGCCCGTAAAGGCGCCATGGCGGCGGTGATTGAATACGAAGACCTGCCGCCGGTACTGGACGTCGAAGAGGCGCTGCGCAAGAAGCATTTCGTGCTCGACAGCCACCAGCACAAGATTGGCGACTCCGCCGCGGCCCTGAGTACTGCGCCACACCGCCTGCAAGGCAAACTGCATATCGGCGGCCAGGAGCATTTCTACCTGGAAACCCAGGTGTCGTCGGTGATGCCAAGCGAAGATGGCGGCATGATCGTCTATACCTCGACGCAAAACGCCACCGAGGTACAGAAGCTGGTCGCCGAGGTCCTCGGCGTACCAATGCACAAGATAGTCATCGACATGCGCCGCATGGGTGGCGGCTTTGGCGGTAAGGAAACCCAAGCAGCCGGCCCCGCCTGCCTGTGTGCGGTGATTGCCCACCTAACCGGCCGTCCGACCAAGATGCGCCTGCCGCGCGTCGAGGACATGCTGATTACCGGCAAGCGTCACCCCTTCTATGTCGAGTATGACGTCGGCTTCGACGACAACGGCCTGCTGCATGGCATCCAGCTGGAACTGGCCGGCAACTGCGGCTACTCGCCCGACCTGTCCGGCTCCATCGTCGACCGCGCGATGTTCCACGCGGACAACGCCTATTTCCTCGGCAACGCCACCATCAACGGTCACCGCTGCAAAACCAACATCGCCTCCAACACGGCGTACCGCGGTTTCGGCGGCCCCCAGGGAATGGTTGCCATCGAGGAGGTCATGGATGCCGTCGCCCGCAGCTTGGGCAAAGACCCACTGGAGGTGCGCAAGCTCAACTACTACGGCAAGGAAGAGCGCAACGTCACCCATTACCATCAGCCGGTCGAGCACAACATGCTCGCCGAGATGACCGCCGATCTGGAGGCCAGCAGCGAGTACGCCAAGCGCCGCCGTGAAATTCTTGAATTCAACAATAAAAGCCCGGTGCTGAAGAAAGGCCTGGCACTGACACCGGTCAAATTCGGCATCAGTTTCACCGCCACCTTCCTCAACCAGGCGGGGGCGTTGATCCACATTTATACCGACGGCAGCATCCACCTGAACCACGGTGGTACCGAGATGGGCCAAGGGCTCAACACCAAGGTCGCGCAGATCGTCGCCGAAGTGTTCCAGGTCGACATCTCGCGCATCCAGATCACCGCGACCAATACCGACAAGGTGCCCAACACCTCGCCGACCGCAGCCTCCAGCGGCACCGACCTCAATGGCAAGGCTGCGCAGAACGCCGCGCAGATCATCAAGCAACGCCTGGTCGACTTCCTGGTGCGCGAGCACAAGGTGACCCCGGAAGATGTCGAGTTCCGCAATGGCCAGGTACGCGTTCGCGAGCAGTTTCTCTCCTTCGATGCGCTGATTCAGCAGGCCTACTTCAATCAGGTTTCGCTCTCCAGCACCGGTTTCTACCGCACACCGAAGATCTTCTACGATCGCGACAAAGCACGCGGCCGTCCCTTCTATTACTTCGCCTACGGCGCCGCCTGTGCGGAAGTAATAGTCGATACGCTGACCGGCGAGTACAAGATGCTGCGTACCGACATCCTGCATGACGTCGGCGCCTCGCTAAACCCGGCCATCGACATTGGTCAGGTGGAAGGCGCGTTCGTCCAAGGTTTGGGTTGGCTGACCATGGAAGAGCTGGTGTGGAACGACAAAGGCAAGCTGATGACCAACGGTCCAGCCAGCTACAAGATCCCGGCCATCACCGACATGCCCATGGATCTGCGCGTTAAGCTGGTGGAGAACCGCAAGAACCCGGAAGACACGGTGTTCCATTCCAAGGCCGTTGGTGAGCCGCCGTTCATGCTCGGCATTGCCGTATGGTGCGCGATCAAGGACGCCGTCGCCAGTCTCGCCGATTACCGGGTACAGCCCGCAATCGACGCGCCAGCCACTCCAGAGCGCGTACTCTGGGGCGTGGAGCAGATGAAGAAACTGCAGGCGTCGGCCAAGCCCGTTGCTGTAGCAACTGTCGAACCGGCCTGAACCTGTAGGAGCCAGCTTGCTGGCGATCCGCTTGCCTAATGGCAATCGCCAGCAAGCTGGCTCCTACCACGAACACGGTGCACAACAATGACAACACACACCGAACATACACAGGAGGTAGCGGCACCACAGGGCTTCGATAGCCTGTCGCCGCTGCTGTTGCTGGAGCCGCTGAACCGCACGCCCGACCGCCCGAAGAAGGACGAGGACTGGCGCCTGTCGCGCTCCGCCAAGCCCCTACGTACCTGGAGGCTGAGTAAATGAGCTGGATCAGCGCCCTCGCCGAATTGCAACAACAGGGGCAACCCTGCGTGTTGGTGACCATCATCGAAGAGCGCGGCTCGACGCCACGCAATGCCGGTTCGAAAATGGTCGTGACGGCCGAACGCATCTTCGAAACCATCGGCGGTGGCCACCTGGAATACAAGGCGATGCAACTGGCCCGCGAGATGCTCGAAAGTCGCAGCCAGGACACGCGCCTGGAGCGCTTCAGCCTCGGCGCCAGCCTCGGCCAGTGCTGCGGCGGCGCCACCGTGCTGCTGTTCGAGCCGATGGGCCAGCCGCAGGCGCAGATCGCCGTGTTCGGCGCCGGTCACGTTGGCCGCGCCCTGGTGCCCCTGCTCGCCAGCCTGCCGTGCAAGGTGCGCTGGATCGACTCACGCGACAGCGAGTTTCCCGAGCTGATGCCTGCAGGGGTAGAAAAGGTGGTCAACGACGAGGTGGTCGATGAAGTCGAGGCCATGCCGGCCGGCAGCTACTACATCGTCATGACCCACAACCATCAGCTCGACCTGGAACTGACTGCCGCCATCCTCAAGCGTAACGATTTCGCTTACTACGGTTTGATCGGCTCGAAGACCAAGCGCGTCAAGTTCGAACACCGTCTACGCGATCGTGGCTTCGCGCCTGAAGTGGTGCAACGCATGCGCTGTCCGATGGGCTTGGCCGAGGTCAAAGGCAAGCTGCCGGTCGAGATCGCCGTGTCCATAGCCGGCGAAGTGATCGCCACCTACAACGCCGCCTTTGGCCAGGACGTGAAAAAAGGCGAAACCAGCGTCGCCAAGCTGCTACCAGCTTCGCGCCGAACCCAAGCCTGACCCTAGGGCGCTGCGCTTACACAGATTCCTGTAGGAGCGGCCTTGGCCGCGATTAGGCTCAATCGCAGCCAAGGTCGCTCCTTCATAGCCCCATTCAACGATTGATAGAGACAACCATGAGTACCACGACACACGCCTACCGCGCCGCCATCCTGCACAGCATCGCCGACCCGGCAGTGGTCGGCGTCGAACAGTCCTACGAGTACTTCGAGGATGGTCTGCTGCTGGTCGAAAATGGCCAGGTTGTCCAAGTTGGCCACGCCGCCGATTTGCTGCCCAACCTCAACGGCGTTGCCATCACCGAGTACCACGACGCGCTGATCACGCCCGGTTTTATCGACACCCATATTCACTACCCACAGACCGGCATGATCGCCTCCTATGGCGAACAACTGCTCGATTGGCTGAACACCTACACCTTTCCCACCGAACAGCAGTTCGCCGACAAGGCCCATGCCGCAGACGTGGCGGGCATCTTCCTCAAGGAACTGCTGCGCAATGGCACCACCACCGCGCTGGTGTTCGGCAGCGTGCACAAACAGTCGGTCGATGCCTTCTTCGAGGCGGCCGAAGCATTGAACCTGCGGATGATCGCCGGCAAGGTGCTGATGGATCGCAACGCACCGGACTACCTGACCGACACAGCGGAATCCGGCTATGCCGACAGCAAGGAGCTGATCGAGCGCTGGCACGGCAAGGGCCGCCTGCACTATGCCGTTACCCCGCGCTTCGCCCCGACCAGCACGCCGGAACAGCTGGCCTTGGCCGGCAAGCTGTATCAGGAGTACCCGGGCCTGTACATGCACACCCACCTGTCCGAGAACCGCAAGGAGATCGAGTGGGTGCAGGAGCTGTTCCCCGAGCGCAAGGGCTATCTGGATGTCTACGACCACTACCAGCTTATCGGCGCGCGCTCGGTGTTTGCCCATGGCGTGCACCTGTGCGACGACGAGTGCAAGCGCCTGGCCGAGACCGGTTCGGCGGTAGCCTTCTGCCCGACCTCCAACCTGTTCCTCGGTAGCGGCCTGTTCGATCTGCAGAAGCTGGAACAGCATGGCGTTCGCGTCGGCCTGGGTACCGACGTCGGTGCCGGTACCAGCTTCTCCCAACTGCAGTCGCTGAACGAAGCCTACAAGGTGATGCAATTGCAGGGCAAAAAGCTCGATCCGTTCAAGTCGCTGTACCTGGCCACCCTCGGTAGCGCTCACGCGCTGTACCTGGACGACAAGATCGGCAACTTCGAAAGTGGCAAAGACGCCGACTTCGTGGTGCTCGATTACCGGGCTACGCCATTGATCACCTACCGCATGCAGCAGGCCAAGACTCTGGAGGAGAAGCTATTCGCCCTGACCATCCTCGGCGATGACCGCTCAGTGAAGGAGACCTTCGCCGCTGGCCAATCGGTACATCGGCGTTAAGTGAGCACAACTAAAAAGGCCCTGCATTGCAGGGCCTTTTTATTGAGCGTGTCCCGTCCTGAATAAGGTTTACACCTTCTGACCTATTTTCAGGAGGGCGCAATGGATTCGGGGAAAAGGCGCAGTCAGCGCGATTACACCTTGGCTTTTAAATTGGCGGTTGTAGATCAAGTTGAAAAAGGCGAGTTGAGTTATAAAGACGCTCAAACCCGCTATGGCATCCAGGGTAGGTCGACAGTGCTGGTTTGGTTACGCAAACATGGTCGACAGGACTGGAGCCAAGGCGCATCCATTCGAGTTCAGAGAACCCGCGCCGTGCACAAGCCATCCACACCACTGACGCCTGAACAGCGGATCAAGGAGCTTGAAGAACAGCTCACGATGAGCAACCAGAAGGCTCAATTTTTTGAAGCTGTCGTGAACGTTCTGAAAAACGACTACGGCGTTTCTATCGTAAAAAAGCGACCCAGCAAGTCCTCTCGCAAGGGCAAATCGAAGGCCTGAGCATCACTAGGGCTTGCCTGTTTATGGAAATTTCGCGCCAGGCTTATTACAAGCGAATCCGGGCATACGAGGCCCTCGCCCAACACGATCAAGGCGTGCTGGATTTTGTCTTGGAAAAGCGTCGCCGCCAGCCCCGGCTAGGAACGCGCAAGCTGCACCATTTACTGCATATTGAAGCTAGAACATCGCTGCAAGTCGGGCGAGATCGGTTGTTCACAATCCTGCGAGAGGCGCGTGAACTGGTGCCACGCAAACGTGCTTATCACAAAACCACCCACAGCCATCATCGCTTCCGACGCCATCCCAATCTGCTAAAAGACGGCCCAGCACAGGTTGTTGCTACGGGCCCTGAACAAGTTTGGGTCGCCGACATAACCTACCTGCCGACCCAGGAAAATGTAGCGTACCTAAGCCTGGTGACCGATGCCTTCTCACGCAAAATCGTAGGGCATCACGTGCATGAGACGTTGCACACGGAGTCGGTGCTCAAGGCTCTGAAGAGCGCTGTCAGCGAGAGAGAAACAGACCAACCTCTGATCCATCATTCTGACCGCGGCGCCCAGTACTGCTCAGACCTTTATCAGCAGTTGCACATCAAGCATGGCATTACCTGTTCAATGACCGACGGGTACGACTGTTACCAAAACGCGATGGCCGAGCGAGTGAACGGTATTTTGAAGATGGAATTCCTGCTGCGTCGGCCAAAAGACCTGGCAGAGGCTCGGAAGATGGTGGGCGAATCGGTGGCTATTTATAACGAAGAGCGGCCACATCTGGCCTTGAAATACAAAACGCCCGATGCGGTGCACCGGGCGTTTGAGAGTGAAACAGGTGTAAACCTATTTCAGGACTAGACAGCGGATTCGACCGTAAAAATTACCGATTGGCTGCGTTGCGCCCGGTTTTTTTCTTGGTTTGCAGCACGTGCGAGAACACCGCGTGAAGATCGTCCGATGCGCTTTCTTCGTCGAGGTTGAGCTTACTGTCGATATGATCCATGTGATGCATCATCAGGCTCACGGCCTTGGCCGCATCACGCGCCTCGATGGCATCGATCAACTGGTTGTGCTCGTCATAGGAGCAGTGCGCGCGACTACCACTTTCATACTGAGCGATGATCAACGAGGTCTGCGACACCAGACTGCGCTGGAAGCTGATCAGCGGTGCATTCTTCGCCGCCTCAGCCAGCTTCAGGTGGAACTCGCCGGACAAACGAATACCAGTCCCCCTATCGCCACGCGAAAAGCTGGCTTGCTCATCCTCGACCATCTGCCGTAACTCGCTCAACTGCTCGGCTGTAGCGTGCTCTACCGCCAATTCGGTAATGGCGCGCTCGACCATACGCCGCGCATAGAAAATCTGTCGTGCTTCGTCCACGCTCGGACAGGAGACCACTGCGCCACGATTGGGTCGTAACAACACTACGCCCTCATGGGCCAAACGCGACAATGCACGACGAATGATAGTGCGGCTGACGCCGAATATTTCGCCGAGTGCCTCTTCGCTCAGTTTGGTTCCAGGAGCCAAGCGTTGTTCAAGAATGGCATCGAAGATGTGCGCGTAAACGACATCATCTTGAGTGCCAGTACGGCTGCTCTTACCGGTATTCGACTGCTTTTTCAGAGGCTGCAATTGTTCGTTCATTCTGGCTCACGTTAAAGATCCGGCGGATTCAAGCCGCAGAAAAGGTAGCAGACAAAGGCTAGAAACAGCCAAACCAAACTATAGAAGGGAGTGTTCAGCGACACCTGAGCACGATTGGCTCGCCCTTAGGGCCGCACCAGAGTGGGTTAACCACAAACTCCCTTCCGAGACTGGTTCCACGAGTCGTAGCCTGAGCCTATGACGCTGCTGCGTGCGGCCCCCTAACGGGTCAACAGTCAGAGGCTAAAGCCACAGGAAAAATTCTCGATCATTGTACACAATATGACCAGCTCACACACTACCCACTATGCCTGCCTCAGCGCTCCAGGACCGTTGCCCACTTCATCCACTGCCCCTCCAACATAGACCCAAACATCCACTCAAACGTCGGCTAGGTAAATTGATTTCTTATATAAATCCATTTTTTTCCTCATAAATCAGCTTAAAGCACCCAGAAGCCCTGATGGAATCGGTGGGAGAAATGTCTCAAGCAGCACTGCCAATTTGGCAGAAAAAGAATGTACTACATTGTTTTTATTAGCTTTTATCTAGATAGGCCGACCTGAATCATCGCAAGTATTCACCTACATTCACGCTCGACGGTTCGATTAGCGCAATATTTGCAACAGTAAAAACATTATTTGCTTTTTTTGTATACAAACGCATAATCGGCGCCAGCAAGATTTTCTGACCCAATAGTCAGGAACTAGCCAGCAAGCACACCCAAACGCACCACCTCCCTCAGAGAGTCAAACGCGCCTTGCATTG
The DNA here is from genome assembly GCF_000498575.2 of Pseudomonas taeanensis MS-3. Lineage (GTDB taxonomy): Bacteria > Pseudomonadota > Gammaproteobacteria > Pseudomonadales > Pseudomonadaceae > Aquipseudomonas > Aquipseudomonas taeanensis. Next base: position 481,610 of record NZ_AWSQ01000004.1, read on the forward strand.
ACTTTGGGTGGTACACAACAAGAGATATGAGGAGTACCCCGTGGAAAGCGCTAAACAAGAACAAGATGCGACGTACACCCAAGGTCTGGAGAAGCGTGGTCTACTCGACCGCTTCTTCAAACTGACCGAACACCGCACCAGCATCAAAACTGAAATGCTGGCAGGCCTGACGACATTCGTCACCATGGCTTACATCATTTTCGTCAACCCCAGCATCATGGCCAACGCCGGTGTCGATCATGGCGCAGCCTTCGTCGCCACCTGTATTGGTGCCGCACTCGGTTGCTTCCTCATGGGCTTGTACGCCAACTGGCCAGTCGGCCTGGCGCCGGGCATGGGCTTGAACGCCTTCTTCACCTACACCGTGGTCGGCGAGATGGGCTATAGCTGGCAGATTGCTCTGGGGGCGGTGTTCATCTCCGGCATCCTGTTTATGATCATGAGCTTGTCGCGCATCCGCGAATGGCTGCTCAACAGTATCCCGATGAGCTTGCGTTTCGCCATGGGTGCGGGGGTCGGGTTATTCCTCGGCCTGATCGGCCTGAAGTCGGCTGGTATCGTCGTGGACAGCCCTGCGACCCTGTTGACCATGGGCTCCTTCGGCGAACCTTCGGCACTGCTAGCCGCGGTCTGCTTCTTGCTGATCGCGGTACTCAGCCACCGCAACGTATTCGGCGCCATCCTGTTCAGCATGCTCGGCGTCACCGCCATCGGCTGGTCGCTGGGCCTGGTCGAGTACACTGGCCTGGTGTCGATGCCACCGAGCCTGGCGCCGACCTTTCTGGCCATGGACATTGCGGGTGCCTTCAATGTGACCATGATCAGCGTCATCCTGTCGTTCCTGTTCGTCAACATGTTCGATACCGCCGGCACTCTGATGGGCGTTGCCCACCGCGCCAAACTGGTCGATGAAGACGGCCAGATCCAGAACCTGTCCAAAGCTCTGAAAGCCGACAGCACCTCCAGCGTGATTGGCTCCATGGTCGGTTGCCCGCCGGTCACCAGTTATGTCGAAAGCGCTTCGGGTGTAGCCGCCGGTGGTCGTACCGGACTGACCGCAGTGACCGTCGGCGTGCTGTTTCTCGCGGCGATGTTCTTCGCCCCACTGGCCGGGATGATTCCGGTCTACGCTACCGCTGGAGCGCTGATCTATGTGGCGATGCTGATGATGAGCGGTATGGCACACATCGACTGGGATGACCTCACGGATACCATCCCGGCCATCGTCACCGTGGTCATGATGCCGCTGACCTTCTCCATCGCCAACGGCATTGCCCTGGGCTTCTTGACCTATGCCACGCTGAAGCTGCTTACCGGCCAACGCGACAAGGTCTCCGTCAGCCTGTACGTGCTGTGCATCATCTTTATCGCCAAGTTCGCCTTCCTGTAAGGTTGGCATAGCTGTATCCGGCCCCAGCGTATCGCGCTGGGGCTTTTCCACATCTGGAGAGACCTGCAATGAGCCTGGAAACCTGGTTGCTGTTCAGCAGCGCCGCGCTGATCGTGATTCTGATCCCCGGCCCCCTATCGCTGCTGATGGTCAGCAACAGCTTGAACTATGGTTTGCGCCGCTCCTTGCCCGCGTTCCTCGGCGGTGTCAGCGCCTCGATCTGCCTGCTGAGTGCCTCCGCACTTGGCCTCGGCGCCCTGCTGTTGGCCTCGGAACAGTTGTTTGGGGTGCTGAAAATCATCGGTGCGCTGTATCTGTTCTGCCTGGCCTGGCAGAGCTGGCAAGCCTCGCGTCAAGCCGCCAAACCGCTGAGTAGTGAGGAGCAACCAGTCAACCCGAACTTTCTCAGCATGTTCTGGAAAGCCTTCGGCCTGGGCGCCAGCAACCCCAAAGACATTCTGTTCTTCGCCGCCTTCCTACCGCAGTTCATCAGTGCCGAGCAGCCGATGCTGACGCAGCTACTGGTGCTGATTCTCACCTGGGCCGTTCTCGATCTAGCCTGCAAGCTGTTCTATGGCCTCAGCGCGCACGGAGCCGCCCGCTACCTGCGCTCCGGCAAGGGGCAGGTCTGGTTCAACCGGGTCAGCGCTGGCCTGTTCGCCAGCGCCGGTAGCGCATCCCTGCTGAGTCGCTGATTGCGCCGGGCAGGCAGCCCGGCGTACCTGCCCAGACACTCTAAAGTCGCGATCGCGGATTAGATCCCGTCCGCCCCCGTCCCCTCGCCCCCCTACGCAGATGCCTAAACGCGACGGTCGGCGCGCGCTTGCGACATCAGCGGTCGCATTCGGTAAAGCTCCGTCTTGCACAGCCGACAGAATAGGAGCCGCTTCCAACCGACCGCATTGCTTATCGAGCAGGGAACCTCCGTGAACATAAAACAAAAACTGACTTGGGCATTTGCAATCATCGCCTGTGTGCCGATCATGCTGGTCGCAAGCCTGGTCATCCTTAATCTGCGCAGCGATACCCGCGACGAGTTCATCGACAGCAGCTCCCGCGAGATTCGCCAGGTGGAGAACGCCATGCAGCTGTTCTTCGACGGCATCAGCCAGAATGTCGATTACCTGGCCAAACACCCACTGGTCACCGGCGTCGATGGAAATCTCAAGAAGTATATGGACGCCAATGCCACTCAGGCACCTCTGGGTGACTACGGAGAGAAGTTGCTGGCGCTGTTCGCCGATGTCGCGGCCAGCCACCCGGCCTATGCTTATATCACCACCGCAACTGTCGATGGCGGCTACGTTAGCTGGCCCAATGACGCCACCCTGAGTAATTACGACCCGCGCCCGCGCCCCTGGTATCAGGCTGGAGTCAACGGTCAGGGCAAGACCGTACGCACCGATGCCTATTACTGGGCGAATGACAACGCGACGCTGGTGGCCAGCGTGCGCAGCGTAGCCAACGGCCTGGGCAGTCCGGGAGGCGTACTTAGTATCGATGTGTCGCTCAATCAGCTGACCGATATCGTTAAGGGCATCAAACTGGGCGAAAGTGGTTACTTGATGCTGATGGAGAACAACGGCACCGTACTGGTCGACCCCAGCCAGCCCGCTAACAACTTCAAGAAGCTCGGCGACCTGGGCGATGGTTATGCCGCACTGGCAAAGGTTGACCAGGGCTTGGTCGAAGTCGAACTCGACGGCGTGCGCTATATGGCCAACGTCTGGTCTTCGGAGCGTCTGGGCTGGCGCTTCATCGGCCTGATCCGCCAGGACGATGTGATGAGTCGCGTGACCCAATTGACCTGGATCATTGTTGGCATGGCTGCGCTGCTGGCCTTGTTCTTCGCCTTCGTCGGCGCAAGCTTTGCCGGTTTGATCGTCAGTCCGATTCGCGCAGTGGCCTCCGGCCTGGAAGGGATTGCCCAGGGAGAAGGTGATCTGACCCATTCCCTGACGATCCGCGGACAGGACGAAACGGCGCAACTGGCCGGCTGGTTCAATCAGTTCCTCGCGAGCATTCGTCAACTGATTCTGAATATCGGCCAGGCCGCCCAGCAGATCCACCAGACATCAGGCACCTCAGCCAAAGTGTCCGGGGATATGGCAGAAGTCGCCGGGCGCCAGCGTGAATCGGTCGACATGGTATCCACCGCGTTTCACGAGATGGTGGCTACCGCCAACGAAGTGGCACGCTCCTGCAATCAAGCTGCCGAATCCGCCGACCAGGGGCAGCGCCAGGCACGCGAAGGGCAGCAGCAAATCGATACTGCCGTGAGCAGCGTCGAACAGTTGAGCCGCGAAATCTCCCAGTCTGCCGCTGCCATGCAACAACTGGAGCAGGACAACAACAATATCCAATCGATTCTCGGCACTATTCGCTCCATCGCCGAGCAGACCAACCTGCTGGCCTTGAACGCAGCCATTGAGGCCGCTCGTGCTGGTGAACAGGGCCGCGGTTTCGCCGTGGTTGCCGACGAAGTGCGGGCCCTGGCCAAGCGCACTGCTGACTCCACGGCGGAAATCGATGGTTTGCTGAGTAACCTTGCACAACGCACCCGACAGATGGCCAAACAGATGCATGCCAGCCTGGAGGTCTCGCAACACACCGTCACCAGCATCAATCATGCGAGTTCGAGCTTCGATCTGATCCGCGAGTCAGTCGATGTGATCCGCGACATGAACGCTCAGATCGCCACTGCAGCCGAGGAACAGCATCAGGTTGCCGAAGACATCAATCGGCACATCAGTCAGATCCATGGCGATGCACAACTGGTGGCGGGGCTGGCGGAGTCGGCGCGCAGCGATTCGCACAGCCTCTCCAACCTGTCCGAGGAACTCAACGGCCTGGTGAATCGTTTTCGCACATAAGTAGAGGCAGCCGCTGACAACAGGACTGTGCTTGAGCGCGGCGATCAGAACTATCCATCCGAGGCTGGGAGAGACTCGTGTGCGGTAGTCCGCTCAAGTATCCCATTTGCTGCAGCGTAACCCAGTATTGTTGGCGCGAATGCCGACGTCGCGCTGGGTTACGCGGCATTCGGCAGCCTGCGTCGTCTGCGCTCTTAGCGGTATGCGCCGCTAAGCCAAGCTACAGGGCTGCTGCGCTTGCCTGCCAACTTCTCTTTTATTTCCCGCGCCACACACCCACAGCACATAAGCTCTCTGACGACCTGACAGGAACCCGTTACAACGGAATAAAAAAAGCCCGCAGTGTGAGCGGGCTAAAGACTCTATAAATGAGTCAGCGGGTTACAAGCAGTCGGTTCAGCTACCGCGATACGTGGAATAGCTGTACGGAGAAATCAGCAGCGGCACATGGTAATGATCCTGCCCGGCATCGATACCGAAACGCAGCACCACTACATCGAGAAAGGCCGGTTCAGGCAGCGCCACACCGCGGGCTCGGTAGTAGTCGCCGGCATGGAAATGCAACTGGTAGACACCGCTGCGGTAGTCATCACCCTGTAAAACGGGTGCATCGCATCGGCCATCATCATTGGTCACAACCGTGGCAATCAGCTCATGCTGCCCGCCTTCGACGCGGAATAACTCAACCTTGATCGCGCTGCCAGGGCAACCGTGCGCAGCATCTAGAATATGTGTCGTTAATCGTCCCATTGGTTCTGGACACCCACACCGCCAAGGGCTATGCGGACGCCTCGCCTCCTCTACTTTTATTGATATCAGCAGGTCGTGCAGGCTTTGCTAGCCTCGACGTCGCCGCAGAATAACATGGCGCAGCAACTGCAAGACAATTTTTTATATTATTGTACACAAAATACCAATCTCCACTATTTAGTGCGCATGCCATTCCTTCGCCCAATCAGAAACACTGTCTTGGTCAAGCACACGCACCTGCGAGGATGTCCGAGCACCATGGCAATTGCTCGTCGCAGGTCAACTCAGCAAAAAATACGATTTTTCGATTTACAAATCACAAGTCATTTTGTATACAATTACTCATCACGGTCGCAACCCTGAAATCCAGGGGTTACCTAATGGCCGCAACAACGCTAAAGAAGGAAGACTGCAGTGAGCGCTGATTACCCTCGCGACCTGATCGGTTACGCCAACACACCACCGCACCCGCACTGGCCGGGCGATGCACGTATCGCCCTGTCGTTTGTCCTCAACTACGAGGAAGGCGGCGAGCGCAACCTGTTGCATGGCGATCAGGAGTCCGAGGCCTTTCTTTCCGAGATGGTCTCTGCCCAGCCGTTGCAAGGCGCCCGCAACATGAGCATGGAGTCGCTCTACGAGTACGGCAGTCGGGCCGGCGTGTGGCGTCTGCTCAAGTTGTTCCAGAAACATGAAATACCCCTGACGGTATTTGCCGTGGCCATGGCTGCCCAGCGCCACCCCGAGGTAATTAAGACCATGGTCGCGGCCGGTCACGAAATTTGCAGCCACGGCCTGCGCTGGATCGACTATCAGTACATGGACGAGGCCCAGGAGCGCGAGCATATGCTCGAAGCGATCCGCATCCTCACCGAACTTACTGGCGAACGCCCGCTGGGCTGGTACACCGGGCGCACCGGGCCAAATACCCGGCGTCTTGTCAGGGAGGAAGGTGGCTTCCTCTACGACTCCGATACCTACGACGATGACCTGCCTTACTGGGATCCGGCCAGCAGCGCGGACCAACCGCACCTGGTGATTCCCTACACCCTCGACACCAACGACATGCGCTTTACCCAGGTGCAGGGCTTCAACACCGGTGATGACTTCTACCAGTACCTCAAAGACGCCTTCGACGTGCTCTACGCAGAAGGCTTAGAAGGCGCGCCGAAGATGCTGTCCATCGGCATGCATTGCCGCCTGCTCGGACGCCCGGCGCGTCTGGCCGCCCTGGCGCGCTTCCTCGAATACGTCAAAGGGCACGACAAGGTCTGGTGCGCGCGGCGTGTCGACATTGCCCAGCACTGGTACGCCACCCATCCCTTCTCCCTGAACTCGCAGCAGGAGAGCTTCAAATGAGCCGCTTTCAGACCCTGACCCCGTCCCAACTGAGCCGCGATGTTTTCGTCGCCACGTTCGCCGATATCTACGAGCACTCACCCTGGGTTGCCGAGCAAGCGTACGACCTGGGCCTGGACGACAGCCTCGACGACATCGACGGCCTGCATCAGCGCATGGCCGACCTGTTGCTCAGCGCCAGCCACACGGCACAGCTGGCGCTGATCAACGCTCACCCGGACCTGGCTGGCAAAGCAGCGGTACGCGGCGAGCTGACGGCCTCCTCCACGTCTGAGCAAGCTGGCGCGGGTATCCACGCCTGTACCGCCGAGGAGTTCGCCCGTTTCACCGAACTGAACGACGCCTACAAAGCCAAGTTCGGCTTTCCCTTCATCATGGCGGTGAAGGGCAGCAATCGGCACCAGATCCTGGCGGCCTTCGAGGAGCGCATCCATAACTCCCCGGAGCAGGAATTCGCCTGCGCCCTGGCCGAAATCAACAAGATTGCGCTGTTCCGTTTGCAGCAGCTCTAGCTCCGACCGGAGCACTCTGCAAACACCAACGCCATCCGTCCTCTACGCCCTCATTAAAGGCAGACATCCATGAAAGCTTACGCCGTACCCTTCGAGAAATACGTCAACCTCGCCGACGCGCGCCTTGGCACCAAGGCCATCTCGGTTACCGACGATTGGTTCGCAGACGTCAACCGTCTGTTCCAGCCAACCCCGGCCGTCTGGAAGGAGGGCGTGTTCGATGATAACGGCAAGTGGATGGACGGCTGGGAATCGCGCCGTAAGCGCTTCGAGGGCTTCGACAGCGCCGTGATCCGTCTCGGTGTGCCGGGTTCGATCAAGGGCGTGGACATCGATACCAGCTTTTTCACCGGCAACTTTCCGCCGTCGGCTTCCCTGGAAGGCTGTTTCGTCGCCGAAGGCGATCCAACGGATGCCACCGAGTGGAGCGAAGTGCTGGGTGCCGTAGAACTGCAGGGCAACAACCACCATTACCATGAAATCAACAACGCTCAGGCCTTCACCCACCTGCGCTTCAACATCTACCCTGACGGCGGCGTCGCCCGTCTGCGCGTTTACGGCATCCCGTTCCGCGACTGGTCGTCGGTTGCCGACAACGAACAGGTAGACCTGGCAGCCGCTCTGAATGGCGGCCGCGCTCTGGCCTGCTCTGACGAACACTTCGGCCGCATGAGCAACATCCTCAACCCGGGTCGCGGCATCAACATGGGCGATGGCTGGGAAACCGCCCGCCGTCGTACGCCGGGCAATGACTGGGTGATCGTCGCCCTTGGCCACCCGGGCGAGATCGAGCGCATCGTCGTCGACACCCTACACTTCAAGGGCAACTACCCGGACAGCTGCTCGATCCAGGGCGCTTTCGTCAAAGGCGGTACCGACAGCCAGATCGAGACCCAAAGCCTGTTCTGGCGCGAACTGCTGCCGAGCCAGAAACTGCAGATGCACGCCGAGCACGAGTTTGCCGAGCAGATCCAGGCGCTCGGCCCGATCACTCACGTACGTGTCAACGTGTTCCCGGACGGAGGTATCAGCCGCCTGCGCCTGTTCGGCAAAGTAAGCAAGTAAACCTAACCCTCGTAGGAGCCAGCTTGCAGGCGATCAATGCCCGAAAGGCATCGCCAGCAAGCTGGCTCCTACAAACTCACGATATTAGCGAGTCATCATGCGCAAACTGATCATCGAGCCTTTGAGCAAAGAAGCCTTCGCCCCTTTCGGCGATGTCATCGAAACCGAGGGCAGCGAGTTCTTCATGATCAATAACGGCTCCACGCGCCGCTATCACAAACTGGCCACGGTCGAGACCGCGCAGCCGGAGGATAAGGCGATCATCAGCATCTTCAGTGCCGAAGCCCTGGAGCTGCCACTGACCGTGTGCATGTTGGAACGCCATCCGCTGGGCAGCCAAGCGTTCATACCGCTGCTCGGCAACCCCTTTCTGATCGTGGTCGCGCCAGTTGGCGATGCACCTGTATCAGGACTTGTCCGAGCCTTCCGCAGCAACGGTCGGCAGGGCATCAATTACCATCGCGGCGTCTGGCACCACCCGGTGCTGACGATCGAAAAGCGGGATGACTTCCTGGTGGTTGATCGCAGTGGTTCTGGTAACAACTGCGATGAGCATTTCTTTACCGAGGATGAGCAACTGCTCCTCGACCCCCACCAATAAGAGAAGGCCAGGAGGCCGGCGTGCCGGCACTGGAAAGAGGTAAACACTGTGGAAGCACATTTGACTGAATGGCTGAACCTGAGCATTCGCTGGGTTCATATGATCACCGGTATCGCCTGGATCGGTGCATCCTTCTATTTTGTCTGGCTGGAGAACAACCTAAACCGGAAGAACCCACGTGACGGCTTGGCCGGCGACCTGTGGGCGATTCACGGTGGCGGTATCTACCATCTGGAGAAATACAAACTGGCCCCACCAAAAATGCCGGACAACCTGCATTGGTTCAAATGGGAAGCCTATTGGACCTGGATGTCCGGCGTCGCCCTGCTGATGGTGGTGTACTACCTCAACCCGAGCCTGTACCTGATCGCCCCCGGTAGTGACATGGCACCCGCCGTGGCCATCGCCATTGGCCTCGGCTCGCTGGTTGCCGGCTACGTGGCGTATCACTTCCTCTGCGACTCGGTTCTGGGCAAGCGTCCGGCGCTTCTCGGTGCGGTGCTGTTCGTCCTGCTGATCGCGGCGGCCTATGGTTTCAGCCTCATTTTCAGCGGCCGCGCTGCCTACCTGCATGTCGGTGCGATCATAGGCACCATCATGGTCGGCAACGTATTCTTCACCATCATGCCGGCACAACGCGCGCTGGTTAAGGCCATCGAAGACAACACTATCCCTGACCCAAGCCTGCCAGCCAAAGGCCTGTTGCGTTCGCGTCACAACAACTACTTCACCCTGCCCGTGCTGTTCATCATGATCAGCAACCACTTTCCGAGCACCTATGGTAGCCAGTACAGCTGGCTGATTCTGGCGGGCATCGCGATCTTCGCAGTGTTGGTGCGCCATTACTTCAACACTCGCCACGACAGCAACAAGTTTGCCTGGACCTTGCCGGCTGCGGCTTTGGGCATGATCTGTCTGGCTTATGTCACTTCCCCGATGCGTCCCACTACGAACGCTACTCCGGTCGCCTCTCAGGCCAGCCAGCCGGCTGCAACGGTGGCAATGGTCGAACAGGCCAGTGAAGCGACTCAAGCGCCAGCGCAGACCGAAACGCCAACTGCCGCAGGCAACCCGGACTTCACCAAGGTCAACAGTGTGATTCAGGAACGCTGCTCCGTGTGCCACTCGGCCACGCCCAGCAGCCCGATGTTTAGTGCTGCGCCAGCAGGTCTGATGCTCGACACCCCGCAACAGATCCAGCAGCAAGCCGCGAAGATCCAGGCCCAGGCAGTGGCTTCGCAAGTCATGCCGCTGGGCAATATCACCCAGATGACCCAGGAAGAGCGCAACCTGATCGGCGTCTGGATTGCCCAAGGCGCCAAACTCGACTAACTCCCCGGCAACCCTGCTGCGTTACCAGCCCGCCATTAGGCGGGCTTTGGCTTTTAATGGGGCGCTGGCTGCGCTCAGGCAACGGACTCATGGCGTCGAGACGCGACGCCTTGAGGCAGATCGTGGCATTGCGCAGACCATCACCCAGCCCGCCCGCTACACTTGACAGTTGCTAGCCTTAAGCCAACAGGGACTGCCAATGATCGAAGCCTCCTGGATTGCTGTCGCGTTCGTCATGGGCCTGGCTGCACGCTCTATAGGGTTACCCCCGTTAGTCGGCTACCTGGGCGCAGGCTTCACGCTAGCGGGACTTGGCGCCCATTTGGACATTGGTCCGCTCGACAGTCTGGTGCTGGAGCATATCGCTCACCTCGGCGTCCTCCTGCTGATGTTCACCGTAGGCCTGAAGCTCAAGCTGGGTAACCTGATTCGCCGCGAGGTCATTGGCGGCGGCCTGCTGCACTTTGCCATTTCCAGCCTGCTGCTCCTCCCGGCAATCCTGCTGATTCTGGATTTACCCTGGCAACAGGGTGCACTGCTGGCCATCGCCTTATCTTTTTCGAGCACCGTATTGGCGGCCAAGGTGCTCGAAAGCAAACGCGAACTACGCGCGTTCCACGGTCGAGTTGCTATAGGCGTGCTGATCATCCAGGACCTGATCGCCCTGGTGGTGATGAGCCTGGCCAGCGGTGAAGTGCCTTCCCCCTGGGCTCTGCTGGTGTTCGCCTTGCCCCTGTTGCGTCCACTGCTGTTTCGTTTACTCGATGCCAGCGGCCACGAAGAACTGATGGTACTACTGGGCTTGCTAATGGCCCTGGCGGTTGGTGGTTATGGTTTCGAATATATCGGTCTCAGTTCAGAGCTAGGCGCCCTGGCCTTCGGAGCCATGCTGGCCAAACACAAACGGGCCGTCGAACTGTCCAACTCCCTGTGGAGCATCAAGGAAATCTTCCTGGTGGGGTTTTTCCTGCAAATTGGTATCGGCGGCCTACCGGGCGCCGACGCGCTGATTTTTGCCGCTGTAATGGCGCTCGTCCTACCCCTCAAAGGCCTGTTGTTTTTTGCCCTCTTCCTCAGGTTCCGCCTACGCGCTCGTAGTGCATTCCTCAGCAGCGTGAGCCTGACCAACTACAGCGAGTTCGGCCTGATCGTCACCAGTGTGGTTCTGCCGCAATGGACAATCCCCCTGGCCATTACTCTGGCCGTGTCTTTCGTCATTTCAGCCCCCCTTAACCGTCACGCTCACCCACTCTATGAAAAACTGGCCAAGCGCCTGATACCGCTAGAGCGGGATACCCGTCACCCCGATGAGCAACCCGTATCATTGGGCAATTCGCAGATTCTGATAATGGGCATGGGCCGTACCGGTCGCGCCGCTTATGACCACTTGCAGGAGAAAGGGTTTGAGGTAGTGGGCCTGGACTCAGATCCAGTCGTCATCGAGTTCAGTGCCAAAGTCGGCCGCCGGGTGTTGTTTGCCGATGGCGAGGATCAGATGCTTTGGCAGATGCTCGAAATGCCTGCCGTAGAGGCAGTCATCCTGGCTCTCAATGACGCCGAAACGCAAATTATCTCCACCCAGAAACTGCGTGAACGTGGCTTCCGTGGCTTGATCGTCTCCCATGCCTTGTATGAGGACATCGCCCAACGCATTCAGGATGCAGGCGCTGACCGCACCTACCTGACCATGAGCGAAGCCGGTGCAGGTTTGGCCGAGCACGTGGCTCGCGATCTGCAACCGAAAACCTGACGCTGCGTCCTATCCCTGCGCCCTCACGCACCTGGCCATAAAGCCTGGTGCTGAACGGCTATTGTCGCGGCAACAGCGGCAGGTGCTGGAGCATCAGACCGGGTATTAGTTTTTTGTACACAATATTAAAATCAGTTGTTCACAAAGCCAAAAGCAACTTGCTATAGTCGAGGTAACCTGACCGATCAGACAGATCTTGCATCGATCAGATAGAGGCGCCGTGAAGCCTCGCTCAAGCCCACGACCGAATAATTAAAACTGGCAGGCTATGACATGACCACGACTAGCAACCCGAATACCGCGGTTCCGTCCGCGGGCAACAACGACCTGATCTACCAGCTAGATGACCGCCCCGCGTTCGCCCCAGCCATCTTCGCCGCCCTGCAGCATGTACTGGCAAGCTTCGTTGGCATCATCACTCCCACCTTGATCGTCGGTAACGTACTGGGCCTCGGCGCCTATGTGCCTTACTTGGTAAGCATGGCGCTGTTCGTCTCTGGTCTCGGCACCTTCGTCCAGGCCAAACGCATTGGCCCGATCGGCTCTGGACTGCTGTGCCTGCAAGGCACCAGCTTCGCCTTCTTGAGCGCAATTCTCAGTGCTGGGATGATCGTCAAATCCCGTGGCGGTAGTCCCGAGGAGATTCTCTCGACTCTGTTTGGCGTGTGCTTCTGCGCGGCATTCGTCGAGATTGCCTTCAGCCAGGTGATGACCAAGCTGCGCAAGATAGTCACCCCTGTAGTCACCGGCACTATCATCTGCCTGATCGGCTTATCCCTGATCAAAGTGGCGATGACCGACATCGCTGGCGGCTTCGGCGCAGCGGATCTCGGCGCCCTGCATCACCTGGGACTGGCGGCACTGGTATTGACCACCATCATCGTACTCAACCGCTTTCAATCGCAGGTGGTGCGTCTGTCGGCGGTGATCGTTGGCCTGGCCCTGGGCTTCGCCGTAGCCTGGTTCACCGGCCGCGTAGACTTCGCCACCATGGCCGAGGTGCCACTGGTCAGCGTGCCAGTGCCCTTCAAGTTCGGTTTCAGCTTCGACTGGCTGGCCTTCGTACCGATCGCGGTGATCTTCCTGATCACTCCGCTGGAGACCGCTGGCGATCTGACCGCCAATTCGATCATCTCCAAACAGCCAGTCAAAGGCCCGTTGTATCTACGCCGGATCAAGTCCGGGGTACTCGCCGACGGCTGCAACTCGGCGATGGCGGCGGTGTTCAACAGCCTGCCGATGACCACCTTCAGCCAGAACAACGGGGTGATCCAGCTCACCGGTGTTGCCAGCCGCCACGTCGGCTACTACATTGCCGCGATCTTCATCATTCTCGGTCTGTTCCCGACTCTCGGCGCGGTGCTGCAGTTGATGCCCAAACCGGTACTAGGCGGCGCAACCCTGATCATGTTTGGCACCGTCGCCGTGGCCGGTATCCGGATTCTCGCCGAAGCCGGCTTGCATCGCCGCAACGTGCTGATCGTAGCCATCTCCCTCGGCCTCGGCCTCGGTGTGGCCGCAGTCCCGGGCGCCCTGTCGCAGATGCCCGACTTCCTGAAAAACATCTTCGGCTCGCCGATCACTATCGGAGCCCTGAGTGCCATCCTGCTCAACATGTTTCTGCCGGAAGAGGATCTGGAACAGGAAGAAGACGACTACGAGCCCGAGTCACACCTGCACACCGTGCTGCAAAACCCGCAGGACGATGAGGCTCAAGCGCTTGCGCCGAACCTCGAAGCTGCAGCCAAGCTCAACTAAAGCCGATAATCTTCTCCTGCGGTTCGCCGCGGACGGAGCAGCTTTGTTGCTCCTGGAAATAAGGATATCCAATGAACCTGAAGTACGCGTCTCATTGCCTCGCCCTCTCGGTCGCTCTGTTTGGCTGCCAGCAAGCCATAGCCGGCGACATGCTGCTGTGGCAGAACAACAGCCTGTCCTACCTATACGGCGAAAACTTCAATAGAGGCCAATTCAACACAGAACAAGATAAGACCCAAACCACCTTCACCTTCGAGCACGCCAGCGGCTGGGCCTGGGGCGACATGTTTGGCTTTGCCGACTACGTCCTCGCCGACAACAAGCAATCCCGTCGCGGCGACTTTGGCCATGAGAAGGAGAACTTCTACTACATGGAGCTCTCACCACGCGTCAGTCTCAGCTGGCTGAGCGGACACAAACTCTCCGCCGGTCCGCTAAAAGATGTGTTTGCAGCCTTTACCTATGAAAAGGGCGATGGCGGTGCAGGCACCGAGAACTACCTGTACGGCATTGGCACGGCCTGGAACGTACCGGGCTTCGCCTACCTGAACGCCAACCTGTACCGCGTGAAGGTCAACAACAACGTTTACTTCGACCGTGCACACGGCAAAAACAACGCCCACACTTATCAACTGACCGTGTCCGGCGCCTACCCCTTCGCTATCGGCGAGCAGGACTTCGTCGTCGACGGCTTCGTCGACTGGCGCGCAGGAACCTCCACCTCCAATACCCGGACGTCGGTCGGCTCCTCGATCCAGGTCAAATGGGATGCCGGAAAAGCCTTATATAGCGAGGGCCGCAAACTCTACGTGGGCACCGAAGTGAACATGTGGAATAACCGCTACGGTGCAAAACCTATCGACGGGTCGGGCCACGGCTTCGACCAAGCCGCCTTCCAAGCCCTGGTGAAGTACCACTTCTAGGGCTCGGTAACCAAGCGAACCTGGACGCCGCCGGGTAGACGGCATCCGACAAAAAAGGGGATCACGCTTAGCGTGGTCCCTTTTTTGTGGAAAACGCCCGGTCAGAGCGTATCGATGCTGTGCTGTAGCGCCGAGACAGACAAATGCGCAGCTTAATTCGCCGCATTCGCCGCGCTCGACCCCGACTGGCAGCGACGTGCCGGCTCTTGTCGCAGTACTCCCGCCTACAGACCGCACGCGCCCTGCCCCACGCAGAGCGCACCCTGACGCCCCTCCTCGCCGTCAAATAACTCGCGCAGCAGCATGACCAGATCATTGTGCACAACCTACAAAAAAATTGTTTTTAATCGTGTCCACACATTGTATAGTCGGCCAACCCTGACCATTGAGTCAGCTTTTTAGCCGGATCAGCTAGAAACACAGCACGCCTCACACCAGCCCATGACCGTATAAGAACAACCGGCAGGCTCTGACATGACCACGACTAGTACAGCCGACAACGCAGCTCCGCTCACTGGCAGCAGCGACCGCATCTATCCGCTGGGTGATGGGCCGGCCCTGGCCTCCGCCACTTGCGTCACCTTGCTTGATGTATTGGCCTGCTTCGTCGGCATCCAGCCCTTCAGTGCAACCGTTCTACAGCACCTCAGCCTGTTGACCCTGGCCATTTCGTTCTGCCTCGGCGCGGCGACCGTCCAGCAGGACGCGCTAGAAAATCTTCAGCGCGAAGCCGTGCACACTGCAGTGCCGATCACCCTCAAGCCAGCCCTCAAGCCGAGCCAGGCACCATAGAGACCATAGCCATTTCCCCTATGTATCCCGGCAGCTCGCTGCAGGGTTATGCCCCTAGTAAGTCCAAAAAAATAAGGAAGATCCGATGAAGCTTAAATACCTGTCTCATTGCTTCGTGCTGTCCGCCGGCCTGCTCGCAGGCCAGCAGGCCATCGCCGACGACATGCTGTTCTGGCAAGACAATAGCCTGACCTACCTCAACGGCAGCAACTTCCAGCGCCTCAACTTCAATGGTGAAGAACAGCGCTCGCAAACCACCTACACCTTCGAGCACGCTAGCGGCTGGAAGTGGGGCGACATCTTTGCCTTCTACGACTACATCGATGCCGACAACCTACAGTTCCGCGGCAGCAACTTCGGCAACCTCACCGTCAAGGAAAAGAGCCACTTCTATTACATGGAGTTTTCGCCACGTGTCAGCCTCAGCTGGCTGAGCGGCCAGGAGCTGTCCGCCGGCCCATTGAAGGACGTAAAAGCGGCCTTCACATATGAAAAAGGCAACGGCGGCCCCGGCACCGAGAATTACCTGTATGGCCTTGGCTTCGACTGGGACGTCCCCGGCTTCGCCTTCCTGCAGACCAACCTGTACCGAGTGAAGATCAATAACCACATTCTCTTCGATCATGACTTCAGGGCCAGCGATGTCGGCAACGGCTACGCCACCCAGCTGACCGTGGCCGGCGCTTACCCTTTTGCCATCGGTGACCAGAGCTTCGTGGTAGACGGTTACGTCGACTGGCGCTCACCTTCCAAGGATGCTGGCACCCAAACCTCGGTCGGCTCCTCGATCCAGGTCAAGTGGGACGCCGGCAAGGCCCTGTTCGGCGAAGAGCGTAAGCTCTATGTCGGCACCGAACTGAATATGTGGCACAACAAGTACGGCATAAAACCCATCGATGGCTCCACCGACGGTTTCGATCAGATCGCGGTGCAAGCGTTGGTCAAGTATCACTTCTGAGGACAACAAACTGGACCGCTGTCGGGTAGACGGCAGCGGGCACACAAAAGGCTACGTACCTGTAACGTATTGCAGGTTCTCGGCGCCAACCGCATACCCGCGTAATGACTGTCTCCAACGCATAATATGAAGCCCCGTGAAATCACGGCTTTGCGGCGACTCAACAGGTAACTGGAACAGAGCCAAATAAAAGGGGATCACTTCAGCGCCCCCCTTTTCGCTTGTACTACCAGACACTCGACACGCAGCAGGCCTGAGCTACCTCTAAGACGTCAGCCGAAACAAAAAGAGGGCGCGCTCGTGCCCTCTTTTTGTTTACGCGGCCAGGCAATAGCCTTTGCTGATCAGTTAACGCGAGCCGTATTACGCAGAGACTTAACCTGGTCATGGTTACGCTGCACACCGTGAAACTGCTTCTCGACGAGACTGCGCGCAGCTGGCGGCAGATCCTTCTGCAGTGCAGCCTTGTAGTTTTTCAGCGCCACGTCTTCGCCGCGCTCACATTCATTGAGAATGGCTTCGTCATCCTTGCCGGTAATCATGCTCTTCAAGTCAACCCAGCGGCGGTGCACCGTGCCGGAGAGGCTGGAACTGGTTTCCGGATCACCACCCATGCTACTTACTTGCCGCTGAAGCTCACGGGCTGCCTCACCACACTCCTGCGCACGTTGATTGAAAAATGTCTTCAGCTGAGCACTCTTGACGTCTTCAGCACACTCGCGGAAACCTTTTTCTCCGTCCTTACTGGTTTCGATCAGATCGTTTAGTACCGAAATTGCCTCTTTATTGTCCATTTCGTTTCCCTTTTCCTGATCCATTTGAATAACCGAGATCAAATCTCAGCCACCGGCTAAGTGGACTGCCCTCTGCTCAGGAAGTTTCAGGAAAATTCGCGCGCCTAATGCCCAGCCAGTACCGATACTGGCTCACAGCCCATACATCCTCTCGGGCTGATGGCGCTTGTCGCAGGCGAGGTATTCCGGGTTATAACGCTCGACTAAATACGTTTAAGACCACCACTGTCATCTCGTATCGAACAAAGCAAAGCCCGCGGGCACTCATCATATTTACTGAGTGCCTGCGGGCTCGCCGTTACGATTAATGCAGTCCGAACTCAACTCTATCCCTATGGATCGGAGACTTGTACTGGCGTTCTGGCTGCTTAACTGTATCGCGCTCCTCACGCTCAGTTTGCATACCTGCCGCAGTAGGTTGCTCTTCGATTAGTTGAGCAAAGCCTTGGCTTGCATCCCGACTGTCTCGCATGGCTTCAAGCCGCTGCACCTGGTACTGCAGTAAACGATTACTACCTCCTTCCGCCAGCATTAAAACTGGCTCTTGAGTCAGTGATGGAACCGAGGTGTTGGCTGCCAGTCCAGGTGTAGCGGCAGCAAACATCACCAAGAGGCCGCTGAAGGCCGTCATATAGAATGTGGATTTCATAGCGTCATCCTCCAAAATCACCTGTTCGCCAAAATAAGACGAACAGCCAAAGGCTTTGTTACAGAGGATTTGGTGAGGGAGGCCGAGCGGCGCTACCGACTGTCAGCGCATAGCCGGGCTAGATTGAAGCCGTTTAGCGATGTGGGGAACGCGGTATAGGTGGGTGATGCCGAAGAGTGGATACTGCGTTTCATGGATGGGCAACACCGCAGGGGTAGCTAAACCTTACGGGTAGCTATCAGTACCGGGTTGACTCCGAGACGGCGTAGTCAGACGTCACGCGAACAGGCTCAACTGCTCGATCATCTTCAGTCGCGATCCAGCAAATGGAAGCGCGGCAGCGAAAAGTGCCAGCGAATCGCCGCCAGACGGATAAACAACACCACCAGCATGGCGATCCCCGTATCCAGCCAGGGCGGCGTGTCCAACGCACGCAGGCCGATAAACGCCAGGGCGCCGGCAATACAGGCGGTGGCATAGATTTCCTTGCGGAAAATCAGCGGGATTTCGTTGCAGATGACATCGCGCATCACCCCGCCGGCCACGCCAGTCATTACCCCCATGATCACCGCCGTGCTGAGGGGCACGTTGTGCTGCAAAGCCACCTCAGTGCCGATCACCGTAAACACCGCGAGGCCAAAGGCATCGGCAATCAACAAGCCTTTTTCATGAATGGGTTGGGTCAATTGCACCCATAGCACCGTCCCGACGGCCGCCAAGGATGCCACGACAATATAGGTATCGTCGCGAATCCAGCTGACCGGATGGTTGTTGAGGATCACATCGCGCAGGGTGCCACCACCCAGCGCGGTGATCACGGCAATCACCAGAACCCCGAACAGGTCCATGGATTTGCGCCCGGCCATCAGCGCACCGGTGATGGCGAAGACCGCAACGCCGAACAGGTCGGCGAAGTAGAAGAGCTGAACCATGCGGCCTTCAGGATGCGACAGGGGTGCGCATGGTAACAAACTCCTCTGCGGCGGTTGGATGCACACCAATGGTGTCGTCGAAGGTTTGCTTAGTCGCCCCGGCTTTCAGCGCCACGGCCAGCCCCTGAATGATTTCACCGGCGTCTGGGCCGACCAGGTGGCAACCCAATACCCGGTCGCTGTCGGCATCCACCACCAGTTTCATCAGAGTGCGCTCCTGGCACTCGGTGAGCGTCAGCTTCATCGGTCGGAAACGGCTCTCATACACCTCGACCGAGTGCCCAGCGGACTTCGCCTGCTCCTCGCTAAGGCCGACGGTGCCGATATTGGGCAGACTGAATACCGCAGTCGGGATCGTCTGATAGTCGACCGCACGGTACTCTTCCGGCTTGAACAACTGCCGCGCCACCGCCATGCCCTCGGCCAGCGCAACCGGGGTTAGCTGCACGCGGCCGATGACATCGCCAATCGCCAGAATCGATGGCGACGTAGTCCGGTAATGCTCATCGACCCGGATAGAGCCGTCGTCATCCAACTCGACGGAGGTATTCTCCAGCCCCAGGTTATCCAGCATCGGCCGCCGGCCGGTGGCGTAGAAGATACAATCGGCATGCATCACACGGCCGTCCTGCAAGGTAGCCTGCAGGCTGCCGTCGGCCTGTTTGTCGATGCGCTCGATATCGCTGTTGAACTGCAAGTCCACCCCGCGCTTAGTCAGTTCCTCGCGCAGATGTTGGCGCACGGCACCATCGAAGCCCCGCAGGAACAACTCTCTGCGGTATAACAGTGAGGTTTCGGCACCCAGGCCATGGAAAATAGAGGCGAACTCGACGGCGATGTAGCCACCGCCAACCACCAGCACGCGCTTGGGCAACTGCTTGAGGAAGAATGCCTCGTTCGAGGTGATCGCATGCTCGCTGCCTGGGAAATCAGGGATGAACGGCCAACCGCCGGTGGCTATCAGGATGTGCTTGGCGCTGTAACGCTGACCATCGAGCTCGACGCTGTGCTCGTCCAGCAGGCGTGCATGCCCCTCAAGTAAGGTCACTCCACTGTTGACCAGCAGATTGCGGTAGACGCCGTTGAGCCGCTCGATCTCACGATTCTTGTTGGCGATCAGGGTCGGCCAATCGAATCCCGCCTCACCCAGCGACCAGCCAAAGCCCTGCGCCTGTTCGAAGTCTTCGGCGAAGTGCGCGCCATACACCAGCAGTTTTTTCGGCACGCAGCCGACATTCACGCAGGTACCGCCGAGGTAGCGGCTCTCGGCCACGGCCACGCGGGCACCGTAACCTGCGGCAAAACGCGCGGCGCGCACACCGCCGGAACCGGCACCGATCACAAACAGGTCGAAATCATAGGTCATGGGTAGCCTCCTAAGCAGGTCGTCAGCATAACCTAGAAACACCGAAATTCAGCCTTTGGGCCTAAGCTTGAGCCATGCATAACAGGAGAGTGACCATGCGCCCTACCCTCACCCATTTGGCATTGCATGTCCCGGACCTGGACGCCTGCGTGGCCTTTTACACTGAATTTTGTGGCATGCAGGTGATTCATCAGCGCGCCGGCAAAGGCGCACGAATCGTCTGGATGGCCGAGCCCGGCAAGGAGCATGAGTTCATCTTCGTGATCATGCCGGGAGGCCAGGATCGCTGCCTGGCCGAGGACGATTACAGCCACTTCGGTTTTGCCGTGGCCAGTCGCGAGCAGGTCGATGAAGTTGCCGCCAAGGCCCAATTAGACGGGTGTTTGGTCTGGTCACCTCGCGATGAACCTTACCCAGTCGGCTACTACTGCGGGCTACGCGACCCGGCCGGCAACTACGTCGAATTCAGCTACGGCCAACCGCTGGGTCCGGGCTCACAGGCGATGCCAATACCCTGAATGTGAAAAGCCACCCGAAGGTGGCTTTTACTGTGTCGCGGCCTGACTCAGTAAGCCTTACCGGGCTTATAGAGGTGCTCGAAGCAGAAGTTGGTGGCTTCAATATAACCCTCTGCGCCACCGCAGTCGAAGCGCTGACCCTTGAACTTATAGGCCAGTACGCAGCCATCCTGCGCTTGCTTCATCAGGGCATCGGTGATCTGGATCTCACCGCCTTTGCCCGGCGGGGTTTGCTCGATCAGCTCGAAGATATCCGGCGTCAGTATGTAGCGACCGATAATCGCCAGGTTGGACGGTGCATCTTCCGGCTTGGGCTTCTCGACCATGCTGTTGACCCGGTAGATGTCATCCCGAATCATCTCGCCAGAAATGACACCGTATTTGTGTGTCTCTTCCGGTGGGACTTCCTGAATGGCGACGATCGAACAGCGGAACTGCTTGTACAGCTTGACCATCTGGGTCAGTACGCCGTCACCCTCCAGATTCAGGCACAAGTCATCAGCCAGCACTACGGCAAAAGCTTCGTCACCGATCAGCGGGCGAGCGCAAAGAATCGCATGGCCGAGACCTTTCATTTCGACCTGACGGGTGTAAGAAAAACTGCACTCATCGATCAGACGACGGATACCAACCAGGTACTTTTCCTTGTCGGTATCGCGAATCTGGTGCTCCAGCTCATAGCTGATATCGAAGTGATCTTCCAGCGAGCGTTTGCCACGGCCTGTAACCATGGAGATTTCCGTCAGCCCAGCATCCAGCGCTTCTTCGACGCCGTACTGGATCAACGGCTTGTTCACCACCGGCAGCATTTCCTTGGGCATGGCCTTGGTTGCTGGCAAAAAACGTGTGCCGTAACCGGCAGCGGGGAACAAGCATTTCTTAATCATGGGACTCCTTAACAGGGAAAAATGCCCGTGCAGTCTATCAGGCGTCACACACCTTACAACTTTACGGCCTCGCTCTGCCGATACAGCCCTAGAGGAAACCCAGTTCGGTGGAGTGTTTGCCGGCCTAGAAATTTGGGACTTTCCGCAGCACCAAGGCATGCACATCGAACGGCCTATTCAGGCAATGTCCGCTTGGGAAACGGTGGATTGCATAAAGCAAAATGTAGGGGCGGATCAAGCTTACCGCTCTGCACGACGGGCACGCAGGCACTGCCTAGCCTAAACGGCCGACCAAGGCTGCAGGAAATTCTGCGCCAACTATAGTCATATTCCAGAAGCACACTCTATGATTGCTTACGGCAAACAGCCAGCATCGAGCAGGCTTCGGAAGGGAGCACCATGGAAATAAGTTCGCTGCCAAACACCATCAAAATTGCGGTTGGTGATTTGACCATTGGCATGTACGTCGCCGAACTGGATCGCCCCTGGACAGAGACCCCCTTCCTCTTCCAGGGATTCCTCATTCGTGAACAGCAAGAGCTCAGCCTTCTTCAAGAGCATTGCCAGTCCGTTTGGGTCGACGCCAGGCAGTCGACCAGTAACAGTGCACAACAACTGAGTCAGCTGCGTTCGCCAGCAAAACTTGAGGCAGTAGTCGCCAAGGTCAAATTCGACTCTGCGATGCGGCAGGCACAACCTATCTGGCAGGCGGCACAAGAGTCATCTCTGCGCATCCTTAATGCCGTCAAACTGGGTCATGAACTCGATGTTGCGACCGTCAAGGCGGTGGTCAAGGAGTGTGTCGAACACATCCTGGAAAATCCTTCGGCCATGCTTTGGCTCGCGCGAATCAAGGACAGCGATGAATACACCGCAGAACACTGCTTGCGCGTGGGGATTCTCGCGATCGCATTGGGGCGTGAGCTGGGCCTGATGCCGCTTGAGCTTGAGCAGGTGGGTATTTGTGGCATGCTCCACGATGTCGGAAAGCTCAAGATACCCGATGAAATCCTCAACAAGCCTGGCAAGCTGACCGAGGACGAATTCACCATCATGCGGCGGCACGCGATCGAAGGCCGCAAACTGCTCCTGGCCAACGGACAGACGCCCCCTGCTGCGGTCGATGTCGCTTATAGCCATCATGAACGCATGGATGGTGGCGGCTATCCCCGAGGATTGAAGGCGAATCAGATACCCTATTTTGCCAAGATCATCGCAGTGGTTGACGCGTACGATGCGATCAATAGCGACCGTGTCTACAGCAAGGGGCGATCCACCATGGAGTCGTTGCGTATCCTCTTCGAGGCGAGCAATAGCCAATTCGATGAGGAAATCGTTCTCGCCTTCATCCGTATGATCGGCATATTTCCACCTGGGGAGATCGTCGAGTTGACCAATGGTGAAGTGGCGATCATCACCGCCTGCTCACCTGAGCACAAACTCAAGCCCCGACTGCTGCTTGTACTCGATTGCAATAAGCAGCCGTGCACTCCCAGGGTCATCGATTTGCAGAAAAACCCTTGCGACGAAACCGGTCTCCCCTATCGAGTCCATGAAGTCCACCAAGCAGGCGCCTTCGATATCGATATCGAGGCCTATCGGATTAAGGGGCTGATCATCCCTGGCCATCTCTGAACCTAGGCTTGCTCGGCTCTACGCTCCGGGTGCTCATTGTTGTGGCTCAATCACTCTGCCCCCCCGATAGGGCGTTAAGCTTCGTCCAGCCTTGAGCTACTCAGCCCGCTCGCAGCATCTCAAAACCCTTGCCCGTCAAACAGCGTGCAGTCCTTGTCTCTAGGCTTTGCAGCCTTGCATTTCGGGTCTGCGAGTGGCGTTACAATGCGAACTATATGCATACGATTTACGTCGGCCCATGCGCACCCCAAGACGCATCCTTATAGTCAGGAGCAGTACAGGATCATTCGAAAACATACGGGCACAAAAAAACCGGCTTCAGGGGCCGGTTTTAGTGGGTTTCAGGTTCACTGGGGAACATCTGAAATCATGTACATGGTGCCCGAAGCCGGAATCGAACCGGCACGAGGTTACCCTCGAGGGATTTTAAGTCCCTTGCGTCTACCGATTTCGCCATTCGGGCGGTAGAGCGATACTGCGAGGCCTGGACTATATACAGCCCTTGCGTGCCTCGCAAGGCTTCCAGCTTGTAATAAAAAAGCCTCGTAAATCATTGATCTACGAGGCTTTTAAATTGGAGGCTGAGGTCGGAATCGAACCGGCGTTCACGGATTTGCAATCGATCCGCCACAGGGCTCAACTCGTCTAACTCGGGCCTTCCAGCCTCCAACTAATTTCTGCTCGACCGCTGCTCGACAGTCAGGGGGCGCATTGTGCCAACCACAATGGACTGTGGCAAGCGCGGCGGCACCCTCCCCTCGAAGACCCACTCCCTGCGCAGCACCTGCACGCTAACGCCCACCTCACACGGCCCCCACATCGCGTCGAGGGTCTTCTGGATTTCGTAGCAGGCGCCTCGGAGGGCGTAGTCGTTGGAGCTACGCATCAGATCAACCCCATCAGCAGTGCCGCGTGGTCGAGCGCTTCGCGGGTGTAGACGTTGACCTGGACCTCGCGCCCGATGGCAGGCAGGAAGCGGGACTGCTTGGTGACCTCGACGCCTTGGCTCAGGGAGTAGCCCTTGGCGTACTTGGACAGCTTGATGCGGTCGCTGTGGCTCAGGTACAGGTGCGACAGGGCGCGATACTCATCGACGGTCAGGAAGTTCAGCTCCTGGGCCATCTCCTTGTTCTCGGCGGTGAGCTTCTGGTTCTCCTGGGCCAGCTTCTCGGCTTGCTCCAGGGCGGCTACCAGCTCACGGGCGGTGTCGAGGTGGGTCGGGGCGAGCTTCGGTGCGGCTGCCTCAGGGGCGAACTCGACCTTGGCCTTCTTGCTCAGGATGTCGTCGATGACCGTGTCGCAGAACACGGCGAACTTGACGTCGAGCCAGCGGGCGAAGAAGACGGCCAGCTTGGGGTGACCCCAGGTGCCGACCATAGGAGACTTACCGTTGCCGGTCTTGGTGTTAATCACTGGAATCCCAGGGACTAATTTCTCCAGCTCGTTGACGTACTCAGCGGTCCCGTCGTTGGCGAAGAAGTTGTCCATCCGCTTCCCGAAAGCCTTCGCGGCCTTGGTCATGTTGAAGTAGCCGTCTTCGCGGAAGCTGAAGGTCTGGCCGTTGTAGTCGCGGGTGATGATGGCGGTGGTCATGGTCATCCCCTCCTCAGCCCAGCAGGTCTTTGATGCGGTCGGCGGTGCGTTCTGCCTGGGTGGCTTCCCCTTCCAGGGCGTCACTCTCAGCGGCCAACTGACGGGCCTTCTCGGTGTTCTCAGCGACCTTGGCGTGGTTGCGGCCGGCCAGCTCTTCCAACTGTTTGATGGTGGCGTTGAAGCCGCTCAGGATTAAAACGACAGGAGTAAGCAAGTCCGTGACTTATTGGGCGCTGCCGGTCACGAAAGTAGGCCCGCCTCGATACCCGATAAGAAAATCAAAAGGCAGGACCGCTACTTCAATACACATCAACAGCCGTATGACCGACTAGGTGCAGCCGTAAGCAGTCTTGATGTTGATAGATAAACTACTTACGACTGAGCCATGGCCTCCCTAAGCCCCTCCGAGACTCGCTCAGGGGCAGCGGCCAGACGCCCATGGGGGCATCATCGGTAGGTCAAAGGGAGGGGTGGGTTGCTGTCGCGCTTAAATGGCCAATACTGGTGCTGGTTTGGCATAACGAACGGCATAACGTGCGATTTCATACGGCAAATTGAGCTGGCGTCCTACCTCAGCAATAGAAAGACCTGAGGCGTGCAAGGCCTTTGCTAGGGAGCGCTGTTCAGCAGTGGTCTTGAAGAGACTGCGGCCTTGTTCTTTGCGTAGCTGATTAGCATGGAGGACGTTCTCTGACGGCGTGACCCACTCAAGGTTGCCGGCTGCATTGTTTCCGGGGTTGCCATCCTTGTGGTTCACCTGCGGCTTTCCTTCAGGGTTAGTTACGAAAGCGCGGGCAACCAGGATGTGCAGTAGCTGCGATTTTTTGAATGGTGGCCTACCAATGTTGACGTAGCAGTAACAGCCGCTGGCAGAAGACCCTGGCTTGAGCTGTGCTGGTGCCTTCCCTTTGAAGCTGAGGACGTGACCGTCTGCTGTGAAGGCATAGCCTGGGAAGTCAGCCAAGGTGCGCGCTGTGGAGCCCTGAAAGTCGAACTCAAAGACGGCTTCGGTGTTATCTAGCGGAAAACGGTAGACGATTGGGCTGGCAGTATTGCGGGGGGAGTTTGTTGCGATGGAAGTCATGGTTGGTAGAGGAGGATGTGCGGGAATGGGGAAACCAACACACGCCCGGAGACCGCTCTGACATTGCGTCGAGTGAGCGAGAAGGCTGGTGCTGGGGTGTTATCGGCGTTGCTGAATGCAGTACGCGAGAGGGTTAGCAAGCGACGTGGATGCCGGAACCGTGGGGTTAGGCTGCTAGCTGAAGTTCGTCACCGAAGTGGGTGTCGAAGTCGTCGTCCAGCCAATCGGCCCCAACTTGCAACTCTTGCATGAGTGCCGAAGGGATGCCTTTGAGGAGGTACGGCAAGGCTAGCTCGATTGCCGTCATGTAACGTCTGGCCTGACGCTCCTCAAGGAGTAAGAGAGTGCTGATGTTGGCTGTGCTGATGACCGGAAGGTGGTCGATAATGCGGACAAGCCTCTTCACTGATAGAGGAATGCTTCTCGCGTTGGCTCGATACCAGTCAAGGCGAGCAACACCTTGGAAGACGTCATCAGCCCAGGCCGGGTAGCCGTGACGCTGGTCAGTGGTTGCGGCAACGTGGCTGAAGACTCCGACAATCGGGTTGTCCAGCGCCCTGGGCTTGCGGCCTCGCTTTGCAGTCTTGTTGCTTGCAGCGCTCAACCTGACGAATCGCTCCTCAAGCTGGCGTGTGCGGGTTTCCAGTTTCTCATTCAGCGCAGCAAGATCGGGCGGTAATGGCAATTCAGATCCGAGTTTGCTGGTGTTGCGGTGGGGCATACGTGGTTTTCCTTTTAGTGCTGCCGTCGATGGTCGCCACCGTCAACGCACTCCAGCGCCCACCACATGGGCAAGCAAGGACGGACAAGGACGGCAGGACTAAACGGGCTGGAGAGGTAGAACAGCGGCGAAGCTGAGGGGATGGAGTGAAGCGGGAGGATGACCAATTACGGTCGCAATATAAGAGAGATGCTCGATGAGTCCCGTGAGCGGAACTACCGGGTTGGCATTAGCCAAGGACTGGCTGCAAATCGAGAACGCCCTCCCCCTCAGCGCCTGAAAGAGGAAGGCCTTGATGCGTAGCAGCCAGGATGGAAACCGAGGACGTGGCCTTAGCTATTGTGTGTTTGGGCTTTCACTGCTGCGCATGCCCTCTTAACCGCAGCCGGGGAAATCCTCCAGTGCTTGGCCGTGTCGGCGATGCTGGCGCTGTTCTCCTGCCTCCAGGCTGCGACCGCCTCATCATCAATGACCTTGGGCGCACCCAGCCTCTTGCCTTGAGCCTTGACCCGTTCAATGCCTGCCATCTGCCGAGCCTTGATGTTGGAGCGCTCCAGTTCAGCAACGGCGGCAAGCATGGTCAGCATCATCTTTCCGACAGGGCTGGAGAGGTCGAAGCCTTCTCGCAGGGATACGACAGACACCCCCTTGGCTTTCAATGCCTCGACGGTCTCCAGTACGTCGACGGTGTCCCTGCCCAGGCGGTCGATGGCAGCAACAACGACGGTGTCGCCCTTGCGGGCATAGCTGAACAGGGCAGCGAAGCCGTCACGCTTCAATGCCTTGGTGGCGCCGCTGGTGGCTGCGTCAGTAAACCATCCGTCCTCGCTGACGTTGTAACGCTGACAGATGGCGTGGCGTTGTGCCTCGATGGTCTGTCCATCGGTGCTGACACGAGTGTAGGCGATAGTGGTGGTCATGGTCTGCGGCTCCCTGTAGGCATGGCTCACTGAGTTGGATCAGTAATCTACAGGGTGGCTCCGTGAATTTCAACAGATTGGAGCTAGTTGCGGCCTGCATTCTACCGCACCCCCTTCAGGCGTCCTCGGCTGGCTCACAAGGTGTACTCACTGAGCCACCACTTATAGCGTTGATTTCCGGTTAGCCATCCTTATGACCGAGGAGACTGAATGAAGGACGACGACAACTTGACGCTAGACCCAGCAGAAAAACCAATCGCGGTCTCTGGTACTGATTCAATCAGGATTGAAATCATCTCAGCCCCTAGAGCCCCCCCCTACGGGGGTAAACTGTCGACTCCTTACCCATTAAAAAGAGCTCAGATTTTTCCGCCAGAAACATTTTCCCCACTGGGGCTGATGTGGGCTGGATAATGACTTAGTAGTCGCAATATGATGGCGGCCAATGTTTTCACTTTCGGGATGAAGGTATGGGACGTCGAAGTGGATTCGAAGGGTTTGTCAGAGCTGCGGCTCGGTCAGCAGCTGCTGCTGAACGGGAGAGTCAGCGGAGTATTCGAGCGAATCAGACCCAAATGCGGCAACTGGAACGCCAAGCAGTGCGCCAGCAGCGAATATCCGCTGCGCAGGAGAAAGAAGCGCATAAACTGGAAAAGACTATGTATCTTGAGGACAGGCATAGCGAAGTTGCGGACTTGAATACAGAGCTCAGCAACAGAGTCTCCGAGCTACAAGACATCTTGCCGCACACGCTCTGTCATGACGACCGAATCAGCTTCGACTCTCTCCGTCATACGACACCTTTCCCATCGTTCCAACCCCCGCCGAATCTGGCTCCAGGCCTCACACCGCAGAAGCGCCTCGTCCCTCCCCCGAAAGGAATCCAAAAATTAATTCCAGGAGCGGCTAAGCGGCATGCTCTCCGTATAGAGGACGCAGAGCGCGAAAACGAAGCAACCATCCTGAAGTTCAATGCGCAAGAAGCCAAGAAGCGTGCGGAGTTTCAGAAAGTCAGAGCTGATTATGACGCCGAAAAGCTCGCGTTTGACGATAAAACTGCACGCCATAACTCTGAAATAGATGCCTTCGAGGCGAGCTACTTCGCCAAGGACACAGACGCGATTATCGCGTACAACGAGATGGTCTTGACCCGCTCGGAATACCCTGCGGAAGGTTTCCAGCAACTTTTTCGACTAGCTTATGCCCCGGACTCATCGGAACTTGTTGTTGAGTACGATATGCCGGATGTTTCAGTAGTCCCTGTGGTTTCCGAGTATCGATACATTAAAACTCGAGATGAAATAGATTCGAAGGCCAGAAAACCTGCCGAAATTAAGCAGCGCTATCAAGACATAATCGCCTCCATTGCACTACGCACATTGCACGAACTGTTCGAAGCTGACCAAGCAAATGCTCTGCGCTTGGTGACATTCAATGGGATGCTGGATACCCATGATCCAGCGAGTGGCCGTGAAGTCCGAATCCCGGTTGTATCCGTTCGAGCCACTAAAGACGAGTTCCTTACTCTGAACTTGGAACGAGTAGATAAAGTACTGTGCTTGCGAAATCTTGGCGCACAGGTATCGAGCCGCCCAGATGAGCTGCAGGCTATTAAGCCCATCGTCGAATTCGATATGATCGACAGGCGCTTCATTGATCAAGGAGATGCTCTTTCCGGCCTTGAGTCCCGTCCGAACTTAATAGAGCTAACGCCAAACGAATTTGAGGTCTTGGTTGCCAACCTCTTCTCGAAAATGGGCCTTGATACGAAGCTGACTCGTAGCTCCCGAGATGGTGGAGTCGATGCTATTGCGTTCGACACGCGGCCCGTTCTGGGTGGGAAAGTGGTCATCCAAGCCAAACGCTACCGCGACACCGTCGGCGTGAGCGCAGTCCGCGACCTTTACGGAACAATGCTGAATGAGGGCGCAAATAAGGGAATCCTCGTCTGCACCAGTAGATATGGTCCAGACGCCTACAACTTCTCGAAGGATAAGCCCATCGAACTGATTGACGGGGGCGGGCTGCTATTCCTTCTGCGAGAGCACACGGGAACGGAGGCCAGAATCACAGTTTAAGTGCACAAAATAATTCGCTCAACGCTCTGCACGAAACGGACTGAATGGATTTTATGAACATACCCGAAAGCAGATGGATTTTGCTCCCCCCAGTCACATATCGCTATATGAACCAGATCTTCATTGACGAGTTTTTTTCCACTGGCAAATTGATGCTAAGCTCATTTACGAGATTCTCACAGCATCAAGATGAACAGCGCAGCGATAATCTAGAGGGGGAAAATTTAGTCATCGGTACAGCTGGAGATATAAGTATTACCGCACAAACTGGCCATGGAAATAAGTCCATTGTGCTCTGTACAAGCGTGCTGGAAAGTGAAGACCTGATGCGCCAGTTTGACTGCGATGGTTACTTTCGTAATTCGTGACACTGCTTGGTTCGGAAGAGTCATTGCCAGTAAGTTACAAGGCTGCATTGAAGGCCTAGAAGGATTTTGCACATACAAAGACCATCATGTAATCGAAAAGAAACTAGCACCAGCAATTTCTGGACTCCTCAATGTGAGCTCAGATGAGGGCCCCGACTTGGAAAAAATAGGGGAAATTGTAATGGGCTTAGCTGGTGCAGAAGCCTACTTTAGCAAGCGAAGACAGTTTGCACATCAGTGCGAATACCGGATTATTTGGAGCCTTGATAATGTAGTGACAGACACGCTATTTGTTGAGTGCCCTGAAGCTATACAGTTTTGTGAAAAGGTTACGGGTAAACCCCAGAGCGTGCGCGACTGGGACTTGGCTGTGCCTGGTTCGCCAGGATGGCCCGAATAACTTCATGTGCTAACTGACGACGAATTGCTTATCGAAGGCTGTAGATCGCCTCCTCAACCTGCTGCAGCGGAGCCCTTAAATCCTCCACACTCAGGCGGAGGTAGTGCTTCATGGTCACGTCCCCGCCAGTACTGTGGTTAACCAGTCGTTTCACCGTGGCTAGGTCCCTCAGTACTCTCTGAGCAACGGTGACGAACGTCCGCCGCAGGTCATGTAGCGTCCATTTGAACTTGATCTCATTCGAGACGCGCTCTGCAGCGGCGTCGATACTTCGCTTGGTAACCCGAAAGACCAATCCAGGGCGCAGGCCGCAATGAGCAACCAAGAGCGCATAGAGACGTCTGCATAGCGGTAGTCGGTGAGTGGTACCGTTCTTGGTGTCGGGAAAAGTAACGGTCTTCGCTTGCCAATCAATGTCGGTAGCCTGGAGACGCAGCGCCTCCCCTCGCCTACAGCCTGTTAGCGCAATAAAGACTAGGGCAGCCGATGCTTCCTTGTCGTCCATCGCCTCTACGGTAGCCCACCACTTCGGCTGCAGCGAGTCAGGGACTACGCCATCCTTTGGCTTGATCTGGTGCAGCCCACCCATGGCCTTGAGCCGCTGAGTGGGATTTGTGGTCGTGACCCCGTACTTCGCAGAAGCAAAAGACCAAACAGCCGAGAGGATGCGCGACAGATAATTCGCCTGGGCCTTGGACTTGATACTGACGCTGGCAAAGCGCCCTTCAAAGGCAT
Source organism: Pseudomonas taeanensis MS-3 (assembly GCF_000498575.2). Taxonomy (GTDB): domain Bacteria; phylum Pseudomonadota; class Gammaproteobacteria; order Pseudomonadales; family Pseudomonadaceae; genus Aquipseudomonas; species Aquipseudomonas taeanensis. The sequence continues at coordinate 512,353 of NZ_AWSQ01000004.1, forward strand.
CTGGCGTGATGAGTTGCCAGCTTCGCTCAAGCCAATCAGAGGCGTAGCGATTGAAGACGGCTTGATAGTCGTCCGCCGTGCTGGGTTTAAGCTTGCGGGTCTTGCGATACTCATTGAAGACCGCCTGCAAGGTAGGCGCGGCCACCACTCGAGCCTTGGTCTTCTTGGGCGCAGCAGTCGCGATGACCTCGACCTTAGGAGCTGCCACTTCCCCTACCCCTAGCCTCGCCCGAAGCACCTCCAGAGCCTTCGCCCTAGCCTCGTCCGCACTTATTACGGGCCAATGCCCCAACGTCCGATAGCTTCCCCGCAGGCAGACGCGGAAGACCCTTGAGCGCGCCCCGACGACGACCTGAAAGCCAGTCAGCTGGTTGTCATGGCAGACCATGCGAGGGCCGCGACGATACCCAAGGCGCGCGATGGCGCTGTCGCTCAGATACAGGCGCTGCTGGGAACGGATTTTTGCTCGACCACTGCTCGATGGCTGCTCGACCATTGCTTCACCACTGCTCGACCAAACTGCATGGGTGTCGAGAGAGCGGCTTAGGCATATGGCCCAACAAAAAGCGGACGCAAATAAAAAACCCCAAGCAGATCAACTACTTGGGGCTTTCAAATTGGAGGCTGAGGTCGGAATCGAACCGGCGTTCACGGATTTGCAATCCGGTGCATAACCACTCTGCTACTCAGCCTTTAAACTAAATGGGCCGTGCTAGACGGCCCATTGAAACTGGAGCGGGAAACGAGACTCGAACTCGCGACCCCGACCTTGGCAAGGTCGTGCTCTACCAACTGAGCTATTCCCGCTTGTCGTGATGACGGGCGCCATTCTATAGATTCATAACGCCCAGTCAAGCCCTTGATTCAAAATAGTTTATTTCTTTTCGGCTGAAGTACTGAGGTGCGGCCAGGCCGCTGCCAGATACTGCAGCATGGACCACAGAGTGAGCACCGCAGCGACGATCAGTAGCACATAGCCCAATACAACCCAAAAGGTAAACAAGGGCGGATTACCCAGCAGAATGACCAGCGCAACCATTTGCGCAGCGGTTTTCCATTTGGCCAGGTTGGACACAGCCACATGGGCCCGGGCGCCCAACTCTGCCATCCACTCTCGGAGTGCCGAGACGACAATCTCGCGGCCAATAATGATCGCTGCGGGCAAGGTCAACCACAGGTTGGCGTGCTCAGCGACGAGCAACACCAGCGCGACCGCCACCATCAGCTTATCGGCGACCGGATCAAGAAAGGCGCCAAAGGGCGTGCTCTGCTCCCAACGTCGCGCCAGGTAACCATCCAGCCAGTCAGTCACGGCAGCGATGGCAAAAACCGCGCTGGCGGCCCAATAGCTCCATGAAAACGGTAGATAAAATAGCAAGATGAAGATCGGGATCAGCAGTACACGGAGTACGGTAAGCAGGTTGGGGATATTCATCGGCACAACTGGGCTGCGAGGTGAGCCGGCATTCTACTCGCTGTGCAGTGCGGCATAAATCAGCTCGGCAAGCTTTTTACTGATAGTGGGTGCTTTGGCGATTTCTTCTACGCTGGCGCGGGACAGTTCCTGGAGGCCGCCAAAGTGGTTGAGCAGCTCGCGCCGGCGCTTCGGCCCTACCCCGGCCACTTCTTCCAGGCTTGATGTACGGCGGGCCTTGCCGCGTCGTGCGCGGTGACCGGTAATCGCAAATCGGTGTGATTCATCGCGAATCTGCTGAATCAGGTGCAACGCCGGCGAGTGGCCTGGCAGGGTGAACTCGTGGGCGGCATCATTGAGATAGAGCGTCTCCAACCCCGGCTTGCGCGTCACGCCCTTGGCCACGCCAAGCAGGATCAGCTCGGGCACCGCCAACTCTTCCAACACCTCACGCGCCATGGCCAGCTGACCTTTGCCGCCATCGACCAGCAGAATATCCGGAAGCTTGCCCTCGCCTTCCTTGATCTTGCTGAAGCGTCGAGTCAGCGCCTGGTGCATGGCCGCGTAATCATCGCCGCCGGTAACGCCTTCGATGTTGTAGCGCCGGTAGTCGGACTTCAATGGGCCTTCAGGACCAAACACCACGCAGGACGCCACGGTGGCCTCGCCGCTGGAGTGGCTGATATCGAAACACTCCAGGCGTTGCGGTATTTCATCCAAGTCCAGCGCCTCGGCCAAGGCCTCGAAACGCGCTGCCACATGCTGCCGATTGGCCAGCCGCGCACCGAGCGCCTGCTCGGCATTGGTCACCGCCAGCTGTTGCCAGCGCGCGCGTGTCCCACGTACGCGATGGCTGATACTCAGCTCACGCCCACGCAGTTCGTGGATGGCTGCTATCAGTGTGGGGTAGTCCTCGTGCTGGGCATTGACGATCAGCTCGCTTGGCAGTTCGCGCTCCAAATTGCTCAGGTAGTACTGGGCCAGGAAGGCAAGCAGGACTTCACTACCCTCCTCCTCGATCGCCACTTGCGGAAAGAAATTCTTACTGCCGAGCACGCGACCGCCACGCACGCTGATCAGGTGTACACAGGCGCCGCCCGGATTGACCATGGCGGCAACCACGTCCACATCACCGCTGCCACCCTCCATGCTCTGCTGGTCCTGCACGCGACGCAGTAGAGAGATTTGATCGCGCAGTTCGGCAGCGCGCTCGAAGTCCAGATCCATGGCGGCTTTTTGCATGCCGGAGGAGAGTTCATCACTCAAGGCATTGCTGCGCCCTTCGAGGAACATCACCGAATGACGCACGTCCTCGGCGTACTCCGTCGGGTCGACCAGCCCGACGCAGGGCCCTTTACAGCGTTTGATCTGGTACTGCAGGCACGGACGGGTGCGATTCTTGAAGTAGCTGTCCTCGCACTGACGCACCAGGAAGGCCTTCTGCAGCAGGCCTAGACTCTCGCGGATCGCCCCAGCGCTCGGGTAGGGACCGAAATAGCGACCCTTGAGTTTCTTCGCCCCGCGGTGGATGCCCAGGCGTGGAAATTCACCGTCGGAGAGAAACACGTAGGGGTAGGACTTATCGTCACGCAGCAGGATGTTGTAGGGCGGTCGCGATTCCTTGATCAGTGTCTGCTCGAGCAGCAGTGCCTCGGTTTCATTGGCGGTAATCGTGGTTTCGATCTGGGCGATCTTGCCGACCAACGCAGCGGTTTTCGGCGCCAAACCCGTCTTGCGAAAGTAGCTGGACAGACGCTTCTTAAGATTCTTGGCCTTGCCGACATAGAGCAATTTGGCGTCCGCATCGAACATGCGGTACACACCTGGGCGGCTACTACAGGTAGCGAGGAAGGCGCTGGGGTCGAACTGGACGCTCATGCTAAGTGGTGGCGTCGACCATGCCATGACGCACAGCTAGCAGAGCCAGCTCCACGTCACTGGAGATCGATAGCTTCTCGAAGATCCGATAGCGGTAAGTGTTCACCGTTTTCGGCGAAAGGCAAAGCTTATCGGAGATGCTCTGCACCTTCTCACAGCTGGCGATCATCAAGGCGATCTGAATCTCGCGCTCGGATAACAGGTCGAAGGGGCTGCCATTAGTTTGCGGCTGAAAGGACTTCAAGGCTAGCTGCTGGGCTATTTGCGGGCTGATATAGCGCTGCCCGCCGAATACCAGACGAATCGCCTGGACCATTTCCTCGAGGCCTGCGCCCTTGGTCAGATAACCCGCCGCACCAGCCTGCAATAAACGCGTAGGGAACGGATCCTCTTCGCAAGCGGTGACCGCGACGACTTTCAAATCAGGATGACTGCGAATCAGTTTGCGGGTGGCTTCAAGACCGCCAATGCCTGGCATCCTGACGTCCATCAGGACCACATCCGGCTTGAGTTCACGGGTCTTGAGCAACGACTCTTCGCCCGACTGCGCCTGGCCAACGACTTGCAGGCCCTCGATATCAGCCAACATCCGCGTGATACCCGTACGAACCAGATCGTGGTCATCAACCACCAGCACCCTAATCAAGCGGACACCTCGTTCTGCGTCAGCCGCTCAATGCAGCGCTCTAGATGGGTTGCCGCTGTCATAGCAATAAGCCTCCAGCCGGCTCTGAATTGGCGCATCATCGCCAAAAATTAAGCGTCAAAAATACTATAAAACATTGATTCGACAACAAATTCTTACGAGCCGGGAGACACACTTCCCGAACAGGATTTTAAAATAAATTGTTAGTTATCAATTGTTTATAAATATCAGCCATAGCCGGTAGTTTCTATTTTTCTAACGCCATGGTTGTCGAGCTGCCCGAGTATACACAAGGATTTTGCCTCATGGCGCAGGTGCTTCGGCAGAATCAACAAGTTGAGTGAACTGCCAAGATCTGCCCGCGACCAAGCCGCTAGCCTCGGCATGGGCTAGCGCACAATTTAGTACGCAAGACAGCTTATGAATGAAGCGATTGATTCGGGCCGCGCGCCTCAGCTGCCGCTGTCGCTGCTGTCATCTTCGATGTCCCAGCGCACCATCATCGCGTGGTCCTCGTGGATCAGGTTGTGACAGTGAATGATGTATTTGCCGGTAAAGTCGCGAAAGCGCAGCAGTACCTTCATGCTGGTGTTCGGCCCAAGATTGAAGACATCCTTGCGCCCTTGCTCATGCAGCGGTATCGGCACAATCCGATCATCGATGCGCTTCTCGATGATCCGCCCCTCCTCGAAGTGGATATGGATCGGGTGCGCCCAGCCACCGGAATCGTTGATCAGTTCCCAGACCTCGACTGCATCACGCTCGATCTTCTCCACCGGGCGTAGCGGGTCGAAGAACTTGCCATTCACCGCCCACATGCCGTTGCGTCGATCGAACTCCCAGCGCCGTTCCTTGGCATCTTTAATCTCTTGTGGATCGAGCGGGCGCAGCTCGCGCAACAGGCTGGGCACTTGGCTGAGATCCTGCTCTGGCGGGTAACGATCGACGATGATCTTCAATAGCCGTACGCCGGGTTTTTCTACCTTGTCGGGCAGGCGGGTCTTGTCCTGAGTCAGTCGATTGACCAGATAAAGTTCCGTGCCAATCGGATAGCGGGAAAAGTCCACAACGATGTCGGCGCGCTCGGCCACCGCCAACCGGACCGAAAATTGCTCATATAACGGCGCAGGCAGCAGGTTGCCGTCGTTGGCGATATAGCTGAACGACTGCTCCTTGTTATCGCCAGTGATCAGATAGAAGGCGTAGAAACGGCTCGGCCCGCCATTGAGCAGACGCAAGCGGTACTTGCGAGCTGCCACGCGCAAGACCGGCTCGATATAGCCGTTGACCACTACCTTGTCGCCGAGCACCCCGTCGGGGTCGATCTGATCCCAAATCAGCAAGCCGTTGCGGTCGAACAGGCGGTCGGCGAATTCCAGCGGATAGTCATAGGGATAACTGGGCAAACGCAGTGCGCTAGGACTCGGGTCGCGCTCGTTGTCCGAGTCGATGTGATCGAAGAGCAGATAGAAGCCCGACAGGCCGCGAACCAGATTCGGCGCGGTGAAGTCCAGGGTGTGGTCGTGGTAGAACAGCGTGCCCATGGCCTCACGCGGGTCGCCGATACCGTTCTGCAGCTCGTCGTAACCGGCGTATATATTGGCGTAAAAATTGTCCTTGAACTCGCCTGGCGAAGCCAGCGTCGGCCCGGCTTTGTTGGCACTGTAATAGTCACCCGGAAAGCCGTCACTCTCCGAGGCGGAGTGCGCATTGTGCAGGTGGATCGATATCTCCGGCGTGCCGAAGCCCACATGGTCCGGCGGCAGGCGGTTATGCATGCGCACGATGGTCGGCTGGCCATAGTAGGCGAAGATGACCGGTCCCGGGATGGTCGCCACTGGCCCGTTACCTGCAAAACCCCATACGCGCTGCGGCGGATAAGCGGGATTGAAAACCCAGGCGGGATTTTCCTTGGCGCTCAACTCGTAATGAGCCGGAGAGTACTGCCGCGGCCTCACGTACAGCTCGTTCCAGCGTTGATGCAGGTCACGTCCGGCCTCACCGGCGGCAGTATTGGCGACCTCCATGGGGGGCGGGTCGAGCACCACGGGTTGCAGCTGACCGACCGCTACGGGCAGTTCAATCTGCCAGGGAATAGTCGGCGGGCTGGATGACTGAGCATTAGGTGCGTCATCGTCCTCGTCATCTTCGTCGTCACCTCTGCGCCGACGACTCTTGGCGCTACTGTCGAATGCACTCAATAACAGGGGGGCAGCCAACGCCGCACCGGTCAGTTTGAGGAAGCTACGCCGAGCTGCGCCCTGGATCGGGTCGCCCGCACTGATGGCCTGAATACTCTTATCGCAGGTCTGGGTAGGCTCAGCGGCTGATATAGACGCTACCCCCTGCTTGCTGGCTGGCAGTTCTTTCCGTGTGTCTATCAAGGTTCGGGATTTCATGGGGCTGACTCTCCCACCTTAAAACTGTTAATCCTCCCTGCTAGTAGCTTGACCGACCGTGGGCCCTATGACATTCGTTCAGCCGAACTTCCTGTTGTCATGCACCAGCGACCTTGCGACCGCTGAGCAATTCGCTCCTGTTTTCCAGGCTGGCTCAGGGTATAGACAGCGCCCTGAGCCAGCTCATGGTCTACCACTAACCGAGACCGCTAGCAGCGGCCACAGGCCGATACGCGGTGTGCACCATGGTGGAATCGACATGGTTGATGGTGGCTAATATCCGCTCAGGCTCGGCCAGCGCCGGCGCCATGGTCCAGCGCTCGCTGCGGTCGTTACCAATGCGCAACATGCCGGTATGAGTACCGAGGTTTCTATCGACTTCAGGTTCGGGATCGTAGAAACCCAGGCCATAGCGCAGGCGCTTGATATCGGCCTCCGTGCCGGTGAGGAACTGCCAGCCAGGCTGGACACGATGCATTTCGGCGTAGGCCTTGAGGACTTCAGGCGTATCCATCAACGGTTGCAGGCTGATCGAGTACATGAAAATGTCACGTCCCATGCGCTCACCCAGCAGTTTTTGCACCTTGATCAGGTTGGCGGTCATGGTCGGGCAGATGTCACCACACTGCACGAACATGAAGTTGATGACGGCTATCTTGCCGCGCACCAGGTCGTCGTAGAAGCGAACTCGCTTGCCCTCGTGACTGTCGAGCCAAACATTGGGGAAGTAACTGTTCTGTGCGCCATCCACGCTGGCATCGGCCATATCGATAGCGGCCGATTCGAATGCCTCATGCGCCTGCAGCGAGGTACGACCCCACAACAATCCGCCCAGCGCCGCTGTGCCTATTCCGGCCAGGAGCTTTCTTCGAGTGTTCATAGAAATACCTCCAGTCTCAGCGACTAGTCATCGTCTTTGATGTCCCAGCGCAGCATCATTGCGTGGTCTTCATGGATCAGGTTATGGCAGTGCATCACGTACTTGCCGACGTAATCGCGGAAGCGTATGAATACGCGGATGGTTGACATCCCTCGAAGCACATAAACGTCCTTGCGGCCACGCTCATGTAATGGCACCGGCACAGCAACGCCATCCTTGGTCATGCTGAGGATGTGTCCCTCCTCGAAGTGAATATGAATCGGGTGACTCCAACCGTTATCGATATTCACCAGTTCCCAGACCTCAGCGCCACCCTTGGGGATCACCGCCCGCGCACTGTTGGGGTTGAAGAACTGGTTGTTGATCGCCCACATGCCGTTCTTGCGTTCGAACACCCAACGGCGCACAGGCGCGGCGGCGATCTCCGCAAGATCAAGCGGCGGCTGTTCGCGCAACACATCCGGTACCTGGCTCATGTCCTGCTCAGGTGGATAGCGGTCGACAATGAACTTCATGACCCGAGTAGCCCCTCCTAAGTCATCGGGCATGCGACTCTTGGTCTGTATCAGACGATTGACCAGATACAGTTCGGTACCGATTGGATATTGGGAAAAGTCGATGACGATGTCGGCGCGCTCGGCCACGGCGATGCGCACGCTAACCTGGTTCCTCAGCGGTGCAGGCAACAGGTTGCCGTCATTGCCGATGTAGGTGAAGGTTTGCGTAACCCCGTTGGCCTTCTGCAGAGAGAACTCGTAGAACCGACTGGGGCCAATGTCGAGCAAACGGAAGCGGTACTTGCGCGCCGCCACCTTGAGCACCGGTTCGATCTTGCCGTTGACCGCGATCTTGTCACCGAGGGTGCCATCCGGTTCGACCTGATCGTAGATCAGACGGCCATTGGCATCGAAGCGCCGGTCGCCGAAGCTCAGCGGGTAATCGTAGGGGTGGCTCGGTAGGCGCAAGGCGCTAGGGCTAGGGTCGCGCTCATCGCCCGAGTCGATATGGTCATACAGCAGGTAAAAACCGGCCATGCCGAGGTACAGATTAGGCGAGGTGAAATCGAAGGTGTGGTCGTGGTACCAGAGGGTGGCCAGAGCTTCACGGTGGTCACCAATGCCGTTCTGCATCTGGTCATAGCCGGCATAGATATTCGGGTAGAAGTGATCCTTCCACAGTCCCGGCCCAGCCAACGTTGGTCCGGCCTTGAGCGGGCTGTAATAGTCGCCGGGGAAGCCATCACTTTCCGAGCCGGTGTGCGCATTGTGTAAATGCATCGAGATTTCCGGCGAGCCGAAGCCGACATGATTCTGCGGCAGGAGATTTCTGAAGCGTACGATCACCGGCTTGCCATACCGGGTCATTATGGTCGGCCCCGGTGTTGTCGCCGCGCCTGCACCTATGGCAAAACCCCAGATACGCTGCGGCGGATAGGCCGGATTGAACACCCAGGCAGGATTTTCCTTGGCGCTCAGCTCGTAGTGCTCCGGCGGATATTGCCGTGGCGTAGCGTACAGTTCATCCCAGCGCTGGTGCAGATCGCGCCCACACTCGCCTCCAGCAGGGTTCGGCACGCCGGTGGGCGCAGGATTGAGAGTCACCGGTTGCAACGGTGTGATGGCCTCAGGCAGAAACTGCACCCAAGGCGTGGTCGGCGGGCTGGGGGGCAAAACTGCCGGGCCAGGCTCTGGCTCCGGTTCCGGCTCTGGATCCGGGCGACGCCGGCGCCTGGCACTGCTGTCCGGTGAAGCGAAAAGCAACGGTGCTGCCATAGCAGCGGCGGTGAACTTGAGGAAGGAGCGCCGTCCCTCACTCCCACTCAGCGACTCAGTATCGCTTGGTCGAGGCTCCCACCCCCCCGCCCCGATGGTGACTTGCCAGGTGCCTGGCTCAAGCTTGTCCACGCCTGTCAAAAATTTTGACTTCATGACCCTACCCTCCCAACGCTTTTCTCACGCGACCATGCCTCAGGTATGGCCAAGGAAAAATCTGTTCCGCACGTGGCGAAATAAAACCGGGTGGCGCTCATGCCAATAAATAACGGGCATGCGCGTCTGCGCTGAATCGCTTCTGCTCGTCAGTGCTCTGTTGTCTGCTGGGAGAGGGGGTCAAGCTAGTGGCAACACTGCGGCATTATGCCGGGGCTACCACTCAGAGGAAGGCGGCCCACGCAGGTGGGCCGAAAACACTATATCGAACAAAGACTCCATTACGACTCGAATGAGTCTGGCCCTATCCATGACGCACTCCCGTTGTGTTGGTGCGGGCACTTACTGCCCTGCCCGCCCTGCGTAAAAACATCCAAATTCGTCCCTCTCCCACGGTTAACTAAAGGATCGACCCCTTACATTGTCAAGGAATTGTCAGGACCAATATCAAGTCGACACCATGATATTTATCACTTTGTTTTTTATAGTTTTATTTTTATAGAATGGCATTTGGCCGTCACTCCTAAAACCTGAAGCCAGTGCAATTCCCAGGCATGAACGCTGCTGGCGGTCTGAAGCCCACGACGCTCGCTGCCACCGACGGGCACTGTAACGACTCAAAAAAAAACCTCTGCCGCCACAGGCCAGAGCACGGACAAGCGAACGCCCTGCCAGACAAGCCCATGCCCTACAGATCGCCATAGCCGGCGTTATGCGTGATGATAAAAGCTGCTGAAGGTGAGCAACCCTCAGGCTGAACTACATACCCTATGTGAATAACACTGGGGATTTCTCTCCAGGCTTACTCAGGACCGTCTGCAGAATGCATCGTCTGTTACCGCGCATCGCGCTTGCGCTATTGGCGTGCCTAGGTCTGGCCTGGGCCGAAGGCGCGCCGCTGCTGGTGCATCCTGCGTTCAATCCGCAGCAACAGGCTTGGCTCGAACAGCATCGCGAACTGCGCGTCGGCCTGCTCATGCGCGCGCCCTGGGCTCAGTACGATCTGCGTCAGCAGCGACTCTCCGGCGCCAATATCGAGCTGATGACTCGCCTGCTCCAGGGAATGGGTGTAAAGCCGGTTTGGCTACGCTTCCCCAGCCAGGCCAAGCTTGAAGCTGCGGCGCGCCGCGGCGAGCTGGATCTGGCGCCGGGGTTGCAACAGACCCCCAAGGGCTTACGCCAATGGTTGTACTCCGATCCCTACATGCGCGTGCCGCACCTGATCGTGGGTGAGCAGCGCGGCAACAGCGCAGTCGACCTCGACCGCCTTGATCGCACGGAATCAATCGCGCTACGCACTCCCAGCCCGGCGGCCGACTACCTGAGCAGCACTTATCCCAATCTGCAACTGCAGGCGGTCGGTTCGGAGCGCTCTGCCTTGCAGCGTTTGCTGCGTCAGCAGACCCGCTACGCGGTAGTGGATGAAGCCCGTCTCAGCCTGCTGTTACGTGAGCCGCAGTTTGCTGGGCTGAGCATCGTTGGCGATATTGGCTTACCGCAACTGCTACGCATAGCCAGCCGTCGTGACGAGCCACTGCTGGCGGAGATTGTCGAACTGACCCTGCAAGCCTTACCCGCTCGCGAAGTGGAGCAGTTGCGCGAGCGCTGGATGCCGCTCAAATACCCGCAGGTCAGCGACTCTCTGGCCTTCTGGCGAGGACTGAGCCTATTGCTGCTGATAGCCGGGCTTGGCGCTACCGCGACTACTCTGCACCTGCGTCAGCAACGTCGCGAACTGGAGAGCCAGCTGCTCAACAGCCGCTATGAACTGAGCCAGCGTGAGGTGGCAGAGCAGGCGCTGCACCTGAGCCAGTTCTCCATCGACCACAGCACGGTCGGTATTCTCTGGGTCAACTGGGACAGCCATGTGCGCTACGCCAACCATGCCACCGAAACCATGCTCGGTTATGCGCCCGGGACGCTGGTGGGCCGGCCGTTGCGCGAGCTGGAACCGAGTCTGGACATGGATAGCTGGTTGAACCTGTGGCGCAAGGTGCGCAGCCATGATGAAGGCCCGCAGAGTTTCGAGATCGACTGTCTGTGTGCCGATGGCAGTCGCCTACCGGTGGATGTTTCGCTGAGCTTTCTGCGCTTTCGCGATGCCGAATACCTGGTGGTATTTCTCACCGACGTCACCGAGCGCCGTCGCGCCAGTGCCGCGCTGCAAGAGAGCGAGGCGCGCTTCAAGGGCATCGCCGGCAGCGTGCCCGGGTTGGTGTTCCGCCTGGAACGAACGGTCGCCGAGCAACCGGTGGTATTCGCCTACATTAGCGAAGCCAGTGTAGAGCTTGTCGGCTATCCGGCGGAGGAGTTGCAGCGGGCCGACAGAGGCATTCGTAGCCTGGTTCACCCGGACGATCAGCTCAGCTACCGATTCAGTCAGGACACCGCACTTGCCGGCAACAGCGACTGGTCCTGGCAAGGTCGCATCATCACCCGAGACGGCCGGGTGCGCTGGGCCGACATCAAAGCAACCGCGCGCAGCCTGGGCGAGGGTCGCATGCTGTGGGACGGCATCGTCTGGGACATCACCGAAAACAAGCAGGTAGAGCTGGAGCTGGCCGAGTCGCGCGGGCGCCTGCGTGAGTTGTCCGCGCATCTGGAGAGCGTGCGCGAGGAAGAGAAGGCGCGCATCGCCCGTGAGGTGCACGACGAACTGGGCCAGGTACTCACCGTGCTCAAACTGGAGACAGCCATGTGCGAGCTGGCCTTCGCCAACCAGGTGGCGGGACTGGACGAGCGCCTGGAAAGCATGAAGCGCCTGATCGCCCAACTGTTCCAGCTGGTACGCGATGTGGCCACCGCCCTGCGTCCACCGATCCTCGATGCCGGTATTGCCTCGGCGATCGAGTGGCAAGTACGCCGCTTCGAAGCGCGCACGCAGATCCCCTGCCTGGTCGAGGTGCCCGATAACCTGCCTAAAATGTCCGATGCCAAGGCCATCGGCCTGTTTCGCATTCTTCAGGAGGCCTTGACCAACGTCATGCGCCACGCTGATGCGCACAGCGTGCAGGTGCATCTGAGCCTGGAAGACGACGAGCTGTGCCTGCACGTCAGCGATGATGGCAAGGGCTTCATAACCGGGCCCCGTAAGATTGGGCAATCCTTCGGCCTGGTCGGCATGCAGGAACGGGTACTGATGCTCGGCGGCAGTTTGCAGATTGACAGCCTGCCCGGCGAAGGGACTACGCTGTGCGTGCGAGTGGCCCTGAGCGAAGAGGAAATGGCGTGATCCGAGTATTGGTGGCAGAAGACCACACCATAGTACGTGAAGGCATCAAACAGCTGATCGGTATGGCCCAGGACCTTGAGGTGGTGGGTGAAGCGAGCAATGGCGAGCAGCTGCTCGAGTGCCTGCGGCGGACCCCCTGTGATGTGGTGTTGCTGGACATCTCCATGCCCGGCGTCAGCGGGCTGGAGGCCATTCCGCGGATTCGCGCCCTGGCCAATGCGCCGGCCATCCTGGTGCTGTCCATGCATGATGAGGCGCAGATGGCTGCCCGTGCGCTCAAGGTGGGCGCCGCCGGGTATGCCACCAAAGACAGTGAACCCGCCTTGTTGATTACCGCCATTCGCAAGGTGGCTGGCGGCGGACGCTACATCGATCCAGCGCTGGCAGACCGCATGGTCTTCGAAGTCGGCCTGACCGACTCGCGCCCACCGCACGCGCAGTTGTCCGAGCGCGAATTTTCGGTATTCGAGCGCCTGGTGCGTGGCGAGGGCGTCAACGATATCGCCACGCACCTGGCCGTCAGTAACAAGACCATCAGCACCCACAAGGCCCGCCTGATGCAGAAACTGGGCTTGCATTCGGTGGCCGACCTGGTGCGTTACGCAATGGAGCACAAACTGGTCTGAGCCGGCAGCCGCCTTGCCGATTGTAGGGCAATCCCTACAGCAAGTTCTCCGATGGCCTGATAACGACTTGTCATCCCGCCCGATTTCCGCCGCCTTGCATCGGCCCTAGTCTGTGCCCAACAGCGTGCAGACAACAACAAGGGTGCGGCGATGACCGAGTCTCAGGCAAACGATGTGCTGGTGAGCTTTCGTGGCGTACAGAAGAGCTACGATGGCGAAAACCTGATCGTCAAAGATCTCAATCTGGATATCCGCAAAGGTGAGTTCCTCACCCTGCTCGGCCCTTCGGGGTCGGGCAAGACCACCAGCCTGATGATGCTGGCCGGTTTCGAAACGCCGACCGCCGGTGACATCCTGCTCGGCGGCCGCTCGCTCAACCGGCTACCACCGCACAAGCGCGACATCGGCATGGTGTTTCAGAACTATGCCCTGTTCCCGCACATGACAGTGGCCGAGAACCTGGCCTTCCCCTTGTCGGTGCGCGGCATGTCCCGCACCGACAGCAAGGAGCGGGTCAAGCGCGCGCTGTCCATGGTGCAACTGGACGACTTCCGCAATCGCTATCCCGGCCAGCTATCCGGTGGCCAGCAACAGCGCGTGGCCTTGGCCCGAGCGCTGGTGTTCGAGCCGCAGTTGGTACTGATGGATGAACCCTTGGGCGCCCTGGACAAGCAGCTGCGTGAACACATGCAGATGGAGATCAAGCACCTGCACCAGCGCCTGGGCGTGACCGTGGTCTACGTGACCCACGACCAGGGCGAGGCGCTGACCATGTCCGACCGCGTCGCGGTGTTCCATGAGGGCCAGATCCAGCAGATCGCCGACCCGCGTAGCCTCTATGAAGAACCGCATAACACCTTCGTCGCCAACTTCATCGGCGAGAACAACCGCCTCAACGGTCGACTGGTCAGCCAGGATGGCGATCGCTGCGTAGTCAGCCTGGAGCGCGGCGAACAGGTCGAGGCGCTGGCGGTCAATGTCGGCCAGCAAGGTGCGCCGGTCACCCTGTCGATTCGCCCTGAGCGCGTGCGCTTGAACGGTTCCAGCGAAACCTGTCGCAACCGCTTTTCTGGACGCGTAGCGGAGTTCATTTACCTCGGCGACCACGTCCGGGTGCGCCTGGAAGTCTGTGGCAAGAGCGACTTTTTCGTTAAACAACCGATTGCCGAACTCGACTCTGCCCTGGCAGTGGGCGATGTCGTACCCATCGGTTGGCAGATCGAGCACGTTCGCGCGCTCGATCCGTTGTTAGAGGGGCACTGATCCTTACGCGCTTTACCAACCCAGCACAGTGGAGAAAACAACAATGACCAAGATTCTCTCTTTCACCGCCCTCGCGTTGGCCGTGGCCTGCACGGCGCCGGCGATGGCCGCCGACTTGACGGTGATTGCCTTCGGTGGCGCCAACAAGCAGGCGCAGATCAAGGCCTTCTATCAGCCCTGGGAAAAGAGCTCGGGCGACAAAATCATCTCAGGCGATTACAACGGCGAGATGGCCAAGGTGAAAGCCATGGTCGACACCAACAGCGTGTCGTGGAACCTGGTGGAGGTGGAGTCGCCGGAGCTGTCGCGCGGCTGTGACGAAGGCATGTTCGAGGAGCTCGATCCGGCCCAATTCGGCAATGCCGAAGACTTTATCCCCGGCGCGATTCAGCCCTGCGGCATCGGTTTCTTCGTCTGGTCCACGGTACTGGCCTACAACGCCGACAAACTCAGCTCCGCGCCGAACGGCTGGGCCGACTTCTGGGATACGCAGAAATTCCCGGGTAAGCGCGGCCTGCGCAAGGGCGCCAAATACACCCTGGAATTCGCCCTGATGGCCGATGGCGTTGCGCCGAAGGATGTCTATGGCGTGCTGGCCACCAAGGAAGGCCAGGACCGCGCGTTCGCCAAGCTCGACCAGATCAAGCCGAGCATTCAATGGTGGGAAGCCGGCGCCCAGCCACCGCAGTTCCTCGCCTCCGGCGACGTGGTGATGAGTTCGGCCTACAACGGCCGTATCGCCGCGGTACAGGACGAAAGCAACCTGAAGGTGGTGTGGAACGGCGGCATCTATGACTTCGATAGCTGGGCCATCCCAAAGGGTGCCAAGGACCTGGACGCCGCCCAAAAATTTGCCGCCTTCAGCGTGCAGCCCGAGCAGCAGAAAGTCTACTCGTCGAACATCGCCTACGGCCCGGCCAACAAGCAGGCGATCAAGCTGCTCGACCCCAAACTGCTGAAAGACATGCCGACCACGCCGGAAAACATCGCCAATCAGGTGGCCATCGATGTGACCTTCTGGGCTGATTACGGCGAGCAGCTGGAGCAGCGCTTCAACTCCTGGGCCGCGCGCAACTAAGCAAGGTCCCGGTTGAGCCCCTCTGCCCGTGGCGCAGAGGGGCGTTCCCCCTGAATTTCGGAGTTCGCTATGGCCATTGCAGTGCCCCTGACCGAGGTCGCCGGCCCCTCCCTGAAGAGCCGTCTGGCGCGTGCCGAACGGTTCAACCGCCTTAAAGCTCAGGCGCTGATTGCGCCGCTGCTGCTGTTTCTGGTGCTGGTGTTTCTGGTGCCGATTGCCGCACTGCTCTACAAGAGCGTGAACAACCCCGAGGTGGTAGAAAGCATGCCGCGCACCGTCGAGGCTATCGCCGACTGGGATGGCAAGGCGCTGCCCGCTGAGCCGGTATACCGGGCGATCAGCCTTGACCTGGCCGAGGCACGCAAGAACAAGACCATTGGTGACCTGTCCAAACGCATGAACATGGAGCAGGCCGGCTATCGCAGCCTGATGATGAAAACCGCGCGCGCCTTGCCATTCAAGAGCGAGCCCGCGTCCTATAAAGACGCGCTGGAGAACCTGGATGAACGCTGGGGCGATCCGGCCTATTGGCAGGTGGTCCGGCGTAATACCAGTAGCATCAGCCCCTATTATCTGTTGGCGGCCCTGGATCATCGCATCGACGATCTCGGTGAACTGGCCCCCGCCTCGCCTGACCAGGCGATCTACCTGGAAATCTTTGCCCGCACCTTCTGGATGGGCTTGGTGATCACGGCTATTTGCCTGCTGCTGGCCTATCCCTTGGCCTATCTTTTGGCCAACCTGCCAACCCGGCAGAGCAACCTGCTGATGATTCTGGTGCTGTTGCCGTTCTGGACCTCCATTCTGGTGCGTGTGGCCGCCTGGATCGTGCTGCTGCAATCCTCCGGCTTGATCAATGGCGCGTTGCTCAGCATGGGCATCATCGATAAGCCCCTGCAGTTGGTGTTCAACCGCGCCGGGGTCTACATCTCCATGGTGCATATCATGTTGCCGTTCATGATCCTGCCGATCTACAGCGTGATGAAAGGTATCTCGCCGACCTATATGCGCGCCGCGATCTCGCTCGGTTGTCATCCGTTCGCCAGCTTCTGGCGGGTGTATTTCCCACAGACCCTGGCCGGCGTCAGCGCGGGATGCTTGCTGGTGTTCATCCTGTCCATCGGTTACTACATCACCCCGGCGTTACTCGGCAGCCCGAGCGACCAGATGGTCAGCTACTTCGTGGCCTTCTACACCAACGTCAGCATCAACTGGGGCATGGCCACGGCACTCGGCGGTCTACTGCTGCTCGCTACCCTGCTGCTCTATGTGGTGTACAGCTGGCTGGTAGGCGCAAGTCGCCTGCGCTTGAGTTGAGGAGAGAGTGAGATGCTAAGCCCCTATATGTCGCCCATCGAACGCGTCTGGTATTACGCACTGCGCATCCTCTGCGGCCTGGTGCTGCTGTTTCTGATCCTGCCGGTGCTGGTGATCATTCCGCTGTCGTTCAATACCAGCAGCTTCCTGGTCTACCCACTGCAAGGCTTTTCCCTGCAATGGTATGAGGACTTCTTCGGTTCTGCGGGATGGATGCGCGCGCTGAAAAACAGCCTGATCATCGCCCCGGCGGCCACGGTGATTGCCATGGTGCTGGGCACCCTGGCAGCGATTGGCTTGACTCGTGGCGACTTCCGCGGCAAAGCCCTGGTGATGAGCCTGTTGATTTCGCCCATGGTAGTGCCCGTGGTGATTGTCGGCGTGGCCAGCTACCTGTTCCTGGCGCCGCTGGGCATGGGCAACAGCTATGTGTCGTTGATCCTGGTGCATGCGGTACTCGGTGTGCCCTTCGTGATCATCACCGTGTCGGCGACCCTGCAGGGCTTCAACTACAACCTGGTGCGCGCCGCCGCCAGTCTCGGTGCGTCACCGCTCACCGCATTCCGCCGGGTAACCCTGCCGCTGATCGCCCCGGGGATGATTTCCGGCGCGCTGTTCGCCTTCGCCACCTCGTTCGACGAAGTGGTGGTGGCCCTGTTCCTCGCCGGCCCGGAACAAGTCACCCTGCCACGGCAGATGTTCGCCGGTATCCGCGAAAACCTCAGCCCGACCATTGCCGCGGCAGCCACCTTGCTGATCGGCTTCTCCATCCTGCTGCTGTTGACCCTGGAATGGCTGCGTGGCCGCAGTGAAAAACTGCGTACCCAGCAACCTGCTTGAACCACCCAGAACAAGAGACTGTCATGACCCTGCAATTGCAAGACTCCGGCCTGCTGCGGCAACAGGCCTATGTAAACGGTGAGTGGTGCGAGGCCGACAGCGGTGAGCGCACTGTGATTCTCAATCCAGCGACAGGGGAGCCGCTGGGCAGCGTGCCAAACATGGGCCGGGCCGAGACCCGCCGCGCCATTGAGGCAGCCCAAACCGCGCAACCGGCCTGGCGCGCACTGACCGCCAAGGAACGGGCCAACCGCCTGCGTAACTGGTTCGAGCTGATCCTGGCGAACCAGGAGGATCTGGCCCGCATCATGACCGCCGAACAGGGCAAGCCGCTAGCTGAAGCCCGCGGTGAGATTGCCTATGCCGCATCGTTCATCGAGTGGTTTGCCGAAGAAGGCAAGCGTGCCTACGGCGACGTGATACCGGCTCACGCCGGCGACAAACGCATCCTGGTGCAGAAGGAGCCGGTGGGCGTCACGGCAGCCATCACCCCGTGGAATTTCCCCAGCGCGATGATCACCCGCAAGGCCGGTCCGGCGCTGGCGGCGGGCTGCGCCATGGTGCTCAAGCCGGCACCGCAGACTCCCTTCTCAGCCCTGGCGCTGGTCGCCTTGGCCGAGCGTGCCGGCCTGCCCGCCGGCCTGCTCAGCGTAGTCACCGCCGACGTGGTTGCTTCGCGCGAAGTCGGCGCCGAATTGTGCGAGAACCCCATCGTGCGCAAGCTGTCGTTCACCGGCTCGACTGGCGTGGGCATCAAGCTGATGGAACAGTGCGCACCGACCCTGAAGAAGCTATCCCTGGAGCTGGGCGGCAACGCGCCCTTCATCGTCTTTGACGACGCCGACCTGGATGCGGCGGTCGAGGGCGCGATGATCTCCAAGTACCGCAATAACGGCCAGACCTGCGTCTGCGCCAATCGCCTGTATGTGCAGGACAGCGTGTACGACGCCTTCGCCGAGAAGCTGGCCGTCGCAGTGGCCAAACTTCAGGTCGGCAACGGCATGGACGCAGGCGTGACCACCGGGCCGCTGATCGACAGCAACGCTGTGGCCAAGGTCCAGCGCCACCTGGACGACGCACTGAGCAAGGGCGCCAAGCTGATTGCTGGCGGTAAACCGCATGCCCTGGGCGGCACTTTCTTCGAACCGACCATCCTGCTAGATGTGCCCAAGCACGCGGCGGTGGCCAAAGAAGAGACCTTCGGCCCGCTGGCGCCGCTGTTCCGTTTCAGCGATGAGGCGGACGTGATCCGTCAGGCCAACGACACCGAATTCGGCCTGGCCGCCTACTTCTATGCCCGCGACCTGGGCCGGGTATTCCGCGTGGCCGAAGCCCTGGAGTACGGCATGGTCGGCATCAACACCGGGGTGATTTCCACCGAGGTGGCGCCGTTCGGCGGCATGAAGGCCTCGGGCCTGGGCCGCGAAGGCTCCAAGTACGGGCTGGATGAGTATCTGGAGATCAAGTACCTCTGCCTGGGCCTGTAGAGCACAGCGCATAACCGGTAGGAGCCAGCTTGCTGGCGATCCAGCGACACATTGGACACTATCGCCAGCAAGCTGGCTCCTACCCCCGTCAGATTCACCGACCCGCCTATTGCGCGGCGAACGAGGAGCACCATGAGCAAGACCAACGAATCCCTGATGCAACGCCGCAACGCCGCCGTTGCGCGCGGTGTGGGCCAGATCCATCCGATCTTCGCCGACCGGGCGGAAAACGCCACGGTCACCGACGTCGAAGGCCGTGAGTTCATCGACTTCGCCGGTGGCATCGCGGTGCTCAACACCNNGGCCGCACCATGATGACCCTGGGCTTGACCGGCAAGGTCGTGCCTTATTCGGCCGGCATGGGCCTGATGCCCGGCGGTATCTTCCGCGCCCAGTACCCCTGTGCCCTACACGGCGTCAGCACGGATGACGCGATGGCCAGCATCGAGCGGATCTTCAAGAACGACGCTGAACCGAAAGACATCGCCGCGNNCGGCACCTTCTTCGCCATGGAGCAGATGGGCGTGGCCGCCGACCTGACCACCTTCGCCAAGTCCATCGCCGGCGGCTTCCCGCTAGCCGGGGTGTGCGGCAAGGCCGAGTACATGGATGCGATCGCTCCGGGTGGCCTGGGCGGCACCTATGCCGGCAGCCCGATTGCCTGCGCCGCGGCGCTGGCGGTGATGGAGGTGTTCGAGGAAGAACAGCTGCTGGAGCACTGCAAGGCGGTTGGCGAGCGTCTGGTCACTGGCCTCAAGGCCATCCAGGCCAAACACAAGGCCATCGGCGACGTGCGCGCCCTGGGCGCGATGATCGCGGTCGAGTTGTTCGAAGGCGGCGACCTGCACAAGCCCAACGCGGCACTGGTCGGCCAGGTCGTCGCCAAGGCGCGCGACAAGGGTCTGATCCTGCTGTCCTGCGGCACCTACGGCAACGTGTTGCGCGTACTGGTACCGATCACCGCCGAAGAAGCATTGTTGGACAAGGGCCTGGCGATCATCGCCGAGTGCTTCGACGAACTCGCCTGAGGCACAGCAAACGCCATAAAGGCAGCAGGTATGTTCAGCCCTTCCCTGCTGCTTTATGGCGTTCAGCTTGGCCCAAGAGCAGTTACTGCTCGGCAGCCTTGATATGCGCTGCTTGAGGAGGCCTGGGGCGGTACTCCACAACCCAGCCAACACCTCGACATCACCCCTGTTCCGATCGTCGACACCCTCCCTTTTTCTCCCATGCGTAGCGCCCTGCCGTGCTGTGCGGCTCATGCCAGCTTGGCTTTAGCAAAACTGGGCAGCCCCTGCAGTTGAGCGTCAATCTGCTTGATGGTGTAAGCCCCGATCGGGATGGCCGAAGTCGCCGCCGTGGAGGTGCCATCGGGCACCATAGCGGCCTTCCCTGGTTTGAGCTGCCTGCCTTCATGATTGAGCTGACCAGGCATGACGAGCTGACCAGCCTACAGCGCATCGTGGATAGCCCCTAACTCTTCCCTAGGCCACGCCAGGGCAAACACTTTTCCAGCGTGGTCATGTTGATGGGCTTACGTCGAATGGGGCGCGAATATCTGGCCATGCACGAACTCCTCCGCACGTCCCGCGACTGGGCGCAATACACAACCCCTGCTCTGCAGAGAGCATCATTCGAAGTGATATTAAACTCGTGTGAATACCTTCGTCCCCGGCAGCTCAACGTTAGGCCGAGATGCAACAGGTGCCGACCAATCTGGCTGTAATGTTCAGGTACTCGACCGCCGCGAATCAGGAGTCTCCAAACATTTCGAATTGGAATTCTTCAATCGGCCCTATTTGATAATCGGTTTACCGCGAGCAGTAGGTCGGAGCGCTCCTTCACGGCCAACGGCCCTGTGATGCGCTGGAAGAAGTGGTTCATGGCCATAGTGCATCCACTCACCATGGGCACTTAATACTGCGTCACCCCACCGGCGCTAAAGCGTGAGCACCCGCCCAAACTCAAGCAGCACATATCGACCGTTCCAATGACTTAGCGCCGGAGACATCTACCTATGCGATGCACTGCTCAAATGCTGTCTGGAAAGCCGCCGCATCGATAGCTCCGCGTTTGCCGATGACAATCACTTGGCTAAATGGCGCAGTACCCTGCCATTTCTCGGCTGGGTTGATCTCACATCTATTACCCACCAGATGCATGATGCAGCGCTGCCCCGGCACCTCGGCGATGTTGCAAACCCCTTTGGCGCGGTAGATATCGGTGGGTAGCGCTGCCAATGTCTGACGTAGGGCTTTGAGTGAGAGAGGCTGATCGCTGCTCCAGCACCAGGTGTCGAAGATCGCACCATGGTCGCGGGCGGGCGTTATGCCGAGCGAGTGTGAGGGGACTCGAGATTCAGCCGGCTTTAGTTTGCCGTCCGAATTGAAGCGTCCCACCCCGAGCACCAGCTCCAGCGGCACTTCGCAGTGCCGGGCTTCCAGCAGCCGTGCCTTAGGGTAAAGCCAGCGTGCCCGCAGGGCGTCGACCTGCTCGCGGCGAACTTGATCAATCTTATTCAGGACGATGATGTCAGCTGCATCCAACTGCTCCATTGCCAGTTGCGCCATCACGCCTTCAAGATTTTCAAATTGTGCCGCGTCGACCACCGTGAGGATGCTGTCGATGCTCAAGACGTCGCGGAACTGCGGGTAACGCAGGGTATTGGCGATTTTTACCGGATTGGAGACACCACTGGCCTCGATGACGATGTATTCGGGGCGGTTTTCCCGATTGTCGAGCATGCGGCCGAGCTGCTCGATCAAGTCACTTTCGACAGTGCAGCAAATGCAGCCGTTGGCCAGACTGATGGTGGTCTGGGTTTGGCTGACGATCAGCTGGCTGTCGATGTTGATAGCGCCGAAATCGTTGACCATCACCGCCATGCGCAGGCCATGATCGCTGCTGAGAATGCGGTTCAGCAGGGTGGTCTTGCCCGCGCCCAAAAAGCCAGAAACTATCGTCACCGGGATGCTATTGCGTCTGTTCATAGAATCTCCTACTACTTGGCAATGGGCAGGGGCCTAGCCCCCCACCGGTTGAATCAGAAGTTCGGCAACTCGCCCTGCCAGATCGCGGCGTAATCGGTGCCATCGAACTCGCCCAGACGGTCCCAGGTCACTTCGCCTTCGAGCAAGGTCAGTTGCACCTGGGTGTTGTGGATATTGCCCTTGGCCGCGATGTCGAACAGGTTGCGGTCGAGCACGATCAGGTCCGCTGACTTGCCGACTGTGATGGAGCCAGCTTGCCCCTCAATACCCATGCACCAAGCGCCGTTGATGGTCATCACGCTGATGGCCTGCTCCAGAGAGATCGGCTTGCCGTAGAAGCTGCCTTCTTCCTCAGCAAACGGGTTCTGGCGGGTGATCATGGCTTCGAAGCCAATCCAGGGATTGAGGCTGGACACCGGCCAATCGGTGCCCATTACCGCGACACCACCGGCTTCGAGCACGCCCTTGAAGTTGTAGGCGCGCTGCATGCGTTCCTCGCCAAACACGGCGCGCGCATTGGCAAAGGAGGAAGGGAACCAGCCTACCGGAGAGAACTCGGCGGTAACCTGCAGCTCAGCGAAGCGCGGCAAGTTGGCGTCCAGCAGAGTCGTGCTGTGCGCGCATTGGTGACGCACGCCGCTGTCGCCGTTGCGCCGCCGTGCCTCAGCCACTGCATCGAGGAACAGATCGGAAGCGCCGTCGCCGGTGCAATGGGCAATTACGCGGACGCCCTTACGGTCCATGTCCACCACCATATCGGTGATGTGCTCGGGGGTCAGATTGAGGTGGCCGCGCCAGCTGCTTTCGCCCGGCCAAGCGCTAGACAGGTAGGAGGAGCGGGATTCGTGGGTGCCGTCGAAATGGAACTTAACCGCGTTGGCGTTGAGTCGGGCACTGCGGTAGAAGTGGCGTTCGCCAGCCAGCAACTCCCAGCGGCGCTTGACCGGGAAGATGTCATCCTGCCAGCTGATTGCTGCCTCCACCCGCACGGACAATTCGCCGGCCTGATCGATGGATTTAAGCGCGTTAAGCCGGTGTTCGCAGACATGCACGTACTTGGTGCCCACCACACCATGGCCGCTCTGGAATTGCACACCTTCGCGGTAGGCACGCTTGAGCGCATGCTGCGGGGTCGGCGGCATGGTCGCGTGGATCATCGCATAGGCACCATCCACCAATATGCCCGTGGGTTCTGCAGTCACACTGTCGCGCTCAATATAGCCGTGGCGCGGGTCTGTGGTGTCCGTATTGATACCCGCCAGCTCCAGCGCTTTGGAGTTGACCAGCATGCAACCCCATGAGCGGTCGAGAATTGCCACGGGGCGGTCCGGCATAAAGCTGTCCAACCACTCGCGATCTGCTACCAGGCCGGCCTGTTTGAAGGTGTAGCGCACGAAGTACTGCCCATATATCCAGCCATCCCCGGGATGACTTTCGGCATAGTCGAGCACGGCCTGCTTGACCTGCTCTGGCGTAGGATCATCCAAACCGATGGCCAAGTCACCGGAATAACCGGGAGCCAAGGCAAGGTCTGGGTGGGTGTGCATATCGTAGAGCCCCGGCATGGCGAAGCGTCCATTGAGATCGACAACTCGCGTGTGTGCACCAATACAGGAGGCAACCTCAGCGGCCCTGCCGACGGCAATGAAACGCCCGCCACGAATGGCTACAGCGTCGGCCCATGGATTGCTCGCATCCACGGTGTAGATGCGGCCATTGGTCAATACCAAGTCGGCGGCGCCGGTATTGCCCGGAATGTTAGAGGAGCTGAAGTCAGCGGGATTACCCATGGCAGAAAACCTGAAGCAGAAGTCTTAAGGAAAAGGCGGGCAGCCTGCCCGCCTTGGCAGAGGCTATTGCTCAGCCGAGCATTAGATGCCCTAGCACGGACAGGACCGGCAGCGAGATAAACACGCGCAAGAAATAGATCAGTACCAGATCGCGAAGTCGCAGGCCGATATCGGCCTTGATCAGGATGATCGCCGCCTCGGTGAAGAAGATGATCTGGGTGACCGCAACGCCCGCCATCACGAAGCGCGTTACTTCGCTCTCGATACTGGCGCCGAGAATCGACGGCATGATGCTGTCGACTATGCCGGCCAGCAGCGCGGGGGCCGCCTTGTCTGCTTCCGGCAATTGCAGCAGTTCAAGATAGGGCACCAGAGGCAGCGACAGTGTCTGGAACAGGCTGGTGAACTCGATCAGGGCCAGGCCGACACAACCGACCAGCATCATCGCCGGGTAGATGGAGATAGCAATGTCGGCGCTGACATGCAGTCCGTGCTTGAGTTGCTCCAGAGGTGAACTGGCGTTATCGGCACGCTCGACGGCGCGACGCAAGCCTAAGGCAAACAGCCCCTCGCCTTCACGACGATCGGTCTTCAACTGCTTGCCTACGGCCGGGTTGTAAGTCTGGGCCTTACCACGCAGCGGCGGCAGCTTGGGGACAATCAACGCGCAGATAACCCCGGTGATAGCGACAGCGATGTACCACTGGATGAACACATGCTCCATGCCGATCAGTTTGAGCAGCAGGTAGGAGTAGGCAATCGATACGATGGAGAAATTGGTAGCGATGGTGCAGGCTTCACGGCTGCTGTAGAAGCCCTGACGATACTGCTGGGTGGTCAGAATGATACCCACGCTGGACGCCGACAACCAAGAAGCCAGGCAGTCCACTGCTGCGCGTCCGGGGAGGCCAAAGAGCTTCTCGAACACCCGGCTCACCAGGCTGCCGATAAACTCCATCAGGCCATAATCGGTCAGCAGTGGTAGCAGGATGGCGGAGAGGAAATAGATTGCCAGCACCACCGGACCGACGTCGTAGAGCATCACCCCACCGGTATTGCGGTGCCAGACCCACTCAGGACCCACCTCGAAGTAGACCATTGCCATCAGCACCGCACCGATGATCCGCACCAGGGTCCAACCGAGCCCCGGGTTGAACATCTGGACGAAGCGGTTTTGGATATTCTTCAGCGGACTGAAGCTGACCAGCAGGGTTATCAGGCTAGGAATGATGGCGACAGCGGCCGTGGCGGTCACCATCATGGGTTTGACGACATCGTTCACATAATCGATAACGAACGCGATCATGATCGTCATACGGCCATCGATGCTTATCGGCGTTAAGAAGAGCAGTACGCCGAGCAGCGTGGGAATGATGAAGCGCAGCAATTGCTGCGTGGTGTATTGACCGAGCACGCTACCTGCTTCGGGTACAGAGGCTTTGGTATTGGGTTGTTCGAGCATTTTCACACCTTTTATTGTATTTGTGATTGGTCAGCCAGCAGAAGCACCCGCAGGCTCGTCAGGGCTGTGCAAGGTTTGTTCTCGCAGTTGCCGCTGCAGGTCAGTTGCGGAAGGAAGGATCGAGGCGGTCCAGCTTGCGCAACTCGGCGTTCCAGACCAGTTCCACGCTCTCGTTGTGGTAATGCTCGTGTTCGAACTGGCGGGCGGTGAACTCGCAATCCTGTGACGACGGGATGACCAGCGGGCGCCCGGTTTTCATTGCTTCCAGCTGAATCTCGCAAGCCTGGTTCAGGTAGTACATGAAGAAGTACGCCTCAGCGACGCTGCGACCGACCGTTAGCAGGCCGTGGTTGCGCAGGATCGCGCACTGCCTGTCGCCCAATGCGGCGACAATACGTGCGCGCACTTCCAGATCCAGGGGAATGCCTTCGTAGTCGTAATAGGCCACCCGCTCATAAAAGGCCATGTTGGTCTGATTCAGCGGCAGCAAGCCTTCTTCCAGAGCCGCCACTGCCATGCCAGCCAGGGTGTGCGTGTGCATCACGCAGACCGCGTCGTGGCGATGCGTATGGATGGCGCTGTGGATGGTGAAGCCCGCGGGATTTACCTCGGGGGCGCTGTCGTCCAGTTTGTTGCCATTCACATCGATGGCCACTAGGTTGGACGCGCTGATTTCCTCGGGCAGCAAGCCATACTGATTGATCAGAAAAGCCGGTTCATCCATAGGCAGGCGTACCGATATATGGGTGAAGACCTGATCGCTCCAGCCGTTGCGTTCCAGCAGGCGGTAGGCCGCCGCTAGATCGGTGCGTAGCGACTGCTCGGTGGCAGAGTTATTCATTGAGTGTCCTCGCAAACTGGTGTCGACAACCATGGATAGGAGTGAGAACAGCCTTGTGCCAAGAAGCTCAACTCTGTGCGGCTATCCACCGACCTTCCCTTTGCCAAGAGATTAAGACGCTTGTTGTGGAGCGAATATCGACTTATTCTTCAGGCACTCATTCCAAAACGTCATGAACTCTGATGCGCCGCCAGCTCCCTAGCATGATCTCCCTGAGTTGCTTCGCCGCCTTCGCTCGACATATGAGCGTCACCAAGGCTGCAGAGGAGCTGAACCTGACGCAGAGCGCCGTGAGTCGGCAAATCAAGAATCTGGAGGACATGCTCGGCTGCGCATTGGTCGAGCGGGTCAAACAACGGCTGCTGCTGACCGACACCGGCCGTGAATATGTGCAGGAGATCAGCCTGCTGCTGGACCAGATGGAAGCCGCCACCCATCGAGTGCGCAGCAGCCATACGGGTCACCTGCGGGTGGGGGCGGAGCCGTCCTTCACTACCCGCTGGCTGCTACCGAAACTCAGGGAGTACGTGCGACTACATCCCGATATCGACCTCGAGATCATGAATGACCTGCGACGCCTGTATGACAGCCATGAAGGCTACGACGTTGGGATTCTCTACGGGGACGGCAACTGGCCAGAGTTTGAGTCCCGTTTCCTGATGCACAGCGAAATGCTGGCAGTGTGCACGCCAGAGTTACTGGAACGTCACGGCCCAATCGTCAAGCGGCGCGACATCCTGCGCTACCCCCTGCTGCACCATGCCGCCCACTCGTCGCTAATGAGGTCATCCACCCAACTGTGGCTGGATAAGGCTGGGCTTTCGCCAAAGGAAATCGAGGCATTGCCCGGTCAACGCCTGGAACACTTCCAGTTCGTCCTGGATGCCGCCCTCCACGGCCTGGGCGTGACCGTGCTACCGCACTTTTTCGTGGCCAAGGATGTGGCCGAGGGACGCCTGGTGGTCGCCTGCCAGGAGCCACTGATCTGCGGTGGGTACTACGTAGTGATGCCCAGACACAGCCGCGATCCGAAGATCAATCGCTTTGCCGACTGGCTGTTGCAATGGCGTGATGGGCAGGAAAATTCATCCGCTGCACCGCTCTACAAGTAACACGGCCACGCCGCAACGGCTGGCACATGTAGTCCCCCCGGCCACCGACCTTTGGTCGCCATGCTGATATCCGGGCCGAACACCTTCAACACTGCTCCTCTAGCGTCTTGCTGGTCGCAGGTACATCGACTCGGGATGTCGACAATCTGTATCCCTCCCTTTCATCCCGCTCGATAGCTCGTATTTCACCACATCCAGATGGCACGCGAGCGTGACCTGCAACGGCGTCAGCAGCACCCGCGACTTACTTGCCTGACAAGAACGTCGCGCTCTCCTGCACTTCAATCAGGGTAGGTCGGTCGGCCTGCACGGCGCTCAGCAACAACTCTCGTAAATGCACAAAACTCTCTGCGCGCGCGGCATGGCAGCCAAAGCCCTTAGCCAGCGCGAGGAAATCTGGTGTGTAGATATCGACACCGATGGTGGGAATATCGCGGTCTTCCATATAACGCTTGATTTCGCCATAGCCGCTGTTGTTCCACAACAACACGATGATTGGCGCCTGGGCTTCAACGGCTGACGCCAGTTCTGGCAAGGTGAACTGGATACCGCCATCGCCGATCAGCGCTACCACCGGTCGCTCCGGTGCGGCCAGCTTGGCGCCAATGGCAGCCGGCAGGCCGTAACCCAGGGTGCCGTAGCCAGTAGATGAGTTGAACCACGTGCGCGGCTGGGTCGCTTCGTATAGGAAATTGCCTGAGTACACTGGCTGGGTGGAGTCCCCCGCGATAATCAGTTCCGGCAAGGTTTGTTGAAGGACCTGCAACACCCGCTGCTGGCCACGCCAGGCATCCGGTATCAGTTCTTCTAGCTGGCTTCGCACCTGCCCGGCACGCTGTGCACCTGGGCTGCCTGGATTGAAACCACCCCTGGCACCCAGTGCTACCAGCAATGCCTGCATGGCCATGCGCGCGTCGCTGAGAATCGCGACATCGGCTGGGAAGTTACGGTTTAGCTGCTCTGCGTCGATATCGATCCTGATCAACTGGCTTTCGATCCTGAAGTTGCCGTCGAACACCCCGTCGTAATCGGTCTCACCCAACTCAGTACCGATAGCCAGCACCACATCAGACTGCAGTACTAACTCACGAACCGGTACCAGCGACTGATTCGAACCCAATGCCAATGGATGCCCCTTTGGCAGCACACCCTTGGCATTGATCGTGTACGCGGTTGGCGCATCCAGTGCCTCAACAAGGCGTATCGCCTCGGCGCTGGCGTTTGCCGTGCCACCACCGAGCAATACCAAGGGTCGTTGCGCCGCCTTGAGCATTTGCACCGCCTGCAGAATTGCCTCGGGGCACGGCGCCGGCCGGCTGGGCAATGCACCCAGCTTGCGCTTGACGTGATCCGCAGGCGCAGTAATCACATTGATCGGAATCTCGATGTGCACCGGACGCGGGCGGGCACTGTTGAACACCGCGAAAGCACGTGAAAGCACAACCGGCAGCTCATCCGGGCGCATCAGTGTATGGCTGAACGCAGCGACACCCGAAACCAGATTACTTTGCGAAGGCAGTTCATGCAGACGTCCGCCGCCCATCGCCAGTTGCTCGGTATTGTTGACGCTGGAAACCACCAGCATGGGCACTGAGTCGCCGTAAGCCTGACCCATCGCGGTGGCGATATTGGTCATGCCAGGCCCGGTGATGATGAAACACACACCCGGCTTGCCACTAACGCGCGCATAACCATCCGCCATGAAGCCCGCACCCTGTTCATGGCGTGGAGTGATGTGCTTGATCTGAGTAGCTGGCAAACCACGATACAACTCGACCGTATGTACGCCAGGTATACCAAATACGGTATCGACCCCGTATGCCTCCAGAAGCTCTACCAGCAGTTCTCCGCAGGTCAACATTGAGGGTAATACTCCTATAAGACAGTGAATAGGCTTGAGTGCCGCTCTGACATCGAGGTGTCGCAGCGCGCTCCTCGTAGATGTTGTGAATAGTCGAGTCTGGTTAGCGGCGGATCACGGAATGAACCCATCGACACCGGCCACCTACTCGGATGTTTAAATGGCGCCTAGTGCCCCGCACACAGGGTCTCGACAACTGTAGCGATGCGCTGGCAGGTATCTTTCAGCACCCAATCGGCAACCGTAAAGGACAACCGTGCTCAGCTCTACGTGCTCGCGCAGAAGGCCTGCGCATCGAGACTGGGACACCGGCCTGGCGTAACAGCTGCCAGGCAAAACCCATATTCGACAGGCCGGTGCGGCGCACGCCTAGCAACATGAACACACCAACTTCCGGCGTACTGCAGTTCAATTGCCGCACCCGACTTAACCCGGAGACCACTAGGTCCCGCCGCGCCGAGACAGTCACGCGCTGTGTTCAGATCGTTTCAGGCATTGAGATCAACCGCTCTATCCAGCAGACGAAGCCATGTCGACGTGCATAAACAACCTGGATTGGCTTCGGAGAATAGCCAAATAAAACACAGGGTCAATCGAGTTATTTTTGCCAAATAGTGAAATTTAATTCAATAATTAGCCCGGCAACCGATGGTACGTCAGGCTGTTGCCTCCAGAGGATTCCGGCTCTCTTAAAGCCACGGCAGAAGGACTGCGGTAGAGCGGCATTGGACGCTTTACTTAGGCTGGCTGGTCCCCCTCCTCATACAGCGCCCAACTAAGCACTCTTACTTCGACCCAGTCGGGGAGGAACTTCATCCCTATGCGCCTGCCTTCAATGACCGCCTTACGCGCGCTAGATGCTGTTGCCCGCTCAGGCAGTGTGTCCGATGCAGCCAGCGAACTGAATCTGACGCCCAGCGCCATTAGTCACCAGCTCAAGAGTCTCGAGCAAACCCTCGGATTCGCCTTAACCGAGCGTATTGGCCGAGGCATCCGCCTCACCTTTCAAGGGGAGCGTTATGCCAGAGACATCCATCATCTGTTGGCCAATATTTTGGAGGCCGGCCAACGCTTCGATGGCCAACTAGTAAGTGGCAGGCTCTGTATCAGCAGTCCCGCCGGCTTCTCCACCTATTGGTTGTGCCTGCATATTGCAGCGTTTCAAGACCTCTATCCGCAGGTAGAGCTGCATCTAATTTCGCCTCGCACACCAGGCGATACCAGCGATAGCAACACCGATCTGTTTATTGCCTATGGCATGGGCGACTGGCCTAACCAACATGTCCAGCAAATCGTTACGCTGCGTTTTTTTCCGGTATGCAGCCCACGCCTGGCCAATGCCCTGGGTGGACTAAAGAGCCCCCAAGAGTTGAGTGGTTGTCCGCTTTTACACATGCTCGACCACTCAGATTGGCGAGTTTGGCTGGCCGCAGCCAATGCACCACATGTAGAAGTACGCCCCGGCATAGTGTTTTCTGATGCGCACTTTGTGCAGTCAGCCTGCATCGCCGGCCAAGGCATCGCCATAGGCGACAACCTGATTAGTGGCGAAGCCCTGTCGCGTGGTTTGTTGGTGAAACCTTTCGCAACGGAAATTGAATCCAACCGGGGCTACTACCTGGTTGCCGACCCACAGAAAGCCGAGCGTCCGGTTGTTCGGGCCTTTTGTGAGTGGATTAAAACTCAGTTGAGTGCTCCAAGCCGAACAGCCCACCATGTGCGCAGAACATTAAACCGGGAGACTTTCGCCAATAGATCAGATGGGTAGCTGTGCCTAGTGGTCAACTAATCCCGGACACGACGTTAAGTTTTTTCTCGGCCTGCGCTGGGGCCAACCGACCGTTGAATTGATGGGGGCGAATCCAGTTGTATCGATGAATCAAAAAAATGGCTGATACCACGCAGGGCTTGATGGGCAGACACTGGCGGGCCAAAACGGTGAGGTGCGCCACTTAAAGGCAGTAGGTAAATCCGTCGAGGACAACCTTCTACGCGCCGTCAACGTGGGGGAGCAACTGGGGGGAGCAGCGAACCACAGAAACGACAAGGCCCCGAATACGGGGCCTTGATGCATCAATATGGCGGAAGCGTAGAGATTCGAACTCTAGGACAGTTTCCCGTCGGCGGTTTTCAAGACCGCTGCCTTAAACCACTCGGCCACGCTTCCAAAATTTTTACGGCAACGTTCATGGCCGCTTTACATCATTCAATCACGCCTTGGCTTGACTGAGGGCGGCAATCTTACCGGAACGCAACACACTGTCAAACTCTAAAGGTTGGCAGTGCGTATTGCTCTGTTATGATCCCCACAACCCTGATCACGGATCTACTAATCTTTACAGGAGTGTCGCCATGCGCGAACAAGATATCGCACTCAATCACACGCAGGTTGAGCAGCTGGAAGTCAGCCGCGTCTTGCGCAATACCTACGGCCTGCTAGCCATCACCCTCGCCTTCAGCGGCCTGGTGGCTTATCTGGCGCAACGCGCCAACGTACCTTACCCGAATTTTATCGTGGTATTGGTCGGCTTCTACGGTTTGTTCTTCCTCACCGCGAAGCTGCGCAACTCGCCATGGGGCCTGCTCTCCACCCTCGCCCTGACCGGCTTCATGGGCTACACCCTCGGGCCGATCCTCAACCGTTACATGGGCATGTCCAACGGCGCGGAAGTGGTGAGTTCGGCCTTTACCATGACGGCGCTGGTATTCTGTGGCCTGTCCGCCTATGTGCTGACTACCCGTAAGGACATGAGCTTCCTCAGCGGCTTCATCACGGCGGGCTTCTTCGTTCTGATCGGGGCCATGCTGGCTGGCTTCTTCTTCGAGATCAGCGGCCTGCAATTGGCGATTAGCGCTGGTTTCGTGCTGTTTTCCTCGGCCTGCATCCTCTATCAGACCAGCGCGATCATCCACGGCGGCGAACGTAACTACATCATGGCCACCATCAGCCTGTATGTATCGATCTACAACCTGTTCGTCAGCCTGCTGCAAATTTTCGGCATCATGAGCGGCGACGACTGATCCCTCAGCGATGCATGAAAGCCCGCTTCGGCGGGCTTTTTCATGCCTGCGGGGAGCATCTTGCGCGCTGAGGCATTATCATTCCGCCAGATATCTTCGCTGGACCTTCCATGAAATTTGCCATTGCCCTCTTTTCCGCACCGCATGCGCCCTCCTCGCGTCGCGCCCTGCGCTTCGCCCAGGCAGCTTTGGCTGGCGGCCATGAGATAGTGCGGCTGTTTTTCTATCAGGAGGGTGTACACAGCGCCTCGAGTAATGTCGTCACCCCGCAAGACGAGCTGGATATATCCGGCGAGTGGCGTGACTTCGTCCGTGAGCAGCGACTGGACGGCGTGGTGTGCATTGCCGCCGCACTGCGCCGTGGCGTGCTGAATGCCGAAGAGTCTCAGCGTTACGACCGTCCCGCCGCCAACCTGGACGATCCCTGGGCGCTATCAGGCCTAGGCCAACTGCATGAGGCGGCACAAGTGGCGGATCGCCTGGTGTGCTTTGGAGGGCCTTGAAATGAGAAAATCATTGTTGATCATCAGTCGCCAAGCCCCCTGGTCAGGCCCTGGCGCACGCGAAGCGCTAGACATTGCTCTTGCTGGCGGCGCCTTTGATTTGCCCATCGGCATGCTGTTTCTCGACGATGGGGTGTTTCAGCTGACTGCTGCGCAGCAGCCAAAAACCCTGCAGCAGAAAGACTTGAGCGCTAACTTGCAAGCGCTGCCAATGTTCGGCGTGGAGTCGCTGTATGCCTCCGCTCGCAGCCTGCAAGAGCGCGGTTTGGCTGAGAACCCCCTGACGCTTGCCGCAGAGCCCCTGGATGATGCTGCGCTCGCTGCCCTTATCGACCGATATGATCAGGTGATCACTCTCTGATGGCCACGTTGCATGTGCTTTCTCACTCCCCCTTTAGCGACAGTCGCTTGAGCAGTTGCCTGCGCCTGCTGGGCGCCAACGATGGCCTACTGCTTAGCGGCGACGCGGTCTACGCCCTGCAACCCGGTAGCGCGCAGCTCCGGGCCCTGGAAATGATGCCAGACAGCATTGGTCTGTTCGCCCTTGACGAAGACCTGACCGCACGCGGCATCAGTGCTGCGCAGCGGGCACAGGTGGTCGACTACCCAGGATTCGTCGAGCTCAGCTGCCGCTTTGACAAGGTCAACAGCTGGCTATGACTCAGTTGATCGTCGACGACCGCAGCATTGCGCTGGATAAAGACGGCTACCTGGTGAATCTCGATGATTGGGACGAGGCCGTAGCCGCCGCCCTGGCGCAGCAGGAAACCCTGAATCTGAGCGCCGAGCACTGGGAAATTTTACGGCTGCTACGGGCGTTCTACAGCGAGTTCCAGTTGTCACCGGCCAATCGGCCCCTCATCAAGTACGCGGCCCTCAAGCTCGGCCCGGCAAAAGGCAATAGCCTGCACCTCAATCGCTTGTTCAATGGCACTCCCGCCAAGCTCGCCGCCAAGCTGGCGGGTCTGCCCAAACCGACGAATTGCCTATGAACCTTGTCACGCCCCCGGAACACCCTTTCGCTCAGTTCGTGCGCATCCTCGGCAAAGGCAAGCGCGGCGCGCGTAACCTCACGCGCGCAGAAGCCCGTGAAGCCATGGGCCTGTTGCTCGACGACAAGGTCGAGGACACCCAGCTCGGCGCCTTCCTGATGCTGCTGCGGCACAAGGAGGAAAGCGCCGAGGAGATGGCTGGTTTTGCCGAAGCGGTGCGCGAGCGCCTGCAGGCGCCGCCGATAGCCGTCGATCTCGACTGGCCCAGCTATGCCGGCAAGAAGCGCCATCTGCCGTGGTTCCTCTTGGCCGCCAAAGCCCTGGCGCAGAGCGGCGTGCGTATTTTGCTACACGGCGGCGGCGCACATACCGCTGGGCGTCTGTACAGCGAACAGGTGCTCGGGCAACTGGCTATTCCGCTGTGCCGCAGCTGGAGCGAAGTCGAACAGGCGCTGCAGCAACAGCAATTGGCCTTTATCCCGCTAGGCGACTGGATGCCGCAGCTGCAACGGATGATCGACCTGCGCAACACCCTCGGTTTGCGCTCGCCGATCCACTCGCTAACCCGGATTCTCAACCCCTTGGCGGCGCGCTGCGGCCTGCAAAGTATTTTTCACCCGGGCTACCAGGCGGTACACCGCGAGGCCAGTCAATTGCTAGGCGATACGGCCATTGTGATCAAGGGTGAAGGCGGCGAGATCGAAATCAATCCAGATGCCACCAGTCACTTGTATGGCACGGCGAATGGAGAAAACTGGGATGAAGACTGGCCGCCACTGTCGCCGCAACGCCACGTCAAACCCGAGTCGCTGAACCCTGAGCACCTGCAGGCATTCTGGCGCGGCGAAGTCGCGGACGCTTACGGCCAGCTCGCCGTGCTGAGCAGCATGGCACTGGCGTTACGCGGTCTTGGTACACCGCGAGACGAGGCCTTCAGCCGAGCGCAGCAATGCTGGGATGCGCGTGACATATCGAAATAATCACGATTAACGGGCAGTTTTTTGCGGGTTTCAATCGACTTATTCTCGTTAGACTGAACCCCTAAGCCGTACAGCTAAAGGAGTCGGGAAATGGGTTTGTTGGTCGAAGGACAGTGGCAGGATCAGTGGTATGACACTGCCAAGGACGGTCGCTTCAAGCGCGAGAGCGCGCAGCGCCGCAACTGGATCACCGCCGACGGTGCCGCGGGCCCGAGCGGTGTAGGCGGCTTCCCCGCCCAGGCAGACCGCTACCACCTGTACGTATCCCTCGCCTGCCCCTGGGCCCACCGCACCTTGGTACTGCGTCAGCTCAAGGGCTTACAGGGGCTGATCGATGTCTCAGTGGTCAGCTGGCTGATGGGCGAGGATGGCTGGACCTTCGACAGCAACTACGGCTCCAGTGGCGACCAACTGGATCAGTTCAGCTACATGCATCAACGCTATACCGCCGATGACCCCAACTACAGCGGACGGGTGACCGTGCCACTGCTGTGGGACAAGCAGCGCCAGTGCATAGTCAGTAATGAGTCGGCGGAAATCATCCGCATGTTCAATTCGGCCTTCGATGGTTTGACCGGAAACCCCCTGGATTTCTATCCCGAGCTGCTGCGAGGTGAGGTAGACGCTCTCAATCAGCGCATCTATCCGGCGGTCAATAACGGGGTCTATCGCGCTGGTTTTGCTACGTCACAAGCCGCCTACGAGGAAGCCTTCGCGGAACTGTTCGACGAGCTGGACACGCTGGAAAAACAGCTGGGCGAGCGCCGCTATCTGGCCGGTGAATACCTCACCGAAGCGGACTGGCGACTGTTTACCACGCTGATCCGTTTCGATGCCGTGTATTACGGCCATTTCAAGTGCAACCTGCGCCGTATCGAGGATTATCCGAATCTGTCCAATTGGCTGCGCGAGCTGTACCAATGGCCCGGGGTGGCCGAAACGGTCGACTTTGAGCATATCAAGAGCCACTACTACGCCAGCCACCGCACCATCAATCCAACCGGCATCGTGCCACAAGGGCCGGCATTGGATCTTGGTCGCAGTCACGATCGCCAACGCTTAACCGGCAAGGGCATCTGGCAAAAGCCATAGTGCCTGTGTAACCGCCAGGCT
Organism: Pseudomonas taeanensis MS-3; assembly: GCF_000498575.2. Taxonomy (GTDB): domain Bacteria; phylum Pseudomonadota; class Gammaproteobacteria; order Pseudomonadales; family Pseudomonadaceae; genus Aquipseudomonas; species Aquipseudomonas taeanensis. Next base: position 548,006 of record NZ_AWSQ01000004.1, read on the forward strand.
AAACCTCAGCCTGAGCGCCTTCGAACCAGGCCAGTTTCTCGCGCAATTGCACCACTTCACCGACTATCACCAGGGTCGGTGCGTGCACGTTGTGCTGCGCGACCAACTCCGGAAGATTGGCCAAGGTGCCGGTAAACACTCGCTGATTGCTGGTGGTGCCCTGCTGGATCAGCGCTGCCGGCGTGCTGGCGGCGCGTCCGTGGGCAATCAGTTGCTGGCAAATCACCGGCAAGCCAACCAGCCCCATGTAGAACACCAGGGTCTGGCTTGACGCCGTGAACTCTGCCCACGGCAGGTCACAGCTACCGTCCTTGAGGTGGCCGGTGACGAAGCGTACCGATTGCGCATAATCACGATGAGTCAGTGGAATCCCCGCATAAGCCGCGCAGCCGCTGGCCGCGGTGATGCCGGGTACGACCTGGAAGGGAATACCCTGAGCCGCCAGTTCCTCGATCTCTTCGCCCCCCCTGCCGAAGATAAAGGGATCGCCGCCCTTCAAGCGCAGCACCCGCTTGCCTTCTTTGGCCAAGGTGACCAAGCGCTGATTGATCTGATCCTGCGGCACCGAATGGGCGGATCGTTGCTTGCCGACATAGATGCGCTCGGCATCGCGGCGACACAATTCGATAATTGCCGGCGCGACCAGCCGGTCGTAGAGCACCACATCGGCCTGCTGCATCAAACGCAGCGCACGGAAGGTCAACAGATCGGGATCGCCCGGACCGGCACCGACCAGATACACCTCACCCAAGGCCTGCGGTATGGCGCCGGCCACTTTCTGAGTGAGCAAACGCTCAGCTTCATGCAACTTGCCGGCAAACACGCTCTCGGCGATCTGCCCTTGAAACACATCCTCCCAGAACACCCGTCGTTGCTGCACATCAGGCAGCAGACCTTTGACCTGAGCGCGGAAGTGTTTCGCCAACCCGGCCAGCTGGCCGTAAGTCGCCGGAATCCAGGTTTCGATCTTGGCGCGGATCAGCCGCGCCAACACCGGTGCATCGCCACCGCTACTGACGGCGACGATCAACGGCGAGCGATCGACTATGGCCGGAAAAATCACGCTACACAGCTTCGGCGCGTCCACCACATTGACCGGGATACCGAGCGCCTGTGCCTGTTCTGATATCCGCGCATTCAGGGGTTCGTCATCGGTGGCGGCAATGATCAGCGCCACACCCTCCATGTCGCCTGCCTGATAGCCACGCAGTAACAACTGATTGGCGCCCTGTCCAGCGAGCTCGCGCAGATCGCCCCGCACTTCAGGGGCGACGACTCTCAGGGTGGCCCCGGCGTCCGCCAGCAAGCGGGCTTTACGCAGCGCCACTTCACCACCACCGACCACCAGCACCAGGCGATCCTGCAGTTTGTGGAACAGGGGAAGGAAGTCCATGGCGAATACCCACGATGCGCCATCCTGGCGGACGGCTTAGAGAAAAATAGCCTGCGATCCTACGGCGGTCGCGAGAGAACCTAGCCAGAGTGGCCATACGGGCGTGGTTGAGCCCGCATGGCCAAGCTCCGCGGTGTTAGCCGATCACCTCGATACCAGCCATATAGGGCTTGAGCACGTCCGGTACACGGATCGAGCCATCGGCCTGCTGGTAGTTCTCCAGTACCGCCACAAGGGTGCGGCCTACGGCCAACCCGGAACCGTTCAAGGTGTGCAGCAACTCAGGCTTGCCGGTTTCCGGATTGCGGTAGCGTGCTTGCATGCGCCGCGCCTGGAAGTCGCCACAGTTGGAGCAGGAGGAGATTTCCCGGTACTTGTCCTGGCTCGGCACCCAGACTTCCAGGTCGTAGGTCTTGGTCGCGCCGAAGCCCATGTCGCCGGTGCACAACGCCAGCACGCGGTACGGCAACTCAAGCAGCTGCAGAACCTTCTCGGCATTGCCGGTGAGCTCCTCCAGGGCCGCTTCGGAGGTACTCGGTTCGACGATCTGTACCATCTCGACCTTGTCGAACTGATGCTGGCGAATCATCCCGCGAGTGTCGCGCCCGGAAGCACCAGCTTCGCTACGGAAGCACGGCGTATGGGCGACGAACTTCAACGGCAGTTGTTTGGCATCGACAATCTCGCCGGCGACGATGTTGGTCAGCGACACTTCGGCAGTTGGGATCAGGTACAGGTCAGCCTCGTTTTCGCGGCTGATCTTGAACAGATCCTCCTCGAATTTCGGCAACTGACCAGTGCCTTGCAAGGCAGGCGCTTGAACCAGATACGGGGTGTAGGCCTCTTCGTAGCCATGTTCACCGGTGTGCAGATTGATCATGAACTGTGCGAGGGCACGGTGCAGTCGAGCGATAGGTCCGCGCAGTAGGGCGAAACGGGCACCGGAGAGCTTCGCCGCGGTTTCGAAGTCCAGCCAACCATGCTGCTCGCCCAGACTGACGTGATCCTGGATCTCGAAGTCGAAGGTTTTTGGCGTACCCCAGCGACGCACCTCGACGTTGGCCTCTTCATCCTCGCCGACTGGCACCGACTCGTGTGGCAGGTTGGGGATGTTCAACAGCAGCTGATCGAGTTCAAGCTGAATGGCGTCCAGCTCACGCTTGCCTGCCTCCAACTCGCTACCCATGCGATCGACGTCGGCCAGCATTGGAACGATGTCCTCGCCGCGCTGCTTAGCCTGGCCAATGGCCTTGGAGCGACTGTTGCGCTCGGCTTGCAGTTGTTCGGTGCGGGTTTGCACGGTCTTGCGCTGGGCCTCCAGCGCTTCGAAACGCGCTACATCCAGTACAAAGCCGCGTGTAGCCAGGCGTTGGGCAATTTCGTGGAGTTGGCTGCGCACCAATTTTGCATCAAGCATGTTCGTCTCTCATCATCAGAGTTTGGTCAGGGACAAGCCCGCCCAAGTGGCGAGCAGGCCGCCGAACACGCTGAGTGCCACATAGCCAAAGGCCAATAGCAATTGCCCGCTTTCCAGCAAGCGCAGCGTGTCGAGGGAAAAGGAAGAAAACGTCGTCAGGCCACCGAGAAAGCCGACCAGCAAACCTGCGCGTAACTCCAGGGGGATATCCGGGCGTAGCAGAAACAGGCCATAGAAGTAGCCAATCAGTAAACAGCCGACAATATTGACCAGCAAGGTGGCGATATTGAAGTGCTGTGGCCAATGGCTGTTGATCCAGTTGGCAGTGGTGAAGCGCAACAGGCAGCCGGCTGTACCGCCTGCAGCGACCGCAACAAACACGCCAATCATGGCTTTCTCCGCTGCCGCGGACTAGCGCAGTCCTGTGCAGCGAGATGATTCAGTTTGTCACGGATCTTCAATTCCAAACCACGAGCCACCGGCTGGTAGTACTGACGCGGCGGCAACTGCTCGGGGAAATAATCCTCACCCGCCGCATAAGCCTCTGGCTCATCATGGGCATAGCGATATTCGTCGCCATAACCCAGCTCTTTCATCAATTTGGTCGGTGCATTGCGCAAGTGCAGCGGTACTTCCTGCGAACCATGTTCCGCAGCATCGCGCATGGCCGCCTTGAAGGCGTTGTACACCGCGTTGCTCTTCGGCGCGCAGGCCAGGTAGACAATGGCCTGCGCCACCGCCAACTCGCCCTCGGGACTGCCCAGACGTTCCTGTACATCCCAAGCATTCAGGCACAGTGTCAGCGCTCGCGGATCGGCATTGCCGATGTCTTCGCTGGCCATACGCACCACTCGGCGGGCGATATATAGCGGATCGCAGCCACCATCGAGCATGCGTGCAAACCAATACAAGGCGCCATCGGGGCTGGAGCCCCGCACCGACTTATGCAGCGCGGAAATCTGGTCGTAGAACGCCTCGCCGCCCTTGTCGAAGCGCCGGCGGCTGTCACCTAGCAGGTCGAGCAACAGCTCGTGGCTGATTTCGCCACCGTCTTCGGCCAAGTCCGCAGCGTTTTCCAGAAAATTCAGCAGCCGCCGGCCGTCGCCGTCCGCAGCGGCGAGGAGAATCTTGAAGCTTTCCTCCGGCAGACTCAGTTGGCGCCCAGCCAGACCTTTGGGATCGCTCAGCGCGCGGGCCACTAATTTGCGCAACGCCGCTTCGTCGAGGCTTTTCAGCACATAGACCCGTGCGCGCGAGAGCAAGGCGTTATTCAATTCGAACGAGGGATTTTCGGTAGTGGCGCCGATAAAGATCAGCGTGCCGTCCTCGACGTAAGGCAGAAAGGCATCCTGTTGCGACTTGTTGAAGCGGTGCACTTCATCGACGAACAGAATGGTGCGCCGACCGTACTGTGCGGCGTGCTGTTGGGCGATCTCGACCGCCTGACGGATTTCCTTGACCCCTGAGAGCACCGCGGAAATCGTCTCGAAATGCGCATCGGTTACCTGAGCCAAGAGGCGCGCCAGCGTCGTCTTGCCGACGCCCGGCGGCCCCCAGAAGATCATTGAGTGCAGCGCGCCCTGCTCCAGCGCCTCACGCAACGGCTTACCACGGGCGAGCAAGTGCTCCTGGCCGACATACTCGTCCAGATTGGCCGCGCGCAAGCGGGCGGCCAATGGTTGCGCGACAGGAGCCTTGCTGAATAGATCCATGGAACCGGGCTAAGACCTCTTACTCTTGAATGACGTCCACGCCGTCCGGAATGTCGAAGCTGAACTGCCCGTCATCCAGCTTCTCGTTCATCTTCACACTGAGGAACAGGATGTTGGTGCGCTGACCGATGCTGTCAATCAACTGCATGTCATTCAACACGCCGCTACGGAACGACAGGCGCAAGCTGTCGAACAGGGTGTCCTTGGCTTTGGGCTTGAGAATGAAATCGACCACGTTCCCACCTTCCTTGTAGCTGATGTCGAAATTCTCGCTAATCTTCGACACATCACCGGACAGCAGCAATGCAGGCGTATGAGTCAGGCGCTGGTCGAGGGTCTGAATCGTGACCTGTTGCAAATCGGGATCGTACAGCCAGACCTTCTTGCCATTGGATACCAGCAACTGCTCCATCGGCTCATCGGTGTGCCAGCGGAACAGCCCAGGACGCTTCAATACCAACTGGCCCGCGGTTTCCTGCAGCTGGGTACCGCTACCGTCCAGGGTCAGTTGTGAGAAGCGCGCACTGATGGTTTGAGCCTGGCTGAGCAATTGAGTCAGGCGCTGCACCGCCGCCTCGTCGGCCGCCAGGGCAGACATGCTGGAAACGCTTAAAACAACCAACAACAGCATGCGAATCAGGCGCATGAAAGTCCTCTTAAAGTCGATGTGTAGGCGTTAGTCGCGAACGGGGCTCGGCGCGATCACTTCGCGCGAGCCGTTGGTATTCATTGACGTCACCACGCCAGCCATTTCCATGGCTTCGATCATCCGCGCGGCACGGTTGTAGCCAATCTTCAGCTTGCGCTGTACCGCGGAAATCGAGGCCCTACGGCTCTCGGTAACAAAGCGTACGGCCTCGTCATATAGCGGGTCCGACTCACTGCCCTCGCCGCTACCTTCGCTACTGCCGTCGAAGCCGCTACCGGCCTCTTCGACACCCGCGAGTATGTCTTCGATATAGTCCGGCGAACCGCGCTGCTTCCAGGCTTCGACGACACGATGCACCTCTTCGTCGGAAACGAAGGCACCATGGACCCGGATCGGCAAGCCGGTACCGGGCGGCAGGTAGAGCATGTCACCATGACCCAGCAGCTGTTCGGCGCCACCCTGATCGAGAATGGTACGCGAATCGATCTTGCTCGACACCTGGAAGGCCATACGAGTCGGAATGTTGGCCTTGATCAGGCCGGTGATCACATCCACCGACGGCCGCTGGGTGGCGAGAATCAGGTGGATTCCTGCAGCACGCGCCTTTTGCGCGATGCGCGCGATCAATTCTTCGACCTTCTTGCCGACGATCATCATCATGTCAGCGAATTCGTCGACCACCACCACGATAGTTGGCAGAGGCTTCAGCAGCGGCGCTTCGTCCTCCATGCTTTCGCGCTTGTACAGCGGATCTTCTAGCGGCTGGCCGGCATCAATGGCGTCTTTGACCTTGCGATTGAAGCCTGCCAGGTTACGCACGCCCATCTTCGACATCAGCTTGTAGCGCCGTTCCATCTCGGCCACGCTCCAACGCAGAGCATTGGCCGCCTCCTTCATGTCAGTCACGACCGGACAGAGTAAGTGCGGGATACCTTCGTAGATCGACAATTCGAGCATTTTCGGGTCGATCATGATCATCCGCGCCTCCTCCGGCGTGGATTTGAACAGGATCGACAGAATCATCGCGTTGACCCCCACCGACTTGCCCGAGCCGGTGGTGCCCGCTACCAGCAGATGCGGCATGCGCGCCAAGTCGGTAATCACCGGCTTGCCGCCGATGTCATGCCCGAGGGCCAGAGTCACCGGCGACTTGGCTTCATCATATTCGGTCGAGGACAGCACCTCAGAGAAGCGCACGATCTGCCGGTCTTCGTTGGGGATTTCGATACCAACTGTGGTTTTACCCGGAATGACTTCCACCACCCGCACACTGATCACCGCCAGCGAACGGGCCAAGTCTTTAGCCAGGTTGGAAATACGGCTGACTTTTACCCCAGCGGCTGGCTGTATTTCAAAGCGCGTAATCACCGGACCTGGATGAACCGACTCGACCAGCACCTCGACACCAAACTCCTTGAGCTTGATCTCCAGCAGGCGCGACATGGCCTCGAGAGATTCCGGCGAGTACTTCTTCTGTACCTTTTCCGCCACATCAAGGATAGCAATTGGCGGAAGCGTGCCCTCTACTGCGCTATCGACGAACAATGGCGCTTGCTTTTCTTTCAGTACACGCTTGCTCGGCTCCGCTGTTTTCGCTGCAGCAGGTGGGGTAATGATTGGCGCGGAACGGTTCTCACGCTCGCTCATGTGCTTACTCAGGGTTTCCTCACGAGCAAGCATGCGCTCTTTGACTTTGGCCTGTTCACGACGGTCATGCACCATCGGGGCCGCTACGTCGTTAACCCGCTCATCGACTTCTCGTAACTGCAGGGCCAGCTGTTTGCGCTCGACACGCGCACTCCACCAGCGGTTGACTAGACTATGAATCAGCTCGAACAAATCCAGGGTGATCTTGCCGGTCAGGTCCATCACCTTAAACCAAGACAAATCGGTAAAGACCGTCAAACCAAAGAGAAATAGCGCAATGAACAGCAGGGTACTGCCTTGCACATTCAGAGCATCTTCAGCCAACTGACCAATACTTTCCCCCAAGGCGCCGCCTGCAGAGGCCGGCATGCTCGAACCGGCGTCAAAATGGATATCGGCCAACGCCGCCCCCGACAGCACCAGGAATACCAAGCCGATCAATCGCCAGGAAAACAACCAGCCACTCCAGTGCCAGGGCTTGTGGCGATCTCGGAACACTTGCAGAGTCTTGAGCCCGAGCAATAGCGGGAACAGATAGGCAAAATAGCCCAGGGCCATGAATAGGATATCGGCGAACCATGCACCCGCGCGACCGGCGGCATTGTGCACCTGCTCAACATTGCTGGTGTGGGTCCAGCCTGGATCGGCTGCATCGTAAGTCAGCAACGCCATCCACAGATAAAGGCAGAGTGCGCCAAGGGCAATCAGGGCACCCTCTTTCAGTCGGTAGGGCAGTTGCTGGCGCCAGATCGGTGCCTGAGCTGTAGAGCTAGAATTCTTCAAAACGCATCTATTCCTGCGCCGGCGGGCGCGCCGAATCATCGGTTAACGGCGAAAATGAGGCCTATTGTACGGGTTTGCCCGTTTGCTGCCACGCAGCCCAACTGTGGTAATCACTGCAGGGTCGAAGCCTGGTGTCGCTGACTCCCGTTCGCCCCCTGCTTCGGTGTAGCATAGCCAGCATCATCTTCCGTGCGGCTCAATTGGAGCATGCATTCTCTTTTGTGACAAAGGCTTATGAGGTGTTTTTATGAGCGAAGTCAAGCATTCACGCCTGATCATCCTAGGCTCCGGCCCTGCCGGTTATAGCGCTGCCGTGTACGCCGCTCGCGCCAACCTCAAACCTGTAGTCATTACTGGTATCGAGCCTGGCGGCCAACTCACCACAACCACCGAAGTGGATAACTGGCCAGGTGACGTTGAAGGCTTGACCGGCCCGGTACTGATGGAACGCATGCAGAAGCACGCCGAGCGTTTCGATACCGAGATCATCTATGACCACATCCATACGGCCGAGTTGCAGACTCGCCCTTTCACCCTTACTGGTGACAGCGGCACCTACACCTGCGATGCCTTGATCATTGCCACCGGTGCCTCGGCTCAGTACCTAGGACTGCCCTCGGAAGAAGCCTTTGCCGGCAAGGGTGTTTCAGCCTGCGCCACCTGTGACGGTTTTTTCTACCGCAACCAAGTGGTTGCCGTCATCGGTGGCGGCAACACTGCCGTGGAGGAAGCACTGTACCTGGCCAATATCGCCAAGGAAGTGCACCTGGTCCACCGTCGCGACAAACTGCGCTCGGAAAAAATCCTGCAGGACAAGCTGTTCGACAAAGCTGCCAACGGCAACATTCACCTGCACTGGAACCATACCCTGGATGAAGTGCTGGGGGATGCAAGCGGCGTGACCGGAGTGCGCCTGAAAGATACGACCAGCGGGATAGCCAAAGAATTGCCACTGACCGGCGTATTCATCGCCATCGGTCACAAGCCCAATACTGACCTGTTCCAGGGCCAGCTGGAAATGCGCGACGGCTACCTGCTGATCAAGGGCGGCAGCGAAGGCAATGCTACCGCAACCAGTATCGAGGGCGTTTTTGCCGCCGGCGACGTCGCCGACCACGTATACCGTCAAGCGGTCACCTCAGCGGGTGCGGGCTGCATGGCAGCACTGGATGTCGAGAAGTTCCTCGACGACAACTGATAGCCCCTGGGCGGGTGCCTAGGAGCCTGTCGGATTTGAGCGCCCGCAGCAGGGCAGGATTAAATTCGACAGACTCCTGACATCCGCCCTACCCTCTTCCGGCTGCGCTAAATGCTGACCTGGCTACAACGCGACTCACTGAGTTTCCCACCCCTGAGCAAGGCCCTGCGCGAACCCAATGGTTTGCTCGCCGCGGGCGGCGATCTGAGTGCCGATCGCTTGATTCAGGCCTATCGCCACGGCTGCTTCCCCTGGTACCAAGAAGGCCAGCCCGTCCTCTGGTGGTCGCCCGACCCGCGCACCGTGCTTTTCCCACATGAGTTACATATCTCGCGCAGCCTGCTCAAGGTGTTGCGCCAAGCACGCTATCAGGTGACGTTCGACCAAGCCTTTGCTGCCGTCATCCAGGCCTGTGCCGCGCCGCGCGAATATACCGACGGCACCTGGATTACCACGGATATGCAGCAGGCCTATCTTGAGCTGCACAAGCGAGGCATCGCCCACTCGGTCGAAGTCTGGCGCAACGGCGAGCTGGTCGGAGGGCTGTACGGACTGGCAATGGGCCAACTGTTTTTTGGTGAATCGATGTTCAGTCGTGCCGACAATGCCTCCAAGGTCGGCTTTGCCACCTTGGTCGAGCACCTGAAAACCTGGAACTTTGTGCTTATCGACTGCCAGATGCCAACCGAGCATCTGCATAGTTTCGGCGCCCGCGCCATCACCCGCGCGGACTTCAGTGGCTATCTGAAATGCCATCTCGACCAGCCCAGTAATGCGAACTGGCTTTTCTAGTCGCGCACGACGGCCTGGCATACACTTACTTTAGGCTTCCTCCGAGACTCGACCATGACCGAGCTGGCCCGCTTGAAGTTTTACGCCACCCAGCCTCATCCGTGCAGCTACCTGCCAGAAGAACAGGCCACGACACTGTTCCTGGACCCCAGCCAGCCGATGGATGCAGACGTTTACGCCGAGCTCTCGGAAATGGGTTTTCGCCGCAGCGGCGATCACCTTTATCGCCCCCACTGCCAACACTGCACAGCTTGCGTACCGGCCCGCATCCCCGCCGCCCAGTTCAACCCTAACCGCCAACAACGACGGATCATCAAACGTAACCTCGACGTGCAGGTGCGCGCTGTACGCCCGGCATTCACCGAGGAGTACTACGACCTGTATGCCCGCTACATCGAGCAGCGACATGCCGATGGCGATATGTACCCTCCCAGCCGCGAGCAGTTCTCTACCTTTCTAGTGCGTGATTTGCCATTTTCCCGCTTCTTCGAGTTCCGCAAGAACAGCCGGCTAATGGCAATCGCAGTAACCGACGCCCTGCCCAACGGGCTTTCTGCGGTTTATACATTCTATGATCCTAACGAAGAACGTCGCAGCCTGGGCCGCTTTGCCATACTTTGGCAAATTTCCGAAACCGCACGCCGAGGCCTACATGCTGTCTATCTCGGTTACTGGATCAAAAACTGCCGAAAAATGAATTACAAGACGCAATACCGCCCGATTGAACTGTTCGTCAATCAACGCTGGGTCACGCTTACCTGATTTCCTTGGCGGAAACCTCTATTTTCGGGCACAATGCACGCCGCTTTTGCCTGGGGCCAGTTGCACCGGGCCATTCATTGGATACCGAGGGCTTTACTGCATGTCGAAAGAAGACAGCTTCGAAATGGAAGGCACTGTCGTCGACACCCTGCCCAACACCATGTTTCGTGTGGAGTTGGAAAACGGGCACGTCGTTACCGCGCACATCTCCGGAAAAATGCGCAAGAACTACATCCGCATTCTGACTGGCGATAAGGTTCGCGTTGAGCTGACACCTTATGACTTGAGCAAAGGTCGTATCACCTACCGCGCTCGCTAAGTTTAAGCACCAGTAAAAACGCCCGGCATAGCCGGGCGTTTTTGTTTGTGGAAAATAGCCCTCAAGCCATTTCGGCAGTGGTTTCAAAGTCGAAAGTCAGTTCGCCATTGCTGATATCGATATGCACCACGCCACCATGCTCGGCCAACTCACCGAACAGAATTTCTTCCGCGAGCGGGCGCTTGATCTTGTCTTGAATCAAGCGCGCCATCGGCCGAGCGCCCATCTGCACGTCGTAGCCTGTTTCCGCCAACCAGTTGCGCGCCGCATCGCTGACCTCGAGCATGACGCGCTTGTCCTCAAGCTGCGCCTGCAACTCGGTGAGAAACTTGTCGACGATGCTCTTGATCACCTCATGGCTCAGGCGGCTGAACTGGATAGTGGTATCCAGACGGTTACGGAACTCTGGCGTAAAGCTCTTCTTGATCACTTCCATGGCATCGGACGAGTGATCTTGATGAGTGAAGCCAATAGAGGCCCGCGACGCGGTCTCCGCGCCCGCGTTAGTGGTCATAATCAGGATGACGTTGCGGAAATCTGCCTTGCGCCCGTTGTTGTCGGTCAGCGTGCCGTGATCCATAACCTGCAGCAGCAGATTGAAGACTTCTGGATGAGCCTTCTCGATTTCATCGAGTAGCAATACGCAATGGGGCATCTTGGTGATCGCCTCGGTCAGCAAACCACCCTGATCGAAGCCGACATAACCCGGCGGAGCGCCGATAAGGCGAGAAACAGTATGCCGCTCCATGTACTCGGACATATCGAAGCGCACCAACTCAATCCCCAAGGCCTTGGCCAACTGACGCGCCGCCTCGGTTTTACCGACCCCGGTAGGACCGGCAAACAGGAAAGAACCGACAGGCTTATCAGGCGCCTTGAGACCGGCGCGCGACAATTTAATCGCCGTCGAGAGTGAGTCAATGGCCGCATCCTGACCAAACACCGTGAGCTTGAGGTCGCGCTCAAGGTTACGCAGCAACTCCTTGTCCGAACTACTGACATGCTTAGGCGGAATTCGCGCAATCTTAGCCACGATATCCTCGACCTGCGCCACCTCAATGCGCTTGACGCGCTTATCCACCGGCTGCAGACGCTGATAGGCACCTGCCTCATCAATCACATCGATGGCCTTGTCAGGCATATGACGATCATTGATGTAACGCGAGGCCAGCTCCGCGGCTGCACGCAAAGCCTCATCACTGTACTCGATACTGTGGTGTTGCTCGAAACGCGCCTTCAGGCCACGCAGAATACCAACGGTGTCCTCAACGGAGGGTTCGACCACATCGACTTTCTGGAAGCGCCGCGCCAGGGCACGATCCTTCTCGAAAATGCCACGAAACTCCTGGAAGGTAGTCGAGCCGATGCAGCGAATCTCACCCGAAGAAAGCATCGGCTTGAGCAGATTGGACGCATCCATTACTCCACCCGAAGCCGCACCCGCACCGATGATGGTGTGGATTTCGTCGATAAACAGAATCGCATGCGGACGCCTGCGCAGCTCATTGAGCAGCGCCTTGAAGCGCTTCTCGAAATCGCCACGGTATTTAGTGCCAGCCAACAAGGCCCCCAGGTCCAGCGAATAGACCACGCTATCCGCCAGCAAATCCGGGACCTGCTGGTCGACAATACGCTTGGCCAGGCCCTCGGCAATGGCGGTCTTGCCGACCCCAGCCTCACCAACCAGCAGCGGGTTGTTCTTGCGCCGCCGCGCGAGGATCTGCGCCACGCGCTCCACCTCAAGCTCACGACCGACCAGAGGATCAATCCGCCCCTGACGCGCCAGCTCGTTGAGGTTGCTGGCGTAAGCATCCAGCGGGTTACCCGAGGTCGAGGACTCCCCGCCTTCTTCGTCCTGCATCTCCTGATCGGCGTCAGAGTGGCCGCCATGCCCCGGCACCTTGGAAATGCCATGAGCGATGAAGTTGACCACGTCGATCCGCGCGACACTCTGTTGCTTGAGCAAAAACACGGCCTGGCTTTCCTGCTCACTGAAAATCGCCACCAATACGTTGGCGCCCGTAACCTCGCGCTTGCCAGAGCTTTGCACATGGAATACCGCGCGCTGCAAAACACGCTGGAAGCCCAGGGTCGGCTGAGTTTCGCGCTCTTCGTCATGCAGAGGAATCAGTGGCGTAGTGGAGTCGATGAACTCCTGTAAATCATGCCGCAACTTGTCGAGGCTGGCGCCGCATGCGCGCAATACGCTGGCGGCGGCTTCGTTATCCAGTAGAGCCAGCAGGAGGTGCTCAACCGTCATGAACTCATGACGCTTGGTGCGAGCCTCTTTGAAGGCCAGATTGAGGGTGACTTCGAGCTCTCGATTTAACATAGCTTCACCTCATGCCCAAGCGGCCGGCGCTAACCGTCCTTCTCGATCTCACAGAGTAATGGATGCTGGCATTCTCTCGCGTATTGGTTGACCTGCATCGCCTTTGTTTCGGCAATGTCGCGGGTAAACACTCCGCAAACTGCCCGCCCCTCTGTGTGGACGGTCAGCATCATCTTGGTCGCCAGCTCCCGATTTAGGTTGAAAAACACCTCGAGCACCTCGACTACGAAATCCATAGGTGTGTAGTCGTCATTGAATATGACCACCTTGTACAGCGGTGGTGCCTGTAACGCCGGTTTAGATTCCTGAACGGCAAGACCGAAAGAATCGTCCTCATGCGTTGCTGGGCGATCCTGATTGAATGTTAGTCGAATCTGGCTACTTGCATGCATGTGGGGAAAAGGTTCGTGGTTGGACGAAGACAGGGACTAGAAGGAGTTTGAACGGCTTCTCAGCCAGTTGCAGCATCGCCTTGACTATCGGCAAAACGGTGTTACAAACAATAAATACCCATTCAGGGTATGAGAGATTCCGCGCCCTCGCCCAACCCGGTTGATTAATGCGCGGAATCGAAGTGGATGATACTCCAGTGATGGGGTCCTTTGCAGAGGGATATGAGCATGCTTAGCGGTAAGGTCAAGTGGTTCAACAACGCCAAGGGCTATGGATTTATCCTGGCCGACGGCCGAGATGAGGACCTGTTCGCCCACTACTCGGCGATCCAGATGGAGGGCTATAAAACGCTCAAAGCGGGTCAGTCGGTGAGTTTCGATATAATTCAGGGCCCTAAAGGGCTCCACGCCGTGAATATCAGTGCGATTTCTATCCCTGCCGAAGCATCGGCTACGGCCAACCTACCTCACGGAAATACGGTTGAAGTCTAACCACCAGGGCATCACCTTCTCATGAAAAAGGCCGGTCAATGACCGGCCTTTTTTCTTACCGTGTCCCGCCCTGAATAAGGTTTACACCTTCTGACCTATTTTCAGGAGGGCGCAATGGATTCGGGGAAAAGGCGCAGTCAGCGCGATTACACCTTGGCTTTTAAATTGGCGGTTGTAGATCAAGTTGAAAAAGGCGAGTTGAGTTATAAAGACGCTCAAACCCGCTATGGCATCCAGGGTAGCTCGACAGTGCTGGTTTGGTTACGCAAACATGGTCGACAGGACTGGAGCCAAGGCGCATCCATTCGAGTTCAGAGAACCCGCGCCGTGCACAAGCCATCCACACCACTGACGCCTGAACAGCGGATCAAGGAGCTTGAAGAACAGCTCACGATGAGCAACCAGAAGGCTCAATTTTTTGAAGCTGTCGTGAACGTTCTGAAAAACGACTACGGCGTTTCTATCGTAAAAAAGCGACCCGGCAAGTCCTCTCGCAAGGGCAAATCGAAGGCCTGAGCATCACTAGGGCTTGCCTGTTTATGGAAATTTCGCGCCAGGCTTATTACAAGCGAATCCGGGCATACGAGGCCCGCGCCCAACACGATCAAGGCGTGCTGGATTTTGTCTTGGAAAAGCGTCGCCGCCAGCCCCGGCTAGGAACGCGCAAGCTGCACCATTTACTGCATATTGAAGCTAGAACATCGCTGCAAGTCGGGCGAGATCGGTTGTTCACAATCCTGCGAGAGGCGCGTGAACTGGTGCCACGCAAACGTGCTTATCACAAAACCACCCACAGCCATCATCGCTTCCGACGCCATCCCAATCTGCTAAAAGACGGCCCAGCACAGGTTGTTGCTACGGGCCCTGAACAAGTTTGGGTCGCCGACATAACCTACCTGCCGACCCAGGAAAATGTAGCGTACCTAAGCCTGGTGACCGATGCCTTCTCACGCAAAATCGTAGGGCATCACGTGCATGAGACGTTGCACACGGAGTCGGTGCTCAAGGCTCTGAAGAGCGCTGTCAGCGAGAGAGAAACAGACCAACCTCTGATCCATCATTCTGACCGCGGCGCCCAGTACTGCTCAGACCTTTATCAGCAGTTGCACATCAAGCATGGCATTACCTGTTCAATGACCGACGGGTACGACTGTTACCAAAACGCGATGGCCGAGCGAGTGAACGGTATTTTGAAGATGGAATTCCTGCTGCGTCGGCCAAAAGACCTGGCAGAGGCTCGGAAGATGGTGGGCGAATCGGTGGCTATTTATAACGAAGAGCGGCCACATCTGGCCTTGAAATACAAAACGCCCGATGCGGTGCACCGGGCGTTTTGAGAGTGAAACAGGTGTAAACCTATTTCAGGACTAGACACCGCTGATCACTCACATGTGAGTGATCATGGCGTCGCCGAACTGCGAGCACGACATCAGCTTGGCACCTTCCATCAGGCGCTCGAAGTCGTAGGTCACGGTCTTGGCCGAGATAGCGCCATTGGTACCTTTGATGATCAGGTCGGCAGCTTCTACCCAGCCCATATGGCGCAACATCATTTCGGCAGAGAGGATCAGCGAACCCGGGTTGACCTTGTCCTGGCCCGCGTACTTCGGCGCCGTACCGTGGGTCGCCTCGAACATGGCGATGGTGTCGGACAGGTTGGCGCCCGGAGCGATGCCAATGCCACCCACCTCGGCCGCCAGAGCGTCGGACAGGTAGTCACCGTTGAGGTTCAGAGTGGCAATCACATCGTATTCGGCCGGACGCAACAGGATCTGCTGCAGCATGGCGTCGGCGATAGCATCTTTAACGATGACATTCTTACCGGTTTTCGGGTTCTTGAACTGCATCCAAGGACCGCCATCGAGCAGGGTTGCGCCGAACTCCTCGGCCGCAATTTCGTAGGCCCACTCTTTGAAGGCACCTTCGGTGAACTTCATGATGTTGCCTTTATGCACGATGGTCAGCGAGTCGCGGTCGTTATCAACCACGTACTGCAGCGCCTTGCGCGCCAGACGCTTGGTGCCTTCCTTGGAAACCGGCTTGACGCCAATGCCGCAGTTTTCATCGAAACGGATCTTGGTTACCCCCATTTCTTCCTTGAGGAACTTGATGACCTTGTCTGCTTCCGGTGAACCGGCTTTCCACTCAATACCGGCATAAATATCTTCGGAGTTTTCGCGGAAGATGGTCATGTCGACATCGCCGGGTTTTTTCACCGGGCTAGGCACGCCTTCGAACCAGCGCACGGGGCGCAGGCAGACGTACAGGTCTAACTGCTGACGCAGCGCTACGTTTAGGGAGCGGATACCACCACCGACGGGCGTAGTCAGCGGGCCTTTGATGGAAACGACGTAGTCTTTGACAGCGTCCAGAGTTTCCTGCGGCAACCAGGTGTCCTGATCGTAAACCTGGGTGGCCTTCTCGCCAGCGTAAACTTCCATCCAGGAAATCTTGCGCTTGCCGCCGTAGGCTTTTTCGACAGCCGCATCAACGACCTTGATCATCACCGGGCTGATGTCGACGCCGATGCCATCACCCTCGATGTAAGGGATGATCGGATTGTTCGGTACATTGAGGGACATATCGGCATTGACGGTGATTTTGTCACCGGTTGCTGGCACCTGGATCTTTTGGTATCCCATGCTGGACTCCGTCTTGTGGTTAAACAGTGCGCATCGCCCGAGAGTAACTCAGTTGAATCGAGCGAAACCATATGTTCGTTGGTCTTATGCACAAGGGCATTCTGCGACGCACAGTCGCAGTGGTATACTGCTTAGGTGACTAACGAGTCATAAGGGGCTGACTGTCTTGAACGAGACGTCCGCCTCTTGAATCTGCCGAATTGCTACCGCGACTCGACGGCTCGAAGTGCTCGACACTCTACTGGTGCATCCAACATCACCGCGGCAAGTCCTCGACTTCCGGCTCGCTCACACAGCGAACCACGGCGCCTACCTGCGCATGTCGAGGGCTTGTGTACGCTCAGCGAAGAAGAGAGTTAACCCTAAATGTCCACCCGTTCGAAGATCATCTATACCTTCACCGACGAAGCCCCAGCCCTCGCCACTTACTCGCTTCTACCTATTGTAGAAGCCTTCGCAGCCTCTGCTGGCATCGCCGTCGAAACACGCGACATCTCTCTTGCAGGGCGCATCCTTGCAAGCTTTGCCGACCGACTGGATGCCGACAAGCAAGCCGAGGACGATCTCGCCAAGCTGGCTGTCCTGGCCACTACGCCAGACGCCAATATCATCAAGCTGCCGAACATCAGCGCCTCGGTACCACAACTCAAGGGTGCCATCGCCGAACTGCAGGCTCAGGGCTACAACATTCCCGACTTCCCTGAAGACCCGCAGACCGACGCCGAGAAAGACGCCCAGGCCCGTTACAGCAAGGTACTCGGCAGCGCGGTCAACCCGGTTCTGCGCGAAGGCAACTCTGATCGTCGCGCACCTGCGGCAGTCAAAGCCTTCGTCCGCAAGCACCCACACTCCATGGGCAAGTGGAGCATGGCGTCGCAATCCCACGCCGACTACATGCGCGGCGGCGACTTCTTCTCCAGCGAACAATCGATCACCATGGCCCAGGCCGGTGACGTGCGCATCGAATTTATTGGCAAGGACGGCCAGGTCGAAGTCAAGAAGCAGCTCGCCCTGCAAGAAGGCGAAGTGTTCGACAGCATGTTCATGAGCTGTCGTAAGCTGCGTGAATTCTTCGAGGCGACCCTGCAGGACTGCAAGGAGACCGGCGTCATGTGGTCGCTGCACGTCAAGGCGACGATGATGAAGGTGTCCCACCCGATCGTCTTCGGCCACGCCGTCAGCGTGTACTACAAAGAGGTGTTCGATAAGTACGCCGAGCTGTTCGACGAACTGGGCGTCAACCCAAATAACGGCCTGAGCAGCGTCTACGACAAGATCAAGAACCTGCCTGCCTCGCAGCAGGAAGAGATCCTCCACGATATCCACGCCTGCTACAGCGGCCGCCCGGAAATGGCCATGGTCGACTCGGTCAAGGGCATCACCAACCTGCACATCCCGAGCGACGTGATCGTCGACGCCTCGATGCCGGCCATGATCCGCAGCTCCGGGCAGATGTGGGGCAAGGACGGCAAGCTGAAGGACGCCAAGGCCGTCATGCCGGAAAGCACCTACGCCCGCATCTATCAGGAGATGATCAACTTCTGCAAGACCAACGGCGCGTTCGACCCGACCACCATGGGCAGCGTACCGAACGTCGGCCTGATGGCACAGAAGGCCGAGGAATACGGCTCCCACGACAAGACCTTCGAAATGACCGCCGACGGCAGCATGCGCGTGGTCCTGGCCGACGGCACCGTGCTGATGCAGCACGAAGTCGAAGCTGGCGACATCTGGCGCGCCTGCCAGACCAAGGACGCGCCGATCCGCGACTGGGTCAAGCTGGCCGTGACCCGTGCCCGCCAGTCCAACACCCCGGCCATCTTCTGGCTGGACCCGGAACGCGCCCACGACCGCCAACTGCAGAAGAAAGTCGAAGCCTACCTGCAGGAACACGATCTGAACGGTCTGGACATCCGCATGATGGGCTACAACGAAGCCATCCGCGTGAGCATGGAACGCCTGATCCGCGGCCAGGACACCATCTCGGTGACCGGCAACGTGTTGCGCGACTACCTGACCGACCTGTTCCCGATCATGGAGCTGGGCACCTCGGCCAAGATGCTCTCCATCGTGCCGCTTATGGCCGGTGGCGGCATGTACGAAACCGGTGCCGGCGGTTCGGCGCCCAAGCACGTGCAGCAGCTGATCGAAGAGAACCACCTGCGCTGGGACTCGCTCGGCGAGTTCCTGGCCCTGGCGGTGTCTCTGGAAGAGACCGGGATCAAGAGCAACAACGCGAAAGCCAAGTTGCTCGGCACAACCCTGGACGCGGCCACCGGCAAGCTGCTGGACAACAACAAGTCGCCTTCGCGCAAGACCGGCGAGCTGGACAATCGCGGCAGCCATTTCTACCTGACCCTGTACTGGGCTCAGGAACTGGCCGCACAGACCGAAGACCTCGAGCTGCAAGCGCAGTTCAGCCCGCTGGCGAAGGCCCTGAGCGACAACGAGGCCGCCATCGTGGCCGAGTTGAACGCTGTCCAGGGCAAGCCTGTCGAGATCGGCGGCTACTACCGCGCCAACCCGCAACTGGCCAGCCAGGTCATGCGCCCGAGCGCGACCTTCAACGCCGCCCTCGCCGCACTGGCTTAAGCGCTAATACCCGGCGCCCACGGGCGTCACACCATGGAAACCCCGGCCCCTGCGCCGGGGTTTCTGCTTTCGGCCTGACAGAAGCGCACAGGCGCGACTGTTATGCTCACCATTTATCTGCTCAGGTAGTGTTTTATGAATTGGCTGCCTCATATCACCGTGGCCACGGTCATCGAAGACCAGGGCCGCTTCCTCTTGGTCGAAGAACTGGCCGAGGGCCGTGCAGTATTCAACCAGCCTGCCGGCCACCTGGAGGCAGACGAAAGCCTCCTGCAGGCCGCCATACGCGAAACCCTCGAAGAAACCGGCTGGGATGTCGAGCTGACCGGCGTCACCGGCATTTATCTCTATACAGCCCCCAGCAATGGGGTGACCTATCAGCGCGTCTGCTTCGCTGCCAAAGCGCTGCAGCGACATCCTGAACTCGCACTGGATGAAGGCATCATCGGTCCACGCTGGCTGACTCGCGACGAATTGGCCGCCCAGCCAGAGCGCTGGCGCAGCGAGCTGGTACTGCGCTGCATCGACGACTACCTGGATGGCGCGTGCTTCCCGTTAACCCTGATCCGCGACCCAGCTTAACGCCTGGCTAGTCGCCGCAACGAGCCGGCCCTGTTAGAATCGCGTCCTTTTGAGCCTCTGCACACTCAACCCATGCCCGATCCAACTGCAACCCGCGTAATCGTCGGCATGTCCGGCGGCGTCGACTCGTCTGTTTCTGCCCTGCTGCTGCTGGAGCAGGGTTATCAGGTCGAAGGCCTGTTCATGAAGAACTGGGACGAGGACGACGGCACCGAATATTGCACCGCCATGGATGACCTGGCCGACGCCCAGGCCGTGTGCGACAAGATCGGCATCAAGCTGCACACCGCCAATTTCGCGGCGGAGTACTGGGACAATGTGTTCGAGCACTTCCTCGCCGAGTACAAGGCTGGGCGCACCCCCAACCCGGACATCCTGTGCAACCGCGAGATCAAGTTCAAAGCCTTTCTCGACTATGCGCTGATGCTCGGTGCCGATCTCATCGCCACCGGCCACTATGTGCGCCGCCGCGATAGCCACGGCCGTACCGAACTGCTCAAGGGCCTGGACCCGAACAAGGATCAGAGCTACTTCCTGCATGCGGTCGGCGGCGAGCAGATCGCCAAGACCCTGTTCCCGGTCGGCGAACTGGAGAAGCCCCAGGTGCGCGCCATCGCCGAGAAATATCAGCTGGCCACGGCGAAGAAAAAAGACTCCACCGGCATCTGCTTCATCGGCGAGCGCCGCTTCAGCGACTTCCTCAAGCAGTATCTGCCCGCTCAGCCTGGTGATATCGAAACCACCGAAGGCGAGGTCATCGGTCGCCACCATGGCTTGATGTACCACACCATCGGCCAGCGCCAAGGTCTGGGTATTGGCGGTTTGAAAGATGCCAGCGACGAACCCTGGTACGTCCTGGAGAAAGACTTAGTGAGAAATGTATTGGTGGTTGGTCAAGGTAACGAACACCCTTGGCTATTCTCCAGCGCCCTGCTTGCCTCGCAGATTTACTGGGTCAACCCAGTCGACCTCAGCAGCCCACGCCAACTGACCGCCAAGGTGCGCTACCGCCAGAGTGACCAGGCCTGCACATTGGAACAGACCGCCAATGGCTACCGCGCCTCGTTTGCCATGCCACAACGAGCCGTTACACCGGGCCAGTCCGTAGTGTTCTATGACGGCGAGGTTTGCCTCGGCGGCGGCGTGATCGAAACAGCCGAACCCTGGAGCAGCAAGGGCCCACGCTCATGACCCCGACACAGGAGCAGCTGGTGGCACTGGCCGCGGTTTTCGAGTCGGCCGTACTGGTCGATAAGCTCGCGCGCACCGGCCAGATCAGCGAAGCCGATCTGGCCTGCATGCTCGGTAGCCTATTGATCCGCGACCCGCAGAACACCCTGGATGTTTACGGCGGCGATGATCTCAACCTGCGCGATGGCTATCGCGCCCTGGTCAGTTCACTGGAGCGCGACCCCGCCAGCCTGCAGCGCGAACCGCTGCGCTATGCCCTGGCCCTACTCGCGCTGGAGCGACAACTGTCCAAGCGCGACGACATGCTGCAGGTCATGGGCAAACGCCTCGATCAGATTCAACAACAGGTCGAGCACTTCGGGCCGATTCACGAGAACGTGGTCGCCTCCTGCGGCAGCCTGTACCAGGACACCATCAGCACCTTCCGTCAGCGCATTCAGGTGCAAGGTGACATGCGCCACCTGCAACAACCCAGCAATGCCTCGAAAATCCGCGCCCTGTTACTTGCCGGTATTCGCGCGGCACGCTTGTGGCGTCAGCTCGGTGGCCATCGCTGGCAGCTGGTGTTAAGTCGCGGCAAATTACTCAAAGAACTCTACCCGCTGCTGCGTAGCTGACCCATGGCAGCGCGCATGGTCAACCCCATGCGAGGCGCCGCGCTGCTGGCGCTCTCCGCACTGTTATTCGCGCTGATGGGCGTTGGCGTGCGCGAAGTCTCCATCAGCGTCAACAATGAATCGGTGGTGTTCTTTCGCAACCTTGTCGGTGTGCTGTTGTTTCTACCGCTGATTCTGCTCAAAGGCACGCGTCCATTGAGAACGGGCCGCCTCAAGTCGCATCTGTGGCGCACCTTCTTCGGCCTGGCGGCGATGTACTGCTTCTTTTATGCCATCGCCCATTTGCCACTGGCCGATGCCATGCTGTTCACCTATTCGGCCCCAGTCTTCACCCCACTGATCGCCTGGTGTTGGCTGAAAGAACCGCTGAGCAAGCGCATCCTTGCCACCACCATCATCGGCCTGCTCGGCGTGCTGCTGGTTGCCAAGCCTTCCGCCGCCCTGCTCGACAGCCAGGCACTGATCGGCATGGCAGCCAGCATTCTGGCGGCCTTTGCCTTTGTCTCGATTCGCGAGATGAGTGACACCGAGCCCGCCTTTCGCATGGTCTTCTACTTTTCCCTGTTCAGTGCATTGATCTCGGCGCTCCCGCTCGCCTGGGCCTGGCAACCGGTGAGTCAGCATGAGTTGAGTTTGCTGCTGTTCATCGGCCTGCTCGCCACCGCCAGTCAGATCATCATGTCCAAAGCCTATAGTCTGGCACCACCTGGTTTGATCGGTCCCGTCGCCTACCTGGCCATCGTGTTTGCCGGCCTGATCGCCTGGCTGCGCTGGGGCGAAACCCCGGACCTGACATCGTTGTTCGGCGCTGCCTTGATTTTCGCCTCTAGCCTGCTGTCGATTCGTCGTCACGCTCGCTGAACGGCCGTCGGCCAAACGCGGCCCGAGCACTGTTTTCATGTATGATATGCGCCCTTTTCGTTGCCCGACTGCCCGAGAACGCCTTCTATGCAGCTTTCTTCGCTCACTGCGGTTTCCCCCGTCGATGGCCGCTACGCCGGCAAAACCAGCGCACTGCGCCCCATTTTCAGCGAATACGGCCTGATCCGTTTCCGCGTTCTGGTTGAAGTGCGCTGGCTGCAGCGCCTCGCCGCCCACGACGGCATTGCCGAGGTCGCGCCCTTCTCGGCCGAAGCCCAGGCCGTGCTCAACGAACTGGCGGAAAACTTCGCCATCGAGCACGCTGAACGCGTGAAAGAAATCGAGCGCACCACCAACCACGACGTCAAAGCCGTGGAGTATTTGCTCAAGGAACAGGCCGCCAAGCTGCCTGAGCTGGACAAGGTCAGCGAATTCATCCACTTCGCCTGCACCTCCGAGGACATCAACAACCTGTCCCACGCACTGATGCTGCGCGAAGGTCGCGACAACGTGCTGCTGCCGTTGATGCGTCAGACCGCCGAAGCGATTCGTGAACTGGCAGTGAAGTTCGCCGACGTACCTATGCTCTCGCGTACCCACGGTCAACCGGCCTCGCCGACCACCCTCGGCAAAGAGCTGGCCAACGTGGTCTATCGCCTGGAGCGGCAGATCGGCCAAGTCGCAGCCGTGCCTTTGCTGGGCAAGATCAACGGCGCAGTAGGTAACTACAACGCGCACCTGTCGGCTTATCCGCAGATTGACTGGGAAGCCAACGCTCGCACCTTCATCGAGGGCGACCTGGGCCTGCAGTTCAACCCCTACACCACGCAAATCGAACCGCACGACTACATTGCCGAGCTGTTCGATGCGATTGCCCGCTTCAATACCATCCTGATCGACTTCGACCGTGACATCTGGGGCTATATCTCCCTGGGCTATTTCAAACAGCGCACCATTGCTGGAGAAATCGGCTCCTCGACCATGCCGCACAAGGTCAACCCGATCGATTTCGAAAACTCCGAAGGCAACCTCGGCATCGCCAATGCACTATTCCAGCACCTGGCCAGCAAGCTGCCGATCTCGCGCTGGCAGCGTGACCTGACCGATTCCACGGTGCTGCGCAATCTCGGCGTCGGTTTCGCCCACAGCGTTATTGCTTACGAAGCCAGCTTGAAAGGGATCAGCAAGTTAGAGCTGAATACTCAACGCATTGCTCAAGATCTGGACGCCTGCTGGGAAGTACTGGCAGAGCCTATTCAGACCGTGATGCGCCGCTACGCCATCGAAAACCCCTACGAAAAGCTGAAAGAGCTGACTCGGGGCAAGGGCATCAGTCCAGAGGCACTCCTGAGCTTTATCGACGGGCTGGACATGCCCGCCGAAGCCAAGGCCGAGCTCAAGCAACTGACCCCAGCCAACTACATCGGCAACGCCGTGGCTCAGGCCAAGCGCATCTAAGCGGCAACAGCCCTCCCTACGCCCGGCTGTGCCGGGCGTTTTTATTTATGGGTAATTACTCATTTCAAAGGCTTACCGATGAATCCTGATATTCCACTGCAACTTCTGGGTGGCCTGACCGCGCGCGAGTTCTTGCGTGATTACTGGCAGAAGAAACCGCTACTGGTGCGCCAGGCGATGCCCGACTT
The DNA here is from genome assembly GCF_000498575.2 of Pseudomonas taeanensis MS-3. Classification (GTDB taxonomy): domain Bacteria; phylum Pseudomonadota; class Gammaproteobacteria; order Pseudomonadales; family Pseudomonadaceae; genus Aquipseudomonas; species Aquipseudomonas taeanensis. The sequence goes on from NZ_AWSQ01000004.1 coordinate 572,025, forward strand.
CGAGAGCCCGATCTCGCCCGACGAACTGGCCGGCCTGGCGCTGGAGGAAGAAGTTGAATCGCGCCTGGTACTCGAGCACGGCGAGCGGCCCTGGGAACTACGCCGCGGTCCATTCGCCGAGGATGCCTTCGCCGATCTGCCCGAACGTGACTGGACCCTACTGGTGCAAGCGGTCGATCAGTTCGTCCCGGAAGTCGGCGAACTGCTGGAGTCATTCAACTTCCTGCCCAAGTGGCGCATCGACGATGTCATGGTCAGCTTCGCCACACCGGGTGGCGGCGTCGGCCCGCACTTCGATAATTACGACGTATTCCTGCTGCAAGGCCACGGCAAGCGCCGCTGGCAAATAGGCCAGACCTGCAACTCCGAGAGCCCATTACTCGAGCATGCGGATCTGAAAATTCTGGCCGAATTCGATAAAACTGAAGAATGGGTACTGGAACCCGGCGACATGCTGTATCTGCCGCCACTCCTGGCCCACTGTGGTACCGCTGAGGATGATTGCATGACCTATTCCGTAGGCTTCCGCGCGCCAAGCGCCGCCGAAGTACTCACCCATTTCACCGACTTCCTGGGCCAGTTCCTGCCCGATGAGGAGCGCTACAGCGACGCCGATGCGCAGCCGACCAGCGATCCCCACCAGATCCAGCGCGACTCGCTGGATCGCCTGAAGAACCTGCTCAACGAACACATGGGCGACGAGCGGCTGCTGATGACCTGGTTCGGCCAATTCATGACCGAACCACGCTACCCGGAATTGATCGGCGGCATCGAAATGGATGAGGAAGCCTTCCTCGGCAATCTGCAAGACGGCGCCGTCTTAATCCGCAACCCCAGTGCCCGCCTGGCCTGGTCCGAAGTCGGCGAAGATCTGGTGCTGTTCGCCAGCGGTCAGAGTCGCCTGCTGCCGGCCAGTCTGCGTGAGCTGCTCAAGCTTGTCTGCGCGGCGGAAGCGTTACATAGCGAAAACCTTGGTCAGTGGCTGGGCGACGAAACCGCGCGTAATTTGCTCTGGGAACTGGTCAAGCAAGGCAGCCTGGAGTTTGCCAATGAATAGCATTCACGTCCGCCTGGCCGACTGGCAGAAGGACAATGCCGAGCTTCGACGCATTCGCGAAGCGGTATTTATCGCCGAACAATCCGTGCCACCGGAGCTCGAATGGGACGCAGAGGATGCCGATGCCGCGCATTTTCTAGCCTATGAAGGCGACTACCCGATTGGTACGGCGCGCCTGCTGCCCGACGGGCATATCGGCCGGATGTCGGTACTCAAGGACTGGCGCGGGCTGAAAGTCGGTGATGCGCTGATGCGCGCGGTCATCGCCGAAGCTGAAAAACGTGGTCTGCAGCGCCAAATGCTCAGTGCCCAGGTGCATGCCACGGCTTTCTATGAACGGCTAGGCTTTGCCATCGTCAGCGGTGAATACCTCGACGCCGGCATCCCCCACGTGGACATGGTGCGCGACAGCGACTAGAAGAACTGATCCGCTACCCGCGCAGGGCTTGATGCTACATTGCACCTACTGCCTTGGGCCTATGGGTGCTGCCGCTCCTTGCCTTGGTTCGGGCAATCAAGCACAGGCTCCAAGAGGTCAGGATGAACGACAAGAACGCCCCGCCAGACGCAACCGACAGCAACGCGGCAGAACCGCTTCCTGCTATCGAATTCGAGTCTTCGGGGCGTTTCGCCGTCCACAACCCAGAGCCTGTGGTCACCGATAGCGCGCGCTGTGAACCCGCCCCCTTCGTTCTCGGCGAGCACCAGCCGCTGGAGCGTTTCAGTCAGACCGATGAGGCCCGAGCCCACGCCCTCGCCCTGCTCCAGCAAGCCCGTCGCAGCCTGTGTATCTACACTGATGACCTGGAGCCCTGGCTCTATCATCACAGCAGCATCGAGGAGGCCTGCAGGCGGTTTCTCCTCGCCAATCCGAAGAATCGCCTGCGCATTCTGGTCAAAGATCTCAACCGCAGCGTGAAAGACGGCCACCGCCTGCTCAGCCTGTCACGCCGCCTGACCAGCAACTTGCTTATTCGCAAGCTGCATCCTGACTATCCCGCTGAAGACGCCAGCTTCCTGCTCGCCGATAGCAGCGGTATGCTCGTGCGCCCCGAACACGGCCAGTTCGCCGGCTATGCCTTGTACCAGAATCCAGGCCGAGTTCGCCTGCAACAAAGAGCCTTCGACCTGGCTTGGGATACCAGCATCCTTGACCCTGACTTGCGGAGTTTCCTGCTATGAATGCTCGCACCCTAATCGCCGCCCTGCTGTTCTGTGTCAGCCAGGCATTGAGTGCCGCCACCGAAGTCATCCCCCTGAATTACCACACCGCCGACGAAATGCTCCCGCTGCTGCAATCGGTGCTGGGCAATGAGGGCCGCATCAACGCTTATGGCAACCAGTTGGTGGTCAATGCCACGCCGGCGAAGATCGAGGAAATCCGCGCCTTACTGAGCCAGCTGGACACCCAGCCTCGCCGCCTGTTGATCAGCGTCGACAGCTCCGACTCGGCCTACCAGACCGATCGCGGTTACCGCACCGATGGGTCGATCGGCGCTGGCAATGCCGAAGTGATAATCGGCCAGGGCGAGATCAACGGTCGTGACCAGGTACGCATCATCCGTCGCAACACCGACAGTCGCGGTGGTGGCACGCAACAGGTGCAAACCAACGAAGGCTATCCCGCCTTGATTCAGATCGGCCAGAGCGTGCCCATTACCACCAGCAGCCACGACGGCTACGGCCAGGTGTACAACAACACCCAGTACCGCGACGTCACCCGTGGTTTCTACGTGACCGCCAGCCTCACCGGGGACATCGTGCATATCAGCATCAGCAGTAACCGCGACCGCCTGAATCCATCACAGCCAGGGGTAATTGACGTGCAAAGCACCGATACCCGGGTCAGCGGCCGGCTTGGCGAATGGATCAGCATCGGCGGCGTCAACGAGCAAAGCCATGTCGATCAACAGGGCTTTGGACAGCAACGCTCAACCCAGGGCCGCGAAGACATGAGCTTGCGGGTGAAGGTCGAAATCGTTGAATAAATACTTGGCCGGCATGACTCATCAGTCGCTTTAGAACTTATGTAGTAGTGCTAAAAAACCACTACAAAACGTTTGACGAACCCTTTCTGCGGAGGCATTATGGCCTCGCTCCCGCTAATCAGGGGCCCTGGAAAGGGCCTCCCGGGTCGCTCTCCGACTTACCGTTGGGACGGCTCGTGTTGTAAAGCCCACAAGGCAGTTCGACGAGATTGCGACTGGAACGAAGTTGTCCTGAGGGACGGGGAAGCGTTTTAACGTATAGCCAGCATGGCAATCGCAGTCTACTGAGTCGTCCAACGGCATCCACGAGCCGGTAAACGCCAAATGACCTGGTCATTTGCAGCAGCTGTAGTCAGCGAACTGTTCGTCTCGTCACCCCCTCCTCCCAGTTTCAATGCGTCCTGGTCACTCTCTCGATGTTCTGCGGTGAGCCCCCGCAACCAAAGCCTTGTTCACTCAGGTTTTGAGTGGGAAAGCCGGTGCTCAACCAAACACATACTTTGAAGGATTGACCATGTCAGCTTATCAAAACGACATCAAAGCCGTAGCGGCTCTTAAAGAGACAGCCGGTAACAGCTGGAGCGCTATCAACCCTGAGTCCGTCGCCCGCATGCGCGCTCAGAACCGCTTCAAAACCGGTCTTGATATCGCCAAGTACACTGCCGCCATCATGCGTAACGACATGGCCGAGTACGACGCTGACAGCTCCGTCTACACCCAGTCGCTGGGTTGCTGGCATGGTTTTATCGGTCAGCAGAAGATGATTTCCATCAAGAAACATCTGAAGACCACCAACAAGCGCTACCTCTACCTGTCCGGCTGGATGGTCGCTGCACTGCGTTCTGACTTCGGCCCGCTGCCGGATCAGTCGATGCACGAAAAGACTGCCGTATCCGGCCTGATCGAAGAGCTGTACACCTTCCTGCGCCAGGCTGATGCCCGCGAGCTGGACCTGCTGTTCGTCGACCTGGATGCTGCCCGCGCTGCTGGCGACGCTGCCAAGGCCGCTGAAATTCAGGGCAAGATCGATAACTACGAAACTCACGTAGTACCGATCATCGCCGACATCGACGCCGGTTTCGGTAACCCGGAAGCCACCTACCTGCTGGCCAAGCGCATGATCGAAGCAGGCGCGTGCTGCATCCAGATCGAAAACCAGGTGTCCGACGAGAAGCAGTGCGGTCACCAGGACGGCAAAGTAACCGTTCCCCACGAAGACTTCCTCGCCAAGATCAACGCAGTTCGCTACGCGTTCCTCGAGCTGGGTGTCGATGACGGCGTGATCGTTGCACGTACCGACTCCCTGGGTGCTGGCCTGACCAAGCAAATCGCCGTGACCAAGCAGCCGGGCGACCTGGGCGACCAGTACAACGCCTTCCTCGATTGCGAAGAAGTGTCCGCTGCCGAACTGGGTAACGGTGACGTGGTCATCAACCGTGGCGGCAAGCTGCTGCGTCCTAAGCGTCTGCCTAGCAACCTGTTCCAGTTCCGCAAAGGCACCGGCGAAGACCGCTGCGTGCTGGACTGCATCACCTCGCTGCAGAACGGTGCCGACCTGCTGTGGATCGAAACCGAGAAGCCACACGTTGGCCAGATCGCGGCCATGGTTAACCGCATCCGCGAAGTGATTCCGAATGCCAAGCTGGTTTACAACAACAGCCCGTCCTTCAACTGGACCCTGAACTTCCGTCAGCAAGTGTTCGATGCATTCGTCGCTGAAGGCAAAGACGTTTCCGCCTACGACCGCGCCCAGCTGATGAGCGTCGAGTACGACCAGACCGAACTGGCTCAGGTTGCAGACGAGAAGATCCGGACCTTCCAGCGTGATGGTTCGGCTCAGGCCGGTATCTTCCACCACCTGATCACCCTGCCTACCTACCACACCGCCGCGCTGTCCACCGACAACCTGGCCAAAGGGTACTTCGCAGACCAGGGCATGCTGGCCTACGTCAAAGGCGTTCAGCGTGAAGAGCTGCGCCAGGGCATCGCTTGCGTGAAACACCAGAACATGGCTGGCTCCGACATCGGTGACAACCATAAAGAGTACTTCGCTGGTGAAGCCGCGCTGAAGGCCGGTGGTAAAGACAACACCATGAATCAGTTCGGTTAAACGCAACTGACTCACTCAGCCAGGATCGAGTCTTCTGGCTGAGCGCCGGTACAAAAAAACCCAGCAGCGATGCTGGGTTTTTTTATGTGTGCGACCTACTGTTTCCACCAACGACCTCCTCGTTCTCCCCAAAACCCTTCCCGCGCATGACCAGCTCCGCACACCTCGGCAGCTGATCGAACCCGCCAAAATCACTCGCCGTGACCTAGCCTGATACTGCTCACGCCAAACGCTTCACGCGACTTAGAGCACCTGCGTGCCTGCCCGATTTGTGCACTGCGGCACATGTCCTGTAATCGTTCCGTCGTGTTGTTTGTTTAGCGTCGAGGCTCCGTCGATCAGCCCAAGGAGCCGACCATGCAACATGAGAGTGACAACGAGGTGTTGTTCGGTAGTGGTGATGAGTTACTCAGCAACCACTGCGCAAACACTCACATCAACCAGGTGATCAGCGGCGGCCTCGCCCGCCGACAGGTGTTGGCCGGTGGCGCCGCGCTGGGTACCTTGGCATTCCTGGGCGCGGTCCTGCCCTCTGCGGTCAATGCCGCTGAACCGGCCAGCCAGGGCCCGGCGGGGTTCTCTTTCAAGCGCCGCAGCAAGTTACCGTTCGTCCCAGTGGCCGTGACGCGCGCCGATACCATCAGCGTGCCTGCTGGCTACCGGGCTAGCCCGTTCATACCCTGGGGCACCCCGCTTAGCGGTCGCTACCCGGCCTACCTCGACGACGGCAGCAACAGCGCCCAGGACCAGGCCGAGCAACTCGGCATGCACCACGATGGTATGCACTTCTTCCCTATCGATGCCCAGCAGGGTCACGGCCGCAACAGCCATCACGGCCTGCTGGTGCTCAACCATGAATACATCGATGCCGGGTTGCTCCACGCCAATGGACCCACAGTTGTGGATGGCAAGCGCACCAGTGCCGAACAAGTGCGCAAGGAAATCAATGCCCACGGGGTGTCCGTGGTGGAAGTTTGCCGTGGGCCGCGCGGCGAGTGGACAGTGTTGCCCAGTGCTCGCAACCGCCGCGTCACTGGTGCAACACCCATGCAGATCAGCGGCCCGGCGCGCGGCCACGTACTCCTGCAAACCCGCTACAGCCCGACCGGCACGGCCACCCGCGGCACGCTGAACAACTGCTCCAACGGTTTCACGCCCTGGGGCACCTACCTGACCTGCGAGGAAAACTGGGCCGGGTATTTCGCCAGCGACGACCCCAGCCTGCCCCGCGAACTTAGCCGTTATGGCCTGCGCAGCAGCAGCCGCTACGGCTGGGAAAGCGTGGCCGGCGATGAGTTCGAACGCTTCGATGCCACCCGCACGGGCGCAAGCGCCAGTGACGACTACCGCAACGAACCCAACCACTTCGGCTGGATCGTCGAAATAGATCCTTTCGCCCCCGAGTCTCAGCCGATCAAACGCACCGCACTCGGCCGCTTCGCCCACGAAGGCCTGGTGTTCGCCCCGGTTAAGCCGGGGCGGCCGCTGGTCTGCTACTCCGGCGACGACTCGCAGAACGAGTACATCTACAAATATGTCAGCCGTGACAAATACCGCCCCGGGCGCAGCAATGGCCAGCTTCTGGATCACGGCACCCTGTACGTCGCCCGTTTCAATGCCGACGGTAGCGGTGAGTGGCTGGCCCTGGACCTTCAGGATGCGAGCTTTCAACAAGCCTGCCAAACGGCTGGAGTGAGCTTCGCCGACCAGGGTGAGGTGCTGATCAATACTCGCCTGGCCGCCGATGTCGTCGGCGCGACCAAGATGGATCGCCCCGAATGGGGCGCGGTGAATCCCGACAACGGCGAGGTCTACTTCACGCTTACCAACAACAGCTCACGCAGCGAGACCGACGCCGCCAACCCACGGCCAGCCAACGCCTATGGCCACATCATCCGCTGGCGTGAAGGCAGTAAACACTCCGCGGGCCGCCACTTCAGCTGGAATCTGTTCCTGCTCGCCGGACCGGAGACCGACAGTGTCGGGCCCAACGGCCAGCCGCTGAGCGCCGACAACCGCCTGGCCAGTCCAGACGGCCTGTGGTTCGATGATGAAGGCCGCCTGTGGATTCAAACCGACATGAGCGGCAGTCAACTCGGCAGCGGCCCCTTCGGCAACAACCAGATGCTGGTTGCCGACCCGAAAAGTGGCGAGTTGAAGCGCTTTCTGGTCGGACCGCTCGGTGCGGAAATTACCGGTATCACTGCCACCCCAGACTTCCGCACGCTGTTCGTGAATATCCAGCATCCAGGCGAAGGCTCGACCGCCAGCAACTTGCTCAGCACCTGGCCAGACGGCCCCGGCAAACGACCACGCTCCTCAACAGTGGTGATCACCCGCGATGACGGTCGCCGCCTGCTGTAGCCCTCCGGGTCAATGCTCCACCCGAATTAACCGGTCGTACTGGCCGGTTAGTTACTTCCCTGCCTCGATCACCCGCCCTTTTCGCCACAGCCTCTGCCGGTGTCCTGCAGTCAATGCTTGGCTGCAGGGTGACGGGCAGCCGTGGCAATTTTTTTTCGGCATAAATTCACTGACTTGCAGAAGCCCGCCTAGTATTGAACTAAGCGCCGAGACGCAGGCGCAGGGAGCGATGCATGAGCAATACCCTTCCTTAGCGAGGAGTACGGCATGCCTGATGCGGTAGTGAGCTTGTCCCATAACTGGGGGTTAGCGGTTTTTCTTCTAGGCGTTGCGGGTTTGTGCGCCTTTATGCTCGGGGTCTCCAGCCTGCTGGGCAGCAAAGCCTGGGGGCGCAGCAAGAACGAGCCGTTCGAGTCCGGCATCGTCTCCACTGGGGGGGCCCGCCTGCGCTTTTCCGCCAAGTTCTACCTGGTCGCGATGCTGTTCGTGATCTTCGATGTGGAGGCCTTGTTTCTCTTCGCCTGGGCCGTCTCGCTGCGTGAAAGCGGCTGGGCTGGGTTTATCGAGGCCTTGATATTCATCGCGATTCTCCTGGCCGGGTTGGTTTATCTGGCCCGGATCGGCGCCCTCGACTGGGCTCCGGAGGCGCGCCGCAAGCGCCTCGCCAGCAAACCCAAATCTTGAGGTGCAGGCGTGCAATACAAACTCACCCGAATCGACCCCAACGCGCCCAATCAGCAATACCCGATTGGCGAGCGCGAGACCGTCGGCGATCCGCTCGAAGGCCAGGTGCACCGCAATATCTACATGGGCAAGCTGGAAGAGGTGCTCAACGGCGCGGTCAACTGGGGTCGCAAGAATTCACTCTGGCCGTACAACTTCGGCCTCTCCTGCTGCTACGTGGAGATGACCACGGCCTTCACCGCGCCGCATGACATTGCCCGTTTCGGCGCCGAAGTCATCCGCGCCTCGCCGCGCCAGGCGGACTTCATGGTCATCGCCGGCACCTGCTTCATCAAGATGGCGCCGATCATCCAACGCCTCTACGAACAAATGCTCGAGCCTAAGTGGGTGATTTCCATGGGCTCCTGCGCCAACTCCGGCGGCATGTACGACATCTATTCCGTGGTGCAGGGCGTCGACAAGTTTCTTCCGGTGGATGTCTACGTACCCGGCTGCCCGCCCCGGCCCGAGGCGTTCCTGCAAGGTTTGATGCTGCTGCAGGAGTCCATCGGCCAGGAGCGCAGGCCTTTGTCCTGGGTGGTCGGTGAGCAGGGGGTGTACCGCGCCGAGATGCCTTCGCAGCGCGAACAACGCCGTGCCGAGCGGATTCAAGTCACCAACCTGCGCAGCCCTGATGAAGTTTGACTCGAGTTCCGATTAACGCCTGCCGCTAACGGATAGCCATGACACCATGACTGCACCCAGTGCCCTACACACAACGCCGCCACCCACCGCCACTGACGATGTGGTCGCCGAATTGCACGCGCGATTTAGCGCCGAGACCTTCACCGTGCAAGTCACGCGTACCGGCATGCCGGTGCTCTGGGTCGCTCGTGAGTTGCTGCTGGAGGTACTGGGCTACCTGCGTCACCTGCCCAAGTCCTACGTCATGCTCTATGACTTGCATGGCATGGACGAGCGCTTGCGCACCCAGCGCCGTGGGCTGCCGGCAGCGGACTTCAGCGTGTTCTATCACCTGCTGTCGATCGAGCGGAACAGCGACGTGATGATCAAGGTCGCCCTACAGGAAAACGACCTCAAGCTGCCCAGCGCCACGCGCATCTGGCCCAACGCCAACTGGTACGAGCGGGAAGTCTGGGACATGTTCGGCATCCACTTCGATGGCCATCCGCATCTGACGCGGATCATGATGCCGCCAACCTGGCAAGGTCATCCGCTGCGCAAGGATTACCCGGCCCGCGCCACCGAATTCGACCCCTACAGCCTGTCCGCCGCCAAGCAGGATCTGGAACAGGAAGCGCTGCGCTTCCAACCGGAGGACTGGGGTATGCAACGTCACAGCGAGAACGAGGACTATATGTTCCTCAACCTCGGCCCCAACCACCCTTCTGCCCACGGCGCTTTTCGCATCATCCTGCAACTGGACGGCGAGGAAATCGTCGACTGCGTACCCGAAGTCGGCTACCACCATCGTGGCGCCGAGAAGATGGCCGAGCGCCAGTCCTGGCACAGTTTCATCCCCTACACCGACCGCATCGATTACCTCGGCGGGGTGATGAACAACCTGCCCTACGTGCTGGCGGTGGAGAAACTCGCCGGCATTACCGTGCCGGACCGGGTCGATTTCATCCGGGTGATGCTCGCCGAGTTCTTCCGCATCAACAGCCACCTGCTGTTCCTCGGTACCTATATCCAGGACGTCGGCGCCATGACCCCGGTGTTCTTCACCTTCACCGATCGCCAGCGCGCCTACCAGGTTATCGAGGCGATCACCGGTTTTCGCATGCACCCGGCCTGGTACCGCATCGGCGGTGTGGCCCATGACCTGCCGCGCGGCTGGGACAAGCTGGTGCGGGACTTCGTCGCCTGGCTGCCCAAGCGCCTCGACGAGTACGAAAAAGCCGCGTTGCAGAACAGCATCCTGCGGGGCCGCACCATCGGCGTCGCCGCCTACAACACCCAACAGGCGCTGGAGTGGGGCGTCACCGGCTCCGGCCTGCGCGCCACCGGACTGGACTTCGACCTGCGCAAGGCGCGTCCCTATTCCGGTTACCAGCACTTCGATTTCGAGATTCCTCTAGCGGTGAATGGCGATGCCTACGACCGCTGCATCATCCGCGTCGAGGAAATGCGCCAGAGCCTGCGCATCATCGAGCAATGCCTGAACAATATGCCGGCGGGCCCCTACAAGGCCGATCACCCGCTGACCACCCCGCCGCCGAAAGAACGCACCCTGCAGCACATCGAAACCCTAATCACCCATTTCCTGCAGGTGTCCTGGGGCCCGGTGATGCCGGCCAACGAAGCGTTTCAAATGATCGAGGCGACCAAGGGCATCAACAGTTACTACCTGACCAGCGACGGCAGCACCATGAGCTACCGCACGCGGATTCGCACCCCGAGCTTCCCGCACCTGCAGCAGATCCCGGCGGTGATCAACGGCAGCATGGTCGCCGACCTGATCGCCTACCTGGGCAGCATCGATTTCGTCATGGCCGACGTGGACCGCTGATATGACTAGCAAGCTGATTCAAACCGACCGATTTTCCCTCAGCGACGACGAACGTGCGGCCATCGAGCATGAGATGCAGCACTACGAAGATCCACGGGCGGCGTCCATCGAAGCGCTGAAGATTGTGCAGAAGGCCCGTGGCTGGGTGCCCGACGGCGCCGCCGAGGCCATAGGCGCGCTGCTCGGCATCCCCGCCAGCGACGTAGAGGGCGTAGCGACCTTCTACAGCCAGATTTTCCGCCAACCGGTGGGGCGGCACATCATCCGCCTGTGCGACAGCATGGTCTGCTATATCAATGGCCATGAAGCGATCCAGCAGGCCTTGCATCAGGAACTGGGCATCGGCCTGGGCGGGACCAGCCGCGACGGCCGCTTCACCCTGCTGCCGGTGTGCTGCCTTGGCAACTGCGACAAGGCGCCGACCCTGATGATCGACGACGACACCCACAGCCGCCTGGACACCGCCACCGTCACTCAACTGCTGGAGCGCTACCCATGAGTTGCGTGTCCCTGAGCACCGCCAACCGGGTGCCGCGCCCGGCTGACACCCATCCGCTGACCTGGCGCCTGCGCGACGACGGCGAGCCCGTGTGGCTGGACGAATACCAGCGGCAAAACGGCTACAGCGCCGCGCGCCATGCCTTGAGCCAACTCAGCCCGGAGGAGATCACCCAACAGGTCAAGGACAGCGGCCTCAAGGGCCGCGGCGGTGCCGGCTTTCCCACCGGGGTGAAGTGGGGGCTGATGCCCAAGGACGAGTCGCTGGATAAGCGCTACCTGCTGTGCAACGCCGACGAGATGGAGCCCAACACCTACAAAGACCGCCTGCTGATGGAGCAGCTGCCGCACCTGTTGATCGAGGGCATGCTGATCAGCGCCCGCGCGCTCAAGGCCTACCGTGGCTACATCTTCCTGCGTGGCGAATACGTCGACTGCGCCCGTCACCTCAATCGCGCGGTCGAGGAAGCCAAGGCCGCCGGCCTGCTGGGACGCAACATCCTCGGCAGCGGTTTCGACTTCGAGCTGTTCGTGCACACCGGCGCCGGACGCTATATCTGCGGCGAGGAGACGGCGCTGATCAGCTCCCTCGAAGGGCGCCGCGCCAATCCTCGCTCCAAGCCGCCCTTTCCCGCGGCCGTCGGCGTGTGGGGCAAACCGACCTGCGTGAACAACGTCGAGACGCTGTGCAACGTGCCGGCGATCATCGGCAACGGCGTGGCCTGGTACCAAGCCCTGGCCCGCCCCGGCAGCGAGGACCACGGCAGCAAGCTGATGGGTTTTTCCGGCAAGGTGAAGCAACCTGGGCTGTGGGAATTGCCATTCGGTATCCCGGCGCGCGAGCTGCTCGAGGACTATGCCGGTGGCATGCGCGCCGGCAGCCGCCTGAAAGCCTGGCAACCGGGCGGCGCAGGCACCGGCTTCCTGCTGCCGGAGCACCTGGATGCACCGATGTACGCCGCCGCCATCGCCAAGGTCGGCACGCGTATGGGCACCGGCCTGGCCATGGCCCTGGACGACAGCGTCAACATGGTCGGCCTGCTGCGCAACATGGAGGAATTCTTCTCCCGCGAGTCCTGCGGCTTCTGCACCCCCTGCCGCGACGGTCTGCCCTGGAGCGTCAAGCTGCTGCGTGCCTTGGAACTGGGTCAAGGCCAGCCCGGCGATATCGAAACCCTGGAACAACTGTGCGACTTCCTCGGCCCCGGCAGAACCTTCTGCGCCCATGCCCCTGGGGCCGTCGAGCCGCTGGCCAGCGCCCTCAAGTATTTCCGTAACGAATTCGAGGCCGGCATCGTGCACCCGGCGCATGCCGAGCACAACCAGCCCACAGCACTGGAGGTGTGAATGAACATGGCAGAACAGCGCACGCACTCCATAAGCCACTCCCGCCATCGCGGATCGGAAGATAACTGAGCCATGGCCACTATCCATGTAGACGGCAACGCGTTCGAGGTCGACGGTGCAGACAACCTGCTGCAGGCCTGCCTGTCGCTGGGCCTGGATATTCCCTACTTCTGCTGGCACCCCGCGCTCGGCAGCGTGGGCGCCTGCCGGCAGTGCGCGGTCAAGCAGTTCAGCGACGCCAACGACAGCCGCGGACGCCTGGTGATGGCGTGCATGACCCCGGCGACCGATAACAGCTGGATCGCCATCGACGACGAGGAAGCCAAGCAATTTCGCGCCAGCGTGGTCGAATGGCTGATGACCAACCACCCGCATGACTGCCCGGTATGCGAGGAAGGGGGACATTGCCACCTGCAAGACATGACGGTGATGAGCGGTCACAACCAGCGCCGCTATCGTTTCAGCAAACGCACCCACCAGAACCAGGACCTGGGGCCGTTCATCGGTCATGAAATGAACCGCTGCATCGCCTGTTACCGCTGCGTGCGCTACTACAAGGACTACGCGGGCGGCAGCGACCTGGGCGTCTATGGTGCCCACGAGAACGTCTATTTTGGCCGCGTGGAAGACGGCGTACTGGAGAGCGAGTTCTCCGGCAACCTGACCGAAGTCTGCCCGACCGGGGTGTTCACCGACAAAACCCACTCCGAACGCTACAATCGCAAGTGGGACATGCAGTTCGCCCCGAGCATTTGCCACGGCTGCTCGGTCGGCTGCAACATCAGCCCCGGCGAACGCTATGGCGAGATTCGGCGCATCGAAAATCGTTACCACGGCGCCATCAACCACTACTTCCTCTGCGACCGCGGGCGCTTCGGCTACGGCTATGTGAACCGCGCCGATCGTCCGCGCCAGCCGCTGCTGGATGGCCAGCCGCTGAGCCTGGATGACGCGCTGGATCAGGCCGCCGCCTTGCTCAAGGGCAAGCGCATCCTCGGCATCGGCTCACCGCGCGCCAGCCTGGAAAGCAACTTTGCCCTGCGTGAACTGGTCGGCGCCGAGAATTTCTACAGCGGCATTGCCGCCGACGAACTGCAACACTTGCGCCTGGCCCTGGAGATCCTGCAGCGCAGCCCGCTGCCGATTGCCTCGCTACGCGAGATGGAAAGCCACGACGCGGTACTGGTGCTCGGCGAGGACCTGACCCAGACCGCGGCACGCATCGCCCTGGCGCTACGGCAGACGGCAAAAGGCAAGGCCGTGGCGATGGCCGCAGCGATGAAAATCCAGCCTTGGTTGAATGCCGCGGTGCAGAACATCGGCCAGCACAACCTGTATCCGCTGTTTATCGCCAGCGTCGAGGCCACCCGGCTCGACGATGTCGCCGAAGAGTGCGTGCACGCCGCCCCGGACGACCTGGCCCGCCTGGGTTTCGCCGTGGCCCACGCCCTGGATCCCAGTGCACCGGCGGTGGATGGACTGGATGACCAGGCGGCAGCTCTGGCCGAACGCATCGCCGCCAGCCTGCTCCAGGCGCAACGTCCGCTGATCATCAGCGGCACCTCGCTGGGTAACCGGGCCTTGCTCGAGGCGGCGGCGAATATCGCTAAAGCCCTGCATGCACGCGACAAACAAGGCTCGCTGAGCCTGGTGGTCGCCGAGGCCAACAGCCTGGGGCTGGCGCTGCTCGGCGGCGACTCGGTCGATGCCGCGCTGCAAGCCATGTGTGAGGATCAGGCCGATGCCGTGATAGTGCTGGAGAACGACCTGTATCGCCGCGCCAGCAGCGCAACGGTCGACCGCGCGCTGAACGCCATAGCGACGCTGATCGTCACCGATCACCAGCGTACTGCCACAGCCGAGCGTGCCGACGTGCTGCTTTCGGCGGCCAGCTTCGCCGAGGGCGACGGCACCCTGGTCAGCCAGGAAGGCCGCGCCCAGCGTTTCTTCCAGGTATTCGAGCCCAGTTACCAGGATGCCACCAATTGCGTGCGTGAAAGTTGGCGCTGGCTACATGCCCTGCACAGCACCCTGCAAGGCAAGGCCGTGGATTGGACCCAGCTCGATCAGGTCACGGCCGCCTGCGCCGCCAGCACAGCAGCATTGGCCGCCATTGTCGAGGCGGCGCCGAATGCCGGGTTTCGCATCAAGGGGCTCAAGCTGGCCCGTGAACCGCACCGTTACAGCGGCCGCACCGCCATGCGCGCCAATATCAGCGTGCACGAGCCGCGTACCCCACAGGATCAGGACAGCGCCTTCGCCTTCTCCATGGAGGGCTACTCCGGCTCGGCCGAGGCGCGCCAGCAAGTAGCCTTCGCCTGGTCGCCGGGCTGGAACTCACCGCAGGCCTGGAACAAGTTTCAGGATGAAGTCGGCGGCCATCTGCGTGCCGGCGACGCGGGCGTGCGTTTGATCGAGCCGCAAGGCGATCGCCTCGCCTGGTGCGAGCAGATCCCCGGCGCATTCACCCCGGCCGCCAATCGTTGGCAGGTGGTGCCCTGCCATCACCTGTTCGGCAGCGATGAAAGCAGCGCACTGGCCGCACCGATCCAGGCGCGCATGCCCGAGCCCTATGCGCTGTTGAGCGAAGCGGACGCCAGCCATCTGGGCCTCAGCGAAGGTTGCCTGCTCAACCTGCTCGTCGCCGGTCAGCCGCTGCAGGTGGCGCTGCGCATCAGTACACAACTGCGCGAAGGCCTGCTCGGTCTGCCGCTCGGCCTACCGGGTATGCCGCCGCTGTTGAGCGGCCTGACGGTGGACGCGTTAGCGGAGGTCAAGGCATGAGTTGGCTAACCCCCGAACTGGTGGAGATCCTAGTCGCGGTGCTCAAGGCCATCGTGATTCTGCTGGTGGTGGTGGTGTGTGGCGCGCTGCTCAGCTGGGTCGAACGGCGTCTGCTGGGGCTCTGGCAGGACCGCTACGGGCCCAACCGGGTCGGCCCATTTGGCGCCTTTCAGATCGCCGCGGACATGATCAAGATGTTCTTCAAGGAGGACTGGACGCCGCCATTTGCCGATAAATTCATCTTCACCCTGGCCCCGGTGCTGGCCATGAGCTCCCTGCTGATCGCCTTCGTCGTGGTGCCAATCACCCCGACCTGGGGCGTCGCCGACCTGAATATCGGCCTGCTGTTCTTCTTCGGCATGGCCGGTCTGACGGTGTACGCGGTGCTGTTCGCCGGCTGGTCGAGCAACAACAAGTTCGCCCTGCTCGGCAGCCTGCGCGCCTCGGCGCAGACGGTGTCCTACGAAGTCTTCATGGGCCTGGCGCTGATGGGCGTAGTGGCCCAGGCCGGCTCGTTCAACCTGCGCGAGATCGTCGAATACCAGCACCAGCACCTGTGGTTCATCCTTCCGCAGTTCCTTGGTTTCTGTACCTTCTTCATTGCCGGGGTGGCGGTGACCCACCGCCACCCCTTCGACCAGCCCGAAGCCGAACAGGAACTGGCCGACGGTTATCACATCGAATACGCCGGGATGAAATGGGGCATGTTCTTCGTCGGCGAATACATCGGCATCGTGCTGATCTCGGCGCTGCTGGTCACCCTGTTCTTCGGCGGCTGGCATGGGCCGCTGCTGCCCCCGTTCGCCTGGTTCGCGTTGAAGACCGGCTTCTTCATCATGCTGTTCATCCTGCTGCGCGCGTCTATTCCGCGGCCGCGCTATGACCAGGTGATGGCGTTCGGCTGGACCTTCTGCCTGCCATTGACCCTGATCAACCTGCTGGTGACCGGCGCCCTGGTGCTGGTCGCCGCCAACTGAGGAGAACCGGCATGTTCAAGCACATTCTCCACATCCTCCATGGCACCTACACCCAGCTGCGCAGCCTGCTGATGATCTTCAGTCATGCCTTTCGCAAGCGTGACACCCTGCAGTACCCGGAGGAGCAGGTGTACCTGCCGCCGCGCTACCGCGGCCGTATCGTGCTGACCCGCGACCCGGACGGCGAGGAGCGTTGCGTGGCCTGCAACCTCTGCGCCGTGGCCTGTCCGGTGGCCTGCATTTCCCTGCAGAAAGCCGAAACCAGCGATGGACGCTGGTACCCGGAGTTCTTCCGGATCAACTTCTCGCGCTGCATTTTCTGCGGCCTGTGCGAGGAGGCCTGCCCGACCACGGCAATCCAGCTGACCCCGGACTTCGAGATGGCCGAGTTCAACCGCCAGGAACTGGTCTACGAGAAGGAGGACCTGCTGATCGCCGGCCCCGGCAAGTACCCCGACTACAACTTCTACCGGGTGGCCGGCCTGGCCATCGCCGGCAAACCGAAAGGCGCCGCGCAGAACGAGGCCGAGCCCGTCAATGTCAAGGGATTGCTGCCATGAGCCCAAGGAGCCACTGATGGAATTCGCCTTCTATTTCGCCGCTGGCGTCGCCGTGGTTGCCACCTTGCGGGTGATCACCCACACCAACCCGGTGCATGCCCTGCTCTACCTGATCATCTCCTTGCTGGCGGTGGCCATGTGCTTTTTCGCCCTCGGGGCCCCTTTCGCCGGTGCCCTGGAGATCATCGTCTATGCGGGCGCGATCATGGTGCTGTTCGTCTTCGTGGTGATGATGCTCAACCTCGGCCCAGTGGCCAGCGAACAGGAACGTCACTGGCTAACGCCAGGCATCTGGATCGGCCCGGCGCTGTTGTCGCTGTTGCTGCTCGGCGAGTTGCTTTATGTGCTGTTCGGCACCAGCAGTGGCGCTGCTTTGGGGCTTGAAACCGTGGATGCCAAGGCGGTCGGTATCAGCCTGTTCGGTCCTTACCTGCTGGTCGTCGAGTTGGCTTCGATGCTGCTACTGGCGGCGCTGGTCGCGGCCTTTCACCTTGGCCGACAGGAGGCGAACAGATGATCGGTTCAATTCCCCTCGAACACGGCCTGGCACTGGCCAGCGTACTGTTCTGCCTCGGCCTGGTCGGGCTGATGGTGCGGCGCAACATCCTGTTCGTGCTGATGAGCCTGGAAATCATGATGAACGCCGCCGGTCTGGCCTTTATTGTTGCGGGCAGCCGCTGGGGTCAGGCCGATGGCCAGGTGATGTTCATTCTGGTGATCAGCCTGGCGGCCGCCGAAGCAAGCATCGGCCTGGCGATTCTGCTGCAGCTGTACCGACGTTTTCACACCCTCGACATCGATGCTGCCAGTGAGATGCGCGGATGAACCTTCTCTACCTGACTGTATTGTTTCCCCTGCTCGGCTTCTGTGTGCTGGCCTTCTCCCGCGGGCGCTTGTCGGAGAACCTCACGGCGCTGATTGGGGTCGGCTCGGTCGGCCTCGCGGCGTTGACTGGGCTGCTGGTCGGTTGGCAGTTCTTCACGACAGCGCCTGTTGACGGCGCCTACGTGCAGACCCTCTGGCAGTGGCTGGCGGTGGACGGTTTCACCCCCAGCGTCTCCTTGCGCCTGGATGGCCTATCGCTGACCATGCTTGGGGTGGTCAGTGGCGTGGGTTTCTTTATCCATCTGTTTGCCTCCTGGTACATGCGCGGCGAAGAGGGTTATTCGCGGTTCTTCGCCTACATGAACCTGTTCGTCGCCAGCATGCTGTTGCTGGTGTTCGGCGATAACCTGCTGCTGCTGTATTTCGGTTGGGAAGGCGTCGGTTTGTGCAGCTACCTGCTGATCGGTTTCTACTACCGCAACCCGGCCAATGGCGGCGCCGCGCTCAAGGCGTTTATAGTCACCCGCATCGGCGATGTGTTCCTGGCCTTGGGCCTGTTCGTGCTGTTTCACGCGTTCGGTACCCTGAATATTCAGGAGTTGTTAGTACTGGCGCCGCAGCAGTTCGCCAGCGGCGACCCGCTACTGACCGTCGCCACCCTGCTGCTGCTGGGCGGCGCGGTGGGCAAGTCGGCGCAACTGCCGCTGCAAACCTGGCTGGCCGACGCCATGGCCGGTCCGACCCCGGTCTCGGCGCTGATCCACGCGGCGACCATGGTCACCGCCGGCGTCTACCTGATCGCCCGCTGCCACGGCTTGTTCAGCCTGACGCCCCTGACCATGGAACTGGTCGGCATCGTCGGCGGCGTGACCCTGTTGCTAGCCGGCTTCGCCGCCTTGGTGCAGACCGATATCAAGCGCATCCTCGCCTACTCGACCATGAGCCAGATCGGCTACATGTTTCTTGCCCTGGGCGTCGGCGCCTGGCAGGCGGCGATCTTCCACCTGATGATCCATGCCTTCTTCAAGGCTTTGCTGTTTCTCACCGCAGGGTCGGTCATCGTCGCCTGTCACCACGAACAGAACATCTTCAAGATGGGCGGCCTGCGCAAACCCTTGCCACTGGCCTACGCCTGCTTTCTGGTCGGCGGCTCGGCCTTGGCCGCTTTGCCCCTGATCACCGCAGGCTTCTACTCCAAGGACGAAATCCTCTGGGAGGCATTCGCCAGTGGTCATCAGGTGCTGTTACTGGCCGGGCTGATCGGCGCTCTGCTGACCTCGCTGTACACCTTCCGGCTGATTTTCATCGTCTTCCACGGCGAAGCAAAAAGCCAAGCCCACGCGGGCCATGGCATCGCGCACTGGCTGCCGCTGTCGGTGCTGCTGGTGCTCTCGACCTTCGTCGGCGCGCTGATCAGCCCGCCCCTGGCAGGGGTGCTGCCAGACGGCGTCGGGCATGCCGGCGGCGAAGCCAAACACAGCCTGGAACTGCTGTCCGGGGTGATCGCCATACTCGGCATCGGCATCGCCAGCCTGCTGTTCCTCGGCCGCCGCGACGCCGTCCGGCGTCTCGCCCTCAGCCCCTCAGGCAGTTTCTTCGTCGCCTGGTGGTTCGCCGCCTGGGGCTTCGACTGGCTCTACGACAAGCTGTTCGTCAAACCCTATCTGTTGCTCTGCCGCCTGCTCGGCCGCGATCCGTTCGACCGCAGTATCGGCGTGTTGCCGCGCATTGCCCGTGGCCTGCACCAGCTGCTAAGTCGCAGCCAAACCGGTCAGTTACGTTGGTATGCCCTGTCACTGGTCGGCGGCGCCGTGCTGTTGCTCGGCGTGTTGCAGGTGGTCTGATCATGGATTCAAGGAGCGCGACCCTGTGATTCTGCCCTGGCTCATTCTGATCCCCTTTATCGGCGGCCTGCTCTGTTGGCTGGCCGAGCGCCGTAGCCTCACCCTGCCGCGTTGGCTGGCCCTGGCGACCATGGGCCTGGAACTGCTGCTCGGCCTGTGGCTGTGGCACCAGGGCGACTTCCAGCTGGCCCCCGGCGGTGGTCGCGAGCCGAGCTGGGAGCTGGAGTTCAAGTACGGCTGGATCGAGCGGTTCGGCATCAGCATCCACCTGGCACTCGATGGCCTGTCGCTGTTGATGATCCTGCTCACCGGGTTGCTCGGGGTGCTCTCGGTGCTCTGCTCCTGGCGGGAAATCCAGAATCACGTCGGCTTCTTTCACCTCAACCTGATGTGGATTCTCGGCGGCGTGGTTGGCGTGTTCCTGGCTCTGGATCTGTTCCTGTTCTTCTTCTTCTGGGAAATGATGCTGGTGCCGATGTATTTCCTCATCGCACTGTGGGGCCATAGCGCGGCCGACGGCAAAACCTCGCGGATCAATGCGGCGACCAAATTTTTCATTTACACCCAGGCCAGCGGGCTGATCATGCTGGTGGCGATTCTCGGCCTGGTGCTGGCCAACTTCCACAGCAGCGGCGTGCTGACCTTCGACTATGCCCTGCTGCTCAAGGCCGAGCTGGCGCCTGGGGTCGAATACATCCTGATGCTCGGCTTCTTTATCGCCTTCGCGGTCAAACTGCCGGTGGTGCCGCTGCACTCCTGGCTACCGGACGCCCACGCCCAGGCGCCGACCGCCGGCTCGGTGGACCTGGCCGGTATCCTGCTGAAAACCGCGGCCTATGGCCTGCTGCGCTTCGGCGTGCCGCTGTTCCCCAATGCCTCGGCCGAATTCGCGCCTATCGCCATGGGCCTCGGCGTGCTCGGGATTATCTACGGCGCGCTGCTGGCCTTCGCCCAGACCGACATCAAGCGCCTGGTTGCCTACACCAGCGTGTCGCACATGGGCTTCGTGCTGATCGGTATCTATTCCGGCAGCCAACTGGCGTTGCAGGGCGTGGTGATCCAGATGCTCGCCCACGGCCTGTCCGCCGCCGCGCTGTTCATCCTCTGCGGCCAGCTGTACGAGCGCCTGCACACCCGCGACCTGCGTGAAATGGGTGGCCTGTGGTGCCGCCTGAATTACCTGCCAGGGGTGATGCTGTTCTTCGCGGCCGCCTCGCTGGGCCTGCCCGGCACCGGTAATTTCGTCGGCGAGTTCCTGATTCTGCTGGGCACCTTCAAGGTCGCGCCGCTGATTACCGTGATCGCCACCGGCGGCCTGGTGCTGGCCTCGGTGTATTCGCTGATCATGATCCAGCGCGCGTTCTATGGGCCGGCCAAGGCAGAGGGACAGCTCAGGGGGCTGGATGGTCGCGAACTGGCCATGCTCCTCAGCCTGATCGGCCTGCTGCTCTGGTTAGGCGTCTATCCCCAGCCGGCGCTGGATACGTCCTATGCCAGCATGCACGGCGTGCAGCAGTGGCTTGAAGCTGCCTTCTCCCAACTGATTACGGCCAGGTAGCGCCCATGGACCTGACACAGCAGCACTTCATCGCCCTACTGCCATTGCTGATCACCAGCGCCACGATCCTGGTGGTGATGCTTGGGATCGCCTGGCGGCGCAACCATACCCAGAGTTTCCTGCTCTCGGTGGTCGGTCTCAACCTGGCACTGCTCTCATTGATCCCGGCGCTGCAAGTCGCCCCGCTGCATGTCACCGCACTGCTGACGGTGGATCGCTTCGCCTGCTTCTTCATGGCGCTGATTCTGGTTGCCACCCTCGCCTGCGTCACCCTGGCGCATGCCTACCTCGGTGAGAAACAAGGTAAAGGCTACCCGGGCAACCGTGAAGAGCTGTACCTGCTGATGCTCCTGGCCGCCGCCGGTGGGCTGGTGCTGGTCAGCGCGCAACATCTGGCCGGGCTGTTTATCGGCCTGGAATTGCTCTCGGTGCCGACCTATGGGCTGGTCGCCTATGCCTTCTTCGACAAACGCTCACTGGAGGGTGGCATCAAGTACATGGTGCTGTCCGCCGCCGGATCGGCCTTCTTGCTGTTCGGCATGGCCCTGCTGTATGCCGATGCCGGCACCTTGAGTTTTGCCGGCATCGGCGCGGTGCTGGCGCCTGCCGCGCTGCCTGGCCCGCTGGTGCAACTGGGCATGGGCATGATGTTGGTCGGGCTGGCGTTCAAGCTGTCGCTGGTGCCCTTCCACTTGTGGACGCCGGACGTCTACGAAGGCGCGCCCGCACCAGTGGCGGCGTTCCTCGCCACCGCCAGCAAGGTCGCGGCATTCGCCGTACTGCTGCGCCTGTTTCAGATTTCACCGGCCGCCGCGACTCCGGCCCTGCATGACCTGCTGACGATCATCGCCGTTGCCTCGATCCTATTCGGCAACCTGCTGGCCCTGCTGCAAAGTAATCTCAAACGCCTGCTCGGCTACTCCTCGATCGCCCACTTCGGCTACCTGCTGGTTGCCCTCGTCGCCAGTCAGGGGCTGGCGGTCGAGGCCGTAGGCGTTTATCTGGCCACCTATGTGCTGACCACGCTCGGCGCCTTCGGCGTGATCACCCTGATGTCGACGCCATATAACGGCCGTGACTGCGACGCGCTGTATGAATACCGTGGCCTGTTCTGGCGGCGCCCCTACCTGACCGCAGTGCTCGCGGTGATGATGCTGTCGCTGGCGGGTATTCCCTTGACGGCGGGCTTTATCGGCAAGTTCTACATCATCGCCGTCGGGGTCCAGGCCCAACTGTGGTGGCTGCTCGGCGCACTGGTGATCGGCAGTGCGATCGGCGTGTTCTATTACCTGCGGGTGATGGTCACCCTGTTCCTCATGGAGCCCAACCTGCGCCGCCACGATGCGCCGTTCAACTGGGGCCAACGAGCCGGTGGGATGATGTTGCTGCTGGTCGCGGTGCTGGCGTTCGTCCTCGGCGTTTACCCACAGCCGCTGCTGGCGATGCTCAGCACCATCACCTTGGGCTGAATAAAAACCGGGCGGCCATGCTAATGGCCGCCCGGTAGTCGGTCGCACATGTCGCGCTCGCCGTCAGCGCCCCAGCCTATGGCTTACAGCACCATGGCCGCGACCCAGCCGAACACCAGCAGCGGCAGGTTGTAGTGCAGGAAGGTCGGCACCACGCTGTCCCAGATGTGGTTGTGCTGACCGTCCACGTTCAGCCCCGAGGTTGGCCCGAGGGTCGAATCCGAAGCGGGCGAGCCGGCATCGCCCAACGCCCCGGCCGTACCGACGATGCTGACAATCGACAAGGGGCTGAAGCCCAACTGCACCCCCAGCGGCACGAAAATCGCCGCAATGATCGGGATGGTGGAGAACGAGGAGCCGATGCCCATGGTCACCAGCAGGCCGACCAACAGCATCAGCAAGGCGCCCACTGCCTTATCCTGTCCGACCAGTTCGGCGGCGCCGTCGACCAGGGTCTTGACCTCGCCGGTGGCTTTCATTACTTCGGCGAAACCAGCGGCGGCGATCATGATAAAGCCGATCATCGCCATCATCTTCATGCCCTCGGTGAACAGGCCATCTGCCTCTTTCCAGCGCACCACGCCGGACACCGAGAAAATCACGAAGCCGCTCAGCGCACCGATGATCATCGAGTCCAACCACAGTTGCACGACGAAGGCGGCAGCAATCGCCACACCGGCCACCAGCAGGCTCAGCGGGTTATAGGCCACATCGACGCGCTCGACCTGCTCGATCTTCGCCAAGTCGTAGACGCGCCTCTTGCGGTAGCTGAACAGCACCGCCACCAATAAACCGAACAGCATGCCCAGGGCCGGAATCGACATGGCTTCGGTCACGCTCAAACCACGGATATCCACACCGGCATTGGCTACGCTGGCCATGAGAATCTCATTCAGGAAGATCCCGCCAAACCCAACTGGCAGGAACATATAGGGTGTGACCAGGCCGAAGGTCAGCACACAGGCGATCAAGCGGCGATCCAGTTGCAACGTGCTCAGTACATAGAGCAGCGGCGGTACCAGCAGCGGAATAAAGGCGATGTGAATCGGCAGCACGTTCTGCGAGGCAATCGCCACCGCCAATAGCAGCGTGAGCAGCACCCACTTGAGCAATCCGCCGCCCTGCACCTGCTGCTTACCGACCATGGCCAGCGCCTTGTCGGCCAGCGCGTGGGCCAGCCCCGACTTGGCGATGGCCACCGCGAAGGCGCCGAGCAAGGCATAGGACAAGGCCACGGTGGCGCCGCCGCCCAGGCCTTTATTGAAGGCGGCCAGCGAGCCCTCGACACCCAAGCCGCCAAGCAGACCACCGGCCAAGGCGCCGACGATCAGGGCGACCACCACATGCACACGGCACAGGCTGAGGATCAGCATAATGCCGACCGCTGCGATTACTGCATTCATCAGGCGCTCCCAAGAAGCGTGGTTAAGTAACCCCAGGGATTCACCAGCGCAGGCCGGCTTGCCCCGAAAAAAGCCGCGTACTCTGCCGCAAGCGTCACGGACTGTCAAAAATGCATCGTGTTAAATATCGATCACTGTGTGCATAATTTCTCACCATCACTTCACAACCTGACTAAGCTGCCCTACCAGCTGTCGACCAACTGCGCGTGGAGTGGTCAAGAAAGTCGTTCATGTGCCGATAGCGCACCTGTAGTCCCACGAAGAAAGGAACGCCGAATGTCGCCCAGTCGCCTGTCTATCCAGTGGAAAATCACCCTGCTGGCTGGATTATGTCTATTTGCCATCGTCACCCTATTGGTCGGGGCCTCGCTCTATCAGTCCACGCGCAGCGCCGAGTTGGTGCGCGGCTCCAGCAGCAGCATGCTGGAAGACAGCGCCAAACTGCGTCTGCAAGCACGTGGCGAATTACAGGCGATCCGCATCCAGCGTTACTTCATGGATGCCTACCAATACGGCAAGGGCTTCTCCCGGCAGATTCTGTTTCTCCGTGACCAGGCGCAAAAACGCTTTCTCGACGCCTTCGACCTGCGCGAAGACCTGACCCGACAAGTGCGCGACAGCCTGGAGGCCAACCCGTCGTTGCTCGGCCTATATCTGGTGTTCGAACCCAATGCACTGGACGGCAAGGACGAGTTGTTCGCCGACCAGACCGATCTCGGCAGTAATGCCCTGGGCCGCTTTGCGCTTTACTGGTCGCAGCCCACACCCGGCAAGCTCGAGTCCGAGGCCCTGCCTGAAGACATGCTCAACGACACCAAGAGCGGTCCCAGCGGCGATCCCTATAACGCCTGGTACACCTGCCCGCGAGACAGCCGCAAAGCCTGTGTGCTGGAGCCCTACTTCGACGAGGTCGGCGGCAAGCAAGTGCTCATGACCAGCATCGCCTTTCCCCTGGAGCTCGATGGCAAAGTAATTGGCGTAATGGGTGTGGATATCAGCCTGGAAAGCCTGCAACAGCTAAGCCAGGCAGCCAACCAGGAGCTGTATGACGGCCAGGGCCATGTCAGTATCTTCAGCCCGGCGTCGCTGCTGGCCGGTCACAGCCGCGACGCCAGTTCACTCAGCGCTTCGGTCGACAAGGTCTTCAGTAACCACGCCGACGAGTTGCGTCCGTTAATCAGTAATGGCCAGGCTGCTGTGCTCAATCACGACAACATGCTTCGTGTGCTGCAGCCCTTCAAACCGATTCCCGACGCCAAACCCTGGAGCGTACTGCTCGAAGTACCCGAGCCCGTCATGCTCGGCCCGGCCCTGCGACTCGGCAAACAGCTCGACCAGCAACGTACCAGCGACAGCACTGTGGCCCTGTTGATCGGCCTGGTAGCCATCATAGGCGGCTTGCTGTTGATGTGGCTGACCGCCCGGGGCGTGACCAGGCCGATCCTCGGAGTAGCGGCCATGCTCAAAGACATCGCCAGTGGCGAAGGCGACCTGACCCGTCGCCTGGAGTACGCCAAACAAGATGAGCTGGGTGAACTGGCCAGCTGGTTCAACCGTTTTCTCGACAAGTTGCAACCGATCATCGCCGACGTGAAGCACAGCGTGCAGGATGCTCGTAGCACTGCCGACCAGTCCTCGGCAATCGCCAGCCAGACCAGCGCCGGCATGCAACAGCAGTTCCGCGAGGTGGATCAGGTCGCCACCGCCTTCCAGGAGATGAGCGCCACCGCCCATGACGTCGCGCACAACGCGGCGCAGGCTGCCGATGCCGCGCGCAGTGCCGACCTGGCCAGTCGCGAAGGCCTGGAAGTGATAGGTAAAACCACCTCGACCATCGAGTTACTGGCTAACGAAATGAACGTGGCCATGCAGGAAGTCGAGGGGCTGTCCTCCAGCAGCGAGCAGATTGGCTCAGTGCTGGAAGTGATCCGTTCGATTGCCGAGCAAACCAATCTTCTGGCACTGAACGCTGCGATCGAAGCCGCACGCGCTGGTGAAGCCGGTCGTGGTTTCGCGGTAGTCGCCGATGAAGTGCGCAACCTGGCCAAGCGCACCCAGGACTCGGTGGAAGAAATCCGCCAGGTCATCGAGGGCCTGC
This sequence comes from Pseudomonas taeanensis MS-3, assembly GCF_000498575.2. Lineage (GTDB taxonomy): Bacteria > Pseudomonadota > Gammaproteobacteria > Pseudomonadales > Pseudomonadaceae > Aquipseudomonas > Aquipseudomonas taeanensis. Next base: position 598,103 of record NZ_AWSQ01000004.1, read on the forward strand.
AAAGTGGCACCCGCGAGGTGGTCAGCACCATGAGCAGCAGCCATCGCCAGGCCCAGGGTAGCGTCGAGCAAGTCGAGCAGGCCGTAGCCGCGCTGCAACGGATCAGTCAGTCGGTCAGCGTCATCAGCGACATGAACCTGCAGATTGCCAGCGCTGCCGAGGAGCAAAGTTCGGTGGCCGAGGAGATCAATCGCAACGTCGCGTCCATTCGTGACGTCACCGAATCCATCGCCAGCCAAGCCGATGAATCGGCTCAAGTCAGCCAGAACCTCAACCGCCTGGCCAACCACCAGCAGAGTTTGATGGATCAGTTCCGCGTCTGACTCGCTGCGAAAGCCCAGTGTTCGGCTTGATGACAGCATTCATGCCTCACTAGCCTGGCGCCATTCGAGCACCGCTCTGGCGCTTGCTTCCTTGCCGCGCAGGCCAGCCACCGCTAGCCTGCGCGTTTTCTATTGGGGAACACTCGCATGCTGAATATCGCCTTGGTTGCAGGCTCCAGCCGCAACAATAGCCAATCGGGAAAAGTCGCGCGTTTTTTGCGCCAACGCCTGATCCAGCTGGAACAGACCACAGCAGAGCTGAGCAATGTGATCGACCTCGGCCTGGCGCCATTGCCACTATGGCCAGCCGATGACGGCGGTCCCTGGAGCATCTACAGTCAACAACTGAAAGCCGCCGATGCCGTAGTAATCATCGCCCCGGAGTGGAACGGCATGGCCTGCCCGGCGATCAAGAACTTCTTTATCTACGCCAGCAAGGTCGAACTGGCGCATAAGCCGGGCCTGCTGGTCGGTGTCTCTGCCGGGGTGGGCGGCGCTTACCCGATCAGCGAACTACGCGCCTCCAGCTATAAGAACTGCCGCCTCTGTTATGTGCCTGAGCACCTGATCGTGCGCCAGGTCGAAAAGGTTCTCAACACCCCGCAAGCAGTCAGCGAAGACGAACAACGCCTGCACTCGCGTATCGATTACGAGCTGGATATTCTGGTCAAGTACGCCAAGGCCCTGAAGCCGGTGCGCGAAAGCATTGACATGAGCAACCCGGCGTTTGCCAACGGCATGTGAAAACACCCTCGTACAAGACCAATCCAGCCCTGCCGTTCGCGGAGAAGCACCTCTTCTCGCAAGTGGCAGTCTGTTTCCATTGGATTGACTGAGGGCTAGCTGCGCCCTAGGTGTTCGTTCATTTAGGGCACAGCCGCATCATTCATGCGCTGAAGTCGCTTGGCCCACTCGGCCAGCCCCCTATAATTGCGAGCTGCGTGACGGAGGCGAACATGAGTGCAATTCAAATCAAGTCCCCTGCCCTGACGATCAAGGCCGGACCTAGAGCCTTGGCACGTATCCGCGAGCGTGGTTTGCAGCCGGCGGACGTCGGCATTCTGCCCGGCGCCGCCGGCGGTCCAAAGGCACTGGGCATCCAGGGCTTGGACCTGGCCCTGTTCGGCGACTGGTTGCCACGTGCGCCGCGTGAGCGCTCGTTGATTGGCGCCTCGATCGGCTCCTGGCGTTTCGCCAGCGCCTGCTTACCGGATGCCGCCGAAGGCATTCGCCGCCTTGGTGAGCTGTATACCACCCAACGGTTCACCAAAGGCGTGAGCATGGCCGAGGTCTCACGCAGCTGCAGAGTGATGCTCGAACAACTGTTAGCAGATCAGGACGCCCGCGTGCTGAACAACCCGCATTACCGCTTGAATATCGTGGTGGTGAAAAGCCATGGTCTGCTCCAGCACGATCACCGTGGAGCCCTCGGCCTGGGCTTGTCTTCGGTGATTGGCAGCAACCTGATCGGCCGACCACGCCTGGCCAGGCACTTCGAGCGGATAATCCTGCACGACGCGCGACAGGCGCCGCCACTACGCGAACTGAACGACTTTCCCTCACGCTACCTGCCGCTGGACGCCAGCAATTTGCGCCACGCCCTGCTCGCCTCCGGTTCGATCCCGATGATCATGCAAGGTGTACGCGATATTCCAGGTGCCGGCCCCGGCACCTACCGCGATGGCGGACTGCTCGACTACCACCTCGATCTACCTTATAGCGGCAGCGACATCGTTCTTTATCCACACTTCACCGACCGAGTCATTCCCGGCTGGTTCGACAAGGGCATGCCCTGGCGCCGTAGCGATGCGGGCCGTTTGCAGGACGTACTGCTACTCGCCCCCTCCCGCGATTACCTCAGCCGCCTGCCGCACGGCAAACTACCCGACCGCAAGGACTTCACCCGTTTTGCCGGAGATGACAGCGGTCGTGAGCGATATTGGCGCACAGCCATGGACGCAAGTCGGAGGCTCGGCGATGAATTCCTGGAACTGGCGGAGAGCGGGCGCTTGGCCGAGCGAATGCTAGCACTTTGACATATCCGTGATTGCAGCGGCACTAGTCAGCCGTTAGGCTGCGCGGCGCGCAACCAGGGAAGGATATTCATGAAGCTCGCAATTGCCATCATCCACGGCATTGGCACGCAACCAGACACCTGCAACGACGAAGGCCAGCATGAATTCGCCCACGGCCTGATCGCCGGTTTGCGTCGGCGCCTGGGCGTCGAGGCCGAGCACGTAGCCTTCCAGAGTCTGTACTGGGCCAACGTGCTGGATAAACGTCAGTACGCCTATCTTGACCAACTGCGCGATGAGCCGATCCGCTGGCGTTGGTTTCGCCGTCTGGTCACCTTGTTTCTGGGCGACGCCAGTGGCTACCGCAAGGTCAGCCAAGCCTACGACACTACCTACGAGCAAGTGCATCAAAGCCTGCGCAACGGCCTCAATGCTCTACGCGCCAAAGTTGGCCCTGACACCCCTTTGGTGGTGCTGGCGCATTCGTTAGGCGGGCATATCTTTTCTAACTTCGTCTGGGACCAACAGAGCATCAACCAGACTCCGAGCTGCCCGCACGATCCGTTTCTCGCCCTAGAAACCCTGGCCGGGCTGGTCACCTTCGGCTGCAACATTCCACTGTTCACCTTCGCCTTCGATCCGGTGGTGCCGATTCGCTTTCCGGGTCATTGCTTGAGCGATCCGCTGCTCGAACAAGCTCGCTGGCTCAACCTTTATGCACCTGCGGACCTGTTGGGCTACCCGTTACGGCCGTTGCCAAGCTATGCCCCGGTAGTGGCCGAAGACCGTGCGATGCCAGTCGGCCCCTGGTACAAGCGCCACACGCCGTTGAGTCACTTGGAATACTGGGAGGACAAACACTTCCAGACTTACGTCGCCGATTATTTACGGCAACTGTTAACGGCCTGCGACCTTAGTGATTCAGGGCATGCATAATGCCCATAAAAGACTTGGCGCCCTTGGCTGCCAACAACAATGCACATGCTGTCAGAGTCCAAGAGCGCCAAGTTAGTGCAACACTATGGTTTAGTGCTCAGTAGCGGTACCAATACCGCTTGGTATAACGTTAAATCACTGTGTAGCCAGAGCTGGATTACGCGCCATGAAAGTGAATGCTGCGTCAGCGCCATCATTCTCTTCGCGCTTTTTCGCCCAATACGTCAACGCTGCCATCATGACGAAGCCACCGACAATCAATACCGGATAAGCAGCCAAAATCTCAGTCAACGAATATTTCCAGGACAACGGACGACCAACCCCCAGCATCGCCGCATAGAACCAGGACACACCAGAGAGCGCGCCTGCAAAGAGCGCGAACATGCGCATGCTAAATTGCAGTTTCAACAGCGAGCCTGCCTTCTCCAGCGCTGGCAGTACCAGCTGATGCAGGAGCACTCCGTTGAACGTAAGCAACGTAACGATTGCAATTTTCGCTTGCAGCTTCGGATTGAGCAGATAAGACAAACCTTTATCGGCAATGTCGATCCAAATGATTGCAAGGCCAGTAATCCAAAGTACCGCCAATGCTCCAGAAACAGTCTTCTGTAAGCTTTCCATATGGTGGGCATCTTGCAAGTGGGTCTTGTCACCCTTGATCAACTCTTTGATCATTGCGAAGTCACTGGTTAATACCATACCAATTGCCACGCAACAGGCGATCAAGTGCGCATAAACTGTCCCTAAACGCAAAAACTCCATGGCCGCCTTCTGTTCAAAAAGCGAAGTAATAACTGTCAATTCCATGGGTGCCTCATTTTCTAATCATGGACGAATCAAATAGCGGACACTAAATGCTCGTTTGTTTTTATGCCTGCACCAAAGATGGATTCTTCAGTGCACCTAATGGTCTCAGGTGAAACTAATTTTGTGCATATCCAGCCTAGCGAATGAACGTTTAATCATTCGTTTACCTCTTTTCAAAGTAAAAGCTTGCCCCCACATGGCCTAGCCACGTTTGAAGAACAGCTCCTGGTTTGGGTGAAAGCGAGGCTGAAGTGCTCGCCGTCTTTTGCGCTATTTTATGAACAGCAAAATCTCCATCCGTTCATTTTTTGAGCAGAAAGCCCGACAAACGGTAGGGCCATGTCAGCACCAGCGATTGATGGCCATTAGCCTTCGCTATCCATCCAGCTCAGCAGTTATAGGCCTTTGCAACACATCAGACAGGGCCACAGGCTCGATATGCGTCAGTGCATCAGACACGCCGAGATTCGATCAGCACTGTTTTTCGATGCCTTTCGCATTTTTTGAACATACATGTGACTTGTTGGTCAATTGCAATCATCAACACTAATAACTGGCCGGCGATGCGCTATACGCTGCTGGCCCTTTGACAACTGGGATCAATGCGGAGTAACCGACCCCATGAACGCGCCACTGCGTTTCAACGAAGCACTGCTGATTGCCGATCGTGCCTTCCAACCTTTCCAATGCGTCGCCTGGGCCCCGCAAGACGGCACTGGCGAGCTCAGCCTCACAGTCATCGACCGCACCAGTACTCGCCTGCTCGGCCGTACTCAACTATCCAGCAGTACCTACAGCGATCCGGTGCAACTGGCCTGCGTGCTGAAGAAATCTCGCGATGAACTGAGCCAGCAGGGTTTCGACCTGGCCCCCTGGAGCATGCCGGAATAATGCATTCCGCCTGAAGGGCATCACTAATCGCTGCTATATGCATAGCCTGTAGTGCCCTTTTTTATCCCCGCTCCTTCTCTGCCCCTGAGAGGGAGAAGTGGCAATATTTGTGGGCTTATTGTCCTTGTTGCCACACATTCACTGAGCGCAGACTGCATCCATCGCTCAGTGAGACCGCCCCATGGATGCGCCGAAAACCATTGCGTGCCTACTTTATCCTGATGTCATGAGCCTGGATGTGACGGGCCCATTGCGGGTGTTCGCCTCGACCAATGTCGAACGTCAGCGCCAGGGCTTGCCGCCCGCCTATCGCCTGCTGATAGTTGGCCAGCAGCCTGGCTGCCATTCCCACTTCGGCCGGGTTTCAACTAGTAGCCGAGCGGGCGTGGGCCGATATCGACGTCGCACAGATTGACACCCTGTTGATCCCCGGTGGTTTGGGGGAGCAGGCCCAGTGCCAAAATCCCGAGTTGTTAGCCTGGCTGCGCACCGTCGAGCCACAGGTGTGCCGCTTGGGCTCGATCTGCTCCGGCGCCCTGATCTTGGCCGCGGCCGGTTTGCTCGATGGCCACCTCGCCACCACCCATTGGGCCGATGTAGAAACCCTGCGCCAAGGTTACCCAGACGTCGAAGTGCTCGGCGATCGGCTGCACACCTATGACGCGCAGAACCTGAACGGCACGCACATGTGTTCACCTCGGCCGGAGTGACCGCCGGCATCGACCTGGCCCTGGCGCTGGTGGAGGCCGATCTCGGTCGGGCCATTGCCCTGGCGGTTGCGCGCCGACTGGTGATGTTCTTGCGCCGGCCAGGCGGACAAGCACAGTTCAGCCCCTTGCTCGCACCCGAGACCAGCCGCGTACCGCGCCTGGCTGAATTGCTCGAATGGATCCCCGCCCATCTGGGCGACAACTTGTCGCTGGAGGCACTGGCCGCACAGGCGCGAATGTCAGCCCGTACACTGTCACGAGTGTTCGTGCAGGAGCTGGGCATGGGGCCGGGGCGCTATATCGAGCGTATCCGCCTGGAGGCCGCGCGTAACCTGCTGCAAGACGCACAGGCCTCGATCGGTGCAGGGTCTGGAAGCTCATGTAGAGCTACCTGGCGATACTGCCGACGGAAGGCGCACCCTGCGCCAGGCCGGCGTCTCGCTTGAAGTGACCAACTATCAACTGCTCGCGAGTGTCGAACTTGGTGAGGTTAAGGGATAGAAACCACAATATCGACGAATCGACAGCCCCCTCGTTCGCCAAGGTGCTGGCCGAGCATATGAACGGCAGGGGCTTGCAGGGCAAAGCCACCACTCCACTGATCAACACGGTGGCCAGGCGCGACCTGAACCACCTGTATTGAACAGGACGGCCGAGGAATAGACTCATAGTAGTTCGCGCTCGCCCTCAGCGGGAGGCCTGTTAGCAGCCTTGTACTGCTGCACGAAAAAGCCCCGCACACGGCAGGGCTTTAAGAGAGCAATGTGGTATAGCCTATTGCTTAGAACACGTACTGCAGGCGCATCACCACGGCATCGCCTTCATCATCGCCAACGCTGTTGGTGATGTTGTCGGTTTCGCTCATCACGTAGTTGGCAGCGACCTTGACCGCCTCGTTGGCGTACCAGTTGACGCCGACGGTGTGCAGCTTGGCCTCGGCGTCGCCCACTTCACGGGTGGCGGTGGCGGTGACGATGTTGTCGTCTTCGACACTGATGTGGTCGTAGCGGTAGAACACTTCCCAGGCGCCGATCTGCTTGTTGGCCGGTTTGATACTGTCGAACTTGGCGCCGTCCAGCTTGTAGCCGCGCGATTCGCCGGTCAGGGTGTAGGCCACCTGGCCGTAGTAGCCGCTGGCTTCGACGTCTTCGATACTGGCGCGGTCGGCCTTCAGCGTGCGGTTCAGGTACTCGCCCTGAACCGAGAACGGACCGGCGGCCCAGGCCAGTTCGGCACCCCAGGCGGTGTCGTCTTCGAAGTCACCGGCAATACCCTGGAAGCCGCCGAAGGTGGCGCGGTTGCCGTTGGTGCCGGCGTCGTTACCGCCGCCGGTGGACACGCCACGTACAGTCAGACGTGGGCGGATACGGCCGTCGGCGGCGGCATCGCTTAGGTCGCGGTTGGCGTAGTTCAGACCCAGGTGCAGCACGTTGCCCGGCTCGCTCATCGGGGCGAATACACCGCGGGCGTTGAACTGCTTGACGCTGTCGCCGTCGACATCGTTGTAGTCCTTGGCTGACAGGCCGGCGGAGACCCAGGCCATGCCACCGACCACGGCGCTAGCTTGTGCGCCCAGGCCGTTCTCATGGCCGTTGACCCAGTCGGCGATTTCATAGGAAGCGTTACGCTCAATGGCGGTGATCCACTTGGAGCTGGTGGCTTTTTCCAAACCGAAATCCGGGTCGAAGCGACCGAATTTCAGGGTCACTGGGGCGAAACCGGTGTAGGCGATCGAGGCTTCATCGAAGTAGCCGTCGTCGGCGTTGCCGGCATTGTGGGCGAAGTCGTAGCTGATCGCATATTTCCAGTCTTTGTAAGCGACGCCGCTCAGTTCGAGGAAGGCGCGGCGAAAATAGGCGCCGTCACCGGTGTTGCCGTTCTTGGTATGAAAGCCGTCGAAGCGACCGTAGTCGGCCTGCAGACGACCGCCCAGCTTGAAGCTGAATTCTTTGTCGGCGGTGGCAACCTCGAGGCCGCCCTTGGTTTTGACCACGATATCAGCGCCGTCGGTGGTGACGGTGCCGGCGAAAGCCTGGGCGGTAACAGCCAGAGCCAGGGCGCTGGCTGCGAAACCGGCGAAGTGCTTACGGATCATCGAGAATTCCCCTATCGGTCTTTAGTGTTGAAAACACCCGAGCTTTTGCGCTCGTTTGTGCTGGGGGAAGCTTGGCGGGGGGATATTTCAGCACGGTTGCCGGTATATAAAAGTTTGATTACAAAGGAACTTTTTACTTCGATTAGCTATAAAAAGACTGTCGCTCAGCAGTGGCATTTTCAGGGAGCATGGGGGGGTAACGGTGCGCGAAAAATCACGCACAAGAACGCCTCAGGAGGATTGACGCCGTAGTTCGGCCAAGCGTTGGGCCAAGGCATCAAGCTCGGCATTCTGCCCTTGCGGCAGCCTGCGCAAAACCAATTGGCTCAGGCGCATCTGACGGATAAAGCGTCGGCAATTACGACACATGGCCAGATGGGTCCGTACGGCCAAGCGCATACGCAGGTTCAACTGGCTATCCAGATAATCGCTGGAGTGCGCTACCAGTTCCTTACAACTCAACATTGGCCAGTCTCCTCAAAGTGCTCCAAGGTAGCGAACACCTTCAGGCGCGCGCGGTGTAACAACACCCGAACATTGGAGAGCGAGACCTGCAAAAGATTACAAATTTCATCTAATTCCAATCCTTGACGCTCGCGCAACAACAGCACACTGCCTTGCAGTTCGGACAAACTGGCCAAGGTTTTCTCCAGGCACTCACGCAGCTCACCCTCGGTGAGCAAGGCTTCGGGCGTGTCCTGATGCCAGGCATGAGGTGCCAGTAACCAGTGCCCATCTGCCGCGAAACGCTCATCACCCACCGAGCCGTGCGGCCCCGGCAGGTCGTCCAGTAGCACTTCACGTCGGTTATGTTTCAAGCGAGTCTTGGCGGTGTTGGCGGTGATGGTCAACAGCCAGGTTTTCAGGCTGGAGCGGCCCTGAAAACTGTCCAGGTTCCGCACCACGGCCAACCAGGCATCCTGCACTACTTCATCGGCGTTGCGGCTGCCGACGATGGCAAATGCCACCGCGCGCATCGCGCTCTGGTAAGTGCCGACCAGCTCGCGGAAGGCCTTCTGCTCGCCCGCCAGTAGGCGGGTAAGCAGTGCGCTGTCGTCTGGATAGTCCATCAGTGCTTGCGCAGGATCACGCTGCCGATCGAATAGCCCGCCCCGAAGGAGCTGAGCACGCCCAGAGCGCCGCTGGGCAAATCGTCCTGATACTTGTGCAGGGCAATCACCGAACCGGCCGAACTGGTGTTGGCATAGCTGTCGAGGATCACCGGCGCCTCATTCGGCTCGGCATCGCGACCGAGCAACTTACGGGCGATCAGCAGGTTCATGTTGAGGTTGGCCTGGTGCAGCCAGAAGCGCTTTACGTCGCTGACGTTGAGGTCGTTTTCCTGAAGATGCACGGCAATCAACTCGGCAACCATGGGGCAAACTTCCTTGAATACCTTGCGGCCTTCCTGAACGAACAGCTTGTCGCGCGCGCCGATACCCTCTTCTGCCGCACGGTTGAGGAAGCCGAAATTATTGCGAATGTTATTGGAAAACTGGGTCAGCAGCTTGGTGCCAACAATGTCGAACTGATGTTTGGAGGTGGCCAAATCGGCACGCTCGATGATCACCGCCGTGCAGGCATCGCCGAAGATGAAGTGGCTGTCGCGGTCGCGGAAGTTCAGGTGGCCGGTGCAAATTTCCGGGTTGACCATCAGGATCGCCCGCGCCTGACCGAGCTGCACACTGTTGCTCGCCGCCTGAATGCCGAATGTGGCGGAAGAACAGGCCACGTTCATGTCGTAGCCGAAACCTTGAATACCCAGGGCCGCCTGCACTTCGATGGCGACCGCCGGATAGGCACGTTGCAGGTTGGAGCAGGCGACTATCACCCCGTCGATATCCGCCGCAGTCTTACCTGCACGGGCCAGGGCTTCCTCCGCAGCGCCGATGGCCATTTCACAGAGAATGCCCCACTGCTCATTGCTACGCTCGGGAATGCGCGGGGTCATGCGTTTAGGGTCGAGGATGCCGTCCTTGTCGATGACAAAGCGGCTCTTGATACCCGAGGCTTTTTCGATAAAGGCGCTGCTCGACTCGGTCAGCGCCTCGACCTCGCCACTGGCGATCGCCGCTGCATTGTCCGCATTGAACTGCTGTACGTAAGCGTTGAAGGACTCCACCAGCTCGTCGTTGGAAATGCTATTCGCCGGCGTGTACAGGCCGGTACCACTGATCACGACGTTGTGCACGGTCATTCCTCTCGTTATGTGCCGCGCATCGCGGCCATCTAAGCCTAAGTCCCTGGCTGGCGGGCCACAGACTGATATCGTTGAGTGTTAACAAGGCATCATCGCCGAGCAGTAGCACACTCGTTCCAAAGCGCAGAGTGTGCCACAACCTGCCAGGGTTCGTCCGCACGTCCGCCAAGCGCTCGCCGGGACTAGTTCAGTTAGTCCGTTTCGCCGCCTACAGCCCTGATTCAGCATTGCAGTTCCACAATATTAGCTGCGCACGTGCGATACGCCGAAGTGTCGGAACGGAATATCCCGCGAGTGGAGAGCCTGGATAAACCGCATATCCGCCTCTAAAACGCCCGCTCTGCACTCGGCTGACTTGTGGTGTGGGTTATCTTCCGCTAGCTTTCGAGCCATGCAGTGACGCATCCACGGACAAGAAGCCGACCCCCTCCCTCGCTAGTTTTTCATTGTCAGCATGCAAGTATATTTCACCCGATAAAACCCGCTCGCTGTCTCCGATTAATGCTGCCTTGCTTGAATAAGAGCGGAGTCTGACTCTGCGATAAACGCCACAAGAGTTGGACAACCCGTTCAACGGAGCCCTTCAGTCTATGCAGACTGCACCCTTTGCCGCAGTGCCACTGCCTGCAAAAATCCTGCTGCTCGCTCTGGCCTATGCCGGGGCAGGCCACCTGGCGCTGATGCTGGCGATTCCACCCGGGTTCGCCAGTGCCATCTTTCCACCAGTAGGGATCGCCCTGGCTGCCGTGCTGATTTGGGGCTACCCCATGCTCGCTGGGGTGTTTCTCGGTTCGACCTTGCTGAACCTCAGCATCGGCTTTATCAGCCTCGAGCAACTGAGCCTCAAGGGCCTATTGATCGCCATGGGCATCGCGCTCGGCACCTCTCTGCAGAGCCTGATCGGCAGCTGGCTGATTCGTCAGTTCGTCGGCTTCCCCTCCTCGCTTACCGATGAGCGAAGCATTTTCCTCCTGCTCTTTATTGGTGGGCCGCTGGCCTGCCTGATCAGCGCCAGTGGCGGCGCTGGCGTGCTGTATCTGAGTCAAGTCATCACGGCCGCGCAATTACCCTTCAGCTGGTGGACCTGGTGGGTCGGCGACAGCATCGGCGTGTTGATCGCCACCCCGCTGATGTTCATCCTCTTCGCCCAACCCCGCGCCCTCTGGCGCAGCCGCGCTGGCAGCGTGGGCCTGCCGCTGCTGATCAGCTGTAGCATTATGGTGCTGATCTTCATCCGTGCCAGTGAAGCCGAGCAGCACAATCTGCGCCTGCGCTTTCACGAACAGACCAAGATGATGACCACTACCCTGAAGTTCCGCTTCGAGCTGTACGGCAAGGCGGCACAGTCCATAGAACGCTTATTTTCAGCGTCGGATCAGGTGTCTCGGGAAGACTTCGCCCGTTTCGTGGCTAATCTGCCGAGCACCTATCCGGGCATCACCGCTGTGAGCTGGGACCCTTTGATCAGCGCGGACCAGCGTGCGGGTTATGAAGCGCAGATGGTTGCCGAAGGCTTTGCCGGGTTCCGCATTAGCGAGTACAACGACGCTGGCGAGCTGGTTTCCGCCGCACAGCGAGAGGTCTATGCACCGGTAACCTTTGTCGAGCCCTTCGCGGCAAACGCCAAGGCACTGGGTTTCGACGTGCTATCCAAGCGGCACAGACGTCAGGCCTTGAAAAAGGCTCGCGATAGCGCCAGGGCGGTGATGACTGCACCGATCACCCTCATACAGGACAACGAAGCGCCGCAACCCGGCGTGCTCTTGCTGTACCCGGTCTACAGGAGCGACCTGCCCCTCAGCGTAGGCGAGCGTAAGCGCGAGTTACGCGGCTATGCGGTGGCGGTTATCCGGATTGCCGACCTGATTGAAAATGCACTCAAGGCCTACCCGGCAGACAGCTTCCAGTTGCAGTTGCTCGATATCACTGACGCCACGCCGCAGCCCCTGTATGGCCAAAGCAGCGCTGCGCTGCCGCCCTATGCGGCCGGGTTGCTCTGGCAGGAATCGTTTCAAGTGGCCGGACGCATGCTGCAGCTGTCGATCTCGCCAACCGAAGCCTTTCTGCAACGCAACCATGGCCTGCAGCCTTGGGCGGTACTGGCAGGCGGCCTGTTGTTATGCAGCCTGCTCGGTGGCTATTTGCTGACTGTCACCGGTCGCGCCGATCAGATCCGCCATCAGGTCACGCAACGCACTCTGGAACTGAGTGCCATCCTGGAAAACGCAGCCGAAGGCATTCTCATATTCGATGAGCAAGGACTGATCGAACGCACCAACCCAGCCAGCAGCCGTCTGTTCGGCTATGCCTCCACCGCGTTGCTCGGGCGAGAGATCGGCAGCCTGATCCCAGCGCTGCACCGACGCGCAGAAGACACCTTGGAGGACATGCTTGGCAAGCCGCTGGAAGTCACAGCAACTAATGCCACTGCCCAGCAGCTGGAACTTGAAGTCAATCTGAGCCGTTATGAACTGCCAGGGCGTCAGCGCTATATCTGCATGGCCCGTGACATCAGTGCGCGCAAGCAGGTCGAACGTCTGAAGAGTGAATTCATTTCCACCGTCAGCCACGAGTTACGCACCCCGCTCACCTCGATCAAGGGTTCGTTAGGCTTGTTGTCGGCGGGTGCCGTGGGAGAGCTGCCGGAAAAGGTGCGAGAGCTGGTCTGCATCGCGCAAAGCAACTCGGAGCGTCTGGTCAACCTGGTCAACGACATTCTGGATATCGAGAAACTCGAATTCGGCCAAACCCGCATCCAGCTCAGCCGCACCGACCTTCGGCCTCTGTTGCATGAAGCGCTGGCGCATAACCAGGGTTACGCCGACAGTTTCGATGTGCATCTCAGTCTGGATGACCGGGCACTGCCGGAGCAGGTACCAGTTGAAATCGACAGCCAGCGTCTGCAGCAGGTATTGAGCAACCTGATATCCAATGCGGTGAAATTCTCCGAGCCACGGAACCAGGTGCAGATATCCGCCGAAATCATCGAGCGAGCCGTCAGGATACAGGTACAGGACCACGGCCCTGGCATCGCCGAGGAGTTTCGCGAACGTATCTTCCATAAATTCGCCCAGGCCGATGGCTCGGACAGTCGCCGTAAAGGCGGCACCGGGCTCGGTCTGAGTATCTGTAAAAACCTGGTGGAACGGATGAACGGTCAAATTGGCTATAGCAGTGTGCTGGGTGAAGGCAGCACCTTCTATTTCACCCTGCCATTGACCGAAACCTGAACCTGCCTCTTTCGGCTTACGGTCTGGTCAGAGTACGCCCGCTTTCCGGCCCAGCAATAGAAGCAATCAGACGATGACGCAGTCGAGCGCGCAGAGATCGACGACCGCCCCCCGGCCGTCTACATTGACCTCTCACCCAGCTTTGCCATTGGAGCCCGCATGACCTTGTCGCTGCTCAGCCGATACGCCTTCTTCGTTTTTTGCGTGCTTTTCACCCTGGTTAGCCTGGCGTTCCTGCAGCATGAGTGGCTGTGGCCCTTCACCCTAATCAGCGCCGTACTTAGCCTTATCGGCATCGGCGATCTGCTGCAGACGCGTCAGGCGGTGCGGCGCAACTACCCGATCCTTGGCAACATCCGCTACCTGGTCGAAGGTATCCGCCCGGAGATTCGCCAGTATCTGCTGGAGGCGGACGGCGACCGACTGCCGTTCTCCCGCGCGCAACGCACCCTGGTCTATGCCCGAGCCAAGAATGAGGGCGCCGACAAACCCTTCGGCACGCTGCTGGATGTTTACCAGAACGGCTTCGAGTTCATCAGCCACTCCATGCGTCCCGCCCCCCTGAGCGACCCTGAAAGTTTCCGCGTCCTCATCGGCGGGCCGCAGTGCAGCCAGCCCTACTCCGCCTCGTTGTTGAATATCTCGGCAATGAGTTTCGGTTCGCTGAGTGCCAACGCCATTCGTGCCCTGAACAAGGGGGCGAAGCTCGGCAACTTCGCCCATGACACCGGCGAGGGCAGCATCAGCGCCTACCACCGCGAGCATGGCGGTGACTTGATCTGGGAGTTGGGCAGTGGTTACTTCGGTTGCCGCACCAGCGATGGACGATTCGACCCGCAGCGTTTCGCCGTTCAGGCGCAACAGCCACAAGTACGCATGATCGAAATCAAACTGAGCCAGGGCGCCAAGCCCGGCCACGGCGGCATTCTGCCAAAGCACAAGGTCACCACGGAGATCTCCGCGACCCGTGGTGTGCCGTTGGGCGAAGACTGTATCTCGCCGTCGCGGCACAGCGCCTTCTCCACACCGACCGAACTGTTGCAGTTCATCGCCCAGTTACGCGAACTGTCGGGCGGCAAACCGGTTGGTTTCAAGCTATGCCTCGGTCACCCCTGGGAATTCATGGGCATCGCCAAGGCCATGTTGGAGACCGGCATCATGCCGGACTTCATCGTCGTCGACGGAAAGGAAGGCGGCACCGGCGCCGCGCCACTGGAATTCACCGACCATATTGGCGTGCCTATGCGCGAAGGCCTGCTGTTCGTGCACAACACCCTGGTCGGTTGCGGCCTGCGCGAACAGATCAAGCTCGGGGCCAGCGGCAAGATCGTCAGCGCCTTCGACATTGCCTGCGTGCTGGCCATCGGCGCCGACTGGGCCAACTCGGCGCGCGGGTTCATGTTCGCCATCGGCTGCATCCAGAGTCGCAGCTGTCACACCAACAAATGCCCGACCGGCGTCGCCACCCAGGACCCGCTGCGCCAGCGCGCCCTGGTGCCCGAGGACAAGGCACAACGGGTATTCAACTTCCACCGCAACACCCTCAGAGGACTGGCGGAGATGCTCGCCGCTGCTGGCCTCGAGCATCCGGCGCAACTCGACGCCAAGCATCTGGTGCGGCGCATGTCGGCCAGCGAGATCAAGCTGTTCTCCCAGCAACACGTGTTCCTCAAGCCAGGTGAGTTGCTGGACGACCAACAGGTTACCGGCGAGTTCTATCAGCGCATGTGGCAGATGGCGCGCACGGACAGCTTCGATGCGGCGCAAGCCTGATGAGCCGCGAAAGGCCTTGCCGACCCTGAAGCGGTACAGCGCGCTGAATAAAGGCGCTTCACGGATAGCCTGAATAGCCGGGTAGCGCAGCAGCCTTGTAGGCTGGCCTAGCGGCGCATGCCGTCGGAGCGCAGACGAAACAGGCTGCCGAGCGCCGCGTAACCCAGCACGGCGTCGGCTCTCACGCTAACCATGCTGGGTTCCGTAGCGCCAGATTCGCCTACTGGCGCGGGCCATCGCGCACACGTCTGACCCGACCTGCGACTCCGATGGATACTTCTGATACGTCACACTGGCAGCAAGGAGTTAAGCCTGCGCATGTTGATCGTCGAAGACCTGCATAAGTCATTCGCCACCGCTCAGGGCCGTCTGCCTGTCTTGCGCGGGGTGCAGCTGCAGTTGGCCGCTGGCACCAGCCTGGCCCTGATGGGCGAGTCCGGCAGCGGCAAGAGCACCCTGCTGCACCTGATCGCCGGTCTGGAGCGGGTCGATAGCGGGCGTATCCTGATCCATGGCCAGCCGCTCAATGGACACAACGAAGCCGAGCTGGCGCGCTGGCGTCGCGAAGGCATCGGCCTGGTGTTTCAGCAGTACAACCTGATCAGCAGTCTCAACGTCGCCGCCAACCTGGCCTTTCAGGCACGCCTGGCCGGGCGCCAGGATGCCCAGTGGCAGAGCCACCTGAGTGAACGTTTGGGACTTGCCCCCTTGCTCCAGCGCTATCCCGAGCAGCTCTCCGGCGGCCAGCAACAACGCCTGGCCATTGGCCGTGCCCTGGCCGCCCGACCGCAATTGGTGCTCGCCGACGAACCCACTGGCAGCCTGGATGAGACCAGCAGCGAAGCGGTGCTTGAGCTGTTTCTGGAGCTGGTGCGCGAGGCTGGCAGCAGTCTGTTGATGGTCACCCACAGCGCCCGGCTGGCGGCCCGCCTGGCCCATCGCTTGTACCTGCACCAGGGACGGGTGCAGGCCCTGGAAGACTGATGGACAACCTGCGCGTTTGTCTGCTGGCGCTGCTCAGCCATTGGCGCCGCCATCCCCTGCAGTTCTTCAGCATCCTGGTCGGCCTGTGGCTGGCTACCACCTTGTGGACCGGCGTGCAGGCGCTCAACAGTCAGGCGCGCAGTGATTACGCGCGGGCCAGCGCGGTGCTCGCCGGCCCGGCGCAGGTCCAACTCATTCCGCGACGCGGCGAGCGTATCCCCCAGTCGGCCTACATCGGTCTGCGCCGCGCCGGTTGGCCGGTGTCGCCGCTGCTCGAGGGTCGCCTGCGCTTCGCCGGCGAGCCGCCGATCAGTGTGCAGTTACTGGGTATCGAACCCTTGACCCTGCCCGCCGGATTGCAGGTAGCCGGGCAATCCAGCGAGCGACTCGACCTGGCGAGCTTTCTCGGTGAGCCAGGACAAGCCTGGATTGCCCCGGATACGCTGCAACGCCTGGGTCTGCAGGCCGGCGACGTGGCGCTCACGCTGGATGGCCAGCGCCTGCCGCCCTTGCAGCTGCAGGCACAGCTGGCGCCCGGAGTAATAGTGGTGGACATCGGCCGCGCGCAAGCACTACTGCACGCACCCGATCAGCTGTCACGCCTGCTACTGCCTGGCGACTTCAGCGCGCCGGCGCTGCCACCCACGCTGCTCGACAGCCTGCAGCTCCAGCCAGCGGCGGACGGCGACGATCTGCAGCGCCTGACCGACAGCTTCCACCTCAACCTCACTGCGCTGGGCCTGCTGGCCTTCATCGTCGGTCTGTTCATCGTCCATGCCGCCATCGGCCTGGCCCTGGAGCAGCGCCGCGGACTGCTGCGCACCCTGCGCGCCTGCGGCGTCAGCCTGGCTACGCTGCTTGGCACGCTGGGCCTAGAGCTCGGCTTGCTGGCCCTGCTCGGTGGCTTGGCCGGGGTCGCCAGCGGCTATCTGCTGGCCAGCCTGCTGTTGCCGGATGTCGCCGCCAGCCTGCGTGGGCTGTACGGCGCTGAAGTAGCCGGACAGCTCAGCCTGTCTCCCCTGTGGTGGCTGACCGGCCTGGCCATTAGCCTGCTCGGCGCCTTACTGGCCGGCGCCAGCAGCCTGCTACGCGCGGCCCGCCTGCCCTTGTTGGCGCTGGCGCAGCCGCAAGCCTGGCGTGTGGCCCAGGGGATCTGGCTCAAGCGCCAGGCCCTGGTCGCCTGCGCCTTGTTGCTAGTGGCCGTGGCCGTCTGGCGCTATGGCGACAGCCTGCTGGCCGGCTTCGCCTTACTCGCGAGCCTGCTGCTGGCAGCTGCGTTACTCCTGCCCGCCCTGCTCGACGGCAGCTTGGCACTGCTCGCGCGCCTGTGCCGAGGGCCGTTGAGCGAGTGGTTCGTGGCCGACAGTCGTCAGCAGTTGCCAGCCCTGTCGCTGGCCTTGATGGCCCTGCTGCTGGCTCTGGCCGCCAGCGTCGGGGTCGGCAGCATGACCGAAGGTTTTCGCCAGACCTTCAGCGGCTGGCTTGATCAGCGCCTGGCCGCGGAGTTGTACCTGGCGCCTCGCGACGGCGACCAAGCCAACGCCGTGATCGGCTGGCTCGAGGATCAGCCGGGGGTCGAGGCAATCCTTCCGCAACGTCGCGTCGAGCTGCGGCTGCAGGGACGGCCGGCGCAGTTGCAGGGCATCGTCGATCACCCCACCTACCGACAACACTGGCCCTTGCTGGAAGCCCAAGCGAATGCCTGGGACAAGCTGGCGGCGGGCCAGGGTGTGATGCTCAGCGAGCAGCTGGCCCGCCATCTGCGGATAACCTTGGACGCCACCCTGCAGCTGCCGAGCGAGACAGGCGTACAGCAGCTGCCGGTGGTGGCGCTGTACGCCGACTACGGCAATCCCAAGGGCCATATGCTGGTCAACGTCGACTGGCTGCGCCAGCACTGGTCGCAAGCCCCCATCAGCAACATCAGTCTGCGTGTGGCTCCTGAACAAGTTGCAAGCCTGAAGAGTGCCCTGGAACAACGCTTCGTCCTGGAGGGCGCGCGACTGATCGACCAGCAAGGCCTGAAGAGCTGGTCGACGCAGATATTCGAACGCACCTTCGCCGCCACTGCGGCGCTCAACAGCCTGACCCTCGGTGTAGCGGGCGTGGCCCTGTTCATCAGCCTGCTGACCCTCGGCCAGAGTCGCCTGAGTCAGCTGGCGCCACTCTGGGCCCTCGGCCTGAGTCGCCCACGTCTGGCCTGGCTGAGCCTGGCGCAGACACTTATGCTCTCCAGCCTGACGGTGCTATTGGCCATGCCACTGGGCCTGTTGCTGGCCTGGTGTCTGGTGGCGGTGGTCAATGTGCAGGCCTTCGGCTGGCGCCTACCGCTGCATGTATTTCCCGTACAACTGTTGCAACTGGCCCTGCTCGGCCTGCTCACCAGCCTGCTCGCCGCAGCCGGGCCACTCTGGCAACTGGCACGCCAGTCACCTGCCGACCTGCTGAGGCAATTTGCCGATGAACGCTAAAGCCTGCTGGCTGCTAAGCCTGACGCTACTGCTCGGCGCCTGCGAGGAGACCACACCAACACCTCAGGGCTTTGCCGGCCTGGGCCAGGCCAGCGACGCCTTCCTGGCCGTAACGCCCCAGCGCACGCTGCAATTCCCCGCCGACCATGGCGCCCATTCCGGCTATCGCATCGAGTGGTGGTACGTCACCGCCAACCTGACCGATGAACAGGGCCGCGACTGGGGCGCACAGTGGACCCTGTTCCGCTCGGCCCTGCGCCCCGGGGCCGACCAAGCCGGCTGGTACAGTCCCAACCTGTGGATGGGCCACGCCGGGCTGAGCGGTCCCTTCGGTCATCAGGTCGCGGAAACCCTGGCGCGCGGCGGCGTCGGCCAGGCCGGGGTTGAAGCACAGCCGTTTCACGCCTGGATCGATGACTGGTCGCTGCGCAGCACCCACGGCTCAGGCCTCGATCATCTACAGATGCAGGCCCGCGGCGAAGGCTTCGCCTACCACCTGCAACTCGACAGCGAGGGGCCGTTGGTGCTGCATGGGAAACAGGGCTACAGCGAGAAATCCGGCCAGGGCCAGGCCTCGTATTACTACAGCCAGCCGTTCTACCGGGTCAGCGGCGAAATCGAACGCGATGGCCAGCGCTATCGGGTCAGCGGTCAAGCCTGGCTCGATCGCGAATGGAGCAGCCAGCCGCTGGCAGCGCAGCAACAGGGCTGGGACTGGTTCTCTCTGCACCTGCAGGGCGGCGCCAAGCTGATGCTGTTCCAGGTCAGACAGGCCGATGGTGAGCCTTACCGGGCCGGCACCTGGATCGCCGCAGACGGCCAGACTCGGGCGCTGTCCGCTGAGCAGATCCACCTGACTCCATTGCACTGGAGTAACCAGCAAACGGGGCGCAAGGTACCCACCCAGTGGCGTGTGGAAGTACCGACGTACCAGCTGTCCGTGGAGGTGCAGGCCATCGAAACGCAAGCCTGGATGACCACACGCTTCCCCTACTGGGAGGGACCGGTGCGCCTGAGCGGCAGCCACCAAGGCCGTGGCTACCTGGAAATGACCGGCTATTGAGCATCCGCCTGGCCCCCCGTGTGAACGGACAGCCGCCTTGAATGCTCACGACGCTCTGCCCAGGTGCAGCCGGTAGAACTGAATCAGCTGACGGGGCTGGCGACGGCGCCGTCGTCCGGTTTCTCCGAGTAAACGTCCGCGATCATCTGCTTGACCTTGTAGGCGCGCCAGCCGAGCATGCGCGCAGTGGTCAGTACCCCGCCCATCAGCGCCCCGCCAACCCCGGCGGTGACCACATCGGAGCCGGTCAGGTAGAAGTTCTTGATCGGCGTCTGCGGGTGAATCCAGTGTTGCTGGAAGCGCTCAACGCTGTGCTCGATGCCATAAATCTCGCCAACCTGGTTCCACTGGAACCACTCGGTGGACAACGGCGTAGACAGCTCACAGTAATCCAGCGCCTCGCGCAACTGCGGCTGATGCGTGTACAGCGCTTCCAGCAGCACCGTGGTGATCTCTTGCTTGAAGGCCTCGTAATCTTCGCCGCGCTTGTTCCAGGTGCTGCCCTTCCACTGTTCGAACCACTGCGGGAAACTCGGCGCGACGATCTCTACCGTGGATTTACCCGGATAGCGACGGTTCCAGTCCGGGTCCTTGGCCGAGGGGAAGGAGATGTAGATCATCGGGAACTCCAGCCCCGGTGAATCCATAAAGCGCTTCACGCTGAGATCGTGATCGAACTCCGGGTACAACCAGAAGTTGGTTTTCGGCAGCCCCAGGCTGGCGGCATCGCCCTTGAAGCCTGCGTACAGGCACACATGCGAGGCCGAGGGTTCGACCTGCTTGAGGTGCTCGAGCAGACCATGCTGCTCGACCACCTCCTTGGGTAGCAGGCGCTGGTAGGTCGGCAGCAAACCGGCGCAACTGACCACCGCGTCGGCGCTGATCTCATGGCCATCCTTGACCAGGCGTACGCCATAGGCGCGGTTGTCCTTGACCAATACTTGCTCGACACCGGCGTAGGTGAAGACATGGCCGCCGGCCGCCTCGATCACCGGAATAATGGTTTCGGCAATGCGTACCGAGCCGCCGACCGGGTAGTTGCCGCCGGTGATGTAATGCTTGGCCACCATGGCGTGCATCATGAAGGCGGCTTGCGCCGGCGGCAGGCCATAGTCGCCCCACTGCGCGGTGAGCACGCCGATCAGCTGCTGGTTGCTGGTCAGGCCCTCAAGCACCTCGCGGGTGCTCTTGAAGAAATACGCTGGGAACAAGCGCTGGCGCAGCTTGTTGTACAGCACGCCCAAGCTGCGCGGCAGCGCCTGACCGGCAAAGTAGCGCGGAATCTTCTGACTGACCTCGGAGATCAGCTCGACATAGCGATCGATGGCCGCGCCCTCCTCGGGAAAATGCTTCTTCACCTCGGCCTTGAAGGCATCACGTCCGGCCAGATACCGGAACGGCTGATCCCCGATGACGATATGGTCGTAGTGCTCATCCATCGGCGCCCATTGCAGCTGGCCATCGCTGATCACATCGAACACCCGACGGATCATCGACCAGGGCTTATGCACCTCGCCGATGTAATGCACGCCCACGTCCCACTCATAGCCTCCTCGCTCGTAGACGTGGGTATAGCCGCCGGCGGTGTAGTGCTGTTCCAGCACGCAGACCTTTTTACCGGCCTTGGCCAGCAGCGCAGCGTTGCACAGACCGCCTATGCCTGAGCCGACGACAATTACGTCGTAATGGGTAAGGGCTTTGTGCGGACGAAAACGGCTGCCTGTGCGTTTCATACGGGGTCTCCGGCGTATTTTTGTTATGCAAGTATTTGCATAAATAAGCCAGTCGCGCGAGAAATGCAACTTTTTGCATATCCATTTAGAATGACCGCCCTCCCTCTACCACGGACTCAGCATGTCTCTACGCCACGCCATACTCACCCTGCTGGCAACCGAACCGGCTAGCGGTTACGACATCGTCCGTCACTTCAAGCAGTCGCTCGGCTACTTCTGGAACGCCAAGCACCAGCAGGTCTATCAGGAACTGCGCCGCCTGAGCGATGAAGGCTGGTTGGAATATGCCGAGCAGGCGCAGGCCGACAAACCGGACAAGAAGATCTACAGCATCAGTCCGGGCGGACGCGCCGAACTCAAGCGCTGGCTGGCCGAACCGGTGCCACCGAACAAGCTCAACGATGCCCTGCTGGTTAAGCTGTACGCCGGCGCGCTGGCGGAACCGGACAACCTGTGCGAGGAAATGGCCCGCCATCGCGCCACCCATATAGCCACGCTTGATAGCCTGCTGGAGATAGAGCGGCGCTATCTGGCCCTCCCCCCCACTGAACAGGTCCAGCAGCGTCTGCCCTACCTGACCCTGCGCCGCGGCATCATCGGCGAACAGGCCTGGCTGGCCTGGGCCGATGAGGTAGAACCCGAACTGGCGGCGCGTACCCTTAGCTAGCGATTGAACTGAGGGCCGCAAGAGCCTGAGATTACGCGCGGCATGCTCAGGTGCGGAAACGGTCCAAGTAGCTGTTCAGCTGTTGCACCTCCCCCTGAATCAGCCCACTGGCGTGCATCACACTCTGTGAATCGTCACGGCTGCGCTCAGCCAGGCCGGATATCTCAGTAACGCGTTGGTCGATGTCATGCGCCACCTGGCTCTGCTCCTCGGCAGCAGTGGCTATCTGTGCATTCAGGCCGTTGATGCTGTCCACGGCACCGACGATGCTGTCCAGCACCTCGGTCGTCTCCTTGATGTGGCTGAGATTGTCATTCACCAGCTTGGCACTGTCCTGCAGCGCCACCACCGCCTGCTGGGCGCCATCGCGCAGGCGCTGAATGATCATCTGGATTTCGCCGGTGGACTGCTGTGTGCGGCTCGCCAGGGTGCGTACCTCGTCCGCCACCACGGCGAAGCCGCGACCGGCCTCGCCCGCGCGGGCAGCCTCGATGGCCGCGTTGAGGGCGAGCAGATTGGTCTGTTCGGCGATTCCGGTGATCACCTCCAGCACCTTGCCCACACCTTCGGTTTCATTACGCAGTACGGTCATCTGTGAGGAACTGCGCTCCATCTGCGAGGACAGGTTGGAAATCAACTCGGCGTTACGCTGTACCGCACGCTGACCGGCCTTGGTACAACTGTCGGCGTTACGTGCAGACTCCGCCGCCTGGGCGGCATGACGGGCGACCTCCGCTACTGTCGCGCTCATCTCGTTCATCGCCGTGGCCACCTGGTCCAGGTTCTCGTGCTGCTGGCGCACTCCGTCACCGGCGGCCTGGGCGGTCGCAACGACCGTATCGGCATGCTCACGGGTATTCCGACCGGTTGCCTTCACCTGACCGAGCAAGCTGCGCACCTGTTCTTGCATCCGGTTGTAGCCCGCCACAATCCGACCGATTTCATTGTCCTGGGTGTGGTAATGCAGGGGGTGGGTGAAGTCGCCATCACCCACCTGAGTCAGGGCCCCTTCGACCTCGCGCAGACTGCTCATCAACGGGCGCAAACCAAACTGCCGACCCAGGACCACCAGGATCAGGATCCCCATCACGCAAGCGAATGCCAACCACATGAGCGTGCGCTGAGAGCGCTCCGCATCCGTGGCCATCAGTCCCACTGCCTTGTTCATCTCGCGCAGCAGATTGAGCGAAGCGTTCTCCAGTTCTTGCGAGTCAACCTGCTGTCCGCCCTGTGCCAACCTCTCCAGTTGGCCACGAAAGGCCTGCCAAAGCTGCCCGACCAGACGTACCTGACCCGCTATTGCTCCGTCGGCCTCAATCGCCGTGACATTTCGCCCGGGGTTGCCATTAATCAGGTCCCGATGCGCCTGCTCGAACTGCGCGATAGTGGCATCCAGGGTCGTCTTGGGGATCACACCCTCACGCAGCAGCAGCGCCTCCTTGGTCATTTTCTGGCTGAGCATGCGTTGAGCGCCGGCCACATTGATGGTCTCGGGTGAGACCGACATGCTCAAGTAGAGCGCCACCGATGCGCTAACCGCCAACAGGAACATCAGCGCATAGGAAAACAGAAACTGCTGGTTGAGTGTGCGCAACCCCACCGTGCGGAGCAGACGATCGAAAAGCAAGGTCACGGACATGGGCTCATCCTTTGTTGTTTCAGAGACAGGGGAAGGAATATATCCAAGATAAAAAGCAACTAATGTACCAACTCAATCGACAGCAGAGCCCTCAACTTAAAGTTTCAAGCACCAAATTACGCAATGACCATTGGGAGAGGCAACACGACCAAAGAACCATCCGGCCGCCCGTATTGCGAGAGCGGGTATCCGTTATGCCTGCAGACGGACACTAGCCGTATTAGCGCTAAACGAAGCCCTATGAACTCAGTTCGCCCCTGTAACAAAAATAGCTTCGTTTCATCAGAGCCCATGAGGGCATGCGTGAGCCCCCCTATTGCGTCGGCAGTGCGCCTTGCCCTTTGCTACATGGTCTCAATCGAGAGCACCCGCTCCCGCTGCGGCGGTTTCACATTGAAGTCGACTGAGCATCAACCCTTCGGGAGGACTTGAGATGAAAACCTTTACTACCGCCAAACTCTCTGCAAAAGAAGCGAAACCTCTGACTGCCATGGTGTCTGCCGCAGTACTCGCAGTCGCTCTGGCCGGTCCGGCAATGGCTGCAACCCCGTGCAGCCCCTGCGCGGCCAAGACCCCAGCGGCGGCTACGGCCAACCCTTGTGCGGCCAACCCTTGCGCCGCGAAAAATCCCTGTGCAGCCAACCCCTGCGCAGCGAAAAACCCATGCGCCAGCAAGAACCCCTGCGCAGCGAAAAACCCATGCGCCAGCAAGAACCCCTGTGCGGCAAAAAATCCCTGCGCAGCGAAAAACCCTTGTGCAGCCAAGGCGCCTTGTGCGGCTAATTGAGGAACGCAGCCATGAGCTACTCCTGTCCGGATAGTCCGCCCAGAGTACTGCACCGGCCGATATGCGCGATGGTATCAGCCACAGTGCTGGCCATGGCTTTGGCAGGCCCTTCTCTTGCCGCAACACCCTGTTCGCCTTGCGCGGCAATGTGCGCACCTGCGAGCCTGAATCCCGGCGCGGCCAAGAATCCATGTGCGGCGAAGAACCCCTGCGCAGCGAAATATCCGTGCGCAGGCAATCCCTGTGCAGCCAACCCCTGTGCGGCGAAAATCAACCCCTGTGCGGCCAAGTCAGTCCAGCGGCCGAGCAACTACCAACCCTATCAAGGCGAGCGCAGTGAACTGGTTACCCTGGGTGAGAAGTTGTTCAAGGACCAGATGTTGAGCAGCAATGGATTATCCTGTGAGTCATGCCACCAGAGCATGCAGCTGTTCCAGCAGACATTCACTCAGGCCTACCCTCATGAAGTGGCCATGGCAAAAAATCAGTTCGGCATGTCACAAGTTTTCCTCGATGAAATGGTGCAGATCTGCATGGTCGCGCCGATGGCAGCCAAGGCTTTGGGCTGGCAATCCAAGGAACTGGCTGCACTGGTGGCCTACACCGAAACATTGCAGCCACAGTTCAAGGCCAATCCTTGCGCGGCCAAGAACCCTTGTGCAGCCAAGAACCCCTGCGCCGGGAAAAATCCATGCGCAGCGAAAGGCGCACCATGCGCCGCTAACTGAAATGGCAGTGCACGCGGGATGGCCTCCGGCTATCCCGCCTTTTCAGGACCATTCGATGGAAGCTCGACAGCCGCTATTGACTTCAGCCATCGCTGAGCTGCCCCTCAAAAGCCCAGAGGCCACAAGCGTTGCGCAGACCGCTCGCGCCGAAATGCTGGACGCCGCAGCGGTAATTGCCAACAGTTATCGGGCCTTGTCCAAGGCGGGCTTGAATATCGTGGGTGAGGTACTCAAGGGTCAGGAAGGTTTCTTCGAGATGAACCATTACCCCGAAGGTGATGTTTTCGACCAGGAGACCCACTCCCAGTATTACTACCACGCGCACAGAGAGAGCGGCGTCGAGCACGGGCACTTCCATACCTTCCTGCGGGCACCGAGCATTCCCGCTCACCTGCAACCTGTGTCCGACCCGCTCGCCACTGAGCAGTGGCCAAGCGGCGATCGGGCCATCGCCCATCTGATTGCCGTCTCCATGGACGCCTGGGGCTACCCAATCGGTCTGTTTGCCTGCAATCGCTGGGTCACGGGAGAGACCTGGTACCCGGCTTCGGCGGTGATACAGATGCTCGACTCATTCTCTATCGACCATGCCTACCCCTCCTGGCCGGTAAACCTCTGGCTAAGTGCCATGCTCAAGTTGTTTCGCCCGCAGATTGAAGCGTTATTGAACCACCGTGACCAGGTCATTAGCGCCTGGCAGCAAAGCCATCCCGGCGAAGACGTACTGGAGGATCGGAAACTGGAAATAACCGGTTTCCTGCCTATATCGGTTGACGATTGGGTTCGCGCCTTGAAAATGTAGTGCGAGTACATGAATAGTTATATAAGCCAACATAAATATTCTTAAATAATTTAAAAACCTGATTCAATACAACCGCTCATCTGAAATCAACATCAAATAGCGCTTATAAGCCACTAATAAACAAATAAAGTTTGTAACAGCGAGACCCATGGCTACGCTGAAAAAGTCAGCTCAGAACGCTGGCATTGGCACAACAACAGTAGATTTAGATCCGTGCAGGAGACGTACCAATGCAAGTTATAAAGTGGAGCATCGTCGCTCTGGCGGTATCGGCAGCAACCCTGCAGATGGCGTCTGCCAGCCAGCAAGCCGACTCGAAAGGTTTTATTGAGGACAGTACTTTCAACATTCTCAATCGAACTTTCTACTTCAATCGAGACTTCCGCAACGGCGGCTCTAATGGCGCGGGTACCAACCAGTTCAAACCCGCCAGTCAGCGCAAAGGTTATCGCGAAGAACTGGCTCACGGGATCATGACTTTCTACGAGTCCGGCTTCACCCAAGGCACGGTAGGCTTCGGGGTCGACGCCTATGGCTTTCTTGGCCTGAAACTGGACAGTGGCGGCGGTCGCACAGGCACCTTCCTGCTACCGGTCGAAGACGACGGCGAACCCGGCGATGCCTACGGCGAGTCAGGCGGCGTGCTCAAACTGAGAGTCTCCAACACCACCCTCAAGTTCGGTGAGAAACAAGTCGAGAACCCGGTGGTGGCGACCGGCGATGCGCGTCTTTTGCCGCAGACCGCAACGGGCATCTTCCTCAACAGTGACGAAATTGAAAACCTCAACATCGACGCTGGCCACATCACCTCGATGAACGAGTTCGGCAGTACCAACTCCGACGGCGAACTGCAGATTCAATACGCTGGAGACGTGGGCAATACCGTCGACTGGGTCGGGGGTAGTTATACCGCCACGGATGCTTTGAGTTTCAGCCTGTTTGCCTCAGAAGTAGAAGACACCTGGCACCGTTATTACGGCAACGCCAATTACAACATCCCCCTTGGGGATATGCGTGCACTGAACTTCGACTTCAACATCTACCGCACCCTGGATGACGGCAAGGCGTTGGTCGGCGACATCAACAACACCACCTGGTCGTTAGCCTCTAAGTATGCATTCGGCGCACACGCGCTGACCCTGGCTTTCCAGAAAGTGAACAGCGACACTGGCTTCGACTACATCGGGTTCAACGCCATCTATCTGGCCAACTCGGTTCAGTATTCGGACTTCAACGCCCCCCGCGAAGAGTCTTGGCAGTTACGCTATGACCTGGATCTGGCCAACTATGGCGTACCGGGGCTATCGCTGATGGCGCGCTATATCAGGGGTGACAATATTGACGGCACTAAAGCCGATCCGCTCAGCGGCTTCTTCGATCCAGCCGCCAATAACGAGAAGCATTGGGAGCGTGACCTGGAGGCCAAGTACGTAGTTCAGAACGGTTATGCCAAGGACCTATCGCTGCGCGTCCGCCACGCGGTACACCGCGGCTCATCCAACCAGATCGATGGCGATGTCAACGAGGTTCGCGTCATCCTCGAATACCCTTTGAGCGTTCTCTAAGCCTCGCTCAATGCTGGGCAATGCTCATTGATTCCCCTTGCCGGGGCTGTAGTTGATACAGCCCCGTTTTTTTATGGTCACGAATTACCCGCACTGCAGATACAACACGTCGTTGCCGCATCGGGTCAGAATAAAGTGGGGGTGCACATACAGGCTAACTATCCAATAATTTAACCTTTGCGACTAAAAACACTCGCCAGACTTGACCCTCCAGCTCAGCTATGAAAAACATGGCGCCTCGCGCTTACCTGTATTCGGCTCGCAAGTCTCGCTGTTACCCACTTGAATGGATGTTCGATGATGGCCCTGCACACCTGGCTGATTTACCTTACTGCCGTAATCGGCCTGTCCCTGACTCCAGGGCCCAATGGCCTATTGGCACTTAGCCATGGCGCGCTGTATGGGCACCGCAAGACCCTCTATACGGTATTTGGCGGCGTCATCGGCTTTGTCGTGCTGATTGCCCTGTCGATGTTCGGCATCGGTGCCCTGCTGCAGGCCTCGGCCCATGCCCTGATCATCCTCAAATGGCTAGGCGGCGCTTATTTGATCTGGCTCGGCATTCAACTCTGGCGTGCCCCTGCTCTGCATCTGACCACACCTGAACAGGCGCCAGCCAAGAGCGCACCTACCCTCTTCCGCCAAGGCCTGTTCGCGGCGGTTTCCAATCCTAAGGTGATCCTGTTCTACGGCGCCTTTCTGCCACAGTTCATCGACCCGCAGCGCGACCTCTGGCAGCAATTCATGGTGATGGCACTGACCTTCGCGATCATCGAAGGCCTGGTGGAATACTTGCTAGCGCGTCTCGCCCACCGCATCCGGCCCTGGCTGCAACGCAGCGGCAAGGGCTTCAATCGCTGCTGCGGCGGGTTGTTTGCGCTGATGGGCGCAGCACTGCCATTGACCAAGTAGGTCGAACTCAGCGAACGCAGTTCAGCGCAAGCTGAGCGAGTCCGACCATGTCACTCGGACTCACTCAGCGGCCGTCTCGCCTGGTATGTATAGGCTGCAGGTTAAAAGCCAGGATCAGACGGCCCGCCCCCCAGAGAATCAGAGTCACGACCGCGCACATGGTTGCAAATGCCAACCAGGCGTTTGGCCACATCAACGGCAGGCCAAACAAGATCAAGCCATCATTGCCGCCAGGCACTAACGCGGAGCCCGCCCCCATCAACAGGCCCCCGAAAAAACAGCGTGCCAGCGTTTTCATGTTGGGCCAGCGGTGCTGCCAGAGGCCCGCCGACCACCCGCCCAGCAGCGCGCCGGCGAACATCGCCGGCAACAGCCAGCCGCGTAATCCCAACTGCATGAAGCGCCCCGCAGCCCATTCCGCCAGCACGTCGGTATAAGCCCAGGCTCCAACGCAGACGAACAGCAGCAGGAATACCAGACCAATGACAATGGTCGCCAGATGCGGCGACCAGACTCGCGTGCTCAGCCCCCACGGTCGACCACGCCGGCGCCACGCCAGCCAGGCCAAGCGCGCCAACGTCAGCGTGATGACCAACAGCACCAATCCCAGGGGCAAGTCCTGCAACCAGGCCGGCACCGCCAACGGCATAACGGGTACAGCGGCAAACCAGTGAAGCATCGCCGCATACCCCAGCAGGAATCCCGGTGGCGTGGCCAACCAGGCCCACTGCCCGGAACCGATCCGCGCCACCACACCGAAAGCACAGCCGCCGTTGATCAAGGCGCCCAGCCCCAAGAACACACCGCCGAGCGCCGCCTGCCAGTGCAGTGGGTAGCCCAGAGGAAGCTGCGGCAAGCGGTCAAAGGCACGCAGCAGTATCACACCGGCCAACACCCACATCGAGGCTTCCAATAATGCGCGCAGGCGCGTCCAGCGATGGTGCTGCACCACCTCTTCCAAGGCCGCCACCGTGCAAGTACCACCGCGTTGGATGGCGAACCCTAGCAGCAGCGCCAGCAGCACACTCATCACCCCGATCACCCTTCGCGCTCCCTCTCGTTCGTCACAACCGCCACCCAGCGCTGTTCAGCGCCAAACCTTCTGCAGGCTGAGTCGACCTGAATCAAAACAGAAAACAGTCGGGCGCCCGGCTCAGTAACCAACCAACCATGACCTGTGGAATTTGACCAATCTCCACTCTCAGCGTTACAGCAGTTCAGCGTAACCCTGCCCCGCGAACAGTACGCTTGGCCTGCAACAGTGCACAGCCGGTGTATCGCCAGAGCTTATTCGCACCAAGATGCATCACGCGCGCACCTTTATAGCGCCGAACACGAGCCATGACGCCCACTCAGAGTGCGCAGATCGTCAGCACGCGCGATGGGAAGGCCACGCTCTGCTGAGTCGCTCGACATGCTCGCTTGCACTCCTCACCAGTGGGCTGTCGCAACATAAAGGTTATTCACGCATGGCGTTAAACAAGGCAGTGGTTGGCGGGCATGCACTGCAATCGTCTGCAATATTCATTTTGATGCGAATTTGCACATAACCGATCGGCACAGTGGTCGAGCGCGCAAAAGTCCCTGAGCGCACGCTCAAGCGACGCTTTCAGGTCGCTACCAACACTTCATTAATCGAGCACTTACAGAATCTGTGGATTGAAGAGGCGAAGCGCCTGCTCGAATCCTCCACGCTGCCCGTGGATGAGATCAGCGCGGCCGTCAGTTTCCGCAGACGGTTCAAGCGCTGCACTGGCCTTACTCCCAGCCAATACCGCCGTATGTTTCAGCCAATTTTAAAGGCAACGGGCAACGGCCCCCAGTGATGTCTGCAGCGCGTTTGACAAGGCTGTGAGCGGTGAACAACAGGTTGGCCGGAATGACCGTTATTCATCGTGGGGCGCTTGCAGGAGGTTCGCAGAGCCCTGCGCTAGGTACGCTACAAGATCATCCAAGTCCTCATCGGCCATGGACCAGCGCGGCATCGATGTATCCAGCGTCTCACCGGCGGGGTCCTTGCCTTGGGTGATGGCCACTTTCAGCGCTTCGAGCGTGTAGGCGGCGTGGTCTCCATGCCCTTGATCATGACCATCGAACAGCGCATCCACAGTTAGCGGCGGTGTCTTGAGCCAGAACATCGGGTACATACGTCGCCCGCCTTGCCGGTTCTCGCCATGACAGCTCACGCAGCCGCCCTGGTGACCCTGAGCATGCATGTTGCCACCGCTAAAGGAGATCGCTGCCCCGGATTGGCTGCGGCCAGTGAAGTAGATCCGCTCGCCGTTACTGGAAAACTGCTTGCCGACATAACTGGGACCATGCATCCCGTTCATGTCCATATCGCACCCTGCGAGTGCGCTCAGAATCAGTCCTAAACTTAAACACTTGCTTGACTGCATTGGCACTCTCCTCACCATAGTGCCGCATCCACGTCGAGCAACCGGTTGAGCCAGCCAACGCCCAGCCTGCTCCCATCCTGTGCAATCAGTCTAGGTCAGCAGGCAGATTCCCGACAGCGTTGTGCCTCGAGTTCTGCTCAAGGCAGAAAACAAAAGGGGCTCAATGATTAAAAAATCACCTAGCCCCTCTGGGTGCGCAATGTGCGATGTGACAGCCTACAGTTCAGGCCGGACAAGGGCGTTCGACGCTCACTTGTCCTCAGGCACCGCGGTGGACTCATCAGCCACTGGCACATCAACAGCCACGGTCTTTTTATCCGCTTTTTCAGCTTTCTTTTTCTTTTTTTCCAGCTCTCTCTGGCGCTTTTCAAACTGATAGTTCGGTTTCATAACCTGGATCGCCCCTGCATAAAGTAGTTAAGCAGATGATAACCAACCGGCTCGATTCACAATACGTTCATTTGAGCGTTTTAGCCTTCACGATGGGAAATCAGCCGAAGGCTAGAGGTGTTCGAATCATCCCAGGGCCGTATCGAGGAACATCATCACCGCAAAACCGCCCATCAAACCCAGGGTCGCAGGGGTTTGATGGCCGTTGCGGTGGGTTTCCGGAATGATTTCGTGCGAGACCACAAACAGCATCGCCCCGGCCGCCAGCCCCAGACTCACCGGATAGGCAATGGCGAAGCCACTGGAAATACCGACGCCAACCAGAGCACCGACAGGTTCCATCAGGCCAGTGGCGACTGCAATCAGGCCCGCACTCAGGGCTGACAGTCCGGTGGTGCGCAGCGCCAACGCCACAGCCAGACCTTCGGGAATGTCCTGAATGGCAATGGCGCTGGCCAAGGGGATGCCGACACTGAGGTCACCAGCAGCAAAGCCTACGCCAATGGCCATGCCTTCCGGCAGGTTGTGCAAGGTGATGGCGAAGACGAACAACCAGACGCGATTGATTCGCTCGCAGTCAGGCCCACAGGGACCGGTGCTTGCGTGCTCATGTGGGGTAAAGCGATCCAGGCCAAGCATCAGCAACACACCCAGCCCCAGCCCGACCACCACGGTGCCGGCTCCCAGCAGGCTGCTGCCGGTTATCGACTGGGCAGCTTCCAACCCCGGCAAAATCAGCGAGAAGGAACTGGCGGCGAGCATCATCCCGGCCGCGAAACCGAGCATGCTGTCCTGGGTGCGCGTGGAGATGCTGCGTAGCCCGATAGCCAGTACTGCACCGAAGGCCGTGGCGGCGAAGCCTGCACTGCCGCCAAATAGGGCATAGCGAACCGATTCTGGGTTTTGTTCATCGAAGGCGTTGATTCCGCTGCTGAGCAACAGACCAAGAATCACCAGCAGCGCAACGCCCAGCCCCAAGGTGACCCAGGGGTAGGCCTGAGCTTGGGCAATCCAGGCCGCGCGAAAGGAGGCGTGCGGGTTGTAGGTGGTATCCATGCTGGCACTTCACAGTTAACGGTGAGCCCGACTATCCCCTCAGCCAGCGCCTCGAACAAGACCGGCGCCTCTATCAGGTCGATAGGGCCCGGCAGTAATGCGCGAAGCGCTGACGCGCCAAACACTGCACAACCGGGTTAAATCGACGCGATACTACGTTTACTGTCATGCCCGACTCAACCTGAGCCCCCTCTCGCATGGAGCATTGCAATGGCCCAGTACAACGCTGAAATCCTCTGGCAACGTGGCGATCAGAACTTTCTGGATAACCGCTACAGCCGCGGCCACCGCTGGAGCTTCGATGGCGGCGTGACAGTACCGGCCTCCTCTTCGCCCCAGGTAGTGCCACTGCCTTGGTCCGATGAGCAGGCTGTCGATCCAGAGGAAGCCTTCGTCGCCTCACTGTCCAGCTGCCATATGCTGTGGTTCCTCTCGGTGGCGGCCAAGCACGGCTTCCAGGTTGATCGTTATCAGGATCAGGCACAGGGCGTGATGGGCAAAAATGCCGAAGGGCGCGTGGCCATGACCTAAGTGCTGCTGCGTCCACGGGTAAGCTTCGGCGGCGCGCTGCAACCCAACGCCGAGCAGCTAGATGAACTGCATCACCAGGCCCATGAGGCGTGCTTTATCGCCAACTCGGTGAAGACCGAGGTGCGTTGCGAGCCGGTGCTGGACTGAAGGTGCGCCAGTCCGCTCTCCCCGACAGCGATCGCTGATATAGAGCTGCT
Source organism: Pseudomonas taeanensis MS-3 (assembly GCF_000498575.2). GTDB lineage: Bacteria > Pseudomonadota > Gammaproteobacteria > Pseudomonadales > Pseudomonadaceae > Aquipseudomonas > Aquipseudomonas taeanensis. The sequence goes on from NZ_AWSQ01000004.1 coordinate 631,007, forward strand.
GGGCAGAGGTTATTCTGCCCATTTTCCCAGTGGCACAGCGCCCGATATCTATGGGGCCAGCCGATGCCCTCCTCCCGCGTAAATGCCCTACTGGGGTAAGATGCCGGCTGCTTTGCGGATGACCTGTGCATCCCGGATTCCTCGACCCACAGCGGACCCGCATGATCGAGCGCCAACGCCTCAAACAGATCCTCAGTCTCGGCCTGCCGATCATCGGTGGCATGCTCAGTCAGAGCCTGCTCAACCTGGTCGACGCCGCCATGGTCGGTCATCTCGGCGAAACCTCCCTGGCCGGTGTGGGCATCGGCAGCTATGCCAATTTCATGGCCATCGCCCTGGTCATGGGCCTTGGTGCCGGGGTCCAGGCGCTGGTCGCGCGCCGACGCGGCGAGGGCCGTGCGGATGAAATCGCCGCGCCGCTGAATGCCGGACTGTTGATCGCCCTCTGCCTGGCCCTGCCGCTGATGCTGCTGTGCTGGAGCTTCGCTCGACCGATCATTGCCCTGCTCACCACGGACGCGGCGGTGCAGCAGATCGGCGGCGAGTATTTCGAGTGGCGGGTGTTGGCGGTATTCGCGGTGGGGATGAACTTCGCCTTTCGTGGCTACTGGAACGGCAGCCATCGCTCAGGGGTGTATATGCGCACCCTGGTGATCATGCATGTGACTAACGTGCTGATCAGCTACTCGCTGATCCATGGCCTGTTCGGCCTGCCACGCATGGGCGCGCCCGGCTCGGGACTGGGCACCACCCTGGCGCTGTACCTCGGCTCGCTGATCTATGCCGTACAAACCTGGCGCAGCGCCAACCATCAAGGCTTCCTCAGCCGCTGGCCGAGCCGTGGCGAAGTCAGCCGCATGCTGCGCCTGTCGCTGCCCAACTCGGTGCAACAGTTCTTCTTCGCCACCGGGATCACCGCGCTGTTCTGGATCATCGGCCAGGTCGGCACCGCCGAGCTGGCGGTGGCCCACGTGCTGATCAACCTGGCGTTGTTCCTGATTCTGCCGGCCATCGGCCTGGGTATGGCCGCCACCACGCTGGTCAGCCAGAGCCTGGGCGCCGAGGACTTCGACAGCGCCCACCGCTGGGGCTGGGAGGTAGTCAAGGTCGCGGCCATCGGCCTGGCGCTGCTGGGTGCGCCGTTCTGGTTGGTTCCCGAGCTGATCCTGCGGCTGTTCGTCAGCGACCCGGCGCTGATCGAGTTGGGCAGCTGGCCGCTGCGCCTGACCGGCCTGGGCATGGTCATCGACGCCACCGCGCTGGTACTGACCCAGGCACTGCTCGGCGCAGGCGCCAACCGCACGGTGATGACCGTCAGCCTGGGCAACCAGTGGCTGTTCTTCCTGCCCCTGGCCTACCTGCTCGGTCCGGTGCTGGGTCATGGCCTGCTGGCAATCTGGAGCCTGCAGATACTCCAGCGCGGCCTGGCCTCGACCATCTTTGCCGTGATGTGGCAACGCAGAGACTGGACGCGGATTCAGCTGTAACCAGGTAACCGAAGCGCTCAGAGCGTAGCCTGGATGAAATCCAGGGACGAAGTCGGACAGTTGGCAGCCAGCCCCGGATTGCATCCGGGCTACGGATGCCTGCTTTAGGCTGGCGTTAGCCACGCAGCGGCGTAACCCAACAGCGGTGCTCGACCACTTGACCTGACGGCCGCCGCTCAATCGCCAATCAATCACCGATCAGGATCAACTTGCCGGTCTGCGGGTCACGGTAAACCTGGCCGACGCTCTCCAGGCCCTCACCGCCCTGCCCTTGCAGGCTGTCCGGCAGGCGCGGCAACTCGCGGCCGCGCTCGACACTCTGTGGCTGTTTTGGCGTCTGCAACTGCTGCAGCACATCGGTCTGCGCCGCCAGCGCCACCAGCAGGCCGCAGGCGAACACCAGCATCAGGTCGACCAGATTGGCCAGCGAGCTGAGGGGATCGCTGTCCACCTCGTCGAAACGACTAGACCGCCAACGACTCATCGCCGACCTCCTGCTCGCGCTGCATGCCATCCAGCAGCTCGTCGTACCAACGCCGACGCAGGCGCCCGAGGACGAAGCCGCCCATGCCGCCGAGCAGCCCCAGCACCGTGGCATCGAAGGCCACGCGCATGGCCACGCTGAGCACCTGGATGTCGCCGTCGCCCAGCGCCGCCAAGCCCGGCCCGAGCGGGATCAAGGTGCCCATCAGGCCGAGGATCGGCCCCAGCCGGGCGATCAGGTCGCAGCGTTCCAGGCGCTTGCGTGCCCGTCGTTCGACCTGCTCCTGTGGCAGGGCCCGCCAGCGGCGCAACCCGCCCAGGCGCTCGCCACAGGCCACGCCGATGTCCCACACGGCCACGGCCACCAGCAGCAACAAGGCCAGAGTCACCGGCTGCAACAGCCAGCCGACCAGTTGGTGGACCCAGGTAAATATCTCGCTATCCAACATCATCAGGCTCCTTTCGCCAATTGCGCTCCGCGCCCGCGCCACATCCCCAAACCGAGCAACAGGGCCAGTGCGAGCAAGCCCAGCCACAGGTGTTCGGCCACTGGTTGTCCGCCCTGCGCGCTGTGTTCGTCCGTCTGCCCGGCGTCTTGCTCAGCGGCTGCGGGCTGCTCGGCAGTCTGAATCTCGCTGACGCTACTCGGCACGGCGGCGCGCTGCGGCGGCAGCTGCGCGGCCTGCATGCGTTGCGCCAGCCCCGCGCGCAACTCGGCCGGTAACTGGGGCAGCAACCACTGCAGCATCGGGTGATCGGGACGGGTGTGCCCGCTGCCTGGCAAGCCGTGTTCGATCACCAGCCGAGCGAACTGCTCACCCAGTTGCTGCACGGTGGCCGCGTCCGCCTGCCAGAAGTCTTTGTGGATCGCCACCAGCATCACCGCGAGCATGTTGCTCTTCACATGCACGTTGTGCCCCTGCTCGAGGAACTGATCCAGCTCCAGCTCATAGCGGTCGTCGATGTACACCGCCTTGACGTCTTCCCAGGCTTGCTCGGTGATGATTTCCGGATTGGTCACCTGCCAGCCCCAGAGGTATTCGAGGAACTCGCTGCCCATGGTGCGTGCGCCGGCATAGTCGTGCTGCATCAACGCCTTGATCCACGCAGGGTTGAGAAAGCGCCCGCGCAGCTCGGCCAGCAGCGCCTGCTGCAAAGGTTCCAGGCGTACCTTGGTTGGATCGTTGTGCCAGCTGACGAAGTTCTCCGGGGTCTTGCCGGACAGTTGTTCCACCGCCAGGCTGAGGCCGCCCAAATAGTCGAAGGCGTCGTTGTTATCCAGCAAGCCGTAGAGGTTGCTTGAGCGCCCCAGGTAGGTCCGCGTCACCTGTTTGAGGTTGTCGGCGAACACCGCCTGGGCCGCCTCACCCTGATGTTGAAGGCCATAGGCATGGCCCATACGCCGCACGTAGGCGTCGGCCAGTTCCCCGCGCTGCTGCCAGCTACCGGAGCGCTCGACCAGGCTGTTGATTCCGGCACCGTAGGCCCCCGGTGCCACGCCGAACAGCCTCAGCGAGGCCAGTTGCCCGGCCTCGCTGGCGCTCAGGCCAGCCTTCAGTTGCCGCGCGGCATCTTCCACCCAATGCGCGGCGACCCGATTGCGCGCCAGCGTTTCATCACCCGCCGCGGCCTGGTCCTGCAGCGGCGCCAGGGCCGCCGCCAGGGCCGGACGCAGAGCCGGGTAGTCGCGGCGAATGCGCGCGCTGGAGGCATTCAGGGTCAGCAGCACCGCCCGCTCCAGTAACGCCAGTTGATCGGCATACAGATCACGAAACAGCCCCGAGGTGGTGAAGACCAAATCGCGGCGCTGCTCGCCCTCGGCCAGCGCGCGCAGCTGGATGCCCTCGACTATGCCGCGACTGTTCCACTGCGGCTCAACGCCGAGCAGGTCGAGGCCGAAGGCGATCATCGCGCCCTCGTCGCGCACCGTGTCCGAGGCCCAGAGAATCAGCGCCTCGCGGCCATCGGCGGGCATCTCACGGGCGCGCGCCTGCTCGGCCATCTGCCGGCCGATGCCATAGCCGATGCGGCTGGGCAGCAGGCTGCTGTCCAGCGCATGGAAGTTGCGCCCGGTGGGCAGCGCCTCGGGGGTGCGAATCGGATCGTTACCCTTGCCCGGCGCGACGAAACCACCGTTGAGGGCATTGAGCAGCGCACTCATCTCGGCGGCGGGCGAATCCACCAGGGCCTGACGAAACGCCGCCTTGTCACTGCCCATGGACTGCAGCAGGGTGTCCACCGCCTCGCTCGTCCAGGGCTTGCCGAACACGTGCAGGCCCATGGGCATGAAGCGCTCCTGGATGTTGGTCAGGTAATGGCCGACCTCGTGCACCAGCAGGTCGTCGTCGGCCTGCTCGAAGTCGATGCCACGCGCCTGCAGCGGCTCGGCCATGGACTCGCGCAGTTCCGCCTCCAGCCCGGAACTGCTGACCAGGCGCTTGATCTCGGCAATGGTGGCGCGCCGCGCCGGACCTTCGCCCTGACCGGCACCGGCCTCGAAACTCTCCACCAGCTGGCGCAGCTTGAGCAGGTCATCGTACAGCGGGGTGGCCACCAGCGGCGGGGTCAGGTGGTCAATCATCACCGCCAGGCCGCGCCGCTTGGCCTGGATGCCCTCGCCCACACCGTCGACTATGTAGGGGTAGATACTCGGCAGGTCACCGACTATCTGCATCGAGTAATCCTCGTCGCTCAAGCCGGCGCGTCGGCGCGGCAGGAACTCGTAGGTGGAATGACGGCCGAGGTGGATCAGCGCATCGGCCTTGAACTCGTCGCGCAGCCAGTGGTAGAGCGCCAGGTACTGATGCGGCGGCGGGAATACCAGGTTGGCGTGCAGCAGTTCCTGATCGATTTCCCAGCCGCGCGGCGGTTGCGGGCCGACGAACACCTTGCCGAACTGGATGCCCGGCAGCAGTAACCGGTCGTTCTGCACCATCACATAACCCGGCGCCTCGCCCCAGCCGCGCAGGCCCTCGATGCCGGTGGCGGCCAGTGCCTGAATCAGTTGTTCGGCCTGCGCCCAGTCGGCTTGCGCCGGTGCCTCGAGCGCGGCGCGGTACAGGCTTTCGAGCTGGGCCAGCAGGTCCAGCGCGCGCTGCCGCGCCGGGTGCACCACGCCATCCAGCACATGGTGCAATTCGCTGGAGCCATTCTTGAGAATACCTGCGGCGATCTGCAGCCGGTCGCCCTCAAGCGCGCGACGCAACTGCGCATGCCAGTAGCCCAGCGGGCCCTGGACCATCTCCGCCTGCAACGCCTGCGGCAGGGTCTTGAACCACTGACGGTAGGCCTCGGCGCTCAAGGTCTGCACCTTCTGCGCCATGGCCGCCAAGGCATCGCCCTGCTCCGGCAGGTTGACCCCGCGCGCCTGTAGCAGGTCGAGCAGCGCCGCCGGCGACTCGGGCAACTCGCCAGTGTCGTAGCCCTCGGCCTTGAGCCGCTGGAGTATCTCGAACAACGACTGCGGCACATCCAGGTTGTCCGCGCCGATGTTGTGCCGGCCCGGCGGGTGGTTGTAATAGATGACGGCCAGGCGCTTGTCGGCATTGGCCTTGCGCTGCAAGGCGTGCCACTTGTCGATACGCGCGGTGAACCTATCAAGCTGGCCAGCCAGAGGCGTGCTCAGGCCGAAGCGAATACCGGACAAGGGGTCGATCTGCTGATCCTGCCAGGCGGCCAGCACCGTCGCCTGGCTGCTGCCCTGCAGCTCGGGCATGGCCAGTTGGTAATGCACCTTGTCGCGCGCCAGACCATCGCTGGACAGCTGCCAGCCGGTATCGTCGCGATCATCCAGGCGCAGCCCCTTGAGCACCGGCACATTCAGTTGTTCGAGGTGTGCGGTGACCTGCTCACGCCCTTCGCCTCCGCCGATGACGAAATCCTGCAGCGCGACTATGGCCACCAGCGGTGGATGCTGCGCCTCTTTCAGCCAGCGCACCGCCGCAACCGAGCCCGGGCCCCAGTCGGCGAACAGGCTGACACAGGCCAAACCGCGGCTTTGCACACGCTGGCACAGCTGATCGTTCAACTCACGGTCGCCGGCACGATCCGCGCGACCATGGTCGATCAGCGCCACCAGGCCAGCGCCGGCCAGTTGCAGAGCCTCGAGCGGACGCACCGCGCCATCCTGATAGAAGCGCAAGGCCGGACGCGGCTGCACTGACGGGACCTCGACCGAAGCGTCCTGACGCGCCGCCAGCCAGCCGAGCAGGCCGCTGATATTGTCGATACCGCCGGCCTGCCAGTAACTGCGCGCGGCGATCCACGGCGCCTGCTGCGGGTAATTCGCCTGCTGCTGAGCGACCCAGACGGCCAGCTCACCTTCCGGTTTGGCGCGGCCCAGCTGCTCGGCCTGCTCGCGCGAGCTGAACAACCGACGACCCTGGCTGCGACTGAGCTGCACCAGGCCATGTTCGCTGTGCATCAGCAGCAGTTCCGCCGGACTGGACTGAGCCAGCAGCGGCGTCAGGCGTTCGGCCTCGGCACCGAACAGGCCTACGCCGAGCAGCAGCTGGCTTTCATCCAGCCACTGGCGCAACTCGGGATCGCCGAGGTTGCTGAGTTGCTGCGGAGTGCGCGCACTGACCCGCCACTGTGGATTCAGTTGCTTGAACTGCGCCACGGCGCTGGCGAACTCGGCCGCGCTGTATTGCGAGACTATGGCGTTGATCTGCTTGGCGGCGTTGATCTGCCCGGCGCCCGCCCAGGGAACAACGCACCCCAGCAACAGGGCCAGGCCGAGACGGCGAATAAGAGGTGTCATGCCCACTCCAATGGATAGAAAACCAGTGGGCATGTAATACGGACGGAGTCCCGATGCCGCAGCATCGGGGCTGGGGGTATCAGGACAGCAAAGCTTCCGACCGGGAAATCGCCCACCGCGACTTGCCTTGAGGAGATTGGGCTGGTGTCGGGCTCGGTCGATGGCTTATCGACCCTACCGTTGCGGGGGCAGCGTCAGCTTGCACTGAACTTCCCATTTACCCCGAATGCTTCGGGCACCTCAGTCTCCATCGACCCGGCCTGCCGGCCGAGTCGGGCGCAACCATACGCGGCGGGTGGGTCGAGAGCAAGCATGCACTCCGGGCATACGGCTTTTACTCCAGCGCAAACGGAAGTTGCACATAGGGCCCGCGCGGCTCCTGATTCGGGGCTACATAGGCAGGCGCCGGCGCCCCTTGTGGGCCCAGATGGCGGAGATAGCGATAGATTGCGGTGAGGTCGGCATCGCTCCAGTCAGGCAAGTTGAACCAGGGCATTGGCGGACGCCATCGGTTGCACGCATGGGTCAGCCACTGCTCCACAGTCGAGTTGTAGGACAGCGGGCAGATTCTCGACTACGACACCGAGTCAGTGGCGCAGTGCGCACCAAGCTACGCTGCTGGCACGGCAACTCCGGCAGATTGCCTATGCAGGCAAAGGCAAAACCAGCCAAAGCCACTAAGCTGATGCACAGGAGGTGCCTATGGACGAACGGAAAAACGACAACAAACCACTGACACTCTGGGAAATGCTGCAGAGCGTGCTGGCCGCCGCCTTGGGTGTGCAGAGCGGCAAGAACCGCAGCCGCGACTTCAGCCGCGGCAAGCCCAGCCATTTCATTATCCTCGGCCTGCTGTTTACCCTGGTGTTCGTGTTGATTCTTTTCGCGGTGGTCAAGCTGGTGCTGCACTTCGCAGGTATCTAAGTCATTGCCGAGACGCTGTGATGGAAAAGCGGCAACGCCGCGCTTCGCTGCTGGAATTTTCACCCACAAAAAAGGCCACCCGAAGGTGGCCTTTTCATAGTCAGCAACGCTTAGGCGTTCTTGACTTCCCAGCCGGTCAGCTCGGCCAGGGCCTTGCCGATGTCAGCCAGAGAACGCACAGTTTTCACACCGGCGTCCTGCAGAGCAGCGAACTTCTCGTCCGCAGTACCCTTACCACCGGAGATGATGGCGCCGGCATGGCCCATGCGCTTGCCTGGAGGGGCAGTCACACCGGCGATGTAGGACACCACTGGCTTGGTCACGTTAGCTTTGATGTAAGCAGCAGCTTCTTCTTCAGCAGAACCACCGATCTCACCGATCATCACAATCGCTTCGGTCTTCGGGTCTTCCTGGAACAGCTTGAGGATGTCGATGAAGTTGGAGCCCGGAATCGGGTCGCCACCGATGCCCACGCAAGTGGACTGGCCGAAACCGGCGTCGGTGGTCTGCTTCACGGCTTCATAGGTCAGGGTGCCGGAACGCGACACGATGCCTACTTTGCCTGGCAGGTGGATGTGACCTGGCATGATGCCGATCTTGCACTCGCCTGGCGTGATCACGCCTGGGCAGTTCGGGCCGATCAGGACCACGCCCAGCTCGTCGCACTTGACCTTGGCTTCGAGCATGTCGATGGTCGCGATGCCTTCGGTGATGCAGACGATCAGCTTGATGCCGCCCATGGCCGCTTCAAGGATCGAATCCTTGCAGAACGGAGCCGGCACGTAGATCACGCTGGCGGTAGCGCCAGTTTGCTCGACCGCTTCACGCACGGTGTTGAATACCGGCAGGTTCAGGTGGGTGGTGCCACCCTTGCCCGGAGTCACGCCGCCAACCATCTTGGTGCCGTAAGCGATGGCTTGTTCGGAGTGGAAAGTACCCTGCGAACCGGTGAAGCCCTGGCAGATTACTTTGGTGTCTTTATTGATCAGGACGCTCATTACTTGCCCTCCGCAGCTTTGACGACTTGCTGAGCAGCGTCGGTCAGGCTGGTTGCCGCGATGATGTTCAAGCCACTTTCAGCCAGTACTTTGGCGCCCAGTTCGGCGTTGTTGCCTTCCAGACGTACGACTACCGGAATCTTCACGCCGACTTCTTTCACTGCACCGATGATGCCTTCGGCAATCATGTCGCAACGAACGATGCCACCGAAGATGTTCACCAGTACGGCAGCGACGTTGCTGTCAGACAGGATGATCTTGAAGGCTTCGGTCACGCGCTCTTTGGTCGCGCCGCCACCTACATCAAGGAAGTTGGCTGGCTTGCCGCCGTGCAAGTTGACGATGTCCATGGTGCCCATGGCCAAGCCAGCACCGTTGACCATGCAGCCGATGTTGCCTTCCAGTGCCACGTAGTTCAGTTCGAACTTGGCAGCATGAGCTTCGCGCGGATCGTCCTGGGACGGATCGTGCATGGCGCGCAGCTTCGGCTGACGGTACATGGCGTTGCTGTCGATGTTGATCTTGGCATCCAGGCAATGCAGGTTGCCGTCTGCCTTGATGACCAGTGGGTTCACTTCCAGCAGGGCCAGGTCGTAGTCCTGGAACAGCTTGGCCAAGCCAACGAAGATGTGGGTGAACTGCTTGATTTGATCGCCTTGCAGGCCCAACTGGAACGCCAGTTCGCGGCCCTGGAACGGTTGAGCGCCGACCAGCGGATCGATAGTGGCTTTGAGGATTTTCTCAGGGGTATCGTGAGCGATCTTCTCGATGTCCACGCCACCTTCGGTGGACGCCATGAACACGATGCGGCGGCTCGAACGATCGACTACAGCGCCCAGGTACAGTTCCTTGGCGATGTCGGTGCAGGACTCAACCAGGATCTGGTTAACCGGCTGACCGTTGGCATCAGTCTGGTAAGTCACCAGACGCTTGCCCAGCCAGTTGGCAGCGAAGGCCTTGGCGTCTTCTTTGCTCTTGACCAGCTTTACGCCACCCGCTTTACCGCGGCCACCGGCGTGCACTTGGGCCTTAACAACCCACTCAGTGCCGCCAATCTTGTCGCAGGCTTCTGCGGCTTCTTCCGGGGTGTTTACCGCGAAGCCCTTGGATACGGGCAGGCCGTATTCAGCGAACAGCTGCTTACCCTGATACTCATGGAGATTCATGCTTGTCTACCGTCTTCGTTAGGTATTGCGCATTCGATGCTGCACTTATGGTGCCGCACCACCTGTGACCGCTCTCGAGAGCAGTCCGACGTACGTTCCGCGCTTAAGCCGAAGCTCGACACGGGCAGATCGCCGTGGTTCTTGTTGTCCTAAATCACCTGAGTCAGCGTCTCATTCCGCGGAGTGAAACCGCTGACACAGTGAGCTACCGCCGGTTACTCAGCGCTTCTTGCGGTTGGCGATGTGAATGGCGCCGCCATTGACTGCCAAGGCCGCTTCATGCAGTGCTTCGGACAGGGTCGGATGGGAGAACACCATCATCCCCAGGTCTTCTGCGCTGGTGCCGAATTCCATGCCGATTGCACCTTGCTGCACCAACTCTGCCGCGCTTGGGCCAATCACGTGGACACCCAGTACGCGGTCGGTCTTGGCATCGGCGATGACCTTGACCATACCACCGGTGTCGTTGGCCGCCATGGCACGACCGCTGGCAGCGAATGGGAAGGTGCCAACCTTGACTTCGACGCCTTCGCCCTTGAGCTGCTGCTCGGTCTTACCGACCCACGCGATTTCCGGGTGGGTGTAGATCACTGATGGGATCAGGTCATAGTTCATCTGCGCTTTGTGACCGGCGATACGCTCGGCAACCATCACGCCCTCTTCCGAGGCCTTGTGGGCGAGCATCGCGCCGCGCACCACATCACCGATGGCGTATACGCCCGGCACGCTGGTAGCGCACTGGTCGTTAACGAAGATGAAACCGCGCTCATCCATGTCCACGCCGCTGTCGGAAGCCAGCAGGTCGGTGGTCACCGGACGACGGCCAACCGCAACGATCAGCTTGTCGAAGGTCATCTTCTGCTCGCCTTCGGCGTCGGTGAAGCTGACGACAACCTGCTTCTTCTTCACTTCGGAACCAGTCAGGCGTGCACCCAGACGGATCTTCAAGCCTTGCTTGGTGAGGGTTTTCAGGGCTTCTTTGGCGATTTGATCGTCGGCAGCCGGAAGGAACTTGTCCTGGGCTTCGATCACGGTGACTTCAGCGCCCAGACGCGACCATACCGAACCCAGCTCCAGACCGATTACGCCGGCACCGATTACGCCGAGGGTCTTGGGTACGCTCTGGAAATCCAGGGCGCCAGTCGAATCGACGATCACATCCTGATCAACCGGAGCCGGCGGAATATCGATTGGCTTGGAGCCGGACGCGATGATCACGTTCTCTGCTTCAACAATCTGAGTGGTGCCGTCCTGGGCAGTCACTTCTACCTGCTTACCCGCCAGCAGCTTGCCATGACCTTCCAGCAGTGTGACGCCATTGGCCTTGAACAGCGTGCTTACGCCGCCGGTCAGGTTCTTTACGATAGTGTCCTTGCGACCGACCATTGCCGGCACATCCATGGTCACGCCTTTGGCGGTAATACCGTGGATTGCAAAACCTTCCTGGGCTTCGTGGTATTTCCAGGAGCTATCCAGCAACGCTTTGGACGGAATGCAACCGACGTTCAGGCAAGTACCACCAAGGGCAATCTTGCCCTGCTTGTCCTGGTATTTCTCGATGCACGCGGTCTTGAGACCAAGCTGCGCCGCTTTAATGGCAGCTACGTAGCCACCAGGGCCCGCGCCAATCACTACCACGTCGAATTTCTGGGTCATGTGTCATTCCTTCTCGAATCAAACCGAACAGCCTCCTGTGGAGACTGTCGTGGGACGAAGCTGTTGGTTTCGGCGAATGGCCGATCATCAGCGATCGGCCTCACCTACGAAATCAGATATCCAGCAGCAGACGAGCCGGGTCTTCCAGCAGGTTCTTGATGGTAACCAGGAAGGTCACAGCTTCTTTGCCATCGATCAAACGGTGATCGTAGGACAGTGCGAGGTACATCATCGGACGGATAACCACCTGACCGTTGATCGCCATTGGACGCTGCAGAATGTTGTGCATGCCCAGAATGGCCGCCTGTGGCGGGTTGACGATCGGGGTCGACATCATCGAACCGAATGTACCACCGTTGGTGATGGTGAACGTACCGCCAGTCATGTCGTCCATCGACAACTTGCCGTCGCGGGCTTTCTTGCCGAAGGTGGCGATGCCGCCTTCGATTTCAGCCAGGCTCATCAGTTCGGCGTTACGCAGAACAGGAACTACCAGGCCACGATCACTGGACACGGCAACACCGATGTCGGCATAGCCGTGATAAACGATGTCGGTGCCGTCAATCGAAGCGTTGACTGCGGGAAAACGCTTCAGCGCTTCGGTAGTGGCCTTGACGAAGAACGACATGAAGCCCAGGCGCACGCCGTTGTTGGACTTCTCGAACAGGTCCTTGTACTTCGAACGTAGTGCCATGACTTCGGTCATGTCGACTTCGTTGAAGGTGGTCAGCATCGCCATGTTCGATTGAGCTTCAACCAGGCGCTCGGCAACCTTGGCACGCAGACGGGTCATCGGTACGCGCTTCTCGACGCGATCGCCAGCGGCGAGCATCGGTGCGGCGGTGGTGCTTGCAGCCGGCTTGGCAGCAGGAGCAGCAGCCGGAGCGGCCTTCTTGGCAGCAACAGCTGCAACCACGTCTTCCTTGGTCACGCGACCGCCTTTGCCGGTGCCGGCAACGGAAGCGAGGCTGATACCGCTTTCTTCAGCCAGCTTGCGAGCAGCCGGAGCAGCAACTGGGTCGTCATCGCCAGCCACTGCCGGAGCAGCAGCTTGAGCTGCAGCCGGTGCAGCAGCAGCTGGAGCAGCGGCTGCGGTGCCACCTTCTTCAATAGAGCCCAGAACTTCGTCGGACAGAACAGTGTCGCCTTCGTTCTTGACGATAGCGCCCAAGACGCCGTCAGTGGTGGCCAAGACTTCCATCACCACCTTGTCGGTTTCGATGTCGACGATCAGCTCGTCACGTTTAACCGCATCCCCGGGCTTCTTGTGCCAAGTTGCAACGGTGCCGTCGGCAACCGATTCCGGGAAAGTAGGGGCTTTGATCTCGATAGCCATTGTGTGAGGTTCCTTAAATTCGGTTTCTTCTACGAGGCGGCTCAGGCCGCCTCTTGCGCGAAGGCGTTAAACAGTAAAGGCGTCTTGCAGCAGTTTTGCCTGCTGTTCGGCGTGCAACGATGCATAACCACAAGCGGGGGCTGCGGATGCTTCACGACCGGCGTACTCGAGGAACAGTGTCTTCTTGTGCGCAGTCGCGACGCGACGCATATGGTGCTGGCTGCAGTACCAGGCGCCCTGGTTCATTGGCTCTTCCTGGCACCAGACGATGTGCTTGAGGCTCTTGTAGGTCGCCAGGACTTCGGTCAGATCATCTTCCGGGAACGGATAGAGCTGTTCGATACGCACGATCGCGATGTCTTCACGGCCTTCGTTGCGACGCTTCTCCAGCAAGTCGTAGTAAACCTTGCCACTGCACAGAATCAGCCGATCAACCTTCTTCGCGTCGATCGCATCGACTTCAGGAATCACGGTCTGGAACGAGCCTTCAGCGAGGTCTTCCAGGGTCGAAATAGCCAGCTTGTGGCGCAGCAGCGACTTGGGCGTCAACACCACCAGGGGTTTACGCAGCGGACGAATCACCTGGCGACGCAACAAGTGGTAGATCTGCGCCGGCGTGGTCGGCACGCAGACCTGCATGTTGTGCTCGGCACACAGTTGCAGGTAACGCTCCAGACGGGCCGAGGAGTGCTCAGGCCCCTGCCCTTCATAACCATGCGGCAACAGCATGGTCAGGCCACAGAGCCGGCCCCACTTGTGCTCACCACTGGAAATAAACTGATCGAACACCACCTGCGCACCGTTGGCAAAGTCGCCGAACTGAGCCTCCCAGATCACCAGGGAATTGGGTTTGGTGGTGGCGTAGCCATATTCGAAAGCCAGCACGGCTTCTTCCGAGAGGAAGGAGTCGTACAGGTCGAAGCGCGGTTGGCCTTCATACAGGTTCTGCAACGGCAGGTAGGTGCTGCCATCTTTCTGGTTGTGCAGCGCGGCATGGCGGTGCGAAAAGGTGCCACGGCCAATGTCCTGCCCGGTCATGCGGATCGGATGGCCCTCGAACAACAGGGTGGCGTAGGCCATAGTCTCGGCATAGCCCCAGTTGATCGGCAAGGCGCCGGCGGCCATTTTGTGGCGATCTTCGAGAATCTTCGCGACCTGACGCTGAACCACGAAGCCTTCAGGCACTTCCATCAGTTTGTTGGACAGGTCCTGCAGAGTCTTGAGGTCGAAGCGTGTGTCATGACGCGCGGTCCAGGCGTGGCCCAGATACGGACGCCAGTCGACGAACAGTTCCTTGTTCGGCTCCTTGACCAGACTCTTGACCACGTGCTGACCGTTGTCCAGCGCGGTGCGGTATTCGTCGATCTTGAACTGCACATCGTCCGTAGAGTGACTAACGGCCGTAGTCAAAGCTTCGGCATACAGCTCTCGGGTGGTGCGCTGTTTGCTGATCTGCTGGTACATCAACGGCTGAGTACCATTCGGCTCATCGGCTTCGTTGTGACCGCGGCGGCGATAGCAAACCAGATCAATGACCACATCACGCTTGTACTGCATGCGGTAATCGACGGCCAACTGAGTCACGAACAAGACGGCTTCCGGATCATCGCCATTCACATGGAAGATCGGCGCCTGGATCATTTTCGCCACGTCGGTGCAGTACTCGGTGGAACGCGAGTCCTCGGCACGACTGGTGGTGAAACCAACCTGGTTGTTGATCACGATATGGATGGTGCCGCCCGTCTTGTAACCACGGGTCTGCGACATCTGGAAGGTTTCCATGACCACGCCCTGACCGGCGAAGGCCGCATCACCGTGGATGGAGATCGGCAGGACTTTTTCGCCCGCGACATCGCTACGCCGATCCTGACGAGCGCGTACAGAGCCCTCGACCACCGGAGAGACGATTTCCAGGTGCGAGGGGTTGAACGCCAGCGCCAGGTGCACTTCGCCGCCAGCGGTCATCACGTTGGAAGAGAAACCCTGGTGATACTTCACGTCACCGGAAGACAGACCTTCGGTCTTCTTGCCTTCGAACTCGTCGAACAGGTCGCGCGGGTTCTTGCCGAAGGTGTTGACCAGTACGTTGAGGCGGCCGCGGTGAGCCATGCCGATGACGATTTCCTTGGTGCCATAGGCGCCAGAACGCTGGATAACTTCATCGAGCAACGGAATCAGACTCTCGCCACCTTCCAGACCGAAGCGCTTGGTACCGGGGTACTTGGTACCCAGGTATTTTTCCAGACCTTCGGCTGCGGTCAGACGCTCGAGCAGATGACTCTGTACTTCGGCAGAGAACTGCGGGCGACCACGAACGCTTTCCAAACGCTGCTGGAACCAGCTGCGCTGCTCGGAATCGACGATATGGGTGAATTCAGCACCGATGGTGTGGCAATAGGTATGCTGCAGTGCTTGATGAATTTCGCGCAGGCTCGCCTCTTCCTTGCCGATGTACAAGCCACCAGTGCGGAAAGTGGTATCCAGATCGGCGTCGGTCAAACCGTAGTGGTTGATCGACAGATCAGCAGGAACCGGACGTTGCCATAGGCCAAGCGGGTCAAGCCGGGCAGCCTGGTGGCCGCGCATGCGATAGGCCTGGATCATGCGCAAGACTTCGACCTGCTTCTTTTCGTGCTCACTGCTCACGCTGCCGGCAGAGACCGGCTGGGCACGACGCTGGTTTTTGGCCAGCAACACGAAATGATCGCGAACCGTAGAGTGCGATACATCAGTAGCGGCGCTGCCGTCAGTCGGCAACTTCTGAAAGTAGGTGCGCCACTCTTCTGGCACAGCGTTGGGATCGTGCAGGTAAAGCTCATAGAGCTCTTCCACATAGGCAGCGTTACCACCGGATAGGTGGGCACTGTCCCACATGCGCTGCATCACGCTTTCTTGCATGCTTGGTCACCCTCGGTAAGGGGACACCACCGGCGTAGAAACCGCGCGGGCTTCCGAAGTCTAGCGACTTCGGTAAAGCCACCACGGATCCCGCAGATAGTCCGGGCACCAGCCCGGATGCCCCTGCTGGTCGTCATATATTTCAAATAAGAACCACGGCTTTGTGAGCTGCGGTTCGAGCTAAAACTACGGCGCCAAAAGCGATTCCAGCGCCGCAGGTGTCACGGGTAGAGCAAATGAATCAGGTACCGCTCTGCAGCAACATGTTACGTACGTGACCGATTGCCTTGGTCGGGTTGAGACCCTTGGGGCAGACGTTCACGCAGTTCATGATGCCGCGGCAACGGAACACGCTGAACGGATCGTCCAATGCGGCCAGACGCTCATCGGTCTTGGTGTCACGACTGTCAGCCAGAAAACGATAGGCTTGCAGCAGTGCCGCTGGACCGAGGAACTTGTCCGGGTTCCACCAGAACGACGGGCAACTGGTCGAGCAACAGGCGCACAGAATGCACTCGTACAACCCATCCAGTTTCTCGCGCTCTTCCGGCGATTGCAGGCGTTCAATAGCCGGCGCCGGGGTATCGTTTTGCAGGAATGGCTGCACCTTCTCGTACTGCTTGTAGAAGATGCTCATATCGACGACGAGGTCACGAATAACAGGCAGACCTGGCAAAGGACGAATAATCAGCTTGTTGTTTTTCACCACCGCCGACAGCGGAGTGACACAGGCCAGAGCATTCTTGCCATTGATGTTCATGCCGTCGGAACCGCAGACGCCCTCACGACAGGAGCGACGGTAAGAGAAACCCTCGTCCTGCTCCTTGATCAAGGCCAGTACGTCAAGGACCATGATGTCCTTGCCGTCGGTATTGACCTGAAACTCCTGCATGAACGGCGCCGCGTCCTGGTCAGGGTTGTAACGATAAACACTGACTTGCAACATATCCGTCACCCTTAGTAAGTCCGAATCTTGGGTTCAAACACTGGTACTGTCTTCGGTGCGAAGTTGACGGCACGCTTGGTCACGCGCTTCTCGCCCGGGAAGTACAAGGAGTGGCACAGCCAGTTTTCGTCATCACGATCTTCGAAGTCTTCACGGGCATGCGCACCGCGGGACTCGGTACGGGTTTCTGCTGCAATCGCAGTCGCCTCGGCCACTTCGAGCAGATTTTGCAGCTCAAGCGCTTCGATACGTGCGGTGTTGAACGCCTGGCTCTTGTCCGAAATCTTGACAGTCGCAATACGCTCACGCAGGTCAGCCAGCTGCTTGATACCTTTCTGCATGTACTCGCCGGTACGGAATACGCCGAAGTAATTCTGCATGCAGCTCTGCAGCTCTTTACGCAACGGCGCTACATCTTCGCCGGTGCTACGTTCGTTGATACCAGACAAACGCTTGAGTGATTGCTCGATGTCGGTCTCGGAGGCACCACGGTAGTCAACACCTTCCTTCAGCGCTTTCTCCAGGTGCAAGCCTGCCGCACGACCGAACACCACCAGATCGAGCAGCGAGTTGCCGCCCAGGCGGTTAGCACCGTGCACCGATACGCAAGCCACTTCGCCCACAGCAAACAGACCGTCAATGATCTTGTCGTTACCATTTGCATCCTGAGTCATCGCCTGACCATGGATGTTGGTGGCAACGCCGCCCATCATGTAATGACAGGTCGGCACGACCGGAACCGGTGCGACTACCGGATCGACGTGAGCAAATGTCTTGGACAACTCACAGATGCCTGGCAGACGGCTGTGCAGAACTTCCTCACCGAGGTGATCGAGTTTGAGCATCACGTGGTCGCCGTCAGGACCACAACCGTTACCGGCGATGATCTCTTTGACCATGGAGCGCGCTACAACGTCGCGCCCAGCCAGGTCTTTGGCGTTCGGCGCATAACGTTCCATGAAACGTTCGCCATGCTTGTTGATCAGGTAGCCACCTTCACCGCGGCAACCTTCGGTGACCAGCACACCGGCGCCGGCAATACCAGTCGGGTGGAATTGCCACATTTCGATGTCTTGTACCGGTACACCGGCACGCAGGGCCATGCCCACACCATCACCCGTATTAATCAGGGCGTTGGTTGTGGAGGAGTAGATACGACCCGCACCGCCGGTCGCCAGCACTGTGGCCTTGGCACGGATGTAGACGGTTTCACCACTTTCGAGACAGATAGCGATGACACCAACGATAGCGCCATCCTGATTCTTCACCAGATCGACCGCATACCACTCGTTAAGGAACGAGGTATTGGCTTTGAGGTTGGCTTGATACAGGGTGTGCAGCAACGCGTGACCGGTGCGGTCGGCCGCTGCGCAGGTGCGGGCAGCCTGACCGCCACGACCGAAGTCCTTGGACTGACCACCGAACGGACGCTGATAGATGCGGCCCTGCTCGGTGCGGGAGAACGGTAGGCCCATGTGCTCCAGTTCGAATACCGCTTCCGGGCCAACCGAACACATGTACTCGATCGCGTCCTGGTCACCGATGTAATCGGAACCCTTGACGGTGTCGTACATGTGCCAGCGCCAATCATCGTTCGGATCGGCCGAGGCGATGGCGCAAGTGATGCCACCTTGTGCAGAAACGGTGTGCGAACGAGTCGGGAACACCTTGGTGACTACTGCGGTCTTGTGGCCGCCTTGAGCCAGTTGCAGCGCGGCACGCATGCCTGCACCGCCGCCACCTATGATGATGGCGTCATAAGAAAGAGTACGAATGTTAGTCATGAATCAGATACCCCAAAGAATCTGCACACCCCAGGCAAAAAACGCGAACATGGCAATGCCACACGCAGCCTGAAAGAGAAAACGCACGACAGTGGCCCACTTACCCAGCGCCATCGGCGTCAGGTAGTCGGTGGAAATCGTCCACATGCCAACCCAGGCGTGCACGCTAAGTGCCACCAGTGTCAGCAGACTGAAGATACGCATTGCACTATTGGAGAACAGACCATGCCACTCGGCGTAACCCATACCTGGGTTAATTACTACGAAACCGAGTAGAAACAGGACATAAGCCGCGAGAACGACTGCAGAAACCCGCTGTGCCATCCAGTCATAGAGGCCCGAACGCGAGAAGTTCGTGACATTAGTTACCATATCCACACCCCCAGTAGCAGGATCACGATCGCCGCGACGACGAGAACGATTTGCGAGCCCAGCTTGCCGCCTTCCAGCGTCTCACCGATGCCCATGTCCATGATCAAGTGGCGCACACCGGCCACTAGGTGGTACAGCAGAGCGGACAGCAATCCCCAAATCACGAATTTGGCCAGAGGGCTGGTCAAACATTCTTTCACCTGAGCGAAGCCTTCCTCGGACGCCAGCGATTTGTCGAGCCCGAACAGCAGCACGGCAATGCCAACAAAGAGAATGACACCGGAGATACGGTGAAGAATGGACGTGTAAGCGGTGACTGGGAGTTTGATAGTCCTAAGGTCTAGGTTTACAGGTCGTTGGCTATTCACGGCTTTTTATCACACTGAGAGCCCCTAACTATCAGGGCAAAGTTGTCGGGAAGTGCACTGGTCAGGTACCCATCACCCAAGAAGTGACAACCGCCAGATACAGGCTCAAAGCCCTTAGCGGTCGGGCGCAGAGTATAGACAGTTAGGTTACTAATGACAATGCGAAGGCCTCGACCTAATGGCGGATTGCGCACCCTGTATAAATGACGTAAACAGCGCCCTTCTTCCGTTAAAAACGCACTTAAACCCTTCTGTTGCCTGGGTTTTCGCAAATTGACTTTCGAATTTATCTCACTATAGTGATGCGGGCCCTGCGTGGGGGGCTGTCAGATGATTTCAAGCATAACTAGGAGGCCACACATGGCTGACAAAAAAGCGCAGTTGATCATCGAGGGCGCAGCCCCCGTCGAGCTGCCCGTTTTAACCGGCACCGTTGGTCCCGATGTAATTGACGTACGGGGCCTAACCGCCACGGGCCGTTTCACTTTTGATCCTGGCTTTATGTCCACCGCTTCGTGCGAGTCGAAAATCACCTATATCGACGGTGAGCAGGGCATTCTTCTGCACCGCGGCTACCCCATCGAGCAGCTGGCCGACAAATCGGACTACCTTGAAACCTGTTATTTACTGCTCAACGGCGAAATGCCCAATGCAGAGCAGAAGGCTCAGTTCGTCAGCACCATCAAGAACCACACCATGGTGCATGAGCAGCTGAAGACCTTCTTCAACGGTTTCCGCCGTGACGCCCACCCAATGGCGATCATGTGCGGCGTAGTCGGCGCGCTTTCTGCCTTCTACCACGACTCTCTCGACATCAATAACCCGCATCACCGCGAAGTCTCGGCCATGCGCCTGATCGCCAAGATGCCGACCCTCGCGGCCATGACGTACAAGTACTCCATGGGCCAGCCGATGATGTACCCGCGCAACGATTTGAATTACGCGGAAAACTTCCTGCATATGATGTTCAACACTCCGTGCGAGATCAAACCGATCAGCCCGGTGCTGGCTAACGCGATGGACAAGATCTTCATCCTGCACGCCGACCATGAGCAGAATGCCTCGACTTCCACCGTTCGCCTGGCAGGCTCTTCAGGTGCCAACCCGTTCGCCTGTATTGCTGCCGGCATCGCCGCCCTTTGGGGGCCGGCACACGGCGGCGCCAACGAAGCCGTATTAAGCATGCTCGACGAGATTGGCGATGTATCGAACATCGACGCCTTTATCGCCAAGGCCAAGGACAAGGACGATCCGTTCAAGCTGATGGGCTTCGGTCATCGCGTTTACAAGAACCGCGACCCACGCGCCACCGTGATGAAGCAGACTTGCGATGAAGTCCTGAAAGAGCTCGGTATCACCAACGATCCGCAGCTCGAATTGGCCATGCGTCTCGAAGAGATCGCCCTGACCGACCCTTACTTCATCGAACGCTCGCTGTATCCGAATGTTGACTTCTACTCGGGTATCATTCTCAAGGCGATCGGTATTCCTACCAGCATGTTCACCGTAATCTTTGCCCTGGCACGGACCGTCGGCTGGATCTCACACTGGAAAGAAATGCTCTCCAGCCCTTACAAGATTGGCCGCCCACGCCAGCTGTATACCGGCTACCCGCAACGCGATCTGGAAAAATAAACCCCCAGCGACGTCCAGATTCGTCAATGCAATAAAAAAGGCTGCCAAATGGCAGCCTTTTTTACATATATAAAACTTCAACGCCACTTCGCAACCAATACCCTCACCTCCCTTTTTAGAGTCGAGACGCAAGCTCGGCATCGCAGAATCTCAGCATGCCAGCGCGGTACTTTGCTCCAACCAACCCAGCAATTGAATCGCCTCCTCGCGACTGGTACCGCACGTATCCGGTTCGGCCGAAAACGCCGAACAAACAGCTGGGCGCTCTGGCTTGCCGAACAAAGCACAATGATTCTCAACGGATAATTGCACGCAACGTTCGCCCGCCAACTTACCCAACGGCATACCGGGGATTGGGGAGCTGATCGAAGGCGCGATGCAACAGGCACCACAACCAGGCCGGCAGTTCATGACGATAATGACCCCACAGCAATCGCAGTAACGGATTAACTCGGCGAGTTTACCCAATAGCGGTGCTTATTAGCAGCTACTCGGACTCAGGCCAGCGGCAGCCATAGAAGAAACTGCGTACCCTGCCCCGGCTGGCTATTCACCTGCAGTTTCGCCCCCAGAATGTCTACCGCCAGCTGATGAGTGATGTGCAATCCAAGCCCTGTACCGCCCTGCCCGCGGCGCGTGGTAAAAAACGGATCGAAGATCCTCGCCAGCACGTCTTCGCTCATGCCGCAGCCATTGTCCTCCACCTCGACACGACACCAGCGCTGCAGCGAATCGAAGTCGGCACGGACGGTGATAACGCCATGCATGCCGACCTGGAAAGCATGCAGCAAGGCATTCTCTATCAAATTCTGCAGGATCTGCCCGACCGGCCCCGGGTAGCTGTCCAGCATCAGGCTCTCGGGCAGTTCCAGACTGACGCGATGGGGCACCTGCTTCAGCCTTGGCGCAAAGACCAACATCACCTCATGCATCAGTTCAACCAGATCGAACTGCCGCCGCTCGGTACTCGCCCGGTCGCTGGCCAACTGCTTGAACGCCCGGGTCAACTGCGCCATACGCGCTAAGTTATCGAGAACGATCTCCAGACCTTCCGCGTTACGCTGCATGAAGCGCTCCAGGAGCGAACGCTGCAACCCGCCCTGAAGAGCCTGACGTAACTGCTCATCACTCTTTTGCAAGGTCGAGGCCGCGACACTGGCGGCACCTATCGGAGTGTTCAACTCATGCGCGACACCAGCCACCAGCACGCCCAAGGATGACAGCTTCTCCGCCTGGATCAGTGCACCCTGGGTACGCTGCAATTGCTCCAGAGTATTCTGTAATTCGCCGTTGCTTAACGCCAACTCTTCGCCACGTCGCTCCAGCCCGCGCCGCGCACGATCGCGCGCGCCCTCGGCTTGCGACAGTCGTAGCACCACTGCGAGGCCCGCCACCAGCATAAGTCCAACGAACAGCAGCACTAGCCACAGGGTCCTGCGCTCCATCCCTCTCACACTATCCTGCGGCAACAGGGAGACCAGCAACCAACCACCAACAATGCCCTTGGCGCCCTCTTCATTATCGGCACTGAGAGCCGGATCGAAATGCGCGAACGACCAGATACCCGCGCCATCACTAAAATGTCCGGAAGACACCTCGCTCATTCGCGTCCAGCTCTGCGGATAGCGGCTGGACAAGGTGGCACCGGGCTTACCCAGCATAAAGCCCCAGGCATCCGCTGAGTCATCCGTGAGCATCCAGAACCCCTCATGGTCCACCAGGCTGAGGGTATCGCCGTAAGCACTAGCCACCTGCTTCAGACGATCCAGTAATATGCTCCCCAGATAATTGAGCACCACCACGCCACGACCTTGTCCCGCGCTGTCGAAAACCGGCATCGCCGCACGCAACATGGGCTTGAAGGGCTGTTCAATTATTCCCCCCTCCTGATTGAGATCGAATCGCGACAGGTAGAAGCCTCCGGCAGGCAATTGCATGCTTTCCGTGAAGTAATAACGGTCGGCCTTATTCTGTAATTCGCCAGCGGGTACCTGGTAAATCGTCTGATCTCGCAAGTCCACTCGCACCCGCTCCTGCCCCAGCTCGTCCAGCCAGCGGATCTGATCGTAGTCGCGGGTACTGGCCGAGAACTCGGTGAACAACTCAACCAACTGCCGGCGCTGCGCCTCACCGCCGCGCTCGAGCATCTGTGCCAGTAATGGC
The DNA here is from genome assembly GCF_000498575.2 of Pseudomonas taeanensis MS-3. Classification (GTDB taxonomy): domain Bacteria; phylum Pseudomonadota; class Gammaproteobacteria; order Pseudomonadales; family Pseudomonadaceae; genus Aquipseudomonas; species Aquipseudomonas taeanensis. The sequence continues at coordinate 653,985 of NZ_AWSQ01000004.1, forward strand.
TGCTGGGTCAGAAACAATAAATTCCCACGCACGCTGGATAACCGACGATTGAGCACGCCGAGGCCTTCGGTAATGCTGGCCTGCTGATCCCGTAACAATGGCGCCAACCTGGAGTCCAGCAAGCGCTCGTAGAGCAAAATACTGAGCAGCAGGATCAGCAAAGCCCAGGGCATGAACAACATCGCCAAGTTGCGCAACAGCACTCGCGACCGATGCACAGCCGATAGCGCGCTCACACCTGGCTTTCTGACCAACTGCCTAGCCAGTCGAGCAAGGCTGTAATCGGCATAGGCCTGGCAAACAGAAAGCCCTGCGCCTCGTGGCAGCCCTGATCGAGTATCCAGCCGACCTGCTCCTGGGTTTCCACGCCCTCCGCAATGACCTGCATGCCGACCCGTGAGGCGATTTTGATAACCGCGTCGGCGATCAATTGCTGGCTCGGCACCTCACCAATCTCCATGATGAAGCTGCGGTCGATCTTCAAGCGATCAGCTGGCAGGCATCGCAGATAGCTAAGCGACGAGAATCCGGTGCCGAAGTCGTCGATAGCAATGGTGACACCCATTGCACGTAGCGCGGTCAGCTGCTCACACACAGTCTCGAACGAGCGCATCGCCACCGACTCGGTAATTTCTACCTCCATCTGCGCCGGTACCACCCCTGCCGCAGCCAGCAGGCAACTGAAGCGCTTGACGAAATCTGGCTGCAACAGTTGCAGAGCGGAGACATTCACCGCAACACGCAGCTGCGGGTAACCGGCTGCGGCCAGCTGGCTGGCCGCAGCCATCGACAGGCGTAACAGCAGATCACCCAACGGCAAGATATAACCAGTCGCCTCGGCCAGGGGAATGAACTGGGCCGGCGGCACCATTGTTCCATCCTTCCGACGCCAGCGAGCCAAGGCTTCGACACCGATAACCTGTCGGTGACGCAGGTCGATCTGTGGCTGCAACTCAATGCTGATGCGCCCGACATCGGCCGCATCACGCAACGCTAGCAGGGTACGGTAAGAATCGGCATGGGCATTCTGCAATTGCGGAGCATAGAGCGCATGCTGGTTATGCCCGCTCTGCTTGGCCTCTTTAAGGGTCAGGCGGGCGGCGCCTAACGCCTGATTAGCGTTCCCGGTAAAGTCAGCCAGGCGTAGCGTCGCACTACTCAGGCTATGCACCTGTCCCAGCTCATAGGGGCGGTTGCTGTGGCGAAACAGCGCCACGATGTCCTCGGCACACACCTGCGCTACAGGGCCGATGACTGCAAACAGGTCATCTTTTATCCGGGCGACCAGCACGTTGGCATCAAACGCTTCGCGTAATCGCTTAGCCACCAGGCCGAGGATGAAATCACCATATCCGGTGCCGAACGCCGTGTTGGCGCCGGAGAAATCATCTATATCGATCAGCACCAGCACCTGCTGCGCCTTGCTTTCACTTTTCAAGAGCAGGTCGAGCATGCGGCTCAAGGCATTGTGATTGGGGATTTTTAGCAGATCATCCTGATAGGCCATCTCTTCCAGGCGGCTGAACAGCGAAACGTTGTACAGACCTCGACTGATACTGGCGCTGAATACCTTGAGCAGCTCCAGTTCAGTGTCGTCCAGCCGCCGCTGGGTCGCGACGTAGCAAGCGTAATCGGCCCCCGCTTGAAAACTGGGGAAGAACAATACTGTGCAGCTGTCCAGCATCAAGGTTCGCTGCTCTTGCAGACAACGCTGCAGCGCGAACGAAACGCCAATATCATCCAAGCAATCGAGACTGCCGTCGATGGCATGAAAAAAGCGACCGCTGGCACTGACTATCCGTGCCGCGGAGCTCAGCCCTGCATTACCGCCATCGGCCCGTACACAGACGATGCCTTCGGCTTGCAGATCCAGCAGCGAGGCGATTTCCGAGAGAATTTTTGCCGACAGCTCACGGGTATTCTTTGAGCTGAACAGCGCATTGCTCGACTCCACGATCATCTGCAAGCCCCGCCGCGCCCTCGCAACGGCCTTCAGCTGGGCATAACCACGCACGCCCACCGTCAGCACCGTGAGCAAGCGTTCGGCGGTCAGCTCGCTCTTGGTCCAATAATCGTTGATGTCATAGTCGCGCATGACCTCCTGCACCGGCGCCATGCCTGGCTCGCCAGTCAACAACACCACTCGAGTCTCGGCATTGCCGATGACCTCACGCAGAGCCTTAACCAGGCGCAGACCGGCATCATCGGTTTCCATCACCACGTCGAGCAGAACCAGTGCGAAGTCCTGCTGCTTGGCCAGCAGCATGGAGGCCTCGCGATAACTGAAGGCCTGATGCAGTTCGATGCATCCGCCGAGCACATCCAAACCGCTCAGAGCAAATGCAGTGGCACGCTGAAAGTCGGCATCGTCATCGACCGCCAACACCCGCCAAATAAGCCGGTCCGAGGTAGAAGATGGGGCCTCGTCGAGGAAAACCAGCTGATCGTCCATGAAGTGCGTCCGCCTGTTTCATCACCAGATGAATGGAACACAACCAATCCGTGGTGGTTGCAGGCGAAGTATAGGCAGGAATATTGCGCCGCACGAGACTCGGTACAAATGGTTTTGCCTTAGCGGCTGGGGGCGAAAGGCCGTGCAGTGGAGGTAACAAAGCCAGCCGCAGAGAGGGACATCTTCGGCTAAATCCTCCAGATAGACGAGCTGGCTTCCCCCATGACCAGTTCTGCGAGCCCGCCAACGGCCCACCATGGCTCTATTTGAATGCGCGCCCAGTCGACCCACACGCCTGCACTGGGGCTAAAAATCACTGGTTATATTCAAGACGTGCTGGCATGGCGCACACGAGGTCACCACTGCACTAAATACCCAGCCTGGCCAAGTGCAGCTGCGGTTTAAGCCAGATGGCCCTCACGCCAACTAGCGCGCCGAAAGGCTCAGGGCTTGTTCGGTGCCTTCAGACGGGCGATCAGGCTGGACGTATCCCAACGGCCGCCTCCCAGGGTCTGCACCTCGGCATAGAATTGATCGACCAAAGCTGTGACCGGCAATTGCGCGCCATTGTGGCGCGCCTCATCGAGCAGAATCGACAGATCCTTGCGCATCCAATCGACGGCAAAACCGAAATCGAACTCGCCGGCCAGCATGCTCTTGTGGCGGTTCTCCAACTGCCAGGACTGTGCCGCGCCCTTGCTGATTACCTCCATCGCCGCCTCGCCGTCGAGTCCGGCGCACTGGGCGAAATGCAGCGCTTCGGACAGGCCCTGCACCAAACCGCCAATACAGATCTGATTGACCATTTTGGTCAGTTGGCCACTGCCTACCGGCCCCATCAACTTGATCATCCGCGCGTAGGCCTGGATCACCGGCTCCGCGCGCGCGTAGTGCGCAGGCTCACCACCGACCATCACAGTCAGCACGCCATTCTGCGCGCCGGCCTGGCCACCGGACACCGGGGCATCGAGAAAGCCCAGCTGGCGCTCGGCCGCATGGCCCGCAAGCTCCCGCGCCACATTCGCCGAGGCGGTGGTGTGATCGACCAGCAGTGCACCCGTCGCCATTCCAGCCAAAGCGCCATCGGCGCCCAGCACCACGCTGCGCAGATCCTCGTCATTGCCTACGCAGACCATCACCAGCTCGGCGCCATCTGCAGCCTCGCGCGGGGTCGCTGCACTGGTTCCGGAAAACTCCGCGACCCATTGTTCGGCTTTGGCCGCCGTGCGGTTGAAGACACACACCTGATGTCCGGCGCGGGCCAAATGCCCCGCCATCGGGTAACCCATCACGCCAAGCCCGATAAAGGCAACCTTCGCCATAGCACACCTCCGTAATCATGGCCTCACAGCCTAACATGGGCTTTACCGAGCCAGATAAGCCCTTGCATACTGCCCCAGCGCAATGGAGAGCCTCATGGGACACTGGTTAGTAATCGACCTGGAGGCCACCACTGAAGAAGGTGGCTGGCCACTGGAAGAGATGGAAATCATCGAGATCGGCGCCAGCCTGGTTCACTCAGACGGCCATGAAGTGGATCACTTTCAGCGTTTCGTACGCCCGCAGCGCCGCCCCTATCTGACCAGTTTCTGCCGCGAACTCACGCATATAAGCCAGCCTGATGTAGACAAGGCGGCGCCGTTGACCCGCGTCTGGCCACAGTTCGAACGCTGGCTGCTGACCCACAAGCCACGCCTGATTGGCTGGGCGAGCTGGGGCGAATACGATCGGCGCCAGTTCGAGCAAGACTGGCAGCGCCACAAACTGGTCAGCTGCCTGAGCCGGGTGCCACACCTCAACCTCAAACGCCGCTTCGCCGAAGTGCGCCAATTGGCACGCCCTGTCGGCCTTAATACGGCCCTGCAACTGGCGGGCTTACAGTTCAGTGGCCAGCAACATCGCGCGCTGGTCGATGCGCGTAATACCGCTCGGCTGCTGCCACTGGTACTGACGACATAACTCGCTGCAAAGCGGATGACGCGCCAAAAAGGCTTGGGCATACTGGCGACCTTTTTCCGCCCCTTGCGAGGAGTTACAGATGTTCAAGGTCAATGAATACTTCGACGGTAACGTCAAATCCATCGCCTTCGGCATGGCTGAAGGCCCTGCCTCGATTGGCGTAATGGCCCCGGGCGAGTACGAATTCGGTACCAACCAACTGGAAGTCATGCACGTGATCAGCGGCGCCTTGACAGTCAAGCTGCCGGGTAGCGACAACTGGGAAACCTTTGCCGCCGGCAGCCAGTTCACCGTGCCGGGCGACAGCAAGTTCCAGTTGCAGGTCGCTATTGAGACGGCCTACCTCTGCGAATATCGCTAAGCTCTGCGGCTCATGAAAAACCGGCCCAGGTGGCCGGTTTTTTTATTGCCAAACTGTTTCCGGCAGGATGCCCCCTCATGCCCCGCTCCTCTCACACCTCGTTGGTACTTTTGCCCATCGCTCTGCTGCTGGTGGCCATGACTTCGATTCAGAGCGGCGCATCCCTGGCCAAGAGTCTGTTTCCCCTGGTCGGCGCCGAAGGCACCACGGCGCTTCGCCTCGGCCTGGCCGCGCTGATCCTCTGTCTGTTCATGCGCCCCTGGCGGGCGCGCTTGACCCTGCGCTCCTGCCGCTCATTGCTGGCCTACGGGCTATCACTGGGCTGTATGAACCTGCTGTTCTACAAGTCATTAAGCAGCATCCCCCTGGGCGTCGCAGTGGCGCTGGAGTTCACCGGCCCACTGGCTCTGGCCCTGCTGTCATCGCGGCGTCTGCTCGACTTCGTCTGGGTCGCCCTGGCGATATTCGGCCTCTGGTTACTCCTGCCCAGTCATCACAGCGAGTCGCACTTAGACCCATTGGGGATGGCTCTGGCACTGGCAGCAGGGCTGTGCTGGGCGCTGTACATCATCTTCGGCAAGCAAGCCGGCGTCGAGCATGGCTCGCACACCGTGGTCCTCGGCACGCTGATCGCCGCCGTGCTGGTCATGCCGGTAGGGCTGTGGCATGCCGGCAGCAGCCTGTTCTCTGTGCAACTGTTGCCGTTGGCCCTTGCCGTGGCAGTGCTGTCATCCGCCCTGCCCTATAGCCTGGAGATGATCGCCCTGACCCGGCTACCCGTGCGTACTTTCAGCACGCTGATGAGCATGGAGCCGGCCATCGCCGCCTTTTCCGCACTGCTGATCCTCAACGAGCAACTGACCGTAACCCAGTGGCTGGCCGTCGGCGCCATCATTCTTGCTTCGGCAGGTGCGGCAGCCACCATCAAGCCACACGCCAAACCTATCGAGAACATGGCCTTGAAAGATCCTCGGCCGACAAGCTGACAGCACGCGGTGAGGCTTCATGCCGACTCGATGCTGTCCTCATTGAACTGCAAGGCCGCCAGCCGCGCATACAAGGGATTAGTCGCCACCAGCTCGGCGTGCCGCCCAACCGCCACCAACTGGCCGCGCTCAATCACCGCGATACGGTCGGCACTCTTCACCGTGGCCAGGCGGTGGGCAATCACCAGCGTGGTGCGCCCCTGCATCAGGCGCGGCAAGGCCTGCTGAATCAGGTGTTCGCTTTCCGCATCCAGGGCGCTGGTGGCCTCATCGAGCAACAGGATCGGCGCATCCACCAGCAACGCACGGGCAATCGCCAAGCGCTGGCGCTGACCGCCAGACAGCCCCAAACCGGCGTCACCCAGGTGGGTCTGGTAGCCCTGCGGCAACCGCATGATGAACTCATGGGCATGCGCGGCCCGCGCGGCCGCCTCGACCTCGGCATGTGTAGCGCCGAGCTTGCCGTAGCGAATGTTGTCCTCGACCGTACCGAAAAACACCGCCGGGTTCTGCGACACCAGGGCGAAGCAGCGGCGCAACTCCAGGGGGTCGAGCCGCTCGATCGCCTGGCCATCGATCAGGATCCGCCCCTGCTGCGGATCGAAAAAGCGCAGCAGCAAATCGAACAGGGTCGACTTGCCCGCACCGGACGGGCCGACCAGGGCCAGGGTTTCACCGGGCTCGACACTCAGGCTGATGCCATCGACGGCATAGCTTTCGGGTCGCGATGGATAGGCGAATCGCACCTCTTGCAGCTCGAGCCGCCCCTGTGGCGGTTGCGCCAACACCAGCGGATCGCTCGTTGGCGGCGTGATTTCATTGCGCGCCTGCAGCAACTCGGCGATCCGCTCGGCGGCGCCGGCCGCGCGCTGTAATTCACCGATCACCTCACTGAGGGTACCGAAGGAGGCGCCGACGATCAGGCTGTAGAACACGAAGGCCGCCAACTCGCCACCGGAGATAGTGCCGGCGATAACATCCATGCCGCCGACCCAGAGCATCACCCCCACCGCACCGAGCACCAGCACGATCACCACGGTGATCAACCAGGCACGCTGAGCGATACGCTTGCGTGCGGTATCGAACGCTGCCTCGGCCGACTCGCCAAACCGACGCTTGTCCTCGGCCTGGTGGTTATAGGCCTGCACCGTCTTGATCTGTCCGAGCACCTCGCCGACATAGCTGCCAACATCGGCCACCCGGTCCTGACTCAGGCGCGACAGTTGCCGCACCCGGCGGCCGAAGATCAGGATCGGCGCGACCACCAGGGGCAACGCCAACAGCACAATGCCACTGAGTTTCGGGTTGGTGACGATCAGCAGCACGATGCCGCCGACCAGCATGATCACGTTGCGCAGCGCCATCGACAGCGACGAGCCGATCACCGACTGCAACAAGGTGGTATCGGCGGTCAGGCGCGACTGGATCTCCGAACTGCGGTTGCTTTCGTAGAAGCCCGGATGCAGAGCGATCAGGTGATTGAACACCCGTTTACGGATATCCGCGACGAAGCGCTCGCCGATCCACGACACCAGATAGAAGCGGGTGAACGTGCCCAGCGCCAGGGCCAGCACCAACACGAAGAACAACAGGATCGAGTGGTTCAACGCCTGCTGCGACTGGGTCGCCAGGCCCTGGTCCACCAGCAGTTTGATGCCTTGGCCCATCGACAGGGTGATCGCGGCAGTGAACATCAGCGCCAGCAAGGCGCCGATCACCCGCCAGCGGTAGGGCGCGACGAAGCGCGCCGCCATGCGTAAGGCATTACGCTGGCGGGAGGACAGAATCGAAAGCATGCGGCACTCACAGATGGGCCGTCAGACCCAGGTTATTCGGGGCTCGTCCTGCCGACCGGAGTTGATTCAGCCAACCAGGCCACCAGGCATAACGCCAATGCGGCCAGATTGGTCGAAACCGGATTGAAGGCCTGTAGCAACAGATGGGGACTAAACAGCGCCACATCAACCAGCAACAGCAGCAATAACAGCGCGGCCAACAGCAACGGCCAGTGCCTGCGGATACTCAGAATCAGCACCGCCAGGGCTATTTCGGCGGAACCGGCCAATGCGGCCAGCCACTCGACCTCGACGATGCCGTGGGCCTGAATCATCGCGACCTCATCGGCGCTCAGCCAGAGCAGCTTCGGCACCAGACCGTGCCAGAAAAACACCAGGGCCAGGGCGACACGAGCCAACCAGCCGATCTGCTGCAGCCGATTGTGCTCAGGCGTCGTCATGCAGGAAACGTCGCGCGTGGTCAGGCGTCGGCAGCACACAGCTGGCATAACGGCCGAACAAGCAGTAGCGATTCAGGGCGATGCGGTCATACAGCCAGTCGCGTAGCGACCGGGGACAGACGCGCAGAGCCGCGAACGCGCGCCACGGCCACGGCAACTGAGCGAGGATGCGCAATACCGCGCCGGAACGGACGAACAGCTCGGCGTCCTCAACATAGGCCATGGTGTCGAACTGTTCGGTGGGCAAACCCAGCCAGCGCAGCACCGCCTGGCCCTCGGGCGACTGCACCGAGGCCAATTTGAACAGCTGCTGTCGATCATGACGAATGAGGAACTTCGCCCAACCGTTGCACAACTTGCACACCCCATCGAACAGCACCAGCCGCTCGCCGGGACGGAGAAATGCGGGGCGATCGTCATTGGTCATGCTACACAGCCCTCCAACCATCTCGATCTTCGCTGCCCATGCTCCTGCACGAACCACTGCCAGGTAGTAGTCCTAGCGGCTCAGCGGATACAACAGCTCTTCCTTGTAACCGGCCCACACCCGCACCACGTCGGGAAAGGTATCATCCAGCTCTACGTCGCCACTGTCGACCAGCAGGGGACGTCCCTGCAGGGTGCCGAGTTTGCGCTTGGTCGCCACCACCCGGAGATGATCGAGACCCACGGCGCGCAGCACCCGTGGGCTGATCTGTTGATTGCCACGGCCGAGAATATGGCCCTGACCGCCTATTGCGGTGACCAGCAGCCGTGCGGGGTAATCGGCCACCAGTTCGTAGAGCTGCGCCTCGTTGACGTCATGGGCGATCACCTGGCCATTCTCGATCACATCGACCCCGAGCAGGGTGGTCTGCAGCCCCAGGTTCTGCGCCAGGCCATGCAGCGTCGAACCCGGGCCGAAGATATAGCGCACATCCGCCTCCCAGCTGTCTTCCAGCCAGGCCGCCAGGTCGCTCAGCACCAGCTCTTCGGATTCGACCCCGGCTTGCTTCACCTGCTGCACATAACCGCCCTCTTCCGGCACGCACAGCTCGCCATACCAGCGCGCGGCAACCTTGCCCTCGCGCAACGCGGCTTCGTCCAGGTCGCGCACCTCACCACTGGCCAGGCGCACCAGGCCGCCTTCGACCAAACGTCGGGTCAACTCGCCGGCTGCGCGCGGGCTGATCGCATAAACCCCGGAGTGGATTTTCACCCCGGCCGGGATGCCCAGTACCGGCTGATCCTCACGCACTACCGCACAGACATCCCGCGCGGTGCCGTCACCGCCGGCGAACAGAATCAGCGCCACCCCGGCCTCCTGCAATGCCGCCACGGCGCCGCGGGTGTCGGCGGCGCTGGTCGGGCCATCGTCCAGCTCACCCAGCAAGCGGTAGGCAAAACCCATCTCGCTCAGCAAGTCCGCGCCCATCGGTCCGGGAAAGGTCAGAAACTCCAGGCGCTGCTGCACCGGTCGCAAGCACTCCAGGGCGGTGCGTGTACGCAACGCCGCACGCGGCTCGCTGCCCAGCGCCAGCGCCTGTTCGGCAACTCCATCGCTACCCTTGAGTCCAGCAGGACCGCCCAAGCCAGCCAGCGGGTTGATGATCAAACCCAGGTGAAACATCGACATAACCACCTCATGGGACCCTCATCAGTTGGAGGACCTTTTCAACTCGTTACTTTTTTTGGCACAGTAACTGCGCCGTCACCGCCCGAACGGATGGGTGGCGTCAGGCTGCCACCAATGATTGTCACCGTGCAGTCATCCGGCTCTTCTAGAGTGCAGCCCCCCTGATGAGGAGACAGTTAATGAACCAGAACCAACAGACTCACAAACAGCATGATACCCCCCTGCAACAAGCGACTGCTGGCGCGATCATCGACGCCCAGGGCCGCGAGATTCCAATCACCGAGCAGATGATCCAACGTGCCTGCCGTGAGCTGGACGAGAAGGTGAAAGCGGAAAACCCGCCGAGCTGAAGCCTCGCCCGTTGCATCCGCACGCGCCGGGCTTCATGAGTCTTGCAACGGGTGCTACCCGTTGCGACCTGCCAGCAAGCCTGTCGCATGGATGGATTGCGGTATCCGCTCCGGCGCCGCGCGAGCCGTCCTGGCGTAAATTCGCGGCGAGCCAAGCCGACACCTGGATCGACCGCGACTGGAGCGCCAACAGGCGGCGCTAGACCAGCGTCGCCCCAAGTGCCCGAACCATGTGCGCCAGCTCCGGCGCCTCGCCACTCAGGCGCACGCTGAGGCCGTCGATTTCCCGTCGCGCGGGGTAATGTTTGCGCAACAGGTCGAAGTGGGCGCGCCGCTCGACCACAGAGCCGAGCAGGCTGCGGCGAAAATCCGCATCATCGCGGCGCGGGTCGTACACCGCACGGCACACCATAGCCAAGGCCCAAGCGGGATCGGCACTGGCATCCAGGCTCAATTCGCTCAACCAAGGCGCAGGCATCAACTCATCAAGGCTGAGCGTCGGCGTCACGCTCAAGCGCTGGCAGGCCGCCTGATAGACCTGCGCAGTGCCACGCAGTTTGCCGTCCAGGCTGTAGCCGGCGATATGCGGCGTGGCGATGCGGCACAGCTTGGCCAGCTCTATATCCACCTGTGGTTCACCTTCCCAGACGTCCAGCACCACCTGCAAATCGGCGCGCCGCGTGAGCAAGTCTCGCAATGCAGCGTTATCCAACACCGCGCCGCGGCTGGCATTGATCAGCCAGCAGCCGGGCTTGAGTTGCGCCAGCCGGGCGGCATCGAACAAATGATGGGTTGCGTGCTCACCTTCCCGTTCGAGGGGCGCGTGCAGGCTGAGCACATCACACTCGGTCATCACCTGTTCCAGGCTGACGAAGTCGCCCCCCTCCTCGGCCTGACGCGGTGGATCACAGACCAGCACGCGCCAGCCTAACCCCCGCAGCACCTCTACCAACCGAGCGCCGACTTGACCGGCGCCAATCACCCCATAAGTACGCGTCGACAACGAGACGCCCTGCAGCTCCGCCAGCACCAGCAGGCTGCCGAGCACATAGTCGACCACCCCACGGGCATTGCAACCAGGTGCGTTGGCCCAGCCGATACCTGCCTGCTGCAAGTAATCCAGCTCGAGATGGTCAGTGCCAATGGTGCAGGTACCGACGAAACGTACCGCACTGCCTTCGAGCAGAGTCTTGTCGACTCGGGTTACCGAGCGCACCAGCAGTATCTGCGCATCGGCCACTGCCGCGCGGTCGATGGCACGGCCGGGCAAGCGCTGAATCTCGCCGAAACCGGCAAAAAACTCATCGAGCAAGGGGATGTTTTCGTCCGCGACAATTCGCATGGCAAGGCTCCGCAAGTCAGACGGCTATTCTAAGCCAGCTTGCAAGCGCAGTCGCCCTTGCACACGCTACCGTCTAGGCAGTGACAACAGGCTTTCCTGACCAAGGCGTCAAAGCGTAGACTGCGCGGTTTTCCCCGAGCATGACTGGACGTCTTCAATGCCTGCCGAATCCCGCCTGCGGCGTGTGCGCACCGAGCTGCGTAGCCTGCTGATCCTCGCCACGCCAATCATCATCGCCCAACTGGCGCATACCGCCATGGGCTTTGTCGACACGGTGATGGCCGGCCAGGTCAGCCCGCGCGACCTGGCGGCAGTGGCGCTGGGCAACTCGATCTGGGTGCCGGTATTTCTGTTGATGACCGGCATCCTCCTGGCCACCACGCCGAAAGTCGCGCAGCGCTTCGGCGCCGGCGAGCAAGCGGCCATCGGCCCCCTGGTACGCCAGGCGCTGTGGCTGGCGCTGGCGGTCGGAGGTTGCGCGGCGGTCATGCTGTGGAACGCCGAATTCATCCTGCAGCTAATGGATGTCGAACCGAGCCTGATCACCCCCTCCATGGGTTACCTGCGCGCCGTGGCCTGCGGCTTTCCGGCGGTGGCGCTGTATCACGTACTGCGCTGTTACAGCGACGGCCTCGGCCATACCCGGCCGAGCATGGTGCTGGGCCTGCTGGGCTTGCTACTGAACATTCCGGCCAACTACATCTTCATCTACGGCAAGTTCGGCCTGCCAGCCATGGGCGGTGTCGGCTGTGGCTGGGCCACTGCGCTGGTGATGGGCTTCATGATGCTGGGTATGCTCTGGTGGGTGAAGTGGGCGCCCTATTACCGGCCAAGTCAGTTATTCAGCCGCTTCGAGCGACCACAGTGGCCGGTGATCAAGCGCTTGCTGAATATCGGCCTGCCGATGGGCATCGCGGTGTTCGCCGAGTCGAGCATCTTTGCGGTGATCGCGCTGTTGATCGGTGGCCTCGGCGCCACCGTGGTGGCCGGCCACCAGATCGCCCTGAACTTCAGCTCGATGGTGTTCATGATCCCCTATTCCCTGGGCATGGCGGCTACCGTGCGGGTCGGCCAGGCCTTGGGCCGCGGCGACCCACGCGGCGCGCGCTTCGCTGCGGCGGTGAGCATGGTCACCGCACTGGGTTACGCCTGCCTATCCGCCAGCCTGATCCTGTTGCTGCGCGAACAGATCGCGCAGATTTACAGCCCCGATCCAGCGGTGATCGCCATGGCCGCCTCGCTGATCGTGTATTCGGCGCTGTTCCAGCTTTCCGACGCCGTCCAGGTCACCGCCGCTGGCGCGCTGCGCGGTTATCAGGATACGCGGGTGACCATGCTCTTGACCCTGTTCGCTTACTGGGGCATTGGGTTGCCGGTCGGCTATAGCCTCGGCCTGTCCGACTGGCTCGGCGAACCCAGCGGCCCGCGCGGGCTCTGGCAAGGTTTGGTGGTGGGTCTGACCTGCGCGGCGATCATGTTGGCGATGCGCTTGGCCAGTAGTGCCCGGCGGCGTATTCGGGCGGCTAAACTGACGCCATGAGCGTCAAGCCTCTCACCCTACTATTAGTTATAGGGCTCGCCGCGTGTCGCCCGACCGACGACGGCCTGGCCTTGCAGGCGGATTACCTGCAGCGTCTAAGCAACGCCGCCGAAAGCAGCGCAGCCGCTGACTTCGACCGCAAGCGACTGCTGCGCTACCGCCTGCCGCCAAGGCGCGAGCGCGTTGGCGAAATTCCCGAGATACGCATTGGCCTGCTCGATCTGCTGATCGACGTACGCCGCTGCCCTGACCTGCAACAACAGATCAGCCTGCGTAACAGCAGCCTCGGCAAACAGCTGGTACCGAGTAGCCGCCTGGCCTATGAGGGCGACCTGCTACGCGCCATCGACGCCTGTCTGGCCCATCTGCAAAACGCCGAAGAGCACGCGCTGCAGGCCACACTCAGCAACCTGGCGACGGCCAAGCGCGCGCAGCTGTTGCCGGTGTTCTGGAATGCCTTGAACGCCAGCCCGGAGGTGGAGCGTTACCTGCGCTTTGCCGAGCAGGCATTACCCACTGCCCCCGCCGAAGACCAGGCGGCACTGGATGCCTTGGCGCAACTGAGTACATTGGGGCATTCACTACCCGATGCCTTGCCGCCTCCAGCGGCGCAACTCGACCCGCTGTTTTTCGCCCTGCACGCCAGCCCCCAAGGCGGCCAGTTGATCACCAGCCTGGCGAGCCTCAGTCATACGCTGAAGCAGGCCAGCCAAGTACTGGAAAGCCGTCAGCAACGCCGGCCGGTCTGCCCACTGGGTCAGCCAACAGCGCGCGGGCGCATTCTGCAGAACATCTTCGTCAAGTATTACGCGGGCGGTTTGCAGCCTTATCTGGCTCAGGTACATCAACGCGGCCAGGCCTGGAGCGACAGCCTGCGCCAGCTCAGCACGGTCGCGCAGATTCCACCGGTGACACAGGCGTACCTGCTCAGTCTGGTCGGGCCGGAGCAGTCGTTATGGGCCGACTTTGTAGCGGCGAATGCAGCTCATGTGCGTGCCTGGCAGCAGACCCTGAAAAGCTGCGGCCTGGCGCCGGGTCAGTCCGGCTGGAATGGCAAGGCCGCCAACGCCGACCAATAGGCCTCGGAGAGGAACTCGCGCCCGGCCAGCAAATGCTCCAGATAGTCGCGCGCCGGCAGCAGACCGTCCTGGCGAAACAGCGGATTGGCGATATACACCCAGGCCGGCTGCACACCCTGTGCAGTGAGGATCGGCAGGCGCTCACGGCTGTAATAGATCGGCGTACCCTCGAACGGGTCGAGTTTGGCGATTTCATTCAGCCCGGCCAGGCGATAGAGCACGCCTTCCACTACCCCGTCACGCTGATGGCGAATATTGGCGTAGGCACAACCCGGACGATCGACCGCGCGCTTGTTGAAACACAGCTCATAACCCGGCAAGCGTCCCGACAGCGCCTCAGTGACCTTCAGTCCGCGCGCCTGCATGCGGGCCGGGTTCATATTCGAGCCGTAAGCGAAATACCACATCAATCGGCCTTCTTGCGAATCCAATACAGGTAAGTGCCGGCCTCTTCGGCTTGCTCCAGCAGCTCATGGCCGAGGAACACGCAGAACTTGGGGATATCGCGGCGGGTCGAGGGGTCGGTGGCGATCACCTTGAGCAGGCCACCGGCCGGCAGGTCGCGCACCTTGTTGTGCAGCATCATCACCGGCTCCGGGCAGTTCAGCCCGGTCGCATCGAGAATGGCGTCGTGAGTGGTGTCGGGTTGCAAAGACATCGGCAGCCTCCAGAAACAGACGGCTATTCTCGCGCAAAGCCCCCCTCAGGTCACCTATGCCGGTCGGATACTCCCCTGAGCATGAGCTTGCTACTCTGGGATTGCGCCTTGCAGCGCCCACCTACACTCGCCATAGGTCATCGTATGTCGGACCGCTCGCCACCCCCGCTGCGCTGGTGCCTGCTGCGTCTGGACGACAACGGCAACGAGTTCGTCGTGCGCGACAACCTGACCCGCGCCGCAGCCGAAGCCCTGCAGCGCGAGTTCGAGGCGCGCGGGCACAAGCAGAGTTACTGGCTCAGGCCGCAACCGGCCACCAGCCAGGACGCGAAGTGATCCACTGCCAAGGCGGCGCTGTTACTTGCCCAGGCGGCGCAGGTGACAGGTGACTTCTTCGCGGTCGTGATACAGCTGCTTGCAAGCGATCGACACCTTTATCTTGCGCTCGGCAAAACCCTCTTCCAGGCGTTGCAGTAGCCGGCGCACCTCGGCATAGCGCTGCTTCATCGGCAGTTTGAGGTTAACCACCGCCTCGCGGCACAGGCCTTCACCGATCCAGGTTTCCAATAGCGCGGCGCTGCGCGCGGGCTTTTCGACGATATCGCAGACCATCCAGTCCACCGGCTGCCTGGGCTTCCAGGTGAAGCCATCGACCATCAGGTGCTGAACCAACCCTGTATCCATCAGGCTTTCGGCCATGGGACCGTTGTCGATGGCAGTCACCAGCATGCCGCGCCTGACCAGTTGGTAGGTCCAGCCACCCGGCGCGGCGCCAAGGTCGACACCGGTCATTTCGTCCGACAGCCGCTCGTCCCATTGCTCACGCGGAATAAAAGTGTGCCAGGCCTCTTCCAGCTTGAGGGTCGAGCGGCTCGGCGCTTCACGGGGAAACTTCAGACGCGGGATACCCATCGGCCACTGCGCCGAGTTATTCGTCTCGGCCATGCCGACGAACACCGCGCGGCCACTCTTGAAGGTCAGCAGCAGACGCGGCTTGTGCGGGTCTTCGACCAACTTGCCGGCTTTGCTCAGGGCGTTGCGCAGCGGCGCCTCGAACTTCTTGCAGAAGTTCGACAGTTCCTTACCGTCATTGGTATCGAGTACTTCCAGCCACAGGCTGCCAAAGGTTGGGGCGTCGGCCAGGTGGGCCAGCAGCACGCTGATGCGGTCCAACTCCGGCAGGTCGATAAATACGCCGCGCGCCCACTGCCGTGGAAAAATCAGCTGACTGAAGCGCACGCCGCGCATCAGGCGTTCGGCACCCTCTGGCTCGGTGCAGATAAATTCGGCGCAGGCCGTGCTCGGTTTGGCCTTGGCGTAACCAGCCACCTGCAGGCGAGCGGCATGCTCGGCGATTTCCGCACACACCTCATTCTCGAAACCGGGGCGGCAGTGCAGTAACAAAGTATTCATAGGGGCGTATTCATCAGGGCTCTCCACAGGGCGCGCATCATAACGGACTTGGGAACCCCAAGTGCCTGCACTCTGTCCAGTTAAAGGGCAGCTCATGCCAAACAGAGCTAACTTTAAGACTCTGTTGCACTACATCTGGTTTGTACCGTGCGAGCCACAAGGAGAAACGCAATGCCGTCCCAAGATAGCCTGAACAGCCGTCGCAGCCTCGAGATCGACGGCCAGACCTACCAATATTTCAGTCTGCCGGAGGCGGCCAAGACGCTCGGCAACCTCGACGCCCTGCCGATGTCACTTAAGGTGCTGCTGGAGAACCTGCTGCGCTGGGAAGATGGCCAGACCGTCACCGGCGCCGACCTGCAGGCCATGGCTGACTGGTTGAACACACGCAGCTCGGAACGTGAGATTCAATACCGCCCGGCACGAGTCTTGATGCAGGACTTCACCGGTGTGCCGGCGATCGTCGACCTGGCCGCCATGCGTGACGCCATGGCCAAGGCCGGCGGCGACCCGCAGAAGATCAACCCACTCTCCCCCGTGGACCTGGTCATCGACCACTCGGTGATGGTCGACAAGTTCGCCACGGCCGCGGCCTTCGAGCAAAACGTCAAGATCGAGATGCAGCGCAACGGCGAACGCTATGCCTTCCTGCGCTGGGGTCAGCACGCCTTCGATAATTTCAGCGTGGTACCGCCGGGCACCGGCATCTGCCACCAGGTCAACCTGGAATACCTCGGCCGCACGGTCTGGACCAAGGAAGAAGACGGCGAGACCTTTGCCTTTCCCGACACCCTGGTCGGCACCGACTCGCACACCACCATGATCAATGGTCTGGGCATTCTCGGCTGGGGCGTCGGCGGTATCGAGGCGGAAGCGGCAATGCTTGGCCAGCCGGTGTCGATGCTGATTCCCGAGGTGATCGGCTTCAAACTCATCGGCAAGCTCAAGGAAGGCATCACCGCCACCGACCTGGTGCTGACCGTCACCCAGATGTTGCGCAGCAAAGGCGTGGTCGGCAAGTTCGTCGAGTTCTACGGCGACGGGCTGGCCGAGCTGCCCTTGGCCGACCGTGCGACCATCGCCAACATGGCCCCGGAATACGGCGCCACCTGTGGTTTCTTCCCGGTTGACGAGATCACCCTGGGCTACCTGCGCCTGTCCGGTCGCCCCGAACCGAGCGTCAAACTGGTCGAGGCCTATTGCAAAGCGCAGGGCCTTTGGCGCGAACCCGGCCACGCGCCGCAGTTTAGCGACAGCCTGGAGCTGGACATGGGCAACGTCGAAGCCTGCCTGGCCGGCCCCAAGCGCCCGCAGGATCGGGTAGTGCTGTCCCAGGTGAGTAAGGCCTTCGATGAATTCATGGGCCTGCAGGTCAAACCCAGTCCCAAGGAAGAAAACCGCCTACTTAACGAAGGTGGCGGCGGCGCCGCAGTGGGCAGCGCTGAACTGCACAGTGAGGTCGATTATGAGCACGAAGGCCAGACCCATCGCCTCAAGGATGGCGCCGTGGTGATCGCTGCCATTACCTCCTGCACCAACACCTCCAACCCCAGCGTGATGATGGCCGCCGGGCTGCTGGCCAAGAAAGCCGTGGAAAAAGGCCTGAAGCGCAAGCCCTGGGTGAAGAGTTCGCTGGCACCCGGCTCCAAGGTGGTGACCGATTACTTCAAGGCCGCGGGGCTGACTCAGTACCTGGATGAACTGGGTTTCGACCTGGTCGGCTACGGCTGCACCACCTGCATCGGCAACTCCGGACCGTTGCTTGAACCGATCGAGCGGGCCATTCAGGACAATGACTTGAGTGTGGCCTCGGTGCTCTCCGGCAACCGCAACTTCGAAGGCCGGGTGCATCCGCTGGTGAAAACCAACTGGCTGGCCTCGCCGCCCCTGGTGGTGGCCTATGCCCTGGCCGGCAGCGTGCGCATGCATATCGGCGAAGAACCGCTAGGCCACGGCAAGGACGGCAAGCCGGTGTACCTCAAGGACATCTGGCCGAGTCAGCGGGAAATTGCCGAAGCCATCCAGAAGGTCGACACGGCCATGTTCCACAAGGAATACGCCGAGGTCTTCGCCGGCGATGCCCAATGGCAGGCGATCCAGGTGCCACAGGCAGACACCTATGCCTGGCAGGCCGATTCGACTTACATCCAGCACCCACCGTTCTTCGAGAACATCGCCGACGCGCCGCCACATATCGGCGACATCCACCAGGCCCGGATTCTCGCTCTGCTCGGCGACTCGGTGACCACCGATCACATCTCCCCGGCCGGCAATATCAAAGCCGACAGCCCCGCCGGGCGCTATCTGAGCGAACTAGGGGTGGCGCAGGTGGACTTCAACTCCTACGGCTCACGCCGCGGCAACCATGAAGTGATGATGCGCGGCACCTTCGCCAATATCCGCATCCGCAATGAAATGCTTGGCGGCGAGGAAGGGGGCAATACCTTGCATGTGCCGAGTGGCGAGAAGCTGTCGATCTATGACACAGCCATGCGCTACCAGGAGCAAGGCACCCCCCTGGTGGTGGTCGCCGGCAAGGAGTATGGCACCGGCTCATCCCGAGACTGGGCAGCCAAGGGCACCAATCTGCTCGGGGTAAAAGCGGTGATCGCCGAGAGCTTTGAGCGTATCCACCGCTCCAACCTGGTGGGCATGGGTGTGTTGCCGCTGCAATTCAAGTCGGGAATGGACCGCAAAACCTTGCAGCTAAACGGCAAGGAAAAGCTCAGCATCGCCGGTCTTGATGGCGTAGAGCTGCACCCGCAGATGTCGCTGATGGTGGAGGTCAGTCGTGAGGACGGCACGCGAGCAAGCTTCGAAGTGTTGTGTCGTATCGATACCCTCAACGAGATCGAATACTTCAAGGCCGGCGGCATCCTGCATTATGTGCTGCGGCAACTGCTGCTCAAATAAGCCTGAATGGGCGCCGACCTACATCGGCGTCCATTGCTTATCAACCCTCCCAGGCCTCTGCGGAGCCTCCCTGCTCCGACTATCGTTACAAATGGGTGCTCATGGCTCAGCGTGGATGCTGCGCCCGTACACATCCTCAAATCGCTCGATATCGTCCTCACCCAGATAGCTGCCGGATTGCACCTCAATGACCTCCAGTGGAATCTTTCCGGGATTGGCCAGCCGGTGTACCGAGGCGATGGGGATATAGGTGGACTGATTCTCGGTGAGCAGGAAAGTTTTATCGTCGCAGGTCACCATTGCCGTGCCGGAAACCACGACCCAGTGTTCCGCACGATGGCGATGCATCTGTAAGGATAGCTGCGCGCCCGGTTTAACCGTGAGGTGCTTGACCTGATGACGGCTGCCCGCATCGATCGAGTCATACCCACCCCAGGGGCGGTACACCTGACAATGGCTGTGGGTTTCCTGGCGACCTGCGCTGTCCAGGGCCGCGACCAGTTTCTTTACATCCTGCACGCAATCCTTGCGGGCGATCATCACCGCGTCCTTGGTTTCCACCACCACCACATCTTCCATGCCGAGCAGGGTCACCAGTTTCGAGTTGCCATGGACGTAGCAATTGTGGCTGTTCTCCACCAGCACATCGCCCTTGAGTACGTTGCCGTTACTGTCCTTGGCATCGACATCCCATAGCGACGACCAACAGCCAACGTCACTCCAACCGGCGGAGAGCGGAACCACGCAGGCCCGCGAAGTATGCTCCATCACGGCATAGTCGATGGAGTTGTCCGGACAACACTCAAAGGTCTTGGCATCGATTTCCATCGCCTCATGTTCGACATGGCTACGCTCCAAGGCCAACACACAGGTGTCGTAGATATCCGGGGCGTAGTTGCGCAGCTCATCCAGATAACGGCTGGCGCGGAACAAAAACATGCCACTGTTCCAGTAATAGCCGCCAGAGCGAACGAACTCGCTGGCGCGAGAAATATCGGGCTTCTCGACGAATTGCTCGACCCGATACGCACCTGGAATCAACGCATCATGGTCCTCGCAACGCGCAGCCTTGATATAACCAAAACCTGTTTCCGGACGTTCAGCGGGTATGCCGAACAGCACCATTTCGCCCTCGTCTGCTGCCGCCCGGGCGACTTCCAGCGCCTGACGTAAAGCAGCTTGATCGCTGATAAGGTGATCAGCCGGCAACACCAGCAACAATTCATCGCGGTCTTCGGCTAGCACCTTCAGCGCAGCCAGTGCCACAGCCGGCGCGGTATTACGACCGAACGGCTCTATCAACATGCCCTGTGCACTCACCCCGATGGCGTTGAGCTGTTCGTTGATGATGAAACGATGTTCCTGATTGCAGACAATGATCGGCCGCTCTACTCCCTCGAATCCCAGACGTTGCAAGGTCTGTTGAAACAGCGTGTGTTTCCCGGCCAAAGCCAGAAACTGCTTGGGATAGAGCTTGCGGGACAACGGCCAGAGCCGGGACCCGCTGCCGCCAGACAAAATCACCGGAATCATGCTTGTCTCTCCTATGAACGCTACATCGCTGCCAGATACGAACGCTCATCGCTGGCGCTTAGCTGCCCGTATGACGACCAAGCTCCGACTACCGCTGAACATTCCTGCCGATGGAGCCAAGCCGTCTTCCTGACCGCGTGGCCGGTTGCCGGGGATTTCCCGGATAGCAAGGAGGCACCTCCAAGTGCCAGCAAAGGGAGTAGGCTCAGTCAGGCGTTGACCGCGACCCCTGCTGATCGGCGAATAGCTGAGTGATATCACCTCCCAGACGATAGGTTTTCAGCGGTTCGATCGAACGCCGCCATTTGTCGGTACTGGCCGCGCAACGATAGAGGGCACAGTAAGGCTCCAGCCAGGCGAACTTACCGTCCTCCTGCAGATCCTCCAGCTCCTGGGCGAAGCCCGTCTTGTCTTCAAACAGCTGGGGATCCTGTATGCCCTGCTCCACACGCATGGCCAAGCGCTGAATGGCCTTACGGTTCTCCTCGCGCAGATCGATGCCATTGGCCTGCGCAAAGGCCATCAGCATCAACAACGGCCCCATGCTGTAGTTGTGATAAGCCAAGGCGCGGGTTTCCCGACGCAGTTCATTGGGCAGGTAACCCTGGTCATTTACCTGGGAAATACCAATACGCAATTGGGACACCGCCCAATCAAAAAAGTCGCGACGGTCGACCACTACCGCGCTGGCCATCACCGCCCAGGCGGCCCAATACTGATGATTGTTCAAACGCTCCAGCGGCTGATCGCGCCAGTCACGCACCACCTGGTCGCCAAGACGGGCCAGCCACTCTTCGATAGGCCGGGTCTCAGCCTCGCGCCCACTCAGTGGTTGTGAACGCGAGTATTTAAGGCGCAGATAGGCCGAGGCGATACTGCCCAGAGCCCATTTGCGCAGCGACTTGCCGGTGTGGCTGTACTGCTGGCTCAGCAGCGCTTGGGCGTTGGCCCATTGCCCCAGCCACTCCAGGGCACAGTCGACATGCCCCGGACGGCCAAGACGCAGATAAGCCGCCACTTGCTTGTTGACGGTTTTCTCCAGCACTTTGATTTCGTCGGCCTGCTTCTGATAGCGAGCGTTGGCCTCCGGATTGAGCTGATCGCGCGCCGAGCCAGAGCCCTCATACTTGCTGGGCACGTTCAGGTCACCAACATAAGGCTTGGCCACTGCCGGACACTTGGCCGCCTCACCCTTTTTCAGCGTCGCTGCCAGGTAATAACCGGCCGGGGGCAGCAACTGCGCGGCCATACCGGCAGTCGGCAGCAGCCCGATAAAAAGCAGCAAGCACCAACGGCTGGCGTTCATCGCTCGACGCTGGTCTGCGCGGTGCGCAGGCCTGGACCGTCTTCGTCACTGCGCACTTGGCACAATTTGGTGGTCAAACGGCTATTACCCGACACGCCCGCCAACGGCTGCACGTTCAGAGACAGGAACGTCAACTCATCCCAGTCACCATCCTCACGCAACTCCAGCAGAATACGCCCCTGCTGCCGATCACCAGGCGCACGGTTGAACGTCAGAGTTTCCTGACGGCCATTCATAAAGGTCAGGGTGGCGCTCAGCTGCTGCACAGCGGGATCGTCAAATTGCAGATCAATGCGGTAATCGCTGCTACGAATCGGCAGTACGCCATTGGCACCATTGAACAGCACCTGATTGGCACCGGCGCGCAGTGTGCCGGAGCTTTGCAGTAAAGCCGGGCGTCCGCTGCAACCATTGCTCACGGCAGGCACAACCTGACGGTAGAGATTGCGCCGACCAAGGCTCGCGGCATCCCCCAGCTCCCAGATCAGTAGTTTCGGTGGCTGCTTTTGGAACGCTTCGCTCAACAGGTACTGCAACAAAGCACCTTCGTGGCTGCTGCCATGCAGTGAGGCGTTGTGCACCGGGGTTCCCAGATGCTGCTCGAGAAAACCGGCGAAGTTGTAAGAGGCCGAACTATTGCTGCTGCCTACCAACACCACCTGTGCCTGCTGTGACGGACTGGACGAGATGGGCTGGGTGATAAAGCTTTGCACATACTGACGAGGGTATCCGTTACCGCAAAGCCGTTGGGCGACCTTGTGCAGTGAACCGCTGCGCGCCATCAAGCCCGCCGGGCTGCTCTGGTATTTCCCCACAGGGAGTTGATCAAACAGCGGAATTTTTTTCGCCGTTTGCGCCACCAGAAGCGCGGTACGCTCCGCACCTTGTGGCGTCCAATGCTGGTCAGCCTTGAAGAAATAGTCGCGACTTTCTGCTTCGGCCTGCATCAGGCTGGCAAGATCAGGCACCCAGATACCCAGATCGCGCATGCGTCCCAGAGTGGCTCGATAGCTTGCCTGAGCCCGAGCCTGGTCGAAGCCCGTTCGCTCGGCGGAGGTCAGTTTGTCCGCATGCAACAGGCCGCGGCTGGGCGGATACACCAGCATCAATTCAACGCCTCTGTGCTTGAGTGCATTGCGCAGACGCTTGAGTTGCTTGTAACTCTGTTGACTGAGGCCGAACTCGGTGCGCAGATCCTGGGCACTACTGAACAGCCAGCCGTCCTGTGCTTCGATCAGGCGGCCGTAACCGCGCAGCCCGGCTGCTTGGTAAGCACGGGTATCGGCAGCTGCCGGGCACAGCTGACAGCAGGCCTCGGCCTGGTAGATTGGTGCTGCAGGAAGATGGCTGGCGCCGACAAGCAGACCGACGCCGAGTAGCATACTTGCCCTGTTCATCTCATCACTCCTTGCTTGCCAGGCTGCCAACGGGCTCGATCAGCACCGCCTGTTGTTGGCGCAGCAGAATGTCCATGATTTCGCCCTGACGCTCGCCCAGCAAACCCGAGAAGGATATGCCCGAGGCCTTTTGCGGAGCGAGGATGGTCAGTTTGTAGAGTTCGAGCTTGCTCGGCGAATGCACGGAGATCGGACTGGAGCCGTTACCAATCATTTGTCCGCCGACTATGCGCATGGACACGCTGGTCTCGTAGGGATCTTCTTCGAAATTGCGCTCACTGCCACTCAAGTCCTTGATATGGCCATAGATACCGGTCAGGTGGTTGGCCACCAGGATGTTCTCGTAAAGGCTGACTCCGAGGCTATTGCGCACCCGGATACCATGCCGACGGTTGCTCATGCTGCGGTTCTGCCAAAGCAGATTGTTCGAGCTTTCGTACAGGGTGATGCCGTCGGAGTAATTCTTGTAAGTCTCGTTGTAAGCGACCAGATTGTTCACGCTGCTGCGGTCGAGGACGATGCCGGAGAGCTGGTTGTCATAGGACTTGTTATTGAAGATCCAGCTGTCATTGACCTCACGGGAAACGATGATGCCGTGCTTCTTGCGGGTGCCGAACGCTTCGTTCTCGGCGATGATCAACCGCCGCGAACGGTCATGCGGGTCAATGCCGTAGACGATGTTGTTTTCATAGCTATTGCCGCGGATCACCACGTCATCGGCTTCATAGCAGTAGAAGCCATACCACATGTCGATAAAGCGTGAATTAAGCAGCCAGCCGGTAGGCCGTGCTCGCTTCATCTTCGGCGCCATGCCCGGGCTGTACTGCGAGATGCTGAAACCGTAGGCCTTACTCGCGTCGTAACCGAAACTGCTGATGACGCTGTCGACCACATAGGTCTCGGTACCGCCCCAGGCCAGAAAATAAGGACGAAACTCCTTGCCGTCGCGCCAATAGGCCGGCGTATTTTCCTTCTCACGCCAGGCGGTGACCTTGGTGTCGGTGATGAACATTCGACCATCGTTGACCAGGAAAGCGCCCGCCTCCTGGGACAAGCGAAGTTCTTTGGTGTCCTTGTCGATGTGCAGAGTGGCGCCCTGGCGCACGATAATCGGCAGACGTGCGAGGTAAATACCCGGTGCAGTCTCGGCAAAAGCGGATTTCGGTAACTGCCGGGCCAGCGCCGCGCTATTCATATAGCCCTTCTCGATAAAGATCGCCTGGGGCATGCGTTTCTGTCGCACCACCCACTCGCGTAAGCGCTCTTCCCCCCCGATGAACTCATCCAGTGAGTTCTCGTGCAACATACCCTTGATGACCGCCCTGCCTTCGGGTTTACGCTGTATTTTTGCCTGCACCGCAGCTGCGGTGTAACCCGACAGGTCAGGCAGCACCGGGGGCTCCAGTTGTAGCGAGATGCCCGACGCGGCGCTGACCCTATAGCCTCCAGGCAGCGACTCGAGAGTATCCGCCTGGGCCAGGACACAGGCAAAAACGCCTGCAAGGGGTAACGCCAGCTTGATTAATGCGTGCATAAAACCTCCTTCCAGGCGCCTGGTTCAGAACCGCCAGATAGCGTCGACAAAGACGCGGTGCATGTACGAATCAACATCTGAGCCGTAGGCATCGCCCGGTTTGAACAGACCACCGCGTAAACGCACCAATGCCGAAGGCTCATCGATTGCCTGACTCATAGAGGCCGGCAACAGGCCCTCCTTGAAGTACTTGGTCAGGATCAAGTCGACTTCCTGGCCCACATCTTTTTCGCCATTTTGCAGCGAGCGAGTGACACCGTTGTCGTTGACCCGCGCATTGACTCCGCTGCTGCCGAGTGGCTGCTTGTCATCGACCCGCCAGAATTTGTGGTAGATCAGGCTGGCGTCGTAGTCCTCACGCAGCTGCCAGGAGCCAAACAGCGTCGCTACCTGGAGGTTGCTCAACTCGCCGCGGAAGGCCTCACCGAAACGATGCGCTCGCGAGCGGGTCCCGGTGTAGTTGGAGCGATTGCTCTCCAAGCCAGTTTGTTGATAGTTGCCCGAGCCGTCGTCACCGCCACCGCCGCTACCGCGAGCGTAGGCCGCACCAACTTGCCAGCTGGGGTCCAGGCGCAACCGAATACCCAGATCGGTGGCCCAGGCACTGACGTTGCCGCCTTGCTTGCCGGTAGCGATTGTCTGGCCGCCGACCGTGCTGGTATTCAGCGTGTCTCGGTCACCGGTCAGCCAGGTGGCGCTGACCCAGTAGTTGAGCGGGTTCTGGTTGCGGTAGTTGTAGGCATCGCTGTTGGCTTCCAGACCCAACCAGGTGAGATCACCAGTGCTGGTCTTGTCGAGTTCGTCGACGCGCTCGCCTGGACTCGGCAGATTGCCGTCATCGCGACTGTGGTGCGCGCGGATGCCAACCCATTGGCCCGGTTGCCACTGGGTCGAGATATCGCCATACAGATGCAGGCGGTCCTCATCCTCTGGATCCAGCTCGTCGAGGTCGGTGCGGTATTCGCTGAAGCGCTCGGCCGCACCCAGGTGGGCACGCAGCAAGGTGGTGTCGAAGGTC
This sequence comes from Pseudomonas taeanensis MS-3, assembly GCF_000498575.2. GTDB lineage: Bacteria > Pseudomonadota > Gammaproteobacteria > Pseudomonadales > Pseudomonadaceae > Aquipseudomonas > Aquipseudomonas taeanensis. The sequence continues at coordinate 679,677 of NZ_AWSQ01000004.1, forward strand.
CAGTTCAACGCTTCGATATTAGTGTCACGCCACATCCCATCGTCAGTGCGCAGGCGCTGGCGACCGAGGCGCAACTCTTCGCCCGGGTAGGCGGTGAAACCGGAATAGCCGATCCAGAATTCACGCAAGGCCAGGTAGCTCTTGTCCGGCTGACGATCGTTGTTGCCACTGCTGCCGGACTCGGTACCGAGGTCGGTGGACTGCAGGGTGTCGGTTTCGATGATATCGGTCGCCGTCACTGCCTGCCCTAGGGCGAAAGCGCTCCAGTTACCGCGCTGGCCATAGAACCAGGGCCGTACGTCCAGACCTAAGCCCAGTACATCGCCACCCCGACGAGTGCCCAGGTCGCGGTCATCCTCGGACTGGCCGGTAAACTTGATGTCCAGACCGAAGTTCTTGTCCGGACTGAGTGCGGCCAATGCTGTTTCGCCCCAAAGTAACGAAGTACTCAGCACTACCCCTGCGCCTACACAGCGAACTATCAGTTTTTTCATAGCACGTCCATTCCTTTTTCCAGCGATTGAAAAGTACCGAGTCTCGCAGGATTGACTTGTCGCGTCAGCTGTTCTTCTTGAAGAATCTGCATGGCTTTTTGGCGCTCATTCGGGCGCATGCTTTGCTCCAGGCTGCTGATCAATTCGCTGGCTTCAACGCCCCCCTGAAGCCGCGCCATTTGCGCGAAAACATAGGCGTTGATCGGGTTGACCTTGACCCCGCGCGACTCGCTGAACAACTGCGCCAGAGCCAAGTCGGCGCTCCGGTGCCCGCCACGTGCAGCCAGCAGCAGATGATCGACGGCTTTCTGTGGATACACTTCGCCAAAGTAGCCACGACGGTAGATCTGTCCGAGGTAATAGTGCGCCGTTGCTTGTTCTTCAGCCGCCCGCAGCAGATGCTGCTCCGCTAGCTGTGGATTCTGCTCCAGCACCTGACCACCGTAGTACAACCGTCCGGTGAGCAGCTCGGCACGGCTGTCACCGGCCTCACGGCCACGCTGCAGATAGCCAAGCATCTGCTCGGAGTCACCCAGAGCCGGGTAGTCGAACAGCAACTTGGCGAGCGAGGCCCAGGCTGGGGGATAAGCAGGGGCGACCTCCTGCAGCAGCGCCTGAGCATTACTCAGGTCCACCGGCGCGGGAATTCTCGAGTCAACCAGAGTCCGCGCTACGGACTCGACCCGACTTGGAGCCACCCAGCGATTGGCATACGCCGCACGCAACTCCTTGAGCAAAGCGGCTTGCGCCGCGGGCTGATCACGCAGGCGGTTGACCGTAGCCAACTCGTTGTAGCAAACACTCTGCTGATGCAGGAGCAACCGACATTTCTGTTCGATCTCATCGAGGTGAGCGACATAGCTGCCGTTGCTGCGATAGATGAGTATCTGCGCCAGTTCGGACTCGACGATGTCCTGCTCTCGCCAGGCGTTGACCTGCTGCTGCGGATCGACTGAGGGTGATAGCTGCGGGTAACTCAGATACAGCAGCGTCAATGGCTCCACGGCACTGTACTCACCCTGCTCGATGGCCTTGCTCAGCAGCTGTTCGGCTTCCTTCAGCTGGCTATCGCTCGCCCCACCCTGGCGCAATAGCAGCCGTCCGAGCCTCGACTGCGCCCTCGGCGAATGCAGTGCGGCCTGTCGATAAAGGTGTTCAGCCTGCTCGGCCTGTTGCGGATCCTGACTGTCGAGCTGCAGGTCGCCGAGCGCAATCTGCGCATCCACATAACCCATCCGCGCCAGCTCTTCATACTGCTGTCGAGCACTGGCGTTATCGCCGCGCTGCAAGGCTTCCTTGGCCAGTTGCTGGTCCGGTAAGCCGGCGCAGCCTTGCAGCAGGGCGAGCAGCGTCACGTAGAACAGGGGGCGCTTCATTTTCCTGCTGCCATGACTTTTTCAATCAACACATTGCCCGGCAGACCGTCAATCGTCACCTCAACCGGACGCCCAGCCACCTGCGGGCTCAAGGGTTCATCGGTGACGATCGAGACGCGGATGTCTGAAGCCAGGCCACCCTGCTGCAAGGAGACCGAGTCGATCTTGCCGTTACGCGGAGTGCTCTCGCCAGAGACCTGCACCTGCACGCGAGTACCCGGCTGCACTTTGCTGAAGGCTTTGTAAGGGAAGCGTGCTTCGATGGTCGCCACACCCTTCAGCGGCACCAGCTCAAATACCGGAACCCCCTTGCTCGCCGACTGGCCGTCACCGACGTACTGCGCCACCACCCGGCAATCGCATGGACTGGTCAGGGTACCCTGCAAGGTCTTGCTGAACAGCCGCTCGATGTTTTCCGGGGTCATCTGCTCGGCTGGCAGACTGCTCTTCAGCACATCCAGCATGGTTGCGGTGAACGTCGCCAATGGCGCGCCCTTGGCCACCTCGCTGCCAACCTTGACCAGGCCCACCTGCAGCACGCCTTCACGCGGCATGCTGACCTGCTGGCCTGGCAGGCTGACCATGGCGGAATCCGCATGGGTGACGAAATACAGGCTGTAGAGTTGGTTGATGATGTAAGCGCAGGCGCCAACACCGACCAGGAAGATCAGCAAACTGAAGCTGAGTGCGCGTAGCCGTGAGAAGAAGCCCATGCCGCCACCACCCTCTTGACCCTTGCGCGCCTTGGCAAAGTTGTCGCGCTGCAGGGTACTGAGCATATCGCCCATGGTGACCATTTCACCGCTGGTATAGGAGGTAATCAGATAGCGCAACGCGGCGATTTCACGCGGCCGTAGCTTGTGAAACTCGCAGCCGACACGCTGGTCTTCGGCATAAATGGAGCGCACCTGAAACTCCACATCGATGGTCATGCTCAACCCATCGATCTGAAACACCAGCGCCCCCTTGTGATGCCCGCCAAGTCTCATTGCCTGGTTGCTCTGAACGAAGCTGAAGCCACCTGCGGACAAGTCCAGTAGCTCGCTCTCAAACGTTTCTCGATCGGGGCCCAGGAAACGAATCCTCGCCGGCATCTTCAGCCGCGCATACTGACGCTGCGCTTCCGACTCATGGACGACGTTCGTATTACCGGATACAACGGTCGCTACGCTCATGAAAATCCCTCCCGAACTCCAATAAAAACCCAGCGGAACTGGTCTCGATACCTCTCCCGTTCCCTACCCTCAGACGACACTCATCAACACGGCCAGAAAAACGCTGGCTGCGGAAAACGTCATGGCCCGCGAAGACCAGGTGTTGAACCAGCGCTGATAGCTCTGCAGCCCTCGATCCAGCTTGGTGTCCTGGCGTGTCCAGGATTGCCGGTCGAGGCGAAAGAAGACGTACACCTTCACCAGCGCGCCGACTATCTGGTTGTAATAAAGAATCAGTGGGAATGCGGGCCCTACCCGGTGCCCGGACGTCAGCAACAGAAGTGTCAGCAGCAACCGGGTGAGACCGATCCACAGCAGGTAGATCAGCATGAACACGATGCTGTATTTGATGCTGGCCAGTATCGCCACCACCGGCCCGAGCAGACTGGTCCACATCGATACCCGCTGGTCGAACAGCACTACACAGGTGAACCAGCCCAGACGCCATGGCCCCAGGTGCAAGGCACGGGAGTTCTGCCGCAGGTTATTGCCGTACCAACGGAACATCAGTTTGCGGCTGGCCTTGAGGAAGCTTTTCTCCGGTGGATGTTCCACGGTGTGAATCGCCGCGTCCGGCACGTAGAAGGTGTCGTAACCGAGGCGCATCAGGCTGTACCAGCTGGACTTATCGTCACCGGTGAGAAACTTGAAACGCCCCAATCGCCAGTGATTCAGCGAGTCATTTTCCACATCGGCAATGAACCCCGGATCGGTCACCACCCGCGCACGAAACACCGACATGCGCCCGGTAAGCGTTAACACCCGCTTGGATAGCGCCATGGAGCACATGCTGATGTGACGCTGAGCGAAGCGCAGCTTGTGCCACTCACTCATGGCGTAACTGCCGCGCACCTCACAGAACTCGTTGGTGGTCAGTCCGCCAACTTTTGGGAACAACTTGAAGTATGGCGTCGTGGCCTTGATCACCCCTGGCGTCAGTACGGTATCGCCGTCGACCACGGCCACCACGGCATCGTCATCCGGCAGGTGCCGGGAAATAGCTCGGAAACCGTAGGCCAGTCCATCCCGTTTGCCGGTACCGGCGATACGCACGAAGTCCAGCTTCACCCGTGCCGGAGGGTTGAGCTTGCTCCACAGGCTCTTGATCAACAGCTCATCGGACATTTCCACCAGTGAGCAGACCACCGTGGTTGGGTAGCCACAGTCGATAGCTTCCTCAAGAACCGAACGGTATACCTGCGCGGTGGTCAAGGCATCGATGCGAAAGCTGGTCACCAGCAAGAAGACATGGGAGGGCTGCGCTGCCTCACCGAGCTTGCGCGCTTGCCTACGGTAGTGGGGGAAGACCAGATATAGGAAGATCAGCCCGCGCACATAATGGATGGCACCCATGGAGTAGCGCCAAATCCCAACGGCACCGAGCAGTAGGATGAAGTCTTTCGACTCTGCGTCGAACACCGTTTGTGGCAGCGCCAGCGCCAGCAGCATCAGCGCCAGGCAATAGAAAAGCCAGCCTGCGCATTCACGCAAAAATCGTCCGAACCCGTCCATACCCTAGCGTCCCTCCCATGTGTACCTAACCGCTGCGGCAAGGGTAATGGGTGATTTCCCCTATCCCCGCGAACAGCGTGCTGCCCCTACCAGCAAATGCCTTCCATCGAGGCACTGCTGGTCTCCGTCATGAAGCCCACCAGGTCGACGATTTTCTTTCCCTCAGGTAAGTTGCTGACCACGCTGGCGAACTGCGGATCGTTGTTGCCAAGCACGATTACATCTGCCTGCTCCAGGACCTCACTGAGGTCGGCGTGCAATAGGAATGAAACATGCGGAATCTTCGATTCGATGTACTCCTTATTAGCACCGTGAACCCGGGCGTACTCGACGTTGCTGTCGTAGATGCGCAGGTCATAACCCTTGCCAATCAACATCTCGGCAAGCTCGACCAACGGGCTTTCGCGCAGATCATCGGTCCCGGATTTGAAGGAGAGGCCAAGCAGAGCAATGCGCCGCTTGTCGCAGCTGGCGATGATGTCGAAGGCTCTTTCCACCTGCACCCGATTGCTGCGCATGATCGAGTGCAACAGTGGGTGCTCAATATCGAGTTGACTGGCGCGATAAGTCAGCGCGCGCACATCCTTCGGCAGGCAGGACCCTCCAAAAGCAAAGCCTGGGCGCATGTAGTATTTGGAGAGATTGAGTTTGTGGTCCTGACAAATGACTTCCATCACCTCGCGCCCATCGACGCCCACGCCCTTGGCGATGTTGCCGATCTCGTTGGCAAAGGTGACCTTGGTGGCATGCCAGACATTACAGGTGTACTTGATCATCTCCGCGACTTCGATGCTCTTGCGGATGATAGGCGCGTCCAGCTCACTATAAATGGCTTCGAGTAGATCGCCAGATGCCTTGTCCAACTCGCCAATCACTGTCATAGCAGGGAAATCGTAATCTTGAATGGCCGTGCTTTCGCGGAGGAACTCCGGATTTACCGCGACACCGAAGTCGGTACCCGCCTTCATTCCCGAATGTTTTTCCAACATCGGAATGACCACGCTTTTCACAGTCCCCGGCAGTACCGTACTGCGCACCACGATGGTGTGACGGCCTGCCTTCTCTGGCAGCACCCTGCCAATCTGTTCACACACCTGAGCAATATAGGAAACGTCCAGGTCACCATTGCGCTTGCTTGGCGTAGGTGTCGCGACAAACGACACTTCTGAATTCATCACAGCATCACGCACATCGAGAGTACCGCGCAGATTGCCGCTACTGACGCCCTTTAGCAGGAGCGCCTCCAGTCCTAGCTCGACAATCGGCGACTGCCCCTTGTTAATCAGCTCTATTTTGAGCGGCGTGACATCAACCCCGACAATCTGATGGCCCCGAGCAGACAAACATCCCGCACAAACAGCCCCCACATACCCAAGTCCAAAGATACTGATGCGCATTGCTAGACTCCTTTAGCAGACCAATAAAATCGGACAGCAAGCTAACAGCGGATATCTATTCAGAACGATGACGACCCAGAGCAGGCATGCCACTTTGTTCCCAGACAACAAAACAACTGTCCTATCATCGCCCCTCACCACAGAAAGCAAATTGAGTGCCAACCAATATGCTAACCAAGTGCTCACAGCAAGAGGCACCAAACAAGCAATACAGTTGACGTCAATAAACAAACAGCTAAATATTTGGCGTCATAACATCAGCGCAAAGGCTTATGAAACCTGGGCCGAACAGCATTATTCGCTGACCAACAGCAAACATACGGACAAGCCAAATACCGAAATATCAGTCCTTTTTTAATGCTCTGAATAATGAGCAACAGTACGAATCTAAGGACATGATTTTCAATGACGCAAGTATTTAAATTCGTCAAATAATAGGCGACAAATAATCAACACAAGCAACTTCAGCAAGCATCAGCAACGACCACCGATAACTTTAAATCGCATAAAGGTGGAACATCAGTACTTAAACCCACCTCATCAGAGCGGCAAAAAAACCAGGTTTAAACATTTACAAGCAAGGACATTTCGCCAATGCATTCATGCTTATAAGCTCATCAGAAGGTTTCGGCGTGGGCCCTCGAGCGACCCATCAGACATTGATCTGGATGGATATTCAGCCAACCCACCGCATGGATCATTTCATCAGCCCCATTCGCAAGCCTGACTCTTCATCGGGATCTAGGCAGTGCACTGCGTCGTTTATAACTGGGCCAGCCTGCCTGCCCTCACCCCTAGAAGCCCAAGTGGATTAACTCTACGGCGAGCCTGCAAATAGCCGAGTAACTATATCGGCTTAACAACGGCATACCTGATCGTTCCGGATCGTTCAGCAAGCACAGCAGCAATGGCTACCTGCCGGTTCGCCAGCCCGATAAAACTGGTTACACTGCGCCGCAAACAAACGGCTCAACTTTGCCGGATTGACGCCGATAGCCGTCGTACGCCTTACGGAAGAACAGCATGAAAAACAACCAGCCCATCACTCAGCGCGAACGTACTTATCCTTCCGAGCAGCGACTGATCTCGACCACCGACAGCAAGGGTGTGATTACCTATTGCAACGATGCCTTCATCAAGATCAGCGGCTTTACCCAAGATGAGCTGCTCGGCTCGGCACACAATCTGGTACGCCACCCGGATGTTCCCCCCGCTGTTTTTGCCCATATGTGGAGCACCCTGAAGCAGGGACGCCCCTGGATGGGCATCGTCAAGAATCGCTGCAAGAACGGCGATTACTACTGGGTCAATGCTTACGCCACCCCGGTGCTGGAGAACGGCAAGCTGGTGGGCTATGAATCGGTGCGGGTCAAACCGACCACCGAGCAAGTGAGCCGCGCCGAAGCACTGTATCGACGAATCAATGCTGGCAAGTCGGCGGTGCCCAGCCGTGACCAGTGGTTACCCACCCTGCAAAACTGGCTGCCCTTTATCCTCATCAGCCAGATCGGCTTCCTGATCGGCGCCTGGTTCGACTCCCACTGGGGCTTTGCCATCGCCGCGATGCTCTCGGTGCCGCTCGGCCTGGCCGCTCTGAACTGGCAACAACGAGGCCTCAAGCGCCTGCTGCAGCTGGCCGAGCAATCCACTTCCGATCCGCTGATCGCGCAAATGTATACCGACAGCCGCGGCGCCCAAGGTCGCCTGGAAATGTCCATGCTCAGCCAGGAAGCACGACTGAAAACCTGCCTGACCCGCCTGCAGGACAGCGCCGAGAACCTGTCCCAGCAAGCCAAGCAAGCCGACACCCTGGCGCACAACAGCTCGGCTGGCCTGGATCGCCAACGCCAGGAGACCGAACAAGTCGCCACCGCAGTCAATGAAATGGCCGCCACCACGCTCGAAGTAGCCAGCAACGTGGCGCGCACCGCCATCGCCACGCAGGAAGCCAACCGCCTGACCAGCCAAGGCCGCACCATCGCCGCGGAAACCCGCGAAGCGATCCAGCGCCTGTCGTTGTCGGTCGGCGAAACCGGCGAAACCGTCACGCGACTGGCCAAGGACAGCAACGAGATTGGTGGCGTGGTTGATGTGATCAAAGGCATCGCCGACCAGACCAACCTGCTCGCGCTAAACGCTGCCATCGAAGCGGCGCGTGCCGGCGAAATGGGTCGGGGCTTCGCGGTAGTCGCCGATGAAGTGCGATCACTGGCGCAGCGCACCGCCGAATCCACCGGGCAGATCCACCAGCTGATTGCCAAACTGCAGCGCACCGCCGAAGAAGCGGTGATGACCATGGAGATTGGTCGCAAGCAAGCTGACGATGGCGTCGAGCGCGTACTGCAAGCTGACAATGCTCTGGCTGGGATCAGCGACTCGGTGGCCAACATCGCCGACATGGCCGACCAGATCGCCGCAGCGGCTGAAGAGCAAAGCGCCGTGGCCGACGAGATCAACCGCAACATCACCAACATCGCCCAACTGGCTGATCAAACCGCCGTCGAAGCGCAGAGCAGTGCCAAACTCAGCGGCGAACTGACTGCCACCGCGCAAGGCCAGTACTCCCTGGTGGAACGCTTCAACCGCTAGTTAAATGCAGCAGTGACCAACGCCCGGCTGTGAATGAATAATATTCACAGCCGGGCGTTTTAGTTTCCCCGAGATCGTCCCATCACCCCCGTCAGCTGCAGCTGCGCAGCAAAAACTCCGCCACCTCGTCGGCCGTACGCTGCAAGTGCTGCTCATGGCTGAATCCCGAGCTTTTCAGCGGTTTGAGGTCGTGATCTCCGGCTTCCAGCCAATGCACATGGATCGACGCCGACAATTGGTAGTCAGCCACTGCCGGTCGATTGCCCAGGGCGTCGCGCTCGCCCTGGACGATCAGAGCCGGCGCGTGCAGCTCCGCCAGGTGCGCGACCCGCGGTTTGTCCGGCTTACCCACGGCATAGAACGGATAACCCAGGCAGACCAACGCATCGGCGTCCAGCTCATCGACCAGTAGACTGGCCATGCGCCCACCCATTGACTTACCGCCGATGGCCAGCGGCCCAGCGACCTGTTGCCGCACCTGGCCATAGACCTCACGCCACTGTTCCAGCAGTTTGGCCTGCGGATTGGGGGGGCGTTTCTTGCCATCCTGTCGCCGCGCCGCCATGTAGGCGAACTCGAAACGCAGCACCGCGACGCCACGCGCGGCCAGCAGTTCAGCCATTTGTGTCATGAAGCCGCTGTCCATCGGAGCGCCGGCGCCGTGGGCGAGTATCAGGGTCGCCCCGCGCTCCCCAGTGGGCCGATTCCACAGCCAGCCATCGTGTTCCTGCCCTTGCCCGTATTGATCCCCGTCAATACCCGCGCCCTGTCCTTTGCTCATGCTTGCCTCGCTTTGGAAATCCGTCGGTCCGCGCCAGCTCCTTTGCCAGCGCGACTCCGAGCTTTTCGAACGTTCTGCCACAACCCAGGATGGAAGCCCAGACATGAACACAACAACCAGTGCCGCCTATAACTACAAGGTGGTTCGCCAGTTCACCATTATGACGGTGGTGTGGGGCATCGTCGGCATGGGGCTCGGCGTACTGATCGCCTCTCAGCTGGCTTGGCCAGAATTGAACTTCGACCTGCCCTGGACCAGCTTCGGTCGCCTGCGCCCGCTGCACACCAATGCGGTGATCTTCGCCTTCGGCGGCTGTGCCTTGTTCGCCACCAGCTATTACGCGGTGCAACGTACCTCGCAAGCGCCCCTGTTCGCGCCCAGGCTGGCCGCCTTCACCTTTTGGGGCTGGCAACTGGTGATTGTGCTGGCCGCCATCACCTTGCCGCTGGGTTACACCAGCTCCAAGGAGTATGCCGAGCTGGAATGGCCGATCGACATCCTCATCACTATCGTCTGGGTCAGCTACGCCATCGTATTCTTCGGCACGGTGATGCGCCGAAAAGTCAGCCACATCTATGTCGGCAACTGGTTCTTCGGCGGCTTCATCCTCACCGTGGCCCTGCTGCACCTGGTCAATAACCTGGCAATCCCGGTCTCGCTGACCAAATCCTATTCGATCTATTCCGGCGCCACCGATGCGATGGTGCAATGGTGGTACGGGCATAACGCCGTGGGTTTCTTCCTCACCGCCGGCTTCCTCGGGATGATGTATTACTTCGTGCCCAAACAGGCCGAGCGCCCGGTCTACTCCTATCGCCTGTCGATCGTGCATTTCTGGGCCCTGATCACCCTGTATATCTGGGCCGGCCCGCACCACCTGCACTACACCGCGCTGCCGGATTGGGCGCAGAGCCTGGGCATGGTGATGTCCCTGGTGCTGCTGGCACCCAGCTGGGGCGGCATGATCAACGGCATGATGACCCTCTCGGGCGCCTGGCATAAGTTGCGCACCGACCCGATCCTGCGTTTTCTGGTGGTCTCCCTGGCCTTCTACGGCATGTCCACCTTCGAAGGCCCGATGATGGCGATCAAGACGGTCAACGCCTTGTCGCATTACACCGACTGGACCATCGGCCACGTACACGCCGGTGCCCTCGGCTGGGTCGCCATGGTGTCCATCGGTTCGCTGTATCACATGATCCCCAAGCTCTACGGTCGCGCGCAGATGCACAGCATCGCCCTGATCAACCTGCACTTCTGGCTAGCCACCATCGGCACCGTGCTGTACATCGCTTCGATGTGGGTCAACGGCATCGCCCAAGGCCTGATGTGGCGCGCAGTCAACGAGGACGGCACCCTCACCTACTCCTTCGTCGAAGCCCTGGAGGCCAGTCATCCTGGCTTCGTGGTGCGGGTCATCGGTGGCGCGATCTTCTTCTTCGGCATGCTGTTGATGGCTTACAACACCTGGCAGACCGTACGCGCCACGAAACCTGCCGAGCTAGCAGCTGCCGAACAGTTTTCGCTTGAGGGAGCCCACTGATGAAACACGAAGTCATCGAGAAGAATATCGGCCTGATGGCACTGTTGATGGTGCTGGCCGTCAGCATCGGCGGCCTGACCCAGATCGTTCCGCTGTTTTTCCAGGATGTCACCAACGAGCCGGTAGCGGGCCTCAAGCCCTATACCGCGTTGCAACTGGAAGGGCGTGACGTCTATATCCGCGAGGGCTGCGTGGGCTGTCACTCGCAGATGATCCGTCCGTTCCGCGCCGAAACCGAGCGCTACGGTCACTACTCGGTGGCCGGCGAGAGCGTCTGGGATCACCCCTTCCTCTGGGGCTCCAAACGCACCGGCCCGGATCTGGCCCGAGTCGGCGGCCGCTACTCGGACGAATGGCACCGCGCGCACCTGTTCAACCCGCGCAACGTGGTACCGGAATCGAAGATGCCGGCCTATCCCTGGCTGGTCGAGAACACTTTCGATGGCAAGGGTACCGATACCAAGCTCAAGGCCATGCGTACTCTCGGCGTGCCCTACAGCGATACCGACATCACCGGCGCCGCTGCGGCAGTCAAGGGCAAGAGTGAAATGGACGCACTGGTTGCCTACCTGCAAGTACTCGGCATCGCAGTGAAGAGCAAGAGGTAAGCCCATGTCTCTCGACTTTATGGATATCGGCACCCTCCGCGGCCTGGGCACCGCCTTGGTTCTGCTGGCTTTCAGCAGCGTGACTCTGTGGGCCTACTCCAGTAAACGCCAAGCGGCTTTTGCCGAAGCCGCACACCTACCCTTTGCCGACGAACCCACGCCTGCCGCATCAAGGAGCACCACCCCATGAGCACTTTCTGGAGCTGGTATATCGCGCTGTTGACCATCAGCACTCTGCTCGCGCTGTTCTGGTTGATCTTCGCCACGCGCAAGGGCGAGCAGCCTGGCGAGACCGAGCAAACCATGGGACATTCCTTCGACGGCATCGAGGAATACGACAACCCGCTACCCAGGTGGTGGTTCATGCTGTTTCTCGGCACCCTGTTGTTCGCCGCCGGTTACCTGGTGCTCTACCCGGGTCTGGGCAATTGGAAAGGCCTGCTGCCCGGCTATCACAACGGCTGGACCCAGGTCGCCCAGTGGCAACGCGAAGTGGATCAGGCCGAGCAGCTATATGGACCGATCTTCGCCAAGTATGCGGCGATGCCTCTGGATCAGGTGGCCAACGACCCACAGGCGTTGAAAATGGGTGGCCGCCTGTTCGCCACTTATTGCTCGATCTGCCATGGCTCTGACGCCAAAGGCACAGTGGGCTTTCCCAACCTGACCGACCGCCATTGGCGCTGGGGCGGCGAGCCCGAAACCATCAAGACCAGCATCCTGCAGGGTCGCACCGGCATGATGCCGGCCTGGGGGCAGGTACTCGGCGAAGAAGGCGTCAAACAGGTCGCGGGCTATGTCCGCCATAAGCTGGCTGGCCTGCCCTTGCCGAAAGACCAGTCAATCGACCTGGAACAAGGCGCGCAGCTGTTCACTAGCAACTGCACGGCCTGCCATGGAGCCGCGGGAACGGGCATGGCCATGCTCGGCGCGCCGGACCTGACCCAGCCCAGTGGCTGGATCTACGGTTCCGGCCTGGCTCAACTGCAACAAACCATCCGCTACGGGCGTAACGGCCAGATGCCCGCCCAGGAACAATACCTGGGTAACGACAAGGTTCACCTGTTGGCGGCATACATATTGAGCCTCGGGCGAGAACAAGTACCGCCCACCGAGCAACTGACCGAGCGATAAGCCAAACCTGGCGGTATCACCAGTACCGCCAGCCTCCTTTCCCCTCCTGGCAAGAACCCTGCTCGCCAATAAAGTGCCTTGCGCACTGATGCGACTGAGTGTCGCACCTCAACATCCAAGCCCTGCCCCAGGGTGACTTGGACTAAGCGGCCCTGTAATCACCGCCCTCCCTAACCCTAAGGCGATTGCCCTCTTCGCATGGTGCCGGCAGGGGACCTTCGGGAAGCGACACAGCGTTGCCAAACTGCGCAAAAACGCGCGCCTGAAGCCTTTGAAAGCCCGCATGTATCGGCGTGTGTCGTTGCAATGACTACCTGCTTTCTACATACTTGCCGCCGTTTTTTGCCCCTCTAAAACTCCATTAACCGTGGAACCCCAGCATGAGCACAGCAATCAGTCAGACTGCTTATAACTACAAGGTGGTTCGCCAGTTCGCCGTTATGACGGTGATCTGGGGAGTCATTGGCATGGGTCTAGGCGTGTTCATCGCCTCACAACTCGTGTGGCCAGAACTCAACTTTGGCCTGGAGTGGACGAGCTTCGGCCGTCTGCGTCCGCTGCACACCAACGCGGTGATCTTCGCCTTTGGCGGTTGTGCGCTGATGGCAACTTCATTCTATGTGGTGCAGCGCACCAGTCAGGTCCGCCTGATTTCCGATTCCTTGGCGGCGTTCGTCTTCTGGGGTTGGCAAGCTGTGATCGTGCTGGCGGTGATTACCCTGCCCCTGGGTTACACCAGCACAAAGGAATACGCTGAGCTCGAGTGGCCGATCGACATCCTCCTGGGTATCGTCTGGGTCGCTTATGCAGTGGTGTTCTTCGGCACTATCGTCAAGCGCAAGACCAAGCACATCTATGTCGGCAACTGGTTCTTCGGTGCCTTCATCCTGGTGACCGCGCTGCTGCACATCGTCAACAGCGCCGCGGTTCCAGTCAGCCTGTTCAAGTCCTATTCGGCTTACTCGGGCGCTACCGACGCGATGATCCAGTGGTGGTACGGCCATAACGCCGTGGGCTTCTTCCTGACCACCGGCTTCCTCGGCATGATGTATTACTTCGTACCGAAGCAGGCCGAGCGCCCGATCTACTCCTATCGCCTGTCCATCGTGCACTTTTGGGCGCTGATCACCCTGTACATCTGGGCCGGTCCGCACCACCTGCATTACACCGCTCTGCCGGACTGGGCGCAGAGCCTCGGCATGGCCATGTCGATCATCCTCCTGGCCCCGAGCTGGGGCGGCATGATCAACGGCATGATGAGCCTGTCCGGCGCCTGGCATAAGCTGCGCACCGACCCGATCCTGCGCTTTCTGGTGGTATCGCTGGCCTTCTACGGCATGTCCACCTTCGAAGGCCCGATGATGGCGATCAAGACGGTCAACGCCTTGTCGCATTACACCGACTGGACCATCGGCCACGTACACGCCGGTGCCCTCGGCTGGGTCGCGATGATCTCCATCGGTGCGCTGTATCACATGCTGCCCAAGGTCTATGGCCGCGAGCAGATGCACAGCATCGCCCTGATCAACGTGCATTTCTGGCTGGCGACTATCGGCACCGTGCTGTACATCGCCTCGATGTGGGTCAACGGCATCACCCAGGGCCTGATGTGGCGTGCAGTCAACGAAGACGGCACCCTCACCTACTCCTTCGTCGAAGCGCTGGAAGCCAGCCACCCGGGTTATGTGGTGCGCATGATCGGCGGTGCGTTCTTCGCCACCGGCATGCTGTTCATGGCTTACAACACCTTCCGCACCGTGCGTGCCGCCAAGCCGGCTGAATACGATGCGGCTGCGCAGATCCCCGTCGGAGTGGCTCACTGATGAAACACGAAATCATCGAGAAGAATATCGGTCTGATGGCGCTGCTGATGGTTCTCGCCGTCAGCATCGGTGGCCTGACCCAGATCGTTCCGCTGTTTTTCCAGGATGTCACCAACGAGCCGGTGGAGGGCCTCAAGCCTTACACCGCGCTGCAGCTGGAAGGCCGCGATGTTTACATCGCCAATGGTTGCGTGGGTTGCCACTCACAGATGATCCGTCCGTTCCGCGCCGAGACCGAACGCTACGGCCACTACTCGGTAGCCGGTGAGAGCGTCTACGACCACCCCTTCCTGTGGGGCTCCAAGCGTACCGGTCCGGACCTGGCCCGAGTCGGCGCCCGCTACTCGGACGAATGGCACCGCGCGCACCTGTACAACCCGCGCAACGTAGTGCCTGAGTCGAAGATGCCGGCGTATCCCTGGCTGGTCGAGCACAAGCTCGACGGCAAGGAAACCGCGAAAAAGCTGGAAGTCATGCGTGGCTTTGGCATCCCCTACACCGATGAAGACATCGCCGGGGCCAAAGACGCCGTGAAGGGCAAGACCGAAATGGACGCGCTGGTCGCGTACCTGCAGGTTCTCGGCACCTCCATCAAGAACAAACGGTAACGCGACATGGATATCGGGACTATTCGCGGCATAGGCACGGCAGTGGTGTTCATCGCCTTCGTTGGCGTGGTGCTCTGGGCCTATAGCAGCAAGCGCAAATCGAACTTCGACGAAGCCGCCAACCTGCCATTCGCCGATGATCCCAAACCCAAAGCGCGTGACGAGCAATCTTCCAGGAGCAATAACCAATGACCACATTCTGGAATTGGTATGTAACCATCCTCTCCCTAGGTACCATCTTCGCCCTGACGTGGCTGATCTTCGGCACCCGCAAGGGTCAGCGTCAGGAAAGCACTGAGGAAACCGTCGGCCACGTGTTCGACGGTATCGAGGAGTATGACAACCCACTGCCCAAGTGGTGGTTCATGCTGTTCATCGGCACCATCATCTTCGCCCTTGGCTACCTGGTGCTCTACCCGGGCCTGGGTAACTGGAAAGGTCTGCTGCCGGGGTACGATTACCTCGACAACGAGGCCAAGACGCCATTCGCCGCCAACGTGCAAATCGCCGACGGTGAACAGCGCAACGCCGGCTGGACCGGTGTGCACCAGTGGGAAAAGGAAATGGCCAAGGCCGACGCTCAGTACGGGCCGATCTTCGCCAAATACGCCGCGATGCCAATCGAGCAGGTCGCACAAGACGAGCAAGCGCTGAAAATGGGTGGCCGCCTGTTCGCGTCCAACTGCTCGGTGTGCCATGGCTCCGACGCCAAGGGCGCGTACGGCTTCCCTAACCTGACCGACAACGACTGGTTGTACGGCGGCGCGGCGGAAACCATCAAGACCACCATCATGGGTGGCCGTCAGGCTGCCATGCCGGCCTGGAAGGACAGCCTCGGCGAAGAAGGCATCAAGAACGTTGCCGGCTACGTGCGCAGCCTGTCCGGCCTGAAGACCCCGGAAAGCGTGGAAGTCGATTTGGCCGCTGGCCAGCAGACTTTCGCCGCCAACTGCGCGGTATGTCACGGTCCCGACGCCAAGGGCCAGCAGGCCATGGGCGCGCCGAACCTGACCGACAAGACCTGGCTCTACGGCTCCAGCTTCGCTCAGGTTCAGCAGACCTTGCGTTACGGCCGCAACGGACGCATGCCGTCACAGGAAGCCTTTCTCGGTAACGATAAAGTGCATCTGCTGGCCGCTTATGTGTACAGCCTGTCGCAGAAGCCTGCGCAGCAGTAAGGCCCTTCAGACAAGCCCTGCATCAAGCGCGACCCCCCGTCGCACCCAAACAGGGCCTTGTCAGGCGTACCATAGCGTATGAGTGAAATGACCCCGGCTGGCATGTATCGGCCGGGGCAGCCAACCAACCGCTGTGGTAGCAACTGATGAGCGCACAGATCCCCGTTAAAGACGTCACCCCCGCCCCGGCCAAGGTCGAAACCGTCGACCTCTACGCCAACCGCGAAAAAATCTATACCCGCGCCTTCACCGGCATCTTCCGCAATTTGCGCATGCTCGGTGGTGCCTTCCTGTTTCTGCTGTATTTCGGCACGGTCTGGCTCACCTGGAATGGCCGCCAGGCGGTCTGGTGGAATCTACCCGAGCGTAAGTTTCATATCTTTGGCGCCACTTACTGGCCACAGGACTTCGTCCTGCTGTCTGCCCTGCTGATCATCGCCGCCTTCGGCCTGTTCTTCATTACTGTGTTCGCCGGACGCGTCTGGTGCGGCTACACCTGCCCGCAGAGCGTGTTCACCTGGGTGTTCATGTGGGCGGAAAAAGTGACCGAAGGCGACCGCAACCAGCGCATGAAGCTCGATAAAAAACCCATGAGCGGGCAGAAGTTCCTGCGCAAACTGGCCAAGCACGGCATATGGGTCGGCGTATCCCTGGCCACCGCGCTGACTTTCGTCGGCTACTTCGCGCCGATCCGCCAGCTGATCCCCGAGCTGTTCACTTTCGACGCCAGTGGCTGGGCGGTATTCTGGGTGGGCTTCTTCACCCTCGCCACCTACGGCAACGCCGGCTGGCTACGCGAACAGGTGTGCATCTATATGTGCCCCTACGCGCGTTTTCAGAGCGTGATGTTCGATCAGGACACCCTGATCGTCTCCTATGATCCGCGGCGCGGCGAACACCGCGGCCCGCGCAAGAAGGACGCCGATTACAAGGCCGAAGGCCTCGGCGACTGCATCGACTGCAAGATGTGCGTGCAGGTCTGCCCAACCGGCATCGACATCCGCGACGGCCTGCAGGTCGAATGCATCGGCTGCGCCGCCTGTATCGACGCCTGTGACAACATCATGGACAAGATGAACTACCCGAAAGGGCTGATCAGCTATACCACCGAGCACAACCTCTCCGGACACAGCACTCAACTGCTGCGCCCGCGCCTGATCGGTTACGCCCTCGCCCTGCTGGCGATGATGGGCCTGTTTGCCTGGGCCGTGGCCGACCGCTCACTGGTTGAACTCGACGTGCTCAAGGATCGCGTGCTCTACCGCGAAAATGAACAGGGCCGTATCGAGAACGTCTACACCTTGAAAATCATGAACAAGGCCCAGCAGGACGTGACCTTCCTGATCGAAGCCGATGGCCTCGATGGCCTGGTCTATGAAGGCAAGCGCGAGATCAAGGCCCTGGCTGGCGAAGTGCTGTCACTGCCGGTCGAACTGTCGATCGAACCGGAAAAGCTGCCCTCAAGCGCCAACGAAATCATCTTCCGCATTCGCTCCGCTGACGATGCAAGCATCCACACCGACGCCGACAGCCGCTTTATCGGCCCCAGCGTCCGCTGACGAGTAACCACCGCATGCCTAACGAAACACCGGTCAAGCCTTGGTACAAGCAATTCTGGCCCTGGTTCATCCTGGCGCTTCTGGGGTATTCCGTAGCCCAGGGCCTGACCTTGCTGACCATCGCCACCCGCAATCCCCCGGGGCTGATCTCCGATGACTATTACGATGTCGGCAAGGGCATCAACCAGTCGCTGGAACGCGAGAAGCTCGCCGAGCAGCTGAAACTGCATGCCAGCCTCAAGCTCGATGAAGAGGCCGGCGTCGCCGAACTGCAACTGCAAGGCTACAGCGGCCCGCAGCAGCTGGTATTGAACCTGCTGTCGCCGACCCAGCCCGAGCGTGATCGGCGCATTGTCCTGCAACAGCAGGGTCAGGGCCTCTACCGCGGACAGATGCAGGACGTGGTACGCGGTCGTCGCTTCGTCGAACTGATTGGCCAGGAAGGCGGCAAGGATTGGCGCCTGTTCGAGGAGCGAACCCTGGAAACCGGCAAGACCATCCGCCTCGGCGTTGCACCCTAAGCAATCGGTCTAGCGATCATGCCCGCTACCGGACGCACTACATCCCAACGTCAGACTCAAGACTGCCCCTCCATGGCGAGCCCTATCCCCTGCTACCACTGCGGCTTGCCGGTTCCAGCCGGCAGCCAGTTTCACGCCCAGGTGCTGGGCGAGAAACGGTTGCTGTGCTGCCCCGGCTGCCAGGCGGTGGCCGAAGCCATAGTCGCCGGCGGCCTCGAGCACTACTACAAGCACCGCAGCGAGCGCGCCGGCAACCCGCAGGAGCTACCTCAAGCGCTGCCTGACGAGCTGGCTTTGCTTGACCGTGCCGATGTGCAGGCGCCTTTCGTCGAGCACCAGGGCGAGCTCAGCGAAACCAACCTATTGATTGAAGGCATCAGTTGCGCCGCCTGCGCCTGGCTGATCGAAAAGCACCTGCGTGGCCTGCCCGGAGTGGCCGAAGCCAACCTCAACCTGTCCAACCATCGCCTGCAGGTGCGCTGGGTAGACAGCCAGCTGCCGCTCAGCCAACTGTTCAAGGAGCTGCGCAAGATCGGTTATGCCGGCCACCCCTGGCAGGCCGATGCCGCGACCGAGCAGCTCACCCGGGAAAACCGCCGGGCCATGCGCCAACTGGGGGTAGCCGGATTGCTGTGGATTCAGGTGATGATGGCCACCATGGCCACCTGGCCTGAGTTCAACATCGACCTCAGCCCCGAGCTGGACAAAATTCTGCGCTGGGTCAGCCTGTTCCTCACCACGCCGATCGTCTTCTACTGTTGCGGGCAATTCTTCCGCGGCGCCATGCGTGATTTACGCACCCGCCACCTGAGCATGGACCTGTCGGTCTCGCTGGCGATTGGCGGCGCCTATGCCGCGGGCATCTGGTCGACGGTCACCGGAGATGGCGAGCTGTACTTCGATGCGGTGGGGATGTTCGCCTTGTTCCTCCTGGCCGGCCGTTACCTGGAACGCCGCGCCCGCGAGCGCACGGCGGCCGCCACCGCGCAGCTTGTGCAACTATTGCCGGCATCCTGCTTACGCCTCGACGCCGACGGCCATACCCAGCGCGTGCTGTTAAGCGAGTTGCGGAAGGGCGAACAGGTCCTGGTACCGCCCGGCGCCCTGCTGCCTGCCGACGGACGCATCCTCAGCGGGCAATCCAGCGTCGATGAATCCCTGCTGACCGGCGAATACCTGCCGCAGCCACGCGGCGTCGACGATAGCGTCACCGCCGGCACCCTGAACGTCGAGGGACCGCTCACTGTCGAGGTCGAAGCGCTTGGCGATGCCACCCGACTGTCGGCCATCGTGCGCCTGCTTGAGCGCGCGCAGAGCGATAAGCCGCGCCTGGCCGAAATAGCCGAACAGACCGCGCAATGGTTCCTGTTGATCGTCCTGCTTGTTGCGGCCATCGTCGGCCTGGTGTGGTGGCAGATCGACTCGTCCCGCGCCTTCTGGGTGGTGTTGGCCCTGTTGGTCGCAACCTGCCCCTGCGCACTGGCGCTGGCGACCCCGACCGCACTGACCGCCGCGACCGGCAGCCTGCACAAACTCGGCATGCTGCTGACCCGCGGTCATGTGCTCGAAGGCCTGAACCAGATCGACACGGTGATCTTCGACAAGACCGGCACGCTCACCGAAGGCCGCCTGACCCTGAGCGCCATTCATCCCCTCGGCGAGCTGGACAGTGACGCCTGCCTGGCCCTGGCGGCCGCCTTGGAGATCCGCTCCGAACACCCTATCGCCCGCGCCTTCGGCCGTGCAACACAAGCCGCCGAACGGGTCGACAACATCCCCGGTCTGGGCCTGCAGGGTTGGGTTGCGGATCGCCAGCTGCGCATCGGTCAGGCCGCCTTTGTCAGCGAGCTCAGTGGCCAGGCTCCACCTGAGATTCCCGCCGATCGGGGCCAATGGCTGTTGCTCGGTGACTGCCAGGGCCCGCTCGCCTGGTTCGTCCTCGACGACCGCCTGCGCGACGATGCCCCCGCGCTGCTCGCCGCCTGCCGCGAGCGTGGCTGGCAGGTGCTGCTGTTGTCCGGCGACAGCTCGCCGATGGTCGCCGAAGTAGCGCGTCAACTGGGCATCGAGCAGGCACGCGGCGGCCTGACGCCCGATGCCAAACTGGCCGAGCTGAAAAAGCTGCACGAGCAAGGACGCCGCGTGCTGATGCTCGGCGACGGGGTCAATGACGTGCCGGTGCTGGCCGGCGCTGACATCAGCGTGGCCATGGGCGGCGCCACCGACCTGGCGAAGACCAGCGCCGACGCCGTGCTGCTGAGCAACAGATTGACCTCCCTGATACAGGCCTTCAACCTGGCGCGCCGCACGCGCCGGATCATCATCGAGAACCTGACTTGGGCCAGCCTGTACAATGGCCTGGTCCTGCCGTTCGCCGCCCTTGGCTGGATCACCCCGATCTGGGCCGCGCTCGGTATGTCGCTCAGTTCGTTGCTGGTGGTGCTCAATGCCTTACGCTTGACCCGAGTACCCAAGCAGTAGGCTGGGCAGAGCCATTTTGGGTGAAACCCAGTCTTCTCAATCGCAGGGTTTCGCTGTGCTCTAGGCCAGCCTAGCCCGACTATCACCAGTCGCCCGGAGACACCATGCCCGCGCTGTACATTCTGATCCCCGTCGCCCTGGTGCTGGTCGCTTTCGCCATCTGGCTGTTCCTCTGGGCGGTCGACAGCGGCCAGTACGATGACCTGGACGGTCCCGCCCATAGCATTCTGTTCGACGACGACGATCCGATGCACAAGGCCGGTGTCGACCAGGCGCAAAAGCAGGACGAACCCAAGGATCCACCACATGCCTGAGCTGGCACCTCTGCTGTTGTCCGCATTGATTCTCGGCCTACTCGGTGGCGGGCATTGCCTGGGTATGTGCGGTGGTCTGATGGGCGCCTTGACCTTGGCCATTCCCACCGAGCATCGGGCTCAACGCTTTCAGCTGTTGCTGAGCTATAACCTCGGACGCATTTTCAGTTACACCATCGCCGGCCTGCTGCTCGGTCTGGCGGGCTGGGCCGTGGCCAGCAGTCCGGCGGCCATGCTGCTGCGGGTGGTCGCCGCACTCCTGCTGATCGCAATGGGCCTGTACCTGGCCGGCTGGTGGAGTGGCCTGACTCGCATCGAAGCGCTCGGCCGCGGAGTGTGGCGGCATATCCAGCCGCTGACCCGGCGCTTCATGCCGGTCACCAGCCTGCCACGTGCCTTGTTGCTGGGTGGCTTGTGGGGCTGGCTACCCTGCGGCCTGGTATACAGCACCCTGCTCTGGGCGGCGAGCCAGGGCGACGCACTCGACAGCGCCGCGCTGATGCTGGCCTTCGGTCTCGGCACCCTGCCGGTGCTGCTGGCCACAGGCATGGCCGCCGAACGCCTGACGGCCTTGCTGCGCAAGCGCGGAGTTCGTATGGCCGGTGGCCTACTGGTCATCCTATTCGGCCTGTGGACCCTGCCCGGCCCGCATCAGCACTGGTTGATGGGTCATTAAGCACACACCAGCTTCTGCGTGGCCCAGCAAGCTCATTCCCTCTTGATACAGATCAAGATGGTCTGAGGCCGGCATCCCTAGACTCCCTGAGACTGTTAGCCCATCCAGGGAATGCCCGCATGCTCGATGCCATCCACTGGGATAGCGAGATGATCCGCCGCTATGATCAGACCGGACCACGCTACACCTCCTACCCAACTGCCATGCAATTGCATGCGGGGGTCGGCTCGTTCGATCTACTGCACGCCCTGCGTGACAGTCGCAAAGCCCAGCGCCCCCTGTCGCTGTATGTGCATGTGCCGTTCTGCGCCAACATTTGCTACTACTGCGCCTGCAACAAGGTGATCACCAAGGACCGCGGTCGCGCCCACGCCTATCTACAGGCGCTAGAACAGGAAATGACGCTCATTGGCCGGCATCTCGATGAACGTCAAACGGTTGAACAGTTGCACCTGGGCGGTGGCACACCAACTTTTCTCAGCCACGATGAACTACGTCAGCTGATGAGCCAGCTGCATCAGCATTTCAACCTGCTGGATGACGACTCGGGTGACTACAGCATCGAGATCGACCCGCGCGAGGCCGACTGGTCGACCATGGGTTTGCTTCGCGAACTGGGTTTCAATCGGGTGAGCATTGGCGTCCAGGATCTCGATCCGGCAGTCCAACGCGCGATCAACCGCCTGCAAAGTCTGGAAGAAACCTGCTCCATCGTTGAAGCCGCACGCACCTTGCAATTTCGCTCGGTGAATATCGACCTGATCTACGGCCTGCCCCTGCAAACCCCGGAACGCTTTGCCCGCACAGTCGACGCGGTCATCGATCTGCAACCGGATCGCCTGTCGCTGTTCAACTACGCCCATCTGCCCGAGCGTTTCATGCCTCAGCGGCGTATCGACAGCAGCGAACTGCCAAGCGCCGCGAACAAATTGGCCATGCTGCACAACAGCATCGAACAACTGAGCTCAGCAGGTTATCGCTACATTGGTTTGGATCACTTCGCCCTGCCCGATGATGAACTGGCCAGCGCTCAGGAGGATGGCAGCCTGCAGCGCAATTTCCAGGGCTACACCACCCATGGCCACTGCGACCTGATCGGCTTGGGCGTGTCGGCCATCAGTCAGGTCGGCGATCTCTACTGCCAGAACAGCAGTGAACTGAGCGACTACCAACAGAACCTGAGCAGCGGCCAACTAACCATTCAGCGCGGCCTACAGTGCAATGCCGACGACCGGATCCGCCGCGCAGTGATCCAGCAATTGATCTGCCACTTCCAGCTGGATTTCGCCCCGATCGAGCAGGCGTTCGGGATCAATTTCCGCGACTATTTTTCCGATATTTGGCCGCAGTTACGACAAATGGCCGAGGACGGGCTGCTGGTACTGAGCGACCGGGGTATCGATGTGCGTCCCAGCGGTCGCCTGTTGGTGCGCTCACTGTGCATGCTGTTCGACCATTATCTGGATGATCGCAGCCGCCAAGGCTTCTCCCGAGTGATTTAGCACTACTTCATCATCGGGCAGTGTCCCCTGGTGCCAGGCTTGGCGTCGACTGCAACGACTCACGGCTGGGGCACCCTCAAGGATGCCTGCACTCCTGTAGCGGACGCCTTGCGGGTCTGCTCAACGCTCGCGGTCATGCATGCAGTCATATCGCCGTTATGCCCGACGCTACCGACGGGCCAACTCAGACTGCCCTGCCCCACACCAGCCCGTTCGGCAGCAGCCACTTAGGCCAGCGGTTGGCCTAAGTGGCTTTGCAATCTAACGTTCGTCGACTGGCTGCGTCCACTGCTGTGCTGTACCCTTACGACTATTGTGTGTTTAACCCAGGAATCAAGGTCGATGTCCGAGAGCATCAAGCTGCGTACGCCACACCAAGCCCATTGCAAGGATTGCAGCCTGGCCAGCCTGTGCCTGCCGCTTTCGCTGAACATGGAAGACATGGACGCACTGGATGACATCGTCAAACGCGGCCGGCCGATAAAGAAAGGCGAATTCCTGTTTCGCCAGGGCGATGCCTTCGGCTCGGTTTTCGCTGTGCGCTCAGGCGCACTGAAAACCTTCAGCCTGAGCGACTCCGGTGAAGAACAGATCACCGGTTTCCACCTGCCAAGCGAACTGGTCGGCCTGTCCGGCATGGACACCGAAACCTACCCGGTTTCTGCACAGGCCCTGGAAACCACCTCGGTCTGTGAGATCCCCTTCGAGCGACTCGATGAACTCTCGGTACAGCTGCCACAACTGCGCCGCCAGTTAATGCGCGTGATGAGTCGGGAAATACGCGACGATCAGCAAATGATGTTGCTGCTGTCGAAAAAAACTGCAGATGAGCGCATCGCTACCTTCCTGGTCAATCTGTCGGCACGCTTCCGTGCCCGCGGCTTCTCGGCCAATCAGTTCCGCTTGGCCATGTCGCGCAATGAAATCGGTAACTATCTAGGCCTGGCGGTGGAAACCGTCTCGCGGGTATTCACCCGTTTTCAACAGAATAAATTGCTCGAAGCCGAAGGTAAGGAAGTCACTATCCTCAATCCCATCGATCTGTGCGCCCTCGCTGGCGGCAACTTCGATGGCTGAAGTGCCGCTGCCGACTAATCTGAAATAGGCCCGTTGTCCCTTCGCCCGACAGGCACAGGAGTGTTGCTATGATTTTCGACGAATTCAGCATCAAATCCCTGATCCGCCCGGTCATCGACTTCCCCAAACCCGGCGTGGTGTTCCGCGATATCACCCCGCTGTTTCAGTCGCCACGCGCCTTGCGCATGGTCGCCGACAGCTTTATCCAGCGCTACGTGGAAGCCGAGTTCAGCCATATCGCCGCGATGGACGCCCGCGGCTTCCTGATCGGCTCGATCATCGCTTACGAGCTGAACAAACCGCTGATCCTTTTCCGCAAGCAGGGCAAGCTGCCAGCAGAGGTGCTCAGCGCCGGCTACCAGACCGAGTACGGTGAAGCCTTCCTTGAAGTACATGCCGATAGCCTCTGCGAAGGCGATCAGGTGCTGATCTTCGATGACCTGATCGCTACCGGCGGCACCCTGTTGGCCGCCGCACAACTGGTGCGGCGGATGGGCGCGAGCATTTATGAGGCAGCGGCAATTATCGACCTGCCGGAACTGGGCGGCTCGCAGAAGCTGCAAGACATTGGCATTGCGACCTTTACCCTGACCGCCTTCGGCCTTAACGAGCGTTAAACGCAGCTCCTCGCATTTAGCCGCTGCAACAATCTCAATGATCTGGCCCGCGGCCTTCACGGCCGGCGCTTACTCAAAAAACTCCGCAAAGTAACGGTCCAGCTCACCCTCGTACTGGTCCAGTGAGTACAGCGTATCGGCGGCTAACAAGTCGAGCAGGACCATCCCATTCGGCCCGGAGTCCTGACCGACCCCAGCCCGCAAACGATTGGTCATGCCCAGATTGACCAGCCGCAAGTTGCGATAGGCCTCGCGCAGTTCACTCATCGACCAGTCCGTACTCAAGCCGCGCTGCTCGCGCAAGTACTGACCCAGCAAGTAAGTGCCAAATGCCCGATAGAGGGTCTCGTCCGTACCGCTGAAGGGCAAATGAAACCAGGCCATTGCCTTGAATAATCGCGTATACGGGCAGCCGGATGTCGCGCTCACAACGCCGAGCAAAGAACCCATGGCGCGCTGCAGGGTGGTGCGCTGGCGAATCTCACGCCCGCGCCAATGTACTTCGACCCCAACCCGCTCGTAGGACGGTGATTGCGCCAGTAACTCAATCGGCGCCACCAAAGCTACGGCAAAGGGGCAATGCACCGAGTGCTCGACCTGTAACGGACAATGGGCGCATTGATGGAAAGCTAGGCGAGTCCAGGTTGGCAGATCCGTAGCCCCTGCGGTGTCAGGCTCCATATCCACACAATGCTGCCAGCTGCGGCCGCCCGAAAATTGAAATCGGTAGCGAATGAACGAGTCATCTACAGTGTCTGGAACCATGGTCCAACCTGACTTCCGAGAGCGCAGGAAAGGAGTATGGTTGCAGCCGGCAGGAGTCGCCACAATTTAAGCGTCATTTAACTGACAGCCTAAATCTCGCCTACTATATGAGGCAGGCATCACACAACCAGTTGCCTCTCCGCCCTTACTCGGGAGCCAGCCATGGACGACAGCCAAAGTAATTTGGCCAGTGCTCTTATCGAACACCTGGACATCGGCGTAATCATTCTGGATGCGGAGCTGCGCATTCAGTATTGGAACGAATTCATCAGCCAGTGTGCCGGCAAGGCGCTCGAGCATGCCAGACAACAGCCGCTGATCCAGATTTTTCCCGAAGCAGATACGCCTCACCTGAGCAAAATATTGGCGCAGGCGCGCGACCATGGCCTGCACGTTATCACCCAGTGGCGGGAATCCTCGCACCTCATCCACTTGCCCTACATGCCCTCAGGTCAACCGGCACCTTCCGTACTGCAGAGCAGTCTTCTGTTTCCTTTCAACGACCTGAATGGTCAGCAATGTTTTGCTCTACTGCTGTACGACACCAGTGAATTCGCCCGTTCCAACGAGCAGTTGGATGCAGCACTCAAAGCCTTGAGCAGCAAGCAGATCGATCAAGCACAACTGATCAAGAAGCTCGAAACTGCCAATACTCAACTCATGCAATCGGAAAAACTCGCCGCCATCGGCCAACTCGCCGCAGGTGTAGCGCATGAGATCAACAACCCGATTGGCTATGTATTCTCTAACTTGAAGACCCTCGCCAGCTACGTCCAAGACCTGTTGCGCATCATCGATACGGTGGACACCGCTGCCAGCCTCGACGAATTGCGCCAACTAAAACGCAGCCTGGAATACGACTACATCCGCAGCGATGTCGAGGCGTTGATCAACGAGTCCGAGGATGGCATTGACCGGGTCAAGAAAATCATCACCGCCCTCAAGGATTTCTCGCACATAGAGGAAGAGGAGTTTCGCCTCGCCGATCTGCATCGCGGCCTGGACACCACACTCAACGTGGTCAACAACGAACTCAAGTACAAAGCCGAAGTCGTCAAGGAGTATGGCGAGATACCCGAACTGGAGTGCATCCCTTCGCAGATCAACCAGGTGATGATGAACCTCCTGGTCAACGCCGCCCACGCCATGGACAAATTCGGCCGCATCACCCTGCGCAGTGGACACGAGGTGGACTGGGTCTGGCTGGAGGTGGAAGACACCGGCAAAGGCATCGAGCCACACCTGCTCAACCGTATCTACGAGCCCTTCTACACCACCAAACCGGTGGGCAAAGGGACCGGCCTGGGCTTATCGCTGTCCTACAACATCGTGCAGAAACACCATGGTCGCATCGAGGTGAGCAGCGTGCTCGGCAAAGGCACGCGCTTTCGCATCTGGCTGCCGGTCTGTCAGCCGCTTGCGGTCCAACTAGGCGGTGTTGCCTCATGAGCGAACAACACAGTGCTACCTTGCTGCTGGTTGACGATGAGGAAAACATCCTCAACAGCCTGCGCCGCATCCTGCGCCATGAGCCCTACCAGATACTCACCGCCAGTGACGGCGATCAGGCGTTACAGCAACTCAGCCAGCAGCCTATCGACCTGGTGATTTCCGATGCACGCATGCCGGGCATGGACGGTGCCACTCTGCTGGCCAGAATTCATCAGCGCTGGCCCGATTGCCTGCGCATCCTGCTAACCGGCCACACCGATATCGGCGCCACCATCAAGGCGATCAACCAAGGGCAGATCTACCGCTATATCGGCAAGCCCTGGGATGACGATGAGTTGCGTCTGGTGATCCGCCAAGCTCTGGCGTTTCAGCACTCCGAGCGCGAACGCGAGCGCCTTGAACGCCTCACCCATGAGCAGAACCAGAACCTGCAGGAACTCAACGCGACCCTCGAACAACGGGTGCGCGATCGCACCAGTGAACTGCAACAGACGGCCGACATGCTCGACCTTGCCTTCGCCGAGCTAAAACACAGTTATATGACAGCCACCGAGGTGTTTTCGCTGCTACTCAACCAACGCCTGCCCAAAGACAAGCAGACCAATGCCCAGGTCATCGCGCTGGTGCGTGCCTATGCCGATTACCACAAGCTGGATGAAGGGCTGAGCCGAGATCTGAGTATGGCCGCCGCGCTGTACAACCTCGGCAAGTTGAGCTGGGATGACCGTTTGCTCAACCGCCCGGCAGATGCGCTGTACCGCGAGGAACGCCAGCGCTACCAGCTGTACCCGGTTGTTGGCGAGAACCTGCTGATGACCCTCGAACCATTGCAGGATGCGGCCTTGCTGATTCGCCATCATCAGGAACGCTGGGACGGTCGTGGCTTCCCTGACCACCTGAAGGAGCGGGAAATCCCCTTCGGCTCGCGCCTGATCAAACTGGCCGTGGACTTTATCGAACTGCAGTGCGGCCTGTTCCTTGAGCGCCACCTGAACCGAGATGAAGCGCTGCTGCTGATCAAGAAATACGCCGGCACGCTTTACGATCCTCAGCTGTGTGAACGTTTCATCAATCTGTGCACTCACATGGCACCAGATCTGGCCATGGCTGACACCAGTATTGTGCCCCTCGATACCCGCCGCCTGACACCCGGAATGATCCTGGCGCGCAACCTTCATGCAGCCAACGGCATGCTGCTGCTCAACGAAGGCAAGCAATTGACCCGCCTGCTGATCGACAAACTGATCGCTTTCGAAGCCGCCGAGGACTCGCACTACACCCTCTTCATCCACAAGCCCGAAGTCGCCACCACCAGCCAACAGGAGCACGTCGGATGATGAAAATTCAACTATTGGATGACGAGCAGCACGTTCTCAGTGCCCTACGACGGCTATTACACCCCTACGACTGGGAAGTTCATGTATTCAGCGATGCCCAGTTGGCCCTCCAAGCGCTGACCGAACATGAGTACGCGGTAATCGTCTCGGACCTGAAAATGCCTGAAGTGGATGGCATCACCTACTTGCAATTCGCCCGACAGCGGCAACCCAACGCCCTGCGCATACTGCTCAGTGCCCACGGCGACCGCCAGTCGATGTTGCAAGCGATTAACCAGGCAGAGATCTACCGCTTCATCTCCAAGCCCTGGGCCGACTTCGAAGTCGAAACCGCCTTGCGTACTGCCATCGACCTGTTTCTGCTGCGCGATGAGAACCAGCGCTTATTGCTGCAACTGCGCCAGCAACAGAGCGACCTGGAGCGCCAGGAACAGGAGCTGCTGCGCCTGGAGGCCGAGTATCCGGGCATTACACGCGTACATCGCGACAACGACGGCTCGGTGCTGATCGACGAGATTGACGACTCGTTCTGAGCTCAACGCTCCTTCTCACCCTGATCTGGCGCTGACAAGGACAATTGGATGGACATCAAGACTCGCCACCTGAGCTATCAAGCCTTCTTGCACGTGCAGGGTTTCGCCATGCTGGGCATGGGTAGTATCAGCCTGTGCGGTTATCTACTCGCCGAAACTCCTAACGCTTTTAGTCTGGTGCTGCTGCCCGACAGCGCTTTAGCAGTCCTGTTGTTGGGTCTTGGTCTGTTGGGCTGCGCCAATCGCCGCAACCAACTTTGCCAGCTGTTTGCAGGTCTGGTACTGGGCATTGGACTGTACAGCCTGAGCCATAACCTCCTGCTCACGGACAGCCAGCAGGGCCGCTCATTGATCAGTGGCTTCCTGCGCATCCGCAGCCCTACGGCGCTGCTGTTCTGCCTACTGGCTCTTGGCCTGCTCAGCAGCCAATTGGGTACTTGGGGTAAGCGCCTGAGCGTTGGGTTGGGGCTGATGGTGATCGGCCTCGCCGGCCTCTCGCAACTGGCTCCCACGGTAACGGCCCTCAGCGCTTGGCGCCTGGGGTTCAACCATGACGTGAATAACCTGGCCAATCTCTTCAGCCTGAGCATGGGGCTTGCCCTGTTCTGCCTCAACGGACTGCCCGCTGAACGTGAACACCTGCTGGATCGCCGGACCCTGCTCGCGGGAGCCCTGGGTACCCTACTCACCTGTAGCAGCTGGTACCTGCTGGGCCTGCAAAACATCGAAGCGAGTCAGCGACACAGCACGCTGTTGCTGTCTGAGCTGAGTGGCGCCATCGAGCGTACATTCTCTGCCCATCTGCTCTCCATCCAACGCATGGCCGAGCGCTGGCGGATGGACGGCCGTCTACCCAGCCCAGCTAAATGGCAGCAGGAATCCAGTGGCTATTTGCGCGACTTTCCCGACATCACCCTGACCGCCCTACTGGACGAGCAACTCCGCCCCCAGAGGTTGTTCAGCCGCAATCTTGCCGAAACAGACTGGCTGCAGCATCTACTCAGCCAACCCCGTCAGCGCGACTGGCTACGACGCGCTGCCCCGGCGTGGCAATCACGCCTGAGTCCAGCACTCAACCTGGACGCCCGACACAACAGCCTGATTGCCATCCCCCTGAACTTGCCCGCCAACCCTGGCTGGACCCTGGTCGCCAGCCTCAACCTGACTCGCATACTGAAGGACGTGCTGGGCGCGCAACCGCAGGGTTTCAGCATGCGGCTCTACGAAAATCAGCAGTTGCTGTTCGACTCGGCCCCTCAACAACCCATGGCCTCGCTCAACCAGGTAGGCCAGCAACTGCTGCATACTCCGGGCAGCAAAACTTGGCGCCTGGTCAGTTACCAGAACCTCGATGCCGCCACACAGGCCTCAAGTCTTCTCCCCAGTCTGGTGATGCTGTTCGGCCTGACTTTCAGTTTTTTCATCATGCTCAGCCAACGTCTCGGACGGCTGGCCATCGAACACTCGCGCCACCTGCACCTGGTCAACCGGGCACTGGAAGCCAGCCTGCATCATCAAGATAACCTGCAGGCACTGAACCAGCGGATCATGGATTTTTCCATGGACCTACTCTGCTCCATCGACGAAAACGGCCATTTCACCCAGGTCAGCCCCTCGTCCGTCAGCGTACTCGGCTACCCGCCAGACGAGCTGATCGGCCGCCCTTACCTGAGCTTTGTAGTGCCTGAAGACCGGCAGACTACTCAAGCGACCGTCCAGGCGATGATGGCAGGCGAGGAGCACCAAGACTTTCGTAACAGCTACCAACGCAAAGACGGCAGCATCGTGCAGCTGCTCTGGTCCGGCGGCTGGTCCGAGAATGATCGCACCCTGTTTGCCGTAGCACATGACATCACTCGCCTGGTGCAGAACGAGGCCTACGCCGAGGACCAGCGCGATATCCTCGGCATGATTTCCACCGACCAGCCGCTGGCGGATACCCTCAAGGTCATCTGCCAGGTGACCGAGGTCCAGTTACCCGGCACCTACTGCTCGGTGCTACTGATGGACAAGGAGCAGCAACACCTGTTGCTCGGTGCCGCGCCGAACCTGCCGCACAGCTACTCACAGGCTCTGCACGGGATGAAAGTCGGTGCCGCTGCCAGCGCTTGCAGCACCGCGGTTCAACGCCGCCAGCTGGTGATAAGTAACGACATCGACGGCGACCCGCTCTGGCAGGATTACCGTGCCCTAGCCCTCGGTCATGGCTTGCAGGCCTGCTGGTCGATTCCACTGATCTCCCATCAAGGCGATGTACTGGGCACCTTTGCCATCTACCATCACGAACCCAAACAACCGGACGACGAGCAGCTGCAGCTGATCGGTACAGCCGGCCAGCTGGCGGCCATCGCGATCGAGCGCCAGCATGACCGTCTGCGCTTGCAGGTGAGCGAGCAACGCTACCGTTCGCTGTTCACCTTCAACCCCGACCCTGTGTTCTCCTTCGATCTGGATGGCCAGATCGAGAGCCTGAACCAGGCCGGCTGTCAGCTCTGCGGTTACAGCGAGCAGGAACTGCTCGGACAACCCATGTCGTTGCTGCTGCACAACGATGAGCTGGAGGAGTTCCGCAACCACCTCAAAGCGGCCCGCGAGGGTGGCACCCAGCGATACGCCATCCGTTGCAAGCACCGCGACGGACACTTGCTGGAGCTGGACCTTACGACCCTGCCGATCATCACCAACGAGCAGATTGTCGGGGTGTTCAGCATCGCCAAAGACATCAGCGAACGTAATCGAATGACCCGCGCACTACGCGAGGCGCTGCAACACTCCGAACGCCAGGCCGAATTGCTGCGTGGCATGACTGATACGGCGGTGAACATCAACAGCCTCGTGGACAGCCAGCCGTTACTGGACTATCTGAGCGAGCGACTGCGCCTGCTGATTGGCAGTCACCAGGCCAGCGTCAGCCTGCTCTGGGGCACTGACAGCCAGATCATCCATGCGCTATCGCTCTCGGAAAAATATGCCGGCTGGCAGGAGTGCAATAGGCCAATTGACGACAGCACTATTCGTGCCCTGGTGCGCAACACCGAGCAGCCGGTACTACTCGGCCAGGCAGAGCTGGAAAGTCACTCTCATTGGCGCGAACAGGCCGAGCTAAACGTCAACCTCCCGCCTATGCGCGGCTGGCTGGCCGTACCTATGAAGGACTATGCCGGTAACAACCTGGGGCTGCTGCAACTGTCTGAAAAAAACACCGGCGAGTTTGATCAGGATGACCTGGCCATCACCCAGCAGTTTGCCCAGATGGCCGTGGCGGTGCTCGAAAATAACCGGCTGATGCGCACGGTGATAACGGGCGAACAGCGCTTGAAGACACAGCTGGACTTCACCTCGGCGATCACCAACAGCATCGCCGAGGGGTTGCTGGCAATTGACGGCGAGGGTCACCTGAACTTCATCAACCCAGCCGCCGCCGCACTGCTCGGCCAACCTGTCAGTACGCTGCTCGGCCAGCCACTGGTCCAGCACTTGCCACTTCCGCTCGAACAGACACAGGGCAGAGGCAGCCATCACGGCGAGCTGAGACTGCCACAAGGCGCACAAAGCGAGCGCTATATTGCCTATGACAGCGCGCCCCTGCTCGACGACGATGGGCCACAAGGTTGGGTGGTAGCGTTTCGCGACATCACCGCACACAAGGAGGCGGACAAGCAGCTACGCCTGCTCCAGCGTAGCCTGGAGGCCAGCTTCAACGGTGCCTTGATCTGCGATGCACAGGCCGATGACATGCCGATCATCTACGTAAATCCGGCATTCGAGCGCATCACCGGCTACAGCGCCGCAGAGGCACTGGGACGTAACTGCCGCTTCCTGCAGGGCGAAGCACGCGAGCAGCCGGGGATCGGAGAAATCCATCGTGGCCTCGCCCTGCAACAAGACGTGCATGTGGTGCTGCGCAATTTCCGCAAGGACGGCACGCCATTCTGGAATGCTCTGTACATCGCTCCGGTACCTAATGAACTCGGCGAAGTTACCCACTTTATTGGTGTGCAGAACGATATTTCCGAGCAGAAACGCTTCGAGTCCGAACTGGCCTACAACGCTAGCCATGATGTACTCACCGGTCTACCCAACCGCTCACTGCTGGAAGACCGCCTGAGCCAAGGCTGTCGGATCAGCAATCGCTACAAACGTAACCTGGCGGTGATGTTCATCGACCTGGATGGTTTCAAACCGATCAATGACACCCTGGGTCACATCGTCGGCGACCAGATACTGGTCGAAGTGGCGCGACGCCTGAACCTGCAGATCCGTCCCGGTGACACGGTTGCGCGGCTGGGCGGCGACGAGTTCATTGTCATCCTGCCGGACCTGGCCCGCGAAGAAGATGTCTTGCTGGTGGCCGACCGGATAGTCGAGAGCCTCGCCCGCCCGTACCAGCTCACGCACGTCGAGCAGCACATCACCGCGAGCATCGGCATCACCCTGAGCGATGGCAACATCGAGCAGCCGATGCAACTGATTCAACAGGCCGACCTGGCGATGTACAAGGCCAAGCAGCAAGGCCGTAACAACTATCAGTGGTACACCGAAGATCTCAACCAGAAGGTCAGCGAGCGCGTTACCTTGCGCAATGAGTTGCAGAAGGCAATCGAAACCGAGGCCTTTCAGCTGTATTACCAACCGCAGATCGACGGACGTAGTGGCCGCGTCGTGGGTTACGAGGCCCTACTGCGCTGGCACCATGCCGAACGCGGCTTCATTCCACCGGCGCAATTTATTCCGGTGGCCGAAGATACCGGGCAGATCATTCCGCTCAGCGAGTGGGTACTGAACACCGCCTGCCGCGCAGCCCGTTCGCTCGCCGATCAGGGATTCAACGGCGCAGTGATGGCGGTGAATGTCTCGCCCGTACAGTTCCAGCGGGCCAACTTCGTTGAACAGGTGCGCAGCACACTGGAGCAGACGCTGTTGCCAGCCGAGTTGCTGGAGCTGGAAATCACCGAAACCGTACTGCTGGATAACGCAGAAAAAGCCATCTGCACTCTGCATGCGCTGAAGGAGCTCGGCGTACGTATTTCCATTGATGACTTCGGCACTGGTTTCTCCAGTCTGAATTACCTCAAGCGCCTGCCGATCGATAAGGTCAAGATCGATCGCTCCTTTGTCCAGGAGGTCATCAGCGACCGCCACGACTCCGCAATCACCCAGGGCATCATCTCCATGGCCCACCACCTGAAGCTCAAGGTACTGGCCGAAGGCGTGGAGACCGAGCCACAACTCGCCTTCCTGAAAAAAAGCCGCTGTGACGAGTTCCAGGGCTACTACTTTGCCAAACCCATGCCGCTGCCCCAGCTGGAGGGTTTCCTGCACCAGCAGCATGAGGAGCTCAACGCGCAACAGCAGAGCCGCACGCCGGACAGCCACGCGCAAACCCTGCTGTTACTCGATGACGAAGAAAACATTCTGCGGGCCTTGACCCGCGTGCTGCGGCGCGATGGCTACCAAATCATCACTGCCAGCCGCGCTCAAGATGCCTTCGCTCTGCTGGCCAAACACGATGTGCAGGTCATTCTCTCGGATCAGCGGATGCCTGAGATGAACGGCACCGAGTTCTTCAGCCGGGTGAAGAGCCTCCACCCCGAGACCATCCGCATCGTACTGTCCGGCTACACCGACCTTAAATCGGTGACCGACGCAATCAACCAGGGCGCGATCTACAAGTTCCTCACCAAGCCCTGGGACGACGAACACCTGCGCACCAGCATCGCTCAAGCCTTCCAGCATCACAGCCTGGCTATGGAGAAAGACGGCAACGCCCGGCCCGCGGATGAAGAACAGACTTAGGGGCCTGCCGGTGAGGGTCTGGCAAAGACAATATCGCACCGCCCTATTCAGCTCTGCCGAACGGCCATCGGCTACCGCGCGGTTTACCTCACCGCGGTTAGCGCGGCAGATCCTCAAGAGTCAGATCCAGACTCAGACGCGCCTTGCTCAGCAGTTCGTCGATCTGCGCCTCAGTGATCACCAGCGGTGGGGCGATGATCATGGTGTCGTCTGCGGCGCGCATAATCAGGCCATTGTTGAAGCTATGGTCATGACAGAGTTTGCCGGCACCCAACGCACTCGGGTAACGCGTACGACTGCGTTTGTCCTTGACCAGTTCGATGGCGCCGAGCATGCCCAGGCCGCGCACCTCACCCACCAACGGATGGTCGGCCAGCTCGCGCAGGCGTCTCTGCAGATAAGGCCCAGTCTGATCACGCACCCGCTCGATGATGCCCTCCTCTTTGAGAATGCGCAGGTTCGCCAGCCCCACGGCGGCGGCCACCGGATGACCGGAATAGGTGAAGCCGTGATTGAAGTCACCGCCCTGGCTGATCACCTCGAACAGTTTATCGCTAACGATCAAACCACCCATGGGCACGTAACCGGAGGTCAGCCCCTTGGCGATGGTCATCAGATCAGGCGCAATGCCGTAGTAGTCACTGCCGAACCACTCGCCGGTGCGACCGAAGCCGCAGATCACTTCATCGGCGATGAACAGGATGTCGTACCTGGAGAGGATCTCGCGGATACGCGGCCAGTAGCTGTCCGGCGGAATGATCACCCCGCCGGCGCCCTGGATCGGCTCGGCGATAAAGGCCGCGACGTTGTCCTCGCCCACTTCGAGAATTTTCTTTTCCAGCTGGTCGGCAGCCCAGATACCGAACGCCTCGGGGCTCATGTCGCCGCCCTCGCCGAACCAGTACGGCTGGGGGATGTGTACGATGCCCGGAATCGGCAGGTCGCCCTGCTCGTGCATCTCCTTCATGCCGCCCAGGCTGGCGCTGCCCATGGTGGAGCCGTGATACGCGTTGTGGCGGCTGATGACGACTTTCTTGTGCGGCTGGCCCTTGGTTGTCCAGTAGTGGCGAACCATGCGCAACACGGTGTCATTGCCTTCCGAGCCGGAGCCGGTGAAGAACACATGGTTCATGCCCGGCGGGGCGATCTCGGCAATCGCCTTGGCCAGTTCCAGAGCCGCTGGTGTGGCGGTCTGGAAGAAGGTGCTGGAGAACGCCAGCTCGCGCATCTGCCGGCTGGCCGCCTCGACCAGCTCTTCGCGACCGTAGCCGACGGCCACGCACCACAGACCGGCCATGCCGTCGAGTATCTTGTGCCCTTCGCTGTCCCACAGGTACACACCTTCGGCTTTGGTGATAATTCGCGGCCCGTTCTCCGCCAGCTGTTTGTAGTCACTAAAGGGGGCGAGATGATGCTCGCGACTCATGGCCTGCCATTCACGGGTCTTGTTGTTAAGTACGGCATTACTCATCTCGCCTCCTTGTGAGGAAAATCGATGGACAGCTAGCTCAGAGATACCAGCGGTATTCGCGCGGGCTGATGGCGTGCATGAAGGCCTGGTGATCTTGTCGTTTGTTCTCACAATAGACCATGACGAACTCCGCCCCCAGACCCTGGCTGACCACCGGGTGGTCGGCCATCTGGCGCACAGCCTCCAGCATATCCTTGGGAAAGTCGATACCGCTGTTGCGGTCCTCATTTAACGGCGCAATCGGCTCGCCCCCCGCTTGCAGACCGTACTCAAGACTGCACAACAAGGCTGCCAGCACCAGATAGGGGTTGGCGTCGGCACCTGGTAGACGAAACTCGATGCGCAGGTTGTCCACGTCCGACTCCGGGATGCGCACGCTGGCGTCACGGTCTTCATAGCCCCAACTGGCGCGGCTGGCCGAGTTGACCATGGCACCGAAGCGACGATAGGCGTTGTGATTCGGCGCATAGATGGGCATCAGGTGCGGTAACAGCTCCAGGCAGCCGGCCACGGCATGCCGTAGGGGGCGCTGCTCATCCTGCGCCAGCAAGTTGCGTCCTGCTGGATCGTACAGGCTGATGTGTACGTGCATGCCGCTGCCAGGATATTGCAGATAAGGTTTGGCCATGAAGCTGGCACGTTGGCCATGCTTGAGCGCTACGCCGCGCGTGCTGCGACAGAACAGTGCCGACCAATCGGCGGCCTGCATCGGGTCTTCACAGTGACCGAAGTTGATCTCGAACTGTCCGGGGCCTAACTCGGCGGTGATCACCGTGGCGTCTATGCCCTGCAGCCGAGCCGTTTCAACCATATCGTCCAGCATCGGGGCGAAGCGCGACAGGCGCTCAATATGCATATTGGGCTGGTCGTCGAGATCGCCACTCAGCTCATCACGCGGAAACTGCGGCAGTCCTTTTTCCAGCGCCTTATCGAACAAATAGAACTCCAGCTCGAAGGCCACCACCGGACAAATACCCTTTTCGCGCAGGCGCTTGACCACCCGTGCCAGCACTTCGCGCGGATCGAATTCGATTGGCGCCTCGGTACCGTCGGAACTGATCAGCATCTGTCCCAGCGGCTGCGCTTCCCAGGTCACCGGCTTCAAGGTGCCGGGAATCAGTCGACGTGGCGCATCCGGGTCGCCATCGTGAAAACAGTACTCGCCGATTTCGTAGAGGCCACCCTGGGCGCCGAGCAGCACACAGTTTTGCGGCAGTTTAAGAGCGCTGCCGGCGGCGACCTTTTCCAGCATCTCCACCGGGTAGCGCTTGCCGTAGAAGTGCCCCGGAATGTCCAGACAGATCAAGTCAACGAAACGTACCTCGGGATGGTTCTTGCGAAAGGCGCGAACCTCAGCCAGCACGTCGGGAAAGACGGCGTTCATGAATAGTTTCCTTGCAGGAATGGATAGGTTGATCAGGTGTAAACCCAGAGCACGCGGGTAGGTTTGTCGCTCTGATTGGCGTAGCGACATTGGGCATAGCTGGGCACCTGGAAGGCATCGCCCACGCGCAAGGTCGCGCACTCCTCATCCGCGCCGACCCAGAGGGTCAACTCCCCCTCCAGGACATAGCCGCCCTGCTGCGAACGGTCACTCATCTGCCGCTCGCCACTGCTGGCACCTGGTTCGAGCAGGCTTTCGAGCATGGAAAAGGCGGCCGACATTTTCGGCGAGGCGAGAATGTCGGTAATGCCGTTGGCGAAGTACAGGGTGCGCCGCTCCTCGGGGCGAGTGACCCAGGGCAGCGCCTTGGGTTTTGGCAGGCTGTAAAAATAGGTGGTGGGTACATCCAGCGCCTCACTGATGGCGGTGAGGTCGGCCACGGTGGGCCACGACAAGCCACGCTCGACCTGTGACAAGAAGCCCACCGAGCGCCCGATACGTTCGGCCAGATCGCGGAGGGTCATTTTCTTATGCTTGCGCAGGTCATGAATGAGGATCGCCAGCGCCGCTATTTCTTCTTGCTTATCCATGGTCATTGCCCTTGTCAGATGAAGTCACGCAGCCGGTACCAGGCCTTGCCCAGCGCTTCCAGTGGAGCGGCCAAGCGCTCGCCCCCCGGGAACACTGGATTGCGCAGACTTTGATAAAGCTTGAGGTCGTCGTCGTTCCCCAGAATCGCATCGGCCACCGCCCGTGCGCCGGCCAAGGTCGGCAGCACGCCGTGCCCGGAGTAACCCTGTAGCCAGTAGCGATCGGCGTCGCAGCCGATATCCGGGGTACGCTGCAGACTGATGTCGAGGTGCCCGCCCCAGGCGAACTCCAACTCGACCCCGGACAACTGCGGGAACACCCGTTCGAGGAAGGGCCGGGTAGCGGCAGCCATATCCTTGGGTAAACCGCCCAGATAGCTGCAACCGCCGCCAAACAACAGGCGGTTGTCCGGAGTCCGGCGAAAGTAGTCGAGCACGAACTGGTTATCGGTCACGCAGACATTGCGCGGCAGCAGCGCCTCGGCCTGCTGAACCCCCAAAGGCGCAGTGGCGACCTGATAGTTGCCCACCGGCAAGATACGCCGCGCCAGGTCTCGGTCCAGTCGGTCGATATAAGCGTTACAGGCCAGCACCAATACCTCTGCCTGTACGCTACCGCTGCCGGTTTCTACCCGGTAGCCAGCGTCATTCTGTTCATAACGCAGCGCCCGGCTCTGCTCATGGATAGACCCGCCCGCGCGCTCAATGGCCTCGGCTAGACCCAGGGCCAGTTTCAACGGGTTGAGGTGGCCACCCAAAGGATCGAAAAGTCCAGCCTGATAACGCTCGCTGGCCACCCACTCGGGTAGCTCCTGGCGGGGCACGAAACGCAACTGGTCATGCCCCCACTTATGACCGGCCTCCTTCTGCCATTCATGTAGAAGTGCCACCCGGCGCGGCATCACCGAGGTCCATAAATGACCCGGTCGATAATCGCAATCGAAGCCATGCCGCTCAGGCAGAGCGCGTATCTCATCGGCGGCCCAGCGCATGCTGTCCCATAGCCTGCGCGCGCGCTCCAGACCCAGTGCTTTCTCGAGAGGTGGCATATCGCACGACCAGCCGAGAATCGCCTGTCCGCCATTCCGCCCGGAGGCCGCCCAGGCAACTCGACTGGCCTCGAGCAGGATTACCCGTTTGCCAGCCAACGCCAGACGTAACGCGGTGTGCAGGCCGCTAAAGCCGGCACCAATAACCAGCACTTCGGTGTTCTGTGCGCCCCGCAACGGTTGGCGTTCGCACAGCAGTTCTCGGCAGCTAGCGGAATAATACGTACGGAGATGCTCAGTTGATTGCTGGAACATAGATACATGAACTTATTTATTAATAATTTCATGAAAAATTATATGATTATGTTCATGCGCGCAAGTCCGATTTCAGCAGACAGTCCGCACGAGCACCTACCATCAGGATTCAGGCCTGCGAGTACGCCCCAATGTGTAGCCGCGAAACCATTCGCTCTGCGCCTATAAGCCCATCTGCTTGCTGATGATCTCGTTCATGATCTCCCGCGAGCCGCCGCCGATCGACAGGATGCGGTTGTCGCGATAGAGCCGTTCGACAAGGCTTTCGCGCCATAAGGGCCCAAATGCCGGAGCGCGCTGGAGCGCCTNNGATGATCTCGTTCATGATCTCGCGCGAGCCGCCGCCGATCGACAGGATGCGATTGTCGCGGTACAGCCGTTCGACCAGGCTTTCACGCATATACCCCATGCCACCCATGATCTGCACCGCGTCATAGGTCAGGCGATCGGCTATATCGGTGGCGAAATTCTTGGCCATGGAGATTTCCTTGATCACGCTCTTGCCTGCAGCCATTTTCGCGGCCTGGCGATAGGTGAACTCGCGAGAGACTTCCAGTTGCGTGGCCATTTCTGCCAGCCGGTGCTTGAGCACCTGAAACTTGCCGATGGGTTTGCCGAACGCCTCGCGCTCCTTGGCCCAGTTCAGCGACTCTTCCAGCGCCAACTGGGCGGTCATGTTGGCCATGATGGCCAGCGACAGCCGCTCGCTCTGGAAGTTGGCCATGATGCAGGCGAAGCCAGCGTTCTCCATACCGATCAGGTTTTCCAGCGGTACGCTGCAGTCATCAAAGAACAACTCGGCAGTGTCCGAGGCCCACCAGCCCATCTTCTTCAACTTGCGCCCGACGCTGAAGCCAGGCGTGCCCTTCTCGATCAGCAGCAGACTTATACCGCCAAAGCCATCGCCGCCAGTACGCACTGCAACGGTAAAGTAGTCGGCGCGTACGCCGCTGGTGATAAAGGTCTTGCTACCGGTCACCCGATAACAGTTGCCGTCGCGCACCGCGCGAGTCTGCAAATGGGCCACATCAGAGCCGCCGGACGGTTCGGTCACCGCCAGGGCCATGATCTTCTCACCAGCCAGTACTTGCGGCACGATGCGATCACGCAACGCCGGCTTGCCCCACTTGAGCACCGGCGGCAAGCCGATATCCAGAGAGCCCAGCCCTGCCACCAGGCCTCCTGAGCCGGAGCGCATCAATTCCTCACTAGCAGCGACCTTGGCGAACAAATCGCCCTCATGACTGCCGCCAAAACGCTCCGGGTAACCAATGCCGAGTATCCCGGCGGCACCGGCCTTGAGGTACAGATCGCGAGGGAATTCCTCGGCCTCCTCCCACTCGTTGATCTGCGGGAGGATCTCCCGCTCAACAAAGCGCCGCACCGAATCGCGCACCAATTGATGGGATTCGTCGAAGTATTCCTGGAAGGCGGACATGGCAAGACTCCTGAGCAAGTCAGACGAACTTACCGAGCGCTTGCTTGGTTTTCAAGACGATACATCGGCCATAACAGCGGACGATACGCAACATATCAGCCACTACCTGGTTCTACCGCCCAGGATTGGCGGATATTCCACCCTGAAGTGATGCTGATAACCCTGTGCACTCACAGGCAGTGAACGACACCCACTCGTTTCCAGCCAAAGAGAGGAAGCACCCCACTGAGCACCTGAAACATCACTAACAATGAAGTTTCGCTAACAGGTCTTCGCCAGAGTCAGAGACCGATTGGCCGACGCCCGGCCAACGCATGTGCCAAGGTGCCGCCGTCGACCAACTCCAGTTCGCCACCGAGCGGCATGCCGTGGGCGATACGCGAGGCGATCAGCCCCTTGTTGGCCAATAACTGGGCGATGTAGTGCGCGGTTGCCTCGCCCTCTACCGTCGGATTGGTCGCGAGTATCACTTCACTGAAGCCGCCCTGCTTGATGCGCGCCAACAGTTCGGGAATACCGATCGCTTCCGGGCCCAGACCATCGAGGGGCGAGAGGTGGCCCTTGAGTACAAAATAACGGCCGCGATAGCCCGTCTGCTCCACCGCATATACATCCATAGGCCCCTCTACCACACACATCAGGCTGTCATCCCGGCGTGGGTCGAGGCACAACTGACAGACCTCGTCTTCACTCAGACTGCGACATTGTTTGCAGTGGCCAACCCCCTCCATCGCCTGGGTCAAGGCCTGGGCCAAACGCAAAGCGCCACTGCGATCACGTTCAAGCATCTGCAACGCCATGCGCTGGGCCGTCTTCTGCCCGACACCCGGCAGGATACGCAAAGAATCGATCAGTTGACGGATCAGTGGGCTGAAACTCATGGGGGATACTCGATGACAGCAGAGTGATGGAAACGCCTGCGTTACCCTTCCGCCCTACTGGCTGACCAGCAGAGCAGTGTGTTCAGGCGGCGTGCAGGGCAAGGCGCCG
The DNA here is from genome assembly GCF_000498575.2 of Pseudomonas taeanensis MS-3. Classification (GTDB taxonomy): domain Bacteria; phylum Pseudomonadota; class Gammaproteobacteria; order Pseudomonadales; family Pseudomonadaceae; genus Aquipseudomonas; species Aquipseudomonas taeanensis. Next base: position 721,741 of record NZ_AWSQ01000004.1, read on the forward strand.
TCGGGCGAGGAACCGCAGTGTGCTGGTGCACATGAGGATTCCGAGCCCGGCGGCAACGCAGCCATGTGCGCCGACTGGGCGCACGAGACCGATCAGAAAGGCATTTTGAAGCCTGGGGGGAGCTGCATACCCGCAGTCATACCCGACATCTTGTCCTGGCTGTTCTGCTCGATCTTGCGCACTGCGTCATTCACCGCGGCCGCGATCAGGTCTTCGAGGATGTCCTTGTCCTCCTGCATCAGGCTGTCATCCAGGCTGACGCGCTTGACGTCGTGACGACCGGTCATCACCACGCTGACCAGACCGGCACCGGACTGACCGGTGACCTCGGCGTTCGCCAGTTCTTCCTGCATTTTCTGCATTTTTTCTTGCATCTGCTGAGCCTGCTTCATCAGGCCGGCCATGCCACCTTTCATCATGGTGCTAGTCCTCGGTAATCAGGGGTTAACTGCGGTTTCAATGGGTTCGATGCTGTCCGCACGCACGACGGCGGCAAACTGCTGAATCATCTGCTGCACCAACGGATCGTTATGAATCGACGCTTCGGCCTCGCGCTGACGATTGGCGCGTTTGCGCGCGGCCGCCTGCGCCGGCGTTTCCTGTTCAGGCTTGCACAACTCGACCTGCAGGCTCAACTCACGTCCATGGTACTGGTTTAACGCGTCATTCAACCGGCGTTGCTGGGTCGCATTGAACAGTGCACTGTGTCCTGGATCCAGATGCAACAACCAGCTATCACCTTCGACCGCAATCAAGCTGCAGTTGGCGCCGATGCTGCCGGTCATGCCGGACAGGCCGAGTTTGGGAAACAGCTCCAACCAGTCGGCAGCCAGACCGGTGGCCGCTTGCGCGGCGGGCAGCGGCTCCGGTTCAGCCGGGAGAGTCGGCTCTACTCCCGCGAAATCGTAGTCAAACGACTCGGCATCCATCTCCACATAATCGTAATCACCTAAAGGCGGCTCATCATCGCTATCGGCATCAACCAGCAACGCCTTGTCGATAGTCTCCGTAGCTGTAGCCTCGGTCTGCGATTGCACAGGCTCAGACACGGGCACTGGCTGAACGGGTGTTTCGCCAGGACTCTCGGCCGCAGGTGTATTTAGCTCGTCCTGAGTGCGCTGTTCTTCCCAAGGCAAATCAACCACAGCGACTGGGGGCGCGGGGATCGCAGCAGTCGTTTCAGCGGCCCCAGGTGCAGCAGCCTGTGCGGCAGGAGTTTCGCTACGCTCTAACTCTGCTGGAGCTGGCGCAGCGACCGTTTCGGGGACTGCAGACGTCAGCGCAGGGGCGGACTCCACCACTGCCTCAACCGCAGGTACAGGTGCAGGTGCGACAGAAACAGGTGCACGCTCAGACGCTGGAGCATCAGTGACCGGCACCGCCATAGTAGTGCCGGCCACTGGGTTGGTACGGGGATCAGCAGTGGCCTGGCTAATCCCTAGCGGCTTTAATGCCACCCTCGGCGCATCGTCCGTATCGGCGGGCCTGAACGCCAGCATGCGCAACAGCACCATTTCGAAACCGCTGCGCGGATCCGGTGCCAGCGGCAAATCGCGTCGCCCGATCAGGCCCATCTGGTAATAAAACTGCACATCTTCGGCCGGTAAGACCTGAGCCAAGGCCAGCACCCGTTCGCGATCGCCCTGCCCATTATCCACCGCATCCGGCAGCGCCTGGGCGATGGCCACGCGGTGCAGTACATTGAGAATTTCCGCCAGCACCCCGTTCCAATCCGGCCCCTGCTCGGCCAGATGCCGAACCGCATCGATCAGGCCGCGCGCATCGCCCTCCAGCAGAGCATGCAGCACGCCATACACTTGTCCATGGTCCAGGGTGCCGAGCATCGCGCGCACATCGGCAGCCAGCACCTTGCCTTCACCAAAGGCAATCGCCTGGTCGGCCAGGCTCATGGCATCACGCATCGAACCATCGGCCGCACGACCAAGCAGCCACAGGGCGTCTTCCTCGAAAGGAATGTTCTCTGCGCCCAGCACATGGATCAGGTGCTCGACCACGCGTTCAGGCGGCATATTCTTCAGGGAAAACTGCAAGCAGCGCGAGAGCACGGTCACCGGTAGTTTTTGCGGGTCGGTGGTGGCCAGCAAAAATTTAACGTGTGGTGGCGGCTCTTCCAGGGTCTTGAGTAGCGCGTTGAACGAGTGCGAAGACAGCATGTGCACTTCGTCGATCAAGTAGACCTTGAAGCGGCCGCGGCTGGGCGAGTACTGCACGTTATCCAGCAGCTCACGGGTGTCTTCCACCTTGGTGCGACTGGCGGCATCGACCTCGATCAGGTCGACGAAACGCCCTTCATCGATCTCCTTGCAGATCGAACATACGCCACAGGGGGTCGAGCTGATCCCGGCTTCGCAGTTCAGGCACTTGGCGATAATCCGCGCGATGGTGGTTTTGCCCACCCCCCGAGTACCGGTAAACAAGTAGGCGTGGTGCAGGCGCTGACTGTCCAGCGCGTTGATCAGGGCCTTGAGCACATGGGTCTGGCCGACCATTTCGCGGAACGAGCGCGGACGCCATTTACGTGCAAGAACCTGATAACTCATCGAAAACCGTCGCGAGAGGAAGCAAAAGTGGGCTAATCCTAGCGGAGCATCGGCCAAATTGCATCCGATGCGCAGCGCCGGCCATTATGATGCATCACACGACAAAAATTGCACTGGCTAAAATTTAATCAACAGGTTACTATCCGCCCCGTTCGTACCACGCTGTAAGTCAATCAGGCGTTCCCGCCTCCTCGATGGTTTCTTGGTAATGAGCGCTCCGACCCCGCCAAGCGATGTCGCACAGCACTCTCCCTGACCCACCCCGCTGACTGATCAGGCCGTCTCGCTCAAGCGCTGACTCAAGCCTGCCTCCGAAGTACCGACCCCGTTAAAGCACCGTCAAAACGGAACTTTCTCGTGCAGTCCCGCTCCGATCAGACACTTACCGTCGACAACAAAGTCGACCGTTTGGAGCTTTATTCAGCGCAATGACGCGCAAGCTGTTTTAGGAAACACCCAAAAAATGAATACTCAACACCAAATTCAGGATGCCATTCGCACCCTATCCAGCGCATTTGCGCCACTCGATTGCCGCATTCTGGCTGCCCGTAAAGGCAACTTCAGTTTCACCATCGTCAATCATGCCGGCATAGCCCAGCATACCCAGCGCCTGTACCCCGACCAGTACAGCCGCGAATCATTGCCGCTGGTAATCGAGCGTACTCGCCAATTACTGCTAGCCTGATCACCCAAAGCTCGGACAGGTAGACTGAACTCAAAAACAAGTTCATGGTCTACCTCTGTCAACCTCAGGATGGAGTACGGTCATGGACAGCACTAACCGCCAGCTAGCCGAGCAATTATTCGCCCCCTTACGCGTTTCTTTCGGTGCCCCCCGCCCAGATGGCAGCACCGTTCTATCCTTGCTTGACGAAGCCGATGCGGCCGCTTACAGCCGCGTACTCAGCAACGTCCAATTGCAGGATTCGCTAGCCTTTGCACAGTGCCTCGAAGAGATTCGCCAGGAACTCGCCGTACGCTCCGGCAACATTCCCACGGAGATGCGCAAAGCGCTGAAGGAACACGCCAGCGTGCTCAGCTATCACAACGCCTGATAGTGACGGATCAAAGCCTCGCCAAACAGCGGGGCTTTTTTCTGCGTCCAAATTGATAAGACACAGCAAAGCTCGGCATTGAGCGCTTCGAGAAACTCAAGTAGGGGTTACGCGAGCCAAGCCCGAATAGGCTTGAGAGATGGAGGCGGCCCTGCCAGCCACACCCCGGCACACAATGTCACCGCTGCGGCTGCTCCCTTCCAGGCCTGACCGGGTTCACGGCTGATCGTTGCGAGGGGACCGGCAGGACCACCATAACGCTGCCCGCCAGTGGCGAGCCGCGCCATTGTACCGGCTTGCTTTGAACTTACAACAGCCTCAAGCACTTAGCAGCGTAAAACGCTCCTGTCCTGATCAAATAGCGAGCGCCACGCGCTCCAACACACCGGCCAATCTCTCCCACACTCTCACGGCAACTCTCCTTCCCGTGACCCAGCCGGTCACGCTTTCTGGCCTGAAGGGCTTTGCCCGCCGTCGCAGTACCTGATCATCGCGCAGCGCTATAGTCACTGCGACTCCCCAACCGCCTTGCCTGTCCCGAAAACGTTAAATTCTGTGACACGACCAAGCCCTCGCATAATTTCGCGCTCGGCATCGCTTGCCTTACGCGACATCAACACATACGCTTATCCATATATTTAATCGAGACACCGCCATGCTCACGCCCGTTCGCCTGTTCAAAGCGCTTTCCGATGAAACTCGACTGCGTTGCCTGGCGCTCATTGACCAACAAGGCGAACGCTGCGTCTGCGAACTCACCAGCGCCCTGCAGCTGTCGCAACCGAAGATTTCACGTCACTTGGCGCAACTGCGCAGCGCTGGCATTTTGCTGGATCGTCGCCAGGGCCAGTGGGTGTATTACCAGATCAATCCTTACCTGCCTGAATGGGCCGGCACCATCCTGCGCGAAACCCTGACTGCCTGCGCGCGCGATCCGCGCTTTAACATTGATCCCGTATCAAGCGACGCCCAGGAAGATGCGCCCTGCTGTGCCTGACATATTTTTCGGAACCAATATATCTGCCTATCCGTATAAACGTATAAGGAGAGCCCATGAAACGCATGCATATCCATCTCGGCGTTACCCACCTCGAACAATCGGTGACCTTCTATTCCAGCCTGTTCAGCGCTGAGCCAAGCGTGTTACACGCTGACTATGCCAAGTGGATGCTGGACGATCCACGCGTCAACTTCGCCATCTCCACCCGATCGGGCAAGGTAGGTCTGGATCACCTCGGTATCCAGGCGGAAGACGCCCTTGAACTGGCGGACCTGGAAAGCCGGGCCAAGGCTGCCGGCGCACCGGTGATCGAGGAAAGCGGCGCGTGCTGCTACATGGAATCGGACAAATATTGGACCGTCGACCCGGCCGGCATTCCCTGGGAGCAGTTCCACTCACTGAACGCCATCCCTACCTTCAACCACAGCGAAGCCAGCGCTTCCGATAACGCCTGTTGCGCACCCAAGGTAGAAAAACCACGGGTGACCGCGAGTCGTAAGCAAACCAGTTGCACACCTGGCTCCGACTGCTGCTAAACCACTGCCCATCATCCGCACCTAAGTCAATGGGACTAGACATGCTCAATATCCTTGTTCTCTGTACCGGCAACTCCTGCCGCTCGATCATCGGCGAAGCGCTGATCAACCACCTGGGTGCCGACCGCCTGCATGCCTGGAGCGCAGGCAGCCAACCGACCGGCCAGGTCAATCCCGGCGCCCTGGCAATACTCCGCGAACACGGAGTGGCCAGCGAGGGCTATAGCAGCAAGTCCTGGGACAGCCTCGGCGACGTGACTTTCGATATGGTGATCACCGTGTGTGATAACGCCGCCGGTGAAGCCTGTCCACTATTCAGCGGCAAGGCATTGAAAGCCCACTGGGGCATTCCCGACCCGGCCCATGTGACAGGTAGCGAAGCGGACATCCATGCCGCTTTCGCCAAGGCGTACACGCAACTGGAGGCGCGGATTCAGCAGCTGCTGAACCTGCCTCTGGACGACATGGACGACGACAGTTTGCGAGCCGCCCTCAATCAGATCGGAGCCAACACCCCATGACCGCCGCCACCCTAACTCACAGCAGTCCACTGGGCTCGTTCGAGCGTTATCTGAGTCTCTGGGTCGGGCTGTGTATCGTCACCGGCGTGGCACTCGGCAGTGCACTGCCAGGCCTATTCGAAGCCCTGGCGGCCCTGCAACTGGCCAGCGTCAACTTGCCGGTCGCCCTGCTGATCTGGGTGATGATCTTTCCGATGATGGTGCAGATCGACTTCGCCTCGATCAAAGCGGTCAGCCGCGAGCCGAGAGGGCTGGTGATGACCCTGGTGATCAACTGGCTGATCAAGCCGTTCAGCATGGCCGCGCTCGGCGTATTGTTCTTCGAGTACCTGTTCGCGCCTTTCGTCGATCCACACAGCGCCCAGGAATATATCGCCGGGATGATTCTGCTGGGCGTCGCGCCCTGCACTGCCATGGTGTTTGTCTGGAGCCAGCTGACCAAGGGCGATGCAGCCTACACCTTGGTCCAAGTGTCGGTGAACGACCTGGTGATGGTATTCGCCTTCGCGCCCATCGCCGCCTTCCTGCTTGGTGTCACCGACATCAGCGTTCCCTGGGAAACCCTGTTGCTTTCCACCCTGCTGTATGTGGTGATGCCACTGCTCGCAGGGGTACTGGTGCGCCATATTCTGCTGAGTAAAAGCCAGAACAGCTACGACGGCTTCCTGCACAGAATCAAGCCATTCTCGATTCTTGGGCTGCTTGCTACCGTGGTGATCCTGTTCGCCTTCCAGGCTCAGACCATCCTCGCTCAGCCTTTGATCATCCTGCTGATCGCCATTCCACTCACCCTGCAAACCTACGGCATCTTCGCCATCGCCTTTATCTGGGCGCTGTATTGGAAACTGCCGCACCGCATTGCCGCACCGGCCTGTCTGATTGGCACATCGAACTTCTTCGAACTGGCGGTAGCTGTAGCGATTGCCCTGTTCGGCCTACACTCCGGGGCGGCGCTGGCTACCGTGGTCGGCGTTCTGGTGGAGGTACCGGTAATGCTCTCGCTCTGCGCGATCGCCAACCGCACGCGGCATATGTTTCCCACCTAGGGCCAGTGCATCTGAGTAATCAACACTGCTACTTAAACGGAATTTACCGAGGCAAGGCGAGTCACATACAGGTCTCAACAGCTCGACATTCACCTCGAGCAATGCCTTCGCCGCAAAATCGCAGTACCCTGCGCGGGGCTACTACTAGCGCCTTCCCCTCACTCAAGCAAGGAGCAACAAATATGGCCATGACCAAAGACCAGCTGATCAGCGACATCGCAGAAGCCATCGACACCCCGAAGGCCACTGTCCGCGCAGCGCTCGAACAACTCAGCGAGATTGTCAGCGACGCCCTGGAAAATGCCGAGGAAATCACCCTGCCGGGCATCGGCAAGCTGAAGATCAGTGAGCGCCCTGCCCGTACCGGCCGCAACCCGCAAACCGGCCAGGCAATCCAGATCGCAGCAAAGAAAGTGGTCAAGTACGTTCCAGCCAAAGCCCTGACCGACGCGATCAACTGAGACCAGATTTCGCGCAGGCCCCCTCAGCCTGCGCTGTTGCTTATCGTCTGGATACTCGCAGCCGTCAGGGAGCAGCGACCGCAGTCACTTCTACTTCTGGGACTGAGGCAACGGCATCAACAGCAGCCTGGCTGGCGCCTAGCTGACGAATCCGCCTGATTTGCTGAATACGATTCAAGTTCTCCCAGGCCACGGCGTAGTGTGCTGGCGACTGTTCAATCGCGCTGCGAAAGAACTGCTCTGCCACATCCAGCTTGCCCTCTACCAGGCATATGTAGCCAACATCGTTGCTGGCATGCGCGCGATTCTCGATCTGTTCGAAGGCGGAAAGCGCCTCTTCGTAGCGCTCCATCCGCGTTAGCAGCAACCCATAGTTGCGCCACAACGGCTGATAGGAAGCGTCATAGCCTATACCGCGCTGGTAGGTGCGCTCGGCTTCAGACCATTGCCCTGCCAGGTAGTAGGAATAACCCAAGCTGTTCTGCACCAGGCCCGAGCGTGGCTCAATCAGCATGGCCAAACGGTAATAGGCCTCGGACAGAGGAAAGTCATTGCGTAAATCCGCAAGCACGCCGAGTCCGTTATAAACCTTCAATGGTGACTGGCTGTCTACTTTGAGTTCAGAAACCCCAGGCAAGCTCTCAGATTTGCCATTACCAAGACGCCGCTGATCCAGTGATAGTGCTTTGACCAGCAGCTCCTGCGCGCCCTCATGGTTGCGCTTGGCCAAGTGCAACAGCCCCATCTCTGCCAAGGCCTCAATATTTTCCGGTTCATTCTTCAGTACATCGCTAAAGGCCATCTCGGCCAGCGGGATATTACCCCTCTCGCGATGGATGCGACCCACCCAAACCAGTGCGGCATAGCGTTTCGGATCCAACTCGATGGCACGCAGGTACTGGAACAAAGACTGATCCAGATCGCCAGCCTGGTAAGCCATCGCGGCTATTTGCATAGCTTGATCAGGAGAGCTGGCCTGCTTTTGCACCTGGTAGAGCAACGAGTTATTGCCAGAGTAAATCGAGCGCCCCGTACTCGCCTGCTCCGGCCCCATGGTCTGACATCCTGACAACACGGCCATCATGGCCAACAGCAGACTGATCCTGTTCATGTCATAGCTTCCCGAACGCTTTGAGTACCCCAATAATTGCGGGACCGATGGCCACCAGGAAAAAGCTCGGCCACAGGCACAAGACTAGTGGGAATATCAGCTTGGTGCCGATTTTCGCCGCTGTCTCCTCGGCAAGCTGGGTACGCCGATCACGAAACTCCTCGGCATAGATACGCAGGGTATCGGCAACGCTGGTACCGAAGCGGATACTCTGCGCCAGCAGGCTGACCAAGCCGCGTATATCCTCCAACCCAGTACGCTCAGCCAAATGTTTGAGGGCCTCGGTACTGGGAATGCCTGCGCGGACTTCCGCATTGACCAGAGCCAGCTCCAGGGCCAATTCCGGCTGGCTGACCGCCATCTCATCGGCCACCCGCTCGATAGCCTGGGGCAAAGCCAGGCCCGACTCTACGCAAACCACCATCAGGTCCAGGGCATCGGGAAAGGCAACCAGCAACCGCGTCATCCGGGCCTGCTTACGCTTGTCGACATAGATTGCCGGCGCCAGCCAACCCACGCCAACTGCCGCAGCCACCAGCGCGATACCCATGCTCAGGGACAACTTCGGGATAAACGGCAGTGCCAGCAGAGTGAGACCCAGCAGTATCAGCGGCGCCAGCAAGCGTACCGCCCAGTAAGTCTGCACCGCCCCGGACGAACGATAACCGGCGTGCGTCAGCAGGATACGAGTGGTCGAAGCCTTCTCCTGCTCAGCGGAGGTAAAGCGCTGGCCCACCTGCTCCAACATCAGTTGCAGGTTGCTTGGCGCATCCTGCCCATAGTTGCCGCCAGCATGGCCACGCTTGATCAGACTAAGCCTGCGCTGCACCGGGTCTCGTACTCCCAACACCAGCAATGCCAGGGTCACCACGGCCAGCACCACACTCAGACCGATTGCCCCAACGAACAACAGGCGGGCCAATTCTTCGTTGCCTACTGCACGATTGAGCAGACTTAGCAGATAGTCCATGACTAGTACCTCCTCTAGGACTGCCGGCGCTTAACAACCGGTGAAATGCACTCACCAGGCTGGCCGACGCTCGCTACCTTTCTCAGCAGCTTGTCACACCTGAATCCGGATGATTTTACGTATCCAGAGAATGCCGATCAGCATGGCCACAAAAGCCCCCATAACCAGTTTTTGCCCCAAGGGCTCATTGATCAGCATGGGCAAATAGGCTGGAGTAGAGAGCACGATCGCCGCCGCCAACACAAAAGGCACCGACACCAGTATCCAGCCCGACATGCGTCCTTCGGCCGAGAGCGTCTTGACCTTGCGCTGAAAGCGGAAACGCCCACGAATCAGGCTGCTCAAGCGCTCCAACACTTCGGTCAGATTGCCACCAGACTCGCGGTGAATCAGCACCGAGGTAACCAGCATCATCACGGTCATGCTCGGCATGCGCTCCAGGAGGCCGAGCATGGCCCGGCGCACATCGTTGCCGTAGTTGATATCGGCGAAGGTCAGGCCGAACTCATGGGCCACCGGGCCCTTATGCTCCTCTGCCACCAGCTGCAAGGTCTCGTTGAACGGGTGTCCGGCACGTAGCGCGCGGCACATGGCATCCAGGGCATCCGGCAGTCCCTCCTCGAACTGAGCGAAGCGCTTGCCGCGGTCGCTGGCAATCTTCAACAGTGGCAACCAGAACACGGCTAAGGCCACAGGCAGCGCCAGCCACCAGAGTTGCGTGAACAGCCAAAGCGCAATACCGGCAGCTACCGCCAAAATCAGCCCCAGCAGCAGCACCCGGTAGGCGCGGTAGTCATGCCCCGCCTGCTCGATCATCTGCGCCATAGTCTCCATGGCCGGTAACTGCTCCAACCTCGCCTCCAGCGGCGACAAGCGCCTGAGGTACTTCTGGCGCAACACGGTCTGCATATTCGGCAGATTACTGGCCCGCTCCAGCACATGCAGGCGGCTGCGGATGCGCTTGCGCACCTTGCCTGCCTCGCCGAATACCGGCACTACCAGTCCCTGGCTGAGAAGAAACACCGCAACGAAGACCATGCCAAGAAAGGCCAGGATGAACTCTGAGGGAATCTGATTCATGACTGGCCCTCCATCCATTCCGGGCGGAACAGGTTGAGTGGCAACTCGATGCCGCGCTTGGCTATCACGTCGCGGAAGGCCGGCACCATACCCGTCGGACGGAACTCGCCGAGCACCTCGCCATGCTCGCCCATGCCCTGACGGACGAAAGAGAAGATCTCGGTCATGGTGATGATCTCACCCTCCATGCCGTTGATTTCCTGCACGCTGATCAGGCGCCGCTTGCCATCCTCCTGCCGCTCCAGCTGGATCACCACATCGATAGCCGATGCGATCTGCTGACGCATGGCTTTGATCGGGAAGGTCGCCCCGGTCATCGACACCATGTTCTCGATTCGCCCCAGGGCATCGCGCGCCGTATTGGCATGAATGGTGGTCAGCGAACCGTCGTGGCCGGTATTCATCGCTGTCAGCATGTCCAGCGCCTCGGCGCCACGCACCTCGCCGATGACGATACGGTCCGGGCGCATGCGCAGGCTGTTGCGCACCAGCTCGCGCTGGCTCACCTCGCCGCGACCCTCAATGTTTGGCGGTCGGGTTTCCAGGCGTACCACATGCGGTTGCTGCAGCTGCAGCTCGGCCGAGTCCTCGATGGTGACGATGCGTTCGTTATGCGGAATGAAACTGGACAGCACGTTGAGCATGGTGGTCTTGCCGCTGCCGGTACCACCGGAGATCAACACATTCAAACGCCCACGGACGATAGCCTTGAGCACCAGGGCGATGGCTGGCGTCAGGGTGCCCATCTGCACCAGGCTTTCGGTATTCAACAGATCCACCGCGAATCGCCGGATCGACATGCTGGGCCCATCGATGGCCAGGGGCGGAATGATCGCATTGACCCGCGAACCGTCCTTCAATCGCGCATCCACCAGAGGCGAGGACTCATCGATACGCCGCCCCAGGCTGGAGACGATGCGATCGATGATGTTCAGCAGATGCTGATCGTCGCGAAAACGCACATCGGTTCGCTGTAATTTGCCGTGCCGCTCGACATACACCGAGGCGTGCCCATTGACCAGGATGTCCGATACGCTGTGATCGGCCAGCAGCGGCTCCAGCGGCCCGAGGCCGAGCACTTCGTCGGTGATCTGCTTGATGATCAGTTGCCGGCTGCTGGCACTCACCGGTGCCGAATGTTCGTCCAGCAGGCGCTGGCAGATCTCGCGGATCTGCCGCCCCGCCTCGGCAGGCTCCAGAGAGTCCAGTAGCGACAGATCCATGACCTTGAGCAGTTGCTGGTAGATCTTCTCCCGCCACTCGGTCTCCACCGGATTGAGATGGGTTCGGGTCTCGTAGAGTATGTCCGCCGCACTGGCCTCCCAGGCCATGGGCACACTGGCAGAATCCTCGCCCTTGGCTTGAGCGTCCAGCAGGTCTGCAGGCTTAGTCTTAACGGGTTGCTGACGCAGACGATTACGAAATTCGCTGAGCATGATCTATCCCCCGAACAATCGGCCAAAGGTACGTTTCAACAAACCCTTCGTGGCAGCCTCGGTGCCGAGCAACTCCTGACACAGCTCACGCATGGCAAGGGTTACCGGGGCCCGTGGCGCATGTAATTCCAGCGGCACCCCGGTGTTCTGGCTTTCACTGACCACCGCATAGTCGTTGGGCAGTTTCTGCAATCCCGCACCGCGCAACGCCTCGGTAATATCCCGGAGGCTGACCGGTGCGGACTTGTTGTAACGATTGACCACCACTTGCAGGCGGTTGCCCTGCACCCCCAGGTCATCGCGCAGGATGCGCACCAGACGGGTGGCGTCTTTCAGATGGCTGAGGCTCTGCTGCAACAGAATGTAAACCCGGTCGGCCTGCTCCAAGGTAGTACCGGTGAGATGGTCGATCTGCCGCGGCAAATCCACCACCACAAAGTCATAGGTACTGCGCGCCAAGCGCAACAGAGCCTCTAACTGCTCCAGGCGCACGTCCTGCGACAGGCACAGCTCATTGGAGCGTCCACCCAGCACATGCAGGGTCGGACTGAAGTGGCTGCAAAAACCTCGCAATGCCACACTGTCCAACTCGTCGATTTGCTGCAGCACGTCCAGATGACTGTGCGACGGATGCACATCGAGGTAGTGAGCCACACTGCCGAACTGCAGATCCAGGTCGAGCAACAGGGTACTGCCGCCCTGGCTACTGAGTTGCTGAGCCAGATTACAGGCCAGCAAGGTAGCACCGGAGCCGCCCTTGGCGTTCATCACGGCGATCAGTTTGCCACTACTACCGCTACTGCCACGGACGTCCATCAGCATTCGTCCCAGCGCCGCCAGCAGCTCCTCCGCCACCACCGGCTCGGGCAGAAAATCACGGGCTCCAGCCTGCATCGCCAAGCGCATGCCTTCGCGCTCATCCAGCGGGCCACACACCAACAGTGGCGGGCGCTCATGCGCTGGACGCAGTAACAGGGCCGCCAGTTCCTCGCGCCACAGGTGGCTGACGCGCAGCAACAAAAAGTCGGGCATCTGCTCCAGCCCGTACAACGGATCGGTGTGCCCATTGCTCACCAGACGGGTAGTCACCTGCAGTCCGGGCAGGCGCTGACTGCTGGCTTGCAGACGGTGCAGTGCCTCTGGGTCGCGACTGCTGATCAACAAGCGAAAAGCCTGCATCCCAGGTGTCCTGGATACTGTGGGAGTTTCCCTGAGATTTAACATTCCGTATCTCCTTCGACACTCCGCCCCAGGCTTTCGCGGGGCATGATCGATGTAAATACCGGTAAGGTGATTGCTTGGCCGAGCCCTGGGATAAGTAGATCAAAGGCAAAGTTGCGCACCTGCAGTTGAACGTAGCGTATGGCGCGGAAACCATTGGCGCCGGTCAGGTCTCCAGGGTTGCTCACCACTGCACCGTTCTGGTCCAGATAAGTCAGGCTCAGGTCAGCAGGATCCAAATTCGCGATCAAGCTGCTCGCGCCACTGTTATCGGCCGCATTGAAGATTGCCCGCTGCAATATTCGTGGCTGGTTTATGTCACACACCGCCGCCAGTCGTGCGCCACGACGCACGACTTCATTCAGTGCGTTGGCCGTGAAGTACAGACGCCCCATCTCCAGCACGCCGAACAGCAGGGTGAACAGCAACAGGCCGATGACGGCGAACTCCACGACATACACTCCCTGCATGCGCTTGCGGTTCATTACAGCGCCCTCATGACAGTGGTGGCGACCAGCGGGAAGTCCAGCGCGGTCTGACCACCGATAAAGGCTGGAATGCCGCTGCCAAACAATGGCCTGAACCTGTAACTGATGTTGACCTGAACATGATCCACGCCGACTGCGGAGACCTGTACATCTGCAGTCGTCAGGCCCGATACCAGCGGCTGGCTACCCGGCTGCGCAGTTGGCACGCCGTACACGGCCAGGTTCTTGGTTTCCGTCTGCAAAGCGGCGCTCAGCTCGACTCGGCCAAGGGTACGATTCCAGGCCTTGCCAGCCACATAGCGAACTGCGTCACGATTGGCCTGCAGCAGGCTGTTGTACTGGAACAGCATGCGGCCGAACTCGCCGATGGCGAACAGCAGCAGGAGCAACAACGGCAAGGCGATAGCGAACTCCACCATGGCCACGCCCCGCTCGAACCTGGGCTGTTTTAATGCGCGACGCTGCATGACAACCCTCCTACGAGTCGCTGCTCGGTACTCCGACACCGCTGCCGATATAGGTCTTGTACAGTTGGATGATCTGCGGCCCCGCATCCGCCGCAGGGTTGGGGCCGGGCACATTGTCCCCTTCACACTCTTTGACGAACTGACCGAAGATCTGCGCTTGCTGACCCTGCTGCGCAGCCGTCTGCAGGATGAAGAAACAACCGAAGCCCAGCACCGGTAAAGTGTTATTGCCATTGGTATGGCCATCACACTGGCCCACTACAATCTTCAGCATGCGCCGCTCGAAGACCCCATTGGGCTCACAACCACCTGGGCAATTGGCGACGCTCTGCTTCCAGTCGTTGTAGTCGAGCAGCGCCGCGGTGGCAGTGGAAAGATTGCCCATATTGGAAGTCACCGGCTGGCCCTGGTATTCAACCCGCGGCGGCGAGGTGTTGGCGTTATAGGTCATTTTCGGTGTGCTGAAACTGATCACCAGATCCGGCGGATAGTCCCCGGAGTTGACCGGCCCGGAGTACTGACCGAAGCGCGTATTGAGCCCCTGGACCACCGGCCCCACTGTATTACCCGGCTCGGTCTCCACGGTGCTACCCGGGCTATTGCATTGTTCGATACCACCGGCCAGGGCGTTGCGAATATCCGCAGCCCCGTTGTTGCCCGGCAGGCGGATCAACTGGAAGTTGCCGGGACCTATGGCCGAGGTATTGCCGGCGGCGATTTTCAGCACCTCCAAATCGCCGAATTGGTAACCCCAGAACATGCCGTTCGCCGGGTCGTACTGGGTGGAATTGCCACAGACCAGCAAGGGCGCGACATTACAGGGAGCTGTCGGGCTGGGCCCCGCTGTGGCTATGGCGGCTACGGCCTTGGCGGGGTTGCCGCCGCCTATTGCCTGCAAGATTCCCCAGAAAAAACCGGCCAAGGGGTAATCGGGCACAGATACGCGTACATAGCTGGCATCGGCCGGCCCGGGAAAGGAAAAAGGTCCATAGACGCTATTGGCCAATTCCACCACCGCGAAGCCGCCAGCATTACCTCCGATAGCCACCGCCAGCTCACTGTTGCCATTGGCGTTGGCATTTTGCGTCAGCGTATTCAATGCGGCATCTCGCGCCAGGCTTGAGGCATTGCCGGTGCCCTGCACCTGGTTGAGGGTCTTGGCGCCACTCAACGCCGCCGCATCCACCGCATTCTGCAACCGCGTCTTGTTCACCAGCATATGCCCACCATCCAGGGCCAGGGCAGCCATGGCCAGAATAGCCAGCAAGGCCACCACTACCAGCACGATCACCGCCCCCCGCTGGCGTTTCGGCTGTGCGGTGAACGGCCTCTGCATACGGGGCTTCATCATCGAGTCCTCAGTTGTTGATATTGATCTGGATCGGTTGCCCCACCTGCCGTGCATCGCCGGTCACACCGCGGTAACCATCCATGACCTTCTCGGTCAAAGGGCCATCTGTGCCGGCGGGAGAAAGCTCAGTGCCAGGATTGGCCGCCAGCGACTTGTCGGCTATTTGCTGGTAGTGGGTGTCATAAACGCTATAACCCAGGCTGCCGACCCGACCTTCCTCATAGGTCATGCAGCCGGGCAATGCGGACACCAGCAGACAAAGGGAAATCATGGTTTTCATGGTCGTTGCCTCCACCTTGTTGCGACTAGTTGAGATCATGGCCAAAACTACCTTCACTCACGCCGAGGCTGACGGGAACCTGCCGGCCAAGTTGACGACCTTTGGTCTTACCGAGCAGGTAGAAGTCCATGTCACTGGGTTCGACAAAGTTATCGGTGGGCAGGCGTACGCTCCTGGCGTCCACTGGCTTGGCCAGGTGCGGAGTGACCAGAATCACCAGTTCTGTTTCACCGTTAATGAACTCCTGACTGCGAAACAGATGACCGATCACCGGTACGTCGCCCAAACCTGGGAAGCGGCTGACGAAATCACGAGTGTTTTCACTGATCAAACCGGCAATGGCGATGGTCTGGCCGTTACCCAACTCGACCGTGGACTGAGCGCTGCGCTTGGTCAGCGCGGGCACCAGTAAAGAAGCTCCTGCGGCGGCCTGCGTATCCACCACCAAGCTATTGGCTGCCACCAACTCGCTGACCGATACATTCAAGTTAAGGTTGATGCGCCCGGAGTCGAGTACCACCGGGAGAAACTTCACGCCCACACCAAATTCCTTGAACTCGATGGTGATGCCATCGTCGTCAGATACCGGAATAGGGAACTCACCACCGGAAATGAACTCGGCCTGCTGCCCGGTCAGGGTGGTCAGAGTCGGCTCGGCCAGCACCTTGGCCGAGCCGTTCTCCTTGGCTGCCTCCAGCACCGCATCCAAGAGGAAGCTCGCAGAGGTGAACTGAGCCAGAAAGCCCTTGTCCGCACTCAGCAAGCCATCAACCAGTGAGGCGCTGTTATTGAAGCCGCCCAGGCTCCAGTTCCCAGAATCACCAATCGCAAGAAAACGCACCCCGAGGCGCTTGACCAGGCTGCGCTGCATCTCCGCTACTTTGACCTCAAGCATCACCTGCTGACTGCCGCCGACGCTGAGCAGGTTGATCACCTCCAGCGACTGGGTCGGCGCCGCAGCGGCCGCCTCGCCCTCACCCTGCACCACGCTGGCAGTCTGTGCGGTGTAGGTCTTGGCCAGCTTGACCGCGGTGTCCATGGCCGCGGCGCTGCTGACCTGGCCGCGTAGCACCAAGGCCCCTTGGGCGCTGAACACCTCGATCGGCTCATTGGGCAACAGTTGGTGCAGCTTGCTCTTCAGCCCGCCGAGGTCATGCACCACCTCGAGATCGAGGCTGTCGATCAGGCGATTGCGGCTATCCCAGAGCAGCACATTGGTGCTGCCCAGGGAGCGGCCGAGCAGGTACAGCTGGGTCGGGCTGGTGACCAGGATGTCGGCGATCTCCGGGTTGCCCACGGAGACCTTCTTCACCGGCGCGCGGGTGCTGAGCACCCGCGACTTGTAGATTGGCACCTGGACAGTACTGACATTGGCTGCCGGCATCGCAGCGACCCCAGATTGCGTTTCGGCCGCCTGCAGCACAGCTGGCAGCATCGACCAACTGCCCAGCAACAGCACTGCCACAGCGGCAACTTTCCGAATGCTTTGCATACTCTTCTCCTTGTGCGACAGGGCGTTTGCCTGACCAGCCGTCACCTGGGAATCCAGCTAACGGCTGGTCGAACCTAGATCTGTACCTTGGCCACCTTCACCTCGGTGCCCCTAATGATGGTGACGCCGCCGCCACCGCTACCGATGCGGCGGCGAACCACCTGCTTCACTGGCTCAGCGACTGGTGCTGGTTGCTCGACCACGGCCAGTTGCTCGGCCGGCTTTTTCTGGTTATCCAAGGGGTTGCGCAGGGCCAGTTGCAGCTTGCCTTCGCTCATGGCGTTGACCAGCACTTCAGCTTCTTCGGGGGTCATTTCCAGGGTCACCGCGCGCACCACCACCGGCTGGGTCTTGTCGGTGCTGGCGGTCTGGTCGACGGCCAGTACCCGCAGATCTTCGAGGATGGTCTTCGACTCGGATTCGTTGTTATTACCCACCCGCTTGGTGGCCAGTACATCGACCCGGTTGCCCGGCAACAGGAAGCCACCGACGCCGACCACATCGTCCACCCGTACCGTGATCGCGCGCTTGTCCGCCGCGATCAGTGAAGCCAGAGTGCTGCCGCCAAGGTGCTCGGCCAAACGTGCACCGCGAACGATGTCGCCACGCAGCATGGAGAAGGTGGCAATCTTGCCCACCACCTGGTCAGCAGCCTCGAACGAGTCGTCCGGCACCGTGTCCTTGGGCATACGCACCACGGTAACCTGCTGAGCCTCGACCATCTGCCCGAACGGAATTTCCAGCGTGGCGACCACCACATTCTGCAAATTGTCATCCGGGCTGGCATTCAATCGCGCGCTGAGCCAGTTGTTGGCCATCCAGGCGGCGCCCAGACCCAGGGTCAGGGAAAGGGCAATCAGGGTAAGAGTACGAGCGCTCATGTCGGTATCTCCTTAGCCAAGAAAGTCGAGCTGGACGAAGTAGTTGTGCCAGGCCCACTCCAGCTCGCTGGGCGACAGTGGCCCGGAGCCATCCAGGTAGCGCTGGCGATCAAGCGCCATGCCAAGCAAGTCCCGTGGATGGCAAGGCACCAGCGGCATACCCTCGGTTTCATACAAGCCTTGCAGTACGTAGCGCAGTAGCACCGGGTCATAGACGATGCCCAAGCGCTCGCACTCCTGGCGCCAGATGCACCCGTACTCATCGGGCTTGAGGTAATCGAAGTGCAGCTTGTAGCCGATGCGCCGCAGAAAGGCCTCATCGGCCAACTCCAGCGGGTTGAGGTTGGTGGAGAACACCAGGATCAGGTCGAATGGCAGCTCGCAATGGCGACCACCGCCGAGGTTGAGGAAGTCACGTTTCTCCTCCATCGGCACTATCCAGCGATTGAGCAGCTCGGCCGGCGCCATGCGCTGGCGGCCCATGTCGTCGATGATAAACAGGCCATTGCTGGCCTTGAGCTGCAACGGCGCCTGGTACAGGCGGGTGAAGGGGTCGTAGCGGATGTCCAGCTGCTCCATGCTCAACTCACCGCCGGTGATGACTATCGGCCGCTTACAGCAGAGTAATCGCCGATCGATACCCTCGTTGAGTAGCAGCTTGTTCTCCTGCCCGTCCTGGTCGAGGCGTTGGTGGGTCTGCGGGTCATAGATCTCGATCACCGCCTCATTGATGGCGATGGCATGCGGCACCCAGATGGCCTCGGCGAACAGACGGATCAGTCGGCTGCTGATATAAGTCTTGCCGGTGCCCGCCGGGCCGTAAATCATCATGGCGCGCCCTGAGTTCAGGGCCACGCCCAACTGATCGAGCATGCCCTTGGTCAGCACCACGCCACTGAAGGCCGCCCCCATGTCGCGAGCGGTGATACGCCCGTGGTGAATGGTCTGCACCTTGAGCAGCGAGCGGTAGGCACTCACCGGATAGGGCGCGGCGCCGATATAGCCGCTACGCGCCAGGGCATCGCGAGCGGCGCTGCGGCCGCGTTCGGTCAGGCCGTAGCGCAGCGCCTGGCCACCGCCCTGACCAAGCACCTCTACGCGACCATCCTTACGCAGAAATACGAGAATCTCTTCGACCACCGTGCCGGCCAGCGCCAGGCGCTCGACCAGCCGCGGCAAATCCAGCACCCCGGCGTCATGCAGATGTTTGCATAGCAGATCGCCGAGGAAGTTATCGGCCAAACCGGTATCGCGAATGCTGCGCGGCTGCGGCGCCAGGCGTTGCACCGCTTCTCTTTCGCTGGGGAAGGCATCGCTGTCGCTTATTGCATACATAACGAACCTCCCGGCTATTGGATGAAGTGCAACCAGTAGCCACTGGCCAGAGTGCCAAGCAGAATCGCGACCGAATAGGGGAAAGGCTTGCCCGCGACTTCATCCGTCGCTGGGGCAAAGTAGGCGCGTGCCCTTAACATCAGCCAATACCGAGAAAAGGTCATCGACAACTGGCCGCGAACCAGCACGATCAGGAAACCGCACAGCCCACCGGCAATCAGGCTGAAGAGAGCAGCCCAGAGCGCACCTTGTGGGGTCAGAAAGGCGCCGACCATGGCCATTAACTTGACATCGCCGGCCGCCATGCCGCCCAGTGCATACATCGGCAGGAATAGACCGAAACCGATCAACAGCCCCAGCGTGCCATCGCTTAGCCCGGGAAGACCGGTAGCTTGCATATGGCTGGTCAACCCCAACGCTAACCCAATCAGAACCAGCAGGTTGGGGATGCGGTGGCGGCGAAGATCGCTCACCACCACTATGCCCAGCAGCCCTAGCAGCACAACAGCGTTAAACATTTGCTCCCCGGACATCGCTGCATCCCCCTGCAAGGAAAAACCAAATTATGTGCAGGTACCACCACCACCACCGCCAATACAAGCAGAAAGCCTGAGGAGTGCATCTTTAACAGCAGTGCCCAACGTAGTGAACGCACCAACAACTGCAAGGCTGATGAGCCCACCCGCCACCGCATACTCCACGATAGTCAGGCCATCCTCGTCCTCGACAAACTTCATCACCGAAGTTTTGATATCTGCAAAAGTCATTTCGCCCACCTCACTCGAATGATTATTCCAAGAGCCCGGCAGCGCTTGTTGCCTGCCTACTTGCACCCTAGTTAGCGATAAAAATAGGCGTTAGGAGTTTTTTGCGGATCGTTAGGACTTTTTTGCCGGACTCTATCCGCGCGGCCAGTGCACCATCGGTGAGGCCTGTGGCAAGCGAGACAGAGAGCAGCAGTACGAATAGCGAGCCAACAGCAGACGACCAGCGGCTCGTCGCTACTAATCGACATGAACCCCTCCGAGGCTGGGCTTGCGGCTGCTTATAGCGATTCACGTCCGGCCAGCAGGCCACCTTCAGCAGGATTTGACCTTTACAGAGGTGGCATTGTGACTTTACTTGTCAGCTAGGGGCGGGGCATAAAAACAGAGGGGCGCAAAGTTCAGCGATGACGTCTATATCGGCCAGCAAGCCATTGCTGTTGTGGCTCGATTTGACCCATGACCGATCAACCGAGGAGTTGATCGCGCAGTTTCGCTCATCCTGCAACTGCCGGCTGGTTCAGGACTCGGAACTTACCAACGGCGACTGGGGCCAGCAGCCGGACATGATCTGCATGCACTTCGATAGGCCCGACCTGCTGGGCCTTAACTGGCTGCTGGAGGTCAAGCGCAGCTTCCCCTCGATTCCTCTTACCATGTTCACAGTGCAACACTCCGAAGAGCTGGCGGTCTGGGCCATGCGCTCGCGAGTCTGGGAATATATGGTGCTGCCTCTCTCGGGGGCCGAGCAGAGCCGTTATATGAAATCTCTGGAGCAACTCTGCCAACTGCGCCGCACCGCCAACGGACAGAGCCAGAAGCCACTAATCGAACACTTCCCGGCTCTGCCGGACAGCATTCGACATACTGCAGACCATCAAAAACACCAGGCGCTGGAAAAGGCTCTGCTGTACATCGACCAGCATTTTCGCGAAAGCATCGACCAGAAGGCTCTGGCACAGCGCTGCGGCATGACGCCGTTCCGCTTCAGTCGCCTGTTCAAGGAGGTGAACGGTACTGGCTTTATGGACTACATTCTCAGCAAACGCATGGAATGCGCCAAGGACATGCTCGACAACAGTCAGATGCCCATCACCAGCATCGGCTACGAGGTCGGCTTCAAGGACCCCTCCTATTTCGCCCGCGCCTTCAAACAGTGCGTCGGCTGCACCCCCAGTGAATACCGCCAGACATCTGGCCCCACAGCGGCATCTGATACTGTCGAGCCAACAATGGATGATGCACTGGTCGAGGTCGTCGAGAGCTTGGCGGCAGGTTGATCGGCTGACTCGCTAGTGATGAGCTTGACTACATCAGCGGCCCGTAGGAGGGGCCTTGGCCGCGATGGCGGCCGAGAGTCGTGCAAACGCATCGCGACTAAGATCCCTCCCACCCAGGGTGATTACCTACTGAATCAGGCCACCACGCCATAAGCAGCCAACTCGGCCAGGAAGGCCTCCTCGTCCAGCACCTTGAGCCCCAGCTCGCTGGCCTTGGCCAGTTTCGAGCCCGCGCCTGGTCCCGCCACCACGCAGGTGGTCTTGGCCGATACCGAGCCGGCCACCTTGGCGCCCAAGCTTTCCAGCTTGTCCTTGGCCAGGTCGCGACTCATCACTTCCAGCGCGCCGGTCAGCACCCAGGTCTGGCCGGCCAACGGCAAGCCGGCAACGACCCTCTTCTCGCTTTGCCAATGCATACCGAACTCGCGCAGTTGGGCTTCGATGGCCCGGGCACGCTGGATATTCGCCTCTACAGCAAAGAACTCGCGCAGCGACTGCTTGGCCTTCTCGCTCAGGCCCTTGGTGACGCTCAGCTCCAGCCAGTCCTGGCTGAGAGCAATTACCCCATCCAGGCTAGCGGCCTTCTCGGCCAGGTTCTTCGCACCGGTGGCAGCGATACCGGAGATGTTCAACTTGTCGATGAAACCCGCCAGGGTGGCGCAGGCTGCGAATTCGGGGCTGAGCTCCCCCTCCTCCTGCAGTTCCAGGCCACGGGCCAGCAGGTCATGAATCACTTGTTGGTTATGCGCATCATCGAAGAAGTTGCGGATCTCGTAGGCCACTTCAAGACCGACATCCGGCAGGTAGGTCAATACGTCGGGCAGTGCCTGCTGGATGCGCTGCAACGAACCGAGGGCACGGGCCAGCAGCTTGGCGGTCTCCTCGCCGACATCGGGAATACCCAGCGCGTAGATGAAGCGAGCCAGGCTCGGCTGGCGGCTATCGGCGATAGCCGCCAGCAGGTTGTTGGCCGACAGCTCGGCAAAGCCTTCCAGACCGACAAGCTGCTCGAACTTGAGGGTGTACAGGTCCGCAGGTGAACGTACCAGGCCTTCGTCGACCAGTTGCTCGACGCTCTTTTCGCCTAGGCCCTCAATGTCCATGGCGCGGCGCGACACATAGTGGATGATCGCCTGCTTGAGCTGGGCCGCGCAGGCCAGGCGGCCGACACAACGGTAGATCGAACCTTCACTGACCGACTCCTTGCCCTTGCTGCGCTTGATCAACTGGGTGCGCTCGACCCGCGAGCCACACACCGGGCAGCTTTCCGGGATATGCACCGGACGCGCATCCGCCGGACGGCGCTCGGCCACCACTTGCACCACTTGCGGAATTACATCGCCGGCACGGCGGATGATCACCGTATCGCCGATCATCACGCCCAGACGCATGACTTCGTCCATGTTGTGCAGAGTTGCGTTGGACACCGTGACCCCGGCCACTCTCACCGGCTGCAAACGCGCCACCGGCGTCACTGCGCCGGTACGCCCGACCTGGAACTCGACGTCCAGCAGCTCGGTCAGCTCCTCCATCGCCGGGAACTTATGGGCAATCGCCCAGCGCGGCTCGCGCGCGCGAAAGCCCAGCTCGCGCTGGTAGGCCAGGTTATTGACCTTGAACACCACACCGTCGATTTCATAAGGCAGGGCGTCGCGCTTCGCGCCGATGGCCCGGTAGTAGGCCAGGCATTCTTCGGCGCCCTTGGCCAGCTGCAGCTCACGACTGATCGGTAGCCCCCAGCCTTTCAGGGCCGTCAGGATGCCGATATGGTTATCCGGCAGCTCACCCTGCACCTGGCCGATGCCATAGGCACACAATTCCAGCGGGCGGCTGGCGGTGATCCGCGAGTCCAGCTGCCGCAAGCTGCCGGCCGCGGCGTTGCGCGGGTTGGCGAAGGTCTTGCCGCCGCTTTCCAGCTGGCGGGCGTTCAACGCGGCGAAACCGGCCCTGGACATAAATACCTCGCCACGCACTTCCAGCACGCTTGGCCAGCCGCTACCGTGCAGTTTGAGAGGAATATTGCGGATGGTGCGCACGTTGACGCTGATGTCTTCGCCTGTGCTGCCATCGCCACGGGTGGCGCCGCGCACCAGCAGACCATTCTCGTACAGCAGGCTGACCGCCAGGCCGTCGAGTTTAGGCTCACAGCTGTATTCGACTTCGGCGCCGCCTCCGAACAGGTCGCCGACCGGCAGATCCAGGCCTTCGCGTACCCGACGATCGAAATCCCGCAGATCGTCTTCTTCGAAGGCGTTGCCGAGGCTGAGCATCGGCACTTCGTGCTTGACCTCGCCGAAGGCCGACAGTGCCAGGCTTCCGACCCGCTGAGTCGGCGAGTCTGGCGTGATCAACTGCGGATACTCGGCCTCCAGAGCTTTCAACTGGTGGAACAGACGATCATATTCCGCATCCGGAATGCTCGGCTCATCCAGCACGTGATAGCGATAATTGTGCTCATCCAGCTCGGCGCGTAGCTGTGCAACGCGCTCGGCGGCAATCTGCGGGGTTGTAGCGGCGTCGGTCATCTTGCTTATCTCTCAAACGAGAAAGAGCAGCCTGAGCTGCTCTTTCTATTAAAACGGCGGCGCTTAACGCTTGTTGGTCAACTGCCGGCGCTCAAACTCGACAATACGCTGGCGATAGTGCTCGATGGTTTGCGCGGTCATCACGCTGCGCTGATCATCCTTGAGCTCACCATTCAGCTCATGGGCCAACTTGCGCGCGGCGGCGACCATCACGTCGAACGCCTGCTTGGGATGACGCGGCCCTGGCAAACCAAGGAAGAAACTCACCGCACGGGTGCTGAAACCATCGATGTCGTCCAGGTCGAAGGTGCCCGGCTTCAACGCGTTAGCCATGGAGAACAGCACTTCACCGTTGCCAGCCATGCTTTCGTGGCGATGGAAGATGTCCATCTCGCCGAAACGCAGACCGCTCTCGAGGATGTTCTGCAACAACGCCGGCCCCTTGAAACCGTCTCCTTCGCGGGCGATCACGTTGATCACCAGGACTTCCTCAACCGGTGGCAACTCTTTGCCAGCGTCTTTGGCAGCGCTGCTGTGCGTGCCTGACGCCTCGTCATCGACCGGGTTGAGCAAGGTCGGTACCGGCTCATCCAGATCCAGGTTCAAATCACCCTGTTCTGGCTCACCAACGCGACTACGATTCAGCTCGCGGGCGCTCATGGAGGGCAGATTTTCATCGTCCAGCGAGGGTTCCTTATGCCGACCGACCACGCGCGCCGGACTCAACAGGTTGGGATCGCTGTCATCATCCGGTAAGTCGGCCACACTGCGGTCGAGTTTGAACTTCAACTTACCCTTGCCACCACGCATACGTCGCCAGCCATCGAACAAGATGCCAGCAATCACAATGATGCCGATGACGATCAGCCACTCGCGTAGACCGAATTCCATGAAATACCCTGACCCCTAAATGAAAATTGATATAAAAAAGAGCATCCAGCCCATGCCTCGGTAACTCTAAAACGTGGCGCCAACTCCATGTTCTGACAGGCGTTTTCCACGGGCAACAAAAGTGGCCATTAAGCTAGCACGACGAAAGGCAACTTTACACCGCCAGACACATCATGCATCCACCATTGCCAGTGCTTCCTCCACATCCACCGCCACCAAACGCGAGCAGCCCGGCTCGTGCATGGTTACGCCCATCAACTGATCGGCCATTTCCATGGCGATCTTGTTGTGGGTGATATAGATGAACTGCACCTTTTCCGACATTTCCTTGACCAGGCGCGCATAGCGACCGACGTTGGCATCATCCAGCGGCGCATCCACCTCATCGAGCATGCAAAACGGCGCCGGATTGAGCTGAAAGATGGCGAACACCAGGGCCAGAGCAGTCAGCGCCTTCTCGCCGCCCGAGAGCAGGTGGATGGTGCTGTTCTTCTTGCCCGGCGGCCGCGCCATGATAGTCACCCCGGTATCGAGTAGATCTTCGCCGGTGAGTTCCAGATAGGCATTACCACCACCGAACACCTTGGGGAACAACGCCTGTAGGCCGCCGTTGATCTGATCGAAGGTTTCTTTGAAGCGATTGCGGGTTTCCTTGTCGATCTTGCGGATGACGTTTTCCAGGGTATCCAGTGCCTCCACCAGGTCAGCATCCTGCGCATCGAGGTAGCGCTTACGCTCGGACTGCTGTTGATATTCGTCGATGGCCGCCAGGTTGATCGGCCCCAGCCGTTGAATCCGCGCAGCGAGCCGCTCCAACTGCTCGGCCCAGTCGTTCTCGCTGGCCTCGGCGGGCAAGGTCGCGAGCACGCCATGCAGGTCGTAGTTGTCTTCCAGCAACTGGTCCTGCAACGCCTTGCGTCGCACGCTCAGCGACTGCCACTCCATGCGTTGCTGCTCCAGCTGTCCACGCAACAGTTGCGATTGCTGCTCGGCCTGACTGCGACGTTTTTCCGCGTCGCGCAATTCGCGATCGGCGTCCTCCAAGGCCAGGCGGGCCAGCTTGAGCTCCTCTTCCACGCCCATACGCCGGTCGAGCAACTCTTCCAGCTTCATGCGCAACTCATCCATCGGCGCCTCACCTTCTTCAAGGTTGAGGCTGAGCTGTTCACGCTTCTCGTGCAGACGCTCGGCCTGCAGCTGCAGGCGCTCCAGAGCCTGACGCGTGGAGTCATGCTGGGCTTTCAGCGAGCCCAGGCGCACGGCCAACTGATGCGCATGATCCTTGTGTTGGCGGGCCTCCTGACGCATCCGATCGAGCCGTTCACGCAGCTCATCGCGTCGGGCCAGCAGGCTTTCGCGTTGCTGGTTATCCTCGGCCATGGCATCCAGGGCATCCTGCAGTTGCAGACGCCCCTCACCTAATTGTTCGATTTCAAGTTCGCGCTGCTCGGCCAGCTCGCTCAATTCGCTGTCGAGGCGACGACGGCGCAAGGTCAACTGTTCGGCCTTGGCCTGACCGGCCGACAGCTGCGCCTTCAGCTCACCCAGACGACGGGCCTGGTCCTGCAGCTGGCGACGTTGCTGCTCACGCAGTTCCTCCTGCTGGCGTTGCGTGTCGCGCAGCAGCACCAGGCGCTCGTCCAATACTGCCAGCGCGGCATCACGTTCGTCGCGCTCCAGGCTCAGGCGCTCCAACTCCTGGCCCCGCGCCAGCACACCACTTTCCGCTTCGCTGGCGCGGCGAATACGCAAGAAGTGCCGACCGACCCAGTAGCCATCACGACTGATCAGGCTCTCATCCTCAGCCAGCGAAGCCCGCGCCGCCAGCGCCTGATCGAGGGATTCCACCGGCTTGACCTCGGCCAACCAGGGTGCCAGATCGACGCTGGCCTCAACCTTGTCCAGCAGACTGCCAACCACCCGCACGCTGCCTTTACTCGGACAGACCAGGCGCAGATCGCCCTGCTCAAAGCCGCTGAAGTCCAGTCCGTCGAGCGCCGCGCCGGCACTGTCATCCAGGAGCACCGCTTGCAGATCGGCGCCGAGTACGGTTTCCACCGCCAGCTCCCAGCCCGACTCGACCCGCAGCCCCTCGGCAAGACGCGGGCGCTGATTCAGCTGATGCTCGCGCAGCCACTCGCCAGCACCTTTGCCCGGATCGAGCGCCGCCTGTTGCAACGCCTCCAGCGAGGCCAGTCGACCGTTCAGCCGCTGCAACTCGCCCTGGGCCTGCTGCTGCGCCTGGCCAGCTTGCTGCAACTCCGTGCGCAACTGCTGCAAGCGTTCGGCTTGCTGCTCTTCCGCGATCTGCAGGTCTTCCTGGCTCAGCTCGCTGGCGGCAATCTGTTCGCTCAGCTCGACAATCGCCGCGTCTTCCGGGTCGGCTGCCAGTTGCTGCAATTCGTCGTTGAGCCGACGCTGACGTTCGGCCAAGCGCTCCAGGCTCTGTTCCAGTTGCTGGCTGCGCGCCTGCTGCACTTCGGCCTGGCGACGTGGCTCGGCCGAACGCAGATTGAAGCCGTCCCACTGCTCCTGCCAGCCATGCATCGCGCTCTCGGACTCTTCCAGCGCGGCCGCCGCCTCTTCCGCCGCAGCGGCGGTCAGTTGCTGCTCGGGCTCGAGCATGGCCAGTTCTTCGCCAAGGGTGGCCAGCAAGGTGCTGTCGTGGCCCAGGTGCGATTCGGTCTCCAGGCGGGTTCGCTCGGCTTCCTGCAAGTCATCCTGCAACTGACGCAGACGCTGCTGACCATGCTGGATGCTCTGCTCGACCCGGGCGATATCGCCGCCGACCGAATAGAAACGCCCCTGCACCAGATTGAAGCGCTCGGACAGTTCGTGGTGACCATCACGCAGGCGCTCGATGCTCGCGTCCGCATTGCGTTGCTCGGCGACCAGTGCCTCGAAGCCAACTTCCTGGTTGCCGATCACCGCCTCGCGTTGGCCGACCTGTTCATTCAACGCCTGCCAGCGCAGAGCGGTGAGCTGAGCCTTAAGCTGCCGCTCTTCGGCCTTGTATTCCTGATACTTCTCCGCCGCCTGGGCCTGACGGTGCAGGCGTTCCAGCTGACGCTCCAACTCTTCACGCAGGTCGCTCAGACGCGCCAGGTTCTCGTGGGTGCGACGAATGCGATTCTCGGTTTCGCGGCGGCGCTCCTTGTACTTGGAGATGCCGGCGGCTTCCTCGATGAAATTGCGCAACTCCTCCGGCTTGGCCTCGATCAGCTTGGAGATCATGCCCTGCTCGATGATCGAGTAGCTGCGCGGGCCCAGACCGGTACCGAGGAAGATGTCGGTGATGTCGCGGCGGCGGCACTTGGTACCGTTGAGGAAATAGGTGTTCTGCGCATCGCGCGTCACGCGGCGACGAATGGATATCTCGTTATAGCTGGCGTACTCGCCGACCAGGGTGCCGTCGGAGTTATCGAAAATCAGCTCGATGCTGGCCTGGGTCACCGGCTTGCGGGTATTGGAGCCGTTGAAGATGACGTCGGTCATCGACTCGCCACGGAGGTTCTTCGCCGAACTCTCGCCCATCACCCAGCGCACGGCGTCGATGATGTTGGACTTGCCGCAGCCGTTAGGTCCTACCACCGCCGCCATGTTGCTGGGGAAGGTCACGGTGGTCGGGTCGACGAAGGATTTGAAGCCCGCCAGCTTGATGCACTTGAGGCGCATGGATGAAAGTCCTTAGCGCTCGGCCAGTGCAGCCAGCACCAGCTGGCAATTGTGTTCACCGTAGCCGAGCAGCACGTCGCGCGCTTGCCCATGATCGCGGGCAATGATCGCCTGCAGCAAGGTCGCGAAGGTCTCGAGGAACTGGCCCATCTCGCCTTTACGCCGCTCCAATGCCAAATGGTAAGTACGGCTGATCGCCGGCAACAGGTTCTCGACGGTTTCCTGCAAATAGGGGTTGTTCGAGAACGGAAATGCCGCCCGCATGATATCGAAGCTGCCTTGCACGAAGGTGTTGATGTCCTCGCGCTGAGAACTCTCCTGCAAGCGTTGCTGGATCGCCAGAAACGGCGCCAGGTCAGCCTCCTCGCGCCAGCCATCGGCTACCGCCCGGGCGAGCAGGATGTACAGCTCCATAACCAGGGCGTAGAGGCTCTTCACATTGTCGGGTGTCAGTTCAGCGACCTGGGCACCGCGGCGCGGCAGGATGACGATCAAGTGGCGGCGCTCGAGGATCAGCAGCGCCTCGCGTACCGAGCCGCGACTGACGTTAAGCGCCTGGGTGACTTTCTGTTCCTGAATGCGCTCACGTTCCTTCAATTCACCGCGGATGATGCGTTCAGCAAGGTAATGAGCAATCTGCTCAGCGAGGCTGTCCGGTGCCTTGAACGTCATGGTGTTCCTTGAAATCGTAGAGACCGCGGAGGGCGGCGAGTGTAACACAGGGTGTTACCTGACCAAGATGGCGGAGCGCGGGCTAACTGCCCGAAAGGTGGGGTTTTACAGGAAGGCAATCACCAACAATTGTCCTACAATCCTACAATACAATCGCGTGCCAAGTCGCAATGGTGTCCCCATGTTTGAGCGTCTGCCATCACACTGGATACTTTCCGTTAAAAAAGTCGGCTACTGGATCTGGCTGATCCCGGTCCTCGGCATTCCGCTCAGTTATCGCGAGTCACTGGACAGCGCATACGCCAATGCCTGGGCCTGGCTGGTGGTCGGCACGGTGTTCGGGGTGATTCCGCTGTTCGATGGACTGATCGGCCGCGATCCGGCGAACCCCAGCGAGGATACCGAAGTGCCTGCCATGGAGCGCCAAGGCTATTACCGCTTGCTGAGCCTAAGCACCGTGCCTTTGCTGCTTGGCATGCTGATCTGGGCCGGCTGGGTGTTTGCCTCATATGACGCCTGGAACTGGATTGGCCAACTTGGCTGGCTGCTTTCAGTGGGCACGGTAACCGGCGCTATTGGCATCACAGTGGCGCACGAACTGATTCATAAGGACCCGCCGCTTGAGCAAAACGCCGGCGGTCTGCTGCTGGCGGCGGTGTGTTATGCGGGGTTCAAGATCGAACACCTGCGTGGCCACCATGTACATGTCTGCACCCCGGAAGATGCCTCCTCTGCGCGCTATGGTCAGAGTCTGTATGCCTTCCTACCTCGCGCCTACAAGCACAATTTCCTCAATGCCTGGGCGCTTGAGGCCCAACGTCTCAAGCGCAAAGGCTTGCCGGCCCTGCATTGGCGCAACGAGTTGATCGGCTGGTATGCGATCAGCGCGGCATTTCTGCTCGGCTTCAGCCTGGCCTTTGGCTGGCTCGGCGTGCTGTTCTTCCTCGGTCAATCCTTCGTTGCCTTGACCCTGCTGGAGATCGTCAACTACGTCGAACACTATGGCCTGCACCGGCGCAAACTGGATGACGGCCGCTACGAGCGCACCAACCCAAAGCACTCCTGGAACAGCAACTACCTGCTGACCAACCTATTTCTGTTCCACCTGCAGCGTCACTCCGACCACCACGCCTTCGCCAAGCGACGCTACCAGGTATTGCGCCACTTCGACGACAGCCCGCAACTGCCGAATGGCTATGCCGGCATGATCGTGCTGGCCTTGATTCCGCCACTCTGGCGCGCGGTGATGGACCCACGGGTACGCGCTTACTATGCCGGCGAAGAGCACCAACTGGGCGATTCGCAGCACGTCAGCCACTGAACCTTACGCGCGCAACAGGCATCCGAGAGAGAGCACCTGTTGTGGCTTAACCGAAGCGGATGAAGAACCTTTGCTGCCGAACGCAGGGAACTAGGACCTCACCCGCCAGCCCCTGTCACGTGGGTGCTGCGCGGTCTAACACGCCTCCGCAGTCGCATCGCCCTGCTCGGTACCCGCCGCCCGTACCACTACAATCGCTACGGCGCAGGCCACCAGCAGCAGCGCGGCAAAGGCACCCATCATATGCAGGTAAGGCATGGCATGGTTCCACGGCCGCGCCACACCGAGAAAAGCGGCAAACAGCCAGCTGCTCATCGACAGGGCACCCAAGAGCCCAAGCCGAGTCCGGGCAGAACTGGACAGGGAGACGAAAGGCGCCCGATGCAACAAAGGAAAACCTATTTTGTGCAGCAGCATGCCGTTCAGAGTCAGCAGCGTCACTACACTGGCCTTGGCCCAGAGCTTCTGATTGAGCAGATAGTCCACCCCCTCTTCGCGGTACCCCAGCATCACCAGCAACAAACCTGAGCCCCACAGACACAGCAGCGCCAGGCTAACGATCGTCTGAATCTCGGTCAGCTGCTCACGCTGCGCAGGGTCCAACAACTCCTTGCGCCAGCGCCAGAGCTTGTGATCCGCCTGCAGCAGGGTGCCGAGGGCGATGCAGGCAGCGAGCAAGTGGCCATAGACCAGGAGAAGTTTGAGCATGGGGTTCACCTTCATTGTTATCCAGGCGTGCACTCCCTGCGGCCATCATTGAAGACGAATGATACGGCTTATCATTTGTATCAACAAGTAACTTAACTGCCTCGTCCTACTCCTTGCCTAACCCATGCTGTCGCAGTTTATTGGCAATGGTGGTGTGCGATACGCCGAGGCGCTTGCCCAATTGCCGGCTACTCGGGTAGTCGCTGTACAGACGCTCCAGCACTGCCTTTTCAAAGCGCCCGAGGATAGCGTCCAAGCCCCCTTCCACCGAGAACTCACCCAAGGGTTGCGGCGCGCCATAGTCCGGCAGGCGGATATGCTCGGCCTTGACCGTACCGCCCTCGCACAGCGACACGGCCTGGAACAGTGTGTTTTCCAGCTGGCGCACGTTGCCGGGCCAGTGATAGTGACCGAGTCGCTCCAGCGCCTGGGGCGCCAACTTGGGCAACGGACATCCGATCTGCCGGCTGGCCTGGTCGAGGAAGTGTTCGACCAAAGGCGCCAGGCCATCCAGACATTCGCGCAGCGGCGGAATGTGCAGGCTGAGTACATTGAGGCGGTGATAGAGGTCCTGCCTGAACTCCCCCTTGGCGCACAGTTCGGAGAGATCCACCTGAGTCGCGCAGATCACCCGCACATCCAGGTAGACCTCCTCGTCGCTGCCGACCCGGCGGAAACAACCATCCTGCAGAAAGCGCAACAGTTTGGCCTGCAGGCGCGGGCTCATCTCGCCGACGCCATCGAGGAACAGCGTGCCGCCAGCGGTCAGTTCCAGCAGACCCAGCTTGCCTTCCGGCCGAGCCCCTTCGAAGGCGCCCGGGCCGTAGCCGAACAGCTCGGTCTCGGCCATGGATTCCGGCAGGCCGGCGCAGTTCAGCGCCATAAACGGCGACTGCCCACGTGGGCTGGCCAGGTGGCAGGCACGCGCCAGCAGCTCCTTGCCGGTGCCGGTCTCGCCTTCGATCAGCAGCGGGGCGTCCAGCGGCGCCATGCGCCGCGCCTCACGCACCACTGCGGCCATCACCTTGGAGCTCTGGAAGATGCTGTCGAAGCCGCGCAGCTCCTGCTTGCGCACGTGGTAAATCCGCTCGCCGACCCGGTCGGCACGGTGCAAGGTGAGCACCGCGCCGGCCAACGCATCACTCTCGTCATGCTCGGTTTGCAACGGTGCGATGTCGGCGAGGAACACATCGCCCTTGACCTTGACCCGCAGGCCATTGATCCGCGATTTGTTGGCGCGCACCAGTTCCGGCAGGTCGAAATCCTCGGCATAGCGCGCCAGTGGAATGCCCGGCACCTCATCCACGCGCACCCCCAGTAGCTGCGCGGCGGCGCGGTTGGCGGCGACTATGCTGCCGCCCATGTCGATCGACAGCACCGGAAAGTCCAGCGCGCCAAGCAAGGCATTCAGCTCCAGGTGACGCCGCTCGCTGGGCATCAGGCCGACGCGCTTGACCCCGAACACCCCGGGTATCGCCTCGAACTTGGCGCGCAATGACTGGAATTGCAGATTGATCAGATTGGGACAGTGCAGATAGATGGCATTGCCCTGCTCGCCCCCGACCTCACCGCGCGCGACGTTGATGCCGTACTCGACCAGCAGATTGAGGATGTCACGCAGAATGCCAATCCGGTTTTGACAATGAACTTTGATACGCATGGCGG
The DNA here is from genome assembly GCF_000498575.2 of Pseudomonas taeanensis MS-3. Lineage (GTDB taxonomy): Bacteria > Pseudomonadota > Gammaproteobacteria > Pseudomonadales > Pseudomonadaceae > Aquipseudomonas > Aquipseudomonas taeanensis. The sequence continues at coordinate 754,534 of NZ_AWSQ01000004.1, forward strand.
GCCCTGAACACGGGGTTTTAATGGGCTACGGAGCAATCTATCGCTCGCTGAGCCGTATTTTCCGTCAAGAATATGTGACAGCCTAGCCGGACGGCAAGGCGATGCTTGGCTGCGGCGGCGACAACGTAACTATTTCTTTACGAAATAATGCCCATCTGCGACCCCATCCAGCTGCATCCCTGGCTGAAAAGCAGCACCACCTGCGGTATCCATAGTCCAACACAACAACAAAAGCCCCCGCAGGAGGCAATGATGAAGAGCACGCAGTACGTGGCTCGGCAACCGGACGACAATGGCTTTATCCGCTATTCCGAAGCCGAGGATCAGGTGTGGAACACCTTGATCACCCGCCAACTGAAGGTGATTGAAGGCCGTGCCTGCCAGGAGTACCTGGACGGCATCGAGCAGTTGGGCCTGCCGCATGAGCGCATCCCGCAACTCGCAGAGGTGAACAAGGTGCTGCAGGCCAGTACGGGCTGGCGTGTGGCTCGCGTGCCCGCACTGATTCCGTTCCAGACCTTTTTCGAGCTGCTGGCCAGCCAGCAATTCCCCGTGGCGACCTTTATCCGCACCCCGGAAGAACTGGACTACCTGCAGGAACCGGACATCTTCCACGAAATCTTCGGCCACTGCCCGCTGCTGACCAACCCCTGGTTCGCAGAGTTCACCCACACCTATGGCAAGCTCGGTCTCAAGGCCAGCAAAGAGGAGCGCGTCTACCTCGCTCGGCTGTACTGGATGACCATCGAGTTTGGTCTGGTCGACACCCCGCAGGGTCGCAAGATCTACGGCGGCGGCATCCTCTCTTCGCCGAAAGAAACCGTTTACTGCCTGTCTGGCGAGCCCGAGCATCAACCCTTCGATGCCCTGGAAACCATGCGTACGCCGTATCGTATCGACATCCTGCAACCGCTGTATTTCGTCCTGCCGGAACTCAAGCGCCTGTTCGACCTGGCCCATGAAGACATCATGACGCTGGCGCATCAGGCCATGCAGCTGGGCCTACGCGCACCGAAATTCCCACCGAAAGCGGCGTAAGCTGGAACCACGACAGGCCTTTCCATCCAGTATGTGCAAGGTGGAAAAGGCTGTGCAGGTGCCTAACCTAACTTGTGTTTAACGACCTATTCTGGAGCCCCTAAATGACCGCCCTTAGCCAAGCCCAATGCGAAGCCTGCCGCGCCGATGCCCCGAAAGTCTCGGATGAAGAACTGGCCGAACTGATCAAGGAAATCCCCGACTGGAACATCGAAGTCCGTGACGGGCACATGGAACTGGAAAGAGTCTTCCTGTTCCGCACCTTCAAGCACGCCCTGGCCTTCAGCAACGCCGTCGGCGCCATCGCCGAGGAAGTCGGCCACCACCCTGCGCTGCTCACCGAGTGGGGCAAGGTCACCGTCACCTGGTGGAGCCATGAGATGAAGGGCCTGCACCGTAACGACTTCATCATGGCCGCGCGCACTGACGTGGTCGCGAGCAACGCAGAGGGTCGCAAGTGAGCCATTTCGCCCAGATCGTACGGGTGCCCGGCGATCCGATTCTCGGCCTGATGGAGGCCTATCGTGCCGACACTAACCCGGACAAGCTCGATCTGGGCGTGGGGGTTTACAAGGACGCCCAGGGCCTGACACCTATCCCCCAGGCGGTCAAACTGGCCGAACAGCGCCTGGTCGACCAGCAGACAACGAAGAGCTATGTCGGCGGCCATGGCGATCCGTTGTTTACCGCACGCCTGGCCGAACTGGTGCTGGGCGAGGACTCTCCTGCGCTCGGCGAACAACGTGCAGCAGCCACTCAGACCCCTGGCGGCACCGGCGCACTGCGCCTGGCTGCCGACTTTATCGCCCACAGCCTACCGGGGCGCGGCATCTGGCTGAGCGACCCGACCTGGCCGATCCACGAGACCCTGTTTGCCGCAGCCGGCCTCAAGGTCGGTCATTACCCCTATGTCAATGCAGACAACAGGCTCGACGTCGAGGCGATGCTGACAGCCTTGGCCCAGCTGCCTCGGGGCGACGTGGTGCTGCTGCACGCCTGTTGCCATAACCCGACCGGTTTCGACCTGAGCCAGGATGACTGGTATCGCGTGCTCGAAGTGGTCAAGGCGCGCGAGTTGCTGCCATTGATCGACTTCGCCTATCAGGGCTTCGGCGATGGCCTGGAACAGGATGCCTGGGCCGTGCGTCTGTTCGCCAAGCAACTGCCCGAGCTGCTGATTACCAGCTCATGCTCAAAAAACTTCGGCCTCTACCGCGAACGCATCGGCGCCTTGTTGGTGTGCGCCAGCAACAGCGAACAACTGCTGAATATCCGCAGCCAGCTGGCTTCGATAGCCCGCAACCTGTGGTCGACACCGCCGGCCCATGGCGCCGCCATAGTCGCCAGCATCCTTAATGACAGCGAACTCAAAGCGCTGTGGATGAGCGAGTTGGAGAGCATGCGCCAGCGCGTGGCAGGCCTGCGCCTAGGCCTGGTCGAGGCCTTGCAGCCACATGGCCTGGCAGAGCGCTTCGCGCATATCGGCGTGCAGCGCGGAATGTTCTCCTACACCGGCCTGTCGCCGCAGCAGGTGCAACGACTGCGCGATGAACACAGCGTGTACCTGGTCGGCTCCGGCCGCGCCAACGTCGCCGGCCTGGATGCCAGCCGTCTCGACCAGCTGGCGGGGGTCATCGCGCAAGTGTGTCAGCCCTGAGCATTGCAGCTCTCCTCCCATAGCCGGCCTTGCGCCGGCTGTGTTCTGCTCGCGACACGGGCTGCGCTATCGCTATAGTCTTAGCACCGTCATTCGCCGAAGTAGAACCTCCAGTGGGCAAGCTTTCCAATATCGTATTCCGCGGTTACCAGCACGTCATCCACAGCCTGGCGTTCTACCCGACGCTGATCGCCTTGGGTTTCTTTTTGCTGTGTCTGCTGAATATCTCCATCGAATATCAACCCTGGCTGCTGGCCATCAAGGAACGCGTCGACGTGGGCCTGGTACGTAATGCCGAAAATGCCCGACTCATCCTCGGCACTCTGGTCGGTGGCATCCTGACACTGATGGTGTTCAGCTTTTCGATGGTCATGGTGGTACTCAACAACGCCTCCGCGGCACTGTCGCCTCGAGTGATCCCAGGCCTTATCAGCAGTAAAAGCCACCAGAAAACCCTGGGCTTCTACCTCGGCACCATCCTCTATGCACTGCTGCTGATCACCACCATAGAACAGGCTGGCATCGATAAAGTCCCCAGCCTGGGCGTGCTGATTACCTTAGGTCTGGGTATCGCCTGCCTGGGCTTATTCGTGCATTTCATTCGCTCCATTTCCCAGTCGATTCAGGTCGAATACATTCTCAGCAGCCTCTATCGCACTACCCTGGAGAAACTCGCGGGGCGCGAACGTAAACTCTCGGAGTGCGAAGAGCCGCCCTGCTGGCCCGACACCCAAGACTGGCCGCTAGTCCACTCGACATGCAACGGCTACTTCAAGGCGGTGAATGTCTCAGCAGTCAACGCCCTGTTGTGCCAGCACAAGCTGCGTATGACCGTGCTGGCTCACCGAGGCTTCTTTGTCACCAAGGGCTACCCCCTGTTCAAGCTTGATCGTGAAGTCGAGGAGGAAGTGTGCGAGCAACTGCTCGACTGCTTTGGCTTTTTCATCGAGGAGTACGCCAGTTCGCACTACTACTTCGGCTGCAAGCAAATTTCGGAAATCGCAGTAAAGGCACTAAGTCCAGGGATCAATGACCCAGGCACGGCGATAAAAGCCATCGACATGCTCAGCGTGCTGTTTAGTCAGCGCCTGACGCTTCCCGACCTGGATATTGCGCCGCTGACTAAAGAGTCGCCGCGCTTGTTCTACCGCGAACTGACACTGGATCAGATGCTGCTGCAGATACTCGGGCCGATCCGCTCCTATGGCAGCAACGACGTCAGCGTGTTGGTCTGCCTACTGCAAGCGTTCAAAAACTTGTTGTATCAAACCACTCGAGAAAACCAGCGAAGCGACCTGATCAGGCACGCACAGAGCGTGCTGGACAGTGCCGACCAGCAGTTGGCCATTCGCCGCGATCGAGAAGAAATCAATGCGCTGGTCACACGGATTAACCGGGTATCTGGCAAGCATGCGCCTGCATTAAAACCGATCAATATCCCGCAGGACTAAGTCACTGCGCACCAAATAAGTGCACTATTCAGCTCGGAATAATCCAAACATTTCAAATACCATAAAATATTCTTTTAAAAACAAATACTTATGCCATACACCCGCATCACCCTGGCGCGTTTCCTGCTTGCCATTGAGGCAATACTCCCCTAGGGTAGCTCGCCATGTGGTCTCATATTGTCCCGATCAGCTCACTGCTGGGCGGGGTTGCTTTACTCCTGCTCGGCAATGGCCTTCTCAATACCTTACTGACTCTGCGTGGCGTAGCCGAAGGCTATTCCACCGGGATGCTCGGACTGATTATGTCCGGGTATTTTGTCGGCTTTCTCCTCGGCACCTGGCTGGCGATTCCGCTGGTGCGTCGCGTTGGGCACATCCGCGCCTTCGCCTTCTGTGCCGCGCTGGCTGCCATCACCGCCCTGCTCCACGTGCTGATCGTCAATCCCTGGGTATGGCTGGGACTGCGGGTGCTCTACGGTCTGGCGCTGGTCAGCCTGTATATGGTGATCGAGAGCTGGCTCAACGCGCAGGCGCCCAACGACAAGCGCGGTCAGATTTTCGCCGTCTACATGGCGGTCAACCTCGGTGCCCTGGCGGCTGCGCAGCAGTTGCTTGGCCTGGCGCAACCGACGGATTTTATATTGTTCGTACTCGCGGCGATGCTGATCAGCGCCGCGCTGATGCCCATCACCTTGACCCGACAGGCGCAGCCCAGCTTACCGGAGACGCTGCACACCAATCTGCGCCAGCTGGCCGGCGTGGCGCCCCTGGCGCTGGTCGCCGCAGGTCTGTCCGGCCTGGCCCTCGGGGCCTTCTGGGGCATGGCGCCGGTGTATGCCAACCTGCTTGGTTTCGATGCCTCGGGCGTCGGTCTGCTGATGAGTAGCACGATTCTTGGCGGCGCCTTGCTGCAGTGGCCAATCGGTCATTACTCAGACAGTCACGATCGACGCCTGGTACTGCTTTGGGTGGTGATGCTGGCGGTACTGGTCGCCGCGCTGATGAGCCTGCTGCCCGCGGGTAACCTGCTACTCGGGCTGATCTTCGTCTGGGGCGGTCTGGCCTTCGCCATCTACCCGATTGCCGTCGCGCAGCTGATCGACCAGCTGCACAGCGATGAGATTCTCGCCGGCTCCAGCGGCTTGTTGATGGTCAACGGGATCGGCTCGGTATGCGGCCCGATGCTTGCAGGCATATTGATGCAACAGCTCGGCGCTCAGGCGCTACCACTGTATTTCGCCGCCGTTCTGGGGTTGCTCGCGGCTTATACCTTCTATCGTCTGCGCCACGTCAGCGACCTGGTCAGCGAGCCTCACGGGCACTTCATGCCGATGCTGCGCACCAGCCATACCGTGCTGGAGTTGATGCCCGATGCGCCGCCCATTGAGCACAGCGACAACCACGAGCAAGCACCACCCTCTTCACTGTAGCTGCAGCAGTACAAGCACAGTACGTGCAGCTACATGAGCACAGCGGCGGCCGCCCTGCAGTGAGCCAGCCCACTACTGAGCACGTCGGCCCAGGTCGGCGCGTCAACTTAACCACTTTTGGACAGGGAGACAGCGCATGCTACTTGCCACCGATCTCGATGGAACTTTTCTCACCGGCGACTCCAAGGATCGCCTCAGCCTCTATCAAGCCATCACTTCGCACCCGGACATCCAACTGGCCTACGTCACCGGGCGCAGCCTGGAGACGGTGTTGCCGCTGCTTGACGACCCGACTTTGCCGCAGCCGGACTACATCATCGCCGACGTCGGCGCCAGCCTCTATCACGGCGACACCCTGCAGCCGATCCAGCCGTTGCAAAACGACATTGACGCACGCTGGCCGGGTGAGTCTCAGGTGGCTTCTGCCCTGATCGACTATCCCGACATGCAGCGCCAAGACGTGCCGCAGACTCGCCGCTGCTCGTACTTCTGCAGCCCCGAGCGCAGCGCCGACCCAGCCCTCAAGGCCATCGCCGAGCAGCTCGACTGCGACCTGCTGTACTCCGCCGAGCGTTATCTGGACTTTCTGCCGCGCGGCGTGAACAAAGGCAGCAGCCTGCTAGCGCTGGTCGACTTGCTCGGCCTCGAGCGCGATCAGGTGCTGGTCGCCGGCGATACCCTGAATGACCTGAGCATGCTCACCAGCGGCCTGATGGGCGTCTGCGTGGGTGACTCCGAGGCGGAACTGCTGGAGCAGACCCGCCAGTGCCCACAGGTGTTGCACGCCAGCCGCTCGGGTTGTGGTGGCATCCTCCAGGCCATTGCCCATTTCGGTTTCCTCGGAGAACGCGGAATCGCCGCCGAGACGCGCCAGGCTGCGCAACCGGGCAAAGCCGATCTGGTCATGGTTTACCACCGCCTGCCTTATGAAGAGCATCGCGTCGATGGCAAATTGCAACGCCGCCGGCCGACTTCGCCGAACGGTATTATCCCCACCCTGCTGAGCTTCTTCGGCGATGGCCGCAAGGGCTCCTGGGTCGCCTGGGCCGTGCACGAAGACGCCGATGAGCCCTTCGACACCCACACCACTGTGGATGCCGAACGTTACCCGCTGCTCACCGCGGCGCGCGTGGCGTTGACCAAGGAAGAGGTCGATATCTTCTACAAGCGTTTCTCCAAGGAAGCCTTCTGGCCGACGCTGCACACCTTCTGGGAGCGTGCACAGTTTCGCGAAGAGGACTGGCAGGTGTTCCTCAAGGTCAACCGCGCCTTCGCCGAGCGCACTGCCCTGGAAGCTGCCGAGGGTGCGACCGTGTGGCTGCATGACTACAACCTGTGGATGGTTCCCGGCTACCTGCGCGAACTGCGCCCCGACGTGCGCATCGCCTTCTTCCACCACACCTACTTCCCTTCGGCAGACGTGTTCAACGTACTGCCGTGGCGTCGACAGATTATCGGCAGCCTGATGCAGTGTGATTACATCGGTTTCCATATCCCGCGTCAGGTTGAAAACTTCGTCGATGCTGCCCGTGGCGTCACCCCGCTGCAAACCGTCAGCCGGCAGAACTGCGCGCCGCGCTTTATAACCTATGGCTGTGCGGTGGGCCTGGAGCGCATGACCACTGCGGTCGATACCGGCAGCCGGGTGGTCAAGCTCGGCGCTCATCCGGTTGGCCTGGATATCGATCGGGTGCGCAACGCCCTGGCCGCCCCGAAGATCCGCGAGATGATGACTCGCCTGCGCGAAGAGCTGGCCGGGGTTAAGCTGATCCTCTCGGTCGAGCGCCTCGACTACACCAAAGGCATCCTGGAAAAGCTCAACGCTTACGAACGCCTGCTGGCGGAAAACCCGGAACTGCTGGGCAAGGTCACCCTGGTCACCGTCTGCGTGCCGGCGGCCAAGGAAATGACTATTTATGACGAACTGCAGGCGCAAATCGAGCAAGCGGTCGGACGGATCAACGGACGCTTCGCGCGGATCGGCTGGACGCCGCTGCAATTCTTCTTCCGCAGCTTGCCGTTCGAGGAAGTCAGCGCCTGGTACGCCATGGCCGACGTGATGTGGATCACCCCGCTGCGTGACGGACTCAATCTGGTGGCCAAGGAATTCGTCGCCGCCCAGGGTTTGCTCGGTGGCCGTGGCGTATTGGTGCTCTCCGAGTTTGCCGGCGCCGCCGCCGAACTCAAAGGCGCCCTGCTGACCAACCCCCACGACCCGATGGACATGGTGCAAACCTGCTACATGGCCTTGAACCTGCCCAAAGTCGAAGCCGAAGCCCGCTTGCGTGAGCTGTTCGACATCGTCAGCTACAACGACATCCGCCGCTGGGGCGATGAGTTCCTCGCCGGCGTGGCGGAGCCCGAGGTGGAAGAGCCGCTTATCCTGGCATCCTGAACCAAGCCGAACGGCCTGGCCTCAAGTACGATTCGCTTGGGGCCAGGCGTTGCTGAGGGCAATGCGTGCGTCAGCGTCGTATGTGCCTTTATTCACTGATCCGTTTCGCAGTTGATCATCCAGGGCACGCCGAAGCGATCGACCAGCATGCCGAAGCGCGCAGCCCAGAAGGTTTGCTGCAGCGGCATCTCAACCCGTCCCTGCTCCCCCAGAGCACTGAAGATGCGCTCGGCCTCTGCAATGCTGTCGACGTTGAGTGAGACAGAACAGCCCTTGATGCCCTCATAAGGACGTTCCGGGTGGTTGTCGGAGGCCATCAGCACCTGATCGCCCACCACCAGGCGGGCATGCATGATCTTGTCGCGCAAGCCCTCAGGCACATCGCCAGCGGCAGGGGTATCGCCGAAGGTGAACATCGCCTCGAGGGTGCCACCCAGGCATTGTGCGTAGAACTTGAAAGCGGCCTCGCATTGGCCGTCGAACGTCAGATAAGCATTGATTTTCATGTCGTACTCCCTTGGCTGTCAGCGGTTCACGCCTTGTTGCTGAGTTGTGCGCGAACTGACTCTTCCTGCTGGCGCAACTCGGGGGTGAACTCGGCGCCGAAGTCTTCGGCCTCGAATACCTGGCGTATCTCGATCTCGGACTCGCCCGGCATAGGATTTGGACAACGCTTCACCCATTCGATTGCCTCTTGCAGTGACTTCACCTGGAATATCCAGAAGCCGGCGATCAGCTCCTTGGTTTCACTAAAGGGGCCGTCAATCACCGTGCGCTGGCTGCCTGAGAACTTCACCCGCGCGCCCTTGGCACTCGGCTGCAAACCCTCGCCGGCCTGCAGTACTCCGGCCTGCACCAGCTCCTCGTTGTACCGCCCCATCGCCGTGAGCAACTCCTCACTGGGCATCATCCCTGCTTCAGACTCCTGGCTGGCCTTGATCATCACCATAAATCGCATCGTCTTACCTCCTCGTAATGGATAGCGAGCCAGGGCCGTTGCCCACTGACTCTGCTTACTAGTCGAACCGACAACAGCAAAATAGACAGGACGTGGATTTTTTCTTTTTTGTTTACGGCCGACAAACGCCTCTTCTACGCAGAGCACTCACAACCGATCACCACAAAACAGTCAGGCTGTGTCCCGCAACGTATGACAGTTCAGGGCAGCAGAGGCATGCTGCGGAGTAAGAAAGCGCGATGGCCTGGTTAGCGAATAGCCAGTGCAAATCTGCGTTGTGCCCGTCCACAGAGCGGCAAGCGCCTGCGGCCCTACCCGGCGGGTCTGTAGCTACAAGACTGACAGCAGATATACCGCCTGACATTCGCCCACGGCCTGAGCCAGGCCGCTAGCGCGCGACCGCGGCCTTGGCAATGCTGGCCAGCGCCTTTTGCAGGTTATCGATGGCCGGACACTGGGCGACGCCGTGTCGCTGAGCCAAATAGGCCGGATCGTTGTAACCCAGCCAGACCTGGCCGGTATCGTCTTCCCAGACCAGCGCCTTGAGCGGCAGGTCGATGCCCATGGACTGCGCGCACTGCATCAGTGGCGTGCCACCTTGAGGATTACCAAAGATCAGCACTTCGGTGGGTCGCAAGGTCTTGCCGATCTTGGCGGCGCCGGCAGCATGGTCGATGCGTGCAAATACCTTGAGGCCCCGCTGCTTCACGACATCCTCAAGGCGGCTCATGGTGCCGTCAGCGCTGTGCGGACTATTGACCACAATCAAACCATCGGCGGCCACGACGATCGATGCAAAGGTGAAAATCGTCAGGGCGACGAGCGAGCGTACTAGCTTCATGGGGAGCTCCTTGCAGATTCGAACGTTTGCGAGGAGGCCCCATAAACGTCCGGTTAAGTTTTCAGGTTGGAAAGCCATCGAAATGCTCGGCACTGACCCCAGACTCAAACCACCCTGCTCTTTCCAGCCAAAATATGTTGGCTTGCGGGGCGATATTCGGCTCATCGTTCAAGCAGCCGGCCGGCACAATCAAGGCCTTGCCGCTCTTGCTGAGGTAGGGCAAGCCCGAACCACACTCGGTACAGAACACGCTCGTGAACCCCCTACCCGGATAGTCAAATCGCTTCATGCTCGCCTGGCCCGACAGCCACTCGATGTTCTGCGGTGCGGTGAACAGGTTGGCGGCATTCGAGCTGCCGGTGATCTTCCGGCACTGACTGCAGTGACACAGATAAAACTTCGCAAACTCGTTGTTCAGCGAGAATCTGACTGTCCCGCACAAACACCCGCCCTCGATTACTGCCTGCATCCCTTACCCCCTCTGAACTGATGGCCCTCGGCAGCACCTGAAAGGCTGCCGTTAACCACACCGTAGCAGGCTAGCATTTCTGCTCGGTATGGGTGGTATGTGCCTGGGGCACGAGTCCCGCCTATGACTGAATTTGGAGAGTCTCCAGGGATGTATCTAGAACAACTATAAAACAGCCTTTTTTCTGCCCACCCCCTGCAATGGCAATGGGTATCGCGATCTGTTTGTGATCGCGCGCTATAGACAGTCGAGTCGTACCGCCTGCAGCTCGAGGCAGGCTGCCGAAACACCAACAGCGACTAACCCGAGCACAGCCTGGACACCCCGCCGACATCGTCCACAGCGCCTAGAAGTACTCATGCAGATCGTCACACTGGATGACTGCTGACCTACCACTTGTCGGCAGAACTGATCAATAAATGAACAACTTTCCCATTTAGCGCTCTGACTCTCCTAGTGAGTGATCGAGTGTCCCGCCTCGTTTTTCCCTCAACCCCCGGAGCAAAACTCTCCTATGTGCATAACCGCACAGGGATTTTTTGTGTCCAAAAATTGAAGGATGGAAAATGTCCAGTCATTCCTTTCCGATCGCCGAGCGCATGCAGCCAGCGCTCCTCGGCCAACGCCAATCGCCAGCGACCCCCTTCTGGCGCAGGCTGATCTCCATCGCCACGCCGGCACCGCACCACTGGCGCGGTGGGCTCAAGCTCAAGGGCTACAAGCATTTATCCAACAGCACGCCGATTGCTCCGCTGCCGGCCGGACACATGTTGCTAGCGATCCCGCTCGAGCGGGGGCGCCGATGCGCCGAGCCCTGCGTGCAGCCGGGGCAGTACGTGCGCAAGGGCGAGGTGATCGGTATGGGCGATGGCAACACCCCCTGGGTGCACGCCAGCACCTCCGGCACCGTGCAACAGATTGGCCCCACCTTCGCGGCCGACTCAGCCGAACCGGTTTTGGCGGTTACTCTGCGCGCCGACGGTCTGGATCAGTGGCTCACGCGCCCCGTGCTGGTACCACCGCAAACGCCCGAAGCGCTGGTCGAGCGAGCGCTGCAGATGGGCATCGTTGGCCTGGGTGGGGCGGGCTTCCCCACGGGCCTGAAGCTGGCAGGTGCCCAGCAACCCGACCTGCTGCTGATCAACGGCGCCGAGTGTGAACCCTTCCTGACCTGCGACGACCGCCTGATGCGCGAGCGCGCCGAGACGCTGATCGAGACCGCCGACTACCTGGCCACCCTGCTGGGTATCGAGCAGACCCGTTTCGGCGTCGAAACCAACAAACCCGAGGCGATGGCGGCGTTGCGTACCGCCTCCCGCCAGGCGCGTACCTCGGTCGAGATTTGTCCGCTGCCGACGCGCTACCCGGCAGGTGGCCAACCGCTGATGATCAAGAGCCTGAGCGGTCGCAACCTGGCGCCAGGTGCCCGGCCCGCCGAGATCGGCGTGCTGGCGCTGAATGTCGCGACGCTTCATGCACTGGGCCGCGCCGTGTTCCACGCCGAGCCACTGATCACGCGCGTGCTGACGCTGACCGGGGGCTGTGAGCGCCCCGGCAACGTCGAAGTGCCGATTGGCTATCCGGTCATTGCACTGCGCGCGGTTGCTGGTGCCTTTGCCGAGAGCCAGCTGACCCAGGTCGGCGGTCCGATGATGGGACAGCCCCTGCCAGACCCCAGCGCTGTCATCAGCAAGACCAGTAGTTGCCTGATTTTCGGCGCCGAGCGCTACCTGCCGGCAGCAGAACCCGCGGGCAGTTGCATCCGCTGCAACCGCTGCGTGGACGTCTGCCCGATGTCGCTGCGGCCGCTGGACCTCTACTCCGCCGCCCAAAGCCAGGACCAGGCCAGCTTGCAGGCGCTGCAGCTGGATGCCTGTATCGAATGTGGCAGCTGCACCAGTAGCTGCCCCAGCAATCTGCCGCTGCGCGACAGCTTTCGCCAGAGCAAGATGGAGATGCGTCAATGAGCCTGGTCCACCGCCCTGCCCCGCACCGACTCCAAACACTGATGCTGCTGGTCAGCCTGTGCCTGCTGCCGGGCACCGCCCTGTATGCCTGGCAATTTGGCAGCGTGGTCTGGTTGCAGACCTTCTGGTGCGTACTGCTGGCCCTGGGCTTCGAAGCCGGCCTGCTGCGCCTGCGCAGACGTAATGTACGCGAGGGTTTGAGCGACCTGAGCTGGTTGGTGCTTGGCCTGATTCTGGCTCGGGCACTGCCGCTGCTGGTGCCGCTATGGATGATCGCGCTGGCCAGCTTTGCCGCCCTCGCACTGTGTAAACACGGCAGTGGCGGCCTTGGCCGCAACCGCCTAAACCCTGCCATGGTTGGCCTGGGGATCATCGCCATCTGCTTCTACCAACAGTTGTACCCAGCGCCATCGAACCTGGCTCCCTGGACCCTTACCCTGGACGCTAAAGAGGTTCTTCTGCAGCAGTTGCAACTGGCACCGCGCCTCAGCCTCGATGCGTTCGCCGGCGCCACACAGCTGGCCCTGGGGGAATTCACCCCGACCACCCCCAATCTTTCGGGATACGGCTACATAGCCGGCGGCTTAATACTGGCTGTCTTGCGGGTGATTCGCATCGAGATTCCGCTGGCGATGCTCGGCAGCACGGCATTGCTGTGCCTGGCAGCCGGCCACACCCCACAGGAAAGCCTGTACAGCCTCAGCCTCGGCGGCCTTTTGTTCACCGCCTTCTTCATCGCCACCGATCCGGTCACCAGTCCCGATACGCGTGCCGGCCGCATCCTGTTCGGCGCTACCATCGGCGCGTTGACCGAATTGATCCGCGAGTTCGGGCTGTACGCCGATGGTCTCTGCTTCGCTGTACTGGCCGCCAACCTGCTGGTACCGCAGATCGATCGCCTGGTGCAGAGCCTGCAACGCCCCTGGTATGACCAACGCGCGGTACTGGCAGGATAGGCGCAGGAAAAGCAGACACCTGTTAGCCCGCCCCTGATCAAGGCCGAAAACATAGTTGCCCCGCCAAAACATAGTTGCCCTGTCGTTGCTGGACGGCGGGGTTTCGTCATCTGCAAACCCGATCGGCTGATCCCCAATCGCTTTCCTCACTGTCGGCTACGGCCAAGTCGTGCCGGTCGGAGGAAAAGTACTCGGCAAGCAGTTTTCTCGTGGTCGCAGTGGAAGCGCCAGTTACTCACGACGGTCTTGCACCGAAGCGGTCAGCCTATGCTATGGCTGTTGGCAGCGCAGACGCGCTGTACAGTGAGCGCAGAGTGGAGGATCAGGCCATGCCCCAGGCGGTATTACTCGATATCAGTGGTGTGTTGTATCAAGACGCCTTGCCCTTGCCAGGCTCGGTTGCGGCGGTCGAGGCGCTGCAAAGCAAGGGCCATCCCCTGCGCCTGGTAACCAACACCTCGCGCCTTACCGCCGTCGAGATTCACCGGCAACTCACGGGCATGGGCTACGCCATCACACCCGAGCAGATCTACAGTGCGCCGAAAGCCATGCGCAGCTATGTGCAGGCCCAGGGCTTGCGCCCCTATTGGCTGATCCACCGGAATCTGCAGGAGGAGTTCGCCGACCTGCTCGAGCAAGCCGAGCCCAATGCGGTGGTGCTCGGCGATGCCGAGGAGCGTTTCGATTACGCCCACCTGGAGCGCGCCTTCCACCTGCTGCTCGCTGGCGCGCCCCTGCTGGCCATGGGCGACAACCGCTACTTCCACAGCCGCGGCGCCCTGCGCCTGGACGCCGGCCCTTTCGTACGGGCGCTGGAGTATGCCGCCGGGGTTCAGGCACTGATCCTTGGCAAGCCCTCGAAGGAGTTCTTCGCCGGCGCCCTTGAGGAACTCGGGGTGGCCGCAAGCGATGCCTTGATGATCGGCGACGATGTCGAGAGCGATGTGTTTGGGGCCCAGCAAGCCGGATTGCTGGGCTGCCTGGTGCAAACGGGCAAGTACCGCTCGGGCGACGAAGGCAAAGCGCCGGGGGCCTTGTTGGCCAAAGACCTGGCCGAGGCAGTACAGCGTTTTTGCTGAGCCCGACGTCCCTGCCCAGCCAACCTGCCGCAGCCGACTACCGCGCCTTCAATGGCTGGCGAGACATGAACACAGACGATTACCGGGGTAATCACCGGCCTTTCAGGTCTCAATCAGGCGCCGACGTGTCAACAGCAGAAGCAGCGCCACGACTGAAAAGCCGGCCCCAGCATAGAAGGTCACTGCAGCACCGAACTCCTGCCAGAGCCACCCTGCAATGACGCTGGCCAACAGCAACGCAAGCCCGCTGGCCAGGTTGAAGAGGCCAAAGGCGGTGCCCTTGAGGTCAGCTGGCGTGGTGTCCGCCACCAGTGACGCCAAAATGCCCTGACTAAAGCCCATGTGCAGCCCCCACAAGGCAACGCCGAGCAGCGCCATCGCGCTCGAATCGGCGTAGGCCAGAACCAGGTCGGCCACAATCAACAACAGCAAGCCGGCGCCCAGTAAGGCCGTACGGCTGACGCGATCCGACCACTTCCCCACAGGGTAGGCCGAGAGCATGTAGAACGCTGCCATCACCACCATGACCAGCGGCACCCAGGTGGCGGAAAATCCTGACTGCAGTGCCCGCAACACCAGAAACGCCTCACTGAACCGCGCCAGAGTGAACACCGCACCGATCCCGACTACCCACCAGTAGGCCCGGGAAAACTGGCGCAAAGAGCGGGGGTTAATCGGCGAGCGAAACTGCTGACCGGAGCCTTCCTGGCTAGGCTCACTGACCCCGAACAGCAGCAGACCGACCGCCACGGCTGCGGGTATCACCGCGAACCACAACACCCAGGTGATCTCCCCGGCAAACCACAGCATCAGCAGAATCGCCAGGATCGGCCCGAGAAAGGCCCCCACCGTGTCCAGTGACTGGCGCAACCCGAAGCAGGCGCCGCGAATTTCCGCCGTGGCCACATCAGCGACCAGCGCATCGCGCGGAGCACCGCGAATCCCCTTGCCGACCCGGTCGAGGATACGCGCGGTAAACACCGTGTCTGCTGAGGCCGCCAGGGGAAACAGCGGCTTGGTCAAGGCGGCCAAGCCATAACCAAGCAGCAGCAAACCTTTGCGCCTGCCAATGAAATCGCTGAGCGCCCCGGAGAACACCTTGACGATCAACGCGGTCGCCTCGGCCACGCCCTCGATCAGGCCGACGGTCAGCACGCTAACGCCCAGGGTGCCCACCAGAAATACCGGCAGCAGGCTGTGCACCAGTTCCGAGGACAGGTCCATGAACAAACTGACCAAGCCCAGCGCCCAAACCGTACGCGGGATGGCGCGGACCGAGGTGGCCGCGAGCTCTTGCATATCAATTGCCTCGACGTGGTTACGGCGGCTTTATTGCGTATGCGCCTGAGTTCAAGGGTAGAACCTGTATGCGCTCAGACGGATAGAGGCGCCCCTGTTTTTCCGCTCGGGCTCACTGGATGGCTGCGGCTGCCGCCGGTCAGCAGGGACTGCTTGGACTTTATCGCGCCGCCAGACTTTTAGCGCAGTGCGGCTCGAGGGTGAAGGTCTTGGAAACATCCACCATACCCAGGTGCTCAAGCGTTCGGCGGCCAATCAACACCGGGTAATTCATCTTGCCGCGGTTCTTCAGGGAAAACTGTTCGGAGTAGATCTGCTTACCGATGCAGATGTTCATCAGCACCACTGGACGCCGCTCTGCCCCGCCCGCACCGCGAACCTTCACGGTGCGCTCGACCCGACGCTCGAACGGGGCACTGACCACTTTGCCGGTGTTGCTGTCTTTGAGTTCGACATTGAAGCGCACCCACTTTTCCCCGTTCTTATGAAATGGCTGCAGGTCCTTGGCATCCATGGACGAGGTCAGCGCGCCAGTGTCGAGCTTGATTTTGACCGCGATGTTTTCCGGCTGGACCAAACCTTCCTCGATCCAGCCGAACACTTGTGGTGCTTTCGTGGACGCTGCTGCAGCGAAGGTCACAGGCGCGGCGAAGATCAGCAGCAGCGGGAGCATCAAGCTGGCCAAACGGTTCATCAGGTGAGTACCTCAGTTCGAGTGAGCGCCGACCATAGCCGAGCCCGTGTCAAAAAAACGTTAGGCCGAAACCACCAGCGATACCAGGCGAAACCCGCATTCGGCCCTCTTACCTGGTACTGGAAACTCGCGCCAACGAGCCATCCTCGAGCGCTGAGTCGCGCCGCAAACGCTCGACGGTGACATCCCCGATCTAGACGATATGCCGGCAGCACCTGGGCAAATCGCTTAAGCACTAACGGCCGCCCGCATTCGTCGAACGGTTGGTGAGTGAGTAAAGCCCCACCTTCACTAAAATTTCAGCTAGCAGTCGGTAGCCTGTGCTCGCGAACAAAGCCCAACTATTACCTCGTCCTTACATGAGAGTGCCCGATGGAAGAACTGAACCAGTCGCTGTTCCTGCTGCTTAATGCCAACACCCCCTCGACTGCGATGATCACGCTTGCGACGCTTCTAGCCGAGTGGCTGATCTATGCAGTGCCGCTGCTACTGGCGGGGCTGTGGTTATGGGGCCGTCGCGAACAGCGAACGGCAGCATTGACTGGCGTATTGAGCGTTGCCCTGGCATTGATCTGTAGCCAGTTGATCAGCACGCTCTGGCCACATCCGCGGCCCTTTATGCTCGGATTGGGACAGACCTTTCTGGCGCATGCGCCGGAGGCCTCCTTTCCCAGCGATCACGCCACCGTACTGTTCAGCCTGGGCTTTGCCTTGCTCGTCAGCGCACTGCGCAAGACCGCTGCTGCGCTTCTGCTGTCGGGGATAGTCGTAGGCTGGGCGCGCGTCTACCTGGGTGTGCACTTTCCCTTCGATATCCTCGGGGCACTGTTGGTGGCATACGCTGCATGCAGGGTTGCAGTCCCCCTGCAGAACAATTCGGTGCTCGGCTCACGTCTATTGACCGCGCTCGAGTCGCTCTACCGGCTGCTGTTTGCTCTACCGATAGCCAAAGGCTGGGTGCGGGAATAAATCCGCTCAACTCTTCGCCAACTCGCGCAAAGGATGATCAATGACCCTGACTCAGTTGCTCGCCGATTATGGCTACCTCGCGGTATTCGCCGGCTCGCTGCTTGAGGGTGAAAGCATGCTGGTGCTCGCGGGCTTTGCCGGACATCAGGGCTATCTGTCATTCCCGCTGGTGGTGCTGATCGCCTTATGCGGCGGCGTGCTGGGTGATCAGTTTTTCTTCTTTCTCGGCCGCCGGTATGGCGAGCAACTGATCAGGCGCTTTCCTCGCTGGCAACCCGGCGCTCAGCGAGTCAATCGCATGCTGCTGCAGCATCAAGTGAGCGTGATAGTCGGCGTGCGCTTCATGTACGGCCTGCGCATCGTCGGCCCGCTGGCGATTGGCATGAGCGAAGTACCCGCCTGGCGCTTCATCCTGTTCAACGTGATCGGTGCCGCGCTCTGGGCGCCGCTGATCGCCGGAGCCGGCTATCTGTTCGGGCAGACACTGCAATGGCTGTTTGCCGATATCAAACGTTATGAGGAGGCCGCACTGTTGCTTATCATCGCCACGGCGCTGCTATTCGGCCTGCTGCGGCACCGGCGTCGCAGCCCCTGAACCCGGGCGCGTCGACAGGCCTTGCAGGGCGCAGCAAACGCCTGCCGCTCAGGGGGCTTTGACCCCGCGCGCCGCTTCGGCCAGATAGAACCAGGTCGGCGCATCCAGCTGCAGGATGACTGCCTGACACCGGCTGGCGTCAGGCGCTGCCCCTCAGGCCAGTAGTTCCAGGGCTTTGGCGCTGCACTGCTGGATCCGCGCCCAGTCGCCGTTCTTGACCCACTCACTGTCGAACATCCAGGTACCGCCCACGCACATCACATTGGGCTGAGCCATGTAACGCTGCAGGTTGTCGGGATTGACGCCACCAGTCGGGCAGAAACGCACACCATTGAATGGCCCGCCGAGAGCCTTGAGCGCTGCAGTGCCGCCGCAGACTTCCGCGGGAAACAGCTTGAAGCGCCGGTAGCCCAGGGCATAACCGAGCATGATGTCCGAGGCGCTGCTGGTGCCTGGCAGCATCGGCACATCACTCTCCAGGCCGGCTTGCAGCAGTTCGGCCGTGGAGCCAGGGGTGACGATGAACTGCGCACCGGCCTCCTCGGCCGCCGCCAGCATCTGCCGATCCAGCACGGTACCGGCGCCCACGCACAGCTCCGGACGCTCTTCACGCAGGCGGCGAATGGCGGTCAAGCCGTGCACCGAGCGCAAGGTGATTTCCAACACCGTCAGGCCACCGGCGGCCAGGGCGTCGGCCAGCGGCAGGATGTCCTCTTCGCGCATGATGGTGATCACCGGCATGATCCGGGCACGGGCACAGAGGCGGTCAATCTGGGCGATTTTATCGGCCATGCGCTGTTGCTGGTTGTTGTCGAGTGTCGTCATAGCATCAGGTCCTTCGGGCCTATGGGCACCAGTAAATCTCAAGAGGGGAACGTAACAAGGCGCGAATCGGCATCTGTGCCACTTCGCCTGCGCCTAGGGCTGAACTGAGGGTCGTCAGCTTGCTCGGACCCTGGATGGCCAGCAGCGGTAAACGCGCTGACGCCAACAACGCCAGGGTCATACTCAGGCGCTGCCGCGGCTCGCTGGGGGCCAGCATCGGCAGGCAGCGGCGCGTGCCGGCCGGCCGCAGTGCCTGGGCCAGGTTCGGGCTATTCGGGAACAGCGACGCGGTATGCCCGTCATCGCCCATGCCCAGCACCAGAACATCGATGGGCGGCAACTCGGCTAGCGCCTGGTCGGCAGCCAGCGCCGCCTCTTCCATGCTGGCGGCTGGCCGATACAGGCCAAGCAGACGCGCGGCCGCCGCCGGCCCCTGAAGCAAGTGCCGACGCACCAGCGCCTCATTGCTGTCGGCATGCTCGACCCCGACACAGCGTTCGTCCGCCAGGCTGATTACCACCTGCGACCAGGGCAGTTGCTGCTGCGCCAGGCGCTGAAAAAACGCCACCGGACTGCGCCCGCCGGATACCACCAAGGTGGCCGTACCCTGAGTAGCAATCGCCATGCGCAGCGCCTCGGCCACCGCAGTGGCCAGGGCATCGGCCAGATGCGCCGGATCACTCAGGCTGCGCGCGACCACGCCAACCGGTAAATCGAGATCAGAGATCGCCATACCAGGACCTCCCATCGCGGGTAATCAGGGCAATCGAGCCCATCGGCCCCCAGGTACCCGCGGCATAAGGCTTCGGCGAGTCACCAAGTTTTTTCCAGCCGGCAATCAACTGATCGCACCACTGCCAGGCGCACTCGATCTCGTCCTTGCGCACGAACAGGTTCTGGTTGCCACGCATCACCTCCAGCAACAGGCGTTCGTAGGCATCGGGAATACGTGCGCTTTTGTAGGTGTCGGAGAAGCTCAGCTGCAACGGCCCGCTGCGCAGCTGCATGCCTTTATCCAGGCCTTGCTCTTTGGTCATCACCTGCAAGGCGATGCCCTCGTCCGGCTGCAGACGGATGATCAGTTTGTTGCCGATCAACTGGCGCTGCTCGGGGGCGAAGATGTAGTGCGGCGGCGCCTTGAAGTGAATGACGATCTGCGACAGCTTCTCCGGCATGCGTTTGCCGGTGCGCAGATAGAAGGGCACGCCAGACCAGCGCCAGTTGCAGATGTCCGCACGCAGGGCGACGAAGGTCTCGGTGTCGCTCTGGTTGTTGGAGTTTTCTTCCTGCAGATAACCGGGCACCGACTGGCCGCCACTGCTGCCGGCCACATATTGGCCACGCACCACCTGATTGGAGAGCTGCGAGGCGGTAATCGGCGACAGCGCCTTGAGCACCTTGACCTTCTCGTCGCGGATGCTGTCGGCGGACAGGTCGCTGGGCGGGTCCATGGCGATCAGGCAGAGCAGCTGCAGCAGGTGATTCTGAATCATGTCGCGCAGTTGCCCAGCTTGATCGAAATAGCCCCAACGACCCTCAATACCGACCTTCTCCGCCACGGTGATCTCGACGTGAGAGATGTAATTCTGGTTCCACTGGGTCTCGAACAGGCTGTTGGCAAAACGCAGGGCAATCAGGTTCTGCACCGTCTCTTTGCCCAGGTAGTGGTCGATCCGGTAGATACGGGTTTCTGGGAAGAACTCGGCGACTGCATCGTTTACCGCTCGCGAGGATTCCAGGTCGTGGCCGATGGGCTTTTCCAGCACCACCCGCGCACGCTCGGCCAGACCTACCCACGCCAGGTTGGCGCAAATCGACCCATAGACCGAAGCCGGTGTGGCGAAGTAGGCGATCAGCCGCTCACTATTGCCAACCTGCTCGACCAGCGCGGCGTAGTCATCCGCCTGAGTAAAATCCATGGTCAGGTAATGCAAGCGCGCCTGAAAACGCTGCATCACCGCCTCATCGACCTCGCTACCCGGCACGTAGCGGCGCAGGTGCTCATCAATGCTGGCCAAGTGCTGCTGCGCTTCGCCGGTTTCGCGCGCCAGGGCAAGAATCTGCGTATCGGCGTGCAACAAACCCGCTCGATCGAGCTGATACAGCGCCGGATAGAGTTTGCGCAGGGCCAGATCGCCCAGCGCGCCGAACAGAGCTAACGTACAAGATTCAACGGTTATCGAAGGCATGATATGTGTTCTTTTATCAAGTTAAACTAGAAATACCCTGTCACAGGGAATTTATCAAGGCTAAATGTAGTAATAAAAACAACATTCTTACAAAATCCACATTCCAGTGGTCGCCACCTGGAGCCATCAGTACGATAGGCCAGCAGTTTCACCGCCCTCATAAGGAACAAAGATGGATCGCGTGCGCAACCTTCTGGAACAGATCCAGAGCCGCCTCGACAGCCTGAACAAGGCCGAACGCAAAGTCGCCGAGGTCATTCTGCAGAACCCGCAGCAAGCCACCCGCCTGAGTATTGCCGCCCTGGCGCAAGCCGCGCTGGTCAGCGAGCCGACGGTCAACCGCTTCTGCCGTTCGTTTGGCGTTAACGGCTACCCCGAGCTGAAGATGCAGCTGGCACAGAGCCTGGCCAGCGGCGCCGCCTATGTCAGCCGCGCGGTGGAAGCCGACGACGGCCCAGAGGCCTACACCCGCAAGATCTTCGGTAGCGCCATTACCTCGCTGGATAGCGCCTGCCAGTCGCTCGACCCGCAGATCATCAGCCGCGCCGTCGACCTGCTGATCCAGGCCCGGCAGATCCACTTCTTCGGCCTCGGCGCCTCGGCGCCGGTCGCCCTGGATGCGCAGCACAAGTTCTTTCGCTTCAACCTGGCGGTGACCGCCCACGCCGACGTGCTGATGCAACGCATGCTGGCTTCGGTGGCACACACCGGTGATCTGTTCGTGATCATCTCCTACACTGGACGCACCCGCGAGCTGGTGGAGGTAGCGCACCTGGCGCGGGAAAATGGCGCCTCGGTGCTCGGCCTGACCGCCGCCGGCTCACCCCTGGCCCAGGCCAGCACCCTGAGCCTGGACATCCCGCTACCGGAAGACACCGACATCTACATGCCGATGACCTCGCGGATCATCCAGCTCACCGTGCTCGACGTGCTCGCCACCGGGGTGACCCTGCGCCGCGGCGTGGACTTTCAGCCGCACCTGCGCAAGATCAAGGAAAGCCTCAACGCCAGCCGCTACCCGACTGACGAAGAGCCGATCTGACGCACTGCCGCCCCCACCAACCGACCTAGCGTGATGCATCAGAAATATCCAACAGTTTCGTAGGCTGGATTAGCGGCGCATGCCTTCTAGGCACAGGCGACACACCTCTCCGAGCGACGCGTAACCCAGCACGGCGGCGCCATTGGCGCCATCAATGCTGGGTTACGTCGCGCCAAATTTGGTTACTTGAGCGGTGTACCGTGCGCGCGCCTAACCCAGCGAGGCAGCGGCAGTCTTTGACTCCATCAATCGCGCAACAGCGACCTGCCATCCATCTCCTGCGGCAGCGGCAGGCCCATCAGCTGCAGCAGCGTCGGGGCGATGTCGCACAGCCGCCCGTCCGCGAGCTTGAACTGCCCCGCTCGTTCGCTGACCAGAATCAACGGCACCGGATTGAGAGTATGCGCGGTGTGCGCCTGCCCCGATTCGGCATCGCGCATCTGCTCGACGTTGCCGTGATCGGCAGTGATCAGGCACTCGCCACCGGTCGCCAGGCTCGCCTCGACCACCTGAGCCAGACACTGATCCAGCACTTCGACCGCCTTGACGGCGGCAGCGAATGAGCCGCTGTGCCCGACCATGTCGCCATTGGCGTAGTTGCACACGATCAGGTCGAAGGCCCGGCTCTGGATCGCCTCGACCAGGCACTCGGTCAGCTCGGGCGCACTCATCTCAGGCTGCAGGTCGTAGGACGCCACATTGGGTGAGGCAATCAGAATTCGCTCCTCGCCGGCAAACGGCTGCTCGCGACCGCCATTGAAGAAGAAGGTGACATGGGCATACTTCTCCGTCTCGGCGATGCGCAATTGGGTCTTGCCCAGCGCCGCCAGATACTCGCCGAGGCTGTTGGTCAGCGACTCCGGCGCAAAGGCACAGGGTCCATCCAGCCTGTCCGAATAGCGAGTCAGGGTCAGCAGGCGCTCCTTGGCAATCAGCTGCGAGCGCTCGAAGGCGTCGAACCCGGGCTCGACCAGGGCCTGGCACAACTCACGGGCGCGATCGGGGCGGAAGTTCATGAAGATCAGCGCATCCTCCGCCGCCACCCTGACCGGCTGCCCCACCGCCGTGGCCTTGACGAACTCGTCCGACTCGCCGCGCGCATAGGCAGCCGCCAGCCCTTGCTCGGCGCTGCCGGCATGGAACTCGGCGTGGCCATCGACGATCAGACCATGAGCCGCCTCGATCCGCTCCCAGCGATTGTCGCGGTCCATCGCGTAGTAGCGTCCGATCAGCGAGGCGATGCGGCCCTTGCCCAGGCGCGTCAGCTCGGCCTCCAGATCGGCAATATCGGCCTGCGCACTTTTCGGCGGCGTGTCACGCCCATCGAGAAAGGCATGCACGTAGAAGCGCTCGATGCCGCGCTCGGCCAGTACCCGGCAGGCCGCGATGATCTGCTGACTGTGGCTGTGCACCCCGCCCGGCGACAGCAGGCCGAGCAGGTGCACCGCACCACCGCGGCGGCGCGCGCCATCCACCAGCGTCACCAGCGCCGGGTTGGCGGCGAACTCGCCATCGGCGATCGCCTTGTTGATGCGGGTGAAGTTCTGGTACACCACGCGGCCGGCACCGAGGTTCATGTGACCGACTTCCGAGTTGCCCATCTGCCCTTCGGGCAGACCGACGGCCAACCCCGAGGTGGCGATGCGACTGTGCGGATACTGCTCAAACAAGCTATCCAGGGTCGGCGTGCGCGCCGCAGCAAAGGCGTTGGAGTCAGCCTCCTGACGCAAGCCGATGCCATCCAGAATGATCAGGGTACGAGTGCTCATGCGGCCGCCTTCAGAAAATGTAATCGGTGGTCAGGAAAGTCGACTCGCGGTTGCGGATGATCTCGCTGACCAGTGCCTTGTTGCTCTCCTGGAACTTGGTCGCCACCAGGGTACGGATGGAGAACACCCGTAGCGCGTCATGCACCGACAGGGTGCCTTCGGCCGAGTTCTTGCGACCGTTGAACGGGTAGCTGTCCGGGCCGCGCTGGCACTGGGCATTGATGTTGATCCGCCCCACCTGATTGGCGAAGGCATCGACCAGCCGGCCGACCTGGGCCGAATTGCTGCCGAAGATGCTCAGCTGCTGACCGAAGTCGGAATCCAGCACGTAGTCGATCACCTTCTGCAGATCGCGGTATGCCACCACCGGCACCACCGGGCCGAATTGCTCCTCCTGATACACGCGCATGTCCGCGCTCACCGGATACAGCACGGCCGGGTAGAAGAACGAACCACGGCTCTGGCCGCCACCCGGATTGACCACCCGCGCCCCCTTGGCCACGGCATCGGCTACCAGGTCCTTGAGGTAATCGGTCTTACCCTCCTCGGGCAGCGGAGTCAGGGCGACGCCGGACTCCCAGGGCATGCCCGGCTTGAGTGCAGCCAGTTTGCTGTTGAATTTGTCGAGGAAGCTGTCGACCACATCCTCATGCACGAAGAGGATCTTCAGCGCGGTGCAACGCTGGCCGTTGAACGACAGCGCACCGGTGACGGCCTCATTCACCGCATTGTCCAGGTCGACCTCGGGCAGCACTATGCCCGGATTCTTCGCATCCAGACCCAGGGCGGCGCGCAGACGGTGCGGGCGCGGATGCAGCTTCTTCAACGCACTGGCGCCCTTGTGCGTCCCGATAAAGGCGAACACGTCGATCTTGCCGCTGGCCATCAGCGCGCTGACGGTCTCGCGCCCGCCGCCATAGATCACGTTGATCACCCCGGCCGGGAAGCTGTCGCGAAACGCTTCGAGCAGCGGACGAATCAGCAGCACACCGAACTTGGCCGGCTTGAACACCACGGTATTGCCCATGATCAGCGCCGGGATCAGCGTGGTGAAGGTCTCGTTCAACGGGTAGTTGTAGGGCCCCATGCACAGGGTCACGCCCAGCGGCACGCGGCGAATCTGGCCGAGGGTGTCCTGCTCCAGTTCGAAGCGACTGGAGCGACGATCCAGCTCCTT
The DNA here is from genome assembly GCF_000498575.2 of Pseudomonas taeanensis MS-3. Classification (GTDB taxonomy): domain Bacteria; phylum Pseudomonadota; class Gammaproteobacteria; order Pseudomonadales; family Pseudomonadaceae; genus Aquipseudomonas; species Aquipseudomonas taeanensis. Next base: position 779,334 of record NZ_AWSQ01000004.1, read on the forward strand.
CAACGCATCGATGGTGTCGACGATGTAGTCGCAGGTGCGATCGAACTCCTTCTCCGAGTCCTTGAGGTTCTTGCCTATCTCCCACATCAGCAGCTTGACCACCACCTCACGCTGCTCGCGCATACGCGCCAGGAACGCCTCCACATGCTGGATGCGCTCGACCACGCGCATGGTCGGCCAGGCGCCCTGACCATTGTCATAGGCGCGCACTGCAGCATCCAGGGCAACCAGCGCCGCCTCGGCATCCAGCTGCGGCGTGCTGCCGAGAATCACCTGTTGATCGCCCTCCTCGGTGGCGAGGAACACTGGGCTGCGCACGGTTGCCAGGGGGCCGTTCCAGGTCAGTAGTCGGCCATCGACCAGGTAGTCGCGCTGCTCGATGGGCTCGCCCAGGCGGTACTGCTCGGGGATCTCGGCCAGGGTCGGGAATAGCGTGTCGAGACGGCTAGCGGTGGTCATGGCATTACCTCATCTGATAACAAGTGGCCCGGGCCGTCAGCAGACAGACGACCCATGCCCGGTGTGAACAACATTCACGGCAGCGGCCAGCCGCCGACGCCCGTCCCGCAACTCAGTGCTAGCCGGCCTGGCGCCGCGCCAGCAACGCCTCGGCGCTGTAGGCCGCGCGCCCCTGCAGCGCCTCTTCGATGCGCAACAACTGGTTGTACTTGCCGACCCGATCGGAGCGGCACAGCGAACCGGTCTTGATCTGCCCGGCGCAAGTGGCCACCGCCAGGTCGGCAATGGTGGTGTCCTCAGTCTCGCCGGAGCGGTGCGAGATCACCGCCGCATAGCCAGCCTCCTGGGCCATGCGAATGGCCGCGAAGGTCTCGCTGAGGCTGCCGATCTGGTTGTACTTGATCAGGATCGAGTTGCCGATGCTGCGCACAATGCCTTCCTTGAGGATCCGGGTATTGGTGACGAACAGGTCATCGCCCACCAGCTGCACGCGCCGGCCAAGTTTCTCGGTCAGGTAGGCCCAGCCATCCCAGTCGCTTTCGTCCATGCCGTCTTCGATCGAGACGATCGGGTAGCGCTCGCACAACCCGGCCAGGTAATCGGCAAAGCCCTTGGCGTCATAGGCCTTGCCCTCACCTGCGAGCACGTAGTGACCATCGCGGTAGAACTCCGAGGCCGCGCAATCCAGGGCCAGGGTGATGTCCTTGCCCAGCACGTAACCTGCACGCTCGACCGCCTGCTGGATCACCACCAGCGCCTCCTCGTTGGAAGCCAGCGAAGGAGCGAAACCGCCTTCGTCGCCGACGGCGGTGCTCAGGCCGCGCTCGCTCAGCACTTGCTTGAGCGTGTGGAATACCTCGGCACCCATGCGCAACGCCTCTTTGAACGAGCTGGCGCCGACCGGCTGAATCATGAACTCCTGGATGTCGACGTTGTTGTCGGCATGCTCGCCGCCGTTGATGATGTTCATCATCGGCACCGGCATGCTGAATTGCCCCGGCTGACCGTAGAGTGCCGCCAGGTGTTCGTACAGCGGCACGCCCTGCGCCGCGGCTGCCGCCCGGGCAGTCGCCAGGGACACCGCGAGAATTGCATTGGCGCCCAGCTCAGCCTTGCTCTCGGTGCCGTCCAGGGCAATCATCGCCGCATCGATAGCACCTTGGTCCAGCGCATCCAGGCCCAGGACGCAGTCGCGGATGGCGCCATTGACGTTGGCCACGGCGCGCATCACCCCCTTGCCCTTGTAGCGCCGCGATCCGTCGCGCAACTCCAGCGCCTCACGTGTACCGGTGGAAGCCCCGGAGGGCACGCTGGCGACACCCTCGGCACCACCGCTCAAGGTCACTACCGCCTCTACGGTCGGATTACCACGCGAGTCGAGAATTTCCCGCGCCGCGACCTGCTGGATAAGCGTTTTTTTATTCATGGCACTCGGCACCCTTTGAAGTCATTGGAGTCACTGTGCGATCAGTCTGCGCATCGAGCAGTTCGCGCTGCTCGGCATAGGCTTCGCGAAAATCGAAATCGCGCGGCCACTGCTGCCCGGTCTCCGCGACCACTGCTGAGCAGTTGTCCTGCATGCTTGGCTTGTTCATATCGTCCTCTCGCATTAGCAAATACTGTCGCCCACCCGGATTACCCGCAGGCAGTTGGTGCCGCCCTGCGCGCTGGCGTGATCGCCGCGGGTGATCAACACGTGATCGCCCTCCACCACCACGCCACGGCGCACCAGCTCGTCGACGGCGCGGCTGTTGACCTCAGCCAAGGGCACGGCATCACTGTCGAAGGGGATGGTCTGCACGCCGCGAAACAGTGCGACGCGATTCTGCGTGCGCGCGTTGCGCGAGAAGGCGTAGATCGGCAGGTGCGAGCGGATCCGCGACATCAACCGCGGCGTGTCGCCGCTCTCGGTCATGCAGATGATCGCCTTGACGCCATGCAGGTGATTGGCCGCATACATGGCCGACATGGCAACCGACTCATCGATCCGGTGGAACACCTCATCCATGCGGTGCTTGGAGCGATGCGCCAGGGGATGCTTTTCCGCGCCGATGATCACCCGACGCATGGCCTGCACGGTTTCGATCGGATAAGCGCCAGCCGCGGTTTCGGCCGAGAGCATCACCGCATCGGTGCCATCGAGTACCGCATTGGCCACGTCGAACACTTCGGCGCGGGTCGGCATCGACTGCGTGATCATCGATTCCATCATCTGCGTCGCGGTGATTACCACGCGATTGAGGGTGCGCGCGCGATCAATAATCAACTTCTGCACCGCGACCAGCTCGGCGTCGCCGATCTCCACCCCCAGATCGCCGCGCGCCACCATCACCCCGTCGGAGGTCTCGATGATGGCATCCAGCACGTCGAGGTCATTCACCGTTTCGGCGCGCTCGATCTTGGCGATCAGCCCGGCCTCGCCGCCTGCCTCATGCAGCAGCCTGCGCGCCAGCTGGATGTCGGCGGCATCACGGGGAAAGGACACCGCCAGGTAATCGACCTGCATGGCAGCGGCGGTCTTGATGTCGATGCAATCCTTCTCTGTCAGCGCGGCAGCGGACAGACCACCGCCTTTGCGATTGATGCCCTTGTTATTGGACAGCGGGCCGCCGACCAGCACCTCGCAATGCAGCTTGCTGCTCTCGACCCGCAGCACCTTGAGTTCGATGCGCCCGTCATCCAGCAGCAGGATGTCGTCCGGGCGGCTGTCGTTGATCAGCGCCTCGTAATCGATGCCAACGGCCTGCGCGTCGCCGGCCTGCTTGTCCAGCGTGGCATCGAGGATGAACCCCTGACCCTTGTCCAGTTGCACCTTGCCTGCGGCGAAGCGGGCGATGCGGATCTTCGGCCCCTGCAGGTCAGCCAGCACCGCGACGAAGCGCCCGTGCTTGCGGGCCATCTCGCGCACCAGATCGGCGCGAGCCATGTGCTCTTGCGCGCTGCCATGGGAAAAATTCAGGCGCACCACATCCACTCCAGCCATGACCAGCCCCTCGATGGCCTCGGGGCTTTCTGTGGCCGGCCCCAGGGTGGCGACAATTTTTGTTCTGCGCTGCATAGCTGAATTCCCTCAATGGCTAGTGTTGCGGATAAGGCAAGCCATGGGCTCGCCGACAAAGCAGGAACGCGACTTTCAATCGCCAGAACCAGAGCTTCCCGACAGCCGCGCACGAGGCACAGCGAATGACTGCCGAGACGAACCGCTGAAGACTGGATTGAATGGCGATAAATGGTTGCTTTGCCAAAACAACATATAAATACCCCGGCAAACCCAATCAATCAAGAGTATTTGTTGTAATAAAACAACATTACGATAAAGGACATAGAAATAACCGCGCACAGCACAGCGTCCGCCGCACAGAACCGCCAACTCAGCAGATTAGAAATGCCGCGGCACTGCCATGCGCAGGCCAGACCAACCGCAGAAAAATGAGCACCCCGACCTCAGCGATCGGCGTGCCTGGGCGACCGTGTCAGGCCAGACGCGCCTGCAGCTGCAGGACGCCCACCTCGCCCGACTGCAGGCTCAGGCTGTCGGCGCCACAGCTGGCCGCCTCGACACACAGGAAGCCCAGCGCCTCATTCCAGCCGACATCGGTCAATGGTCGGCTACCGGGATGCCAGATCACGCTGTTAGCACCACCAGTGGTGTCGATCGACAAGCGTCGCTGCCAGCCCGGATCCTGCAAGTGCAGCAGACCGCCGCGGCGAAAGACGCGGTGACAGCCATCCTCGATACGCAGCTCGCCATGCTGCTGGCAGTCGCTGCGGGTCAACAGGTCATAGCCCTGCGCACCCTCCAGCCCCCGCAACGCCACATCCGACACCTCGCTGACCCGCCAATAGGCGTGCAAGGCATGGCTGAGCTGACAGGGCTGACTGTCCTGATGGCGCGTACTCAGAGTCAAACTCATCCCGGCGCCCAACTCAGCCTCCAGGGTCACTTGCCAGTCGCACAGCTCCAGCTGCCAGCGCAGGGAGATGCCCTGCTCGTGCACCTCGCTGTGCAGCAACTGCCAGTCGCTGAGTCGCGCCCAGCCATGGGAGGGCCAGCCACTCTCACTGGGATGGCGACCGAACCAGGGCCAGCAGATCGGCACACCCCCGCGAATCGGTCCGTGCGGTTGCCAGTGACTGGCGCACCACAGCCAGGGCCGTTCACCGCGCGGCTGGAAATGCAGCAGCTGGCCACCCTGGCGGCTGAACACCGCCTGGCAACGCGGATGCTCGACCAACAGCAACTCGCGCCCCTGATGCGTCACCCAGCACAAGGGCTCCCGCGCAGGCTGCAGAAACAACTCAGCCAGGGGGTGCTCAAGCGCACGCCCTGGCTGGGTTGCCGGTTGCCCCGCGAAGCAATCGGCCAAGCGCCGTGGCTTAGCTAACGGCATTGCCGCGCCTCGTCACGACAGCCGCTCGCGCTTCGCCGTCACCACCAGTATTCGACCTGCGCGCCGAAGTTGGAGCCGTGCCGCGCACTGCCGAAAGCGCCGCTGTCGGACAACGCCGAGCCCGCCGCCATCTGGCTGGCAGCGTTCTGCGCCGCCTGGTTCCAGCTGGCATAGGTGTAATACAGGCGGAACTCGGGACGCGCCCAGAAACCGGGTCCGGCCGGCGACCAGGTCGGCGCCACGGTGAACTTGGTCAGCTTGCGCGTGCCGCCCTCGGCATCGACCTGATCGTGGCCTATTTCGCCGACCAGCTTGAACTGCTCGGTGAAGGCATAGCTGGTACGACCGCCGACCGACAGCCAGTTTTCGTCGTCCCGATTGGCGCGCTTGTCCTTCTGATAGACCACCTGGAACTGACCACCCAGACGCGGGGTGATCTGCCAGTCGAAGAACTCCACCATGCGGTAGCGCTTGGCACTGTCATCCAGCATCACATCCCCGGTCGAGCCCAGCGCGGTGCCGGGCCCCGGACCGTACTGCAGGGCGAAGGTGTTCTTGCCGCCGATGCCGAGGAAATCCTGCTGCTTATGCTGCGCGGTGATCGACCAGCCGCTGTGCGCACCCTCGATATGCCGCGGCTTGTCGATGAAGCTCAGGCCGAATTCCAGCTCGCCATTGGGGTTGGTATCGAAGCCGGCGACGTTGAAGTCGTGACGGTTGATGTATTCCTTCTGGAATACACTGTCCTTGCGCGAGAAGGCATAGCTGTACTTAAGCCCGCCCAGCTCGTAGTCCTCGATGCCCGCGCCGGTAGCGCTCTGGTTCCAGTAGTAGAAGTCGGAAATGTGGATGTCGTTTCGCTTGTAGTAACGCCGCCCCGCCCACAGCGAACCGCCATTGAGGGCCGGCAGCTTGCTCCATTCGGCATACAGCTGCGACATCCGTGAGAAGCCGTGCTCGCCGGTGAACTCCGGGGTGTGGCCGTACTCGTTGAACAGTTGCGCCATGCCCTCGACACTGACCACCGAGCCATCGTCCAGGGTCAACAGATCCTGACGCAGATCCAGCTCGGCATATTGCTCACACTCATTACCCAGGCGGAACTTCGATTGCGCCCCCGGCAACTGAAAACACGACTGCCGCTTACCATCGGAAGTGCCGGCGCCACTGCGCAGGTAACCGGTGAACTCCAAGGCATGCGCCGCCGCGGGTAACGCTAAATAACCCACGGCCAATGCCAGACTCAAGCTCGTTGCTGCTCGCATATCCACTCCTCTTGTTTTTATTGTTTTACCGCTCACCGCACTGGCTCATGGCAGCGCATCAGGCAGGCGCAGCCATGAGCCATCGATACTGGTCGAGGCCCGCTCAGCGCCCCTTGAGTTGCGCCACCTTGCGCGCTGGCTCGGTCGCCTGGACTTGGCTCTGAGCCTGCCCCAGCACACCCAGGCGCTCGCCGCTCTGCGCATCGAACAGCAGCACCTTGGCCGGGTCGAACTGCAGCTCCAGGGTCTCACCCACCCGCGGCGCCGCATCCGGCGCCATACGGCAGCAGACCTTGGTCTGGTTCAGCGTGACGAACACCAGGGTGTCCGGACCGGTCGGCTCGATGACGTCCACCTCGGCGCGAATCGACGACTGGCCATTGGCATCGGCCTGCGCCAGGAGAATCTGCTCCGGGCGAATCCCGAGAATCACCTCGCGCCCTTCCAGATCGCCCTGCAGCGCATCCAGCGGCAGCTCGCAACGCGCCTGACCCGAAGCGCCGGCCGCACTTTCCAGCACGGCGAGCAACTGACCGGCGCGACGCTGCAGGCGCAGGGGAATGAAATTCATTGGCGGCGAACCGATGAAGCTGGCGACGAACAGGTTGGCCGGGTCGTTGTAGATCTCACGCGGGCTGCCGAACTGCTGGATGATGCCGTCCTTCATCACCGCCACCTTGTCGCCGAGGGTCATGGCCTCGATCTGGTCGTGGGTGACGTACACCGTGGTGGTCTTCAGGCGCTGGTGCATCAGCTTGATCTCGGTGCGCATCTCCACCCGCAACTTGGCGTCGAGGTTGGACAGCGGCTCGTCGAATAGGTAGATCTTCGGCCGCCGCGCCAGCGCCCGGCCCATGGCCACGCGCTGCTGCTGACCGCCAGAGAGCTGGCCAGGCTTGCGCTCGAGCAGATGCTCGATCTGCAGCAGCTTGGCGACCCGCGCCACCTCCTCCTCGATCGCCGCTGGCGCCAGCTTGCGCATCTTCAGACCGAAGGCGATGTTGCCGCGCACCGTCATGGTCGGGTACAGCGCGTAGGACTGAAAGACCATGGCGATGTCACGATCCTTGGGACTCATGCCGCTGATGTCGGCGTCATCCACCAGGATCGCGCCACCACTGATGTCTTCCAGGCCGGCGATGCAGTTCATCAGGGTCGACTTGCCGCAACCGGACGGTCCGACCAGGATCAGGAACTCGCCGGAATCGATCTGGATTTCGATGTTTTTCAGGGTGTCCGGCAGGCCGCTGCCGTAGGACTTGTTGACGTTGCGCAGTTCCAGCGTTGCCATTTTTCTTTCCTCAACCTTTGACGGCGCCGGCTGTCAGCCCACGCAGGAAGTACTTGCCAGCCAGGATGTAGACGACCAGCGTGGGCAGCCCGGCGATCATCGCCGCGGCCATGTCGACGTTGTATTCCTTGGCCCCAGTGCTGGTGTTGACCAGGTTGTTCAGGGCCACGGTGATCGGCTGGGTATCGCCGCTGGCGAACACCACGCCGAACAGGAAGTCGTTCCAGATCTGGGTGAACTGCCAGATCAGGCAGACCATGATGATCGGCACCGACATCGGCAGCATGATTCGCCCGAAGATGGTGAAGAAGCCTGCGCCATCCAGCCGTGCCGCCCGCACCAGGGCATCCGGAATGCTCACGTAGTAGTTACGGAAGAACAGCGTGGTGAAGGCCAGGCCGTAAACCACATGGATCAGCACCAGGCCGCTGGTGGTGTTGGCCAGACCTAGCTGGCCGAGAGTGAACGAAGCCGGCAACAGCACCACCTGGAACGGCAGGAAGCAGCCGAACAGCAGCAGGCCGAAGAACAGCTGCGAGCCGCGAAAGCGCCACATGGCCAGCACATAGCCGTTCAAGGCGCCGAGCAGGGTGGAGATGGTCACCGCCGGAATGGTGATCTTCACCGAGTTCCAGAAGAAGCCACCGACACTGTCCCAGGCCTTCGACCAACCGATACCGGTGAACAGTTCAGGCCAGGACAGCAGGTTGCCAGTGAGCACATCTTCCGGAGTCTTGAAGCTGGTCAGCAGCATCACGATCAGCGGAATCAGATAGACCGCACAGGCCGTCAACAGGGTTGCGTAGATCGCCAGGCGGCTGAGGCTGAAGGGGGATTTTGCAGACAGGCTAGTCATGGCGCTTGGCCCTCAGTTCGGAGTACAGGTACGGCACCAGGATCGCCAGCACGGCGCCGAGCATCAGGATCGCGCTGGCGGCGCCGAGGCCCATCTGGCCGCGGGTGAAGGTGTGGGCATACATGAACATCGCTGGCAGGTCGGAGGAGTAACCGGGGCCGCCTGCGGTCATCGAGGCGACCAGGTCGAAACTCTTGATCGCGATGTGCGCGAGGATCATCAGCGCACTGAAGAACACCGGCCCGAGGCTCGGCAGGACGATGCGCAGGTAGATATTCGGCAGGCTGGCGCCATCCACCTGGGCGGCGCGAATGATCGACTGATCGACACTGCGCAGGCCGGCGAGAAACAGCGCCATGACGAAGCCCGAGGCCTGCCACACCGCGGCGATCACCAGGCAGTAGACGACGTACTGCGGATCGACCAGCCAGTCGAAACGAAAGCCCTCCCAGCCCCAGTCGCGCAGCAGCTTGTCCAGGCCCAGGCCGGGATTGAGCAGCCATTTCCAGGCGGTGCCGGTGACGATCATCGACAAGGCCATGGGGTAGAGAAAGATGGTGCGGATAACGCCTTCGCGGCGGATGCGCTGATCCAGCAGCACCGCCAGCAGCACACCGACCACCAGGCTGATGGTGATGAACAGGCCACCGAAGACCATCAGGTTCTTGCTCGCCACCCACCAGCGGTCGTTGTCCAGCAGACGCTGGTATTGCTGCAGGCCCACCCACTTGTAGCTGGGCATGAAGCGCGAGTTGGTGAACGACAGCAGGAAGGTCCAGAGGATGTAGCCGTAGAAGCCGACCAGCACGATCAGCATGCTCGGCGCCAACACCAGCTTGGGCAGCCAGCGTTGCAATGCATCCAGTGGCGAGGCCTTGGTAACAACTGCGATTGAGCTCATGAGTAACTCCGTTTCTTGAAACGCCACTCGTAGGAACCAGGGAGACGCCAAGTTCGTGCTGGCGATCCGTTTGCCGCCCCGGAATGACCGCCAGCACGCTGGCTCCTACAGAAATCCGGAACGGCCGATCCCGTGGCGCGTGCCTGAGGGCATGCGCCTGGGATCAGAGGCTTAAAGTTGGTGGGCCGCACCCACCCTATGACAGCCGCCGGCGGACCGGCGACCCTGGGGTGTTACTGCACCGCCTGAATGGCCGCAGCCAGTTGCTGCGCGGCGCGTTTCGGGTCGGCTTGCGGGTCGTTGAAGAAGTTGGTCACCACATCGAACACCGCGCCCTGCACATAGCTGGAAGCGGCCATGCCGTGGGCCATGCTCGGCTGCAGACCACCATTGCCGGCGGCTTCCTTGAAGTCGGCCATGGACTTCTGCGCACAGGCGTCGAAGCTGCTCATGTCCTGATCCAGGCGTACCGGAATGGAACCCTTGTTCTGATTGAAGAACTGCTGGAACTCAGGCTCGAGCACGGTGCGCGCCAGGTCTTCCTGGGCCTTGCGGTTTTCCGCATCGCCCAGCTTGAACATGGCCAGCGAATCGATATTGAAGGCGAAGCTGCCCTGGGTACCGGGGAATGCCAGGCACTGATAATCCTTGCCGGCGACCTTGCCAGCCGCAGTCCACTCGCTCTTGGCCCAGTCGCCCATCAACTGCATGCCGGCCTTGCCATTGATCACCAGGCCGGTGGCGATGTTCCAGTCGCGCCCGGCGGCGTCGGCATCCACGTAACCGCGCAGCTTATTCAGCGCAGCGAACACCTCGACCATCTGGTCGCCGGTCAGCGTCGCTTCGTCCAGATCGACGAAGGCTTTGCGGAAGGCATCGGCGCCGAGGATGCTCAACGCCAGGTCCTCGAACACGGTGCCGTCTTGCCAAGGCTGGCCACCGTGGGCCAGAGGGATAAAGCCAGCAGCTTTAAGCTTATCGGCGGCGGCGAAGAACTCATCGAGGGTGGTCGGTGGCGTGGCGCCGGCCTTGGCGAAGACCTCTGGGTTGATCCACAGCCAGTTGACCCGGTGCACGTTGACCGGCACCGCCACATAGTGACCCTCATACGTCATGATTTCGGCCACCTGCTTGGGCAGCAGGGTGTCCCACTGATTCTGCTCGGCCACCGAATCCAGGTTGGCGAGCAAACCCAGCGCGCCCCACTCCTGAATATCCGGCCCCTTGATCTGTGCGGCAGCCGGCGGGTTGCCGGACACGGCGCGGGTCTTCAGCACAGTCATGGCTGCCTCGCCACCACCGCCTGCCACGGCGAAGTCTTTCCAGGTATGGCCTTTGTCTTCGACCAGTTTCTGCAGGGTGTCGGCGGCGCGCTTCTCACCACCGGAGGTCCACCAGTGCAGCACTTCGACCTCACCGGCGAGGGCCGCCAGCGGCATCAGGGAGACAAGAGAAACGGCAGTGGCCAGGCGAGTCATAGCATTCATTAGACGGGTACCTTCTTGTTGTTATACGTGAGCAAGTCTGGTGCTTGCGCTGCATCGAATTCTAACCACGGCCAGTCACGCGGCGGGTAACGAAGGGATGCATAAAGGTCACAGGCTGGTTACATAACGCTCTGCTCATCCGTATAGCGGTAGCCCGGATGCAATCCGGGAGATTTCCCGGCCGCCAACAGAAAACCCCGGATTGCATCCGGGCTACGGACTGGCGGATTACTTCAGCAGGAAATAACAGAAGGGGAAATCCAGAGCGAGCGAGGCCGGGCATGACTGAGGACTGCAGCCGCCCTACAGTTCCTGCCCCGAGTCGATATAACGCGGCAGCCACAGGGTGACCCGCAAACCACCCTCGCGCAGGTTACGCAGACTCACCTCGCCGCCATGGCTGTGGGCGATATTGCGTGCGATGCCCAAGCCCAGGCCGTAGCCCTGCTGCTGCCCGGCCAGCCGTACATGCGGCTCGAACACCTGCTCCAGGCGTTGCTCGGGCACTCCAGGCCCCTCGTCATCCACGTGCAGGATAAAGGCGCGCTCATCGTCCTCGATATGCAGATGGGCCTTCTGCCCATATTTCAGGGCGTTGTCGACCAGGTTGCCGATGCAGCGCTTGAGTGCCAGCGACTTGCCCGGATAGGCGGCGAGTGCCTGACCGTCGAGCGTCACCCGACCATTGCCGGCAGGCGCCAGGTAGGGCTCGACCACGCCGTGGAGCAACAGGTTGAGATCGACCGGCTCGATATTCTCGTGAATATCGGTGTCCTTGACGCACTGCAAGGCGCCTTTGACCAGCAATTCGAGCTCATCCAGGTCGCGACTGAACTTGGCCTGCACCACTTCGTCTTCGAGCAACTCGACACGCAGGCGCAAGCGAGTGATCGGCGTGCGCAGATCATGGGAAATGGCACTGAACAACTGACTGCGCTCATTCAAATATCGACTGATGCGCTCGCGCATGCTGTTGAAGGCGCGACTGACCTCGACCACTTCGCTGCCGCCCGCCTCCGCCAGCGGTTCGACCTCGCTGCCCAACGACATTTCCCGCGCCGCCACCGCCAGACGCTTGAGAGGCCGGCTCTGCCAATGCACCAGGATGCCGATGAACAGCAGCAGAAAACTGCTGGTGAGAATGATGAACCACAGCTGTTGGGCCGGCAGCCCCTGCTGCTCCAGGCCGACATAGGGTTCGGGCATCAGGGAGGCGAGGTACAGCCATTCGTTCGGCGCGATCTGGATCTGAGTGACCAGCACCGGCGGGTTGAGCGGCTCCAGGCTCAGGGCGTAATGGGCCCAGGAACGGGGCAACTCATCGAGTTTCAAGGCGCTATTGAAGATGCGCAGATCATCCGGGCTGACGAACTGCACGGAGAGATCCAGCTTGCCGCCCAGCCGTTCTCGCAGGGTCGCATCGACCGCATTCAGCACCGCGCGCTTGCGCGGCGTTTCCGGCAACACCTGCATGCTCAGGGGCTTGTCGTTGAGCGAGACGAAAAAGCGCGTGCCCCCCATGTTGCGCAACTGGTCGAGTACCAGCGGCCGATAACCGAGGGGCAACGAGCGGAAATAGCTGACACTGGCGGCCATCGACTGGCCCAGGCTGCGAGCGCTGATCAGCAGCCCCTCCATCTGGCTGGCGCGCAACTGCGACACCCAGATCACGCTGGACAAGGCCTGCGCCAGCAGCACCACCAGCAACGTCAGCAGCAGCATGCGCCCGAGCAGCGAGCGCGGCACTGGCAGCAGTCGGCGCCAGCTAAACATGCCCATGCCGCCCCTGTAGGAGCCAGCTTGCTGGCGATCCATCGCAAGGAAAAGCATCGCCAGCAAGCTGGCTCACACCCAGAGCTGCAGTGCTAACCATGGCTGTACGGCACGACATTGGCCGCCAGCAGATAACCGCTACCGCGCACCGTACGGATCAAGCGCGGCGGTTTGTCGGTGTCGCGCAGGCGCTGGCGCAGCCGGCTGACCGCCATGTCGACGATGCGCTCCAGCGGCATGACCTCACGGCCGCGGGTGGCATTGCCGATGGTGTCGCGATCGAGGATCTGCTGCGGATGATCGAGAAACAGCTTGAGCAGGATGAAGTCGGCACCAGACAGGATCACCTCCTCTCCATCCAGGTGGAACAGCCGGTGGCTGACCATATCCAGGCGCCACTCATCGAAGGCCACTACCTCACTGCCGCGCTCCTGGCTGAACTGCGCGCGGCGCAGCAAGGCCTTGATCCGCGCCAGCAACTCGCGCGGACTGAAGGGCTTGCCCAGGTAGTCGTCGGCGCCCAGTTCCAGGCCGATCACCCGGTCGGTCTCGTCGGAGCTGGCGGTGAGCATGATGATCGGCACCTGGGCCAGACGCTGATGCTCGCGCACCCAGCGACACAGGCTGAAGCCATCCTCGTCGGGCAGCATCACATCGAGAATCACCAGGTCGGCCGGTTCGGTGCACATGCCCTGGCGAAACCCCGCACCGTCGCCGACGGTGCGCACCTGAAAGCCGGCGCGACTGAGGTAAGTGTGTAGCAGTTCGCGGATCTCCTGATCGTCATCGACCAGCAGAATCGATTTTCCGGGCTGGCTCATGATCCGCCGTCCTTATTGTTATGTGTTCACGCCTGTCGCGTGTCTTACCACAGCCTATCGCCGCCAAGGCCGCTCCTACAGGTAGGCACACGCCTTGTGGGAGCGGCCTCAGTCGCGAAATATCCGCGACATCATCGCACCTCGCTCAGCGCGACCCAAGCGCCTGCTGCAGCGCCACGCCCGCGCCCATCAAGCCCGGATATTCGGCGGTCACCAGCCACACCGGAATACCCTCGAAATACGCACTCATCACGCCCTTGTCGCGAAAACTGCGGGCAAAACCGCTGGCCAGGAACAGTTCGGCAAAGCGCGGCACCACACCGCCGACGATGTACACCCCACCACGCCCACCCAGGCTCAGCACATTGTTACCGGCGGCGCGACCCAGCCAGCAGCAGAACTGCTCCAGCACACCCAGCGCAACCTCATCGCCGTTCAGCGCCGCCGCCGTGACCTCGGCGGGCGAGCTCAGCCGCGCTTCATGCCCATCCAGCGCGCATATCGCCCGATAGAGCAGCAGCAGACCGTTACCACTGAGCACGTCCTCGGCGCGCACATGACCGAGCATAAGGTACAACTGCTGCCACAGTTCGGCCTCACGCGGGCTGCCTATCGGCAGGTCGACATGCCCACCCTCGCCCGGCAAGGCCAACCAGCTGCCGTCATCCAGCGCCAGCAAGGTACCGACACCCAGGCCGGTGCCGGGGCCGATCACCACACAGGGCCGATTGGCCTCAGGCTCGCCCGGACAGACCAGCACGCGTTCATCCTCACGCAGACGGGTCATGCCCAGGGCCATGGCGGAAAAATCATTGATCAGCAGCAGTTCGCGAACCTGCAGTTCGCGGCAGAACCCCGCGCGACTGAGGCGCCAGTGGTTATTGGTAAAGCGGAACTCATCCCCACTGACCGGTCCGGCGCAGGCCAGGCACACTGAATCCACCGCGCCGAGCGGCAACCCCAGCTCGGCCAGATAGGCGCGAATCGCCGCCTCCGGCCCCGGATAGTCGGCGGTGGCCAGGACCCGCACCGACTCCAGCTGCTCGTCACGCCACAGGGCGAAGCGCGCATTGGTGCCGCCGATATCACCGACCAGTGCCAGTTTCACTTCAGCGACTCCAGGCTGCCGGTAAAGGCACTGGCGCCCTGCTCGGCAGAGCTGAAGGCCAGGCGCATGAAGGAAAACAGCTCACGACCGCAGCCCACTGCATTGTTCAGGGTGTCGACCGCCGGCTCACGCGCCGCCAGCTCGGCATCCTCGACCAGCACCCGCAGCTCGCCGGTCTGGCCGTCGACCCGGATCACGTCGCCATCGCGCACCCGCGCCAGCGGGCCGCCGTCGAAGGCTTCGGGGCAGACATGGATGGCCGCCGGGATCTTGCCCGAGGCACCGGACATGCGCCCATCGGTGACCAGCGCCACCTTGAAGCCGCGATCCTGCAGTACGCCGAGGAACGGGGTCATCTTGTGCAGCTCCGGCATGCCGTTGCTGCGCGGGCCCTGGAAGCGCATTACCGCAACGAAGTCACACTCCAGCTCACCAGCCTTGAAGGCGTCAGCCAACTCCTGCTGATCCTCGAACACCCGCGCCGGCGCCTCGACCACCTGATGTTCGAGCGCCACCGCCGAGACCTTCATCACCCCGCGCCCGAGATTGCCCTGCATCAGGCGTAAGCCACCCTCAGGGGAATAGGGGCGCGCCACCGGGCGCAACACGCTTTCGTCATGACTCTTGGTCGGCCCGTCGCGCCACACCAACTTGCCCTCTTCGAGGAAAGGCTCGCGGGTGTAACGGCTCAGACCATGGCCGGCCACGGTGTTGACGTCCTCGTGCAACAGCCCGGCCTTGAGCAGCTCGCGGATCAACAACGACATACCGCCTGCAGCCTGGAAATGGTTGATGTCGGCGCTGCCGTTGGGATAGACGTGGGCCAGGGTCGGCACCACCTCGGAGAGGTCGGCCATGTCCTGCCAGGTCAGCTGAATCCCCGCCGCCTGAGCGATGGCAGGCATGTGCAAGGTGTGATTGGTCGAGCCGCCGGTCGCACTCAAGGCGACGACGGCGTTGACCAGGCAACGCTCGTCAACGATCAACCCAAGCGGCATGAACTGGCCACTCTGCTTGGTCAACCGGGTGACCTGCTGCGCCGCTTCGCGGGTCAGGGCGTCGCGCAATGGCGTGTTGGGGTTGATGAATGAGGCGCCGGGCAAGTGCAGGCCCATTACCTCCATCAACAACTGGTTGGTGTTGGCCGTGCCATAGAAGGTGCAAGTGCCGGGGCTGTGGTAGGCACTCATCTCTGCCTCGAGCAGCTCGTCGCGGGTCGCCTTGCCTTCGGCATAGCGCTGGCGTACGTCGGCCTTCTCCTTGTTCGACAGCCCGGACGGCATCGGCCCAGCTGGCACGAACAGCGTCGGCAAGTGACCGAAGCGCAAGGCGCCCATCAACAGACCGGGGACGATCTTGTCGCAGATGCCCAGGAACAGCGCGGCATCGAACATGTTGTGCGACAGCGCCACCGCCGTGGACATGGCAATCACCTCGCGACTGGCGATGCCCAGCTCCATGCCCGGCTCGCCTTGGGTCACGCCATCGCACATGGCCGGCACACCACCGGCAAACTGGCCGACCGAGCCGATCTCACGCAGCGCCTGTTTGATCTGCTCGGGGTAATCCTGATAGGGCTGGTGGGCCGAGAGCATGTCGTTATAAGCAGAAACTATCGCCACATTGGCCGCATTCATCAGCCGCAGCGTTTGCTTGTCTTCGCTGCCACAGCCCGCCACACCGTGGGCGAAATTGGCACATTGCAGCTTGCCGCGCTGCGGGCCGTCGCTGGCGGCTGCGTGAATCATAGTCAGGTAGCGCTCACGCGTAGCGCGGCTACGGGCGATCAGACGGTCGGTTACCTCAAGAACGCGGGGATGCATGTTGTCGACTCCAGGCTAGCGGGCAGCAGCAGTTTGTGCTTTTAACAAAATATTGCCACCAAAAAGGCTTGATTTCTACATTTATGGTAATAATCTTGTAATTCCAACAACAAAACTAGATCGGATCTCACCTATGACTCTGCGAATTGCAATCAACGGCTTCGGCCGGATAGGCCGCAACGTGCTTCGTGCACTCTACACCCTCGACTATCGCCAGCATTTGCAGGTCGTGGCGATCAATGACCTCGGCGATAGCGCGATGAACGCCCACCTCCTCCAGTACGACAGCGTGCACGGCGCCTTCGACGGCACGGTCGAAGCCGACCGCGAAAGCCTGACGGTCAACGGTGACCGCATCGCCGTCAGCGCCATCCGCAACCCCGCCGAACTGCCCTGGAAAGCCCACCAGGTCGATGTGGTCTTCGAATGCACCGGACTGTTCACCGAGCGCGACAAAGCCGCGGCCCACCTGAGCGCCGGCGCGCGCAAGGTGATCATCTCGGCGCCGGCCAAGGGCGCCGACGCCACCGTGGTCTACGGCGTCAACCACTCTATTCTGCGCCAGTCCCACGAGATTATCTCCAACGCCTCCTGCACCACCAACTGCCTGGCCCCGGTGGCCCAGGTGCTGCAGCGCGAACTGGGCATCGAACACGGCCTGATGACCACCATTCACGCCTATACCAACGACCAGAACCTGTCCGACGTCTACCACAGCGACCCCTATCGGGCGCGCTCGGCCACCCAGTCGATGATTCCCACCAAGACCGGCGCCGCCGAGGCGGTCGGCCTGGTGCTGCCAGAGCTGGCCGGCAAGCTCACCGGCATGGCCGTGCGGGTGCCAGTGATCAATGTCTCGCTGGTCGACCTGACCCTGCAGGTGAGCCGCGAGACCAGCGCCGAACAGGTCAACGCCTTACTCAAGGCAGCCAGCCAGACTTCGCCGGTGCTGGGTTACAACACCCTGCCGCTGGTGTCCTGCGACTTCAACCACAACCCGTTGTCGTCGATCTTCGATGCCAATCACACCAAGGTCAGCGGCAAGCTGGTCAAGGTCATGGCCTGGTACGACAACGAATGGGGCTTCTCCAACCGCATGCTTGATAGCTGCCTGGCCCTGTGCAATGCCCCTGAAGCCTGACAGATCAGCCGTAGGCTGGCGTAGAGCGAAGCGATACCCAGCAAACAGGCCGGGGACGTAACCCGAATGTAATCCGTACGACCACCCCCCGCGGATTTCATCCGGGCTACGGAGCCATTTGATCATTCGTAGACGGGCATCGAGCGACGCGATACCCCGCGAACAGACCAGGAAACCCACATGAGCCGTATCAGCTTTACCCGCGCCACCCTGCAGGCGCGCAAGCGCATTGCTCTGGTTGCCCATGATCACTGCAAGGAGTTTCTCCTGGACTGGAGCGAGCGTCAGCGTGACAAGCTGGCCAGGCACCACCTGCTCGCCACCGGCACAACCGGCCTGCTGCTGAGCCGGCGTCTCGAACTGCCGGTGGAAAGCATGATCAGCGGCCCGCTTGGCGGCGACCAGCAAATCGGCGCACGGATCGCCGAGCGCCGGGTCGACATGTTGGTGTTCTTCTGGGACCCCTTTGAGCCGCAACCCCACGATCCGGACATCAAGGCGCTGCTGCGAGTCGCAGCCGTATGGAATATTCCGGTGGCCTGCAACGAAAGCAGCGCCGACTACATGCTCAGCAGCGCCCTATTGGACCAGGCCCACGACTACCGCATTCCCGATTACACCGCCTACCTCGACGGCCGCCGCTAAGGCGCGAGTGCCCTGGGTCTGCCTGGACTATTCGAGCTGGCCAAGCTGGCTACTCAGGTAGTCCAGGAAACAGGTGATCCGCGACGCCAGGGCGGTATTGCGGTAGTACACCGCATGAATCGGTTGACGCACCTCGACCGTGTCGCGCATCAGCAGCTGCACCAGATCACCCCTGGCACGGTCGCCCTGGGTCATGAAGTCGGCCAGGCAAACAATACCGACACCGGCCAATGCCAGGTGGCGCAAGGTTTCCCCACTGGAGGCCGAAAGATCGGCACTGATCGCCCACGAATCGCCCAGCGGATGGCGCAACGGCCACTGATTGAGGCTGGTCGGCTGGGTGAAGCCGAGCAGGCTGTGATGGCTTAGTTCATCGACCGTTCTCGGCGTGCCATGGGCCTTGAGGTAAGCCGGGCTGGCGAGGATACGCAGGCGATTGCTGCCCAGCGGTCGGGCATGCAGGGTCGAGTCGCGTAACGCGCCGATGCGAATGGCCACATCGGTGCGCTGCTCCAGCAAGTCGATAATCTGGTCGCTGCTGTGCAGCTCCAACTGGATATCCGGGTAACGCTCGCGGAAGCCGCTGATCAGTGGCGCCACCACATGCAGCATGAAGGGCGCGGCGGCATTCACCCGCAAGCGGCCGGCGGGCTTTTGCCGGCGCAGCGCCATCTGCTCTTCGGCCTCATCGACGGCATCGACAATCTTGCGTGCCTGAGTGAGAAAGGCCCGGCCTTCTTCGGTCAATTCCAGTCGCCGCGTGGTTCTGCGCAACAGGGTGACCTCCAGCTTCGCCTCGAGCCGACTGAGACTGCGACTGATAGCGGAGGTGGTCTGCGCCAGATGCTCGGCGGCGGCGGTGATTGAGCCGCTGTCCACCACACGGATAAAGGCCAGCAATTCATCTAGGGTCGTTTTCATTATTGAATATTAATCAAATATCTTGTGCCTGAAACCCGGTTTTTCCGCATGAGTCAGCAGTGGAGACTACACGCCTCTCATCCACACAGACCCTTTGTGAACCTGACTAGCGCAGACCAGCGCAGTCGCTTTCACGCGGCCTGACAACCGGAGTTTCCCCCATGCCTCTTGCTCTCCTGGCGCTGACCCTCAGCGCCTTCGCCATCGGCACGACTGAGTTCGTCATCGTTGGCCTGATCCCCACCATCGCCAGCGACCTCGGCGTCAGCCTGCCCTCCGCCGGCCTGCTGGTCAGCCTCTACGCCCTCGGGGTAGCCATTGGCGCGCCCTTACTCACCGCACTGACGGGCAAGCTGCCGCGCAAAATCCTGCTGTTGTCATTGATGGTGCTGTTTACCGCCGGCAACCTGCTGGCCTGGCAGGCGCCCGGCTACGAGTCGCTGATCGCAGCACGCATCGTCACCGGCCTGGCCCACGGGGTGTTTTTCTCCATCGGCTCGACCATCGCCACCAGCCTGGTATCGAAGGAAAAAGCCGCCAGCGCCATCGCCATCATGTTCACCGGCCTGACCGTTGCACTGGTCACCGGCGTGCCGTTGGGCACCTTTATCGGCCAACATTTCGGCTGGCGCGAGACCTTCCTCGCCGTCTCCGTACTGGGCGTGATTGCCTTCATCGGCAGCCTGATCTTCGTGCCGCGCAACATCGCCCACAGCAAGCCGGCCTCTCTGTTGCAGCAACTGGCGGTGCTCAAGCAGCCGCGCCTGCTACTGGTGTATGCGATGACGGCAGTTGGTTACGGCGGCTCGTTCATCGCCTTTACCTTCCTCGCGCCGATCCTGCAGGACATCAGCGGCTTCAGCGCCGGTGCGGTTAGCCTGGTTCTACTGGTCTATGGCGTGTCGGTTGCAGTCGGTAATATCTGGGGTGGCAAGCTGGCCGACCAGCGAGGGCCGATCGGCGCACTGAAGCTCATCTTTGCCCTACTGGCCGCCGTGCTGTTGCTGCTCAGCGTCACCGCCAGCAACACCTGGCTGGCCCTGCTGACCGTGCTGCTGTGGGGCGCCGTGGCTTTCGGCAACGTGCCCGGCCTGCAGGTATACGTGGTGCGTCAGGCCGAACATTACACGCCTCAGGCAGTGGATGTGGCCTCGGGTCTGAACATCGCCGCCTTCAACCTCGGCATCGCCGGTGGCGCCTGGGGCGGTGGCCTGATCGTCGAGCACCTGGGCTTGATCCATACCGCCTGGATCGGCGCGCTGGTGGTACTGGTAGCCCTGGCCCTGACTTACTGGAGCGGCCGACTGGATCGCAACAATCCGGCCATGGCAGTGTCTGCTGAGGGGAGCGCGCCACTGGCTAGCGCTAATTGATCACTTATCAAGCAAGGAGCATTTCAATGAGCCATGTCCCCGCACTCGGTCTCGGCACCTTCCGCCTCAAGGGTCAGCAGGTCATCGATTCGGTTCGCAGCGCCCTCGAGCTCGGCTACCGGCATATCGACACCGCGCAAATCTACGGCAACGAAGCCGAAGTCGGTCAGGCCATCGCCGACAGCGGCGTGCCGCGTGACGAACTGTTCATCACTACCAAGATCTGGACCGAGAACCTGGCGGCCCACAAGCTGATCCCCAGCCTTGGCGACAGCCTCGCCAAGCTGGGCATGCAGCAGGTCGACCTGACTCTGATTCACTGGCCCTCACCTGACGATGCCATCACCGTTGCCGAGTACATGGCCGCCCTGCTCGAAGCCAAAGCCCTGGGCCTGACTCGACACCTCGGCGCCTCTAACTTCACCATCGGTCATTTGCAACAGGCCCTGGAAGTAGTGAGTGCCGACCAGATCGCCACCAACCAAGTGGAAATCCACCCCTACCTGCAGAACCGCAAGCTGGTGCAGTTCACTCGGCAGCAAGGCATTCACCTCACGGCTTATATGCCACTGGCCTACGGCAAGGTAATGGACGACCCGGTGATCCAGCGCATTGCTACCGCCCACCAGGCCAGCGCCGCTCAAGTGACCCTGGCCTGGCTGCTGCAACAGGGCTTTGCAGTGATTCCGTCCTCGACCAAGCGCGCCCACCTGGAGAGTAATCTGGCGGCTCGCGAGCTGCGATTGACGATTGCAGAGATGGCTGCCATCGGCGAACTGGAACGCAACGAACGGTTGGCAAACCCGGACTTCGCCCCGCATTGGGATTGAAAGCCGCCGTCCTAGCCGGCCGCACCCGATAGCGCCACACGCGTTATCGGGCTGCCCCTCAAAAGTCCACCTTGCCCCTACCTGCCTTGATCGTCCCGCGCTTGCTCTTGCCCTCCAGGCGACGCTTCTTCGAGCCCAGGGTCGGTTTGGTCGGGCGCCGGGCTTTTTCAGTCTTGCCGGCATTGCGGATCAGCTCAGCCAACCGCTCCAGGGCGTCGGCGCGGTTCTGCTCCTGGGTGCGGTACTGCTGGGCCTTGATAATCACCACGCCATCGGCGGTGATGCGGCTGTCGCGCAGCGCCAGCAGGCGCTCCTTGTAGAACGGCGGCAAGGACGAAGCTTGACTGTCGAAGCGTAGATGCACCGCACTGGAGACCTTGTTGACGTTCTGCCCACCGGCGCCCTGGGCGCGGATGGCGGTCAGCTCAATTTCAGCGTCCGGCAGATGGACGCTGTTGGAAATCACCAGCATGGCAAAAGTCTTCGGCAAAAACGGATGCTCAGGATAACCCGAGCCACTTGGTAATCCCCCGTTTTAGTACTCACCAAAAGTAGAGGTCAGACCACAGGACAACCCAACAGCCCTGGTACCAGGCTAAAAATCACTCTGGTGAATGAACTCGTCTCGAATCCTTGCGATCCTTCCAGTCTTTTGCATTTCCGTTAAGACCAGTAGCAACCTGGGGGCAATAGCAGCATTCTTGAAGTGCAAATAATGATACAAATCCAGAGTCGCGAGCGGCTCACCAATGGCCCTGACTTGCGTGCCCTTGAGTTCTCTTATTGCATGCATGCCGGTAATTTTCGGAAGCACTGCAATATCAGCCCGTCCGGACTGCACAACATTTATGGCTTGGATGAATGTTGAAACGTACTGGCAATCCACCTTGAACTTAGCCAGGTTCATCTCAATAAACTTCACCCCCCTCACACAAACCAGGCGATACGGTCTCAGACTCAGCCAATCCGTGACGAGCAAATCAGTCCGCTTGGCAAAGGCGAAGCCTTGCAAAGAGTTAATAGCCACTGGTACTCGCAGTAGATTTTTATACGTCTTGGCGACTGCCTTAACCCGAGATAATTCGCCATCCACCTTGCCACTATTGGACGTCATCAACGCCCGTGCGACGGGCATCCCCAGCACTTTGATGTCATATCCGATGTGCGCATACGCCTCAGCTAATACTCGCTCGGAGACTTCCTGGATCATTCCATCCTTACTGGTTGAAAAAACCAATGCCTGAGCGGCACTTGCTGGCTCACAAAGTGCGAGCATGCCTACAAACAGTAGCACTCGCGCAGTCATGCCTTTCGCCATATACGCTTCCAATTACTTACAGACACTGAACAAGGCACCCCGGAAAACGTGGCACAAGTGGGCATGTATTTCATCGAAACATTCGAGCAATGTGTCGGCAGCCCAAGGTTTAACACCTGTTGACCTTAGCCTCCTGCTCACATCTAGGCCAGCCGATAGATCCGGGCATGAGCAAGGAGCGAACATGGTCTGCTACATGCTTACCGACAGGTCCACTGCTCGAATGGAGCTTGACCACAGAAACCGGCAGCCCTACCCGACACCTGAGCACTCAGGACCCGACGCACTTGCCTGGCTTGGATATTGAAATTTCTACTCGAAATTTCGTAGCTGTATTCGCTCAACAGCTGGCGTAACTTGAACGTCTATTAGCTCGATAGGTTTGTTCATGGACTCGATAACCCAGGCGGTGCTTGGCGCCACTATTCAGGGCGCCCTGCTCGGCCGCTGGCAAGGGCGCAAGGCACTGCTGTACGGCGCCCTGCTCGGCACCCTGCCCGACATGGATGTAGTAATCGATTACGGTGATGCGGTAGCGGATATGACCTATCACCGCGGGTTCAGCCATTCGTTGCTGGTGCTCAGTGCAGTCGCCCTGCTCCTGACCTGGCTGGTCCGACGACTGTATCCTCATCCCGCTTATTCGGCGCGTCGATTGCTGGCCACCATCGCCCTGGTGCTGCTGACCCACCCGCTGCTGGACAGCTTCACCAGCTACGGCACCCAACTGTTCTGGCCGCTGACGCCAACACCGACCGCCTGGTCGAGCATCTTCATCATCGACCCGCTCTATACCCTGCCCTTGCTCACCGCAGTGCTATTCGGACTGCTGTTTGGCCTGGCGGATAAAACCTCGAAAGCGCCCGCTATCGCCCTGGCACTTTCGACCCTGTACCTGGCCTCTACCCTGGCGGGCAAATACATGGCCGAGCAGCGCGTGGAGGCCGAACTATCCCGCCAGGGCATCCAGGCCGAGACGCTGTTCAGCACGCCGACACCGCTCAATAGTTTGCTTTGGCGGGTGATAGTGCTAGATGGCGAGTCCTATCATGAGGCGCTGGTTGGCTGGTTCGACCGGCAACCTCCGCAACTCGGCCGCATCCCGCGCGGCACCCGGCTGGCGCAGGCACTCGACCATTCGCCAGCGCATCATCGCCTAGTCTGGTTTACCGATGGAGTGCTGCGCTACGACCAGATCGGGGATCACCTGGTGGCCACCGACCTGCGCCTGGGCATGACCGGCTTTCATCCGTTCCGCTTCGACTTTGCTCACTGGGAAAACGGCGAGTGGCAGGTGCAGCAGGAAGTTGAACGCTGGCCGGTGGAGCGCGGTGATTTAGCTCGCTTATGGCTGCTGTGGCAGCGCATTTGGCACCCCGAACTGGACGTTCCATTGGTGGCTTGGGCCGGCGAGCTGAGCAAACCCGTACTGGGGAAAGCCCACTGATCGAGCGACGCCGTTCAAACGCAGCTGGGCGGGCTGAAACCAGTTTATGGGACGGTGTCCGCCCTTACCCCAACGTGACGAGCTCAGGTCCTGAATTCCGCCACCAAACCTTGCAGCTCGACACCCAAACGCGCCAGTTCGGCGCTGGAACTTGCAGTCTGTTCACTGGCACTGGCGCTCTGCTCGCCGATGTCACGCACCCGCGTGACGCTTTCGCTGATGCCGTCCGCCACCAAGCTCTGCTCTTCGGCGGCAGCGGCGATCTGTTGATTCATCTGCTCGATGGTACTCACCGCCTGGGTGATACGCCCCAAGGCATCGCCCGCCTGATCGGCCAGGGCGACGGTGCGCCGGGTCAACTCGCGGCTGCTGTCCATCTGCTTCACCGCCCCCTGCGCCATGCACTGCAAGCTGGCGATCAGGCTTTCAATTTCTTCGGTCGAATCATGCGCACGCCGCGCCAGGGCGCGGACTTCATCGGCGACTACGGCAAAACCCCGCCCTTGCTCGCCGGCCCTGGCCGCTTCAATGGCGGCGTTGAGTGCTAATAGATTGGTCTGTTCGGCGACGCTACGAATCACCTCCAGCACACTGCCAATGCGCGTACTCTCCTGGTTCAGGGTCTGGATCGCGGCTGCCGACTGCTCCACCTCCACGGCCAAGTCACCGATCTGGCTGACCGCCTGCTGCACCAACTGGTTGCCCTGCTGGGCTTGCTGATCAGCGTTACGTGCCGCTAGGGAGGCTTGCTCGGCGCTTTGTGCCACCTCCTGCACCGTAACGGCCATCTGATGCATAGCGGTGGCCGTCTGCTCGGTCTCCAGCTTCTGCGTCTGTACCCCGGCGCTGGTTTGCGCGGTGATCGCCGACAGCTGCTCGGCAGCCGCAGCTATCTGGCTGACACCAACGCCGATGCGTCCGATCAAAGAGCGCAGGCTCAGGGTCATGCGCTGCATGGCGGCCATCAACTGACCCGGCTCATCGCGGCGATCCTGCGGCAGGTCCTGACTCAGATCGCCCTCGGCGATGCGTTGGGCGAAGGCCACGGCCTGGCGCAAGGGGGTGACGATCGAGCGGGAAATCAGCAACGCCGCCAGCAGCCCCAACACCACCGCCGCCCCGCCCATGACAGCGAGGGTGACCAAGCCGCGATCACTGGTCTCCTGCATGCTCTGCTCAGCACTGCGCTGCGCCGTCTCGGCCAGGTCGAACACAGCCTGCGCACGCTCGATCATCGCACCCTCCGTGGTGCGCTTCTGCGCGCTGATCTGCTGGTAATAGACGAAAGAGCGCTGGTACAGATCCAGCGACTGCAAGGCCTTCTCGATCGAGCCCTTCTGCTGCTCGTTGAGCCACACAGTCAGGCTGCGCGCCACACCCTGCAGGTCCTCGGCGACGTAATTCCACTCCTCCAGGGCCTTGCTCGAACCGTCGATAATGTACAGGCTCTCCTGGCTACGCAGATCAAGCATGCGCTTGCTCAAGCCAGACGCGGTCTCCGCAAGGGTCAGCGGGTCGCTACCGCTCAGGCGGTCACCCTGCAAACGCAGCTCGCGAACCGCGTCGTACATGTCCAACTCGATCACTTCGAACTGATCCCGCGCCTCGCTGGCGGCATTGCCCATGTCCGTGCGGGCCTCGCGGGCCTTGTCCTGCAGATCGACATAGCTGTCGAACTGACTCAGGTAGTCAGCCACTGCCTGGTTCATGGTCTGCAACCGCTTAAGCTCAGTCTGCGTGGCGCTCTGCCCCAGCAAGTCTTGCAGCGCCTGCACCTTTGCCAGGCTGTCACGTACCCGCGCGGCACTCTCTGCGGTGGGCTCGATGGCGAAACTACGCTCCAATCGACGCGCTTGGAGAATCTCCATGTTCACCGCCACCAGCTGACCAACCCGCTCATGGCCGCCCAATACGCCCTGGACCGCGATCGCGCCAGCGCCGGTCATGGCGGCGGTGAGCAACAGCACCAGGGCAAAACCAAGAGACAGTTTCTTGGCCACGGCCAGATCGCTAAACAGGCGGGCAGCAGACTGCAACATAAAGACGACTCCATTGTTGTTATATGCCGCCGCTGCTCTGTGGCAGACGGATCGGCTGGCATGCCGGGAACGGCATCGAGATCTGAACCACAGACATTGGCAAACCCCGTGCCAGCTATGCAGATCACTCCCAGAGCCTTTGGCGGGTAACGCCCTGCCTTGTGTCCTGCGCCACAACAAGGGGCGACGAAGCCCGCCAGTCGGCATATTTCCGCCTAAAACCTTCATCCGCACGGCGGGTTTTCGCCGTTAATGTGCCGCCAACTATTCGACCAAAACAAAAAAGGCGCACGTCCTTGCGGACGTGCGCCTCGGTATGGGAGTCGCTCGTTCCCCGCCAGGTCAGCGGTCGACCAGCGCCGACACCACCCGTGGCCGCAGCACCTCACCGAGAACGGCGAGCGCACCGATGGCGCCAGCGATCCAGTACCACTTGGCGATGGGATCAAAGCCCAACCAGCCGAGGGCATGCAGGAACACCATGGTGATCAGCACCGGGCAGACGTAACGCACCATGAACAACCACAGGGCATAGCCCAGCGGCGGCAGGTTCAACTCGTCGCGCATGATCTCGCCGCGCAAGGCGTAACCGGCCAGCAGCACCAGGAATATCCCGCCGAGCGGCATCATCCAGCGCGAGGTCAGGTAATCCAACCAGTCGAAGAAGTTCTGCCCACCCGGCGTCCAGCCCGCCAACAGGTTGAACGAGAGCATCGCCAACAGGCTGATAATCAGCAGCACCGCGCCCGCGCCCATCGCCGCCTTGAGCCGACTGATGCCGTGCTTCTCGTTGAGGTAGGCGACAGTCGCCTCGATCATCGAGATCGCCGAGGTCAATGCGGCAATCGACACCATGGCGAAGAACAGCACGCCGAACAGGGTGCCGAACGGCATCTGCTGGAAGGCCAGCGGCAGGCTCATGAAGATCAACCCCGGCCCTGCGCTTGGACTCATGCCGTTGGCGAAGATGATCGGGAAGATCGCCAGGCCGGCGAGCAGCGCCACGGCGGTGTCGGCGAAGGCGACCATGAAGGTGGTGCGGGTAATCGACTGACCATCGGGAATATAGGAGCCGTAAGTCAGAATCGCCCCAGAGGCCAGACTGAGGGTGAAGAAGGCATGGCCCAGGGCCGCCAGCAGCGCCTCACCGGTGATCTTCGAGGCGTCGAAGCTGAACAGGAAATCGAAACCGGCGCCGAAGCTGCCACTGGTGAAGGCGTAGCCGACCAGCACCAACAGCATCAGCGCCAGGCCCGGCATCATCCAGCGCACTGCGCGCTCGATACCCTGCTGCACGCCCTTGGCCACGATCCACAGGGTCAGCAGCGCCACCAGCACGCTCCAACCGCCGAGCTGCCAAGGGTTGGCATTGTGCTCGCCGAACACCTGGCCCAGCGCATCGACGCTGGTCGCAGCCAGGGAGCCGTCGAGCATTTTCCAGGTATAAGCAAAGGCCCAACCCGCCACTACCACGTAGAAGCACAGGATCATGAAGCCGGCGAGCATTGCCATACCGCCAACCGCCTTCCACAGCGGGTTGCCGTTGTTCTCCTTGACCACCCGGCCAATCGCATCAATTGGACTGCCACGGCCACGGCGCCCGAGGGCGATCTCGGTCATCATCACCGGAATGCCGATGGCCAGGATGCAGGCCAGGTACATCAGCACGAAGGCGCCGCCGCCGTACTCACCGGTGATGTAGGGAAATTTCCAGATATTACCCAGCCCCACTGCGGAGCCGGTTGCAGCAAGAATGAAGCCCCAGCGCGAGAGCCAGAGGTTCTTGGGTTTTTCACGGGTCATGCGTCACCTGTTTGTTTTTATCTGTGACGGGATCGAACCCGCCGCACTTGTGGTGCAGCGGAGTGAGCAAGGCGGATAAACCTTATTGGGCGTCGAGTTGCACTTCAGGAGCCGCCTGTTTAAAGGCTTCCAGGGCTTCACAACGCGCCGTCATAGCGAGAATGCGTGGATACGCAGAGAGGTCACAGTTAAAACGGCGCGCATTGTACACCTGGGGAACCAAACAGGCCTCCAGATAACCGGGCTGCTCGCCGAGCGACAGACGCCCGGCGAACATCGCCAGCCCCTGCTCCACCGCCGCCAAGCCACAGTGCAGCCAATGCTGATACCAGGCGTTCTTCGCCTCGTCGTCCACGCCCAACTCGCCGGACAAATACTGCAGCACGCGCAGGTTGTTCAGCGGGTGCACCTCGCAGGCAATATGCAGCGCCAGCGAACGCACCTGAGCGCGCAGCGCCGGTTCGGCCGGCAACAAGGTCGGTACCGGGAAGACTTCTTCGAGGTATTCGAGAATCGCCAGCGACTGGGCGATGTTCGCCTCACCGTCGACCAACAGCGGCACCAGCTGCTGAGGATTCAGTGCCTGGTATTCAGGCGCGTGCTGCTGGCCGCCATCCTTGACCAAGTGCACCGGCACCTGCCGGTAAGCCAGCGCCTTGAGGTTCAGCGCAATGCGCACCCGATAGGCGGCGCTGGAGCGCCAATAAGAATAAAGAGTCAGCACATGACCTCCTGTGGCTGGCGATAGGATGGGTTGAGCGCAGCGATACCCATCACTGCGCTCAATGCGCCTCAATCCAGCCTACGGCTCATACTTTTCCACGACCTGATCGATGGCGCCGAAGATGCTCTTGTCGTGCGCATCGAACATCTCGATACGCACCCGGTCGCCAAACTTGAGGAACGGCGTCTGCGCCTCGCCGTGCTCGACCATCTCCAGCATGCGTTTCTCGGCCAGGCAGGAAGACCCGGCACTGCGGTCGTAGTTGGACACTGTGCCCGAACCGATGATGGTGCCGCTGCCCAGAGGTCGGCTTTTGGCGGCATGGGCCACCAGCGTGGGGAAGTTGAAGGTCATGTCGGTGCCGGCATCCGGCTGGCCGAACAACTGGCCATTGATGTGCGACACCAGCGGCCGGTGCACCTTGCCGCCTGTCCAGCAGTCGCCCAGCTCGTCCGGGGTGACCGCCACCGGCGAGAAGCTCGACGACGGCTTGCTCTGGTAGAAACCGAAGCCCTTGGCCAGCTCACCGGGGATCAGGTTGCGCAGCGACACGTCGTTGACCAGCATCAGCAACTGGATGTGCTGCGCCGCCTCGGCCGGGGTGGCGCCCATCGGCACATCATCGGTGATCACCGCCAGCTCGGCTTCCAGGTCGATGCCCCAGGCCTCGTCGGCCATGCGGATCGGGCTGTGCGGCGGAATAAAGCAGTCGGAGCCGCCCTGGTACATCAGCGGGTCGTGCCAGAAGCTTTCCGGCATCTCGGCGCCACGCGCCTTGCGCACCAGTTCGACGTGGTTGACGTAGGCGCTGCCATCGGCCCAGTGGAAGGCGCGCGGCAACGGGCTGTGGCAATCGGCCTGATCGAAGAGGAAGGAGTCTTCACAGAGCCCGTCATTCAGACGCTGGTAGGTGGCCTCCAGATGGGGACGTTTGACCGCCCAGTCGTCTAGGGCGATCTGCAGGGTGGCGGCGATCTGCGGGACTTTCACCGCGTGGCTCAAGTCGCGGGAGACCACGACCAGCACGCCATCACGGCCTTGATTCAACGATGCGAGTTTCATAGACAGAGTTCCGTAAGTCAGCACAGGGTGTAGG
Organism: Pseudomonas taeanensis MS-3; assembly: GCF_000498575.2. Classification (GTDB taxonomy): domain Bacteria; phylum Pseudomonadota; class Gammaproteobacteria; order Pseudomonadales; family Pseudomonadaceae; genus Aquipseudomonas; species Aquipseudomonas taeanensis. Next base: position 808,846 of record NZ_AWSQ01000004.1, read on the forward strand.
AGCCAGCTTGCTGGCGATGCGCGTGCAGTTACATCCCGCAATCGCCAGTCAGCCGCCTGCTACACGGAGGTGTTCAGCCTGGTTTACCCGGCGCGCGCCAGGAGTTCACGTATTCGGGGACATCGACTTGCGCGGCGGAGGGATCGATCTCCAGGGCGCGTCGGCTGTCGATCATCACTGCCACTTCCTCGACGAAGGTCGCCGGGCTTTCCTGGCTCTTCTTTAGCGCCTTGGGGTGCGGGCCATGGGGGAAGCCGCAGGGGTGCAGCGTGACCATTCCGGCCTCGATATTGTCGCGGCTGAAGAAGTTGCCACGGTGATAGAACAGCACTTCGTCGTAGTCGTCGTTGTTGTGGTAGAACGGCACCTTCAGCGCACCCGGGTCACTCTCCACCGGCCGTGGAGTGAAGGTGCAGACCACGAAGCCATTGGCGACAAAGGTGGTGTGCGCCGACGGCGGCAGGTGGTAGCGATGGCTCATCAGTGGGCGGATGTCGCGCCAGTTGAGGCGCACCACGGTGTTGTCGCCATGCCAGCCGACCACGTCCAGCGGGTTGTAGGGGTAAGTCACGGTGCTGACCTGGTTGCGCCGCTTGATCCGTAGCTGCCAGGTGTTCTCGTCCTGCTGCGCCTTGAAGGCATCGTCCAGTTTCGGATGATCGAGCACCGCCGGGTCGAAGATCGCCTGCGGGCCCAGCAAGCCTTTGTCGGGTAGCTGATAGGCGCCATCGCTGCTCTCGATCAGCAGCATGAAGGTCGGTTCGCGGGTTTCGATGCGCCAGGCCGTACCACGCGGGATCACCAGATAATCGCCGTCGCGATACTCCAGATGACCGAAGTCACAATAGAAGTGCCCCGCCCCCTCATGGATAAACAGCAGGTCGTCGCCATCGGCGTTGCGCACCAGGTGGCGCATGGCGCCATGGGTACGCCACACGCGCAGCTGCATATCACTGTTGTGCAACGTCAGCGGCGCCTCCAGCGGACAATCGCGCTCGCTGGAAATATCGTTGAAGTTGAAGGCGTGCGGGCGCAACGGCCCCTGCCAGTCGATCCAGCCGGTGGGTGGATGCTTGTGATGCAGGTGCGCGGTGGGCCCGAAGAAGCCTTCGCGGCCCATCTCGCGCTCATAGGTGTCCTGGGGAAAGTCGCAGTGCGCCTGCCGCGAGCACTCGCCTTCACGCAGGGGGAAGCTGATCCATTTGCGGCTCATGCCGGTGTCTCCTCGATACGACGATATTCCGTAGGGTGGGTTAGGCGCCTCCACCGTGCGCAATCACACGACTGACTCTTACGCGCCGTAACCCACCACGATGTAGGCCGGGATTCGGCTGGGTGGGTTAAGCGCCGCCCGTGCACCGTGCCGGCCATAAGCTGCGTATATTGCGCCGCTAACCACCCTACGGTTTCGGCTCATTCGGCCTTGATAACACCGCGCTTGATCTGGTCTTCCTCGATGGACTCGAACAGCGCCTTGAAGTTGCCCTCGCCGAAACCCTCATTGCCCTTGCGCTGGATGATCTCGAAGAAGATCGGGCCGATCACCGTATTGGTGAATATCTGCAACAGGATGCCGTCGTCACCTGGCGCACCATCGATCAGGATGTTCAGCTCGCGCAGCACATCGGTCGGCTCGCCGTGACCGGCGACGCGGGTGTCGACCTTGGCATAGTAGGTGTCCGGGGTTTTCATGAAGTCCACGCCGTTGGCGCGCAGCTTGCGCACCGTGTCGTAGATGTCTTCGCTGCTCAGGGCGATGTGCTGGATGCCTTCGCCGTGGTACTCGCGAATGAATTCCTCGATCTGCGACTTGTCGTCGGACGACTCGTTGATCGGGATGCGGATCTTGCCGCACGGCGCGGTCATGGCACGAGACAAGAGGCCGGTGAGCTTGCCTTCGATGTCGAAGTAGCGGATTTCGCGGAAGTTGGCGATGCGCTCGTAGAAGCCCGACCAGACATCCATCTGCCCACGCTTGACGTTGTGGGTCAGGTGATCAAGCTCCATCAGGCCGACCGCATTGTCCTGCGGCGTACGCCCTGGGTAGTACTCGAAGTCGACATCGTAGATGCTCTTGTCGCCGTAGCGGTCGACCAGATACAGCAAGGAGCCGCCGATGCCCTCGACGCAGGGGATGTTCAGTTCGCCGAAGTTGGCGTGACTGCCGACCAGCTTGGCACCCTGGGCTTCGACGTAAGCGGCGGCCTGGGCCGCATTCTTCACCCGAAAGGCCATGGCGCAGGCGCTCGGGCCGTGCTTCAGACCGAACTCGCGCACGTGACCGGTGGGGCTGCCATTGAGCACAAAGTTGATGTCGTTCTGCTGGAACAGGAAGACTTCCTTGGAACGGTGCTTGGCCGTTTCGGTGAAGCCCATGGCGGTGAACAGTTCACGCAGCTGCTGAATGCCCTCGGGCGTCGGCGCGGTGTATTCGACGAACTCGAAGCCGTCGGTACCAATAGGGTTGTGCTGTTCGATTTTAGTCACGGCGTTCATTCAGCCTCCTCGTTGTTGTTGTGGGCCTCGCCGCGACGCTCTTTTGCGGCGACTCGGATAACCTCATAACAACCCGCGCAGGACGCCTGAACAAGCGCCTTGGCCGAGCATCAAGCATGAGCCTAGCTGAGCATTCGGCAATTTTTCCTTACACCCCCTAAAAGCGTCGAAAGCCTCCAAGCCGCCGCCACCAGGGTGTAACGATATATTTACAAAGCGGATCAAACAGCTGCCAGACGACTCCCCTTGAACGCCGAGGTATCGAGCGGAGTAAGAGCCAACGAGGCTCCAGCAGGCTCGCCATATAGCGACGTCACGCCTTATAGCCGATGAACGGTAAAGGCCGGGGGATGACGTAAGTCCCGCCGCGGCCGCTTCCGATCGAGGAGGAACCAATACGGTGCCCCTGTGCCCGACCACCGGCAGATCAAAAGACGTGGCCATGGACTATACGAAGGCATAGCGCCATCTTGCGCCGAGCACCCAGGGAGTGATTTGCCATGCCCCGCATGGATGAACAGAAGGTCTACGACGAGCTGGTCGGTCTCTCTTACGAATGCGTGCTGGACGAAAGCGCTTGGCTGCCGATGCTGGATCGACTGATAGTCGCCAGTGGGCGTCAGCAAGGCTTGTTACTGTTCGCCAATCAGCGCAAGGGAGGCATTCGCGCGTCCACTGCCTTGCACCTGTGCGACCCTGCCACCATCGACACCTACAACAAGCACTACTGCCAACTGGATCCGGGCTTTAACGTGGTCCTCTCCCGCGCCGTAGGCCATTGGTACCACGACCTCACCGATCTGGGCGCCGAGCGCATCCGCCGCGATCCCTACTATCAGGAGTTCCATATCCCCCACGGCATGCACAATCTCTCCTGTCTCAAATTGGACGAGCAGGATGATTCAGGCATCTACTTGACGGTGCTCAACGAAACCGGCGCGCCTCCACCCGACGCCCGCCAGGATGCCCTGCTGAAGCGAGTTAGCCCGCACCTGCTGAAAGTCGCCAAGCTGTCCAACAAGATCAACCGCCTGGAGCTTGAGCTGGCCAATCGCGACCTGATTCTGGATAACCAGCCGACCCCGCTGTGGTTGCTCGACGCCGATGGCCGCGTGCTGCATAGCAATCAGGCCGCGGCGCGGCGCTTGCGCCAGCCGGGTTTCGCCCTGTATGAGCGCTTCGCCCGACTGCACAGCAGTAACCAGGACGCCTGCCTGCAGACGCTGATCCGCCACGCGTCTGGCAAGGACGGCAAGCGCCGCGCCGGCTGGCTGCGACTCAACGCCCCGCAACAACAGGAGCTGTTGGTCACCCCGGTGCCGGCCGAGGCCCGCTTCAATCAGAGCCTACAGAAACCGCTGGTGCTCCTGGCGCTGCTGGAGAACCAGCCGCAACTGGGCCTGCTGACCGAGCTCTTCCAGTTCAGCCCGGCCGAGCAGCGCCTGGCCGAACTGCTGGCTCAGCGGCTCAGTCCGGAAGCCTGCGCCGCACGCCTGAATGTGTCGATCAACACCGTGCGCAGCCAGTTGCGCGCCCTGTTCCGCAAGACCGATACCAGCCGCCAGAGCGAACTGCTCGGTCTGCTCGGTCGCCTGCATGTCTAAGCGGCGGCTGCCGCTAAGCGCGCCACATTGCTCGCCGACGGCTGGTCTATAGCAACGCTGAATGGCCGGCTGCTCCGCGCCGTCCAGCCACCAACGCAGCTGCGCCCGCACTCGCGTGTCGGGGGCCAAGCCCAGGCTATTGTGCAGCGGGCAACTGGCCGGCTCACTGGCCCGCACCTCGCCGCTTTGCCGCGCGCGACTGCGCCCGGCCGCGCCGACGCTGTCGAGCGTCAGCTCGAACCGGATGGGCTGGCCGGCACCGCTAAAGCACAGACTCAGCGCCAGCTGGTTGGCCGCACGCGGCTGCAGACTGAGCAGCGCCTCGGCAGTCGGCGTGCCGGTCAACAGCGCGGCATAGAGCAATAACGTCAACATTGGGGAACCCGAAAAAAAGCTGCCGGCCAAGAAGCCGACAGCGAGGGCAAGCTTAGTTCTGAGTAACAGTCGCAGTGCTGGAGGTGCCCGATTGCACAATAGTTGCGTCGTTGCCCGAATTGCTTTGATTGACGAAGGCCTGGTTCAGCGAGCCGCTTTGATGGACCCAAGCGTCATTGCCGATGCCGAGCTGGCCGATACTGGCCAGGTTGTCGACGCTACCGGCGTATTGATACACATAGGCGTTGTGGTCGGAACCCGTCTGATCGATATCGACTTCGTTGCCGGTACCCGCGCTATAACCACCGATATAGTGGCTGTCACCGACCTGATCGGCGGTTAACGTGTTGCCGCTGTCATATTGACTGAAGTACAGCTCGTTGCCGTTGCCACCGCTCTGGTTAACCGTCGCCATGTGGTCAGCGCCGTATTGGCTCAGCTGCGTATAGTTGGAGTTCCCATCGAACTGGTTGACTGTCGCGTCGTGGTCGTCGCCGCTTTGCAGCAGATATGATGTGTTGGAGTCGCCATCGAACTGGTTGGTGGTGGCCTTGCTGCCGCTACCATACTGAGTCTGATAAGACTGGTTGAGTTGCCCGTTGTTTTGCGTGGCGTAGGCCTTGAGGTCGTCACCCTCTTGGTACTGATGAGCGAGGTTGTCATTCGCATAGGTCTGGCTAGTGCTCGCGCCGTTACCGTCACCGAGCTGAGTTTGCACTGCCGAGTTTGCAGTGGCCTCTTTCTGATAGATAGTGGCCATGTTGTAGCCGCCCACTTGATTCTGATAAGCGCTGTTGCCACTGGCCGTGGCCAGCTGCTGCACGGTGGCTGTGTTGCTGCTGCCGACCGATTGGTACTGCTGTGAGCTGTTGCCATCCGCCCAGGCCTGGGCACTGGCGACGGCGACTACTGCTACAACTAGGGGGTTGAGTTTGAACATGGTGTTTCTCCTTCTTTGCTTGGGTGTACAGCGGCTCGGTCGACCTCAGCGGTACTGGCGCACCAGCACGTTCTGACCATTGCCGAATTGGCGGATGCCACTGCTCAGACCGTCGCCGGCCTGTTCGATACGGGCGCCGTTGGCGGTGCCCGACTGCACGATCAGCGCCCGATTGTCGGCGCCGACCTGCGAGATGCTGGCCGCGTTGCCATAGCCAAACTGACTGATCGCGGCCATCTGCTGTTCGCCCTGCTGCAGGATCGCGGCCTCCTGCTCGGCGCCAGCCTGGACGATCAGAGCCAACGAGCCCCGGCCCTGCTGGCTCAGTTGCGCCTGCTGGGCGCTGCCGTGCTGGATCACATAAGCGCGCTGACCACCCTGCCAGGCCTGCGCCAGCGCGCTCCATCCACCGCCCACGGCCAGGTCGAAGTTATCGGCGAGGTCTGCCGCCGACAGCGGCGCGGCCAACTCGCAAAGGGCCAACAGTGCCGTGGCGATGCCGGTGCGAATGCAATGCGAGAGCCTCATGGCGAATTCCTGCTGGTGGTTTCCTGGCTTTACTTTTAGTAGCGGGCGAGCGCGGCCGGTATCGGCCGTTGGATGGAAAATTCGTGGCTTTTACTAGGCCAAAGGATTAAGCCTGGGTGCCGTGTCGCACGCAGCAGTCGGGCATTTTCCGGGCGTCTGCGACAAACGCCGAGAACCCAGCCCGCGACCGCCCCGCGCGCCTCGACGGCGGGGAAAATCTCAGGAAATAGAAGGGTTACTAACAGGCACAGCGAATGCCGCAGGGCGCTGCGGTATCCCCGCTGAGGATGCCGCCCGCCAGGGTGCTAAGGCCTCTGGCCGGCGAGCGAAGACAGGCGCACGGCGCGCCGGAGTGATTAAGCCGCCGCGCGCTCCAGCGCGTGGCGCCTGGCATAGGCGTTATTGGATCAGCGAATCCTGCTGCGTCGCGCGCTGGTCGGCGACGAACCACAACCGGCGTTCGACTCCCTGGTTGATCATATGGGCCACTGCCGCCTCGATCGCCGAGAGTACACAGAGTTGTGCCGGTTCGTTGCTGGTGTAGCCAGCCTCCAGCTCGAGCAGCTCCTTGAACTCGATGAACTTGAACACCCCGGCACTGCGCGCCACCGAGTAGATGGTCTTGGAGGTCATCACATTGGCCAGCACCACGCCGCTGCGCACATCCACGGCGCGCAGGTTGACCGTCACCTGATCGACCCGGTACTCCTGCGACACACCTATGCCTAGATAGCGCGCACCATCACCGCCGCTGCGTATATTGGTGTCGTAGGCCACCACCCCACCCTCCAGCAGCATGTTGGCGGCCTGCAACGAAGGCAATTGCTCTTGGATATTGCTGGGAATATCTGGCTTGTTCTGCGAGGCACGGATGATCTTGCGCTCGGTCAGCACGTTCTGCAGCCCCTCGCGTTCCAGCACCATAAACCAGCCGCTGGCCTGCAACGCGTCGACCAGCATGCTCGCCGCGCCCTGGGTGACAGCGGTGGAAAACGAACTGGCGGGCACCGGCTTGTACTGCCCGGTCTGATCACGAAAGCCGTACACGGCAGCCACCAATCGCCCCTTGGGCCTGGGTAGGGCCAGCAGCTCGTAGTAGGTCGAGGCGCGCGGGGTCAGGGTCGGCGTGCCACTTTCCAGCTCTGCTGGCATCGGCTCGCGCACCGCACAGCCAGGCAACAGAAAGGCCAGCAGCACTGCAGCACTCATCTTCATTCTGTTCATGCTTGAGGTTTCCTGCGCTGACAACCGTTATCAGTTGTTGAGATTCAGACCGTTGACCTGAATTTCCGAGATCTCGCCGGTCAGGCGGTCGGTGATCTGGATGCTCAGACTGCCAGAGTCGTCGACAATTTCGACGATAAAGTCGTCGGTGGTCAGGCTGCCGGTATTGCCATTGCCGACCTCGCTGAGGAACTGTGACAACAGACGCGACTGCAGCTGGTCGCTGAAACGGTCCAGCGCCGAAGGTCTGGGGAAGGACGAACGCGACAGCGCGTCCGGGTCCTTCTTGTCGTTCTGCGCCTGGGCATTGTTCAGCAGCCAGGTGCCATTCAGCGGATTACCACCGAAGGATGGATTGACCGGGGCATAGACCAGTTCGGTCGCCTGGACGCCGCCGAGGTTGGCACTCGCCAGCCAGATACAGGCGGGTAACAATGCAATGTGTCTGTTCATAGCTCATCCCTCTCCATGTCGAAGGAGTCGTACATGAGGCTTTCCAGCTTCTGCTGGGCGATTTGCTCAAGCACCTGATCGGCCGCCTGATAGGCAATGTCTTTCAGTTGTGCGGTGTTCGGCTGAAGAAAACTGCGGTACAGCGTGCGCCGCTGGTACTCGACCCACACCAGACTGCCCCAGCCCACTGAAGGCCGCTCGCGAACCACCAGGTTGAAGTCCAGTCGACTGGTGTCGATCAGCCGCTCGCTGAAGTGCCGATAAAATTCATGGCCGATCCGCGAAATGGTGCTATCGACGATAAAACCCTGAATATCCTCTTCAGCCGCGAACGTCGACGCCAGCAACAGGCACAACGACAACCCAAGCATGGGGCGCATGGCCACGTCCCCCTAAGCCAGGGCCGCGCGCAGTCGAAACACCGCCTCGGCACGATTGGTCGCCCCCAGTTTGCCGAGCAGGTTGTGGATATGGCTCTTGACGGTGTGCGGGCTGACATACAGCTGTTCGGCGATTTGCGCGTTGGAAAAACCCTTGCCAACCAGACTGAGAATCTGCTGCTCGCGCTGGGTCAACTCGCTGAGGGCGTCGGCCGATTCGCGCAGCCGACGCAACTGACAGAGCAAATGCTCCATTAAGGCTCGCGGCATCCAGGTGCCGCCCTTGAGGAGTACGCCAATACCGGCCAGCAACTGCTCACGGGTGGCATGGCTGGAGAAGATGCCGCCGATCCAGGGGTGCTTCTCCACCAGCTGCTGCGCCTGAGTCTCGGAGACATTGACCAAGGCCAGCGGAGCCTGCGTCAACAGCCGCTCGAGCAACGGCGAGAGCTGTTGCAGTTCGACGCTGCCGACATCCAGTATCCATAACTCGGTTTCAGCCTTGTCGATTTCATCCGGACGGCACAACTGCAGCCGCACCTCTGCGCCGTGCCCAAGAAAGTGATGGAAGAGCCGGCCCAGCAACTCGTTTTTGGTCAGTAGCGTTACTGCTTTGAGCTGAGCTGTTAACGCGCTACAGGTAAGATCCGTATCCATGAGATATCCCGCCTCTACTCACCCTCAAGATCGAAAACTTCAACCATTCAAATCGCCAGATCGGCCTAATCCAAGAGCCATGAATCCGGTCACAAGAACGGTCTCTGGCGTCGATGGTATTTTGACTTTAGTTTGCGGCTAATCCCCGGCCATCATCTATTTGAATGAAATACATAGCCTTTTGTCCGAAGTGGCGAGGAGACTTCAATGACAACCCAGTCAGGCAGTCGAGACTCTTGAGCGAACTCAGCTAGTGCTCGTAAATAAGTCCAAAGCCGAACTTCAAGCCCACCCCTCCGCTTCACTGAAAATCATAAAGAATGACGACTCCTGTAATTTGCCCACGCAACCGATTTAGTCCTCATACAAGCGGTTATAAGTGTCGACATCTAAGGCCGATATAAGAGTCGAGCAGCACCAACACCAACCGAGCGGCGCCCAGGGCCGTGGCCGCACCCAGCGGTTCCGCGCCGAATATCTTTGGTGTTAGGGTTGCGGCTGAATCGAGGCCACAGAAAATGCCCGACAGAGCTGTTCAGAGGTGCGGATATGGGCCGATATAGGAAGCATCAACCCACTCAACAATAACGATAAGAAGCGAGCCGGTATGAGTAGCGAGAGCGAAGTCGATAGCACCGAGGCGCCGAGCGATGAGCAACGGCTCTTGCAATTGGAAAAGGGACGCAAGCTCGATCGCATTCTGTTTTTTACGCTTACCGCCGTACTCACCATGATTCTCGCCAGCTGGCTGACGGCTAGCGTGTTCAACCTGCTGCATGAAAAAGAGCCCAACGACAGCGCCGACAGCGTTATCGCGCTGCAGGAACAGTTAACCCTGCTGGAGAAAAAACTGGCCACCCTGCAGCAACAAGTGGACACGCAAAACGCAAAGCTCAGTACATTGCCAGCCAGCCCCCCCGGCGCCACAACGCCCACTGTCCAGCGCTACGACGACCGTCAGTTGCGACGACAGCTGGCCAAGACCCTGATCGGCCAGGAGCAGGGTTTTCAGCAGAGCCTGGTCGCCCTCAAGACAGGTATGCGTGACCTGGCCGGGATGATCGCTGGCTCGCGCAGTTGGCTGAGTTTCTACCAGGAGGCGCTGGACCAGCCCCTGGCCGGCAGCAACGCTCGGGTCAAGGAGTTGCAGCAGTGGTAAGCCGGCGAAAGCGCAGCAGACACACCCAAGATCGACAAGCCGGTTAAAACTGCGCCCTGACACTTAAACTTTGCCAGCTCGTCGAGCCTTGTTAGAAGCCGGCGCAGCCGCAGCGCACTGGGCACCACCCGCAAGTGGCTTACCGATACAGGTCAATCTACCCAATCCCCGCGCAGCGTTTTGCGCTGTAGAGGTTCTCCCGTACACTCGCCCGATTCAACTTTGCAGGGAGAGCAACCATGCGGCGAACGATCCGTTGGACAGGCCTTGCCCTGGGGCTGTTTTGGATGAGCGCCACCCAGGCGAGTTCGCTGGGAAACGACCCTCTACTCGACAGTCCTGGCGCAGCGCCTTCCGCTGAACGCAAGGCACGCGGCGTTCTGCGAGCCCGCAACCAGGCCACGCTGTCCAGCGAACTGGCCGGCCGTATCACTGAGATGCCCTATGCCGATGGGCAAGACTTCAAGAAGGACGCGGTGCTGGTACGCTTCGACTGCAGTGCCTACCAGGCCCAGTTGAACGCGGCGCAGGCAGCCGTGCGAGCCGCACGCGAAGAACTCGCACACAACAAGCAACTGGCCTCGCTAAATTCCGTCGGACGCTTTCAGGTCGCCCTGGCCCAGGCCCGCCAGGCCGAAGCCCAGGCCCAAGCCCAGGTCTATCAGGTACAGGTCAAACGCTGCATGGTGACTGCACCCTTCGATGGCCGCGTGGTCGCACGCCGTGTGCAACCATTCGAGAGCGTTGCCGGCGGCACTGCACTGCTGGAAATAGTCGATAACCGCACACTGGAAGTTCACTTGCTGGTGCCTTCGAGCTGGTTGGGCTCGCTGAAGCAAGGCGATCGTTTCGAGTTCATCCCGGACGAAACCGGCCAACCCTTGCAAGTGGAAATCAAACGTTTGGGGGCGCGCATCGATGAAGGCAGCCAGACCCTGCTGCTGATCGGCGCCCTGCCCCAGGACGCTCCCGGTCTATTGGCCGGCATGAGCGGCAGCGCGCGCTTCCTGGAGGCGCCATGACGGCTCAGGTGCCAGGCCCTGCCGAACGTGTGTTCGCCCAGTTTCTCGCACTGCAGCACCAGGCGCGGGCCGCGGCGGATATCGACAACCTGGCCTACGTGCTGGTCAACGACGCGCAACCGCTGTTTGGCTATCGCCACGCCGCCCTGCTGATCGCCGGCCGTGTGCAGGCGGTGACCGGTATCAGCCAGGTCGAGCCACACGCGCCCTTCGTCGCCTTTGTCGAGCGCTCGGCCAACCAGTTGCTGAACCAGGGCGCTTCGGTCAAACCCCATGTAGTGGATGCCAGCGCATTGACCGAGCAGACTCGCGCCGACTGGCAAAGCCTGTCCACCGGATCGGTTTTCTGGATACCTTTGCTCGATCGCCGACAAGAACTCTTCGGCGGTTTGTGGATCGCCCGCGAGCAACCCTGGAGCGGAGCTGAACAGGCTCTGCTGAGCCAACTCGGTGACTGCTACAGCCATGCCTGGCTGGCACTGCAGCCACGCAAACCCTGGCGCCTGCGCTGGCCACGCAAGAAAATCCTCGCTGTTGCGCTTGCCGCCTCGCTGCTGCTGATACTGCCGGTGCGCCAATCGGTATTGGCACCGGCCGAAGTGGTGCCGCTAAACGGCCAGGTGGTAGCGGCGCCGCTGGATGGGGTGATCGTCGAGTTCCTGGTCAAGCCCAATCAGGCGGTCAGTAACGGCGACCTGCTGCTGCGCTTCGACGCCACCTCGCTCAAGGCCCAGGCGGATGTCGCCGGGCGCAGCCTGGATGTAGCCGAGGCTGAACTGAGGAGTAATTCTCAGCGCGCCTTTGCCGATGCAGAAGCTAAGGCACGACTGGATCTGTTAGCGGCACGGGTCGAGCAGAAGCGTGCCGAACGCGATTACGCGCTAAACCTGCTGGCGCGCAGCGAGGTGCACGCCGAACGCGATGGAATCGCGGTATTTGCCGATGCCGAGCGCTGGACCGGCAAGCCGGTACAGACTGGCGAGCGGCTGATGGAGATCGCTGACCCAAACCAGGCCGAGTTGCGTGTCGAACTGGCAGTGGGTGATGCCATCGAACTGGAAACGGGCGCCGAGGTGGCGCTTTTTCTCGACAGCGATCCACTCAACCGCCATGCAGCCAGCCTCGAACGTCTCGCCTACGAGGCACAAACCGGTGCTGCAGGGCAACTGGCCTATCGCGTGGACGCCAGATTCGCCGAGGCGCCGCCGCGCATCGGCCTGCGCGGCACCGCCAAGCTGTTCGGCCAGCGCGTGCCACTGGTCTTGTACCTGCTACGCCGGCCACTGGCCGCGTTTCGCCAGAGTGTGGGCTTGTAGATGCGCCTACCGGCACTACGCTGCGACTTGCAGCTATCACCCGCAGCAGCGGCGTTGGATGGCTCGCCACAATGGACCCTGGCCGACCCGCTCCGTGGGCGCTATTTCAAGCTCGGCAGCGCGGCACTGCGCCTGCTGCGGCACTGGGCACTGGGCGATGCACAGCGGGTGCTGGCCGCCGCCAATGCGGAACCCGGCACGCTGCTGGACGAGGCGCAACTGCAGGAACTACTGCGTTTCCTGCGTGGCCACGACCTGATCGCCGCAGCGGATGCCGAGCAACGTGCCAGCTATGCGACCAAGGCCGCTGCCCAGCGCCAGAGCCTGTGGAAGCGTGCGCTGCATCAATACCTGTTCTTCCGCATTCCGCTGTGGCGACCGGATGCCTTTCTCGAACGCACCTGGCCCTGGCTCGAGCGCCACGGCCCGCGCCTTCTACGCATCGGCCTGCCGCTGGTGCTGGGCCTCGGCCTGTTTCTGGTGGCCCGCGACTGGCAGCGCTTCCTTGCCACCTTCCCGCACCTGTTCAGCCTCGGCGGTGCGCTGGCCTTCGGCGTCGCCCTGGTGTTCGCCAAGCTCTGTCATGAGTTCGGCCATGCCTATATGGCTAAGCGCGCCGGCTGCCGGGTGCAAAGCATGGGCCTGGCCTTTATGGTGCTGTTCCCGCTGTTCTATACCGACGTCAGCGACGCCTGGCGGGTCAATGACCGCCGCTCGCGCCTGCTGATCGGCGCCGGAGGCATGCTCGCCGAACTGCTGCTGGCGGCCATTGCGCTACTCGCCTGGTCGCTACTACCGGACGGCCCTTGGCGCACGGCGGCCTTTATGCTCGCCAGCGCCACCTGGCTGACCACCCTGGTTATCAACCTCAACCCCTTCCTGCGTTTCGACGGCTACTACCTGCTCAGCGACCTGTGGCGAGTGGAAAACCTCCAGCAGCGCGCTTTCGCCCTGTGCCGCTGGCGCCTGCGCGAGGCCTTGTTCGGCTACGGCGAACCGATGCCCGAACCCTGGTCGCCAGCCCTCTACCGGCGCCTGCTGACCTGGGGCTATAGCGCCTGGCTATGGCGGGCGGCACTGTTCTTCGCCATCGCTCTGATGGTCTATCACCTGTTCTTCAAGCTGCTGGGAATCTTCCTGATGCTGGTGGAGCTGGCCTGGTTTATCGGCCTGCCGATCTGGCGCGAGATGAAGGAATGGTGGCAGCGGCGCGAGCAGGCACAACCGACGCGCGCCTTGCTGGTTGGCGGCGCACTGCTGGGCTTGCTGGCCGTGCTGCTGGTGCCCTGGCGTAGCGCCGTGGAAGTGCCGGCGATGCTGGAGGCAAGCCGGGTCAGCGCGCTGCATGCGCCACTGGCGGCGCGGCTTAAACAGTTGCACGCGAGCAATGGCCAGACGGTGCGCAGCGGCGACCTGCTACTGGAACTGGAGTCGCCTGACCTGGATTCACGCCAGCTTATCGTGCGTAACGAGATCGAAATCCTCCAGTTGCAGCTGCGGCGTCAGGCTGGGCGCAGCGAGACGGTAGCGGACAGCAGCATCCTCGAACAGAACCTGGCCGAAGCCGTGGCCGAGTATCGCGGCCTGGCCGCGCAACGTGAGCGCCTGCAGCTGCGCGCACCCCATGACGGCGTGGTGCGTGACCTGTCGGCAGATCTGGCCGCGGGCCGTTGGTTGGCTCCGCAACAGCCGCTGCTACGGGTGATCGCACAGCAAGCGCGCTTGCGCGGTTACCTGGCCGAAGAGTCGCTATGGCGCACCGAGGTCGGCGCGCAGGGACTGTTTATCGCCAGTGCCGACCCCCGGCTTCCCAACGTACCGGTGCAGCTGACCGAGGTGGATGTAACCGGGGCCACCTATCTCGAGCAACCGGCGCTGGCCTCGGATCAGGGCGGCCCCATCGCCGTGCGCCGCGATGCGCAGCAGAGGCCCGAGCCAGAGCAGGGGCAGTACGGCGTACGCCTGGTGCCGCAACATGAACTGCAGGCGCCGCGGCAGCCGCAGGCGGGCGTGGTGGTACTACAGGGCAAGGGCGAGTCCATCCTGGGCGCCATCTGGCGTCGGGTGGCGGCGCTGGGGGTGAGGGAAAGCGGTTTTTAAGATATTGGCCGCGCTGCTGCCGCTGCACAACTCGGAGCAGAGGACGCTTACATGCAAACCAGCCCACTACCTGTCTGTTCGCGCTTGCCCCTGTGCTGCAATCTGCCGCTGCTGCTCGAAGCGCTGCAGCGGATACCGACTGACGCCTGGCAGGGGCATTTCAACAGCGCTTACTACCAAGGGGACTGGAGCGGGTTGGCGTTGATTTCGGCAGAAGATGCCCCGCTGCCGCTTGCCCCAGGACTTGGCGCCCCTCGCCGCAGTGCCTGGTGGCAGGACGAGCCCGCTTGGCACGAGCTGCTCGCCGGCTTCCAGACCTCCCTGCGCAGCGTGCGCCTGCTGCGTCTGGGGCCGGGATCGACTATCCATGAGCATTGCGATCACGATCTGGGCCAGCCCGGCAGCGACCTACGCCTGCATATCCCACTGCTCAGTCCGCCGGGCGTGGCGTTTCTGCTGAACGGCCTGCAGGTGCCGATGCAGCCGGGTGAATGCTGGTTTCTCGATCTTTCCTGGCCGCATCGGGTGAGCAACTCCAGCAGCCTGCCACGTATTCATCTGGTGCTCGACTGTCTACCCCAGGCGTGGCTGCTGCAGGCTATTGCACAGGGCCGGGCGACGACGCCGGCGCTGCAGCCCAGTGCCGCGGTGCAGGCTTTCGCGCGTTTGCGCCATTGCGTCGCGGAGGATGCCGACCTGGCGCAACGCTTGCGTACACTGACCGACAGCGGGAAATTTATCGAGGCGACGCTGCGTATGGGCGAGGAGCTGGGGCTGGAATTTTCCGCGGCGGAAGTTCGCGCGGCCATGCGCCAGGGCAAGAACGACTGGAGTGCACAATGGCGAGCCTGATGGTCCATGAAAAGATGGCGCAGGAAGATATGCACGGCTGGCTGCCAATTAGGGCCTGGTTAAATGACGGCGAGTGGCGCGTCGACTGGTGCTGGTTCGGCGAGCAGCGTTTGATCCAGCCGTTCTATCGCGACGAGGTGGATCTGGCGCTCAGGCTGCCGTTCAACCAGGCGTTTCGCCGTGATACGCCGCTGGCGGCGCTGCTCGGCTGGACGGCCGCCAGCCCTGGCCTGCCCCCCACCGTGTTTATCTTTCACGCCTCGCGCTGCGGCTCGACGTTGCTGGCGCAGATGCTGGCGCGGCTCGACAGTCATATCGTGCTGTCCGAACCACCGCCGCTGGACCAGTTGTTGCGCGCGCATTATGCCAGCCGGCTGGGTGGTGCCGAGCAGAACGCCGCCATTGGCGCCATGCTGTCGGCGCTGGGCCAGCGCCGGGACAGCCAGGCGTCCCGTCTGGTGGTCAAGCTGGATGCCTGGAATCTCTATGAGTTGCCGTTGTTGCACCGTTGCTTTCCCGATACACCTTGGTTGTCCCTCTACCGCGATCCCCTGGAAATAGCCGCCTCGCATCTGCAGCAGCCCGGCATGCATATGGTGCCGGGCTTGATTGGCGAGTCGCCACTGCACCAGGCGGACGAGGCGCCGACACCGCGCGAGGAATTCATCGCCCGCCGCCTCGGCCGGCTGCTGCAGGCCGCTGCCGACCTGCACCGGCAACACGGTGGCCTATTGCTCAACTACAGCGAGCTGCCCATGGCTCTAGGTGGCAGGTTGCGCACGATGTTCGGGCTCGAAGCCGGGCAGATTGCAGCGGCCCTGGAAGGCAGTGGGCTAAACGCCAAGCGCCCGGAGCAGGCCTTTGCCGCGGATACCCAGCGTAAACGTGACGGGGCTTCTACACTGCTGCGCGAGGCGGTCAGCCGCTGGGCAGAGGCGCCCTATCGGGATCTGGAGGCGCTGCGTTTGCAGCAGCAGGGTTAACCGGACCTACTCATAATAAGGAGTGTTGCATGAGCGATTTTTCATCCCTGGCGGACGGTATCACCCTACGTCCGGCCAAACCGAGCGACGAGCCTTTTCTGCAGGGGTTGTATCAATCGAGCCGAAGGGATCTGCAATGGATCGATGGCGAAACAGAACTGATCGACACGGTGGTCGCCAACCAATACCAGGTACAACAAGCGGGAATGGGTAACCAATACCCCAATGCCATGCATTTGATTGTTGAGAAAACCAGCTCAGCGATTGGCGCCGTGACGGTCGATTTCGGCCATAACGAGGTGCGTCTGATCTACCTCGCACTGATTCCCGCCGCACGCGGGCGGGGTTACAGCAAGGTCGTTCTGCAGGGTGTGCAGCGCGCAGCGCAACAAGTCGCCAGCCCGGTTGCGGTAGTGGTTTGGCGCAATAATTTGCAGGCCAGGCGGCTGTACATGGAGTTGGGCTTCCGCGTCGAGGAAGCCCAACCGGTAGCCGACCGCCTGGTGTGGTACCCCTCGGTTGCGTTCAGTTGAACAGGATCTGGAAGTAGTGCTGCTTGGGGTCGCGATCCAGCGCTGCTTCACGCAACACCATCAAGTGCGAGACTTGGCCGAGTTGCGGTAGTTCCACCGTACAGCTGCCGTCCATGAAGCCGGTCGGTTGCACGGCAGTCAGCCCGACCGAGAACGGCATGCGCATTTGCGCTGCGGCGCTGGGCATGCGGGCGCTGGGTTTCAGGTTGACCGAGTCCACCCGTAGCAATAATTTTTCACCCGTATCCATGGCGAACTCACAGACCTGGCCTTGCAGTTGGCGAAAATGGTCCGCGTTGATGAGATTCAGCATCTTTTGTGTTCCTTCATGCATGGTAGTGGGCGACGCAAAGAGCCGCCCGTATAACATGGAGGCGAGTCGATTTAGTTGCGCGAAGGGAACAGGCCAAGAATGGCGATGCTGAAATTCAGTGCCAGATAGGGGTTCATGATATCCATGGGCTGACCACCACCAGCCAGTCCAGCCTGTGCGCCACCCATGTTGATGGGGGAGGACAATTCATCCGACCAGATCGCTGCTGCGAGCGGACCGCTTGAGTTGGAGGCGCCGAGAAATTGATTGGTTGCGCTGGGTGCCACGGCGGGATTGGATGACGCACCGCCCACTTGTACCTGCACTGCGTGGGTGTGCGAAGGCATCTGATTGCTGGTAAGTACCGTCGACGGGGAGCCTGATGCCTCGCCGATGGTGTAGTCCGGTAGGCCCGGACCTTGGCCCATGCCGATTGGCATCCGCCCCTGCAGGTCGGGCAAGCCAAAGGTACTTTGACCGTTGCCGCCATAGGTAGTGCCCAGCAGCGAGAACATTGCAGTGTTCTGGGCGATGGACATGATTTGGCCGTTGCACAGCGCCCAGTTACGTGGGGCGAAGCTGAAGGCGAAGGGTTGGATAGTGCCGATAAATACTTCCATGCATGCTACTCCTGGTTCTTGGATAATCGACCCGCATCAGGGATGCGGCTTCTTCAGCAGAAGGTTTTATAAACACACTGAAGAGCTGCCCGGAAAGTTGTAGTCGAAAAGTCCCGGAAGTAAATGCTCAGTTATATCTAAACTGTTTGTTGCCAGGCAAAACCGCTGGTGCCGCAGACTGGCCAGTGCAAGATCATCGTCGGGCTTCGCAGCTGCCCTCTTCAGCCCGCCCTATGCAGACGCTCGGTACCTGAGAAAGCGCGTCGGGGGACGCTATCGGGTGTTCTGCACAAGCGAGCCAAGCAGCCCTTCGGTGCTCATCCACTGCAGCAGCCTCTCGACGTTATCCGCCACGCTGCAGGTGTCGCAATCGAGTATCAGTGCCGGGGCCTGCGGCGGCTCGTAAGGGGCGGAAACACCGGTGAAATTGACGAGTTTTCCGGCCCGGGCCAGCGCATAGTGGCCCTTGGGATCACGGCGCTCGCAGTTATGCAGCGCGGCTCGACACCAGACCTCGCGGTAATCGGCACCCAATCGTTCGGCCAGCAGATGTCGATGTCGGGTCAAGGGGGGCGATCATTGCCATTGCTACAACGACTCCGGCGTCCACCAGTAGAGCGGCTAATTCTGCAGCGCGGCGCAGGTTCTCTTCGCGTTCGTTCTCGGCGAAGCCCAGGTCGCGATTGAGCCCTGCGCGCAGCCGGTCGCCATCGAGTACCAGGCACTGTCCGCCGAGGGCGAAAAGCCGCGCTTCCAAGGAGCGGGCCAGCGTCGACTTGCCGGCGGCGGGCAACCCGGTCAACAGGATGGCAACCCCGCGATGACCATGGCGTGCTTCGCGTTGTTGACGGTCGGGAGGCGTAAGCGATCCATCCAATGGCATAGCAAAAGGTCTCGTGCAGGGAGGGGCAATTGGCTGACTGCAACCGGGGAGAGGGTAACTCGCAGGTCGTGGACTGATCCAGAGACGGAACTTATCTCTGTGCGCTGGTAAGAATCAAACACCGCGGTTAGGATTGGCCGATTAATGGAATCTAAAAAGAGGGCAGGTAGTGCCGACGTTTCATTTCATCTCGGGTTTACCCCGCTCAGGTTCCACGCTGCTCTCTGCACTACTGCTGCAAAACCCGCGCTTTCACGCCGGCATGACTAGCCCCGTGGGGGGCCTGTTCAGCGCGATGCTTGGTCAGTTTAGTGCCGGCAGCGAGTTCGGCCCTGTGATCACCCAGGAGCAGCGCAAGCGGCTGCTGACTGGATTGTTCACCAACTACTACGCCGAACAGGCCGGTAAAGACATCGTCTTCGACACCAACCGGCAATGGTGCGCCAACCTGCCTGCGCTCATGGATCTGTTCCCGCAGGCCAAGGTGATCGCCTGTGTGCGAAATGTTGCCTGGGTGATGGACAGTCTTGAGCGGCTTTATCGCGCCAACCCCTACGAGAACACCAAGCTGTTCGGCGACGATGTCGAACGCAACACCGTCTACAGCCGGGTCGATACCCTGGCCCAGCGCAACCGGCTGGTCGGGTTCGCCTGGGCGGCGCTGAAGGACGCCTATTACGGCGAACACGCTAAGTCGCTGCTGCTGGTGGAGTACGACCTGCTGGCGGCGACGCCCGAGAAGGTGCTGCGTCTGATCTACGATTTCCTTGGAGAACCCTGGTTCGAGCATGATTTCGAGCATATCGAGTATGACGCGCCCGAATTCGACCAGGCGCTCGGTTTGAAAGGCCTGCACAAGGTGCGGCCCAAGGTGGAAGTCGAGACGCGTCGCACCATCCTGCCGCCCGACCTGTTTGAACAATACGCCGGGCTCAGCTTCTGGAGGGAATCGCGCAGCAGCGAGGCTCACGTGATCAGGACTTCCCAGGAAGCCCAAAGCATTAATAGCGAGAACGCTTGACCAGCTAAGGGTCGCGGTCACGGCACCATAATTTCGAGGGATAGAGTCATGTGGTGGGGAAAATCCAAGCAGGCGGATGCAAGCAAGAACGCTCAGTTGCCCGAGTCGGCGCACGCCAGTCAGCTGCCGCGCCCGCAGCCGCTGATCAGTGCGCTCGAACCCCGCATGATGTTCGACGGCGCGGTGGCCGCCACCGTGGCCAGCGATGTTCCGACCGCTGATGAGGCCGCCGGCAACCTTCACGGCGACGCCGCCACCGCAGAATCGAACCAGGCCGTCAGCGACAGCTCCCAGGCCAGCCCGGTGGCGGACGCCCAGAATGGCGGCCGCAAGGAAATCGTCTTCGTCGATACGCGCGTGCCGGACTACCAAGCTCTGCTGGAGTCCGTCTCGCCGGATGCCGAAGTGGTATTGCTGAGCACGGATCAGAATGGCGTACAGCAGATCGCCGATGCCTTGAAAGCTCGCAGCGGTATCGATGCCATCCATATCATTTCCCACGGCGATGCCGGGCTGCTGCTGCTGGGCAATGCACCACTGTTCGAAGGCAATCTCAGCGATTACAGCAGCCAACTGCAGAGCATCGGCGAGGCCCTGACCACGGACGGCGACATTCTGCTCTACGGCTGTGAAGTGGGGGCTGGTAGCGAGGGGCAGGCCTTCCTGTCGCAGCTGGCGAGCATCACCGGTGCCGATATCGCAGCATCCAGCGATGACACTGGCGGCAGCGCCAAGGGCGGAGATTGGGATCTGGAAATCACCACCGGCGACGTAGCAGCTAGCTACGCACTGAACCTCTCCCAACTCAGCAGTTACGATCACGTCCTGGTAACCACCAGCGTCAACAGCCTCGCCGGACTCAAGACCGCGATTGCTACGGGCAACACCGATGGCGTCGCCGACGTGATCACCCTGACCGGCAATATCACCTTCGCCTCAACGGCTGATGCCATTTCAATCAACGTCACCGACGGCCAGACCATGAGTATCGTCGGCGGTGGTTTCACCCTGAGTGGCAACAATCTTGCGCGCGTGCTTGATGTGTCCACCTCTGGTGCGGGCTCTGAGGTAGCCATCAGCAACCTGACAATTAGCAATGGTTTCTTGAGTGGTGCAGGCGGCAATACACCAGGCAACAGCGTGGGACTCGCCGGCGGCGATGCACTGGGCGCTAATATTCGCAACGCCGGAACCCTAACTATTACAGGTAGCACAATCACTGGAGGCAAGGCGGCTGGTGGTGGTGGCGCGGGGGGTGGTGCCGGCGGGGGGGGTGGTGCCGGCGGCGGCGGCGGCGGCTTTGGCACAACGCACGGTGGTGCGGGCGGTACCAATCTTCCAGCATCAGCTGGTTCCACTTCAGCAGGCACAGGGGGTACTGGTGCCGGGTTTTCCGCGGGAGGCGGCACAATGGGGGGGGCGGGTGGCACTACTAGTGGTGGCGCTGGTGGCAGCTATTCTTCCTACATGTCCGGAGGTGCCGGAAGCACGGCCAACAATGGCAGTATTGGCATCGGCGGCGGCGGCGGCGGCGTTGGATATAGCTACGGCGGTGGCCGTGGTGGTAATGCGGTGGGCGGTATTTACAACACAGGCACACTTACCATACTGACGAGTTCAATTACGAACAATATAAGTGCTGGCGGCGGCGGCGGCGGTGGTAGTGCCCCAGGTAGTTCGATTGTTGGTAATGGTGGCGCGGGGGGATCTGGTACCGGAGGCATCTGGAACGCTGGTGGGACTGTGTTGGTTGATTCCTCCACTAACTCCACCCTAGCTACCGGCAATGTTGGCGCCGGAGGAATAGGAGGAACTGCGACTAAACCCGGCAGCTCAAGTGGTGCTGCAGGCACAGCTACCTCGCAGATAAGCACAACAGGTGGCGGTACTACTAACACCAACTACAACCCCAACGCAGCCCCCACCATAGGCAGCCTCAATGGCGACAGCGTAGCCTGGGCAGGCGTTGGCAGTACCGTAATCCTGGACTCCGGCGGCAATGCCGACCTGGGTGATACCGAACTTGAAGCATTGAACGGCGGGGCTGGCGATTGGAGCGGCGCAACCCTGACGGTGCAACGCCCCGGCACGGCAGTGAGCATAGACACCCTCGGCTTTAATATCTCGGGCGCGCTCTTTACCGTCAGTGGCGGCAACCTGCAATCCGGCGGACAAACCTTTGCCACCTTCACCAATACCGGCGGCGTGCTGACCATCAGCTTCACCAGCGGCGCCACCACGGCGACGACAGCCCTGGTCAATGATATTGCACAGCGCATTACCTACCGCAGTGACACTCCCGCAGGTGATGCCACGCTGCGATTTACGCTGAGCGACGGCACGGCCAGCACGACTGCCGATGTGACGGTGTCCAGCGACACTATCTACATCACCAATACCACCGACACTGCCACCATCAACGTAAGCAACGGGGTGAGCTTCAGCGAGGCGGTGGCGATTGCTGCCGCCGATACCACCGGTAGCCAGACGCTGATCTTCAGCAGCAGTTTCAACAGTTCGATGACCCTGGCCGGTGCGCTGGCGATCAACGAGAGTCTGACCATCAACGGCGATTCCGCCAGCGGTCTGACCTTTTCGGGCAGCACCATCACCTTGGGTGGCGGTACCACCCTGAACTTCACCAATGCCAGCGGCACGGTTACCATCGCCAGTGCGCTGGCGGGCACCGGTTCGCTGTCCAAGGCGGGCGCGGGGACCTTGGCGCTGAGCAACACTAGCAATGAAAGCGGTATGTCTGGCGGCATCGCCGTTACAGGGGGCACGCTGAGTGTCAGTAACGACGACCACCTTTCGTCCGGCACGGTGACGCTCGATGGCGGCACCCTGAACAACAGCTTGACCAGCTTCACCATCGACAACGCTATCACGCTTGGCGCCAGCGGCGGCACCTTCAGTGTCGCTGGGGGCGGTGGCGCTGCCACCCTCACATTGTCCGGCATCATTTCGGGCAGCGGCAGCCTGACTAAAACGACGGCGTCCATTCTGCAGCTCAATGGCAACAACACTTATACCGGCGCCACCAATGTGTCGGCCGGCACCCTGATTGCCAATCACAACAACGCCTTGGGAACCACGGCGGGCGCCACTACGGTGAACTCCGGTGCCACCGTGCGCGTGGCAGGCGGGCTGACCATCGGCGAAGCCTTTACCATCAGCGGCACCGGCAAGAATGTCAGTGTGGATTACGGTGCGCTGCACCTGATCAGCGGTACCAGCAGCTTGAATGGTGCTATTACCTTGGCTGGCGATGCCAACGTCAGCGCCGCCACTGGCAGTACCTTCACTCTCAGCGGTGCGCTGGATGGTGCATTCAATCTGAATAAAACCGATGCGGGCACTCTGACGCTCTCCAATACAGGCAACTCCGGCACCCTGTCCGGCGGCATCTCCATCTCCGACGGTACCCTGTCGGTGGCCAGCGATAACAACCTGAGCAGCGGTGGGATCACACTGGCCAGTGGCAGCACGCTGGCCGTGACCGGTGCCACCAATATCGACAACGCCATCACTCTGGCTGGCAATGCCACCGTCAGTAACTCGGCCAACGCCACCCTGTCCGGTGTCATCAGCGGCGCCAATAATCTGAGCAAGGCGGGCGCATCGACGCTCACCCTGTCCGCCAGTAACACCTACTCGGGCACCACCACAGTTAGCGCGGGCACCCTGAGTGTCGCCAGCGACAGCAACCTCGGCAGCGGCGCGCTGACACTGGCCAGCGGCAGCACGCTGGCCGTGACCGGTGCCACCACCATCGACAACGCCGTCACCCTCAGTGGCGGCAGCGCCAGCGTCAATACCACAGCCAATGCCACCCTGTCCGGCAACCTCACCGGCGCAGGTGGGCTGACCAAGACCGGCGCTGCCACGCTGACCCTCAGTGGTACCGACAGTTATAGCGGCGCCACCAGCGTCAATGCCGGTAGCTTGCTCATCAATGGCGCCTTGTCCGCCACCTCGAGTGCGACTGTGGCGTCTGGTGCCACCCTGGGCGGCAGCGGCAGCATTTTCGCCGCCAGTTCCACCAACACGCTGACCGTGCAGAGCGGCGGTACCCTGTCGCCCGGCAACAGCCCGGGCACCATGACCGTCAACGGCAACCTCACGATGACCTCAGGCAGTACTCTGGCTGTGGAGATCAATGGCACCGCCGCCGGTACCCAGTACGATCAGGTGGTCGTCAACGGCACGGTCGATGTCAGCGGCGCCACCCTGTCGGCCACCCATGGCTACACGCCGGGCAGTGGCGACAGCTACACCATCATCGTCAACGATGCGGCCGATGCTGTCATCGGCAACTTCGCTGGTATAGCGCAAGGCAGCAGCTTCCTTGCAGGCGGCAATTCAACCCAACTCACCGCCAGCTACATCGGGACTTCGGGCAACGACTTCACCCTGACCACGCCGCTCAACCCGACGGTTACCTCAGTGTCCTCCATCTCGACCAATGGTACTTATGGCATAGGTAGCACGCTTACCATGGCGGTGAACTTCAGTGAAGCCGTATTCCTGAGTACCGGCACTATTCAACTGGTACTGGAAACCGGCACGACTGACCGCGCGCTCAGCTACGTCTCCGGCAGCGGCAGCTCGACCCTGTATTTCACCTACACGGTGCAGGAAGGCGACATTTCATCGGATCTCGACTACATCAGCAGCGCTGGATTAGTTGCTAATGGCGATACCATTCAGAGTGGCTCCTTCATCAATGCGAACCTCAGCCTAGCGACGCCGGGTGCAGCCGGTTCGCTCGGCGCCAACAAAGCCATCGTGATTGATGGTGTGCGCCCCACGGCTGGCATCGTGGTGGCCGATACCGNNGGCCGATACCGCCTTGGCCGTTGGTGAAACCAGCAGCGTCACCATCACCTTCAACGAAGCCGTCAGCGGGCTGACCACCGCCGACTTCACCGTCGCCAACGGCGCCCTCTCCAGCCTGAGTTC
Source organism: Pseudomonas taeanensis MS-3 (assembly GCF_000498575.2). Classification (GTDB taxonomy): domain Bacteria; phylum Pseudomonadota; class Gammaproteobacteria; order Pseudomonadales; family Pseudomonadaceae; genus Aquipseudomonas; species Aquipseudomonas taeanensis. The sequence continues at coordinate 833,267 of NZ_AWSQ01000004.1, forward strand.
GGCGGATGGCGGCATCACCTGGACCGCCACACTGACGCCCAGTATTGATACCGAAGACACGACCAACCTCATCAGCCTGGATAACACTGGCGTAATGGATGCGGCGGGCAACACCGGCACCAGCAACACCGACTCCAATAACTACGCCATCGACACCGCTCGTCCGACGGTCAGTATTGTGGTGGCAGACACTACATTGGCAATTGGTGAGACCTCGTTGGTCACCATCACCTTCAGCGAAGCCGTGAGCGGCTTCACTAATGCCGACCTTACGGTTGCCAACGGCACGCTAAGCAGCGTGAGCTCGGCTGACGGCGGTATCACCTGGACGGCGAGGCTCACGCCCACAACAGGTATCACTGACACAAGCAACCTCATTACGCTGGACAACACTGGCGTGCAGGATGCCGCTGACAACACTGGCAGCGGCACGACGGACTCCAACAACTACGCTATCGACACCAAACGTCCAACGGTCGTTATTACACTCTCGGATGAGACCCTTACCGCTGGCGAAACCACCACCGTTATCTTTACTTTCTCGGAGCAGGTCAGTGGTTTCAGCAACGCCGACCTGACTATTACCAATGGCACCCTGAGTGCGGTGAGTTCCACCGATGGAGGAACCACTTGGACAGCGATTTTCACTCCCGATACCGATATTGAAAGCGCAGCCAATGTAATCGCAATAAACAACACAGGGTATGTCGACGCCGCAGGCAATGCGGGCACGGCAACTACATACTCTGCCAATATCATCATCGACACCCAGACCCCTACCATCACCTCGGTCACCGTGCCAGCCAACGGCACCTATGTCGCCGGACAGAACCTCGACTTCACCGTCAACCTCAGCGAAGCCGTGGTGGTCGATACCGTAGGCGGCATCCCGCGCATCGCCATCACCCTCGACACCGGTGGTACTGCCTTCGCCAACTACGTGTCCGGCTCAGGCACATCTGCCCTGGTATTCCGCCTGACCGTCGCCAATGGCCAACTGGACAGCAACGGCATCAGCGTCGGCAACAGCATCAATCTCCACGGTGCCACCTTGCGTGATGCCGTGGGCAACAACGCCACCACCACTTTGAACGGTGTCGGGGCTACTGGCGGCGTGCGGGTAGATGCACTGGCGCCGCTTGCACAGGGCCTTGTCCGCGTGGACACATCCCCCACCACGGCGAGTTCCGTGCAGTTCACCTTGACCTTGAGCGAAGCCGTTTCCGGCGTGGACGCCAGCGACTTCTCGGTGATCAGCACGGGTGGCGCTGTCGGGACGATACAATCCGTGATGCAAATCGATAGCCGAACTTACCGGATCACTGTCAGCAATGTTGCCGGCAATGGTTCTCTGGGCATCAGTTTGAATGCCGCCGGTAGCGGTATCGCCGATACTGCCGGAAACGCTTTGGCCGCTAGCATTGTCGGGGAAGATTATGTGATTGCCGCTACTAGTGGCGATCCAGAATTCAAGTCCAGCCCCCCCGTAATTAACGTGCTGCCGCCGAGCCCAGCGCTCCCCCCAACGCCGCCGCCCCTGCCACCTGCCCCGACAAGTTCGCCTTTGCTGCCTACGCCGCTGTTCGAACAACCAACCCTGGGCAGTGGTATTCCTACGCTGGGCAACATCTTCATCAACAACGGAACGCTGGCGTCGAGCTTCATCGCTCAGGTTTTTGCCAGCAGCTCCAATGATGTCGCTGGCAATGCCTCAGGCGGCTTCCTTGGTTTCGGCGGTGGTGATGGTGGCGTGTTCGGCGCCAGCACTCTGGCGAATATTTTCGGCAGCGACTCATTACCCGAATCGACATCGCGGAATATTTTCAATGACCAGCAATGGGACAAGGACGGCCGCCAAACGCCGCATGGTGTGCTTGGGGCACCCACACTGGGCCAGCAACTCGATGAATTGCGCAATACCGAACAACGCCATTTGCGGGAGCTGGCATTAGCACTGGGCCAGTTCGAGACCGCTGGGCCGCACACCTGATCAACACACTACTAATAAATTAAAGAAGGATTGTGCCGCGACAAGGGGGCGGCCCAAGGATGAAAAAGAGCCATAAACTGTTTGGCGTCAGTCTGTTAGCACTGGCCGTCAGCGGCTGTGCTGTGACCAGTCAGCCGATTGATCGAAGCGTGAGCGAGCAACGCGCCCAGAGTGACCTGATAAATATGTTCAAGGACCAGGAGCCTCTCAGCGGCGCACTGACACTGCACGAAACCATGGCACGCGCAGTCAAATACAACCTTGAGGCGCGTCTCAAGGTCATGGAAGAGGCCCTGGCCGAGCGCCAGGTCGACCTGGCCAGCTTCGACATGCTGCCGCGCATGGCAGCTTCGGCCGGCTACGCCGGGCGTAATAACGTCAGTGCCTCCAGCAGCCAGAGCGTCGACACCGGTACTCAGTCGTTAGAACCCTCTACTTCCCAGGACCGCGACCGCGGCGTGGCGGACCTGACCATGGTGTGGAACGTCCTCGACTTCGGGGTCAGTTACGTCAGCGCCAAACAGCAGGCCGACCAGCGCCTGATCGTGCAAGAGCGCCGACGCAAGGTAATCCACACTATCACTCAGGATGTGCGCTCCGCTTACTGGCGTGCAGTGGCTGCCGACCGGCTGCTGGGTAAAATCGACACCCTAATGACCCGAGTCGGCCAAGCCCGTGACAACAGCCGAAGCATGAGCGAGCAGCGTATCGGCGACCCGATCCAGGCGCTCAGCTATCAGCGCGCCCTGATCGAGGCGACCCGCCAACTGGAACAGCAGCGCCGCGCGCTTTCGCTGGCCAAGACCGAACTGGCAACCCTGATCAACTTGCCGCTGGGCACCCCGTTCACTCTCGTCTCTCCGGACGATTATCAGATACCGGAACTCAAGGTAGAACTCGCCAGCCTCGAGCAGCAAGCGCTGGCCAACCGCCCGGAATTGCGCGAACAGGATTACCAGACACGCATCAGCGCGGCGGAAACGCGTAAGGCGATGTTGCGCTTGTTGCCAGGCCTCGAGTTCTCCGCGGGCGGCCACTACGACAGCAACTCTTTTCTGGTCAACCAGAGCTGGGCCGACTATGGCGTGAAAGTGACCTGGAATCTGTTCAACGTGCTCTCTGCCCCAGCAGCCATTGATGCCGCCAAGGCGGGGCAGGATGTAGCGACGGCACGGCGTCAGGCGTTGTCCATCGCGGTGCTCGCCCAGCTCTACGTGGCCAATGCCAACTTCAACGAGGCGCAACGCCAGTTCCAGACCAGCCAGGAACTGGCGGGCCTGGACACGCAGATCGTCGAGCAGTTGCGCAACCGCTACCAGGCGCAGGGAATTGGTGAGCTGGAGCTGATACAGGGCGAGCTAAATGCCCTGCAAGCCGACCTGCGTCGCGACCTCTCCTACGCCGAAATGCGCAATGCTTATGGCCAGTTGTACTCCAGCGCAGGTCTGGACCCGCTGCCACGCGAATTGCCATCGACCGAGTTGAATGTCATCACCCAGGCATTTGCCGACAGTGAAACACGCTGGCAGCAGGGCAATCTGGCACCTAGCGAGTAACACCGCAGGTGCCTGAAAACGTTATGGAGTGACACAGGAATAGCGCTAAATCAGCGTTATTCCTGTGCCCACGATTCAATGCTGTAAATGCCCATACAGCTTGGCATATAGCCCGCCAACTGCGATCAGCTGCTGGTGATCGCCGTCCTCGGCGATGCTGCCGCCGTCGAATACCAGCACCCGGTCGGCTTGCTTCACCGCACTCAAGCGATGGGCAATGATCAGGGTAGTACGACCATTGAGGAAACGGGCCAGGGCCTGGTGCAGGGCATATTCGGTGGCGGCATCCAGGGCCGAGGTGGCCTCGTCGAGGATCACCACTTTCGGTTCGGCCAGAACCATGCGCGCGATGGCCAGACGCTGGCGCTGACCGCCGGACAAGCGCACGCCGGAACGCCCGACGACACTGTCCAACCCTTGCGGCAGCAGGCGGATGGTCTCGACCAGCTGGGCGATTTCCAGGGCGCGCCAACAGGCCTCATCGCTCCGCTCACGGCCCATGCACAGATTGGCGCGCACCGTATCGTTGAACAGCGCCGGATGTTGCAGCACCACCGCAACCTGCTCGCGCACTGTCTCCAGACCAATCTCCTGCTGGCTGTAACCACCGAAACGGATACTGCCTGCCTGCGGCGTATAAAGACCGAGCAGCAGTTGCACCAGCGTGCTCTTGCCGCCGCCACTGGCGCCGACGATGGCCACCTTCTCCCCCGGTCCAATGCTCAGGTTGAGCTGGTCCAGCACCGGTTCGTCGTTATAGGCGAAGGTCAGCCCCTGCACCTCGATGCCGACGGTCTCACGCCCACTGAAGGGATCGGCACGGCCCGGGTACTGCGGTTCGTCGGCGCGCGCCAACAGTTCGTTGATCCGCTGCAGCGCCCCACCAGCCGCATAGAAGGCGTATTGCAGGCTGAGCAACTGTTCCACCGGGCCGATCATGAACCACAGGTAGCTGAACACCGCGAGCATCTGGCCGATCGACAGGTCGGAGAACAGCACGGTGAGCATGGCCGCGGCGCGAAACACGTCGATACCGAACTGAAACAACAGGCCACTGGCGCGGTTCGCAGCATCGCTCTTCCACTGCGAGGCCACCGCGTTGTCGCGCACTTCCCGGGCCCGCCCGCCGAGGCGGCCGAGGAAATAACCCTGGCGATTACTGGCGCGGATCTCCTGGATGGCCTCCAGGGTTTCGGTCAAGGTCTGGGTGAAACGCGAGGTACTGTCGTTCTCCAGCTTCTTCAGGTGCTTGACCCGCTTGCCCAATTGCACCGAGGCGTAGATCACCAAGGGGTTGAATAACAGAATCAACAGGGCCAGCTGCCAATGCATCCACAGCAGGATCGCCGACGTACCGGCCAGAGTCAGCACCGCCACCAGAAAGCGACTGAGGGTCTCACCGACAAACTTGTCCAAGGTGTCCAGGTCGGTGACCAAATGCGTGGTCACTGCGCCGCCCCCGAGGCTTTCATACTCGCCGAGGGAAATGCGCTTGAGGCGTTCGATCAGGCGGATGCGGATGCGGTAGACGATGTCCTTGGACAGGCGCGCAAACTGACGTGCCTGCAGCACGTTGAAGATCAACGCCGAGCCGCGCAGCAACAAGGTCAGCAACAGCATCAGGCCGATATACCCGGCGGCCGTTTCCCAGCCGGCAGGGAGGAAGCGGTCCATCACCTGCAACGCCGCGTTGCCATCCCCCAGCAACACTTCATCGACCAGCAGCGGCAGCAACAACGGAATCGGCACGCTGCTCAGGGTGGCCAGTACCGCCACGCCGTTGGCCAGCAGCAAGGCTTTCTTGTGATGCAAGGCCAGGCGGCGAATCTCCGCCCAGCTCAGCCTGTCAGTCATGCGTGGCCCGCTCCAGCCAGCGCCCCAGCAGGGGTGCCAGGGTCTCTAGTGGCTGGTAGCCATTGGTCAGCAGGGCTAGTTGCCCCTCGCGCTCGGCCAGCAGGGTTGGGAAGCCGGCGATGCCGAGGTCCTGCACCCAGGTGAAATCGGCCGCCGTAGCCGCATGCATGGCCGGGCTGTCGAACGCCTCGGCGAACTCGATACGAGGAATTCCCGCTTGCTCGGCCAGCCGTAGCAACACACCGGCCTGGGTCACATCGACACCTTCGGTGTAGAACGCCTGCTGGATCAGCCGAGTCAATGGCCAGGCGAGATCCGGGGCGAGCTCACGGGCGGTGACCAGTGCGCGACAGGCCGGCTCGGTGTCATAGACCAGGCCTTCGGGCAGGCCATCGGCGAAGTTGAACAACTGGCCGGTACTGGCATTCACCGCCTGCCAGTAACCCAGGTAACGCACTCGCGCGGCCGCGTCGATGGCGATGCGATCACGGCGCAGGCCACCGACCACCAACTGCAGGGGCACACCGGCGGTGGCCGCCTGCTCAGCGAGAGACTCGATGACCGGAGCGAAGCCCCAGCACCAGGAACACATCGGGTCCATCACATAGAGCAAGCGGGCCTGCATGGCTTAATCCTCGTTGGCTTGACGTGGGTTATAACCGAGCGGATGGGGCTGTTTGCGTGCCAGCGCCAGCTCGATCTGCTTCTGCCGTTCACGTGCACCGGCGCGGGTCTTCTCTGGCAGCGAATCCCAGCAATGCGCACAACTGATGCCGGGCGCGTAATGCTCGGACTGACGATCCTCTACGGAGATCGGCGTGCGACAGGCGTGACACTGGTCGTAATCGCCCTCGGACAGGTCATGGCGCACGGTGACCCGGTTGTCGAAGACAAAGCAGTCGCCCTGCCACTTACTGTGCTCCTGCGGGACTTCTTCCAGGTACTTGAGAATGCCGCCCTTGAGGTGGAACACCTCTTCGAAGCCCTGGCCGAGCATATAGCTGGAAGCCTTCTCGCAACGGATACCACCAGTGCAGAACATCGCCACCTTCTTGTGCTTGCTCGGGTCGAAGTTGGCCTGAATGTATTCGGGAAATTCGCGAAACGACTTGGTCTTCGGGTCGAGCGCACCTTCGAAGGTGCCGATCGACACTTCATAATCGTTGCGCGTGTCGATCAACAACACCTCTGGGTCGCTGATCAGCGCGTTCCAGTCCTTCGCCTCGACATAGCGGCCCACCTGCTGATTCGGGTCTACGCCGGGAACGCCCAGGGTGACGATCTCTTTCTTCAGCTTGACCTTGGTGCGGTAGAACGGCTGTTCGTCACAATAGGACTCCTTGTGATCGACATCGGCCAGGCGCGGGTCGAGCCTGAACCAGTCCAGCAGGCCATCGATGCCGTCGCGGCTACCGGAGACGGTACCATTGATACCTTCTTCGGCGATCAGCAGCGTGCCCTTGATGCCATGTTTCAGCATCGCGTTGAGCAGGGGCTCACGCAGCGCTTCGAAGTCGGGCAAGGAGACGAATTTGTACAGCGCCGCTACGACGATTTTGTCGGTCATGGGGATTGTCCTTCAGTAGTCGCCCACGTAAAGGGCGGACTGGATACATAAACCAAGGCGCCGGCGAGGGCCGGCGCGGCGCACAGTTTACGTTTGTTGGCGGCCAAGGTGTAGCGCTGGATTGCCGCATCCGTCAGTTGGCAGACGCGCTCACCTCAGTCCTTACTGCCGCCACGGCAGGTCGGCGAATCCGGTGCTGCGCCCTGCGCCAGCCATTCTTCGGGCGTGTAGGTGTGCAAAGCCAAGGCATGTAACTGGCTCATCAGTTCACCCAGCGCGGCATACACCTTCTGATGCCGCTTAACGGCATTCAGCCCACTGAACTGCGGGCTGACGATGACCGCCTTGTAGTGGGTTTCCAGGCCGCGGCTGTGCATGTGGCTTTCGTCCAGCACCTCGAGGTGCTGGGGTTCCAGAGCGGCGAAAGCCGTCTGGAGTTGTGCGAGTTTCGACATTCATTGCTCCGTTTACGGCTTTTTCGGTTCCAGCTCGGCAGTCATGTCCGCCAGCATCTTGTTCACTTTAGGCACGGCCGCTTGCAGTTTGCCCTGGGTCAGTTGCGCGGCTTGCGCAGTCAAGGTCGGCATTTTCTGCAGCACTTTCTGGCCCAGTGGCGACTGATAGAAGTCGATCAGTTCCTTGAGCTCCTGCTCATTGAAATTACTGGTATAGAGCTTGACCATGTCCGGCTTGAGTTTGTCCCAGCCGACGGCCTGATCCAGCGCCGCATTGGCCTTGGCCTGATAGGTCTCCAACAGCGCCTTCTGACTGTCAGGCGCGTTACTCTCAGCAAAACGCTGAGCAAACATCTGCTGCACCTGGGCATACACTGGCACGGCCAGTTTGTCGGCACGCGCCAACTGCAGGAAGCGCTCTGCATCGGCCGCATGGCTACTGGCGTCGGCCAACGCCTGGGCGCTGCTGCAAACCAACAGTACGCTGGCACAGAGGGCAGATAAACGAGGCATCGGGTACTCCTAAGCGAATGGCACGAGCCTGGTTAGACCCTGAAGGCCGCCATTTTGTGCCCTAGGCCCTCTACCACTCAAGTATTCCCCGCAACACTCACCATCACCGCAGAACCCTTGACTGGCGCACGGCCTGTAGCCAGGCCAAAATGCCAGTACTTGCCCTGGCAATGAATGCCCGTGCATGCTCTGCGTCATCATTCGCTTTTATGCTCTTTTGCCGGCGCCCAGTTGCGCCGCCAGCAGTACACACATGGACGTGTCAGATGAACAGCCTCAATCAGCAGCCCCCCTCCGCCTTGATCGCGCTGTGTGATGCCCATGGTCGTCTCAACCCGCAGGCCATCGGTTGGTCGCCACGCCCTCGCGTCAGCTGCGCCATTTCCGGTCACTTAGGCAGGCGCAAGCGCTGGAACCATTGGTGCATCACCACTCCGCGATGGATGCTGTCGCTGACCCAGGCGGACTTCGACTACCTCAGCTACGGCTCCGCCTACTTTCTCGATCTGCAAAGTGGCCAATCGGTCGCGCATAGCCAGGCACGACCGATTGCATTCGGCAAACAACTGCCGGATCAACCGCAGCACAGCCACGAATTCGAGCATCCACGCCTGCAACTGCGTTTTGCCGAATACCCGGGACGCCTGCGCGTGACAGTGGCCGCGCCGGATATCGGCGGGCAACCACTGCACGTGGCGCTGGATATCCAGCGTCCCGCCCATCTCGACTCGGTCAATCTGGTCGCTCCACTCGGCAAGCACAGCTTTCACGCCACCTGCCGACAGCTAGGCCTGCCCACCAGCGGCAGCCTGCAGCTGGGAAGCCAGCACTATGAGTGCGTGCCCGGACATAGCTTTGCCGCCATGGATTTTGGTCGCGGCGTCTGGCCGTTGCGCAGCCACTGGACGCGCGCGGCGTTTGCCGCATCGGGTGGCATTGCCGGCAACTTCGGTTCGGGTTGGACCGATCACAGTGGTCTCTCGGAGAATGCCCTGTGGTTTGGCGGCGAACTGCTGCACCTGAACACACCGGTGCATATCCAGCCGACCCCAGACAACCCGCTGGCCCCCTGGCAGCTGAGCACCGACGATGAACGCGTCGCCCTGACCTTCACCCCGCGCCAGCAGCATCATGCCTGCCGACGTATGGGGCCGTTCTACGCCGACACCCGGCAGTTGTTCGGCCATTTCCACGGTGTACTGCGCGGCCCGCTTGGCGAGCGCGTACCGGTGGATGCAGCAGTCGGCTGGCTCGGTGCAACCCACACCCGCTGGTAATCGTTGCAATAGCAGGCCGTTGAAAAATGTAGCGAGCGAAGGC
>NZ_AWSQ01000005.1 GCF_000498575.2 Pseudomonas taeanensis MS-3
GTCCAGCCCAGCGGGCCGGCCTGACCACAGTTGATCCAGTGGCGCGGCTTGTAGACGTGGAGGAACTGCGCGCCGGCGATCTGCGACAGGCCGATGGTGCTGACGTAGCAGGTGTCCTTGCCGAAGAACTCGTTCATCTCTTCGTACACGCGCTGCGGCTTGACCGGCACGTTGTCGAAGTGGGTCTTGCGCTGCAGGGTGCGCTTGCGCTCCTGGCAGTCGGCGACCCAGGCGCTGCGGTCCTTCAGCTTGCCAGCGGCCTTCCACTCTTTGGCCACTTCGATAAAGGCCTCCAGCGCGGCGCCGGCGTCGGAAACGATGCCCAGGTCCGGGTTGAACACGCGGCCGATCTGCGTCGGCTCGATGTCGACGTGGATGAACGTGCGGCCTTCGGTATACACCTCGACGCTGCCGGTGTGGCGGTTGGCCCAGCGGTTACCGATGCCGAACACCAGATCGGAAGCCAGCAGGGTGGCGTTGCCGTAACGGTGCGAAGTCTGCAGACCGACCATGCCGACCATCAGCTTGTGGTCGTCGGGAATCGCGCCCCAGCCCATCAGGGTCGGAATCACCGGCACGCCGGTCAGCTCGGCGAACTCGACCAACTTGTCCGCTGCGTCTGCGTTGAAGATGCCACCACCGGCGACCAGCAATGGCCGCTCGGCGTCATTGAGCATGCTCAGGGCCTTCTCCGCCTGGATGCGGTTGGCCGTCGGCTTGGCCAGCGGCAGCGGCTGGTAGGCGTCGATGTCGAACTCGATCTCGGCCATCTGCACGTCGAACGGCAGGTCGATCAGCACCGGGCCCGGACGGCCGCTGCGCATTTCATAGAAGGCCTTCTGGAAGGCGCGCGGCACCTGGCCCGGCTCCATCACGGTGGTCGCCCACTTGGTCACCGGCTTGACGATGCTGGTGATGTCGACCGCCTGGAAGTCTTCCTTGTGCATGCGCGCACGCGGCGCCTGGCCGGTGATGCACAGAATCGGAATGGAGTCGGCGGAAGCGGAATACAGCCCGGTGACCATGTCGGTGCCGGCCGGGCCGGAGGTGCCGATGCACACGCCGATGTTGCCGGCGTTGGTGCGGGTGTAGCCCTCGGCCATGTGCGAGGCGCCCTCGACGTGACGCGCCAGGACGTGGTCGATGCCACCGACTTTCTGCAGGGCGGCGTACAGCGGGTTGATCGCCGCGCCGGGAATGCCGAACGCCGTGTCAACGCCTTCGCGGCGCATCACCAGTACTGCAGCTTCGATTGCTCTCATTCTGGCCATTATCTTGTGCCTCATTACTTATTAAATTGTATACAAAACGTCTGGCATGGATTCTATTCAGCTCATGACTCAGAGGTCAACAAATTTTCGGCTAACGAACGTGCTTGCCGAAAAATCTTTAAAACACCCGTTTTAGCTAAGCGACGCGGCATGGCATGAGAGCTGTGACTTTATGTGTATACAAAGGCTAGTGGTATTGTATTTAATTGTTGAGTTTTTTGTTTCTGATGGGATAGTGATTGTCAGCTTTTGATTGCCTGCGGCTGGCGCCTTGTATCGGCGACAGCGTTCCGGCAGGTGTTTCGTTCGACTTATCACTATTGAAGAAGGGCTACCTATGAGTACGTTGACTCTGCACACCGCAACCGCCATCAGTAACCGCGCCCTGGCGGCTGGGCGAGAAATTTCCTCGGCGCCATTGACCGTTGCGGTGCTGGATGCCGGCGGTCACCTGATCAGCCTGCAGCGTGAAGATGGCGCAAGCCTGCTGCGGCCACAGATCGCTATCGGCAAGGCTTGGGGGGCTATGGCGCTGGGTAAGGGCTCGCGCTCAATCGCTGCCGATGCGCAGGTGCGCCCGGCCTTCATCGGTGCGGTGAATAATCTGGCCGACGGCAACCTGGTGCCGGCGCCAGGCGGTGTATTGATTCGTGACGAGCGGGGCGAGGTGATCGGCGCCATCGGTATCACCGGCGACACCTCGGACATTGACGAGCAGTGCGCGATTATTGCGGTGGAATCGGTCGGCTTGAAGGCCGATGCCGGCGCCGCGGCTTAACCGTTACCAAGAGGTGGTGCTGCACTAGCCCTGTAGGAGCTGGCTATGCCCGTGACAAGCAAAGGTGTCGCGGGCAGGGTGTTCCTGCGAATGGCTCAGCAGGTGATGAGGTTTAGCGGGAAGGGCATCGTTGTGCGCGCCCATCGCTTGGCGCGGAGCGCAGCAAGATGCAACAGCAGCAAAGCGCCTGCAACGCTACTGCTGCTGGCCTCGAAAGCCAGCAGGCTTAGGCGCTGCCGACCTGTTCTGAAGGGCTGACCACGCTTTCATCGATTTCACAGCCTTTAACAACCAGGCGGATGATGGTTTGTGTGGCAGCTTCGTAGTCGGCTTCATCTAGATTGGCTTTGCCGGTTACGGTGGATATTTGCCAGTCGAAGTCGGCATAAGTCTGGGTCGCGGCCCAGATGCTGAACATCAAGTGATGTGGGTCGACCTGGGCCATCAAGCCCCGATCAATCCAGCGTTGGATGCAGGAAATATTGTGCTTGGCCTGGGCATTCAGATGTTCGGTCTGCTCGGCGGAGAGGTGCGGAGCGCCATGCATGATCTCGCTGGCGAACACCTTGGAGGCATAGGGCAGTTCGCGAGAGATGCGGATTTTCGAGCGGATGTAGGCCTTGAGCACATCGGCTGGGAGCCCCGGTTGATTGAACGGAGCTGAGGCCGCGAGTAGCGGATCGATGATGCTTTCCAGGACCTCGCGGTAGAGGTTTTCTTTCGACTTGAAGTAGTAATAAACGTTAGGTTTTGGCAGGCCGGCCTTGGCGGCGATGTCACTGGTTTTGGTCGCAGCAAAGCCCTTGTCGGCGAACTCTTCACTGGCCGCGCGCAGGATCAGCTCTTTGTTACGTTCGCGAATACTGCTCATAAGCCTTGTCGTTTTCCTTGTGTCGCCCGGCGCCGGGCGGCGGTTGGGCATGGTAGCACCGGCTCCGCGGGAGCCTCAAGCTGACGGCCGGCGGGCCTTTCGGCAGTCTACCTGACTTGCTGGTCAGGTTGTTGTGTACAAGATTCTGTTTTTCTGTTTCTATCTGCGCCCATGCAGTCCATAACAAAAATGTCTCGGCTCCCTGAGCACCAGGAGACTCACCGTGCATAACTCTCAGCTAGTCGATCCCTTCGGTCGGCGCATCACCTACTTGCGGCTGTCGGTCACCGATCGCTGCGACTTTCGCTGCACCTACTGCATGAGCGAAGACATGGTCTTCGCTCCACGTGAGCAGATCCTCAGTCTGGAAGAGCTCTATGCCGTGGCCGACGCCTTCATCGGCCTTGGGGTCAAGCGCATCCGCATCACCGGCGGCGAGCCTTTGGTGCGCAAGAACCTGCTCAGCCTGCTGACCCGCCTCGGCGAGCGTCCCGAGCTGGAGGATCTGGCGATCACCAGTAATGGCTCGCAGCTGGCCGAACTGGCGCCGCAATTACGCGCGGCCGGGGTCAAACGCCTGAACATCAGCCTCGATTCCCTGCAGCGTGAACGTTTTGCGGCGTTCACTCGGCGCGACAAGCTTGACCAGGTGCTGGCCGGGATCGATGCGGCGTGTGCTGCCGGGTTTGCCAGGATCAAATTGAACACTGTGGTGCAGAAAGGGCGAAACGACGATGAAGTGCTCGACCTGGTCGAGTACGCCATGGGTCGCGGCCTGGATATCAGCTTCATCGAAGAAATGCCCCTGGGCAGTATCTCCAGCCATCAGCGCGAGCAGACCTTCTGCTCCAGTGACGAAGTGCGCCAGCGCATTGAACAGCGTTATCCCCTGGTGCGCAGCAACACGGTTACCGGTGGGCCGTCGCGCTACTGGCAGGTGGTCGGCAGTGATACCAGAGTCGGTTTCATTTCACCGCACAGTCACAACTTCTGCGGCGACTGCAACCGCGTGCGGGTCACCGCCGAAGGCAAGTTGGTGTTATGCCTGGGACATGACGGCGCGCTGGATCTGAAAAGCCTTATGCGTGCCCACCCTGGTGATAGCCGGCGCTTGCGCGAGGCCCTGCAGCAGGCTTTGCAACTCAAACCCGAGCGTCATCACTTCGACAGCCATGAGCAGGTGCAAGTCGTGCGCTTCATGAGCATGACCGGTGGTTGAACCACCCGGTTAAACCCTGGCAGCGTTCTATGGCGCGCCATCCTACTGCTTTGTCGATCCGACACTAACCTGGAGGGTTATTGTGAAGCCCACACGCGTCTGCAGTTTGTTAGCCGTTCTGCTCGCCACTGATGCCAGCGCCGAAAGCTATGTCATTGGCGTTGAAGACCTGGCCTTTACCCCGCATTACAGTATTGATGCGCAAGGCCAGTATCAGGGCTTTGCCCGTGAGTTGTTCGATTTGTTCGCCGCGCAAAACGGCATGCAGTTGAGCTACAAGCCGCTTTCGGTGGAGCGTTTGCTGCCGGCGCTGTTGCAAGGCGAAGTGGACTTCAAATATCCGGATAGCGGCAACTGGTCGCTGTCGCAGAAGGCCGGTAAAAATCTGAACTACAGCCAGGCGGTGGTCAGTTATGTCGATGGCGTGCTGGTCGCCCCGCAGTATCAGGGGCAACCCATCGAGCGACTCAAACGTCTGACTATCGTCAATGGCTGGACGCCCCGAGGTTATCAGGAGCGCATCGATGCTCAGCAGATCCGCTTGGCTCACAGTGACGATCTGCGGCAGATGATCCACCAGGCGCTGAAAAAACAAACCGACGGCGTCTATTTCAATGTCGTGGTTGCCACCCACTATCTCGACAATATCCGTGCCCGCCCCGGCGCACTGGTGTTCGACCCCAAGCTGCCGCATACCCAGGGCAGTTTTCATCTGTCCAGCCTCAAGCACCCCGAACTGATCCAGCGCTTCGATCGCTTTCTAGTTGAACAGCAGGCTGCGGTGGATGGGCTGAAGAGCAAGTATCGGGTCGAGGCCAATCTTGGCTCCGAGTTCATGGGGATGGAGCAGTGGAAGGTGGACTTCCTCAAACGGCAGAAGGCCAAGGCCGTCGCTAACTAATCGCGCAGGGTTATATACGCTCTCGTTGCCATGCCAGCGCTGAGGCGCGTAGCGAAGGCTCCGGTTAGGTAGCGCGGCAAATTGATCAGTGCCTGTTCTTCTCGTAAGGTGCGATGGCGAAGGTACTCGATGGTTGCAGGTTGAGCGGCTTTTGTATTTGATCGAGGCGCTACATCCCTAAGAGCTGAACAGAGCCTGCTGATTTGTCCATTTCAAGGATGCGCGCACCGAGCGCGTGGATTTGCCTGGTCGTGTTATGTGCCAGTCTGGTGTTTTTTTTGCTGGAACCCTTGCCGCTGCAGAGCCTGCGCAATGGGCTATTCGATCAATTTCAGCGTTGGCAACCACGGGTTTACCAGGACGTTCCGGTAAAGATCATCGACCTCGATGAAGAGAGTCTGCGTCGCCTGGGGCAATGGCCTTGGCCACGCACGCAGGTTGCTGAGCTAGTCGATAAGCTACGACAGGCCGGTGTCGCCGTTGTCGTATTCGATGTGCTGTTCGCCGAAGCAGATCGCACCTCTCCTAGCCGCATGCTGCGCAACAGTTCATTGCCTCCGGCGATAGCCAGCCAGTTGGCTGGCTTGCCCGATCATGACCTGCAGTTGGCTGCAAGCTTTGCCAGGCAACCGCTGGTTTTGGGGTTTGCCGCCGAGCACAGCTCATCGCGCAAGGGGCTGCCTTTGGCGCGGTTCGGTTTGATCATTAGCGGTGAACCACCTGTCCCGTATCTGCCGGCGTTTCAGAATGCAATTCGCCCATTACCTGTCCTCGAGCGAGCCGCTAGCGGTATCGGCGCCCTGACATTCCAACCTGGTGCGGATGGCGTGGTGCGCCGCGTTCCGACGTTCGTCGTCATGGGCCAGGAGCTGCGACCATCGCTGATGGCTGAAGCGTTGCGTGTCTATCAGCAGGCTAACCAGTACCGAATTCATAGCAGCAGCGCAGGCGTGGAACGCATCGACATCGGTCAGTTGCGTGTGCCGACGACGTCTACTGGTGAGCTTTGGGTCTATTTCAGCCACACACAGCCAGCACGCACAATGCCAGCCTGGCAGGTTCTCGAGGGGCAGGGTGGCGCATCGCTGAAGGGCAGTATCGCCCTGATCGGTACGTCTGCGCAGGGTTTGCAGGACCTTCGCTTTAGCCCGCTTGGGGGGATCATTCCCGGTGTCGAAATTCATGCCCAGGCGCTGGAGCAAGTGCTCAGCGGTGATTATTTGCTGCGTCCCGCGTGGGCCGTTGTGGCGGAGGCAGCAAGCATCTTGTTCGCCGGGCTGCTGCTATTAGTGTTGGTGTTCCGCACGCGTGTGTTGATCTCGGCCGCCTTGGCGCTGGGGCTCATGGCTGGTTTGAATGCACTCGCCTGGTATCTGTTCGTCAGCCAGCAACTGTTGCTTGACCTGTTCGTCCCGTCGCTGTGTCTGGCGTTGATCTATGGCGTCGCCAGTATCGTTCGGCACATGGCTACAGAGCGAGAGCAGCGGTGGATGCGCGCGGCTTTTTCTCGCTACGTTTCGCCCAACCTGGTAAGCCATTTGGTGGCGAATCCAGGCCAGCTCACACTCGGTGGTAAGCGCCAGGTTTGTAGTTTCGTGTTTACCGATTTGGCCGGTTTCACCGAGATGATGGAACGCCAGGCGCCTGAGGCTGTTGTGAGTTTGCTCAACGATTATCTGGAGCAGGTAATCAGTATTGCTTTCAAGCACGAAGGCACTCTGGACCGGATAGTGGGGGATGCGGTGGCCATCATGTTCAGCGCTCCGTTGCCACAAGTGGATCACCAGGCTCGGGCGCTGGCGTGTGCGTTGGAAATACATCGCTTCGCCACTGCTTACGTAGCTGAACTGAGTGCGAAAGGAACTACCTTCGGGCAAACGCGCATCGGTGTGCACAGCGGCGAGGTAGTGGTTGGTAATTTCGGCGGTTCTACACTGTTCGATTACCGCGCCTTGGGCGATCCGGTTAATACGACCGCAAGGCTTGAAAGCCTAAATCAATACATTGGCACTTCGGTCTGCGTCTCTGAGGCAATTCGAGGGCAATGTGCGGATATTCCGATGCGTCCGATTGGGCTGGTGCGGCTCGTGGGAAAGACTGCAGCGGTCAAGGTCTTTGAGCCGCTTGAAACCATGCAGGCAACACTCGGCACGAGACTTGATGCCCCTTATGAGGCCGCATACAGACTAATGGTCAATGAGGATGGCGCGGCTTTGACCGCCTTCGAGCAACTGCATAGCCAGCGCCCGCAAGATGATCTGGTGGCTTTTCATCTGCAACGGTTGCGGTCGGGCGAACGTGGCGAGCAATTCGTGATGACGCGCAAGTAAGCGTTGCGCTGAGGGGCAAATTGCCCCTGAGAACGCAGTGTATGGTCAGCGAATGGTGACTTCTACCCGTCGATTTTTAGGCTCCCGAGTTTCATTGGGCGTCTTGACCAACAGGTTGCTTTCGCCATGAGAGGTAACGATTAGTTCAATTGCCTGCAGGCCGTTAGCCTTGAGCAGTTTGGCGATGGTCTGGGCGCGCATGAGACCGAGTCGTTCATTCCAGACATCACCGCTGGCGGTATCGGTATGGCCTATCACCGAGACGGCGGATGGCCCACGATCGCGAATGGTCTGGATGACTTCAGGAATTTTGGCCTCGGAGTCGGCGGTGAGCTTGGTGTCACCAAGCTCGAAATACAGCAGGTAACTTTTAGGCAAGATGGGCTGGGCAGACATCGCAGCGGAGAAGTCCTTGTCGAGTCGAGTCTGCGCCACCGTGAAGGTCTGTGAGCTACGACTATCGAGTGCTATGCCCTGATGTTTCTTGTCGATCCGCGTCACTCCCTGAGAGGTCTGCACAACGATAGCCCCGGTAGTGCCATCCGGGCTTTCCAAAAGCACTACATAGGATTTCGATGCGCAACCGCTGGCGATTGTGGCGAAACAGAGCAGGCCGAGCCAGCGAAGGGATGCATATCTCATGGGTGTGCTTGACTCAACTGTCGACTTTAACCAGGAAGTGGGTGCCGCGTACGCCGATAGTGCCAGTTGGTGTGTTGATTTCCACCGCCTCGGGCTTGAGTTTGGCTATAACACCGGAGATGAAATTGAGGGTGCCGCGGGAGATTCTGGTGCTTAGTTTAAGGTCGCCTTGGTCTGGTTTGTAAAGAAAGGCATCGAGGCTCACCTCGGTATTCGGCCCGAATGACATCACCGTGTTGTCGGCCAATGTCACGCCCATGGAGCCCTCGGTGCCGGTATTAAGAGAACTGCCGACCTGGAGCGGCAGACCAATGACTGCTGGTTGGGTTATGCCATCAAGTGTGACGAACGCCTCACCTTCAGCTTTCATAACGTAGCCAATGACTGCCTTGGGTTCTTCAGCGTGTGAAGCGGCACTGAAGATAAGGCATGCGAACAGCCAGAACAGGATCTTTTGGGGTATAAACACAGTAGTCTTCTCTCTATTGATTTTCCGTAGTCGAAGATGGCTCAGACCTGAAGTCGCAGGCACATTTAACATGAAAGCCGCGATCATTAGGAATTTCCAGTATGAGAGCTAAAGGAATTTCTGTGGCTGATAATAGTATGTCACCCGTGCGCCTCAAGCTTCGTTTTAAGAACTGGACCGTCGTTCTTGGCGTTTTTTTTGTATTACAACTGCTGCCTATTTGGGCCCTGACGTCTGGTCAGCCGCCGACCATCGTCTTGGGGTTGTCGGTGCTGGTGTTGCTATTCACGATGCCGCTGGCTCTATATGGCATGAGCAGCATTAACCGGACCATTACCCATTTGGCCGAAGACAGTCGATTAATCCGCGAGCTGGATTTTTCCGGACCACGTCCTAAAGCTTCGATGTTTTACGAAGTGGACGCTTTGAATCGCAATCATGCACAGATGAAAACCGCGCTTCAAAGTCAGACCCAGAGGCTCCAAGAGACTCAGTTGAAACTCTCCAGTCTGGTGGAAAACGGTCTGTTGCTGTCCTCCGAGCGCGACCGAGAAACGTTGCTCAGGCACATTCTCATGGAGGGTAAGCGGATTTGTAACGCCGAAGCCGCGACCATGTATCTCAAGACGGAGCAGAATACGTTGCGTTTTGAATTGCGCTCGATGGAGGACGTCTTGCCCTCTTT
Organism: Pseudomonas taeanensis MS-3; assembly: GCF_000498575.2. GTDB lineage: Bacteria > Pseudomonadota > Gammaproteobacteria > Pseudomonadales > Pseudomonadaceae > Aquipseudomonas > Aquipseudomonas taeanensis. The sequence continues at coordinate 9,167 of NZ_AWSQ01000005.1, forward strand.
TGAGATTCCGCTATACGACCCCGTAAGTGGAAAGCCCAACGAAAATCATGTTTCAACGTTTGCTGCGTTACATGGCCAAACGGTGGTTATTGATGATGTATATAAGGAAACCCGCTTCGACTTGAGCGGTACTCGTCATTTCGATGGCCAGTCTGGTTATCGCACTGTGTCGATGGTGACTGTGCCACTGGCCGCTCGACAGAACGAAGTGATTGGTGTGCTGCAGTTCATGAATGCGCTGGACCCGCATACCGGTGAAGTGATCGCCTTTCCACCGCAAGAGTTGTCCTTTATCGAAGCGCTGGCCTCGCAGGCCGCTGTTGCCCTGGAAAACCATAACCTGATTGATTCGCAGAGGGCTTTGATCGATTCCATGATCGAGATTCTCGCGGGTGCCATCGATGCAAAAAGTCCTTACACCGGAGCCCATTGTGAGCGTGTACCAGACTTGGCACTGATGCTCGCCGAAGAAGCATGTTCGGTCAGCGAAGGTCCTCTTGCGGATTTTTCGTTCAATACTGCGGACGAATGGCGGGAGTTTCGTATCGGGGCTTGGTTGCATGATTGCGGCAAGATCACCACGCCGGAGCACGTTGTCGACAAGGCGACCAAGCTGGAGACCATTTATAACCGTATTCATGAAGTGCGCATGCGCTATGAAGTGCTTTTGCGCGATGCGCAAATCGTCCGCCTCGAAGCTATCTGTTCTGGGAAAAATGAAGCAGAGGTCGATCGCGAGTACGAGCGCCTCGCTGAACAGTTGCGCAACGAATTTGCATTTGTCGCCGAGTGCAATATTGGTGGTGAAGTCATGGCTCAGGAGCGAGTGGACGCGCTGGAGAAAATTGCCGAGCGAACCTGGCTGCGCTATTTCGATGATCGACTCGGTTTGTCACAAGCCGAACTGGCACGTGTTGATTGCCAGCCGGCTGCGGTCCTGCCGGTACAAGAGCGGGTACTTGCGGATAAGCCACAACACATTACCCCGCGCCCAGCGAGCAAAGCGCTTGATCCCAAATATGGTTTCAAGGTCAGCGTGCCGGAACATCTGTTCAATTTAGGCGAGTTGTATAACCTCAGCATCAGCCGCGGCACCTTGACCGACGAAGAACGGTTCAAGATCAACGAGCACATTATTCAGACCATCGTAATGCTGGAGAATCTGCCGCTGCCATCGAACCTCCGACGGGTGCCGGAGTACGCCGGTACGCACCATGAAACCCTCCTGGGCACAGGGTATCCACGCAAACTCGATAAAGACCAGCTATCCATTCCCGCGCGAATCATGGCTATTGCCGATGTGTTCGAGGCGCTTACCGCATCCGACCGACCTTACAAAAAAGCCAAGAAACTATCCGAGTCCGTACGAATTCTTGCCAACCTACGGGATAAGGGGCATATCGACGCTGACTTGTTCGCTTTGTTTTTACGGTCGGGTTTACCGATGCGTTATGCCAAGCGGCATCTTCATCTTGATCAGATAGATGAAATCGACGTCGAGTGCTACCTGCTGAGCGAGTCCGCCTGAACCAACCTATAAGGTGCACTCATAGGGTTGGATGCAGTATTTGTTGTACCGATTTCGATTTAGCGGCCACTCTCCGCCCCATGAAAGCCTGGCTGGAGCTAAAGCCGGGGAGGCTTGGCGCCCACAGTGCCTGTAACAAAACCAGCCCTCGAAACACTAAACCTCATAGAGCGTTGATCGTTGAGTCACAGCGGCAGCGCAAGTAACAAGGGAGGTGGTGCCGACCAAACAGGCATAGCCTACCCCAGGCACAGGGAAGTGCCGCCCATTTAGTGTAGTCCCCTTAGGTGAAAATCATCGTGCTAGAGCAAGCACGCGAGAGCCGACTGGGGGCATCTCAAGCTGATCAGTTTCAGTGCTTAGCTCAGGAGGCGAGTGGCATGCTGTCGAATCTAGTGAAGTGGCTGACAGGGGCGGCAAAGACTGCTGAGGCGAGTATGCCGCCGCCACACAATGCCCTGCTCAACAGCTTGCTGGTAATGGCGTGGTTCGTCGAGTCACGCGATCCCTATACCGGCGGGCATCTATGGAGGGTTTCGCGCTTTGCCAAGATATTGTCCGAGGCCTTGGAGCTGCCAGTTGCCGAAGTGGCAAGGATCAGTTTAGGAGGGTTTCTCCACGATCTGGGCAAGATTGGCATTCCCGATGCCATTCTGCGCAAGCCTACTGCGCTGACCGAAGAAGAGTATGCACTGATGCGCACCCATCCTGAGATAGGTTGGCGCATGCTCGCGGGCCACCCTTTGGCCGGACTGGTCAAAGAGGCCGTTTATAGCCATCACGAACGCCCGGATGGCTTGGGTTATCCGCGCGGCCTGACACTCCAAGAAATTCCTCTTGAGGCCCGCATAGTGGGGATTTGCGATGCCTTCGATGCCATGACCAGCAGCCGGCCATACCGTTCAGGCATGAGTCGTGGGCAGGCGCTGGCCATTTTGCATAGCCAGAGTGGTAAGCAATTCGACAGCCCATTGTGCAAGCGCTTCATTGCCCTTGGACGGGCTGGCGCGCTGGACCATGTGATGGGACATTCCGATGATGGCATTCCCCTGCAGGAATGCCCGATGTGTGGCCCTACCTTGGTCGTCAGGCGTGAGCAGCAGCCAGGCGAGCATATTTTTTGCCGTAACTGTGGCGGTGATTTCATCTTGCACAACACTGACCAGCAGGGACTGAGCGCCCAGCCCACCGGTCAGCAAGGGGAGGTCAGGGATCTTCAACCCGAAGCCGATATTCCCTTGATCAAGCGAGTGCTGGACGAGGCTATGTCGCGCATGCCTATTGCCGAATTACTAGCATTCCCCTTGCTGAACGCGAGGAGCGACGTCGTGGCGAATCGCAAGGTGCTCAGTTGAGGCGCTGGTGGCGGATTTGGCTGCAACCAGCACTCCTGCTAGGGTCGGCCAAGGTCGCCTTGATCGTAGGCACGCTGCTGAATCTGATCAATCAGGGCGATGTGCTGTGGGGGCAGGGGATAGTATCGGCCTGGCATTTACTGTTGAACTATCTAGTCCCGTTCGGCGTTTCCAGCTTCAGTGCGGCTCAACAGGAGTGGCGCCGTAGCGGTGGGCTATCTGGCCCTGAGAATTCCTCCAAGACATGGCGCTGACCTTACATTCAACGCCCCGTACCCGGTAGGGCAAAACCAAGGTCGAGCCCGCTGCGGATCTAGATCAGCGTAGATTTACACAACACCCTTAAATATGGGCTAACTGTCTATGAGCCAGCAAGCGGCCATTGAGCACCGAGTTGGCCTAAAACGGATCCGTCAATTTATTCGCGAGGCTTGTTCAGTTTTTCCAGAATAGCCTGCGGGTCGACGGACTGACCGTTCAGTGAAGTTTGCTGCAGTACTTCTGAAGTAACCTTGAGCTGCTCGATGTAGAGACTGCAGCGTGAACATTTGTGCATGTGCATGAATACCGCCAGGCGGGTGCGCAAGCCCAACTGTCCGTCGATGATGTCTGAGCCCAATTCCGACATTTCTCGGCAGGTCAGCATGTTCCTACCTCCTCGAAGTGATTGAGCATGGCGTGCATACGTTGGCGTCCACGGTGCAACAAGACGCGAATATTGCCCTCAAGCAGACCGAGTGCCTGAGCTATTTCTGCGTAATCGAGCCCGGCCAGCTCACGCATGATCACCACGCTTTGTTGGTCATCAGGTAACTTGTGCAGATGTTTGCGTATGCACTCCTGTAGCTCTTCTTGGCTGAGTAGTTCCTCAGGAGTGTCATGGTGCCATTGCGCGGGAAGTACATCCCAGGCGCCTTGCTCATTAAAGCGCGAGGCGATGGGTGAGCCAGGGTCGCTCCCCCAGCTGTCCAGGGAAACCTCGCGCTTGCCCTTACGTGTCAGGGCGTGCGCCTCGTTGATCGCGATTCGAGCGAGCCAGGTGCGCAGTTTGGATCGCCCTTCAAACCCGTTGATCGCAGCCATGGCTTTCAACCAGGTTTCCTGGGCCACATCATCTGCCAGTTGCGGCCCTACTAGTGGAACTGCCATGGCAACCAGAAAAGCATGATGCTGCTTGATGATGGCCTCGAAAGCGCTTGTATCGCCCTCGCGCAAGCGCTTGAGCAATCCTTGTTCTTCGTCCATCTGCTCCTCCCATGCCTTGCGGCGATCTCCTCAGCAGTAATCAGCGCGGCAATAGTCTGTAGCTAGGGTTAGAAGCTTCGTATGCATTTTTGTTACAACTGAATGCCGAAGCAAATGGGTAGTAGAGTGGCCTGCAAATGTTCTTGAAACAAGGCTTTGTAGCCGTTGCCCAGTTGGGATCGATTCGAAGTGTGCCGCTTTATGGCGATAAGAAGCGCCGGGTAAGTTGCCTGTGCAGAAGTGTAGCCCTGAATAGCTGGTGGAATATCAGACAAAACGCTGAAAGCAAAGAGCGTAGTGATTGCCAGTCACTACGCCTTTATCTTAGGTGGAGGTCAAAGCCAGGAAGGCATTGCGGCCACCTCCCTCAAGGGTTATGGAATGTAGACGCTGTAATCCTCCACTTCCCCATAGTTGTAAGTGCCACAGGCGTTGGGTGCAGTGTTGTAGCGCATGGCCACGCGCATGGTGGTTTTACCGTTGGATGCCCCGGCGGGAATGCTCAGAACTCCGTTGATCACCGAGGTGCTGGCACTGCCTGAACTGAACACCTGTTCCCCGGTGTCGCTGAAATCACCGTCCTTGTTCAGATCGATCCACACTTTCCAATACTGTTTATAGGCGCTGCCGGAAAACTGGGGCGTGAGGCTCAGGCTGTTATTGCCACGCTGCACATTGATCTGCTTGCTGGTGAAGTCGCTATAGGTCGTGGCGCCTGAGGGGTTACTGGCGCCGCCGACTTGGACATTGCCAATCCACTCATAATTGGCGCTGCCGCTGGCGGCGCTGCAATACTGCGCTGGCGGAGTCCCGCCGTCCTTATTGATCACCAAGAAGCTAGCGCTGACTGCCCCCCAAGTATTCGAGCTATCGCGGCCGCGGACATATACCAGATGTTTGCCTTCGCTAAGGCCGGCGGTGATGAGCCCACCGCTGAAAGCCTCAGTAGTAGAGTTGAAGCTGCCGTCACTGGCCAGCAAGGCGGCAGGCGTCGCGCCGGACTCCCATGGGGCTTGGTCGATGTAGTACTCCACGGCATTGATCGCTTGGGTGCTTTCTGTGCCGTTGCTGTTGTTGAAGCGTGCGTCGCTTACCGTGCCGCTAAGGGTGACCTCGGTACCGGCAGGCACCCCAGTCGTGCCCGCCGAGCCACTTAGACTGACGGAAGTTACATCAGGGCCGGCAGCGGTGATGTAGGGCGTTCTCACAACTTTTGCGGCGTAGATCAGCGCCGGCAGGTTGTTGGGTTTGATGGTGTTGTTATAGGTACTGCAGTTCTGGAAGAACTGAGTGCCCAACTCGAAGGTGAAAGCCGCTACGCCGAGTTCGCCGTAACTGATGCCGTCGCTGGTGCCATCGGTGGGGTAGAGGCCGATGGATTGCTGCGGGCTATAACCGTTGAAGAAGGCAAACTTGCGTCCCAGGGTCTGCAGGGCGCTGCCATTGGGAGCCAGATTGCTGGTATCGCCCCAAGGCCATAGCACCAGCTCACTGTAGCTGTGCACATCCAGATGGATGCCGCTGGTATCGCTAGGCGCCGCATCGTTCAGGCCGGGACCCCGGCGATCCGGCCACAGGCTGCGCACATAGTTCTCGAGTGCCTGAATCTCCGGTTCGGAGCCTGCGCTTGGACCGCGATAGGTGTCGTTGCACTGACTGCCGCTGGAGCCCTGTCCGTTGGTGCTGTTCCAGCCAAAGCTGAAGTTGCGGTTGAGGTCGGCGCCACGGTTGTTGCTGTTGGTACCGCAGTAGTTCTGGTTGGCATTCTTGCGCCAGGACAGTCCGGTCTCCGCCTTCTTGCGGCCGTCCGGGTTGGCCATCAGCATGATATGCACTTCGTGGTTATCGAGAATCCAGGTGGCATCGGCGTCTTCGCCATAGCCATCGACCAGCCAGCGAGCAAAGTCCAGCGTCAATGCGGCAGTGGTGTATTCACGGGCGTGAATGGCGCTGTTGATGAACAGCTTGGGTTTGTTGCCGCCCTTGGTCTGGTTGGTCAGCTTCAGTACGCGCATGTCGTAGCCGCCCTGATTGCTGCTCTTCTCCCAGGAATCGCCGACGTCCAACCACTGTGCCAGGGTCGGCTTGCTGCTGGCCATCTCAGCGGCCACCGCAAAGGTTTCTTCCACCGTGGCGTAGCAGGAGTAGCCAGGAATGCCGCTGATGCTGGCACTGGCGGCTTCCATGCTACTGCTGACCGCCGCCTGGCTTTTCAGCTGCAACCGGTTCTGCATATTGGTCAGCACCTGGTTGCGCTTCTCGATGAACTCCGTGGCCGGAGCAAATGTGAAGCCGAACACCTGCAGCTTCTGCATCTCTTCGTCGTTCAGTTCCATGACCAGATAACCATTGTCGTAATGCGACTCGAGCATCTGGCCGTGGAAGCTGATGGCTGCCTTGCGGGCGATCTCCTTGCTGGGAAAAAACGCCTTGTATATCTGGCTGGTTGCCTTTTCCTGCTCGAGCAGCAGAAAGTCATCCTGCGGAGCGCTGGTGGCAGCAAGCGCCAGGCTGGTATTTACACCAGCCACCAAAAGGGCGATAGCAGACAAGGTATGTAGAGCTGTCTTCATTATTCAGTTCCTTCGAATAAAGTTGTTCGACGAAGCGGGATAGGCTTCGCGATTAGAAGAGTTCTTATGGAACTCAAGGTGGTGCAGGGGAATGCATTCCGCTGCCAGCCCGAAACGTGGTCAATACTTCCTACATTGACCATGCGCGTCTGGTGGTACCAGTAATGGCAGGCAACCGTTGCAAAGTAGAAGTGCTCTAATTAGCTGTCAATTGCCGGTAAAGTGACAGGATTTGGTGGCTATTAGGGCATTTCTTGCTGCATTTCTGTCAGTCTGTAAGGCGTGTTTAAGAAGGGGGGCAAAGGCGCGCTTAGAGCTGGGTAGCGGCCGATTAAGCGAATCAACCTGTTATCACCGCTAAAGCGCTGTTGTTGAGTTAAAGAGGGTACTGGTCAAATAACTGACTCGGCCGTCGAGTTGGCAGAACAGCGGAAAATTTGCGCAACGGAAGTGTCGAGTCGATCACGGAGATATAAGGATATGTCGCAATCAGGAAAAACATGGCAGCGCACGATGTGTAGGCGAATCGCCGCCTGCGGTCTGGCCACAGTACTCACAGCTTGTGCCATCGCCGAACCCTTACCGACGTTGCCGGTCGAGGCTCAACTGCTGGCACAACAATGGCAGGCGATGCGCGCCAGGCCCGGACATTTTGCCGGGGGGGAGTGGGATGACCAGGTCGACAAATGGCAGGGCGCCAAACATCAACTGATGCAGCAGTTGTTCGATCTGGCCTGGGGGGACCGCTATGACGTAGCGCAGCTACGCGCACTTCTCGGCGCCCCCGACAGGGTATGGACACCAGCGGCAGATGAATATGCCAACTGGCTGCGCATGACCGAGTGGCATGGCCAGCCAGCCGGCGAACTCTGGGCCTACGCCTGGCGCGGCCAGCACGATCAACTACTGTTCGCGGTGGAGAGCGGCCAGGTGAGGGCGGCGGGGTGGTTGTTGATGTATGAGTAGTGGGGGGATTAGGCGGCTTGATAAATGAATCTGCCTCCTTATCGCTCGTTGCTATTTGTCTTGAAGAGCTAAATATTTTTTAATATCACTGGCGTTTTTGTAGGCGCAGGTAACTATTTTACTATCTTCAAGGTAGAGTCCCTCATAGCAATTCTGGAGCTTGGAGTCCTGAAGGTCACCAGGGAAGAAATTCAATGACAATTTATCCCCTTCCGAAATAACAGAAAGCTCCATTGCTGTGTATGAAAGTCCTTCAAAAATCCGATTTGAAACCACAGTTTTCATCAGCACATACATCGATCGCCCAGCTCTCTCAGGAGTTTTCCAGTCGTAAAAAAATACTGAGGAAACATGATCGCCTTCCACCTTCCAAACGTACTTAAGTTCAGGTGTAAGTGGCTGAACTTGAAAATAATAGATTTCACCAGTTGCTACGTGAGTATTTTCGATGCTTTTTTTGAAGTTATTTTTCAAAAACAGCACGGCCATTTTTTTACCTGCATCAGAAACTATTATTGGAGGGTGAAGTTCTCCGACATAACGCGGATCGCTACCGCCAGCTGCTAAAGCCTGCGTCGTCGCAGAAAAGGTGATTTGCAGAATAAGTATCTGCCTAAATATCTTTAAAAATTTGTTCAATTTCAAATATCCTCTTGAAGTTATCTCTACGCTTTCCGTAGCTGTCTGTAGCTTCATTTATTATTCTTGTTATTGCATCTACATCTGAGTCGGTAGCACCGTTGTCAGCCTCGGCAAATAGGTTGTTAGATAGCCAGAAGTATATGCCGGATCGCACCGAATATTTATAATTTTTGTGCAGCAAGTCAGGCGTCCGAACAAAATCAATATCTTCCCCCCAAAAGTGCTTATGGTATTTTTTAAATGCAGCATAATTACTTCTGAAGGTTAAATGCTTTAGGCCGCGCCCCCTGTAGCGCCAGCCATCACCAGATGCAATGTCGCCATTGTCGTATCTGCTGGCGTATGCTCTATTTCCGATTGCAATTTGATTCTCAGTTGAAACAAATTTACTATTCCCTGCGTATCCATAAGTAGTTGCTTCTGATGAATGCAGCCTGAAATATCTGAAAGTGCCTTTCAATCCTTCCGGGCTGTATGTGAAATCTTCAGCTACTCTACATTTTGACCCAATTTCTTGTCGTACTTGTGCAAAGAAATGACTCAGTCTCAAAGTTGTGTCGAGCTTGTATCTTTCACAGTTTACATTGATCTGGCTGGCTATTTCACTTAGAAGTTCATCGGCCTCATTAGTGTTCGTTAAGCCTTCAAAAACTTTTTTGAGCATTTCAATAGTTATATTTATTTTTTTACCTTTGATAAAGGTGCCAGCCAATCCAATCGGCTGAAAGTGCCACGCCTTACCATCTGCACTGATCCCATGTTTGTCCGCCAGTTCCTTCCACCAACTTAGCGCTTTGATCCGCTGCTTTTCTATCTCCCAAATGGGATTCGGCTTGCCAGGTTCTTCGGCCAGCAGTGGGTCGAGTTCGTCCCATTTGCTCTTGTTCCAGAACCACTCGCTTTCATATTTGCTGATCAGTTGGCCGAGTACCTGGGCGTGCCAGGGTTTACCCAGGGCTGCGCGGATTTCTTCGCGGGTGAGTACGCCGTCTTTATCGGTGTCGACGATGTCGTAGAGGCGGGCGATGGCAAGGATAGGGCCGCCGTCGGCCGTGCTGATTTGGGCGCGGTAGTTATGCTTTTCCTCCTCGCTCAGCATGCCTCTGGCGTTGAAGGTGTAGGCCAGTTTCTCGACCGGCTTGCCGGTGTCTTCGATGCACTGGAAGTCTGGCCACTCCCAGGGGCTATGGCGTGTGGTGATCAGGTCCTGCTCGGCGAGCCAGCCGTTAATGGGGTTGCCCTCTTTGTCTGCGAACAGCCCGTCCAGGCGCCACCAAGTTGTGGTCTGAGGGGTGTTGCTGCCGGCGACTGGTGTGCTGACTTTGATTTTTCTCGTGGCCGGTAGTCCATCGAGCAGGGCTTGCGGGATAATCAGGTCAACGCCTATCTGGCTGCCGGTGTCGTCCAACTTGGGTGGGTTGTCTTCCTTGATATCGTCACGGTGACTAATCAGCCGGCTGGCGTCCTTGTGGATCTTGAGCAGGGTCTTATCGGTTTCTGGCAGGGTACGAGCCCAGGCTTGGCTCTTGCTGATAAAACCGGGTACGTCTTCGCAGCTGAATACTTCCAGGTGCAGCAGGGGTTGCTCCGCGCCGTTGTGGTTCTGATAAGTGCCTAGATGACCGATCAGGTCGCCGGCCTTGATCGCGATGCCTGGGTCTAGCACTACCACGCTGTCCTTGGCCTTGGGTTCGTGTTGAGCTTTGAGCAGTTTGAAGGCCACAAAGCCGGGCAGCTTGCCTTCGCTGTCTGGCGTGAGTGCCGGTTCGGCTGCGCCACTGACGATGCTTAGCAACTTACAGTAATCGCCCTCTAGGTGGCTGACGGTGACCTGCGTGCCCTTGGCTAACACGGCCAAATGCGTGCCGTTGGTGTTGGGTTCGGCCCGCACGTTGAGGCCATGGTCTTTGGTGTCGACGATGTAGATTGCTGCCTTCCAGAACGCGGGCCGGGCAAGCTCCGCTTTGGCCTGATAGCCGGCCCAGTCCTGCAGGTGCATATACAGGCTAAAGAGGGTCAGCGTGGGCGGTGATTGTTCGCTGTGTGTCGACCTTGCATTGATAGGCTGCGGAGGACGAAGTGTGTGCTTGACCAGCACAAACCCTGTAGAGAATGGCACGCGTTTGATCTGTGGGATGGCTTCAGTGTATTCGCTGACCGGGTAGCTCTCATTGATCCGGTAAGCGATCACCTCGCCATCGGCGATACAGCGCACGCTGGACTGATCAAACACAGCAGCGGTGCCTTTATCGAAGTGCACACCGCCATGCCACAGACCGTTTTCTCCAGTCGGGTAGTAGCCGCCATTGGCCTTGGCCATGTTGGTCAGGTACTGCAGCGGGTTGGTTGATGCTCCAGTGGTTTTGAACGGATACGCCCAGTTGATCGGTTTGCTGTCTGCCATGATTTTTCCGAATCCCTAATCCTTGTTTGCGGGCGTGAAGATGGCCCGCGCTTGATCCCTGTTAACCCGAAAAATTGAGCATGCGCTTGGGCTTTTTCTTGGCCTGTTCGAGCCGATTGAGCAGCGCCTCATCCGTCAAACTCCCCAACTTATCGCTATCTGCCGCGCCCGGCAATACCGGTGGCTTGATGCCGATGCCCGAGCCCTTGCCCGGCGAACCACCGGCGTTGATCTTGGCCAGCGGGCCGCTGAGGGTGATGCCGCCGGGATCGAGTTTGATGAAGCTGCCGCCGGCCTTGAGGGTCAGCTCGGTGCCGGCCTCGATGACCATCTTCTGTCCGGCCTTGAGGTGGATTTCCTTGCCGGCCTTGGTCAGCTGGGCGCTGCCGAGTTTGATGTGCTGGTTCTGCCCGACCGTGAGGTGGTCGTCGGGTTTGACCTCGACCTTGCGGTCGGCGAGCACGCTGAGGTGCTCCTCGGCTTGTAGCTCGGTGTAGCTGTTGGCTTCCACTGTGTCGTGGCGTTCGTTGCCTACGCGGATCTTCTGGTCGTGCTCGATGTTTTCGTCCCAGTCGCGCTGGGCGTGCAGGTAGATCTGCTCCTGGCCGGCGCGGTCTTCGATGCGCAGCTCGTTATAGCCGCCACCGCTTGGACTGCTCAGGGTCTTGAATACCGTGCGAGTCTTGTTCGCCGGCAGGTCGTAGGGCACCACGTGTTCCTTGTGGTACAGACAGCCGCTGACCAGCGGTTGGTCGGGGTCGCCTTCGAGAAAAGTGATCAGCACTTCCATGCCGATGCGCGGAATGGCGATGCCGCCGTAGCGGTCGCCGGCCCAGCTGCTAGAGACGCGCAACCAGCAGCTGGTCTTGTCGTCGGCTTGGCCGTGCCTGTCCCAGTGGAACTGCACCTTGATGCGGCCGTACTGGTCGCAGTGAATCTCCTCGCCTGCAGGGCCGGTGACCACGGCGGTCTGGCTGCCCAGCACCTTGGGCTTGGGATGAGCCAGGGGAGGGCGGAAAGGTACGTCCCAAGGTGTCGCGTTGAAACGATTGCGATAACCCTGGGTGAAGCCATCGGCCGGTGCTACATCGTCGGTCACCGACTCTTCCAGTACCTGTGGCTGTTTGCCCTCGTGCTGGATTTCGGTGAGCAGCCACAGGTCGTTCCACTCACTACGCGGGTGGTCGGAGATTTCCAGCAGATGGCCGCTGAGCAGCCTGGGCTGATCGCTGCGGCCCTCGGCCAGACGGTAGTCGCTGCGGTGGCGTTGCAGGTTACGTTGGCTCAGGTGTTTGCCGCGGCTGCGATCCACGAAACGGCCGGGATAGTCGTAGTCTTCCAGGTCCGGTAGCGGGTCAGGCGCTTGCCGGATTCGCCCTGGGCCACCTGGTAGATCTGGCCGTGGATGCCCAGACCATCGGGGGGGAAGGCGAGAAAGGCCGGTTGGTGCAGCAGGCTCTGCAGGTCGAGGTCCGGTCGTTCGCTGATCAGCTCCAGCTCGAAGTGATATGGCTGATTGATTGTGTTGAGCTTGGCGTCAGATGACGCCAAGTGCGTTGCGGGCTAGTTGTTAAAGAGCAGGATTAATGGCGTTGTTTGAAAATAGATCTGTGGGCCTGAATAGCCAGATGTTTTTCTCAGTTTTTGCCGGTGCTGCCCTTAAAGTTCAGATAATTATCTTCAAAGTATTTTTCGGTTATCGGCTGTTTTAAGTCACTGCCTGCGCCTTTGTTTTTTATAATCTCACTTCCTGTTTTTGACTCAAAGTCATAACTGGCCGAGAGAACTTCTGTTGGTAATATTTTGATCGCATGATAAGTGCAGCAGCCATCTCTTGATGTTGATATTATAATTTTTTCGCTATGAAATATTTTTGGGCTTACTAAGCGGCTTATCTCGTTTGATGATGTTTTGAATTTTCTGTTTTTTGCGTCGTAGTCAAAATAAATAAACGAGCTATTTCCTCCTGTTTCAACTTCAAGGATTCGCATGTCAGGATAGCCGTCAAAAGTAAAATCCTCAAAGATTATTGATGTTGACTTCTCTAGTGTCGAGATTTCTATGTTTTGGCTGGAGCCATCTATGAAGGTGATAGATAGAATTTTGTTTTCATTGTCTTCGTCTGATACATCGATTTCTTTAATTATAGTTTCGTATGATTTGCTTAAAGCTTTGGAGTAAATCTTATGACTCTTACCATTGAGCTCCCAGGTTCCGTTAATGGATCCTTCTTTTATTTGTGCATTTATATACGCGTTGCCATTAATGGTTTCCTCTGTCAGAAGAAGTTTTGAATCAGAAAGACTTCCACTTAGGGTGATCGGTGAATTGTATTTAGTGTAGAAATAATTTCCAAACACTTTGCCACTTGCGGTGCTTAAGGTCATGAATATGTTTTGCTTTCCAATTTTTCCGCTATAGGCAATTGTTTCATTTATTTCTGGGGTTACTGCTAAGCAGCTGAGCGGAAAAAAAAGCGCCAGAAGAAAAATATAAATTTTCATGGGGTCACTCCGAGGACATTTTTAGCTCGAGCTAGCATTGTCGACCGATGGTGCATATTATTTGGTTCCTTTGGTCGGCTTGGATAAAATGGATTTGCTTGGACTGCCCATCCGTTAACATAAACTGAGACCCAAAATAAATCATCTGCGTCAGATACAGTATTCAGTTTCGGCTTTAGTTTAGCCCAGTAGTAACCTGAAGCGAGTGCAGCTAACTCAGGGCTCGCAGAAAGTTGCTCAGCTTTTTCTGTTGAAGATGTTATATCTAGCTCCGCGTATTCTGGTAGGGTTTTAAGATAAGCTTCACATGCAGAATAGTTGGCGCGGCCTGTGACTTGGAGAAGGCCCCGTCCTTTAAATAGTTTGCCGTCGCCGGGTTGATTATTCCCTAAGTCTGCTCTGCCTTCATATTGTGCTCCAGAACTCAGCTCTTCTGAGAATTTTAATTGCCCTGTTTCATGTCCTATCTGAGATAAAAAGTGAGCAATTCTGAGTGGGGTGTTTATTTTAAATGTACTTAATGTGTGATTGATTGGGAGTAGATATTTATCTATTGTTTCTTCTGGGGCGGATAGCATTATTGCTGCAAGCTGATCTTTTGTCACAAGTAATTTTGTGTGTATATATAGGGTTGAAATTAATCCAATAGGCTGAAAATGCCAAACTTTCCCATCCGCATTAATCCCCTGCTTTCCCGTCATCTCACTCCACCAACTGAGCTTTTTAATCCGCTCTTTTTCGCGCACCCACTGTGGGTTTTGGTCTTCCTCTGTGTGTTCCATCAACTTATCCAGCTCATTCCATTTGGCATCCTGCCAGAACCACTCACTTTCATAGTGAGTGATCAGGCGGGAGATGGATTGGGCGTGCCAGGGTTTGCTGAGGGCGGCGTTGATCTCTGTCACGCTCAGTATGTCGTCGCGTACGCTGTCATCGGCACCGTCAATGATGTCGTACAGACGCGCTTTGATCGGGCCGTGGTCGGCGGTGCTGATTTGCGCTTGGTAGTCGGGTCCTTCCTCTTCTGTGAGCAGGTGTTGCGCCTCGAAATGGCAGGCTAGGTGATCAAGTGCGCTGGCCGTTTCGCTGATAAAGTCGAAGCCATCCCATTCCCACGGGCTGTGCCGCGAGGTGATCAGGTCTTGTTCGGCGAGCCAGCCGCTGATGCGGTTACCAGTGTCGTCGGCCAGCAGGCCGTCGAGCCTCCACCAGTGGGTAATACGTGGCGTGGTGCTACCGAGAACGGTTTCGCTGACTTGGATTTTGCGTTCTGCGGGCAGGTTTTCCAGCACGCTGACGGGAATGGTCAGCTCGACGGCAATGGTGACGCCCGCGTCGGTGATTCTAGGTGGGTTGCTGCTGGTGATGTCTTCGCGGTGGGGGATCAGTTTGCTGGTCCCTTTATGGATTTTAAGCAGGGTCTTTTGCTCGGCCGGTAAGCTGGCAGCCAGCGCGCGGCTCTTGGCTATAAACGCCGGTACATCTGCACAGCTGAAGACTTCCAGATGTAGGCGTGGTTTGGCGGTGCCTTCGCCTTGGTTCTGGTAAAGGCCAATATGGCCGATCAGCTCACCGGCGTTGATGGAGTGAGGTTTTGGTAAAAGATGGACAAACCCGAGTTCGTCGAAGTACACGTAGCCCAGCGGTTTGCCATCTGGTCCATTGGGCAGGGCAGGGACACCGCGATAATCCATCACCTCCAGCACCTTGCAATAGCCGCCTGACTGCTTCTCTCCGACTTTGAGCGTTGCGCTGCGCGGCAGTACACCAATGATGGCCCCGTTACGATTGCCTTCTTTGCGCACGCGCAAGCCTTGATGGCTCAGTGTTAAGGCGGGCTCGGTGTCTGTGGCCTTATCCCCCACGGTGTTGCCGGTTAGTTCAGGGGTATACACCCAGCCGGCAGTGCCAACCGGTAAGGCGGGGATAGCAGCGCCTTCATCGACGCTGAGTAACTGCTTAAATTGAGGCTTTAGGTTGTGGGTTTCACTCAGGGTGACTTTGCAACCTTTGGGTAACAAGGCGAGCACCTTGGTCGTGCCATCGTCGCGCAATGCACGCACACGCAAGCCCATTAGTGGGTCGTCCGGGGTTTGCTTGACCGCATAGCGGGTTGGCGCGAGGAACGCGGGCGGTTTAGGGGCGTTGGTGGCCTGGTAACCGGTCCAGTCGAGCAAATGCATATACAGGCTGTAAAAGGTCAGCCCTTCGTTGGCGGGTGCTGCCTCTGCGGCCAGGGCGGCTGGCGATGCAGTCTCCGTAGGCGTTGTTGCCGTTGTGGTCCCGTCCGCCGGGGTTGCCGGCGCTGGCGGGAGTGCCAAATGATGTTTTACCAGCACAAACCCCGTTGAATATTTAGCACCCAGCGGCTCTGGCCCCATACCTGGATGAATAGTGGCGGTGTGGGGCGTCTCGGGATACTTGTCATCGATGCGGTAGGCAATTACTTCGCCATCGGCGATGCAGCGAACCTGGTTCTGATCAAGCAGCGCGCCGGTATTGGCATCAAAGTGCACGCCGCCATGCCAGAGGCCATTGGCACCCATTGGGTAGAAGCCATTTTTGGCCTTGGCCAGCGCATCGAAATAGAGTTGCGGATCGGTAACTTCTTTGCTGGTGTCTCCAGCGGTCTTAAACGGATACGCCCAATTAATCGGTTTGCTGTCTGCCATGATTTTTCCGAATCCCTAATCCTTGTATGCAAGCCAAATGGCGGCTCGCGTTCTATCCCTGTCAGCCGGAGAAATTGAGCATGCGCTTGGGCTTTTTCTTGGCCTGTTCGAGCCGATTCAACAGCGCCTCATCCGTTAAACTCCCCGCCTTATCGCTATCTGCCGCGCCCGGCAATACCGGTGGCTTGATGCCGATGCCCGAGCCCTTGCCCGGCGAACCACCGGCGTTGATCTTGGCCAGCGGGCCGCTGAGGGTGATGCCGCCGGGATCGAGTTTGATGAAGCTGCCGCCGGCCTTGAGGGTCAGCTCGGTGCCGGCCTCGATGACCATCTTCTGTCCGGCCTTGAGGTGGATTTCCTTGCCAGCCTTGGTCAGCTGGGCGCTGCCGAGTTTGATGTGCTGGTTCTGCCCAACCGTGAGGTGGTCGTCGGGTTTGACTTCGACCTTGCGGTCGGCGAGCACGCTGAGGTGCTCCTCGGCTTGTAGCTCGGTGTAGCTGTTGGCTTCCACTGTGTCGTGGCGTTCGTTGCCGACGCGGATCTTCTGGTCGTACTCGATGTTTTCGTCCCAGTCGCGCTGGGCGTGCAGGTAGATCTGTTCCTGGCCGGCGCGGTCTTCGATGCGCAGCTCGTTATAGCCGCCACCGCCCGGACTACTCAGGGTCTTGAAGACGGTGCGGGTCTTGTTCGCCGGCAGGTCGTATGGGACGACGTGCTCCTTGTGGTACAGACAGTCGGTCACCAGCGGTTGGTCGGGGTCGCCTTCGAGAAAAGTGATCAGCACTTCCATGCCGATGCGCGGAATGGCGATGCCGCCGTAGCGGTCGCCGGCCCAGCTGCTGGAGACGCGTAGCCAGCAGCTGGTCTTGTCGTCGGCCTGGCCGTGACGGTCCCAGTGAAACTGCACCTTGATGCGGCCGTACTCGTCGCAGTGGATCTCCTCGCCTGCAGGGCCGGTGACCACGGCAGTCTGGCTGCCCAGCACCTTTGGTTTGGGGTGGGCCAGGGGAGGGCGGAAAGGTACGTCCCAGGGTGTCGCCTTGAAACGATTGCGATAGCCCTGGGTGAAGCCCCTGTCGTCTGTTTTCCCCTCACTCCAACCCTCTCCCCGTAGGGGCGAGGGAGTGCTAGTGATGGATTCTTCCAGTACCTGTGGCTGTTTGCCCTCGTGCTGGATTTCGGTGAGCAGCCACAGGTCGTTCCACTCACTACGCGGGTGGTCGGAGATTTCCAGCAGATGGCCGCTGACCAGCTTGGGCTGGTCGCTGCGGCCCTCGGCCAGGCGGTAGTCGCTGCGGTGGCGTTGCAGGTGGCGTTGGCTCAGGTGTCTGCCACGGCTGCGATCCAGAAAACGGCCGGGGTAGTCGTAGTCTTCCAGGTCCGGCAGGGGCGCAGCCTCGGGATTGCGCTCAGCGCTTTCGCCCTTGAGGGCATAGCCGGCCTCCATCAGCAGACGCGGTTGCTCGAAGTCGTAGTCGCGGCGCGTGGTGCGACTGGTGCGGGTTTCCAAGCGTACGCTGAGGCGCTTGATCACCGGCTCATCGGCGGTCATGCCGTTGTCCTGCAGATAAGCAGTGGGCTGGCCCAGCTTGCCAAAGGCGGTCTGGTCGTCGCCGAAGGTCAGTACATGGCCCTGACGGCTGTGCTGAAAGTGGTAATGAATACCTTCTTCCTCACACAGGCGCTGGATGAAGTGCAGGTCGCTCTCGTCGTACTGCACGCAATACTCGCGCTCGGGATAGACGCTGGGGCCGAGCTGGAACTGGTAGGCACCGGCGAGGATGCCGTGCTCTTCGAGCACCTGCGCGATGATCTGCGGCACCGTCAACTGCTGGAAAATGCGCTGGTTAGTGCGATGCGTCAGGTAACTGAGCTGCGGCACTATGGACAGTCGGTAGCGGGTCAGGCGCTTGCCGGATTCGCCTTGAGCGACTTGATAGATCAACCCGTGAATACCTAGCCCATCGGGCGTATAGGCGAGAAAAGCCGGCTGATGCAGCAGGCTTTGTAAATCCAGATCCGACAACTCGCTGATCAGCTCCACCTCGAAGCGATAGGGCTGGCTGATCGCCTCGCGGCCGTTGAACTCGAGCACTTGCAGGTCGTGTTCGATACCTTCGATGCTCAGGCTGAAATGGGTTTCATTGGCCGCGTTGAACATGTTCGTTTCCTTGTGAATGAATCATCCATGGGTGCGACTTAGTGCGTACCACGTAACCAGCGTGTCCAGCGCCCCAGCGGTGGTGCGCGAAAGGCGTGCAGCAGCTCGGCGCAGCTGATAGTGCGCTGCGCTTGCTCAAACGCCAGGGCGGTGCGTAGGGCTGGCCAGCAGTGCACGGGTAGCTGTTCGGGCCGCTGTAACTGTTTGTCCAACTCCATGCTCTTGGCCTGTTTGGCGCTAAGCCGACGGAACGGGTGACGGCCGCTGGCCAGCTCATAGAGCACGCACGCCAAGGCATAGACATCGGCAGCGGGACTGAGCGGCGCGCCGTCGAGTAATTCCAGAGCAGCGTAGCGTGGTGTCCAGGCGGTGAAACGATTGCGGCACAGCCGTGGCAAACCAGGTAGCAAGCCCTCTACCGGCTGGCCGAGACCATAATCGAACAACCGCAGACCGTCGTCGGCAAGCATCACATTGCTGGGTTTCAAGTCGCCATGCAGCACGCCCAGTTGGTGCGAGTAGGTGAGGGCTTCGAGCAGGGCGATGGCAATTTCGCTGAGTTCATCCCAGGGCAAACCCTCCGGCCGCTCGCACAGCAGCTGGTCGAGGGTCGGACCCTTGAGCAGTTCCAGGATCAGGAACGCGCGCTGGCTCGGCACATCGACCTCGAAGCCGAACAGACGCACCACATTGGGGTGGTTGAGTCGCGCGGTGAGGGCGAACTCGCTGTACAGCAACGAATTGGCATCCGGGTACTCGGCGAAGTCATCGCTGAGCGTTTTCAGCGCCACATAGGGCTCCGGGTCGCCGAACTGTTCGCGCAACAGATCACGCGCGCGGTACACCGCCCCCATGCCTCCGACGCCGAGTAAGCGTTCGATTTTATAGCGCCCTCCGAGTACGTCCGGCAGCTCGCCGAGGCGGGCAGGTGCGCTGCTGCGCGGTTGCTCGTTTTTCTCCGCCTGGGTCGCGGTGGCGGCCAGGGCAAAGTAGGTCAGGTCACAGGCTTCGCCGTTCAGCACCTGCTCCGATTCCAGTAGTTGCTCAGTCATCGGCGAATCACCACGGCGCTGAGGTTGTCCCGTGCCGGACCATCCAGCGCTTGCTCGAACAAGCGCTGTAGCGCGAAGTGCGCAGACGGCAGATTAAGCGCAGCGCCCAGCGCATCGCTGGACAGGCCTTGGTAGAGTCCGTCGCTGCACAGCAGGAAGGCATCGCCGGGGAGCACGTCCAGTTCGAGGATGTCCAATTGCAACTCCTCGCTGGCGCCGATGGCGCGGGTCAAGGCGTGCGCCGACGGATGCCGGGCGGCCTGTTCCGGGCTGTACTGCTGTTCATCGATCAATTGCTGGCGTAACGAGTGATCGCGGCTGAGTTGGTACAGCCGGCTGCCGCGCCACAGGTAACAGCGACTGTCGCCGGCCCATACACAGGCGGCGCGATCGCCGTCTACCAACAGAGCGACCACGGTGCTGCCGATCAGCGTATCCGGGCGTTCGGCGGTCACCGTCAACTCCTGGCCCAGGCGTCGGTTAAGCCCGTGCAGGCGCTTGCGTAACTCGACCAGGCGCTGCTGCAAGTTACCCTCACTGGGTTCGGCCAGGTACTCGACGATCAGGCGGCTGGCCAAGGCGCCGTTCTGGTGCCCGCCCATGCCGTCGGCAACCACCCACAGGCCCTGTTCGGGCAGGGCCAGAAAGGCATCCTCGTTGCGCGCGCGCACCTTGCCGGTATCGGTACGCGCGGCGCTACGCCACAGGCTGCTGGCGATTTCCTGCATCAGAGCGTCGCCGGCAGTTTGAAGCTGCGCAGCAGGCCGATGTCGAAGGGGTTCGGCGAGCGCTGGCTGTGCAGCAGGTAGTTGGCGCGCAGGCCGCCGAGGTCGGCCTTGAGCATCAGTACGTCGCGGCCACTGTGGTAATCGACGCTCATCAGGTCGAGCAGGCGGAACAGCGACCAGGGGCCGGTATTCTTCTCGATGCCGACACGGCGCCCACCCAACTCTTCGACCACCAGACTGGTGCGGCCTTCGTCGGCCTCGGCCGGCCAGCGGAAGGCGGTTTGCACGATGGGGCCATGACGGTATTCGAGCTGCTGGTTACCGAAGCGGAACTCCGCGCGACCCAGGCTGGAATCCAGCGAGTAAGGCTCGAGCTTGAATAGCACCTGCGGCTCGTTGGGGTTCTCGGCGAAAAAGCTGCGGCGGATGGTCTGCGCGTGGCTCATCTGCAGCAGGAGCTCGCGCGACAGCGGTAGGCCGTGGCCATCGACATTGCGCAGGCGATACTGGCCGGCGCTGCCACTGACGAAGGGCTTGAGGTAGCTGTCGAAGAAACGCTGGGCGATGCCCTGGCCCTTGAAGAACTCGCGGAAGTCGGCAATCGCCACGTCGCTTTCGCTGTGGGCACTGAAGGGGTAGCGCTGTTTCAGCGAACCGTCATAAGCGGCGTACAGCTCACTCTTGTAGCGCTGATTGAGGTACTGGTAGGCGTCGCCCAACACCAGCATCCAGCTGTCTTCGGCGAGCAGGGCGAGCCAGTTGCCAATCGGCTGTGGCAGACGCCCCGCGCTGCTGCGGACCTGGTTGATCGCATCACGCTTGCCGCGCATGCGCGCCTTGGCCAGCTCGAACGCGGCCTGTTCCGGGGCGCTGGCGTGGGCCAGCGCGGCCAGTTGCCGTTGTAGGGCATCCAGGGCCTGCAGGGTGTTTGCCAGTTCAGCAGCGGCGCCGCCGTTTTCGTCGAGCAACTGGTGCAGCGGGGCGAAGCGTCGCTCGAGTGTCTTGCGCGCGGTGTCCGGCAGGCTCTTGACCAGTGCCGCCTGGGTCTGTTGTGCGGCAGCGGCGGCCAGTTTGGCGGCCTTACCCAGCTTGCCTTTGGCGCCCTTGAGGCCCTCTGCGGCGTCGCCGACACCATCGGCAGCTTCGGCTAAACCAGTGAAGCGAGTGTTGTCGCGCACTTCCACCAACAGTTGCAGTAGTGGCGAGTTGGCGGCGGTCAAGCCGGCCAGCTGCAGGGCGCCTTGATTGGCACTGCCGATCGGCTCCAACGTCAGTTGCGCCAGGGCTTCGCCCCAGTAATTGGCGTAGTCACGGAAGTACAGCTGCTCCATTTCCACCAGCAGACGACTGAGGTCGTTGCTGCTGAGATTTTCGCCTTCGCCGAGCACCCAGTTGTCGCGCAGGATGTCACGCACCAGGTCTGGACCCTGAGCGACGAACAGCTTCTTGTAGCCGATCTGGGTGTAGAAGCCCGGAATGGCGTAGTCACTGCCGGCGAACAGGCTGGCCTGTGGCCCGAGTTTCTGGCTCAAACGGTAATCCGGCAGGCTGCGGGCCTGCTCGCGAAGCATGCGATAGACCACGTTGGCCAGCGATTCGCTGCGCAACACCTGACGCGCCTGGGCCACTAGCGGAGCATTCAGCGAGTAGGCGTTGAATGGCTCGGCCAGCAGGCGTTCGAAGTGGCTGTTGAGACCGCGTTGCGCGGCGCCGTTGCCGGCGTAACGCAGCGACCAGTCGGCGGCCAGCCAGTCTTTCAGGAAGGCCGCGTCGCGCCGCTCTTCCAGGTTGAGCATCAGATAAGCGCGCAGGCTGTTGAGCAGGCGTTCGCGGTCGTTCAGGTTGGCGCGCACTTGCGCTTCCAGCTGGCGCGCGACGCGTGGCAGCAACAGGTTTTCCAGCTCGCCACGGTAGGCGCGCTGCAAGGTCGGATCGACCTGCTCCCCCTGATACAGGCCACCGCGTTGCAGGTAGGCGGCTTCGTCTACCGGAGGGAACACCTGGGTCGCGGCAAAGCTGCTGTTCAGCGCCTTGAGGGTCTGCAAGGCATCGTCCTGCGGGTTGATCGTGTCGTGCTGCTGGGTCAGGCGTTGGGCAATTTCACGCAGCTGCTCCAGGCGGCCGTGGTTGGCCGAAAAACCGCTGGCCCAGAGCACGCCGAATAGCGCCAGGCAGGCGAAGGCGCAGGCATACATGGCGCGCTGGCCCCAGTCGATGCGGCGCACTTCGCGCTGGTCGAGGCCTGCCAGGTCGGCCTCGGGGAAAATCACCCGACTGAGTAGCTGGTTGATAAAGCGTGCGCGGCCGCTGCGAAAGGTCGGCAGGGCGCTACTGGCCAGGCCGAGATTGCGGCCGATGCCCGTGGTGCTGGGGTCAAGCTGGTCGTTGAGCTGCGGCGCGCTGGTCAGGTAGAAACCCCGCAGCTGGCTGGCGCGCTGGTAGCGGTTACCTGTGAAGGCCAGCTCGACGAACAGGCACAGGCGCTCGCCGATCTGTCCAAGTTGATGCGGGAAGTCGAGAATGCGACCGCGACGCTGGGTATCGCGCTCCTGGTGCATGCGCAGGATTACCTGGCTGTTGAGGCGGCGCAGCAGCTCCTCGAACTCCTCACGGACCACTTGCACATCGGTGCTGTCTTGCTGTTTGCGGAAGCTGGCGCCGAGCACCTGGTCACTTTCCTCGCGTGACAGTTGGTCGAAGAACTCCTCGAAGCCGAGTACCTTGTCGGCCTTGCTCAGGGTCAGGTAGACCGGCACATTGGCGCCCAGGCGCTGATGAATCTCCTGCAGGCGCTGACGGGTCTGACGGGCCAGGTTCTCCAGTTCGACTTCGCTGCCGCCTTGCAGCTGTTCGATCGGGATATTCACCAACACGCCGTTCAGCGGCCGTGCACGGCGCTTGCGCAGCAGGCCGAGCAAGGTGTCCCAGGCGCGCCCGTCGATTTGCGGGTCCGGTTGGGTCAGGTAACGCCCGGCGGTATCGATCAGCACCGCATGGTCGGCGAAATACCAGTCGGCGTAGCGGGTGCCGGATACGTCTTTGGTCAGGCGCTGGTTCTCGCCGCGATTAAGCGGGAAGTCCAGGCCGGAGAAGTCCAGCAGGCTGGTCTTGCCGCTGCCCTGCGGGCCGAGCAGCAGGTACCAGGGCAGCTCGTTGCGCCATTTCTCGCTGCGCCCACGGTACAAGCTGGAGCGTTTGAGAGTGCGCAGGGCCTGTTTGAAACGGTGGCGCAGTTCGACCTGTTCCTCGTTGACCAGACCTTCGCGACGTTGCCGCTCTTGAGCGTCGGCATCGTCTTCCTCAGCCTTCTTGCGCGCAGTGGCTTTCCAGCTGGCGAAGACCATGGCCAGGCCCCAGATCAGGAACAGCGCACTGATGCTCAGCAGGCGGCTGGTGGCCGACTCCCAGAATTTGTAGTCGCTGACCGCCAGCAGTGGGCCGACGAACCACACCAGCAGGACCAGCAGCAGTACCAGTAGCAGGCTCCAGACCCAGGTCTTGCGCAGGAATGCGGCTAATTTGCCGAAAAAAAGCTTCATTTCAAATCATCCATGATTACACCCGCGGACGGGTCGAGTTGCTCATACGGTTGCAGTACGGTTTCGCGTTGTTCGCCGAGTACCCAGGCGAAGCCGCTGTACATCACCCCCAGACAGACCAGGGTGAATAGCGCCACCAGCCACCAGGGCACGATGCGCACCAGGCGCCGACGGGTGTCCTTCAGACCCTGCCAGTGCGGCGAGATTTCCCGCGGCACGTCGCCACGCATCTGGCGGATCTGCCGGTACAGGCTGTCGCGCACCGCTTCCAGTTCGAGCATGCCGCGTGGCAGTACGCGGTACTTGCCCTCGAAACCAAGCGATAGACACAGGTACATCAGCTCGAGCATCGGCAGGTGCTTGACCGGGTTGCGCGACAAACGCTCGAGCAACTGAAAGAACTTCTCGCCACCGAAGGTTTCATTGTGGAAGCTCGACAGCAGGCTCATCTGCGACCACTCGCTTTCGTTACCCCAGGGGGTGGTCACCACGGCTTCGTCGACCACGGTGCAGAGTACGTAGCGTGCGGCCATCACCTGGCTGCTTTCGGCACCGTCGTGCAGGGCGCGGTGTTCGAACAGCTTGATCGCGCTGGACAGGCGCTGATTCAGCGCGTGCATATCCTCACTGTCAAAACTGTGCTTGAGCCGCACCACTTCCGAGAGCAGGGCAGAGGCCGCCGCCACCAACGGGTTGAGGCTGATGTTGAAGCTTTCCGCCGGGCGCAGGCGCGCGGCATAGATCATCCGCTCTTCCAGCTGCTCGAATTTCGGCGGCGCGGCGAAGTCGGTCAGTGGGCTGTGTGCCGGGGCATCGCCCTGGCGGTTGAGGATGACGGTTTTGTCGTCCTGGCCGTATTCCATGTCCTTGGTAGTCATCGTCAGTTCCTGATCGCCCAGAATTTCAGCTCAAGCCCGGTAAACTCGCCGGACACGTGGAAGGCGAAGCCGCCGGAGCTTTCCAGCTGCGCCAGTTCCTCGGAGCTGAGCTCCAAAGCGAAGTAGGTCTTGCCGGAGTGAAAGGGGATCTGCCGTGGCGCCACCGGCAGCGGCCTGACCTTGATCCCCGGCAGATGCAGGTTGACCAGTTGGCGGATGCGCTCCACAGGCCCCACCTTGAGGTGCGCCGGCAGGCGGTTGCGCAGCTCTTCGGAGTCGCACTGGGCACTGGCGGCCAGGACGAAGGAGGAGCTGCCGAGGAGCTTGTGGTCGTGCAGCGGCGACACCTGGATACCGTACTGGCGTTGTTGCAGCAGCAACTCGATGGCGTGCTGTTCCAGCACCATCGACAGCACCTGGCGGATCGCGTCCATCAACTTGCGAAAGCTGCTGCCCTGGTCGCTATGCAGGTAGCGGCTCTCCAGGCGCGAGCGCTTGGTTTCGCTGGAGAAAGTCGCCAGTTCGCCGTGCAGGCCCAGCAGCTCGCGATAGATCTGTTCCGGGTGCACCTGCTCGATACCCAGGTAGTGGCGCAGTACCGGCTCGAAACGGTTAATCAGTTGCAGCATCATGAAGTCGCCGACCTCGGCGCCGCCGACCTTGCCGGTGGCGCGAATGCGCTCGGCGAGAATGTCGCCGCGGTGGGCAAGCATGCTGATCACTTCCTTGAGGCACGACAGCAGGTAACCGGAAGCCTGGAAGTTGACGTAGGTGGGAATGAATTCAGGGTCGATGCTGATCACCCCGTCCGGGGTTGTATCCAGCACCTCGCACAGCTGCAACTTGACGTAGGCCTGGTCGCTCTGTTGCTCGCCGAGCAGCAAGCGGAAGTCCGCGTGACCGCAGCTGACCTGGCTGGAGGCGCTGTCACCGGCATTGGAGTCGGCGATTTCCTCGTCGAAGGCGGTGTAACGCGCCAGTACGTCTTGCTGGTCCGGTCGGCGGCTCTCGATATGGTTGCCGGTGACCAGCGGCAGCGCCAGGTACACCGGGGTGTTGCCGGTGTTCGGCGGTACATCCAGAGCCAAGGGCTCACGCTCGGCACCGATGTCGAACAGGCTGCCATCGGGCAGCACGCCGCTGGCCTTGCTTACCACCAGCTTGCCCATGTTGAGGAACTGGCGGTCGATCTCCAGCTCGAAAAAACCCCAGGCATAGCTATCGAGCTTCTGCGTACGGGTCTTCAGTTGATAGTCGTAGTAACGGTCGTTCTGCTGGAAGTGCTGTGGGCGCAGCAGCATGCCTTCTTGCCAGACCACTTTATGCTGGGTCATGGCTTATTCCTCATCCTTGGCGTTGTCATCGAGGGTGCGAATGCCCTGGGCATCCAGGTTCAGCTCGACTCGATTGCGTTCCTGCGCGTGCAGCGGGATGACCACGCGCCAGTTGGCTTCCGGCAGGTCTCGGTAAGCCGCGAGCACTCCGACGTAGCGACTGCCGTCCTCCACCGAGAGCTTCAGGACACGCTGTTCGCCGGGACGCAGTTCGAGTTCCTCCAGCGTCACCAGGTCCGGCGACAGTGCTTCTTTCGGGCGCTGATAGAGCGAGAAGAAGTCGGCGCTTTCAAAGGCCACCGGGTGTTTCAGTTCGATCAGCCGCAAGACGATCGGCGAAGGACGGCCATTGAGGTCCGGGTTGAGCTGATCACTGCCATTCAGGGTCAGGTCGAGCTTGGTCATGCTCGAGTACGGTGATAGCGCTGAGCAGCCGCCGAGTGTCAGCAGCGTGGCCAACAGGGCCAGGGGGGTAAAACGGTGCATGCAGATCATCCTTGAACATCGGTGTTGAGGGTGGCGATCAGGCGAACCTGTTCTTCATAGGCTTGGGCAAAGTCACGGGCAAACAGGCGATCGCTCCAGTCATCGTTCTGCTCCAGCGAGCTGTGCAGGCGACGATAGGCGCGCCAGCGGCTGCCGGCAGTGGCAATCAGCGGTTTGCGACCTTCGCGCTCGAAACGCAGGGCCAGGTGCTCCGGCGACAGCTGCTCGAACATACCCTTGAGCGCGGCGCGGCTGGCGGCAAGCAGCGCTACCTGATGCGCCTGCAGGTCACGGAAGCCGCGCGAGATCGCCTGTTCGGCGGGCAGCTGAGCAGTTTTGCCACCCCGTAGCAGGGCAGTCAGCGCTTCACTGCTGTCGCTGGTGTGCTTGAGCGGGTTGTTGCCGGCACTCTGCACCGTGGTCAGCGCCAGGCGCAGTTCGTTCTTCAGCTCGCTACGCGTGCGCAGGCTCTGTTGCAGGCTACCGACACTCTGCTTGAGCAGTTTCGCGGCGTTCAGCGCCAGCGCTTCGCGAGCCTCATCATCGAGGTCATCGAGCTTGACTCCGAGGGCGTCACCGAACTTCTCCCAGAAGCTCGGCGGCAGGCGCACTGGCTCGGCGGCAGGTTTGGGCTGCGGGGTTTGAGTTGGCATCACCAACTCGGGCAACAGCAGGTTCTCCTCATCGATCTGTGCGTAGTCACGTTGCTGCGCCTGAGCCGTGTGAGGGCGAATGATTGCAGTCAGGTCGTCGACCTCGGCATAGACCCGTTCCTGCTGATCGAGGGCGGTGAGCGGGTCGAGATCGAGGAAGGCGTCATCCGGAATGATGCTGCCGGCCGGCTGCGAGCGGCCGATATCGGCCTCGAATACGGCCGGGTCCTGGGTCAGCCGCGCACGGATCTCGAAATCACCCAGGCAATACACACTGCCGTGATCGATACGCTGAGGCTGGCCCTTGGGCAGGCTGGCGCCGCTGTCTTTCAGCTGCACGCCGTTACTGCTGGTGTCGGTCAGGTAGAACGCACCGTCACGAAAGCTCACCGCGGCATGTCGGCTGGACAACACGCGCTTGCGATCGGGAATCACCCAATCGCAGTCCTCCGCACGACCGATAATGCCGCCGGCGTGCTTGAAGCTTTTGGTGGTCAATAGACCTGGCACGAACTGCTGTGCACTGACCACATCGAAGACCAGTTCCATGGTGTTTAGCTCCTTGCTATCAGTTGCCGCGAGTTTCTGCTTGCGGGTCGCCCAGGGGGCGGTAATCGTCGTCGCTGAACTTGTAGTTACCGCTGCAGCCGGTGAGGCACAGGGCCAGGGCGAGCAGGGCGGCGGGGTAATAGCGTTTTTTGTGCATGCAATTTCCTCCTTGAAAGTGTGGGTGACGCGCCAGGCGCGCTAGCGTGATGGCGAAGTGATACTTGGGGGCGCGTATTGGAGTGCAATGCGCGGCTTGCTCAGGTTGATCTGGTTCATAAAACGGGGTGATGGGCGGCCGGAAATGAGAGCGACTACCGCGGTGCTTGTACGGATGCTCACTGAGGGCTGCATTGTGTGGACAGAGCAGTTGTTCATTGCTTCTCCGCCCGTTCCAGATCAACCAACCGATTGCTCGGCCCGTCCGGGCGCAGGCGCTCTTTTACCAGCGTTGGCCATTGGCTACGGGCACGACGCTTGGCGATTGAGTAGGTGAAGTTTTGTACGGTATTGAAAGGCGAAAAAAGCATTCCACCCAGTAGCAACGCAAAATCGGAATAACTGAGAAAGTTACGTCCGTTGTTGGCCTTGTACTCTTTCTTAAGCAGCCCCCAGTGCAGACGCGCCCATTGACCTTTGCTTTTGCGTACCTCTAGCAGGCTCTGAATAAACGCATCCGATTCACTGTGATTGCCCTGTGCGTCAAACCAGGGGCCTTTGTCCATATAGGTGCGCAGGTATTCCCAAAAGCCCAGCTGCATCTCCAGGCTTTTGCTAATGGGG
Source organism: Pseudomonas taeanensis MS-3 (assembly GCF_000498575.2). Classification (GTDB taxonomy): domain Bacteria; phylum Pseudomonadota; class Gammaproteobacteria; order Pseudomonadales; family Pseudomonadaceae; genus Aquipseudomonas; species Aquipseudomonas taeanensis. The sequence continues at coordinate 37,216 of NZ_AWSQ01000005.1, forward strand.
CTGCCCAGGTTGATCAGCACCTGTTCCTGGGGATGGCCATAACGGTGCAGCAGTGCTTCCAGGGCGGCATGGCGCATGCCGGCGGTATAGGGGCCAACGGTGCCGAAGCTATAGGCGGCCGCAGCGATCCCATCCCAGGGGCTGTGGTACAGCTCGCCGTCTTGCTCGAAGTACAGCTCGCGGGTGCGGCGATTGAGCAGGATGGGCAGCGGCATGGGGCGCAGGACTTCCCAGAGGAAGGGCAATACAGAACAAGCCAAAGCCATAAGAAAGCATGTAAGAGCTGGCTCGGGTCTTTGATCTAAGTAGAACGCAAAGGAAAAACCGCTCAAGAAAACCCCTCCCACACCGGCCAACGCGCCGGTCAGCATCCCGCGATCCGCGCTATCGCCATGCTCGATGGCCAGATAGTGCTCAAACTGTTCTTCCACCTCGGGAATGCACAGCAACTCCGCGCCAGTGGCCTGGTCGGCGTAGAGCAAGCGGCTCTCAGGGCTGCCGTGCAGACGCTGGGCGAAGGGGTGTGATGCGGTCGTGCCGGTCATGGTTTAACGCCGCCTTGCTCCGCCGTCTGCTCCAGATCAACCAGCCGGCTGCTCGGCCCGTTCGGGCGCAGGCGCTCTTTTACCAGCGTTGGCCATTGGCTACGCGCACGGCGCTTGGCGATGGCGTAGGTGAAGTTTTGTAGGGCATTGATAGGCGAAAAAAGTATGCCGCCCAGTAGCAACATGAAATCGGAATAACTGAGAAAGTTACGACCCTTGTTGGTCTTGTAGTCTTTTACGATGAGCCGCCACTGCAAGCGCGTCCATTGACCTTTACCTTGGCGTGAAGCCAGCAGGCTCTGAATAAAGGCATCCGATTCACTGTGGTTGCCCTGTGCGTCAAACCAGGGACCTTTGTCCATATAGGTGCGCAGGTATTCCCAGAAACCCAGCTGCATCTCCAGGCTTTTGCCAATGGGGCTGCCCAGGTTGATCAGCACCTGTTCTTGCGGGTGGCCAAAGCGGTGCAGCAGTGCTTCCAAGGCGGCATGGCGCATGCCGCCGGTATAGGGGCCAACGGTGCCGAAGCTGTAAGTGGCCGCGGCGATCCCATCCCAGGGGCTGTGGTATAGCTCGCCGTCTTGTTCGAAGTACAGTTCGCGGGTGCGACGATTGAGCAGGATGGGCAGTGGCATAGGCCGAAGAACTTCCCAGAGGAAGGGAAGAGTGAAGGCCAGAGCCGTAATTGCAAAATAGGCGAGTGCAGGCTCCAGTCGATTATCCAAAAAAAAGGCCACGGAGAAACTGCCGAATATTAGTAAACATCCTCCGCCCAAGGCGCCGGTCAACATCCCCCGATCCGCGCTATCGCCATGCTCAATGGCGAGGTAATGCTCTGTCTGTTCCTCGACCTCGGGGATGCACAGCAGCGCCGCACCAGTGGTTTGGTCGGCGTAGAGCAAACTGCTCTCTGGGCTGCTGTGCAGGCGCTGGGCGAAGGGGTGTGATGCGGTCGTGCCGGTCATGGTTTAACGCCGCCTTGCTCCGCCGTTCGCTCCAGATCAACCAGTCGACTGGCCGGGCCGTCCGCGCGCAGGCGCTCTTTTACCAGCGCTGGCCATTGGCTGCGGGCACGACGCTTGGCGATGGAGTAGGTGAAGTTTTGTAGGGTGCGTACAGGCAGCAGCAAAATACTGCCAAGTACTAATACCAGATCGCCATAGCTGAGAAAGTTGCGTCCGTTGTTCGCCTTGTATTCCTCCTTAAGCAGCCCCCAATACAGACGTACGGACTGGCCTTTGCTTTTGCGGACCTCTAGCAGGCTCTGAATAAAGGCATCCGATTCACTGTGGTTGCCCTGTGCGTCAAACCAGGGGCCTTTGTCCATATAGGTGCGCAGGTATTCCCAGAAACCCAGTTGCATCTCCAGGCTTTTGCTAATGGGGCTGCCCAGGTTGATCAGCACCTGTTGCTCGGGGTGACCATAGTGGTGCAGCAGTGCTTCCAGGGCGGCATGGCGCATGCCTGCGGTATAGGGGCCAACGGTGCCGAAGCTGTAGGTGGCCGCGGCGATTCCATCCCAGGGGCTGTGGTACAGCTCGCCGTCTTGCTCGAAGTACATCTCGCGGGTGCGGCGATTGAGCAGGATGGGCAGCGGCATGGGGCGCAGAACTTCCCAGATGAAGGGAGCCGATATGCTAATTGCGGCAACTACGAGGGCTTGTAACGCGCTTTGGTCGTTTCCGTAGCAATAGGCAATTAAAGCCATCACAAGTAGGAAAGCCCCCAGCCCGCCCCCCAATGCACCGGTCCACATCCCGCGATCCGCGCTATCGCCATGCTCGATGGCCAGGTAATGCTCGGTTTGCTCCTCGACCTCGGGGATGCACAGCAGCTCCGCGCCAGTGGCTTGGTTGGCGTAGAGCAAGCGACTGTCTGGACTGCCGTGCAGGCGATGGGCGAAAGGGTGCGGTGCGGTCGTGTCGGTCATGGTTTAACTCAAGTCGATATCGATGGGCGGCAGGTAGAGGCCGTCAATGGGCTGATAGGTCAGGCTGCCCACGACACGTACCAGTGTGCTGAGGCCATCATCATGGTAAACGCGGCGCAGGCGTACGCTGCCGTCCGGCTCCGGGGCTATGCGGGTGCCGCTATCCGGGTCGAAGGGGATGGGGTCTTCTTCGCCCCAGACCAATGGAAGGCAACGCGTGGTTGAGCGAAATAGGCTGCTGTGCTGTTGCCACTCTTCATGGCCGTCAAAGCTCAGCATGCCCTGGCGGTACACCCGTTGCCCGGCTAGGCGCAGATACAAACGCCGCTGTTCAACTATTGCCCCCGTGCGTGGGTTCTGCTCGTTCCAGCTTTCCAGGCTCATGCGTATCGGCAGTACGATCTGATAGAAGGCGCGCATGCTGCCGGCATAGCTGCTTGCCCAGTCGGCGGGGCGGGTGCCGAAGCGGGTTTGCTTGAGCCACTGTTGCAGCGGGGTGTCCTGGGTATAGAACAGCGAGACCATGCCCACAAAAAGGGTGGCGGTTAAACCGAGCAGGCTCAGGCGCAATGGCAGGGTAAGTACGCGCAGGCCTGTGGCCAGGGCTTCCCCTTCGCCGGCCAGCACCGCTGCGCGGGCGATACGCATGGCGCGAATGGCCTGCACCGATACCCGGGCCAGGGCCATATTGGCGCCGGCCAGGCCGGTGTACACCCCGGCACTGTCGAGGTCGCCGGTGCGGTAGGCGTCCAGCGCCTGCCAGCCGTAATAGAACACATCGATACCGGCCGTAATGGATTGGAACAGTAGTGCAACCGAGCCTAGGCCTAAGGCGTCGCCCAAGAGTTTCTGTGCCTTCGGGTTAACCTTCCCGGCCTGTGCAACGTGGCGTTCCCACTTGGTATCGGCTAATTGCTGTAAGACAGCGGATGCGGCGGTTAATGTTGCAAGCGCAGCACTACTTGCCGCCACCAGACTTTTTTCAGTTCCATCTTTTACCCATGCCCCTCCTGCAACCCCTAGATTCCATATCGCCACCATCGCTATCAGGGTTTTCAGGGGCGCGTCATCGAACAGGTCGCCGATATTGCGGGGTAGATCCGGGGTGGCGTCCGCCTTGATGGGCGCCAGAACCGGGGCGGGCTTGTTCACTTTATTCGCTGTACGCGGGGCCTCACTGCCATAGCCCGGTTGGGGGTGGGCAGGCACGGCTTGCGGCTTGGGTACTAGGCGCAGGTGGGGAATCTGCTCCTGCACGCCTGTGCTGATGGGGTGCTTGGCCGGCGCCTGGGGCGTGCTGGCGTTAGTGCCGCGTTGCTCGGCACGCTCCAGCTGTTCGATACGTTTACCCAGACTGCGGCGCTGGCCTTTGTTATGGCTCTGGCCCATCTGCGCGCTAAGCCACAGTAGGCTCTGCTTAGGTGTCAGTGCTAATACATCCATCTGTTGCTGGCTGCGCGCCAGCATGGCCAGCATCAAGGTGTAGGTGTGCTGGTGGATCTGCGTGCTCAGGCTCGGCATGCGGCCGCCTAGAATGGTCGCGAGCGCGGCGGGCAAGGGCTCACTGCTGGCGGCCAAGGCTAACTGCTCAAGACGCTGTGCCCCGCTGTTCAGTTCGTTGACCAGAGCCGCGACGCGGGCAAAGCTCGCCGCGGCCTTAGCCACGTCATCGGTTACCGGGGCCAGATTCTCGGGTACCTGCAGCAGTTGCTTGAGTTGGCCAGGGTCGATGCGTTGGCGTACGCCCAGCAATGCCCAGAGCAACCAGGGTTTGCCGGCGGTACTGCCTGGGTCGAGGGCCAATTCGATGGCCTTGACCCCGGTTGAGGTGGCAGCAGGCCCGAGGCAGGCGGCAGCGAAGCTGGTCTCCAGGGCGTCGCGGGCATCGGCTTGGGTAATGTCGAAATGGCCGCAGGCGGTTTCCAGGCTGGCGGCGGTGTTACCGCCCAGGGTGGCGAACCACTGTGCCCAGATATCGACAATGCGCTGGCGATCGACATCCACGGCATCCTGCTCCCGTTGCTGCTCTTGCAGGGTGGCCTTGAGCTTAGTCACGTCGAGTAATGAGCCAAGCTGGGCACGTACTTCGCTGTCACTGTCGCTGATGTTTTTTATCGTCGCGGCGATGGCCCAGTCGTCGCCATGGTGCTGGCTGAGGGTGTCGAAGGCCTGATTGCGCGCACGCAGCAAGCCGGCGAGGTCGAACAATACGCCCCAGGGGTCGTCGACCAGCGCATAGTGCTGCTGCTCACAGCGCTGCATGCGCTTGAGTGGCGGCTCTTGCAGCAGCCAATAGCCTGGTTTGGGTGCGCTACTCCAGCGCAAATTCTCGGGTTTGATATCCGCGATCTGCGGGTGCAGCGTTTGCAATTGGCCACTGTCGCTACCGGTGCCTGGGGTCAGTTCGCGCAGTACCCGTTGGCGAACATCGGGTTGTTGCTCGGCGGCGCTAAATTGCGCGTCACTCCAGCGTACCGGCGACCAGGCCAAGCCCACGGACGCCCCCGCCTCAAGCATCAGGTAGGCCAGTGCTTGCCGGCTTACAGGCGCGCCACCGCGGTCGGTTGGTGTGAGCAGCGAGGCGTTTACCTGGTACTCGCTCAGTGTTTGCAGCGATTGTTCCCATAGATACAGCCAACCGTCGCGCAGCATGCGCGGTACGTAGCCCAGGGGTTGGTCCTGCAACTGCGGGTGAGTGGGGCCAAGGTCGGGGAATGCCCCCGAGACTGCCGGTAACCTCAGGGCGGCGGCGTCCAGGCTGGATGGGTTGCGAGGGTCGATAGGGCCGATGGCGTAACGCACCGGCAATACGGCGGTTAACAGTGGGCAGGCCGCCGGTTTCAGGTTGGTGGGAGCGTTAACGGGTTGGTTCATACGGCAATCTCCTGCGTGCTGTCCTTGTCGTGTGCCAATGCTTCCAGCAGTGACCAATCCAGCGTTATCTGTGCATTTAGGCCCTGGATGGCGGCGGTGCAGTCAAGTTCAGGAGCGGAATTGCTCCAGGCTGGCAGAGGGCCGTTTGGGGTCGGCAACCAGACTTCCGTGATGCCGTACCAGAAGCCTTGTGGCCATTGGCACTGTGCCTGCCACGCCATATGCAGTGGCCGTGCGTCTGCCAGGCGTAGCCAGAATTCACGGCCATCGGGAGAGAGGATGCGCAGACGCCGTTGCAGGCTGTTGAACAACCGATCCGACGGCAAGTCGGTTGCCAGCCACACAGCATGCTCCAGGCCGGCATCGCCCTGAGACCAGGCACGGTGCAAGTGGCTGCCTGGTGCGGCCTCCAGAAGGATCGGTCCGATATCGGCCAAGGGCTCATACGGTGTGCCGTGAAGCAATGGTCGCAACCCATGCTCGGGGTAGGTTTGACTCAGCCACCTGGCGGCTTGCTTGCGCGAGGCACCATCAAACAACAGCGCGCCGTTGTCAGTCATAGTGTCTCCTCGGCTTGTTTGGCCGCTACACAGACCTCGCAAATACCTGTACTGGCTTGCATAAACACATGGCGCTGTTTGGCCAAGGCCTCTAGCGGGACATTCGCGGCGGCCACGTCCAATAGACTACCTGCTACGTCCGCATCGGCTGCCTGTACCAAACCGGGTAATAGAATTTTCAGCCCCGAGCCTTTGCCCGGGCTGCCGCCGGAGTTCATCTTGATGGTGGCGCCGCTCAGTGTGACGCCGCCGGGGTCGAGTTTGAGGAAGCTGCCGCCGCCGGATGCGGTGAGCTCCATGCCGGCGTCGATCACCACTTTGCTGCCGGCGTAGTAGTGAATCTCGTTGCCGGCTTCGACGAATTGGCCGACGCCGACTTTGACATGCTGCTTCTGGCCGACGGTCAGGTGGTCGTCGCTGCGTGCTTCCACTTTGCGGTCGAGGAGGGTGGTGCGGTGCTCCTCGGCCTTGAACTCGCTATGGCTGTTGGCTTCGACCGTGTCGTGGCGCTGGTTGCCGATGCGGATCTTCTGGTCGTGTTCGATGTTCTCGTCCCAGTCGCGCTGGGCGTGCAGGTAGATCTGCTCCTGACCCTTGCGGTCTTCGATGCGCAGTTCGTTGTAACCGCCACCGCCCGGAGAGCTGAGGGTTTTGAACAGCGTACGGGTCTTGTTGGCCGGCAGGTCGTAGGGGACGACGTGTTCCTTGTGGTACAGGCAGCCGGTCACCAGCGGTTGGTCGGGGTCACCTTCGAGGAAGGTGATCAGAACTTCCATGCCAATGCGTGGAATGGCGATGGCACCGTAGCGGTCGCCGGCCCAGCTTGAAGACACGCGCAGCCAGCAGCTGGTGGTGTCGTCGGCTTGGCCGTGACGGTCCCAGTGCCCTCTATCCCAAAAGAAGTGCACCTTGACCCGGCCGTACTGGTCGCAATGGATCTCCTCGCCAGCTGGCCCGGTGACCACGGCGCTCTGGCTGCCCAGTACCTTGGGCTTGGGGTGCGCCAGCGTTGGGCGGAAGGGCACGTCCCAGGGGGTGGCGCTGAAGCGGTTACGGTAGCCCTGTTGGAAACCGTCGCTCTGTGCAGTGTGGCTGGTGACCGACTCTTCCAGCACCTGCGGCTGCTTGCCCTCATGGAATATATCAGTGAGCAGCCACAGCTGGTTCCACTCCTCGCGCGGGTGCCCGTTGAGGTTGAGGAAGTGACCGCTGACCAGCATTGGCTGGTCGCCTTCCCCGTGGGCCAGCTCGTAATCGTGGCGGTGGCGCTCGAGGGCACGTTTGCTCAGGTGTTTGCCGCGCTTGCGTTCGACGAAACGACCGGGGTAGTCGTAGTCCTCCAGATCCGGGCTGAACTCGCTGGTAAAAGCGCTTTCCATCAGCAGGCGCGGCTTCTTGAAGTCGTAGTCACGGCGGGTCACCCGGCTGGTGCGGGTTTCCAGGCGCAGGGCGAAGCGTTTGATCACCGGGTCGTCGGCGACCATGCCGCTGTCCTGTTGGTAAGCGGTGGGGGCCAGCTTGGGAAACGCCGCCTGGTCGTCGCCGAAGACTAGCGTATGGCCTTGTTCACTGTGCTGGAAGTGGTAGTGAATACCTTCTTCCTCGCACAGGCGCTGGATAAAGTGCAGATCGGATTCGTCGTACTGCACGCAGTACTCGCGCTGCGGATACAGCGTCGGGCCGAGCTGGAATGAGTAGGCATCACCCTGGATGCCATGTTCTTCGAGCACCTGGCTGATGATCTTCTGCACTGTCAGGTGCTGAAAGATGCGCTGATTGATACGGTGCGCCAGGTAGGCCACGTGCGGACGCAGGGTGACCTGGTAGCGGGTCAGGCGCTGGCCGGACTCACCCTGAGCCACGCGGTAGATCAGACCATGAATGCCGCCGCCATTAGGGCTTAGGCCGAGAAAGGCCGGTTGGTGCAGCAGACTCTCCAGGTCGAGGTCGGGGCGTTCGCTAACCAGTTCGACTTCGAAGGCAAAGGGCTGGCTGATGGCTTCGCGCCCGCTGAATTCGAGCACCTGCAGATCATGGGCAACGCCCTCGATACTGAGGCTGAAATGGGTCTGGTTGGCTGCATTGAACATGCTCTTCTCCTTAAGCCTTATACGTCCGCTGGGCTGATGCTCAGACGTTCCATGCGGTAGAGCAGGGTGCGTCTAGGCAGTCCCAGCACACGGGCGGCCTGGCTCTGGTTGCCGCGGTTCTTGCGCAGGCAGTCGAGCAGCAGGTTGCGCTCGACTCGCTCCATGCGTTCGCGCAGGTTCAGGCTGCTGTCTTCGGCGCCGCTGTCCTGGCGCAAGTTGAAGTGCTCGGGCAGCAGTTCATCGCCTTCACACAGCAATACCGCGCGCTCGACCAGCCCCTTGAGTTCACGCACATTGCCGGGAAAGGCGTAGCTGGCCAGTTGCTCCAGGGTGCGGTCGGACCAGCGGCAGGCGTCGCGCTGGAGGAAGGCGCTGGCCTTGTCGGCGAAGTGCCGGGCCAGGCGCAGGATGTCCTGATCGCGCTCGCGCAGCGGCGGCAGCTCGATAGGGAAGTGCGACAGCCGATAGAACAGGTCCTCGCGGAAGCGGCCTTCCTCGACCAGTGCGCGCAGGTCGCGGTGGGTGGCGGCAACGATGCGCACATCGACTTTGTGCGTATCGGTGCTGCCCAGTGGGCGCACTTCGCCTTCCTGCAACACGCGCAGCAGCTTGGCTTGCAGGGATAGCGGCATGTCGCCGATCTCGTCGAGGAACAGGGTGCCACCGTGTGCCGCATCGAACAGCCCTTTGCGGTCACGCTCGGCACCGGTGAACGCGCCCTTGCGGTAGCCGAACAGCTCGCTTTCCAACAGGTTTTCCGGCAGCGAGGCGCAGTTCTGTACGACAAAGGCCTGGCTGCGGCGCAGGCCAAAATCGTGGATGGCGCGTGCCACCAGCTCCTTGCCGGTCCCGGTCTCGCCGGTCAGAAGTACGCTGACCGGGTTATGCAGCACCTTACCGATCAACTGGTAGACGCTGCGCATGCGCGGGCTGTCGCCGGTCAGACCGTAGCCACTGAGGTTTGGTCTGGGTTCTGCCTGCACACTGCGCGCCTCGCGTTGCGGTGCACGCAGACGTTGCAGCAGATGCAGCTGAGCGATGACAAAATTGCCGAGATGGCCCAGCGAACCGGCGAAACCCTGGATGTCGCGAGGCTGCTGACTGGCAGTCAACAGCAGACCGTTGACCTGCTGTTGCTCGTTCAGCAGCGGTATGCACAACAGACTGCGCCAGGGCCGGGGAGCCTCCGGCAGGAAGCCGGTCTGGTGCAGGCTGTGGTCCAGTTCGCTGAGGCTGAGCACCTGGTTCTGGCACAGGCAGTATTGCAGCAGGTGCTCGCCGTCATAATCGCTCGGCAGGCTGGCCACTTCACGCGGCAGTTGCTGGCCATCGAACCATTCCGCACACAGGGTCAGGCGCGTGTGGCTGTCGTCCAGCAGGTACAGCTGGCTCAGCTCGCAATCGGACAGCTGGGCTGCTGCCTCGACCAGGCCGCCAAGCAGGCTGTCACCCTGAGTCGCACGGGCAAGGGCAGAGAACCGTTGCAGCAGTGCCTCGGCATAATGCAGCGGTTGCGCCACCTGATGGAACATTGCCGGCACCTTAAGCGAACTCACAGAGCAGCGCTCCTTCGCCATCGAGGGTGGCGTGCACGCGCTGTAGAGGCGTGCCGCCGGCCATGGCGTCCAGCAGGCGGTCGACCACCAGCGGTTGCAGGTGCTGATCGATCAGGTGATCGATCAAACGCGCGCCGCTGTCGCTGTCGGTGCAGCGCTCGGCCAGGTGGCTCACCAGTGCGTTGCAATGGCTGAAGTGCAATTGCCGGCGTTGCAGGCGCTCGCCGAAACGCTGCAGCTTGAGGCTGACCAGCTCGTTGAGTACTGCGCCGTTGACCGGGTAGTAAGGCACCACTCGCATGCGCGCCAGCAGGGCGGGTTTGAAGTGCTGACTCAGGGTCGGGCGGATGGCCTGCTCTAGGTCTTCGCTGGACGGGCGTTGACCGCCCTGGCAGAGCGCATCGATGCGTTCGCTGGCGAGGTTGCTGGTCATCAGGATCAGGGTGTTGCGGAAGTTGATCTCGCGACCCTCGCCGTCGTTGGCCACGCCCTTGTCGAAGATCTGATAGAAGATGTTCATCACGTCCGGGTCGGCTTTCTCCACCTCGTCGAGGAGGATCACCGAGTAGGGCTTCTGCCGCACCGCTTCGGTGAGCATGCCGCCTTCGCCGTAGCCGACGTAGCCGGGCGGCGCGCCGATCAGCCGGGAGACCGTGTGCTTCTCCTGGAACTCGGACATGTTGATGGTGGTGAGGAAGCGCTCGCCGCCATACAGCAGGTCGGCCAGGGCCAAAGCGGTTTCGGTTTTGCCGACACCGCTGGGGCCGACCAGGAGGAATACCCCGACCGGCGCATCGGGTTTGTTCAGGCCCGCAGCGGTGGCGCGCATGGATCGATCCAGGGCTTCGATAGCCTGCTCCTGGCCGCGCACGCGCTGGCGCAGGTCGCTGGCGAAGTTGACCACCTTGCTGTTGTGCTCGCGGGCCAGCTGGCTCAGCGGCACGCCGGTCCAATGGCTGATCACCTCGGCCACCAGGCGCGGGCAGACCTCATGGCTGACCAGGCGTTCGGCGGCCTGTGCGGCGGCCAGTTCGCTCTGAGTCTGGCGCAGTTGCTCTTCCAGCTGCGGCAGTGAGGGTTGCGCTTCGCCGTCTGCCTGGCTTTCCGGATCGACTGCGGCGCTGGCTTCAGCAGGGGCCTGGCGTGCGCTGGCGCACTGCTTGCGCAGTTCGAGCAGGCGCTCGGCCAGTTCGCGCTGGATCGCCCAACGGGTTTCCAGTTGCTCCAGTTCGGCGCGGGCTTGACCCAGACGCACCTGCAGTTGGGCGAGTGCGTCGCGGTCGATGGCCAGGCCGGCGTCGAGGTCGCGGCGCAGGGCTTGGTCCTGGCGCTGACCCTCGGCAATCTCGCCGCGCAGGCGTTCCAGGGCCTCCGGCGCGGCGGCCAGGCTGATGCGCACCCGGGCGCAGGCGGTGTCGAGCACGTCGACGGCCTTGTCCGGCAGCTGGCGGCCGGACAGGTAGCGCGCGGACAGTTCGGCGGCGGCGACTACCGCATCGTCACGCAGGTAGATGCCGTGGCTCTTCTCATACACCGGGGCCAGGCCGCGCAGAATGGTCACCGCCTCGTCGACGCTCGGCTCATGCAGCTGCACCGGCTGGAAGCGCCGCGCCAGGGCCGGGTCTTTCTCGAAGTACTTCTTGTATTCGCTCCAGGTAGTGGCGGCGATAGTGCGCAGCTCGCCACGGGCCAGGGCCGGTTTGAGCAGGTTGGCGGCGTCGCCACTGCCGGCCTGGCCACCGGCACCGATCAGGGTGTGGGCCTCGTCGATAAACAGGATGATCGGCTTGGGCGAGGCTTTGACCTCATCGATCACCCCTTGCAGGCGGCGCTCGAACTCGCCCTTGACGCTGGCGCCGGCCTGCAGCAAGCCGAGGTCGAGGCACAGCAGCTCTACGCCTTTGAGCGCTGCCGGCACTTCGCCAGTGGCGATGCGCAGGGCCAGGCCTTCGACTATGGCGGTTTTACCGACGCCGGCTTCGCCGACCACGATGGGGTTGTTTTTACGCCGGCGGGCGAGGATGTCGATCATCTGGCGAATCGATGCATCGCGGCACAGCACCGGGTCGAGCTTGCCGTCGCGGGCCTGCTCGGTGAAGTTGTGGGTGAAGCGCGACAGGTTGGATTCACCGCCTGCCGAGGGCTTGCCTGCCGCTGAGTGCGGTTGCTGGGCCATAGCGAATTCGCGCAGGCGCTCGGCATTCAGCTTGGCCAGTAGCGGCTGGTAGTGGCTGCCGGCATAACGCATCGGGTTGCGCAGCAGGGCGAGGATCAGCGCGGCTTGTTCGACCTGGTTCTGGCCCAGTTCCAGATTGGCCACCAGCAGGGCGTCCTGCAGCCATTGCACCAGCTCGGTGGAAAATACCGGGTTGCGCGATTCATTCTGCTCGCCGCGCGGTTGCAAGGCACGGGCCAGTTCGCCGGCATCCACCTCGGCATCCAGCAGGGCACGGGCCAGCAGGCTTTCCGAGCGCTGCAACAGGCCGAGTAGCAGGTCTTCAACCAGGATTTTGCTGCCGCCGCGCACCACACAGCGCTCGGCGGCGGTTTCCAGGTCGCGCTTGGTTTCTGCGTCAAGGGCCTGTACCAGTTGTTGCAAGTCGACGTTGATCATTCTTCTCTCTTTCCCTAGTGAGTCTTGCTACCGAGGGTGACGATGCCGTCGGCGTTATCGCGGCCGAGCCAGCTGGTCCAGCCGAGTCGGCAAAGGTTTTCAGCGCCGATGCGCAGCTCGCGGATCTCGTCCTGGCGCAGTTCCAGGCGTATGTCGTAATCAAGGGGGTCGCGCAGGGTGAAGCGCACCAGTGCGCACAGGGGTTGGTAGCCGGTGCCGATAGGCAGGAATTCATGGAAGCGATCCCAGCTGAGCTGGCGGATATGGATACGGAACTTGCCACCGCGATCTCGCACCCATTCACCGAGCACCAGGCTCTCACCCAGTTGGCTGTTGGCCAGGCCGAGGCGATTCTGTTGTTCGCCGAGGATTTCCACCTGGCGCTCAAGGCACTGCTCGATAAACAACTCGGCGTGTTTGAAGTAGTAACGCAGCACCGACTCGATCAGCGCCGCCGAGTGTGCCCGTAGGCTGAGCAGGCCAAGGTAGGGCAGCAGGCGCTTCCAGTTCAGTTCGGAGGCGGCGCGTATCTGTGCACCACCCAGGCCGATCAGGGCGAACAACTGCTCCGAGAAGGGGTCCAGCGCGCCGCTGTGGAAGCGCGCGTGATAACGGTATTTCTGCCAGATCGGCAGTAACAGGCGCTGTAGGCGATTGTTGAACAGATCGAGAAAATCGCGGGTAGGGTTGCCGTCGATGCTGTCGCCCAGCGCCTGCTCCCCATAGAAAGCAGGCAAGGGCGAGCCGGCGCCGAACAGGCTGACCAGATTGATGCGCAAACACGCGCGCAACTCGCCGTGTTCTTCGAAGAACTCCACGCGATCGATATCGCTGCCCGGGAAACCCAGGCTTGGGTTGGCCTGGAACTCCAGGCGCTGCTGCAGCGACTCCTCATCCAACTCGGGATGAGCGGCTTGCAAGCGCTCCAGCACCAGCTGCACACCCTGAAACAGGCTGTACTCGCGGATACCCTGGCTCAGCCGGTTCAGAGCAGGGGCTGTTGCCCCATGCGCGGCGTCCATTTGTACACCTCTCCCTGTGTGCTCTGTACGCGCAGCTCGTGATACGAGTTGAGGCTGGCGTACAGGGCAAAAAATTCATTGAGTACCGAGGCGAAGAGAAACAGATCGCCTTCGCCGACATAGCCCTCGGGGTTCATGGTCAATTCAGTGCGCACCCCGCGCACTGGTAGGCCACGGTGCAGACGGTCAACATGCTCATGGCGGATACTTTTCAGGCCATCGAGCAGACGCTTGCTGACTTTCTCTGCGTGCTGGTCGTAATAGCGCGGCAAATCGTAGGTCTCGAGGATCACCTTGAGCGCCTCGACGTTGGCCAGCGACAGGTAGTTCAGCGACATGTTGCTGATCAGCTTCCAGAGGAAATCGCGGTGCAGCGGCGGCGCATAACTGGGCGTCACCGCACTGATGTTGCGGAAGCTGAGGAATTCCGGGGTGTCCTCGCAGGGCATGCAGATGTCGCCCAGGCCCAATTGGCGCGGCAGGTTCTGGTTGGTGCAGGTCAGCTCGATCGACAGCGTCTCGTGCTGATCGAGGTTGCGCAGGCCGAAGCTCAAGTAGGTTTCCAGGCCGTCGCCCAGCAGCGAGGGTTGCTGACGCACGCTGTAGTGCGGGCGCGCCAGCGGCACGTCGAAGCTCGGATCATGCTCGAAGGATTCGAACGGCACGTACTCTTCATAGCCCTTGCCGCCGGGCTTCCAGCCGGTAACCCGGTCCACCGAGAACACCCCGCAATGCTGCGAGTCGAACTCGGCTGGCAGCAGCAGGTATTGATCCTGTTTGCCGTCCAGGCGGATCGGAATGGCGTCGTGGGCGAACAGGTTGACCACCGGCGTGCAGTACAGGCGCACGTTGTCCAGGGTAGGGCGGATGCGTTGCACCCCGGCCTTGTGGATATCGAAGCGCAGCTCTAGACCGCGGGCCTGCTTGAGCAGGTCTTCGGGCAGGCGTTTGAGCGCATCCAGGCCAACAAGGTCGACGAACAGGAACTTGTCCTGGAAGGCGAAGTATTCCTGCAGGTAGCGGTAGCCGCGAAAGGTATTGAGCGGGTAGGGGATCAACGCCTGATCTTCGGCAAAGCCCACCGGCTGAACCTGAGTACTGGGCAGCTGCAAGGCGGCAATCGGTTGATCGTAAGCATCCTTGAGTGGCTTACCCGCACCATCGAGCAGTACCAGTTGAATGCCGCCGAGGTGCCGCAGCAGGCTGAGGTAGAGCAGCTGGCTGATGTAGCGTTCGCCAGCCAGGTGCAGGCGCAACTGCTTGAGATTCAGCTCACCAAGATGACCATCGGCGGTCATGCCCAGGCGCAGGCTGAGCAGGGCACCATCGCCCTTCACCGAATAATCCAGGCCATTCAGCGCCAGAGGCAACACCTCGGTGGCGAAGGCGGTGCGAAAGCGACAGGTCACGCCCTGGATCGGCTTGGACTCTACCGGCGTGTTACGCGGCACCGGCAAGGCCGGTCCGGGTCGTTTGAGCGGGTCGAACTGCAACATGCTGAAGGCCGGCAGCGGACGCATATAGTTCGGCCACAGCAGGTGCATCAGCGAGTGGGTCAGCTCCGGTAGTTCGTCGTCGAGCTTCTGCCGCAGGCGCCCGGTAAGAAAGGCGAAACCCTCCAGCAGCCGCTCGACATCCGGGTCGCGCCCGCTCTGCCCAAGAAACGGCGCCAACGCCGGGCTGCGCTCGGCGAAACGCTTGCCGAGTTGGCGCAGGGCGGTGAGTTCGCTCTGGTAGTAGTGGTTAAAAGACACTGACTGATTCCTTTCAGTTCGGGGCGTCGCAGACGGGAATACCCGACGCCGGAAGCGCCCGGTATTTGCTGGGGCTGTGCTCGGGGAGGAGCGGAAGATTGGCCAGCGCAGCTTGCGGTTGGCCCGAGCACCAGCGCATCGACCCCCAGACACAGGTCCGGGCTTTGTAGCCGGAGGCCGTTATGGTCAGCGTGGTGGCGCAGGGCGGTGCATCAGCCAGCATGGCGATCAGGCGGTAGTCCGAGTGTCCGGCAAAAGCAAAACGCCCGTGCGCATCGCTGCGGGTTTTGTAGGTGCGTGACATATCGCTGCCGATTTGCAGCGTCAGCCCAGCATCGGCAATTGGCGCGCCGCTTTCGGCGGAAACCAGATTGCCTTCGATAGTCGGATTGACTACTACCGAGTGCGGGTAGATCACGCAGGCTTTGAGCTCAGTAGTTGTGCCGATAAGCATCGCTAGATGCATTCCGGCGCGGTTAGCACTGACGGTTCTGGATATCAGGGGCATGCAAGGACACTCGGTTCAGGGGGCTGAAGTGCCGTTGCTTGGGCAGAACGATCGGTCTTCGACAATCCACTGTCGAGTCGACCCTTCATCGCGTTTTTCTATATTGCGTAGGTGGCTTCTTAGCGTGCTGCCATCTATCTGCTGAGATGCACCATGGTTGGTAGCAATCGTCAGCTTGTATGAGTCCTGAATTTGCCCGATGACATCTTCCCCATAAGAGTTGTAGAACCCAATGAGTTCTCGATTACCAGGGGCGATGTCTAATGTTCGTTCGGGTAAACCAATGTTCGAGTCATTGGCGACAACGATTTGCAGTGTCTGGCCACAGTTGTTGAGCAGATAGATTTCGTTCTTGAGCAGTCGCTGGGCGGTGCAGGCACTGAATACCGACAGGCTTATGAGCAGCACGAACAGTTGTGATCCCTTAGTCATCGAACTGCACCCGTGCCAGCCATATAAGCCCCTTGGCATCGACTTCGGCCGCTACTGTTCGGCTCCAACGATCCCAATCGTTTACGGCGTAGTGTTTAAAGTAATGCATGACGTCTATCTCTCCTGATCGAGGGGTTGCAGTGCCGTCGATTTCGTTCTGCAGCAGGGTCGAGCTCCCCTTGTGAGTCCAGGAATAGTGAGGAATCAGGCCGCCATCGCCGTAGCTATTCAGAATGAAATGTCCAAACTCGTGGGCGGCGGTGTGAAGAAAATCCTCGCGGGCATAGTCCTTTGCAGCTTGTAGCGCGGAAGGAGCTTTGGCTTTAGTGACAAAGGCGTCATAGGCCCGACCCACGTTGTGGTGGATGTTGCGAAAGCCCCCGAGACTGGTTGAGCGCCCTCCGTCAACTGTTAGGTTCTCGGTCAGGGGAAATGTCTTGGCCTTGGGCTGGCTAGCCAGATCGACGCTGACAGTTAACTGATAAGTGCCCTGGCTGGAGTTGATGCCGCTGCCAATACCGGGTGCTCGCATGCCATTGCGTGACCAGTGCAATTCGATACCTTCTTTGGCGAAGGTCTCTCGATCTTTGTAAGGCGTGGGGGCGAGCCCAGGTATATTCCCTTTGACCCCACCATCAGAAAAGCTCGGCCGTACCGTGACTTCGACTGTCTTGGCATTGCGGTCGATACGCGCGTCGACCCATTTCACTTCCGCGGCTTTATTTTCCAGCTTCAACTCAACTACGTGCTGTTGGCCGCCCTTGTGAGCGGTCAGGCGGATGCAGAGGTTCGGGCTCTTCAGCACTTGGGTATCCAGTACCCCGGCCATGCTGTAGCCGTCCCACTGCCAGGGATGTTTACCTGCAGACAGCAATGCAGAAGTATCCGGCTCGGCATAGAGCAGGGTGCTGCCGTCGAAGACTTCCAGGCTCAGGCTGTCCGCCGTTTGCTTGCGGTTGTCGACGAGGAAATCGATGCTTTCCTTGTTCTGCGTCGTCGCGTTGGCGAGTTCGTCGTAGTCCGGGATTTCCAGCGGAGTCAGCAGGTGGTTGCCGCCGGATTTGAGCTTGAGGCGGTAATCCAGTTCGATAGCCTCCTGCTTGGCGTTGCTCGTCTGGATGGCCGCGGCGGCGGTCGCGGCAGAGGCGGGGGTTGCACTCGTCGTGGCTGCGGAGGATGTGCCGCCACCGCCACCGCCACCGCCACCGCCACCGCCGGATGCGGTTTTCGGCGCAGCAATCGCCGCCATGCTCAGGGCGGCAACTGGGCTGACGGCCACACCGCCGCCACTGCTGCCTATCAGCACTGTGCCGGAGCCACCCACCACCACATTGCCATGGCTGCCCACGGTGCCGATGGTGGTCGCCGGCTTGCCGTTGATCAGTACGGTGGGGATCACCGCGCTGGACAGGGCGCCGCCGCAGGCTGACGGGTCGCCTTGGCGGGCGGCGGGCAGGCTGTCGAACAAGACGTCGGGCGAGCCAGCGGCGATGGGGTTGGTGCCGTGACCGGGAATCGGGCAAGCAGTGGGGTCGCTTAGGCGTGCAGCGGGTTTACCGGACATGGGGCTCTCCTTAATTGACCTTGACCTGTCCGCTGCCATCCAGGCGCGCGGAGAAACTCACTTGGCGTTTACTGCCATCCACTTCCAGCAGGCCGTCGATGGCGAAGGCGAGGCTCAGTGGATCATGGTCGCGGGGCAGGGAAATCACCCGTACCTGGCTTAAGCGCGGTTCGTACGCTTCGATAAAGTGTTCGATGGCGATACGCGCCTGTTGCAGCGAGTCGTGCAGCGACAGGCGCATATCGTTGAGATCGGGCAACCCGTAGTCGGGCAGCGTTTGCACGCTGCCCGCCCGGGTGCTGAGCATTTTTGCCAGATGGGCAGCCACCGATGTCATGGCGGCAACCTCGAGGCTCCAGCCGGCGCGTTGGCTGGCTTCACCGCCGAGGCGTTCGAATAGGCTGCCGTAGCTCACTGGTTGTTACTCCTTGTCCAGCTTGCCAACCAAGGACAGGGTGAAATCTGCACCCATGTACTTGAAGTGCGGGCGTACGTTGAGGCTGACGCGGTACCAGCCAGGCTCGCCTTCGACATCGCTGACTATGACCTGGGCGGCGCGCAGCGGGCGACGGCTACGCACTTCGGAGCTTGGGTTTTCCTGATCGGCGACGAACTGGCGGATCCACTTGTTGAGTTCCTGCTCGAGGTCGGTGCGCTCTTTCCAGGCGCCGATTTGCTCGCGTTGCAGCACTTTCAGATAGTGGGCCAGGCGGTTGACGATGAACAGGTAGGGCAGTTGGGTACCGAGCTTGTAGTTCAGCTCCGCGGTCTTGCCTTCTGCACTGATGCCGAAGAACTTCGGCTTCTGCGCCGAGTTGGCGGAGAAGAACGCGGCGTTGTCGCTGCCTTTGCGCATGGTCAGGGCGATAAAGCCTTCTTCGGCCAGTTCGTATTCACGACGGTCGGAAACCAGCACTTCGGTGGGGATCTTGGTTTCGATCTCGCCCATGCTCTCGAAGTGGTGCAGCGGCAGGTCTTCAACCGCGCCACCGCTCTGCGGGCCGATGATGTTCGGGCACCAGCGGAACTTGGCGAAGCTGTCGGTCAGACGGCTGGCGAAGGTGTAGGCGGTGTTGCCCCACAGGTAGTGCTCGTGGCTGTTGGCGACGTTTTCTTTGTAGACGAAGCTCTTAACCGGGTTATCTTCTGGATCGTAGGGGTTACGCAGCAGGAAGCGCGGTACGGTGAGGCCGACGTAGCGGGCGTCTTCCTGTTCGCGGAAGCTCTGCCATTTGGCGAATTGCGGACCTTCGAAGTGGTCTTTCAGGTCTTTCAGGTCCGGCAGGCCGGAGAAGCTTTCCAGGCCGAAGAATTTCGGGCCGGCAGCTGCGATGAACGGTGCGTGGGACATGGTGGCGACGCTGGCAACGTATTGCAGGGTCTTGATGTCCGGTGCACTCGGGTCGAAGAAGTAGTTGGCGATCAGGGCGCCGACCGGCTGGCCACCGAACTGGCCGTACTCGGCGGTGTAGATGTGCTTGTACAGACCGGACTGAACGATTTCCGGGCTGTCTTCGAAGTCATCGAGCAGGTCCTGCTTGGAGGCGTTGATGATCTCCAGCTTGATGTTTTCGCGGAAGTTGGTCCGGTCCACCAGCAGCTTGAGACCGCGCCAGGAGGATTCCAGGGCCTGGAACTCGGCGTTGTGCAGGATTTCGTCCATCTGCCGGCTGAGTTTGGCATCGATCTCCGCGATCATGCGGTCGACCATAGCCTTTTTCACCGGCTCATTTTCGTTCTGCGGCTTCAGCAATTCTTCGATGAAAGCCGACACGCCACGCTTGGCGATGTCATAGGCTTCGTCGTCCGGAGTCAGTTTGGTCTCGGCAATGATGCGGTCGAGAATGCCGAGTTCGGCGGCGCTGCGACCGCTCTCTACTGCTGCACTAGTGCTCATGAATTAGCTTCCTTGTTAATTAGATCAGGAGTCCAGCTTGTCTTGGGCGGCCAGGCCTAGCTCACCGAGCACGCGGTCACGCGAGTCGTCATCGGCGAGTACGCTTTCGATCGCCTTACGGAAGGCCGGGGCATTACCCAGTGGGCCTTTCAGAGCAACCAGGGCGTCGCGTAGTTCCATCAGCTTTTTCAGCTCAGGCACTTGCTCGACCAGATTGGCCGGGGTGAAGTCCTTCATCGAGTTTATCTTCAGCTGCACGGCCAGCTCGTCGTCGGTGGCTTCGTCCTGCAGACGATTAGGCACGCCGAAGGTCAGGCTGAGTTCCTGTTTGCCGAGAACTTCATCGAAACTGTTCTTGTCGATGCTGATCGGTTTGCGGTCTTCGATCTTGCGATCGTCGGCACGCTGGGTAAAGTCACCAAGCACCATCAACTTCAGAGGCAGTTCGATTTCTTCCTGAGCGCCGCCAGTGGCGGGTTTGAACGTGACGTTAATGCGTTCCTTGGGGGCTACCGAGCCTTCTTTGGCCATGGTGATTCTCCGTTACGGTTATGGCCCGTGGGCCTAGTCCAGTACCACTTCAAGATCGAGGTGGCACAACCTGCGGTAGATCTCTTCCTTGCTTTCACGCACCGCGTGGTTCTGCGGCAACAGCTCGCAGCAACTGTGCAGCATGCGCAGTACGTCCAGGGCGAGATCGGGTTCCCAGTCGCCGAGGCCGGAGGCCTGTAGCGTCTGGTCGAGCGATTCGAGTTGGGTCTTGGCCAGTTCGTATTTCTTCGCGCTGAAACACAGGCGCGCCAGGGTCAGCTGCCAGAAGAAGCGCTCACGGCCGCCTCGTGCTTTGGCCAAGCCCAGTTTGAGTTGTTGCACGGCCGCTTTCAGGCCGTCCTTGCGCAGCTTCGGCAGAGTGTCCTGCAGGGCGACTTCCCAGGCCGGCTGGCTGCCGCTGTCATTGGCGGCCGGCGCGCTGGCGGTTACCGGTGGCTGCAGGTGCGGCATGACGTGGGAACTGAGCCAGGCGCGGGTTTGTCCGTCGGCGAAGGCGCTACCGTCGTGAAAGCGCAGCTCTTCCAGGCCGTTCATGCGCTGCAGGAACAGTGCAAGTTGGATCTCTACCTCGCGCATTGCCTGTTCAGCGTCCAGCTCTTGCAGGCATTGCCAAGCCAGGTGTTGACCGTCGAGCCAGAAGGGCGCGCGTGCGATGCTGGCCTCCAGGTCAACCAGCAGGTCGGCGTATTGACCCTGCTGATAGCGTTCCTGGTAGCTGGCCAGCTTGTCCGCAGGTAGGCCGCGCAGAGCGGTGATCTGTTCAGCATTGCGCTCCGGCAAACTGTCGATTGGCAGCCACAGCAGGGTGCGGGACAGACGCAGGGCGCGCAGATCACTGGCTTTCTGTTTTAGCCAATAAGCACACAGTGGGCGCCCCTGGTCTTGCAGGCTGCGTAGGCTCTTGTGCGCGTCCTTCTCGCTCTCTACCGGGGCGCCGGGAGCGAGCATCTGACTGGCGACCTGTTTCACCTGGGCCAGGGCCGCACCGACGCTACCGGGTTCCGGCTGACCCTGGCTGGCGCGGCTGACCAGTTCATCCAGGCGTCGGCACAGCGGCAGCAGCAGCGGGGCGTCTTCGCCCAGGTGTTCGGACAGGCAGGCTTCCAGGGTGCGCAGTTGCTCGGCCAGGCTGCGGAACAAGGGTAATTGCTCGCCAACTGGTACATGCTCGGCCAGCGCTTGTTCCAGGCGCGGAATCAGCCAACTGATAGCGGCGGCACGTGTGCGCGGCTTGCGTGGATGCAGATCGTTCCAGTGATTCAGGCAGAGATAGTGCAGCAGGCTCAAACCGGCTTGCAGGCCAGCGAAGGATTCGCGCTGGTACAGCCCCCAGATCAGCCAGGCGGCGACACGCAGGTCCTTGGAGTGGGCGCTGAGCAGCACCTCACTGTTTTCGCGAACTTTTTGCCAATCAATGATGCCGCTCTCATGCAGCGCGTTGGCCTTAGCCAACTCATTTTCCAGAAGTTCGTATTCTGTGGAGTAGCGCACGTCACTGCCAGCGAAGTCATCTTCGTTAATGGGCAGCTTGGCCAGTTTCAAATAGTGGGTCGTAAGCGCGTTTGAATAGGTCATCCATGACTCATTATGCAAAGCAGGTAATTCAGAGCGCGGCATTTATATGTAAATGCATGCGTAGAACAAGCTGGTCTGCGCAATTTTTTGCGCACATCAATGTGCAGGAAATTGCGCAAAGCCGTTAAGAGGCGGGCATCCTAGCCCCATAGCCTGCCTTGGGCAACAGTGTGAAGTGTGACCTGCGTTGCAGCGATTATATTTGTCGACCATTTATTCAGTCGATAGTTTCGGACCGCACGAATAGTTTTCTCTGCAAGCTTATATATGTGCTGTGGTCGTCAGAAAATGGAGTTTTAGTTTGT
Organism: Pseudomonas taeanensis MS-3; assembly: GCF_000498575.2. Taxonomy (GTDB): domain Bacteria; phylum Pseudomonadota; class Gammaproteobacteria; order Pseudomonadales; family Pseudomonadaceae; genus Aquipseudomonas; species Aquipseudomonas taeanensis. The sequence continues at coordinate 58,994 of NZ_AWSQ01000005.1, forward strand.
AGGAAATAGCCTACTAAGCAACTAACTCAATCCGATTAGACGGGGCGATATGTGCACTGAAACTGCTGGATAAAGATGCTTGCACGTATTGATCGCCGCCTCGACGCAGGGTCTGCCAGCCCACGGAAGCGCACTTTCACATACACCCAACTGGCGCTTGATCACCCGGAACGAATGCTCGCCCTTGGCCCGTACCTGAGCCTTGCCTTCTCGGTCTTGCGCAGTGCTTTGTACAAATACTGCGCTTATCAAGCTTCTTGTACGTACTGCGGCGGGCGGCGATCTGCCCGATGACCTCACGGCCTTTATGTTCAGGGCGTTTCTCAACGCCGGTGTAACCAGCTTCGGCACCGACCATATTCTCATCGCCGTGGAGCGGCTTACCGCCTGCTTCATAGAGGCAGTAGACGAGGTTGTCGTGGCGCCGCTCGCGTACTGGAGTCAGATCTGGATGCCTATGAGTCCGGCGGGGCGTGTAGCCCATCACGAAATGTATGAGCAGGTGATCCACAGACTGTCGAGCCACCAAGCTTGTTGGCCAGGCTGTGGTCGTGACTAAGCATCACTTGGCCGTAACACGAGAGTGACGGATTGCGACGGTAATCGAGCCTTCTGCCTCTCCGGCGCAAGTGCGCATGGTGAGGTAAAGGCTTGTTGGTCATGGACATGGATCAATTCGTATTGGCGCAGACCTGGCTGCTCAATACTTTAGGTAAGCTAAATGAACAGCCAGTTTTCCTGTCTTTTGTTTAATTCCATGACGTATTAATGTGAATTTCGCCCCTTTCTTGAGCTGGCTTTCCAATGTGGGGGAGAGGCTGAAGAATTAGAAAGGCTGTGGCTAGGTGAGAGCCCGGATCACTTAGCGTATAGATGGTGCATAAATAAGTTTCCAGCTATGTGCTGAGCTACGTATTTATAATAAATAAAGGAAAATAATAAATGAAAACCTTTGCACTTGCCGCTGTACTTGCTAGCGTCTCTTTTGGCGCAGTGGCCGAAGAAGTTAACTCCATTCGTTTCGGCGTGGATCCAACCTTTCCCCCCTTCGAGTCAAAAAGTCCGGATGGTTCTTTGACCGGTTTCGATATCGACTTGGGTAATGCAATTTGCGCTGAGTTAAAGGTCAAGTGTATTTGGGTTGAAACAGCCTTCGACAGCATTATTCCTGCGCTCAAGGCCAAGAAGTTCGATGGCGTACTGTCCGCAATGACGGTTAATGATAAACGCAAAGAGCAAGTTGCCTTCTCCGATAAACTCTATAACTCACCCAGCCGTCTGGTTGCGCGGGAAGACAGTGGATTGTTGCCGACGCCTGAGTCGCTCAAAGGCAAGCGTATTGGTGTGGCGCAAGGTTCCACTCAAGAAGCCTACGTCAAGGGCTTCTGGGTGCAGCATGGCGTCAATATAGTGTCCTACCAAAATCAGGATCTGGTGTTCCAGGATCTGATCAATGGGCGTGTCGATGCGAGCCTGACGGATGCGCCGGTCGCCGATATTGGCTTCTTGCAGACCCCTAATGGCAAGGGTTTCGCATTCGTTGGTGAAGCAGTAGAAGAAAAGACAGTGTTGGGCGAGGGCATCGCTATCGGCCTGCGTAAGGAAGACAACGCACTGCGTGAGAAGATCAACGCCGCACTGGCTGAAATTCACAACGATGGTACTTACAAGACCATTGAAAAGAAGTACTTCACGTCTGACATGTACAACTAAGCTCACTCGCTTAACTGTTCTGAGTTAGTCAGCGGGTAATGGGTCCGTGTCGGCCCTGTGGCTCATTACCTGTTTGACTACCCGGATAGTGTAATGGCGATGTGAGCTCCAGTTGAAGAATTTCGCGAGTGTTTACTGCAGTGCCTGAGTGGAACGGTGGGTAATCGTCCATGCAGGAGGAGAAAATATGCTCTTACAAGGTTTTGGCGGACTTATTCTTGAGGGGACCTTGGCAACTATCAAGTTGGCAGTGCTCTCAATGTTATTAGCGGTACTCATTGGCTTGATGGGGGCGTCGGCAAAGTTATCCAAACTTTGCCTTAGGCGCCATACCGCGACGGTCTATACCACGCTGATTCGTAGCGTTCCCGATTTGGTGCTCATGCTGTTGCTGTTCTACAGCCTGCAAATATTTTTGAATAACCTGACTGAGTGGTTTGGTATCGATCAAATCGATCTCAACCCCTTCGTGTCCGGGGTGATCACCCTGGGCTTCATTTATGGCGCTTATTTCACCGAAACCTTTCGCGGCGCCTTTCAAGCTGTTCCGGCGGGTCAGCTAGAGGCGGCCTCGGCCTACGGTATGAGCCGCTGGCAAGTGTTTCGTCGAGTGTTGTTTCCGCAAATGATGCGCTTCGCCTTGCCGGGAATCGGCAACAACTGGCAGGTGCTGATCAAGGCCACGGCGCTGGTGTCGATCATCGGTTTGATCGACATCGTCAAGGTGACTCAGGACGCTGGCAAGAGCTCAATGCAGCTAATGTACTTCAGCATAGTCGGCGCGCTGATTTATCTGGCGATCACCACGGTTTCCAACGGCGTGCTGCTCTGGCTTGAGCGCCGCTACTCTCAGGGTGTTAGGGCGGCAGCGCTATGATCGAGATTATTCAGGAGTATGGCCAGGCTTACCTGTGGAACGATGGCTACCATCTGTCCGGCCTGGCCATGACGCTGTGGTTGCTGACCGTCTCCATCGTCATAGGTTTTGTGCTCTCGGTGCCTCTGTCGGTGGCGCGTGTGTCGCAAAACTGGGCGATTCGCGGGCCAGTCTGGTTCTACACCTATGTGTTCCGCGGTACACCGCTGTATATCCAGTTGCTGATTATCTACACCGGTATCTACAGCCTTGAGGTGGTGCGCGGTCAGCCGCTGCTGGAAGGTTTCTTTCGCGATGGCCTCAATTGCACGCTGTTGGCTTTCGCGATGAACACTTGCGCCTACACCACTGAGGTCTTCGCTGGGGCCATTCGGGCGACGCCTTATGGCGAGATCGAGGCGGGACGTGCCTACGGTATGTCGTCTTTCGGTTTATATCGGCGGATTATCTTGCCGTCGGCGTTGCGCCGCGCGCTGCCGTACTACAGCAATGAAGTGATTCTGATGCTGCACTCCACCACGCTGGCCTTTACCGCTACGGTTCCCGACATTCTTAAAGTGGCGCGGGACGTCAACTCGGCAACTTATGCCTCGTTCGAGGCCTTCGGTATCGCTGCCGTGCTCTATGCATTGCTGGCATTCGTACTGGTCTGGGTGTTTCGCCGCTGCGAAATACGCTGGCTGGCCTTCCAGAAGCCCCAGTCCCATTGATTCGCCGGATTTAGAGAGAGTCGATCCATGTATAAATTGACGGTAGAAGATCTGCATAAGAAGTATGGCCCCCATAAGGTGCTCAAAGGGGTGTCATTGAAAGCCAAGGCGGGGGATGTGATCAGCATCATCGGCTCGAGCGGATCGGGAAAAAGCACTTTCCTGCGTTGCATCAACTTTCTCGAGCAGCCTTGCGCGGGGCGCATCACGGTGAATGCCGAGGAAATTCGGACTCACAATGATTCCAGTGGCGCGCTGAAGGTGAGCGATGCCCGTCAGTTGCAGCGAGTGCGGACCAAGCTGGCGATGGTCTTTCAGCACTTCAATCTGTGGCAGCACATGACGGTGTTGGAGAACATCACCGAGGCACCGATTCATGTGCTCGGCGTCAGCCGCAAGGAGGCTGAACAGCGGGCGCGGGGCTACCTGGCCAAGGTCGGCCTGGAACCCAGCGTGGAAGACAAGTACCCCTCGCACCTCTCTGGTGGGCAGCAGCAGCGTGTGGCTATTGCGCGCGCGCTGGCGGTGGAGCCGGAAGTGATGCTGTTCGACGAACCCACCTCGGCCCTCGACCCGGAGTTGGTCGGTGAGGTGCTGAAGGTGATGCAGGCGCTGGCCGAAGAGGGCCGCACCATGGTCGTGGTGACCCATGAAATGGGCTTCGCTCGCAACGTGTCCAACCACGTGATGTTCCTCCACCAAGGTGTCGTCGAGGAGGAGGGGCATCCGAGCGAGGTGCTGGTCAATCCGCAGAGCGAGCGTTTGACGCAGTTCCTCTCTGGTCGCTTGAAGTAATCCACCGCACAGCCTGTCAGCAGGATGAGATCAGCATGAGCCAAGACTTTCCAGCACAGCCAAGCTATTCAGCGCAGCGTGAACGCTTTCTCGTTGCTGCGCGGGCCGCGGGGGCCCGCCTGAGCGAGTATCGCCATCCTTTGAGTGGGCCCTTCGACGAAGCGCTGCTCACCGATGTCGCGGTAATCGGCGACCCTAGCGCTTCGCGAGTGCTGGTGGCGCTCAGTGGCACCCACGGGATTGAGGGCTTCTATGGCTCGAACTGCCAGGCCAGTTGGTTGCAGGAGCTGGCTGGCAGGGAGCTGCCAAGGGACGTGGCGGTGGTGATGATCCATCTGATCAATCCTTGGGGCACGGCCTGGATGCGTCGGGTCAATGAGGACAATATCGACCTCAACCGCAACTACCTGGATTTCGCCCAGCCCGCGCCGGTCAATCGCGGCTACGAGGCGTTGCACGAGATCTATGCCTGCTCCCAGTTGCGAGGTTCGCAGCGCGAGCGAGCGGATGCACTGTTGGCTGAACGGCTCCGTGCCGAGGGTTGGTCGGCGCTGATGGCGATAGTCGAGGCCGGGCAGTATGCCCATCCCGACGGCCTGTTTTATGGCGGTCAGGCAGCGAGTTGGTCGAACCAGACGCTGCATCGAATCATGCAGCAGCATCTGGACCAGGCGCGTACCGTCATGTGTTTCGATCTGCATACCGGCGCCGGCGATTACGGTCACCTGATGTTGCTGGCAATCGCCCAGGCCGCCTATCCGGCGCTGGACGATGCGCAGGCGGTGTATGGTCCCTGGCTGCACACACTGCTCACCGGCAGCGATAACCAGAGCGATACCGGTGTTGCGGCGACAACCACGGGCTATACCTCGCAGGCGCTGCTCAATGCCTTGCCCGATCAGCACTTGATGCAGTTTGTCATAGAGTGCGGCACTTATCCGGGGGAGCAGATCCACCGTCATCTGCGTGACGATCATTGGCTGCACCTGCACGGTGATCCTTGCGACCGGGTGGGCCGGCAGATCAAGTTGGATCTGTTGGAGCAGTTCTTCCCGGCCGACAGCGACTGGCAGGCGCTGGTCTGGTTACGCACGCGACAGATCTGGGAGCGTGCGCTGGCGGCGTTGCCGCAGATTGATCAGCCCGGCTCGAAACCAGGGCGCTGACACCGCGAGCAGCCTTGCTACTGATACCGAATCGCGACCTTTACTTGGATTGAGCCGCTCATGCTTGAGCGGTTTTGCCGAGAAACCGCTGTGCGCGTTGTAGACGATTTAAAACTATTTAGTTTTTCTAAACAAAGCTCGAGGTTTTCGTATCTTTCCTGAGTTTTGTTTTTCCGTATGCTGATCTCATCAGCAAAGCCGAGGCGTCAGTCATCGCACTGCGGCACAGCACAGATAACAACTTATGGAGAGAACCTATGTTTCTGCGAAATGCATGGTATGTAGCGGCCAGTGAGGCGGAACTGGGTGAAGACCTGTACCCCGCGACTATCCTCGGTGAGAAAGTGGTGCTGTTCCGCAAGACCGATGGCACCCCGGCCGCGCTGGAAGATGCTTGCCCGCATCGTAAGTTGCCGCTGTCCATGGGGCGCCGGCAGGGCGATACGCTAGAGTGCGGCTACCACGGCCTGACTTTCGACTGCTCCGGCAGTTGCGTCCGTGCCCCAGGCAGCAGCCGCATACCGCAAGGTGCGCGGGTACGCAGTTATCCGCTGGAGCAACGCTACGGCCTGATCTGGATCTGGATGGGCGCTGTCGAACTGGCTGACCCAAGCAAGATTTGCGACGTGCCTGAGTGGGGCGATTCGACCTGGGGCATGAATCGCGGCGACAGCATGATCGTGGCCTGCAACTATCTATACGTGACCGATAACCTGCTCGATCCTTCCCACGTGGCCTGGGTGCATCAGAGCTCTTTTGGCAATGCGGCATGCGCCGAAGAACCGCTCAAGACTACGGTCACCGACGTCGGGGTGATCGTTTCGCGCTGGATGCGTGATGTCGAGGTGGCGCCTTTCTACGCAAAGTTTGTTCAATTCAGCGGTCACTGTGATCGCAAGCAGCACTACGAAGTGCACTACCCTGCGCAGGCGATCATCAAGGCACTGTTCACCCCGGCTGGCACTGGCTCGGACGAAGGTCCATTGCATGAGCAGGTGTTCCTGATGAACTCCTACAACTTCATGACCCCGATCGACGAATCGAATACCCGTTACTACTGGTTCCAGATGCGCAACTTCGATCCAACCAACGAGGCCGTGTCGCGCGAGTTCGATGCAGACGTGCGCCATGCCTTCTCCGAGGACCGCGTTATCCTGGAGGCCGTACACAGCGGCTTGTCTAACAAACAAACACCAAACATCGATCTGGCCTCCGACTCCGGGCCGCTGCGTTTCCGCCGCAATCTGAACAAGCTGATCGAACAGGAGCAAGCCAGCAGCTTGATTCCGCTGGTTAAGCAACACGCGGAGGTGTGATATGAGTGCCGAGCGTCAGACCCAGCCGAACCCGCGTGGCTTCAGCCACTATCGGGTGGTGGATAAGCAGCAGGAAAGCAGCGTCATCACCTCCTTTGTCCTGACGGCTGCCGATGGCTCTGCGAACCTGAGCTTTCGCCCGGGGCAGTACCTGATCGTGCGCCTGCCGCGGGAAGACGGCGGTACCCTGTTGCGTAACTACAGCCTCTCGGGGGATGTCGCGAATCCCGCGCATCTGCGTATCTCGGTCAAGCGCGAGCCGGCCCCCTTCGACAGGCCCGAGCTGCCTGCCGGGCTGGGCTCCAACTACCTGCATGACCGCGTGCAGGTGGGCGATCTGCTGGAAGTTGCCGGCCCGGCTGGTGACTTTGTTCTCGACGAAAAGAGTGAGCGCCCGGTGGTGCTGTTCAGTGGCGGTGTCGGGCTGACACCGATGCTGAGCATGCTGCATAAGTTGAGTCAGGATTCGGGCCGTTCGGTGCACTTCATCCATGCCTGTGAAAATGGCGAAGTGCATGCCTTCCGCGATGAGGTGCTGGCCCTGGCCGAGCGTCGTCCCGGGATCCGCGCACACTTCTGCTACCGCAATCCTGGTCCGGACGATCATGCCTATCACAGCCAGGGCCTAGTCACCCGGGAAACCCTGCAAGAGCTGCTGCCACTGGATGACTACGACGTCTATCTGTGTGGCCCGCGGCTGTTCATGCAGGCCAATTGGCGCCTGTTACGTAGTCTGGGGATCGCCCAGCAGCGTATCCATTACGAGTTTTTTGGTCCTGCGACCATCCTCGAAGAGGACGATATCGAGCAATCGGAGCCGGCCTCCGTGCCGACACCCGTACCTGTGCCGGTCGCGCAGAGCAGTGTGGAGCAGGGCGCGGAAACCCTGAGCGTACGCTTCCTGCCTTCCGGCACTACGCTGGCCTGGGATCAGAACTGCAACTCGCTCCTCGATCTGGCCGAGCAAGCCGGCCTGACCCCAGCATTCAATTGCCGGGCCGGCCTGTGCAGTACCTGCCAGGTGGACTTGCGCGAGGGCGATGTCGAGTACTTCGAGGAGCCATTGGAAGTCCCGGAGAACGGCGCGATTCTGCTTTGCTGCTCGCGTCCGCTGAGTACCGTGACCATCGATTTGGGTAGCTAAGAGCACCGTTACGCCTGCACCGGTGTTTGCATTACAGTTACCTACACACCTATGGGTGGGTTCTGCATCGGTTAATCAGGGCGGGATGCTAGTAGAGGCATACGGCCAGCCACCGTACATTGCATGATCCAGTTATACCCCCGTACAAAGCCTTCACTTCGGACAAATCAGGCTATGCCAGGCAGCGCCTGTCAGATAGCGTCGGATGGCTGAAAGTGAAGGATAAGCTTCAGGAGCACTATTCTCCGGCGTCTGCAAATAGTGCCAAGTTGCGCTCACTCTGCTCCCGTCCCCGCGCCACTAGCCAGCGGTGGAATTGTCGGCAGTGGTCGTGATCGAAAGCGCTCTTTGTCCAGGTGAGGAAATAGGACGCAGGCATGGGCAGGGGGCGGCTTAAGGGCATAACCAGGCGACCGGCCTCAATGTCTTGCTCAATCATCGAGTATTGGGCGAGGGCGAAGCCTTGGCCTGCGATGGCGGCCTGTATGGCTACCGCCGAGAGAGAAAAGACTCTATGGCTGTCATGCAGTTGTGAGCACTCAACAGAGTTTGCCTTGAACCAGTCGCGCCATGAGGGCGGCGAAGCGAACTTGGGTAGCCAGTCGATGGATAGCAATGGGTAGACCATTAACGAGGCAGGCGTTACTTGGGCTGGGTCACTGGGGAGCAGGGCTGGACTGCATACGGGCACGACACAGTCGCGGAACAGTTCGATGGAGTTCTCGGCATCCAGCGCACGATCACTGTAGGTAATACGGAAGTCGATCTCATAGCCACTGCTGGATGGTTCCGCATGGCTGCCGTCAAGATAGATATCGACATCCGCTTGACTCTGTTGCCAGGCAAATACCAGCGGGGCCAGCCAGCCTGACATCAGGGATGGCAGCGCACTGACTCGCAGATTGCTTCTGTTTTTCGACTGCTCGACTTCAGCCTGGGCGATTCGCAGGTTTTCGAAAGCGCTGGCACAGCTCTGATGGTAACGCTGGCCCGCACTGGTCAAGCGTATGCGTTTGCCGTCCCGGGCGGTCAAGCTTATGCCCAGCGCATCTTCCAGGATTTTCATCTGCTGGCTCACCGCTCCGGCCGAAACACCCAGGCGTTTGGCTGCTTCTGAAATGCCACCACAGCGGCCAACGGTGTCAAAAACTTGCAGTGCGCGAAGTGGAGGGAGATTGTCCATTGCAGGTTCCACGAACAGAGATAATGAGTATGTAGCCACCGTAAGGTGGGCGTTCGATCTACGTCAGCAGGCTGGATTCTTGGGCACCGTGTGGGCGCGTTCAGGGGTGACAGGCATAGTATCTGGCAGATAGGGCGCCACAGATATTCGTGGTTTGGATACGTAAAAGCTGCGGTGCTCGACTATGTAAGTCGTATTGCCTCGTGCCATGTCGCTCGCAACTCCTCAATCCGGCCTTCAGGCAGGGATGCCCAAGACGCTATTAATTCATGCATACTAATGCCTTATGCATTTGTATGCTTCTGTATATACATGCGCATTTTTGTTAGTCGAAGGCAAGCTAGACACTTGGCTGCCGAGGAGAATCACATGTCTAAGCAGCTCCTGCGGTCTTCGCTGCTGGCCGATCAGCTCAGTGACATTCCTGCCCCGCTCTATGCCCAAGTGAAGCAGATGATCATTCAGCAAATTCAGAGTGGGGCGTGGCCCGTCCACCATCGAGTGCCTTCGGAAAGTGAACTGGTGGAAGAGCTGGGCTTCAGTCGCATGACCATTAACCGTGCCCTGCGCGAGCTGACCAGCGATGGTCTGCTGGTGCGCATGCAGGGGGTTGGCACCTTTGTCGCTGAGCCGAAAGGGCGTTCGGCGTTATTTGCAGTTAACAACATCGCCGACGAGATCGCCGCCCGCGGTCATCGTCATCATTGCCAGGTGATTCGTCTGGGCGAGGAACTGGCCAGTCCAGAGCGAGCTTTTGCGCTCGATCTGCGCCAGGGCCAGAAAGTCTTCCACTCACTGATCGTGCATTACGAGAATGACGTTGCGGTGCAGCTCGAGGATCGCTACGTCAATGCGCTCGTGGCACCGGACTACCTGCAGCAGGATTTCACCCAGCTCACGCCCTATGCCTACCTGTCGCGGGTCGCGCCGCTGACCGAGGGTGAGCATGTAGTCGAAGCCATACTCGCCGAAGCCGAGGAATGCCGGTTGCTGCAGATCGAACGCAACGAGCCCTGCTTGTTGATTCGTCGACGCACCTGGTCCGGGCAACAGGCGGTTTCTACTGCGCGCCTGCTGCACCCGGGCTCACGCCATCGTCTGGAGGGGCGTTTCAGTTCATGAGCGAGATTAAGGTTCTCAGGGCCGCCGATTATCCGCGCATGCCGTGGAAGAATGGCGGCGGCAGCACCCAGGAAATCGTTAAGGATGCTAGCGAAGGACTCGATGGCTTCGGTTGGCGTCTGTCCATTGCCGACATTGCCGAGTCCGGTGGTTTTTCTGAGTTCAACGGCTATCAGCGCCTCATCACGGTACTGGAAGGCGCAGGGATGCAGCTGGAAGTCGACGGGGTTATCTCGCGGCCGCTGCTGTCGTCGGATGCCTTCGCGTTTTCCGGTGGCAGTCGTGTCGACTGCCGGTTGCTGGATGGCGCCATTCGCGACTTCAACCTGATTTATGCGCCGGATCGCTATGCCGCACGCTTGCAGTGGCTGGCACTCGATACGCCCACGCACTTCTATAGCTCCGCTGCCCTAGTGCTGCTGTTCAGTACTGCCGGTAGCCTGCGCGTGAGTCTTGAAGGTGAAGCTTGCCCTGTGCTCGGGCAATATGACTGTCTGGTGCTGGACGCTGAGGCGGATTTACGTGAGTGGCGCCTGGACGCGTCAGTTGGCGGTCGTTGCTGCGTGATTGAGTTACATCGGCTCACGCCTAGTGCCTGAACACGCAGGCCAGTAGGGTGCGGTTGTTGTGTGGCGCAACAATCCCTGACTCGTTGAGTTTGACCCGATTAGCGGCCTCTAGGAGGGGCACTCCAGGAGCTCTCTATTTCCCAGCGTGCTGTGGATGCTTGATCCGGGTTTACCCTGAGCGATTGTTGCCGCTGGTCGATACACGGCTGCCCAGGCGGTAGCGTGAAGAGGGGTGCAGGAAACGCACGAAGGTGACCCCTTGGTTTTGCGACCAGGTGCGGCGAATCAGCACCAGGCAGGGCTCATATTCACTGATGTGCAGTTGCTGGCGCTCCTCCGGGGTTGGCAGTACTGCGTCGACTATGTGTTCGATATCGTCGGCGGCGATAGTGTTCAACAAGTATTGCGACGGTTGTAAGTCGTTACCGAACTGCTGCTGGAGGAACTCGGGCACCAGTTGCGCGTTGACGTAGCGGTCTTCCAATTGCACGGGTACGCCGTCCTCAGAATGAACGCAGACCAGATGATGGACCGAACTGCCAGTTTTCAGTTCGAGGGCGGCCGCCACGGCAAGAGAGGCGCTTTCGCGCGTCAGCTGCAGAATTTGGCAGGAGTAGCGGTGTCCGCGCGCCTGAATTTCGTCCGCGATGTTGGCGATCATCAGCAAGTTGGACTGAGGCTTGCGATTGGCGACGAAGGTGCCGACTCCGGACAGGCGAACCAGTTCGCCCTCGTCGGTCAGCTCGCGCAGAGCGCGGTTGACCGTCATCCGCGACATGTTCAGCTCGAGGGACAGCTTCTGTTCCGAGGGGATGAGGGCGCCGGGCTTCCATTCTCCAGAACGTACTTTCGTCATGACAAAGGATTTCGCCTGACGATAGCGTGCTTGCGGCGGTTGCGGCAGTCTGTCCTTGGGCATATTTCAATCCCCTAGCGGGTTGCTAACACGTTGGCCAGTGCCGAAAGGAACAGGGCGTTGTCTTCGCGGCTGCCTATGTTCACACGCAGGAAGCGGGTATAGCCAGGCTCACGCCAGGGTTTGACGATCACTCGCTGCTGCCAGCAGCGCAGTATTCAGTTCTTTCGCTTCGTGCGGCGTCTCGAAGAACAGAAAGTTGCCAGCTGAGGGAAGCGGCGTCAGTCCGAATGCCTAAATGGCGGTGTGTATGCGCTCGCGTTTCTGACCAACGATACTCATCGTCAGTGGGGAGCCAAGTAGGGCGAGTCATGCCTGTCAGCTGCTCTGGAGGTGACTTTTGGGCCTGTGAATTTCCTCACTTACTCGGCATGACCGTTTACAGTCGATGCTAAGGTCTGTATATGTATATACAAATAAAGTCAGCACCTAGGATAACCCCTATGCCCGCATTCTTCGCCTCTTCCGCACTGCTCGCCGAGGGCTGGGCTCGGAACGTGCGTCTAGATATCTCCGCCTCCGGCAACCTGGAAAAGATCACGGTTGACGGCTCGCCTGAAGGGGCCACACGCCTCGCCGGTCCGGTGTTGCCGGGCATGCCGAACCTGCACTCGCATGCGTTTCAGCGCGCGATGGCCGGTCTGACCGAGTTGGCTGGGAATCCCAACGACAGCTTCTGGACCTGGCGCGACGTGATGTACCGGTTGGTCGAGCGCCTGGACCCCGAGCAAATCGAAGTCGTCGCCCGTCAGCTGTATATCGAGATGCTCAAGTGCGGCTACACCAGCGTCGCCGAGTTCCATTATGTGCACCATGACAGCAACGGTCAGGCCTACGCCGAGCCGGCAGAACTGGCGCTGCGCATCAGCCGCGCGGCGCGGGATGCGGGCATCGGTTTGACCCTGCTGCCCGTGCTCTATTCCCACTCGGGGTTCGGCGGCCAAGCGCCCAATCATGGGCAACGTCGCTTTATCAACAGCACCGACAGCTACCTGAACCTGATCGAGCGCCTGCGTCCGCTGCTGGCGCAACAGCCCGCCCAGCAAGTGGGGCTGTGCTTCCACTCACTGCGCGCGGTGACGCCAGAGCAAATCAGCGCCGTATTGGCCGCCGACAGCAGCGACTGTCCGATTCATATCCATATTGCCGAACAGCAGAAGGAAGTCAGTGACTGCCTGACCTGGAGCGGCCGCCGGCCATTGCAATGGTTGTTCGAGCATGTACCGGTGGATCAGCGCTGGTGCCTGGTCCATGCGACCCATGCGGATGCGGGCGAGATCCGTAGCATGGCCAGCAGTGGCTCGGTGGCTGGCCTGTGCATTACCACGGAAGCCAACCTGGGCGACGGGATCTTTCCCGCCGTGGACTACATCGCTCAAGGCGGGCGCCTGGGCATAGGCTCGGACAGCCATATCTCGGTGAACGTGGCTGAAGAGCTGCGCTGGCTCGAGTATGGTCAGCGTCTGCGCGACCAGAAGCGCAACCGCTTTTACCGCAGCGACCAGCCGATGATTGGTCGCAGCCTGTTCGATGCCGCGGTGGCCGGCGGCGCCCAGGCATTGGGGCAGCCAGTGGGTGCGCTTGAGGTGGGCAAGCGCGCCGACCTGCTGGTGCTCGATGGCAATGATCCATACATCGCCACGGCCGAGGGCGATGGCATTCTCAATCGCTGGTTGTTTGCTGGCGGTGATCGGCAAATCCGCGATGTGTTCGTCGCCGGGCAGCAGGTAATCCGCGGCGGTCGCCACGCCGCCGAGGAACAAACCCAGCTGGCCTTTGCTCATGTGCTACGAAAGATGGTCTGAGACAACAAGCCTAATAGGTTAGGGCAGTCCGCGCGCCCTTGGCGCGCGGTTGACTGTCTGGCTGTGGTATCCCGCATCTCGTGTGGCTATGGAAGTGGCCATGATCAAATTCCGCGCGGTGTGACCTTTGCCGCAAGCACCCCTGCCAATCGTCGCTGTGCATGTCGAGCCGCCGAAGGCTGCTGAGGCGTTGGTGGGTATCGCCGTCACCGGCGTCTGACAAGCCGATGCCTGCCCACGTCGCAGGTCTGCGGGTATCTCCTGATCCATCTAGCTAATCAGCGCGAATCGCGCCGTAGGCGGCTGTTTGCGTGTCTGCGATGGGTGGCGTTTAGTGATCTTGCGCGGGCTTAAAAATAGCTTGATATAGGTTGTATATACATGCTTATATTCAGCCTGTGTCTTGGCGTGGCAAATCTGCAGAGCCATGCAAGCAGCAAAATTTTCTGGAGGATTTCTTGTGAGTAATTCAAGCCGTTTCCGTGATGTCGAAATCCGCGCCCCACGCGGTACCCAGCTGAATGCCAAGAGCTGGCAGACCGAAGCGCCGCTGCGCATGTTGATGAATAACCTCGACCCGGAAGTCGCCGAGAACCCCAAGGAATTGGTGGTGTATGGCGGTATCGGTCGCGCCGCGCGCAACTGGGAGTGCTACGACCAGATCGTCGAGAGCCTCAAGCAACTGAACGACGACGAGACCCTGCTGGTGCAATCCGGCAAGCCGGTCGGCGTGTTCAAGACCCACAGTAATGCCCCGCGCGTGCTGATCGCCAATTCCAACCTGGTGCCGCATTGGGCGAACTGGGAGCACTTCAACGAACTGGATGCCAAGGGCCTGGCCATGTACGGCCAGATGACCGCCGGCAGCTGGATTTACATCGGCAGCCAGGGCATCGTCCAGGGCACCTACGAAACCTTCGTCGAAGCCGGCCGCCAGCACTACAACGGCAGCCTGCAAGGCAAGTGGGTTCTGACTGCAGGCCTGGGTGGCATGGGTGGCGCGCAGCCGCTGGCCGCGACCCTGGCCGGTGCCTGCTCGCTGAATATCGAATGCCAGCAAAGCCGCATCGACTTCCGTCTGAACAGCCGTTACGTCGACGAGCAAGCCAGCGACCTGGACGACGCTCTGGCACGTATCGCCAAGTACTGCGCCGAAGGCAAGGCCATCTCCATCGCCCTGTTGGGCAATGCCGCCGAAATTCTCCCGGAACTGGTCAAGCGCGGTGTGCGCCCAGACATGGTCACCGACCAGACCAGCGCCCACGACCCGCTCAATGGCTACCTGCCGATCGGCTGGAGCTGGGAGCAGTATCGCCAGCGTGCGCAGAGTGAGCCGGCTGCGGTGGTCAAGGCGGCCAAGCAGTCGATGGCCGTGCACGTGCAGGCCATGCTGGACTTCCAGCAGCAAGGCGTACCAACTTTCGACTACGGCAACAACATCCGCCAGATGGCCAAGGAGGAGGGCGTCAGCAATGCCTTCGACTTCCCCGGCTTCGTTCCGGCTTATATCCGTCCGCTGTTCTGCCGCGGTATCGGTCCGTTCCGCTGGGCCGCGCTGTCCGGCGACCCGCAGGACATCTACAAGACCGATGCCAAGGTCAAAGAACTGATTCCCGATGACGCGCACCTGCACAACTGGCTGGATATGGCGCGCGAGCGCATCGCCTTCCAGGGGCTGCCGGCACGTATCTGCTGGGTCGGCCTGGGCCAGCGCGCCAAGCTCGGCCTGGCGTTCAACGAAATGGTCCGCAGTGGCGAGCTGTCCGCGCCGGTGGTGATCGGTCGCGATCACCTGGACTCCGGTTCGGTCGCCAGCCCCAACCGCGAAACCGAAGCCATGCAAGACGGCTCCGATGCCGTGTCCGACTGGCCACTGCTCAACGCCCTGCTGAATACCGCCAGCGGCGCCACCTGGGTCTCGCTGCACCACGGCGGCGGCGTCGGCATGGGCTTCTCCCAGCACTCCGGGGTCGTCATCGTCTGCGACGGCAGCGATGAAGCCGCCGAACGCATCGCTCGTGTGCTGCACAACGATCCGGCCACCGGGGTGATGCGTCACGCCGATGCCGGTTACCAAATTGCCATCGATTGCGCTAAGGAGCAGGGCCTCAACCTGCCGATGATTACCGCGGTTAAAGGAGCCTGAACATGAACACTCTGAATCTTCTGCCCGGTCAGCTGACCCTGGCCCAATTGCGTCAAATCCACCAGGCACCCGTCAGCCTAACCCTGGATAACAGTGCCTCTGCAGGCATCGAGGCCAGCGTGGCCTGCGTCGAGCAGATCCTCGCCGAGAACCGCACCGCCTACGGCATCAACACCGGTTTCGGTTTGCTGGCTTCGACCCGCATCGCCAGCGAAGACCTGGAAAACCTGCAGCGTTCGCTGGTGCTGTCGCACGCCGCCGGCGTTGGCCAACCGCTGGATGATGACCTGGTGCGCCTGATCATGGTGCTCAAGGTCAACAGCCTGAGCCGTGGCTTCTCCGGTATTCGTCGGCTGGTCATCGACGCGCTGATCGCCATGATCAATGCCGAGGTTTATCCGCATATCCCGCTCAAGGGCTCGGTCGGCGCCTCCGGCGACCTGGCACCTTTGGCGCACATGTCGCTGGTGCTGCTGGGTGAGGGCAAGGCCCGCTATCAGGGTGAATGGCTGCCGGCCACCGAGGCGCTGGCCAAGGCTGGCCTCGAGCCGCTGACCCTGGCGGCCAAGGAAGGCCTGGCGCTGCTCAACGGCACCCAGGTCTCCACTGCCTACGCCCTGCGCGGCTTGTTCCAGGCCGAGGATCTGTTCGGCGCGGCGCTGGTCACCGGCGGCCTGAGTGTGGAGGCCATGCTCGGCTCGCGCGCCCCGTTTGATCCACGCATTCACGCGGCCCGTGGCCAGCGTGGGCAGATCGATGCGGCCGCGGCCTATCGTGACCTGCTCACCCCGAGCAGCGAAATCTCGCAGTCCCACGAGTACTGCGACAAGGTGCAGGACCCGTATTCGCTGCGTTGCCAGCCGCAGGTCATGGGCGCTTGTCTGACCCAGATCCGTCAGGCTGCCGAGGTGTTGTCAGTCGAGGCCAACGCGGTGTCGGATAATCCGCTGGTGTTCGCCGCCGAGGGCGATGTGATCTCCGGTGGCAACTTCCACGCCGAGCCGGTGGCCATGGCCGCCGACAACCTGGCCCTGGCCATCGCCGAAATCGGTTCGCTGTCCGAGCGGCGCATCTCGCTGATGATGGACAAACACATGTCGCAGTTGCCGCCGTTCCTGGTGGCCAATGGCGGGGTCAACTCCGGCTTCATGATCGCCCAGGTTACCGCCGCCGCACTGGCCAGCGAGAACAAGGCACTGTCCCATCCGCACAGCGTCGACAGTCTGCCGACCTCGGCCAACCAGGAGGACCACGTGTCCATGGCCCCGGCCGCCGGCAAGCGTCTGTGGGAAATGGCCGATAACGTGCGTGGCATCCTCGCCGTGGAACTGCTGGGCGCCTGCCAGGGCCTGGACTTTCGCGAAGGTCGTAAGACTTCGGTGAAGCTGGAACAGGCCCGCGTTGCGCTACGCGAGCAGGTCAGCCACTACGAGGAAGACCGTTTCTTCGCCCCGGACATCGAGGCCGCCAGCCAGCTGATCGCTTCACGCTGCCTGAGCACTCTATTGCCTGCGCAACTGCTGCCAAGTCAATAAATGTAAGGGCGATGCACAGCGGCTGCGCTCTGCATCGCCAACCAATAAAAATAACAATAGGGAGTAATGCGTGAGCGCAATCGTATTAGCTGTTCTGGTGATGGTGACCCTGAGTTTGCTGAGGGTATCGGTAGTCTTCGCTCTGATTGTTTCGGCGGTCGTGGGCGGGCTGTATGCCGGCATGCCGATGGGCGATATCGTCTCGGCCTTTAATGGCGGTCTAGGAGGAGGAGCTCCGGTGGCGTTGGCGTATGCCACGCTGGGTGCGTTCGCCATCGCGCTGTCGCGCACGGGCCTTTCACAGCGGATGTCGCGAAGTGTGGTGAGTTACATCAGTAACGGCAATCACTCGGGCAGTCATTTAACCGTCATCAAGTGGAGCATGCTGTCGAGCTTGATATTGGCCGGCTTCGCGTCCGGCACCGTGATTCCGGTACACATTGCGTTTATCCCGATTCTGGTGCCGCCGCTGTTGCATGTGATGAACCGCCTGCAGCTGGATCGTCGCGCGGTCGCTTGCGCCATTACCTTCTCTATCACCGTGATGTATATGTGTGTGCCGGTGGGTTTCGGCAGCATCTTTCTCAACGATATCCTGATCGCCCAGATCAACAGTGCGGGTGAGGCAGCAGCCTTCAGTGTGACCGCGGGCATGGCGCCGCAAGCGATGCTGCTTCCGGTGCTGGGTATGCTGGTCGGTCTGGCCATTGCCTTGCTGGTCAGCTATCGGCGCAAGCGCGGCTACCAGGATCTGCCCATCGAAGGTTCTCATGAAGAGCAGGCCGCCAGCCTGACGTCCAGGCAACTGGGCATGATCCTGCTGGCCCTGGTGCTGGCCCTGGTGGTGCAGCTGTGGACGGGGTCCATGGTCTTTGGCGGCTTGGTCGGCTTCTCCATCATCACCATGAGTGGGGTCATCCGCTGGAGTGAGCAAGACAATGTGTTTACTCAAGGCATGCGCTTGATGGCCATGGTGGGCTTTATCATGATCGCCGCCTCGGGTTTTGCCGGGGTGATGAATGCCACCGGGGAAATTCCGACACTGGTCAGCAGTTCGGTGGAGCTGATCGGCGACAATCGCGGTCTAGCGGCGCTGGTCATGCTGCTGGTGGGGCTGCTGATTACCATGGGTATCGGCTCGTCGTTTTCCACCGTGCCGATCATTGCGGCCCTCTATGTGCCCTTGGCGCTCAGCTTCGGCTTCTCGCCACTGGCGGTGATCGCCTTGGTCGGTACTGCTGCCGCCCTCGGTGATGCTGGCTCGCCGGCCTCGGATTCAACCCTGGGCCCGACCGCCGGCCTGAATGCCGATGGCCAGCACGACCATATCTGGGACACCGTGGTACCCACCTTCCTGCATTTCAACTTGCCGCTGATTGCCTTTGGTTGGGCCGCGGCCATGGTGTTATGAGCCACAAGGAATAACCTCAATGACGCTACAAACCAGTGAGTTCAAATTAACGACTGAGCAGGTGGAAGATTTTCAGCGCGATGGAGCTATCTGCATTCGGCAGTTGTTCAGTGCCGAGGAGGTTGCCCTGCTGACGACTGGCATCGAGCAGAACCTGGCCAAGCCCAGCGAGCGCGCCAAGGTTGCCAGCAGTCCAGACGACCCTGGCTGGTTCTTTGAAGACTTCTGCAACTGGCAAGAGATTGATGCTTATCGGCGCTTTATCTTCGATAGCCGGGTTGGAGAGGTCGCCGCGCAGCTGATGCAAAGCCAAGCGGCAAGGCTCTATCACGACCACCTGCTGGTGAAGGAACCCAATACCCAACAGCGTACGCCCTGGCACCAGGATCAACCCTATTACAACGTAGAGGGCCGGCAGAACTGCAGCATGTGGATGCCGGTGGACCCGGTGTCCCGCGAGGCGACGCTGGAGTTTGTCGGCGGTTCGCACCTGGGCCCCTGGTTGATGCCGCGAACCTTCCTGGACAACCAGGCACGCTGGTTCCCGGAAGGCAGCCTGGCTGATCTGCCGGATATCGAGGCGGATCGTTCAGCCTGGAATATCCTCGGCTGGCAGCTGGAGCCCGGTGATGTAGTGTTCTTCCATATGCTCACGTTGCATGCCTCGGCGGGTGTCGGCGGCAACCGGCGGCGGAGGGCGTTCTCTGTACGCTTCCTTGGCGACGACATGCGCCATGCGCCACGTCACTGGAAAACCTCGCCGGAATTCCCTGGCCTGGTCGACGAATTACCTGAAGGCGCTACCCTGGAACACCCGCTGTTCCCGCTTCTGCATCCACTGCAGTCGGTATAAGCCACCGCCGTGCAGCGGCGACGCTCCCGGCAGTGAGCCGCCGCTGCACGACAGTGAAGACTGGATTAACCGATTGGCGGCGATTTTTCGCACGGCCAGGCGAATGTCAGAGGGTCAGATGCACATTAACAGGCCGTTGAATGACTACCTGCGCGCCGCTTTGGACTTGGCCTCGGTTGCCGGCAAGCCGGTCGTAAGCGACTCGAATATTGGAGATCTGTGATGAACAAACTCTGGCTCAATTGCCACGCCGCCACGATGGCCGGTGGGCATTACTCGATCATCGAGGATGCGGCGCTGGTGACGCGCGCCGAGCGCATCGAATGGATCGGCCCGCGCGCCGAACTGCCAGCCGGCGACTATGCCGAAACCATCGACCTCGGCGGTGCCTGGTTGACCCCGGGGCTGATCGATTGCCACACCCACCTGGTGTTCGGCGGTGATCGCAGTGGTGAATTCGAGCAGCGCCTGGAAGGCGTCAGCTATGCCGAGATTGCCAAGGCCGGTGGCGGCATTGCCAGCACGGTGCGTGCCACCCGCACGGCCAGCGAGGATGAGCTGTTCGCCAGTGCCCAGCAGCGTCTGCGCAGCCTGCTGCATGACGGCGTGACCACGGTGGAGATCAAATCCGGCTATGGCCTCGACCTGGCCAGCGAGCGCAAGATGTTGCGGGTGATCCGCCGCCTTGGCGAAAGCCTGCCGGTTACCGTGCAGGCCACCTGCCTGGCGGCCCATGCGTTGCCGCCGGAGTACGCCGAGCGCAGCGATGCGTACATCGATCTGGTGTGCAGCGAGATACTGCCGACCCTGGCGGCTGAAGGTCTGGTCGATGCGGTCGATGCCTTCTGCGAGCACCTGGCGTTCTCCCCAGCGCAGGTCGAACGCGTATTTCAGCGTGCCGGCGAGCTGGGGCTGCCGGTCAAGCTGCATGCCGAGCAGCTTTCCTCGCTGCATGGCTCCAGTCTGGCGGCGCGCTACGGCGCTCTGTCGGCCGATCACCTGGAGTTTATGGACGAGGCCGATGCCCAGGCCATGGCTGCTGCCGGCAGCGTGGCGGTGCTGTTGCCCGGCGCCTTTTACTTCCTGCGCGAGACGCAATTACCGCCGATGCAGGTGCTGCGTGAGCATGGCGTGGCCATGGCGATCGCCAGCGACCTCAACCCTGGCACTTCGCCGGCGCTGTCGGTGCGGCTGATGATGAACATGGCCTGCACCCTGTTCCGCATGACCCCGGAGGAGGCGCTGGCCGGCGTTACCCTGCACGCGGCCAAGGCACTGGGCCTGGCCGACAGCCACGGCAGCCTGGAGGTCGGCAAGGTCGCCGACTTCGTCGCCTGGGATATCGCCCGGCCGGCGGAGCTGGCCTACTGGCTCGGCGGCGAACTGCACAAGCGGGTGATCCGCCATGGCGAGGAGCAAATCGATGTCTGAGATCAACCACGCCTTTGAATTCAGCCGTGGCCGTGTGCCGCTGCTGATCAGCATGCCGCATGCCGGCCTGCGCCTGACTCCCGCGGTGGAGGCGGGGTTGGTCGAGCAGGCGCGCAGCCTGCCGGATACCGACTGGCACATCCCCAGGCTCTACGACTTCGCCGCCGAACTGGGTGCCAGCACCCTGGCCGCCGGCTACTCGCGCTTTGTGGTCGACCTTAATCGACCGGCCGACGACAAGCCTTTGTATGCCAGCGCGACCACCGGGCTGTACCCCTCGACGTTGTTCGATGGCCAGCCGCTGTTCCGGGAAGGCCTAGAGCCCTCGGGCGAGGAGCGGGCGCGTTATCTGACGGAAATCTGGACGCCTTATCACCGCACCCTGGCAGCCGAGCTGGCACGGCTGAAGCGCGAGTTCGGCTACGCCTTACTGTTCGATGCCCACTCGATTGCCTCCCGAGTGCCGCGTCTGTTCGACGGTCGCCTGCCAGACTTCAACCTGGGTACCAATGAGGGCGCCAGTTGCGACCTGCAAGTGGCGCAACGGCTGAAGCAGGTGTGCGCCGCTGCGCCGCACTACAGCCACGTGCTCAACGGGCGCTTCAAGGGCGGGCATATCACTCGTCATTACGGCAAGCCCGCAGATCATATCCACGCCATCCAGTTGGAACTGGCGCAGGCTCTGTACATGGACGAGGTAGAGCCCTACACCTACCAGACGTCCCTGGCCGATCCGACCCGCCTGGTGCTACGCCAGTTGCTGGAAGAACTACTTAATTGGGGCAAAGAGCACTACGGGCGCTGACAGCGTCTTCGTGCTCCAGGTTAAATCCTCTACGCCGTGGGCATGCATATGCCGCGGCGTTTTTTTTGCGCGGGAGTCATTCAGCAGAGCCACTGCAGAGTGGGGCTGTAGGCGTTGCTAGGACGCAAGTTGCCTGCGCTATTGAATGCTCGAGGCCAGTTCGAAGATCGGGATGTACATCAGGATGACAATCACCCCGATGATCAAACCGATGAAGACCATCAGCAGGGGCTCGAACAGCCGGACAAACCACTCGATCCAGCGGCTGGTTTCTTCATCATAAAAATCGGCGGTGCGCTCCATCATTTCGCCAAGATTTCCTGACTGCTCGCCGGCGCGCAGCATGCGCAGGGAAACCGGCGTTGCCAGTTGGTTTTCCTCCAGGGTTCTGGACAGCGCATGGCCTTCGCGGATGCGTTCGCACGCTTGGTCGAGGCGGCTGCGAGAGGCCACGTTGAGCAGACCTCGGACCATACTCATCGCCGTGAGTACGGGAATGCCACCTTGCAGCAGAATGCCCAGCGAGCGGTAGAAGCGCGCCAGCTCGTAGATGAAGATACGCCGGCGAATGGTCGGGACCTTCTCGATTAACTGGCTCAAGGCGTAGCGCACGCTGTTTTGCCGCAGGAGGAGGGCGCTGGTGATGATCGCCAACAGCATGCCGCCGAATACGCTGGCCTGGTGGGCATGCAGGAACAAGCCGGACTTCAGCAGCACTTGCGACAACCAGGGCAGGTTGGATCCGAGGCCCTCGAACACCAGGCTGAAGCGGGGCACCACGTAGCCGATCAGAAACAGCAGCACGCCGCAGCCGACCACCAACAGCAGCAGTGGATAGACCGAGGCGCTGACGATCTTCTGGCGTACCTCATCCATGCGGCTGCGGTACGCCACATAGCGGCTCAGGGCGTCGCCGACCGCGCCGGTCTTTTCACTGGACTTGACCAGGGCCACGTACAGCGCCGGGAACACCCAGGGGTATTGGCCCAGCGCCTGGGAGAGCGACTTGCCCTCATAGAGCAAGCGCACCAGACCCGCGAGAATCTTGCGCGCTTCAGGCGCGGACTCTTTTTCGGCCAGGCTTTCCAGCGCATCGATCAGGGCCAGTCCGGCATTCAGCAAGGTGGTCAGTTCCTGACTGAACAGCAGCAGCGGGAAGGCCTCGCGCGCGCGCCAGTGGCTCAGCGACCAGCGCTGTTCCGGGCGCAGGGTCAACACCCGTAGATCCTGCTCTTCCGCCAGGCGCAGGGCGTCGGCAGGTGTCTGGGCCTCGACAACCAAGGAGACCACGGCAGATGGTTTACGCACCCCTTTGACCCGATAGCGCATGGTGTTCTAGCCCGTCATTGCCAGTTGGTTATTTCTGCGTTCTCGCCGTCCCCGCCGGGCTGGCCGTCCTTGCCCAGCGACAACAGGTCGTAGTCGCCGTACTCGCCAGGTGAGCGATACACATACTCGTGGCCCCAGGGGTCCTGCGGGATGGTCTTCTGCAAGTACGGCCCCGCCCATTTCGGCTCGTCGCTGGGTGCCAGCACCAGCGCGTCAAGGCCTTGTTCGGAGGAGGGGTAACGACCGACTTCGAGACGATAGATATCGATGGCCTTGGACAGTCCCTCGATCTGCGCACGCGCAACCTTGATTTCCGAGCGGCCGAGCTGGTTGAAGTACTTGGGGGCGACGATACCGGCGAGCAAGCCAAGTACTACCAGCACCACCAACAGTTCGAGCAGGGTGAAACCTTGTTGGCCCCGCAGGGCCAAGTGACGACGCAATTGCATAGAAGCCTCCATAGCCATGGTTTGCTGTGAGCCTGTCAATGAGCGCTATGCAAGAGGCGTGCAAGGCGAGCCCGGGGTATCGCCTTGCGTGGGCTACGCACTATTCCCGGCACAGGCTTTGCGTGCTGCAGCGGCACAACCAATCAGGTGCTTGCGGCTGCACGGCTGCACTTGACCTTCGTCGAGGGGATTCGAGGATGCGACTGTCTAGCTTATGTTTGCTCGCTGTCGGCGCCGTAACGGCCGCGGTCACTGTGCAGGCCGATGTCTATAGAGGCGTAGCCGCAGACGGCAGCGTGACGCTCTCCAATGTGTATCGTGAAGGGCAGCACTATGTCCGCGTGCGCCGGGAAACAGCGGCGTCGCCACTGCCTAAAACCAAGCGCCAGGCTTTGACAAAGCCGCGGCCGTTCACCCAGTTAGTGGTGGCGGCCGCAGCCGAGAACGGGCTGCCCGAAGCCTTGTTGCATGCGGTGATCGATACCGAGTCGAACTACGATCCGACGGCGCTCTCGGCGGGTGGTGCGGCCGGCTTGATGCAGTTGATGCCGGATACTGCCCGCGAACTGGGGGTCGAGGATGTTTGGGACCCGGAAGCGAATATCCGCGGCGGCGCTCGCTATCTGAAACGTTTGATGGCCATGTTCGACAATGACCTTTCCCTGGCTCTGGCCGCCTATAACGCGGGCCCTGGAGCCGTCAGGAGTCGCGGCTGGGTCATTCCGCCGTTTGCCGAAACCCAACGCTATGTTCCCCGGGTGATCGAGCTTTACCAGCGCCTGCAAGCGGGCGAGCAAGCCACTTCACTTTGATCGGCCTGAGCCGATATCTCCCGCCCACTGCTGGGGAATATCCCCACTAGCGGGGCTATTTACCCTCTTGAACTGGCTATCTAATGGCCTGCGTGGCTAGTTCAATTAGTCCATTTCGACGTCTGAGGCCCCGATACTGCGTTGCCGCTCCTCGCCATTGCGCGCTATGACTCGTCGCGCGTCTTGTCTCGGTACCTCAATCATCCGAACTTGGGTTAACCCACTCACCGTACAGGCCACTAGCAGATGCTCACAAGGAGCGTTGGATGGCCGCAAACGCGCGAAAGGTTTGCGCCTCGTTCAGTGACAAATGCATGCGCTGGGTAGGCGGTCTGCGTGGGCCGTCACTGCCGTCATTTGCGCGCCAAGCCGGTGATTGGGGCCTGCGCTTCAGCGACACACTCCAACGGTATACAACGACTCGCTCACGGGACTTTGTTGGCTGGCCCTGGCGGGGCAGGAGTGGGCGAAGAGTGGGGGAAAATCCCCAAAGTGGTTTTGGCTGTTATGTATACCTTTGAATAATAAAGAAAATATTAATGGCATAGGGGTTGCTTGGAAGGGGGTGTCAATTCCACCGGTGTTGATTAACCCGAACTCGAGGGCCGCCAAGATGAACCGGAAGAGCGCATCCACAAGGGCCAATATTCAGCCTCGCCATGCTTCTGGTGGCGCTCAGTTAGCGGGCATCGGTGGCCTGTTGACGCTCATCGTGGCTGTGTTCCTGCCTGTACAGGGCGCTGAAGCGGCGATCAGTTGCGCGCGCAACCTGGTCGCCGACGTGGTGGCGATCGACCAGCCGCTGATGTTCAACCGACTCGGTGCGCAGAACGTCAACGGCATGATCTTCGCGCTGCGCAGTGATGTGGTCGATGACCACGACGTGCCACTGAACAAAGGTGGCCGCGCCGTGCCAGGCGAGGTGCTGTTGCGCCCCGACAAGCGCCCGCGGCCTTTGGTGCTGCGCGTCGCCGCGGGCGATTGCCTGCGGGTCAACCTGCAGAACCTGCTGACCGCCACGGCCAACCCACGGCACAACGAGGTGGAGGATGAGCTGCAGGTAGACGATCAGGTGGCCGACCGCCATATCGGCTTCAAGGTCACCGGCATGCAGGCGGTCGATTCGATTGCCGACATCGCCGCCAACACCGGGCGTAACGGCAACTTCCTGCTGGCGCCGGGGGCAAGCCGCAGCTACAACTTCTACGCCGAGCATGAAGGTGCCTTCGTCGCCAGCAGCGACGGCGCCACCTTCGGCGGAGAGGGCAGCGCCGGCAACGTGTCCAACGGGTTGTTCGGTCAGGTCGTGGTGGTGCCGAAAGGCGGGCGTACCTATCGCAACACCCTGACCGAAGAGGATCTTCGCCTGGCCAGCACGGGTCGCACCCCGGCCGGCCAACCCATAGTCGATTACGAGGCGCGCTACCCGATGCGCGAACCCTGGATCAGCGAAGGCAAGGCCGGCACGCCGATCCTGAGCATGATCGATGGCAACCAGATTATCGCCAGCCATAGCGATGCGATAGTCCTGGGGCCGAATGCCGATGGCAGTTTCCCACCCTCGACTTATCCGCTCGAAAGCATGGGCAAACGTAACCCGGCACTGCCCAATCGACTGGAACCGTTCCGCGATTTTTCTGCGATCTTTCATGACGAGAGCGTGGCCGCGCAGGCTTTCCCCGAGTATTGGGCCGACCCGGTGTTCGGCCATGTGCTGCAGCCGACCCGTGATGCCTTCATGATCAACTATGGCTCTTCCGGTATGGGTGCCGAGGTGATCGCCAACCGCCTTGGGGTCGGGCCGATGCACGACTGTTTGTCCTGCGCCTATGAGGAGTTCTTCCTCAGTGCCCACGCCGCTGGCGACGCCGCGATGCTGGTGGATGTACCGGCCAACGTCGGCCTGGAAGGGCTGCGCCCGGGCCAGGTGCCGCCGCAGGACAGCACCGGCATCAAGGCGAGCATGGCGCTGTACCCGGCCGAACCATCCAACGTCAGCCACAGCTACATCGGCGACTTCGTCAAGTTCCGCAACACCCACGTCGGCCATGAACAGCATGTGTTCCACCTGCATGGCCATCAGTGGTTGTTCAATCCCAATGACGACAACTCCGACTACAAGGATGCCCAGGGCATAGGCCCGGGTTCGGGTTACACCTATGAAATCGCCTACGGTGGTTCGGGCAACCGCAACCGCACGGCGGGCGATGCGATTTATCACTGCCACTTCTACCCACACTTCGCCCAGGGCATGTGGGCCATGTGGCGGGTTCACGATGTGCTGGAGGAGGGCACCCGGCTGGCGGTGTCGGCCGAAGGCGAGGACGGTTTCCATGAGGAGCCGTTTGCGCTGCGCAGCGGTTTGCCGGCGGCGGGCGCCCGGGCCTTGCCCGATGGCGAAATCATCGCCGGAACGCCGATCCCGGCGGTGGTGCCCTTGCCGGGCAAGGCCATGCCGCCAATGCCGGGCAAGGTGGCGGTGGTGCCGAAGATCAGCGGCACGCTGCTGGCCGGGCATGACGACGATGAGCCCGAAGATGAGTCGGCGCATGACGACAGTGAGCACGGCCGGATCGTCGGCTCGGTGGCGCTGGTCGATCGCAGCGAGGCCAACCGCAACGCCGATGGCAGCTTGAAGAACCCGGGCTTCCCATTCTGGATCGGCGGCATCGAAAGCACGGTCGGTCAGCGGCCCACCACGCCGCCGCTGGATATGCTCGCCCCGGCCCTGGCGCAGTCCCTGCGTGACAGCGGCAAGGCGCTGTGGGCCTCGCTCGACCCGGCGCAGGCGGGGGGCTGGGACGGTGGTCTACCACGCCATGCGCTGGACGGCTGGGCGGCCGGCGGCGAAGCCGAGGTCACCACCAGCGCGCTGGATTTCTCCAAGGTCATCCACAAGGCTAAGGCAGTCTTCTATCCGGAAGAGGGTACCGACGTCGAGCAGGCGGCGATGGCCTACCACGCCAAGCCCTCGCACCCGAGCTTCGCGGTGATGCCCAACCTGGACGTAGTGGCCAGCGATTTTCGCACCAACGGCGCGTTGCCGGTCGGCGGCGCTCCCTACTATGAACCCTGCATGGATGACCGGCAGATGCGCCTGACCGCCGGGGGTGGGCGCGGGCAGTTCTTCAGTGGCGAGCCGGGTGGGACCTCGTTCAGCGGCTCCTCGGTGTTCACTGCCGATCGGCCGCGCATCTACAAGGGCGCGAATATCCAGTTCGATGCGGTGTTCAACAAAGTCGGTTATCACTTCCCGCAAACCCGCATTCTCAGCCTGTGGGAGGATGCGGTGCCGGTGATCAACAAGCAGCGTCCGCCAGAGCCGCTGGTGATGCGCATGAACACCTTCGACTGCACCATGTACCACCACACCAACCTGATTCCGGCGCTCTACGAGCTGGATGACTTCCAGGTGCGCACCCCGACCGACGTGGTTGGCCAGCATATCCACCTGCCGAAGTGGGACCTGACCGCTGCCGATGGCTCGGCCAACGGCTGGAACTACGAGGACGGTGTGCTCGCGCCGGGGGCGGTGGTCGAGCGTATTCATGCGATCCGCGCATTCAATGGCTGCGAGCCCGGCGATCCGCGCGAAGGTAGCGCGGACTGTCCAGTGGCCAAGAGCCATCCGTACTTCGGGCAATTCGGACGGAGCGACTGGCTCGGGGCCCGAACCACCATGCAGCGCTGGTTTGCCGACCCGGTGGTGAACATCCATAACGTTGATCGCGGCCTGGGTAATATCTTCACCCACGACCACCTAGGCCCCTCCACCCATCAGCAGATCGGCCTGTATGCCACCGTGCTGACCGAGCCGGCGGGCTCCAGTTGGTTCCATGCGGAAACTGGCGAGCCGATGAACAGCCGCAGTGATGGCGGGCCGACCTCCTGGCAGGCGGTGATCGCCACCGGGGATAACAATGGTGACGGCAAGAACGACAGCTTCCGCGAGTTCTTCCTGGAGTTCAGCGACTTCCAGCACGCCTATGAGGCCGGCGTGTATGTCGGTGCGGGTCCCGATGGTATCCCCAACGCGGCGGCCTACCCGACGTCGACCGAAAGCTTCCGCTATGCGGTCAATCCACCGGTGCGCAAGAGTCCGAATTCCGGCGGTTTGCTGGAGTCGGTGATCGAGGCCGCAGGTGGCGAGGTACCGGGTTGTCCGAGCCGGCCGTGTCCGCAGGCGATCTCGGCGGACGATCCGGGCATCTTCGTGGTCAACTATCGGCATGAGCCGGTGGGGCTGCGCATCTACGACCCGAATCGCATTGCCCCGGACGGCAAGCCAGGAATGCAGGCCGAAGGGTTGGCCGGGGACCTGGCGTATGCCCTGCAAAGCCGCACCGATCGGGCTATTCCGGCGCTGAACCTGGCGCCCAGTGCCATCAGCTCGGCCGTGGGGCCGACCGGGGCGAGCACGACCTTTCCGCCGCACATCAACCAGGCGGGGGATCTGCCCGGTGACCCGTTCACGCCGCTGTTGCGCTCTTATTCGGGAGATAACGTGCGGCTGCGCACGCATGCCGGCGGCCACGAGGAGGCGCACAACGTCACGCTGCATGGCATCAAGTGGTTGCAGAACGGCAGCGGTTACGGCAACGACTCCAACTCGGGCTGGAAGGCTTCACAGATGGTCGCGCTGTCCGAGCAGATGGGCTTCATGGCGCCAGTGTCGATGATGTCCAGTGCCATCGCCGAGACCGCCGACTACCTGTACTCGATGGATGCTTCGCTGGAGGGCTATTGGACCGGCATGTGGGGGGTGCTGCGCAACTACACCATTAGTCGCAACGACCTGTTCGCCTTGCCGAATAACCCGCGTCCGGTGGCCGCGCGTAACACCCTGGCCTTCGACGGCGTGTGCCCGCTGTTTGGCCCCAATCCCAACGGCATCGGTACCCGTTCGACTCCGCAACGGCGTTATGAGGTGGTAGTGGCGTTGGCCAACGACATCCTCGACAACCCGCTGGGCCTGACCCTCGACGACCCGCAGGGTGCGGGCATGCATGTCGGCGCCGCGCTCAATTCGGCAGGTGGCACCCTGGTGTTCAACCCGCGCGCGGTGACCATTCCACAGGTCACGGTGGTCGATGACGAAACCGGTGCCACGACCACTGTCGGCGGCCAGTCGGGACCGCTGCACGATCCGACCGCGATAATGTATGTGCGCAAGGACGACCTCGACCCGCTCACCGGAAAACTCAAGGCCGAAGTCCCGGTCGAGCCGCTGGTGCTGCGCGCCACGGCTGGCGAGTGCATCACCATCAACCTGGAGAACCGCCTGCCGGAAAACATGCCCGACCTGCCGGACTTCAACATCATGCAGGGTGTGGTCAAGCGCGACCGCAGCGGGCAGGAGGGGGTATCGACCTTCAACAACAACCTGATGCGCCCGTCCAGTCATGTCGGCCTGCATGCGCAGTTGTTGGCTTACGACATCACCCAGTCCGATGGCTTCAACGTCGGTATCAACCCGGTGCAGACTGTGGCGCCGCGTACAGCGGGTGGCGCCTATCAGAGCAGGACCTACCAGTACTACGCCGGTCATCTGGAGCGTGAGGGCCGGCCGGTCTCCCAGACCCTGCGCAACCTCGACAAGATCACGGCAACGCCGATCGAGTTCGGCGGCTTCAACCTGCTGCCGGCGGACATGATCAAGCAATCGCAGAAGGGACTCGGTGGCGCCATGGCGATCCTGCCAGCGGGTTCGACCTGGACCGAGGATGCCGGAATGCGTGCGGCGGCGACCGTGCAGGCACCGGGGCAGGCGGAGTACCGCGACTTCTCCCTGGTCATGCAGAAAGGCGCGAGCATGCGCTGGGCCAACGGCCGGCCGGTGCAAAGCATGGCCGCCGAAGGGGTAGGTGTGCCCAGCGATCCAGAGGACAACTCGGGCATGAGCCTCAACTACAAGAGCGAGCCACTCTGGTACCGCTTCGCCAAGGCGCCGGATGCGCCCTTCGGCATGGCGGGCGGCGGCGGTTGGGGCGATATCGCCAACGTCCATATGGCCTACAGCAATGCGCTGGTGGGCGGCGATCCGGTGACGCCGATACTCAGGGTCAAGCCCGGCCAGCCGTTCCGTACCCACGTGACCATGCCGGCGGGCGGCAGTCGTGCGGTGTCCTTCTCGCTGGATGGGCATGTCTTCGCCCAAGAGCCGTTCGAGTCGGAAAAAAACGATGCCTACGGTTACCCGTTGCAGTTTTCCGGAATCGGCTCGGTACGTTTCGGTTACAACCCGATGACGCGCTATAGCGGCGCCCAGGAGAGCGTGTTGCCGGCTGCCCACTTCAGCTTCCTGTTCCCCAGTGCCGGGGGCAGCAATGCACTGCCGGGTGACTACCTGTATCGCGATTACGCGGCGTACGGTAACGCTGGTGGCTTGTGGGGCCTGTTGCGGGTGGAGCAGGAAAGTGCCGTGCAGGTGCCGCTGGCCACCCCGCCCGAGCCGACGCGAGTCAGACGCACCGCGCGCTAAACGACGCCTGGTTGAGCGGTCTGGCAGGCCGCTCAACGCGGGTTCCGCATCATCGACGGCTGGCCGAGCGCGGCCAGCCTAAGGGGACATCGCAGTGAAATCCGTACATATGCTGGTGTTGTCTGTCGGTATGAGTCTGCTGCTGGTGGGCCGTCTTGAGGCGGCCGCGTCACCCAGCACGGCTGCACCCACAGTAGTGGCCGCAACCTCGGTGCCGACGGATCTGGT
The DNA here is from genome assembly GCF_000498575.2 of Pseudomonas taeanensis MS-3. GTDB lineage: Bacteria > Pseudomonadota > Gammaproteobacteria > Pseudomonadales > Pseudomonadaceae > Aquipseudomonas > Aquipseudomonas taeanensis. Next base: position 89,790 of record NZ_AWSQ01000005.1, read on the forward strand.
CGCGCAGCATGCAAGCGCTCGCGGCCACCTGGAACGGGATGGCGTGGCCATCGATTTCGAGGCGCGTCCGGTGACGCCGGGGGGCACGCTGACCGAAGGCCAGTTCGCCGATATCCGTTTTCGCCTCAGTGATATCGCGTCCGGGCAGCCGCTGCGCGGTCAGGCGCCCGGCGCCTGGCTCGACAAGGCGCTGAGCGTCAATGGCCAACAGACCGCGCAACTGTCCTGCAAGGCCAGGATAGGCCAGTATCTCAGGGGTGCGGTGGGCGTACGGCCGCTGCTCGACCTCAACAGTTACTACCTGCTGATCCTCAATAAGGACCCGAGCATCATGGTGATCGACCCACTGACCTCGGTGGCCGGGATCACCAGTACGCTCAGCCGCATTAGCCTGAAGAAGGCGCCCATGGACTGGGTGGCCAGCGCCGACGGCAAACGCTTGTTCGTCTCCATGCCGGATGCCGGGGAAGTGGCGGTGATCGATGCGGAAGACTTCAAGGTGCTGGGCAATGTCGCGGCCGGTCAGCAGCCGGTGCGCGTCGCCTTGCAGCCCGATGGCCGCTATCTGTGGGTGGGCAACAATGCCAGCAGCGATGCCGACAGTGGGGTGACGGTGATCGATACCGAGACGCTGCAACCGGTGCTGAGCGTGGCCACAGGCCTGGGCCACCATGAAATCACCTTCAGCGAAGACTCGCGGCATGCCTTCGTCACCAGCCGTGACGCCGGTACGCTGACGGTGTTCGATGTGGCGACGCTCAAGGTGTTGCGCCAGATCCACACCGGACCGCACCCACTTGCCGTGGCGCAGTCAGCGCTGTCCAAGGCGGTGTATGTCGCCGATGGCAAGGCCGGCACTATCACCGTGATCGACGCGAACAGCCTGAAAACCCGCAAGGTGATCGAGTTGCAGCAGGGCATCGGCCCGCTGCGTTTCTCTCAGGACGGGCGCTATGGCTTCGTCCTCAATACCCTGCAGAACAGCGCCACTGTGATCGACGCCGGCAGCGATGAAGTCCTGCATAGCCTGGATGTCGCCGCCGAGCCTTATCAGCTGATGTTTACCCGTGGCTTTGCCTACATTCGCGGGCTGGCCTCGCCCAAGGTGTCGATGATCGACCTGAGCTCCTTAGGCAAGGACCGCCAGCCCAGCGTGCTCGGCTTCGAAGCCGGGCGGCAGGCGCCCAAGCTGGCCGGCGATCTGCCCCTGGCGGAAAGCTTCTCTGCCGCGCGCGACGACGCCGCGGTGTTCGTGGTCAACCCGGTGGACAACACCACCTACTTCTACATGGAAGGCATGAATGCGCCGATGTTCGGCTACCTCAATCGCGGTCACACGGCGCGGGCGGCCAGGGTGGTCGATCGCAGCCTGCGCGAGGAGGAACCCGGGGTGTTCAGTGCTCGGGTCAAGCTGCCGGCCGCCGGCCAGTTCGATGTGGCCTTCATGCTCAATCAGCCGGAAATCTTGCACTGTTTCACCGCCGAGGTGCAGAAGAGCCCCGAACTGGAACTACTGCGCACAACCCCGCGCGTCGAGTTTCTTCTCGACAGCCCAACGGTAAGCGTTGGCACCCAGGTCGCGGTGCGCTTCCGGGTGCTTGCGGGCAGCCTGGACCAGGCGCAAAGCGGCGTCGAGGACATGCGCCTGCGCTACTTCCTGGCGCCGGGCGCACGGCCGCACGAGGTGGCGGCCCATGAAGTAGCCGATGGGGTTTACGAGGCCAGCGTAGCGATCCAGCAAGCCGGTGCTTACTACCTGCATGTAGGTTCGACTTCACTGGGGGTGAAATTCGGAGAGCTGTCATACGCCAGTTTGCGCGCCCGAGCTGAACCCATCGACCTGGTAGAGGACAGGCCCTGAGCCGGGTGCCGCTTCGTTTGCCCGTTTTACGCCACTGTCGTAGGAGAACAACCATGGCCAACTATGTGCTCAAGTTCACTGCTGCACTGATCGTGCTGGGAGTGGCTGCCGGTCCGCTTCAGGTCCATGCGACGCAAGACCATTCCGCTCATCAGGTTCAGGCACTGCCTCCTGCTGGCACCCCGGTACGTTTCGCCGATGTCACCCTGACCGATCGGCAGGAACGCCCGGTTCGCCTCAAGGATGATCTGGTGGCGGACAAGATCGTGGTGATGGGGTTCATCTACACCAGTTGCACCACGGTGTGCCCGGTGATCTCGGCGATCATGCAGAAGGTGCAGACGCAGCTTGGCGAGCGGGTCGGCGCACAGGTGCAACTGGTGTCGATCAGCGTCGACCCGCTGCGCGATACCCCGGCCCGCTTGCGCGAATATTCGCTTCGCTACCGGCCAGGTCCGGGCTGGGCCTGGTTGACCGGGTCGGTTCAAGCAGTCACCGACACACTGAAAGGGTTGGGCACCTGGTCGGCTGATTTTGCAGATCATCAGCCGGTGATCATGGTCGGTGACGGGCGCAGCGCGCAGTGGACCAGCTTCTACGGCTTCACCGATCCAGCAGTGCTGGTCGCCAAGGTCGAGGCGCTCAGCGCCGCGCGTGAACACGGGACACATGTAGCCCATCAAGCATCCATCGAACAGGGAGTTCGACCATGAACCTGATTAATTCAATCGGCCTGGCGCTCGGCGCAGGTCTGCTCAGTTCGGCAGTACTGGCCCACTCAGGCCATGAACAGCCGCAACCCAGTGCTAGCCCGGCGGTGCAGGAAGTGAAGGGCGGTCGCACCATGGATGCACGCAGCTATTTCACCGACAGCCGCCTGCTCAATCAGGACGGCCAGGAAGTGCGCTTCTATAGCGACGTACTGGACGGGCGGGTGGTGCTGCTCAACGTGATTTTCACCCGCTGCGAAGATGCCTGCCCGCTGATCACCCGCAAGCTCAAAGAGGTGCGCGACGCCTTGGGCGAAGATGCTGGCCGGGTGCATTTCGTCTCGCTGAGCAGCGACCCTGAGCATGACTCACCGCAGGCGTTGAAGGCTTACGCGCGCAAACACAGTGCTGATGATCCGAACTGGACGTTCCTCACCGGGCCGAAGGATCAGCTCGATGTGGTGCTGGCCCGTCTTGGCCAGCTGTCGCGCAGCCCGCAGGAGCACTCAACGCAGCTGATCGCCGGCGATGTCGCCCACAAGCGTTGGAGCAAGATCCGCCCCGATGCGCCGGTACAGGCGATTGCCCAGCGACTGCAGCTCTTGGCAGAACCTGTCGCCGGACGTTAGTCGGGGGAGAAGGCATGATGACGCACTGGCCATGGTTGTTAATCGGATCACTGTGCTGGACGGCGATGGCAGCGGCGCTGGAGTTGACGCCGCAGGAGGCCGCCGGCAAGCGTATCTACCTCGAAGGCACGGGTTCATCGGATGCGCCTATCTATGCCCTGGTCGGTGCCTCTGATACCTCGATACCCGCCTCGGCATTGCCCTGCGGCAACTGTCACGGTGCCGATGGCCGTGGCCGCCCAGAGGGTGGGGTGCGACCGCCGGATATTACCTGGCAGCGCCTGACTAAGGCGTACGGCCAGCGCCTCGACAGTGGCCGCAGTTATCCGGCCTATGACGAAGCCGCCCTGGTCCGGGCCTTGAGCGAAGGGCGCGATCCGGCTGGCAATCGGCTCGACCCGGCGATGCCGCGCTTTGTCATGTCATTGCGCGACATGACTGACCTCAGCGCCTATCTCAAACGGCTTGAGGACGACCGCGACCCCGGCCTGGAGGACGAATTGCTGCGCATTGGCACGTTGCTGCCGGCCAAGGGATCGCTGGCCGCGTCGGGCGAAACGGTTGCCGCGGTACTGGCAGGGGTGATCGGCGGAATCAACGATGCGGGCGGAATTTATGGCCGCAAGCTCGAATTGGTGATTGCCGACCCCGGCCCGGATCGGCGTAGCGCAGAGGCGGCGCTGCACCGGCTGCTGGCGCAGCGGATATTTGCCCTGGTTGCCCCGCTGGCGCCGGCCTTCGAGGGGCACTTTGCCGATCTGATCGAAGCCAGCGGGCTGCCCTTGATAGGCCCCTTGACCCAGCTGGCCGAGGAACATTCCAGTCGCCTGGTGTTCGATCCGCTGCCCGGGCTGCGTGAGCAGTTGTTTGCCCTCGGCGACTATGCCAGTGCTCATCTCGAGCTGAGTGATCCGCTGGCGTCGATCGTCTATCCGCAAGACAGTCGCTTACGGCCTCTAGCAGAAGCATTGGAGATTCGCCTGCAAGGTCAGGGTTGGTCGCGGGTACGGCTACTCGGCTATCGCCCGGACAGCCTGGAAAACATGGCCGATCGGCTTCCTCGCGAGACCCAGGCGGTATTCTTCCTGGGCGCTAGCGATGCATTCGCCGCGTTGACCGAGCGGCTGCGCGACGCCCAGCCCAGTCCTTACCTGTTTGCGGCCTCGACCCAGGTGGGCGCTGCAGCGATGCAGGCCCCACGGCGCTTTTCCGATCGACTGTTCCTCTCCTACCCCTTCCTGCCGGGTGATTGGACCCCCAGTGGGGTTGCCGATCTGCTTGAAGTGCGACAGCGTGGCGGGATAGGTGGCCAGCATGCGTTGATGCAGGTCGGGGCCTACAGCGCGGCCATGTTGCTGGGTGAAGGTTTGAAGCGGGCAGGGCGTGATGCCAGCCGGGAAAAACTGGTGACCGCGCTGGAGAACCTACACGACTTTAATACGGGGCTGACGCCAGTGCTCGGTTTCGGACCCGGAAAGCGCGTGGGGGCGGCCGGGGCGCATATCGTCAAAGTGGATATTCAAGGCCAGCGTTTCTGGCCCACCGGGCGTTACATCAGAGTTGATCCCAGGCTGTAACACAGGAGCAGCGGACGATGAAAATGGCGAGTGGTGTACTGAACTGGCTGATCGCCGCTGCGCTGCTCGCAACAGGTGCTCCGCTGCAAGCCGGGGAAGTGGGGGTAGCTGCACGGGTGAACGGTAGCGCGATCAGCAATTTTCGTCTCGAGCGGCATTTCGCCGACTATCTCATTACCCAGCGTCGCAGCGTCGGGGCGATCCGCAGTCCGAGCACCTACAAACGCCTCAAACGTGAAGCCTTGCAACAGTTGATCGACAAGGAGTTGCTCTGGCAGGAGGCCCAGCGGCGGCACATCGTGGTCGAAGATGCGCAGGTGGAGCAGGCGCTGGAGGCCAAACGCTCGGCCTTTGCCAGCGCAGAAGCGTTCAGCCGGGCTCTGAGCGAGTCAGGTTTCGATGAATCGAGCTACGCCACTTACCTGCGCCATGAACTGGCCGCCAGCCAAGTGCTGTTAGCGATGAGCCAGCCAGCGGCGCCAGCCGATGAGGAGGTGCGCCGCCTGTTCGAGGAGAACCGCGCACGCCTGGTGCACGCGGAACTGGTCCGCGCCCGCCATCTGCTGCTGTCGGTGCCGCCTGGAGCCGACGCCGAGAAGGAAGCCGAGGTCGAGACACGGATCCGTGAACTGTTGCAGGAGATTCGCGCCGGTGCGGATTTCGCGGAATTGGCGCAACGCCATTCAGACGACAGCAATGCGCAGCAGGGCGGGGACCTGGGCTATTTCCCTCGCGGCCGGATGGTCCCCGCATTCGAGACTGCGGCATTCGCCTTGGATCCAGGTGAAGTCAGCGAGCCGGTACGAACGCCGTATGGCTGGCACCTGATCAAGGTCGAAACACATCGGCCCAGCGAACCGATCGACGAAGTGCAGGGCTTGGCCATCGTGCGCCAGATGCTGCTTACTCAGGGGCAGGCTCAGGCCCGCGAGGCTGCATTGTTGCGACTGCGCGAGGCCAGCAAGATCGAAGTGCTGACGGCGCTGTAAGTCCCCCGGTTTTCCCCTGTATTGTCCCCAGAGTTGGGGGAAGCTTGCCGGCTTACCCGGAGTTTTCCCCAATGAACATCCCATTGGTTTCGGCTTCTCCATTTTTGTTGTTTCAATTCATAAAGATAGAGTGTTTTTTTAAAGACACTTATACCTGGCATAGCCTGTGCTTCTGTACAACTAAAGGCACACTCCTAGAGCCAGGAATCCACCGAGCCTTTCGCATTAGGAGTCTCCCTTGGCAAATAAAGTATTGGTGGTCGAGGACGAGAAGGTCCTCGCACAAAACCTTAAGGCCTACCTCGAGATGCTGCACTTCGAGGTGCAGGTGGCTCATGACGGCGCCGGTGCCATTGGCCTAACGCTTAATCAGGATTATGTACCGGAGGTGATCGTGCTCGACTTCCGCTTGCCGGACATGGATGGCTTCCAGTTGCTGGATGCGATTGGCCGGCGCTTCGATTGCAGGTGCGTGCTGATCACCGCCCAACCGACCTATGAGGTCTACGACGGGGCCGTCCAGCGGGGTGTCGGTTATGTCCTGTTCAAACCCTTTCCACTGGCGGAGCTGGGCCGGGTGGTTAGCCGGCTGATGAACCCTGATAGCGAAGAGCCGGTAGTCATGGACGGTCAAGAAAAGCTTGAAGTGTTGATCGAGCGGCGGCGCAAGAAGGCCGCGAGCTTCCCCTTGCAGATGTATGACGGCAACTGGGTCCTGGCGGACCGCCGTGGCCCGCTGGAGAGCCAGGCACCGACGCAGGATACCAAGGAGCAACGCTTGCTCAATGAAGAAGGGTCGCAATAAGTGTACGGCTGAACCTGGTGGGCGCTGTCGATGAACGATGTGCCCTGCGGATGTAGGAGAGCCTTTCATGGAAAATCTTTCCCTTGTCGTGGCGCGAGTGCCGGCGCCCGCCGCAGAGCGGCCTGAGGCACCTTTCGACAGCGAATTATTGCGCCGCGCTCAGGCGTGTCGCGAGGCGCAGGGCGACCGCCTGATTGAGCACCTGCAGAAACTGGCCGGGCTCGACGCCGCGACCTTCACCCGCCGCCTAGGCGCAACTCTGCGCTACCCGACGCTGGACAGCGAGACCCTGTTCAGCTGCAGTCCGGCTTTCGATCGGGTAGCCCTGGCTCAGGCGCTCAAGCGCGAGTTCGCCATGATCCATATGGGCCAGGCCGTGGTCGGGATCTTCGCCGATCCTTTCGAGGCCGCACGTCTGGCCTGGATCGACGAGTGCCTGCACGGTGCGCCTCTTTATCTGGTGCATTCGGACGATCTGGCCGCCTACCTGGCGCGGCATGAGGAGAGTGTCCACGCCATCGATACGCTGACCCCGCAGGCGAGTGAGTCGGTCGACAGCGAAATCGTCGAAACCCTCTCGCTGGCACGTATCAGCGAAGACTCCAGTGTGGTGGTCAAGCTGGTCAACTCAACGCTCTACGATGCGCTGAAAATGCAGGCCAGCGATATTCACCTGGGCATGACCGGTAGCGGGCTGGTGATCAAGTACCGTATCGACGGCGTGCTCAGCAGCATCAACCGGGTGCAGGGCCTGGAGATCGCCGAACAGGTGATCTCGCGGGTCAAGGTGATGGCCGAACTGGACATCGGTGAAAAGCGGGTGCCCCAGGATGGCCGCTTCAAGGTCGGCATCAGCGGCCGGCAGATCGATTTCCGTATTTCCATCATGCCCAGCATCTTCGGTGAGGACGCGGTGCTGCGGGTGCTCGACAAGCAGGACCTGGCCGATCAGGTGCAGGGCGTGCGCCTGGAAGCGCTGGGCTTCGAGACGGCGACCCTGGACAAGCTGCGGCGCTTGGCGGCCGAACCCTATGGCATGGTCCTGGTGACGGGGCCCACCGGCAGCGGCAAGACCACCACCCTGTACGCCATGATCACCGAGATCAACCATGGTATGGACAAGATCATCACCATCGAGGATCCGGTCGAATACCTGCTCCCCGGGGTGCTGCAGATCCCGGTCAACGAGAAGAAGGGGCTGACCTTCGCCCGCGGCCTGCGCTCGATCCTGCGGCATGACCCGGACAAGATCATGGTCGGCGAGATCCGCGACCCGGACACCGCCCAGATCGCCGTGCAGTCGGCGCTCACCGGGCACCTGGTGTTCACCACCATCCATGCCAATAACGTGTTCGACGTGATCGGCCGCTTTGCGCAGATGGAAGTGGACCCCTACAGCTTCGTCTCCGCGCTCAACGCGGTGCTGGCCCAGCGCCTGATCCGTCTGGTCTGCCCGGCATGCGCGGTCAGCATCACCCCGAGCCGCGACGAGCTGCTCGCCTCGGGGCTCGACCCGGCGGCGGTCAAGGATTATCGCTTCGTGCACGGCGGCGGTTGTGGCCGTTGCCGCGGTACCGGTTATCGCGGGCGCACGGCGATTGCCGAGCTGTTGCAACTGGATGACGAAATTCGCCAGCTGATTATCGAACGTCAGCCGATTGCACGAATCAAGGAACTGGCCTGCCGCCGAGGTCTGCGTCTGCTGCGCAGCTCGGCGCTGGAGTTGGTCCGCGATGGCCGTAGCACGCTGGAGGAGATCAATCGTGTCACTTTCGTCGCCTAAGTCCTACACCGCCGTGCTCGGTGCCCACAGTGTCGGCCTCTACCGGCGACTGCGCGAGGGTAGTGAGCTGCTCGGCCGCGCCGAGTTCAATACCGCTCAATACCCCGCCTGGCCAGCTGCGGCAGATGCCCTGGCGGCTTTGTTGCAGGCGCATGCTCAGGCCGGCGGCGAGCTGCGTGTGTTGCTGTCCAATCACTTCACCCGCGTGCTGCTGATTCCCTGGGTCGAGCAAGTCACCTCGCCGCAGGAGCTGGCCAGCTACGCGTGCATCTGCTTCGAGGATATCTACGCCGAACCGGCCGCGGGTTGGACGCTGCGCCTGTCGCCCGAGGCCGCCGGCCGCGCACGGCTTGCGGCGGCGTTGCCGGACGAGCTGCTGGGGCGCCTGCAAAACCAGGCCAAGAGCGTCGGCTGGCGTCTGCTATCGGTACAGCCCTATCTGATGGCGGCGTTCAATCGCTTCAGCACGGCCGTGGCGCAAGACGACTTCCTGTTCATCGTCGCCGAACCCGGACGCAGCAGCTTGCTGCAGGCTCGAGATGGCCACTGGACGAGTGCGCGCGCGGTGTCGCTGGCCAATTCGGACGCTGCATTAAATGCCCTGATCGCCCGAGAATGCGCGCTGCAACGGCTGGATAGCGCGGAGTCGGCGACGGTATACCTGCATACCCCAGGACGGCTCGAGCCGTTCGACAGTGTGGCGGCGCAGCACCTCGATCGGCTGTGGCCGTTGGGGCAGGGCGACGATCTCCTGCACGCCATGAGCCTGGTGGTGAACTGAAATGCGCCGACTCGAACTCGACTTCCAGCGTCGCCAGATCGCCAGCCCACTAGGCTGGGGCTTGTTGGCGGCGGGCCTGCTGGTGAGTGCGCTGACGTTGCTGGGACATCTGCATCTGGCCGAACTGACGGCACTGCGCGCAGGCGAACTGCGTCATATCGAGGGGTTGTTGCAGACCGGTGGTGCCGGCCTGGCGCCGCTGTCTGCCGGCGAGAGCCGCGCACAAGCGGCCAGCCTGGCGGAAATGCACCGCGTCTCGGCGCAAATGAACCTGCCTTGGGCAGCCTTGCTCACGACCCTGGAGTCGCTGCAGCGCAAGGACATCGCCCTGTTGTCGCTGGCCCCGGATGCGCGCAAGGGCCAGTTGCGGATCTCCGCCGAAGCTCGCGATCTGCAGGCCATGCTGGCGTTTCACCGCAGCCTGGAGCAGAGCGTTGAACTGCGCGACGTCTCGCTGCTCAATCACGAGGTCGTCACCCAGGTGGCGGAACGACCGATTCGCTTCAATCTACTGGCAACCTGGGAGGTCAAGGATGCGCATCCCTAGGCTGATCCTGCACGAACATCTGCAGCGGTTGGGCTGGCCAGGGCTCTGTGGCGCCAGTTTGCTGCTCTTGGCGCTGGCGTACGCCGGGCTGGGACTGCTGCCGGGGCGTCAGGCACTGGACGAATTGGTCGAGCGTAGTGTGCGTGGCGAACAACAGTTGGCACGCATCGCCAACGGCACGCTGGCACCCTCCATGGCACCGGGGCAACAACTGGACGCCTTCCTTCAGGCCTTGCCCGCGCAACTGGATGCGACCTCGGCGATCGATCGCATCTATGCCCTCGCCAGCCAAGAACGGATTGCCCTGGACAGCGGCGAATATTCGCTGGGCATCGACCCCAAGACCCACCTGGCGCGTTATCAGATTCTGCTGCCGGTGCGCGGCAGCTACCCGCAGCAACGGCGTTTTCTCAACGCCTTGTTGAGCGAGGTTCCGGCGCTGGTGCTCGAGGATCTCGAACTGAAGCGCAAGCAGATTGCTGAAAGCGAACTCGAGGGTCGGCTGCGCATGACCCTGTACCTGTCGAGGTGGTGATGGATACGCGACGTAAGCTGTACTGGCTGGGTTTTCTCGGCGTCGCAGGGCTGCTGGCGCTGATCCCCGAGTATTTCTTCGAGGCGGACAAAGCGCCAACCCAGCCGCCGCTGGTCAAGTCGAAACAAGCCGGTGGCCCGCTCAGCGTGCTGCGTTCGGGCGAGCTGCCTGCCGCGGCGCCCGCCGCTGAGCTGTCACCAGGCCGCCAGCAGGCGGTGGACCAGGCCAGCCGATCGCCAGCCGATCTGTTCGCCGTGCACAGCTGGTACGTCGCCCCAGCCCGGCAACCTGTCGCCTTTACCCCTGTGGCGCCACCCGTGCCAGCGGCGCCGGTATCGCCGCCGCTGCCTTACGCGTTTCTCGGCAAGCTGGACGACAGCCAGCGCGTACGCGTGTTTCTGCTGCGCGGTGAAACCATTTTCACGGTGTCCGTGGGCGATGTGATCGAGGGTACCTACCGGGTCGAGCGTATCAGCGGGACAGAGATGACCTTGGTCTACCTGCCGTTGAACAGCACACAGTCGTTGTCTGTAGGGAGCAGTTTATGACCATGAAAGTCCGCGCCTCGAGTCTTGTCCGGGTCCTGCTGCTGGGGACTGTGCTGTTGGCCGGCTGCGCCAGCGATGCGATCCGTCGCGAAGGCGTGGGATTGATCGAGGAGGGCCATTACGAGGAAGGCCTGGCCCGCCTGGAAGAGGCCGTGCGCCAAGATCCTCGCAATACCCAGGCACAGATCGCTCTGACCACCCAGCGTGCCGAGGTGGTGACCAAGTTACTGACCCAGGCCGATCAGGCGCGCAATCTGCGCGATTATCCAACCGCACACGCCGGGTACCAGCGGGTGCTGGCTATCGAACCGAACAATTTTCGCGCCGGCGAAGAGCTGAGACGAATCGAGCAACTGCGCAACCTCGCTGAGATGCACCAACAAGGGCAGGCCGCCTTGCGCCGCGGTGACCTGATCGGCGCCCAGCAGCAGATGAATGCGATCAATGCGCTCGAACCGCAGAATCCGGGTGCCCTCGAGCTGCAACGGGGTATCGAGACCGTGCGTGCGCGCACCGCAGTGCCCTACCCACAACTGCGCTCCAAGCTCGATCAGCCGGTGACCCTGGAGTTTCGCGATGCCAGCCTGAAGATGATCTTCGAAGTGCTGGCCGAAACCGCAGGGCTGAATTTCATCTTCGACAAGGATTTGCGCCCCGACCTGAAGGCCACCATCTTCGTGCGACAAGTGGCGATCGAGGATGCAGTGGCGTTGCTGCTGCAACAGAACCAGCTGCATCAGAAGGTGGTCAACGACAACACCATCTTCATCTACCCGGATACCCCGCAGAAGCTCAAGGACTACCAGGATCTGGTGGTACGCACCTTCTACCTCACCAATACCGATGCCAATACCGCGCTGAACATGGTCAAAGGCATCCTCAAGACCCGCGACGTGTTCGTCGACGAACGCCTCAATACCCTGACCATGCGCGACACCGCCGATGCGGTGCGGATGGCCGAGAAACTGTTCATGGCCCATGACCAGTCCGACCCGGAAGTGGTGCTCGAGGTCGAGGTGATGGAAATCTCCCGTCAGCGCATCCTCGACCTCGGTCTGCAGTGGCCGAACACCTTCGGTGTGGTCAACGCGGATGGCGGTGCGGTGAGCATCTTGAGCCAACTGCGCGGGATCAACTCGGATCGCATCTCCATAGCGCCGTCGCCGCAGCTGCGCATCAACGCCCAGGACAACGACATCAATACCCTGGCCAGCCCGGTCATCCGGGTCAGCAACCGTCAGCAGGCGCGGATTCATATTGGTCAAAGAGTGCCGATTGTCAGTGCCACCTCGGTGCCCTCGACTCAAGGCCCGGTGATCACCGAGAGCATCACCTACCTGGACGTCGGCCTGAAGCTGGAAGTGCAGCCCACGGTGCACCTGAACAATGAGGTCGCGATCAACGTGGCCCTGGAAGTCAGTAATGCCACCCCGCTGGAAGCCACGCGCCAGGGCACGATTCCAGTACAGATCGATACCCGCAATGCGGTGACCACGTTGCGCCTGCACGATGGCGAGACCCAGGTGCTGGCGGGGCTGGTGCGCAACGACCACGGCGCGACCGGCAACAAGATTCCCGGCCTGGGCGATATTCCCGGCATTGGTCGCCTGTTCGGCAGCAACAAGGACACCATCGGCAAGTCTGAGCTGGTGCTCTCCATCACCCCACGGATCATTCGCAACCTGCCGTACCAGAGCCCTTACGACCTGGAGTTCTTCTCCGGTACCGAAGGCAGCATGCGGGTACGCGCGGCCAACATGCGCGCCGCCTCGGCGGCTGGCGTGGAGCTGACCGTGGACACGCCAGCCACGCCGTTGGCCACGGCGCCGGTTGCCGAACCACTGCTGCTGAGCTGGATTGGCCCGCGTGAATTGGGTGCCGGGGAAGAGGCGATCATCGTACTGCAGGCACAGACCGGTCAGCCCCTGCGCAGCTCGACCCTGCAGGTGGCATACGACCCGGCAACCCTGCAGGTGCTTGAGATACTCGAAGGCGATCTGCTGCAGCACGACAGTGCACCGACCTCGTTCTCGCCACGTCTGGACGAAAGCACCGGCACCCTGTTTGCCGCACAATCGCGCGCCACCAGTCGTGGCGCCACGGGGGAGGGCAGCTTGCTGCGCCTGCGTGTGCGCGCGCTGCAAGCCAGTCGCGACAGCATGCCGGTGCGACTGGTGAATTTCTCGGCGCTGGGGCAGGCCAATCAGTTGTTGAGTGCGGCCTTGCCTGCATCCCCAATATTCACGGTCAGGCCTTGAGTCATGCGTCGGCCAGTGCGCGGTTTCTCGCTGATCGAGGTGGTCATCACCATGGCCATCATCGCGCTGCTCGCGAGCATCGCCGCTCCGTTGACCGAGACGGTGGTTCGCCGGGGCAAGGAGCAGGATCTCAAGCGCGCGCTGTACCAGGTTCGCGATGCCATCGACGCCTACAAGATTGCCGCCGACGCGGGACACATCGAGAAGTCGCTCAGCGGTTCCGGCTATCCGCCTTCGCTGCAGGAACTGGTGGATGGGGTTCGCGACCTGCGCAGCGTCAAAGGTAACCGCATCTATTTCCTCCGGCGGATTCCCCGTGACCCCTTCGCCGACTCGCGATTGTCGGCGCTGGAAAGCTGGGGCCTGCGTTCCTACACCAGCCCTGCGGATGATCCGCGAGCAGGCGAAGACGTCTTTGATGTCTATTCCCTGGCCCGCGGTACGGGCCTCAATGGTATTCCTTATCGGGAGTGGTGAAATCATGCGACGGCATTCGGGCTTCACCCTGATCGAACTGCTGGTGGTCATGGCCATCATCGCCACCCTGATGACCATCGCGGTACCGCGCTACTTCTCCAGCCTGGAGAACTCCAAGGAAACCACGTTGCAGCAGAGCCTGGCGGTGATGCGCGAGGCGCTCGACCAGTTTTACGGCGACACCGGCCGGTACCCGGAGTCGCTTGAAGAACTGGTGGCGCAGCGCTACCTGCGCAGCCTGCCGCAGGACCCGATCACCGAGCGCCGCGATCTCTGGGTGATAGTGCCGCCACCCGAGAGCGCCCCAGGCCAGGTCGGCGATGTCAGAAGCGGTGCCACTGGGCGGGCGCGGGACGGGAGTCTGTATGCGCAGTGGTAAGACTCTGGCCGCGGATCAGCGGGGTTTCACCTACCTCGGTGTGCTGTTTCTCATCGTCTTGATGGGCGCGGCGCTGGCCGGAGCAGGGCAGCTCTGGTCGACCGTCAGCCAGCGGGCCAAGGAGCGTGAGTTGCTCTGGGTGGGCAGCCAGTATGCCCAGGCGCTGCGCAGCTATTACCGGCGCTCGCCAGGCGTCGCCTTGTATCCGCAGAGCCTGGACGAGTTGCTCGATGACCGGCGCTTCCCCGCGACGCAGCGACACTTGCGCCGCCTGTACCCGGACCCGATGACCGGCAGCAGCGAGTGGGGCCTGGTTCGCTCCTTCGATGGGCGTATCGCCGGGGTGTACAGCCGCGCGCAACAGCGGCCGCTGAAACAGGCGCATTTCCCGGCGCAATGGGTCGATTTCGAAGGCATGGGCAGCTACCGAGATTGGCAGTTCGTCGCGGAAAAGGCCTTCCTGATGGATGCGAGAAGTGGCCGACGCGATCCACAGAGTGGCACCAGATGAACACGGCGACCGCGGTGCGCGTAGCCCAGGCATTGCCTGGGCAGGCACGGCGTGTTCGCACTTACCGCCGCAGCGGGCCGAAAGGTGCGGGGCGCTGGCCGGGGAGCCGATTCCTGGCGGGACTGGCGATGCTGTTCCTGCTGGCGACGGCGCAGGCCAATGAAGACGACATCATGGGATTTATCGTCGACAACAGCATTTCCAATATCGGCCATGAGTTCTATCGCTACTTCAGCGAGCGTCTGCGCGATACCAGCAAGCTGGATTTCAACCTGGTGGTTCGCGAACGTCCATCGGCTCGCTGGGGCAGCCTGGTGTGGGTCGAATATGAGGGGCGGGTGCTCTATCGCAGCTTCCTGGCACCCAATACCGCACAACTGCAACCGGTCGCCTATCAGGCGGCAGACCAGATACTGGAGGAAATCTCCCGGCAAAAATTGGAAAACTTGTTGTACGACACCTTCGATATGGAGAGGGACGAACTATGAACAAGAAAAGCCTAAAGCTCTCGGCCAGCGTGGTGCTGGTGGGGCTCGGTCTGCTAGGGCCCGTTCAGGCGACCGAGCTGGTGTATACCCCGGTCAACCCCAGGTTTGGCGGTAATCCGCTGAACGGCGCCTGGCTGCTGGCCAATGCCCAGGCGCAGAACAATGAAAAGGATCCGGACCTCGAGGATCGCCTGAACCTAACCGGAACCACGGCTCTGCAGCGCTTCACCAGCCAGTTGGAGTCACGCTTGCTGTCGCAGCTGCTGACCGATATCGAGAGCGGTAATGAAGGCAGCCTGACGACTGACTCGTTCATCATCAACCTGGTGGATGTCGACGGCTCGCTGAATATCCTGATCACCGACCGTCTGACCGGCGAGGTGTCGGAAATCGTCGTCAACGGCCTTGCGCCGATCAATTGATGCAGGGAGCTAAATACCGTGAACAGACTACTAGCGATGGCGATGTTGCTGGCCGCCCTGCAAGGCTGCGCCTTGCGCGAACCCATGCCGGCGGAGCTGGAAAACGCGACTCCGACCCTGACGCCGCGGGCCTCGACCTATTACGACTTGCTGGCCCTGCCGCGGCCCAAAGGCCGCCTGGTTGCCGCTGTGTACGGCTTCCGCGACCAGACTGGGCAGTACAAGCCGACGCCTGCCAGTTCGTTCTCCACCAGCGTGACTCAGGGCGCCGCCAGCATGCTGGTCGACGCGTTGCAGGCCAGCGGCTGGTTCCGGGTGCTGGAGCGCGAGGGCCTGCAGAATATCCTGACCGAACGCAAGATCATTCGCGCCTCGCAGAACAAGCCCAATACCCCGGTGAATATCCAGGCCGATCTGCCCTCGTTGCAGGCCGCCAACATCCTTCTGGAAGGCGGGGTGATCGCCTACGACACTAATGTACGTAGCGGTGGTGAGGGGGCTGCCTACCTGGGTATCAGCCTGTCTCAGGAGTATCGGGTGGATCAGGTTTCGGTGAACCTGCGTGCGGTGGATGTGCGCAGCGGTCAGGTACTGGCCAACGTCATGACCTCCAAGACCATCTATTCGGTCGGGCGCAATGCCGGCATATTCAAATTCATCGAGTTCAAGGAGCTGTTGGAGGCCGAGGCGGGCTACACGACCAATGAACCGGCGCAGCTGTGTGTGCTCTCGGCTATCGAAGCCGCCGTGGCTCATCTGGTGGCCCAGGGCATCGAGCGGCGCCTGTGGCAGGCTGCTGACGAAAGCTCCTTCGATAAGTCGTCACTGCCCAAGTACATGAGCCAGGCGCGGGCCGATCCACTGCCTTAGCAGGCTCACCGGTTAATCAGCAGGCTCAGAATGCCGCTCACTCGAGTGCTACGTCTTTTGCTGGCCTGTCTATGGGCGCTGGGAAAAGACACCATCCCACTGGAACATGGGCACAGCCATGTGTATTGGCTGCTCGGCCCCGGGTCGCCGCTCACTCTAGGCGGATCGATCTGGACTCGGCCGCCTGTTCAATCCCATCGAGCCACCAGCGCAGCCGGGCCTCAACCTGGCTGGATGCCGGCACACCGATCCGGTTGTTGACCGGACAGGCGGGGACGGCTGCTGCCCGCAACTGGCCGCTCTGACTGGAGCGACTGCGACCCGCCGGACCGCTGGCGATCACCACCAGTTCGAAGCGCAGCGCTTGCCCTGTACCGATAAAACACAGCGATACCTGGGCTTGTTGCGGCGCAAGTTGGCGTATCTCGAAATCCGGTGTAACCGCTGGTACGCCGGCCAGCACAACTGCGGCAAAGAGGGTGGTTAACACTGGCGGTACTGCCTATGTGAGAGAACAAGCAACAATGCCGCCCCTGGGGACGGCATTGGCTGGCAGCGGAGAATCAGTTTTGATTGACGGTGGCGGTGTTACCCGTGCCGTACTGATTGACATAGGCGGTCTGGCCTAAGTTGGCCTGATTGACGTAGGCCGCGTTGCTTGAGCCGCCCTGAGTGACAACCGCATAGTTGCCAATGTCGGCTTGCACGATGCTGGCGAGGTTATTGTCGCCATATTCTTGCGCGACGTATGCCTGGTTAGCACTGCCGGACTGCTCCAGTTCGACGATGTTGTAATCGCCGTTGCTGAAGCCCCCGGCATAGTTGCCGCCATCGCTTTGCGCGGAGGTCAGCATGTTGCCCGTGCCATCCTGGGTGAAATAAAGCTCGTTGTTCATGCCCGTCTGGCTGAGGTTTACCTGGTTATCCGTGCCGAACTGGGTCAGGTTGGCTTTTTGAGCGGTGCCGTACTGGCCGCCAGCGTTGCTATCAAAACTGGTGCCTGCATAGACCTTGTTGCCGTCGCCGACCGAGGTGACCGTCAGTTGGTGGCCGCTACCTTCCTGGTAGGTATAGCTGAGGTTGTCCGCGCCGCCGCTTTGGCTGATGCTGGCTGTCACTCCAGTGGCGTTGTATTGCTCGGCTTGCACAGCGTTGAAGTCGCCGTCTTGCCAGACGGTGGCCTGGTTGGTGCCGCCAGTGGTCTGATCGACCACTGCCTCGTTGTAGCTACCGTATTGGGTGATGGTGGAAATACTGCCTTGCTGGCCGTCTTGCCAGGTTTCAGAGAAGTTGCCCGTACCGCTCTGCAGCACGCTGGCACTGTTGTCCGCGCCGCCATATTGGTCGACATAGGCGTCGTTGAACACGCCGGACTGTTGCAGGTAGATGCTGCTGCCATCCTCGAACTGCTGCGAGGCTCCGGCGAAGTTGTCATCGCCGCTCTGGACGATCTGTGCATCATTGCCGCTGCCGAGCGACTGGACCACCGAGGCGTCGTTGGCCGTGCCGCTCTGGGTGATCGCGGCGTTACTCTGCTGTTGTTCTTCCTGCCAGGTGAGGGCCAGGTTCTCCGCGCCGTCCTGGGTTTGTGTCGAGGTGCTGTCGCTACCCAATAGCTGGATGCTGGCACCGTCATTCAGGATGCCGGACTGACTCTGCACCGAGCTGCTGCCCTGGTCTTCGCTCTGTTCGGCGAAGGCCGCGTTGTAGTCGCCACTCTGGGTTTGTTGCGCGGTGCTGGTGGTGAACGCCTGGTAGACCTCGGCATAGTTGCCAGTACCGGTTTGCGTCTGGGTCGCCGTACTGAAGCTGGCGGCGCTCTGCGTGACATCGGCGATGTTGTCGTCGCCGAATTGATTCTGCGTGGATGTGCTGTCGTCGGCCAGGGCCTGGACGCTGATGACGGTCAGAACGGCAGCCGCGAGAGGTTTGATCTGAAACATGGTATTGCCTCCAAGGGGGTGTGTTTCCTGAGTGCACAACACAAGTGAGAGTTACCGACCTCAGCGATACTGGCGGACCAGCACGCTCTGGTTGTTACCGTATTGGGTGACGCTGCTTTGCAGCCCCTCCCCGGACTGCTCGATGCGAGCACCGTTATAGGTGCCGTTCTGAATGATCTGCGCCTGGTTGTAGGCGCCGACTTGCGAGATGTACGCCTGGTTGCCATATCCTTGCTGGCTGATCATGGCGATCTGGTTCATGCCCTGTTGCAGGATGAACGCTTCCTGTGAGCTGCCGGCCTGAACGATCTGACCCAGCAATGACTGACCGCCCTGGTCAATTAGCGCCTGGTTGGCCTGACCCTGCTGTTGCACCATGGCTCGCTGATCGACAAGCGCTGCCAGGTTGGCACTGTCGGGAAAGTCGAGAAGGTCGACATTGCCCGCCAGATCTAAGTTGTCCATCAGGTCTGCCGCGTGCACCACCGGGCTGCTCAAACAGAGGCCGAGTACCGCCGCGATGCCGACCGAGTGGAAACGCAAGGGCAGTGGCATGAGCATGTCCTCTGGTAACCCAGCAGAAACCTGCCTGACTTTCAGGGCCCGTGCCTGCCGTCGATCCCGGTCCCCAGTGAGGCGGCCAGTGATCGGCGGCAGGCGCGTCCCTAGCGTATTACCAGCGGTACGCTGACCACCGTGCCGAAGGCCGAGCGCACCGTCGCCGTCGGGTTAGCCGACGGGGTTATGTCCGTGGTGTCGACGGAAATCCTCCAGCGGCCGGCCAGGCTCAAAGTCGCGGTGCCCAGCGTTACCGGCCCAGTAGTGGTCGATACTTCGACGGTAATGGTGTTGCCGGTGGCCAGTGAGGTCTGTCCATCGAGATCCCAGCGGTAGCGATTTCGAGTGCGGTCGCGAACCACTGCATTGGCCACCGTCAGGTTTTCCGCCGCCGGTTGCGGCGAGACCGACACGCTCACGGTGGCTGGCGTCGACACGGCACCGAGCGAGTCCTGCGCCTGGTAGCTGAACGTCGCGGTAAAGGCACTGGTGATCGAGGCCGGTGGGGTGTACGTCAGAGTGGCGCCATCGGTACTGACCGTGCCTTGACCAGGGGCCGGCTGGGTGAGCCCGACGATGCTCAGGGGGATGTTGCCTTCGGGGTCACTGTCGTTTGCCAGCACGTCGATAGTCAGCGCCGT
Organism: Pseudomonas taeanensis MS-3; assembly: GCF_000498575.2. Taxonomy (GTDB): domain Bacteria; phylum Pseudomonadota; class Gammaproteobacteria; order Pseudomonadales; family Pseudomonadaceae; genus Aquipseudomonas; species Aquipseudomonas taeanensis. The sequence goes on from NZ_AWSQ01000005.1 coordinate 109,102, forward strand.
ACCCAGGGTGGCGGCGCTGTCGTTGACTGCCACAGGGGCCTGGTTGGGGCTCACGGTGACCGTCACGGTGGCCGGATCCGAGCGCTCGCCACGCGCATCCTGAACCCGATAAGTGAAAGTCACGAGCAATGGCGCGCCGTTGACCGCTGCAGGCGGTGTGTAAATCGCCGAGGTGCTGCCATTCAGGGCAACGCTGCCTTGGCCCGTGGCCGGCTGGGTCAACTCGACCACACTAAGGGGAGTGTCGCCATCGGGATCGCTGTCGTTCGCCAGCAGGTTGATGGTCACCGGCACCCCGGCACTGGTGGCGGCGCTATCATCGACGGCCAGCGGCGGCTGGTTAGGCCCGACGGGTGGCGGGCTGCCGACGACTGTGACCGCTTCGGTATCCGAACCGCCGGCTGCGGACTTCACCGTGATGCTGGCGGGTGGCTGCGGCAGGTCGTCGACAGTCAGTGTTTGCAAGGTACCGGCCTTGGACAGCCGGCCGAAGCCTTGGGCGACCAAGTCTGGAATCGCCACTGCGTCGCTCGAACTGGCCTGCACGATCAGGCGCCGGTCGTCCCAGGAAAAGCGTGCGCTGTCGATCTTGACGATGTCGCTCAATCGGCTCGACAGCGACGTCGGTTGAGTCACCCCGGTGGGGTGACTCGCGGTAACCACCACGAAGGGTGGTAATGCCTGCGGGGCCGAATTGTGCGCGAAGAAATAGCCGTTGTTGTCACCGGTCATGTCGATCAGGCAGGGCGAAGGCGGAGTGCCATCGACCAGCGCCAGGCTCTCGCGGAAACACAACGTGGAATCCGCCGGCGAAGTGGCGAACACCTCGATTCGCGTCTGGGTGGCTGTGCGGCTGTAACTGGAGCGCTCGACCGCAACGGGGGTCGCGGGGCGCGAGTCGAGCAGCTTGCCTGAGACGACGAACAGGTTGGATTCGATGACCCCGGCCGGTCCTTCGATACGCACGAAATTGGTGTTGTTCGGGCTGCCGGTGACCGGCTCGGTCAGGTTCGGGTCGCCGACAAAGGTCTCAAGCGTCCCGGTCTCAGGGTTGGTCTCGGTATAAGGGCCATTCACACTGCGCAGGAATGGACCGATGTTGCCAGTAAGGGCGCCGCTGAAATCGCCGGGGGCGGCGATGCCTATGTCGCGGGTCAGGTTGATCGCCCTACGCCCGGGCGTGGTGACCACAAAGGTTTCCACCCCATAAGGGTGAGTGACCGTGTAGGTCCCCGCTACCGGTACCGAGGCGCGGATGCGGATACGTGCGAAGCTTTGTTGGTCGCCGTCGGCCGGTAGCTCGAGTGCAAAGGCGGCCTCCAGGGCAGCGCCGTAGACTTCCAGTTCATAACCGCTGTTGCCGACTTCGGGGATGCTGGTCTCGGCGAGAAACCAGAACAGTTCGCCGGGAAAGTTATTCGGAAACACCATCGGCAAACTGTCGTCGTACACCCCGGGCTCTGCGGCCAGCGTGCACATGTAGGTGTCAGGAGCCGCTGCGGCCCTGGAACTCAAGGCTTTGGACTGACAGAGTTCGAGTGCCAGACCATCGGCGTCTTCATACCAACGTGGAAAATGACCGGTCGCCGCGGTGTATGGACCGGGGTCGACGGCGCTGAGTTCGGCCTGAACCGGGCTGACCACAACGGCCCCCAGTCCCAGGGCCATGACGAGTATTCCTGGCCACTTGTACATGATGCCTCCAGGCTCGAAAGAGCATTTCTTGGATTAGGGGAGGATGACCAGCTCTTCGGTATCACTGCCGCCGTTGCTGGACGTCACGGTGACGCGCGCCGGTGGAATGGGCGTGATGCCGGTTGTCAGGGTCTTCAGCGCACCTGCACCGCTGAGTGCGCCGATCGGCGAACCGGTGCTGGCGCTGGCATTCAAGGTGGGTGGGGTGGTTTCGTCACTGCTACTGGCCACCAGTGTGAGTTGGCCGGAAGCGAGGCTGTATTCAGCCGTATGGATCGTCACCAGGTCGACCAGTGGGGCGGCGAGGGTGGTAGCTGTGCTGCTGGCGATGGCCGCGCTGTTGTCTGCACTGATGCTCAGGTTCGCCAGCGGCGTCGGAGCGTTGCCTGACTGGCCGTACCAGTTGCCGGTGGCATTGGCCTCGGTCATCGCCACGGTGCTGCTGGTGGTATCGACGAAGCTGGCCGTACCGGGAGGCGGCGGGGCCTGTACGAATACATCTTGCTGCGCCACGGTGCCGCTGGCAGCGGTGCTGCGTGAGTAGGTGGCGCGCTCGACTTTTACCGGGGTCGGCAAGGCGACGCTCGAGAGCTTGCCGGACACAGCGAACAAGTCAGTACGCAGGTCGATGCCATCGGGGCCTTCGATGCGAACGTAATTGGTAGCGAACGGACTCCCGGTCACGGCTTCTTCGAGGTTGGGATCGCCAATGAAGCTTTCAACCTGGCCGGTGTCCGGATTGGTTTCGTTGTAGGGACCGTTCACGCTACGCAGGAAGGGGCCGATATCACCGGCCAGGGCGCCGTCATAGGTTTTCGGCGCTCCGATACCGATGTCGCGGGTCAGGTTGATCGCCCGCACTCCGTCATCGCCGATATCGTCTGCGCTGACCTCGAACACCTCGACCCCATAGGGGTGGGTGATGGTGTAGGTACCGGGCGTCGGCAGATCAACGCGAATGCGGATGCGGGCGAAGCTGATCTGCTCGCCTTCGACGGGCAGCCCGCCGCTGAACGCGGCCTCCAGTGCCGAAACGTAGAGCAGATCGACTCCCGTGGCGGCGTCGACGATGGCGGCGTCGCCAGTGAACCAGAAGGCTTCATCGGGGAAGTTGCTGGTGAAGACCAGCGGCTGGGTGTCGTCATACACCCCCGGTGCGGGAAGGAGCGAGCACATGTAGGAAGGAACGTCCCCGGGAACGCTGGGAACGCGGGAGCTAAGTGCCCGGGACAGGCACAGGTCGAGGGTGCGGCCGTGGGTATCCTGATACCAGGCGGCAAAAGAGCCGTTCTCAGGTAGATAAGGGCCAGGGTCCAGGTTGAACAGCGCCGCCTGGGCGGAATGACTCGTGGCGACAACCAGTACGATCGCGGCCGAGGCAATAGATACTTTGCTATGCATGAGTTCTCTCTCCTGCGATGAACCCCCGCCCCATATGGATTACACAGTCACTGGCAGGCTGCATGAGTCTTGGCAACATCCGTACCATCTTTGGAAAACAGGCAGCTAAGTTTCTAAATAGGGGCTTTGGCGGATAACAGTGAGAATGATCAAAGCTAGTTTCGGGGAAGCTCTCCCCAAGTTTGGGGTTTTCTGGGGGTAAAGCGGGGAAGGGGATATAGGGGGAAGGGGGTGTAGAGCGGAATTTAAACAGTTGAGCAAGTTTGATTGGCTTGGCCGCTCAACTACCCTGCCGATTCAGGGTTCAATGGTACGGTCGTAGGTGTTAATGCCACGAGTTGGCGCAGCTATAGCCAGTGAACTCATTAATAGTATCTAGCTCTATTACAGATCACTTCTGTTCGTTTTTTTGACGCCAAAAAAGTCAATTAAACAGAGCGCTAAGTGCGGTTCAGATAATAACGATTGGTTATTTAAGCGCCGTCACGCGAGTGAGCTATAACTATTCAAAAGCAAAAAAGTAAGTTGCAGGATGTCTCGCGGACAGGAAGTCCTTATGGCTGTGCCGTCTGTCGGGGAGACACGTATGCTGGAAGGAGAAACAACCACGAAGCAGTTCAACCTGCTGCGTTGGTTTTCGTTGGCTAGCCTGCTCATCATCGCGTCTGTCGCGATAAGCCTTGGCGTCATTTCTACCCGATTCGTAGTGGACGAAAGCATCGAGCGGGATGCCATGCTCAGTGCGCAGTTCATTCAGGCAATCGCTGACGTGCAAGTACGCTACGCTGAACTGCCCCCCGATATGCCCATGTCCGAGTATCTCGACCCACGTCGCGACATTTTGCAACCCGCTGTGACCCAGCAAGTATTGAAAGTCTCGCGCAAGGAGTTTCTTGACCATATCAGCAACCTGCCTGATGTCCTGCTAGCCAATATCTACGCTCAGGATCGAGTGATTATCTGGTCAACCAACCCGGAGTTGATTGGAAAGTCGGATTCAGACAATTTTTTTCTGGAGGAGGCCTTTCGCTTGAAGCGCAGAGTTGCCTCCAGCCACTACAAAGTCTCGGATAGGAAAATCGAGCAGAAGTTCCTGCGCATGCCGGAAGACTTGTTTATCGAAAACTACATCCCGCTCCTCGATGGAGCGGGCAATGTCATGTCGATGATCGAGATCTACAAGGAGCCGATGGACCTGATCGCCAGGATCCAGCGTGGTTATGTGGTGATCTGGCTCACGGCGGGGATTGGTGGTGGACTGATCTATTTCAGCCTGTACTGGATAGTGCGTCGGGCCTCAGTCTTGCTCGCGTCTCAGCAGAAACAACTGATTGCCAATGAAACCTTCGTGACCTTGGGAGAGATGTCCTCCTCGGTAGCCCATAGCCTGCGCAACCCGCTTGCGGTCATTCGCTCCAGCGCTGAACTGGCCCTGGAGCTGGCGGGCAAACCGGCGACCAAGAACATCAACGACATCATTGATCAGGTTGATCGCATGTCGAAATGGGTACGGGATCTGTTGATCACCTCCCGCCCACTCAGTGGCGAGTCAGAAACGGTAGACCCGGCCGCTGCCATCCGCGACACCCTGTACGCCTTCGAACATCAGCTCAAACGCTCCAAGGTTGAGGTCGAGTTAACGGCCGAGTCTGCGCCTGCAGTGATCAGCCAACGGGTGTTGCTCTCCCAGGTCCTGAATAGCCTGCTGGCCAACGCCATCGAGGCCATGCCTGAAGGCGGGCGCCTGGGGGTCAAGATCGAGCAGGACGGCACAAAAAAATGGTTGCACATGACCATCCACGACAGTGGCAAGGGTATGTCACGGCAACAAGAAATGATGGCGTTCAAACCGTTCTACACCACCAAGCAAGGCGGGCTTGGAGTAGGGCTGGTGATGGTGAAGCGGATCATGGAGCGCTTCGGCGGAAAGGTCAGCCTGGTCAGTCGAGAGCAGAAGGGGACCAGTGTTTGTTTGAGTTTCAGAATTGCGGAGGGAGGGAGCTATGGAACACAGCATATTGATTGTCGAGGATGATGAGAAACTGGCCGAGAACATCCAGACCTATCTCGAGCGTAAAAACTACGAGGCATGGGTCTGCCATTCGGCCGAAGAGGCTCTCGAGTTCCTCAAGACCCAACAGCCCGACGTGCTGCTGAGCGATCATTCGTTACCCGGCATCACCGGGCTCGAGCTGGTCGATCAGGTACACCGCAGCGCGCCGCAGATCAAACTGCTAATGATGACCGGGTACGGCAACATCGAGGATGCGGTGGCCGCGATGAAGGCCGGAGCCTTCCATTACCTGAGCAAACCGGTGGCCTTGGCCGAGCTCAAAATGATGATCGATAAGGCGCTCGAGGCTCAGCGCATAGAACACAAACTGTCCTTTTACCAAGGACGCGAGGCCAAGGACGCCGGGTTGGCCGCATTGATCGGCGATTCGCCAGCCATGCAGGCCGTGAAAATGACCGTGCGCCAGTTACTCGATGCGGAAAGTCGCATGACCGATGCTGATTTACCCGCGGTGTTGATCGAGGGTGAGACCGGGACAGGCAAGGAGTTGGTCGCCCGGGCATTGCATTTCGATGGCGTTCGCCACAATGGCCCATTTGTCGAGTTCAACTGCGCCTCGATTCCCGCGCACCTACTGGAGGCTGAGCTTTTCGGCCACGAGAAAGGCGCCTTTACCGACGCCAAAGAGCGCCGAGTCGGCTTAGTCGAAGCGGCGGAGGGCGGCACACTATTCCTCGATGAAGTCGGCGAGATGGATCTCGCGCTGCAGGCCAAGCTGCTCAAGTTGCTCGAAGATCGCACCATTCGCCGGATTGGTTCGGTGAAGGAACGCAAGGTCAACCTGCGCATCATCAGCGCAACCAATTGCAACCTCGAACAGATGGTGCAGCAAGGCAAGTTTCGGCGCGATCTGTTCTTCCGTCTGCGCATCATCTCGATCAAGGTTCCGCGTTTGTATGTGCGCGGCGACGATGCGTTGCACCTTGCCCGCCATTTCCTCAGCCTGCACGGCAAACGCTACGGGAAGCCGGGGCTGAAGTTCTCGGCCGAAGCCGAAGCATTGCTGCTGAGTTACAGCTGGCCGGGCAACGTGCGTGAGTTGCGCAACATGCTCGAACAGAGCGTTTTACTGGCTCAAGGCCAGTTGATCACGGTCAGCCAGTTGACCATCTGTACAAGTCTGATGGACGAACCACGCAGTCATGATGGGGGCCGCCGAGTTGAGGCTGAGGACAGAGCAGAGGACCTGGCAGGCTTGAACCTACCAGAGGTCGAGCGCGAGATGGTCATCAAAACCCTGAACAAGACTGACTGGAACGTCACTAAGTCCGCACGATTACTTGGCCTTACGCGAGACATGCTGCGTTATCGAATCGATAGACTGGGATTGGCTAGACCGGAGCGCCAGCATTAAGAGCAGCAGAAGGGAGCAAGGCGTTTTACTTTCAGCCTGTTTGGCTTTGCCGTGATGGCCGAAGCCCTGATGAGTCAAGGAAGACTCTATAGTCTATTTAACATAATATACATTATGCGAAGTGTCGGCTTTCACTAGAGCAGCCCAGTCTTGCCAGAATTGACGATGTCAGCGTCGGCAAAATTTGCAAAAGCAGCCAAATTAAAAACCTACTAATCATGCGCAGGTACCATTGCTTGGGTGGTCATTTCCTTTTTGCGAACTACTAGCTAGGTTTCGACTGCCTGATTCAAGATTTCCGTTACGGCTTTTGGGTGACAGTCCGACATCCTGCGCGGGCATGTCGATGGCGTACTGGTCACGGAGTGAGCCTAAACTCGAACCGGACAGCCTGGACGATTCCGCTGATGATGTCTGTCACTAGCAATTTTCCTTTGTCGGCGCTGGACCCCAACGCAGATGACAGCACGCCAGTGGCAGGTACCCATTCAGTGCGTGTTGGGTACATATCGTAAACCGGGAATTCGGCCGGCCCGTGATCAGGTATCTGGTCGAGGCAAACCATCTGCGGGTGATAATGCAGCATCATTGATGTCTCGATCACAGCGGCATGTTCCAGCGCTATGCCCGGAAAGCCGTCTGGGAAAATCTTGTCGAGGGTCTGTGATTTCACGAATTCCCAGTGCTCGAGACGCATGACTGCCAGTTCGGCACCTGGACCGATATCGCGCATTGCCAATTCAATGCCTTCGGTCACAAACCACTGATTCTCGTAATGACCGATCACCAGCACCAGGCGTTTCACGCCATGGCGATGAAACTCACGCACAGCATCGCGAACCATCGCAATCAGGGTGGCGCCATCCACGCTGGTTGTTCCGCAGAAGTGCTGCCCTCCTCCACATTTTGGCTGGGATTTGTAGCCATAGGAAAGCGCCGGGGCAACGACGCCGTCGATTGCCTTGGCGACGTCTTCACTAATGGCGCTGGCCAGCAAAGCATCGGTGCCCAGGGGCAAGTGAGGTCCGTGCTGCTCAGTCGCACCGATGGGCAGAAAGACCACTGCGCCTGATTGCACCCGGCGTTCGTAGTCGATCCAACTGATGTTATCCATACGAAAATTGTTCATTGAGGTACTCCGCTGTTGTTTCTAAATGGCGAAAGCCTCGGCGCCTGACCGTCAGCGCCGAGCCATTGCCGTGTTGTCTTACGCTCGCGACGGATACCAAGCCTCGGGCTTCGGAGAATCCAAGTCCGTAGGAAATGCATAGGTTTCAAAGGTTTGTTCAAGATGAAACATTTACACGTACCTATTTAATTACTTAATAATTGCACAATACTAATTTTTACCTAGCCATCACCGATGAGCGAATAACTTCTGCTTGCCGTGAGCGGTGCAGCAAGTAGTAAATCCCACCTCCCACGCAAAATCCCGCCAACCAAGACAAGTCAATACCGCCAAGTGCCATTGCAATAGGGCCTTGTAGTGATTGAATGGTTCCCACCTGAAATAACCATGCCGCCAGCACTCCAGTTGCAAGTGCGAAAACGCCTCTCCAGTTCACGTCAGTGCATGCACTTTCCGTGTGATGACAATAGAGCGACTTCAGATCGACTTGACCGCGACGAATCAGGAAAAAATCGACCAGCGTGATACCTGCCCATGGACTGATCCACACCACGAAAAAGACCATGAGATTTTCAAAGGCATGTACAAACTCGCCTGATTGCAGGAACAGATAAAGCATGAACAGCGCTACCATTCCCGATACTGTCGAAACAACCCAGCGTGGCACTCGCATATCCAGCGACAGCGTTGCCAGTGCTGCCGAGTAAATGACCACGATATTGGTGGCCACCGGGCCATGTAAAAGCACTAGCAGAACCGGCAGTGCCATCGTGCCAAAGACCGCAATGATGAGTTGCGCAGGATCCGAACCCGCACCCGCGGAAGCGATTGCCGCGCCCAGAAACGCCAACCAAACGGTGGGTAGGAACATGCCAAGAAAAGTCGACCGGAACACTTGACCGTCAGACAGTTTGCTCTGGGTAAAGCGGGTGTAGTCCGAGGCGTATACCAGCCAAGAAATGCCCCAGCCGATCCCTATCGCCGTCATGAGACTGCTCATGGCTGAGAGCTTGCCGATGCCCTCGGTGGTCGAGTTCTGCCACTGGATATTCACCTGGGTGAAGGCCAGTACGGTCATCACCACCATGATCAGCAGAATCACCGGCATGGTGTAGCGCTCAAAGCACTTGATGGCATTAAAGCCCCAGGCCGCGATACCGACCTGGATAACCATGACGACCACAGCGATAACGTACTTGAGCTCCATGCCACCGCTGATGCCGATTCTCTCCAGGGCGGCAACCGCAAGGTCCAGAACTATCCATGTATTGGTGGCCACCCAACCCATCGGCATCAGTACTTGCATGATGGTTGGTAGATAGGCACCGCGTCGACCGAACGCCAGCCGGGAAAGCACCATTTGGGGCACCCCCGTGCGGTGTCCCATGATGCAGATGGCACCGAACAAGGCGGCGCCCAACAGATTGCCGACCACAATCACCAGCAGGGTTTCAATCAGGCTCAAACCCAACTGGATACCGATTGCACCTAACACCCAGTTAATCGGAGCCACATTCGCCCCTGCCCAGATCCAGAACTGGTCTAACGGCGTTGAAGTTCGATGGCGGTCGGGTACAGGCTCAATGCCCAGGGCATCATAGTTGGTCTCGGTAATTAAGCTTTTTTCAGATTCGCGGTACATTGACATTATTGTTTTCCTCGCTGAGCGGCGACCACGTGAATCGCCCCTAGGCATTAAAGCGAGGTCTGCATGTTTGCGTAATTGATAATAACTAAACGGCCCTTTAGAAAAATTATTGGTTTAAGTTTTTCTCAATTAGCAGGCTGCCAGAACATGTGGAACCCACTCCAGGCCTGAAATATAAGCATCCTTAGGTCAGCACAACAAATAACACTCGCTTATTGAGTTTTACTTAACTCCACTCAAATAAATCTCAATAGCCGGATCGTGATGGTCGTGGCCAACTTGTTTAAGACACTGAGGTAATCCCACTTCAGGCTTAATAGGAAACATCACATGACCACACTTCTTCACATCGATGCCAGCGCACGATCTGACCGTTCCCTGAGCCGTAAACTGTCCCAGGCATTTGTCGAGGCCTGGGTCGAGCGCAATGACAAGACGCATGTCATTGTCCGTGACGTTGGGCACAACCCTCCCCCGTTCGTGACGGAAGCATGGATTGCTGCGGTGTTTACGCCCGAAGAGCAGATGACGCCCGAAAAGCGCGAGGAGATCCGGCTCTCGGATGAACTGATCAATGAGATTGATCGCGCCGACGTCATCGTTATCGGCACGCCGATGTACAACTACGGGATGCCGGCCTCCCTCAAGTCCTGGTTCGACAAAGTGATTCGTATCGGAAAGACCTTCACGTTTGATCTGGACCGTGGCGACTACCCCCTGGAACCCATCATGAGCGGCAAGAAGCTGGTCATTTTATCTTCCCGTGGTGAATTTGGATTTGGCCCCGGTGGCGTTCGCGAAACCATGAACCACCTGGATACTCACATTCAGACCTGTGCGCACTACCTGGGCGTGAATGAGACCCATGTCATCTCAATCGACTACCAGGAATTCGGCGACGCACGCCATGAAGCCTCCATCGCGGACGCTTTCGATACCATCCCAGTCCTGGTCAGGCAGATGATTGAAGAACGACAAAGCCAGCTTTCGCCGGCGTGACAGCGCATACCGCCGCCAACAATGGGAGAAATCATGATCACTATGCTGCAAACTGCTGAGCGATTGAGAAACGGCCTTACAACACCTGATCAGTTAATCGAATCCGCATTGGCGGCGGCCAAAGGCTCGGAGCACGTGTTCATTTCCGTACTTGAACAGCGTGCCATCAATGACGCGAAGGCTTCGACCGGGCGATGGTATCGAGGGGCTCAATTGAGCCCTTTTGACGGCATTCCCTATGCGGTGAAGGATCTGCTGGATGTTGCCGGCAGTCGAACAACTGCCGGTTCCATTACCCGGGCGGACGCTCCGATGGCGGTCGAGGATGCAGCAGTCATCGCAGCACTCTCGGCGCTGGGGATGATCCCGCTGGGTAAAACCAATCTCACGGAGTTTGCTTATTCCGGCCTGGGTCTGAACCCTCATTTTGGAACGCCTACTTCCGACGTCGCGGTCGACGAAAGCCGCGTCCCTGGCGGCTCCTCTTCCGGCTCGGCCATCGCGGTTCAACGGGGTATCGTCAGCAGCGCCATCGGTACTGACACCGCGGGTTCGATTCGCATTCCAGCGGCATTCAACGGGTTGGTTGGGTACAAGGCTTCCACCGACCGTTACGGCCTGGCAGGCGTTCACCCACTTGCCGTAACGCTTGATAGCCTCGGTCCTTTTGCCCATACCGTTGCGGACTGCGTTGCGCTGGATGCGGCAATGCGCGGTTTTAAAGTCGCGGCCGTTACGCCCGTCAACCTTGCAGGCCTGCGCTTCGTCGTCGACGATGGTGTGATTTCTGACCCCGAGTTACAGCCAGCGGTACAACAGAATCTGCTCTCGATGATGGCGCTGCTTAGTGCGGCCGGTGCGCAGGTCGAGCGGCGGCCGGTTGTCGCGGTCGCCCGCACCCGTGAACTCATTGCCCGGACAGGCTGGTTAGGGGCGATAGAAGCCTGGCGCTTCCTGGCCCCGGTAGTAGAGGGTCCGCAGGGGCCGCGGATGGACAGGCGCGTGCAGGCTCGTCTGCGCTCAGTCAAGGGTATCGATCCCGCTGTCGAAGCGAGGATTCGAAGCCGGCGCAGGGAGTTGATGGCGGCCATTGAGCTGGAGCTCAACGGCGCAATCCTGGTCATGCCAACGGTCAAGCATGTCGCCCCGCCGATGGAGCCTCTGAGGAGTGATGACGCGCTGTTTGCTGCCGTCAATCTTGAGACCTTGTCGCTCACCATGATTGGCAGTCTGCTGGATATGCCCGGTGTGGCGATCCCGTCCGGCAAGGACAGCGTCGGGCTTTCTACCTCAACTCTGTTCTCGACGACCCAAGGTCGCGATGATCAACTGCTCAGTGCATGCTTGGCGATAGAGGCAACCCTTCGCGCTGCCGATCTCAGGACGTAAGTGCCTGCCGCTGCCCTTCCACGTCATTCAGGGCGTTTTCCCTGAATGACTTCGCTTCGCTCATGAGCCAATCTCTGAATAATGAAAGGCTGCGGCGTGGATCGGACCTTGTGTCCTCGATCAGATGGTAAGTGAAACCGGGCAAGGCCGGTCCTTCCACTTGACGCATCCGTCCAGTGCGAAGCTCATCGTCAATCAGTACATTGCTGCACAGCAGCGGCCCCAACCCCCGCTCTGCTGCATGCAGCGCTAGGGTTTCCTCGCTGTACCAGGAGATGCGGAAATCCCGGGAGGTATCGTGCTCGACCTGGGCCAGCCAAACTGACCACGAGGGCGCTTCGAGCGCCTGATTCTTCCATTTGAACGCCAATAACGAACGACTATGGAAGTCGTTGATCGTTGCGTTGCGGTCGGCAGGACAGATGCTGTTATCCGCTACCGCGATGTACCTATCCTCGAACAACACCGGCCCCCGCACGTCGACATCGATCAGACCATATCGAATAGCCAGGTCGACGTTCTCGGCACGCAGATCTACGACCTTCTCCGAGGCATGAATGGACACCACAATACTGGGATAAATCGCGTTGAACTTGGCCAGGCGCGGCATAAGCCAGCGTTCTGCGAATGCGCGTGTGGTGGAAACCTGAATGGCATCCCCCTCCTTTGGCGCACCTAGCAGGGCAAACGCCTGGGCGATCTGGTCAAAGCCGTCTCGCAACAGCGGATAGATCGCTTTGCCAGCGGGCGTGAGGCTCACCTTTCGGCCCCTTTCCAGGAGTTTTTTGCCCAACCCGTCTTCCAGTTGCCGGACTTGATGGCTGACCGCGGCGACCGTCACAGAGAGCTCGTTCGCTGCGGCAGAAAAACTCTGATGACGTGCTACAGCCTCAAACGCACGCACGGAATTCAGTGGTGGTATTTTGCGCATGACTTTCTCCTGGCACCTGACGGTGTGCTTGCGGCGGATTCAGTTTCCTGCCGGCAGACAACGCCCGTCAGCAGGCATTGCCTGGCATCAGATGACGCAGTAGTGAACGTCCTGGGGCCGCATTCCATTTACGGCAGTGATGTCCTGGGGACAGGCAGAGAGGACCACAATAGCGTCCATTTCCGCTTTGAGGCAGACGTACTGCCCCGGTTCACTGACCGGCTCCGCGAACTCGATGCGTCCGTCCTGATAAACCGGAACGTTCATGAAAAGATTCAAGGGACTCGGCGTTTCGAGCACAACCAGGTCGAGGGCGTCCAGTGCCAGGAAGAGGTTTTCATTGCAGCTGTCATGATGGCCGACAACCCCCAGCTGTACGTAGCGAGTCGGATCACAAGCGGCGACCAGCGTGTCGTGCACACCGGGTGTGGAGTCCTCAGTGAGCGTCAGTATTTTCCGGCGTTTGTTGGTGACAAGGCTATCCCCCTTGCACGGGTTGAGCTTCAACCAAAAGGCACGACTGTGCTCCATCGACATGGCCTCGCTAAGGTCGTCCGGGTTGAACGCCCAGGTGTCTACGACCTGCTTGCCATGCGTATTGATGAGCTTGAGGGTTTGCCCCTGTTGCAACCGGACTGCGACACCGCGCCGGGCAGGCAGGCGGATCAGTTCATCGGGGTGAATCGAAGTAACTGCATTCATGTCTTTGTTCTCTTCTGCAAGGCTGGCGGCCGGCGGGCCGGGTACCTGCATTCAAGGAAAACACAACGGATGACCTCGAACCAATAATATAAAGTGGCCTCTGTATAAGTTAAATCTATAGGGTGGCCCATGCGAATCCGACAGCTCGAGTGCTTCAGAACCTTGATGATCCACGGCACGATGACACGCGCTGCAGAGCTTTTGAGTATTTCTCAGCCTGCCATCAGCAGCACCATCGCCAATCTGGAGCATGAGACAGGCCTCAAGCTGTTCGTGCGCAAAGGCGGTCGCCTGCAACCAACCCCCGAAGCCCGCCTGTTTTTCGTCGAGGCTGAACGTGCGCTGGAGGCGGTGGAGAAAACCAATCGCGTCGCCAAGGAAATTCGGACGGGAAAACGAGGTCATCTGGCAATCGCCGCCTACGCCAGTATCTCGATCAACCTGCTGCCGCGATTGATGGCCGAGTTCGCGAAAGAGCGTCCGGGGCTTGAGCTCAAGATCATCACCCGAAACTCCCAGTCTGTGCGGGAGCTGATGACGACGCAGCAATTTGACCTGGCCATTGCCGAGCTGCCGCTCGACTACCCGACATCCAACATGGAGGTGATTTCGTATGAATGCCAGTGCATGGTGCCGATCAGTCACCCCCTCGCAGATCGGGACGTGATTACCCCTGCGGACCTGGATGGCGTGCCGTTCGTTTCACTGTTCAAGGGCGACCCTATCTACCAGCAGTTGGCCATGGCTTTTTCGGCGTACGGGTCATCCTGGAACGTGGTGGCCGAGACAGAGTTCTTCTCAACGGCATGCGAGCTGGTCTGCTCCGGCATGGGTGTCGGGATCGTCGATCCGGTGGTCAGTCGGCCCTTCACCGGGAATCTTGTCCTGAAGCCCTTCTCGCCGGCGATCAAATACGAAATTGCGCTACTGCTTCCGACGCAGGAAGAGCCGTCACAACTGGCGCGAGAATTTGCGCATTACCTCAGGCAACACCTTTAAAGGTCTCGGCAATCGTTGAAAGCTGGCTGTCACCGAGCCGGTTACCCCCTGTTGTGGCATTTCCGCACACCAACCTACAGATGTGCAGCGAGCACATGCTCAGGCACAGCCAGAACCCTGTGTGCTGGAAGCATCGAGCCGAGGCGGCTGCCGATCTGAAGCGGATTTACCAACCCAGCATGGCAGACCAAGCCGAGCTGCGCCTCGGTGAGTTCGAAGCCAAGGGAATGACGACAATTTATCGATTGGTCAGTCCTGGCGGCGCAACTGGATGCGGATCACTCAATTTTTCGACTTCCCGCCGCAGAGCGGCAAGGTGCTCTACACCACCTAGCCGTCGAATCCGTGAGCCTGCGCAAGATCACCAAAAACTGAGGCTCGCTCCCCTGCAACGTAGCCCTGCTGAAACTGTTCTACCTGGCACTGCGTAACATCAGCAGAAGTGGGATCGAATCAAGACGCAGGAACGCACAAAGTAAGAGGCTCTCCTGCGATAGATTCAGGTGTTTAGAAACTCCAACACCGCGCGGCTGAACAGTTCGCCGGCTTCGACGTTGGACAGGTGCGCGGCGTGCAATTCGACCAGTTTGGAATCGACGATGCGCTCGGCCATGAACTGGCCGTCGGCTGGAGTGGTAACCGGATCGGCGCTGCCGCAGACGATCAGGGTCGGCGCCTGGATCGCCCCAAGTTGTTCGCGGAAGTCGGCATCGCGCACCGCGGCACAGTTGGCCGCGTAGCCTCGCGACGACGTCTGCGCGAGCATGGCGACCAACGCCTTGACCTTAGCCGGCTGGTTAGCAGCGAACTCGGCGGTAAACCAGCGGGCAATGGAGGCGTCGCGCAGCGTCTGCATGGCGACCTGACCCTCGCGCAGTACGCTGTCGATGCGTGGGTTCCACACCTCGGGGCTGGCGATCTTCGCCGCGGTATTGCACAGCACCAGTTTATCCAGGCGCTCACCGGCGTTTATCGCCAGCCACTGACCGATCAGGCCGCCCATGGACAGACCGCAGAAGTGCACCTTGGGGATATCCAGGGCCTCGAGCAGCGTCAGCACGTCGCGGGCATTCTGCTCGATGCTGTAAAAGCCTTCGCTTACCAGCGACTGGCCATGGCCGCGGGTGTCGTAACGCAGCACGCGGAACTGCTCGGTGAATGCGGGTATCTGCGCATCCCACATATGCAGATCGGTGCCCAGGGAGTTGGACAGTACCAGCACCGGTGCAGCGGCTGGGCCGTCGAGTTGGTAATGCAGTTGGCCGTCGGCGAGGTGTACGAAGGGCACGAAGAGACTCCTATTTTCAACGGTTCATAAAATGTGCCGGTTCGGGTCGGAATTTGTCTTTTGGCTCGACCGGCACATCAGGTGTTGAGTGTGTGAAGCGTAGGCTTTATTGCGGTAGACGAGACGGTACCAAACAGCACCATGCTGTCCCCTGCTCCGCTACTAAACCCGCTCGATGGCCAACGCCAGGCCCTGGCCGACGCCGACGCACATGGTCGCCAGGCCGCGCTTGCCGCCGGACTTCTCCAGTTGGTGCAGCGCGGTCAGTACCAGGCGCGCGCCGCTCATGCCCAGTGGATGGCCGAGGGCGATGGCGCCGCCATTCGGGTTGACCTGCGCCGCGTCGTCGGCCAGGCCGAGGTCGCGTAGCACCGCCAGGCCCTGGCTGGCGAAGGCTTCGTTGAGTTCGATCACGTCGAAATCGCTGACCTGCAGGTCCAGGCGTTCGCACAGCTTGCGCACCGCCGGTACCGGGCCGTAGCCCATGATTCGTGGCGCCACGCCAGCGCTGGCCATGCCCAGTACGCGGGCACGCGGGGTCAGGCCGTGCTTCTGCACCGCATCGGCACTGGCCAGGATCAGCGCCGCAGCGCCGTCGTTGACCCCCGAAGCGTTGCCGGCGGTAACCGTCTTGCCTTCACCGTTGACCGGCTTGAGTTTGCCCAGGGTGTCCAGGCTGGTTTCCGGACGCAGATGCTCGTCCTGTTCGACCACTGTGTCGCCCTTGCGGCCCTTGATGGTGACCGGCACGATTTCTTCGGCGAAGAAGCCGGCCTGCTGGGCGGCGGCTGCACGCTGCTGGCTGCGTACAGCGAAAGCGTCCTGATCGGCACGACTGATCTGGTAGTCGTCGGCGACGTTGTCGGCGGTCAGCGGCATGGCATCCACGCCGTACTGGGCCTCCATCAGCGGGTTGATGAAGCGCCAGCCGATGGTGGTGTCTTCGATCTTCTGGTTGCGGCCATAGGCGCTGTCGGCCTTGCCCATGACATAGGGCGCGCGCGACATGGACTCGACGCCGCCGGCGATGGCCAGCTCCATCTCGCCGCTGGCGATGGCGCGGAACGCCGTGCCAACCGCATCCATGCCCGAGGCGCAGAGGCGATTGAGGGTCACCCCCGGCACCGTGTCCGGCAGGCCGGCAAGCAGTGAGGCCATACGCGCGACGTTGCGATTGTCTTCGCCGGCCTGGTTGGCGCAGCCCATAAACACTTCATCAACCTGGCTCAGGTCGAGCTGCGGGTTGCGCTCGATCAACGCCTTGAGCGGCACCGCCGCCAGGTCGTCGGCACGTACCGGCGCCAGGCCGCCGCCGAAGCGGCCGATGGGCGTGCGCACGGCGTCGCAGATATAGACGTCGCGGCTCATTCCTCACCTCCGGCCTGGCCGTGAGCGGCCGCGGTGCGGGCCTCCAGGGCGCGCAGGGCTTCGAGTTCCAGCGCCGTCGGTGCGGCAGTCTCGGCGACGCTGTCGGCGAAACGGATGGCCCAACCGGTGGCGGCCACCACCTGCTCGCGGCTGACGCCCGGGTGCAGCGAGGTGACGATGAACTCGTGGGTACCCTCCTCCGGCTCCATGATGCACAGGTCGGTGATGATCCCCACCGGGCCGGCGCCGGGCAGACCCAGCTGCTTGCGGTGGTCGCCGCCCTCGCCATGCCCGACCGAGGTGATGAAGGCCAGCTTGTCGACGAAGGTGCGGTGCGACTGCTTGAGAATGATCAGCACCTGCTTGGCCGAACCGGCGATCTCCGGCGCGCCACCGGCGCCCGGCAAGCGTACTTTCGGCGAGTGGTAGTCGCCGATCACCGTGGTGTTGATGTTGCCGAACTTGTCGACCTGGGCCGCGCCGAGAAAGCCGACGTCGATGCGCCCGCCCTGCAGCCAGTAGCGGAAGATCTCGCCGGTCGGCACCACGGTGTCGGCGGTCTCGGCCAGTTCACCGTCGCCGATGGACAGCGGCAGAACGGTCGGCTTGGCGCCGATTGGGCCGGATTCGTAGATCAATACCACGTCCGGCGAGGAAGTCAGGCGCGCCAGGTTGGCGGCCTTGGACGGCAGGCCGATGCCGACGAAGCACACCGCGCCGTTGTTCAGGCGGCGGGCGGCGGCCACGGTCATCATTTCATTGGTGCTGTAGGCGCTCATTACTTGCCCTCCGCGATTTTCTGCTGGAACGCGGCGAAATCCTCGGTGCCACGGATATAGGTATCGATCCACGCCGTGAAAGTCTCGCGGTCGCGGGCGATCGGGTCCCAGGCCTGGTAGAAGCGGTTATCCCGCTCGGAGTAACCCAGCGCGTAGGACGGATGGGCGCCGCCCGGCACATGGCAGACCGCGGTCAGCGCCCAGCTCGGCAGTACGCAGGCGTTCATCGGCGCGTTCAGGTCGTCGACGATTTCTTCCACGGTGACGATGCAACGTTTGGCCGCCAGGGCCGCTTCCTTCTGCACGCCGAGGATGCCCCAGAGCAGCACGTTGCCCTTGCGGTCGGCCTTCTGCGCGTGGATCACGGTGACGTCCGGGCGTACCGAGGGCACCGCCGCCAGTACTTCGCCAGTGAACGGACAGGTGACGGTCTTGATCAGGGGGTTGACCTTGGGCAGGTCGGAACCGGCGTAGGCACGCAGCACCGCGAACGGTAGACCCGAGGCGCCGGCGACATAGGCGTTGGCCATGTCGGCGTGGCTGTGTTCCTCGATCTCCAGCGGCTGCGGCCAGCCCTTCTCCACCGCGTCGCGCAGACGGTGCAGCGAGCCGACGCCGGGATTACCACCCCAGGAGAACACCAGCTTCTTGGCGCAGCCAGCACCGATCAGCAGGTCGTAGACCAGATCGGGGGTCATGCGCACCAGGGTCAGTTCGCGCTTGTTCTGCCGAATGATCTCGTGGCTGGCGGCAGTCGGGATCAGGTGGGTGAAGCCTTCGAGGGCGACGGTGTCGCCGTCGTTGACGAAGCGCTTGACCGCTTCGCCAAGGGATATGATTTCGGCCATCGGAGTAGTTCTCTCTCGGTTGACGATGCCACCGGTTGAAGGTGGCGGGTGAGTCAACAGTAGGCCGAGTGGTGCCTTCAAACAATCCGATAATCGCTTAACCGTTCGATTACCGAACACTGTCTAATCGACCAGTTCGACCATGCCCTGGGTCAGGGCGCGCTGCTCGTTCAGGCGCTGAACGATGCGCTCGACTATCGCCAGCCTTGCCGCAGCGCCGGCACGCATCTCGCCCATGGCAGACAAGGCTGCGGCGGACTTGTCCAGGCCGGTGCTGGCGGATTGGGCGATGTGCTCGACCCCGGCCCGCGCCTCCTGCGCCGACTTCTGCAGGCCGCCGGCGATCTGGCGGATCTGCTCGCTGGACTCGTTGGCACGCTGGGCCAGGTTGCGCACCTCATCGGCCACCACGGCGAAACCGCGTCCATGCTCACCGGCGCGCGCCGCCTCGATGGCCGCGTTGAGCGCCAGCAGGTTGGTCTGCTTGGCGATGTCCTGAATGCTGCTGACGATGGCGCCGATGCGCATCGACTGCTGCGACAGCTCGTCGAACACCTGGTCGATGCTGCCCATGTAGCCGGCCAGTTCGCGGATCGCCGCCTCGCAGGCCTGGATGCTGGCGGCGCTGAGTTGCACCTTCTCGCCCCCCGCCCGCGCCAGGTCGGTGGCGTATTGCATGTCCTCCTCGGTGCGTAGAATGCCGTCGAGCAACTGGGCCAGGGGCGCACGCAACGGCAAGGTCGGGTCAGGCTGCGGCTCGGGCACCGCAGCAAGCGCGACCGGCGCCAACAGCGGCGACGGCTCCGGCGTGGGCAACGGCGCCGGCGGCAGTTGCACCAGAGTCGGCGGCAGCCAGTGGTAGAGCACGCCGGCCAGCCCGGCGCTGGTCAGCACCAGCACCGCCAGCCAGCCGTGCTGGCCGCTATCGAACAGCAGACCAGCGGCCGCCAACACGGCCGTCAGTTGCAGCAGGGTCGCCAGAGGTTTCTGCCAGCTGCGCACTGGCTCAATGGCAGTCGAATGGTTCATGTTCGGGTTCCCTGGCCTTACAGGCCGATATGAGTCTGGAGTATTTCCGGCTGGCTCNNCTTGTCCACCACCAGGGTGGCGATGCCGCTGGCCTTGATCAGGCGGATCACCTGCCAGATCTCCTTGCGGATCAACGGCGCCAGGCCCTCGGTGGCCTCGTCGAGAATCATCAGCTCGGGGTTGGTCATCAGCGCACGGCCGATGGCGACCATCTGCTGCTCGCCGCCGGAGAGGTTGCCGGTCAGGTGAGCGAAGCGCTCGGCCAGGCGCGGGAAGGTCTCCAGTACCCGTTCCAGGCTCCAGTCACTGCGTCCGTCCAGGCCCGGCCGGGCGGCCATGATCAGGCTCTCGCGCACGCTCAGGTTGGGGAACATGCCCCTGCCCTCCGGCACGTAGCCGATGCCGCGGCGGATGATCTGGTGGGTGGCGCGGCCGTTGCAGCGCTCGCCGCGAATCAGCACCTCGCCGCGGCGCGCCGGCGTCAGGCCGAGCAAGGAGCGGATGGTGGTGCTCTTGCCCATGCCATTGCGGCCCATCAGTGCCAGGGTCTCGCCCGGCTTTATATGCAGGTCGACGCCATGCAGGACGTGGCTGTTGCCGTAGTAAGTGTGCAGGCCCGTAGCCTGCACCAGGGCTTGTGTACTCATCAGAATTGCTCCTCGCCGTCGCCCAGATAGGCTTGCTGTACCGCCGGATCGTTGCGCACCTGGTCCAGCGGACCGCTGGCCAGCATCTCGCCGTTGACCATCACCGTCAGGCGGTGGGCGATGCTGAACACCGCGTCCATGTCGTGTTCGACCAGGACCATGGCGTACTGCTTCGATAGCCTTGCCAGCAGCTCGACCACCCGCGCCGACTCGTCCTTGCCCATGCCGGCCATAGGTTCGTCGAACAACAGGAAGCTCGGCTCGGTGGCCAGCACCATGCCAATCTCCAGCTGGCGCTGTTCGCCGTAGCTCAGGGCATCGGCCAGGGTGTCGCGGTGCCGGGCCAGGCCGCAGAGTTCCAGCGCCTGTTCGGCGCGCTCGCGCACCTCGGCGTAGGCCTCGCAGCGGCGGAAGAAACGGAAGGAGTTCTTCAATCGCGATTGCGCAGCCAGCCAGCAGTTTTCCAGGCAGGTGAAACTGGGGAAGATATTGGTGCGCTGGAAGCTGCGGCCGATGCCCAGGTGCGACACCCGGTTGGGTGCCAGGCCGGTCATGTCGCGGCCGTGAAACAGAATCTGCCCGGCGCTGGGCTTGAGGTGGCCGGACAGCAGGTTGACCATGGTGCTCTTGCCGGCGCCGTTGGGGC
>NZ_AWSQ01000006.1 GCF_000498575.2 Pseudomonas taeanensis MS-3
TGCCGGCGCCGTTGGGGCCGAGCAAGGCGAATATCTCACCCTTGCGGATATCCAGGTTGATGGTTTTCAGTGCCGGGTGGCCGGATGCGTAGGTCTTGCTCAGTTGCTGGATCGAGATCACCGGTTGCACGGGATGGCCTTGCCTGAAAAAGAGAAAGGCAGAGTGTATGTAACTTGGGGTGGGGTGAGGCAAGCGCGGCGGCGATTGATTGCATCGGCTGGCGGGCCGAAATGGAAACGGGGCAGTCAGGCTACCTGGGTGTTTGCTGGGTTTCGCTGCGCTCTACGCCAGCCTACGGCGCGTTATTGGCGGCTGGCCGACCATCCGCAACTGCGCCCTGAGCCTTTATTTAGCGACTGCAGGCTAGCATGATGGACGCCATGAAGCCGACGTCCCTTTCAGCCCAGCCCGAGGCCGTGTTGCAGGCGTTCCATCCGGCGGTCGCGGCCTGGTTTCGCAGCGTGTTCGAGGTGCCGACGGCGGCTCAGGTCGGCGCCTGGCCGGCGATTCGGGCTGGCCGCTCGACCCTGGTGGCCGCGCCCACCGGCTCGGGCAAGACCCTCACGGCCTTCCTCGCCGCCATCGACGAGCTGGTGCGTGAAGGCCTGAGCCAGGGCGGCACGCTGCCTGAGCGCTGCAGCGTGGTGTACGTCTCGCCGCTCAAGGCGCTGTCCAACGACATCCGCCTCAACCTCGAGGAACCGCTGGCCGGGATTCGCGCCGAACTGCAGCGCCAGGGCCTGGCCGACGTGCAGATTCGCACGGCGGTGCGCACCGGCGACACCAGCCCGAGCGAGCGCGCGGCGATGCGCAAATGCCCGCCGCACATCCTCGTTACCACCCCGGAATCGCTCTACGTACTGCTCGGTTCAGACTCCGGCCGGGCGATGCTGGCCGGCTGTCGCAGCCTGATCGTCGACGAGATCCATGCCATCGCCGGGAGCAAACGCGGCAGCCACCTGATGCTCAGCCTCGAACGGCTGGAGGCCTTGTGCCGCCGGCCGCTGCTGCGCATCGGCCTGTCCGCCACGCAGAAGCCGCTGCAGGCGGTGGCCCGCTTCCTGCTCGGCAGTCAGGCGCCGCTGCCGCCGGACGACCCCGAGGTCGTACAAACGGAGCTGACGCTGTTGCCCGAGCCCGCAGCCGAGCCACCAAGGCCGCCCAGTGACTGCGTGATCGTCGACATCGGCTACAGCCGCGCCCGCGACCTGGCCATCGAGGTGCCGCCCGTGCAGTTGGAAGCGGTGATGAGCCACGAGGTGTGGGAAAAAGTCTACGACCGCTTGGCCGAACTGGCCGGGCAGCACCGCACCACCCTGCTGTTCGTCAACACCCGGCGCCTGGCCGAGCGCGCCTGCCGCCACCTGGCCGAGCGCCTGGGCAACCATGCGGTCGCCGCCCACCACGGCAGCCTGGCCAAGGAGCTGCGCCTGGACGCCGAGCAGAGCCTCAAGCGCGGCGAACTGCGGGTGCTGGTGGCCACCGCCTCGCTGGAGCTGGGCATCGACATCGGCGAGGTCGAGCTGGTCTGCCAGATCGGTTCGCCGCGCAGCATTGCCGCCCTGCTGCAACGGGTCGGCCGCTCCGGCCACAGCGTCGGTGGCACGCCCAAGGGCCGCTTGTTTCCGCAGTCGCGCGACGAGCTGATCGAGTGCACCGCGCTGCTCGACTGCGTACACCGCGGCGAACTGGATGCCCTGGTCATTCCCCAGGCGCCGCTGGACGTGCTGGCCCAGCAGATAGTCGCCGAGGTGGCCTGCCGCGAGTGGCGCGAGGATGACCTCTATCAACTGCTGACCCGCGCCGCACCCTATGTCGGCCTGCCACGCGCCACTTTTGACGCCCTGCTGAAGATGCTCGCCGAGGGTTACAGCGGCCGCCGTGGCGTGCGCGCCGCCTACCTGCATCGCGACGCGGTCAATCGTCGCCTGCGCGGTCGCCGCGCCGCCCGCCTGACCGCCCTCACCAGCGGCGGCACCATTCCCGACACGGGGGATTACAGCGTGCTGCTGGAACCCCAGGGCCTGCAGATCGGCACGCTGAACGAGGACTTCGCCATCGAGAGCATGGCCGGCGATATCTTCCAGCTCGGCAACCAGTCCTACCGTATCCTGCGGGTCGAGCCAGGCAAGGTGCGGGTCGAGGATGCCCAGGGCCTGCCGCCGAGCATTCCGTTCTGGCTGGGCGAGGCGCCGGGGCGCAGCGACGAGCTATCGGCCAGCGTGGCGCGGCTGCGCGAAGCGGTGGAGCGGCTGTTGGCGGGTGAGCGGCCAGATGATCCTGAGCCGGCCAGTGCGGCAATCGCGGCCAAGGCCGCTCCCACAGGAGAGAGGAGCGCCGCGGCTTGTGGAAGCGGCCTTGGCCGCGAAGAGGCTACCGGCAAGAGCGGGGAGGACCGCCTGCATGCCGCCACGACCTGGCTGATGCAGTCCATCGGCCTGGGCGAGTCGGCGGCGCAGCAGATAGTCGAGTACCTGGCGCGGGCGCGGCAGTCTCTGGGCGGTCTGCCGACCCAGCGGCGACTGGTGATGGAACGCTTCTTCGACGAATCCGGCGGTATGCAGTTGATCATCCACTCGCCGTTCGGCAGCCGCCTCAACCGCGCCTGGGGCCTGGCGTTGCGCAAGCGCTTCTGCCGTAGCTTCAACTTCGAGCTGCAGGCCGCCGCCACCGAGGACGCGCTGATCCTCTCGCTGTCCACCAGCCACAGCTTTCCGCTGGACGAGGTGTGGCGCTACCTGCACAGCAACAGCGCCGAGCACCTGCTGATCCAGGCGGTGCTGGATGCGCCGTTGTTCGCCGTGCGCTGGCGCTGGAACGCTGGCGTCGCCCTGGCCCTGCCGCGCTTTGCCGGCGGGCGCAAGGTGGCACCGCAGCTGCAACGCATGCGCAGCGAAGACCTGCTGGCCACGGTGTTCCCCGACCAAGTGGCGTGCCAGGAGAACCTGGTCGGCGAGCGCGAGATTCCCGACCACCCACTGGTGGCGCAGACCCTCGACGACTGTCTGCACCAGGCCATGGACTGCGAGGCCTGGCTGACCCTGCTGCGGCGCATGGAGGCCGGCGACGTCGAGCTGATCGCCCGCGACCTGCCGGCGCCCTCGGCGCTTGCAGCGGAAATCCTCAGCGCCCGGCCCTACAGTTTCCTCGACGACGCGCCGCTGGAGGAGCGCCGCACCCAGGCGGTGCAGAATCGCCGCTGGAGCGACCCGGAGTCGGCCGACGACCTCGGCGCGCTGGATCTCGACGCCATCCCGGCGGTGGCCGCAGAGGCCTGGGCCGCAGTGCGCGATGCCGATGAGATGCACGAAGCCTTGCTGAGCCTGGGCTGCATCACCCAGGCCGAGGCGCAGGCCAATGCCGGCTGGCCGGCCTGGTTGGCACAACTGGGCAAAGCCAGGCGCGCGAGCTGCCTGCAACTGGCGGGGCAACCTGCGCTGTGGCTGGCGGCCGAGCGCCTGACGCAACTGTTGCCGCTCTACCCTCAGGCCGAGCTGAAGCCGCCGATCCAGGCGCTGCAGGGCTTCGACCAGGTCTGGAACGAGGAGGCCGCCCGGGTCGAGTTGCTACGGGCGCGGCTCAGCGGCTTCGGCCCATTACCAGTGCCGCGTATCGCCGCCGCGCTGCAGCAGGACGAGGCGGCGGTGAGCCTCGCCCTGCTCAGCCTGGAGCAGGAGGGCTATGTGCTGCGCGGACGCTTTACCCCAGGGGGATCGGAGCAGGCGGGCAGTAGGCAAGAGGAATGGTGCGAACGCCACCTGCTGGCGCGCATCCACCGCTACACGGTGGGGCGCCTGCGCCGCGAGATCGAGCCGGTGGCATGCGCCGACTTCATGCGTTTTCTGTTCGACTGGCAACGCGTGGCGCCGGCCAACCGGGTGCGCGGCGCCGAAGCCCTGGCCGGCGTGCTCGGCCAGCTGGAAGGTTTTCAGGCCGCGGCCGCGGCCTGGGAGAGCGAACTGCTGCCGAGCCGGGTGGCCGACTACGGGATCAACTGGCTGGACGATCTGTGTCGCTCCGGGCGCCTGGTCTGGTGCCGCCTGGCCGGGCGCAGCCGCTCGGCCGGCGGCCCGCTGCGCAGCACGCCAATCGTCCTGCTGCCGCGCAAGAGCCTGGGCCTGTGGCGCGCCTGCCTGGTCGATACGCCGCCCGCCGAGTTGTCCGCCAAAGCCGAGCGCCTGCGCCAGGTCCTGACCAGCCAGGGCGCGTTGTTCTTCGACGAGTTGCAGGACGAGGCGCACCTGCTGCGCAGCGAGCTGGAAGACAGCCTGGGCGAGCTGGTCAGCCTCGGCCTGGCCAACGCCGACAGCTTCGCCGGGCTGCGCTCGCTGTTGCTGCCGGCGGCCAAGCGCAGCCAACAGCAGCGGCGCTCGCGGCGGGCGCTTGCCAACATGCAGGACGCCGGACGCTGGGCGCTGCTGCGGGCGCCCAGCGAGGCACAGACTACCGGGAACAGCATCAGTGCCGAAGCCCTGGAGCATGTGGCGCGTACCCTGCTGCGGCGCTACGGCGTGGTCTGCTGGCGCCTGCTGGCACGCGAGGCCGACTGGCTACCGCCGTGGCGCGAGCTGTTGCGGGTCTATCACCGCCTCGAGGCGCGTGGCGAAATCCGTGGCGGACGCTTCGTCGCCGGGGTAGCCGGCGAACAGTTCGCCCTGCCGGAAGCGCTCGGCCTGTTGCGCGAGGTGCGCAAGCGTCCAGCCGACGGCAGCCTGGTCAGCCTGTCCGGTTGCGACCCGCTGAACCTGATCGGTACCCTGCTGCCCGGTAACAAGGTGCCTGCGCTGAGCGGCAATCGCCTGCTGTACCGCGACGGCGTGCCGGTGGCGACCCTGGTCGCGGGCAAAACCACCCTGCTGCAAGAGGTCGATGCCTTCACCGCGGGCGAATGGCAGGCTGCGCTGATCCGCCAGACGGGCCTGCCGGCAGTACCGGGCCATGGCCCGCATCGCGTCGGAACGCAGCCCTGAGCCTGTTCGGGTGTCCCGCTAGTGCGCTATCGCTATCGTGGATGGCGTGAGGCAGGCAAGCGCAGCAGCCTTGTAGATACCGTCTTGCCCCTCAGCGGGCAAGACGGTATCTATGACTCCGATGGATAGTTCAAATAGGTCACGCTAGCTGCCCGCTCGAGCGAGGCAACGAGCATGACCAGACGCCCCACTCATTGCTGAACTGCAGGCCAGCCGGCGCGAACGGGGCCGAGAGCGGGTTGACTCGTCACAGGATGGGAAGGCTGGAGGCGAAAGGCGAGGCACCTCCCTTCACCCATGGCTGAGTACCGGCGACATGGACGTGTTGAGGTTAGACCTTAGTCAAATGGTCACGCGCAGGCCCATCTGTTATGTACGTGCAATAAACGCCAATTTATTTGCTTTGCAAATTAATACCGCAAGAAAACAAACTAAAAATATCAACTAGCCCACGCGACACTTCGGTGCTGCGTTTGCCCGGCCTGACGCTGGCCGCTTGCACTGCGCAGCACATACCTCCTGGGAATAACCAATTGTCAGCGTTCGGATGCGCGCTTCACCGAACGCGTAATGCCCACAAGGCCCATAACAATAACCGGAGTTATCGATGTTCAATAAAGTGATAGGCCTCAGCGTGGCCCTGGTGCAACGCTACCTCCCCTCGCCCTTCGTCTTTTCCGCCATCTTGACCCTGATTGTGCTGGTGGCGGGGATGACCTCCACCCAACAAACATTGCCGGCCATGGTGCAACACTGGAGCAGCGGTTTCTGGTCGTTGCTGGCCTTCGCCATGCAGATGAGCCTGATCTTCGTGACCGGCCATGCGCTGGCCAGCGCCCCCATCGTCAACCGCCAGCTGGATCGCCTGGCTGGCCTGGCGCGCACGCCGGGGCAGGCCGTGGTGCTGGTGACCCTGGTCGCGCTGCTGGGCTGTTGGATCAACTGGGGTTTCGGCCTGGTGATCGGTGCGGTGTTTGCCCGCGCCCTGGCGCGCAAGGTCGCGGGGGTGGACTACCCACTGCTGGTGGCCTCGGCGTATTCCGGTTTTCTCATCTGGCACGGCGGCCTGTCGGGTTCGATTCCTTTGTCGATGGCAACCGGTGGCCCCGATCTGGCCCGCATCACGGCCGGGGTCCTGACTGAACCCGTGGGTGTCGCGCAAACTCTGCTCACGCCGCTGAATCTGGTGATCATCGGCTTGCTGGTAATCGGCTTGCCGCTGCTCAACTGGGCCATGCACCCGCGCAGCAATGCCAAGGTGGCCGATCCGGCTCGCCTGGTCGAGACCGACGCGGAATTGCCGCAACGCACGACCCCCGCCCAACGCCTGGATGACAGCCGCATCCTCGGCCTTGCCCTGGTGGCAATCGCCGGCGTTTACCTGTTCAGCCACTTCAGCAGCAAAGGCTTTGTCCTGGGCCTGGATGTGGTCATCGCCATGTTCCTGTTCTGCGGCCTGCTGCTGCATGGCACGCCAGAGCGCTACATGCGCTCCGTGGAAACCAGCGTGCGCGGGATCGGCGGGATCGTGCTGCTGTTCCCCTTCTACGCCGGCATCATGGGCATGATGATGGGCGTCAACGCCGACGGGGTATCGCTCGGCCGGCAGATCACCGAGCAGTTCATTGCCTGGGCGTCGGCCGACACCCTGCCGGTGCTGGCCTTCCTCAGCGCCGGCGTGGTCAACGTCTTCGTGCCCTCGGGTGGCGGCCAATGGGCCGTGCAAGGCCCCATCATGCTGCCCGCCGCCCAGGCGCTGGGCGTCTCGCCAGCGGTGACGGCCATGGCCATTGCCTGGGGGGATGCCTGGACCAACATGATCCAGCCCTTCTGGGCGCTGCCCCTGCTCGGCATCGTCGGCCTGGGCGCGCGGGACATCATGGGCTACTGCCTGATCACCCTGCTGTATTCCGGCGTGGTGATCTCGGGCGCCTTCTACCTGCTGGCCTGACCCCAGGTCGCGTTTGCGGCCTCAGCCAAGCAAAGCCCCGGACCTGGTCCGGGGCTTTTTGTTTTGGGGGTGAGTGTCGGCGACGCGGGAACTACCACTGGTCGACACGGACCTCGCGTGTCGTTGGGCGTGTCGATCTGCTGCCGGGTGGGTCGACTACTAGGTAGATCGGCATGCCCCGCTGGCGCACCGATCCCGCGCACGTGACTGCGCCCTCCCTCAATCCGAGCAGGAGATCGAACATGACCTATGTTGATGGCTTCGTCGTCGCCGTCCCCACTGCCAACCGCGAACTCTACCGGCGGCATGCGCAATCGGCCGCGGCGGTGTTCAAAGAGTACGGTGCGCTGAGCGTCGTCGAGTGCTGGGGCGATGACGTGCCCGAAGGCAAAGTCACCTCATTCCCGATGGCGGTGCAGCGCAAGGACGACGAGACGGTGGTGTTTTCCTGGGTGACCTGGCCGTCCCGACAGACGCGCGACGCGGGCATGCAGAAGGTCATGGCCGACCCTCGCCTGCAGCCGGACAGCAACCCCATGCCGTTCGATGGTCAACGCCTGATTTACGGCGGCTTTGAGGTGATAGTGGACGCCTGAGCTCCGCCGCGGCCGCAGTCATTCATGGGCCGTATCCCTTCACTGACCGCCAGCAGGCGGCTGAGGTCGTTCGTCTGCGACCGCCAGCAAAAAGCTGGCGGAGCGGACTGACGCCCTCAGCCGTCGCTTCGCCGCTGGCCGCGTCAATCCGCGGCAAAACAGTACAGCAGCCCCGCGCCGCCCGTGCCGGCCAGCGCCTCGCCACTGCACCCCCCCGAGGGATGCGAGGAGTTCCATGAGCGTGACGGCGCATCATCGCGCAGGCCCATGCGGTCGTGGTGACCGACCTGCGCCGCGCCCTCGCCGCTGCTGGTCCAGTTGCTGCACGTAAGGTCGGTACCCGCGGCGAACGCCGTGCCGTCCGCCTTGGAGCCGGTGAGGATGTCGTGCATATTCGGCGAGTCGCCACGTCCCTTGATCGGGTTGCCGCGCTCATCCAGTGCCGTGGCCTTGGTCAGCTGGTTGTCGCCGTGCAACTGCGCGACCGTCTGGGCAATGACCTCGCCCTTGGCGTTTTGCCAAGGTCCTGGACCGATGCGATCACCGGCGTTGACCGCCTTCTCTCCTTCAGTGGCGGTGGTGCTGAGGTAAGCACGCCAGGTGTGTTGACCAGCGCCGGCGGCAGCGGCCAACGCCTGGCAGTACTGGTCGGCACCGGCTAGCCCGCCCAGATCGGCGCCCTTGCCCATACTTTGGCTGGTGACGAAGAAGGTCATATCGGCTTGCTCGGCCTGGCTGGCGAAACTGCAGGCTACTGCCAACAAGGCCGCCGATAGGGCAAGTGTGCGAGTCATCCTGTGCATGTACGTGTCTCCTGCGCAGTCGGCTCCCCCGAACCGACAAGTGGTTAACAGGCTGAAGCCTAGATGAGCTCAATTGACGATGCCCACAAAGCGCGCCACCATCCGTCGCCCCATGCTGGCGGCCTATGCCCCTGCAGAGGGTCAATTCTGCCCAGGAAGTGCCCGCGTTTTATGTCCGCCCCTACGCCGTTTCCCCGTCCCATCGCCGTATTGATGCTGGCCGCTCTCGCCTGCATCCTCGCCGGCAACCATATCGCCGCGCGTATCGCCTTCGACAACGATTCAGGCGTGCTGCTGGCGGTACTCTGCCGTTCCGGGGTGACCCTGCTGGCGCTCGTGGCCTTGGTTCTGTGGCAACGGCAAGCCCTGCGCCTGCCACC
Organism: Pseudomonas taeanensis MS-3; assembly: GCF_000498575.2. Classification (GTDB taxonomy): domain Bacteria; phylum Pseudomonadota; class Gammaproteobacteria; order Pseudomonadales; family Pseudomonadaceae; genus Aquipseudomonas; species Aquipseudomonas taeanensis. The sequence continues at coordinate 8,702 of NZ_AWSQ01000006.1, forward strand.
CGGAACCTGGCGCTGGCAGTTGCTGCTGGGGTTGTTACTGGCCGTGCAAAGCCTCTGCCTGTATTCGGCGGTGGCGCGAATTCCAGTGGCCCTGGCGTTGCTGGTGGCGAATATCTTCCCGATTCTGCTGGCCCTGCTCACCTGGGCGCTCGGCGGCTCACCGCCGACCAGACGTACGGCTCTGCTGATGGCCCTGATCCTCTTCGGCCTGTTGTTCGCCCTCGACGTGCCGGCACGCCTCAGCGGCCGCGAACATATCGGCAGCGGCTGGCTACTGGGTATCGGCCTGGCATTTACGGCAGCCTGTGCTTTCGCCAGTGCGCTGTGGGTGACCGAACACAAGCTGTCCAGCCTGCGCGGTTCGCTGCGCAGCATGCTGACCATGCTGGTGGTTTTCGCCGCGACGCTGGCGGCAGGCAGCGCCGAGCTGATCCCGGGCGGGTTCCAATCGCCCTCGAACGCCACCGGCTGGATCGCCCTGGGCGTGCTAGCCCTGCTGTACTGCACCGGTTTCTCTCTGCTGTTCATCTGTATGCCGCGACTGGACATGGGGCGAAATACGCCAGTGATGAATATCGAGCCCGTGGCGACCCTGCTGCTGGGCTGGCTGATCCTAGGACAAATGCTCAACCAGACGCAGATCATTGGCGGCGCCATAGTGGTCAGCGGTATTGTGCTGCTGACGTACCGTCGACATGCTTGAGCTGCACGGGCTTAAGCGTCCCTTGAACCTGTACGTCTAATAGTCACTGGAGGCGGAACACCCGCCCGGCACTGCAGTCGGATAGACACCCCAAATCACCCCGCGCGCCTGCCAGCCCAGGCGCATCGACTCGAGGATCACTCCATGCGTTGCACAATCATTTCCAGCAGCCTCGTCTTGCTCGCCATCCTGGCCGGCTGCAGTTCGGTCGACAGCCCCGATACCGCCGCCAATCCTGTCAACCCGAGCGGCAAGTGCAACGCCGATGCGGTGCAAAGCTACCTCGGACAGACCGCCACCCCCGGCCTGGTCAAGCAGATCCGCCAACAGGCCGGAGCGCGGACCGCTCGCGTACTGAGACCCAGCGATGCCATGACCCTGGACTACAACTCTCGCCGCCTGAACATCGATACCGACGAGGCCGAGGTCATCGATCGCATTACCTGTGGCTGAACACTCGCCCTCGGTTAACTAAGCCACGCAGACCGGGCATACTGCAGCCCCCAGCTAACCACCGCCAGTTGCCCGCATGCGCATCCATGTCACCTTTATCGACCGCGTTGGTATCACCCAGGAAGTGCTGGCCCTGCTCGGCGGGCGCAATCTCAACCTGGATGCGGTGGAAATGCTGCCGCCTAACGTCTACATCGACGCGCCGACCCTGAGCACTGCGGTGCTCGACGAGCTGCGCGAAGCCCTGTTCAAGGTGCGCGGTGTGCAGGCGGTGACCATCGTCGACATCCTCCCCGGCCAGCGCCGCCGCTTGCAGCTCGATGCCCTGCTGGCGGCGATGGCCGACCCGGTGCTGGCGGTGGATGCTGCGGGGCGCGTGCTACTGGCCAATCCGGCGCTGGTGGCCCTGTGTGAGCAGGAGCCGGATGGCCAATCGCTCGGCGAGCTATTCGCCAACCCGGAGCTGCAAAACGCCCTGCTGGAACAGCATTTCCGTCTGCCGCTGCGCGAAGTCACCTTGAATGGCCAGGCCCTGCTGCTGGAAGCCACGCCGATCAGTGAAACCGTCGACAGCGGCCAGCGCCGCCTCGCCGGCGCCTTGCTGACCCTGTATGAGCCGAGCCGTATCGGCGCTCGGCTGGCGGCCCTGCACCACGACCATGCCGAGGGCTTCGATTCGCTGCTCGGTGACTCGGCGCCGATCCGTACCCTCAAGACCCGCGCGCTGCGTGTCGCCTCCCTCGATGCACCACTGTTGATTCGCGGCGAGACCGGCACCGGCAAGGAGCTGGTGGCACGTGGCTGTCACGCCATCAGCGCCCGTAGCAATGCCTCGTTTCTGGCGCTGAACTGCGCGGCACTGCCGGAGAACCTCGCCGAAAGCGAACTGTTCGGTTATGCCCCGGGGGCCTTCACCGGCGCCCAGCGGGGTGGCAAGCCGGGGCTACTGGAGCTGGCCAACCATGGCACGGTGTTTCTCGATGAAATCGGCGAGATGTCACCGTATCTGCAGGCCAAGCTGCTGCGCTTTCTCAACGACGGCAGCTTCCGCCGGGTCGGCGGCGAGCGTGAGGTGAAAGTCGATGTGCGTATCCTCAGCGCCACCCACCGCGACCTGGAGCAGATGGTCAGCACCGGCGAGTTTCGCGAAGACCTGTTCTACCGCCTGAATGTGCTCAACCTGGAAGTGCCGCCGTTGCGCGAACGCGGCCAGGACATCCTGCTGCTGGCCCGACACTTCATGCAGCATGCCTGCAAGCAGATTCAACGCCTGCCCTGCCGCTTGACGCCGGACACCTACCCGGCGCTGCTCGGCAACCGCTGGCCGGGCAACGTGCGTCAACTGCAAAACGTGATCTTTCGCGCTGCGGCGATCTGCGAGAGCAACCTGGTGCAGATCGACGATCTGGATATCGCCGGCACAGCCATGGCGCCTGCTCAGCTCGAAGGTGACATCGGCAGCCTGGAAACGGCAGTGGCCGACTTCGAGAAGGCCTTGTTGGAGAAGCTCTATCCCAGCCACCCGTCCAGCCGGCAACTGGCCGCGCGGCTGCATGCCTCGCACAGCGCGATCGCCATGCGTCTGCGCAAGTACGGCATTCCCAGAAAAATCTGAAGCGTTACTGGAACCTGCCGTGGCGACCCGCGCCGGCCTTGAAGCGCTGCGCACCAGAGCGGGTTTCGCCGCTCTCGATCACCGCCAGACCGCCGCGAAACTCGCTGGCGATCGCCTCGGCAAACGGCAAATCCCACTGCGCATAGGCGCTGGCCCGATCGGCCAGCATGCAACGCTGCGGAAAGCCGGCAATCTCCCGGGCCAACTGTTGCGCGGCGGCCAGCGTCGAACCGGCCGCCACCACTCGATTGACCAGGCCCATGGCCAGCGCTTCGGCGGCCAACACCGGGCGGCCGGTGAGGATCAGGTCCAGCGCCCGGCCCTGGCCGATAATCCGCGGCAAGCGCACCGTACCGCCGTCGATCAGTGGCACGCCGAAGCGCCGGCAAAACACCCCGAGTACCGCGTCATCGGCCATCACCCGCAGATCGGCGAGCAACGCCAGCTCCAGACCACCGGCCACCGCATGGCCTTCGATGGCGGCGATCAGCGGCTTGCTCAATTGCATGCGACTCGGCCCCATTGGCCCATCACCGTCGAGCTCCAGGCGATTGACGCGCGCGCTCCCTTCGGCCACCGCGCCGAGGTCGGCACCGGCGCAAAAAGTACCGCCGGCGCCGGTCAGTACCGCCACCAGCGCCTGCTCGTCGACCTCGAACGCACGCAACGCAGCGGTCAGGGCATCGGCGGTCGGTCGGTCCACAGCATTGCGCTGCTGCGGCCGACCGATGGTCAGGGTGGTAATCGGACCGTTTTTCTCGACGAGAACACTCATGACGCACGCTCCATTAATAGACGACGAAACGGCTGACGCTCGAGCGTCGCCCGGCTCTAACCCGGTGACTGGCGGATCCGGCCGCCGGCAGATGCTCTGGACTTTATCCAGATAACAACACTGAGATAACAACTTTTCGCGGCCAAGGCCGCGCCCACAACAGCCCAGTTCAATACCGTAGCCCGGATGCAATCCGGAAACGGAGAGTCTGGCCCCAGCAAATGCCCCGGATTTCATCCGGGCTACGCCTTCGTTTAGCACGGCCCTGAAGCGCCAAAGGCCGGCAATGAGCCGGCCTTTACCTTAATTGCCTATCGCGAGGAAATCAGCGCGCTGGCCGATTTCCCCGTCAGGCTGGCGGGTTTACAGGGCGAATTTCTGCAGATTGGCCATCATCTCTTTCAGCGCCTCGACGTTATCCGCCGGGTGTGCCGCGCCGTCGAAGTCGCAGATCTGCTGCCAGTGGGCCGCCACATCTTCCGGGCTGAAACCGGCACGCGGGTCGAAACCGGCGCCCAGGCTGCGCTCCCAGCGCACCTTGCCGATCCAGCCGCCACCGACTTCGAACAAGCCGGAGGTGTCCTCACAGGCCTGACTGGCCAGATAGACTACCAGCGGGCTGACCAGCTCGGGCTTGAGCTGCTCGAACACCTGCGGCGGAATCAGCCCTTCGGTCATCCGCGTGCCGCCAGTGGGGGCGATGGCATTGACCAGGATGTTGTTCTTGCGCCCTTCGATGGCCAGGGTACGGGTCAGGCCATACAGGCCGAGCTTGGCCATGCCGTAGTTGGACTGGCCGAAGTTGCCGTAGATGCCCGAAGTCGACGCAGTGAAGATCACCCGGCCATAGCCCTGCTCGCGCATGTGCGGCCAGGCGGCGCGGGTGACCTTGTAAGCGCCCTCGACGTGCACCTTGTAGACCAGATCCCAGTCGGCGTCTTCCATCTTATGGAAGGTCTTGTCGCGCAAGATGCCGGCGTTATTCACCACCACGTCGATGCGACCGAAGGTATCCAGGGCGTGCTGGACGATCTTCTCGCCATCGGTCACCGAATCATGGTTGGCCACCGCGGTGCCGCCGGCGGCGCGGATTTCTTCGACCACCTTGTCCGCCGCCGAGCTATTGGCGCCTTCGCCATGAGTGCTGCCGCCGAGGTCGTTGACCACCACCTTGGCACCGTGTTTGGCGAACAGCAGCGCGTGGGTGCGCCCCAAGCCGCCACCGGCCCCCGTAACGATCACGACCTGGTCTTGAAAACGGATGGTTTCACTCATGGGATCGACTCCTCGGCAGATGGACAATACACCGAGTGTCCTGCAGACCAGCGCCGGTCACAATCAACACGCCCGCCGCTGAATGGTGCTCGATAAGACAGCAGGATGACGACGTCCAACTATCATCGGCGCTGCTTATAAGGCTTGGCGAAACGCCAGGTAATGTTCCAGCACCAATTCAGGCGCCTCGGTCTGCGGGTAGTGGCCGATGCCGTCCAGCAGCACGCTGTCCGGCTGAGGGATCAGCTCACGGTAGCGCGCCAGCATGTGCGCGCCGGAGATCGGATCGACCGCGCCATCGATCAATCGCAACGGCACCCCGCCACGCTGCATGGCCTTGACCCAGCGCTCACGCTGCACGCGGCGCTCCGGCATATAACGGATCAGCAGGTGCATGACCCCCGGCCCATCGTTGTGCGCGATCAGGCTCCAGAAGTCATCCAGCTCCGCGGCACAGGGCTGGGTCTGCGGGCCGAATATCCGGGCGAAATTGGCCGCCAGCGTCTTGCGCGAGAACAGTCGGCCGAGCAACGCACCGACTGGGCTGAGCAGGAGCTTCTGCACCAGCACCGGGTGATGGGTTTCCGGGAACAGGCCGCCATTGAGAAACACGCAACTGGCGAGCTGCAACCGGCCTTCATGGTGCCGCGCCAGCAGTTCCTGGGCCACGCTGTCGCCGTAATCGTGGGCCAGCAGATGCACCGGTCCCTCGATGCCCAGGCGCTGCAGCAGCGCCTGCTGCAGGTCGGCCTGTTCCAACAGGCTGTAGGCGTGCCCGCGCGGCTTGGCCGAGTCGCCGAAACCGAGCATGTCGCAGGCGATCAGCCGGTAGCGCTGGCTCAGCGGCCGCCACAGGTAATGCCAGTCCCAGCTGGCGGTGGGGAATCCGTGGATCAGCAGCAAAGGCTCGGCGCTGGCCTCGCCCGCCGTCCAATAGCGCATGGCATGGCCGCGAAACTCGAAGGGCAGGCCTTCGCCGCGCCAATCCGCCAGGGCAATGCCGGGCAGTGCAGTCATTGGGCATAGCCCGGCATCTGCTGGTCGAGCTTGCGCAGCAGCGCCGGCCAGGGCAGCGCGCCGCCCATGCCCTGCGGGCTTTTCATCACCCCTGCGACCATCGCCTTGGCGCCATCGAGAATCTGCTGAGGAATATGGATCAACTCGGCGCCGCCACTCTGCGCCATCACCTGGATTTCGCAGGCGCGCTGCAAGGTGAACATCATCAGGAAGGCATCGGCGATGCTGCCGGCCGCGGTCAGCAGGCCGTGGTTGGGCAGAATCATAAAGTTCTTGTCGCCCAGATCCTGCTGCAAGCGGCCCTTCTCGTCATGGTTCAGCGCCACCCCCTCGTAGCCGTGATAGGCCAGGCTGGCGAGGACGAACAGCGACTGCTGCGACAACGGCAGCAGGCCCTGTTTCTGTGCCGACACGGCAATGCCGGCGGCGGTGTGGATATGCAGCACGCAGGCGACATCGTGGCGCACCTCATGCACCGCGCTGTGGATGGTGTAACCAGCCGGATTGATCTCGAAGGGGCTGTCCATCAGCTTGTTGCCGGCCAGGTCGATCTTCACCAGGCTGGAGGCGGTGATCTCATGGAACATCAGGCCGAAAGGGTTGATCAGAAACTCTTCGCTGCCCGGCACCTTGGCCGAGATGTGGGTGAAGATCAGGTCATCCCAACCGTACAGCGCGATCAGCCGGTAACAGGCGGCCAGGTCGACACGGGTCTGCCATTCGGCGGCGGACACCTGCTCCTTGAGGTTAACGGTGGGCAGAACGTGGGCGGCAGTCATGGCGTACACCTCGGCAGTGAGTGTGAAGAACATGCCTAGGAGTCTAGCGAGGGCCGCGATAAAGGTGAGTTGCCCTGGCAGCCAGCTTAGTGACTGTGCGAGTCAAACGCAGCTTCAGCCCTGACTCCCCGGGTTACGCCCCGGCCTGCGCAGCGATAATCAAAACAGCTCGGGATACTGCTCGCGCAGCTGTGGCCAATCGCGCTGGGCCTCGAGGTCTTCGCTGAGCATGCGAAAACCGGCGAAATCGAAGCCCGGGGCCACTGTGCAGCCGACCAGGGTGAAATCGCCCAGGCTACGCGCCGCCTGCCAGGCATGAGCCGGCACCGCGCGTTGCGGCAACTGCTCGGCATCGACCGGGCCGAGTCGTTGCGCGCGCAGCGTCGTGGGAGATTCGGCGATCAACAACTGCAGCGGCGCACCTTCATGGAAATGCCACAACTCATCGGCATCCACCCGGTGCCAGCGACTGACCACGCCGGCCGGCAACAGAAACAGAATGGCCGTGGAGCACAGTCGCCCGCTGGGCAAGCGCTGCGCCGACTCGAACACCCGGCGGTAATAGCCGCCCTCGGGGTGCGGCTGCAGCTGCAGCAGCTCGATCAGTTGCTTGGCGCGCGGATGCATCAGACGTTCAGCTCCGCCATGAACTCGGCCAGCCAGGGTTCTGCATCGGTTTCCGGAGTGACGCTCTCGCTGGCGTCCAGGCGCAGCATCGCCAGCACCTCGTGCACGCCCAGTTCGGCGTACAGTTCGCGCACCAGCTCGCCGCCGCCGCAATAGGTGTCACCATAACTGGCATCGCCCAAAGCAATCACTCCACCCGGCAAACCGTTCCAGGCCGGCAAGTGGTCTCGAATGGCAAAATACAGCGGCTGCAGGTTGTCCGGCAGCTCGCCCATGCCGGTGGTCGCGGTGACCACAAGAAAGGCCTGGGGGGCGAAGGCCTGCACATCCGCCAACGTGGCACGCGGGTTGTGCCAGGCCTCGAAACCGGCGTCCTTCAACAGATGCTCGGCATGCCGGGCGACTTCTTCGGCAGTGCCGTAAACCGAGCCAGAGAGGATGGCGACTTTCATAAACAACTCCGCAACAGATAGAAATCGCCGGGCATTATGCCGCAAGTACGCAGGCGTACCGGATGTTTTAGAATGCGCCAACCTGGACTGGGAAATCGCCTCATGATCAATGCCAAACTGCTGCAACTGGTGATCGACGCCTCGAACGACGGCATAGTGGTGGCCGAACAGGAAGGCGATGACAACATCCTGATCTACGCCAACGCTGCCTTCGAGGAGCTCACCGGCTACACCCGTGACGAGATTCTCTACCAGGACTGCCGTTTCCTGCAGGCAGATGATCACGACCAGCCCGGGCTGGCTGTTATTCGCCAGGCGGTGAAGAATCATCAGCCGTGCCGCCAGATCATCCGCAACTACCGCAAGGATGGCAGCGCATTCTGGAATGAGCTGTCGATCACCCCGGTGTTCAACGAGGGCGATCAACTGACCTATTTCATTGGCATCCAGAAAGACGTCACCGAGCAGGTGCAGGCTCAGGAGCGGGTCCGACAGCTGGAGACCGAGCTGGCGACCCTGCAGGCGGAACTGGCCGCGTTAAAAAGCCTGTAAGCGCTGCAACAAATACCACATTTCGCAGTCTTAAGAGTTCAAGCCGCCTTTGTGTAGAACTCGACCATGCAAGACCAGCCATTACTCACCCAGGCGGAACTGGATTTTATCCAGCGCCTACAGGATCAGCCTGTAGCCAAGACACGCAAGGCCAAGTCCAGCCTACAAGTCGATGCGAGCGGGCAACTCAAGGCGTTGCTCGCCCTCTGCGCATCCCATGAACAGCTGACCATCGAGGCGCACTTCGCCAACCAGCGCATGACCTTCACCCCGCAGTTGATCGAAGACGAGGATCACCAGCAACATCTGGATCTCGGCACGCCGCAGATTTTCGATGAGGGCCCGATTAGCCGCCCCTGGCGGTTGCCGCTGACCCCACCCGTGGTCCTGCGCCAACGCAACACCAAACCGAGTGACCTGTGGGTGCATGAGCTATCGATGAGCGGGCTGCTGATCGAACTTCGCGCGAAACGTACGCCACCCGAGCACTTCAGCTTGATTCTGCCGTTAGCCGAACAGAAGCCGATCGCCATTCAGGGCAGTTTCGTGCGCAAGACCATTCGGGGTTTGCTGGTGTACCGACTCGACCCACTCGACCAACGTGGCAGCGCACGTTTACGTCAGTTCATCTATCAACAGCACCGCAGCCTCTACCCTGAGGCGCATCCGGCTTAACCAGCCACGACCAAGACCTCGATCGTGTCGTGGCGTGGCACTGCGTGATTCAGGTATCCAGATGACCCGCCAGAAACTGCCGCAAGCGACGCTGCATCAAACGGCCCTCATTGCCCAGGCTGGCTATCGGCGAGCCGCTCAAACTGTCTTCGGCCAACTCGGCGCCCTTCCCCGCCAGCGCCAGCGGGCAATCCAGGGCCAAAGCCAAACGCGCCAATACGCGCGGTAAGTCGTCACTCGGCGGTTGATTAGAAAACAACACCAACGCCTGCGGCTGCATCCTCTCGCAGATCAGCGACAACTCCTGCAGCGGTTGGCCCAGGCCCAATACGCCGATGACGATATCCACACTACTCAGCAGCAACCCTGCGACCAGCAACTCCAGCTCGCGGCAATGGCCAGGTAAGGCGACCAGCAACACCTGCTCCTCGCTCTGATTACGCAGGTTCTGCAAACGCTGTAAGGCACGTGCACGCAAGAAGGTATCGAAGAACAGCCATTCACTGATCTGGCCAAACTCGCCTTGGCGCAGCAACAGTTCCTGCCAGAGCGGCATCAGGATCTCTTGAAACACCACCGGCAACGGATAGCTGGAAAACACCTGCCCGTATAATCGCTCCAGTTGCAAGGCGTCAAAGCCGCTGACCGCCCGGCGCAATTGCGCCTGCCACTCAAGCCACTCATCGCCGGCAGCCGCTTGATAGAGCTGTGTATTAGCGTCCTCGCCAGCGACGCTCTTTGCGAGAATTTTGGCAACCTTGCTGACCGCCACACCGCGCTCGATCCACCCCTGGATACTGCGCACCGACTCGATGTCGGCCTGCGAATACAATCGATGGCCACTCTCGGTCCGGGTTGGCTGAATCAACCCGTAACGCCGCTCCCAGGCCCGCAACGTCACTGGATTGACACCGGTCACACGGCAAACCTCGCGTATGGGAAACAACTCCTCCTGTTTCAGGGCACTCGAAACCGGGGACGCAGCACCTACCAGATCGGACATGGGAAGAGGTATCACAATGAACAGGTTGCCGGCATTGTAACCCAGCCATTGGCGGCAAACGTTGGACGCAATCTGTACACAGGCGGAGTTGCCGTGGCGACGCAACGATGGAGCGTCATCGCTCGTAGACTGCCAACGCACCAAGACACGGAAACAGGCTCAGGCGAAGAGCCGCTCAAATACCGATACAACACAACACAGAATGCACAATTTACTATCAGTTTAATCATGATTTTCGCTTCACTAGAAAGCCCATACAGCTCAATGAAATAGATCGAATTGCGCCTGCGACTGCAATACCCCTGCGGCGCTCATGGTTGTACAACAGCAGTGGCTGATATAACTTTGCAACAGGCTCAGTCGGCGCAATGTCTTACTGGTCAGGTATCCCGGCATTGCGTCGCTGAGCCTCCCTTTTAATCGGTCTGAGTCGAGCATGAGCGCTAGTGCAGCCCCTATTTTGATCACTGGTGCCAGTCAACGCGTGGGCCTGTACTGCGCCGAACGCCTGCTCGACGACGGTCACGCGCTGATCGTGACCTACCGCCGCGAGCGCCCTGGCCTGTCACGCCTGCGCGAACGCGGCGTACTGACCTTGCCGGCCGACTTTTCCAGTGAAGCCAGCATCCTCGCCTTTATCGAGCGGCTGAAAAGCCACACCGACAGCCTGCGCGCGATCATCCACAACGCCTCCGACTGGCTGAGTGAAACGCCCGGCCAGGAGGCCGCCGCCTTTGCCCAGCTGTTCAACGTGCACATGCTCGCGCCGTACCTGATCAACCTGCACTGCGCCGAGTTGCTGCGCCAGTCGACGCCCGCCGATATCATCCATATCAGCGATGATGTGGCCCGCAAAGGCAGCGCCAATCGCCCGGCCTACTGCGCCAGCAAGGCCGGCCTGGACAGCCTGACCCTGTCATTCGCCGCCAAGCTGGCGCCGCAGATCAAAGTCAACGGCATCGCCCCGGCGCTGCTCATGTTCAACCCCGAGGATGACGCTGCCTACCGCGCCAAGGCCCTGAAAAAATCCGTACTGGGCATAGAGCCGGGCCCGCAGGTGATCTACCAGAGCCTGCGCTATCTGCTGGATAACCCTTACGTCACCGGCACCACCCTTACCGTCAACGGCGGCCGCCACCTCAAGTGAGGGGTGCGGCGAGGACCCATCGATGAACCACCTTCTGTCCAATCACTACCGTGAGATCCTCATCGGTGTAGGTGAAGACCCCGAGCGTGAAGGCCTGCTGGACACGCCCAAGCGTGCAGCCAAGGCCATGCAGTACCTGTGTCATGGATACCAGAGCAGCCTGGAAGAAGTAGTCAACGGCGCGCTGTTCGCCTCCGATAACGACGAGATGGTGATGGTCAAGGACGTCGAGTTGTACTCGCTGTGCGAGCACCACCTGCTGCCCTTCATCGGCAAGGCGCATGTCGCCTACATCCCCACCGGCAAGGTGCTGGGCCTGTCGAAGATCGCACGGATCGTCGACATGTATGCCCGGCGCCTGCAGATTCAGGAGAACCTGACCCGGCAGATCGCCGATGCCATTCAGCAGGTAACCAGCGCCGCCGGCGTGGCTGTGGTGATCGAGGCCCAACACATGTGCATGATGATGCGCGGGGTGGAGAAGCAGAACTCGCTGATGAGCACCTCGGTGATGCTCGGGGCGTTTCGCGAGTCGAGCAACACCCGCCAAGAATTTCTGCAACTGATCGGACGGAGTAAGTAACTATGCCGCGACTGGAACCTGGCATGGCGCGCATTCGCGTCAAGGATCTGCGCTTGCGCACCTATATCGGCATCAAGGAAGAAGAGATCAACAACAAGCAGGACGTGCTGATCAACCTGACCATTCTCTACCCGGCGGTCGAGGCGGTGCGCGATAACGACATCGACCACGCCCTGAATTACCGCACCATCACCAAGGCGATCATCCAGCATGTCGAAGGCAACCGTTTCGCCCTGCTCGAACGCCTGACCCAGGAAATTCTCGACCTGGTGATGACCCATGCGACCGTGCGTTACGCCGAAGTGGAAGTCGACAAGCCGCACGCGCTGCGCTTTGCCGAATCGGTATCCATCACCCTCGCGGGACACCGCTAGGCGATAGCCGCAGCTCGGCCCAGTGCGCGCCGACACCGGGCCATTGCCCTCAGGCAAGCAGGCTCTTATCATCGCCGGCATCCCTGCCCTGCCGCCCTAGAGAGCATCGCCATGACCGAGCAAGAACGTCTCGAACTCGAAGCTGCCGCCTTCCGCAGCCTGGTCCAACACCTGCGCAGTCGTCCCGACGTGCAGAACATCGACATGATGAACCTCGCCGGTTTCTGTCGGAACTGCCTGTCCAAGTGGTACAAGGCGGCCGCCGACGACGCCGGCCTCGAGGTAACGCCCGACCAGGCCCGCGAAGAGGTTTACGGCATGCCCTACAGCGAGTGGAAGAAAAAATACCAGCAAGAAGCCAGTGCCGAGCAGCAGGCTGCTTTCAACAAGCAAAACGCCGACGGCAAGAAGGCATGAGTGCCCTCAGCGACTTTCGCGCGCGCTTGCACAGCGAACAGTTCATCTTTGCCGAGACCCTGGCATTTATTGCCGAGCACTATGACTACCAGCCCAGCGCCTTCAGCAATGGCGCGGTGGACAACGCCTCCGGACAAAACGAGGGCTCTTGCAAGACCCTGAGCCTGGCGCTGCTCGAAGGCCTGAGCCTGGAAGAGACCCTGCAATGCTTCGGCGAACACTACCGCAGCGTGCTGGCCACCCCGGACGGCAGTGACCACGGCAATATCCGCGCCCTGATGGCCACCGGCCTGGCAGGCGTGCGCTTCGAGCAACCCGCACTGAAGCGTAAAGCCTGAAGTAGCTGCTTAAGCTGCACACAAATAGCCCCGCACAAAGCGGGGCTTTTTGTTGTTGCTGCCTCAGCGCTTACTGACCGTCGAGGTAGCGCTCGACATCCAGCGCCGCCATGCAGCCGGCGCCGGCCGAAGTGATCGCCTGACGGTACACGTGGTCGGCCACATCGCCCGCGGCAAACACGCCCGCAACGCTGGTGGCGGTGGCATTGCCGTCGCGGCTGCCACTGACCTGCATATAGCCATCTTTCAAGGCCAGCTGGCCCTCGAACAGCGAAGTGTTCGGCGTATGGCCGATGGCGACGAACAGGCCATCGACTTTCAGCTCATCGCTGCTGCCGTCGTTGTTCTTGACCCGCACCCCGGTCACGCCCATGTTGTCGCCCAGCACCTCATCGACCTCGGCATTCAGCTTGAGTACGATCTTGCCTTCGGCGACGCGCGCCTGCAGTTTGTCCTGCAGGATTTTCTCGGCGCGAAAGGTCTCGCGGCGATGCACCAGGGTCACCTTGCTGGCGATGTTGGCCAGGTACAGCGCCTCTTCCACGGCCGTGTTGCCACCGCCGACTACCGCCACTTCGCGATTGCGGTAGAAGAAACCGTCGCAGGTGGCGCAGGCCGATACGCCTTTACCCATGAACGCCTCTTCGCTCGGCAGACCGAGATAACGGGCGCTGGCGCCCGTGGCGATGATCAACGCATCGCAGCTGTAGGTCGCGCTGTCACCCACCAGGGTGAAGGGCTTGCCAGCCAGGTCCACGGCATTGATGTGATCGAAGACGATCTCGGTCTCGAAGCGTTCCGCGTGCTCCTGCATGCGCTGCATCAGTGCCGGGCCGGTCAGGCCATGCACGTCGCCGGGCCAGTTGTCGACCTCGGTGGTGGTGGTCAACTGGCCACCGGCCTGCATGCCGGTGATCAACAGCGGCTTCAAGTTGGCGCGCGCCGCGTAGACCGCCGCGCTGTAACCGGCCGGGCCGGAACCGAGGATGATCACGCGGGCATGACGTGTTGCTGACATAACTGACTCCTACCGGCCGGTTCACCGGCGCGAATAAAAAGGGGCAATCCAAGCACTATGGGGAAGGCTTTGTATGCGGAGGCCCCGAAAGCGGTTGAACGAACTCGAACGGTGGCTGTTTTTACAGGGTTTTGGCGTTCTCGGCCAGGTACGCAGCAACGCCATCGGCAGTTGCCTGCATACCTTTCTGGCCCTTGCGCCAGCCGGCCGGACAGACTTCACCGTGTTCTTCGGTGAACTGCAGGGCTTCGACCAGGCGGATGACCTCATCCACTTCACGGCCCAACGGCAGGTTGTTGACCACCTGATGCTGGACCACGCCGCTCTTGTCGATCAGGAAGGTGGCACGCAACGCCACGCCATCTTCGTGTTCGATGCCATAGGCACGGGTGATCTCATGCTTGACGTCGGCGACCATGGTGAACTCGACTTCGCCGATGCCACCCTGCTCTACCGGGGTGTTGCGCCAGGCGTAATGGGTGAACTGCGAATCGATGGAGACGCCGACCACTTCCACACCCAGCTCGCGGAATTTGTCCATACGATTGCTGTGCGCGATGATTTCCGAGGGGCAGACGAAGGTGAAGTCCAACGGCCAGAAGAACAGCACCACGTACTTGCCACGCAGTTCGGCGAGGTTGAAGTCGTCGACGATGGAACCGTCAGCCAATACCGCGGCCGAGGTGAAGTCCGGGGCCTGTTTGTTGACCAATACGCTCATAAAAACTCCTGATAGGACTGTCAGTGACAAGGTGAGGAAAGTGCTGCGAAGGCTACTCAGGCTGCGTCGATTAAGGAAATATCAATTGCTAATTCAATGAATAGACAACACCTATAGCTGCACAGCAGCACTGAAACATCACGGACTTTCCCCTGCCCGACAAAGTCGGTAAGGTCGGCGCGACTTTATATCTGGCGGAGACCTCCATGCCTGCTCCCGTACTGTCCGGCCCGCAATACCTCAGCGAAGGCCTGAAACTGGTGCTGAGCCCCGGTTTACGGCTGTTCGTGCTGTTGCCCCTGACGATCAACCTGATCCTCTTCGTCGCCCTGGTCGGTTTCGCCGTGCAGCAGTTCGGCGGCTGGGTCGACACCTTCATGCCCAGCCTGCCGAATTGGTTGAGCTTTCTCGAATACGTCCTCTGGCCACTGTTCGTGGTGCTGGTGCTGCTGATGGTGTTCTTCACCTTCACCATGCTGGCCAATATCATCGCCGCACCATTCAACGGCTTTCTCGCCGAGAAGGTCGAGGTGGTGGTGCGTGGCGAAGACAACTTCCCGGCATTCAGCTGGGCCGAACTGCTGGCCATGGTGCCGCGCACCCTGGGCCGCGAAGCACGCAAGCTGCTGTACTTCCTGCCGCGCGCCATCGGCCTGCTGATTCTCACCTTCATCCCGGTGGTCAACCTGATCGCCGCGCCGCTGTGGTTGCTGTTCGGCGTGTGGATGATGGCCATCCAGTACATCGACTACCCGGCGGACAACAACAAGATGAGCTGGCAGGACATGCTCGCCTGGCTGCGCGAGAAGCGCTGGCAGAGCCTGGGCTTCGGCGGCATCACCTACGCCGCCCTGCTGGTACCGGGGCTGAACATCCTGATGATGCCGGCGGCGGTGGCCGGTGCCACCCTGTTCTGGGTGCGAGAGCGCGGCGAACAAGCCATCGCCCGACAGCCTGGACAAGCCGTCCGTTAACACCGCATCAAGCGCTTTGCTCAGCCAACTGATACATAAAGCGGGTACACAAGGCGCTTATTGCACAGCCCTTAGGGCATAACGCTTCGAGAGTCACGCAGCCTGCCACCCGAACGAAGCACGGCGCTCCCGTGACTATCGCTTGCAGCCGAGTCGCGTATGGCCTGCCTGCCGGCAAGCTCTGATGCCGTTTGCCGGCCCTGCTACTTCTCCCCATCAACGGTGCACCTTTCGCTGTTCTAGGCAGCCCCTCTGTGGCGAGAGCATCGCCCGCATACCGGGGGGAGCCTGAAGACTGACTGCCCCGAATTAACCTCTTTCACCTCCATTACCCGTCACCCATTTCCCCGTCTTAACCTGTCGCCCCCTCAAGTCCAAGGCCTACCGCCCCAGTGGTTGGGATAAACACGTTTACATAATCAAACGATAACCATTATCATTAGCAAACTCACTCAGATTACGGACCCACTCATGCTCCGCCTCTCCCCCGTCTTCGCCCGCCTGGAACGTGATGAAGAGGTCTATGGCTTGCTCAACTCCCTACCCTCGCCGCTGCTCTGCGAGATGATCGGGTTTGCCGGCTATCACTTCGTGATTCTGGATATGGAGCACCTGCTGCGCGGCGGCGATGAGCTGATGCATTGCCTGCGCGCCTGCGAAACTGCCGGTGTCTCGCCCTGGGTACGAGTGCCGGAAGTCGACGAGAAACTGATCGGCCGGCTGCTCGATGCCGGCGCCGAAGCCATCGTCTTGCCGCGCGTGGAAAGCGCCGCCGAGGTCGCCCGGGCGATTGCCGCGGCGCAATTCCCACCGCTGGGCCGGCGCGGCATCAGCGGCGGTCGCAGCACCGGCTTCGGCACGTTGTCCCTGCCCCAGTACATCGAACTGAGCAATCGCCAGCCGCGCATCGTGCCGATGATCGAAAGTGCCGCCGGACTCGAGGCGCTGCCGGAGATTCTCGCCCTGCCAGGGGTCGCCATGCTCCTCGAAGGCGCCCTGGATCTCGCCCTCGACCTGCAGCTCGGCCCCGATCCGCTGCACCCGCACGTCTGGCAAGCCCTGCAACACATGGCCGCCAGCTGCGCGCGCAGTCAGGTGCCCTTCTGTGCCAACCCACGTACTCCGGAGCAGCACAGCTACTGGCGCAGCCAAGGCATCCGCAGCTTTCTCGCCGGTGAAGACCGCGGCCTGCTGCACAACGCCCTGAAAACGCGCCTGCAAACCCTACAAACCCATACCTGAGACCTGAAGAAGTCCCCTATGACCACTAACCGCTTACTGACGCTACCCCTCAGCCTGTTGACGCTGGCCATCGCCCACTCCGCCATTGCCGAAGAACGCGCGCAGCAAACCACCCTTGCGCCCATGGTGATCAAGGGCGACGTGCTGGGCACGGCCAGCGACGCCGAAGTGCGCAGCTATCCCGGCAGTCGCAGCGTGGTCAGCGCAGAGGACCTGAACAAAGCCAGCGTACGCGGCCTCGACGATGCCCTGCAGCGGGTACCGGGGGTCAAGGTGTTCGATGAAACCGGCACCGGCGCCCTGCCGCAGATATCCGTGCGTGGCCTTTATGAGAGCCGCAGCGGCCGGGTCCAGCCGCTCTCCGATGGCATTCCCTTGTCCCTCGCGCCTTATGGCCAGACCAGCCTGTCGCTGTTTCCGCAAACCCTGGCCACGGTCGAGCGCATCGACATAGTGCGTGGCGGCGCCGCGGTGCAGTACGGGCCGAACAACGTCGGTGGGGTGATCAACTTCATCAGCAAGCCAATTCCGCAGCAGTGGCAAACCACCCTGCAGGAACGCGCGACTTTCGCCCCGGGTGGCCGCAGCCTGTGGGACAGCTATATCGGCACCGGCGGCTACCTGACCGACAACTTCGGCCTGCAACTGGACCTCAACACCGTGACCGGCGAATACGGTCGCGAACACTCCGACAGCGAGGTGCAGAACTATCGCCTGCGCGGTCAATGGGACATCGACGACGAACGCAGCCTGAGCTTCGGCGTACAACGCTACAAGGCCGACCTGGATCTGGCCGGCGCCCTCAGCGTGGCCGACTACAAGGACGACCCGCGTCAGTCGACCCGCGACCTCGACCGTTTCGAGGGTGACACCGACCGGGTCTGGGGCACCTACAATCAGTACCTCGGCGCCATCGGCCCGTTCGACGCAGTGGAGTTCAGCTGGACCAACTTTGCCCATAACAGCTACCGCAATTTCATCATCGGCCTGCCCTTCACCCCGGACGCCACCCCGGACACTCTGCAAGACGCACCGCGTGACTTCCGCGTGTGGGGCAGCGAACCACGCCTGAGCATGAGCATCGATGGCGACAGCGTCAGCCAGACCTGGCTGCTCGGTGCCCGCCTGGTCAAGGAAGACGTCGACTTCAAGGTCAACCGGCAGAACCTGGCCACGGGCGCGCACAGCGTGATTCGCGACTGGACCTTCGACGACGAGGCCAAGGCCGCCTACCTAAGCAACGAACTCAAGCTGCTCGACGGCCGCCTGACCATCACCCCCGGGGTGCGTTACGAGCATGCACGCATGGAGTACACCGACGGCGTCAGCGGAATCGAACGCGAAACGATCGCCGAGGAGTGGTTGCCCGGCCTGAGCCTGGGCTATCAGCTCACAGATACCTGGTTCGCCTATGCCAACGCGCAGAAATCCCTGCGTGCGCCGCAGATCACCTCGATCGTCAAAGACGGCGACGTCGCCGCCGAGCTGGCCTGGAACTACGAGACGGGCGTGCGCTACACCCCCTGGCAGGGCCTGCGCGTCGACCTCGGCCTGTACCGCATCGATTTCGAGGATCAGATCGAATACAACCGCAGCAACGACCGTTTTGAAAACCTCGGCAGCACCCGTCACCAGGGCATCGAGAGCGAAATCTTCTGGACCCCGGCGGCGCTGCCCGAGCTCGACCTGCACGCCAGCTACGCCTACCTCGACAGTGAGCAACGCGCCGGCGCCTTCAAGGGCAATGAAGTGCCCTTCGCCTCCAGTCACCAGGTCGGTGTCGATGGTCGCTACCGCTTCGCCGATGCCTGGACCTACACCCTGGACGGCCTCTACGTCAGCAGCGCCTACACCGACGCCGCCAACACCCACGCGGAGAACGCCACCGCCTCGATCGGCGAGCTGCCTGCCTATTGGGTGTGGAACACCGCTCTGGAGCGCGAGTTCAAGCTCGACGACGGCAGCCTGCTGACCGCCTCCGCCGGGGTCAGCAACCTGTTCGATCGCCAGTACTACTTCCGCGGCATCGACACTAGCCCCTGGGGTCGTCAGGCCGCGCCCGGTCGCACCCTGACCCTAGGCGTCAACTACAGCTTCTGATCCGCACCACCCGCACCTAACCCACTGCCCTCTCCCGCTCCCGGTCGCTATTCACGACTCGGGCGGGAGGCGGCTGCCTCCTGGAGACTCGCCATGCAGCACAACAGCGCTCAACAACGGCCCATCGTGATCCTCAGCCATATCGTCCACCCGGCCATCACCGAGGGCTTCCTGCCCGCCGCGCTTAAGCGCGGGCAGCCCCTGCTGCTGATCACCGATCATGCCCAGGAACACCGCCGCCAGCTCGCCGCCGACGACTTCCCGGCTGCCGGTCTGGAGATCCTCGAGTGCGACGTGTTCAACCCGCTGGCGGTGATCGAGCTGGTCAACGCCCAGGGCCTGCGCCCGGCCGCGGTGTTCTGCAACAGCGATCATTTGCAGACCGCCACCGCTCTGGTGGCGGAGGCCTTCGGCTGTCCCGGCAAGGACTGGCAGCTGTGCTACGCGGCGAAGAACAAGGCGCTGATGCGCGAACGTCTGCAGCGCCTCGGCCTGCCCGGCCCCTGGTATCAGGTGCTGACGCCCGGCGCCGCGCTGCCGGCAGATGCGCCGTTCCCGCTGGTGGCCAAGCCCCGCGAAGGGGTCGCCAGCCTGGACGTACGCCTGTGTCACAACGCCAGCGAGCTGGCCGAGTTCTGCGCGCAGTTCTGGCAGCAACAGCCTAATCGCGCCTTGCTGCTGGAGGGCTACCTCGAAGGGCCGCTGTTCACCCTGGAAACCCTCGGCGACGGTCACAGCCTGCAGGCCCTCGGCGGTTTCGACGTCAGCCTGTCGCCACCACCGCACTTCATCGAACTGGCGGCGCGCTGGAATGGCCCGCTGAGCCAGGCCAACCGCGCCGCTGCTCTGGCCCAGGTCGCCGCCTTCGGCATCAACTTCGGCATCTGCCACAGCGAATTCATCCTCACCGCCGAAGGCCCGGTACTGGTCGAGATCAACTACCGCAGCATCGGCGATGGTCGTGAGTTTCTCCTCGAGCGCCTGCTGCCCCAGGGCTGGTTCGAGCGCATCCTCGCCGTGCACCTGGGCGAGCCGTTGCCCGCTCTCAACGTCGGCAGCGCTACGGCCCTGGTGCACTACCTGCTCGCCCGCGAGTCGGGCCGTCTGCAACGCGCCCCGACCAGCTTCCAGCACGAGCAACCCGGCTACTGGTGCGACTACCGCGCGCTGCGCCAGGCCGGCGAGGATATCCGCCTGAGCCACTCGAACAAGGACTACCTGGGCATCCTGCGCCTGATCGCCCCGGACGCCGCCAGTCTGGATGCACGCTTGCGCGACACCCTCGGCGAACTGAACGGGGAGCTGGCATGAGCCCGCACAGCGCCGCGGCCGTGATCGGCCAACGGATCATCGACTGCTGCCTGCGCGAGGACATTCGCGGCCTGGTCAACCGCGGCCTGGTGCACGCGCTGCCGACCGAGTTGGCCGCTCACTGGCCAGCACCCGCGAGCGCGCACTGGCTGCGCATCGAACACCTGGGTGGCGGCGAGCTGTGGCTGCCGGTGCGCCACGGCGCCCCCTTGCAACGCTGGAGCGCCCTCGGCGATACCTGGCTGCGGGTGGATCAGGGCCAGATCATGCTGGAGCAGGGTTACCCCGCCTGGCTGGCGCACCTGAGCAACGACCTCGACCCGGAAAGCCTGACGCTGTTCGCCGCTTACCGCGCCGAAGCCGACTGTGCGGTGGAGCATCGCACGCTCTGCCGTGCGGCCTACCGGCAACACGCCGGCGCACTCGCGGGTGTGCTCGACGAGCCCGACTGGGGCCGGCGCCTGCTCGGCATTGATCGCCTGGCCAGCTACCTCGATCACCCCTTCTACCCGACCGCCCGCGCCAAGAGCGGCTTCGATGCCGCCGCATTGCAGGCTTACGCGCCTGAGTTCGCCCCACGCTTGCGCCTCAACTGGCTCGCCGTGCCGCAGTCGGCGCTGAGCCTGACCAGCCCGCCGCCAGCGCTGTGGCCGAGCTTCATCGAGGTCGGCCTGGACGACGCGCTGGCGGCCAGCCACGCGCTGCTGCCGGTGCACCCGCTGACCTGGGCCGAGCTGGACCTGCACGGCCTGCCAGACGGCGCGCTCAAGGCGCCGCTAAGCGCCCTGGAAGTGCAGCCGACCCTCTCGGTGCGCACCCTGGCGTGCGTCGAGCAGCCGCAGTTGCATATCAAACTACCGCTGTTGGTCTGCACCCTGGGCGCGCGCAACCTGCGCCTGATCAAGCCCAGCACCCTGTACGACGGTCACTGGTTCCAAACCTGCCTGCTGGCCCTCGCCGCGCGCGACCCACAACTCGGCCTGCGCTACGTGCATGTGGACGAACAGCATGGTGGGCATGCCGCAGAGCAGCGCCATCTGGCGTATATCGTGCGACGTTATCCAGGCGAACTGGAGCAGACCACCCTGGTGCCGGTGGCCGCCCTGGCCAGCCCGCAGGCGGACGGTCGGCTGTTTATCCAGCAGTTGCTCGAGCGCTTCTACGGCGGCGACCTGCAGCGCTGGCTGGAGGATTATCTGGAGCTGCTGCTGCAGGTGCACCTGCGTCTGTGGCTGGGCTACGGCATCGCCCTGGAAGCCAACCAGCAGAACGCCATACTGATCTTCGAGGCAGGTCAGCCGCTGCGCCTGCTGATGAAGGACAACGACGCCGCGCGGCTGTGGCCCGAGCGCTTCGCCGCGGCTTGCCCGGACCTGGCCCAGAGTCCCGCGGCGTTGCGCGATGCGCGCATCCGCGTCGACGGCTTCCGCGCGCTGGCGGAGATGTTCTGCACCATCACCCTGCAACTGAATATCGTCGCGCCCCTGGAAGCCATCGCCAACGCCGGCCTTGGCCAACGCGCGCGGCTGTACGCCAGCCTGCGCGAGAGCCTGCACGATTGCCTCGAGCAGTTGCAACGAGAAGGCCTGCCTGTAGACGAAGCCCGGCGCTTTCTGCTGGACAGCCCCAACCTGCCGGTGAAATACCTGCTGAGCGCCGGCAGCCTGTTCAGCAAGGAACATTTGAGCCAGGAGCAGTCCGCCGTCCAGGACATCAACAAGTTCTACGGCTACAGCGCGGCGAACTTCCTCCTGGAGGGCGCGCCATGCAGCGTCGACTGATTGCCAGCGTGCTGCTCGGCCACTACCTGTCGGCCTTCACCGCCCTGGGCATTCCGCTGTTCCTGCCGCGCATCCTCGCCGACCTGGCGCCGGACGCGCCGGGCTGGAGCATCGGCGTGCTGTTTATCCTGCCGACCCTGTGCACCGCCCTGGCGGCGCCCGTCTGGGGCTATCTGGCGGACCGCCACGGCTGTCGCCTGTCGTTGCTGCGCGCCCATGCCGGGCTGTTCGGCGGCTTCTTGCTGGCCGGGTTCAGCAACGACCTGACGCTGTTCGTGCTGGCGCTGATCATCCAGGGCACCTTCGGTGGCGCCATGGCCGCGTCCAATGCCTACCTGGCGACCCAACTGCAGGATGCCAGCCTGTCGCGCGCGCTGAACTGGACCCAGTACTCAGCGCGCCTGGCAATGATCAGCGGACCGATCCTGCTGGGTCTGCTCACCGCCCAAGGCTTGGGTCTTGAGCTGTACCACTACCTGGCCTGGCTGCCCTTACTGGCCTTCGCCCTGATCCTGCCGTTGCCGGCCGACCCAGCGCGTGCCAAGCCGAGTGCTGCCAGCACTGCCAGCCCAGCCGCGCGCCTCGGCCAGCTGCCGCCAGACCTGTTGCGCCTGCTCGCGGTGCAGTTCCTGTTTTGCTTCGCCATGGTGGTGACCTTTCCCTACTTCGTGCCCTACGGCGAGGCGCTGGGGATCGGCAACGACGCCTTGATCGGCCTGCTCTACAGCCTGCCGCACCTGGTCTACCTGTTCGCCTTGCCCTGGGCCCAGCGTCAGGCCAACAACCCGTTGCTGCTCGGCCTGTTGTTGCTGGCCCTGAGCAACGCCCTGCAGTTTTTCATCGGCCAGCCCGAACCGCTGTTCGCCCTGCGCCTGCTCAGTGGCGCCGGCATGTTGCTCGGTTTCGTCGGCCTGCACCGCTGCCTTAGCCAGCGCAGCCGTCAGGGCGGCGCCGGACGGCTGTTCGGCTGGTACGACGCCAGCGGTAAATGGGCCGGCAGCGCCGCCGGCCTCACGGCCGGTCTGGTCAGCCAGTGGTGTGGCATCGCTTCCCCCTTCCTCGTCGCCTGTGTGGCCGCATTCGCGGCGCTGCTGTTGGCGCGTTCCTTAGTCGCTTGTCCACAGGAGCTTCCAGCATGACCCTCGCCCTAACCCCCTTGTCGCTACGTGACCTGGCGCTGGACGGCGACGCCCAGCGTCACGCCATCGAGAACCTGCTCAACTGTTATCTGCGCGAATACGCCCTGCCGCGCGGCGAAGCCGACCTCGATTGCCAGGGTCTCGACCTGCCCATGAGCCTGCGCCAACACGGCGCCCGACGCATCGGCATCCGTCTGGCCCAGGGCGCGCGCTTGCTGCTGCTGGCCGACCGTACCAGCGTGCTCGGTCGCTGCCGTTTCATCAGCGCGCCGTACCTGAAACGTCCGGGCCAGGGCTGGCATCCCTTGCACCTGGCCGAGCTGGCGCGTCTGCTGCTCGCCCCACTGAACGGCCCGGAGCTCCATGGCGAACTGCTGCAGCAGATCGACAACAGCCTGCAGATCACCCGCACCTTCCTGCGCCACGCCCATGCCGCCAACCAGCTACCGACCGCAAACCGGGCGCAAACCGACAGCCATGAGCGAACTGATAGCCTGCTGGCCTCCGAACAGCACCAGATCTGGGGGCATGCCCTGCATCCGACGCCAAAGAGCCGCGACGGCGTCTCGCCGCAAGACCTGCTGGCTTGTTCGCCGGAAGTCGGCGCGCTGTTCCCGCTGCACTGGTTTCGTGTCGATCCGGCACTGATCCGCTACCAGGGCGAGGACCCGCGCGCGACACTGCGCCAGCTCTGCGGGCGCGACGACCTCTACCCCTGTCACCCCTGGGAAGTGCAACGGGTACTGGCCGACCCCCTGGTACGCCGCGCCCAGCAGCTGGGCTTGCTGGAGCATCTGGGCACGCAAGGACTGGCGCTGTATCCCACCTCCTCGGTGCGCACCCTCTATCACCCCGAACTGGCGCATTTCCTCAAGTTCTCGGTGCATGTGCGCCTGACCAACTGCGTGCGCAAGAACGCCTGGTTCGAGCTGGACAGCGCGGTGGCCCTGACGCGCCTGCTGACGCCGCTGATCAGCGAACTGGCCCAGGTGCAGCCGGGCTTCGAACTGATGCCGGAGCCGGCCGCCAGCACCCTTGACCTGAGTGCGCTGGGCAGCCTGGAACAGGCCCGCGAAGTCACCGAGTGCTTCGGTATTCTCTATCGGCAGAACCTCGATGCGAGCTGCCGCCAACGCTATCAGCCGCGGGTGGCGATGGCCCTGTTCACCTGGGACCTGCACGGCCAGAGCGTCTGTCAGGCCCTGGTCGAGCAGTGCGCAACGCGGCTCGAGCTCGACTACGCCACGGCAGCCCTGCGCTGGCTCGACGGCTATGCCGAACAACTGCTCGGCGGCGTGCTGTATTGCCTGTTCCGTAAAGGCGTGGTGTTGGAGCCACATCTGCAGAACACCCTGCTCGGTTTCGACGAGCACGGCCTGCCCTGCCGGGTATGGATCCGCGATCTGGAGGGCACCAAGCTGGTGCCCCAGCACTGGCCTGCGGCGCAACTCGAACACCTTGCCGAGCGCACCCGCGCGTCGCTCTATTACGCCCCCGAGCAAGCCTGGAAGCGGGTGGCCTACTGCACCCTGGTGAACAACCTGGGCGAGGCGATCTTTCACCTTGCCGCCGGCGAGAGTGGATTGGAGCAGCGCCTGTGGCGGCAGATCGGTGAACTACTGGAAAGCCAACGTCAGTGCCTCGACGACCCACCCTTCCTGCGCGAGCTGTGCGCCGGCGCGCCGCTGCCGAGCAAGGAGAACTTCATGACCCGCCTGCTGATGCGCGCCGACCGCGAGGCCGGCTACACCGCCCTGCCCAACCCGCTCACCTATCAGCGCGCGGAGGTGCGCCCATGAGCCTGCCAGCGCGAGTCAAGCGGGCCATCGATGAACTGCGAACACAGCGGCAGGAACCGCTGTGCGCCTACCTCTATGACCTCGAAGCCCTGGGCCAGCATGTGCGGCAGATGCGTGCGCTGCTGCCGGGCAACTGCGAGCTGTTCTACGCCGCCAAGGCCAACCCGGAAGCAGCGATTCTGCAGACCCTGGCACCGCTGGTGGACGGCTTCGAGGCGGCTTCGGGCGGCGAGCTGCGCTGGCTGTACCAACAGTGCCCGCAGCAGCCACTGATCTTCGGCGGCCCCGGCAAGCTCGACAGCGAACTGGCGGCGGCCATGGACTGCCGGGTCGCGGCCTTTCATGTCGAGAGCCTCAACGAACTGCGCCGCCTGGCACGCATCGCCGAGTCCAGCGGGCGGCCGGCCCCGGTGCTGTTGCGCTTGAACCTGAAGCTGGCCGAGGCACCCGACAGCCGCCTGGTAATGGGCGGCAAGCCTACGCCGTTCGGCCTCGACGAAGAGGCTCTGGAACAGGCCTTGCTCCTGCTGCGCGACGAGCCCTGGCTGCAGTTGCAGGGCCTGCACTTCCACCTGCTGTCCCACCAACTGGACGTGGCTGCACACCTGAAGCTGATGCGCGGCTACTTCCGCACCTTCCACCGACTCTGCGCCGAACACCAGCTCGAGCTACCGCTGCTGAATGTCGGCGGCGGCATGGGCATCGACTACCGCAACCCGCAGCACTCGTTCGACTGGCCGCGCTTCTGCCAGGGTTTGCACAGGCTGATCGTCGAAGAAGGCATGGGTGATATACGCATCCGCTTCGAGATCGGCCGCTTCATCAGCGCCGCCTGCGGCTACTACCTGATGGAGGTGCTGGACATCAAACGCAACCACGGTGAGTACTTCGCCATCGGCCGTGGCGGCACCCATCACTTCCGCACGCCCGCGGCCCAGGGGCATGACCATCCGTTCGTGATAGTGCGCACAGAGCAGCCGGCAGAAGTGCACGATCAACCCGTCACCCTGGTCGGCCAGCTCTGCACACCCAAGGACGTGCTGGCCCGCCAGCAGCCGGTGGCGGCCCTGGCGGTCGGCGACCTGCTGGTGTTCCCCCTGGCAGGCGCCTACGCCTGGAATATCTCGCACCGGGACTTTCTCATGCACGAACCGCCGCAGATGCTGTTCCTCTCACCTGAGTAGCGCGGCTGCCGGCGCTTTTCTCCAGGCGAAAAAAAGCCCCGATGTGCCGG
The DNA here is from genome assembly GCF_000498575.2 of Pseudomonas taeanensis MS-3. Lineage (GTDB taxonomy): Bacteria > Pseudomonadota > Gammaproteobacteria > Pseudomonadales > Pseudomonadaceae > Aquipseudomonas > Aquipseudomonas taeanensis. Next base: position 34,806 of record NZ_AWSQ01000006.1, read on the forward strand.
GGCTCGAGGAAAGGTGCGCGGTTGTGCCGCGCACCGGGGAAGCTGGGTCAGGCCAGACTCATCAGTGCCTGACGGCTGAACGGCAGGATGTCGCCTTCGCGGCCTTCGCGCACCTTGAGAGCCCAATCCGGGTCGACCAGCAAGGCGCGGCCCACGGCCACCAGGTCGAACTCCTGCTTGTTCAGGCGCTCCAGCAGATTCTCCAGGCTGGCCGGCTCGGCGACCTTGTCGGTGTTGACCATGAACTGCAGGAACTCGCCGTCCAGGCCGACGCTGCCGACGGTGATGGTCGGCTTGCCGGTCAGTTTGCGCGTCCAGCCGGCCAGGTTCAGTTCGGAGCCGTCGAATTCCGGCTCCCAGAAGCGTCGGGTCGAGCAATGGAAGATGTCCACGCCAGCATCGCTCAGCGGCTTGAGGAAGGCCTCGAGGGCTTCCGGGGTTTCCACCAGGCGTGCGCTGTAATCCTGCTGCTTCCACTGCGAGAAGCGGAAGATGATCGGGAAGTCCGGGCCGACCGCGGCGCGCACCGCCTGAATCAGCTCGATGGCGAAACGCGAGCGCTGGGCCAGGTCACCGCCGTACTCGTCGGTGCGCTGGTTGCTACCGGCCCAGAAGAACTGGTCGACCAGGTAGCCATGGGCGCCGTGAATCTCCACCCCGTCCATGCCGATGCGCTGGGCATCCTTGGCGGCCTGGGCGAAGGCGGCGATGACTTCCCGAATGTCGTCCTGGGTCATGCCGTGGACCACGACCTTGCCGTCCTTGAGCTTCTGGCTCGGGCCATAGCCAGGTACCTCGGCCTCCGGCTCGGTGCCGAGCTTGCGTACGTTGCCCACGTGCCACAGTTGCGGAACAATCTTGCCGCCTTCGGCGTGCACCGCCTCGACCACTTTCTGCCAGCCGGCCAAAGCGTCTTCACCGTAGAAACGCGGCACGTTGGGATAACCATTGGAGGCCTTGTGGCCGACCGTGGTGCCTTCACTGACGATCAGGCCGACACCGGCCGCAGCGCGGCGACGGTAGTACTCGATGACCTTGCTGTTGGGCACGCCACCGGGCGAGAAGGAACGGGTCATCGGCGCCATCACCACGCGGGTCGGCAGCTCCAGCGAACCAAGGTTGAACGGTTGAAACAAGGCTTGTACCGGGGCGTTCATCTTCTCTCCTCTAGCCGCTCGGGGAGCGGCTCTTTGGTTGATTGGCTCTCAGAAATCAGGCGCGCAACAACAGCTGCAAGCGCTGCAGGAAGTCATCCAGTACGCGGGTATTACTCGACACCTTCAGGCGGGTCAGCGCGCCTTGCCAAGCGCTGGCGATGAAGCTCGCCAGGTTGTTGCAGTCCTCTTCGGCAGACAACTCGCCGGCGGCCTGCGCCTGCTCCAGGCAGTGCTGAAGGATGTCCGCCGAGCGCTGCAGGATGGCATCGACCTGAGCACCGATGAGCGGTGACAGCTCAGCCATCTCGAAACTCAGGCTGCCGATAAAGCAGTGATATTCGCGTTTTTCCTGACGGGCGAAATGCTCCACCAGCTCCGCGTAATAACCGAGAATGCGCTCGCGCGGCGTCAACGCCGGGTTACTGAGCGCCTCGGCATAGCGCTGCAAGCGTGGTCCATAGACCGCTTGCAAGGCCTGCTGGGCAAAGTCTTCCTTGCTGGCGAAGTAGTGGTAGAAGGAGCCCTTGGGCACGCCGGCGGCCTGAACGATTTCCTGCACCCCGGCGCCGTGATAACCGCGTCGGGTCATCACCTCGGCGCCTTTGGCGAGGATCAGTTCACGCTTGTCGAGTCGTAGGCGGCTATTCATGCCGGCAAGAATATGACCGGTCGTCTAGCCCAGCCCAGCACTATTGATCGAGGTGATTAAGGCTCAGAAGGCTGGCGCTATGCGGGTAAGCCTGAAAAAAGCGCAGCCGGGGGCGCTGCATGCCCCCAACTTCAAGTGGAGGGGATCAACTCAAGGCTTTTTCGATGGCCTGAATCAGGGCCGGATCATCCGGTGCGGTGCGGGGCGAAAAGCGCGCCAGCACCCGGCCGTCCTGACCGACCAGAAATTTCTCGAAGTTCCAGGTGATGTCGCCTGGGAACTCCGCCCCTTCGCCGGCCAGCAGGCGATACAACGGATGACGTTCAGGGCCGTTGACTTCCAGCTTGCTGCCCAAGGGAAAGCTCACGCCGTAGTTCAGACTGCAAAACTCGCGGATGGCCTCCTCGCTGTCCGGTTCCTGGCCGGCAAACTGGTTGCACGGCAAGCCCAGCACGCTGAAACCTTGTGCCCGGTATTGCTGGTAGAGTTTTTCCAGCCCGGCATATTGCGGCGTCAAACCACACTGTGAGGCGACGTTGACCACCAACAGCACCTGCCCCTTGAAAGGCGCCAGCGGCAGCTCTTGGCCATCCAACCCACGCAGATTCAGGTCGTGAAAGGCACTCATGACTAACTCCTTGAGAATGCAGCAAATTTCACCCAGAGGACAAAAAAGGCGCCTGCCAAGGCGCCTTTCTCTTAACTCAGCTTAGCAGCCGGCAGAACAGTTGAGACGACCATAAGTCGTTTTCGACGCCGACCGGCAGGCTGGTTATCAGTGCTGATGGCCACCTTCGCCATGCACGTGACCATGCGCGACTTCTTCGTCGCTGGCATCACGCACTTCGACGACCTTGACCTTGAAGTTCAGGCGCTGACCGGCCAGCGGATGGTTACCGTCGACGATCACATCGTCGCCTTCCAGCTCGCGGATAGTGACGATCTGCATGCTGCCGTCCGGGCCGGAGGCGTGGAACTGCATGCCCACTTCCAGCTCGTCGACGCCTTCGAACATCGAACGATTGAGGGTCGCGACCAGCTCGGCGCTGTACTCGCCATAGGCATCGGCAGGCTCGACGGAGACGTCCAGCTCATCGCCAGCCTGCTTGCCAACCAGGGCGCTTTCCAGGCCGCCGATGATGTTGCCGGCGCCGTGCAGGTATACCAGCGGGGCGCCGCCAGCAGAACTGTCGATCACCTCACCGGCATCGTTGGTCAGGGTATAGTCGATGGAGACGGCCTTATTGGCGGCGATCAGCATGGGGCGAGACCTTTTGCAAAAGAAAGAAGAACGAGCAAGTCTAACCAAGGCAACGCCCGAAAGCGACCCGAGCGCAGACAGACGGCTGAATAGCACCTGCGTGCGCCTGCTTGATCTTCGTCAGGACGAAGACGGTCATTGGGTGGCAGTCTTGTCCTGTGGTCATACGCAACACCTGCGTCACCAGCCGCCCTGGCAGAGTCGTGCCTGGGTGCTTGACCCACAGCAACGCAGTCAACACCTGGGCCAGCCCTTTAGCTGTGGCTGGTGTAGCGCCGAGGCTGTGGCGTCCCTGAGCGAAACAGACAAGGAAGGGTAAATGCCGTCACGCAATATCCTGGTAATCAACTGCGGCAGTTCGTCGATCAAATTTGCCCTGGTCAACGAAGACCAGGCGCAATTCACCCTCAGCGGGCTGGCCGAACGCCTAGGCAGCCACGATGCGGTGCTGCACTGGCAACGTGGCGGCGAGCAGGACAGCCTGATAATCCCCTATGGCCTTCACCGCGCCGCGCTCGCCCAGTTGCTGCCGCTGGCGCAAGATGCGGCGGGGGGCAAGCTGCACGGTATCGGTCACCGAGTGGTGCATGGCGGCGAGCGTTTCACCAATGCCAGCCGCCTGGACGAAGCCGCCCTACAGGCCATTCGCGCCACTGTCCCTTTGGCGCCGCTGCACAACCCGGCCAACCTGCTGGGCATAGAGGCGGCGACGAACCTGTTTCCCAACGCCCCCCATGTTGCGGTGTTCGATACGGCCTTCCATCAGACCCTACCCGCGCATGCGTTCCGCTATGCACTACCGGAGTCGCTGTATCAGGAGCATGGCGTGCGCCGCTATGGCTTCCACGGCACCAGCCATCGTTTCGTCAGCCAACGCGCCGCAGAAATGGCCGAGCTTCCGATAGATAACAGCAGCTGGCTGGTGGCCCACCTCGGCAACGGCTGCTCGACCTGCGCCATCGTCAACGGCCAGAGTCGTGACACCAGCATGGGCCTGACGCCGCTGGAAGGCCTGGTGATGGGCACCCGCAGTGGCGACGTCGACCCCAACCTGCACGGTCACCTGACTCGCACCCTGGGCTGGAGCCTGGAGCAGATCGACCACATGCTCAATCAGGACAGTGGCCTGCTCGGTTTGTCCGGGCTGTCCAACGACATGCGCAGCCTGGAGCAAGCCCGCGATCAGGGCCATGCCGGCGCATCCCTGGCCATTGAGGTGTTCTGCTACCGCCTGGCAAAATCGCTCGCGGCCATGAGCTGCGCACTGCCGCAGCTGGACGGGCTGATTTTCACCGGCGGTATCGGCGAGAATTCAGCGCTGATTCGCAGCAAGACCGTGGCGCACCTCAAGCTGCTCAACCTGGAGCTGGACAAACAGGCCAACGCGCGCACAATTCGCGGAGCCAGCGGACCCATTCAGGCTCACGACCACCCTCGGGTACTGGTGGTGCCGACCAACGAGGAACGGCAGATCGCTCTGGATACCCTGGCGCTGCTTAACTGATTCAAGCGCCAAAGCCCATCCGCATCAGTCCGGCAGAATAACTGCCACCCCACTCGCCATACTGTCGCCCTCAGCTAGGAAGTCGCATGCATACGTTCTTTATCGCCCCCACCGGATTCGGCGTCGGCCTGACCTCTACCAGCCTGGGCTTGGTCGGCGCTTTGGAGCGGGCCGGACTCAAGGTCGGTTTTTTCAAGCCCATCGCCCAACCCCATCCGGGCGACGAAGGTCCGGAACGCTCCAGCGAATTGATCGCCCGTACCCATGGCCTGGACTCACCCAAACCGCTGAGCCTGGTACATGTCGAACAGATGCTCGGCGATGGCCAACTGGATGACCTGCTCGAAGAAATCATCAGCCTGTATCAACAGGCTGCAGCCGATAAGGATGTGGTCATAGTCGAAGGCATGGTGCCGACCCGGCACACCAGTTATGCGGCGCGGGTCAACCTGCACCTGGCCAAGAGTCTGGACGCCGAAGTGATTCTGGTCTCGGCCCCCGAGCAGGAAAGCCTCAACGAACTGTCCGACCGGGTAGAGATCCTGGCCCAGCTGTTTGGCGGGCCGAAGGACCCGAAACTACTGGGTGTGATCCTCAACAAGGTGCGCAACGAAGGGGGACTTGAGGCCTTCGCCAAGCGCCTGCACGAATTGTCACCGTTGCTCAAGACCGACGACTTCCGCCTGCTCGGCTGCATCCCCTGGCAGGAGGAGTTGAACGCCCCGCGCACCCGCGATATCGCCGACCTGCTCGATGCCCGGGTACTCAACGCCGGCGACTACGAGCAACGTCGGGTGCTGAAAATCGTGCTTTGTGCGCGCGCCGTGGCCAATACCGTGCAATTGCTCAAGCCCGGTACGCTGGTGGTGACACCGGGCGATCGTGACGACATCATCCTCGCCGTGAGCCTGGCCGCAATGAACGGCATGCCCCTGGCAGGCCTGCTGCTGTGCAGCGACTTCGCCCCCGATCCACGAATCATGGAGCTGTGCCGTGGCGCACTGCACAGCGGCCTGCCGGTGCTGACCGTGAGCACTGGCTCCTACGACACCGCAACCAATCTCAGCCAGCTGAACAAGGAGATTCCACTGGATGACAAGGAGCGTGCGGAAAAGGTCGCCGACTTCGTCGCCAGCCATATCGACCACGACTGGTTGCGCGCACGCTGCGGTACCCCAAACGAACCGCACCTGTCCCCGGCGGCGTTCCGCTACCAACTGGTGCAACGGGCCAAGGCCGCAAACAAACGTATCGTCCTCCCGGAAGGCAGCGAGCCGCGCACCGTGCAGGCTGCTGCCCTCTGCCAGGCGCGTGGTATTGCCCGCTGCGTGTTACTGGCCAAGCCGGAAGACGTGCAGGCGGTGGCCCAGGCTCACGGCATCGAACTGCCGGCGGGACTGGAGATTCTCGATCCCGACTTGATCCGCGAGCGCTATGTCGAACCGATGGTGCAACTGCGCAAAGGCAAGGGTCTGAATGCGCCGATGGCCGCCGCGCAACTGGACGACACGGTAGTCCTGGGCACCATGATGCTGGCCCTGGACGAGGTCGACGGCCTGGTCTCCGGCGCCATCCACACCACCGCTAACACGATTCGCCCGGCCCTGCAGCTGATCAAGACCGCACCCGGCTACAAACTGGTGTCATCGGTGTTCTTCATGCTGCTACCGGATCAGGTGGTGGTCTACGGCGATTGCGCAGTCAACCCGGACCCGAATGCCGAGGAGCTGGCAGAAATTGCCGTGCAAAGCGCGGCCTCGGCCAGCGCCTTCGGCATCCCTCCACGGGTGGCGATGCTCAGTTACTCCACCGGCGACTCGAGCAGCGGCGACGACGTGGACAAAGTTCGCGAGGCCACTCGTTTGGCCAAGCAAAGCCACCCGGATCTATTGCTCGACGGCCCCTTGCAATACGACGCTGCGGCGATCACCAGCGTCGCGCGCCAGAAAGCCCCGAACAGCTCGGTAGCCGGCCAGGCCACGGTCTTCATATTTCCCGATCTGAATACTGGCAACACCACCTATAAAGCGGTGCAACGCAGTGCCGACTGCGTCAGCGTCGGCCCTATGCTGCAGGGGCTGCGCAAACCGGTGAACGACCTCTCGCGGGGTGCCTTGGTCGATGACATCGTCTATACGATCGCCCTGACGGCGATTCAGGCGGCGAATTTAGCTGAATAATCCCGCTGATTACCCGCCGAGCATGTTGTGACAGCCAGACTGACAAAAGACTAGAGACACCTTAGCCGCATGGGTTCCAGCAACGGCAAAGGCGCTATTGTGGCTCATGCCGTGTTTCTTCAGCGGGCTTTGCAGTTCTGTTGGCAATCGTTAACATCGGCCCCTACCCAGCCCGCTGCCAAGCAAAAATGCGGGTATTTCCTCCGATCCGAGGCGATCTTGTCGTCTCTTTGCCGAAGGCGTCCGCCCCAATGCTGTCCTTCCTACCTGGCCCTGTACGGGGCACCCTTGCGGCCCTGTTGCTCTTCGCAAATACCCTGATCTGGTGCTGGTTTCTGTTTATCGCCGCACTGGTCAAGCTGTGCTTACCGTTCAAGCCGGTGCGCAAAGTCTGTAACCAGGTACTCAACTGGGTGGCGGAAGCCTGGATCACCTGCAACAGTGGCTGGATGTGGCTGACGCAAAAAACCCAATGGGACCTGCGCGGACGCGAGCAACTCAAGTATGACGGCTGGTACCTGGTGACCAGCAATCATCAGAGCTGGGTCGACATCCTCGCGTTGCAGCACACGCTGAACCGGCGCATGCCGTTTTTCAAGTTCTTCCTCAAGCAGGAGTTAATCTGGGTACCGGTGATTGGCCTGTGCTGGTGGGCGCTGGATTTCCCTTTCATGAAGCGTTACTCAAAAGCCTATCTGGCCAAACATCCAGAGAAGAAGGGACAGGACACTTTGACCACTCGCAAGGCCTGCGAAAAATTCCGCGATGTGCCGGTAGCCGTGTTCAACTTCCTCGAAGGCACTCGATTCACCCAGGCCAAGCATGATCAGCAGAACTCGCCTTTTCGCTACCTGCTCAAGCCCAAAGCCGGCGGCATTGCCTTCGTCCTGGATGCCATGGGCAGCCAGCTCAAGTCCATGGTTAACATCACCATCCACTATCCAGCAGGCAGCCCGAGCTTTTGGGCCTTTCTCTGCGGTGATGTACCCAAGGTGGTGATCCGTTATCAGCTCCAGGACATCCCCCAGGATTTCCTCGGCAAGGATTACCACAACGACGAGGCATACCGCCTGGCGTTCCAGCAATGGATCAATCAGCTCTGGCAAGAAAAGGACGCCACCCTGGCGGAGTTGCATCGGCAATATTCCGCGCGCCCGTAGCTCAACCAGCCCTCCGCTTATGCCTCGGGTGGCTGGCTGAACGGCAGCGGCAACGCTGACCAATCCAATAGTTCGGGAAATTGCTGCGCTTGCGCGGCCGGCAAACCCGGCGCGACCAGGAAGCCCTGCATGATCGCGCACTGGTGGGCAACCAGCCAATCGCGCTGGGCCATGGTCTCGACCCCTTCGGCGATCACCTCCAGCCCCAGATTCCGGCCCAGGTCGATGATGGTGCTGACTACGGCCGCATCACGCGGAGAGTCGAGCATATTGGCAATAAACAAGCGGTCGATCTTCAGCGTGTCCAGCTCGAAATGACGCAGGTAGGCCAAGGATGAATAGCCGGTGCCGAAGTCGTCGATGGCGACCTTCACACCCAGCATGCGCAACTGTCGCAGCTGCTCTTGAGTGGCCTCGACATCCTGCATCAGCGCGCTTTCGGTGACCTCGACCTCCAGTTGCGCCGGGTCCAGGTGAAGTTCCTGTAACACCCTACGCAAGTCATCGACCAACTGCGGCATGCCGAACTGCACGGGGCTGACATTCAGACTGAGCACCAGGTCATCGGCAAAGTGCGAGGTCATGCTGCTGCGTTGCTGGATCCCCTGACGGAAGATCCAACCACCCAGACGGTTGATCAGGCGGGTTTCCTCCAGCAACGGAATGAACACGCTGGGCCCAACCGTACCGGCGACCGGATGTTCCCAGCGTAGCAATCCCTCGAAGCCGCGCAACCGTCCGCTGTCGAGATACACCTGCGGCTGATACACCAAGCGAAAATCATCGTGCTCGATCGCCGTGCGCAAGCCCTCCTCGAGCATCAGCCGGGAACGCGCCCGTCCATTCATTGCCGGTAGAAAAAACCGGTATTGTTGGCGTCCCGCACGTTTGGCCTCATACATGGCCATGTCCGCGGCCCGCAATAATCCGTCGACTGTCTGCCCACACTCGGGAAAGCAGGCGATACCAACACTGGCACCGAGAGTGAAGTCGATCCCGTCCAGGCTATGCCGCACCGAAACCTGTTCGATCAACTTCTCCGCTACTCGCGCCGCGTCTTCGGGGTGCCCCAGCCCGTCGATTAACACGGTAAATTCATCGCCGCCCATGCGCGCCAGCGTGTCGTAGGGCCGCAGGCTGAGTTTCAATTGCTCACCGACCCGGCGCAGCACTTGATCGCCCGCGTCATGACCGAGCGAGTCGTTGATGCGCTTGAAACCGTCCAGATCGAGGTAGAGCACCGCCATGCAGCGACCACTGCGTTTGCTACGTGAGAGTGCCGACTCCATGGCCAGGTAAAAGCCACGCCGGTTGATCAACCCGGTCAAGGCATCGGTGACCGCCAATGATTCCAGTTGGTTATGCAGGTTGCGCACGACCGACATGTCCAGAGCGATGATCACCATGGCCTTCTGCAGTCGTGGTAAAGGTGAGCAGGACAAGGCTACCGGCACACTGTCCCCAGTGCGTGGGCGGAGGCTGGCGTCGTGCAAGCGATAGGTTTCCTGACGTCGCCAGGCCTGGTAGAACTCCGACTCGCCCCAGGCACAAGCGACCTCTGGAGTCAGTAGCCAGGACAACATGGCAGTACCTTCCAGGTCGCTCACAGAGCAATTCAGCATCTGCGCCATCGCAGGGTTGGCAAAACTGATCAGGCCCGTTTCGCCGACCACTACGATGCCCTCAGCGGCATTATCCAGTACCGAGGCATTGAAGGCCCGCGCGCCATCCAACTGCTGGGTCAACTGCAAAAGATCGCTGCGATGACGCTCATGGTCGAGCAGGGAGTAAATCTTCTGACGCAAAACCTGTGGCTCGAAGGGCTTCAGCATGAAGTCCACCGCGCCGGTAGCATAGCCCTCGAGCACAGCATCCTGGGTCTGAGAGATGGCCGACACAAAGATTATCGGCGTGAAACGAGTGCGTGGGTTACCCCGCATCAACCGCGCTACCTCGAAGCCATCCATGTGCGGCATCTGCACATCCAGGAGCACCAATCCAACATTTTCCTCCAGCAAGCATTGCAAGGCGGCCTCACCGGAGCTGACACAACGCAACTGCCAATCTCCCTCGTCAAGCAACGCCTCCATCGCCACGAGATTTTCCTGACGATCATCCACAACGAGCAGAACCTGAGAACTTCGGACCGCTTTAATCTGCGCCTGAGCCATGTACAACTCCTTTGCTCATGAATAACCTTTGCCTACATGAACTCAGCCAGTCAGGGCCGTTCCTCAAGTATTGCAGTGGCGCCGGACGCGCTAAACGGCATCTCGCTGCTACTTAGCCAGCGCAGCAGCGTGCCAAGCAACTCATCACGACTGATCGGCTTGGCCAGATAATCATCGGCGCCGGCAGCGATACATTTGTCGCGATCACCCTTCATCGCATGGGCCGTCAGGGCGATGATCGGGATGTTGCAGTGATGTTCCTGCTTAAGCAGCCGAGTCGCTGTATAGCCGTCCATATTAGGCATGGCCATGTCCATCAAAATCAGGTCGAAAGGCTCTTGCGGGTAACGCTCGATGGCTTCCAGCCCATCCTTGGCCGCAGTGCTCTTGACCCCCATTTCATCGAGCAATGCCGTCAGAGCATAGACATTGCGCACATCGTCATCTACCAACAACACTCGCAGGCCCGTCAGTGGTTGGCTAAGCGGCTGCGTCAATATGTTCCGCTCGGGATCGCTCACGCTGTCGAGGAAGCCCTGCACGGCGAGGTCCAGCTCCTGCATATCCTCACCATGTTTGCGCACCACTACGGCGGAGTATCGTCTGAGCCGCTGCAGAGCCTGTTGGGTCACATCCACACCGGTATTGATCACCACCCGAGTACCATTCAGCGGACGCTGGCGGTCAAGGCTATCCAGCAGTTCGAAGCCATCCTGATCAGGCAGATCGAGATCGATTACCAGAGCCGAGAACTGCCCGGCAGCATAAGCTTTACGCGCCCCCTCGCCGGTGCTGCTGATGGTCACGGCAAACCCTAATTGCTGCAGATGCTCACGGTAATGCTCACGCTCGACCTCGACGTCCTCCACCAGCAGCAGAGTCTGGGCCACAGGCTGGTTGCTGCCCTGCAGTTCGACGAAGACCTGCTCAAGGTCGCTACGGTCGATGGGTTTAACCAGATAATGAGTACCGTCATCATTCCAGCCGACCGGTTGTGGCACACAGGAAATGATGTGCACCGGAGTACTGCGGTGACTGGCCTGGCCACGCAAACGGCGAAACAGCTGCCAGCCACTGATATCAGGAAGCAGGATATCCAGGATCACTGCGCTGAAAGATTCCTCTTCCAGCAGTTTGAGCGCTTGCAAACCCGTGCGGCAGTGCACGCTGGTGAGGCCATGGGCATGCGCCGCCTCGATGATCACCGTTGCAAAGTTGCGGTCATCTTCGACGATTAACACCGCTGGCCCCACGCCGCTTCGTTGCGGCGGCTCAGCATTTTCAGCACCCGCGACCAGAGGCTCTACTCGCACCGGCAGACGCAAGGTGAAGCAGGAGCCTTGCCCAGGCGCGCTTTGCAGACTGACCTCACCGCCCATGGCCAGCACCAACTGCCGGGTGATCGCCAAGCCCAGCCCGGTGCCACCAAAACGCCGGCTGGTGGAGCCGTCGATCTGCTGAAACGCCTGGAATATCTGTTCATGCTGCTCGGCGGCGATGCCGATACCGGTATCGCTCACGCTGAAGAGCAGTTGCACGCACGAGTCATCACCACCGTTTGGCTCGCACGCGACCATCAGGTTCACTTCGCCCTGCTCGGTGAACTTAAACGCATTGGACAACAGGTTACGCAGGATCTGCTGCAGTCTTGCACGGTCTGTATGCACCACCCGCGGCACCTCGACCTGCAGCTCGGAATGCAGGCGCAATCCCTTGAGTTCCGCCATAGGCCGCATACTGGCATCCAGTTCTACCAGCAGTTCCTGAAGACTCAGCGGTTCCTGCTTGAGTTCGATGCGCCCGGACTCGACTTTGGCCAAATCGAGGATGCTGTTGATCAACTGCAGCAGGTCGCTGCCAGCACGATGGACAATATCTGCGTGCTTGACCTGCTTCTCCGTGAGGGTGGCGCCGCTGTTCAGACGCAGCTGATCGCTGAGGATCAGGATGCTGTTGAGCGGGGTGCGCAGTTCATGGGACATGTTGGCCAGAAACTCGGACTTGTAACGGTTGGCCAGGGTCAACTGCTCAGCCTGGTCGCGCAGGCGTTGCTCTGCCGCCTTGCGTTCGCTGATGTCGATAATCACCGCCTGTACCAGCGCTTGCTCGCCACTGCGGATTGGCGAAAGCCCAACCTCCAGGGGAATCCGGTGGCCATCACGGTGCTGGCCGAACAGATCGCGGTTGCTGCCCATGCGCCGCGGTTCGGGGTTCTCCTGATAGCCGCGGCGCAACCCCATATGAACCTCACTCAACTCCTCAGGCAACAGCTTTTCCACCGATTGGCCCAGAAGCTCCTGGCGCGTGAAGCCAAACATCTGCTCAGTCTGCTGGTTGACCATGGCAATCTGCCCAGCCTGGTCAATCAAGACAATCGAGTGGGGTGAGGCCTCGACCACTAGGCGGAAACGCTCTTCGGCACTTTTTCGTGCTCTCAAATCAATCAGGTTGAGTACGTAATTGGCCCCCCTCGAATCGGCCAGTAGGCTCAGACTCAACGTCACTGGCACACTGACTCCACTGTCACTGCGCGCCTCATAATCATTGTCCATCAGCAGGCTATCGCCCTCCTTGGCCAGCTCGCCGAGGTTATCCAGCTTTGGTAGGAAGCGCCGTACTCGCTCACCCACCAGGGCTTCGGCTGGGCACTCAAGCAACTCTGCGGCGCTGCGGTTGGCCATCTCGATGCGTCCATCGGCATTGCATAGCAAAGTCGCAACCGGCAGTTGCTCGATCAGCAGGCGGAAACGTTCTTCGCGTTCGCGCAACTGACGGGTGGCCAACCGACTGGTATCCAGCTCGCGCTCGCGCAGGTAAAGGTAACCGCCGATCAATAGCGCCAACAAACCGCTGGCAATCAGCCCCATCCACAAACTGAAGGTTCTGTTTCGGCTGCCCAAGGTAGATTCGTAAACGGCGGTGCTGCCCACCTCCAGCACCCAGGTTCGTCCGAATAGTGGCAACTCCAGGGTCTGCCGCAGACGCGGTGGCAACGCGGCGGCCGGCCGATCGGCGCTCAGTAGTACGGTGTCCGGGGCGGACAGGTCCTTGATCGCGATATCGAACAGACGGCTCTGCGGCCCCAGGATCCCCGCCATCAAGTCATGGCTGCGAAACGCCCCATAGACGAAGCCAAGCAATGCCTCACGCCGCTCGTCTGCGCTGTTCAACGGCAGACCCGACTGGAACACCGGCAGGTACAACATCACCCCGCCCTGCACATCCGCGTCGGTTTCCTGCTTGAGGGTGAGCGGTGCAGTCAAGGCCGCGGCACCACTACTCAAGGCTTGTTCAATCGCTGTCCGGCGCACGGACTCGCTGAACATGTCATAGCCCAGGGCGCGCCGATTGCGCCAGTCGAGCGGACTGATGTAATCAATCAGCACGTACTCATCACGCGGCCCCGAAGGGAACACACTGTAGTCGCTACGTTGGGCAGACTGGACGCCAGCCAGAAAATCGGCAAGCTGCTCCTGTTTCAGGTAGCGCGACCACCCCAGCGCCTGCATGCCAGGATAGCGATCATGCAACTGCAGCTGATCGACCGCCCGATTCCACTCTTGATACGAGACACTCTCGCTGCCGAGCAGTAGACCGGACATTCCCCGCAACACCATTTCATAGGCACGCATGCGGGTAATCACCCGCTGTCCGACATCTTGCGCCTCGAGCTGAAATCGTTGCTGAACATCCTCTTGATTGCGGGTTTCGAAGCTCTGCCACAGCCAGACGCTGAGTGCGCCGAACCCCAACAATAGCGTCAGGGTGACCCCGAGAGGCAGCCAATTTTTCTGGGAAATAGCGCTAGATCTGTCGTCCATGGGCTTTCCAAGTCATCCATAACGGGCAGCCACATAGCTGCCTCTCCCGAAGGCAAACACAGCCCTCGAAAGCATAATAGTCAGGAATTGGATGACCGGCCTAGTGCCAGCACAGATTTCACAGCTAGCGACCCAACAAACCACAGCGCAACAGGCTTGTTGGGTCGAAAATGGCTTACTGCGGCCGCAAGTTGATCTCGACGCGGCGATTTTGCGCGCGGCCAGCCTCGCTGGCGTTGCTGGCGATCGGCTGGCTCGGGCCTGCACCGTAGGACGAAATCCGCTGCGCCGGTACGCCGTTGCTGGTCAGGTACGACGCGACGCTTTGTGCACGACGGTTCGACAGATTTTGATTGAGCTCCATTGAGCCAGTGCTGTCGGTGTGGCCAACAATGTCGATACCGTTCTTGTCGAACTCCTTGAACACTGTGACCAGGGAGTTCAGGGTCGGATAGAAACCACTGGAGATATCGGACGAGTTACTGGCGAAGGTGATGTTACCCGGCATGATCAGCTTCAGATCATCGCCATTGCGCTGCACCTGTACGCCAGTACCTTGCAAGGTCTGGCGCAGCTTGGCCTCCTGGGTATCGACGTAGTAGCCATACCCACCGCCCGCAGCGCCACCCACTGCCGCACCAATCAGCGCACCTTTGGCGCGATCCTTCTTGCTTGAGGTAGCTGCACCGATAACGGCCCCCGTCACCGCACCAACTCCGCCGTAGATCCCCGCTTTGCCCGCTTCACGCTCGCCGGTGTAGGGATTGTTGGTGCAACCCGCTAGAAGAGTAAGACCGGCCGCTGCAAAAGCCAAATTACGCAATTTATTCATGAATACTTCCCTTGTTTTCTTCGTATTGAGACAGATTTCCGCCAAGGCCTTCGAGCGTTAAGTCTGGGCTTAAGTTCCCCTGTAGTCAGGCCACAAGCTGCGAAATAGGCATGCTCAGGCTCGCACGAAAGGGTTTTCGCGCATTTCCTCACCCAGACTGGTATCCGCCCCATGCCCAGTGACCACCGTGGCATCCTCATCCAGGCAGTACAAGCGTTGCTTGATCGAGCGTTCGATAGTGGCTTGATCACCACCCCACAAATCGGTCCGCCCGATTCCGCGACGAAACAAGGTGTCACCGGCGATCAGCAGCTTAGCCTGAGGAAACCAGAAGCTCATCGAACCAGGCGTGTGCCCCGGCGTATGCAGCGCCACGCCGCAGCCACAATCCAACGCCTGATCGTCGGCCAACCATTGATCAGGAGCCGGCACCGGAGTGTAGGGCACGCCAAACATGCGGCACTGCATTTCCAGGTTGTCCCAGAGGAATTGATCCTCCTTGTGCAGATGTAGAGTCGCGCCGGTCAACTCCTTCATCTGCCCGGAGGCAAGAAAGTGGTCGAGATGGGCATGCGTATGAATGATGCTGACGACGCGCAAGCCGAGGGCCTCAAGGCGCGCCATGATCACCTCGGGATTTCCACCTGGGTCGACCACCATGGCCTTTTTAGTCACGGGGTCGCCGATGATCGTGCAGTTGCACTGCAAAGGCCCGACGGGGAAGGTTTCGCGGATCAGCTCAGGTGAAGCGGCGGTGCTCATCGGTTATTCCTCGGTGCGATAATCGCTGGTTAGCTTACCTGTCCACTTCGTCAGTGCGCGATCTCATTCAAGGGGGATGAGTGGCCGTAATGTGAGGAAACACAGCGCCAAGCGGAGTCAGCAACTTCCTGAATTGCTCGTACCGTTAAGTGGCGAGGCGTGTGCATTGTCTGGTTGGTATCGCCCAAATCAGCCTGGAGGCCGAGAAGGCTGAATTACTCCCCCGTGCAGGCGTGATTCAATGCGATGTGGTGCCTAGCAGGTACTGCCTAAAGCCAGAGTCAAGGCCGGGATTTCCCTGGCCAACGACGGTCGATTCAACTCAGCAACCCCAAGTCCTTGGCTCGCGCTACCGCTTGCGTGCGGCGCCCGACACCCAGCTTACTGTTGATATGCCGAGCGTGGGTTTTCACTGTATGCAGGGAGATAAACAAGTGGTCGCTGACTTCCTGGTTAGAACACCCCTGGGCGATCAACTGCAACACCGCCATCTCCCGCGAACTCAACGCCTCGACCGGGGCACTATGGCTCAGGCTCGGCGACTCGCTCACAGGCCCAGGCAGCACCGCGAGCAAGGCTTCGCGCAGCGGACACTCGGGCCGCAGCAACAGTTGCTCGCGCACCCAGTCAGGCTGATGTTCGAGTAACTCTTCGAATGGCAGCAAACCACCGCCAGCGGCTGCTTGCAGGCTGCTGCCCAACTGCTGCTGCGCCTCACGTTCGCGTCCATTCACCCGTAGCAACAAGGTCAACTGAACCTGGGCAACCACTCCCAACAACTGCCCGCCAGTGGTTTGTGCACGCAGGCTGAGCGCGCGCAAACGACGCTCGGCTTCCGGCAGTTGCCCCTGAATGCGCTCCAATGCAGCGCGTTGCAACTCGATATGCAGCGGTAATTGCGGATGAAATTCCGGCGCCGCAGCAGCCTGCTCGCCGTTGTAAGTCTCGGCCAGGCGTGCCAGCCAGGCGTCTGCCAGTTCGACTTGCCCCTGCATCAGCCACAAGTCGCATTTAACCAGGGTGATGATCGCCAAATAGTAGACCGGCGGCACATCCCAGATATGCATCAGCCGTTCGGCTTCGGCCAGCTGGGCGAAAGCCTCGGCGACTCGCCCACTGCGCCCCTCCAGGCTGGCCAAGACCCCGTAGCCAATCAGCAGGCTGATATCGCGACAAGCACGTGCCTCGGCGATCCCGGCGCGCAAACACACGCGGGCATTCTCAGGCTGCAGGCGCAGCGTCAGCAGAACCCCCTCATACAGGGTCAAGCGCGCCCGCATCGCGTAGTATCGTTGCGGTGGCAACCCACGCAGTCGATCCAGTCCCTGGCGGACCTCATCAAGGGCACGCAAGACCTCACCACGTGCCTGCAACGTACGCGCACGGTCGTAATGCGCCAAGGCCTCAAACAACGGATTCCCAACCCGCTGTGCCAACTCCAAGGCCTCTCGATTGAGGCCCCGCGCGCGCCAGAGGTCACCCTGCACGATGGCCAGGTTCGCCAGGGTCGACAGGCACATCAAGCGTTGGCCATAACGCTCCAGCGGCAGCCCAGCCAACGCTTCAGCACAGTATTGCTGCGCACGCTGGCTCTCCCCGCGACCACGGGCAATCACTCCGCTCACGGCCAACCACTGGGCCAAGAGGGATTGCTGCTGGAGAGCCGAGGGCGCAGGCAGGAAACGGCCCAACTGAGCAGCCAACTCCTCCGCCGCATCCAACTGACAAGCCAACGCCAACGCCCAGCTATACAGCACCACCAGTCGCGGCGTGCTGGCCAGCAGACTGTCCGGCAAGTCCATCTTCCAGCGCAGCAACATGGCGACATTCTGTTCAGCCAGCAACTGTTCCTCGGACAAATTCTGCACCAGATTAGCGGCTACATCCGGCTGACCGGCCAGCAGTGCTTGTTCGATGGCTTCATCCAGCAAGCCTTGGGCGTTGAACCAGCGGCAGGCCCTGAGGTGCAAACTGGCGGACGGTAACTCCAGGCCCGGTGCGGATCGCGCACGCAGCAAATCGGAAAACAAGTGATGGTAGCGGAACCATTGTCCCTGTTCATCGAGCGGGACCAGAAACACCTGGTGCGCCTGCAAGTGAGCGAGAATCGCCGCACTGTCGTGAGCCTCACGTAGCGCATCGCATAGCTCGGCACAAAAGCGCTCCTGGCAGGCGGTCTCATAGAGGAACGCCTGCACCTCTGCCGGCTGACACTCGATCACTTCCTCCAGCAGGTAGTCGCGGATCAGGCCTTCGGCGCCATGCGGTGCATGCGCAAAGCCTTCGGCCCCTCCCGTCTCGGCGGCCGTCAGTAACCACAAACGCAGGCCGGCCACCCAGCCCTCACTGCGTTGCAGCAGGCTGGTCAAGATTTCCGAGGACAACTGCGTGCCCTGGCTCAGCAACAGCTCGCGGGTTTCCTCTGTAGTCAGCCGCAGGTCTTGCTCATGCAGCTCCAACAACTGTCGCGACAGTCGCAGACGTGCCAGGTGCCAGTCTGGACGCTGACGACTGGTCACCAGTAACAGCAAACCGTCTGGCAAGTGATTGAGAAAAAACTGTAAGCAGCGATCCAGTACCGCACCCTGAGCCAGGTGGTAATCGTCGAGCACCAACAACACGGGTTTAGCGGGATCGAGTCGCAGCGCCAGCTCATCGAGCAGACCATCCAGCCACTCTTCGAAAGCGAAAGGCTGATGTCGTTGACGCAACTTCAGCAGGCCAAATGCTTCGGCGCCCAGCCCCGGAAAACACCGCCGCAAACCATTCAACAAGCGCTCCAGAAAACGCCCTGGATCATTGTCGCGAACGCTCAACCCAAGCCACAGGCTCCGCCACTCGTCCGGCAAGCTTTCACAGAACTCGATCGCCAAGGAGCTCTTGCCAAAACCTGCCGGCGCACTCAGCAGCAGCAAACGCCCAGACAAACCAACCGCCAGCTGCTCGCATAAACGCGGTCGTCGCACGTAACCGCTCGGTAGTGGCGGACGAAAAAAGCGCACATCGGTCAGCGGCGCTGTAGGAGCAGAAAAACCATGTAGAAGGGACAGTTCAGTCATCACCCGGATTCTTGGAAGAGTTAGCCAGCAGGGTGTACGAATGAACCGCAGCCTAGCCCCTTAGGCTCGGCATTTGAAGCCCCCGAGGCAGCGCCTTAACAATTCGTTGCAATCACCAAGGACACACTTGCTGCTCTGCCAGAGTTGCTGTGCACGCATAGCCCCACCACCACTCAAATCGCAGACAATAAAAAGCCGGCCCGAAGGCCGGCTTGTATGCACTGAGTGCGAAGTTAGCGCACGCCAGCCTGACGCAGAGCCGCCGGAGTGTAGTCCGAAGAAGCGGCCTTATAGGTGAAATCGTAGGCTTGCTTCTCTTCGTTCTTCATACCCAGTGCCAGATAACGACCGGACAACAGGTCATACAGCGTTTCCACGGTATACCAAGGTACTTTCTTGTCGTAGTAGTACTGAGCATGCGCTTCAGCCACGCGCCACAGCGTACCGCGACCATCGTAGTGATCGACCTCGGCAGCTTGCCAAGTATCCTCATCGAGGTAGAAGTCACGCTTGGCATAGATGTGACGCTCGCCGGACTTCAGGGTTCCGGTCACGTGCCATACCCGGTGCAGCTCGTAACGGGTCAGGTCCTGGTTGATATGGCCGGCCTTGATCACCTCGTCATACTTCAGCTTCGGCGAGTCCAGCTTGTAGGCGTTGTAAGGGATGTAGATCTCCTTCTTGCCATTGAGCTTCCACTCGTAGCGGTCCGGCGAGCCGTTGTACAGGTCGAAGTTGTCAGAGGTACGTAGACCATCGGCCGCAGTACCCGGACCGTCATAGGACACCTGCGGGGCACGGCGCACACGGCGCTGACCGGCGTTGTACAGCCAGGCCAGGCGTGGCTCCTTCACCTGGTTCAGGGTTTCATGCACCAGCAATACGTTACCGGCCAGACGCGACGGCGCGGTGACGCGTTGCTTGAAGTAGAACAGTACGTTGCTTTCCTTGCCCGGCTCGAAGTCGGTCAGGTTGGCGCGGAAGGTGAACTCGTCCTGGAAGTACACCATGCTGTAAGAGCCATTGGCCTGCGGAGTGGCCTGGGTCACCAGGCGCCGTACGCTGCCGCCGCGATAGCGGGTAATGTGGTTCCAGATCGCTTCCAGACCATCCTTAGGAATCGGGAACGGGTTGGCTTGGTCGAAGTTCTGCAGACCGTTGCCACCCTCTACCAGCTTGGTGTTGACCGCGTTGTTCTTGGTCGCGGCCAGGACATTATCCGGCAGAGTGGCCGAACGATGGGTTGGATATACCGGGATCTTGTAGCTGTCCGGATAGCGCTTGAACATCGCCTGCTGACCGGGGGTCAACTTGTCCTTGTACTGATCCATGTTCTGCGCGGTGATGGTGAACAGTGGCTGCTCATTGGCGAACGGGTCCGCCAGGAACCCCGCGCCATCGACGGCGCCTGCGTTGGTCGGCAGGCCGCCGGTCCAGGCCGGGATAGAGCCATCGGCATTACCCGCCATCTCGGCGCCGACTGGCGTCAGGGTAGTTCCCAGCTTGGCAGCTTCATCTGGCGATACTGCCGCCATGACACTGCAAGCCAGCAGTGACAGGGTCAGGGCGCCGGTTTGCAACAGACTCTTTGTTGTTTTCATGGACATAGTCTTCCTCAAAATTCCTGGCCGCTTAGAAGTTCATACCGAAGCTGAGTGCAACGAAGTCGCGGTCGATCGACGTGTTGTACTTGCCACCGAAGAAATCGGTGTAGGACAGGCCAGCGGTGTAGGTGTTCTGGTATTCGGCATCAAGGCCGAGGCTGACAGCTTTGGCGCCTTCATTGAACAAGCCGTTCGGGCCATAGCCATCAACGTCATGCGACCAGGAAACACTAGGACGCAGGTTGATACCGGCAATGGCGCTGTTGTAGTCCCAGATGGCACGGGCACGGTAGCCCCAGGAAGTGCTGGTGACGAAGCCGTCATCTTCGCAGTACTTCGATTGGTTCTCTCTGCTGGCAGTGCCTAGAGTAGAGCCGTTGAGCGTACTGCAAGTATTGATAAAGGCGTTTGGACCAACTTGGGTAGCAGGCAACGGACCAGGACCATATACCGGGTCACGGCCATAACGCAGGTCACGCGAGTTCTCCAAGCCGCCCACATGAACAACCCCAACCTCACCAACCAGAGTCAGGCGGTCAGCCCCCATGACACGGTCAAAGAAGTGGGTAAAGGTGGTCTGGAACTGGGTGATTTCTTTACGGCGATAACCGTTAACTTCGTCACCGGGCTGAGCATCAATTAAGGAAGCATTACCGAACAGACCACCCAGCGGCCCCACACCGGCAAACAGGATATCGGTGGTATTCAACAGCACCGGAGCGTTGGGACGGTAGCTGACCTCACCACTCCACGCGGTGCCAGTAGGCAATGTGGTGGAGAAACTCAACCCGTACAGGCGGATATCTTCAGGGTACTCAAGGAAGTAGCTCGAGTTGCCTGCAACAACCAGCGGCGCGGCGGCGCCCAACGCTCCGGCAACGCCATAAACATCAGCGGCTGGCCCTGCAGCACTGAACGCAGGGGTACGGCTGTGATAGTTCATGAAGTAAGCGCCGAACTCAGTATCCAACTCCTCCGAGAAGTAACGGAACGCCGAGCCCCACTGACCGCTGTCACGCGCATCTCGATCACCCGTACGACGAACCAAGACACCTTCACTATTCTGATCAATCACTAAGTCTGGGCGACCAAACAAACCGACAAGAGCAGCATTAGTGCCTGCCCCGGCAGCCGGATTATTGCTCAAGACCCGCAGATTGTCGGTGCAACCATCGGCGATGATGTCCGGCTGAGCAAAGAAGGTGCCGCAGTTGTCGACAACGGTCTGATCCCACTCCAGCTGATAGAAAAACTCAGCCGACAAATTATCGGTCAGGCTCTGCGACACATAGAACATATTGACCGGGATCAGGCCTTCCTTGATCTCCGCGCCAGGACGACGGAATGCCGAAACATCGACCGGGTTGATTTCATTGATGCTGTTACGGATGAAGGTACTCTCACCCCAGCTCACCACCTGCTTGCCTAGGCGCACGGAACCTGGCTGACCGGCGATGTCATAGTTGTGATAGACGAAGGCATCGAGCAGTTGTGCACCTGAAGCTTGTGCGCCCTCTTTGCGATTGTGATCGTCGATATCCTTGAACAGACGGCTCTCGTCTTTCAGTTCGAAGTCATACCAGTACTTGCCGCGCACGAACACACCGGTATCACCGTACTTCAGTTCGAGGTCATGAATACCCTTGAAAATCTTCGAGAAGGTCTCGCCCTTCTTGAAGTTCTGGCGACTGTCATCGGTGGTCTGCGACAGGCCATCGCCGCCGTTATTGCTACCGATCAGGTCTGGATCCGCCCCGCGCACTGACCAGCTAGCCCCTACGGACAGCGATGAGTCGAACTGACCTTCGATCTCGCCGATATTGAAGGTCACGCCGAACGCCGGAGCGGCGAGAGTGGATGCGAGGCTGACGGCCAGTGGCAGTTTCGCCAGGCGCCAGAACGATTGGTTTCTTGTAGTCATCGACGCTACTCCATGTGCTTTTTTGTTATGTGATGGTGCGGACTATAACCAGCGGGTGGTACTGCTTGATCCCTCGAAAGTGTGATTTGCAGCCCCAGGCACTCTGGCTCACCGGTTTCGGCGGACTAGTCCGATCCGTGACAAGCCAAGAATGGCTGGAAAGCAGCAATTAGCAAGCCAAACGCTTGTTTGACTGAGTAGTCACTTTCGTGAGGTGCTACTGCCGGGGTCTACAGCGTAGATAGAAACGCACTGCCAGCCGCTTGCCACTGGGCGATATCCACGCGAATACGTTTCTTATCCAGCTTGCCGACACTGGTCTTGGGAATTTCCGTAACAAGGGCGATCTGCGTGGGGATGGCCCACTTATTGATGTGACCCTGTTCGACGTAAGGTTTGAGATGCTCCTTGAGCCCCTTGGCATCCAACGTCTGATCAGCATGTAGAACCAACAAAGCAAATGGCCGCTCACCCCACTGCGGATCAACCACGCCCACCACAGCCACTTCGCGCACGGCCGGATGCCGGCTGATCAAGTCCTCGAGCTCCAGCGACGAAATCCACTCGCCGCCGGTCTTGATCACGTCCTTGATGCGGTCGCGAATGTCGATAAATCCCATGCCATCGATGGTGGCCACGTCGCCGGTATGCATCCAGCCATGCGCCCAGAGCTCTTGGCCTTTTTCCGGTTCGCGGAAATAGCCCTGCGTCAGCCAGGGCGCTCGTAACACCAGCTCGCCTTGCGCCTCGCCATTCGCCGGAAGAATCTTGCCGTCGGCATCCATGATCGCCGCCTCGACCAGCGGCACCGGCACACCGGCCTTGATGCGGTAGGTGATGCGTTCATCCTCGCTACCGGCAAGCAGTTCCTCGTTGATGTAGGCACAGGAAATCAGTGGACAGGTTTCCGACATGCCGTAAGCCGCGGTCAGCTGAATGCCGCGCGCTTTGGCGGTGTCGTATAGCGTGCGATTCAGCGCACTGCCGCCGATGATCATCTTCATGCCGCCGAAATCACGACCTTGCGCACTTGGTGTATTCATCAGCATTTGCAGAATGGTCGGCACACAGTGGGAGAACGTGACCTTTTCCTGCTCGATAAGCTGCACCAACAGCTCCGGTTCGTAACGCCCCGGGTACACCTGCTTGATCCCCAACAGGGTCGCGACATAAGGCACACCCCAGGCATGCACGTGGAACATGGGGGTGATCGGCATATACACGTCGTCGCTGCCGAGCAGGCGGATGCTATCCAGGCTCCCCATAGTGGTGGCCATGGACAGGGTGTGCAGCACCAGTTGCCGATGGGTGAAGTAGACACCCTTGGGGTTACCCGTGGTGCCTGTGGTGTAGAAGGTGGTAGCCACCGAATTCTCATCGAAGTCGGCAAAGTCATAGTGTGGGCTAGCCGCTGCCAGCAGTTGCTCATACTCACCAACCAACGCGGGCAAATCCGCGCCCTTCTTCTCCTCATCGGTCAGCAGCAGGGTTTTCTCGACCGTGGTCAGTTGGCTGGCGATGCCGTTATACAGCGGCACGAACTCGCTGTTGACCAGCACGAACTTATCTTCGGCATGGTTCATGGTGTAGAGAATCTGCTCGGGTGACAGGCGGATATTGATGGTGTGCAACACCGCGCCGAGCATGGGAATGGCGAACATGCATTCGAGGTAACGGTGACTGTCCCAGTCCATCACCGCCACGGTGTCGCCCGCCTTGACGCCCGCAGCAGAGAGTACGTTGGCCAATCGCGCCACCCGCTCATTGAAGGTCGCATAGCTGTAGCGCACACGGTCGCGGTAGACGATTTCACGGGTTTTTTCGTAGCGCCCGCCAGACAGCAGCAAGCTCTTGATCAGCAAGGGATATGGGTGGGCGCTGGCCGTGGGCGGGATAATTCGAGTTGGCAACATAAGGGCACCTGTCTGCTGAAATATTGTTTTCCGATGACAACGACTCTAGAGCGCCTGACTGGTCTACAAATCAGTCAAAAGAATGATTTCCAGCGTGACTCTTTAGCCACCTTAAGTCACACGGTAGAATCTGGTGGGTCAGCTGGTCGTGATCAACCATAGATTGAGTCAGAACACTTATAGAGGTAACTGCAATGTCCGATATCGTCATCGTCAGTGGCGCCCGCACCCCGATGGGTGGTTTTCAAGGCAGCCTGGCCAGCGTACCGGCTGTCGAACTGGGCGCTGCCGCCATCCGCGAAGCAGTCAGCCGCGCAGGTATTCAAGGCGCCGAAGTACAGGAAGTCATCATGGGCTGTGTACTGCCTGCCGGCCTCAAGCAAGGCCCGGCGCGCCAGGCGGCATTGAACGCCGGCCTGCCCAGCGCGACCGGCTGCACCACGATCAACAAGCTCTGTGGTTCGGGGATGAAGGCGGTAATGCTGGCTCACGATCTGCTCAAGGCCGGGACTAACTCGATAATGGTCGCCGGCGGCATGGAAAGCATGTCCAACGCCCCCTACATCATCGAAAAAGCCCGCACGGGCCTGCGCATGGGGCACGGCGAAATCAAAGACCACATGTTCCTCGACGGCCTTGAGGATGCCCGTAGCGGCCGTCTGATGGGCTCATTCGCCCAGGACACCGCGGACCACTATGGCATCACCCGCGAAGCCATGGATGCCTATGCCATCGAGTCGCTGAAGCGAGCCCAAGCGGCCATCGCCGCTGGGTCGCTGGCTGCCGAGATCGTTCCGCTCACTATCACCACCCGCAAAGGCGAGGTGCTGGTAAAGGACGACGAGCAGCCGCTGAACGCGAATCTGGAGAAGATCCCCAGTCTGAAACCGGCGTTCCGCAAAGACGGCAGCATCACCGCCGCCAATGCCAGTTCGATCTCCGATGGTGCCTCCGCACTGGTTCTGATGACTGCCGAAGAGGCCAGCAAGCGCGGCCTCAAAGCACTGGCCAAGGTCGTCGGCCATGCCACTCAGAGCCAGGACCCGAGCGAGTTCACCCTCGCCCCGGTTGGCGCCATCAGCAACCTGCTGCAGAAAACCGGCTGGAACAAAAATCAGGTCGACCTGTTCGAAATCAACGAGGCCTTTGCCATGGTCACCATGCTGGCCATGCGCGAACACAACCTCGACCATGCCAAGGTCAACATCTATGGCGGCGCCTGCGCCCAGGGCCACCCCGTCGGCTCGACCGGCTCACGGATCATCCTCACCCTGATCAACGCCCTGCAGAACACCGGGGGCAAACGCGGCATTGCTGCGTTGTGCATCGGCGGCGGAGAAGCCACCGCAGTGGCTATCGAGCTGCTTTAACACTCAGCAAGACTAAAAACCCCCGCCAAGTGCGGGGGTTTTCATTAACGGCGCATGCTCAGCGCAATTCGCTGAATGCCAGCTTGATACCCAGCGCGACCAGCACCCCGCCCATCAGTCGGTCGAACCAGTGGCCGAGCCGGGCAAAGCCGGCGCGCACCCGCTGCTGACTGAACAACAATGCCACCAGACAAAACCACAGCGCCGTAGCCAACGCCAGATACACCCCGTAACCGGCCTGCACCATCAAAGGGGTGTGTGGATCGATCACCACAGTGAACAGTGACAGGAAAAACAGGGTCGCCTTGGGATTCAAACCATTGGTGACAAAGCCGGTGACAAAGGCGGCGCGCGGCGAGCGTGTCCCCTTCGCCAGGCTCAGCTCGGCGCTCGCAGGATCAGCCGGTTTGGCACGCAATGCGCGGATACCGATATACAACAGGTAAGCGGCGGCCAGCCACTTCAGCGCATTGAACAGCACGATAGATTGCGACACGATCAGCCCAATACCGAGCAGCGAATACGCCACATGCACGAAGATGCCGACGCCAACGCCCAGCGCGGTAAACATGCCGGCACGCCGGCCGAAGCCCACACTTTCGCGCACCACGATGGCGAAATCCGGACCGGGGCTGGCCACTGCTAGCAAATGAATCAACGCAACAGTAAAAAACTCTGTCCAGTACACGGGGCCTCCGTGGCATAAAGTGGGTCTGGTAGGCTCGCAACCATACGCCCTCCCCACCCGGCAATGAAAGGTACAGCTGATGAGCAATAGTAGCCTTGCGGTATTTCTCGACCACAGCTCACTCGATCTGGGCGACCTCGACCTGACGCCGCTCAAGCAGTGCTTTGCCGAACTGCGCCTGCATGGACAAAGCACTCCCGGGCAGGTCATAGAACGCCTGCAGGGCGCCCATGTTGCGATCAGCAACAAGGTGCCACTAGATGCCGAGACCTTTGCCGCCTGCCCGGAGCTGAAACTGGTCCTGGTTGCCGCCACCGGTACCAATAATATCGACCTCGCCGGCGCCCGCGAACATGGCGTGACTGTCTGCAATTGCCAGGGCTACGGCACCCCGTCGGTGGCGCAGCACACCCTGATGCTGCTGCTCGCCCTGGCTACCCGCCTGCCCGACTATCAGACTGCCGTGCGCGCCGGGCGCTGGCAGCAGGCGCAACAATTCTGCCTGCTGGACTTCCCCATCGTCGAACTGGAAGGCAAGACCCTCGGCCTGCTGGGTCATGGCGAGCTGGGTGGCGCGGTGGCCACCCTGGCCGAGGCTTTCGGCATGCGCGTGCTACTCGGTCAGTTGCCGGGACGCCAGCCGCGCCCGGACCGCGTGCCACTGGACGAGCTGTTACCGCAGGTCGATGCCCTGACTCTGCATTGCCCGTTGAACGACGCCACCCGGGATCTGATTGGCGAGGATGAGCTGAACCTGATGAAACCCGGCGCCTTCCTGATCAACACCGCACGCGGTGGTCTGGTCAACGAACAGGCCCTGGCCGCCGCGCTGCGCCGTGGCCATTTGGGCGGCGCAGCCACCGACGTGCTGACCCAGGAACCGCCGAAAAGCGGTAATCCCTTGCTGGCCAACGATATCCCACGACTGATTGTCACCCCGCACAGCGCCTGGGGCAGCCGCGAGGCGCGGCAACGGATCGTCGGCCAACTGCTGGAGAACGCCCAGGCGTTCTTCAGCGGTGCACCGCGCCGTGTAGTCGGCTAAGCTGCGCGCCTTTTTCGAGGAGCATTCATGGACCCGCGAAGCGAAGTACTGCTGCGCCAGGCCGAACTGTTCGCTGGCCCGCTGTTGCTGGCCGGTCTACCGGCCGACGATCTGCTCGGGCACCTGCCTAACGCCCATGGCTGGAGCTGGCACGCCGGCGATCAGGTCGCGCTGGCCAGTCGTTTTTCCGGGCGCAGTCACTTTGGCGTCACTCCGCCCAACGTGGAGTTCGACGCGGCGGTGCTGTTCCTGCCGAAATCCCGGGAGCTTACCGATTACCTGCTGAGCGCCCTGGCCGCACAACTGGACGGCCGCGAGCTGTTTCTGGTCGGCGAAAAACGTGCCGGTATCGAGCGCGCGGCCAAGCAACTGTCCGCGTTCGGCCGCACAGGCAAACTCGATAGTGCGAGGCACTGCCAGCTTTGGCAGGCACGGGTGGAACAGGCGCCGCCAACACCTGACCTAGAGGCTCTGGCCCAGCGCTACTCGCTGGAGCTGGGCGATGGCCCACTGACCATCGTCAGCCTGCCAGGTGTCTTCAGCCATGGTCGTCTGGATAGCGGCAGCGCCCTGCTCCTGGAGCACCTGGATAACTTGCCAAGCGGGCACCTGTTGGATTTTGGCTGCGGTGCCGGAGTGCTCGGCGCGGTGCTCAAGCGTCGCTACCCGGATAGCCAGGTCACCCTTCTGGATGTCGATGCCTTCGCCGCGGCCAGCAGTCGCCTGACCCTGGCCGCCAATGACTTGCGAGCCGAGGTGATCAGTGGCGACGGGATTGCCGCCGCCCCCACGGAGCTGAGCGCCATTCTGAGTAACCCGCCGTTCCACCAGGGCGTGCACACCCACTATCAGGCCACGGAAAACCTGTTGCGCCAGGCGACCGAGCACCTGCAGCGCAACGGCCAATTACGCTTGGTCGCCAACAGTTTCCTGAAATACCCGCCGCTGATCGAACAGCACCTCGGCCCCTGCCAGACCCTGGCCGAAGCCAAGGGTTTCCGCATCTACCAGGCGAACAAAGGCTAAGCGCAGGCTTGCTCAAGCCAGTGCGCTTGGGCAGAATGCGCCCGTCCTAGGGGAGTAGTCTCCCGCGAGCGCCAGTCGCTCGCCCGGCACGCGTCAACATACTTGATCAACCGATCATGGCGCGTGCGACCCAAGGCCCGCTTAGCCGGGCTGCAGATGTGCTGCCAACGCCAGCCGTGGTTAGCAATAATCTGCACAGGGTTTGACCAGACCTATGACACGCACACCTCACCCGGGGCGGGAAGGTCGTACGTGTCATCTGTCATGGCCATATCGACCCGCCCCGTTAGGAAGCCTGATGCTGGAATCCCTGTTCGTCCCCACCCTGATCGTTGCGCTGGCCGAAATCGGCGACAAGACCCAACTGCTTGCCCTGCTGCTGGCCGCGCGCTTTCGTAGGCCCTGGCCGATCATCGGCGGCATTGTGGTGGCCACCCTGGCCAACCACTTCGTCGCCGCAGCTGCCGGTAACTGGGTGGCCAGCTTATTTTCTCCCGCCACGCTCAGCTGGATGCTCACCGCCAGTTTCGTCGCGGTGGCGCTGTGGACCCTGATTCCCGACCAGTTGGACGACGATGAAAACACCAGGCTCAAGCGCTATGGTCCATTCCTCACCACCCTGGTCGCCTTCTTCATTGCCGAGATGGGCGACAAGACCCAGGTCGCCACAGTGGTGTTGGCCGCGCAGTACCCACACCTGCTCTGGGTAGTGATCGGTACCACACTGGGCATGCTGATCGCCAACGTACCGGTGGTGTTGGCGGGAAATTTCGCCGCCGAGCGCCTACCCCTGACCCTGATTCGTCGCCTGGCGGCCAGCGCTTTCGCCGCCTTGGCGCTGTATGCGGGCTACCAGGCCTTGAAATTAAGCGGGCTTGCTTGACGACCAAAGCGACCACATAGATCGACTCTTAGACCCATGTGATAAGAGCGAAACTGCTGATAAAGTGCGCAAGCTTTTGCTCATTTTTCAGCAGTCATGGAAAGAACCTTTATGTCATTGGATGATCGCAAAAAACTGGTGCGCCAGCACATTGACCTGTCATGGAACAAGGGTCGTTTGGCGTTGGTGGAACAACTGCACAGCAAGGACTTTCTCTACAAGAGCTCATTTATCGGTCGACCGCTGAACAGCGCTGCCTTCGCCCTGATGGTGCAGGACATCCGCGACGCCATGCCGGACCTCGAGGTGGTGATCGAGGATTGCATCGCCGAAGGCAACAAAGTGGTCACCTGGAGCACCCTGATCGGCACCATCGAGAAGCCCGCCCTGGGTTATCCGCCAAGCGACAAGGTGATGAGCATTTCGGCGATGGCCTTCTGGACGCTGACCCCGCGCAACGAGATTCAGGAGCTCTGCACCATGTTCGACATGGAAAGCTTTCGCGCCCAGCTTGGCCTGGAGACCCGTCGGTTCGCGGAAATAGCCCTTCCGTAGGCGGGCAACGAACTTCTACCTGCCGATATAGCCATTCTCGCGAAACCACTGGATCGTCCGCGCCAATGTGACATCCAGTGATTGCTCGGCCACAAACCCCAACTCCTGGCGCGCTTTGCTGCCGTCGAGGAACTGCCCACCAGCCATCACCGCAATCGCCGTGTCGTCCAGCAGCGGCAAGCGTCCGCTCAAGCGATAACGCAAGCGCCCCACTAGCGCCGCGCCCTTGGCCAGACTCAAGGGTATAGGCTTAGGTGCACCAACACCCAACTGCGCGGCGATTCGCGCGGTCAACTCGGCCAACTGGATATTTTCGCCGGTGAGCAGATAACGCTCGCCAGCGCGGCCCTTCAGCAACGCCAGCAGCAATCCGCGCCCCGCTTCTGCGGCGTCTATCCAGTTACGCGGCCCCGGCACATAACGGCGCATCGCACCGCTGGCGATAGCAGTAACCAGCCGTCCTGTGCTGGGGCCGACATCGAACTCGCCCAGGGTCATCCCAGGAATCCCAATCACCACCGGTAGGCCATTGCGGGCCTGCTCCCGCGCCTGCTCATCCAGCGCCCATTTGCACAACAGGTAAGGATTGCGCCAGCGCGGCATGCCCTCGTAGAACAAGCCTTCGTGTCCCGGCAAGCCCTGCGGATGACGCGGTAAAGCGATCGCCGCACCGACATAGAGAATGCGCGGCACCTCGGCGGCCAGACAGGCGGCATAGAAGTGATTGGTCTGATCCAGCGCACTGGCTACCTCTTCCTGCCAACGCCGTGGCCGGGTCGGGTAATGGCCTGCGCAGAAAATCACCCCATCGATGCCCCGTAACGCTCGGCTGAGTCCGGCTTGGTCGAACAACCCTGTGGCGTGGCTCTCGGCGTCGAGATAGCCGAGCCGTTCGATACGCGAGGAGGGTCGATGGATCAACAGCAACTGGTGGCCCGCCGCCTTGATAGCGCGGGCCGCATGGTGGCCAAGCAAGCCGGTAGCACCGAGCACGGCAATCTTCACAGCGACTCCTTGCGCGAAAAAAGCAAAACGCCCAACCCTCGGCTGCAAACTCGAGCGCTGGGCGGTTCGTGAAGCGGCGCTATCAGCGCGAGGCTTTAGCCTGTTCGTAAAGCGGCATGACTTTCGGGATAGTCGCCTGCAAGGAAGCGATCCGACTGCTCGACGAAGGGTGCGTGCTCATGAACTCCGGCGGAGCGCCCTCACTGGCCTGGGCCATCTTCTGCCACAGGCTGACTGCCGCATTCGGGTTGTAGCCGGCGCGAGCGGCCAGTTCCAGGCCAATCACATCGGCCTCGTTCTCGTTGCCACGGCTGTTCGGCAGGGTCATGCCGTACTCTACGGCGGCATCGGCCAGCCCCAGAGTATCCTCACCCAGTCCCAGCAAGGCGCCGGCACCCTGTTTAGCCAGACCGACACCGTAGGCCTTGGACATCGCTTCGCGGCTATGCTCGCGCAGCGCGTGGGCGATTTCATGGCCCATCACCGCGGCGATCTCATCATCGCTCAGTTTCAGTTTCTCGATCAGGCCACTGTAGAAAATGATCTTGCCGCCTGGGCCGCAGTTGGCGTTCAACTCGGGGCTATCGATCAGGTTGACCTCCCACTGCCACTGCGCGGCGTCGGGACGAAACAGCGGCGCTTGCTTGATCAGGCGATCGGCAATGTTGCGTAGACGCTTGGCATTGGTGCTGGTCTTATCCAGCTTGCCCTTGCTCGAGGCCTCACCCAGCGTCTGCTGGTAGGACTGCGCGTACATCTGATTGACTTCCTGGGTCGACAGCATGCTGAACATATACTGCTTGCGCTCCACGCCCACAGTACCGCCGCTGGTGGTGTTCACGGCCTGACAGCCGGCCAGCAGCAGGGCCGCAGTCAGTCCACATAGGTATAAAGGCTTGGCCATGATGCTTCTCCACAGATTAGAGCCCGCTATGCTACGGCCGCGCGGGAATGACCGGCAACCGCGTCGCATCTAGACAGACACCGGGCGCACGCATTTCGCACAATACTTTCAGTTTTTTTCTGCGCTGCCGACTTGGGACAAGCGCTTCCCCGTGAGCTTGGAGTCTCCATGAAATTCAGATCCATTCAGTTTTCTGTGGCAGCACTGGCTGGTGCCAGCGTACTAGCCGTAGTCGCGGCACTGGTACTCTATGCCCTGTTTGCCGGAGCCCGCACCCAGGAACTGGTTCAACAGCGCACCCAGGCGCAGCTCGAACAGGTCATCGAGCAACGCCTGACGGCCTTGGCCGATGCCCAGGTGCTGCAGATACAGCGTGAGCTGGAACTACCCTTGCAGGTGACCGCCGACTTGGCGCGGGTCAACGCCCTGGTTGGCATGCAAGCTGCCGACGGCGGGCGCCTGCTGTCGCTGAGCCGCGAAGAGCTGTTCAATCTGGTCCGCGAAACCACCGCGCAGAATCCCAAGCTGCTCGGCAGTTACCTGGGTTGGGAACCCAACGCCTTCGATGGCAACGACCGTTTCTATACCAGCGACCTGGCCGGCGGCAACGACTCGACCGGGCGCTTCACGCCCTGGTGGTTCCGCAACGCCGATGGCAGCCTGGCGCTGGACGTCATCGGCTTCATGGAGAGCGACAAGCTGCTGCCCACCGGCGTGCGCGAAGGCGAGTACTACCTGTGCCCGAAGGAACGCAAGCGTCCCTGCGCCATCGATCCGGCGCCCTACGACGTCGGCGGCAAGATGGTCATGCTGGCCTCCTTCACCACGCCCATTCTGGTCGACGGTCAGTTCCGCGGGATCGCCGGCGCCGACCTGTCGGTAAACTTCATTCAGGATCTGCTGCTCGCCGCCGACCAAAAGCTCTATGACGGTGCTGGCGAACTGACGCTGATTGCCCACAACGGTCGCCTGGTGGCCTCGACCCAGGCACCGGACAAGCTCGGTGAACCGGCCAGCGAGCTGTTCGATGCCGACGCCATGGCCAAGCTGCAAGGCCTGCAGCCGGGCCAGAGCCGTTATGACGTGCAGCTCATGGATGATCCCGCCGCCAGCCACATTCAGCTGCTACAGAGCTTCGCCATCGGCAACACCGATGCGCGCTGGACCCTGATGCTGCGACTGCCGCTGAACACGGTGATGGCCGAGCTGCATGCGATGCAGAACGACCTGGGCCAGCAACGCGACACCGACACCCTCGGCATGGCCCTCGTCGGGTTGCTGATTGCCGGCATCGGCCTGCTGGTGGTGTGGTTCGTCGGTCACGGCATTGCACGGCCGCTCAAGCAGATGGTCAGCATGCTCGACGATATCGCCCAGGGCGAAGGCGACCTGACCCGCCGACTCAACAGCGATCGCAGCGATGAACTCGGCGCTATCGCCACCGGTTTCAATACCTTTCTCAGCAAACTGCAGGCGATGATCAGCCAGGTTGTTATCTCGGTGCAGCAGGTCAGTGACTCATCCGGGCACACCGCCGACATTGCCATCCGCACCAATCAGGGCGTACAGAAGCAGATGGCGGAAATCGACCAGGTGGCCACCGCCGTGCACGAGATGACCGCCACGGCCCAGGATGTTGCGCGCAACGCCACCCACGCTGCCGAAGCCGCCAACCATGCCGACCAGGCAGCCAATCAGGGCAAGACCATTGTCAACAACAGCGCTCACTCCATTACCGCCCTTGCCGGCGAAATTGGCCGAGCGGTGAGCGTGGTGCAGACCCTGGCCAAGGACAGCGAGAACATCAACGCCATCCTGGTGGCTATCCGCGGCATCGCCGAACAGACCAACCTACTTGCGCTCAACGCGGCCATCGAGGCGGCACGGGCTGGGGAACAGGGCCGCGGATTTGCCGTGGTGGCCGATGAGGTGCGCAATCTGGCGCAAAAAACCCAGCAGGCCACAGAAGAAATTCAGAGCATGATCCAGCAATTGCAACACGGCACCCGTGAAGTAGTGAAGGTCATGGAAGAGAGCCAGAGCAAGACCGATGACAGCGTCAAGCAGGCCGCCCAAGCCGCCCAGGCGCTAGAGGAAATCACCCAGGCCGTTTCGGTGATCAATGATATGAACACCCAAATCGCCAGTGCCGCCGAAGAGCAAAGCGCAGTGGCCGAGGACATCAATCGCAACGTCACCAACATCGGCCAGGTGGCCAACGAGGTGGCCGGTGGCGCCGACGAAGCCAGTCGAGCCAGTGCCGAACTGACCCAGCTCGCCGAGCAGCAGCGGCGGCTGATCAACCAGTTCAAAGTCTAGACGCGGCGGCAGGCGCCCGTCATCAGGCAGGCGTCAGGCACTCCGGGCCATCCAGTGCGGGGTCGTTGACCAGGTTGGCCAGCACCCGCTCACGTAAGACCGGTTGCGGTCTGGCCAACAACGCCCGCAGCTCGTCCAACGGCGTATCCGCTGCCAACCAGGCGTCCTGCCCGGCGCCATCGAGAATCAACGGGCGCCGCTGGTTAGCCGCGGCCTGAGTCACCACCGCCGCGCTGAGGTACACCTGCCCGCCCACGGGATAGGCTTCCCACAGCGCGGCAAAATACAGCGGAGAAGCCTCGGTCGTCAGCCAATAGGGGCGTTTGCGCGTCGTGCCGCGCCACTCGTAGAAGCCGTTGGCCGGCAATAGGCCGCGGCGCAGGCGAAAGGCTTCGCGGAACATCGGTTGCTCGGCCAGGGTTTCCGCCCGAGCCTGGGCCGGGGTCTTCGACAGATCGGTCAGCCACGCCGGGGTCAGGCCCCAGCGCACGCGCGCGAGCTGACGCTCGCCGTCGAGATTACGCTGCAGCAGCACCTGGGCATGCGGTGCGATGCTCCAGTGCGGTTGCTGGTCCGCAGGAAAACCGGGCAGCGCCGCGAATGCGGGTGTCCAACGGAACAGGGCATAACGTCCACACATGACAAACTCGATAGCAGGTTGGCGGTACACCGCGGATCAACAGATAAGTACGCCTTGGGTATCTTCGGGCTCGTCACTGGGCAGCGGCTGTGCGGCATTGTACGCGGCGATCAACTGCTGCGCGCGCTCGGCCTGAAGATCATCGACCATCACCCCAAGCAAGCCGCAGATCGGCAGCTCACCGATGCCGCCCACCAGATGTCGGCCACTCAAATGGGCCTCGATGCCCTCGCTGGCCAGCATCGTCAGCAACAACTCGCCTTCCATCAAGTCCTGCGGCTCATAGATACGCTGCATCAGTCGTTCTCCCCGCGCACATCCAGCGTCCACTCGACCCCATCGGTGCGCAAATCGAAGATGATCGGCCGGCAGCACACCGGGCAATCCTCGATGTACTGCTGGTCTCCTGCAGACAGGTCGAGTAGCGCCTCGACCGGTTCGCCGCAGTAGGGACATTGATATGCCTGAGTTTCCAGCATCGCGGCCTCCATGTGACTTGCGCGTATAATCGCCGGTCTATTGCTGGCCCCGCACGCGGGGCGCGCACTTTTATCTGCAGCCAACCACCAACAAGAGAACATGATGGGCGAATTCGATGCCATCCGACCTTATGCCGACGCCGAAGTCCCCGCCGTTCTGAATCGCCTGCTGACAGACGACGCGTTTCTCGACATTCTCACCCACTTTCGCTTTCCCCGCTTGGCGGGGTCACTGGGCTGGCTGCTTAAACCACTTATAGCCTATCGGCTGCGCCTGGAGTTCCGTGGTGTCGCTTCGGTGGCGGCGCTGCAGGACAAAGTCGAGTGCTACGTCGACCAGACGATCGAGCGCGCCACCGATGGGGTCACCTACTCGGGCGTCGAACACCTTAAGGCAGGCAGCGCCTATCTGTTTCTCGCCAACCACCGTGACATCGTCATGGACCCGGCCTTCGTCAATTACGCGGTATACCACGCCGGCCTGCCGACACCGCGCATCGCCATTGGCGACAACCTGCTGCAAAAGCCCTTCGTCAGTGACCTGATGCGCCTGAACAAGAGCTTTATCGTGCACCGCTCGCTCAGCGGCCGGCGCGAGAAGCTCGCCGCTTACCAGCTGCTCTCGGCCTACATCAACCACTCGATCCGTAACGACCGCGAATCGATCTGGATCGCCCAGGCCGAAGGGCGGGCCAAGGACGGCGACGATCGCACCGATTCGGCGATCCTCAAGATGTTCCACATGAGTCGTAAAAACGAGGCCTTCGCCGAGGTGATCCGCGAGCTGAACCTGACCCCGGTGTCGATCAGCTATGAATACGACCCCTGCGATCACGCCAAGGCGCGTGAACTGTTTACCCGCGCCAGCACCGGCAGCTACGCCAAAGCCCCAGGCGAAGATGACCAGAGCATCGCCCTCGGCATCACCGGCTACAAAGGCCGCGTGCATGTGCACTTCGGTGAACCGGTGAGCGCTGGCCTGGAGGACAGCAAGCAGCTGGCCCTGGAGATGGACAAGCATATACTCAGCGGTTATCGGCTATTTCCGGCGCATTACCTGGCCTACGCGATGTGGGCCGAGCGTGACCCTGCACTGAACGTGCCCAGCGCGGCACAGCTGTTCCCCGCCGAGGAGCTGGCCGCTGCCGAGACTGAATGGCAAAAGCGCTTGAACGGCTGTCCGGCCGAGCAGCAGCCTTACCTGGTGCTGCAATATGCCACCCCGGTGCGTAACCAATACCGGGTCAAGGCGGGCTTACCGCTCTAAGCCATGTTTGCAGACTAAAACGGCAGCCCCTGAGCTGCCGTTTTTTATTGCGCCATCAGCCCGACTCAGAGTCGAGTGCTGCCCCAGGACAGTACAAGCGCCAGACCCAAACAGGCGTAACCGAAGCGATAGAAGAAACGGTTGAGACGCTGCCTCGACTCGTCGAGTAGCGACCCATCGATGGCCACCTCATCCATCTCTCCATCGGCAATCAGCCTCGCCACTGCGCGCTGTTGACGGAGTCGGGTAGCCAGCAGCAGCCAGCTTCCCGCCACGCTAAAAAACAGGGCCAAACCGTTCACCCACCCAGCCGGGTGAGCCAGGTACAACGACCAAAGAGCCTGTAGCGACATCTATGACCTCCGCTTCAGCTGACAACGCGCCTGACGCGCCGCGCTCGAATCCAAACATGCGCCAAGCCAGGCCTGGCACTGCAAATACGGTCGCGGAGTCTACCGAAGCCACCCTGCTTATGCGGCTGATTTCCGACGAATGTCAGGGTTACCGCGAATGGCTCTAAGCCCGTCACCAAACCGTCAAATCCAAGCGCCACAGTAGAACTCCCAATACCTCGACCCCCTGTCAATGGAGGCTGCCATGCTGCTCAATGTGTCAGTTGCACCCGAATATTTGAACGACTCTCTGCCAGATGTTGAACACTTGATCGACGGCCTGGCCTTCAACGTACATGACCACCACTGGCTGGTGTATTGCGCCCTCGGCGGCCATGAACACTATGACCTACCGGATCTCGATCTGCGCAGCGGTCTCAGTCTGCCGGAGCTCTACGCCGAAGCGGCCTGACAGACGCCCACAAAAAAGCCCGGCATCGACCGGGCTTCTTTGCAGGCGTAACGCTTACTGGCTGAGCATCTGACCGATGGTCGGATCCTTGAACGCACGAGTCAGCGCATCACTCAATACATCGCTAACCAGCTTGGTATTGGTTTCCTGGTTCGGCGCCATGCCGAACCGCTGGTTCAACGAAGCGCCGTAGCGGCCACTGTAGCGACGCGTGCTGTTTTGCACATCGGCACGAATGGTTGCCTTGATATCGGACTCGGTGACGTACAGCCCTTCTTTCGGCGACTGGTACTTCAGCTCGGCCAGAGTCAGGGTCAACTGTGGGGCGTTGTAGGCATTCGCCGTCGGGGTGAAGCCGAGCAGGCGTACCGCCGCTTCGGCTTGAGCCTGCAGCTTGGGCAGGATGTTCTGGCCACTGACGCTGATCGCGCTGGTTTCCGGGTACAAGCCACCGCGCGTGCCGAGTACGGGCGACGGCCGACCGTCGACCACGCGCACCACCACAGGCTGGCCCTGGCCAACCGCAATCAGCGGGCTATTGATCTTGGGTTGCGGGCTGAGTTGTTGCGGGCTGTGGGCACAACCGACCAGGGTCAGGCTGGCGACAGCAAGCAGACCAAACAACAGGCGATGCAGCATGCTCATCTCTCCATGGGGAACGCGAAGGTGGTCAGCAGTATAACCAGCGGCACCATGCGCTAACAGCAGTGCATTGATGACTCAATGCCCAAAGGCCTGAGCGGCCACTTCAATCAGCCAACTTAGGCACCTGCGCGCCCCAGCTACTTAGGGCCTGTCCTTTACCATCAGCCGCGTCGAGTCAGCGTTGCACCTTCTATCATCCCCTGAGTTATGCGAACCACATCGACGGTCCAAGCGTATTGAGCACTCACTACAGGTGCTCGTCATCGGCCTGTCATGTCGATCAGGCATAAGACTTTAGTCTGCATCGACTGGAGTCTTTGGCCATGCTCTCACTACGTTCACTGCTCACCCCTCGTCGCCGTCTACGCAATTTCGCCTTGCTGGATGCCCAGGGTGTATGCCGAGCCTTCCATCAGTCAGCCCAGGCGCCACTAGGCGTGGGCTGGATCGAGGTCAGCGAACAGCGGCTTGCCTGGTTACACCGACCACTGCCCAGCAGCGCCAGAATCGCCCCAGTCGTCACGTACTCAGCCGCTGGCAAAGCGTTGGCGGCCTGACCGACGGAAGAAGAAAAGTCACGCCAGGCAATCAATTTTTGCACTTTCGCCTTATAATCGCGCCCCGATTATAAGGACGCCTCCTGATCGGGCCCCGCTGTTTCGCTGATGCACTAGCCATCGGTCACGCCCCAGAGAGTCGCCCACTTCGTGCTGCCCACCCGGCCAGCCGCCTTCGCCCATCACGCAGAACCGCTGCAGCAATGCATTGGCGATGTTGCACGAATGGAAAGGCAGGCCTGCGCAGTCGAACTTTTGAGGTTCACGGCTCCAAAAGAGCGTGAAAAAACGGTTTTAACAACTTCACAAGAGTGTGGCGAAAATGAACGATCTTGCGGCTGGCATACGCTGCCTTACCCTTCCTCCCTTTGCCCAGGACATCTCGGCGAGCGCTGAATAGACGTGAATCCACGCTTAGAACCTCAGCCGTCGACTGGCTACTGCATTTTTTGGAGAAGTGGTAATGGCGCAGAATGATTACGAAACGGTAGATGTGGTGCTGGTTGGCGCCGGCATCATGAGCGCGACCCTGGCCGTGCTGATGAAAGAACTAGACCCCAACCTGAAACTGGAAGTCGTCGAGCTGATGGCATCCGGGGCAATCGAAAGCTCCTACCCCTGGAATAATGCGGGCACCGGACACGCCGGCTTGTGTGAGCTGAACTACACGCCAGAAGCAAAAGATGGGTCTATCGATATCAAAAAATCGGTCACCATCAACACCCAATTCGAAGAGTCGAAGCAGTTCTGGGCTTACTTGCTGGGAAAAGGCGCCTTCGCTTCACCCAAGTCTTTTATCAGCCCAGTCCCGCACCTGAGCTTCGTTCGCGGCCATGAAGGCATTGCCTTCCTCAAGAAGCGCTTCGCGGCGCTCACCCAGCACCATGCCTTCGCCGCGATGGAATACACCGAAGACCGCGCCACCATGGCTGAATGGATGCCGCTGATGATGCCGGGCCGCGACCCGAACGAGCCGGTCGCTGCCACCCGTGTGCTGGACGGCACGGACGTCAACTTTGGCGCCCTGACCACACAACTGCTGGACTACTTGCGCAATCAGCCGAATGCCAAGGTCAAGTGCAGCCAGAAGGTCGTTGGCCTCAAGCGCAACGACCAAGGCTGGCGCGTCAGCATCAAGGACCAGCAAAGCGGCGGTAACCGCGAAATTCAGGCAAAGTTCGTGTTTCTCGGTGCCGGCGGCGGCGCGCTGCCACTGCTGCAAATGTCCGGAATTCCCGAAGGCAAAGGCTACGGCGGCTTCCCGGTCAGTGGTCAGTGGCTACGCTGCGACAACCCGGAAGTGGTCAAGCGTCACCAGGCCAAGGTCTACAGCCAGGCCGAAGTCGGCTCACCGCCCATGTCGGTCCCGCACCTCGATACCCGCGTGGTCGACGGCAAGAAATCCCTGCTGTTCGGACCTTACGCCGGCTTCTCGACCAAGTTTTTGCGCCACGGCTCGTTGCTCGATCTACCGCTGTCGGTTCGTCCCAATAACATCGGCCCGATGCTGGCGGTAGCCCGTGACAACTTCGACCTGACTCGCTACCTGATCAAGGAAGTGATGCAGTCCGAGGAAAAGCGCCTGAACACCCTGCGCAACTTCTATCCGGAACTGAAAGCAGAAGACTGGCGCTTGGAAATGGCCGGCCAGCGCGTGCAGATCATCAAAAAAGACCCCAAGCACGGTGGCATCCTGCAGTTCGGCACCGAACTGGTGGCTGCTCACGACGGCTCGATTGCCGCCCTGCTGGGCGCCTCGCCAGGCGCCTCGGTGACGGTCTCGATCATGCTCGACCTGCTGCGTCGCTGCTTCCCTGAGCAGACTAAGTCCGCACAGTGGAGCCGCAAACTGGATGAAATATTCCCCGCCATGGGTGATGTGCTCGCCGCTGACGCCGAACGCTACCGTGAGGTACAGACGCGCTCGGATACCCTGCTGCAATTGCGGGAGAATGAGCCGGCAATGGCCTGAGTGATTGGTCGCAGCGCATAAAAAAACCGCCCTTCCGGGCGGTTTTTTTATGCATCCAACCCCGTCAGGCGGATGCGCTCAGCGGGTGGAAGCTGAAGTAATGGCGCAATGAGTCGACCATCTCGACATACTCGGCCGACGGCGCAACCAAGGCGAAGCCGGAGTCGAAACTGCCGGGGGTGACATCCTCGCGAGACCATTGGCAGGTGGCGGAAAAATCTATCAGGCGTGGCGCATTCTGCCCCGGCACCTTCAAGCGCATCTCAAAGCGAGCACCGACCAACATCGGTAATTGACTGATCAGCATCAAGCCGTCCAGCGACATGTTGCCGATATAGCCCATCGGCCTGTCGGTGATGCGATTGAACACCTTCAAGTAGTAGGGCAGTTGGTGACGTTCGATTCGGCGCTGAGTATGCATAATGGCAAATCGCTATAGATGACCGTCGAGTATGACCGCACCATCGCACTTCAACCAGTTTCAGGAGCAGCCTTCTGATAGTTGGTCACGCAGCCGTCGACGCGCCGCGTCCAACTCTTCATCACTGTAGTAGCTGCGTTCGCCATTCGCTTCGGAACGAAAATAACGGCGCCCTTCCGGCATCCGCGCGAGCGCGTTGCGCAGCTCATTACATTTCTGAGCCCGTGTATGTTGCCGCTCAGCAGACTCGGCCGAAGCCTGCGCCTGCTCTTGTCGGCGCGCCTCATAGAAGCGTGCGCTACGCGCCTGGCGCTCGCGAGTGGCGGCGTCGCGCTCGACCACCTGTGGCTTGACCTCAACCTGTTCGGCCCCTGCTCCAGTTGGACGCTGACCGAAATGCACCTGGCCATTGGCATCGACCCAGCGATAAATATCCGCTACCGCCAACCCCGACAGCAGCAACAGACAACTTAACCACAACCGCATGCGTTTCCTCCCTGAATAGAACCCAAGCGTAGTCTTCAGCCGACAGCCCGCCAGCGCTCCTATTATCAGCGGTCACAGCGCCGTAGCGGAGCTGTTGACCGGGCCTGCAGGGTTGTAATGACCAAGCTGGCGCAAGGTTTCCAGGCGGGCGCGGGCGCGGAATCCATACTCGCTGGCCGGGTAACGATTGATGATGAACTGATAGGTCTGCGCGGCGTCGACGTACAGGTTCTGACGCTCCAGACACAGGCCACGCAACAAGGAAATCTCCGGCTGCAGGTAGCTGCGCGAACGACTCTTGCGTTCGGCCTGGGACAA
This sequence comes from Pseudomonas taeanensis MS-3, assembly GCF_000498575.2. GTDB lineage: Bacteria > Pseudomonadota > Gammaproteobacteria > Pseudomonadales > Pseudomonadaceae > Aquipseudomonas > Aquipseudomonas taeanensis. The sequence goes on from NZ_AWSQ01000006.1 coordinate 76,184, forward strand.
CTCGAGCATCACCTGCTCGCACTGCCCCTCATCGTAGGCTCGGTAGGCACTATTCAAATGGTGGTCGAGCGACCAGCGGGTACAGCCTACGGCGCTCAGCGCCAGGGTCAAAATCAACAGGGTTCGCATGGGTCTCTCCTCCAATCACCACTGTATCGACTGGCGCCTGAAAATCTACAGAAGAGTAAACATGCCAGCCACGGATTGGCAGGACACCAGACTCGGCTCGACTCACTGGGCTCGCGTAACCAACGCTCAACGCCGCACTCTTATGTGCGCAAAGGGCACGGCTAAGGATGACGCTGCGCTGAATCTTTTCCGCCTGCGTGCAACCCGCGACCGACACGCAGGCCAAATGCCTGGCGGTTATCGCGAGCAAGGCACCGCTCACCGGTAAAGCACCAAGGATTAGGTAGTGCAGAGGAACAATGACTACAGGTTGACTGCATAGTAGCCTCGCCGTCAGTCCAACTCAGGAGCCTGCGCATGACCTTCCGCCGCACCAAGATCGTCGCCACCCTCGGCCCATCCAGCAACTCACCCGAAGTTCTCGAACAACTGATTATCGCGGGTCTGGATGTGGCCCGCCTGAACTTTTCCCATGGCTCGCCGGATGAACACAAGGCCCGCGCCAAACTGGTTCGCGAACTGGCCGCCAAGCATGGCCGGCACGTCGCCCTGCTCGGCGACCTGCAAGGACCGAAGATTCGTATCGCCAAATTCGCCCACAAGCGTATTGAGCTGAAAGTCGGCGACCGCTTCACCTTCTCCACCAGCCACCCACTGAACGCAGGCACCCAGGACATCGTCGGCATCGACTACCCGGACCTGGTGAAAGACTGTGGCGTCGGTGACGAACTGCTGCTCGACGATGGCCGTGTGGTCATGCGCGTGGACAGCGCCAGCGCCGATGCCTTGCACTGCTCGGTACTGATCGGCGGCCCGCTGTCCGACCACAAGGGTATAAATCGTCGGGGCGGCGGTCTGACCGCGCCGGCGCTGACTGAAAAAGACAAGGTCGATATCAAGCTGGCCGCCGAGATGGAACTGGACTACCTCGCGGTGTCCTTCCCACGTGACGCCGAGGACATGCACTACGCTCGCCGCTTGCGTGACGAGGCCGGCGGTACGGCCTGGTTGGTCGCCAAGATCGAACGGGCCGAAGCCGTGGCCGACGACGAGACCCTCGATGGCCTGATCCGCGCCAGTGATGCGGTGATGGTGGCGCGCGGCGACCTCGGTGTGGAAATCGGCGACGCCGAGCTGTGCGGTATTCAGAAGAAGATCATTCTGCACGCACGCCGCCACAACAAGGCGGTGATCACCGCAACGCAGATGATGGAGTCGATGATCCAGAATCCAATGCCTACCCGCGCCGAAGTCTCCGACGTGGCCAACGCCGTGCTCGACTACACCGATGCGGTGATGCTCTCGGCGGAAAGCGCCGCCGGTGCCTACCCACTCGAGGCGGTGCAGGCGATGGCGCGGATCTGCATCGGCGCCGAAAAGCACCCGACCAGCAAAGCCTCCAGCCACCGCATGGGGACGACCTTCGAACGCTGTGACGAAAGTATTGCCCTGGCGGCCATGTACACCGCCAACCACTTCCCGGGCGTCAAAGCGATCATCGCCCTGACCGAAAGTGGTTACACGCCCTTGATCATGTCGCGGATTCGCTCTTCCGTGCCGATCTACGCCTTCTCCCCGCACCGTGCCACCCAGGCCCGCGCGGCCATGTTCCGTGGGGTCTACACCGTGCCGTTCGATCCGGCGGCCCTGCCTCCGGAACAAGTCAGCCAGGCTGCGGTGGACGAACTGCTCAAGCGGGGCGTGGTGCAGCCAGGCGACTGGGTGATTCTGACCAAGGGCGACAGCTACCACACCATCGGTGGCACCAACGGCATGAAGATCCTGCATGTCGGTGAAGCACTGGTGTAAATAGCAGACCGGCAGCACTTAAGCCGAGCACAGTGCCAGCGTCTACTGCAAAGCTGTAGGCGCCTGCTTGCTGGTGATGCTTGTTGACTGGCACCGGATCGCCAGCAAGCTGGCTCCTACAACATGGCTTCAATCGAGACGTAGCCCGGATGCAATCCGGGAGCAGTTGGGGGCTTACCGATGTTCCCGGATTGCATCCGGGCTACAGGAAAAAGGCCGCTCACTCGAGCGGCCTTTCTTTATCCATGTACTGTGCATTGGCGCTCAGGCGAATTTGGAGAAATCCGCCGGGCGGCGCTGCATAAAGGCGCTCAAGGCCTCGATGGCTTCCGGCGAGCGCAGGCGCTGACCGAATAGCACGCCCTCCTCCTCGATCACCCGGCGCAATTCTTCACGCCCCGGCGCGCGCAGCAAACGCTTGCTATCGGCCACCGCAGACGGCGCCAGTTGCTGGAAACGCAAGGCCATCTCGCGCGCCTTGGCCAAGGTCTCGGCACCGTTGGCCAACGCCTGGTTGGCAATACCCCAGGCCACCGCCTGCTCACCCCGGAACGACTCACCGAGCAACAACAGCTCGGCTGCCTTGGCCTGCCCAAGCAAGCGCGGCAAGATCAGACTGGAACCGAACTCCGGACACAGTCCCAGGCTGACGAAGGGCATTTTCAACACGGCGTCGCGACTGACATAGACCAGATCACAATGCAGCAACAGGGTGGTGCCGATGCCCACTGCCGGACCGCTGACGGCGGCAACCACTGGCTTGCTGAATTCGAACAGCGTGCGCATGAACTGAAACACCGGACTGTCCTGGCTCGTAGGCGGGGCCTGGAGGAAGTCGGCGACATCGTTACCGCTGGTGAAACACGCGTCCCCCCCGGTTATCAGCAGCGCGCGAACGCTCGGGTCGGCGTCGGCCTGCTGCAGCACTTCGGTCATGCTGCTGTACATCGCGCGGGTCAGGGCATTCTTCTTGTCCAAACGGTTCAGACGCAGGGTCAACAGTCCCTCTTCACGCTCAACCAGTACATGCTCGCTCATCAACTCGTCCTCAAGGTACGCCGCCCACTGACACCTTGATTAGGCGTGCGGCAGAAACAGGTCGGCAAACACTTGGTTACGCGGCAAGCCAGCCAGATACAGGCGCCGCGCAAAAGTTTCGACACTGCTGGGGTGGCCGCAGAGTAAAGCGAGGGTTTGCCGGGAAGCAAGGCGTAGTTCGGCCAAAGCCGCTGGCAACTCGGCCGCACTGAGCAGCTCAATCTGAACGTGGGGATGATCGGCCGCCAACGCCATCAGCGTATCAGCCAGGTAGTGTTCGGCCCGATCATGGGCCAGGTGAATAACCCGAATTGAACCTTGGTGATCTTGCCGCAGCGCCTCACGCAGCACCCCATAGAGTGGCGCCAAGCCCGTACCTGCGGCTAATAGCCAGAGCGGTCGCGCCTGCCAATCAGGATCATAATGCAGTGCACCACCGCGCAACTCACCGAGGCGCAAACGCTCACCAGGGCTGAACGCCCGCGCCTCATCACTGAACGCGCCCTGTTCGCGACAATCCAGATGGAACTCCAGCCAAGGATCTTCTCCGGGCAGACTGGCCAACGAATAAGGTCGCGCCACGCCATTCGGCGACCACAACACCAGATGCTGACCGGCGCTATAGCGCAACGGCTGTTCCGGGATCAGGCGCAGTCGCAGCACGTTGGCACTGAGCCAGTCCGTCGCCTCGACCCGAGCGGGTCGACCATCACGCACCGGGTCGAAGACCTCGACCTGCAAATCATCGACCATTCGACACTGGCAGGCCAGGCGCCAGCCCTGGTCCCGGAGCAGTCCACTGAGCGCCTCTGGCTTGGCATCCAACGGCTCACCGTGTACGCAACGGACCAGACAGGCATGGCAACTGCCTGCGCGGCAACTATAGGGCACGCCAACGCCGCCGCGATGCAGGGCATCCAGTAAGTTACTCATGGGCTCGACGGCTAGCCTTAGCTCACCTACCGAGAGTTCAGGCATCGGCATTCGCCCAGGTCGCAGCACAACGGTTACGCCCGCTGCGCTTGGCTTGGTAGAGTGCCTGGTCGGCGCGGTGCAGCGCCTCATCCAGATCATCGTGCATATTCAGTAACGTCATTCCGACCGACAAACTCAGATTATCCACCTTAACGCCCAGCGGTTCAGCCCGGTTAAACGCTTCACGCAAACGTTCGCAGCACGCGGTGAACTGATCCTCGTCGGTATTGGGCAGTAACAGCACGAATTCCTCGCCACCGTAGCGGGCGATGATGTCGCCATCGCGCATGCAGGCCCGCGCTACACCGGCGAATGTCTGCAGCACGCGATCACCTGCGGCATGCCCATGAGCATCGTTGACCCGTTTGAAATGATCCAGGTCGATCAGCGCCAATCCATGTCGCCGCCCCGCGCGGAGACTGTCTAGCTCATGACTGGCCAGACGCAAAAAATGCCGGCGATTGAACAGCCCGGTCAACTCGTCAGTCGCCGCCAGGTCTTCAAGTTGGCGCATCATCCCGCGCAAGGTGTCCTGATGCGCCTGCAAGGCAAAGCGTCGTTGGCGCATGCGCTGACGCATGCTTTGTACATAACTGGCGAACAGGCTCAACCAGAGCAGCACGGCGGCCAGGGCACTCACTTGCAAGATTCGCAGACCCGAATCACTCGACGGGAATAAATAGGCTTCGTAGAGATTGAGCCCGGCAAATCCGAAGAACGCGAATACCGCGCAGCGCACGAAGACTTTGGGCGGAAGCTGGAACACGCCAAACAACAGAATCAGCATGTAGACCACCAGCATGCTGCCGCGCCCTTCCGCGAACATGGCCAACAGCGCCGTCAGCCAGGTCAGGGCCACTAGCACTTGCGGCTCGGTAAGGCTCGGGTCGCTAAAACGCAGATTTTGTCCAGTAAAGAACAAGCCCCAGAACACCAACTGGCTGAGTGTCGCCAACGCGATGAACAACAACCCAGTCAATATGCTGACGTGGAGCAGATCAGCCAGCATCGCCACACCGCATAGCAGTGCAGTCAAGGCGTAAGTCGCCACAGCCATGCCGAAACGCTTCAGCAACAGGCTTTGCAATGTTCGCTTAGTGGCCCGCTGGCGACGTAGGCTCATGGGCTCCTTCCCATACTGGCATCTAGCCGCCACTCTACCTCTGTGATCACAAAATGCCTAGCGAGATAACAGGCCGTTTGACACTTTGCCAGCAACCCCTGAACCAGGTGCAACGCAGCGGATTCTCTGGCAGAGAAGGCACACGAAGGCTTGCGCGAGAGTGAGCGATAAATCGACTGAGCGACCGAGTTTATGCGCGCCAAGTGACCGTTTTATTTACCTAGTTCAGATCTTCAGTGATGCAGGAAGCTGCGCACGCCACTGTGATTTTAGTCATGCGGCCGTTTGTATGAGCTGAGGCGTGAAGGTGGCACTGAGGCTTAAAATAGCCTGTTAAGTAGGGCGATCAGCGGCCAAGGTCGACCGTTGGCGGGTGTCGGCGCTGCTTACTGCGCGCTATACTGCGGCGCCTTTTTTACTGTAACAGCGCGCCGGATTGTGCTCCGACGCCCCTCGCAGTTCCTGCCCGATAAAGGAGCGCCCAGCATGACCGTGATCAAGCAAGACGACCTGATCCAGAGCGTCGCCGACGCCCTGCAGTTCATCTCCTATTACCATCCCGTGGATTTCATCCAGGCCATGCATGAGGCCTACCTCAAGGAAGAATCCCCGGCCGCGCGCGACGCCATGGCGCAGATCCTGATCAACTCGCGCATGTGCGCCACCGGCCACCGCCCGATCTGCCAAGACACCGGCATCGTCACCGTCTTCGTTCGCGTCGGTATGGACGTGCGCTGGGACGGCGCGAGCATGAGCGTCGACGACATGATCAACGAGGGTGTGCGCCGCGCCTACAACCTGCCGGAAAATGTCCTGCGCGCCTCGATCCTGGCCGACCCGGCCGGCGCTCGCAAGAACACCAAGGACAACACCCCGGCGGTGATCCACTACTCCATCGTGCCCGGTGACAAGGTCGAGGTGGACGTCGCGGCCAAGGGCGGCGGCTCCGAGAACAAGTCGAAGATGGCCATGCTCAACCCCTCCGACTCCATCGTCGACTGGGTGCTGAAAACCGTACCGACCATGGGCGCCGGCTGGTGCCCACCGGGCATGCTCGGCATCGGCATCGGCGGCACCGCCGAGAAAGCCGCAGTGATGGCCAAGGAAGTATTGATGGACTCCATCGACATCCACGAGCTCAAGGCGCGCGGCCCGCAGAATCGCATCGAAGAACTACGTCTGGAGCTGTTCGACAAGGTCAACCAGCTGGGCATCGGTGCCCAGGGTTTGGGCGGTCTGACCACGGTGCTCGACGTGAAGATCATGGACTACCCGACCCACGCCGCCTCCCTGCCGGTGTGCATGATCCCCAACTGCGCCGCCACCCGCCACGCCCACTTCGTGCTGGACGGCAACGGTCCGGCCGAGCTGGAAGCACCCTCGCTGGACGCCTACCCGGAAATCGTCTGGGAAGCTGGCCCGTCAGCTCGCCGTGTCAACCTCGACACCCTGACCCCTGAAGACGTGCAGAGCTGGAAGCCGGGCGAAACCGTGTTGCTCAACGGCAAGATGCTCACCGGCCGCGACGCCGCGCACAAGCGCATGGTCGAGATGCTCAACAAGGGCGAGCAGTTGCCGGTTGACCTCAAGGGCCGCTTTATCTATTACGTCGGTCCAGTCGATCCGGTCGGTGACGAAGTGGTCGGCCCAGCCGGTCCAACCACAGCCACGCGGATGGACAAGTTCACCCGACAAATCCTCGAAAGCACTGGCCTACTGGGCATGATTGGCAAATCCGAGCGCGGCCCGATCGCCATTGAGGCGATCAAGGACAACAAGGCCGTGTACCTGATGGCCGTCGGCGGCGCCGCTTACCTGGTGGCCCAGGCCATCAAGAAGTCCAAGGTGCTGGCCTTCGAGGAAATGGGCATGGAGGCCATCTACGAGTTCGAGGTCAAGGACATGCCGGTGACCGTAGCGGTCGACACCAAAGGCGAGTCGGTGCATACCACCGGTCCGGCGATCTGGAACAAGAAGATCGCCGAAAGCCTGGCCGTTGAAGTGAAGTAAGCGCTGCATCGCAGCACCCAAGAAGCCCGGCCCAGTGCCGGGCTTCTGCGTTTATGGCCGTGCGCGATAGCCATCCACAACCTCATCACCAGGTTGCACTCTGAGCAGGTGAGCCTGACCCATGCTGGACCTCGGCCCCGTACAGAGCCTGCACCTCAGGGATCGTTCGCTATACTGCCTGGGTTACTCGCCGAAGCGCTGCCAACTGCGAGTGTGGTGCGGAGTTACCGTCAACACTGAGCACACAGAGGGACAGTCATCGACTGAGCGCTGGCTGCCAGTCAACCTCGGCTCGATTCCCTCCAGCTCCGGAGGCTGCCGAATGAGCTTGCCCAATTTGCTGAGCCTAGCGCGCGCCCTGGCAATGCTGTGTCTGACATTGTTCGCCAGCGCCTGCAACTCGTTACCGACTATCGTGCCCGACATGGTGCCCAGCAAGGGCGAACCGGTGCAGCTTGATGGCACGCACGGGCCGCTCTCAGCCGAGCGCAGCAAAGCCATCCTCGACCGACTCTCTGCCGGTGGTGACGAGACCAACATTTTCGATCTGCATCTGGCGGTCGAAGAAGCGATCGTCGGCAGCCCTCTGAGCGCAGGCAACAAGGTCGAGCTGCTGCAGGACGGCCCCAACACCTATAAGGCGATGCTAGCCGCCATAACCGCAGCGACAGACCATATCAACATGGAAACCTTCATCCTCGAAGACGATGAGATTGGGCAACGCTTCGCGGCGGAGCTGATCGTAAAACAGCAGGAAGGCGTGCAGGTCAACCTGATGTACGACAGCGTGGGCACCCTCGGCACACCCAAGGCTTTTTTCAAGGAGCTCGCCGATGGCGGGGTCGATCTGCTGGAGTTCAACCCGGTCAATCCGGTGACTGCCAAGGCCGGCTGGGAGGTGAACCAGCGCGATCATCGCAAGTTGCTGATCGTCGACGGGCGCATTGCCTTCCTCGGTGGCGTCAACATCAGCAGCGTCTATTCGGGTGGGTCGCTCAGCCAGAGCAGCAAGGTACGCCCCGGCGGCGAACTGCCCTGGCGCGATACCCACCTGCAAGTTGAAGGCCCCGTGGTGGCCGAACTGCAACAACTGTTTATCGACACCTGGATCCAGCAGAAGGGCGAACCACTCATCCCACGTAATTACCTGCCCCTGCTGGAGCCGAAAGGTAACGAAGTGGTGCGTGCCATCGGCAGCTCGCCGGAAGAACCTTACAGCCTGATCTACGCCACACTGATCTCCGCACTGCGTAGCGCGCAGAGCGAAATCTGGTTGACTAACGCCTACTTCGTCCCCGACCCACAACTGCTAACCACTCTTAAGGAAGCCGTGGCGCGAGGTGTCGATGTGCGACTGGTGCTGCCCAGCAGCACCGATTCGTGGCTGGTATTCCACGCCAGCCGGTCCAACTTCAGCGAACTACTGGAAGCAGGAGTCAAACTGTACGAACGCCGCGGCGCATTGCTGCATGTAAAAACCGCCGTGATCGACGGAGTGTGGTCCACGGTCGGCTCGACCAATCTCGACTGGCGCAGCTTCCTGCATAACTACGAGGTCAACGCCGTGGTGCTCGGCAACGACTTCGGCGAACAGATGCGGGCCGCATTCAAGGCCGACCAGGCCAACTCGAGTGAGATCACCTTGGAACAATGGCGACGCCGCTCAATCCTGATGAGAGCCAAGGAGTTGATCGCGCAGCTATGGGAATACTGGTTGTGACACGCGCACAGCATAAGCAGCAGATACCACCAAGATGAAAGTCGCTGCGGTGTGTCTCAGTGGTTTTCCCAGGTGGCTGCGGGTAACCCTGCTCTGCACGCTGGCTGCCCTGCCGCAGCTCCAAACGCAGGCACAGGCTCAGGACGCGGCAACACTGAGGTCGCACTACACTCGCTTACGCGAACAATTGACCCACAACCAGTTCCAGCGTCCGCTCTACCTTGAGTCGGACGAGGCCTCTGGCGAGCTCAGCGGCAATATCTATGCACTGCTCGAGCAACCCTATGCCGAGGTCGGCCCGGCACTCCAGGGCACTGACCACTGGTGCGACATTCTGATCCTGCACTTGAACGTGAAGAGCTGCCGTACCTCCACAGCCAAGGCCGACGACAGACTGAGCCTCAGCATCGGCCGCAAGTCCGACCAGCCACTGGACGAGGCCTACCCGGTCGAGTTCCGCTATGAGCGGGTGACCGCCAGTCCCGACTACCTGCAACTGATGCTCAAGGCCGCCGAGGGACCACTAGGCACCAGCCACTACCGCATAGCGCTGGAAGTGGTGGCGCTGGATAACGAACGCAGTTTCCTTCACCTGTCGTACGCATACGCTTACGGCATGGCCGCCAACGTGGCGATGCAGGGCTACCTGGCGACGATCGGGCGCAACAAGGTGGGATTCAGCGTCGTCGACCACACGGACGACGGCCAGCCCATCTATATAGGCGGCATGCGTGGGGTAGTCGAACGCAACACCATGCGTTATTTCCTGGCGATCGAGGCTTACCTGGGCGCGCTGACGACAGCGCCGCAGGAACGACTCGAAAAACGCCTGAATGACTGGTTTACCGGCATCGAACGCTATCCGCGCCAACTGCACGAACTCGAGCGCGACGAATACCTCGACATGAAGCACAAGGAAATTCAGCGCCAGCAGGCACTGGAGTCTGCCGACCAGCCGAATTGAGTTGCGCGGGCACTCCGGTGCCCCCAGCGGCCCTTGAACTGGCAACGCCTCAGCCAATCTCCGAACAACCCGCGCGGCACTTGCCCGTACAGGACGCAGCCATGCTCTCAGGCACAGAGCGAAACCGTCAGCTCAGGCACTCTCTCGGCCAATCAGAAGCAGGCCACCTTCATAGTGGACCGTTCCCAGCCATGCACCGCGCACGCTAGAAGAGCGTATTGCCCTGATCGAGGCTCTGGTCCACCAGCCATTTACCGTGGGCGATGGAAGAGCGCTGCGCACTCTCCAGCTCGGCCAGGAATGCATATTGGATGGGCAGTGCTATGCGCTTGGTGGTGCGGCCGTCGGGCGTGGTGATATGGCAGCCACCCGCCCAGGGAGTGGGAATGCCTGGATGTTCCACTACGTCCGCAGTGATGGTGTAATCGCGGTGAACACATTCTTTCATGCTCATGAGATCAACCTCTCTGTTGAACTAGCTTGATCAGGCCTGTTTGCCGATGACTCGATCAACACTGACCTGATGGTTCGACACCGGTATTGCAACTGCCTAGCTGCACCGGAGCATCGTGTTTACGCTGTTTTTTCACGATATAGCACATATCCAGCCCCTTGCCGTCGTAACCGACGAAGGACACCCCGGCCTGGCCAGTGGCCGTGTGTTCAATCCGCTCGACGAATCGCCAAGCGGCCCGCGGCAAACTGCACCGGCCAGTCACGCCGAGTGAACACCTGCCCCTGTTCACGCAGACCGCGCACTTGCTGCAGATCCAGCTCGCAGATTAGCCACTGGCTAGTGGTGGGACTGAGTTCGGCGCTTTCGCCGAGTATGCCGTTGGCCGGCATGCCGTAATCCGGGGGCACGTAGAGCCCGGCGCGGCCGATATTCTCATCCAGCGCCGGCGACCAGGGCGCCAGGCCGACGGTAGGCGCCTGCAGCACGGCGATCTGGTTCTCCAGGGCGCGAGCCTGAGCGCCGATGCGCACCCGATGAAAACCCGCCTCGGTGTCGGTGCAACTGGGCGCCAGAATCAGGTCGACGCCGGCCTCGGCCAAGCTATTGGCCAACATGGGGAATTCGTTGTCGTAGCAGATCAGGATGCCCAGCTTGCCCAGCGCCGTATCGAATACCCGCAGGCCGCTACCGGGCTCGATGTGCCAGTACTCACGCTCGAAGCGGGTCATGATCAATTTGTCCTGGCTACCCAGATTGCCCTCGGGGCCGAACAGCCAGGCGCGGTTGCGGTAACGACCGTCACCGTCCAGCACCGGCAGCGAACCGGGTTGCAGATAGACGCCCAGGCGCTTGGCCAGCCCTTCACAGAGCTCGCGCCAGGCGGGTAGCAACGGCTGGATACCGGCGATGGAGCCCTGCAGGTCACCGCGCTGCTCGGCCGGCAGCTGCCCGCTGAGTACCAGCCCGGCGTACTCCGGCAACAGCAGCAGTTGCGCGCCTTGCTGCGCGGCCTCTTCGCACAGCTTCGTCAGGTGACGCGCGTAAGCGTCCCAGGTTTCCAGCAGGTCGATGTGATACTGACAGGCGGCGAGTTTGATCACCGGCGAAGCTCCTTGATCCAGAACGACATGGGTTTGGCCGACTCTGCGCTGTCGTCGAGGTCCTGCCAGACGAACTCGGTACGCAGCTCGGGATGATGCTGGTAACCGCGCTTGCTCCAGAAGGCATTCAGCGGCTGATAGGCAGCCGGACGACGCAGATGCTCCTGTGGGCGTTCGACCGCACAGAAGGCGCACCAGTCGAAACGTTCGAGCCTTTGCGCGTACGCTTCACGCTCGCTAAAAAAGCGCACGCCGAGGCCCTGGCCACGGTAAGCGGGCAGCAGCACCGACTCACCGAAATAGAAGATCCGCTGAGGATTCCAGCCACCCTCGACGAAGGGCCGTTTGCATGCATCGGTCTCATCGGCCAACGGCAGACCGGTGGAAGCGCCGACCACCCTGCCCTGCTCCAGCGCCAGAACGAACAGGCTGTCGCGCGACTGCGCGTAGGTGCTTAGGTACTCGGCTTCATAGTCGAGCGAGCCCTCATAGAGGTAGGGAAACTCGCGGAACACGGCGATGCGCAGGCGCGCCAGGTCGTCGATATAGGGGGCGATGGCCGAACCATGCAGCAGGTGGATATCCATAGGGTGGGTCGTTCGGTCGTAGGCAAATGGCGCTGGCGACTAAGCCGGCACGAAAGGGAAAACCTAACATGCCACCCTTCCCTCGATTAACCCAGGTACGACAGGAGCTTTCGCATGACCGCAACCGAACTGGTCGAAGCCTACTACGCCGCGTTCAATGCCGGCGATATGCCCGCCTTCCTCGAACTGCTCAGCGATGACGTGGTGCACGACATCAACCAGGGCGAGCGTCAGGTGGGCAAGGCCACCTTCGCCGCCTTCATGGACAAGATGAACCGCTGCTACCGCGAACGCCTCAGCGATATCCAGGTCATGCAGAACGCCGACGGCAGCCGCGCCGCCGCCGAGTTCGTGGTGCACGGCGAATACCTGGCAGACGACGAAGGCCTGCCGCCGGCCCAGGGCCAGACCTATGTGCTGCCGGCCGGCGCCTTCTTCGAGATTCGTGAGGGCAAGGTCGCGCGAATCAGCAACTACTACAACCTCAACGACTGGATCGCCCAGGTCGGCTGAACCGGGCCTCAACACAACCCGGAGAGCGGCTGCCCCCGCCCGCTCTCGCGCCTTGGCCTCAGTCATCGCGGCCAAGGCCGCTGCCACCCAGTTAGCGCAGCCTAGGCCAGCAAGACGCCAGCCATCAGCCTTCATTTCCGCGCAAATGCGCCGCCCCACTGGCGCGCTTAAGCCTGCGTTAAGACTCGCAGGCGACACTCACACCCAAGCTCACAAACGAGGTTCCGCCAATGGACCTGCCTTGGGTGTTGCATGACCACGCCGTGGCGCAGATTGGCCACGAGCAGCCACTCAGCCTGTATCTTGCGCAAGCGGACAACCCGCGCCGCGCGTGCTACCAGGCCTTTATCCAGCAACGCTTCGCCGCGCACCATGGCGCCCGCGTACGGCACTTCATGCCCTGCCTGCTGGGTCTGGAGGACGCCAGCGGCCAGTTGCTCGGCGTGGTCGGTTTGCGCAGCGCCGGCCATGCTCCGCTGTTTCTCGAACGCTACCTTAGCCAGTCGATTGAAACGCTGATCGCCGCCCAACATCCACGCCACACGCCACGCCGTGGGCAAATCGTCGAAGTCGGTAACCTGGCGGCCGGCAACCCCGGCACGGCGCGCTTGCTGATTGTCGCCCTGACCGACCTGCTGGTGGCCTTGGGCTTTCGCTGGGTGACCTTCACCGGCCCCCCCGGCCTGCTCAACAGCTTTCGCCGCCTGGGCCTGACGCCCTTGCCCCTGGCCCCGGCCACCCCGCAGAGCATGGGCGACGAGCTGGCCGACTGGGGCCGCTATTACGACCAGCTGCCACAGGTGATGGCCGGCGACATCTATGCCGGACACCAGCGCCTGCTGCATGTCGGCGCCTACCCGCGACTCGGCCACCGCCCCTTGTACAGCCAGGAGGGCCTGCCCGATGTGGCCTGCCGCTGAAGCCCTGTTCCACCACCTGAGTCAGCAGGGCGAGCGGATCGCCCTGAGCGACGGCAACCGCCAGCTGAGCTACAGGCAACTGCTGGATGAACTGCAGCAACGCAGCGAGCTACTGCAACGGAGCGGCGCCCAGCGCATCGTCCTGGCCCTGGATAACGGCATCGACTGGGTACTCTGGGACCTGGCCGTGCTCAAGGCCGGCCTGGTCTGCGTACCGTTGCCAGGGTTCTTTTCCCCGGCGCAACAACGCCATGTGCTAGACAGCGCCAGCGTCGACTGCCTGATCACGCATAACGCCACCGGCTATGACCAGCAGGGCTTCGTCGAGTCAACCGACGGCCTGCTGCAACGCCCGCTCGATCAGCTCGTGGCCCTGCCCGCCGGCACCTGCAAGATCACCTACACCTCGGGCACCACCGGGCAGCCGAAAGGCGTGTGCCTGGACGCGCAGACTCAACTACGGGTCGCCGAAAGCCTGTATCGGGCCAGCGCCTCCTGCCGAATAGAACACCATCTGTGTGTGTTGCCGCTGGCCACCCTGCTGGAGAACATCGCCGGGGTCTACGCCCCGCTGCTGGCTGGCGCGCGCATCGAGTTGCGAGCCATGGCGCAGATCGGCCTGCAGGGCGCCAGCCAGTTCGACCTGCCGCGGTTTCTCGACACGCTGAACAGCGTTCAGCCGCACAGCCTGATTCTCCTTCCACAACTGCTACTGGCGCTGGTCGGTGCCGCCGAACAGGGCCTGCTGCTGCCGACCTCGCTGCGTTTCATTGCCGTCGGCGGCGGCCGCGTAGCGCCGCAGTTGCTGCAGCGGGCCGAGGCCATGGGGCTGCCGGTGTACGAAGGCTACGGCCTGTCCGAATGCGCCTCGGTAGTGTGCCTGAACACTCCGCAACAACGGCGTATCGGCACGGTCGGCCTCCCGCTCGAGCACCTCGAGGTGCGCCTGGGCGCCGATCAGGAGGTGCAAGTCAGAGGCCCGCGCATGCTCGGCTACCTGGGTGAACCCGCGCGCGAGGATGAGTGGCTGGGTACTGGCGACCTGGGGCATTTCGTCGACGGTTTTCTGGTTTTGCACGGGCGCAAGAAACACCAGTTCATCACCGCCTTCGGCCGTAACGTCAACCCGGAATGGGTCGAGGCCGAACTGGTCCAGCAATTGCCCATCGCCCAAGCCTGGCTGCACGGCGAGGCGCTGCCGGCCAACGTCGCGGTGCTGGTGCCGCGCCATGCCGGCATCAGCGACCAACAACTGGCCGAGGCTGTCGCCCGGGTCAACCAGACGCTGCCGGACTACGCCCAGGTGCACCACTGGCTGCGCGCCGAGCAGCCGTTCAGCGCCGCCAACCAACTCGCCACCGCCAACGGCCGACTGCGTCGCGCGGCCCTCTGCCAACGCTACCAAACCGCCATCGACGCGCTGATGGTCGACGAGTCCAGCTACGGAGACGCCTGATGAACTTCTATGAGTCCCTGCTCGAACAGACCCGCAGCGAGCGCGAATACCTGATTAGCGCGCCGATCATTCAGCAGGCCATGGCCGGCACGGTCAGCCTCGACAGCTATGTGGCCTTTCTCCGCGAGGCCTACCACCACGTCAAACACACGGTGCCGCTGCTGATGGCCTGTGGCGCGCGCCTGCCGGAGCGCCTGGAGTGGCTCCGCGAGGCGATCGCCGAGTACATCGAGGAGGAATACGGTCACCAGGAGTGGGTACTCAACGACATCCGTGCCTGCGGCGGCAACCCCGATGTGGTGCGTGGCAGCCTGCCCAAACTGGCCACCGAGCTGATGGTCAGCTACGTCTATGACCGCATTGCCCGGCATAACCCGGTGAGCTTCTTCGGCATGGTCACCGTGCTGGAAGGCACCAGCATCGCTCTGGCCACCCAGGTCGCTGGGATCATCCAGGACAAGTTGCAACTGCCCGCCACAGCCTTCAGCTACCTGAGTTCTCACGGCAGCCTCGATCTGGAGCACATCGAATTGCTCAAGCGGCTGATGGATCGCCTGGACAACGCCGACGACCAGGCCGCCGTGGTGCACTCCGCCAAGGTGGTCTACCGCCTGTATGGCGATATGTTCCGCAGCCTGCCGCTGGCTAGTGCGGAGTGCTTGCCATGAAACTGGCAGACTGCCGGGCACTGCTCACCGGCGCCAGCGGCGGCATCGGCCAAGCGCTGGTCGAGCAACTGGTCGCTGGCGGCGCGCACCTGCTGCTGGTAGGCCGCCAGCCGGGCGCGCTGGACAGTCTGGCGCTGCGCTTCCCCGAACAGATCGAGGTGTTCCAGGCCGACCTCTGCGAGCGTAGCGGACGCACCGCAGTGGTCGCCGCCGCGCAACGCTTCGGCGGCCTGAATACCCTGATCAATGCCGCCGGCGTCAATCGCTTCAGCCTGCTCGAGCAGCACGACGAAGAGGACATCGCCGATCTGATCGGGCTCAACGTCACCGCCACCCTGCAACTGACCCACCGCCTGCTGCCGTTGCTGCGCCAACAAGAGCGGGCGTTGGTGGTCAACTTCGGTTCGACCTTTGGCTCTATCGGCTACCCGGGGTTTGCCGCGTACTGCGCCAGCAAGTTCGCCCTGCGCGGTTTCTCAGAAGCCCTGCGCCGCGAGCTGGCCGACAGCCAAATCAAAGTCCTGTACTTCGCCCCGCGCGCCACTCGCACGGCGATGAACGCGGCCAATGTGGTGGCAATGAATGACGAGCTCAAGGTGAGCATGGACGACCCGCACAGCGTCGCCACGCAGCTGCTCGCGGCAATTCGCCGGGAACGCGAGGAGGCCTATCTGGGCTGGCCGGAAAAACTCTTCGTGCGCCTCAACACTTTGCTGCCGCGCGTGGTCGATCAGGCGTTGCGCAAGCAATTGCCGGTGATCCAGCGCTTCGCCCGCGACAAACACCCCTAGGAGATCGCTCATGAAACCTGTCCGCGGCGCCCTGTGCGCCCTGCTCTGCCTCGCCAGCCTGCCGGCCTTCGCCCTCAGCGAACAGAGCCAGCAACAGTTGCAGCAGCTGCAAAACCGCTGGGCACACATCAACTACCAGCTGCCGGCCAAGCAGCGCGAGGCCGCGTTCGCCAGCCTCAGCACTGATGCGCAACAGCTGCTCGACACTGAGCCCAAGGCCGCCGAACTGCTGATCTGGCGCGGCATCATCCTCAGCACCTATGCCGGCGCCAAGGGCGGACTCGGCGCCCTTGACCTGGTCAAGCAGGCCAAGACCAGCCTGGAGCAGGCCCTGCAACTGGACGCCAAGGCCCTCGACGGCTCGGCCTACACCAGCCTCGGCAGCCTCTACTACCAGGTGCCCGGCTGGCCGATCGGTTTCGGCGACGACGGCAAGGCCGAAGCGCTGCTCAAGCAAGCCCTGGCCCTCAACCCCAACGGTATCGACCCGAACTACTTCTATGGCGACTTCCTGCTGCGCGAGAAGCGCTATGCCGAGGCCAAGGCGGCCCTGGAGAAAGCCCAGCAGGCCCCCGATCGTCCAGGCCGGGCGCTGGCCGACCAGGGCCGCCGCCTGGAGATCAAGGCGCTGTTGGAAAAGCTCGACGGCAAGCTGCCTCGGGTGAGCAGCACCGAGCGATGAAGACCATACGAAACTGAGGGTCTTAGCCAATTGTCGCAAGTATTAAGCGGCCGATGCCGCTCAGGGACCAGCGCTGGTCTCAACCTGCCTATCAGGCGATTCTCGTTCGGGCGCCGCTGTTGCGCCCTGCATCCGATCAAACCCGGGCTAGCAGGCACTGCCACTAGCCCAGCCGCTCCACTCAGGTGGTGAACTGATTGACCAGCTCATTCAGCCGCGTGGAGGCACGAGCCAATTCAATACTGGTTTGGTTAACCTGGGCGACATTGGTCGCCGCTTCAAGGGCCAGTTCATTTGCCTCAGCAGCCTGCTTGCCAATATCTTCCGAAACCGTTCGCTGCTCCTCGGTGGCAGTGGCGATTTTCATGTTCATGCCGTTCATACTCTCGATGGACACACCAATTTCGGTTAACGCCTGGCCAGCTTGGCCCGCCTGCTCAACGCACTGCTGCACTTCCTGCAAAGTACGGTTGATCGCAGCGACCGTTTGATTGGTTTCCGCTTGCAGCCCCTCGATGGTTGAGGCGATCTCCTGAGTCGACTCTGCCGTACGTTGCGCCAGTGTACGAACCTCATCCGCCACCACTGCGAAGCCCCGGCCCTGCTCGCCCGCACGGGCTGCCTCAATAGCCGCATTCAAAGCCAGTAAGTTAGTCTGCTCGGCAACCCCGCCAATAACCTCCAGGACCTTACCAATTGCCTCACTTTGCAGTTTGACACTGGCAACGGCCTGAGACGCCTTTGACATCTCACCAGACAAATTGTGGATAGTGGCAATAGTGCTATCCACGACCTGCCGCCCATTGGTTGATTGCGTATCCGCTACATTGGCGGCATCCGAGGCATCGGTAGCGCTTCGGGCAATTTCAGCCACGGTAAAGGTCATTTCTTGCGCCGCAGTGGCAATCTGAGTTAAGCGATCACCTGACGCATTGGTTTGCTCTGAAGCTGTATTGGCAATATCACCGAGCAAGGTTGACGTTTGATTGAGCTGTTGTGACGTCTGCTTAATCTGCTGGACTAACTCTGCAATACTGCGGGTCATCCTGAAATAGGAATGGGCAACCAAGGCGATTTCATCCTGGCCGGTAATCACATTGGTGCGGGTCAGGTCTTTTGTCGTTTCGATGTCCTCAATATCTTGTTGCAAACGCAACAAACGACCGGCCAAAACCTTATTGCTAACCTGAAACAGCCCCAGCGAAATTATAAAAGCAACAATGGCCGTTATAACCATTTCAGAGATCGCACTATCGTAAACATTCGCACTCTGCTGATGGCGCCCGGCAGCCCCCTCGACATTGGCCGTCAGAATATCGGTCATACCAGTGATCAGCTCTTTATAAACCGGGTAGTAAGCGTTTCGTGATAACTGGTCGGCCTCCTGATCCTGATTATTTTTACTGAGCTCGATAACTTTTCTGTTGATTTTTTTTAAAGAAGCCCAGTCCTCCAACAATGCATCGAAAAGCTCGGCCTCACGCCCTGGATCGAGAGTTTCTCGAAACAACGCGACATAATGGTCCATCTCCGCAATGTTTTCGCTATTCCCCTCTTCAGCTTCTCGCATGGCAGCATCATCGGGAGAAATAATATGCTGTTTCTGCCAGAGATAGACTTCGGTTGAAGCATGTCGCGCCGACGTTAGATTGATAATGCCTGCCACGTAATTTTCATACATCGCATCGCTGCCACTCTTGACCACACGCAGGTTAAGAAAACCCAAAGCGCTCAGCCCGGCAATCAACACCAAGTACACCAGGGTAAATATCAGCAACTGCTTTTTAATTGACAGGCTGGTCAAGAAATTCGTCATACCACAGTCCTATTTTTAGATTTAAGTTCCACTCTAGACGAAATGTTTCTAGCTCGCATCCCCAACTTCCGCACAAGACACTAGCCAAAGGTCGTACTTATTAGGGTTAAAGCCAAATGTTAAAGACAACACTTCTTATTTATCATGAATAGATATAATGAAGTGCTTACCCTCTCAAGTAGCCAATCGACGCTTTACGCACATGCCTAACTTGAGTCCATCCCCCAGACTCATACCCGCCACCTAATTGCAGCCCTGCGAGCCCCGCCCCTGATGACTCAGCAGAACATTTAACTTGGCTGAACCAGATCATGCCCCCGCTGGACTAATCGCCTCCCTAAGGTCTTGAATAAGTAAAAACAGGGAATCTCACTATGCGCATTCTGCTGGTCGAAGATGACAAGGCCCTCGGTGAAGGCATCCGCACGGCCCTCAAGCCTGAGGGCTATACCGTCGACTGGGTGCAGGATGGCTGCAGCGCGCTGCACGCCCTCAGCCACGAGAGCTTCGAGCTGGCGGTACTCGATCTTGGCCTGCCACGCATGGACGGTCTGCAGGTGCTCAAGCGCCTGCGCGCCGCCGCCAACCCGGTGCCGGTATTGGTGCTGACCGCCCGCGACTCCACCACCGACCGTATCACCGGCCTGGATGCCGGCGCCGATGATTACCTGATAAAACCCTTCGATGTGGCCGAGCTCAAGGCCCGCCTGCGAGCCTTGCTACGGCGCAGCTTCAACCGTCCACAACCAGTGCTGGAATACCGGGGCATCAGCCTCGACCTGGTCGGCCAGGCGGTGAGTTTCCAGGGGCAGATCGTCAACCTGCAGCGCAAGGAGTTTCTCTTGCTGCATGAGTTGCTCGCCCAGCCGGGCCGGGTAATGACCCGTGACAAGCTGCAACAAGCGCTCTACGGCTGGGACGAAGAAGTGGAAAGCAATGCCCTGGAAGTGCACGTGCATCACCTGCGCAAGAAGTTCTTCCCGGAATTGATCCGCACAGTACGCGGCGTCGGTTATCTGGTGGATAAAGCCTGATGCGCTCGATCCGTGCGCGCACCCTGCTGCTGGTACTCGGTTTGCTGACCCTGTCGCTGGGCCTGATCGCCTACAAGAGCTACCGCGATGCCCAGCACGAGATCGAGGAGTTGTTCGACGCCCAACTGGCGCAAACGGCGCGCCTGCTGGCCGGCGTTGTCGCTCGTGACATGCCACCTGCGGCTCGCCAGAGGTTGCAAAAGGCCCTCGACCAAGCGGTGCAGGCGCAACACAAAAGCGCTGACAACACGCTGTTCAGCGGTCACCCCTACGAAAGCAAGCTGGCCTTCCAGGTACTCGATGAGCAGGGTCAGGTTCTCCTGCAATCGGCCAGCGCCCCGAGCGGCGTGCTCGAGCAGATGGTCAACGACCTGATGCAGGCGGATAACGGCAGCCCGGTGCTGCTGCCGGGCGAACCTCTGGCCAACATTGCCGGGCACCTGGTCGGCTACCATCGGGTGACCCTGGATCAGTACCACTGGCGGCTATTCATTCTGCGCGACGTACTGGATGGCCACTGGATCCTGGTCGGTGAGCGGGAGGATGTACGCGGTGAACTGGTGACGAAAATCACCCTGCGCAGCCTGTTACCCGACCTGTTTGGTCTGCCCCTGCTCGCCCTGCTGATATGGCTGGCGATCGGTTGGGGCCTGCAGCCTCTGCAGCGCATGGCGATGCTGATCAGGGCGCGCAGCCCTGACAACCTGGCGCCGCTGTTGCTGGCGCCGCTGCCGAGCGAACTGGAACCGATCAGCGCGTCGCTCAATCGCCTGCTGCTGCAAGTCAATCAGTTGCTCGACCAGGAGAAGCGCTTTATCGCCGATGCCGCCCATGAATTGCGCACCCCGCTGGCGGTGCTGCGCATCCATGCACAGAATGCTCTGGACGCCGCCGAACCGGGTGACCGCGACGAGGCGCTACGCCAGCTGGGGATCGGTGTCGAACGCGCGACTCGGGTGATTGCCCAGCTACTGACATTGGCCCGCCTGGACCCCAGCGTGGTGCAACTGGCCATGGCCGAGCTGGACCTGCTCGGGTTTATCCGCAACGAACTGGCCGAGCTCACCCCACTGGCCCTCGAGCGTGATCAGGAGCTGACCTTCGAAGCCGTTGAGCCGGCCGACTACCAGCTGCTCGGCGATGCTCCCAGCCTGGGCACCCTGCTGCAAAATCTGATCGGCAACGCCGTGCAATACACCCCAGCAGGCGGGCAGATTCAGGTGATAGTAGAAGCCCAGGCCGATGCCCTGCTGCTGCGCGTGCAGGACAGTGGCCCCGGCGTCGCGGCCAGTCAGCGCGAGAAACTCTTCGAACGTTTCTATCGCCAGGGCGAAGGCCAGGGCGCCGGTTTGGGTCTGTCGATCGTGCGCCGGGTGGTCGAACTGCACCGCGGCAGCATCCACCTGGCTGAGTCACCGCTGGGCGGGCTGGAGGTTTGCGTAAGCCTGCCCCGCCGCCTGGAAAACAGCATGCGCGACATGCTGCAGCATTGATCAACCAGCCTGGCTGGACATCGGCCAGTTGCTGGATTGGGTTGCGGGGACGATCGAACAGTATTGGTCAGATAGGGAGTGGGGACAGACAAAGCACGCAACAGATAATGTCCCGAACTCTAGCCCGGCGGCGTCATGCAGTGGCCTGTAAGCCCTGACTTGGTCTGGTCACCGAAGTCGGCCGTCAGGTGCACGAGATGTATGGTCTCAGCGAGATCGAGTCCGGCGCCTCGGTTGCCTTCACTCTGGCCAAAAACAGTATGCACACGATTAAGGCAGCGCCATTTCTACTCGGTTACGTCCAGCGGACTTGCCCTCGTAGAGCGCATGATCGGCCCGCGCAATGGCGTTGCTGAGCACCTCTTCAGCACGATATAGCGTGATGCCGATGGACAGAGTCACGCTGACTTTATTGCCATCATTGTCAATTACCAACGCCTGGATCGCCTTGCGTATGCGTTCTGCGCTTGCAGCAGCCTGATCAAGATCGGTTTCCGGCAACACCGCAAGAAACTCTTCACCGCCCCAGCGGCCAATAAAATCCTGTTCGCGCATTGAGCTTTTGAGTGAATGGCTCACAGCATTGAGCACCCGGTCACCAATATCGTGACCGTACTGATCATTGATCTGCTTGAAGTGATCTATATCCATCAACATTAGGGTGAGGTTGCTGGGGTGTCGATGGTGCCGCGCCATCTCCTTCTCGATCAGCGCAATCATGTGCCGGCGATTGAACAGGCCGGTCAACGAGTCTGTCGTTGCCATTCGCGCCAGACTCTTGTGCGCGCGGGTTACCGTGATCACATAGAACAGCGCAAGATAGCTGAACATGCTGAATACCACGGTCAGGTTGAAAATATGCACACCCAACAGGGCAGTGGATGAAATGGGTTGCAGAGGCTCGATGTACCACATGAGTACATCCAGCCCCACATAGTAGACCCACAGGCAAGCGGCGAGTATCCAGGCGCTGCGGGCGCGCATGGTCACGAACAGGGCCGGAATGAACATTAGCAAAAAATAGTGGAAGCCACTTTCCCAGCCAACCAGCACCGTTCCCAGCCCTGCGTGCACCAGCACTTCAGTGCGGATCAGCAGGATCGCAAGCCGATTGCGCCGCTGCTTGAACGCGCGATAGGCGTAGACATACATGGCCACGCTGATCACGTTAATCCAGGCCAGAATGGGTGAGCCCAGAATGAGAAAAATAAAGAAAAAGGCGACATCCACGCTACCCGCCAACTGGCAGCAGCGCATGGAAAGCTGCCAAAACTGAGGACGAGCGTCGCTCTTGTGAAGATTTTCTGAGTGCATCCCTGGCATCGAACCTTTTACCTCAAATTCCGGTTATGAGTTCCGGTTTTTATTTAGGTTTACTGCCCGATAACCGGCAGCTGAGGGAACATGAAGTGTAGTTTGATTCGCCTCGGTTTTTCTAGGCAGTGCCGAGCGTCAGTGATGGGCCGATTCTGTTGAAAAAGTCGGCCTTGGTTGCCACGACGTAAAAGTTGGCACCTGAGATTGAAACCGTAAAAATCGGCAGCGGTTTGGGCGGGCTCAGATTTTACGTAGCGACGCACAGAAAAGGGGTTTTCATCGGTCACTATTGGGACAGTTCGGGAAAAGCGACCTTTCAACAGAGTCGGCCGCTAGTGGCTGGTCGTGACGGGGCGCAGTCGGCCCAGGCTGGGTGAAAACGTTTTAGAGCAGGTTTGACAATCAGAACCGGAACGAGAACCGCGATCCTACGAAAATTTAAGGCCTGCTGATTAACCCAGTGCTGGGAGATTTTACCTAACAACGCAGACCTCAAACCGGTGCATGCGTTTTCACACAGCCTGGATCCGACGCAGCCGGTCAGAAATGGTAAGAACCGGCCAAGAGCTTTCGCTCAAAACGGGCTGAAACTACTGGATAAACCCACTAGCTGGATTTAACGCTGACCTGCGACCAACAACTCCTAACTATTTTTCAACTTGTTTTTGGATAGGCCACTGATCATTTAAAGTGGTCTAGATGTGCTTTGGTAAACTCATGTAGGTAGTGCATGAGCTCGGCAGAAGCACCTACGGCTACGTCTTTGTCCTGATTGACCAAGGCTTGCATCTGTTTGATGTAGAGCTGAGTGCAGTAGGCTTGATCTTCGCTCGTCGCGTAATAACACCAAAAGCGACGGGAAAGGCCCTGAGTCGTTTTGATAGTAGAGAGAATGAATTCGTTCTTTGAAGAGCGCGCCAAAATGTGGTGCATGCGCCGTAACAATGCCATGAAACCTTTACGGTCATCGCTCGCCAGGCCTTGAAGCAGCTGGATCACCTCTAGGATGGGCGGCTTGTCCTCCTCAACAAGACGCTCGACTGCTTTCTCGATACACAGCCGCTCGATCAGCACCCGTGGCTCCAGCAACTTCAACATGGTGAGCGGATTGAGCTCAGGGATCACCACACCAGCGCGCGACAGACGCACGAGATTCTCGTTTGCAAGCTTCATCAGCGCTTCGCGAACGGGAGTGCGACCCAGTCCTAGATACTCGCTAATCTCGGTTTCAGTCATGACCGAACCCGGGGCAATCTGGCAATCGACTATCGCCGCCTCAAGTTCGTCATGGGCAATTTCAGCTTTGCTTCGTTTATCTACGTTGTTCTGCATGCGTTGACCAAGTCCCAGTTGAGCTCAAGTCCGAGACCGTGTGCCCCGTCCTCGAGCGTGATCATACCCTGCTCATCTAGGCGAAGTGGGTTGACCACCAGCTGCCGGCGAAGAATCGATGGACTGGTCGAATACTCCAGTGGCTCGACCCGTGGCTGTGCACAGAGAAACTGGGCGTTTACCGCAATGGTCAGGTCGGTATTGTAGGCGTGGGGCACGATTCGCTTGCCCTTGGGCGCGAGCAGATCACGCAGTTTCATGACCTCACTGACGCCGCCGAACATGGTGATATCCGGCTGGGCGATGTCGAACGCGTCAGCCGCTAAGTAGGGTTGAAACTCCTTGCAGGTGGTGAAGCCCAGATCGCCGACTCCCACCGGGATTGCCGTCGAGGACCGCAGCCGACGATGGTCCTGCAGGTTGTCTGCATCGAAGGGGGCTTCGATCCACTTGAAGTCCAGCGCCTGCAGGGTGTCGAGGAAAGGCTCGAGCTGCTCGAAACGGGTGAATTCCATGGCCACATCCAGCATCAACTCGATCTCGGCGCCGACAAATTCGCGCAGGCTGTGAAGATTCCCGATGGCCTTCTCCACGTCCTTCCACCAGGGTTCTACGCATATTTTGATGCGCTTGAAACCCTGCTCCAAACAGGCGCTGACTTGCTGCTGAAACAGCTCCTGCTCTGCCTGCATCGGGTAGATGGTGGCGTACGCTGGTAGGTGTTTGTGCTTCATCCCCCCGAAATAGCTGTGTAAGGGCCGCTTTTCGGAGCGGGCAAACAGATCCCACAAGGCAATATCGAGAGCGCTGATGGCATGGATGGCCACACCGTAGCGGCCATGCCAGTTGGTACTCTGGTACATCTTGTTCCACAAGCGGACCGGGTCATCCAGCACTTCACCGACCAGCACACTGGCCAGCCCCGAAGACAGGTAATTGTAGGGTCGAGACTCAACCAGCGCCTTGATCACCTGCGGTGGAGAGTCCGTTTCGCCGATACCGTACAGACCGTTGTCCCCGCGAACCACGATCAGGGCATTCTGGTAGCTACCCTCAAAGCGGACGAATTCCGCTTGCGGGTCCTGCAGACAGATGACCTCGACGCTCTCGACCCTCACGCTCATCGCCCACCATCCAGGCTGAACTTTCGCCTCTGGTAGATGAAAGGCTCCAACACGTCCCAATCCAACTCAACGCCTAGCCCGGGCAAACCGGTAGGGTGAATGAAGCCCTGCTCGTCGGGGCGAAAGACCTGCTTGGCGCCAATTTCATATTTCTCGTAGGGCGCGGCCTGTTCGAAATATTCGCAGTTGTCATAGGCCAGCATCAGGTGCAGGTTGGCCGCCTGGGTCAGGGTGTAGCCCCAGGACTGCAACTCGGCCTTCAGACCCTGGGCGCGGGTCACGCCCATTACCTGGGTGGCGCCAGTGTAGCCACCGATGCTGGTGACATCGAAGCGGCTGCGGTCCCAGCAATGGCTCTGCAAACCGTGCTTGATCAACTGCAGGTTAGGCAGCGAGTTGCCGCCACTGATCACGTCCAGATCCAGGGCCGCGGCGAGCTTCTTATAGCCATCCAGATCCGAGTCGGGCAGAGGCTCCTCAAAGAACTCCCACTGGTAGCGGTCGAGCAGGCGCCCCATCTGCAGGGCTTCCTGGAAACCGTAGTTGGCGTCGATATCCAGGCTCCAGCCGATCTCCCGACCAGCGAATTCCTCGTGCAGTGCATGGACCAGGGCCGTGTCCTCGGCGAAGACGCAGCGTGGATGAATCTTGATGGCGTTGAAGCCCTGGCCCAGCATCCGATGGCAGTAGGTGATGTAGTCATCGACCGTGGCCATGACCGGGCTGGAGGCATAGGCCCGTATCTTGTGCTTGGCGGCGCCGAGCATCTGGTAGATGGGCAGGTTCAGCGCCTTGGCCTTGGCGTCGTGCAGGGCGATGTCGAACAGCGACATCGACAGGTGCTTGAGCGGCACGTACTTGCCGGTCATGGCCTTGGCTATCTGCGGTGCCTCGTACAACCCCCTGCCCAACAGGAATGGCGCCATCAGCGCCAGGCTGTGAAAGGCCGTCTGGTCAAATTCGTGCTCGGTATAGGTGGTCAGACCTGCGATACCCTGCAAGCCATCATCGAAGGTCAGGCGCGCCACGATCATTGCTTCGTACATGGGCCCTAGGTGAGAAGACCAGCTGATCTTCTCGCCGTCAGGGCCTATCGCGAAGATTTCGATGTTTTTCACAATAGGCTGAGTCATTTTAGGCGTGGTCTTCTTTGATGAACTTAATGGTAGTGATCATCATCAGCACCATGATGATCATCAGCGGCAACCCGATGATCACCGAGGTCGTCTGCATGGTCTTCAAGCCGCCGAGGAACAGCAGCGCCAAGGGCAGGACCGCGATGGCGAAGCACCAGAATAAGCGGTTGGAGCGTTGCGGCTCTTGTCCCTCACCCAGTGTTTTGGTAGTCGCACAGGCCATCACATAGGCGGCGGAGTCGAAGGTAGTAGCCAGCATGACGATCCCGGATACAGCAACCGCCAATAGCACCAGCCCACTCAGAGGCAGGGTCTTGAACATCTCGAGAATCGCCGGAGCGACGCCGTTGGCGTTCACCAGCTCGGACAGCGCCAGGGTTTCGGTCATTTGCAAATTGATGCCATAGCCGCCCAACACAATGTAGAACAGCGCACAGCCCAGGGTGCCGTAGGACAGCATGCCGACAATCACCTCACGGATGGTACGACCGCGGGAAATGCGGGTAACGAACATGCCCATGAACGGCGCATAGGCCACCCACCAGGCCCAGTAGAACACCGTCCATGCTTGCGGAAAGCCGCTCTGGTCGACGCTGTCGATCCAGGTGCTCATATGGATGTAGTTCTCAACCATATAACCGACTGAGTCCATACCCAGGCCCAGGATGAACTTGGTCGGGCCGACGAGCAGGACATAGACCACGATCGCTAGCGTCACCACGGTAGCGAAAGTGCTCAGGCGCTTGATGCCCTTGGTCAATCCCAGGCCGCTACTGACGGTAAAGACCGCGGTGCAGGTGAGGATGATTGCCATATCCAGGTAAATGCTACTGCTGATCCCTATCACTTCTGCCAGGGCCCCGCCGATCATCGGTGTGCCCAGCCCCAGCGAGGTGGCGGACGCACCCAGCACGCCGAGAATGAACAAGTAATTGATGACTGTGCCAACTGGGCCATCGACCAGACCGCCCAGTGCACCGCGGCAAGCCTCGCTGATCTTGTAGATATGCTTCTGGCGCACGTAGTAGATATACGACATGGCAATGGTTGGGACGCAATAGATGGCCCAGGCAGTAGGCCCCCAATGGAAGATGCCGTAGGCCTGGCCCACGGTGTACATTTCCTTGCTCTTGGCCTCTATGCCGAACGGGGTCCAGGCGAAATGATAGCCCCACTCCGTACCCGCCCAGAGCATCAGGCCGGAGGCAATGCCGGCGAGAAACACCATGGTGCCCCAACCGAATTTGGTGAATTCCGGGGCAGCATCTTTGTCGGCGCTCAGCTTGATTTCGCCATAGCGGGAGCAAGCCAAAGCGACCATAAAGATCAGTGAAGTGAGACCTACGCCGAGATAGACGACGTCAAAGGTGTGAGTCACCCACTTGAACAGCGCGTCGATTACGGTTGCGCTGTCCTCCGGGAAAACCACAAGAGGAATCGCCGCAGCAAAGATGATCAGCAAGCTGACGACCTGCATTTGCCGGTTGGTTTCGATGGGCCTGGCGATACGTTCGACCACACCTTCCTCGATTGGAATATCCACTGCTTTTATATTCACTTGAGCACCTCTTGTTGTTGTAATTGCCACAGGTTGATTGAGCAACCAGCCAGTTAATTGGCTTGTTGCATCAGATAGGCCATATGTCCGCCTTCGATGACCTGGAAAGTCAGGTCTTCCTTGATCGCCAGCTCAGCCGCCAGGGCGGCCGCACGGCCATACTCAAAGCACTGCGCGGTGACCCGGCAGCTGGCCAGCGCCTCGTGTTCGCTGCTCAGGCAGCGACCCGCGACAATGATGTTTTTGCCGACCTTGGGCACCAGGGTGTGAAACGGCACTTCGTAATAGTCCTCGACCAGCCACTCGGTCTTCGGCTTGGCGCCGTAGTGCAGCTCGATCGGCCAGGAGGTCTTGACGATGGCGTCACTGAACTTGCGCTTGTTGACCACATCATCATTGGTCAGGCGCGCCACGCCATCGATGGAGCGGGTCTGGCGCACGCCCACTTCAGTGGCGTAGTCGATGAAGTAGCTGTCTTCGCAACCGGGCACATTGGCCTTCATGAAGTCGAAGAAAGCCTTGGCCTGGTAGATGGAAAACTGCTCCGCCTCGGTGTGGTCGACCGGGTCTGTAACGTCCAGAGCACGCTTGTCGAAACCGGTGATCTTGGTGGCATTGACCAGCAGCTCACCTGGGTTCACGGTGGGAAATAACCAGACCTTCTTGCGCAGCAATTCATCCTGGGCTTCCAGCATGCTTACCACCTTGGGTGGCGAGATGGTGTCCTGGCCCCAGTACGCCAAGTACTTCTGCAGGTTAACGTTGCCTACCTTGAACATCATGGTGGGGTTCTGGATGACTCCGTTATTCCCTTTTGTGGTCTTCAGCCCCATCTTGTAGACCACATCCGCATCGCCGCTGGCGTCGATGACCTTCTTGGCATAGACCGCGGTGAACCCAGAGCTGGTGTGCAACACCATGCCTTTGAGCTCCTCCTCCTCGGCGATCACATCGATCATCTGGGTGTGGTAGAGCACGGTGACCCTGGCCGCCCGCAACATGTCGGTCGCGACTTTCTTGTATTTGGCGCAGTCATGGGTGGCGACCCAGGTCTTGCCGTAGATCTGCGGCTCGGTCAGGCCGCCCTCGCGGTACAGCGCATCGCGAAAGCGTTCGGCGAAACCGAAGATGATCTGTTCGGGCGTTGCTTTATGTGGGTCCTGGACCGTCATGTACAGGCCGCAGATGGTGCCGGACAGGCCCGCCACGGCAGCTCCACCGCAGAACCCCAGGCGCTCTATGAGCAGCACGCTGAGCCCGCGCTCGCCAGCGGTGACAGCTGCGGCAATGCCCGCAGGGCCGCCGCCCACTACCACTACGTCAAAGTGACCAAAGCTGTGCAGGTCGGCCTTGAATCCCGCGGGCAGATTTCTCGTGTAGGTCATCTCAACGCTCACTTGTTAAGGAATATCTAGAATATATCTTTCATATATTCAATGAAACGCCCTTCCCCTAACCTTGTCAATGACCGTTGATCCACCTGACCTCTAGCGCAATCGAAGTGCCATGCGATTGCCCTACCGCTTTCCAGGCGCAGATCGCCGGTACTTCCTGGACTGCACCTCGACGGCAGGGTCCTTTCGCTTAATTGGACGCAGGCGTACGTGTAGGAGATATAAGGCGCCGAGGTTTCGACCAGTCTGGTTTACCTGGCAAGCTATCGGGGGCTGTCACACTCAACCCAGATAATCTGCAATCGGCACTGAGAACAGCGACATACGAAACACGGCTGACGCGACAACTACCTTGCAAAACGCTGTGCCAGCTCGGCTATGTGAATGTGCGCTTCCGTGGCCTGGCCAGGAACACGGCGCAACTGATGATGTTCGCGCTGTCAAACCCGTGTATGGCATGCCGGTATTTACTGACAAACGTAGGAGGGGTGCGCCTGGAATGCAGGGAATTGCCGCTGCGAAAGCTTGCGGCGACTAAACACCAAGATGTGAGCGGGTGACCTGATCGTTTCAGGCCAATTCGCCGCTTTCAAAATCGACGAAGAATGAGGTGTTTCATAAGTACATGGCTAGTTGAGCCCCTACCTGGAGGAGACAACTTTGCTGTTTTCACACAACCCGGGGCAGAAGTAGACCACTACAATTCGAAACCAGCAGTTACCGACCCAAGGTTTCCAGTGACAACTGGTAGAAACCGGCCAGCCCCTCCATTCGTAATCGGCCGCAGTCGACCCAGGCTGGGTGAAAACGTTTTAGAGCGAGTTTGACCGTCATGATCGCAATCAAAATCGCGTTCCCACGCAAAGTACAGGTCTGCTGAACAACCAAACGCTGACAGATTTTACCTAGCAACGCAGACCTCAAAACGACGCATGTGTTTTCACACAGCCAGCACCCACTGCAAACTTTGCTCGCTCTAGAGTAAGAACAAGGTTGGGCTATCAAACTCTGATTAGAGTCATGCCACTCGCCTACTTTGCAGCGTGCTCACCAAGGCTGCTAGAAAGGTCAAAACGGCTCCAAGAGCAAGCCCGATCTGAGGTGCTGCTTCGGCCGTGCTCAGGGTAAAGAGCAGGGTCATGATTACTGCACCAGCGGTCTGTCCGAGCAACCGGGCGGTGCCCTGCATGCCACCGGCAGCGCCACTCCGCTCAAGGGGTGCAGAAAGGAACATGTTGCGATTGTTAGCCACATTGAAGAGGCTGAAGCCAAGACCACACAGCATGGTGAACGGTACGAGCAGAAGGGGGATGCCTTTCAGTTGCCACAGTGCGGCGGCTCCTAACCCAGTCGCAAGAAACAAACCGCCTACGAAGCAAAGCCAGGCTGTCGACCATTGGTCTGCAAGGCGCCCGGCGAACGGCGCTGCAAGCGCAACGGTCAAGGGCCATGGAATCATGTAGAGGCCGGCCATTAGCGCTTCCTGCCCAAGGCTGTGTTGTAAGTAAAAAGGCAGCGCCACCATGCCCGCTGTCTGCCCAGCAAAACAAAACACCGATGCGAGCACTGAGAAGCTGAAGGAATTGGATCGGAGCAAGTCGAGCGGGATCAAAGGTGCTTTCTTTGGCATTTCCCGCTTCACCAGCACAGCCAGTTGTATGCCTGATGCAGCAAGTAGAGCTGCAGCTATTGCCGGCCTATCAATACAGAGTTCTATGGCAACAATTAGCGTTGCAAAAGCTCCGGCATTCAACATCACACTCAATAAATCAATTCGATTAGCCGTGCCCTGACTATCTGGCAGCGCACGCGTGGTGAGTAGTACGAATGCCCCTAGAGGAAGGTGAACAGCAAACAACCAAGGCCAGCTTGTTGTTGATAGGATCACCGCGCCGAGCGCAGGACCGGCAGCAGACGAAAGTGCCACAGCAAGGGCATTCCAGCCGATAGCAGCACCGAGTAGCTGAGAGGGTACAACGCTGCGAAGCAGCGCAATGCCGAGGGCCATGACAGCCGCGCCCCCAAGGCCTTGAATGAGACGAGCCGCAATAAGCCAAGGCAGGGACGGCGCCAATGAGCACAACAAGGTTGCCCCCGTGAACAGCATGACCCCCAGGGTGAATACCCTGCGGTAGCCCAAGCTTTCTCCGAGCGCTGCGCAGGGCAGCAGGGCCATCAACAGGGCTGCCTGGTAAGCGGTGATAATCCAGACGGACATCGCTGGTGCCACATGCAGCGAACCGGCGATTGTTGGTAGTGCGACGTTGGCGATGGCGGTGTTCAGCACTACCAGCACCATTGCTGCCAGCACGCAGGCAATAGCCAGCGCACGCCCTGGTTCAGGCATCATCGATGGTGCATTTTTATCATGCACAGAAGACGGTTTGTCCTTGCTGTTATCGCCTTGGCTGGGTGATGCCGGTTCACGGGTCAAGCATGCCAAGCCTGGCGGCAAAGGGCACTGCATGGTTTTAACCTCGGGGATGTTCACTGCTCAGACTCGATGGTCCAGATGCCATCCCGCCATACATACCTGGTCAACATGCGTGCTTCCTTATCCTCCTTCTTCAAATCTCGTTCCGTGAAGCGGAATAACAGTGCGGGCCCTGAAACGCAGCGCGTATCGTGTATGTCACCCGGCAGATACACCTGAGCCTGTCCGGGGCGGAGCACCGAGGAACCCCGTTTCACCAGTTTCACGCTTCCGTCCGCGTCCTCAATCCGGGCGTAGGTACCCATTTCGATTTCCCCTTGCTGAATCGCATAGATAACCCAGCCTCGGCCGTGATCATGGGGTGGCCTGTAGAGCCCTTCAGTCTCGGTGTGTGCCAACAGTACAAACCCATTGACTGGATCCCTGTGCAATTCCTTTTGCGCCAACTGTTCCAGATGCAGTGTCGCCAACCACTCCTCCGAGATCGGTGCCTGCAAGAGCGCCTCCAGTTGCTGCTTACAGTCTGCAACCAGTTCAGAACTGAGCGGCCCCCAAATTGATCTGATGGCTTCAACCGACTTTTCTAACGAGTTCATGATGATGTCCTTCCAGTTCGGCGCGGATGCACCGCTAGCCCAAACTGTATGCAACGCATAAACATGGCGGAAGACGCACCATTTGCACTTTATTCATGCGCCTGACGCTATGTCAGGCTCAGGCTGAGCTAACATCGAGTCATGCCAAACCCAGACTTCAACTTGCTCATCACTCTTGATGCGGTGCTCGCAGAAGGGAGTGTTGCCCGCGCAGCTAAACGCTTGCGGTTAAGCCCTTCGGCAATGAGCCGGGCACTTGCGCGGCTGCGCGAAACAACTGGTGATCCTCTTTTAGTCAGAGCCGGACGAGGCCTAGTCCCCACTCCAAGAGCCATCGAGTTGCGTGAACGGGTCAGTCAGCTCGTGCGCGATGGGCGGGAAATCTTGCGCCCCGTAGAAACCCTAAACCTTAAAAACCTGGTCAGGACTTTTACCCTAAGAACCAGCGAAGGCTTTGTGGAATGCTTTGGACCAGAGCTGATCGCGCGCATCGGGGAACAGGCCCCCGGAGTAAGGCTGTGCTTTTTGCAGAAACCAGACAAAGACAGCCAGTCACTTCGCGATGGGGTTGTTGATCTGGAAACCGGCGTTATAGAAGCGTCGACAGCTCCGGAACTAAGGGTGCA
The DNA here is from genome assembly GCF_000498575.2 of Pseudomonas taeanensis MS-3. Classification (GTDB taxonomy): domain Bacteria; phylum Pseudomonadota; class Gammaproteobacteria; order Pseudomonadales; family Pseudomonadaceae; genus Aquipseudomonas; species Aquipseudomonas taeanensis. The sequence continues at coordinate 108,986 of NZ_AWSQ01000006.1, forward strand.
AGCGTTGTTCAGGGACAGTTATGTGGGTGTGGTGCGCTTAGGACATCCACTGAGCCAAGAGGAAATCACGCCATCGAGTTATGCCGCCGGCAAGCATATCTTCGTCTCGCGTGCGGGGCTTGATAAAGGCCCCATTGATGACGCGCTGCTGGCTCTTGGATTGGAGCGAAAGATCGCCACCATTGTCGGAGGTTTTTCGACCGCCTTGGGTTTGGCTCGAGGGTCCGACCTGATAGCCAGCGTGCCTGAGCGCCATACCGCAAACTTGCGGCAGGGGATGTTCAGCTTCCCACTTCCGGTCCGTACTGCGGAGTTCACCGTTTCACTCCTTTGGCATCCACGATTAAGTGCCGACCCAGCTCATCGGTGGCTGCGAAATCTGGTTATGGAAATCTGCGCAAAAACTCACTGAATGAGAAAAGCTCAATAGCTGCAGGTGACGCACTTAGAGCAGGCTCGCAGCTTGCTGTCGATGACCAAGTCGAATAGAGCAAGATCTCGGGTTTCCCTGCGATCTGGAGCCTTATCGCTCGATGGGAACGACACTTTCGACAAACCTCTGTACCGTTTCCAGGGCTTGCGCTGGGGGTAGTCCGTGCAGTAAGCAAACTGACACTCGATCACCCGCAGTGGGTGCCCGGTTCTGGCCCTTACTGTCGCCTTGGCCATCCAGGATGCGTCACAAAGTTCCAATTCGTTGGTTGCCAACATTATTCAGCAGGACACACGATCACGGCCTGCCCCAACGCTGAATGATCTGCTTGGTCAGGCCGCCTAACTCCGCCGCGACCAGGTCTGGCATGGGCATCTCTGCTACCGGTAGCAATGCGTTGTGCGGTCGGGTCAGCAGTGCGCCATGGCAACCCGCAGCTTGCGCCCCAGCCGTATCCCAAAGATGACAAGCGACCAGGAGTAAGTCCGCCATCTCGACATTCAACTCCCTGGCCACGAGTTGGTAGGTTTCCGGGGCTGGTTTGAATTTACCAACCGCCTCGACACTGAAGCTGCGTTCAAAGAACTCAGCTAACCCGGCACGCTCGAGTGCCGAAGGCGATGAGCCGCTGGCCGAGTTGCTCAGTGTCACCAGCCGAAAGCCCGCATCACGCAAGCTGTTGAGCGCCGGCAGTACATCCGGGTGCGCGGGCATAGTGCTCATCCGCTCCTGCAGTTCATCAATATCGCTAGCCTCGAGCGCGGTGTCATGGATAGACGCGAGCATGCGCAGAGTGCCCACGCCCAGTTCGCCAAATGGGCTGTAGCGCCCGCTCAGGGTCATGGTTTGCGAATAGAGAATCAGCTGCGCGAACCACTCGCGCAAAACGGCTCGATCACCAAATACACGCTCGAACAGCGGTTCGAGCGTGGTGATATCGAGCAGGGTTTCGTTCACGTCGAAGACGATGATCGGAGCGAATCTGTGCTCTGTCATGAAGAACCTCTTTTTCGTGATGCTGCACGCTCCTGCGCACACGCTGTTTTCGTTGGCGGAGCCCTAACGAACTAGGTATCGGCCTGGGCAAATACCCGCAAAAAGTCTTCCGGCTCAGGACGCATACGATAGTTCTCGGTGAGATCCGCATACATCAGCACGTCGCTGGCCTCACTGTGTCGCTGTCATAGCCTAGTGCCTCGCGGCCAGCTGGGATGCCGTTGCTGGCTTTAATAGCCAAGCGTTCCGCCATCCGCCCATCTCGGTCGGCTAGGCAAAACGCTGAGCAAGGTCCTGCGTGCTATTTCTCAAGCGACGCCAACAGGGGCCAGCTTGTCTTGAGTTTTCAGGTCGAAGTCCGAGGCGTCATGTCGTTCGCGCAGCTGCTCTGACGGCTCGCCCCATGTGCGGTTTACCTTGCGGCCTCGCTGAACGGCGGGACGCTCAAGGATCTCTTCGGCCCAGCGGCGCAGATTCTTGTAGCTTTCGACCTGCAGAAACTCGCCCGCGCCATAGGCCTGGCCCAGCACCAGGTTGCCGTACCAGGGCCAGGTGGCAATGTCGGCGATGGAGTATTCGTTTCCACCCAGATAGCGGTGCTCGGCCAACTCGCGGTCAAGCACGTCCATCTGGCGCTTCACCTCCATAGTGAAGCGGTTGATCGGGTATTCGAATTTTTCCGGCGCGTAGTCGTAGAAATGACCGAACCCACCGCCCAGATAGGGGGCCGAGCCCTGCAGCCAGAACAGCCAGTTGATGACCTCAGTGCGCGCCGCGGCCTCCTTGGGCAGGTAGTGTCCGAACTTCTCCGCCAGATAGAGCAGAATCGCGCCGCTTTCAAACACACGGCTGCCAGTTGCGCTATCGAATAGTGCAGGGATTTTCGAGTTTGGATTGACGTCGACAAAGCCCGACGAGAACTGCTGCCCTTCGCCAATCTGGATCAGGTGGGCGTCATATTCGGCCCCGGCTTCGCCCAGCGCCAAGAGCTCCTCAAGCATGATGGTGATCTTCTGGCCATTGGGCGTGCCCAGCGAATAAAGCTGTAGAGGATGCTCCCCACGCGGCAGAGTGGCCTCGTGTGTGGGCCCGGCAATGGGGCGGTTAGTCTTGGCCCATTCCCCGCCATTTTCGGCGTCCCAGGTCCAGACTCTGGGTGGTTCGTAATTGTTCGTGTCAGACATGATCCTGATCTCTCTTTCATGATTGGGGCAGGCCCGAGACTGGAGCGCTGTTGTGTTTGGCACAACCATTTGGCCTGGGTGTGGTCGCTCGTCCTTACCCTCCGCTGTCGCGCAACATTTTGCGGGCTTGCTCAATCCGGCATCTCGGCCAATTGCTGCAAGATACGCGTGTAGTTCTCGACCCCTTGCGCACCGGTTACAAGGTGACGACGGTTGAAGATCATCGCCGGCACACCGCTAATGCCCTGGTTAATCCAGGTGTTTTCGGCAGTACGCACCTCTGCGGCAAAACGCTGATCCTCAAGAACAGCCAAGGCTGCGGCCCGGTCCAGCCCGACTTCTGCAGCCACATCCGCCAGCACACTGTCATCAGACAGGTTCCGCCGGTTGGTGAAGTGAGCCGTAAAGAGGGCCTGCTTCAAGTCGTGCATGCGCCCTTGCTGATCGGCCCAATGCAGAAGCTGATGCAGGTTGAAGGTGTTGTGCATGCGCATGTCGTCGGCAAAGCGGAATTCGAACCCAACGTCTGCGCCGACCTCGGTCATCCTGACCCGGCTGTCCTCCGATTGCTCCTTGCTAGTGCCGTATTTCTCGGCCACGTGGTCGCGCAGGTTCTGGCCTTCTGCCGGCATGTCGGGGTTCAGTTCGAACGGATGCCAATGAATTTCATGCGCCGTGCCGGTCGCCTCCAGTGCCTGTGCCAGCTGCCGGTAGCCGATGATGCACCAGGGGCATACCACATCAGACACGATGTCGATCCGCAGTTTGTTTGGGTGGGTGGTCATTGCGGCCTCCTTGGATTGAATGTGATGGGCCGCCCGGCAGCCGATATCTTGGTGCGTGTCACCCTGCGACAAGCGGTTTGCGCTCGTCGGTGACTCGCGCCAGAGCGCGTTTGTTATGCCGGTGCAGAACCATGATGAGCAAAACCAGCAGCATAGCGATGATCGTCACGACCGGCGGTTTCGACTGGAAGGGTTCATCTACCAGAGCTTGCTCCAGGTGTCTGGTCCGGTTCGACTTCAGCGTCTGGGTGACGCCCAGAACCACTGGTTCTGCTGAGAAGGTCTACATGCGCAGCGGCGATGCAGCCTTGACCTCTGCATAGACGGTGGCTCCAGACACTGCGTCGCCGTTAGAGGGATTACTTCTTAGTCCAGGCAAACTGCTTGAAAGCTTCGTCGATAGGCGTTTGGGCAATGTGGTTGGTGTAGTTGCTCATGACTTTTTGGCTAAGGCCCAAGATGACTTCCAAGACGTTTTGCTGGCTATAACCGGCTGCATAGAAGTCTTGCACTTGCTTTGGCTCGAGCTCGCCACGCTGGCGCACCATGGCCAGAGTAAAGTCGCGCAACGCCTCAAGCTTAGCGGTGGGCAGCGGCGTCTCATCGCGCAGCGCATTGCTCACTTCGTCCGAGACTTTCATCGACTTGGCGATACCCGTGTGCGCGGGCACGCAGTAATGGCAGGCGTGCTCAACGTTGATCGTTTGCCACACCACGGTTTTTTCATCGGCGCTGAAGCTGCTGTTCACAAACAGACCATGCAGCACCTGATAGCCTTCGAGCAAACCGGGGGCTTCTGCCATCACCGCATGCAAACCTGGAATCATGCCAAAGGCTTTCTGCGACTTCTCCAACAGGAGCTTTGCGGCTTCGGGTGCGCTGTTCTGGTCATGCAGAGTGAAAGTGCTCATTGAGAGGCATCCTTTTTTGAGTGATCATTCAAATACGAGTTCAATCCTAATTGCAGCCTGGGGTGCAGTCAAGCTAATATTGAGCGATCACTCAAGCTCATTCCGGCCGCTTTCACCAAGGCCTTATCCGAGAGACAACGATGCCCCGCACTGCTCGCTTTGATCGCCAAGTCGCCCTGGATAGAGCGGTTGAACTGTTCTGGTCGAGAGGCTATTACGCTTCTTCGATGAAGCATATTGAAGCGGCTCTGGATATGCGTCCCGGCAGCCTCTATGCCACCTTCGGCAGCAAAAGTGGGCTATTTGCCGAGGCGCTGGAGGCTTACGCCGCCCGTGCCGGTGATGGCTTTCGTCAGATAATCGAAGGATCACCGGGCGTTGTAGAAGGGTTGAAGCGCTACCTGCGCTCATTTGCCCGGCCCTGTAGCGGCTACGCGCAAGCGCCTGCGCAGGCGTGCATGCTGATTAAGACCTTGCTTGAGGTGAATGCCGAGGACGCCGCATTGCGGACTCAGGTCGATGCAATGCTCGCAACCATCGAACAGGGACTCTGTGAGGTGCTTGAGCAGGCCAAGGCAATGGGGGAATTGCGTGCCGATGTTGAGTGCCCGCGGCTGGCCCGCTTGCTGCAAACGCAGATCATCGGGTTACGGGCGTTTGCCGAACGCAATGTGCCTGCTGATCAGATTGCAGCGCTTGCCGACGACATGGCCGACATGCTCGATGCCTACCGAACTGGCTGAATCGGTCCTGAATACTTAGACGCAGTTGCTACGTCCGCTTCCGGGCCAGGCTGTATAAAAACGTCCGTTGAAACTAACGGTTGGCGTGGCTACGCGAAATCTATGGAGTCTGACCGGGTTGGCAACGCCGGTATAGATCATCAAACGATCAGGGCATGGCACGCCCCGGCACCAGACTCAACTCACTGACCCTGTCGCGCCGCTGGCTGAGAAAACGCGTGCAGCTGACGCGCAGAAAGGAAGCAAAGTTGACCACCTCGCCGCGGTAATCCATCACTTCCTCATGCAATTTGCTGATCAACTGATTGGTGGTCATGCCATCGGTCTCGGCAATCTCGCGCAGGATGTCCCAGAACTGGTTTTCCAGACGCAGGGTGGTGACCACGCCGCGAATCCGCAGCGAGCGCGAGCGTGACTCGTAAAGGATCGGATCGGCTTTGACGTAGAGTTCGCACATGAACCATGGCCTCTCAAGTTGGACACTGTGGCAGCGGCCTTGGCCGCGATTAGCTGCTTGATTGTCGCTTAATCGGCCGCCTTGCGAACGCTGCCACAGTCAACACGCCACGCTTACAGGCTGATCTTTGTGCCCAGCAGCGTCAGGAAGCCGGCCAACCAGATGGGATGCGCCGGCCAGGCCGGAGCGGTGACCAGATTGCCCTGGATATGCGCGTGATCCACAGCGATGTCCACATACTCGCCACCGGCCAGCCGCACTTCCGGTGCGCAGGCCGGGTAAGCGCTGCACTCGCGGCCCTCGAGCACGCCGGCCGCCGCCAACAACTGGGCACCGTGGCACACTGCGGCAATCGGTTTATCGGCCTTGGCGAAGGCTCTGACCAGCTCCAGCACCTGATCATTCAAGCGCAGGTATTCCGGGGCACGGCCGCCGGGAATCAGCAGGCCCTGGTAATGATCGGCCCTGACCTTGGCAAAGTCGTAGTTCAGCACGAAGTTGTGCCCAGGCTTTTCGCTGTAGGTCTGGTCGCCCTCGAAGTCATGGATGGCGGTGCGCACGCTTTGCCCGGCGACTTTGTCCGGACAGACCGCATGCACGACATGGCCGACCATCTGCAGGGCCTGGAACGGCACCATCACTTCATAATCTTCGACGTAGTCGCCGACCAGCATCAAAATGTTCTTCGCAGTCATGGAGGTCTCCTGGCAGGGTAAGGACGCGATGAGTATCTGCCGTCTTTTCGGTAGACAGGTAATAGCCTAGAACTACGTCAGGGAAATGCGTGGCCGCTACGGCCAGTTGCTTAAGCCAAGTTCGGTCGAATGAATTGCCGGGCGCCGCCGCACGCGCAACGCCGGCAGGCTGTGCAGTGGTTCAGTGGCGGCGATCGAGCAGGTTCACCACCACACGATCCAACCAGCCCCACACCCGCTGCTGGGCGCGTCGCCACCAAGGACGCGCGCGCCACTGTTGCAGGCTGACTTCATCGCTGTCGGCGAAATCTTCCTGAAAGCTGGCCACTACCGCCGCGGTCAGCTGCGGGTCGAGCGCCTCCAGGTTAGCGTCCAGGTTGAAGCGCAGGTTCCAATGATCGAAGTTGCACGAACCGACGCTGACCCAGTCGTCTACCAGCACCATTTTCAAATGCAGCAGACGGGGCCGGTATTCGAAAATCTGCACCCCGGCCTTGAGCAGCTTCGGGTAATAGCGCTCGCCGGCGAAGCGCACCGGTGGATTGTCTGTATGCCGGCCGCTCAACAGCAAACGCACCTCGACTCCACGGGCAGCGGCTTTGCGCAGTGCCCGGCGAACCTTCCAGGTCGGCAGAAAATACGGCGTAGCCAGCCAGATGCGCAGCTTCGCCCCGCGTAGTGCGCGTATCAGTGATTGCAGAATGTCGCGGTGCTGTTGGGCGTTGGCATAGGCCACCCGACCCAGCCCCTGCCCCACAGGTGGCGGCACCGGCAGGTGCTTGAGCCCCGGCGCGGGTTCAGGACGCCAGGCAAAGCGCGCCTGACAGGCCTGCCATTGGCGCTCGAACAACTGTTGCCAGTCAGCCACCAGTGGCCCGCTGATTTCCACCATGAGTTCATGCCAGGCGCTGTAGACCTGACCCGGTATCCAGAAGCCGTCGGTGGCACCGGTACCACCGACGAACGCCACCCGGCCGTCGACCAGCAACAGCTTGCGATGGTCGCGGTACAGGTTGCGCAGCCCACGGCGCCAGCGTAGCGGGTTGTACCACCGCAGCTGTACACCGGCCGCCAGCAGACGCTGCCGATCGCGCGGGTGCAGCGCCTGGCAGCCATAGTCATCGAACAGACAGCGCACCGTGACACCGCGTTGCGCCGCAGCGCAGAGCGCCTGCAACACGGCATCGGCACAGACGCCGCTTTCGACCAGATAGAGTTCCAGCTCGACCTGCTGCTGCGCGACATCAATCGCCGCGATCATGCGCGGGAAGAACCTCGAGCCATTGCGCAATAAAGCAAAGTGATTGCCGCTACGCCAAGGAAAGATCGCCTTCGACATCAGCGCGCAACAAACGCCGGCGAGGCGCCGACTGGCAACGCCGCGCAAGTAGCCAGAAACAGGGCATAAGGCCGATGCATAAGTCCTCGTGGGGCGATATCCATTCAGCCGCCACGATAGCCGCCTGAGCGATCCTTGCAAACCCTGGCCCGCACAGCGCTACTCACGCAGCGGTGATGGCCAGACCCCGGATGATTCACCCGCTGCGTAGAAGCGTCGCGCAGGAACACGAAACTCACGGGGCGCCCTCAAGACTCGGGTAACCGCTGCGTTTGCGGCAGCAACTGACAGCCCTGGCGCGGGCTCAGCCATTGCGCCGTCTGGCTACTGCCCAGGCCACGCGCGGTAACCCGCTTATGCGCCGGCTCATCGAAAAAGCCACTGAGCGGCAGGTATTGCTCGACGTATGCCGTGCAGTACTCGGCCGGGTTGTTCGTCACGTAGCGGCAGGAGCAGTACTCCTTGGCCGAGTAGCCCCCGATGATCCCCGGAAACGCTTGCAGGTGGCTGCGGTTCTGCCAGGCCAGGGCGGCCAGCACGAGCATGCCCAGCAGCGCGAGAGAGGTGAACGGACGACGACGGATCATGGCTGCACCTGTGTGGCAAAGGCGGCTTGTACCAGCTTGAGCAGCTGGTTGTGTTGGTAACTGCCGTCGCGATCATCGGCGTAGCGCACCACCACCAGCTTCTCGCTGGGCAGCACATACAGGGCTTGGCCCCAATGACCGAGGGCGGCGAAGGTGTCGGCCGGCGCATCCGCCCAGGGCTTGGCCTGGCCTGCCACGGCGACGTTCAGCCACCAGTGCCCGCCCGGTACCGCGTCGCCCGGTTTGCCAGCCTGCGGCAGGTAATTTGCGAACGCCGTGCGGTTGAATTCGACCCAGGCCTGGGGCAGCAATTGCCGCTCACCCCACCGGCCATCGCGCTGCATCAGCAATCCGACCCGCGCCAGATCACGGGCGGTCATATAGACGTAGGACGAGCCGACGAAGGTGCCGCTGGCATCGGTTTCCCATACGGCCGAGGTGATGCCGAGCGGCTCGAACAGCGCACTCCAGGGATAACTCGGGTAGGCCGCGGCGCCGACCATGCCTTTCAACGCGGCAGACAGAACATTGCTGTCACCGCTGGAATAGCGAAACCGCGCGCCCGGTTCGGCATCGGCCGAGTGCTCCGCGGCAAAAGCCGCCATATCGCTGCGGCCACGGGTGTAGAGCATGGCCACCACCGACGACTTAAGCGGTGCGTATTCGTAATCTTCCTGCCAGTCCAGCCCCGAGGCCCAATTGAGCAGGTGGCCGACTTTGACCCCCGGGTGTGCGGCGAATGCCGGGTAATACTGGGCCACCGGCGCATCGAGCCGGAAGCGCCCCTGGCCGTAGGCCACGCCGAGGGTGGTGGCGAGCAGGCTCTTGCTCACAGACCAGGTCAGGTGAGCCGTCTCGGCCGTAGTCGGCCTGGCATAGCGCTCGTAGATCACTTGACCGTCGCGGATCACCAGCAAGGCATCGGTGCGCACGCCCGTGCGGCTGGCATCGTCACGCGCGGGGAAGGCGTAGGCTTCCAACGTGGCGAGTGCGGCGCTCTGCGTGACAGGTACCTGCGACCACTGCTGCGCGGGCCAGTTTTCCGCCTGAGCCATGGCGCAACCCAGCGCCAAACCAAGCGCCAGACTCAGCCGACGCATAACGGGAATGGACATAAAAACGCCTCTAGCCGTGGAAAGTGCCGCACCCTAGCACGCCGCCCATGACGTTCAACAGCGGCGCACACCTCAGCTGTTTCAGCGTGTGCGGATAACCTCGGGTTGGCATCACGTGGGCAGGGCGCCTACTGATCTGGATCAACCCCGCACAGAAGCTACAGATAGACGCAAACCTGCTAGGGCGTCAGCCCCAGCGTCGCGTCGGCTTTGGCCAAGCGCTTGTTGCGCGCCACGCCGCCAATCGACAACAGCCCTTTGTCCCGCCGCCAGAGCGCCGCCCAAACCTCCGGCCCGCTATCGAGCGCCGCGTCCAACTCGCTGTTCAGCGCCGTGAACTGGGCGAACAGCCCGGCCAGCAGCACATGGGTCTCGGGGCCGCTGGCGCTCAGCCGACTGACCTCTGCGCAGCCCGCCAGTAGGCCGAGCAGGCGCAGTTGCAGCGCTTGGGGCCAGGCGAATTCCTGGCCCAGCGCCGATAACCAGGCGCTGAGCGCAGTCAGCACGTGCAGGTCTTCGATGCTGCGGAACGGTTTCACGTAGTCATCCCAGCCATCACCAGCCAGACGCTCGCAGTGGGCATCGGCCAGGTGCAGGCGGGCATGACCGATATCCGGCATCAGGGGTAATGCCGGCAACGTCTCGATACGCACGCCTGGCGCACCGGCGCGCACCACGCCCAGCGCCAAGCGCGGCGCCTGCTCGACGGCCTCTTCGCGGGCTGCCACCAGCAACCAGTCGGCAGCTTCGGCGGCGGTGACATAGTCCTTGTGCCCGCTCAGCGTCAGGCCACTCAGGCGGGTACTCATGTCCGCCGGGCGCACGCTCTTGTTTTCGGTCACGCACAGCGCGCCCAGCGACCAGGGCGCCGATGGCCAGAGCACGCGCAAGGCGCCCTGATACCCGGCGAGAAACGCCAGCCCCGGGGTCGCCGCCAGGCGCCCGCCGAGCAAGGCCAGCTCGAACGGCGGCGGGCTGCCCAGACGCTCGAGCAACATCGCATACCACTCATCCAGGCTGGCAGCGACGGGCAGGCGGTCGCGGGTTTGCAGCAGGCGATGCCAGGGCATAGCAGATTCCTCAACTGATTTTTGTGTGAGCCGCTGTCATACAAGTATCACCAAATCTTCACAGTCGTGACACCGGGTCTACCTAGCCTGAGCTTGCCCAACAAGATCGACCGGCCGCAAGGCAAAACGCCGGCAAACGGAGATTAAGGTATGACCCAGATCACCCTCACCCGCGCCAGCAAAGTCGCTCCACGTCGCCTGCAAGCCGAGCGCCTGGTTGGCCCCGAGGCTTTGCGTGAAGCCCAGGCGCTGCGTTACCGCGTGTTCAGCGCCGAATTCGACGCCAGGCTTAAAGGTGCCGAGCTCGGTCTGGATGTGGATGACTACGACATTCATTGCGGACACATCGGCGTACGCGACCTGAACAGCGGTGAACTGGTCGCCACCACCCGTTTGCTCGACCATCAGGCCGCCGCCGGCCTGGGTCGCTTCTACAGCGAAGAAGAATTCAGCCTGCATGGCCTGGCGCACCTCGAAGGCCCGGTGCTGGAGATTGGCCGAACCTGTGTCGATCCCGCCTACCGCAACGGCGCCACCATCGCAGTACTGTGGGGCGAGCTGGCCGAAGTGCTAAACCAGGGCAGCTACCGCTACCTGATGGGCTGCGCCAGCATCCCCATGCAGGACGGCGGCATCCAGGCCCAGGCGATCATGCAGCGCCTGCGGGAGCGCTACCTGTGCACCGAACACCTGCGCGCCGAACCGAAATGCCCTCTGCCCGCCCTAGACCTGCCGGGTAACGTGATCGCCGAGATGCCGCCCCTGCTCAAGGCCTACATGCGCCTGGGCGCGAAGATCTGCGGCGAGCCGTGCTGGGACCCGGACTTCCAGGTCGCCGACGTGTTCATCCTGCTCAAGCGCGATGAACTCTGCCCGCGCTACGCTCGCCACTTCAAGGCGGCAGTCTGATCCTGGTTGCATGCAGCGCCGGCACTGTGTAAACAGTGCCGGCATTTGTGCCCGTCCGATTGGGAATGCTCGATGAAAACCCTGCGTCTGTACCTGCGCCTACTGCGCCTGTTGGCCGTGATCGGCCTGGGCACCCTGCTGGCCGGTACGGTGAGCCTGCTGGAAAAACTCCTGCGGCATGAGTTACTGGCCCTGCGTCAACGCATCAGCCGCTGGTTTCTCGCCCGCCTCGCCGCCGCCCTGCCGTTTCGCCTCAGGGTACGCGGCGAGCTGCCACAGACGCCGATGCTGTGGCTCAGCAACCATGTGTCCTGGACCGATATTCCGCTGCTCGGCATGCTCACCCCGCTGTCGTTTCTGTCGAAAGCCGAGGTGCGTCGCTGGCCCGTGGCCGGCTGGCTGGCGCAGCAGGCCGGCACCCTGTTTATCCAGCGCGGCGCAGGCGACAGCGGCCTGCTCAACCAGCAACTGGGCCATCACTTGCAGCAAGGTCGGCACCTGTTGATCTTCCCCGAAGGCACTACCACCGATGGCCAGGCCCTGCGCACCTTCCACGGCCGTTTGCTGAGCAGCGCGATTGACAGCGGGGTGGCCGTGCAGCCGGTGGCGATTCGTTACCTGCGTGACGGTGAGCCGTGCAGGGTCGCGCCCTTCATCGGCGACGATGACATGCTCTCGCACCTGCTGCGCCTGCTCGCCAGCGAGGTGGCCGAGGTGCAGATCCAACTGCTACCACCGATCGCCAGCGCCGCGCTGAATCGCAACGCATTGGCACGGCGCGCCCAAGCTGCGGTCGCCAGCGCACTCTACGGGGACGCCACACCGCTCGACCAGGCGGCGTGAATCAGGCCAGCGCTCGGCGACTGTTCCGCTAGGCCCGCGGCTGCGCTTGCTCATCGAGCGGAGCCAGCACCCACTGAACCTGCTCGACGACGCATGCCAGCGGCGAGGTCCAGTCCCCCCAGCCTGTCGCTGAAGCAGATGCGCCGCGCGTGGGAAAGCTCAGGCCCCAGCAGCTTGATCATCGCCCTCGTCTCGCCGCCTGTTCCATGCCAAGCATTGAACCGCAGGCAAGCCTCCTGACGTTGATGCAGGTCAGGCCGCGCACGGTGGATCGCGCTACTGTAGCAACACCAGAATGCTGGAGGCGCTTGTATGGACCCGCGACACGCGGCCCCTGCGGAGACGGCATGGCACGCGCTCGAAGCGCAGCAGGCCATCGAGCTGCTGCACAGCAAGCACGGCGGCCTCGACGAACCAGAAGCCGCCGCCCGCCTGCAACAGTACGGCGCCAACCGCCTGCCCCCTGCCAAAAATCGCAGCCCGCTGCGGCGTCTGCTGCAGCAATTTCACAACGTGCTGCTGTACATGATGCTCGCCGCGTCCGGGGTCACCGCCCTGCTCGAGCACTGGGTGGATACCGGAGTCATTCTCGCGGTGGTGCTGATCAATGCACTGATCGGCTTCATTCAGGAAGGCAAGGCGGAGCATGCCCTGGAAGCAATCCGCGATTTGCTGTCGTTACACGCCATGGTGCTGCGTGATGGCGAGCGCCGGGAAATACCGGCCGAACAGCTGGTGCCCGGCGATCTCGTCATGCTCGCGTCTGGCGATAAGGTCCCGGCCGACCTGCGCCTGCTCAGGGTGAAGAACTTCAACGTCGAGGAAGCGGCGCTGACCGGCGAATCGCTGCCGGTGGAAAAAACCATCGCCCACAGCACAGTCGATGCGCTACTCGGCGACCGCCGCTGCATGGCCTATTCCGGCACGCTGGTGAGCAGCGGTCAGGCCCTCGGGCTGGTGGTGGCCACCGGCAGCGCCACCGAACTGGGACACATCGGCAGCCTGCTGCAACGGGTGCAGACGCTGTCCACCCCGCTGCTACGGCAGATTGGTGGTTTCAGCCGCTGGTTGACCTTGGCCCTGTTGATATTCGCCCTCGTCACCTTCGCCCTCGGCACACTCTGGCGCGGCCAGGATGCCGGCGAGATGTTCATGCTGGTGGTGGCACTGACCGTCGCGGCGATTCCCGAGGGCCTACCGGCAATCATGACGGTGATCCTCGCCCTCGGCGTGCAACGCATGGCCCGACAGAATGCCATCGTGCGCCGCCTGCCTGCGGTGGAAACCCTCGGTTCGGTGACCCTGATCTGCTCGGACAAGACCGGCACCCTGACGCGCAACGAAATGACCGTGCAACGGCTGATCAGCGCGCAGCGAATCGTCGATGTCGGCGGCGTCGGCTACGCCCCCGAGGGCGGCTTTCATGTAGATGGCAGCGCCGTGGCAGCGGATCAAGCCTTGCTGGAGGTCGGCCGTGCGGCCCTGTTGTGCAACGACGCGCGCCTGCAGCAGGACGCCGACGGCCACTGGCTGTTGCACGGCGACCCGACCGAAGGCGCGCTGTGCACCCTGGCCCTGAAGTGCGGTCTCGATCCGTTGGCCGAACAGACGAAGTTGCCGCGCAGCGACGCCATTCCCTTCGAGTCGGAGCATCGCTTCATGGCCACCCTGCACCACGACCATCGTGGTCACGGGGTGATCTACCTCAAGGGTGCGCCCGAGCGATTGCTGGAGATGTGCAGCCGGCAACGCGGCGCAGCCGGTGACCAGCCACTGAACCCGGACTTCTGGCGGCGTCAGGCCACTGACCTGGCCGCCCACGGCCTGCGCCTACTGGCCATCGCCACACGCACGGCCGATGCCGAGCAACGCAGCCTGAGCTTCGCCGACGTCGAGCACGGTTTCACCCTGCTGGCCCTGTTCGGCATCATCGATCCGCCACGCGAAGAGGCCATCACGGCAGTGGCCGAGTGCCGGCGCGCCGGAATCACGGTGAAGATGATCACCGGCGACCACGTCGAAACTGCACGCGCCATAGGGGCGCAATTGGGTATCGGCATCGATCGGCCGGCCCTGACTGGCGCCGAAATCGAGCTGCTCGACGAACGCCGAATGCGCGAGGTCCTGCCGAACGTCGAAGTCTTCGCCCGTGCCAGCCCGGAACACAAGCTGCGTCTGGTGCAGGCCATGCAGGCCAGCGGCGAGGTGGTGGCGATGACCGGCGACGGGGTCAACGATGCGCCGGCGCTCAAGCGTGCGGATGTCGGCGTGGCCATGGGCCGCAAGGGCACCGAGGCGGCCAAGGAAGCAGCGGAGGTGGTACTCACCGACGACAATTTCGCCACCATCGCCGGGGCCGTGCGCGAAGGACGAGCGATCTACGACAACCTGAAGAAATTCATCCTGTTCGTGCTGCCGACCAATGGCGGCGAGGCCTTGATCGTAATCGCCGCCATCCTGTTCCAGCTGACCCTGCCGTTGACCCCGGCGCAGGTACTGTGGATCAACATGGTCACCTCCATCACCCTCGGCCTGGCGCTGGCTTTCGAACCCTCCGAGCAAGGGCTGATGAGCCGCCCGCCGCGCGCCCCGGGCGAAGCGCTGCTCTCAGGCTTTTTCATCTGGCGCGTGCTGCTGGTCTCGCTGCTGATGATGGCCGCCGCCCTCGGCCTGTTCCTCTGGGAGTTGCAGCGCGGCACCCCGCTGGAAAGCGCGCGGACCATGGCAGTCAATACCGTGGTGATGTGCGAGATGTTCTACCTGTTCAGCAGCCGCCATATCTTCGCCTCGGTCCTCAGTCGCGAGGGCTTGCTGGGTAATCCCATGGTGTTGCTGGCCATCGCCGCCTGTTTCGCGCTGCAACTGCTGTACACCTATGCGCCACCACTGCAGCAGCTATTTGGCTCCACCGCGCTGGCGGCGTACGAGTGGCTGCGGGTGCTGCTGGCTGGAGTGTTGTTGTTCAGCGTGGCAGAACTGGAGAAGGCGCTGATCCGCCGTTTCCGCTTGCACCCTCAAGCCGTGGACCGGCATTAGGATAGACGTCTTGCGTGCGTCCCCCCTACCTCTTAGGCCACCTGCTGCGTCTGCCGCACGAACTCGATCAACTCGGGATAGAACGCGCGAAAATCCTCGCTCAGCGGCTCATACAGGTTCTCCAACTCGATCAGGCTGCCCTCCAGCAGGCCAGGCCGCGACAGACGCCGGCCCATGCCATTGATCACCTGCTCCAGCACGGCGAAATCGCGGTAGCTGCCCAGCCAGTCCTGAGCGGCCATGCGCGGTGCAATCAGAGCCAGGCGCTCAGGCAGCTCCGGCTCGGCGGCCAGCACCCGATAGACCCGCCCGGTGAACTGCGGCAATGGCTCGGTCGCGTAATCCGCCCAGTGCAGCGCCAGGCAATGGTCGAAAAACAGGTCCAGCAGGATTCCCGAGCAGCGCCGCCGCTCGGCGGGAAAACGCGCACGGGCCTGGGCCTGCAGCGGATGGCTGTCGGTAAAGGCATCGATGCGCCGGTGCAGGCGGATCGCCGCCTCGATGTCCGCCGGCCACTGTCCGGCCAGGCGGCCTTTGACGAAGTCGCCATAAAGGCTGCCGAGCAGTTGCGCCGGCGCGTCGCCGCCGAGGTGTAAGTGCGCGAGGTAGTTCATCTGGTGAGCTTACCCCGTCGGCACGGATTGGGCAGTGGCTTTTATCAGCCCCGTCGATGAGCACTATCGGCGCAAACGAACGGTATATCGTCAAGGCCCGATATAGAGTTCGCTGCATCGCGATATAGCGCTACAGCACCCCCTTGGAACTCTGAAGATGCCCATCGATATCGATGAAGTAATCAAAGCCCTGGCCCACCCGGTGCGCCGCGACATCCTGCACTGGCTGAAAGATCCGCAGGCCTACTTCGCCGATCAGGAGAGCCCGCTGGAGCTTGGCGTGTGCGCCGGCAAGATCGACCAGCGCACCGGCCTGGCTCAGTCGACGGTCTCCGCCCACCTGGCCACCTTGCAACGCGCCGGACTGGTGAGCAGCAAGAAGGTCGGCCAGTGGCACTTTTTCAAACGCAACGAAGACTGCATCCAGGCCTTCCTGCGTCATATCAGCCACGAACTGTAACCCGCGGCGGATCTAGCTTCCGCCAGCCCAACCCGAACCCGCACGTACCCCCATACCCTGACTGAGGATCATCCGATGCCTACTCTCTTCGACCCGATCACCATAGGCGAACTGCAACTCGCCAACCGCATCATCATGGCGCCCCTGACCCGCACCCGTGCCGACGCAGGCCGCGTGCCCAACGCCTTGATGGCCGAGTATTACGTGCAGCGCGCCTCGGCCGGGCTGATCATCAGTGAAGCCACCGCGGTCACGCCGATGGGCGTCGGCTACCCGGACACGCCGGGCATCTGGTCGGCCGATCAGGTACGCGGCTGGAGCAATATCACCAAGGCGGTGCATGGTCACGGCGGCAAGATCGTCCTGCAGCTGTGGCACGTCGGCCGTATCTCCGACCCTAGCCACCTAGACGGAGAAACACCGGTGGCGCCCAGTGCCATCGCCGCCAAGGGCCACGTCAGCCTGCTGCGACCGCTGCGCGACCATCCTGTGCCGCGCGCCCTGGAGACCGAGGAAATCGCCGATATCGTCGAGGCCTATCGCATCGGCGCGGAGAACGCCAAGGCCGCCGGTTTCGACGGTGTGGAAATCCACGGCGCCAACGGCTACCTGCTCGACCAGTTCCTCCAGGACAGCACCAATAAGCGCACCGACCGCTATGGCGGCTCCCTGGAAAATCGTGCGCGCCTGCTGCTGGAAGTCACCGATGCGGCGATCTCCGTATGGGGGGCCGGCCGGGTCGGCGTGCATCTGGCGCCGCGCGCCGACTCCCATGACATGGGCGATTCCAACCGCGCCGAAACTTTCACCTATGTCGCCAGTGAGCTGGGCAAGCGCGGCATCGCCTTCATCTGCGCCCGCGAGAAGGAGGCCGACGACAGCCTGTCGCCCAGCCTCAAACAAGCCTTCGGCGGCGTATTCATCGCCAACGAACGCTTCACCAAGGACCAGGCCAACGCCTGGCTGGCTGACGGCAAGGCCGATGCCGTGGCCTTCGGCATCCCCTTCATCGCCAACCCCGACCTGCCGGAGCGTCTGGCCGAGGATGCGCCGCTGAACGAGCCGCAACCGGAAACCTTCTACGGCTCAGGCCCCGTGGGTTATATCGACTACCCGCGTTTATAAGCGCAGACGCCACTGCTCTAACGTGTCTAGTCCTGAAATAGGTTTACACCTGTTTCACTCTCAAAACGCCCGGTGCACCGCATCGGGCGTTTTGTATTTCAAGGCCAGATGTGGCCGCTCTTCGTTATAAATAGCCACCGATTCGCCCACCATCTTCCGAGCCTCTGCCAGGTCTTTTGGCCGACGCAGCAGGAATTCCATCTTCAAAATACCGTTCACTCGCTCGGCCATCGCGTTTTGGTAACAGTCGTACCCGTCGGTCATTGAACAGGTAATGCCATGCTTGATGTGCAACTGCTGATAAAGGTCTGAGCAGTACTGGGCGCCGCGGTCAGAATGATGGATCAGAGGTTGGTCTGTTTCTCTCTCGCTGACAGCGCTCTTCAGAGCCTTGAGCACCGACTCCGTGTGCAACGTCTCATGCACGTGATGCCCTACGATTTTGCGTGAGAAGGCATCGGTCACCAGGCTTAGGTACGCTACATTTTCCTGGGTCGGCAGGTAGGTTATGTCGGCGACCCAAACTTGTTCAGGGCCCGTAGCAACAACCTGTGCTGGGCCGTCTTTTAGCAGATTGGGATGGCGTCGGAAGCGATGATGGCTGTGGGTGGTTTTGTGATAAGCACGTTTGCGTGGCACCAGTTCACGCGCCTCTCGCAGGATTGTGAACAACCGATCTCGCCCGACTTGCAGCGATGTTCTAGCTTCAATATGCAGTAAATGGTGCAGCTTGCGCGTTCCTAGCCGGGGCTGGCGGCGACGCTTTTCCAAGACAAAATCCAGCACGCCTTGATCGTGTTGGGCGCGGGCCTCGTATGCCCGGATTCGCTTGTAATAAGCCTGGCGCGAAATTTCCATAAACAGGCAAGCCCTAGTGATGCTCAGGCCTTCGATTTGCCCTTGCGAGAGGACTTGCCGGGTCGCTTTTTTACGATAGAAACGCCGTAGTCGTTTTTCAGAACGTTCACGACAGCTTCAAAAAATTGAGCCTTCTGGTTGCTCATCGTGAGCTGTTCTTCAAGCTCCTTGATCCGCTGTTCAGGCGTCAGTGGTGTGGATGGCTTGTGCACGGCGCGGGTTCTCTGAACTCGAATGGATGCGCCTTGGCTCCAGTCCTGTCGACCATGTTTGCGTAACCAAACCAGCACTGTCGACCTACCCTGGATGCCATAGCGGGTTTGAGCGTCTTTATAACTCAACTCGCCTTTTTCAACTTGATCTACAACCGCCAATTTAAAAGCCAAGGTGTAATCGCGCTGACTGCGCCTTTTCCCCGAATCCATTGCGCCCTCCTGAAAATAGGTCAGAAGGTGTAAACCTTATTCAGGACGGGACAACGCACAGAAAAAAGCCCGCTCACTGAGAGCGGGCTTTTTCATCGGTGCCGGCCTCAGCGGGCGTCGATCTGCTGCTGCAGGTTCTGCACCTGCCCTTGCAGGGTGCTGATGTAGCGGCTCATCTGGGCGCGGAAGGCATCGAACTCGGCGGTGTTGTTTTTCGCCGCCGGGCGGTTCTCCAGGTCGCTTTTCAGTACCAGCAGGTCCTGTTCCAGGCGCCCGATGGCCTGGTTCGGATTGCCGATTTTCTTCAAGGCCTCCACCTCGCCACTCAGACTCTTGAGTTGTCCTTCGAGCTTGCTCACGCCGGCTTGCGCGGACTTCAGCGAGGCCTGCTCGCTTTTCAACGCCGTCTGCGCGCTGCTCAGGTTTTTCAATTGGCCATCGAACTGGCTGGTCGCCCCCTGCTGAGTCTTCAGCTCGGCCGCCAGTTGCTCGATCGACTTGCCTTGAGCGCCCTGCTGGCTAACGACGTTCTGCTGCTGCTTGCTCAGCTCGGCCAGCTTGTTCTCCAATTGCTTGACCTGCAGCTTGAGCGCTTCGCTGCCGCTGGTGACCGTGGACTCGGTGGCGACGACTTTGCCGGATATATCCTGGATGCGCCCGGCGGCCTCCTCGCTGATGCGGCCGAAACTCTCCTGGGTGGCAACCAGTTGCAGTTGCATCAGGTTGAGTTGCTGATAGCTCCACCAACTCAAACCGCCGAGGGCAATGGTCAGCGCGCCGACCAACGCCCACAGGGGCCCGGTGCTGGCGGTTTTGGCTGGTACCGTCGCAGCGCCATGACCATAGGCTGGAGTGCGCACAGTCGGCTCATGGTGATCCGCATCGAGATCATCGCGATCACGCGCGTCTGTGGTCAGGCTGGGCACATGATCGAGTTCGTCGTGGGCATCGTTACGCATGGATAAACCTTCAAGAAAAAGCTGAGGGAGCTAAATGCCGCGCAGTATAACGGTTCGCGCGCCGCGCTTCAGCGTCGCGCCAAGCCAGTGCAATACGCACTGATGAAGGGCGCCACATAGGCCCATTGATCCGCTACAGGCCGCACAGTTCCAGCCTGGGCAAACTGGTACAGGCTTTGCAATTCCCCACCTAGAGCGCCCTCACGGGGCCTCACGTCAACAACAAGGGATGGCCCATGGAACTGAACAAAGCGCTTCTGGATTGCATGCAGGCCCTACGCCGTCGCCTGCGCGACGAACTGGCGGTAGACATCCGTCTGAGTCAGCACGATGCGATCAACACGATGCTCAGCGCCTGTCTCACTTCCTCCGATGAGGAAACCCGACAATTGGGGCAGCGCCTCGCCCAGCTCAGTGACAATCCGTTCAACCGCGCAGCCGGTGCTCCTACTCCTGCGGAGCGACCGATCACCCCGCTCGCCGATCCGACAAAACTCACGCCGACATCTGGCTCGGTACGCATCTATCGGGGGCAGCGGGTCTACCTCTGACTGCAATCAGCTGGGGTGATGGGCTTTCCACCACTGGCAGAACTCATCCAGCGCCGTCCACACGCTGACCTGTGGCTGATAGTCCAGATACTGCTGAGCCAGGCTGATATCCAACGAGAAGTCCTTGGCCATCGCCGCCACGCCGAGACGAAACAGGGTCGGCTCCGGGCGACCAGGCAACAGCTTGCAGACCCCTTCATTGAGCGCCGCTGCTGCATAAGCCAGGGCGAATGGGCGGTGCCGGGTCACCGGCGGCACGTCCATTTGCCGCAACATGTAGTTGATCACATCCCACGGCGGTACCGGCGCACCATTGCTGATGTTGTACGCCTTGCCAAGTGCCGGCCCGGCGGCCAGCAAAGCGCTGAACAGGGCGTCGTTGAGATTCTGCACACTGGTGAAGTCGACCTTGTTCAGGCCGTTGCCGATGATCGACAGGTGGCCCTTGCGCTGCATGTTGATCATCCGCGGAAAGATACTGGTGTCACCTGCCCCGATAACGGAGCGCGGCCGCAAGACCAGCACTTCCAGGCCAAACTCCTGGGCGCCGAACACTTGCTGCTCGGCCAGGTACTTGGTCTTGCCATAGTGATCGAAGAAATGCTTGGGCACTTGCTCTTCCTTGATCGCCACATGCGCTTTGCCATCGAAATAGATCGATGGCGAGGACAGGTGAACCAGCCGCTTTACCTGCTGCTTCAGGCAGCCGTCGACCACGTTCTCGGTCACCGTGACATTGCCCTGGTGAAAATGCTCATAGCTGCCCCAGAAGCCCACGGCCCCGGCGCAATGCACCACTACCTCGACGCCCTGGCAGAGTCGCTGCACCAGCTCCGGGTCGGCCAAGTCACCCTGGATAAACTCGGCGCCGCGCTTGACCAGATGTTCCACACCCTCGGCACGCCGTCCGTTGACCCGCACATCCAGGCCTTGCTCCAGGGCGAAGCGGGCGAAACGTCCGCCGATGAACCCACTTGCACCGGTTACCAGAATCTTCATTGCCACCCCCAGTTGGCTTCAGCCGTTAGCAGGCCGTTGAAAAATGTAGCGAGCGAAGGCTAGGCAAGGCGAAATCGGCCGAAAAAGCGCAGTTTACGTGGTGTAAATGAGCATTTTGAGGCCGCTTTCAACGCCGCATAGCCGAGCGCAGTAGTTTTTCAACGACCTGCTTGCGCACTCTAGCAGTGCCGGCAGTGGGTCGCTGTGTCGTTGCACGCCAGAACAGCGACCGGGCAATCCACTTGACCAGCTCCCCGATGGACCAGATCCCCTAATGCCTTTAGCGACTACGCTGTTATCCAGTGCAATCCCACCCTGACAGGAGTCCACTATGGCCACGCACAACTGGATGATCTACGGCGCCAACGGTTACACCGGCCACCTGCTGGCCGCCGAGGCGCAGCGCCAGGGCCTGACACCAATATTGGCCGGGCGCAATCCGGCGGCGGTGCATGCACTGGGGAGCCTGCTGGGCCTGGAGTGCCGGGTCTTCGACCTTCAGCAGCACGAGCGGGCATGTGAGGCGCTGGCCGATGTCGCGGTGCTCGCCCACTGCGCCGGGCCCTTCTCCAGCACCAGCGCGCCGATGCTCGACGCCTGCCTGGCCAGCGCCTGCCACTACCTCGACATTACCGGGGAGATCGCAGTGTTCGAGGCCGCGCATGCCCGTGACTCACAGGCCCGCCTACAGGGCGTGGTGGTCTGCCCCGGCGCCGGTTTCGACGTAATCCCCAGCGATTGCCTGGCCGCCTGCCTGCACCAGGCGCTGCCGGATGCCAGCCACCTGGCATTGGGCTTCGACAGCGCCAGCAGCTTGTCGCCGGGCACAGCGAAAACCTCAGTGGAAGGTCTCCAGTTCGGCGGCAAGGTGCGCCGCGCCGGAATCATCACCGACGTGCCGCTGGGCTACCAGCGCCGCTCGATCAACTTCGGCCGTGGCGAGAAGTCCGCAGTGAGCATTCCCTGGGGCGACGTCGCGACGGCGTACTACTCCACCGGCATCGGCAACATCGAGGTCTATCTTCCCGCGCCCCCAGCACTGACTATCGGCATGCGCCTGCTCGATCCGCTACGTCCGCTGCTGGGCCGACCCCGCGTACAACAAGGCCTCAAACGCCTGCTCGGCAAGCGCGTGCGGGGTCCCGATCAGGCCAGCCGCGAACGTCAGCGCACCTGGCTGTGGGGCGAGGTGCACAACGCCGCCGGCGAGCACAAGACGGCGCGCCTGCAGACCGCCAACGGCTACGACGTGACCGTACACGGCACGCTCATGGCGGTGCGCCACCTGCTCGCTTACAGCGGCCGGGGCGGCTACTTCACCCCCTCGCAACTGCTCGGCGAACGCTGCGTGGAGCAGTTGCCCGGTTCGGGAAAAATTGTGATCACCTAGTAGCCTGTCGGACTTCACGCTGCCCTCAGCTCCGAGAACTCGCACCCGTAAGTCTCAACCGACAAGGCGCCTGTTTGAGGGGGAACGGCAACGCCCCCACAGTGAGCAACTCGGGCTCGCAACAACAGCGCTCACGTCCCCTCCGCCGCCATGCGAGTTGCGCAGCGCTGCACAGCCGAGCGCCAAGTTTGCCCTGCCTCTCTCACGAGTCCTCCCCTGACTTCGTCCCGTCGCACCTAGGCATATTCGCGGTGCCTGCGGCGCGTTCGCTGTCGCGTCTGAATGACACGCCCAGACCGATACCCTGCCAAATCGATCAGTATTTTTTACAATCGTTAATTTAATTGCACGAATATTGCAGGATTTCAAACACCCATAGCGATCTGTCACCCTTCTACCCACGGAGCCTTATCCATGTCGTTACGCCTGAAGCTCGCGCTGAGCTACCTGATTATTGGTCTGCTTCCGGTCCTGGCCATGGCTTTCACCGTGTACCACCAGGCCAGTCAGGCCCTGCAGGAGCAGACGCTGAATGCCCTGGAAGCCGTAGCGAATATCAAACAACAACAATTGCAGGACAACTGGCAATCCCGGCGTAATCAGCTCAATACGCTGGCCAGCAACCTCGGCGCCAGTTATCTCGGTTTGGACAGCCAGGCGCTGATCAGCGCCGCCAACTATGACCGGGCGATCTTCGAGAACTTCATTGAAACCTTCGGCTACCGCGAGCTGAAGTTGATCTCCCGCGAAGGCAAGGTGGTATTCAGCGTATTGCGCGGTGATGACTACCAGCAGAACCTCAACGACAGCCGCTGGCGCGAAACGCCCATGGCCCGCCTGGTCCTCCCCGGCCTGGCCAGCCAGCAGGCGCAGATCGGCGACCTAGCGGTCAACCCTCAGACCGGCGAGCCGAGCCAGTTCCTGGTGGCGCCGGTGCTCAGCGAGGGCGAGCTGCAGGCTTTGCTGATGCTGGAGTTACCCATTGCCCCACTGAACAGCGTGATGCAAACCCGCCAGGGTCTCGGCGAGGCGGGTGAAACCTACCTGGTCGGTGCCGACGGCCTGCTGCGTTCCGACTCGGTGCGCTTCACCGAACAGCAGGTCCTGCGCGGCGAGCGACAGGCTTCGCCACTGCTTGGCCAGGCCATCAGCCTGGCGCTGCAAGGCCAGCAGGGCCGCCTGAGCGAACCGGGGCTCGATGGCCTGCCCGCGCTCAAGGCCTTTGTCCCGCTGCAGGTCGGCGCGCAACGCTGGGCATTGATCGCCGAGATGGATCAAGCCCAGGCATTTGCCCCGGTACGCGAACTGATGTGGCAGGTGCTCCTGCTGGGTCTGGCGACCATCGCGGCAGTGCTGTTGGCCACCTGGCTGATCAGCCGCAGCGTGATGCGCCCGCTGGGCGGCGAACCGAGCAGTATGGCCGCCCTGGCGCGACGTCTGGCAGCCGGTGAGCTGCATATAACCAGCGGGGAGCAGAACCACAGCGGTTTGATGCAGGCCTTGCATGAGATGGCCGCCGCCTGGCGCGAGGTAATCGAACGCCTACGCCAAGCCAGCCAGGCGGTGGGTGATGCCAGCGGTGACATTCTCGGCGCCGCCGGACGCACCAGCAGCAGCCTCGATCAGCAGCAGGAAGCACTGGAAATGGTGGTCAGCGCGGTCGACCAGATGGCCGCAACAGTGCAGGAGATCGCCGCCAGTGCCAGCCAGAGCGCCGATGGCAGCGCCGCCGCCCGCGAGGCCTTCACCACCATGCAGGCCACCCTGCAACGCATGATCGGCCGCCAGGATCAACTCCTCGGCGGCTTGCGCCAGGCCGACCACGTGGTACAGGCGCTGGCCGGCGACAGCCAGCAGATCGGCTCGGTGCTGGAGGTAATCCGTGGCATCGCCGAACAGACCAACCTGCTCGCCCTCAACGCCGCCATCGAGGCCGCACGCGCCGGCGAACAGGGCCGCGGCTTTGCCGTGGTCGCCGACGAAGTGCGCAACCTGGCCATGCGCACCCGCACCGCCACCGAAGAGATCGTGCAGATCATCGGCGCGCTCGGCGACTCCTCCAGCGAGGCACTGACCAGCATGCAGGGTTCCACCGAGCAGGCCCGCGCCCTGGAAGACGAAACCCAAGCGGTGCTCGGCTCCCTGAACCACCTCGACGACTCGCTGCAGAGTGTGCATGCCCTGGCGTTCCAGATTGCTGCCGCCGCCGAGGAGCAAGCCTCGACCACCCAGGAGGTCAATCAGCACATGCATCGCCTGCACGCCATGACCGGAGAGAACCGGCAGACCGCCGCGCACACCCGCGACTGTGGCGAACACTTGCAGAAGGTAGCGGGAAGCCAGGAGCAATTGGTGGCGCATTTCCAGCTTTAGCCGTCGGGCGCAACCAGCCAGACGCGCGCTGCGCGCTGCAGATGACCGGTGAGGGTGGCCAGTAACTCACCGCCGCTGCGCCAGTGATGCCAGTACAGCGGTACGTCCAGCGGACGCTCGGGGATTATTTCGACTAACGCGCCGCTGGCCAGCTCTTGCTCGACCTGCAGCTCGGGCACCAGCCCCCAGCCAAAGCCCGCGCAGGCCAGGCGCACGAACCCCTCCGAAGACGGACACAGGTGGTGGGCGAAACCGCCTGGTACGCCCAGTCCGGTCAGGTAGCGATGCTGCAACAGATCGTCCGGGCCGAAGACAATCGCCGGAACCCGGGCCAGTTGCTGCGCCTCGACCCCGCGGGGGAAATGCCGAGCGATGAACGCCGGACTGGCCAGGGCGCGGTAACGCATAGCCCCCAGCGCCAGTGACCGCGCCCCTGCGACCGGGCGCTCGGCGGCACATACGCAAGCCGCCACTTCGCCCGCGCGCATGCGCTTGAGGCCGACGTCCTGATCCTCCACCACCAGATCCAGCAACACACCATGGTTGGCGCAAAAATCGCCCACCGCCTGTGCCCACCAGGTGGCCAGGCTATCGGCATTCAGCGCGATGCGCAGACGTTCGGGCAGCCCTCCTTCGTCCAGTGCCGGCACCTGCCCCTGCAGGTCGCGCTCCAATAGTCGTACCTGCTGCACATGGTTGAGCAGGCGCCGGCCGACGTCAGTCGGTACCGGGGGCGTCACCCGCACCAATACCGGCTGGCCGACCCGGGCCTCGAGCAGCTTGATCCGCTGCGACACGGCCGACTGCGACAACCCCAGCACCTGGGCGGCCCGCTCGAATCCGGCCTGCTCCACCACTGCGGCCAGGGCCGCCAACAACTTGTAGTCGAACAAATCAGTTTTCCTAATGATAGATCAGCATGATTTGTTTCTCTTATACAGCCACGCACAGCAGACTGGCTACCTCCCCACCACTCAAGGACATCCTCATGACCGGCGAGACTTCGCTCCCCACGCTACTGCGGAGCATGAGCCCAACCCTGAACGACGGCGACTACGTGTTCTGCTGCCTGGCAGATGCCACGCCACCGGCGGACCTGCAAGCGCTCGGCAGTTTCCGCGAGCGCGAGGGCCTGAGCCTGATCCTGCCGCGCCAGCAGGCCGAGCGGCTGGGCCTGGCATTCGACTATATCGCCGCCTGGATCACCCTCGAGGTGCACTCGGCGCTCAATGCGGTCGGCCTCACCGCCGCGGTGGCCAGCGCCCTGGCCGACCATGGCATCAGCTGCAACGTGATAGCCGGCTACCACCACGATCACCTGTTCGTCGCTAAAGCCGATGGCCAACGCGCCGTGGCAGTGCTGCAACAACTGGCCAAGCAGGCGGAGTGACAAGCATGTGGCAGAGCTATTTGAACGGACTGCTGATCGCCGCCGGCCTGATCATTGCCTTGGGCGCACAGAACGCTTTTGTCCTGGCACAGAGTTTGCGCCGAGAACATCACCTGCCGGTGGCGGTGCTCTGCGTGATATGCGATGCATTATTGGTCACCGCCGGGGTCTTTGGCCTGGCCAGTCTGTTGGCGCAGAACCCGACGCTGCTGGCCATTGCCCGTTGGGGCGGTGCGGCCTTTTTACTGTGGTTGGGCGTTCAGGCACTGCGTCGAGCGCTGCACCCGCAGGCCTTAAGCCTGGCCAGCCAAACCGGCCCGCGTTCACGCCGTGCGGTTCTGATGACGGCGCTGGCGGTGACGCTGCTGAACCCCCATGTGTACCTCGACACCGTACTGCTGATCGGCTCCCTCGGCGCGCAACAGGCGGCGCCCGGTGCCTACGCGCTGGGGGCGGCCAGTGCGTCGCTGATCTGGTTCTTCAGCCTGGCGCTCGGTGCCGCCTGGCTCGCGCCCTGGCTGGCGCGCCCGGCGACCTGGCGCCTGATCGATCTGGCGGTGGCCTTGATGATGTTTGCCGTAGCCGGGCAATTGCTGAGCAATCCCCCAGGCGCTTGAGCCTGCGCAGAGCTGCGTGCGAAAAGGCCCTGGCACCGGCTTTTCCACACAGTTGCTGCGTGGTTATGGCGCAGACCCGGTGCTATGATCTCGGGTCTGCGGCGCAAGGAGGATAAACTCCCGCCGCTAGTCTGGCCGCCCGTGATCGGCCTCGCGCTCAACGCACCTGCCCTGATTAGGAGATAAACCATGGCTTTCGAATTGCCGCCGCTGCCGTATGAGAAAAACGCCCTCGAGCCGCACATTTCCGCCGAGACCCTGGACTACCACCACGGCAAGCACCACAACACTTACGTGGTGAACCTGAACAACCTGGTGCCCGGTACCGAGTTCGAAGGCAAAACCCTGGAAGAAATCATCAAGACTTCCTCGGGCGGCGTCTTCAACAACGCGGCACAGATCTGGAATCACACCTTCTACTGGAACTGCCTGAGCCCGAACGGCGGCGGTCAGCCGCCTGGCGCCCTGGCCGATGCGATCAACGCGGCCTTCGGTTCCTTCGACAAGTTCAAGGAAGAGTTCAGCAAGACCTCCATCGGCACCTTCGGCTCCGGCTGGGGCTGGCTGGTGAAGAAAGCCGACGGTTCCCTGGCCCTGGCCAGCACCATCGGCGCGGGCTGCCCGCTGACCAGCGGTGACACTCCGTTGCTGACCTGCGACGTGTGGGAACACGCCTACTACATCGATTACCGCAATGCCCGTCCGAAGTACGTCGAGGCATTCTGGAACCTGGTCAACTGGGACTTCGTAGCCAAGAACTACGCAGCCTAAGACCTCCGATGCAAGTACGAAAAACCCGGCTTAGGCCGGGTTTTTCGCTATTGGCAGGTGCTGCGCCACTCGGCGCCCCGGGTGCGACCTGCTCAAGCGGCCGCTGGCCGTAATGAAAAAACCACTCAGCCAGGGACGCCTCATCGTCCTGATACAACCGCCCCTGCAACCACACTGACCAGAGCCCATTCATGAGCATCGACGCCAGCAACAGCTGCGGTTAGCTGAGTCGCGAACTGCGCAAGCTAACGCCCCCTGCATCCGTCGAGCGCAGTCGAGCGCGACCCTCGTCACTCGACAGGCTACCGCAAGGCCCTGTATCAAATGCTAAAGTGCCGAACGGTACTCAAGTCCGCGCCACGTTGCACCGACACACTGATACAAGGTCAACGCCAGCCGACACCCGCACTATTGCAGTGCAGCCGGTCGGCGAGAGCCCGATTGAAATAATGGCCCTTTGACGGCAACCGCGAGTTTGCTAATACTCACACCCGTCTGATGCCTCAGGTATCGAACAAGGAATCGTCACTTGAAGCTGGAACTCAAGCACAGCCTGTCCCTAAAACTACTGCGTGTCGTATTGCTCTCCGCCCTGGTCGTGGGCGTGGTATTGAGCTGTGCGCAAATTGTCTTCGACGTCTACAAGACCCGTCAGGCCGTGGACAACGATGCCAAACGCATTCTCGGCATGTTCCGTGACCCCTCGACCCAGGCGGTGTACAGCCTGGATCGTGAAATGGGCATGCAGGTCATCGAAGGTTTGTTCCAGCACGAGTCCGTGCGGGTAGCCGCCATCGGCCATCCCAACGAGCCGATGCTCGCGGAGAAATCGCGCAACCCGGTGCAACTGCCCACCCGCTGGCTGACCGACCCGATCCTCGGCCAGGAACAGCACTACACCACTAAATTGGTCGGCCGTGGCCCCTACAGCGAGTATTACGGCGACCTCAGCATCACCCTCGACACCGCCCCCTACGGCGAGGACTTCGTCACCAGCTCGGTGATCATCTTCATCTCCGGCGTGCTCCGCGCTCTGGCCATGGGCCTGGTGCTCTACCTGGTCTACCACTGGCTGCTGACCAAACCGCTGGCGAAAATCATCGAACACCTGAGCACCATCAACCCGGACCGGCCCAGCGAACACAAGTTGCCGATGCTCAAAGGCAACGAGAAGAACGAGCTCGGTCTATGGATCAATACCGCCAACCAGCTACTCTCCTCCATTGAGCGCAACACCCACCTGCGCCGTGAGGCGGAAAACAGCCTGCAGCGCCTGGCCCAGTACGACTTTCTCACCGGCCTGCCGAACCGCCAGCAACTGCAGCAGCAACTCGATCAGATCCTGGAGGACGGCAGTCGCCTGCAGCGACGGGTCGCGGTGCTCTGCGTGGGCCTGGACGACTTCAAGGGGGTCAACGAACAGTTCAGCTACCAGACCGGGGACCAGCTGCTGCTAGCCCTGTCTGACCGCCTGCGCAGCCACAGCGGCCGTCTTGGCGCCCTGGCGCGATTAGGCGGCGACCAGTTTGCCCTGATCCAGGCCAACATCGAGCAACCCTACGAGGCCGCGGAACTGGCCCAGAGCGTGCTGGACGACCTGGAAACACCGTTCATGCTCGATGGCCAGGAAGTGCAGCTACGCGCCACCATCGGCATCACCCTGTTCCCGGAAGATGGCGACAGCACCGAGAAGTTGCTGCAGAAAGCCGAACAGACCATGACCCTGGCCAAGAACCGCTCGCGCAACCGCTACCAGTTCTATATCGCCAGCGTCGACAGCGAAATGCGCCGGCGCCGGGAGTTGGAGAAGGATCTGCGCGAAGCCCTGACCCAGAATCAGCTGTACCTGGTCTATCAACCACAAGTCAGTTACCGCGATCATCGGGTAGTCGGCGTCGAGGCGCTGTTACGCTGGCAGCACCCACAGCATGGCCTGGTCCCGCCGGACCTATTCATTCCGTTGGCCGAGCAGAACGGCAGCATCATCGCCATCGGCGAGTGGATTCTCGACCAGGCCTGCCGCCAATTGCGCGAGTGGCTCGACCAGGGCTTCACTGGCATGCGCATGGCCATCAACCTGTCGACCGTGCAATTGCACCACGCCGAACTCCCGCGCGTGGTCAACAACCTGATGCAAGCCTATCGCCTACCGCCGCGTAGCCTCGAGCTGGAAGTCACCGAAACCGGCCTGATGGAAGACATCAGCACCGCCACCCAGCACCTGCTCAGCCTGCGGCGCTCCGGCGCGCTGATCGCCATCGACGACTTCGGCACCGGTTACTCCTCGTTGAGTTACCTGAAGAGCCTGCCGCTGGACAAGATCAAGATCGACAAGAGCTTCGTCCAGGACCTGCTGGAGGACGATGACGACGCCACCATCGTGCGTGCCATCATCCAGCTCGGTAAGAACCTGGGCATGCAGGTGATCGCCGAGGGCGTGGAAACGGTCGAGCAAGAGACCTACATCATTGCCCAGGGCTGCCACGAAGGTCAGGGCTATTTCTACAGCAAACCGCTGCCAGCCCGCGAACTGACCCTATACCTCAAACAGGCCCGACGCCTCAGCATCGAAACCAACTCCGCCATGTTGTAACGGCCAATACAGAACAGCCCGCTACTCGGCGGGCTGTTGATTTTCGCAGACCCGGCCACCCCACTTGCGCGTCGCAGGCCAGCACAGCCCTAGCGCTTGGTCGCCTGTTACTTCACCCCAGCAACCAGGCCGCAGCCAAGGCCCCAGCCAGACATAGCACGGCACCGCCGGCAGCCTGCCAATAGAACTGCCGCGCCAACTCATCCTCCCCCGCGCACGAGAGGATAAAGGGCGCGGCTTCGCGCGGTTGGCCCAGCTGATGCTGCGCAGGCCGCTGGCTCTGTTGACGGTGGCGATCTTCAGCCTCAAGTTGCGCGGCCAGACGCACACGACCCCATTCCTGCTGGTCGAGCTGACCATTGTTATCGCTGTCGAAGCGCTGCAGCAAACCGGCGAAATCACCCTTCCACTCGCGGATCACCGCACCCTGCGCCGTGCTCAGGTCTAGCCCCTGGCGGCCACCGCCGCTGCTGCGAAAATCGCCAATGGCATACAGTGGCTGCCCGGCATGCAGACGTTCCTCGGTGTAGCGATAACGCTTGCCACTGCCCAGCAACCCCAGCCAGCCGCTACTCGCCGGCCCGCGTGGATGGCGCAGGTGGCCCTGCCACACCTCGCGCGTAGAGGGGCGCACTTCGGCACCGCGCGGGTTGATCAAACAATGACCGGTGCCATCGTCCAGCAGCAGCCAACTCTCGCAACTACCACTTTCCAGGGCCCGCCAGCTGCGTTTCTTGTCATCGTCCTGGTACTCCTCGATCTTGAAACGCCACCACAGGCAGGGTTTTCCGCTCAGCGGCGCGACGATCACGCTGCCCGGCTGCGACTGCAACACGCCGTAGAACTCGGCATAGCCCTGGGCCGCCGAGCGGATTTTCGAGGTCGGTGTATCCAGCAAGCGCCGTGCCTGAGCCAAACGTCGCAGGCACCACCAGCCACCGCCAACCATTGCGCCGACGCTGAGCGCCAGACCGATCAGCAACCCTTCGATCGCCACGGCTCAGCCGAACAGGGCTTTGAGGTCGACGTCGGCCTTTTCCGCCTCGCTGAACTCCAGCAACTGCGCCGGTTTGAAGCTAAAGGCCCGAGCCAGCAACACATCGGGAAACTGCTCGATGCGCACGTTATTGAGGTTGACCGCCTCGTTGTACAGCTCGCGGCGGTCGGCGATGCCATATTCCAATCCACTGATGCGCTGCTGCAGGTGCTGGAAACTGTCGTTGGCTTTCAACTGTGGGTAATTCTCGGCCAGCGCGAACAGCTGCCCGAGACCAGCACGCAGGCCGCTTTCGGCCTGGCCGAGGGCGCCGATATCGCTCTTCTCACGGGCACTGGACACGGCCTGACGCGCGGCGATCACCCGTTCCAGGGTGGTGCGTTCATGCAGCATGTACTGCTTGCAGGTCTCGACCAGTTTGGGCAGCTCTTCGTGCCGCTGCTTGAGCAACACATCGATATTGGCCCACGCTTTGCTCACGCCATGCTTCAAGCGCACCAGGCCGTTGTAGAGGATCACCGCGTAGGCGGCGGCGAGAATCAGAACCACGAGAACGGCGACACTGGTCAGGCTCATGCAGGTTTCTCCATCACGACTGCAGGGTTGAGAGGCGGCATTCTAGTGGCAGCAGGCCATCCAAGCCGAGAAATTGCGCACGCTCCACCCAGCAATTCCATCACGGCCCTTTACACATAATGCAAATCTTTCGCATTATGGTAGCGTTTTACAGGTACTGCCGAGTGCCTCTCTCACTTACCTCGCAAAGGATTTCGTCATGATTCGTATGCCCCTGGCCTCCGCCAGCCTGCTGGCTATCGCCATTTCTCTCGCCGGTTGCGGCGAAGAAAAGACCGCCGCCACCCAGACCACGGCGTCCGTCGCCACTACCGCCAGCGCCCCGGCAGCCTCTGCGAGCCAATTCGACGAAACCGCCGCCAGCGCAGTAGTCACCCATTACGCCGACCTCGCCCTGGCGGTGTTCAGCGACGCGGCCAGCACTGGCAAAACCCTGCAAAGCGCCATCGACGCGCTGCTCGCGCAGCCTAATGACGACACCCTGAAAGCCGCTCGCGAAGCCTGGCTGGCGGCTCGCGCACCCTATATGCAGAGCGAAGTGTTCCGTTTCGGCAACGCCGTGGTGGATGACTGGGAAGGCCAACTGAATGCCTGGCCACTGGATGAAGGCTTGATCGACTACGTTGCGAGCGATTACCAGCATGCCCTGGGCAACCCCGGCGCCAGCGCCAATATCATCGCCAACAGCGAGATCCAGGTGGGTGAAGACACCCTCGACGTGAGCACTATCACCCCCGAGACCCTGGCCAGCCTGAACGAACTGGGTGGCTCCGAAGCCAACGTCGCCACCGGCTACCACGCCATCGAGTTCCTGCTCTGGGGCCAGGATCTGAACGGCAGCAACCCAGGTGCAGGCGAGCGTCCGGCAACTGACTTCGTCGTCGGCGAGGGTGCCACCGGCGGCCACAACGAGCGCCGCCGCGCCTACCTGAAGGCCGCCGTTGACCTGCTGGTCACCGATCTGGACGAGATGGTTGGCCAGTGGCAGCCCGGCGTAGCCGACAACTACCGCGCCAGCCTGGAAGCCGACTCGGCGGCAAACGGCCTGCGCAAGATGCTCTTCGGCATGGGCAGCCTGTCCCTCGGCGAGCTTGCGGGCGAGCGCATGAAGGTGGCTCTGGAAGCCAACTCCACCGAAGACGAGCAGGACTGCTTCAGCGACAACACCCACAACTCGCATTTCTACGACGCCAAAGGCGTACGCAACGTCTACCTGGGCGAGTACCGCAAGGTCGACGGCAGCACGCTGAAAGGCCCAAGCCTGTCTTCGCTGGTGGCCAAGGCGGACGCCCAGGCCGACGCGACCTTGCAAGCCGACCTGCAAGCCACCGAAGGCACGCTGCAAGCCATGGTCGACAGCGCCAACAGTGGTCAGCATTTCGATCAATTGATCGCGGCTGACAACAGCGCCGGCCAGCAGATCGTCCGCAACGCCATCGCCGCGCTGGTCAAGCAGACCGGTGCCATCGAGCAAGTTGCCGGTAAGCTGGGCATCGGTGACCTCAACCCGGACACCGCCGACCACCAGTTCTAAGCAACCCTCGCCTAACGCCGATGCCTGTCTGGGCATCGGCTTTTTTATGCCTGCGACCTTTTGCCATATCGCTAACGCAAATCCGTCTTATTTAAATTCAGCCAAACTGATAAGCTTGCTCGCCTCGAAATTGCTGTCGCGGATATTTGTCGATGCTTGCGCTGTCTCGTCGCCTGCTGCCCCTTCTGGCCTTGGCCCTGGCTGCCTGTGACCAGGCGCCGCGCTTCACCCAGGCCGAACCAGGCGAAGCCCTTTCCGCCGGTAGCGCCACGGTATTCAAGCGCGACCACAACGCCTTCTCGCTGCCCTCGGCAAATCTCTCTCCGCTGCGCCGTCTGGACTTCAGCGTCGGTAACAGCTTCTTCCGCAACCCCTGGGTTATCGCCCCCTCGACCACCATCGCACGCGACGGCCTGGGCCCTCTGTTCAACACCAATGCCTGCCAGAACTGTCATATCAAGGACGGTCGCGGCCACCCGCCTGGCCCGGGCGCGCTCAGCGCCGCCTCCATGCTGGTACGCCTGTCGGTGCCGGCCACAGTCGAGCACACCGAAACGCTGCAACGTCTCGGCGTGGTTCCCGAACCGAATTACGGCGGTCAGTTGCAGGACATGGCCAACCCTGGCGTTCCCCCCGAAGGCAAGGTGCGCATCAGCTACAGCCCGCTCGCCGTGCACTTCGCCGACGGCAGCCAGGTCGAGCTGCGCCAGCCGACGCTGCAAATCAGCCAGTTAGGCTACGGCCCCATGCACCCGCAGACCTTATTCTCCGCGCGGGTCGCCCCGCCGATGATCGGCCTCGGCCTGCTCGAAGCCATTCCCGAAAGCGCACTGTTGGCTCATGCCGACCCGGACGACGCCGACGAGGATGGTATTTCCGGACGGCCCAATCGGGTCTGGGACGATGTGCGGGAAAAGACCGTACTCGGGCGCTTCGGCTGGAAGGCGGGACAACCCAACCTGAACCAGCAGAACGCGCACGCCTTTGCCGGTGACATGGGTTTGACCAGCAGCCTGATGGCAAGCGATGACTGCACGGCATGGCAAACCGCATGTCGTAAGGCGGTCAACGGCGGCGAACCCGAAGTCAGCCAAGAGCTGCTCGCCAGCGTGCTGTTCTACACCCGTAACCTGGCCGTGCCGGCCCGCC
The DNA here is from genome assembly GCF_000498575.2 of Pseudomonas taeanensis MS-3. Lineage (GTDB taxonomy): Bacteria > Pseudomonadota > Gammaproteobacteria > Pseudomonadales > Pseudomonadaceae > Aquipseudomonas > Aquipseudomonas taeanensis. The sequence continues at coordinate 143,470 of NZ_AWSQ01000006.1, forward strand.
GCGATGTCGACTCGGCGCAGGTCCTGAATGGCAAGGGCCTGTTCCACCAGGCCGGCTGCCAGAAATGCCATGCACCTAGCTTCACCACCGCCGCCGAGGCAGCCGAACCCGAACTGGCCAAGCAATTGATCCGCCCCTACAGCGACCTGCTGCTGCACGACATGGGCGAGGGCCTGGCCGATAATCGCGAAGAGTTCCTGGCCAGCGGCCGCGAGTGGCGTACCCCACCGCTGTGGGGCATCGGTCTGACCGAGGCGGTCAACGGTCATACCCAGTTCCTGCATGACGGCCGCGCGCGTAATCTGCTGGAGGCCATTCTCTGGCACGGCGGCGAAGCCGAAGCGGCCAAGCAACAGGTCCTCACCTTCACTGCCGAAGAGCGCAGCGCGCTCTTGGCGTTCTTGAACTCGCTGTAAGGAGCCACGCATGATTCGTTCGCCACTTACCCTCGCCCTGCTGGGCCTGGCGCTCAGCGCCTGTACCCCCACCGACCCGCAGCAGCAAATCAGCACAGCCCTGACCGATGGCGTGCTGCTGCCGGCTTACAGCACCTGGGTTGAGGCCGACCGGCAATTGGCCGCCAGCGGTCAGGCCTTCTGTGCCGGCGAGCAAACAGTGGCCGAAGCACGTCAGGCCTTCGTCACCGCGCAAAGTGCCTGGTCCGCACTGCAACCCCTGCTCATCGGCCCTCTGGCTGAGGGCAACCGCGCCTGGCAGGTGCAGTTCTGGCCGGACAAGAAAAACCTGGTGGCGCGTCAGGTCGAAGGCCTGATCAAGAGCAAGCCACAGCTGAGCCCGGCCGACCTGGATAAATCCAGCGTGGTCGTCCAAGGTCTGACCGCCTATGAATACGTGCTGTTCGATCCGGCCATCGACCTCGGCGAAACCGCGCAGAAAACCCGTTACTGCCCGCTGATCGTGGCCATCGGTCAGCACCAGCAAGCGCTGGCGAGCGACATCCTCAGCCAGTGGCAGGCCGCAGACGGCATGGCCGCCCAGCTGAAAAACTTCCCGAACACCCGCTTCGCCGACGCCCCGGAAGCCGTGGCTGAGTTGCTGCGCACGCAGGTCAACGCCCTCGATGGTCTGAAAAAGAAACTCGGCACCCCACTCGGCCGGCAGACCAAGGGCACACCACAGCCTTACCAGGCCGAAGCCTGGCGCAGCAACGCCAGCCTGGCCAATCTGGCCGCCAGCCTGGCCAGCGCCGAACGGATCTGGCTCGGCGCCGAACAAGATGGCATCCAGAGCCTGCTGACTCAGGAACAGAGCGAGCTGGGACAGCGCATCGACGCCGCCTACACCGACACGCGCCAGCGCCTCGCGGCCCTGCAACGGCCATTGAGCGAGCTGCTTGGCGATGACAACGGACGAGCCGAGCTGAATGCGTTGTACGACAGCCTGGGCACCCTGCATCGCCTGCATGAGGCCGAGCTGGCAAAAAGTCTCGGCATCCAGCTGGGCTTCAACTCCCACGATGGTGACTAGCGCGTGACCATGAAGCGTAGAGCCTTTATCGGCCTTGCGGCCGCGACGCTAGCCGCCAGCGCCTTGGGTGGCTGGACACTGGCCCAGCATGGCCAGCAGCCGCTGCTCCTGTCCGCGCGCAACGACGCTGCCGGTAAGCACTATGTAGTAGGGTTCCGCCTGGACGGCAGCCAGGTCTTCGCTACCCGGGTCGACGAGCGCTGCCACGATGTGGTGGCGCACCCGAGCCTGTCGCTGGCGCTGTTCGTCGGCCGCCGGCCCAGTACCCAGAGCTATCTGATCGACACCCGCGATGGCCGCCTGCTGCAAACCCTGCACTCACCGCCCCAGCGGCACTTCTACGGCCACGCGGTATTCCACGCCAGCGGCGATTGGCTGTACGCCACCGAAAACGATACCTCCGACCCCGGTCGTGGGGTGATTGGCGTCTATCGCCTGGAGGGCCAGCGGCTGCGACGCGACGCTGAGTTGTCGAGCCACGGCCTCGGCCCCCACCAACTGCTGTGGCTGCCCGATGGCGAAACCCTGGTGGTGGCCAACGGCGGTATCCGCACTGAGGCCGACAGCCGGGTGGAAATGAACCTCGACAGCATGGAATCCAGCCTGGTCCTGCTCAAGCGTGACGGCACACTGCTCAGCAAAGAGCAGCTAGCCGAACCCATGAACAGCGTGCGCCACCTCGCGGTCGCCAGCGACGGCACGGTTGTCAGCGGCCAGCAATACATGGGTGAAGCCGGCGACACGGTACCCCTGCTGGCCATCAAGCGCCCCGGACAAGCTTTTCAGCCCTTCCCCCTGGCCGAGGCGCAACGCCTGGCGATGCACCAGTACACCGCCAGCGTGGCGATCCACAGCGAGCTTCGCCTGCTGGCACTGACCGCGCCGCGCGGCAACCGGGTGTTCATCTGGGACCTGGACAGTGCCGAGCTACGCATGGACGCCGCGCTACCCGACTGCGCCGGCGTCGGCGCGATAGCCGAGGGCTTCGTGGTCAGCTCCGGCATTGGCCGCTGTCGCCGCTATGATTGCCGCGGCGAGCGCATTCTGACCCAGCCGTTGCAGCTGCCGGCAGGCCTGTGGGACAACCATCTGCGCCTCGCCTAATCAGTCTTTTCAACAACTTACGTGCAACAAGAGCAAACCTACGCTCAAGAACAGGGGCGCGGCGCCGACATCTTGCCTAACAGTACCCCGCGCCGCGTTCGCCTCACACGGAAGTCATAACGCCTCGATAACCTGACGGCTCGGGTACTGACTTCCTTCGGCACGATGAGGCATAGACCATGTTAAAAAGCTCACTACGCGCACAGATTCTCACCCTGCTGGGCAGCAGCCTGCTGCTGGTTCTGTTGGTCGCGCTGGCCAGCTTCAGTTTTCTCTCCAATGGCATCGACTCGTACCGCGGACTGGTCAACGGTACATTGCACGCGTCACGACTGGTGGACAGTGCCAACGTCGAATTCAAAACCCAGGTCCAGGAATGGAAGAACGTCCTGTTGCGCGGCAAGAATCCGGCTGACCTGGATAAGTACTGGGGGCGTTTCCAGGCTCAGGAAAGCACGGTTCAGGCTGTGCTGGGGCAACTGATCGCGGTCGCCGAGAGCCAACAGATTGTCGGACTGAAAAGCCAGGTCGAGCAACTGCGCAACGAGCACCAGAGCATGGGCCGTGCCTATCGCCAGGGCTACGACGCCTTTGTCGCGGCGGGCGCCGACCCGACCGCTGGCGATGCAGCGGTCAAAGGCATCGACCGGGCGGCCAGCGAACAGATGAGCGCATTGGTGCAACAGCTCGGCGAACAAGGCCTGACACAGTCGGCGACGATCAGCGCCGCGGCCGACCGCACACTGCAAATCGGTTTTGCGGTGATGCTGCTGTCCAGCCTGGCCGTGGGACTGTTCAGCCTATGGCTGATCAACCGCAGCCTGATCAATCCGATCCGCGAGCTGATCAAGCACATTACCCAGCTGAGCCGCGGCAACTTCGGCCAACAGGTCGATACCAGCCGTCAAGACGAGCTCGGTCACCTGGCGGTTGCCGCCAATACCTTGCGCGACTTTCTCGCCGATACCTTCACCCGCTTGCAGCGCAGCACAGCTAATCTGGACAGCGCCAGCGGCGACCTGAACACCATTGCCACCCTGATGGCGCAAGGCACCCGCGAGCAATTCTCGCGCACCGACCAAGTGGCCACGGCAATGAACCAGATGTCCGCCACCGCCCAGGAAGTCGCGCGTCACGCCGCCGAAGCAGCCGGCGCGGCAGACGACGCCGACCGCTCCTCACAGCAAGGCGGGCAGGTCATGCAGTCGACCATCAGTTCTATCACTGCTATGCGCGGTGAGATTGCCAACACCGCCGAGGTGATCCGCCGCCTGGAAACGGACAGCGGGCGCATCGGCAAGGTACTCGAAGTGATCCGCGGCATTGCCGACCAGACCAATCTGCTGGCCCTCAACGCCGCCATCGAGGCCGCACGCGCCGGCGAAGCCGGCCGTGGTTTCGCCGTGGTCGCCGATGAAGTGCGTACCCTGGCCCAGCGCACCGCCGAGTCCACTGCCGAGATTCACCAGATCATCGACACGGTGCAGACCGGCGCGGTAAATGCCGTGCGCGCCATCGAAAGCGGCCAGAGCCGCAGTGATGAGGGCGTCGAGCAGGTGACCGAGGCCGGAGTCATGCTGCAGCGCATAACCCAAGCAGTGGAGGCGATTCGCGACATGAATCGGCAGATCGCCACGGCTGCCGAAGAGCAGACCTCGGTAGCCGAAGACATTTCGCGCAACCTCACCGAAATCACCGCAATCGCCACCACCAACCAGGAAAATGTCCAGCGTACCGAAGTCGCCAGCCAGAACCTCAACGAACTGTCCAGCCAACTCAGCGAAGTCACCCGACGTCTGAGCGCGTAACCCCCGCCACTGCCCCCGCTCACGGGGGCAGTATCCCTGCGTCTCCAGCGCCGCCTGTACCCGCCTCCCTCACGCTTATCTGCGCGCACGCCCCCCCCTCCTGTCACTCGCCTCGAACCTGCGACGAAGCGCCGGCATGCAGACTCAAGGCCACTGGCTGACCAGGCATTTCAGCAGCAAAATAGTGCTCGGAAATTTCTCGATAAAGCGCCGTTTTGACTTGTTTCGGCCAGGGTACTAAGGTGCTTTCCTTGCCTATTCCCAGGCCCCCATTTGTCTTGCCAAGGAACCGGAATATGTTGCTCCGCCGCATGCTGATCATGCTGGGCGTCGTAGCCCTCGTGGTGCTCGCCCTCGCCGCCTATAAAGGCTGGTCCATTTACCAACAGGTCCAACAGTTCTCGCAGCCGCAACCGGCTATCAGCGTGGCCGCAGATCAGGCCGTGGAACGTCCGTGGCAGAGCCGCTTGCCGGCCATCGGCACACTCAAAGCCTTCCAGGGCATTGACCTGACCGTGGAAGTCGGTGGCATTGTCCGCGAAGTATTGTTCAACTCTGGCGAAAAGGTCGCACGCGACCAGCCGCTGCTGCAGATGGACAGCGAGGTCGAGCGGGCCATCCTGGCGACCTCAGAAGCCGAAAGAGGCCTGGCCCGTGTCGAGTTCGAACGCGGACGCAGCCTGGTCAGCCGGCAGAACATTTCCAAGAGCGCCTTCGACAGCCTCTCCGCCGAGTTGCAAAAGGCCAACGCCAGCGTCGCCCAGCTGCAAGCGCAACTGGCGAAGAAACGCATCCTCGCACCCTTCGCCGGCACCATCGGCATCCGCCAGGTGGACCTCGGCGACTACCTGTCGCCCGGCACTCCCATCGCCACCCTGCAGGACCTGTCCAGGCTCTACGTCGACTTTTTCCTGCCCGAGCAGGTCGTGCCGCAACTGACCGTCGGCGAGCATGTGCGCTTCAGCGTCACGGCCTACCCGGGCGAAGTGTTCGAGGGACAGATTGCCGCGATCAATCCCAAGGTCGAAGAGACTACGCGCAACGTCCAGGTACGCGCCCAGCTGGATAATCCCGACGACAAACTGCTACCGGGCATGTTCGCCAACCTGGAGGTCCTCCTGCCGGGTGAGAGCAGTCGGGTCGTGGTGCCGGAAACCGCTATCACCTACACCCTCTACGGCAACTCGGTTTACGTAATAGGGGAGAAAACAGACCCGGACGGCCAGGAGGGCAAAGATCAGCAGGGACAAGCCCAACTCGTCGTGGAACGTCGCTTCGTCGAAACCGGTGAACGCCGTGAGGGGCAAGTGGTGATCCTCAAGGGCTTGCAGGCCGGCGAGCGGGTAGTCACCGCCGGCCAGCTCAAGCTGGATAACGGCGCCCACGTCACTCTCGCCGAAGCCCCGGTCAATACAGCCAATACAGCCAATACAGCCAGCCAGCCCAGTGTCGCGCAATAAGCCGACACGGGCGTAAAGGAACTTACCTATGGCTTTTACCGATCCCTTCATCCGCCGGCCGGTGCTGGCGACCGTGGTCAGCCTGCTGATCATCCTGCTTGGCCTGCAGGCCTTCAGCAAACTGACCATCCGCCAATACCCGCAGCTGGAAAACGCCCTGATCACGGTGACCACCGCCTACCCCGGGGCCAACGCCGAAACCATTCAGGGCTACATCACCCAGCCACTGCAGCAGAGCCTGGCCAGTGCCGACGGCATCGATTACATGACCTCGGTCAGTCGGCAGAACGTGTCGATCATCTCCATCTACGCGCGCATCGGCGCCGACAGCGACCGTTTGTTCACCGAACTGCTGGCCAAGGCCAACGAGGTGAAGAACCAGCTGCCGCAGGATGCCGAAGACCCGGTGCTGTCCAAGGAGGCCGCCGACGCCTCGGCGCTGATGTACATCAGCTTCTACAGCGAGCAGCTGTCCAATCCGCAGATCACCGACTACCTGTCGCGGGTCATTCAGCCCAAGCTGGCCACTCTGCCCGGCATGGCCGAGGCGGAAATTCTCGGCAATCAGGTGTTCGCCATGCGTCTGTGGCTCGACCCGGTGAAGCTGGCGGCCTATGGCGTCACCGCCAGTGACGTCAACGACGCCGTGCGCGAGTACAACTTCCTCGCCGCCGCCGGCGAAGTGAAGGGCGAATATGTGGTCACCAGCATCAACGCCGAAACCGACCTGAAATCCGCCGAAGCCTTCGCCGCCATCCCGCTGAAAACCGTCGGTGACAGCCGGGTACTGATTCGCGACGTGGCACGGGTGGAGATGGGCGCGGAGAACTACGACTCGGTCAGTTCGTTCGATGGCATTCCTTCGGTGTATATCGGCGTTAAGGGCACGCCGGGCGCCAACCCGCTGGACGTGATCAAGGAAGTACGCAGGCTCATGCCGGAGCTGGAAGCCCAGCTGCCGCCCAATCTCAAGGTCTCCATCGCCTACGACGCCACGCTGTTTATCCAGGCCTCGATCGACGAGGTGGTGAAGACCCTGTTCGAGGCAGTGCTGATCGTTATCGTAGTGGTGTTCCTGTTCCTCGGCGCGCTGCGCTCGGTGCTGATTCCGGTGATCACTATTCCGCTGTCGATGATCGGCGTGTTGTTCTTCATGCAGCTGATGGGCTACTCGATCAATCTGCTGACCTTGCTGGCCATGGTACTGGCCATCGGTCTGGTGGTGGACGACGCCATCGTCGTGGTGGAGAACATCCACCGGCATATCGAAGAAGGCAAGACGCCGTTCGATGCCGCCATCGAAGGCGCACGCGAGATCGCCGTGCCGGTGGTGTCGATGACCATCACCCTGGCCGCGGTCTACGCGCCGATCGGCTTCCTCGAAGGCCTCACCGGCGCGCTGTTCAAGGAGTTCGCCCTGACCCTGGCCGGCGCCGTGATCATCTCCGGTATCGTCGCCCTGACGCTGTCGCCGATGATGTGTGCCAAGCTGCTGCGCCACGACGAGAACCCCTCAGGACTGGCGCACCGCCTCGACCTGATCTTCGATAAACTCAAGCGCCGCTACCAGCGCGCCCTGCACGGCACCCTGGAGACGCGCCCGGTGGTCGTGGTGTTCGCCCTCATCGTCATGGCGCTGATTCCCGTGCTGCTCAACTTCACCCAGAGTGAACTGGCGCCAGAGGAAGACCAGGGGATCATCTTCATGATGGCCAGCGCCCCACAACCGACCAACATCGAGTACCTGAACAAGTACACCGATGAGTTCGTGGCGATCTTCAAGGAGTTCCCCGAGTACTACTCGTCGTTCCAGATCAACGGTTTCAACGGCGTGCAGTCGGGTATTGGCGGCTTCCTGCTGTCACCGTGGAACGACCGCGAACGCACCCAGATGGAACTGCTCCCCGAGGTGCAGGGGCGCCTGGCGCAGATACCCGGCCTGCAGATCTTCGGCTTCAATCTGCCCTCCCTGCCCGGCACCGGCCAGGGCCTGCCCTTCCAGTTCGTGATCAACACGCCCAACGACTACGAGTCGCTGTTGCAGGTGACGGAGAAGATCAAGCAGCGCGCACTGGAGTCGGGCAAATTCGCCTTCCTCGACATCGACCTGGCCTTCGACAAGCCGGAAGTGGTGGTCGAGATCGATAGGCAGAAAGCCGCGCAGATGGACGTGTCGATGCAGGACCTCGGCTCGACTCTGGCCAGCCTGCTCGGCGAGGGCGAGATCAACCGCTTCACCATCGAAGGCCGCAGCTACAAGGTAATCGCCCAGGTCGAACGTGCCTACCGTGACAACCCGGGCTGGCTCGGCAGTTATTACGTGAAGAGCAAGAGCGGCGAGATGCTGCCCCTGTCGACCCTGATCACGGTCAGCGACCGCGCCCGACCGACTCAGCTGAACCAGTTCCAGCAGCTCAACTCGGCAATCATCCAGGGCGTGCCGATTGTCAGCATGGGCGAAGCCATTGACACCCTGCAGCAGATCGCCGTCGAGGAAGCGCCACAGGGCTATGCCTTCGACTACGCCGGCGCCGCGCGCCAGTTCGTGCAGGAAGGCAGCGCGCTGTACCTGACCTTCGGTCTGGCGTTGGCGCTGATCTTCCTGGTGCTGGCCGCGCAGTTCGAGAGCTTCCGCGATCCGCTGGTGATTCTGGTGACCGTGCCGCTGTCGATCTGTGGCGCGCTGATCCCGTTGTTCCTCGGCCTGTCCAGCATGAACATCTACACCCAGGTCGGGCTGGTCACACTGATCGGCCTGATCACCAAGCATGGGATTCTGATCGTCGAGTTCGCCAATCAACTGCGCCGCGAGAAAGGCTTGTCGCGCCGCGCCGCCGTCGAGGAGGCCGCGTCGATTCGCCTGCGCCCGGTGCTGATGACCACCGCCGCCATGGTCTTCGGCATGGTCCCGTTGATTCTCGCTAGCGGTGCCGGTGCGGTCAGTCGCTTCGACATTGGCCTGGTGATCGCCACCGGCATGTCGGTGGGTACCCTGTTCACCCTGTTCGTCTTGCCGTGCGTGTACAGCTTGTTGGCCAAGCCCGATCCGCAACCGACTGGGCAACTTGCCGCCGAACACTGAGCCGCCACCATGAAAAAGCCCCGCAACTCAGCGGGGCTTTTTTTGGCCTGGGTACTCACCTCAGCCCTGAGGCCCCATGCCCTGGGACAGACCGAACATGAACAACAACAGGTCCTGGTCCGGCCGTAACTGCGGGGCCAACTGCGCCTGTGGCGGCAGCGGGCAGTAGCCGAGGCCGTTGTGGGTCAAAACCTCCACGCCGGGCTCTTGCCAGGCGGCCACCGCGAGCGAGGCAACGCCGAGCGCTGCGACAAGAAACAAACTTCGTGCGATTTCTAGCTTCATTACTGCAACCTCTTGATAGCGCTGCCAAACGCTGTTTGCTAACCCTAGATCACTGAGTACCACAGCGTCGATTTCAGCGACGAACGGCAACGCCTACAGCTGATTCGTCGACTACTCGGCCAGCAGCCGTGTTGTGCACGCTCACCGAGTGCTCGCGAATGCCAGCAGGCTTGGAACAACACCGCACTCAAATAGTTCCGCCGACTCCCCCACAGACATGCCATGGCGTATCGGCGCACCAGATAGCGGCGCCGCAGTAACACCCAACAGTCAACCATGTACCCGGTTAGGTCGTCGCCTTACCGCAGCACGGAGCAGACCCTGGCCAGCAGAATGTCGCCGTAAATAAGCCAGCAAACCCCTAGCCCTCAGCGGATATCCACGTGCCAGAACGCCTATCAGTGAAACCAATAGCCCGACGAGCGGACGCTGACGCAACTCAAATCAGCCCAACTACGTGCAACAACCCGATAACGCTGAAATAGTTAAGCAAGTGGCGTACCCGACTTCCCACATACAACCCCGGACACAAAGAGCGGACATAAAAAAACCCCGCGGCAAGCGCGGGGTTTTTTAGTACAGCTCAGGGAGCCGGGTGGCTTACATCATACCGCCCATACCGCCCATGCCGCCCATGCCACCCATATCAGGCATGGCTGGCGCTTTGTCATCAGCCACTTCGGCGATCATCGCTTCGGTGGTGATCATCAGGCTGGCGATGGAAGCTGCTGCCTGCAGAGCCGAACGGGTCACTTTGGCCGGATCGAGAATACCCATCTCGATCATGTCGCCGTAGACGCCAGTTGCAGCGTTGTAGCCATAGTTGCCCGAACCTTGCTTGACCTTGTCAACCACGACGCTCGGCTCATCGCCAGCGTTGGCGACGATCTGGCGCATCGGCGCCTCTACAGCGCGGCGCAGCAGAGCAATACCGACGTCCTGGTCGTCATTCTCGCCCTTCAGGCCTTCGATGGCTTGCAGAGCACGTACCAGGGCAACACCGCCGCCAGGTACAACGCCTTCTTCGACGGCAGCACGGGTGGCGTGCAGGGCGTCTTCAACGCGGGCTTTCTTCTCTTTCATTTCGACTTCGGTGCCAGCACCGACCTTGATCACGGCAACACCGCCAGCCAGTTTGGCCAGACGCTCTTGCAGCTTCTCTTTGTCGTAATCCGAAGAGGTGTCTTCGATCTGCTTACGGATCTGCAGAACGCGCGATTCGATATCGGCGTGAACACCAGCACCGTCGATGACGGTGGTATTTTCCTTGCTCAGGATCACACGCTTGGCGTTACCCAGGTGCTCCAAAGTCGCGCTTTCCAGGCTCAGGCCGATTTCTTCGGAAATCACGGTACCGCCGGTCAGAACGGCGATGTCCTGCAGCATGGCCTTACGGCGATCACCGAAGCCGGGTGCCTTGACGGCAGCGACTTTGACGATGCCACGCATGTTGTTCACCACCAGAGTCGCCAGGGCTTCGCCCTCGACGTCTTCGGCGACGATCAGCAGCGGACGGCCAGCTTTGGCGACAGCTTCCAGCACCGGCAGCATTTCGCGGATGTTGGAGATCTTCTTGTCGACCAGCAGGATCAGCGGGCTTTCCAGCTCGGCGACCATGGTGTCCGGCTTGTTGATGAAGTACGGGGACAGGTAGCCACGGTCGAACTGCATGCCTTCAACAACCGACAGCTCGTTTTCCAGGCCCGAACCTTCTTCAACGGTGATCACGCCTTCTTTACCGACTTTTTCCATGGCTTCGGCAATGATGTCGCCGATGGAGCTGTCGGAGTTGGCGGAGATGGTGCCGACCTGAGCGATGGCCTTGGTGTCAGCGCATGGCTTGGACAGGGCCTTGATCTCTTTGACGATGGCGATGGTCGCCTTGTCGATGCCGCGCTTCAGGTCCATCGGGTTCATGCCGGCAGCGACGGCTTTCAGGCCTTCGTTGACGATCGACTGCGCCAGAACGGTAGCGGTGGTGGTGCCGTCGCCAGCGTCGTCGTTGGCACGCGAAGCAACGTCTTTAACCAGCTGAGCGCCCATGTTCTCGAAGCGATCTTTCAGCTCGATTTCTTTGGCAACGGAAACGCCGTCCTTGGTGATGGTCGGAGCGCCGTAGCTCTTCTCGATGATCACGTTGCGGCCTTTCGGGCCGAGGGTCGCTTTTACCGCGTCGGCCAGGACGTTTACACCGGCCAGCATTTTCTTACGGGCGGAGTCGCCGAATTTGACTTCTTTAGCAGCCATGGAATTTGATCCTCAATTCTTTACGGTTAAACGGAAATTCGCGGGAATCAGGCTTCGACGACAGCGAGAATTTCGCTTTCGCCCATCACCAGCAGGTCTTCGCCGTCAACCTTGACGGTGTTGCTGCCGGAGTAAGGGCCGAATACCACTTTGTCACCGACCTTGACGGCCAGCGCACGGACTTCGCCGTTGTCCAGCACGCGACCGGTGCCCACAGCGACGATTTCGCCCTGATTCGGCTTTTCGGCAGCGGAACCCGGCAGCACGATGCCGCCTGCGGTTTTGGTTTCTTCTTCGCTGCGACGGATCACGACGCGGTCATGCAGAGGACGAAGCTTCATTGTCGATCTCTCCCAATAGGTTGGTTACATCGGCTGGTGTCTTCACCAGCGGGTTAGCAAAATCCGGCAGTGCCGGTTGCGCTGTGCCAGGCACAACGCTGAAGTCTGTTCTGTCGAATCCGACAGAAAACCTTGCGGTGACCGCTACATAAGGGCGCACAAGGGGATTTCAAGGGTAAAGGGTGATTTTTTTTAGCCGCGTTAGCCCCCGTTCCTGGTGCAGTGGCGGCCGCCACCAGGCGCGCAGACACAACGGGGCAACACACCGAAGTCGAACGGGGCTCAAGCAAGTTGCGGCTAGTCGCGACGCTCGTATTCACCTTCCAGTACATTCGGCCGGGTCTGACCTGAGCGTGCGGCCAGATCATCGGCAAAGGCCCGCTGGCGCATGGCCTGTTCCTGGGCGCGCTGGCGCACCTTGCTAACCAACAAGCGGCGGGTGAAGGGAATCAGACAGAGCACACCGAAGATGTCGCTGATAAAGCCCGGCAACAACAACAAGCCTCCGCCGATTGCGATAAACAGGCCCTCGATCACTTCTTGCTCGGGCAGCTCGCCACGGGCCAGCTTCTCCCGGGCGCGCCAAGCGGTGGCCACGCCCGCAATCCGCAGTAACACGCTGCCGAGAATTGCCGTACCTATCACCAGCAGCAGAGTGGGCAGCACGCCAATCGCACTGCCAACCTTGATCAGCAATGCCAGTTCGATGACCGGGAACAGCAGAAACAACAACAGGAAAACACGCATCAAAACATCCTTCGCGGAAGAAAGGCTTCCAATAAGAGTGAGATAGGGTGCATTGCGCTTAATTCAAGGCGCAACACCGCCGCTGGTCGGCCAAGTCTCTGCGCGAGCCAGCTGCACCAAGGCTTGGCGCACCTCGCCAGGACTGTTACAGAATGTTGGAAAGGCCAGCCAGTGCAGGCCCTGACCGATACGCAGGTGAAACCCTTCGTGGTCTATGCCCGCCAGTTGCGCTGGCAGGTGCGTCGGCAGGCCGGCCAACGCGACGTAATGCGCGATGGCACTGACGTGGTCAGCGTTCATATGCTCGAGCATGGCCACTTCCGGCTCGCCGGCAAACTCATTGGCCAGCGCCACCTGATCGAGCCAGTGAATCGCGCCGAACCCACCGATATAGCGCCAACGTACCGGCTCCAGCCGCCAGAAATCGAAATCATGGGCACGATGGTAGTTTTGCGACTCGGGAAAATAGCGGTAATAGCGCGCGGCCGCCGCTTCGATAGCGGCCTCGTCACACAACTGTCGCGCTTCGGCGAGCAGAGTGAGGCGGCCGACCGCCTGCACATCCGCGGCCCCACGCTCACCAACCAGCAGTGAGCATTTACTGTCCAGCTTGAGATTATGGGTGTGTTGGGCGATACGGCTGATCAGGATCAGCGGCCAGCCCTGAGCATCCAGGCAGTAAGGCACCACCGATCCGAAAGGAAAGCCCGGCATGGCTTTCGAGTGGGTGGAGAGCACTCCACGGTATTCCTTGAGTAGCAATTCTCGGGCATGCTTGCCGGCTTTCACGCTCACCTTATGACTCCTCGCAAAGAATCCGTCATAAACGGACAGGCGCCTAGAATAGCGATTTCAGCTCGCCAGCGGGGCAATACGAACCACATTGAGGGGCTACGCGATGCATCTGCAAGACAAAGTCATCATCATCACCGGCGGCTGTCAGGGCCTGGGTCGCGCCATGGGCGAATACCTGGCGGGCAAAGGCGTCAAACTGGCACTGGTCGACCTGAACCAGGACAAACTCGACGAAGCCGTGGCCGCCTGTCAGGCCCTTGGCGCCGAGGCCCGCGCCTACCTGTGCAACGTCGCCAATGAAGAGCAGGTGACCCACACCATCGCCCAGATCGCCGAGGATTTCGGCGCCATCAATGGCCTGGTGAACAACGCCGGCATTTTGCGCGATGGTCTGACCATCAAGGTGAAGGATGGCGAGATAAACAAGATGAGCCTGGCCCAGTGGCAGGCGGTAATCGACGTCAACCTGACCGGCGTATTCCTCTGCACCCGCGAAGTGGCGGCGAAGATGATCGAGCTGAAGAATGAAGGCGCGATCGTCAACATCTCCTCGATCTCCCGCGCCGGCAACATGGGCCAGGCCAACTACTCCGCGGCCAAGGCCGGCGTCGCCGCCGACACCGTAGTCTGGGCCAAAGAGCTGGCCCGTTACGGCATCCGCGTCGCTGGCGTAGCGCCGGGCTTCATCGAGACCGAGATGACGCTCAGCATGAAGCCTGAAGCCCTGGAGAAGATGACCGCCGGCATTCCTCTGCGGCGCATGGGCAAACCGGCCGAGATCGCCCATTCGGTGGCCTATATCCTGGAAAACGACTACTACACGGGTCGCATCCTCGAGCTGGACGGTGGCCTGCGCCTGTAGGCACGCCACTGACCCAGAAAAAAGCCCTGCATATGCAGGGCTTTTTTCTGGGTGCAAACCGACCGATTACCAGCCCACGCCAAAGCCCAGGCTGTAGTGGGTTTCGTCCAGATCGCCTTCGGAGCCACTGACCAGGTCTTTCTCGGCTTTCATATGCAACGAAGCCCAGTCAGTGACCTTGTAGCGCAGACCCACTTCGGCTTCCAGGGTGTAGTCAGCGACATTGGCCAGTGGTTTACCGACCTCACCACTGCTGAACATTTCGAAGCTTTTGCCCACCAGGTAGCGGTTGTAATCCCACTTCATGCTCACGGCGTAGAAGTTGCTCTTATCGCCATTGGCAAATTGGTAGTCGGTGCGGTTGAGCAGACCGGCCAGGGAGAAGGCCCCCAGTTCGTTGTCCCAGAACTGATAGCCCGGACCAGTACCCAGGGTGCGCTGACGCGCCAGATCCTCGACCCTGTCGCGCTCATACTCGGCACGCCCCTGCCAAAACCAATGCTCATCGAGAAAGCGGTCGAGGGCGTACTCGGCATTCCAGTTATCCGTGGCCACTACGCCGTCCTGATACTCACGGTCGTAGCCAACCTCGGCGTTGTGCCGCCACAAGCCATGACGTGCCTTGGTCTTCAGGTCAATGTCGTAGTCATCGGTATCCCGTTCGGCCCGCTTGTAATCCAGCGCGGCGTCGAGATTGCCCTTCCAGGTAAAGTCCTCGACCAGCGGCTTGGGCTTCATGATCTGCTGGATGCTGGCCAGCTCGATGGTCCGCGGCGCCCCGCCGTTAGCCAGGATCACCTTGCCCGACTCGGCGGGCTGCAGAGACTTGGCCACTTCGCCCGTGACCGCGCTCTCCTTGATCAGCAACTGGCGGTCACTTTCCAAGGTGGCGATCTGGTTCCAATCCAAGGGAATTGAGCCACCGTATTCAGTCTGCAACAGCAGCTTGCCGCCATCGAAGAATTTGATCTTGCCCGTCAGGCGATCACCGTTTTTCAACCAGACGGTATCAGCCAGGAGCGGGGTGGCGGCCATTGACAGGGCCAGGCACAGCAAGGTTCTGGAAAACATAAAGGGTCGACAACTGCTCAAAATGGGCGAAAGGCCGAGCATTATCTGCAAGCCCGGCACTAGAGCAAGCATTGACCGACAGAGTGCGGGTAAGTTCACGACACGGGGCCAGCGCCGGGCTATTCAAGTGGCAGCCGAAGCCCAGTTCTTTATGCCGTTGGTCGCGTTGACGATTCGCAGTATCGCTGCCCGACTGCCGCCGACTGATCGCCGGGCTCCTGGCTTCCCCCTGTCCGCACTACCGCAGGGACTTGTCGGAACTCAAGGGACCGATATCCTTGGAGCCGATCAGTTTCAGGCCAGCACGCCGTCGCCCTGCAATAATAGCGCGCCCCTGGACGATCCCCGTAAGCCGTGCAGGCAGTGTCCGCCCATACTGGCAAGGCGACTCGCATGACAGCGATAACAGCAGAGTACGCAGCAACATGATCCATGGACCCCACGCAGAGCTGACAAAGGCCGCCCAGCAAGCCAATGAGCCCCAGACGGCGCGGCGCGAGGCCCTGTATATCGCACTCGCGCAGGTGCCGGTTGGCAAGGTGGTCAGCTACGGGCAACTCGCCGAATTGGCCGGTCTGGGTCGGGCGGCACGCTGGGTCGGCCGTACCCTCAGCCAGTTGCCGCAGGACACGACCCTGCCCTGGCACCGGGTAATCGCAGCAAGCGGACACCTGAGCCTGCCGGCCGGCAGTGTCGCCGGCGCCGAACAACGCGCGCGCCTACGGGCAGAGGGGCTGTTGATCGACAAAGAGCGGGTGGATATCCGCCGACATGGCTGGCGCCCGATGGAGCACAGCGGTTAGAGTGCGGCCTTTGTTCCGTAATCCGCAGGCAGATACCCGCTCAATGCCCCGTAAAAGCTGGCGCGATGCCATCGCCGCCTACTCCAGTCCTGCCACCCTGGCTCTCCTGATACTCGGGTTCGCTGCAGGCCTGCCCTATATGCTGGTGTTCTCGACGCTCTCGGTTTGGTTGCGTGAGGCGGGGGTAGCACGCGAGACCATCGGCTTCGCCAGCCTGATTGGCCTGGCCTATGCCTTTAAGTGGGTCTGGTCGCCCCTGCTCGACCAATGGCGCCTGCCCCTGCTCGGCAAGCTCGGCCGTCGACGCTCCTGGCTGGTGTTGGCACAGGTACTGATTGCCATCGGTCTGATCGGCATGGCGCTGTGCGATCCACAAACCCATCTGACCTGGCTGATCGCCCTGGCGGTATTGGTGGCTTTTGCCTCGGCTACCCAGGACATCGCCGTCGACGCCTATCGCCTGGAAATCGTCGAGGAGACCCGCCAGGCGGCACTGGCTGCCAGCTACATGGCCGGTTATCGCATCGCGGCCCTGTTGGCCACTGCCGGTGCGCTGTATTTCGCCGAGGGGTTCGGCTCCACCGTGCAGCTCTATCAACACAGCGCCTGGGCCGGCACTTACCTGCTGTTCGCCCTGCTGATGCTGCCAGGCCTGCTGACCAGCCTGTGGATGCGCGAACCGCCGGTGCCCCTGCAAACCCAGCTGGCCGCAGCTCGCTACGGTTTCAGTCATCAGATCGTTTCGGTGTTGGTGCTGATCGTTCTTCTGGTCTCGGTACCGGCGATGTTCACCCAGCTGTACTACACAGATTTCGCCAGCCTGGTGCGCGGCGAAGCCAGTCTGCTTGACCTGTTGCTGGAGGATCGCGCCTTCCTGCGCGCCCTGCTCTACACCATTCTCACCAGCCTGTGCCTGTCCACCATGGGCCGACGCGGCTTGGCGCCGGTATTGACCCCGGTCAACGACTTCATCCTGCGCTACCGCTGGCAAGCTCTGCTGCTGCTGGGCCTGATCGCCACCTACCGCATGTCGGACACGGTGATGGGGGTAATGGCCAACGTGTTCTATATCGACCAAGGCTTCACCAAGGACCAGATCGCCAGCGTCAGCAAGCTGTTCGGCTTGGTCATGACCCTGCTCGGCGCCGGGATCGGCGGTCTATTGATTGTGCGCTTCGGCATCTTGCCGATTCTGTTCATTGGCGGCGTGGCCTCGGCGGCGACCAACCTGTTGTTCCTCATGCTGGCAGGCATGGGTGCGGACTTGCAGATGCTGATCCTCACCATCAGCGCCGATAACTTCAGTGCCGGCCTGGCCACAGCAGCGTTCGTCGCCTACCTGTCGAGCCTGACCAACCTCAAGTTCTCCGCGACCCAATATGCCCTGCTCAGCTCGATCATGCTTCTGCTACCGCGACTGATCGGCGGCTATTCCGGGGTCATGGTGGAAAAGCTCGGTTACGCCCAGTTCTTCCTCATCACCGCCCTGCTGGGGGTTCCGACCTTGGTGCTGATCGCCTTGCAATGGAAGCGCGAAGGTCCGCAGACCAATGGTTCGACCTCGGCAACACCGCCTGAGCAGGCGTAACCCCCACCGGCAACCACTCCTGCCTGAACGACTAGCCGCCCACTCGCCTGGGCAGGCGGTTCACGCCTGAACGCACACGCCTGCCGAGTGCGCCCCTTCTTGGCTTTCGCCTAACTGCCAGTCACGGGTCGGCTTGTCCCCCCATGGATTTACCCCAGAGCCCCCAGTAGCTCGGAATTGAATCAGCGCTGGGCGATTCGCAGGGCTTCATCATGGCGCCAGAGGGTGCCCCGCGCGGCGCAAGATGGTAAGTTTTGTTATCTGGGTATCGGCGCAGGCCTCTCCCGCGAAGAAAAGTCGCTGAGACCAGCGACAGTCGACTCGACAAAATAATAACTATTAACGCGAGGTGAGCCATGAAGGCAGACACTCATGCAGCCGGCACGTATGACCGAGGCACGTTCGACCGCGCCGCGCTCAATGCCTGGTGGCAGCTGCAAGGTGAGTGGGTTGAGGAACCCAACGTGAGACGCGATGGCAGCAGCGGCGTACAACGCATTCACGACAAACAGGGCCGCCTGCTGTACGCCAAGCGTCAGGTTGGCCACCTGTACCGCAGCCTGCGGCATCCCCTCGGCAGCCCGACCGTACTGCGCGAACGTGCCGCCTTGCTCGGTGCACGCAAAGCCGGCGTAAACGTCCCTGAGATCGTTTATTGCGCAGCCGAACAGGGTCCGGATGGTTGGCGTGGACTACTGATCACCGCCGCCCTGGACGGCTTTCAAGCGCTTGACGAATGGTATGCCCAGGGCGGTCGCGAACGCCACGGCGAGCAACTGCATAAGCGCCTGCTGCAAGAAATCGCGACCAATCTGGCACGCCTGCACCTGGCGCGCTGGCAGCACGGCTGCCTGTACGACAAGCACATATTCGTACGGATCACTGGAGCCGGCGAGGCGGCGCAGGTGGACGTGGCGCTGCTCGACCTGGAAAAATGCCGTCGACGCTTGACTCGCACCCAGGCCGCCTTGCACGACCTACGACAACTAAAACGCCATTCGGCGTGGAACGAGGCGGACTGGCAGCGCCTGATCGATGCCTATCAGGCCACCTTCGGTAGCGCTATTAAAGGGCTACCAGCCTGAACCCACGGTGTCTCAGGCTTGACCTCCTGCAGATGCAGCTAAGCACCATAACCAACGCTTAGCTGCACTTTTGCGCTGGGCCTCAGCTCGCCTGCATCAGATGCACCACTCGCTGTGGGAATGGAATGCCGATGCCGGCTTCGTCCAGACGCTCCTTGACCAACTCGGTGAACTCGAACGTCACCGGCCAGAAATCTGCGGTTGCCACCCAGATACGCAGTGACAGATCGACCGAGCTGTCGCCCAAACCGACCACGTACACCACCGGCGCCGGATCCTTGAGTACGCGCGGATCTTCGGCGATCTTCAGCAATACTTCACGCGCCTTCTTGATATCGCTGGAGTAGTCGATACCGACCTTGATTTCCGCACGACGCTTGGGCTCAGTCGAATAGTTGGTTATATGGTCGTTGGACAGATTGCCATTGGGCACGATCACCACTTTATTGTCCGCGGTCTTCAGCGTGGTATGAAAAATATGGATGCTGTCGACAGTGCCCGACACGCCCTGCGCCTCGATCCAGTCGCCAGCGCGAAACGGGCGGAACATGATGATCAGCACCCCTCCGGCAAAGTTCGCCAGACTGCCTTGCAACGCCAAGCCAATCGCCAGGCCGGCAGCACCGATAACGGCAATAAAAGAGGTAGTCTCCACGCCGATCATCGACGTCACGCTGACCAGCAGCAGCACCTTGAGGGCAATGCTGGCCAGGCTGCTGATGAAACTGTGCAGGGCGCGGTCAACATTGCGCGCGTCCAGCAGTGTGCGAACTTTGCGAGTCAGGACATTGATCAACCACCAGCCGACCAGCAAGGTGAGCAGGGCCAGCGTCAACTTGCCACTGTAGTTCAACACCACAGGTAGCCAGGTCTCGGACATCTTCTCCAGTTGTTCGATATTCATTTCCATCTGCCGCTCCTTTTCAACGCTTTTCAGCCAACATGCGTTTTCCAACGCATAAAACGCAACCGCCATGGCAAGCCATGGCGGTCAAACTGCTATCACACCCGCTGCGACGCCAATCCGCCGCCTGAGTTCAATATTTCGCGGATCAATCGCGGAAATTGTTGTACTGCAACGGCATATCGAATTCCTTGGCCCGCAGGGCGGCGATCGCTTCTTGCAGGTCATCGCGTTTCTTGCCGGTAATACGCACCTGCTCGCCCTGAATCGCAGCTTGAACCTTGAGCTTGCAGTTCTTGATATGGGCGACAATTTTCTTCGCCAGTTCCTTGTCGATGCCCTCACGAAAGGTCACTTCCTGCTTGATCACCTTACCGGAGGCGTAGGCATCTTTGGTTTCCATGCACTGGCTATCAATCTTGCGCTTGATCAAGTTACTGCGCAGGATTTCGAGCATCTGCTCAAGCATGAAGTCTGCTTCGGCGGTCAAGGTAACGGTCAGGTCCTTGTGCTCCAGGCTGCACTTGCCGCGCAGGTCAAAACGCCGCTCCAGCTCCTTGACGGCATTGTCCATTGCATTGGTGAATTCATGCTTGTCCAGCTCGGACACCACGTCGAACGAGGGCATGGGCTTCCTCCTGATAGACGGCGCAACCCAAGTCACAGATGGGACGCGCCAGGCTTGTTGATGGTTAAAATGCGCGGTCATTATATAACCGTCGCGACAGACACTGCCCGGGCATGTTCCGGCCCCTTTATTTATGCCCAGCGAGCCTGCCTATGCCACACCCTCATCTCAGCATCCTGGTGGTTGACGACGCCAAGTTCTCCAGCGCGATGATCGGCCGGGCCTTGAGTCAAGCCGGCTATCAGGATCTGCGTTTCGCCGACAGCGCCGCAGAAGCCCTCAAACTACTCGAACAGCGCCCCGCCAGCGTACTGCTGGCGGATTGGCTGATGCCGGAGATGGATGGCCTGGAACTGACCGGCCGGGTGCGTCAGCAGGATGAGATGACCGACCACTACACCTACGTCATGCTGTTAACCGGCAAGGAAGGCGAACGAGTCATGGCCGAAGCCTTCGACCGCGGCGTCGATGACTTCATCAGCAAGGCGGCCATGCACGAACAGTTGGTGCCACGGGTGTATGCCGCCGACCGACTGTGCAACACCTTGCAGCGCCTGCTTCATGAAAACCACCTATTGACCGAAAACATCGCCAGTCTGGAGCAACGCAACCTGGTCGACCCTCTGACCGGCCTGGGCAACCTGCGCTACCTGCAGCAGAAATTGCTCGATAGCCTGCGTCAGGTCGAATCACGCGGCGGCGCCCTGTGTTACCTGTTGATCGGCTTACAGAATGCCGGCGAGCTCCGCCAGAGACATGGCGATAGTTTTTATAATGAGTTGTTGCATGGAGTGGCCCGGCGCCTACAGCAACTGGTGCGACCGCTGGACGTGCTGGTGCGTCTCGACGACAACCACTTCGCCCTGATCACCCTGCTCGAAGACCTGCACGAATGCTCGCCCAGCAGCTTCAAGCGCCTGCACGAGGGGCTGAACCTCAAGGCGTTCAAAACCAGTGAAGGCTTCATCAATCTCAAGGCCGGTATCAGCCTGGTTGGTCTCGACGCCAAAGCCCTGCCCATCGACCCGGAAAGACTGATCAGCCATGCCGCCAAGCTGCTACCCGAGTCTTATGTCAGCGAGCGGGTCACAGCCATGCGTCTGCCGCTGCCGAAATAAATCGCAACCAGGACACGTCATGCGAATAAATCAAAGCGCGTTGCAATGAGCTGGCACATTCTCGGTGCCGGTAGCCTGGGCAGCCTGTGGGCCGTCCGCCTGGCCCGCTGTGGCCTGCCGGTACAACTGATCCTGCGCGACCAGAGCCGCCTCGAGGCGTATCAACGCGCCGGCGGTTTGACCCTGGTCGAGCAGGGCCGCCCCCAGTTGCACCCAATCGCCGCGCAAACGGCCAACGACCCCGAGCCAATTCAGCGCCTGCTGGTGGCCTGTAAAGCCTATGACGCCGAAGCGGCCGTTGCCCGCCTGGCGCCACGCCTGGCCGCGAATGCCGAGCTGATCCTCCTGCAAAACGGCCTGGGCAGCCAGGCCGCGGTGGCCGCCCAAGCTCCTCAGGCTCGCTGCATCCTCGCCAGCAGCACCGAAGGTGCGTTCCGTGAAGATGACTTTCGCGTGGTGTTCGCCGGCCATGGCCACACCTGGCTCGGCGACCCACTCGACCTCAGCCCTCCCGGGTGGCTGAACGAACTCGAACGCAGTGGCATCGTGCACGACTGGAGCCTGGATATCCTCAGCCGGCTGTGGCGCAAGCTGGCCCTGAACTGCGCAATCAACCCATTGACCGTGCTGTACGACTGCCGCAATGGCGGCCTGAGCGAGCACCCAGCCGAAATCACCACGCTCTGCGCCGAACTGGGCGAACTGCTTGAAACCTGTGGTCAACCCGCCGCCGCCACGGATCTGCATGACGAGGTGCTGCGCGTAATCCAGGCCACCGCGGCGAACTACTCCTCGATGCTTCAGGATGTGCGGCAAGGCCGCCGCACCGAGATCGCCTACCTGCTCGGTCATGCCTGCGCCGCGGCCCAACGGCATAACCTGGCCGTACCACATCTGCGTGCGCTGCATACGCGCCTGGTCCAGCACCTGAACGCGCATGGATTGCCCAGCCAATAAGCCGCGCGTTACCCTGCTCGCACTTTCGCCATAGCGACGTACCCGCCCATGCTTCTGCGTCAGCGCCTCGAAAACCTGCCCGTCGGTCGCAAGCTGCTGGCCGCTCTACTGGTCCTGCTGATGGCGGTACTGCTGGTCGCCAACCTGGCGTTCATCAGCGCGGCCTACTGGATTTCCCAAGAGAGCATGGCGCCACAAGCCTTGCACACCCTCGGCCGACTGATCGCCAGCCCGCCCCTGAGCCAAGAGGCGCTGAGCTCGGCGAGCGCTGCCGAAGGCCTGCTCAAACGTCTGGATGATTACGCACCGCTGCGCGCGGCGGTGATCTACGACAGCGACGGCGCCAGCCTGGCGCAGCTGCAGCGCGGCGAGGAGCTGCTCCTACCGCTGCGCGTCGAGCAACTGGACTCCTGGCGCTACAGCGAATTCCGCACCAACCTGCTGGTCGAACTGCCGCAGCACGGCAATCGCCCCGGGCACTTGCTGTTGGTCGCCTCGGGCGAGCTGCCTGGCGCCTTTTACACCGGCACCCTGACTGCCAGCGGAGCGATCCTGTTCGTCAGCATCCTGCTGTGGTTTGCCGTGGCGCGACAAATCCGCCGCCTGGTGACCAAGCCGATCCGCAGGCTGGAAGAATTGTCGCGTCAGGTCACCCGCGAGGAGAACTATGCCTTGCGCGCCGGTCGCGGTAATCAGGACGAGATTGGCAGCCTGGCCGACGCATTCAACACCATGCTGATGCGCATCGAGGCGCGCGAGCAGCAACTCAAGCGCGCCCGCGACGACGCCCAGGAGGCATTCGACCAAGCGCATAACCTGGCCGAGGAGACCCGTCATTCCAACCGCAAGCTGGAACTGGAAGTCCAGGTGCGCAGCAAGATCGAGAAGAAGCTCACAGGGTTCCAGAACTACCTCAACAGCATCATCGACTCCATGCCCTCGGCGCTGATTGCCCTCGACGAGCAACTCTACGTGACGCAATGGAACCAGGCCGCCAGCGCCCTCTCCGGCACCCGCCTGGACGAAGCGCTGAACCAGCCGGTATTTCTCGCCTTCCCACCACTGAAAGCCTTTCTCGCGCAACTCAAACACAGTGTCGAACAGCACAAGGTCGAGGAAGTCGAACGGGTGACCTGGAGCAAGGGCGAAGAGTCGCGCCACTATGCGCTGACCTTCTACCCCTTGATGGGCGGCACCGGGCGCGGCGTGGTGATCCGCATCGACGACATCACCCAGCGCCTGAGCCTGGAAGAAATGATGGTGCAGTCGGAGAAGATGCTCTCGGTCGGCGGCCTCGCCGCCGGCATGGCCCACGAGATCAACAACCCGCTCGGCGCCATCTTGCATAACGTGCAGAACATTCGCCGTCGCCTGTCGCCGGAACTGGCGAAGAACCAGCAACACGCCGAGCAGATCGGCGTCAGCCTGGATGCCATCGACCATTACCTGCACGCCCGCGAAGTGCCCCGCCTGCTCGACGGAATCCAGCAGGCCGGCACTCGCGCGGCGAAGATCGTCAGCCACATGCTCAGTTTCAGTCGCCTGAGCAACCGGCAGCTGGCACCCTGCGAACTGCCTGCGCTGATCGATCAGGCGCTGGAAATCGCCAGTAATGACTTCGACCTGACGGAAAGTTTCGACTTCAAGAGCCTGGTCATCCAGCGCGAATTCGACCCTGCGCTCGGCCCCGTCCCGGGTATTGCCAACGAACTGGAGCAGGTACTGCTCAACCTGCTGAAAAACGCCGCCCAGGCGATTCACCAGCGCGACGACGAGAGCCTGCCTGGGCAGATAACCCTGCGCACCAAGCTGGCGCCCCCCTGGGTGGAGGTGCAGGTGGAAGACAACGGGATCGGCATGCCCGAGTCGGTGCGCAAGCGCATCTTCGAGCCCTTCTTCACTACCAAGGAAGTCGGCCAGGGCACCGGGCTGGGTCTGTCGGTCTCCTACTTCATCATCACCAACAACCACAAAGGGCAAATGGAAGTGCAGTCCAAACCGGGCCAGGGTACGTGCTTCACCCTGCGCCTGCCGCTGCCTGCCGCCCCCACACATTCAGGGCTGTAAATATGGGTTATCGACTGTCGAAGATTTACACACGCACCGGCGACAAGGGTGAAACCGGCTTGGCCGACGGTAGGCGGGTCAGCAAGGATCACCCGCGAGTAGAGGCCATGGGCGAAGTCGACACGCTGAACAGCCAGCTCGGCCTGCTCCTGGCCGAGCTGGCCGAACAGGCACTCCAGCAGCCCGCGCTGAACGAAATAAGCGAGGTGCTCGCGCCCTGTCAGCATCGTCTGTTCGACCTCGGCGGCGAGCTGGCGATGCCGGACTACCAGGCGCTGCACGAGGATGAAGTCGAACGTCTGGAGGCGGCGATCGACCGCTGGAACGAAGAGCTCGGCCCGCTGGAGAACTTCATCCTGCCCGGCGGCTCCCGCCTGATTGCCCAGGCCCACGTGTGCCGTAGCCTGGCCCGTGGGGCAGAACGGCGCTGCCAGCAACTGAATGCCGAGGAGCCTATCCGCGCCGTCGGGCTGGCCTACGTCAACCGGTTATCCGACCTGCTGTTCGTCGCCGCACGCCTGATCGCCCGCCGCCAGCAGATCGCCGAAGTGCTCTGGCAGGCGGCGCCAAAACAACCGGATTAACCTGCTGGCGATGCTCTTGGATGAGTCGCCAGCAAGCTAGCACTGATGCACACGGAAATTCGCCGCCCCGCGCCGCTCTAAACACTCAGAGCAGGCTCAGGCGACTCTCGAAGCGCCGCTGCTCACCACTCAGCGGGTCGATAAATGCCAGCCCCTGTGCCAACAGTTTGAGCGGCCGGGTGTAATCGTCCACGGCGTCCGCCGCCTCGCTGACTTCTGGATAGAAAGGATCGTTGCAGATCGGCGCACCCAGTGCGGCCAGATGCACCCGTAATTGGTGCTTCTTGCCGGTGACCGGGTACAGCGCATAGCGCCACAGTTCACCGCGTTGCTCGATCACCTCGATGCGGGTTTCCGTGTTCGCCGCACCGGCGGCCTCCTGCATGCGGAAGAACGGTTCGCCGGCGACCAGCCGCGTGGCCCGCAGCAGCGGGAACTCCAGACCTGGCAGAGCCAGCGCCAGCGCCTCATAGCGCTTGACCATCTGCCGTTCACGGAACAGCGCCTGATACTGGCCGCGGCTCTGCGGGTTGGTCGAGAACAGCACCAGGCCGGCGGTATGCCGGTCGATGCGGTGCAGCGGCACCAGATCGGCATTGCCCAAGCGCTTGACCAGACGTGCCTGCAGAGTCTGCTCGACGTATTCGCCGGCCGGCATCACTGGCAAGAAATGTGGCTTGTCAGCCACCAGCAGATGCTCGTCGACATGCAGTATCGACTCATGGAAGGGAATGACGGTTTCCGCCGGGACCTCTCGAAAGTAGTGCACGCGCAGCCCGACTCGATAGGCATGCTGTGGACCAATCGGCGCGCCGGCGGCATCCAGCACCTTGCCATCCGTCATGCGCTGCAGCCACACCTCGCGACCGATCGCCGAAAAGTGCGCCGCCAGGCAATCGAGCACAGTCACCCAATTGCCTGACGGCAGGTGCAGGGTGCTCGGGCGCATATTGGACGGGGAACGGGCCTGCACAGACATGGCAACACTCAATGGACACGGCGAGCGTCCATTAGGCCGCAGCCACACAGCTGTCGTCAAAGGCACGCCTCGGCCCGACCCGCGCCACTAAAGCAGAATCACCGCCCAGACCAGACCAATCAGCAGCAAGGCGACGAGCTGTGCAGCGCTGCCCTGATCCTTTGCCTGTTTCGACAGCGGGTGCAGCGCCAGAGAAATACGATCTACCGTGGCTTCGATCGCCGAGTTGAGCAACTCGACGATCAAGGCCAGCAGGCAGACGGCGATCAACAACGCGCGTTCGGCTCTGCCGACATCCAGGCTGAACGCCAGTGGAATCAGCAGCGCGTTCAACGCCACCAGCTGACGAAAGGCCGCCTCGCCGCGAAATGCGGCCTGCAGGCCAGCCCATGAATAACCGGCGGCATTGAGAATACGTCGCCAGCCGGTTTTACCTTTTAGCGCATTACCCACTGGCGGCACGCTCAGCGGTTCAGATTTCATCATGGGAATACGGCTCCACGGCCCGAATGAAACAGTTGTACGAGTTAATCAGCAACTGCCAGTCACCCTCCGGCATGGCCCCTTTGTGACGGTAAAGCTGCTGTAAGTCGCGCCGCGATGCCGTGACGCTGAGCAGCCGACGGCGGCTCTTCTCCAGGTCGAGCAACGCCACTTCGGCCCAGTCGCCGTCTGCCGTCTGGTGGCGCTTGATGAAGATGTGTTTGGGATACAGACAGCCATGCTGCCAGGCGGCCCGGTGCAGGCGGCTGAGCATGATCGACAGCTGTTGCAACATGTTCCGATTGAGTTCACCGCCATCGCGCTGCGGCTCGCCGCTGGCATACCAGTCATCCAGGCTGACGAAACCCTCCAGGGCTTCGCTGACCAATAGTGCCCGCCATTGTCCGGCGTCCTTCTGCGCCTCGCAGTAAACCAGGCGCGGCACGTGGATACCGAGCTTGCTCAGGGCCTGCATCGCCTGCTGCTCACGCAACACCGTGGGTCGCCCAAGGGGATGGCGCCAGGAGCGATAGAGATGCCCGGTCTGGCGCTTGATATACAACAGCTTGTGGTTTTTATCGCGCACCCTCTGCACGCCGCTCTCGCCACCCCGGCGTTGATTAGGCGCCTCGACCCACTCGCCGCGGATCTGCCACCAGCGCTCGAACGCTGTCGGGCTGTGTTCGCTATGTCTTACCGCGATCAGGCCGGCCATGTTCAGCAGCTCTTGCGCAGCACATAGACTCGCCACATGGCATAACCCGGCAAAAAGTCATGATGGCTGAGAATATCGAAACCCACCTGCTTGAACTCCGCCTCGACGACATCCTTGGCAATCACGAAACGGTTCTGGTTCTCCGAGGCACGCCCCTCGGCGGCCCGCCGCGTCTCCAAGCGCCGACGCTTCCAGGCCTTGTAGTTACCATCGACCCACAAGGACACGATCAGCGTATCGCGGGTCACCCGGTGAAACTCGCGCAGCATGGCCAGGCGGTGCTCGGGGTCGGCGATATGGTGCAGCAGACGCATGCAAAAGATGCTATCGACCGCATTTTCCGTCAGGTCGATGGCGAACGCCGAAGTCTGGAAAGTCTTCACTCGGGCGACAACATCCTCAGGCTGCCCGGCCATGGCAATGGCCAGCATGTCGCGAGAATTGTCCGCTGCGAGGATCACCCGGTTCGGCTGCTCGGCCAGCAGTGACCAGAAGCGCCCGGCACCGGAGGGCAGATCAAGCACCAGGTTAGGCTCGCCTGCTCGCTTCAGGGCCCGGCGGGCAAGTTGCACATCCCGCCAATGGGACAGGCGCCGCGCCAGACCGTCCTGATGCTTATGCAAGTACTGCTGAGCATGCTCGCGGTCATACTTGCCCGAAAACTCAAGTTCAATGGACTTGTTGAGTGACATGACAACCTGCTCCGATAAGGGATCTATGGCTGTCAGACTATCGCCGAGCCCATAAAGCCCTCGTCAAAAGCATGTGAAGAAAACGTGAAGTCAGCCCTGTAAATTCACCTCGAAGCGGCTGCCCTGTGGTGGCAGATCGCTTACCCGTACTGCCCAGCCCTGGTGAGTGCAGATACGCTTGACCAGGGACAGGCCCAAGCCCAGCCCCTCACCACGCGCCTCGGGGCCCCGTACGAAGGGCTGGAACATCTGCTCGTGCTGATCCAGGGGAATGCCGACCCCACTGTCCTCCACACGAAAGCCGCCTGTGTCGAGGATCAGCCGTACGCCCCCCTGCTCGGTGTAATGCAGGGCATTACGCAGCAAGTTGGACATGACCGTGCGTAGAAACGTCAGGTTGTACTGCGCGCTATCGACGCCCTGTGCGATCAGCTGAAACTGCAAGCCTTTCTCCTCAATCAACGGCGCCCAGCGCTTGCTCTGCTCGTCCGCCACCTCGGCCAAAGAGGCACTGCCGCCCTGTCTCGACTCCTCCGGTTTGGCCCGTGCCAGCATCAGAAAGGTCTGCACCAGTTCACTCATTTCCTCCGCCGCACGGCTGATGCGCTGTACCTGCTCGCGCTGCCGCGGGCTCAAGCCCTGCGCCTCCACCAACAGCTCGCAGGAGCTGGCAATAATCATCAGCGGGGTACGCAACTCGTGGCTGACGTCACTGGTGAACAGCCGCTCACGCTCAAGGGTTTGCCGGAGCTGCCCCAGGGTGCTGTCGAAGGCGGCCGCCAGGTGGCCGACTTCATCATCCGGATAATCCGGCGCCAGGGCCGGCGCCAGGGCATGCAACTGGTCGCGATGACGCACCTGATTGGCCAGCCGGATCACCGGCGCCATAACCCGTCGCGCCAGCAACCAACCGAGCCCCCAGGCCGCGACCACACTCAACAAGAAGCCAGCCAGCACAACATCGAACAGCACCTGCTCACGCGCTTCGAACTCATTCTGCTCTTGCACCAGCATAAACACCTGACCGTTCTGGGTGCGTTTGAAGGCGTAGTACGCCTGATCGCCCTCGACCACCTCGGAAAAACCGTTTCTGACCTGGGCAAACTGCTGCGGCACCGCATATTCGGCCAAGTGCGAGGCGAAGAAACGGGTACTGGAATCCACCCTGGGACGCTGACCGCGGTGCAGGTCCTCCTGGATCACGATGTTCAACTCGCGATCCAGCTCCTGAGAGACCAGGTGCTCCTCAACGAAATGCACACTGGCCACGATACTCAGGGACAACCCCCCACTGACGACCAGGGTCATCAGCACGAAGGCGATAACGATGCGGCGCAGCAGCGGCTGCTTAGAGGCCATTTACAGTCTCCGCCAGGCGATAACCGATACCGTGCACGGTATGCAGCAGCGGCTTGGCGAACGGCTTATCGAGCACCTGGCGCAGTTGGTGGATGTGGCTACGCAGGCTGTCGCTATCCGGGCAGTCGTCCCCCCACAGCGCTTCTTCCAGCGCTTCGCGGCGGACTACAGCGGGGCTTTTCTGCATCAGCACTGCGAGCAGCTTGAGTCCCAAGGGGTTGAGCTTGAGCGCCTGGCCGGCGCGACTGATATGCAGAGTATCGAGGTCATAGACCAACTCGCCCACCTGAAGCTGGCGCTTGCGACTGCCCTGGCTGCGCCGCAGGATAGCCTCGATGCGCGCCACCAACTCGGACAAGGCGAACGGCTTGAGCAAGTAATCGTCGGCCCCGGCGTTCAGCCCTTGCAGACGATCATCCAGCGCATCGCGAGCGGTCAGCATGATGATCGGCGTATCGCGCCGGGCATCCTCGCGCAACCGCTTGCACAGCTGATAACCATCCATGCCCGGCAGCATGATGTCCAGCACGATCAAGTCGTAGTGCTCGGTGGCCGCCAGATGTAAACCGCTCAGACCATCCTGCGCACAATCGACGCTATAGCCCTTCAGAGCCAGATAATCGAGGACATTGGCCAGGATGTCCCGGTTGTCTTCCACCACAAGAATACGCATGTTCGGCTGCCCCTTCAGGCTACGGTTGGCTGCAACTTTGACGTTTTTTTCACGCTGTTTTTACGCACGGCTCACGCGCACAGCAACAGACTGCGGCGCACTCATCCAAGCCGGATCATACGATGCCGCCGTTCCACTTTGCTCAGCTTCGCTACCTTTCGCTGTTTTTTCTAGCCTGGCTGGCAGCATTCTGCATGACTCGCACGGGTTTGGTACTCGGGCATCTGGCGACTTTCGGCGCCAGTGGCCATGAGCTTATCCAGGCTTATGCCATTGGCCTGCTGTATGACCTGAGTTTTCTTCTCTTCGCCACATTGCCGCTGGCCCTGTACCTGCTGTGCTGTCCGCGTCGCCTGTGGCAGCAGCGCTGGCATCGCGCTGCGCTGCACATGCTGCTGGGCCTCAGCCTGTTCGTCATGCTGAGCACTGCGGTGGCAGAGTGGATGTTCTGGGATGAATTTGCTGCGCGCTTCAACTTTATCGCCGTCGACTACCTGCTGTACTGCGATGAAGTGCTCGACGACATGCTCGAATCCTATTCGACCTACCCGCTGCTGGCGGCCTTGGCCGTGATTGCGGTCATCGGCGCGGTACTGCTGCGCAACGCCACCGCCGCCGCTTTGCGTGCACCGCTGCTGGGGTGGCGCGGCAGAGTCTTGACGCTGACCAGCCTGGCCCTGCTGGCCGGGCTGAGCAGTGCACTACTGGGTCAGGGCGCACTTCGCACAGCGAACAACAGTACCTACTTGCGTGAGCTGGCAAGCAACGGCCCTTACCAATTCTTCGCTGCCTTGCGCAACAACGAACTGGACTACCCGCAGTTCTACAGCACCCTGCCTAAGACCCAGGTGGCGAAACAGCTACGCGCCGAACTGAACGAAGCCAACGCGCACTTCATCGGTAACCAGCCACTGGATATTCGCCGGGTCATCGACAATCCGGGGCCAGCGCAGCGCCATAACGTGATTCTGGTAACCGTTGAAAGCCTTAGCACCAATTATCTGGGCAGTTTCGGCGATACCCGCCAGCTCACTCCGAACCTCGACCGCTTGCGTCAACAGAGCCTGTTCTTCAACAACTGCTACGCCACCGGTAGCCGTACCGACCGGGGACTGGAAGCCATCAGCCTGTCGATCCCGCCAACCCCCGGTCGCGCCATCGTCAAGCGCATCAACCGCGAAAGCGGATTCGCCAGCCTCGGCCAACAGTTTCAGGCTCAGGGTTACGACAGCGTCTTTGTCTACGCTGGACGTGGCTACCTCGACAACCTGAACACCTTCTTCGGCGGCAATGGTTACCGTGTGTTCGACCTGAGTAGTGTCGACAAACACGACGTTGAGTTCGAGAACGCGTGGGGCATGAGCGATGAGGACCTCTACCGGCAGACGCTGAAGCTGGCCGACGCCGACCATGCCGCCGGCAAACCCTTCTTCATGCACCTGATGACCACATCCAACCAGCGCCCCTATACCTATCCGGACGGGCGCATCGACATTGCCTCAGGCCAGGGGCGCGCAGGCGCGGTGAAATACACCGACTACGCCATCGGCCAGTTCCTGCAGCAGGCACGACAGCAGCCCTGGTTCAGCAACACCCTGTTCATCTTCGTCGCCGACCACAGCGCGGGCAGCGCGGGCACACAGGACTTGTCCGTGGCCAATTACCATATTCCGTTGTTTATCTACGCGCCTGGACTCATTAACCCGCGCGAATTCGCCGGGCTGACCAGCCAGATCGACCTGGCCCCAACGCTGCTGGGGTTACTCAATTTCGATTATGTCTCGACCTTTTTCGGCCGAAACGTACTGCGCGAGCAAGCCGCACCCGAACGCGTACTGATCGGCAACCAGCAACACCTCGGGCTCTTCGACGGCCATGACCTGGCGATACTCAGCCCACGCAAGACGACCCGGCGCCACGACAATGCACTCGGTATCAGCCATGAACTGAGCGTGTCGACCAGCGACCCGCTGATTGATCGCGACATTGCCTACTACCAGAGCGCCAGCTACGGCTTCAGTAACGGCCTGCTCGGCTGGCAGGCAGCCAACTCGCTGACCGCTTCTGCTCTCGAACATCACTAACCATTTTGCGCCGATACATCGACGGACTTAGCCAAAGGAACAACACCATGCTCGCCAACTCGCCAACCGCCTCGCGGCCGCTCAACTTCTATCTGGGCTTCGGCATTCCGCTAGCCGTGATGCTATTGCTACTACTGGCAGACCCTACGACCCTGGATTTCACCATCGCCAACTGGGCCTATGACCAGCAGAGCGGCTTTATCGGCCGGCATAGTGCGTTTCTCGAAGACATCCTGCATGACCGCGCCAAGCAGGCGGTGATCGGCATTGGCCTGCTGGCCATCATCGGGTTCGCCCTGAGCCTGCTGAGCAAGAAACTCCACCACTGGCGCCGCCCCTTCGGTTATCTGGTACTGGCAATGGGCCTGACCACCAGTATCGTCACGCCCCTGAAGGCCCTCACCGGGGTGCACTGCCCATGGAGTCTCAGCCAGTTTGGCGGCGAGGAGACCTACACGCCACTGCTCAGCGCGCGCGCACCCACCGCCAAGCCTGGGCGCTGCTGGCCGGGTGGCCATGCCGCCGCAGGCTTCTCGCTGTTCGCGCTGTTCTTCGTGCTGCGTGATCGGCGCCCGCGCACAGCCAAGGCGGCACTCTGGTTCGCGCTGGCGTTGGGCACCACCTTTTCCATAGGACGCATGCTGCAAGGCGCGCACTTTTTCTCCCACAACCTGTGGACCGCCCTATTTTGCTGGGTGATCTCCCTGGGCGCCTATCGACTGGTGCTCTATCGCACCACGCAAAGCGCCCGTGACACTCTCAGCGCACTGCCCACAACAGAGGGCGCAACAGGCTAAGCCAAGGACCCGCTGCGCTGCCCGGATCAAACCACCTGCGCAGCGACTCTACCCGGGTGGGTCTCCAGGGACACCCGGAACAGTGCAGCCACCAGATCCGTCTGGGTGACGATGCCCAACAGCACGCCATGCCCATCCAATACCGGCACTTTATGCACGCTGCCATCGGATAGCAGCTGTATCAGGTAGGTAATGGGCCAGTCCGGGGAACAGCTAGGCACCTTTCGCTGCATCACTTGCCCGACCTGTACCTGCTCAGCCTCAGGCCCAACCTGCATCACGTCATGCAGATAGAGCATGCCTTGCAGGATGCGCTGCGGATTGACCACCGGCATGCCGCTCAGCCTGTGAGCATGCATCTGTTTCAGGGCAGCGCCGACAGTGGCGTCCGGGGCCAGGCTCAGCACATCCTTGGACATGATGTCGACACACCGCGTCTCACCGAAACGCCGTCGATAAGCCCGCTCCTCGGTTTGCCGCAAAATCTCTTCCAGGTCGTCACGGGCGATGTCCAGCAGCTCGCCGCGCGCATTGAGTACCGCATCCAGGTCCTCGGGGGTAAAGCCCAGGCGGTCACGCGGGATAGGGTCAGCGGTCTTATGCACGTTGCCATGTTCAACCGGACGATGCGGGTAGCGGCGTCTGAGTACGTTATTGAACAACAGGGCAATCAGCAGCAACGCCAGGACATTCAGTGCGACCGGGTACAACACGAAGTGATACCCGAGCCGAGTCACCTCTTCGCCGCCCAATACGGCGGTCAGGGCGATGGCTCCACCTGGAGGGTGCAGGCAACGCAGGGCAAACATCGCGGCAATCGCTAAGGCACCCGCAGCGGCAGCCGCCAGCCCGGAGGGCCCCAGCCACTTGGCGCAGCTCACCCCCACCAAGGCGGCGAGCAAACTGCCACCGACCGCCGACCATGGCTGTGCCAGCGGACTGGAAGGCACGGCAAACAGCAAAACGGCGGAAGCGCCCATCGGCGCGACCAGCCAGAGATGAGCGCCACCTAAGGCCTGGCGACAAAACCAGGCGGTGAACAGCAAGCCGAGGAAGGCCCCGACACAACTCAAGCCCTGTTCGCCTCGACTGATATTCATTGGGGCCGGCCAGAAGCCCTGCAACCACCCCTTGAAGCTATTCACCGCTCACGCCCGCCTGTCTTCGCACCGTTTTAGGGCGAGCAATATACCTTCCCCAAGCTCATAGCGGTCAAGTCACGACCCTCTAGTCCGGCCAGAACGCCCGAATCCCCGCCACCCCCTGCGCACCCACCTGCCAAGCTCGCTCAAGCTCAGCCGGGCCCACGCCGCCGAGCAAATACACTGGCTGGTTGAAACCCTGCAGCAATTCAGCTGTTGCTGCCCAGCCAAGTGGTTGCGCCTGCGGGTGAGTGGCTGTCGCCTGCACAGGCGACAGGGTGACGAAGTCCACCCCCAGCTGTGCCGCCAGCGCCAGTTCTTCAGCCGAATGACAAGACGCTGCCAGCCAGCGCTCGGGCGCTAACGGCCGTCCGCTAGCAGCCAACTCGCGTAGCTGTTGGGCCGTCAGGTGCCAGCCGGCAGCGGGAAAGTCGCTCAACCATTCTAACGGCCCCTTGAGCATCAGCTGCGCACGTCCGGCGCACAGTCCTACAGCATCCAGCGCCAGGTCGCGGTATTGCGGGTCGAACATCGCCGGGGCGCGCAACTGCAGCAGAGCGATGTCGCTGTCCAGCGCGCGCTGGATACCACGCAGTAATTCGGCCGCCCCTAGCCCATCCGGGGTGATCAGGTAGCGCTCGGGCAAGCGCGCGGCGGCAATTATGGGGCGATTGGCGGCCGGAAACTCATAGTCGCCCAACTGCCGCGGATTGACCCAGGCCAGCGGTTGCCCTTCTGCGCCATGCGCCTGGCCAGCGAACGCCGAGACCTCCCAGACGTCCAGCAGCACCTGCTTGTCCGGGTAGTCGTGACGCACCTGGATCAACGGCCGCGCCGCTGTCGGATGAATGCCCAGCTCTTCCTGCAGCTCCCGAGCCAGGGCCGCCTCAATCGCCTCACCACTTTCCACCTTGCCGCCGGGAAACTCCCAGAGGCCGCCCTGATGGCTAGCATCCGCCCGCTTGGCGATCAGGATGCGTCCGTCCGCCCTGCGAATCACCGCCGCAGCCACATGCACGCGTTTCATCCCAGCTGTTCCTTGAGAGCCATCTGATACCAGCGCTGAAACGCCGGCCATTGGTAGACGGTAGCCACATAGGCCGCCGCGACCTCGGGTAAATCGACCTGATAACTGCGCAACCGCGCAGCCACCGGCGCAAAGTAGGCGTCCGCCAGGCTGGCATGGCCGAACAAAAACGGGCCGTCCTGGCCGAAGCGCTCACGGCAATCGGTCCACAGCGCGCAGACTCGCTGAATATCGGCCTGGGCGTCGTCCGGCACTTCGGCCAGCACCTCATCGCGCTTGAGGTCCATCGGCATATGCGTACGCAAACCGACGAAGCCGCTGTGCATTTCCGCACATACGCTACGGGCCAGCGCACGAGCGTATTGCCCGCGCGGCCAGAGGTGAGCTTCGGGAAAGCGTTCAGCGAGGTATTCTCCGATCGCCAGGGAGTCCCACACCGGCCCCTCCTCGGTTATCAGTAACGGCACCTTGCCGGTCGGGGAGTACTCACGGATACGCGCCTGGGTGTCCGGGCGATTGAGCGCAATCACCTGTTCCGTATAAGGTGCACCGCTCAACTCCAAGGCCAAGGCCGCACGCAGCGACCAGGAGGAATAGCGCTTGTTGCCGACGATCAGGTTCAGGGTCATGGGGTCGCTCCGTGCGTTAACCAGTGAGGACAGGTCAGTCGACGGTAAGAGGCGACTCCCCGAATAGCAAATTCCCGTTATTCATGGGGCCATGAACAACGGGAATAGCGACAGCGTTACAGCACTTGCACCCCACTCAGGTGCGGTATTCGGCGTTGATCTTCACATACTCGTGGGACAGGTCGGTGGTCCAGATGGTTTCGCTGCAGCTGCCACGTCCCAGTTCGATACGGATGGTGATTTCCGCTTCGGCCATCACCGCCGACCCCTGCTCCTCGGTGTAGCTGGCCGCACGGCAGCCGTGACTGGCGATGCATACCTCGCCGAGGAACACATCGATCTTGCTCACGTCCAGTTGCGCCACCCCGGCACGCCCAACCGCCGCGAGAATCCGCCCCCAGTTCGGGTCGGAGGCAAACAGCGCGGTCTTGATCAGCGGCGAATGGGCCACGGCATAGCCGACGTCCAGGCACTCCTGATGAGTCGCCCCACCATTGACCTGCACCGTGACGAACTTGGTCGCGCCCTCGCCGTCGCGCACGATGGCCTGGGCCACCTCCATGCACACCTCGAACACCGCCTGCTTGAGTGCGGCGAACAAAGCCCCGCTGGCCTGGGTGATTTCCGGCAACGCCGCCTTCCCGGTGGCGATCAGCATGCAGCAGTCATTGGTCGAGGTGTCGCCGTCGATGGTGATGCGATTGAACGATTTGTTTGCCGCATCGCGCAGCAGGTCGCGCAACACACCTTGAGCGACCTTGGCGTCGGTGGCGATATACCCGAGCATGGTTGCCATGTTCGGCTTGATCATCCCCGCGCCCTTGCTGATGCCGGTGACGGTCACCGTGACGCCGTCATGCACGAACTGACGGCTAGCGCCCTTGGGCAAG
This sequence comes from Pseudomonas taeanensis MS-3, assembly GCF_000498575.2. Classification (GTDB taxonomy): domain Bacteria; phylum Pseudomonadota; class Gammaproteobacteria; order Pseudomonadales; family Pseudomonadaceae; genus Aquipseudomonas; species Aquipseudomonas taeanensis. The sequence goes on from NZ_AWSQ01000006.1 coordinate 179,964, forward strand.
GTGTCGGTGGTCATGATACCCACTGCTGCCTCGGCCCAATGGTTCTCCGCCAGGTCGTCCAGTGCGGCCTGCAAAGCACCTTCGATCTTCTCCACCGGTAACGGCTCACCGATCACCCCGGTGGAAAACGGCAGCACGGCGCTTTCCTCGACGCCCGCCAGTTGTGCCAGCGTGGCGCAAGTGCGGGCGGCATGCTGCAAGCCAGGCTCGCCGGTACCGGCATTGGCGTTGCCAGTGTTGGTCAACAGATAACGCACGGGGCCCTGGACGCGCTTCTTGGCCAGAATCACCGGGGCCGCGCAGAAGGCGTTGAGGGTAAACACACCGGCGACGCTGGAGCCCTCGGCGCAGCGCATCACCACCACATCCTTGCGCCCTGGGCGCTTGATGCCAGCCGAAGCGATGCCCAGTTCAAAACCTGGAACCGGGTGCAGGGTAGACAGCGGGCCAAGACCAACAGCCATAGAGAACGCTCCTTGAAATAATAAAGCGCCGTAGCGCCGGTTATGCGCACATTGGATAGTAAAACGGATGGTAAAACGCCGCGAGCGGCCAAACCGTTCGCGGCGTCATCTGGGCAGGGTCAAGCATAGCCAAACCCCATGCCCGTATTACTGTACGGCTCGCCCAATCAGCTGATTTGACCGTGGCAATGCTTGTACTTCTTGCCGGAACCACAGGGGCAAGGCTCGTTGCGACCCGTCTTCTGCTCGCTGCGCACCGGCGTCGCGGCGACCGCCACATCACCCTCTTCGGCGGAGTCGGCAGGCTGATCCAGCGCCGAGGTCTCGGCGTGCTGGAACTGCATGCGTTGCGCCATCGCCTCGGCTTCCTGGCGCAGACGCGCCTCCTCCTCAATCGGGTCTTCGCGGCGTACCTGAACGTGGGACAGTACGCGGATGGTGTCACGCTTGATCGAGTTGAGCAGCTCCTGGAACAGGGCGAAGGACTCGCGCTTGTATTCCTGCTTGGGGTTCTTCTGCGCATACCCACGCAGGTGAATGCCGTGACGCAGGTGATCCATGGTCGACAGATGATCCTTCCACAGGTCGTCTAGCACGCGCAGGAGAATCTGCTTCTCGAAGGTGCGCAAGGCTTCGGCGCTGGCCAGGTCTTCCTTCTCGTTGTAGGCCACGATCAGCTCTTGCAGAATCCGCTCGCGCAAGGTTTCTTCATAAAGCTTGTGGTCATCGTCGAGCCACTGCTGGATCGGCAGTTTCAGGCTGAAGCTGCTGAACAGCGCGGCTTCCAGACCGGCAATATCCCACTGCTCGGGCAAGGACTGCGGCGCGATGTGTTCGTTGATGGTGCCGTCCAGCACCTCCTGACGGAAGTCGACGATGGTTTCGCCAATATCGTCAGCCGCCAGCAAGGTGTTGCGCATGTGGTAGATCACCTTGCGCTGCTCGTTGGCCACGTCGTCGAATTCGAGCAGTTGCTTACGCATGTCGAAGTTACGCCCTTCGACCTTACGCTGGGCCTTCTCGATGGCGTTGGTCACCATACGGTGCTCGATCGCTTCGCCCGCTTGCATGCCCAGGGCCTTCATGAAGTTCTTCACCCGGTCGGAGGCGAAGATGCGCATCAGGCTGTCTTCCAGCGACAGATAGAAACGGCTGGAGCCCGGGTCGCCCTGGCGACCGGAACGGCCGCGCAGCTGGTTATCAATACGCCGCGACTCATGCCGCTCGGAGGCGATCACGTGCAGGCCGCCGGCCTCGATCACCTGCTGGTGACGCTTCTGCCAGTCGGCCTTGACCTGAGCGACCTGCTCATCGGTAGGGTTTTCCAACGCCGCCACTTCGACTTCCCAGTTACCGCCCAGGAGGATGTCGGTACCGCGACCGGCCATGTTGGTAGCGATGGTCAGCGCGCCTGGGCGACCGGCCTGGGCAATGATCTCGGCTTCTTTTTCGTGGAACTTGGCGTTGAGCACCTTGTGCTCGATACCTTCTTTTTCCAACAGCCGCGAGACATATTCGGAGGTTTCGATCGTTGCCGTACCGACCAGGATAGGCCGGCCCTGGGCCTGGCACTCCTTGATGTCGGTGACGATCGCGGCGTACTTCTCTTCCTGGGTCAGGTAGACAAGGTCGTTGAAATCCTTACGCGCCAGTGGCCGGTTGGTCGGAATGACCATTACCGCCAGACCGTAGATCTGGTGGAATTCGAAGGCTTCGGTGTCGGCGGTGCCGGTCATGCCCGACAGCTTGTTATACAGGCGGAAGTAGTTCTGGAAGGTAGTCGAGGCCAGCGTCTGACTCTCGGCCTGGATATTCAGACCCTCTTTGGCTTCGATCGCCTGGTGCAGGCCTTCCGAAAGACGCCGTCCCGGCATGGTCCGACCAGTGTGTTCGTCGACCAGGATGACCTGATCGTTCTGCACGATGTATTCGACGTTGCGCTGGAACAGCTTGTGCGCACGCAGACCGGCATACACGTGGGTCAGCAGCCCCAGGTTGTGCGCGGAGTACAGGCTCTCGCCCTCGGCCAGCAGGCCAACCTGAGTCAGCAGTTCTTCGATGAACTGGTGGCCCGCCTCATTCAGCTCGACCTGGCGGGTCTTCTCATCGACCGAGTAGTGGCCTTCCTGAGTGACCACACCTTCCTCTTCCTCGATGTGCTGCTTGAGGCGAGGAATCAGCTTGTTGATCTCGATATACAGCTTGGAGCTGTCTTCGGCCTGGCCGGAGATAATCAGCGGTGTACGCGCCTCATCGATGAGGATCGAGTCGACTTCGTCGATCACCGCAAAATTCAGCTCACGCTGGAACTTGTCCTCCAGACTGAAGGCCATGTTGTCGCGCAGGTAATCGAAGCCGAATTCGTTGTTGGTGCCGTAGGTAATGTCAGCGGCATAGGCCGCGCGCTTCTCTTCCGGCGGCATGAAAGGCGTGACGATACCGACCGACAGACCGAGAAACTCATACAGTGGACGCATCCAGTTGGCATCGCGACGGGCCAGGTAGTCGTTGACCGTCACCACATGCACGCCCTTGCCGGACAGCGCATTGAGATAAACCGCCAGAGTCGCCACCAGGGTTTTACCTTCACCGGTGCGCATCTCGGCAATCATGCCTTCATGCAAGGTAGTGCCGCCGATCAGCTGAACATCAAAGTGACGCATGCCCAGCACACGCTTACCCGCTTCCCGAGCCACGGCAAAGGCTTCCGGCAGCAGCGCGTCGAGGGTTTCACCTTTGCCCAGGCGGGTCTTGAATTCGTCAGTTTTGGCGCGCAGTTGCTCATCCGAGAGCGCAAGCATCTGCTCCTCGAAGGCATTGACGGCCTGAACCGTCTTGAGCATGCGCTTGACTTCACGCTCGTTCTTGCTTCCAAAGAGTTTTTTCAACAAAGGCGCAAACATATCGACAGGATCTTCCCACGCGTATGGATGGAGGGCGGCCCCGTGAGTCGCCCATGCAGCCCTCATGGCTGCGTGCGAAGGGGGCATTCTACCCGGAAACGAGGATGAAGAAAGCGGCGTTATTCGACGCCACTAACGCGTGCGATGTAGCTCGAGGGGTTGACTACGCGGCCATTCTGGGTAACTTCAAAGTGCACATGGTAACCGGTAGAACGCCCGGTACTGCCCACCTTGGCAATGGTTTGACCACGCTGAACCAGGTCGCCGACCTGCACCAGGTTGCTCTGATTATGCGCATACAGCGTGACATAACCATCTGCATGGCTGACCTCCACCGTATTACCGTAACCGGAACGACGCCCCGAGGCGGTCACTACACCTGCAGCCACAGCTACCACCGGGCTGCCAGCCTTGGCAGCGAAATCCACGCCTTTATGCATACTCAAACGACCCCGCAAAGGATCGGTACGCCGACCGAACGGTGAAGATACATAGCCCTGCAAAACCGGGCGGCCCGCCAAGTATTCGGCTTCATTGAGACGGCGTTCGGCCAGCAAGTCCTCCAGCACCTCGAGCTGTTGCTCACGGCTATCCACTCGCAGCGCCAACTCATCCAGACTGCTGATAAATGATGGCGGGGAATAGACGGCAGCGTCGAGCGGCTCTTCCAGGCCGCCCTGCCCCACATTCAAGGAAAAATCGAACTCGCTGGAATCCAGCTCGGCCAGCTCGGTCAGACGCTCGCCCAGTGCATCCAGGCGAGTCAGGCGCGCCTGCAACTCGGCGACATGCACGCCGAAGGCATCCAGCTGACGCTGTGCATCGTTGCGTGCCGCTCCGACCTCTGCGCGCTGCTGATCCAGCGCCAGGGTAAGCTGCGCATTGTCCTTATCGCTGAGCGATGGCGGCGCCCACCAGGCGCCAAACGCAGCCCCCGTCGCCAGCGTCACGCCGACCAGCATGACCAGCAACAGCAACAACCAACGTAAATCCAGGCTGAGTGAACGTGCGGCGCCGTGACGCCGACTGAGTAAAATGATGTGCATGGCTTCCCCTTTACGGTGGAACCCAAGTTGGCGGCAGGGTTTCTGCTACCATGGCGGTTCCACAATTTCAGGCGTCCTGCCATGACGTTTCGTCCCTTGCCGGCCCGAGCACCCGCTGCGCTGCTGCGCGAAGCGAAGCCCTTGAAAGCGTTATTCAATCAGGCGCAACGCCTCGATCACCTGCAACGCTTAGTGGAAAGCCAGCTGCAACCTGCGGCCCGCGAACACTGCCATGTCGCGTTCTGGCGTGAGGGCTGCCTGCTTCTTATCGTTACCGATGGCCACTGGGCCACCCGCTTACGCTATCAACAGCGGCGCCTGCTCAAACAACTGCAGGCGCTCGAAGAGTTCGCGACCTTAGCGAAAATCCTCTTCAAGGTGCAACCACCGGCCGCCGAAAGGCGTGCAGTCGGTCGCACTATTAGCTTGTCCAGCAGCGCTGCCGAGAACATCCAGGCGACCGCCGAGGGCGTTCGCGACCCTAAATTGCGTGCCGCGCTGGAGCGCCTGGCCAAGCACGGAAACCCCAGCGAGTAAGCCGCAACCTGCACTTTTGCGCGATCAAGACACATCCCCAAAAAAAGAGGCCACCCCAAGGTGGCCTCGAATCAGAAAGGAAGAGAGTCTTGGCTACACGGCCGCAGCCGGGCGCATATAGGAAATGGGTGCAGTCTTGGCGTCGTCGAAGGTGACCATTTCCCAGGCATCCGTCTGCTCGATCAAGGTGCGCAGCAGAAGGTTGTTCAGTGCATGTCCGGACTTGAAGCCACGGAACTCACCAATCAAGCTATTCCCTAGCAGGTAGAGGTCACCAATGGCATCGAGAATCTTGTGTTTGACGAACTCGTCCTCATAACGCAGGCCGTCTTCGTTCAATACACGGTACTCATCCACCACAATAGCGTTGTCTACGCTGCCGCCGAGCGCCAGGTTCTGTGAACGGAGGAACTCGATGTCACGCATGAAACCGAAGGTACGCGCCCGGCTGACCTCCTTGACGAAAGAGGTGCTGGAAAAATCTACACTGGCCGACTGGGTGCGATTGCGGAAAACCGGATGATCGAAATCGATCTCGAAACTCACCTTGAATCCCTCGAAAGGCACGAAGGTGGCGCGCTTGTCGCCTTCTTCAACCGTGACTTCGCGGATGATGCGGATGAACTTCTTATGGGCTTCCTGCTCTTGCAAACCAGCAGATTGAATCAGGAATACAAAAGGACCGGCACTGCCATCCATGATCGGTACTTCGGACGCGGAGAGCTCGACGTAGGCGTTATCGATACCCAGGCCAGCCATGGCCGAAAGCAGGTGCTCTACCGTATCCACCTTGACGTCACCATTGACCAAGGTGGTCGACATGGTGGTTTCACCGACATTGCTCGCCCGCGCGGGAATTTCCACCACGGGATCTAGGTCGGTACGACGGAACACGATACCGGTGTCCACGGGTGCCGGCTTCAGGGTCAGGTATACCTTCTCCCCGGAATGCAGGCCAACGCCAGTGGCGCGGATAATGTTCTTCAGGGTGCGTTGTCTGATCATGGCTTGGCCGCTATAGCGCTAGTTGCGAATTGTTTTCAACAATGGCCGGCGATAATAGCAGAACCGGCCCTTGCTGAACACCAATCGAACCAATGCCCCTGATACACTCCATCAATCAGCCTGCCGACGCAGGAACGCTGGGATGTCCAGATAATCCAGGTCATCGTGCGCATTCAGCTTGGCCGCAGTAGCTGCACCGGAATGGCTCTGGCGCTGTACGGTAGGCCGTTCGTAGTCCTTGTAGTTGACACTCTGCTCGCTGCGCGAAGGCGTTGCCGGAGCCGCCGGGGTCGACGAAGTGGCCGCGACTTGCATGGTGTTATCGACTACTTTTACCGGCTTTTCAATGCGCGCGCCCAGACCAGTGGCAACCACGGTCACGTGCAACTCTTCACGCATATCCGGATCGATCACGGTACCCACTTTGACTGTGGCGTGCTCGGAGGCGAACTGCTCGATGATGCTACCCACGTCGGAGTACTCACCCAGGGACAGGTCAGGACCGGCGGTGATGTTCACCAGGATGCCACGCGCCCCTTGCAGGTTGACGTCTTCCAGCAACGGGTTGCGGATTGCCGCTTCGGTCGCTTCACGGGCACGATTCGGACCGCTGGCGCAGCCGGTACCCATCATCGCCATACCCATTTCGCTCATCACGGTTTTCACGTCGGCGAAGTCGACGTTGATCATCCCTGGACGCTTGATGATATCGGAGATACCACGTACGGCACCGGCCAGTACATCGTCGGCCTTGGCGAAAGCCGACAGCAGGCTGGCGTCTTTGCCGAGGATAGTCAGCAGCTTTTCGTTAGGGATGGTGATCAACGAATCGACGCTTTCCGACAGTGCACGAATGCCCTCGTCGGCGATCTGCATGCGCTTACGGCCTTCGAAAGGGAACGGACGGGTCACCACAGCAACGGTGAGAATGCCCATTTCCTTGGCTACTTCGGCGATCACCGGCGCGGCACCGGTACCGGTACCACCACCCATGCCCGTGGTGATGAAGACCATATCGCAGCCCTGCAAGACTTCGGCGATACGCTCACGATCCTCCAGAGCAGCCTGACGGCCGACTTCCGGGTTGGCACCAGCACCCAGCCCCTTGGTCACGCCTGGGCCGAGTTGCAGGACGGTGCGCGCACCGATGTTTTTCAGTGCCTGGGCATCGGTATTGGCGCAGATGAATTCGACGCCTTCGATGTTGCTGGACGCCATGTGATTAACGGCGTTACCGCCACCACCACCGACACCTATGACCTTGATAACCGCGCTAAGCGGGACGCTGTCTACGAGTTCGAACATTTTCCCTCTCCTTCCTTTCTAGTTGTAACGCCTACTGCACACGCCGTTTAACATCAGAAATTGCCCTGTACCCAGCGTTTCAGGCGCTCGAATACAGGTGTAACGGGTTCATCGCTGTAACTGCCAATACCAGACATGGAGACGCCGTCGGCCTGCTTTTGCAGCCCGTATAGCAACAGGCCCACACCTGTGGAATAGATCGGGTTGCGCACCACATCGGCCAGCCCCTTGACGCTGTGGGGGACACCGAGACGCACCGGCATGTGAAAGATTTCCTCGGCCAGTTCGACGGCCCCTTCCATCTTCGCAGTACCGCCGGTGAGCACGATCCCGGCCGGGATCAGATCCTCATAGCCACTGCGCCGCAGCTCAGCCTGAATCAGGGTGAAGAGTTCGTCGTAGCGCGGCTCGACCACTTCGGCCAGCGATTGCCGGGACAGGTCACGCGGCGGACGATCGCCGACGCTGGGCACCTTGATGGTCTCGCCGGCACCGGCCAGCTTGGCCAGGGCGCAGGCGTAGCGAATCTTGATTTCTTCGGCATACTGGGTCGGCGTACGCAGCGCCATGGCGATGTCGTTGGTGACCTGATCGCCGGCAATCGGAATCACCGCGGTGTGACGAATCGCGCCCTCGGTAAAGATGCAGATGTCGGTGGTGCCGCCACCGATGTCGACCAGGCACACACCCAGCTCTTTCTCATCGTCGGTGAGCACCGCGTAAGCCGAAGCAAGCTGCTCGAGAATGATATCGTCGATCTCCAGGCCGCAACGACGCACGCACTTCTCGACGTTCTGCGCCGCGTTCACCGCGCAGGTCACCACATGCACCTTGGCTTCGAGACGCACGCCGGACATGCCCAGCGGCTCGCGCACGCCTTCCTGGTTATCGATCACGTAATCCTGCGGCAGGGTGTGCAAGACCCGCTGATCCGCCGGAATAGCCACCGCCTGGGCGGCATCCAGTACGCGCTCCAGGTCGGCCGAACTGACTTCGCGATCACGAATGGCGACGATGCCGTGAGAGTTCAGGCTGCGGATGTGGTTGCCCGCCAAGCCGACAAAAGCCGAGTGAATCCGGCAGCCGGCCATCAGCTGTGCCTCTTCTACCGCGCGCTGAATCGATTGCACAGTGGATTCGATATTGACCACCACGCCCTTCTTCAGGCCGCGCGACGGATGGGTACCGATGCCAACGATTTCCAACTGGCCATCGGCCGTCACCTCGCCAACCAGCGCCACCACCTTGGAGGTGCCGATGTCGAGGCCGACGATCATCTTGCCGCTCTGCACGTTTGCCATGTCTCTCGCCTTCTCCTGATTCACTGCACGACAGCGGTGTCAGCCGCCGTGGGCGCAACCGGCTCGCGCCACGCCACGGCCAGGCCATTGGCGTAACGCAGATCGATCCGCGCGATATTCGTGTTCTGCGCTTTCAGTGCCTTGTCGTAAATGGCGATGAAGCGACGCATTTTTTCCACCAGATGATCGCGCCCCAACAACAGCTCGATGCCCTGAGCGGTAGAGAGGAACCAGCTCCCCCGCTCGCGCAATTCCAGGCGCGCCACGGAGAACCCCAACGGCCGGAGCATCTGGCTCAGTACCTGGTATTGCTGCATTACCTGCTGCTGTGCGCGTTTTGGGCCATACAACTGCGGCAGGTGTTCGTAATTAGCCAGCTCTCGCGGCGCGAACGCCTGGCCCTGGTTATTCAGTAGCGCCTCATCCCCCCAGCGGGCGATCGGCAGCTGCTCCTCCAGATGCACCAGCACCTGATCGGGCCATACCCGACGTACATTGGCCGTGGCGATCCAGGGCATTTGTTCCAGTTCACTGCGCATGCCTTGCAAATCGACACTGAAAAAGCTCGCCGTAACGAAAGGCGCAATACGCTCTTGTACAGCCTGCTGGCTGATGTAACTAAGATCGCCTTCGACGCTGATCTTGGCGATTGGCCGGTCGGCGTAAGGCAACAGGCGCTGCGCCAACTCATAAGCACCCATGCCTAGCACCACCAACAGCACTGGCCAGGTGATGCGCTTTAGCAGGTCGAAACTCGGCCTGGGCAAGCGCACGCCGATCGTCTCCTTGGCCACCATGCGACTGGCGCCGCGCGGCACAGGCTTGCCGCGCAACGGCGTGCGCGCAGAACCTGGCTGATGACGAAGGATGGCGCCCATGGCTTAACCCCGAGCCTCAAGGCTGTCGGCGAGGATCGCCAACACCAGCTGTTGAAAGTCCAGACCGGCAGCCGCAGCGGCCATCGGCACCAGACTGTGATCGGTCATACCTGGCACGGTGTTGACCTCCAGCAACCAGAATTGCCCCTGGTCATCCTGCATTACATCGACGCGCGCCCAACCCTGACTGCCCACGGCCTCACAGGCGCGCGCGGACAGGGTCTTCAGCTCCTGTTCCTTGGCAGCGTCGAGACCGCACGGAATGCGGTACTGGGTGTCATTGGCCAGGTACTTGGCGTCGTAGTCGTAGAAACTGTGCGGCGTGCCCAGGGCAATCGGCGGCAGCACCTGGCCACGCAGGGTGGCGATGGTGAACTCGGGACCGTGAATCCATTGTTCGACCAACACCTGCGCGTCGTACTGACTGGCGTCTTGCCAGGCGGCGATCAACGCCTCGACATCGGCCACCTTGGCCATGCCGATGCTCGAACCTTCATGCGCGGGTTTGACGATCAACGGGAAACCCAGCTCAGTCGCAGCGGCACGACAATCCTCGGCACTGGCCAATACCGCATGACGCGGTGTCGGCAGCCCCAGACTTTGCCAGACCTGCTTGGTGCGCAATTTGTCCATGGCCAGGGCAGACGCCAGAATGCCGCTGCCGGTATAGGGAATACCGGCGCACTCGAGCAGCCCTTGCATACTGCCATCTTCACCGCCGCGACCATGCAGGACGATAAAGGCACGGTCGATCTTCTCGTTGAGCAGGCGCTGCAGGAAGTCATTGCCGACATCGATACCGAAGGCATCCACGCCTGCGCCTTGCAGGGCTTTGAGCACGGCATTGCCGGACTTCAGCGAGACCTCGCGCTCGGCGCTCTTGCCGCCGAACAGCACCGCCACGCGTCCGAAGGCCGTGACCGGAAACTGGGATTGCAAACTATCGGCACTCATTTCGACTCACCTTTGCCCGCGGCGAATAAAGGGCTCTGCAACAACTGCGGCGCAAGGCCACCAATATCTCCGGCGCCCTGGCAGAGCAGGATGTCGCCGGCACGCAGCAGCGGCTTGATCAGCGGTGCCAGTTCGACACCACGCTCGATGTAAATCGGGTCGAGCTGACCACGCTGACGAATGCTGTGGCACAGCTGTCGGCTGTCCGCCCCGGGAATCGGCTCTTCGCCGGCCGGATAGACTTCCATCAACAGCAGCACATTGGTTTCACCCAGCACCTGGACGAAGTCGTCGTACAGGTCGCGAGTACGACTGAAACGATGTGGCTGGTACACCATCACCAGGCGCCGCTCCGGCCAACCGCCACGCACGGCCTTGATCACCGCGGCTACTTCACGCGGGTGATGACCGTAGTCGTCGACCAGCATCACGCTGCCGCCGTCCACCGGCAGCTCGCCGTACACCTGAAAGCGCCGACCGACGCCCTGGAAGCCCGAGAGCCCCTGAACAATGGCTTCATCGCTGATGCCTTCGTCGGTGGCGATGGCGATGGTCGCCAGGGCGTTCAGCACGTTGTGGTTGCCCGGCATATTGACCGACACATCGAGCGGCTCGCGGTCGCGACGCAACACGGTGAAATGGGTCACCATGCCCTGCTGGCGCACATTGATCGCCCGCACATCCGCGCCTTCATCAAAACCGTACGTCATGATCGGGCGCGCTACCTGCGGCAGAATCTCGCGCACCACCGGATCGTCCACGCAGACCACGGCCAGGCCGTAAAACGGCAGGTTATGCAGGAACTCGACGAAGGTTTTCTTCAACCGGTTGAAGTCCCCCTCGTAGGTGCTCATGTGGTCCATGTCGATATTGGTGACGACCGCGACCATGGGCTGCAGGTGCAGGAAACTGGCGTCGCTCTCGTCGGCCTCGGCAATCAGATAGCGGCTGGTGCCGAGCTGTGCGTTGGTGCCGGCAGCATTCAGACGACCGCCAATCACGAAGGTCGGGTCCAGGCCACCAGCGGCGAAAACCGAGGCCAGCAGACTGGTGGTGGTGGTCTTGCCGTGAGTACCGGCGACCGCGACGCCGTGGCGGTAACGCATCAGCTCGGCGAGCATCTCGGCCCGCGGCACTACGGGCACGCGCCGTTCAAGGGCGCTCGCCACTTCAGGATTGGAGGTGTTGACCGCACTGGAAACCACCAATACGTCGGCATTTTCCGCGTTCTCGGCACGGTGACCGATAAAAATCTCTGCACCGAACTTCTGCAAGCGCTCGGTCACCGCCGAGCCCTTGAGGTCGGAGCCGGACACCTGGTAGCCGAGATTCAGCAGCACCTCGGCGATACCGCACATACCGGCGCCGCCGATACCGACGAAGTGGATGCGACGAATCCGGCGCATTTCCGGCTGCGGGAATGCTTTCTGGTTCTCAACCACGGGCCACCTCCAGGCAAATCTCGACCACATTGCGGGTGGCATCGGGCCTGGCCAGACGTCGCGCTGTGCTAGCCATTTGGTTCAATCGTTCGGAGTGCATCAAAACCTCGGTCAACTGTGTGGCCAGCGTGGCGGCGTCAGTGGTGCCTTGCGGCAGAAGGACAGCGGCGCCCTCTCTGGCGAGATAGCCGGCGTTTTGCGTCTGGTGATCGTCGATCGCGTGGGGCAGCGGCACCAGGAAGGATGGCAGCCCGGCGGCGGCCAGTTCGCTGACGGTCAAGGCGCCGGCGCGGCACACCACCAGATCGGCCCAGGCATAGGCGCGCGCCATATCCTTGATAAAAGGCGCGACCTGCGCTTCGACGCCCGCCGCGCGATAACGTTCGCCAGTAATTGCGTCGTGCTGCTTGCCCGCCTGATGGAACACCTCGGGGCGCAATTCGGCCGCCACTCCAGCCAAGGCTTCTGGCAGCAATTTATTCAGCGGTTCGGCCCCCAGGCTACCGCCCAGCACCAACAGCCGCGGGCGGCGATTGAGCAACGATTCACGCGGGGTTTCCAGAAACAGCTCCTCGCGTACCGGGTTACCGGTAGTACGGCGTTTAGCCGAAGCGCGGAAGGTATTCGGGAAGGCCTCGCAGACGCGACTGGCAAACGGCACCAGGCTGCGATTGGCGGTACCGGCCACGGCGTTCTGCTCGTGGATGATCAACGGCGCGCCGGACAGTTTGGCGGCCAAGCCGCCGGGACCGGTGACATACCCGCCCATGCCGAGCACGCAGACTGGCTGCAGCTCACGCACGACTTTGCGTGCCTGGAACAGCGCCTTGAGCAGCTGGAAAGGCGCTTTGAGCAAAGACAACTTACCCTTACCGCGCAGCCCGCTGACGTTGATCAGGTGCAGCGGCAGACCGGCGGCCGGCACCAGTTCGTTTTCGATGCCCCGCGGCGTCCCCAGCCAATGTACACGGTAGCCGCGCGCCTGGAACTCGCGAGCACAGGCCAGCGCCGGGAACACGTGGCCACCGGTGCCGCCGGCCATGATCAGCACATTACCGGGCATGCTTCACCTCCACGGCATCATGCCCCTCAAGGAAATCCGACTCTTTGAAGTCTGCTTCCTCGCTGCCCAGCTCGGTGCGTCGCTCCCACTCGATACGCAGCAGCAGCGCCAGGCTGACGCAGCAGATCACCAGGGAACTGCCACCATAGCTGAGGAACGGCAGGGTCAAGCCCTTGGTCGGCAGCAGGCCGACGTTTACCCCAATATTGATCAGCACCTGGCCAATCCACAGAAAAGCCAAGCCGTAGGCGACATAAGCGGAGAACAACTGTTTGGCCTTCTCCGCCCATAGGCCGATGTACAGGGCGCGCACGCTGACGAAGACGAACAGAGCGACGGTGGCTAGTGCCCCGACCATGCCCAGTTCTTCGGCGAGCACGGCGAAGACGAAGTCGGTATGCGCTTCCGGTAGATAGAACTGCTTCTGCACGCTGTTACCCAGACCTACCCCGAACCATTCGCCGCGACCGAAGGCGATCAACGCCTGACTCAGCTGATAGCCGGCGCCGAACTGGTCAGCCCAGGGGTCGACGAAATTGGTCAGGCGTTGCATGCGGTAGGACTGCCCCGTCATCACCAGGGCACCGGCGGCCAATACGCCGGCGGCCAGCGGGATGAAGCGCCACAGGTTGACCCCGCCGAGGAACAGCATGGCGATCGAAGCGCCAACCAGCACCACGGTCGCGCCGAAGTCCGGCTCGGCCAACAGCAGGCCGGCAATGGGCGCGAGCACCGCCAGAGGCTTGAGAAAGCCGATCAGTCTCTCGCGCACCTCGGTTTGCCGGCGCACCAGGTAGCCCGCCAAGAACAACACGGTGAACAGCTTGGCCAGTTCGGAAGGCTGCACGTTGAACATGCCGAAGCCGATCCAGCGATTCGCACCATTGACCTCACGACCGATCCCCGGCAGCAGCACCATGATCAGCAGAGCTACGGCCATGAGCAGCAGGGTTCCACCGAAACGCTGCCAGAACGCCATCGGCACCAGCAGGGTCACCACGCCGGCAGACAGCCCCAGCACCAGGTAAATAAGATGACGGAGCATGTGGTAGAGCGGATTGCCAGTCAGTGCCGCGGCGACTTCCGTCGATGCCGAGGTGATCATCACCAGCCCAAGCCCCAGCAGAGCCAGGCAGCCAGCCAGCAACGGGAAGTCGAGATCGATACCGCGACGGGTATGCAGGGGTGACGGGGCGGCGAGCAGGCGGGCAAGCATCAGTTCAGACCCTCCACGGCAAGGGCGAACAGGCGACCACGCTCTTCAAAATTCTTGAACATGTCGAGGCTGGCGCAAGCCGGCGACAGCAGCACGGCATCGCCCGTCTGCGCCAGTTCAGCACAACGCTGCACGGCCTCCTGCAGACTGCTCACCCGGACTATTGGCGCGGCACCATCAAGCACCGCCGCCAAACGCTCGGCATCACGGCCCAGCAACACCACGGCGCGGCAAAATTTGCCCACCGGCCCGCGCAGTGCCGAGAAATCCGCGCCCTTGCCATCACCACCGGCAATCAGCACCAGCTTGCCGGCGATATCCGCCCCAAGCCCGTCGATGGCGGCCAGAGCGGCGCCGACATTGGTCGCCTTGGAGTCGTCGTAGTAGCTCACGCCATGACGCTCGCCGACCCATTGGCAGCGGTGCGGCAGGCCGGCGAATGTTTTCAGGGTCGCCAGCATCGGCGCGAACGGCAGGCCTGCCGCATGCCCCAGCGCCAGGGCCGCGAGGGCGTTGGACTGGTTATGGGCGCCGCGAATTTTCAGCTCGCGCACCGGCAACAGCGCATCGAACTGGAAGGCCAGGCATTTCTCGCCGTGCTCCTCGAGCAGGCCGAAGCGCTTGAAGTCCGGCTTGCCCAGGCCAAAGTTCCAGCACGGTAGCTGATCGGCAACCAGCGGCCGCGACAAGGCGTCATCGCGGTTCACCACCACTTGCTTGGCGCCACGGAAGATCCGGTGCTTGGCCAGGTGATAGGCCGGCAGCCCGCTGTAGCGATCCATGTGGTCTTCGCTGATGTTCAGGCAGGTCGCCACTTCGGCATTCAGCAGATCGGTGGTTTCCAGCTGGAAGCTGGACAGCTCCAGCACGTACAACTCGACGTCATCGGCTAGCAAGTCGAGTGCCGGCGTACCCAGGTTGCCACCCACGGCGACTTTCTTGCCGGCCGCTGCAGCCATCTCTCCAACCAGGGTGGTGACCGTACTTTTCGCGTTAGAGCCGGTGATGGCGATGATCGGCGCCTTGGCATAACGGGCGAACAGATCGATATCGCCCGACAGTTTGACGCCCCGTCTGGCGGCTTCCTGCAGTGCCGGTGTAGCGACCGCCAAACCGGGACTGATCAACAACTCGCTGGCCCGGCAGAGGAATTCCACGTCCAGTTCGCCGCAACGCACTTCCACCTGCGGGAACTGTTCGCGCAGGGCGCTCAACTCCGGCGGGTTCGCTCGCGTATCGGCCACGGCAAAGCGCATACCCTGGCGCGCCAGAAAGCGCACCAGGGACATGCCGCTCTTGCCGAGGCCGACAACGATGCGGAAGTGGTCAGAAGCGATCAGGCTCATACAGTCCTCAGCGCAGTTTAAGAGTGGCTAAACCGACCAGCACCAGGATCACCGTGATGATCCAGAAGCGCACGATCACCCGCGGCTCCGGCCAGCCTTTAAGCTCGAAATGGTGATGAATCGGCGCCATGCGGAACACCCGCTTGCCGGTCAACTTGAAGGATGCGACCTGGATGATCACCGACAGGGTTTCCATCACGAACACCCCGCCCATGATGAACAGCACCACTTCCTGACGGACGATCACCGCGATGGTGCCCAGTGCCGCGCCCAGCGCCAGCGCTCCGACGTCGCCCATGAAGACTTGCGCCGGGTAGGTGTTGAACCAGAGAAAACCGAGACCGGCCCCCACCAGCGCGGCGCAGAACACGATCAGCTCACCGGCGCCCGGCAAATAGGGGATCAGCAGGTAATCGGCGAAATTCACGTTACCCGACAGGTAGCAGAAGATCCCCAGCGCGCCGCCGACCATCACGGTCGGCAGGATGGCCAGACCATCCAGACCATCGGTCAGGTTCACCGCATTGCTCGAGCCGACGATGACGAAGTAGGTCAGCACCACGAATCCCGCGCCCAGTGGAATACTCACGTCCTTGAGCAGCGGCAGGATCAGGGTGGTCTCCAGCGGGCTCTGTGCGGTCATATAAAGGAAGAGCGCCGCTCCCAGGCCGAACACCGACTGCCAAAAATACTTCCAGCGGCTTGGCAGGCCGCGTGAATCCTTCTCGATCACTTTGCGGTAGTCATCGACCCAGCCAATGGCACCGAACAACAGGGTGACGGCCAGCACCACCCATACATAGCGGTTGCTCAAGTCGGCCCAGAGCAGCGTGCTGATGGCGATGGCCGATAGAATCAGTGCACCGCCCATGGTCGGCGTGCCCTTCTTCGACAGGTGCGACTGCGGGCCGTCGTTGCGCACCGACTGGCCAATCTGGCGGACTTGCAAGGTACGGATCATCCACGGCCCCAGCCACAGCGATAACGCCAGCGCCGTCAATACGCCGAGGATGCCGCGCAGTGTCAGGTACTGGAACACGGCGAAACCCTTGTGGAACTGTTGCAGGTACTCCGCCAGCAGCAGCAGCATTTAGTGACTCTCCCCGGATATGCCACACAGCGCCGCGACGACTTTTTCCATCGCTGCGCTGCGTGAACCTTTAATTAGAATGGTGGTATCGCCCTGCTCAGCGCGAAGCGCTTCGATCAGGCTGGCTTGTTCGGCGAAGTGCCGGCCATTTACTGCAAATTCTTCGACCGCATAAGTCATCAACGGACCAACCGCGTAAAGCGCATCGACTTTACCCTGCGCATAACGCCCAACATCACGATGGCCTTGCTCGGCCCACGCCCCCAACTCGCCCATATCGCCGAGCACCAGAACGGTGCGACCGGAAAAGCCGGCGAGTATATCAATGGCCGCGCAAATCGAGGCGGGGTTGGCGTTGTAGCTGTCATCGATGACTCGCACGCCATTCGTCGCCAGCTGCGCTACACCGCGACCTTTGACTGGTTGCAGGTTTTCCAGCCCGGTCTTGATATCGACCAACGGCACTGCCAGGGCATGTGCTGCGGCGGCTGCCGCCACGGCATTGGCGACGTTGTGCTGGCCCAGAAGGTTGAGCTGAATACGCGCCTGACCTTCGGCGCAATGCAGGCTGAAGGCCAAACAACCGCGTGCATCGCACGCTAGATCGAGGGCATGGAAATCTGCGTCGGGATTGCTCAGGGCAAAGCTCAACACTTGCCGCCCCTTGGCGCGCAGCTTCCAGGTGAGGAACGCCGGGTCATCCAGGTTCAGCACTGCGACACCGTCGGCTGTCAGGCCTTCGAGAATCTCACCTTTGGCCTCGACGATTTTTTCCGGGCCGCCAAACTCGCCAACGTGCGCCGTGCCGGCATTGGTAATGATTGCCACATCGGGCCGAGTCAGCCCTACTGTGTAACGGATTTCACCAACTCGCGAGGCGCCCAGTTCGATCACCGCAGCGCGGTGCGCAGGCGCCAGCTCCAGCAGCGTCAGGGGTGCGCCAAGGTCATTATTCAAATTGCCACGGGTCGCCAATACCTCGCCGCCCTGCCCGACGCATGCCGCACGCAGAATACTGGCGAGCATTTCCTTGACCGTCGTCTTGCCGCTGGAGCCGGTAACTGCCGCCAATGGTCCGCCATAGGCCTGACGATTCAGCGCCGCCAGCTGACCGAGCGCCCGGCGGGTATCACCGACCAGCAACTGCGGCAGCGGGGCATTCGCCACTTCACGCTCGACCAGGGCGGCCACCGCGCCTTGGGCGGCAACATCGGCCAGGTAATCGTGACCATCGAAACGCGGGCCGCTCAGGGCGACAAACAACTGTCCCGGTTTAATCGCTCGACTGTCGGTACTGACCGCATCGAAGCTGCAATCCTCGCCAAACAGACGGCCATTCAGCGGCAGTGCCACTTCGCTCAAACGCAAGGCCTTAAGCATGCCCGACCTCCCATGCCACTAAGGCTTTACCAGCTTCGTCGAGATCGGAGAAGGGCTGACGCTCGCCGTTGATTTCCTGATAATCCTCGTGCCCCTTACCGGCCAACACCAAGACATCGTCCGCCTCTGCCTCGCCGATCAGCTGGGCAATTGCCTGGCCCCGGCCATGCATGAAGCGCACACGTTCCGGTGCACTGAACCCCGCGCGGATATCGCTGAAAATCTGTTCCGGCGCCTCGCTGCGCGGATTGTCATCGGTCACCAGCACGCCATCGGCCAAACGCTCAACCACCGCAGCCATCAACGGACGCTTGCCGCGATCACGGTCGCCGCCACAGCCGAACAGGCACAACAAGCGCCCCTGAACGTGTGGGCGCAGAGCCTGCAGAACTTGCTCCAGGGCATCTGGGGTGTGCGCGTAGTCGACCACCACCAGCGGCTGCTTGATCCCGCCCAAGCGCTGCATGCGTCCGACAGGCCCCTGCAGACGCGGCAACACCTTGAGAATTTCATCGAGTGGATAATCCATTCCGAGCAACGCACCGACCACGGCCAGCAGATTGCTCAGGTTGAAGCGCCCGAGCAAGGAACTACGCAGACTGCCTTCACCGCGCGGAGTGACCAGTCTGGCGCGCACGCCCTGATCGTCGAACTGGGCCTCACGGCAATACAGATAAGCACTGGAGTCTTCCAGGCTATAGCTGATCAGACGCGACTCCAGCTGATCCTCGGCCAACTTGCGCCCGGCGGCATCATCTATATTCAGTACCCGGCAGCGCAGACCTGGGCGCCGGAACAGCATGAACTTGGCTTCGGCGTAAGCTTCCATCGAACCGTGATAGTCCAGATGGTCGCGCGACAGGTTGGTAAACACCGCCACATCGAACGCCAGCGCCGCAACCCGGCCCTGATGCAGTCCGTGCGAAGAGACCTCCATAGCCACCGCGCGGGCGCCGGCCTTTTTCAAATCGGCCAGCGTCGCCTGTACGCCGATCGGGTCCGGCGTGGTGTGACGGCCGAGCGCCAGGGCGTTATAAAAGCCGTTACCCAAGGTGCCGACGATGCCGCAGCGCTGACCGAGCAGGTCCAGGGCCTGGGCCAGCAGCTGGCTAACGCTGGTTTTACCGTTGGTGCCGGTGATGCCCACCAGATGCAGCCCACGACTCGGCTCACCATAAAAACGCCCGGCGATCGCCGACAACTGCCCGGCCAGGCCCTTGATCGCCACCAGTTCGGCGCTGCCACGGACAATAGTCGGCGCCCCGTCGGCCTCATAGGCCACTGCAGCAGCCCCGCGCGCGATTGCATCGGCGATATGCAGGCGACCATCCTGCTGGCCGCCCGGCACGGCGAGGAACAGATCGCCGGGACGCACTTTACGGCTATCCAGAGTCAGCTCACGGATCAGCCCGGCGCTGGCAGCTTCAGGCAATAATTGATTGAGAGGCATGGGCATCAGATACGCCCTCCTTTGTCTGCGTTCACCGCCGTCACCTGCGACTCGACGGGTGGCGGCAAGTTGTCTGGCGCGATGTTCATCAGACGCAGCGCCCCGGCCATCACCTTGCCAAACACCGGGGCCGACACCAGGCCGCCGTAGTAGCCACTCTTGCTCGGCTCGTCGATCACTACGGCAATCGCAATACGTGGGTTAGCCGCTGGCGCGAAACCGGCGAACAGCGAACGGTAGGCGTTTTCTCGGTAACCCTTGCTGCCCACGCTCACCTTGCGCGCCGTCCCGCTCTTGCCGGCAACGTGGTAACCCGGCACCTGGGCGCGGAACACACCACCAGGCGCTTCGATCACCTGCTGCAGCATGCCTTGCAGGGTCTGGGCGACATCTTCTGGAATCACTTGCACACCCTCGTCCAGCCGATCCACCCGGGTCAGCGATAACGGCACCATGCGCCCACTGTTACCCAGGACGGAATAGGCGTGCGCGAGCTGGACTGCAGTCACTGACAGGCCGTAGCCATAGGACAGGGTCGCGGTTTCCGCCTGATGCCAGTTGCGATGGTTGGGCAGGTTGCCGACCCGCTCGCCGGGGAACCCCAGCCCGGTATCCTGCCCCAGACCGACCTGCTGCATGACGGCATAGATCGCCTCGCCACCAATATCGAAGGCGATCTTGCTCATGCCGACGTTGCTCGACTTGATCAGGATGTCGGTGAGGCTCAGCGGACCATTGGCGCGTGAGACGTCGCGAATGGTATAGCGGCCAATGCGCAACGAACCCGGATAGACATCGACCGTGTCGCTCGGCTTCCAGCGGCCGCTTTGCAGCGCAGCACTCATCGAGAAGGGCTTCATGGTCGAGCCAGGTTCGAACACGTCGATCAATGCCCGATTACGCATGGCCGCCGGCTGCAGATTGCGGCGATTGTTTGGGTTGTAAGTCGGCTGGTTGACCATGGCCAGCACTTCGCCGCTCTTCACATCAACCATCACCAGGCTTCCGGCCTTGGCGCCAAATTCGATCAACGCATTGCGCAACTCGCGATGCGCCAGGTACTGCAGACGCAGGTCGACAGACAACGCCAAGGCCTTGCCAGGCTTGGCATTCTGCGCGACCTGAACATCCTTGATCAGGCTGCCTCGGCGGTCCTTGAGCACTTGACGCTTGCCTGGCACACCAGCCAGCCACTCATCGAATGCCAACTCCATGCCCTCGCGACCACGATCGTCGATATCGGTAAAACCGATCACGTGGGCGGCCACTTCACCCGCCGGGTAGAAGCGCCGGAACTCTTCGATGGCGTAGACGCCCGGCACCTTCAGGTCGAGCACCTGCTGACCCTTTTCAGGCGTCAGGCCACGCACCAGGTACATGAACTCGCGCTCGCGATTTTGCTCCAAACGCGCCGCCAGAACCTTGGCATCCTGGCCCAGGGCTTTGGCTAACGTGCCCAATTGCTCGCGAGCCTTGTACAGTTCCTTGCCATTGGCCCACAACGTAGTCACCGGGGTGCTCACGGCCAACGGTTCGCCATTGCGATCGGTGATCAGGCCACGGTGCGCGGGAATAGGAATATGTCGCACGCTGCGCGCATCGCCGTGAGCCTGCAGGAAGTCCCGATCGATCACCTGCAAGTCGACGATACGCCAGGCAATCGCCCCGACCATCAATGCCAGAAGTAACAGCACCAAGCGGAACCGCCAGGGATAGAGAGCGCCTTCGAGCTTGATCATGGCGCCACCATGCGCACTTCGGCGGCGTCGGGAATACGCATGCTCAGCTGTTCGCGGGCCAAGGCTTCGATACGATTATGTGCCGTCCAGGTGCTCTGCTCGAGAATCAGGCGCCCCCACTCGGCCTGCGCCTTGTCGCGGACACTTAGCTCGGCATACAGACCGTTAAGCAACTGGCGATTCCAGTGGGCACTATAAGAAACCGCCAGGGCCGAACCGAGCACGATAAGAAACAGCACCAGCATCAGCAGGCTGCCGCGCGGGATAGGCGAGGCAAATACCGCGCTCATCGCACTTTCTCCGCCACACGCATCACCGCACTGCGCGAACGTGGATTGGCCTTCAATTCGGCTTCCGAAGCAAACTGCGGCTTGCCGATCAGCTTCAGACGAGGCTGAAACGCTTCTGGAATGATGGGCAGATCACGCGGCAACTTATCCGCTTCACCCTTGGCATGCTTGCGCATGAAGAGCTTGACGATACGATCCTCCAGCGAATGAAAACTGATCACCACCAGCCGCCCACCAACCTCAAGTGCCTCCAGCGCGGCGTCGAGGCCATGCTCCAGATCGCCCAATTCGTTATTGATATAAATACGCAAACCCTGAAAAGCACGAGTCGCAGGATTCTTGCCTTTCTCCCACGCAGGGTTGGCAACCGTAAGCACTTGAGCCAAGTCGGCGGTGCGCTCAAACGGTCGTTCGGCACGACGCTGCACCACGGCGCGCGCCATGCGCTTGGCGAACCGCTCCTCACCGTACTCTTTGAAAACCCGGGCGATCTCTTCTTCACTGGCGCTGGCAATCCACTGCGCAGCACTGACGCCACGGCTCGGGTCCATGCGCATATCCAGAGGACCGTCGTTGAGAAAACTGAAACCACGCTCGGCATCGTCCAGCTGCGGCGATGAGACCCCCAGATCGAGGAGAATCCCACTCACCTTGCCGGCCAGGCCACGGACAGCGGTTTCTTGATCAAGTTCCGCAAAACTACGCTGCACAACGACAAAGCGGCCGTCTTCGGCCGCTAGCGCATTCCCCGTCGCAATCGCCAGGGGATCTTTATCGAACCCCAATAAATGGCCGTCTGGCCCCAGCCTTTCAAGAATCAGCCGACTGTGCCCACCCCGCCCGAAGGTACCATCCAGATAGCAGCCATCCGCCCGCACGCAAAGCCCATCGACGGCTTCATCGAGCAACACAGTTATATGGCGAAAGCTATTAGTCATAGTCACAGGATCAGGTCACGTAAGTCGTCGGACAAAGCACCCGGCTGCTTGATGGCGGCCAAATCGGCATCGGCCACCGCATTCCAGGTGTCTTCATCCCACAGTTGAAATTTGTTGAGTTGACCAACCAGCATCGCGCGTTTATCCAGCTTGGCGTACTCGCGCAAACGCGGCGGCACCAGAAAACGACCGCTGGCATCCAGCTCCAGGTCGACGGCATTGCCGATCAGCAATCGCTGCAAGCGGCGGTTTTCCTCACGAAAGGACGCCAGCTCACGTAACTTGCTCTCGATCAGCTCCCACTCGGCCAGTGGATAGACACAAAGACAGGGGTCGATAGCGTCGATGGTAACGATGAGCTGACCCGCACAACGCGACACGAGCTCGTCCCGATACCGACTTGGCATCGCGAGTCGCCCTTTGGCGTCGAGACTGATGGCGTTAGCTCCACGAAACACGACTGCGCTTCCCCTTGAATTAGCTATCCATGCCCTAAAAAACCCACTTCATGCCACTTTTTACCACCTGCGCACACTATAGGAACGCGCACACCCCACCGTCAAGGCGCGCCACAGGGGAAAAACCCTTATAGAACGGCGATTTAGCAAGCTAAGGCGGGGTAAAAACGCAGGATGACGAGAAGCGCACCAGCTAAAATTCAGGCACAACAGCAGCCTGAACTTCAGACTTAAAGTGATTTATTAAGAGTAAGATTTTTTCGGTCTTAAAAAGGCGGGATTAAAGGTGAAGCGAAGGGCAGAAAAAAGGTGGAGAGTCGATCTGTAAGCCGGGTTCTGTCGAGGACAGTCATTCCTCTACGACGTACATCACTGCACGCCTTTAGCAACCTACCCGGTTCCAGCGCGGGCCACGCCAATGGAACCCTATTTGGTCTTGCTCCGAGTGGGGTTTGCCTAGCCACGGACTGTTACCAGCCGTGCGGTGCGCTCTTACCGCACCTTTTCACCCTTACCGGCGCCGAAACGCTTAGGCGGTTATTTTCTGCGGCACTTTCCGTAGGCTCACGCCCCCCAGGCGTTACCTGGCACTCTGCCCTATGGAGCCCGGACTTTCCTCCCCCACATTTCGCAGAACGAAACGCGGCAGCGACTGTCCGATCGACTCTCCGCCGCCAAGGGTAGCGACACCGGCCCTAGAGAACAAGCTCAAACGCTCTTCTGCTGCTGCAAAGCCACTTGATAGAGCAGATTCTTGCGCACTCCAGTGATCTCTGCCGCCAAGGCCGCCGCACGCTTGAGCGGCATTTCCTCAAGCAGCAGATTAAGCACGCGCAGCGCCTCAACACTCACCGCCGCCTCACCCTCAGGTGCCTGCCAACCGGCAACCAACACCACGCACTCGCCACGCTGCTGATTGCTATCGCCGGCCACCCATGCGCACAACTCCGCCAATGGCGAGCCCTTCAGCGTCTCGAAGGCCTTGGTCAGCTCACGCGCGAGCACTGCCGGACGCTCACCCCCGAAGACCTCCCGCATATCCTCCAGCGACTCGAGAATACGATGCGGCGCCTCGTAGAAAATCAGCGTGCGCGACTCTTCTTTTACCTGCTCCAGGCGGGCGCGTCGCGCCGCCGTCTTGGCCGGCAGAAAACCCTCGAAAATAAACCGATCGGATGGCAAACCTGCGGCCGACAAGGCTGCGATCAAGGCACAGGCACCCGGCACCGGCACCACGGTGATTCCCGCCGCACGCGCCTGACGCACCAGATGATAGCCAGGGTCGGAAATCAACGGCGTGCCCGCATCGGAAATCAGCGCCAGGTCGTCGCCAGCCTGCAGCCGCGCGAGAAAGCGCCCCCCCTGATCACGCTCGTTGTGCTCATGACACGCCACCAGCGGCGTCGATATGCCGAAATGCTGCATCAGGCGCGCGGAATGACGCGTATCCTCAGCCGCAATCACTGCCACTTCATTGAGAACCTTGAGCGCCCGGGCACTCAGATCTTCCAGATTACCAATAGGTGTAGCGACCACAAAAAGGCGGCCCAGGGCGAGTAAAGGCGCAGCGGGAGCAGTCACAGCACAAGCCTCTTCATTCACGAAAGCGCGCATTGTAGCCCGTTTCACACCATCGACATCGCGTCGCCGCCCGCGCTTGGTTACAATTCGACGTTCATTTGATCAAGTATCAGGAACGCTTACATGATCGCCTGCCTGCGCCTCCTCTCCACCCTCTGCCTTGTCGGCCTGCTCGCCGCCTGCGCCAACTCGCCATCTTCCTCTCTCGGCGAACTGCCGCGTACCCCTCAAGCCAGCGTCGAGCAACTGCTGCAACAGGCCGGAGATAGCCAGTCCGAACAAGCGACCTTGCTACGCTTGTCAGCCGCCGACCTGGCCTACCAGCAGAAAAACCTGGGGCGCGCCATTCAGATTCTCGAGCAGGTGCAACTGGACCAGCTGAAACCCGCCCAACAGGTATATGCCAGCACCTTGAGCGCAGAACTGGCACTGGCCCGCAACAAACCCAAAGCCGCCTTGCGCGCCCTTAGCCATCCCAGCCTGGAGCGCCTGGGCGAGCTGCCCATTGAGCAGCAAATCCGCACTCAGCTGGCCCGCGCTCAAGCCCTGCAAGAAGACGGACAACCTCTCGCTGCCGCCCGCGAGCGAGTGTTCATCGCCCCCCTGCTCACAGCCGCGGCAGCCAAGCGCAACCACGAAACCATCTGGACACTGGTCAGCAGCCTGCCGCCCGAGACGCCACATACCGAGAACGATGCAGACCTGGCCGGCTGGCTGAGCCTGGCGCGCGCCTCACAGACCGCAGGCACGCTAAAGCAACAGCAAGCCGCCATCGACGGCTGGCGCATGCAACACCCCGAACACCCAGCCGCACGGCAATTACCGCAAGCACTGGACGAACTCCTGGCCCTTTCCAGCCAGCCTCTGAGCGAAATAGCCCTGCTGCTGCCGCAGGAAGGCCAACTTGCCTCAGTCGCACGCGCTCTGCGGGACGGCTTTCTTGCCGCGCACTACCAAGCACAACAGGCCGGGCAGAACCCACCGAACATTCAACTGTACGACAGCTCGCGCCTCAGCTCGCTGGACGACTTCTACCGCCAGGCCCAAGCAGCAGGCGTGCAACTGGTCATCGGCCCACTGGAAAAACCACTGGTCAAACAACTCAGTGATCGCGAACAGCTACCGATCACCACACTGGCACTGAACTACAGCGATGCCGGCCAGGAGGGTCCCGCCCAGCTGTTCCAGTTCGGCTTGGCCGCCGAAGATGAAGCCCGTGAAGTGGCTCGCCGCGCCTGGGCCGACGGCATGCGTCGCGCAGTTGCCCTGGTACCACGCGGGGAATGGGGCGATCGTGTGCTCGCCGCCTTCCGCCAGAGCTGGCAGGCCGCTGGCGGCACACTGATCGCCGCAGAACACATCGCCGAACCCGTTGAACTGGCGCAACAGATCGCCAACCTGTTCCAATTGCGCGAAAGTGAAGCCCGCGCCAAGAGCCTGCAAAGCACACTGGGCACAGGCGTCGATGCGCAACCGGCACGACGCCAGGACGTCGACTTCATTTTCCTCGCGAGCACCCCGCAACAAGCCCAACAAATAAAACCCACCCTGGCCTTCCAGTACGCCGGTGACGTGCCGGTCTACGCGACCTCGCACCTGTTCACCGGCAATCACAGCCAGGCCCAGTACAAAGACCTCAACGGCATTCGTTTTTGCGAAACGCCTTGGCTACTAGGGGTTAACGACCCGCTACGGCAACAAGCCGACAGCCAATGGCCTCAAGCCGGGGGCAGTCTTGGCCGACTCTACGCCATGGGCGCCGACGCCTATCGCCTGGCACCACGCCTCGACCAGCTCAAGGCACTGCCCGGCACCCAGATCAACGGACTGTCCGGCAAGCTGAGCCTGAACCCTGCGCAACGCATCGAACGCCAGCTGCCATGGGCCGAGTTCCGCGACGGCCAAGTGCAGCGCCTGCCCGACACCCCCATTTGATCGATCACAGCAGCAGCCAAAGCAGCGGCAAGGCGGCGGAGACCCTCGCCCGCCAGCACCTGGAGCAACAGGGACTGCGCCTATTGGCGCAGAACTGGCACTGTCGCCGCGGCGAGCTCGATCTGGTCATGCTCGACACGGATACAGTAGTATTCGTCGAGGTACGCTACCGGCGGCACGCCGCCTGGGGTGGCGCCATTGAGAGCGTTGACGCGCGCAAGCGTGAAAAGCTGACGATAGCCGCAATGCACTTCCTGCAACAGGAATCGCGCTGGGCCAAGCACCCATGCCGCTTTGACGTGATTGCCATCAACAGCAAAGGTAACTCTGCTCCGCAACTGAACTGGATTCAAAACGCCTTTGATACCTGAGCAGACACAACACTGAAGGTTATATCTCCAATGGAAATGCAAGCCCGTATTCGCCAGCTGTTCCAAGCCAGCATTGAAACCAAGCAACAGGCCATGGAAGTGCTCGTGCCATTCATCGCACAGGGCAGCCAAGCCATGGTTCAGGCACTGCTCAGCGAAGGCAAGATCCTCACCTGCGGTAACGGCGGCTCAGCCGGCGACGCTCAGCATTTCTCCTCTGAACTGCTCAACCGTTTCGAACGTGAACGCCCCAGCCTTCCAGCCATCGCCCTGACTACCGACAGCTCAACCATCACCTCGATCGCCAACGACTACAGCTACAACGAGATATTTTCCAAACAGATTCGCGCCCTCGGCCAACCGGGTGACGTACTCCTGGCCATCTCCACCAGCGGCAACTCGGCCAACGTGATCCAGGCCATCCAAGCAGCCCATGACCGCGAAATGACCGTGGTTGCCCTGACCGGTCGCGATGGCGGCGGCATGGCCTCCCTGCTACTTCCCGAAGATGTCGAGATACGCGTGCCCTCGAAAGTCACCGCACGCATCCAGGAAGTCCACCTACTGGCGATCCATTGCTTGTGCGACCTGATCGACAGCCAACTATTTGGGAGTGAAGAATGACCCGCACGCCACTGATACTTGCCACTCTTGCACTCAGCCTGCTTCTTTCCGGCTGTGGCAGCCGCAGCATTGGCAACAAGATCGATGACCAGTTCATCGACCCTGAAGTCAGCGCTAATATTTCGCGAGCGCATGCCGACCTGACCAGCCCCTCCTCGCATATCGTGGTCACCAGCTATAACGGCGTCGTACTGCTCGCAGGGCAAACCCCACGCAGTGAACTCAAAGCCGCCGCCGAACAAGCCGCACGCAAGGTACAGGGCGTCAGAAAGGTGCATAACGAGCTGCAGGTCCTGCAGCCGACCTCGGTTCTCGCGCGCAGCAACGACTCCCTGCTAACCACCAAGGTCAAGGCGCAAATGCTCGCCGACAGCAGCGTGCCGGGATCACGCATCAAGGTAGTCACAGAGAACGGAATCGTTTACTTGCTCGGCCTGGTTACACATCTGGAAGCCAATCACGCTACCAGCCTGGTGCAGAGCGTCTCTGGCGTGCAGAAAATCGTCAAACTGTTCCAGTACACCGATTGAACCCAGCCAGCAGCACATACAAAAAAGGCGACCCGAGGGTCGCCTTTTTGTTTACTTAACCACTTTCAGACTGGGCCGGCCACTCGGTCGCGGCGGCTCGCCATCTGGCGGACCTTGATCACCCGGACCTTCGTCCTCCTCGTCATCCGGCACCGGCGGCTCCAAGTCAAAGACCATGCCTTGACCGTTCTCCCGCGCATAGATCGCCAGCACCGCCGCAGCCGGAACATACAGGCTGTGCGCCACACCACCAAAACGCCCCTCGAAGCTCACCGCCTCGTTATCCATGTGCAGATGACGCACCGCACCTGGCGATACGTTAAGGACTATCTGCCCATCACTGGCGAAGCCTGGTGGCACCTGCACCCCTGCAAACTCAGCATTGACCAACAGGTGCGGAGTGCAATCGTTATCGACGATCCACTCATACAGAGCCCGAACCAGATAGGGACGACTAGAGTTCATCAAGGCCTCCTATGGCGTTAACGCATATCTCGTTCAACGGTGGACAGACTGATTTGAAAGGCCTCGCGAGCAAACTGACGCTCCATATAATCAAGCAGCGGCTTAGCCGGCTTCGGCAGCTCAATACCCAACACCGGCAGACGCCAGAGAATTGGCAACAAGCAACAATCTACCAGACTCAACTCCTCACTGAGGAAGAACGGCTTGTCGACGAACAGCGGCGAAACCCCCGTCAGACTCTCACGCAACTCCTTGCGGGCCTGTACGCGCGCAGGCTCCTTGCTTCGCGAATCCAGAATCAGATCCACCAAAGCACACCAATCTCGTTGAATGCGATGAATCAGCAAGCGACTGTTAGCTCGCGCTACCGGGTACACCGGCAACAGTGGCGGATGCGGGTAGCGCTCATCCAGATACTCCATCACCACAGTCGATTCATACAACGCCAAATCACGATCAACCAGGGTAGGCAGACTGGCGTAAGGATTGACTTCCAGCAGACTCGGCGGGCAACGGCCCGGCTCCACACTGATGATTTCGGCGCTGACACCCTTCTCGGCGAGCACGATACGTACACGGTGGGAATAGTGGTCAGCGGGGTCGGAGTAACAGGCCAACCGATTGGTCACGCCCATGGCGGTCCTCCTCGCTTATTTAGGTTATGTGAAGCAGAAAAACCTGCGCGCCCATAGGGGCGCGCAGGTCAACAAAGGAGAAGCAACAGTTTAGTGCACGTCCTTCCAGTATTCGCGCTTGAGCAGGTAAGCAAATACGAAGAAGAAAGCCAGATACAGCAGAACGTAGGTGCCTATACGCTGACTTTTCAGCGCCACCGGGTTAGCCGAGTAGGCCAGGAAAGTCACTAGATTCTTGATTTTCTCGTCGAACGCCTCTTCACTCAGCGCACCGGTTTTCGGCTCGATAGTCAACTGATCGCAACCCTCGTGGGTAATCGGCGTACCGGTCAACGGGTCGAACTGTTTCTTACCATCCTCAACAACCTGTACCTGCTTGCAACCAATGTACTGACGACCCTGCAGCCCAACCAGCACGTTCGGCATGCCGACGTTGGGGAACACCTTGTTATTAGCCCCCAACGGACGGGTCGGGTCTTCATAGAAGGTTCGCAGATAGGTATACAACCAATCGGTACCTCGCACGCGAGCAACCAGCGTCAGATCCGGTGGCGCTGCGCCAAACCAGGCCTTGGCATCGTCAGGGCGCATACCGATCTTCATGTGGTCACCAATCTTGGCGCCGCTGAAAACCAGATTATCAAGCATCAACTCGTGCGGAATACCCAGATCATCGGCAACCCGCTCGTAGCGCTGGAACTTCGCACCATGACAACCCATGCAGTAGTTGGCGAAAGTTCTCGCGCCATCCTGCATGGCAGCCTTATCGGTCAAGTCGATGTCTACTTTGTCCAGCTCATAGCTGCCAGCGGCACCCAGAGCCAAGGCGGGCATAGCAGCGATAACCAGTGCAGCAAATAGCTTCTTCATCAGCCCGTCACCCTTTCCGGAACCGGTTTAGTCTTCTCCATCCTGGTGTAGAACGGCATCAGGATGAAGTAGGCGAAATACAGCGCGGTGCAGACCTGCGACAACAGGGTGCGGCCCGGTGTCGGAGCCAACACGCCCAACACACCAAGGATCACGAAGGACACGCAGAACAGCAACAACCAGATCTTGCTCATCCAGCCCTTGTAACGCATCGACTTGACCGGACTGCGGTCCAGCCAGGGCAATACGAACAGCACAGCAATAGCGGCGCCCATGGCGATGACACCGAGCAGCTTGTCCGGCACCGCGCGGAGAATCGCGTAGAACGGAGTGAAGTACCACACCGGCGCAATGTGCTCAGGGGTCTTGAACGGGTTGGCCTGCTCGAAGTTCGGCTTCTCCAGGAAGTAGCCACCCATTTCAGGGAAGAAGAACACGATGAAGCAGAAAATGAACAGGAACACTACGACGCCGACGAGATCCTTGACGCTGTAGTACGGGTGGAACGCGATACCGTCTAGCGGTATACCGTTCTCATCTTTCTTCTTCTTGATGTCGACGCCATCCGGGTTGTTTGAACCAACCTCGTGCAGCGCCAGAATGTGCAGCACTACCAGACCGAGAATCACGATCGGCAGCGCAACTACATGCAGTGCAAAGAAGCGATTGAGGGTGATCCCGGAGATCAGGTAGTCCCCCCGAATCCACTGAGTCAGGTCGTCGCCGATCACCGGAATGGCACCGAACAGCGAGATGATCACCTGGGCCCCCCAGTAGGACATCTGCCCCCACGGCAACAGATAGCCCATGAAGGCCTCCGCCATCAGCAGCAGGTAGATCAGCATGCCGAAGATCCACACCAGCTCACGCGGCTTCTGGTAAGAGCCATAGAGCAGGCCGCGGAACATGTGCAGGTACACCACGACAAAAAACGCCGAGGCGCCAGTGGAGTGCAGGTAACGCAAGATCCAGCCGTGCTCCACATCACGCATGATGTACTCGACCGAAGCAAACGCCTCTTCGGCCGAGGGCGTGAAGCTCATGGTCAGCCAGACGCCGGTGACGATCTGGTTAACCAGCACCAAGAGTGCTAAGGAGCCAAAAAAGTAGAAGAAATTGAAGTTCTTCGGTGCGTAATACTTGCTCAGATGGTCTTCCCACATCTTGGTCGCGGGGAAGCGTGCATCCACCCATTCCATGAACTTACTCATCAAGCTTGCTCCTGATCCTGACCGATGATGATCACATCGTCCGACTCGTACATGTGCGGCGGCACCGGCAGGTTCAGGGGCGCAGGCTGGGCCTTATAAACGCGACCAGCGAGGTCATAACGCGAACCATGGCACGGGCAGAAGTATCCACCAACCCACTCAGCACCCAAATCGGCTGGAGCCACTTCCGGACGGAACGCTGGCGAGCAACCCAGATGGGTACAGATACCGACTAAAAGCAGGACTTCCGGCTTGATCGAACGGGTTTTCGGGTCGACATAAGTCGGCTGAACCGACGCCTGGGAGTCAACATCCGCTAACTGGGGCTCGAGTTTGGTCAAGTTACCGAGAATTTCTTCGGTACGGCGCACGATGAACACCGGCTGCCCCCGCCACTCAGCAACCATCTGCTGGCCCGGCTCGACCTTACTGACGTTCACCTTCACCGCTGCACCGGCAGCCTTGGCTTTGGCACTCGGGAACCATGACCCCACGAACGGGACCGCGGCCCCCACCGCTCCTGCAGCACCCACCACGGAGGTGGCCGCCACCAAGAAGCGCCGCCGGCCTGCATTCACGCCGTCATTGCTCATTCAGTCGTCTCCCATCAACTTTGCGGCCTGTTATTCAGGCCTCTACTAATTAAATTTCGGGTCACGCAAAAAATTCGCCAAATGGTAAAGAAAAGCCCCTTACCTGACAAGGTAATTACCCCACCCAAAGCGGCTCAACACCTTGCCAGACGCGGCATCTAAGGCTGCGGCATGTTGTCACAGACCAGGTGATCGCGCATAAAAAACGCCCAGCTCCGGAAGGAAACTGGGCGTTTTTGAACGCAGAAAGCGAATTAACGCTTGGAGTACTGCGGACGCTTACGCGCTTTACGCAGACCAACCTTCTTACGCTCGACTTCACGCGCATCACGAGTCACGAAGCCTGCTTTACGCAGAGCCGGACGCAGCGATTCGTCGTAGTCCATCAGGGCACGAGTGATACCGTGGCGAATTGCGCCAGCCTGACCACTCACACCACCACCGAGAACGGTAACGTAGATGTCGAACTTCTCGGTCATCTCGGTCAATTCAAGCGGCTGGCGAACTACCATGCGGGCAGTTTCGCGACCGAAGAACGTATCCAGAGTGCGATTATTGATGGAGATTTTGCCAGTACCAGCACGCAGAAAAACGCGAGCGGTTGCAGTCTTGCGACGGCCAGTGCCGTAATTTTGAGTCGCCGACATAATGAACTATTCCGTTAAAACTTCAGTTCTTGGGGCTGCTGAGCAGTATGAGGGTGTGCAGTGCCCGCATAGACTTTCAGCTTACGATACATGTCGCGACCCAGCGGGTTCTTAGGCAGCATGCCCTTGACCGCGGTCTCGATCACGCGCTCAGGAGCTTTGGCGATCAGCTTTTCAAAGTTGATCGACTTGATCCCGCCCGGAAAACCGGAGTGTGAGTAGTAGATCTTGTCGGTGGTCTTAGCACCGGTAACGCGGATCTGCTCAGCATTGATCACGACGATGTAATCACCGGTATCAACGTGCGGAGTGTACTCCGGCTTGTGCTTGCCACGCAGACGGCTCGCAATCTCGGTGGCCAGACGACCCAGGGTCTGACCAGCAGCGTCGACGACGAACCAGTCGCGCTTAACTGTTTCCGGTTTAGCAGTAAAAGTCTTCATTCTTTATAGCCTCAGGGGCCGCCCTGATAAATTAGACGGCGGATCTTACTGAATAGTGCGTACTTTGACAAGTCAAAGGCAGCCGGATACAGACGCTATCGGGGGCTCGGGTCAGCGCGTCCGTCACACGGCAAGATTCTTCGGCAGGCGGCGCATCACTTCCACTGCAGAAAGAGGTGCGCAATTATGCCGATTGCGAAAATAATTTCAAGCTGCTTGTATGAATGCTTTGCCGAAGGAAAACCCAATGGACTATCGCCAACTAGGTCGAACCGACCTCAATGTCAGCGCCCTGTGCCTCGGCACCATGACCTGGGGCGAACAGAACAGCGAGTCGGAAGCGCACACCCAGATCAGTCGCGCCAAAACTCATGGCATCAATTTCATCGACACCGCCGAAATTTACCCGGTGCCGCCTCGCGCCGAAACTTACGGCATGACCGAGCAGATCATCGGCAATTACTTCAAGCAATGCGGCGATCGCGCCGACTGGATTCTGGCCAGCAAAGTTGCCGGCCCAGGCAATGGCATCGATTACATTAGAGATGGCCAACTCAAGCATGACTACAAGCACATAACCGCGGCCCTCGACGCCAGCCTGCAGCGCCTGCGGACCGACTGGATAGACCTCTATCAACTGCACTGGCCAGAGCGTCCGACCAACTTCTTCGGCCAACTCGGCTACCAACACCAGGACAGCGAGTTCACGCCACTGGAAGAAACCCTGGAGGCACTCGACGAACAGGTCAAAGCCGGCAAGATTCGTCATATCGGCCTATCCAACGACACGCCCTGGGGCACCATGAAGCTCCTGCAACTGGCAGAAAGTCGTGGCTGGCCACGTGCGGTATCGATCCAGAATCCATACAACCTGCTCAATCGCAGCTTTGAAGTCGGCTTGGCGGAAATCGCCATCCGAGAAAACTGCGGACTCCTGGCGTATTCCCCCATGGCCTTCGGCATGCTCTCCGGCAAATACGAGAACGACGCGCGCCCGCCCAACGCACGACTCAGCCTGTTCAGCCGCTTCTCCCGCTACACCAACCCCCAATCCGTAACCACCTGCTCGCGCTATGTAGCCCTGGCTCGCGAACACGACTTGAATCCGGCACAGATGGCCCTGGCCTTTGTCACCGCCCAGCCGTTCGTGACCAGCAACATCATCGGCGCGACGACCCTGGAGCAACTTGATGAAAATCTGGCCAGCAGCGAGCTAAAGCTTAGCGATGACGTATTGGCCGGCATCGAGGCGATTCACAAGTCACAACCCAACCCCGCCCCCTAAGAACCCCAGGTGTTCGTTCAGCCATGAAAAAGCCCGGCATCTGCTATATCGGGCTTCCCATACTCGAGCGAAATACGCTCGCACCTATAAGGAGCGCGCAATAATCTCCTTCATGATTTCATTGGTCCCTGCGTAGATGCGCTGTACACGGGCGTCAGCCCAGGCGCGCGCAACCGGGTACTCCCACATGAAGCCGTAGCCTCCGTGCAACTGCACGCACTCATCCAGCACCTTGCACTGCAGGTCAGTGCCCCAGTACTTGAGCATGGCCGCAGTCGGCACATCCAATTTGCCTTGCAGGTGCAACTCCAGACAGCGATCGACAAACACCCTGCCTACCTGAATCTCCGTGGCCATCTCAGCCAGCTTGAAGCGGGTGTTCTGGAAGTCGGCAATAGCCTTACCGAACGCCTTACGCTCTCGGGTGTAGTCCAAGGTCCACTGCAGTGCAGCCTCGGCCGAGGCTAGCGCACCGACACCGACAGTCAGGCGCTCCTGCGGCAACTCCTGCATCAGGTAAGCGAAGCCCATACCAGCCTGCCCGAGCAGGTTCTCCTTGGGCACGCGCACGTCCTGAAAGAACAACTCGGAGGTGTCCTGAGCCTTCATCCCGACCTTTTCCAGGCGCTTGCCTTTGGAGAAACCCGGAGAGTCGGCCTCAACCAGAAACAGGCTGGTGCCCTTGGCGCCGGCCTTCGGATCAGTCTTGGCGACGACGATCACCAGGTCGGCCAGATAGCCATTGGTAATGAAGGTCTTCGAGCCGTTAATCACGTACTCGTCGCCATCCAGCACTGCCGTGGTTTTCACACCCTGCAAGTCGGATCCCGCGCCCGGTTCGGTCATGGCGATAGCCGTGACCATTTCGCCCGAGACCAGCTTGGGCAGGTACTTATGCTTCAGGGCCTCGGACCCATAATGCAGGATGTAGGGCGCAACAATATCGGAGTGCAAGGAGAAACCAATCCCGGTCAACCCTAAGCGCCCCACCTCCTCGATCACCACGGTGCTGTAGAGAAAATCCGCGGCCATACCGCCATATTCTTCGGGAATGTGCGAACAGAGCATCCCGGCCTCGCCCGCCTTGTTCCACAGCTTACGGTCGATATGGCCATCCTTCTCCCACTGCTGATGAAAGGGCACGGCCTCCTGCTCGAGAAACTTGCGCACACTGTCGCGAAATAGCTCATGGTCGGAACTGAAAATAGTTCTTGGAATCATGCTGGCACCTAAGAAAGCGGTCTGAGACCTGCGTTGGCAAGCCACGACTCTATGGCAGTAGAACCCTCCATCACACTGGACACATACGCCAAAAAATAAGACGATCCAGCCGTATCGTGACCACTTTACCCCTAAGAAGCCTCAAGCCACCTCAGAGGCAATAAGGTTCAGCCCTTAACCCATAAGAACAATAACGATGACTATTGCGCAGCCCACACCACTCAAACGCGTCAGCATTCTCGCCACCGAAGGTGTATTCGCCTCGACCCTGATGCAGGCTAAAGACTTCTTTCACATGGCCAGCCTGCGCTACGGTAAGCAACAGGGTCTCGGCCTGACGCCGACCTTCGACATTCGCCTGGTCAGCCCGGACGGACAGGCAGCGCGCAGTTTCAGCGGTGTATTGATGCCGGTTGATGGCCCCCTGGATCACGCC
Source organism: Pseudomonas taeanensis MS-3 (assembly GCF_000498575.2). Classification (GTDB taxonomy): domain Bacteria; phylum Pseudomonadota; class Gammaproteobacteria; order Pseudomonadales; family Pseudomonadaceae; genus Aquipseudomonas; species Aquipseudomonas taeanensis. The sequence goes on from NZ_AWSQ01000006.1 coordinate 215,616, forward strand.
GACCTGATCATCCTCCCCGCCTTTTGGGACGACTTCGACGCACTCTGCCAACGCCACCCACAGGTACTCAGCTGGCTCAAAGAACGCCACGCATCCGGCAGCGTGATCTGTGGCGAAGCCACTGGCGTGTTCTGGATGGCGCAGGCCGGGTTACTCGATGGCAAGGAAGCGACCACCTACTGGCGCTTCTTCAACGAATTCACCGAACGCTTCCCCAAAGTGCTGCTAAATCAGGAAAAACACCTCTCCGATGCCGACAATCTGTACTGTGCCGGCGGCGTTACCTCGGCTTGCGACCTGTATATCTACCTGATCGAACGCTTTTGCGGCGCCAGCGTGGCGCAAGGCGTGGCCCGCGATATCCTCTATGAGGTGCAGCGCAGCTACACCCCTGGACGTATCGGATTTGGCGGACAGAAGCTGCACCACGACCTGATCATCCTGCAGATCCAACAATGGCTGGAAGATCACTTCGCCGACAAGTTCCGCTTCGAGGACGTCGCCCGCGAACACGGCATGAGCATCCGCAACTTTATGCGGCGCTTTCAAGCGGCTACCGGCGACAAGCCCCTGCACTACCTGCAGCGGTTACGCATCGAAACCGCCAAGGGTTTACTCAGCGCCACTCGCAAGAGCATCAAGACCATCAGCTACGAAGTCGGCTATGACGATGCCAGCTTCTTCGCCCGCCTGTTCCGACAGCACACCGAACTGTCACCCAACCAGTACCGCCGCCAGTTTCACCACCAGGACAGCCCCGCCTGATTGCACCCAACAAAAAGGCCGCCCATCGGCAGCCTTTTCAGTGAATCGCGGATCAGGGTTTGTGCGCCCGTGAGAGAAACTCATGGGACTGCATTTCCAGCAGCCGACTCAAGGTACGCTGGAACTCGAAGGTCAGGCGGCCACCGGTGTAGAGGTCTTTCAGCTCCACTTCGGCGGAAATAATCAGCTTGACGTTGCGGTCGTAGAACTCATCCACCAGATTGATAAAACGACGCGCCATGTCTTCCTTGGCCACGCTCATCTGCTCGACATTGGAAATCAGTACGGCGTGGAAAATCTTGCCAAGCTCGATGTAGTCGTTCTGACTGCGCGGGCCATCGCACAGTTCGCGAAACTCAAACCAGGCCACGTCATCACCGACTTTGCGCGCGGTAATCGCCCGATTCTCGATCATCAACGGCTCATCCACCTGCACCGAGCAATGCTCGGGCAACAGGCTGGTGAAGCTCTTCTGCAGGCTTTCTTCGGCCGCCGCATCCAGCGGCCAGTGGAACAACTCGGCCTGCTCCAGGGCGCGCAGGCGGTAGTCGACGCCGCTGTCGACGTTGACGATCTCGGTGTGCTGCTTCAGCAGGGCGATGGCCGGGAGAAAGCGCGCACGCTGCAAACCATCCTTGTACAGACCGTCCGGCACTATGTTGGACGTTGCTACCAGAGTGACACCGTTCTTGAACAGCTCCTCCAGCAGCATGGCGAGAATCATCGCATCGGTAATGTCGGAGACAAAAAATTCGTCGAAGCAAATCACCCGTGCCTCATCGGCAAAACGCCGACCGATGATCGTAAGCGGATTCTTCTCGCCCTTGAGCGTGCGCATTTCCTCATGCACCCGCTTCATGAAGCGATGGAAGTGCGTGCGCATCTTCTGCTCGAACGGCAGGGCATCGAAGAAGGTATCGACCAGATAGGTCTTGCCACGCCCGACACCGCCCCAGAAGTACAGGCCTTTTACCGGCCCCTGGGGTTTCTTGCCAAAGAGCTTGCCGAGCAACCCGGTCTTGCTCTGCCCATCAGCCACCAGCTCGTCGTACAGACGCTGCAGATGGCGCACTGCAGTTTCCTGAGCAGCGTCATGGAAGAAGTCAGGGCGTTCGAGGTCGGCCTGATAGCGCTCTAGCGGTGTCATATTCGTTAGCCAGGCAAGTAAAAACGGGGCCGACACTTTAGCGACGCCCCCGTGAATTGGCAATCTGTCGCCAGCGTTAACTGTGGCGAATTCTGCCGCCCTTTCGGCCTAGAGGCTCGACTATCGCCCTACCCCTGGGCTCCCGCCAACCCGGCGATGATATCGCGCAGACGCAACATGGCGGCGTCCAGCTCTTCCGGATCGGCATAGGGCGGGCTATCGGCCAGACACTCGCCATCCAGCCAGAGGGTGAATTGATCGCCCTCGTCCTCACGCAATTCCAGGGCATCGGCGCCCTGGGCGATCAGTCGCTGGCTGACGACGCCGACCGCCTTGGGGTCGCTGAAGGGGCGCGAGAGCAACAGCTGCTCGCCGTCGGCAGCCAGGAAGCGGAAGCGGAAGCTGCCATCGGGCTCGCGAAAACTGACAAAGCGCGCGCTCTTGGCCGCCTTTTTCTTGCCCTCGCCAGCTACCTTGACTTGTTCGCGGAAGGAGCGCAGGCCGACCGCCTCGCGCAGCTCACCGAGGAACGGGGTGGCAATCCTGCGCGCCTTGGCCGCACCAGCCAGGAGAATATCCTCGAGCTCGGCCGGCCGCCCAATCAGGGCCTGATAGCGCTCGCGCGCCTCGCCCAGCTCGGCATCGAGCAACTCGAACAGGCGCTGTTTGGCCTCGCCCCAGGCCAGACCGGCCAACAGGTCGGCCCGAAACTCGGCCTGCTGCACAGGAGTGGCAAAAGCCTGATAAAGGGTGAACAGGTGCGAGCTGTCCGGGTCCTTCGCTTCGCCCGGCAACCTGGAATCGGTGACGATGCGAGCGATCGCCTCCTTCAGCTGTTTGGCGCTGCCAAACAGCGGGATGGTGTTGTCGTAGCTCTTCGACATCTTGCGCCCGTCGAGCCCTGGCAGGGTCGCCACCTCCTCCTCGATCACCGCTTCAGGCAGGGTGAACAGCTCATTGCCCTGACCAAACAGATGATTGAAACGCTGCGCAATGTCGCGGGCCATCTCCACGTGCTGGATCTGATCCCGGCCGACCGGCACCTTGTGCGCGTTGAACATCAGGATGTCCGCCGCCATCAGCACCGGATAGCTGAACAGACCCATGGTCACGCCGGCATCCGGGTCTTCACCGGCTTCGACGTTCTTATCCACCGAAGCTTTGTAGGCATGGGCGCGATTGAGCAAGCCCTTGCCGGCTACGCAAGTGAGCAACCAGCACAACTCGGGAATTTCCGGGATGTCGGATTGCCGGTAGAAAGTCGCCCTGTTGACATCCAGGCCGCAAGCCAGCCAGGTTGCGGCAATTTCCAGGCGCGAGCGCTGGATGCGCACAGGATCATCGCACTTGATCAGCGCATGGTAGTCGGCGAGAAAGTAGAAGGACTCCACCTTGGCGTCGCGACTGGCGACGATGGCCGGGCGAATCGCGCCCGCATAGTTGCCGAGATGCGGCGTGCCGGTGGTGGTGATGCCGGTAAGAATACGAGTGGTCATGGCGTTCGCTTGTCAGGTTAGGCGCTGGTCGGCTGCAACCGGGAATCAAAGGCGCGGCAAAACCAAGGCCTTCAAGTCGGTCAACTTGCCGTGAAAAAAGTGCCCACATTCTGCCACTTTCAGCAGCTCATGGGGACGCTCCTGCGCCGCCGACCAGTCATAAACCACCTGCGGGCTGATCACCTCATCGTCTTCCGGCTGGATCAGGGTCAGCGGACACCGTTGCGGCAGCGGCGTGTCTGCTGTCAGCCGCGTGACCGCCGGGGCGACCATAAACAACTGGACCAATTCAACACCCTGGTTTTCCAGGCGCCCGCCCAGGCTGGCAGCGACAAAGCCACCAAAGGAGAAACCCATCAGGGTCAATGGCAAGTGCGGGTACTGGGTGCGCAACCAGCAGGCTACGGCCTCGGCATCATCGACCTCGCCGCTTGCCATGTCATGGGTACCGGCACTGGCGCCAACACCACGGTAATTGAAACGCAATGTGGCCAGACCGGCATCGCGCGCGGTGCGCTGCAGGGTTGAAACAACTTTGTTGAGCATGCTGCCGCCCTGCACCGGATTGGGGTGGCAGATCAGCGCAACGCCCCGCGCATCGGGCACTTCGAGAAACAGGGCTTCCAACTGGCCACAAGGACCATCGATCAATGTGGGGGTTTCGCGGTTGAGCAACAATGAACTCCGTGACCCCGAACTGGGTCGACTCGTCTAGCTGACAGCCTGCGCCAGACTGATTTTGGCATTGCATTGCGGTATACAGCGCAGGTTCCAGCCGTTAACGTAAAGCAAAGCCGCTTAGAGAGGAAGGACTCGTGGAACAGACGCTCACAGCCTGGTTGCTACCGGCCCTCACCCTGGTCGCCGGTGTCGCCATCGGCTTCCTGATCGCCCGCCTTGCGCCCAATGCAGCCCCCGGCCGCACACAGCGCCAATTGGACGACATGCAGGCCCGTTTCGACGCTTACCAGAGCGAGGTGGTAACCCATTTCAACACCACCGCCAATCTGGTGAAGAAACTCACCCAGAACTACCAGGATGTGCAGGAGCACTTATCCGAAGGCGCCAATCGCTTAGCGCTTGACGAACTGACGCGGCAACGCTTGCTCGCCGCCTTGCATGCCGACGAAGGCAGCGTAAAACGCGAACGCATAAGCACACCGAAGAACGATGAAATGCCCAAGGACTATGCCCCTAAAAGCGCCGATGTACCGGGTATGCTCGACGAAAACTACGGCTTGAAGAGCAAGCGTTGAGTGAACTGATCGGCTAGCGGGCCGTTGGAAAATGTAGCGAGTAAAGGCTAGGCAAGGCGAAACCGGCCGAAAAAGCACAGTTTACATGTCGACGGCCTGCTAGCCGTTGCGACAGCAGCTAGCTACTGTCCAGCCAACAAAAAGCCCCGCNNGCGGGGCTTTTTGTTGGCTGGCGATCCATGGCACCGCTTGAGTAGCCGTCATGAGTGCCGACCGAGTTAACTGAAACCGGCAAGGAATACACTTTAGCTGACTAAATATGCATTCCGAGCCGGCTTTCAATACCCAATGACCAAGCGCCACTGGCTGGACAAACGCGCTTAGATCGCGCCGCGCTGACGCAGCAATGCCAGGACCTGCTTGACGCCTTCTTCCACCGAAACACTCTGGGTATCGATCAACAGATCGGCATCCAGCGGCACGTCATAGGGAAAGGACTCGCCGGGAATATTGTCGCCAGCAGCCGCATACAAGCCTTGCGGATCACGCGCGCGACACTCTTGCGGCGATGCCTGCACATACACGGTAATCAGGCGCTCAGCACCGATCAGCGTCTTGGCCTGCTCGCGACCCTCGGCATCCGGCGCGACGAATGCTGCCAGAGTCAACAAGCCTGCCTCGTTGAACTGACGCGCAACATGCGCAGCACGCTGCCAGTTCTCGCTACGCCCGGCACGGTCTTGCGGCAACCCCTTATTCAGGTCATGGCGCAGGTTCTGACCATCCAGCACATAGACCGCACGTCCCATATCGAACAACTTGCGTTCTACGGCATAGGCCAGGGTGCTCTTGCCGGCACCGGACAGGCCGCTGAACAACACGGTCGCCGGTTGCTGTCCCAGACGCGATGCGCGCTCTTCGGTGGTCACATGAGCCAGCTTGCCATGGTGACCGCTGACATTTTGCGCACCCACCGGATCAGCGATGATCATGCCTGCGCCAACAGTGCCATTGGTCAGCCGATCCACAACGATAAAGGCACCGGTGGTGCGGTTATGCTCATAGCCGTCGAGCGCAATTGGCGCGTCGAGCGCGAGCTTGACCCTGCCAATTTCATTCAGTTGCAAGCTGCTCGCCGACCCCTGTTCCAGGGTGTTCACATCGACCTTGTGGCTGATGCTGGCGATGGAGCCCGGCACATAGCTGGTGGCGCGCTTGATGTCGTACTTCTTGCCCGGCAGCATCGGCTCTTCGGCCATCCACACCAGCATGGCCTCGAAGCTGTCGACCACCTGCGGACGGTTGTCGGCATGCACCAGCATGTCGCCACGCGAGACGTCGATTTCGTCTTCCAGGGTCAGGGTGACCGCCTGACCGGGACCGGCATGCTCCAACTCACCATCGAAGGTGACGATGGATTTGATCTTGCTACCCTTACCTGACGGCAGCACCACGACTTCGTCGCCCTTGCGCACGATGCCGCTGGCCAGAGTACCGGCGAAGCCGCGGAAGTTCAGGTTCGGACGATTGACGTACTGCACCGGGAAGCGCAGATCGTCGAAATTGCGATCACCGGCCACTTCCACGGTTTCCAGAATTTCCATCAGCGACTGGCCGTCATACCAAGGCGAACGCTCGCTCTTGTTGACCACGTTGTCGCCCTTCAGCGCCGACATGGGCACGAAGTGCAAGGAACTTGGTTGCAGTGCGATACCTTCGGCGAATTTCAGGTAATCGGCCTTGATCTGCTCGAATACGCCCTGATCGAAGTCCTTGAGGTCCATCTTATTGATGGCCACGACTATGTGCTTGATGCCCAGCAGCGAGGTGATAAAGCTGTGGCGCTTGGTCTGGGTCTGCACGCCGTAACGCGCATCCACCAGGATGATCGCCAGGTCGCAGGTGGAGGCACCGGTCGCCATATTACGGGTGTACTGCTCATGACCGGGGGTGTCGGCGATGATGAATTTGCGCTTGGCGGTGCTGAAATAACGGTAGGCCACATCGATGGTGATGCCCTGCTCGCGCTCGGCCTGCAGGCCATCGACCAGCAGCGCCAGGTCGACTTCTTCACCTGTGGTGCCGGACTTCTTCGAGTCACGGGTAATGGCTTCCAGATGGTCTTCGTAGATCATCTTGGAGTCGTGCAGCAGGCGCCCGATCAGGGTGCTCTTGCCATCGTCGACGTTGCCGCAGGTAAGGAAGCGCAACAGCTCCTTGCGTTCGTGCTGGGCCAGGTAGGCGAGGATGTCCTCGCTGATCAGTTCGGATTGGTGCGACATCTTAAAAATACCCCTGACGTTTTTTCTCTTCCATCGAGCCGGTTGCGTCGTGATCGATGACTCGCCCCTGGCGCTCGGACGTACGGGTCAGGAGCATTTCCTGAATGATGTCAGTCAAGGTAGTGGCAGTGGACTCGACCGCGCCGGTCAGCGGGTAGCAGCCGAGGGTGCGGAAACGCACCATCTTCTTGGTGATGCGCGCCTTCTCTTCATCCGTCAGGTGCTCGAGGATGCGATCGTCGTCGATCATGATCAGGGTGCCGTTCTTCTCGATCACCTCGCGCTCGGCGGCGAAATACAACGGCACGATCGGGATCTGCTCTAGATAGATGTACTGCCAGATGTCTAGTTCGGTCCAGTTAGACAGCGGGAACACGCGGATCGACTCGCCCTTCTTGACCTTGCCGTTGTACACATTCCACAGCTCGGGGCGCTGATTCTTCGGGTCCCAGCGGTGCTTGCTGTCGCGGAAGGAGTACACGCGCTCCTTGGCACGGGACTTTTCTTCGTCGCGCCGGGCGCCACCGAAGGCGGCGTCGAAGCCGTATTTGTCCAGCGCCTGCTTGAGACCCTCGGTCTTCATCACGTCGGTGTGCTTGGCACTGCCGTAGGTGAAGGGGTTCATGTCCTGCGCCACGCCATCCGGGTTGATGTGGGTGATCAGGTCCAGGCCATACTCATTGACCATCTTCTCGCGGAAGCTGTACATCTCTTGGAACTTCCAGCGAGTATCGACATGCATGACCGGGAACGGCAGCTTGCCGGGGAAGAACGCCTTGCGTGCCAAATGCAGCATCACGGCGGAATCTTTACCGATGGAATAGAGCATCACCGGGTTGTCGAATTCGGCGGCCACTTCACGAATGATGTGGATACTTTCCGCCTCCAGCTGTTTCAGGTGGGTCAATTTATCGAGCATGGCTACTCACGGATTGCTTTCTATTAGGGCCGGGGGCCGTGGACGTGAGCGCACTCTAGCACAGCGTCATCGTCTATTCAGGGCGCTGGTTAGATCGAAAAAATCTAGCTTTATACCCGGCGTTTCTGCCGGACCTGCACCTTAAAACCGGCGATAAAGCTGCAAGCAAGGTTGGCCGCAGCGCTTAACCGCCAGTTAAATCGGATTGGCGCAATCGATAAACAAATGCTCGATGGCAAAGCGCCGCGCCAGGTAATCGCCCAGCGCCTGCACGCCATAACGCTCAGTCGCATGATGACCTGCTGCGATAAAACTGATGCCGTTTTCCCGCGCGCTATGAAAGGTCTGCTCGGACGCTTCGCCGGTCAAGTACAGATCGACACCCGCGACTATGGCTTGGTCGATATAGCCCTGGCCGCCACCAGTACACCAGCCGATCCGCCGAATCATCTGCGGGCCTTCGACCAGCAACGGCTCGCGCCCGAGCACTTCCTGCACACGCAGGGCAAAGTCACGCGGACTCACTGGCTCGCTCAGTGAGCCGACCAGACCAACGGTACGCGGATTTTCGGGCTCCAGCGGGCCTTCGATGGTGATACCCAGCCGGTGAGCCAACTGCACGTTATTACCGACTTCTGGATGCACATCGAGCGGCAGGTGATAGGCCAGCAGACTGATATCGTTTAGCAACAGGGTCTTCAGGCGGCGCTGCTTCATGCCCGTGACACAGGGGTTTTCACCCTTCCAGAAATAACCATGATGCACCAGCAGAACATCTGCCTCGGCCTCCAGGGCTGCATCGAGCAGCGCCTGGCTGGCCGTAACGCCGCTGACGATGCGCCGCACCTGGGGTCGCCCCTCGACCTGCAAACCGTTTGGGCAGTAGTCGCTGATGCGCTCTGCATTCAAGTAACGCTGCGCTTCTTCTACTAAAGTACTCAGGGCAATGGCCATGTAGATTCCTCAACTCTGTGGCAAGCCGCTGCTTTATTGGCACTCGGCCCTCTATAATGGCGCACCTTAAGGGGCCCACCTGGCCCTCGCAACCCTCAGGATTCCATAGATGCTCAAGGCCCTGCGCTTTCTCGGCTGGCCCCTGCTGGCCGGCTTACTGCTGGCTCTGCTGATCATTCAGCGCTACCCCCAATGGGTAGGTCTGCCGCAACAGGACGTGCAAATACGTCAGGCGCCCAGCAATAAGCGCAATCAACAAGGTCCAGTATCCTACGCCGACGCGGTGAGCCTCGCCTCACCGGCGGTGGTCAACCTTTACACCACCAAACTCGTCAATAAATCCAACCATCCGCTATTCGAAGACCCGCAGTTCCGCCGTTTCTTTGGCGACAACCTGCCCAAACAACGGCGCATGGAGTCCAGCCTCGGCTCCGCGGTGCTGATGAGTCCGAAAGGCTACCTGTTGACCAACAATCACGTGACCGTGGGCGCCGACCAGATCGTCGTGGCCTTGAGGGACGGTCGTGAAACCTTGGCCCGGGTAATCGGCAGCGACCCGGAAACCGACCTGGCGGTCCTGAAAATCGACCTCGAGGAACTGCCCTCAATCACCCTGGGGCGCTCGGACAATATCAAGATCGGCGACGTCACCCTGGCCATCGGCAACCCCTTCGGCGTCGGCCAGACCGTGACCATGGGCATCATCAGCGCGACTGGGCGCAACCAGTTGGGCCTCAATACCTACGAAGACTTTATCCAGACCGATGCGGCGATCAACCCCGGTAACTCTGGCGGCGCGCTGGTCGATGCCCTCGGCAACCTGGTGGGCATCAATACCGCGATTTTCTCCAAGTCCGGCGGGTCGCAGGGCATCGGCTTCGCGATTCCGGTGAAACTGGCGCTGGAAGTAATGCAGGCGATCATCGAGCACGGCCAGGTGATTCGTGGCTGGCTGGGCATCGAAGTGCAACCCTTGACCCCGGAACTGGCCGAGTCATTCGGTTTGGCGGGCCGCCCTGGCATCGTCGTCGCCGGGATTTATCGCGACGGGCCGGCGCAGCGCGCAGGCCTGCAGCCGGGCGACCTGATCCTCAGCATCGACGGCGAAGCCGCCAGCGACGGCCGCCGCTCGATGAACCAAGTCGCCCGCACCAAGCCCGGCGATAAAATACACATTGAAGTCATTCGCAATGCCGAGCTGATGCGACTAACCGCCGAAGTCGGCGTGCGCCCTCCGGCAAACGGCAACTAATCCCTCAGGCAATCACCTTAACGATAACTTCTCTCGATTTTAATGTTATGTTATTACATTAACTCGCTCGAGAGGATTTCCGTCTTGCGCCCAGCCCTTGCACTCGCTACCAGCCTGCTTGCCCCCGGCGCGCTGGCCGACACCCCAGTCCAGCTCACCGACAGCGTCATCACCGCTCCAACTGAGGTCGCCGATGGCCCGGTACAGGGTTACCGCGCCACCCGTTCCAGCAGTGCGACCAAAACCGACACGCCGCTCAGTGAAATCCCCCAAGCCATCAGTGTGGTGCCCGCCGCCGTGCTGGAAGACCTCGGCAGCAGCGATGTCGAGCGCGCCCTGGACTTTGCCGGCGGAATAGCCAAGCAGAACGACTTCGGCGGCCTGACCCTCTACGAATACAGCGTGCGCGGCTTCACCACCTCGGAGTTCTACAAGGACGGTTTCAGCGCCAACCGTGGCTACCCGAGCACCCCGGACGCGGCCAATATCGAACGCATCGAGGTGCTCAAGGGCCCTGCCGCCAGCCTCTATGGCCGCGGCGACCCCGGCGGCACCGTCAACATCATCACCAAGAAACCCCAGGCCGGCACCTTCGCTCGTCTGCAAACCAGTGCCGGCAGCTGGAACCGCTACCGCTCCAGCCTGGACCTCAACAGCCCGCTGGATGACCAGGGCGACCTGCTGGCGCGTCTTAACCTGGCCGTCGAAGACAACAACAGCTTCCGGGAGCACATGACCAGCGAGCGCCTGTTCGCCGCGCCGTCGCTCAGCTGGCAGCTCAGCCCCGATACCCGTGTGCTGTGGGAGGCCGAGCTGGTGCGCCATCGTTCGGTATTCGACCGCGGCATAGTCGCGCCGAACAACCGACTGGGCAGCGTGTCGCGCTCGACCTTTCTCGGCGAGCCGAGCGACGGCACTATCGATAACGACAACAACCTTATTCAGGCCAGCCTCGAGCATGCCCTCAACGACAGCTGGCAGCTGCGCCTGGCCAGCCATTTCAAGGAAGGCGAACTGGCCGGAAATGCCTCGGAAAACCAGGCCCTGGCGGGCGATGGACGCACCCTGACGCGGCGCTTTCGCGAGCGCGAAACCACCTGGCACGACAGCATCACCCAGCTGGAACTGCGCGGAGACGTACAGTTCGTCGGCTTGCAGCACCAGCTGCTGATCGGCAGCGAATACGAGGACTACCGCAAGAACGAGCGGGTCACCGAAGTGCGCCCGCGCAGCGCCATCGATATCTACGACCCGATCTATGGCCGCCCGCGCCCCACTGGCGCACGCTCCGGTAGCGACAATCACGAGCAGGTGGAGAGCCATGCGCTCAACCTGCAGGACCAGGTTGTCTTTACCGAGCGCCTGCGCGGCCTGATCGGCGTTCGTTTCGAGCACTTCGACCAGTCGATCGACAATCAGGTCAATGGTGCACGCAGCAATCAGAGCCACGATGCCCTGACCCAGCGCACCGGCCTGCTCTATCAGCTGACGCCGGCCGTCGGCCTGTTCGCCAATGCCTCCACCTCGTTCAAGCCGAATAACGGCCTGGATCGCAGCGATCGGCCGTTCGACCCGGAACAAGGCATCGGCTATGAGGCCGGCTTGAAGCTGGACCTGTTAGACAACCGCCTCAGCGCCACCCTGGCGGCCTTTCACCTGACCAAGGAAAACGTGCTGACCGCTGACCCGGTCGACGCCAGCTTTCAGACTGCCGCCGGGGAAGCGCGCAGCCAGGGCTTCGATCTGCAGCTCAGCGGCCAGTTGAGCGATGCCCTGCGGGTGATCGGTGCCTTCGCCTTTATCGACGCCGAGGTCATCAAGGGCGATGAGGCGCTGCCGGCCGGCAGTCGCCTGCTCGGTGTTGCCCGGCAAAGCGGCAGCCTGCTGGGCGTCTATGAGTTTCAGGATGGCTGGCTGCGCGGCTCGGACCTGGGCGCAGCCGTCACCTATGTCGGCGACCGCTCCGGTCAGACCGGCAGCGACTTCAACTTGCCGGCCTATCACACCCTCGACCTGCTCGCCCATTACGCCTTCAGCCCGCGGGTAAAGGTTGGTACCCATCTCAATAACCTGCTCGACGAGCAGTACTACGAACGCTCCTACAGCAACCTCTGGGTCATGCCCGGCGAGCCGCGCAACCTGAGCTTCAACCTGACTGTCGACCTCTGATTTCCCTCAACCCAAGGATCTCCCATGAAAAAAGTCTTTCCGTTACTCGCCGCAGCCCTGTTTATCGGCCAGATCCAGGCCCACGGCCTGTGGACCGAACAACGCCGTGGCAATATCGAAACCATCTACGGCCACGGCGCCGAGGACAATGCCTTCAAGGCCGAGAAAATCAGCGCTGCCTGGGCCTACGACAACCACGGCAAGATGATCCCGGTCACAGTCAAACGCCTCGACGACCACGCACGCCTAGAGCCGTTGAAGCCGCCAGCGCTGATGGCTGTTGCCCTGGACAACGGCCCCTGGTCGTTGACCCCGGACAAGCAGTGGATCAACCAGGGCCGCAGCAAGGTGCCGAACTCGACCCAGTCGCTGCACACCTTCAAGTACAGCCTGGCGATTTACCGGGAGGGCGCAGAGCTGCCGAAGCTCGATCAGCTGAAGATGGTCATCCTGCCGGAGACCGATCCGCTCGCAGTCGGCGTGGGCAAGCCGCTGCCGGTACGCGTGCTGATCGACGGCAAGCCCGCCGCGGGCATCGACCTGATCGGTGACTACCGCAGCGCCCCACACCAGATCAGCGCCAAGACCGACGCCCAGGGGCGCGCGCAGATCGAAGTACGCAATGAAGGACTGAATATCATCGCCGCCGAGGTCGACTTGCCGGTGGCCAATGATGCGGATATCGAAAGCCGCGGCCTGTTCACGTCGCTGACCTTCCTCGGCGAAGCACACCACGAATAACTAGCAGCGTATCCATAAAAAAGCCGGAGCAGAGCTCCGGCTTTTTTATATTCCAATGCTTACAAGCCGCTCAAGGCATCCAACAGCGCCTGGTTCTGCTCCGGCGTGCCGATGCTGATGCGCAGGAACTGGGCAATGCGCTGCTGCTTGAAGTGCCGCACGATCACCCCCTGCTCACGCAGGCCCGCGGCCAGGGTCGCCGCATCCTTGCCCGGATGGCTGGCGAAGACGAAGTTGGCGGCCGAGGGCAGCACCTCGAAGCCCAGCCCCTCGAGGCCGGCAACCACCGCGTCGCGACTTTCGATGACCTGGCGGCAGGTTTGCTCGAAATAGGCGCGATCCTCGAAGGCCGCCGCCGCACCGGCAATCGCCATGCGGTCCAGCGGATAGGAGTTGAAGCTGTTCTTGATCCGCTCCAGGGCCTCTATCAGCTCCGGGTGACCGACTGCAATACCGACCCGCAACCCCGCCAGAGAACGCGATTTTGACAGGGTCTGGGTCACCAGCAGGTTCGGATACTTGTCCACCAGCGCGATGGCGCTCTGGCCGCCGAAGTCGATATAGGCCTCGTCGACCAGTACCACCGAATCCGGATTGGCCGTCAGCAGCTGCTCGATGGCCTCCAGCGCCAGCACGCAACCGGTCGGTGCATTGGGATTGGGGAAGACAATGCCGCCATTCGGCCGCGCGTAGTCCTCGACACGAATCTGGAACTGCGGGTCCAGAGCGATCTGCTCCGAGGCGATGCCATAGAGACCGCAGTAGACCGGGTAGAAGCTGTAGCTGATATCCGGAAACAGCAGCGGCTTGTCGTGCTGGAACAGGCCGTGAAAGGCATGCGCCAGCACTTCATCGGAACCGTTGCCGACGAACACCTGGGCCGGCTGCACCCCGTAGTAATCAGCCACCGCCTGCTTCAGGCGCTCGCCGCTGGGGTCCGGGTACAGGCGCAGATTGTCATTCAGCTCGGCCTGCATGGCCTCGATGGCCTTGGGCGAGGGGCCGTAAGGGTTTTCATTGGTGTTGAGCTTGACCAGCTTGGCCAGTTTCGGCTGTTCACCCGGTACGTAAGGCACCAGGTCTTTGACGAAGGGGCTCCAGAATTTGCTCATCTGCCCTTCTCTCCTCGAATTCGTTCGATTGGCTTGCGTAGGAGCCAGCTTGCTGTGGTCCGGCAATCTGGCGATCGACGCCAAAGAGCATCGCGAGCAAGCTCGCTCCTACAGGTTCGGTATTCGCCTCAGGGCTTAATGCGGTACTCGGCGCTGCGGGCGTGGGCGGTCAGCGACTCGCCACGGGCCAATACACTGGCGCTCTTGCCCAGTTCGGAGGCACCGGCGGCCGAGCAATGGATGATCGACGAGCGCTTCTGGAAGTCGTACACGCCGAGCGGCGAGGAGAAGCGTGCAGTGCCCGAGGTCGGCAGCACGTGGTTCGGCCCGGCGCAATAATCGCCCAAGGCCTCGGCGGTATAGCGACCCATGAAGATCGCGCCGGCGTGACGGATCAGCGGCAGGTACTGCTCGGGGTTTTCCACCGACAGCTCCAGGTGCTCCGGGGCGATACGGTTGGCCACTTCGATCGCCTGGGCCATATCGGCGACCTGAATCAGCGCACCACGGGCGTCCAGGGAGGCGCGGATGATTTCGGCGCGCTCCATGGTCGGCAGCAACTTGGCGATGCTCGCGGCGACTCGGTCGAGGAATGCGGCATCTGGGCTGAGCAGAATCGACTGGGCGTCTTCGTCGTGCTCGGCCTGGGAGAACAGGTCCATGGCAATCCAGTCCGGGTCGGTCTGGCCGTCGCAGACCACCAGGATTTCCGAGGGTCCGGCGATCATGTCGATGCCGACCTTACCGAACACATGACGCTTGGCAGTGGCCACATAGATGTTGCCGGGGCCGACGATCTTGTCCACCGGCGGCACGCTCTCGGTACCATAGGCCAGCGCGGCCACGGCCTGGGCACCACCGATGGTGAAGACCCGATCGACCCCGGCGATGCACGCGGCCGCCAGCACCAACTCGTTGATTTCACCGCGCGGGGTCGGCACCACCATCACTACTTCCGGCACACCGGCAACCTTGGCCGGGATGGCATTCATCAGCACCGAAGAAGGATAGGAGGCCTTGCCACCCGGCACATACAGGCCGGCACGATCCAGCGGCGTGACCTGCTGACCGAGCACCGTGCCGTCGGCTTCGGTGTAGCTCCAGGAGTCCTGTTTCTGCTTCTCGTGATAGCTGCGCACGCGCTCGGCTGCCGTTTCCAGCGCCGCGCGCTGAGCCGGAGTGATGCGGGTCAGCGCCAACTCCAGACGCTCGCGCGGGAGGATCAGGTCGGCCATGCTGGCGACCTCGAGCCCATCGAAGCGCTGGGTGTATTCGACCAAAGCAGCATCGCCGCGGCTGCGCACGGCATCGATGATTTCCAGCACGCGCTGATTGACGCCCTCGTCCGACACGCTTTCCCAGCTCAACAGATGATCCAGATGACGGGCAAAGTCCTGATCTGCGGCGTTGAGTCGGCGGATAGCGATAGGACGGGTCATAGCGGGCCTCTTGATTGGCAAATGCTCGGGCGTCGCTAGGCTACCAAGCCCACCGCATGGACGCCCGAGAAAAGTGGCTATGACACGGATAGGCGAATGCGGCAGGACGCCGCACTGAGGGTATTAGCTGGGGTGTCGCGCCTCAACGGCTTCACGCAGCGTGTCAATCAGCGCCTGAATGCGCGCGTGCTGCATCTTCATCGAAGCCTTGTTGACGATCAGTCGCGAACTGACGTGAGCAATCAACTCCTGGGCCTCCAGACCATTGGCGCGCAGGGTGTTGCCGGTATCCACTACGTCGATGATCTTATCGGCCAGGCCCACCAACGGCGCCAGCTCCATCGAGCCGTACAGCTTGATCACGTCGACCTGACGGCCCTGTTCGGCGTAATAACGCTTGGCCACGTTGACGAACTTGGTGGCCACCCGCAGGCGTCCAGTCGGCTCCGGCGCACCGATCGCGCCGGCCGTCATCAGCTTGCACTTGGCGATCTGCAGGTCCAGCGGCTCATACAGCCCCTGGCCGCCGTACTCCATCAGCACGTCCTTGCCCGCGACGCCGAGGTCGGCCGCACCATGCTCGACATAAGTCGGCACATCGGTCGCGCGAACGATCAACAGGCGCACATCTTCCAGCGTGGTGGGGATGATCAGCTTGCGGCTTTTATCCGGATTCTCGGTTGGCTCGATACCGGCCGCAGCGAGCAACGGCAAGGTGTCATCGAGAATACGGCCTTTGGACAGGGCAATCGTGAGCATGGTTGATACACATCCTTAGAAACGGTTTGAAACGTCGCGAGCGCAGGCGAAGCGGCTTACAGTGCCGCCTCACCCAACGCAGCAGTTTTAAACTGCCTCTCAGCCCGGTACGCGGCGGATCTTGGCACCCAACAACTGCAGTTTTTCCTCAATGCACTCGTAACCACGGTCAATGTGGTAAATGCGATCGATCAGCGTATCGCCATCGGCGACCAGCGCCGCGATGACCAAGCTGGCCGATGCACGCAGGTCGGTGGCCATCACTGGGGCACCCTTCAGGCGCTCGGCGCCGCTGACGATCGCGGTATTACCCTCGACCATGATCTGCGCACCCATGCGGGTCATCTCATAGACGTGCATGAAGCGGTTCTCGAATACGGTCTCGATCACCGTGCCGGTCCCCTCGGCAATCGCATTGAGCGCGACAAACTGCGCCTGCATATCAGTCGGGAAAGCCGGATAGGGAGCAGTACGCAAGTTGACCGCTTTCGGTCGCTTGCCCTTCATGTCCAGCTCGATCCAGTCGTTGCCGCAGGTGATTTCCGCACCGGCTTCCTGCAGTTTGGACAGGACAGCCTCGAGGGTGGTCGGGTCGGCGTCCTTGACCTTCACCCGGCCGCCCGTGGCAGCAGCAGCCACCAGGTAAGTGCCGGTTTCGATACGATCGGGCATCACACTGAAACGTGCGCCGCCGAGACGCTCGACGCCGTCAATGATGATGGTGTCGGTGCCAGCCCCCTGGATCTTCGCCCCCATGGCGATCAGGCAATTGGCCAAATCGACCACTTCCGGCTCACGGGCGGCATTTTCCAGCACGCTGCGACCCTTGGCCAGCGTGGCGGCCATCAGGATGTTCTCGGTGCCGGTCACGCTGACCGTGTCGAAGAAGAAGTGCGCGCCACGCAAACCGCCTTCCGGCGCCTTGGCTTTGATATAGCCACCTTCCACATCGATCTTCGCGCCCATGGCTTCGAGGCCACGGATATGCAAGTCAACGGGCCGCGAGCCGATCGCGCAACCACCCGGCAGGGCCACTTCAGCCTCACCAAAACGCGCCACCAGAGGCCCGAGCACCAGGATCGAAGCACGCATGGTTTTCACCAGCTCATACGGTGCGACCAGGGTCTTGATCGCCCGCGCATCGACTTCCACTCCGAGCTTCTCGTCGATGACCGGCTCGATGCCCATGCGCCCGAACAGCTCGATCATGGTGGTGATGTCGTGCAGATGCGGCAAATTGCAGATGGTGATCGGCGCATCGCCCAGCAAGGTAGCGGCGAGGATCGGCAGAGCGGAGTTCTTCGCGCCGGAAATGCGGATTTCGCCATCGAGGCGCACACCGCCGGTAATAATCAGTTTATCCATAGCTATCTCGTCGCCCGCAGGCTTAGGAACGCGCGGCCCAATCGGCACGGCTGAAGAATTTCATGCTCACCGCATGGATGCTGCCATCGGCAATCCAGGGATTCAGGTGGGCGTAGATCTGCTGTTGACGCTTGACTGGGCTCAGGCCCGCCAATTCATCACTAACCAGATTCAGCTGGAAGTTACAGCCCTCGCCTTCTACTTCCACCTGGGTGTTCGGCAGTTTAGCCTCTAGGAGACTCTTTACTTCTAAGGCCTGCATGCTCAACCTCGATCAGCGCATTCATTAACGACAGCAGAGCCTAGGCTCGCGGGTCGAGCATCATACAAAAAAGCCCCTCGCCTGCGAACCCCGCGTGACACTGCGCCGACCGGGGCCCTGCCTATAGGGTCGGGACTCAGCCCTCCAGCGGCAGCACTTCG
The DNA here is from genome assembly GCF_000498575.2 of Pseudomonas taeanensis MS-3. Taxonomy (GTDB): domain Bacteria; phylum Pseudomonadota; class Gammaproteobacteria; order Pseudomonadales; family Pseudomonadaceae; genus Aquipseudomonas; species Aquipseudomonas taeanensis. Next base: position 233,635 of record NZ_AWSQ01000006.1, read on the forward strand.
AGCAGCCCCGAAACACTGGCGATATCGCGCATATCCGCCGGCAGGCCACGCACAGCAAGGCTTTTAGCCGCTGCCTTGGCGTCACGCATGAACGCCAGTAGCAGCGACAGGCCCACGCTGCTGGACTTCTCCACAGCGCCGCAATCGATCACACAGACCTCGGCCTGACTGGCGCCAATCAGCCGACCGCCCTGCTCACGCAGCGCCGGACCACTCAGGTAGTCGAGCACGCCGGACAGCAGAAAAACCCCAGGCGCCTGCTCGACGATACTGGCCTGGCTCACGACTCGCCCTTGGCCTGGCGGGCCCTGGCCACGGTGTTAGCCCAGGTATCGATGACCTTATCCAGGTCATTGCCATTGTTCTGCATGGACTGAGAGAACTGATCGCGGAACAACTTGCCGACGTTGATACCGTTGATCACCACATTGCGCAGCTTCCAGCTACCTTCCTGGCTGACCATGGTGTAGGACAATGGATAAATCGTGCCCTTACCGTCCTTGATCTCCATGTTCACTGCCGTACGTTTCGGGTCCTGCTTACCGCTGGCCGGCAGTACGCGAATATCCTGGTTGTTGTATTCGAGCAAGGCGTTACCGTAGAACTGCATCAGGCTGCGCTTGAAGTTCTCCTGAAAACGCTGCATTTGCTCCGGGCTTGCCTGGCGCGAATACCGCACCGTCATGACGCCGCGAGAGATCCCCTCGACATCCACCACCGGGCCGAGGATGTTGTTCAGTGCCGAGTAGAACGCCGATGGATCGTTACGATATTGCTCCTTGTTGGCCTTCAAGTCGTCCAGCAGGGTACTGGTGGTCTGCTGCACCACCTCATGGGCAGTCGGTGCGGCGACTGCAAGTACAGGCAGGGCGGTCAGCAATATGAAAAAAGTAGTACGCAGTGTCTTGAGCATCGTTACATCCCTCATCAATTGGCCTGATCTTTATTCACTGAATTGAGCAGGAACTTACCGATCAGGTCTTCCAGCACCAGTGACGACTGGGTGTCGTGAATAGTGCTGCCATCGGCGAGCAACTCTTCGTCCCCCCCCACACTGATGCCGATGTACTTCTCACCGAGCAAACCGGCGGTGAGGATCGAGGCAGTCGAATCCAGCGGCAGGTTGTCCACGTCCTTGTCCAGCGCCATGGTGACACGTCCGGTGTAGCTGTCACGATCCAGGTCGATCGCCGTCACCTTGCCGATGGTCACCCCTGCCGTAGTCACCTTGGCCCGCACAGTTAGACCGGCGATATTGGTGAAGTGCGCATAGACCTTGTAAGTATTGTCAACGCTGCCGACCGTAAGGCCGCTGACGCGCAGCGCCAGCAGCAGCAGAGCCAGCAGTCCGGCCAACAAAAACAGGCCGACACCGATTTCCAGGGTGCGGTTTTGCATCAGAAGTCTCCAAACATCAAAGCGGTCAAAATAAAGTCCAACCCCAACACGGCCAGCGAGGCGTAGACCACTGTTCGGGTCGTGGCGCGACTGATGCCCTCCGAGGTGGGCTCACAGTCATAGCCTTGAAATACGGCGATCCAGGTAACGACGAAGGCGAAGACCAGGCTTTTGATCACCCCATTGAGCACGTCTTCGCGGAACGCCACACTGCTCTGCATATTGGCCCAGAACGAGCCTTCGTAGACCCCGAGCCAGTCGACGGCAACCATCGCCCCGCCCCAGATGCCGACCACGCTGAAGATCATCGCCAGCAGCGGCATCGAGATAAAACCGGCCCACAGGCGCGGCGCAACGATGTATTTGAGCGGATCGACGCCAATCATCGCCAGGCTGGACAGCTGCTCGGTGGACTTCATGTTGCCGATTTCCGCCGTCAGCGCCGAGCCGGCGCGCCCAGCGAACAATAAAGCAGTGACCACCGGTCCCAGTTCACGCAGCAACGTCAGCGCAACCATCTGCCCGACTGCCTGCTCCGAACCGTACTTCGCCAGGATACTGAAACCCTGCAGCGACAAGACCATGCCGATAAACACACCCGAGACCACGATGATTGCCAGGGACATGACCCCGACCGAATACAGCTGCTTGATCAACAACTGCAGCGAATTGCCCGATGAGCCACGGCCGAATAACGCGCGCAGGAGAAACACGGTAGAACGACCCAGCGTGGCCAACACATCGAGACCGGCACGACCGAACAGGCGTACCCGCTCGAGCGTAGATGTCTTGCGCATCAGCGCTCCCCCAATAAATCGTCGCGGTAGTTCGCCGCCGGAAAGTGAAAAGGCACCGGACCATCTGGCGTGCCCTGCATGAACTGGCGAACGCGTGGGTTCTCCGAGTTCATCAGTTCCTCCGGCGTGCCCTGCCCCAGTACCTGAGTATCACCCACGACATAGAGGTAGTCGGCAATACTGGCGGTTTCCGCCAAATCATGAGAGACCACGATACTAGTAATACCCAAGGCATCGTTGAGCAGACGAATCAAGCGCACCAAGACACCCATGGCAATAGGGTCCTGGCCGACGAAAGGCTCGTCGTACATCAGAATTTGTGGATCCAGGGCAATCGCCCGAGCCAGCGCAACGCGGCGCTTCATGCCGCCAGACAATTCATCCGGCATCAAGTCCAAGGCACCGCGCAACCCTACGGCCTGCAACTTCATCAGCACGATGTCACGAATCATTTCATCAGGTAGCTGGGTGTGCACGCGCAATGGAAAAGCAACGTTCTCGAACACATCCAGATCGGTGAACAGCGCGCCACTTTGAAACAGCACGCCCATCTGCTTGCGCATATCGAACAGCTCAGCGCGCGATAGCTTGGGCAGGTTCAGCCCATTGACCCACACCTCGCCCCGGCTCGGCTTAAGCTGAGCACCGATTAGGCGCAACAGCGTGGTTTTGCCACAGCCCGACGGTCCCATGATCGCGGTGACCTTACCGCGCGGGATGCGAATATCGACATTATTGAAAATTGCCCGGTCGCCCCGCTGAAAGCTCACGCCCTTCAACTCGACCGCGTACTTATTCTCGGCGCTCATCTGGACTCCTTGCGAACAACCTCCCTGGCAGACGTCCCGCTTCGCGTTGAAGACACCACGCCGACAGGACGGGCCGAAAACGGCCGCGCACTATAGCACCGCTCGATTAGCCGGCCCAAGTGACAACAAACGCTGCCAAGTACTGCACAATTTGAGATCAATCCGGCAGTCGAGCGATTCAAAGGTGAGTGCGCGAGCCTTTACCGCTATAATCGCCGCCTTTTCATTCGGCATGCCCCTCTAAACGCTATGAGCCAGTCCCACGAGCTGATCAAGTCCGCGCACCGCACCATCCGCCTAGAGATCGAGGCGGTCGAGGAGCTATTGCAACGGATCGACACTGACTTCATCCGCGCCTGCGAGCTTATTTTGGCCAGCAAAGGCCGTGTGGTCGTGGTCGGCATGGGTAAATCCGGGCATATCGGCAACAAAATTGCCGCCACTCTGGCCAGCACAGGCACCACGGCATTCTTCGTCCACCCGGCCGAGGCCAGCCACGGCGACATGGGCATGATCACCCGCGACGACGTGGTGCTGGCGCTGTCCAACTCGGGATCAACGGCAGAAATAGTCACCCTGCTACCGCTGATCAAGCGTCTCGGCATTACCCTGATCAGCATGACCGGCAACCCGGACTCACCGCTGGCCAAAGCCGCCGAAGTCAACCTGGACGCCCGCGTCTCCCAGGAAGCCTGCCCACTCAATCTGGCGCCGACTTCCTCTACTACCGCCTCGCTGGTTCTAGGCGACGCCCTGGCTATCGCCCTGCTGGAAGCGCGCGGCTTCACCGCCGAAGACTTTGCCTTCTCCCACCCAGGCGGCGCCCTGGGTCGACGCCTGCTGCTCAAGGTCGAGAACGTGATGCACGCGGGCAAGAGCCTGCCCCAAGTGCAACGTGGCACGTCGCTACGCGAGGCCCTACTGGAAATGACCCAGAAAGGCCTGGGCATGACCGTCGTCCTGGAACAGGATGGCCGTCTCGCAGGAATATTCACCGATGGCGACCTGCGCCGCACCCTGGATCGCGGCATCGATGTGCGTCACGCGACCATCGATGAGGTGATGACCATCCACGGCAAGACCGCTCGCGCCGAAATGCTCGCCGCCGAAGCCTTGAAAATTATGGAAGACCATAAGATCAGCGGACTCGTGGTGGTCGATGACGACGACCGGCCAGTCGGCGCCTTGAATATGCACGACCTGCTACGCGCTGGAGTGATGTGATGAACCCGCAACTACAGCAACGCGCGCAAGCGATCAAACTGGCGATCTTCGATGTCGACGGTGTGCTCACCGACGGCAAACTGTATTTCCTGGTCGACGGTAGTGAGTTCAAGACGTTCAACACCCTCGATGGCCACGGCATCAAGATGCTGATCGCTTCAGGCGTACGCACCGCGATTATCAGCGGTCGCAAGACCCCGGTGGTCGAGCGCCGCGCGCAGAACCTCGGCATTCAGCACCTGTACCAGGGCCGTGAAGACAAATTAGTGGTACTCGATGAGCTTCTTGGCGAACTCGGCCTAAGCTATGAACAGGTCGCCTATTTGGGTGACGACCTGCCGGACCTGCCAGTGATACGCCGGGTTGGCCTGGGCATGGCCGTTGCCAGCGCGGACAGTTTCGTCCGCCAGCATGCCCATGGCGTAACCCAGGCGCGCGGCGGCGAAGGCGCCGCGCGGGAATTCTGCGAGCTGATCATGTGCGCCCAAGGCAGTCTTGACGCCGCTCAAGCCGCCTACCTGTAGAGCCTACTATGCTGCGTAAACTGCTGACCCCCATCCTGTTCGTCATAGCCGCCGCACTCCTGGCCGCGATTGGCTACTGGAACATCAACCCCGACAGTTTTTCGGATAGACCGACCAAGCCCGGCAGCGAAAACGCTATCGACTTCTACGTAATCAACGCCAAGACCGTGCAATACCAGGTCGACGGCAAGCTGCATTACGAGATGACCACGGACAAATTGAAGCACCTCAAGGCCACCGACATCACCCTGCTGAGCAATCCGAACCTGGATCTATATCGCGGCAGCGACTTTCCCTGGCACGTGCGCAGCGAGCGTGGCGAAGTGGCGCCGGAAGGCAAGGAAGTCGAACTCATCGACAAAGTGCGCGTCGAGCGCACCGATGCCAAGGGCCGCCCAACCATTCTCACGACCAGTCGCCTGACCGTATTCCCCGAGAAGGAATATGCGCAGACCCAGCAAGCCGTTAGAATCGACGCGGCCAATGGGGTGACCACGGCACAAGGAATGAAAGCGTACTTGAATGACGGCAGGATGCTCCTGCTGTCCAACGTAAGAGGCCAGCATGAGGTTCGTTAAAACCTTCCCCCTACTCCTCGTTTTAAGCGCCGCGCTCGGAAGCGTCAGCGCTTGGGCACTGCCATCCGATAGCGAGCAGCCCATCCGCGTACAAGCTGATAGCGCAGAGCTTGACGACAAGCAGGGCGTTGCAGTTTATCGCGGCGACGTAGTGATTACCCAAGGCACCCTGAAGATCACCGGCAACACAGTGACTATCACGCAAAATGCCCAGGGCGATATCGAAGTCTTCACCGCAGTCGGCAAACCCGCCTACTACGAACAAAAACCCTCTGCGGACAAACAGATCGTCAAGGCTTACGGGCTGACCATCCAGTATTTCGCAGCCAATGAGCGCATCGTGCTGATCGATCAAGCCAAGGTGATTCAGGAAGGCAACACCTTCGAAGGCGAGAAGATCGTCTATGACACCCAGCGCCAAATCGTCAATGCAGGTCGCGCCACCGGCACCAACGTCACCACGCCACGCCCACGCATCGACATGGTGATCCTGCCGAAGAACAAACCAGCCGAACAGCAGGCACAGTAGCAATGGCCACTTTGAAAGCCCAACACCTGGCCAAGAGCTACAAAGGTCGCCAAGTCGTCCGAGACGTCAGTCTGAGCATTGACAGCGGGCAAATCGTCGGCCTGCTCGGCCCCAACGGCGCCGGCAAAACCACCTGTTTCTACATGATTGTCGGCCTGGTACAGGCGGACCAAGGCCGTGTATTGATCGATGACAACGACGTCAGCCATCAACCGATGCATGGCCGCGCACGTGCCGGCATCGGTTACCTGCCACAGGAAGCGTCGATTTTTCGCAAGCTCAGCGTGGCCGACAACATCATGGCCATCCTCGAGACGCGCAAAGACCTCGATAGCCCTAGCCGCCGCAAGGAGCTGGAGAGCCTGCTGCAGGAGTTCCACATCAGCCATATCCGCGACAACCTGGGCATGAGTCTGTCGGGAGGCGAACGCCGTCGCGTGGAAATTGCCCGCGCCCTGGCCACCGCACCGAAATTCATTCTGCTCGACGAACCCTTTGCCGGCGTCGACCCGATTTCGGTCGGCGATATCAAGCAGATCATCCACCACCTCAAAGCCAAGGGCATCGGCGTACTGATCACCGATCATAACGTCCGCGAAACCCTGGACATTTGCGAAACCGCTTACATAGTCAATGACGGCCAGTTGATCGCCGAAGGGAATGCCGAAGTCATCCTGGCCAACCAAATGGTCAAAGAAGTCTATCTGGGACATGAGTTCCGCCTGTAATAACGGCTTTTCTCAACCGAACAGCAGCTAGCGCTAGGCAAACCACTCAAGCTCAGGCATATAATTTGCTTCCTTGTGGCGCCCAAAGCGCCCTGTAGTGGATTGCGCACAGACGCCGGTAAATAAGGTCTGCAATGAAACCATCGCTAGTCCTGAAGATGGGCCAGCAGCTGACGATGACCCCGCAGCTGCAACAGGCCATCCGCCTACTCCAACTGTCCACCCTTGATCTGCAACAGGAGATCCAGGAGGCCTTGGAGTCCAACCCGATGCTCGAACGCCAGGAAGACGGCGAAGACTTCGACAATTCGGACCCCATGGCCGACGGTGCCGAAAACCAGACCCCTACCGCTCAGCAGGAACCCGCTCAGGCGGAGACCAGCTACCAGGAAACCCCGCAGACCGTGGACAACCTGGAGGACGGTGAGTGGGGCGAGCGCATTCCTAATGAGCTGCCGGTCGACACCGCCTGGGAAGACATCTACCAAACCAGCGCCAGCAGCCTGCCGAGCAACGATGACGACGAGTGGGACTTCACCACCCGCACCTCCGCAGGTGAAAGCCTGCAGAGCCACTTGCTCTGGCAGCTCAACCTGGCATCGATGTCCGACAAGGATCGCCTGATCGGCGTCACCCTGATCGATTGCATCAACGCCCAGGGCTATCTGGAGGAGACTCTCGAGGAAGTAGTAGAAGCCTTCGACCCTGAGCTGGACATTGAACTGGACGAAGTGGAAGCCGTACTGCACCGCATCCAACAGTTCGAGCCGGCCGGCATCGCCGCCCGGGACTTGCGCGAATGCCTGCTGCTGCAACTACGTCAACTGCCAGCCAATACTGCCTGGCTGTCCGAAGCCCAGCGCTTGGCAAGCGACTATCTCGACTTGCTCGGTAGCCGCGACTTCAGCCAGCTGATGCGCCGCATGAAGCTCAAAGAGGATGAACTGCGGCAGATCATCGAGCTGATCCAGAGCCTCAACCCGCGCCCAGGCTCGCAGATCGAATCGGGCGAACCGGAATATGTGGTACCCGACGTTATCGTGCGCAAGCACAACGACCGCTGGCTGGTCGAGCTCAACCAGGAAGCCATGCCGCGCCTAAGGGTTAACGCCCAGTACGCCGGCTTCGTGCGCCGCGCCGATGCCAGTGCCGACAACACGTTCATGCGCAACCAACTGCAAGAAGCACGCTGGTTCATCAAGAGCCTGCAAAGCCGCAACGAAACCCTTATGAAAGTGGCCACCCAGATCGTCGAACACCAACGTGGCTTTCTCGACTATGGCGATGAAGCCATGAAACCCTTGGTACTGCACGATATTGCCGAGGCAGTGGGCATGCATGAATCGACCATTTCACGGGTCACTACGCAAAAATTCATGCACACCCCTCGCGGCATTTACGAGTTGAAATACTTCTTCTCCAGCCACGTCAGCACCGCAGAGGGCGGCGAGTGCTCGTCGACTGCAATCCGCGCCATTCTCAAGAAACTGGTCGCCGCGGAAAATGTAAAAAAGCCGTTGAGTGACAGCAAGATCGCTGGTTTACTGGAAGCACAGGGCATACAAGTGGCCCGCCGCACTGTCGCAAAATACCGTGAATCCCTCGGAATAGCGCCCTCCAGTGAGCGCAAGCGATTGATGTGAGGCGGCACGAACAGGAGATTGATCACAACACCCTTGCCCTCGCCCCCTTCAAAAGCAGCCATACTGCCAAGACGCGAGAGCGACAGTGCCTAGGTCAGTTTTTCGCAACAGTCTTCAGCATCAAAGTGTTCCGGCGGCAGGGCCGTTAGCCTGCCTCTTACACATGGCAACAAGGAGAAAGCGGTATGCAAGTCAACATCAGTGGACACCAGCTGGATGTGACCGACGCCCTGCGCGACTATATCGACGAGAAGCTCAGTCGATTGGAGCGCCACTTCGACAAAATCACCAATGTGCAAGTCACCATGGAGGTCGAGAAGCTCAAGCAGAAGATCGAGGCGACGTTGCACATCGCCGGCGGCGAAGTCGTCGCCAATGCTGAACATGACGACATGTATGCAGCCATCGACCTACTGACCGACAAACTCGACCGACAACTCATCAAGCACAAGGAAAAGCATCTCGACCGTCAGCAGGGTGCAATGGCTCGCTGACAGCGCCTACCTCCTATGATCCGACTTGAAAATATCCTGACCCCCGGCCGTTCCTTGGTGAATGTGCCGGGCGGCAGTAAAAAACGTGTTCTCGAACAGATTGCCAATCTGGTAGCGCGCGAGCTGCCGGACCTCAATGGTCAAGACATTTACGAGAGCCTGATTGCCCGCGAAAAGCTTGGCTCGACCGGTTTCGGTAACGGCATTGCCATCCCGCATTGTCGCCTGCCGGGCTGCGCCGCGCCGATCAGCGCCCTGCTGAGACTGAGTACAGCGGTGGATTTCGATGCCATCGACGGCGTACCCGTCGATCTGCTGTTTGTCTTGTTGGTGCCAGAGGCCGCTACCGATGAGCACCTGGAACTACTACGTCAGATCGCCAGCATGCTCGACCGAGGCGACGTGCGCGAACGTCTGCGCCAGGCCCCAGATAGCGATACCCTGTATCAGGTCGTAGTGGACGTGCAGAGCGGCCGCTAGGCAGAAACTCTGTTGAACGCAGGCCGCGAGGAGAGAGGCTTGGCTACTCGAAACAAACGGCACGTTATGCAGACCGGTAACCAGATGCCCCCTTCCCTCTGGGCGACGTATCGACTCTTGCCCTGCCTCGCAGCAGGGCTTGTCCAGAAAAATGCCACTGCCTGCATCAAACGTCTCGTCTGGCGAGCTTCGGAGTGGCAACGCGGTACCACCTGTCATCTCAGCAGAGCCTAATCATGCGTTTGATCATCGTCAGCGGCCGCTCCGGCTCCGGCAAAAGCACCGCCCTCGATGTTCTTGAAGACAACGACTTCTACTGCATCGACAACCTCCCCGCCGGGCTGCTCCCTGAGCTGGCCGAGCGCGCCCTGCTGCACACCGAACTGTTGCACCCCCAGGTGGCGGTATCGATCGATGCCCGCAACCTGCCAAGCCACCTCAAGCGCTTCCCCGAACTGCTCGACGAGGTTCGTGCTCGGCATATTCAGTGTGATGTGATTTACCTGGATGCCGACGAAGAAACCCTGCTCAAACGCTTTTCCGAAACACGTCGGCGCCACCCCCTGACCAACGAAAACCGCTCATTGGCGGAAGCCATTGCCGATGAAAGCCAATTGCTGGGACCGATCATCGACCTGGCCGACCTGAAGATAGACACCACTCATCTCAATCTGTATCAGTTGCGCGACAGCCTCAAGCTACGCCTGCTGAACCGCCCCGAACCCGGCACGGCTTTTCTGGTGGAGTCTTTCGGCTTTAAACGCGGCATGCCGGTGGATGCCGACCTGGTCTTTGATGTGCGCTGCCTGCCCAACCCTTATTGGAAACCTGATCTACGCGACTACTCAGGCCTCGACCAGCCCGTGGTCGAGTACCTGTCAGCTCAGGCCGATGTCGAGGAAATGTATCAAGACGTCTTCACTTATCTGAAGAAATGGCTGCCACGTTTCGCCGCCAGCAATCGAGCTTATGTCACAGTGGCCATCGGCTGTACTGGCGGCCACCACCGCTCGGTATACTTGGCCAACCGCCTCGGTGAGGCCCTCAAACCCATCCTGAAAAACGTCCAGATTCGCCACCGCGACCTCAGTTAAGGAATTGCCGCGATGCCCACCTGCGAAATCACCATCATCAACAAACTGGGCTTGCATGCGCGTGCTGCCGCAAAGTTTGTCGGCGTCGCAGGGCGCTTTCCTTGTCAGGTCAGGGTCGGTCGTGCGCCGGAAAGTCTGGTGGACGGCAAAAGCATCATGGCCGTGATGATGCTCGCCGCAGGCAAAGGCACACCGATTCACCTGCACACCGAAGGCGAACAGGATCATGACGCGCTCTCTGCATTGGTAGAGCTGATCAACAACCGCTTCGACGAAGGCGAATAAGCGCAGCCAGGCAAACAAAAGCGGCTAGCCGAGCCAACGGCTAGCCGCTTTTTTTTAACTCACAATGATCAGCTACCTGCCACCGTCATCCGTTCGATCAGCACCGAGCCGGTGCGGATATTGCTGCGCAGCTCCAGGTCACTGCCCACCGCTACGATTTGCTTGAACATATCGCGCAGGTTGCCGGCGATGGTCACTTCCTGCACTGGAAACTGAATCTCGCCATTCTCCACCCAGTAACCGCCGGCGCCTCGAGAATAGTCGCCGGTGACCATATTCAAGCCCTGCCCCATCAGCTCGGTGACCAACAGGCCACGACCCATACGCTTGATCAATGCCTGCTGGTCTTCCTCGCCATGGCTGACGAACAGGTTATGCACCCCGCCCGCGTTAGCCGTGCTGGGCATGCCCAGCTTGCGCCCGGAGTAGGTGCCGAGCACGTAGGACAGCAACTCGCCGCCCTCGACGAACGACTTGGCATAGGTAGCCAGACCATCGCCATCGAAAGCGGCACTGCCCAGCGCACGCGGAATATGCGGGCGTTCATCGAGTTTCATCCACTCGGGGAATAACTGCTGGCCCAAGGTACCTTCGAGAAAGGAGGACTTGCGGTACAGGTTGCCGCCGGAGATCGCCGCCAGGAAGTTGCCGAACAAACCGGTCGCCAGCTCGGCGGAAAACAGCACCGGCACCTCACAGGTCGGCACAGGACGAGCGCCCAGACGACTGACCGAACGCTGCGCGGCGCGCAGGCCAATGCTCGCGGCATCGCTCAGTAACTCGCCCTGACGATTGACGTCATACCAGTAGTCGCGCTGCATCTGCCCACCATCCTCGGCGATCATCACGCAGCTCAGGCTGTGCCGTGTACTGGCATAACCACTGACAAATCCATGGCTGTTGCCGTACACGCGGCAGCCTTGATGAGTATTCAAGGTGGTGCCATCGGCGTTCTTGATTCGCGTGTCCGCGGCAAAGGCCGCCGCCTCGCAGACCAGCGCTTGCTCGATAGCCTGCTCCGGACTGATCGCCCAGGGATGATAGAGGTCCAATTGCGGCAACTCGGTAGCCATCAGCGCGGCATCGGCCAGACCGGAACAGTCGTCCTCCGACGCATGCTTAGCAATCGCCAGCGCCGCCGCCACGGTCTCGCGAATGGCCGCCTCACCGCTGGCAGAGGTACTCGCCGAGCCCTTGCGCTGACCAACATACAGGGTGATGCCAAAGCCCTGATCACGGTTGAACTCGACTGTTTCCACTTCGCGCTGGCGCACCGTGGTGGACAGGCCCTGCTCCACCGATACTGCGACCTCACAGGCACTGGCACCCTGCTTTTTCGCCTCGGCGATGATCTGCTCGACCTGAGCCTGCAATTGCGGCACGGCCTGAGGACCGACTATTTCTACTGCACTCATAAACACTCCTAAGAATCTGTTCAGGATCTACTACGGGCCTGGGCGTGATGCTGCGTTAACGATGGCTTCTAAAGGCTCATTTACAGCCAGTCATCCCCGCTCACTCAGCCGTTTTGCCTTGCCTGACCTTTCCTCGCTTTGACCCTGATCGGATTCTAAGCATTAGAAGCCAAGCTGCGGCCTGTAAGTCCAAACGCTTGCAGCTGGAAACTTGCTGCTATCATGGCGGCGTTTTCCACTGGACCGCCCCCATGTCTGAATACCTTGACGACTTCTCCGGCGAGAAGAGTAAAACCCAGGTCAAACGCGAGCTGCACGCATTACAAGATCTGGGTCAACGCCTGACCACCTTAAAGCCCGACCTGCTGAACAAGCTACCGTTGACCGATGAGCTACGCCGCGCATTGGCCGAGGCGCCGAAGCACACCGCCAACTCCGCGAAAAAGCGCCATGTGCAGTTCATCGGCAAGCTCATGCGTGACCAGGATATCGAAGCGATCCTTACTCTGCTCGATCAGCTCGACGCCTCGACCCGCCAGTACAACGAACGTTTTCACAACCTGGAGCGCTGGCGCGACCGCCTGCTCAACGGCAACGACGAAACCCTTGAGACTTTCGTCGGTGAGTACCCGCAAGCGGATCGCCAGCACCTGCGTCAACTGATCCGCCAGGGCCAGCACGAGCTCGCGCAAAACAAAGCGCCTGCCGCCTCACGCAAGCTTTTCAAATACATCCGCGAGCTGGATGAAACCCAGCGCGGGCTGCGTTAAAAACCGCTACAGCCCTGTAGGGTGGGTTAGCCGCGCAGCGGCGTAACCCACCATAACCAGCCGCCGCTCCCGCGGCCCGCTCGGAGGGTCAAGACCCACCCTAGGCACCGGTCCCGCCCACGGTAATAGCATCGATCTTCAGGGTCGGCTGACCGACGCCCACCGGCACCGACTGGCCGTCCTTGCCACAAGTGCCAACGCCGCTGTCCAGAGCCAGGTCATTACCAACCATCGACACCCGACTCATGGCTTCGGGACCATTGCCGATCAGGGTTGCGCCCTTGACCGGCGCGGTGATCTTGCCGTCCTCAATCAAATACGCTTCGCTGGTGGAGAACACGAACTTGCCGCTGGTAATGTCGACCTGGCCACCGCCGAGATTGGCGCAGTAGATACCCCGCTTTACCGAACGGATAATTTCTTCAGGGTCGCTCTCACCCGCCAGCATGTAGGTGTTGGTCATGCGCGGCATCGGCAGGTGTGCATAAGATTCGCGCCGACCATTACCGGTACAGGCCACGCCCATCAGACGCGCGTTCAGCTTGTCCTGCATATAGCCCTTGAGTACGCCATTTTCGATCAGCGTGGTGCACTCGGTCGGCGTGCCCTCATCATCCACGCTCAACGATCCGCGGCGCTCGGCCAGAGTGCCGTCGTCGACGATGGTGCACAGGCTGGAGGCAACCATTTCACCCATGCGGCCGCTGTAGGCGGAACTGCCCTTGCGGTTGAAGTCGCCCTCCAGGCCATGCCCCACCGCCTCATGCAGCAGCACGCCGGACCAGCCAGCGCCCATCACCACCGGCATGCTACCGGCCGGCGCGGGAATCGCCTCCAGATTGACCAGCGCCTGACGCAGCGCCTCGCGGGCATAACCCATGGCGCGGCTTTCGTTGAGGCCATCTTTCGCCAGGAAATAGCGGTAATCGGTACGCCCACCACCGCCATGACCACCGCGCTCGCGCCGGCCATTCTGCTCGACGATGACACTGACATTGAAACGCACCAGCGGGCGTACATCGGCGCCCAGACTACCGTCGTTGGACGCGACCAACACCCGATCCCAGACCCCGGCAAGGCTGACCGTTACTTGCTTGATCCGCGTATCGAGGGCCCGAGTCGCCTGATCGATCTGCTTCAACAGCTCGACCTTCTCCGCCCGGCCGATCACATCCAACGGGTTATCCGGAGCATACAAGGCCGTCACGGCTGAGCTGCTGAACGCCTGTACCCGGCCCTGCTGTCCGGCGCGGGCAATCGAGCGGGCAGCGCGCGCCGCCTGGCTCAGGGCCTCAGCAGTGATGGCGTTGCTGTAAGCGAAACCGGTTTTCTCGCCGGACTGGGCGCGCACCCCAACCCCTTGGTCGAGATTGAAGCTGCCCTCTTTGACGATGCCATCCTCGAGCACCCAGGTTTCCGAGACCTGACTCTGAAAGTACAAATCGGCGGCATCGATGCCAGGGCCGACCAACTCGCCCAGCACGCTGGGCAGATGATCGATAGTCAAACCGCCCGGGCTCAACACATGCTCACTGACGGACAACAACATCTCGCTCATAACTACTCCAAACCTGGCAGCCGCGGTTCGGCCGCTGCAAAAAATCGTTTATGCCGGGCCACCGGCATACGTTGGCGGATAGCGGCTTGCTCGGCAGCGTCGCGCGCGGCCAGGAGCAGCCCTTCACCCTGTGCCTGTTCGGCCAACACCCGCCCCCAGGGATCGATGATCGCCGAGTGGCCAAAAGTCTCGCGACCACCAGGATGACAACCACCCTGGCCTGCAGCCAACAGGTAGCACTGCGTTTCAATGGCGCGAGCGCGGGTCAGCACCTGCCAATGAGCCGCACCGGTCACCGCAGTAAAGGCCGAAGGAACGCTGATCAGCTCCGCCCCCGCTTCACACAAGGCGCCATACAGCTCAGGAAAACGCAGGTCGTAGCACACCGTCAAACCCAAGCGCCCAACGGGCGTGTCGGCCACCACCAGACTATGCCCATGGGCATAGTCGTCCGACTCGCGGTAACGACCGCGACTGTCGGCGACATCCACATCGAACAGGTGCAGCTTGTCATAGCGCGCCACGCGCTCGCCCTGCTCGTCGATCAGCAGCGAACAGGCCATTGCCTTGGCATCGGGCTTGCCGTCCGGCGGCAAGGGCAAGGTGCCGGCGACTATCCATAAGCGCAAGTCACTCGCGGCCTGTTTCAACCAGGGCAAGATCGGCCCGTCACCATAGGCTTCACGGCGACCCAGTGCGGCCAGGTCACGCCGGCCCATGGCGGCGAAATTTTCCGGCAACACTGCCAGTCGTGCACCGCCCGCGGCCGCCCGTTCAAGCAGGCGGCGGGCCTGAGCCAGATTAGCCAGCACATCGTCCTGACTGACCATTTGAATCACCGCGAGGCTCATGCGTACTCCTCCTCGGGGGAGAGATGAACCACCAGCTTACAAGGCATGCCCGCCGAATGCATGGCCGTACCAGTCAATCCACGACCCTCAGCGCTGCTTTTCAAAGGGCTTGTCGAAAGTGATTTGCGGGTCATCCAAGGAACCTTTGACGTCGTATTGCACGCTGGCAAAGCGCGCCACACGATCGCCCAGCAGTTTATCCACCAGGAATAACGCCCCGCCAATCGCCGGCGCACCGACGATCAAGGCCGCCAGCGGCAGGTTGTTGGTCACCGGCAAGGTGACCAACAGCTTGGCATCGATCGACTGGTCGACCATGTTCAGGGTGCCATTCAGCTCCAGGTTGCTCGAGGGCCCAGTCAGGGCGATCGGTTTACGGGTGACGAAGACCCCGTCCGAGGCGACCAGCAGCCCCTTGACCCGGTCATAACTCAGTCCTTTACCGAGCAGGTCGGAAAAGTCCAGGCGCAGGCGGCGGCCAATCGAATTGAAGTTGAGCAGGCCAAATATCCGCAGTGCCGAAGCAGAACCCTGCACCTCGACGAACTGGCCTTTGCGCAAGGATGCATCCATGCTGCCGGAGAAACGTTTCAGGCTGACCCAGGCCGGCGAGCCCGGCCAGCGTCCATCGACATCCAGACGGAAGCTTTCGCTTGTGGCCGTTGGCGCGAAACCCCAGGCCAGCAGCACCTCAGTCAGATCCTTGCCCTGCAGGCGGCCTTTATACCAACTGCTGGATGCGCCCGGTGCGCCTTCCCAGCCGGCGTTGCCCGTCACCTGCAGCCCCTTGAGATTCAGGTTCAAGCTGCTGAACTGCAGACCACTGGCATTCGGCCGCGCCTTGAACGACCAGGCGCCCAACAGCTCTGTGCCTCGCAATACCTGGTCGATTCGCAGATCAAGAGCCGGGATTTGCCGAGGATCGACACTGGCCAACAGGTCGGGCCGGTCCTCGACCGTGGCCACCTTCGTCTCGGCTGCGGGTAACCGCAGGTATTCAAGCTCGACCGCAATTGGTGCAGCAGACGCATCAGGCAGGCCAACTCGACCTTTCAACAACTGACTGTCCAGACTCAGGGACCAGGCTCCAGATGCGCGCTGTAGCTGCACCTGGAGGTTGTCCACCGTGCTGCCAAAACCGCTGAATCGACCGATGCTTAAGCGTGCATCCTTGAACAGCTGCTGGGCATCGTCCCGCGGCACATTCGCATAGGGTTTCAGAGCTGCCTGCCAGGCGGACCAGTCCAACTCTGATACCTTGCCACGGACTCGCAGCCCTTTACCCCCCGGCAAGCTGGCCAGACCATCGGCCAAACGCAGCTCGCCTCGCCCCTCACCCGGCAGCCCAGGCGGCGCGGCAAACGACAAGCTAGCCAGATCGGCGTACTCCAACCAGTAACGCCGCTCGCTCCCGCCCAGGCTCATGCGCCAGTCGGCATAACGCTGCTCATCCGCACGCTTACCAAAGGGCGCCGGCAACTCGACAGCCAGACCCTCGAGACTGGAGTCCACCCGCAGCAGGCTGTCGTCACCATCGAGGGTCAGGCGCAGGCGATAGGGTAAGGTGCCGGCCAAAGGCAGCGGCTGGGTGACGCCCAGCCAGTCAGTCAGGTTGTTCAGGGGTACCTGACCACGCGCTTCTATCAGGCTGCGCGGGCGGCCATTGGCGCCTTCGGCAACCGCCTTGCCGCGTACCGCATGACCCAGCACCTGGGCACGAATATCCGGCGCACTCAAACCACTGGCAGTGTTGTAACGAAAAGCGCCGCGCAGCTGACTCAGCTCTAGCACCGGGGTACTCAGCTTGAGCTGCGCGCCCTCGGTGGCGAAATCCACCAGCACATCCGGAGTCTGCCCTTTGCGCAAGGGTAGATCGAGCGTGAGCGAGCCGCTCAGCGGCCCCTTGCCCTGCCAGCCGGCGAACGTCTCGGCCGTGCCCATGGGCGCCTCCTGGAGAATTGTCAAGGCATCGCCCACGCTGCTCTGGATCTCGGCAGTCAACTGCAAGCGCGGTGCCTGCCCCTCAGCGGCATGCGGAATATCGGCGCGAACGCTGCTCACTCGACTGTTCAGCAAACGCCCCTGGCTTACCCGTACCCGGACGCCACTGTCCTCGATGAACACGTCACCCTGCGCCTCGCGCAATGCTGGCCAACCTGGCTGGAAAGCCAACTCGGCATCCTTGACGGCGAAGAACAGGCTGAGGCTGCGCGCCGCATCGCTGGCGCCCGTGTTCAATGAGCCCTGATACTGGAAGTAGCCCTCATCGACCTTGCCGCTATTAATCGCGACCTTGAGCCATCGAGCCAACTCTGCACTCATACCCGGCGCACGAGTTGGCAGGTATTTCTCGGTATAACGGGCGTCGCCTTCACGCAGGCCGACACGCAGATCCATGTAGTCTTCCGCTTCGGCATCGTGCAGCAGGCGAATGAGGAAATCGCCTGCGATCCTGCCCTCTTCGCCGACCACCTGCAAATACGGGCTGCGCAGGGTGAAACCCTGCTCATCCAGCCGCCAGGTCAGGCGCGCATTAGCCTGCTGATACAACCAGGGTTTGGGAAACAACGTGGTCAGGTGCAGGGAAAAGTTTTCCGTGGCAAGCCGCAGCTCACCCTCACCCAGGTCGCCACTGAGGCTGCCCGTGACATTCTCCACCGCTGGCGACGCGTGATAGGCGGCAAAGCCAATACGCTCGAGATTGACGGCAAACTGCAGGCGTTTTGCGCCCTCCACCTGAGGTCGGTAGTCCAGCGTCATATTGCGCAGGGCACCGTGCGGTTGCAGGCTACTGAGGAGCTGCATGCCGCTGTCAGGCAAGGGTGCCAAGCCTTCGATCAATGGCAATAACGGCGCCAGGTCGAGCCGATCGGCACTCACCAGCCATTGCTCTTCAACTTCCTGGCTACCCGGCTGCTGGCGCAGACTCAACTGCACCTCCCCCCAGCGCTTGTCGCCCTGGCTCAGGGCCAGGTCATCCAACAACAGCTCGAAACCCTGCTTCTTACGGGTGAAATAGGCGCTCACCGCCACGTCTTGCAGCTGCACCGCTTCACGCTGGGCATAAGCGGCCGACACCTGAGGCGCATGCAAGCGACTGACTGCACGCTGCACGGCACCCTCGGCCCAGGACAACCAGACTTCACCGCCGGCCTCCAGCTGCTCCAGGCGCCAGGCGCGCGTCAGGCTCGGCGGCAGCCAACGCGCCCAGTCACTTTGCGGCAGGCTCAGGTACAGTTCGGCAGATGAATTCCGCCAGTTCTCGGTCGACAGTCGCGTGCGCAGCTGCAACGCCACAGGCTGGCCATCCGGCAGCAACAGACGCGCATCCAAACGCTGGCGCCGGGCCCCATTACCCAGCGTCAGATTGACATAGGTGAAGGTTTGCGCCGGGTGTCCATGGGCCTCCAGGGTCACCTGACTGTTGAGCAGCGACAGTCGGCTGACCGCTTGCAGCTGAGTCAGCATCTGCCGCGGATCGACGCCCCCCACCTCACTCCGCTGCGGCAGGCCTTTGAGCGTCCAGGCCCCCTGCGGATCTTGCAGTACGCTGAGCTGCACGCCATCCAGCTCGAGCTGGGCCAGCCGCGGCTGGCCAGTCAACAGACTGGCCAGCATATCCGGCACTACGCGTATCTGATCCAGGCGCAGCGCACTGGGGCCTTCGCCCACCAGTACATCGTGGGCGATCAGCACGGGGGCAAAGCCTTGCCAGTGACCTTCCAGCCGACCTATTTCGAGCGACATGCCCAACGCTGCGCGGGCCTTGTCTTCGGCTTCCAGGCGATATTCGGCAACCAGCGGCACCAGCTGACGGCCGAGGCTGACATACAGCGCCGCCAGCATCAAAACCAGGGCACAGAAACCCAGGCCCCAGCGAATCGAAGCGAAGAACCAGCGGGCCAAACGCTCCACTCAGTTCATGCCCCGAAACAGCACGGCCAGATCACAGCAGGACCACATCGTATTGCTCCTGGGAGTACATGGTCTCGACCTGAAATTTGATGGTACGACCGATAAAAGCCTCCAGATCGGCGACATTGCCCGACTCTTCGTCGAGCAGACGGTCCACCACCTTCTGATTGGCCAGCACTCGGTAACCTTCGGCCTGATAGGCACGGGCCTCGCGGAGAATTTCGCGAAAGATGTCATAGCAAATGGTTTCCGGCGTCTTCAGCTTGCCACGACCCTGGCAGCAGACACACGGTTCACACAATATCTGTTCCAGGCTCTCGCGCGTGCGCTTGCGGGTCATCTGCACCAGGCCCAGCTCGGTAATACCGATGATGTTGGTCTTGGCGTGGTCGCGCTCCAGTTGCTTTTCCAGGGTGCGCAACACTTGCCGCTGGTGCTCTTCATCTTCCATGTCGATGAAGTCGATGATGATGATGCCGCCGAGGTTACGCAGACGCAGCTGGCGGGCGATGGCCGTGGCAGCCTCCAGGTTGGTCTTGAAAATGGTTTCCTCGAGGGTGCGGTGGCCGACGAAGGCGCCAGTGTTGACGTCGATGGTGGACATCGCTTCGGCGGGGTCGATGATCAGGTAACCGCCCGACTTCAGCGGCACTTTGCGCTCCAGGGCTTTCTGAATTTCGTCCTCAACGCCATACAAATCAAAAACCGGCCGCTCGCCCGGGTAATGCTCCAGACGGCCGGCAATTTCCGGCATCAGTTCGGCGCCAAACTGGGTGATCTTCTGGAAGGTTTCCCGCGAGTCGACGCGGATCTTCTCGGTACGCAAGCTGACCAGATCACGCAGGGTGCGCAAGGCCAGGCTGAGGTCCTCATAGATCACCGAGGGTGCCGGCGCGGCCTGGATTTGTCCGCCAATCTGCTCCCACAGGCGGCGCAGGTAGCGAATATCGATGAGAATCTCCTCGGCACCGGCACCATCTGCGGCGGTGCGCAGGATGAAGCCGCCGGCCTCCTCGATACCTTCGGCTTCGACGCAATCGGCAACGACCTGCTTGAGCCGCTCGCGCTCGCCTTCGTCTTCGATCCTCAGCGAGATGCCAACGTGGCTGGTGCGTGGCATGTACACCAGGTAGCGCGAGGGAATCGACAGCTGGGTGGTCAGCCGCGCGCCCTTGCTGCCAATCGGGTCCTTGGTGACCTGTACCACCAGCGCCTGCCCTTCATGCACCAGGGCGCTGATGCTTTCCACCGCACTGCCCTCACGGCTGGAAATTTCCGAGGCGTGGATAAACGCCGCGCGCTCAAGGCCGATATCGACGAACGCCGCCTGCATGCCCGGCAGGACGCGCACCACTTTGCCTTTATAGATATTGCCGACGATGCCGCGCCGCTGTGTGCGCTCGACATGCACTTCCTGCAGCACGCCGTTTTCCACCACCGCCACGCGCGACTCCATCGGCGTGATATTGATCAGAATCTCTTCACTCATGCGGCCATCTCTTCTCAGGTGAAGCTGAAAGCTGGGGAAGCGCAGCGCTCAGCCCGCGCCGTCGCTCACTCGCCGCTTGCAACCTCTTAACTGTGGACCGGCAGCGACTGCCAGCACGGAATAGCGAATTCTGCGAGCAGTTCAGCCGTTTCGCACAGGGGTAAGCCCACCACCGCCGAATAACTGCCCTGCAACTGGCTGACGAATATCGCCGCCAGGCCTTGAATAGCATAACTGCCGGCTTTGTCCTGCGGTTCGCCACTAGCCCAATAAGCCTCTATCTCGCCGCGCGACAGCGCACGGAAGGTCACCTGGCTGGAGACCACCCGTACCGCCAAGCGCGCGCGTGATGCCAACGCCACCGCCGTCAGCACCTGGTGCTCGCGACCGGCCAATGCTGTCAGGGTAGCAAGGGCCTCTTCGCGATCAGCAGGTTTACCGAGAATGCGCCCATCGAGCACCACCGCGGTATCGGCTCCCAACACCACGACCTCTTGCGGACTGTCCAGCGAGCCCAGGCCGGCCAAGGCTTTAGCGCGCGCCAGGCGCTCGACATAGGCACTGGGCAGTTCATCTGGCAGCGGGCTTTCATCGATGGGAACACTGAGCTGGATGAAGGGCACACCAATTTGCGTCAACAACTCACGTCGACGCGGCGACCCCGAAGCCAGATAGAGCGTGGCCATGCAGACTTCTCCCTGTTAGGTACGGCAAGACCAGACCCGCTTAATTGACGCTGAGACGCTGATGCACGCCTCGCAAGATCGCATAGACCCACGGCCACAACAGCGCACTGACCAGGGCCGGCAAGACAAACTCCAAGGTCGGCGGGCGACTGCCGGTCAAGGCATTGAGCCACAGTTGCACCAGTTGGGCCAAGCCGAACACCACCAGCAGCACCATGCTCTGTTGCCACAGCGGGAACATGCGCAAGCGCTGATGCAGGTTCAGCACCAAGAAGGTGATCAGGGTCAGGATCAAGGCATTCTGCCCCAGCAGAGAACCGTTGAGTACGTCGGCCAGCAGGCCGAAGCACCAGGCAGTGGCCATGCCTACGCGATGTGGCACGGCCAACGTCCAATAGGTCAGGAACAGCGCCAGCCAGAGCGGGCGACCAATCTCCATGAACTTGGGCAAAGACGCCACACTGAGCAATAACGCCAAGGCGAGACTGAGCCAGATCACCCACACATTGCGCGCACGTACAGCGATCATTGCCGGGGCTCCTGATCAGTGGCTGGAGCGGGCCGCGGGGACGCGACTGCGCCGCCGGGTGACACCTCCGGCTGCGCCCGCTCCTGGCGATCCACCGCTTCCTGAGCCTCGGCCGACTCGGTCGCACGCTGCTCCGGCGTACGCGGATCGGTAAACACCAGAAGCATGTAGCGGCTGCGATTCAAATTAGCGGTCGGAGTGGCCCGAACGATAGCAAAAGGCTGACCAGAGTCGTGAATCACTTCAGTCACAGTGGCCACCGGGTAGCCCGTCGGAAAGCGCTGACCGAGCCCGGAGCTGACCAACAGGTCGCCTTCTTTGATATCCGCGGTATCGGCCACATGGCGCAATTCCAGACGCTCCGGGTTACCGGTGCCGCTGGCGATAGCGCGCAGGCCGTTACGATTGACCTGCACCGGAATGCTGTGGGTGATATCGGTCAGCAGCAACACCCGCGAGGTGTAGGGCATGACCTCGACCACTTGTCCCATCAGACCGCGCGCGTCGAGGATCGGCTGGCCGAGCAGCACCCCGTCTTTCTCGCCCTTGTCGATCAGGATGCGATGAGTGAACGGGTTGGGGTCGATACCGATCAGCTCGGTGGCCAAGACCTCGTCATCGACCAGCGCCGAGGAATTGAGCAGCTCGCGCAAGCGCACATTCTGCTCGGTCAGCGCCGCGAGCCGCTGCAGGCGACGCTGCATCATTAGCCCTTCGGCCTTGAGCTTTTCGTTTTCGGCGGCCAGCTCACTGCGCGAGCTGAGTTGCTCGTTGGCGTTTTGCCACAGGGTGACGGGCAAGCGTCCCAACCAGTAGACCGGCTCGACGATCAGACCCAACTGATTGCGCAACGGCTGCAACGCCGAGAAGCGTGCATCCACCACCATCAGCGCGACCGAGAGCACGGCAAGCACCAACAGGCGTACGCCGAGCGAAGGACCTTTGGCAAATAGGGGTTTGATCGGCGGCTCCTCACGGCTTCAAGCATCACGCAAAAAAGCTGCAAGCGAGTGGTAACCGGCTTGCAGCTTGGGACTTGGAGCAGATGACTTATTCCGTGGACAGCAGATCCATGGTGTGACGATCCATCATGTCCAGGGCCTTGCCGCCGCCACGGGCGACGCAGGTCAGCGGGTCTTCGGCAACGATCACTGGCAGGCCGGTTTCCTGGGCCAGCAGCTTGTCCAGGTCCCGCAGCAAGGCGCCGCCGCCGGTCAGCACCAGTCCGCGCTCGGCGATGTCCGACGCCAGCTCGGGAGGCGACTGCTCCAGCGCACTCTTGACCGCCTGGACGATGGTCGCCAAAGACTCCTGCAGAGCTTCCAGCACTTCGTTGGAATTCAGAGTGAAACTGCGTGGCACACCTTCGGCCAGGTTACGTCCACGCACGTCAACTTCGCGGACTTCACCACCCGGGTAGGCAGTGCCGATTTCCTGCTTGATCCGCTCGGCAGTGGCTTCGCCGATCAAGCTGCCGTAGTTGCGGCGCACGTAAGTGATGATGGACTCGTCGAAACGATCACCGCCCACCCGTACCGATTCGGCATAGACCACACCGTTCAGGGAAATCAGCGCAATTTCCGTAGTACCGCCGCCGATATCGACGACCATCGAACCACGCGCTTCTTCCACCGGCAAACCGGCACCAATGGCGGCGGCCATCGGCTCTTCTATCAGGAACACTTCACGCGCACCGGCACCGATGGCCGACTCGCGGATGGCACGACGCTCCACCTGAGTGGACTTGCAAGGCACGCAGATCAACACGCGCGGGCTCGGCTGTAGAAAGCTGTTTTCGTGCACTTTATTGATGAAATACTGCAGCATCTTCTCGCAGACGCTGAAGTCGGCGATCACGCCATCCTTCATTGGGCGGATGGCAGCAATATTGCCTGGAGTACGCCCGAGCATACGCTTGGCTTCGGTGCCGACCGCCACAACGCTCTTCTGGTTGCCATGTGTGCGGATAGCAACCACGGATGGCTCATTCAGCACAATGCCGCGCTCGCGGACATAAATAAGGGTATTGGCAGTGCCCAGGTCAATTGACAAATCGCTGGAAAACATGCCACGCAGTTTTTTGAACATGGGATAGGGACCCTAGGCAACGCGTGGGTAAAAAAGTGCGGCAAACTCTAACAACGGCAGGGATTTTGAGCAAGGCACCAATATGTTAGATTGCCTGTTTTTCCGGGCTTCTGGGCCCATCATCGCGGCCTTAGACTGCCAATTCATGGCATACGTTCCTTGCATATTTCATGCACGGCGACCCAGCTCACATTTCCACTGGCAGCCTTACATCGACTGCCTTCCATATGGAGAACCTAATGGCGCTTGAACGCTCCGAGGTGGAAAAAATCGCCCATCTGGCCCGACTGGGCCTGAATGAAGGCGATATTCCACGTACCACCGAGACTCTCAACAACATTCTCGGCCTGATCGATCAGATGCAAGCGGTCGACACCAGCGGCATCGAACCACTGGCCCACCCGCTGGAAGCCACTCAGCGCCTGCGCGCCGATGCAGTCACCGAAGAAAACCGTCGCGCCGCCTATCAGGCCATCGCACCCGCGGTGGAAAACGGCCTGTACCTGGTTCCGAAAGTCATCGAGTAAGGGAAAGAGCCTAGCCATGCATCAATTGAACCTGGCCGAGATCGCCCGCGGACTCGCCGACAAGCAATTTTCGTCCGAAGAACTGACCCGCAGCCTGCTGGCGCGCATTCAGCAACTCGACCCGCAACTGAACAGCTTCATCACCGTGACCGAAGAACTGGCCCTGGCGCAGGCCAAGGCGGCCGATGCTCGCCGCAGTGCTGGCGAAAACGCCCCCCTGCTCGGCGCACCGATAGCGCACAAGGACCTGTTCTGCACTGAAGGCGTACTGACCAGCTGCGGCTCGAAGATCCTTAGCGGCTTCAAAGCGCCCTATAACGCCACCGTGGTCGAAAAGCTCGCCGCTGCCGGCACCGTGACCCTGGGCAAGCTGAACATGGACGAATTTGCCATGGGCTCGGCAAACGAATCCAGCCACTACGGCCCGGTGAAGAACCCCTGGGACCTGACCCGCGTCCCTGGCGGCTCTTCCGGTGGTTCGGCTGCCGCGGTAGCTGCACGCCTGCTGCCAGCCGCCACCGGCACCGACACCGGCGGTTCGATCCGCCAGCCAGCGGCGCTGACCAACCTCACCGGAATCAAGCCGACCTACGGCCGCGTTTCGCGCTGGGGCATGATCGCCTACGCCTCCAGCCTTGATCAGGGCGGCCCCCTGGCGCGCACCGCCGAGGACTGCGCACTGATGCTGCAGGCCATGGCCGGCTTCGACGCCAAGGACTCGACCAGCGTCGAGCAGCCAGTGGACGACTACCTCGCAGCCCTGACGCAACCACTCAAAGGCATGCGCATCGGCCTGCCGAAGGAGTACTTCGGCGCGGGACTCGATGCCCGTATCGCCGACGCCACGCTGGCCGTGGTCGAAGAACTGAAGAAGCTCGGCGCCACGGTCAAAGACATCAGCCTGCCGAACATGCAGCACGCGATTCCGGCCTACTACGTGATCGCCCCGGCCGAGGCCAGCTCCAACCTGTCGCGCTTCGATGGCGTGCGCTTCGGCTACCGCTGCGAGAACCCGGCCAACCTCGAAGACCTGTACAAGCGCTCGCGCGGCGAAGGTTTCGGTGCGGAAGTGAAGCGTCGCATCATGGTTGGCACCTACGCGCTGTCCGCCGGTTACTACGACGCCTACTACCTGAAGGCGCAGAAGATCCGTCGGCTGATCAAGAATGACTTCGTCAGCGCCTTCAACGAGGTCGACGTGATCCTCGGCCCGACCACGCCGAACCTGGCCTGGAAGCTGGGCGAAAAGAGCGACGACCCGGTCGCCGCCTACCTGGAAGACATCTACACCATCACCGCCAACCTCGCCGGCATTCCCGGCCTGTCGATGCCGGCCGGTTTCGTCGACGGCCTGCCGGTGGGCGTGCAGTTGCTCGCGCCGTACTTTCAGGAAGGTCGCCTGCTCAACGTGGCGCACCAATATCAACAAGTCACTGATTGGCACACTCGTGCGCCAGCCGGATTCTGAGGACGATTCACATGCAATGGGAAACCGTGATCGGGCTGGAAATCCACGCACAGCTCAGCACCCAATCGAAGATCTTCTCCGCCAGCGCCATCGCCTTCGGCGCCGAGCCGAATACCCAGGCCAGCCTGATTGACCTCGGCATGCCTGGCACCTTGCCGGTGCTCAACGCCGAAGCGGTGCGCATGGCCTGCAAGTTCGGCCTGGCGATCGATGCCGAAATCGCCGGCAAGAACATCTTTGCGCGCAAGAACTACTTCTACCCGGACCTGCCCAAGGGCTACCAGACCAGCCAGATGGATGACCCCATCGTCGGCAAGGGTTTCCTCGACATCACCCTGGAAGACGGCAGCCAGAAGCGCATCGGCATCACCCGTGCGCACCTGGAAGAAGACGCCGGCAAGAGCCTGCACGAAGACTTCCACGGCATGAGCGGCATCGACCTCAACCGCGCCGGCACGCCGCTGCTGGAGATCGTCTCCGAACCGGACATCCGCAGCGCCAAGGAAGCGGTAGCCTACGTCAAGGCGATCCACGCCCTGGTGCGGTATCTGGGCATCTGCGACGGCAACATGGCCGAAGGCTCGCTGCGCTGCGACTGCAACGTCTCGGTACGCCCGGTCGGTCAGGCCGAATACGGCACCCGCGCCGAGATCAAGAACGTCAACTCGTTCCGTTTTATCGAGAAGGCGATCAATCATGAGGTGCAGCGGCAGATCGAGCTGATCGAGGACGGCGGCAAGGTGGTGCAGGAAACTCGCCTGTACGACCCGAACAAGGACCAGACCCGCTCCATGCGCAGCAAGGAAGAAGCCAACGATTACCGCTACTTCCCCTGCCCCGACCTGCTGCCGGTGATAATCGAGCAGAGCTTCCTCGACGAGGTACGCGCCAGCCTGCCGGAATTGCCGGTGCAGAAACGCGCACGCTTCGAGGCCGAGTTCGGCCTGTCCGCCTATGACGCCGACGTGCTGGCAAGCAGCCGCGAGCTGGCCGACTACTTCGAGGCGGTCAACAGCGTGTGCGGCGACGCCAAGCTGGCCGCTAACTGGGTGATGGGCGAGCTGTCCAGCCTGCTCAACAAGGACAATCTGGAGATCCAGCAATCGCCGGTCTCCGCCGCGCAACTGGGCGGGATGATCCAGCGCATCAAGGACAACACCATCAGCGGCAAGATCGCCAAGATGGTCTTTGAAGCCCTGGCCACTGGCGAAGGTGCAACGGCTGACGAGGTGATCGAGAAGAAGGGCCTCAAGCAGGTCACCGATTCTGGCGCCATCGAGAAGATGCTCGATGAAGTGCTGGCGGCCAACGCCGAGCAGGTCGAACAGTACCGCGCCAGCGATGAAGCCAAGCGCGGCAAGATGTTCGGCTTTTTCGTCGGTCAGGCCATGCGCGCCTCCAAGGGCAAGGCCAACCCGGGGCAAGTGAACGAATTGCTGAAAAAGAAACTCGAAGGCTAAGCCTTTTACCATGACCAGCGCCGGGCTTGCCCGGCGTTGTTTTATTCAGCGGAGAACCCGACCGATGCCCACTCGTAGCCCGGATGCAATCCGCGGCCATTGCCACCCCCGGAATTCATCCGGGCTACAGCTGCGCACACTGATCCAGCGCGGAGCGATCCTACTGGCTCTGTTCGGCATACTTGCCGGCTGCGCCGGTCATCGTTTCAACCAGGGTGGTTACAGTGCCGAGGGCAAGGCGTCCTATTACGGCGCGCGACACCACGGCAAGAAAACCGCCAGTGGCGAACGCTTCGACCAGCACGCACTCACCGCCGCCCACCGCAGCCTGCCCTTCGGCAGCCGGGTGCTGGTGACCAACTTGCGCAATGAACACAGCGTAGTGGTGCGCATCAATGATCGCGGCCCCTACTCCAGAGGGCGGATCATCGACCTGTCGAAAGGTGCCGCCGAGAGACTTGGCATGCTGCGCGCAGGCGTAGTGCCGGTGCGCGTGCAACAACTGGCGGACTGAATCCGCGCCTTACAAACGGTAACCAAGTCGCGCCACGCCCCTCTGGTGCACCGCCGGCGGATCACTACACTAGGCGCACTTTCCAGGAGCCCCCAAGCATGACCCTGCTGACCTTCGTTTACCTGATCGCCGGCTTGGTGCTGCTGGTCGCCGGCGCTGAAGTGCTGGTCCGCGGAGCTGCCAAGCTGGCCGCGCAGTTCGGCATCCCACCATTGATCATCGGACTGACCGTGGTCGCCTTCGGTACCAGCGCACCGGAAACCGCCGTCAGCGTGCAGGCCGCGCTCGGCGGTAACGGAGATATCGCGGTCGGCAACGTGCTCGGCAGCAATATTGCCAACGTCTTGCTGGTACTCGGCCTGTCAGCCCTGGTTGCACCACTGGTGGTGTCGCGGCAGCTGATCCGCCTGGATGTACCGATCATGATCGGTGCCAGCCTGCTGACCTTCGCCCTGGCCTGGGACGGCAGCCTTAGCCGACTCGACGGCAGCTTACTGATCGTCGGCATACTGGCCTACACCGCCTTCCTGATCATCGGCAGTCGCAAGGAAAAAACCGCAGAGGACGATGAATTCACCAAAGAGTACGGCCTGCAGCAAACGCCCAAGCGTTATGCCGGGCTGATCAATCTGGGCCTGATCGTCCTGGGCCTCGTACTGCTCGTGGTCGGCTCCAACTTCCTGGTCGAAGGCGCCGTCAGCCTGGCCCGCGCCCTGGGCCTGTCGGAGCTGGTCATCGGCCTGACGGTCATTGCCGTCGGTACTTCACTTCCCGAACTGGCCACCTCGATCATCGCCGTCGCCAAGGGCGAGCGCGATATCGCCGTGGGCAACATTGTCGGCAGCAACATCTTCAACCTGCTTCTGGTACTCGGCCTCGCTTCGCTGGTATCGACGCCGGGCCTGTCGATCTCGCCGAACGCCCTGGCCTTCGATTTCCCGGTAATGATCGCAGTGGCCGTCGCCTGCCTGCCGATCTTCTTTACCGGTTACCGTATCAACCGCTGGGAGGGCCTGCTGTTCTTCGCCTACTACCTGGCCTACACCTTCTACCTGGCCCTGTTCGCCAGTGGTCGATCATTCGCCCAGACCTTTGGCGAGGCCATGCTCGGTTACGTGCTGCCGCTCACCGCGGTGACCCTGCTGGTGATTGCCGGTCGTTCCTGGCACAGAAAACGCCTGGCTTGAATATCAAAGGAGCACAGCAATGAGCGATCAAACCGTCGACGGCCTGCAGGTGCGTCGCGAAGTCATGGGCGACGCCTTCGTCGACCGTGCCCTGGACAACGCCAGCGACTTCAGCCAACCGCTGCAAGATTTCATCAACCAGCACGCCTGGGGTGGTGTGTGGAACCGTCCGGGCCTGGATCGTAAAACCCGCAGCCTGATCACCCTGGCCGCGCTGACCGCACTGAAATGCCCGCAGGAGCTGAAAGGCCATGTACGCGGTGCGCTGAACAACGGCTGCACGGTGGAGGAAATCCGTGAGGCGCTGCTGCATTGCGCGGTATATGCCGGCGTGCCGGCCGCGGGCGAAGCCTTCCGCGCGGCGCAGGAAGTGATAGACGCCCATCAGGCCCAGGCTTAATCCTGCCTCGAGCCATGGCCTGACGCGTCCGCTGGCGCGGCTTAGATCCAGCCGGCCCACTGCAGCAGCAGCAGGCCGACATTGATGGTCAGCACCGCCGCCAGGGTGGTGATCACCACGATCACCGCCGCCAGCTGATGATTGCCGTTGTAGGCCCGCGCCATGACGAAGCTGGCGGCGGCAGTGGGACTGGCGAAGTAGAGAAACAGAATTGCCAGATCGGCATCCCGAAAGCCGCACAACCAGGCCCCCAGAGTCGCCAGCAGCGGCTGCCAGACCATCTTCATCAGGCTCGAACTGAGGGCGATGCCACTGCTCGCGCGCAGCGTGGCCAGGGTCAGGGTGCCACCAATGCAGATCAGCGCCAGCGGCAGGGTCATCTGCGCGAAATACTGGCCGGAGGTCATCAGCCAGTCCGGCAGCGGCACCTGCCAGTAGGCGAACGGCATGGCCGCGACCACCCCGATGATCAGCGGATTGCGCAGGATACTCCGGCAGATGGCCCACGGATCAGACTTGGCGTCCTGGCTGTAGATGGCGAGGATCATCGCGGCGAGCACGTTGTAGCAGAGGATCACCAGGCCAGCCAGCACACTGCCGACCGACAAGCCGTAATCGCCGTACAGGCTGGTGGCCAGGGCCAGGCCGACGATGCCATTGTTGCCGCGAAACGCCCCCTGCACATAGATGCCGCGGTCCACCTTGGGGCAGCGCCAGATGGCCCAGCCCCAAATCAGCAGAAAGCACGCCAGGGTCGCCAGCACGAAGTAGCCGAGCAGGGCCGGGCGCAGGGCCGTCTGCAGATCCGCCTTGATGATGCCGAGAAACATCAGGGTGGGCATGGTGCCGCGAAACACCAGCGCCGAGGCGGTGTTGATAAACGCGGCGTCGATCCAGCCCACTCGCTTCAATGCCACACCGAGAAACAGCATGGCGAAAACCGGTGCGGTGATGCCGAGGGTTTGCTGGACGACGGCGAGCATGACGGAGGCCAATAATGATCGGGGCGCCGATAGTAGGGGCTGCGCGCGGTGGCGTCGAGGCCAGCGCCTACCCGGTCATGGGCCAGCGCGTAGCCCGGATGCAATCCGGGGCAGGTTCTCAACTGCGCCGCAGAGTTCCCGGATTACATCCGGGCTACGGTCGTTCAGATCGTGCTGGAACCGAGCAACAACCCATGAAGAGGATCAGTCAGCGACGTACCGGGCGCTTCTGCAATTTGCGCTGCAGGGTGCGCCGATGCATGCCCAGCGCGCGGGCGGTGGCGGAGATGTTGCCTTCGTGCTCGGCCAGCACCCGCTGGATGTGCTCCCACTGCAGGCGGTCCACCGACATCGGGTTTTCCGGTACCAGGGTGTCCAGGTCGGCGTGCTGGGAAAGCAAGGCAGTGAGCACGTCATCGGCGTCGGCCGGTTTGCACAGGTAATTGGTCGCACCGCGTTTGATCGCCTCGACTGCGGTGGCGATGCTCGAATAACCGGTGAGGATCACCACGCGCATCTCGGCATCCAGTTCCAGCAGCTTGGGCAACAGCACCAGTCCGGAGTCGCCTTCCATCTTCAGATCCAGTACCGCGTAATCCGGCAGGTCCTGCTCGGCCAGTTTCAGCCCTTCCTCGGCCGAACTGGCGGTGGACACCCGCAGGCCCCGGCTGCTCATGGCGCGTGCCATGACCCGGGTGAACGTCGGGTCGTCGTCGACCAGCAGCAGGTGCGGCTTTTCTTCGCCGTCTAACAGGGATTCTTCGCTCATATTCACTCCTTGATGGCCTGATTCAGGCCCGGCCATAGGCGCGCGGCAACTTGAGCTCGGTGAGCGTGCCGCCCTCTTCGTGGTTATACAGTTTTACCGTACCGCCGGCACGGGTGACACTGGCCTGACTGAGAAACAGGCCGAGACCGAACCCCTTGCCCTTGGTGGTAAAGAACGGCCGGCCGAGCTGCTCGGCAATCGCCAGCGGCACCCCGTCGCCAAAATCGCGGATGCTCAGGCGCAGCCACTGATGATCCCAGTCGAGGCGGATATCCAGCTTGTCCGGGCAGGCGTCGGCGGCATTATTCAGCAGATTGAGCAGCGCCTGGGTGAGGTCCGCCGGCGGCATCAACCGTGGCGGTGCGCCACGCCCCAGGCATTGATAGCGGTAGCTGGCCTCGGGCCGCATCAGGTGCCAACGATTGAGGGTGGTTTCCAGCCACTCGACACTGGACTGTTCCACCACGGCCTGACGACGGTCCGCCTCGGCGGCGCGCACCAACTGCTGCAAGGTCTCTTTGCACAGTTTGACCTGCTCTTGCAGCACGGCCAGGTCTTCTTGCAGCATCGGTTCCTGATGCTCGCGGCGCAGCTCCTTGATCAGCACGCTCATGGTCGCCAGCGGAGTGCCCAATTCATGGGCGGCGCCGGCGGCCTGGGTGGCAACGGCGAGCAACTGCTGATCACGCAGGCCCTCCTCGCGGCGCTCTGCGCGGTGCTGCTCCTGTTGACGCAGTTCCTCGGCCATCTTCGCCACGAAGAAGGTGATCAGCGCCGCCGCCAGGGCGAAGCTCAGCCACATGCCGTAGATCAACAGACTCTCGCGTGGCCCCGGCGGCAGCTGCAGCGGATGCGACCACATCAACAACAGCGTGTAGCCGGCCAGCGCCAGCCCCGACAGGGTGATGGTGTACAGCCAGGGCAAGGTCGCTGCGGCGATAGTCAGCGGCACCAGGTAGTAGGAGACGAACGGGTTGGTCGAGCCGCCTGAGTAATACAGCAACACGCTGTGGATAATCAGGTCGCAGCCCAGTTGCACCGCGTATTCCTGCTCGGTGACAGGCCAGGGCCCGCGCAGGCGCAGGGCCGTGAGCAGACACAGCACCAGCGAGACGCCGAGCGTGACGCTCAGTTCCAGCCAGGGCAGTGGCAACAGACCGGAGTTATAGGCCAGGCCCACCGAGCCTGCCTGGGCCGCCAGGACCAGGATGCGGATCAGGGTCAGACGCCAAAGATTTTGCCGACTGGCCGACAACAACTGCACGGGTGCGAGCATAGACTCTCCAAAAGGCTCGTGTGCCGAGCTTGGCGAGTATAACCAAGGCTCCCGCCCCTCAACTGCGGCAACTGGCCGCAGTTGAGGGGCGCGGCGCACGCCAGCCGAGACGGCACAGCCAGCGAGCCCATCAAGGAACCGCTGTTAACCCGAATAGTCGGATATCTACGTCTACCCTCAGGAACACGTCGCACATCCCGTGCGCAGTTGCTCACAAGGAACCGTTATGCAGCCATTGTCTCGTCTCACCAGTGCCCTCATCTTCAGCGCCGTTGGTCTGCTCAGCCTAGCGGCGCAGGCCGATGAAGCGCGCTACAACCAGATCGCCTTGCGCGCTGAAGTCAGCCAGGAAATCAGCCACGACCTGATGCACGTCACCCTCTACAGCGAGGCGCAGCACAGCGACCCGGCCAAACTGGCCGCCGAGATTACCCGCACGCTGAACAGCGCGGTCAACCAGGCGCGCGCCGTCAAAGAGGTCAAGGTCGCCCTCGGCAGCCGGCACAGCTACCCGATTTATTCTGAAAACAAGGGGGACGACAAGGGACAGGACATCAGCGCCTGGCGCGAGCGCGCCGAACTGCGCCTGGAAAGCGCCGACTTCGCCGCGCTGTCAAAACTCACCGGCGAGATGCTCAAGCAGCTGAAAATGGGTGGCATGGACTTCAGCATTGCCACAGCCACTCGCAAAAACCATGAGGATGCGCTGCTCAAAGAGGCCGTGGCGGCCTTTCAGGCCCGCGCCAAGCTGGCGACCGAAGCGCTCGGCGGCAGCGGCTACAAGCTGGTCAGCCTGAGCCTCAACAGTAACGGCTTCCAACCGCCGATGCCGATGCGCATGGCACGCGGCAAAGGCATGGCGATGATGGAGGCCGCAGTGGCGCCGGAGATCGAGGCCGGCACCAGTCAGGTGACCGTTAATGCCGACGGCATCATCGAAGTGCAGATGCCCTGAACCGCCCCTTGCAAGCCTCCAGCGCTGCTAACCGAAGATAGCGGCGCTTTGCCAGCCTTATCGGCGAAAAATTGCATAGATGCGACAGTCACGTACAACTTCATCACGGTTACCCGGCTCAAGTTCACTCAGCACTTGCCTCCGGCATATGCCGTGCATAGTTTCTGCCAAGGTCTTCACAAGAGGCCCCTCAGGATCACAACCACAATAATATGAGGTCGTCATGCGTAAAAACGCCGTCATCCAGGCTTTTCTCGTTGCTGGGCTGATCGCCAGCACTCCGCTCGCCCAAGCCGCCAGTAACCTGGTGTACTGCTCCGAAGGCAGCCCCGCCGGGTTCGACCCGGGCTTGTACACCACCGGCACCGACTTCGATGCCTCAGCGGAAACCGTATTCAACCGCCTGACCCAGTTCGAGCGCGGTGGCACCGCCGTCACCCCCGGCCTGGCGGAGAAATGGGACATCGCCGACGATGGCCTGAGCTATACCTTCCATCTGCGCCCAGGGGTGAAATTCCATACCACCAGCTACTTCAAGCCGAGTCGCGAGTTCAACGCCGACGACGTGCTGTTCACCTTCCAGCGCATGCTCGACAAGAACCATCCATTCCGTAAGGCCTACCCTACCGAGTTCCCATACTTCACCGACATGGGCATGGACGCCAACATC
Organism: Pseudomonas taeanensis MS-3; assembly: GCF_000498575.2. Classification (GTDB taxonomy): domain Bacteria; phylum Pseudomonadota; class Gammaproteobacteria; order Pseudomonadales; family Pseudomonadaceae; genus Aquipseudomonas; species Aquipseudomonas taeanensis. The sequence continues at coordinate 267,728 of NZ_AWSQ01000006.1, forward strand.
GCCAAGCTGGAAAAGCTCGACGACAAGACCGTCAAGTTCACCCTCAACACAGTGGACGCCGCCTTCATCCAGAACCTGGCCATGAGCTTCGCCTCGATCCAGTCGGCCGAATATGCCGAGCAGTTGCTCAAGGCGGGTCAAGCCGCCGACATCAACCAGAAACCGGTCGGCACCGGGCCCTTCGTGTTCAAGCGTTACCAGAAGGACTCGCAGATTCGTTTCACTGGCAACAAGGACTACTGGAACCCGGATGACGTGAAGATCGACAACCTGATCTTCGCCATCAACACCGACGCCTCGGTACGCATGCAGAAGCTCAAGGCGGGCGAATGTCAGGTCACCGTCTACCCGCGCCCCGCCGATCTGGACTCGCTGAAGCAAGAAGCCGACCTGCAGATGCCGGAACAGGCCGGTTTCAACGTCGGTTACCTGGCGTACAACACCGAGCACAAGCCATTCGACAAGCTTGAGGTGCGCCAGGCGTTGGATATGGCGGTGAACAAGCAGGCCATCATCAAGGCCGTCTATCAGGGCGCCGGACAGCTGGCCGTCAACGGCATGCCGCCGACCCAGTGGTCCTACGATGAGACCATCAAGGACGCCGGCTACAACCCGGAAAAAGCCAAGCAGCTGTTGCAAGAGGCCGGTGTCGCCGAAGGCACCGAAGTCAGCTTGTGGGCCATGCCGGTGCAACGTCCTTACAACCCCAATGCCAAGCTGATGGCCGAGATGCTTCAGGCCGACTGGGCCAAGGTCGGCATCAAGGCGAAGATCGTCAGCTACGAATGGGGCGAGTACAACAAGCGCGCCAAGGCCGGCGAGCACGACGCCCTGCTGATCGGCTGGACCGGCGACAACGGTGACCCGGACAACTGGCTGGGCGTGTTGTATGGCTGCGATGCCATCGGTGGCAACAACTATGCTCGCTGGTGTGACCCTGAGTTCGACAAGCGCATCAAGCAGGCCAAGGCGATTAACGACAAGGAGCAACGCAGCGTCCTCTACAAAGAGGCTCAGCAGATCCTCAAGCGCGAAGTGCCGATCACCCCGATTGCTCACTCCACGGTGTATCAGCCGATGAGCAAGAAGGTCCAGGACTTCAAAATCAGCCCATTCGGCCTGGTTTCGTTCTACGGCGTCAGCGTCGGTAAGTAACCCACCCAAAGTGAACACCCGAGCCGGTTACCCACCGGCTCGGGCTCCGTGCCAGAGCGGCCTATCCGGCGGCTACTGATCCGCACTGCCGTCCTTCGGGGAAGCACCATGGCGAACTGTCCACGCTTGTTGATCCACCTGCTGCTCTGTGGCGCCCTCGCCGCTGCCAGCCAGACTTTTGCCGCCAGTGACGATCTGGTGGTCTGTACCGAAGCCAGTCCAGAAGGCTTCGATATTGTCCAATACACCGCCGCAACCACCGCCGACGCCTCGGCAGAAACCCTGTTCGAGCGCCTGCTGGCCTTCGCCCCCGGCACTACCCAGCTGATTCCCGGCCTGGCCGAGCGCTGGGAGGCGTCCGTCGATGGCCTGAACTACACCTTTCACCTGCGCCACGGGGTGAAGTTCCACAGCACCACCTGGTTCACCCCGAGCCGCGACTTCAACGCCGACGACGTGCTCTGGAGTTTCCAGCGCCAGCTCGATCCGCAGCACCCCTGGCACGCGCAATCGCTGCGCGGCTTTCCCTACGCCGAAGCCATGGGCATGGCGGCGCTGATCGAGCGCATCGAGCGACTCGACGACTACCGTGTGCGCTTTGTCCTCAAACACCCGGAGGCGCCCTTCCTGGCCGACCTGGCCATGGGCTTCGCCTCGATCTACTCCGCCGAGTACGCCGACCAACTGCTCAAGGCTGGCACGCCGGAGCGGCTCAACAGCCAACCGATCGGCACGGGGCCATTCGTCTTCGAGCGCTACGCCAAGGATGCCCAGGTCCGCTATCGCGGCAATCCGCAGTACTGGCAGGGCGCGCCGGCGCTGCAGCGACTGATTTTCGCCATCACCGCCGATCCCAATGTGCGCCAGCAGAAACTCAAGGCCGACGACTGCCAGATCGCCCTGTACCCGCGCCCGGTGGATATCCCCGCGCTGAAAGCCGATACCGCGCTGCAGGTGCTGGAGCTGGACTCGTTGCTGACCGCCTATATCGGCATCAACACCCGCCACCCGCCGCTGGACGATGTGCGAGTGCGCCAGGCGCTCAACCTGGCCTTCGACCGCGCGGCTTACCTGCGCGCGCAATACGGCGAAGGCGGTGCCAGCCTGGCGGTGGCGCCTTACCCCGCCACCCTGCTCGGTTACAACGAGCAGCTCAGCCCCTGGCCGTATGATCCGCCCCGCGCGCGCCGGTTGCTCCGCGAGGCAGGACACCAGGATGGCTTCAAGCTGTCGATCTGGACCCGTCCCGGCGGCGGCCCGACCAACCCCAATCCGGGCATCGGCGCGCAGATGCTGCAGGCCGATCTAGCAGCCATCGGCATCCAGGCCGACATTCGCGTGTTCGAGTGGGGCGAGCTGATCAAGCGGGCGAAGAATGGCGAACACGACCTGGTGTTCATGGGCTGGGCCGGCGACAACGGCGACCCGGACAACTTCCTCACGCCCAACCTGTCCTGCGCCGCGGCCGAATCCGGGGAAAACCAGGCCGGCTGGTGCGATGCGCAGTTCGACGCGCTGATCAGCCAGGCTCGTCAGGTGCAGGCGCCGGCACAGCGCGCCGAGTTGTACCGCCAGGCCCTGGCCATCTTCCATGAGCAGGCGCCCTGGATAGCCTTGGCCCACCCCAAGCAGTTCAGCGCCCTGCGCCGCGAGGTCAAAGGCTTCGTCCTCAGCCCCATGGGCTCGAACAACTTTGCCCGGGTGACACGACAATGAGCACAACTCCCGTAGCCCGGATGCAATCCGGGGAAACCATTTCGCAACGACCTAGAGCAGTCCCCGAATTTCATCCGGGCTACGCAAGACTGCATAACCCCCTACAACAACAGCGCCTGGCCATGCAGCCCGGCGCGCCGATCCAACCGTTGGAGTACTGACATCACATGCTGTCCTTCATAGCCAGACGCCTGGGGCTGCTGATCCCCACTTTCTTCGGGGTCACCCTGTTGACCTTCGCCTTGATCCGCCTGATTCCGGGCGATCCGGTGGAGGTGATGATGGGTGAACGCCGGGTCGACCCGCAGATGCACGCCGAGGCCATGGAGCGCCTGGGCCTGAACAAGCCGCTGTACGCCCAGTACCTCGACTACATCGGTGACCTGGCCCAGGGCGACCTGGGTGAATCGCTGCGCACCCGCACCAGCGTGTGGAGCGAGTTCCTCACCCTGTTCCCCGCCACCCTGGAGCTGTCGCTTGCCGCGCTGCTGTTCGCCGGCACCCTGGGGCTGACCGCCGGAGTGATCGCCGCACTGAAACGCGGGTCGCTGTTCGACCACGGGGTGATGGGCATCGCCTTGACCGGCTACTCCATGCCGATCTTCTGGTGGGGCCTGCTGCTGATCATGTTCTTCTCGGTAAACCTGGGCTGGACCCCGGTGTCCGGGCGCATCGACCTGCTCTACGACATCCCGCCGGTGACCGGTTTCATGCTGATCGACAGCCTGCTCTCGGACGAGGAAGGCGCCTTCGTCGATGCCCTGCAGCACCTGATTCTGCCGGCCGTGGTGCTCGGCACCATTCCCCTGGCGGTGATCGCGCGCATGACCCGCTCGGCGATGCTCGAAGTACTGCGTGAAGACTACGTGCGCACGGCGCGGGCCAAGGGCCTGTCGCCGGCTCGCGTGGTGTTCGTGCACGGCCTGCGCAACGCGCTGATCCCGGTGCTCACGGTGTTCGGCCTGCAAGTCGGCGCCCTGCTGGCCGGCGCGGTGCTGACCGAGACCATCTTCTCCTGGCCGGGCATCGGCAAGTGGCTGATCGAGTCGATCGGCGCCCGCGACTACCCGGTGGTGCAGAACGGCATCCTGCTGATCGCCTGCCTGGTGATCCTGGTCAACTTCGTGGTGGACATCCTCTACGGCCTGGCCAATCCACGCATTCGCCATCAGCGCTAAGGAGAGCCGGACCATGAATGCTTCCACCGAAGTTCCAGTCATCGACCAAAGCCTGCTCTACCCCTCGCCGCTCAAGGAATTCTGGCAGGCCTTCGCCCACAACAAGGGCGCCGTGGCCGGTCTGCTGTTCATGCTGCTGGTGGTGTTCTGCGCGCTGTTCGCCCCCTGGGTCGCGCCGTACAACCCCAGCGAGCAGTTCCGCGACTTCCTCCTCACCCCACCGGCGTGGCTGGAAGGCGGCCAGGCGCAGTTCCTCCTCGGCACCGACGAACTGGGCCGCGACCTGCTCTCGCGGCTGATCCATGGCGCGCGGTTGTCACTGATGATCGGTCTGGCCTCGGTGCTGATGTCGCTGATCCCCGGCATCCTTCTGGGCCTCACCGCCGGCTTCTTCCCGCGCCTGCTCGGGCCCTCGATCATGCGCCTGATGGACGTGATGCTGGCCCTGCCCTCGCTGCTGCTGGCGGTGGCCATCGTCGCCATCCTCGGCCCAGGCCTGATCAACACGGTGATCGCCATCGCCATCGTCTCGCTGCCGGCCTACGTGCGCCTGACCCGCGCGGCGGTGATGGGCGAACTGCACCGCGACTACGTGACCGCCTCGCGCCTGGCCGGCGCCGGCCTGCTGCGCCTGATGTTCGTCACCGTGCTGCCCAACTGCATGGCGCCGCTGATCGTCCAGGCCACCCTGAGTTTCTCCTCGGCGATTCTCGACGCCGCCGCGCTGGGTTTCCTCGGCCTCGGCGTGCAACCGCCGACGCCCGAGTGGGGCACCATGCTGGCCTCGGCGCGCGACTACATCGAGCGCGCCTGGTGGGTGGTCTCCTTGCCCGGCCTGACCATTCTGCTCAGCGTGCTGGCGATCAACCTGATGGGCGACGGCCTGCGCGACGCGCTGGACCCGAAACTCAAGAATGCCGTCTGAGGAGCCCCGGATGAACGATCGAGTAGCCCGGATGCAATCCGGGACCGCCCCCCATGAATCGCCCCGGATTGCATCCGGGCTACACGCTGGAGCGCACCCTGTGAACCTCCTCGACATCAAGAACCTGTCCGTGCGCTTCGGCGACGCCAGTGCCGTACCGGTGGTCGACGGTCTCGACCTGCACGTCGACAAGGGTGAAGTGCTGGCCATAGTCGGCGAGTCCGGCTCCGGCAAATCGGTGACCATGATGGCGCTGATGGGCCTGATCGAAGCCCCCGGCAGGGTCAGCGCCGACAGCCTGCAGTTCGACGGCACCGACATGCTGCGCCTGAAGGGCAAGCAGCGCCGGCACATCGTCGGCAAGGACCTGGCGATGGTCTTCCAGGACCCGATGACCTCGCTCAACCCGAGCTTCACCGTCGGTTTCCAGATCGAGGAAGTGCTGCGCGAGCACCTCGGTCTGAAGGGCAAGGCCGCGCGCCAACGGGCCCTGGAGCTGCTGGAGAAGGTCGAAATACCCGCCGCCGCCAGCCGCCTGGATGCCTATCCGCATCAGCTCTCCGGCGGCATGAGCCAGCGCGTGGCGATTGCCATGGCGATCGCCGGCGAACCCAAGTTGTTGATCGCCGACGAACCGACCACGGCGCTGGACGTGACCATTCAGGCGCAGATCATGGACCTGCTGCTCAACCTGCAACGCGAGCAGAACATGGGCCTGGTGCTGATCACCCACGACCTCGCCGTGGTCGCCGAGACCGCCCAGCGCGTGTGTGTGATGTACGCCGGCCAGGCGGTGGAGGTGGGCAGCGTGCCCGAGCTGTTCGACGCCCCGGCCCACCCCTATACCGAGGCGCTGCTCAAAGCGATTCCCGAACACTCGCTGGGGGCCAAACGCCTGGCCACCCTGCCCGGCATCGTCCCCGGCCGCTATGACCGGCCGCAGGGCTGCCTGTTGTCGCCGCGCTGCCCCTATGCCCAGCCACGCTGCAGCGAGCAGCGGCCGACGCTGGACCCCCACCCGCGCGGCGCGGTGCGCTGTTTCTTTCCCCTCAACCTGAACGCGGAGGTGGCCCGATGAGCACCGCAGCAACTACTAATGCCGTGCTCAGCGCCCGCGACCTGACCCGTCACTACGCCGTGTCACGCGGCCTGTTCAAGCCGCATGCCAATGTGCAGGCGCTCAACGGCGTGTCCTTCGAGCTGCAAGCCGGCAAGACCCTGGCCGTGGTCGGCGAATCCGGCTGTGGCAAGTCGACCCTGGCGCGCGCCCTGACCCTGATCGAGGAGCCCAGCTCCGGCAGCCTGCAGATCGCCGGGCAGGAAGTCACAGGCGCCAGCAAGAGCCAGCGCAAGCAACTACGCCGTGACGTGCAGATGGTGTTCCAGAGCCCCTTCGCCTCGCTCAACCCACGGCAGAAGATCGGCGATCAGCTGGGCGAACCGCTGCTGATCAACACCCCACTGTCGCGTGTCGAGCGCCGCGAACGGGTGCAGGCGATGATGCAACAGGTTGGCCTGCGCCCCGAGCACTACCAGCGCTACCCGCACATGTTCTCCGGCGGCCAGCGTCAGCGCATCGCCCTGGCCCGGGCGATGATGCTCAACCCCAAGGTGCTGGTGGCGGACGAACCGACCTCGGCCCTGGACGTGTCGATCCAGGCCCAGGTGCTCAACCTGTTCATGGACCTGCAGGAGCAGTTCAACACCGGCTACGTGTTCATCTCGCACAACCTCTCGGTGGTGCGCCACGTCGCCGACGACGTGCTGGTGATGTACCTCGGCCGCCCGGTGGAAATGGGTCCCAGCGAACGCATCTATGCGCGCCCGCTGCACCCCTATACCCAGGCGCTGCTCTCGGCCACCCCGACGATCCACCCGGACCCGGCGAAGCCGAAAATCAAGATCAGTGGCGAGCTGCCCAACCCCCTCGACCCACCGTCCGGCTGCGCCTTCCACCAGCGCTGCCCCTATGCCAACGAGCGTTGCCACGGCGAGGTGCCGCAACTGCGCTTGCTCGATGCGCGGCAGGTGGCCTGTCACCATGCGGAGCGGATCAACAGCTGAGCCTCAGGGAGTGCGCGCTGGAACAGCTTCGCGGCCAAGGCCGCTGCCACAACACTCGGCATATCGAGGGGCTCCCGTGGGAGCGGCCTTGGCCGCGATTGGCCGGCGACGATCAGGTCCTCAAGGATGACCAGCTAACGCCCGAAGAACCGATAGAACCGCCGCAGTTCGTCCTGGGCGTCGCTGAGGCTGACGGCGATAAAGCGCAGGTGCTGGTGCGCCGGGCACTGCGCCAGACGACTCAGGTCGAGCGGATGCAGCCAGCCGAGCAGCGGATAGCCGCCCATGGTCTGACGGTCCGCCATGAGGATGATCGGCTGGCCATCCGCCGGCACCTGGATGGCGCCGCTGGCAACCCCCTGCGACCACTGCCGCTCAGGCGCCACCAGCGCTTCACCCTGCAGCCGCGCACCCATGCGGTCGGACTGTGGGCTGAGTTGCCAGCTCCGGGCGAAGAAGGCCTGCAACTGGTCTTCGTCGAACTCCGCCGCATCGCCCCCGGTAATCACCCGCAACACCGGCGTTGCCCGGTAATCCGGTTGATAGGTCCAGGGCACGCTGGCCGCCAAGGCGAAGCGGGCCGGCGCACAGGACAACAGATCGCCCGCGACCAGCTTGCCGCCCAGGCCGTGCAAGCCGCCGAGTTCCTCGCGCGCTTGCGTGCTGACACTGCCCAGCACCGCGCTCGCGCGAAAACCTCCGGCCACCGCCAGATAGGCGCGCTGACCACTGCGCACGAAGCCCAGCTTGAGGTGTTGACCGGCGCGCACCGCGAAGCGCGACCAGGCCGGACGCGTCTGGCCATCGATGCCAATCGGCGTGTCGGCGCCGCACACCGCGACCCAGGTATCCACTTCGGCGAGCAGTTCGAGATCACCCAGGGCGACTTCCAGCAACGGCGTGCCCCAGGGGTTGCCGAGCAAACGGTTGGCCCAGGCCGCCGCGTGCAGATCCAGCGGCCCGGCCGGGGAGACGCCGAGGTGCTGCCAGCCATAGCGTCCACCATCCTGCAGCAGGCTCAACGGTCCCGGCTTGAGCACCCGCAGGCCCTTCACTGGCGGCTCCGTTCGTCGCGAAAACGCTGCTCGTCGACGGCCACGAAACGCACCCGGTCGCCCAGCGCTAGCGGACAGGGCGGCTCGCGCCTCGCCTCGAACAGGCGCCAGGGACACAGGCCGAGCAGGTGCCAGCCACCGGGCGAGACCTGCGGGTAGATCGCTGTCTGCCGCTCGGCGATCGCCAGGCTACCGGCCGGCACCGTCGTGCGGGGCGTGGCGCGGCGTGGCAAGACCAGGCGCTCGGGCAATTCGCCGAGGTAGGCAAAGCCCGGCGCGAAACCAATCGCACCGACCCGGTATTCGCTGGCGCTGTGCAGCTCGATCACCTGCTCGACGCTCAGGCTGCACAGGCGGGCGACCTCCTGCAGGTCCTCGCCGGCGTACCAGATCGGAATCTCATGCAGCGTTGCGGGTGACTCCAGGGGCGGGTCGCCCAACCACTGTTCCAGTAACGGTGTCAGCCCCTGGGCCAGCGTCAGGTGGTCGGTACGGCTGAGGTCATAGTGCAGCAGCAGGCTGGTCCAACCGGGCACCAGATCGATCAGCTGCTCGCCGAAGCGCAGACGGATTTGCTCGGCCAATGCAGCGATGCGCAACGGTAGCTGCGCGTCGGGTTGTTCGGCCAACACCAGCATCAGCGCCTCGGCGCCAGCCGGTTCGAGGCGGATCACAGGGCATCCAGTTGCGCACGCAGGCGGCGCAGCACGGCCAGCGACTCGGGGTTGTCGCCATGCACGCAGAGGCTGTCGGCGATGAGCTGCAGGGGCTTGCCGTCGATATCGGCGAACGGCTCACCGTGAGCGATCGCCATGGCCTGGTCGAGAATCCGTTGCGGCTCGTGGTGTATTGCACCAGCCAGGCGCCGGGGCGCCAGCTGACCATCGGCCAAATACGCACGGTCGGCGAACGCCTCGAAGATCAAGGGCACGTCGGCAGTATCGGCCAGCTCCAGCTCGCGGCGGTTGTCGGCCAGCGCCAGTACCATCAGCGGCAGGCCCTTGCGATAGGTGACGCAGGCCTCCAGCACGGCGGCGAACAGGGCATCGTCGCGCACCAGGTCGTTGTACAGCGCGCCATGCGGTTTGACGTAAGCCAGCTGGGTGCCGGCGGCGCGGCAGAAGGCCTCCAGCGCGCCGAGCTGATACAGCACCAGCGCGGTGACCTCCTCCGGCGAGCAGCTTAGATGCCGGCGGCCGAAACCAGCCAGGTCGGGATAGGACGGATGGGCACCGATGCGCACACCGTACCGCATCGCCAAGGCCACGGTGCGCTGCATGGTCAGGGGGTCGGCGGCGTGGAAGCCACAGGCCAGGTTGGCCTGGTCAATCAGCGGCATGGCGAGCGCATCGTCGCCCATCTGCCAGACGCCGAAGCTCTCGCCCATGTCGCAGTTCAGTAGGATTCGTCTGTTCATGCAGCAAGCTTAGAGCGGCGGCAGGAGCGGCACCAGTAGCCCGGATGCAATCCGTGTTCATGCGCTCTCTGGCCGGCCGCGAATTACATCTGGGCTAGGCGTCAATAGACGTCGCGGCGATAACGTCCCTGTTCGATCAAATCAGTCACCGTCGTCTCGCCCAGCTGTTCATGCAGCACGTCATCCACCCCGGCGGCCATGCCGGCGAGGCTGCCGCACACGTAGATCGCAGCACCTTGATCCAGCCAGTCGCGTAGCTGCTCGGCGGACTCGCGCAAGCGATCCTGCACATAGACCTTGTGCGTCTGGTCGCGGGAAAACGCCAGGTCCAGGCGTTCCAGCTCAGCACTGGCCAGCCAGCCATGCAGTTCGTCGCGGCAATAGAAGTCGTGGGCCTGATTGCGCTCGCCGAACAGCAGCCAGTTACGCCTGTGCCCGGCCGCGATGCGCGCCTTGAGCAGGCTGCGCAAGCCTGCCAGACCGGTGCCATTGCCCAGCAGAATCAGCGGCCGGGCATCTTCCGGCGGATGGAAGCTGCTGTTGCGCCGCAACCGCGCCCTGAGTGCCTGCGCGAGTTCGAGCTCATGGCACAACCAGCCAGAGCCCAGCCCCAGGGAACCGTCGGGGTGGGTTTCCTGGCGCACGATCAACTCCAGTGCGCCATCGCTCGGCAACGACGCAATCGAGTACTCGCGCACGGCCACTTCGCCGTCGTTGCGCGGCAGCACTTCGAGCAGATCCCCCGCCTGCCAGGTCGCGCCCTCGGGCGGTTGCAAGCGCAACATAAAGGTCGGCGCGCCGGCACTGCCGGGGTTCAGGCATTCTCGGGCGAGCAAGCGCCACTCGGCGAAGGGCCGCTCCAGCGTCGGCAGCGCAGCGGCCCCGGTCAGCGCGGTGAGTTGCCGCCGCCAACTGGCAAGCGCCTCGACATCGCCACCGTCCACCTCCACCGGAGCGAACAGACTGCTGGCGCCCTGGCGGGTCAACCAGCCATGCAGACGCCGGGCAAAGCCACAGAACTGCTGGTACTGGCGGTCGCCCAAGGCCAGCACCGCATAGCTCAGCTCGCCCAGCGCCAGCTCACCCTCAAGCAGCCTGCGTTCAAAGCCACGCGCGCTGTCCGGTGCCTGACCGTCGCCGAAGGTGCTGACCACGAACAACGCGTTCTGCGCCTGACTCAGGCTGCGCTCATCCAGCGAGGCCAGGGATTGCACCGTCACCGGCAGCCCAGCCGCTTGCAATTGCCCGGCGGTCTGCCAGGCCAGTTGCTCGGCGAAACCACTCTGGCTGGCAAAACCGATCAGCCAATTCTTTTGCCCGGTTGCGCCTTCGACCAAGCCCCGGCGTGCGCGCAAGATCGCGCGTTTTTTGCGCCGTCGATCGAGATAGAGCAACCAGCCGGTGATCGCGAACAGCGGCATGGCGGCGCTGGCCAGCAGCATCAGGATGCGCCCGGGTAAGCCGAAATACTCGCCGGTGTGCAGGGCATAGACGCTGGCCAGCAACTGCGCGGAGAAGGACTTGTCGACATAGCGCTCATGCCGACTGACCTGACCGCTGAGCGGGTCGAGCCTGAGCTGGTTGAGTGCACGCGGATGCTCGGCGTCCGCCAGCAGGTAGAACACCGTAGCCGGCTTACCGGCCACGGGTGCCAGGCGCAGGTTCCAGGCCACCAACTGCGGGCCGGCGGCGTCCTGCAAGCTGCGCCAAACCGCGTCATAGTCGACCGCCGGCGGCGCGACTGGTGCCTCTCCTCGCCCGCTTCGTGACGCTCGTGAGCCGTCCCGTTTGCCTTGCTGTTGCGCGGGTGCATCGCCGAGCAGACGAGTCATGCCCTCACGGTACCAGTCGTAGGACCAGTACAGGCCGGTCAAGGATGCACAGAGATAAAACACCAGGCACCAGGTGCCGGCGACCGCGTGCAAGTCCCACTTGAAGGCACGCCCGCGCTTAGCCCAGTCGAGGGTCAGCCAGGCACGCCAGTTCAGCGCCTTGCGCGGCCAACGCAGATACAGACCAGACAGACAGAAGAACACCAGCGCCAGGGTGCTGGCAGCGGTGATCTGCTGGCCCGTCTCGCCCATGGCCAGGAACCGATGCAACTGCAGCATCAAGCCGAAGAACTGCTGGCCGCTGGGCTCGGCGAGCAGCTCGCCGCTGTAGGGGTCGAAGTAGCGCATTGGCCCACGCCGCTCGCCCGCCGGCGGGGTGAAGAACACTCGTGCGGCGCTGTTATCACGGCTATCCAGCCACAACCCGGAGACAGTCTTGCCTTCTGCTGCCTGAATCTTGCTCACCAGCTCGGCCGGCGTCAGCATCCCGGAGTCGCGCGACTCGACGCGCAGCACCTGTGGATTGAGCGCCGCCATGATCTCGCCTTCGAAACTATAGAGCGCACCGGTTACGCCCATCAGGGCTAACACCAGGCCGGCACTGATGCCAAAGAACCAATGCAACTGGAACAGAACTTTCTTCAACACGACCCGCCACCTCAACCCATGAAGCTCACGCCCACCGCCTCGTATGGGCGGTAGATTTCAGCGCGCAAGTTTATTTGAGAATTAATATCAAGCGAGAATAATTTACACATCACTTACTCAGACCCGGACACAACAGGCCCCGCCCGACAGCAGTCGGGCGGGGCCTGTGCGTACATCCTCTAGCAGGCCTAGAAGTGAACGTTGGTGCTGAGCAGAGCCGTACGACCCGCTGCCTGACTGGCGAAGTGAGCCGAGTAGGCCTTGTCGTAATAGGTTTCGTCGGTGAGGTTCTGCACGTTGAGTTGCAGGTCGACGTTCTTGGTCAGCTTGTAGCTGGCCATGGCGTCGTAGCGCCAGTACGAGTCAACGTAGACGGTGTTGGCGACGTTACCCCAGACTTCATCCATGTAGAAGGCACCACCGCCAACGGTCAATTTGTCGGTCACGTTGTAGGTGGTCCACAGGGTTAAGCTGTTTTCAGGCGTATTGGCCAACTGGTTGCCGTTATCCAGGCTGTCGACAAATACACCGCCGAGCGAGACTTTGCCGCCATCAACCAATTCGCTATCCAGGTAGCTGTAGCCCGCAAATACCTGCCACTTGTCGGTGATCTTGCCGGTAGCCGACAGTTCCACACCCTCAACCCGGGTGGTGCCCACGTTTTCGTAGGTATTGGTGTCCACCAGTACGCGGGCGTTGTCTTTCTCGGTACGAAACACTGCTGCCGTCAACGACAAGCGATCATTCAATACATCCCACTTGGTACCGAGTTCATAGTTACGGGTTTGTTCCGGCTCAAAATCGCTGGCAAGCAAGTTGCCAGCGCGATCGGTGCTACCAGGCAACGGGTTGGCATCGGTGCCTTCACTGAGCATCGAACCCGGTGGAGTGGCCGCCGTGGCGTAAGACACATAGATGCTGCCGTTATCGGCTGGCTTCCAGACCAAGCCCAGCTGACCGGTCACGAACTCGCTGGTGTCGTTGCCCTTGGCGGTAGTCGCGCCAGCTGCGGTATAGGTCTTGTACTGGGTATCGAAGTGGTCGTAACGCAGGCCCATGTTCAACAACCATTCGGGCGCCAATTCCAGGGTATCGAAGGCATAGAGCGCCCGCGTAGTGCTGGACGTGTCCGTACCGGCGTAATTGCGGGCAATGCTCCCGGTCCAGGCATCATCAGGGTTCGGATTGCTCAGCGAGGTGCAGTTGCCGCCGTCGCTCGGCCCCGTGCAGGTAGTGATTTTGCTGTTCGGGGATACGCTATAACTCTGTTTCTCAGCATTCTCGCGACTGAACTCGATACCGGTAGAGAAGCTGTTCTTGTGCCCTCCGAGATAGAACTCTCCAAACAGATCGGTCTGGTTGGTGGTGGTAGCGGTATTGCCGACCCGACTATTAGCACGACGCCATACGCCATCATTGACCACGTTACCGGCACTGTCATCGGGCTGGGTGAGCACGTAATCCTGCATGCTGTTGCCATGGCGCAAGGTGTTCTTGAGCGTCAGCGTATCGTTCAGGTCGTGCTCGATGGCGATGGTGGCGATGTCGGTACGCGTCTTGCGAAAATCACGCTCCGTTAAACCGTAGAAGTTGCTGCTATCGCCGCCGTCAGTTGGCTTATCCGGGCTGGCGGTCGTGTGCGCCCGACCCACCGAGTAGCCGTAGGGAATGCCGGAATCCGGCAAGTCATTACTTTCCATATGGTAGAAATCGAGATTCACCCGAGTGTCCGTGCCCAGGCCAAAGGCCAATGACGGCGCAATGCCCCAGCGGTCATAGTTGACCTTGTCGCGTCCCGCCACATTGCTTTCGTGGCTCATCAGATTGAGGCGGCCAGCGGCGTTATCAGTGAATTGATAGTTACCGTCGAGGGTATAGCGCTGGGTCTGGTCGGAGCCCCAGGTAGAACCACCGTCAAAGGAGTTACCCAGGTGCGCCTTCTTGCTCACCAAGTTGATGCTCCCACCGGCGGCGCCGCGCCCACCAATGGCCGAGTTCGGCCCTTTGCTGACCTCGATGGACTCGACCGCGAAGATTTCCCGAGTTTGCGCCCCCGTATCGCGCACGCCATCCAGATAGGTATCGCTCTGCGCATCAAACCCACGAATGAACGGCCGGTCCCCCTGAGGGTTCCCCCCCTCACCCGCGCCCATGGTGATGCCCGGCACGGTGCGCAAGGCATCCTGCAATGACATGGCGCCGGTGTCCTTTAGCACCTGTTGCGGCACAACCGTGATGGAGCGCGGTGTATCTAGCAACGCAGCCGTATATTTCGGCGACTGAGCACGCTCGGCCTGATAGCTAGTGGCGGTATCTTGCTCGCCCACTACCGTAGTGGCATCGAGGGACAGCGGCGACGGCTTGCTCTCGATGCTTTCCGCGGCGAGGGCCATTTGCGCCGTAGACAGCGTGGAGATCGCCACACCAACAGCAGTGGCAAGCAAGCGTGGCGAGTAAGTGGTCGCCCCATTGGACGTGATGGACATGCAAGTTCCTCCCCAGGAGTGGCAAAGGCCGCGGAGGTTATTGCAATCGACTCTCATGCACAATTGAAACTTATTCTCATTTGTGAAAATTTACACTCTACTTACACTTCTGCCGAGTGCTCTAGCTCAACGGATAAGCGCAGTTAGCCAGGGTTTTACATCGCACATGAGAACAAATATCATCGGCATCTAATTTTCAATACGCGCAGGCGCATCATGCTTTTTCACATCCCTGGCATTTTTTCCCCTGCTGAAGTGGCGCAGATTCGCCAAGCACTTGAACAAGCCGAATGGGTGGATGGCAAGGTCACAGCGGGTTATCAATCCGCCAAAGCCAAGCACAACCTGCAACTGCCGGAAGACTCTCCTCTTGCACGTGATATCAGCGAATCCATGCTGCAGCGCCTGTGGCTAAACCCCCTATTCATGTCCGCCGCCTTGCCGCACAAGGTTTTCCCTCCGTTGTTCAACTGTTACACCGCCGGTGGCTCATTCGATTTCCATATCGACAACGCCATCCGCCAGGTACGCAACAGCCCGGAGCGAGTGCGCACCGACCTGTCTGCCACCCTATTCTTCACTGAGCCGGACGAATACGACGGTGGCGAACTGGTGATTCAGGACACCTTCGGCACCCAACGTATCAAGCTGCCGGCTGGTGATCTGCTGCTGTACCCCGCCACAAGCCTGCATAAGGTCGAGGCCGTGACACGCGGCGCGCGCCTGGCATCGTTCTTCTGGACCCAGAGCCTGGTTCGCGAGGACAGTCAACGCAGCTTGCTGTTCGAGATGGATCAGGCCATTCAGAGCCTGACGCGAGACGTACCCGAGCACCCGGCACTGATCCAGTTGACCGGCAACTACCACAACCTGCTACGCCGCTGGGCAGAGGTCTGAACGATGAACGTCGTCCTGCACCGCAAGGTAGTACTGACCGACGATGACCTGCCGGCCGCACTGGACAGCGACCCACGCCAGTCGGCCCGCCTGATCCTGACTGCCGCAGGCCAGGGCATCGTCGAGGCGCAAGTGTTGCTCGGCCAGATCCTGCTGGACGGACGCGGCATCAGCAAGGACCCGCCTCTGGCGCTGAACTGGTTCCGCATTGCCGCCCGCAGCGGCAATGCCATGGCACTGAATATGCTCGGCCGCTGCCTGGAACATGGCTGGGGCTGTTCAGCCGATGCAGCTACAGCGGCGCAACACTACCGCACAGCCACACACGCGGGGCTGGATTGGGGCATGTACAACCTGGCCAACCTGCTGGCCACCGGACGCGGATTGGCACGGGACCAGGCAAGCGCATTCACCCTCTATCAGCGCGCCGCCGACCTGGGGCATGCCAAGTCGATGAACCTGGTTGGGCGTTTTTTCGAGGAGGGTCGCCTTGTACCACGCAACCTGCCACTCGCCCATGACTGGTACCGCCGCTCCGCCGAAGCCGGCGACTTTCGCGGTCAGTTCAGCCATGCCGCCGTGCTCGCCGAACGTAATCACATCGAGCAGGCCCTGGTCTGGCTGCACCGCGCACTAGAGGCCGGCAATCTGAATTTCCTCCGGTTCGCCCGCCACGCGCTGCTGCAATCCAGCCACGAGGCCATACGCATACTGGCCCGCAACTATTTTTCCCGTGCCGCCTTGCTCGGTGATGACGACGATCGTCAAGCGCAACGCGACTTTATCCAAAGCCGCGGCTGACCGGCAGGGACACGAATCACTGACGCTGATGCACGTGGTTGACGAAAAGCTGTGAGTTTCGCGGTCGAGATCGCCCTCATAGAGCCATGCCTGAAATCTGATGATTCCCCCTGAGTCGGGCGCCCGCTGCGCACAGACCTCCACTTCCAAATAAAGTTGCAACGTATTTGCATGCGCTAATGCAAAGCAATATCATTCGCACTCTTTTCATGGGGAGTCGCGCGGTGACCGTCTTACGCTTAAATCCACTCTATCTATCGCTGCTGGGCGCCTTCGCCGTGCAGGCCGTACATGCCGAATCGAACACCGCGCTGGAGATTCCTGCCGCCGTGGTGACCGGGCAACAGCAACAGAGCAGCTACAAGCCCAGCATTAGCAAGAGCGCGCTGAAGATCGATGCGCCTCTGCGCGATATTCCGCAGACAGTCAACGTCATCCCGCAGAGCGTGATCAAGGATCAGGGCGCCCAGTCGATGGAAGACGTGCTGAAGAACGTGCCCGGCGTCGGCCTGTCCAACGGCGATGGCCAGCGCGACCAGGTCACCATCCGCGGCTTCAGCGCTATCGGCGACCAGTACATCGACGGCATTCGCGACGACGCCCTGTACTACCGCGACCTGTCGAATATCGAGCGAGTGGAAGTGATCAAGGGCCCTGCCGCAGTGCTCTACGGCCGCGGCTCATCCGGCGGACTGATCAACAGCGTGAGCAAGCGCCCGACCTTCGCCCCGGTGCAGGAAGTCGGCGTCAGCTTCGACAGCGAAGGCAAGAAACGCACCCAGTTCGATGCCGGCTGGGCCGATCAGGAGCACGGCGACAAGGCTTTTCGGGTCACCGGTGCGCTGGAGGACAGCGACGGCTTCCGCGACGACGCCTTCCTCGAGCGCAAGGCGCTGGCGCCTTCGGCCTATTTCAAGCTGTCCGATGACCTGGAGCTCAACCTGGGCGCCAGCTACCTGTACGACAAGCGCCTGATCGACTTCGGCATTCCTGCGCTGAACGGTCGCCCGGTGGATGTCGACCCAGGCACTCGTTTCGGCTCCGCCGACCCGGATCAGGACTACACCCGCAGCGAGGTGTTCTCCCTCACCGCCGGCCTCGACTACCAGATCAACGACGACTTCAGCCTGTCCAACACCAGCCGTTACTACCACTACGATCTGGATCGCAACAACACCCTGGCGCACACCGATGCCAACCGCTTCGTTACCGCCGCCAATGGCGAACTGCTGGTCAAGCTGCGCCGCGGCAACGTGCAGCGCAAGGAAGATGGCTGGTTCAACCAGACCGAGCTGAAGCAGCAAGTCCAGCTCGCCGGCAAGCAGCACAGCCTGTTGTATGGCGTGGAGCTGGGCCGGCAGTACAAGCACCAGTCGGTATTCAGCCAGAGCGATGTGGCGCGGGTACCGGTGTTCCGCGACGGTCTGGTCGAGGTGCCGTTCACGGCGGCGCAACAGACCTCCAAGGGACTCAACACCCAGGACACCGCCGGCTTCTATGTACAGGACCTGATCGAACTGGCGCCGCAATGGAAGGCCTTGCTTGGGGTGCGCTACGACGTGTTCGACCAAGCCTTCGATGACGACCTGAGCGGCAGCGACATCTCGCGCACCGACCGGACCTGGAGCCCGCGTGTCGGCCTGGTCTATCAGCCGGACCAGATCCAGTCCTACTACGTCTCGGTGAGCCGCTCCTATCAGCCGTCAGGCGAGACCTTCCCGCTAAACAATTCGATCAAAGACCTGGAGCCGGAGCAGACCACCAACTACGAGCTGGGCGGCAAATGGGACCTGCTCGATCAGCGCCTGTCGCTCACCGCCTCGCTGTTTCGCCTGGAACGCACCAACATGAAGACCAGCGACCCGGCCAATCCCGGCCAGCTGATCCTCGCCGGCGAGCAGCGTACCGATGGCTTCGAGACTACCCTGACCGGCCAGCTCAGCGACAAATGGCAGGTGTATGCCGGCTACGCCTACCTGGATGCGCAGATCACCAAGTCCACCAGTTTCACCAACGGCGTGGCCAATGAGGGCCAGACTCCGACCCTGACCCCGGAGCACAGCGCCAACCTGTGGCTGGTGCGTTCGCTGACCCAGCAATGGCGAGTCGGCATGGGCGCCAACTACGTCGGCGAGCGCTTCACCGCCCTGGACAACGCCACGGTCATGCCCGGCTACACCACCTTCGATGCCGCGCTGCTGTACAACCAGCCGCAATGGGACGCGGCCCTGCGCCTGCGCAACGTGTTCGACAAGGAGTACTTCGCCTCGGCCCACGGCTCGGTGGACCTGATCACCCCCGGCGCGCCGCGCAGCCTGGAGCTGAGCGCCAACTATCGGTTCTAGACAGTCCGCCTTCGAGCGCCCGAGTCGGTCCGCACAGACCGGGTCGGGTCACCTCGGCGCATTGACCAACCTGCTCAGCACTGCCGCCTGAGCAGCCGCGCCATCATGTCCCAATCCCTCTCCCTGCACATGAAGGTCACGCGCCGCAGTGTTGACTGCGCCAGGCAGGCTCAGGCCTGCGGTAACGGATACAGCCGCTCGTCGAACTGCTGCAGACGTGGAAATGCCAAGGGTTGATCCCCCTCGAGCCCGCTCAAGCGCTGCTGGTAGGCGACGAGGAACTCCTCACGCGCCGCATGGCTGATGTAGGGCACATGCCAGGCGACGAAGGGCGGCAGCACGTCCATGCCGACATAGGCCAGGGTGCCGCGCAACAGCGGCCGCAGCATGTCCTCCAGCGGACCATGGATGGCGCCCTCACCGAACATATGCTCGCGGCCGCCCAGGGTCAGGCTGACCAGCACCCGCTTGCCGGCCAGGCCGCCCTGGTCGTAGAAGCGCTTGCCGCCGTAGCAGACCCCGCTGACCAGTACCCGGTCGATCCAGCCCTTGAGAATGGCCGGCACCGAGAACCAATACAGCGGGAAGTTGAGGATCAGCGTGTCGGCCCACAGCAGCTTGTCCAGTTCGCTCTGGATATCCGCGGCCAGGCCGCCGTTCTTCGCCCCCAGACGCTGCTCCAGGGCATACACCAGATAATCCGGGTCCTGCCGTTCCGTGAAGTCGGCGGCGCTGGCCACCGGGTTCCAGTTCATCGCATACAGATCGGAGACCTGCACCTGATGGCCCTGGCCCTGCAGGGTCTCCACCGCCAGATCGCGCAGGGCCGTGGTAAAGGATTGCGGCTCGGGGTGGGCGTGGACTATCAGTACCTTCATAAGGCTTCCTTGGGAGTCTAAAGCTGGGATTCCAGGCGCCTGGTCTCGCCGCGCTGGATGAGGAGGCGGTCCAGCCAGTCGGGGTCCATTTCCGGTTCGGATGAAAAGAGCAGCCCGGTGTAATCCTGGTGCGGCGGAGTGAAAATGGCGTCACGCAAGCCTGCATCGACTACCCTCCCTCGCTGCATCACCAGCACCTCGTCGGCGATGGCCCTTACTGTGGCGACATCGTGGGTAATAAACAGGTACGAGACCCCTAGCTGCCTCTGAACTCGATCCAGCAGTTTAAGGATCCCCTCAGCCACCAATTGGTCCAGGGCCGAAGTCACCTCGTCGCAGATAATCAGTTGCGGTTCAGCAGCCAAGGCACGGGCGATGCAGATACGTTGTTTCTGCCCGCCGGACAGTTCGGTAGGCCGGCGCTGCATGTACACATCAGGATCAAGCTCGATCATCTCCAGCAACTCGGCCACCCGTTGCCGCAGTGCCTTGCCCTTGAGACCAAGGTAGAACGCTAGCGGCCGACCAATGATGTCGACGATGCGCTGTTTCGGGTTCAGCGCCGTATCGGGGATCTGGTAGATCATTTGGATGCTGCGCAGTTGCTCCTTGCTGCGCTGGCGGAAGCTTCGAGGTAGCTCCTCACCGCTAAGCAACACTTTGCCCGAGGTGGGAGACAACAGTCCGGTGATCAACCGCGCTGTCGTGCTCTTGCCACTCCCCGACTCGCCAATCACTGCTAGCGTCTGACCGCGATACAGGCTGAGTGAAACATCCTCCAGCACCGGTTGGCTGCCATAACTGGCAGAAGCACTGCGCACTTCCAGCAACGGCGTCTGGTCCTGCGGCTGCGGCTTTGGCTCGGTGCGGAAACAACGTACGGCCCACAGCGACCTTGTGTAATCTTGCTGGGGCTCGGCAAGCATATGCCGTGTCGCGCCCTCCTCCACCAGTTTGCCGTGGCGCAACACCATGATGCGGTCGGCCATTTGCGCGACTACCGCCAGGTCGTGAGTGATATAGATAGCCGCGGTGCCAAAACGCGCCACAGCATCGCGGATCGCCGCCAGTACCTCGATTTGCGTGGTGACATCGAGCGCCGTGGTCGGCTCATCGAAAATGATCAAGTCCGGACGGCACGCCATCGCCATGGCGGTCATCGCCCGCTGCAGCTGCCCCCCGGAGACTTGGTGCGGATAACTGCGGGCAATCCGCTGCGGGTCTGGCAGACCCAGCACACGGTACAACTCCAGCGCCTCGACTTCGGCTTGAGCAGGTTTGATCCCGCCGTTTTTCACCGCCGTTTCAATATGTTGATCAATCAGCCGCTGCGCTGGATTAAACGAGGCCGCAGCACTCTGCGCGACGTAGGCGATGCGCAAACCGCGCAACTTGCGCAACTGCTCAGCCGAGCAATGCACCAGATCCTGGCCGTCGAAACGGATCGAGCCACGACTGATCCGGCAACCATCACGGGTGTAACCCATCGCCGCCAGCCCAAGAGTCGACTTACCAGCACCCGACTCACCAATAAGCCCCAGCACCTCGCCCCTGCGCAGGCTTAGGTCGATACCCTGCACCAAGGGCAGCCAGCCTTCATCGCACTGCGCTTCGATGTGCAGGTCATGTATTTCCAGCAACAATTCGCCGTCATGTTTATTAGCGCTCATGTCTATCACTCCTTGAGCCCGCTGGACTTGTGCAGCATCCAGTCGACAACGAAATTGACTCCGACTGTCAGCACTGCGACCGCCAGGGCCGGCAGCAGTGGGGTGACATTGCCAAAGGTGATGAGCACCGCGTTATCGCGGACCATGCTGCCCCAGTCGGCCGTCGGCGGTTGAATGCCCAGGCCGAGGAAGGACAAGGCGCTGATAAACAGGAAGACGAAGCAAAAGCGCAAACCGAACTCGGCAATCAGCGGCGCCGCGGTATTGGGCAAGACCTCCCGGGTCGCCAACCACCACAGCCCCTCGCCACGCAGCCGCGCGGCTTCGACGAAATCCTGAACCACCACGTTCATCGCCACCGCCCGGGTCAAGCGGAACACCCGGGTTGAATCCAGCAAGGCAATGACCAGGATCAACGAGGTCGCAGTGGTGCCCACCACACTGAGAATCAGCAGGGCGAAGATTAGCTGTGGAATGGCCATGAGAATGTCCACCAGGCGCGACAGGCCCTGGTCCACCCAACCGCTCTTGAGCGCCGCCACCAGCCCCGCCAGACCGCCAATCAAGAAGGCCAGCAGTGTGGCCGTGAAGGCGATGCCCACGGTGTTGCGCGCACCGTAGATCAGGCGGCTAAACATATCCCGACCGAGGTTATCGGTACCCAGGAGAAACTGTCCGTCCCAGGGAGCGAAGCCATCGCCGACTATCTCGGTTTCACCGAACGGCGCCAGCACCGGCGCCAGAACAGCCAGCAGCACGTAGAGGGCTATTACAATAAATCCGAATTGCGCACTCAGTGGCGCGCGGAGCAACTCTTTGAACAAACGCGTCATGTCCTACCCCTTTGGATGCATCAGGCGAGGGTTGCTCGCGATGGCAAGCACATCGGCCAGCGTATTGAGCACTACGTAGGTCGCCGCAAAAATCAGACTGCAGGCCTGCACCACGGGGATATCGCGCTTGGCGACCGAGTCCACCAGCAACTGGCCGAGCCCTGGGTAGACGAAGACCACCTCCACCACCACCACGCCCACCACCAGATACGCCAGGTTCAGAGCTACCACGTTGACTATCGGCGCAAGGGCGTTGGGCAAGGCGTGGCGAAAGATGATCCGCGCCTGGCTGATACCCTTGAGCCGAGCCATCTCGATGTAAGGACTGGCCAGCAAATTGATCAGCGCCGCACGGGTCATGCGCATCATCTGTGCGATCACCACCAGACTCAGGGTCGCCACCGGCAGCACCGAACGCTCAAACACCTCGCCGAAGGACGCATCGGGTGCCAGGTTGGAGATACTCGGGAACCAGTTGAGCTTCACCGAAAAAAGCATAATCAGGATGTAAGCGACGAAGAACTCGGGGAAGGAGACCGCACTCAAAGCTGAGGTATTCAGCGCACGATCGAACCAGGAGTTGCGGTACAACGCCGCGAGCATGCCCAGCAGCAGCGCCAGCGGCACCGAAACGAGCGCGGCCATAGCGGCGAGAGTCAGGGTATTACCCAGTCGTGCACCGACCAGTTCGGAGATCTGCCGCTGGTTGGCCAGGGATACACCCAAGTCCCCTTGCAGGAAGTTTCCGATCCAATGCATAAAACGCATCAATGGCGGCTGATCCAACCCCAGTTGCGCCCGGAAGGCCGCTACAGTTTCATCCGTGGCCGCCTGGCCGAGCATGGCCTGGGCAATATCACCAGGGAGCAACCCGACCGCCAGAAAGATAATCACCGACACTGCAAACAGCGACAGCAAACCCAAAGCCAGGCGCTGCACTAGCAGCAATAAAATACTTTTCACCACATCAACCCTCTGCAAACGTTGTGGCTGCAAGCGGCCTGCGTAGCGAGTGTGATGAATCATTTTCGAGGGCACTGATAGCGCACTACCGCTTCTCGGCATCCCAAAACGAGTGAATCACCAACCCCACAGGCCACTAGATGCAGCAGGCGTACGGCATTTAGGCCTGCCACCAACGCTCGATCAGCCGCAGCCCGTCCAGCTCACCGTAGGGTGCGGTTTCAGGACCGTGAGCAACTCGCTTGGAACGCGCCGCCACCGAGTTGGCGAACAATGGGATCAAGGCGCCGCCCTCATCCCTGCACAGCTGCTGCATCTCGTTGTACATCTCACTGCGCAGCGGCTCGTTGAGCTCGCCCCGGGCGCTATTCAACAATTCATTGAAGCGCTGGTGTTCCCAGTGGGTTTCATTCCAGCTGGCGCCCTTGGCATAGCCGATGCTGAACATACGGTCGGCAGTCAGGCTGCTGTACCAAAAGGACGTGGTGAAGGGTTGCTTGTTCCACACGTTGGAGAAGAAGCCGTCGGCCGGTTCGCGCACCACATCGATGTTGATGCCGGCTACCCTGGCCTGTTCCTTGAATAGCACGGAAGCGTCCACTGCACCGGAATAGGCCGCATCAGAAGCCTGCAAGCGCACGTTGAGAGACTCCAGGCCGGCCTTGCGCAGATAGAAGCGCGCTTTTTCTGGATCGTAGATGCGCTGCTCCAACGCAGTATTCAGGAACCGATGGCCGGGCTGGAGCGGATGGTCATTACCGACCGTGCCGTAGCCACGCAGCACCGAGCCCAGCATGGCTTCCCTGTCGATAGCGTGCTTCATCGCCATGCGAACATTGTTGTCGGCGAACTCCTTGCTGTCGCACAGCATCGGGAAGGTGTAATGCTGGGCACCCTTGGTTTCCTCGATCACCATATTTGGGTTGAGCTTGAGCAAGTTGATGGTCTTCAGATCGACCTTGTTGATCACATCGACTTCGCCGGTAATCAGCGCATTGATCCGCGCGGCGCCATCGGAAATGCTGATCAGCTCGGCACTGTCGAAATGCGCGCGGCCCGATTTCCAGTAGCCAGGGTTACGCTCCAGGGCCATGCGCACCCCCGGTTCAAACGACTTGATTCGATAGCCGCCGGTGCCGCTACCAGCACGCCAGTCGGCGACGCCGTCTTTGCTCGGCATGATGACCAAGTGATAGTCCGCCATCACGAAAGGGAAGTCGGCGTTGCCCGAACGCAACTCGAACACCACGCTGTTACCGTCTTTAGCCTTGACCGTGGCCACATCACCGAGCACGGTTTTTGCCGCGGAAGTCGACTTTTCACCCAGGTGGTGCTCAACCGACGCCACTACGTCCTCGGCAGTCAGGGTCTGGCCATTATGAAACTGCACATCCTGGCGCAGCTTGAACGTCCACACGCGCGCATCCGGGGACGCCTCCCAGCTCTCTGCCAGCTCAGGGATCGCCGTGCCGTCCACCGCGATCTCCACCAGGCTGTTGTACACCGCGGAGAAGCCGACAAAGGTAAAGGTGTCACTCCATGAGCCCGGATCCAGGGAGTCCGAGGTGCTGCCCCCGGCCAACCCCAGTCTCAGCACACCACCTGGCTTAGGCGTTCCCTCCTGCGCCCAAGCGTTCAGCGGCAGACCTAGGGAAAAAGCCGCGCCAGCCATGCCGGCCATGGCGCCCAACTTGAGGAAGTCGCGTCGCTGCAGCTGGCCATCAAACATGGTCTGAATGCTGTTATTTTTCTTATCGCTCATGGCATTGCCCCTATTAACTATCGAAGAAATCGCTCGGCTTGCTCACAACGGTTTAACCGGGATGTCACACACTCAGAATTGTTACCATCACCACAACAATAACAATTTTATAGCGCAAAACCCACGTGCATACCAATGGTTTTTCAGAGATCGAAAATCTTCCCCGGATTGAGTATTCCGCGGGGGTCCAAGGTGCGCTTGAGCAGGCGCATCAGATCGAGTTCGGCCGGCTGTCGGCTAATGGGCAACCAAGCCTTTTTCTCCAGGCCGATGCCATGTTCAGCGGACACCGCACCCGCGAACGCCTGCACGCAGCCATACACGACCTGCTCCACTTGCTCATGGCTCGGCCATGGTTCATGCATCCCCACCGTCAGGTGCAAATTGCCATCCGCCAGATGACCGAACACCAGAAGTCGAGCATGAGCATCCAGCTCGGCCAGGTCGCTTTGCAGTCGACCGACGAAGGCATCCATATCACGAATGGCCAAGCTCACATCGAAGCCCTGGGTCTTGCCGAAATAGCGCTCCTCCGGCTCAGTCGCCTCACGGATCGCCCAGAGCGCCTCGCGCTCATTCAGCGACTGAGCGATCACTGCATCGGCCAGTAGATCCTCCTCGAACGCAGCTCCCAATGCCTGCTCGAAGCGCTGCCGTAAATCGGCCTCGTCACTGCCTTGCCACTCCACCAACACGTAGAAGGGCCAGGCCTCGGCAAAGGGAGAACTGTGCTCTGAGTGCGCTCCGGTATTGAGCAAGAAGAACTCGTTCCACATCACCTCAAACGCACAGAGTGCACCATTGGCCGTGCGATCCAGATGCTTGAGTAGCGCCGTCATCTGGTCAAAGCTGCGCACCGCGATCATGGCGGTGGTTCGCGCAGTCGGTAGCTCCTCCAGTCGTAGCACCGCACGACTGATCACCCCCAGGGTGCCTTCGCTCCCGACGAATAGCTGCTTGAGGTCATAGCCCGTATTGTTCTTCAAATAGCCGGCAAGGGAGGAGATCACCGTGCCGTCTGCCAACACCGCTTCCAGGCCAAGCACCCGCTCGCGCATCATGCCGTAGCGCATAACGCTGAAACCACCGGCATTGGTTGCCAGCATTCCGCCGATGGTACAACTGCCGCGCGCCCCCAGATCCACGGGAAACAACAAGCCTGCCTCGGCGGCCCGCTCCTGAACCGTCTGCAAGATGGCGCCCGCCTCCACCGTCATGGTTCGCCCCACCTCATCTACTGCCTCGATTCGCTGCATTCGCTCCAGCGACAGCATCATATGTTCGGCCGTGCTGGCGGTCGCCTCAGCCAGGCCTGTATTACCACCCAAGGGTATGACCGCCTGACCGGCCGCATGGCACAGGCGCAGACAAGCTGAAAGCTCAAGCGAATTTGCCGGTCGTAGTATTGCTTGAGCCTGCATAGGCTGACGATGCCAGTAGCTGCTCTGTCTGCTGCGCACCGCCTCCCCCTCTAGAACCCCCTTCTCACCCAGCGTCTCTCTCAGCGCAATCAGCAATTCAGTCATCACTAGAACCTCGTCAAATACTCGGCATGACCTTTGTGAGCGTTACTCTTACAAAGCATTTACTAATTGTTACTTGGATATTAACCTTTTTTCTGTTCAGCTTGCCCGATCATGCGGCATGACCAGCTCGCTAGCTTATGAGCTGTGAGTCACACCGCACCGCCCCTAACTCTCGGAGCCCACCAACCCCATGAGCCAGTCGACCCGACTGATCACCGCCTCCTACATTCTTTCTTTCGTCGCGGCCAACGCGCCGCAGAAGCTGCGCACCGAAACCATCGCAAAATGGGTCAAGACCCATCCGACCCGGGTACGTAACTTGGTCGCACTGATGGTCAAGGCCAACATTCTCAAGTCCTACCGTGGCGCCCGAGGAGGCCTGACTCTGGCCCGACCACCGCAGGAAATCACCCTGAGCGACGTGTACGACGCGGTACAGGAAAGCTCGCTGATCGCCGAAAAGATCGATAACCCCTTTTCCGGGATGGAAGATCACTGCAAGGTCCATGAAGTCTTCCTCAGTCTTTTTGCCCTGATGGAAAACAACATCCGCCAGGATCTGCAGAAGATCACCGCCGATCAGCTCTTTGTCGCGTTCGACACCCCCCGCGAGGCCAGAGGCTGACCCCTGCTCAGCGGAAGGCAACAGCGGGAACAATGTGAGCCAGCTGATTGGCAGCCCCCTTCCCCGATAGCCTCCGCTCAAGCCCGCTGCAAGGGATAAAGCCGCTCGTCGAACTGCTGCAGGCGCGGAAACGCCAGGGGTTGATCACGCTCGAGCCCGCTCAAGCGCTGCTGGTAGGCGACGAGGAACTCCTCACGCGCCGCATGGCTGATGTAGGGCACATGCCAGGCGACGAAGGGCGGCAGCACATCCATGCCGACATAGGCCAGGGTGCCGCGCAACAGCGGCCGCAGCATGTCCTCCAGCGGACCATGGATGGCGCCCTCGCCGAACATATGCTCGCGGCCGCCCAGGGTCAGACTGACCAGCACCCGCTTGCCGGCCAGGCCGCCCTGATCGTAGAAGCGCTTGCCGCCGTAGCAGACCCCGCTGACCAGTACCCGGTCGATCCAACCCTTGAGAATGGCCGGCACCGAGAACCAGTACAGCGGGAAGTTGAGGATCAGCGTGTCGGCCCACAGCAGCTTGTCCAGCTCGCTCTGGATATCCGCGGCCAGGCCGCCGTTCTTCGCCCCCAGACGCTGCTCCAGGGCATACACCAGGTAATCCGGGTCCTGCCGTTCGCTGAAGTCGGCGGCGCTGGCCACCGGGTTCCAGTTCATCGCATACAGATCGGAGACCTGCACCTGATGGCCCTGGCCCTGCAGGGTCTCCACGGCCAGATCGCGCAGGGCCGTGGTAAAGGATTGCGGCTCGGGGTGGGCGTGGACTATCAGTACCTTCATAAAAATTTCCTTTGAACTTACAGGGCCTTTGCAGGGTGGGTCAGCCGCAGGCGTAACCCACCAAGCGGGTATCAGGCCAATCAGGCCGACACCGCGGGGCGTCCATGGTGGGTTACGCCGCTGCGCGGCCCACCCTAGGTTTAGGATTACCGACTCATACATTTCAAGATCTCGCGAGCTAGAGCGAGACAAGGCAAAAACAGTCGTGGAAGCGGAGTTTACGAGCAGTAAATGAGCATTCCGCGGCTGTTTTTAACGCCGTATCGCCGACGCGCAGCAGATCGTTGACATAGCTCTCAGCACTGCACGGCCTTGATTTCGACAAATTCGGCCAACCCCTCCTCGCCCCACTCGCGGCCATTGCCCGACTGCTTGTAGCCGCCGAACGGCGCGCGGTAGTTGAAGGCCGCGCCGTTGATGAAACACTGCCCGGCGCGCAGCTGCCGCGCCAGACCCAAAGCGCGCTCTGGCGTGCCGGCCCAGACGCCACTGGACAGACCGAACGGCGAGTCGTTGGCCAGTTGCACGGCCTGCACTTCGTCGGCGTAGGGAATCAGGCAGAGCACCGGGCCGAAGATTTCTTCCTGGGCGATGCGCATGCGGTTATCCACGTCGGCGAACAGGGTCGGTAGCTGGTAGAAACCACGCTCCAGCCCGCTGGGTACTGCGACGCCGCCACACAGCAGGCGCGCGCCTTCTTCCTCACCGATGCGGATGTAGTCGCGTACCGTGCGCAGCTGCCCGGCCGAGCACATCGGGCCGAGAAAACTCTCGGGGTCCAGCGGGTCACCCAGACGCAGGCTAGCGGTCTCGGCCACGGCCAGTTCCAGGGCTTCGGCATAACGGCTTGCCGGCAGCAGCATGCGGGTCAGCGCGGTGCAGGTCTGCCCCGAGTTGAGCATCACGTCCTGCACGCCATAGCGCACCGCGGCGGCCAGGTCGGCGTCTTCCGCGATCAGCAGCGCCGACTTGCCACCCAGTTCCAGGCACACGCGCTTGACCGACGGCGCGGCGGCCTGAGCCACGCGCACCCCGGCACCGGTGGAGCCGGTAAAGGAGACCATGTCCACCAACGGATGCTTGGCCAGCGCCTCGCCGACCTTGGCGCCCGGCCCGCTGACCAAGTTGAACACCCCGGCCGGCAGGCCAATGGCCTCGATCATCTGCGCCAGCAGGAAGGCATGCAGCGGAGTCTCCTGGCTCGGCTTGACCACCACCGTGCAACCGGCGGCCAGGGCCGGGGCGAGCTTGCCGAGCAACTGATGCAGCGGGTAGTTCCACGGATTGATAAAGGCGCACACCCCCACCGGCTCGCGAATAACCAGGGAGTTGCCGACCTCGCGCACCTCATCCATCAGGGCGGCGAGCTCGGCATAGTGGCGCAAGCCTTCGAGCGGCCCGTCCACCTGAATCGAGCGGCACCACTGCACCGGCATCCCCAGCTCGGCAGTGATCAGCGCGGCCATCTCATCGCCACGAGCTTCGAGCTGCGCGGCCAGGGCCTGGATATAGCCGGCGCGCACGCTGGCCGGAGTCGCGGCCCAGGCCGGAAAGGCCCCGCGCGCGGCCTGTACCGCACGCTCGACGTCGCGTTCGTCGCCCAAGGGCACCTGGCCGATGGCCTGTTCGGTCGCCGGATTGAGCACCTCGGCCAGGCCGCTGCCCGCGGGCGCGACCCAGGTTCCATCGATATACAGCTGGGTGTGCTTATGCATGGCAGGTTTCCTCGAGCCGTTCCTCGATCAGCTCGGCGGCGCAGCGGGCGATGCGCCGGCAGGCGTCTTCCAGCGGCCCGCTGCCGAGCACCAGGCCCAGGCGGATATGCCCGGCGGCACTGGGGCCGAAGGCTTCGCCGGCCAGCACCGAAACGCCATGCCGGTCGAGCAGGCGGTCGGCGAACGCCTGGGCGGACAGCCCGGTGGCGCGGATATCGACCATCACGAACATTCCGCCGTCGGGCTTCAGGGCGCGCAGCCCAGGTCTGTCGGCGAGACAGGCGCAGACCAGATCGCGGCGCTGCCGATAGGCTTCACGCATCGCCTCCAGCTCCGGCATTTTCGCCTCCAGGGCGACACAGGCGGCGTCCTGGATGAAGTCCGGCGAGCCGTACAGCATGCACAGCGCCAGGTTACCCAGGTGTTCGGCCAGCGCCGGCGGCGCCACCACCCAGCCGACCCGCCAGCCGGTCATGGCGTGGGACTTCGACAGACTGTTGAGGGTTGCGGTGCGCTCGGCCATGCCCGGCAGGCTGGCCGGGCTGACGTGCTCGCCCTCGTACAGCAACTCGCTGTAGACCTCATCGGAGATCAGCCACAGATCATGGCCGATACACAGTTCGGCCAGGGCCTCCCAGGTGGAACGCGGCAAGCTGGCGCCGGACGGGTTGTGCGGACTGTTCAGCACCAGGGCGCGGGTGCGCGGGGTGATGGCCGCGGCGACATCCTCGGCCTGCACCCGGAAGCCGTGCTCGGGGCGCACCGGCAAGGGAATCACCTTGGCCCCGCAGGCGCCGAACACCGCCTCGTAGGTCACGTACATGGGCTCGGCGACTATCACTTCATCGCCGGGTTCGAGCACGCACTGGGCCACGCAGAACAGCGCGCACTGGCCGCCGGCCAACACCACCACCTGATCGGCCGCGACCGTTTGACCGCTGCGCATACGATGGCGCTTGGCGATGCTCTCGCGCAGCGCACGCTTGCCGGTGACCTCGGTGTAGTGGGTATTACCGGACAACAGGCTGTCGATGGCGGCCTGTACGATCGGCTGCGGGGTGTCGAAATCCGGGTCACCTACCGACAGCAGCAGCACGTCCTCGCCGCGCTCCTGGCGGGCCAGGGCGCGGTAGTGAATGTCCCAGGCGGCGGCGCCGTCACCGGCGATACGTTGGGTCAGGGTGGAAAAACGCATGGACATCTCCTTGCCCGCCTTATTGGGCGTAGGCGTGCTTGAGTTCGATCAGGGTCACGCCGGGATGGCTGAAGCCCGCTGCCAGCTGCTCTTGCAGCTGATCCAGGCTCTGCGGCTGCAGTACCCGACAACCGAAGGCACTGGCCAGGGCGGCGAAATCCGGGTTGCGCGGCAGCACGCCAATCGGCTCGATGTCCAGGTCGAGCATATCGTCGCGGATCTGCCCCAGGGCATCGTTGTTCCACAACAGCACCACCAGCGGGCTGTCCAGTTCTTCCACGGCGGTAGCAAGTTCCTGCACGGTGTAGAGGAAGCCGCCATCGCCGACCAGCACCAGGCCGGGCCGTTCGGGCGCGCCCAGCTTGGCGCCGATGCCGGCCGGCAGGCCGTAGCCGAGGGTGCCGTAACCGGTGGGGTGCAACCAGCTACGCGGGGCGCGGCTAGGGAACAGGTAGTTACCGCTGTAGGCCAGCTGGGTCATGTCGGTGCTGATAAAGGCGTTGTCCGGCAGCACCGCGGCGATGCGCGCCAGGATCGCCTGGTGAATACGCTGCAACGGTCCCTGGCCGTCCTCGACCGCGGCGCGCAAAGCGGCCACCGCCTGAACGGCAAGCGCCGGATCGCGCACCTGCTGCGGCAAGCGCGCCAGCAGCGCCTCGAGGGTCTGCCGGGCATCGCCCTTGAGCGCCACGGCGCAGGGATAGAAGTCGTTGAACTTGCGCGGGTCGATATCCACCCGCAGCAGCTCGCCGGTCAGCGGCAGGCGCTCGCGCCAGAAATCGGTGTCGGCCATTTCGCTGCCGACCGCGAGGACCACGTCGGCCTGCTCGATCAGCTGCCAGCCGGGTTCGACGCACAGGGTGGCGCCGGCATGCAGCGGCGCCTGGGTTGGCAGCAAGCCCTTGCCGGCGACGCTGGTGAACAGCGGCGCGGCCAGCCGTTCGCTGAGCGCCGCCAGTGCCGCGCCGGCCTCCAGGGCGCCGCCACCGGCGATGATCATCGGCCGCTTGGCGCCGGCCAACTTGTCCGCCGCCTGCTGCAGCGCCTCGGCGCTCGGCAGGCCACGGCCCGGCCGACGCACCACCTCGGCGCTCCAGTCCCGCGCGATGGGCGCGGCCAGTACGTCCAGCGGCACCGAGATATGCACCGGGCGCGGCCGTTCGCTGTCGAACACCGCAAAGGCGCGGGCGATCAGCTGCGGCAGATCCTCGGCGCTGGTGGCCACCGCCGAGAACGCGGTGATCGGCGCGGTCATCGCGCGCTGGTCCTGGGTTTCGTGCAGACAACCCCAGCCCTTGCCGAGGCTGGCGCTGTGGTTGACGCTGGAGATCACCAGCATGGGGATCGAGTCGGCATGGGCCTGGCCGATCGCCGTGGCGGCATTGGTCACCCCGGGGCCGCTGATGACGAAGCACACGCCCGGCTTGCCGGTCACCCGCGCATAGCCGTCGGCCATAAAGCCGGCGCCCTGCTCGTGGCGGGTCAGTACGTGGCGAATGCCACTGCCGGGTAGGCCGCGATAGAGCTCCAGGGTGTGTACACCGGGAATGCCGAACACGGTGTCGACGCCGTAGTTGCCCAGCAGGCGCACCAAGGCTTGGCCGCCGGTAAGGTTGTGGTTCTCTTGCATGATCATTTCCTCAGTCCTGGGCCAGGCGAATCAAGGCATCCACCGCGACGGCGCCCTGGGCATCGAGCAACAGCGGATTAACGTCCAGCTCCAGCAGCTGTTCGGCGTGCTCGCCGGCGTAGTCGGCCACCGCGCGAATCGCCTGCACCAGGGCGTCCAGATCAACCGCCGGACGGCCACGAAAGCCTTGCAACAGGGGCGCGCTGCGCAGGCTCAGCAGCGCCTCGCGGATCGCCGCATTGTTGGTCGGCAACAGCAGGCTGCGGCTGTCCTTGAGCAACTCGACGAGAATCCCGCCGGCGCCTAGCACCAGCGCCAGGCCGAAGCCGTTCTCGCGCTTGACGCCGACAATCAGCTCGGCCAGCGGCGGTGGCGCCATGCGCTCCAGCAGCACCTGCTCGAAGGGCAACTCGGGGGCATGCCGGGCCAGGCTGGCGCGCATGTCCTCGAGGGCGGCCTGCAGCGCCTGGTCGTCGCCCAGATTGAGCGCCACGCCACCGGCTTCGGTCTTGTGCGGCAGCGCGCTGCTGACCACCTTGAGCACCAGCGGATAACCCAGCGCCTGCGCCGCTTGCAGCGCCTGGCCCGGGGTGCTCAACAGGCCCTGCGGCAACGGCAGGCCGAAGGCGCTCAGAGCCTGCTTGGCCTGCCACTCATCGAGCAGCCGGCCTTGGCCCGTCAGGGCTTGCGGGCAGATCGGCAGCAACGCCGATTCACCGCGCGCCAGCAGTGCCGCGCGGCGCTGCTGGTAGTGGGCGACGCGGCCCCAGGCCGCCAGGCCATCTTCGACCCCTTGCAGGGCCGCCACGCCATGGGCGTGCAGGCGCTCGCGAGCACTGGCCGGGAGCAGCTCGGGGAAGGCCGAGGCGACGAAACCCAGCTTGCCGTGGCGCGCCAGCGCGGCGCAGTACAGCTCCAGCAGCAGGTCGCACTGCGGGCGCTCGCCCGAGGCTTGATCGGGATAGTCGAGCACCAGCAGGGCGGCATCGGCCGGGCTGCGCAGGACGCTGTCGAGCATGCTGTCGAGGGCGTCGCGATCGCCCCAAATGGCCGTGGTGAAGTCCAGCGGGTTGACGATATTGGCGTAGCCCGGCAGCACCGCGGCCAGCTCGCTGCGCTGGCTGTCATCCAGTTTCGGCAAGCTCAGGCCGTTGCGCTCGGCGTAGTCGGCGATCAGTCCGGCATCGCCGCCGGAACAGGCCAGCGCGGCCAGGCTCGGCCCCGCCGGCAGCTGGCCGCAGGCGGCCGCCTTGAGGGTTTCGACGAAGCTCACCGGGCCGCTGACGCGGATCACTCCGAGGCGCTCGAACAACGCGTCATACAGCGCATCTGAGCCGGCCAGGGAACTGGTGTGGCTGAGCGCCAGCTCGGCGCCGATCTGCGAGACGCCGGTCTTCAGGGCGATGATCGGGATGCCCTTCTGCAGCGCCTTGTGCGCAGCGCGAGCAAAACCTGGGACGTTGTTCAGCCCCTCCAGGTGCAGGCCGATGGCGGTGACGCGCGGCTCATCGAGCAACACGTCCATCAATTCGGCGACGCCAATTTGCGCCTGATTACCCACCGAGGCCATATAGGCCACCGGCAGCGAGCGGTCGCTCATCGACAGGTTGTAGGCGAAGTTGCCGCTCTGGGTCAGCACCGCCACGCCCTGCTCGACTACCTTGCCGCCATGAGCCACCGGCCACAGCGCGGCGCCGTGCAGGTAGTCGAGCAGGCCGTAACAGTTCGGCCCGAGCAGCGCCATGTCGCCGGCTGCGGCGAGCAAGCGGGCCTGCAGCGCCTGGCCCTCTGCGCCGGTTTCGGCGAAGCCGGAGGCGTAGCAGATGGCGCCGCCCGCGCCCTTGGCGGCCAGTTCGGCCACTGCCTGCACGGTCAACTCCTTGTTGGTGGCGATGAACACCGCATCCGGCCCGCAAGGCAGCTCGGCGACGCTGGCGACGCAGGGCACGCCTTCCAGCTCGGCGTGCTGCGGATTGACCAGCCACAGCTGGCCTTGGTAACCGCCCTCGACGCAGCGCTTGAGCGCGCGGGCCATGCTGCGGCCACCGATAAAGGCCAGATGGCGCGGCGCCAGCAAGCGCTTGAGGTTGTCTCTTTGGCTCATGACGATCCCCTCAGCGCAGCAACGGGCGCAGCAGTTCGCGGGAAATGATGTGACGCTGGATCTCCGAAGTGCCTTCCCAGATCCGCTCGATCCGCGCGTTGCGCCAGATGCGTTCCACCGGGCCTTCGTCCATCAGGCCCATGCCGCCGAAGATCTGCACCGTCTCGTCGGCCACCTTGCCGAGCACTTCGCTGGCCAGCAGCTTGGCCATGCCGGCGTCGCCGTCGGTCATGCTGCCCTGGTCCATCTTCCAGGCGGTGTGCAGGCACAGCAGCTCGGCGGCGCGGATCTGCGTGGCCATGTCGGCGAGCTTGAACGACACCCCTTGGTAGCTGCCGATCGGCTGACCGAACTGCTTGCGGTCGGCAGACCATTGCAGGGCCAGATCCAGTGCCCGTTGCGCCTGGCCAACACAGTTGGCGGCGACCATCACGCGGCCAGCGGTGAGCCAGGCATTGGCCACCTCCCAGCCCTTGTCCACTTCGCCGAGGACCTTGCTCGCGGGTACCCGGCAGTCATCGAAAAACAGCTCGTAGGTGTGATAGCCACGGTTGCTCACGCACTTGGGCCCGCGGCGTATGGTCATTCCGGGGGTATCGCGATCGACCAGGAAAGAGGTCACGGCGTTGCGCTTCTTGCCGTTCTTCTCATAGCTGTCGGTGACCGCAAAGACGATGGCGAAATCGGCATGCCCGGCGTGGCTGATGAAGTGCTTGCTGCCATTCAGCAGGAAGTCATCGCCGTCGCGCACCGCACGGGTCTTGATCGAGTTGGCGTCGGAGCCGGCGCCCGGCTCGGTGAGGGCGAAGCAGTCGATCTTCTCGCCCTGGATGCAGGGCAGCAGGTAGTCCTGAATCTGCTCGCCAGTGCAGGCCATGAGGATCTTTGACGGCCGCGCGACGAACACCTGCAAGGCCCAGGAGACCTTGGACAGCTCACGTTCGATCAGCGCCTGGGACAGGTAATCGAGGCCGCCGCCACCCACCTCCTCCGGCATGTTGAAGGCATAGAAGCCGGCGGCGATGGCCTTGCCACGAATCTGCGCGGCCAGCTCCGGGGATACCGCATCGGCGCGGTCGACGGCCTCTTCATGGGGCAGCAGTTCCTTCTCGACGAAGCTACGTACCGCATCGACCAGCATTTCTTGTTCTTGGCTCAGTTGAAAGTTCATCGCTATGTCCTGTGGCAAGGGGGCGGCAGTTCAGCGGCCGATAAAGAGGGGGGCGCGTTTTTCCATGGCGGCGCGCAACGCTTCGCCACCATCTTCGCTGCGACCGCAGAGCAACCCGGCGCGGCGCTCGGCTTCGAGCTGCTCGGCCAGGCTGCGCTGGGCTCCGTCTTCGATCAGGGTCTTGGTCTGGGCGAAGGCGAAGGTCGGACCGCTGGCCAGTCGCGTAGCCAGTTCGCCGGCGACTGCCAGCAACTGCTCATCGGCGCAGATTTCACCGACCAGGCCGGTAGTCAGGGCACGCTCGGCGCCCCACAGCTCGTCGAGGAACAACAGACGCTTGGCCTGCTCGCTGCCGATCAAGCGCGGCAGGTGCCAGCTGGCGCCGGCATCCGGTGAGTAGGCCATGCTGGTGTAGCCGGCCTTGAAGCGCGCCGACTGCGCGGCCAGACGAAAATCACAGCACAGCGTCAGGTCCATCCCGGCGCCCACTGCGGTGCCGTTGATGGCGGCGATGGTCGGTTTGGCAAAGCCATGCAGGCGGGTCATCAGGGCATGCGCGGCCTCGGTCCAGCCGTAGCTTTCCAGCGCGCCACGGGCCTCGGCCGCAGCCCACTCGGCAAGGTCAGCGCCGGCGCAGAAGCTCTTGCCGCTGCCGGTCAGCACCAGCACACGCACAGCAGGATCGGCACTGAGCTCGTCGAGCAGCGCATGCAAGGCCTTGATCGTGGGGATGTCCAGCGCGTTGCGTTGCTCGGGGCGATTCAGGGTGATCCAGGCGGCGCCGCCGGCAACCCGCGTCAACAGATTCGATGCAGTGTTCATGGCAATCCTCGACTTCTTATTCTGCTAACAAGGACGGCATAGGCGTCCTCTCTGGGGAGCAATACTAAACACTTGTTCAGTAACATGGCAATCGTCGAGAGCCTTTGAATAAATAATCTATCCATCTGTATTTATTAGACTTTTTGTTAATTCACGACTACGTGTTACAACTTCGCACAACTGCTTACGGCGCAGAAACACAAAGGCCCGACCGTTGCCGGCCAGGCCTTTGTCTTGCACTCGGCGAGGTCGGGACTTAACTGGTGGCGCCTACCAGCGGCTTAGCCGTGGGGGACTGCGCTTGCGGCGCGTCGTCCTGGCTGGCCAGCGGCAGGATCTTGATGCAGAAGATGCCGTAGATCAGCGCGATGATCGGGTTGATCCAGTTGAAGAAGGCGAAGGGTGCGTAAGACAGGGTGGCGACGCCCAGGGTCGCGGCCATGTAGACGCCGCAGGCGTTCCAGGGGATCAGCGAGGAAGTCACGGTGCCGCCATCCTCGATGGTGCGCGACAGGTTGACCGCCGCCAGACCGCGCAAACGGTACTCTTCCTTCCACATCTGCCCCGGCAGCACCAGGGACAGGTACTGGTCACCGGTCAGCACGTTGACGCCGATACTGGTGGCCAGGGTCGCGCCAATCAGGGCGCCGACCGAGTGCACGCCGCGCACGATCAGGCCGAGCAGGAAGCGGATGAAGCCGATGCGTTCGAGCACTGCGGTCATCATCATCGAGCAGAACACCAGGAACGCCATGAACACCATGCCGGCCATGCCGCCACGGCTGAGCAGGCTGTCCACCACCTCATTACCGCTGTGCGAAACGAAACCGGTCGCCATCACCGTCCACAGGGCCTTGACCACCATGAGCGCGCCGCTTTGCTCGCTATCGGCCATGAAACGCTCGATCACCGGTGCCTGGAACAACACGGCAAACACACAGGCCAGCGCACTGCACAGCATGATTGCCGGGAACGCCGGCGCCTTGCGCACCGACAGCCCGAGCAGGGCCAGCAGCGGAATCAGGTTGTACCAGGCGATGTTGAACGAACCGGCCAGCTGCGCCTTGAGTTCACCGACATTGGACACCGCCTCGCCCTGAGCATCGGCATTCAGCGCCAGGATGCTGAACAGCACCAGGGCAATCAGGAAGCTGGGCAGCGACACCCAGGCCATGTGGCGGATATGGGCGAACAGCTCGGAACCTGCGACGGCCGGGGCCAGGTTGGTGGTTTCCGACAGCGGCGACATCTTGTCGCCGAAATAGGCGCCAGCCACCACCGCACCCGCGGTGATTTCCGCCGACAAGCCGAAACCGTGGGCGGTGCCCATCAGGCCCACGCCGATGGTCGCGGCGGTAGTCCAGGACGAGCCGATGCACATCGAGACGATGGCGCAGATCAGACAGGCCAGCGGGTAGAAGAAGGCCGGCGACAGCAGGCTGAGCCCGGCATACAGCAGGGTCGGCACGGTGCCGGCGATGATAAAGGCACCGATCAGCACACCAATCGACAGAAAGATGAAAATCGGCGCGACCGTCTTGGCGTTGGTGGCGGTGATCTCGCTTTCCAGTTCGGCCCAGGTGACGCCGTTCTTCATGCCGATCAGGGCGGCGAAGCAGCCGACCATGATCAACGCGAGTTGCAGCGGACCGGACATCGGATCGTCGAACAGACTCAGCGAGCCGGCGATCAGCGCCAGCAGGACGGCGCCGACCAGCAGCGCGTCCAGGGCGGACAGTTTGCGGAGCTTCATTGTTGTTATCTCCCAAAGACCAAGGTTTTACCGGGACCAGTGCCCGGTTCCGCCCTGATTATTGGCAAGCGATGTAAGCCCCCGTTGAACACCGGGAAAGAAGATGTAAGAAGTGGTAACGGCGTTGTTACAACTGCGTCAGCGCCTGATTCAACGCCTGCTGTGTGGCGTCGAGCAGCTGGCGCAGCGGCTCGGCCAGTTCCGCACACTGGGCCTCGGCCTGTTCTTCGCCAGCAGCTTCGAGACGCCGCAGCATTGCCGCCAGTGGCCGCCCGCCGAGTGACTCGCTGGCGCTGGCCAGGCGGTGCGCCGCACTGGCGATCTCCGGGTAGTCCCGCGCCTGCAGGGCGGTCAGCAAGAGCTCGCCCTGTTGCTGCAGGTTGTCTTGCAACAGGCGCAACAGTTGGGCGAGCTTGCCGGCCCCCAGCGCCTCGCGATGGGTGTGCAATACGTGCGGATCGAGCAGCGCCTCGCTCGCCACTGGCGCGCCGCGCAGCATGCCAGCCAGAGCCTGACGCAAGGCCGATAGCTGGATCGGCTTGGCGATCACCCCCTGCATGCCGGCATCCAGGTAGCGCTGGACCATGGCCGGCTGCAAGCTGGCAGTGAAGGCGAAGATCGGCGTCTGCCGATTGACCCCCAACGGGTCCTGGCGAATTTGCCGACACAGTTCCACGCCGCTCAACCCGGGCAGCTGCACATCGAGCAGGATCAAGTCGAAACGGCGGGTCTGGCACTGGCGCAGGGCCGGTTCGGCATCCTCGGCCAGGCTCACCCGGTGCCCCTCGCGCTCCAGCAGCCCCTGGGCCACCTCGCGGTTCAGCTCGACGTCTTCCACCACCAGCACATGGCGTGGCTCAGGCGCGGTTTCCAGCGCCGCAGAGGCCGCGAGTTGTAGCGGGGGCTGCGCCTGCTGCAGCCAAATATCGAACCAGAAGCGGCTGCCCTGGCCTTCGCGGCTGTGCAGGTGGATCTCGCCGCCCATGGCCTGCACCAGGCGCTTGCAGATCGCCAGGCCGAGCCCGGCGCCGCCATAGCGCCTGGCCACCTGTTCGTCGGCCTGCACGAAGCGCTCGAAGATCCGCGCCTGCACCGCCTCGGGTATGCCGATGCCGTCGTCCTCCACCTGGATGCGCAGGCGCTGGCGCCCGGCAGCCTGCTGCAACAACTCGACGCGCAGCTGGACCCGCCCGTTCTGGGTGAACTTGATGGCATTGGCCAGCAGGTTGGTCAGGACCTGCCGCAGGAATTGCTCGGGGCCGCGAAAGTAGCCGCCCAGGCCTGGATCGAGATGACTCAGGAGCTGACTGGCATTGGCCTGCGCGCGGGGCTCGAGCAGGGTGAGCACCTCATCCAGCAACTGTTGCAGGGAAAAGTCCACCGGCTCGATGCGCGCCTCGCCCTCCTCCAGTTTGGCGAAATCCAGCAGGTCGTTGAGAAGTGCCAGCAAGCCCTCGCCCGCCTTGTGCAAGGCCTGCAGGCGTCGCCGGCCGAGTGCGTCGCGCGGCGCATCGCGCAACAGTTCGGCCATGCCGAGCATGCCATTCAGCGGGGTGCGCAGCTCGTGGCTCATGGTCGCGAGGAAACGTGACTTGGCCAGGTTGGCCGCTTCGGCCTCCTCCTTGGCGCTGTGCAGACTGGCGGTGCGCCGCTCGACCATTTTCTGCAATTCGTCCTTCTTGTCTTGCAGGGCCAGGCGATCGACCTCGCGCTGGCGCATATCCTCGACAATCGCCTGGCGCATCTCGTCCAGGGCATGAGCCACCGCATCGATCTCGTCTTCTGCCGCGCCGCGGCCCTTGTCCAGGCGCAAGGGCGCCTGCCACTCACCACCGGCGAGCTGCCTCGAGAAGGCCGCCATGGCCAACAGGTGGCGAGTCACCAGGCGATGGAATAGCCAGGACAGGGTGATTGCCAGGCCGCAGATGAACAGCCCCATCCACAACAGGTTGGTCAAACCGCTGGCATACAAACGGCGGTGCACCGCCTGCAGATCGACGCCCACCTCCAGGGAGCCGAGCGCGCGCAGCTCGCCATCGACCATGCGATAGCTCAGGTCGAAGCGCTCGGTGCGCGCCGCGTCGGCGGGCAGCCGATGGCCTTGCAACAGGTCGAAATCGGCGCTGCGCAGGTGCACCCAGGCGATATCGGGAAAGTCCACCAGGCCGCGCAGTTGTACGTCCAACTGCGCCTGGTTGAGGTCCCACAGGTTGCGCTCGATGCTGGCCAGGTAACCACTGTGGATCAACTCGAGGCGCGAGGCGATGCCCTGCATCTCGCGGCGATACTCGAAGTACAGTTGCAAGGCGCTGGCCAGCAGGGTGAAACACAGGCTGAACAGCAGAATGAAACGCAACAGGCGGCGCGACAACTCGCCGGACGGCGATACGGCCCAGGACTTCACGGTTGCCCATCCGCCTGCGACTGCAGCGCCCGATAAGCCTGCTCGCTTTCCCGCAGCCAGTGCTCGACCCGTTCACCGCTCAGCAGACGCTGCAGTTCCCGGTCGATATCGGTCATCCGCGCAGCCAGCGGCGAGCGTTTCGACACCGCGAAATACAGGTGGTCCACGGCCAGGGTCAGCGGCAGCACCTCGATCTGGTCGGCGCCCGGCAGGTATTCGAGAAACAGCTTGCCGGTGCGTCGCTCATGGGCGATGAAGTCGATCCGCCCGCGGATCAACTTGCCAAAGTTCTGTCGATTGCTGGCCACCCACTCGACATTGCCATGGGTGGCGACGAAGCGGTCGAAGGCCTGGCCATAGCTCTCGCCGAACAGCAGGCCGCCGCGATAGCGCGCCAGGTCCTCGAGCCGGGTCACCGCCAAGGGCTTGCGCCGGTTGTAGAACACCGACACCTCCTCGCGCAGCAGCGGCACCTGGCTGAATAGCAGGCTGTGCTCACGCTCGGCCGAGCGATAGGCGATTACCAGATCGACCCGGCCCTCGGCCGCATCGGTCAGGCAACGCTTCCAGTTGCCCAGTACCACCACCTCCAGCGGCAAGCCGAGGCGGCCGATCACCTCGCGCACCGCGCGTGGCGCCAGGCCCTGCACCTCGCCGTTGGCATCGCTCCAGGAAATCGGCGGATACACCGGGTAATCGCAGTAGCGCACAGGCGCAGGCGCCGCCAAGCTGGCCGCGCTCAGGCACAGTCCAGCCAGCAACAGCGTCAGGCGCAGGGCAAGAGTCATTGCCGGCTGCTGACCGCGGCGCTGAACAGGTAACCGGCTCCGTGGATGGTGATGATCAACTGCGGGTCGGCCGGGTCGTCGTTCAACTTGCGCCGCAGACGGCCGACCAGCACGTCGATTGAGCGGTCATTCGGCAGCCATTCGCGGTTGCGGATCTGATCCATCAGCTGATCGCGGCTCAGGGTGTGCCCGGCGTTGCGCAGTAGCACGCTGAGCAGCTGGAACTCGCCCTGGGTCAGCAGGCCTTCGCTGCCGTCGGCTGCCACCAGGCGGCGTCGATCAACATCCAGGGTCCAGTCACCGAAACACTTCAGCTGACGCGCCTCCGCCGGCGCCTGCGGCTGCAACGCCTGAGCGTGGCGCACGCGGCGCACCAGGTTCTTCGCCTTCGACACCAGCTCGCGTGGGTTGAACGGCTTGACCACGTAATCGTCGGCGCCGCATTCCAGGCCGACAATGCGATCGATCTCGTCATCCCGGCCGGTGATCAGGATGATCCCCACCTCCGAACGCACGCGCAACTCGCGCGTCAGGGTCAGGCCATCCTTGCCCGGCAGGCGAATGTCCAGCATCACCAGGTCCACCGGATTATCCAGCAGGCAAGTCTCAGCCTGCTCTGCCGTGTCGGCGCAATGCACCTGATAATCCTCTCGCAGCAGATAGGACGCGAGCAGTTCGCGGATCACTGGATCGTCATCAACGATCAGCACACGGGGTGTTACCGTCATCACTGTGCCCCCGCCGCGTCATGGGCGCGGCCAATTCTTGGATTTATTCTGGGTCAAGCAGGCTACTTACTTTCCCGGCCAATGTAGCCAGTACTGAACAGATGATCAACAGCACCGGCGACTGGCTACTCGACACGACGAAAGCCGCTCACCTGCAGGCCATCGACCCAGGCCTCGCATATCTGCACGCCCTGCTCCGGGGTGAAGGTCGTGGGGTTGAGCCCGTACTCCAGCCACAGGCCATCCAGCAGAGCGCTGAGACCGATGGCGGCGAGCGGCGCATCGAAGTCTGTCCAGCCCTCACCCTCGGCTAGCCTGCTCAAGGCCTGGCCGAGGATGGTTCGGTATTCGCCATAGGACTGATCGTGGGCCAGGTTGATCGCCTCGGCGGTTTTCACCGCGCCCCAGAAGGCCAGCCAGGCGTCTAGCAGTTGCGGATCAAGCACCTCGGGGGAAAACGACGCCCGAAAAAACGCCGACAGCCGCGCCCTGGGACTCGGCGCTGCGGCGTCGATGGCCTCGCGCAGCAGGCTCATCACCCGTCCGGTGACAGCCAGGTAGGCCTCCGCTACCAGTTCATCCTTACCCGCATAGTGATGATTGATCAGCCCGACCGACACGCCTGCCTCGGCGCAGATCTTGCGGATCGAGGCGCCCTGAAAGCCATGGCGCTTGAGGCACACCAGCGTGGCCTCGATCAGATGCGCCTTGCGCAACTCTGGTTCCAGCCGGGAAAACCGCGTTTCCTGGTGCATGCCGACAACTCCTGTGATGACCCAGTATATTTGAACGAATGTACAGCAAGACACCAGTACCACCTAGCTCCTGCCAAACCGCAGCCTCGATGCAGCCTTAGCGCCCGACTGTTTAGTGATGCAGTTGCCAGGTTCAGCGGTATGACCCACGCACATAAAAAAACCCTGCCGGCTGGCAGGGTTTTTTATGTGCGTTTGGTACTCAACCCTACAGGTAGAAGGCCTTCAGCGGCGGGAAGCCGTTGAACTCCACCGCGCTGTAGCTGGTGGTGTAAGCCCCAGTGGA
The DNA here is from genome assembly GCF_000498575.2 of Pseudomonas taeanensis MS-3. GTDB lineage: Bacteria > Pseudomonadota > Gammaproteobacteria > Pseudomonadales > Pseudomonadaceae > Aquipseudomonas > Aquipseudomonas taeanensis. The sequence goes on from NZ_AWSQ01000006.1 coordinate 310,640, forward strand.
CAGCCAGTAGAGGCGGTCGCCGCTCGCCAGGTTGAGCGGCAGGCCGTACTTGTAGTGCTCATACATGATGTCGGCACTGTCACAGGTCGGCCCGGCGATGACCACTTCCTCCATCTCACCCTTCTTCTCGGTGTAGATGGGGAACTTAATCGCCTCGCCCATGGTTTCGATCAAGCCGCTGAACAAGCCAACGTCGGTATACACCCAACGCTCGACAGCAGTACGCGACTTGCGCGCGACCAGCACCACTTCGCTGACCAGCACGCCGGCGTTGGCGATCAACGAGCGGCCTGGCTCGAGGATGATTTCCGGCAGATCGTCGCCGAAATCGTCCTTGAGAAAGCGGATGATCTCCTCGGCGTAGGTTTCCAGGCTGTTGGTGCGGGTGATGTAGTTGGCCGGGAAGCCGCCACCCATGTTGATCATCTTCAGCTCGATGCCGTCTTCTTCCTTGAGCCGCTCGAAGATCACCTTGACCTTGGCAATGGCCGCGTCCCATACGGAAATATCGCGCTGCTGCGAGCCGACGTGGAAGGATACGCCGTAGGGCACCAGGCCCAGTTGGCGGGCGAGGATCAGCAGGTCCATGGCCATGTCGGTCTGGCAGCCGAATTTGCGCGACAGCGGCCAGTCGGCCGAGGTCGAGCCTTCGGTGAGGATACGCACATAGACTTTCGAGCCCGGCGCGGCCTTGGCGATGTTGCGCAGGTCTGCTTCCGAGTCGGTGGCGAACATGCGCACCCCCTTCTCGAAGAAGTAGCGGATGTCCTTGGCTTTCTTGATGGTGTTGCCGTAGCTGATGCGCTCCGGGCCGACGCCACAGCCCATGACCTTGTCCAGCTCGTAGATCGAGGCAATATCGAAGCTCGAGCCTTTATCCCTGAGCAGGTTGATGATCTCGACTGCCGGGTTGGCCTTCACCGCGTAGTAGACCTTGGCGAACTCGAAACCGGCGCGCAGGTCATCGTAGGCCTGGTCGATGATCTTGGTATCGATCACCACAAACGGGGTTTCCTGCTGGTCGGCGAAGTCCTTCATTTTCTGGAAGGTTTCACGCGGGTAGTAGTCTTCGATCTGAATCGGCATGCGGGAGCTCCAATGGCAAAACACACAAAGGTAGTAAGGGGTGCTTCACTAAGTAATAGCAAAGCGCGAACGCCTGATCAGTTTCCCCACTTTGGTTCGCCTACTTCCCAAGGCATGTCGCCGAGTATCGAATCGATCTCTCGTCGTCAGTACTTGAGCCGAATGGATCGTTGCCAGCATGGACGTTCGGCGCGAACTTTAGGACCATGGGGAGCTTAGATCAATGAAAAGTTGCCGCCATTACGACCTCCTTCGTCGCCTCGTCGGCCGATCGTTTTAGATTCAAAACAAGGCGTTATGGAATGCTGCACGCAAGGCGAAAAAACATCCGTTGCCCAGCCAGATTACAGGTCGCCGCGCGAGGCGGCGTTTACCGTTATAATCGCCGCCTTTTTTGACAGACCGACTACGAGTCGACGGGTTCCCTCTCCATGACCACTCAGGCCGCCGAAGTCGCCAAGCGCCGTACTTTCGCCATCATTTCCCACCCCGATGCGGGTAAAACCACCATCACCGAGAAGCTCCTGCTGATGGGCAAGGCGATCGCCATCGCCGGTACGGTGAAGTCGCGCAAGTCCGACCGCCATGCCACCAGCGACTGGATGGAGATGGAAAAGCAGCGCGGCATCTCCATCACCACCTCGGTGATGCAGTTCCCCTACCGCGAGCACATGATCAATCTGCTCGACACCCCCGGCCACGAGGACTTCTCGGAAGACACCTACCGCACCCTGACCGCGGTAGACAGCGCACTGATGGTGCTCGACGGCGGTAAGGGTGTGGAACCGCGCACCATCGCCCTGATGGACGTCTGCCGCCTACGCGATACGCCAATCGTCAGCTTCGTCAACAAGCTCGACCGCGACATCCGCGACCCGATCGACCTGCTCGACGAAATCGAGGCGGTGTTGAAGATCAAGGCCGCGCCGATCACCTGGCCAATTGGCTGCTACCGCGACTTCAAGGGCGTGTATCACCTGGCCGACGACTACATCATCGTCTACACCCCGGGCCACGGCCACGAACGCACCGAAACCAAGATCATCCAGCACCTCGACTCCGACGAGGCCCGCGCCCACCTGGGCGACGAGTATGAGCGTTTCCTCGAGCAGCTGGAGCTGGTGCAAGGCGCCTGCCACGAGTTCAATCAACAGGAATTCCTCGACGGCCAAATGACCCCGGTATTCTTCGGCACCGCGCTGGGCAACTTCGGCGTCGACCACGTGCTCGACGCCGTGGTCGACTGGGCGCCCAAGCCTCTGGCACGCGTCGCCCATGAGCGCAGTGTGGAGCCGGTCGAGGAGGCCTTCAGCGGCTTCGTGTTCAAGATCCAGGCAAACATGGACCCCAAGCACCGCGACCGCATCGCCTTCATGCGTATCTGCTCGGGCAAGTACAGCCAAGGCATGAAGATGCGCCATGTGCGCACCGGCAAGGACGTGCGTATCGGCGACGCCCTGACCTTTTTCTCCAGCGAGCGCGAAATGCTTGCGGAGGCCTACGCCGGCGACATCATCGGCCTGCACAACCACGGCACCATCCAGATCGGCGACACCTTCAGCGAAGGCGAGAACCTGGGCTTCACCGGTATCCCGCACTTCGCCCCGGAACTGTTCCGCCGCGTACGCCTGAAAGACCCACTGAAATCCAAGCAACTGCGCCAGGGCCTGCAACAGCTGGCCGAGGAAGGCGCCACCCAGGTGTTCTTCCCCGAGCGCAGCAACGACATCATCCTCGGTGCGGTCGGCGTGCTGCAGTTCGACGTGGTTGCCAGCCGCCTGAAGGGCGAATACAAGGTGGAATGCGGCTACGAGCCGATCAACGTCTGGTCGGCGCGCTGGATCGAGTGCGCGGACAAGAAGAAGCTCGAGGAATTCAAGACCAAGGCGGTGGAGAACCTCTCGGTCGACGGCGGCGGTCACCTCACCTACCTGGCCCCGACCCGGGTCAACCTGGCGCTGATGGAAGAGCGCTGGCCCGACGTGAAGTTCCGCGCCACGCGCGAGCATCATTGATCGGCTGTACGGTCATGACCCTCACCCCAGCCCTCTCCCTAAAAAGGAGAGGGGGTTGGTCAGTGGCGGCAGTAGGATCGCGGCAAGCTGGCTCTACGCGGTCGACGCCCTCATCCCTTCGCTGATGGGACCTGGCTAAGAGCCAACAGACAGACTGCAATTATCGGCCTCACACGGTCAACTCCCTCTACCCTCCGGGGAGAGGGCTGGGGTGAGGGGCAGCGATATCGGCCTGACGCAGGATCTCCGCCAACACCTCCGCTATCTGCAACAACACCTCCCGATTACTGAAACGCAGCACCCGCACCCCGTGCCGTTCTAGATAACGGCTGCGTTCGGCGTCCTTGCGCAATGCTTCATCGGCAAAATGCTGCCCACCATCCAACTCGACCGCCAAGCACAGCGCTGCGCAATAGAAATCCAGCACATAGGGTGGTAGCGGATACTGGCGCCTGAATTTCAGGTCGCCGAGTTGACGGTTTCTCAGGCGTTGCCAGAGTAGTCGCTCGCAGTCAGTCGACTCATGACGCAGCTGCCTGGCAAATTCGCGCTGTTCGGCGGTAGGCCGTTGGGTGCTTTTGGGCATGCTTCACCTCCCTGTGAAGTCATGTGCCGATCTCTTCTCTCCCGAGGGTAGCGGAGGACAGTAACCACGAGCATGGAACCTAGCCGCCAGAACAATGCCCCTGCTAGGCCTTAGTCCCTGCCACCACCAACTCCACCGCCTCGCCGCGCTTGATCAGCGCATAGACCACCCCGGTCAGCAGACTGCCGGCGACGATGGCCAGCAGGTACAGCGCCGCATGGTTGATCGCATTGGGGATCAGCAGCACGAACAGGCCGCCGTGCGGTGCCATCAGCTTGCAGCCGAAATACATCGACAGCGCACCGGTCAGCGCGCCGCCGGCGATGCTGGCCGGGATCACCCGGAACGGGTCCTTGGCGGCAAAGGGGATGGCGCCCTCGGAGATGAAACACAGCCCCAGCACACCGGCGGCCTTGCCGGCCTCGCGCTCGCTCTGGGCGAACTTGTGCCGGGCCAGCAGGCTGGCTATGGCCATGCCGAGTGGCGGCACCATGCCGGCGGCCATGGTCGCCGCCATCGGTGCGTAGCTCTGTGAAGCCAGCAGGCCGACCGAGAAGGCATAGGCGGCCTTGTTGATCGGCCCGCCGAGGTCGACGCACATCATGCCGCCGAGCAGCAGGCCGAGGAGGATGGCGTTGGTGCTGCCCATGCTGTCGAGGAAAGCGGTCAGCCCTGCGAGCATGCCCGCCACCGGCTTGCCGACCAGGTAGATCATCACCAGGCCGGTAAACAGGCTGGCCAGCAGCGGAATGATCAGGATCGGCTTGAGCGCCTCGACGCTGGCCGGCAGTTGCAGCCAGCGATTCAACCCGCGCGCGGCATAGCCGGCGAGAAACCCGGCGATGATGCCGCCGATAAACCCCGCGCCCAGGGTGCTGGCCAGCAGCCCGCCGATCATCCCCGGCGCCAGACCGGGGCGGTCGGCAATCGAGTAGGCGATATAACCCGCCAGCACCGGCACCATCAACTTGAACGCGGCATCGCCGCCGATCTGCATCAGCACCGCGGCCAGGCTGCCCTCCTCCTTGAACGCCTCGATACCGAAGACGAACGACAGGGCGATCAACAAGCCACCGGCCACCACCATCGGCAGCATGTAAGACACCCCGGTGAGCAAATGCCTGTAGGGGCCGCCCTGCGCGGCGGGCTTGCTTGCCTGTGACGCCTCGGCCTGAGCATCGGCGGGCAACAGCTGCGCTTCGGCCAAGGCACGCTTGAGGCACTGTTCAGGTTGTTTGAGCGCCACACCTGTGCCGCAACGCAGCACCTTCTTGCCGGCGAAGCGCGCGGTATCGACCTCGATATCCACGGCCAGCAGTACCGCATCGGCGGCGGCGATCACCGCGTCATCCAGCAGATTGCGTGCGCCCACCGAGCCGCGAGTTTCCACCTGTAGCTCATAGCCGAGCTTTGCCGCGGCCTGCTGCAAGGCCTCGGCGGCCATAAAGGTGTGCGCCACCCCAGTCGGACAAGCGGTCACCGCCACCAGACGCGGCCGAGCAGCGGGTGCAGCGAGCGGTTCGGCCTGCTGCAGCACGGTGGCGTGCTCGTTGGCTTCACGCAGGAAGCGCTGCGGGTCCTGCAACGCCTCGGCGGGGGTCGACTGCAGCAGGCGTTTGCCGACGAAGCGTTGCAACGGCAGGTCGCCGGTCTTGACCACCACCACCAGCTCGGCGGCGGCGATGTCGGCCTCGCTCAACGGCGAGCCGATGGCCTTGGGATCATGCACCTCGACGCGGGTGGACCAGCCCAGGCGTTGCGCGGCGCCCTCCAACAGGCGCGAACAGAGCACGCTGGTAACCATGCCATTGGGGCAGGCGGTAACGATCAGCAGATTCATGGGAAACGACCTCTTATTGTTTTAAGCCAGGGATGCGACCGTGACAGCGGCTTGCAGACGCGTCAGTTGCTCCCTGTCATGAATACCAAAACCGAGCTGGGTCACCGCTTGGGCGGCGATCGCGGTGGCCAGGCGCAGGCAGCGCTCGGCCGGCCAGCCACTGAGCAGACCGTGCAGGGTGGCGGCGAGCAGCGAGTCGCCGGCGCCCACCGTACTGACCACCGCGACCCGCGGCGGCTGCGCCTGCAGTGCGATATCCGGACCGAACCAGCAGACACCCGCCGCACCGCGCGACAGCAGGACGTGCTCGACGCCCTCGGCGCGCAGGCGCAACGCGGCCGCCTGTAAATCATCCAGCGCAGCGGCCGAAACTCCGCAGAGTTCGGCCAGCTCGTCCTCGTTCGGCTTGATCAGCCAGGGTTTGACGGCCAGGCCGGCGCGCAACGCTGCGCCGCTGCTGTCGAGCGCCAGCGGCAGGCCGAACGCCTTGAGCCGACGCAGCAACGCGGCGAACCACTCGGGGCTGACGCCCTGTGGCAGGCTGCCGGCGACCACCACGGCGTCATGGCCGACGGCGATCTGTTCGAGCCGCTCGAGCAGCTCGGCCTGCTGGCATGCCTCGACGCGCGGCCCCGGACCGTTGAGGTCGGTGATGCGCCCGTCGTCCTCGGCCAGCTTGATATTGCTGCGGGTCTCTCCCGGCACCCGGACGAAGGCATCGACGAAGCCCCGGCGGTCGAACAGCGCCTCGAATGCCTGCGGGTTGGCCGCGCCGAGAAAGCCGCTGACCGTGACCTTGTGCCCGAGGTCGGCCAGCACCTGGGCCACATTCAGGCCCTTGCCGGCGGCGTGGCTGCTCAGGCTCTGGCTGCGGTTGACCGCACCCGGCTGCAAGCGCTCGAGGCGCACGGTCAGGTCCAGCGCCGGATTCAGGGTCAGCGTGAGGATGCGAGCCATCAGCGCGTCTCCTCGACCAGGGCGCGCACCGCCGCGCCGCTTTCCAGGCCCAGGGCCTGCTGCGCCAGGGCCTGGCTGTGGCGGAAGTCGAGCTCGCGCACGCGCGCCTTGACCAGCGCAATGGCCCGCGCCGAGACACTCAACTCGTCCACGCCGAGCCCGACCAGCAGCGGTACGGCGAGCATGTCGCAGGCCAGCTCGCCGCACACGCCGACCCACTTGCCGTGCGCATGCGCCGCCTCGACGGTCATGCCGATCAGGCGCAGCACTGCCGGGTGCAGACCGTCGGCCTGGGCCGACAGGGTCGGATGCCCGCGGTCGATGGCCAGGGTGTATTGGGTCAGGTCATTGGTGCCGATACTGAAGAAGTCCACCTCGCGCGCCAGCACCGGCGCCAGCAAGGCTGCCGACGGCACCTCGACCATGATGCCCAGCTGCAGGTCGGCGACCGGGATCTCCTCGCGCAGGCGCAGCGCCATGTCACGCGCCGCCCGCCACTCTTCGACGCCGCCGACCATCGGGAACATGATCCGCAGCGGTCGGCCCTCGGCCGAGGTCAACAAGGCCCGCAGCTGAGTCTCGAGAACTTCCGGGCGTTGCAGGCTCAGGCGAATGCCACGTACGCCGAGAAAAGGATTCTCCTCCGCCGGCATCGGCCAGTACGGCAAGGGTTTGTCACCGCCGACATCCAGGGTGCGCACCACCAGCGGCCGGCCGTCGAGGGCAGCGAGCACGCGGCGGTACTCGACTTCCTGGGCCGCCTGATCCGGCGCCTGCGCGTGCGCCATGAACACCAGCTCGGTGCGCAGCAGGCCGATGCCTTCGGCGCCCAATTCGACGGCCTCGGCGGTTTTCTCGCTGGCACCAATATTCGCCGCGACCTCGACCGCGTGGCCGTCGCTGGTGATCGCCGGGCGCAGGCGTTCGGCATGCGCGCGCTGTTGACGCTGTTGCCTGACTTCGCGCTCGCGCTCGGCCTGCTCCAGGGTCTGTCGATCGGGTGCGACGCGCACCAGGCCGTGATCGCCATCGAGCAATAATTCAGTGCGCTGCGCCAGGGCCAGCACCGCCTCACCGGCGCCCACTACCGCCGGAATGCCCAGCGCGCGGGCGATGATTGCACTGTGTGCGGTGGCCCCGCCGCGCGCGGTGAGAATCCCGGCCACGCGCCGACGGTTGAGGCTGGCGACATCCGAGGGTGCCACCTCATCCATCACCAGGATGTAGGGCTCCTCCGGTTCGCTCAGGCTGTCGGCGCCGCAGAGGTGCGCCAGCACGCGGCGGCCGATGTCACGCAAGTCGGCGGCACGCTCGGCCAGCAGCGCATCATGCAAGGCCTCCTGCTGTCGCGCGGCGGCTTCGGTCTCGGCCAGCCAGGCGGCTTCGGCGCCCAGGCCCTCGGCCAGATGCGCTTCGACGTCCTCGCGCAAGGCAGGATCGCGCAGCATCGCCTGATGGGTGATGAAGATATCGCGCACGTTGACGTCGTCGCAGGACTCGACCAGCCGCTGGATATCCGCGTCCACCTGCTCCAGCGCCGTGGCCAGACGCTGGCGCTCGACGACCAGGCCCTGGCCATGCTGCGCATACTCGAAGGTCTGCGGCACCCGTACCAGGGCCGGACCTATGGCAATACCCGGCGCCGCGGCGACCGCCTGCAGCCGCGCCCCCGCGGCCGGCGCTTGCAGCTTGGCCGGCGTACTCGGCACCGCACTGAGTGTTGCAGCGACGCTGAGCGCTGGCGGTTCGGCGGACGCCGGCAAAGGTTCCAGGGTTTCCCCCAGCCCCGCTCGCACGGCGGCTTCCAGTGCCGCCAAGGCGTCGGCGGCGATGGCCGGTTCGGCGCTGAACTCCAGCTCCTGGCCGCGTTGGGCGCCCAGGGCGAGCAATTTGCTCAGGCTCTTGGCCGACACCCCGCGTCCGGGTTCGCCGGCCAGGCGCACGCGCACCTCGCCGACGAACGCCTGGGCAATCTCGGTCAGCGCCTTGGCCGGGCGCGCATGCAAGCCATGGGTGTTGGCCAGGGTTACCCGCCGCGTCGGCCAGTCGGCAGGTACATCGCCGCCCAGCGCCTCGAGCACGGTGCGGCTGCTGGTGGCCTGGCTGAATGCCGCGCCGCGCCCTTCGATGAGCAGGTCGCAGAGGCGCTCGAGCAACTGCCGGTGCGCCTCGCCGAGACTGGCCAGGCAGAACAGACCGTGCACCGTCTGGCCATTCAGGCGCAGCGGCTCGGCCGGGGTAACGAAGGCCAACCCAGGTCGCAGCACGGCCTGTTCGCTGTGCACCCACCAGAGCCCATCCCCCAGCGGCAATGGCTCACCCTGCAGCAGGCCGTTGGCCAGGCCGGCGCTGGCACAGCCAGCCTTCTTCAACAGACGCGCACCTTGCCAGAGCAACTCGTCGAAATCTTCGGCCGCTACGCCCAGGCCGATCAACTGGCTGTCCAGTGCCAGCTCCTGAGGTGCGCCCTGCAGCAAGGCGACTATCGCCTCGGCATCCTGCGCCTCACGCAGCGCCTGGCTGAGATCGCCCTCGCCCAAGGCCCGGGTCAGCAGTTGCAGCAGACGCAGGTGTTCGTCCGAGTGCGCGGCAATCGCAATCGCCAGGTACACCCGCTGCCCGTCGCCCCAGTCGACCCCTTCGGGAAACTGCATCAGTCGCACCCCGGTGTGAAACACCTGATCGCGGGTTTCCGGCGTGCCGTGGGGAATCGCAATGCCCTGCCCCAGGTAGGTCGAGCCTTGCGCTTCGCGCGTCAGCATGCCGCCCAGATAGCCGGGCGCCACCAGACCCTCGCTGACCAGGCCGTCGGCGAGCAGCGCCAACGCCGCCAGTTTGTCTGTGGCGCTGCGGCCCATCTGGATCTGTTCGGCATTCAATTCGAGCATGACGTTCTCCTCTGGCAGGTGAGGCGGGCTAACGCAGGCGGCCTGAACCACCCCACAAGGATAGTCAACAAAGTCGCTTGCTGAATCGTTTCATCAAGAACTGGCACGTTACTCCATAATCGGCGATCCTTGAAGCCCGATCGTCAGTCGCCCCGCTCAGGATCATCACCTTGAAGCTTTCCGATATCGCTCGCTTGGCAGGCGTCTCCGTCACCACCGCGAGTTACGTGATCAACGGCCAGGCCGTGCAACGGCGGATCAGCCCAGCCACCGTGGAACGGGTGCAGGCGGTGGTCGAAGCCCACGGCTATCGCCCCGACCCTCAGGCCGCCGGACTGCGCCGTGGGCAGAGTCGCAGCCTCGGCTTTATCCTGCCGGACCTGGAAAACCCCAGCTATGCACGCCTGGCCAAGTTGCTCGAACAGCGCGCGCGCGCGGCCGGCTACCAACTGCTGATCGCCAGCTCCGACGATGATCCGGACAGCGAACGCCAGCTGCTCGAGCTGTTCCGCTCGCGGCGCTGCGATGCCTTGATCGTCGCCAGCTGCCTGCCGCAGAGTGACCCCGCTTACCCGCAGCTGGTCGAGAGCGGCGTGCCGGTGATCGCAGTCGACCGCGCCCTCGACCCCGCACGCATCCGCTCGGTGGTCAGCGACGACCGCCAAGCCGGCGCGCTGCTGACGCGCAGCCTGCTCACGCCCGCCCCTCGGCATATCGCGCTGATTGGCGCCCGCGCGGAGCTGCCAATCAGTCAGGCCCGCGAGCAAGGATTTCGTGAAGCTTTGGTCGGCTATCAGGGCAACGTCAGCGTCAGGCATGCCGAGCAGTTCAGCCGTGAGAGCGGCTACCGGCAGATGCACGCCCTGCTGCACGGCGAAGCGCCCCTGCCCGACGCCCTGATCACTACGGCCTATGTACTGCTGCAGGGCGTTTTCGATGCCCTTCAGCAATATGCCCCGGAGGGTTTAGCCGAGCTGCGCCTGGCCACGTTCGGCGATACCCAGCTGCTGGATTTCATGCCGCTGCGGGTCAATGCTATCTCCCAACAACACGAGCAGATTGCCGAGCGGGTGTTGCAGTGGGTCCTGCGCGCCATCGAGCAGGACGACTACCAGCCCGGTGTGGAAGCCATCCCGCGCATCCTCAAGAATCGCCGCGACGCCCAACCACGGTAAATCTGCCGGCCATCGCCGGCACGCGGTTCCTGCACAACAAGCGGTCGGCGTATCATCCGAACATGCGCCTGATCGACACCCACACGCACCTCGACTTCCCCGACTTCGACGCCGACCGCGACGAGCTGCTGCAGCGCAGTCGTGGCCTGGGGGTCGAGCGTATGGTGGTGCTCGGCGTCTACCAGGGTAATTGGCAGCGCCTGTGGGATTTGGTGCAGAGCGATCCCTGCCTGCATGCCGCCTTCGGCCTGCACCCGGTCTATCTGCAGCAGCATCAGCCCGAACACCTGAGCGAGCTGCGCGACTGGCTGCAACGCCTGGCCGGCCACCCTCAACTGTGCGCGGTGGGCGAATTTGGTCTCGACTATTACCTGGATAACCTCGATCACCAGCGCCAGCAGGCCCTGTTCGAGACCCAGCTCAAGCTGGCCGCCGAGTTCGAACTACCAGCCCTGCTGCACGTGCGTCGCGCTCACGCCGCCAGCATTGCCACGCTGAAGCGTTACAAGCTCAAACGCGCCGGCATCATCCATGCTTTCGCCGGTAGCCTTGAGGAGGCCCGCGAGTACCTCAAGCTGGGTTTCAAGCTCGGTCTAGGTGGTGCGCCGACCTGGCCTCAGGCGCTACGTCTGCGCAAGGTGGTGGCGCAACTGCCGCTGGACGCCGTGGTGCTGGAAACCGACGCCCCGGACATGGCCCCGGCCATGCATCCGCAGCAGCGCAACAGCCCGGAGCACCTGCCGGACATCTGCGCCGCCCTGGCCCAGTTGATGGGTCTCGAAGCCGATGAACTGGCCGCGGCCAGCAGTCGCAACGCCGCCGAGCTGTTTGGCTGGCGCCTCGAGACACCGCCGTAGCCCGGCTGCAATCCGGGAGTACCCGATGAGTTGAAGCAACAGTCCCGGATTGCATCCGGGCTACGCGTTGAGGCCCGAATCGCCAGCCGCAGCACAGCTTCGCGGCCAAGGCCGCTCCCACATCGTCGCCCCTGGAAACCAGCAGGCCCGCCATATGGCGGGCCTTGTGGGCATGCACAACCGACCTCAGACGCGGAACGCGCCAATCAGCTGTTTCAAGCGCGACACCAACTCGGAGAGCTCGCGGCTGGCCTGCTCGGTTTGGCTGGCACCCTCGGCGGTGCGTTCGCCGGCGTGGTTGATCTCGACGATATTCTGGTCGATGTCGTGCGCCACCGCCGTTTGCTGCTCGGCCGCCGCGGCGATTTGCTGGCTCTGGTCGACGATCATGCCCACCGCGCCGAGGATATTCTCCAGCGCCTGCTGCACCTTGCTCGACTCGCTAACCGTACCATCGGCCATCTGGTGGCTAACACTCATGGTTTTCACCGCCGCACCGACACCACCTTGCAACTTGTCGATCATCGCCTCGATCTGCTCGGTGGACTGCTGAGTACGCTTGGCCAGGTTGCGCACCTCATCGGCTACCACGGCAAAGCCGCGGCCCTGCTCGCCGGCCCGCGCCGCCTCGATGGCGGCATTCAGCGCCAACAGGTTGGTCTGCTCGGCGATGCCCTTGATCACGTCCAGCACCTGACTGATCGAAGCGCTATCGCTGGCCAGTTGATTGATCACCTCCACCGACTGGTCGATCTCGCCAGCCAGCCGCTGAATGCTGCCAACCTGAGACTCGACCAGGGCACGCCCATTGACGGTTTCCTGATTGACGCTCTGCGCACTGTTGACGGCCGCGGCGGCGCTGCGCGCCACCTCCTGGGCGGTGGCGGACATCTGATTCATCGCCGTCGCCACCTGCTCGATCTGGCTGCGCTGACTGGCGACCGCCTGATTGCTCTCGCCTGAGACCACTTCGACGCGATCGGCCTGGCGCTCGACCTCGGTGACGGTCTGGCCAACGCGCTCGATCAGGTCGTGAATCTTCACCACGGTTTCATTGAATACCAAGCCCAGCTCGCCCAGCTCATCCTGACTCTGCGGCTTGAAACTCACGGTCATGTCGCCGGCCGCCACTTTATTCATGACCTGGCCCAGGCTCTTCAGGGTGGTGCGGGTCGACACGTAGAAACCGCTATAGAGGTAGACGATCAGCAGGAACACCACCACCAGCGCTACCACCAGCAGCAGCATCTGCTCGCGGTTTTCCTGCAGTCGCGCCTGCAATTGCTGATCGAGGAACACCAGCACCGCGTCGTTGAACTGGTAGGTCTTGCCCATCACCACAGTGACTTGGTCGTAGAACTGATTCCACGGCATGTCCAGGGTATCGGCGATCACCACCTTGTCTTCGAACAGCGCAGCGCTGTCCTTCAAGGTGGCCTGACTGGCAGTGGCCAGGCTTTCCAGAGCCGCGCGAGCCGCCGGACTGCTGTTCAGTGCTTCCTGCAGGTTCAAGCCGTATTCGGCATGCAGCTTTTCCAGCTCCAGCAGCAGCTCATCGAACTGGGTACTGGCTGCCGAATTGAGAAAGCCCTGGGCCAGCGAGTAAGCGCCTATCGCCCGCCCCTCACTCAATGGAGCGGTAATGATCGGGGTAACGCCGGTGATCAGTTCGGTCATCTGCCGCACTTCACGCTGGCGATCCTGACTCAGGCCCGCCTGGCTGGCGACCAGTTTGATAAAGACCTGGGAGCTGCCCAACAGCTTCTCGGCTATTGCGGACTTGCCCTGCAACGATGTTTCGCTCTGCACCGCCTGCAGCTTGCCGATCATTTCGTCGCGTTTGCTGGTGAACTCTTCAACCTGCTCGGCTTCATGCGCGACCGGCTGCAGGCCTTTCAGGGTCTAACCCAGGGAGCGCTGCAGCTGCTCCACGCGGCTTTCCAGATCGCCCGCCTGCCCCGACTGACCAATCACCGCGTTGATCTGGACCAGGTCGGCGTAGCTTTCCAGGTCACGACGCAGGGAGAGCGTCTCACCCAGCAGGTCTAGGCTTTCCAGTGCGGCCTGGGTACTGACGAACTGACGATAGGAGTCGCGCACCAGGTAAAAGTTGGTGACCAGCATCGGCAGGAAAAACAAGACGCTGATCAAGCTGAACTTCATGCCGAAGCTGAGACGGTTCATTAACGCGATAGCCGGATACAACACGCTCTTCACAAGACGTCTCCCGTCCTAATAATTATTGTGGTGTAGCGTTTCGAGGTCGGCCATTGAGCATCTCAGGCTACGGCCTGGACGTCCCTTAGCACTTGACCAAAGGCGCTCGAATCAGCATGAAAAATACTGGCAAATCAGCGTAGGCAATACGCATAGAGCATTTGTCGAACGCGACGTGCTTATATACCCGCTATCGGCACGAATCTCTGTAACTAAAGGTTAAGCATGCACGGACCTTTACGCCTCGGCATCGACCTCGGCGGCAGCAAAATAGAGCTGATCGCCCTGGACAACGGCCAGCAACGCCTGCGCCAACGCGTCGCCACGCCGCAGGGCGATTACCGGCAAACCCTGGCGCACATTGTTGGCCTGGTTGAGCACGCCGAACGCGAACTCGGCATGGGCGGTAGCGTCGGCATTGGCATTCCCGGCAACCGCTCACCGGATCATGGACGGATCAAGAACGCCAACTCCACCTGCCTGATCGGCCACGATCTGCAAGGCGACCTGGAGCAGCTGCTGCACCGCCCAGTACGACTGGCCAACGACGCCGACTGCCTCGCCCTGTCCGAGGCCAGTGATGGCGCCGGGGCTGGGGCAAATAGTGTATTCGGGGTCATTCTCGGCACCGGCGTCGGTGGCGGCCTGGTCATCCATGGTCGGCTGCTCGGCGGGCCCAATGCGATTGCCGGTGAATGGGGGCACAACCCGCTGCCCTGGCGGCGACATGCGGATGGAGCGAGCCGACGTTGCTACTGCGGGCAGGACGACTGCATCGAGACCTTTTTGTCGGGCCCCGGCTGGGCCGCACGCAGTGGCTTGCAGCTGGACGCCGGCGGCATAGTAGCCGCAGCCGACACCGGCAACCCGGCGGCCCAGCAGGCCGTGGCGCTATATTGCGACCAACTGGCCCGCGGCCTGGCATCGGTTATCAACCTGTTCGACCCGCACGTCATCGTGCTCGGCGGCGGCCTGTCGAATATTGCCGCACTCTATGCACAAGTGCCGCCATTACTGCAGCGCTACGTGTTTTCCGATCAGGTCAACACCCGCCTGCTACCGGCCAAGTACGGCGACTCCAGCGGCGTGCGCGGAGCCGCCTGGCTGTGGAACTGAACCACATGCCGCCGGAGACCGAGTTGATCACCCTGCAACAGGGCTAGAAAAACAGCGTCCACAGCGCAAACACCGTGTACCAGAGCACCGCGGCGCGCACCATCAACTGCCATAGACCATCCAGGCTGCTGACTCCAGCCTCGCCGATCACCGGCTCAGGGGTATCGCTGGCCGCACGTCCGACATTGATCACCAACTGCGCCGCAGAAATGTCCCAGCTCAACAACTCATGCAGCAAGGCGCGGCTGACCGCGACGAAGTTGCCGACCAACGCAAAACTCGCCGCGAGCATGCGCACCGGCAGCCAGTCAAAAGCATGTCGCAGCTGCACCGCACGCTCGCGAACGACCTCCTGCCCGGCATGCTCGGCCATCAGGGCCAGCAGCCGATACGCCAAGGCAGCCAGAGGCCCCAGCAGCGCATACCAGAAAATAACGGCGAACAAACCCTGGTAGGCCTGCCACAGCAAATAGCCCTGCACGCTCTTCAGCAACGCGCCCTCTTCCTCGGCTTCGACGGCCAGGTCACGGCGCGCCACGATGTACGCCGCTTCGCCATCGCCACGGCGCCAGCTGTCGCGGAACGGCCCGAGCGACGCCAGCAGGTCACCACGACCCAGACTGTAAATCAGCACCAGCAAATGCACCGGCAACGCCAGCCAGCCATAAGCCAAAGGCTCAAGCAGGGCCAGCACCAGTGCCAGGGCCAGCAGCGGCAGGCCTACCATCAGCACAATGACCAGCCACGGACTCTCGATAAAGTCTGCCTGCCGCTCGGCCTTTGCCAGCAGACGCAGCCAGGGACCGTCCTGCTGGATGGCGCCGCGCCATGCCGAAAACTTCTCCACCCAGAGCACCAGCAGTAACACCAGAAAACTCATAACCCCTCCTTAGTATTCAGCAACGCGGTGCGCAAGCGCGGCCAATCGAACGCCGGACCAGGATCCGTCTTGCGCGTCGGCGCAATGTCGCTGTGCCCGCAGATACGCTCTTGGGTGATTGCCGGATACACGCGCTGCAACTCGCCGACCAGCTCAGCCAGCGCGGCGTATTGCGCGTCGCTGAACGGCAGCTCATCGGTACCTTCCAATTCGATGCCGAGGGAGAAGTCGTTGCAATTTTCCCGCCCGGCGAAACACGACTGTCCGGCATGCCAGGCGCGCTCGTTGCAAGAGACGAACTGGGTGATGGCGCCATCGCGCTCGATCAGAAAATGCGCCGACACCTGCAGGGTCGCGATTTCGGCAAAATAAGGGTGCTCATCTGCTGGCAGGCAATTCTGGAAGAACTGCTGAACCTTGCCGGTGCCGAACTGGCCCGGTGGCAGACTGATGTTATGGATCACCAACAGAGAGACTTCCCCCTCCGGGCGTGCATTGAAGTTAGGCGAAGGGCAATGGCGAACGCCCTGACACCAACCACCGGTGACATCCAGCTGCATAAAGGCTCCTTGAACGAGCCTCCACTCTAGAGTAGCCGAGCAAATGGGCCAAGCGTTGCCTGCCGGCTCGTGCCTGCGAACCCAGCCTTACCCACCAGCCTTCCTCTTGGGAGTCTTTCAGTCAGGGATATGCTGGTCGTTGCAGGAAACTCCGGAGCACAGAAACCTACAGGCACGGGCTTGCTCGTATGTCGTATCAGAAATATCCATCAGAGTCGCAGGCCGGGTGAGACGCCTGCGCGGTGGGCCGGTCAGCAGCCTAATTTGGCGCGACGTAACCCAGCATTGGCTGGTGAAAGCGATGATGCCTTGCTGGGTTACGCGGCGCTCGAAGCATTCAGTCGCCGACACGCCGCTGACATGCGCCGCTAACCCAGCCTTGGCTGCTGCGCTTGCCTGCCAACCGCGGCTCTGTCTCGAAGAGACTTTAATTTAGCGACCGCTCACTCGCGAGTTTTTATGTTGCCGAGATTTGCGTTGTTGCAGCCGTGTCAGACGCCCTTCAGTCGACGCAGGTTGCCAATCACCGACTCCAAGGCGCGATCGAACAGCAGTGCATCGTCGAGCAGGCGGATGGCATTGCGGCGAAACTCCACAGCCAGGCCCATCCGGGTTTTCTCCAGGACCTTCATGCCGGTCCGGTTGACGAAAATAAACTTGCCGGTCGGCTTGATCACCGCGGCCAGCTTGCAGCGCAACTTGTGCTCTTCGTCTTCCTGAAACTCGACCCAACTGCCGACCCGCAGGTTGTCCACACGCAGCAGGGCTTCGTCGTCATCCGCCAGACAGACTTCGGCCTCGCGGCTTTCGCCCGGCGCCAAGAGGACGATTTCCTCGACCACCTCTACCATGGCAGGTGCTTCCGGCTCTTCGGCGGGGGGCAGCTCCAGTATCGGCAACTCGATTTCCGCTTCAGCCAAGGCGGCATACTGTTGAGCCTCAGTATCACTCGCTGCCGGCTTTTCAGCGTCGGCCATGTCCCGTTTGAAGCGCTGGAAGGCTTGCACATGCAAGGCCTCCAACTGATTGAAGAAGGTACTGCTGACGAACGGATCGAACGCCGCGCCGGCCATGCCTTCGCGTAGCGCCTTGAGCAATCCCGGCACCAGCTCCAGCAAGCGCACGCGCGCTTGCGGATCATCGTGCGGTGCCACGCTCCAGATCAAGTCATCCATGGTGGCCAGCGCCGCCTGCCACTGCACCGACTCCGCCCCATGCTTCAAGCAACTGAGCATCAGCACCTTGCTCCAGCCTTCTTGCAACAGACGCACTACCACCTCAGGCAGCTTCTTGCCCAGCAAGCGCTCATTCAGTGCCTGCTCGACCTGACGTCGGGCCAGCTCGGCTTTGGCACTGCCCTCCTCGGCATCGCGCGTGCGCTGCTCGAGTAGTTCGCTGCGGCGCCGCTCATCCCCGCTGAAGGCGAGAAACTCAGCCAGTAACTCGGAGAAAATCAGCGGGTCATCGACAAAGTCGTTGAGCAATCGCTGCACCACGCTGTCGATCTTCTGATACAGGCTGTCGCGCTGGGTGTCGTCCTGCTCACCCCAGCCCAGAGCGGCCGAAGCGATTTCATTGAGCAAACGGCGCGCCGGGTGGCTGCCGCGACTAAAGAAGGTCTTGTCGAGCACCGCCACCTTGAGCATCGGAATCTGCAAGCGCCCGATCAAGGCTTTCAGCGAATCCGGCAGGGTGCGGTCATCGAGGATGAACTCGAACAGCATCGACACCAGGTTGATGACATCCTCATCCACCTCACCAACTACCCGCGCCTTGCCGCTCTTGGCACTGGCGCGACTGAGCAGCTGCTCAAGCTGTTCGCGCAGGTCGAAATCATCGCTCACCTGGGCAGGTGCACGCTGCTGCATATGCGAGAGCAGGCGCATTAGATCGCCACTGGAGATTGGTCGCGCATCGGCCGACGGTGCACTACGTCGCGGCGCAACACTGCCGCGCGCCTGCGAGAGCAACTCCTGCAGGGCGCCGAACACTTCCTGTACACCCTCGTCCATCAACTCGCCGTCATCCAGTTGCTGCGACGACTCCGCGCCGCCAGCTCGAGCCCGGGCAGCGGAGCGCCCAGGGTTACGCGGCAGCGGCGCCGACTTCAACTCCGGAAGCACGCCAGCGGCGATCAGGGCCTGATTAGCCTCGGCGTACAGTTGATCGAGGTCAGCCAGTACATATTTTTCAAACAACTTAAGGATGATCAGCTTGACCCTGATCTCCACACCCAGACTGCTGCAGGCCTCCAGGAACTGCTCACAGAGTACGGCCGGCCCCAGGGGATTGGACTTGTCATCGAGCTTCTTGCTGACCATCGCATTCAGTCGCGTGGTCAGATGCCCCAAGGCCATGCTGGCACGGTTCATCACCTTGGCGACCATGACTTCAATTGCCACGGACTCTTCCAGCTCATCGTTCTGTACCAGCGACAGACTGTCGAACGACAACGCCTCCAGCGGCCGTGTCTTGCCGATCTCATATTGATTGAGGGCGGCGAAGGACGCCAAGACGTTACGCAGGAAACCCTGCTCGATATTTTTACGCTTCAAGCGCAAATCGCGCATGGCTTCGAAAAAGGCATTCTGCTCGCCATTGCTGGTCGCCCGGTCTGCCATATCGAACAGCGTGTCGTCGGCATTATCGAACAGCGCCTGCAGCGCCAGCTTGAGCCGCTGCGCAGCATTATCACGCACTTGAATGAGCGCCACGGGCAGTCTTCCTACCGGCGAAGTGGGCGAGAGCTCAGCGGTCGCCTTATTCAGGCGCACCACGTTCGCATCAGTCTTCATTGCGAGTCTCCTGCAGGTAGCCCCTCCAGGGCGAACCGAACTGCATAGCGGTCAACTGAGCGTCATCCGTAACGTCAAAGGCCTGGCGTCAACTTATAAAGATCCATTATAGGGAGGCACCGGCCCACACCCAGTGGAGATTTTCTCCAGACATGACCCAGGTCACAGATGCAGCACCGCAGCCGGCTCAACGGTCGGTGACCTAGCTCGAACGCGCACGATGCGGACCAGCAGTAAAGACGCCACGCAAGAGCGACTGGCCAACAACGAATATCACCGGTAAAGCCGCAGCATCCGCTCTTACTTAAAGTGTCGACGCCAATCCCGCTGCATCAGTTGCCAGCAATCCCTATAATCGCCCGACTCAGACAGTGGAGCCCATCATGCCCAACCTCATCCTCGCCAACCTGACCGCCGAAATCGAAGCCAATGTGCGTCGCGCTCTGGCCGAGGACATGGGCAGCGGTGACATCACCGCCCAGCTGATCCCCGCCGAGCGCCTGGCCCAGGCCAGCGTGATCACCCGCGAAGCGGCAGTCACCTGCGGCACGGCCTGGGTCGATGCGGTGTTTCGTCAGCTCGACTCACGCGTGACGGTACACTGGCAAGTCCGCGACGGCGAACGCGTGGCGCCCAATCAAACCTTGTTCCACCTGGAAGGCCCGGCGCGCGCGCTGCTCAGCGGCGAACGCAGTGCGCTGAACTTTCTGCAGACACTGTCCGCCGTCGCCACCCGCTGCCAGCATTACGCCGACCTGGTGCAGGACACTGCGGTCAAGCTGCTCGACACCCGCAAGACCCTGCCTGGCCTGCGCCTGGCGCAGAAGTACGCAGTCACCTGCGGCGGCTGCCACAACCACCGCATCGGCCTGTACGACGCCTTCCTGATCAAGGAAAACCATATCGCCGCCTGCGGTGGTATTGCCCAAGCGGTAAAAGCCGCTCACAACATCGCCCCCGGCAAGCCGGTGGAAGTCGAAGTGGAAAGCCTGGAGGAGTTGCAACAAGCCCTGGAGGCCGGCGCCGACATCGTCATGCTGGATGAACTGTCACTCGACGACATGCGCCGCGCCGTAGCCCTAACCCAAGGCCGCGCCAAACTGGAGGCCTCGGGCGGGGTCAACGAAAGCACGTTACGAGCGATTGCCGAGACCGGCGTGGATTACATCTCGATCGGTACGCTGACCAAGGACGTGAAAGCGGTGGATTTGTCGATGCGTTTGAGTTTGTGAATTAGGCAGAGTCATGCGGCATGAGAGTAAGATCTACGACGAATATCCGTAATAACACCAAAACACTAATCATGGATTTTCTTCAAGCAAAATTGTCAGTTGCGGATATTGTTTCTGCAAAACCTGCGATCCTTCCACATACGCTTTTTCTCCGTGCAGACTACGCAAGACTAACAACTGCTCGCGGGCGGCTACAGGTTGACTATTTAGCCCCAGCGCCAGAGCATATCGAAACAAGCTCCAAGGATAAGGATTACGCTGTGATATCTTACGCATCCATTCAAGTTGATCTGTGCTCATATGCTCAGTCGCTGGGGTACGGGCAAAACGGATAAATTCGCGCAACTGACTAAGTACAATCACGTCTGGAGCTGGCTGTTCTGCCTTGAGATAACCAACTCGCGCATTTTCAAAGCGCATCAACTGATAATCTTCTTCAATGACGCGATATTCCTTCCAAGTCCAGAAGAACAGTCCAACACCTAGAAGAAACACAGCACTCAACAGCCAACGCGAAAACTCTATCTCGATCTCAGGGCGAAGTTCAGCGGAAATCACTCCCAACCACAAACCTAACGGAAATAAAAAGAAAGCATATTCCAGCGGAAATTCCAACATCCCATGTATTAGAACGACCCCAACAGCAAGGAGTACAAACAAACTTTCTGTACTGCGCGCACACCATCCCAAGCGTAAGAGCCATACAGCAACACCCAAGATAATCCCTCCTCCAAGCAGAGGGCCATTCCACAACAACAGATCAAGAAGAATATTGTGGCTATGCTGGGACACGATAGACACTGGGTAAGCGAGTGCAACACTTACTTGAGCGATACTGACTTGATTCCAGCCATATCCCCACAAAGGCCCTTGCCAAATCGCATGAAAAAACTGCCCCCATAGACCCAAGCGCTCCATAGACTGCGCTCGCGCCAATGGATGACTACTAGTCAACAACAAAACGTCAGCAATTACCGGCAGCACTAATACGAACAGGACGTATATCCCGACCCAGCCAAGCAAGACGCTTAGCGTCAGGCGAAGCTTACAACTTGCAGACTTCCACCACCAAAACCCCGCAACTGCCACTGCTGCAACCCAGGGCGTGCGCGACTGCGTCAGAGCAACACCAAACAATAAAAATACCGCAAGCAGCCCACTTGATATGCCGCCGAGCCTTCGTTTTTCATAAAAGTACAACACACCCACGACCCCAAGACACAACAAGGTCGCCAAGTGGTTGGCTTGTGCCAGATTAGCATAAGGCCGCGCACCAAGAGCCAGGTCAGCCTCCCAAAGACTGGTAGATATATGTAACCATTGCCGCAACGCAATCCATAATGACAAAACCGCACCGACTACATGAGCCCCAGCCAACAACCGCACAACAAAATAACGTCGTGCCGACTGTAAACTTAAATTATAACCAACCAACAACATCATGGCGAAACCGCCCAAATACAAAGCAGCTACCCAAGCATCACCGGCAAAGTAAATGACCCCAGCAAACTGCTGCAACAAGGGAATGAGGGGCAGAAAAAAAACACTTACCAATGCGGGCGAAAATTTCAGCTTAGACGTAAACAAAACAACAAACATCAACAACAAACAAGCGAAGAAACTGGCGAACTCTTGGTAAGCCGTTGACCACGGATAAGCATGATTTGGCAGCAACCAAGCCAAAACAAAAAAACTTACCGAAACAAACAACGGCAGTCGCTGCAGCTTATAGTCAGAGAGCATTTTATAGCACTGCAAGATGAGAAGTTAGCCCATACAAAAACGCCCCGCAATTGCGGGGCGCCAAACACAAAATCACGACAGGTTTAGCGTACATTAACGCCAAATCTCTTAGCCCTTAGCCCTGGCAGCTTGCTGGACGGTATTTTGCAGCGACAGTTCCACCGCAAACCCACGTCACCTGTCCATTCGCAGCCTTGGTACCAGTCATGGTAATAGTACCTGTAACATCACCTTTACCAGTTGCAGTAATAACACCTGCAGCATACGCAACACTAGCTACATACTTGGACACTTGCGAATCAATGGTGACAGTACTCGCTGTCGGCATGGTGGTACCTGTCTCAATAGATGCAGCCTCAGCAACTGCCGTGCGCGCAGACGAAGCAGCCAATATCACCTCAGAGACTTTAGCCCGGGTTGTGTAATCTTGATAAGCAGGCAGCGCGACTGCAGCCAAAATACCGATGATCGCCACTACGATCATCAATTCGATCAGGGTAAAACCTTTTTGAGCTTTCATGGAATCTCTCCTAAGTGTGGGTAGGTCCAGCGACCTTCTCAGCACAATGCAGCCACCGTGCCAACGTTGTAACCCACGATCACCAAGGCTCTTCAGAGTCACACAAACGACAGCCATCAATAGACAGGCACTAACTGCCATTTTTTGTCACTCGCGTGCGTTACGTTTGGCAGCCAGGATCAACTACGTTATAAGGCAGGCATTGTATAGGGAGCCTGTAATGAACGAGAGCGTGTCCCTCACCGGCTTGGCCAAGCAGATGGTGCTGGCTGAGTTGCTGGATGAAAAAGCAGCCCAGCAGGCCCAACAGCAAGCGCTGCGCAATAAATTATCGCTGGTGACTTACCTGGTACAGAACAGGCTGGTAAAAAGCCGCGCACTGGCCGAACTGGCCAGCGAACAATTTGGCGTGGCCTTTCTCGACCTCAGTTCGATAGACAAGGACGGCCAACCGCGTGACCTGGTCAGCGAGAAGCTGGTTCGCCAGCACCGCGTACTGCCCCTTTCGCGAAGGGGCAACAAGCTGTTTATAGGAGTGTCCGACCCTACGAACCACCAAGCAGTCACTGACATCCAGTTCAGCACCGGGCTGAATACCGAGGCGATCCTGGTCGAGGACGACAAGCTCGGCGATGCCATCGACAAATTCTTCGACTCCGCCACCAGCGGAATGGAAGATCTGGCCGATGTCGACCTCGACGGACTGGATGTCCAGGCTGTCGATGAGAACAAACCAGATAACGATGGGGGCGTCGACGCCGATGACGCGCCTGTGGTGCGCTTCGTCAACAAGATGCTACTGGACGCCATCAAGGGCGGCTCATCCGACCTGCACTTCGAGCCCTATGAAAAGGTCTATCGCGTGCGCCTGCGCACCGACGGCATTCTGCATGAGGTGGCGCGACCACCCGTGCAATTGGCGCCCCGCATCTCGGCACGCCTCAAGGTCATGGCGGCGCTGGATATCTCCGAGCGGCGTAAACCGCAGGATGGCCGGATCAAGATGAAAATCTCCAAGAACAAGGCCATCGACTTTCGCGTCAACACCCTGCCTACTCTGTGGGGCGAGAAAATAGTGATGCGGATTCTCGACCCGACCAGCGCGCAGATGGGCATCGACGCCCTGGGCTATGAGCCCGAGCAAAAAGACCTGTACATGACTGCCCTCCAGCAGCCACAGGGCATGATTCTGGTCACCGGCCCTACCGGCTCTGGCAAGACGGTGTCCCTGTATACTGGACTGAACATCCTCAATACCCCTGATGTGAACATCTCCACCGCCGAAGACCCGGTGGAAATCAACCTGGAAGGCATCAACCAGGTCAACGTCAACCCCAAGCAGGGCATGGATTTCTCCCAAGCCCTGCGCGCCTTCCTGCGCCAGGATCCGGACATCATCATGGTCGGCGAGATCCGCGACCTGGAGACCGCTGAAATCGCCATCAAGGCCGCACAAACTGGGCATATGGTGATGTCCACCCTGCACACCAACAGTGCTGCGGAAACCCTGACCCGCTTGCGCAATATGGGTGTGCCCTCTTTTAACATTGCCACATCGATCAACCTGATCATTGCTCAGCGCCTGGCGCGCAAGCTGTGCGCTAGCTGCAAGAAGGCCGTGGACTTGCCGCGCGAAGCCTTGCTGGAAGAGGGTTTCAACGAACAGCAGATTGGCACCTTCAAGATTTTTGCGCCGATTGGTTGCGAAAATTGCAAGGGAGGTTACAAAGGCCGTGTCGGTATTTATGAAGTGGTTAAAAACACGCCTGCCCTGCAGCGGATTATCATGGAGGAAGGCAACTCCATCGACATTGCCACGCAAATGCGCAAAGACGGCTTTAATGACCTACGCACCTCAGCCCTGTTGAAAGCCATGCAAGGCGTCACCAGCCTTGAGGAAGTCAACCGCGTGACCAAGGATTAACCATGGCGGCAAAAGCACTCAAGACCAGTGTATTCAGCTGGGAAGGCAAAGATAAGAAAGGCGTCGTAGTCAAGGGCGAACTGAACGGGCAAAATCCCGCTCTGGTTAAGGCGCAACTGCGCAAGCAGGGCATCAACCCGACCAAGGTGCGCAAAAAGTCGACCTCGCTGTTCAGTGCCGGCAAAAAAATCAAACCCATGGACATCGCCCTGTTTACCCGGCAGATGGCGACCATGATGAAGGCTGGTGTGCCGCTGCTGCAGTCGTTCGACATCATCGGCGAAGGTTTCGACAACCCCAATATGCGCAAGCTGGTCGATGAAGTGAAGCAGGAGGTCGCCGCCGGTAACAGCTTCGCCGCCTCGCTACGCAAGAAACCCCAGTACTTCGATGAACTCTATTGCAACCTGGTCGACTCGGGCGAACAGGCCGGCGCCTTGGAAAGCCTGCTGGACCGCATTGCTACCTACAAGGAAAAAACCGAGTCCTTGAAGGCGAAAATCAAAAAAGCAATGAACTACCCGATCGCAGTAGTGGTGGTCGCCATCATTGTTTCCGCAATCCTATTGATCAAGGTAGTGCCACAATTCGAGTCAGTATTTGCCAATTTCGGCGCAGAGCTACCCGCCTTTACACAAATGGTCATAGGTATTTCCCAGGCGCTACAAAAATGGTGGCTTGTAATTATAATCGGCTTGTTTGCCGCTGCATTTGTACTTAAAGAAGCACACAGGCGCTCACAAAAATTTCGCGACTGGGGCGACCGCACCATCCTAAAAATGCCAATCATGGGCGACATACTCTACAAGTCTGCAGTCGCGCGCTTCGCTCGCACCCTGGCCACCACCTTTGCCGCCGGCGTACCGCTGGTAGATGCTCTCGATTCGGTGGCCGGCGCCACCGGTAATGTGGTATTTAAAAACGCCACCAACAAAGTCAAGGCCGATGTTTCAACTGGCATGCAGCTGAATTTTTCCATGCGCACCACCGGCACCTTCCCGTCGATGGCAATTCAAATGACCGCTATCGGCGAAGAATCCGGCTCGCTGGACGAAATGCTCGACAAGGTAGCTAGTTATTACGAAGAGGAAGTCGACAACATGGTCGACGGTCTGACCAGTCTGATGGAGCCCCTTATCATGTCGGTACTGGGCGTACTGGTTGGCGGCCTGATCATTGCCATGTACCTGCCGATCTTCCAACTGGGTGCCGTAGTTTAATCTATGCAAGTGCTCGATTTTTTGGCCAGCCACGTGCTGGCCTTCGCTTTATTCGCCCTGCTGATTGGTTTGTTGATTGGCAGTTTTCTCAACGTAGTGGTTTATCGCCTGCCGCTGATGCTGGAGCGCGACTGGAAGACCCAGGCGCGTGAGATTCTTGCGCTGCCCAGCGAACCCCAGCAAGCCACCTTCAACCTGGTTCTGCCCAACTCGCAATGCCCGCAGTGCGGCCATGAGATTCGCCCCTGGGAAAACATCCCGCTGCTGAGTTTTCTGGCGCTGCGCGGCAAATGCTCCAGCTGCAAGACCCCCATCAGCAAACGCTACCCCTTGGTGGAGCTGGCCTGCGGGCTGCTGTCGGCCTATGTCGCCTGGCACTTCGGCTTTACCTGGGAAACGGCTGGCATGCTGCTGCTGACCTGGGGTTTGCTGGCAATGAGCCTGATCGACGCCGATCACCAGTTGCTGCCGGATGCACTGGTTCTGCCACTGTTGTGGCTCGGGCTGATCGCCAATTACTTCGGGCTGTACGCCAACCTGGGGGATGCTGTTTGGGGCGCAGTGGCCGGTTACCTGAGCCTGTGGTCGGTGTACTGGTTGTTCAAACTGGTAACCGGCAAGGAAGGTATGGGCTACGGCGACTTCAAGCTACTGGCCATGCTCGGCGCCTGGGGCGGCTGGCAGGTGCTGCCGCTGACCATTCTCTTGTCGTCACTGGTTGGCGCCATTCTCGGACTGATCATGCTGCGCCTGCGCAACGCAGAAACCAGCACTCCGATCCCCTTTGGTCCCTATCTGGCGATAGCCGGCTGGATTGCTTTGCTCTGGGGTGATCAAATAACCGGGACTTACCTGCAGATTGCAGGTTTCAGATAAACCCGGACTAGCACACACTCACAGAGAGCGGCGTTCCGGGCTTTAGAATTGCCCAAGGAAACCAATCGTTGTGACTAAACCCTGGATTCTTGGCCTGACGGGCGGCATTGGCAGCGGCAAGAGCGCCGTCGCTCAATACTTCGTCGAACAGGGCGTACACCTGGTGGACGCCGACCACGCCGCCCGCTGGGTGGTCGAGCCCGGGCAACCGGCGCTGGCGAAAATCGTCGAACATTTTGGCGGTGAGGTACTGCAAGCCAATGGCCAACTCGACCGCGCGGCGCTGCGGGCGCGAGTATTTGCCGAGGCCGACGAGCGCCGCTGGCTGGAGGCCCTGCTGCACCCCCTGATCGGCCAGGAAATCATGCAGTATCTGGCGCGCGCCGAGTCGCCCTACGCCATTCTAGTGTCGCCGTTGCTGATCGAGTCCGGCCAACACAAGCTGACCCAGCGCGTGCTGGTGGTCGACGCCCCCGAACAGCTGCAGATACAACGCACCATGCAGCGCGACCAAACCTCTGCCGAACAGGTACAGGCCATCCTCAAGGCGCAAGCCAGCCGCGAGGAGCGCTTGCGCCATGCCGACGATGTATTGGTCAATGACCGTGACCTGCCCTGGCTGCAGGCCGAGGTCGAGCGCCTGCATCACTTCTACCTGACCCTACGTGGAGGCCAACCATGAGCACCCCGACTACCGTAGTAGCCTGCCCAACGTGCGGCGCACCTGTTGAATGGGGCCCACAAAGCCCAAACCGGCCCTTCTGTTCGGAGCGCTGCAAGTTGATAGACCTGGGCGCCTGGGCGTCTGAAGAGCACGCTATCCCCGGCGACAACCTGGAAGACGATCTGTTCTCCGGGGAACTGCCGCCCCGCGAACACTAACCACGCATCAAGGGCGCATAAAGCTGTAATCGCGCTGGTCATCCAGATTGTCGGCGAGAAACTGCAGCTCCGCGGCCAGATCTTCGGCGTCACGCTCAACCTGGCTGCGCTGCACCACTGCGCCGAGCAACGCGCGCAAACCGAGCAGAGGCTCGAAGCCCTGCTCGTGCGCTCGCTGCAGACTGTGCTCGATTTCATGCCTGGCCCACTCATGTACGCCCATGCGTTACCTCCACTGATTCAACCTATGTGTCGTTAGCAGCAGAGCCTGGCTGGCTGACGGTAGGCCTGAGCTGACCTGGATCAACCCGGCAGCACCTATCACGCTGCTGAAGCCTGCCTCATCAGCGTGGCGCGTTGTCATCTTTCCAGGGCGCCGACAGGTAGCGCGAGCGGTTGAAGGTTTCCAGCCAGTCGGGATAGAACACCACCAATGCGGTGATCACCACGCCGTTGATAAACGCCTCGGGGAAGATCACCAACCAGAGGAAGCCGACAAAATCCCCGAGCCAGGGCGGCATCGGAAATAGTCCATCGAGCCACAGCACGCCCAGCCCTGCCAGAATGCTCAACAAAACGGCCAATGCCGCCGGAAAAAAACCGCAGAAGAAGATGTACACGAACAGGTTGCGTGGCTGTGCGCGCTCGACTCGCAGGGCGCACACTTCGGTAACGCTGACCGGAATCAGCACCAGCAACAGTCCGTTCACCCCCAACGCAGCCAGGTCTTGCAGCCCCAAGGCCAACATTCCCAACTGCGCGATAAAGCCGACCAGGACGGCCAGCGGCCAGTCGAGCAACAAGGTCACCGCCGACATGCCCAGCAAGTGGTAAGACAATCCGGAGTCGAAATCACGGCGCACCAGCCACAGCAGTGTTAGCGCAAACGCCGCACCGAACAGCAGATGCTGACGACGCTGATCGCTGAACAGCTCCAGCCACGGCGCTCGCCCGACCGCCCACAACAACACCGGAAGATACAGCAGCCAACCGGCAACCTGAGTGGTGGGTGAAAGCAGTTCGGCGGCGATCATAGAACGATGTCCAACAGCCCAAAGATGACCCGGCCAGTCTACACCGCCCCCGCGCAAGAACATGCGCCACCGCCGCACGCCGCACGAACAGCCAAACGCGCACGGACCAGCCCTGAACAAGGCGGTACCCCATCCATGCACAAGACGGCAATCCCGTAGCCCGGATGAAATCCGGGGATTCGACGCGCCCCTTAACGCGACTCCCGGATTTCATCCGGGCTACACCCCCCCACTCAAAGAGCCCCAGGGACTACCAAGCTCCCGCGCCTGCGAGCTAAGCTGAAGCTATGGATGACTCCGACTATCTACGCCTGCTCACGCACCAGGCCGAACAAGCCAATGCCTTTCTCTCCAACGCTCGCAAGTGGGAGCGCGAGCGCTGGGTATGCCAACGCCTGCTGCAAGCCCTGAATATCGAGCACCGGCTCGATGAGTTCAGCGCCGCCGAACAAGAACCGCCCGATGTACTGTTTCGCGAGGCGAGCTTCGAAGTGTTTTTCGTGCTGGATGAAGGACGCCGTCTGAACGATGAATGGCGCGCCGAACTGGAGCGCCGCCGCAAGGCATTCTCGCTCAGCCAACTGGTACGCCGTGAGGCCAAGCCCCGGCGTATCGCCACCGCCGAACTGCAAGCGCGGCTGGCACCAACCCTGCGCAAGAAAGCCCACAACTACAGCGAGCGCGGTCTCGATCTCGGAGAACTGGACCTGCTGGCCTACGTCAACCTGAAACGCTTCGTGCCCGACTTCAACAGCCACTTCCCCCCGCCCACCGAATACCTGCGCCAGGGCTGGCGTTCGCTGTCGCTGGTCGGGCCGACCTTCGCGCGCGTGTTGTTCGCCCACCCGGATGCCCCCGACTTCCTGCGCGGCAATCTCGGGCGCAGCGTGCTGTTCGATGTCGGCATCAGTCTATGAGCCCGCTGCAAGCGTTGCTGGCTGCAGTGCCGCAGCAGGGCCAGGTGCGCTGGATCGGCGTACGCCCGACCTCGCGTGGCGCCATGCTGGAGCTGGACGCCGTAGAAGCACGCCGTGACGCCGGCCTGACCGGTGACCACAGTCGGCCCGGGCCACGCAATGCACGTCAGGTCACGCTGATCCAGTGGGAACACCTGGCAGTAGTCAGCGCCCTGCTCGGTCGACCGCCAGAGTTAGCGATTCAACCCGAGGATCTGCGCCGCAATCTCGCCATCAGTGGCATCAACCTGTTCAGCCTCAAGGGACGGCGCTTTCGCATTGGCCAGGCCATATTGGAAACCACAGGTTGGTGCCAACCCTGTGCGCGTCTCGAAGAACGCCTGGGACTGGGTACCTTTCAAGCCATGCGCGGCCACGGCGGTATCACCGCACGTGTACTGCATGGCGGAATTATTCGCCTGAATGACGACGTGTGCGTTGAGCCCCTGACAAACCCAAGGCTAGAATAGCCACCATCTGCAGGCCCAAGAAAACGACTGCGCTTGGTTATACGGCGTTAAAACAGACAAAAGTGCCACACCGTCTGTGTTTGCCTGACCTGGCCTTCGCTCGCTTCGTTTTCACTTGGCCCGCTCTATCGAGGCCCCTATGTCCAGCCGTCTGAGTCCCGACGATCAAAAACGCGTCGACCAGTACCTGAGTGCGCCCCAGCATCAAGTCGCACGCCAGCCGTTCAAGGTGTGGCGTTTGCTGTTGATTGTGCTCGTTTCGGTGATTGGTCTGGGTATCCTCAGCCGCCTTCTGAGTCGACTGGTGCTATGAGCTGCTTAGCGCTCGCCCTGGCGAACTCCCCGCGCTTTTTTCAAAGCCTTGTGAGAGTGTCCCATGTCCCATCAAATAGTCATCGTCGGCGGCGGCGCCGGCGGTCTGGAGCTTGCCACCCGCCTGGGTAGAACCCTGGGCAAGCGCGGCAAAGCCAAGATCACCCTGGTTGACGCCAACCTGACGCATATCTGGAAGCCGCTGCTGCATGAAGTCGCCGCAGGGTCGCTCAACTCTTCCGAGGACGAGCTGAACTACGTGGCCCAAGCCAAGTGGAACCACTTCGAATTCCAACTGGGACGCATGTCCGGGCTTAACCGAGCCGAACGCCGCATCACCCTGAGCCCGACTCTCGATGAGCAGGGTGAAGTACTCGTTCCGCAGCGTGAGCTCGGCTACGACAGCCTGGTCATTGCCGTTGGCAGCACCACCAACGACTTCGGCACGCCGGGCGCCGCCGAACACTGCCTGTTCCTCGATACCCGCGAGCAGGCCGAGCGCTTCCATCGCCAACTGCTCAGCCATTACCTGCGCGCCCACGCCAGCCAGAGCGAATCCACCGAATACATCAGCGTCGCCATAGTCGGTGCCGGTGCAACCGGCGTTGAACTGGCCGCCGAACTGCATCACGCCGCCCACGAGCTGGCCGCTTATGGGCTGGATCGCATCCGCCCGGAAAACATGCGTATCACCCTGATCGAAGCAGGCCCACGGGTGCTGCCGGCCCTGCCTGAACGCATCGGCCAACCGGTGCATAAAACCCTGGAAAAGCTCGGCGTGACCGTACTGACCAACGCCGCGGTCAAAGAAGTGACCCGCGAGGGTTTGCACACCGCCCAGGGCGAAACCATTACCGCCAGCCTCAAGGTCTGGGCCGCCGGGATTCGCGCGCCGGCTTTCCTCAAGGATCTGGATGGCCTGGAAAGCACCCGCATCAACCAGCTGCAAGTACGGCCGACCCTGCAAACCACCCGCGATGACAACATCTTCGCCTTTGGTGATTGCGCCGCCTGCCCGCAGCCCGGCAGCGACGGGCGCAATGTGCCGCCACGTGCCCAGGCCGCCCACCAGCAGGCCTCGCTGCTGGCCAAGTCGCTTAAATTGCGCATCGAGGGCCAAGCCCTGCCGGAGTATCGCTACCGTGATTACGGCTCGCTGATCTCACTGGCGAGCTTCTCGGCGGTCGGCAACCTAATGGGCAACCTGACCGGCAGCGTGATGCTCGAGGGCTGGCTGGCGCGGATGTTTTATCTATCGCTCTACCGCATGCATCAAATGGCGTTGTACGGGCGCTTCCGCACCCTGACGCTGATGCTCAGCGACCGCATTGGCCGCAGCACCGAGCCGCGCCTGAAACTGCACTGACCGACAGCCACCAGACTGCGCATGGGCCCGCCGGCCGGGCCTCCATGCGCAGTTGCTTTACATCACCTCCCCCCGCAACGATCGCAGCAACTCCTCAGGGCTGACTGGCGCGTCGGGCCAGCACCTGCGTTGCGCCCTGGGGTTTCTGGGTGAACCACAGCACGCGGCTGACCCCACGGGTAATGGCCACATAAGCCAGGCGCAGGCTTTCATCCTGCATCGCCTGGTCATAGCTATTACGGAAGAAGCCCGAATAGGCATACAGCGCATTGCGCAGCGGGTGTTTTTCCGGCGGCGCGCAGTCATCGACGATGATCGCCACTTCGGCTTGCAGCCCCTTGGCCCGGTGGATGGTGTAGGCCTTGACCGGCAGCTTCTTGTCCAGCTGGGCCTGAATACTCTGCAAGGGTTGGTTGCGCCGGCTCAATACCAACACCGCCGTGCGCTCGGCGCTGGGGCGAGTGGCGGCATATTCACATTGCGCTTTGATTTCCTTGAGCAGTTCCGGCAAACGGCTGTTCAGGTCAAAGCGCGGCACCAGCTTGACCCCGTGGTCGCCAGGCTGCATGGCCTTGAAGGCGTTACTGGTCTTGTCTTGTTTGAACTCGACGCCCGCGAGCACCGCCTCGCCATCGCGTATCACCGGTTCGATGGAGCGGTAGTTGGTTTCCAGCATCAACAGCGCGCTGTGCTTCGCCTTGCCCTTGCCGGGAAAGTGCTTGTCGAAGTCCATGAACAACTCGGGAGAGCTGCCACGCCAGCCATAGATCGACTGCCAGTCGTCACCGATCGCCATCAGGCTGATCGCCTCTTTGTTGCGCGCCAGGCAACGGTGCAGGGCCTGCAGCCACTGGACAATCTGCGGGGAGATGTCCTGAAACTCATCGATCAACAGGTGATTGAAGGGTGCCAGGGCCTGGGTCGAGATCCCTGCGCCGCCGGCCGCCAAACGCTGCGTGAGTTGCTGGAACGCGCCATTGAAGGTCATCAACCCCTGCTCCTGCAGGCAGGCCTCGAAATGAGCCCAGAACATCACCAGGGCTTCGCTGAACAGCCGCTCCCGGGCAGAGCAGGCCAGCGTTTGTGTGGCTAACTGATCGAGACGGATGCCGATGCTCTGCATGAACCCCGCTTGGACATAGAAGGCTTCGAACAGCGGCACCGGGGTGAACTCCCCGGCCAACTTGAAACCATCCAGCGGCGCCTTGGGCACAGCAGCACGCTTGCCTTCGGCGCTGCTGGCCGGCGGCGCCGGCAAACCCAGCAGGCTGTGCACCCGCTGACGAAAATCCGCTTCCTGGGCGTAGCACGCCTGGTAAGCCTGTTGCAGCAGGCGCTGCTGGGCGGGACGCAAGCGTGTGGAGATCAGTGGGTTATCCAATTCGGTGGTCGCGGCGGCCTTGTCGCCCAGCTGCTCGAACCACAGCGGGTTGTTCAGCACCTCCTTGGCCAGCAGCGCCATGGCCGAGTGGAAGGTGCGTACGGCTTGCCGAGCCTTGCCGGCATCGAAAGGGTACTGCCAGTAGTCCAAGACTTTGAGCAGTTGCTCGCGCAGCTGCGCACAGGAGGCATTGGTGAAGGAGATCACCGTCAGACGCTCGGCCTCGATGCCCATGTGACAGAGCATGAACACCACGCGCAACACCAGAGTGGTGGACTTACCCGAACCCGCCCCGGCAAAGATCCGCGTGGCCGGATTGCGGCTGAGGATCATCGCCCACTGTTCGTCGGAAGGACTACTGATCACCCCCGCACTCACCGCCTGGGCGACGCGCTCACGCATGGCCTGGATTTGCGCAGCGCCGACCGCCATTGGTGCCGGTCCATAGATGCCTGCGTTGGCCGGTTTGCTCAATTTGGCTCGGGGCCTGGCCGGTTTTGTCGCACTGGCGGTTTTGCTCTTGTTGGTTTTGCCCGCGCTGGCGCCGGCCTTCTTCACCCGTCGCTTGGGGTTTGGGTGAAGCAAGGCCGCTTCGCCTTCGGCCCGCAGGTACGCCGTGGTCCGGGGGAAGTAACGCAGCAACGCCCCGGAGAGGAGCAACTTGTAGCGTTTGACGGCAGACAGCATTCGGCGATTCCAACCCAGGCAATGAGGTATATCGTTGAATGATAAGTGCTTTTGCCCAAGGCAGGGCAACCGCCAGAGCAACGGCATTAGTCGGCGGGGTCAATCTTCAGGACAGCAGCGAAGGTCATGCCCCGCCAATCACTTAATGATGAACGCAGTCAGGCCATTCTCCCGCGGGCCTTGCGCTGTCCTCAGACGGCCCGGGTTAACCCCCCGTCGAGCCGAATGTTCTGCCCGGTCATGTACGCGGCCTCGTCCGAGGCGAGAAATGCGATCAGCGCTGACACGTCACTTGCTTTGCCGTAGTGCCCCATGGGAATCCGGGCGCGGCGGTCTGCGGTTTCCGGCAGGCTGTCGATGAAGCCCGGCAGCACGTTGTTCATGCGCACGTGGTCGGCGGCGTATTTGTCCGCAAACAGCTTGGTGAAACTGGCCAGCGCCGCCCGGAACACACCCGAGGTGGGGAACAACGGGTCGGGCTCGAAGGCGGCAAAGGTCGAGATATTCACGATGGCCCCTCCGCCTTGGGCGGCCATTAGCGGCGTAACGATCCGGGCTGCCCGCACCACGTTCAGCAGGTAGACCTCCATCCCGCTGTGCCACTCGTCGTCGCTGATCTCCAACACCGGTCCCTTCGGCCCGTGCCCCGCCGAATTGACCAGCACATCCACCCGTCCCCAGCGCTCCATCGCCCGGTCCGCCAGGTTTTGAATATCGGCTACCGAGCGGTTCGAACCGGTCACGCCAAGGCCACCTAATTCGATGGCAAGCGCCTCGCCTTTGCCCGATGACGACAGGATCGCAACCTTGTAGCCGTCTGCTGCCAGACGTCGCGCCGCGTCTGCGCCCATGCCGCTACCGCCTGCGGTGATCAGTGCCACTTTATTGGAAACCATGAGCGCTGCTCCATTGCTGATAACTGTGTGGATAGGGGAATAGTTATGAGCTTAATACGCACCCTTGACCAATCATCTCTGGTCGCTCAAGACTGTAGAAAAACTACTGCCTGCGGAGGCCGTGCGTGCGCCAAGCCAATTTGAATGCGTTGCGGATGTTCGATGCGGCTGCGCGGCAGCTGAATTTTCGGCTGGCCGCAGAAGAGCTGAACCTGACCCAAGGGGCCGTTGCGCAGCAGGTGCGGCGGCTTGAAGCCGACTTGGGGCTGCAGCTGTTTTACCGTGAGGCCCGTGGTCTTGCCCTGACAGAGGTGGGGCGGAGCTATCACGCCCCTGTTCGCCGAGCACTGGCGATCATCGATGAGGCAACGCAAAAATTGCGGCCCGAGAACACACGCATCACGCTCAGCGTTACGCCGTCATTCGCCTCGAAATGGCTGGTACCACGCTTGGCCGCCTTCGCGCGGGCGCACCCGGATATCGAGGTGCAAATTGTGGCCAATGAGGGGCTGGCGAATTTTCAGTCCGACGGCGTCGATCTCGCCATTCGCCAGGGCCGCGCGCCCTTGGGTGAGGGGCTTCATGTCGAGCTGCTAGCGCCTCTCGCACTCTATGCAGTCTGCAGCCCCGGCCTTGCAGAAGAACTCGGCCCCATCAAGCGACTGGAAGACTTCGCTATGCGGCCGCTGATTCAGGACTCTCATAACCTCTGGGCTGGCTTGTTCGAGGAAGCCGGCATAGCTGTCCCGCGGCGCTTCGTGCAGTTCAATCAAACCGCACTGGCCATGGATGCGGCGGCACATGGCCAAGGCATAGCCCTGGCTCCACGTCTGCTGTTAAACGCCGAGCTCGAGCAAGGTCGGCTGGTCGAGCTATGGCAGGATGGGCGAGCCAACCAGGGCGGTTATTACGTCATTTACCCCGGCGATCGACAGGCTAACCCCGCGCGAGATGCCTTGATCCATTGGCTTTTAACCGAGGCCAGGCATAGCCGCGCACCAGGCTGACAGCTTATCGATTGGCATAATCGACTGCCGAGGTCGTGCGCGCAGCAACCGGGCCTCGGGTTTGGTTGAGCGAAACACTGCGCGTAAGATGAGTGGCATGACTAAACACAGCCAAGCGTTCTCCCTCGATCACTCCCACCTGCTCGACGCCCTCATCGCCACCAACAAGCTGCTGATCATTCAGGACCTGGATGGCGTCTGCATGGGCTTGGTGCGTGACCCGCTAACCCGCAGCATCGAGCGTTGTTATGTGGAGGCGGCCCGGCGACTGGCGGGGCACTTCTACGTGCTGACCAATGGCGAACACATCGGCAGTCGCGGGGTAAACGGCATCGTCGACAAGGCCTTGGATACGCCCACCCAGGCTCGTGAGCAAGGCCTGTATCTACCGGGGCTGGCCGCCGGCGGGGTGCAGCAGCAGGACCGCTACGCCAAGGTCTCGCACCCAGGCGTCAGTGATGCGGAGCTGGGCTTCCTGCAGGCAGTACCGGGCAAGGCCGAGCGTTTCCTCGGAGCACTGCTGGCCGCGCCCCCCTATGCGCTCGCCGCCGCCGAGATCACCGCCCTGCTCGGCTCGAGCGTACTGGACAACCTCGCCTCACCGACCCTCAACATCAACTGCCTGTATCAGCACTTCAGTGCGCAACCGGCGTTCTACCAGCAGCTGCAGAAACAGGTCGAAGGTTTCATGGACCAGTTGCAACAGGAAGCAGACGCGGCCGGACTGGAAGACGCCTTCTTCGTGCACTACGCACCGAACCTCGGGCAAGACGCGCAGGGTAGGGAAAGGCTCAAGTACAGCGCAGGGGGGAATGCCGGCACCACCGACTTTCAGTTCATGCTCAAGGGCGCCGTCAAGGAGGTTGGTGTACTGGTGATCCTCAATCACTACTATCACCAGCACACCGGCCAGTACCCGCTGGGCGCAGACTTCAACGCCCGCCAGGCGCCGCGCGATCGCCGCGCGCTGCTGCAGCTGGCTCGCGAACACTTCGATCCGGCACTGATGCCGCGCATCGTCGGCGTGGGTGACACGGTCACCTCCTCCACTCGCATAGAGGATGGCCAGCCCCAGCAACTGCGCGGCGGCAGCGACCGCGGCTTCCTCACCCTGGTGCAGGAGCTGGGCGAGGCTTTCGCCACCGACAACCGCGTGCTCTACATCGACAGCAGCGGCGGCGAAGTGGATCGCCCGGGCCTCGATGTGGCGCACCTACAGCGTCGGGCGTGTGACCCAAGCCTGCTGCCCTGGCCGGCCGCCGAGGGCATCAGCGACGCTGCCGACCCCTTGCGTCTGGATGTGGTCTTCTGTGACGGCCATGCGCAATACGTGCGGTTTTTCTGTGCACTGGCCGAGCGCTACTCAACGAAATAGCCCGCGGACGAGGACTCACCAGCTCTTGACGCCTGCCAGGTCTCAATGGATCAGGACAAAAACCAACAGACACAAAAAAACCCGAGAGCCCTTTGAGTCGGACTTTCAGGTTTTCTTGTAACCTTCCGCGGAAGGTCGTTTGGTGGGTCGTGTAGGATTCGAACCTACGACCAAT
>NZ_AWSQ01000007.1 GCF_000498575.2 Pseudomonas taeanensis MS-3
AATCCACGTCAACGCTTATTTGAGGAGTTATTCCGAATTCAACGCAATGCGCGCAAAAGCCCTCAACCTCCGACTCAATATCAGGACCAAACAGTAAGGGTTATTACCGAGCCCGCACCGACCACAGTTCACTGAACTTAGTGGTGTAACTTGGGCTCATCATCTCCCGTCGCATTCCCCACTCCGGCGCGGCAGGTACGCCTGCCGTTCGCAACGTCCCCCCACCCCATTTGCTGTTGATCTGATCGAGCACGAGCATTACCTGCTCTGCCGTTGCAGGTTGGATATTTGCAAACAGGTCCTCGGTAAACTCATCACGCTGACGCAGGTCGAGCAGCATGACCTCAGCCTTGCTATAGGCGAAACCCTCTCTGAATACATGCTCCAAGCCTTTTATAGTCGCCTTAATAATGAGACGGGTGTCATCAGTAGGGTATGGCAGTTCGCAGAGGATGCCTTTCGCATACCTGGCTTCGTCCGGGTTGAACATGCCGGTACGGATACTCACCCTCACCTGCTTGCACAATGAACCCTGTTTACGTAGTTTCTCGCAGGCCCTGGCCGTATAAGTGGCCACCGCTTCCCTGATAGGTGCTATCTCTCTCAGGCGCTGCCCAAACATCCTGCTGCAGCAGATCTCCTGCTTGGTCGAAACAGCCTCATCCAGGCCAAGACATGCGGTGCCGCGCAGTTCGCGGGCGGTTTTCTCGACCACCACGCTGAACTGTGAACGAATCAATGCAGCATCGGCCTGTGCCAGCTCCCAGGCCGTGGTGATGTTAA
Source organism: Pseudomonas taeanensis MS-3 (assembly GCF_000498575.2). Classification (GTDB taxonomy): domain Bacteria; phylum Pseudomonadota; class Gammaproteobacteria; order Pseudomonadales; family Pseudomonadaceae; genus Aquipseudomonas; species Aquipseudomonas taeanensis. The sequence continues at coordinate 784 of NZ_AWSQ01000007.1, forward strand.
TACCCTGCAGACGGGCACTGAGCTTGCGACCAACGCCCCATATTTCGCCAACCGACGTCACTCTCAACAGCTTGTCGCGTTTGCCTGGGTCACGCAGATCCACCACGCCACCGGTCTGACGCTGCCAGCGCTTGGCCGCATGATTGGCAAGCTTGGCCAGCGTCTTAGTGGCGGCAATACCCACACAGGTAGGGATACCCGTATGCATTAGTACCTGCGCCCGAATCTCTCGCCCAAGCTGCTCCAGTGAACCCGGCATAGCGGTCAAATCGGCAAAGGCCTCATCGATGCTGTACACCTCCACTGCCGGCACCAAACTCTCGAGCACACTCATCACCCGCTCGCTCATGTCGCCGTACAGGGCATAATTGCTACTGAACGGGACAATGCCCCTGCGCTTGAGGTCTTGTTTGATCTGAAAATACGGCGCCCCCATTTTCACATGAGGCTTGGCATCTGCAGAGCGGGCGATCACGCAGCCGTCGTTGTTCGACAGCACCACAATCGGCGTACGTAACAGATCGGGACGAAACACTCGCTCGCAACTGGCATAGAAACTGTTGCAGTCAATCAGCGCTATGGCAGGTTCATGCATGGCTATGGTGACGGCGGATACTACCCATGACCACACCCCAGATCAGCAGCTCATCGCCCTCAAGGATGTAACGCGGTGAGAACTTGGGATTCTCCGAGTACAGTACGATCTGCTCGCCGGCCTGGGTCAGTCGCTTGACGAAGGTATCGCCATTGATCGTGGCAATCACAATGTCTCGGTGGCGCGCCGGCATGGCACGATTAACCACCATCACGTCTCCATCAAAAATTCCGACGCCTATCATGCTTTCGCCATCCGCCCGCACCAGAAAGGTATGCGGCGCATCGACGTCGAACAACTGGTCCAGGGATAGTTTTTGCTCCAGGTGATCCTGTGCGGGGCTCGGAAAGCCTGCTGGAACACGAGCGGAAAAAAAGGGTAGCTCAGTCGTGGAGCTGCCCATGGAACCGAGAATGGTTGCGGTGGTCATGGAAGGAATGCCTGTAAATTACTGTATATATAAACAGTATAAACTAAACTCTGCCCAGTCAATTCGATGCGCTGAACGGCAACAGAACTCCCGACAACGATCTTTGCACCCCATCCACTTTGCGTTGTCAGATGCCGTAAGGCTGATATCTGACTCTGCCAACAGAATCCGGCATTCCCATGCAGCCTCAGCTCGCTCCCTGCTTCTACTACCTGTCGAACTTTCATCAAGCCCTCAGCTGGCTGCAGGAGCGCTATGGCGATTTTCTGAGCGAGTCCGAGCATGTTTTTTTGCAGCAGTTCCTGGCCATGGAGACGACGTCGCAAGCCTTATTGGTACGTATGATCATGCGTAGGGGCTCGAATTTTCGCCTCAGCAAGCTGGACTATGTCGAGATCGGCTGCACCCGCATAGCGGCACAGCCATTGCTCGACGCTGGCTGGATTCGTCATGACGCTGAACTATCGCTGGCGGAGCTGTTTAATCTGCTGCGCAAGGATGAAGCCCTCGAACACCTGGGTAACCGTCCACTGCAAAAGTCGCTAAAGAAAAGCGAACTGCTGGAACAACTGGCCGAGCAGTACGCTGAGCCACGTCATTTCGCAGCTTGGTGCCCAGGCGCAGATGATCAAGTCTTCACTCTGACCATCGACGCCCTATGCGAGCGCTTGCGCCTGATGTTTTTCGGCAACCTGCGTCAGGACTGGTCGGAGTTCGCCCTCGCCGAACTCGGCATCTTCCGTTATGAGCGTATAAAACTGACACCCGACTCGCGCGCCTTTCGTCACCGTGCAGATGTAGATTGCTATTTGCAGCTGCAGCGCAGCCTCGAGCTGTTTGAGGCAGGTAAGCCTATTGTCAGCGTCCTGCAACAGATCGGTGCCTTGGCCTGCGATACACCCTTCCTGGCCGCACGGCGTAACAAGCTGTTGTTTCGCATGGGCCAGCAACTGGAACGCACGGCTGATCTGGAGGGGGCATTGGCCTTTTATGCCGACTGCCTATATACAGGTGCCCGTCTACGGCAGATCCGTGTGCTGGAGCGACTGGGCCGTCAAGAACCAGCCTATAGATTGGCCAACCAAGCTGCACAAGCCCCCGAGAACGATGCCGAGGCTCAAGCCGTCGAGCGCGCCCTGGCTCGCCTGGGCCGCCAGCTCGGGCATGCGCAACCGAGCAAAGCCAAGCCAGTAGCGCCAGCGCAGATAGAACTTTGCCTGCCCAAGCCCAAGGGACAGACCGTCGAACATGCCGTAAAAAACCATCTAAGCGAACCTGATGGGCCGGTGCACTATGTCGAGAATAGCCTGATCTGCAGCCTGTTTGGACTGCTGTGCTGGGAGGCTATATTCGCCCCTATACCGGGCGCCTTCTTTCATCCGTTCCATAGCGGCCCGGCTGATCTATTCAGCTCCGACTTTCATCCACGGCGCGCCGAGCTATTTGCAGCATGCCTGGCGCACCTTGATTCGGGGACCTACCAGCAAGTGATCCGGAACAACTATGTAGACAAATTTGGCATCCAATCGCCGTTCGTATTCTGGAGTGCGCTCGCCCCACCGCTGCTGGAGCAAGCGCTCGACTGCATGCCAGCGGCACACTTAAAAGCCTGGTTCCTGCGACTGCTGCAGGACATCAAGGCCAACCGCTCCGGCATGCCCGATCTGATCCAGTTTTGGCCGGCCGAACAGCGCTACCGGATGATAGAGGTCAAAGGCCCGGGCGACCGTCTGCAGGATAACCAGCGTCGCTGGCTGGCCTTCTGTGCCGAACACGGCATGCCGGTGGATGTCTGTTACGTGCAATGGGTGAATGCGTGAACTATCAGGTGGCCGTGCGTGCACTGTGCGAGTTCACCGCCAAAGTCGGCGATCTGGATTTACGCTTTACCCCCTCGCCCACTGCCCAGGAAGGCATGACTGGCCACGCCATCGTCATGTCCAGACGAGGACCGAATTACTACGCCGAACTGCCATTGAGTGGCGAATACCAGGGCCTCCAGGTACGAGGCCGGGCGGATGGTTACGACCCGGATGAAAACCTACTGGAAGAGATCAAAACCCACCGGGGCGATATCAACCGCATCCCTGAGAATCACCGGTTGCTGCATTGGGCACAGGCCAAGGTTTATGGCTGGCTGCTCTGCTGCGAGCGCGACATGTCGGAGATCAATCTGGCGGTGGTCTACTTCAACGTCATCACCCAGCATGAAACGGCCTTTCACCTGACCGCCACTGCCGATGAGCTGCGTGAGTTCTTTGAACTGCAATGCAGCCGCTATATCCGCTGGGCGGAGTACGAACGCGAGCATCGGCGCCTGCGCAATCTGGCACTGACACAGCTGCGTTTTCCCCATGCTGAATTTCGCAGCGGCCAGCGCCAGTTGGCCGAGTCGGTCTATAGGGCTGCTCGCGACGGACACTGCCTGATGACCCAGGCCACTACTGGCATCGGCAAAACCCTCGGCACCCTGTTTCCACAACTCAAGGCGTTTCCCGAACAAGAGCTCGACCGACTGTTCTTCCTCACCGCAAAAACCCCCGGCCGGCGCCTAGCCCTGGATGCCCTGGCCATCCTGCGCAGCCAGGAAACCGCGATGTCGCTGCGAGTGCTGGAGCATGTCGCCCGAGATAAAGCCTGCGAGCATCCGGACAAAGCCTGTCATGGCGACTCCTGTCCGCTGGCCAAAGGTTTTTATGATCGTTTGCCCGCCGCCCGCAAAGCAGCGCTCGAAGGCCAATGGCTGAGCCACGAGAGTGTGCGCGAAACCGCCTTGGACCATCAGATCTGCCCCTACTACCTGAGCCAGGAACTGTGTCGCTGGGCGGATGTGGTGGTCTGTGATTACAACTACTACTTCGACATGGGCGGCCTGCTCTATGGCCTGACCCTACTCAACGAATGGCGTGTCACCCTCCTGGTGGACGAAGCCCACAACCTGATCGAACGCGCCCGCAGCATGTATACCGCCGAACTCAATCAACTGCGCTTTGAAGCCGTACGGCGGATTGCGCCAAGCGTCATGAAGGCACCGCTGGAGCGCATCAGTCGGCACTGGCGACAGTTGGAACGTGATCAGGAGGTGGCCTATCAGGTTTACTCCACCACTCCTGACCTGTTCATCATGGCCCTGCAAAAAGCCGTCAGCACCCTCACCGACCACCTGAGCGAACAACCGGCCGGCAATGCCGCCGAGCTGCTGCATTTCTACCTGGATGCCATGTTGTTCTGCCGGCTGGCCGAGGCTTTTGGAGTGCACTCGCTGTTCGATATCAGCCGCGACGACAACAACGGGCAGTCAGTCTCCACCCTGTGTATCCGCAACATCGTACCTGCCCCGTTCCTGGCCCCACGCTTCGAGGATGCCCACAGCTGCACATTGTTTTCCGCCACGCTGAGCCCGGCGCACTTTTATGCCGACCTGCTGGGGCTGCCGGAAGAAACACCGTGGATAGACGTGGAATCGCCGTTCAGTGCCGAGCAACTGCAGGTGCGGGCCGTCAGCAACCTCTCCACTCGCTTTGCCCATCGTGACTCTTCACTGGCCCCGATTGCGACATTGATGGCTCGCCAGTTCGCTGAAAAGACCGGCAATTACCTGGCCTTCTTCAGTAGCTATGCCTACCTGCAAGCAGTACTGAATGAGTTTCGTACTGCTCATCCACAGATCCCTGCCTGGGAGCAATCGCGGAAGATGGATGAAGACGATCGCCAAGCCTTTCTCGACCGTTTTAGCAGCAATAGCTGCGGTATTGGCTTCGCCGTTCTCGGCGGCGCATTCGGCGAAGGGATCGACCTACCTGGTGATAGACTGATCGGCGCCTTTATCGCCACCTTAGGCCTGCCGCAGATCAACCCGGTCAATGAAGAAATCAAGCATCGCATGGAAGTGATGTTCGGCAGCAACAACGGCTACGACTACACCTACCTCTACCCCGGCCTGCAAAAGGTCGTGCAGGCTGCAGGGCGTGTCATTCGCACCCTCACAGACCAAGGCGTGGTCTACCTGATCGATGATCGCTTCAACCAGCTTGCTGTTCGCAAGCTGCTGCCAACCTGGTGGAGAGTCGAGCGCTGCCGGCTGCCAACTCACATCGCCCTTATCAACTAAGCATAGGGCGCAGGTGGATTAGCGGATGCGTTGAGTACGTGAGATGCCAAGTCCGTAGAGTCGCCCGGCAAGATCTGGAGTTTTCAGCCCTTTTAAAACCGTCCGTGGAAATGGGGTAGAACCCGTCGCCGACGCCATGCGAATACGCTTCATGGGCAAGGGCACGCCCTACACCCCTTATCCCGTCAAAGGGTTCTAGCCGCATTTCTCCGGTGTTAGGAGCGGAAACCGCCCCTTTGGCATCGAGAGGCTGCCAGAACAACGATTGATCTACAGATTAAATATTGATAAATTTGACTCTGCAGATCCACTCGAGGTGCTAGCCATGCCTGTAGCTATCCAAGCCCAGGACTTTTCGAAAAGCCAATGTGCAGCCGGCCTGCGTACAGCGCTGAACATCCTGGACAAGTGGAAGGCTTCCTCCGAACAGGCCTGCCAGATTTTGCGTATTTCGCGCAGCACCTATACCCGAGCCAAGCAACGTGACTCCGAGTGGGCGGTAGGCCTGGACTTTGACCAGATGCAGCGCATCAGCCTCGTGCTGAATATCCACGCGGCACTGCGCCTGGTGTTCGACAATCCCGAAAACGTCTATGGCTTCCCCTCGATGGAGAATCGCAACGAATTCTTCAACGGGCGCGCGCCGCTAGACATCATGGCGCAGGGCGACATGATCTCGCTGTACGAGACATTCCGACGGATCGACGCACTGCGGGGCGCCCAGTGGTAATGCTAAGCGGTCTTCCTCCCTTGGAAGGCGAGAGCCTGCAAGCCTATCGCTTGGTCAACTCCAAGTTTCCGCCCATTGCCTTGTTCGATGACGTCGCTGACGCAGCAGACTTCGAAGCCATTTATCAGCTACAGGCAATGACGAACCCACGATTGCAGAACGAACTTGGCCGGCTGGAGCTGATTCCTCGCGACCAGATCCCGTTCGGTATTCCTGGATGCTCCTACGCCACAGCGCCCTTTACCCATGTGAACCCGGCCGGCTCACGCTTCAGCAATGGCAGCTTTGGCGTGCTCTACCTGGCCGACAAGATGGACACTGCGATTGCAGAGGTGCGCCATCATCAGGAGCGCTACTGGTCGAACGTACCGGACCTCAATTACGAGCGTTTTGTCTTCAGAGGGCTGGCCCGCAGCTTCACTGATGCGGGGATGAGAGACGCTACAGTAGTGCCGCTGTCAGCCCCCATATATGCACCTGACGACTACACGCTTTCTCATCAATTGGGAGGCGAAACGAAGCGCGCGGCATGCACGGGCCTGCGCTACAACTCGGTACGCTCCCCAGGCAACATCTGTTGGGCGCTGATGACACCAAGGACTGTTGCGTCAATCATCCAGGCCGCTCATTTCGAGATGATCTGGAGCGGACAAATTATCAGCGTCAACCGGATTACAACGCTGATAGCCGAATAATTCCTACCTCTACCCGGGCCTACAGAAGGTCGTACAGGCCGCCGGCCGAGTCATCCTCACGGTCAGAGACAAAGGCGTGGTCTACCTGATTGATGATCGCTTCAATCAATTGGCTATCCGCAAGCTGCTGCCTACGTGGTGGAAAGACGAGCGCTGCCGGTTACCGCTGAGTCAAGATCGAACACTCTAGCAACGCGAAGCAGTCTGTTAGCCGCTAAGAAACCCACGGGCACGTTCTGAGTACGAACGGCTTGGGCAGCAGTGATATACAACCGCTTGCGGCAGGTCATACCCTATGCCGAACACCACGAACGGGATGCACGATCACCACTGCGCAACTGGATCCGAACCCAGATCTCAACATAGCAACCCATGCGAAGCTCGCGCACTACGTTTGGCAAACTAGCCGGGAAACCGAGGGCTCGGGCCGTCAGTCACACGATATTGGCGGAATAACCTGCCGCAGAGTCGGGCGGCGACGCCGCCGCTCTGTGGGCCTGCAGTTCTGCGTGCGAGCGACTGGCGTGGAACCCCTGCCGCCGGCAGCCACGCACTATTCGGTGCGAAAGCGCGCCACCAGTTGTTTCAGCTCGCTGCTCAGGTCGCTCTGTTCGCGGGAGTACTGCTCCACCTCCATAGCCTGGCTGGAGACCTGATTCGCCGCCTCGTTGATGGCGACGACATTCTGGTTGATATCTTCAGCGACCAGGTGTTGCTCTTCGGTGGCGGTGGCGATCTGCATGGTCATGTCGCGGATCATCTGTACCGCGCTTTCAATATTCTCGAAAGCGCCCATGACCTCGCCGGACAGCTCAATGGCCTTGCTGGACTCAGACAGGCTGTGATCCATGGTCACCGTCACTTCCTTGATACGGCTGACCAGTAGATTGAGGATATGGTTGATCTGCCCGGTGGAGTCCTGGGTGCGCTTGGCCAGGTTGCGCACCTCGTCCGCCACCACCGCGAACCCTCGCCCCTGCTCGCCCGCACGGGCGGCCTCGATGGCGGCGTTCAAGGCCAGCAGGTTGGTCTGCTCGGCGATCTGCTGGATGGTCGAGAGGATGTTGTTGATGTTGACCGTCTCCCGCTCCAGTTCCTGGATCACCTTGCTGGAATCCTGGATGCTGGCACCCAGGTTGTTGACTCCGGCCGCACTGCGGCTGATCACTTCCTTGCCGCTGCGAGTCGCCGCCAGGCCCTGTTCCGAGACCTCGGCGGTTCTGACACAGGTCTGCGCCACTTCGTTGGCAGCCGAGGACATCTCGGTCACCGCCGTGACGATCTGCTCCACCGCACTCAGCTGGCGCTGCAGGCTGGCCGACATGGCCGTGGTGCGTTCATTGGTGTGGCTGGAGTCGCCATGCATGCTGATGGCGTTGTCCTTGATCACCTTGATCATGGCCTGGGTCGACTCGATAAACTGATTGAACCATCTAGCCAGCTCACAGGTTTCATCCTTGCCGAGCAGGGTCAGGCGGTTGGTCAGGTCGCCCTCACCCTGGGCGATGGTGCGCAGCCCCTCCTTGACCAGGTTGATCGGGGTGACGATACGGTTGGCGATGATCACTCCGGCGATGCCAAACAACAGCACCAGCACCACGCAGACGAACGGGGTCAACCAGGTCAGCTCATGGGCGCTGGCGTAGATTTCGGCGGTCTGCTTGAAGCCTATAAAGTTACAGAGGAAGACAGGAAGGCTCTTTTAGGCCACAAGAACGGCAGCATCACTAGTCACTACTCGGGCGCAGAACTGGGCAAGCTGATGGATGAAGCCAACAAGATTTCGGCTACCGACTCTCGCGGGCCGGTGCTGACAATACTGAGGAGGAAGGCAGGATGAAAAAAGTCCCGCAAAAGTCCCTGACACAAAAAAGCCTGGTCATCACTGACCAGGCTCAAATGCTTGAAATATATGGTCGGGACGGAGTGATTCGAACACTCGACCCCTAGCACCCCATGCCGGAGGTCGACCCTATAAGTCATTGACTTTAAAGTGATAATTTCGAGCGCTCGCTGCAACCAGTGCTCCGCGCAACCTGACGGTTTTCAACGGTTCCCCGCAAAAGTCCCTGGCCGAGTTGCCGTATTCTGACTACGAAATCGCTGATAGCCACTACAGATACATCTTTTCGTCAGGACTCACCGCGCCACACAACTGGCGACACCCTCTAAAGGAGTCCGCTAAGCCACCCAAGCCCGACTCAGATGCCCAGGACACCAGTCCGCCAACTCCAGCAACGTATCGCGGGACCGACCTTCGCTCGCGTGAAACGCCCCCCCCTCTGATCAATGTGAGCTTACTCGAGAGCTTCCGTGCTAACACGGTAGAACCTAACATTGGTCCGTCATTGATAGATCCACTGCTGAAGATCCTCCAGGTTCGCTACCACAATCTGCTGAGCAGCAGCCTTGGCCTGGATCTTATTCGGGTCTATTTGGTATCGCTGCAGCACGTACTGCACCAGAGCACCACGACTGGGAATTAGTAACTGCTCCCGCTGCATGCCGTAATCCTGCGCGACGATAGCCTTCTGTTCCGGCTTCAACCGAGGGTCGGGCTCGATGATCACCGTCACCTCAGTGCACCAACCTGCGTCCCGTTCTCGCACGTGCTCGGAGACGTCCAGTACATCTGGCTCGCCACGGAAACGACTAAGGACAAAGTCTCGGTAGTCCCGATTCTTCTCGCAGAAGGCTCGGACATGCCAGCGCATCCCGGTATAAATGAGGGTATGCGGCGCGATGAGGCGTGTCTCCGGCACCGGATTGGCAAGTGAAACGTATTCACACTCCAACCGCAGTCCTTCGCGGCAGGCCTTCAGCAGGGGGCGGAGCACGTCGGGCCGCACGGAGCGATCCGGGACCTTCAGCACTTCGGTATGCGCATAAGCCAGGGCAAGCCCCTCGATGTGTGGTGCCCGCTCCTTGTTCTCGCTCAGCAGGTGCAGGTAAGCGCTGGCACTATTGTCGATGAATTTTGGCGCGAACTTCAGATTGGGGACATAGCCTTTCAAATGCCTGTCATATGTCAGGTTTTTAGGCGCGTGCTCGGTGATGTAGGTGTTGATGTCCTTAGATGCTTGCTGTCGGCTGATGCCGAAGCTCTGCATCAGGTGCCCCGTGGTTAGCCGCCCTTCCCACCAGGCGACAGTCTCGATCAGCCGATAACGCAGCGCCAGATCCCAACGGACAGATATGATCGACTGCTTCCGTTTCATTGTGTCCCCTTGTGTTCGAAAACTTTACCTGTACAGGTAAACATCATAGATATGTCGCTCAAAGCTACATACCCTTACTCCGTCATTCAATGACTTTGGCAAGGAGCGTGCTCAAATGGAACTGAAGGCAGCGTTGGTGATTGTGCTGGTACCGGTCGCGCTCATCATGTTGCTGGTGTGGGGCGCATGGAAATTGGCACAGCCCGTTCAACTGCGTCAGCAACTCGAAGCGCAGTTCGAGGGTGTACTGAGTGCACATAACGCTCTGGTAGTGCATAACCGCGAGTTGAGTGCCGCCTTGCGCGCCGAACGGGCTCACGCGCAGCAGTTGCAGCGCCAACTGATGCTTCGTCAACACGACTGAAGATCTCAAAGGAGTGGAAGATGAATCGTCTGGATAGAATCAAGGGGTGCCTTTTGGGTGGTGCAACCGGGGATGCCCTTGGGGCCCAGTCGAGCCTCTCAATCGGACGGAAGTTAAGCAGCAGTTTGGCTCGTCAGGTATCCGGGGTTTCAGTCAGGTCTACGGCATGACAAGAGCGATTACCGATGACACACAGATGATGCTGATCACGGCCGAGGGGCTGCTTCGCGCCCAGGTCAGACAATCAGCGCGCGTTCTCTACAATCCACCGCCAGTAATTCATCACGCATTGTTACGCTGGCATCTCACTCAGGACGGCGAGCCAGCGACTGATGTGGGGAAAGACGGATGGCTGATTCAGGAGAATTCGCTCTGGTCACGTCGCGCACCGGCAAGACTTATCTATCGGCACTTCGTCATTGCAAGTCCTTTGGCGAACTAGCGTGCAACGACAGCAAGGGCTGCGGAGGCGTCATAAGGGTAGCGCCGCATGCTCTATTCCCTGCCCCTTCGAACTGGCGGCTGAGTCAGCGCATCACACCAACTGGGTATCTGGCAGTCGGGCTGCTTGCGGACATCCTCGCTCGCCTTCTGGTGCGTTCCTATTCGCTGAAAGAAGCAATTCCGGGTAGCCTCCAGCAGCACGGCAACCGAGAAGATATTGGTGAGACACGCGGGCTCATCGATTTAATGTTGACGCTTTATCAGAAGGGAGTTCTGCCCCCCAAAAAACCATCGCATTGCTCGACGCAGGATGGACAGCCGAGGAAACACTGGAGCAGCTCACGGCAGCACCGGTCGAAGTAATGAAGAGCCACCTCGAGTACTTTCTACGGCTTGATTGACATTGAGCATTTCTGGACCTGGAGGACAGGCGCATGAAGAATCTTTTTGCGGTTATCGGTTTCATTGTTGTCGCCAAGAAGGGCTACGAGTTGTATCGCGAGTACAGCGAATTGAAGCGCGAGCGGGAGGAGCGGACAGCGGGTTAGGAACGCCAGTCAGAGTGGGTATTCTTGCACCCAAGGGACAGTAAACCGTTACGCACAGCGCTGACAGTTAGAGCTCCATTAGGGCCTAGCGTCAGCCCTTTCTCGACGCATGAAACAGGCCAGGTCAGCCCCAACAAACAAATAGCACATTGCCACCCAGTTGAGTAACATCAGCCTTCTCGGCGTCAAACAGCTGTTCACCAGTTGGCGATTCAGAACAAGGAAGTCTCATGCAACAAGCGACAATATTCTGCCAGATCAGGATACGCGCGCTCAGCCAGACCACTGTTTTCCCTCACATCACTGGTAGCGCCATACGCAAGCAGACTGAGGTACCTCCACGGAGGATCCTCTGCAACGCATATCGTTATATTTCAACCCTCTGACGCAATCATCGCAACATGCAACGCGGCCTATCCATCTTTTTTGATTAAGGAGTATTGCCTGTGAGCACTCCCTTTGACCCATCAAAGTTTACAGCGCCCAAGGCCAAGCCACTACCGGTCATTCTTTTGCTCGATGTCAGCGGTAGCATGGGCGGGGAAAAGATTCAAAACCTCAATGACGCAGTCAGCGACATGCTCGACGTGTTCCGTGGCAACGAGACCAGCGAGACCGAAATCTGGGCCTCGATCATCACGTTCGGCTCGGAGGTAAGGCTGCATCAACCCCTGGCCAGTGCCAACGACATTCATTGGCACGCACTTGCAGCAAGCGGCAGGACACCACTGGGTGTCGCGCTTGAAATGGCCAAGGCAATGATTGAAGACAAGGGCGTCGTGCCATCGCGCGCTTATCGTCCGACCGTGGTGCTGGTCTCGGACGGACAACCGGACAATGGCTGGGAAGGCGCGTTGCGGGAGTTCGTAAACGAAGGGCGCTCCGCGAAATGTGATCGCATGGCCATGGCCATCGGTGCCGACGCCGACGAGATGGTTCTTGGAACATTCATCGAGGGCACGCATAACCCGCTGTTCTACGCGGAGAATGCCCGGCAAATGAAGGACTTCTTCAAGTTCGTGACCATGTCGGTGACCATCCGCACCAGATCACAGACACCTAATACCATACCGCCAGCGAACTCGATCGATGTCCAGCCAGCGACCATCGGCGCTCGACAGAAGTCATCGGTGCCGACGGCACCCGATGCGGACGATGGAGGCTACTGGTAATGGCACAGGCTATCGGGGATCCGGAAGAGCTAGAGCGCTTTGCATATGCACTGCAGCAATTCACCGACTCGCTCAACGACAGTGTTGGTGCCCTGAATGGCGCATTCCTGTCGCTTGGTGACACCTGGCAGGACGAGAAACGCTCACAGTTCGAAGAGGAGTTCAACATGCTCGCCCAGCAACTCCATCAGTTCAATGCGAACGCGGCAGACCAGGTGCCCTACTTGATCGCCCTGGCGTCACGCCTGCGCGATTACCTTCAGAGCTGAGGACGTCGCAAGGGCAATGGCACTCGTATCCATAGGTCAGGTGGAAAATCTCGAAGATCTCGTGCGCGACCTGCAGGCCGTTCATGAGGCCCTGGAGGCATCCTGCCGTGCACAGGTTGCCCTGGCTGAGCACAAGTACGAAGACGCTCAAAACGCCTCACAGCATAGCGAGGGCTTGCTGGATGAAGCCATGCAGCAGGAACTGGACGCCGGCCAGGCGTCCGAGATCGCCCAGCAGGCCTTGGACACCGCATACGCCAGTCTCGACGCCGCCGAGAGTTCGCTGTCCAGTTGTATCGCCCAACCGCTCGACGTAGACGGGTCGAGTCCTGATTGCTCCTGGGAACACGACTGCGCTGACCAGGCCAGGGCGGAGGTAGACCAGGCCTGCAACGCGCTGGAGCAGGCACGGGCCGACCTCGAACGGACCATGAAGGACCGAATGGCCATGGAACGTCGTCTGGAAATGACCAGGCTGGCGGTCTCGATGGCTGCGCAAGCACTGGCGCAAGCGCAGCATGAGTGCAATGCACGGCTTCTCGGCGTCGGCCAAGCCATCGATCTCGGTGTTGCACGCCTTTCTGCGGCCCAACAAGCGCTGGAAGCCTACCTCGCAACCCATCCCGTAGCTGCGGACTTCCGTTCCTGGCTGAAGTGGGACCCGGTGAAACAGGGTGGCGTCGTCACACCGGATGTACTGCGGGACCGAATGAATCTGTCCGCGGAGCATCGGCAGATGCTCCAGGAATATCTGTACGAACGAAATCCCGAGTATCGGGCGAAGGTCGACAGGTTCCGCGAGCAATGGGTTGCCGCGAAAGGCGATGTCGAGCGCAACAGGGTCGTGCGCAAGGTCCGCATCGAACTGTGCGGCGAATTCGGTGAGCAACTGGCTCGCCACGCCCTGGTGCCACTGGGTGGTCGCATCGAAACACAAGGGCGGACGCTCGTTGGCGACAACGGCCGGTACACCAAGACCGACCTGCTGATAACCGACCTGCGCGTTCCGGTCGTACTGGGGCGTGGTCCGGGCATGGGGGCACCGGTGGGCGGTTCGCTGGCGCTGGAGGTGAAGTGCGGCAAGGCCCAGTACCTCTACGCGCAGAAGGACCACATGGTGTTCCAGTCCGAAGGACACAAGCAAGCGGATGCGCAATGCACGCTCTGCTCGCGAGACATCAAGGACCTTTCTCCGGAGAAAGAGAAAGAACTGCGCGATGCCTTGCGCGAGGCGGGCTCGCCTCTGATAGGCATGCTGCCGAGCAAGAACGAGATAGACCTGTCCTGTCTTGATTTCATCCGCCAGAGCCAGGAGGAACAGCCATGAAAGTGCGATTCGCCGTAGTGGAGCCTGCCATCCTTGAACAGGTCCGGGCAGGAGTGGAGCAGTTGCAGCGCGCGGTCGATACCGGCGACATGGATGACTTGGACGAGGCCACGGCGCACTTGCTGGATCTGACCGCAGGCTGCCGCTCGATCGACCTGTCCGAGGAGCGGTGGCATAGATTCCTGAGCGAAATCAGACGCGAGGATCCGGACTTCGAATCCCGTTACCTGCTGCCGGGCAAGCGTTGTGCTTCGCTGCTTCCAGGCATCTCCACCGATGCGCATGTGCTAGAAATCCCCATGGACGATGAGTCGGGGGATGTCGATGTTTGACGATGTCATGGGACTGATGGCGGCCTGCGCAAACAGGTTCAACGCTGGGGTGCGGGATGGATTCGGCACATCCATCGCCAACGAAGTGCTCTCCCCGATCCAGGAGAACATCACCCGTCTGCGCAGTTTCAGCGAAGACTACCAGCGTCAGGTCACCGTCATCGACGGCATCCTCGAGGAAGCGCAAGACGTCGGAACTTCACGTGGGGAGCTTGATGTATGAAGGGATCTTGCGAGCATCCGGGCCAGATCGTCTCCAGGGCCATGCAAGCCATCGCCGACTATCAGGAAGGCCAGGCCCGCATCGACCGTGAGTTCGATGCCGTCGCGACCAGAAGGGAGCAAACCCTTCAGGGGCTGCGCAAAGACATGCAAACGCCCCTGGCTGCCTCGACGGAAGAGGCCTTGCGACGGCTGGCAGATGAAGAAAGACAGACGAACGCCAGCCGCGCCCAGCGGACAAGGGCCTGGCGATCGGCGTTCGTGCAGCAATGGGAAGGTATCGCCACGGACGCGATGCGCTCGGGTGAGCGGCTTCGCCGCGAACAGTTGGCGTTGACGGATCTGGTCCCTACGACACCATGGGCGGTCACGGAAATGCCTGCGCGCCTAATTCTCGGCTCCCGGCAACTGGGCTTCGAGGATCTCTGCTGTTCGACGCCAAACGCCATCCCCTTTCCACTCTCCAGCGCCCTGGCGTTTTCCCGAGGCCACACGAGCCACACGCAGTGGGTATTCGGCCTGCTGCTGCGCTTGCTCTCTGCCCTGCCCCCAGCGCAGTTGGAGTTGACGATCATCGATCCGCTGCGACTGGGACAATCGGTCGAGCCGTTCCTGCCCCTGCTTAAGGTCGAGCAACTGGTACCGGCACAGCGGGTGCTGACGCGCGCGGACGAAATCGAGTCTGCGCTCGGCCGGCTGACGGACGACATCGAAGAACTGCTCCAGCATCGCTTCAATGACGAGTCCGCGAACTGGTCGGCGTACAATGCGAAGAACCCTGACAGCCGTCTTGCATACAAGGTGCTGGTGCTGTTCGATGCGCCGGAGCAACTGTCCGAGAAAAGCCTGTGGTTCCTCCAGCGATTGTGCGAGAACGGCCCGCGCTGTGGCGTCCTGCCGATCATCGCGATCGACGAGCACCGCTTGCAGGACCAGCGCTACGAGAAATTCCGCGCCACAGCAGCACAGGCGGCCGCAGCGTTCGATGACCTGTTCGCGACCCCATCCGTTGCGCGCAACGGCCTTTCATCGAGATGCAAGTCCGAGCAATGGCCCAGGCAGGAACAACTTGGCCCCTACCTTTCAGCGCTCGCCGAAGAGTACGCCCGGCAGGCGCGCTTCAGCCGGTCGTTGAGGGACCTCTGGTCCAGTTTCTCCAAGGGTGCCACGACCTGCGCAGGCTTCAACATCCCGATAGGCTGGACGGCCGCCGGCGCGCCCACTTCCTTCGTCCTCGGTGCCACAACGTCCGAACACCATGCACTGCTCGCCGGCAAGACCGGATCAGGCAAGTCGAACCTGCTGCACGTCCTGATCCACTCCCTGTGCCAGCGCTATTCACCGGCGGAAGTCGACCTTTACCTGCTGGATTACAAGGAATCGACAGAATTCAACATCTATGCCGACCCGCCCCTTCCCCATGCACGGCTGGTCGCCACGGAAAGCGATCCTGAATACGGCGTCACGGTCCTCCGCCACCTGGTGGGTCAACTGCAGAGGCGCGGACACGCGTTCAAGGAAAACAAGGTCTCCGACTTCGCCAAATTCCGCGCCAGCACAGGTGACCAGCTACCCAGGATCCTCCTGGTCATCGACGAGTTCCAGGTACTCTTCGCCGGCACACGCGCGGTAGCGGAGGCGGCAGAACAACTCCTGTCGCAACTATTGAAGCAGGGGCGCTCATTCGGCATTCATGTACTGCTCGCGACGCAGACCCTCAAGGGCATCAACGCCATGTCCCTGGGCAGCATCATCACCCAGTTGGGCTGCCGCATCGCCCTGGCCTGCGGCCAGGAAGACTCGGCGATGATCCTCGGCGCGAACAACTGGGCTGCGGCGGAACTGCAGAGCCCGCCCGAGGGCATCATCAATAATGCCAACGGGGCCAGGTCCGGCAACGTCAAGTTCCTGATACCCCTGGCAGACAGCGACACTTGCCGCGAACACATCAGCACGCTGGCGCAGAACGCCGCGCGCCAGGGCATGGCGGACAAGACCCGGATCTTCGATGGCACCCGCCTGCCTGAGCCGCCTTGCGCCACTACCTACCAGAACGTCTGTTCAGGGGACGGTGCCCTGCTCCTCGGGCAACAACTGACGTTCGACGCCGACATGCTCACGGTTCCGCTCATCCAGCGCCCGGCCTTCAATGTCCTGTTCAGTGGCTACAACGATGCCATCCACGATGGCTTGCTCAACGCAACGCTGTCCAGCCTGGTGGCATCCAGCCGTTTCGACGAGATCATCTACTTCAACGCCCGCGGCGTCACCGCGAAAGGCGACTTCACCTCAGGGACGCGCGAGCCCGGCGGTCCCGTGCAAGTGTTCGACGACATCGCGGCACTCCCGTTGCAAGCGATAGCCGATTCCATCGGTAGTCACCGCGTCGCCTTGATCATCGACGGTCTCGATTCGGAGAAACTGTTGCACCCGCCGACCGCGTTCAGGCCCCCCAAGCCAGGCGAGCCACCCTCCCCCGGCGATCTGCTAAAGCGCATTGCCGAGGATGGCCCGCGCCATGGGGTGTTCGTATTCGCCTTCGTCGAGCGCTGGCAGCGCTGCGCATCGACCTGCAAGGACCTTCTTTCGTGCTTCGAACTGCGCCTGGGATATTGCATGAGTGAAGACGACGCCGGCTCGCTGGTCTCCACCGGCATTGGTAAGTTCAAGGGTCTCGAAAAGCCCAACCGGGCCGTTCTGGTGAACCGAATGACCAGTGAAACTATCTGGTTCCGCCCCTACGTCGCCAAGAGTTCCCTATGAAGAAGTTTCTACTCACCTGGTATGGCATAACGGACTTTCGCGCATCGCTGGGATTCGAAAGCACGGAAGGTCCGATCGCCGCAGCGCTGGCGGCAGAGGACTATAGCGAAATCGTCATTCTTGGCTACACACGAAACGACCTCCAGGATCACGTGTCGACACCCACCTGCGCGGATCTGGCGACACAGTTGGCGGCGATTCATGCTGCCAATCAGCAACAGGATCGCGGCGTGACCAACGATTTCGTCTCCATTTTCGCCAATACGCCTGCCGCCCATGCTCACTTCACCCTCTGGCTGGAGGCGCAGTTGCCAAGGTTCGGCAGGCAGGCGCGCATCTCGCTGAAGAGCGAGACGCTCCGCGAACTGAACGACTCCGAAGGCATCTACGCCTGTGCCATGCGCGCCCTGGATTTCGTCGCCAAGACCGCCGGCGAGAAACTCGTGACGCTGTACCTGAGCCCTGGCACGCCGGTCATGGCGTTCATGTGGGCACTGGCAGCCCTCGCCCATCCTCACCTGAAGAAACGCCTCATCGTCTCGCCCGTTGTCGGCAAACCGCCAGAAGCTATTGTCCTGCCTGCCGAATGGCTGGAGCGCCACGGCACCAGTCAAGCGGCGATCGCCAATGTCCACGAAGGGTTCGCCGTGACCTATCACCTGTTCGGTGAGCAACGCATGCCATCGCTGCTGGGCATCCGCCAGTTCGCCTCCGACCGACATGTGTTCGTGAACTCCCAGGACTTCCCGGCGACCTGCATGGGCGCGTTCATCCAAGAAGCAGAGTTCGACGAACTCCCGGTCGACCCGTGGGACGCCAAGGACGTACAGGAAAGAATCATCGCCCACGCCAGGACCTTGCCGCCTGGCGCGCGTATCGGAGTGAACCTTACCGGCGGCACCAAGCTGATGTTCGCAGGCGCGCTCTCCGCAGCCCGCGCACTGGGTGCCGTACCCTTCTACTTCGACAGCCGCAACCAGCGCGTGACCTATGTCGATAGTCTGCGTCGGGAGACCATCCGGCCCATCGACTCGATCGAAACCTTCCTGCTGCTCAATGGTGATGGACTGAAAGTGTCGAACGTCGGGCTCCAGGACGAACTATCGGCGGACCGGCACCGCCTGACCAAGACACTGTGGAAATACCGGAGCAAGATCGCTGACGCCTACCCCGCCTTGTGCAGATACAACAACGAACACGATAGAAGCCTGCTGAGAGGTGAGCCACTGACACCGTTTCGCATCGAATGCCACGGGTTCGTATTCGCCTTCACTCCGGAAGCCGAGGCATCGGTTGTCGGCAACGGCCTGAACCTGCACTTCAAGCACTGGGCGGGCTTCACAAAATACATGTCCGGTGGCTGGTTCGAAGAGTTCGTCTATCTGCAATGCAAACCCTACGAGGAGCGCGGCGTCATCCGGGACCTGCGAATCAACCTCACCCTGCAACTCAACCAGGACGGCTCATTCCATCGCGATGTGCAACACAACGAGCTCGACGTCACCTTCACCGACGGGCATTCGCTCTACATCGTCGAATGCAAGGCGGGCAAGGT
This sequence comes from Pseudomonas taeanensis MS-3, assembly GCF_000498575.2. Lineage (GTDB taxonomy): Bacteria > Pseudomonadota > Gammaproteobacteria > Pseudomonadales > Pseudomonadaceae > Aquipseudomonas > Aquipseudomonas taeanensis. The sequence goes on from NZ_AWSQ01000007.1 coordinate 19,559, forward strand.
CACGCAGGAGCAAGTGATGAAACTGCAGAACCTCGTCCGCTTCTATGGTGGCGTCGAAGGTCGCGGCATCGTCGCATGCTGCTTCCCCCCAAGGTCGGACTCGGTGCGCAAGAAAATCAGCGACGCGAAGCTGGCACTGTGTTGCGGTGGCTCCTTGCTGGAACAACTCGATAGCTTGATGAGCGGGATCGCCGCACGCGCCAGGCTGGCCAGGGAGCAGGCATGACTCTCTTTCTGGTGTGCGACACCTCCGGCAGCATGAGCGAGGGAGCCAAGCCATTCATTACGAGGACGGTGGTCACGACCATCGCCCAGTGGATGCATCTGGCGGGTAGAAAGGAACAAATCAGGTTGTGCGCCTGGGGGACCGAAGCGGTCTTCAACGACTGGACCGTGACCGAAGACTACCCGGAACACATGCTAGTGTGCCGCGGTACCTCCAGCGCGATCGCCCTGACCCGTCTGCTGGGTGATTCACCGGACGGAAAAATACTGCTGCTGACCGACGGTTTCTGGTCCAGCACCGAGGCCCGGCACCTGAAACAGTGGCGGGCGCGGCTTCCCGACGACTGGGTACGCATTATCAAGATCGGTGCGGACGCCAATCCGCAGCTCAAGGGTCTGGACGTTTTCCTTGCCGAAGACCTGTTCGCAGCGCTCGACGAATGGCTGGCAGCGCCCTCGGCATGACATTGTGGAAGAGCTTCGGTGCCAGCGTTCCAGGCCCCGCGCACTTGGCTGCCGGCCTCCCCAACCAAGACGCGTGGGCAGCCTTCCACCGCGACCGGGGAGACGGCATCGTGGTTTCCGACGGCCTCGGCTCGAAGCCGTTTTCCAGTTTCGGCAGCAAGGCGGCCTGCCAGGCTGTAGCACAGGCTTGCCGCTCCCGCACCGAAGCCGACCCGGCGTCCCTGCTGCAACGCATCACGTCGAACTGGCTGTCTCTCGTCGCACCACTCGAACCCCGTGATTGCGCCGCCACGTGCCTGTTCGCCTTCCGGGCGGGAAACGGCGTGATCCACTTGGGAATGCTGGGCGATGGCCTGATCGCCGCAATCAGGTCGGATGGTTCGGTGATGTCCCTGGCGGACGACAAGTCGCAAGGCTTTTCCAACATCACGGCAGCACTTTCCCAGCGAGTGTCCGAGCGGGACTGGCAGGTCGCCTCGCTGCCGGAGCGGGATTGCCTGGCCATCCTGCTCTGCTCCGACGGCGTGGCCGACGACCTGGAGGACATTCCCGGCTTCGTGACCGGCGTGATCGATGCGCACCGTTCGCTGGCCGCGGTCACCGCTAACCGGCGTCTTCAAGCGATGCTCGAAAAATGGCCCACCCCAAAGCACAGCGACGACAAGACCGTCGCCTGTCTCTGTCGCGAGGAGAGTACCGATGGATAAGACTGAAGGGACACCGCCGCTGTGCGACGAATACGGTAATCACCATACGCTTGCCGATGAACTCGCCAGGGGTGGTCAAGGCGTCGTGTTCCGCACCAAGGACGCGGACCTGGCCATCAAGCAACCGCTCACCCCCCAGGGTGAGCCGGACACAAGCAGCGACCTGCGTCAGCGCTTCCAGAACATCCGCCTGCTGCCCCTGCCGCCGCGCATTCCACTGTCGTTGCCGCTGGCCATCCTGCGGGATCACCCGGGGTACGTGATGCGCCTGCTTAACGACATGACGCCCTTCAGTGTCTTCGATCTCGACGGCAAGACGAAAAAGGACCTCGAAGAGCAGCAGTTCAACCTTCCTGAATGGCTGACAAAGGTCCCTGACAGAGACCTGGCGTTGCGTCTCGTCCATTACGCTCGAACGGGCTCGACCCGCCGCCGCCTGTTCGCGCTGTCGGAGTGCGCTGCCATACTCGCCCGCCTGCACTGCTCGGGAATGGTCTACGGCGATATCTCCAGCAACAACGCCTTCATCGGTGCGCAATCGAACGATGTCTGGCTCATCGATGCCGACAACCTGCGGTTCGAAATGGCTCGGGGAGGTGTCTCAGTCTACACCCCAGCCTACGGCGCGCCGGAAGTGGTGCGCGGCACCGATGCCTCGCGCCCATGCTCGGATTGCTGGGCGTTCGCGGTCATGGCCTTCAAGACCCTTGCACTCTGCCATCCGTTCATCGGCAAGGCAGTGCTCGAACCCGAGGAAGATGACAGCGGCTGGGACTCCGTGCCAGAGGCCGATGGCCAGACTGCCGATCTGGATGAACAGGCGTACGCGGGTTATCTGCCCTTTATCGATGACGCGGAGGACGATTCTAACGCCGGAGTTGGAGGACTCCCGCGTGAGTTGGTCGTAACGCACGGACTTCGCCAACTCTTCCAGGAAACCTTCGGGGCCGGAAGACTACAGCCGCATCGCCGTCCGGCCATGGCGTTGTGGGCACTGGAGCTGAAAAAGGCATTCGACCGCTCGCTGCACTGCGATGCCTGCACGATGAGCTACCTGTTCGACGAACACACCGACTGCCCTTATTGCCAAGCACCCCGTTCACCGTTCGCCTGCGCCCGGACATCGCGGGGCGAGATCGTGATTCCTGCCAGCACCCGGAATTTCGCCCTGCCGCACCGACTTTTCTATCCTTTCTCGTTCGAGCATAACGAGACGCAGGCGTACGAAGTCGACCTCGACTTCAACTCCAGGACGGCGCGCCCTGTACGAGGCACCCCTGCTTTCCCCGATAGCTTGACCTTTACCTTCGAGGCGAGCGTGCAATGAAATTCCAGGACATACCGGCCGATATCCTTACCCTCCGCGTTCGACCGGCTGACCATGGTTCGGCAGACTGGCGCGACCAAGCCGTCTACTCGATCGAGAACGATCCCTCGCGCCCCAATGAGTTCGACCTGCGTTTAAAGGCCGCAATGGTCGCGGTGCAGACCGTCACACCGATCGATAACAGGCGGCTGAACGCCGAACTCGCCATTGGTCGGGCGTTGCTCGCGCAACTGGCCAATCGTGCTGCCGACGGCAGCATGGAACTGCAGATAGTCTTTTTCTCCGGCCCGTGCCTGGAGATGGGTGAACTGGAAATCGGCGTGGACGACTATGTCGAACAGGCAATGGCAAGCCTCGAGCGTAGAAGGAACGGCCCCAAAGGTGACCAACTCTACAAGCTTCTGGAGCGCCATTTCTGCTTTCGACAAGGCGACTATGACTTCTTTTTCCTGACCGCAGGTCCGGCCATCGACGAAATGCTCAAGCCCCCCCCCGTCCAGGAAGAGGAAGCAGCAGGCGGTGACGACACCGACCTGGCGTCGGACCCGGAGTTGCAAGCCGGCCTGGAAGCAACGCCCGGCGACGTACAGCCCGCTCGAAGCGAGCAACCAACCCGCAGCAACTCGTTCTGCATCAGCGGGGATGGTTTGCGCTTCGTTGCGACAGAAACGCCGTTACCCCAGGGCAAGTCGATTTTCCTCACCACGCGCTTGACCAAGGCTCGCAAGCACCCAGACCGAGCGCTACGCCTGGCCAAAGGAAAGCTTCACTTCGCTGACTGGAGCCGGACAGGACATATCCGGCTCCTTGCCAAAGCCCAGATGACAGCCTTGACGCAGGACCACGTCAGTTACTTGAGGAAATGGGACGAGTTCGGCGACCTGGAAGGCGAACTGCTTCTGGAGAAGGCTCGCCAGGTGGGGGTCTTGCACGTTGCCGGTGCCGTCGAGAACAGAGACGGAACCGTGACCGTACGCGTGATCCAGGCCTCCGAGGCGGCACTCAAAGCCCTGGATAAAGGCCAGGTCAGCGAACTCCGATCGGTTGAGGAACTCCCGGACTATCTGCTCGACCCTGCCCTGCTCTTTAAGGACTTCGCCAGCGGCATCGAGCGCTCTGCGGAAAATCCCCCCTCTTCACCCCAGGATGAACCACAAGCCAACCCCAAGCATTACGAGGTGGTCGAGTTCGACAAGGCATCGAACACGCTCAAGCTGAAGACTGAACGGTTTCCAGAAAAGTCGGGCATGCTCATCCTTTCACTCGCAGGCGAAGTTGCCCAGATCAAACGCCGCCTTGTGGCGCGCCGGTTGATTCTAGAAGGCCGGGCAGCCAATCCCCAACTCGGACCGCTGATCGAGGAAAAAGGCGTCATTACCCAGACTCGTAGGCCTTCACCTGTGGAGCCGCTGACGGCGTTCGTCCTGAACAAGGTCTTCAAGAGCACGCCCACGCCAAAACAGCTAGATGCCATCAGATGTGCCTTGGAAACGCCGGACATTGCCCTTATCCAGGGACCTCCCGGAACCGGCAAGACCACGGTCATCGCTGCCATTCTCGAGCGCTTGAACGAAATGGCGGACAAGCGTGGCACCACCATAAAGGGCCAGGTGCTGCTGACAGGGTTCCAGCACGACGCGGTCGAAAATATGATCGAGCGTCTGTCGCTCAACAGCCTCCCAGTTCCGAAATTCGGTAAGCGCGCCAACGCAACCACGGATGACGCCAGCCTCTTCGAGGAACGCCTCGATGGGTGGTGTGGAAAACTCTCCTCCCAATTGCGTGAACGAAACCCGCAGATCGCCGAAATCGAGCAGGAAACGGAGATGAGGCACCTGTACCTGCAATACCTTCAGACGCCGACACGGGTGCTCGGTGCCCGCCTTGCCTCCCGGATCGCCGCGCTCGGCATTGCGGTCCTCGGCGAGGAGCGGGTACGCCAGGCCGAGAATCTGCAGAAGAAATTGTGCCTGGAAGAAAAGCTCAATGACGCCAACCCCCAGTGGCTCGACGTCGTCCGTCGTCTTCGCTGCCGGCCTGAAAGCTTTGCCGACGACGGTCCCGAACGCGCCGCCGACGCGCTGGCCGATCTCTCCGATGTGCTGGACAGCGAGGACCTTGCGTTGCTCGACGATGCCAGCCTGTGGCGCAATGAAAATGGCCTTCCCCCGTTCCTGCAGCGGTTGGCGACGCTGAAGAGGACGCTGCTCGCCCGCTTCAGCGCCCCCCCGGTATTCCGCATCGAAAAAGCCAACGACGAGATCGTCGCCCTGGCAGGCCTCGCGATCGAACAGATCAAGCTCAAAGGATACTCGGGCCGCGACAGGAAATCCGCCGCGCTGGCCGAGTTTCTCGCCCAACTCGATAACAATCCTCGCGCCATGCTGGAGGCTGTATCCGACTACAGCTTCGCTTTCGCCGCGACGTGCCAGCAAAGCGTCAACCGAAGCATGCAGTACCAGAAGGGCATTCGGGGGGGCGACACCAACCTGAACCAGCAGCAATTGGAGTACGAGTATGTGATCGTCGACGAAGCCGCACGCGTCTCGCCACGTGACCTGATGGTGCCGATGGCACAGGGCAAGCGCATCATCCTGGTCGGCGACCATCGCCAACTACCGCATATCATTGATGACGAGGTTGCGCGTCGGATGGAAGACGGTGAAAACAGCGCGTCGGAAACCGAATGGCTGGAAAAGTCGATGTTCCACTATCTGTTCTCGGAGCGACTGAAGACCCTCGAAGAGGGCGACAAGATCACTCGCCGGGTCACGCTGGACAAGCAGTACCGCATGCATGAACTGCTGGGTGAATTCATTAGCCGCAACTTCTACGAGCGCTTCGACCCCTCCGAGAAGTTCGGCTCCGGAAGGCCTGCAGAAGATTTTGTCCACGCCCTCCCCGACACCGGCGGCAAACCCGCCGCGTGGCTGGCAGTACCCGTGGAGAAAGGCAAGCACCGACGCAGCGGAACCAGTTGGATTCGCCCGATCGAGGCCACTTTGATCGTCCGCCAGCTACTCGCATGGATGAATTGCGAGGCTGGCAAAGACCTCACATTCGGGGTGATTTCCTTCTACAAGGCGCAGGCCGAATACATCCGGCAGCAACTGGGCACACTCGGTGAAAATGACAAGCGACTGCGTATCGGCACGGTGGACTCGTTCCAGGGCATGGAGTTCGACGTGGTCTTCCTGTCGACGGTGAGAACCGTGCCGCAGCATTGGAAACCCGCTACCTATGACCGCGAGGAACAGGCGCAATCACTGTTCGGCCACCTTTGCCTCTACAACCGATTGAATGTCTCGATGAGCCGCCAGAAGAAACTGCTCGTGGTGGTAGGCGACCCGAGCCTGCTGGAGGGCGATCTTGCAGCCGAGTTCATTCCCGGGCTAGTCGACTTCCATAAGCTCTGCTGCGAACAAGGAGTCGTGCTGGAATGTTGAAACTTCTGGATTACGGCAAACCTGATCCCTTCGGGGCAACCGTCGGCCGACGCCGCAATCTGTCCTGGCCCGTCGACGCCTACCGGATCACCCTGCCTAAGCCCGACCAAGACGGCCTGAGTCTCAACCCGTTCGAGCAGGTCATCCTCAGCCTGCTCGCCCTGGGAAATATGACATCACAGGCATTGGCCGAGGAAACGTGCATTCCACGCGACCTAGTCGAAAGCATCCTGTTACGCCTCCGGGACAGAGGGTTGATCGACGACTTCAACAACGTCCTCGAATCGTCTGACAGCAACGCGGCAAGCGAGACCGACACTCCGGCGTTCGTGACCGCGCTGCTGTTTCGCGAACTCGTCAGCGGGCAGGTCCTGCCCTTCATGCAGTTGTTGGAACAGCAGCCGTTGCGTAAACAGGAGCAGAAGCAGGCTGCCTACAAGATCCGCGCTCTCGCTGCTGGGCAAATGCCACCCACCCAGCGGGATGTGATCAAGGTGATGCGAGCGATGCAAAGAAGGGCCGCTGAGTTTGGGAAAGCGGAGCGAACGCCTACTCTCCACAAGATCATGATCATCGACCGGCCAGAACGATATTACCTAGACTGCCCTATCGCCATTCAGAAAAGCGACGGCGAATTCCGTATCGCAGACCCCTTCGGCAACGGGTTTTCACTGGTGCTCGAACGGGCATTCGAACAATTGCTCGAACAAGATGAATACGCGGCGCAGTGGCTAGGTAAGTGGAAAGCCTCACTGAGCCAGCCGCGCTCGCCATCACAGGATTCCCGTAATAAAGAACCGTTCGACACGCCTGCCAACCAGCAGCGATACCCCAAGCTCATCAGCAACTTGCGGCTGCCCCCGAACGCAGCATTCCGCTCGATCGCCCAACTCTACGCCGCCGTGGAGTGGTCATTGTTCTACGCCTGCGCCAATCGTCCCTTCGAAGTTGAGATCGAGCGCTTGAGATTCACCCCGCAGGCGGAGCGTGCACAACTGCTCGACCGGGCGGCCAGTGAGGTCGGACTGCTACCACCAGGGGCCGGTTTCAGGCCTGTTCGGGAGGGCAAGCTGCGGGATTTCCAGGAGGGGAAGGCAGAGCTGGAAACGCTGCTCGCCCTGAGCATCCTTCGCGCACAGAACGATGGTTCTCATCCCTTGCGACGCCTGGCCGCGCACGATCCCGCACTGATCAGTCACCTGCTCGAAATCAAGAAGGCGCGCGACGAAAAGGGGCATGGAAAAGGCAGTGCCGACGCCCCGGAATCGGAGTTGCTGGCCGAACTGCTGGCGCGCGAGATCATCGAGATCATGCTGCCAGAAGTGACCTTCACCCGCGAACCTACCGCCAGTAGCAACACTGACGCCTACGCGGACGTGTTGCTGGATGCCCGCGCGAGCATCCAGGACGAGTTCGGCTTCGGCGCATTCAACCGCCTCGGGACGAACGTAAAAGAACGGCTCGTCCATGCCGAACGGGTCTTTCTCTCCTGGCGGGAGGGAGACGATGCCCTGGCATTCGTCCGCGACCTCTATGCGGCAGTGCAGTCCGTCCTCGAGCTGTCGCTGAACCGTTGGCTGCCACCGAACATGGCAGACGAAGAGCTGATCGAGGCAGCGCAAGACAGAGCTACGGAGTTCGGCCTGTGCCATCTGCTGCCGAAGAGCCTGCACACAGTGAGGGCTTCGGTTGTACGCATGACGCTGCAGGGCAGCGGCCAGTCGCTCGGAGCCTGCATGATCGCCCTACTACTGATGGCTGACGAGCAGACGCTCAAGTCGATTGCGGCGACCCGTCCGACTTTTGTAGACGATGTAGGCACGCTCATCGCCAGACGCGGGCACGGTAATGAACCACTGCCACTGGCATGTACGGAAGTCGCGGAGTTGCGCAAGGCATCGTACAAAATCATCAAAGCACTGATCGAGGTATAGGAAATGGAGCACTCCGACAATAGGGAAGACGTCGCGAAGCAGGATACTGCCGCGCAGTTTCTGCGCGACACCGACATCGCGCTCCGCGAAGCAGCCATTGCCAAGAGCGAGCTCACCCTGGAGGAAGAAAAGCAGCAACTGGCCTCCCTGCGCGAGGCCCTCACCATAAAAGCCGCCGACTTCAACCAGCGGGTAGAACAGTTCAAGGTCGCCGAGCAGCAACGTGCAGCGAGTCATGACGAAGAGCGCGTCGCCTTGAATGCGGAATTGCGCCAGAAGCGTGCCGAGGGCGAGCGCCGAATTTCGGAAATCCGGGAGCAGCAGTTGTCGGCTTTAGAAGAGGAGCTTGCCAGTTTGCGGGCCAGGCGCCTTTCGGAAGTATCCGCAGCCGGTGACGCCGAACGCGAGCGCATCCGCAACGAACTCAATAGACAGCGTGAGGCATGGACCCAGCAACAGTACGAGGCCCGCGCGCGACTGGATGCAGAAGTTTCCGAACTGGCAAAGCAGAAGGGTGCGTTGACCGCCCTGCAGGGCGAATTGCAAGAACGAGCGATGGAGTTGGAAACCGCCGAGCGCAACCTGGAACGCAAGGAACAGCGACTCAATGAGCAAGCGAGAAGACGTAGCGAACAATTCGCCGACGAACTCGAGAGCAATCTGGAGGAAGCACGCCAGTCACTGGAAATACAGAAGCAGTCCTGCATTGAGGACAACCGACGCCTGCGTGAAACCCTTAAAACTCAGGCCGAGCTGCTGGGCGTCTTCGAGCAGTTGAAGCGCCAACTCGGGGATGAGGACCCGTCCGAGATCCTGCGAGACCTTAATAGTCAGACCGATGAACTCAAGCGCCTGCGCGAAGAGCTTGCCACCCGGCCCACCGAGGACATGCGACAGAGAATCCTCGAACTCGAATCCGAAACAAGGTCCCACAAGGCCCGGGCGGATGATCTTGCCCGACAGATCGCGAGCAATGAAAGCGCTGTTGCGGAGATTGGCCAGCTACGCCGGAAGAACTCCGAACTCACTGCAGACAACCAGTCTTTGACGCAGAAGGCCGCGATCTTCGAAGGTGCCGCAAACGAGGCACAATTCGAACTCAACCGTTTGCGTGCCGCCTATGAACGCCCTGCCGAGGTCGAGGCGCGGCACAAGGAAATCGAACGGCCGCATTCCACCGTGGATCGGGCCAGTCTGCCGGTGAGGGCCGAGATCGACGAGTTGACCTGGCTCAAGGGGATCGGCAATGCCTGCAGCCGCTACGGCCTGAGTTTCAACCCACGGATTCTCTATGCCTTCCACACTGCACTCAAGACCGCCGAGTGGTCGCCCCTGACCGTGCTCTCGGGCGTCTCCGGCACCGGTAAGTCCGAACTGCCGCGCCTCTATGCCCATTTCGGCGGCATTTTCTTCGAGCCGCTGTCGGTCCAGCCGAACTGGGACTCTCAGGAGTCCATGCTTGGCTTCTTCAACTCGATCGACAACAAGTTCGACGCCCAACCGTTACTAAACTTCCTCGCGCAGAGCCAGAAGCCTTGGAGCGAGGACTACCCCGGCTTGTCCGACGCCATGTGCATGGTCCTGCTCGACGAGATGAACCTTGCCCATCCTGAACTGTACTTTGCAGAGTTCCTGAGCAAGCTCGAACTGCGCCGTGGCAAGACGGGGAAGGACGTGCCCTGTCTGCCGGTGAAGGTCGGCGCTGGCATGCCAGCCTACAAGCTGCCGCTGGGCCGGAATGTGCTGTGGACAGGAACGATGAACCAGGATGAAACCACCAAGTCACTTTCCGACAAGGTTCTGGACCGCTCCATCATCGTCAATTTCCCGCGGCCGACCGAATTGAAACGCCGCTTGAAATTGTTGCCGCTCGATGACCGTAATCGCGGCCCGGCGCTGCACAAAACCTCCTGGCAAAGCTGGCTCGCAGAAGGAAGCAACTTCTCGGAAGACGAAATCAGGCCATACATGGCCTTCATCGAGGCGTTGAATGGAGCACTCTCCGTTTCTGGTCGGGCACTTGGCCATCGGATATGGCAATCCATCGAGTACTACATGGCCAACTACCCTGAGGTCCGGTCGGCTAAGAGTGACAAGTCCCCGTCCCGGCTTGCCGACGCCATGCATACCGCCTTCGAAGACCAACTAGTGCAGAAAGTCATGCCCAAGTTGCGTGGCATCGACACCCGCGGCAAAAGCAAGACGGACTGCCTCGACAAGATACGCCACCAGTTGGGCACGGGCATCGCTGGCCGTCCTTTCAACCTCACCGAGGACTTCGATATCGCCTGCGAACTGGGTTACGGCCAGTTCATCTGGCAATCGGCGAACTATCTCAACGCGCCAGGTTCGCCAACAGCGCCAACAGCGCCAACACAGACTGACCACCCGCCCCTCCCAGCCTCGAACACCCTGGAAGAACCGCCTTCCCTGTTCAACATAGGCCTGACGGATCCGGAAGAGCGCCTCAAGGTCTGGAACCTGAAGTCTCTGGAGAAACGAAACGAATTGCGCAAGGCGTTGGAGGAAAACGCCAGGAAAGGGAGAATCGACGGCCATGACTAGTGAACGCCTGCCGAGCCTTGACTCCGCACGCAGTAGCGTGGCGCAAGATAACACCGCCAGCTGCGAGGTTCTCGAGCAGTCGGACTGGTTCTGTCATGTCGTCGACTTCGATCCCAGGAGCGGGCAGGCGCTGCCGCAATCACTGTCGGTGTTTCTGGCCAGGATCGCCGGATACTCACCGCCCGAGGCAGGATCCCCGTGCCGCGACCGCCTCTGGCGCATCACCGAACATTGCCGCCCGGCGGTGGATCGACTTGCCCGCGGCCTCAACGAAGCACCTCGTAGGGAGCAAGCTTTACTGCCCGTCCATGCCGTGCGCGAACTCGATGTCACCAGTTTCATCAAGCTGAGCAATCGCCCCGGACGCAACCTGCGGGAAAAGCTCGCAGGCAACCCCTATTTGCAAGGTGTTCGGCGGTTCCAGTCCGTCGACCTGCCGGAGAACCGCCTGTTCAAGGCCTGCATGGTACGTCTCGCGCAACTCCTGGAACTGTGCGGCGAGCGCCATGAACGGCAGGATGAGCTGCTGTTGACAATCCTGTCCTGGCTGCACTCCGGCGAAGCGCAGGACATCGGGCGCTGGGAGAACCTACCGCCCAACAACACGCTTTTGTCACATCGCGATTACCGACGGGTATGGGATGCATGGCGTTGGCTGCAGACACTGGAGGATGACACTGCTCGCGACCTGTCCGAGGTACACGCGCGTCGCCAGACCCGGCATCGCTGGGTCACCTTCAGCCGGATATGGAGCGAGGGCCGTCACTGTCTGGCGGACATGCCGGTTTTTTTCGACCTCGATACCTTCGGGGTCCGCCCCTGGTTCAACAGCGTCGCGATACAATCGGTACCGGAAAAGATCAAGCGCGACACCAGGATCGAAATCTATACACCAGTGTGCGTCGATCTTGCGACCTCACTCCCACGCTATGCTGCGGGCAAAACGGCCAGGTACCTACCTGGTTCTTTTGCATGGCAACAATGGCAAGGCGAGGATACCGAGCTTGCACTCGACCTGTTTACCTCCGACGCGATCTATCGACACCCACAGGTGACGACCCTGTTCTCGGCAGATCTGTTCTTCTCCCGAGCCGCGTCCGAGCACCTTGAGCGCGCTGCACGCGCCTTTACCTGCAGGCTGCACGAGTTGTTCAGGAACGACACGCTAATCTGGCTCGTGCCCGATGCCCTCAATGATTTCGAAATCGACGTCACTCGACGTAATCTCAACGCTCGCTTCCGGGACGCGGTGCCCCTGCCCCGCAGTATTGCTGCCGCGGTTCAACGCGTGGACTACTCGAAAGTGAACGCTGGCTTTCCGATAGTCGTGATCGACAACGTCGGCGGCACGACCTGCGTCACGAGACTGGTCGCCAGGTTCGATCCGACGCTCAAGGACAAGCTCCCAGAAACGAGAGGTTTCTACTGGGAGCGGCATCCTCCGGTGATCCTTTCGGACACCCTTGCGCAGGATTTGGAACCCGGTTGCGCCATCGCCTCTATAGACGACCAGGATCAATGGCACCCACCGGCCAGCCAGGCAAGGCCAGCAGCCCTCGATACTTCGATACTGAAACAGGATCCACGCATAGGCGGCTTCGCCTTCTCCATCACCGTGACGGACAGCCCGGTATCGGGAGGCCTTCATTTCCATGCGCTGCAACAGCGTGCAGGAGAGATCCCCCTGTGGCGCGACCAGATACCTGAACTGTCGATCAAGGCATACAAGGAAGGACGTCAGCAGCGCTTCCAGCTTGTAGCCCGCGGCACGACGGTCACTCCGATCCGTGGCAGACCGGTCAGGATCGAGGTAAAGGAAGACTTCACCCTCCGGGCGAAGAGGCCGTTCTACCAGTTCCCGCTCTTCCTTGGCGACAACAGCGAAGACCTTGGCTACTCGGCCCGCCTGGATTCGTCCGCGTTTCCATTGGAGGAAAATGTCGACTGCGCGCTCCACCTGACCTTCGAATACGGGGCCGACGATCCCTATCAACTGACGTTCATCCCGCGCAATGGCACCTTCGCGCACTTGCGTGCTACCTGGCAGCGAACCAGGGTCACCGACGCCCCGGCTCCGGAGTATCCCGCTCCGATGGCCTGGGCCGATCTGCGCCATGTGCCAAAAACTGGCAGCAGTGAAACCAATGACCTGCTCAACTGGATAACCCGCGCGATCGCGCGACTGGACCAAGAAATCTACATCCGCCCCAAAGCCAGGACGAAGGGCGTGATCAGCATGGAATGGCGCCCTGACAAGAACGGGGGCTATTTCACTTTCGCCACCACCAACACCACTCAAGAACGAGTGTTTGTTCATCAAAAAAATTTCCTCAACGGATATGAGTACACGGACTTCAGCGTCGGCGACAACATTTCATTCGTACGCGACGAACAGGATGGTAAGTACTCTGGCCGAAGAGTCGCTGGCGAGCATCACGAGGAAATGGAACAATTGGAGCGGCTCGACGAAACGACCAGCAGAAACCTCATTACCCAGATCCGCAAAACACTGTATTACCCCGTCATCCAGACATGGCGCGATGGTCGCTCCATCGACGATGTGGACTGCCCCAGCGTGTTTGCCGAAGCAGCTCGCACCCATATTGACTATCTTGTCTCGCTGCTGGAGGAGGACTACCTTCCAGCATCGGTGAAAAACGCGATTCTCGTGTTGATGTGTTGCATGCACAAAGACGCCCCAAGTGCCTTCATCCAGCGCCTAGCCGGGGAACTCGAGAAGGGCAGCATTCGCAACCCACAAGCAATTGGCTTCGCGCTGGGACGCCTGGATGAACCCTGGCAGCGATCCCTTTTCTCAGGCCTCATGCGAGACATAACGGAAAGCGTTCTGCGCACTTTTGCTTGCGCGATCTGGCGAGACCGGCACTTCGTTGAACAGTTCGATTCTGCTCAAATGACAATGGTGTTGACGTCCCTCAACCTGGCGTTGGGCCAAGTCAATCCATGCCCTGGGAAGAAAAGTGCCAATGACGACAGGGCTGCTGTCAACTGGATGCGCGCAACCACCGAGTTGCTTGAACTCCTGCTTGGTGTGCTTCGCACGCGTGAAGCAGCGGATGTGCAACTGAGGATGCTGCTCCAGCCTCATCAACAGATAACCAAGACTTTGGCCCGCAGCGTCGAACGGGTCAGCGAACTCGTTGCAAAATCGACTGCCATTTTGTCTTGCAGGGTACAGATCAATATCGAAAAGCCCGACGGTGACCATACACCGGACCTGCTTTTTGCCCTACGCCTGTATCTGACCGGTGACGATGGCGCGAACGCAATCCACATCAGTCGAATTTCTGATAGTCAGGACGAGTGATCTGCGGATGCTTTAGCTCAGTGCATGTCGGTTTCCAAGTGATCTTCGATAGATTGGGCCCGAATCCACCCTCGTGCAACGGTAGTGAACACGAACAACTGAGGGGTGGGTTGCGATTGCGCGCGCCCAAATTGTCGGCTCAGTTGGCTAGCAGGCAGGCAGAAAATAACAATTCCCTTCCACGGGGCACTTGAGCCATCTCTCGCACAGCAACAACTCTATGCGGGTTTGCTTGCGCTTACCGACGACCGAGTACGTCTAAGCAATAGCGTCCCGGCGTATCCGCCGTCGGGCTCGTGGGCTGCGCTCCGCGCTTCGTACCGAATCGCGGCCATCCGGCTTTGATCCCTGACGCCTTCGGCCCTTGAGGGTCTGCGCGCTCCGCTTGCTGTCGGTGCCCATTAGAGAGGTGGAATGGCGGTCTTGCTGTTTCCCTTCACCCTATCACGGCGTTCTCGCCGTCAAGGGCTGCGCGCGCAGGGCGCGCTTGCGGCGGGCCGGCTGTCGCCCCCTGACTGCTGCGCTGCGCCGTGCTGGCCGGGAATCGGGCAATTTCGCCCGAGTAACCGGAGCACGATCATGTCGCAGCTATCTTTTTCTTTTGACTCTTCCCTGCTGATTCGCGACGAGCAAGGTCGCTACCTGCCGGCCACTGGCGATCAGATCCTGGCGGCTGCTCGCAAGGTCATCGATCTGAAGGTCCAACGCGGTGCGGCCTTCACTTCGCCAGAACTGGTCAAGGAGTACCTGGTCGCCAAGCTGGCAGGTTTCGAACACGAGGTTTTCGCGGCGCTGTTTCTGGATGCCAAGCATCACCTGATCCAGTACGTGGAGATGTTCCGCGGCACCATCGACAGTGCATCGGTCTACCCTCGCGAGGTGGTCAAGGAAGCACTGCGCCTGAATGCGGCTGCAGTGATCTTCTCGCACAACCATCCAAGCGGACATCCTGAACCTAGCCAGGCGGACAAAACCCTGACGCAACGTCTCAAGGAGGCGTTGGCACTCGTCGAAGTGCGCTCGCTGGATCACATCATCGTGGCAGGTCAGCACACAGTGTCATTTGCCGAGCGTGGGTTGCTCTGATCACCGGGGGCTTCGGCCCCCTTTTCTGTGTCAATAAGGTTGCGATGGTAGATCAAGCCTCGGCTGCTGCCTCAGGTAAATCCTCCTCTACCGCCAAGCCTACAGACCAATGACCTCCGCTCTCCTGGCTAAGATGCAGCAGATCGTATGTCTTGATCATGTCGAGCAGGCCTGAATGTCCATAGGTGCTAGGAGAAAATGCGGGATCGGTGCGCTTCAGGTACTGGCCCAGAGCACTCAAACTCACCTTGCCTTCGCTGGTTCCACCGGCCAGCAAAGAAACGGCATCGACAACAAATCTCGGACGGCGCTTAACGATTGGCCCTGTTAGCTCGGCCTTCACAGTCTCTGGTTTCACGCCGATATCAGATTTGCCAGCAGGCCTTGCAATCTGTTCGGTCGCAGGCTCGAGTGAGTGGTCCGCTCGGTTCCACTCAAAGAACTGATCGCTGGCATTGCGCAGTGCATCAGGAGTTTTAGCTTCCCCCACGATACAAACCGTGGCACCGCGTTCACGAAGCTTGCGACAAAGGTATGCAAAGTCGGAGTCGCTGGTGACCAGGCAGAAAGTATCTGCTCGCTGATCGAATAATGCCTCTAAAGCATCGAGCGCCAAGGCGATATCGGAGGTGTTCTTTCCGGCTGCATATTGGTACTGAAGGCATGGCGTGAACGCTAGGCGAACCAGTGCCTCCTGCCACTTGTTCGCCAGCGTCCCGTGGTTGCCATATCCCCTACGCAATACTACACGCCCAAACTGAGCCACAACGCGCAGGGCATGCTCCAGCACTTCAGGGAAGACATTGTCGCAATCAACCAGAACCGCTACGCGTGTTTCACCTGCGGGTGTATATACGCTCATTCCTGCTCCTTGCGAGTTGCCCTGTTCACCTTGCACGGCTTATCGTTATTCTTCAACGGCTTAGAGATGCTTGAATTGTAACTCCTAGCCACTCGATAGCCTCACAATGCGCGAGGTTGACTGAACGCGTCAACGCATCGTGGCCCTCTAGCGACTGGTGTAACACGACCAGAAAAGCTCCTGTGTCATCGTCCAGCATCTTTAGCGCTGGCACCATCCAGGCGCAGGCGATCGGTGCTACGCCCAATACCGGGTTAATTCAGTCTACGATGACCATCAATTCCTGGCTGCGCGGGCTTGGTGGCGAAGCGAACAGGTCGCATGAACCGGCCTAGGCTAATTGCAAACTTTCTAGTTCAGGTCACAGCAATGGTCGGTCATTCTGCCGATGGCATCGAATCAGTGGAATGACGCAACTCATTGATCCCCGAGGAGACTAAACCCATCATAGTCAATGGGCCGCAACTTGGCGGGATGTGTAAGAGGCCACTTACACCCGTCAATAAAACACTGCACGTGGCACCGCCGCCTCCGCACAAGGCGCGCTTAGCCTGCGGGCCCTCTATAAATGCATCCACTGGTACAAGTTTCGTGAATACGAATAGCGGAAAGATCAGGAAGCAATGGTTTCAACTCCTTCCAAACCCACATAGCTAAAACCTCGCTCGTCGGGTTTTCCAAACCGGGAATTTCATTAAGATAATTGTGATCTAGGAGATCATACAGAGGAGAAAAGACTTCCTTTATTTCAGAAAAGTCCCTAATCCAACCTGTTCCTTTATCGACAGGCCCTTCAATATATATTGCAATACGGAAGGAGTGACCATGCAGGCGCCCACACTTATGCCCTTCAGGGACATGAGGCAACCGATGAGCAGCTTCAAAAACAAACTCTTTAAAGATCTCCAACAAATCCTCCCAATATCAGATCATGGAACGCAATCAATTAGACAGGCTCAATTTTTTCCAAGATTCAAGATCGACACATAGCGTTTCAAATAAAAACTCTACAACCTTAGCCCGCCCCACACCCAGCGCTGATGCGATGGTAATCACAGAAACCAGCATTGAACTGACCGCATGCAAATCCGTTACATCATTTAGACACTTCAAAACCTCTTCCAGCCTCCCCAACACAGCAGCCTGGGAAAAATTCAATGACTGTACGACATGCGTGGATGGTGTTAGATAAAGGATATTCGCGCGCGCCCGCAAACCATACACCTCAGTTAACATGCCATACCCCTCCGAAGGGAAATCTTCGTCATGCTCTGCAAGCCTTCTCAATGCCTCCTGAAAAGCCATAGACAGCTTAAGAATGACTTCTGAGAACTCTCTGACACTGGCATCACTGGCCAGCGCCGGAGGCAGATCCGAGGAAATCAAAGTGGTCATATTACCCCCTAAATAATTTGTAACGAGCACCAGTTAGCTAGGTACGAACTCTGAACTTCGAACCACCCTAGTCAGATGATCAGTCAAAAGATGAATATCGCCATGTAAATTTTGAATCCCATTCCATGGCCGGCGTCCAGTTTTAAACGACCACTCTCCTGAACCCAGTGTCCAAGCCGTATATCCTTGCAGCTTTCTAAGACCTATCTTGAATACTGGGGCCAGTGGTGCGCCGGTAGCACACAACTGCTCCATGACGAACCCCATGGAAATAATTCCCGCGCTATGGACGAGACGAGAGCTTTTGGGTGTATGACCATGCCAAGCATTTCCAAACACCTCCTGGACTGCCTGGAAAAACTCGCTGATGGCCAAGAAACACCGATCCTCGCCTCCCGATAACTCAATCACCTCGCGACAATAACCGTCGGAAAGGGAATTCATTACCAGTTTCTGGAGAGACGTATCGCCGATGACCCCTATGGGATTGGTATGTTGCTTAATCTGTCCTTGCAAAGAAGATCGATCATCATAATTCAGCATCTCAACGATGCGCGCTGCGCGGGCACGGGAAGTCATTCTGAACGGAAGGCCGCTGACAGACGGGAGCAGTTCATATATCAGCGATTTCGGCAGCGGACTGGTGTTGTTGACGAGAATGAATTGCCTGCGAAGCTCCTCCTGATTCTCACACACGAGAGCAGACACCAGTAGTTGGAAAGAGCTCCCCTCCAGTCCGGCTAAGGCCGATAGACGTTGCTGACCATCAACAACGAACCCGGGGGGGCCAGATGAAATGTCGACCTCTATTTCTGAATAGGCTCCATTCCCATCCACAATCCGGACCCCACTGGTAAACGCTAACACCACAGCATTGGGCATTACGGCATCGGGACGGGAGAGGTAGTCACGGATCTCTCGTATGTGCTTGGACACCTGTGGTCGCTGAAAGCCATGAAGGGTGCCACGATCATCACGCTTGACTCGGTCGATGCTCGCGATCGCCAAAATCTGCTCAACGGTAGCCGCAAACGATACAACTTGTTGGGTTGGGCTCTGTAACGCCTTGATTGCGCTGAACTTAAGCAATGAATCTCTTCCTTCATCGAACGGCACCCCCAGATGGAGGGGGTTGCAGCAGTTTCGGAACTTTTATACCAACCCCACCGCACAAAAACCAGTCCAGCGAATTGGCCCTCACAGTTATTCGATGGTAAATTATCGGCCTTAAATAAATGCAGAGCCCTACAAGCCAGGCCAGCAGTTTCATCATGAAAACCGTCATCATCACAAACTGCACCAATCGAAAACGTCTTGACGGCTCCCCCCCCTTGGGCCTGAAGGATGAGCCTTATCTGTCGATCGAGGCCATGGCGCAGACCTGGGCTGACCAGATAAACGAACATCCGGCCACCCTGAAGGCCTCTTCGCTTTACGTAGGAAGGAGCGTCACTGACGCTAGGCACGCAGCAGCCAAGCTGGATGCAAATCTGATGTTCGCATCAACAGGCCTGGGTCTAGTTGAAGGCGATCAAAAGTGCCCTCCGTACAACCTGACAGTGTCTCAAGACCCGAATTCTATCAGTCCAAGGCTCGAAAGTCTGGGCGCACGGGCTTCTGATTGGTGGGATGCCATGAACGCAGTTCAATCGAAAGCAACGCCTATAGCCAACGTGGTGAACCACCGCGAGGTCGGCTTAGTACTAATTGCCCTTCCCTCAAGCTATGTCCAGCTAATAGCTAATGATCTTGGTGGAATCAGTGATGCGAAGATCGGCAAGCTCAGGATATTCACTTCCCGACCCGGCATTGAAATGCTTCCAAATAGTCTGAAAAGCTCAGCTATGCCGTACGACGAACGCCTTGAAACTTCGATTTTACCAGGCACTCGAAGTGATTTTCCTCAAAGGGCATTACGTCATTTTGTTGAGGTTCTCGGCTTGTCGGACGAGCCTGCAGAGGCCGCCCGAGCAATGGTCTGTACAGCGATGGACCAATTGTCGGTTGCGAGAACCACCATCCGCCGGCGCGCTTCGGACAGCGAAATTACATTCATGCTTGAGTGCGCCTGGGCACGCCACCAGGGCAGTTCCACCCGCTTGCTGCGCTATTTGAGAGATGACGCTCTTGTCTCATGCGAGCAATCGCGCTTCCGGAGGCTTTGGCTCGACATCAAACACCAAGACAATGCGGAGAGCAGAGTATGACGAGCAGCGATGAAATCGTGGTGCGCGCTCTACGTACCACGCAAGGCGACAACCTTGATGTGTATGCATTATTTATCAGGGGATCTGATCTGGTCCAAATTGCTGACATCAGCCGCCTATCGCGCGAAGACAGCAGCCCGCTCAAAGGCTTTCAGCGCCCCGAGATTAAGAGTCATGTTAAAGGGATCACCGAGTACCTCAATCAGGGAAATGTACTTTTTCCCAATGCAATTATCTTAGCCCTGTCCCCTGATCTGCGTTTTGTTGCAGCACGCGGGAGCAAGCCGACAGGCGACGCGGGGCTTTCGCAAGCGGGTACGCTGACGATCCCTATCAGGGAGGAAGGAATGAGGTCTGCCTGGATCGTGGACGGACAACAGCGCTCATTGGCGTTGGCGAAAGCGGCCAATTCGGATCTTCCTGTGCCGGTGATCGGTTTTGTGTCCGACAGCCTGACCACCCAGCGCGAGCAATTCATTTTGGTCAACAAGGCCAAACCCTTGCCCACTCGACTGATCAACGAACTACTGCCGGAGACAGGCAGCATCCTTCTGCCCCGCGAACTGAGTGCTCGCAAAGCACCAGCTGAGTTGTGCGGGCTTCTTAGCCGTGATCCCAACTCCCCTTTCCACAAACTCATAAAGCGGTCGTCCGAGCAAAATAGCAAAGCAGTGATCACTGACACCGCCGTAATAACGATGATCCGCAACAGCATCAGTAATCCGTTGGGGGCGCTGGCCCCCTATACCTCCAGCACCGACGGAGCGGCGAACGTTGAGTCCATGTACAACCTACTGATGACCTTCTGGCGGGCAGTGCGTGAAACGTTTCCAGAGGCGTGGGCACTTGAATCCAAGAGCAGTCGACTTATGCATTCAGCGGGGATCATCGCCATGGGAGTGCTTATGGATCGGATCTACGCCAAAATCGGTGGTCAGCACGAAACCTATGAAGCAGTTTTACAAGAACTGGCCAAAGTTGCCCCTTACTGCGCATGGACATCCGGGCAGTGGCCGATGATCAATGTCCAGTGGAACGAAATCCAAAGCACCCCTCAAGATATCAAGGCGCTGCAAGAAACCTTGATCCGCCTCTATATGACCAGCGCTCACCAATGAAGTTTTTATACGCCGACACCCAAGACTACGTAGACCCGGACTACGACTTCATCAACGATCGAAATGCGCCGGGTCGGAAGAGATACTGGGATGACCAGTATGCGCACGAAATGATGACCCCCGTCCCTTATGACGGGCTCTTGGTCTCGATGAGCGCAGTGCGTCCTGCAAATGGCGTCGCTAATTCAAAGGTTCGGTACTCGACCTCCGAGCAGCAGCGCTTCCTGAGAGAAGGAGTGCGCAAATTTCTACGACTGGATAGTATTCAGTTCAAAGATACGATGGTCCTAGGTGACTGCGGGGCTTTCGCCTATGTAGAGCACCCTACTCCTGCGTATAGCCCAAGCGAAGTCGTAGAGTTTTACTCGGATGCGGGATTCACCCATGGCTGCTCGCCGGACCACATTATATTCAACTGCGACTCCAGCAATCCTCCAGCACTGAGCCAATCGGAGGATGTGCTGTTTCGATACGAAATCACGCTCAAAAATGCGCAGGAATTTCTGCGTTTAGTGAAGGAGGCGGAATGGCCTTTCGAACCTCTTGGAGCGGTACAGGGTTGGTCTCCCCAAAGCATGGCGAACGCTGCAAAACAACTCGAAGACATGGGTTATCGCTACTTGGCGATCGGAGGTCTAGTACCTTTAAAAGTCGATCAAATCCATGAGGTTCTGAAAGAACTTAGAGCGATCCTCAAGCCCGAGACAAATATCCATCTGCTGGGTTTCGCCAAAGCTGAGAACATCCATGAATTCACTGGATATGGCATTACCAGCTTTGACTCAACCTCACCACTTATACGCGCATTTAAAGATGCGAAGTGTAATTATTACATGGGCAACAACACGAACAAACTGGACTATTACACCGCCATTCGAATCCCACAGGCAATTGAAAATCCACGCCTGATGCAAGGAATAAAAAAAGGCACTCTGAGCGCGGAAGAGTTGCAAATCAAAGAAAAAGCGGCGTTGCTAGCAATCCGTAACTACGATAAAAACCTTCTCGACTTTGATTCTACCTTAGCCGTGCTAGTAGACTATCTCCGACTGACTCTTTCCGGATCGATATTATCATCAATAGAAATGGAAAAAGAAATCACCAAGCATGTCCGACTAATCTCACCCACGCTGAGAGATAAACCTTGGCAAAAATGCCAATGTTCGATTTGTCAGTCAGCAGGTATCGAAACTATTATTTTTCGAGCCAGCAATCGAAACAAAAGGCGCGGATTTCACAATTTAGGCGTGTACCACCGCCACCTTCAGAAAACTCTGGAACTTTCAAAACAATGATCTATCGATTTAAGGGTGTGCGCGCCCAGCAGGCCTCCGGGCATGATGTATTTTCGTTTGCGGCCACCCCAAATGAAATTTTAGAGTTTTCTGAGATTGAGAGAGTCGGCCGCGATGAAGAAGGGCATCTTAAAGGCTTTCAGCGCCATCAAGTCGCATCGCACATTAGAGATATACGCGACTATCTTCAGCGCGACGATGCACTGCTTCCTAACGCAATTATCTTGGCCTTTCTGGATGGGGTCACGATCAAAGACCTCGGTGAAGGTATTGTAGAAATCGTTATTGATGCTAGCAAAACCAAACCAGGCTTCGTAGTCGATGGACAGCAACGACTCAGCGCCCTTGCGACCATGGAGAAGCCTCGGTTCCAGGTATTCGTATCTGCATTGATTTGTAAAGACTACAACGAACTGCGGCAGCAATTTGTGCTCGTCAACAATACACGACCACTGCCAAAATCGCTGATTTATGAATTGCTCCCAACCGTTGACGGACTACCGGAGCGATTCACCAGTCGTAAATTTGCTGCTCGCATTATTGACCTGCTGAATTTCTTGCCGAACTCTTCGTTATTCGGCGAAATTAAGCAACATACCAACCCTCATGGTGTACTGAGCGACACCGCAATGCAGAAATTCGTGATGAACTCTGCCAATGACGGTGCAATTCGTAGCTTCATGAAGTTTGATGACTTTGAAGGGCGCAGCATCGAGCTCATTAACAATTTTTTCCACGCAGTGCGAACTGTTTTCAAATCGGAATGGGAAGGGTTAGCCCCCAGAAGTTCACGCTTGAAGCATGGCGCGGGTCTGGTCTCCTTAAGCTTCGTAATGGAATTGCTGTACGCCAACCAAGGCACGACCAGCAAGGAGGGCTTTACTGCAGGCCTACGACTGCTGAAACCCCACACAGCATGGACTAGCGGAGAATGGCGAATTTCGGAAATCGACCGACGCCCTTGGAACGGTATTCAGAACACTCCCAGCGATATCGCACTCTTGACTCAGTATCTGACCCAGAAACTCAAGCAAGAGCTGAAGCAACGATAAATCCAGACGCAAATGCCCAGGAGAGCCAGCATGCACACCAAAGCCTTAGTCTTATTCTCAGGCGGACAAGACTCAACTACCTGCCTAGCCTGGGCGCTTGAGCACTATGAGCACGTAGAGACCATTGGCTTTGATTACGGCCAGCGGCATCGGATCGAACTCGAATGTCGGCTGAACGTTTTGAGAGAAATACGGAATAGATTTCCGAACTGGGCACAGCGCCTCGGTGAGGATCACGTGCTTGACCTCAAATTACTCGGCCAGATCAGCGATACGGCGATGACCGCTGAGAAAACCATAGAATTTGAAAAGAACGGACTTCCCAATACGTTCGTACCCGGGAGGAATCTGCTGTTTTTGACGTTCGCAGCCACGATTGCCTACCGACGGGGTCTCACAGTGATAGTCGGGGGAATGTGCGAAACCGACTACTCAGGCTACCCAGACTGCCGGGATAACACCCTCAAAGCCACCCAGGTGGCCTTGAGCCTAGGGATGGATGCTCCAGTAATCATTGAAACACCCTTAATGTGGCTCAACAAAGCTCAGACCTGGCGCTTGGCTGAAGATCTTGGCAATCGGGATTTTGTCAGCCTGATTCAAGAAGAGTCCCACACCTGCTACCTCGGGACTCGACAACAGAAACATGACTGGGGCTACGGGTGTGGTACGTGCCCAGCTTGCGAACTGCGCAAAACTGGATATGAGCAGTACATTCAAGAACGAGATTGATAGTGGTTCAGCGGTGGCGGATCAGCGCACTCGCCACCCATTTGAATCAGATGAGTAAACCAGATGACTTACAGCATCAAAGAAATGTTTTACACCCTTCAAGGGGAAGGCAACCAAGCGGGTCGACCCGCGGTATTCTGCCGATTCTCTGGATGTAACCTCTGGTCAGGTAGGGAGCAGGACAGGGCTAGCGCCATCTGTACATTCTGCGACACCGACTTTGTGGGAATGGACGGGATGGGTGGAGGAAAATTTACAACCGCCAATATTCTTGCCCTCGCAATAGATTCGTTATGGCCAATTTCCCATCAAGACCATAAATACGTGGTATTGACCGGAGGAGAACCGTTGCTGCAAGTAGATGATTCTTTAGTAGAAGCACTGCATGAGCATGGCTTTATCGTGGCAGTGGAAACCAATGGCACGATAATACCGCCAAACGGGATTGACTGGGTTTGCGTCAGCCCTAAATCTACGGCCGAATTAAAAATCACTCAAGGTGACGAATTAAAATTAGTCTTTCCACAAACTGAAGCCCTACCAGAAAAATTTGAGCATCTTACTTTCAACCATTTCTACCTCCAACCTATGGATGGACCAAAGGCCCATCGAAACACAAAACTGACTATCGAATACTGCAAGGCTCACCCAAAGTGGAAACTCGGCTTGCAAATGCACAAAGCACTGATGATTCCATAGAGCAAGCACATCGGACTATAATATCAATTCTCCCTAATTTGCCAACACCTAAATATCCGTCCGTTTTAACCACTCTGTAAACTCACGAATAATGCTAGAAGCACCTTTACCATACGGATAGATAACATCCCTTCTTATACTGGTCACCGGATAGAATGCCTGATGCTTTGAACTACGAGAAGAGAACACAAAATAATCAGCTGTTTTAGCAAGATGACACAAGGCTGGCGTAGCTGTATGGTCACTGTTGATCTCAACCCTAAGCCCTGTAAAAATCATTTCCAGTACATCCCGAGCGCGGCGCGCAGCACCCTCTGTAAGGGTGTAGATAGCCAACAACTTTCCTTGTAAATCGGGGGATGATACTATCGCTGAATTGATCTCTGAGTCAGAGTCTTTGATATTGCTAAAGTCTGGAACTTGCTCACCGGACTCAAGAATTTCTTGCATTAGCACAACGGTCAACTGACGTATTGCCGGATCTTTAATTTGCCTCCAATGCTTTGCCGCAAAATCCCGTAGCGACTGCCAGACTTGACGACGCAATGGCTCTGCTGGGCAGGGCGCGTCCAACAGCACATCCATCAACTCCAGCATGCTGGTATATGCTTCAGGCCCTTTATTGACCTCCCACAACATCAGCATCGCGTCGATCAACCGCGTATACTCATCGACTGTGAACGGTTGTTCCAACATCAACTGCGTCAATTGTGCTGCCAGCGACAGCAATGCTGGATTGACTATAGAGTCAAGGGCTAGCAACTCCAACAACTCGAGCCAGACAACACCTTGGCAAACCACATCGCGCTCTTCCAGCCAATCCAGCAGTAACGGTAGCGTGTTACGAAGAATCGTCTGCCCCGTAGGAGATCCGGTCTGAATGCATTTAAGAAATTTGTTCGAGTTAAAGGATTCAACTGTCCAATTTTCGCAGTACTCTAGTGCCTCACGCTCCAGTCCGTCAGTAAGTAATTCGGCATCAGTCAAGCGCTGAAACCAACTATCCCAACCGCCCAACTGTTCACTAGAAAAGCGTTTCTGCATATCTTGTAGAATTGCATTCATCACAGGCAATGATTGTAGTGGCTCAAACCAAGACGCAGGCATGGCCTGCAATTGCTGCCACAATTGCTGCAACTCAACCAATGATACATCCAGCGAACGCTGCAGTAACGCTTGCACTGCCCCGGGTCCCTCCGTCTGATCTTCCGACACACCAACAATCGGTTCTATATCAATCTCAGGTTGAGTTACCTGAGCTAAGCCTGCCCAATACAGTAGTTTTCGCAACCAGTCCGAATCGATAAATTCGGGCACCTGCTGCTGAATTTGTACACTCCTTAAAGCAGCAGCACCAGCAACCCACAACTGCCAATCTCGTTTAAAACTTTCGCGAGTCTCAAACAACGGAACAGTCATAAATAGCGGGCTTAGCGGGTGGCACAAATCGGCCAACTTCTCCCTGCTCTCCTCACTTATCTCCTCAATAATTAGTAGCCGATTAAGCCCTAACTGCCCCAGCGCTCGAAGCAATAGGCGAACTAGTCGTAACGGAATACGGCCGCCTAGCAGACTAGGCAACCGTGGATGGTTAACGATATCCTGCCAACGATCTGCTGAAGCCAAAGCCTGCAACTCCAACGACAGCAGATTAGGTGGACTGAAACCTCCCGAGTTCTTAAGCTCGCCGTAAAAACGCCAAGCATTTTCGCCATCATGTAATCGGTAGGCCAGCATGAAATCACGTAACACCCGACCTAGTGGCCGTTTGGCCAACGACGTAAGCGCGGGACGTTGACGATACAACTTCAGTACATTAGCCAGTACTGTAAAGATCCGATGCTTCTGCTGCTCGCCTACCCCGTCGAGTAAGTCAATACGCAACAAACCTGCGGGGGCACGGGCTAGCAATGCACTCTGTCCCTGGTTACTTGGAGTGCTGATCAGACCATAATCTGGAGAGGTACTCGCTGTTCCTAAAAACGCCGACAGCACTTGACGTAACTCCTCCAGCGCACGGCCATCCTCAGCTGCTGCGTAGAAGCATAATTCCGGCGGGCGACTGTACGGCAACAGTAACGGCCACTGCCCCGTACAGGCACTTTGCACCAAAGGCTCCAACAAACTCTGATACGGCTGCGGATATTTTCCGGCAAACACTTTGTCTGGATCGATCTGGTTATCGACCGCGAAAAACGGCTGCAACCATGCCGGCATGGTGCTCATGAACACCCCTCAAAGCGGTAATGATCTTCAAACTCCAGTAACGCTTCAGAAATTATCTGAGGGTTACTGGTCAGCATGACATGCTCATCATTTCGATTTGTTCCACTCCAGGTGTAGTTCATTGAACCCTTCAAAAAACAACTGTGGGTAAGTAGACCTTTGGTATGAACCTGCTCACTGAACTGGTAACAAAAATCGTGACCGGCGACTAAGCGACCGTTCAACTGCTGGACAAATCGACGACTGTACGCGTCGTCACGAGTCACCACCCGCAACCGGCACCCGCCGTTAACAGCCCTCGCCAGCACTTCATTAAAGCTAACCTCTCTACTGCCCCAGCCAGGCTCAAGTGCATCCCACTGTCCAGAACAGTTGTCCAGAACAGGAAAGTCACTCAGCCAGGGCGACACCAGCCACATAGGCTCTGGGCGGAGCAATAGACCTGCCATTAGCCCACCTAGTACTTCACGAAATTGCCTACGCCCCAGTGGGCCATGTAAAAAAATTTGCCGCTGATCATTCATACTAAAACTCTTATTAAATGGCCTCGGCCAGTTCGACGCGCAATACCAAACCATCCTGCAACCGAGTCATAGCCCCGATGCGCGGATACAACCAAAGCCCCGAGTGATCAACAGGCTGCAACTGAATCTCTGCGATCAGTTGCGAGACTTTGGTGATCTGCGCACGCGGCAGTAACAGGTCTGCACGCCCTGCTCGGCATAACGCCTTGTGCAACTCTGCCAAATAATCAGGA
This sequence comes from Pseudomonas taeanensis MS-3, assembly GCF_000498575.2. Lineage (GTDB taxonomy): Bacteria > Pseudomonadota > Gammaproteobacteria > Pseudomonadales > Pseudomonadaceae > Aquipseudomonas > Aquipseudomonas taeanensis. Next base: position 46,985 of record NZ_AWSQ01000007.1, read on the forward strand.
GAAAATTGAACATGCGGTTGTTGCTCGGCAAACAGCAAACTGCCAAGCAAGCGCTCGGTAGTAGCAACACCGTTTTGGAATGGGTTGTAGTAACTTAATTCAGACTGACGGATGGAATTGCCACGGGGCCACAACAATCCCTGATTTCGGCAAAGCCCTTGGAACACCTCAACAGGGGATGCCTGCCTACCCAGTTCTTTCGCCGCCATCGCATGGGCTGCGATATTCAGGCCCCACTCAATGCCGCTATCGGCCTCCAACGCTCGCCAGTTGCTAAGCAAATCAAGCAAATCTGCGTCAGTGGAGTCATTGCTGCCAGGCCTTAAAGCCCTCGAATGCAACACACTCAAGAAACTGTGGCTCAGGGTAAAGCCCTCGCAGAGCAGCACCCTGTGCAACTCTGCATTGGCATCACGGCGTTGCTGCAAATCACCGGCCCCTCGCACCGCGGCTAGTGCATCGGCCAGGCGGCCCCCTGGGACGACCTGCTCCAGCAATTGGTACAGATCAAAATCGATCTGCTCATAGTCACCTGGTTGTAGGCTACGCGCGAGAGTATTAAGAACACGAAGCGGATCCTCGAAATATGCTTGCTCCAAGCGACTTATAATCCCGTTTCCTCCAGCCTCCGCCTCACTCAACCAGACCTCTAGGCAGTCCTCCAGCCATAACGCATCGGCCAATACCACCCGCTCATCAACATCTGGCAACAGCACGCACATTGCTCTCTGGGCAGCGGCAGCCAGGGTATTGGCTAGCAATGTACGACTCCATAGGGGCAGTTCAGATAGCACATCTACATCCGACCACAGTGCACGGGCGCACTCCTGTAGGCCGATGAGCAGATCATCTCGCGCTAGCAACTCACGCAAATCCGCTTGCAATTTTTGCTCTTGCACAGAGTCCAACTGCTCATCGGGTTGGAACAAACTCTGTGGAGTTATGCGCAAACGCTCAATACCGGCATCCGTGTGCAAACTAGTAAGCGCACTGGTTAATCGTTCAGGTTCTGTAGGATCCAGATTAAGCAACTCTCCGGCCAACGCGGCTAAATAACACTCTGCAATCCAATTTGCCTTGAACGGATCACCACAAAAAATATCTAGTTGATCAACAAGATGCCGAAAGAATATCGGGCGGAGTCCACGTAAAACCTGTTGGTTTTCCAACATACCGGCAATCACTTGATCGCTAATCCGAAATCGCAAACGCACACCATCGACCCACTGCCGAGCACCGATAGCAACAGGTTCACCACTACGCTGCCAGTCAAATCTAGCCCGTGTACTTGCACCGTTAGTAAACCGTAAAGTGGCATCCGCCGCAGTGCTAAAACGCACCACCTCCAAAGGAGTCATTTGCTGATGCAAACAGAAAGTCACATCGGTCAGATGCCTCCCCCAACTGCCAACAGGAGGCTCATGCACCTCCGTCTCTGACGGAATACGAAACTCGGCCTGCCATACCAGTCGCGCGTTGCTTTTCTCAGTTAGATTTAACTTCGGTTCAAGACGGCGGGTATAGACCTCACTGGGACGCAGTACTGTCAAAGGCTGAGCAACGCTACTACCAACTGAGCCTTCATCGCGTAACTGCTCGCCAAAAGCCTCACAGACCTCAAACCCGGACTGCTGGGTGGCGTCAGGTTCAGGAACAAAATTTGCGGGGATTAGCCAGTCAGCATCAAGGTTACTGTCGATGGCATATCGCTTAGAAATCCGCCCTGGAGCAAACTCGCGCAAAGCTTGAAAAATGGGTAAATCCGTCCATTCGATACGCCCCTCTACCCCGCGCAGCAGCGCAATAAACACACTCGGTAAACTGAGTTCGGCAAACAACGCCTCAGGAATAAACTCCGAGAGCGGCGAACTACCTTTAGGCATATCTTCCCAGGCCTTGCCATTAGCGCTCCAATCGGTAACCAGTTTGCGCTGCAAGCTAGGCAGCACTTCAAGCATTACCGAACGCGGCGAGGCCCAGAGAATACGTTGCAGCACATTATCATCAACTTGCAATGCATCTTTTAAATAGGTTTTAAACTGATCTTGTTGGCTACTTGACTGTAGCAACTGTTCGACCATTGTCAGTAATTTTTTGCATCCACTCTTATTAAACTTTTCTTGTGGCTTACGTAGAATCGTCCACACGGCCCCACTGCCTAACTGCGCGCTTAGCCAATCAAGCAGTGCCATAGCCGCCTGCATTTTCTGAATATGGCTGTTGTGCAGCGGTAGACCCTGCCGCTTAATTTCTGGGCTAAGCAACTCTTCGTAGCGTTGAAATGCAACTCGATCACGACCGAACTCGGAGAGGACTACCAACATCCAAGGGCGCATGGTACGCGAGCGACCTGCACGGCCCTTACGCTGCAAATAGGATGCAACATCCCGCGGTGCCTTGTGCTGCAGAACTGCCCCTACTGCCGGGTCATTGAAGCCCACCTCGAGTGAGGCCGTGGCGACAACAATCTCCGCGTCAGTATCTACCCCGGCATCCTGACTCGAGGTACGTCCGATTACGGCACGATCTGCCTCATCCGGCAAATAATGACCTACGTCTACTCCTACTCGCCAGTCTTGCCCCAGACGAATACGCTCATGAGGATGAACTGCAACTTGCTCACCATCCTGGCCATCCAGTGGGCCACGCAGGCTAGCAAGCGAGGGATGATGAGCCTTAAGTCCCCACCTGCTGGTGCGCCAACCCTCGGCATCTGCCAATTGATGATACAGGCGGTTATTTGCATCCAAGTCGTCAGTAAAGACAAAGGTTTTACTACCCCAGGTACCGCGTGAGCGGCTCTTGCGCGCATCCAAAATACGCCTAGTGAGCATGCAAGCCTGAATGGTGGTCGAGAGCAATGCCGTCTGGGAAACGGGGTCGCCGCGGAGCACCATTAGGTACTCCGCGCCCTCATCAACCATTTCATCAGGCAGTGGTTCGACCAGTTCAACATGTTCTTGGCGTGCTCCGACCAACTCGGCGAAGAAACGCGCGGCATCTGTCAGGGTTGCAGATAGGCCAACAAAGTGGGGGCGGCATTGAGCACGCGTCATCCAGCGCCTGAGCAAATAAGCGACCTGAGCTCCGCTGCTACCGCCGTATGTGTGTACCTCATCAAGTAAAACCAACATTGGACCTGCCGGCGAACCCACCCCAAATAGATGGTTACAACTGAAGTCACCAAGCTTGCGGTTGAGCATCTCGGTGGTGGTAAATAAAATGTCCGGAGGCACGGTTATCTGACAACTGCGGGTCAGCGCGACCTCCTCACTCGAAACTCTATGCCCACAACGACTGCACTTTACTTCTTCATGCTCTGCATGCCACTGCATCTGCCCAGAGCAACTACTTGTTGAGCAGCGCAGCAGGTCAAATTCTGGTTTTGCTTGCCCAGTTTTGTAATCCTTCCCGGCAACACTCCAGGTGTATGGCGTGTCACCATACAAAGCGCCAATACGTATTTTCCGCCCGATTTCGGCTTGCATAAGGCCATCAAGTTTACGGCACTGACCCCAAGCTTCCATAAACTGGTCTTTGAGCAGTTCGTTACGCGGATAAATTGCAAGGATTCTTACTCGCGGCGTGGCGTTACTCAACAAATTCGCTACCAGTGATGCAAGGCCTGGCAGATAAAACGACAGCGTTTTACCGCTACCGGTTCCGGCACAAACAATGGTGCCAGAAGCCTGGCTAGTACCTTCACGCTGCTCACTGCAAGCCTGCAGGATTCGCACTGTTGCGCGAGTCTGAAAGCCAGCCAAGCGCAGGTTGCTGTCTGGATCAAGTAACAGATCGATTGCTGATTTCAGATACTGAGGATTTCGTAGCTTTGGTATTTGTAACCAATGCCGCAGCAGTTTGGCTACATCCTGATCCCGCTTGGGATAACTGCGTGGACGCCGAACAAAACGAAAATCCGATACCAGAGTCCGAGTCCGATCAAGCGACTGACCTAAGAACCATTGACGCAGATTGCGGTATAGGTGCGCGGCCTCGCTCATGCGCGTGCGATACACATTGGTCAGACCCTCAGGGTGCGGCGCTTGGATAAGCATCGCATGCTCGGTTAATTCCATCAGTACATCGTAAGGATCATAATCGGGAAGCACTCCTTCTAAGATAGTGAGCACCTCATCGACACTAAAGAAGCCGCCGGTATCACCCCAAGCCAGCAAGTGTGTTTCCTGCTCTTCTAGTTTATCCAAGCAAGCGTGCAACTGCCCCAGCGTAATGCTCATCAGTAAAGCTTCCGATTAACGGTGTACTGACCAAGTTGCTCATTTTCCATAAGCCACTGCAAAGTCTCTAATGTCAGCATCGACAAGGGTGCCTGGGCTCTATTACCGGACTGGTTAAGATATTTAAAAAAATTACTAACATCTACAGGAAGATCGAAAACCATCTGCTCGTGCACTTGCCGCATATTTTCGGCAAGTTTCGCAAGGTCTTGTATTACCCAGACGTTTTCCGGAAGTATCTTAGTGCCCGCCATTAACTTGGCACGCAGAGCTACATACTCCGTATAAAACTGATCAACACCTGGAATACCACGCTGAGTATCAAGTAAAACCTGTTCGACTCTGCAAGAATTGTCCAGTTGCGTAGTCCAGGCTTTCCAGCAAGACCACACTTTCTTCTCTAATTGTGAGTCCAAATCCTCAAGCACTGCGTGAGCATTATCAAGTGCATCATCCTGCAGGGCAGCAGATTTCTTCTGCTGCCAAACAGCGGCAAAAACATTTAAAGTTGTTATTGCCTTGTTGCATTGCTGCTGCGTCTCGGCACTCAACTGCATCGCCTCAGGCGCGTCTTGCGGCAAAGCTTTAAGCACCTCCGTGACGTGCTTCTTCGCTTTTAGACTATTTGCAATATCTTGGAAACGCGCATGAATGAATTTACAGTCCTTAATAGCCTCATGAGATTGCTCTGATGACTGACGTAACTGTTGCTCGCTTCGGAGTGATTGGATCTGATGCTCAAGCGGACTCATTATTCGCCTCCTGCAAATCAATTACTGTTTTCAACAAATCATTGACCAAGGTAGTAATACTATTTTGAGACTGCTTGAGAATATCGATATTCCCCTGCTTATTCAGACTCTCTATCTTAGGCATTACGTAGTTATAAAAAACACGCCAATACCCGAAAACCGTCACCACCTTTTCAAGGTGTGTACTGTTGATTTTATTAATACTCTGAAAGCGTTTAACAACATCAATTTCATCACGAAACCCAACAAGCCCCTTAACTACAAACCAGTATTCAGAAGCATTTAAATCAACAAGCAAAGCCTGCATTTTTTTACCGTTAGGAATTTCTACAGGATAAAAATCTCCATCAGTACTGACGTCTCGAACTAAAGAAGACATTTTTTCCAGCAAGGCACAAAAATCTTCGTACCGAGTGCAACCATCTAACACCTCAACGCACTTTATAGATGGCTCTAAAAACTTATAAACTGCCTCAGATAACTTTATTAACGAGGCACTAGGGATTCTCTTTGCCGCCTTAAACGCTTTGAGCGATAGATCGCCATCCATCCCATGATCATTATACGAAACTAATTTCAACCAGGCATCGCGCTGGTCATCCCAAACCGCTAGCGCTTGAGCGCGCGCCTGCTTTAACTCAGGAGAGTCTATAGCAACCGCTAGAGATTTAATTTCATCAGACGTTCTAAGCAGTTCATTCAAACGCTGACGATCATTAGCACTATCCGCCATTAACCCAAGCAACATCGCGGACTGCAGTTGTTCGCCGATCAAGCTTGGCAGAGTTCCCCGTGATTCATCTACCAACGTTTGCACCACATAAGGGACCCATCGCGATGCAAAACTCTGATAGAGCAAATAGTCCTCAAATCCATTGGGGTAGTTCCAATCAACGGCACGAACAAATTTCGGATTAAAAACCTCATAACGCAATATTGCAAGTGCTACGCTCTGCAGAAATGCTACTTTCTGTGGGTTCTTTAAATCCTTTTCAAAAAAGAAATTAACCCTGCTACCTAAAATATTGCCCATAGCAAGAGGAATATCTATATCACCTTTAATTTTTAGAGTCGGAACTACCCTCACACCGACCCAATCGGAATGGGAATACAAGTCATACATACGCAAAAGACCAGATCGTAAATCTCGCGCTTCATTCTGCCCTAGCTTTTGCTTACCCTGAAACCAGTGGGTGACCGACGCTTCCAATAGGTATAGCTTCTCTTGGTTTGGATCAGTCTTGACCGGGAATACAAGTGGTTTAGCATTTTGTTTGACTTCACCTATTTGAGCAGAAGAAGCGGTACTCACACCCATCACCGGAGAAAACTCTCCGTTCTTAAGTATCGCGCTTAGTCCGTCTAAACCAAAAACACTGGCAACTCGCCTATCTAACTTACCTTGTAAATCTTCAATGGAGGTACTGTCATACCCCCAGATTGCCGCGACAGTTTTGCATCGCTCAGCGTATTCAATTTTCTGTAAACTACTCAACAGACCTGCTCTAACCTTAACCCCGGAAAATTCAGCCGGCGGAAATTCCTGAGTCTGGCATAAGTGTCGATAATCACGCAGTGTACGCAATAGAACTTCATTTAAGATTTGACGAGGATTAAACTTTAGCTCCTCATCGCCCTTACGACAAAATTTATCAGCAAGAGCTGCAATGGCATTTCGGTTAAAGGGGAACAAAGGTGTGCCAGAAGGCGAAACGCCGAACGCTTTTAACTCCTCACCATCATCATCTGGGTCAGACCAAGTAGGTGGCCAGACACCTTCATGCCGGTCTGACCAAGAGGCTTTCAAGGCCGAACTGCCATATCGAGCGGCGTTTAAATAACGGCCACAGAAATCGGTAATTCGCTCTAAAGTTTGCGCGCGGTCTAGGCCATGTTCGAGAATGTTCCACTCATATTGAGCACGGGTTTTAATCGTATCCTGGCGGCGTAAATAGCCCTGGTAACCGTTAGTCACAGCAATAGCTGAGCGCAACATGCACAATTCCTGCTCGCCATCGCGCATAGACTCTTCCAGCAGACTGTCAATCAATACATCTTCGATAGCGGAAATGGCAGCCATGTCCTCGACTAAAACCACCAACGTACGATTTTGTAGTTTTAATGAGCGACGGATACTCTTAAATAAATCTTGAAAACTGCCGCTATTGAACTGAAATAGTTGTTGGAAAGCAGTACGGGTGGACTCTCCAAGCACCTCGTTCAAAACTCGTGCAGCACTCTCTCTAGCGTCAGACTCAGTATTCAGCCGAGTTTGACTAACACACTGACGCGCACTGAGTGATAAGTCATCCAAGTTAAAACTGAAATCAAGATCCTTGGCCTTGATCTCGTAATCGTTGTCACTTAACTCCTCATCATTCGCCCCCTGCGTCAGGCGACTGGCTGACTCGTATATGCAATGTTTGGGGGCGAGTAAATCTCTCTTAAAATTAGGGTCAGTAATTAACTCAGAGAGGCCTCGCCCCGGAAGCGTATACGTTTGAATATCTTGTAACCGTTGTTTCTGCAAACAAGTTAATTTCTCACGATCCTCTGGTCGCTCACGAAGTGCTTGCATCTCTAAAGATGCACTCTGACGCAACCTTTGCAACTGCTGCGACATAAAGGTCAACAACAGATCTGCGACTTCCTCCGTTTTTAACTGCTCACCTACGGAATTAATCCGCTTACGTGCTTGATCAAAGTCATCGCCTTCAAGCCCGGTCAATAATATTTCAAGTGCCTGACGTAAACTGGCATTTTTCGGAATCCGCACAACGTGCCAATTCGCATAATCAGGGTGCAGTTTTAGTTGGGCATCCAACCAGCGAATAAGGTGAGATTTGCCTACTCCGGACTTTCCGATTACGGGGATCGGTCTCTCCACCGACAGAAAGTGCTTGAGCAAGTCCTCTTCATTGCACAGTTCATCTTCACCAGACCCTACTCGTAGCAACTGCATGGGTTCATGTACTGCTAGCAGAACATGCTCTGCAAGTTCCTCTGCCTCAGTACGTATACATTGTCTAATACACTCAGACCGAGGCCAGTAATTAATCAAACTCATACTGTTACCTCGGGGATGTAAAAAACCTCACCTACATGACGAATAACGCCATTAGGCAATTGTAACTGCATGCTATTTCCGTCATCAGATGCCTTATCAAAGCGCAATCGGAAAGCATTCTCTAATCGCACTAGAGCGTGACTTAGCGCCGGACTAATCTGATTAGCCCCATGAGGATGCCAGCCTAACTCTTGCATTAAAGGCTCGAGCAAATTACGGAAGCGCCCACCGTCTAGCAATGGGATTTTCTCGGACAGTTTTCCAAGAAAGGTTTTTAGCGATAATTTTTCCTCACCGCCAAATACGAGATCTAAATAAGGTTCAATTGCACGAGTTGGATCAAGGATATAGCCTTCTTTAAAGGGTTCGAGGAACCCAAGAAACTCACCATACTGTAAAAATATTGTCAATTCGTTAGATAGATTTAGACCTCGATCACCTGGCAACCACTTATTGACTGCTTCTTGCGCATTACCATTCTTGCCAGGTTCTACTACCTCGCCGCCCATAAATGTGTAGGCTTGCTGTGCCAATAGACAGGTCATAGCCCGAAAAAATGGTTCTACGCGCTTATCATCTAAAATCGATTGATCTGTAGCTTGTTTTGTATTAACAACTATTAGTGCCAATACTCTTTCCGGCAGATTTTTTTCTGTCGCATCTACAGGTATAGTAAGCACTCCACTCTCATCTTCCGACCACAGCCCTTCTTTTATCCAAAAATCTAAATTTTTTTCAAAACGCCATTCAGCATTATCTGACTTTGGTAAAAACTCCGGTCTTAATAATTCTAAAATCTCAGTACGCGCTACAGACTTACCTTTTCGCAGCAGCACGCGATCAATCAGGTGCAATAAACTCAAACTACTGCCTGGATGCGCATTATTTACCATCGACATTACGCAAACTCCTTCGCAAAACTTTCTAATTCCCGACTGTCCGGACGACTTTCCCACCAAGTGCGGTTTGGCATCAGCGGATCCGGCGTACCCGCGGGGGCGACTATCACTCGGGGAGGCGGATCAAACTCAGTCGCAGGTAAATGCGTTTCTCCGGGCATTAACAAGGCCAACTCCAACCAAGGCCCAGCGTGGTCTTGTGGCTCTAGTGAGCACCAGAACGGCAACGTCTTTAGTGCTTCGTTTTGATACATCTCGTCTAGCACGACTCGACTGGCCCGCACGGCCTGAACATGCCTGGTGCGCAGTAGCGTTTGCAACCAAATACGCCACTCATGCAGCATCGCCTTGACCGTCACTCGGAGGTAAGACTCAGGTCTGTAGCGAACACGCAACAACTGTGAGGTGGGCATCCAATTAGGCACTTGAGGCAGTGAAACCCCGCGTAACTCGAAAGAGATTCCTAGCGTCGGCTTGAAAACCGGGCGCCCAAGATCACGGCAACCTGGACAACCACCACAACTTTGCTCCGGCACGACGCCACTTGGTCGATAAAAATCGCCTAACAGCGCGCATAATCGCTGCTTTGGCTCCTTTAGCCATCCGGTTAAACGTGCAAAACCTGCGGCCCTTGCTAGCTTTTCCTGATTACGTCTTTGCTCTACTAGTTGCCACGCTCCAACTGTGCGATGGGTATCAACTTGAATTTGAACGCCAATCCGATCGTAATATTCATCAAAATACATGTCCCGTTGTTGCACGTTTTCTGGGGTTAACTCGCCTTCGAACTGTGGTGGTTCGGGTGGAGGAAAAAACAACTGGATCAACCCCGCACGCTGCATTAACAGCAGGGTTTGGACATTCCAACTTTCATTACTCTCACTATGCCGATGCACGCCTCGACGCAGAGCCGAATATGAAACCGTCAAGAAATCACCGCAGATTTTTCGGGTTTTCAACAACGTATTCCAACGTTCCAAACCTAAACCTGTAGAAATCAGCTTCTCTTGTGAGAGGCCTTTCGCAAGATGCAATTGCTCAGGATAATAAATCAGCCAAGACCAGCAGGCATTACCATCACGCCCCCCGCGACCAGCCTCTTGATAAAACCTATCCAAACTTTCCGGTACTGATGCATGCAATACCGACCGCACATCAGCCTTATCCATGCCGACACCGAATGCGGAAGTCGCAACCATGATATCTAGTTCGTCATTCACCCACTGACGGATCAAGTCGTCACGTTGATTCGCAGGGGTTCCCCCATGGAACAAACCAAGCCTTGCGAACCCTTGCTTCAGCAGTAAACCCCTCCAAAACTCGGCCTCTTTTTTCTTAGTGGTGTACAAAATTAATGGGCGAGGCAAACGCCTAATTGCATCTAGAACAGCGACTGTATGTTCTTCAGGACCAACAGTTTTCAGTAGATTGAAATTCAGTTCTGGGCGTAAAAAACTGCCGTGAATCTCAATAGCCTGTTCGTCTTCGAGAAGAAACGAATCTTTCAATAACAGCAGGGACGACTCACTAAATGTTGCCGACATCAAAACTGTTCGTATGCCTGTCGGTGAATGTTCCTTCAGCGAACGAAACAGCGGTGCCAGCAATTGGAATTCCGGACGAAACTCAGCCCCCCACTGGTCAATAATATGCGCCTCGTCAACAATTAGCGCCTCCAATTGTCCTTGGTGTGCCAAGCGGAACAGTGCCGGGCGCAACTTTCCGATAGCTGACTCCGGCGAACAAAACAAAATACGTTGATTACCTTCTTTCAGTCGCTCAAGGACTTGCTGGTGTTCAGCCTCAGCCTGACCGCCATACAAGGCATAACTTCCTCCATGACAACAACCAGCACGGTTAAGCACCTCAGCAGCGCGGTTTGCCTGCTCCAGCGCCAGTCCCACTGTTGGCACAATAACCAACACCAATTTTTGCTTGCCCGCAAACAGGCTCAACGCATGAATGACTAGGGTCTTCCCGCTACCAGTTGGCAGGTTGATGATCAGCGTACTGTCAGGAGGGGATGTTAAGACGGTGCGTATTGCTGCTTGCTGCCCAAGCCCCTGGTATGAAGCGAACTGCTCATTCTTAAGCCTCTGCCGGAGAGCTACATCCATTGGCACGGCCTTAAGATGACGACGAGGGCGATGCCCATAAACAGCAAGCGCAGCATCATCCAGAACTTCTACCATCCGTACATGTCCGGTCATGAAATCCTGAACTAGACCGGCCCGGCTGAGAGACAAGGAATCAACCGCATTGGTAGGTAGCTGCAACACAGGCTCGACGATGTTGTTCGCCAATGCGCAACCTATGGCATCCCGGCACACAGTTGCGCGGTCAGCCGGGCCTGATTTCCAATCCCGCAAAACCGTTAGCAATCGAATGAAAAATGATTCAGACAGAGCACCGGGCTCACTCACAAGGCCAGGACTCAACAATGCTGCTTGTAGTGCATTCCACTGCGCTTGCATCACCCCTCTCTCAGCATTTTTTTCGTGCACACCACTACCGCCTGCATCGACAGCAGATGCAGTTGCGGTTCAAACGAAAAAATCTGCGTCTGGGCCAAATCATCCAGAATTTGTTGACGACTTCTGGAAGCGATTTCCAAGATCATTCGTTTCCAATGCTCTGCAGGTAACAAGGACTCCAACTCAGGCCAAACGTCACTGCGCAGATTGATATCTTGAAAGCCGGGATTTGATTTGTCGTAAGGCCACTCCAAGGACTTCAACATGCTCTCAGCAACCACTAGGCTGCCATCCTCCGCTAGCCAATGGCTCTGCACTGAAGGTGTCATCAACTCATCGCCACGGAGTTGCTCCAGGCGACTAGCCCCAGGCTTCGTAGCGGCTACCAACCAATCAAGGCGGAAGAATGTTTTTGGTGCACTTAAACTGCTTTTTTCAAGTACGCGCAAAAAAGCACTTGTAGCGCCGCGCGAATCAACCGTAATCAGGTTATAGATGGAATCCACAAACGGTTGACCATAGCGAAATGGGTACACACCTGACTGGCCGGCCACCTGAATTCGAGAGAAACTCATCGGTGCCGTTGCCGGTGGATTGCCGCTTTCGGGGTCGATACCTGTCAGACAAGTGGCAACAAAGGTTTGGACGTCCACTAGTGTCTTGGCTGCAAGACGCGAACCTTCCACGGCGAATCGAAGCCTAAAAGGAGCTTGCAGGTTACCCTCAAAATTAAATTGCAGGCCCTTAGTCATCCATGCGCACATCCGCTTGGCCTGTTCTTCAGCTGACTCGTCGGCGTCAGCTATCCGTTCGGCGAACTCCTTGGCTTCACTGACCTCATCGTCTAGCGTCAGCAACTCTTCCTGTACCTTCACTCGACGGCGCTCACGGACAAGCAAACCATCATCACCACTTAAGCCTGCCGCACCGCTCAGTAGTGCTTCGTCACCCGACAACGCTACTTTTTTCCAGGTCTGCTCCAGGTGTTCCTCCAGTACATATTGCAAACTGGCAACTGTGTTGTTGAATAAGCCCACAGACAGATCCAAGACATCGACCCAGCGGCTAATCAATCCGTCATGTGCAGGAAGTAGCGCCAAACTTTCTACCGGACGCACCCCAACCAAGTTGGCGCTGTAACGATTCAGTCGCCCGAGTCGCTGCTCGATGCGACTGAATGAGCGCGGCAGGCTGTAATGCACAGCGAGGCGCTGACCGCCATGCAGGTTCAGACCGTCTTCACCGCGATGGTCACAAACCAGCACCCTTACGGAACTCGCAGGCAGGACGAATCGCAACTCTCGCCCAGGGATATAACGCTCAACCGCCACCCCTAACTCAGAAGCCAGAACTGTGAATACATGCTGAGCCACTTCCTCAGCACTGCAGAACACCACGGCCTTACCGCTTTTGTGATCAGCAAGCCAAGTCTGCATGGTTTCGACCAGACAACTATCCTTCTCTGCCTGCTCGCGATGGGCCTGCTGCGCTATATCATCAAGCAGTTCTTGTTCGGCCTGCCGCAGCGACCCAGCTAGATGCTGTCTGGCATGCAGAGCCCGTTGCCCGACCAAAAAAGGGCTGATCAATAGATCATCTACCCACTGCAAATACACCTCTGAACTCATCGCCAGAAATTCATCGGAGTCACGACTTGCTTGACTGCGATACTCCTCCAGCAACAAATCTAAAGACGGCATTCGCGCCGATACTGGCCAATAACTGCGGCTCAAACCTGCCAACCCAGGAAACAACCATGCCAGTTGCTGAGACTCGCGGCGGTTACGCAGCATGCGCTGATGCAAGCGGTAGTGTTCACCCACATAGAGCCGTAAAGCTTGGATTCTCTGGGCTCTTAAATCGCCGTCTTGCTCGGCAAAAAAATCCACTAGAGGAAGGGTTTCCTTAATTATCGAGTGCAGCACCTGATCTTCAGGGAACTTACTGTCCAAGCTTTGAAGGATCTGCTCCAAAGCCGCGTTGGAGTTGCCTGCTGTCAGGGCGCTGTACCAACCACCAACCAATTCCCGCTCAGCCACTTGGGCGGTGAAGCGGCGCACGCCCTCCTCTGAGATTTCATAAGCCTCAGGGCTAAGGCAATGCAACATCGCCAGAAAGTTCTTCTCATTACCGTTTAATGGGGTACCCGAGAGAAGCAATGCAACAGAAGCTGCCTGGCAACCTTCAGCCACAGCGCGGAAGCGTTCGCGGGCGGCAGGCTGTTGATCCCATGCCCAGGGCGCAACTTGGTGAGCCTCATCCACAACAAATAAGGTAGGTTGCCACCCTCCCAGCGCACTACTCACTTGTTCATGAGTACAAATTCGGATCAATCGCAAGGGTTCTGCCGAGCTAGCTAGCAGATCTCCCAGATGGAAACGACCAGATAACTCCTCACGCCATTGGTCGACAAGAGCTGCTGGCACCGTGATTAACACTCTCGCATCGTGCTGTTTCTCCAGCACATGCTCACGGATGATCATGCCGGCCTCAATGGTCTTGCCGAGCCCTACTTCATCTGCCAATAGATATTTGGGTATTGGATCCTGCAGCACCCTCCGCACTACCGCGATCTGATGGGGCTCCAACTCCACACTGCTGCTGGGAATAGCTGAAATTGAGCGACAGGCTGCGCGCTGCTCGATATAAGCCGCCAGAAAGTCATGCCGCATAGAGCAAAAATACGGTGCATCATTGGCGCGATCAGCCAAAAAGCACGCTGGGTCCAGTAGCCCGCCAGGCCCAACGTTAAGGCAATGAATCTCATCGAGATCGACGTCCTCCTGATCACCATCTGCTCGGAAGATAACTAAATGCCGATCACCCGGACGAGAGCCCGCGTAACGCCCTCTTCTCCAGATGCCACTAGCGCGGTCCTGACAGTAAACAATTGCCTCTTCGAACAGTTGTGCTCTCTTAAGCAAAGCGCTATCGACATTAGCCACTCTGGCCTGGGGATTTAATGGCGATTCAAAGAATCCGACCTCACACTCACCGCCTTCGTGATCCACTCTCAGCAATTTCCCTATGCCGGAAAAATGGCTGGAGCACACAAGATCCCCTACCGATACTCCACTCATTCCGTTCCTTTAGTGCTCGTCAAATAGAGATATTAAGCACACCGCATCAGAGCCCACTCCCGGCTCTGAGGTAGTGAGAAAGGCTCTGAGCGGGCGTTTCGCATCGCAACGAACACAACATGAGGCCATCCCTGATGGTACCGCAGACTGATTTTAGTGCAGTACCCGTCACAGTATCCACTGTATCCATATGGGTAAAGATTTTGTCTCGCCCAGCCAGGAAAATCTTTGTAAACAATAGATTGGGCGGTAATCCGTGAGCGTACAGCCGCACCACCTTTGCTAAGGCTAAGGATCCTAGGGCAATAGGTCATCGATTCGGCTGTTGGGCCAGACGGGTAGTTTTTCAGCGGATCCTTGCGCCTGGCGGCGCGCCCTGAGCCGGTAAACAACAAATTGTTTAACCCCCGCGATCGGCAGGATTATGCTCTCTACCGGGACTGTCGATCGGCAGGGTGCCGCTATTCGCATAGCGCGACAGAGTTACCCTGCGTTTCAGGCTGTAGTCCATGGTACTGGCGAGGGCACTGCCGTTGGCTACGCTTTGCCGCGTCAACCGTAGCCCGTCGTGCATGGCTTGCAGCTTGGGCAGGGCTTCTTGTCCGCGTAGCGGGTGCCGTGCGCAACCAGACCGCGACCACGCGCTAGTTCGGCGATGCGCCGCAAGGCCTCGTCTTGGCGTTTCAGCTGCTCGAAGGTCATGGCCGTATTTGGATAGGCCTCACTACCCATCACATATTTCTCATGTCGATGCCCCAAGGTACAACTACTCCACAGTAGGTTGCCATCCTGAAACCCTCAGGCTAGAGTGCGTCCGTCGTGGTCAATCCCATGGCCGGGTGTAGCAACCTGAATCGTTCGGGGCGCGGTAGCGCCATAGCATTGCGGTCGACACAGTCATGTGTCTGGCCGCTGCATTTCTATGGTGGGCCGTGCGGGGCAGGCTTCGGCCTGGCCGGTTCCCTCGGACGCCGGTTTGCTACCCCCGTACGGTCCGCCACCATTACCGTGTAGCAACGGCGGTAGGCGGCTCCTTAATTGTCTGAGGAGCATAAGGAAAATGCGCTACCCCTTTTTTACCCAAGAGCTCCGCCTTGGTCTTCTGGTCCTGTTGTTCACTTCCACTCTGGAGGTGCGCCATGGCTGAGTTCGAAACCTTCGTTGTCCCTTTTCCATGGCGGCCGAGTCCGCTGCACGAATCCGAGCCCTCTCCTCTTCCGGTCGAAGCTGCGGCCGAGTTGCGCGCAACCATGCTGGGCAACTTACTCGATCAGATGTCCGGGCAGGATGGCTTCCAGCCGGAGAATCTGCGGCTGCGAGTTGCGACCTATGCCGCCCAGGATCTACTCGACGAGATGATTGTGCTCTACCGGCGCGCGCTGTCCGAAGCGCGAGGAGGTGTCAGCCATGAGTAAAGGCATCATGACCTTGCTTCCTCCGCATGATGGCCATCCTGGCATGGAGGTCATCTGGGCAGCGGATTGTCGGCAGGCCTTCAACCAAGGTGTGAGCTTCGCCCAGACCTGGCTCGACAATGCTCGCAGCGGCTGGCTTTGGGCCGTTATGATCGCCGAGCGCGATCTATTGCCTTGCGCCATAGAGAGACGGGCCTTCGAAGTCGGCTTCCTCAGCCGCATCCATCAGCGCTTGTGCTCGCCACAGTGGAGCGGCGAGCTAATCAAGGATGCAGCATTGAGCCTTTGAACCTGCATTGTCGGCTCTCCTGTTACTGCTGCGTTACTGCTCGCATCGTTCCGTATGGACCCAGCAGGTCGATGCATCGACCTGCTGGGTGGGCTGTCTCCACACGGTGTGTGACGCAGCACCTTTCTAACAGCAGGGGTTCTTGCCCCCTCAAAATCAAGATAAATAGACGGTTTCCACCCGGCCGCTGCGCTGGGCGGAGCCTCCGCGATTTTTCTGGATTTTTTCACGACGGCCTTAGTCGCCCTAGTCGGCAGGGGTTCATGCGCGACGCAAAGCGCAGAACCCTGACGACGAAAGGAGCCGAAGACTATGAGCCAAGCAATCAGAATCTACGTAGCCGATCTTGCCGCCTATAACGCGGGCCATCTGCATGGCGAATGGATCGATGCGACCCTGGACACCGACGACATTCAGACGCAGATCAACGCCATGCTGGCCAGCTCCCCTGTTGATGGTGCAGAGGAGTACGCCATACACGATTACGAGGGCTTCAACGGTTACAGCCTTGGCGAATACGAAGGCATCCAATCCGCCCACAAGATCGCCTGCTTTATCGAAGAATACCCGGACTTCGGCGGCGAGCTTCTCGCCCACTTCAACGACCTTGATGATGCCCGCCAAGCGGCGCAAGAGTCCTATTGCGGCTGCCATGTATCGCTGGCCGACTACGCACAAGAACTGACCGAGGAAACCAGCACTATTCCCCAGCACCTGGCTCAATACATCGATTATCGCGCCATGGCCCGCGACATGGAGTACAACGGCGACGTGTTCACCCTCGAGACCGGCTTCGAGCAGGTGCATGTTTTCTGGAACAGGTAGGGTAATCGCAGAGCACCGGGTTTACCCCCGGTGCTCTTGTTTTTTGCGCCCCTGCCCTGCGGCCACCCGCGCGCCCCGCCCATAAACCGATCCTCTGCCGCTGATGGTCAGGAGATCAGCTGCTGTCATCACATCCGCCACATGGGCAAGCAGCTAACCCAATCAGGCCGAGCATTCGGACATTTACGGCATCACGTATCCGCACAGATGCGCTAATCCGCTTTCACGGATCTACGGATTTGTGGGCATCCTGAGTTGCGCTTCTACGGTTTTACAGAAAAGCGGGCAAACGTATTGCCGGCTTTGCACGAAAGCGTAAAGCCGCAGATCCGCAGGGCTGGTCATGTTCCAGCGCGCCAAATACCTTCCGGCCATCGCCGTTCGCATCGCAGTCGGGCGTGCTCAGTCAGAGATCAGACTGAGCACGCATCAATCCAAGCTCTGCTCACCCCCGTATTCGCTTTGACACAACCCGGCATGATCGAGCGCGACGGCTGCCGCACGGTGCACCTCCCAACTCAACGGAGGACCCACCATGTCGCATACACCCGAGTTGCACAGGCATCCTCGCCTCGTCGATCTAGACTCGCCCCACCACCGCAAGGCCGGGCCGACGTCGCATGCCATGAGCCCGTCAGCGCGCGATAACACGGGAGAAACCCAGAACCCCGCTCAAGCCCCTCGCTACCTGACCAACGACGAAGCAGCGGACTTCCTGCGCCTCTCGCCGCGCACGCTGGAAAAGCAGCGGGTGATCGGCGGCGGGCCGCGCTTTCGCAAGTTCGGCCGACGGGTGATGTACGCCGTGGCCGATCTCGAGAGCTGGGCGGATGCGCGCAGCTTTGAGACCACCTTCGATCCCGAGTACCTCGAGCGCCACCAGGGAGCGAGCCGCTATGATCAGTGAAGCCGCCTCTGCCCATGAACCACTGCAAGCGCATGCAGCAGGCGCAAAGCGAACAGCTGGATCTATTCCGTGCCCTGCCGGGCGACATGGCTCCACGCGACGCCCAGGACCTGATGGCGCATCCGTTCTTCTCGCTGGCCAAGTCGCGGCGCACGGTGCCCATCGACTTTCGAGCGGGCGAGGTGACGGTGCGGGTCGAGGGCACACTGGAGCATGGCATCGCCACGATCTGGGATGCCGACATCCTGATCTGGGCGGCCAGCCAGATCGTCGAGGCGCGCGATGCGGGGATTCCCACCTCGCGGCTGATGCGGGCAACGCCCTACGAGATCCTGCGCTTCATCGGTCGTGGCACCTCGCTGCGCGACTACCAGCGCCTGAAAGCCGCCCTGGATCGCCTGCAGTCCACCAGCGTGGCCACCTCGATTCGCGAAACCACCGGCCGGCGGCTGCACCGGTTCTCCTGGATCAACGAGTGGAAGGAGCTCGCCGCGGCGGACGGGCGGCCACTTGGCATCGAGTTGATCCTGCCCGACTGGTTCTACAGCGGGGTGCTCGACCAGGCCCTGGTGCTGACCATAGACCCAGGCTACTTCCGCCTCACCGGCGCCATCGAGCGCTGGCTGTACCGCCTGGTACGCAAGCACGGTGGTCGTCAGGAGGACGGCTGGCAGTTCGACTTTCGGCACCTGTACCGCAAATCGGGCAGCGCAGCGCGCTACTCAGACTTCGCCTTCGACCTGCGTGCGCTGGTGGTTCGCCAGCCGTTACCCGGGTACCTGTTGAAGATCGAGCGCATCCCGCCCTCGACCGAGTTGCTGGCGTTTCGGCCCGTGCCGTACACGGCACGGGGATAACCTGGGCAAAAGCTGTGAATTCACTCGTGCTATCAGGCGCAAAGCGGCTCGTGCTATCAGGAGTACGACTATCGTGCTATCAGGCGCACGAACGCCTCTACAGGCCAAGACTGGCGCGGCTTTCAGCCTCCCTTAACTTAACTAACGTAAAAGCTCTAACTTGTTATTGGGGCAGCCCCCTTTTGTGGACAGGTGCTGCGCGACGGCATTTTGCCTGGAGGACCAGGCCATGATCGTCGCCCTGCTCAACCAGAAAGGCGGGGTCGGCAAGACTACCCTCGCCACCCATATCGCCGGTGAACTGGCCCTTCGCGGCCAGACCGTGATCCTGCTCGATGCCGACCCGCAGGGCTCGTCGCTGGACTGGACGCAACGGCGCAGCCAGCAGGGGCTGCCCAGGCTGTTCAGCGCCGTCGGCCTGGCGCGCGAGACCCTGCATCAGGAAGCCCCAGAGCTGGCCAAACAGGCCGACCACATAATCATCGACGGTCCACCCCGCATCGCCGCCCTGGCGCGCTCGGCGCTACTGGCAGCGGACCGCGTGTTGATACCGGTGCAGCCCAGCCCTTACGACCTGTGGGCCAGCGCGGAGATGGTCAATCTGATCCACGAGGCACAGGTGTTCAGGCCGTCACTGCGCGCCGCCTTCGCCATCAACCGTCGCGTCAGCACCACGGTGATCGGCCGCGAGGCCCGCGGTGCCCTCGCCGACCAACCGTTGCCCGCCCTGCAGGCCGAGGTGCGCCAGCGCATCGTCTTCGCCGAGAGTGTGG
Source organism: Pseudomonas taeanensis MS-3 (assembly GCF_000498575.2). Classification (GTDB taxonomy): domain Bacteria; phylum Pseudomonadota; class Gammaproteobacteria; order Pseudomonadales; family Pseudomonadaceae; genus Aquipseudomonas; species Aquipseudomonas taeanensis. Next base: position 66,564 of record NZ_AWSQ01000007.1, read on the forward strand.
CCGCTGGGCGGCTGGCACGCGAACTGGCCCCCGACAGCGCCGCCGCGCGCGAGATCAGCAGCCTCGTCGACGAGCTGTTGAGGTGGACCACATGAGTGCTAAGCGCATCGGCATAGGTGCGCGGCCACTGGCCGATCCGCAGGCCGAAACCTGGATACGCCAGGGTAGCGCCAGCGACACCAGCAAGAGCGTCCGCTTCACGGCTCGACTGACCCTCGACATCACGCCCGCGCTACGCGCACGCATCAAGGTCGCCGCCTTCAGCCGGGGCATCACCGTGGCCGAGATGTTGCGCGAGTTGCTGGAGCAACAGTTCCCGGAGGCCACCCCATGACTACCAACACCCTGGCGGAGCAATCGCCACCAGTACTGGCTGAATGCGCACACGGCATACCGCTGACGCGCGTCTTGCTGGCATGCGTGGAGCAACGCTTCAACCTCTACCTGCGTTTCGGTCACCCAGCGCAAACCCGCCGGCTTAATTTCAGAAGGAGCATTGCGCTGTTCGCGCCAGGCACCCTGTTCTGTCGTATTCGCTGGGAAGCCAACGACTACGGCACGACTCGCTGGCAGTTGTTGGTGCTGCAGGCCGGGACGCTCCACGAGCCGATGCAACGCATCGCTGGCATCTGGCCCGGTGCAAGTGCCCTGCTGCAAGCAGATGGCGACAATCAGGTACGCGCCGTACTCACGCAGATAGATGCTATCGAGGCGCTCGACCTCGACCCAACACAGGTGTCCCAAAGTTACTGGCGAACGTTGGGCAACCGCCTACGCGCACGCATGCCATTGCCCGCATATACGTGCGATAGGCATGTCGCCTGGATTGCGGGGAGTGCGCTGCATTGACGACTCGCACTCACTTCAATTGGCTGCCGTTGCTACTGGTTGTTGGCAGCTTGGCTGCACTGGTCTGGTCGGCGTTTGGCACACCGTTACAGTGGATCATCTACAACGGCTCCGACAGCGTGCCGATGGGCTGGTACCGCATCACGCTGACCGGCTCACCAGCGGTTGGCGATATCCTGCTCACTCGGCTTCCGCCGGCTGCCGCGACGCTGGCTGCACAGCGCAGCTACCTGCCGACACACATACCACTGCTCAAGACAGTCTTCGCCATCGCGCCACAGCGCGTGTGCGTAAGGGGGAAGCACGTGTTGGTCGACGACCAAGTCGTAGCCGAATTGCTAGCGCATGACCAACTCGGCCGCCCACTACCCGCCTGGCAGGGATGTCGTCCCCTCGCAGGAGATGAGCTGTTCCTAATCAGCGTCGACAATCCGGAGTCGTTCGACAGTCGTTACTTCGGGCCTATCTCCGCCGCCACGGTGATCGGCCGGGCGCAGCCGTTGTGGCTGGAGACGCGGCCATGACCTTACCTCCCTGGCGACAACCTGCCTGCCGAGCGCACTTGATTGGCTTGCGAGATCGCGCGCCGCCACAGTGCAGACGGCTCTCTCTTTGCCCACCGGCTCGGGCATCCGCCGGTGTGATTCCTGAGCAACCTGAACACAGCGCTCTGTAGCACCAAGGCTTGGGAAAAGCGGAGGGCAAGATAAAAGGGCGCAGCACTTCGTGGCGCTTGAAGGCCGTCTGCACATGGGGTGGAGGCGGCACAAACCCTGCCCTAGCTAGGTGCCGAGCAGTGCCGTTTACCCGCATCAGACTTAGTCAGAAGGCGTGCCTGGCACGCTGCAGTGCGATCACGCTGGAGGAGTAATCAGGATGACCAAGGACCGAGAGCACGATGGCGAACAGCGCTTCCGCCCCCGACCGGGGGCAGCGAAACAGCGCGATCAGACCTTCATCAACCAGGTGCTGCGACAGTCAAACAAGGCTGGTACCGGTAAGACTCGCAAGGCAGGACATCAACCCGGCGCACGCCTCGGCCGCGGCCATGTCGCCGCGCGCTTCAGTGCGCAGCAAGTGTCGCCCAATTCGCGCCGGGTGGCCATCAAGACTCGCCTGGTCAACCTGCGTCAGGCCGGCAAACGCTCGACCCTCAGCCACCTGCGCTACATCGAGCGCGACGGCGTGAGTCGCGAGGGCGAACCCGGCAAAGCCTACGGCCCACAGACCGATCAGGCCGACGTAGAAGCTTTCGAGGAGCGCGGCCGGGAGGATCGCCACCAGTTCCGCTTCATCGTCTCACCCGAGGATGCCGAGCAACTCGATGACCTGCGCACCTACACCCGCCATCTGATGAGCCGCATGGAGGCCGACCTGGGCACCCGCCTCGACTGGGTGGCGGTCGACCACTGGAACACCGACAACCCGCACACCCACATCGTGCTGCGCGGCAAGGACGAGACGGGCAAGGATCTGATTATTGCCCGTGACTACATCGCCGAGGGCATGCGCAATCGTGCCGCGGAATTGGCAACAGAATGGCTCGGCCCGCGCACCGACCTGGAGATCCAGCGCAGCCTGCAGCACGAGGTGCAGCAAGAACGTTGGACGAGCCTGGATCGCGCCTTGTTACGCGAACGCCAGGCCGATCTGGTAGTCCTTGACAGCCTGACCGGCCACCCACGCAGGCAACTATTGATCGGACGTTTGCAGCACTTACAGAAGATGGGGCTTGCCATCGAGGATCGACCTGGCCAGTGGACTATAGGTCGCGATATAGAAGCGACATTAAGAGCTATGGGCGAGCGCGGCGATATCGTGCGAACGATGCAGCGCGCCATGGGGGGCGTACAGCGTGACATCGCGATCTTCGAGCCAAGCACCGGCAGCGACGTTGTAGTCGGCCAGGTGGTAGCAAAAGGGTTGGCGGACGAACTAAACGACAAGGGCTATCTGGTGGTGGACGGTATTGACGGCAAGGCCCACTACCTCGCATTGCCCGCCCGCATGGAACTGGTCGTCTACCCGCTCGGCGCGGTGGTCGAGGCACGAGGCTCGCTCGAGCCGCGAGCAATAGACCGCAGCATTGCTGCACAGGCAGCCGGAGGCCTGTATCGCAGCGATCATCACCTTGCAGTAGCCAAGAGTCTAGGTCGTGACACACGGGCTCTGGTCGAATCCCATGTGCGGCGCCTGGAAGCCTTGCGTCGGGCTGGGATTGTCGAGCGGGTTGCCGAGGGCGTCTGGCGCGTGCCAGCCGAATTGCCCGAACTGGGCCGACAGTACGACACCCGCCGCCTTGGCGACGTGTCCGTTAATGTCCGTACGCCCCTATCCATCGAGCGGCAGATCCGCGCTATGGGCGCTACGTGGTTGGATCAGCAATTGATAGACGGCGGTAAGGATCTGACTGGCAAGGGCTTTGGCGCGCAGGTGCGCGGAGCACTGCGTCAACGTACAGATTACCTGGTGGATCAGGGCTTGGCCGAACGTCAAGGCGCGCGTGTCTTGCTTGCCCGAAACCTGCTGGCGACACTGCGTGGGCGCGAGCTATCGGCCACCGTTCAGGACATCATGGCGAATACGGGTATGCAGTACCGCCCGGCTTTAGACGGCGAACGTGTCAGCGGGATTTATCGGCGCAGCGTGCAGTTGGCCAGCGGCCGTTTCGCCCTACTCGACGACGGTCTCGGCTTCAGCCTGGTGCCTTGGAAGCCCGTGATCGAGTCGAAGCTCGGGCAAAGCATTTCTGCAGTCGTGCAGGGCAATAGCGTGTCGTGGCAGTTGGGGCGGCAACGCGGGCCGGCGATCGGCTAAGCGATGGTGCTGCGCTCATTCCAGCCCAGGTTCCTGCTGCAGCCATTGCTCAAACAGCCGACTCTCAGGTTTACCTTCCTTCGCCGCGTAATACACCAAGCGCAGGTGGCGATCCTCATCGATAGTCAGCGTGGTGTGCTCAAAGACCACCTGACCAATCTCCTCAATGTGCAAATGCCGTATGCCTTGGCAGGGGCCGTGGATGTCCTGCTGTCGCCACCAGGCCTTGAAGTCTGGGTCAACCTTCTCCAGGTCCTTCACCAGCGCGGCAATATCCGGATCCTGGGTCGCCCGCACGAAGTCGCGACGAAAGCTCGAGAGGATCTGCAGCGCCTGCTCTTCCCAGGGATTGAATAGCTCACGCATCGCCGGCGTGGTGAACAGCATCCACAGCAGGTTGCGGCGATCCGCCGGGTGCGCGGAAAAACCGAATACCCGATCCGCCGCCGCGTTCCAGGCCAGTACATCCCAGCGCAGGTTGAGCACGTAGGCCGGACGCGAAGGGATGTCCGCCATCAAGCGGTGTATCAGCGGCGATACGACGCACCAAGTCCTGCCTGGCTCCGCCGGCAAGCGTTGGTGAGCCAGCAGGAACAAATGTCGCCGCTCGGTTGCGTCCAGCTTGAGCGTTCTGGAGAGGTTATCCAGGAACGTGGAAGACACGCTGATGTCCCGCCCCTGCTCCAGCCAGGTGTACCAGGACAGTCCCACTCCAGCCAGGGCAGCGACCTCCTCGCGGCGCAATCCGGGCGTCCGCCGCCGGCTGCCGGCGGGCAGCCCCACCTCTTCTGGCGTGATGCGTTCGCGGCGACTGCGCAGAAACTCGGCCAGCTCTGCCCGGGTGCGGTCGAGTGTGCGTGGCGCGCTCATCCGATTACCTCCAGTAATAGCATAAACAGTCAAATTGTAACCCTTATAAATCCAAACAAGAATAGCCGTCCCTGGCCGTAAAGGCGCGTGCCAGGGCTATTTCTGAATGGGGAAGACACAACGACGTGTCAGTAATCGCTAAGGAGATATACGGATGTACCAAGCACTTCTTCGTGAACAACTGGAGACATTGAAGTCCTCCAACCAGTACCGCACTTTCACCACCCTCAGCCGCATCTGCGGTCAATACCCACTTGCCAAATTGAAAGGTACAAACCAGAGACCTGTGGTTGTCTGGTGCAGCAACGACTACCTCGGCATGTCCCAGCACCCCATCGTCCGCGAGGAGATGCACGACGCGCTGGAGACTTACGGCGCAGGCTCTGGTGGCTCGCGCAATATTGGCGGCTCCCATGAGATTTATGCCCGCCTGGAAGAAAGCCTTGCCGATTGGCATGGCAAGGAAGCGGCTCTGGTCTTCCCTACCGGCTTCGGCTCCAACGACGCCACCCTGCAGTGCCTGCTGCGGCGTATCCCCGATTGTGTGGTACTCAGCGACGAGCTGAACCATGCCTCCATCGTCAACGGCATTCGCTCGACACCGAACGAGCGCAAAATCTTCCGGCATAACGACCTTGCCCACCTGGAGCAAATACTCGCTGGCTACCCACTCGGGCAGCCAAAGCTCGTCGTATTCGAGTCCATCTACTCGATGGATGGGGACATTGCGCCCATCGCAGGGATCGTCGAAGTCGCCAAACGCTACAACGCGCTCACCTACCTCGATGAAGTGCATGCCGTCGGCATGTACGGCCCGCGCGGCGCTGGAATCGCCGCCGAGCGCGGGCTGGCCGACCGGGTGGACATCATCCAGGGCACGATGGCTAAGGGTATCGGCGTTATAGGCGGCTACATCGCCTCGACCCAGGTCATAGTCGACGCCGTGCGCTCCTTCGCCACCGGTTTCATCTTTACCACTTCCCTGCCGCCCGCCATTACGGCCGGCTGCCTGGCCAGCGTGAATCACCTCAAAGCAAGCAGCGCGGAGCGTGATCTCTTACGCACCAAGACTGCCAAGCTGCGCGAGCGCCTCAAGCACTACGACGTGCCAATCATGCCCTGCTCGCAGACTCACGTACTGCCGGTGCTGGTAGGTGATGCGCAGCGCTGCAAGGCCGCGGCAGAACGTCTGCTGCAAATCCATGCCGTGTACCTGCAGCCAATCAACTACCCGTCGGTACCTATAGGCACCGAACGCTTCCGGGTAAACGCCACCCCGAACCACAGCGACGAGCAGATCGAGCATCTGGCGGCCTCGCTGCGCGAGACCTTCGAGCACTTATCCATACCCCTGGCCTCCCAAGCCTTCGGCACGGAGGTGGCCTGAGATGGATCACACCTTCCTTACCGTGCGCCCCGCGACCATTACCGACCTGGCCAGCCTGGTCGAGCTGCGTGCGCACTTGCTGGACGGCACCTCGGCCAGCTACTCGAGCCGGACCCCGGATGACGCCATGCGCTGGCGTGCGGCCTACCGTAGCTGGCTGACCAGCCGACTGGGTGAGAGCGACTGCGTGCAAATCCTGGCGGCCGAACACCGGGAGTCAGGTCAGGTGCTCGGCTGCGCAACGGCGATTATTGACCAGCGCGCACCGGCCACTGGATGCCTCAATGGTCTGTCCGGCTGGGTGCAGTCGGTGGTGGTGGAGCCCCAATGGCGCAACCGCGGCATCGCCCGACGACTGATGCAGCACCTGCTGCGCTGGTTCGCCAACCGTGGCGTCGGTACCGTGGTACTGCAGAGCACCGAGGAAGCCGGTGCGCTGTATCACGCCTTAGGTTTCACGGTCAGCGGTGAGCGCCTACTGATTCGTCAGGAGGCCTCGGCATGAAGATCCTGATCATCGGCCTCGGCTACGCCGGCCAGCGCTATCAGCGGGCTTTCGAACACATCGCCGCCAGCACCGGCATGCCGCTCATTCTGGCCTATGTCGGTCGCCAGAAAAAACCAATCGACCTGCCCTACTTCGACAGCGTCGGCCGCGCGCTGGAGGAGTTCGCGCCCGAGATCGTCGTGGTCAGCGTCAACGACCACAGCCATGCGTCCGTATTGCAGCAACTGGCCGGCTACCGGGGCTTCGTGATCTGCGAGAAGCCGCTGGTCACACCGCAGGACGACCTGGCCACTCTCCACGCCGGACTGGGGCAATTCAGCGGCTTTGCCTTAGACCTGGTTGAGCGCTACTCGGAGGCCAGTCGGCAACTGCGCGAGTGGGTCGAGCGACATGACTGGCAGTTGGTGCGCGCCAACTTCCACTGGGGTAAGGATCGCATCAATGATTACCGCCCAACGTGCGGCGTAACCAGTGAGGTGATCCATGCCCTGGATCTTCTCGGCTGGATCTGCCCCCAAGCAGGCCAACTCAGGCTGCAGGGTGTGCTCGGCGTGCGCTCGGACTTCTCGATCTCCGGCAGCGAGGTGCTCGATACCGTGCTGCTGACGGCGAGCCTGGGTGAGGCGCAGGTGACCGGCTACAGCAGCTTCGTCAACATCGTCCGCCAGCGCACGGTCGACTTCAGTTTCGTCGACCGCGACGCCCAGTTGATCCACGCGCGCCTGGAGTTCGACACGCCGCGATGGGATCACGACCAGTTGCGGATCTGGACGCGTGACGCGAACGGCGCTGAGGACGTGCAGCACGCGTTCGCCACCGCCCCTGACGAGCCAGGCCTGGACACCCTGCACAAGCTCTCGCGGCTGTGCTTGCAGGTGGTGCGCGCCGTGGCGCTCAAGGAGCCGCCACGCCAGGCCTTCGCCGATCTCGACACCGCGGTGGCGCTGCAGCGCCTGCTCAATGACCTCGAAACACATGCCCAAACCCCACCACCGACGCGCTATGTCCATTGCGAGACGCGCGTGCTGATGGCCGAGGATAGCGACCTGGAAAGCCTCGGGTAACCCCATTCACAAGGAGAAAGACTATGTGTGGAATCGCTGGATGGCTGTCCTACAGCCAGAACATGGAAGCGCAACGCGACACCCTGCAACGCATGACCGACACCATGGCCCTGCGCGGGCCGGACGCCGGCGGCATGTGGATCGACGGGCCGGTCGGCCTGGGCCATCGCCGGCTGTCGATCATCGACCTGGAGGGCGGCCGTCAACCGATGACTGCGCGCCAGGGCGGCCTGCGTGAAGTCGCCGCCATCACCTATAGCGGGGAGGTCTACAACTTCCGCGAGTTGCGTACCGAGTTGCAGCAACGCGGACACCAGTTCGAGACCCGCAGCGATACCGAGGTGGTGCTGCGCGCCTATGTGGAATGGGGTGAGGCCTTCGTCGAACGGCTCAATGGCATGTACGCGTTCGCCATCTGGGACCTGCGTTCGCAGGAGCTGCTGCTGATCCGCGACCGCATGGGCGTCAAGCCGCTCTACTATTTCGCCACTGCCGATGGTGTGGTGTTTGGCTCCGAGCCCAAGGCGCTGCTGGCCAACCCCCTGGTACCGCGCACGGTCCGCGCCGATGGCCTGCGCGAGATCCTGGAAATGGTGAAGACACCGGGGCACGCCGTGTTCGCCGGCATGCGCGAGGTGATGCCGGGCGAGCTCGTACGCATCAACCGCCAGGGCCTGGGCCGCCGCCGCTACTGGAAGCTGGAGGCGCACGAGCACAGCCATTCGCTGGACGAAACCATCCGCCATACCCGCGACCTGCTGGAGGACATCGTCGACCGTCAGATCGTCGCCGACGTACCGCTGTGCAGCCTGCTCTCGGGCGGCCTCGACTCCTCGATCATCACCGCGCTGGCCTCGAAGAAACTTCTCGCCGCCGGCAAGGAGAACATCCGTTCCTTTTCGCTCGACTTCGTCGATCACGGCAGCGGCTTTACCGGCGATGCCGTACGCGGCACACCGGACGCGCCCTTCGTCCGCGACCTGGTGGAGAGGATCCGCTCCAGCCACCAGGAAATCGTCCTCGACAGTCGCGAACTGGCCGACCCGGCATTACGTGCGCAGATCGTTCGCGCCCTCGACCTGCCGCCAGCCTTCTGGGGCGACATGTGGCCATCGCTCTACCGCCTGTTCCAGGAGGTGCGCAAGCACTCGACGGTGGCGCTGTCCGGCGAGAGCGCGGACGAGGTGTTCGGCGGCTACCGTTGGTTCCACGACCCGGAGGCGATCCAGGCCGACACTTTCCCCTGGCTGACCTCGGTCACCGGCAAGTACTTCGACGGCAAGCCACTGTTCGACCAGGGCCTGCTGGCTCAGCTGGACATGCGGAGTTTCCTGGGAGACAGCTACGCCCAAGCCATCGCCGAGGCGCCGGTGTTGCCAGGTGAGAGCGCGGTGGACCAGCGCATGCGGCAGATGAGCTACGTCAACCTGACCCGCTTCGTACAGACCCTGCTGGATCGCAAGGACCGCATGAGCATGGCCGTTGGCCTCGAGGTGCGGGTGCCGTTCTGCGACCACCGTCTGGTGGAGTACGCCTTCAACATTCCTTGGGCGATGAAGGCCTTCGACGGCCGAGAGAAAAGCATCCTGCGCGCGGCGACTCGCGACCTGCTGCCGGAGTCGATCTCCGAGCGGGTCAAGAGCCCCTACCCTTCGACCCAGGATCCGGCCTACGAGCAGGCGTTGCGCAATTCGCTGGCGGAGATCCTCGCCGATCGCAATGCGCCGGTCACACCGCTGCTCGACTCCAGCCGGATCAAGGACGCCCTGGACAAACCGCTAGGCACTGTCTCGCCCATGTACGAACGCATGGGCATGGAACTGGCGGTCGGCCTCAACACCTGGCTGAGCGAGTACGACGTCAGCCTCGAACTTTAGTCCCTAACCGGATGTGGCCCCGAATCGGGGCCACATCCCTCAGCTGTACCACCTACGCGCCTCCACTAGAGCGCAAGCGAGCCTGAGCATGCACACACACAACCAGTCCCCCATCTACCTGATAGCGCTAGGAGCCTTCGCCCTCGGCATGGCCTCTTATGTCACCGCCGGATTGATCCCGATGATCGAGGCGTCGTTCTCAGTGTCCGTGGCGGTCGCCGCCCAGTTGGTCACCGCCTTCACCCTGGCCTACGGCCTGGGTTCCCCGATCTTCGTCGCCCTCACCCCGGCGCATCGTCAACGCACCGGCCTGCTACTGGCTCTGGGCCTGTTCGTCATCGCCAACGCCGCCAGCGCGCTGGCCAAGGACTTCACCGTGCTGATGATTTGGCGAGCCATCGCCGGTATCGGTGCCGGCGTTTACCTGGCCATGGGCATCGGTGCCTCGGCGGCGGTGTCCACTCCGGAACGCCGAGGCAAAGCCATCGCCATCATCATGGGTGGCATGGCCAGTGGCGTGGTGCTGGGCGTGCCACTCAGCCTGCTCGTCGCCGAACAGATGGGCTGGCAGTCCGCCCTGTGGGTGGTCACCCTACTCGGCCTGGTGGCGTTCTTCGGCTTGCTGCTGAAACTTCCAGCTCTGCCCGCTGCGACGGCTACCTCTCTGAGGCAGAAGCTGGCGATCCTGGGTGACGGCCATGTACTGGTCATCTTGCTGGTATCCCTGCTCGCGGCCATTGCCAGTCTGGGTATGTACACCTTCATAGCCCCGCTGCTGGCGGATCCAACCTACGGCGCGGTGCGCTCGGTAACTCCCTACCTCTGGGTGTGGGGTATCGGCGGTGTGCTGGGCAGTTTTCTGATTGGCCCGCTGGTGGATCGTATCAAGGGCCCAGTCCTGACCTTCGCCATCATGCTGATCCTCGCCGTATCTCTATTTGCGCTGCCGCTGACTGCCGCGCTCGGCACCTGGCTGGTCATCCTGCCCATCGTTCTCTGGGGCGCCGTTGGCTGGGCACTGCAAGTGCCGCAGAACAACGAGCTGATCCTGGCGCGCCAGGTTCAGGGCGATGGCAACCTGGCTATCGCGCTTAATGAGTCGGCTCTCTACCTGGGCAGTGCCATCGGCGCGGCTGCCGGTGGCTTCGTGCTGCTCCTGCAGATGCCGACCTGGACCCTGGCAGCCAGCGCCGGTGGCGTGGCTGCGTTGGGCGCCCTGCTGCAGATCATCAACCTGCGGCGCCAGCCAAGCTGGGCCGGTAGCGTCCAAGCCGAACCCAACAACTGACTCAACACATGGAGGAAAGGCCATGGAACTGCGCCATCTTCGCTGTTTCATCGCCGTTGCAGAGGAACTGCACTTCGCGCGTGCGGCCGCGCGTCTGCACATCGAGCAATCACCCCTCTCCCGGATCATCAAGGAATTGGAGTACCGCCTGGGTATCCAGCTGTTCGAACGCACGACGCGTCGCACACGGCTGACCTGGGCGGGTCAGGTGTTGTTAGAAGAGGCCCGGCGGGTGTTCGCTGTCGTCGACCAAGCCAAGGCCAGTGTCAAGAGCGCCGCAGCCGGATACCGCGGACGCCTACGTGTCGCGCTATCCGACGGCATACCGCAATCACGCCTGGCCGCCCTGCTCGCCCAGTGCAGCGAGCAGGAACCGGAGGTTGAGATCTGCCTGTCGGAGGTCACCTTTACCGAACAGGTCAGAGGGCTCAACGACGACCTATTTGATATTGGCTTTGCCCAGTCTGACGAGGTTAACGAGGGGCTCGTGGCGGAGCCGGTCTGGTTCGATCCACTGGTAGTGGCGGTACCTGCCCGCCACCCCCTGCTGACCTATCGGCGCGTGCCGCTCGAAGAAGTGCTGCGCTATCCGCTGGTGCTCTGTGATCCGCTGGTCTGCGAAGGTTTCTGGCAACAGCTGCAGCGGGTACTGGGCACTGTGGACACGCGCCTGACCATCGCCGACCGGGTACCGACCCTGGATCTGATGATGGCGCTGGTGGCTGCCGGATACGGACTGGGCTTCTCCAGCCTTGCTCGGATCACTGAACTCAACAACCCGGACGTCGTGGCCCGGCCGCTGGCCGGCGGCCCCGCGATGCTGACCACCTACCTGATACGGCGCGAAGGCGAACCGGTCGAGCAACTGGCCCGGTTTATCGAAAGGCTGAGCCCGACACAGGAACGGGCATTACTGCCCGAGCAAACATCACGAGAGGAGATTGCCTGATGAACAGGATTACGTTGCTACTGATTGCGTTGCTGTTGAGCGCATGCGAGAAGCCGATGCCCTTCGAGTCGGCCGAAGCGCTGCTGGCGAACCCAGAGCGACTGAAGGAGTTGGGGCGTCAGTGCAAAGAAGACTGGGACAAGCTGGGTAATGCTCAATGCAACGCGGTGACCGAAGCGGAGCGAATACGCTTCATGGGCAAGGGCACGCCCTACACCCCTTATCCCGTCAAAGGGTTCTAGCCGCATTTCTCCGGTGTTAGGAGCGGAAACCGCCCCTTTGGCATCGAG
>NZ_AWSQ01000008.1 GCF_000498575.2 Pseudomonas taeanensis MS-3
CTACGACCAATTGGTTAAAAGACAATTGGCCCGGGAGCGTCTAGGAAGGGTCTCTAAGAACCCGCAGAAGCCCGGCCAGCTAGCTGTTGCAGCCTCTAATGAATTCACATTAGAGGCGCTCTACCATGAAAACCGCATCGATCGTATCGACCAAAGGTGGCCCTGGGAAAACCACAACAGCGGCCAGCCTCGGCGCTTTTTGCGCTGATGCTGGCCTAAGAACACTCCTGATAGACCTGGACCCCGTCCAGCCCTCACTTTCCTCGTATTACCCATTACTTGAAGAAGCGCAGGGCGGAATCTACGACCTGCTCGCCTTCAACGTGACGGACTGTACCCGGATCGTTTCCAGCACCACCATCCCGAATCTGTCGCTGGTGATCTCCAACGACATCAACAACCATCTGATCAACCTTATCCTGCAAGCTCCCGACGGCCGGCTTCGCCTGGCCAACCTGATGCCGGCGTTCGAAGACCATTTCGACCTGGTCCTGATCGACACCCAAGGCGCCCGCTCGGCCATGCTGGAGATGGTTGTCCTAGCCTCCGACCTGGCTATCTCCCCTCTCCAACCGAACATGCTCACCGCCCGCGAATTCAGCCGCGGCACGATGCAGATGCTGGATGGGCTACGCGCTTATGGACGTCTGGGCTTGAACATCCCACCGGTCCGCATCGTGGTCAATTGCTTGGACCTGACCGCCGACGCCCAGATGATCTACCAGTCGGTTCGCGAGATATTCCAGGACAACCTCGAGATCAGCGTCCTGGACTGCACCATTCCTGCCGCTGTTGTGTTCCGCAACGCCGCCTCCCGTGGAATCCCGGCGCACCGGCTCGAATACCGCCAGCCATCCAACCGCCAATCTCCGTCCGCGCTCAGCATCATCCGCAGGCTGGCGATCGAAGTCTTCCCCGAGTGGCGCGACCGCTTTGAGTCCGTCACCGAGGAGACGATGGCCGCGCTGGTTAAAGGGGGGCGCTGATATGGCGAAGTCCTCCATCACCGAAGCCAAGAGCATCACTGCCGAGGCGATTCTCAAGCTTGGTCAGTTCTACAGCGCACAGGAACTGCGGGGCATGCAGTCGAAACTGACCGGAGCAGCTCGGGAAGTCCGGGCGCTGACCGGTAACAAAGGCCTGATCTCACGAATTGGCGAGTTGCTGACTCACGAGCAGCGGCAGTTGCTTTGCGATGCCGCGAGCTTGGTCGAGTCGGTAAATGCCAATCTGGAACACGCCAAGGAGAAGCGCCTTCGCGACGAAAAAGCAGCTGCAGTAAGGCTGAAAGAGCGTGACTTGCAAGCGAAGCAACTCGTGAGTGAATCGTTTCCCCTGCCTTGCGACACTCCGGAGCAGATGCTCGAAGTAATCCACCTAGGCCTGACTCTCAACCATGCCCGGGCTTTCCAGTGCTTCTACAGCCCCTGGGAGTTTTCTCAGAAGCTTCGGCAATCCGCGACTCTCCCACCTCAAACCAAGCCATTCCGAAATGACTGGGGCTTGGAGAAAGAACTCAAGAATCAGGCCTCTTACCTGCGGGACGACATCCGCAGGGAGCTTACTGATCTCCTCGCACATGACATCGACAACATGAGCGTCAAGGACAAGCACGCTGTCCTGCAAGCGAAGATCGCGGAAATCCGTACACGTGTCCTCGAGCAGGAGACCGAAACTCTTGGCGTATGGGCCACGGCCCTTGCCTCCCTGGAAAAGCGGGAGGGCGAGTAATGGACAAGCAGAAGGTCCTCAACAAAGTGGCCAAGCTCATGGCGCTGGCCAACTCGAAGGGGGCAGCCCCCAACGAGGTGGAAACCGCGCTCCGCCAAGCGCGCAGCCTGATGAAGCAGTACAACCTGGAGATCATCGAGGTTGCAGCTCACGCTGTCGATGAGGCGAGTGTGGTCACCAACACCCGCCGCGCCCCCCAAGACTGGCTGCACACACTGGCATCAATCTGCGCGACCGCCTTCGACTGCAGCCACCTTGCCTATTTCAACCCCCTGTGGGGCTGGTCGTTCAAGTTTCTCGGCAAGGGCATTTCCCCAGAACTGGCGGCTTACGCCTACTCCACCCTTCACCACCAGCTGGTCGCCGCTCGCCGTGATCATGTTGCCCAACAGAAGCGCTGCCAGCTGAAGACCAAGCGTCGGCGGGGCCAGTTGTTCGCTGAAGGTTGGCTAAGGGCCATTTCCTCCAAGGTTGCCCAGTTCGCCGACGGCATGGACGAAACGACCCGGGAGGAGATCAAGGCCTATCTGGAGATCCATCACCCCCAGTTGAAGGAAATCACCATCGAACCGCTGAAGGCCAAAGGTCACGACAGCGGATCGCTTCGTGCCGGCTGGGACCAGGGCAAAAAAGCGAACCTGCATCGCGGTGTCGCACAAGAACGCCAAGCGTCCCTGGCCTATGGAGGTGGCCAATGATGCATCTCGACCTCTCCCCTCCTCATTCGGTGGAGGCTGAACAAGGTGTCCTGGGCGGCCTGATGCTGGATAACAACACCTGGGATCTCATAGGGGACCAACTGCTTGCCGAGGACTTCTTCCGCCACGAGCACAAGATGATCTTCCAGGCTGTTGCCGGCCTCGCGACGAAAGGCCACCCGTTCGACATAGTCACGTTAGGCGAGGCGCTGGCTGAGCCGGCAGAGGTCGGGGGCCTGCCCTACCTCGTCGAACTGGCCAAGAACACCCCCTCGGTGGCCAACATCGAGCATTACGCCAACATCGTGCGCAATCGTTCGCATCTACGTCACTTGATGTCTCTGGGCTACCTCTGCTCCAGAGAAGCATCCGATCAGCAGGCGGACGCGTTCGAAGTCCAGGAGTCCGTCGAGCAAAAGCTGTTCGCCCTTGGCCAAGACCGCAGCGCTTCCGAGTTCATCAACCTCACCCAATGCATCACGAATGTCATCGAGAAGATTGATGAGCACTTCAACGGCAATGTGACGGTGACAGGTGTGCCATCCGGCCTGGGCGACCTGGATGAGCTGACAGCAGGCTTCCAACCTGCCGACCTGATCATCCTAGGTGCTCGGCCGTCGATGGGTAAAACGTCCTTGGCCCTTAACTTCGTGGATACAGCCCTGCAGAACAAGCCCCAGGAAACCGTTCAGGTTTACAGCCTGGAAATGCCGGCTGAAGCGCTGATCTACCGCTTGATGGCCATTCTGGGTCACCTCGATCTTGGCAAGCTGCTGAAAGGCCGTCTGGATGATGACGACTGGCCGCGGTTGACTGCGGCTGTCGCACGGATGCACGGCTACGGCGATCGCCTAGTCATCGACGACTCCTCCGGCCTGACGCCAACAGCCATACGGGCCAAGGCTCGCCGCGCTGCGCGCCGGTTCGGCAAGCCCGCTCTGATCCTGGTCGACTACCTGCAGTTGATGCGCTGCCCCGGGCAGGAGAACCGGGCCAACGAGATCAGCGAGATCTCGCGTGCCCTGAAGGCCTTGGCCAAGGAGATGAACTGCCCCGTCGTCGCCCTCTCCCAGTTGAACCGGGACCTGGAGCGCCGCCCGAACAAGCGCCCCATCAACGCGGATCTCCGTGACAGCGGCGCCATCGAACAGGACGCTGACGTGATCATGTTCGTCTACCGCGACGAGGTCTACCACCCAGAAACCGAGTTCAAGGGCATCGCCGAAATAATCATCGGTAAGCACCGCAACGGCCCCACTGGGACGGTGCGCACCGCGTTCATTCCTCACCAGACCCGCTTCGCGAATCTCAGTGCCAGCAGCGATTGGCAAGGAGTCCATGCATGACCACCACCGCCCTAACACCGCTGACGCACCATTGCCGCAATTGCGATGCCCACCATCCGCGCCATCAGGTTCGCCAGTGCATTCCTGCCGAGAACACGCCTGAAGGTGAGGTCGAGGTGCTGGTCTGCCCGATTTGCGGTAGCTACGACCTCGAGCAGCTGCAGGAGGTCGGTCATGCACAGTAGCGCAGCCCACTTCCCGTCAATCCCAGCCAGCGTCCCTTTCGACACCTCGGCAGTTGCCCATGCCCACCGTGTCGGTGTGAATGCCTTCGAGCTCGATGCAATTGCACAAGTGATCAACCGGCTGACCCGCGACGACAACACCGTAGTGCCGGCGAGCATGCAAGCCGACCTGACCGAACTTCAGGAGCTCGGCTACGTCGAGCTGTCTCCAAACACCAGCGGAACGGTGTCGGTCAATCTGCTTTGCCCTAGTGCTCTCCTGTCGAGTTACTTCTGGTCGGTCTGGGTGCCACGTCACCTGCTGGATCGCGCCTTGAAGGTGTCTGTTCTGCCCTACCTCGACGCCCAGTCAGAGGTGCAGCACTGCACCGTGGTGTTCCGCATTCCTGGCCCCCGCGAGGCAACCCGCGAGTTCCTGACGGACTTGAGCACGAAGTTCCCTGGCCATGAACCCGAGATCATCGCCATCCAGGTCGGCAACGGCCTGGAGGACAAGGAGCGGACGGAATGAGTACCGACCCAGCTTCGCGACCAGTTGACGTGCCATTGAATCGAACCCGACCGAATTTGGAGATTGCCATGGCCAACAAGCCGCAACGCAAAGAAGAAGAGAAGTTCGTCGTCCGCTTGCCTGCTGGCATGCGCGACCGGATAGCCATCAAAGCCCGCGTCAACTCACGTTCGATGAACGCCGAGATCGTTCATCGCCTCGAGCGGGCTACCGAGCTCGAGGTCGAGCTGGAGCGCGCGCACCAGGTCATCGACAGGCTGCTGTCCGGCTCGAAGGCAACAACTGCTGAAGCTCTGGAGTCCAGAACATGACAAAGCCCACCGTAGCCTCCCTGAAGGACAAACTTCTGCAGCCCGGCTTTCAGCCGCTGTCTCCCGCAGCCCAGCGTTTCAGCGATCCGATCGCCGACACCCCGATGGTGCTGACCCTGGACGATATCCTTCCCTACGACTCGAACCCCAGGACCACCCGCAATCCGAAGTATGCGGAAATCAAGGAGTCGATCCGGCAACGCGGGTTGGACGCCTCGCCCCCAGTCACCCGGCGCCCCGGGGAAGATAAGTACCGCATTCGCAACGGTGGCAACACGCGACTGGCCATCCTTAATGAGCTCTACCGCGAGACCGGCGACGAGAAGTACTTCCGCTTCAACTGCCTGTTCCGCCCCTGGGATCAGGCCCGCGGCGAAATCATCGCACTGACCGGTCACCTGGCGGAAAACGATCTGCAGGGCCAGCTCATGTTCATCGAGCGGGCTGTTGGGATCGACAAAGCTAAAGCCCTCTATGAGGAAGAGGCAGGCAAACCCATTTCCCAAAGTGAATTAGCCCGCCGTCTAAGCGCTGATGGCTATCCGGTCTCCCAGCCCCACATCAGCAAGATGCAGGACACCATCCGGCACTTACTCCCGGCTATCCCAGGGGTACTTTACTCGGGGCTAGGAGTTGACCGAATCAGCAAGCTGCTATCGCTACGCAAGACTGCACTGCAGTGCTGGGAGCGCCACAACAAAGATGAAAGCATCGAGTTCGAGATGCTGTTCCAGGATGTCCTGGCCCAGTTCGAGGGTGACGCCGAGGAATTCCTGTCCCAGCGTTTCCAGGACGAGCTGATCGCCCAGATGAAGACACCGCTGGGCATGGGCTATGAGGCCATTCTCCTGGATATTACCCAGAACCAGGATCAGCTTCGACGCTCTACCCCGGTGGTGAGTCTGCCTCAGACGCTACCCCCTTCCCCACAGCCGGAAGCAGATATCCAGCAACCGCTCGCGCCACCGGCGCCGAGCACAACAGAGCTGCCGCAGAACGCCCAAGGCAATGGCCTGGAGCCCGAGTTACCCGGCACCCACAGCCAGGATGGGAGCGCTACACCTCCACCGACCAACGAGGCCCCTGCTCGCCAACAGCGGAAAGTTGCGCCGCCACCTGTAGAGCAGATGACCCAGGATGAGCGTCAAGCACGGGTCGACGGTCATGTGGCCAGCCCGGTTACGACCTCGCCTCGCGTCCAGCAGATGAAGCAAAAGCTGGCCGCCTTGGATGGCGAGGTTCTGCCCGACTTCAATGCGAACGCCCTGGTGTCCATCCCTGTGCAGGCAGGAGGTCTGCACCCCATTTCAGACCTCTGGTACATCGAGCGCGACATCGACACGCCAGACGTCCTGCGTCAGCACATTGCCGAACTGGCCCGTGAGATCGCCAGTTCGGTGGACGCCCCGGGCGAGTTCGTCGACGTAGCGGGTGGGATCGGCTTCCGCTATCGCCATCCGGCGGAAGATGTCGAAGTCACTGCTACAGCCCAACACACCCTGACGCTGCTTCAGTCCCTCAGTGGCTCGATGAGCATCGCCCTGAAGATGCTCGAGGAGCACCCCGAACAGAAGGACGCGCTAGGCGAATTCGAGTTCGCTGCAGGCCTCGGCCAGATACTGCTGGGCCAGCCCCTTGCCAAGGACCAGAACCCTGGCGACTTCGGCCGACTGAGCGACGGCGCATTGGTGAAGCTATTTCGCATCGTCCGCCTCGCGCGTCGCCTGATCGACCTGGAAATCCAGGCGTTCAACGGCACAACACCACCAACCGACAGCTGAGTACGGACAATCGCAGGAGGGAGTCGCAATGTCCAAATCACCGATCAACGAGGCCATCCTGTCGCAGGTGCTCAATCACATGCGCAATGGTCAGCTCAGGCGGTGCATTGAGATGGGATTGGAGCCAGAGATTCTGGCCCAGCTCCAGCAACCCGCGGTGCTGAGCCTTCTCCTCAACACCCCTGTGTCTTGGTGCCACGTCACCATCGACACGGAGATGGTGAAAAAGCTGCTCACCGGCGCCGAACGCTCTGACGAAGAACTACGCATGATTGAGCGCGCGCTCCGTCTAGGTGCCACTACGACCATGCTGCAACAGTTTTTCGGCCTGTCTCCACAGGATGTGGCGCTGCAACGCCTCATGATGGGCGTCCGTGTTCGTCGCGGTCGCTGGCGGGAGTTCAGTGAAGACCAGGACGCCCTGCTCTGGTACCGCTGGACCCACCTGATGAAAGAGCACCAGGTCGAGATCAAGGACAGCCTGGCCATGCTCGACATCGCCATGATGGTGGCCGAGGAGCTGAACACCCCCCAGGAGCCGGAGGCCGAAGACAGTACCGAAAGCCTCAGCCTGGCCATCATCTGGAACCGTATCCAGACCTGGATCAACGAAGGTTTATACCCTCCATCCCGGGAGAACTCTTGGAAGCCCAGAAAACTTCACTTGGTCGCTTCCCAGGCGCAACGGCAACAGCAGCTTGCATTGGCCTCGGTGGAAGGTGACCCCGACCTATGAAGCTTTCGCGGTTTCCTATTTCTACGCTCCTGGACTCGGCCACGGGACACCTCGAGGCCCATTTGCTTCAAAAGAAGGAGAAGGCAGCAGCCGGGGCCACCTCCCCCTCTTCTTACTCCGGCATCATCTTCAGCGGGAACCCTCACGAGACGGTGCCCCGTCGTTTGCTGCTGGATGACCGGCTGACGCCTCTGGAGCGCAATGCCTGGCAGGTATTCCGTCTTCTGGTCAATGAGGATGGCATCACAGCCTTCCCGACCTACGACCAGCTTCGCCCCTACCTGGGCATGCACCCGGGCAAACTCGCCTCGCGGGAAACCATCGCCAAGGCGCTGACGGTCCTCCGCCTGACCCGCTGGCTCAGTTTGGGCCGTCGAGTACGCAACGACCTCAGCGGACAGGTCCAGGGCAATGTTTACTTGCTTCACGATGAGCCCGTCAGCCCGGCCGAGGCGCTGGAGTTCGACAGGGACTACATGCAGTTGCTCGGCCAATCCATGGAACACCCCAATCGTGCGATCCGCGAAGTGGCCGAGATCACCTGGCGTGAATTCGCCAGCGACCACGATGTTGGCCGGCGCCTACCCTCCCGCATGGAAACGGTTGAGGACCGTTTGAACAGCCAGCAGTGGGCAATCGAAAGCAACCTGGCAGCGCTGCCAGCACCTGATTTCGGATTCCGAACTCNNGAGTTCGGAATCCGAAATCAGTGACAACTCAGCGAATCAAGGCACTCTGGCCCTCAGTTCGGAATCCGAAATCAGCCAGAAATCACAGCGTTCGGCCTTAGTTCGGAATCCGAACTCATATAGTACGTATACAAATACACACCATGATGTATGTAAAAGCTCTGTACCGCGCGCAGAGCCAGACGCCATGGCTCGGTGGCTGATCGGCCTGGAACGCTTGCCATCGGAGCAGAAGTTGAAGGCAGTGAGTGCCATGCAGCGAGTGCCTACCGAGTTACGGCCCGCTGTCATCGAGCAATGGCTGCATCGCTGCGACACCGGTGGGGTTCGCAACCCTTTGGGCTACTTGCTCAGCTGCGTTCAGCGGGCGATTCGTGGTGAGTTCAACATTGACTGGCGACCCGAGACCTCCCTACCTCCAGCGGGCCCGACACCAGGCGCAGTAGCTGCTGCTGGATCCCCAGTACATCCCCCAACCCGGAGCGGTGCGGCAACTGCTGCGGTTGCGGCTGCGGTCAGAACACCTGACACGGTGCGAACGGCCAGGGAGCAGCTCAATGCGATGCAGCACCTGCTGAAGCCGCGGCTGGTCAGCACAAACCAGACGTGAACAACCAGAGTCAATCATGCAATCGAAGAGGAGCAACAGAATGGAAAACGATAGGGCCAAGCTGATCAGATTCGGCTTGAAGGGCATGGCGGTGGATCTGCTGGGATTGCTGCTGGGGGCACCACTGATGATCCTCGCTTTGGTAGTGATCCTGATATGCGTCTATGTGGTGGTGGCAAGCTTTGCTGGGATCGCGGAATTCCACCCCCTGCAAATTTTCTGGGCAAACACGGTTGTGGCGGTGGTAGTGACAGTGATGCTGTATGCCGCCGCCACCCACCTTCACCGCTCACTCCCGGATGTGCTGATGAAACGAGGCAAAGCATACGAGCGGGCGAAGAACGTGGCATTGGCACGGAAGCGTTTGACGTCTCGTGATGCCTATACCGATCCGCGTCGCAATATCTGACCCAGTTCAGTGATCCGGGCATCGGTGCCGACGGGCAGCCAGGTGTTTCGGCCCGCGACACTCCGACCATGACTAGGCAGCGGTGCTGACAGGCAACTGAGCTATTCGGCCCGAATAGCTCCAGCCAGGACCAGGCAGCGGTGCCGACAGGCAACCGAGTTATTCGGCCCGAATAGCTCCAGCCAGGACCAGGCAGCGGTGCCGACAGGCAACTGAGCTATTCGGCCCGAATAGCTCCAGTCAGGACCAGGCAGCGGTGCCGACAGGCAGCCGGGTGGTTTCACTGGAACCACTTCTCTATATAAGAAGCAGCACCGCTTCCCATTCATAAAGAGGCAACAACAAATCCCCTTCCGTCGGGCTATGGATTTCTTGCTGCGGCCGTAGCGACCGAATTGCAGCATGGGCGCGAACTTCCCTGTAAGGAAAACCCGCACCATGGCTGACAACTACCGGCTCAACATTGGCTCCCTGCGGAGCGATGTGCAGCTCACCCTCCACACGCACCACGCTGCCCGCATCTGGATGGGGCGGCCCAAGAATGAGCAGAAGCCGGGAATCATTGGCCTGTCCGGCTTCTGCTCCATCATCAACCGCATGACTCGCGGCGCCACCCAGGACGATCCCTACTCCGACTGGTGGATGATCCAACTAGAGGACAAGATCAATGAGTCCGACACCGCGCTGAAGGATATCGACCAACGGCTGGATGACGTGATGGCGAACCTGCCACCCGCGATCAGCATCAGCAACAACCTGTCGATCCAGCCGGTCAGGCTTCCCCTCTATATTTCCAACCCCCTCGGGTTCAAGGCCGTCTACCTGCTGACCTCCTATGACGAGATCGTTCGACGCATCCTGCTGGCCCAGCACGTCGGTCTGATAGGCCGCCGAGACATGGAGTTGTGGATCGACGAAGGTGCTGCCGTGCTCCGCAAACTCTTCGGGCTGGCACAGATCTACCGCTACTCGGGGGCCTGCCGTGACGACTTCGCCGCGAACAATGCGAAGGCTGAAGCAGCTCGCAAGATGTACGAACGTCACGGCGAGATTCCCCAGGACATCCTGGAGGGCACTCGCCGCTCCACGTTCGCTCCGCCGATCACTCGCGGACAGCCAGAAAACGAGTCGCCGGAGCCGTTCTCCGATGACATCGGCGACGGCGAGGACTGATCGGTATGTGGCAGATCGACTCCTCCAACGAGGCACTGCAACAGACTGCCTTCCGGCCACTGCAACAGGATGCCTTTCAGAGGCTGCAACAGGGTGCCTCACTAAAGGGCCTTTTAAAGCCCTTTAAAGGTAAGGGGGAGCTGGCCCAGTTTGCGGAGCAATGCCGCGTGCTGGAGGTGGGTTTGAAAGAGCTTGCCCAGGGTGTGCTGGCCCAGGTTCGGCGCCATCCCTTCACCCTCCTGCCCGTCCGCTTGACCGAGCAGAACACCCAGGCCGGCACCATGTTCCTGCGCTGGCAGCACGTCGCCACTCGCAGGATGGGTGTCGGCGTCTGGGCGGAGATGGTCGGCTATCCCAAGACACCAATACCGATGCTGCAGGACCTCTACGCCCTGGAGCTGCAGCGCATCACCCTCAACATGCAGATCAGCCTGATCCACTCCATCGGCAAACAGGCCGCCGAGTGCGCCGAGAAGATGGGCCAGGCCGAGGCCGTGCTCATGGAGCGGCTGCAGCAGGGCACCAACCTCATGCAACACAACTAACCGGAGAACGTTCATGGGTACATCCGTACAAAGCTGGGAAGGCAACATCGGCTCCGCGCCGGAGTTCAAGGAATTCCCCAACGGCAACAAGGAGCCGCGGCGCTTGCTGCGGCTCAATGTCTACTTCGACAACTCGGTGCCGGACGGCAATGGCGGTTACGAAGACAAAGGAGGTTTCTGGGCCAACGTCGAGTGGTGGCACAAGGACGCTGAAAGCTACTCGCGCCTGTTCCAGAAAGGCATGCGCGTGACTGTGTCAGGTCGTGCGGTTATGGATCGCTGGGAGAACAACGAGGGCGAGTTCGAAGCGCTGAAGATCCAGGCCAGTCGGGTCGGCATGCTCCCGCACCGCATCACGGCGGTTACGCTGAGTGCTTCGCAGGGTGCAAATGGTCAGCAGGGCAATCGGCCACAACCCCAACTGCCGCTCAACGCCGATCAGGATGCCTATCCCGATCCAGACGAGCCCCTCTGATAGGGGCTTAATTTCGGCCCATTCGGGAAGCTGGTGGTGGTGGGGGGAGACGGTTCATCGTCGCCCCCTTCTCATTTCTGGAACCTTTGGGCAGTTGCAACATGCAGGTAGATGAAGATATGGGAAATCCCAGAGGCTGGCTGCTGGTGTCAACGGACCACTCGGTGCTCGGCCTGTTGTACTGGTGTTACTCGGCTCGACATGCGCCCAGGTAAAAATCGCGCCATTCGGGAAATTCTCGCTGATTGGTAGCTTTCTCATCGGCGAACCGTGGCAGCGGCTGTAGAATTCTGGCGGTCACTAAAAAATCGCCCAAGCGTGACGCTACCGTTCGACTGACTTGCTCATCGGGAGACTATGTCCATGCGGGACTCGATCAAGATGCAGAAGCCAGCAGACAGGCGTCGGCTCAATAACCCCCATCGTGCCGTGGTAGCTGCCGGTGCCGAGGCCGCCCGGAAAGGGCTACCGGTGCATGCCTGCCCATATAGTCATCCTGCAATGAGGGCGTCCTGGCTGAAAGGGTTTGCCCAGGCACAGCAGCTGTCGCTGGACCTCTAGCCCCTGAAAAGCTCCCCTTTCCCGGTGACCATTTCCAGTTGAAGCTCCTCCCTTGCTACCGCGACAGTCGGTCTCTGGCAAATCGAGAGGGGTATCCCATGAAGCTGTTGATCATCGAGGCACCCGGCAAGCTGAAGAAGCTGCAGCCGATGATGAAGAAGCTGCGCCCAGGTGAAGACTGGCAGGTGATCGCCAGCGGCGGTCACATCCGCGACCTCCCGGCCAAGGGCCAGGACGACACGATGATCACCACTGGCGTGCGCAAGAACTACGCCCCGGTCTATGAAGTCCTGGAGAAAAGCTCGCGGAATGTGCGAGCCATAAAGGCTGCGGCGAAACAGGCGAACGAAATCTACCTGGCCACTGACCCGGATCGCGAGGGCGAAAGCATCGCCTGGCACATCCAGCAGGTGCTGGGAGTCAAAGACTACAAGCGCATCACCTTCAACGAGATCACCCTCAAGCGTGTCCAGGAGGCCTTGGCCAATCCGCGGCAGATCGACCTGAACAGGGTTGCCTCGCAGGAGTGTCGCCGTGTCCTGGATCGATTGGTGGGCTACCTGGTGACCCAGGAACTCCGCCGTTTGATGGGCAAACCCACCTCGGCCGGGCGCGTCCAGTCACCTGCCGTCTACCTGGTGGTACTGCGCGAGCGCGAGATCCGCAACTTCGTGGTAATCAACCACTTTGGCGCCCGACTGCACTTCGTCACCCCCAGCGGCAAAACTACCTGGAGCGCGGAGTGGCAGCCGGTACCGGACTTCGCCACCAAGGAACACCCCTATATCCAGGACGGCAATCTCGCCCAGTTGGTCGCCTCCACGCGCAACGTGGTGGTCGAGGTGTGTGAGGACCGTCAGTCCGAGCGGGATCCACCGGCGCCCTTCATCTCCTCGTCGCTGCAACAGGCGGCGAGCAACGCCCTGAAGTGGGATCCAGACAAGACCATGCAAGTCGCACAACGCCTCTACGAGCAAGGCGTCATCACCTATCACCGCACAGACAACCCCAACGTACCGGACGATGCGATGGAGGACATCCGCAAGGTGGCCAGCTCGCTGGGCGTGAATGCCGTCGCTGAGCGAAGGACATTCAACGCGGCAGAAGGCGCCCAAGAAGGCCACCCTGCCATCACCCCAACTTACTGGGCCGACGAAGTGGCCGGAGAGGGTCCTGAAGAGCAGGCGCTGTACAAGCTCATTCGGATCCGCGCACTGGCCAGCCAACTGGAGGCTGCCATCTACGATGTGCGCACTGCCAAGTTGCTCGCCGTAGGCCCGGATCGGAAGCCTCTGCGCTTCACCGCAACTGGCAAGACGATTTCCTATCGCGGTTGGATGAAGCTCCTACTGGGCGACGACACCGACGATGACGAGGATGCCGAGGCGGATAACCCAGTACCCACGCTCTCCCCGAAACAGATCCTCCCGGTCCACAGCGGCGAGCTGCTGAAGAAGAAAACCCAGCCACCGGCGCGATACTCCAAGGCCAGCCTGATCAAGGAGATGGAGCGCCGCGGCATCGGCCGTCCGAGCACCTTTGCCTCGATCATGAAGAACATCACCAGCAAGGGCCTGATCGAGGAGAAGAGTCGCAAGCTGGTCCCGGCCGGCCTGGGAGAGGAGACGATCGCGCGGCTGGAAGGGTTCTTCAGTTTCGTCGAGCTCGGCTTCACACGGGAACTGGAGCGCGACCTGGACAAGATCGCCCAGGGCCAGGACACCTACGGCGCTGTGGTCTCCCGGCTGCACAAGCGCCTCGAGGCGGAACTGTCGAAACAGCGAGGGCTACCCAGCGTGCCGATGCAATCGTCCCGGCCGGCCGCGACGCCGAGCTCCGAATTCAAATGCGGCAAGTGCGGTCAACCCCTCGCAAGGCGCCAGAAAAAGGGGGAAGGCGGTTACGACTTCTGGGGCTGCACCGGCTACAAGTCCAGTGGATGCAAGGTCAGCTACCCCACCTTGAGCGGCAAGCCGAACTTCGACAAGCCCAAGGGGCTGTAGCTGCAGGCGCAATTTTCCGCGTAAAGGCTGCTGCGGTGCGAGAAATCTGCCCTAGCCCAAGTACGCATTTGCCATAGAAACCAAGGATCTGGAAGGCCGACATTGCCATGCGCTTACAGAGGAGTAGACGCATGGCAACACAGGAGACGCCTTCGGCATCGGATCAGACCTTGCTTGATCCCACCCTGCAGAACTACTCGAAACAGCAGATCGCTGTCGCAAACAACTGGGCGGACCACTTCCGGTTGCTGCCTCAGCAATGGATCATCCAGCAGCAGGGCAATGCATGAGCCGACCACGCCTGATGAATCGGCGGCCGGAGCTGCTGGGCAATGCCATCTTCGACGGGTATGACTTCGGTCTGCAGTTGCAGTTCGTAGAGGGCGCCAACCGTCTTCTCCTCGAGCGCGATGGCTTCTACATGCGCCGGTCGGAACACCCGCTCTACCGCTACTGGCGGTTGCCCAAAGGCAAGCTGCTGGCCGAGCTGGACCTGCTCTTCCATAGCCTCATAGAGCTGGTCGACGGGCGTTACGCTGAATCCTGGAAGTCGTTCTGCCAGAAACTGGAAGCCGCCCAGGCCTCGCCCGATCGGCAAGCGTTCACCTGGGGTCTGGTCTTCCGTATCGCCCCACTCGCGCACGGCGGCATTCTCCTGTCCGGCGACTACCACCCCGGGATGGTGGCGGTGGCCAGGCGCATGCGGGGAATCTTCCTTGGGCAATCCCGCTCCTGGAGGATCGACGCTTCTGCGGAGCTGGTCCGCAGCAACCTGATCCTGGAACTGGGCCTGTCCGAGGAGCAATTCGAGATCCTGGACACGGTCCAGGAACTGCTCAGTGATGGGACCGTCGCCCCAGTCGAGTCCATCACGCGCATCAGCCTGGGCGGCCCGGCCCAGGAGCAGGTCGCGAAGGCTTCCGAGGACGAGACCTCAGCTGACGTCTACCTGGCGGCCGTGCCCTCCATCGAGCGCACCGAGTACACCGACGCGCAGATCGAGAAGGCTCTATTGAGCTACTCGCTGCTGGATCATCAGCCCGCCGGCATCCGTCATCTGTTACAGCGGACCAGCGCCCTCCTGGCCGACGACATGGGCCTGGGCAAAACCCGTCAGGCGGTAATCGCCGCCGCGATCCGCGCCGGCGACCGACCGATCCTGGTCGTCACCCTGTCCTCCTTGCTGATCAACTGGCAACGCGAGATTCAGGTCGTCTATCCGGATGCCGTTGTCGCCCTGCAGGTCTTCGATGCCTTGGCGAAGTGGATGGTGATCAACTACGAGCGCTTGGGCGATTACGTCCTACAGGCGGACCACTTCGTCGTCATGGTCATCGATGAAGCCCATCGGCTGAAGGAACCCACAGCGATGTGGACACGCCACGGCTTCGACATTGCGGCTAAGGTCCCGAGTCGCTATCTGCTGACCGGCACGCCGGTGCTCAACCGCGAAACCGAGCTGCACACCCTGCTGCGCCTATCCGGCCACCCGGTCGGCCAACTGCCTCTGAAGGAGTTCTGCGAGCAGTTCGCCGGCAGCCCGGAGTTCCGCAAGGATCTGCGCGATGCCATTGGTGACTGGATGCTCCGCCGGCGCAAGGACGTGCTACCCGGGCTAAAGGGCAAGCAGCGGCAGACGCTGTCGGTGGCGCTCTCCGAGGAGGAGCGCCGCCAGTACGACCGCATCCGCCTCGAGGACCGCCCGATCTTCGCCAGGCTCGGCGCGCTCCGTCAGTTCCTGGAGCAAGTGAAGGTTCGCGTCATCATGGAACTGCTCGCCGAGCTCGACATCGAGGACAAGGTGATCCTGTTCTGCGAGTTCAAGGAGACCGTCAGCACCCTCCGCGAGCTCTGCGAAGTCGCTGGCTATGGCTGCGTTACCCTGATGGGCAGCGACTCGCTGGCCAAACGGCAAAAGGCGATCGACAAATTCCAGGCCGATCCGGACCCCCGTGTCTTTATCGGCACCACGTCGGCCGCAGGCACTGGCAACAACCTGACAGCGGCGAACTATGTCATGTTCCTAGGTCTGCCCTGGACGCCCGGCCTTCAGGACCAGGCAGAGGACAGGGCGTACCGTAACGGTCAACTGCGCCTTGTGGTGGTTAAGATTCCGCTGGTGGAGAACACCATCGACCAGAAGCTATGGCAGATGCTCCTGGATAAACGCCAGTTGGCCCAGGACCTGATCGAGCCCGATCCGGTCACCGAGAGCAAGGCAGCACTGGCGGAGACACTTGTTGCTTGCGCAACGGCTTGGACTTGACGCCGTTGCGCTCTATTTACAGCCAAGAGTACAAGCCGAGCAGCCTGCAAAAACTCACGACAGGCTGAAATCGGCCCAGGCTGTGTAAAAATCTATGGTCACCCCCCACTTTTGCAATACTGATCAGCGATGAGCGTTAGGCTTGCCTAAATCTATCCGGCGTCTTGGTGGAGCAAGCTCCGCGCCTCGATGAGAGTCGCGCCTGAGGATCCTGAAAACGTTGGCGGCTTCGAAAGCCAGTTTTTACATCAGGTTCTTCATCAGGCCGGTGGGCCGTTCTCGTCATCGTCTATTCAGCTATCGCAAAACCGGAAAAGGTCGTCGTGGTACTGCTCAGTCAGTAGGGTCAGGCGGTCAAGCCATCTGGCTCGGCTTCATATCGAGTGTGCTTAACGGCAATCGCCCAGGCAATGCGGGCCAGTTTGTTCGCCAGGGCGCAAGCCACCACGTTCGAGTGGCGTCGAATGAGCAAGCCCCGCACCCAAGTCGCCAATGCCCCGCGCTGATGCTCAAGTCGCATTAGATAGACTCGAGCGCACTGAACCAGCAAACGCCTGAGGTGCTTGTCACCCCGCTTGCTGATGCCCAACAGATTGGTGCGACCGCCTGTGCTGTACTGCCGGGGCACCAGCCCGAGTGATGCGGAAAAGTCGCGGCTACTGGCGTATTGCCGGCCATCGCCCATCTCGACCGCCAGCAAGCTGGCTGTGATCGGTCCGACTCCCGGCATGCTGAGCAACCGACTGCCCAAGTCATCCTCGGCTACTTGAGCCTCCAGCTGCCCCTCCAACTACTTGATCTGCTGATCCAAGTAGAGGAAGTGCTGATGCAGTCGCATCAGCAACTGCATCAGTTGCGGCGGCAACGAGTGCTCTGACAAAGTGCTCGGGAGTCGCTTCATGGTTGCCAGGCCCTTGGGCAGGCAGATGCCGAACTCCAGCAGGAAACCACGTGCCTGGTTGGTGGCCTGTGTGCGCTCACGCACCAAGGCGTCACGCATGCGATGCAAAACAGACAGCGTCTGTTGTGCCTCGGTCTTGGGTGCGACAAAACGCATGGAGGGTCTGCACGCGGCCTCGCAGATGGCCTCGGCATCCACGAAGTCGTTCTTGTTGCTCTTCACGAACGGTCTGACAAATTGCGGTGAGATCAGTTTGGCGACGTGTCCGAGCTTGTTGAGCTCCCGCGCCGTGAAGTGGGCTCCGGCACAGGCCTCCATGACCACCGTGCAGGCTGGCAGATTGCCGAAGAGTCGCATCATCTGCAGTCGCGAGAGTTTCTTGCGAAAGATCGCCCGGCCTGCCCCATCCTGACCATGCAGATGGAAGCTGTGCTTGCCGAGATCGATACCCACCAGTGCAACTTTGTTCATGGCGATGGCCTCCGAGATAAACCCCGCGAGAGCATAGCCCTCGCGGGGTGTGGGGGTGACCATCCCATTACGTTGGCATCGACCTTGCTATGATTTGATGGATTTGAAATTAGTGGGAGACGCCAATGAAGCGTTTTATCCAGGGAGAGCATCGAGGCCAAAGCACGCTGCTTCCCGAGAGCCTGGATGACTATGTGGCGGACACCAACCCGGTGCGGGTGGTCGATGTTTTCGTCGATGAACTCGACCTTGGCACGCTGGGTTTTGAAGGTGTCGTCCCGGCTGAAACAGGTCGGCCCGCTTACCATCCTGCCGACCTCCTGAAGATCTACATCTACGGCTACCTCAATCGTATCCAGTCCAGTCGCCGTCTCGAACGCGAGGCTCAGCGCAACGTTGAGTTGATGTGGCTGACCGGACGGTTGATGCCGGACTTCAAGACCATCGCTAACTTCCGCAAGGATAACGGCTAGGCAATCCGCGGCGTCTGTAGGCAGTTCGTGGTGCTGTGCCAGCAGCTTGGCCTGTTCTCTGAAGCGCTTGTGGCCATCGATGGCAGCAAGTTCAAGGCGGTCAACAACCGCGACCGCAACTTCACCAGCGCCAAGCTTCAGCGGCGAATGGAGGAGATCGAGTCCAGCATCAATCGCTACCTGAGCGCACTGGATACTGCAGATCGTCAGGAACCTGCCGTGGCGCAGGTCAAAGCCGAACGCCTCCACGACAAGATCGCGACCTTGAAAACGAAGCTGCAGGAACTCAAGGAAATCGAGGTTCAGCTCAACGAAACACCGGATAAACAGATCTCCCTGACCGATCCCGATGCCCGTTCGATGAAGACGCGAGGCACCGGAGTGGTCGGCTACAACGTGCAGGCGGCGGTCGACGCGAAGCACCACCTGATCGTGACGCACGAGGTCACGAACAACGGAGTTGATCGAGACCAGCTGAGCTCGATGGCCAAGCAGGCGCGAGAGGCCATGGGGGTCGAGGAACTCTCGGCGGTCGCAGACAGAGGGTATTTCAAAGGCGAAGAAATCCTGGCGTGTCATGACGCTGGAATCACCGTTTTCGTACCCAAGACGCTGACCTCGGGTGCGACAGCGGCTGGCCGCTTCGGCAAAGGTGATTTCATCTATGACGCAGCCAAGAACGAGTACCGATGCCCTGCTGGGCAAAGCCTGATCTGGCGGTACTCAAGCGTCGAGAAAGGGCTGAAGCTGCACCGCTACTGGAGTTCGCACTGCCAAGGATGTGCGTTGAAAGAGCACTGTACGCCTAGCTCAGAGCGCCGAGTGAGCCGCTGGGAGCATGAGGCGGTGCTCGAGGCGATGCAGAGTCGCCTGGATCAAGCGCTCGAGATGATGCGAATCCGTCGTCAGACGGTCGAGCACCCGTTCGGCACGCTGAAGTCTTGGATGGGCGCCACCCACTTCCTCACCAAGACTCTCGACCGAGTGAGTACCGAGATGAGCCTGCATGTGCTCGCCTATAATCTCAAACTCGTGTTGAGCGTGTTGGGCAGCGGTGCCCTGATGGCAGCGATGAAGGCCTGAGGCCTGTTTTACGACTCTTACCGCCCTCCAGCAGGCGCGCCGAAGCCTAAAGTGCCATAGCCACCAGAATCACCGAATGCGCCTGATTGGGCCTCCGGCGGCCTCCTGGACGCTGAGAAAATCCCCCGGCAGTTGATTGCCATCATTTGCTGCGTTTTTACACGGTCTGGGCCAAGAGCGGCCATTCGGGTAATACTGCTTTTGTGTCTTGATGCATCGGGCAAGCAATTTTTTGGCAATTGACACGCCCCGCTATCGTGATTGCCAAGACAGGTTTCCGTTGCAATGACCAAAGATCAAGGTTGGTATCAACGTGACAGCCATCCATCCCAGGGGGAGCGAGAGTAGTGGCAAGAAACAAAGGCCTTCATTTGCCAGCGGATGGCGGAGAGGCAGAGTACCCCAGGCAGGCACTCCATCGACCTTCGCCATCACAGACCATTCAACCAGGCTAGATGCCCTTGCCCAGCAGCTTTCCGTCAACCGTCTCGCCGTACAGGTTCACGCCATCGTTGGCGTGATACTTGTCGCGAGTCTTCTCTACCGAGCCATCAATCAGGCGCGGGTCCTGAGGTCGCTCGTGACTGTTCATGAATGCCGCCACATGCCAGGCATCTTCATCCGACAAGCTGCCGCCCTTGCCCAGGGGCATGTTCTCCTTGATGAACGCAGCGGCCGTATTGATCCGATGCATGCCAGCGCCCCAATTGAACGAGTCCGCCCCCCAAAGCGGCGGGAACACATAATCGGTACCTGACTTCTGCCCTTCGCCGTTCTTGCCATGGCACACCGCGCACTGCGCGGTGTAGACCTGCTGCCCTTTAGCAAGGTCATGGCCGCCTGCGGGTTCCGGCACTTGCGGATAGGCGCGGCCTGGCAGCTCCTGAGCGATCGGTGCGCCAGTCGCGAGCCAGTACGAATAGGCCGAGAGGGCCGCGATGATTGGACCGTCCGCTTCCGGAGCCTTGCCGTTCATGCTGAACTGAAAACACCCCTGCAACCGCTCGGCGTAGGTGTTCACCTTGTCGTTCTTCTTCCGGTACGCCGGGTACATGGTGTACGCCGCCCACAGCGGTGCGGAGTTGGCTTTTCGCCCCTGCTCGAGGTGGCAGTTGGCGCACGCAAGGCCGTTACCGACATATTCCGGCGCACGGTTTTTTGTATCGACGAAGATGGCACGGCCCTCCTGCACCAGCTTTCCAAAGGCGTTGTCCGGGAGCTCGCTTTCCTGCGGGGGCTGAAAATACGTGCGGCTGGCGGGGTCTGCTGTGCCGATGCGAATCTGCGACTGATCCTCCATTGCGATGTCGGCCGCATGTGCAGGAATGGCAAGTGCGAACAGCAGCAAGGCGCTTGTGTGAGTTCTCATCTTCCGGCTCCTGTGTCGGTCAAGTTGGCGAAATACGCCGAGACGGCCTTGATCTCGTCCTCGGTGAGGCCACGAGCGATGTGGCCCATCAGGTCGTTGGGATCGTTCTTACGGGTGCCTTGGCGCCAGGCGATCAGCTGCGAGGACAGATACTGGGCGGATTGCCCCGCGAGTGGAGGAAAGGAATCGCCGACACCCACACCGCCAGGTCCATGACAGGAGACACATTCGGGGATGTTGCGCTCCCATGCGCCACGCAGTGCCAGTGTTTCTCCAAGGCCTTGAGCCGCAGCCGTGCGGCCGATTCGCTCGACGTCGGGTCGCGGCTTGTTGGCGAGCATCGTGGTGACGGCGTCCGCTTCCTCGGGACTCAAGGCGGCAGCGATCGATTGCATGATCGGATTGGCGCGTTCACCGGAAGCGAAATCGGCCAGCTGTCTTTGCATGTAGACGGCGGACAAACCGGCAAGTCGCGGAAATCCGGCTGCGGCCATGCCCTCAGCCTCGGCACCATGGCAGGTGACGCACGCCATCGCGGCAGTATTGGCGCCGCCTTTGCCATAGACAGCGGTCGGATCTGCCGCCTGGGCAGACACGGATATCGCTAAAAGCAGCCCTGCCAGGGGCCAGCGAGAGACGTTCATGTAGCCTCCACATCATTATTGTTTTAGGTATTGGCACTGGCCGCTTGGTAGCGGTTCAACGTTTCGCGGACAGCGGCCCCATGATCTGCTTCAGCGAATCGGGACGAGGAGCACCGTGCTGTTGTTGCAGGCGTCCCTCGTCGTCCAGGTAGTAAATTGCCGGCGTTGCCGAGGCCCCCATTTCACCCATCAATGTCAGGTTCGCCTCGAGCTGTTCGTTTACCTTAGGCGAAATCCTTTCGACCGGCTCCAGTTTACTTGCCTTGCCTGCCGCCTCATGGGCGTTGAGGGCCGCCTGGGGATCCTTCGCAACCAGCAATGCCGCGGCTTTTCCTGCGCTGTCCGCACGCAACATGCCGACCATTACATGACGAAGCTGAACATCGCCGGCGTCGACCCAGGGCCGTGCCTGTTTCCAGAACATGTTGCAGAACGGGCAGTTCGGATCGGAAAACATGTAGACGGTCCGCGGCGCCTCAGCTGCGCCGTCCTGAATCCAGGTACTGCTTTCGAGCCCTTGCCACATTTCCTTGCCCAGGGGTTCGTACACCAGTTTTTCAAGCGGGGCGCGTGTCAGGTCTTCGCCACTTGCATCAAGCAAACTGCCGATCAGAACGTGATCACCGTCCGGCGTCAGGTACAGCGCCATGCCCTCTCCGTTATAGCGCGCGGCGTAGCCTTGTAAACCGCCAGGTGCATCAAAGCTGCCGACAACTTTGGCACCGCGGGCTTCAATCGCCTGGATTGCGGGTGGCAGGGTTTGCGCCAGCGCTAGCGGCGCTGGCAGCAAAGCAATGGAGGAAAAGAACAGGGAAATCGGTCGCACAAGATTCATGGCGGAGTATTTACCTCTAGTTGTTCAAGGGCGCGTGCCAGACTGGCGCGCGACAGTTCACCGAGGTGGCTGCCAACCTGGCGCCCCTCGGCATCGTAAAAAAGCGTGGTCGGCAATGCCGAAGATCCGATGCGCTGGCCAAGCCGTCCGCCAGTGTCGAGCAGTACGTTTTCCAGGCCGAGCCCTTCGGCGCGGAGGAAGTCAGCGATGAGCCGCTCGCCCTCGCCCTGGTTGACGAAGAGGAAGGTCACGTCGGATTCATTGCGCTGCGCTTCGGCCAGTACCGGCATTTCTCGCCGACACGGCGGGCACCAGGTAGCCCACAGGTTGACGACCAGGGGTTTTCCGACGAAGTCCTGCAAGGCCACCGGCTTGCCCTGGTTATCCCGCAGGCCCATCTCGGGGAGGCGCGTGCCCTGCTCGAAAGCATGGAGTGCAAAGGTAGCGAACCCCCAGCTCAGCACCCCCACCGCCACGGCCCAGCCAAGCGGTTTGCGCAAGGTTCCCTCGCGCCAGGCGAGCCATGCGCCGAGAAGCACAGCGGCCAGCACGCCGGGCCAGGCTATGAAACCGCCGTCGCGGATATCGATCACGCGCCAGGGCTCGTCACGAAAATGCTCGAAGTACACCAGCACGAAGGCCAGGCGAGCGACCAGCAATGCCACCAGCAGCAACCTGAACAGCTGCTGCTCGGGATTGCGCTCGCTGCGCCGTCCGACCCACCAGCCGGTCAGCACCGCCAAAAACAGGCTCACCAGCAGCACCACATGCGGCACGGCCAGTGCCAGGGGACCGGCATTGATCGTCAACATCAGCCTCGCTCCATGGTTTCGTTCCACTTGCTGAGGAATTGGGCGGCGTCGACCTCACCGGTGATGCGCTGCGAGCGGCGCTCGACGCCGTCCGGGCCGATCAGCAGCAGCGTCGGCGGCCCCATGACTTGGTAGCGGTTCAGCAGCGCTCGACTGGCCGCGTTGGTTTTCGTCACGTCGGGGCGCAGCACACGCACGTCCTTGAGCGAAGCTTGCACCTGCGCGTCGCCGAAAACCTCTTCTTCCATGACCTTGCAGGACACGCACCAGTCTGCGTAATAGTCGACCAGCACCCATTGCCCCGCCGCTTTGGCTGCTGCGAGTTCACGATCAAGCACGGCGGGCTCACTGAAACCGACGAAACCATGCGCAGCCTCGACCGTAGCCGCCGAAGCGACGCCGCCGGTGAAGACCTCAAGCGGCCGGATCGGATCCTGTGCACCACCCGCCGCTCCCAACACCAGGGCCACAGCCCTTAGACCGGATAACGCCGCGACGGACCTGCTCAACGCCTGATGCCGCTTGAGTTGACCCGACAGTTGCAGCAACACGCTCGCGACTACCAGCAAAAGCGCGCCCCACAACCCGACCCATAGCGGATCCGGCAACAACGGGCGGAGCACATAGAGCGCCGCGACCAGAAAGAGAAAACCGAACACGACTTTGACGCGATCCATCCAGGCACCCGGCTTTGGCAGGAAGCGATTGCCCAGCGTCACCAGCAACAGCAACGGCGTGCCTATTCCCAGGCCCAGGGCGAACAGCACCAGGCCGCCGTGCACGGCGTTGCCGCTTTGTGCGATGTACAGCAACGCCGCCGCCAGAGGCGCGGTCATGCAAGGCCCGACCAGCAATCCCGACAACACGCCCAGGGCACTGGCCCCCGCCAGGCTGCCACCCTTGCGTTTGCGACCGGCATGCTCCAGCCGGTCACGCAGGCCCGCGGGCAATTGCAGCTCGAAGAAACCGAACATCGGCAAGGAGAGCAGAACGAACAGGCCGGCAAAACTCCCGATCAACCAGGGCTGCATCAACCATCCCTGCAGATTCTCCCCGAGCAGCGCGGCCACGACGCCAAGTGCGGCATAAACCAGCGCCATGCTGACCACATACGCAGCAGCGAGGGCCAAACCGCGACGCGGGCTGGCTTGGCTGCCCACCACGATACCGGCCAGGATCGGCAACATGGGCAGTGAGCAAGGCGCAAAGGCCAGCAGCAAGCCAAGCCCAAAGAAGATCAGCAGACTCCAGCCAAGCGCCTGCTGCTGCAGACCGCCCGCCAAGGCCTGATCATCGGCCTGTGCGGATTCTGACGGGCCCGCGCCGGCTTGGCCCAGATCTACCGTGCGCGTCTGCGGCGGGTAGCAGAGGCCTGCATCGGCGCAGCCCTGCCATCCCAGCTCGAGCGTCCCTACATCCGCATCCGGGATGACCACTTCCAGGCTGCCGCGATAGATCTGCGAGTCCCCAAAATAGTCGTCGTGATAAGGCTGGCCGGAGGGCAATAGCGGCTCGCTACCCGCCGGCAGCCCAACGAATCGCAGCCGCTCCTGATAGAGGTAATAACCCGGTGCGATATCCCAACTCAGCACTGCTGCGCCAGTGTCGAGTCGTTCGACCTGCAGGCTGAACGCCTGGTCCACCGGCAAAAACTCCTCCTGCTTCTGACCCGGCGTGAACGGCGAGGCGGTTGCCAGCTGAACCAGCCAGAGGCAACAGGCCATAAAAAGAATAATCGCTCGCATGCGCTACACCCTGTAAACAGATACGGGGTGAGCATGGCGGCCCGGGATTAAGAGGCCATTAACGAAGGCTATGTCTGAGTTAACTGTTGCAGTGGCCTAAACTGAATCGTGACATCTCCGAGTGCGAGGGATTGATCATGAAGGCGATTCAGTTTTCACGGTGGATAGCACAGCTCTCCACCCTCAACCCAAAGCAGCGCGA
This sequence comes from Pseudomonas taeanensis MS-3, assembly GCF_000498575.2. Classification (GTDB taxonomy): domain Bacteria; phylum Pseudomonadota; class Gammaproteobacteria; order Pseudomonadales; family Pseudomonadaceae; genus Aquipseudomonas; species Aquipseudomonas taeanensis. The sequence continues at coordinate 24,566 of NZ_AWSQ01000008.1, forward strand.
TCAGTTGAGAACTAGCCTTTCGCGGGCTAGCGGGCTCCCGCCGGACGCAATCAAAGCCCCCAGTCACTGCCCACATTGTCAGTCCAGAGAGCTGCGCCCATGGGGCGCCAGTAGTGACTTGCCTCGGTACCGCTGCAAGGCTTGCGGCAAAACCAGTAATGCCCTGACGGGCACTCCTATGGCGCGATTGCGAAAGCGCCATCTTTGGCAAGACTATGCAGAAGCACTGATCCAGAGCCTGAGCGTACGCAAGGCCGCAATCCATTGCGGCGTCAGCAAGAACACGGCTTTCTTGTGGCGGCACAGGTTTCTTTCTCGGATTGCCGGTCACCAAGCCCAGCATGCATCTGGCATTGTCGAAGCGGATGAAACCTTCTTCCTGGAATCCTTCAAGGGCCAGCGAAAACTGCCCCGGCCACCTCGCAAACGCGGAGGAAGTGCCAAACGACGCGGGTTGTCTGCCGAACAGATCCCGGTGTTGGTGGTGAGAGATCGCAGTGGTCAACAGGCTGACTTCAAGCTTGAAAAACTCGATGCGGTTCACGTCGGGGAACAGCTACGCCCCCTGGTTGATGTGGACGCGATTCTTTGTACCGACAGTGCAGGTGTCTATGCCCACTTTGCCAAAGCAGCAGGCATTACTCATCGACCGATAAACCCGAGCCAGAAGCGCCGGGTTGATGGGGCTTTCCACATCCAGAACGTGAACGCCTACGATAGCCGGCTCAAGAGCTGGATGATTCCTTTTCATGGTGTGGCCACCAAGTACCTAACGAACTATCTGGGCTGGCGGCGCCTGCTTGAGCGCTACAACGCGCAGATCAACCCATTGATTTGCTTGGGGGAGTCGCTGGGGTATACGGACGTGCAACAGTTAACTCAGACATAGCCTTAACGAATCGCCAGGCGCTGGGTAACGGCCAGCTGCGGGCATGCACTGAACCTGGCAAAGCGATGGCCGCCGCCGATATGGACGAAGTCGGCGTACCATCCATAATGCTCCGTTAATCCTGGCGGACGACACTTAGCGGCGTATTCACGCGATCCCAACCCATGCATGTACTACTGACAGAAGACAACGCGCTCATCGCGAGCGGCATAGTCGCTGGGCTCGAAGCCCAGGGATTCACCGTGGCCCATGCCGCCACGGCTGCACAGGCCGACGCGCTGCTGCGCGCCGCCCGCTTCGATCTGATGATTCTCGACCTGGGCTTGCCCGACGAGGATGGCCTGCATTTCCTTCACCGTCTGCGCCGTCGCGGGCTCGAGCTACCGGTGCTGATTCTGACCGCTCGAGATGCGGTGGCCGAACGCGTCTCGGGACTCCAGGCGGGCGCCGACGACTATCTGGTCAAACCATTCGATCTGCGTGAACTGGCTGCCCGCCTGCACGCCCTACTGCGCCGGGCCGCCGGGCGAGCGACCCATCTTATCGAGCACGGGCCGCTCACCTATGACCCTGCCGCCTGCGCGGCCTTCATGGCAGGTGAACCGATCGACCTGTCCCGCCGCGAACAGGCGTTGCTGCAGGCGCTTCTGCAGCATCCCGGTCGCGTACTTTCAGCCGAGCAGCTGAAAGATGCGGTGTACGGACTGGGCGACGACGTCGAAAGCAACGCACTCAATGTTCATATCCATCACCTTCGCCGCAAGCTTGGCAATGGCATCGTCGAAACGGTGAGGGGCCTCGGCTATCGCCTGGGTGTCGCCGCAGCGGCGACGGACCCGATGGGGGATGCCGACTCATGAGTTTGCGCCTTCGTCTGACGCTCACGCTCGGTTCTGCCTTCGTGCTGCTCTGGGCGCTGGCGGCGACCTGGATGCTGTTCGACGTGCGTAACCAGCTCATGCTGACACTCGACCAGCGCCTTGCAGCATCGGCCCGGATGGTCGCCGGCCTGCTGATTCAACTCCCGCAACCACAGCTGGGCGAAGGCGGCGTGACTCGCTTGAGTGCAGAGCAGCTCGGCATCCAGAATGGCCTCGCCTGCCAGGTCAGCTCCTTGCGCGGCGAGGTTTTGGCGCGCAGCCACGCGGCGCCGGACAGCGCTCTCGATGCCCAGCGCACTGGTTTTCACGATCAACTGATCGGCGGCACGGCCTGGCGAAGCTTTACCCTGATTCAGCACGGGATGCGCATCACCACGGCCGATCGCCTCGATGAACGCGACGCGCTGAAGCGCTCGGTGCTACTGGCCGCGGCGCTGCCGGTATTGGTTGCCCTGCTGGGAAGCCTGATCGTGCTCTGGATCGGCATCGGCAACGGCCTATCGCCGCTCAGGCGAATCCGCAACGCCCTCGCGCAACGTAGCGCCGACTCGGTCGAGCCGCTGCACATCGAGCGCTTGCCAGCGGAACTGGCGCCGCTGCTCGAAGCGCAAAATCAGCTGTTCGCACGGATCGGGCAGATGCTCGAGCGCGAACGGCGACTGACCGATGACGCCGCACATGAATTACGCAGCCCGCTGACGGCAATCAAGACTCACCTGCAGGTCGCGGCCATGACCGCGGGTGACACCGCCAAACGTGCCCTGGCCCAGGCGGAAATCGGCACCGATCGCCTGCATCGCACGCTGGAACAGTTGCTCCTGCTCGCGCGCGTGGAAGGCCGGGTTTCCTTCGATGACGGCCTTCGCTGCAGCGCACTCGAAGTGGCGCAACTGGCGATTACCGACGCCAGCCAGCAGGCCGGCCCACCTGTCGAGTTGCACGCGACTGACAACGTGTCTCGCAGCGTTCTGGCGATGCCACCTCTATTGGCTATTGCAGCCCTGCGCAACCTCCTGGACAACGCTCGTCGCCATACGCGGGACGGCACAGTCGTTTGCCTGACGCTGGAGCAACTGGGCGAAAGCAAGATCCGCTTCACCGTGCAGGATCAGGGGCCGGGCATTGCGCCCGAACTGGTCGAGCGCTTCACCGAACGTTTCTGGCGAAGCAGCCAAGGCGATGGCAGTGGGCTGGGACTGTCCATCGTCAAGGCGATCGCAGAGCGCTGTGACTGCGAGCTCAAGTTCGTGTCCCATGATGATGGCCTGCGAGTCGAGTTCGTCGTCGGCTTGCAGCCTGGAGATGTGGAGCAGTGATCGGCCGAAAGCCTGAACGACCAGCAGCACACATCGTCCGAATAAATATTGGGCAACCCCGCCCTGCCTTTTCATAGAGGTGGCGATACATTGGGGCTCGGTCAGGTACGGAGGCAGATCATGCATTCGCCTAGGCATACACCCGAACACATTTCGCTGTTGCTGTTCGATGCGCAGCATAGCAACAAGCCATTCGCCCTGTTCATCGGCGACACGCTGTTCAACCTCGCTGTCGGGACCCCGATTTGCTTGGCGAGGGCAGCGAGCGAAAACTGGTCGGCGAGTTGTTCCACTCCCTCTTTGATCGTTACCTGCCGCTTGGCGACCGGATGGACATCTATCCCTGCCATGGCGCTGGCTCAGCGTGTGGAAAGTCGATCGGTGACCGGCGTCACTCAACCCTTGGCAACAAGCGGCTCTTCAACCCTGCTCCAAGAGAACTGATCATACTGTCCCGGGGGATCACCAGTGCGGCGTGTGTCCGCCTGACCTGACGGCAAACGTTCGCCATTACTGCGAACAGGTTGAACACCGTCCGCTGGGTTGAGCCAACGTCAGCCTTGGGTCGACTGCTGCCGGTCACGGATGACCGCTCCTGGCCGGCTCCTACCTGTCGCGACCATCCGGCTTGAGTCAACCGCTGTCGGTCACTGCTCGCTGTTTGGGATCGATGGCAGCACTTCATGACGAGCATTGCCTCACTGAAGTCTCACGGAAGTTCGTTGATCAACACGAACTTCTGTCCCCCCCCCTCTCTCCGGCAACACTTAACCTAGCAGGGCTGCATTTTTCACTCGGCGTGAGTAAAAAAATGCCGGCCTGCTGGTGTATGTATTTCCTGCTGCACCATGGCAATAGGCCTGCCAACGTGGCCCCCATCATCAAAGGGGGCCTCACGGTACATGATCAGGCAGTTGACCACTCTCTCGCTGCTCGCGCTCGTCGCCAGCTGCACCACCCAGAAAGTTGAACAGCCCAAACCGGCTTTCGACAGCAGCCGCAACCCTGATCTGCTCGCTCCCGACCTGTACCCCAATGGTGCGGTCGCCGAGAAAGAGCCAGTCGTGCGATACGGCCGCTACACGCTCGTCAATACCCAGCCAGGCGCTGGCCAGCGTGACTTGATGGCGCAGATCATCGACGTGACGATCCCGGCGAACATGCATCCGAATGTCCGTGATGCGATGCAGTATGTCGTCGACCGCTCGGGCTACTCGCTCTGCCCAACTGACAGCGGGCACGTCAATATCCTGTACACCCGGCCCCTACCGGCCGCCCAGTACAAGCTCGGTCCCATGACCCTGCGTAACACCCTGCAGGTGCTGTCGGGTCCCGCCTGGCAGGTGAAGGTGGACGAGGTCAACCGCCAGGTGTGCTTCGTGCTGCGCCCGGGCTATCAGTTGCCCGATCCACCGCAACCATCGACCACGCTCTACGCTAAGCAGAACGCCACACTGTCGACGCCGGCGTCCGGCAACAGCACTTCTGGCGACTCCAGCTCCAATAGCGGCGTTATCGTTTCAACGGTAACGACACCTCCCGCCATTAACGCTGCATCCACTGCGACTCCCCCGAAGGCCTCCAGCAGTCCCACGCAGCACCCTGTGCTCTCCCCAGTGGCACCCGCCAAGGATGGCCCTATTGCCACGGCCACCTCTTCCCCGGCGCCAGGCCAGGCCAAGGGCCCTGGCGGCGTGGACGTCGCTTCCAAGCCAAGCACCGCCAGCACGCCGGTCGCCGTTGCCGGTCTGTCGACCAAGACCGCTGCGCCCCCTACCCCGGCTCCGCGGCCGCTGCCTCAGATATGGATGGCCGCCTCTGGTTCAACGCTTCGCGACTCCGTGGAGGACTGGGCCAAACGCGCTAACTGGACGGTTATCTGGCGAGCGGTCGGGTTGGACTACCCAATAGAGGCGCCCCTGCACTTCGAGGGCTCTTTCCCTGAAGCCATCAGCCAGGTCTTCCCGCTGTACGACAGGGCGCCGCGTCCGTTCTACGTCAACATTTCGCCTCCCTCCCAGCGGCTGATCGAGGTCGTCGAGAAAAAATGATGATCAAGCCCAACCTGAAATCCATCACCGCCCTCACCCTGTTAGCACTCGTCATTTCCGGCTGCGGGATCCAGCGCGTCAACGAGTCGATGCAGCGCAGCGAGGCGGCCGCCGACTCTGCCAGCGCCATTGCGGCAACCCTGCGCAACAACCAGGTGGAACCGAAGCGCGATACCGTCGTTTTCTCCGACAGGCCCTGGGTCAGTACCCAACCGATCGTTTCGAAGCGCGGGCTGACTAAGCACCAGGACTGCACCTTCATCTGGAAGCCGGTTGGCAGCGTCTCCCTTCAGCAGGCGGCGCAGGAGGTAATCAGCCAATGCAAGCTGAACGTGCAAATCACGCCTGATGCGCTCAACCCCGCGGGGTCGATCTCGGCGCCGACCGTGACCAGCAGCTCCCCGCCCACCACCCCGTCCAACCAGGATATGGCAAGCATGCTGTTCCCAAGCTCCGTGGCCGGTGCCGGAGGATCGCTGGGCAATAACTTTGGCTCATTCGGCGGGCTCGGGGCCGGCGGTTCGCGCCTGATCTCCAACATCAGTTGGAACGACAAGGTCTCGGGCTTCCTCGATTTGATCACCTCGCGCAGCGGGGTCTCCTGGCGATTCGATCCTGCTGAGAAGGCGGTCGTCATCTACTACCTCGACACCAAGACCTTCCGGGTCTACGCCTTCGACGACACGACCCATGTCGACTCCACCGTCCGCTCCGGCATGACCGCATCCACCGGGGCCAGCGGAGACGGCTCCTCCGGCGGAGGTGGCGGCGGTTCATCAGGCATCAGTGGTGACTCTGGCAGCACTCAGGCCACCAGCGTCTCCCTCAAGACCTCGATCCTGAATGACATTGAGGGCAGCGTTAAATCGATGCTCACGCCAGGTGTCGGTCGTATGGCGCTGTCCCGTGCCACCGGCACCCTGACCGTCACCGACCGACCGGACGTGCTGCGCAGGGTCGAGCTGGCCATCAACCATGAAAACGACAGCATCACCAAGCAGGTGATCCTCAACGTCAAAGTCGTCACGGTGGAGCTCACGGATCGCGACCAAATCGGCATCGATTGGGATCTTGTCTACAGGTCGCTGAGCAACAAGTGGGGCATTTCACTCAAGAACACTACGCCCGGAATCGACCCGAGTGCGGTCTCAGGTTCGGTCAGCATCTTGGACACGGCGAACAGTGCATGGGCAGGCTCCAACGCGATGCTCCAGGCGCTGTCGCAGCAGAGCCGCATCCTGAGCGTGCGTTCCCCCTCGGTCACGACACTCAACCTGCAGTCAGCGCCGATCCAGATTGGCAGGCTCAAGAGCTATCTCGCCTCCAGCCAGGTCAGCAGCGTGGCGCAAGTGGGAACTACCACTTCCCTGATCCCAGGCACTGTGACCAGCGGCTACAACATGTCGCTGATCCCCTTCGTCATGCCGGACAGCGAGCTGCTGCTGAAGATCAACATCAACATGTCCTCTGAGCCGACATTCGAGACGGTCACTAGCGGCGAGTCCAGAGCTCAATTTCCCAGCTTCGGCGTGCAGATCTTCGACCAGAAGGTGAGGCTGCGTAGTGGCGAAACCCTGGTACTCAGCGGCTTCGAGCAAGACACGGAGGACAGCAGCAAGCTCGGTACCGGCGATTCCGATTTCTTCGGCCTGGGCGGCGGGCGCATGCGTAATACCGGACGAAACGTCATCGTGGTTCTGATTACGCCGGTGGTGATGGGCTGACCATGGAAAATGACATCACCCGCCCCGACCCAGCATCCTGGGTCCGCGTCCTGACCTATAACGGCCGCAAGTTCGTGACCGGCCTTTATTGGCATCCACTGAGCACTCCCCGGCAGTTCATGAAGGAGGCGCGTGCCTACGGCAAGGAGCACGGGCTGGATATCGTGGCCATCCGAGAGGCACCCACCAAGATTCAGGCGGGCTTCGTCGCCAAGAAATTGGGCGCGGTCAAGGGCATGTACTCGATGGCCACGGCGCTGGCCGGCCAGTTCGATGCGGACTTCGTGGCCTGCTGGAAGATCGACGAGGACCTATACGCCATCGCCGGCACCGCCGAGGGGGCAATCATTCCCGGCGGGGATCTGGTCACGACGTTCGCCGATGCGAAACAACGCATCACCGTCCTGCAGAACCGCGGCCTGCTGAAGAACGCCCAGCTCTTCGTGCCGGAGGGATTCGGCTTCGACGTCAGGCCTTTTGACATCGAGGAACTGCTCGCCCCCAAGCGCTTGCGCAATGGGTACAAATTACGTCAACTCACATTCGGCCTGTCGCGCAAGGAGCTGGTCACCGTCGGAGTCTGCACCGGACTGCTCATCGGCGCCGGCATGGGCTTCCATCTGTGGCAGTCCCACCAGGAGGAGCTTGCTCGGCAAGCGGCTCTCGAAGCCGAGCGGCAACGCCTGGCTGAGCTGGCGGCCAAGAACGCTCAGGCCAAGTCTCCGCTGGATCTCGCCGCCCTGGAACATCCATGGGCCTCGCTGCCGGACACCCAAGACCTGGTGAAGGCCTGCAGCAAGGCCGAACGGGTATTGCCGCTGTCGATCACCGGCTGGCAGTTCGAGTCGGCCACGTGCGATGGCCTGGCGTTGGCCGCCACCTACCAGCGGGCTGGGACCAGCACCGCCAAGCAATTCACCGAAGCGTCTGCCTTGTTGTTCGAAGAGGCCCCTGCCTTCCTGATCGACGACGGTAATACGGTCGGCGTGCGCGTCCCGCTCAAGGTGGCTATTGGCAGCAACGAGGAGTTGCCCTCGCAGGACCAGGTCCTGCAGGCGGTGACCAGCTACTTCTACCAGCAAGGCATCGCACCGCGGCTAGCCCCCGCCCAGGCCGAGCCGATCCAGCAACTGCCGGGTAACGACCAGCCAGCCATAACAGTCACTCCGCCCTGGACGAAGTTCACCTTCCATGCGGAATCGACGCTGCCGCCGGTGCTCTCACTGGAAGACCTGCCGGGCATAGGCGTGCGCACCACGCTCATCGAAACCACCCTCAAGAACAGCCAGCTCGCCTGGTCTGTAGCAGGAGAGATTTATGCGAAGCCTCAATGATGCGCTGTTGTCCCTGTCGCTGTTTCTGCTGGCCAACCTGACAGGGCTCGCGCTTCCGGTCCATGCCTCCTCGACAGTGGGCGAGCTGTCGGACGTCCAGGCCGAAACCGTCTTGGCCGAGGCCAAGGTTCGCCTCGAGGAAGCCAGATCCAAGCTACAGGGGCGCAACGTCACCCTGGAGCAGGGAATGACGATCAGTTCTACCCTGCCGCCGGCGGAGATGTCGTTGCCTGCACCGGTGGTTAGGACCATCTACGGCTCTGGCGGCAAGATGACGGCCTCCTTCTTGTTCGCTGGCGGTTATGAAGCCGATGCGGGCCAAGGCCAGGATCTGCCTGGGGGGTACCGCGTGGAGTCGATCAGCCTGGACAAGGTGCTGCTGAGCAAGGACGGCAAGCGCTTCCCCGTCGGCTTCTCCAACACGGCCCCCACCGTTGAGTCGACTCCACAAGGACTGGCCATGCCCATCGCGCCGGCTCTACCTGGCGCGGTGCCCGGCCAGATGCCCCCGTCCACCTACGATCGCTGAGGACCCGTCATGTCCAGCCTGTCGGTTGCAAACAAGGCACTTATGCTCCCCCCGCGCGTCTTGAGCGCGCCTGGCGAACACTGGGAGCTGCCAAAAGAACAGCGCGAGATCATGGCGCTCACCGAAGACGGCACGCTCTTCGTGTCGGGCAGTCACCAGAACGACCTGCACGTCATGGCGTTCTGCGACCGACTTGAGCGCTCCAACTTCCATTACCAGGTGGAGCTGGCCGACCTCGACAACATCAACCGTATCTACAAGGCGGGGATCGTCCAGGGCGGTGAAACCATCGTCGGCGACGGTGAGCGGGTCACGCACAACCAGGCCGAGGTCATCAAGATCATCCGCCAAGCCTGCGAGCAGCGAGCGAGTGACATCCATTTCATCGTCGCCCATGACGGCAAGAGCAAGATCCGCTTCCGCATAGATAGCCTGCTGAACACCTTCACCCGACCGCGTTTCCAGCAGATCCAGCCGCTGTGCTCGACCATCTACCAGTCCATGTGCGACGTAGCGGAATCCTTGTTCCAGCCCCACCTCAGTCAGGACGCCCGCGTCAGCAAGGCCTTCGTGGACCAGTTGGGGCTGTATGGCGCGCGGGTGTCGACCCGGCCCCGGGCCGACGGTTTCATCATGGTGCTGCGCCTGCTCTACAACGACGCCAGCCTGAACAGCCTGGAGGATCTGGGCTACCTGCCAGAGCAGACCAAGCTGCTGCAGCGCATGATGCGGCTGCCCTATGGCATCAACATCCTCTCCGGCCCCACCGGCTCCGGCAAATCCATGACCCTGAAGGTCGTGCTGACCCTGCTGGACCAGATGATGGGAGGGACCAAACACATTTTGACCGTCGAGGATCCCCCCGAATACAACATCGACGGCGACGGGGTGAACCAGACGCCTCTGGTCTATGACGTAACCGATCCGCAGGCTGAGACCCAGGCCTGGGCGGCGGCGATCAGCAACAGCATGCGCCTGGACCCTGACTATCTGATGTACGGTGAGATCCGTGACCTGTTCGCGGCCATTGCCGCAATGCGCGGCGCCATGACCGGCCATGGTGTCTGGTCGACCCTGCACACCAACACCGCCATCGGCATCCTGCAGCGCTTGCTCGACCTAGGCGTCGATCCGACCCTGCTGTACGACCCTGCGCTGCTCACCGGCATGATCAACCAGAGCCTACTGCCCAAGCTGTGCCAACACTGCAAGCAGCGCTTCGTCGATCGCCGCCAGCATCTGGACCAGAACCTGGTCGAGCGCATCGACAAATCCTGCACTGCCGAGACGGTCTACGTGCGCGGCCCGGGCTGCGATCACTGCCGGCAGACCGGCTTCTCCGGGCGCTCTGTCGTTGCCGAAGTACTCATGCCCAACCTGCGGTTCATGCGCGTGTTCCGCGAGCGAGGCCCCGCCGAAGCCCGAAATTACTGGGTACAGCACATGGCGGGCATCACCAAGCACGCGCATGCCATTCGCCGCATCAACGAGGGCCTCTACGACCCGGCTGCGGCGGAGATCATCATCGGCCCGCTGGACATGGACCTGTACGTCCTCGACCCAGAGGAGGCAGCCTGATGCTCGCCGAGTTCTTGAGCGACATCCAAGAGCGCTGGTACAGCACCCAGTTCGGCGCCAAAGAGCGCCTGCAGTTCTACGAAAGCGCCTCGACCCTGCTGGAGAACGGCGTCCAGCTCAAGGACGCCGTGCGGGAGGTTCATGGCATCTACAGCGACGGTGGCAAGCAGAAGCACCATCCCATCGCCCTGGCCAGCCGTGAGGCCTTTATGGGCGTCTCCAACGGCAAGGTACTGGCCGACGCCATGGCGGCCTGGCTGCCCTCACAGGAGCGCGCCCTCATCGATGCCGGCCAGGAAAGCGGCGACCTCATCAGTGCACTGAACGACTGCGTGCGCCTCATCGAGGCGCGCGGCAAGATCTTGTCGTCGGTTGCCCAGGCAACCTTCTATCCGGGCATGCTGTGGGCCTTGCTGATCTACCTGCTGGGCGTCATCTCCTACAAGATGGTGCCTAACATGGCGCGCATGTCCGATCCCAAGACCTGGACGGGAACCGCCGCGGCGCTCTATGACATCGCCACGTTCGTGACTGACGAAGGCATTTATGCCTTGGGCGGCTGCATCGCCTTGCTAATCCTGATCTTCGCCACACTGCCCTACTACACCGGGCGCGGGCGAGTATTCCTCGATCGCCTACCGCCCTGGTCCATCTATCGGACGCTACAAGGCACGACCTTCCTGCTGAACGTCGCGGTCATGCTTCGTGCGGGCATCAAGCCCTACGACAGCCTGCAGAGGCTCAGCCGCACCGCCAATCCCTGGCTCAAGCAACGCATCGAGGCCACTCGCTATGGCGTCGGCCTGGGCCAGAACTTTGGCCAAGCCCTGAAGAACGCCGGACACGAGTTTCCGGACAAGCAGGCCATCCAGTTCCTCAGTGTACTAGCCAGCCGCAAAGGCTTCGCCGAAGCCGCCCTGCGCTTCAGCGACCGCTGGCTCAATACCAGCCTTAAACAGGTCGACGCCGCCGCCGGCCTGATCCGCGGCCTGTCTCTCCTGCTCGTCGGCGCCATGATGATCCTGGTCCTGCTCGGGACCTACGAGATGGAAGCCATCGTCCGCGCCGGCATTGCGCAATGAACCCCAAGCCCAAAGAGGATCCACAGATGCAAACCGCAGAGAAACGCCTGCACCACCAACAAGGCTTCGTCTCCATCGAAGCAGTCATCGTCCTGATCATCGTCGCCATCGGCATCGGCCTGGCGGTATCCCGCGGCGCCGGCCTGTTCGGCTCATCCAACATCAGCGAAGAGCAGGGCAACATCGCCGCCCTGACCACCAACACCAGGGCGTTGAAAGGCTCGAATGGCTATGGCACCAGTGGCACCAACTTGGTCACCAGCCTCATCGCGGTAAACGGTGTGCCGAAGAATATGAGTGTCGTCTCGGGCGTGCTCTACAACGTGTACGGTGGATCCGTGACCGTCACCTCGACCGGCATGGGCTTTGCGATTACCAGCTCGGCTCTGCCCAAGGATGCCTGTATCGCTCTGGCCACTCGTGTCGCCAAAAACCAATACGAGCAAACCAAGATCAACAGCGGTACCGCCACCACTGCAGAGGTGACGACTGCGGCGGCCACCACCAGCTGCAGCGGAACCACCAACACCATCACCTGGACCGTCAATTCGTGAGTTTGATCACCGATGCGGAATTCGTCGACCTGTACCTGGGCGACGACTTCGCGGACGTGAAGGGCTTGAAAGGCGCCGGCACCTCAAGGGTGCCAGTGCCGGAGGCTTGGGCCGCTGAAATCGAGGAGTTTCGCCAACGCTGCCAGGCGGTCTACCAGGAGCGTCAGGACCCCGAGTTCGCCCTTTCGGTCGAGGGCACCATCTTGCGGGTCACCCAGTTCAACGATGCGTTCAGCGGCAGTGTCTATGTCTTGCGTAAGTCCAATGCGCAAATCCGCGACTTCAACATGCTCGGCTTCCCCCGCGAAGTGGCCGAGGCATTGCTCGACCCAGGCCTGCGCGGCCTGGTGCTGATCTGCGGCGATATGGGTACTGGCAAAACATCTACGGCGGCATCGCTGATCGTCGAACGACTGACCCGCCACGGCGGCATTGCGTTCGCGGTTGAAGATCCAACGGAAACCAACCTGAACGGTCAGCACGGACTGGGCCGCTGCATCCAGGTGCAGACCTCACGGCGATCTGGCGGTTACTCGGAAGCCTTGACCAGAACGCTCCGCACCGGCGCCGATCTGGTGCTGATCGGCGAGATCCGAGACGAGGACACCGCCTACCAGGCCTGCAAGGCCTCGCTGAACGGCCACCTGGTCATCGCCACCATGCACAGCAAATCCGGGCCACAAGCCATCGAGAAGCTGGTCACGCTCGCTAAGCCCTTGGCTGGCAACGCCTACGAAGTAGCGGCCGAAGGCCTGCAGGCAGTGATCTGCCAGTCCTTGGATACAAACGGGATCACACGCCACCTGGTGGCAGAGCCGCTACTGCTGACCGGCGCCGACGCCCCCTCGATACGCAACAAGATCCGCCGGCAGGAAATCCACCTGGTCGAAGACGATACCACCCGCCAGAAGCAGGCCAGTCTATGGGGATAACCATGAAAAAACGGAGCAGCGGTTTCATTAGCGTCGAGTTGCTGATCGCCTTGGCCGTCATCGCGATCGCAGTCGTCAAAGGCACGCAGTTGTACATGCAGCACCTGGATGGACTGAACCAGCAGATGGCTGCGCAGCAGCAGATCAAGGTCGCTGAGGCAGGCAGCAAATACATCAAGGACAATTTCGCCGCTGTACTCGCCGCGGCAGGGGTGACCACTCCGGCAGTCATCACTGTCGCGATGCTGAAGAACACAAAGTACCTGCCGGCAGGGTTCAGTGAACAGAACATCTACGGCCAGGATTACCGAATCCTGGCCCGCAAACCCCAGGCCAACCAGTTGGAGACCCTGATTATCACCACTGGAGGATCTGCAGCCGGAGAGATCGACATCCGTCGCGCCGCTCAGATCATCGGCGCCCAGGGCGGCTACATCTCATCCACCAACACAGCTGTGGCCCAGGGCGCGGCCTGGCAGGTGCCGCTGAGCAACTACGGCGTGTCCCCAGGCGCGGGACGGCTCGCAACTGCTCTGTTCTTTCAGGACGGGGCTATCGCAAACGACTACCTGTATCGCAACGCCGTGCCTGGCAGACCGGAACTCAACCGGATGAACACCGCCCTCAACATGGGGGGGAACAACATCGAGGCGGCTGGCACAGTCAACGCCATTGGCGATGTGAACGCGCAGAACGTGAACGCCCGTGGTCAAGTAAATGCCCAAGGCAACATCACTGCTCAGAATGCTGACATCCGCGGCGAGACCTACACCAACGGCTGGTTCAGAACCCGGGGTAACAGTGGCTGGTACAGCGAAAAATGGGGTGGCGGGTGGTACATGAGCGACAGCACCTGGGTCCGCTCCTGGATGAACAAGAGCATCTACACCGGAGGCCAAGTACGCGGTGGAGAGGTTCGATCAGATGGCCGGACCTACGTGGGTGAATACCTACAACTCGGTGGAGTCGCCACAGAGGGCGCGGGCTGCGCACCGAACGGTCTGATCGGCCGGAACGCGGCTGGCCTCACGCTATCTTGCCAATCCGGGGTGTGGCGAGCTCCAGCGAGTGACCGATGGGGCGGTTCATTTTGGACTGGAACACAATTCGCGAATGGATGCGGCACTGTTAATCCATATACAGGCGCGTGCAGTTGTCCTGCTGGTTACGTTCCTAATCAACAATTCGCAATAGCTGTATTCGGATGCCAGCCATGCAGGTCATACAGTTGTTACAAGCCTTGATTGCCAATCCGGTCTCTGGGGTAATGTCGGGGGGGGGGGGGGCAGAGCCAGAGAAGGCAAGCGCCGCGCCTGATTTTCAGTGGCTCCTCGTCTGTGGGTTGAAGAACGGTCTCGCTTGCGGATGCTAAGGCCAGAATTCTGTGTGTACGGACTATTGTCGTCCGCGGACTATTGTCCGCAATTACCAGCACAAGAGCTTCAGCAGTGTGATGAAGCTCTGTGCGTTCTAATCGGAGCTCTGGCGAATGCCAATCCTATGGCTTGTCCTGGTCGTCCTGATCTTCTCAGGTGGGCTGATGATGCAGACCCATGACCGTGCAATCACAGCCGCGGAATATTCCACCGTCGATACATTGAGCCAAAGCCTGCTCGTGTATCGTTCCGCAACTGCGGAGTTCGCCAAGGCGAATCCTGCATTCGCCGGCAATCCTGCAGATGCGGCCTTGAATCTTCCCGGATGGTTCCGAAAGCCAACCGGCATCTCCTCCTATGTCAGCGGAGGCCGAAGTTACACCTACTACCCTGACGGGCCAGGTGGCATGCTGGACGCGCTGGCGAGTGCTACGGAGTCGGAGCTGGTTGGGGTGAAGCGTTCTGGCATCCTGGTATCACCCCGCTCGGCGAGCACCGGAATTGCCCTACCAGCAGTAATTCCCGAAGGTGCAATTGTCGCCTTGAACTGAACGGCAGCCCCCGTCTGGCAAGGCGCGCAACCGTATGTTCACTTGCCAATTCGGGGTGTCGAACACATAATGCCATCAGCAACTGTTCCACCCCGCTGGCTACTGACGGTCATCAGTAGCGCCCTGGTGTTGAAGGTTCGCCTCCTCACCAAACCAAAAGCACGCTGAGCTCCGGGAAGGGCGTGCGGATCTGGTTGATGATTCTCCCTGTGTCTCCCTGTTCTTTTGCTAGTCACGCAGCCGTCAACTCGTGTAATGCGAGTTCACAGACACATAGGGTTCTCAAGAGGTTCGGTGCACCGTGATCCAAGGGCCGCACTGGTGTTGCGGCCCACACTTTTCCCAATTCTCCATGGGTAGCCTGATGACCTTGCGAAGGGTCATCAGGCTACCCATTGGGTATTGCTTGTCTCTGCCGGTGGCCCGCCGGCGAAACGCAGGGCTCCCTTTGTGCGCGGATGCGTGCCTTCTGTTTGCTGGCCTCAGCCACGATAACCGGCCAGGTGATGTGAGACGTTACGATCAATGCCCAGGGATCGACGCTTCAACTGTCACAGGTGGCGTACTTTTCTCGATTCTGCTCCCTCGACTACAGCCGAGGGTAACTACTGACATGGTTGCCCTCGGTCGCTATTCCATCTCCCCCTTCCCTCTGCTTTCCCCATCCCTCCTTGCTTGACACATTCCCAGCCCCCTTCGATGATAAGCGCGTGCCTTGCTGACGTCGTCAGCAACATGCCCATGCAGCTTGGATCCGAAAAGCTGCGACACGGTTTTTCCGTGTTGATCCACCCAAGGCCGCTTAGCTTCTGGTAGCGCGGCCGGTCGACCTCGGTCGATAGAAGCACCTTCCGCCAACCCAGCGGGGAATTCACTTCCCCGTCGGGGTCAGTGTTTCTCCGCATTTTCAACCTGCAGGAGAAACACCATGTCCACGTTCAGCTATCGCGCAGGTTACGCCCTCGGTACTGTTACCCGGGAATTCCTGCGTGCGGTCAAACAGTCCACGCCCGCTGCACCCGCCAAGCCTCTCATGGCCAGGCGGGCCATGCCGGCAGCAGCCCCTCACCTTTCCGGTCAGGTCCTGGAGCAAATGTGCCAGGTGCCCGCAATCGTTCGCCGGAAACAGGTCGATCTCAACGCCTGGTATGAAGCCAACACCCGTGAAGTGCAGGTGAAGGTGAAAAAACCGCGTACGCGCAAACCCAAGACCAAGCCGGTTCAGGCCGCGACCAATGCGCTTCGCCTGGGCTCTCTCAACGAGTTGATCGCTCCGATTGAGCCGTCCATGAACTGCTGATACACCACACTCACCCTCGTCGGGAAATTCTCCCGGCAGGGAGGTTTTCCGGCGATTCACGCGAGGAAAACCATGTCTCCCAAGAAGCTCAGATGATCTTCGCAAGATCGGTACTACAGCTGTTGCAGCCTCCCTGATAGGTGTATTCCTCAGCGAGCATCGGCTCCTGACGGCGTACGCTTTCCTGGTCGGTGTTATCATCTGGTCCATCGGGATCTTTCTCACCCAGGAGGAATGAAATGAGTCAGACCGTTTTCGGCATGATCATCATGACCTGCCTGCTTCTCTTCTGCTCCGGGATGGCTGTTTGGGCAAAATGGCCCGACTTCAAGGACTGGTGCCACAAGCATCGCCTGCATCAACGCCATCACTGAACTGCACTACACCCAGCCCCTCGAAAGAGGGGCTTTTTTCTTTCATGGGGCTTGACTTTCCTTTCCGCTGTTAACATATTTTCATCCGTGAGCTGCTGACGTCGTCAGCGACCATGCCCAAGCAGTCATGATCTGTGAGACTGCGACACGGTTAACCGTGTTGATCAAACCTAAGATCGCCGAGCTTCCGGTAGCGCGATCGGTCAATCGACAGCGATTGATGGAAGCATCCTCACCTAGCTGTTCCAGCACACACCTTCCAAGCTCTAAACCTCGCGGGGAATACTTTCCCCCAAGGGCGAAGTGTTTCTCCGCTTTCAGTCTATCGAAACTGGAGAATCACCATGAGCAACGCACAGTCCAACGAAATCAAGTTCTTCGATCTGCACACCACCGGTATCGGTTACCTCAACCGTATCCGCGAAGTGAAGCCGCGTAAGGGTTCCCCTTTCATGGCCACCACCATTGCAGCCCTCCGTGGCTCGTCCGATGACGTGGAATACACCTACATCGACTGCAACGTCGTCGGCGCCGAAGCTGAAAAGCTCGTGCGTCGCTGCGAGCAAGCCGTCGACGCCGGTAAGAAGGTCCTCGTGTCCTTCCGTATCGGTGACATCTGGGCAGACGCATTCTCCTACGAAAAGGGCGAGAAGAAAGGTCAGCCTGGCGCAAGCCTCAAGGGTCGGCTGCTCTTCATCGGCTTTATCAAGGTGGATGGTGAAACTGTCTACGAAGCCAAACCGAAGGATGCCGGCGAGCCCCAGGACAACCAACAAGGTGAACCTGAAGCATCGTCCGACGAACCCTCGGCTGAAGAGCAACAGCAATCTGATGCACGTCAGCGCCAGACTGCTTGATTGAAAAACAGGGCGCCCTTCGGGGTGCCTTTCATCACCTACGCAATGCGCCGCTTGTCATCGCATACCCATCCGGGGGGCACCATTCCCCCAGGGCATGGTGTTCTCCAAATTCATTTGGAGATCATCATGAGCTACAACGCCCAAGCTGGAGATATGCCCGCTCTGCCGGAAGTTGAAGAAGTGTCCATCAACGAAGTTGAAGCCGAACTGCTGACCAGCAGTCACTTCTGCGACGTGGTCTGGATCCTCTTCGCTGGCAACACCGGTGACCCAGCTGTAATGGCTGCATGACCAAAGGGCACCTCACGGTGCCCTGGCTTCACTCACACCCACTGGGAAACGCGACCCACTGGGTCATGGCCGTTCCCCATCAAGGAATTCCACATGACCTACGGAAAACTCGCTTTTGCCCAGCTCAACACTAAGTACCCGCTGCAGATCCTGAAGAGTGGTGCCGGTTTCTATATCGGCACGGCTGACGAGTCTGGTCCTATCTCGAGGGAGTCGGTGGAGTATTACCCCACCGCTGAAGTAGCGGCACAGGCTCTGGCTGGAAACGCCTGGACCCAACGAAGCGACTCTTAGATCCATTCGCTTTTGTCCTTGATAGCGTTCCGGTCTTCTCGGACTGAGCAACCTGGCCGGCGGGATTTCCCGCCAGGCCAAGCGAATGCTGATTGGGCTTGCTGTCGTCGACAGCAGACCACCCCAGGGAACCTGAGTCTCATGGTTCCGGCGCGCAAGCGTTGACTCACCCAAGGTCGCCAAGCACTCGGCAGCGCGACCGCATCGCCTCAGGCGATGGAGTGCATATTTCGAACTACCCACGCGGGGATTCACTCCCCATGGGGTGCGTACCCCCCTGTATTCAACGCGGAGGTACCACCATGAACACACAGCTCACGCTGATTGAAACCACGGACTTCAAAGCCGCTCGTATCGCCCAGGAAAACCGGGTGATCGAAAAAGCCTTGCAGATCCTCGACCAACGGATTTTCACCCGAGGCCCCGAATTAACGTCACCCAGCTTGGTAGCCGACTACCTGAAACTGCAGCTTGCGCAGCAGGATCATGAGGTATTCGGCGTGGTTTTCCTCGATGCCAAGCACCGGGTGCTGCAATTCGAGGTGCTGTTCCACGGCAGCATCGATGGTGCCAGCGTCTACCCCAGGCAAGTGGTCAAACGTGCCCTGGCCCACAACGCCGCGGCCGTCATCCTCACCCACAACCATCCCTCAGGCTGCCCTCAACCCAGCCAGGCGGATCGAACCTTGACTGCACGGCTGAAGGAAACGCTAGCCCTGGTCGAAGTGCGTGTCCTGGACCATTTGATTGTTGGCGAAGGCCGTCCTCTGTCCCTGGCCGAATACGGCTGGATCTAGCTCACACCGGCGCCTTCGGGCGCCTTTTTCTCACTTACGCAACATCAGTTACTCCACCCACCCTCGCGGGGATTCACTCCCCAGCCCGGGCGACGTGCGTCTCCGTTTTTCCTCTGGAGATTCACCATGTCGAAACTGTACGGCGCAACTGCGCTTACCCCTGCGGCGGCACGGATTCTGTCCATGCCGGTGGTATTCACCCCCGAGGCATGGCAGCAAGCTGTGAATCTGGAGTCGGCTGACGAGCTGGCCGACATCGAAGACCGCCTCTGCTCCACTCTGGCTGCAGCCTACAGAGCTGTATTCGCCGCACCCTCGGATGACGTTGTCGACTTCGGTCTTCACCGCCTACCGCCCGATGGCAACCCTCACCAACCGCTCTGGCTGGATCTGCAAGCGAGTCATCAGGACGTCATGGGCTCAACCGCCCAGTTGCTGATCTCGCTCAAACCCAACCCTGTGCAACTGGCGGCTTGACGGGATGCGCCTGGTTCATCAGGCGCTCCTCCAACCACTCAGAGCCCTGGCCTCACACCAGGGCTTCGCTTTTCTCGCAACTGTCCGCTGAGGCCTCGCCCCTCACGGGCTGGCCTCCGCTCTATGAGGAGGACGTCAATGATCCACATCGATGGCCAGTTGGCCATTCGCACCATCACCGGCCGGAACGGCAAGTTCAACGTCGGACGCTTGGCAACCTCTATCGGGGAGTTCGTCATCAAGGACGCCCTCCTTGATCAGTACTCCGAAGGGAAGTACCGCGGCAATTTCGCAATTTCGGAAATTCGCCCGTCGTACTACTCCACTGGTGGTCGCCTCGTGGTCGAGATCCGCGCGAAAGTCGACAGCATGACGCTGGAGGACGTCGACAACCTCACGGCCGAGGATGCCGCGCAGCTATCACCCAGCGAACCCGATCCCCTGGACGAGGAGCCAGTCAGGCCTTCGCCCCCAGAGGCTCCTCGCGAAACAAGGAATCCCACGCCCACGCGGGCCGCCCAGATGCCGGCAGACGATGCGCCTTTCGGTATGGACAGTTCCAGCTCGAGCACGAAGCACTCCCAGCCAAACGAAAACGCCGAGCTATTCGGCACCATCTGGCCGTTGGGCAGTGAAGTTCGCCTCGACACCACAGTGGATCGCCAGCGCCTGCGTGCCCAGTGCGCTCGCCTCGGCGAGCTGGGGTACGAGCTGGATTTCAAACTGCAACTCTGGAAACGCCAACCACAACCTTAGGAGCGCCTATGGATCCGCGATACCACAGCGAGGAAGTCTCCAACGAACTCCTGTTGACCTGCAGCGCGCTGCGCGAGGTCGGCCTGGATCAGGAGGCTGATCTGTTCCGAGAGGCGGTCTTCGATCGCCAGTACGTCGACCTTGCACTTCAGGGCCTGCGGATGCGTGTCCATCACGCCTCCCCAGATGACGGGCAGTCCGCCAACCAGGCAGCCCATCGGCTGCTTGAACGGCTGAATCGTCTGCTCGCCTGACCCTTAACCAACCACCACCCTGCCGGGGACTCCCCGCCAGGGAGCCCGGCCACCACATGAGGCCCCACATCATGGGATGGCTATTTTCACACCGCGACAAAGACCGCCTGGTTCAGCTACTTCTGGAGCCCGCGGAAAGCTTCACCCACAAGCGCACGATTCTGGAGCACGCACTGACCGGCCAAGAACTCTGGACCGTCGTTCAGCTGGAGCTGAAGGTAGCGAACTTCATCAACGGCAATGCTGTCGGTGACACCTACACCTTCATCAACTGCGATCTGTTGGAGGTTCAGGGGGGACTCTGGGGCAGCAAGTCGATCCCAGAATCCGCTGGCCCGTATTACTACGGGTGCCCCCTGCACTTCCTGGACATGGCGCCGGACGGCGTCTGTCCGACGTGGCGCGAGGCCCTTCGCAACGACCAGCCGGCCCGGCCCGCCTGATCGACCATCGTCATCCACCCCGAGGGGCAGTCCTGCCCCTCCCCGGGCAGGCCCCCATCTGCAATGGAGGCCACACCCTATGCTGTCTACCCCGCTGCACCAGGTCGAGGAATGTCCCGACCTTTACGTTGACGCCTGTGTCTGCGATGAACAGCGCAACCTGGTCTTCCTCTCTGCCTGGGGCCGCGACACGGCCCTGCAGGAGTTCCTGGCCAGGCTGACCCTCGGTTCCGCCGAGAACGGCCTGGATCAGTTCCACATCACCATGGATGACCGGAATCTTCCGGTCTTCCCCAACGTCGATCTGCTGGAAAAGCGCACCACACGGCAGTTCCGCGGCACCTTGTTCGGCAGCCTGCTGCACCTTTGGCTGTTCGACCGGCGCTGCGCTCGGCCCGACCAGGCCAACCACTTCGCCTATGCCCTCCTCGAGGAGGCGACGGACCCACTCCAGCAGCTATGGCCGCTGGTCACCGAAACCTGCCCTTTGCCGCTCCTGCAGCACTGGCGGGAGCCGGTGATGGAGGTCCTCACCCAACACGGCATGCTCCAGCCCCTCCCCGGGGCGCTGGGCGCGATCAGCGCCTGGCGGCTGTCCATGCAGCTCGACGTGCTCGAACCCGCCCTCGGCGACCTAATCCGCCAAGGGCGATTGACCACCGAGGCTCAGGCAACCGCCTGAGCCCTCTTCCCGACTTCGCGCAACTGCTGAACTTCACATACCAAGGAGGCCTTATGGCTTTGATGTTCCCGCGCCTGGCGCACAACTTCGCCCGCAACGGCTACTTCCCCACTGACGAAATCACCCTGGAGCGCGCGCTGCAGGCCCTGGCTCCATCCCCTGCCGGCAAGATGAGGATCTTCGATCCCTGCGCCGGCGAGGGAGTGGCCCTGGCCGAGGCAGCCCATGCTCTTGGGTGCGACCAGGTCGAGGCGTTCGCGGTCGAATATGACCGGGAGCGCGCCGACCACGCACGCACCTTGCTGGATCGGGTGCTGCACAGCGACCTGATGGACACCATGATCAGCCGGCAGGCCTTCGGGTTGCTCTGGCTCAATCCACCCTATGGCGATCTGGTGGCCGACCACTCCGGTGCATCTCAGTACCAGGGCAACGGTCGTCGCCGACTGGAAAAGGCGTTCTACCAACGGACCTTGCCGCTGTTGCAGTACGGTGGCGTGCTGGTGTTCATAGTTCCGCACTATGTCCTGGACGACGAACTGACTGGCTGGCTCTGCAACCACTTCACCGCACTGCGGATCTACGCGGCTGCCGACCCCACCTTCAAACAGGTGGTCATCTTCGGCATTCGTGTGCGTCGCCAGGACCTGGCCAGGCCTCGGGAAGTGGCCCAGGTGCGTGATCGCCTACAGGAGATCGGCGCCGGACAGGAAACCGCCGAGGAGCTGCCAGCCATTTGGCCGTGGGAGCCCTATGCGGTGCTGCCGGCGGTGAACGACCTGGAGCACTTCTACCGGGTCACCTTGGAGCCGGAGCAGTTCAGTCACGAAATCCAGCGCCTGCGTGGGCTCTGGCCGGACTTCACTCTCCACTTTGGTCAGACTGGCATTCAGCCGCGGCCACCGGTCCGTGAGTTGTCGCGCTGGCACTTGGCGCTCGCGCTGGCCGCCGGCGCGATCTCCGGAGTGGTGACCTCAAGGAACGGACGCGTCCTGGCACTCAAGGGCGATACCTACAAGGATAAGGTCCGCAAGACCGAATCCACCGAGGACGAGGACGGCAACGTCTCCGAGGTGAGGATCCTGACCGATCGCTTCGTGCCCATTATCCGGGCATGGGACATAACGCCAGGCTCACCGAACCTTGGCAGGGTATTGACCATCAGCTCTACAGCAGTGGCAACGGAAGAGCCTCAGGCTCCGCCGGCACCAATGACCTTGAGCCCGCTTCCTGGCCCGTTGTTTTCGCCTGGTCGTGTGGTAATGGCCAGCTCCGTCCACCATCTGGTGGAAGGTGGCCTGCTCAATCCGACCCTCTACTTGAAACGCCATCTGGCGGGAGACTGGGGAGAGCTGACCGATGACGACAAGCAGGCGAACCAGCAGGCCCTGAAGTATGGGGACCGGCTGTTCTCCGGCTACGACATCTGTGCCGGCGACGAAACCAGGCTCTGGATCATCACCGAAGCCGATCGCAGCGTGACCACCCTGTTGTTACCTGACGACTACTGACCCACCGCCACTCCGGCACCTTCAACCAACCCGCAGGGTATGCACATACCCGGCCGGGTGTCGTGCATGCCCTGCTTCATCCCCCCCAGGAAAAGCACCATGAACGATCTGACCCAGACCTTCACCCAGGTCCCTGCCACACCACTCTCCATAGGCCTCACCGACTTCATCGACGAATTCGGCGACGAGTTGCTGGACTCCCTCAACCGCTCCAATCCACCGGTCTATGCCGGCGACGCCAACGGCGCCCGCCAGTTGGTGATGGATGGTCTCAAACGCACACCCTTCCCCGCCCAGGCGGAGGTGGTCCAGGCCATCGCCGCGCTGCTGCTCGATCGCAACGAACAGGCCGGCGTCATCAATGCCGAGATGGGCACCGGGAAGACCATGATGGCCATCGCCGTGGCCGCCGTCATGCACAGCGCTGGCTATCGCCGCACGATGGTCATCTCTCCCCCGCACCTGGTCTACAAGTGGCGGCGCGAGATCCTCGAAACCATTCCGGACGCCCGCGTCTGGGTGCTCAACGAACCCGATACCCTGGTCAAGCTGCTGAAGCTGCGTCAGGAGATCGGTGAGCCCTACGACGGGCGTCAGGAGTTCTTCATCCTCGGGCGCGTGCGCATGCGGATGGGGTTCCACTGGCGCCTGGCCTGCTGGCAGCGGAGCGCCGCCGGCGGCCGGCTGATGGCTGGCTGCCCGGATTGCGGCCGTGTGCTCGAGGACCAGGAGGGCAACCTGATCACAGTCGAGGAGTTTCACCGTGAGGAGCGCCGCCGGCGCTGCCCCCACTGTGAGGCGGCTCTGTGGACACTGATGCGCCCGGGCAGAGCGGACGGCGGCAACCGCCGCTCGACGATCCTGAAGTCGATGTGTCGGATCCCGACCATCGGCCCCGTGCGTGCCGAGCGGCTGCTGAACGACTTCGGGGAGGACTTCCTTGCCTCGATGCTGGTGGACAACGTGTCCGAGTTCATCAACCTGATGGACGCCAAGGGCAACTTCATCTTCAGCGATCGCCAGGCCAAGCGCATGGAGCGCGCCATGGCGAACATCGAGTTCGGCTTCGGCGAAGGCGGCTACCAACCTACGGAGTTCATCAAGCGCTACCTGCCGGATGGCTTCTTCGACCTGCTGGTGGTGGACGAGGGGCATGAGTACAAGAACAGCGGTTCGGCCCAGGGCCAGGCCATGGGCGTGCTTGCAGCGAAGGCACGGAAATCCGTGCTGCTGACCGGCACGCTCATGGGCGGCTATGCCGACGACCTGTTCTACCTCCTGTTCCGCATCCTCACCCAGCGCATGATCGAGGACGGCTACCGACCGAACGCACGCGGCAGCATGGCTCCTGCAGCCATGTCGTTCATGCGCGATCACGGGGTGCTGAAGGACATCTACACCGAGCGCGACGGCGAGTCGCACAAGACGGCCAAGGGCAAGAAGCTCTCGGTACGAACGGTGAAGGCTCCGGGCTTCGGCCCGAAAGGCATCCACCGCTTCGTGCTGCCGTTCACCGTGTTCCTGAAGCTCAAGGACATCGGTGGCAACGTCTTGCCCGACTACCAGGAGGAGTTCGTCGACGTACCCATGTCGCCGGAGCAGGCCTCGGCCTACCAACGACTGGCAGCCACACTGACCGCGGAACTGCGCCAGGCCCTGGCTCGTCGAGATACCACGCTCCTGGGCGTGGTGCTCAACGTGCTGCTGGCCTGGCCGGACTGCTGTTTCCGGACGGAGGTGGTGAAGCATCCTCGCTCCCGGGACACGCTGGCATTCGTGCCAGCGATATTCGGCGACGAGGAGCTGATGCCCAAAGAGCAGGCGCTAGTGGACCTCTGTCTCGCGGAGAAGGCCAAGAACCGCAAGGTGCTGACCTACACCGTGTACAGCGGGACGCGCGACACAACCAGTCGGCTCAGGCGGGTGCTGGAACAGGCCGGCTTAAAGGTGGCAGTACTGCGCGCCTCGGTGGATACGGCCAGGCGCGAGGACTGGATCCTCGACCAGGTCGACCGCGGAATCGACGTGCTGATCACCAATCCGGAGCTGGTAAAGACCGGGCTGGATTTGCTGGATTTTCCGACCATCGCGTTCCTGCAAACTGGGTACAACGTGTACACCCTGCAGCAGGCAGCGCGGAGGTCCTGGAGAATCGGGCAGAAACACCCGGTGCGGGTGGTGTTCTTCGGCTACGCCGGTAGCTCGCAGATCACCTGCCTGCAGCTGATGGCCAAGAAGATCGCCGTGGCGCAGAGCACGTCGGGAGACGTTCCTGAGTCAGGCCTCGACTCGCTGAACCAGGATGGTGACTCGGTCGAGATGGCACTTGCCAGGCAGCTTATCGCAGCATGACTTCAAGGCCACCTTCGGGTGGCTTTTTTATGGCCGCGTGACCGTCACGCATGCGCCCAGACGATGGGCTCTATCCGCGGCTGCTCGCGATGCGCGGCCTGCCACAGGTCATAGGCCGACTGCATGGCCAGCCAATGGCGAGCGCGGCCGATGTTGGCCAGCTCCAAGCGATAGGCCATATCGGCCGTAATCGAGGCGCGACCATTGATCACCTTGGACATCTGGACACGCGAAAAACCCAAGCGCTCGGCCAGGGCGGTCACGGTCATATCGAGTTCCGGCAAAACATCCTCGCGCAGGATCTCTGCTGGATGCGGGGGATTGTGCATAGGCATGGGGCAAACCCTTTAGTGGTAGTCCTGATAATCGATCAGCTCGGCGTCTTCGCCGTCGAAACGGAAAGTCATTCGCCAATTGCCTGACACGCGAATCGACCAATGCCCAGCCAGATCGCCTTTCAGCTCATGCAAGTGATACCCGGGAATGTCCATATCCGTAGGGATCTTGGCTTCGTCCAAAGCAAACAGCTGACGCTTCAAACGAGGCGCGTGCGCGGCATTGATCCCGCGCGTACTGCTGGTTTCGAAGAAGACCCGAAGTCCTTTGTGTCGGAATGACTTAATCATGCCCAGGAGTGTAAACAGTTAGTTTACAGGCGGCAAGAAATTGCAGATATTCCTTGCATGCCAGCAATCGCTCGCTGCCGGCCCGCGGCGCCGGCGCGAACAGGTCGGCCTGTGCCTGATCTGGCCACGAGGTCCGCACGCCCCACCTTTACGGCGCCGGAAAATACCCACTTCACTAGAAATGTATTTCTTGCTGCACCAGCTACCAGTGCTTTGAGAGGGTGTCCCCCGGCTTCGCGCGAGGACATCCATGAACCTACCACGCCCTACCCGCTCAACCCTGCTTCTCAGCTTCTGCCTGGTCCTGATGGCGGGAGGGCTGGTCTACCAGCACTTCCAGCTTACCCAGCTTCGAAGCTCGATCGACGGTGCCGCCGAAAAGACTTCGATCGACGCGATTCTGACGCGACTGAACAACATCGACGAGCGCCTGGATTCCGTCGACGGCAAGCACCTGGTCTCCGACGAAGATTTCCGCGCGGGCCAGCAGGCGCTATCGAACCGCATAGACGCCGCGCAGGCGTTTGCCAAGCAGGTGAACGAAACAGTCCAGGACCTTTCCCGGAATGTCGCCTCGAGCGGAGAGTTACTGGCCCTGAAGGCCACCGTGGAAACGCTGGACGAGAGCGTCCAGGAGCTTCGTAAGGCCCAGCCCAAAGCTCCACCCCTGATCATCCCGAAGCGAACCGCCGCAAAAAGCCCCCCAGCACAGAAGGCCAAGCCGAAGCCCGCCGCGCCAGAACCCCCACCCTTTCATGTCGTCGGCGTGGAGTACCGCGGCGGAGAGCGCTTTCTCTCAGTTGCACCGCCGGGCAGCACCCGTCTGAGCCAGATCTATCTGATTCGCCCGGGAGATGCCGTTGCAGGCACAGCCTGGCACCTCAACGCTCTTGACGATCGCTCGGCCCGCTTCGATGTGGCCGGCACGCCGCGAACCATCAATATCCAGCCGTAGGGACCAAACATGTTCGAGCCATTCAACTGGAGCAAGCGCTGCATCACTAGAGCAACGCCGACATTGGTAATCAGCGGCATGATTGCCCTCTGGAGCGCCTGCGCGCCGCAGGCACTCGCCGAGGCACAACCGTCGCAAGAGATCCGCACCCGGCAGAGCAACGCGTCCATACAAGGACTGCATCAAGCAAGCTCCATCGAGGAGCAGGCACAGGAGTGGGGGTTGACGTCTCAAGAGTTCAGCCGCTACCAGACCCTGATGCAGGGACCGCGAGGCGTCTACTCCCCTGGGCTGGATCCACTCACCACGCTCGGAATCGAGGCTCGTAGCGCGGAAGAACGACGTCGCTATGCCGAGCTGCAGGTCCAGGCGGAGCGGCAACGAGTGGACAAGGAGTTGGCATACCAGCGGGCTTACGATGAGGCCCACGCCCGCATGTACCCCGGCGAGAAAGTCATCCAGATCACGTCCAGCCCCGCGCCAGGTATCGGCGGCAGCAAGCTGGCGCTACAGGGCAGTGGCCGCCTCGCCATCTTCGTGAAGGACGATTGCCCTCCCTGCATTGCGCAGGTGCAGGACCTCCAGGCTAAGAAGCAACCATTCGACCTTTACTTCATCGGCAGTCAGGGTGAGGACGAGCACATCCGTCGCTGGGCGATCCTTGCCGGCATTGAGCCGAAGAATGTGCGTAGCCGCCAGATCACCTTGAACCATGACCAAGGCCGCTGGATGGGGCTAGGCCTTGGCGGCGACTTGCCTGCAGTGGTGCGAGAGGTGAACGGGCAATGGCAGCGTCACTAATCAAGAGGGCCGCGGCCGCCAACCTGGTGCTGATAGGCGCACTCGCGCAGGCAGCGGAGATTCCGCCTCCGGCCTACCAGTTGATCGCATTGCCCCATGGTGTTCCGTCGGAGGTCCTCTACTCCGTAGCCCTGCAGGAGAGCGGAACACGCATTCGAGGGCAACTGGTGCCTTGGCCCTGGACGTTGAATGTCGCCGGCGCCGGCTATCGCTTTGCCACCCGCGACGATGCCTGCAG
The DNA here is from genome assembly GCF_000498575.2 of Pseudomonas taeanensis MS-3. GTDB lineage: Bacteria > Pseudomonadota > Gammaproteobacteria > Pseudomonadales > Pseudomonadaceae > Aquipseudomonas > Aquipseudomonas taeanensis. The sequence continues at coordinate 52,374 of NZ_AWSQ01000008.1, forward strand.
GGCGCTTACGGTGGCCATCCAGGTAGCCGGTGCCAAACGAGTCGACGCAGGCCTGGGACAGATCAACATCGGCTGGAACGGACACCGCTTCGCCACGACCTGCGATTCCCTCGACCCCTATCAGAACCTCATGGCCGTCGTGAACATCCTCAATGAACAGAGAGCGGAGGGAGGCGACTGGATCACTGTCGCCGGCCGCTACCACCGGCCCGCCGGCGGGCAGGCAGCTGCCAATTACCGCAAGGCTTTCGCGAAACACCTCAGCCGGGTCACCGGCATCAACCTACTGGCGGCCAATCCATGAAGACCCTGCACATCTTTGCATCCCTGCTGCTCACCAGTTGGGCAGCCGGCGCATCAGCCGGAAACCTGATCGTTGTCGAGGACCGCGGCGGTGCCACTGCGCTGCCCTACTACCAAGACCTGGAGCCAGAGCCGCTGACCGGCAGCTCCTCTCCCACTATTGGCGTGCGCGGGTCGGGTGCCTTCCCGGTCCGATCCGCTCAGTTGAGCCCTGGCACGGTTCAGGGCCGAGCCATCAATGCGCCGGGCTTGCAACCGGTGTTCCTGGTCGGCGACGACCAGTTGTCCCGCTCCTGGCTGTTGCAGCGGCGAGACCAGCTGCAGCACCTGCAGGCGGTAGGCCTGGCCATCAACGTCGCCAGTGAAGAGCGCCTGGCGGAGATTCGCCGTTGGGCAGGCAACCTGCAGGTGCTGCCCACACCAGCGGACGACCTAGCTGCACGTCTTGGCCTTCGCCACTACCCGGTATTGCTCACGCCCACCGCCATCCAGCAATAGGAGATAGCTGTGACAGCGCCCTTCATCACCATGGTGATCAAGCAACCGTCCGATCCACGTGCTCGGCAACTCATGCATGACCAACTGACCCATGTCATCAGCCTCTATGGAGGCAGCATCACGGGATTGTCGCTCGAGGACGAAATGACCCTCTGCGAACGGCTGCAGGAGCGGCTTCCCGACTATGAGGTCGAGCAGGCCCGGGAGGAAGTGGCTGCCCTGCACGCGGAACAACCTCGCAGCTCGCGCAAGCGGGTACAGGGAACCTTAAAGGCATAAGCACATGGCCAGCACCTATACCATCGAAACGCTACTCCGGCCTGCCGTCGAGCTCTACACCGCAGAGGTCTGCTTCACGGTGGCCGCACTGTGTGTGTTCGCACCTTGGACGCTGGCCCTGACCCCTCTGTTCGGCTTGGTCGCAGCGCTTGGCTTCCTGGCCCTCGGGAGCATGCGACTGAAACAGGCCCTACTTGTGCTGCGCTACCGCCGCAACATCCGTCGGCTGCCCCACTACACCATGACCAGCAAGGACATGCCGGTCAGCAATGAGCGGCTCTTCATTGGCAAGGGCTTCCGCTGGACCCAGAAGCACACCCAGCGCCTCATGGACACATACCTGCCTAAATTCGCTCCTTACGTCGAACCGACCCCGCTGTATCAGCATGCCCGGCGCCTCGAGGCACGCCTGGAGTTCGCCCCTTTCCCGCTGAACCTGTTGGCCAAGGCAACTGCTTGGGACGTACCCCTCAACCCGGCACGCCCGCTTCCCCCAGTTGGAGGCCTGCCGCGCATCCACGGCATTGAGCCGAGCGAACATGACGTCAGCCTGCCCCTGGGCGAGCGCGTTGGTCACTCGCTCGTGCTAGGAACCACGCGGGTCGGCAAGACCCGGCTGGCCGAACTGTTCATCACCCAGGACATTCGTCGCAAACGCGGTGGGCAGCACGAAGTGGTGATCGTCTTCGACCCCAAAGGCGACGCCGACCTCCTCAAACGCATGTACGTCGAGTGCAAGCGCGCCGGCCGGCTGGACGAGTTCTATGTCTTCCACCTGGGGTGGCCGGACCATTCGGCGCGCTACAACGCGGTAGGGCGGTTTGGCCGCATCTCCGAGGTCGCAACCCGGGTTGCCGGTCAGCTGTCCGGCGAGGGCAATTCCGCGGCCTTCCGCGAATTCGCCTGGCGCTTCGTCAACATCATCGCCCGTGCCCTGGTCGCGCTCGGCCGGCGCCCGGACTACGAACAGATCCTCAAGCACGTGATCAACATCGATGCGCTGTTCGTCGAGTACGCCCAGAAATACTTCGCCGAGCACGACCCCAAGGCCTGGGAGTCCATCGTCGCGATCGAGGGCAAAATCGACCGTAAGACCCTCAGCTTCGCCATGAAGGACCGGCCGCTACGCGTGGTGGCCATAGACATGTACCTCACCCAGCAACGCATCTCCGATCCGGTCATAGACGGACTGCGGTCAGCGGTTCGGTACGACAAGACCTACTTCGACAAGATCGTGGCATCGCTGCTGCCGCTGCTGGAGAAACTCACCACCGGCCGGATCGCAGAGCTGCTTTCGCCAAACTACCAAGACCTGGAAGATCCACGGCCGATCTTCGATTGGATGCAGGTCATCCGCAAACGCGCCGTGGTCTACATCGGACTCGACGCCCTCTCCGATACCGAGGTGGCCGCAGCCGTGGGCAACTCGATGTTCAGCGACCTGGTGTCGGTAGCCGGCCACATCTACAAGTTCGGCATCGATGATGGGCTGCCCGGGGCCGGCAGCGGCAAGGTGGCCATCAACGTCCACGCCGACGAGTTCAACGAGCTGATGGGCGAAGAATTCATCCCGATGATCAACAAGGGCGGCGGCGCCGGTATGCAGGTCACCGCCTACACCCAGACCATGAGCGACATCGAGGCGAAGATCGGCAGACGCGCCAAAGCAGGCCAGGTGATCGGTAACTTCAACAACCTGTTCATGCTGCGCGTGCGCGAAACCGCGACGGCGGAGCTGCTCACCAACCAGCTGCCGAAGGTCCAGGTGTTCACCAGCACACCGGCAAGCAGCGCGAACGATTCCGTCAATGGCAAGACAGCCTTCACCTCCAACACCCACGATCAGATTCAGAGCGTCAGCGTCCCGATGATCGAACCTGCCCATGTGGTCGGCCTGCCGAAGGGACAGTGCTTCGCCCTCATCGAAGGCGGCAACCTCTGGAAGATTCGCATGCCGCTGCCGGCAAGCGATCCCGGCGAGGTCATGCCGAAAGATCTCCAGGCCCTGGCCGACAGCATGCGCAAGGGCCAGGCCGCGAATACGGACTGGTGGCAAGCGCCCGGCTATCAGGCGCTTAACGAGTCGCTACCGGCGGACCTGGTCAACGACTTCCGCAACATGGCCAGCGGCGAGCAGGCCGCCTAGGCGTAACGGAGACAGGCCATGGCAGATGTCGCGGAGAAAGCCCAACAGCAGCAGGAAAGCGAGAAGACCTTACTGGGGATGCTGTTCGCGCTGCCCTTCCACTTCATCGGGGTGATGTTCGGCTCCCTGCTGGGCGCCATCCTGGTCGAATGGGTGTGCCTGTACGTCTTCTGGCCGGATGCCGGTTGGAAGCATGCCCAGCAGATGTTCGAGCATGAGCTCAGCTGGCTGTCCCAGGACCTGCTGCGCAGCGTGATCATTCAAGAGCCAGGACGAACCGCTACCTGGCTGGCCCAGTTGGTCTACGACTGGACCATGGTCAAGTCCGGCCTGCAGGACGGGATCAATACACTGACGAACTACGCGCGAACCAACCGGCAGACTGGCAGCCTCGACCTGCGGTACCAGATCGGCTGGGTGCTCATCAAATTCCAGGACTATGGCCTGGCCGCGCTCTATACCGTCCTGACCTTCTGCGTGCGGATGGTGATCCTGACGCTCACCATTCCGCTGTTCGCGATGGCAGCATTCACCGGACTGGTCGATGGCCTGGTTCGCCGCGACCTGCGCAAATTCGGCTCAGGGCGTGAGTCGAGCTACCTGTACCACAAGGCCCGGGCCACCATCGTGCCGCTCACCATCGTGCCGTGGACGGTCTACCTGGCGATCCCGATCAGCATCAGCCCGCTGCTGATCCTTCTGCCCTGCGCCGCCCTGCTGGGGGTATCGGTGTGCATTACCGCCGCGAGTTTCAAGAAATATCTCTAGGCCCGAAAAGAAGTAATATTTTCTTTATATATCAAAATTATAGAAGGCCACACAAGAAGATAAGCCGGAAGCTTTGGCTATCATTGTCAAACGTCCGGCAGCGGTTTACCGGACGACGTTAAGCGAGTTGGCACTGACTGGCGCCTTTTGCTGCTCTATGTTGAAACCTGCCGGATATTCAACACCACCCATACCTCAAACCCCTTCTCCCGCGCAGCTTTCTCGGCCTCGAGCTGGGCGGCGAGAGTGCTGATGGAGCGGGAGCGGTGCTCGAAGCGGAATGGAGAGCCTCCATTCTTGCGCACGCTAAGTTCAACGAGTGTGAAGGTGGAGGACGGTTTGGGCATTGGCTGCTTCTGGGGAGCAGAGTCAAGACCGAGTGCGCGCCGCATCTCGGCTTCGGTGAGTTTTGTGTCAGTCAAGCGAGATCCCTACAGCGATTACGGGTAGCGCCATTGTAGCGAGGAGTCGCGCTGTTATGCGTCGCACATCGTTGGGTATCGCCCACTGTTTTCTTGATCAAATTTTGAGCTCTATTTTCTAGCCGAATTCTGTCTGTAGCGATCGTTGCGACCCGGCCGGTCGCGACAGGCAGTGATCGGCCCAGACTGTATAACGTTGGCATCGACCTTGCTATGATTTGATGGATTTGAAATTAGTGGGAGACGCCAATGAAGCGTTTTATCCAGGGAGAGCATCGAGGCCAAAGCACGCTGCTTCCCGAGAGCCTGGATGACTATGTGGCGGACACCAACCCGGTGCGGGTGGTCGATGTTTTCGTCGATGAACTCGACCTTGGCACGCTGGGTTTTGAAGGTGTCGTCCCGGCTGAAACAGGTCGGCCCGCTTACCATCCTGCCGACCTCCTGAAGATCTACATCTACGGCTACCTCAATCGTATCCAGTCCAGTCGCCGTCTCGAACGCGAGGCTCAGCGCAACGTTGAGTTGATGTGGCTGACCGGACGGTTGATGCCGGACTTCAAGACCATCGCTAACTTCCGCAAGGATAACGGCTAGGCAATCCGCGGCGTCTGTAGGCAGTTCGTGGTGCTGTGCCAGCAGCTTGGCCTGTTCTCTGAAGCGCTTGTGGCCATCGATGGCAGCAAGTTCAAGGCGGTCAACAACCGCGACCGCAACTTCACCAGCGCCAAGCTTCAGCGGCGAATGGAGGAGATCGAGTCCAGCATCAATCGCTACCTGAGCGCACTGGATACTGCAGATCGTCAGGAACCTGCCGTGGCGCAGGTCAAAGCCGAACGCCTCCACGACAAGATCGCGACCTTGAAAACGAAGCTGCAGGAACTCAAGGAAATCGAGGTTCAGCTCAACGAAACACCGGATAAACAGATCTCCCTGACCGATCCCGATGCCCGTTCGATGAAGACGCGAGGCACCGGAGTGGTCGGCTACAACGTGCAGGCGGCGGTCGACGCGAAGCACCACCTGATCGTGACGCACGAGGTCACGAACAACGGAGTTGATCGAGACCAGCTGAGCTCGATGGCCAAGCAGGCGCGAGAGGCCATGGGGGTCGAGGAACTCTCGGCGGTCGCAGACAGAGGGTATTTCAAAGGCGAAGAAATCCTGGCGTGTCATGACGCTGGAATCACCGTTTTCGTACCCAAGACGCTGACCTCGGGTGCGACAGCGGCTGGCCGCTTCGGCAAAGGTGATTTCATCTATGACGCAGCCAAGAACGAGTACCGATGCCCTGCTGGGCAAAGCCTGATCTGGCGGTACTCAAGCGTCGAGAAAGGGCTGAAGCTGCACCGCTACTGGAGTTCGCACTGCCAAGGATGTGCGTTGAAAGAGCACTGTACGCCTAGCTCAGAGCGCCGAGTGAGCCGCTGGGAGCATGAGGCGGTGCTCGAGGCGATGCAGAGTCGCCTGGATCAAGCGCTCGAGATGATGCGAATCCGTCGTCAGACGGTCGAGCACCCGTTCGGCACGCTGAAGTCTTGGATGGGCGCCACCCACTTCCTCACCAAGACTCTCGACCGAGTGAGTACCGAGATGAGCCTGCATGTGCTCGCCTATAATCTCAAACTCGTGTTGAGCGTGTTGGGCAGCGGTGCCCTGATGGCAGCGATGAAGGCCTGAGGCCTGTTTTACGACTCTTACCGCCCTCCAGCAGGCGCGCCGAAGCCTAAAGTGCCATAGCCACCAGAATCACCGAATGCGCCTGATTGGGCCTCCGGCGGCCTCCTGGACGCTGAGAAAATCCCCTGGCAGTTGATTGCCATCGCTTGCTACGTAATGAGATGGTCACCCCCACACCCCGCGAGGGCTATGCTCTCGCTGGGTTTATCTCGGAGGCCATCGCCATGAACAAAGTTGCACTGGTGGGTATCGATCTCGGCAAGCACAGCTTCCATCTGCATGGTCAGGATGGGGCAGGCCGGGCGGTCTTTCGCAAGAAACTCTCGCGACTGCAGATGATGCGACTCTTCGGCAATCTGCCAGCCTGCACGGTGGTCATGGAGGCCTGTGCCGGAGCCCACTTCACGGCGCGGGAGCTCAACAAGCTCGGACACGTCGCCAAACTGATCTCACCGCAATTTGTCAGACCGTTCGTGAAGAGCAACAAGAACGACTTCGTGGATGCCGAGGCCATCTGCGAGGCCGCGTGCAGACCCTCCATGCGTTTTGTCGCACCCAAGACTGCGGATTCCACGCCATCCGGCCACCCAGTCCACGATTATCCGGCCGGGCATTCCACGCACATCCGGCCATCTGTTCCACGGCCATCTGGCCGGGCAGTCGGAGCGCAGCGACGCAGGTTTTGCATTGTTAGTCTGAGGCGCCCGGCGCCGTCAATTTCTTCGTCCGCTTGCGCATCGATTCGCCCTTGAGATTGATCCGGTAGGCGTTGTGCACCAGGCGGTCGAGGATGGCGTCGGCCAGGGTCGGGTCGCCGATCAGTTCATGCCAGTTATCCACCGGCATCTGGCTGGTCACCAGGGTCGAGCGCTGGCCGTAGCGGTCGTCCAGTAGCTCCAGCATGTCCCGCCGTTTTTCGGCTGGCTCCGCTGGAAGAAAATGCCCGGCATGACCTGCTGGAAGTGATCGACGACCGCGCTGGCAGCCGCTCCACCATCCTGACCAGTCAGCTTCCCGTCGATCATTGGCACGGTTGGATCAACGACCCCACGCTGGCCAACGCCATCCTCGATCGCCTGGTGCACAACGCCTACCGAATCGTGATGAAAGGCGAGTCACTGCGACGGAAAAACACGGAGGAAGAAGCCGCATCGTGACCGATGCGGCTACAATCCAAATCCCGCGCAACCGGGGTGAAAACACCGGTCACGAGTTAGCAAAATGAGCGGTCACGTTCACCGAAATCCGCAGCCAGCCACAACTGAAAGGTCAAGATGCCGGGGTATTTGAAATTAGGGGTGCTGGTGTCATCCCCGGCAATTGCATCGCCAATGACGTAAATGAATACCACGGCTATCAAGCCGATAGTTATCCAAGCACCACCGGCCAAGATAGCTGCAGCAGACAATAAGCCAACCACATGAAATAGAAAGTACTTCAGGTAATGCAGCGCGTTCATGGTCGTCTCTCTTGTTATTACTAGAGGAATATCAGGCGGTGGCCGCCAGTGGGTCATGATGGGTTGTGAAGCGATCGGCGTAGATGTGATCACAGGGCACCGCAGAACCGCGCAACATCAAAACCGCGCTATCGATCATTACTGGGGGGCCACACAGGTAGGCGTGAGCACCATCCTCCAGAAACTTGGGGATGAGTTCAGAGACCAGCCCCCTGGCACCTTGCCAGTTGGAGTCACTTGTCGCCCCAGAGAGAACCGGTACGAAATGGAACGAAGCACGCCACTGGGCTGCTAGAGCACTAATTTCATCAAGCGCATAAAGGTCACGTTCTTCGCGAGCACCGAACAGCAAAGTGACAGATCGCTGAGCCCCTACGGAAAGAGCCTCTTCGAGGAGAGCCAGGATTGGTGCCAGCCCACTACCACCTGCCACCAAGAGCAGTGGAGCAGCGCTCGGGCGCAAATAGAAGTCGCCCTCTGGCCCCACAACCATCGCCCCCTGCCCAAGCAGCGACTGATCATTGATTACGCTAGTTACGCAGCCGCCTTGCACCTTACGAATGAAGAAGGACACCTTGCCGTCAGGCTGCGGCCTGTTTGCGAAAGAGAAACTGCGAGCATACAGCGGCAAAATGTCGAAGCAGAGATCGGCATACTGGCCAGCCTTGTAGGGCAGACTCTCCTCTAACTGGATCACCAGCCTGGTGATGTCGTGGGTGAGCTTGTCTTGCGCTACCACCTTACCCCGTACCCGTCGACGGGTCTGAAAAGCGGCAAGATCCACTTCAATGCTCACCTCCCCCTTGGGAACACTCTGGCAGGCCAGTATGTAGCCGGCATCCAGCTCCTCATCACTGAGGATGTAGCCGGTTTCAGTCAACTCTTTCACCTGACCCGATATCAGCTTGCACTTGCAACTGGCGCAACCGCCCACACGGCAGCTATGGGGGAAATCAATGCCCTGGCGCAGAGCAGCGTGCAGCAGAGTTTCACCTGGCCTGACGTCTACCCCGATACCATTGATAAGCGCTGCTGAAGCCTTGCGCTTGGCGAAAAATGAAAACATGTGCCCTCCGAGAGTCATTGTTGGAGTAGGAGCTGCGGACGTTCACATCCTAGCGGCGACCCGGGGCGAGCAAGAGGTTCCGGATTGACAAATAGAGGTCATTTATTGACAATTTACGCAGCGCTGAATTATCGCGAAGAGGGATAGCTATGCTCGACTTCGTCTTGCCTGTGCAGTACTTACGGCAAATCGCCGAGCTGGTTCGGGTCTTTGGCGTAAATCCAGAAGATTGGCTAGCACGCAGCCAACTGACCCTGAACCAGATGGGCGAAGCTAGCTTCCAACCCAGCTTCGACGTGTTCCGCCAACTAACTGAAGACGCCTTGATACTGACCGACGAACCGGCGCTCGGCTTGTTACTGGGCGAGCGGCTGGTTATCAACACGCATGGAATTCTCGGTTTCGCTGCGCAGCAGAGCGAATCGCTTAGCCAGGCCATTCAATTGGTACAGCGCTATCTAGCATTACGCACCACCCTGTTTGACCTTGAGCACGAGCACGACGAGACAACCCAGCTAGAGCACCTCCGCTTCAGTGCAAACTTCACTCTGGGTGCCTGCGAGCGAACACTGCTTGAAGCAGTGATGCTGGCGGTAAAGAATATTTTCGACGCAATCACCTTGGGTTGCGCTCGACCTCGACAAGTCAGCTTCCCCTTCCCTGAACCAACTTATGCCAACCTGGCAATCGACATGTTCGGTTGCGAAGTAGCCTATGGGCAGAGCTGGGCTGGCTTCACTCTGGACACCGAGCTACTTGAACAGCCTCTCAAAATGGCCGACCCGGCAGCCTTCCGAGAAGCCGAAAAAATCTGTCAGCAAGAGTTGGGAAAGCTGGCAGCCAAGACATCAACAAGCGCAGGCGTGCGAAGGATAATGCTGGAGAAACAACACGGCTTCCCAAGCCTGAACGTTACCGCATGGCTGTTCCATCTAACTCCACGCACCCTCCATCGCCGACTACTTGAAGAGGGCACGTCCTTCAAAGAGATCCTCGAGGAGGTACGCCATACACTGGCGGTTGAACATCTCAAAGCTGGTCATTTAACGATGGGGGAGATCGCCTATACATTGGGCTACACAGATCTCGCAAACTTCCGTAGAGCCTTCAAACGGTGGACGGGCACGCCTCCCTCTCATTACCTCAGGCACCTACCCAGCACAGCAGGTAAAGCAACAGAATAAACAGCGCACGACCACCCACACCGACAGACACTCGCAACCTATGTCAAAACATGGGCGACTGTAGTGGTCAAATAATTTCGGACACTGCGATAGGTTGTTTTGCCTGTTTCCGCTCGTAAGTCGTTGGCGGTTGGTAGCCGAGACTCGAGTGCAGGCGCACGTTGTTGTAAAAGCCGGCGATGTAGTCGGCGATATCCGTCATCGCCTCGGCGTGATTGGCGTAGTCATGCTGCCAGACCCGCTCCACTTTCAGGTTCAGAAAGAAGCGCTCCATCACCGCGTCCCAACAGTTACCCTTGAGGCTCATGCTCATCACCAAGCCATGCTGATCGAGTACGGCGCGATGGGCCACGCTGGCGTATTGGCTCCCCCGATCCGAGTGGATGACCAAGCCCGCCGCAGGCTGGCGTTGCGCAATCGCCATCTGTAGCGCCGAGCAGACCAGTTCTGCCGGCATGTTCGGTGCCATCGCCCAGCCGACGATCTTGCGCGAGTACAAGTCCATTACCGCTGCCAGATACAGCCAGCCGCTGCGTGTGCGGATATAGGTGATATCAGCGACCCAGGCCAGATTGACCGCTTCAGGATTGAACTGCCGGTTCAGAATATTGCCCGCTATCGGCAGGTCATGCTTGCTGTCTGTTGTATGGACAAACTTGCGCCTCCAGGTTGGACGGAGTTGGTACTGCGCCATCATTCGCCTGACCCGATAGCGCCCCACGCAGACGCCTTGGGCCTTGAGCGCTGCCTGCAAGCGACGGCTGCCGTAAGCGCTGCCGTTCGCCACGAACAGGGCTTTTAGGAATACGACCACCGGACACGCCTTGATCGGCCTCAGCTGGCGGCTCCGTGCGGCGTAATACCCCGAACGGCTGACCCCGAGCAGCCAGCAGAACCTTGTGGTCATATCGGCTATCAGCCACGCGGCAAGGTGTTGGGGGCAGCAGTTCGATCAACGGAATGATCTACATCCGCGGGCACCACAGCGACTTCGACGACTGGCAAGCCCTAGGCAACCCCGGCTGGTCCTTCGCCGATGTTCTGCCGTTCTTTCGCAAAAACGAGATGCACCAGAGCGGTAGCAGCGAACTCCATGGCGGCGAAGGTGAACTTTACGTCGGTCGAGCCCACCGCCATGTCGCCACCGAAGCTTTCGTCGAAGCCGCCATTCAGGCTGGCCACTCCTACACATCAGACTTCAATGGCGCGCAGCAGGAAAGCATCGGCTACTACGACGTAACCATCCGTGACGGGCGCCGCTGGAGCACTGCCACCGCCTTCCTCAAACCGATCCGCCACCGCGAAAACCTCACCGTACTCACTGGCGCCCACGTCGAGCGCGTACTGCTGCAAGGAAAACAGGCTACTGGCGTGCAAGCTCTGATCAAGGGCCGACGCCTGGAACTGAAGGCGCACAAGGAAGTGCTACTGGCCGCTGGCGCTTTCGGCAGCCCGCACCTGCTAATGCTGTCTGGCATAGGCCCGGAGGCCGAGCTGAAACCACTGGGTATCGCTGTGCAACACGAACTGCCGGGCGTCGGCCAGCACCTGCAGGATCATCCGGACATCGTGCTCTGCTACAAAAGCCGCGACACCTCGCTGCTGGACATCTCTCTCGGCGGTAACATGAAGATGGGCACGGCATTGATCGACTATCTGCGCAACAAAAAAAGGCCCACTGGGAAGCAATTGTGCCGAAGGAGGCGGCTTCCTCAAAACAACCACAGACTTGGCGCGCCCAGATATCCAGTTGCACTCGGTGATCGGCACAGTCGATGACTACAACCGCAAGCTTCACTGGGGGCACGGTTTCAGCTGTCATGTCTGCGTGCTGCGGCCCAAAAGCATCGGCAGCGGCGGCCTGACATCCGCTGACCCAAGTGCAACACCGCGCATCGACCCCAACTTCCTCAGTCACGACGACGATGTGCAGACTCTTCTCAAGGGCTATGGCATGGCTCGCGAGATAGTAGCTCAGGCACCCATGGCGCGCTTCGGCCTCAAGGACATCTACAGCCAGAACCTGCACAGTGACGAACAGCTGATTGAATTGCTACGCCGCCGCACCGATTCCATCTATCACCCGATCGGCACTTGCAAGATGGGGCAGGACGAGATGGCTGTGGTCGATAGCCAGCTACGAGTACATGGCATTGAGGGTCTACGAGTGATAGACGCTTCCATCATGCCGACCTTGGTAGGTGGCAACACCAACGCAGCCTCGATCATGATCGCCGAGCGCGGTGCCGAGTGGGTAGCCTCTGCCAGAGGTAGATAGTAATACAGAAAGGGCCCTCCAATACACGGAGGCTGGAATTTACTGCCTTTCCAACAACTGGCGGCGCCGCGCCCGTGGCGCCATGTTGAACCAACGTCGGCAAGCACGGTTGAACACACTCTGTTCGCTATAACCGAGCAAGCCGGCGACTTGTGACATCGCCATGTTACGTTCGGCTAGGTAGCAGTCGGCGCGCTCCCGGCGCACAGCCTCCAAAAGGTCCTCGAATCCACTGCCCCGCTCAGCTAGGCGCCGCTGCAACACCCTCTCGTGTAACCCCAACTGTTCGGCCACCAACGGCAGGCGGCAGCGCTGGGTCGGCAGCATGCGCAGGATGAGAAACTCCACCTGAGACCGCAGATCTTGAGGCCGCGCCGCATAGGCACTGAGGTACTGGACCATGGTGCGGTACAGCAACGGATCCTGAAGCTCGATGGCCTGCTCCAGTTGATCACGGTGAAGGACCAGAGCATTGCAATCCTGTCCATTGAAGACGCTAGTGTTGAAATAACGGCGATAACGGGCAGCGGGTAACGGACTGATGCCGCTGAATAGAACGGACTGAGCTCTGAAGCTTGAACCACAAAGCAGCTTCATAGTGTTATGGGCAACCCCGAGGGCCAGCTCGTGTAGCTGCCGCTGCTGTAGAGCACCCGGTAAACGGATATCGATGCGCAATCGCGATGTCTGTGGCTCGCAGCTGTCTAGCTCAAGACGAATCCCTGGACTGTGGTAACCGATGAAGCGGACTATTTCCTCCAGAGCCTGGCCCACAGTTGCAGCACTGCGCACGATCAGAGCGATCGGGCCAAGTACATGCACGTCCTGATACTGGGCCATACGTAAACCGAAGTCGGGGCAGTCAAGAACCAACGCCGCGTGCTCCAGCACCTCAATAAACGAACGAAGCGGAACGTGTGCCTCCTCATCCCCAAGCAGCCGGGGGTCAATGTGATACTGCCGCAACAAGGACTCGGACTGGCCGCCCAACTGGCTCACCAGTTCGTTGAACCCCCAAAAGGAAGTGGTACGAATAAGAGTAGTCATGTTGACTGGAGTCCAATCACCATCAAAGCGGCCTCCGCCCTTTCGTCAAATATGCACCTGGCTGCAAATGGTCATGCCTACGAGACGAGATTTTTCGAAGCCTCTTAGCATACCCGCCACCATCGAGTATGGACTGCTCGCGCTTCGATAGACATCACCGGCCCATGCATGGAATACCCCCACGGTAAATATCCCCAACCTCAACCGCTCTATATCTAGCTAGAAACCCCGCGATCGACTGATCTCCCAGGACACGCCGCCACCATGTACGGTCGCGGTAATCTGCTGACCCAGGCGCTTCTCAATCACTGGCGCCCATGGCACCAAACTGAACCCTTTGCCGTCATCCAGCAAAGCGTAACGTCCACTGGCGAGCATGACGCTGCGCCGATAGAGGCCGGCCACGCGCTGGCCGTCGTGCACAGGTCGATGCTCCAACCCGGTTTCGGCGGCGATGTCCCGAGCGGACTGAGTCAGATCCCGGTTGCGCAGCCTCACCAGCAGGTTACGCGCGAGGATCACGTGCTGGCCTTGCCTCTCGGCCAGCCCATGCTCGACCAGGACATCGGCACGCTGCTGTATGGCCTGCCTCACTTCTCCAGCGAATCCGAGGTCACCCACCCCTCGCACACCGCGGATCAGTTGCTGGTCTAGCCAGGTGGCACCGATCACACGAGCCTGCCGTTCAATAGGCAGGTGCGACTTTAGCTCCACGGCGACGCCACCCAGGCGCTGAGCGTCGTATTGGCGGCCGCGCTGGGGCAGGTCATCCGGCACCTTCCACAGTCCCTCCGCCACGCGTTCAACAATGCCGGCACGGCGTAGGGCTTCCAGCCGGCGGACGTGGGCAGCGACGACTTGCTGCGGGTCACGGCCATCCTTGGCCTGGCCCTGGACAATCGCCAGGTGGTGATCGGTGCGGCACGCTAATCTTTGCGATCAATGGTTCCAAGACGCTTTGGTTGAGCAGCCATGGACCAAGCCACCTGCACTGGTGCCGGAAAGCTGGCCCGTACAATCTCGGTCATCGTCATGAACCAAAGCACACAGCCCCTTGATGCCCATGAAGACCGAGGTTCTCGCCAGGAAGAGCCAGGGGCTAGGGATATCCGTAAGCTCGAGCCTTAACCTCTGCAGAGCGAAATCATGTCACGCGAACCCAGCTTGTGGGGACAAGTGGGGGATGTTTTTTCACATAAAAATAAACGCTTATAAATCAATATCTTAATTAATATAAAGGCTATGTCACAATTGGTTGTTGCAATGGCTAACGGGCCAAAACACAGCCCATGTAGGAGCTAGCTTGCTGACGATGCTTTCGCTGTCAGCTGGATCGCCAGCAAGCTGGCTCCTACGAAGAGCTTCGGCTCCGTGCAACAGTTAACTCAGACATAGCCTATAAAAAACCGCCTTATAGCTGGTCTGCATGCTCAAACAGGGCATCAAGATCAAGGCCGTCTTTGATAGCGACTGCAGCACCAATACTGACGCCCAACATCAGTTGACGTGATTCGTATTGAAACGGCTGACAGATCGCTTTCCGGAGTATTTCAACACCCTCTGCCAAAAAGGACATGCCGTTGGTGGGCTGTAAGATGCCCCCAAACTCATCACCGCCCAGGCGAGCGATGGTGTCCGACTTGCGAAGGGTATGGCTTGCTCGCTTGGCCACTTCACAAACAGCAGCATCCCCTGTGCGATGGCCGTAACTGTCATTGATCGCATTTAGGCCTTCCATATCGAGCATCAGCAGTCCGAATTCAATACCCTCTCGCTTCACACGCGCCAACTCATTTCTGATCCTGTCAAAGAACAATGCTCGGTTGGCTAGGCCTGTCATTCCGTCATGCGTGACGCGATAGTAGAGGTCATCTGCTGCATATTTTGCAGCGAAAAACATGTCGGCACCGAGCACCTCGGCGAGCAAGCCCAAGACAGCTTCGTCCACAGGATCAAAGGTACCGACAAGTGTAGACATCACCTTCAGTACTCCGAAAGCGCTCCATAAACCCCACCTACCCAGTTCAGGCAGTTTGGTTTTAAATCGCCTTCAGGTTCCAGGGCAGTAGCGCTTCATAGTCCTCAACGGTAGTGGCTTGGGGCAGGCGCTCGAGGATATGGCACAGCCAGGCATAAGGCTCCTGACCGTTGGCTTTGGCGGTTTCCACCAGGCTGTAGAGCTGCGCGCTGGCTGTCGCGCCCTTCGGCGTGTCGCTGAACAGCCAGTTCTTGCGGCCGATGACGAAGGGCCGGATGGCCCGCTCGGCAGCGTTGTTGTCGATCGGCAGGTGTCCGGCCTCGATGTAGCGTTCAAGCCGGCTCCAGTTGCTCGCCAGGTAGTTCACCGCTTTGCCCAGGGCATTCTGCGCCGTGACCTGCGGCTGGGTTTTTTCCAACCAGGCTTTGAGTTGGGCAAGCAACGGCAGGCTGTGCTGCTGACGACCGTGGTGGCGTTGTTCATCGCTGACATCCTTGAGTTCGCGCTCGATGCCGTAGAGTTTGTTGATCATCCCCAACGCGATGTCGGCGCGTCCGGTTTTGCCCTTCGGTTGCACCTTTTGCG
This sequence comes from Pseudomonas taeanensis MS-3, assembly GCF_000498575.2. GTDB lineage: Bacteria > Pseudomonadota > Gammaproteobacteria > Pseudomonadales > Pseudomonadaceae > Aquipseudomonas > Aquipseudomonas taeanensis. The sequence continues at coordinate 68,067 of NZ_AWSQ01000008.1, forward strand.
CTTCGACGAATTTGCGCCGTGCATGCGCCCAGCAGGCCAGACGTTCAACACCCGACTGTGCGGCCACGGCGTTGTAGCCGGCGTAGTCGTCGGTCATCAAATAACCGCGATAGCCGGCAAGCAGGCGCAGTGGTACCTCCTGCGCACGGCTGGCGGTGTACTCGAAGAGGATCACCGGCTTGTTCGGCGGGCCGCCGGTTTGCACCCACATCCAGGAGTGGCTGCTCGGGTCTCGGTTGGGTTCTTTCAGCACCTGCACACGGGTTTCATCGCAATGGATCACCGGGCTGTCCAGCAGCTTGTCGCGCATCAGGTTGAGCAACGGTTGCAGCAGTTCGCCGCACTGGATCACCCAACGCGCCAGGGTCTGGCGGGGGATGTCGATGCCATGGCGGCTCAGAACCGTCTCGAAGCGATACAGCGGCAGGCCGTCCGCATACTTGGTGGTCAGCAGCATGGCCAAGACGCTGGGGCTGGCCAGGCTTTTCTCGATTAACTGCGCCGGCTTATCGGCGGTGACCGGCGCGCGTTCGCAGCCCTTGCAAGCGTAGGTTTTGCGGATGTGTTTGATCACCCGGATCTGCATCGGGATGATCTCCAGCTGTTCGCTGGTTTCCTCACCCATGACGTGTTTGCGGCAACCGCATTCGCAGGTCAGTTCGTGCTCGGGCAACTCGTGAATGACTTCGATGCGAGGCAGTTCGGCCGGCAGTGACTGGCGCTTGCCACGCGGTTTGCTGACGGCGACAGGGCGCAGTTCGACCGTTTCGACGTCGTCCTGACCATCGCCATTGGGCTGCTCGGCCAGCACCTCGGCCTCGTTGAGCAAGGGCAATTGCGGCGACTCGGGATCGCTGGTCTGCTCGGACTTGCGGCCAAACAGGCGATCACGCAGCAAGGCAACCTGCTCTTGCAGTTGCGTGATCTTGCCCAGATTCGACTGACGCTCCAGCAGCACGTCAGACAGCAGCTGCTTGAGCGTTTCGGGGTCGTCAGGAAGGGTTTCGGGCACGGAAATCATGCCGTGGATTATACCGGTTCAGGTCACGAAACGCGGCGTCAAAACCTGATGCGGGCGGTTGCGCCACAGGTCAAAACCATCCAGCAGCCAGTTCAATTCCTGGACCGTCAGCACGATGGCTTCGTCTTGATCGTCAGGCGATGTTTTGAATCGCTCGGCATCAAGGCGCTTGAGCCACAGACAGAAGCCATTGCGCTCCCAGTACAAGATCTTCACCCGGTTACGCGACTTGTTGAGGAACACGAACAGCACCGGATCGAACACCGCCACCTTGATATCCAGCTCCACCAGGGCAGCCAAGCCGTCGATGGATTTTCGGAAATCCACCGGCTTGGGGTAGAGATAGACTTTTTCGACTTTGGCGTCGGGGCGCATCATGGCGGCTGGCTCCAGAAAGAAATTGGAGCACAGCATTGGCTGGCCTGCGGATCATTTGAAGATGGGGTTTATGGAGCGCTTTCAGTACTCCGACAGTAATGCCTGAATGCACCAAGGGAATAGCCACCATTGAGCGGATGTGCATTCGCCGGCATGCCACACGATCAACTCGATTATCGGTTTCAGTATCGATACAACGCGTGATTTCGCCACTCAGGACGCACAAGCCTGACAGGCTGCTGGCAAGCTTCAAACGCAGTTCTAATTGACCTGAGGCGACACCTGAAACGGCGCGATAGACCATCTAATCATTTTCGGCCAACTCAATAGCCGCTCCATCGGCTTTGACCAGATCAAGTGCGCTGTCGACGATGACAGACATGACCTGCGCCAAGTCCAGCCCGTGCTTTGCCATCTCGGTCTGGATACGAATGATTGCTACAAGCTGATCACGGCTGGGTCGAGTCACGTCTGGTTCGCGAGGCATTCAACACCATGCCTTTACTAAAGCACTAGAAGAGGGTTTTTGGTGTAGCCCCAATAATGGCACTCGATGGCGGTGCGCTTCTTAATGGCAGGTGCGAGAGCAAGAAATCAGAACACGACAATTTTACCAACCACAGGGATGCTGAGGTTTACTGTTCTTAGCCCAGTCATGTCCCGACCGCGGGGCACGCGCTGCCTCCCAAGCTTCCCCTCCCCACGGGAAACAGGAAGCGCCCAATGCACACCAGCTTATTTTCCACACGCAACTGCACCGAGACCGTTGTGATACGTCGTCCCGCCCGCCCAATGTGGGGCACGGCGCAAATCGTGCCGGCGAAAGCCGGCCGCAGATAATCGAAGGTAAGCGTGGAGCAGGCAGGTAACTCGACCCTCGCCAGGGAACGTGCAAGATGAGTAGCCGCGACCACTTCGCCAAAGCTGGCAAGAACACCACCATGGAAGGTCCGGATCAGGGGATTGCCGACATGATTTTCGCAAAAATCCATGAGGTAGCGTGTCTCGCCCTCCACTACCTCCTCCCGCACCCCCAGAAACCGATGGAAGGGCACCGCCGGCACCAGGACCATTGCCGCCTCGGTACAATCCGGTATTGGTCGAACCAACCCCGTCATGCCGCACTCCTATCCGTCGTATCGAAAGCCGGCCCCAAGGTATCGATGGCAAAGGATCCGGTAACCGTGGCAAGCGGCATCTTGTCACCCACCGCATAACCTCGGCCGGAGACAAAGGCCACGCTGTCTGTCCAGCCGATGCATTCGACCACCGCGCGCAGGCCGCTGCCCGCCGGAATGGCACGCAGGTAATCGACGCGCAGGTCGATGGTGGCGATAGGCCGGAGCGAGCGGAGCGCGGAGAAAATGGCCAGTCCGCACGTCGTGTCGAGCAGGGTCACCAGCGTGCCCCGATGCAACGCTCTATGGCCGTCGGCCAGAGTCTCGGAAAACGGCATCGTCATCTCTGCCCTGGCGTCGACCACCGCCACCACGTCGATGCCGAAGGCGTTGAACAGCGGATGCTGGCTGCCGAAAAATGCTTTGGCCATGGCAGCTTGGTCCAGTTCCGGCTTCATATGCGACATGCTTACTCCTCTATGTGCACTGCAACTGCGTTCACTCAATACGTCAGAGCAGCGTCGACATAACGAAGCTCCGCCACCCGTACGGCTTGCAGGGCATCTGCGAGTAGCTCCGTAGGGAAGCATTCGCTCTCGGAGCCTGCTTTCAGCGCTAGCGCCAGCGCTGTCCAGCATCTGGCACAACCTGTCATCAGCTGCGGCAGCTGCAGCTCGCTGATGCGTGGATCAGCCGATGCGGCTTCCTCCAGAAATTCTGCGTACATCTTGCGAAAACCGCCGCCGCCCGTGCCGCGCCGTTCGATGATTTGATAAGCAAAACGCGTCGTCCAGCGCCAGTCGCCCTCGCGTTCCCAGCGGCCAAGATCGGACTGCCAGGTATCGAGCGCGGCCACGCCGGTATAGGGTCCGCCCTCCAGCAGCAAACGTGCGTTGTGGCGTATGGCTGCCGCCACCCGCTCGACCGAAAGCCGGGTATGAATGGCGGGAGGAGCGAACAGGTTACCGGCATGAAAAAAGGGAGGCAGCTCCGCGAAGCGGGCACGGGCCAAGGCTGCACGTGCCACCGAGATGGGCGCAGGGCGCTCGGTATCCGTCACCAGAATGCAGCCATCCGCCGGCTGGCGCTGCCAGGCCATGATGGCATGGCCGGGAAAATGCGTGCGGCTGGCAAAGTACGGCAGGTGAAAAATATCGGTCAGCAGCAGGGCCGGGCGCCCCTGGTCGAGCAGGCCATCCAGCGCCTGCGCGCCCTCCTCGACCGAGCCGTAACTTGTCCAGGCGAACGGTACGTCAAGCGCCTGGAATACCCGCTCCTCGTATCCCAGCGAGCGCACATGGACCAGAAAGGGTACCGGCGCATCGGGCAGCGTCAGATACGTGATCCCTAGCCCCGAGCCCAGCCCAAAACACATGGCCTCGGTCAGTGTCGTGCCATGGAACTCGAGCAAGTCCCGGATGGCCGAACTCCCGCAATGGCGGCCGGGCCGATGGGGAATGGCAGGGACTGGTGCCATCTCTGCTGCATGTGATGTCATTATCGACTTACCCTTTTTGAAGACTGATGAATAAACTTGGGCTCATATCGTTCCGTCGCAATCTGCGTTGACGTGACGGTTGGCCCGGTCAATTACCCGGAAACGTTTCAGGTGCGGCCGGTGAGTTCAGCGCTCGCGTCAGGTGGCCTGCGCCAGCACCCGGTCACCGAACACCGTAGCCGAGAGCGCCCCGGGTCGATCAATTTTACCAATCACAGGGATGCTACAGCGGTGGCCTGACCGATTCCCCGTGGTGCGCCGGTGATGAATATAACCTTGCCCGACGCACTGTCTCTCAACGCTGAGGCAGGGTCGATCGCATCATATCGGGCATGATGTTCCGTCAGAGAAAGGAATTGGGTCTCAATCGATGACATTGTGCCTCCTGTGACGGGTTGGTAGGGTCGCGGCGACGCCCACAGGAATGTGGATCAGCGGGGAGGTATCTTTTGGTCCAGCCTCCAGCAGGCAGACGCGAGTGTCCGGGTTGGCGCTCAGTCGGTTGGCCAAGACGCAGCCGGCAGAGCCGGCGCCGACGATAATGTAGTCGAATTCCATCTGTGCGGGCCTCGATTGGTGGCGAGGAGAACAGTGGAATTCTCAGTGGTTGTGGTAGGAGCTTTATTGGCTTATTACGACCATTTTTTGACTTTTTGCGACAACAGACTGCCGCAGTAGTAACCCCCCAACCCTGGTCACACAAAATTCTGCACACCCTCGAGCGTTGCACTTATGGTGCTGAGTTCAGCAGGCCTTAAAAAGGCTGTCCCCGCCCAGAATTACAGAGTCGCCAAAAATTAATGTAACTTAAATACCTCTACCGCCCCCCCCAAATTACCAGCCAACTTAACTAAATATTGATTTACCTCCGAAATCCTCTCACTACCCAACTCAACTCCTGCCGCGATTTCTCTAATAACATTCGCATTATTTAGCATATCTTCAACAACTGCGCTCTGCTCTTCTGAAGCAGTTGCAACTTGTGTAATCTGCAACATGACTTGGGATACTGAATTTACAATATCCTCAATTGATCTACTAGCTTCGCCAGCTGCAATAACGCTATTTTTTGACACAAAGACACAGTCGCCCATGACATCAAGAGCAACACATATACTTTTATTTAAAGAAGCAATCATCGCCTGAATTTCATACGTGGAATTATTTGTACGTTGAGCTAAGCTTCGAACTTCATCAGCAACAACAGCAAATCCTTTCCCGGCCTCGCCTGCATGCGCGGCCTCAATTGCGGCATTCAAAGCCAGCAGATTTGTTTGATCGGTGATTTGATCAATAATTTCAATAATTGTACCTATTTTTGAAATATCAGTTTCAATGCATTTAATAGCCACGTATGAATCATTAACCCGTTGTGACAAAGCATTTATAGATGATACGGCTGTGTCAATAGCTTTTTGACCATGAACCGCCAACTGCCGCCCCTCAGATGATATTACTTCAGACTTACTTGCCGCATTTGAAGTTTCAGTTATAGCGAAAGAAATCTGTGATAGCGCACTGACAAATTCATCAATTTTACCTGCCTGATCACATATATCACTTGACGTGCTTTGTGAAATACTTAAAGCCTCGACTGCTGAATTAAACAAATCACCTTGTACGTGTTTTATCGATTCAATCAAGGCACACACCCCAGCAGCCATCGCCATGATTGATGACTGCATTTTACCCACTTCATCATTGCTCGGTATAGTGCGGTATGTAAGATCACCTTTTGACATACCATCCATAACATGAACTATCTCATCTATTGAATTGCGAGTCTTTTTCATAAGAAGCAAAATAACAAAAAAGAAGATACAATTAATTGCCACAACAAGAAAATACACATAGCTTTTAACACGCTTGGAAATATCAGCAAGTTCCATCCCAAAGCGATCAGAGTTAGTGTACGACCAACTTACAAGCCGTTTCATTTCCTCAACGCGCTCAGAGTTTAATCCATCTTTAGAAATGCTACTTGCATACCTCACGAGCTGCCCAAGCTTTATTTCTGAAGCATCAGATAGCTCAAGAATCAATCCCTTCCCCAATAATCTTAAAAGAGCTTTATCGCCATCCCACAAACTGTTTACAGACGTAGTTTGTCTACGCGCCCTCCGCACCTGCTCTACTATAAAATTTACATTTATATTTATTTCTTTTTTCTGCAGTTCATAGTGTACATTGCTCAAGGCAACAACATGCTCCCTTTCATAATAAGAAAACTCTGTCAACTTATGCATTAAGCGCATCCCGAACAGCGCAACAAAAAAAGAAAATCCTGCCATAATAAGAATCAAAAAAAATCGACAGCGCAGCGAACAGTTGATATTCATACCACCCCTTAACACCATGAATGGAATATTATATCTCAACCAATATTGAAATATATTTATTCTTAGGCAAGATATAAAACAGCACTCTTTCTACAATCTAGAAGAGCGCTGTTAAACGAGCAAAATTATAATACCTCAGAACTTATATGATGCTCCAAGACTCAGAATGAAAGGATCAATCTCAATCTTGGTAGAAACAGGTGCAGCCCCAAGTGTACCAGAAACATCTGTTTTAAAAGGAATATAGCGCACATCTGAATTTAACATCCATGAGTTACCAAAATCATATCTAAGGCCGACCTGAACAGCAGGCGCCCATTTATCTTTGATATCAAATGAAGTCAAGGCACCATCAGTTTTGTCGAAGAAAAACACTCGACCGACACCTAGTCCGACATATGGATAAAGTCGCTCAAAATTATCAAAATGATACTGAAGTGACAAAATTGCAGGGCCATAATCAACTTCACTGACTCTTCCCAGCGCAGAGATGGATTTTTCACCTTGAAACTTAGCTTTAGCTGGAATCCCGGCGAAAAAATCCAGAGCTACATTGTTACTAATAAAATAGGAAATATCAAAAGTAACTGTTGTATCATTACCGATGCTTACAGCAGCATTGGGTACAGTAGCCCCACCTACATTTAGGGAGCCTAGCGTCTCGTCTACATAAACTTTAGACATATTAAAGCTAGCAACCCAGTCGCCCTGATTGTAGCCAGCAGTTTCAGTCGAATAGATTTCACCTGACCACGCACTGGCCCCACCCAACACAAAACTAGTTGCTAATATCGACATAGCGAGTTTTTTTACAATAGGCGGATTCATTATACTTCTCCATTTTTTGTTATATAAGTGAATTCATAAACAAGTTACTACCTTTCACAGAGGCTGATTTTCGAAAAAAATTAGCCAAAGTCCGTACCAAAAGCGTTACTCAAGTGCCAAAGAATCATTACACGAAAGAATATCAGCATATTTCTCACGCAAACGATTCTTCAGAATCTTACCAGCCCCATTGCGCGGCAGTTCATCAATAAATATAGCGGCGTCTGGAATTTGCCACTTAGCCACCTTACCTTCGAAATAACTAAGCAATTCATCATTCGTCAGCACTGAATTAGGGGCTCTGACTGCAACAAGAAGAGGCCGCTCATCCCATTTTTTGTGCTTTACAGCTATGACTGCAGCATCAACTATCGCGGGATGCGCAATCGCAACACCTTCTAGCTCTACCGTACTAATCCATTCACCACCAGACTTTATAATATCCTTTGCGCGATCACAAATTGTCATAAAGCCATCCTGATCAATAGTGGCCACATCCCCAGTTGAAAACCATCCATTCGAGAGTGTTGTACCAATATTGCTACGAAAATAATCTTTAATAACCCAATGCCCTCGAACCATAAGATTGCCTTTGGTAACACCATCTTCAGATAGTGTGACACCCTCATCATCAACTATCTTTAGTTCGACACCATAAGGTGGACGTCCCTGGCTTTGGCGCAGTGCAAGTTTTTCATCCCATGGCAAATTCACTTGATGCCCGAGTGGCGTGTTTGCCGTACCAAATGGCGAAAGCTCAGTCATACCCCAAGCATGAATAACTTCGACACCATATAGATCGTTAAATTCTTTAATCATAGAAGGAGGGCAGGCCGAGCCTCCTACAACAGTTCGCGTAAGGCTTTCTGCTTTCGAACCACTTTCCGCTAGAGAGGCTAACAACCCCTGCCAAATAACCGGCACTCCAAGAGCAATACTGACACATTCCTGATCAATTAGCTTCGCTAAGCTAGCGCCATCAAGTGCCGGGCCAGGAAGAACTAATTTTGCACCAACCATTGCAGCGGAGTATGGAATCCCCCACGCATTTACATGAAACATCGGAACAACTGGCAAAATTGTATCTCGCGCAGACAAATTGAGCGTATCAGGCATTGCAGTCGTCATTGAATGTAAAACTGTCGAGCGGTGTGAATAAAGTACGCCCTTAGGATTACCCGTAGTACCCGAAGTATAGCAGAGACTAGAAGCCTCTTTTTCATCTACATCGGGCCACACATAGTCATCATCACCTTGTCCAATCAAATCTTCGTAGACAAGTAATCCTGGAATCTTGGCGGATGCCTTTAAATTTGCACATCCCATCAAGACAAAGGCTTTGGCTGTTGTTAATAGCCCATCTAGCCCAGCAATTATCGGCAAGAATGTCTCGTCAAAAAATACTACCTTATCCTCCGCATGATTTATCACATAGGCAATCTGCTCTATGAAAAGCCTAGGATTTATCGTATGACATACCATCCCTGCACCTGAGACACCGAAGTAAATCTCAAGATGGCGGACATTATTCCACGCAATGGTTGCACAATGATCACTTTGTGTGAGCCCCATCTTGCCTAGCGCAGAAGCAAGCTTACGGGCACGCAGCGCCACTCCTGACCAATAAGTTCTTGTTACTTCACCAGAGGTTTCAACAGAAACCACCTCTGTATTACCATGGTATCGTGCAGCATGATCAATAAGTGAACTTATGATCAACGGCTGACGCATCATCTGACCAATCATAGCGCTGCTCCATATCGACAACTAAATTCAATTGAATCAGTAAATTTAGTCAAAAATTAGTTTTCTATTACGTGCAAACTAATTCTACAGTAGCTCTGGCTCTAAATTTTGGCGAGCAAAACCAATACTTGCATCTAATGATGTCATATCAACTTTTCGCATAATTATTTCCGCGGCATTTTCAGCAATCATAATAGTCGGAGCGTTTGTATTCCCTGCGACTAAATTCGGCATAATTGATGCATCAACGACTCTAATGTTTCTTAAACCGCGCACCTGCAAGCATGGATCAACGACTGACGCTGGATCTTTACCCATTCTACAAGTACCTACCGGATGATAAATCGTCTCAGCTCGACTACGAATATCTGCAACTATTTCATCATCGCTAGTAACAGCAGGGCCAGGAACTATTTCCCGTTTAAAATGCTTAGCCATGGATGGGGCATCAAAGATAGCGCGACCGATCTTTATACCAGCAATCATAGTCTTAATATCTTCAGGATCACTAAGGTAGTTGGGGTCAATCAGTGGATCATCCATAGGATTAGCACTTTTAAGTCCAATCCTACCTCGGCTTTTAGGTAAAAGATCACATATGTGTAGCGTATATCCATAACCAACGGCTATTTTACGACCATGATCTTTTAAATAGGTTGGCAAAAAATGGAACTGCAAATTAGGCCGATCACGCTCAGGGGAGCTTTTCACAAAACCACCTGACTCAGCCACATTGCTCGTCAGAAAACCCTTGCGCTTAAAAATATAGGAAAACAAACCCACAAGACCACGAGGGATGAAAGAAAATGCCACACCTATCGGCGCTCTAGAATTTGCGGCGCACATTAAAGTAATATCTAAATGGTCTTGAAGATTTTTTCCAACTTCAGGAAGGTCGTGCACTAGAGCAATTCCATGCTCCTTAAGCTCGGCTGCCGCCCCAACTCCAGAAAGCATTAGAAGTTGAGGTGTGTTAACCGCACCAAGAGAAAGAATCACTTCACCACTATCTGTAGTCTTAACTTGCTGATGCATATTTTTTTGAATATAAGACACCCCTACTGCCTTACGATCTTCGAAAAGTACTTTTGTAGCATGCGCTTCAGTAATTATATCTAGATTAGGTCGATTAATCACATCATGTAAGAATGCACGAGCTGAGCTCCAGCGCTGTCCATGCTTTTGTGTTACTTGATAAAATCCTACTCCCTCTTGGTGCGCACCGTTAAAATCACCGTTGAAGCTAATTTTAGCCTCCATACCGGCCTGAACGAATGATTTGCTAAGCGGGTTGAGATCCTTTAAATCACTAACGGCCAGTTCTCCGTCCGTCCCATGATAGTTTGACTTATCAAAGCGCTGGTTGTGCTCAAGTTTTTTGAATAACGCGAAAGCACGCTTCCATCCCCAATATTCCCCCCCCGCTTGCTCCCAAGCCTGGTAATCCTCCTCATGCCCCCGGATATACACCATCGCATTGATCGAACTTGATCCACCTAGCGTCTTCCCTCGGGGCCAAAATAGACTACGTTCATTGAGGTGTTGTTGTGGTGCAGTTTGAAATGCCCAGTTGAGTTTTTTACTATTTGAAAGTAAAGCAATACCTAGCGGCATATGAATTAGCGGATTTGTATCTCGCGGCCCGGCCTCAAGTAAGCAAACTCGTTTCGACGGGTCGGCTGAAAGGCGATTAGCAAGAACACACCCAGCGGATCCAGCACCAACAATTATATAATCATACATTTTTTGTTATCCTAAAAGATAAATATTGCAATAACACTTCAGCTCAAATACCTTACCGTCATGCTAATTAATCGCTTCACCTTTCCAGTGTAAGGGGGGAACAACAAATGTGTAATTGAGAACCTATCCAGCAGAATGGGCTTCTCGTGAGAAAACGCCTGGAAACCGTAAAACCCATGAGCACTACCAATACCGCTATTATTAACTCCGCCAAATGGAAGATTGGGATGCAAAAATTGGACAACGCTTAAATTTATCCCAACTGACCCAGAACTTGTGCGACCCACAATATCCTGAGCAAACTCTTTGTCTTCAGAGAAAATATAAAGCGCTAGAGGCTTGGCGTTATCGTTTATCTGCTTAATCACATGATCTATATCATCGTATTCAATAATCGGCAGTAATGGGCCAAATATTTCTTCACGCGAAATGTCCATCTCAGGCGTGACTTTGGATATTATAGTTGGCGCTACAAATCTATCCAATGCATCAATCTCGCCCCCTTGTAAAATTTTCGCGCCTTTTGATTTTGCGTCACCTATGAGCTCATAAAGTCTATTAAGGTGCTGATCATTTACAATTCTGCAATAGTCCGGCGATTTTTTCTGCGCCTCAAAATCCTTCCCATAAACCCGCGTCACTTCTTCCATTATGATTTTATGAAAATCATGGGCTATGCTTCTATGCACAAATACATGGTCAGGTGCAATGCACGTCTGTCCATTATTCGAAAATTTGCCCCATACGATGTTACGCGCAGCTTTTTTTAAATTTGCTGTCGGACCAATAATGGTTGGGGATTTTCCGCCTAGCTCCAACGTAACCGAAGCGAGTGTTTTCGCCGCTGCTTCCATTACTAATTTTCCAACTCGTGGACTCCCTGTGAAGAAGATATGGTCAAATGGTAGAGTCAACAGCTCTTGGGAAACAGCGGCGTCGCCCTCCACCACAGTGACTAGATCAACGGAAAAAGCCTCCCGAATGATAGAGCCGATCAATGAAGCAGTGTGCGGTGTCAACTCAGATGGCTTTATAATAACGCTATTACCTGCCGCCAGCGCAGAAACAAGTGGGCCAAAACTAAGGTTGAAGGGATAGTTCCAAGGCGCAATGATTAAACAAACCCCCTTTGGCTCGAAACTAAGCCTTGCTTTGGTGCCAAGTACACTGAGTGCTGCCTTCACTCTTCGTGGCATCATCCAGGTTTTTAGGTTCCGTTTTGCGTGACTGATTTCTTGCAATACCGGAAATATTTCTGTCAGCTTTACCTCACTCGCCGGTTTACGGAAGTCTGCCGCAAGTGCAGCGATAATTTCTGACTCACGACGCTGAATTATTTCTTTCAGTATATTAAGGGCCGCAATACGCTCTGCTAAACTAAATTTTCCACGGCGAGCGCTACTTGCTTTTTTTTGCGCATTAAAGATGTCAATGACTGAATGGCTTTCAGTGCTTGAGTTGGACTCAGCTAGCCTAGTGTGCATAGTCATTTTTATTATTTTCCTGTATTATTCTGAATGACTTAATATTTTTAGCCTAACTTTTCCTGATAGAGTACATAGTCTTCTTTAGTGGCCCCACAATCCGGACAGCACCAGTCATTAGGGATATCCTCAAAGCGAGTACCTGGAGCAAAGCCCTCGACCTCGTCACCCAACGCCTCGTCATATATATGGCCGCAAGTAATACAAATCCATTTAAGGAATGCTGCTCCGCTCTGCGAATTAGTTACCCGCGGCTTATGCCCGTTCAGATGCTGTCCTTCAGTTGCAACGTCAAGCGCTATCTCTGCACCCATCGTCGTATTTGATATTTCAGTGTTTACATCAGAGCTGCTCACTTTTGCCGAAACTGAAAGAGTGTTGTTTGAACTGATATTTTTCTCGCCTGTACTTCCCTCAATCAATACGAAATCTAGCTTGTCTCGAACGGCACAGTCGGGACAACACCAATCCTCAGGAATGACGATCCAAGGAGTATTTGGGGCAAACCCTTCATGTTCTTCCCCCTTACTTTCATCATAAACATATTGACAATCTGGACACTGATACCTAGCCATATCTATTACCGTGTTAATGAGTTGCGTACTCTACAGTACGTTAACGCTCGTTATTTTTTATCTTCTTTACGGAAGACCTACGCACAGCTTGTGATTGACTTCGTCGCTCAACTTTATTATCAGGCGTATTTTCACGCTCATCAGTTATACTGATTTTTTCCGCTGTAAACTCTAGCTCTGCACTCAATATTGAAGGCTCGGATAACGTGTCGTCGATAATATTATTATCTTGCTTAATGACGGGATCGTTTTGCTTTAATTGTGTGATTTCGCACCGTGGATCCGCGAGCATCTTAAAGTCAATTTTGTCTCGAACAGCGCAGTCAGGGCAGGCCCACTCTTCAGGGATTTCACCCCAATTAGTATTAGGCTGAAAACCCTCGTGCGGCTCCCCCTTGCATTCATCATAGATATACTGACAATCTGGACACTGGTACTTCGCCATTACCCCTTCTCCTTTTAGACCGGTGCTCGCAGCCCTTGAGGCTACCGCTTATTTACTGAGCAAGTCTAACTATGAAATTTATTATTATGGACGTCTGCCGATAGATCCATAGAAATGAATCTATCGGAAGAGCTCAATTATATAAATAACTTGCAGAATGCAACAGTTAATCAATCGTCAGACTTCTAGTGCATAAGGCTCATTACAATTTAACTTGTTTACGCACGACGAACTCAAACAGATATATTAAAAATCCACCGTTATTTCTGCATGCTCACACCACTATGATGCTACCGCGGTTGCGCCTCGTTTATCATCCGCACCAACATTATGAGTAAACTTTTTTATGTATTCTGCACGCATTGAATCTTCAATTTGAATCTTGCTCAGGTCGCCATTAGCCCAATTTACCACCTTAGGGTCCATGACCGATCTAAACCATTGAGGAATCATTGCCATCAAAAATGCACCGGGGTAGCCAGTCGGAAGTGCGGGAAGGCCGGGGAAATCACGTAATGACTGGTAAGAGCGAGTTGGGTGCGCGTGGTGATCAGAGTGCCGTTGAAGGTGAAACAGAACCAGATTTGACACGATGTGGTTACTGTTCCACGAGTGATGTGGCTTTTGATGTTCATATCGTCCATCGGCCATTTTTTCACGCAGCAAACCGTAGTGTTCAATGTAGTTCGCGCTTGTTAACTGCCACCACCCGAAAGCCATCTGAATTGGAAGGAATACCAGCATCTTCGGACCAAAGAAGGCAAGCAGGAGGGTGTAGAGAACAACTGTGATGACCATTGGCTGGAGGATCTCATTATCGAAACTCCAAACGCTTTGCCCGCGGCGCGAAAGGCGTTGTTCCTCAAGCCCCCAAGCACGACGAAACGCTCCAGGAATCTCACGGGTTGAGAATTTATATATATTTTCTCCCATACGTGAGGTCGCAGGGTCCATCGGTGTAGCAACATCACGGTGATGGCCTTTATTATGCTCAATAAAGAAGTGGCCGTACCCGACAACCGCCAGCACAATTTTCGCCATCCAACGATCAAAGGCTTCTTTTTTGTGGCCCAGTTCGTGACCTGTATTAAGCGCTAGGCCATTCACGATGCCCAGTGACAAGGCAAGTGCGCCGATTTCGAACCAAGACATTGACTGAGTCCCTACCCACCATGCAGACACGATTAGTGCTGCGTAATGCATTGGAACTGTTAGATACGTTAAAACTCGGTAGTAACGTTCTTTCTCCAGTTTCTCCACTACTTCCTCAGGCGGATTATTAAAGTCCTCACCAAACATCGCGTCAAGCAATGGAAGAACCCCGTACCACACAGCTAGAACTAAGCCATAAAAGATACCCCAGCCAGTCTCATTGGCAAGCCAGATTCCGATCATCGGAGTAGCCGGCCAAAAAGTTGAAAGTATCCAAAAATATTTCTTTTTATCCACGTATTCTGGAGCAGAATCCAGAACGCTGTTTTTGCCATTCATTTTGTTGTTCTCCTATTGTCCAATAAGTCTCTGCGAGCACCACACAACCTAATTTCTGTCCCCACAGGGAAAATCAGGCCATCTACTCTCACATCTGACATGGTAAAACTGCACTCACCTTAAGCCTGCTTCAACTACTCCTTGGTGTAGTTATCTGAATAACATTAACCATCTCGGCGACGAGATCCGCAGTCAATGTCATCCCTCCAGGCCAAGGCGAGCCAGTGTCCTGGCCTTGAATTAGGCTATGTACCCATTAACTGTTGCAGGCCTAGACTGAAGACGTGTGCTCATCAAGGAGTGCCGTTATGGATGCCCAATCCTTTCAACATTTACTGGCTCGGCTTGATCGCCTGACGGTCAAACAGAAGTCCATCGTTCAGCATGTTCTCCAAATCAGCGTGCCGAGAGATGACCTTGTAGAGGCCATTCCTGACCTGAAATCCTGCCCTCACTGTGCCGCAGATGCCACGCAGTTGGCCTCATGGGGTCGCAGTGGTGGCTTGCAGCGCTATCGCTGCAAGGCCTGTCGCCGCACGTGCAACGCATTGACCTGTACACCCCTGGCGCGTTTGCGAAAAAAGTACTGCTGGCTGGATTATGCCCAGGCACCTATTGCTGGGTTGACCGTGAGGGCGGCGGCCAAGCACTGCAGCGTCAGCAAGAACACCGCCTTTCGCTGGCGTCATCGCTTTTTGCGCGATGCGGCTGCGCATCACGATGCGCGTGAAAGCGGCATTGTCGAGGCAGATGAAAAATTCTTTCTTGAGTAGGCCTGCAGGTACCATACGCATCACATCAATGGAGGACGCAGCCAAAACCATCCTGTGGCCTGTGCTGCGGGAACTGATGATCACCTACCCTGACATCAAGACCGATATCACTTTGGACTATGGGCTGACGGACATCGTTGCCGAACGCTTTGATGCCGGCGTCCGCCTTGGTGAGGATGTCGATAAGGACATGATCGCGCTACGCATTTCGCCAGACATTCCGATGGCCATCGTCGGCGCATCGTCCTATTTCGATAAGGCTATGTCTGAGTTAACTGTTGCACGCCCGTATACCCCAGCGACTCTCCCAAGAAAATCAATGGGTTGAGCTGCGCTTTGTAGCGTTCCAGTAGGCGCGCCAGCCCAGATAGTTCGTTAGGTACTTGGTGGCCACACCATGAAAAGGAATCATCCAGCTCTTGAGCCAGCTGGTTATGCATGGGAACTCTGCCGCAAAACCTTGGGCAACGTGCCCGAATTCTGTTGCTGCTGGCCAGCGGTCTCACGCCCAAGCAGGTGAGTGATCGGTTGGAAGTTTCGGCACCTGTCGTATTCAAATGGCGCAAGCGCTATCAGGAAGCTGGCCTCGATGGGCTGAGCGATCTCCCGCGTAGCGGACATCCACGCACGCTCGACGAGGCGAAGATTAAGGAAATCCTCACCCTGACGACCCAGCGTGTACCGCGTGAGGCGACTCACTGGAGCCTGCGCCTGATGGCCAAATACGTGGGCGTTACCGTCTGGCAAGTCGCCCAGGTGTGGGCCGCTGCCGATCTCAAGCCCCACCGGCTGAAGACCTTCAAGATCAGCAACGACCCACACTTTGCTGACAAAGTGGTCGATGTGGTTGGGCTGTACCTGAACCCGCCTGACAATGCGATGGTGCTGTCAGTGGACGAGAAAACCCAGATCCAGGTGCTGGATCGCACCCAGCCCATGCTGCCGCTCAAGCCGGGTCAGATCGAACGCAGGACGCATGACTACAAGCGTCACGGTACGGCCAGTTTGTATGCCGCCTTCGACATCCTGACGGGCCAGGTCATTGGTCGCATCACCCAACGACACAGGGCCAAAGAGTTCCTTGAATTCTTGCGACAGATCGACCGCGCGACGCCTGCCGAGCTGGATCTGCATTTGATTCTGGACAACAGCTCGACTCACAAGACAGCCGCCGTCAAGGCGTGGCTGGAGAAGCATCCCCGCTTCAAGCTGCACTTCACGCCGACCAGCGCCTCATGGTTGAACGCCGTTGAGGGTTGGTTTGCTCAATTGGAAGGCGGGCGCTGTATCGCGATGCGTTCAGCAGCGTGGCTGATCTGAAAGCGGCAATTCGCCGTTTTATCGAGGCCCATAATGAACATTCAGCCAAGCCATTTCGCTGGAACAAAACGGCTGAATCCATCATCAACTCTGTTAGTCGCGCAAAGCTCACCGCAATCAAGAATAAGTTATTGAACTAACCAAACAGTCCGCTAGGGCCCCCCTAAGAACTGTACGTGCGACTTTCACCGCATACGGCTCAATCCGTTGTAAGCCCGATCAAGAGCCGATCTATCTGCCTTGATTGCTTCTGGGTACAGATGGATCTTCACAATCCGCTCTGAGCTGGTCAGTTTCCGCTATACGGACTCAGGCCGCGGACATGGGAAACCCATGCTCTTACGCGCTGACCTGCACCCTTTCAGGCCCAACCTAGTCGGGTAGCCCCCAGGCCATTGCTGGCCTAGGGCCCCCTAAGAACCGTACGTGCGACTTTCACCGCATACGGCTCAAGCCGTTGTAAGCCCGATCAAGAGCCGATCTATCTGCCTTGATTCCTTCTGGGGAAAGATGGATCTTCACAATCCGCTCTGAGCTGGTCAGTTTCCGCAATACGGACTCAGGTCGCGGACATGGGAAACCCATGCTCTTGCGCGCTGACCTGCACCCTTTCAGGCCCAACCTAATCTTCGCTCATGTGTTCAACGACCACGCAGAAGTCTGCCCGGTTTCCCGTGGAGTAATGTTCCAACCCCTATCCGAGCCATTACAGCCCGGCATTCGCTTTCTCTGCGATCCCATACCCGCACCGCCAACAGCTCACCTTACGGCTCACCTGCCACAAAGGCAGCAATACGGGCTTACCACGTTCCTTACCTGTCACACGCCCAGGTTAGAGCCTGCCTTTTTGCCGGAAGTCTGATGACGACGTATTCCCACATCCCACAGAAATAACCGACCTCACACCTTTTGGTTCATGCCTATCAGCCGTTTTGGCATGTTTTCAGTCACGACATTTATCAGCAGTTCACTTACGTTGCTCATACTGGCCAGCCTAGCGCCTCAACCCGGTACGGCTCCGAGCATCTGTGCTTCACTTCGCAGCGATTACACACCATCAAGGGGCTACATTGTCACAAGAGCTTCACACCCCACCGTTACCAGTGATGCATGTCTTGTTAGGCTATCGCTGGTCGCACAGCGAGTCCGCTACCATTCCAAACACGGAATAGGTGGACAATGACAGGTAAAGCTTCGTGTCGCACAGGATGGTCTGAAGTAGCCGTGTATTTTTGGCTGACTTCAGCCTCTGCCGATTTTGAAAGCGGTAAATCGATCAAAAACGCTCAGATCACCCGCTTATTTTTGGGTTTTTAGCCGCCGCAAGTACCTCGCGGCAGCCATTCTTCGCATTACAGGCGCACCTCTCCTGCATTCGTCAGTAAATGTCTGCGCGCCATCCACAGATTCGACAGCGCGAACAGTGTCACCAGTTGCGCAGTGTTCTTCGCCAGGCCACGGAAGCGCGTCTTCACATAACCGAACTGCCGCTTGATCACCCGGAACGGGTGTTCGACCTTGGCGCGCACCTGGGCTTTGGCCTTCTCGATCTTGCGCTTGGCTTTGTACAGCGGGCTGCTCTTGCCCAGCTTCTTGTAAGTACTGCGGCGTGCCGCGACCTGCCAGATCACCTTCCGGCCATCATGCTCCGGACGCTTTTCGACACCGGTATAACCCGCGTCAGCACCGACCATGTTTTCCTCGCCATGCAACAGTTTGTCGACCTGGGTGATATCCGCCACATTGGCCGCCGTGCCCACCACGCTGTGCACCAGACCGGACTCAACGTCCACGCCGACATGGGCCTTCAGTCGGGTAAAGCAAGGGTGTTACCACCCTTGCCTCCCCTAAGAACCGTACGTGAGAGTCACCCCTCATACGGCTCAAGCCTTCCAGCAGCCTGAGTAAGACTGGGCAACCTGACGATGCGCTCTTCGGCGCTCAAGGTAAAACGTCCATGCTGGATCAAACGGGTTCGCTGCACTGCATATTTTGATATGCCGCACGATCGAAACACTGGCGGCGGCATACAGCCAAGCGGGTTGACTCATGCCGCGCGCTTTCTCCTGGGTGGCGAAAACCCAGTGCCGTTGACCCACGACACGAAAGTAGCGTTGTTTTACCCAATGGGCACTTTTCATGGCGTGCCGGCGAACTGCCCAGCGCCATAACACTTGCCAAATCTGATGGTCGATCCATGCGAAACGCTTGGCGGCGACAACATGGCGATGATACATGGCCCATCCTCGGATCACCGGGTTCAGGGTCAAGATCAAGTTAGCTTGAGTCGCCGTCTTGTTTGCGTTCGCGATTTCCCGCACCTTATCCAGCAATGCCTTCGCACTCTTGCGAGCCGGAGTGATGAGTAGCTTGCCGGCGTACTTGCGTACGTTCTGGCC
>NZ_AWSQ01000009.1 GCF_000498575.2 Pseudomonas taeanensis MS-3
TAGCTCAGTTGGTAGAGCAGTTGGCTTTTAACCAATTGGTCGTAGGTTCGAATCCCACACGACCCACCATATTTCCTTCTACGGAAGGTAGAGAAAGCCTGAAAGTTCTGATTAAAGGAATTTTCGGGCTTTTTTTTATCTGCGATTTTTACCTTGATCACGCTTGAGTACCCCCGTATTTCAGCCTCGTCTGCTCTCGCGCCAACCAGGCGGGTATACTCAAGTTTCGCGCTGATAGACCTCCACAGGGCCTGATGACATGACGCAGATTTCCGAACGCCTTCTGGTTCAAGCTCACCTCGACGCCAAGCAGCCTAAGCCGCTGACGCCCGAGCAAGAGGCGTTTTACCGCGCTGAAATTGCAGCGGAGCTGAAAAAGCAGAACGCCGTGCTGGTTGCCCATTACTACTGCGATCCTGTATTGCAGGCGCTTGCTGAAGAAACGGGCGGTTGTGTCTCCGACTCCTTGGAGATGGCCCGCTTCGGTAATCAGCACGCGGCGCAGACCGTGCTGGTCGCGGGCGTGAAATTTATGGGTGAGACGGCGAAAATCCTCAATCCGGAAAAGCGTGTGCTGATGCCGACCCTGGAGGCGACCTGCTCGCTGGACCTGGGTTGTCCGGTGGAGGAGTTTTCCGCGTTCTGCGACCAGCATCCGCAGCGTACCGTGGTGGTGTATGCCAACACCTCGGCAGCGGTGAAGGCGCGGGCAGACTGGGTGGTAACGTCCAGCTGTGCGGTGGAAATCATCGAACACCTGATGGACAACGGCGAAAGCATCATCTGGGCGCCGGATCAGCACCTGGGCCGTTACATCCAGAACCAGACGGGCGCCGATATGCTGTTGTGGGACGGTGCGTGTATCGTTCACGAAGAGTTCAAGGCCAAGCAACTGGAAGACATGAAGGCGCTGTACCCGGAGGCGGCGGTGCTGGTACATCCGGAGTCGCCGACAGCGGTCATCGACCTGGCCGATGCGGTGGGGTCGACCAGTCAGTTGATCAAGGCGGCGCAGAGTTTGCCGAACAAGACTTTTATCGTCGCCACCGATCGCGGCATTTTCTACAAAATGCAGCAACTGTGTCCGGACAAGACGTTTATCGAGGCGCCCACCGCCGGTAATGGTGCGGCCTGTCGCAGTTGTGCGCACTGCCCTTGGATGGCGATGAATACCCTGGAGCGAACGCTGAATTGCCTGCGTGAGGGCAGTAACGAGATTTTCGTCGACCCTGCGTTGATCCCCAAGGCAATCAAGCCGCTCAAGCGCATGCTGGACTTCACTCAGGCTGCGCGGCTGAAGCTGGCGGGGAATGCCTAAGTTCAACGCTGCTTGAAATGAAAAGCCCGGAGAGTTCCGGGCTTTTTTCTGGGTGTTTACCGCAGCATTTGTTCGATGCTGCGCTGGTCTTCGATCAATTCACGCTGCCGCGCATCGATCCGCGATGCCAGTTGGAAGTTGTTGGTTGCCCGACGTTTGGCGAAGTCGAGCTGTTCGATGGCTTGGTCAAAGTCGCCGACCAGGGCGAAAAATTCTGCGCGGGCCTGGTGCAGGCCGATGGTGTTGCCGGTGAGGCCGCGCACTTCGGCGACTTGGTACCAGATGTCCGGATCTTTTGGGCGGTTCTTCAGTAGTGCGTCGAGCGCGCGCTCGGCGTCCTGGGTGCGACCCTGTTTCATCAGCAGGTCGATACCGGCTTGATGCAGCGGATAATTGCTGGGATACAGCCGCTGCAGGCGTTCGACGCGGCCCTGTGCATCCGCTAGTTGGCGGGCAGCGATGTCCAGTTCCACCTGGGCCAGGTTGTACGCAATATCGTTGGGGGCGTTCTGCAGTAGGGGCTGCAAACTTTCGCGGGCCTGCTTGAGTTGGCCGCTCTTGATCTGTGCCAATGCCAGGCCGTAACGCGCGGCCTCCAGTTTTGGGTTTTCTTCGAGCATGGCGCGAAAGCGCTTGGCAGCCAGGCCGGGAGTGTCTTCATAGATCAACTGCACGCGAGCGCGCATGAGCTGGTAGCGCACGCTGTCTTGCGTGCCGCCGCTGTTGAATTGTTCGGCGCGGTTGCGCGTGTCCGCGATCCGTGACTCGGATACCGGGTGAGTCAGGAGGAACTCCGGTGGTTTGCGGTCATAGCGATACTGGCGCATCAGGCGCTCGAACATGCTCGGCATGGCGCGCGGGTCGTAGCCGGCCTTTTCCAGGTTTACCAGGCCGATGCGGTCGGCCTCTTGCTCGTTCTGCCGGGAGAAGCGTCGCTGCTCCTGAATCGCCGCCGCTTGAGTCGACGCGATGGCGGCAATCCCGACGTCACCGGCACCTGCTGCAGCTGCCACTATTCCGGCAAGCATTGCCGCCATGACCGGCAACTGCATGCGTTGCTGGGCTTCCAGGCCGCGGGCAAAGTGGCGTTGTGATAAATGCGCGAGTTCGTGAGCCATAACCGAGGCATATTCGGCTTCGCTCTGTGCATAGAGGAACAGTCCGCCGTTGACCCCGATAATTCCCCCGGGTGCGGCGAATGCGTTGATTTGTGGGCTGTCGAGCAGGACGAACTCCAGGCGCCGGTCTTGTACCTGACTGGTCTCGCCTAGGCGGTAAACGCTGCTCTCAACGAAGTCCTTGAGCTGCGGGTCGGAAAGCTGACTGACCTGGCCGCGCAGCAGGCTCAGCCAGGCGCGGCCCAGTTGATGCTCTTGTTGCGGTGAGACGATGGCGGAGCTGGCATCGCCGAGTGATGGCAGCTCGCTAGCTGTACCGGGCAGGGCGAACAGGCAGGCGAGCGTCAACAGGGTAGGGCGCAGAGGATTCATGCACGAGGCTCTTGGTGAACAGAGTCGTACTGTAGCTGGGCAGGCGCGCGTATGGCCAGGGTTGTGCTGCCTTGAGGTATCCTAGCGCCAGGTTTGGGAGGGATAGAATGAACGATGCACAAATGCGGGTTGAGGCCTGCGATGCAGAGCTGGATGCCAGTGGCTTGAACTGTCCGCTGCCGCTACTCAAGGCCAAGCTGGAGTTGAATCGTCTGGCCAGTGGAGCGGTGCTGAAAGTGATTGCTACCGATGCGGGTTCGCAGCGCGACTTTCGCGCCTTCGCGAACCTCGCCGGGCACACTTTGTTGCATGAAGAGGTAGACAATGGCATCTACCGCTACTGGTTGCGTAAAGCCTGACACTGTTTGTGAATGGGTTATTTTGATCTAGGGAATGAAGATGCTTCGCGTGTTACGCAACTGGCTACACCGCTATTTTTCCGATGAGCAGGCTGTTGTGCTGACGGTGTTGCTGATCCTCGGTTTTGCCACGGTTCTGACTTTGGGTGGGATGTTGGCGCCGGTTCTGACCGGGTTGGTGCTGGCGTTTCTGATGCAGGGGCTGGTCAATGCCCTCGAGCGTCTGCGCTTGCCGCAGATGGCTGCCGTGTCCCTGGTATTTGCCCTGTTCGTCAGTGCCCTGGCGTTGTGTCTGCTGGTGTTGATGCCCTTGTTGTGGCGTCAGTTGAGCAACCTGTTCAATGAGCTGCCGCGCATGTTGGGTGAGTGGCAGTCGTTGCTGCTGTTGCTGCCGGAGCGCTATCCGCACTTGATTAGCGATGAACAGGTGTTGCAGGCGATTGAGCTGGCGCGTGGCGAGATCGGTCAGTTCGGTCAGTGGGCGTTGACCTTCTCGTTATCCAGTCTGCCGCTGCTGGCCAGCATCATGATTTACCTGGTGCTGGTGCCGATCCTGGTGTTCTTTTTCCTTAAGGATCGTGAGCTGATCGGTCGTTGGTTTCGCAGCTACCTGCCGAATGAGCGGGCTTTGCTCAGCCATGTGGCACAGGAAATGAACCTGCAAATCGCCAATTACATCCGCGGCAAGGTGATCGAAATCATCATCTGCGGGGTGGTCAGCTACATCGCCTTCGCGGCGCTGGGGCTCAACTATGCGGCGTTATTGGCGCTACTGGTGGGGTTGTCTGTCGTGGTGCCCTATATCGGCGCGGTGGTGGTCACCGTACCGGTGGTGCTGATTGCGTTGTTCCAGTGGGGCTGGAGCGATCAGTTCATCTACCTGTTGGTAGTGTATGGGGTTATTCAGGCGCTCGACGGTAACGTGCTGGTCCCGCTGCTGTTCTCCGAGGCGGTGAACCTGCACCCGGTGGCAATCATCTGCGCGGTTCTGCTGTTCGGCGGCTTATGGGGCTTTTGGGGGGTGTTCTTCGCCATTCCGCTGGCTACCTTGTTCAAGGCGCTGCTGGACGCCTGGCCGCGCACTGAGCCCCATGAGCGAAGTGTTTAAACAAGAACGGCCGCGTAGAGCGGCCGTTCTGCTTCTGGTCGGGTGTCAGGCCTTATTCAGCGCTTGCGCAGCAGCCAGTACCGCATCGACGTGGCCGGGTACTTTCACACCTCGCCACTCCTGACGCAGCACGCCGTGTTGGTCGATCAGGAAGGTGCTGCGGTCGACGCCCAGGTATTCCTTGCCGTAGAGCTTCTTCAGCTTGATCACCTCGAACAGTTGGCAGAGTGCCTCGTCCTTGTCCGAGATCAGTTCGAAGGGAAAGGCCTGCTTGCTCTTGAAGTTCTCGTGGGATTTGAGGCCGTCCCTGGATACGCCGAATATCTGGGTGTTGGCCGCCAGAAAGGCCGGGTACTGGTCGCGAAAGCCCTGGCCTTCTGTGGTGCAGCCCGGCGTGCTGTCTTTCGGGTAGAAGTAGATCACCACCTGCTGGCCTTGCAGGGCCGACAGTTGCACGGCCTGGCCACTGGTGGCCTGAGCCTGGAAGTCGGCTACGGGGGTGTCGAGTGTTACGGCCATTAAACGCTCCTTATGGGTTCTGCGGGCGCCAAGGTTCGATCAGTGCATCCAGGTTCAAGGCGTCGGCGAAGTCGAGAAACTGATCGCGCAACCAGCTGATCTGAGTGCCGGCTGGCAGGGTCACGGTCAGGGTGACGTTGAGCATGGTGCCGCCGGTCTGGGGTGCCTGGTAGGTATCGCAGGTGAGATTTTCCAGCTCGACATGGTGGTCGATAAAGAACTGGCACAACTCATTGAGGATGTCAGGGCGATATACCGAGCTGACGTAGGCCACATATGGCAGGGCCTGAGGGCGGTTTTCCGAGGCGCCGCTGCGAATTACGTTGGTGGAGAAGGAATGTTTCTTGGCCAGCAGGGGCAGGCTCGACTCAAGGCGCGCCAGTGCGTCCCAGCTGCCGGAAACTTGCAGCACCAGCGCGCTGAATTCACCGTGTCGGCTCAGGCGGGTGCTGAGTACTGCGCAGCGGTTTTCATGGCTGGCGCGGCACAGGACGTTAGTCAACTCCATGGCGTTGGGGCCGAGTGCACTGATGATGAGGAATTGTTCGCGAACTTGGGGGGTGGACATGCAGCCTTCCTAAAACGATGAGCGTGCGGCTCGAACAGAGTACCGAGCAAAGACGAAGGGTAGCGAAAAGCGCCGCTCAGGGGAATGCTCGCGACTGTCGGATCCTTACATTCTGCGGTGTTTGCACACAGGGGCGGGTGATGCACGGGCTTGTCCTTCGCTTGTGCAAGGCTGGTAGCGCCAGTACCATTACGGCTCTCTTTTTCCGGCAGGAGCGGTTGCATGATTGCGGGCAGTATGGTGGCACTGGTCACGCCCATGGATGCACAAGGTGATCTCGACTGGGACAGCTTGAGCAAACTGGTGGATTTCCACCTGCAGGAGGGCACCAACGCCATCGTCGCGGTCGGCACCACGGGTGAGTCGGCTACGTTGGACGTGTCGGAACATATCGAGGCGATTCGTCGCGTGGTCGACCAGGTCGCCGGGCGCATTCCGGTGATTGCCGGCACCGGTGGCAACTCCACCCGTGAGTCGGTCGAACTGACCCGTGCCGCCCAAGAGGTGGGCGCCGATGCCTGCCTGCTGGTGACCCCGTATTACAACAAGCCGACTCAGGAAGGCCTGTACCTGCATTTCCGCCACATCGCCGAAGCAGTGGCGATTCCGCAGATTCTCTACAACGTGCCGGGTCGCACTGTGTGCGACATGTTGCCGGAGACTGTCGAGCGGCTGTCGAAGATAGCCAACATTATTGGTATCAAGGAAGCCACTGGTGACCTGCAGCGCGCCCAGGAAGTACTGGACCGGGTGAGCAAGGATTTCCTGGTGTATTCCGGCGATGATGCCACCGCCGTCGAGCTGATGCTAATGGGTGGTAAGGGCAATATTTCGGTGACTGCCAACGTCGCCCCGCGCGCGATGAGTGACCTGTGCGCCGCCGCCATGCGCGGTGACGCCGCGATGGCCCGCGCCATCAACGATCGTTTGATGCCGTTGCACCAGGCGCTGTTCATGGAGTCCAACCCGATTCCGGTTAAATGGGCCCTGCACGAGATGGGCATGATGCCGGATGGTATTCGCCTGCCACTGACCTGGCTCAGCCCGCGTTGTCATGAACCGCTGCGTCAGGCCCTGCGCCAGTCCGGCGTATTGGTTTAATTGAGGAATTACTACGCATGAAGCGACTGGCCGGACTCTCTGCACTTGCTCTGATCATCACTAGTACCAGCGGTTGTGGCTGGTTGTGGGGTGAGGATGGCTATTTCCGTGATCGTGGCGGCGACTACCTCGCCGCGCGGCAAACCGCGCCCATGCAGCTGCCGGCGAATGTCGAAGCCAAGCGCCTCGATCCCCTGTTGCCGGTGCCGCAGCAGGTCGCCAGCAGCACGGTAACGGGTGAGTACGAAGTTCCGCGTCCGCAAGCCCTGCAAGCGCGCGCCGATGCCAGCGAGTTCAGCCTGCAGAAGAGCGGCGAGTCACGCTGGCTGGTGGCCCAGCGGGTGCCTGCCGAAGTCTGGCCCGTGGTTCGGCAGTTCTTTGAAGACAGCGGTTTTCGGGTGGTCGACGAGCGTCCGCAGACCGGCGAATTCAGTACTTCCTGGCAGCGTTTCGATGAGCTCTCCAGTGCCGTAGCGCGTCGTTTGAGCAAGCTCGAGTCAGGTGTGGCGGATGCCGAGACCCGCGTGCGGGTGCGCATCGAGCCGGGCGTGCAGCGCAATACCAGTGAGGTCTTCGTGGTCAGTGCCGAGCGCCCAGTCGGCAGCAGCGCCGATGTGGCCTTCGCCAGTCGTAGCGGCAATCCGAAGCTGGAAGCCGCGTTGCTCGACGAGATGCTGGTGAGCCTGGCGCGCAGTGCTGAGCAGGGTGGTTCCGTGTCGCTGCTGGCCGCACGCGATTTCGACGCGCCACGCCGCGTCAGTCTGTCTGAGGACGGCAATGGCAACCCGGTACTGAATCTGGGCGCCGATTTTGATCGGGCCTGGTCTGGTGTGGGTCGCTCCCTGGAGATGGCCGATGTGCGCATCGACGACCTCAATCGAAGCCTCGGCGTCTACTACATCAACCTGGCCGAAGGTGCTATCAAGAAGGGTGAGGAGCCGAGTTTCCTCGGCAAGCTGTTCGGCGGTGAGCGCGATAAGGAAGAAATCGAGGCACGTGCTGATCGCTATCAGGTGCGCCTGACGCCGGTGGGTGACAGTGTCCAGGTCACCGTGGAAAAAGACCTCAACACCGTCGCGCCGTCTGATGTCGCGCGTCGGATTCTGGACCTGATCCAGGAAAACCTCGGTTAAAGATAATTGGGTTGCAGGCGCAACTCGGAAAGAAACCAATAGGCGAAACCCAGCGGGTTTCGCCTGTTTCGTTTGCTAAAGGCGGAAATCCCGACATGACCACTCCTGCGACCCTGAGCCTGAAGAAGATCTATTCGGGAAAAGTCCGCGACCTCTACGAAATTGACGACAAGCGTATGCTGATGGTCGCCACCGACCGCCTCTCGGCGTTCGACGTGATCCTCGCCGAGCCGATCCCGGACAAGGGCAAAATACTCACGGCGATTTCCAATTTCTGGTTCGACAAGCTCGCCGGCGTGGTGCCCAACCACTTCACCGGCGACAGAGTCGAGGACGTCGTCTCAGCCGCCGAGCTGCCGATGGTAGAGGGCCGTGCAGTGGTGGCCAAGCGCCTCAAGCCGGTAGCGGTGGAGGCCATCGTGCGCGGTTACATCGCTGGCTCTGGCTGGAAGGAATACCAGCAGAGCGGCACCGTCTGCGGCATTCAGTTGCCCGCCGGCCTGCAGGAAGCCTCCAAGCTGCCGCAACCGATCTTCACACCGTCGACCAAGGCTGCCGTTGGCGACCACGACGAGAACATTTCCTTCGAGCAGTGCGAGTCCATTATCGGTGCGGAGTTGGCCGCCAAGGTGCGTGACACGGCCATCGCCCTGTATAGCGCGGCGGTCGCCTATGCGGCGACGCGCGGCATCATCATCGCCGACACCAAGTTCGAGTTCGGTCTGGACGAAGACGGCACCCTGACCCTGATGGACGAAGTGCTGACTCCCGACTCCAGTCGTTTCTGGCCGGCCGACAGCTATGTCGAAGGAAAAAACCCGCCAAGCTTCGACAAGCAGTTCGTGCGCGACTGGCTGGAGTCCACCGGCTGGAACAAACAAGCGCCGGCCCCGGCAGTGCCGGCCGACGTCGCGCAAAAGACCGCAGACAAGTACCGCGAAGCGTTGACCCGCTTGACCGTCTAACGTGCACCGAGGCGGTTAACGCAACGCAAAGAGGCACTTCGGTGCCTCTTTGCGTATCTGGGCTAGGCGGAGGAGTAGGGGTGGTACGCCTGCTGTAGTCCCTTCTCGGCCGCAAGCATCTGAAAGCATGTGAAAAGTTTTCAAACTGGGGTTCGCCAAACGCGCTTCAGCTGCTATCATGCGCGCCGCCACGGGAAGATGCCGGAGTGGCCGAACGGGACGGATTCGAAATCCGTTGTATCAGCGATGGTACCTAGGGTTCAAATCCCTATCTTCCCGCCATATATAGAAAAGCCCTGTAATTCAATGAGTTACGGGGCTTTTTCTTTTCAGGTTGTACTACTCATTTGTACTACTTGGATTGCCGGTTCTGTGGGGCGTGTTGCGATTTGTCCGAATGATTCCTCTCATTTCCAGCTGAGGGGCTTAGCAGTAATCTTCGGGCCTCTCCATAGTCGCTGGTAACTCTAAAATATCTCTACACCTGTCGATATAATTGCCCGTAAAGGCGTCTGTGGGCTCGCCTGTTGCGTTTATTGTAGATAGTGCTATATGGGTAGCTATTTAGCGTTATCGTTGCTTGTGCGGCCTCCTGGTGGTTATCAGCTATTCCACAACCGCTTTACGGTGGAAAGGCTGATGTTCAACTCTGCTGCTACCGCAGATTGCGACTTATCTTCGCACTTCAGAGCCTGAACTTGTTCAGCAGATGCTTTTGCGGGACGCCCCAGAACCTTACCCTCTGCCTTTGCTCGCTCTAGGCCAGATTGAGTGCGTTCAATGAGCAGGTCACGCTCAAATTGAGCTACAGCCGCCAGTACTCCCATTGTCATTTTGCCTGCTGGAGAGGTCAGATCGACGCCGCCCAATGCCAGGCAATGCACTCGAATGCCTTTACCTTCCAGTCGCTCAACGGTGCTCTGAACGTCGATAGCGTTCCGGCCAAGGCGATCTAGCTTCGTAACTACCAGAACGTCACCCGATTCCATGCGGTCTAGAAGGGTGGCGAAGCCTTTTCGCTCGCTGGCGCTGGTGCTGCCGCTAATCGTTTCTTCAATGACCCGCTGAGATTGCAGGTCGAAGCCGGCGCTCTTGATTTCAAGCACTTGGTTTTCGGTAGTCTGGCCAGTGGTGGAGACTCGACAGTAGGCGAAGGTGCGGCTCATGGTGGGGTGCTCTCTGGTATCTTTAACGTGGTGTCATTATCCTGTGGTGGTGCCAAAAAGTAAACCCTATTTATTGATACCGTTTTCCGGACTGCTGGCGCTGGTGTCATAAACGGTCGTTATTGAGTCGCTCTGTGTGCGGTTACGGTGGAGGGCAGAGCGAGTAATCATACGTATACTGTCAAAGCACGACTGAGCCACGTTAATCGTATGTATATTGTTGTGTTGATTGAGTCTATTCCGATATTAAAGCGAGTGTTTGATGTTGTTCCGGGATTTATTGGAATTATAAATTTGGAGTCTTTTGTGGATAAGTATAGGTATGGACTTTGTTTTCTGGTTTTGGTTGTTGGTGTGATAATTGGTATGTCTGTTTCAGGATTGAATTTAAACTATTTTGAAGGTTGGAAGAGTTTTATAGAGCTGGCAAGTTATTTGGTAACTATAGCGATGGCTATTTTCGCAATTTTCACATTAGATGCTTG
Organism: Pseudomonas taeanensis MS-3; assembly: GCF_000498575.2. GTDB lineage: Bacteria > Pseudomonadota > Gammaproteobacteria > Pseudomonadales > Pseudomonadaceae > Aquipseudomonas > Aquipseudomonas taeanensis. The sequence goes on from NZ_AWSQ01000009.1 coordinate 10,213, forward strand.
GAAGAAACAATTTAAGTCCCAGAAGAAATTTGATGCATTCCAAGAGCTCGGGCGTAGTGTGGATAGCCTGAGGGTAATTCATGATCATATAGAAAACATGAAGGCATACTGCCAAGGTAAAGCCTCAGGTGAGGCGAGTTCGGATTTATTGGATGTTGAGGATATGCTTGAGTGTACGGGCTTGAGTTGGCGTATGGCTGTGGAGCAATATATGAAGGCGTGGCGGAATTGTATATTGTTTCTTCGTGAAGATGAGGTGGGTGATTTTATGATTTCGCCATTTGATCTGCGAAATAAAGTCAGGTCTGAATTGCGTAAATTGGTTGATGTGGTTGAGGGGAAAGAAGGTCATGAGATCTGTTTTTATATTCAGTATCGTTGTGATGAGTTGAATAATGAATTGATACTAATTTTTCGTGAGGCAAATCATGCGATCTTTCGGCATGTTAGATCAGTGTTTGAATCTTAAGCGTGAGTTGTATGCTGGTTTCGGGGTTTGAAGTCGTAATCGTTAGCGGAAACCATGTTGGTTGTGGGTATGGCTGTGTGTAAATGGCTATTGAATGGCGGTGGCTCGGTAGTTTATTTATTGGTTGGCGGGTGATGTAGCTAGTAGGCTAAGTTTGTTTCTGTTGAGCACTGTAAATCGGTTGACCTTCTCTTTGCCGAAGAATCGTTCAAGATCGTGCGGCCTCTGAGATTTGATGGCTGATGCTGATTTTATGTTCTTCTCTGGCGTAAGGCTCATGCTCATGACATTACACTGGCCGCTCATTACTTTATCTGCTGCTGCACTAATAGCTTTGTATGCGTTCTTGGTTGTGAGAATCACTAAGTATGCCTGTAATCCACCATCCGGGTTATGCGGTGTTTTCCGGTTGTGCAGTTGGATACGGATAAGGAACGGTTGGTCAGGGCACTTACGCCTTAGTTCTTGCTTGAATCTAACCATGTCATCTAGCAGGGCTGTGCTTTCGTGTAGATCATCGTAAAACAGAGAATGCTGGTAACCCCACTGGTACTCATGCAGTAGGTGCAGGTAGTTACGCTTGCTCTTCTGTTCGCTGGTCTCACTCATCTGATCACTTCCTCTATAATCTCCTAATCACTGTATCAAAGTCTTTCCTATACTCATACAGTGAATCGTCGCCATCTTGATGTCAGTGATATTGATGTAAGCAGCGCCAGCATTGGCGGGGCTTTAGATTTGCCGTAGGTTGAGCTGAGTAAAGTGCTGCATTACTTGTGCGGTCTATTTCTCAGTCGAAAGCGGGCGCGGGGAGCGGCCCGGTTTAGCAAATTCCCGGTTTCACGCCAAGGAGCAGGGCCTTCAGGTTGACGGCTGCTGATATAGACTTGTACACAGGGTAATTAATCATTATTAATTGCATTGTTTATCACCTGTTTTTGGCGGAGATTAAAAGCGTAATCCAGCAGTTCGATCACCTTTCGTTTCTGGTCAAGGCTAGGGCCTGAGCTGTAAATGTCGAGGGTGATTAACCCTGTTTCATGACCGAACAGTGCCGCCATAACTTCCATCCGTGCATCCGCTTGGTGAACGATGGTGATGGCGGTTTTGCGAACAGAGTGGAATACGTGCAGTGGGCCAAAATTGTTGGCTTTCTTCATTCGTCCGAAACGTTTACCTACTGCATCAAGGCGATGGTTGTATTTGTTGGATTCATTAAGTGCTCGGCCCGGTAGAATGTAACCATCGGTGGATGATGCGAGTAACTCGACCATCAGCGGTGCCAACTTATGGTGTACAGGCACTTCTCGAATACCTGCACGTGTCTTGGCATCCGGAATGTTGAAGGCGATAGGAAGCCCGTTCTCAAAGGTGAGATCACTGTGGTTAATGTGTCCGACCTCTTCAAGCCTACAACCTGTGTACGCTGCCACAGCGATTAGGTTTGCAAGATTCTGGTCTGATTTTGCCAAGGCTTCGGCATGTAGCATTTCTAACTCATACTTGGTGAAAGCATCGTAGATGATGACCTCACCTTTGACGATTGGAAGGTCATGATCATCGAACGGGTTTTGCGTATCTTTGAATCGCTCCCGCCACTCAGCATCGTATTTTTTCGCCCACTTCCAGTAAGTATTGCACGCCCAGAGATGCTGTTTCTTCGTCTTCGAAGTCAGTGCTTTACCCTTGGCGTCCGCTAAACCATCAAGGTACGTCGAAACGGTGTCGAATGAGAGAGTGTTGCCTGTTCGGTTGAGCCATGCTGAAAACATCTCAACTTTACGTATGAGGATGTCCACCGTTTTTAGCACGTTACCTTGGCTGCTGTACCAAACCCTGAACGTATCGAGTTTTTTCTGCGTAATCGGTGAGCGTGGTTTGAAGCTGTTGGGTGACTCGACCAGCGCTGAAATATCTGTAACTTGGTCTCGGCTCAGGCTGAACTGTTTGGCGTAAGTATCAGGGATCATTTCTTTGAAGGCATTAGCTAGCGTTTCATGAAACTGAAGCTGACCCTCAAGCGTGTCTCCGAAGTAATCCTGTAATTCACCCAGAATATCAAGCATCCCGGTCTGTTCCATTGCCGCTAATGCAATGATCTCGTTCTCAGGGGTGATCGATGGTAACGAAACATTCTCACCAATTAGTTGCATCTTTCGTAAGGTCTTCCCCTGAGAAATGGCGGTTAGGGCATCGGTTACATCTTCGGCCCAACTCGCGGGTAGTGCTCGACCAGCTCGGGCGTCGGCAATCTGCTGCTTCCACTGCGCAAGGTATTGGAGGCGTCTAACCATCGCCTCAGACCGAAGGCCTGTTTTCAGTGACTGAGTGAGTACCTTGCGGCCACCAAATGCCATTTGAACGTCAGTAGGAATGGCCAGCCGAACGTACCAAGTTGATTCGCCACTTTTTTGAATCAAGTTGTTTGCCAAGGCAGTCCCCGGTGGGTGAGTGGTACAGTGAATTGTACTACTCAATTGTACTACTATTGGCTCTGTATGGCCCGTGTTATGGGCGTCAAATGGCTGTGGTGATGGTTTTCTAGAGTCCCTATCTTCCCGCCATATTAAAGACCCCTGAAGTTCGCGCTTCAGGGGTTTTTTCGTTCAGGCAGACTAACTGTCGAAGAAGTGTCGAAAATCAGACGCAGGCCCGAACCGAACAGCATCCTTCAAATGATCCGGCGACAGGTGTGCATAGAGCATTGTCATCGCCAGAGCCATAGGTCTCAGAAATTTCTGCAGCATCAGGATGTTCCCGCTGTTCATAATGAATTGCGACGCTAAGGTGTGGCGCAACACATGCGAGGATTGTTCGGCCGCTAGCGCCAGGCCCAAGGACAGAGCGCTGTGAGTAGGCGCGCAAGGCACAGCGGAGCAGGTAGACTGTCTCGCGGTGGCACAACACCCCGCCACGGGCGGAGTGGATGTTGCGCCCGACGCGGCAATGCTTGGCTGGCTACGCTGAGGCTAAAGTTGTCGTCCCCTGATCTGGATGTCAGGCTTGTACGCCGGCATTGCCTGCCTGGATACCCTGATGCCTAGCGCCCTTGTGAGTAACCCGATGCTGCGCGGTATTTTGCTGACGCTGGTGTCGGTCGCCTGTTTCGCCAGCCATGATGCGGTAGCCAAGTACCTGGCGGGCCTGTACCCGATCCTCTTGCTTACCTGGTTTCGCTACCTGTCGCACACCCTGTTGATGGGGGCAGTACTGCTGCCCAAGCATGGCCTGAGCATCTTGCGCAGCCAAAGACCCTGGTTGCAGCTGACCCGCGCTCTGGCGCTGCTGGGGGTGAGCCTGCTGTTCGTCACCGGGCTGCGTTATGTGCCGCTGGCTGAGGCCACTGCGGTGATCTTTCTGGCGCCGCTGTTGGTCACCCTGTTGTCGGCCACCCTGCTGCGTGAGCGGATCAATCTGGCGCAATGGCTGGCGGTGGTACTTGGGTTTATCGGGGTGCTGGTGATCGTGCGGCCGGCCGGTGCGATGTTTACTCCGGCTATCTTATGGCCGCTGGGTGCGGCCTTGTGCTTTGCCCTGTATCAGATTCTCACCCGAATCAGTGCGGCGCATGACAGCGCGGCGACCAGCAACTTTCTCGCGGGGGCGATCAACTGCCTGATTGTCAGCCTGCTGATCCCGTTTTTTTGGCAAACCCCGCAGTGGCAACACCTGTTAGGCCTGCTTAGCCTCGGGGTGATAGGCATGTGCGGTCATCAGTTGCTGATCCTGGCCTTCCGTCAGGCCTCGCCAGCGATCCTGGCGCCTTTCAGTTATGGCCAGCTACTGTTTGCCGGGCTGTTCGGCTGGCTGGTCTTCGACCAGGTGCCGGACGCCAGGGCGTTGCTCGGCATGGCCTTGATCATGCTTGCAGGGCTGGGCATCGCCTATACGCAGGGTCGAGGCCGATAGGGGCGAAGTGGATTAGCCAGTGGCACTGGGTCAATCCTTGTGGACGCTGGGCATGATGGGTAGCGCTGCGCTCAACCCATCATGCCCAGGCCAATCACTTGCGCCGCCACTGGCCTTGCACCTGGATGTACTGGCCGGGTGGGGTCTTGTCGAGGGCTTTCTGTCCGGCGATGGCTTCCACGTCGCTGCGCTGGATACCATTCTGATCGGCCAGCTTCTGGTATTCGGTGCGGCGAGCCTGGTTGATCAGGCGGGCGATTTCACTGGCCTGGCCGCCGCCTTTGACCACCCCTAGGTAACCGTTGGGCATCTCGCCGAGCTGGCCGCTGGCCTTGGCGTCGCCGAGGGCCGACATGGCTTCGTTGAGGTTCAGCGCGGCGGCCGGCAGGCTCAGGCTGAGCAGCAGTAACAGGCCGGCAAGGTGTTTAAACAGGGTCATGGTCAGGCTCCTCAAAACAGTCCGCTGGATTCGCTGAACATGCTGTCCAGGGCTTTATCCACCTTGATATAGATTTCGTGCTCGATCTTCACGTTGAGATTGATATTGATCGGCTCCTTGGGTGCCTGCAGTTGTACCGTCGGGGTACAGGCTGCACTCAGCAGGCCTAGCAGCAGGGCGGCGAGATAACTACGCAAGCGCATGGCGCTTTCTCCTTGGTTAAGGCCCCTTGGGGATGGCGGCTGCCCTGCGCTGCAATATGCGCTGCTGCACCCGCTGCTTGATGATGTCGTTCACTTTATCGGTCAGCTGCAGGCTGGCCAATAGGCTGGGAATGTCTTCTTGCAGATTGATGTTGAAGTGGATCGGGCGGCCTTGTTCGATTGCCGGGTTCTGGCCTTCCAGGCGCATGGCCAGGCTTAACGTACCTTGCTGATCATAGTTGACCTGGCTGTTCAGGGTGGTGAAGTGAAAGTCTTCCAGCGATTGCGTCACCAACTGCATGGCGGGGTTGCTCTGCCCCAGCGCCCTGATTCGCTCCGATTCGAACTGCAGGCGGCCGCCCGGTGGGCGGGCCGCCAGTTGACCCTGTTCGATTTCGATGCCGTCGTTGCCGATACGCAGCGGTAGTCGACCGTCGAGTGTGCCGGCTCCGGCCAACCCTTCTGTGGGATAGAGGGTAAATAGCCGATCAAGTTTCAGGCCGCGTAATTCAAGCGGGAAGAGCAGGCTGTCCTGGCGCAGGTCCCATCGCTCAGAGGGTAGCTGGGCCGTACCGCCCATCAGTGCTGCTTGAGCTTGCTGCAGATACAGCTGGCCTTTATCAAGTTGGCTGATAGGTGCGCTGTAACGGCCGCGCATCTGCAAGGGGCCGATGGGGATGCCTGGGTTGGCTTGCTCCAGGCTCAGCTTGACCAGCTCGATATCCAGTTGCCGCGAATTCAGTTTGAGGTGCAGGTGGCCGTCCAGGCCCGTGAGTTCGGTGCGGTCGTAGATCCCGGCGAGGCCTTTTCCGGTGAGGTTGAGTTGTACGCTGGGGGCGCTGTTGTTAGGTGTTTGGCTCAGGCGTGCATCGGCGCTCAGGCGGCCGTTGTTCAGATCAAGCAGGGCAGGCCAATCGGCCAGGGTATCGGCCAGTGGGTTACCGGCGCGGAGAAACAGTTCAGGCAGTTGCGCCTGTGCTTGCAGGCCTCGTTTGGCGCTGTGCTGCAGCTGCAGGCGCAGCTGTAAGTCGGCAGCCGAGGACAGTTGGCCGTTCAGCTCGACTTGTTCCCGGGAGGCGGCGAGCTGCCCCTGCCAATGCCAGCCTTGCGGCTTGAGCAGCGCTTGTTCCAGGCGCAGGGTTGCCAGTGTGACGGGGCCTTGCAGGCGCCATGCCTGAAGGCTGCCGGCTTGGTGTTGCGCTTGTAGTTGCAGGCCTTCGGTGCTGCCGCTGAGCTGGGTCAGGCGCAGCTCGTCGCCGGCCAGTTCGCCGAGGTTTAACTGCGAGCCTTTTAGCAGGTTGAGGTCGAGTTGCCGATCATCCAGGTAGCCGTTGAAGCTAAGTGCAGCCTTCAGGTCGCGCGTCTTCCAGTCAGCCAAGACGATGCCCGGGTTGCTGGCGGTTAGCCGCGCATTGGTCATGTGGACTGCCCAGGGGGGCGCATTCGCCAGTGCCAACTGGGCCTGCAGCTCAAGCGTGGTGGCGCCATCGCTGCGCAGGAGAATCGCCAAGGGCAGGGCGCGGCCGAGTAGATTGGCGGGCAGTTCGCCGAGCGGGGCGCTCGGTTGGATGCGCAATTGCAGCGAGTCGTTGTGCAGCGCTTGCGGCAAGTCACCTAGCCAGGCCGGTGCCAGTTGATCGAGCTGCAGGTCGGCGGCCAGTCGTTCGGCGAACCATTGGCCCTGTTCGCCGCGCGCGCCGATGTCGAGGTTGCCTTGTAGCTGGCCGATGCCGGGAATGGCCCAGGGGGCAGGCAGCGTGGCGGCGGCCTCGAACTGCCCGGAAGCGCTGTGCAGCCGTTGCAGCGTCAGGGCGCCGGGTGGCAATAGTAACTGCCAGTTCGCCGCCAGTTGTGCAGCGCTTGGCAGGTTGGGCAGCTGTAGGCCGGGTGCTAGCGCCCACACACTTAGCCAGCTGTGCAGGGCGGCGGCTTCGCTCAGCTCTGGAGCTGACAGCTTGCCGCGCCAGAGCTGCCCGTCGGGACTGTTACTCAGGCTGCTGTGCAGGCTCAGTTGCGAGCGCTGGTTGATCGTCAGACTCAGCTGAAGTGACGCCTCATCGGCCGTGCCCTGCAGCTGCGCTTGCCACGCCAGCTGTTGCGCTTCGTGCCGCAGGTTGAGTCTCAGCTCAAGCGCCAGGGGCGCGCGTTGCTGCCTAAGCGCCTGCAGGTCGCCCTGGAGTGTGCAGCGCCCGTTTGCACAGGGCAGTTCGGCAGAGAATTCGTCGATGCGCAGGCTAAGCGGCAGCCAGGGCAGGGCGGTTGTGAGCGCTGCTAGATCTAGTTGTACGTCGCTTGACTGCGCGTCTGCAGGCTGCGCGCCGGGTTGCCAGGCCAGTAGCAGTCGACCCAGTTGAATATCCTGCCAGAAGGGTGGGGTGATGCTGAATGAGCGCCAGGCTAGGCGCAAATTTTCGGCCTGCACCAGCAGGCTGCCGCTGCTGTCCTGTTGCCGCAGAGTCAGGTGCGTCAGGGTAATACCTTCGAGTGACAGGCTGGGCCCATGCCAGTCGAACTGGTCAATAGAGTAGCGCTCCAGCATGCGCGCCCAGTTGAGGTAGGCGTAACCGCTCACTAACAACAGCAGAGCGAACACGCTGATGATTCGCAGCCAGGCGCGTCGGCTGATCATGGGCACAAATCCGTAGTCCTTTAGGCTGAAGGCATGATGTGACTGGACGTTACCCCATGTGTCTCGGGCTGCCAATCATGGCGTGATCGTATTTGTGTATTTGCATCATTTAGTACTAGTATTGCTGTAAATGAACCAAGAGGTCGGGGGTTATGAGCGCACTTGTGCGACCGGTAGTCGATGCCGAAGCGGTACTGGCCAAAGCCTTGCTCAGCACCCGCGAGCAGTTGGGGCTGACGCAGCAGGAGTTAGCTGACATCGTCGGTGTCCATCGCACGGCGATTAGCCGTTGGGCCGACAGCGGCCTGCGCCCGCAAAGCAAAACCGGTGAGCTGGCGCTGTTGCTGATTCGGGCCTACCGCGCGTTGTTCGCCCTGTTCGGCGGCAACTTGCAGGACATGCAGCATTTTTTGCGCACCGAAAACCGCCACCTGGCCGGCGTGCCGCTGGTCTTGATGGGACAGGTGCAGGGGCTGGTGCGGGTGGTGGAATATCTCGATGCGATCCGCGGCAAGGCCTGACAGGTGATGAAAAGCGACTGCGTATCGGCGCTGCGTTCTGTGAGCCGAAGCAGGTGCAAATGTGTCGGGACGGGTTGGGTTGTCGCGGGCCAATAACAATAAGGAACAGTCGCCATGGACATCTGGCAAGAGTGTCGAGGAGTCGAACAGGTCAAGCCCATACGCGGGCGCCTGGTGCGCCTGGTCGAGAGTCAGGAGCAAGTCGCCACCTTGCAGTTGGTAGATAGTCTGGTCGAACAGGCACTGTTGGAAGAGCTGCTGGAGACCAGTAAGCCACCCTTGCCTGAGAGTGCCGAGCCGCTGCATTACCTGCTGAAAACCCCGTTTCGTTATCCGCCGCTGCGCTGGGGATCACGCTTTGGCAGCGTGTATGAACCCAGCCTGTTTTACGCCGCCCTGCGTTTGGACACGGCGATGGCAGAAGCCGCCTATTACCGCTTTGTGCTGTGGGACGGCATGCTCAGTCCGCCGCCCAGTGCGCGCATCCTCTCCGAGCATGCGTCGTTCGAGGCGCGTTATCAGGTCGAACGTGGCATTCAGCTGCACAAGCCACCGTTCAACACCTGGCAAGAGGTGCTGAGTCATCCCAGCCATTATCGACCGACCCAGGCCTTGGGTGCGGCGATGCGCGAGGCCAGGGTCGAGGCCTTCGAGTACCGGTCCGCTCGCTGCCCCCTGGCGGGCCTCAACGTCGCGCTGTATGCCCCGCAAGCGTTGGCGGAAAAGCGTCCGCGTAACCTGCTGCCCTGGTTGTGCGAAACCACGGCGGACTACGTGGCGTTCAAAAGCGCACAAGCACCCGACACGCCACGTCTATTCCGTTGGGCTGACTTTCTGGTGGATGGACGCTTGCCGCTGCCAGCCTGAACGTCGAACTAGGAGCCTGTCGGACTTGACCGTCCGTAGCGAGGGAAAGTCAGTTTTGCTGATCTTTCGAGGCGAGTAGCGAGCTATTTAACGAGAAAGAGCGGCAAAGATGGGCAAGTCCGGCTTTTCCGCAGAGGCCAATGTTAAGTCCGACAGGCTCCAAGCAGGTCGTTGAAAAATGTAGCGAACGACGGCAGTTTCGGCATGCCCTTGGCGCTCGTTAAGCCGGGTGTTAGCCGCACGCGGATTGCTGGCTAATACTGCTCGCTGTATGAGATCGACCTGATCTGCGCCGTCTATGCTGGGCATTGGCCAGTATGGGGCGCCAAATAGAGCGGGTGCCTGTTGCCGAAGTGGCTGGTGTGTGAGCGGGTTTTGTTGTGCCAATGCGCTGCAACAGGGCATTTCAGACACCCAGCGAGAAAACTTGTGCACATTCGTGGGGCGCCTTGTCAAGGATGATTTTGTGATTGATGTAAATCCTTGATTCTCTTTGATGATTTTATAAGTCAATGAAAAATATGATTTTTTTGCGCTGGTGAAAAAAACGCCAGTTTGACTTCAGGCCCCATAGCATGGGCGATCGAGGCATCTGTCGGCATGTTATCCACTGAGTTATCCACAGCTTCTGTGGATTGTCTCAAGCGCTCGCTCTAGGGCGCGACAAAGGGTCGCTGGCAACGGCTTTACCTCTGCGAAAAAAAGAGTAGAGTGGCGCGCTTTTCCGGCTACCCGCTGTTTCTTATGCCTCGTGTGCTCCCTCGTGTAACTGCTGAATCTGCCTCCGCTCGTCCTCGCCTACCTATGCGCGTGGCTATCTGGTTGTTGGACAATCCACGTCTTGGAGATGCGCCGAGCGTGAAGCGTTTCGCCGGGCATTTGCTCAAACAACCAGCCCGTCAAGGCGTGGTGTTGGCGCAGAGTCGTTTGGGCCAGTTACTCTGTCGCGATTGTGGCAACACTCGCGACCGTCGCATGGGCGTAGATATGCTGCGTCAGGCCGCTCGTGCGGGCGACCGTCGCGCGCAGCTGGAGCTGGGTCGGTTCTACAGCCAGCCACAGATCAATGAATCACAGCAGGCTCGCCACTGGCTGGAGTCGGCGACCATGCAAGGTTCGCAAGAAGCCAAACACTTGCTGTCACGCCTCTGACCCTCACCTGACGCGCTCTGCGCGGGGCTGGGTATACTGCCCCGCATTCTTGTGCGGAGCTGCTTATGCCTCTCGATCTGCCCACTATGTTTCCTGCTCTGCTGCTCGGCCTAGTCGCTGCTGCCGTGCCTTTATTGGCGCTGGCTTGGTCGCTGCAGCGCCGCGCGGCCAATCTGGTCCTTGAGTCGAGCCTGCTGCAGGAGCGTCTGAATAGCGCGCAGTTGGCCCAGGCAGGCCTGAGCGCCCAGCTCGATGCGTGCCGCCAGGAGGTCGCCGAAATCGGCGAGATCAAGGCAGATCAGCAGGCTGAACTGGCCGCCCTGCGGCGTGAGACCGAGCTGTTGCAAAACGAACGACAGATTGCCCATGAGGCTGCCCAGGTCTGGCGCGGCCAGCGCGAGCAGCAGGAAGCTGAGTTGCGTCGTCTGGGTGCCGAGCGCGCCGCCTTGAGTGCCGAGTTGCGAGAGCAGCAGGATAACCATCAACAGCGCTTGAATGACTTGCAGGGGTCGCGCGATGAGTTGCGCGCGCAATTTGCCGAGCTGGCCGGGAAGATATTCGATGAGCGCGAGCAGCGCTTCGCCGAAACCAGTCAGCAGCGTCTCGGCCAATTGCTTGATCCACTCAAGGAGCGCATTCAGTCCTTCGAGAAGCGCGTCGAGGAAAGCTACCTGCAAGAGGCCCGCGAGCGCTTTTCTCTGGGCAAGGAACTGGAGCGCTTGCAGCAGCTCAACCAGCGTTTGGGCGATGAGGCGACCAATCTGACTCGCGCACTCAAAGGCCAGAAGACTCAGGGTAACTGGGGCGAGCTGGTGCTGGAGCGAGTGCTGGAGCATGCCGGGCTGGAAAAGGGTCGCGAATACCAGACCCAGGTCAGCCTGAAGAGCAGCGATGGCGAGCGCTTCCAGCCGGACGTGCTGATCCAGCTGCCTGGTGACAGGCAGGTGGTGGTGGATGCCAAGGTCAGTCTGACCGCCTATCAGCAGTTCGTCGTCGGCGAAGATGAGGGGCAGCGTCAGCAGGCGTTAAAGCAGCATGTACTGTCGCTGCGCAGCCATCTGAAAGGCTTGTCGCTGAAGGATTACCAACGCCTGGAAGGGCTGCACAGCCTGGATTTCGTCCTGCTCTTCGTGCCGATCGAAGCGGCCTTCGCGGCCGCCTTGCAGGCCGATCCGAATTTGTTTCAAGAGGCTTTCGATCAGCACATAGTGATCGTCAGCCCGACCACTTTGCTCGCCACCCTGCGGGTGATCGACAGCCTCTGGCGGCAGGAGCGGCAAAGCCAGAACGCCCGTGAGATCGCCGAGCGGGCCGGCGCCCTGTACGACAAGTTCGTCGCCTTCATCCAGGACCTGGATGAAGTTGGAGCGCGCTTGCAGCAGCTGGACAAAGCCTATGCCGCGGCGCGCAACAAGCTCTGTGATGGGCGCGGCAACATCGTCAGTCGAGTGGAAAACCTCAAGCTACTGGGCGCCCGCGCGAGCAAAAGCCTGCCGGTGGAGTTGCTGGAGCAGGCAGCCGGCGTGCCGTTGTTTGACGAGGCCGGTGAGTAGGGTGCGTCTCGCTGGTTAGCCCAGTAGCAAGATCGCGAGGCCCGCCAATAGCCCTGCGCCCATTACCGGCAGGGTGCGCAGGGCCAGCTGCTGTCCACCGATCATGGCGATCAGCAAGCCCTTGACCAAACTGTTACTCAGGACGGCGAGAAAGATGCCTTGCACTGCTACCTGGGCGCTCAGCTCTGCGTCGGCACTGCGCGCCAGGGATAGGGTGATGGCGTCGACATCGGTGAGCCCGGCGAGCAGCGCCACCAGGTAGACGCCGACCTCGCCGAGCCAGTGACGCGCGCCTTCGACGAGCAGCAGAATCAGCGCCAGCAACGCGGCAAAGCGCAACGCGGGGCCCAGCTCGAAGGGGTTCTTCAGCGGCGGTTCGGCGCTTTCCTCGCTTTCGCGATTGCTGCGCTGGAAGTAGGCCAGTGCGCCGCCTGCGTAAATCAGCATGGCCACGCTCAGCGGCCAGATCAGCTGCGGCAGCAGGCTCGGATTGATCAGACCTACCTCCAGCAGCACGCGCGGGAACATCAGCGCCGAGGTGGCCAGCAGCCCGCAGGCCAGCAAAGCCTGCAAGTTGCGCCCTTTATTCAGGCGGGCGAGGGTTACGGTCATCGCCGTGGAGGACACCACGCTGCCCAGCAGCGCAGTGATTATCAGGCCGCGACGAGTGCCGAGCAGGCGAATCGCCACGTAGGCGGCGAAACCGATGCTGGCGATCAGCACCACCATCCACCAGATGACGTAGGGGTTGAACGCCAGCCAGGGGCCATATCCCTGATTCGGTAGCGCCGGTAGCAGCACCAGGGAGATGAACAGCAGTTTCAGTGCGCCCAGTAGTTCGCTCTCGGTGAGGCTCCGCAGGGCGCCGTGCAGGGTGTGTTTGAGGCTCAGTAATAGCGCCACCGCTACCGCGCCGGCGGCGGCCAGTGGTGGATGTCCGGCTACCGCCAGGCTGCCGAGGAGAAAGGTGATCAGCAGTGCCACCTCGCTGGTCAGGCCTATGTCGCCATGTTGCAACTGATCGCCGACATAGGCGGCGAGCACCAGGGCGGCGAAACCGATGAACACCGCTGCCCACGCCGCCACGCCGAAATGCTCGCCGAGCAACATGGCGAAACCGCCGAGCAGCCCGCTCAGGCCGAAGGTGCGGATGCCTGCGGCCAGTCGCCCGTCCTCGGCGTTGCGTTCCTGCCAGCCGCGTTCGGCGCCAATCAGCAGGCCGGCGGCCAGTGCACTGGCGAAGTTCAGAAGGGTGTTTAAGGCTTCGAGCATGCTGCGTCCTGGCTGGGCGTGATGTGGGCAGTCTAGCCAGTGACCGGGGCGCAGGCTTGCGCGAGGTCAGGGTTATGTCGAATGTGGCAGCGGTCTTGCTCGCCAACAGCGCGCACTGCGCCACTGTGCCCAGTGGGTTCGCCTATAAGTCGTCCGGCACTTGGGGCTAATGCCCCAGGCGTGGTTGGCATCGACGAGGCGCCCGAGTGGCTTCAGCCACGCAGGCTTTGCTCAGCGTAGCGTCAGGTGGCGGCTGAGCAGGGCGCGCAGGGCCGCCGGCTTGACCGGCTTGGCCAGGTAGTCGAGACCCGCGGCGTGCACGGCGGCGATCAGTTCGGGTCGGCCGTCGGCGCTGATCACCACGCCAGGCAGCGGCTCGCCGAGTTCGCTACGCAGCCAGGCCATCAGTTCGGTGCCGGTTTCGCCTTCGTCGAGGTGGTAGTCGACCAGTGCCAGCTGTGGGCGCACGTCTTCACTGAGCAGGTGCTCGCATTCCAGGCGGTTGCGTGCGGTCCACACTTGGCAGCCCCAGCGCGACAACAGGCTGTGCATCCCGGTGAGAATGCTGTCTTCGTTGTCGATGCAGATCACCTGGGTGCCGGTCAGCGGCTGGCCGTTGAGCTCCTGGCCGTCGACCCGTTGTGGCGCCGGCAGCGGTGTTCGTGCCAAGGGCACGCTGACGCTGAACACGCTGCCCCGGCCGGGCCAGGAGCGCACTTGCAGGCTGTGATTGAGCACTCGGCAGAGACCGTCGGCAATCGCCAGGCCGAGGCCCAGGCCTTTCTCGGCGCGGGTCTGGTGGCTGTCGAGGCGCTTGAACTCCTCGAAGATTACCTTGCGTTTGTCTTCCGGGATGCCTGGGCCGCGATCCCACACCTCCAGGCGCAGCTGTCCGGCTTCATGGCGCACGCCGAGCAGCACTCGGCCCTTGGCGTAGCGGAAGGCGTTAGTCAGGAAGTTCTGCAGCACCCGGCGCAGCAGTTTGATGTCGCTGTCCACCCGCAGCGGGCTGCCGCGCAGGCGGAAGTCGATGCCCTGTTCGGCGGCCAGCACCTTGAACTCGGCACCGAGGGTGTCAAACAGGGTGTTCAGTGCAAAGGGGCTGCGAGCGGGGGTGATGCGGCCGTTTTCCAGGCGCGAGATATCCAGCAGGTCGCTGATCAGGTCTTCCGCCGAGTGCAACGAGCTGTCCAGGTGACGCACCAGATCCTGGGCCTCGCGGGGCAGGCCGTCATGTTGATGGGAAAGGGCGGCGGAAAACAGCCGGGCGGCATTGAGGGGTTGCATCAGGTCATGACTGACTGCGGCGAGGAAGCGGGTTTTCGACTGGTTGGCCGCCTCGGCGTGGGCCTTGGCTTCGCTCAGCGCCTGATTGAGCTGGGACAGTTCGTGGGTGCGTTCGGCAACCCGTTGTTCCAGGCCTTCGTTGGCGGCTTTGAGGGCGCGCTCGGCCTCGCGGAATTCGGTGATGTCGGTGAAGCTCATGACGAATCCGCCGCCCGGCATCGGGTTGCCGATCAGTTCGATGACCCGGCCGTTGGGGAAGGTCCGTTCGGAGCTGTGCGCGGTGCCCTGGCGCATCCAGTGCAGGCGCTTGTTGACGTGCTCTTCGACTGCGCCGCCGCCGAGCAGACCGCGCTCGGCGTTGAAACGAATGATTTCGGCAATCGGCCGGCCGAGGTAAATCAGGCCCTCGGGGTAGTCGAACAGCTCGATGTAGCGCGGATTCCAGGCCACCAGGCGCAGCGATTGATCGACTACGCTGATGCCCTGGGTGATGTTCTCGATGGCGCCCTGCAGCAAGGCGCGGTTGAACTGCAGCACCTGGGAGGCTTCGCCGACGATGCGCACCACATCCTCGACCTGCATTTCGCGCCCTTCGATGGCGGCCTTGACCACCGCGCGGGTCGATGAGGCGCCGAGCACACCGGCGAGCAGGCGTTCGGTGTGCGCGATCCACTCGCTGGTGGCCGGCAGGTTGGGGTTGAATGTTTTGCCCTGACGATTGGCGAAGCGGCTGAAGCTCAGCTCTGCTCGCTCCGCGCCGACGAAGCGACTGGCCAACAGCAGCAGGTCCTCGACCTGCACCGCCAGCAGGCTGCGGCTGCTGGGCTTGGCGCCGAAGTCATGGCCGATGAAACGGCCGGCCTGCCAATGCTCGGTGACCCGCGTGCGGGAGAAGTAGGAGACCCAAGCGAACAGCAGGAAGTTGCCGGCCAGCGACAGCACCACGCCGCGATTCAAGGGGTCGATGTCCAGGCCGATGGGAGCGTACAGCAAGCCTTGCAGGCCGGGGATGCTTGCCAGTGGCCAGTTCATGCTGCGCGCCAGCAGGGGCAGGACCAGGGTGTAAAACCAGATCAGCGAGCCGACGCCCAGGCCGGCGAACACCCCGCGGCGGTTGGCCTGCTTCCACACCAGGGCGCCGAACATGGCGGGCGCCAACTGGCCGATGGCGGCGAAGGAGATCTGTCCGATGGTCGCCAGGCTGGTGTTGGAGCCGAGCAATCGATAGCACACATAGGCCAGCAGCAGGATCAGCACGATGCTGACTCGTCGCGCGGTGAGCATCCAGTGGCGAAACGCCTCGAACGGCCGCTCGGTGTTCTGCCGGCGGAGCAGCCAGGGCAGCAGCATGTCGTTGGAGATCATGGTCGACAGTGCCACCGAGGCGACGATGACCATGCCGGTGGCTGCCGAGGCGCCGCCGATAAAGGCCAGCACGGCCAGGACCGGGTGGGCTTCGGCGAGCGGCAGGCTGATCACGAAGGAGTCCGGAATCACCCCGGTCGGCAGCAGCATCTGTCCGGCCAGGGCGATGGGCACAACGAACAGCGCGGCGAGCACCAGGTAGGCGGGAAATACCCAGCGGGCGATACGCAGATCCCTTGGCTCGATGTTCTCCACCACGGTGACATGGAACTGGCGCGGCAGGCAGATGATGGCAATCATCGCCATGCCTGTTTGCACCAGCATCGCAGGCCAGTTCACCGCCTCGGCCCAGAATTCGTCGAGTGCCGGAGTGGCCGCGGCCCGGTCGAGCAGGTCGGCGTAACCGTTGTACAGGCCGTAGGTGACGAAGGTGCCGACGGCGAGAAAGGCCAGCAACTTGACCAGCGCCTCGAAGGCGATGGCCAGCACCATGCCGCGGTGGTGTTCGGTGACGTCCAGGTTGCGCGTGCCGAACAGGATGGTGAACAACGCCAGCACCAGCGACACGATCAGTGCAGTGTCCTGGGCGCGGGTGCCGGTGGACACGGCGCCGGCACCGCTCAGCAGGTTGAACCCGAGGACGATGCCCTTGAGCTGCAGGGCGATGTAGGGCAGTACGCCGACCAGGCAGATCAGCGCCACCACCACGGCCAGCGCTTGCGACTTGCCATAACGCGCAGCGATGAAGTCGGCGATCGAGGTGATGTTCTCTTGCTTGCTGATCATCACCATCTTTTGCAATACCCAGGGGGCGAACAGCATCAGGATGATCGGTCCCAGGTAGATCGGCAGGAACGACCAGAGCTGCTCGGCGGCCTGGCCAACCGCGCCGAAAAAGGTCCAGCTGGTGCAATAGACGGCCAGAGACAGACTGTAGACCCAGGCGCGCACGCGCGGTGACAGGGGCGCGCGGCGGCGATCGCCATAAAAGGCGATGGCGAACAGGATGGCCATATAGATCAGGGCAACTGCGGCGATCAGCCCGCTGGACAACGACATGCACACTCCGACAGCAAACTATGTGGGGCTTCTTCGGTCGAAGCTGCAAGCCAATCATGGCGCCAGCCCAGAGCGAGAATATATTGCAAACGATCCCCCTACAGTGTCGCAGCAAAGTGTCGCGCCGTCAGGCACGACCAAGGTCGCAAGTGCCTGAGGTAGGGGCGTTGCCGCAGAATTTCGAGAATTGTCTAGGGGCTTCGGCCCTGTTAGCGTGGCGTGCTTGCGTCTATGTCCGAGGAGGGGTCCCATGTTCAGGCCGCAACTGATTACCCTGCAGCGCGGCGCGTTACGTATCGAGCCGATGGTCGATGCGGATATTCCGGCACTGGTGACCCTGGCCGAAGCCAATCGCCAGGAACTGATGTACATGAGTGGCGCGCTACGGCTGGACTGGTACCGGCTCGGCCTGACCGAACAGCGTGAGGGCAAAGCGTTGCCGTTCGTCATTCGCCTCGGTGAGCAACTGGTCGGCACCACGCGCTTCGGTGAGTTCCTGCCGACCTTGCCGGCGGCGGAAATCGGCTGGACCTGGCTCGACCGTAGCCAGCACGGCAGCGGGCTGAACGATTCGGTGAAGTACCTGATGCTGCGCCACGCCTTCGAGACCTGGCGGATGGTGCGGGTGCAGCTGAAAACCGCGGCGAGCAATCTGCGTTCGCAGCGCGCCATCGAAAAACTCGGGGCGCAGCGCGAGGGCGTGCTGCGCAATCATCGCCGGCTGGCCGACGGGCGCCTGGACGACAGCGTGCTGTACAGCATTACCGATCAGCAATGGCCGCTGGTTAAACAGCAATTGGAGGCGCGTTTCAGCGGTTGAGCGATGGCGCAGGGAGGCAGCGAGCACACACGTTTCTGGCAGTCCCGCGAGTTGGGCGGCATTGAGCTGCTGCACGCGCATTATATTGAGCAGTGTTTTACGCCGCATGTGCACGAGGGATTCGTATTCACCGTAATAGAGCAGGGCGCTCAACGGTTCAGGCATCGTGGTACCGATCACCTGGCGCCGGCCGGCAGTATGGTGTTGATCAATCCGGACGAACTGCACACGGGCTCAAAAGCCCATGAGTATGGCTGGCGCTATCGCGCCTTCTACCCCGAAGTGTCGCAGGTGAGCTGCGTGTTGCAGGAGCTGGAGCTCGGCCAGGCAGGTTTGCCCGGCTTCGCCGACAGCGTGTTGCATGACCCTTTGCTGGGGCAATGCTTCGCCGAGTTGCACTGTCTATTGGATAGCCAGACCAGCGCCTTGCAACAACAGACGGCATGGCGCGAAGCAATCCTGCTGTTGTTTCAGCGCCATGCACGGATTCCCCAGGTGGCGACGCCTGGCCGTGAGCCACAGGCGGTGGCTCGGGCCAAAGAGCTGCTGGCCAGCCAGTTGGCCGAGCCACCCTCGTTGGAGCAGTTGGCGGCGGCGGTCAATCTCTCGCCTTTTCACTTCGCCCGGGTATTCCGTCGGGCCACCGGCCTGCCGCCGCATGCCTGGCTCAAGCAGCGGCGTCTGGAGCAGGCGCGGGCCTTGCTCAGAAGCGGCCGCACGCCGCTGAGCGTGGCCATGCAGTTGGGTTTTGCCGATCAGAGCCACCTCACCCGGCAGTTCAAGCAGGCCTATGGCGTCGGCCCGGCTGAGTACCGCAACGCCAGTATCAGGTAATCGCTCTCAGCCGCCATGCTGTGGCAGCGGCCTTGGCCGCGATACGGGCTGAGCAGACCAGTGTGGCCAAAGCCTACTGCATAGTAGTTGTTTGTGAGCGCTGCAGGGGCAGGTGCGCAAGATCGTTCAAGACGGCTGGAGGGCAGAGCGGTAGGCTTTCGAGTCGGAGGACGACCATGACCCGCTCGCAAGAATTCACCCAAGGTGCCCGCGACATGCTGCCGATGCTGCTCGGCGCCATTCCGTTTGGCATCATTTTTGGCAGTCTGGCCGGTAGCGCCGGGCTGAGTACCTGGCAGGCCCTGGGCATGTCGTTGCTGGTGTTCGCCGGTTCGGCGCAGTTCATCGCCCTCAGCCTGCTTGGCGCCGGTGCCGGGTTGACCGTGCTATTGCTCACAACCTTGGTGGTCAACCTGCGCCACGCGCTCTACAGCGCCAGCCTGCAACCCTTCGTGCGTCACCTACCCAAGCGCTGGCGTGTGCCGCTGGCCTTCTGGCTGACTGATGAGGCCTACGCAGTGGTAGTGCATCGCTATGCCGACAGCGATCCGCTGGCTGATGCCTCGCCCAACAAGCACTGGTACTTCCTCGGCGCCGCCCTGGCGATGTACCTGAATTGGCAGCTGTGCACCCTGGTCGGCGTGCTGTTTGGCCAGAGCGTGCCGAACCTCGAAGCCTGGGGGCTGGATTTCGCCATGCTCGCCACCTTTATTGGCATCGTCGTGCCGATGCTGCGCAACCGGCCACAGGTCGCAGCAGCATTGGTGGCGAGTGCAGTGGCCCTGGCTTGTCATGCACTGCCGTACAAACTCGGCCTGATGGCGGCGGCGTTCAGCGGGATTGTCGTGGGCGTGCTGCTGGAGCGGCGTAATGAGCGGCTTATCGAGGAGCACTCATGATGGACAATTGGTTGCTGATTCTCGGCATGCTGGCGATCACCTTCGCCACGCGCTACAGCCTATTCGCCTTTCCCGACTTGCGCTTTCCGCCGTTGGTGCGCCAAGGCCTGCACTACGTGCCGACCGCGGTGCTGAGCGCCATCGTGGTGCCCGGCATGTTGCTCCCGGACGGCGAGCACTGGGCGCTGCGCCTGGATAACGCCTACCTGCTGGCGGGGCTGGCGGCCATCGCCATCGCCGCGCTCACGCGTAACCTGCTGGCGACCATTGGCGGTGGTTTCCTGTGCTTCTTCCTGTTGCGCTGGGCCTTGGGTCAATTGCCGCTGTGAGCTGAAGCCGTTTTGCCGGCAGGGCGGCAAAAGTCGCCGATCCTTGTGGCTTTACGCCGGGTGAGTGCAGTCCAATGCTGGACGGGTGCCAAACGCCCGTTAACAGGCTTTCGCGGCCTGATAGGTTTTCCCGGCCCTGTCGGCCCACTGCCAGGAACATGGACGATGACCCAACAATCACAATTCAGCCTGCTGGGGAAAAAGCGCTTCCTGCCGTTTTTCCTGACTCAGTTGCTCGGTGCTTTCAATGACAACATCTTCAAGCAGTCATTGATTCTCGCAATCCTGTTCAAGTTGAGCGTCAGCGCGGACCGCGCCCTGTTGATCAACCTTTGCGCCTTGCTGTTTATCCTGCCGTTCTTCCTGTTCTCCGCGCTCGGCGGGCAATTCGGTGAAAAGTTCGCCAAGGACGGGTTGATCCGCAAGATCAAGTTCGCCGAGATCCTGATCATGCTGATCGGCGCCGCTGGGGTGTTGCTGGATAACCTGCCGCTGATGCTGCTGGTGCTGTTCGCCATGGGCACCCAGTCGGCGCTGTTCGGCCCGGTCAAGTATTCGATCCTGCCGCAGCACCTGCGCGAGGAGGAGTTGATTGGCGGTAACGCGCTGGTCGAGATGGGCACCTTCCTGGCGATTCTTGCCGGCACCATAGGAGCCGGGGTGATCATGGCCAGCAGCGCATACGCCAGTCTGGTCGCCGGCTCGGTGGTGCTGGTGGCGCTGCTCGGCTATCTGGCCAGCCGTGGCATCCCGCGTGCCGCTGCAGCCATGCCGGAGCTGGTGTTGGACTGGAACATCCTGCGCCAGTCCTGGGGCATCATGCGGCTGGGGTTGAAGGAACAACCGGTCTCGGTATCGCGTTCGCTGGTCGGCAACTCCTGGTTCTGGTTTCTCGGCGCGGTGTACCTGACGCAGATCCCGGCCTACGCCAAGGAGTGGTTGTACGGCGACGAGAGCGTGGTGACCCTGATTCTCACGGTGTTCTCGCTGGGCATCGGCCTGGGCTCGATGCTCTGCGAGCGCATGTCCGGGCACAAGGTGGAGATCGGTCTGGTGCCGTTCGGCTCGATCGGTCTGACCCTGTTCGGCATTCTGCTCTGGTGGCACTCCGGCGGCTTCCCACAGGCCGAGCAGGCGCACGATTGGCTGGGGGTGTTGGCGCAAGGCCAGGCCTGGTGGGTTCTCGGTTCGATCCTTGGCATCGGTTTGTTCGGCGGCTTCTACATCGTGCCGCTGTATGCCCTGATCCAGTCACGTACTGCGGAGCACGAGCGGGCGCGGGTGATCGCGGCCAACAACATCCTCAACGCCTTGTTCATGGTCGCCTCGGCGATCGCCTCGATCCTGTTTCTCAGCGTGGCCGAGCTGTCGATTCCCCAGCTGTTTCTGGTCATCTCGCTGATGAACATCGCGGTCAACAGCTACATCTTCAAGATCGTGCCCGAGTTCAGCATGCGTTTCCTGATCTGGCTGCTCGGTCATTCGATGTACCGCGTCGAGCACAAGGGGCTGGAGGCCATCCCCGATGAAGGCGCCGCGGTGCTGGTGTGCAACCACGTGTCCTTCGTCGATGCCCTGCTGATCGGCGGTGCGGTGCGTCGGCCGGTGCGCTTCGTCATGTACTACAAGATCTACAACCTGCCGCTGCTCAACTTCATCTTCCGTACCGCCGGTACAGTGCCGATTGCCGGGCGCAACGAGGATCTGCTGATCTACGACGCGGCGTTCAAGAAAATCGCCGAATACCTGCGCAACGGCGAGTTGGTGTGCATCTTCCCGGAAGGCAAGCTGACCGCCGATGGCGAGCTTAACGAGTTCAAGGGCGGCATCGAGCGTATCCTTGGGGAGAACCCGGTGCCGGTGATCCCCATGGCGTTGCAAGGTCTGTGGGGTAGTTTCTTCAGCCGTGATCCTGAGAAGGGGTTTTTCAAACGCTTGTGGTCGCGGATCAGGCTGGTGGCGGGTGCGCCGCTTAGTCCTGAACTCGCGGACCGCCAAGTATTGCAGGCGCAGGTGGCCGAGTTACGTGGTGAGCTGCGCTGAGTGGCCTGGATAAATAACTGTCGCTGGTAAGCGTATCCACGCGTGCGCAGGGCAGAAAGAGCAGTTTAGGCCGCTTCTAGCCCTGCGGGGGCGCGACTGTTATGCGGGAATTGCGTTAACCGCTTGTTGCTGAGCAGGCGGGGTGAGTCAGTGGCTTAGCTTCAGTCCAAGCAGGCCGCAGACGATCAGCGCCACGCTGGCCAGGCGAATCAGTGCCATGGATTCGCCGAAGAGGATGATCCCCGCGATCACTGTGCCGACAGCGCCGACGCCGGTCCAGATTGCATAGGCAGTGCCCAGCGGCAATTCCTTCATCGCCAGGCCGAGCAGGCTCAGGCTGACGATCATCGCCGCGACAGTCAGCAGGGTTGGTAGTGGGCGAGTGAAGCCGTCGGTGTACTTCAGGCCGACAGCCCAGCCGACTTCGAACAGGCCGGCGAAAAACAGAATGATCCAGGACATGAAGGCCTCCACTTGGACGGTGATGGTGGGGCCGTCCCCGGATGATCACTGCAATAGTGTGAGGTCGTCCTCATGTCGTGCGCTATTTTGCACAGTTCGATTGCTTGTACAAGCGCTGGCGGATTAGCGGACCCTGGGGAGGGGATTCAGGTGCTGTCCGGCAGTCCGCAAGCCAGGCCTGCCTGATAATCGGCGATTTTTCCGCTGATTGGATGCCTGGCCAACCGAGCCTGCGACGCAGGCTTAAGGTAAGTGCAGGGCGCAAGCCAGATGCAGCCTGGCTCGCGCAGGCGCAGGACTTAGATGCCTTGTGGTGTGTCTTCACCGCCCAGCGCTACGAACAGCGCCGGGAGGAACTCGACGAAGGTCATCATCATCAGGGTGAAGCTGGCATCCAGCTGACCGAGGGCATCTTCGCCGCCATCCTGTTCGGCCTGGTCCTGTAGCAGGTCCTCAAAACGCAGGCGCTTGACCACCAGCTTGTCGTCGAGCATGAAGGACAGTTTGTCCTGCCAGGCCAGAGACAGCAGGGTGACCTGTTTGCCGGCGGTCATGTGCAGCTGGATTTCGTCGCTGGTCAGATCCTGACGCTTGCAGCGCACCACGCCGCCATCTTCATGGGTGTCACGCAATTCGCATTCATCGAGCACGGTGAAGTCGGCTGCGGCTTGTTGCGACTTGACCCAGTCGGTCATAGTCGCGCTTGGGGCGATCTTCACGGTCAGCGGCCGCACTGGTAGCGAGCCAATGGCCTCGCGCAGGGTGGAGAGCAGGTCTTCCGCGCGCTTCGGGCTGGAGGCGTCGACCAGGATCAGGCCCTGGGCCGGGGCGATGGCGGCGAAAGTTGCCGACTTGCGGATAAAGGCACGCGGCAGAAAAGTCTGCACGATCTCATCCTTGAGCTGGTCACGCTCTTTCTTGTAGACCTTGCGCATCTGCTCGGCCTCGATCTCGTCGACCTTCTCCTTCAGCGCATCGCGCACCACGCTGCCGGGCAGGATGCGTTCTTCCTTGCGCGCGGCGATCAACAAGAAGCCCTGGCTGTTATGCACCAGTGGTGCATCGGCGCCTTTGCCGAAGGGGGCGATGAAGCCATAGGTGGTCAGCTCCTGGCTGGCGCACGGGCGAGCCGGCTTGGCGGCCAGTGCGGCTTCAAGTGCCTCGGCATCGAACGGGACGTTTTGGGTGAGGCGGTAAACCAGCAGGTTGCGAAACCACATGAGGGGGTGACTCTCCATTAACGCAAAGCGCGCATTATTCCCCCCCTTTGTGTCTCAGGCCAACCCTGCGCTAAGCCTTTGCTATAACGATAAAAAATTTTCTAATGAGTGCTTGCCAAGCTGCGGATGGCTGTCTAGAATGCGCCCCACTTCGAGAGTGAAGGGTGATTAGCTCAGCTGGGAGAGCATCTGCCTTACAAGCAGAGGGTCGGCGGTTCGATCCCGTCATCACCCACCAAACTCGCTTTTGAGGTTACGCGCAGCGGTAGTTCAGTTGGTTAGAATACCGGCCTGTCACGCCGGGGGTCGCGGGTTCGAGTCCCGTCCGCTGCGCCATTTTCCCCCTCGCTTCACCTCTGCAATACCTCTTTCGCGGCGCTCGCCGCAATATTCTTAAAAACCTCTAAGCACCTGAACTTATACGCATTTCTTGGTTCGTATCCTGGTAGCCAGTGATTGCGGCGGCCTGCTAAGCTCGCGCCTTCACTCGATTGCCCTAGGGCGCTCCGAACAAGGAATAAGCATGAAACAGCATCGTTTAGCGGCGGCGGTCGCCCTGGTGGGCTTGGTTCTCGCAGGTTGTGATTCGCAAACCAGCGTCGAACTGGAAACGCCGGCGCAGAAAGCCTCATATGGCATTGGTCTGAACATGGGCAAGAGCCTGGCTCAGGAAGGCATGGATGACCTGGACTCGAAAGCCGTTGCGCAGGGCATCGAAGATGCCATCGGCAAGAAAGAGCAGCGTCTGAAGGATGAGGAGCTGGCCGAGGCTTTTGGCTTCCTGCAGAAGCGCTCTGAAGAGCGCATGGCTAAACTGAACGAAGAGTCGGCCAAGGCCGGCAAGACCTTCCTCGCCGAGAACGGCAAGCGCGAGGGTGTGGTTACCACAGATTCCGGTTTGCAGTATGAAGTGTTGACCAAGGCTGATGGTGCTCAGCCGAAAGCCACTGACGTGGTAACTGTGCACTATGAAGGCAAGCTGACCGACGGCAGCGTGTTCGACAGCTCGATTCAGCGTGGCAGCCCGATCGATCTGCCGGTCAACGGTGTGATTCCGGGTTGGGTCGAAGGCTTGCAGCTGATGCATGTGGGTGAGAAGTACAAACTCTACATTCCAAGCGAGCTGGCCTATGGCGAGCAAAGCCCGACCCCGGCGATTCCAGCCAACGCAGTGCTGGTGTTCGACCTGGAGCTTCTGAGTATCAAGGATTCGGCTGCCAAGGATGCTGCCACCGAGGAATGATGTAGCTAGCCTAACAACAACGCCCCGTCTCGACGGGGCGTTGTTGTTTTTAGGGTTTAAAAACCAATCGGGAGCTGACTGGGGAGTCTGAAAAGAGCTATTGCGGACCGTCGATGTTACGGTTATGCACATTTCGTCAGTTGCGCGCATTGACCTGTTGTGGGGCTTCTATATAAATCCTTTGCAATTTATAAGTTATTGATTTTATTGATTTTTATTACCTGGATAAAAAATGCCCGATCTGTGGTCAGGCCTCATGGGCTGGGCGTTTGCTAGGCTAATTCAGAATCTGTTCACAAGGTTATCCACAGCTTTAGTGGATAACCCGAGCCAACCCAGTCAGCATGCGGGCTGACAAGGAGTGACGATGAAAGCTCCGTGGAATTTTGCGCGTTACCTGCCCTTGGCCCAACGCTTTCTGACTCGTGGCAGGTTACCCAGCTTACTTTTGGCTGTGGCGGTTAAGAGCGGCAAACAGGGCAAGCGCTTCGCCGGTCTCAAAGAGGATCTGCGATTGCTGCAGGGGCTCTGCGTGGCTTGGTGGCGTGGCGAGTATCGGGCGATCAGTTCTCAGGCGTTATTAGCGGTAGTGGGAGCCTTGCTCTATTTCGTGACGCCGCTGGATGCAATGCCGGACTGGCTGATTGGAGTGGGCTTGATTGATGATCTGGCTGTATTAGCCTGGGTGCTGCGTACCTGGAACGATGAGCTGCTGGCCTTTCGTGCTTGGCGAGAAGCGCAGGCGCC
Source organism: Pseudomonas taeanensis MS-3 (assembly GCF_000498575.2). GTDB lineage: Bacteria > Pseudomonadota > Gammaproteobacteria > Pseudomonadales > Pseudomonadaceae > Aquipseudomonas > Aquipseudomonas taeanensis. The sequence continues at coordinate 35,535 of NZ_AWSQ01000009.1, forward strand.
CAGTAGGCTCGAGCTCATCGAGCGGCTGCCGGGTGATGAGGACTTGGCATTACAAACGCCGCAGTCCTGATGCCGGCATTCAGGCTTCGCCATTGAGCGGGCGGGCAATCACGCCTTCGTCACGCAGTCCTTGCAGCACCTCATTCAGGCGTTCGGCGCTGATCGGTGAGTGTGGACTGTAGACGCAGGGTAGGTCGTAGCGTTGGATAACCCACGAGCCGATGTTCAGAGGCAGTTCGGGGTGTTTGCCCAGTGCATGATTCAGGGAGCGACGCATGTCGATGATCGCATCGATACGCTGCTTGCTCAGCAGGTACAGGTTGGTGCCGAGCTCCCGGCTGTCCTGGCGAGTTACCCGCTTACGGGCAAAGGCTTCCATCAGTGCCGTGTTGTAGACATAGCCGAGTCGAGTGCCGAGTACTTTACCGTGTAACTCCTTCAGGCTGCTGATCGGTGGCTGCTGGCGGTGCAACAGCAGCACATCGTCTTCCTGATAGAGCATGGATGACCAGTGGTAGCGTTGTGGCTCGGCTAGCCATTCTGGATTGTTGTTGCAGATAACATGAATGCGCCCGCGTTGGATGAACTTCTCAACCCGTTTGTTAGGTGTTTCGACGAAGCGTATCGCTACCCCCAAACGTTGGCTGGTCAGGGTGCCGAGTCGATGGGTGAAGCCACCCTGCAGTTCTTGGTTCTTGACCTCGACCTAGGGCATGCCATCGGCCATGGCGAACCCCCAACGCAGCTCTTGCGCGGTGCCCCACGCGCTCCAGCAACCAAGCAGCAGGATTGGCAGTACACGCAAAGAGACACTCCGGCAGCATCATTCGAGTAAGTGCAAGGCAGTATAGATCACGACCTTTTGCTCATCGGACTGTTAAGATAGCGGGCCTGCACGGAGCGGTGAGTACTGCTTCCCATGGAGAGTCGAAGATGAGTGTGCAAGTAATCAAACGTGACGGCGAGCCCGAGTATGCGGTGCTGCCTTGGGCGGACTACCAGGTGTTGCTACAGGCCGCTGGCCGTGCAACGCAGGTGCCTGAGTCGGCAGCCGATGCCAGGCCGGGGCTGAGTCAGCTGACAGGCTTGCGCGAAGCGAAGGGGCTATCACTGGAAGAGTTGGCGCGTACTGTGGGCATCAGCCCCCATTATCTCGGGATGATCGAAAGCGGCGAGCGCCAACCGGATGCGGCTATTCAACGCTCCCTGGCGTGGACGCTGGGTGTGGCAGGCTGGGAGTCGGCATCGTGAGTGTGAGTATCAGTCGCCAGCATTGGCAAGCGTTGCTCGGCGAGTTGGAAAACGCTCGGCGTCAGCGTCATCTGCTGACCTACCGGGCGCTGATCGAGCGCTTGGCCCTGCCAACGCCGGCGATGCAGACCCTGACCGCTGCGCTGGAGCATTTAGCTGCGCTGGATGCGAGTGCAGAGCGGCCGCTGCGCAGTGCGCTGGTCATCAGTCAAGGCGCCAGCCGTTTGCCGCGTACCGGTTTCTTCGATTGCGTGACCCGACTCGGCCGCTTTGGCGGTGCTTCGGATGGCGTTGCGGCGGCCTCCTGGCATGCTTCCGAAGTGGTGCGGGTGTTCGAGTTCAGCTACCCCGAGGAAGACTAGGTGCTGTGGCACCTGCGCGCGCGTATCAGTTACATCATCGCTCGACGGCTGTTTCACTGGTCGTGGTTGGTCAAGCAACCGCGCGGTTGGCGCTGGCTGGAAGGGCAATTCGCGCGCATGGCCAACTTGGGCGATGTTGCGGCGCAGAGTTTTTACGGGCATATCCTGTTGTTTCGCGGCCAAGGCCTGGGCGCCCGTGAGGAGGGCATTCGTCTGCTGCGCCTGGCCGCCACGGCTGGCGATGGCAAGGCTGCTTATCAGCTCGGTGCGTTGAGCCTGGCCGGCGATACCCGGCAAGCACCGGATGGGCTTCAAGCCGCAGGCTGGTGGTCGATGGCGGCTGCCGCCGGTCACCCCTTGGCCGCCCAGCGCCTGGCCGATCTCTACCGAGACGGCGCTTCCGGCTTGCCGGCTGATAGTGAACAAGCTGAGTGCTTTGCTCGGCGGGCGCGCGAGTTGGGGCTGTAGCGTAGCTAGGAGCCTGTCGGACTTAACGCTGCCCTACTGTGGAAAAGCCGGATTTGTCCATTTTTTCCGCTCTTTCTCGTTAAATAGCTCGCTATTCGTCTCGAAAGATCAGCAAAACTGACTCAAATCGAACTTTCCCTCGCTACGGACGGTCAAGTCCGACAGGCTCCTAGGTTGGCGCTACGCTCGGCAGCGTCCAGTCGCGGGTCTCATCCCCTGTAAGTCTTCTAGGCCGACAGTTTCTGCGTGTCGATGAAATGCAGGCTGTAACCCGGCACTGCCTTGGCGTGGCGCTTGGCTTCCGAGGCCAGACTGGCCAGTTGACCAGCATCCAGTTCTGCGCATTGCTCGGGGCGTAAATGCACCACGCCGAGGGACAGTGATAACAGCGGAAACTCCTGGCGCTGGCCCTGGCGATTATGCGCGGTAATGCAACCGGCCTGCAGGTGCTCATCGCGGTAGAAACGTCGGCACTGGCCTTGAAAGTCTTCCAGCAGCCGATTCAGTCGGGTACGCCAGTCCACCGAACCGAGCACCAGCAGGAAGTCGTCGCCACCGATATGGCCGACGAAGTCGCGCGCGGGGTCGACCCGTTCGTTCAGGCATTGCGCCAGACACAGCAGTACTTCGTCGCCTTTGGCATAGCCGTAGAGGTCGTTGAACGGCTTGAAGCTATCGATATCCACGTAGCAGATCACCGCTTCGCGGCTCTGTTGCAGCAGGCGGGTCAGGCACTGCTGGATAGGCACGTTGCCCGGCAGCATGGTCAGCGGGTTGGCGTAACGGGCCTGCTGGATTTTCAGTTCGGTAATCAGTTTGAGCACATCGATCACCCGACCGAGTCCCTGATAGCAGCCGTTCCGAGTAATGATGAAGTCTTCTTCGACGCGCTGGCGTGCACGGCTGGTGAGCAGGCGGCTGACCTGCTGCAGAGACTGACCCAGTTCGACGGCGAGAAAATCATCGCTCATCAGGCGGCTGATCGGTTTGCGCGCGAACAACTCGGTGGCGAAGGGTTTCAATAAGATGTCCGATAGCGAGTGGCGATGGACGATGCCAACCGGCTGCTGTTGCTCGTTGAGTACTGCCAGGGAGTTGAGGTTGGCCTGTGCGCGAAAGGCTTCCAGTACCTCGGCGGTCGGGGTGTCATGGGTCACGGCTGCTTGCTGGTTGAGCAGTGCGGTCAGGTCGCAACCATCGTCACTCAAGGCCGATGTCGTGTTGTCGAGTTTCGGCAGCAGGTCGCGTGCATCGCGTGGCGGTTGTTCCTGGGGGCGGCTGAGTAAATAGCCCTGCAGCAGGTCGACGCCCATCTCCGAGAGCACACTGAGCTCTTCAGGCAGCTCGATGCCTTCGGCGATCACCGTGGCCCGCGAGGCTTTGGCCATTTGCAAGATCGAGCCGACGAACTCACGCTTGACCGCATCCAGGTGAATGCCGTCGATGAAGTGGCGATCGATTTTCACATAGTCCGGGCGCAGCTCTGACCACAGGCGCAAGCTCGAGTAGCCAGCTCCCAGGTCGTCCAGGGCGATGGAAAAGCCCATGGCGCGGTAGTGGTGCAGGGCGGTGTCGAGCAGAGCGAAGTCCTCGGTGGGCGATTGCTCGGTTAGTTCGATCACTACCTGGCTCGGTGGAATACCCAAACTCTGTAGCAGTTGCAGGGTACGGCCTGGCTGGTGGCTGGGTTCTAATAGCGAATCCGGGGAGACATTGAGGAACAGCTTGCCTTCCAGTTTCAACTCGCTGAAGCGCCGGCAGGCACTTGCACGGCAAGCCAGCTCCAGTTCGCTCAGGCGCCCGGCGTGACGCGCCACCGCGAACAGGTTGATCGGCGAATGCAGCGGGCTGTTGGATGGGCCGCGGGTCAGGGCCTCGTAGCCAAGGATGCGTCGTTCAGAGAGGGAGACGATGGGTTGAAACAGGCTATGCAAATCGCCATGTGCGAGGATGTGGCCCAGAGCGCTCAACTGCTCGGTGACGGTCATGGTGGGTCTCGATATCCAGAAAAAGCGAAGGGGCTGATAGTGTTATCAGCCCCCTGCATTTCACGACAGATCGATGACTATTTGATGACAGTGAGACGTTAGTGCTTTGCCACAGGGGTTTCGAGGCCCAGGTAGTCGAGCAGGATGTGCCCGGTCTCGGCGAGGAAGGCATCATCCTCGGGCTTGGACTTCTTGTCTTCGGCCGCTAGCGCCTCTTCATCTTCTTCTTTCTTCAGTTCGCTGAGCAGCGCCTCGCCTTTGGCTTTGCGGCGGCTGTTCTCTATGACCAGTTGCTGCGCCTCGATGTCGGCCTGCTGCGCACGACGTTTGGTTTCGTTGAGGCTGACCGTGGTTTCGTTCATCAGCTTCTGTGCCAGGCTCAGGCGATCACGAGTGAAGGTGAAGTCCGGGTTCTTCGCCGTACGGTTGTCGTAGCGGGTTTTCAGCTCGGCCAGGAAGGGTTTGATCGAGTCCAGTTCGGGCTTGATCGCCGGGCGGATGCTGTCCCAGGGCAAGGCTTCTGGCAGCGCGCTCTCGCCGATTTCTTTGGTGTCCATCACGTCGGGGTACTGGATATCGGGAATCACGCCCTGGTGCTGGGTGCTTTGTCCCGATACGCGGTAAAACTTGGCCAGGGTCAGCTTCAGCTCGCCGTGGTTGAGGGGCTGGATGGTCTGCACCGTGCCTTTACCGAACGTCTGGCCGCCGAGAATCAGGGCGCGGTGATAGTCCTGCATGGCACCGGCAAAAATCTCCGACGCCGAAGCGGACAGGCGGTTAACCAGTACGGCCATTGGGCCGCTGTAGAAAGTGCCGGCATCGTCGTCGGCCAGTACGTCAACTCGACCGTCGCTGTTACGCACCAGTACGGTAGGCCCCTGATCGATAAACAGCCCGGTCAGCTCGGTGGCTTCCTGCAGTGAGCCGCCGCCGTTGTTACGCAGGTCGATGACCACACCGTCGACTTTCTCTGCCTGCAGTTCGCTGAGCAGGCGTTTGACGTCGCGGGTGGTGCTTTTGTAATTCGGGTCACCGGCGCGGAAGGCCTTGAAGTCCAGGTAGAAAGCAGGGATCTCGATGACGCCCAGCTTATAGTCACGGTCTTCGTGCTTGAGTTTGAGTACCGAGGACTTCGCCGCTTGCTCTTCCAGTTTGACCGACTCACGGGTGATGTTGACGATCTTGCTGGTCTGGTCGTTTGGCGCATTGCTTGCCGGAATCACTTCCAGGCGCACTTTCGAGCCTTTCGGGCCACGGATCAGTTTGACCACTTCATCGAGACGCCAGCCGATCACGTCGACCATCTCGTCGTCGCCCTGGGCGACGCCGATGATTTTGTCCGTCGGAGCGATTTGCTTGCTCTTCTCGGCCGGCCCGGCGGGCACCAGGCGCACTACCTTGACGTACTCGTTATCGCTTTGCAGTACTGCGCCAATACCTTCCAGCGACAGGCTCATATTGATATCGAAGTTCTCCGCGTTGTCCGGGGAGAGGTAAGTGGTGTGCGGGTCGTAGGTCATGGCGAAGGCGTTGATGTAGGCCTGGAACACGTCTTCACCGCGGGTTTGCTGCAGGCGCGACAGTTGGCTCTGGTAGCGCTTGGTCAGTAACTCCTGAATGGCCTTCGGCTCTTTGCCGGCAATTTTCAAGCGCAGCACTTCATCTTTCACGCGCTTGCGCCAGAGGTCATCCAGCTCGGCGAGGTCCTTGACCCAAGGGGCCTTCTCGCGATCAATCAGCAGGCTTTCATCGACGCTGAAGTCGATGGTATCGACACCTTTATCCAGCATCTTCAGGGCAAATTGCAGACGCCCTTGCAAGCGCTCCAAGTGACGTTTGTAGATGGCGAAACCAGGTTCCAGGTTGCCACCTTTGAGGAAGTCGTCGAACTTGGTGCGCCACTGCTCGAACTCGGCGATATCACCCGCGGTGAAATAGCTGCGCGACGGATCGAGGAACTTCAGGTAACCCTCGTAGATCTTCGCGGAGCGCTCGTCATTGAGTGGCGGCTTGCTGTAATGATGGCGCTTCAGCAGTTCCACGACATTCAGGCTGGCAATTACTTGCTCGCGACTTGGTTGCAGGTATTCCCAGGAATCGGTGGTGCTGGTTTTCGCGGCCAGTGGCAGTGCACTTAGACCGATGGCCAGGGCGAGGGTGGCGCTGAACAGTGAACGCTTCATGCTGAGTCGACGTGGAGGCTGTTGATAACGCATATTAGGCCATCTTTAAGGGCGCCTGGTTCCATCGGCGCAATGCAAAAGCCCGACGATCAGCGCCGGGCCCGGTTTAAATGCACTATGGAGGCAGCGTGAAGGCATTGCAAGGCGTTGAAGGGCGTGTGGAATGGGCGGATCAGCCCACCCCGGCCTGTGATGTAGGGGAAATTCGCATTCGCGTGGCGGCCGCAGGGTTGAATCGAGCCGACCTGTTGCAGTGTGCCGGGCTGTACCCACCCCCGCCGGGAGCCAGCGAAGTGCTTGGCCTGGAGTGTGCGGGTATCGTCAGCGAGGTCGGTGCCGGCTGCGACTGGAAGGTCGGGGATCGGGTTTGCGCCTTGTTGTCTGGTGGCGGCATGGCCGAAGAGGTGGTGATCGATGCGCGACACGCCTTGCCGGTGCCGGAAGGTGTGTTGTTGCATGAGGCAGCGGCGTTGCCGGAGGTCTATGCCACCGCCTGGCTCAATCTGTTTCAATTGGCTGGGCTGAAACCGGGCGAGAAGGTGTTGCTGCATGCCGGTGCCAGTGGCGTGGGCTCGGCGGCGATCCAGCTGTGCAAGGCCTTCGGCAACCCGTGTTGGGTCAGCGTCGGGTCGGCCGAGCGCTTGTCTTACTGCGAAGCGCTGGGCGCTCAGGGTGGCGTACTGAGAGGCGGTGACGAGCTGCACAGTCTGCGCGATTTCGGCCCCTTCGATGTGATTCTCGACCCGGTCGGCGGCGACTATGCTGCGCTCAACCTGGAGCTGCTGGCTCGTGATGGACGCTGGCTGAATATCGGCCTGATGGGCGGGCGCAAGGCCGAACTGGATCTGGCGCTGCTGTTGGGCAAGCGCATTCAACTGATCGGCTCGACCCTGCGTAATCGCGACGATCAGTTCAAAGCCGACCTCATGCACGACCTGCTGCAGCACCTGTGGCCGCTGTTTGCCGAGGGGCGACTCAAGCCGCAACTGGCGCGCAGCTTTGCGATCGAGGATGCACAAGAGGCCTTTACCGCGCTGGCGAGTAATCAGATCAACGGCAAACTGGTGTTGCTGGTCGATGACAGCCTGAGTTAAGGGCGATGAGCTGAGCTATCGCGGTCTCGGTAGTTCAGCTCATAGCTTGGTTTTATGAGCATTTCAGGCAACGATTGAGTCGGTTTATTGATCCGATGTCTTCAATCAATAAGGTTTTTAGATCATCTCGCTCTAAGATTCTTCGGGTCAACTTTCCAACCCTCAGAAGGAATCAGAGATGAATCTCATCAATACCCAAGTTCAACCGTTCAAGGCCAACGCATTTCATAACGGCAAGTTCATCGAAGTGACCGAGCAATCCTTGCAGGGGCAGTGGTCGGTTCTGATCTTCATGCCGGCAGCCTTCACCTTCAATTGCCCGACCGAGATCGAAGACGCCGCCAACAACTACGCCGCGTTCCGCGATGCCGGTACCGAGGTGTACATCGTCACCACCGATACCCACTTCTCGCACAAAGTCTGGCACGAGACTTCCCCTGCTGTCGGCAAGGCACAGTTCCCGCTGATCGGCGATCCGACCCATGCCCTGACCAACGCCTTCGGCGTGCATATAGCAGAAGAAGGTCTGGCTCTGCGCGGCACTTTCCTGATCAACCCGGAAGGCGTGATCAAGACCGTGGAAATCCACTCCAACGAAATCGCCCGCGATGTTTCGGAAACCCTGCGCAAGCTCAAGGCTGCCCAATACACCGCCGCCCACCCGGGTGAAGTGTGCCCGGCCAAGTGGAAAGAAGGCGAAGCGACGCTGGCTCCTTCCCTGGACCTGGTCGGCAAAATCTAACAACGGTTTGAGAGCTGCTGCGCTCGGCGATGCAGCGTTGTATTCAGATTCGGGCTTGTCATGTACGTCAGTACACTCCGCGCCCTCACCTGATTACTCCTTGCTTCGCCTTCGCTCGCGACGCTCTCAACTCCGTTGTTTAAATTGTCTACGCGCTTTTAAGGCTGCAACCCAGCCTTTGTAGTGCCCGAACGCCCGGGCGCGATCCGTCCGGGCGTTTTTGTGTCTGAAAATCGTTAAAAGGGATATCTGAATCATGTTGGACGCCACGCTTAAAACCCAGTTGAAGGCCTACCTCGAAAAGGTCACCCAGCCGTTCGAGATCGTCGCGTCCCTCGATGACAGCGACAAATCCCGCGAACTGAGTGGTCTGCTGCACGATATCGTCAGCCTGACCGACAAAATCACCTTGCGTGAAGATGGCAGCGACAACCGCAAGCCGTCATTCTCGCTGAACCGCCCAGGCGCGGATATTGGCCTGCGATTCGCCGGCCTCCCCATGGGGCACGAATTCACCTCCCTGGTACTGGCGCTACTGCAGGTCGGCGGTCACCCGTCCAAGCTGGCGGTCGATGTCATCGAGCAGGTCAAAGGCATCGAAGGCCAATTCAACTTCGAAACCTACTTCTCGCTGTCCTGCCAGAACTGCCCGGACGTGGTCCAGGCCCTGAACCTGATGGCCGTGCTCAACCCGAACATCCGTCACGTCGCCATCGACGGCGCGCTGTTCCAGGATGAAGTCGAGCAGCGCCAGGTCATGTCGGTGCCGAGCATCTACCTGAATGGCGAGTTGTTTGGCCAGGGCCGCATGGACGTCGAGCAGATTCTCGCCAAGATCGACACGGGCGCCAGTGCCCGCGACGCCGAGAAGCTCAACGCCAAGCATGCTTTTGATGTATTGGTCGTGGGCGGAGGCCCGGCGGGCGCCGCTGCGGCTATCTATGCCGCACGCAAGGGTATTCGCACTGGCGTCGCCGCCGAGCGCTTCGGTGGTCAGGTGCTCGACACCATGGCCATCGAGAACTTCATTTCGGTGCAGGAAACCGAAGGGCCGAAACTGGCGCGTGCCCTAGAAGAGCACGTCAAACAGTACGACGTCGACATCATGAATCTACAGCGCGCCAGTGCGCTGATTCCTGCCGCAACCGTTGGCGGCCTGCATGAAGTGAAATTCGACAGCGGCGCCAGCCTCAAGGCCAAGACGCTGATCCTCGCCACCGGCGCCCGCTGGCGCGAGATGAACGTACCCGGCGAGCAACAGTACCGCGGCCGTGGCGTGGCTTACTGCCCGCACTGCGACGGTCCGTTGTTCAAGGGCAAGCGGGTGGCGGTGATCGGTGGTGGCAACTCCGGTGTCGAGGCGGCCATCGACCTGGCCGGTATCGTCGCGCACGTCACCCTGATCGAGTTCGACAGTCAGTTGCGCGCCGATGCGGTGCTGCAGAAGAAGCTGGCCAGCCTGGGCAACGTCACCGTCATAAAAAGCGCGATGACTACCGAGGTACAAGGCGATGGGCAGAAGGTCAGCGCCCTGGTCTACCAGGACCGCACGAACGATGAACTGCGTACCGTCGAGCTGGAAGGCATCTTCGTGCAGATCGGCCTGCTGCCCAACAGCGACTGGCTGAAAGGCAGCGTCGAGTTGTCCCCGCGTGGCGAGATCATCGTCGACTCGCGCGGCGAAACCTCGGTGCCGGGGATCTTCGCCGCCGGCGATGTGACCACGGTGCCGTACAAGCAGATCGTTATCGCCGTGGGCGAGGGCGCCAAGGCATCGCTGAGCGCCTTCGATCACCTGATCCGCTCGAACTGATGGGTTAGGCGTCGAGGCTGATAAACAAGTGGATACTCCGTGAGGGTTATCCACTTGTTTGCGTTCACGCATTCGCCGCAAAAATCAGGTGCTCCCCCCCTCCTGGCGAGCGCCGGAAAGGATCCTCACAGTGGGCGAGGGGGCGCTGGATCATCTACCGCCGCTGGCCCAGGAACATTTCCTGGCAATCCGACGCTGCGGATTGACGTTTTGCGGGCGACGCGGAGCAAGCTGAGGCCAAACCTTCGCGCAATAGTGCGGGGGCAATAAGTGATCGCCGCTGAGTTGCTGCAATCATGGAGCCTTTTCCGCTGGTGCAGAGGGCGCTTATTAGCCGCGTGCGGGTTAGTCCTTGGGCAGGGTTTCGGCCTGTTCGAGCAGCAGATGTCGGGTAGTGTGCAGCAGACGCTCGGCCAGCTCGGGATCGCTGGCGCTACGTGACAGCAGCAAGGCGCCGACCATGGCCGAGAGCATCAGCACGCTCTGTTCATCGGCGTGTTCGCCCTGCAGGCAGGACTCGATCATCTGCAGGCGATCGCGTATCACCTTGTCGGTGATGGGACTGGGTTGGCCGCGCTGGCCTAACTCGGCGGACATGGTCGGCAGCGGGCAGCCTGCGCCCGGGTTGGCACGGTGCGCTGTGGACAGGTAACGCGCGATAAAGCTTGGCAACGGAGTGGGGCCGGCGAAGACTTCCCTGGTGGTTTCCTCGAGCTGTTGTGCGGCTTGGCTCAGAGCGGTCTCGACCAGCTCGTCCTTGGACTTGAAGTGGGCATAGAAGCCGCCGTGGGTCAGGCCCAGGGTTTTCATCAGCGGTTGCAAACCGGTGGCGCCTACACCGTCGCGGCGGAACAGTCGCGACGCTTCATCGATGATGCGTTGGTGGGTTTTGGCTTTATGGTCTTCTGAGTAGCGCATGGTCTGACTAGCCCCGACAAGATTCTTAGGATGCTGCCTGTAATCTTACGCTTCCTGTCGATCAGTGGTTTGTACGGTTAGTCGCTTGACTCGCGTTCGCTTAGTTGGACTACCGAGACCAGGCGCGCCACACCGCAACGGCTTCGAGCAAGGTGGCGACGTCCAGGCCATACCCGTGATTGCCGCTGTGCAACTGCCCACACAGCGACATGGTGGCGGATGCGGCGAGTTTGCTGGCATGGCTTGTTCAGCAGTCCGCCTGGCGACCAGTTTTGTTATGCGTGATGGGTTTCGCATGGCGTCAGGCTTCCTCGACGCGGGGGTATGGCGGAGAGTGGATGCTCGACGATAATTAAATTATGGACATAATTCTATTTTGTATATTATGGTCGAAATATAAATGGCTGGCAGCTGCTCATGCCGCTCATTACTACGAGTCGAGTGCCAGGTAGAACACAGGTAGAACATAGGAGAAAGCCCCATGTACGACTCTCCCTCGCCAACGCACAACCTCTTGCTGACTTTGGTCGCCCTCAGCGCGCTGGCACGTAAATACTTTCGCGAATCCACGGGAGCGACTGTATGAGTAGTTATGACGTGGTGATAATCGGTGGTGGGCCCGGCGGCTACAACGCCGCCATTCGCGCCGGGCAACTGGGCCTCAAGGTGGCCTGTATCGAGGGCCGCGAGACCCTCGGCGGCACCTGCCTGAATGTCGGCTGCATGCCGTCCAAGGCGTTGTTGCATGCCTCGGAACTGTACGAGGCGGCGGTCAGTGGCGAGCTGGCCAGCCTCGGCATCGAGATGCAGCCGACGCTCAACCTGCCCCAGATGATGAAGCAGAAGGACGCCAGCGTCAGCGCCCTGACCAAGGGTATCGAGTTCCTGTTTCGCAAGCACAAGGTCGAGTGGATCAAGGGCTGGGGTCGCCTCAACGGCCAGGGCAGGGTGAGTGTGAGCCACGCCGACGGCAGCTCCAGTGAACTGCAGGCCAAGGACATCGTCATCGCTACCGGCTCCGAGCCTACGCCGTTAGCCGGGGTGAGCCTCGACAACCGGCGCATCCTCGATTCCACCGGCGCGCTGGCGTTGGCCGAGGTGCCCAAGCACCTGGTGGTGATCGGCGCCGGGGTGATCGGCCTGGAGCTGGGTTCGGTGTGGCGTCGCCTGGGCAGCGAGGTGACCGTGGTGGAGTACCTGGATCGCATCTGTCCGGGCCTCGACACGGAAACCGCCAAGACCCTGCAACGCACCCTGAGCAAGCAGGGCATGGCCTTCAAACTCGGCACCAAGGTCATGGGCGCGAGTGCGACGGCCCAAGGCGTCGAACTCAGTCTGGAACCCGCAGCAGGCGGTGCCGTCGAGCAGCTGCAGGCCGACTACGTGCTGGTCGCCATCGGTCGCCGGCCCTATACCGAGGGCCTCGGCCTGGAGAACGTCGGTATCACCCCGGATAAGCGCGGCATGCTCGACAATCAGCAGCACCGCAGCGCGGTGCCGGGCATCTGGGTGATCGGCGACGTCACTAGCGGACCGATGCTCGCGCACAAGGCCGAAGACGAGGCCATCGCCTGTATCGAACGGATCGCCGGGCATGCCGCCGAGGTCAATTACGGGGCAATCCCCAGCGTCATTTACACCAAGCCGGAAGTGGCCACGGTCGGCCTGACAGAGGAGCAACTCAAGGCCGACGGGCGCGCCTACAAGGTTGGCAAGTTTCCCTTCACCGCCAACAGCCGGGCGAAGATCAATCACGAGGCCGAAGGCTTCGTCAAAGTGCTGGCCGACGAGCGCACCGACCAGATCCTCGGCGTGCACATCATTGGCCCCAGCGCCGGCGAGCTGATCGGCGAATACTGCGTGGCGCTTGAGTTCAGCGCCTCGGCAGAGGACATCGCACTGATCTGCCACCCGCACCCGACTCGTTCCGAGGCCTTGCGCCAGGCCGCGATGAGCGTGCATGGCTGGGCCATGCAGGCCTGATTCCAGTGCTCAGTGGGGGCTCGTTCGAGCCCCTGTTTCTAGATCGGTGATGCGACGCTCGGCAACCTGCCGCGGGATGCCCGTCGTCACCTGCCGACAGGGCTGCAAGTTGCCTTGGCGTGGGCCGTAGGCGTGACGGCGGCTTGATGAATTCTTCACCGATTTTTCACCCGGGCTCACCTACCTTGCTCGCGCCGGCAGCTTCCTGCCGACTGGATCAGCCATCGACTTGCCCTTTGCTTGCTTTGCGTCGTGTGCGCTACAGGTTGAGCCGAATGCGCCCGATCCACTTCTAACTTGCGGTTGGGGACTCTCGGATGAACAAATTGCCTCAAATCACCCTGGTCTTCTGGGTGATGAAAATCTGTGCGACCACGCTGGGGGAAACCGCCGGCGACCTGTTGTCGATGACCCTGAATGTGGGGTACGCCCTGAGCTCGTTGATCCTCATCAGCCTGTTTTTGCTCAGCCTGTTTGCCCAACTCAAGGCGCGCAGCTACAAACCAGCGCTGTACTGGACGGTGATTCTTGCCACCAGTACGGCCGGTACCACCATGTCGGACTTCATGGATCGCACCCTGGGGCTCGGCTATGCCACCGGCTCAGCCATCCTCATCGGCATTCTGATCACTACCTTCGCCGTCTGGCGCATGAGCGAGAAGTCGCTGTCGGTGGACAACATTCAGGGGCTGCGCGGCGAGCTGTTCTACTGGATGGCGATTCTGTTCTCCAACACCCTCGGTACCGCGCTGGGTGATTACCTGGCCGATGATTCGGGCCTGGGCTTTGCTGGTGGCGCCTTGTTGATCGGCGGCTTGATCAGCGTGGTCGCCCTGGCCCGGTACTACACGCGGATTTCGGCGGTGGCGCTGTTCTGGATCGCCTTCGTGCTGACTCGTCCGTTCGGCGCGACCCTCGGTGACTTCCTTACCAAAACCCATGACAAGGGTGGCCTGGACTTCGGCACAGTCGGTTCCTCGGCGATTTTAGCGGCGGTTCTGCTGGCGCTGGTGGTCTTCGCCATGCGCAGTCAAAACCGCAACGCACACACTGTCGCCGCGCCTGTATCGGCCTGATCTCCTAGTTGAGAGCAGAGCGGCTAGCAGCTTGAGTTGCGGGCCGCTCAGCTCGCCTTGCGCTCGATTGAACGCCACCCGCCGAGGGTGGCGTTTTGCGTAGAGGCGGTGGTCCTGCACGTGCTCAACGAATTCTTCACATAGCTCCGACAAGCCTTTCACATCGCGCTCCTTAGGCTGCACAGCATTCTCTCGACCTGTGCATAGAGGCCGTTGTGCGAAAAATTTCTCAGTCAACCGAACACCCAGAACGCTCCACCAAGTGGACCTTCGCCATCAGCAGCAACCTTCTGATCATGGCGGTTGCCCTGTGGTTGATGCTGACCATGAACATCCCTTTCTGGCGTGATGTCTGGCAAGGCGTGGGCGGCTGGAGCAATGACAACAGTCTGTTCCTGATCACCTTGCCCGTGCTGGTTTGGCTGTGGCTGTACCTGTTGCTGAGCCTGCTGGCCTGGGGGCGGTTGACCAAGGCGATCCTCGGCGTGTTGTTGCTGGTGTCGGCGGCTGCGAGTTTCTTCATGAGCAGCTATGGCATCGTCATCGACTACAACATGCTGACCAACGTGCTGCAGACCGACAGTGCCGAGGCGATGGACCTGTTCAGTTGGGGCATGCTTGGCTGGCTGTTTGTCCTCGGCGTATTACCCGCACTAGTCGTCAGCCGTGTGCGGCTGATCACTCGGCCCTGGACACGTGAGCTGGGCTTCAAACTGGCGAGCATGGTGCTGGCCTTGGCCAGCCTCGGCGGCATCGCGATGAGCAACTATCAGTCGTACGCCTCGCTGCTGCGTAATCACCATGAGCTGCGCCTGTTGCTGACCCCGTCCAACGTAGCGGCGGCGGTGCATGGCTATAGCAAGCGCCAGTTTGCGACCCCGACCAAGCTGCAGGTGGTTGGCGCCGATGCTCACCAGGTCAAGCAGGTGGGGCGCTCCGGTAAGCCCAAGCTGACGATCCTGGTCGTCGGTGAAACCGCGCGGGCGGTAAACTTCTCGCTCAACGGTTACGCTCGCCCGACCAATCCGGAACTGGCCGAAGAGGATGTCATCAGCTTCCGCAACGCCAGTTCCTGCGGCACCGCCACGGCGGTATCGGTGCCCTGCATGTTCCTCAATGTCGGCCATGACAACTATAAGGATTCGATGGCCAAGAACCGTGAGGGCCTGCTGGATGTGTTGCAGCGCGCCGGGGTCGCGGTGTTGTGGCGTGATAACAACTCCGGCTGCAAGGGCGCGTGCGACCGGGTGCCGACCGACGACGTGTCGCACCTGAAGATCCCCGGCCTGTGCGAGGGTAGCGAGTGCCACGACGAGGTGTTGCTCAGCGGCTTGCAAGCCTACCTGGACACGCTCGATCACGATGCCGTGGTGGTGCTGCACATGAAGGGCAGTCACGGCCCGGCATATTTCAAACGCTACCCGGCGGCGTTCGAGAAATTCACCCCGGTGTGCCAGGACAACCAACTCGACCGTTGTTCGGCCGACAGCATTGTCAATGCCTACGACAACTCGCTGGCCTACACAGACCATGTGCTGGCGCAAACCATCGAATTGCTCAAGGGCAATGCCGCGCGCTTCGACACGGCCATGCTCTATATGTCCGATCATGGTGAGTCGCTGGGCGAGAATG
Organism: Pseudomonas taeanensis MS-3; assembly: GCF_000498575.2. Lineage (GTDB taxonomy): Bacteria > Pseudomonadota > Gammaproteobacteria > Pseudomonadales > Pseudomonadaceae > Aquipseudomonas > Aquipseudomonas taeanensis. Next base: position 51,045 of record NZ_AWSQ01000009.1, read on the forward strand.
GCCTCTACCTGCACGGCCTGCCTTACGCCATGGCGCCGAGCGAACAGACCCATGTGCCAATGATTGTCTGGTTATCGGCCGGGCTGGAAAAGCGTTCAGGCGTCCAAGCCAGTTGCCTGGCCAAACAACAGGACGTCGCCTATTCGCACGACAACCTGTTCCACTCGATCCTCGGGTTGATGGATGTGCGTACCTCGGCGTATCAGCCCGAGCATGACCTGTTCCGCCAATGCCTGCCGCAGAACACCGCGTCGGTGGACAGCGCAGTGCTGGGCCGTGGGGTACCGGCCAGCGGCGTGAATTGACGGCGTCAGCGGTCATCGGCAGGCGCAATGCTGGTAGGCGGGAGTATCCAGTGCACTTCAGTAGCGCGGTCGCTCAGGGCATGAACATGGCCAGGTCCAGCGGCAGCTCATCGCCCAGCCACGCGGCATGGGTGGTGTGGTCGGCCAGGTCATCACCGGTCACGCCATGCACCAGGACGGACAAACCTTGGCGGTTGGCCTCCAGCCAGGGCAGCAGTCGATCAAACTGCTCAGAGTCGAAAGACAGTTGGCAGCTCCAGCGCGGATGCGGGCCAACCAGCCGTTGATGGATACGCCCGACTTTGACCGCAAACAGCTCGCCGGCCTGTTCACAGATCGAGGTGGCCAGCGCCAGCGACTGTTTATCGAAGTAAACATGGGCGTGGTATTGGGGGTAGTTATTGCTGGGGCGCGTGGTCATGGTTGAGTCTCGGTGGGTCGCGTAATGATAGACCTCAGTGGTCGAACGGGGGCCTGTCCAGGCTCGTAATAGACGCTGCATCAGCTTGTTTAGCGCCCTGAGTTCATGCGGGCCTGATGGCCGCTAGCTGTCGACTCCGCAGCCAGATTGGCCGCGGGTAAACCTCAGAGCCCCGGCTCATGCTATCGTCGCGCTTTTCCAGTCATGCGGCGTGGAGCTGTCGATGAAATTCATACACCAGCGCGAACACCTTAATGAGGACGACATCGTCGTCATCGAGTGCTCGCAGCCCTGCAATATCCGCCTGATGAGCGATGCCAACTTCCGTAGTTTCAAGAACGGCGGCCGCCACAGCTATCACGGCGGCGCTTTCGATCGTTCGCCGATCAAGATCAATGTGCCGAGTTCCGGCTTCTGGAACATCACCATCGACACCGTCACCCGCAAAGCGGTCAGCCTGACGCATAAACCGAAGATGACCTATTCGATCAAATTTGTGCGCCGCTCGGAGTCACGCCTGAGCTGATCTCACCGGGCGGACTCAACGCTCGCCAGTGGCTTTGCAGCGCTAGTGCTGCCCAGACGGTACTGGTTGTTGCCGCTGCGTTTGGCCTCGTACATCGCCAGATCGGCAACGTGGATGAGTGTGTCCATGCTCGGCCCATGATCCGGGAATACCGCAACCCCCAGGCTGGTGCCGATGTGCTGCAAGGTGCTGCCGATGCTGATCGGTGGTGCAAGCCCGGCGAAGATCTTCTCGCAGATGCCGTGCGCCTCATCCTGCAAGCTCTTGCCCTGAGTCAACCCTTCGAGAATCAGCACAAACTCGTCACCGCCAATCCGCGCCACGGTATCCGACTCGCGCAGCGTCTTTTTCAACCGCGTGGCCGTGGTGACCAGCACCCGGTCGCCGGCCGCATGTCCGTGCTGATCGTTGATCGCCTTGAAACCGTTGAGGTCGACGAACACCAGGGCTACTCGGCTGGCGTTGGCGCGCGCCCGCTCAAGCGCCTTGCCCAGCCGCTCTTCGAGCACCAGACGGTTGGGCAAGCCGGTCAGCGGGTCGTGATGGGCCAGTTTTTGTAGCTGCTTGGCCGAGGCTTTCTCCTCGCTGATGTCGCGAACCACCCCCATCATTTTGATCACCTGGCCGTGCGCATCCTTGATCACGTTGCCGGTCTCGCGTAGCCAGTGCGTGCTGCCGTCGGGCCAGATAACCCGGTATTCCTCGTCATGGTTCTCGCCGGTTTCAATGCAGCGCAACTCGCCTGCGCGCACCCGTGCCTGGTCATCCGGGTGCACGCTGGCGCAGAACAGCTCATAGCTGGGCGTCACTTCGCCGACCTCATAGCCGAACATGCCGTAGATGGCCTCAGACCAGTACAGTCGATCGGTATCGACATCCCAATCCCAGGTGCCGATACGGGCGAAATACTGGCTACGCATGAAGCGCTCGGCATCCTCGGGCGAGCTGCCGTATTCCGCCGCCGGATGGATCAGCACGATGGAGTCTTCAGTGCCAGCAGGGAGCAGGCGAGTGATCTCGACAGTTCGCCACTTACCCTCCGCTCCGATGGCCTGGGTGTGCTGGCGACGAGCGTGCGCGGCGGCTTGGTTGAGTTGCGGTAGCCAATGGCTAAGCGGTGCGCCCTCCAGTGCTGCACCGGTATCGCCTAGCAAGCGCGCGGCTGCGGCGTTGTGCCGACGGATGCGACCATCGGCGCCGATCAGGATTACGCCATCGGGCAAGCGCTCGAGCAGCGCCCGGTACTCGCCCAGTTGCTGCTGCGCGCTGCGCTCACGGAGCATCAGCACTGCCAGGAGCGCAAGGGGCAGTAGCGTCGCACAGAGGCTGAGCCAGATCGTGGTCATAGCATATTGAGTGAAGTTAATCCGGAGAGTCCGAGTATAGACAGGCTGTTGTGGGCATTATGCATGGCCCTGTCCAATGAGGGGGATCTACGAGTTGGGTAGTCTGGATGATCGCCTTCGGCCACGGCGGCTGAAACTATCCGCAGCAAGGGCAGATGTGTCCTATCGGGACAATACAGCTGCCCTTGCTCATGTCATGCGTCGTCAGATGACAGACTCTTTTGCCAGGACATGGCGCTACCCATTCGAGGTTGAGCTCATAGCCCGGGTAGCCGCATGCATTGTTAAGCAGACTGCGCTATTAGGTTACCCAGGAGGGCTCCAAGCGTCAGTTTGCAGCAGCCTACGCGCCGTGCGATTTCTTCGGCTTTTGAAAACAGTGATTTCGAGATTCCACGATCGTGATACTCACTTGGAACCGCTCCGTCATGGATGTTCAATAATGGCTTGCATGAGTGGGTAGAGAAGCTCGCAAAGAAAATGGCCAAGCCAGCAGGCTGTGGCAACAGCTAATGGGTTGTAGCGATCAAAAGTGAATCACGCCGACTTTTTCAGCTGCGATTTGGATGTTGCGCTCATTGCAGTTGGTGGTCTTGCCCAATCGTTGTTGTCTGCAACAACCGGTACTGCGCGGTTTCTACGTTTAGGAACGAAAATCTATCCTTCACCTTAGCTAAGTAGTCATTGAATGCTGCGGAATCCTTCAGGTAGTAGCGCCAAATAGTCGGGTGTCCCGTTTTAGGGCAGTCCGGCGCAAAGTGCCCTATGTAGATGATCTCATTGGCCCCAACTTTGAAGCTGCCGGCCACGGGCTTTCCGCCCTCGATGAGCTTCGTGCGACCGGCCCGAAAAACGCCAACGTCGCTCAGCGATTTTGCAGCCTTGATGCGGAACGAGCTGAGCGCGTACTCACCCGGTTCAAGAAGTAACGCGTAGTCCACCGATACAGGCTTTGCCACGAGCATTGGCCCTTCAAGGATCAGATCGGCGGGCGGTTCGTCACCTACTTTATGAACGGGCATACGGTCGAACGCGATGCCTTGGAGCTGTACGTTCTCGAATCCGCAGTAACCCCATGCTCGGCCCCAGCTCACGCCCAGAAGCACCACACCCATGCGATTACTCGCTGCCACATAAGCGTCACGCGTCAACTCAACCGCGGATACCGCCGGCACGAAAAACACCGCGCATATAAGTGCGGACATAGCCTGAATTAGCGCCAATTGTCTCTGGGGTTTCATCGCAAGTTCGCCCTTTTTCGATTCGGCTGCATAACAAGGTTATAGACACCAATTGGTGTAATAACACGTGCTCGCTCTGCTGCGCGTGCGCCCTTGCCCTCCCGGCAGTCCCGCTCTAGTCAGCGGTTAAACGGGGAGATGGGGGGCTTTGGATTATATGCACCAATCCGGGCATGTCCTTTTGCCGGTTTGGGCCGCCGCTATTGGATTGCGCCGTTGCTGTCCACTGAAACGACAAGGCCCACCGAGGTGGGCCTTGTAAGTAGGGTGGCAGGCTAATCGTGGTTCAGCGCCAGTGCAGGATCGGCCAGCCGGCTTGTTCGGCATGCTCGCGCAGCACGTTGTCAGGGTTGACGGCGTGGGGTTTGCTGACTTTTTGCAGCAGCGGCAGGTCATTGCGCGAGTCGGAGTAGAAGTAGGCGCCGTCCAGGCTTTCGTTGTGCTGTTGCAGCCACTCCAGCAGGCGGCTGACTTTACCTTCGCGGTAGGTCAGCACCCCCTGGGTGCGACCGCTGTAGCCGCCGTGCTGTTGTTCCAACTCGATCGCCAATACGTGTTCGACGCCGAGACGCTGGGCGATCGGCGCGACCAGGTGCACTCCTGAGGCGGAGATGATCAGTACCCGGTTGCCGATGGCGCGATGTTGCGCCAGGCAGGTGCAGGCGTCGCTGTGGATCAGCGGTTCGATGATGTTTTCGACGAAGGGCTCGACCACGTGTGCGACTTCTTCCGCGCTGCGCCCGACCAGGGGCGAGAGACTGAAGGTCATATAGTCCTCCATGGCCAGTTTGCCTGCGGCGTAGAGCGCCATCAGTTCACGGTCGCGTTGTAGAAAACTGTCGCCGTCGACCCAGCCGAGTCGGGCCATTTCCTGGCTCCACAGGCTGGCGCAGTCGCCGTCGATCAGGGTGTCGTCCAGATCAAAAATTGCCAGGGCCATCACGCCACCTCACAGATTGCGTTGGCCTCTATATTAAGCCCGATGCGCTGGCCCTTGGTGTGCAGATCGGCGGCCGAGCGATTGAGTACATCGACCAGCAGTTCGACGCCGCGCGCCTCGACACGGTAACGGATGACGTTGCCGAGCAGGCTGTGGCTGCGGATATGCGCCTCGATGCCGCCCAGTTCGGCAAAAGCGATAGCTTCTGGGCGGATGGCGATGCGGCTGCCGATCGGTCGACCGAGCAGACGGCTGGCGGCCTCGGCGTCGAGCAGGTTGTAGTTGCCGATAAAGCCGGCGGCGAAGGCGTCCACCGGTGCGGTGTAGAGGGTTTCCGCATCGCCGCTCTGGACAATCTGCCCGGCGTTCATCAGGAAGATGCGGTCGGACAGCACCAGCGCTTCTTCCTGATCATGGGTGACGAAGATGGTGGTCAGACCCAGTTCCTGCTGGATCTGCCTGATCTGTTCGCGCAGGTGCTTGCGAATCCGCGCGTCCAGCGCCGACAGCGGCTCATCCAGCAGCAGCAGGCGCGGGCGGGTGACCAGCGAGCGGGCCAGGGCCACACGCTGACATTGGCCGCCGGAGAGTTGCTGCGGGTAGCGCTCGGCGAACTCGTTCAGCTCGACCAGCGCCAGTACTTCCTTGACCCGCTGGCGGCTTTCCTCGGCGGCGACTTTTTGCATACGCAGGCCAAAGGCGACGTTCTGCTGCACGGTCATGTTGGGGAACAGTGCATAGCTCTGGAACACCATGCCGATGCCGCGTTTCTGCGGCGCGACCGGCACCAGGTCCTCGCCATCGAGGAGGATCTGCCCGCTGTTCACCGGGGTCAGCCCGGCGATGCAGCGCAGCAGGGTGGACTTGCCGCAGCCGGACGGGCCGAGCAGGGTGACGAATTCGCCCTGGGCGATCTCGCAGTTGATGTCGCTGAAAATCTGCGTGGAACCGAAGCTTTTGTGCAGGCCTTGGATGGCAAGAAAACTCATGACTTGTCCTTGTTCAGGTGGTTCGCGGCCCAGGTCAGGATCAATACGAAGAGGAAATAGGAGATCACCAGGGCGCTGGTGAAGTGACCACTGCTGTTACGCATGTTGTTCAGGTACACCTGCAGGGTTTCGTAGCGGGTGCCGACCAGCAGGTTGGCGAACACGAACTCGCCGAACAGGAAGCTGAACGAGAGGAACAGCGAAACCATCAGGCCCTTGCGCAGGTTTGGCAGCACCACCAGAAACGCCGCCTTCCAGGTGCTGGCGCCGAGCATGTGGGCGGCGTCCATCAGGTCGGGCAGGTTGATCGCCTGCAGGTTGTTGGTGATCGCCCGGTACATGAACGGCAGCGCCACGGTGAAGTAGCAGCCGATCAGAATCCACGGGGTGCCGGTCATGGCCAGCGGGCCGGAGGAATACAGCTGTAACAGGCCGACCGAGGAGACCACCGGCGGCACGGCGAACGGCAGCAGGATGAGGATGTTCATCAGTCCGTCGAGCCTGGGGAAGTGGTAATGCACGACGAACAGCAGCGGCAGGATCAGCACGGCCGACAGTAGCAGGGCGCCGACGCAGATCAGCAGCGAATGGCCGAAGGCAGCGAGAAAGCGCGGGTCGCCCCACAGCTCGACGTACCACTTGAAGGTCATGCCGCTCGGCAGAATGGTCGCCGACCAGTCGGTGGACAGCGAGTAGAGCAGGGTGCCGAGCAAGGGCAGCAGCAGAATGAAGAACAGGGTGTAGACCATCAGCCGGTGATAGAGGCCGGCGGCGGAGAGTTCAGCGCGTGACATGGTAGCTCCTGCGCAGTATCCATTGATGCACCACGGTGACCAGGGTCATCAGCCCGACCAGGACCATCGCCAGGGCACTGGCCATATTCGGGTCGAGGAAGATGTCGCCGGCGACCAGCGAGGCGATGCGGATCGGCAGCACGTTGAAGTTGCCGGTGGTCAGTGCGTAGACCGTGGCGTAGGCGCCCAGGGCGTTGGCCAGCAGAATTACGAAGGTGCCGAGCAGTGCCGGGGTCAGCACTGGCAGGCCGATATGCCGCCAGAACTGCCAGTTGCTGGCGCCGAGCAGCGCCGCCGACTCGCGCCAGTCGCTGCGCAGGGCATCGAACGCGGGATACAGCAGCAACACGCCTAGGGGAATCTGGAAGTAGGTGTAGAGGATGATCAGCCCGGTTTTCGAGTAGAGGTTGAAGTCTTCGATGATGCCCATCTGCTTGAGCAGGATGGTCAGCGCACCGTTGAAGCCGAGCAGGATGATGAAGGCGAACGCCAGCGGCACCCCGGAGAAGTTGCTGGTCATGTTGGAGAAGGCCATGACGAAATCGCGCAGCTTGGAGTCGACCTGGCGCAGCGAGTAGCTGCCGAGCACGGCGATGATGATACCGAGCAGGCTCGACCAGAAACTGATCTGCAGGCTGTGCTTGATCGCCTGGCGGTAGAACGGCGAGCCGAACACTTCCGTAAAGTTGCCCAGCCCCCAGCCGTCGGCGGCGTTCAGGCTGTTAGTCGCCACCCACACCAGCGGGGCGATCTGGAAGACCGCGAAGAACAGGGCGAAAGGCAGCAGACACAGCAGCGCCAGCCATTTGCCGCGAAATGTGCTGCGCAGACGTTGCAGCAAGCCCTGAGCAGGGACGCCGGCAGCGCGATCCAGAGCGGGCGCAGTTGAGGTTGGCAGAGTCTGCGTGGGTGAGTTTGGTTCCAGTCCGGCGCTCACTTCAGCAGCTCCCGGCAGACGGGTTTGTCGTGGGCCACACCGAGCAGTTCGCACACCGTGCCGCACAGTTCGGTCTGTTTGGGCTGGGCCTGGGGATCCAGGCTGAAGGCGCTGCCGAGTACCAGCAGCGGCACTTCGCGCTCTTCAGGCAGCAAGCCATTGTGCGAGCGGTCAGCGTTCATGCCGTGGTCGGCGGTGACCAGAATCTGGTAGCCGGCATCCAGCCAGGTCTGGATGTATTCGGCCAGCAGCACGTCAGCCATGCGCGCGCTGTTGCGGTATTGCGGGCTGTCGAGGCCGAACTTGTGGCCGGCGTCGTCGATATTCATCGGGTGCACCAGGAGGAAATCCGGGGCCTGTTGCTGGCGCAGGCTGTCAGCATCGGCGAACAGGTGCGAATCCGGGTAGTGGTCGGCGTAATAGAAGTGGCCGTACTGGATAGGCAGCGTTTCATCGGCGGTGTGGCGGTCACGGGCGGCCTGGAAGGGCGCGCGGTTATACAACTCGCTGACCCAGTGATAGGCCGCCGCGGCGGTCTTCAGGCCGGCGTCGCGGGCGTAGTGAAAGATGCTGCGCTGATTGGACAGGCGCACCACATCGTTGTGCACGATGCCACTGTCGATCGGGGTGACACCGGTGAGGATGCATTCGTAGAGCGGACGAGACAGCGCCGGCAGCTCGCAGTCGAGCTTGTACAGGGCGGCGCGTCCGGCGTTGCAGTAAGCCTGCAAGTGCCCCAGTGCGTGCTGGGCCACCTGGTAACTCAGACCATCGAGTACCACCAGGATGACGTTGTGTTTCATAGGCGTGGTTATCCCCAAACTCAGGTATCAAGCAACGGTTCCGGGTACGCCTGCAATGCGGTGTCCCTGCTCCGTAGCCCGGATGCAATCCGGGTAGGCTTATCAAGTCTCCCGTACGGCATCCGGCTGCTCCGGCGTGCCGGCGTTATTGCATATGGATGATGACGTGCTCCTGCCACATACGCGGCAGTGCCTTGGAGGTGGCTTCCCAGGCAGCAGCGTCCTTGATCGGCTGAACCTTGGCGTACTGTTCCTGCGGCAGCAGCTTGGCTTGCACCTCGGCCGGCAGGGTCAGGTGCTCGGCGCGGATCGGCCGGGCATTGCCTTTGGCCAGGTTGATCTGCCCGGCATCGCTGAGAATGTACTCGCGGGCCAGTTTGGCGGCGTTGGGGTTCTTGGCAAACTTGTTGATGATGGTGCTGTAGCCGGAGATCACCGAGCCGTCGGACGGGATCAGCACTTCGAAGCGGCTGGGGTCGATCTGGTCGCGGTAGCTCAGACCGTTGAAGTCCCACACCACACCGACTTCCACTTCACCTTTTTCCAGGGTCTGGATGGTCGGGTTGGCCAGCGACAGGCGGCCTTGCTTGGCCAAATCACCGAACAGCTCCAGGCCGGGCTTGATGTTGCTTTCGTTGCCACCCATGGCGATGGACGCGGCGAGCACGCCATTCACCGCTTGCGCTGCGGTGCTGACGTCGCCGGCGGCAACCTTGTAGCTGCCGGTTTTCAGGTCGGCCCAGCTATGCGGCACATCCTTGACCAGCTGCTTGTTGACGATGAAGGCAATGGAGCCGGTGTAGGCGAGCATCCAATGGCCGTCCTGATCCTTGGCCCAGTCTGGAATCTGCGCCCAGGTGCTTGGCTTGTAGGGCTGGGTCACGCCTTGCTGCACGGCAATCGGCCCGAATGCCGCGCCGACGTCGCCGATATCGGCGCTGGCGTTGTCTTTCTCGGCGGCGAACTTGGCGATTTCCTGCGCCGAGCTCATGTCGGTGTCCATGTGCTTGAGGTTGTACAACTTGGCCAGATCGACCCAGGTGTCCTTCCAGTTAGCCCAACTGTCCGGCATGCCCACGCTATTCACTGCGCCTTCGGCCCTGGCGGCCTGCTCCAGCGCTTTGAGGTCGGTCTCGTTGGCCATGGCCGAAGTCGCCAGAGCGATGGTCGAGCCCAGTAGTGAAGCCAGCAGCAACTGTTTCATTCGAAACTCCTTTGCATTGAGAAGGTGTTGGTCTAGATCAGTAAGAACCCGGTCAATCTAGGCGTTACAGATGACATTTTTATGTCGTCACTCACCTGGTGCTGCTTTTAGAGCCGTGACAGGCGGACGCACATCTAGCGTAGACCATGCTTATACGGGTGTTGTTGACTGGGCTGACAGCGCCTCGGACGGGGGGTTCATTGCTCGACGAGGTGTCTTGTCATCTACCAGTCATCTAGGCTGCTTAAGATTGCAACGAACTGCGGCATGAGCCGCGCCCGTTCGGTAATGAACGGGTTTGGACTAGTCCAGTAGAGGAATGTCGATGCGCGATGCAGCGCCACGAGCGGTAACTGCCATTTGCCGAGCCCTGGAAGAGCAGATAGAGCATGGCCTGCTGGCCTCCGGTAGCCAGCTGCCGGCCGAGCGCAAGCTCAGCGAAGTGTTCGCTACCACCCGGATTACCCTGCGCGAGGCGCTCAGCCAGCTGGAGGCCCAGGGCTTGATCTATCGCGAAGAGCGCCGCGGCTGGTTCGTCTCGCCGGCGCGGGTGGCCTACAACCCGCTGGTGCGCACGCATTTCCATGCGATGGTGGCGGAGCAGGGGCGGGTGCCGGCAACCGAAGTGTTGAGTGCGCGGCTGATGCCGGCTACAACGGAAATCTGCCAGCTATTGGACTTGCCGGGGCTGTCCAGCGTGTACCAGATCCGCCGTGCACGGCGCATCGATGGGCGCCTGGTGTTGTATGTCGAGCATTACCTCAACCCGGCGTATTTTCCCGGCGTGCTGGATTTTGACCTGACCCGTTCGCTGACCGATCTGTATGCCAGCGAGTACGGCATTCACTATGGCCGGGTGCGCTTCGACATGGTGCCGACCGCCCTGCACACGGAAGCGGCGGCAGCCCTGAAGGTGGCGGCGGGCAGCCCGGCGCTGCGTATCGTGCGGGTTAACCGCGATCAGCATGGGCGGCTGATCGACTGCGACCTGGAGTTCTGGCGTCACGATGCGCTGCATGTGAGCGTCGAAGTACCGGAGTAGTCGCTCGCCACATTGGAATGTGGCTAAGGGGAGAGGGCTGCAGTTGTCTGGCCTGGGTTAGCCGCGCAGCGGCGTAACCCAGCAACCTTGAAAGCGCCTCTCGCCCTGTCTATGGCAGCTCGGGGCTGGCGTAGAACGCCGTCAGCACCTTGACCAGATGCTCCAGGTCGTGGCTGCCGGCCAGTTCTCGGATCGAGTGCATGGCGAAGGTCGGCAGGCCGATGTCGACGGTACGCACACCGAGTTGGCTGGCGGTGATCGGGCCAATGGTCGAGCCACAGGCCATGTCGCTGCGCACCACGAAGCTCTGCACCGGTACTTCATTCTCCAGGCACAGGTGGCGGAAGAAACCGGCGCTTTCGCTGTTGGTGGCGTAGCGCTGGTTGCTGTTGATCTTGATCACCGGGCCGGCGTTGAGCTTCGGTCCGTGGTTTTCGTCGTGCTTGTCGGCGTAGTTGGGGTGCACGGCGTGGGCGTTGTCGGCGGACACCAGCAGCGAGTGCTGGATGCAGCGGACGAAGTCATCGCCCTCGGGTAGCACGCGCCGCAGCACCTGTTCGAGCATCGGCCCGTCGGCGCCACAGGCCGAGCTGGAGCCGACTTCCTCATGGTCGTTGCACACCAGCACGCAGCTTTGTGCGTCGGGTGCGGCGAGCAGTGCTTGCAGCCCGGCATAGCAGGACAGCAGGTTATCCAGGCGCGCCCCGGCGATGAAGTCGTTACTCAGGCCGATCACGGCAGCAGACTGGGTGTCGTAGAAACTCAGTTCGTAGTCGAGCACCGCATCGGCGTTCAGGCCGTGCTCCTGAGCTAGCTGATTGGCCAGCAGGGCGCGGAAGTCGGCTTTCTCCGCGCCAGCGAGCTGGGCCAGAATCGGCGGCAGCTCGTTCTGCGGGTTGATCGCCCAGCCCTGGTTGGCTTCGCGGTTGAGGTGAATGGCCAGGTTGGGGATCACCGCGATCGGGTTCTGGAAGTCGATCAGCTGGCTTTCAACCTTGCCGTCCCGGCGAAAGGTCACGCGTCCGGCCAGCGACAGGTCGCGGTCGAACCAGGGCGCGAGCAGGGCGCCGCCGTAGACTTCCACGCCGAGCTGGAAAAAGTCCTGACGTTGCAGTTCCGGCTGCGGCTTGACGCGCAGGCAGGGGCTGTCGGTGTGCGCACCGACCAGGCGGATGCCGGCTTCGATGGGCGGGCGCTTGCCCAGTTGGAAGGCGATGATCGCCGAGTCGTTGCGGGTGACGTAATAGCGGCCGCCGGCTTCGGTGTGCCAGGGCGCGCGCTCATCCAGGCGCTGATAACCGGCCGCTTCCAGGCGTTGGGCCAGGCTGGCGGTGGCATGGAAGGGGGTGGGTGAGGCCTTGAGGAAGTCAATCAGGCCTTGGTTCAGTTCGTCGCGCATGGGGCACTCCTGGCAGCAATGCGCGGAGTTTATCGGATTTGCCCGGTGTATAGGGGCGGGGAGACCGAGCGGGTTACGCGGGAATGCTGACCAGGCTCAGCAGATGCCCGTCGACTGCGGCGACCTGGCCGTCCAGCTCGCAGCCCGCCGCCCAGTCGCCAGTCAGGTCAATCAGCAGGCGCAGGCGTGCGCTGCCGTCTTCAGCGTGGCTCAGCAGTTCGGCGTCCTGGAAATAGAAGCGCCGCAACACCAGGGGGTAGAGCGCCTTGAACAGGCTTTCCTTGAGCGAGAAGGTCAGGCTGACCCGCCAGGCGCGCTGCTCGACGGGCAACGCCTGCAACCTGAGCAGTTCATTCGGGGTGAGAATTTCAGCCGCCAGGCGCTCGGCGCGGCTGGCGGGCAGCGGCTGCTCGACATCCAGGCCCAGGCCGCGCCAATCGCTGCACCTAGCGACCACGGCGGCGGCCCAACCGCGGCCGTGGGTGATCGAGCCGACCAGGCCGCTCGGCCATTGCGGCGCGCGGTCGCTGCCGACCGCCGGCACGTCTGCCACGCCGGTCAAACGGCGCAACGCCGCGCGCGCGCACAGGCGGCCGGCGAGGTATTCGCTCTGCCGTTTGGCCACGCCGGGTACCGGTGGGATGGCGCAGCGGCTGAAATCCTCGCTGTCCAGTTGAGTGGGATCGAAGCAGGCGCTGACCAGCTGCACGCCGGTGAGCGGCTGCGGCAACGGCCAATGATCGTTCAGGGCTGGGCAGCAGGGGGGCAGGTAGAGGTCGGTCATCCGCGCATTCTGCCGTGCGCCGCCCGTGCCGGCCAGTCGCGTAGGCGGTTACATTTCTTTGCACAGCGGCAACAAAGCGACACGGATAGTCGGGCAGGATTTTGCCAGACTGGCCCCTGCGCTCCTTCGGGGACGCAGGTGAGGTTGTTGTCGGGGCCTGTGTGAGCCGGTTCTGACGTTTTCTCTAGATTGAGTACGGGAGCCCGATTGGGCTCCCGTTTTTTTTTGCGGGTTTGCAATGCAGGGCTCCTGCCTGAGTATGCCAGCAGCCTCGCAAGCGTTACAGGTCTGGGCCTGGACGCGGGCCGGTACGTCCTGTGTTAGCATCGTTTTTCGCGCCCCTTGCAATAACCAATAAGTAAGACGGGAGGCGAAATGACCCGTTTGCCGTGCCTCGTTTGGGCGGACCTGCGCAGCAACACCCTCGAACCCAGCCCCGTGGGTGAGTTGGTTGCGCAATTCAGTCTCCAGCACGTCGTAGAGATGGCGAGCATATCTGCGTGTATCGAGCAGACAGCGCCGCTGTTGTCATGTTTTGAATACGACTACCCAAATCTGCCCGCCCTGAAGGCACTGCGCGCGACCAAGCAGGCTTACCCTCATCTGCCTATCCTGATGCTTACCCTCCATCACTCGGAAGCCTTAGCCGTGTGGGCGTTTCGTGCGCGGGTGTGGGACTTTCTGGTAAAACCGGTATCGGTCGAGGAACTTAGAGCGCGAATCCAGTCATTGGCGGCGGTGTTGCCATCGACCCAGACATCTGCGCGAGAAATCGCCATGCCCGCACCGCTCATTCCCTTGGAGGCCCGGGTTGGTGCTCAGGTCTCTGCCGAACGGCCGACTCAAGCCGCGCTGTCCTATGTGCAACGTCACTACGGGGAGGTGTTGCGGCTGCAGGATGTCGCCCGCTGCTGTCACATGAGCATCTACGAGTTCAGTCGTCGCTTTAAGCATGCTTACGGCCTGACCTTTCGCGAATACCTCTGTCAATACCGGCTGAAGCGCTCCCTGGAGATGCTGATCAATCCGCATGCCACTATCTTCGAGGTGGCCTGCGCCGTCGGTTTTCGTAACGCCTCCCACTTCACTCGGCTGTTTCACCAGCGAATCGGTGTCACACCTTCCCAATATCGCTTGAACCCCTGCACGCGCTCCCCCTTCAAATAAAACGCACAGTGTTCTGCAATAGATGCACAGCGGGCAGCTCGCATCGCCACCATACTGTTGTGGGCGCTAGCCATCGGCTAAGGGCAGATGTATAGCGCCAACTGCGCCAAGCCAACGAGCAGAGGAGTGAGCATTGCTAGGAGCTGTTTAGGGAGGAGGGAGCGAGCGCAAACGCTGGGGCGTTGCAATGAGGAACGATGTGAACGTCGTTCTCCGTTCTCGAAAAGGAGGTAAACCATGTTTACTCATTGGTTAAAAATCTACTCGGTGCCAGTGGCAATCAGCATTGCCGGTGCGGGGCTGTATGCAGGCCCGGCAAGTGCGGGTGTCTGTGAGTTGGCTGACAACAGTCGCGATACCGGCTGGGTACTCACCTTCGATGACGCCCAGGTGAGCAACTGCGTATTTACCGGCAATGCCGGAACGGGCCGCAACAAAGGCACCCTCAGCCTGACGTTGAACATCGCCAATGCCAAGCCCATCGACATCGGCTTCGTTCAGGAAGTCGCGGCCGCCGAAGACAGCTTCGGTCTGCGTATCACCTGGAACCTGACCCTCAACAACAACTTCCAGCTGTTGCGCGGCATCAGGGGCCGAGCCTTCGATAACACCGATAAACTCGACGATGACGAAAACGAGTTCGTCGCGGACGAGCACCCGGGGTTTGCCCATTTCCACAACGATGGCACCTTCAACCCCGGTCCGTTTGTCGGAGCCGAGGACTGTGATTGCGAGTCCGACCGTGACTTCAAGATCAAGGCCGAGGATGGCATGTTCGCGGCTGGCGGGACGGGCATGGTCACGGGTATCGGTGTCCACCAGATCGAGGAGCAGGGACGCGTGCGGAGTTTTTCGGTCAGCGTCAAACCACTGGCCGAAGATGATTAGCCAGTAGCGGTCAGCAGGAAGGCTAGATCCACTGGCGCACGGTCGCCGCAAGAGCGCTCTGGAGTGGAGTGGCTTGAGTGGCGCGCTAAGTCCCGCAATGCTGCTGACCACGCAGCCTGCGGGATTCTTTTTGGTCGATCATCAGGCCAGCTTCATCAGCAGCATACCGGCGAGGATCATGCCGCAGGCGATCAGCCGAATTGGCGGCAGCGCTTCCTTGAGTAGCAGGTTGCCGATCAACAGGGCGAACAACACGCTGGACTCGCGCAAGGCCGAGACCAGCGCCACCGGGGCCTGAGTCATGGCCCAGATGACGATACTGTAGGCCGCCAGCGACAAGCCGCCGCCGAGCAAACCGTTGCGCCAGTGCGGGCCGAGTTGACGCAAGACGCGCGTGCCGCGCCCTGCGACCAGCACGCTGCCCATCACCAGCCCGCTCATACTGAACAGCCACATCGAGTAGGAGAGGGCGTCGCCGTTGGCCCGCGCGCCAACGGCATCGGAAAGGGTATAGCCGGCGATAAAGGTCGCCGTCATCAGTGCGCTGAACAGCAGCGGTGCGTTGAACGGGGCGGCCCGGTGGCCACTGCGCAGGGCCATCAGCCAGATGCCCGCGACCAGTGTCAGCAGGCCGAGCCATTGGCCCTTGGGCAGGCTGTCGGATAGCAGCAGCACCGACAGCAGGGCGACCATCAGCGGCGAGCTACCGCGTGAAATCGGATAGACCTGGCCCAGGTCACCGTACTGGTAGGCACGCGAAAGAAAGGTGTTGTAGCCGATATGCAGCAGCGCCGAGAGCGCTATCCAGGGCCAGGCTTCGGCAGCGGGAAAGGCCACGAAGGGCAAGGTGCAGAGGGCCACGGCGCCGGCGGCCATCTGCATCAGAGCGGCGCTGAGAAAACGGTCGAGGCCGATCTTCAACAGGGCGTTCCAGCTGGCATGCAAGGCGGCGGCGGCCATGACGGCGAGAAAGACTGAGGTTTCCAAGCGGTTTCTTCCTTGTACCAGCGGCGATCTAGCGCGTATAGCAGCGCACGAATACTGCCATATCCTGGGCACCTATTGGCGGTGAGTCAGCCAGCTGAGGCCGGCAGCGATCCGACACGCCTATCCGCTGATCGCACAGCTTTTCTTACCGCCAGCGAGTCCCTGGCTGGGGCGTAACCGCGCTAGCTGATTCGCGTGGTAGGCTTGCCCGGCGGGCCACCTGGGCCGGTTTTGCGAGTCTTTGCGATGTCTAACCCCGAAGTCACTGCGCACCTGCAGCGCGGTACTGCCGCCTATCGACGGGCCACCCTGGCACTGTTCTGCGCCGGATTTGCCACCTTCGCCTTGCTCTATTGCGTGCAGCCATTATTGCCCTTGCTGGCGGCGCATTTCTCGGTGTCGGCCGCCGCCAGCAGTCTGGCCTTGTCCCTGACCACCCTGAGCCTGGCGCTGTGCCTGCTGGTGTCTGGGGCGCTGGCCGAGAGCTGGGGGCGCAAGCCGGTGATGGTCGCGGCGCTGGGCCTGGCCAGTGTGCTGGGCATCGCCTGCACGCTGGTCGAGAGCTGGGATTACCTGTTGCTGTTGCGCGCCTTGCTCGGCCTGGCCCTGAGCGGGTTGCCGGCGCTGGCCATGGCCTATGTCGGCGAAGAGTTCGACCCCGCCGCATTGCCGGCCGCCATGGGCCTGTATATCGGTGGCACGGCCTTGGGCGGTCTGCTCGGCCGCTTGCTCGCCGGCCTGCTCAGTGACCTCGGCGGCTGGCCCTGGGCGCTGGGCGGCGTCGCCGGGTTGGGCCTGCTGGCCCTGGGCCTGTTTGTCTGGCTGTTACCACCATCGCGCCACTTCCGCGCGCAACCGCTGTCACTGCGCGGCCTGCTGGGCAACTTCGCCATGCACCTGCGCAGTCCCGCGCTGCGGGGGTTGTTCTGGCTGGCTTTTCTGTTGATGGGCGGCTTCGTCGCGCTGTTCAACTATGTCGGGTTTCGCCTGGCAGCGGCGCCGTTCAACCTGTCGTCGACGGTCATCGGCCTGTTGTTCAGCGTGTATCTGGTGGGGATCTTGAGTGCCGGGTGGGCCGGGCGGCTGGTGCCACGCTTTGGCGCGCGTCAGGTGATGCAGAGCGCCATCGGCATCATGCTGCTCGGTGTAGCGCTGTGTGCCGCGCCCTGGTTGAGTGTCGTGGTCGTGGGGTTGGCGTTGTTCACCCTGGGTTTTTTTGCCGCCCATGCGGTGGCCAGCGGGCAGGTTGGGTTGCGCTCTGCGGGTGCCAAGGCGCAGGCGTCGGCGTTGTATCTGTGCGCCTACTATCTGGGCTCCAGCCTGGTCGGCTATGCAGCGGGTTATGTCTGGGAGCACGCCGGCTGGTTACCGCTGCTGGCGGTGTTGAGCGCTTTGTTTGTGCTGGCCGCTTGGCGGGCTAGAACGCTGTAAGTTTTGCCAAGGCGCTGTCCGAGTTAACTGTTGCCGTGGTCGAAACTGAATCGCGATATCTCCGGGTGCGAGAGGTTGATCATGAAATCGATTCTGGTCTGTGCGGCTAGTTTAATGAGGCATTTCCGGCTTCTGAGGCGCTGATACAGCTTGCTATGACGCGTCTCAGTGAGTTCTCACGCTGAGATCAACGCGCCCAGCGCTGTCTGCATTGTCAGCCCTGCGAACTGCATCGGGGGGGGCAGGGGTGGCCTCGGTACCGCTGCAAGGCCTGCGGTAAAACCAGCAGTGCTCTGACGGACAGCCCTATGGCGCGATTGGGGAAGTGCCATCTTTGGCAAGACTATGCACTGGCGCTGACCCAGAGCCTGAGCGTACGCAAGGCCACAAAACATTGCGGCGTCAGCAAGAATACAGCTTTTCTTTGGCGACACCGGTTTCTCACCCGGATTATCGATCATCAAGCTCAGCATGCATCCGGCATCGCCGAAGCCGATAAAACCTTCTTCCTGGGATACTTCAAAGGCCAGCTAAACCTGCCCGCCCCCTCGCTGGCGAAAAGGAGGTACCAAGCAATGCGGGGTGTCCGCCGAGCAAATCCCGGTGTTGCTGGTGAAAGATCGCAGTCGCCAGCAGGCCGACTTCAAGCGGGATAAGCTCGATGCGCTGCACGTTGGGGAACGGCTACGCCCCCTGATTGACGCGGACACGATTCTTTGTACCGGCAGTGCGGGTATCTATGCCCACTTTGCCAAAGCAGAAGGTATTACTCATCAACTGCTCAAGCCGAGCCAGAAACGCCGGGTTAATAGGGCTTTCCACATCCAGAGCATAAATGCCTACGATAGCCGACTGAAGAACTGGATGATTCCTTTTCATGCTTTGGCCACGAAGTACCTGACGAATCATCCGGGCTGGCGGTGTCTGCTTGAACGCTACAAAAATCAGCCCAGCCCATTGATTTGCCTGGGTGAGTCACTGGGGTATACGACCAGGCAACCGGTAACTCAGATATTGCCATTTTTGTGGCCTGCCATTCATGGCGGCCACCCTGCGGACCGTTGTTGCGCGACGTTAGAAATGGCTCCCGAGATTTTTGCTCGAGCGTTTACCAACCCGGTACGCCGCTCATATCCGGTAACTTGTGGGCGATGCCTTTGTGGCAGTCGATGCAGGTGGCTGCGCCGCTGGCCAGGGCGGTGGAGTGCATCTGCCGGGCACGCTGGCCCTGGCGGGTGAAGTCCATAAACTCGAAGTTGTGGCAGTTGCGGCATTCCAGCGAGTCGTTGCTTTTCAGCCGCAGCCACTCGTGTTCGGCCAGTTCGCGGCGGTGGGCAAGGAACTTGTCGCGGGTGTTGATGGTGCCGAAGATCTTGCCCCAGACCTCCTTGGAGGCCTGCATCTTGCGCGCGATCTTGTCGGTCCATTTATGCGGCACATGGCAGTCCGGGCAGGTGGCGCGCACGCCGGAGCGGTTGCTGTAGTGGATGGTGTCCTTCAGCTCGACATACACGTTGTCGCGCATCTCGTGGCAGGAGATGCAGAAGGCCTCGGTGTTGGTTGCCTCCAACGCGGTGTTGAAGCCGCCCCAGAAGATGATCCCGGCGACGAAACCGCCGAGGGTGAGAAAGCCCAGACTGTAATGCACGCTTGGGCGACGCAGGATGTCCCAGTAGCCCTTGAGCAGGGCGAGCAATGACTTCATGACGCCTCCTCAGGGTTTCGCCGGGGCATTGGCTTCGTCTTGCAACAGCTTGTCGATGGTCTCGAAGCTGTTGCCCACCAACGGTTTCACCTCGTTCTGCGAGATATGGCATTGGTTGCAGAAGTAACGCCGTGGCGAAACCGCCGCCAAGGCCTGGCCGTCGCGGTCCATGTAGTGAGTGATGCTGATCATCGGGGCCTGACTACGTGCGCTGTTTGCGCGGCTATGGCAGGCCAGGCATTTGTTGCCGTTCTTGTCGATCTGGTAGCCGCTGATACTGTGCGGAATGGTCGGCGGTTGTTCGGGGTAATTGCGTTCACGCTTGAGGTCCTTGTTTTCCTCATTGGCGATGGCTGGAGCCGGCAGGCTCTGGCTGATCGTGCCGCCCGGGCGACGGCCATCGGGCGCAGGGGCGTCCAGCGGGTAATTAACCTCGGCGGCCACTGCCATGCCAAACGCGGCCAGCAGCAGTAGAGGTAGTAGGCGAATGTTCATCAGAGTTCTCCTCAGGCCACGCTGATCAGTTCGATCTTCACCGCACACTTCTTGTAGTCGGCCTGCTTGGAGATCGGGTCGGTGGCGTCCAGGGTGACTTTGTTGATCAGCTTGTTGGCGTCGAAGAACGGCACGAACACCAGACCCTGTGGCGGTTTGTTGCGGCCGCGGGTCTCGATGCGCGCACGCATTTCGCCGCGCCGGCTGATGACTTTGACTTCGCTGCCGCGTCTGGCCTTGAGCGCCTTGGCATCGTCCGGGTGCATGTACACCAGGGCGTCGGGCACGGCCTTGTGCAGCTCTTCGACACGCTGGGTCATGCTGCCGGTGTGCCAGTGCTCGAGTACCCGGCCGGTGCTGAGCCAGAACGGGTAGTCGGCGTCTGGCGCTTCGGCTGGCGGCTCGTAGGGTAGGGCGAAGATGATCGCCTTCTTGTCCGGGTAACCGTAGAACTGCACGCCGCTGCCTTTGGCCACATAGGGGTCAAGGCCTTCGCGGTAGCGCCAGCGGGTCTCAACGCCGTCCACCACCGGCCAGCGCATGCCGCGCTCGTGGTGGTAACGGTCGAAATCGGCGAGGTCATGACCGTGGCCACGGCCGAACTGGGCGTACTCCTCGAACAGGCCTTTTTGCAGATAAAAGCCGAACGCCTTGGCTTCATCATTGAGGTAACCGGCTTCGATCTGCTCGCTGGGGAATTGATCGACCTGGCCGTTGGCGAACAGCACTTGGTACAGGGTTTTGCCTTTGTGCTGCGGCGACTTGGTCAACAGCTCGGCAGGCCAGACTTCATCGGTGGTAAAGCGCTTGGAGAATTCCACCAACTGCCACAAGTCGGATTTGGCCTCGCCGGGCGCACTGACTAACTGGTGCCAGAACTGCGTGCGGCGTTCGGCGTTGCCGTAAGCGCCTTCCTTTTCCACCCACATGGCGCTAGGCAGAATCAGGTCGGCGGCCTGGGCTGAAACGGTGGGGTAGACATCGGAAACAATCACGAAGTTGTCCGGATTGCGCCAACCGGGCAGCACTTCCTGCATGATGTTGGGCCCGGCCTGCATATTGTTGCTGGCTTGGGACCAGTAGACGTTGAGCACCCCATCCTTGAGCATGCGGCTCTGCTGCACGGCATGACAGCCGACCTTCTCCTGAATGGTGCCAGCCGGCAGCTTCCAGATTTTTTCGGCGGTAGCACGGTGCTTGGGATTGGTCACCACCATGTCAGCGGGCAGGCGATGGGAGAAGGTACCGACCTCGCGCGCGGTGCCGCAGGCTGAGGGTTGTCCGGTGAGCGAGAACGGGCTGTTGCCCGGTTCGCTGATCTTGCCGGTAAGCAGGTGGATGTTATAAATCAGGTTGTTGGCCCACACCCCGCGGGTGTGCTGATTGAAGCCCATGGTCCAGAATGACATGACCTTGCGCTTGGGGTCGGCATACAGCTCGGCCAGCGCCTTGAGGCGTTCGGCCGGTACCCCGGTTTCCGCCGCAGTGCGCTCCAGGGTGTAAGGTTTGACGAAGGCGGCGAACTCCTCGAAGCCTATGTCGCTCCAGGTGTTGGCGCTAGCGGCATTCTTCGCCTGGAGTTCCAACGGGTGATCGGGGCGCAGGCCGTAGCCGATATCGTCGGCTCCCTTGGCGAATTTGGCGTGCAGGCTGACGAAACTTGTGTTTACTGCGCCACTTTCGATGATGTGGTTGGCGATGTAATTGAGGATCAGCAGGTCGGTCTGCGGCTTGAATACCATGGGGATGTCCGCCAGCTCGAAGCTGCGGTGCTCGAAGGTCGAGAGCACGGCGACCTGGGTCTGCGGGTGGCTCAGGCGGCGATCAGTCACCCGACTCCAGAGAATCGGGTGCATCTCGGCCATGTTCGAGCCCCAGAGCACGAAGACATCGGCGGCTTCGATATCGTCATAACAACCCATCGGCTCGTCGGCACCGAAGGTGCGCATAAAGCCCATCACCGCTGAGGCCATGCAGTGGCGCGCGTTGGGGTCGATGTTGTTGCTGCGCAAGCCGGCCTTCATCAGCTTGTTGGCTGCATAGCCTTCCCACACAGTCCACTGCCCGGAGCCGAACATGCCGACTGATTCGGGGCCTTTTTTCTTCAGGGCTTGCTTGAACTTCAGCTCCATGATGTCGAAGGCCTGTTCCCAACTGATCGGCTGGAACTCGCCCTGTTTGTCGTAGGCGCCGTTCTTCATCCGCAGCAGCGGTTGGGTCAGGCGGTCGACGCCGTACATGATCTTCGACAGGAAGTAACCCTTGACGCAATTCAGACCACGATTGACCTCGGCTTTGACGTCGCCGTGGGTGGCCACCACGCGGTTGTTCTTGGTCGCCACCATCACGCTGCATCCAGTGCCGCAGAAGCGGCAGGGGGCCTTGTTCCAGTTCAGCTTGGTCATGTCCGCTTCGGTGATCAGGTTGCTGGCCGAGGTGGCGATCGGCAGGCCGGCTGCTGCAGCGGCGATGGCGGCGGCATTGGCTTTGGCGAATTGACGGCGGGTCATGCTCATTCGTCGGCTCCTTCGGGGCTGAGCAGCTCGTGGTAGACCAGCGCGGCGTTGAGTACGCCCGGCAGGTTGCTGATCTGGTCGATGCGTTCGAGGATCTGCTGCTCGTCTGCGGTTTCCAGTACTACCACCAGCTTGCCCAGGGGGCTTTGCTGATGCAGTTCAACACCGTCAAGCAAACGCAGATTGGCTTTCACCGCCTCGAACAGTTCAGGGCGGGCGTGTACCAGCAGGCTGGCAATGTGCAGGGTTTCGGCCATGTGCCGTGGCTCCGGTGGTGATCAGGCGGGGCGATCAGCTGGGCGGTCCGGGTGGGCCGATGAGCATTTGCATAAACCAGATAAAGAAGCCGTAGCCACCGACCAGGGTGATGGAAAGCAAGGGGAAGAGGCAGACGACCAGAAACAGGAATAGGCGGGTTTCCTGGCTTTTGGCAGGCGTGTCGCGGTCAGTGGCAGGCATCTCGGCTGACTCCATTCGTGCGTAGCAGTCAGGCTAGACCCTACAGGTAATAGGGACAAAAACATTGACCTGAATCATGACGAGCGACTTTTTGTCGTCAGAAACCGCTATCGACAGGGGGATGTTTGGCGGTGCTGCAGGATAGTGTCGAGCGCTACGTCGGCGCGGTCTTGCGTGAACTGAGGGTTCAGTTCTCCTGGGCGCGGTAAGCCCCAGGCGTGAGCCCGGTCCACTTCTTGAACGCGCGGTGAAAGGCCGAAGGCTCGGAGAAACCGAGCTGTTCGGCGATGTCCTGGGTCGACAGCTCGTCGCGCCCTAGCAGGTAGATCGCCAGGTCGCGGCGCAACTGATCTTTCAGTTCCTGAAAGCTCGAGCCCTCCTCGCGCAGATGCCGGCGCAGGGTCTGCGGGCTCATGTGCAGGTGCTGGGCGACCGCTTCCAGGTCCGGCCAGTTACTGCAGTCGCGACCGAGCAGGCGACGAATCTGGCTGATCAGGCTGTCGCCACCATCCGGGCGCGCCAGCAGATCGGCGGGAGAGTGCTGCAGGAACTGCTTGAGCGTGCGCTCATCCTGCAGCAACGGCATGCTCAGGTAACGGGCATGGAACAGCAGGCTGGTGCTGCCGGCCGCAAAGCGCCGTGGGCAGGGGAATAACAGCCCGTACTCGGCGCTGTGCGCAGGCTCGGCATAGCGGAAGGTGGCTTCTTCCAGGCGAATGCGCTGGCCGATCAGCCAGCTGCCGAGGCGATGCCAGATCACCAGCAGGCTTTCGACCAGAAAGTGATCGGGGTCCAGCAGGCTCGAGTCGTCCACGCTCAAGCGTGCCCAGTCGCCTTCGCGGCTGAGGCTGATGGTCGGTGCTTCGGGGAACAGGCTGTAGAACAGCGCACCACGGCCCAGGGCCTTCTCCAGGCTGCGGCAGTGAATGATCGCGTGGCACATCATGGCGAAGGTGCCGCGCTTGCTGGCAGTGCGGCCGAAACCCAGGTACTCGTCGTCGAGGCGTTCCCACAACAGCTGCAGCAGGTGGGCGAATTGCTCGGGGGCCACCCGTGCGCGGGGTTCATCGAGCAGGGCCGGCTGGATGTTCAGCTGACGCAGCAGTGGCAGGCAATCGTGACCATGACGTTCGGCGCCCCGCAAGGCGGCGCGGACGAAATGGCTGGCGATGGTGCGTTCGCGCATGGCTGACTCCTGTTCGGTGTGCCGATGGTAGGCAGGTGCGGTGTGCCAGGACAAGTCGCCCGTAGGCACGAGCGAATGGGTCAATCGAGTCTGAGCGCTTGGGTCATTGAGGAGGCGTGATGCAGGCGCCTACCCTGCTGGACGACTTGATCAGCAGGGGCCACCGGTATGCAACGCATCCACTTCGACACCGAACACAGCATGTTTCGCGAGTCCTTCCGGACCTTTCTGAAGAAGGAAGTGCTGCCGCATCAGGACGCGTGGGAGGAGGCCGGGGTGGTCAGTCGCGAGGCCTGGCTGAAGGCCGGCGAGATGGGATTTCTGCTGCCTTGGGCGGACGAGGAGTACGGTGGAGCCGGGCTCAAGGACTTCCGCTACGAGCAGATCATGGCCGAGGAGTTGGCCTACATCAACGAGGCCGGCTTCATGCTGCCGTTGCACTCGGCGCTGTGCGGCCCTTACATCGCCGAGTACGGCAACGCCGAGCAGAAGGCGCGCCTGCTGCCGGGGATCATTCGCGGCGAACTGATACTCGCGGTGGCGATGACCGAGCCGAGCGCCGGCTCCGACCTGGCCGGCATGCGCACCACGGCGGTGGACAAGGGCGACCACTATGAGCTGAACGGCTCCAAGGTGTTTATCTCCAACGGCCTGCTGGCCGATGTGGTGATAGTCGCGGCCAAGACCGATCCGGCCAACAAGCACGCCATGGGCCTGTTCCTGGTCGAACGCGGTATGCCCGGATTCGCGCGCGGCGCACCGCTGAAAAAGCTCGGCATGAAAAGCCAGGACACCGCCGAGCTGTTCTTCAATAACGTCAAGGTGCCCAAGGCCAATCTGTTGGGCGATGCCAAGGGCGGCTTCTTCTATCTGATGAACATGCTCGCCCAGGAACGCCTGACCAATGCCTGCGGTGCGGTGGCCGGCGCCGAGGCGGCGTTGCAGACCACCATCGACTACGTGACCGAGCGTAAGGCCTTCGATCGACCGATTTCGCACTTCCAGAACACCCGCTTCAAGCTGGCCGAGATGCGCACTCAGGTTGACGTGGCCCAGGTCTTCGTCGACCGCTGCGTGATGGACCACAACCAGAAAAAGCTGACCCCGGAAGTGGCCGCCGAAGCCAAGCTGTTCACCACCGAGCTGCTCGGCAAGGTGGTCGACGAAGGTGTGCAGTTGCACGGCGGCTGGGGCTACATGTGGGAGTACCCGATCTGCAAGATGTACGCGAACGCGCGCATCCAGCGCATTTTCGCCGGCACCTCGGAGATCATGAAGGAGATCATCAGCCGCGGCATGAAACTCTGAGCACCACGGCGCTGACCCCGTAGGCGCTAGTCCGTTGGCGCCTGGCGATGCACAACCTTTAGTTTCCGAGGAGGTCTGTCATGTCCACGTTTATCGCTGCCATCGATGCCTGGGCTCAGCCTGCTGGTGGACGCACCCGCGAACTGCTGCCCGAAGTGGTGCGGCTGTTCGAAAAGTCCGGCTCCGCGCATCTGCTCGATCAGCGCCTGACTCCAGAGCAGACGGTGGCGGAAATGGACAAGGCGGGGGTCGAGAAACTCATGCTTGCCGCCTGGTGCCGGCCCGAGCGCTGGGTGTTCAGCAACGATGAGATCGCCGCGTACACCCGCGCCTTTCCCGAGCGCTTCGTCGGCGTCGCCACGGTAGATCTGAGCAAGCCGTTGGCAGCGGTGCGCGAGCTGGAGCGGGCGGTACTCGAGCTGGGCTGCAAGGCGCTGCGCATCGTGCCCTGGCTGTGGAAGCTGCCGCCGAATCACCGGCTGTACTACCCGCTCTATGTGAAGTGCATCGAGCTGGATATTCCTTTCTGCACCCAGGTCGGCCATACGGGACCATTGATGCCCTCCGAGACCGGTCGTCCCGTGCCCTATCTGGACGAGGTGGCGCTGGACTTTCCCGAATTGCGCATCGTCGCCGGGCACATCGGCCATCCCTGGACCGATGAGATGATTGGCCTGGCCTGGAAACACGACAACGTCTATATCGATACTTCGGCCTACCTTCCACGCTACTACCCGGCGCAGCTGCTGCAGTTCCTGCAGAGCTACGGGCAGGACAAGGTGCTGTTCGGCAGCAACTTTCCGCAGCTGTCCCTCAGTCGCTGCATGAGCCAGGTCAGGGAACTGGGGTTGGCCGCCGAGATTGAGGCCAAGTTCCTCCAGCAGAATGCGCGCCGGGTGTTCACGCTCTGATCTCCGGGCCTACAACAATGACAAGGATGGCAGTCGATGACCGAACAACTACCGCTGGAACGCCTGGCTTACTGGCTGGAGAAACGCCCGGATGCGGTCTGGCTGACTCAACCTGTGAATGGCCGGTGGCACGACTTCACCTGGCGCCAGGTCGATGAGCAGGCACGCCGTATGGCCAGCGCGTTGCAGGCGCTGGGCTGTCAGCCCGGCGAGCGGGTGGCGCTGCTGGCGAAGAACTGCGCCGAATGGTTTATCGCCGATCTGGCGATCAT
This sequence comes from Pseudomonas taeanensis MS-3, assembly GCF_000498575.2. Lineage (GTDB taxonomy): Bacteria > Pseudomonadota > Gammaproteobacteria > Pseudomonadales > Pseudomonadaceae > Aquipseudomonas > Aquipseudomonas taeanensis. The sequence goes on from NZ_AWSQ01000009.1 coordinate 77,101, forward strand.
GCTCGCCGGCCTGGTCAGCGTACCGCTGTATCCGTTGCAGTCTGCCGAGAGCATCGCGTATGTGCTACGCCATTCGCAGTGCAAGGCGATCTTCCTCGGCAAGCTCGACCAGCCGGAAGCCTTCGCAGCCGGCATTCCGCCCGAGGTGATACGCATCGCCTTGCCATATCCGACCCTCGCCGCGCAGCATGACTGGGCGAGCCTGCTGGCGGCGCATGCGCCCTTGCAGGTCGGCCACCGACAGACGCCGGATGAGCTGTTGAGCATCCTCTACACCTCCGGCACCACCGGTCAGCCCAAGGGCGTGATGCTCAGCCCGCGCGCCTTTGCCTTCGCTGCCAGCCGATCGGTGGTGGAGATGCAGATCAGCGAGCGCGATCAGTATTTTTCCTACCTGCCGCTGTCCCACGCCGCCGAGCGTTTTCTGGTGCAGATGAGCAGTCTGTACAGCGCGGGTCGGGTGGCCTTCGTCGAGTCGCTGGAGACCTTCGCCAGCGACCTCAAACATGTACGCCCTACGGTGTTTTTCTCGGTGCCGCGGCTGTGGACGCGCTTTCAGCAGGGCGTGCTGGAGCAGTTGCCGCAGGCCAGGTTGCAGCGTTTGCTGCGCATTCCTCTGCTCGGTCGGCTGGTGGCGAAGCAGGTGCGCAAGGGCCTGGGGCTGGATCGTGCGCGCATCCTGATCAGCGGTGCGGCGGCCATCCCCAGGGGGCTGCTCGACTGGTACCAAGGCATCGGCCTGACCCTCTGCGAGGGCTACGGCATGACCGAGAATTTCGCCTATGGCACGTTCAATCGGCCCGGTCAGGTGTGTTTCGGTTCGGTCGGACGGCCCATGCCGGAGAACCAGGTGCGCATCGCCACTAGCGGCGAGATTCTGTTTCGCAGCCCCTGCTTGATGCTGGGCTACTATCTGGAGCCGGAGAAAACCTCGCAAACCCTGGTCGATGGCTGGCTGCACACCGGCGACAAAGGTGAGATCGATGCAGCCGGCTACCTGCGAATCACCGGACGGGTGAAGGACATTTTCAAGACCAGCAAAGGCAAGTATGTGGCGCCGGCGCCGATCGAGGGTGAGATCGCCAAGAACCTCTGGGTCGAACAGGTGTGCCTGATGGGCAGCAATCTGGACCAGCCACTGGCCCTGATCGAGCTCTCGCCAGTGGCCCGCGAACAGGCGCCGGCGCGAGTCGCCGATGATCTGGAGCAGACCCGTCAGCAGCTCAATGCCCAACTGCAGCCGCATGAGCGAATCAGCCACTTCGTGCTGGTGCGCGAAGCCTGGACGGTGGATAACGGCTGCATGACCCCGACCATGAAGATCCGTCGCAATGTGCTGGAGGCGCGCTTCGTCGATGAGCTGGCCAAGCTCGACGCCGCTCAGCCGCTGCACTGGCAATGACAGAACGTTTTTCGTAGCCCGGATGCAATCCGGGGATGTCTGTTGATTCGCCCCGGATTGCATCCGGGCTACAGGGTTTGCATCACCAGGCCCTGTTCAAATTGCACCGAGGAGTTGCCATGAAAGGCCCGCTGTCTTCGCTGAAAATTCTCGATTTTTCCACCTTGCTGCCGGGGCCCTTCGCCTCCTTGTTGCTGGCCGACATGGGCGCCGAGGTGTTGCGGGTCGAGTCGCCCAGTCGCATGGATCTGGTGCGGGTGTTGCCGCCGCACGATGACGGCGTCTCGGCCAGTCACGCCTACCTCAATCGCAACAAACGCTGCATCGCCCTGGACCTGAAGCAGCCTGAGGCGGTGGCCATGGTCAAGCAGCTGGTGGCGGAGTACGACATCGTCCTGGAGCAGTTTCGTCCCGGGGTGATGGACAAGCTCGGTGTCGGTTATGCGGCGCTCAAGGCGATCAACCCCAGGCTGATCTATGTGTCGATCACCGGCTACGGTCAGACCGGGCCGTACAAGGACCGCGCCGGGCACGACATCAACTACCTGGCCCTGGCCGGCATCGCCAGCTATACCGGGCGTCGCGACAGTGGCCCGCTGCCCTTGGGCGTGCAGCTGGCGGACATCGCCGGGGGATCGCTGCACGGGGTGATGGGCCTGCTGGCGGCAGTGATCCAGCGTCAGGTCGCGGGGGAGGGGCAGCAGGTCGATGTGAGCATGACCGACTGCGCCTTCAGCCTGCACGGTATGGCCGGAGCCGGTTACCTGGCCGCTGGGGTCGAGCCGCAGATGCAGAATCAGGTGCTCAACGGTGGCAGCTTCTACGACTACTACCGCACTCGCGACGGGCGCTGGTTCTCGGTCGGCAGCCTGGAGCCGCAGTTCATGCAGCAGTTCTGCGCGGCGCTCGGCCGTCCGGAGCTGGCGGCACGCGGCTTGTCGCCCAAGCCTGAAGAACAGCTGGCGCTCAAACGCGAGATCGCGATCGAGTTCGAGAAGCGTGATTTCGCCGAGTGGAGTCAAGTATTTGCCGGGCTGGATGCCTGCGTCGAGCCGATGCTTAGCCTGTCCGAAGCGGTCGAGCATCCGCAGCTCAAATCTCGCCAGCTGGTGACGCAGGTGCCGCGTGACGGCAGCGCCACGCAAGCGCAGATCGCCTGCCCGATCAAGTTCTCCAGTGGTCTGCCAGAGCCGCGTCACATCGGGGCGGCACTGGGTGCGCATACCGAGGAGGTGCTGCGCGAGTTGGGGTATTCAGCCGAGCAGATTGCCGAACTGAAAGCCGCCAAGGTGGTGGCCTGAGTCGGCGGGGCGACACAGGTTCGTCGATCGGAACTGGAGAAAGCGCGGCGTTTGCTGGGTTTCATGAGGTGCATCCATGCACCTTACCTGGCGGGCAGCTAAAGCTCTGCAGAACTACGTCCTGCCGTTCTGTCGCTGCGCTCTACGCCAGCCTAGACCGCGCCTGTGTCGCGAGCGGGAGCCAGGTTAGCGGTTGTAGCCGTAACGCTTGGCAATCAGGTGGTCGATGGCCATGACCCCCGGCCCTTTGGCGGCGAGCAGTAGCAGTACGGCGGCCCACACGCCGTGGGTCGGATAGGCGCCTGGGTAGACGAACAGCTGGATCACCAGGGTCATGCCGAGCAGGGCCAGGGCCGAGAAACGTGTGGCCAGCCCCAGTAGGATCATGATCGGGAAGAAGTGCTCGCCAAATGCGGCCAGAGAAGCGGCCAGCTCGGGCGGCAGCAGTGGCACTTTATATTCTTCGGCGAACAGGGGCACGGCGGAGCCGGACAGCGACGGCAGGCCAAGCTCGACAGTACCCTCGACAATGTCGATAGACAGGCCCTGGATCTTGGTCTGGCCCGACTTCCAGAACACCGCGGCGATAGAGAATCGACCAATAAAGGCGATCAAGCTGTAGGGAATGAGTCGGCACAGGTCGACGGCGCGAGCGATCAGGCGAACCGGTGCTGCAGCACCTTCTAAGCGGGCGGAGTGGGTCATGCAGGTTTCCTTGTTTTATGGAGCAAAGCGGTAGCCGGTGAGTGCCCCTGTACTGATCAGGTGCGCCAAGAGGTGGCTGAGGTCGAATTCGGGGTCAATCGCCAGTGCCTGTTCGGCCGCTTCGCCGAAGCATTGGCCTGTGCGCAGCGCCTGGATGAATAATGCCGCGCCATGGCGAATGCCCATGACCTCGACGTCCAGCCGGTTGCGTAGAACCAGGGCGTGTTCAGCCCGCAAGGGATCGACTTGCGCTATGGCCATCTCGCCTTGATGAGCGGCCCATAGGGAAACAATCGCGAAGTTCGAACTGAGGACTGCAGCCGAGGGGTGCAGTTCGAGGGTCATGCCGTCGAGCCTATCTGGCTGCGACAGTGCCGTGGTGATCTGTTCGGCGTTGAGCGGCGCGGTGTCCGCCGAGTGGTAGGCCTGGATGCGCAGGAACTCCAGCCGCGCCACATCGGCCAGATAAGGCAGGCTGCTGGCGGGCGGGAAGCCTTCGATGAACGCCGGGAATGCCTCGCCGTACTCGGCCAGGATGCGTGTGCGGGGCGGGTTGGCGTGCACATGGACCTGAGCCATGGCGCGGAAGAACTCATCGCCGACCAGCTGCAACACCACCGGGAAACTGTCGGCCAGGGCGTTGACCAAGGAGCTGATCACGTTGTTGCGATAAACCGCGAAGCGGCTGCTTGGATCTGCGCCGTTCCAGCTGCTCAGTTCGGCTGGGCAGTCTCGCTCCGGGTCGAGCAGGGCGGCGACGAAGTCGTGTTGATCGCTCATGCCAAAGCCTGCCGTTGCGGGGTGCGGTGCAGGGCCAGTTGCCGCTCGGCTTGCTGAGCCTCTGCAACCAGCACCTCCAGCGAGGGGATGTCGTTGTCGCGCTCGATCAGAGTCGGGGTGGGGCCGAGCAGCTGCAAAACCTGAGCGTACAGCCGCCATACGGCGTCATCCACGGGTGCGCCATGGGCGTCGATCAGCAAACGGTCGCCGGCGCTGTCGCGATCCTCGGCGAAGCCCGCCAGATGCAACTCGCCCACTGCGTGCAAGGGCAGGGCGTTGATGTAGCCCAGCGCATCCCAGTTATGGTTGATGCACGAGACGTAGACGTTGTTCACGTCCAGTAGCAGGCCGCAGCCGCTACGCCGGATGAGTTCGCTGATAAAGCTGGCCTCGTCCATCGTCGAGCTGGCGTACTCCACGTAGGTCGAGGGATTTTCCAGCAGCATGGGTCGCTGCAGCCGGTTCTGGACTCGGTCGATGTGTTCGCAGACCCGCGTCAGTGTGGTGGCGTTATAGGCCACGGGCAGCAGGTCGTTGAGAAATAGCTCGCCATGGCTGGACCAGGCCAGGTGTTCGGAAAACGACTGGGGCTGGTAGCGCTCAATGAGCGCCGCGAGGCGATCGAGATGCTGTTCGTCGAGGGGGTGTTCGGCACCAATCGACAAGCCCACTCCGTGAATGGAGAGGGGATAGTGTTCGCGAATCCGCTGCAGGTAATGATGGAAGGGACCACCTGCAACCATGTAATTTTCGGCGTGAACCTCGAAAAAGCCAACCTGCGGCTGCGACTCGAGTATTTGCCGGTAATGCTGTGATTTGAGGCCTATGCCTGCCCGTAAGGGCAGGGTGGAGCTGAGCGCAGGAGCGCCGCTGTTCTCATCGGCTAAGAGTGAGAGGGTCATAATGGGCGCTCCTGGCGCTGTCAGTTAGGCTTTTTCCTTGTATGCCTCGAGCTGACCGTAGCCAGTGGGGGAGGTCGGCGAGGCGGTTTCTGTGCAGGTGCCAGTCGGTACGTACTTCCAGGCGTTGCCCTGGTAGTCGGTTTTGGCAGTGCCGGCGCAGGTGGTGCCAGCGCCCGCAGCACAGTCATTCTTGCCCTTCAAGGACACGCCGAAACATTTCTCGTTCTCCGCCGCTTGAGCCGTCATTACTGGCGCAGCGGAAATGGCGACGGCTGCACCCAGAGCGAGAGCCAGGCTGGCGGCCGAAACAGTGCGGGAGGTAGTCGATTTCATGCTGTGTATCTCCATTCGAGTTGTTGGGTGACGCTGTGGAATTTACGGGTTTGTTGGAACGGTTACGTACGCCTTTATTCAGGCAGCCAGGAGGGCATCGAGTTCACCTGCCTGGTCGAGCTTGACCAAGTCATCGTAACCGCCGATATGACGCTCACCAATGAACAGCTGTGGAACGCTACGCCGGCCAGTCAAGGTGATCATCCTGTCCAGTTCACTCGGGTCGCTGTCGACTCGAATCTTGGTCAGTTGGTCTATGCCTTTACGTGTCAGCAATTGCTCTGCCATCAGGCAGAACGGGCATCGTTGCGTGCTGTACATCGTGACTTGACTCATGCCACACCCTCATTTCAATGTTGTTTCTATCAGCGAGCTCCGTAGCGGCCAGTCATGGCTGCCCGCGCTCACTGCTCTCGTCACATCAGAGAGCGCGGGCCGCTCTTTGTTACACCCGGCCCTGAAAAACTCAGGGCAATTATTGTGAACAGAGCTGCTGGCGTGGTGGGCTATACGAGCGGCGGCCTTAGAGACGGCGAGGTTTTGCTAGGGCAGGCGATTGGTTTTGCGCATGAGGAAAACGTAGCGCCGAGATGGGAAAGTCGAGAGTCGGTTCAAACTGCATATATCCTCCTTGATTGGAACACTATTGGATCCTGCAGAGGAATGTAGCCTAAGTCGCGGTGTTCATCGAACCCCAGGCATCAGCCATGCACGCACATTACATGGCCAGAAAATCTGGTTCACTCCACCCGCTGTTCGCCGGTATAGCTCAAGGTGACTTTGCAGCGTCGGCAGTAGTAGCGGCGACCCTTGGCGACCAGAGCGTGACGTTGACTGGAGAAGGGGAACTCGCCTTTTGGGCAGCTGCAGCGGTAGATGAAGCGATTGACCTGGCGACGCTGGACCGCATAGCTGTGGCAGCGATGCGGCGGCAATTCATAGACGCCGCGCATGATCAGCTGCCACTCCTCGCCATGGGCCTGGATCTTCAGGCCAAACAGCTGGTGGGCGATCAGGTGCGCCACTTCGTGAGCCACCGTCTGCTTGAGGAAGTCTTGCTGGTTTTCGCGATACAGCTGCGGATTGAAGCGCAACTTGTTTTCCGTCAGGTGTGCCACGCCGGCCTTTTGTCCACGCAGCTTGAAGCTCACCTCAGGGCGGGCAAAGGACTGCTTGAAAAAGGCTTCTGCCTGCTGATAACAGGCTTCGACACGGGCGTGGATAAGCTCGGGCATGACGGTTACTTTCGACAAGGACGGCGCAATTATGCCCAAGCCAGGAACGGGCGACAGCCGTAAAACGACGAAACCACCCGTAGGTGGTTTCGTCTTGTGTCAGGTTTTTGCCGAGGGTGAAGGCTTAACTGGTATACACCGGGCCGACCCCCAGCCCCCAGAGAATCACCGAGCTGGCGATCATCGCCACCAGCACCACCAATCCTACTGCCAATACCGAGCTGGAGAACATGAAGCCTTCGTCCTTAGGGATGTTCATGAAGGTCGGTATGCCCACATAGAGCAGGTAGACGGTGTAACAGATGGCTATCGTGCCCACTGCCATGGCCAGCCAAAGGTCCGGGTAGAGTGCCGCCAAACCGCCGACGAACAGCGGGGTGGCGGTGTAGGCGGCGAACACGATGCAGCGGGTCAGGTTAGGGCTGGCGTCGTAGGTGCGCGCCATCCAGTGGATAAAGGCTCCCATTACTGCGACCCCAGCGAGCATCGCCAGGTAGGACATGATGGTCATCTGTATCGCGCTGGCTTCGGTAAGCATCACCGGCGCTCGGTCGCCGATTGACCAACCGACCTGAGTGGTGCCGATAAACGCCGAGATCGCCGGGATAGCCGCGAGTACTAGAACGTGGGTGAGATACATGTGGCTGATAGATTCTTCTTCGCCACGGATTTCCTGCCATTCCTGATCGGGATGGGTGAAGAGCCCCCAAACGTGGTGGATCATGCCAGACACCTCCTCTTGTTATAGCGATCGCCCCCCAGCGGAGCGCCCGGTGCGCGTGAACAGCGTCACCAGGTGCCGGGCCGAACCTATGCGACCGTATGTCGCAGTATAGGCAGGGACTGACGGGTGTGTAGGGCGCGGGATTAGAGCAAATGGATCTTTAAAGATCAGTTGTAATAGCGCTCAAGTATTTCCATGGCTTTGTTGATCGTTTGCAGGCGGCTGGTGCTGCCACCCCGATCCGGGTGATGCTGGCTCACCAATTGGCGGTAGCGATGCTTGATGGTCTTGAGGTCGAGCGGTTGCCGGTAGGCATCCAGTTCAAACAACTCCAGTGCCGCTTGTTTCTCCGTACCACCCTGCATGCGTTTCCAGAAGCTGGCCAGCAACTGCTCGACATCATCTTCATTGGTGTCGCGCAGATTGTTCAGGTCCAGGTAGTAGTCACGCAGGGGATCATGCTCGACCAGCGCGGCGTTGCCGGCTTGATAAGGCAATAGCTGAACTCGCAGCGGGCTGATTTGCACGAACCCAGCCTGTTCGCCCCAGAGTTGTTCGCGCAGCTGATACAGCGCGTTGAACACCAGAAAATGGGTACGAAACAACACCAGCTTGTCGAGCAGAGGCAGGTTGGGGATGTGCGTGGAGTGGCCGCTTTTCAGCTGCTGGATCAGTTCGTATTCGCTGAGTCCAGCGGGAGCCGCTTGCAACAGCAACAACACTTGGTCGGTCAGCTCGAGGCTGGGGTCGAGTTCATCGTTCATAATTCGAGCCTAGCACTTCACTATTAATGGGGTGGGTCGCGCTGCGCTTTCTGCGTAAAATATCCGCTTTCCGCAACTCCTCCGGATTCCAGCGCACCATGGGTACCCTCTCGGTCAACCAGAACAAACTGCAAAAACGCCTGCGCCGCCAGGCTGGCGAAGCCATTGCCGACTTCAACATGATTGAAGACGGTGACAAGGTCATGGTCTGCCTGTCTGGCGGCAAGGACAGCTACACCATGCTCGACGTGCTGCTGCACCTGCAGAAGGTCGCGCCGATCAAGTTCGAGATCGTTGCGGTGAACATGGACCAGAAACAGCCGGGGTTCCCTGAACACGTGCTGCCGGCCTACCTGGAGTCCATCGGTGTGGCGTACCACATCGTCGAGAAAGACACCTACTCGGTGGTCAAGGAGAAGATCCCTGAAGGCAAGACCACCTGCTCGCTGTGCTCACGCCTGCGCCGCGGCACCCTGTATACCTTCGCCGATGAGATTGGCGCGACCAAGATGGCCCTCGGTCACCACCGCGACGACATCCTGGAAACCTTCTTCCTCAACATGTTCTACGGCGGCACGCTGAAAGCCATGCCGCCCAAGCTGCGCGCCGACGATGGCCGCAACGTGGTGATCCGTCCGTTGGCCTACTGCAACGAGGCCGATATCGAGGCCTATTCCACGCTCAAGGGCTTTCCAATTATTCCGTGCAATCTCTGCGGTTCGCAGGAGAACCTGCAGCGTCAGGTGGTCAAGGACATGCTCCAGGAATGGGAGCGCAAGACTCCGGGGCGTACCGAGATCATGTTCCGCGCGCTGCAGAACGTGGTGCCTTCACAACTGGCCGACCGCAATTTGTTCGACTTCACCAGCCTGAAGATCGACGACAGTGCCACGCCGCGTTTCGTCAACGTGATGAACCTGTAGGATGGGGCGGGGCGCGTAGCCTGAGCCTGCGCTACCCAGCGTTTTTCCGGATCAAGGATTGCCCGATGCGTGACTACAACTGGCTGCATGAGTATTGCCTGAACCGCTTCGGCTCGGTCGAGGCTCTCGAGGCGCGACTGCCGCAGCCCAGCTCGGACGAGGCATTGCGTCAGTTGAGTGACGACCGCTATTTATCGTTGATCAGTCTGCGGATCTTCCGCGCCGGCCTTAAGCACAGCCTGGTAGACGCCAAGTGGCCGGCCTTCGAACAGGCCTTCTTCGGTTTCGACCCGGAAAAGGTAGTGCTGATGGGGGGCGAGCGCCTGGAGAACCTGATGCAGGATGCGCGGCTGATCCGCCACCTGGGCAAGCTCAAGAGCGTGCCGCGCAACGCCCAGTTTGTGCTGGATGTGGCGAGGGAGAAGGGCTGCTTCGGCGCCCTGATCGCCGATTGGCCAGTGACCGACATCGTCGGCTTGTGGAAATACCTGGCCAAGCACGGCGCTCAACTGGGTGGCCTGTCGGCGCCGCGCTTTCTGCGCATGGTCGGCAAGGACACCTTTATCCCCAGCGACGATATGGTCGCCGCACTCAAGGCGCAGGGCATCATCGACAAACTGCCGACCAGCCAGCGGGATCGCGCGGCGGTGCAGGCGGCGTTCAATCAGTGGCATGCGCAGAGTGGTCGGCCGTTGTGTCAGCTGTCGGTGATGCTGGCGCATACGGTTAATCACTGAGGTTGCTGCTGTTGGCTGTGTTCACGCAGCTTCCTGGGCTGGGTTACGCCACGCACTAAAACTGTTACCCAGGACGTCTCGCAAGAGGCCAATTCATGTTACTGGCGTGAAGCCCCTCTATTCATTAAGCACTGGAGGTCGCGATGCAACTGCAGATCAAACGTGTCGCCCAAGCCATCGCGGCGGCCGAGCGCATTCTGATCATCACCGGCGCGGGGTTGTCCGCCGATTCCGGTCTGCCGACCTACCGTGGTCTGGGTGGCCTGTACAACGGGCACACCGCCGAAGGCCTGCCGATCGAGACCGCGCTGTCCGGACCCATGCTGCAGCGCGACCCGGCACTGTGCTGGAAGTACCTGGCCGAACTGGGCAAGGCCTGCCTGGGTGCCCGTGCCAATGCCGGCCACGTGGCGATTGCCGCCTTGCAGCGGCGCAAGCCGCAGTGCTGGGTATTGACCCAGAATATCGACGGCTACCACCGTGCGGCCGGCAGTCCGCCTGAGCGTTTGATCGAGATTCACGGCGAGTTGGCGCCGCTGTACTGCCAGTCCTGCGGCGCCGAGGACCCGCAATTGGCCGAGCACCTGACCCGGCCGCTGCCACCGAGGTGCCAGCAGTGCGGCGGTATCCTGCGCCCGCCGGTGGTGCTGTTCGAGGAAATGCTCCCAGAGCCAGCCATCGACAGCCTATACGCCGAACTGGCCAAGGGCTTCGAGGTGGTTCTGAGCGTTGGCACTACGGCCAGCTTCCCCTATATCGTCGAGCCGATCCTGCGTACACGGCAGTCAGGCGGCCTGACAGTCGAGATCAACCCCACCCGGACCGACCTGAGCGATGCGGTGAGCCTTCACCTGCAAGGCAGGGCCTTAGATGTGTTGCCGGAACTACTGGGTCACATTTAAGACGATAGAAATTGCAAATGAGCAGCCTAAAAGGCATAGTCGCGGCCTTATTAGAACTTCGACACGGCTGTGCCCATGCTTAAGCGCTTCGCACCCCTCGTGCCTCTCGCACTCACTCTGGTCCTCGCCGCTTGTGCGGGCTATACACCGCAACCGCAAATGGGCGCTTCTGCGCATACCCCGCGCGCTGCAGTCGGTTCACCTCATGCCGAGCTGACGGCAAAAGAAATTGCCGATATCACCGATGACAAAGGCTACGAACTGCCACAGCTGGCCGACAGCATCCTGACCCACGGCTTGTCGCTGGTTGGCACCCGTTACCGTTACGGCGGCAGCACTGTGAGTTCAGGTTTTGATTGCAGTGGTTTTATCGGTTACCTGTTCAAGGAAGAGGCCGGTCTGCAGTTGCCGCGCTCCACCCGCGAAATGATCAAGATCGATGCGCCCTTGGTTGAGCGCGAAGAGCTGGAGCCGGGCGATCTGCTGTTCTTCGCCACCAACGGCCGTGGCCGAGTCAGCCATGCGGGCATCTACCTGGGCGACGATCAGTTCATCCATTCCGCCAGCCGCAGCAGCGGTGTGCGGGTCGACAGTCTGGATGACCGTTACTGGAGCCGCACCTTTATCGAGGCCAAGCGCGCCTTGGCCCTGGCACCGAGCGATTCCCTCGAACGTCATCCTTGAGCCTCTGGCGTAGCCTCAGGGTTGCGTCGGCTGCCTTGAAACGGCAGAGTAGGGCGCATCCAGGCACAGGATCGCCTCGCTCATGCCCGTTACGACCCGCCTTGCCCTGCTGCTTCTCGCCGCGCTGCTGACTGCTTGCGCCGGCCGCGCACCGACTCCGCAAGCGTCCATCCCGTTTTCCGCCACTAACGTCCACGGTAATGCCGAGGATGTGCTGTTTCGCGCCCTCGGTCTGGTCGGCACGCCTTACCGCTACGGCGGTAATACCCCGGCAGGTGGGTTCGATTGCAGTGGCCTGATCGGCTACGTCTACCGTGACGCCGCCGGTATCGGCTTGCCACGCACGACTCGTGAACTGATTGCTTTACGTGCACCGAATGTTGGTCGCAATGCGCTGCAGAGTGGCGACCTGGTGTTCTTCGCCACCAGCGGCGGGCGTACGGTGAGTCACGCCGGTATCTATGTCGGCAACGGACGTTTCGTGCACGCACCATCCAGCGGCGGCACCGTGCGCCTGGACAGCTTGAGCAATAATTATTGGCAACGCACCTACCTGGATGCCAAGCGCGTATTCAATGGCGAGCTGGCGCATAACCCATAATCCTCGACCTCGTCGGGCGATGGTTTGCTGGGTTTCGCTTCGCTGCAGTCCAGATTGGGCGTTGCTCAGTTAACTGCCTGCACGCGGAGCTAGCATGACCAATCGCACCCTCAATCTCGACGATTCGCTGTATCAGTACCTGCTCGATGTCTCCTTGCGTGAAACGCCGCTGCTCAGGCGCCTGCGCGATGAGACTGCGCAGTTGGCCAATGCTCGCTGGCAGATCGCTCCGGAGCAGGGGCAGTTCATGGCGCTGCTGGTGCAGTTGACCGGCGCCAGGCGCATTGTCGAAGTCGGCACCTTTACCGGCTACAGCGCGATCTGCATGGCCTCGGCCATGCCGGCAGACGGCCGGCTGATCTGCTGCGATATTCCGGGCGACTACAACATCACGGCCGAGCGTTACTGGTGCGAGGCGGGGCTTGCTGAGCGCATCGAGCAGCGCCTGGCCCCGGCCCTGGAAACCCTCGCCACGCTGGAAGCCGAAGGGCAGGGCGGACGGGTCGATCTGGTTTTTATCGATGCCGACAAGGCCAACTACCCGGCTTACTTCGAGCAGGCACTCCGGCTGGTGCGCCAGGGCGGTCTGATCCTGTTTGACAACACCCTGTGGAGTGGTCGTGTGTTGGAGCAAAGCCCGGACAGCGCCGACACCCGAGCGATTCAGGCGCTCAATCGCGCGCTGCATGACGATGCACGCATCGACCTGTCGCTGCTGCCCCTGGGCGATGGCCTGACGCTGTGCCGCAAGCGCTGAAACGCATAATGTCGTAGCCCGGATGCAATCCGGGAGCGTTATCACCGGTTAAGCCATTCCCCGGATTGCATCCGGGCTGCCTGAACCTAGTCACTGTCTTGCCGCCATGCCTGAACCTATCCGTCTGCCGCCCCAGCCCGATGCCTGCGAGCTCTGTGCCCGCAGCGTGGCGTTGACTCGTCATCACCTGATTCCCAAGGCCCTGCACGACAAAACCTACGTACAGAAGCGCTACGCCAGGAGCGAGCGGATCACCGCCACCCTGTGGGTCTGTCGCGCCTGCCACAACCAGATTCATCGGTTGTTCAGCGAGAAGGAGCTGGCCCTGACCTATAACCACCGAGAGGCTCTGCTGAGCGACGAGCGCCTGCGCAGCTTTGTTGCCTGGCTGGCGAGCAAGCCAGCGGGCTTTATGCCGCGGCCATAGACAGCCTGTAGTTCGGCGCCCATTCTGAATATTCAGCGGGCCGGCATCCGCGCCTTGGCGAGTGCTCAGGTCTGTAGCGACACAGCCTCATGTTGAGTCGCAAGGTGCTCATGTTCAGTGCCCCAGGTGTTGATCTTGTCTTCATGCCTGGGGAGGCCACGGCACCTCAAACACGGCCTGGCGGTATGCCCATGTCAGCCAGGCACCACTCTGGATAGGAGGTCATGCCATGTCCACGAGAAGCCTGTTTTTCAGCCCGTTAATCCCTGTAGGTGTGCTCGCAGTGCTCGCCACCGCCGTGCAGGCGGCCGAACCCCGCGTCATCGAGTTGACCCAGACGCCCTGCCAATTCCTCGAGTCTGAGAACGGTGTCGATCACGGCTATAGCTCGAGCGAAAAGGCGGACTGCGAGGCAATCAACAGTAAGACCGCCGCTGAGCGTTTGGCCAAGGCCAAGGTGCTGGAGCTCGACCCCGGCGCCTATGTGTTTCGCGTCACTAACCTGAATGTGTCCTACGACCTCGGTTTCTGGGTGCGCGGCCAGGGGCTCGGCCGCGTCACCCTGCCGAGCGTTTCGGGCGGCGGCCTGTCGCTCGGCGCGACCAAGGATTATCCGATCGAGCTGAAGCCGGGCGAGTATTACTACTCCTGCCCACTGAACCCGACCCCGGACTACGTGCTGATCGTCCGCGACTCAGCCAGTTAGCGGCCGGGTAGAGCCTGAGCCTGGCGCTAGGGGCGGCGCTGACCGGCGCAAAAAAATCAGCGCGCACAGGCTATTCGTTGACGCTACGGGCTTGTGCCTCTACCCTGCGCGCCTTGCAACAGGTGCCCCCAACCTTGCGACCAGTTTGCGATCTGTCGCGCGTTAGCGCGAGTTCGTGGAACAGGCCTCAGGGCTAGAGAGGTGAAACAGGGAAGTCGGTGCGTTTCGCGTGCATACGCCAAATCATTCCGACGCTGCCCCCGCAACGGTAGACGAGTCACACCAAACGCTTAAAGCCACTGTGCGTCAGCATGGGAAGGTGCGTTCGGTGGCGTTCTGATCATCAGAGCGCAGCTCGTAAGCCCGGAGACCGGCCTGCTGCAGTCCATGGCATCGCGGAGGGCGTTGTCTGGCGTGTGGGCTGCGCCGTTGCTGCCGTTCATGCGTCTCTTGTTCTCCGTATGCCTTTCCCAGTCTTAGTCGCCCGGGTGAGAGCGACGGAGCATACAGACAAGATGAGTAAGTCCCTTTTGACGCCAGCAGTGGCCCTGCTGTGTGGTGTTAGCAGTATTTCCCAGGCTCAAGTAGCCGAACCCGCCCGACTGAACGATCAGCTGGTGACCGCCACCCGTACCGTGCAAACCGCTCAGCAGAGCCTGGCGGCGGTGACGGTATTCGACCGCGCGCAGATCGAGCTGAGTCAGGCCACCTCGGTGCCCGAGTTGCTGAAGAAAGTGCCGGGCGTGTCCTTCGCCAACAACGGCGGTCCGGGCAAGAACACCTCGCTATTCATGCGCGGCAGCGAGTCCGACCACGTGCTGGTACTGATTGATGGCATCAAGATCGGCTCGGTCAGCAGCGGCGGCGCGGCGTTACAAGACCTGCCGCTGGAGTTGATCGAACGCATCGAGGTGGTGCGTGGTCCGCGTTCCAGTCTGTACGGCTCGGAGGCCGTCGGCGGGGTGATCCAGATCTTCACCCGCAAGGGCAATGGCACGGGCGCCAAGCCGTTCTTCTCCGCAGGTGTAGGCACCCATGACAGCTACAGTGGCAGCGCCGGAATTACTGGCGGCGACGGCAAAGGCTGGTACAGCCTGGGCCTCAGTGGTGCAGACACCGATGGCATCAACGTCAAGTCGGCAGCTACCAGCGGCTACGAAGATGACGCCGACGGTTACCGCAACCTGTCCGCCGTGCTCAGCGCCGGCTACCGCTTCGACAATGGCCTGGAGCTGGACGCCAACCTGCTACAGGCCAAGTCGCACAGCGACTACGACCAGGTCAATCGCAGACGCACCAGCGGCTTCCACGCCAACTCTGATGGCGAGAACAGGGTGTTCGGCACCCGCGCGCGTTTCGCGCCGCTGGAGCCCTGGCTGGTGACCCTGCAAGTCGGACGCAGCGAGGACAAGTCCGATGCCTTTCAGGATGGTGACTTCTACTCGCGCTTCGACAGCCGTCGCGACAGTGCCAGCTGGCAGAACGACCTGAGCCTGGCGCCCGGCCATACCCTGACCCTGGGCGTCGACTACCAGCATGACGAGGTCAACGGCACTACCGACTACGCCGAAGACTCGCGGGACAATACCGGGACCTTTGCCCAGTACCTCGGCGAAGTCGGCCGACACGACTGGCAGCTGTCGCTGCGCCACGACGATAACCAGCAGTTCGGCCAGCATGACACCGGCAACATCGGCTATGGCTACGCCCTCAGCGATGAGCTGCGCGCAACCATCAGCTACGGCACGGCGTTCAAGGCACCGACCTTCAACGAGCTGTACTACCCCGGCTACGGCAACCCGGAGCTGGACGCGGAAACCTCGCGCAGTCTGGAAATCGGTCTGGCCGGTCAGCATGGCTGGGGTCACTGGTCGGTCAACGCCTTCCGCACGGTGATCGACGACCTGATCGCCTACGACTCCAGCATCATGGCCCCGGCCAACGTCGACGCTGCTCGCATTCGTGGGGTCGAACTGGTGCTCGGCAGCCAGTGGCTCGGCTGGGACTGGAACGCCAACTACACGTTGCTGGAGCCGGAGAACCGTTCTTCAGGGGCGAATGACGGCAACGAACTGGCGCGGCGTGCCAAGCAGCTGTTCAACCTGGAGCTGGATCGCCGCCTCGGCGATTTCAGCGTCGGCGCCAGCCTGCATGCCGAAGGTCAACGCTTCGACGACCTGGCCAACACCAAGGAACTGTCCGGTTTCGCCACCCTGGACCTGCGCGGTGAATACCGTATCAACCCCGAATGGCGCCTGCAAACCCGCGTCGCCAATTTGCTCGACGCCGATTACGAGACTGCCCAGGGCTACAACCAGCCGGGGCAGGCGCTGTATTTCACGGTGCGCTATCAGGCGTTGTAAACAACTGCGCAGGCAGGGCTGATCGCCTGCCTGCGCTCAATCAAGGAGAACTCCATGTTGCAACTCTCATCGCGTAACCAACTGCTGGTCGCTATCGCCCTGGCGGCGCTGCTGGCCATGACCCGTGGCCATCACTTCGGCTCGCTCAATCTGCCTAGCGCGTCCTGGGCGGTGTTCTTCCTCGCGGGTGTGTTGCTCACCCCGCGTTGGCTGTTCCCGGCATTGTTCGTCGAGGCTTCCTTGCTGGATTTCGGCGCGATGCAGTGGTCCGGGGTGAGTGACTGGTGCCTGTCGCCGGCCTACTGGATGCTGGTGCCGGCCTATGGCTCCTTGTGGTTGGCGGGTCGCCTGTATGCCGGCTGGCACCGTGAGCAGCTCAGCAGCCTGCTGTTGCTGGCGGCCGTTGCGTCGATCGCTGCCTTTGTCGCCTACCTGTTTTCCGGTGGCGGCTTCCTGTTCTTCTCCGGGCGTTATCCAGACCCTAGCCTGGCGCTGCTGATCGAGCGCATCGGCGTGTATTACCCGCGTTACCTGGGCAACCTGGCGCTGTATCTCGGCCTGGCGGTGGTGCTCTATATCGGTGCCCGCGCAGCCTCCGGTGTGCGCCAGCAGAGCGAGGTCAAGTGATGAGCGAGTCGGCAGAACGCGATGCTCGGCACAAGGCGCGCATGGCGCGCAAGAAGGCGCTGATCGACGAGAAAATCGCCCAGGCACAGGACGAGTACGGCCTGCTGCTGGTGCACAGTGGCAACGGCAAGGGCAAGAGCAGCTCGGCCTTCGGCATGGTCGCCCGCGCCCTCGGTCACGGCATCAAGGTCGGCGTGGTGCAATTTATCAAGGGCGCCGCCAGCACCGGGGAAGAGAGCTTCTTTCGCCGCTTTCCCGGTGAGGTCAGCTACCACGTGATGGGCGAAGGCTTCACCTGGGAAACCCAGGATCGCCAGCGCGACATCGACAAGGCCCGTGAGGCCTGGGTGGTCGCGGCCCAGTTGCTCAACGATCCGGCCATCGGCCTGGTGGTGCTGGACGAACTGAATATCGCCCTGAAATACGGCTACCTGGAACTCGACGCGGTACTCGCCGACATCGAGGCGCGGCCACTGCTGCAGCACGTGGTGGTGACCGGCCGTGGCGCCTTGCCGGGGATGATCGAGGCGGCGGACACCGTCACCGAGATGAGCCTGGTCAAGCATGCGTTCAAGGCCGGCGTCAAAGCACAGAAAGGTGTCGAATTCTGATGCCATCGTTCTGGACATTCGCAGCCCGTAGCCCGGATGCAATCCGGGACATGTGCCGGCAGGCTATCCGCGGATTACATCTTGGCTACATCTGTGGGAGCGGACTTGTCCTCGATGGGCTTTCAGCGGACCAGTCCGCTCCAGCAGGTAGCGAGGTGCGTGCATGACCGGCTCTCGCCATTGTCCCGCGTTGTTGATCGCCGCGCCGGCCTCAGGCCAGGGCAAGACCACGGTCACCGCCGCTCTGGCGCGGCTGCATACCCGGCAGGGCAAGCGGGTGCGGGTGTTCAAGTGCGGACCGGATTTTCTCGACCCGATGATCCTCGCCCGCGCCAGTGCCACCCCGGTGTACCAGCTGGACCTGTGGATGGTCGGTGAGGCCGAGAGCCGCCGCCTGTTGTGGCAGGCGGCGGGTGAGGCCGATCTGATCCTGATCGAGGGGGTGATGGGCCTGTTCGACGGCACGCCCTCGGCGGCCGACCTGGCGCGGCGGTTCGGCGTGCCGGTGCTGGCGGTGATCGACGGCTCGGCCATGGCCCAGACCTTCGGCGCCCTGGCCCATGGCCTGGCGACTTTCCAGCCTGATCTGCCGTTCTCCGGGGTGCTCGGCAACAAGGTCGGCAGTGCGCGCCACGGCGAGATTCTGCGCGATGCGCTGCCCGAGTCGATTCGCTGGTACGGCGCCTTGCCGCGCAGCGCCGCGGTCGAGCTGCCCAGCCGTCATCTGGGCCTGGTGCAGGCCGAGGAGCTGGCCGATCTGGACGCGCGCCTGGATGCCGCCGCCGATGCCCTGGCCGCCAGCGCCGACGTGGCCCTACCACCTGCGGTCGAGTTCGCCGCGCCTGAGTCGCGTACGATTGAGCCACTGCTGGCCGGTGTGCGCATCGGCGTGGCGCGCGACAGTGCCTTTGCCTTTCTCTACCAGGCCAACCTGGATCTGCTGCGCGAGCTGGGCGCCGAGCTGCGTTTCTTCTCGCCGCTGGCCGACAGCCAATTGCCCGAGGTCGACAGTCTGTATCTGCCTGGCGGTTATCCCGAGTTGCACCTGGCGCAGCTTGAGGCCAACCAGGCCATGGCGCTGGCGATTCGCGGCCATCACGCCGCCGGCAAACCGATCCATGCCGAATGTGGCGGCATGCTCTATCTGCTCGACAAACTGACCGACAAGGCCGGGATCAGCGGGCAGATGCTCGGCTTGTTGCAGGGCGAGGCGACCCTGCAGCCACGGCTGACCGCCTTGGCCTTGCAGGAAGTGGCGTTGCCGCACGGCCGCCTGCGCGGGCATAGCTACCATCACTCGGCTTTGACCGGTGAACTGGTACCCCTGGCGCGCGGCGAGTGCCCGAACTACAAGCGCACCGCCGAAGCGGTCTACCGCATCGGTCGACTGACAGCGTCCTATATCCACTTCTATCTGCCGTCCGCTCCCGCAGTCGCCGCGCAGTTGTTCAAGCCATGAGCGAATTGGCCTTCAGCGCCGAGGAGCGTGCTGCGGTCTATCGCGCCATGGCCGAGCGCCGCGACATGCGCCACTTCAGTGGCGGCGAGGTGGCGCCGGAGCTGTTGGCGCGTCTGCTGGAGGCGGCGCACCAGGCGCCCAGCGTCGGCCTGATGCAGCCCTGGCGGTTCATCCGCATCGCTCGCCCGGCGCTACGCGAAGCGATCCACGGCTTGGTGGAGGAGGAGCGCCAGCGTACAGCCGAGGTCCTGGGCGAGCGCAGCGACGAATTCATGCAACTCAAGGTCGAGGGTATCCGCGATTGCGCCGAGCTGCTGGTGGTGGCTTTGATGGAGGGGCGCGAGGCGCATGTATTCGGTCGCCGCACCCTGCCGGAAATGGACCTGGCGTCGATGGCCTGCGCCATTCAGAATCTCTGGCTGGCCGCGCGCGCCGAGGGCCTGGGCCTGGGTTGGGTGTCCTTGTTCGAGCCGCAAGCGCTGGCCGAGCTGCTGGCCATGCCGCCTGGCAGCAAGCCGCTGGCTGTGCTCTGTCTGGGGCCGGTCGAAGCCTTCTACGACGCGCCGATGCTGGTGCAGCAAGGCTGGGCCGAGCCGCGTGCGCTGAGCGAGTTGGTATTTCAGGATCAATGGGGAGTCAAGGCGTGCTCAGAGTAGAAAGCGGCTGTTGGCAGGTTCAGCCATGAGCCTGTTACTCAGCACCCTGGCAGGTGTCAGCCTGGACGCGGTTCTGGGCGAGTCCAAGGGCTGGCACCCGCTGGTGGCCTTCGGTCGGCTGGCCGAGCGCATCGAACAACGGTTAAACCCGGCCGGGCGCGGCTGGCGCAGCCATGGCGTCACAGCCTGGTGCCTGGCGGTGTTGCCGCTGACCTTGCTGGTCGGGTTGCTGGCGCAGGTATCGGCGTTTGGCTGGGCGGTGGAAATCCTCGCCCTGTATGCCGCCCTCGGCCTGAAGAGCCTCGGCGAGCATGCGCTGCCAGTGGCCCAGGCCCTGCGCCTGGGCGACCTGGCGCTGGCGCGTGAGCGGGTCGGCTATATGGTCAGCCGCAATACCGCTGCGCTGGATGCCAGCGGTGTGGCCCGCGCTGGCAGCGAGTCGGTGCTGGAAAACGGTTCGGATGCGGTGTTCGCCGCGCTGATCTGGTTCCTCGTCGCCGGCGCGCCGGGCGTGGTGCTGTATCGCCTGAGCAACACCCTGGACGCCATGTGGGGCTATCGCAATCCACGCTTCGAACGCTTCGGCTGGGCTGCGGCGAAGATCGACGATGGGCTCAATTACATTCCCGCACGCCTGGTGGCCCTGACCTATGCGCTGCTCGGCAGAACGGCCCTGGCGCTACGCTGCTGGCAGCGCCAGGCGCCACAGTGGGACAGCCCCAACGCCGGCCCGGTGATGGCAGCTGGCGCCGGTGCCCTGGGCGTCAGCCTGGGCGGCGCGGCGGAGTATCACGGCGAGCTGCATCAACGTCCGCAGCTGGGCGAAGGGCGGCCCGCCCAGGCGCGGGATATCGAGCGGGCGCTGAATCTGGTGTACGGCGGTGTGCTGCTATGGCTGGCGCTGTTACTGTTGTGGACGCTGTTCGGTGCTTGAGCATGGCGGCCGGCTGCGTGCGGCGGCGCAGCGCTATGGCATTGCTCTGGACGACTGGCTGGACCTGTCCACCGGCATCGCGCCTTACGCTTGGCCGCTGCCGGCTATTCCGTCGACGGCCTGGACCCGGCTGCCAGAGCTGGATGATGGCCTGGAAGCAGCGGCGCGTGACTATTACGGCGTTCCCGCCTTGTTGCCGGTAGCTGGTTCGCAGGCGGCGATCCAGGCATTGCCGCGCCTGCGCAGTCGCTCGCGGGTCGGCATCGTCTCGCCGGCCTACGCCGAACATGCCGCGGCGTGGCGGCGCGAGGGGCATGCGCTGCATGAGATCGACGCGGCGAGCATCGACGCCAGCCTGGGGCAACTGGATGTGCTGCTGCTGATCAATCCGAACAACCCGAGCGGGCAGCGCTTCACGCCTGAGCAACTGCTGGCCTGGCATGCCCAGTTGGCCGCGCGTGATGGCTGGCTGCTGGTCGATGAGGCGTTTATCGACTGCACGCCGCAGCACAGCCTGGCGAGGTACGGCGAGCTGCCGGGACTGATCGTGCTGCGCTCGTTCGGCAAGTTCTTCGGTCTGGCCGGCATCCGCCTGGGTTTCGTCCTGGCCGAGCAGGTGCTGCTGGATCGGCTCGACGAGCTGCTCGGTCCCTGGACGGTCAGTGGCCCGGCTCGGGCGGTGGCCACGGCGCTGTTACGCGATGGCTCCGGCCAGCAGGCGCAGCGCCAGCGCTTGCTGGCCGATGGCGAACGGCTGCTCGAGTTGTTGCGTAGCCATTCCCTGGTGCCCACTGGTGGCTGCGCCCTGTTTCAGTGGCTGGCCAGCCCGCAGGCGGCCGAGCTGCATGAGTTTCTCGCTGGCCAGGGCATCCTCACCCGGCTGTTCGCCAGCCCGCCCAGCCTGCGTTTCGGCCTGCCCGCCGACCAACCGGGTTGGGCGCGGCTAGAGCAGGCGTTACACGCATTCAAGGAGCAATCTGCATGACCACCCTGATGGTGCAAGGCACCACTTCCGACGCCGGCAAGAGCACCCTGGTGACCGCGCTGTGCCGCTGGCTCAAGCGTCAGGGCGTGGCGGTGGTGCCGTTCAAGCCGCAGAACATGGCGCTGAACAGCGCGGTGACCGCCGACGGCGGCGAGATCGGCCGCGCCCAGGCGGTGCAGGCCCAGGCCGCCGGGCTTGCGCCGCATACGGACATGAACCCGGTGCTGCTCAAGCCCAATAACGACATCGGTGCCCAGGTGATCATCCATGGCCGCGCCCTGACCAGCATGGATGCGCTGGCCTACCACGACTACAAGAAGGTGGCGATGAACGCGGTGCTGGAGTCGCACCAACGTCTGATCGCCGCCTATCCGGTGGTGATGGTGGAAGGCGCCGGCTCGCCGGCGGAGATCAACTTGCGCGCAGGGGACATTGCCAATATGGGCTTCGCTGAGGCGGTGGACTGCCCGGTGATCCTGATCGCCGATATCGACAAGGGCGGGGTGTTCGCTCATCTGGTAGGCACCCTGGCACTGCTCTCGAAGAGCGAGCAGGCGCGGGTCCAGGGCTTCGTGATCAACCGTTTTCGCGGCGACATTGCGCTACTGCAACCAGGCCTGGACTGGCTGGAACAGCGCACCGGAAAACCGGTATTGGGCGTACTGCCCTACCTGATGGATTTTCACCTGGAAGCCGAGGACGCCATCGATACCCGGCAAGCCGTCAAGGCAGCCGAGACGCTCAAGGTGGTGGTGCCGGTGCTGCCGCGCATCAGCAACCACACCGACTTCGACCCGTTGCGCCTGCATCCACAGGTCGAGCTGTGCTTCGTCGGCCCCGGCCAGGCGATACCGCCTGCCGACCTGATCATCCTGCCCGGCTCGAAAAGCGTGCGCGCCGACCTGGCCTTTCTGCGTGAGCAGGGCTGGGATACGGCTATCGACAAGCACCTGCGCTACGGCGGCAAGCTGCTGGGCATCTGCGGCGGTTTGCAGATGCTCGGCCAGTTGATCGACGATCCCCATGGTCTGGAAGGGCCGGCCGGGAGCAGCTCAGGCCTCGGCCTGTTGGCGTTCGATACCGTGCTGGAGGCGCAGAAGCAGCTGCGCAATGTGCGTGGCCGTCTGTGCCTGGAGAATGCCGAAGTCAGCGGTTATGAGATCCACGCCGGAGTCAGTACGGGTGAGGGCTTGAATGGTGCCGTGCGCCTGGACGATGGCCGCGCCGATGGTGGCGTCAGCGCCGATGGCCAGATACTCGGCACCTACCTGCACGGTCTGTTCGAGTCGAGTCCGGCCTGCGCCGCACTGCTGCGCTGGGCCGGGTTGCGCGAGGTGCAGGCGGTGGATTACCACGCCCTGCGCGAACGCGACATCGAGCGCCTGGCCGATCTGGTCGAGCAGCATCTGGATACGCAGAAACTGCGCGAATTGTGCGGTGTGTAATCGTAGCCCGGATGAAATTTTGGGGCTCTATTCACGGCCTTCCCGGATTGCAGCCGGGCGACGGGTTGGCGTAGGAACGGATAGACAGAGCCCTGCTTTGGTAGGAGCCAGCTTGCTGGCGATCAGATATTGCGCAGAAGCATCGACGGATAGCGTGCGTTGTGCAATCGCTGCAAAGACAAGAGTGAATAACATGCTTGAACTGATCCTCGGCGGTGCCCGTTCCGGCAAGAGCCGTCTGGCCGAGAAACTGGCCGCCGACAGCGCTTTGCCGGTGACCTACATCGCCACCAGCCAGGCGCTGGATGGCGAGATGAATGCGCGCATCCAGCACCACCGCGAACGGCGCCCGGCGCATTGGGGGCTGGTGGAGGAGCCGCTGGAACTGGCACGGGTGCTGCGCGAGCACGCGGCGCAGGGCAAGTGCCTGCTGGTCGATTGCCTGACCCTGTGGCTGACCAACCTGCTGATGCTGGACGACCCGGCACGCCTCAGCGCCGAGCGCGAGGCGCTGTTGGCGTGTCTGGACGAGCTGCCGGGGCGAATCATGCTGGTGAGTAACGAGACCGGTCTGGGCGTGGTGCCGCTGGGCGAACTGACCCGCCGCTATGTCGACGAAGCCGGCTGGTTGCATCAGGCCTTGGCAGAGCGTTGCCAACGGGTGATTTTTACGGTGGCTGGGTTGCCGATGGTCTTGAAAGGAGAGGCGCTATGAATCACCTGTGCTGGCAAACCGCTCGCTCAGCCTTTGTAGGAGCCAGCTTGCTGGCGATCCAGGCTTATGCAAATGCATCGTCGGTGTGACGAACCACAGCAAGCTGGCGCCTACGGGTTCGTTGCTGGGCTTAATCGCCTCAGGGAACCTAACTGACAAGCGTGACTGAAAGGAGAGGCGCTATGAATCACCCGTGGTGGCTGGCCGGTGCCCAGCCGGTGGATCAGCAGATGCAGGCCAAGGCCGTGGCGCGTCAGCAACAACTGACCAAGCCTTCCGGCTCGCTCGGCCAGCTGGAGCAACTGGCGATCCAGTTGGCCGGCCTGCAAGGCCGTGAGCGGCCGGGTATCGAACGGCTGTGGATCAGCATCTTCGCCGCCGACCATGGAGTGGTCGCCGAGGGCGTGTCGGCTTTCCCGCAGGCCGTCACCGGGCAGATGCTGGCCAACTTCGTCGGCGGCGGCGCGGCGATCAGCGTGCTGGCGCGGCAACTGGGCGCCAGCCTGGAGGTAATCGACCTCGGCATCGCGCTGCCCACGCCGCCGCTGCCGGGTGTGCGCAGGGTGCAGATCGGCGCCGGCACGCAAAACTTCGCCCGTGGTCCTGCGATGAGCCCGGACCAGGCCAGCGCGGCCTTGCAGGCTGGGCGCGACAGCGTGCTGCGCGCCCAGCAGGCCGGTAGCGAACTGTTTATCGGCGGCGAGATGGGCATAGGCAACAGCACCGCCGCCAGCGCCCTGGCCTGCGCCCTGTTGAACCAGTCGGCGACCGCCCTGGTCGGCCCCGGTACCGGGCTGGATGCCGCCGGCGTGGCGCACAAGGCGGCGGTGATCGAGCGTGCCCTGGCCCTGCACGGCGCCGCGCTGCATGACCCTTTGCTGGCGCTGGAACGGCTCGGTGGTTTCGAGATCGCCGCCCTGGTCGGCGCCTACCTGGCCTGTGCTCAGCAGGGGCTGCCGGCGCTGGTCGACGGCTTTATCTGCAGCGTCGCGGCACTGGCCGCGGTGCGTCTGAATCCGAGCTGCCGGGAGTGGCTGCTGTTCGCCCATCAGGGCGCCGAGCCGGGCCACCAGTTGGTGCTTCAGGCCTTGGCGGCCGAGCCGCTGTTGCACCTGGGTCTGCGCCTGGGCGAGGGCAGTGGTGCGGCCCTGGCGGTGCCACTGTTGCAGCTGGCGTGCCGGCTGCATAACGAGATGGCCACCTTCGCCGAGGCTGCTGTGGCCGAGCGTCCGGTATGAGCCTGCATCTGGAGCTGCTGCGTCACGGCGAAACCGAGCTGGGCGGCGGCCTGCGCGGCAGCCTCGACGATGCTTTGACTGCGCAGGGCTGGGCGCAATTGCGTGGCTCGGTGGTCGAAGCCGGGTCATGGGACCGGGTGATCAGCTCACCGCTGCAACGTTGTGCGCGTTTCGCCGAGGAACTGGCCGGGCAGCACGGCGTGCCCTTGACTCTGGAGCCAGACCTGCAGGAACTGCACTTCGGCGCCTGGGAGGGGCGCAGTGCGGCCGACTTGATGCAGACCGACGCCGCAGCGCTCGGGCGATTCTGGGCCGATCCCTACGCCTTTACCCCACCCGAAGGCGAGCCGCTGCTGGCCTTCGAAACGCGGGTATTGAGCGCTGTGCATCGCCTGCATGAGCGGCATGCCGGTGAGCGCCTGCTGTTGATCACTCATGGCGGGGTCATGCGTCTGCTGCTGGCGCGGGCGCGGGGGTTGCCGTGTGCCGAACTGCTGCAGGTGCAGGTCGCTCACGCCGAACGTTTTCGCCTGCGGGTGGAGGCGGACGGCCAGTTGCTGGAGCTGGCATGACGCCGCTGCTGATCGCCATGCAGTTTCTCACCCGCCTGCCCATCAGCCTGCCGGGGATGCCGGCAGCGCAGCAGGTCGGCCGTTCGCTGCTCTGGTACCCCGTGGTGGGGCTGCTGCTTGGCCTGCTGTTGCTCGCCCTGCAACAGTTGCTCGACGGCGCGCCGTTGCTGTTGCAAGCGGCGCTGCTGCTGGCGGTCTGGGTGGGTATCACCGGCGGCCTGCACCTGGATGGTCTGGCTGATACGGCCGATGCCTGGGTCGGCGGCTTCGGCGACCGGCAACGCACTCTTGAAATAATGAAAGACCCGCGCAGCGGACCTATTGCCGTGGTGGTGCTGGTGCTGGTGTTGCTGCTCAAGTTCGCCGCGCTGGTGGCCTTGCTGCAGGCGGGCGAGGGCGCGCTGCTGTTATTGGTGCCCTGGCTGGCGCGCGGCTTGGTGCCACTGCTGTTTCTCACCACCCCTTATGTGCGTGCCGGGGGCCTGGGTCAGGCGCTGGCCGAACACCTGCCGCGCCAGCAACTGCCCTGGCTGTTGGCAACCCATGCCGCAGCGCTGCTGCTGTTCGGCTGGGCCGGCGGGCTGGCGCTGCTGGTGGCCGGGCTGCTGTTCGTCTGGCTGCGCCAGCTGATGCTGCAACGACTCGGCGGCACCACCGGCGATACCGCCGGTGCGCTGCTGGAGTTGGTGGAGTGTGCAGTGCTGGTGGCCCTGGCGCTGTGAGCGGCCAGTGGCCTGGGTAGGCTGCGGCCACAACACGCCGAAGAGCCGAACCTGTTGGGGACGGTTAGTGTCACGACAAAGTTTAAATGCCTACAGGGATCGCGGTCTTACCCCTGTACCGCGATCCCTGTAGGGTGGGTTAGGTGCATGTTGCCGATAGCTCTGGGCCTGCAAGATCGGCAGCGCCGTAACCCACCATCGGCGCGCGCAGGCCTATCGCCTGGTGGGTTA
Organism: Pseudomonas taeanensis MS-3; assembly: GCF_000498575.2. GTDB lineage: Bacteria > Pseudomonadota > Gammaproteobacteria > Pseudomonadales > Pseudomonadaceae > Aquipseudomonas > Aquipseudomonas taeanensis. Next base: position 103,542 of record NZ_AWSQ01000009.1, read on the forward strand.
CGCGGCGCGCCACGAGAGCGCCGCCTGAACGTTCGGAGCTTGGCGCCGCTAACCTGCGAGGCCCGACCCACCCGACAATGATCCGACATTTCATGATTGACACGACACTAGGCGTGATCTCGCAGTAGGTTTTTCATCCGGGCCGAGCCCGGAATTCTGTAAACGCGCCCCAGAGCTAGGTCGGCCGCATGGAGCGCTTTCGCTGCTGGGTTTCAGGGCGCTGGCAGGCGCATGCTGCTCAGCAATCCTCTGCGTGGCAGGACACTGAGGCCGATTCTGCAAGCGCCGTCGCGTTGGCGAAACACCCTAGTTTGTCGCGCCTGAAGCCGAACAACCCATATCCCAATCCTTCTGCCATGCGGGCCACGCGTATGCGTGCGGGCAGCTTTTTCCTAGCCAGCGACTACAAAAATCATAATTTCGCAAATCCCTGGCTCCGAACAAAATGCGGCCAACACCCCACAGGTAGCCGCAACAGTAGAGCGGCAATGATCGGAATCAGAGGCGGCAGCCATGAGCGACCTGAATCAGAGCGCCTTGCAGAAGGACACAGGCATGACAACTGAAAAAATACAAATAGATACCCTGGTTATTGGCGCCGGTCAGGCTGGCGTGGCCATGAGTGAACATCTGAGCAGACTCGGCGTGGCCCACCTCGTTCTGGAGCGCAAGCGTATCGCCGAAGCCTGGCGCACCGGGCGCTGGGATTCGCTGGTCGCCAATGGCCCGGCCTGGCACGACCGCTTCCCGGGACTGGAGTTCGAGGGTCTCGACCCCGACGCCTTTGCCGCGAAAGAGCAGGTGGCGGATTACTTCGAAGCCTATGCCAAGAAGTTCAACGCCCCTATCCGCACCGGTGTGGACGTGCAGCAGGTGCAACGCAATGCTGGCCGGCCTGGCTTCACTGTTGAAACATCCGAGGGCGTGATCGAGGCCAATCAGGTGGTGATCGCAACCGGTCCTTTCCAGCGTCCCGTGATCCCGCCGATCGCGCCTAAAGATGAGCGCTTTACGCAGATCCACTCCGCCGAATACCGCAATCCACAGCAACTACCCGAAGGGGCTGTCCTGGTGGTGGGTGCCGGATCGTCGGGGGTGCAGATCGCCGATGAGCTGCAACGTGCCGGCAAGCAGGTTTACCTCTCGGTGGGCGCGCATGATCGTCCTCCGCGCGCTTATCGCAACCGTGACTTCTGCTGGTGGTTGGGCGTTCTCGGCGAATGGGATGCCGAGGCCGTTCAGGCGGGCAAGGAACACGTCACCATCGCCGTCAGCGGTGCGCGTGGCGGCCATACGGTCGACTTTCGCAGGCTGGCCCACCAGGGGATGACGCTGGTCGGCCTGACCCAATCATTCAATGACGGTGTGGTGACCTTTCAGGCGGATCTTGCCGACAACCTGGCTCGCGGCGATGAGAACTATCTGGCGCTGCTCGATGCCGCTGACGCCTATATCGCCCGCAATGGTCTCGACCTTCCAGAAGAGCCTGAAGCACGCACCATGCTCCCGGAACCGGCCTGTGTGACCAATCCCGTGCTTGAGCTCGATCTGGCCGAAGCCGGTGTCACCTCGGTTATCTGGGCAACCGGCTATTCAGCCGATTACAGCTGGCTGAAGGTCAACGCCTGCGACGCCAAGGGCAAGCCGCAGCACCAGCGCGGTGTTTCCAGCGAGCCGGGCGTCTATTTCGTCGGCCTGCCGTGGCTGTCGCGCCGTGGCTCCGCGTTCATCTGGGGCGTCTGGCACGACGCCAAGCATATTGCCGACCACATCGTTAAACAGCGCACCTATCTCGCCTATCGGGATGCCTCGCAACGTCAAGCAGAGGCTGAGCGCAAGGCAAGGCCTGATGGCGCATACGCCGATTCGCACGCCCCAAAACTCAGCATCATGGGAGTCAGCTGATGCCTACTCATACCCGTATTCGCATGTTCAACACCAAGGAAACCTACCCCAATCAGAGCCTGGACAACGACCTGTGCCAAGCCGTGCGTGCCGGTAACACCGTGTACGTGCGTGGTCAGGTCGGTACCGACTTCGAGGGCCGCCTGGTCGGTCTCGGCGACCCGCGCGCGCAGACCGAGCAGGCGATGAAGAACGTCAAGCAGCTGCTCGAGGAGGCCGGCAGCGACCTCAGCCACATCGTCAAGACCACCACCTACCTGATCGACCCGCGCTACCGTGAGCCGGTATACCGGGAAGTCGGCAAGTGGTTGAAAGGGGTCTTCCCGATCTCCACCGGCCTGGTGGTGACAGCCCTCGGTCAGCCGCAGTGGCTGATGGAGATCGACGTGATCGCCGTTATCCCTGATGACTGGCAGCAGAACGCCTAACCAGGAGCGCACTATGACTTTCTCCATCGTCGGCCACTGCGCCGAAACCGGCCAGCTGGGCATCGCCATCAGTTCCTCGAGCATTGCCGTGGGCGCTCGCTGCCCCTGGCTGCGCGCCGGGGTCGGTGCGGTGGCCACGCAGAACATTACCCTGCCGGCGCTGGGCCCGCAGATCCTCGACCTGCTGGATGCCGGGCAGGAGCCCGCCGCCGCGCTGGATAAGGCGCTGAGCAGTAATGGTTGGAGTCAGTACCGCCAGGTCGGGGTGATCGACAGCCAGGGGCGTAGCGCCCTGTTCAGCGGTGCTCAGTCGCTCGGCATTAGCAACGCGCTGGCCGGCGAGCACTGCGTGGCCGCCGGTAATCTGCTGGCAGGGACTGAGGTCATCGCGGCCATGGTGGCTGCTTTCGAGCAGGCCGAGGGGTGTTTGCCCGAGCGCTTGCTGGCCGCCATGCACGCCGCCGTGGCGGCGGGTGGCGAAGCCGGGCCGGTGCATTCGGCGGCGCTCTCGGTGGTCGGCGAGCTGACCTGGCCGATCGTCGACCTGCGGGTGGACTGGGCCGACGAAGACCCAATTGGTCGACTCGACCAGCTGTGGCAGGCCTACCGCCCGCAGATGCAGGACTACCTGACCCGCGCCCTCAACCCAACCGCCGCCCCCAGCTACGGCGTGCCGGGCAACGAGTAGGCAGTCGATCCGCAGGATGGGTTGAGCGCAGCGCTACCCGTCAGCCCTGTTGCTTCATCCACAAGGAGCCCCCCATGCCCACCAGCCGTGACCTGCTGGCCAAGCTGATTGCCTTCAACACCGTCAGCCGCGAGTCCAACCTGGCGTTGATCGAGTTCATCCACGACTACCTCAAGGGGCTGGGGGTGGCGTGCGAGTGGGATTACAACGCCGAGCGCAGCAAGGCCAATCTGTTCGCCACTATCGGCCCTGACGATCGAGGCGGGGTGGTGTTGTCCGGCCACACCGACGTAGTACCGGTGGCCGGGCAGGCCTGGACGGTCGAGCCGTTCCAGTTGACCGAACGGGATGGCAAGTTGTACGGACGCGGCAGCGCCGACATGAAGGGCTATATCGCCTGCGTGTTGGCGACCGTGCCGCGCTTTCTCGACCAGCCGTTGCGCGTGCCGGTGCACCTGGCCTTCTCCTACGACGAGGAAGTCGGTTGCCTGGGCGTGCGCTCCTTGCTGGCCGAACTCGAGCGGCGACCGCACAGGCCCATCGCCTGCATCATCGGCGAACCGACAGAGCTGAAGCCGGTGCTTGGCCACAAGGGCAAGCTGGCCATGCGCTGCCAGGTGCAGGGTGCCGCCTGTCATTCGGCCTATGCGCCCCAGGGGGTCAACGCCATCGAATACGCCGCGCGCCTGATTGGCAAACTGGGCGAGATAGGCGAGCAGTTGGCGCGCGTGGAGCTGCATGACCGACGCTTCGACCCGCCATTCTCCACCGTGCAGACCGGCGTGATTCAGGGGGGCAGGGCGCTGAACATAGTCCCGGCCGAGTGCCAGTTCGATTTCGAGGTGCGCGCCCTGCCGGACTTCGATGCTCAGCAGGTGGTCGAGCTACTGGCCGGCTACGCCGAAAGCCAGCTGTTGCCGGCCATGCGTGCGCGCAGCGCCGAGACCGGCATTGCCTTTCAGCCCCTGTCGGCCTACCCGGGTCTGGCCACCGACCCACACAGCGAAGTGGCCGAACTGCTGGCGCTGATCAGCGACAGTCGCGAGTTCGGCACCGTAGCCTTTGGCACCGAGGGCGGCCTGTTCCACCAAGCCGGCATCCCCACCGTGGTCTGCGGCCCAGGCAGCATGGAACAGGGGCACAAGCCCGACGAGTTCGTCAGCCAGGAACAGCTCGACGGTTGCGACGCCATGCTGGGGCGGTTAGCGCAATGGTTGCAGCGCGGCGTCTGATTCACTCCAGAGCCTGACCCGCGTCATCGCCGAGTCGCGTTCGTTGCCTATGGGCGACGAGCGCAGGGCGAGGGGGTTATCTGCGAGTGGTATTGATTGGCGATGCTCTTGATAAATCGGAATGGCTGGAGCCGGCAAGGAGCGGCCAATCGAAGAGGCTGGTGGACAAGTAAACGTTGTTTACCCTACAGCGCTCCCAAGTTCGCGCAGGGTGGAAGGCCAACCCGTGGAAAACCGCGGAGTGTTTTCCACCAATATTCGTCCAGGCTACCTTGCTGCTCCCGGCCCAGGCTGTGTGAGAACGTTTTAGAGCGAGTCTGACATTCAGAACCGCAATCAAAATCACGCTCTTGCGCAAAGTTCAGGTCTGCTGACCAACCAAAAACTGGCAGATTTTACGTAGCAACGCAGACTTCAAAACGGGGCATGTGTTTTCACACAACCTGGACCCCAAGCAGACGCATAGAGCATCTTATTTATTTGGACTGCCCGCATCCTTCCGCACGCTAGCGCTTACCCGCTGAGGAACAGGTTCTATGCAGTTGAAAACCTCAAACCTTGAATTTGTGCACCAATGTTCCGAGGCGGCTGCCCAAGGTGTTCAGGTCATTGACCGTCTGCGTGCTGCGTAAAGTTTCATCCGCAACCTGATCAACCGATTGAGCGATCTGCTGCACACTGCGATTGATCTCTTCCGCTACCGAGGTTTGCTCTTCGGCAGCGCAGGCGATCTGTGCATTCATGGCATTTATGGTCGCAATCAGATCGGCAATAGTGGCTAGCGAGCGTTCAGCCTGGGTGGCTTGGGCACTGGCGTTGTTGCCGGCGTCGCTGGATTTGCCCATCGCCGCAACCGCGTTTTTCGTGCCACTCTGCAAGCGATCGATCATCTCCTGGATTTCCTGGGTGCTTTTCTGAGTTCTGCCAGCCAGTGCTCTTACTTCATCTGCGACTACCGCAAAGCCGCGACCTGCATCTCCGGCACGGGCGGCCTCTATTGCGGCGTTGAGTGCCAGTAGATTGGTTTGTTCGGCAATCGAGCGAATCACATCCAGCACGTTGGAAATCGACAAAACCTCAGTCTGCAAGCTATCCAGGGACCCGCTGCTGGTCTGGATATCGGCAACCAGGCCATGAATGTGCTTGATACTGCCATCCACTACAGATTTTGCCTCCTGGCCCTGATGATCGGCTTGCAGGGCAGCATCCGCCGCGCGCTGTGCGCTGGCGGCTACCTCGTGTGCGGATGCGGACATCTCGTTGATGGCGGTGGCGACCTGATCGGTTTCCTGCCTCTGCTGCAGCATCGCCTGCTCGGAGCGCTGCGCCTGCGCCGTAACCTGGGCCACTCTGGCGGTGAGCTCTGCGGTAATCTCGGTAATCTGCCGCACCAGCGCATGAATGGTATCGAGGAAGTGATTGAACGAACTGGCCAGTTGGCCAATTTCATCCCGGCCGGTGAGCGGCAAGCGCTGGGTCAGATCCCCTTCGCCAGAGGCAATCTCATCGAGACTGGCCTTGATCTGCCGTAAAGGACGCAGGCTGGCATTGACCATGAACGGCGCTAGCAGGCTCAGAGCAACGATCAGAATGATCGCCACGACCACAATGCTGCCGATGATGCCCTCGATTCGCTGTTCGATTCGCTGGCGCACTTGGGCCACCTGAGACTCGATGCCGTCGAGGTTGATTGCGGTCAGGACCACCAAATCCCATTTCGGCAGGAAAAAGCCATAGGCCAGCTTGGGTACCACCTGATCGGTGCCCACCACTGCGCCCGAGTAGTTGATGAAATGCGTGCCGTCTTTCGCTGCGGCGACCATGTCGCGGTTGAGGTACACGCCGTTTTTGTCCTTGCGCTCGCGCATGTTGGTGCCTACGCCTTCGCTGCTGTCGCCGCGGAAAATGCGCACCACATCGCTGTCGTAACCGAAGAAGTAGCCGTCCTCGCCATACTTGATCGCAGAGAGCAGGCGCACAGCCTGGGCGCGGCTCTGCACATCACCCTCGCTCGCCTGCTCATAGAGAGGACTTAGCTGGCTTCTGGCGATATTGGCGTAATCGACCAGGCGCGTACGGCTCTCCTGCAACAGGCGTTCTCTAGCTTCAGCCACTTCCTTCTCGGCCATACTGAGCAATACCCGGCTCGCCGTGCCGCTCAAGACAACAGCGAACAGCAGCACCGGAACCAGGGCAAGCAGCAATATTTTTTTCTTCAATGACAGAGTCACGCTGGCTTTCTCCTAGTGGGGACAAATTGCCGACTGCAACCGCAATCGAGTGAGGTCTTGGACGGATGACCCGCAGTACCGTGATGCGCACCCACACCGTGGGTGCACTTCAGTCTGCGCAGTAGGTTTCCTCGCTACGTGGTGACCGGGTCCGTTGGGCGCTGTTGCACAATGGCCGGCTTGACCAGTTGGCAAGGGTCGCCGCGAAAGAAGGCCTGCACGTTGGCGAACGCATCGCCGAAATACAGTTCATAGCTGTGCTTCTCGACGTACCCCAGGTGCGGGGTGCAGAGCACTCTCGGGTGATTGAGCAGCGGGTGCGCCTGGTCCAGGATCGGTTCGTCATCCAGTACATCCAACGCCGCATAGCCGGGTCGCCCGGTGCTCAAAGCTTCGAGCAGGGCACCTGGTGCGAGCAGTTCCGCGCGGCTGGTGTTGACCAGCAATGCGCTGGGCTTCATCTGCAGCAGATCGTCGACGGTGACCACATGCCGGGTGCTCTCGGTCAGGCGCAGATTGAGGCTCAGCACATCGACTTCGCTGAAGAAGGCTTGCTTGCAGCTCGCGGCGCGATGCCCGTCGCGCACCGCCGCGTCCCTTGAGGTCTCGCTACCCCAGACCATTACGGGCATGTCGAAGGCCTGGGCATAGCGAGCCAGGCGCTGACCTATCCGGCCGTAACCCCAGATACCCAGGGTCTGCCCGTACAGGCGCTCGCCGAGATTGGTTTGCCAGTGTCCTGCGTACAGGCCCTGGATCGCCGGTAGCAGTTGCCGCCGTGCATTGAGAATCAGCGCCCAGGTCAGCTCGGCCGGTGCAATCGGCGAGCCGCGTCCCTCCAGTACAGCGATACCCTGCAGGCGGCAGGCTTCGAGGTCGATATGCACGCCCGCCTTACCGGTTTGACTGATCAGCTTGAGCCTTGGCAGCTGGGCTAATAACTGCGCGCAAATACTTGTCCGTTCACGCGTCAGCACCAGGGCGTCCGCGTCTCGAAAGCGCTGCGCCTGCACATGCAGGCTCTTAGCTGCGTCGTGATAGACGCTGACCTGGTGGCCGTCGAGTAGGGCGAAACAGTCGAGCGAGCGGATGACGTGCTGGTAGTCGTCGGGAATTACGATATGCATGTTTATGTCATCAAGGGCGATAGGCTCGCCCTTGATATCCTCACTGACAGGGAAGGGATCAGTCGGCGATTAGCAGCTGTGCGCTCTTGCGTGCGCGCACGGCGCGGAAGATCGGGTAGGCCAGCATCAGCCCGACCAGCGCCCACACGGCCAGGGTGATCGGGCTGCCCCAGAGGATGCTCAACTCGCCATTGGACAGCGACAGGGCACGACGCAGGTTGTCCTCCATCACACCGCCGAGAATGAAGCCCAGCAGCACCGCAGACAGCGAGTAGTCCAGCTTGCGCAGAATATAGCCGCACACGCCGATGCCTATCATCAGGAACAGATCGAAGGTGGTCGAATGCACCGCATACACGCCAATCGAAGTGACGATGGCAATCGCCGGCACCAGCGCCCAGGTCGGCACCGCGAGGATACGGGTGAAGATGCGCACCATCGGCACATTCATCACCAGCAGCATGACGTTGGCAACGAACAACGAGGCGATCAAGCCCCAAACCACTTCGGGCTGGTTCTGAAACAGCATCGGGCCGGGCGTGATGTTGTACAGCGTCAGCGCGCCGAGCATCACCGCAGTGGTGCCGGAGCCGGGTACGCCGAGGGTCAGCATCGGCACCATGGAACCGCAGGCCGCGCCGCTGTTGGCGGTTTCCGGGGCGGCCAAGCCGCGCAGGTCACCCTTGCCGAACTGGTTGTCCTTGCTCGCCATGCGCTTCTCGGACATGTAGGCCACGGCGCTGGCTAGGGTCGCCCCGGCGCCAGGCAACACGCCCAGGACGAAACCGACCACACCACTGCGCAAGTTGGTGGCTAGTACGAAGGCGCCTTCCTTGAGGTTGAACAGCATGCGCCCGGTGGTTTTAACCGCCCTGTGGCCATGGTGAGTTCTTTCCAGCAGCACCAGGATTTCGCTGATGCTGAACAACCCGAGCACCAGGACGATGAACTGAATGCCATCGGCCAATCCCAGCGTGCCGAAGGTGAAGCGGTACACGCCGCTATTGGAGTCGATGCCGACACAGGACAGGGCCAGACCGATCAGCGCCGCCATAGCGGTTTTCAACGGTTTGTTGTCGGCCATGCCGGCCAGACAGGTAATCGCGAAGACCATCAACACGAAATATTCCGCCGGCCCGAAGGCCACAGCCCACTTGGCCAGCAGGGGGGCGAACAGCACCACGCCAATAGTCGCGATAGTGCCGCCGATAAACGAGCTCCAGGCCGAAATCGACAGGGCAATACCGGCCTTGCCCTGTTGGGCCAAAGGGTAGCCATCGAGAGTCGTCATCACGGCTGAGGCTTCGCCGGGAATATTCAGCAGGATCGAGGAAATGCGTCCGCCATATTCGCAGCCCAGGTACACCGCCGCGAGCAGAATCAAGGCGGTTTCCGGTGGTAGGCCGAGGGCGAAGGCAATCGGAATCAACAGGGCGACGCCGTTGACCGGACCGAGGCCGGGCAGCAGGCCGACGATGGTGCCAATCAGGGTGCCGCAAAAAGCCGTAATCAGGTTGTAGGGTGTCAGGGCCACGCCGAAGCCGAGGCCTAGATAATGAATAGTGTCCATGGGTCAGTTCCCCAGTTTCGCGAGTAGGCCGAGCGGCAGAGGTACATCGAGGCCATAGTCGAACAGCAGATAGAGCCCAACGGCGATCATTAGGCCGGCCACGATGCTCTGCACGCGGGTTGCGTCATACAGATAAGCCATGGCAACCGCGAACAGCACACTGCTTAGGATGAAGCCGAGTACTTCGAACAGGGCCGCGTAGGCCACCATCGCAGCGATACAGAGTGCAATCTTGCGGATTACCTGACGATTCAGCGGCGGCTCTTCCCTGGCCTCGGTTTGTTTGGCTGGCTTTGACACTTGGTAAAGCGCACCCAGTACAAGCAGTGATAGCAACAGCAAGGGATAGGCACGTGGCCCCACGGGCTCGTAAGCGAAGGGGGCCTGATAGCCCCAGGCCAACGCCATTAAAGCCACGCAGATCAGCAGGTTAATGCCTGCAAAAATACGATCGTGCATCATTCTGCTCCTGGCTGGGCAGCCCGAAGGGGCAGCCCACACCGTCGATGGATTTACTCGGCTACCAGGCCAAACTCTTCGCCCAGCTTGCGATAATCCTCAACCTGCTTCTTCACCAGATCGTTCAACGCCTGGCCAGTGACATTCAGCGGGAGCACATCGCGATCTTGCAGGTACTGCTGGAACTCTTCGGAACTTTGCAGTTTGGCAAAAGCCGCCTTCCACCAGTCGAGGTCTTCTTGCTTGACCTCAGGGCCCATGTAATAGCCACGGATCAACGGCCATTGAATGTCATAGCCTTGCTCTTTGGCAGTGGGGACCGATGCCAGTTCGCCTGGCAAGCGTTCCTCGCTGTAGACCACCAGCGCGCGGATCTTGTTGCCGCGCTGGGCGCGGATTTCACTGGCACTTCCGGTCACCAGGTCGACGTGCTTGCCCATCAACGCCATGTAATGCTCGGCGCCGCCTTCGAAAGCCGCGTAGCGCAGTTCACGCGGATCGACGCCGGCAGCCTTGGCCAGCAGGGCAATCTTCGCCCAGCCCTGGCCACCGATGCTGCCACCGCCTCCGACGGTAATGCTCTTGGGGTCTTTCTTCAGCGCCTGGATCACATCGTCGAGGGTCTTGAACGGCGAATCCTCGCGCACTGCCAGGGTGCCGTAGTCGGTACCGATAGTGGTCAACCACTGCACCGAGTTTTCGTCGTAGCGACCGTATTTGCCCAGCGCCAAATTGAGCAGCGAGGCGCCGGAGAAGGCGATCAGAGTTCCGGATTCGTCACGGCGGTTGGCCGCGATAGCGTTATAGGCCACCGCTCCGATGCCGCCGGGCATATAAGTGACGCGCATCGGTGAATCGAGCAGGTGATGATCCTTGAGACCGGCCTGGGCCAGTTTACAGGTCATGTCGAAACCACCGCCGGGCTTGCTCGGGGCGATGCACTCGGGACGCGAGGGCTCGCCGGCTTGAGCGTTAACGCTACCCAGCATCAAGGCGCAGGCGAGGGGCAGGAATTTGCTGAGGGTGACTGTTTTCATGGTTGCGTTCCTGTTTTTGGATTTGTTTGCAGGAGTTGGGCGCCGTCTTACTAGCACGCCACGATTGGGCTGGGAGTCAAGTAGCTTTCGTCGCCTCCCAGCCAGGAGCCTGGTTGCAGGCGGTTTCGATCAGAAGAAGCGATAGGTGTAATCGACGTAGAAACGGTGGTCGGTATCGTCCTCCTTCACTCCATCCAGGCGGCCGGTCTTATCCGAGTGGTAGTCGAGGTAGGTGTAACGAACCGCCAGGCCTTTGATCACTGGGACCTGGTAGGTCAGATCGAAGGCCCATTCGTTCTCGTCCGCTTCGCCGAGGGCCGCGTTGGCGCTGTTCTTGGCATCGCTGCCGTCCTTGTAGCTGACGACGGTCTTCAGGCCTTTGATATGGTCGTTCCAGTCGTAGCCCGCGGAGAGCATCCAGACCTGTTCATTGTCGTTGCTGAAGTCGGCCAGCACTCCACCGGTTGGGAAGGGGTTGCTGCCGTGATCGCCGGCAAAGTTGTCTTCGATCCAGGCACCGTCGAACTTCGCGACTGCTGCGCCCAGTTCCACGTTGCCCAGTTTCCAGTTGGCGGCGACATAGATGCCTTGGCCGTCGTTGTCGCTGTCGGTCACGCCCTGCTTCGCACCCAGTACATCTTCATCGTCCAGTTCGCCGCTTTCGGAGCCGGTGACGAACAGCTTGCCGTCATCGCTGGAGGTGTGAATGCCACCGGTCAACTTGAGGCTGGACTGGGCACTTAATTTAAAGTCGTACGAGGCGACCAGGCCGGTCTTCTTCAGGAAGTCCTGCGCGCGTAGATGTTCCAGGTTGAGGCTGAACGGGCCGCTCGTATAGCTGGCGCCGAAGTTGTCGATGTAATCGATGGCGCCATCGGAGGAGGTATCGGTCTTGAACGCTTCGAAGGCGCTATCCGAGCGTGACGACCACTCGTTATAGCGAGCCCCATACAGATTCAGACCCTTGAGCGGCATGACCTGGAAGCTGCCGCCTGAGAAAGTGTTTGGCACGGCGCGGCTACCCGAGCTGGAAAGCAGCATGGTCTTGTGCAGCTGGCGGCCGAGCTTGGCGGTGGCCAGATCCTGATATTTGAGCTTGACGAACGCCTGCGCGACTTGACCGAAGGAGTCATGCAGCTCGCCGTTGTTGTCGACCGAAAGCACGTCGGAGGTATTCTTGCCGCTGTTGTCCAGCTTGTTGACGCTGTAGCCGGAGACACCGACACCGATCACATCGGCAAAATAGGGCGACTCGTAGTTGAGTTGCAAACCCAGAGCCGACTGCGTGCGATCGCTGCTGTCAGTTTCAAAATCGCGATCGAAGTGGATGCCACGCGCCTTCAGCTCCAGGGAGTGGCCACCGGTGTCCAGAGCCGTGGCGCTGAGCGGCAAAATCAGGCTGGCGGTAAGCGCCGCGGTCTGCCCGAAGGTGATCTTATTCTTATTGGAACGCATCGCTACTCTCCGTTGCGGGTAATGACCCCGCCAAGGCCGGGTCGAGTCAGTGGTAACCGGGGCAGGCGTCAGGGGCTGCCTGCGAATTGATTGCGTTTACCGACGAGTGCTGGGCACGTACACGTCACCGGTGAACAGGCGGCGCGCGGTGCGGATCAGCGAGGCACGCATGGTTTCGGGCGAGTCGCCTGTGGTCGGCTCCAGCGAGACCTCGATTTGCCCACCAGCGTGCTCGAGCCTGACCAAAGCGGCGCCGTTGACCGGTGCCAGGTCGTGGGCAATGCTTCCCGGCAGCGCACAGGCACTAGCCAGGCCGATAGCCCCAGTGGCGGCTAGGGAGCGGTGGCAGTTGTGCGGCATGAAGTAACGGGTGTTGAGTGCGCCGCCGTTACGCGACGGGGACAGCAGTACAGGTTTGGGGATGACCATCTGCGACACGTCACCAAGCCCCATCGCCCGTCCGGCCTGCAAGCGAATGCTCTCCAGGCGCGCCAGCAGCCCGCTGTCGGCATCTAGTTCGGCGGGGCTTTCGTAGCCGGTCTTGCCTAGCGCGTCGGCATGCATCATCACCATAGGCATGGCCATGTCGATGCAGGTCACCTCGACCCCGTCGAAGCAATCACGTACCTGCCCGGTGGGCAGCAGACGGCCGGTCTTGGCCCCGGCAGCATCAAGGAAGGTCAGTTTGATCGGAGCCGCGCTGCCGGGCACGCCATCGATGTAGGTATCGCCCTCATAGCGTACCCGGCCGTTGGGCGTCAGTACTTCAGAGTCGATCAGGGTGTTGGTGTTGACATTACGGATGCGCACCCGGGTGACCGGTGCCGCGGCATTGACCAGGCCATGCTCGATGGCGAACGGGCCGATGGCGCAGAGCATATTTCCGCAATTCGGTGCCGTGTCGACACGCCGCTGGGTCACCATTACCTGAACGAACAGATAGTCGACATCCGCATCTGGATGGCTGGAGGTGCTTACAATCGCGACCTTGCTGGTCTGGGCACTGCCTCCGCCGATACCGTCGATCTCCAGTTCATGACCCGAACCCATGATTTTCAGCAGAAGCTCATCGCGTTGGGCGGGATCGCTCGGCAGGTGGTTAGCGAGGAACACGGGACCTCTGGAGGTACCGCCGCGCATAAGAACGCAAGGAATGGCTTGCATGATGTCTCCGCTGCAATAAAGCTGTCGTTTGTTGCGTTTGACAAATACTGCGCGGTGGCTTTTGATTTGTAAATTGCATATATTCTTAATATTATTGCTTAATACGCATTAATGTCTTTGCAACACTGACCAGATCGCTGCGACCCCGGAAAATTCGAAGTTCGTCTTCCTATGGTCGATAATTATCTAGCAATAAAACTTTCTATTGATAATGGTGGTGCATGAATTACGAGCTGCAAGACCTACGCGCCTTCGTGAAAATTGCCGAACTAGGCAGTTTTCACGAAGCCGCCACAGCTATCCACCTGTCGCAACCAGCGTTGACCAGGCGTATGCAGAAGCTGGAGGAAGGGCTGGGCACCCAATTGCTCGATAGAACGACGCGTCGAGTTAGCCTGACTGCGGTAGGTCGCGACTTTCTACCCAAGGCTCAGCGTCTGCTGGATGATTTCGAACGATCGATCTTGGGCATCCAGGAGTTGGCTGAGAGGCAATCGGGGCAGGTGACGCTCGCGTGTATTCCCACCGCAGCTTTCTACTTCCTGCCGACGGTGATCCGCGAATTCAACCGCCAATATCCCAAGATCCGCATCCGTATTCTCGATTTGAGCGCTCATGAGGGCCTGGAGGCCGTGCTGCGAGGCGAAGCGGATTTCGGCATCAATATGCTCAGTGGTCAGAGCGCCGAGATCGACTTCACCCCATTGGTGAACGAGCCCTTCGTGCTGGCCTGTCGCCGTGACCATCCTCTGGCCAACCAACCACAAGTTGCCTGGCGCGAGCTCAGCGATTACCGACTGATCGGCGTCGGCCGCCTGAGTGGCAACCGCATGCTCCTGGATCATGGCCTGGCCCATCTGGACTGGCGGCCCAGCTGGTTTTACGAGGTTCAACACCTGTCGACCTCACTGGGCATGGTCGAGGCCGGCCTCGGCGTCGCGGCGCTACCCAGCCTGGCCATGCCGGCCGATGATCACCCGATCCTGGTCCAGTTGCCGCTGGTCGATCCAGTCATCAGCAGGACAATCGGCCTAGTGCGTCGTCACGGCTCGTCACTGTCACCCGCGGCGGAGAAGTTCGTCGACACACTGTTACGCCAGTGGCCCGGCTACACCTCTTTGGGGGATCGCCTAAAGTGAGTGAGCTCGTTGGGTTGAGGGCATTCCTAGTCCGGTCGAGTGGTAGGTACTGAGAGGCCCTGGCCGAACATGCGGCGCATCCTCGCAACTGACGGCGAGTTGAAGATGATGTTCGGACCCCGCCCCAGTTCGGTGAAGAAGTTCACGAAGTAGGTGCGACTCGGCAGCACGTCGAGCAGGATCATCGGTTCCAGGCATAAAACGCGCTGTAAACGCCTGCTCGCAGAACGCTATGTAGAGGTTGGAGAGCGTCATTGTTTGGGAGTAGAGGATCAGTTGCGCAAACTACTCTGCGCTGTGCCTTGACCCGCAGCGAGCCTACTCAGGTCTAGCCACCGACCCGCGCAGTCAAGTGGCCGAACTGCTGGCACTGATCAGCGCCAGCCGCGAGTTCGGTACAGCCTCATTCGGCACCGAGGCGGCCTAACCGGTTGAATCCCCTCCCCAAAAAAGCAAGCAGTCACAAACTTCTATGAAATTACTTCCTGCCATTCGCTTCAGAGCAACTCATAGGATAGGTATCGCCGCATTCAACCTATCATAGGCTCTGGCTGGCTGGCTGGCTGGCTGGCCGTGGCTAGGGCGACGCAAGACGCTGCCAGCACGCTGGTCGGGTCAACCAGCGGGAGCACAGTTTGTGCTGCGGTCGGCAACTCGATCAGCGGCAGCTCGGTGCAGCCAAGGATCACGGCTTGCGCGCCTTTGTCCACCATATAGGCAATTGCCGCGGCGAGGTCTTCACTACAGCGTCCCGAGGTATATCCAGCCTTCACCCCTTCATCGCCGTATATGGCGGCCATAACTCGTTTCTGTACCGACTCATCGGGGACGAGGAGATCGAGACCGGAGCCCAGAAATGCCTCATGGTAAACGCCGCTAGCGACGGTACCGGAGGTGGCCAGCAAGCCAACACGGCTGACGCCCGGTAAGCTGCGCTGGATATGCGTCTTCACTTCGCTAAGCATGTTCAAAATTGGCACATCCAAGTGCGGCTGAATCTTTTCGACGAAGGCATGGGCGGTGTTACAGGGAATGACTATCACGTCAGCTCCGCCCGCCTCGAGCCTCTTGCCGGTAGCCAGTAGAGCAATTGTCGGGTCTTCTCCACCGGCCAGGAGGTTCGCCGTACGATCGGGAATCTGTGGATTCTGTTCAACCAGCATCTTTATGTGGTCCTGATCGCACGCCGCCTTGGTCAGCTGAACAACCTTGCGCATGAAATCGACCGTTGCCGCCGGCCCAACGCCGCCGACTACACCGACTTTGAACATGTGCTTTGGCTGCCTTGCGCCGAACGCCTGGGCATATTCGGCATAGGCTTGATTGGCATCAATGACCGGCGCAGCAACGCGATCACGCAGGGCCTCAATGAATACGGGTATTTCCGTCAAGCCGGGAACGATCACCTCGGCCCCAAGCTGGAGCAGATTTTCGCAGGCCTTGGCGAGTCTATCGACGCTAAGAAGGTCATGGTGGCCGCTGCGGATACCGTGCGGTCCATAGACCGCCGCCATCAGTTCATCTGCTTGCACCTGAGAGTCGGGATAGACGATTTTCCATTGATCACCGAGCGCCCGCTCAAAAAGCCCCGAGTTCCTAACGAAACTTGACGTCAGTACGCCGATCGAGCGCGTATCAGGGTAATCCCGCTGTATTCGCACACGCAGTGCATCCAGCAGGTTCACTACGGCCAAACCCAGTTCGGGTCTGAGCTCATCGAGAAAACAGTGGGAAACGAAGCAGGGCACTAGTGCAATATCAACCCCACTACGCTCCATGCTTCTCAGCGTGTCGTACACATAAAACTTCCGTCGTGTCGCGTCGTAGTCTTCGTCGGCTGCCAGTCCTATGTCGACAAACGGATGCTGCTCAAAGGCAATATCGAACTGTTGCTGGGGTGTGGTCTTTATAAACTTGAGCAGCGTATCCACTCCAGCAACAGCGCCTAGCCCACCAACAACACCATACTTTTTTGGAGTAGCGACGCTCGTCATTTTTCTTGCCATGGGTAGATCTACCTGCCTGCGAAGTACCGGGGCAGCGAGAGCCGCCCCAGCGAGAATCATGCTTTGACCGGACTGACCTGCGTCGCAACGTCTGCCGACTTCAGCACCTGATGCGTGTCGTAAAGCCCCTCATCCAACTGTCCCTCGCTCTTGGCGACCAATACGGCGACCGCACAGTCACCCATGACGTTCACCGAGGTGCGGGCCATATCGAGTATCCGGTCGATGCCGGCGATAATTGCCACACCTTCCAGTGGCAGGCCGACCGAGGTCAGTACCAGCGACAGCATGATCAGGCCGGCGCCGGGAACCCCTGCGGTGCCGATCGATGCCAAGGTGGCGGTGAGGATGATGGTGGCGTACTGGACAAGGCTCAGATCGATGCCGTAGGCCTGGGCGATGAACAGGACACATACGCCTTGGTAGAGCGCCGTACCATCCATGTTGATGGTCGTGCCAAGCGGCAGCACGAAACTGGATACGCTGCGGGACACGCCCAGGTTGCGTTCAGCCGACATCATCGTGATGGGCAGAGTACCGGCACTGGAGGTGCTGCTGAAGGCAACTATGGCCGGCTCGATCACGCCTTGGATGTAACGAATGGGATTAAGTCGTGCGACGAACTTTATCAGCCCCGCATAGACAACTACTGCATGGATAAGGCAACCCAGATACACCGCACCAATTACTTTCGCCAGGGGCGCTAACAGTTCGAAACCGTAAGTTCCGGCGACCCAAGTAATGAGAGCGAATACACCATAAGGCGCGAAGGCAATAATGATGCCGGTGAATTTGTAGAACACTTCAGCAAGAGCATCCATGAAAACCTTCACCGGCTTAGCGGTGTCACCGGCCAGGGTAATTGCCAAGCCGAACAGGATTGCAAAGACAATAATCTGCAATACATTGCCTTGAGCAAACGCAGCAACTGGATTGGCCGGAATCAGAGCGACCAGCGTGGCTACCAGACTCGGCGAATCCGCAGCGGTTACGGCTTGAGCCGCGCCCAGATCGATCCCTGTGCCCGGCTGAAAGATTGCAGCTAGCGCCAGACCAATCATGATGGCCACTGCTGTGGTGGCCAGATACAACAGCATCGCTTTCAGGCTGAGTCGGCCCATGGTGGACATGTCGCCCAAAGCAGTTACGCCACTGACCAGCGAGATGAAAATTAGCGGCACGATGAGCATTTTTATGCCGTTGAGAAAAAGATCGCCGACAGGCTTCAGGCTCGCTGCATATTCACTGTTACCGGTTTGGTTAAGGGTAATGCCCAGTAGTAGTCCGAGAGTAAGGGCGATGAATATCTGTTTCCACAGAGGCATTCCTGTCCAGAATGAAAATAAGCCTCGAGCTGGCTGAGCGGATGAAGTGTTCAAAATGGAAACTCCTGGTTTGTGAGCGCACGGTAATTATTGTTCTAGGCAGTAGAGCGTGTTCTACGGCAGAGTTTTTTTGTTCTTGGCGGGAGGGGAAACTGCCGGCCAAGATTTATACGCGCGCCCACCAAGGGATGCCCAATTCTTCTTTTTGATGAGCAATGCTTTTTGTGCATGGGATGGCAAGAGCGCCTTGATCCCGTAAAGTGACAGCTACGGATGTGATGGGTAACAGCGCTGAGGTTCAAGTGGACGAAGTAGCAGGCAAGGTCGATGGAAGTTAACTGGCTAGAGGATTTCTTGACGCTAGCCATTACGCGGAATTTTTCGCGAGCTGCGGAGATGCGCAATGTGACGCAACCAGCCTTCAGCCGGCGTATCCAAACGCTGGAAGCCTGGGTTGGCGCGTCGCTGATTGATCGCAGCGTGTTTCCCATTACCTTGACCCCTGCCGGCAAGGCGTTCCGTGGTACGGCCCAAGAAGTACTGCAGGCATTGCGTGATGGCCGGGAGGAAGTTCAGGGACTGGTGCCTAGGGGTGGCGGAGTGATCACCATTTCGGCATCACATACCCTCGCGGTGAGTTTCTTTGCCGATTGGCATGCGGAACTGCAACGCAACATCGGCCCGATCAAAGCACGGGTGCAGGCCGACAATGTGGCGGCCTGTGCCGAGGCATTGATCTCGGGCACCTGCGACTTGATGCTGGCTTACAGCGATTCTGGCGTGGCGAATATTGTTGGTCTGGATCGATATCCCTCGGTCCTGCTGGCAAGCGATCGCCTGGTTCCAGTTAGCGCTCCAGGGGAGGATGGTGTCGCACTCCACTCATTGAGCGGCACGCGCTTGATCCCCTATTTGTGTTACCCCAGCAACAGTTTTCTTGGGCGAATGACTAGCTCGGTAGTGGAACGCGAAAGCCTGGACACAACCCTGGAGTATCGATTCGAATGTTCCATGGCCGATGTACTCAAGCGTGGAGCTATCGCCGGTGTCGGGTTGGCGTGGATCCCTGAGCGGGTGGTTCGGGATGAGCTCGCGTCTACAGCACTGGTACTGGCTGGAGAGGAGCGCCACACCATCTCGCTTGGAATCACCCTTTATCGCAAAGCGGGTAGTTGTAGCCCGGAAGTGGAGCGTATTTGGACGCTGGCCCTGGCGCGATCAGGATTCAGTATCTAGTGAATGGGAAACTTACCCTAAGGCAATTGGATCTTCCTATTGATCGGTTTTGCCCAACTGGTTAGCCCTTGAAGCGTATCGTCGCGGTCAGGATCAAGCGCACTCTAAATCGCCTCTGAGTTTGCAGGTTTGTAATGATCGCTTTTGACCGATTCTGTTGAAAACGTCGATGCTGACCAGAAGAGCTTGAAGGAGGTCTAGTGATGCCTGTTTTCGCGCTTCAACGTGAGCTTCAGAACAATTCGATAGCTGCGCCAGCTCAGATTTAAAAGCTAGGCACGTACTTTCAGCGCTAGAGCCAAGAGCGGACTTTTTCAACCTAATTGGCCGACTGCAGCCCTTCGCAGATTCCCCACTACTCCTCGAACCTGCTCTCACCCCATCAGGTTCAGAGCTGCATCGTTTTACTCGGGCCTCGCCTGTCCCAGCTGCTCCTTGCAGTAATCCATGAACAGCTGTGCCGGTTTGGTCAGTTGGGCGCGCTTGAGCCAGGCGGCCACCAGGCCGGAGGTCGCCACCTGCTCGGCGATGTCCACTGTCACCACCTTCTTGCCGTCGTAGGTGCATTCCGAATGTGGGCGGGTCACCAGCAGCGAAAAGCCGAAGCCCTGACCGACCATGCCGCGAACCATCTCGATCGACGGTGAGCTGAAGACGATGTTCGGGGTCAGGCCCAGCTCAGTAAAGATACTCACGAAGTAGGTCCGGCTCGGTAGCACGTCGAGCAGGATCATCGGTTCCAGGCACAGGTCGCGCAGTGAAACCTGGGTCTGCTGGGTGAAGCGGTGACCCTCGGGCAGTAGCGCGTAGGGTTTCTGCGGCGGCATCAAGGGCTCGGTTTCGATGGTGTTGTCGAGGTCGTGTTCGTAGAGAAAGGCCAGGTCGAAGGTGCCGGCGGTGAGGCCCTGAACCAGTTCCTGTTGCTCGCCGTCGCGCAGGCGGATTTCCACTCCCGGGTAGAGGGCGGTGAACCCGGCGATCAGGCGCGGCAGGTATAACGGCGCCACCGTCTCGAAGCAGCCGATGTCGATCTGCCCGGCCACTATGTCGTTATCCGCCAGGGCGTTCTGCTCGAACTCGTGGGCCATGCGCAGCAGTTCCTGCGCCTTGCGATAGAAGCGCGCGCCGCTGGGGGTGAGCGATACGCCCTGGGCATGGTGACGAATGAGCAACTGCACGCCGAAGTTGTCCTCCAGGCCCTTGACCGCGGTGGAGATCGACGGCTGGGCGATATACAGCTTGCGCGAGGCCTCGGCAACGCTGCCAGCCTCCACGGTGGTCACGAAATACTTGAGTTGGCGCAAGGTATAGGTAGCCACGCAAACCTCTGCTGGGTTGGTGCTGCCCGGCACTCGGACAGTTGGTTGGGCTGGGGTGCAGCGGGCTTGATTGTCCGCCTGGTTCCGCTACGTCAGTTGTAGGCACTGCATGCGCGCTGGCGCAAGGGTCGCCCGTCGAGTCTGCACCATACCCCAGCTGCGCGGTTGGGGAGCGCTCGCTCTGCCGAGCTTTTTTATGGGTCCCGAGCATATTTTTACTAATTTTCCTCCGCCGAGGTATGTCGCAGTATCCCCCTCAACTGAACACATAGATGACCGTCGCGGCGGTCGATGAGGGAGTGCAGCGTGTTAGATCTCAGCTATTGGCAACAGCGGGCGGCTCGCCAAGGGTTTATCGACAAGGCACTGATCGGCGGGCGTCAGGTGGCTGCCGCCTCCGGTATGTCCTTCGACTCGATCAATCCTGCGACCAACCAGCTGCTGGCCCAGGTGACCGCCTGCGGCGAGGCCGAGGTCGACCTGGCGGTACGCAGTGCACGCCAGGCCTTCGAGCAGGGCCCCTGGGCACGGATGGCACCGGGCGAGCGCAAGAAAGTTCTGCTGCGTTTGGCCGAGCTGATTCTGCAGCACCGCGAGGAACTGGCGCTGCTCGACTCGCTGAACATGGGCAAGCCGGTGATGGATGCCTTCAACATCGACGTGCCCGGCGCCGCCCATGTGTTCGCCTGGTATGGCGAAAGCCTGGACAAACTCTACGACCAGGTCGCGCCCACTGCGCAGAACGTGCTGGCGACCATCACCCGTGTGCCGCTCGGCGTGGTCGCCGCTGTGGTGCCATGGAACTTCCCGCTGGACATGGCCGCCTGGAAGCTCGCGCCGGCGCTGGCGTCGGGCAACAGCGT
This sequence comes from Pseudomonas taeanensis MS-3, assembly GCF_000498575.2. Lineage (GTDB taxonomy): Bacteria > Pseudomonadota > Gammaproteobacteria > Pseudomonadales > Pseudomonadaceae > Aquipseudomonas > Aquipseudomonas taeanensis. Next base: position 124,726 of record NZ_AWSQ01000009.1, read on the forward strand.
GGTGCTCAAGCCGGCGGAGCAGTCGCCGTTCTCCGCCCTGCGTCTGGGCGAATTGGCGCTGGAAGCTGGAGTCCCGGAAGGCGTGCTGAATGTGCTGCCGGGCCTCGGTGAGTGCGCCGGCAAGGCCCTGGGCCTGCATCCGGATGTTGATTGCCTGGTGTTCACCGGTTCGACCCAGGTGGGCAAGTACTTCATGCAGTACGCGGCGCAGTCGAATCTCAAGCAAGTCTGGCTGGAGTGCGGCGGCAAGAGCCCGAGTCTGATCTTCGACGATTGCCAGGACCTCGATCTGGCTGCGGAAAAAGCCGCCTTCGCGATTTTCTTCAATCAGGGCGAGGTCTGTTCGGCCAACTCGCGCCTGCTGGTCCAGCGCTCGATCCATGACGAGTTCGTCGAGCGCCTGATCGACAAGGCCCGTCAGTGGCAGCCGGGCGATCCACTCGACCCCAGCAGCCGCGCCGGTGCCCTGGTCGATGCCGGTCAGACGGCTGGCGTGATGGGCTTTATCGAGGGCGCCCAGGCGCAGGGCGCGAAGCTGGTGTGTGGTGGCGAGCGCCTGAGCATCAACGGCTCGAGCAACTTCGTGCAGCCCACGCTATTTACCGGGGTCAGCGCCGAGATGCGTCTGGCCCGTGAGGAAGTGTTCGGCCCGGTACTGGCAATCAGTGCCTTCGATGACGAAGACCAGGCCGTGAGCCTGGCCAACGACAGCATCTACGGACTGGCTGCATCGCTATGGAGTGACGACCTCAATCGCGCTCACCGCGTCGCCCGCCGGCTAAACGCCGGCACGGTGTCGGTCAATACGGTGGACGCTCTGGATGTGACAGTGCCGTTCGGCGGCGGCAAGCAGTCCGGTTTCGGTCGCGACCTGTCGCTGCATTCCTTCGATAAGTACACCCAGCTGAAAACCACCTGGTTTCAGTTGCGTTAATCCGCAAGGGCATCCCCTACAACTACAAAAGAGGGTGAAACAATGACGCAGGATATAAGTGTTCCGCTGCAAGGTGCGGCCGCCGCACCACGGGTAAAGGGCGCGCGCAAAGCGCTGGGCCTGGGTTCCCTGCTGGCCGTGGCCATTGGCCTGGTGGTGTCGCAAGGGGTGATGGTGCTGATGCTGCAAGGCGCGGGTATTGCCGGCTTGGGCTTTATCGTGCCGCTGGGCCTGGCCTATCTGCTGGCCCTGAGCTACGCCTTTTCCTTTTCCGAATTGGCATTGATGATCCCGCGTGCCGGCAGCCTGAGCAGCTATACCGAGGTCGCGATTGGTCAGTTTCCGGCGATCCTGGCGACCTTCTCCGGTTACATAGTGGTGGCGATGTTCGCCCTGTCGGCCGAGTTGCTGCTACTCGATCTGATCATTGGCAAGGTCTACCCGCATGCCTTGCCGTCGATGACGGTGGCCTTCGGCGTGCTGGCCCTGTTCACCGTGCTTAACCTGCTGAATATCGATATCTTCGCCCGCCTGCAGTCCGTACTGGCGCTGGTGATGGTGGTGGTGTTGCTGTTGCTCGGGTTTAGCGCGGTCGGTCACGAGAACGCCGCTCCCATCGCCAGCCTCAGTCTGGAGGGCTGGAACCCCATGGGCTTCGGTGTACTGGCGCTTACTGCGCTGGCTATCTGGGGATTCGTCGGCGCCGAATTCGTCTGCCCGCTGGTGGAAGAGTCGCGTCGGCCGGAGCGCAATATTCCGCGCTCGATGATCATCGGTGTGAGTGTGATTTTCTTCACCATCAGCCTCTACTGCCTGGGCGCACTGCTGATGGTGCCGCAGGAAGAACTGGCCAGTAACGGTTTGCCGCATTACCTGTTCGCCACTGCGGTATTCGGCGAGACGGGGCAGCTGTTGTTGGTCACCGCTGCCATCACCGCTACCTGCAGCACGCTCAACACCTCGTTGGCGGCTATCCCGCGCATGCTCAGTGGCATGGCGCACAATGGTCAGGCGTTTCCTTGTTTCAAACGTCTCAGCGCACGTACCGGCGCACCCTGGGTGGCCGTATTGTTTGTCGCCGCCATCACCGGCTTGCCGGTTCTGCTGATGGGTGTCGATTCGATCAATCTGTTGCTGATCGCCGCCGCGCTGGCCTGGTTGCTGGCCTACATCATCGTCCATGTCGATGTGATCGTCCTGCGTCTGCGCTACCCGGACCTGGCCCGACCGTTCCGCACACCGTTCTACCCGCTGCCGCAGGTGATCGGTATCGTCGGCATGCTCTATGCCGTGTGGCACGCCTCGCCATCGCCCGAGTTGACTCTGCAGATTTTCGCCAGCGCCGGAGTGGTGCTGGGGATCGTCTCGCTGATCGCGGTGCTGTGGATCAAGTTGGTGATGCGCAAGCCCCTGTTCACCCCGGAGCCAATCGAGAAGGCGTTGAACCCGGACCAAGTCTGAAGACCGTATACGGTCGTAGAGTGATGCCCCCTGACGGGGAGGAGAGATGTAATGAATGCGCAAATCAAGCCAAACCGTGAAACCCGTGACTATCAGGCCCTGGATGCCGCCCACCACATCCATGGCTTCGTCGACCAGAAGGCGCTGAATGCCGAAGGCCCGCGGGTGATGGTCAAAGGCGAGGGCTTGTACCTCTGGGATAACGACGGCAACCGCTACCTCGACGGCATGTCCGGCCTGTGGTGCACCAATCTCGGTTACGGGCGCAAGGACCTCACTGCCGCCGCGACTCGGCAGATGGAGCAACTGGCCTACTACAACATGTTCTTCCACACCACCCACCCGGCGGTGGTGGAACTGTCCGAGCTGCTGTTCAGCCTGTTGCCCGGCCACTACAGCCATGCCATCTATACCAACTCGGGCTCCGAGGCCAACGAGGTGCTGATCCGCACGGTACGGCGCTACTGGCAGATTCTCGGCAAGCCAGAGAAGAAGGTGATGATCGGGCGCTGGAACGGCTACCACGGCTCGACCCTGGCCAGCACCGCACTGGGCGGCATGAAGTTCATGCACGAAATGGGCGGCATGCTGCCGGACATCGAGCATATCGACGAGCCCTACTGGTACGCCCAGGGCGGCGAGCTGACCCCGGCCGAGTTCGGCCGCCGCTGCGCTCTGCAGCTGGAGGAGAAGATTCTCCAGCTGGGCGCGGACAAGGTTGCCGGCTTCATCGCCGAGCCATTCCAGGGCGCTGGCGGCATGATCTTCCCGCCGGAAAGCTACTGGCCGGAGATCCAGCGTATCTGCCGCAAATACGATGTGCTGCTGTGCGCCGACGAGGTGATCGGCGGTTTCGGTCGCACCGGCGAGTGGTTCGCCCATGAATACTTCGGCTTCGAACCGGACACCCTGTCGATCGCCAAGGGCCTGACCTCGGGTTACATCCCCATGGGTGGCCTGGTGTTGTCCAAGCGCATCGCCGAGGTACTGGTGGAGCAGGGCGGGGTGTTCGCCCACGGCCTGACCTACTCCGGTCACCCGGTCGCCGCTGCCGTGGCGCTGGCCAATATCAAGGCGCTACGTGACGAAGGCGTGGTCAGCCAGGTCAAGAACGACACCGGCCCCTACCTGCAGCAGTGTTTGCGGCAGGTGTTCGGCGACCATCCGCTGGTCGGCGAGATCCAGGGCACCGGCCTGGTCGCGGCGCTGCAGTTTGCCGAAGACAAGGCGACCCGAAAGCGCTTCGTCAACGAGAACGACATAGCCTGGCGCTGCCGCACCATTGGCTTCGAGGAAGGCCTGATCATCCGCTCCACTCTGGGTCGGATGATCATGGCGCCGGCGCTGGTGGCCACGCGCGGTGAGCTGGACGAGCTGGTGGAAAAGACCAAGCGCGCGGTGGATCGCACCGCGCAGGAAATTGGCCTGCTCTAAGGTAAGTGCTTTCGCGTGCTCTGTATCCCGTCTTGCAAAGGCTCGGGGCACGCGATGCGGGCTAACGCCGGTTAGTGCTTCGCCCTGTAAGCGGAAGAAAGCCGAGCAGCGCCGCAACTAGGGCCTCGGGTGCGTCCTCCTGAACCAGGTGTCCCGAATGGGCAATTGCGGCAAAGCCGGCGCCGGGAATGGCTTGCTGCAACTGGCGACCCCGCTCGATGGGAATCCACTGATCCTCTTCTCCCCACAGGATCAATGTGGGGCAGTCTATTTCGCCGTAACGCGGCGCCATCTCCTCGGTATAACGTTGGTCCATCTGAGCGATCTGGCGATAAAACGCCGCCTGGCCGGTGTCGCCTAGCCAGGGTTGCACGTAGGGCGCCAACTCGGAGTCCGGGATGGCCCTGTGCACGGCGCCCCGCACATAGGCAGGCACTATCGCCTGGTGAATGTAGGCTGGAAGGCCGCGGAAGGCCGTCTCATGTTGGCGGACGTGCTGCACGAAGGGCGAGCCCCAGGGGGCCAGGGCCACTGGGTCGATCAGGGTCAGGCTGCGGTACCACTTGCCGTGGAGCAGATGCGCCCGTAGTGCCGTTGCCCCACCGAAGTCGTGGGCGACCACATCGGGGCGTTCAAGCCCCCAGTGTTCGAGCAGTTCCGCCAGCAATTCGCCTTGTACCCCGAGCGAGACATCCTGCCCTTCAGCCTGTTCGGATTGCCCATAACCGAGCAGGTCGAACCAATACACTTGGTGGGATTCAACGAAGTGGGGCACCAGGCGATGCCAGACATAGGAGGAGAAGGGCGTGCCATGCACGAACACCAGCGCCGGTCCTGTTCCCCTGACGGCATAACGGACCATCTGCCCGCGAAAGCGGTACTCATGCTCCAGCGGCCAATTAACCATGTGCATGCCCTCTTGCTGAATAAATAACAGTCTAAATTTAATTAGACTGTTATAGTTTTGCTGGTTAAATTGTAATTTGTCAAACCTGTTTAGAGTGTTAGAGGCGTGGTGCGCACATTGGAAGCTGAAGACGTTGACTGGGGTGCGGGATGTTTTGTCGGTGGCAGTCTCTGCCTGGACTTCTGTAATACCCAGGGAGGACGAAGCAAGGCGCGAGACAATGAGCGCCTGTCCAGCTACCAAGCCGTTGTGGGTTGGGCCGATGCAGCTCAGGGGCTCGATGTTCGGGAAGCCAGCGCGCTGCTGCTCATGGCACAAGCGCATCCCGAGCAAGCGTTGCGTAGCCTTGAGCAGCTGCGCGCTTTCCGAGAACGGCTCCATCGGTTGTTTGCCGCGTTGGCCAGTAACCAAGTCCCCCTGGCAGCAGATTTGGCCAGTGTACGTGCGGAAATCTGCGCAGCGATTGCGGTCGCTGAGTTGACCCGGCACGAGCAGGGTTTCAGCTGGGAAGTGACTATCGAAGCAGTGGGGTTGCAGACGCCTCTGGCACGTGTCGCGCTTTCGGCGCAGCAGTTGCTCAGCAGTGAGGCGGTGGTGCATGTGCGAGAGTGCGAACGCTGTTCCTGGTTGTTCGTCGATCGGTCGAAGAACAAGCGCCGCCGTTGGTGCAAGACAGAAACCTGCGGCAATCGGGCCAGGGCAGCCCGACATTATCAAATGACCAAGGGTTGACCCACTCTGTTCATCCACTTGTGGTGCGGTGGTGCGATTCTGCAGCGGTGTAGCGTTCAACCTCTTACTGAGCTGTAGGGAGAGTCGCCAGATGCTGGGTAGCAGCTTAGATCCTGTCCTTTATGGCGGCAGCCAATAGTCTGATTGCCTTATGGTGCGGTGCGCTTCAAGCTAGCCGATTGCTGCCGGGCAGCGGTACGGATTTCAGGTGATAGAGCGATGACGTCGTTAGGACGAACTACGTTATGGATCATGGTGGGTGGGTCGCTGATTCTCGCCCTGTCGTTGGGTACTCGGCATGGCTTTGGTTTGTTCCTGCCGCCGATGAGTGCCGAGTTCGGCTGGGGGCGTGAGGTGTTCGCTTTCTCCATCGCCCTGCAAAACCTGGTCTGGGGTCTGGCTCAGCCCTTTACCGGTGCACTGGCCGACCGCCTGGGGGCCAAGCGCACGATCATCGTCGGCGGCGTGCTCTACGCCGTCGGCCTGGTCTTGATGGGCCTGGCGGATTCGCCCTGGTCGCTGTCGCTGAGTGCCGGTCTGCTTATCGGCCTGGGCCTGTCCGGTACCTCGTTCTCGGTGATTCTCGGCGCAATCGGTCGCGCCGTACCGGTGGAGAAGCGCAGCATGGCCATGGGCATCGCCAGTGCCGCCGGTTCGTTCGGCCAGTTCGCCATGTTGCCGGGCACCCTGGGCTTGATTGGCTGGCTCGGCTGGTCCTCTGCGTTGTTGGTGTTGGGCCTGCTCGTGGCCCTGATCGTGCCGCTGGCGGGCATGATCAAGGATCACCCGCTGCCGGTTGTCGGCCATGAGCAGACTCTGGGTGAGGCGGTGCGTGAGGCCTGTGGTCACTCCGGCTTCTGGTTGCTGTCGCTGGGCTTTTTCGTCTGTGGCTTTCAGGTGGTGTTCATCGGCGTGCACCTGCCGGCCTATCTGGTCGACCAGCACCTGCCGGCGGTGGTCGGCACCACGGTGTTGGCCCTGATCGGTCTGTTCAACGTGTTCGGCACTTACTTCTCCGGCTGGCTCGGCGGGCGCATGTCTAAGCCGCGCTTGCTCAGCGCGCTGTACCTGGCGCGGGCGGTGGTGATCGCCGCCTTCGTCATGGCTCCGCTGACGACCTGGAGTGCCTATGCCTTCGGTATCGCCATGGGCCTGCTGTGGTTGTCCACGGTGCCCCTGACCAACGGTACGGTGGCGACCCTGTTCGGCGTGCGCAACCTGTCGATGCTCGGTGGCATCGTCTACCTGTTCCATCAGATCGGGGCCTTTCTCGGCGGCTGGCTGGGTGGTTACCTGTACGACCAAACCGGCAGTTACGATCTGGTCTGGCAGATATCCATCCTCCTCAGCCTGATGGCCGCGGCGCTGAACTGGCCGGTGCGCGAGCAGCCGGTGGCGCGTCTGCAAGGCGTTGGAGCCGGGGCATGAACACGCGATATTGGCTGGGTGGCGCTCTGGGCCTGGCCGCCGCCGCGCTGCTGGCGCTGATCTGGTGGGGCTGGCAGCAGGGCGGTCTGGCGTTTTTACAGCTTGGCGTGGGCATCTGCTAGGCGTGGCGCCGGGCTAGCTTGATTGTTCCCAGCCGCTAGCGCGTCACACTTGCGCGGTGCTCACCCATCTGGGCGATGGGCCGCTATTTATCACCTCCTTAGACTCTTGGTACGCCGGACGCAGTCTCCCGGCGTGCCCACAAGAAGAATAAAGGAGGCACCCATGCGTCGCGCATTCACTACAGCCCTGGCCGCACTGGCCCTGGCCGGAGCCGTCGAGGCCCAGGCCGGTTACACCCAGACCAAATACCCGATCGTGCTGGTACACGGCGTCACCGGTTTCGACACCATCGGTGGCTTGGTCAATTATTTCCACACCATTCCCTGGAACCTCGAACGTGACGGCGCCAAGGTGTACGTCGCCAGCGTCGCGGCATTCAACGACAGCGAGCAGCGTGGCGCCGAACTGGCCCGGCAGATCGTGCCCTGGGCTGGCGCCAATGGCGGCAAGGTCAATCTGATCGGCCACAGCCAGGGCTCGCCGACTTCGCGGGTGGCCGCGTCCTTGCGCCCCGATCTGGTGGCCTCGGTGACCTCGATCAATGGCGTCAACAAGGGCTCGAAAGTCGCCGACGTGGTCCGTGGGATCGTTCCGCCGGACGGTGCCATCGAAGGCGGCGCGAATGCGATAGCCGTCGCGCTGGGGACTGTGATCAATCTGCTGTCCGGCAACAGCAATCCGCAAAACGGCCTGGCTGCCCTGGAAACCCTGACCACACCGGGCACCGCCGCGCTGAACAGCCGTCACCCCTGGGGCGTGAACAACGCCAGTTACTGCGCCAAGTCGACCGAAGTGCAGAACGTGCGGGGCTACAGCATCCGTTACTTCTCATGGACCGGTAACTCCTCTTACACCAACATCTTCGATGCGGTCGATCCGTTCCTGGCCATCACCGGCCTGGCTTTTGGCAGCGAGAAAAACGATGGTCTGGTCGGTGTGTGTTCGACCTACCTGGGGCAGGTGCTCGGCGACAGCTACAACATGAACCACGTCGATGCGATCAACCACCTGTTCGGCATTCGCGGCTGGACCGAGCCGGTGTCGCTCTATCGTCAACATGCCAACCGTTTGAAGAACAAGGGCGTCTGATTTTTCTGTGCTTGCGGGCTGCACCGTGCGGCCCGCTATCGGGAGGTTCCATGCCTTTACCCTTGCGTTACCTCGGCCTGGTGGTCGTGCTGGCTGTTAGTGTCGCGGCTGCCACTATCTATTGGCAGTGGCCGACGCCTGTCGTGCCTGCGACCAGTTCCGCCACGGTGGCCGTACCGGCCGCCGTAACCAGCGCACCCAGCCCCTTGCTCGGCCAGGCTGCGCCAGCCGCTAAAGCGCGCGCCGCGTCACCTCCGCTGGTACCGAGCATGGCCGATACCGAGGTCGACGGCGAACTGAAGGTCGACAGCGCCGGCAACTTGCAACTCGATTTGGCCCTGCGTGATTACTTCGATTATTTCCTCAGCGCGGCCGATCAGGCTGGGCTGGAAGCCTCGGTCGAGGCCTTGCTGGCCGACGCCAACGCTCGTTTGCAGGAGCCTGCGCTGGGTCAGCTGATAGGCCTGCTGGGCGATTATCTGGAGTACAAACGCGCCAGCCTGGCATTGCTGCAGCAACCGCTGAACGCGCAACAACAGGCTCAGCCGCAGGACCAGTTGACCACCCTGCAACAGGCCTTCGACAGCCTGGCCCAGCTGCGCCGAGCCCACTTCTCGGTCGGCGCAGTGGAGGCGCTGTTTGGCGCCGAAGAAGCCTATGCGCGTTACACCCTCGATAGCCTGGCCGTACACAACCGCGATGATCTCAGCGCGCAGGGCAAGGTTGATATGCAGGAACGCCTGCGTGAGCAATTGCCCGAAGCCATGCGCGCCAGCGAGGAGCGTCAGAGCCTGGCCCTGGCGCAACAGGCGCAGAGCGAACAGCTGTGGCGCGAAGGGGCGAGTGAGCAACAGGTGCGTCAGTTCCTCAGCCTGACTTATGATCCACCAACGGTCGAGCGTCTGCTCGTCGAGCAACGCAACGAGCGAGCCTGGCAGCAACACTACGCGGCGTATCGGCAAGAACTGGCCAGCCTGCAAGGCAATGGCCTGAGTCCTACCGACCAGCAGCGCGAGCAGCAACGTCTGCGTCAGCGCTTGTTCAGCGCCGAAGACCAGCACCGAGTGGACACCTATGACGCGATTGCCGCCAAGCAACAGGACGCAGCCAACCCCGAACTCTGAGTCCTCAGCCAGCCCCGTCAGCGTGTCGCCTGATGGGGCGCTCCAGTCGGAGTCACCGTTAGCCCCGACGTTTGCCGGCGGCGCTCGATGAATCTGGAACAGGAGGAACGCCTGCTGCTCGCGCAGCAGCGCCGTGGCTATAACCGTCTGAAGTTCGCCACAGTGCTGGAACAGGGTTTTGTCGAGCACCGCGTGCAGCGCATGCGTCGGCGGCTGCTGTTGATCGCCAGTACGGCGATTGTCTTTCAACTGATCTATGCCGGCCTCGACCTGGCGTTGATGCCGCTGAGGGTCAGCCTGTCGGTCATGCCGTTGCGCCTGCTGGGGATTCTCGTGGTACTGCTGGCGGTCGTCTATTGCCGGCGCCCGCAGAGCCCGCCGCGTTTAGCGTTACTCGCGTACACCGGCACCTATGCGCTGAATGGCGCCTGTGTCGCGCTGATCATTCACCTGTGTTGGGCCCAGGGCGTGGCCATGCCCTATGACGGCCTGTTCCTGATAGTGCTGTTCGGCTATGTGCTGCTCGGCGTGTCGTTCCGCGCCGTGAGCCTGGCCGCTTGGGGCTTCTGTGCGCTGTTTCTGCTGCTCGGTGTGTGGTTGACCGAGCCGGGTGCCGCGCTGGCTTACCAGGCCTTGTTTCTGCTCTGCGCCAACCTGATCGGCAGCGGCGGCGCTTATCTGCAAGAGCATGGCCAGCGCGGCGCCTGGCTCAATCTGCGTCTGCTCGACCTGGCCCGGCAGCGCGCCGAAACCGATGACGCGCGCAAGTTGCGCCTGCTGGCCGCCGCCAGCCACGACCTGCGCCAACCGCTGAATGCCATGGGGCTGTACGCCCAGCACCTGCTGGAGCAAAGCCAGGAACCGAGCCTGCATCGCGTCAGCGGCCTGTTGGCAACCTCGGTGGAGCAACTCAGCCGCTTGCTGCAATCGATGCTGGATTACACCCGCCTGACGCTGCCCGGTGGTGTGCAGGTGAATGCCGAGGCCTTTGCCCTGCGTCCGTTGCTTGAGCGTTTGAGCGGCGAGGCGCGGCATGAGGCGCGGGTGCAGGGCATCGAACTGGAGCTGCACTGCACCGAGCTGTGGGTGCGCAGCGACCCGCTGTTGCTCGAGCGGATGCTGCGCAATCTGCTGAATAACGCCTTGCGCCATGCCCGAGCAGGACGGGTGTGGATCGGAGCTCGGGAAGATGGTGCTGACGTGCTGCTGGAGGTGGGCGACGATGGCCGTGGTTTGACCGCAGAGGAACAAACGCAGGTCTTCGAGGAATTCAGTCAGTTGGATAATCCGGGACGCAATGCCGAACGCGGTCTGGGCTTGGGCCTGGCCATCGTCCAGCAGCTGGCAACCTTGCTGGAGCATCCGCTGCAACTGCATTCCAGCCCGGGGCAGGGCGCGCGCTTTACGCTGCGTCTACCGTTCGCAGCGGCGGGCGAACGGCAGCCCACTGCGGCGGTTGGCGCCGCGTTGAGCGGTCGGGTGTTGCTGCTGGAGGACGATGACGCCGGGCGCGAGGCACTGTCTGGCTTATTGCGTCGTTGGGGGTGTCAGGTGTGGGCCTGCGCCGATCTGGAGGAGGCCTTGCAGTGTTTGGCGCAGGCGGCGCCACAGCTGCTGCTCAGCGATTACCGACTGGCGGCGCAGGAGGATGGATTACGCGCCATCGAGCGTCTGCGCGAGGAGGCTGGGCGGATGTTACCGGCGCTGCTGATCAGCGCCGACCTGACACCCGAGTTGCAGGAACGCTGCATCCCGGCGCACGTCACCCTGCTCGGCAAGCCGTTGCTGCCCGCGCGTTTGCGTCAGGCTCTGATAATGCTATTGCCGGCAGCGGTGACGGACGTGCCGTTGAAAGTACTTGCGAGCAGACCCTGATGTGCTGTCTCTAAATAATGGTTCTCCGCGAACTGACGTGAAGCAAGGCATTGCTTGGCCGCCAAGCGCAGCAACTTCGTAGGCTGGGTAGAGCGGAGCGAAACCCAGCGAGAGCCAGTCGACATCTCTTCGGATCGCTGGGTTACGCCGCGCCGAATCCGGCTGCTTGAGCGGACCATAGCGCGCGTCTAACTCAGCCTACAGCCTGTTGGACGGTTTGAGTCTCCGGCACGTCTTTGTCTGGCCTCGTCACTCACAGCCAGCCGCGTTGCCGCGCCGCGCTCACGCAGGCGGTGCGGTTATGCACGTCGAGCTCCTGAAACAATGCCTTCAGGTGAGTCTTTACCGTGTCCTCGGACACTCCCAGCCGACGGCAGATGGCCTTGTTCGGCAACCCGTCGGCCAGCAGCAGCAGAATTTCCTGCTGGCGAGGCGTCAGCGGCGGTTTGTCGCCGCTGACCGGCGCCTGCAAGGTCTCGCCTAGCAGCACGCGGGTGACCGCCTGGCGCAGGTCGTCGCCATCGGCGCTTTTCGGGATAAAGCCCAAGGCTCCGGCCGCCATTGCCGCCTGGGCGTCCAGGTTGGAGTCGCTGGCGCTGAGAATCGCCACCGGGGTCATGCGACCTTGCCGTTGCCAGCGTTGCAGCAGCTCGAGGCCGGGTACGTCCGGGAGGCGCAGGTCGAGCAGAATCAGGTCGAAATCATGCTGGCGCAGACAGGCTTCGGCTTCGTCGGCGTTTTGCGCAGTATGGATGTGCAGGTCTGGGCAGAGCGGGGCGAGGGCCAGGCTGAGGCCGTCGAGAAAAATCCGGTGGTCATCCACCAGTAACAGGCGCAGCTGTTCGGGTAAGGCAGTACAGAGTGTGGTCATGGCGGCGTGTTCTTGTGTTTATAGTCGCCGCGCGAGTTTAGCTTAAAGCCCCCACTGAATTAGAAGCGGTAGGTCACTTGTGTACCCAAACCATGGGCGGTGTTCTTGTAGGTGGAGCGGTAAGCCCCCTTGGTCGCGCTGACGTGGTTGATCTCGGTGTCGTCTTCCATCAGGTAGGAGTAGGCGACATCGATGGTCATCTGGTCACTCGGGCTCCAGCCAGCGCCCAGGCTGAGGATCTTGCGATCGCCGGTGGGAATGCGCGGTGAACGGTCGGCATTGTTGGTCGGTGACTGGTCAACGGCCAGGCCCGCGCGCAGCGTCCAGTGCGGGTTCAGCTTATACGCTGCACCGATGGCATGGGCCCAGGTGTCATGCCAGTTCTGGTCTTCGGTGATGGTAGTGAGATTGCCGGCGAGCAAACCGCCGACGCCCTGGTTATCGACGCGAATCTCTTCCAGCCGACTCCAGCGAGTCCAGGTGCTACCGACGTACAGCGTCCAGTCGGCGTTGAGCTCATGGGTGATGGAGAGGTCCACGGACTCGGGGGTGGTCAACTCCAGTGAGGCGTCGTAGGTACCCGCCGATGAGCCGATCACAAAGCCGGGACCTGCCACTTCGGTGTCGCCCTTGAGGCGGTATTCGACCTTGGAGTGATAGGTCAGGCCGAAGCGGGTCTGGGCGTTCAGCTCAAACAGCACGCCGGCGTTATAGCCCAGTGCCAGGTCGTCGCCCTTGATCTTCACTTCGCCGTCGCCGACGCCCGGCAATGGGTTGCGCAGGGCCGAGGTCAGCTCGCCGTCGATGCGGTTGATGGTCGGGCCAAAGCCGATCGACAGCTGGTCATTGAAGCGATAGCTGAGAGTCGGTTGCAGGGTTACCACGCGCACTTCACTACGGTCACCGTAATAACGGCCCTGGAAGTTGTCTTCGTAGTCGGTGATCAAGCCGAAGGGCACGTACATGCCGAGGCCGAAGGTCCAATTCTCGTCCAGCGGTTTGACGTAATAGCCCATGGGGGCGCCGACCAACGGCACCATGTCGCCGTCGTTGCTGCCGGAGAAACTGCCACTGGCGTCGTCGATATCGGTTCTGGCATAGATCAAGGCAACGCCGCCGCTAACCTGCTCGCCCTTGAGGCGCGACATGCCGGCCGGGTTGCCAAACACGGTAGTGGCATCCTCGGCGGACGATGAGCGGCCAGCAAAGGCACTGCCCATGCTGCTGACGCTTTGTTCATTAATGGCAAAGCCGCTGGCCAGGCTATGGCTGGACACTGCAGCAATGGCCAATGCCAGGCTGGTTTTGAGGGCGTTGTTTTTCACAGGAGACTCCATCCGGGGTATAGCGGGGCGCAGAAACTAGCAGGCTTTACGGTGTCCGCCAAGTAACTGAGGCCCCCGGAATAGAGCGGTTTTGTCCTACAATTTGCGGCGATACGCCGGTATTTGCAGTAATCGTGTCAGTTTTTGAATTGAGCCTTTTGGCGCAGTCCGCCAGCGTGCTGAATACGCTTAGGCGACTCGGCTGAGGTTGCCGATGCAGCGTTGCCAGGCCTGGATGAAATCGTGGGTGCGGCCGTTAGGGTGAAACACCAGGCGCCAGATGCGGGCCAGGCCCATCAGGTCATCGGCGGCGGGCAGCTCGGTGTGCTCGGTCTCGATCAGCATCCAGGCGATTGCGGTGGCGTAGCGCAGGTTGACGGTCAGTTCCAGGTGCGGGGCGGCGAGAAAGGCGTGCTGGCTAGCCAGGCCGCGCACCTGGCTGGCCAGTTCCGGGTCGAGGGCCAGGTGCTGGTCCCACAGTTGCTGATGACGCAGTTCGGCGATGCGGTAAAGGCCATGCCCGCGACGGTCGTCGAGGGCCGAGCCCAGTGCCGACTGGCTGGCGGCCGCGCCCAGTAATAAGGCCTCGGCGCTTGCTGAGTGGCGCCCCAGATAAATCAAGGTGGGGCGGATCACATGCAGGCATAACTCGCTGGCGGCAATTCCCATAAAGCCCTCGAGAGAGGTGGCCGGTAGGGCCAGGGCGCGTGGCAGCTTCTGTTCATACTAGAGTGGCCCTACCGGAAGCGGGGGTTAGCCGCTTATGTTGAAGTGTAGTGCGACCTTTGTGCTGTAAAGGGCTGTTTTTAAATTGTTTTCAGCGTTTGATTATTGCCTATATATCGCTTGGTGCTTAGCCGTGGGCCTTTTGTTGAGTGATTCGGAGGTTCGCAGTAACGCTTTGTAGCGCGGCTCTGGCTGGGTCAATCGCCAGTGGCGACAGGCCGGGTCGGGTCGGTAATCCATTCGCTCCAGGAGCCGGCGTAGAGCGGCGCCAGTGGGAAACCGGCGAGGCACAGGGCAAACAGGTTGTGGCAGGCAGTAACGCCTGAACCGCAGTAGGCGACCAGCTCACTGGCGGGGCGTTGCTTGAGCTGCGCGGCAAAGCGCTGGCGCAGTTTCTCTGCAGGTAGAAAACGGCCGTTGCTGTCCAGATTATCGGTGAACGCCGCACATTGAGCGCCGGGGATATGCCCGGCGACCGGATCGAGCGGTTCCACTTCACCGCGAAAGCGCGGCAGGGCACGGGCGTCGAGCAGGGTCAGATCTGGGCTGTTCAGGCGTTGTTGCAGTTGCTTGGCGCTGACCAGCAGGCTGGCATCCGCTTGACCCTGAAAGTCGCCGGGAGTAGCGCTGAGTTGTATTCGTGTCAGTTGCAGGCCGGCCTCGCGCCAGGCCTTCAAGCCGCCGTCGAGCAGGTAAACCCCTTCACGTTTGCCCAACCAGGCCAGCAGCCACCAGGCGCGGGCGGCAAAAGCGCCGGGGCCGTCGTCGTACAGCACCACCTCGCTGGCATTGTTCAAACCCCACTGCCGCAAGCGTTCGAGCAGTACGGTCGGTTGTGGCAACGGGTGGCGGCCGGTAACGCCCTTGCTGATCGGCCCCGACAGCTCGCGCTCGAGATCGGCGAACTGCGCCCCGGCGATATGCCCTTCATCGTAGCTGCGCTGGCCGTAAGCCGGATCATCCAGGGCGAAGCGACAATCGAGAATCATTAGGTCGGGTTGTTCCAGGCGGGCATGCAGGGCGCTGGGCGTGATCAGTTGAGCGATGGGCATGACGGGTCTCCTCGAAGCTAGGGCAG
Organism: Pseudomonas taeanensis MS-3; assembly: GCF_000498575.2. Lineage (GTDB taxonomy): Bacteria > Pseudomonadota > Gammaproteobacteria > Pseudomonadales > Pseudomonadaceae > Aquipseudomonas > Aquipseudomonas taeanensis. The sequence continues at coordinate 139,833 of NZ_AWSQ01000009.1, forward strand.
GTAGGCAGCATGATAGACCGCACCAGCGCTTATGCGCTCTACAGGCATTGGCGCGATTAACTGAAAGCCATGGCTCAATTCATCGCCCGATTCATCGCAGACAAAACGGCTGAGATTGAGGCGCAGCCGTGGCATTGTTTGCGGTATGAGCGCATGGCGGCAGGCCATCTCACTCACTTTGTTTAATGAACGGGTGAACGCCAGAGTTTCTGTCTGCCGATTAAGTTAAGCGTGAGTCCCACCCTAAGGATTTCTACCGATGATCGATCTCAGCGCCTTCCCCGTCACCCGCAAGTGGCCCGCCCGCTATCCCGAGCGCTTGCAGCTTTATTCGCTGCCAACGCCAAACGGGGTAAAGGTCTCGATCATGCTGGAAGAGACGGGATTGCCCTACGAGGCGCACCGGGTCAGTTTCGATAGCCATGATCAGTTGTCGCCCGAGTTTCTTTCGCTTAATCCCAACAACAAGATTCCGGCCATCCTCGATCCCAACGGACCGGAGGGCAAGCCGCTGCCCTTGTTTGAATCGGGCGCCATCCTGATCTACCTCGCCGACAAGAGCGGACAGTTGTTGCCCGATGAGCCCCACGGGCGCTATCAGGCACTGCAGTGGCTGATGTGGCAAATGGGTGGGATCGGCCCGATGTTTGGGCAGGTCGGCTTCTTCAACAAGTTTGCCGGCAAGGAGTTCGCCGACAAACGTCCTCGGGATCGCTACGTCGCAGAGTCGCGGCGCCTGCTCGCGGTGCTCAACCAGCGCCTGACGGATCACCCGTGGTTGCTGGGTGATGTCTACTCGATTGCGGATATTGCCACCTTCCCCTGGGTGCGCAATCTGATCGGCTTCTACGAAGCAGGTGACCTGGTGGGCATCAGTGACTTTCCTCATGTCACCCGAGCCTTGACTGCATTCTTGAAGCGGCCGGCTGTGCAACGCGGTTTAACCATTCCTGAGTAGCCATGGCGTGGCACGGCCCTTTCTTGGCTCACTACAGGTTGGTTCAATAGCCAGGCTAAACACGCGTGCAATTGAGCGGGGACGATGGTCGGCCTTGCTTGATTTGAACGCCCGGGACGTACGCATTAATAAATTGGATATAGGCCCATGGATGAGGTGTTTGTGCAGCAGTTGCTGATTGTCATGGCGTTTACCTTGGTAGCCGGCATGGCCATGCCGCTTGGTGCGGCGCTGGCCAGTGTCGAGCGTATTCGGCCGAGATGGCTGGAGGATGAGTTTCGGCACAGCGTGATCGCCTTCGGCGGTGGCGCGTTACTCGCCGCGGTGGCGCTGGTGTTGGTGCCGGAGGCGATCGAGAGCCTTAGCCCTGGGGCTGCCGCGCTGTGGTTTTGTGCGGGCGGTGCGGCGTTTATGGGCCTGGATATTCTGCTGTATAGGATGAAGACCTCGGCCAGCCAGCTGGCGGCGATGTTGGCGGATTTCGTTCCGGAGTCTCTGGCGCTGGGCGCCGCCTTTGCCCTTGGAGGGGAAGGCGCGATGCTGCTGGCCGGACTGATGGCGCTGCAGAACTTGCCGGAAGGCTTCAATGCCTATCGCGAGCTGAACAGTTCAACCGCCTACAGTCGCTCGAGGATTATCCTGATGTTCACTGGCATGGCGCTACTCGGCCCGGTTGCCGGTGTGTCGGGGTATCTGTGGCTGGCGGATTATCCCTCTCTGGTGGCGGCGATCATGCTGTTTGCCGCCGGCGGTATTCTCTACTCGGTGTTTCAGGACATCGCCCCCCAGGCCAAATTGGACAAGCATTGGGCGCCGTCCTTCGGCGCCTTGCTGGGCTTTGTGCTGGGGATTGTCGGGCATATGTTTACTGTGGCGTAAGCGGCTCTGCTGTATCGTGCGGGCCCTTCACATTCAATCAGCGACGAGACCGCGATGAAGCGCTTTGTACTACTGGATACGGTTCAGATCCCCGAAGATCGTGGAGCACTTTGTCTGTTTGAGTACGGCGAGGATTTCGTGATCAAGATCGCTGGCGGCGACGGCGGTCAGTTGATGAACACGCGCATGCACGGCTCCGAAGATGCGCTGGCGGCGATTCCCTGCAAGAAGGTCGCGGGTCGGCCGGGTTCACGGGTGCTGATCGGTGGTCTGGGTATGGGCTTCACTCTGGCCTCGGCCCTGCAACATCTGGGCAAGGATGCCGAAGTGGTGGTGGCCGAACTGGTGCCGGGGGTGGTCGAGTGGAATCGTGGGCCGCTGGGCGCCAAGTCCGGCTATCCGCTGCTCGACCCGCGTACCCGGGTGCTGCAGGACGATGTGGCCAAGGTGCTCAAGGCCGAGGCCAGTGCCTATGACGCGATCATGCTGGATGTCGACAACGGCCCCGAAGGCCTGACTCAGAAGGGCAACAGCTGGCTGTATTCCGCCGAGGGGCTGCGCCACTGCCACCAGGCGCTGCGGCCCAAGGGCATGCTGGCGGTGTGGTCGGCCAGCGCCGATCGCAAATTCGCCGACAAGGTGGCCAAGGCCGGTTTCAAGGTGGAGGAGGTGCAGGTCTACGCTCACGGCAACCGGGGCACGCGCCACACCATCTGGATTGCCGAGAAGCTTAAGTAGCTCGGCGCTGGAACATAAAAGCCCGCTAGCGGTGACCCGGTAGCGGGCTTTTCAGTGCCTGCTAGCGGATTCTCAACTTGCCGATGCGGTCGTTGTCCAGGCTGCCGAAGTACAGGGAGTCGCCCACCGGCTTGACCGAGGTGACCATGCGCAGGTGGCTGCCGCTGGTGTCGTGCAGGCTGCGAACGATCTCACCCTGTTCATTGATCGCGATGGCAAAACCGTAGGGCACGGCTTTGGGCCACAGCGCGCGCGGCAGTTTGGCCAGTTGCGTCTTCAGCCAGGGGTGGCGATGAAGGAAGTCGGCGTCGGCCTTGCGTGGCGTCGGCAGGGCTACCCAGAAGGTGCCCGCGCGGTCGCCTTGCAGGTTGTCGGGCAGGCCCGGCAGGTTGTCGATGAACACATCGTGGGTGCCGGCTTTTGCGCCTTTCAGCCAATAGCGGGTGATGCGATAGCGATAGGTTTCGTTGACCAGGACGAAGTCCTCGTTGGCCGACAGCGCCACGCCGTTGGCGAAGTACAGGTCCTTTAGCAGCACCTTGGTGACGCCGGTGGCTGGGTCGTAGCTGAGCAGACGGCCCCAGGGGCGGGCCTCGAGCAAGTCGAGCAGGTAGTCCGGCTGTTCGAAACGCTGGCTGGCGTCGCTGAAGTAGATGGTGCCGTCGCTGGCGATGTCCAGGTCATCGGTGAAGCGGAAGGGCACGCCTTCGGCCTCGGTGGTCAGCACCGTGATCTGCCCTTGCGGGGTTATCGACAGCAGGCCCTTGTAGGCGTCGGCGACGATCAGATTGCCGGCGGCGTCGAAGTCCATGCCCAAGGGGCGGCCCTGGGTGTCGGCGAAGGGCTCGACACTGTCGTCGGCCTCGATGCGCACGATGGTGCCGTCATGCAGACCGCTGTAGACCCGGCCCTGAGCGTCCACAGCCGTGTCTTCGGGGCCATGGATCCGGCCCTTGCCGAGCAGTTGGGCCTTCATCAGCGTGTCGTTGGGTTCCAGTACCCCGGTCATGGCGGGCGCTTTCGGCGCCTCCCAGGCAAGTGGGTCGATGGGGCTGGGGGTTATCGCCAGGTAGATGGCTGCGGCGGCGATCATCAGGGCGAGCAGGCCAAGCAGTTTCTTCATCCTTGTTATTCCTTGTGCTGAAGCGGAGCGAGTGGCGTCAGGTTACACAGTTAGCCGGCGTCTGTGAGGGCCAGACACTGGCCGTACTCGGCTTATTCAACTCCGCTGGGTACCCGCGCCGGGTCGCCCAGGCATTCGGCCAGACGGTCGTAGACCAGACGAATGCGGGCGGGCACCGGGCCGCGTTGAGGGCGGTAGAGGAACAGTTCCCAGGGCGGCGGCCGCTGCTCGTCGAGAACTGTGCACAGTTTCCCGCTGCGAATCGCCGGCAGCACCAGGTAGCTGGGCAATTGGCCGATGGCCAGCCCGGCCAATACGGCGTCGAGTTCGGTTTCCTGATCGTCGGTGGTGAAACTGGGGTTAGCCGGTTGCAGGTGCCGGCCATTGTCGAAGTACCAGGGCCAGGGACGGCCACTGCCGCGGTCGACCAGGGCGCTGGTGGGCAAGTTGTGCAGGTCCTCGATGCTGGAGGGGCTGCCGGTTTTCGCCAGCAGTGCCGGGGTCGCCACTGTGAACAGGGGGATTCTCGCGAGTGCACGGGCGATGTAGCTACGGTCACGGATAAAACCGATGCGCACGCCCATGTCGATTTGCGCGTCCACCGCGTCGGTCATTAGGTCCGAGAGGCGCAGGTCGAATTCGATTTGCGGATACTCCGCCATCAATTCGCCCAGCAGCGGCAGAACGAAACGCCTGCCGACCGCGTGGGGAGCGGTGATGCGCACACGCCCGGTCAGCTCGGTGGCGTGCGGCTGGGCGTGGCGCTGGAACAACTGATCGAAGCTGTTCAGGGTTTGCCGCGCCTGGCTGGCCAGCTGCTCGCCGAATGCGCTGATCTGCACCTGACGGGTGCTACGGTGAAACAACGGCTCGCCGAACAGCGCTTCCAGCTCCTTGATCGCCCGGGTCACGCTTTGTGGCGAGATCCCCAGGCGGCCGGCGGCCTCGCGAAAGTTGCTGGTTTCCGCCGCTACGGCAAAGATCCGCAGCATTTCCATCCGATTGAGCACGGTTCTGACCCTGTGTGAACTTGGATAATTCCAGATAATGGAATTGCTAAATCCTAACTCTTCCATTCAGTGGATGAACAGCGCTGCACATACTGGCTGCCATTGCAGGAATCTTCCTGCGTCTTCCCGCTAGATTGAGGAGAACAGTATGAGCAACAACATTTCCGGAAAAGTCGTGGTCATCACCGGTGCCAGCAGTGGTTTGGGTGAAGTCACCGCGCGTCATCTGGCGGCGCTGGGCGCCTCGGTGGTGCTCGGTGCACGGCGCAAGGAAAATCTCGACAACATCGTCAGCGAGATCACCGCCAAGGGCGGCAAGGCCGTGGCCTTCGCCACCGACGTCACCGTACCGGCGCAAGTCAATGCGCTGATTCAGGGCGCCCTGGACAGCTTTGGGCGCATCGATGTGCTGGTCAACAACGCCGGGTTGATGGCCATTGCGCCAATGGCGCAGGGACGCACCGAGGAGTGGGAGCGGATGATCGACATCAACATCAAGGGCGTGCTGTATGGCATCGCCGCCGCGCTACCACACATGCACAAGCAGGACAGTGGGCACATCATCAATATCTCCTCGGTGGCCGGGATCAAGGTCTTCGCCCCGGGCGGTACCGTGTACAGCGGCACCAAGTACGCGGTGCGGGCGATCACCGAAGGGCTGCGCATGGAAGTCGGCGGTAACATCCGCACCACCATCATCTCCCCCGGTGCGGTGGACTCCGAACTCAAGCACGGCAGCTCCGATGAGGCCTCCAGCAAGGCGGTCAAGGACTTCTACCAGCAGGCCATTGCATCCGACTCGGTTGCCCGCGCCATCGCCTATGCCATCGAGCAGCCGGCCGATGTGGAAATCAACGAAGTGGTGCTGCGCCCGACCGTGCAGGATTTCTGATCCGGGGACGCAATGCCCCGGTAACGGGCGAGGGCGATATATACTGCGCGGCATTCTAGATGGGAGCGCCGCGTGGCTATTGATATTCATTGGATCCTTGACGACGCCAGCCTGGCGCAACATTGCGCCGACTGGCAGCGTCTGCCGTTCGTCGCCGTCGACACCGAGTTCATGCGGGTCGACACTTTTTATCCAATCGCCGGCCTGTTGCAGGTCAGCGAAGGCGAGCGGGCCTATCTGATCGACCCGTTGCTGATCGAAGACTGGACGCCGTTCTCTGCGTTGCTGCAGAACCCGGCGGTAGTCAAAGTGCTGCACGCCTGCAGCGAAGACCTGGAAGTCTTCCTGCGTCTGACCGATAGCCTGCCGGCGCCGCTGTTCGATACCCAACTGGCTGCCGCCTACCTCAATCTCGGTTTCTCCATGGGCTATTCGCGCCTGGTGCAGACCGTGCTGAACATCGAGCTGCCGAAGGGCGAGACCCGCTCCGACTGGCTGCAGCGCCCGCTGTCCGAGACGCAGGTCAGCTACGCGGCCGAGGATGTGCTGCACCTGGCAGAAGTGTATACGGCGCTGCAGGCGCAGCTGTCGCCGGAGAAGAACGCCTGGGTGCTGGAGGACGGTGCCGAGCTGGTGCTCAACCTGCGCCGTGAAGTCGACCCCAACGAGGTGTATCGCGAGGCCAAGCTGGCCTGGAAACTGTCCCGCGCGCAACTGGCGGTGCTGCGCGAACTCTGCGCCTGGCGCGAACGCGAGGCGCGGGCGCGCAACCAGCCGCGCAACCGGGTGATCCGCGAACATTCGCTGTGGCCGATCGCCCGTAACCAGCCGGACAACCTGGTCGCGCTGGCGCGTATCGATGACATGCACCCGAAAACCATACGCCGCGACGGTGAAACCCTGCTCAAGCTGATCAAGGACGCCGCCGCCACGCCAGCGGCCGAATGGCCCGAGGCGTTGCCCGAGCCGCTGCCGCTGGAAGCCTCGGCGCTGCTGAAGAAACTGCGCGCGATCGGTCAGCGCGAAGGCGAGCGGCTGAATATCGCGGCGGAAATCATGCTGCGCAAGAAAACCCTCGAAGCCTTGCTCAAGACTGGCTACCCCAATGGTCCCTACCAGCTGCCGGACTCTCTGCGCGGCTGGCGTCGTGAATTGATGGGCCAGGCGCTGCTCGATTGCCTGGCCAGTGAAGGAGAATCTGCGTGAAACGCATCTGTTCGATCTACAAGAGCCCGCGCAAGAACGAGATGTACCTGTACGTGCTGAAAAGCGATGCGCTCAAGCGCGTGCCGGAAACCTTGCTGGCGGCGTTTGGCCCGCCGATCCATACCTTCGATATGGTGCTCAGCCCCGAACGCAAGCTGGCGCGCGAGGATATCCAGCAGGTGCTGGAGAACCTCGACGGACAGGGTTACCACCTGCAGATGCCGCCGCCGGAAGATGAATACATCGAGCATCTGCCGGACGAACTGTTGCGCCGCAACGATCCGGTCTGACCACTCATCGTTCATGGGGGAGGGCCGCATGCATCTGTTGATCGCCGAGACCGAGCATGCCCGCTACGCCGAGTTGCTGCGGCAGGCGGCGCCTGAGCTTGAGTTGCACGGCAGTGACGATCCCGCCGAGCTGGCGCACTGGGCCGGTAGCTGCCCCGTGTGGCTGGGTGAGCCGGATCGGCTCGCCGAGGTGCTGCGCCTGGGCCACAAGCCGCAGTGGCTGCAGTCGACCTGGGCCGGGATCACCCCCTTGTTGGCCGCGGACCTGCCGCAGGACTACCGGCTGACCCGCGCGGTGGGCATCTTCGGTCAGGTGATGGCCGAGTATGTACTGGGGCACCTGTTGGCCCATGAACGCCAGCTGTTCGCTCGCGCCGTCGCGCAGACCGAGCAGCGTTGGGATAACCGCCTGCCGCACAGCCTGTCCGGGCGCCGCGCGCTGATTGTCGGCACGGGCGAGATCGGCCTGAGCGTGGCGCAGTTCCTCGCGCCGTTCGGACTGGAACTGACTGGCGTGGCGAGCCAGGCGCGGAGCCTGGCACCGTTCGCCGAGGTGGTCGGGTTGGCTGATTTACCGCGCGTGGCCGCCGAGGCCGACTACCTGATCAACCTGCTGCCAGACACCCCGGGCACCCGGGACATCTACGACGCAGCGCTGTTCGCACAACTCAAGCCCAGTGCACTGTTTATCAATGCCGGGCGCGGGGTAGCGGTGGTCGATGCCGCGCTGGTCAATGCGTTGGAGCTGGGTCAGTTGGCCGGCGCGGTGATCGACGTCTGTCGCCAGGAGCCGTTGCCGACAGGCCATCCGTTCTGGAGCGCGCCGCGCCTGCTACTGACCGGGCACAGCTCGGCGCCGACCCAGCCGCGACTGATGGCTCAGTTGTTTCTCGACAATCTGGCGCGTTATCGCAGTGGCACCGAGTTGCAGGGCTTGGTGAATTTCGCCCGCGGTTACTGACTGGCCGGGTAAGTAGCCGGATGAAATCCGCGGTGTCCCTGGCCCAGCTGACGCCGATTAACGGTTTTCTGGGTTGCATCCGGGCTACGGGGATTGGCAACCTGTGGCGACAGGCGATTTGACCCACTTGCCGTTCGGCATTGCGGCCTTGGCCCAAGGCAAGCGCCGCGCTAGACTGCCGGCCTTTTCGCTTGTCACTCGTACCCTTCGCCATGGCCGCCAAAGTCGAACCCTTCTGGAAACGCAAAACTCTCGAACAGCTCGACCAGGACGAGTGGGAATCGCTGTGCGACGGCTGCGGTCTGTGTTGCCTGCAGAAGCTCGAAGACGAGGACGACGGCAGCGTTTACTACACGCGCATCGCTTGTCAGCTGCTCGACCTGAAGAGCTGCCGCTGCACCGATTACTCGAACCGTACTCAGTTTGTGGCCGACTGCATCCAGCTCACGCCGGCTCAGGCCGACCAGTTCCAGTGGCTGCCGCCGACTTGCGGTTACCGCCTGGTCAGTGAAGGCAAGGACTTGCCGCTCTGGCACCACCTGGTGTGCGGTGACCCGGAGGCGGTACATGTTGAGCGAATTTCCCAGTCCGGGCGCATGCTCAGTGAGAAGAGCGTGGCTGAGGATGACTGGGAGGATTACCTGATTTTCCGCTCCGGCTGACAGTCGTTGCTCCGCGGCTATGCTGTTCAGCATTCGCGATTCGCGTGCATGGAAATGCCTGGCCTATGCTCGGTCTATGCCGTGATCTAACCATTCCGCCAAGGAAGTGCTCCTCATGTCGATTCACCGCAGCTTGTTGTCTGTCTTGTTGTTGAGCCTGAGCGCGCCGTTGTGGGCAGCCAAAAAAGTTGATCTGGACTACCAAGTGCGCTTCCTGCCAGAGAGCGATCAAGCCGAAGTCAGCCTGACGCTGGAGCAGGGCGAGCAGGTTATTAGCCTGGATTTCGATCTGGGCGACAAGGGCTACTACAGCGACTTCAGTGCTGATGGTCAATGGACTCAGGACAGCCCCGAACGGGGCCTGTGGCAGCCAGCGACGGGCAAGGCCACCCTGACTTATCGGGTGCGCGTCAGCCATCCGCGTGGCGATCAGCGTTTCGATGCGCGCATGACTGAGGATTGGGTCTTGATTCGCGGCGACGATCTGGTGCCCAGCGCCAAGTTACGCCAGGAAGACAAAACCGAGCTGGTTTCGCGCCTGTTGTTCGAACTGCCGAAAGGCTGGCGCGGGGTGGAGACCGGTTGGCCGCGGATCGGCAAGAACAAGTTCCGTATCGATAATCCGTTGCGCAAGTTTGACCGCCCGACCGGCTGGATAGTCGCCGGCAAGATCGGTACGCGCCGGGCAAAGCTGGGCGAGACCGACGTGACCATCGCAGCGCCAGTGGGCGAGGGCATGCGGCGCATGGATGTGCTCACCCTGCTGACCTTCGTCTGGCCGGAAGCGCAGGCGGTGTTCCCGCGCGATCCGGCCAAGCTGCTGATTGTCGGGGCCGGCGACCCGATGTGGCGCGGCGGCCTGTCGGCGCCCAACTCCTACTACATGCATGCCGATCGTCCGCTGGTCAGTGAGAACGGCACCAGCTCCCTGGTGCATGAGCTGGTCCATGTATTCAGCCACATCCAGGGCACCGACAAGAGCGATTGGATCAGTGAGGGGCTGGCAGAGTACTACGCCATCGAGCTGATGCGCCGCGCCGGTGGCATGAGCGAAGACCGCTACCAGAAAGTGCGCGAACAACTGATCAAGTGGAGTCGCCCGGTGAAGTCGCTGCGTAGCGCGCACTCCAGTGGCCCCATCACCGCACGTGCGGTGTTGCTGATGCAGGAGCTGGATCGTGAGATTCGCCAGGCGACCAAGGACAGTCAGGCACGCTCGCTGGACGACGTTACCCGTGGTTTGATGCGCTTGGACAGGGTCAGCACCAAAGACTTCATTGAGATTACCGAGAACGTCATGGCGGGCCGCTCCAAGGTTCTGGATACGCGCTTGCTGCGTTAATTCAGCGCTGATGGGCCGGTCTGCCGAGGCGCCGCGCGGTATCAGATGGGGCATCAGTGATTGGCCACAAGCCCTATCCTCGGCGGCTGAGTTCGCTGTGGGAGGTTCGGCGACCATCGATGGATGGGCTTATGAAGCATTGGTACGCCTCCGCTATTCTACAAGTAGCGCGTCAATTCACTTGGGGGCGAGCCATGAGCCACAAACATCAGAGTCTCCTGTACTCGATCTTCCAGGATCCGTTGCCCAGCAATATCCACTGGCGTGAGGTCGAATCGCTGTTGCATCACCTCGGCGCCACCGTCGAACCGATCCTGGGGGCTCGTTTCCGTGTAGTGTTGAACCAGTACGAGTTCGTTGTGCATCGTCCACACCACGGCAACGAGTGCAGTAAGCAGGAAATCAAGCACCTGCGCGAATGTCTGACCAACTCAGGGATGACTCCATCGGGCTACGACGAGAAGTTTGGCTGAGCCACGCCGCCTGCAGCCTGAACGCCTGACAAGGCATGGGTTGCCTCACTTCGGGGACGCACGACGCATGGCACGTTGGTTGATTGTCGTAGGCACGGCGCTGTTGCTACTTGGCGTCGTGCTGCACTTCGCGCCCTGGCTGCTGCACTGGTTTGGTCGCTTGCCAGGAGACATCCGAATAGAGTCCGAGCGCGGCAAGGTCTTCATTCCGCTGACGTCGATGCTGATCGTCAGTGTCGTCGTGACGTTGCTGATAAACCTGTTCAGGCGTTAACCCCACGCCAGGGAATAGCTTCGGCGCAGTGTGGGTATCAGCGGCTTTCTGCCAACCTACTGCAGCGTCGCTATTGCCAGCCGCAGTTCGACAGGCTACTTGAATTTGGGGCCTGACTTGGTGTTATTGCCCTTGGCCAGACGATCATAGAGCACCACGTTGACCGTGGCGGCGAGGTTCATGCTGCCTTGGGTCGGCACGTACACCACGTCTTCGCACCAGTCACGGATGCTCTTGTCCAGGGATCCGTCTTCCGGGCCGAAAAAATAGATGGCCCGGTCCGGGTGGGTGTACTCCGGCAATGGCCGCGCGCCCTCGACCAATTCTACCGCGACTGGGGTGCAGCCCAGGGGAATGATGCTTTGCAGGTCGTCGATGGCGATCAGCGGAATATCCAGGTGGACCCTTTTGGTGTCGGTGACGAAGTCCTTGGCCCGCGCATAGCGCGTACCGCTGTAGAACACCGAGTTGACCCCATAACAGCCAGCGGCGCGCATCACCGAGCCGACGTTTTCCGGCGACTTGGGGTTGGACAGGCCAATGCAGCAGTATCGTTTCATCGCCACGGAATGGGCCCTTTATGCAAAGGGCGCAATTATACGGTGTGTGGCCGGCAGCGGCTTACTCTTTGCTTTTCAACAGCGCGGCAAGGTCGGCGAACGCCTTGTGGGTCGATTTAGGCCCTTGCTGACTGGCGGTTGAGCCTTCGCTGAAGTACTGCTGGTCGGTATAACGCGAATGTTCGTTGTCGTGACAGAACAGGCACAGTAGCTCCCAGTTGGAGCCATCTTGCGGGTTATTGTCATGATTATGGTCGCGGTGATGCACGGTCAGCTCGCTCAGGCGTTTGCCGGAAAACTCGCGAGCGCAGCGTCCGCAGACATGCGGGTACATTTTCAGTGCTTTGTCCCGGTAACCTTCTTCTCGGCTGCGTTGTGCCTCGGCGAGGATGCGGTCGAGTTTGGCGGTGGGTGATGCTTTGTCAGAACTCATGGGTGTGCCCGTAGTTGGATACAGAAGCTGGTTGTTAGTTTAGTCCTGCCGACGCTCGGCGAGAACAGTTTGCCGGCACTTATCGAGTGGCGGGCGGCCCAATGTCAGAGAGTCTCGAGAATGGAGGTGGACAATGCGCGTGCCCAACTGGGGGCTGCTGAGCCTGGTCATGCTGTGCAGTACGCTGCTGTATGCGCAGAGTGATCGACTTTTCACGCCCTATGATCGTCCGCCTGGCGCGCCTGGCGCGCCTACGCCGCAACCTTTCAGCGTGCCGCAGCCGCGCCACGTGCCGAGCACTGCACCAAACAATCCGCCGCTGCTCAACCGTGGTGGTGATCGCAGCGGTCTTGCCCCCAGTCTGCCGAGCGGCACCCTGGCCCCGCCGGATGGCAAGTTGCCGCTGCTGGAGCAGCAATTGCAGCGCAATAGCGGGGGCAGGATAACGCCGAGCAAGGACGCTGACTGAGTGTCATCGCTCATGGCCACCGCCAGTAGTGACTGTTCGGCCTAGATTTGCTGTTCGACAAGTTGCCCATCAACCATGCGCAGGCGTTTGGACATGGCCACGGCGATGGCACGGATCAGCTTGGCAGCGGACTTCGGTGCCTCTTGCAGCATCTTGTCCAGCGAGTCCTTGGCCAGCATCAGCAAGGTGCAGTCGCTGACGGCAATGCAACTTGCCGAGCGTCTTTCGCCATCCAGTACCGCCATTTCACCGAAGGCGCGGCCCTTGTGCAGCTTGGCGAGTTCGACCTGTTCGCCGCTGGAGTTGGTCTTGCGGACCGACACCGCGCCGAAATGAATAATGCACATGAAGCTGCCCGCATCGCCTTCATTGCAGATGATTGCATCTGGCTTGAACTGGCTGATGTTGAAGTAGCTCGCCACGCTCAGCACCTCGCTCGGCGAAAGACTATTGAACAGGCCACAGTCCAGCAGCATGTCGCGGATTTCGTCGATCAAGTAAGAACTATCTGGCATCGTTTTCTGCTTGGCGGTTGAGAGGTGGGCGGATCCGAGTATGACCTTACCCACTAGGGGCGAGCTTGCCAACGATCACTTGTTAGACCCTCTGAGCGCGCTGGGTGAGGTCACGTTCAGTGTAGCTTGAGTACCTTGAGCAGAAAGGCGTATTCCAAAGCCACATCCTTCAACGCCTGGTAGCGCCCACTCATGCCGCCATGGCCGGCGCCAAGGTCGGTTTTCAGCAGCAGCAGGTTGTCGTCGGTCTTGTTGGATCGCAGTTTAGCCACCCACTTGGCCGCCTCCCAATACTGCACACGACTGTCGTTGTAGCCAGCGACAGCGAGCAGAGCCGGGTACGCCTGGGCGCTGATGTTCTCGTAGGGCGCGTAGCCTTTGATCCGCTGGTACACCTCAGGCTCATGCGGGTCGCCCCATTCGTCGTATTCGGTCACGGTCAAGGGCAGCTCGGGGTTCTGCATGGTGTTGAGCACGTCGACGAACGGAACTTCGGCCACGGCCGCGGCGAACAGCTCAGGGCGCATGTTGAGCACCGCGCCGATCAGCAGGCCCCCGGCGCTGCCGCCACTGATGGCCAACTGGTTTGGCGTGGTGTAACCACTGGCGATCAGGTGTTCGGCGCAGGCGATAAAGTCGTTGAAGCTGTTGCTCTTGTGTTGCAGTTTGCCGGCACGGTACCAGGCTTCGCCCAGTTCGCCACCGCCGCGGACATGGGCGATGGCGAAGACGAAGCCGCGATCGAGCAAACTCAGACGAGCGTGGGAAAACCAGGGGTCCAGGCTTTCACCGTAGGCACCATAGCCATAGAGGTAAAGCGGCGCCGCATGACCGAGCACGTCACGTTTGGCCACCAGACTGATGGGCACCTGGGTGCCGTCAGCAGCAGTCGCCCATAGACGTTGGCTGACATAGGCATCGGCGTCGAACTCGCCCTCGACAGGCGTTTCCTTGAGCACCCGTTGTGCGCCGTTAGCCAGGGTCAGTTGGCGGATCTGGGCCGGGCGGTTGAGCGCCTCATAGCGCAGGCGGATTTCCTTGCTGTCGAACTCCAGACTGTCTTGCACGTACAGGCTGTAGGCGGCATCCGGGAGTTGCACCCGGTAGCTCGCTTGCCCGTGGGCGCGTACCTCGATGATCGGCAGGCCGCCTTCGCGCAGGCTGAGGGTCAGCGCGCTGTTGTTCAGGCTGACGCCCTCGAGCATGACTCGATCGTTATGGGCGAGCAGTTCGCGCCAGTGTTCGCGAGTCGGAAGCTGTTGGCTGTCGCTACTCTCCTTGACAAACAACAGGGCGAAGTTGATCCCGCGTTGATTGCTGCGAATCAACCAGGCCCAGTCACCGTCGAGTTTGCCGTGATCGACATAGTATTCGTGACCTTCTTCACGCGGCGCCAGACAGCTGAAGGCGCCATTCGGCGTGTCGGCATCGAGCACCCAGACCTCGCTGGTGGTTTTGCTGCTCAGCAGCAGGACCAACTGGCGCTCGGAACTGGCGCGATAGCAGTTAAGGAAGAAGCGGCCGTCGGCTTCATGGAACACCTGCTCGGCGGAGTCCGTGCCGAGGCGGTGGCGATGCAGCATGTGGGGGCGGTGGGTATCGTCCAACTCACCGAAGAACAGCGTCTGACTGTCGTTGGCCCAGGTCATACTGCCGTCACAGTCGCTGAAGGGCAGCTGGCTGACGGTGTCGCTGGCCAGCTCTTTGACAAATAGCTGGTAGGTCTCGTCGCCACTGGTGTCCAGGCTGTAGGCCAGGCGCTGATGGTCCGGACTGATGCTAAAGGCTCCGAGCGAGAGGAAACCGTCGCCCGCGAGAATATTCGGGTCGAGAAGCAACTGTTCGGCGTCTTCATCGACACTGAGCGAGCCATCGATCGGGCGCGGGCAACGGTAGTGCCGCGGGTATTCGTCGCCGGCAGTGGTGCGCTGGTAATACAGGTACGGCCCCCACGGCGAGGGCAGCGATAGATCGGTCTCGCGGATGCGACTTTTGATCTCCTGGAACAGTGTTTCACGCAGCTCGTGCTGCCCAGCAAGTTGCGCCTCCAGGTAGGCGTTTTCAGCTTGGAGATACTCGAGAACCTCCTGGCTGTCGCGATTCTCCAACCAGTGGTAGGGGTCGTTGCCGCTCTCGGTGCGGGCGGTGGGGGCGTGCGACATACGGCAACTCCAGTGCGGGCGGCCGACAGCGGGGGAGCCGGGCCGGTGAAAAGCCGCTATCATAAGCCCCACTTCGTAAGCCCCGCCATGCCAGGAATTCATCAGCTTTATGATCGAGAGCGACTATCTACTCGCCTGGGCCGCCTATGCCATTGCGGCTTTGGGTTGCCTGTTAGTTTGGTTGCGCTTGACCAACTGGATGTGGCGTTATTTGCGCGAACCCTTGCGTGTGCTGGTGGCGGTGCTGTTGTTCACGCCGACCATCGTCGATCCGGCCAAGGAATTGTTCGCCCCGGCGATTGCCATTACCGCCCTGGATATGTTGTTCAAAGTGGGCAACAACGCCTGGCGTGCCGTGGCCGACCTGGCCATGTACGGCATGATCGCCTTCGCCCTGTACCTGCTGTTCGTGGCCATCCGCTGGCCACTGGAGCGCTGGTGGAAGGACCGGCAAAGTCAGGCGCCTGAAGCGGATGATGACGCGCCGACCCTGCGCGAGATGATGCAGCGCGACAGTGGCGACTTCGCCGAAGCGAGTTACGAGCCACGCGGCGACCGCCATTTGCGCGTCGAACCGCGACTCTAATCATTGCGCAGGGCGTGAGCGGGTAATAGCCCGGATCGGCGCGATTGTGATTGGCACCTGATTCCACGCTGCGCTGGGGACTTGCCCCAGTTGATCCGGTGCGTGTTCTCACGTTTCCTGCCCTTGAACCGTATACGCCTTGAGGCGATCTTGCAGCGGCAAGCCGAACGGTTACACAGCGCCCTAGTCGGAGTGAAGTAGACATGTGTGAATTGCTCGGCATGAGCGCCAACGTACCCACCGATATTGTCTTCAGCTTCACCGGCCTGGTGCAGCGCGGTGGCCTGACTGGCCCGCATCGCGATGGTTGGGGGATCGGATTCTATGAAGGTCGCGGCCTGCGCCTGTTCCAGGATCCGCGAGCGAGCAGTGAATCGGAAGTGGCGCAGTTGGTACGGCGTTACCCGATCAAAAGCGAAGTGGTGATCGGCCATATTCGCCAAGCGAATGTCGGTCGCGTGTGCTTGGCCAACACTCACCCATTCGTGCGGGAAATGTGGGGGCGCAATTGGTGTTTCGCACACAACGGTCAGTTGTCTGATTTCCGCCCGGTGCTTAGCTTTTACCGGCCGATCGGCGACACCGACAGCGAAGCGGCATTTTGTGATCTGCTCAATCGCCTGCGCACGGCGTTTCCCGAGCCCGTGCCGATTGAGATGATGTTACCGAGCTTGATCAATAGTTGTGCGCAGTACCGCAAGCAGGGGGTGTTCAACTGCCTGCTCAGTGATGGCGACTGGCTATTTAGTTTCTGTTCAACCAAGCTGGCGCACATCACGCGGCGCGCGCCGTTTGGTCCGGCACAATTGAAAGACGCCGATATGCGGGTAGATTTCCAGGCCGAGACCACGCCCAATGATGTGGTGACGGTACTGGTGACCGAACCATTGACTGACAACGAACGCTGGAGTCTGTATCAGCCAGGCGAGTGGCGTCTCTGGCGCAGTGGCGAGTGCGTGGCGCATGGTCAGGTGTAGCAAGCCGGTGTTGACGATCTCGACTAATCACTTGTTATGACTCGTGGCAGCGCATGTCTCGACGCCTCGATCATCGGCACCTGAGTCTATCCACCAGCCGAGTGGGCCACTCGGTCGCTGGAGATTAAACCGGCCAAGGAAAAATCAAGCATCCCGGATATGTCGGGTGTTGGGGAGGGGGAATGTTTAGAAGCTATCTGCGTCTGGGGCTGTTTGCCCTGGGGTTGTTGCTCGGGGTGCAGGTTCCGGGCTTTATCGACGACTATGCCAAACGCGTCGAAGCGCACCAGCTGGAGTCCGAACGAGCGCTGACAGGCTTTCGTCAAACCGCCAAGCGCTTCTTCAAAGACGATCTCGATGCGTTGGTGGCGCATTACCGGGTCAGTGACGACTCGGTAATGCGCAGCGATGCGCAAAGCGTAGGTCGATTGGTCGAACGTGGTCACTTTCTCGACGCTGAGTTGCGCGCCATGCAAGGCCCTTGGTACGCACAGGTCTGGCATTTGACTATCGCGGCCGACTCCGAGTTGCTGGAAGAAACTTACGCGGCCTATCGCTATCAAGTGCTGCTGGTCCCCGAAGCGATTGCCTGGGGGATCGTCTGCGCCTTGCTTTTGGCCTGGTTGGTGGAATTGCTCCTGTTGGCGATTGCTTGGGTATTCGGCGCCGGGCAAGACACGCGCACACAGACCCGGCATTGGCGCTGATGACTCTTAATAACTCAAAGACAGTTCAGGGCCGAGATAAGCGTTGGCTTGGCTGATGTCATCGTCACCGAGCAGTCCTACGGCTGCCGACAGCTGTAAGCGTGCGAGTAAATAGCGGAGCTTGGCTTCCAGCAGGTCACGGCGGGCGATAAACACCTGCTCCTCGGCGTTGAGGATATCGACGTTGGTGCTGGAGCCCGCAAGGAAACCTTTCTTCGCCGCGTCCTGAGCCCGCTCGCTCGACATGACGGCATTTTCCAGAGCCTTGATCCGCGCTTGTCCGCTTTGTACACCACGAAACTGGCGGGTGGTCGACGAGAAGACTTCTTCGCGCGTGGCATTCAAGTCCTCACCGGACTGATCGCGGCTAGCTACTGCCTGGCGCACTCTGGCGCTGGTCGCACCACCGGCGAACAGTGGCATATTGAACTCCAGGCCAATCGAGGAGTAACGGTTCTGCTGATCGATGGTCGAAATGGAGTCACTTTGACTGTCGGTGTAACCCAGCACCAGATCGAGGGTCGGCCAGTGCCCGCTCTTGGCCCGATTGACTTCTTCTTCCGCGACCCGTTGGCTGTAGTCCCGGGCCCGCAGTGCCGGATTATTCGCCTGGGCCTTGTCCATCCATGCCTGCAGGTTGTTGGGGTGTAAGGGCGGAGTGGGAAAGCCTCGACGCAAGGTGGCGACCTGTTGTGGCACCTCCCCGAGCATCTCCTGCAGCAGGCGCAGAGAGATCAGCAGGTTATCTTGGGCTTCGATCTGTTCGGCCAGGGCCAGGTCACGCCGCGCGGCAGACTGATAGACGTCGGTGATAGTGCCATCGCCGAGTTTGTAACGTCGCTGTGATGATGCCACCTGTTGCTCGAGTGCATTAAGTTTGGCGTTCGACAAATCGATGGTTTCACGCGCCAGCAGTACATCGAAATAGCGGTTGGCCAAGCGTACGGCGACGTTCTGCGTCTTGGCGTCGAAAACGGCTTCGCTGTATTCGGCGCGTTGTTTGCCTTGGCGGTACTCGGCGAGTTTCTGACGGTTGAACAGCGGTTGGCGCAGTCGCACCGCGAGGTTTTCCGAGTCGTAATCAAGGTCGCGTTCGACAGAGCCGCCAGTCAGGCCAGATTGTTCCTGAGTGCCATTGACGCGATTTTTACTGGCGCTGGCGTTGATTTGTGGCAGTAAACCTGCGCGTCCCAAGGCGCGATTTTCCAGGCCGGCATCGCGCTCATAGACAGCAGAGCGGTAGGTCGGTCCTTGCAATTGCAGGGTTTCCCAGGCTTGTTGCAGGTCCATTGCCGCTACAGGCAGGCTAGCCAAACCGGCCAGGTAGAAGAGAGCTGAACGGACCGCTTTATTATTGTTTCTTAAAGGCACTGTCTCATTGCTCCTTGAAGGCATTGTCGACGCGGTCGAGCATTGGTTTCATAAGATAACTCATTAGATTGCGTTCACCCGTTTTGATTGTCACCGTGGCCGGCATGCCGGCGCGAATGCGATTGCTGCCGAGTTTGTCCATGCCTTCTGGCGTGACTTCGACTTGGGCGAGGTAGTAGGGCTGTTTGTTGCTCTCATCGACCAAACGGTCAGCCGAGACAGTCAGCACCCGGCCGGGAATGCTCGGTGTTTGGGCATGGTTGAAGGCCGGGAAGGTGATGTCCACGGGCAAACCTGGGGTCATCTTGTCGATGGCCTGTACCGGGATCATGGCGTCAACCTGTAACGGTTCGTTTGCCGGTACCACATTCATTATCACTGAGCCCGGCTGGATCACGCCGCCGATGGTCGAGGCATTGAGGCCCAGGACGATGCCGTCGATAGGCGAGCGGATCACCGTATGGGTGACCTCGTAGTCAAGCGAACGCAAGCGGTCGGTGAGGGCAGAGGCTTCCTTCTGTGCATCGGTCAGTTGCGATTGCACTTCCTTCTGGAAGTTCTGCTCAAGTTGCAGAGTGCGCAGTTTCAATTCGGCGATCTGGTTACGTGCACGACCAATGTCAGCAATGTTTTGGGCCAAAGCGGCGTTCAGTTCGGCTGCGCTGCGCTCCAGTTCGAGCATCCGATTGCGGGTCACATAACCTTCAGCAGCGAGACTGCGCACGCCTTCGAGTTCCTCATTGAGAAACCTGATTTGCGCGCGCCGTGAGCCTTGCACCTGACGCAGGCCTCTAATCTGTTCTTCGGCGCCGCGGATGTTTTCCTGCAAGATGCCGGCTTCGCCGATTACGGCGTTGCGCCGGGTGGTAAAGAGACGTTGTTGCAGGGCAATCGCAGCTTGCAGGCGCGGGTCATCGGCGAAGCGGGCAAGTAAGTCAGGGTCGAAATTCACCTCGGTTAATCCGTCGCGCTCGGCTTGCAGACGATTTTGTACGGTGCGCACTACGATGTACTGGGCGCTGACCACACCTTGCTCGGCAACTGCTTGGGTCTGATCCAACTCTATCAGCGCCTGGCCGCGTTTCACCAGGTCGCCCTCTCGTACCAGAATGGCCTCAACCGATCCTCCCGTCAGGTGTTGGATGGTTTTTCGATTATCGGTCACATTGACTGTGGCGTTGGCAACTATCCCGGCGTCGAGGGGCGCGATAACGGCCCAGATAATGAACCCGCCAAAGCCAGCTATCACCAGCCACATGCCCCAGCGGCCAGGGCGGCGATCATCGACGTCAACCTCTTGCGCAGGGTTGGCCAGTTTTAGACTTTTGCTTTCGAACTCAAGATCCGACATGACTTTATTCCTTCGCCTTGACTGACGCGAGGCTCGGTGAGCCGCCTGTTGCAGGTATCACGCCTGCCTGGCGGAGCGCGTTGAAGACTTCATCGCGGGTACCGAACGTATGCACGGTGCCCTCGCGTAGCATCAGCACCTTGTCGACCATGTTCAGTATGGTTGGCCGGTGAGAGATCAGGACCAGGGTCTTTTGGCGCCGCTTGAGGTCGGCGATGGCCTGGACCAAGGCCGCTTCGCCGAGGTCGTCGAGGCTGGCATTCGGCTCGTCGAGCACAATCAATGACGGATCGCCGTAGAGTGCGCGGGCCAGCCCGATGCGCTGTTTTTGCCCGCCGGACAGCGAACCACCGTCGGTGCTCAGAACCGTGTCATAGCCCTGCGGCAAGCGCAGGATCATCTCGTGTACGCCCGCTTGTTTGGCTGCGAGGATGACCGCTTCACTGTCGATCTCGCCAAAGCGGGCGATGTTTTCGGCAATGCTGCCTTCGAACAATTCGACATCCTGTGGCAGGTAGCCCAGCCAGGGCCCAAGCTCTTCCTTGTTCCACTGGAATACGTCGGCGCCATCCAGGCGCACCTTGCCTGCCTGAGCGGGCCATACACCAACGAGCAGACGTGCGAGAGTCGACTTGCCAGAGGCGGATGGGCCAATTACGCCGAGTGCTTCGCCCGGGGCGAGGTTGAAGGAAATGTTGCGCAGGATAGGTAGGCCCGATCCGGGTGCGTTGGCGAAGGCGCCTTCCACAACGACTATCCCCACTGGTTTGGGCAGTGGCATGGACGGTTTGTGTGCGGGGAAGTCGTTCAGCAAGGCTGCTAGTCGTCCCCAGGATCCACGGCTGGAGAGCAACTGTTTCCACGCCGCGATAACCTGTTCGACCGGGGCCAGGGCACGTCCAGATAGAATTGAGCCGGCGATCATCATCCCTGGCGTGATTTCGCCTTTGATCGCCAGCAGTGCGCCGGCGCCGAGCATCAAGGACTGCAGGGTAATGCGCACGAAGCGCGTCGTGCCGTTGATATAGGCTGCGCGATCGGAGGCCAGGGTCTGATTTTCAAGAATGCGCAGATGGTTGCCGAACCAGCGTTGGCGGATGGCCGGAAGCATACCCATGGCTTCGATGACTTCGGCGTTGCGCAAGTTGTTATTGGCAAAACTGCCGGATACCACGGACGCCTGATTGGCTTCGGCCAGTGGTTTACGGGTGCTGATCTCGGTTAAGTAAGCAAGTGCGACCAGTAACAGCGAGCCGATCAGGGCGATGAAACCGAGTATCGGATGGATCAGGTAGATCACCAGCAGGTAGATCGGGGTCCAGGGGGCATCGAAGAAAGCGAACAGACCATTGCCGGTGAGAAACTGACGCACCTGGGCCAGATCCTGCAACGCTTGCGCCGGGTTGCCGCCGGCACGCCGCAGATTACGCTCGAATGCGGCGCCGAATATGCGCGTGTTGAGCATCATGTCGAGCCGATTGCCGACGCGGATCAATACAGTGGAGCGGACTACTTCCAGCGTGGCCATCAGTACATACAGGCCTATTACCAGCAGGGTCAGCATCAGCAGAGTTGTGACGTTGCTGCTGACCAGCGCCCGGTCATACACCTGCAGCATGTAAACCGCAGGGGTCAACATCAGCAGGTTGATCACCCCACTAAACGCGGCCAGGGAATAAAAGGTTCGGCGTAAGCGAAATAGCACCTCAGCCAGTTCTGTGCGCGGTGATAGCAACATGCCCATTTGGTGAACCCCCATACTGCTACTTGCGAAATCCTGAGTCGCAGCTAACTGCTGCATGGCTCAAGGACGAGTGCAAATGGATGCCCTTCTTATGTGCCGTAAAGGAGGACTTGTTGCTTAGGTATAGTTTGGGTTTCCGGCTTCTGGCAAGGTGTAGTTGAGGCTGCGTGCGACTGGCTTAATGCATGTTATTTCTCCAGTTGTAGCAATAACTTATGGTTTATCAGCAGCTTTCCGCCGAATCTGGTGGTGTTTTGACGCTGTCGAGTTTCTCGTCGTGTACGCCGCATTTAGCGGGCTCAAGGCCGACCAGACTTCGCGCGACCGTCGACTGGGCACTGACCGAATGCTTGCGTGCAGGCAAGTGACGTCGGGTGGGGGAGGATCGAGCAGGGGGCGCCAAAGAGTAGCGAGAGACGCGGGAATGGATCAGCCCAAGCAGTTGCCTGGGCCTGTCTTTGATCTTCGGCTTTGCGCCTGAAGGCCACTATGAGCCCCGGACGGAGTTATTGACGTGCTGCGTGGGCGCCAATTTCGCGTATTCGTTTCGGCCTGGTGCTCGCAGGTCACTGCAACTGGGAGAGCGCACTCTATTGCGCCCGTCACCCGTCACCCGTCACCCGTCGCCCTGAGCCAATTGCGTGGTGCTTATTTCGACAAGAACCGCATGCCATCCTCCAGGCCTTGCAGGGTCAGCGGATACATCTGATCTTCCAGCAACTCGCGCATGATGTTGGTCGAGGCGGTGTAGTTCCAGGTGTCCTTGGGGTAGGGATTGATCCAGATGAGCTTCTTGTATTTCTCCATGAAGCGCTTGATCCAGACGTAGCCCGGTTCCTCGTTCCAGTGCTCGACGCTGCCGCCGGCCTGGGTGATCTCGTAAGGCGCCATGGCTGCGTCGCCGACGAACACCACCTTGTAGTCGGCGCCGTACTTGTTCATCAGGTCCTGGGTGGAGAAGCGTTCCGAAGTGCGGCGCAGGTTGTTCTTCCATACCGACTCGTACACGCAGTTGTGGAAGTAGAAGTACTCCAGGTGCTTGAACTCGGTCTTGCAGGCCGAGAACAGCTCCTCGCAGACTTTCACATGGGCGTCCATCGAGCCGCCGATATCGAACAACAGCAGCAGCTTGACCGTGTTACGCCGCTCCGGGCGCATCTGAATATTCAGCAGGCCACCGTCTTTCGCGGTGTGGTCGATAGTGCCGTCCAGGTCCAGTTCGTCCTGGGCGCCCTGGCGGGCGAACTTGCGCAGGCGGCGCAGGGCGATCTTGATGTTGCGGGTGCCCAGTTCGACCTGGTCGTCGAGGTTCTTGTATTCGCGCTGCTCCCACACCTTGACCGCCTTGCCCTGGCGCTGGCCAGCATCGCCGACGCGGATGCCCTCGGGGTTGAACCCGCCGGAGCCGAACGGGCTGGTGCCGCCGGTGCCGATCCATTTGTTACCGCCGGCGTGACGTTCTTTCTGTTCTTCCAGGCGCTTCTTGAACTCCTCGATCAGCTTGTCGAGGCCGCCGAGGGACTCGATCTTGGCGCGCTCCTCGTCGCTCAGCGAACGCTCGAACTCCTTGCGCAGCCACTCGTCGGGGATCAACGCCTCGATGTGTTGGTTGAGATTTTCCAAGCCCTTGAAGTAGGCGCCGAAAGCGCGGTCGAACTTGTCGAAATGCCGTTCGTCCTTGACCAGGATGGCACGGGCGAGAAAGTAGAACTCGTCCATGTCGGCGAACACCACGTTGTGTTTCAACGCGTTGATCAGGTCGAGCAGCTCGCGTACCGAGACCGGTACTTTGGCGGCGCGCATTTCATTGAACAGGTTGAGCAGCATGGCTGCGTCCTCGTGTATTCAGCGGGCTGACTCAGCCGTTTTCCTGAGGCAGGCCATCACGGATGGCATACCAGTCGGCCTTCGAGTCGGCGTAGATGTGCTTCTGAGCAATTTCGCCCAGTGCGGTGTCCAGGGTCCCCAGCGCGACGCCGGTGAACTCGCTGTCGAGTTCCATCCATTGCAGGGTCGCACCGCAGGCTTGGCAGAAGGTGCGGGCGACACCCGGCGAGGAGTAGAACGTGCGTACCTGATCGGCGCCCTGGGTGAAACGAAAGTCCGCCTTGAGCACCGTGGTATATGTGCCGAAGGCCGCGCCATGGGCCTTGCGGCATTGGCTGCAATGGCAGTGAGTGGCCGCGCGTATGGGCGCGTCGATCTGGTATTTCACCGCACCACAGAGACAGCTACCGTTATGCATGACTCACCTCCTGGCTGTACGAAGGCCGGCGTTAACGGCTGGCGCGGCGGCTCATGAACGCCAGACGTTCGAGCAGCTGCACATCTTGCTCGTTCTTCACCAGGGCACCGGCCAATGGCGGAATGGCCTTGGTCGGATCGCGTTCGCGCAGTACCGCTTCGCCTATGTTGTCAGCCATCAGCAGCTTGAGCCAGTCGACCAGTTCGCTGGTCGAGGGCTTCTTCTTCAGGCCTGGCACTTTGCGCACATCGAAGAACACATCGAGCGCTTCGGCGACCAGGTCCTTCTTGATGTTCGGGTAGTGCACATCGACGATCTTCTGCAGTGTGACGCGATCCGGGAAGGCGATGTAGTGGAAGAAGCAGCGGCGCAGGAAGGCGTCTGGCAGTTCCTTCTCGTTGTTCGAGGTGATGATGATGATCGGGCGTTTCTTGGCCTTGATCGTCTCGTTGGTCTCGTAAACGTAGAATTCCATCTTGTCGAGTTCTTGCAGCAGGTCGTTGGGGAACTCGATATCGGCCTTGTCGATCTCGTCGATCAGCAGGATTACCCGCTCATCGGCTTCGAAAGCCTCCCACAGCTTGCCCTTCTTGATGTAGTTGCGAACGTCGTGGACCTTGTCGGAATCCAGCTGCGAATCGCGCAGACGGCTGACGGCATCATATTCATACAGGCCTTGATGGGCCTTGGTGGTGGACTTGATGTGCCAGGTGATCAGCTTGGCACCGAAGGACTCGGCCAGCTGCTCGGCGAGCATGGTTTTACCGGTGCCCGGCTCGCCCTTGACCAGCAATGGGCGCTCCAGGGTGATCGCGGCGTTGACCGCGAGTTTGAGGTCATCGGTAGCGACGTACGACTGAGTGCCTTCGAACTTCATCAGTAAATCCTCGAACGGTATCGGCGGGAGATAAACCCGCTAGTTCAGTATTTAGAAAAAGTGACTATACCGCGGAGGTGGCGTAAGTGTGAACGCAGACGGCCCATTCAGTCACTGAATGGGCCGTCACTTCGTGACGGGTTCGGCCTGCGCAGAATTTTCGAAGCGAGCATTGAACGCTTCGATGAAGGCATTGCGCAGAATCGCGAAGAAGGCCTGCAGGCCATTGGTCTCCTGTTGATGCACGTTGCCACTGAGTTCAATGCGAGTGGCGAACTGGTCTTTGCTCTGGTTCTTCAACACCGTTTCGCTGCCACCAACCAGCGCTTCCCAGAGCGAGCGGAAGAAGCCTTTGTCCTGGTTGGCCACGTCCTGTCGCCAGTTGAATATGTCCACATTGCGCAACAGGGGCTTGATGTAGCCGTCAAGCTGACCAGCGTTGGCGCTGGCTTCAATCACCACATCAGCGGTTCCGGCATTGAAGTCGAAGTTGCCATAGGCGCCGGAAAAGTCATTGAGCTGTTTTAGCTCGATGTCGGTAACCCGCAGTTTTAAGTCGAAGTCCTCGAAATCCTTGAACGGGTCGAAGCTAGCCTGAGTTTCGAGGGGGGCATTGCCCAGTAGTTTGGCCGTGCCTTCGAAGTGAGCGACTCGTTTGCCTTGCTCATCCGTCACGTTAGTCAGGTTGTACAGGCTGGCGTTGACCTGAGTGGCTTCAAGTTCAACGGGTGGTTTTGAGGTGAAATTATGAAATCGAATGGTGCCTTCTACCACTCTGAGTTCATCGAGGGTTATCGGCAGCAATTTTTCGAGTTGTTCATGCCAGTCGGTTCCCTGACCGGTCTGCGAGGCCGCTTTATTGTCACCTCCGTCGACGAAGTTGAGTGTGGGGTGGCCAAACTCAACGGTGGCGACCACAGCACGGTCGTACCAAAGTGAATGCCAGCTGACCGACAGATCGATACTTGGGGCGTCGACGAAGGGCACAGGAACCTGACCATCGATCTTGACGATTTCCAGGCCATTTATTCGGTAAGCCCCGCGCCACAAGGCTAGGTCTACATCGCTGATATGACCCTGGTAGTCGCCCATATCGGCAAGTTTGTCATTGAGGTAGTCCCGCACCATGTAGGGCAGGGCAAGGTAGGCGGCCAGCAAAGCAGCGCACAGGCCCAGTACAAACCACATGGGAATGCCGTAGCGTTTTTTCATAAATAAACAGACCCATGCCAACGGTTTGGAGTTCAGCGCGCATGCGCTGGGCTGGACTGCTGCGCTTGCTCATCATAGTCTCTGAGGCTTCCGCTAGAACGCGCATAAGGACACCGCCATGAGTCGCATCTTCGCCGACAACGCACAAGCCATCGGTAATACCCCGCTGGTCAGAATCAATCGCCTGGGACCAACCGGTGTGACCATTCTGGCCAAGATCGAAGGGCGCAATCCGGCCTACTCGGTGAAGTGCCGAATCGGTGCCAGTATGGTCTGGGATGCCGAGGAGCGTGGCGTGCTCAAGCCCGGTATGACTATAGTCGAGCCGACTTCTGGCAATACCGGTATCGGTCTGGCCTTCGTTGCGGCAGCACGGGGCTACAAGCTGCTGTTGACTATGCCGGCATCGATGAGCCTGGAGCGGCGCAAGGTATTGAAAGCGCTGGGCGCCGAGCTGGTGCTGACCGAGCCGGCCAAGGGTATGAAGGGGGCGATCGAGAAGGCCGCCGAAATCGCCGCCTCTGACCCGGCCACATACTTCATGCCGCAGCAGTTCGAAAATCCGGCTAATCCGGCGATCCATGAAACAACTACTGGCCCGGAAATCTGGAGCGACACCAACGGCGCAGTGGATGTGCTGGTGTCGGGTGTCGGTACCGGCGGCACCATTACCGGCGTGTCGCGCTATATCAAACAGACTCAAGGCAAGCCGATCCTGTCTGTGGCGGTCGAGCCGGTGTCTTCACCGGTGATCAGCCAGACCATCGCGGGCGATGAGGTCAAGCCTAGCCCGCACAAGATTCAGGGAATTGGCGCTGGCTTTGTGCCGAAAAATCTCGACCTGGCAATGGTTGATTGTGTCGAGCAGGTCACTGATGAAGAGTCCAAGGCCATGGCCCTGCGGCTCATGCGCGAGGAGGGGATCCTGTGCGGCATCTCCTGTGGCGCGGCGATGGCCGTGGCAGTGCGCCTGGCCGAGAAGCCGGAGATGCAGGGCAAGACCATCGTGGTGATTCTGCCTGACTCGGGTGAGCGTTACCTGTCGAGCATGCTATTCAGTGATCTGTTCAGCGAGCAGGAAATGGTGCAGTAAGCGTTTAGCGTGCAATGAAAAGCCGCCTGAGGGCGGCTTTGGCGTGCAGAAATCTGGAACAGGCGTCTCTGGGCGTTGACCTATACAAACGCGTGCTCAGGAACCAATTATTGCAGCAGGCTCTCACTGGTGTGGCCGTTTTTCTCCAGAATCGTGCGTAGGCGTTTGAGCGCTTCGGCCTGAATCTGCCGAACCCGCTCGCGGGTCAGGCCGACACTCTGCCCCATCTCCTCCAGGGTGCACCCATCATCGCCGCGTAGGCCGAAGCGGCGTATCAATACTTCCCGCTGCTTATCTGTAAGTTCAGCCATCCAGCCTTTGAGCTTTTGCGACAGCTCGTTGCTCTGCAGCAACCGGCAGGGATCGTTCGACGGATCGTCGGCGAGGGTGTCCAGAAGTGACCGCTCCGAATCCGGGGTGCGGGCAGAGTCCACGGATGACACGCGTACGTTCAGCTCTCGTATATGCTCGACTTCGCTCACGGTTTTTTCCAATAGCTTGGCGATCTCATCCGATGAGGGGTCATGATCGAGCTTGCGGGTCAGCTCGCGAGCTGCTCCCAGGTAAGCATTGAGCTTCTTGGCTACGTAGATGGGCAGGCGAATGGTGCGAGTCTGGTTCATGATGGCTCGCTCAATGGCTTCGCGAATCCACCAAGTGCCATAGGTTGAGAAACGGTAGCCAAGTTCGGGGTCAAACTTGTCCACTGCGCGGATCAAGCCGAGATTGCCTTCTTCTACTAGGTCCAGTAGCGACAGCCCACGATTGAGGTAGCCGCGAGCAATCTTCACCACCAGGCGCAGGTTGCTCTCAATCATGCACTTGCGCCCCTGGGGATCGCCTTGCTGCGTCAGGCGGGCAAAGTGCAGTTCTTTCTCATGCGAGAGCAGGGGTGAGAAGCCGATTTCGTTCAGATACAGACGAGTAGCATCGAGTGCCTGCGTGTAATCGGTGGATCTATGTGGTTTCACGGCGCTGACCGGCTTAGGTGCGCTCTTCGCAGGCTCAACCGTAGCGGTTGAGTGCGGCATTGACACAACGGAATCGACAACCGTTACCGCCTGTCGGTTGTTGAGCTCGATAGGTGCGCCAAATGATTGGCATTGATTTGAGTCAAGGTCATATCTGAATACGTAAGTCATAGTCACTGCTCAGAAATTCCTAGAGGCCTACAGCATGGGAGGGTTTCCTTTCTAGCCAAAGATGCGGAGGTCGAATCAAATTTCGCGACTTTAGTCTGAAAACTGCTTAGGACTTTGGTCTGATTATCTCTGGGCTAATCGGCTGACAGTCGGCTAGGTTTATTGCAGTCAATTCGAGCGTGCACGTATTGGGTTTACTACACTCTGAAGGATCTGAGTGGTTTGGCGGAGCCGCTCGGGCCAACGATCGGAGCGCAGTAGGGGAGGGACCGTGTATGAGCTGCAAAATCAGGATTGGTATCGTCGATGATCACCCTCTGTTGAGGCAGGGGGTTGCCGCGACGCTCAAGCGAGTTAGCGACTTCGAGGTGGTGGAGCAGGGTGGTTCAGCCGATGAGGCTAAGGCCATCGCAGCGGAGTTCGAACCCCATGTGATGCTGATGGATGTGCACATGCCCGGTGATAGCTTTGCTGCGGTCCGCGCCATTACATCGGCTTCGGCATCGATCAAGGTTTTGATGCTGACTGTTTCTGAGTCCGAAGAGGACGCCTATGCCGCTTTGGAGGCGGGTGCCAAAGGCTATGTGTTGAAAGGTGTAAGCGGACCTGAACTGGTGCAGGCAATCAGAAACGTTGCCAAGGGTGAAACCTTCATCACGCCGGGGTTCGCAGGCCGGCTGATCAATAATCTGAAGAAACATAACGAGGGTGAAAAGAGCATCGCCGATCTCACCCACCGCGAGGAGCAAGTCATCCGCGAAGTGGCCAATGGGCTGACCAATCGAGAAATTGCTCTCAAACTCTCGTTGAGCGAGAAAACCGTCAAGCATTACATGACCAGCGTCATGCAGAAGCTCCACGTGCGCAACCGGGTGGAGGCGGTTACGGCCGTCAGGCGGCATTGGGATAATGCGCAGGTGTCGAACATCCAGCGTCGCTTGGCCGGGTCGCAATGGGTGGCCTGTCAGCCCTACAGTGAACTCGATTAACCGCCGCGCATCGATGATGCTCAAGCTGCGGCGATGGTGAGCGCCACAGGACCCTAGTCACAGTTTGAATCGCGCGCTCGCCTGGGTTCCGGTGCTGGCCGAGGATTCGATGGCAAAGACTCCGCCAAGGGCTTCGACCCGATAGCGCATTCCGGCCAGGCCCAGGCAGGTCCGGCCTTGGTTTACCTCCGTCGCAGGTGCGCTCTCGGTCGCAATACCCGGACCGGTGTCGCAAACCCGCACTTCGAGCCAGGTTCCGTCATAGCTGGCGTGGACCTCCTGGCCGGACCCAGCAGCATGGCGGTAGGCATTGTTCAACGCCTCCTGGACAAATCGATAGATGCAGATCTTGTGCGTGAGCGGCAGGTTTTCTGGCAACGAACCGCAACTCAGGCCGACCTGGCTTCTGGTGCGCTGCTCATGCCGTAGTACGACCAGCTCCAGTTCCTGGCGCAAGGTCATGCCGTTGATTTCCGGAAGCGCCAGGCCGCGAGAGATGTTGCGGATCTCCTGCAGTGCGTCCTTTGCGGCACTCCTCATGGTTTCCAGGGCATCTCCTTCTAGTGGGTGACCATTTGCCTGATAACGTTCTTGCAGTGCGCTGAGCTCATCCAGTCGAACCAGGATCAGGGTCAGCAGTTGAGCCGGACCGTCATGTAGATCCGCGCCGAGGCGGCGTAGGGTGAGTTCATTGATCTGCGAGAACTCCTGATGGGCGGTGGCAATTTTGCGTTGCAGGTTGCCGTTCTGCGAAAGCAGCAGTGCTTGTTCCTCCATCTGCTTGCGCAGCGCCCGTTGATGCCGATCAATCACCCGCTCACCGCCCTGTACGATACAAAACAACAGCAACAGCATGGTCACGGTGGCCGTGCCGACGATGATCCAGACTTCGTGACGGGTGCGATCGACTTCATGCTGCAACGTCTCTGCGCTTTCATAAAACTCGCCGACGGCCACAATCCTCCCTGAGCCGAACTCCCGAAGCGGGGCATAGATTTCATATAAGGGGATGCCCAGGCTGCGTTCATACGCATTCTCTTCGTCTTGCAACTCCCCCCATTCGGTGACGGTATTACCTGCCAAAGCCTGTTTGATTTCGTCGGTGGTTGAAAACGTCTTGTTCATCACGGATTTATTCGTGCTGTATATCACCGCCCCGTCGGGGCTCCAGATCTTCACGGACTTAATGTGGGTGTTCAGCGTGGGACTCGACATCAGATGGTCGATAGCCTGGGACGTCTTGGCGGAAAGACGCTTGGCCGTGGACAGCTCCTGAACGTAGGGCTCCAGAAAGGTCGACATATATAACGCACCGGCCTCGGCGGCGGCCTGTACCGCCGAGCGTTCGATGGTTTTGCTGACCAGGTTGCCGACGAAGGCCATGGTCAGGCCGAGGATGATCACCGCAGCAATGACGAACTGGGTCGAGCGTTTCAAGTGGCGCAATGGTGCCAATGTTTCTTGCCACCATGAACGCTGCGGTTTTGACTTCAGGTCTGGGTTTGAGCCAGGCAAAGCCGGGCTCGGGTCTTGCGGCAAGGATTCGGTCTGCGATGCGATCTTCGCTCCTGTAGACATCCGCGCTGCTCCTGAGTAATTGCTCCGAGCGTGACTGGTATTCGCTTCTGCATGGGCGACTGGGCCTCTGCTGCCGACTCCGAGAGTCCAGGGAGGCATCCGCAAAGAGCCTGCACTACGCGCATGGGCTGGGTCGACGGAGTCATTGGTCTGGCGGCTGGAGTGTGGTGGTCCGCGCACTGCTTGAGTCTAGTCCAGCTGACGCGGGTGGGCGCCGGTCGGAACGCCATGTCGCTTTCAGTCGCGCAGCATTGACCTGTATGGCCAGGGGGCCGCGCGGAGAGAGTTTGGCAGTGCCGCCTTACAGGTGAGGCGGTGTCCCTTGGCGGCCAGAGTGATAGTCGAGCCAATGCCGTGACTCTGTCCGCGGTCTCTGGGTTGCGCTACGTCTGCACAGGCTAAGTGGCCGCTCGTGCTTCAACCGCCGGAGTCGTCGGCCTGACCACCAGCCATAGCGCCACGGCGATCAGTACACCGCCATATAGATAAGCCCAAGACAACGGCTCATCCAGCAGCAATGCGCCCCATAACACGCCGAAAGGGGGAATCAGGAAGGTCGTGGTCGAGGCTTTGATCGGGCCGATATCGGCCAGCAAACGGAAATACAGGACATAGGCGAAGGCCGTGCACATCAGTCCGAGACCGGCCAGGGACAGCCACACGTCGAGACCGCCCCAGCTGACCGGCGGCTGTACAACCAGCGCGCCTGCGAACAGCGGCAACAGAAACAGGCTGGCGCCACACAGGCTGCTGAACGCGGTCAGGCGATTATCCAGCCCGCCTTGTTGACCGATCCAACGCCGGGTGAGGAAGCCGGCAAAGCCGTAGCACGTAGTGGCGAGCAAGCAGGCGGCGGCGCCCAGCAGCAACTCCAGATCGACACTGACCGGCCCCGTGCGGGTCAGTACGGCGACGCCAAACAGGCCGAGGGCTACGCCAGCGGCTTTGCTGGTGGTCATGGCCTCACTGAAGAACAACATACCGATCAGCACGCCCATCATCGGCGTGGTGGCGTTGAAGATTGCCGAATATCCGGCTGGCAGCACCAGCGCCGCGAGGCAGTACATGGCCGATGGCAGCCCGGCATTGATCACCCCGAGAATCAGACACTGCTTGAGCTTGCCGCGAAAATCCCAGCGCACCCGCATGATCAGCAGAATCGCCAGCAGGCCGAGGGCGCCCAGGCTGGCGCGAAAGAAAGCGGTCGGCATGCTGCCGAGTACCGGCGCGATGATCCGCATGAATAGAAAGCTGGCGCCCCAGATGGCGGCGAGCAGTAACAGGCGTAGCAGGTCGGCGATGCGCACGACTCACTCCAAATAAGGGCTGGGCGCGAAGTGTTGCTGGGCGGGCTCGTCAAGGCAATCCGAAAATCGCTTTTAAATCAATGTAGCGCTGACTTTTCACAGCAGATAAGTGCTTTTACCTCTGCCATTGGCTTTTCCTCCACGAAGTCACTGGCTAAGCTCGCCACTCCATGCCCTTTCTTGCACTAGAGGTTTGCCCATGGCGCAGCAATGGCCAGCCGCCGATATCGCCCGTCTGATTCTCGATGGCTTCGACGACTATCGCGAGCATTTCCGTCAGATCACCGAGGGCGCCCGCGCCCGCTTCGAGCAGGCGCTCTGGCAGGAGGCGCAGAGCGCTTCGGCGGCGCGGATCAACCTGTATGAGGAAAAGGTCGATGAGGTGGGACAGCGCCTGCGTCGCAGCTTTAATCAGGAGTTGTTCGAGGTGAATCAGTGGCCGCTGGTGAAGAGCGCCTATATCGCACTGATCGACCTGCGCGACGACGATGAACTGGCCGAGACCTGGTACAACTCGATTTTCTGCGGTCTGTTCAGCCATGACCAGATTAACGATGGCTGCATGTTCATCCACACCACCCGGCCCTCGTTGCGGCCCCGTGCACGCATAGCGCAGACCCGCAACTACAAGCCGTGCGGCAATCTGCCGGGACTGCTCGCGCAAATCTTCGATGACTACCGTTTCGACGTGCCCTATGAAAACCTGCCGAGAGACCTCGATCGGCTCGAAGGGCAATTGCGCGAGAGCCTGCCAGACTGGGTGTGCAAGGACCCGGAGTTGAGCATTGAGTTGTTTTCTTCGGTGCTCTACCGCAACAAGGGCGCCTATCTGGTCGGCCGTCTGTTTAACCGCGACGAACAATGGCCGCTGGTGATTCCGCTGCTGCACCGTGAAGGGCAGGGCGTGCAGATCGATGCATTGATCACCGACGAGGCCGAGGTGTCGATTATTTTCTCCTTCACCCGCTCGTATTTCATGGTTGAGGTGGCGATTCCGGCGGAGTTCATCGGTTTCCTCAAACGCATACTGCCGGGCAAGCACATCGCCGAACTGTACACCTCGATAGGTTTCTACAAACACGGCAAGTCGGAGTTCTACCGTTCACTGATCAACCATCTGGCCAATACCGATGACAAGTTCATCATGGCCCCCGGCGTGCGCGGCATGGTCATGAGCGTGTTTACCCTGCCGGGTTTCAATACCGTGTTCAAAATCATCAAGGACCGCTTCGCACCGTCGAAAACCGTCGATCGATCCACCGTGATTCAGAAGTACCGTCTGGTGCGCAGTGTCGACCGGGTTGGACGCATGGCCGATACTCAGGAGTTCGCCGATTTTCGCTTCCCCAAGGCCAAGTTCGAGGCGGACTGTCTGGCCGAACTGTTGGAGGTGGCGCCGTCCACCGTGGTGCTGGAGGGTGAGACGGTGTTGGTGCGTCACTGCTGGACCGAACGACGCATGACCCCGCTGAATATGTATGTAGACAGCGCAACCGAGGGGCAGGTGCGTGCAGCGCTGGACGACTATGGCCTGGCGATCAAACAGCTGGCGGCGGCGAACATTTTTCCCGGTGACATGCTGCTGAAGAACTTTGGCGTCACCCGTCACGGCCGCGTGGTGTTCTACGATTACGACGAAATCTGCTTCCTCACCGAGATGAACTTCCGGCGCATTCCAGAGCCACGTTACCCGGAGGACGAAATGGCCTCGGAGCCGTGGTACTCGGTGGCGCCGCTGGATGTGTTTCCAGAAGAGTTTCCCCCGTTCCTGTTCGCCGATATCAAGCTGCGCCGCTTATTCAGCCAACTGCATGGCGAGCTGTATGACGCCGAGTACTGGAAGAGCCTGCAAGAGGCGATTCGCACGGGCAAGGTGATCGATGTGTTTCCTTACCGGCGCAAAGCTGAGCGTGTCGATACCGGGGTTTGAGTCACAAGACCAGCGCTGGGATGCCTCGGACAACCGGCGCAGAAAAGATTGCACCGACTCCGTGACTGTGTGGGAAAAACGCATTCGGCCGGACTGCAGCACTGGCTGAATGTGACTCGGCTTGCCGCACACGCCTGCAGCTTTGTGCAGATTGTTCTACGCTCAATCAAGGTACCTTGAGTACCTGATCGAAGTCCTTGGCAGGAGGAAGTCTCATGATCGCCAAGTCGCAAAATGCCTTAGAAGATCTGCTGGTTGCCCTTGGCCTGCTCGATCGGCCACAACTGCAGCCCGTCCCCGTGCGGACCAATACTCCTCGCGATCCTAAAGCCCCACGTCGGCGCCGCGAGTAAGTGGCGCTCGGGTGGCCACCGAGCGCAGCTTTCAGCTTAGTCAGCGGGGCCATGCTAGATGATGCCGCGGGAGAGCCTGTGGGGCTCAGGGGTGAGCGGCGATGGTTGTGCAGTGAAACCAGGGGGCTTCAGCTGTTGCTGCATGGACTGGATGCCTGGGCTGACTATTCGCCTCACCTGACTAAAACCTCAATTGCGGACGTTCTCGTCCTGCCCATCAACGCCGCCAAGTTCCTAGGCGAATTCCTTGTGGCTCTTGAACCATTGGTCGATCAGTTCGCGCATACGCTCACCCGAGAAACTCGGAAAATGTCCGCCATGCACGGTGCGCACCGGTAAGTTACGCAGGCGTATCAGGCTTTTCGCGTAGTCCTGCAGATTGGAGTGGTAGGCATCTTCGATCAAGGGGCCGTCATACAGGATGTCACCGGAAAACAATGTCTGCGTCGCCGCCTCCCACAGGCTGATGCCGCCTGGCGAATGCCCAGGGGTATGCAGGACTTGCAGCACCCGGTCGCCCAGATCCAGCACATCGCCTTCTTCGATCAGCCGTGTCGCCGGCGCGGCCCTGACCCGGTACTCGGCATAGCACAGCGGGCAATCGGGGTGCGCCTCGAACATCTCGTCGCCAACGAAGTCTGCGGCCAGGGTATTGGCCCCGGTTGGCGCCGCGAGGATATCCGCCTCGGCCGGATGCACCAGGCGTTCGGGGAACTCATGGTGCCCGGCGATATGGTCGAAGTGCGTGTGGCTGGCCACCGCCAACAACGGGCGTTCGGTCAGCCAGGGCAGTTGTTCACGCAAGCTGACCAGGCCGGAGCCGGAGTCGATCAGCACATCGCGGTCGCGGCCCTGCACATGCCACAGGTTGCAGCGGTAGAACGGCCGAACATAGGGCTCGTGGATCAGGCTGATGCCGTCGTAGCGGTGCTCCACTTCGAACCATTGGTCACGGCTGACGATTTTCATGGAGGGCTCCTGGAACTGATCTGCAGCGTTGCACGTGTTCTGTAGGGTGCGGCGCACCCTACCGTGACTGATATCCGCCATGTACAGCGAAACCCGCTAATTAGGTTCCGCTGCAATTAACCCAACCTACGCCAACTGCGCCTTGGGCACCAACACCCAGCGGCGCAGCACGGTGTAGCCGGCAGCGGTAATCAGGAATACCGGCAGCGAGGCACCAAATGCCAGAGGCGAGACCCAACCCCAGTAGTAGGCCAGCAGCGCGCCCAGGCCATAAGCGACAAAGGCAGCCGGGTTGACGCCGGCCAGGTAGCTGTAGCGTCCGCCATCTTCGCTGAGCAGGTCGGTGACACTGTAGTGGCCGCGATGGATCAGGTAATAGTCGGCAATCAGCACGGCGAAGGCCGGGATGAATACGCTGCCGATGATCAGCAGGAAGTTCTGGAAGTTGTCGAGGATGCCGGGGATTTGCGAGCCAAGGATCGACAGTACACCGATAACCAGCGCCGGCTTCCAGAATTTGGTGCGCGGACTGATATTCAAGTAGGACAACGACGCGCTGTAGACACACATCACGTTGGTGGTCATCACCGAGAGAAACACCACAATGGCAGCCGGCATACCGAAGCCAAAACCCGACAGGAGTACGGCTGGGTCGTAGGTTTGCTCCATGCCGGTCAATACGCTGAAGCCGGACACCGTAGCGCCCAATCCCATGGCCAGCAGTGTCGCGACCACATAACCCACCCAAGTGCCCATGGCCGCTACGCCCTGGCTGCGGCAATTGCGGTTGTAGTCTGCAGCCAGCGGTATCCAGGAAAACGCTGTGGCGATGACGATATCAAAGGCGATGCCAGCGGTGATGCCATTGCGTGGCTCTTGCGCCATATTGACCAGAGAGCTGAACTCGAAGTGCTGGCTCATGGCGTAGAACACAGCGCCGGACAGAAGCAACATGCCGACTGCCGCCCAGCGCTCGACTCGCTCGATGCCCAGATGACCGCGCAGGGCGATCAATAGCACTAGGGTTTCGCACAGGATGGTAAACAGCGGCAGGTTGGAGTAACCGGTGATTTGTTCGACGGCATAGTTCAGGCTCATGCCGGCCAGCAGGGCCTGAATCCAGCTCCAGGCCAGCAGTGTCAGCAAATTGACCAGAGAGGGCAGTTTGGCACCCAGAGGACCATAACTGCCTCGCGCCAGTACCATGGTGGTCAGACCGGTACGCTGGCCCATTATCCCGACCATGACCAGCGGCAGGATACCGATGCCCGAGCCGATCAGCACAATCAACATGGCGTGCAGGAAGGGTAGGTCCGGGACCAGCAGCATGCCAGTCAGAATCGTGGTGACCACCACGTTGGCGCCGAGCCACAGGGCAACAGTGCCGCTAAAACCGAGGCTTCGATGTTCGGTGGAGGTTGGCGCAAGACCATCCTGCCCGAAGTATTGGGTTAGGTTCTTGAGCATGTGGTAACTCCCCTGATTATTTTGATTATTTTGATTATTGATTCAGTCGGTGTGAGTGGCAGTTACTTCAAGGATTTGTCGTTAACCCAACTGCTTAGGTTGGGCACTTGGACATAGCGGGTGACGCGTGGAGTGCTTTAGCCGGTAGGCATCAGCGACAGGTGTTCATGGCAGGCCAGCCAGTGGCGACTGCCGTGCTGGCGGCGAAATACAATGGTCTCGCGCTCATGGCTGTGCGCCTCCGTGCCGGCCACGCGCAGGTGAGTGATAACCTCATGCACGAAGATCGCGGTATCCCCATGCAGGGTCAGCAACGGATTGCGGGAGGTACAGGCGATTACCGCAAAGCCGTCGGCTTGCCAGCTGGTCCACAGCTGGCGGTAGGCGCTGAGGTTTGGCAAAAGGGTGTCGCAGCTATGAAAGACGAAGGTTGCGTCTTCACTGAACGCCGCAAAATAGGCTTCGCTGTGGTTACTGGCAAAGGCGGCGATCAAGGCATCCGCAGCGCGTTGCACA
Source organism: Pseudomonas taeanensis MS-3 (assembly GCF_000498575.2). Lineage (GTDB taxonomy): Bacteria > Pseudomonadota > Gammaproteobacteria > Pseudomonadales > Pseudomonadaceae > Aquipseudomonas > Aquipseudomonas taeanensis. The sequence continues at coordinate 177,194 of NZ_AWSQ01000009.1, forward strand.
TCGAAACGGTCTGCTTCAGATCTGACGAGCTCATCCTGGCCTGAGTTTTGTGTTGGCTGCTTGAGCACGAGTCGACCTCCCGCTGTTTGATGCTTGGAATTGTTGACGCACAGTCAACTCTTCAACGGTTTTTGTGTAGTGCTCCCCTCTCCAGGCCGGAGAGGGGAGAGGTACGGTCAGCCGACGATCCAGTGCGCCATCAGCGCGATGATCGGCAGGGTGATCAGGGTGCGGATGATGAAGATCACGAACAACTCGAGGATGTTCAGCGGCAGCTTGGCCTTGATGATCAATACACCCACTTCCGACATGTAGATCAGCTGGGTCAGCGACACGCAGGCCACCACGAAACGGGTCAGTTCGCTCTCGATGCCCTTGCCCAGTACCGCCGGCAGGAACATGTCGGCAAAGCCCACCAGAATCGCCGGCGCCGCCTTGGCCGCTTCCGGCAGTTGCAGCAGCTCAAGCAGCGGCACTATGGGGTAGGACAACCAGTTGAAGATCGGGGTGAACTCGGCGACAGCCAGGGAGAGGGTGCCGATGGCCATTACCAGTGGCAGCAGGCCCAGCCAGATGTCCACCACGTTGTGCACGCCGACCTTGACCATCTGTGTAGGTGAGGGGTTGGCGTTGGCGCGTTTCACTGCCTGCAGCATGCCCCAGCGCAGCAGCGAGGTGCCGGCGGGGACGTCTTCCTTGATCTGCTTGCCGACCCCGGCGACGTATTCATCTTTCTTCCATGACAGTGGCGGGATGCGCGGGGTGATGATCGCCGCCGCCAGGCCCGCCACTACTACGGTCAGGTAGAAGGGCACGAACAGGTGATCGAGCTTCATGAAACTGGTGATCAGCAGGCTGAAGGCGATCGAGGCGATGGAGAAGTTGGTGGCGATCACCGCCGCTTCCCGGGCGCTGTAGAAGCCCTTGTGATACTGCTGGGCAGTGATCAGCACGCCGACGGTGCCCGAACCCAGCCAGGAGGCGATGGCGTCGATGGCCGAACGGCCTGGCAGGCCGAAGACCTTGCGGAATACGTTGCGCACCAGGGTGCCGCAGAACTCCATCAGGCCGTAATCGGTGAGTAGCGGCAGGATCAAGCCGGCGACCAGGAAGAAGGTGATCAGCACCGGCGCCAGATCTTTCAGCACCACACCGCCGGTATTGGCATTCCAGATCCACTCCGGGCCGAATTGCCAGAGGGTCATGGCGGCAAACACTGCGCCAAGTACGCGCAGGCCGAGCCACAGCGGGTGCAGGTTGAACAGCTCGTTGAGTGCCGGTCGCGCGGTGATCCAGCGCGGTTTGAGCAGGCTGGCGAACACACCCAGCGTCGCGGAAACCAGCAACAGACCGGTAGCGATGGCCGGCAGCCAGGCGCTTAGCGCCGCTTTCAGTGCATCGGCCATCACGCCGAGGCCGATGGTGACCTTGCCGTCATAGACGATGGGGGTGAGGAACAGGAGTACGCCGAGCAGCGAGGGGATCAGAAAGATCAGCAGCTGGCGCAGGTTGAAGGGTGTGTCTGCCGGCGGTTGGTCGTCGAGCAGCGGCATGGTTTCGTCATGATTCATCGCAGCACCTTAATTGTTTTTGTGCAGTGCCTGGACGCCGTTCGGCGCCCAGTGTTGAGTAAAAGACCCGTAGATCAGCGACGCTGAACGCCGGGTAACACGCAGAGCATTTCGTACAGCAGATTGGCGCCGAGCAACGAGGTGTTGCCGGTGGTGTCGTAGGGCGGGGAGACTTCCACTACATCGCAACCGATCAGTTGCAGATCCTGACAGCCGCGAATGATTTCGATGGCCTGGATGGTGGTCAGGCCGCCGATCTCCGGAGTGCCGGTGCCAGGCGCCCAGGCCGGGTCGATACCATCGATATCGAAACTCAAATAGACCGGGCCGCCGTCAACCTTGGCGCGGACTTCTTCCATCAGTGGGGCCAACGACTTGTGCCAGCACTCTTCGGCCTGGACTACGCGAAAGCCCTGCTTGCGGCTCCAGTTGAAGTCTTCGGCGGTGTAGCCCTGGGCGCGCAGGCCGATCTGTACCACGCGGTCGCAATCGAGCAGGCCTTCTTCCACGGCGCGGCGGAAGGTGGTGCCGTGGGCGATCTTCTCGCCGAACATGTGGTCGTTGACGTCGGCGTGGGCGTCGATATGCACCAGGCCGATCTTGCCGTGCTTCTTCTTCAGCGCACGCAGGATCGGCAGGGTGATGGTGTGGTCGCCGCCGAGGGTCAGCGGGATGATACCGAGTTCGACGATCTTGTCGTAGGACTCCTCGATGATGCGTACCGCGTCGAGCAGGTTGAAGGTGTTGATCGCCACGTCGCCGATGTCGGCGATGTTCAGCGAGTCGAACGGCGCGGCGCCGGTGGCCATGTTGTAGGGACGGATCATCACCGACTGGGCGCGAATCTCGCGCGGGCCGAAGCGGGTGCCGGAGCGCAACGAGGTGCCGATGTCCAGTGGCACGCCGACGAAGGCGGCATCCAGTTCACGCTGTTCTTCCACTTTCTGGATATGCGGCAGGCGCATCATGGTGGCGATACCACCGAAGCGGGGCATTTCATTGCCGCCCAAGGGCTGGTGCAGAGTCTTGTCCATGGGATGGCCTCACGGTTGTTATGGTTGTAGTAATCGTGGGCCGGATTGTTGAGCAGGATGCCCTGGGGAAAAATCGCTGAGGACAAAAACTTAGTTCAGAGATTTCTAAACTAAAGATCACGGCTGTAGGATGGGTGAGCGCAGCGATACCCATATTGTTGCCAGGACGATGGGTTACGCCGCTGCGCGTCTAATCCATCCCACGTTGCTGATTTGGAAGGTCCGATGAGCCAAGCTTTGCCCGACCTGAAACTGCTGCGCATCTTCGTCGCCGTGGTTCGCCACCAAGGCTTCGCTGTCGCGCAGCAGGAACTGAACCTGTCGACTTCGGCGATCAGTACCTACATGAGCCAGTTGGAAGGTCAGCTCGGCCTGAGCCTGTGCCACCGCGGCCGTGGCGGCTTCAGCCTGACCAGCAAGGGCGAGCTGTTCTACCACGAAACCCTGCGCCTACTCGGCGAGCTGGAAGGCTTCGAGCGTTACTCCGCGGCGCTCAAGGGCGAGTTGCGTGGCACCCTCAACCTCGGCGTGCTGGACACCACCGTCAGCGACCCGGCCCTGCCGCTAGCCGAGGTGATAGGTGCTTACAGCAAGGAGCACCCGGCCGTGCACCTGCACCTGTCGGTGATGAGCCCCTATGAGCTGCAGCTGGCGGTGCTGGAGAACCGTCTGGACCTGGCCATCAGCGCCTGCCCGACACGGATGAACGGCTTGGTTTATCAGCCGCTGTATCGCGAGCAGCACTGGCTGTACTGCAGCGACCGCCACCCGCTGTTTCGTGAGCGGCGCATTCCCGATGAGTTGATCACTCAGCAGCGTATGGTCGGCCGTGGCTACTGGAGCCAGTCGGAGTTGGCGCGGCACGGTTTCAAGCACAGTGCCGCGACAGTCGAGTCGATGGAGGCGCAGCTGATTCTGATATTGTCCGGCGCCTATATTGGTTACCTGCCGGAGCACTACGCGCAGCATTGGGTCGAGCAGGGGCAGCTGCGCGTACTGCTGCCGGCGACTTTTGGCTACCAGGCGCCATTCTCACTGATCCTGCGCCGTGGCCGCTCACGCGAATCGCTGATTCAGACCTTTCGCGACCTGTTGAAGGCGCAATTCACCGAGCGCTAGGAGACCGCACCGAGGGGCCGGTAATTGGACCGCTTGTCCTCAGCTGCTGGGCTGTTCGACAAGTGGCGGATGCGCGGGCTCTGCCTGCTGGGCCTCTTCTGGCGCGGGGTCCATCAGCACCGAGCCAACCGGGAAGGGAGCCTGCATCTGGAAGCTGGTCGGTTCGGTCGAGGTTGTGAAAGGGTCGCTGATGCGCTTGTACAGGGCATGGCCTGCCATCAGCCCCGCCATGATCGCCAGGCTCCAGAAAAAGCTCGACGGCCCCCATTGATCCATCACCAGGGAAATGCCGAAGGGGCCGACCGAGGCGCCAACGCCTCCGGCCAGCAACAGGGTGCTGCTGGCGCCGACGGCCTGGTCGGCTTCCAGTTGGTCATTGGTCAGCGCCAGGTAAAGCGCCAGCAGGGGAAAGCAGCTGCCGCCGAACAACAACGCCAGCAGCAGGTAGGCAATGCCACCCGAGGTACCGACAAGGGCGCTGGCCACTGCAAATATCAAGGCGGCGAAGGCCGATCCGGCGATCACCGTGCGTCTATCCATGTGGTCTGAGAGCTTGCCCAACGGCCATTGCAGCAACATGCCGCCAATCAGCAACACAGCGATGAACAGCGATATTTCACTGACGCGCATGCCCAGTCGACTGGCATACACCGCGCCCATGCCGAGAGTCATGGCGTAGCAGGCGTTGATCAGGAAGGAGCCGACCAAGCCGGTCGGTGCGACGCGGTACAGGGTGATAATGCCCACCGGGCGCGCAGCTGCAAAAGTCGGCATCGGCGTGGCGGTGACCAGAATCGGGATCGCCGCCAGGCTGATCAGGATCGAAATCAGGGTAAACAGTTCGAAACTGCTGGGGTCGGAGATATTCAGCAGAAATTGGCCACCGGACAGGCCGGCGAGCATGGTGATCATGTACAGCGATAACAACTGGCCACGGGTACGGTTGTCGGCGGCCTGGTTCAACCAGCTTTCGGCCACTACATAGATGGCTGAAACGGCAAAGCCGGTGAGCAAGCGCATCACTCCCCAAGTCCAGGGATCGACGATCACCGAATGCACCAGGATGGTCATGGAGGCCAGGGCGGTCAGTGCGCCGAAGGCGCGCACATGGCCGACCCGCTGGATAATCGCCGGTGCGCGCAGGGAACCGAGTAGAAACCCCAGGTAATAGCCCGACATCAGCAGGCCGGTGGCGATGGTGTCGAAGCCTTCCAGTTCGGCGCGAATGCCCAACAAGGAACCTTGGGCGCCGATACACAGGCCGATAACGCCCAGGCCGAAGAACAAAGGCCAGACGGCCCGAACAGTCTGATGCAGCATGTCACCCCCAAAGTTAATGGCCTGTACGGCTAACGGGTTAACTCAAGTGCGGATGACTGGAGCCCTGAGACCAGGCGCTGTAACGAGTCATAGCAGCTATGCTGAGGCCCGGCAACGCGAAATCGGGGCATTAGAGCAAACTGACTGGCGCCACCGGCCACTCGACAAACCTAGGTGAGTAAAGCCAAACCTGCCAGCCCAGCCCAGCCCAGCCCAGCCCAGCCCAGCCCAGCCCAGCCCAGCCCACATAAGCCCCGCCACAAACAAAACGGGCGGAACATCCGTTCCGCCCGCTGTCTTCACCCCTGTGATTAGCTTGGCAGGAACTCCTCGGCCCAACCCAGGCTGGCGATCTCGCGCTCAATCATCGACTCGACCTCTGCCGCACTGTAACCCGCATCGGCGAGTACTTCACGGGTGGAGTGACCCCAGCGCTCCGGCAGGCTCACGGCCTTGATGCTGGCCTCGGAAGGGCGAATTGCCAGGTGGTCGATCTGCGTCAGGCAATGGCCACTCGGATGGTCGTGGTGGATGGAGAAGGCGAAGCTGCCCCGGTCGATACCCACAGTGCCGTCGCCTGCGCGGCTGTACTGCTCGCGCAAGGTCTCGATGGACATCGGCACGGCCGCGGCAATATCGGCTGCCTGCAAGGTTTCCGCCCAGTAGGCGGCTGGTGCGGTCAGCAGCGCAGCCTTCAGGAACTCACCGACGCTTGCCGCAGTGCTGATGCCGGCCAGGCCTTCGACTTGCTCCAGCTGGGGCAGCTCGGACTGTTTCGAGTCGAGGTAGAGCCAGCCCTCCGCGGTCTTGTAAAAGTGCGAGAGGGCGTTGTGGCCCAGTACTTCGCGACCGGATGGCTCGTTGAAAGGTGCACGACCCTGGTAGTCGAAGGCGAACGACAGCTGCGCCAGGTTGGTGACGGCCGACAGCGAGGTGCGCGAACGGGTGGCCTGGCCGGTTTTCAGCTTATGGTAGAGCGACACTGCCATGCCCAGGCCGGCGGCAAAACCGCAGTTGACGTCCAGGGTGCCGAGGTGGGCGTGCTCTTCCGGGGTTTCCGGGCCGCCGAAACGACTCATGATGCCGCTGTGCGCCTGGATGATGTCGTCATAGCCGATGTAGTTGGTCTTCGGGCCTGGCAGCGGGCCGCCAAGGCAGTCTAGGCGGCAGAACAGAACGCCCGGGTTGACCGCCTGCAGGCTGTCGTGATCGAGACCCAGGGCCTTGAGCTGACGCTCGGGGGCGTTGATTACCACCATGTCGACGGAGCGCACCAGACGATTGAATACTTCGCGGCCTTCGCTGCTCATGATGTCGACCAGGGCGCTGCGCTTGCCCATGCTGGTCTGGAAGCTGAACAGGGTGCCGATCAGCGGATCGTACAGGGGCTTGACGGTATCGAGCTTGATCACCTCGGCGCCGAAGCGGGCGAGGAACGCGGTGGAGTGCGGGCCGGCGATCACGTTGGTCAGGTCGAGAATGCGCAGGCCATCAAGCCAGCCAGCATTGGATGCCGGCTTGATCGCGGCACCGACCGGACGGGTCACGGTTTGCGCCGCGGCTACTGCGCTGAGCTCAGCCAGCGCCTGCTCGAAGCTGACGTTTTTGCGCGGGCGCGGGGTGACCATCTGCGCGGCCGACTCTTCCAGCCAGGCGAACGGCCCTGGTTGTTTCATCAGGCCATAGACCGGGTCATTGACCTCGACGATCAGGCCGGCGGCGTTGGTGTGCTCGTGGTTGACCCATTCCTGGGTGGTACGGTGCGGCGCGCCGGGGATCTGCCCTTCGCCAAAGATCACGGCCCACTCTTCGGAGGTCTTGGCGAGGAAGGCTTTCTTCATCTTGGCCGAGATGTGGTCGGCCCATTTCTTCGGCAGCGGGTAGACGCCGATGGAGGTTTCGCCGTCCCACTCGCTGATCGGCGCGTGCAGGTTCTGCACTTCCGGTAGACCTTCAGCGACCAGTTCGTCATAGATGCCCAGGACCGTCAGGGCACGCTTGGCGTGGTTGCGGTGCGATGGGCAGACGCAGTAGAACATGCGGCCATCGGCGCACTTGTAGGTGCGATAGAAGGGATCCAGGTATTCCTGCAGATCGTCGTAGCTCAGGTCCATCGCAATGTTGTTGGCCTTGCGATGCTCGATCTCCAGTTCGCGCATGGTCTTGTAGCGCTCGGGCAGGCCTTCGATGACGTAGGAGTTGTACGACAGGCCTTCCATCAGGGCGGAAATCACCGGCACTTCGATGGCATCGCCACGTCCGGTTTTTTCCCGGGACTGCAGCGCCAGTACCACCGAGGCGGCTGCCAGAGCCGTGGCGTAGGCGGAGCCCAACGGCAGCGGCGAGAAGCTCGGGTTCAGGCCCAGCAACACGCGGTTGAAGCCCATGTCGGTGAAGGCACCGCCGGTCGCAGCGACCACGGCTTCGGTGGCTTTCCACTCGCGGCGCAGGGTGTCGTTGCTGGCGAAACCCGGCACCGACAGGGTGATCAGCTCTGGGCGCGTCTCACGCAGTTGGCTGAAGTCGATACCCAGGCGCTGCATGACGCCAGGGCGGAAGCCCTCGATGACAATATCGGCCTGGTCGATCAAGGCGAGGGCCTGAGCCAGACCTGCTTCGCTCTTCAGGTCCAGGCGCAACGAGCTTTTGTTACGGTTCAGCACGGCATTGGCCGGATGGTCCCATTGCGGGCCTTCGGGCGGATCGATGTGCACGACGGTAGCGCCCAGATCGGCCAGGGTCATGGCTACGGCCGGTGCGGCAATCTGCTGACCGAAATCAACTACGCGAACTCCGGTTAACGGCAACTGTTGGTTGTTCATTGCAATTTATCCTTCAAATAAGCTGAACCGGCTGACGGAGACTAAACAGCCAGGTTGGATTTTTTGTTTGATTGCCATGGGCGCTGCTGTCAGGTTGTACGACCCGCTAATAAACTGTTTGGCAAGTTATTGAGGTTCAGTAACTTGCCGAGTGATCTTTATCGCTGCGTCAGTAGTGCGCTGTGATAACTATCCAGCCACTGCTTAACGCTACACCGAGTTTCGTCTCGTTCATCCAGTCTGGTGAGGCGTATCAACAACACCTGTGTATGGAAGTGGCTGACACAACTGGTAGGTTTCGGCGCTTTTTCGGTAGTGCCGATATTAGAAATGAAGAGCGGTGGCAGCCAGCAATAAAAAATTGACCTAAGAGGGTGTTTTTTTTATGGCTGCATAAATCCCATGCTTGAGGCCGCGCTGGAGGCCCGGAAAGCCTGGTCAGGTCGGTGCGCTTGGCGATATAGGGCTTGCTATGACCCGCTATGAGGTTGGCTCAGAGCACTTGAAGGGCGTGTCTGGCTAATCTACCCATAAGAAAACAGTGGGCATTGCCTGCTATTTTTTTGCTTCTCATCGATACCGTCATTCATAACAATAGATTTCGTATCGATATTGGCGCTCTCTTTGGTGCATATCGCTACTGCTGCCTCGTCCAACAACTACGGCTGTGCTCGCATCTCTCACTGCCATTACTGTGAGGTGCGCAGGTACGGCCCTCCATGAAGAAACAGCGCTTTCTTTCATGGTCAACTAGATCTTTGCCCGGCAAGGATTAACCAACAGTTGAAAGGTACAAGATGAATAACAATTACAAGAACATATCGAGCAGAGGGTCGCGTCATGAGTAGCGCGAAACAGTTGACGGCAAAAATTGGGTCGCGAGCTGAGATGAATCCGGTCATGTCGATCGGTTCGGCTCTGCTGGTTATCGCGTTTGTGCTATTTACGATTATCGATCCGGTTTATGCCGACTCTATTTACAGTGCGGCCAAAGGCTTTATTGCCTCGAAGCTGGCCTGGTATTACGTCGGTATCATGAGCTTCTTTCTGTTTTTCGCTGTTTGGCTGATCTTCAGTCGTTATGGCAGCATCCGCCTGGGTAAGGACAGCGACAGGCCCGAGTTCAGTAACTTCTCCTGGTTTTCCATGTTGTTCGGCGCGGGTATTGGTATCGGTATTCTGTTCTGGAGTATCGCCGAGCCGATCTACCACTTTCAAAGCACTCCCTTCATCGCTGAAGGGCAGGCGATGACCGCAGAGGCGGCACAGGTCGCCATGCGCATTGCGATCTTCCATTGGGGCCTGCACGGTTGGGCACTGTTTGCGGCTTTCGGATTGATGCTGGCTTATTTTTCCTACCGCAAGGGCTTGCCGCTGTCGATCCGCTCCTGCCTGTACCCGCTGCTGGGGGAGCGTATCTATGGGCCGCTGGGGCATGCCGCGGACCTGCTGGCGGTATTCGGCACGGTATTCGGTATCGCTACATCGCTTGGCTTGGGCGCGCAGCAGATGAACGCGGGGCTGCAATACCTGTTGGGCATTGAGGTGTCGATCAGCAATCAGGTGATCCTGATCGCGGTGATCTCGGTGATTGCCACCGCCTCGGTACTGAGCGGCGTGAACAAGGGAATTCGCATCCTCAGTGAGCTGAACATGCAGCTGACCATGGTGATTCTGGCGCTGTTCGTTATTTGTGGCCCGACGGCCTACCTGATCGGCGCCTTCGTCACCAACTCAGGCGACTACCTGGCCAATGTCGTGCAGTTGGGCATGTGGGTCGATCCCGATCCGAAGAGTGAGTGGCAGGGCTGGTGGACCGTCTTCTACTGGGGCTGGTGGATCGCTTGGGCGCCGTTCTGCGGCATATTCATCGCGCGTATCTCCAAGGGTCGCACCATTCGTGAGTTCGTCCTGGGTGTGCTGATCGCGCCGACCGTACTGGCAACCTTCTGGATCACCATCTTCGGTAACACCGCCATGTTCATCGAGCTGTTTGGTGGCGGTGGTGTGACGGCGGCTGTCAATGAAGACATCACCATGGCCTTGTTCAAAACCATCGAACTGATGGGCCTGGGCCAGGTGCTGACACTGCTGATCGCGGGCATCTGTACCCTGTTGCTGGTGACCTACTTCGTCACTTCGGCCGACTCCGCCACATTGGTCATTTGCACGCTAATCTCCATGGGCCACGAACATCCGCCGGCTCGTCTCAGGATCTTCTGGGGCGTGGCCATCGGCGCCGTAGCCGCTGGGTTGCTGTTTGCCGGTGGGCTCAAGGCCCTGCAAACGGCCTCCATAGTCGCTGCGCTACCGTTCTCGTTCGTGGTCATGCTGTCTACTTTCGGCTTCATCAAAGCGCTGCGCCAGGAACCGGTAACAGGCAAGGCTGCTGAAAACGTCAAGGCGGCGCAGGCGACTGAGGTACCGATTGCCATCGAGCCTGCGGCTGCCCCTGGCGGCCTCTGATATGAATCGCGCCGCGAACCCAGGTTCGCGGCGCACCACTCACCCCCGGCAAGACTGCAGGATGTTGCACGGCGTGCACACCAACGGTTCTTGTCTCAGCAATAGCGGAGTCGCCATGTCTACTCAAGTGATCCTCCCCCGCATCATGCAGATCGGCGAGGGCGCCAGCCAGGATATCCCCAACGTGCTGGCCAGCCTCGGCTGTACACGACCGCTGATCATCACCGACAAGATGATGGTGCAGCTGGGATACGCCAGCCGCATACAGGAAACCCTGGCGGGCCAGCAGATGAGCGCCGATGTGTTCGACGACACCGTGCCCGAGCCGACGGTTGCGTCCATCCAAGCCGGTGTCGAGAAAGCCCGCAACGGCGATTACGACTGCATCATCGCCCTCGGCGGTGGTAGCCCGATCGACAGCGCCAAGGCCATTGCGATCCTCGCCAAGCATGGCGGCGAGATGCGCGACTACAAGTTTCCGCGCATCGTCATCGAGTCCGGCTTGCCGATCATCGCGGTGCCGACGACTGCGGGCACCGGCTCGGAGGTCACCCGGGTGACCATCATCGCCGATGAAAAAACCGACGAGAAGATGCTCTGCGTGGGTATCGGCTTCATGCCGGTGGCGGCGCTGATCGACTTCAGTCTGACCCTGAGCCTGCCGGCACGCATCACCGCCGACACCGGCATCGATGCCCTGACCCACGCCATGGAAGCCTACGTCAGCAAGAAGGCCAGCCTCTACAGCGACAGCCAGGCCCTCTCGGCCATGCGCCTGATCGCGCCCAACCTGCGCCGCGCCTACCACGATGGCTCGGACAAGGCCGCGCGTGAGGCGATGATGCTCGGCTCGACCCTGGCCGGCGTGGCCTTTTCCAATGCCTCGGTGGCCCTGGTGCATGGCATGAGCCGCCCCATCGGCGCGCATTTCCATGTGCCCCATGGTCTGTCCAACGCCATGCTGCTACCGAGTGTCACCGCGTTCTCGATCCCGGCGGCTGCCGAGCGCTATGCCGACTGCGCGCGTGCCATGGGCGTGGCCAGCGAGCAGGACAGCGACGCAGTGGCCAACGACAAGCTACTCAGCGAGCTGCGTGCGCTCAACGATGAGTTGCAGGTACCCACGCCCGAGCAGTTCGGCATCGACCGCCAGCAGTTCTTCGACCAGCTGCAGGTCATGGCGCAGCAGGCCCTGGCCTCAGGTTCACCGAACAACAACCCGCGCGTGCCAAGTAGCGACGAGATCATCGAGATCTACCAACAGCTCTGGTAAGCCCCGTCTTTCAATAACCTTGGGCCCCGAGCCCGCGACCTGAATACTTTCCGAGGAATATCCGCGATGAACACAGTAGGACACCTGATCAACGGCCAGATCATCAGTGCAGGCGAGCGCTTTCAGGACGTGTACAACCCGTCCACCGGCGAAGTCAGCAAGCGCGTAGCGCTGGCCTCCAAGGCCACCGTCGAGCAGGCTATTGCCGCCGCCGAGGCCGCGTTCCCTGAGTGGCGCAACACCCCGCCGATCAAGCGCGCGCGGGTGATGTTCCGCTTCAAGGAGCTGCTCGAGCAGAACGCCGATCGCATCGCGCAGATGATTGGCGAAGAGCACGGCAAGATTTCCCACGATGCCCTGGGCGAACTGCAGCGCGGCATCGAGAACGTCGAATACGCCTGCGGCGCCCCCGAGCTGCTCAAGGGTGAGCACAGCAAGAATGTCGGCCCGAATATCGATTCGTGGAGCGAGTTCCAGCCACTGGGCGTGGTGGCGGGGATCACCCCGTTCAACTTCCCGGCGATGGTGCCGTTGTGGATGTTCCCGATGGCCATCGTCTGCGGCAACTGCTTCATCCTCAAGCCGTCCGAGCGTGATCCCAGCTCGACCCTGTTTATCGCCCAGCTGCTGCAGGAAGCGGGTCTGCCCGATGGCGTGATGACCGTCATCAATGGCGACAAGGAAGCGGTCGACACCCTGCTCAGCGACGAGCGCGTTCAAGCGGTCAGCTTCGTCGGCTCGACGCCGATTGCCGAGTACATCTACAAGACCGCCAATGCCAACGGCAAGCGCTGCCAGGCTTTGGGCGGGGCGAAGAACCACGCCATCGTGATGCCCGATGCCGATATGGATAACGCGGTTAACCAACTGCTTGGTGCAGCCTTCGGCTCCTCGGGCGAGCGTTGCATGGCGCTGTCCGTTGCAGTCGCCGTGGGCGATGCGGCAGCCGATGCGCTGGTCGAGAAGATGCAGAAGGCCATGCAAGCCCTGAAGGTCGGCGCCTACTCGGAGAAGAGCAACGACTTCGGTCCGGTGATCACCAAGGCGCATCAACAGAAGGTCGTGGGCTACATCAACAGTGCCGAAGAGCAGGGCGCCACGATCGTGGTCGATGGCCGCAACCCGCAGGTGGCCGGCTATGAGAACGGCTTCTTCGTCGGCGGCACGCTGATCGATAACGTTAGCCCGGAGATGCTCAGCTACAAGGAAGAAATCTTCGGCCCGGTGCTGCAGGTCGTACGGGTCAACAGTATGCAGGAGGCCATGGACCTGATTGATGCCCACGAATATGGCAACGGTACCTGCATCTTCACCCGCGACGGTGAGGCCGCGCGCTACTTCTCCGACAACATCAAGGTCGGCATGGTCGGCATCAACGTGCCGCTGCCGGTGCCGGTGGCCTACCACAGCTTCGGCGGCTGGAAGCGCTCGCTGTTCGGTGACCTGCATGCTTATGGCCCGGATGCCGTGCGCTTCTACACCAAGCGCAAAACCGTAACCCAGCGCTGGCCTTCGGCCGGGGTTCGGGAAGGCGCCGAGTTCTCCATGCCGACCATGAAATGAGTGATACGCCGTAGCAGTCTGTTTCTGTTACAGGTCCTAGGCGACGTCCCTGAACAGGGGGGTCGCCTTTTTTGCTATCCAGCGGTTGCTGCGCGCGTCGCGTGCCAGGCTAGGATCTGTTGCCGTTTCATTCGCGGCTCGCAATGAAACGGCAACAGATCCTAATGTGGGGAGAATGCAATGAGTACGTCTGCCAGAGAAAAAGGCTCCTCGATTACCCGCGTGCTGGAAATCATCGAAGCGGTATCCAGGGCCGAACGGCCCATGTCTCCCGCCGACCTGGCCTACCAACTCGATATCCCCAAACCGAGCATTCATCGTCTGCTGGCGCAGCTTGAGGGTGATGGCTATCTGCAAACCAATATGCGCGGCCTGATCGTGCCGGGTTCGCGCATGCACGAAATTGCGCTTGGGGTACTCTACAGCGGGCGTTTCAAGGCGCCGCGCCAGTCCATCCTGCAGCGTCTGACCGCGGAAATTGGCGAGACCTGTGGCATCGCCATTCCCAATGGCACCGAGATGATCTATTACGATCGGGTGCAGACCGATCGACCGTTGCAGGTGCACCTGCCCATCGGCAGCCATACGCCAGCCTGGTGTACGGCCAGTGGCAAGCTCTACCTCAGCACGCTATCGAAGGAGCGCCGCCAGCGGATCATCCACAACCTGCCACTGCGTCAGTACGCCCGCAATACCCTGACCGATCCGCATGCCCTTGAGGCTGATCTGCTGAACATCAGAGCCAGTCAGGTGGGCACTGACAATGAAGAGTTTGTCGATGGTCTGGCCGCGTTTGCGGTGCCGGTAAAGGATCGTGATGGCCGGCTGTTCGCCTGTCTATTCGTCCATGCGCCGCTGATCCGCAAGAGCCTGGATGAGCTGCTGACATATACTCCGCTCTTACGCCAAGCTGCAGTGGAGCTCGGTCAGCTAATCAGTGACCCGGAAGTCGGCATAGATTGAAAATGAGCACGATATGAAGAAAAGACTTCCCCCATTAAATTGGCTGCGCTCGTTTGAAGCGTCGGCCCGCCACCTGAATTTCACCCAGGCGGCGGCAGAGTTGAGCCTGACCCAGGCGGCCATCAGCCAGCAGGTCAAGGGCCTGGAATGCCAGTTGGGGGTCAACCTGTTCAAGCGCTTGCCCCGGGGGCTGGAGCTGACCGAGGCAGGCCAGGCCTACATGCCGGTGATTCATGAATCCATAGAGCGGCTGATCGCTGCGACGGATGAGCTGTTCGGCATGGGCCGAGTTCGACGGCTGATCATCAGAGTCAATCTGGTGTTTTTCACCACCTGGCTGGCGCCCCGGTTGGCTCGCTTCAGGGCGCGCCATCCTGAGATCAGCCTGCAGTTCACCAGCAATATCTGGCGGGATGAGCAGGGCAAGGAGGCGGATATGGAAATTCGTTACGGCAAGGGTAACTGGCCTGGCCTCAAGTCCATCCGGCTCAGTCGTGACGAACTGTTCCCGGTGTGCAGCCCCACGCTGCTCGATGGGCTAAGCCCACCCGATTCGCCCGAGGCTCTCACCGAGCATACCTTGCTGCATGTCATCGGCTACGAAGAGGGCTGGGGTTACTGGCTCAAACAAACGGGCTTTCAGCACCTGGATGCCTCTCAGGGGATGCAGTTCGATACGCTGATCACCGCCATGGAAATGGCGGCCCTGGGCCATGGCTTGGCACTGGGGCGCACCTCCCTGGTTGCGGAAATGCTGGCCAGTGGGCGTTTGGTGGCCCCTTTCGAGCAACGGATCAACTCCTCAGAGTCGTTCTATCTGACCTGCCCGACTCACCAGTACATGCACCCCAATGCCGAGGCGTTCTGGGCCTGGCTGATCGAGGAAGCAGAGGCGGAAAACGACCATCTTCACCCTGCATCCGGCGCCTAGCGGGGTTGCGCTCTGAGATAGCGCGGTGGCTTTCTCGTGGTGTGTGCGACAACAGGTTTCAGCCTGATGACGGGCTTGAGCCCGCAGTCCGCCCGACGCGAGGCTTGTGGCACACTGCGCGGCTGAGGAGATGACCATGCCACGCCCCCATTGCCCACGCTGTAGCCGCCCGCTCGATCATTGTCTCTGTGCGCTGATCCCGTTGTTGCCTAGCGCCACCCGCGTCCTGATCCTGCAACACCCCAGTGAGCTCAAGCATGCGCTGAATACCGCGCGTCTGGCCGCCTTGGGCCTGAGTAATGCCGAGCTGCGAGTGGGCGAGGAGTTCGAGGATTTGTCAGCGCTGCTGGCGCAGCCGGGTTATCGAGCGTGTCTGCTGTTTCCGGGGGAGGACACGCAGCCGCTGCAGCAATTCGCCGCGCAGGCCGTCGATCAACCGGTGCTGCTGGTAGTGCCCGACGGCACCTGGCGTAAAGCGCGCAAATTGCTGCACCTCAATCCGTTACTGGCGGCCTTGCCGCGGGTGGCATTGCCGGAGGGGCTGCAATCGCGCTACCGCGTGCGCAAGGCGCCGATGTCGGGTGCGTTATCGACGGTGGAGGCGGTGGTCAGTGCGCTGAATATTCTCGAGGCGCCGGCGCAGTTCGACGCCTTGCTGAAGCCCTTCGAGGCGCTGATCGAAGGGCAAATCAAGGCGATGGGCGAGGACACTTTTCAACGCAACCACCTGCCCAGATAGGTCCGCTGTCCAGGGGGCCATGGCGTAGCCCGGATGAAATCCGGGAAGCAGGACAGGGGCCGAGATTGTTTCCCGGATTTCTTCGGGCTACGACGTCGAGCGCTTAGGCAAGGACTCAGGATCAGTTTTTACCCATCTGAATTCAGCGCTCGCGCAGCGCCTCGGCACGGGCCTTGAGGACGGGTTTGAGCAGGTAGTCCAGCACGCTTTTTTCACCAGTGATGATGTCCACTGTGGCGATCATGCCGGGAATGATCAGCAGCGGATGCTCGGCGCTACCCAGGTGGCTTTGCTCGGTGCGTACCTGAATCAGGTAGAAGCTCTTACCTTCTTCGTCGGTGATGGTGTCGGCGCTGATCAGTTCCAGGTTGGCCTTGAGTCCACCGTAGATGGTGTAGTCGTAGGCGCTGAACTTGACCATGGCCTTCTGCCCCGGATGCAGAAACGCCACATCCTGCGGGCGCACCTTGGCTTCTATCAGCAAGCTGTCTTCCAGCGGCACTATCTCCAGCATGTCGCTGCCCGGCTGGACCACGCCACCGATGGTGCTGATCTTCAACTGCTTGATGATGCCCTTGACCGGGGAAATCACCGTGGTGCGACTGACCCGGTCGTCAATGGCAGAGCTACTGGCAGTGATTTTTTTCAACTCGGTGCGGGCATCGTTGAGTTCCTTGAAGGCATCGGAGCGGAAGGCCAATTCGGACTCTTCGACCTTGCTCTTTATCTCGTTGATGGCCGCTTCGGCCCGCGGGATGGCCAGGTTGGTGGCATTCAGTGAGCCGCGAACTTCGACGACGCTGCGGCGTAGACGGAGTATCTCAACCTGGGAAATCGCCCCGCTGGCGACCAGCGGTTGCGACATGTTCAACTCTTGCTGTAGCAGGCCGAGGCTGGAGCGGTACTGCTGAGATTTGGAGCGAAACTCCGCCAGCTCCTGGGTCTTCTGCCGCAGTTGCTCACCGAGGGTGCGTTGCTCGCTGTGCAGGCGCTGTAGCCGCGAGCGGTACAGTGCCAATTCATCTTCGGCCAGCTGTGGCGCGCTGCGGCTAATCTCCTCCGGCATGGCGATTGGACGGCCTTCGGCCTCGGCTGTCAGGCGTTCGATGCGAGCGATCAGTGCCAGACGGTCGGCTTCGCTCTCACCTTGATTGGAGAGAAAGCGGGTGTCGTCAAGACGCAGCAGCACGTCACCCTTGGCCACGACTTGGCCTTCGCGCACGAAAATTTCGCTGATGATGCCGCCCTCGAGATTCTGGATCACCTGAATCTTGCTGGAGGGGATGGCCTTGCCTTCGCCCGTGGTGACTTCTTCGAGCACGGCAAAATTTGCCCAGGCCAACGCCGCTATCAAGCAGGCAGCGACAGCCCACACCGTGACCCGCGAGAACCAGGGCGAGTCCTCGAGTATGGCGCCGTCCACTTCCGGCATGAACTCGGTGTCCTGCCGGTGCTGGCGCAGGCCGCCAAAGTAGTCGCGAATCGATTGGGTTCTCTCCATCAGTTCTTCCTACACCGCTGCCGGGCCGACCCGGCCTTTGCGCAGGGCTTCGATGACCGACTCTTTGGGGCCGTCGGCGACGATCTGGCCGTTGTCCAGGACAATCAGCCGATCCACCAGGCTCAGCATGGCGGCGCGATGGGTGATCAGCAGCAGCGTCTTGCCTTGCGCCCAGGTCTGCAGGCGGTTGCGCAGGATGTCTTCGCTGCTGTTGTCCATCGCACTGGTGGGCTCGTCGAACAGCAGGATGGGCGGGTCGAGCAGGATCGCGCGAGCCAGCAGCACGGCCTGGCGCTGGCCGCCGGAGAGCAGCTGGCCACGTTCGCCGACCGGGCGATCGAAACCTTGCGGGTGTTGCCGGGCCAGTTCGCTGACGCCGGTCAGTTCTGCCACTTCGAGCATGCGCGCGTCGCTGACATAGCGTGCGCCGAGGGTCAGGTTGTCGCGCAGGCTGCCGGCCAGCAGGGGCAAGTCATGGGCGACGTAGCCAATCTGGTGACGCAGATCGGCTACGTCCAACTGCCGCAAGTCGAGGTTGTCGAGCAGAATCTGACCTTCCTCAGGGCTGTAAAGCGCCATCAGCAAACGGGCCAAGGTGCTCTTGCCCGAGCCGCTGCGGCCGATAATGCCGATCCGCTCGCCTGCGTTGAGGTGCAGGCTGACGTTGCTCAGCGCGGGTGCGCTCTGATTGGGGTAGCGGAACGTCACCTGCTGCACCGTCAGCTCACCCTTGAGCTGAGTGCGTTCCAGCGGACGTTGCGTGGCCTGACGCTCTTGCGGGAGCGCCATCAGGGCGTCGGTGCTGGTCATGGTCAGGCGCGCTTGCTGGTAACGGGTGATCAGTCCGGCTATTTGTCCGAGTGGCGACAAGACGCGACTGCCGAGCATATAGCAGGCAACCAGCGCACCGACGCTGAGGTTGCCGGCGATAATGCTGTAGACCCCGGCAACGATGATGGACATGCCGGCGAGCTGCTGGAAGAACAGGGTGCCGTTGGTGGCCAGGGAGGAGAGGAAACGGGCGTGGCTGTCCAGACGGGTCAGGGCGCCGTGGGTCTGCTCCCACTCATGTTGCCGCTCGCTCTCCGCACCACACACCTTGAGGGTTTCCAAGCCGCCCAAGGTTTCGATCAGCAGGGCCTGGCGTTGCGAGGCCAGCGCCAGACTCTTTTGCACCGTGTCACGCAGTCGCCCCTGAATGATCAGGGCAAACAGCGCGGTCAACGGGAAGGCCATGAGCGGAATAACCACTAGCGTGCCGCCGATCAGCCAGATCACCGCGATCATCAGGAGGGCGAAGGGCAGGTCGATCAGGCTGGTCAGGGTCACCGCGGTGAGAAACTCGCGCAACCCTTGGAAGTCATGGATGCTTTGGGCAAAACCGCCGACGGTCGCCGGGCGTGCTTTCATCGCCATACCGGTAATTCGCTCGAACAGCGTGGCGGACAGCACCATGTCGGTTTTCTTGCCTGCGGTATCCAGCAAGTGGGCGCGGAGCACACGCAAGAGCAGTTCGAAACTGGTGCCGATAAACAAGCCAATGGCCAGTACCCACAAGGTGGAAGTGGCTTGGTTGGGTACTACACGATCGTAGGTCTGCATGACGAACAGCGGCACCATCAGACCCAGCAGGTTGATCAGCAGGCTGGCGAGTATGGCGTCGCTGTACAACCAGCGTGACAGCTTGAGGGTGTCACGGAACCACGCCTCGATGCGTGGCACCAATGGGATACGGGCTTCTTCCAATTCATGCCGTGGACGGGCGAAAAAGGCCTGACCACTGTACTCGCTCGCCAGTTCTTCACGTGTCACCCATTGTTCGCCACCTTCCGCTTCGCTCGGCAGAATCAACACCTGATTATTGCTGCCCCACTTGCGCAGTACGGCGCTACGGCCGTTCTTGAGCAGCAACAAGACCGGCAGGTTCAAGGCAGAAATCGCGCTCAGCTCGCGGCGCAGCAAACGCCCTTGCAGGCCGGCCCGTGCCGCCGCGCGGGGTAGCAGGCTGGCGCTGAGGCACTGCTCTGGCATGGGTAAGCCGGCGCTCAGGGCGCCACGGCTGACTGAACAGCCGTGCAGCTTGCAGAGGATCAGCAGGCCATCGAGCAACGGGTCGTCGTGACTGAGCCGCGGGTCGTTGGGTGGAGTCGACCGTTCCATGGTGGTCAAGGGCTACTACTCCTCAGCCAGAGTCACTGCATGGCCGGCAAACGCGCCTCGCTCTTCACTTCCGAGAGGGCTACGGCTTCGGCCGGAACTACTACATTCTGCTTCCTCAACAGCTCGCCCATGGCGGCAATCACTCGGTACATGGCGAACTCTTCGGTATAGCGCACCTCGGTATAGCGGCGGTTCGCGGTGAACAGCTCGTTTTCGCTGTCCAGCAGGTCGAGCAGGGTACGTTGGCCAATGCCGAACTGCTGCTGATAGGCCTCGCGTACGCGCCTGGTGTAGTCCGCATAGTCACGGGCTTTGGGTGTTTGCAGGCGTGCATTCTCCATGGCGTTCCAGGCCAGCGAGAGGTTTTCGTTGAGTATCCGCAAGGCGTTGTTGCGAATGTCCATCGACTGGTTGATCTGGTGTGCGGAGGATTGCAGACGAGCCTTGTCGCGCAGGCCGTTGAACAGGTTGTAGTTCATCACCACGGCCGCGCGCCAACTGTTGTTGTGGCCTTTCTCGCCCTGGGTGTTGTCGTCGGCGTTGGTGGCCAACTCGATATCGAAGCGCGGGTAGAAGGGCGACTTGGCGACGGCATATTGTTTCTCGGCAGCATTCACATCGGCTTGTGCCGATTTCAGGAAGGGGTTGTTGTCCATCACGGTTTGGCGGGCTTGCACGAGATCTGCGGGCATTTCGCCCTTTATCGTTCCCGGCAAGGCGAGCTGGTCAGGCATACGGCCGATGGCGCTGAAAAAGTTGGCTTCGGCATCGGCCAGGTTGACTTGCTCGGTGTACAGGTTGTTAGCGGCCAGCGCCTCACGGGCTTGCGACTGATCGAGGTCGGCTGTGCTGCCAACGCCACGCTCACTGCGCAGACCAATCTGATCATTGATGCGTTGGTGGGTCTGCATGTTGTTTTTAGCCAGAGAAACCAACTCACGACGTTTGAGTACTTCCAAGTACACGTCTACGGCGCGCAGCGCCAAGCTTTCCGCTGTGCCCAGTACATAGTAGGCGCGTGAGTTGACCACTGCTTCGGTGCGCGCTACTTCATTGGGCGTATTGAAGCCGTCGAATAGCATCTGTCGCAGGCGCAGTTCGGCATCACGAAAATTCAGGGTTTCCTGATTGTGATTACCCAGGGCGCGGGTGCTGGGGCTGTCGGTTTTCTCTCGACCATAACCCACCAACAGGTCAACCGTTGGTAGATAGCCGCCCCTGGCCACTTTGACCTCCTCATCCGATACCAGGCGGTTGTTCATGCTGGCATGCAATTCGGGGTGATTATCCAGGGTGCTCTGGATGGCTTCGGAGAGCGTTATGGCCTGCGTCTGGGTAGAGGCCAAGACCAGCAGAATGCCGCCGTACAGGGGTGTAAGCACGCGCATGGGTGAAACTCCTTTTAAGGTGCTTGGCCTCTAAGGACAAAATATTGACGGTTATTCTGTCCGTAAGAGTTTTTATGCCTTTACGCCATAGCTAAGAACATCTTCCAGTGTAGCTAAGATAAAAATGGCACAAGGCTTATGAGAAAAGAGTCTTATGCATTCCGTGAGAACGAGCCTTGTCTTACCCCCATAGGCCAGATAGATCGGGCCTTTTGGCTCATTTCAGGCGGTGGCTAGTGGTCAGGCGCTGTTTAGAGCAGTTAAGGAGGTAGATGGGCTTGCTGGAATAGGGAGTATGTTTTTTGACGACATTTATTTGTCGTTTATGTGGAGTTGAATACGTTTTACCTATCCATTGCACCCGTCTTGCGCGCGTCCCCCTGTTCGAAAAGTGTTCGGCCCTTATGAAACCTGTCGACGGTGATTGGCAGAGGGAGTGGGGAGAGTGTTATGGCTACGTTAATCGGTGTCGTTCGTCAGGTTGTCGGCGAAGTTTTTGCAGTCGCGGGTGATGGAGCACGTCGACCGCTGGCCGAAGGTGATCGCGTATTTGCCGGTGAACAGCTTGCTACGGGTGCCGTAGGCGCAGTGGCAATCGCTTTGGTCGGTGGCGGCGAGTTGACCCTCGGACGCAACAGCCAGCTGCTGTTGGACACGCAACTGCTGGCCAGTGCCCAGGGTGATGCAGCCACAGCTCCGGTAGCCAACACTGCAGTCACACCGAGTGAGCAGGATCTCAGTGACGTCGAGCAGCTGCAGGCCGCTATCGCAGCAGGTGAAGACCCTACTCAAGTTGGCGATGCCACTGCGGCGGGACCCGGCGCGGGTAATGCGGGCAATGCTGGCGGCGGTCACTCTTTTGTGCTGCTGGATGAAACGGCCGGTGCGCTCGATCCAACCATAGGCTTCCCTACCGCAGGTCTGTCGTTTTCCCCCGAGTTTCCCGACCCCGAACTTGAGCCGGACGTAACCCCCGAGCCGACCGCCGCAGTGGTGCCAGAGGGCCCTGATTCCACGCCCGAGGTCGAGATCATTCATCAAGACGCCGAAGGGCAAGTGCTGGGCGCCCCTGGTGTGGTCGATGAGGCGGCACTGGCGACTGGTAGTAACGCCGCGAGCAATGCCGAACAGGCTTTCGGTCGGCTGGTCGTCAACTCGCCGGATGGCGTCGCTGCCTTGCAGGTGCAGGATAAGGATGGCAACTGGGTCGATGTCACAGCCGGCGGTACCGTACAGGGCGTCTACGGCAGCTTGGTGGTCGATGCGGCTGGCCGATGGGTATACACCCTCAACGGCAGCACCCAGGACCACGGCAACCCCTCGGCAATAGGCGCGGCCGATCAAGTGGGTGAGAGTTTCGCAGTACGGGTGTTCGATACCGACGGCGATGTGTCGCCCGTCAGTACCTTGTCTATCAATATTAATGATGACGGCCCGAACGCGGTGGATGACAGCAACAGCATCGCCGAAGATACGTTGACCCCTATTAGTGGCAACGTGCTGAGCAATGACCTGCACCCCAACGGCCAACCCGGTGCGGATACCCCGATTAGTTTCGTCAGCTGGACCAGTACTGCGGCCACTTACGGCACATTCACCGACACCGGTAACGGCACCTACAGCTACAGCCTGAACAACGCCAACCCGGCGGTGCAGGGCTTGGACGCCGGCGAGAGCCTGAGCGAAACCTTCAGCTACACCATGCAGGACGCCGACGGTGACACCGCCACGGCCACCCTGACCATCACTATCACTGGCAGCAACGATGTGCCGGTACTGACGGTCGATCCGGGCAACCAGGGCGCTAATGATCGAGTCTTCGAGGCCGGTCTGGCGCAGGGTTCGGACGCCGCCAGCAACAGCGAATTTGCCAGCGGCACCTTCACCCTGAGCGACGCCGACGGCCTGGATGACCTGCAGAGCGTGACCATCAATGGCGTCACCGTGGCCATCGGCAGTCTGGCCGGCAGCCAGTTCATCGGCGCCCACGGCAGTCTAACCATCAGCGCCTACAACACGGCCACTGGGGTGGCCAGTTACAGCTATGAACTGACCAGCCCGACCACCGATGGCCCGGGTATCGAGAGCGACAGCTTCACGCTCAGCGTGTCGGACGGCACGGCATCCTCGGCGCCAGCCAGCATCGTCATCGAGATTGTCGACGATGTGCCGCATGCGGTGGATGACAGCAACGCCACGTTCGCCTCGGAGAACCAGCTGACCCTGATCGGCAACGTTCTCGACAATGATGTGCAGGGCGCCGACCGCCTGCCAGGCGGGCCGATACAACCGGCAGTCATGCAGGGCACTTACGGCACGCTGACCCTGAATGCCGATGGCTCCTACAGTTATCTGCTGGATCCGAGTGATGCAGATTTTCTCGCGCTGGGTGGCGGGGGGATGGCGACCGAGACCTTCACCTATACCCTCAACGATGCCGACGGCGACAGCGATACTGCCAACCTGGTACTGAAAGTCAGAAACCTCGACGACAAGGTACAGATCAAGGACCTGGACGTTCGTGGTGGCGAGCACCGCGTGGATGAGGACGACCTGGCGATGGGTTCGGACCCGAGCAAGGAGTCCACTACGGTCAGCGGCACCTTCAAGGTGCAGGCGCCGGATGGGTTGCTCAATCTGACCGTGGGCGGCATCCAGGTGGTACTGAACGGTGTGGTGAGTGGCTTCCCGCAGTCGGTAACCACGCCGTTGGGTAACCAACTGACCATCACCGGCTTCGATGCCGATGATGGCATTCTCGACGAAGGCATCGTCAGTTACAGCTACACCTTGCTGGGCAGTGCGCAGCATGCTCCCGGCGGTGGCGAGAATCAGCTGACCGAGCATTTCGCCGTGCTCGCCGAGGACGTGGACCATGACACCGATCTGGCGTCCCTCGACATCAACATCATCGACGATGTGCCGCATGCGGTGGATGACAGCAACAGTATCGCGGAGGACAGCGTCACCCCGATCACCGGTAATGTGCTGAGCAATGACCTGCACCCCAATGGCCAGCCGGGTGCGGACACCCCGACCAGCTTCGTTGGCTGGACCAGCACCGCGGCCACATACGGCACCTTCACCGATACCGGGAATGGCACCTACAGCTACAGCCTGAACAACGCCAATCCGGCGGTGCAGGGCCTGAATACCGGGGAGAGCCTGAGCGAGACCTTCACTTACACCATGCGTGACGCCGACGGCGACACGGCCACGGCCAAACTGACCATCACCATCAACGGTGCCGACGACCATGCCTCGGTGGTGACGGCCGCCGCGTACGGCCCGGATGCCACGGTGTATGAGCACGGCCTGACCTCACTGGCAGACACCAGCGAATCCACCAGCGGCAGCTTCACGGTGTCGGCCAGCGATGGCATCGCCAGCGTCACGGTGGGCGGTGCGACCTTCAGCCTGGCGCAGTTGCAGGCACTGGCAGCGACTAATCAGCTGGTGAGTACAGGCGAGGGCACATTGACCCTGACCGGCTACAGCGGCAGTGCCACGGCCGGCACGCTGAGTTACAGCTACACGCTGAACGCCACGATCGACAACGACAGCCATGCCGGCGCCACCGACACGCACTTCGACGACAGCCTGAGCATCAGCGTGCTGGGGGTAGGCGGCAGCACGGCGAGCGATGAGTTGGTGGTGCGCATCATTGATGACACACCGACTGCGATGAATGACGGCCCAGTAGGTGTAACCGAAGACGCCGTGTCGAACAGCGTCGGTGGCAACGTGCTGACCAACGACAGCGCGGGAGCCGATACGCCCAAGGCCTTCACAACCTGGGCGGCGACAGGGCACGACAATACGGCGGCGATCAACGCGCTGAATAGCTTCGGCACCCTGACGTTGGCCGCTGGCGGCGTCTACAGTTTCGTGCTGGACAACAGCCTGGCGTCAGTCCAGGCACTGAATGCCAGCAGCCATCTGTCCTACGACGTGTATTACACGATGCAGGATGCCGATGGCGACTCCAGCTCGGCCAAGCTGACCATCACCATCAGCGGTGCCGACGACCATGCCTCGGTGGTGACAGCCGCCGCTTACGGTCCCGATGCCACGGTGTACGAGCACGGTCTGACTTCGCTGGCAGACACCAGCGAAACCACCAGCGGCAGTTTCACGGTGTCGGCCAGCGATGGCATCGCCAGCGTCACAGTGGGAGGCGCGACATTCAGTTTTGCGCAGTTGCAGGCCTTGGCGACAACCAATCAGCAGGTGAGTACGGGCGAGGGCACATTGACCCTGAGCAACTACAGCGGCAGTGCCACGGCCGGCACGCTGAGTTACAGCTACACACTGAACGCCACGATCGACAACGACAGCCATGTCGGCGCTACGGGTACATACTTCGACGACAGTCTGAGCATCAGTGTGATGGGCGTGGGTGGTAGTGCGGCGAGCGACGATCTGGTAGTGCGCATTGTCGATGACACGCCGACTTTATCCACGGTTTCCCCCGCTTCTCTGAGCAATAACGCGACGGGATTCGCTACAGGAACATCTGATCCAGTCATCGGCGCAGATGTACCGGGAACTGCCGATTTGACGGGAAATATTGCAGGTTGGAACGGTACTAGCGTGACCTATGCGGCATCGTCGCTGACCTCCTCTGGCAATACGGTGTATTACGCAGTCAGCCCTGTCGATACCGGGGTTTTATATGCATACACCAGCGCTCTTCCCGGTACTTACACCGGTGGTCCTGGACAGTCGCTGATCTTTACCCTGACTTATGATGCAGCGGGCAACTATGCCATCGATATGAATGGCAAACTGGACGGCCCTACACAGAGTTTCGATGCAACCTTCAATCAGAATATTGGTGGTAATCAGGATTATCTGTTGGTTACCGATACCGGAGCGCTCTACAAGCCGGGGGAAAGCATTCCGCTTGGACAAACCGTGATAATGACGGTGGACTCTTCGGAGGGTGGGGTGAACTCCAGTATGCAAGGCCTCGCACCGGACAATCAGTGGGTGGATGGCAGTGAAGTTATATTTTTCTCTTACGCCAGCCCCATTGTCAGTGCGCAATTTTCTATAGATATCCAGGGCGGGGGAAGTAGCAACACGGTTCATTGGACTGTCTATGGCCAGGACTCTTTGGGTAACACCACCACGCAAAGTGGGAATACGCTATTTTCAGACCATGTGCTGACCAGTATTCCAACAGGCTTGACGGCGATAACCAGGATTGATCTGTCGGATACCGGTGGCAATGGCTTCCGGGTGAATGGCTCGTCGATTGTTGAGCGGATTGAAGAAGATCCGATTGCAACTCAATTTGAGGTAGCGGTAATTGATGCCGATGGGGATCGCGCGGCGGCGGTGCTGGATGTCATCTTCGAGCCCTCATTGACCGGCCAACTGATAGTGGCCTCCAATGCCAGTGACGTTGCAGGCAGTAGTGCGCCTTATGTGACGTCGGGTGGTGCGGGGGTGATTACCGGTGGCGCTGCTGCAGATATCCTCGTGGGAGACGAGGGGCGCAGTAATCTGGTTGGTAAGAGCGTCAATCTGATCCTTATTCTGGATTCTTCAGGCAGCATGAAGGCCAATATCGCTTTCAATGATACGAATATGAGTCGTATGGAGGCTCTAAAGCTGGCTGTTAATAATTTGCTGGTTGGACTTTCTTTGGGAGCGGCTGATCACGTCCGGGTTCAGCTTGTGGATTTTGATAGTTCGGCAAGTAGTCTGGGCATCTTCGATCTCAAGGATGGAGAGCTGAGTGCCGCGCAAAGTGCAGTCAATAGTTTGGTTGCCGGTGGCTACACGAACTATGAGGCGGGCTTGCAAGTGGCCTTGAATTGGGTGGCCAGTGGTGGCGTCGATGCACCATACACAGGGGCTAATGTCATTAATCAAGTCGTATTTGTCTCCGATGGTGAGCCGAACAGTTGGCTGAATGGAGATTCAACCAGCCTGAGCAATGTCACAACTGATGGCTCCAAGAGTACGGCAGTGGCTCAGGTGCTGGGTTCGTATAACCCTTCGGGCCATATCAATGACGATAGAGTCAGCGAAGTGGCTCTGCTGGAGTCAACCTTCGGGCAGATTCAGGCAGTAGGCATTAATGTCGGCGGCACTGCTCTGGATATTCTGAATCAGGTGGAAGGCGAGCTTGCGAATGTTAACCCTGATGTCGCCAGCAACATCACGACGGGAGAGCAGCTCGCCAGCGTTCTGGCTGATTTCAATCCATCGAACCAACTGCATGATGCAGGTAGCGACCATATAGTCGGCGGTGGCGGCGATGATCTGATTTTTGGCGATGTGCTCTACACCGATGTTTTGGCGGCTACCGCAGGGCTGACAACCAACCCAGGGGCCGGGTGGCAGGTTTTCGCCGCGCTGGAGGGCGGTGATGGGCCAGGCAGTTATGCCACATGGACGCGCGCCGACACGCTCAACTATATCCGCACGCATGCCGAGGAGCTGGCGGGGGAGTCCGGACGGGCGTTGGGGCACGACCGCATCGATGCAGGGGATGGCAATGACCTGGTGTTTGGCCAAGAGGGCAATGACTACATCTTGGGCGGCAAAGGCAATGATGTGCTGGCCGGTGGTTCAGGACATGACACCTTGATTGGAGGAGAGGGTGACGATGTGTTGATCGGCGGCTCAGGCAATGACCTGCTGTCTGGCGGTCTCGGTAAGGATAGCTTTGTGTGGAACTCGGGCGACTCCGGGATTGATCACGTCACTGACTTCTTTATCGATGGCCCCAATGTGTCAGGCGGCAACTCGGATGTCCTGGATCTGTCGCAGTTGTTGGTCGGTGAGAGTGCCAGTGGCAACGTGTTGGATGACTACTTGAGCTTTACCTTCGGCGCCAGTACCGCCATCGACGTGCGCGCAACGGCCGGCGGAGCCGTGGTGCAGCAAGTCGTGCTCGACGGGGTGGATCTTTCCAGCGCCGCGTACTACGGCAGCACGGACGCGGCGACGGTGATCGATGGCCTGCTCGCCGATAACGCGCTCAAGGTGGATACCGTCTGACTCGCCAGCAGAGGAGAAAGCCCACTGCCTGAGCGGGCAGTGGGCTTTTTTGTGCCTGCTGAGTCAATCGACCCATCTTGCTGCGGGGTTTGTTGCCAGGTGAGCTTGCTCATGGCTGCCGAAACCGGCTCACTGAGCGCTTGCTCAACGGGTGCTGGGTAAACCTCTTTCAGTCCGGTTGGGTAGCTAGCGTCATGTTGGCCAAGGCGCGGGGGCACTGATCAGGCGGCCCATGACGCCGCGGATGCCTAGTTCCTTCAACACGGTCAATTCACCCTCGGTTTCCACCATCTCGGCGATCAGCGGCAGGTCGATGCTGTTGGTCGCGCGGAACATCGTCTCGATAAACAGGCGCTTGTCGTTTTCCTGATCGATGGCGCGGATGTAGCTGCTGTCGATCTTCAGGTAGGCCAGACCCAGGTGGCTGAGGTTGCCGATCAGGCTGAAACGCCCGCCAAAGTGCTGCAGACCGAGGTGGAAACCGGTGCTGCGGATCTGTTGGCTCAGACGTTCGAAGTCGGCGGGTGGTGGTAGATAGCGCTCTCCGACATCGAGGGTCATCAGGCTGGCGTGTTCCGGGTGCGCCTTGAGCAAGGCGAGCAGCCGTGCTTGGTTCTCCGGTTCACGCAGGGTGGCGGCGGACAGGCTGAGGGCCAGGGGCTGGCGATAGCGGGCCAGGTGAGCCAGGCTCTGTTCGAGCATGATCAGGTCGAAGCGTGCCGCCCAGCCGAGGCGTTCGACCCAGGGTAGGAAACGCCCGGCGGCGACGGCCTCGCCGTGGGGGTCGAGCAGGCGTGCCAGCACCTTATGTTGCAGGACCTGGCGCGTATCGGTGCACAACACCACGGGTTGAAAGAACAGTTGCAGTTGGCGACCGTTTAGCGCGGTATCTATCCAGTCGCGCCAGTCGCGTTGGCTGTGGTCGAGCTGGGCCGCGTACTCGTCCAGGCGCTGCCAGGGTCTGTCTGGAGTACTTTGCGCCTCGGTCAGCGCCTGGTCGGCTCGGCCGATTACTGCGTTCGGGTCTTCCCCAGGCCTAAACGCGGCGATACCGATATGCGCCAGGGGTAGGCAATCGCTAGCATCGGTCTGCCGCAGACTGTCCAGATGTTCGCTCAAGCTTTGCGCCAGGTGCTCGATATCCGCAGCGGACACTCCAGGCGCCAGCAGGCTGAACTCACCCCCGCGACTGCGGGCGACCAGCCAGTCCGGCTTGCCGAGTTGAACTTGAAGATGCGTGAGCTGTTCGCTAATGGCGCAAATCAACCCATCGGTGCGTTGACCGCCCAAGCGTTGGTTGAGATCGCCGAGATCATGGATGCGCACCAACAGCAGATAACCTGCGGCATGATGCTCGTTGAGCGTCAGTTGGCTGGCCAGGCGAATCTCGAACTGACGGCGGTTGGCCAGACCCGTGAGGCTGTCGTGGTAGGCCTCCTCCCGCAGTTTCTCGCTGCGTGTGGCTTCCTCGGCGAACAGTGCCTTGAGTTTCTCGACCATCTGGTTCATCGCCAACACCACCCGCTTCAGTTCAGGCGTGCGCGGTATGCGGTGCAGGGTGAGGAATTCGCGGCGGGTGATGGCATGGGCCTGTTGCACCATGTTGTCGAGGGGGCGCAGTTGGGCGCGCAGTAGCCAGCCACCCAGAATGGCGCTGAGCAAGCCGCAGAGCAGCAGCCAGAGCAGGCTGCCGATGGCACCGTCCCACAGCTTGGCCAAGGCGAATTGTGGGTGGCTGAGCACCTCGACCCGGGCAGCCTGTTCCCAGCCGCGCATGACCAGCGCATCGCCGCCCTGAGCCTGGAGGTCGACCAGGTTGGCGAACCAGTTCGGCACGGATTCCTCTATCGCGCTGTTGCTGCGCTCGAACAACAACTGTTGGTCGGCGATGCGCACCACGCGAATAGTGGCGAAGTAGCCACTGTCGAAGATTGCATTGACCAGCAATTCGAGCATCGCCGGGTCATCCACATGGGGCGTCATCGACAAACCTAGGGCCGTGGCGGCGTCTTGCGCGTGGGAGCGCAACTGGCTGATCAGCTGCTCGCGGGAAGTCTCCAGGCTGACGATGAAACTACCGGTAAAGGCCACCACCAGAAACAGGCAGATGGCGAGAAACAGCTGTTTGAGTAGGGACATAGTGTTCTCCTAGCCTTCGTCGATGACGAAGCCCTCCATGCGCATTTTTTTCAGTAAGTCCTGCCAGCGAGAGATTTTCTTGCTGTCGCTCTTTTTGCTGTTAGAACCCGGGAAATACACACCTTCTGCGTTGAAGGCATACACCGGGAGCAGGTCTGTGCGTTGTGAGGCCGGCTGGATCTCGTTGACCAGATTATCCAGCACCCAAGGGTCGGCAGTCGGGCTGGGGTAATAGCCCAACACCATATGTGCCTGATTCAGCTGCAGGGCTTTGACATAGGTGATGCGCAGCTTGTCGCTGGGCAGACCGAGGCGGCGTAAGGTGAAATACTTGGCGATAGAGTAGTCCTCACAGTCGCCTGCGCCTTTTACCAGCGCCTCGATCGGCGTGGCCCAATAGTCGTTTTGCTGCCAGATCTGACGGTCATCAATGAAGCGTAGTTGGCGGTTGAAGAAACGGTTCACCCGCTTGAGTTGCTCGTGCTCAGGCAGATTGGCGCTGCTGGTGATCAATGCGTCCCATTGCAGAATCCGTTGCCTGGCCGCACCGAGGGCGCCGTAGCGAGTTTCGGCATTGTTGATGATCTGCGCGAAGTCCCAATTGGCCCAGCTCGCATTCAGCCCGAGCCCACCGCCAAACAGCAGGCACAGCGACAGCGCTGGCCCCTGCAGGCGCTGTCGGCATCCAGCAAGGCGCTGCCATGGCTGCATATGCCGCATCTCCGTCGAAGATGCACAGAGTCTAGGTGGCGCCTGGTGGTTTTGCAGGGGTGTCGGGGAAACTAGGACTGGGGCTGCACACTGCACAGGGAGCCATGAGGTAGAGATAGTGCACCCCAGGCGTCAGCTATTACCGCTTGGGCAGGGTTTTCTGTCTGAGGATGTACAGGGTCACCAGCACCGCACTGCTGAGCATGAACAGGCGTGCCCAAGGCAGTGCCACCAGGTAACAGGACAGGCCGATACTCAGCCACATCAGTGCGATGCTGTAGACCTTGGCCTTGAGAGGAATACCCTGGCCTTCGAGGTAGTCGCGAATCCACGGGCCGAGCTGGCGGTGGTGGATCAGCCACAGGTAGAAAGACCTGGAGCTGCGTACGAAGCAGGCCGCGGCCAACAGAAGGAAGGGGGTGGTGGGCAGTACCGGGAGGAAAATACCAATCACCCCCAATGCCACGCTCAGCCAACCCAGGGTCAGCAGGGCGTAGCGAATGGCTGGATTACGATGCTCATGAACGTCTCGCGCCATGGCGATGGCGTGAGGTTAGTGGTGGCGTGGCTTGAGCAAGGCCGGCTTTTCCTCCGGGGCGTGGCAGAGCAGGAACAAGGCGGTGAGTAGCTCGGGGATCTGCTCGGCCATGCTGTCTACCAGATCGCGATCTTGGGCGATTTCGGCGAACTCCGCTTGGTCATCGAACAAGCCAGACGCGACCATGATCGGCAGCAGCAGCTCACTGACTTCGTCTTCGGCGTCTTCGAACCATACCGATTCGCGCAGGAACACGCCTTCCATGAAGCCGATGCACCAGCCACGCAGGTCGGAGTCGTCCGGGTCGTCGCCGAGGTCGAGGTCGCAGGGAATCTCCGGCTCATCGTCGCTGGCCAGTTGGCGAGCGATATGCCCCTTGAGTTGCAGCAAGGTGGCTTCGACTTCTTCGCGCTCGGCATCGCTGCGGTAGTGCGGCGGCTCGGAGAACAGCGCATCGATCCACTCGCGATCCGGTACGGGGTCCGGGCAAATCGACAGGGCGGTCAGGTAGCCGTGGGCGGCCACATAGTCCAGGGCCTCTTCGTGCAGCTCATCGGCATCGAGGAAGGCTTGCAGGCGGGAGAGTTGCTCGGCGAAGGACATCGTGGGGCTACCTTGAAGGATTTAACGAGGATGAATTCTAGTCTAGACCCGCCGCAGCAGCTATAGGCCAGGCTCACACAGAGCAGGATAACCTGGCTTTGCAGATCAAAATTCAACCAGGCATGCACTTGCGTATAATGCCCGGCTCGATTCGGAGACCTGCAATGCTTGAGCAAGCCCAACGCATCCTTAAAGACATCTTTGGCTACGATAGTTTCCGTGGCCGTCAGGGTGCGATCATCGAGCGCGTGGCCGGCGGCGGCGATGCTCTGGTGCTGATGCCCACCGGTGGCGGTAAATCCCTGTGTTTCCAGGTCCCGGCCCTGCTGCGCGAGGGCCTGGCCGTGGTGGTTTCACCGCTGATCGCCTTGATGGACGACCAGGTCGCGACCCTCGACGAGCTGGGCGTGGCGGCGGTTGCGCTGAACTCCAGCCTGAGTGCAGATGAGCAGCGCGAAATTGCCGAGCGGATCAACCGGGGTGAAATCAAGTTGCTCTATCTGGCGCCTGAACGCCTGGTGCAACCGCGCATGCTGGCATTCCTGCAGCGTCTGCAGGTGGCCCTGTTCGCCATCGACGAGGCCCACTGCGTGTCGCAGTGGGGCCATGATTTCCGTCCCGAATACCTGCAGCTGGGCCAGCTGGCCGAATTATTCCCCGCGGTGCCGCGCATTGCCCTGACCGCTACGGCGGACATGCGCACCCGCGAGGAAATCGTCAATCGTCTGCATTTACAGCAGGCCGAGCGCTTTCTGTCGAGCTTCGACCGACCGAATATCTTCTACCGTATCGTACCCAAGGAGCAGCCGCGCAAGCAGCTGCTGGGGTTCCTGGCCGCCCGCAAGGGCGATGCCGGTATCGTTTACTGCCTATCGCGCAAGAAGGTCGATGAGGTCGCGGCCTTTCTCAGCGAGCAAGGGTTCCCCGCGCTGCCTTACCACGCTGGGCTGCCCAGCGAGTTGCGCTCTTACCACCAGAAGCGTTTCCTCAACGAGGAGGGGCTGATCATGGTGGCGACCATCGCCTTCGGCATGGGCATCGACAAGCCCAACGTGCGCTTCGTCGCCCACCTCGACTTGCCCAAGTCTCTGGAGGCCTACTATCAGGAAACTGGTCGCGCCGGCCGCGACGGCCTACCGGCGGATGCCTGGATGGCCTACGGCCTGCAGGACGTGATCTTCCTCAAGCAGATGCTCAACAACTCCGAGGGCGATGAACGGCACAAACGTGTCGAGCAGCACAAGCTCGACGCCATGCTCGCCCTGTGCGAGGAGACCCGTTGCCGACGTCAGGTGCTGCTGGCCTACTTCGACGAGGAGCTGCCGCAGCCTTGCGGCCATTGCGACAACTGCACCGACGGTGTGCAGACCTGGGATGCCACCGAGCCGGCCCGTCAGGCGTTATCGGCGATTTATCGCAGCGGTCAGCGTTATGGCGTCGGTCATCTGGTCGACCTGTTGCTCGGTCGCGATAACGACAAGGTGCGCAACCTTGGCCATCAGCATCTGTCGGTGTTTGGAGTGGGCAAGGCGCTCGCCGAGGGCGAATGGCGTTCGCTGTTCCGTCAGCTAGTCGCACGCGGGTTGGCCGACGTCGATCTGGAAGGCTATGGCGGGTTGCGTCTGTCCGACAATTGCCGGGCCCTACTGCGCGGCGAAGTGACCTTGCAGCTGCGTCGCGACCTGAAACCGCAGCACAGCGCCAAAGCCTCCAGCAGCGCCGCCAGCCAGTTGGTGCGCGGCGACGAGCGCGATCAATGGGAAGCCTTGCGCGCGCTGCGGCGCAAGTTGGCGGAGGAGCATGGGGTGCCGCCTTATGTGATCTTCCCCGATGCCACCTTGCTGGAAATGCTGCGCAGCCAACCCAGCACCCTGGCCGAGATGGGCCGGGTCAGCGGTGTCGGTGCGCGCAAGTTGGAGCGCTACGGCGAGGCCTTCCTCGAGGTGCTCGGTGCCGGCGCCGATGCGCCGCGGGCAGTGGTCGACCTGCGCCACGAACTGGTCAGCCTGGCACGTGCGGGGATGACGCCGACGCAGATTGCCGGGCAACTGCAATGCAGCGAGAAGAACGTCTACAGCCTGCTGGCCGAGGCCATTGGCCGCCAGCAGTTGTCGTTGGAACAGGCGCTGGATTTGCCGGAAGCGCTGCTTGGCGAGATTCAGGACAGCTTCCTCGACGGCGAGGGGGAATTGCCGGCGGTGGCGGCGCTCAGCGAGCAGTTCACCGGGCGCGTGGCGGACGGGGTGTTGCACTGCGTGCGCGCAGCCTTGCAGGCCGAGTTTGAAGCCTGAGGTGGGCGGCGCTGTGCTGGCAGCTAAAAGCACGACATATTCCACGGCCGCAATTCGATTAACCTATGACGCAATGGACGTGCGCTTAAGGCGGCTACAGGCCACCAACAGATGAGGTCATAGTGCCGCTTCCACATGCCTGGCTAGATGATGTTGGTTCCAGCCCCTACGCCGATCAACTGTCCTCGGGTTTTCACTTGCTGCGATTCGCCAATCCTCTCGAGAGGGAGTATCGCGCGTACATACTGGAGCACAGTTTCGACCTCAAGCGCATAGGGTTGAACGTCGGCATCCTGCTCTGGCTGGCGTTCGCGGGGCTGGATTTCGCCATGCTGCCTGCTCCGGAAGTGTGGTGGGTGCTTGGCGTGCGCCTGGTGGTGCTGATTGCCTTGTTGATCTGCGCCGGTTTAATCCCGCCGCGCGAACATGCGCCTCTATTGCAGCCATTGAGTCTGTTGTGCATTTCGATAATTGGCATAGGGGCTGCTCTGGTTGTCGGCATCGCTCACCACGGCGACCCGAATTACCCCTACGAAGGGTTGCTGCTGGTCAGCATGGCCGCCTATTTTCTTGTGGGGCTGCGCCTCAGTGAGGCCCTGGCCTGTGCCTGGCTGGTGTTGCTGGTGTATGTGGGCGTCGAGCTTTGGGTAGATTTGCCCATGCCTAGATTGGTCAACAACGTGTTGTTTCTCCTGTTTGGCAATCTGATTGGCGCGGTGGGTTGTTATTTGCTGGAGTTCAAGTCGCGCGAGCATTTTCTGGTCAGCCAACTGATGCGCGTGCTGGCTGAGCACGACAGCCTGACCGGTCTGCACAACCGACGCAGCTTTAACCGCACCTTCGAACGGCTGGGACGCCAGGCTCAGCGCGATAGCCAGTCGATCGCCTTGCTGCTGTGCGACATCGACCACTTCAAGGCCTATAACGATCGCTACGGTCACCAGGCCGGTGATAGTGCACTGCAGCGGGTTGGTAGCTTGCTCAACGATGCCGGGCGCCGTCCGCTGGACATGGCCGTGCGCCTGGGCGGCGAAGAGTTCGCCGTACTCCTGTACGGGATTGACGAGACACAGGCCTGGCAACGGGGCGAAGCGCTACGCACAACCCTGGAACAGCTGAAGATCCCGCACGCAGGCTCGGACACCGCGGGTGTGCTGACCATGTCCGTCGGGGTGGCCTGTATCCAGCCCGCACAAGGCGGCGAATTGGCGCAGCTCTATGAGCACGCCGATCGGGCGTTGTATGAGGCCAAGGCCTTTGGCCGCAATCAGGTGGTGATGTAAACCTGGGAGCCTGGAGGGTAGCGTTAAATCCGACAGGTTCCTGGCTTGGCCGATTTCGCCCCAGTGCATGGCGCCGGCAGTCAGTGTCTGAGCGGGAAGCGCAGTGCTAGCATCGCGGAAATCCCCGGTGTGAGCGCTTTCTTCGATGGATCGACTGATACAAGCCAACGGCCAGCCCCATTACGGCATCTTCAGTGCCGCGCCCGGTCTGGTCAATTACCGCGATTTTGATTTTCGCTCACCCATGGGCCGGCGCCTGGGTGCTTTGGCCAAGTGGCGGCGCTTTCACCAGTTCCAGTATTTCGGGCTGATCAGCGAGCAGCTGATCGGCGGCTGCGCCTTGGCCAACCTGAGTCTGGCCGGGATCGGTTTCGTCTATCTGTTCCATCCGCCCAGCGGACGGATGATCGAGCGGCAATTCAAACTACCGCTGAGCATGGGCACGCGTTTTTCTCAGCAACCTGACGATGGCGTATGCGAGCTGCGCAGTGGGCGCAATCTGCTGCGCTTGGAAAACCGCACAGATTCGCGCGAGAAGCGCTTGCTGGTTGAGTTGGATGACGGCACTCGTATTGACGCTGGTTTTTCCGAGGCCGAGCCTGCTTTTCAGCCGATGTGCATCAACACGCCCACTGCGGTGAACGGTTGGGTGTATGCGCAGAAGGTGGCCGGGCTGCGTTGCACCGGCCAGGTCAGGAGCAGCCTGGGCGACTTCGATCTGGCGGCTATCGAGGCATTCGCCCATCATGACTGGTCGGCGGGCTACATGCGCCCGGAAACCCATTGGAACTGGGCGTGCCTTTCCGGCCAGGTCGCGGGCCAGCGAGTCGGCTTGAATTTGTCCTGCGGGGTCAACGAAACCAGTTTTACCGAAAATTGTTATTGGCTGGACGGGGAGCTGATCAAGGTCGATACGGTGCGCTTTGCTTTCGATCGCCAGCAGCCCTTGCAGCCCTGGCACATCGACTCCCATGACGGCCAAGTGGCGCTGCGCTTCGAGGCGCGTGGGCTGCATCAGGAGCGTACAAACCTGGGCCTGTTGGCCAGCAACTTCAAGCAGATATTCGGTCAATTCAACGGTGTTTTGCGCCCGCCCGGTCGAACCGAGATACGGGTCGATGGTCTATGGGGCTTTGTCGAGGATCAGTATGTGAAATGGTGAGGCAAGTCAGGGGCTTGCACTCGGCTACAGGGTTATGGTTAGCTGGCTAATAATTAGTTTTTTGAAGCTTATAAGAGCCGTTATCCATGTCGCAATCAGATCAACACCGTTTCGCCATGCAAGTCGCCCAATTATCCCGCGCCTGGCGCGCCGAACTGGATCGCCGTCTGGTCGGGCTCGGTCTGTCACAGGCCCGCTGGCTGGTGCTCCTGCATTTGTCCCGTTTCGAAGAACTGCCCACCCAGCGCGAGCTGGCGCAAAGCGTCGGGGTCGAGGGCCCGACCCTGGCCCGTCTACTGGATAGCCTGGAAGCCCAGGATCTGGTCAGCCGTCAGGCGGTGCCTGAGGATCGCAGGGCGAAGAAAATCGCCTTGCGTCCTCAAGCCCAACCGCTGATCGAAAAGATCGAGGCGATCTCCACCCAACTGCGCCAGGAGCTGTTCGCCGGCATCGACGAAGAAGAACTGCGCCGCTGTCAGCAGGTGCATAAGCAGATTCTGAGCAACCTGGAAAAGCGTTAATGCAGCAGGACCTGCAGACCCTGCATGCGCACTTCGGTGCGCGCTACCCGCAGTGGCTGCTGAGTGTACTGATGGTTGGCAGCATGGCGATGGTGCTGGCGTCGACCAGCATCAATGTGGCCCTGCCGGCGATCATGGCGGATTTCGCAATTGGCCGGCCCCTAGCGCAGTGGCTGTCCACCGGCTTTCTGGCGGCGATGACCGCCGGTCTGTTGTTGGCAACCTGGGCGCATGCGCGGTTCGGTGCCCGACGCACTGCGCAGCTCGGCCTGTTGCTGTTTATCTTCAGCTCGTTATTGGCGCTGGCGGCGCAAGCGGCCTGGCAGCTGATCGCCCTGCGCATCGTCCAGGGCTTGTGCGCCGGGATCATCCAGCCATTGGCCATGGTGCTGATCTTTCGCGTATTCGCCGAGGGTGGGCGTGGCATGGCTCTGGGGTTGTATGGCCTGGGGGTAATGGTCGCGCCGACACTGGGGCCGACCATCGGTGGCTATCTGGTCGACCATTTCGGCTGGGTGGCGGTGTTCTGGCTGCCATTGCCGATGTGCCTGCTGGCACTGCTGGGTGGCTATTGGTTGCTGCCCAGCCAGCGTGAACGTACCACTCCGTTTTTGGATGTCTGGGCTTTTGTACTGCTCTGTCTGGCGTTGTTCAGCATACTCGGCGCTCTGGCAGAGGCGCAGCGGTTTGCCTGGAGCGAGGTGCGCGTGTGGGCGACAACCCTGATAGGCATGCTGGCATTCGCCGGATTTTTCGCGCGCAGCCGTAGCAGCGACAAACCGCTGCTGCCCCTGGGGTTGTGGCGCCACGCCGGTTTCCGTAGTGCCAGCTGGGTGGCATTGACCCTGGGCATGGGCCTGTATGGCTCGACCTATCTGATCCCGTTGTACTTGCAAACGATTGAAGGTTTCAGCGCCGGGCGCGCCGGATTGCTCTTGCTGCCGACTGGGGTGTTGATGGGGGTTGCTTCCTTCGTCGGCGGTTGGTTGAGCGATCAGCTCTCGGCAGCTTTGCTGTTAATCAGCGGTTTGCTTGTCTTCGCTTTGTCGGCAGCCGGCTTGGGTTGGCTCGAACAGGGGGCCTCATTCGCCGTGTTGTGTTTCTGGGCGAGTGTCGGCCGGGTCGGGCTTGGTTTGCTGTTGCCGGCTCTGAGTACCGGCTCGCTGGATATTCTAAGCCCGCAGGAACTGGCTCAGGGCGCGGGTGCCATCACCTTCGTGCGCCAACTGGGCGGCGCCTTTGGGGTCAATCTACTGACCTTCTTTCTGGAGTGGCGGCACAGTGCCGAAGGCGGCACCCGAGTGGCCGAGGCGTTGGCTTTCCAGCAAAGCTTTTGGCTGATGGCAGCCGTCTTCGCGTTGACGGTACTGGCGGCCCGGGGCGTGCGCTCGACAGTGCACTGACACCTGGAACAGCCAATTATTTGTTCGTCAGCTTTCTGGCTGTTGGTCTAGGCTTTTGCGTATCATGGCCATCTGCCTCATCACTGTGCGCCTACCAGAACGCGCATGTCTGTTAATAGTGGCCATACTCATTTTTTAGTCGGGCCAACACGGAAGTTGCTCTCGACAGGTGTTTTTGTCGCGCCGTTTGTTTCACCACGGACAGGATGTGCATGCCCATGGCGTGCAGTGGTGCCACTTTAGCGGGGCGGGGTTACCGGGGGAGGGCGCATGACTCGGGTTCGACAGTTATTGATTGGCCTTGCATCAAGCTCGGCGGTTTATTCGGCTATGGTCCCGGCTTTGGGGCTGGGCGAAATTACTCTGCATTCGGCGTTAAGTCAGCCATTAGAGGCTGAGATTGAACTGTTGGAGGTCGCCGATCTCAGCGCCAACGATTTGCAGGTACGGCTCGCACCTGTTGAGGCGTTTAATCGCTCTGGTGTTGATCGCCTGTTTTTCCTGAATGACCTGCGGTTTACCCCGGTGCTACGCGGTGGCAAGAGTGTGATTCGCGTGGTGTCGAATCAGCCAGTGCGTGAGCCTTACCTGAACTTCATTGTCGAAGTGGCGCGGCCCAATGGTCGTCTGCTGCGCGAATACACTTTGCTTATCGACCCGCCCAACTCCTCTGCCTTTCGTGCCGTTGCTCAGGTGTCTGGGGCTCAAGCGAGCGCGCCTCGGGCTAGGGTAGGGATAACCCCTAGGGCCTCAGTAGCGCCACGCGAACTACCGACCACGGCGCTGGGTGAGCATTACCGGGTAAGCCGAGGTGACAGCCTGTGGACGATTGCCGCCGGCTTGCGCGCAGCAGGCAGTACTGTTTCTCAGCAGCGCTTGATGGGCGATATCCATGCGCTCAATCCCCAGGCGTTTAGCAATGGCGATATCGATCGGTTGAAGGCTGGGGCCGATTTGCTGCTGCCGGATGTGGCGGTCGCTGACATGGCGCCAAGTGAGGCACCGCCTGAGGCAGTGGCTGACGCGCAATCACCAGCCTCACCCGAGCAGACACTCGACACTCAGGCCGAACTGATCGTCCAGGTGCAGCGGCGAGTGGAGCAGGAGCTGGCCAGCCAGGCAGCGGAAAATCTTCAGTTGCAGCAGAGCTTCGCGGACATGCAGGCGCAGCTGCAGCAGTTGCAAGCGCAAATGAGCAGCAAGGATCAGCAGTTAGCCGCGTTACAGGCTGAGCTCGCGGCTCGGCAGGCGTTGGCTGAAGTGCGTCCTGTCTCTCCCGCAGTGATCAGTGTCGAGCCGGGCACTGGTCAGAAGAGCGAGCCGTCAGCGAATCAAACTGACAATTGGCTCCGTGCAGGTTTCACCGCGTTACTGCTGTTGCTGGCCGGGATTTTCGGCCTGTTCTGGCGTGAGAAGCGGCGTGCTGCTGAGACCGGTCAGGACCCTGAGGTGCCAGCCGAGCCTGCCGTGGCTCCGTTAGAGACGCCGGCGCAACCGCTCAAAGTCAATACCTTGGTCGGCGACGAGGGTAGGTCGACGGATGCGTCTGTACGCACGCCCAGCTCTGTCGATGCGTTGGAAGGCGCGAATATCTACATTGCTTATGGGCGCTTCAGTGAAGCCGCAGCGACGCTACGCAAGGCATTGGGCGCTCAGCCTGAACGCAGCGACATCCGTTTTCGCTTGCTGGAGGTGCTGGCGCAGTTAGGGGATGCTCAAGCATTTGCGCAAGAAGAGACTATTCTGCGCAACGCCGGGTTTACCTCCGTGCGTATTGACCAGCTCAAGGAGCGCCACCCTGGTTTGCTCGACGTTACTGCCGTTGATCCTCTGGACTCTGTGGTGCTGAACCTGGAGGAAGCACCGCTGCTGCCGTCAGCCGTAGCTGAGGAGCTGCAGGATGATGGCTTCCAGCTTAATTTGGATGACCTGTCGTTGGATGCTGACTGGGACCTGGCCAGCCCGTTTGCAGCGGCTGTGAGCAACAAAAAGGCGGCATCGGTTCAGGCCGATAGTGACTCGAGTCTCAGCAAACCCTCTGGCGCTTTTGACCTGACAGGCGAGCGGGATGCATTGAGCCCTTTTGCCGAGTCAATGCTGGTTGAGGAAACATCGGATGAAGGCTGGTTGCAGGAGGAGCTGGATGAGAATTTTGCCAAGCAGGCGCCAGTGGGCAGCCATGTTGTGCTGAGGGACCTCGATCAGCTGACCGAGAGCCGGGATAACTTGGCCAAGCTTAATCAAGCGCTGGCCTATATCGAACAAGGCAGTGTGGACAGTGCCTGCAGTATCCTCAATGAAGTCATCAGTAACGGCGATGCACAGCAAAAGCAGGAAGCCCGCGAGCTGTTGGCCAAGATTGCCTAGTGGCCTCTACGGCTAGGGGGTATCCGCAGGTAATGCTGGGTTTCTCACCACTGTTGTTTGACTGGGTTGCTAGGTGAGTAGCGGCCCGCTCTCTGCGAGTCGTTCCATGTCCAATCAAAAAGCCGAAGTGGTCATCACCTATTGCACCCAGTGTCAGTGGTTGTTACGGGCGGCCTGGCTCGCTCAGGAGTTGTTGTCGACCTTTGCCGACGATCTCGGCAAAGTCAGCCTGGAACCAGGCAGCGGTGGGGTATTTCGCATCACCTGCAATGGCGTACAAATCTGGGAGCGCAAGGCCGATGGTGGTTTTCCCGAGGCCAAGGTGCTCAAACAGAAGGTGCGCGATCAGATCGACCCGCAGCGCGACCTTGGCCACAGCGATCGTCCACGCGATCTATGACTTCTGCTGAAACGGCCTTCGCTTGGCCATCTTGCTGACTGTCAGCGTGCCATGCGGGCCGAGGCGAAGATCGCCAGGATGATCAGCGCCCCCCCGGCGAACATGCGCAGCGTGGGCACTTCGTTGAACAACCACCAGGCGAAGGCGATGCCATAGACCGGTTCCAGGGCGAAGATTACCGCTGCGCTTCGGGCCTTGATCACGCGCAGGCTGGCAACGAACAGGCTGTGCGCCAGGCCGGTACAGAACACCCCGAGCATGGCCAGCCAGAACCAGTCGAGCAGGCTCAAGTCGCTCAACAGTGGCCAGGCGAACGGCATGAAGCAGGCCAGCAAGGTGAGGTTCTGGCACAGTGCGGCCTGAACCGGGTCGATGCCGCTCGTGCTCACACGGTTAAGCAGCGAGAGCAGGGCGAACAGCAAGCCGGACAGAACCGCCCAGAGCAGACCTGTGGTGGCCTGGCTGGCCAGGTCGAAATTCGGCGTGACTAGAACCAGACCCAGGGTCACTATGCCGACCATGGCGAATTCACTGGGGCGCGTGCGCTCGCGAAACAGCACGCCTTCCAGTAACACGGTAAACGCTGGAAAGCTGGCAAAACCCAGGGTGGCGATGGCCACACCCGAGACTTTCACCGCCTCGAAGAAGGTCAGCCAATGACTACCGAGCAGGATTCCGCCCACTGCCAGCAAGCCAAGCTGACGCCAGCCAATCGGTTGCCTATGGGCTTGCTTGAACAGCTGGGCAAACAGTGCCAGGGCCAGCACGGCGAACAGGCCGCGGCCAGCGGCAATGGCCAGCGGTGTGGTCAAGGCCAGCTTGCCGAAAATCCCCGAGAGGCCGAACAGCAGGGCGCCCAGGTGAATCGCCAGCAAGGCTTTACGTTCGGTCATGCCAGGCGTGCCCCGTTGGGCAGTGGCTTGTCGAAACTAGCCAAGACCACCCGGTTATCCGCGTCGTACACGCCGGTCACCAGCACTTCCGAGCGCACCCCTGCGATACGTTTCGGGGCGAAGTTGCACACGCACAGCACCTGCCGTCCGAGCAGGTCGCAGCTACGGTAGTGCGCGGTGAGCTGGGCGCTGGAGGTCTTCACACCGAGCTCACCGAGGTCGACCTGTAGCACATAGGCCGGTTTCACTGCTTTTTCGTTCGGCTCGGCCGACACAACCGTACCTACACGTAATTCCACCCGCTGAAAGTCGTCCCACTCAATGTGCTGCATAACGCCTCCGATTTTATGGCTGTATGCAGTCTAGGGGGCGCAGTTGCCTGTGTCTGTCGCGGGAGTCGCGTGGCTTGTCGCGTTACTCGCGTTACTCGCGCAGCTGGCGCAAGGCGCGTGGGGTGCAGCCAAATTGTCGCGAAAGTGCCGCGGTAAACGCACTTTGCGAATGGTAGCCAACTCGCGCGGCGATCTCGCCGACGGCCAGTTGGCTGGTTTGCAGCAAGTGCCGGCCCAACTGCAGACGTCTGAAACGCACA
This sequence comes from Pseudomonas taeanensis MS-3, assembly GCF_000498575.2. Classification (GTDB taxonomy): domain Bacteria; phylum Pseudomonadota; class Gammaproteobacteria; order Pseudomonadales; family Pseudomonadaceae; genus Aquipseudomonas; species Aquipseudomonas taeanensis. The sequence goes on from NZ_AWSQ01000009.1 coordinate 219,964, forward strand.
TACTCCATCGGCGTTTGCCCGATTTCGTCGAGAAAACGCACATGAAAACGTGCCGTAGACAGTCCGACCAGGCGTGCCAGGTCGGCGACCTGCAACGGGTGCGCGGCATGTCGATCGATATGCATGTCGATCACACTCAGCGGCAAGCGTTGGATGGCATCCAGGCAAGGTCGCTCGCTGCTGAGGCTGGCCAGCAGCAGGGCGGCGCCTTGTTCGGCGATTACCGGGTCATTGACCGGGCTGGCAGCCAGCCAACTGACCAACTGGCTCTGCGCGGGGGCGAGGTTCAGTGGGCCGGGTTGCTCGAGCAGGCGTCGGCTGGCATCTGCATGCGCGCCCAGGCGTTGCTCGAGCCACTGCTCCGAGGGCACATCGAGCACCAGGCACTGACTGCCGCTGCGGCTGCCGCAGGCATGGCGAGCGCCTGCGGGCACCACGGCGAGGGTCTGGCGGATCACCTGGCTACCCTGGCCGGCGACTTCGAACTCAAGCGTTCCGCTCAGGCCGAACACCAGCTGCGGGTGGGCGTGGCTGTGGCTGAGCAGTTCATGGCTGTAGTGACGCAAGGAGAGCAGCGAAGGCATGCGGGAATCCTCGAACAAGGTGTTCAGTCTATCAGGCTGTTGCGAGCTGCAGCAGCCACGCCCGCCAGCCTCCTCAAGGCTCGGTAAATCACAGTCGTGGGTCACGCTCGTCATCAAACTGCCATGGCGTAGTCATAAACGCTTCACCGCCGCCCCGCAAGCTCGAGAAAACCCTGATGGAGGCCGTCCATGAGCAGCGCAGAACTGGTTAAGCCCAGTCGTAAGCAACGGGTCCGCACACTGTGGATCTCCGATGTGCACCTGGGCACGCGGGATTGTCAGGCCGAGCATCTCGCCGCGTTCCTCAAGCGCTATCAGGCAGACAAGGTCTATCTGGTCGGCGACATCATTGATGGCTGGAAGCTGCGCGGCGGAATGTACTGGCCGCAGGCACACACGAACGTGATTCGCCGCTTGTTGACCATGAGCAAGCGCGGCACCGAAGTGATTTACGTCACCGGCAATCATGACGAGTTTCTGCGCGGTTACTCCAGCCTGGTGCTCGGCAATATCCAGCTGGTCGATGAGGCTGAGCACGTCACCGCCGACGGCCGTCGGCTGCTGGTGATTCATGGCGATCAGTTCGATGTGATCACCCGTTACCATCGCTGGCTGGCCTTCCTCGGCGATTCCGCCTACGAGCTCACCCTGACTCTCAACCGCTGGCTCAATCACTGGCGCCGCCGTTACGGCTACGGCTATTGGTCGCTGTCGGCGTACCTCAAGCATAAGGTCAAGAGTGCGGTGAGTTTCATCAGCGACTTCGAGGAGGCGATCGTCCACGAGTGCGTCAAACGCGGGTTCAACGGAGTGGTCTGCGGGCATATTCATCATGCCGAGATCCGTCCGATGGGCGAGGTGGAATACATGAATTGTGGTGACTGGGTCGAGTCCTGCAGCGCCTTGATCGAGCACCTGGATGGCCGCATCGAACTGTATCGTCTGGCCGAAGAACAAGCCCATGAGGCTCTGCAGGCTGCTGAGCAGGTGGCAGTAGTCGAGCCGGCCGCATGAGAGTCCTGATTGTCTCGGACGCCTGGCTGCCGCAGGTCAATGGTGTGGTCACCAGCCTCCAGGCCCTGGTCGGCGAGCTGCGCGGCTTGGGTCATCAGGTCAAGCTCTTGTCGCCGCAGGACTTCCGCTCCCGACCCTGTCCGACCTATCCGGAGATTCCCCTGGTGTGGGATCTCTGGCGAGTCGGGCCGGCGATCCGTGATTTCCAGCCTGACTGCGTCCATCTTGCCACCGAAGGGCCGCTCGGTTGGGCGGCCAGGCGCTGGTTGGGCAAGCGCGGTCTGGCGTTTTCCAGTGCGATCCACACGCGCTTTCCCGAATACATCAGCAGCCGCTGGTCCTGGCTGCCGTTGCGCTGGGGCTATGCCTACCTGCGCGCCTTCCACCGCCCCAGTCGGGCGGTGCTGGTGACCACCGAGCGGCTGCGTCAGGAGTTTGCTGGTTGGGGGCTGCAGCGCCTCGCGCTGTGGCGCAAAGGCGTCGATACACGACTGTTTCATCCGCTAGCGCCAGCACCGGACACTACGCAAGCGGTGTTCCTGTACGTCGGGCGCATTGCCCCGGAGAAGAATCTCGAAGCCTTCCTCGCCCTCGAGCTGCCGGGGGAGATGCAGGTGGTCGGCGATGGCCCGCAGCGTGAGACGCTGCAGGCGCGTTATCCGCAGGTGAAATTTCTCGGCTATCGGCATGGCGCCGACTTGGCGCGGGCTTATCAACAGGCCAGCGTGCTGGTGTTTCCGTCGCGCACCGACACTTATGGATTGGTGATGCTCGAAGCCTTGGCTTGTGGCACACCGGTGGCGGCATTCCCCGTGCCGGGGCCATTGGATGTGCTGCAGGCGGGCGTCAACGGAGTGATGGCGGAGAACCTGGGCGAGGCTTGTCTGGCGGCTCTGCAACTGGACCGGGCGCACTGCGCCGAGCTGGCGACGCGAGAGTCCTGGCGTGCCTCGGCGCTGCAATTTCTGGCTGAGCAACCCTTGCTGGATGGCGAACTGTGCCGCGGTTCCAAGGTAGTGGCGTCAAGCGGTTAGCGGCAGACGGTGGTGTGTTCGTAGCCCGGATGGAATCCGGGGCAGCGTAGCCCCCACCCGGTCTATACCAATCGACAGCACTGGCGCCCGCCTTACATGATCACCTTGTCGCGCAATTTCTCGGCGGCCTGCTGCAGCGCCTGAATCACCCGCTCCTTGTCGAAGTTCTGAATGCCGTTGGTGTCCAGATACATGGAAAAGCCCGGCAGTTCGTGTTCGACGTAGCTGGAGGTGGCCCCCAGGTCGCGGCGAAAGTCCACCACCTGATAGATCTGTACCGGGCGAGTGAAGCCCTTGACCGCTATCTGACCCTTGTCGCGGCACATGATCAGGTCCTTGATCAGCGAATAGGTCTCATGCGAGATCAGGATTTCGCCGGCTTCGGCGGCGCTTTCCAGGCGGCTGGCGAGGTTCACGTCGCGGCCGATGATGGTGTAATCCATACGCGTATCGGCGCCAAAGTTACCCACGGTGCAGTAGCCGGTGTTCAGCCCCATGCGGATTTCCAGGGGTTTGGTGATGCCCTGGGCCCGCCATTGCTGGCGCAGCACTTTCATATGTTTGCGCATGGCGATGGCCATCGAGACTGCCGCCACTGCGTCTTTCTTGGCGCCTCGGCTGGCCGGGTCGCCGAAGAACACCATGACGCTGTCGCCGATGAACTTGTCGATGGTGCCGCCATATTTCAGGCAGATTTTTGACATCTCGTTAAGGTAGCTGTTGAGCAGGTCGGTGAGGGTTTCGGCTTCCAGCTCTTCGGACAGCTCGGTGAAGCCTTTGATGTCGGAGAAGAACACCGTGAGCTTCTTGCGTTGGGTTTCCAGGCGCACGCTCTTCTTGCCGCTGAAGATCGATTCCCACACCTGTGGCGACAGGTATTTGGCGAGATTGCGCGCCAGTCGTGCGGCCTTCTCCTGTTCGCGCTTGATGTCGCTGCGTACCTGGGTCAGACGCAAGCCTTGCTGGTGCACGAAATAAGCGGTGATACAGATATACAAGGTGGCGAAGGCGATGCTCACCAGCGCGACGATTGCCGGTGTATTGGGGGTGAATTCGAACTCAATCAATGCGGCGCTGAGCACGGTGCTGAACAAGGCGATCAACAGAGCCAGCGCCAGGTGGCGCAAGCCGCCAATCACCAGAGAACTGAATGCCAGAATCAACAGGCACACCAGGCTGGGCACTACCGAAAAGCTCAGCAGCGCAAGTGCTGCGCCGCAGTGCAAGGCGTCGATAAGCAGCAAGGCCAATGTGGTTTTCTGCGGGTGATTGCGCTTGAAGCGCAGGCTAATGTGATGGGCCAGGTGTGGGTAGAGCAGGGCGTAGGGCACCATCCAGAGGATGTCGTAGCCAAAATGCTGGACGTAGGTGCCCGCGGCGATAGTCGCGGCGATGGCGATATAGGCCAGCACACGCGAGTAATACTCACGCAGCGGCGGCGCCGGCAGTGGCGTGAGTCGGGTTAACTGGCTGGCATTCATGCTGTGGAGGTGATCCCTGCTGATTTTATGACGCCTCTGCTGGGCGTCTAAGCGGTCTGCAAACACTAGGCCAGGCTTGCGACAGAGCGGGGATCATAACCAAGCGTGGCGGCGCGAGCCAAGCACGGCAGCCGAACGGTGACGGCGAAGCGCCTCAGTGGTTAACGGGCGTGGGTCATGGCCGCTTGATAGAGGGAGTTTTTCGGCTGGGCAAACACGCGTCGCAGCATGGGCTCGAAGAAGCTCAGCGGTAGGTTTTCAAAGTCTGGATCGAAGGCCGCGGCATCGTACTTGGCGCAGAAGTCGATGGTCGCCTGATAGTGCGGATGATCCTTGAATTGCTCGCGCAGGTGACGGTCCATGCCCAGGTGATGGAAGAAGTAATAGCCCTGAAATATTCCGTGGTTTGCGACCATCCAATGCAGCTCCGCGCTGACGAATGGCTTGAGCATGGCCGCGGCGATATCGGCATGGTTATAACTACCAAGAGTGTCGCCGATGTCGTGCAACAAGGCGCAGACCACGTACTCCTCGTCGCGCCCATCGAGGTGCGCGCGGGTGGCGGTCTGCAGCGAGTGGGCCAGGCGATCGATGGGGAAGCCGCCGAAGTCGCCGTCGAGCAGTTTCAAGTGGCTGAGAATGCGCTCGGGCAACTGCGCCGCATAGGCGCTGAAGTGCTGTGCAATGGTCGCCCAATCCTCGGCCGTGCCGTCCTGCATGTGGGTGAAATGTGCCTGAGTGTGCATTACGAGTGTCCTCTGCTGGCTCTCGGGTCAGAACTTGATGCGGCCGGTCAGGGCATCCTTGAGCATCACCCAATCGCCCATCAGCGAATACAACGGGTATTGGAAGGTGGCCGGGCGGTTTTTCTCGAAGACGAAGTGGCCGACCCAGGCAAAGCCATAGCCGGCCAGAGGGATCGCCAGTAACCACTGCCACTGTTGGCTGAGCAGGGAGTAGGCGAAGATGCCCAGTACCAGCAAGCTGCCGGCGTAGTGCAGGCGGCGACAGGTGGCGTTACTGTGTTCTTGCAGGTAATAAGGGTAGAACTCGGCGAAGCTGGTGTAGCGGGCACTGGTCTGAGTGGCCATGGCGCACCTCCTGTATTGGGTGACTGGTGGTTGGGCCCAGTCTAGGCCGAGTGTCCTGCTGGGCCAGTGACATTAAGTGCCAGTTTAGTATCCTTCGTCGCCAGGCCGCGTATTGCGACCCTCCGCTGACTCGAATAAGAACAGGCCATGAGCGAACGAACCACCTCGTCGAATTGGGCTTTGGGGATTGTCCAGGCACTGGAACTGGGCGGCGTCGACTGCCGCATGATCTTTCCCGAGCTGGGCTTGGATTATGCCGCCCTGGAGGATCCAGATGCCCGTTTCCCGCAGGACGATATGACCCGTCTGTGGCAGCGTGCGGTGGCGCTGTCGGGTAATCCGGCGATTGGCTTGAACATGGCCAAAGTGGTGCGTCCGGCCTCCTTCCATGTGGTGGGGTACGCGTTGATGTCCAGCCGTACGCTGAAGGAAGGCCTGACCCGTCTGGTGCGTTTTCAGCGGATCATCGCCGAGGGCGCCGATCTGAGCTTTCGCAGTACCCCACATGGTTACGAGTTGCTCCTGGCAATCCACGGCGATCGTCTGCCGCCCGCGCGGCAGAGCGCCGAGGCGTCGCTGGCTTATGCTCTGGCATTCTGCCGTTGGATGACCGGTAAGCCGATTCTCCCGCAACAGATTCTTTTCCAGGGAGAGCCACCGGCCGATCTGCAACCCTTTCAACAGGTATTTCAGGCGCCGCTGAAGTTCAATGCCGCGCACTACGCGCTGCTGTTCGATCGGGCCGACATAGAGATGCTGCTGCCGACTGCCAACGAGGCGCTGGCGCAGTTGCATGATCGTTTCGCCGGTGAGTATCTCGCGCGTTTCTCGGAAAGCCGCGTGACTCACCTGGCCCGGCAAGTGCTGTGCCGGTTGCTGCCGCAAGGTGAGCCCAAACGCGAGGCGGTGGCGCAGGCGCTGCACTTGTCGCAGCGCACCCTGCAGCGGCGCTTACAGGAAGAGGGCACCAGCTTCCAGCAACTGCTTGACGACACCCGTCGTGAGCTGGCGGAGCAGTACTTGGCTCAGCCCAACCTTGCCCTGCTGGAGGTCGCTTATTTATTGGGCTTCGCCGATCCGAGCAATTTCTTTCGCGCGTTCCGCCGCTGGTTCGACATCACCCCAGGCGAATACCGCACGCGGTTATAGCGCAGGTCGGTGCTGTAGCCGCGCCAGGCCATGATCCTGGGGCAATCCCATCAATGTCGCCAAAAGGCCGGCATCAGCAGTACCAGTACGGTCAGAATCTCCAGTCGCCCGAGCAGCATGCCCAGGGTCAGTAACCACTTGGCGATGTCCGGCAGACTGGCGAAGTTGCCGGCCGGACCGATGATCGGACCCATGCCTGGGCCTACGCCGGATACCGTGCTGGCGGCTCCGCTCAGCGCGGTGATCCAGTCCAGGCCGCACAGGGTCAGGGCCAGTGCCAACAAGGCGATGGTGATGGTGAAGAAGAACGAGAAGGTCAGAATCGAACGGACGATATCTTCGTCCAGACGGTGGCGGTTGTACTGCTGTTTGATCACCGCGCGCGGATGCACGAGTTGCTGCAGGTTGGCCTTGAGTAGGATATAGGCCACCTGGAAGCGGAAAATCTTCAAGCCGCCGGCGGTCGAACCGGAGCAACCGCCGATGAAACCCAGGTAGAAGAACAGCATCCCGGAGAAACCACCCCATAGGGTGTAGTCGCCCAGTGCAAAGCCGGTGGTGGTCATGATCGAGGTGGCGTTCACGGCTACGTGGCGAACGGCTTCCAGCCAATGCAGTTCGGTGGTCAGGTTGTACCAGGTGCCGAGCGCCAGCCAGGTGCCCAGCAAGATGATGAGAAAGCCGTGCACCTGTTGGTCGCGAAACAGTGCCAGGTAGTTGCCACGCATCATTGATACATAGAGTACGAACGGCAGGCTGCCGAGAATCATCAGCAGCACAGCCACCCAATGCACCGCAGGTTGTGCCCAGTTACCGATGGAGCGGTCCGAGGTGGAGAACCCGCCGGTGGCGATCGCCGACATGGTGTGGTTGATCGAGTCGAATAGGCCCATACCCGCCAACCAGAATGCCAGAACGCCAAGCAGACTGAGGCCGACATACGCTGCCACCATGTACTTGGCAACCATGTGCGAGCGCGGCATGACCTTCTCCGAGCGATCCGAGGACTCGGTTTGGAACAGGCGCATACCACCGATCCGCAGCATTGGCAGAATCGCCACGGCCATGGCGATAAAGCCGATGCCGCCGAGCCAGTGCAGCAGCGAGCGCCAGATCAGAATGCCCGGTGACATGCTGTCCAGCCCACTGAGCACGGTAGCACCAGTGGCGGTAATCCCGGACATGCTCTCGAAAATCGCGTCGGCAATGCTCATGCGCTGAAACAGCATGAAGGGCAGGGCAGCGAACAGGCACACCAGCAGCCAGCTCGAAACCGTCAGCATGTACATGTCACGCGGGCGCAGCTGGGTGTCCGCAGGCCGCCCCTGGAGGACCATGGCGAGGCCGGCGACGAAGGTGAACAAGCTCGACCAGAGAAAACCGTTCAGCTCTTGGGCGCGTTCGAATAGCACCAGTGTGAGCATCGGTACGACCATGCTGATGGCCAGGGTAATCAGAAAAATGCCGTTGATGAACGCGATGATTCGTAAGGTCGGCAAGGCCATCTAGTCGGCTTCCATAAAATAGTGGCGTGATTCTAAGAGGAACTGCTCGCTAACCACAGGGTGAAAAGGGAAATTTACGCTGTTTCAGTGTCGCCAAAAGGCCCGCGTGGTCAGCACCAGCACGGTGAGGATCTCCAGGCGGCCGAGCAGCATCCCAATGGTCAGCAGCCATTTGGCGGAGTCAGCCAGGCTGGAGAAATTACCAGCCGGACCGACAACCGGTCCCAGGCCAGGGCCGACGTTGCATACGGCGGTCGCGGCCGCGGTCAGGGCAGTGACCCAGTCCAGACCGATCAAGGCCAGGCCGAGGGCGATCATGCCGATGGTGATAGTGAAAAAGAACGAGAAGGTAGTCAGTGAGCGGACAATTTCTTCATCGAGGATGTGGTTGTTGTACTGCTGTTTGATCACCGCGCGGGGGTGCATCAGTTGCTGCAGGCTGGCTTTGAGCAATACATAGGCGACCTGAAAACGGAAGATTTTCAAGCCGCCAGCCGTTGAGCCGGAACAGCCACCGATAAAGGTCAGGTAGAAAAACAGCAGCACCGCGAAACTGCCCCACTGGCTGTAGTCGCCCAGGGCGAAGCCGGTGGTGGTCACCACCGATGTGACATTGACTGCGACAATGCGCAAGGCATCCAGCCAGGGGTACTCGGAGTTGAACCACAACCAGGTGGCGAAGACCAACCAGGTCAACAGCAGAAAGCCGATGAAGCCGCGCACCTGTTGGTCCTTGAACAGCGCCTGGCGATGGCCGCGCAAACTCGTTACATACAGCGCGAAGGGCAGGCTGCCGAGAATCATCATCAGCACCGCGACCCAGTGCACGGCGGGTTGTGACCAGTGGGCGAGGGAGGCGTCCGAGGTGGAGAAACCACCGGTCGAGATCGACACCATGGAGTGGTTGATGGCATCGAACGCGCTCATCCCGGCCAGCCAGAAGCCCAGGGCGCCGAGCAGGGTAAAGCCCAGGTAGATGAAGAGGATGTATTGGGCGACCATATGCGAGCGCGGCATGATCTTCTCGCCCCAGTCGGAGGATTCGGTCTGGAACAGACGCATGCCACCGACACGTAGCAGCGGCAGAATTGCCACCGCCATGCCGATAAAACCGATGCCGCCGAGCCACTGCAGCATCGAACGCCAGATCAGCAGCCCCGGTGTGACACTATCCAGCCCGGTCAGTACCGTGGAGCCGGTGGTGGTGATGCCGGACATGGTCTCGAAGAAGGCGTCGGTATAGCTGATGTGCTGGATCAGCACCATCGGCAGGGCGGCGAAGATACACACTACCAGCCAACTGGCGGTGGTCAGCAGGTACATATCGCGCGGACGTAGCTGGGCATTGGCCGGTCGGCCGGGAGCGATCAGGGCGAGGCCGACGGCTGAGCTGGCCAGGCATGACCAGAGAAAGGCGTCGAGGTCTTCGCTATGATCGAAGATCAGCAGGGTCAGCATGGGTAGCGTCATGCTGACAGCCAAGGTGATCAGGAAAATGCCGAGAATGAAGCCGATGATCCGCAGCGTCGGCAGGGCCATGAAGTGGGGCTCGGGTTGATGGCGGCAAAGGGGGGCATTCTACTCGCGGCGCCCGGTGCTTAACCAGCCATCAAACAACCCTTTACAAGCGCCTGGCGCTGCATAGAATACGCCGCCAGGTGCCGGCCCTTGCCGGTTTCTGAGTCCTCTAAATCATGTCGAATGCTAATCCTTGCCTTACGTGCGGTGCCTGCTGTGCGCATTTTCGTGTGTCTTTCTACTGGGGTGAGTGCCAGTCGGTCGGCGGGCTGGTGCCGGACGATCAAGTGGTGTTGATTACCCCGCATCGGGTCGCCATGCGCGGCACCGAGGCTAAACCGGCGCGCTGCGTCGCCTTGCTCGGCGACGTGGGGCAGGGTACACGCTGCACCATGTATGAGCAGCGCTCCAGCCCCTGCCGTGACTTCGAGGCGTCCTGGGCCAATGGTGAACATAACCCGCGTTGTGATGACGCGCGCCGCGCCCATGGCCTACCGCCCCTGATGCCGCCGGTGCAACCGAGTGTCTCGCCTGAGCGAGTCGCATAACGCCGTTCAGAGTGCGGTGGCGGGCAGGGAAGGGCGTGCGGATAATTTTTCCCCAATTTCAGGGCGTCACGCCCTAGAATTCCCGCTTCTTTTCTTCAGGAGGTGGCCCATGGACGCTCTCGATGCCCTGCTCAACCGTGTTTCAGCGCCGCGTTTGTGTGAGCCTGCACCGGATGCTGCACAGCGTGAATTACTGTTTCGCGCGGCGTTTCGCGCGCCGGATCATGCCCTGTTAAAACCCTGGCGTTTTCTCACCATCGAGGGGGCGGCCCGGGAACAGTTGGGCGAGCTGTTGGCCGAAGCGCTGACGGCAGACTCTGCCGAAGTGAGTGAGGAAGCCTTGGCTAAAGCGCGGGCCATGCCGTTGCGAGCGCCGCTGCTGGTCATAGTGATCGCGCGGGTACAGGCTCATCCGAAAGTCCCGCCACAGGAGCAGGTGATCGCCGCGGGCTGCGCCGCCCATGCCATTCTGCTTGCCGCCCATGCCCAAGGCATCGGCGCGGTTTGGCGCACTGGGGATCTGGCCTACAACCGCCGAGTGGCAGCCGGCCTTGGCTTGGCCAGCGATGAGCAAGTCGTCGCCATGCTCTACCTGGGGACGCCAGAGCGCGAGTTGCGTACGCCGCAACAGTTGGCGGTGGCCGATTATGTCAGTGCCTGGCCTAACTGACAGGCTGATGAAGCCTGGGCCGCACAGCAATCGCTGGGCGTGCCCTCTTAGGTTTGGGGCTTTAGCGGCAGCACTAAGCAGGCGCTAAAGCCGCCATCAGGGTGGTTGCTTAACGCGAGATGCCCGCCGTGGCGTTCGGCGGCGCGCCGAGCGATGGCCAGGCCCAGCCCGTGTCCGGCAGTGCTCTGTCCAGGCGCACGGAAAAACGGCTCACCCAGCCGTGTCAGGTGTTCGTTGGCAACTCCAGGGCCGTGATCATGCACGGTCAAGTGCAGTTCGTTCGCCTGACGGTTTACGCTGAGTTCGATCGGTTGGCCCGGCGGGTTGAAGCGCAGTGCGTTGCGCAGCAGGTTGTCCAGCGCCCGCTCGAGCATGTCTGGCCAACCGTAAAGGCTTACCCCAGGCTCAATATCTAAGGTGATTTTTTGCTGTGGCGCGCCGAGCTGCGCGTCTTCTTGCAGCTTACGCAGGAGAGCCGGGAAATCGACCGGTTGCGCCGCGCCAGGGTCGGCATCGAGGCGGGCGAGGGCGAGAATCTCGCTGATCAAGGCTTCCAGGCGATCACATTCCTGCGTCAGCCGCGGCCAGAATTTTTCCCGCTCGCCAGACCCGGCACGTTCGGCCAACGCCAGAGCAACGCGAAGACGCGCCAGCGGTGAGCGCAGCTCGTGGGAGACATCGCGCAACAGCTGACGCTGGCTGCCGATCAACCCTTGCAAGCGCGAACCCATACGGTTGAAATCGCTGGCCAGCACGCCGAACTCATCGCGACGACCGGCCAGGCGTGCCAGGCTGCTCTGCTGGTAGGCGGTTTGACCGAGGTCGTGCACGGCGCCGCGTAGACGGCTCAGTGGGCGGGTGATGGACAGGGTCAGCAGCAGGCTGAGCAGGGTCAATACGACTAGGGCGATACCCAGTGCACTGAGCGGCAAGAGCAAGCTGCCGCGCTGCCAGGTCATCAGCTCCTGATGCTGAATGCGGTAGATGAACAGGTAGGTTTCGCCACTGAGTGGACTGCTGTAGTCCTCGGTCAGGCGGCGCCAGGGAAGCCGTCGATCATTTTCATGGCGTGCCTCGAAGGCTGCCGCGCGCCGTGGAAAGGTGCCTTTGACCAGGGGCTGGCTGTTGTCGCCGAGCACCTGTACGTGGATGCGAAAGTCTTTTCTGCGTTGTTCGAGGAAGTCCTGGGCAGCGCTTGGCCCCTGGGTTTCGTAGTGCTGCGTCCAGGCTTCTGCCAAGCCCATTACGGCAGGATGTTGGCTGAGAATCCAGGCGTCTTGATTCAGCGCGCGCCCCAGTAACATGGACAGCCCGGCAACTAGGGCGATAGCCAGCCAGAAACTGGCGAAGATGCGCCAGAACAGTGAACGCACGGTGACTCCTCTCAACGGCAATACCCATCAGGCTTAAAGGCCTGATGGGTCGGGTAATGGCGACAGGCTGCGCTTTATTCGGCTTTGCTCGCCTGTTCGGCCTGCCAGGCCTTGAACGCTTTACGCTCGGCGTGACGCTCTTGCATCTTCTTCAGCTGCTCGTCGAAGGCCTTTTGCTGTTCGGGTTTGAGCAGAGCGCGTATGGCGCTGTGTTGCTTGTCTCTGGCGGCTTTCAGCTCGTCCTGCATGGCCTTGCGTTCGGCGGCCGGCAGTTTTTCCAAGTAGCGCTGGGTAATTTCATGGCGGCTTTTCATCTGCTCGCCCATCAGTTTACGGATTTCGCGGTGTTGCTCTTTGCTCAAGTCGAGGTGTTCGAGCATGCGCGAGTGGTGGCCGCCTGCGTGCTCGCCGCCGTGACGCATGCCGTTTTCGGGCATGGCCATGGCCAGGGTTGGCAGGGTCAATGTCAGCAGCGCTGCGGTGAGAATCTTACGCATGAGGTGTCTCCTTGTCTCGAGGCCGGCCAGTTGCCGGATGTGCCCAGTCTAGGGCGGTCAAGGTCAAGGGCCGTCAGGCAAGGGTAAAGCTTGAGTAAAGCCTGCGTGCGGCGGACTTTACCCATGACCGGTCAGGCGCTGTAGTAGTAACCCCGGCTACGCAAAGCCAGGATACGCGGCCGGCCGTCCGGGTGTGGGCCGAGCTTCTTGCGCAGGTTGCTGACATGCATGTCCAGGCTGCGATCATAGAGGGTCAATTTACGGCCCAGTGCCAGTTGCGCCAGCTCCTGTTTATCCACCGGTTCACCAGGCTGGCGTAGCAGTGCTTCGAGCAGGCGACTTTCGGAAAGGGTGAGGATGACCTCGTGATCGCCAAGCGTGACTACACCGCGGGCCTGACTGAAGCACAGATCGCCGAGTTGCAGTTGGCTGACGCTTGCTGGCGCTACGCTACGGCGTAATACGGCGCGCAGGCGAGCGGTCAGCTCACGGGGGTCGCAGGGTTTGGCCAGGTAGTCGTCAGCGCCGAGTTCCAGGCCCAGAATCCGATCGAGCGGCTCGCCACGGGCAGACAACATCAATACCGGCAGATCTGGATGATCGTTGCGCAGTCGTTTGAGCAGCTCGAGACCACTGCCGTCAGGCAGCATCACATCGAGCACCACAGCATCGGGTGACTGTTGGGCGAGGGTGCGGTGGGCGCTTTCGCCATCATGGCAGGCGCTGACCTGAAAGCCTTCCTGGGTCAGCCAGTTAGCCAGCAATTCGCACAGTTCGACGTCGTCGTCGATTATTAATAAGGAGCTCATGCTGTTTTCAGTTGATCCATTCACGCCGTGAGCGGCGGCGTCCTCGAAGCATGGCGCCGATACACACGCCCAGCAGCCCGGCCCCTGCGCCAACGGCGAACCAGGTCTGCTGGTCATTGAGCAGGCGGGCGGGCGCGGTAGCCTGATTTTTTTTCAGTTGCAGCTTGAGACGCTGGTTTTCCTGACGAAGACGCTGCAGCTGGGCATTCTCGCGCTCGCCATTGTTGCTTTGCAGTTCAGTGCTCAAGGCCTGGCGCTGCTGCTCGCTGGCCGCCAGGCGCTGCTCCAGAGCATCAATTTGCGCCTGCGCTTCGGTGGTTGCTGCTAAGGGTTGCAGCGAGCTTTCTTCGGCTTGCAGGTAAAGGGGAAGCAGCAACAGGGTAAGTACCCATGACAGCGGACCTGAACGCATCGGAACTCCTATTTCCTACCAGTTGTTGTTATTAGGGCAACGTGTGGCTTGCATGGGCCGCAGTTAACAGGCTGTTGAAAAACTACTGCGCTCGGCTATGCGGCGTTGAAATCAGCCTAAAAATGCTCATGTACAGCTCGCACGCTGCGCTTTTTTCGGCGGATTTCGCCTTGCCTAGCCTTCGCTCGCTACATTTTTCAACGGCCTGTTAAGGCAGCACCAGCTTGAACGGTTTGACCTGAACCGAAGCGTAGACCCCTGCGGCACGGTACGGGTCGGCATCAGCCCAGCTTTGGGCGGCGTTGAGCGAGTCGAACTCGGCGACAATCAGGCTGCCGGAGAAGCCCGCCGGGCCTGGGTCGCTACTGTCCACTGCTGGGTGTGGGCCGGCGAGCACCAAACGGCCCTCAGCTTTCAGTTGTTCCAGTCGGGCGAGGTGGGCAGGACGAGCAGCCAAGCGGCTTTCCAGGGAGTTTTCGACATCGGTGGCAATAATGGCGTAAAGCATCTCAGTCCTTATATAGGCGTCGGTGCGACAGCTAGAGCAAGTGAAGTTGCTGTGCAGAAAAGCAGTAAAGTCGCGCCAGGTCGAGGAAATGTCTCGTAACCGCAGCGAGAAACCGCATGTGGCGGCATAATAACAAACATAAATGACCGAGAAAGCGCTCCTATGACTGTTGATCTGCACTGCCACAGTACCGCTTCAGACGGTGCCCTCGCCCCAGCCGTGGTGGTTGCGCGGGCGCATGAGCGGGGCGTGCGGTTATTGGCACTGACCGACCACGACACTCTGGAAGGCCTTGATGAAGCTCAAGCAGCGGCCAATGCGCTGGATATGCAGTTGGTCAGCGGCATCGAACTGTCTTGCACCTGGGGTGGAGCGACTATCCATGTGCTCGGTTATGCCTTCGCCCGGGACGCGCCGGCCTTGTGCCAGGCGATTGCCGAACTGCATGAAGGGCGCTGGCTACGTGCCGCAGAAATCGGCAAGCGTCTTGAAGCTAAGGGCATGCCGGGTGCTTTGGATGGCGCTCGGGCTATTCAGCAGGAGCTGGGGGACAGTGGCAATGCCCCGGCCCGCCCGCATTTTGCCGAGTTTCTGGTGCGCGCAGGGCACGTCAAAGACCGCGCCGAAGCGTTTCGCAAGTGGCTCGGTTCGGGCAAGCTGGGCGACGTAAAGCAGCATTGGCCGACGCTGGAAAGCGCTATAGATACTTTGCAGCAAGCCGGTGCCTGGATCAGTCTGGCGCACCCGTGGCAGTACAGCTTTACTCGTAGTAAGCGGCGCAAATTGATCGCGGGGTTCGCCCAGGCCGGCGGGCATGCGTTGGAGGTCGTCAACGGCATGCAGCCGGCTGAGCAGGTTGGTGGGTTAGCGATTCTGGCGCGCGAATTTGGTCTGCTGGCGAGTGTCGGCAGTGACTTTCATGCACCGGGTGACTGGTCTGAGCTGGGCATGTACCGTCCGTTGCCGGACGATCTGTCACCCCTTTGGACGCGCTTTCAACATGTCCGACAGTCTACTGCTATCTGAACAGGGAGTTAGCGTGAGTCAATTTTTCCAGGTCCACCCGGACAACCCACAGCTGCGCCTGATCAAGCAGGCCGTGGAAATTATCAGGGCCGGTGGCGTGGTGATTTACCCGACCGATTCGTCCTATGCACTGGGTTGCCAGATAGGTAATAAGACTGCGCTGGAACGTATCCGCCGTTTACGTCAGTTGGAGGATAAGCACAATTTCACCCTGGTTTGCCGCGATTTGTCGCAGCTGAGTCTATTTGCCAAGGTCGACACCGGCGCCTTCCGCTTATTGAAGGCCCATACACCTGGGCCTTATACCTTCATTCTCAACGCCACTCGCGAAGTGCCGCGGATGTTATTGCACCCCAAGCGCCGCACTATTGGTTTGCGCGTTCCCAGTCACCCGATTGCCCTGGCGTTGCTGGAGGAATTGGGCGAGCCGCTGATGAGCGTCACCATGATCCTGCCGGGTGAAGCGCTGCCGATGAGCGATCCCTATGATATGCGGCAAGTACTCGAGCATCAGGTCGACCTGATCGTCGATGGTGGTGTCGGTGGCCTGGAGGCCTCCACCGTGGTTGACCTGACTGCGGATGAGCCGCAGGTAGTCCGCGTCGGTTGTGGCGACCCGGAGCCCTTCGTCGAAGATTGAGGGCGCCGAGCGCTGTGTGCCCGCTAGAGGATTAGTGCTACCAGGATGGCAACCAGCAGAATGATGACGAAGTCGGTGCCACTGAGCGCACCGCCTGCCGGTTGGGAGTCGATTCGCTGGGCGAGTGTGGCGGCTTCGGCAGGTGTCAGTGCGTCGACCCGGATGCGCGCCTCGGCTGCTGGAACATCCATCGCCTGCAGTTTTTTCTCTACGTCGGCGCGATTGAGAAAATCGCGGACTTTGTCGCGGTTGGCCTGAGTGCTCTGCTCGGCGAGTGTTTCTTGCGTGCCGATGATACCCGCATAAGTCGGGGCGCTCAGAGTGGTGATCAGACAAACTGCCAGCAGGGCGGCAGCGAAGTTTCTGCTAGGAAATTTCATGAGGTGCTCCCAGAGAGTTGTCGAATAAACCGCGACATTATGTGCAGTGCCCAGCGCAGCGCGGGCGTGAGTCTTATGCTGAAGTGCCGCGTCTGGCTGCATCAGTATTTTGACTGATAGCGTGCGCGTGCGGTTCCGTCGTGGTTTTCCCCCTGAGGCTTTGCGCATCGTTATACTTGCCGGCCTGTCGATTCGTTTAGGTAACCTGGTTTGAGTCTTGTAGATTCTGAACGCCGCGTGCTCTCCGGCATGCGTCCCAGTGGCCCTTTACACCTGGGCCACTACCACGGCGCGTTAAAGGACTGGGTCAAGCTGCAGCACAGCTACGAATGCTTTTTCTGCATCGTCGACTGGCATGCGCTGACCGCCGAATACGATGAGGTCGGGCGGATTTCCCAGCATGTCATGGATATGGCGGTGGATTGGCTGGCTGCCGGGGTCAGCCCGAGCTCGGCAACCTTGTTCATCCAGTCACAAGTGCCGGAGCATGCAGAGTTGCACGTGCTGTTGTCGATGATTTGTCCGCTGAGTTGGCTGGAGCGGGTGCCGTCGTATAAAGAGCAGCAAGCTCAGTTGCACGGTAAAGACCTTGCGACCTACGGTCTTCTCGGTTATCCCCTGTTACAGGCGGCGGATATCCTGCTCTATCGCGCTGGAGTTGTGCCGGTGGGGGCGGATCAGCTGCCGCATATCGAGTTTGCTCGCGAAGTAGCGCGACGCTTTAACCATCTTTACGGTCGTGAGCCAGATTTCGAAGCTAAGGCCGAGGCGGCAATCCTCAAGCTGGGTAAGAAAACCGCCACGCTCTACAACAGCTTGCGCACGGCATTCCAGCAGCAGGGCGACGTCGAGGCCCTGGAAACCGCTCGCGCCTTGCTCAAGGATCGACAAAACATCACTTTGGGCGACAAAGAGCGCTTGATCGGCTATCTGGACGGTGGTGGCAAAGTGCTGCTGGCCGAACCGCAAGCGCTGCTCTGCGAGTCGCCCAAGCTATTTGCGCAGGATGGCGGCAAACCGTCCAGGTCCAGCAGTAATACGATTTTTCTGCGTGACAGTGCCGACGAAGTCGAAGAAAAGATCAGACGTATGCCGACCGACCCCACTCGGATTCACCGCAGTGATCCCGGCGATCCGCTGCATTGCTCGGTATGGCGCATGCATCAGCTGTACTCCAGTGCTGAGACCTGCGATTGGGTGCTGCAGGGCTGTAAAAGTGCAGGCATTGGTTGCCTGGAGTGTAAGGGGCCTTTGATCGAGGCTGTGCAGCTAGAGCTGAAACCTTTGCAGGTGCGTGCCGCCGATTACCAGGATAGCCCGGACCTGGTGCGTCGCATCTTTGCCGAGGGCGCCGAGCGCGCGCGTACCGAAGCACGAGAAACCCTGACCGAGGTGCGTCTGGCCTTGGGTTTGAATTACCGCTGACGAGAGGCTTAGCATGCACGATTTGCCGCCCAGCGAGGCCGTTGACAATCAGGCAGGTGCTCAGCAAGAGCTGCCGTTTGCCTTGGTCTATGGTCAGGCGGTTACCGAGATGCCGCTCGACTTGTATATCCCGCCGGATGCGCTGGAGGTGTTTCTCGAAGCTTTCGAAGGACCGCTGGACCTGCTGCTCTATTTGATCCGTAAGCAGAATATCGACGTGCTGGACATCCCGGTAGCGGAGATCACCCGGCAGTACATGGGCTATGTCGAATTGATGCAGTCTGTACGTCTGGAGCTGGCAGCAGAGTACCTGGTGATGGCGGCCATGCTTGCGGAGATCAAGTCGCGCATGCTGCTGCCGCGTTCCAGTGAGGTTATTGAGGACGAGGAAGACCCGCGTGCCGAGCTGATCCGCCGCTTGCAGGAATACGAGCGCTACAAGGCGGCTGCTGAAGGGATCGACCTGCTGCCTCGTCTCGGTCGTGAGCACGTCGTCCCGCGTCTGGACGCGCCAGAAGCACGGGCGCGCAAGCTGTTGCCCGCTGTCAGCCTGGAAGAGCTGCTGGTGTCCATGGCGGAAGTGTTGCGTCGTGCCGACATGTTTGAAAGCCATCAGATAACCCGCGAGACGCTGTCCACCCGCGAGCGCATGAGTGAGGTGTTGGAGCGTCTTAAAGGCGGTGCCTTCGTGCCCTTCGCCGAGCTTTTTAGTGTCGATGAGGGGCGTTTGGGGGTAGTGGTGACCTTTATGGCGGTGCTCGAATTGATCAAGGAATCCCTGGTCGAGCTGGTGCAGAATGAGGCCTTTGCGCCTATCCACGTACGTGCACGAGTCGAGTGAGCATGAACCTGACTGATCCCCGTGAGCTGGCGACTCTGCTCGAAGCCTTTTTGCTGGCTTCCGGCAAGCCGCAATCGCTGGAGCGTTTGTTCGAGTTGTTTGAAGAGGCAGAGCGCCCCGAGTCTGCGGTCTTCAAAAAAGCCTTGGAGTTGCTGCGCAAGTCCTGTGAAGGGCGCGCCTTCGAACTGAAAGAGGTGGCTTCCGGTTATCGCCTGCAGGTGCGCGAGCGTTTTTCGCCTTGGGTCGGGCGGTTGTGGGAGGAGCGTCCGCAGCGCTATTCGCGGGCGATGCTGGAAACCCTGGCGTTGATTGCCTACCGTCAGCCGATTACCCGCGGCGAGATCGAGGATATTCGCGGTGTGGCGGTTAACAGCCATATCGTCAAAACCATGCAAGAGCGTGAGTGGATTCGAGTGGTCGGTTACCGCGATGTACCAGGCAAGCCGGCGATGTTTGCCACCACCAAAGCCTTCCTCGATCATTTCAATCTGAAAAGCCTTGATGAGCTTCCGCCCTTGGCTGCTTTGCGTGAGCTGGAGCCCGAGCCCGTACTGGCCTTTGATGAGGATGCGCAAGTACCTGCCAGCCTGCAGGCACGCGCCGATCTGGCGGTTGCCGATGAGCCGGCCACTGAAGTGCCCGAGGAAACCAGTTTCAGCAGCTTGTTGGCCGAGCTGGACTCGATGGAGCAGGGTTTGAAGATCGATTTCGATGATCTGGCTGAGTCAGGCGCTGATGTTGAATCCCCTGGACAGGCCATGCCGGAAGTGGACGAAGAAGTGACCCGGGACTGACGAAGGTCGCTTTTTTGAGCGGTATGAGTTCGTGGTATTAGGGCTCCCTTCAATTAAAGTCGACCCGCTCGGCGCGAGGCGGCGCCCATCTGCAGGGCTCGCCACCATTCGGCGTAAAAACTGACGGGTGGCTGCCGTGCAACTAATCTCAGTCCGTGCAGGGAATCGGCGATCCGCGTATGATGCGCGCCCCTTTGACGATCAGTGATCGTCCATCACTAGAGCAACACCGGGAGGTGCCCAGATGAGTGAGTCCGAAGAATACAGTCCAGCCGGCGAAAAATTGCAGAAGGTTCTGGCCCGGATGGGCCTGGCCTCGCGCCGCGAAGTCGAAGCCTGGATCGGCTCAGGCCGGGTCAAGGTCAATGGCGCAGTCGCCACCCTTGGCGTGCGTGTGGATCTGCATGATGCCATCGCCATCGATGGTCGCCTGATCAAGCGCGAAGAGGCAGCGGAAAATGTGCGCCGCGTGCTGATCTACAACAAGCCAGACGGTGAAATCTGCACCCGCGATGATCCAGAAGGTCGTCCTACCGTGTTCGACCGCCTGCCGCGGCCGAAAGAGGGGCGATGGATCAATATTGGTCGCCTCGACATCAATACCACCGGTCTGTTGATGTTCACCACCGACGGCGAACTGGCCAATCGGCTGATGCACCCGTCTTACCAGATGGACCGTGAGTACGCGGTGCGGGTGCGCGGTGAAGTCGATGAGGAGATGATCGAGCGCCTGAAAGCCGGCGTGATGCTCGAAGACGGCCCGGCCAAGTTTACCGATATCAAGGAAGCGCCCGGCGGCGAAGGCTTCAACCATTGGTACCACTGCGTGGTGATGGAAGGTCGTAACCGTGAAGTGCGTCGTTTGTGGGAATCCCAGGGCTTGGTGGTCAGCCGTCTGAAGCGCGTACGTTTTGGCCCGGTATTCATCACCTCGGACCTGACCATGGGCCGCTGGCGTGAAATGAGCCAGCGTGAGGTGGATATCCTCAGTGAGGAAGTCGGCCTCAAACCAGTCGCGATGCCGGCTATGAAGGAAAAGACCCGCGACAAACTCGACCGTCTGCAGCGTAAGTCGGCCAAGCCGGTTGGGCGTGGTGAGCGTCCGCAGCGGACCTTGCGCCCGGCGCATGGCGGTCCGCAGGATGGCGAACAGGCCCGCTCGGGGCGAGCGAGTCGTGATGAAAGTGCTGAGCGCCCAGTGCGCACGCCGCGTCCGCCTCGCGCAGGTCAGGGGCGTGCCGGTGAGGGCAAAGGAACGGCAGTTGCCGAGCGACCGCAGGATATGAATAAGAAGCGTCCTGCCAAGCCGAAGCAGCAGCGCCCGGGTATCGAACTGTCTGAGCGCCCTGCGCGCAAGCCCGCTTCGACGCCGGTCAAGCGTCGCAGTTCTGCGGAAGGCCAGCGTCCAGGCTCTGGCCGTGGTGACCGTAAGCCGCAGTAAGCGCAGGAAGGCGGGCTGCTTGGTGGCTTAATAGGCACCGAGACGCAAAAAAAAGGGGGCTCAATTGAGCCCCCTTTTTTTGTCCGGCGGCTAACTGGCCATGCTCAGGCGGTTGCGCCCGTCGCGCTTGGCTGCATAGAGGGCGGTGTCGGCGCGCTGCAGCAGGCTTTCTGGCGACTCGCCAGGCAGTAATGGGGCGCAGCCTAAGCTGATTGACAGTTTTATCGGCTGCCCTTGGGCCACGCACTGCAACTCCAGCACGGCCTGGCGCAGGCGCTCGCCGACCATGCTCGCCGCTTCGCGGCAGGTACCCGAGAGGAGTACGAGGAACTCTTCCCCGCCATAGCGAAATACCATGTCGACATTGCGCAGCTGGCTCTTCAGGGTGGTGGCGACGGCTTTTAATACCTCGTCGCCAACGCTGTGGCCGTGGTTGTCGTTGACTTGCTTGAAGTGGTCGAGATCGAGCATCAGCAGCGACAGGGGCATGAGGTTGCGCCGGGCCAGTTCGACTTCGCGCTCCAGGGCTTGATCCATGGCGATGCGGTTGCCGGTGTTGGTCAGCGGATCGCGCAGGGCGCTTTGCACCGCGGTGCGATAGAGCAATGCGTTGCGCAGGGGGAACAGTAGGCTGGCGAGCAAGGATTCCAACTGACCCAGTTCTGGGTCGTCAAAGCGCCGTTTACGGCGGAAAATCAGCTCGCCGAGATACTCGCCCTCGTGGCTGAGGCGATACGTGGCCGAGTGATTGGCACGCTCTCCCAGTTCCAGGCGCAGATCACTGGTCTGGTGTTGATAGGCCAGGGCGTCCAGTGGCACCAGGCGCTGCACTTCGCAGAAGAACAGGTTGAGGATGCGCTCGACATCCAGGCTGGTTTGTAGCTGCATGCTGAGCTGCTGGCGCAGCTGGGCCAGGCTGACCGGTCGCATGGAGTGCGCGCGGTTACTGGGAAAGCCCAGGCGCTGCAGCTTGGCTGCATCGAAATCAATGGTGTTGTTCTGGCTGGGGGGGACCATAAACGCTGAACCTCTGGCGCATTAACACGACTACTGGGGCTTAGAGCGAGTTTCGTGCCAAAGGGTTCAGGTTTCTGAAAATTTATGTGAAGTCAGTCACTTGCGAGGGGTGTGTGGCGGCTAGTGGCCAGTATTTGCCGTTGCTTGCCGTTTGCTTGGCGCTCAGCCCGGCAATCCGTTGCCGAACTGAGGAAGTGTGTCAATTTTTTGATTGACGATTGCTGTGCTGCTTGTTGTGCTCACTGGGCGTCGAAGGCTTGGCCGTTGACACCGTTGCTGTCGGGTCCCATCAGGTACAGGTAAACCGGCATGATCGCGTCGGGAGTCGGGTTGCTCGCCGGGTTTTCCCCTGGATAAGCCTGGGCGCGCATGTCGGTTCGGGTTGCTCCCGGGTTGACGCTGTTGGCGCGAACCGTGGTGATACCGTCGACTTCGTCGGCCAGCACCTGCATAAGGCCCTCGGTGGCGAACTTGGAGACCGCGTAGGCGCCCCAATAGGCGCGGCCTTTGCGGCCCACGCTGCTGGAGGTGAATACCACCGAGGCGTCCGTCGAGAGCTTCAGCAGTGGCAGCAGGGTGCTGGTGAGCATGAACATGGCATTCACGTTGACCTGCATCACGCGCATGAAATTGTCGCCGGAGAGCTGCTCCAGTGGCGTGCGCGGGCCGATGATCGAGGCGTTGTGCAGCAGGCCGTCGAGCTTGCCGAATTCGTTCTCGATCATGGCGGCGAGTTCGTCGTACTGGTGCGGCAGCGCGGTTTCCAGATTGAATGGAATCACCGCGGGCTGTGGGTGGCCGGCGGCCTCGATGGCGTCGTAGACCTTGCTCAGATGTTCCTCGGTCTTGCCCAGCAGGAGCACGGTCGCGCCATGGGCGGCAAAGGTTTGCGCGGCGGCGGCGCCAATTCCACGGCCGGCGCCGGTGATCAGGATCACGCGACCCTTGAGCAGGTCAGGGCGAGCGGAGTAGTCAAACATTGCACGATCTCTCTGATGTGTAGGGCGGTCTTGCCGTGCGCCGGCGTGACTCGCCGTCGGATGCGACAACTAACGCAGGTAATGCTGTGGGTGGGTGGCCCGTTGCATTCTTCAGGACGCCGTCGTTCAGCAGCTGCACAGTGCTCGGTCGAGTATTGCACGCAGCTCCAGCGGGTGATCGACCACTACGTCGGCGCCCCAGTTTCTCGGGTTGTCGTTCGGGTGGATGTAGCCGTAGGTGACTGCCGCAGTCCGTGTGCCGGCAGCGCGACCGGATTCGATGTCGCGCAGGTCGTCGCCAACGAACAGCACGCTGGCCGGGTCGAGGTCCAGTTGCGCGCAGGCCAGGATCATCGGTTCTGGGTCGGGTTTGCTGTGGGTCACGTGATCCGGGCATATCAGTATGGCCGAGCGTTCCGCCAGACCCAACTGTTGCATGATCGGCTCGGCATAGCGCAAGGGTTTATTGGTCACTACGCCCCAGATCAGTTTGGCCTGCTCGATATCGGCGAGCAGTTGGTCAATACCGTCGAACGGACGAGTCAGGACGGCGCAATGAGTCTGGTAGCGCTCCAGGAATTCAAGGCGTAACGCCTCGAATTGCTCGGCTTGCGGGTCCATGGAAAAAGTGCAGGCAACCATGGCCCGGGCGCCACCGGAAATTTGTTCGCGGATCAACCTGTCATCGATTGCTGGCAGGCCGCGCTCGGTGCGCATGGCCTGGCAGATGGCGATAAAGTCTGGCGCGCTGTCGAGCAGGGTGCCGTCCATGTCGAAAAGAACCGCGCGTAAGCGCATTAGGCCTCCTTGAGTGTCTGGATCATGTAGTTGACGCCTACATCCGCTTCCAGCTTGTAGTGCTTGGTCAGCGGGTTGTAGGTCAGGCCGATGATATCTTGGACTTGCAGGCCGGCGGCGCGACTCCAGGCGCCCAGTTCGGAGGGGCGGATGAATTTCTTGAAGTCGTGGGTGCCGCGCGGCAGCAAATTCAGCAGGTACTCCGCGCCGATCACGGCAAACAGGTAGGCCTTGGGGTTGCGGTTGATGGTGGAAAAAAACACTTGGCCGCCTGGCTTGACCATGGCGTAACAGGCGCGGATCACCGAGGCGGGGTCTGGTACGTGTTCGAGCATTTCCAGGCAGGTGACTACATCAAACTGCTCGGGCATTTCCTCCGCCAGGGCTTCGGCCGTGATTTTTCGGTACTCGACCGTGACCCCGGATTCCAGTTGATGCAGTTGAGCCACGGCCAGTGGCGCTTCGCCCATGTCGATGCCGGTAACCGTGGCGCCTCGTTGCGCCATGGCCTCGCTGAGGATGCCGCCACCGCAGCCGACATCGAGCACCTTTTTACCGGCCAGGCTGACGCGTTGGTCAATCCAGTTGACCCGTAGCGGGTTGATGTCATGCAGGGGCTTGAACTCGCTTTCACGGTCCCACCAGCGATGGGCGAGGGCTTCGAATTTGGCGATTTCGGCGTGATCGACGTTGCTCATAGGGTTTCCTGGATAAAACTGCAGGCGCGAAGTCTTGGGTTTGTAGCGCTCATGTTGCCAGTTTTGCGGTGTGGATAGGGCGACTCTTGTCCGCCCAATGTATGTCAGTTTGTCGCAGCTAATTAGGCGACAGTTGCAGCCCGGATGAAATCGGGCGTGTGCAGCTTGTCTCTGGTTATACCGAGTCGCACGCGGGCTGCCAGCTATTTGGTCGCGATCTTCGCTCCCCAGGCGCGAGCATTGGCAATAATGCGTTGTTCGTCCAGGCGGGTCAGTTTGCCGGCGTCGAGCAACTGTTTGCCGCTCACCCATACATGCGCCACACAGGCGCGGCTGCTGGCGTAGATCAGCTGCGAAACAGGATCGTAGATCGGCTGTTGAGCAAGGCCGGAGAGGTCGAAGGCGACCAGGTCGGCACTCTTGCCCGGTTCCAAGGAGCCGATCTGCTCATCCAGCCCCAAGGCGCGGGCGCCGTTCAGGGTAGCCATGCGCAGCGCACGGTGAGCATCCAGGGCGGTGGCCGAGCCCGCGACGGCCTTGGCCAGAAGTGCCGCGGTGCGGGTTTCGCCGAGCAAATCCAGATCGTTGTTGCTGGCCGCGCCATCGGTGCCAATGGCAACGTTGACTCCGGCTTGCCAAAGTTTTTCCACTGGGCAGAAGCCGCTGGCCAGCTTGAGGTTGGATTCAGGGCAGTGGATGACGCTGGTGTTGCTGGCGACTAGCAGCGCCAGGTCGTCTTCGTCGATCTGGGTCATGTGTACGGCCTGGAAGCGTGGGCCGAGCAGGCCGAGGCGGGCGAGCCGCGCCAGTGGCCGTTCGCCGCGATGCTCGAGGCTCTGCTGAACTTCAAAAGCCGTTTCCTGCACGTGCATATGAATGCCGGCATCCAGCTCTTCGGCGAGCATGCGGATGTTTTCCAGTTTGTCGTCGCTTACCGTATAAGGCGCGTGCGGACCGAAGGCAACCTTCAGGCGAGGGTGGTGTTTAAGGTCATCGAACAGTGTCAGGCCTTTGCGTAGTGCCTCGTCGGCATCGCGGGCACCTGGGATGGGAAAATCCAGTACCGGAATGGTGATCTGCGCACGGATACCGCTCTTGTGCACCTGCTCGCTGGCCAGCTCCGGGAAGAAGTACATGTCCGAGAAGCAGGTGATGCCCCCTTTGAGTTGTTCGGCGATGGCCAGCTCGGTGCCATCCTGAACAAAGGCTTCATCCACCCACTTGGCCTCGGCCGGCCAAATATGCTGTTGCAGCCAAGTCATCAGGGGTAGGTCGTCGGCCAGGCCGCGAAATAGCGTCATCGCGGCGTGGCCGTGGGCGTTGATCAGTCCCGGAGTCAGCACGTGGTCTGGCAGTTCGCGTATCTCCAGAGCCTGGTGTTTAAGCGCTTCGATGCGCGGTGCGATCAGGACGATGTGACCATCGCGAATGCCCAGGCCGTGTTCATGCAGCACCACTCCGGCGGGCTCGACCGGCACCAGCCAGGTGGGGAGCAGGAGGAGGTCGAGTGGGGCTTCGAGCATGGTGGGGGCATCCGGCTGTCTGAAAGGGGCGAGTTTATAGGGGAACGTCGAGCGCTTGAAGCTGAAACGGCGTTTGCGCCTGCGTAGCGGGTGCTCGAGTCTGAGGGGCAGACTTGATCGGCTCGCGGGTTAGCGCTGAGTTAGGCGCTGCCTGGCACAGTGGAAGGGTCGCCTTGCGCGCGAGTTTCGCGGGCAGTGGTTCAGCCTGTTTGTTGGTCTTGTGCGTATAATTGCCGGCTGTTTGTTTGGGACTGCGAGGTAGGTCATGCGCGAGCGATTGCTGGCGGCGGAGAAGGTTCAGGCCATCGAATGGCGTGAAGGCGTTTTGCATCTGTTGGATCAACGCCTGCTGCCTCTGCAGGAAATTTGGCAGAGCTATGACAGTGCCGCCGCCGTGGCCGAGGCCATTCGTACGATGGTGGTGCGTGGAGCGCCAGCCATCGGCATTAGCGCAGCCTACGGTGTGCTGCTTGGTGTGCGGGCCCGAGTGGCCGCCGGTGGCGATTGGCGTGCGGCGTTGGAGGCGGATTTCCAGGTGCTGGCTGAGTCTCGTCCGACGGCGGTCAATCTGTTCTGGGCGCTTAATCGCATGCGTGAGCGTCTGGACCGTCTCAAGGACGGTGAAAGCCCAGTGCAAGCGCTGGAGTCGGAGGCGCTGGGCATCCACGAAAGCGACCGCGAAGCCAACCTGACCATGGCTCAGCTCGGGGTCGAGCTGATTCGCAAGCACCAGGGCAACCTGCAAAACCTGCTGACTCACTGCAATACCGGTGCATTGGCCACTGGTGGCTTTGGTACGGCGCTGGGCGTGATCCGTGGCGCTTATCTGGAAGGTCTGGTCGAGCGCGTCTATGCCGATGAAACACGTCCCTGGTTGCAGGGTTCGCGTCTGACTGCCTGGGAGTTGGCGAACGAAGGCATTCCGGTGAGCCTAAATGCAGATTCGGCCGCTGCGCACCTGATGAAAACCAAGGGCATTACCTGGGTGATCGTGGGTGCTGACCGCATTGCCGCCAATGGCGATGTGGCGAACAAGATAGGCACTTATCAACTGGCCGTCAGCGCCATGCACCATGGGGTGCGCTTTATGGTGGTGGCGCCGAGTTCGACCATCGACATGGCGCTGGAAAGTGGCGATGACATCCCCATTGAAGAGCGTGACGGTCGCGAGCTGTTGGAGGTCAATGGTCAGCGGGTGGCGGTGGGAGTAGAGGTGATTAATCCAGTGTTCGATGTGACGCCGGCCGATCTGATCGACTTTATCGTGACCGAGAAAGGCGTGGTCGAACGTCCCGATGCGGCGAAAATGGCGCAGTTGATGTGCCGCAAGCGCCTGCATTGACTGCCGTGCGCGACTGCTTGCTGGCGGTCGCTGGGTCTGCGCTCGGGGATAGGTGTAGGGCGTCGATTGTGGTAAGCTCCGGCGGTTTTCAAGGGCGCCAAATACGTCCGCCTTATCTACGCAGATACGTGGCATAACTCATTGATTTGTCGTGCGTCGCTGCTGGCCTTGGGCCGCAGCGGCGAGCTTCGCCTCGTTCAGGACGGACGGCGCGGAGCCTCACTAGAAAAAAGGAAGCAGGCTACTCATGGGCGAACTGGCCAAAGAAATCCTCCCGGTCAATATCGAAGACGAACTGAAGCAGTCCTATCTCGACTACGCGATGAGCGTAATCGTCGGGCGTGCTCTGCCGGACGCGCGTGATGGCTTGAAGCCGGTGCACCGCCGCGTGCTCTTCGCAATGAGCGAGCTGGGCAACGACTGGAACAAGCCGTACAAGAAGTCCGCCCGTGTGGTCGGTGACGTGATCGGTAAGTACCACCCGCATGGTGATACTGCGGTGTACGACACCATCGTGCGGATGGCGCAGCCGTTCTCCCTGCGATACCTGTTGGTCGATGGTCAGGGCAACTTCGGTTCGGTGGATGGCGATAACGCTGCTGCCATGCGATACACCGAAGTGCGCATGACCAAGCTGGCCCATGAGCTGCTGGCCGACCTGCACAAGGAAACAGTGGACTGGGTGCCAAACTACGACGGCACCGAGATGATTCCCGCGGTAATGCCGACCAAGGTGCCCAACCTGCTGGTCAACGGCTCCAGCGGCATCGCCGTGGGCATGGCCACCAATATTCCGCCGCACAACCTGGGCGAAGTGATCGATGGTTGTCTGGCACTGATCGATAGTCCGGAACTGACAGTCGATGAGCTGATGCAGTACATCCCGGGCCCGGATTTCCCGACTGCTGCGATCATCAACGGTCGCGCCGGCATCATTGAGGCCTACCGTACTGGCCGTGGGCGCATCCATATCCGCGCTCGCGCCGCGTTCGAAGATATCGATAAGGTCGGCGGTCGTCAGCAGATCGTCGTCACCGAGCTGCCGTATCAGCTGAACAAGGCGCGGTTGATCGAGAAGATCGCCGAGCTGGTGAAAGAGAAGAAGCTCGAGGGCATCACCGAGCTGCGCGATGAGTCCGACAAAGACGGTATGCGTATCGTCATCGAGTTGCGCCGCGGCGAAGTACCGGAGGTGATCCTCAACAACCTCTACGCCCAGACCCAGATGCAGAGTGTGTTCGGCATCAACGTGGTCGCCCTGATCGACGGTCAGCCGAAGATTCTCAACCTCAAGGACATGCTTGAGGCCTTTATTCTGCATCGCCGCGAAGTGGTCACCCGACGCACCGTATTCGAGTTGCGCAAGGCGCGTGAGCGCGGGCATATCCTCGAAGGCCAGGCAGTCGCGCTGTCCAATATCGATCCGGTGATCGCCGTGATCAAAGCCTCGCCAAGCCCGGCGGAAGCCAAAGCGTCGCTGATCGCCACGCCGTGGGAGTCCAGTGCCGTGGAAGCCATGGTTGAGCGCGCGGGTGCCGATGCCTGTCGGCCGGAAGGTCTCGCGCCGGAATTTGGCCTGCGCGATGGCAAATACTTCCTCTCGCCGGAGCAGGCTCAGGCCATTCTCGATCTGCGTCTGCACCGCTTGACCGGTCTGGAGCATGAGAAGCTGCTGGGCGAATACCAGGAAATTCTCAATCAGATTGGTGAGCTGATTCGCATCCTCACCAGCGCCGTACGTTTGATGGAAGTCATTCGCGAGGAACTGGAAGGCATCAAAGCGGAGTTCGGCGACGTTCGTCGCACCGAGATTCTCGATGCCCGCCTGGACCTGACCCTGGGCGACTTGATCACCGAAGAAGAACGTGTGGTGACCATTTCCCACACCGGTTACGCCAAGTCCCAGCCGTTGGCTGCCTATCAGGCGCAACGCCGTGGCGGTAAAGGCAAGTCGGCGACCGGGATCAAGGATGAGGACTACATCGCTCACCTGTTGGTCGCCAATAGCCATACCACGCTGTTGCTGTTCTCCAGCAAGGGCAAGGTGTACTGGATGAAGACCTACGAGATTCCGGAAGCTTCGCGCGCTGCGCGCGGGCGTCCGCTGGTCAACCTGCTGCCGCTGAGTGAGGGTGAGTTCATCACCACCATGCTGCCGGTTGAGGAATACACCGAAGGTCACTTCATCTTCATGGCGACCGCTGGCGGTACCGTGAAGAAAACTCCGTTGGAGCAGTTCAGTCGTCAGCGTAGCGTTGGCCTGATTGCCCTGGAGCTGGATGAAGGCGACACGCTGATTTCCGCCTCCATCACCGATGGCAGCCGTGAAGTCATGCTGTTCTCCGATGGCGGCAAGGTCACCCGTTTCAAGGAAAGCGACGTGCGTGCCATGGGCCGCACGGCTCGCGGTGTGCGCGGCATGCGTCTGCCGGAAGGTCAGAAACTGATTTCCATGCTGATTCCGGAGGAGGGTAGCGAGATCCTCACCGCCTCTGAGCGTGGCTATGGCAAGCGCACGTCGATTTCGGAGTTCCCGGAGTACAAGCGTGGCGGCCAGGGTGTGATTGCCATGGTCAGCAACGAGCGCAATGGCAAGCTGGTCGGCGCCGTTCAGGTGCTTGATGGCGAGGAAATCATGCTGATTTCCGATCAGGGTACCTTGGTGCGTACCCGCGTTGGCGAGGTCTCCAGCCTGGGTCGCAATACCCAGGGCGTGACCCTGATCAAGCTGGCCAAGGATGAGAAGCTGGTGGGTCTTGAGCGTGTGCAGGAACCGTCTGAAGTCGAGGGCGATGAACTGGAAGGCGAAGAGGCTGCTGGCGAAGAGATTGCAGGCGAGGCGCTGGACGGCATGGCTGACGAAAGTCCGGTCGACCAGGAGTGACGCGACTGAGCGAGGCCGCTTAGGCCTCGCTCGCTGCCCTGTAGGATTCGGCGGGCATGCCGCGAAGCGGTGGTCCGTCCAACATTTGAGCGAGAGTGGATGTGAGCAAGCGAGCCTTTAACTTCTGCGCCGGCCCTGCCGCGCTTCCTGAAGCTGTTCTGCAACGCGCCCAGGCGGAGCTCCTCGACTGGCAGGGTAAAGGCCTGTCGGTGATGGAGATGAGTCACCGCAGTGACGATTACATGGCCATCGCCAGCAAGGCTGAGCAGGATCTTCGCGACCTGCTCGCCATTCCCTCCGACTATAAAGTGCTGTTCCTGCAGGGCGGTGCCAGCCAGCAATTCGCCGAAATCCCTCTGAACCTGTTGCCGGAAGACGGCGTCGCCGATTACATCGACACCGGCATCTGGTCGAAGAAAAGCATCGACGAGGCTCGTCGCTACGGCAACATCAACGTCGCTGCTAGCGCCGAGCCTTACGACTATTTTGCTATTCCCGGGCAGAACGAGTGGCAGTTGTCGAAAGATGCCGCTTACCTGCATTACGCCAGCAATGAAACCATTGGCGGCCTGGAGTTTGACTGGGTTCCAGAAGTAGGCGATGTGCCTTTGGTGGTGGACATGTCCTCGGACATCCTCTCGCGGCCTATCGATGTGTCGAAATTCGGCCTGATCTACGCCGGTGCGCAGAAGAACATCGGCCCCAGCGGTCTGGTGGTGGTGATTGTCCGTGAAGACCTGCTCGGGCGTGCCCGTAGCGCCTGCCCGACCATGCTCAACTACAAGATCGCCGCCGACAACGGCTCGATGTACAACACGCCGGCGACGTTCTCCTGGTATCTCTCCGGCCTGGTGTTCGAGTGGCTGAAGGAGTTGGGCGGCGTCGAGGTCATGGAGCAGCGCAACCGTGCCAAGAAGGAGCTTCTCTATGGCGCCATCGACAGCAGTGAGTTGTACAGTAATCCGATCGCGGTGAATGCGCGCTCCTGGATGAATGTGCCGTTCCGTTTGGCCGATGAGCGCCTCGACAAGACGTTCCTCGCCGGCGCCGATGCACGTGGTCTGCTCAATCTCAAGGGCCATCGCTCGGTCGGTGGCATGCGCGCATCCATCTATAACGCGGTAGGTCTCGACGCGGTGCAGGCTCTGGTAGCCTATATGGCTGAGTTCGAGAAGGAGCACGGCTGATGACGGATGTAATCTCCGAGCAAGAGCTGCAAGCCCTGCGTCTGCGCATCGACAATCTCGACGAGAAAATCCTCGAGCTGATCAGTGATCGTGCGCGCTGTGCCGAAGAAGTGGCGCGGGTCAAGATGAAAGCGTTGCCGGAAGGCGAGAAACCGGTGTTCTATCGCCCGGAGCGCGAGGCCGAGGTGCTCAAGCGCATCATGCAGCGCAACCAGGGCCCGCTGGGTAACGAGGAAATGGCGCGCTTGTTCCGCGAGATCATGTCCTCGTGCCTGGCCCTGGAAAACCCGCTCAAGGTCGCCTACCTCGGTCCGGAGGGAACCTTCTCTCAGGCCGCGGCAATGAAGCACTTCGGTCACGCGGTGATCAGTGTGCCGATGGCGGCGATCGACGAAGTGTTCCGCGAGGTGGCCGCCGGTGCGGTCAACTTCGGCGTGGTGCCGGTGGAAAACTCTACCGAAGGCGCGATCAACCACACCCTGGACAGCTTCCTCGAGCACGACATGGTGATCTGTGGTGAGGTCGAATTACGTATTCACCACCATTTGCTGGTCGGCGAAACCACCAAGACCGACAGGATCACGCGGATCTACTCGCACGCCCAGTCGTTGGCCCAGTGCCGCAAGTGGCTGGATGCGCATTACCCGAACGTTGAGCGGGTCGCGGTTTCGAGCAATGCGGATGCGGCCAAGCGGGTGAAGGGTGAGTGGAATTCGGCGGCGATTGCCGGTGATATGGCGGCAAATCTCTATGGTCTGAGCAAGCTGGCCGAGAAAATTGAGGACCGTCCGGATAACTCCACGCGCTTCTTGATCATCGGCAGCCAGGAAGTGCCGCCGACCGGTGACGACAAGACCTCGATCATCGTTTCGATGAGCAACAAGCCCGGCGCCTTGCATGAGTTGCTGGTGCCGTTCCATCACAACGGTATTGACCTGACCCGCATCGAAACCCGTCCGTCGCGCAGTGGCAAGTGGACCTACGTGTTCTTCATCGACTTCGTTGGGCACCATCGCGATCCGCTGATCAAGGACGTGCTCGAGAAGATCAACCAGGAAGCCGTGGCTCTCAAGGTGCTGGGTTCCTATCCCAAGGCGGTTCTGTAGATTGCCTGTCCGCTAGCCTGGGACAATCAGGCTGCGGGTGTGGGATGGCGGGCGCGCCGCGCGAGTGGGACGGATCAACAAGAGGCAAGTAATGAGCTGTGATTTCCTCGGCCTGGCCCAACCAGGCGTGCAAAAGCTGTCGCCCTATGTGCCGGGCAAGCCGGTGGACGAGTTGGCTCGCGAACTGGATCTCGATCCGGCGAGCATCGTCAAACTGGCCAGTAACGAGAACCCGCTGGGACCGAGTCCCAAGGTGCTGGAGGCGATTAGCGCCGAACTGGCCGAGCTCACGCGTTACCCTGACGGTAATGGTTTCGCCCTGAAGCGCCAGTTGGCGGCGCACTGCGGCGTAGCGCTCAATCAGGTCACCCTTGGCAACGGCTCCAATGATATCCTCGAGCTGGTCGCTCGCGCCTACCTGGCGCCGGGCTTGAATGCGGTGTTCAGTGAGCACGCCTTTGCCGTCTATCCGATCGCCACTCAGGCGGTCGGTGCGCAAGGCAGGGCGGTACCGGCCAAAGACTACGGCCATGACCTGGATGGCATGCTCGCGGCGATCGATGAGAATACCCGCGTGATCTTCGTTGCCAACCCCAATAACCCTACCGGGACCTGGTTTGGTCCGCAGGCACTGAGCGATTTTCTCGCGCGTGTGCCGGAGCGTGTGCTGGTGGTGCTGGATGAGGCCTACATCGAGTACGCCGAAGGCGACGAACTGCCGGACGGCCTCGAGTACCTGAGCCGATATCCGAATCTGCTGGTATCGCGCACCTTCTCCAAGGCTTACGGGCTGGCTGCGCTGCGTGTGGGCTACGGAATCAGTTCGGCGCCGGTAGCCGATGTGCTGAATCGTGTGCGTCAGCCGTTCAACGTCAACAGCCTGGCCTTGGCTGCAGCCTGTGCGGCGTTGAGTGATAGCGAGTATCTAGCCGACAGTCGTCGCGTCAACGATGCTGGTATGGCGCAACTGCAGGACGGTTTACGGGCGATGGATTTGAGCTGGATTCCATCCAGGGGTAATTTCATCGCCGTAGACCTTGGCCGCGAGTCCATGCCGCTTTATCAGGCTCTGCTGCGCGAGGGCGTAATTGTGCGTCCGGTTGCCAATTACGGTATGCCGCATCACTTGCGAGTGTCCATTGGCTTGCCTGAAGAGAATGCCCGTTTCCTCGAGGCGTTGGCCAAGGTGCTCGACGCGTGAGTGAGTTGAAGGCTGCAGCCGTCAATAAGGTGCAATCCAATGCTCCGATAATCGGTCGCCTGGTGGTGGTCGGTCTCGGCCTGATTGGCGGCTCTTTCGCCAAGGGGCTGCGTGAGCGTGGAGTCTGTCGTGAGGTGGTGGGCGTCGACCTTGATCCGCAATCGCGGCAGCTGGCTGTCGAGCTGGGTGTTGTCGATCGCTGTGAGGAGCATCTGGCCGTCGCCTGTCAGGGTGCCGAGGTGATCCAGCTGGCGGTGCCTATACTGGCGATGGAAAAGCTGCTGGGTGAGCTGGCCAAGCTCGACTTGGGTGCTGCCGTGCTTACCGATGTCGGCAGCGCCAAAGGCAATGTGGTGCGTGCTGCCCGTTTGGCCTTCGGTGAGATGCCGGCGCGTTTCGTGCCGGGCCACCCGATTGCCGGATCCGAACAGAGTGGGGTCGAGGCGGCCAATGTCGAGTTGTTCCGCCGGCATAAAGTGATTCTGACGCCGCTGCAGCAAACCGATGCGCAGGCCGTGCAGCTGGTCGATCGTCTTTGGTGCGAGCTGGGGGCGGATGTCGAGCACATGCAGGTCGAGCATCATGATCATGTGCTCGCCGCGACCAGCCATCTGCCTCATCTGTTGGCATTTGGCCTTGTCGACTCGTTGGCCAAGCGCGGCGAGAACCTGGAAATTTTTCGCTACGCAGCCGGTGGATTTCGCGATTTTACGCGGATTGCCGGTAGCGATCCGGTGATGTGGCACGACATCTTTCTCGCTAATCGCGAGGCGGTGCTGCGTAACCTGGATGTATTTCGCGCCGACCTCGACGCATTGCGTGAGGCGGTCGACGCAGGGGACGGGCATCAACTGTTGGGCGTATTTACTCGCGCCCGCGTGGCTCGCGAGCATTTCAGTAAAATTTTAGCCCGTAGGGCCTATGTGGACGCTATGCACTCGAATGATCTGATTTTTCTGGCAAACCCCGGCGGCACGCTTTCTGGACGAATTCGCGTTCCGGGCGACAAATCCATTTCTCACCGCTCGATCATGCTCGGCTCGCTGGCCGAAGGCACGACCGAGGTCGAGGGCTTTCTCGAGGGCGAAGATGCCCTGGCGACCCTGCAGGCATTCCGCGACATGGGGGTGGTCATCGAAGGCCCACACCATGGTCGCGTGACCATTCACGGGGTAGGCCTGCATGGCTTGCAGCCGCCGCCTGGGCCGATCTACCTAGGTAATTCGGGCACCTCCATGCGCCTGCTCTCTGGTTTGCTTGCGGCGCAGTCGTTCGACACTACCCTGACCGGCGACGCCTCGTTGACCAAGCGTCCGATGAATCGCGTGGCCAAGCCGTTGCGCGCCATGGGAGCGTTGATCGAGACGGCCGCCGAGGGCCGTCCGCCGCTGACTATTCGTGGCGGGCGCCGCCTCGGCGGCATGACGTATGAAATGCCGATGGCCAGCGCCCAGGTGAAATCCAGCCTGTTGCTCGCCGGGCTCTATGCGGCCGGTACCACCACGGTGATTGAGCCGGCGCCGACCCGTGATCATACCGAGCGAATGCTGCGCGGCTTCGGTTATCCGGTGGCGGTCGAGGGCAAGGCCGCGACCGTGGAATCCGGACACAAGCTGACGGCGACCCATATCGAGGTGCCAGCGGATATCTCCTCCGCGGCGTTCTTCCTGGTGGCGGCAAGCATTGCCGAGGGTTCGGAACTGCTGCTTGAGCATGTCGGTATCAATCCGACCCGTACTGGGGTGATCGACATCCTCAAGTTGATGGGCGGCGATATCAGTCTGGAAAACCAGCGTGAGGTCGGTGGCGAGCCGGTGGCGGACATCCGGGTGCGCTCGGCCAAACTCAAGGGTATCGATATTCCAGAAGACCTGGTTCCATTGGCGATTGACGAGTTTCCAGTGTTGTTCGTCGCTGCGGCCTGCGCCGAGGGACGCACCGTGCTGCGCGGCGCCGAAGAGCTGCGGGTCAAGGAGTCGGACCGTATTCAGGTCATGGCTGATGGTTTGTTGGCGTTGGGTGTCAAGGCCGAGCCGACACCAGATGGCATCATCATTGAGGGCAGCAGCATCGGTGGCGGCGAGGTGCACAGCCACGGTGATCACCGTATCGCCATGGCCTTTAGTGTGGCTTCGTTGCGTGCTACCGCGCCGATCCGTATCCATGATTGCGCCAACGTCGCGACCTCCTTCCCGAATTTTCTCTCCTTGGCGGCCCAGGTCGGTATTCGGGTCAGTGAGGAGGCTAAGTCATGACTGTTCAGGCGCCGGTAATCACCATCGATGGGCCGAGCGGGTCGGGCAAGGGCACCATTGCTGGGCTGCTGGCTCAGAAGTTGGGTTGGAGTCTGCTCGACTCAGGAGCGCTTTATCGTTTGCTGGCGTTCGCCGCGCGTAATCATGGTGTCGACCTGACCAATGAGGAGGCAATGAAAGTGCTTGCCGCTCATCTGGATGTGCAGTTCGTTGCTGTCGCCGATGGGCAGGCTCAGCGAATCATTCTGGAAGGCGAGGAAGTGACCGACGCCATCCGCAATGAACAGATTGGTGCGGGCGCCTCCCAGGTCGCTGCGCTTCCGGCAGTGCGCGAGGCGTTGTTGCAGCGCCAGCGGGCCTTTTTGGAAATGCCGGGCTTGGTGGCCGATGGTCGAGACATGGGTACCGTGGTGTTTCCAGAGGCGCCGCTGAAAGTGTTCTTGACCGCCAGCGCGGAAGAGCGTGCTCGGCGGCGTTACTTGCAGTTGAAGGCCAAGGGTGATGATGTTAATCTTGCGAGTCTCCTCGACGAGATCCGGGCGCGTGATGAACGCGATATCCAGCGCGCAGTGGCTCCACTCAAACCGGCGGCCGATGCGATACAACTGGATTCCACTGAGCTTTCGATCGAGCAGGTGCTGCAACGAATTCTAAGCGAGGTCGCCAACCGCGATCTCGCTGAGTGAGAAGAACCGCAGCGCAAGCTGAATGGTTCGCAAGGAGGCATACGGGAAACCAGTCCATTCCCGTTGGCCTCTTTTTATATGAACGTACCCACATTGTCTGGAATGTGGTTTGGGCGGATTCCCTGCCCTGAATCAACAGGAATTAAAATGAGCGAAAGCTTTGCTGAACTCTTTGAAGAAAGCCTAAAAACCCTGAACCTTCAGGCTGGCTCGATCATCACCGCCATCATCGTCGATATCGATTACCAAGCTGGTTGGGTAACCGTTCACGCTGGTTTGAAGTCTGAAGGCCTCATTCCGCTGGAGCAGTTCCACAATGACGCTGGCGAACTGACCATCAAGATCGGTGATGAAGTTCACGTTGCGCTGGACGCGGTTGAAGATGGCTTTGGTGAAACCAAGCTGTCCCGCGAAAAAGCCAAGCGTGCCGAGTGCTGGATTGTTCTGGAAGCAGCTTTCGCCGCTGAGGAAGTGGTTAAGGGCGTTATCAACGGTAAGGTTAAGGGCGGCTTCACTGTCGACGTTAACGGCATCCGTGCGTTCCTGCCAGGTTCCTTGGTCGATGTGCGTCCGGTGCGTGATACCACTCACCTGGAAGGCAAAGAGCTCGAATTCAAGGTCATCAAGCTGGACCAGAAGCGCAACAACGTTGTCGTTTCCCGTCGCAGCGTACTGGAAGCCGAAAACAGCGCCGAGCGCGAAGCTCTGCTCGAGTCCCTGCAGGAAGGCCAGCAAGTCAAAGGTATTGTCAAGAACCTCACGGATTACGGCGCATTCGTCGATCTGGGCGGCGTCGACGGCCTGCTGCACATCACCGACATGGCTTGGAAGCGTATCAAGCATCCGTCTGAAATCGTCAACGTTGGCGATGAGATCGATGTCAAGATCCTCAAGTACGATCGTGAGCGCAACCGCGTTTCCCTGGGCCTCAAGCAGCTGGGCGAAGACCCATGGGTTGCTATCAAGGCGCGCTACCCGCAGGACACTCGCGTTACTGCACGCGTAACCAACCTGACCGACTACGGCTGCTTCGCAGAGCTGGAAGAAGGCGTGGAAGGCCTGGTGCACGTATCCGAAATGGATTGGACCAACAAGAACATCCACCCGTCGAAAGTCGTTCAGGTTGGCGACGAAGTGGAAGTCATGGTTCTGGATATCGACGAAGAGCGTCGTCGTATCTCCCTGGGTATCAAGCAGTGCAAAACTAACCCGTGGGAAGATTTCTCGGGTCAGTTCAACAAGGGCGACAAGATCTCCGGCACCATCAAGTCGATCACCGATTTCGGTATCTTCATTGGTCTGGATGGCGGCATCGACGGCCTGGTTCACCTGTCCGACATCTCCTGGAACGAAGTAGGCGAAGAAGCTGTACGTCGTTTCAAGAAGGGCGACGAGCTGGATACCGTTATCCTCTCCGTTGATCCAGAGCGTGAGCGCATCTCCCTGGGCATCAAGCAACTGGAAGAAGATCCGTTCTCCGACTACGTTGCCATTAACGATAAGGGCGCCATCGTGCGCGGTACCGTTAAAGAAGTTGACGCTAAGGGCGCTGTAATCACCCTGGCTGAAGGCATCGAAGCCACGCTGAAAGCCTCCGAAATCAGCCGTGACCGCGTTGAAGACGCACGTAACGTGTTGAAAGAAGGCGAAGAAGTCGAAGCTAAGATCATCAGCGTCGACCGTAAGAGCCGTGTCATCAGCCTGTCGATCAAATCGAAAGACGTCGCTGACGACAAGGATGCAATCAAGGAACTGCGTAAGCAGGACGTTGAGACTGCCGGTCCGACCACCATTGGTGATCTGATTCGTGCACAAATGGAAAACCAGAACTAAGTTCGGGTAATCCAGAAAAAGGGCGACTTCGGTCGCCCTTTTTTGTGCCTGTAAGAAAGTATCGGGGCGCCTAAGCGTCTTCAGCATAGTGGGTTCGTACCCTGGCGCGAGGGTATCTGAGTCCGTATGGGCAAGGAGTCTTCTGGTCAGGCAGGCCGCGACTCTATTACTGGGTGATACCTGGTAGTTCAGGCGAAGCCCATGCTATTTGGATTTTCCCCCTTTACTTTTGCGGTTTGGCTCCTCTGTAAAGCCTGCGGGCTGTTCAAGCTCTGCGCAACGTGCTAAAAACTGGGGTAGGTCAAATGATCTAGCCGCTTGAAAAAGAAGGGAAAACCATGACCAAGTCGGAGTTGATCGAGAGAATTGTCACCCACCAGGGGCAGCTGTCATCCAAGGATGTCGAGCTGGCTATCAAGACCATGCTGGAACAAATGTCCCAGGCATTGGCCACTGGTGACCGCATTGAAATTCGCGGTTTCGGTAGCTTCTCTCTGCATTACCGCGCGCCACGAGTTGGTCGTAACCCGAAAACGGGTCAGTCGGTGTGTTTGGATGGCAAGTTCGTACCACACTTCAAACCCGGGAAAGAGTTGCGTGACCGGGTGAATGAGGACGAGTAGGGATGTCGGTTTTTTAATTGTTGAGTAGTATCGGGGGCTATATGCGGCGAGGGCCGAAGTCCGTCGGTGTTATAGCTCTGAAGGTATGCGGCGTCTTTAGTGCCACCCCACAACACGTTGGAATCTAAGCTGGTACTCAGCTCCTGCGGTTCTGATTGGCCTGCTTTGAATGAGCGCCGTCGCCTGGCGTCACAAAGAGATTGCTCCGCCCCCTGAGTGGTGGTTCGGTGGTTGCGTGCGCTCTGGGCCGCATCTGAGGTCTCTGTTACCCCATCGACCGCCCTGATGCACTCTCTTGAGCTCGTACGTGCTGTCATTCGCGTGGTCTGATTCGCTCTATAGTCAATGCGCCGTCACTCATCAGGCGCCCGCGCACTTGCACATAATCACCGGTCCGCGGCGAATGCTCGAGACGAGTCGCTGCGTTGACCTTGAGTGGTAGTGAATCCAGCTGCCAGTTCGATCCCAGCCTGCCGTGCAGGCGCACCTTGGCTCCTGCTGGGAACTTTGCCGGCTTGCCCCGCGCATCGCGCGCGCCCTGATTGATCCAGTTGATGATCAGGGTAATTTCCGCTTCATCGAGAAAAGGTGGGCCGTCATACGGCATGCGAGGTATTGCCTGGCCGCGGATGCGGCGCACCAGCTCGCTGCTATCGGCCGAGCCGGGCACGACTCGAGCGCGGTCCTCATGGCTCAAGGTCGCCGTATAAGAGGTCAACAAGTAGCTTTCTGGCGGTCCACCCATAAGCCCGGCGGGTGAGTGACACTTTACACAGCGCCGGACGAGAATTTTTTCAACATGACCGTAATTCACAGCGGCAGTTGGGTTGATCGATAGAGTGTTGTCGATTCCGGTTGAGTGCTCGGTTGTGCCGGGTTTAAGGCCGCCGGCAATCCAGCGTTCGAACAGGGCGATCTCTTCTTTGCTAAGAAAAGGAGGGCCGGTCATAGGCATGCGCGGTTGGCTGAGGCCTTTTAGGCGTTTGATCAATTTGCTGCTAGAGGGGGCGCCTGAGCTAACGATGGGCCCATTCTGGCTTCCTTTGAGCAGGTCCTCGAGGCTGTCGAGGCTCAGCCCGAGTGGAGGCTCTGGAGCGCGGTGACAAAGCACGCAGCGGGCTTGCAGAATAGGTTTGATATCCTGAAACGTCGGTTCTTCAGCATAGGCTTGTATGGCAGGGAGTAGAACCAGTAACAGGCAAGCCGTCAGGTCTCGGGTGGGGTGAGTGGGCATGATCGGCTCGGCCTCTGGATTGGAGTCCCTGTCTTCTCAGCCTAGTCGGTGTTCAACCTGTTGACGACGGCCAGCACGCGGTCGAGTTGCGAATGGCCAGCGGCAAAGTAGTAAATGGCGATGCGCACACCTGCTTCTCTATAGTGTGCGACTGCGCCAGTACGCTCCTGTTGATTAAGGCTGTGTAAAGGCTGCTCGGGGCGCAGTCGCTGATCCAGCGCGGTGAATGTTCAAGCCCAGAAACCAGTCTGCAGGCGCTGCATGAAAACGCTTGAAAGCCTGCTCGCGGACTTGGCGCAGTGCTGCGGGTGAGTCTTCGGGTTACTCAACGGTGGTCGGGCTGAGTGCAGTCGCCCCTTGGACGTGCGTAAGCTGACGAGTGCTCCAACTCCGGTAATCTTGTCGGTAGCTGCGTTGACGAAGAGTTGGATTATGGCGAGAGGTTGACCCTCGAGCACCGGGCACACCCTTAGTTATAGGCAGTAGAGCGCTGCACGGTGCGACGAACGATTCAGCTAAGCAAGTTTGCAGCCAGCTAGTTACTGTGGCCTTGCTGATTCGTCAGTGGGGTGTCGTGGAGGGTGTCGTCGGAGCAGTGGGAAGGCGATCAGCGCAATGCGTAGCCAACG
This sequence comes from Pseudomonas taeanensis MS-3, assembly GCF_000498575.2. Lineage (GTDB taxonomy): Bacteria > Pseudomonadota > Gammaproteobacteria > Pseudomonadales > Pseudomonadaceae > Aquipseudomonas > Aquipseudomonas taeanensis. Next base: position 260,700 of record NZ_AWSQ01000009.1, read on the forward strand.
ACGCCAGTTGCCACGGCGCACGCCGAAAGTGGTCAGCAATAAGGCGCCGCCAGCGACCCATAGTGGTGCATTGCTTTTCCCTAGTTCCGTGCGCCAATGGCTGCTGAAGTATTGTGCCTGTCGTAGCGGTTGCAGCAGCACCAGAGTTTCATGGCGCAGTTCCTGACGATGCATCTCAAGGCGCAGCCGTAGCATGGCTTTGCGCAGCTCACTCCGTGAGGCCTTGGCGGGTAGTTCTGACGGGTTCATGGCAGTAGTTGCTCGCGGTCACGCGCCAACTCTTCGAGGCTAGCGCTGAATGGTGCCGGGGCAGTGCGTAGGCGCAGCAGCAGGAACCCCAGAGAAACTAGAAAGCCTAGTCCGTAGAACCCACATAGAGCGGTAATCACGGCCACTCGGTGACTGTCCCAGAAGCTGATTAGCACTGCGGCAGACAGGCCAATCAGGAGCAGTAAGCCAAACATTAAGCTCAAGCTGGACAGTACGAACAAGCGCAGAGCATTACTTTGCTGTTCTTTCAGCTCTTCGCCGAACAGTGCGACATGACCCTGTAGTAGGCCCATGAACGCGGCGGCAAAGCGCCGCGGCGAAGGACCGCGGCCAGGTGTGGAAGGTGGCGTGGCGTCCATGTCGTCCCTCATCAGCGCCGCGTGATCAGCATGCCAAGCAATAAACCGATGCCGGCAGCAATGCCAAGTGTTTGCCAGGGGTGCGTCTGCACATAGCCTTCGGTTGCCTGTACCGCAGCCTTGCCACGCTCGCGCAGGGACTCTTCGGCATTGTTCAGGGTGGAGCGAGCGCGGCCAAGACTGGTGCGGATCTGTTCGCGAAGCTCTTCAGCTTGCTCGCCGGCCAGGCTGGCTGAATGTTGCAGCAGCTTTTCTGTGTCTTGAACCAAGGCTTGGAACTCGTTAAGTAACTCATCTTGGCTGCTTGGTTTGGTGCTGTTGCGGGCCATGGGGTCTCTCCTTTGACATGTGAGTGTAAGGGGTTCGAGTGCAGTAAGGGGCGTGGGTTCCTCCTCTTAGTGTGCTTAGGATGTTTGGCACTGCTGTTCCAGCTGCTGGTACAGCCCTTGCATTATGCTGGTGCGCACCTTTAGTTAGGCGCTCCTTTATGGGGCTATGAAAGGGTCGGCCCGGACGCCGTAGTGCATCAATAAGTCATTAATAAACCTGGATTAAGTACCTGGGATGCAATTTCAGTTGGCATCATTTTGGGGCCGGCTGAGAGTGTTTAAAGTGGTGTCGGTTGGTGAGTGCGCCGCTATATGGTGCGCGGCTGGCTATAAGTGATCCGCTTTGGTGCTTTTTCCCCCGACGACGGAGTTTTCTTCGCTGATGGAAAACATCAACAGTGCTGTGGAAAGCCTGATTCATGGCTCCAACACCCTGTTTATCCTGCTGGGCGCCGTCATGGTGCTGGCTATGCACGCCGGTTTTGCCTTTCTCGAGGTGGGCACGGTGCGCCAGAAGAATCAAGTCAATGCCTTGTCGAAGATCATTTCTGACTTCGCCGTGTCTGCACTGGCCTATTTCTTTATAGGCTACTGGGTCGCTTACGGCGTGACTTTTCTCGAACCGGCGAGCGTGCTGACTGAGGAGAATGGCTATGCGTTGGTGAAGTTCTTCTTCTTGTTGACCTTCGCCGCAGCGATTCCGGCAATTATTTCTGGCGGCATCGCCGAGCGCGCCAAGTTCGGACCGCAACTCTGTGCCACGGTGTTGATTGTGGCCTTCGTCTATCCATTCTTCGAGGGCATGATCTGGAACGGCAACTATGGCGTGCAGGAATGGCTTGAGGCCAGCTTTGGTGCCAGCTTCCATGACTTCGCCGGTTCGGTGGTGGTGCATGCGATGGGCGGCTGGCTGGCCTTCGGTGCGGTGATCTTGCTGGGTCGTCGCGACGGGCGTTATCGCGATGGGCGTCTGGTGGCATTCGCGCCGTCGAACATTCCATTCCTGGCGCTCGGTTCCTGGATTCTGATCATCGGCTGGTTCGGCTTCAACGTGATGAGTGCCCAAACTCTGGGGAGCGTCAGTGGCCTGGTGGCAGTGAATACGCTGATGGCTATGGTTGGCGGCACTGTGGCGGCCTTACTGGTCGGCCGTAACGACCCGGGCTTTTTGCACAACGGTCCGCTGGCAGGTTTGGTGGCGGTGTGCGCGGGCTCCGATCTGATGCATCCGGTCGGTGCCTTGGTGACTGGTGCGATCGCCGGTGCGTTGTTCGTCTGGGCATTCACAGCGACCCAGGTTAAATGGAAAATCGACGACGTCCTCGGTGTATGGCCTCTGCATGGGTTGTGTGGTGTGTGGGGCGGGATTGCCTGCGGCATCTTCGGTCAGGAGGCCTTGGGCGGCTTGGGTGGCGTCAGTCTGACCAGTCAGTTGATCGGTACGGCGCTGGGTGTGCTGGTAGCGCTGCTCGGTGGTTTCCTGGTCTATGGCGTACTGAAAGCGCTGTTGGGCATTCGCCTGAGCCAGGAGGAAGAGTATTACGGGGCCGACCTCTCGGTGCATAAGATCGGCGCCGTCAGTCAGGACTGACGGAGCTGAACAAAAGCCCGCCGATTGGCGGGCTAATGAGATGGTCACCCCCGACACCCTGTGAGGCTACACCTTCACAGGGTGTTTTCTTTCGGAGGCCATCACCATGAATACCGTCGCCTTGATTGGCATTGACCTGGGCAAGCACAGTTTTCACCTGCAAGCGCAGGATCACAACGGCCGCCCGCTGTTCCGCAAGCAGCTCAGTCGCCCTCAGTTACTGCGCCTGCTGGCTCAGCAACCCGTCTGTCGTGCGGCCATGGAGGCCTGCGCCGGCGCTCACTGCCTGGCCCGCGAGATCCAGGCTCAGGGCCATCAGCCGCTGCTGATTTCGCCCCAGTTCGTACGCCCCTTCGTGCAGGGCAACAAGAACGACTTTCTCGACGCTCAGGCGATCTGCGAAGCCGCCTCGCGGCCCAACATGCGCTTCGTGACGCCCAAGACCGAGGTGCAGCAGACCCTGTCGGTGCTGCACCGTCTGCGCGAATCGCTGATCCGCGACTGCACCAAGAGTATCAATCAGCTGCATGGTTTTCTGTTGGAGTTCGGCATCAGTCTGCCCAGGGGCATGGTGGTCATGCGTCGTCTTGCGACGGTGCTGGCCGAGCACCGCCTGCCGCCCAGGCTGGTGGTCTTACTGCAGCGCCTGCACGCGCATTTTGGCTATCTCGACGAGCAGATCAAAGTGCTCGATCGCGAGCTGGTTGAGCACGTCGAGGCGGATGATCTGGGCAGTCGTCTGCTGAGCATCCCGGGTGTCGGGCCGATCACCAGCAGCGTACTGCTGACAGAGCTGGGGGACGCCCGGCAGTACCGTAGCAGTCGCGACTTTGCCGCTTCAGTCGGGCTGGTGCCGCGGCAACACAGTACCGGTGGTCGACAGAACCTGCTGGGGACCAGCAAGCGCGGCGACAAGAACCTGCGTCGCCTGCTGGCGGACTGGGTGCGCGCCTTGCTCTGCCGGCGCCATAGCAATGTGGTGGCCTGTGCTCTGGCTAACAAGCTGGCGCGTATAGCCTGGGCGCTGGCGCAAGGACAGGGCCGATTTGAAACGGGGCCAGACGGCTGCGCCGCCTGACCCCCCTGTTGTTGCAGTACCACGAACCACCCTTTAGGTTTTGCGATAGCTGAACAACTGATGACGTGAACGGCCCACCGACCTGACGAAGAACCTGACACAAAAATCGGCCCAAGAGGCCGCCGGGCGTTTCAGGATCGTCAGGTGCGACTCTCATCGTGGCGCGGGGCATGCCCCAACCAGACGCCGGATAGATTTAGGCAAGCCAAACACCCATCGCTGATCAGTATTGCAAAAATGGAGGTAACCATAGATTTTTGTGCTTCGGTTGACGGGATGCGCTACGGCCAACGTTGCAGCCTTTAAAACAGCGGCAGGCTGTAGCTGATGATCAAGCGGTTCTCGTCGAGGTCGTTGCCCACGTTCGAGCGTACGGTGGCGTTACGCAGGCGAATGCCGAGGTTTTTCAGCGCGCCGTCCTGGACCACGTACATCAGTTCGCTGTTGCGCTCCCACTCCTTGCCTTCGCCAGCCGCGTTCAGACGATCGATATTGTCGCCGTTGAGGTAGCGGGTCATGAAGGTCAGGCCGGGGATGCCCAGGCCGGCGAAGTTGTAGTCGTAACGCAGCTGGTAGGACTTCTCGTCCTTGTTGGCGAAGTCGCCGATCTGCACGTAGTTGACCAGGAACGGGTCGGTGCCGTTGATATAGGCGTAGCCGGTGTCGCCGCTCATTTTCTGGAAGCCCAGGCCGAAGCTGTGGAAGCCCAGGCCATAGGTGAACATGGCGCCAAAGGCCTTGTTGTCGACGTTGCTCGAACCGTCGTCGGTGGAGCGGGCGAAGCGAAGGTCGCTCTTGAAAGTCTGCTTGTCGGCAATCGGCAGCACGTGCACCAGATTGAAGATGTGCTGCTTGTACAGCTGCTCCAGCTCGCCGTAGTGGTAACCGCCAGTCAGGCTGTCGGTCAGCTTGTAGCTGAGGCCGGCGAAGTTGAAGTCATCGCCCTGGTTGCCCTTGCCGGTGAACTTGAAGTTGCGCTTGGCACCGGAGTTCAGGCTGAGATCCTGGAAGTCGGTGGAGTCGCGCTGGTTCAGCTCGCGCAACTGGCCGGCATCGATGGTCAGGCCGTCGATTTCCTGGCTGTTCAGGTGAGCGCCGAGAAAAGTCTGCGGCAGCAGGCGCGAATCGTTGGCGGCGACTGTGGGCAGCTTGGGCATCAAGCCACCGACCTTGGTCACGGTTTTGGAGGCCTTGACCTTGAGGGTCGCGGTGGCTTCCGAATATTCGCCCGGGCCTTCGTCGCCGAAACGGTTGGGCAGCAGATTGGTACCGGCGCGCTCGTCGGAAGAGTCGAGCTTCAGACCCAGGCCGGCATAGGCGTCCAGACCGAAACCGACGGTGCCCTCGGTGAAGCCGGATTCGGCCTTGAAGATAAAGCCCTGGGCCCATTCTTCACGTTTGGACTGCTGCGCCGCGGTGGTGTCGCGCAGGTCGCGGTTGAAGTAGAAGTTGCGCAGATCCAGGCTGGCCTTGCTGTCCTTGATGAATTCAGCATTGGCGAGTGAGGGGAGGGTGAGGCTGGCGCCCAGCGTGGCAAACGCCACTGAGCGGGTGAGGGGATGCTTGCTCATTATTATTGTGTCCTCATTGATAGGCCGATCGGCGTACTAGCGGTCATTACGGCGCTGTGAAATAAAGCATGAGGACGATTGACTGGCTTTTAGACTTTAGTCGGCAGGTCTTGATTTCAGCGGCCTAGAGGCGATACTCGAGGCCGAGCGGGGGCTTAACTGCTTATGCCGGCAGGGTTGATTTTGCTGGCAAAACCGATGGACGCTCTGTCGGAGCAGAACTGTGGCCTTTGGTCGGTTGCTACTGCCTGCCGTCTAAAGATATGTGGAGTGCGGCCGTCAACGGATCAGATACCTTGCCTCGGAGCCTTGTCATGAACCCTCTGGCTGCATTGCCTCCTTTCGTTTCGCGTCCATCATCTTTCAACAGCTCAGCCACGTCTGCTCGTGCTGCCGACGCGCAAAATACCCTGGCTAATCGTCTGGCTGAGCGTCTTGGTTTGGAACAGGGGGCGTTGAATGGTCAGCGGGATGATTTCACCCCGGAAAAAGTTGCCAGTCGGGTGCTGGGTTTCATCGAGCAGCGCCTGCACAGCGAAGCGGCTGCGGGTGCCGATCCGACGAAGCTACAGGGCTTGCTGAATCAGGCTCGCGAAGGTGTGGAGAAAGGGTTTGCCGAGGCGCGCAAAATTCTTGATGGCATAGGTGTATTGCAAGGCAAGGTGGTGACGGATATCGACGACACTTACCAGCGTATCAAGGATGGCTTGGGCAACCTGAGCGAGCGCTTCGGTCTTACTGCGCTGCAGGCTCCAGAAAATACGACGATTGCCGCCCGCAGTGAACGTTTTGCCGCCCAGGCGCAAAGCTTCGACCTCGCAGTAACTACGCGCGATGGTGATCGCTTGCGCATCTCCATCGCCCAGGGCTCGGCCAGCTGGTCGCAGAGCAGTGTCGCGCTGGCCAGCAATGGTAGCGGCGGCGCATTAGTTGCCAGCAGCCAATCAGCTAGTCTGCAAATCGGCGCTTGGCAGGTCAGTGTCGAAGGAGAGCTGGACGAAGAGGAACGCGCGGCGCTGGAGGCGCTGCTCGGCCAGGTGCAGGAGTTGTCCAACAAGTTCTATTCGGGTGATCTGGCCGGCGCTTTCGATCGTGCCATGGCACTTGAGATGGACGGCGAGCAGTTGGTCTCGATGTCCCTGCGTCTGACCCAGGTCGATGTACGCCAAGCCTCCGACGCCTATAGCGCGGTGGCCGATGAGGGTGGCCAGGGGGCCAGTGCAACCAATGGCTCGCTGACTGATTATGTTCGGGGGCTGCTGGATGCGCTGCGCAGTGCCAATCAAGTCATTGACCAGGACCAGGACAGTTTGTTGGAACTGCTCAAGGGTGGTTTTGCCCTGGATGAGCGCTTCGACACTGCTCGTCTGGAGAAGGCCGAGCAACTCAATGGTCGCTTGCTCGACGGCCTGCAGAGTCTGCTCGATCCTGTAATGCTGGGGGGTAAAGCGCCGACTGCTGCCGCCTGAGGCAAGTGCTAGACTTAACGCTTCGTTGTTTGTGGAGGCGTGGGGATGCTCCCTGAATGCCAACTATTCGGCACCCTTGGCTGCCACCTCTGTGAAGTGGCCGAGGCGCTGCTGATGCCCTTTGTCGAACATGGCTTATTGGTCGAACTGGTCGACATCGCTGACCAAGAAGAGTGGGTCGAACACTATGGTTTGCGTATTCCGGTGCTGCGTCGTTGCGACACCGGTGCCGAGCTGGATTGGCCGTTCGACGCCGAGCAGGTCGTAACATTTCTGCGCTGAGCAGTTAGCGTTGCGCTGTATTGATGATAGGTTGCTTGCCGGATGGGCAAAGTCCAGCTGTTAGGTTCTTACTGAAGTTGTATGGCTAGCTAGGAAGGGGAGTTGCCATGAGTATGGTGCTGGGGGATGCGTTATCGCTGCTGTTATTTCGTCTGCACAGCGGCAGATTACTGGGCATTAATCTGTTGAAGGTTAATGAAATCATTCCGTGTCCTACATTGACCAAATTGCCCAGCCGCCACCCACATGTGCGCGGAGTGGCGACGCTGCGCGGTGCGGCCTTGACTGTGATCGACCTGGCTCGGGCGATTGGCGAGGTGGGTCGTAGTGATAGCCAGGATGGCTGCCTGATCGTCACCGAGCTCAGTCGTTCACGTCAGGGCTTGCACGTGCAAAGCGTGGAACGCATCGTCCAGTGCTCGACTCGTGACGTGCGTCCGCCACCGGCGGGGGCTGGGGCTAAAGCGTTCATTACAGGAGTTACCCAGATCGATGGTGTCATTGTGCAGATTCTCGATATCGAGAAGGTACTGCATGAAATAGCCCCGGTACTGCCCGAAGAGATCGATGAACAATTGCTCACCAGCGCCGAGCGGGGCCTGTTGAATGGGCGTCGTGTACTGGTAGTGGATGATTCACACGTGGCCCTGCAGCTGACGCTGGCGGCGCTGCGTAAATTTGACCTGGATTGTCAGGCGGTGAGAAGCGCTGCCAGTGCGCTGGAACTGCTGCAGTCGCAAGCCGAATCCGGCCAGCCCATCGAGGTATTGGTTTCGGACATCGAAATGCCGGAAATGGATGGATATAACCTGGTCCGGGCCATCCGTCAGCACGCCAACATCGGACAAACCTATGTGTTGCTGCACACCTCGCTAGACAGCACCATGAATACCGAAAAAGCCCGTGCGGTAGGTGCCAACGACATGCTCACCAAATTCTCTACGGTGGATTTGAGCAAGGCAATGCTGCGCGCTTTTCAGAGTTTGGCTTAAACGCACAATCGCTCCAGCAGGTACAAAAAAGAGCACACAAAAAACTGTGCTAACTGGCTTTTTGAATACTCCAGCTCAGAAAGAGCGAGAGAGCGCCAAGCTTAATCATTAATTGATCGGCGCTGGGCGCTCAAATAGTTTCACTCGATCTTCTAGGTTGATTTTTTGTGCGCAATGTCACAAAAAGTTAGCAAGCGATGAGCTTGGGTTTTGGGCGAGATACACCGTTCAGGCCTGATTTCGATATGCCTGATATACAAATATTTTTGATGTTTTTCAGGCGTGCAGGCTTACAAAACTATGCTGGTGGCTGGGGTCGTTTTAGCTGGTTGTGATTAGCGGCTTCACCGTGATTTTCCCAGTTGACGCGCCTGACGTTAAACCACTCTCGGGCCAGCTTCTCAAAGGTGTTGGTGGCGGCAGCGACCGCGGCGGCTTTGCGTGCCTGCTGCGTGATGATGGGGTTCTTGCCAGTGGAGGCGTTGGCCTTCAATTCGGCAGCCTTCTGGCGAGCCAAATCATCGCTGACATCTGGGTAGCTACCCAGGCCCAGCCATGACCACTTGCCGTCTGGTTTCTTGTAGCGCAGCTCCCAGGCATTTTACCAGTTGGGCTTTACGCGAAAGTACAAGCCATTGCCGTCATGCTCGCTGTAGAGGGCCTGCTCGGGTTCGAGGGAGGAGAGGGTTGTATCAGCCAGCGGGCGGCGTTTTATGGCCTGTCGTTTCATCCGCGTATGCCTCTGGTTCGAATTTTCCCCGGGCATACACACTGGCATACACGACGGGGTGAACTGACCTGAGACAACATGGTGCTACTAGAAACAAGAAAGCCCGCACTAGGCGAGCTTTCTTGGGGTGTTTCGTAGACAGGTTGAGACATCTAGAAACTGGGATTTGGTCGGAGAGACAGGATTCGAACCTGCGACCTTCTCGTCCCGAACGAGACGCGCTACCGAGCTGCGCTACACTCCGAATAGGTTCAGATTGTACTGAAAAAGTTTTGCTGTACAAGGGGTTAGGTTTGAATTTTTCGAGCTGCGGGCGTTCATTTGAGGGCGTTCTTTGTGCGGCGGCTGCACTCAGCCACAGCGCCACAGGCGAGCTTGGCGTCTGAGTGCAGGAGCGGCTTACAACTCTTTGACGGTCTGCACCTGATCCTTGTTGACCTTGGCGCGCTTGCCATCGAGTTGTTCGAATTCGTAGAAGCCCGTTTCTTCGTCGTACTTCGGCTGGTCGAGAGTCTGGAGTTCACGGCCATCATTCAGGGTAATCACCGATGGCGATGCGCAACCCGCCAGTGTGGCCAGGCCCAGAGTGAGTAGGAGTGCGGGCAGGGTCCGTTGAATCATGGTTTGTCTCCTTGGTTGATCGAGAGTGTCTACTCAGCCTCAGACGGGAATTACCCGTCCGGGTTCCCTCATGTTGGCCTATCCGTTGTTACTCGTCACCCTGTGCCAGCAACTCGGGAGTGTTCAGGTTGGCCAGGCGTGGGTCGTTGGCTGGACAGTCGACCGCCCTGGGGTCGAGGCGACGTAACCAGCGCTGGGGGCTGCGTTCGCCAGCTTGCCAGGCATTCTCCAGAGAATCGCCGAGGGATTTTGGGAGCACGCAGAATAGCGGTTCCCAGAACTCGCCTTGGCGCACCACGACCGGTTGCGCGCCGGCTTTGGCGAGCAGACTGGCCAGTAGCGACGTGTCGAGTAGCGGGGCATCGCAGGGCAGCACCAGCAGATAGTCGTGACGAGCGGTGTGTAGGCCTGCGCGAATACCGGCCAGCGGGCCTTGGAAGTCGGTGTCATCGTCCTGCACCAGGCGGTCGGCGAATAGTGCGTAGCGCTCGGCATTTCGGTTGCAGGAGATGATCAGATCATCGGTGAGTGGGCGCACCAGGTCATGCAGGTGGGCAATCAGCGGGCGGCCATGCCAGTCGATCAGTCCTTTGTCGCGACCGCCCATGCGTTGTCCTCGTCCGCCGGCCAACAGCAGTACGGAGCAGGGCGGTAGAACAGTGGCAGTGGGCATGGCAGAGCCTCCGAGGGTGGGCCTGTGATATAACATCGGGCATTCTTTTGGACAACTGGAAGCCTGTCATGAACCACAAGGCCGAGGCGCAATTCGTGCCGCTGAATATCGCCGTTCTGACCGTTAGCGATACCCGTACCCTGGAAACCGATACCTCTGGCCAGCTGTTCGTCGACCGCTTGCAAGGCGCGGGGCATAGCCTGGGCGCTCGCGTGCTGCTGAAGGACGACCTGTACAAGATCCGCGCCCAGGTCGCCAACTGGATCGCCGACGACAGCGTGCAGGTGGTGTTGATCACCGGCGGCACCGGCTTCACCGCTCGCGACAGCACGCCGGAAGCCGTGGCTTGCCTGCTGGACAAGCAGGTCGATGGCTTCGGCGAGCTGTTCCGGCAGATTTCCGTGGCCGATATCGGCACCTCGACGGTTCAGTCGCGCGCTCTGGCCGGGTTGGCCAACGGCACCCTGGTGTGTTGCCTGCCGGGCTCGACCAATGCCTGCCGCACCGCCTGGGACGGCATCCTCAGCGAACAGCTGGATGCGCGGCACCGCCCCTGCAACTTTGTCCCTCATCTTAAACAGGCGGCCGCCTGCGAGAGCCGCGGATGAGCGGTATCGACTACTCCGGCTTGATGCCGCTCGAGACGGCTTTGGCGCACCTGCTGGCCCTGGCCGAGTCGGCACCCATAGTCGAAGCCGAACGGGTCGCCCTGGCCGATGCCGATGGCCGCGTGCTGGCCGAACCCTTGATCGCTGGCCTCGATCTGCCGCCCTGGGCCAACAGTGCCATGGACGGCTATGTCCTGTGCCTGGCGGACTGGAGCGGCGAGCCGCTGGTAGTCAGTCAGCGCATTCTCGCCGGCACTGCACCCGAGGCTTTGCAGTCAGGTACTTGCGCGCGAATTTTCACCGGCGCACCGCTGCCGGCGGGCGCCGATACGGTGGAAATGCAGGAACACGTCGAGGTCGGCGAAGATGGTCGGGTGCGCTTCAGCGAGCCCTTGCGGCTCGGCCAGAACGTCCGGCCGCAGGGCCAGGAAACCCGAGTCGGCGATAGCGTGCTGCCGGCTGGCACGCGCCTGGGGCCGATCGAGATGGGCCTGGCGGCTTCGCTCGGAGCAGCCGAGCTGCTGGTGCGCCGGCGTCCTCGGGTGGCAGTGCTGTCCACCGGCGATGAGCTGATCGAGCCGGGTCAGTCGCTGGGACCGGGGCAGATCTACAACAGCAATCGCAGCCTGTTGATCGCCTGGCTGCGGCGTCTCGGTTGCGCGGTGGTGGATGGCGGCATCCTCGCCGATGATCTCGAGCTGACCCGCACGGCCTTGGCCGCGCTGAGCGATGTCGACCTGATTCTCTCCACCGGCGGCGTGTCGGTCGGCGAGGCGGACTTTCTCGGCGAGGCGCTGCGCGAAGAGGGTGAGCTGACCTTCTGGAAGCTGGCGATCAAGCCGGGCAAACCGCTGACCTGCGGGCATTTCCGCGGCGTGCCGGTGATCGGCTTGCCGGGTAATCCGGCGTCAAGTCTGGTGACTTTCGGTTTGCTGGCGCGGCCCTACCTGTTGCGCCGGCTCGGCGTACAGCGGGTCGAGCCACTGGGTTTTCAAGTGCCGGCCGGCTTCGCCTGGAGCAAACCGGGCAAGCGTCGCGAATACCTACGCGCGCGTCTGGAAGGTGGTCGTGTGGTGCCTTATCCGAACCAGAGTTCGGGGGTGCTGCGCAGCGCGGCCTGGGCCGAAGGATTGGCCGAATTGCTGGAAGGGCAGACGCTGGAGGAAGGTGACAGCCTGCGCTTTATCCCGCTGAGCGAAATTCTCGGCTAGAGCCGCACAGGGTGGGCAGCGCAGGCTGGGTCGAATCTAAGGATGGAGCGGCGCGGCCTGGCGCCGACTCTCGCGGAACTCGCCCGGGGTCTGACCGGTCCAGGCCTTGAAGCCGCGGTGGAAGGAGCGCGACTCGGTGAAGCCGAGGTAGCTGGCGATGTCCTGAATCGCCAGGTCGCTGCGCAGCAGATAGTGTTCGGCGAGCTCCTGGCGCAGTTCGTCGAGTATCTGTTGGTAGCTGGTGCCGGCCTGCTGCAGATGCCGCTGCAGGGTGCGCACCGTCATGTTGAATTTCTCCGCCACGCGTTCCTTGCGCGGCAGGCCATCCTTGAGCAACAGGCGCAGGGCGTTCTTCACCCGCAGCGGCAGCGGTTCATCGTCGTCCAACCCAGCCATCAGCGTCAGGGCGTGTTCTTCCAGGGTGCGCAGCAGATTGGCATCGGCCTGACGCAGCGCCACGCCGAGATACTCCTGTGGCACGATCAGCGCGTTGCAGGGCTGCTCGAAGCGGATCGGGCAGCCGAACACCGCTTCGTACTCGGCCTCGTCCACTCTGCTCGGTTGCGCATGCTCGAACCACACTTCGCGCGGCGAGCGGTCCATGTCGGCGATCCAACGCGCATAGAGCAGCCAGGAGGCCAGCACGTTTTCGACCATGTGGCGGCGGATTTCCGCGGCTTGATGGCGGCACGTCCAGATCAAGTGCACCTGATCGGCCTGCGCCTCGATCCGGCTCACGCCCATGTCGCCTACCAGCTTTTCGTAGGGCACGATGCGACTCATGGCTTCGCCCAGGGTGGCGCAGTTCATGGTGATATAACCGAGCACGCTCCAGGAACCCGGCTGCACGAAGCGGGCGCTATGCAGGCCGAACAGCGGGTCGCCGGAGATCCCCAGCAAATGCTCGAGCAAGCGTTCGTGGGTTTCGCTGGGGATGCGTTTGCCGTTGTCGCTGAGGTCCTCGCTCTGGATGCCTGCGGCCGCCAGTGCCTGCTCGACATCCAGGCCGAGGTGTTCGGCGTGGCGCAGGTACTTGAGCAGGGCGGGAACTGAGGTGTAGCCGAGGTTATCCATGGCGGGTTCTTATTCTGAGTGGCTTGATTGGCGATAAGGCCTGTCCCGTTTCGACAGTGACGCCCGCAAGGGGCTGGCTAGTATAGGCAGTCAATTAGTGTGATCGGAATATCTCGGGAGAGGCAGATGCGACGTTGGAACGGCTGGGGCGATGAAGCGACCGTGGTAGAACTGCCGGCGCATGGTGCGGCCTTTCTTGCCGAGCGGGTGGGGCCGGGCCAGGTGCTCGCCGATGCCAGCCTCGAGCAGGTGCTGGCCCAGGTGCCGGCTTCGCGGCTGCCGACCCACGCTTTGTTCACGCTCGACGCCGAGGATCGCGTGCGCCACGCCCGTGGCCAGAGCCTGCCGGATTGGTTGGCCATGCGCTCCGGCGAGTTCGGGGTGTTTCCCGATGGTGTCGCCTACCCGCAGACCGCCGAACAGATTCGCGAGCTGCTGGCCTGGGCCAGTGCGCACGACGTGATCCTGATTCCCTACGGCGGCGGCACCTCGGTGGCCGGCCACATCAACCCGCAGCTCAGCAGTCGACCGGTGCTGACCTTGTCGCTGGAACGCATGAACAAGCTGGTCGAGATCGACGAGGACAGCCTGATCGCCACCTTCGGTCCCGGAGCCAATGGCCCGCAGGTGGAGAGCCAGCTGCGCGCGCGTGGTTACACCCTTGGCCACTTCCCCCAGTCCTGGGAGCTGTCGACCCTGGGCGGCTGGGTGGCCAGCCGCTCCAGTGGTCAGCAGTCGCTGCGTTACGGGCGTATCGAGCAGCTGTTCGCCGGCGGCTCGGTGGAGACCTTCGCCGGTACCCTGGAGCTTCCGACCTTCCCGGCTTCCGCCGCCGGCCCGGACTTGCGCGAAGTGATGCTCGGCTCGGAGGGGCGCTTCGGCATCATCTCCGAGGTCAAGGTGCGCATCACCCGCCTGGCCGAGCAGGAGCGTTTCTACTCGGTGTTCCTGCCCAACTGGCAGCAGGCGCTGCTGGGCATTCGCCAGCTGGTGCAGGCGCGGGTGCCGCTGTCCATGCTGCGCCTGTCCAATGCCATCGAAACCGAGACCCAGCTGGCCCTGGCCGGTCATCCGCAGCAGATCGCCTGGCTGGAAAAATACCTGGCCCTGCGTGGCGCGGGCGACGGCAAGTGCATGCTGACCTTCGGCGTCACCGGCAGTCGGGTGCAGAACGCCGCGTCGTTGAAACAGGCGAAGAAGCTCTTGAAAGGCTTTGGCGGGGTGTTCAGCGGCACCCTGCTGGGCAAGAAGTGGGCGGAGAACCGTTTCCGCTTCCCTTACCTGCGCCACGGTCTGTGGAGTGCCGGCTACGCGGTGGACACCCTGGAGACCGCCACCGACTGGTGCAACGTCGACAGCCTGCTGAACAAGCTCGAAGCCAGCCTGCGCGATGGCCTGGCCGCCGAGGGCGAGCGGGTGCATGTGTTCACCCACCTGTCCCACGTGTACGGCGAGGGCTCGAGCATCTACACCACTTACGTGTTCCGTCCAGGCAACACCTACGATGAAACCCTGGCGCGCTGGCAGCAGCTCAAGCATGTGGCGTGCCGGACCATCGCCGAGAATCGCGGGACCATCAGCCACCAGCACGGCGTCGGTCGCGACCACGCCCCTTACCTGCCGGTGGAGAAGGGCGCGCTCGGCATGGCGACGCTCAAGGCCTTGTCCGCGCACTTCGACCCCGATCAGCGCCTGGCCCCTGGCGTGTTGCTCGAACAATGAGAATGCCGCCCTGGAATGCCGCCTGGCGCGAACAGGCGCTGCCCGAACTGGCGGCGCGCGACTGGGACCTGATCGTGGTGGGCGGCGGCATCAGTGGCGCCGGAATCCTCCGCGAGGCCGCGCGGCGCGGCTGGAAGTGTCTGCTGCTGGAACAGCGCGACTTCGCCTGGGGCACCTCCAGTCGCTCGTCGAAGATGGTCCATGGCGGCCTGCGCTATATCGCCAAGGGCCAGCTCAAACTGACCCGCGACTCGGTGCGTGAGCGCCAGCGCCTGCTGCAGGAGGCGCCAGGGCTGGTCGACCCGCTGAGCTTCCTGATGGCGCATTACCGCGGCGTTTTTCCCGGACCCAAGGTGTTCGGCGGGCTGTTGGCGGTTTACGACGCCCTGGCCGGCAAGCGCAATCACCTCTATTACCCACTGCAGCAGTTGCGCTACCTGGCGCCGGGATTGAAGGAGGAGGGGCTACTCGGCGGCACGCGCTTCTTCGATGCGGTCACCGACGACGCCCGGCTGGTCATGCGCGTGCTCGGTGAGGCGCGCGGCGACGGCGGCGAGGCGCTGAATGGCCTGAAGGTGATCGAGTTGCTGCGTGAGGAGGGGCGGGTGGTGGGCCTGTGGGTCGAGGACAGTGAAAGCGGTCAGCGCTTCAGCTTGCGCAGTCGGGCCGTGGCGCAAGCCACCGGGGCCTGGGCCGATCGATTGCGGCCCAAGAGCAGCTTTGAGCGTATCCGTCCGCTGCGTGGCAGCCACCTGCTGCTGCCGGCCTGGCGCCTGCCAGTGGCGCATGCCTTCAGCTTTATGCACGGCGCGGATCGGCGCCCGGTGTTCGTCTTCCCCTGGGAAGGTGCCACGGTGGTAGGCACCACCGACCTGGATCATTCCGATTCACTGGACCGGGATGCCCGTATCAGCGCCGAAGAGGTGGGCTATCTGCTGGCCGCCTGTGCCCAACAGTTCCCGGGTGCGCAGATTAGAGCCGGTGACGTGCTATCGACCTGGGCCGGGGTGCGCCCGGTGGTCAGCGATGGCGCCACCAGCCGCGAGCCCTCGGATGAGAAGCGCGAGCACGCGCTGTGGGTCGAGCCGGGTTGCGTGACCCTGGCCGGCGGCAAGCTGACTACCTTCCGCCTGTTAGCCCTGGAAGT
The DNA here is from genome assembly GCF_000498575.2 of Pseudomonas taeanensis MS-3. Taxonomy (GTDB): domain Bacteria; phylum Pseudomonadota; class Gammaproteobacteria; order Pseudomonadales; family Pseudomonadaceae; genus Aquipseudomonas; species Aquipseudomonas taeanensis. The sequence continues at coordinate 276,427 of NZ_AWSQ01000009.1, forward strand.
GCTGCAGGCCTGCGCCGAATTCGTCGGTCAGCCAGTGGAAGACCGGGGTGCGGCATCTTTCCGGCCCTGTCAGGCGCCAGCGATGCCGAGCCTCAGCCCCGCCCAGCAGAAACGCCTGGCCGGTCGTCATGGCCGCGAGCTGCCGGGCCTGTTGGCACTGATGGAACAGGTCGGAAACCAGCGGGTTGCGGCCACCGAGACCCTGTGGGTCGAGGTGGCCTGGGCCGCGCAGAGCGAGCTGGTGCTGCACTTGGATGACTTGCTGCTACGGCGTACCCGTCTCGGTCTGCTCGTGGCTGCTGGCGCGCAGGCCGAGCTGCCGCGCATTCGTGCACTGTGCCAGCCACTACTGGGTTGGAACGACGCGCGCTGGGAGCAGGAAGAACGCGACTACCTGGCACTCTGGCGCAGCTGTTACAGCCTGCCGCAGGACTGAAGCCCCTGTGCGAAATCAATCAGAAAGGACTGCGACTTGAGCGAGAAAAGCTACCTGCTGGCCATCGACAACGGCACCCAGAGCGTGCGGGCACTGTTGTTCGATCTGGACGGCAACCTGGTCGGCAAGGGCAAGGTCGAGCTGCAGGCCTACTACTCCAAGCAGCCGGGCTGGGCCGAGCAGGACCCCGAGTATTACTGGGCCAGTCTGGGTGAGGCGTGCAAGCGGCTGTGGGCCCAGGTGGACATCGACCGAAGCCTGATTAAGGGGGTGTCGCTGACCACCCAGCGCGGCACCCTGATCAACGTCGATGCCCAGGGCGAGCCGTTGCGTCCGGCGATTCTCTGGCTGGACCAGCGTCAGGCCGAGGTCCAGGGCAAGATCAAGGGGCCCTGGGGCTGGTTGTTCAAGCTGATCGGTGAAGAAGCCACGGTGGACTTCTTTCGCGCCCAGGCCGAGGCCAACTGGATTGCCCAGCAGCAGCCGGAAATCTGGGCGAAGACCGACAAGCTGCTGCTGCTCTCGGGCTTTCTCACCCATCGTCTGTGCGGCCGTTTCGTTGACTCGGTGGCCTGTTGCGTGGCCTACCTGCCGTTCGACTACAAGCGCCTGCAGTGGGCCAAACCGGGTGACTGGAAGTGGCAGTCGATGCCGGTGCGCCGCGAGCAGTTGCCGGAGCTGTACAAGCCGGGTGAGCGGCTCGGCAGCATCTCCGCCGCCGCCAGCCAGCACACCGGGATTCCCGAAGGCTTGCCGCTGATCGCCGCCGGTGCCGACAAGGCCTGTGAAGTGCTTGGTGCAGGTGGGGTGGAACCGCAGACGGCGTGCTTGTCCTACGGCACCACCGCGACCATCAACACCACGCGCAGCCAGTACCTGGAAACCGTGCCGCTGATTCCGCCTTATCCGGCAGCGATTCCCGATCACTACAACACCGAGGTGATGATCTACCGCGGCTTCTGGATGGTCAGCTGGTTCAAGCAGCAATTTGGCCTGCGCGAGATGCAGCGGGCGGAGGAGCTGGGCGTCGAGCCCGAGACGCTATTCGATGAGTTGGTCAATGCCGTGCCGCCCGGCTCCATGGGCTTGATGCTGCAGCCTTACTGGTCGCCGGGGATCCGCGAGCCGGGGCTGGAGGCCAAGGGCTCGATCATCGGGTTCGGCGATGTGCATACCCGCGCTCATCTCTACCGGGCGATCCTCGAAGGCCTGGCCTATGCCTTGCGCCAGGGCAAGGAGAAGATCGAGAAGCGCTCGGGTACGCGGATCACGCGTCTGCGGGTGTCCGGGGGCGGCTCGCAGAGCGACGCGGCGATGCAACTCACCGCCGATATCTTCGGTCTGCCGGCCGAGCGTCCGCACGTCTACGAGACATCCGGCCTGGGCGCGGCCATCGACTGCGCGGTGGGCCTGGGCCTGCACCCCGATTTCCCCAGCGCGATCGCGGCCATGACCCGTGTCGGCGAGGTGTTCCAGCCCAACCCGCAGGCTCAGCGCATCTATCAACAGCTGTACACCGAGGTCTATCAGCGCATGTACCAGCAGCTCAGACCTCTGTACCAGAAAATTCGCCAGATCACCGGTTATCCGGCCTGAACTTTGGCCTGGGCTGCATTCAGGCGATTTCGACCAGGATGATTTCGCTGTCCTCAATCGCGCTAACGGTGATCACGGCCTCATCGCGCACCGCCACGCCATCGCGGGCCGCGGCGGTGACGCCGTTGACCGTGAACACGCCAGTGGCACCGACCAGATAGGCTTTGCGCGTGTGTGACAAGCGGTATTCGGCGCTCTGCCCGGCCTGTAGCGTCGCGGCCGCCAGGCGGGCGTTGACCCGGATGGGCAGGGCATCCTGATCTTCCGGGTTGCCGCTGGCCAGGGTGACGAAGGCGCCGGCGCGTTCGCCTTTGGGAAAGGGCTTGGCACCCCAGGCGGGTGGGGCGCCGAATTGATCCGGGGTGATCCAGATCTGGAAGATCGTGGTGGTTTCATCCTCCAGGTTGTATTCGCTGTGGGCAATACCGCTGCCTGCGCTCATCACCTGCACGTCTCCGGCCTCGGTGCGGCCCTGGTTGCCCAAATTGTCCTTATGGGTGATCGCGCCCTGGCGCACATAGGTGATGATCTCCATGTCGCGATGCGGATGGGGCGGGAAGCCGGAATGTGGTGCGATTTCGTCATCGTTCCACACCCGGAGCTGGCCCCACTCCATGCGTTCGGGGTTGTAGTATTCGGCGAAGGAAAAGTGATGGCGGGCATTCAGCCAGCCGTGCTGGGCGCCGCCGAGTTGGGCAAAGGGGCGAACTTCGATCATGCAAATGTCCTCATAGGTGGTGCGACCCGGCTCGCTTGCCAAGTGTCATCGGTTGCTATGAGAGGATGGTCGCTCAAATTTATTCGTTTAAAAATCGCTAATATTCGAGCGTTAATATCGGTTTATTAGATTAAATATGACTGCAGGTCGCGGCTCACTGCATCGCCCAGGGCCGTTCGCCGCTGAACGGTTCAAGCGCTGATGACGCGATGTATGCATCGGCTCAGGGCTGCGGAACATCGATCACGGGATTACAGGGGAAAGGGAATGCACAAGCGCAAAGCGTTATTGATCCTGCACGGCAAGCAAGCGTTGAATGAAGAAGTGCGTGCCGCAGTGCTGGCGCGCCGCAATGAAGGCTGGGAGCTGGCGGTGCGCTTGACCTGGGAAGGCGGCGATGCTCGGCGTCTGGTCGGTGAGGCGCTGCAAGCGGGTTACCCGACACTGATAGCCGGCGGTGGCGACGGCACCCTGCGCGAAGTGGCCGAGGCCATGGCTCTGGCGCAAACCGAAGCCAGCCTGGCTTTACTGCCTCTGGGTACCGCAAATGACTTCGCCCGCGCGGCCGGGGTGCCACTGACAGCGCTCGAGGCCTTGGCATTACTGGATGTGCCGGCACGGCCGGTTGACCTGGGAGAAGTCGATGGCCAGTTGTTTCTAAATATGGCTACGGGTGGTTTTGGCTCTAACGTCACCGCCAATACGCCGGATGACCTGAAGCAAGTGCTGGGCGCCGCCGCATACTTCCTCACGGGCTTGAGTCGTTTTGCCGACGTGCATTCCTCATTCGGTCGCTTCACCGGCCCTGACTTTCTCTGGGAGGGTGAGTTTCTCGCCTTGGGCATCGGTAACGGTCGCCAGGCAGGCGGTGGGCACCTGCTCTGTCCGCAGGCCAAAGTGGATGACGGCCTGCTGGATATCTGCATCGTGCCGGCTGCCCAGGATGTGGTCGGAACCCTGGGCACCTTGCTGTCCGGGGGAATCAACGGCTTGCACAGCGTGTCGCTCAGTGCGCGTTTGCCCTGGCTGGAAATCGAGGCGCCAGCGGGCCTGGATTTGAATCTGGACGGTGAGCCGATGGAAAGTCGCGAGTTGCGCTTCGCTGCACGCGCGGGCGCATTGCGCATGCACTTGCCGACCGGTTCGCCGTTACTCACTGATTGATGCGCGCGTTTGATGCTTGGCGCCGGGTTGGTGGCGCTGCTGGTGTGGTGGCACGGGCTCGGGCATGATGACGCCCCGTCATAATGGCTTTAGCGGCGCGTTTTTCGGCCGATACGCTGGCAAGACTAGACTCGACCCCACAGGCAACAGGAGCGCGCAATGGCGGGCATTCTCGACTCAGTAGATCAACGTACCCAGCTGGTGGGCGAGAACCGCCTGGAAATCCTGATGTTTCGCCTGACCGGGCGGCAGCTGTTCGCGATCAATGTGTTCAAGGTGCAGGAAGTCCTGCAAATGCCCAAGTTGACCTTGATGCCGCATCGCCATCGCTTCGTCTGTGGGGTGGTGACCCTGCGGGGGCAAACCTTGCCGGTAATCGATCTGTCGCAGGCTATCGGTATGCGCCCGCAGGTACCGAATGAGCACAGCACCATCATCGTCACCGAGTACAACCGCTCGGTGCAGGCTTTCCTGGTCGGTGGTGTCGAGCGCATTCTCAACCTGAACTGGGAGGCGATCCTGCCACCACCTGGCGGCGCCGGTCGCCAGCATTACCTCACGGCCATCAGCAAGGTCGAGGACCATATCGTGGAAATTATCGATGTGGAGAAAGTGCTGGCGGAAATCACCCCGATGAGCACCAAGGTGTCTGCGGAGAAACTGGCAGATCCACTGTTGGAGCATGCCCGGGGCCGTGAAGTGCTACTGGTGGATGATTCCAGTGTGGCGATGGCTCAACTCAAGAGCACCATGGCTCAATTGGATATCCACTCCCATTCGGCCAGTGATGGCCTGCGTGCGTTGAAACAGCTGAAGAGCTGGGCCGATGAAGGGCTGGATATGCAGGACAAGTTGCTGATGGTGATCACCGATGCGGAAATGCCGGAAATGGATGGCTATCGCTTGACCACCGAGATCCGCAACGACCCCCGGCTCAAGGATCTGTACGTGGTGCTGCACACCTCGCTGTCCGGCAGCTTCAACGAAGCCATGGTGAAGAAGGTCGGCTGCGATAACTTCCTCTCGAAGTTCCAGCCGGACAAACTGGTCGACGTGATCTGCGAGCGCTTGCAGCTCGACCAGCCCAACGTCTAGGGGACTGCCGGACTTAACGCTGCCCTACTGCGGAACAACCGGATTTGCCCATTTTTGCCGCTCTTTCTCGTTAAATAGCCCACTATTAGCCTCGAAAGTTCGGCAAAACTGGCTCAAGCTGGACGTCCCTCGCTAACGGACGGTCAAGTCCGACAGGCTCCTAGGGCTGTTCGGCCAAGCGCTGGCGCAGTCGCTCGATGCGCTTGCGGTTGACGCCGAAATCCGAGTAGCCCAGGCGTGAGGCAGAACGTACCTCGACGTGCTCCTCGCCGATCAGGAACTCGACATCGTCGACGAATCGCAGCACCTTGCTGCTGAACTCCGCGCGCAGGTAGTGGGCGTCCTGCGCCACCAGGCGAGCTCGCGGCTCGTCGCTCAAGATGTCGATCAGTCGCGCCCGGGTCTGGTTCGGGCTCCCTTGCAACGCTAGTGGCGCAATCTGCTGGTCGTCGCTATCGACCTGACTGCTGACGCAGTTGGGCGAAGCCGGGCAGGGCGTCAGGCGGCCCTGATCAGCCCCCAGATTATCCGGCGGGCTGCCGCTGCAGGCACTGAGGATGATCAGGCTCAAGCACAGCGCAGGCTTGTGAGCGCGGCGGGTTGCTCGTATAAGGTCGTTTTGCCGAATGGAAGACTGGCTCATGTTGCGTCTCTCTGGGTTGTACCGCTATCCACTGAAATCTGCTGTTGGCGAGCCATTGCACGAGGCTCAGCTGGACGCCTTGGGTGTGCTCGGTGACCGCCGCTGGATGGTAGTCGATGCCGAGAGCGGGCGCTTTCTGACCCAGCGATTGCTGCCGCAGATGACCCAGCTCAAGGCGCGCTGGCAGGGTGCCGAGCAACTGCTGTTGAGTGCGCCGGGGATGAGCGATTTGTCGGTTGCACTACCGACGCTTCAGGCCGAACTACGCGGGGTGATCATCTGGCGCGACAGCCTGAGGGTGCCGGATGCCGGTGACGCCGCCGCCCTGTGGCTGAGTAAGTTTCTCGGGCGGGCCTGCCGCCTGGTGCAGGTACCGTCAGAGCGCGCGCGTCAGGTCGATACCGCCTATGCAGAAGTCGGCGACAAGGTGGCTTTTGCCGATGGTTTTCCCTTGCTGTTGATCGGTCAGGCGTCACTGGACGACCTCTCGGCGCGGGTCGGTAGACCCTTGGAGATGTTGCGATTTCGCCCGAATCTGGTGATCGAAGGGGCCGAGCCCTATGCCGAGGACGGCTGGAAGCGTATTCGCATCGGTTCGCTGGAGTTCCGGGTGGCCAAGGGCTGCTCGCGTTGCATCATGACCACGCTCGACCCGCAGAGCGGCGTGCGTAGTGCCGATCGGGAGCCACTCGCGACCTTGCAGCGCTACCGTCAGCACGATGGCGAGGTGTATTTCGGGCAGAATCTGATTGCCGACGGGGTGGGTTTGCTGGCCTTGAACATGCCGGTTGAGATCCTCGAGTAAGCCTGCGCGGGCATGACCCGCGTGGCTTGCGAAGCGCGCACAATCACTGGTCGTCGAAGTAGCGCTCGTGCCAGCCGATCAGCGGTTGGGGGGCATTGAGCTTCTGCCCGTAGATCACCGAGTAGGACAGCACGTTCTGCACGTATTGACGGGTCTCATCGAACGGGATGTTCTCGATCCACACGTCGTAGGCCAGGTGGTCGGCGCCGCGCAGCCATTGGCGCACACGTCCGGGGCCAGCGTTGTAGGCAGCTGAGGCAAGTACGCGGTTGCCATTGAACTGACCATAAATCTGGCTCAGGTAGGCGGCGCCGAGCTGGATATTCACACTTGGTAGCAAGGCGTTATTGGGGTTGCTCAGGGGAATACCGAACTTGCGCGCAGTTTCCTTGGCGGTCGCCGGCATCAACTGCATCAGGCCCATGGCGCCGACGTGAGACTTGGCATCGGCCATGAAGGCGCTTTCCTGGCGGGTGACGGCGAACACCCAGCTGGAATGCAGGTCGCGCTTCTTCGCTTCGCGTACCAGGTTGTCGCGGTGGGCCATGGGGAAACGCACGTCCAGATCGTCCCAGTATTTGGCTTGACTGATGGTGCGGATCGCCGGGAAATACCACTCCATGTCATAGGCCAAACGTGCTTGGGCGACCAGCTCGTCGCGGCTGAACAGGCGGCTGACGTGATACCACTCGCGGCGTCCGTCGACGATCTGCCCACGCGCATTGAACTCGAGGGCGCGGCGGATACCGGCGGTATTGCGCACCTTCTGCAGGGTCTTCGGGTCCAGTGCCAGCGGCTTGTTATTTAGCTGGTAGGGCGCCTTGACCTGATCGGCAGCCATAAAACCGTAGAAATCACGTTCCTTGGCTAGACTCTGGTAGAGCTGCTGGGGGGCCTGGTTGTTGGGTTGTGCCAGTTGCAGGCTGCGCGCCTGCCAGTAACGCCAACGGTTGCTATCGGCCAGCTCTGCAGGCATTTGCCGAGTCAATTGGTGGACTTCGTCCCAGCGACCGAGGCGTAGCAGCAGACGCGCGCGCCATTCACTGACAGTGTTATCGCGCAACTCGGGGTCGTATTGGGCCATGACCTGCAGCGCACGGGAATCGAAGCGTTTGGCCAGGGTCAGGCCGATTTCGCGGGCGATGGCCACCTTTTCCTCGCTGGAAAACTGCATGCGTCGTGCGTAGCCGTCCAGCAGGCTGAGGGCCTTTTCGGGGTCTTGTCGGGCCAAACGGCGCAATCCTAGACCCACTACATCGGCCATGGCCTGATCGGTTCCGCTAAAACGCTGAGTCTGGCTGAGCAGCTGCGGCTTCTGCGCCACCTCGATCAATAGCTTGCCGTGGTTGCCCAGCGTCGGCAGGCCCTTGATCAAGTAAGTGGCCAAGCCATAGTTGCGCGCCTCGGCGGCCAGCTTGGTTCGTTGCCAGCGTTTGGTTTCGGTGAGCTGGCCAGCGGCCGCCCAGCGGTCAAACAAGCGATCGCAGGCTTCCGGTTGGGACTTGCCGACTAACCAGAGCTTTTCAGCGGTGGCGTAACCTTCTGCGGCCAAGCCGTGGCCCAGCTGGTATTGCCCATACAGGCAATCCAGTTCGGTGAAATTCAGTGCCGGGTCATAATAATTGGCAAAGGTCTTCCACTCGCCACGTTCGGCCAGCCAGCGCAACCAGCGCAGTTTCATCCAACTGGCCTGTGGCAGGTCGCCATGTTCGGCGAGGAATTTTTCGATTTCGTCATTGCGTGCATATTTCAGACGCGCGGTCAGCTCGTCATACGCCAGGTACGGCTCCAGCGGGTAGTCACGCAAGGCGTTGGCATAGCGCTGATAAGGTGCACTGTTGCCCTTGGCCAGAGCGCTTTTGGCTTCGTCGTAGTATTGGCGTTGCTGAGCCAAGCTGGCGGCGTGAGCCGCTGATAGCGTGGCAGCAGAGAGAAATAAGCAGGAAAACAGGCTAAGCAGACGACCGCACATGACACTTCCGGATTAAACACGAGGCTGAGCGTCGGCATGGCCGACGCAGGATTAGACTAGCTTAGCCTTTTGCCTGGGGGTGGCGAAAGTCGGCGGACGGCTCCAGGCTGCCGAATAAAAATGCCGGTAATGCCGGGGCGCTTCTCGGTTAGAATGCGCGCCCAGTTTTTGTCGATGCCTGAAGGTGCCGGCAAGTAGATTTTTGCGGTGATGGATACCGGCAAGCTGTTCTTGTCCGCGTGTTTATCATTCGCCGTATTGTTGAGGCGTGCCATGACCCTGCTTAAGTTCACCGATGTTTCCCTGGCGTACGGCGCCATGCCGCTGCTGGATAAGGTGTCCTGGCAGATCGCCCGTGGCGAGCGGGTGTGCATCATTGGTCGTAACGGCACGGGTAAATCCAGCATGTTGAAGCTGGTCAAGGGTGTGCAGAAACCCGATGACGGTGCGGTCTGGCGAGCCCCGGGGCTGAAGATCGGCGAGTTGCCACAGGAATTGCCGGTGGCCGACGGACGCACCGTGTTTGACGTGGTGGCTGAAGGCCTGGAAGGCGTAGGTGCGTTGCTCGCCGAATATCATCACCTGGCCCAGAACATCCACACCGATGCCGATCTGGACAAGCTGATGCATGTCCAGCAGGACCTTGAGGCGCGTGATGGCTGGCGCTTGCAGCAGCTGGTTGACAGCACCCTGAGTCGCTTGCAGCTTCCGGCCGATAAAACCCTGGCCGAGCTGTCCGGCGGCTGGCGCCGGCGCGTGCTGCTGGCTCAGGCGTTGGTCTCCGAGCCGGATCTGTTGCTGCTCGATGAGCCGACCAACCATCTGGATATCGGCGCGATTGCCTGGCTGGAAGAAGCCCTGATGGATTTCCAGGGTGCAGTGCTGTTCATCACCCACGATCGTTCATTCCTGCAGAACCTGGCCACGCGCATCCTCGAGCTGGATCGCGGCGGCCTGATCGACTGGAACGGTGATTACGCCAGCTTCCTGGTGCACAAGGAGGCCACACTAGCCGCCGAAGAAGTAGCCAATGCTTTGTTCGACAAGCGCCTGGCCCAGGAGGAAGTGTGGATTCGCCAGGGCATCAAGGCGCGACGTACCCGCAACGAGGGTCGGGTGCGTGCGTTGAAAGCCCTGAGAGTCGAGCGCAGCGAGCGACGTGAGCGAACCGGCAAGGCCGCGATCCAGCTGGATACTGCCGACAAATCCGGCAAGCAGGTGATGGTGCTGGAGAACGTCAGCTTTGCGCACCCGGATGGCCCGTTCCTGATCAAGGATTTTTCCATGGTCCTGCAACGCCAGGATCGTATTGGCCTGCTCGGGGCTAATGGCACCGGAAAAACTACCTTGTTGAAATTAATGCTGGGTGGCTTGCAGCCGAGCAGCGGCTCTGTGGTTGAGGGCACGCGGATCGAGGTGGCCTATTTCGATCAGCTGCGCCATCAGCTCGATCTGGAGAAAACCGTAATCGACAACGTCGCCGAAGGTCGCGACTTTATTGATATCGACGGCCAGAGCCGTCACGTGTTGAGCTACTTGGGCGACTTCCTGTTCAGCCCGCAACGCGCACGCACGCCGGTCAAAGCCTTGTCGGGCGGTGAACGCGCTCGTCTGCTGCTGGCCAAACTGTTCAGCAAGCCGGCCAACCTGCTGGTGCTGGATGAGCCGACCAATGACCTCGATGTGGAAACCCTCGAGCTGCTTGAGGAGGTCTTGCTGACCTTTAAAGGCACCGTATTGATGGTTAGTCACGACCGTGCCTTTCTCGATAATGTGGTGACCAGTACCCTGGTTTTCGAAGGCGAAGGGCGTGTTCGCGAGTATGTCGGTGGTTATCAGGACTGGCTGCGACAGGGCGGTTCGCCGCGCTTGCTCGGTGTCGGCGAAAGCAAGGCAGGCAAGGCTGAACTGGCCTCGGCGGTCGTCGAGCCGCAACCTGCAGCGGCTCAGGCCGAACCTGCTGCACCGGTAGCGAAGAAGAAGCTGAGTTACAAGCTGCAGCGTGAGCTGGAGGCGCTGCCTGGGCAAATCGATGCGCTCGAGCAGCAGATGGCTGCCTTGCAGGAGCAGGTTGGCGACCCGGCGTTCTACCAGCAGCCGGCGGAGAAGACCGCAGAGGCTCTGGCGCGCCTGCAACGCTTGCAACATGAACTGGATCACCTCTTGGAGCGCTGGGCCGAGCTGGACGCTTAAATACAGCGACAGCACGGCTGATAATCCTTAAACAGGACTCCAAGAAGTCTGGCGGAGCAAGCAATGGCCATCGAGTATCGCATCACCCTCGACGACAATCATGAATTCAGCTACCTGATCGAATTGGATCGCGGATATGACATCGCGGTGGCGCAAGCTGCGCCAAGCTGGACCCGGCTGGAAAACCAGCAGTGCAGCAATTGTCCGCTGAGTAAGGACAATTTCAGTCATTGCCCGGCAGCGGTCGACCTGCACCGGGTGATCGAAGATTTTCAAGGGTTGCCGGCCTTCAAGAAGGCAACGGTCTGGGTGCGCACGCCGGAGCGTGAATACACCAAGCAAGTTGGCCTGGAGGAGGGCTTGCGGGCGCTGCTTGGGGTGATAATGGCCACCAGTGCCTGTCCGGTGTTGGGTAAGCTCAGGCCGATGGCGCAAAATCATCTGCCGTTCGCCAATAATCAGGAGTTCAGTCTGCGCGCAGTCTCGCTGTACCTGGCGCGGCAGTATTTCAACTTCCGTGAAGGGCGTCATGCAGATTGGGAGCTGAAAGGGCTGGTGCGTATTTTCCAGCAGTTGCAGTTGGTCAACCAGGCGTTTTGGCAGCGTATTCACGACACCTGTAAGGGCGACTCCAACCTTAAGGCCTTTCTGACCTTTTTCTCGATGTCGTCGAGCATGACGTATTCACTGGAAACCCAGCTGCAAAAGATCCGCCCGTTGGTAATGAGTGCGGGCGATTATCTCGAGTGAGGGGCGCGGCGAATGACGCTGTTGGCGTCATTCGCCGGGGGAAGTGACTACTCGGGTTTCTTCAGGCGTACGGCCAGTACGTCGCAAGGTGCGCCGTGCAGTACGTCATTGGCGGTAGAGCCGAGTAGCAGCGCCAAGCCGTGACGACCATGGCTACCGACGATGATCAGGTCGCAACCTTGCTCTTCGGCCAAACGATGGATTTCCTGACGGGGTTGGCCGTAGGCGAGATGACGTTGGTCGGTGCCGAGTTCCGGGTATTTTCCGGCAAAACTGTCCAGCTTCTCCCGAGCCTGTTCGAATTGCTGTTGCTGCAACATCGACAGGTCCATCGGCACGTCGCCACCAAAGGCCATGGCCATGGGTTCGACTATGTGCACTACGGAGAGCTTGGCCTGCGTGCTGGTGGCCAGTTTCTGCGCGCGGTGCATGACCGGGTCGCATTCCTCGGTTAGGTCGACAGCGACCAGAATGTGCAGGTAGGGCATGGATGACTCCTTATGAGGATGACCAATAATGGTAAGTATGGCTGTATTGAACGCTTACAACAGGCCTTTGCCTGCGAGATGATGCTATGACTTGGTGGATCGTACTGCTGCTCCTGGCCTGTGTCCTTAGTCCGTTGTCTTGGTTGGTGCCTTCGCGGCGCCAGCGTGGACAGATGGATGTGCGTTTACAGGCAAGGCGCATGGGTCTGGCAATGCAATTGTCACGCGAAACCTGGCCGCATTGGTTGGCTCAGGAGCCGCCGAACACCTGTGCGCAGTATCACCGGGTGCGCCGCAGCGGTCATCAAGACAGTTGGTGTTACTGGCAGGCTGAGCCAGGAAAATGGGTGAATAAGTGGCGTGAGCCATGCGGCGACTCGCCGTTGGCCGAACAGCTGGCTGATCTGCCCGGCGACGTGTTCAAGGTCGAAGCCACGGCGCAAATGGTTGCACTGTATTGGGGGGAGCGGGCACAACCCGGCGCGCTGCAGAAAGTGGCGGATTTCTTGCTGGCGCGGGCCTGAGCAGCAGGTCATGACTAGGCAAAGAAAAGCCCGGTGCAAGCACCGGGCTGGAAGAGCGGCCAGGCAGGCCGGAAACTTCGAGTAAGTCACGCCTTAGTGCCGCCAGCTCAGTGTTGAGTGGCTGAATACTGGGCGGAAACGCTTTCCAAGCCTTCGATGATGCTGTCGGAGTACTTATTCACCAGAAACGGCACGCTGTTTTCGTTGTAGTTCATCAGTGACTTTTCTATATAGCGCCATTTGCTGTTGACCCCGCTCAGGGTTTGGGTGATCTGCGGGGTGTTCTGCGGAGACTTCTCCATGTTCGCCAGTTTACTGGCGAATTCACCGACCAGCTCCTCCATGGGGCGACTTGTGCCGCCGCCCATAAAAGTTGCGCCCACCGAGGCGCTACGAGAAGCGTAGTCCACAGCTATGGCTTGCATCAGCAGGCTTTGTTCGCGGCTTTGCTGGGTGAGTGCGGCCACATTATGACCGTCTTCCTGCTGGATTTTGCTGTACAACTCCTGGCTCAGGGCCATCAACTGCTGATTGCGAGCTGCCAGCTTGGCTACTGGTTGCAGGTCGGTATAACCCTGAGTTTTCAATGCGCTGGTCAGGTTGTTCAGGTCCGTTTGATAACCCTGCCATTGCTGCTCAAGCTGTGCGCGCAGGGCCTTGGAGCCTTCGCCGGGCATCTCGTTGAGCTCATTCAAGTGCTCACTGGCTTCGCTCAGTGATTCATTGATCATCCGTGCATACCGCTGGTCGCCTTCCATACCGTTATACATATAGAAGTCACTCAGACTTTTCTGTGCGGCCAGGCGCAGTTGATGCAGCTTCAGCAGGCTGGTGGACACATCGGACGCTTGGGCAGCGAGGCTGAAACCGGGAAGAGTAGCGGCGAGCAGGGCGCTCAAAGACATCGCAAGCAGTCGGCTCGACATGAGCAGCTCCATGGCCTTTTAGGGCATTCATTATTTTTGTTGTGGTCACGCCTGCTTAGCACCAGCCGTGTTGGGACGACTGTACCCGGAGCAAAAAGATTTGGCTAGTTAAGTGCTGGATCACATTTGTCGGCTCATGGCTTGGCGAATATCCGGTGATCGGCGCAGATGGTTAGCTGTTCGGCTCAATATTTCTCTGCTCATGTGCAGTTTTGCGCGTATGTGGGCTGTTGCTGCGCTGCAGAAGGCCAATTGACAATTTGGGCTTTATCCCTGAAGGTGGGCGCACCCAAATCAAACGGGCGTATGAATTGAGCGTTTGTCTGAGTGAGACGACGCCTTTACAACCCGATTATCGCGTCGGCGGGTGTGCCAGGCTAATTGGGGCTATTCTCGACGGCTCTGCCGTGGGTTAGTCCTCTGGCTGGCTCCGATGTGTATTGTTCAGCTTCCATACCGTGGAGATCAGTTGATGATTTACGAAGGTAAAGCCATCACGGTTAAGGCTCTTGAGAGCGGCATCGTCGAATTGAAATTCGACCTCAAGGGTGAGTCCGTCAACAAATTCAACCGTCTAACCCTGAACGAGCTGCGTCAGTCTGTTGATGCAATCAAGGCCGATGGTTCGATCAAAGGCGTGATTGTCACCAGTGGCAAAGACGTATTCATCGTCGGCGCCGACATCACCGAGTTCGTCGACAGCTTCAAGTTGCCTGCCGAAGAGTTGGTGGCGGGCAACCTCGAAGCCAACAAGATCTTCAGTGACTTTGAAGACCTCAATGTTCCGACCGTAGTCGCTATCAATGGCATCGCCCTGGGCGGTGGTTTTGAGATGTGCCTGGCTGCGGATTACCGGGTCATGGCCGACAGCGCCAAAGTTGGCCTGCCGGAAGTCAAGCTGGGCATCTATCCGGGCTTTGGCGGTACTGTTCGTCTGCCGCGGGTTATCGGTACCGATAACGCCGTAGAGTGGATCGCCGCGGGTAAAGAAAACCGCGCTGCCGACGCTCTCAAAGTCGGCGCAGTGGATGCTGTGGTGACTGCCGATAAGCTGCAAGCTGCTGCCTTGGATCTGGTCAAGCGCGCTATTTCCGGCGAGCTGGACTACAAGGCCAAGCGTCAGCCGAAGCTGGAAAAGCTCAAGCTCAATGCCATCGAGCAAATGATGTGCTTCGAGACCGCCAAGGGCTTCGTCGCCGGTCAAGCCGGTCCGAACTACCCGGCGCCGGTTGAGGCGATCAAAACTATCCAGAAAGCCGCCAACTTCGCTCGCGACAAGGCCCTGGAAGTGGAAGCCGCAGGCTTCGTCAAGCTGGCCAAGACCTCTGTCGCAGAGAGCCTGATCGGTTTGTTCCTGAACGACCAGGAGCTGAAGAAGAAGGCCAAGGATCACGACGAAATCGCCAAAGACGTGAAACTGGCTGCCGTGCTCGGCGCCGGCATCATGGGCGGTGGCATCGCCTATCAGTCCGCTTCCAAGGGCACCCCGATCCTGATGAAGGATATCCGTGAAGAGGGTATCCAGATGGGGCTGAACGAAGCGAGCAAGCTGCTCGGTAACCGTGTTGCCAAGGGCCGTATGACTCCGGCGAAGATGGCTGAAGCCCTCAATGCCATTCGTCCTACCATGTCCTACGGTGATTTCGGCAATGTCGATATCGTTGTTGAAGCCGTGGTCGAAAACCCCAAGGTCAAGCAAGCCGTATTGGCCGAAGTGGAAGGTGCGGTGAGGGAAGATGCGATCCTCGCCTCCAATACCTCGACCATTTCTATCAGCCTGTTGGCTAAGGCGCTGAAACGTCCGGAAAACTTCGTTGGCATGCACTTCTTCAACCCGGTGCACATGATGCCGCTGGTTGAAGTGATCCGTGGTGAGAAGTCCAGCGAAGTAGCCGTGGCGACTACCGTGGCCTATGCCAAGAAGATGGGTAAGACCCCGGTTGTGGTCAACGACTGCCCAGGCTTTCTGGTCAATCGCGTGCTGTTCCCGTATTTCGGCGGTTTCTCCAAGCTGCTCGAGCTTGGCGTCGATTTCGTGCGTATCGACAAAGTCATGGAGAAATTCGGCTGGCCGATGGGTCCGGCTTACTTGTCCGACGTAGTTGGCATCGACACGGGGCACCATGGCCGTGACGTGATGGCCGAAGGCTTCCCGGACCGCATGGCTGTGGAAGGCCGCACCGCAGTCGACGTGATGTACGAAGCTGATCGCCTGGGCCAGAAGAACGGCAAGGGTTTCTACTCCTACGAAATGGACAAGCGCGGCAAGCCGAAGAAGGTCATCGACCCAGTGGCTTACGAGTTGCTCAAGTCCATCGTTAGCGAGCAGCGTGAAGTGACTGATGAAGACATCATCAACTTCATGATGATCCCGCTGTGCATGGAAACCGTGCGGTGCCTGGAAGACGGTATCGTCGATACCGCTGCCGAGGCCGATATGGGCCTGATCTACGGCATCGGCTTCCCGCCATTCCGTGGTGGTGCATTGCGTTACATCGACAGTATCGGTGTAGCCGAATTCGTAGCCCTGGCCGACAAGTACGCCGATCTGGGCGCGCTGTACCAGCCGACCGCCAAGCTTCGCGAAATGGCCGCCAGCGGCCAGAAGTTTTTCGGTTAATCGCGGACAGATTAGAGCGAGAGTAGAAATATGAGCCTGAATCCAAGAGATGCAGTCATCGTCGACTTCGGCCGCACCCCGATGGGGCGCTCCAAGGGCGGTATGCACCGCAATACCCGTGCCGAGAGCATGTCGGCACACCTGATCAGCAAGCTGCTGGAGCGCAACACCAAGGTCGATCCGGCCGAAGTGGAAGACGTGATCTGGGGCTGTGTGAACCAGACCCTGGAGCAGGGCTGGAACATCGCGCGCATGGCGTCGCTGATGACTCAGATCCCGCACACCAGTGCTGCGCAAACCGTCAGCCGGCTCTGCGGGTCCTCCATGAGCGCCCTGCACACTGCCGTGCAGGCGATCCAGTCCAATAACGGTGACGTATTCGTCATCGGCGGCGTGGAGCACATGGGCCACGTTGGCATGATGCACGGTGTCGATCCGAACCCGCACTTGTCGCTGTACGCCGCCAAGGCGTCCGGCATGATGGGCTTGACCGCAGAGATGCTCGGCAAGATGCATGGCATCAGTCGTGAGCAGCAGGACGCCTTCGGTGAGCGCTCGCACCGTCTGGCACACAAAGCCACCGTCGAAGGCAAGTTCAAGGATGAAATCATCCCGATGCAAGGCTACGACGAGAACGGCTTCCTGAAGATGTTCGATTTCGACGAAACCATCCGCCCGGAAACCACCCTGGAAAGCCTGGCGGCTCTGAAGCCGGCATTCAATCCTAAGGGCGGCACCGTGACGGCGGGGACTTCTTCGCAGATTACCGATGGTGCTTCCTGCATGATCGTGATGTCTGCGCAGCGTGCCCAGGATCTGGGCATTCAGCCAATGGCGGTGGTACGTGCCATGGCTGTGGCTGGTGTCGATCCGGCGATCATGGGTTACGGTCCGGTTCCTTCCACGCACAAAGCCCTGAAGCGTGCCGGGCTGAGCATGGCCGACATCGACTTCATCGAGCTCAACGAAGCCTTTGCTGCACAAGGTTTGCCTGTTCTGAAAGACCTGAAAGTCCTCGACAAGATGGAAGAAAAGGTCAATCTGCACGGCGGCGCGATTGCTCTGGGTCACCCGTTCGGTTGTTCCGGTGCGCGTATCTCCGGTACCCTGCTGAACGTGATGAAGCAGAACGGTGGCACTTTGGGTGTCGCCACTATGTGTGTCGGTCTCGGTCAGGGCATCACTACCGTATTCGAACGCGTGTAATTAAGCGTTGTTGAATGCGAAACCGGGGCCATGCGCCCCGGTTTTTGTTTGTGTGCAGTAAATTTTTCAAGGAAATTGAGTGATGCAGCTACAGCCTGGTCTTTATCGTCACTACAAGGGGCCTGAATATCGCGTGTTCGGTGTGGCTCAGCATTCTGAAGAGCAGCAGCAGGTTGTGGTCTACCAGGCGCTATACGGCGATTACGGCCTGTGGGTGCGCCCGCTGGAGATGTTCTGCGAAGAGGTCGTCGTAGATGGTAAGACGGTTCCTCGCTTTGCTTTGATTCAGGCCGAAACTGCTGTTTTTACCCAGCCCTGAGCGGCAAGCGCGAGTTCTCTGCGCTTGACCTCACCTTAAGCACCACTATATATAGCGGTGCCGCGCTTGGCGCCTTGCGCCTTCCATTACTTCGAATTCAGGAATCTTCTGATCCATGGGCAAATCGCTGGTCATCGTGGAATCCCCGGCTAAGGCCAAGACCATCAACAAGTATCTGGGTAACCAGTACGTGGTGAAGTCGAGCATCGGCCACATCCGTGACCTGCCTACCAGTGGCTCGGCAAGCGCGGCTAAAGAGCCGGTCAAGCGCGGCAAGGCAGCTGCTGGTGAGGCGCCGGCCCTGTCACCCAAGGAAAAAGCCAAACGTCAGCTTATAGCTCGCATGGGGGTCGATCCCGAGCAGGGGTGGAAGGCCAAGTACGAGATCCTGCCTGGCAAGGAAAAAGTCGTTGAGGAGCTTAGGCGTTTAGCCAAGGATGCCGACACCATCTATCTCGCAACCGACTTGGATCGCGAGGGGGAAGCCATTGCCTGGCACCTGCGCGAATCCATTGGCGGCGATGACAGCCGCTATAAGCGTGTGGTGTTCAACGAAATCACCAAGAAGGCGATTCAGGAAGCGTTCGCCCAGCCGGGTGAGCTGGACATCAATCGGGTCAATGCCCAGCAGGCGCGGCGTTTTCTCGATCGCGTAGTTGGCTACATGGTCTCGCCATTGTTGTGGGCGAAGATTGCCCGTGGCCTCTCCGCTGGCCGGGTGCAGTCGGTCGCGTTGAAGCTGGTGGTTGAGCGCGAGAAGGAAATCCGCGCGTTCGTCCCGGAAGAGTATTGGGAGGTCCATGCCGATCTCGGCACTGCCAAGGGCGCCAATGTGCGTTTCGAGGTTGCCCGGGAGAACGGTGCAGCCTTCAAGCCGCTGAATGAAGCCCAGGCCATGGCCGCGCTGGAGACGCTCAAGGCGTCCAGCTACAGCATTGCCAAGCGTGAGGACAAGCCGACCAGCAGTAAGCCGTCGGCTCCGTTTATTACTTCTACTCTGCAGCAAGCGGCGAGCAACCGACTGGGCTTCGGTGTGAAGAAAACCATGATGATGGCGCAGCGTCTCTATGAGGCCGGCTACATCACCTACATGCGTACCGACTCGACCAACCTGTCGGCGGATGCGGTAAGCATGGTGCGTGACTTCATCGAGGACGAGTTCGGTAAGAAGTACCTGCCGGCCAACCCCAACATCTACAGCAGCAAGGAAGGAGCCCAGGAGGCACACGAAGCGATTCGTCCTTCTGATGTCAGCATGAAACCTACCCAGCTGACAGGCATGGAGCGTGATGCCGAGCGCCTCTATGAGTTGATCTGGCGCCAGTTCGTGGCCTGCCAGATGCCGCCGGCCGAGTACCTGTCGACGACCGTCACCGTCGCAGCGGCGCAGTTCGAGCTGCGTGCCAAGGGTCGAATCCTCAAGTTCGATGGTTACACGCGAGCGCTGCCACAGCTGAGCAAGCCGGGCGATGATGATGTGTTGCCGGAGATGGATAAAGGCGAAGTGCTCAAGCTGATCAAACTCGATCCGAGCCAGCATTTTACCAAGCCGCCAGCACGTTATTCCGAAGCCAGCCTGGTCAAGGAGATGGAAAAGCGTGGGATCGGTCGTCCATCCACCTATGCGGCGATCATCTCGACCATTCAGGATCGTGGTTACGTTGCGTTGCACAACCGTCGTTTCTATTCGGAAAAGATGGGCGATATCGTTACCGAGCGCTTGTCCGAAAGTTTCTCCAATCTGATGGACTATGGCTTTACCGCCGGCATGGAAGAGAATCTCGACGATGTGGCTCAGGGCGAGCGCCAGTGGAAGCATGTGCTCGACGAGTTCTACGGCGACTTCAAGAAGAAGCTCGAAGTGGCCTCGGACAGCGACACTGGCATGCGTGCCAATACGCCGACGCTGACCGATATCGCCTGCCGCGAGTGCGGCCGCCCGATGATGATTCGCACGGCCTCAACTGGCGTGTTTCTCGGGTGTTCAGGCTACAGCCTTCCGCCTAAAGAGCGCTGCAAGTCGACCATCAACCTGATTCCCGGCGATGAAATTGCCGCGGATGATGAGGGCGAATCGGAGTCGCGGGTGTTGCTGGGCAAGCATCGTTGCCAGAAGTGCGATACCGCCATGGACGCCTATCTGATCGACGAGACGCGCAAGCTGCACGTCTGTGGCAATAACCCGGACTGCTCGGGTTACGAGATCGAACAGGGCCAATACCGCATCAAGGGTTATGAAGGCCCGAGCCTTGAGTGCGACAAGTGCGGCAACCAGATGCAGTTGAAGACCGGGCGTTTTGGCAAGTTTTTCGGCTGTACCAACAGCGAATGCAAGAACACCCGTAAGCTGCTCAAGAGTGGCGAGCCTGCACCACCGAAGATGGATGCGGTGAAGATGCCCGAGCTCAAATGCGAGAAGGTTAACGACACTTACGTGCTACGTGACGGCGCTTCCGGCCTGTTCCTGGCGGCCAGTCAGTTTCCTAAGAACCGCGAAACCCGCGCTCCGCTGGTGCTGGAGATCATTCCGCATAAAGACGAAATCGATCCGAAGTACACCTTTCTGTTCGACGCGCCGAAGAAGGACCCGGATGGGCGTCCAGCGGTGATCCGCTATAGCCGTAAGACCAAAGAGCAGTACGTGCAGACCGAGGTCGATGGCAAGCCGACAGGCTGGCGTGCCTTCTATGACGGTGGCAAGTGGAAGGTCGAAGACAAGCGCTGAGCGGACAGGGCGCGCGCCTGCTCATCGCAGGCGCGCGTATAGTGACTTGATCTGTTGTTGAGGACCCACTTATGGCCAATGAGCTGTATACCCGTACCAATCAGAAGATCTACTTTGCCGGGCTGTCACTGGAGTCCTGGCGCAAGGCGGAGGAGGGTCGCGCCGTTAATGCCCAGGCGCTGATTCAGGCTGAGCGTGAAGTGGCGCTGTTTCACCTATACGGTGCGCTATTGGGTCTGTGCCATGAGATTGCCGGTTACTACCACTTGGCCGAGCGGCAGGTGCCGCGGGTGGAGTTGCTGCTCAATCGCGCGGTGCTGGAAGTAGCGCCGAGTCCCGAACTGGCAGAGTTGGTCGAGTTGGCGGAGCAGTCGGAGACCTGGCTGGCGCAGTTGCTCAAGGCCTATGCCGAGTTGTTTCAACCTCCATTGATGGCAAAAAAAGCGAAGGCCGACCCGCGTCAGCCTTTGATCGAAGCAGTGAGTCTCGATCAGGAAGTGCTGCCGCTGGAGCGAGCGACGCTGGAGGCGTGGCGCCAGCAGTTGAAAGGACTGGCGCTGCGCTTTCGCGAGTCGCTAAGTGAGTGCTGAGCTGAGTTTGGACCAGCGGACTAGGGGGAGCCCTGGTCGGCTGTTACAATGCCGACCTTTCGTGGAGAACCTACTTTATGCCAACGTCCTTCCTAGAAATCGTCGAGCTACCCGACGGGCGCATTGCCCTGCGTCGTGCGGAGGATGAAGAGTCCTTGGTCGTTCTGGATTTTTCTGCCGATGCCAAGGCCTTTCTGCAGGGGCAGCATGTTGAGGTGGCTAAGGCGATGCTCAATGTTGGCGTGCAAATGGCTGGCAAGCTGGCCGACAATGATTTTCAGCAGGAAGAAGAGCCCAGAGTCCTGCACTGAGTAAGCAGGTAAGGGGCCGCTGGTTGGATGTTCAAAAGCTTGATTCGTGTTTTGGTCGTCTTATGTCTACCTGAGGCATGTGCCGTGCACAGTCCTTGTGTCATGGTCGCCACAGCGCTCTAACCCAGACTGATGTTCAGGCTCTGCGCCTTGCCTTGTCGCGCGGCCAGTTCAAGCTGCTGCCGGGCACTGCGCTCAAGAGGGTGTAGCCAGCTGACGACCGTGTGGCTGCGCCCCAGCTTAAGCGCTTCCTGGGCTAGTTCCAGAGCGCTCTGTTCGCCACGTGGGTGCAGCAGCAGGATGCGCTCGCGGTTGAGTCCGGCGTCGCGTAACCAGGCTTGAGTCAGGCTGGTAGGCGGGGCTATCAATGTCATCCAGCGCTCATCGTCGCTCTGGCTTAGCTCGCGAAGGATTGGCGCGAGCAGGGTTAGGCAGTGGCCCGCAGCGCCGCGTAGCGACATTTCACTGAAGGCTTCCGACTCATCCTGCCACGGCGATTCCCGCCCTTCGTTCAGTAGTGGGGTTGCTGTCGGAGCCAGAAAGGCTTCAAAGAGTGGCAGCTGTGTACGGTTAAGCGACTGTGGGAACTGCATAACGCCTCCTCTAGCGGCGAATAACGCCGACACTCAAGCCTTCTATGACTAGATCCTGCTTTTCCAAGTCCACTTCAATCGGTGCGAACTCAGGGTTCTCTGCGATCAGCCAGACTTTAGTGCCTTCGCGTTTAAAGCGTTTTACTGTTACTTCGTCATCAATCCTGGCGACTACCACCTGGCCGTTGCGCACGTCCTGGGTGGTGTGGACTGCAAGTAGGTCACCATCGAAGATGCCGATGTCTTTCATGCTCATGCCGCGTACGCGCAGCAGGTAGTCGGCTTTAGGGCGAAAGAACTCCGGGTTGATGCGGCATGATTCTTCAATGTGCTGTTGCGCCAGAATAGGTGCGCCGGCGGCTACTCGGCCGATGATGGGCAGGCCTTCTTCTTCGTCGCCGGGTTCGAAGCCTGGAATGCGGATGCCGCGAGAGGCGCCGGGAGTCATTTCAATCGCGCCTTTACGGGCCAGCGCCTTGAGGTGTTCCTCGGCGGCATTGGGTGATTTGAAACCCAGTGCCTGAGCGATTTCCGCACGGGTTGGCGGATAGCCATTGTCTTCAAGGCAATGCTTGATGAAGGCGAGAATCTCGGCTTGGCGTGGAGTCAGTTTGATCATGAGGGCGCTCTGTTTTTTTATACAGTGACTGGGATTATATACAGTGCATTGTGCTTGGCAATCCTCCTTTTCGGTGTCGGCCAGATTGGCTGTTGGTCGTTTCGCAGTTGTTGCCTGTTACTCGATGGGCTTGGCGTTCGTCTTGCTACATGTTGTTATGGTGTGTGACTGCTCAGCCAAAATACGGATTACCAGACTTGACAAGGCAGTAGGCTGAAACGTATGTTTCAAACAAGTGTTTGTCAGGTAGTGAGATATGGCCCAGTCGGAAACCGTAGAACGCATTCTCGATGCGGCAGAGCAGTTGTTCGCGGAGAAGGGTTTCGCTGAAACGTCGCTGCGCTTGATCACCAGTAAGGCTGGGGTCAACCTGGCGGCGGTGAACTATCACTTCGGTTCGAAAAAGGCCCTGATTCAAGCGGTGTTTTCACGTTTTCTCGGGCCGTTTTGTAGCAGTCTTGAGCGTGAGCTCGATCGCCGCCAGGCTAAACCTGAAGCCAAAATCAGTCTTGAAGAGTTGCTTGAACTGTTGGTCGAGCAGGCGCTGATCGTCAAGCCGCGAAGTGGCAACGATCTGTCGATTTTCATGCGCTTGCTGGGGCTGGCCTTCAGCCAGAGCCAGGGGCACCTGCGCAAATACCTGGATGAGGTGTACGGTAAAGTCTTTCGCCGTTATATGCTTCTGGTGCATGAGGCGGCTCCCCGTATTCCACCGTTGGAGTTGTTCTGGCGGGTGCATTTCATGCTCGGCGCCGCAGCTTTCAGCATGTCTGGGATCAAAGCCTTGCGCGCCATGGCCGAGAACGATTTCGGAGTGAATACTTCGATTGAGCAGGTGATGCGTTTGATGGTGCCTTTCCTGGCTGCCGGGATGCGTTCGGACAGTGGTGTCACTGATGAAGCCTTGGCCAAGGCGCAACTCAAGTCGCGGCCCAAGAGTCAGGTTGTTCCGGCCAAAGTCTAAGGCTGGGCTGATGAGTCTGGGCTTATTGATTTGCCTTCCTTGCTGTAGCGACAAGCCGGTCACAGCAGAGGCTTAACAGTGTGCAAGTGGGTGGGCTTGGCGGGTTCGATCCGCTAAGATTGCTGCCCATGCGCATTCTCGATCTACTGCATATCTCCCTTGCCGATCAGTGCCTGTACGGCTTTGCCGATGGGCAGCTGTTGCTGCGCCTGCCGGTGTCTACGGCCCTGAATGGGCCTGGTGAACTTAATGGTTCTGGCTGCACGCCGCGTGGCTTGCACCAGGTGCGCGCGAAGATCGGCGGTGGACTGCCGTCGGGGGCTGTGCTGCGAGGCCGGCGTTGGACCGGCGAAATCTGGTCGTCGGCGTTGGCCGCACAATTTCCCGATCGCGACTGGATCCTTACGCGCATACTCTGGCTCAGTGGCTGCGAGCCCGGGCGTAATCGTTTGGGCGCTGTCGATACCTTTCGCCGTTATATCTATCTGCATGGCACCACGGACAGTGAGCCCATGAGCGTCCCCCGCTCGCATGGTTGCGTACGGCTGCGTAATGCCGATCTTCTGCTGCTCTTCCCGCTAGTCCCCATTCATTGCGCCGTTCAGATCGATGAAGCGGCATGCCCGGAATGGGCCGCAACGCCACTCAATTAAGGATTTTTCGTGAGTTCAAGCCTGCATGGTTCATTGATGCTGGACGTCGCCGGTACGTGGCTGACCGCCGAGGACCGGCAGATTCTGCGGCAGCCCGAGGTGGGTGGGCTGATTCTGTTTGCGCGCAATATCGAGCACCCGCGACAAGTGCGTGAATTGTGCGCCGCGATTCGCGCCATACGCCCGGATCTGCTGCTCGCCGTCGATCAGGAGGGCGGACGGGTACAGCGTTTGCGCCAGGGCTTCGTGCGGTTGCCGGCGATGCGCGCGATTGCCGATAACCACAATGCCGAGGCGCTGGCCGAGCACTGTGGCTGGTTGATGGCCACTGAAGTGCTGGCGGTGGGCTTGGACCTGAGCTTTGCTCCGGTGCTGGACCTGGATTACCAGCGCAGTGCGGTGGTGGGCAGTCGTGCCTTCGAGGGCGACGCACAGCGTGCAACGTTATTGGCGGGCGCCTTTATTCGCGGGATGAACGCGGCGGGCATGGCGGCCACCGGTAAGCATTTTCCTGGGCATGGTTGGGCCGAGGCGGACTCCCATGTGGCAATTCCGCTGGATGAGCGCAGTCTGGAGCAGATTCGCGCCAGCGACTTGCAACCTTTCGCGCGCTTGAGTCGGCAGCTGGCTGCGGTCATGCCTGCACATGTCATCTATCCCAAGGTCGATGCTCAGCCCGCAGGCTTCTCGCGGCGCTGGTTGCAGGAGATTCTGCGCGGTGAGTTGCAATTCAAGGGCGTAATTTTCAGCGACGACCTGTCCATGGCGGGTGCTCATGTGGTCGGCGATGCGGCATGCCGCATCGAGGCTGCACTGACGGCGGGATGCGACATGGGGCTGGTGTGCAATGATCGGGCGGCTGCGGAGTTGGCGCTGAGCGCCTTGCAGCGGCTCAAGGTGGTGGCGCCTAGCCGCTTGGCGCAGATGCGTCGGCAAGCCTTTCCAGGTGTTGAATATCGGCAGAGCCCGCGCTGGTTAGAGGCGATCGGGGCATTGCGTGCGGCGCAATTAATCAATTGAGGGAAGTTCGATGACTGTTTACGCCATTATCGGCGGCACTGGCCTGACCCAGCTGGATGGCCTGACCATCACGGCTGCGCTGAATCTCGATACGCCCTATGGTGCGCCTTCGGCGCCGGTATTGCGGGGTGAATACGCCGGGCGCGAAGTGCTGTTTCTTGCTCGTCACGGCCACCCGCATCGGATTCCTCCGCACCAGGTCAATTACCGTGCCAACCTTTGGGCGTTGAAGGCGGCAGGCGCTCAGGCCATTGTCGCGGTCAATGCCGTTGGCGGTATCCATGAGGCCATGGGGACCGGACATTTCTGCGTGCCCCATCAGGCCATCGATTACACCTCGGGCCGGGCGCATACCTTTTACGAGGGTGAGCTGGAGCATGTGACCCATGTCGACTTCAGTCATCCCTATGACGCTAAGCTGCGCGAGATGCTGTGCGCTGCATTGGCGTCCGAGGGCTGTGCTCACAGCACGCACGGCATCTACGGCTGCACTCAGGGGCCGCGCCTGGAAACGGTGGCAGAGATTGCCCGGATGGAGCGTGACGGTTGCGATATTGTTGGCATGACCGGGATGCCCGAGGCGGTGCTGGCGCGTGAGCTGGCGCTGCCCTATGCCTGCTTGGCATTGGTGGTGAACCCTGCGGCAGGCAAAACCACGGCGCTGATCACCATGGCGGAAATCGAGCGTGCATTGGATGAGGGGATGGGTAAGGTCAAATCCGTGCTGGCGCGGGTGTTGGCTGGCTGAATAGTCGACCGATAGGCATGAAGGGGCTGCAGTCTGCAGCCCTTTTTATTGTCTGGGATTTACAGGTTGTTGATGCGAATCAGTACGCCCAGGTTGCCGTGATCGAGGTAGGTGAGCTTGCCGGTCTGCAGTCGGCTGCCTTGCTTGAGTCGCTCGCTGCTGATCAGTAGGCCGCTCTCGTCGAATCTGTTGATCCATAAATCGACTGTCAGATCGATATAGCGCGCTTGTACGAGCGACAGCGTGCCTTCGATCGGGTAGTGGCCGAATCGCGGATTACCGCTGTGCAGGGCCACGCTGCTGGCTTCGCTACCGAGTTCCTGGGCCCAGGCCTGGTGCAGGAGCACCTGGTAACCATTGGCCGGGTTCAGCTTCTCGGCTTGACTGCCGAGTGCTGTGACGCGTTCCTGAGTGGGGTCTATCGGCTGTGCACCTTTGGCCCAGTCATCCGGCGCGGTCTGGCTGGCTGGAAGCGCTTCGCCAGCCTGGCGGAAGACGATCAGTTCAACCTGATACTCGTTCGCGGCAACGGCGGGGGCGCCGCTCAGCAGCGAGAGCAGGATAAGTGGCAACAGCGCCAGGTTGCGACGTGCACGCATGGGTTAATCCTTTAAGCAGGGAGGGTCAGGCGCTCGAACAGCGCCTCCAGAGTGTTGAATCGTTCCTCTGGGCGCTCCATTGGCACTTGGAATTTGAACAGGGTGGCACCTTCGAATTTATAGCGTGAAGGCGCGCTCTGGATCAGCTTGATCAGGGTCAGCGGATCGACACAGGTGTCGGCGGCGAACTCAACACGGCCGCCTTGCGGGCCGGCGTCGACCTTCTTGATGCCGAGCTGGTCGGCCTGCAGTTTGAGCAGCGTCAGCCGGACTAGGTTCTTGGTCGGCTCCGGGAGCAGGCCGAAGCGGTCGATCATCTCCACTTGCAGTTCTTTCAGGCCGTCTTCGTCGGCGGCCGAGGCGATGCGTTTGTAGAGGATCAGTCGTGCGTGCACGTCCGGCAGGTAGTCTTCGGGGATCAGTGCAGGAACCCGCAAATTGATTTCGGGGCCGCCACCAAGGGGTTGGTCGAGGTTGGGTTGTTCGCCCTTGCGAATGGCTTTCACGGCCCGTTCGAGCATTTCCATGTAGAGGGTGAAACCGACTGCCTGGATCTGCCCGCTCTGGCCGTCGCCGAGTAGTTCGCCAGCGCCGCGGATTTCCAGGTCGTGGGTGGCCAGGACGAAGCCGGCGCCCAGGTCCTGGGCGTTGGCGATGGCCTCCAGGCGTTTCTGCGCGTCATCGGTGACCTGCTTGCGCGGCGGGGTCAGCAGGTAGGCGTAGGCCTGGTGGTGGCTGCGCCCGACGCGGCCGCGCAGCTGGTGCAACTGGGCCAGGCCGAACTTGTCGGCGCGCTCGATGATGATGGTGTTGGCGCTGGGGACGTCGATGCCAGTCTCGATGATGGTCGAGGCGATCAGCACGTTGAAGCGCTTGTGGTAGAAGTCGCTCATCACCTGTTCCAGCTCGCGCTCGCGCATCTGCCCATGCCCAATCGCGATGCGCGCTTCAGGCACCAGCTCAGCCAGGTCGGCGGCACACTTTTCGATGGTCTTCACGTCGTTGTGCAGGTAGTAGACCTGGCCGCCGCGTAACAGCTCGCGTAGCAGCGCTTCCTTGACCACACTGTGCTGCTGCTCCATGACGAAGGTGCGTACCGACAGGCGCCGCGCTGGCGGCGTGGCGATGATCGACAGGTCACGCATTCCGGCCACGGCCATGTTCAGGGTGCGCGGGATCGGTGTGGCCGTCAGGGTGAGGATGTCCACTTCGCTGCGCAGGGCCTTGAGCTGTTCCTTCTGGCGCACGCCGAAGCGGTGTTCCTCGTCGATGATCACCAGGCCCAGGTTGTTGAATTTGACGTCGTCCTGTAGCAGCTTGTGAGTGCCGATAACGATGTCGGCCTTGCCCTCACTCAGTTGCTGCATGGCTTCGCCGATTTCCTTGGCGCTCTTGAAGCGGCTCATCACCTCGACCTTGATCGGCCAGTCGGCGAAGCGGTCGCGGAAGCTGTTGTAGTGCTGCTGGGCGAGCAGGGTGGTGGGCACCAGTACGGCGACCTGGCGGCCGCTGTGCACGGCGATGAAGGCGGCGCGCATGGCCACTTCGGTTTTGCCGAAGCCAACGTCACCGCATATCAGTCGGTCCATGGGCTTGGGCGCGAGCATGTCGTCGCGAACCGCATCGATCGCAGTTTGCTGGTCCGGGGTTTCCTCGAAGGGGAAGCCAGCGCTGAAAGTGGCGTAATCGAGCTGCGGGTCGGCGAACGCGTAGCCTTCGCGGGCGGCGCGGCGGGCATAGATGTCCAGCAGTTCGGCGGCCACGTCGCGCACTTGTTCGGCGGCCTTGCGCTTGGCCTTCTGCCAGGTTTCCGAGCCGAGGCGGTGCAGCGGGGCGAGGGCGTCGTCGCTGCCGGTGTAGCGCGCGATCAGGTGCAGGCTGGCTACCGGCACATAGAGCTTGGCTTCTTCGGCATACATCAGGGCTAGGAATTCGGCGGCCTGGCCGTCGATTTCCAGGGTGATCAAACCCAGATAGCGGCCGACGCCATGATCGATATGCACCACCGGCGCGCCTTCACGCAGTTCGGTGAGGTTCTTGATGACATTGTCGCCACCATCGCGGGTCTTTTCGCGCCGACGGCGCTGCATGACGCGCTGGCCGAACAGTGGGCTCTCGGCTATGAGGGCCAAGTCCTCCAGCAGCAGGCCTTCATCGAGCGGGGCAATGCAAATACCCAGGCGTTGCTTGCTCGCGGTGAACGCCGGCCAGCTGTCAACTTCCTTGGGTTTCAGTTTGAGGCGTGCGAGCAGCTCCAGGAGCACTTCGCGGCGGCCGGCGGATTCGGCGCAGAACAGCACCCGGCCGGGATAGTCCTCGATAAAACGGCGCAAGGCGGCCAGCGGCTCGTTGGCTTTGGCCTGGATCGCCAGGTCCGGCAGCGGTTGCGCGGTGAAGCGTTGGCGGCCGACGCCGGTTTCGATATCGTCCTGGCTGATGACCACGCGAGGCCAGTCCTTCAGGCGGGCGAAGCAGTCCTCCACCGGCAGGAAGATGTCGGCGGGCGGTAGCAGCGGGCGCTCGGGGTCGACGCGGCGTTCTTCGTAGCGATTGCGGGCGTCCGTCCAGAAGTGCTCGGCGGCTTTTTCCACACCCGGCAAGGAGAACACCTGGGTGTCCTGCGGCAGGTAATCGAACAGGGTCGCCGTGGCTTCGAAGAACAGCGGCAGGTAGTACTCGATGCCGGCCGGGGTGATACCGGTGGATAGATCCTGGTAGATCGGGCAGCGCCGGAAGTCCACATCGAAGCGCTCGCGGAAGCGTCCACGAAAGTCGCTGACGGCTTTCTTCTCCAGCGGGAATTCGCGCGCCGGTAGGAGCTTGATCGAGCTGACCTTGTCGATCGAGCGCTGAGTCTCCGGGTCGAAGGTGCGTAGCGTCTCGATCTCGTCGTCGAACAGGTCGATGCGATAGGGCTGATCGCTGCCCATCGGGAACAGGTCGATCAGTGCGCCGCGCACGGCGAATTCACCGTGCTCGTACACAGTGTCCACGCAGCGATAGCCGGCTGCCTCCAAGCGCGTGCGCATTTCGTCGACATCGAGCTTCTGGCCGACATCCAGCACCAGGCTGCTGCCAAGCAGGAAGCGGGTCGGTGCCAGGCGATGTAGGGCGGTGGTGATCGGGACTACCAAAACGCCATGTTTCAGCTCGGGCAGGCGATAGAGGGCGGCAATGCGCTGGGAAATGATGTCCTGATGCGGCGAAAACAGGTCGTAGGGCAGGGTTTCCCAGTCGGGAAAGTGCAGCACGGGCAGTTCCGGGGCGAAGAAGCTCAGCTCCTGCTCCAGGCGTTCGGCGTTCTGACTGTCGGCGGTCAGCAGCAGGGTGAAGCGTTTGGCGGCGCTGGCGGCTTCGGCGATCGCCAGGCTCAGCGCGGCACCGGGCAGGTTGCCCCAGTGTTGTTTTCCGGCGGTGGCCGGCAGGGACGGTAGGCGCAGTACGGACACAGGCGGCTCACGGTCATGGCACAAGGTCGGCGATTGTAGCGGGCGAGGACGCTTTATGTCAGTCGCGACAGGCGCGCATTGCTCATGCCAGCGTGCGCCGTCATAATGTAGCCCCTTTTTTCAGCCCCTACATGTGGAAGGTACTGCCCGTGACTCAGAAGCCCGACCAGTGTCTCGGTGAATGGATCGATCGCGAAGCCTTTGCTGAAGCGATGATTCCGCTGATTGGCCAGCTTTACCGCAACAACAACGTGGTCATCTCGATCTACGGTCGTAGTCTGATCAACCGTTCGGTGATTCAAATCCTCAAGGCTCACCGTTATGCACGTCACCGCCTGGACGGTGATGCCGAACTGTCGGTGCATGACACCTTCCCGATTCTCAAGACCATGAGCGAACTCAAACTGGGTTCGGCCTCCGTGGATCTTGGGCGTTTGGTGGCCAAGTTCATCAAAGACGGTAACGGCCGTAGCATCGAGCAGTTCGTGCGCGACGAACTGGAGCCGGTAGCCGGACAGCAGAACGTGCTGGCACGTAAAGGTACCGACGTGGTGCTCTACGGCTTCGGTCGTATCGGTCGCCTGTTGGCACGCATCCTGGTCGAGAAAACCGGCGGTGGTGATGGCTTGCGTCTACGTGCCATTGTCGTGCGCAAGGGTGCCGAAAACGATCTGATCAAGCGTGCCAGTCTGCTGCGTCGTGATTCGGTGCATGGTCCGTTCGACGGCACCATCACGGTCGATGAAGCCAATAATACCCTGACCGCTAACGGCAACCTGATCCAGGTGATCTACGCGAAGAACCCTACTGAGGTGGATTACACCCAGTACGGCATCCAGGACGCGTTGTTGGTGGACAACACCGGTGTCTGGCGTGATGCCGAAGGTCTGGGGCAGCATCTGGCCTGCCCGGGTATCGATCGCGTGGTGCTGACCGCTCCAGGTAAAGGCAAGCTGAAGAACATCGTGCACGGTATCAATCACGGTGAAATTACCGCCGATGACCGCATCGTTTCGGCGGCGTCTTGCACCACTAACGCCATCGTGCCGGTACTCAAGGCGGTAAACGACAAGTACGGCATCATCAATGGGCACGTTGAAACGGTTCATTCGTACACCAACGACCAGAACCTGATCGATAACTTCCACAAGGGTGATCGTCGTGGCCGCAGTGCTGCGCTGAACATGGTCATCACCGAGACTGGTGCGGCCACGGCGGCGGCCAAGGCGCTGCCCGAGTTGGCTGGCAAGCTGACCGGTAACGCGATTCGTGTGCCGACGCCGAACGTGTCCATGGCAATTCTCAATCTGAACCTTGAGAAGGCCACCACGCGCGATGAAATCAACGAGTACCTGCGCTATATGGCCTTGCACTCGGACCTGCACAAGCAGATCGATTTCGTTAACTCGCAGGAAGTGGTTTCCACTGACTTCGTCGGTTCGCGTCATGCTGGTGTAGTGGATGCCGAGGCGACTATCGCCAATGACAATCGCGTTGTGCTGTATGTGTGGTACGACAACGAGTTCGGCTACAGCTGTCAGGTGGTTCGCGTGATGGAAGACATGGTAGGGGTCAATCCGCCGGCTTTTCCTAGCTAAGCATTAGATGCGAATAACAACGGGAGCTACGGCTCCCGTTTTTTTATCCATTTGGGACTGAGATTATTGGCCAGTAGGGCAGGGGTAGCGTCTCGGGCGGCCTCTCGGGCGCCAGTCATCTGTCCAAATAGACCTTGGCAGGTTTTGGCTGGCTGCGGGTGAGGGCGTTCCTGTTATTGCGCTCCAGGCTCAGGCCGCTGTGGTCATTGACGCGCAGGGTGCAGCGGTCACCTGGGCGAATGTCGAGAAAGCTGGCGTGCAGCGCGAGTTTTCTGATGGCGTAAAGAGTTTTGTGTCGTGCTCTGTAACGGAAAGTTCAAAATAAGCAAGCGCTTGGGTAGTCAGTCCTAGGGGGGGGTCTTTATAATCAAGCGGATTTTTTACCCGCGTCCGACAGCATCATTCGCGCCAATAATGCATTGGTGCGCAATTGGCTATTAAGCATCCAGATGTCGTTCGTATTCTAAAAAAAGCTTATAAATCAGTGGTTAGGCAAACCTATGATCAAAATTAAAGATGGGCTTGATTTGCCCATAACAGGCGCGCCGGCGCAGCGTATCGAGGCCGCAAGGCCGGTACGCAGCGTCGCCGTCATAGGCTCCGATTATCACGGAATGAAGCCCACGATGGAGGTGCAGGTTGGTGATCGAGTCAAGCTCGGCCAAGTCCTGTTTTCCGATAAGAAAACGCCTGGGGTGACCTATACCGCGCCGGGGGCTGGGGTGGTCAGTGCGATTCACCGGGGCGAAAAGCGTGTTCTGCAGTCGGTGGTAATTGACCTCGACGGCGATGAACAGGTGACCTTCGCTCAGTATCCGGCCACGCAGCTGGACAGCCTGAGCGATGCGCAAGTCCGCGAGAACCTGCAGCAGTCTGGTCTATGGACCGCCCTGCGTTCGCGGCCGTTCAGCAAGGTTCCGGCCGTGGATGCCGTGCCCAGCTCTATTTTCGTGACTGCCATCGACACCCATCCGTTGGCTGCCGATCCTGCACTGGTCATCGGCGAGTACGCCGCTGACTTCGAGAGTGGGCTCAAAGTGCTCAGCTGCCTGGGCAAAGTCTTCCTGTGCAAGGCCGAGGGCGCAAATCTGCCCGGCGAGCAGTTGAGTAAGGTCCAGGCTGAAGCTTTTGCGGGCCCGCATCCAGCCGGTCTGGTCGGTACGCATATCCATTTTCTCGATCCGGTCAGCGTCAGCAAGGCGGTGTGGTCGATCAATTATCAGGATGTGATTGCCGTCGGTAAGTTGTTCAGCACTGGACAGCTATGGGTCGAGCGCGTGGTTTCCTTGGCTGGGCCTGTGGTCGAGCAGCCGCGCCTGCTGCTGACCCGCCTGGGTGCCAACCTGGACGAGCTGACTGCAGGGCAATTGCAGTCGGGCTACAACCGACTGATTTCCGGTTCGGTGCTCGGCGGCCGTACCGCCCAGGGCGCTTACGCTTATCTGGGGCGTTACCACCTGCAGGTGTCTTGCCTGGTCGAAGGTACCGATCGCGAGATGATGCATTACCTGCGTGCCGGGGTTAACAAGCACTCGGTGATGAATATCTTCGTGTCCAAGCTGATGGCGGCCAAGACCTTCGCCTTTTCCACCACTACCAATGGCAGCCCACGCGCCATGGTGCCGGTGGGTAACTACGAAGCCGTGATGCCGCTGGATATCCTGCCGACCCAACTGCTGCGCTACCTGATCGTCGGTGATACCGAGATGGCTCAGAAATTGGGCTGCCTGGAACTCGACGAAGAAGATCTGGCGCTGTGCACTTACGTGTGTGCCGGCAAGTATGAATACGGCCCGATTCTGCGCGATAACCTCGCCCGCATCGAGAAGGAGGGTTGATCATGGGAATTCGTGCATTCCTCGATAAAATCGAGCACAACTTCGAACATGGCGGCAAATACGAAAAGTGGTACGCCCTGTACGAAGCCGTCGACACCTTCTTCTACCGCCCGGGCAGCGTGACCAAAACCACCGCCCACGTGCGTGACGGTATCGACCTCAAGCGCATGATGATCACGGTGTGGTTGTGTACCTTCCCGATGATGTTCTTCGGCATGTGGAACACCGGCTATCAGGCCAACCTGATCTTCGCCCAGAGCCCCGAGCTGTTGGCGGCCCAGGAAGGCTGGCGCTTTGCCCTGATCGGCTCCCTGGCCGGCTTTGACCCCAGCAGCTTGTGGGACAACTTCATCCAGGGTGCGGCGTGGTTCCTGCCGGTTTATGCCACAGCCTTTATCGTCGGTGGCTTCTGGGAGGTGTTGTTCGCCTCGATCCGCAAGCACGAAGTCAACGAAGGCTTCTTCGTTACCTCGGTGCTGTTCGCCCTGATCCTGCCGCCGAGCATTCCGTTGTGGCAAGTGGCGCTGGGCATCAGCTTCGGCGTGGTGATCGGCAAGGAAGTGTTCGGTGGTACCGGCAAGAACTTCCTCAACCCGGCCTTGGCGGGTCGTGCCTTCCTGTTCTTCGCCTATCCGGCGCAGATGTCCGGTGATGCGGTATGGACGGTAGTCGATGGCTTTGCCGGTGCGACTTCCCTGAGCCTGGCTGCGGCCGGCGGTATCGACAACGTGGTCGGCCAGGGCATCACCTGGATGGACGCCTTCGTCGGCACCATGCACGGTTCCCTGGGTGAGACCAGCACTCTGGCCATTCTGATCGGTGGCGGCGTACTGCTGCTGACCAAGATCGCCTCCTGGCGCATCGTCGCCGGGGTGATGCTCGGCATGATCGGTCTGAGCCTGCTGTTCAACACCATCGGCTCGCAAACCAACCCGCTGTTCGCCATGCCCTGGCACTGGCATCTGGTGGTGGGCGGCTTCGCCTTCGGGATGTTGTTCATGGCCACCGATCCGGTGTCGGCTTCCATGACCAACACAGGTAAGTGGATTTTCGGTGCCTTGATCGGGGTGATGGTGGTGTTGATTCGTGTGGTCAACCCGGCGTTCCCGGAAGGCATGATGCTGGCGATTCTGTTCGCCAACCTGTTCGCACCGCTGATCGACCACTTCGTCGTTCAAGCCAATATCAAGCGGAGGCTGGCACGTAATGTCTAGTCAAAAAGAATCCACCGCACGCACGCTGACGGTGGCCCTGTTGGTCTGCCTGGTGTGCTCGGTATTCGTCGCGGGTGCGGCGATCGCTCTGAAGCCGACTCAGGTCGACAATCGTCTGTTGGATAAGCAGCGCAGCATTTTGGCGATTGCCGGCCTCGGCGATGCCTCGATGAGCGGCAAGCAGATCAAGGAACTGTTTGCCAATACCATCAGCGCAAAACTGGTCGATCTGGAAACCGGAGTTTTCTCCGATGCCTATAACCCGATCGTCTTCGATCCACTCAAGGCATCCAAGGACCCGAAGCTGTCCAGCGTGCTGCCGGCCAGTGAGGATATC
Organism: Pseudomonas taeanensis MS-3; assembly: GCF_000498575.2. Taxonomy (GTDB): domain Bacteria; phylum Pseudomonadota; class Gammaproteobacteria; order Pseudomonadales; family Pseudomonadaceae; genus Aquipseudomonas; species Aquipseudomonas taeanensis. Next base: position 311,140 of record NZ_AWSQ01000009.1, read on the forward strand.
GCCGGGATCAAGCGCCAGGAGCGCTTCACCACTGTCTATGTGGTGGAACAGGATGGCCAGGTGCAGACCCTGATCCTGCCGGTACGTGGCTACGGGCTGTGGTCGACCCTGCATGGCTTCATCGCGCTCAAGGGCGATCTCAATACTGTGGTCGGCATGGGCTTCTATCAGCACGCCGAAACGCCGGGCCTGGGCGGGGAAGTCGACAATCCCAAGTGGAAAGGTCAGTGGCCGGGCAAGACGCTGTTTGATGAAAACGGCGACTTAGCCGTGGCCATCGTCAAGGGCGGCGTCGACCCGAAAAGTCCGCAGGCCGAACACCAGGTCGACGGTTTGGCCGGCGCCACCCTTACCAGCAAGGGGGTGGACAACCTGTTGAAGTTCTGGCTGGGCCAGAACGGCTTCGGTCCGTTTATCGCTAACCTGCGCGCAGGGGAGGCTTGATCATGTCGCAGCCGACTATTAAAGAAGTCCTACTCAATCCGATCTTTAACAACAACCCCATCGGCCTGCAGATCCTCGGGATCTGCTCGGCCCTGGCGGTAACCTCGAACCTGCAGACAGCGCTGGTGATGTCTGCGGCGCTGACCCTGGTGACCGGTTTCTCCAACCTGTTCATTTCGATGATCCGCAGCCAGATCCCCAGCTCGATCCGCATGATCGTGCAGATGGTGATCATCGCCTCCCTGGTAATCGTGGTGGATCAGGTGCTCAAGGCCTATGCCTTCAGCCTGTCCAAGCAATTGTCGGTGTTCGTCGGCCTGATCATCACCAACTGCATCGTGATGGGCCGTGCCGAGGCCTTCGCCATGCAGAACCCACCGGTTTTGTCGTTCTTCGACGGCATCGGCAACGGTCTGGGTTACAGCGCCATGCTGATTGCCCTGGGCATCATTCGCGAGCTGTTCGGCGCGGGCAAGCTGATGGGCTACGAGATCATTCCGGTGATCAACGACGGTGGCTGGTACCAGCCTAACGGCATGTTGTTGCTGCCGCCTTCGGCGTTCTTCCTGATCGGCCTGTTTATCTGGGCCATCCGCAGCTGGAAGACCGACCAGGTGGAAAGCAACGCCTACAAGATGGCACCGCAGGTCTCGAATAAGGAGGCTTACTAATGGAGCATTACATCAGCCTGTTCGTCCGTGCGGTGTTCGTAGAGAACATGGCACTGGCGTTCTTCCTCGGCATGTGCACCTTTATCGCCATCTCGAAGAAAGTTGAGACGGCGATCGGCCTGGGTATCGCCGTGGTGGTGGTACTGGGTATCACCATGCCGGTTAACAACCTGATCTACACCAATATCCTCAAGGACGGCGCCCTGGCCTGGGCCGGTCTGCCCGAGGTGGATCTGAGTTTTCTCGGTCTGTTGACCTTCATCGGCGTCATCGCGGCGATCGTGCAGATCCTCGAGATGACCCTGGATAAGTACGTGCCGGCGCTGTACAACGCGCTGGGCGTGTTCCTGCCCTTGATCACGGTTAACTGCGCAATCATGGGTGGCTCGCTGTTCATGGTCGAGCGCGACTACAACCTGGCCGAGAGCACTGTCTATGGCATCGGCGCGGGCGTGTCCTGGGCCTTGGCGATCGCCGCGCTGGCGGGTATTCGCGAGAAGCTCAAGTACAGCGACGTACCGGCTGGCCTGCAGGGGTTGGGGATCACCTTCATCACCATCGGTCTGATGTCCCTGGGCTTCATGTCCTTCTCTGGCGTGCAGCTGTAAGGAAAGGATGAACAGATGATCAATTTTGAGATATTCCTAGCGATTGGCATGTTCACCGCCATTGTATTGGTGTTGGTGCTGGTCATCCTCGCGGCGCGCGCCAAGCTGGTTTCCAGTGGCGACGTGAGCATTGAGATCAACGGCGAAAAAACCATCGTGGTGCCGGCCGGCGGCAAGCTACTGCAGACCTTGGCGGCGAATAATGTGTTCCTGTCGTCTGCCTGCGGCGGCGGTGGTACCTGCGCCCAGTGCAAGTGCATCATCGAATCGGGCGGCGGCGAGATGCTGTCGACCGAAGAGTCGCACTTCACCAAGCGCGAGGCCCGCGAGGGCTGGCGCCTGTCCTGTCAGGCCGCGGTCAAGCAGGACATGAAGATCGAGGTGCCGGAAGAGGTCTTCGGCGTGAAGAAGTGGGAATGCACGGTGGAGTCCAACCCCAACGTGGCCACCTTCATCAAGGAACTGACCCTGAAGCTGCCGGAAGGCGAGAGCGTCGACTTCCGCGCCGGTGGTTATGTACAGCTGGAGTGCCCGCCGCACGAGGTTCACTACAAGGACTTCGATATTCAGGAGGAGTATCGCGGCGACTGGGACAAGTTCAACCAGTGGAAGTACAGCTCCAAGGTCGAAGAAACGGTAATTCGCGCCTACTCCATGGCCAACTACCCGGAAGAAGTCGGTCTGGTGAAGTTCAACATCCGTATCGCTTCGCCGCCGCCGGGCAAGGACCACTTGCCGGCCGGGCAGATGTCCTCCTGGGTGTTCAGCCTCAAGCCAGGTGACAAGGTTACGGTGTACGGGCCATTCGGCGAGTTCTTCGCCAAGGACACCGATGCCGAGATGGTGTTTATCGGCGGTGGTGCCGGCATGGCGCCGATGCGTTCGCATATCTTCGACCAGCTCAAGCGCTTGAAGTCCACCCGCAAGATCAGCTTCTGGTACGGCGCGCGCTCCATGCGTGAAGCTTTCTACAATGAAGAATATGATCAGTTGCAGGCGGAAAACCCGAATTTCAAGTGGCATCTGGCGCTGTCCGATCCGCAGCCGGAAGACAACTGGACGGGCCTCAAGGGCTTCATTCATAACGTGCTTTACGAGAACTACCTGAAGGACCACCCGGCTCCTGAAGATTGCGAGTTCTACATGTGCGGCCCACCGATGATGAACGCCGCAGTGATCAAGATGTTGGTCGACCTGGGTGTGGAGCAGGAAAATATCCTACTCGACGACTTCGGCGGCTAAGCGTGAAGTATGCGGTACTCCAGCCCGTTATAGCTGTCGCCTTGGCGGCAGCCCTAACGGGCTGCTGGTTTTCTGAGCGGGTTGAAGAGTTCGCCGGCCCGACCATGGGCAGCAGCTATTCGGTCAAATACGTACACAGTAAAAATCTGCCTGAAGTGGCGGTGGTCAAGGCCGAGACTGAGGCGATCCTCGCCGAAGTCGATCAGCAGATGTCCACCTACCGCGCTGATTCGGTCCTTTCAGCGTTTAACAGGGCGCCCGCAGGCAGCTGCATGGCCGTGCCGGATGGGGTTTTGCAGCTGGTACGTGCGGGGCAGGCGTTGGCTCAGGAAAGTAATGGGGCTTTCGACCTGACCCTCGAGCCGTTGCTCAACCTCTGGGGCTTTGGTCCCCAGGCTCGGGTTGAGCGGGTGCCGAGCGCGCAGCAGTTGGCAGAGGCGCGACGCCGTACCGGGCACGCGCATCTGCATGTCAAGGGACAGCAACTGTGCAAAGACGTTGATTTGCAGCTCGATCTCAACAGCATTGCGGCTGGCTACACCGTCGACAGGATCGTTGCGCGTCTGCTTGAGCTGGGAGTCAGCAGTTATCTGGTCGATGTGACTGGTGAGTTGAAGGCCGCCGGCAAGAAGCCGGATGGTCAACCGTGGCGCATCGCCATCGAGGCACCACGGGACGATCAGCGCGTGGCACAACGGATTGTGCAGTTGGATGGTTACGGCGTCTCCACCTCGGGTGACTACCGCAATTATTTCGAAGAGAACGGCATCCGCTACTCGCACACTCTGGATCCACAAACCGGAGCGCCGATCCGACACAAACTGGCGGCGGTCACCGTGCTGGATCCCTCCACCCTGAGGGCGGATGGACTGTCCACCTTACTGATGGTACTCGGGCCTGAGCGAGGCTTGGCGTATGCTGAACAGACAGGCATCGCGGCATTTTTCGTGACCCGTGACGGCGAGGGCTTCGTCACACAGAGTACCGCGGCTTTCGAGCAGCTATTCGCTGCAGGAGAAGAGCAATGACTTGGCTAGTCGTATTTTTCACCATGTTGCTGGTGGTGTCGTTGATGGCAGTTGGCGTGATCATGGGGCGTAAGCCGATTGCCGGTTCCTGTGGTGGCATCGCCAATTTGGGCATTGAAAAGGAATGCTCGATCTGTGGTGGTAGTCGCGAGAAGTGTGAAGAGGTCAATAGTGAGTCGGCCTCATCGAACACTGAGACGCTGGCTTACGACGCCACCAAGCGCCAATAGCCACCCGTTGGCTAGTCTGGGGATAGGCTGCAACAGCTGAGGTATCGATAGCCGAACTGCACAAGTGCAGTTCTGGCCCTGCCGAGGGTGCTCAATAAGCACGCCGGCGTGATCTGAAGGAGTAAACATGGCGGTCTACAACTACGACGTAGTAGTGCTGGGTTCTGGCCCTGCGGGTGAGGGGGCGGCAATGAATGCGGCCAAGGCCGGGCGTAAGGTGGCCGTGGTCGATAGCCGCCGCGAAGTCGGCGGCAACTGCACCCACTTGGGTACCATTCCTTCCAAGGCGCTGCGCCATTCGGTGCGGCAGATCATGCAGTTCAACACCAACCCGATGTTTCGCCAGATTGGCGAGCCGCGCTGGTTCTCTTTTCCTGACGTATTGAAAAGCGCCGAGCGGGTCATCGCCAAGCAAGTATCTTCACGCACGGGCTATTACGCGCGTAACCGGATTGACCTGTTTTTCGGCACTGGCAGTTTTGCCGATGAGCAAACCATCGAAGTGGTCTGTCCGAACGGCGTGGTGGAAAAGCTGGTTGCCAAGCAGATTGTCATCGCCACCGGTTCACGCCCGTATCGTCCTGCGGATGTCGATTTTCGCCACCCGCGGGTCTACGAAAGCGACACCATTCTGACCCTTAGTCACACGCCGCGCCGGTTGATCATTTATGGCGCCGGGGTTATCGGTTGCGAATATGCGTCGATTTTCAGCGGTCTCGGGGTGTTGGTCGATCTGATCGACAATCGTGACCAGCTGTTGAGCTTCCTCGATGCAGAAATCTCCGATGCGCTGAGTTATCACCTGCGCAATAACAACGTATTGATTCGTCATAACGAGGAATACGAGAGCATCGAGGGGCTGGATAACGGGGTGATTCTGCACCTCAAGTCCGGCAAGAAGATCAAGGCGGATGCCTTGCTCTGGTGCAACGGTCGCACGGGCAACACCGACAAGCTGTGTCTGGAAAACATCGGCATCAAGGTCAATGGCCGGGGTCAGGTCGAAGTCGACCAGAACTATCGCACCGAGGTTTCGAACATCTTCGCCGCCGGCGATGTGATCGGCTGGCCGAGCCTGGCCAGTGCTGCCTATGACCAAGGCCGTTCTGCTGCGGGTAACATCGTCGAGAATGATAGCTGGCGCTTTGTCGATGACGTGCCGACCGGTATCTACACCATTCCGGAGATCAGCTCGATCGGCAAGAACGAGCGTGAGCTGACCCAGGCGAAAATCCCCTATGAAGTCGGCAAGGCATTCTTCAAGAGCATGGCGCGCGCGCAGATTTCCAACGAGCCGGTGGGCATGCTGAAAATCCTATTCCATCGCGAAACCCTGGAGGTTTTGGGGGTGCACTGCTTTGGCTATCAGGCCTCGGAGATCGTGCACATTGGTCAGGCCATCATGAACCAGAAGGGCGAGGCCAATAGCATCAAGTATTTCGTCAACACCACCTTCAACTACCCGACCATGGCGGAGGCCTATCGGGTGGCGGCGTTTGACGGTCTCAATCGGCTTTTTTGAGCGGCTCCGACCGGTGGCCTGAGCCGGTCGGGGAGGATCCGTTCAGCGATTCCCAGGCGTGGCGCTGGCCTAATCGGGAGAGTTTCTGAGCAGGCAGCATCAAAAAAACCGGCCCTGGCGGCCGGTTTTTTTGTGGGTGGTTTGGCTTGATGAGCGAATTCAGCGTGTCAGGGTTGCTGCCGCCAGGCCTGGGAAGTCGGTGATCAGGCTGTCAACGCCGAAGTCCGCGAGTCGTTGCATCAGCGCTGGCTCGTTGACCGTCCAGACTGAGACATGCAGTCCGGATTTTTGCGCCTTGAGCAAGCGCTCCGGGGTGCACAAAGTCCAGTTCAGTGCGAGCAATTGGCATTCATAATGGCGGGCCACTTTCAGTGGGTCGAGCCAGGCATATTCCGCAACCAGTCCGCGAGACAGTTGAGGCGTCAGTTGGTTGAGTGCAGTCAGCACTGCTCGCGAGCTGGAGGTGACAGTAACCTTGTCAGCCAAGCCATAGCGTTCGGCCAGCGTGGCAATCGCCGTGACGGTACGTGCCGCGCGGACTTTCGAGGCGCTTTTGACTTCCAGTTGCCAGTGCTCGAAGTCGCAGGTTTCGAAGAGTTCAGCCAGGCGTGGGATGGGGCAGGGCTGTACCCAGTCAGGACCGCTTTTACGCGCGTCATAGGTGACCAGTGCGGCAGCGTCGTGTTCGACCACCTTGCCGCGGCGACCGGTAGTACGTTTCAGCGTCGGGTCATGAATCACCATCAGCTCGCTGTCGCGCGACAGGTGCAGGTCCAGTTCGCAACGACGCACACCATGCTCCAGGCATTTCTGGAAGCTGACCAGGGTGTTCTCTGGTGCTTCGCCTTTGGCTCCGCGATGGCCATAGATCAGGGTCATGGTTGTTCCTTCCTGGGCATGGCGGCACGCGGTTGATGATGGCGCACGCTGTTGATTACATGGTCGTACTCGAAGTACACGCTGAACTCGCGGTAATCCCAGCGGGTGATGGGCGGTTGACCGATAGTTGGGTGCTCTTCGTCGGCCAGGCCGAAACGCTCCAGTACTGCACGGCGTGAGTCGCCACGTTGAGGCATCTGGATGGTGGCGGCGCCTTGTTCACCGAGGGGGATTTGCAGCGACTCTGCGCTTGCGGTCAGCGGCAGCCATATGAGCATGAACAGGGCGGGCAGGCGTGGCATACGGGCTCTCATCAAGAGGGGGTGGGTTGCTCGCGGGCCTGGCGGCGTTCCAGTGCCTGCTTTTGTAGGATATGTCGGGCCAGTAATTGGCGCTGTGCGTCGGTCAACGCTTCGAACTCTGTACCAATTTCGAATTGTTCGTCGGCGAGGGGGCGGCAATGGATCACCTTGGCCCGCAACAGCAGTCCCAGTGCCTGGGGCATCAGAACGATCTTGATTGCCAGATGACTGTCGATGGCGATGTTGTGTGGACTGTTGAAGCTGACTCCGCCTTCGGACAGAGTGACCTGCTTGGGTGAGCCTATATCACGCATCAGGCTCAGCGCCACGGCTTGGCCGAGCAGATCGATACGTTTATTGACGACTTTCAGGTAGTTGGCCAGGGTGCGGTCGCGTTCGCTGATATGTCGTAGCAAATGCTGCGACTCGAAGTCCATCAGGTGTAGCTCGCTGAGCAGGTTAAACAGCGGAGAACTGTCGTGAAGCTCGTCACTGGCCAGTGCGTCGGCACCGGACAGGGGGGTGAATTCCAGTGCGATCGTGTCGTCGATACGATAGTATTCGCGGCGATCATCTTCATCTTGAGTCGGCATGGCGAACCCATGGCAGCAGTGGTGGTCTGAGTGTAAAGCTGCTTGCCTAGCCCCGCCACAAGGACGTCCCTCTTTTCCGCGAATCAGCCTCCGCTATGTTCAAACCCTTGTTCGTATTTATTGGTACGCGTTACACGCGCGCCAAACGCCGCAACCATTTCGTCTCCTTCATTTCCCTGACCTCGATGATCGGCCTGGCACTTGGTGTGCTGGTGATGATCGTGGTGCTGTCGGTGATGAATGGTTTCGATCATGAGATGCGTACCCGTGTGCTCGGCATGGTCCCGCATGCCACGGTAGAAAGTGCCACGCCGATCACTGACTGGCGCAGTCTGGCCAATGACGCCCTGCAGCATCCGCAGGTATTGGCTGTTGCACCGTTTAGCCAGATGCAGGGCCTGCTCACGCATGAGGGCAAGGTGCAGAAGGTGCTGATCAATGCGATTGATCCGCAGGAAGAGGAGAAGGTCTCGATCATCGGCGATTTTTTCCAGCAAGGGAGCCTGAAGGATCTCGAGCCGGGTGAGTTCGGCATGGTGATCGGTGATAAGGCCGCAGCCAAGCTGGGAGTTGGGCTCGGCGACAAGATCACCTTCGTCGCCCCGGAAGTGACGGTGACACCCGCTGGGATGTTCCCAAGGCTCAAGCGCTTCACCGTAGTTGGCATCTTCCATGTCGGCGCTGGCGAAATTGACGGTTATTTGGCCTTGACCCATGTACAAGACCTGGCTCGCCTGCAGCGCTGGCAGGCTGAGCAAGTACAGGGGGTACGGCTGAAATTCGCCGATCTGTTCCAGGCACCTAGAACCGCCTGGGAGTTGGCGAAAAGCCTCGGCGATGGCGATTTTTATGCGCGGGATTGGACACGTACCCATGGCAACCTGTACCAGGCGATTCGCATGGAGAAGGCGATCATCGGCCTGCTTCTACTGCTGATCGTTGCGGTTGCCGCCTTCAATATCATCTCGACTCTGGTCATGGTGGTTACCGACAAGAAAGGCGATATCGCCATTTTGCGTACCTTGGGTGCGACGCCGGGACAGATCATGGCGATCTTTATGGTGCAGGGTACCGTGATTGGGGTGTTCGGCACGGCGCTCGGCGCGCTCTTGGGGATTGGCGCTGCACTGAATGTCAGTGCAGGTATCGCCGCGCTGGAGAGTGCCTTGGGCATGAAATTCCTCAATGCAGATGTGTACTTCATCGACTATCTGCCTTCCCAGTTGATGCTGGAGGATGTGCTGCTGGTGTGCGGCGCCGCATTGGTTCTAAGTTTTCTCGCGACCCTTTATCCGGCTTGGCGTGCAGCACGCACTCAGCCTGCGGAGGCACTGCGTTATGAATAATCAAGTTATGGGTGACCCAGTGAAACAGGATCAGGCCGTTCTGAGTTGTCGCAACCTCGGTAAGAGCTATGAAGAAGGCCCGCAATCGGTGGTGGTGCTCGATGGTTTGACGCTTGAACTGCACCCAGGCGAGCGGATCGCGATTGTTGGTAGCTCGGGATCGGGCAAGAGTACCTTGTTGAACATGCTCGGCGGCCTGGATACGCCCACTACGGGCAGCGTTTGGTTGGCCGGTGAAGAACTGTCGGCGCTGAATGAAAAGCAACGCGGGTTGCTACGCAATCGCGCCCTGGGCTTCGTTTATCAGTTTCACCACCTGTTGCCAGAGTTCAGTGCCCTAGAGAACGTCTGCATGCCCTTGCTGATCGGCCGCACGGCGATTGCCGAGGCGCGCCAGCGGGCCACGCAGTTGCTCGAACGAGTGGGTCTTGGTCATCGCCTGGCGCACAAGCCGGCTGAACTGTCCGGCGGCGAGCGCCAGCGTGTGGCGATTGCCCGGGCGTTGGTCAATCGACCCGGCTTGGTAATGTTGGATGAGCCAACCGGCAACCTCGATCACCACACCGCACAGGGCATTCAGGACTTGATGAAGGAACTGAGCATTTCGTCGCAGACCGCCTTTCTGGTAGTCACCCATGACCTGCAGTTGGCACAGCAGATGGATCGGGTACTGCGCCTGGAAGACGGCAAGTTGGTGGCCGCCTGATGTTCCGCCCTTTGAGTATCTTTATCGGTACCCGCTATACCCGAGCGAAGCGGCGTAATCATTTCATCTCCTTTATTTCACTGACCTCGATGATCGGCCTCGCCTTGGGTGTCTTGGCGATGATCGTGGTGCTGTCGGTCATGAATGGCTTTCAGAAGGAAATGAGCGCGCGGATCCTCGGCATGGTGCCGCATGCCACTATTGCTGGGGTGCAACCGCTGGATGACTGGTCGGCGGTGGCGGCTGCGGCCAGGAAAAACCCGCAGGTGCTGGCTGCAGTGCCTTTTGCCGAGTTGGAGGGGATGATTTCCTATCGCGGCTCGATGCAGCCGATTCAGCTGCACGGCATCGACCCCGAGCTGGAGTCGAAGGTCTCGATTATTGGCGATCACATGGTACAGGGGCGCCTGGCCGATTTGCAGGCGGGTGAGTTCGGTGTAGTGATCGGCGAGATCACCGCGCGGCGCTTTCAGTTGAAAGTTGGCGACAAGCTGGCCTTGATCGTGCCGGAAGTCAGCTCGGTGCCCGGTGGCATCACTCCACGCATGCAGCGGATCAATGTGGTCGGGATTTTCAAGGTCGGTGCCGAGCTGGACAGCTCGCTGGCGCTGATTAATGTCGCCGATGCCGCGCAGATTCAACGCATGCAGCCGGGGCAGGTGCAGGGCGTGCGCTTGAAGCTGAAAGACCTGTACCAGGCGCCGCAAGTATCGTCCGCAGTGGTCGTTGGGCTGGGGGAGGGCTACCACGCCAGCGATTGGACCCTGACCCAGGGCAGCCTGTTCAGTGCGATGAAGATGGAAAAGACCATGATCGGCTTGCTGCTGTTGTTGATCGTGGCGGTGGCGGCGTTCAACATCATTGCCACCTTGATCATGGTGGTGGCCGATAAAGGCGCCGATATCGCCATCCTCCGCACCCTGGGCGCAACGCCAGGGCAGATCATGGGGGTTTTCATGGTGCAGGGCACGGTGATTGGCGTAATCGGCACGCTGATCGGTGGCGTGCTGGGTGTGCTAGCGGCATTGAATGTCAGTCAGCTGGTCGGTTGGGTGGAGGGCTTGATCGGTCAGCAGGTGCTCAGCTCTGATGTGTACTTCATCAACAACCTGCCGTCGGAGTTGCAGGCCCCGGATGTACTGCTGATCTGCACGGCCGCCCTGGTCTTGAGCTTTCTCGCCACGTTGTACCCTTCCTGGCGTGCATCGCGCATCCAGCCAGCTGAGGCCTTGCGCTACGAGTGAGCTAGTCTCTCTTCAAGAAAAAGCCGTTACTCAGTAACGGCTTTTTCGTTTCAACCCTTGTTTGCGCGATTGCGGCGTGTTTCCTGGCGCTTGCGCCAGTTATGCCGCACCCACCAGTGCCAGTAGCTGTTGGTGGCCAGGTAACCCAGCAGGGCGAAGATCAGACCCAGCACCAGGGAACCCAGATAGAGCGGTTGCCAATGGCTTTGCATTACCTGGCCGACCCAGCTCAGGCTGATGTGTTCGGGCATCTGCAGGGTGGGTGTATTGGTCATCCATGCGCCGAACTTGTAGCTGCAATAAAACACCGGCGGCATGGTGATAGGGTTGGTCAACCAGACCAGGCCGATGGAAATTGGCAAATTCGCACGTGCGGGAATGGCCATGGCAGCGGCGGCGAGCATCTGCAGGGGCATGGGGATCATCGCCCAGAACAGGCCGATGGCCATGGCGCGAGAGACGGAGTGGCGATTGAGATGCCAAAGATTGGGGTCGTGGATTAGAGCGCCCAGAAACCGCAGGGACTTGTTGGCCTTGATGCGATCCGGGTTGGGCATGTAGCGCTTGAATAAGCGACGCGGCATGGGGGCTCTCTGACAGGCTAACAGCGCCAATATTATGCACAGATTCATGGCAGTCTGCTTTCACACTTTGTGACAGCAGATAAGCGAATGCAGTGCTTGGTGACTCTGCAGGGGGTAATCACAAGGAGTGAGTGGCGATGCGCATAGGGATGTTGGCGCTGGTAGCAGGTATCTTACTGCTGCGTTTTTTACCGACGTTGCCGCCTGTCTGGTTGTTATGCCTGCTGCCGATGCTCGGTCTGATGCTGTTGCCCTTTCGCAGTTATCCGCTGACTTTTTTTCTATTTGGCTTCAGCTGGGCGTGCATCTGCGCGCAATGGGCGTTGGATGATCGTCTGGATCCGCAGCTGGATGGCCGTACCTTGTGGGTGCAGGGTCAGATAGTTGGCTTGCCGGAAGTGGGCGATGGCGTTGTGCGTTTTCAGTTGGAGCAGGTTGAATCACGTCGCGCCAAACTGCCAGAACGGTTGCGGTTGGCCTGGTATGGCGGGCCCGAGTTGCGCGCCGGCGAAACCTGGCGGCTGGCGGTACGGCTGAAGCGTCCACATGGGCTGGTCAATCCGCATGCCTTCGATTACGAGGCCTGGCTGCTGGCACAGCGCATCGGTGCTACTGGCACGGTCAAAACGGCTGAGCGGGTGTCCGTGGCGAGTGGTGTGGGTGCCTGGCGCGACGTCTTGCGCCAACGGTTGCTAGGCGTTCCGGCTCATGGTCGTGAGGGGGCACTGGCGGCTTTGGTGCTGGGTGATGGCTCGGGGCTTTCGGTGGCCGATTGGCGAGTGTTGCAAGACACCGGTACGGTGCACCTAATGGTGATTTCTGGTCAGCACATCGCCCTCATGGCTGGGCTGCTGTATGGCCTGATTGCAGGCCTGGCCCGCTTGGGGTGGTGGCCACGCGCCTGGCCGTGGTTGCCGTGTGCTTGTGCCTTAGCTTTTGCCGGCGCTCTGGGGTATGGGATGCTGGCCGGCTTCGAGGTTCCAGTTCGACGGGCATGCGTGATGGTAGGCCTGGCATTGCTTTGGCGCTGGCGTTTTCGTCATCTTGGCGTCGGCTTGCCGCTGCTGATGGCGTTACTCGTGGTCTTGCTACTGGAACCTTTAGCGGGGTTGCAGCCGGGGTTCTGGTTGTCCTTTGGGGCGGTCATGCTGCTCATTCTGATTTTTAATGGCCGTCTGGGTGCCTGGACCTGGTGGCAGACACTGGGGCGAGCACAGTGGGCGATGGCCGTGGGGTTGTTGCCGCTGCTGATGGCTCTGGGACTGCCCGTAAGTGCCAGTGGACCACTGGCCAATTTGCTAGCGGTGCCTTGGGTTGGCTTGGCTGTTGTGCCCCTGGCGCTGCTGGGAACCCTGCTTTTGCCGTTGTTTGGTGTGGGTGAGGCGCTGTTATGGGTGGCTGGCGGGCTGCTCGATCTATTATTCATGCTGTTGTCGCAGATCGCCGACTGGCTGCCGGCCTGGCAGCCGAGCGCGTTGCCGCTGTGGGCCTGGTTGCTGTGTGCGTTGGGTACTGTGCTGTTGTTATTGCCGGCCGGTGTGCCACTACGCAGCCTGGGTTGGCTTTTATTGCTTGCGCTGTTTTACACCCCACAACCACGCCCGGCACTTGGCCAGGCCGAAGTGTGGGTGCTGGATGTCGGGCAGGGGCTGTCGGTGTTGCTGCGTACCCATGGGCACACGCTGTTATATGACGCGGGTCCGCGTTTTGGTGATTTTGATCTCGGCGAACGAGTGGTATTGCCGAGTTTGCGCGGCCTGGATGAGCGACGGCTTGATCTGCTGTTAATCAGTCATGCCGACAATGACCATGCAGGCGGTGCTCGCGCGATTCAGCGGGGTGTGGCGATCGAGCGAGTGGTCAGCGGTGAGCCAGAGGCGCTACCTGCTGTGCTTCAGGCGCAAGCCTGCGAGGCAGGTCGAAGCTGGCAGTGGGATGGTGTGCGTTTCAGCACCTGGCGCTGGGCTGATGCGCGTAATGCAAATCAGGCCTCCTGTGTATTGTTGGTTGAAGCCGCGGGCGAGCGCATGCTGCTGACCGGTGATATCGATAGCCGTGCCGAGCGCGCGTTGCTCGACAGCGGCTTGGATGTGCGCGCCGATTGGCTGTTGGCGCCGCATCATGGCAGTCGCAGTTCTTCATCTCCGGCGTTCGTGCGGGCGGTTGCTCCGCGCGCAGTGCTGATATCGCGTGGGCAGCACAACAGCTTCGGTCATCCGCATCCCACGGTGCTCGCTCGTTACCATGCAGTCTTCGCACGGATCTATGACACGGTTGAGCAGGGTGCGTTACGTGTGCAGCTGGGCACCTTTGCCGCGGGCCAGGGGTTGCGTCATCGTGCGCGATTTTGGCGGGAAAAATGAGAACGGTGACGGTCGGCGCTGAGGTGACCCTATGCTAGAGTGGCGCCACTTTTCCAAAGGGGATGTGCCACCGTGTGGGAACTGGTCAAAGCTGGCGGCTGGATGATGCTGCCGATCATGCTGTGCTCTATCGCTGCGGTCGGCATCATTGCCGAGCGCTTGTGGACTCTGCGGCCGAGCCGCATCACGCCGCCTCACCTGCTCGGTCAGGTTTGGCGTTGGATCAAAGACAAAAAGCTGAATAACCAAAAGCTTAAAGAGTTACGTGCGGATTCCCCGCTCGGACAGATTCTGGCCGCCGGTCTGGCCAACTCCAAACACGGTCGCGAGATCATGAAGGAGTGCATCGAGGAAGCCGCCGCGCGGGTCATTCACGAGCTGGAGCGCTACCTGAATGCGCTCGGCACTATCGCCGGTATCGCACCGCTGCTCGGTTTGCTCGGTACCGTGCTGGGCATGATCGAAATCTTCAGTTCCTTCATGGGTTCGGGAATGGCCAATGCGCCGCTACTCGCCGCGGGCATCGCCAAGGCCTTGATTACCACGGCGGCCGGTCTGATGGTGGCGATTCCAGCGCTGTTCTTCCACCGTTACCTGCAGCGTCGGGTCGATGAGCTGGTGGTTGGCATGGAGCAGGAAGCGATCAAGCTGGTGGAGGTGGTGCAGGGTGATCGTGACGTCGACCTGGGAGAGGGCAAGGCGTGAAGTTTCGACGCAAACCGCGGGAAAATGTCGAGATCAACCTGGCTTCCCTGATCGACGTGGTGTTTATCCTGTTGCTGTTTTTCGTGGTCACCACCACCTTCACCCGTGAGACTCAGCTCAAGGTTGACCTGCCGGAAGCTGCTAGCGGCACACCGCCGGAACAGACCGAGCTGAAGCAGTTGGAGGTGCTGATCGCCGCCGATGGCAGTTATTCGCTGAACGGTCGACAGCTGTTGAAAAGTAGCCTGGACAGTTTGATCGCCGCGCTGCAAAAAGAATCAGAGGGCGACAACAGCCTGCCGTTGACCATCAGTGCCGACGCCAAGACGCCACACCAGGCGGTGATCACGGCCATGGATGCGGCGGGCAAGCTGGGCTTTGCTCATCTGCGTATTACCACGGTCGAGGCGCAGGCTGCGCCTTGATGACCTCTCGTTGATGGCTTCGTTGTCCGAGCGTCTGCTATCTGCCTGGTACGCCGGTCATCCGGCGCTTACCTTATTGCGCCCGCTGGAGCTGCTCTACCGCCAAGTTGTACGGCGCAAGCGCGCCCGCTTCCTGGCGGGAGAGGGGGATATTTACCGTGCTCCGGTTCCGCTGCTGGTGGTGGGAAATATCACCGTCGGCGGCACCGGGAAAACTCCGCTGATTCTCTGGTTGATCGAGCATTGCCAGAGGCATGGCCTGAAGGTCGGGGTGGTCAGTCGTGGTTACGGTGCTGCGCCGCCACAGCTGCCATGGCGGGTACAGGCCGATCAGGCCGCCAGCGTGGCAGGTGATGAGCCTTTGCTGATCGTGCAGCGCAGTGGCGTGCCGCTGATGATTGATCCGGATCGTGGCCGCGCGGTGCGTGCGTTGCTCGAAGCAGAATCCCTGGACTTGATCCTCAGTGACGATGGCCTGCAGCACTACCGTCTGGCTCGCGACCTGGAATTGGTGTTGATCGACGCGACGCGGGGTCTGGGCAATCGGCGCTGCCTGCCTGCCGGGCCGCTGCGGGAGCCGGTCGAGCGTCTGCAGAGTGTCGATGCATTGCTCTACAACGGCGCCGTCAGCGATCCAGAAGACGGCTATGCCTTCAGCTTGCGGCCCCGCGTGCTGGTCAATTTGCGCAGTGGCGAGCAGCGCCCGCTGACGCATTTTCCGCCGCAACAACACCTGCATGCCGTGGCCGGCATCGGCAATCCACAGCGTTTCTTCAATACGCTGGAGGCGCTAAACTGGCGGGCGATTCCCCATGCTTTTGCCGACCATGCGCAGTACAGCCCTGAGCTGCTGGATTTCAGTCCTGAGCATCCTGTGCTGATGACGGAAAAAGACGCGGTGAAGTGCCGGGCTTTCGCTGCTGAGAACTGGTGGTACCTGGCGGTGGATGCCGAGCCTTCTGTGGCTTTTATCACCTGGTTCGATGCGCAACTGGCCCGTTTGCTGTCGCGCACCGAATAATTCTGCATGGCGTTGGACACCTGGTGTCGGCCGATGCAGCCGCTTTCCTTCAAGGACCTCCCATGGACCCGAAACTACTCGATATCTTGGCCTGCCCACTGTGCAAGGGCCCGTTGAAGCTTGCCGCCGATAAAACCGAGCTGATCTGCAAGGTCGATGCTCTAGCTTTTCCCGTACGTGACGGCATTCCGGTGATGCTGGAAAGTGAAGCGCGTACCCTCAACGTCGACGAACGCCTGGATAAGTAAATGAGCACAGCTTTTACTGTGGTGATTCCTGCGCGTTTCGCCTCCAGTCGCCTGCCGGGCAAGCCTCTGCAGGAGATTGCCGGAAAACCGATGATTCAGCGCGTCTGGGAGCAGGCTTGCAAGAGCAGTGCGCAAAGGGTGGTGGTGGCGACCGACGATGCGCGGATTGTCGAGGCGTGTCGGGCCTTTGGCGCCGAGGTGCAGTTAACCCGCGCCGAGCATAATTCCGGTACCGATCGCCTCGCCGAAGTGGCCACTGCATTGAGGCTGGCCGCCGACGCCATCGTGGTCAACGTGCAGGGGGACGAGCCGCTGATCCCTCCTGCGATTATCGATCAGGTGGCGGCCAACCTGGCGGCTCACCCAGAGGCGGCAATTGCCACCCTGGCCGAGCCGATCGAGGAGGCCGCCGCTCTGTTCAATCCGAATGTGGTCAAGGTGGCGACGGACCTTAATGGCCTGGCGCTGACCTTCAGTCGTGCTCCGTTACCCTGGGCCCGCGATGCGTTTGCCAGCGGCCGCGATCAGCTACCGCAGGATGTGCCCTATCGCCGACACATCGGTATCTACGCCTATCGCACACAGTTCTTGCATGATTTCGTCGCCTGGGGGCCTTGCTGGTTGGAGGATACCGAGTGCCTGGAACAACTGCGTGCC
Source organism: Pseudomonas taeanensis MS-3 (assembly GCF_000498575.2). GTDB lineage: Bacteria > Pseudomonadota > Gammaproteobacteria > Pseudomonadales > Pseudomonadaceae > Aquipseudomonas > Aquipseudomonas taeanensis. The sequence goes on from NZ_AWSQ01000009.1 coordinate 327,958, forward strand.
TTGTGGCACGGCGTGCGCATCCATGTCGCTGACGCGCTGCAAGCGCCGCCGGCTGGTGTCGATACGGCGGAAGATCTCGAGCGCGTGCGCCGACTCCTGGGGGCTTGATGCGGGTTTTGTTTGTCTGTCTGGGCAATATCTGCCGCTCGCCCACTGCCGAAGGCGTGTTGCGCCACAAGTTGCGTGAGGCGGGCTTGGCCGATCGTATTGAGGTCGATTCTGCTGGTACGGGCGACTGGCATGTCGGCAAGGCGCCGGATGTTCGCACTCGGCTGGCAGCGCAGCACCGCGGCTATGATCTCGCGACCTTGCGTGGTCGCCAGGTTTCGACGAGCGACTTCGCTCGGTTCGATCTGATTCTGGCCATGGACAACAGCAATCTGAGTCATCTGCACAGCCTGCGTCCCGACAACAGCTCTGCCGAGCTCGATCTATTCCTACGCCGTTATCAATTGGCCTTGGACGAGGTGCCCGATCCTTATTACGGCGGCGAGCAGGGCTTCGAGCAGGTATTGGATCTGATTGAGCAGGCCAGTGATGCATTGTTGGTCGAGCTGAAGGGGCGTCTATGAGTTTGTCTGTGCAGGAGCGAGTCTCGCTCAAGGCGCATAACAGCTTCGCGGTTGAGGTATCGGCGCGTGAATTTGCCGAGGCGCATAACGATGAGCAGGTGCGCGAGGCGTTGGCCTATGCGTCTGGGAAGGGGTTGCCGTTGTTGCTGCTCGGCGGCGGCAGCAACCTGCTGTTGACTGCTGATGTCGAGGCGTTGGTGCTGCGCATGGTCAGCCGCGGTATTCGTGTATTGCACGACGACGGCGAGCAGGTGCTGGTCGAGTCGGAGGCCGGCGAGCCTTGGCACCCTTTCGTGCAGTGGACGTTGCAACGGGGCTTGGTCGGGCTGGAAAACCTCAGCCTGATCCCGGGTACGGTTGGTGCGGCGCCGATGCAGAATATCGGCGCCTACGGCGTCGAGTTGAAGGACGTGTTTGCCGGACTGACGGCGCTGGATCGCCAAACTGGCGAGCTGCGTGAGTTTACCCTGAGCGACTGCGCCTTTGCCTATCGTGACAGCCTATTCAAGCGCGAGCCTGGGCGCTGGGTGATTTTGCGGGTGCGCTTTGCCTTGAGTCGCACGGCACCTCTGCATCTGGACTACGGTCCGGTGCGTCAGCGATTGAGTGAGCAGGGCGTCGATGTGCCGACTGCAGTCGATGTCAGTCGGGCGATCTGTGCGGTTCGCAGTGAGAAATTGCCAGATCCGGCCGTGCTGGGTAATGCCGGCAGCTTTTTCAAGAACCCCCTGGTTTCAGCCGAACTGGCGCAGCGCCTGGGGCGTGAATACCCAGGCCTGGTGGCCTACCCGCAAGCGGATGGGCGGGTGAAGTTGGCTGCGGGCTGGTTGATCGAGCGAGCTGGCTGGAAAGGGTTTCGCGAGGGTGATGCCGGTGTGCATCGGCTGCAAGCCTTGGTGCTGGTCAATTATGGTCAGGCTACGGGATTACAGCTGTTGGCGCTGGCGCAGCGTATTCAGGCCGATATAGTTCAGCGGTTTTCGCTTGAGTTGGAGATTGAGCCTAACGTGCTCTGAGCTCTATCGGCTTGATGGTTGGCCCATTGAGGGTTTGCCACTGTCTAGTCCTGAAATAGGTTTACACCTGTTTCACTCTCAAAACGCCCGGTGCACCGCATCGGGCGTTTTGTATTTCAAGGCCAGATGTGGCCGCTCTTCGTTATAAATAGCCACCGATTCGCCCACCATCTTCCGAGCCTCTGCCAGGTCTTTTGGCCGACGCAGCAGGAATTCCATCTTCAAAATACCGTTCACTCGCTCGGCCATCGCGTTTTGGTAACAGTCGTACCCGTCGGTCATTGAACAGGTAATGCCATGCTTGATGTGCAACTGCTGATAAAGGTCTGAGCAGTACTGGGCGCCGCGGTCAGAATGATGGATCAGAGGTTGGTCTGTTTCTCTCTCGCTGACAGCGCTCTTCAGAGCCTTGAGCACCGACTCCGTGTGCAACGTCTCATGCACGTGATGCCCTACGATTTTGCGTGAGAAGGCATCGGTCACCAGGCTTAGGTACGCTACATTTTCCTGGGTCGGCAGGTAGGTTATGTCGGCGACCCAAACTTGTTCAGGGCCCGTAGCAACAACCTGTGCTGGGCCGTCTTTTAGCAGATTGGGATGGCGTCGGAAGCGATGATGGCTGTGGGTGGTTTTGTGATAAGCACGTTTGCGTGGCACCAGTTCACGCGCCTCTCGCAGGATTGTGAACAACCGATCTCGCCCGACTTGCAGCGATGTTCTAGCTTCAATATGCAGTAAATGGTGCAGCTTGCGCGTTCCTAGCCGGGGCTGGCGGCGACGCTTTTCCAAGACAAAATCCAGCACGCCTTGATCGTGTTGGGCGAGGGCCTCGTATGCCCGGATTCGCTTGTAATAAGCCTGGCGCGAAATTTCCATAAACAGGCAAGCCCTAGTGATGCTCAGGCCTTCGATTTGCCCTTGCGAGAGGACTTGCTGGGTCGCTTTTTTACGATAGAAACGCCGTAGTCGTTTTTCAGAACGTTCACGACAGCTTCAAAAAATTGAGCCTTCTGGTTGCTCATCGTGAGCTGTTCTTCAAGCTCCTTGATCCGCTGCTCAGGCGTCAGTGGTGTGGATGACTTGTGCACGGCGCGGGTTCTCTGAACTCGAATGGATGCGCCTTGGCTCCAGTCCTGTCGACCATGTTTGCGTAACCAAACCAGCACTGTCGACCTACCCTGGATGCCATAGCGGGTTTGAGCGTCTTTATAACTCAACTCGCCTTTTTCAACTTGATCTACAACCGCCAATTTAAAAGTCAAGGTGTAATCGCGCTGACTGCGCCTTTTCCCCGAATCCATTGCGCCCTCCTGAAAATAGGTCAGAAGGTGTAAACCTTATTCAGGACGGGACACACACACACATAAAAAAGGGGATGCCGAAGCATCCCCTTTTTTTCATGTCGCTGAATAGCTTCAGGCGTGTGGTTTAACCGCGCGCTCAGTCTCTTGCTGTTCAGTTTCAGCGTCTGCTTCGCTGGTAGCGGTGCTGTCTGATTCGGCAGCCTGGTTGGCTGGCGTCTCAGTTGCAGCCTGAGCTTTAGGCTCGGCTGACTCGCTGTTTTCGTCAGCGGTCTGGCTTTCTGCTACGGGATTGGCAACTGCTTCAGCCTGGGCTTCGCTAGCTTCCTCAGCGTTGGCTTCGGCTTGCACCGGCACCGGGGCTTCGGCTGCTTCGCGAGCCAGGCGCTCGGCTTCACGCTTACGCCGACGCACTTCGCGCGGGTCGTTTGGAGCGCGTCCGCCGGTGGTGACCACGGTCGGCGCCACTTCGGCTGCAGTTACGGCCTCCTCGGCAGGTTCAGCCGCGGTGGTGTCAACGCTCGCTTCGGCCTGCGCTTCATGGGCGATTTCTGCAGGCGCTTGCTCGACCTCTGCTGCAGTTTCGTTTACTTGACTAGCAGGGGCTTCGGTCGCAGTCGGCGTTTCGACTTCGGTAACCTGGGCCTCTTTCACGTCCACAGTTACTTCGGCGGTTTCATTGCTGACGTTACTGACCGCCTCGGCTGCAGCTGCTTCACGTACGGGCTCTGCTGCTTCCTCGGTTGTCTGCTCGGCCACTGTCGGTTCAGCAGTCGCGTCTGCACTGCTCGCGAGCGTGACGGCGGCAGCGGTTGCCGCGGCGGCAGGCAGAACCGAGGCTTCGCTGTTGCTTTCAGTGCCTTCTTCGGCGCTTTCAATCAGATTGCCATTGGCATCACGCTGGCGCTCACGGCGGTTACTGCGACGACGCTGGCCACGTGAACGGCGGCGGGGGCGTTCGCCTTCGGTATTATCCTGCTCCTCGTCCTGTAGTTGCTCCTCGTTCGGCAGCGCTTCTTCTGCTTCGGCTTCTACTTTAGGAGCCTGTTCGGTGCGTGGCTGGCGTTCTTCACGTGGTGGGCGCGGCTGGCGCGGCTCACGCTGAGGGCGTTCTGCGCGAGCTTCTTCGCTAGCGGTTTCAGGGGCGTCGAGGGGGGCACGCAGCTCACGTGGTTGGCGCTCTTCGCGTGGTTTGCGATCGCGGCCTTCGCGCGGCTCACGTGGTGGGCGTGCCTGGCGGACTTCCTGTGGCTCACGAACCTCTACGTTTTCACGTGGTTGACGCTCTTCGCGCGGGGCGCGAGGCGCGCGCTCTTCACGAGGCTGACGCTCTTCGCGGGGCGCGCGCTCTTCACGGGGCTTGCGCTCTTCGTCGCGACGACCGCCGCGGCTGCGATTTTGCTGGCGACCATTGCGGCGCTCATCATTGCGCTGTGGGCGCTCGCTGGCTTTCTTCTCTACAACTGGTGCGGGCTTTTCTTCTTCCTTGCCGGCAAACAGGCTAACCAGTGACTTGACCAGGCCTTTGAAGAGGCTGGGTTCGGTCGCAGCTTTCTGCGGCTCAGCGGCTACGGGGGAGGCTGGCTCGACCGGTGTTGGTGCAGCGGTGCGCTGCGGTGCGGTTTTGATTGCCGCTTCCTGGCGTACCAGGGTGCGGGTAGCGCTGGTCTCAACGACCTCTTCCACTTCAGTCGTGGCAATTTCGTAGCTGGACTGATTGGTCTGGGCTTCAGGGCTGTCGTCGCGGATGCGTTGAACTTCGAAGTGGGGCGTTTCCAGGTGATCGTTCGGCAGGATCACGATGCGCGCACGAGTACGCAGTTCGATTTTAGTAATCGAGTTACGCTTTTCGTTGAGCAGGAACGCGGCGACCGGGATTGGCACCTGGGCGCGAACTTCGGCGGTGCGATCCTTCAGGGCTTCTTCTTCGATCAGGCGCAGGATTGCCAGCGACAGCGACTCGACATCGCGAATGATGCCTTGGCCGTTGCAGCGAGGGCAGACGATACCACTGCTTTCGCCCAGCGAGGGACGCAGGCGCTGACGCGACATTTCCAGCAGGCCGAAACGCGAGATCCGACCAACTTGTACACGGGCGCGATCAGCTTCGAGGCTTTCGCGGACTTTTTCTTCCACGGCGCGCTGATTCTTCGCCGGGGTCATGTCGATGAAGTCGATGACGATCAGGCCGCCGATGTCGCGCAGGCGCAACTGGCGGGCGATCTCTTCAGCAGCTTCGAGGTTGGTCTGCAGGGCAGTTTCCTCGATGTCGCTGCCTTTGGTGGCGCGGGCCGAGTTGATGTCGATCGAGACCAGGGCTTCAGTCGGGTCGATAAAGATCGAACCACCGGACGGCAGTTTGACTTCGCGCTGGAAGGCGGTTTCGATCTGGCTTTCGATCTGGAAGCGGTTGAACAGCGGAACGCTGTCTTCATACAGCTTGATCTTGCTGGCGTACTGCGGCATCACCTGGTTGATGAAACTCAGGGCTTCCTGTTGTGCTTCGACGCTGTCGACCAGCACTTCGCCGATGTCCTGACGCAGGTAGTCGCGGATGGCGCGGATGATCACATTGCTTTCCTGGTAGATCAGGAAAGGCGCGGCACGATCCAGCGAGGCCTCTTTAATGGCGCCCCATAGTTGCAGCAGGTAATCGAGGTCCCACTGCATCTCTTCGCTGGAGCGACCGAGGCCGGCGGTGCGTACGATCAGGCCCATGTCCACCGGGGCGTTGAGGCCGTTCAGCGCTTCGCGCAGTTCATTACGCTCTTCGCCTTCGATGCGGCGGGAGATGCCACCGGCGCGCGGGTTGTTCGGCATCAGTACCAGGTAACGGCCGGCCAGGCTGATGAAGGTGGTCAGGGCTGCGCCCTTATTGCCACGCTCTTCTTTTTCGACCTGAACGATGACTTCCTGGCCCTCTTTAAGCACGTCCTTGATATTGACGCGCCCTTCGGGAGCCTTGCTGAAGTACTCGCGGGAGATTTCTTTGAGGGGAAGGAAGCCGTGGCGCTCTGAGCCGAAGTCGACGAAGGCGGCTTCGAGGCTAGGCTCGACGCGAGTGATGCGGCCTTTATAAATGTTGGCCTTTTTCTGCTCGCGGGCGCCCGATTCGATGTCCAGGTCGTACAGGCGTTGGCCGTCGACCAGAGCAACGCGCAACTCTTCGGGTTGAGTTGCGTTAATCAGCATTCTTTTCATGTAGTACCGTCGGTTTCCGGTGCTTCCGGAAGCGGCGTTCGGCACACACGACTCTCAGGGTCGGTGTCAGGCGCGTCAGAAACGGTCGTAAAGCGTTTCAGTGTCAAGCGACGGTCAGCCAATTGGGCTGGGCCGCGACGGACGTCTCCTGCTCGCTGTTGTGACAGAAAGCACTAAGTCAGGAGGAGGAATCAATTGCTGGTAGCGGACGAGATAAAGCGTCTTGGTAAAGCTAATTGCTACGCAGACCAGCAGTTGTACATCTCCACCCTACACGTATCGCTGAAAATCTTGTGCCGCTCGCAGAATCCGTAGCGGGTTGGCATTTATCGCAACCGTCCAATGGGGATGGCTGCGCATCTATGTGTTAAGGCTTTATTTCCGAACTCTTCGAGGGGCCTTCGCGGCCTTTCAATCTCTGAAGAACCCGTCGGACGGCCTCGCGTCCTGAATGGGTTGCGTTGGTTGGGGATGGCAGTTTTGGCGATCATCCGCAAACCAGGCCGCTTTTGGCGGCGTTCGCGACTATAGCAGTAATGATTAAGTGCTTCAAATCCATAAAAATTGTTATTATCGCCGGATGACAACTCCTGCCCTTCCAACCTCCGGCGTTCAGCTGCTCGAGGTTGCGCCGGAACTCGCCGGCCAGCGTATCGATAACTTTCTTCGCACTCGACTCAAGGGTGTGCCCAAGACATTGATTTACCGCATTTTGCGTAAAGGCGAAGTGCGCGTGAATAAAGGTCGGATCAAGCCAGAGTATAAGTTGCAGGCCGGCGATATTGTTCGCGTGCCGCCTTTGCGTCTGGCTGAGCGGGACGAGCCGGCGCCGTTGGCGCACGGGCTGCTTGCGCGGCTTGAGGCGGCAGTGGTGTATGAAGATAAGGCGCTGATTGTGCTGAATAAGCCGGCCGGTATTGCTGTGCATGGTGGCAGTGGCTTGGATTATGGGGTCATCGAGGCGTTTCGCCAGTTGCGTCCAGATGCCAAGGAGTTGGAGTTGGTGCATCGTCTCGATCGCGACACCTCTGGACTGCTGATGATTGCCAAAAGGCGCAGCATGTTGCGTCATTTGCATGAGGCCCTGCGCGGCGATGGTGTGGACAAGCGTTATATGGCGTTGGTGCGCGGCCACTGGGCAACCGCCAAGAAGCGAGTCAATGCGCCCTTGCAGAAGAGCAATCTGCGCTCAGGGGAGCGCATGGTTGAGGTTAATGATGAGGGTAAGGAGGCGCTGACTCTGTTTCGCGTGCTGCGCCGTTTTGGCGAGTTCGCCACTCTGGTGGAGGCCAAGCCGGTGACCGGTCGTACTCACCAGATTCGTGTGCATGCTCAGCATGCTGGGCACTGCATTGCGGGTGACAGCAAGTACGGTGATGACGGCTTTACTCGCGAAATTCGTGAGCTGGGTGGCAAGCGTCTGTTTTTGCATGCTTATGAGTTGGTCGTACCCTTGCCGGATGGTGGTGAGTTGCGGTTGGAGGCGCCGGTCGATGAGGTGTGGGCGCGCACGTTGGAGCGTCTGAGTGTCTGATTATCGACTGCTGATCTTCGATTGGGATGGCACCTTGGTCGATTCAATCGGTCGTATCGTCGAGGCGATGCATTGCGCGGCCGATGCGTGCGGTCTTGAGCGACGAAGCGATGCTCGAGTCAAAGGCATTATCGGGCTCGGAGTGCCTGAGGCGATTAATAGCCTGTATCCGGAGCTTGTCGAATCGGCATGCGTCGAGCGCTTTCGCCACAGCTACAGTGAGCATTATCTGGCTCTTGAGCAGGAGCCGTCAGCCTTGTTTCCAGGGGTCGCCGAGGCGCTGGAGGCATTCCGTTCTGCAGGTTACCGCTTGGCAGTGGCGACGGGTAAGGGGCGGCATGGATTGCAGAGGGTGCTGGCAGGGCAGGGGTGGTTGAATTATTTCGATACCACTCGCTGCGCGGACGAGACAGCGAGCAAGCCGGACCCGCTTATGCTGGAAGAAATTCTGGCGCATTGTGGTGTCGCGGCGAATCAGGCCTTGATGGTGGGTGATTCATCCTTCGATTTGCTTATGGCGCGGCGTGCTGGGATTGACTCAGTGGCGGTTGGTTACGGCGCAATGTCTTTGGCGGCCTTGCGTGAGCATGAGCCTAAGCTGGCGATAGAGAGTTTTATGGAGTTGCGTGCTTGGCTTGAGCGGTGCGCAGATGGGCAACCAGTTGAGGTGGGTGGTTATGGCGGATGAATGGAAAGCATCGGCGGCGGTAGAGGGTGACGATAGAAGTTGGAAGTTGCTGGAGAAAGCCCTGCTGGCTAGTGTGCAAGAGCAGCGTCGAGCTCGACGCTGGGGGATATTCTTCAAGTTGCTGGTCGTTGTGTACCTGTTTGCTGGGCTTGCGTTACTTGCCCCGCTGTTCAATCTGCAGAAAGGTGTTGCGGGTAGTGGCAGCCATACTGCGCTGATTGAGGTGCGCGGAATGATCGCTGATCAGGAGGCCGCCAGTGCCGACAATATTGTCGGCAGTCTGCGTGCGGCTTTTGAAGATGCCAATACCAAGGGTGTGATCCTGCGCATTAACAGCCCGGGTGGCAGTCCGGTGCAGTCGGGCTATATCTACGATGAAATTCGCCGGCTGCGTGTGGAATATCCGGCGATCAAGCTATATGCCGTGATCAGTGACCTCGGTGCCTCGGGTGCTTATTACATCGCCAGTGCGGCAGACCAGATTTATGCCGACAAGGCCAGCTTGGTCGGGTCTATCGGGGTGACGGCTGCCGGTTTTGGTTTTGTCGGGGTGATGGAAAAGTTGGGTGTCGACCGTCGGGTTTACACCTCGGGTGAGCACAAGGCCTTTCTCGATCCGTTCCAGCCGCCCAAGGAGGAAGAGGCGCGCTTCTGGCAGGGGGTTCTGGAGACCACGCATCGCCAGTTTATCGACAGCGTCAAGCAGGGGCGTGGTGAACGGTTGAAGGTTGATGGGCACCCTGAGCTGTTTTCGGGGTTGGTGTGGTCGGGGGAGCAGGCATTAAAGCTCGGCTTGGTTGACGCGCTGGGTAACACCAGTTACGTAGCGCGAGAAGTGATCGGCGAAAAAGAGCTGGTTGATTTCACGGTGCAGGAATCTTCCTTTGACCGGTTTGCGAAAAAGCTCGGTGCGAGTGTTGCCGAGCATCTGGCTATCTGGATGGGCTTTCAAGGGCCTGCATTGCGCTAGGTTCGACTAAAGTCTGTGGAAGCCCGGCCTTGGTCGGGCTTCTTCATTTATAGGGTGGGTTATCGGAAGGTGTCATGGGATGTCGATGCCGGCGTCGTGCAGCATGTCCACCAGGCGGATCAGGGGTAGGCCGATCAGGCTGTTGGCGTCAGAGCCTTCGGTGTGGCGAAACAGGCTGACACCCAGGCCTTCGGCTTTGAAGCTGCCTGCACAGTCGTAAGGCTGTTCGGCTTGCAGGTAGCGAGTGATTTGCGCTTCCGACAGTTCGCGGAAGTGCACGGTAAAGGGTATGCAGTCAGTCTGGTGGAGCCCGCTCTCGCTGTTGAGCAGGGTGAGGCTCGTCAGGAAGGTGACGCTGTTGCCGCTGGCGGCCTGTAGTTGTTCGAGGGCGCGCTCGAATGTGTGGGGTTTGCCGAGGATCTGTCGGTCGAGCACGGCGACTTGATCTGAGCCGATGATCAGGTGCTTCGGGTGTGTTGCGCTGAGTGCCTGTGCCTTTGCTTCGGCTAGTCGACGAACCAGGTTGTGAGCGTCTTCATTGGGCTGGCGGCTTTCGTCTATTGCGGGTGCGCTCCAAGTGAAAGGGATGCGCAGGCGCGACAGTAATTTGCGGCGGTAGGGTGAGCTGGATGCGAGCACCAGGGGTAGCATGGGCTTCTCCTTATATAGGGTGGCGATTTTAGCGGTTGGTCTGGGTGCTGGACAGGCTGAATTTCCTTTGACAGGGGGTGGTCTCATCCCTAGAATGCGGCGCCTATGTCGAATGGTCCGATTCCACCTCACGTTGATCCGCGCAAATTGGCTGATCGCACTACCATCCTTGAGGGTGTGGTGCCGCTTGCCGATTTAAAGCGACTTTGCGATCCGCTTGCCGATAATCACGGTATGGTGCGTGCGAAGTTTTTCTTCGAGCGCGACGAGCGTAACGCTGTGGTTTTCCATAGTGAGCTCGCGGTTGAGGTCAGTATGGTTTGTCAGCGTTGTCTGGAGCTGGTCGCTCTGCCGATCCAAAGCGCGTGTGATTACGCTGTGGTGAAGGAGGGTGCGAATACCCAGTCCGTGCCGAAAGGCTATGACGTACTGGAGTTGGGTGAGGAACCCTTGGATCTGCTGGCGTTGGTTGAGGAGGAGCTGTTGCTCGCCTTGCCCATTATTCCGGCCCATGACCCAAAAGATTGCCAGCAACCGGCCGGCCTCGAAGAGCCCGAGTCGAGTGAGGACGAGGTAACGCGGTCCAACCCGTTCAGTGTATTGGCACAGTTAAAGCGTGACCCAAACGTTTAGGAGTTAATTAGTTATGGCTGTTCAGCAGAACAAAAAATCCCGTTCCGCCCGCGACATGCGTCGTTCGCACGACGCCCTTGAGGGTAACGCTCTGTCCGTTGAGAAGAGCACCGGTGAAGTTCACCTGCGTCACCACGTATCGCCGGAAGGTGTTTACCGTGGTCGCAAAGTGATCGATAAGGGCGCTGACGAGTAAACCTTGTCCGCTCCGATCATCGCGATTGATGCAATGGGTGGGGACTTCGGTCCCCACTGCATTGTTCCGGCCAGTATTGCCTGTCTGGCTGAATACCCCTCGCTGCATCTGGTCCTTGTCGGCCAAGCTCCTCTAATTGAAGATTTGATTGCCCAGAGCCCTGGAGTCGATCGTGCGCGTCTGCATGTCGAGCATGCCGGTGAGGTGATCGCTATGGGCGAGCCACCGGCGCAGGCGTTGCGCGGTAAGCCGGATTCGTCGATGCGTATCGCGCTGGAGTTATTGCGTGATGGGCGGGTTCAGGCGTGTGTCAGTGCCGGCAATACCGGTGCCTTGATGGCCCTGTCGCGTTATGTGTTGAAAACCCTGCCGGGTGTTGATCGTCCGGCAATGATGGCGGCTATTCCGACGCAGAGTGGTTGTTGTCAATTGCTCGATTTGGGTGCCAATGTCGATTGTAGTGCCGAGCACCTCTATCAGTTTGCGCTGATGGGGTCGGTGGCAGCTGAGGTGTTGGGGGTTGTCAGCCCACGGGTGGCGCTCCTCAATGTGGGTAGTGAAGATAATAAGGGCAATCAGCAGGTAAAGCTGGCTGCCAGTTTGTTGCAGCAGGCTGTTGGTTTGAATTACATCGGCTTTGTCGAAGGTGATGGGCTTTATCGCGGTGCGGCCGATGTGCTGGTGTGCGATGGTTTCGTTGGTAATGTCTTGCTCAAGTCCAGTGAGGGCTTGGCTGCGATGATTTCCGCGCGAGCCGAGTCGCTGTTCAAGGAAAGCCTGGCTTCTCGTGTGGTCGGCTCTTTGGCGTTGCCATTCTTGCGCCGACTGCGGGCTGATCTTGCGCCCGCACAGTACAACGGGGCGAGTTTTCTTGGGTTGCAAGGTATCGTTGTGAAAAGCCATGGCGCAGCGGGGCAGGAGGGCTTTAAAAGCGCTATTCGCCGAACTTTGACGGAGATTCATGAGGATTTGCCGCAGCGTCTGCATGGTCGCCTCGAGGATCTCTTGCTCTAGGATGTGACCGCGACTGCCAGCTTGTCATCCAACTGTCAGTTTGTTGCGCTTGGCTGTGTCAGGCGTCATTTTTTACGTCGTTAAGATTATTAGAGGCCCGATTCCATGCCTGCATCCCTCGCATTCGTCTTTCCTGGCCAAGGTTCGCAGTCTCTGGCGATGCTGGCCGAGCACGGCGCAGAGCAGAAGTCTGTTCTCGATACCTTTGCCGAAGCATCCGAGGCACTTGGTTATGACCTTTGGGCCCTGACCCAGCAAGGCCCGGAAGATCAGCTCAATCAAACAGATAAAACCCAGCCGGCAATCCTTGCTGCCTCCATCGCTTTGTGGCGTTTGTGGTTGGCCGAGGGCGGTGCGCGTCCAGCGTATGTTGCGGGTCATAGTCTAGGTGAGTACTCCGCGTTAGTGGCTGCTGGCAGTCTCGGGTTTGCCGAAGCTATAAAGCTGGTGGAGCACCGCGGTCGGTTGATGCAGCAGGCAGTGCCTTCCGGGCAGGGCGGCATGGCGGCAATTCTCGGTCTGGAGGATGCGGATGTGCTCGCGGCCTGTGCCGAGGCTGCGCAGGGTGAGGTAGTAAGTGCAGTTAATTTCAATGCGCCTGGTCAGGTAGTGATCGCTGGTGCCGCGGCCGCTGTGATGCGTGCTATCGAAGCCTGTAAGGCGCGTGGTGCCAAGCGTGCCATGCCGCTACCGGTTAGCGTGCCATCGCATTGCGAGTTGATGCGTCCGGCCGCTGAGCGTTTCACTGAGAGCGTTTCCGCCATTGCCTGGCAGGCGCCGCAGATTCCTCTGGTGCAGAACGTCAGTGCGGTCGTGGTGGCCGATCTCGATAGCCTCAAGAGCAATTTGCTGGCGCAACTGTACAGTCCTGTGCGTTGGGTCGAGTCGATGGTTTGTTTGGCGGAGCAGGGTGTGACCGATTTGGTCGAGTGTGGTCCAGGCAAGGTGTTGTCGGGGCTGAATAAGCGCTGCGTCAAAGGTATTAATACCCATAATCTGGATACCCTGAGCGCTTTCGCCGCCACGCGCGCGGCCTTGGTCTGATTTAAGGAGAAGTTTATGAGTCTGCAAGGTAAGGTTGCTCTGGTCACCGGCGCGAGCCGTGGTATTGGTCAGGCGATTGCCCTGGAGTTGGGGCGTCAAGGCGCTGTAGTCATCGGTACGGCTACTTCGGCTTCGGGTGCAGAACGCATCGCCGAAACCTTGAAAGCCAATGGCATCGAAGGTGCTGGTCTGGTACTGGACGTTAGCAGTAACGAGTCGGTGGCCAGCACTTTGGAACACATTCAGCAGCATCTTGGTCAGCCGTTGATCTTGGTCAATAATGCAGGGATCACCCGCGATAACCTGATGTTGCGGATGAAAGATGACGAGTGGTTTGATGTCATCAATACCAATTTGAACAGCCTTTATCGTCTGTCCAAGGCGGTGTTGCGCGGCATGACCAAGGCGCGCTTTGGGCGCATTATCAATATCGGTTCGGTTGTCGGTGCCATGGGCAACGCCGGTCAGGTGAACTATGCTGCGGCCAAGGCCGGGCTGGAAGGCTTTGGCCGTGCACTGGCGCGAGAAGTCGGTTCGCGGGCGATTACGGTGAATGCGGTGGCGCCAGGGTTTATCGACACCGACATGACCCGAGAGTTACCCGAAGCGCAGCGTGATGCGTTACGGGCGCAGATTCCGCTGGGCCGTTTGGGGCAAGCCGAAGAGATCGCTAAAGTGGTCGCTTTTCTCGCTTCGGATGGCGCAGCCTACGTCACAGGAGCTACTATCCCTGTGAATGGCGGTATGTATATGAGCTAAATGTGACGGGTGCCTTCAGAAAACTGTCATAGATGCTGTCTAAAATCCGTTATAAAGCTGCAACAGGTTTATAGACAGATCGTTGAAGTGTTCCTGGGGGCACCCCAGCATTCAGCTTGAAATGCTAAAAACCCTTTCTATACACTTGGCCGCAGACCAGCTGCCTGGATTTGTCCAATAGGAGTGAAAACAAGGTATGAGCACCATCGAAGAACGCGTCAAGAAAATTGTTGCCGAGCAACTTGGCGTCAAAGAAGACGAAGTAACCAACAGCGCTTCCTTCGTCGAAGATCTGGGTGCCGACTCTCTTGACACTGTTGAGCTGGTGATGGCTCTAGAGGAAGAGTTCGAGACCGAGATCCCGGACGAGCAAGCTGAGAAAATCACCTCGGTTCAGGAAGCTATCGATTACGTGACTGCGCACGCGCAATAAGCTAATCGTCGATTCCTGACTTGGAAAAACCGCACTGCCCTTATCAGGCGTGCGGTTTTTCTTTAGCAGGTCGTTGAAAAACCAGTGCGGGCTTCGCACGCTGTATGGCGTTGATCACGGGTTCGGGTGCTCATCTTAGGTTGTGCGCTGCGCTCCCATGCTTTTTGGTCTTCGCTCGCTACCTTTTTCAACGGCCCGTTAAATGCCCCAGACGTTATAAAAATCGAACAAGAGGAGATTGCTGTGTCGCGTAGACGCGTCGTGGTTACCGGTATGGGCATGTTGTCGCCGCTGGGTAACGATGTGCCGAGCAGCTGGCAGGGCATTTTGGCCGGGCGCAGTGGCATCGGCTTAATTGAGCATATGGACCTTTCGGCCTACTCCACTCGTTTCGGTGGTTCGGTGAAGGGGTTTGATGTCGAGGAGTACTTATCGGCCAAGGAGGCGCGCAAGATCGATCTGTTTATTCAGTACGGTCTGGCTGCCAGCTTTCAGGCGATACGCCATTCCGGTCTGGAAGTAACCGATGCCAATCGTGAGCGTATTGGCGTGGCCATCGGCTCCGGCATTGGCGGCCTGACTAATATTGAAAACAGCTGCAAGTCACTGATTGAGCAGGGGCCGCGACGGATTTCGCCATTCTTCGTGCCGGGCTCGATTATCAATATGATTTCGGGGTTTCTGTCGATCCATCTAGGCGTACAGGGGCCGAACTATGCCATCGCGACGGCATGCACTACTGGTACTCACTGCATTGGTATGGCTGCACGCAATATCGCCTACGGTGAGGCCGATGTGATGTTGGCCGGTGGCGCGGAAATGGCCGCCTGTGGTCTCGGCATCGGCGGCTTTGCGGCTGCCCGCGCACTGTCCACGCGTAACGATGATCCTGCTAGGGCCAGTCGTCCTTGGGATAAGGGGCGCGACGGTTTCGTATTGTCCGATGGCGCCGGTACCCTGGTGCTGGAAGAGTTGGAGCACGCCAAGGCGCGCGGCGCGACCATCTATGCTGAGCTGATCGGGTTTGGCATGAGTGGTGATGCGTACCATATGACTTCGCCGCCGGAAGATGGCGGCGGTGCGGCGCGCTGCATGGCCAATGCGCTGCGCGATGCCGGACTGAATGCCGATCAGGTGCAGTACATCAATGCCCATGGCACTTCGACTCCGGCTGGCGATAAGGCGGAAGTCTCGGCGGTGAAGGCGGTATTCGGTGCGCATGCGCATCAGCTCGCGGTCAGCTCGACTAAATCGATGACCGGGCATCTGCTTGGTGCTGCGGGTGCGGTAGAGGCGATCTTCAGTGTGCTGGCTTTGCGTGATCAGGTGGCGCCGCCGACCATTAACCTGGATGAGCCGGACGAGGGCTGTGACCTGGATTTCGTGCCGCATCAAGCCAAGGCCATGCCAATCGATGTAGTGCTGTCCAACTCCTTCGGTTTTGGTGGCACTAACGGCTCGCTGGTGTTCCGCCGGTTCGCCGATTGATGCTGAGCTGGATCGACGGCTGTCCAGCCACGCTGCTGTCCGTCCGTGACCGTGGCCTGTCCTACGGCGATGGTCTGTTTGAGACCATCGCCGTTAGTCGTGGTGTCCCTTGCTTGCTGGATCGCCACCTCGCTCGCCTGGCCGAAGGCTGTGCGCGCTTGTCCATGCCGCTCGACCTGATGCTGGTTCGTGCCGAGTTGCTGGCCTTTAGCAATGAACTGGGCGATGGCGTGGCTAAGTTGATGGTTACCCGTGGCGATGGTTTGCGCGGTTATGCGCCGCCACAGCCGCAGGTGCCGCGTCGACTCCTGCAGGGCAATCCGAAGCCGTCTTATCCAGCCGCGAATGCCGAGCAGGGCGTGCGCGTATTTGCCTGCATGACGCGTTTGGCCGAGCAGCCTTTGCTTGCGGGTCTGAAGCACCTTAATCGACTGGAACAGGTTCTGGCGCGTGGCGAATGGCACGATGCCGAGCATGCTGAGGGCTTGATGCGGGACACCTCGGGGCGGGTAATCGAGGGCGTCTACAGCAACCTGTTTCTGGCTAAGGATGGGCGGTTGCTGACTCCCGATCTGACCCGCTGCGGCGTGGCCGGTGTCATGCGTGCGGAGTTGCAGGCGCAGGCCGAGTTGCTTGGCTTGACCTGCGAAGTGCGGGATATCGGTTATGACGAGTTGTTGGCGGCCGACGAAGTCTTCCTCTGCAATAGCCTCTACGGCGTTTGGCCGGTGCGGGCACTGCACGGGCGTGACTGGTCGGTGGGCCCGCTGACCCGTAAACTGCAGGTTATTGCCCGCGACCTACTGGATAGCTGATTCGTGATACGCAAATTATTACTACTGCTGGAAGGCGGCGTGTTGCTGGCTGGCTTGCTTGTGGTGTTCCTCGCCTGGCAGCAGCACTCGGCGCTTGAGCAGCCGCTAAACCTTGTCGAAGAGCGTCTGCTCGAAGTGCCGGCCGGGGCCACGCCGGGCGGAGTGCTCAATCGTCTGCAGGCCGAGGGCGTCTTGCATGATGCGTTTTGGTTGCGACTGTATTGGCGGTTCAATCTGCGTGATCAGCCTCTGCACAGTGGTGAGTATCGCCTCACTCCCGAGCTCAAGGTGCGTGACATGCTGGCGCTATGGCGGCGCGGCGAGGTGGTGCAGTACAGCCTGACCCTGGTCGAGGGCTGGAGTTTCCGTCAGGTACGTGAGGCCTTGGCTCGCGAAAGCAAGCTTGAACTCACTCTGAGTGAGCTGGGCGATGAACAGTTGATGGAGCGTTTGGGGCAGCCAGGGGTCAATCCCGAAGGGCGTTTCTTTCCAGACACCTACCGCTTTGTCCGCGGTATGAGCGACCTGGATTTGCTCAAGCAAGCCTATGCGCGCTTGGAGATGGTCTTGGCCGAGGAGTGGCAGGCGCGAGCCGAGGAGTTGCCTTACAAGGAGCCCTATGACGCGTTGATCATGGCCTCGATGATCGAAAAAGAAACGGGTGTATCCGAAGAGCGTGGCGCCATTGCTGGGGTGTTCATACGCCGTTTGCGTATCGGTATGCGCCTGCAGACTGACCCGACGGTGATTTATGGCCTGGGCGAGCGCTACAAAGGCCGGTTGACGCGCGCTCATTTGCGCGAAGTGACGCCCTATAACACCTATCAGATCGACGGCATGCCGCCGACACCGATAGCCTTGGTTGGGCGTGAGGCCATTCATGCGGCGCTGCATCCAGTGGCGGGCAAGAGTCTGTATTTCGTCGCCCGTGGCGATGGCAGCCATGTATTTTCCAACTCTCTTGAGGCGCACAATCGTGCGGTACGCGAGTATCAGCTCAATCGTCGTGCGGATTACCGATCCAGTCCCGCCCCAGTACAGCCAAGCAATTAATAAGGACAGCCTGTGAGCGGATTGTTTATCACCCTGGAAGGTCCAGAGGGTGCCGGCAAGAGCACTAATCGTGACTATCTGGCCGAGCGTCTGCGTGAGCAAGGCATCGAAGTGCTGTTGACCCGCGAGCCAGGCGGTACACCGCTGGCGGAACGCGTGCGCGAACTGTTATTGGCGCAGAGCGATGAGCCGATGGCGGCCGATACCGAGTTGTTATTGGTATTCGCAGCGCGTGCCCAGCATCTGGCTCGAGTGATTGGGCCGGCCTTGGCGCGTGGTTGTGTCGTGCTGTGTGATCGATTTACCGATGCGACCTACGCCTATCAGGGCGGTGGTCGTGGTTTGTCTGAGGCGCGTATCGCGTTGCTGGAAAACTTTGTCCAGGGTGAGTTGCGTCCAGACCTGACGCTGGTCTTCGATTTGCCGATCGAGGTGGGTCTGGCGCGCGCCGCAGCTCGAGGTCGGTTGGATCGTTTCGAGCAGGAGGGGCAGGGCTTCTTCGAGGCTGTTCGGCAGACCTACCTGCGTCGTGCCAGTTTAGAACCTCAGCGTTACCGGATCGTGGATGCCGCGCAGTCGCTCAGCCAGGTGCAGCAGGCGCTGGATGCTTTGCTGCCGCACATTGTGGGGCTATGCCGTGGCTGATGCTTATCCCTGGCAGGCCTCACTCTGGCAGCAATTAGTCGGGCGTACGCAGCACGCCCATGCCTATCTGCTGCATGGTGTGGCGGGTATTGGTAAGCGTGCTCTGGCCGAGCGGTTGATGGCCTATCTGCTCTGCCGGCAACCGACGGACGTGGGAGCATGTGGCCAATGCAAGGCCTGTCATCTGCTCGCGGCCGGCACTCATCCTGATAATTTCATCCTGCAGCCGGAGGAGCCGGACAAGCCGATCAAAGTCGATCAGGTGCGGGAGCTGGTCAGTTTCGTGGTGCAGACCGCGCAGCTGGGTGGGCGCAAAGTGGTGTTGGTCGAGCCGGCCGAAGCGATGAACCTGAACGCCGCCAATGCCCTGCTGAAAAGCCTGGAAGAGCCCTCCGGCGATACGGTCTTGCTCCTGATCAGTCATCAGCCAAGCCGACTGCTGCCGACGGTAAAGAGTCGCTGTGTGCAGCAGGCGTGCCCATTGCCGACGCCCGCGATGAGCCTGGCTTGGCTGGCGCAAGCGCTGCCCGACTGCAGTGAGGAGGAGCGCGATGAGTTGCTTTACCTGGCGGCGGGTTCTCCTTTGGCGGCCGTGCGCCTGCAAGCTCAGGGTGTCCGGCAGCAGAGAGCTCAGGTGGTTGAGGGGGTGAAGAAGTTGCTCAAGCAGCAGCTGGCGCCCAGTCAGCTGGCTGAAAGCTGGAACGCAGTGCCTTTACCATTGCTGTTCGACTGGTTCTGCGATTGGGCGCAACTGATGCTGCGTTATCAGTTGACGCGTGACGACGCAGGCTTGGGTCAGGGCGATATGCGTAAAGTCGTGCAGTACCTTGCGGAGAAAACTCCGCAACCCAAGGTACTGAAGGTGCAAGATTGGTTGCTGGCACAACGGCAGAAAGTCATCGGCAAGGCTAACCTCAACCGTGTCTTGCTTCTCGAAGCCTTGCTGGTGCAGTGGGCAAGCCTGCCCGGACCGGGCTAGAATCGGCCATCGAGTCATAAAAACCAGGAACACCACATGAGCTTGCCACCTAACTTGGGTTCGCGTAGTGGGATCTTGTCTCTGACCATCAAAGACAAGTCCGTGCTCTATGCCGCTTACATGCCCTTTATCAAGAATGGTGGGCTGTTCATTCCGACCGGCAAGAGCTACAAGCTTGGCGATGAAGTGTTCATGCTGCTTAACCTGATGGACGAGCCGGAGAAGATTCCGGTGGCCGGTAAGGTGGTGTGGATTACCCCCAAGGGCGCTCAAGGTAACCGGGCGGCGGGTGTGGGGGTACAGTTCAATGACGGCGACAACACTGCACGCAACAAGATCGAAACTTACCTGGCAGGCGCGCTGAAGTCGGATCGCCCGACCCATACCATGTAACCCATTCTTATATCAGAGCCGTAAGGCTCGCGCTGCCAGTGCTGGCACCGACTCTTAAGCGATTGTTATCCATGCTGGTAGATTCTCATTGTCATCTCGACCGCCTCGATCTGGCTGCGCACAGCGGCTCCCTTGATGCGGCGTTGGACGCCGCGCGGGCGCGCGGCGTCGGTCATTTTCTGTGTATCGGCGTCAGCGCCGAGAATGCCGCCGCGGTAAAAGGGTTGGCCGAACGCTATGCCGATGTCGACTGCTCGGTCGGCGTGCATCCGCTGGATCTTGAGCCCGGGGCTGCGCCAGCTTTGGACTGGCTGTTGGCCGAGCTGAACCACCCACGTGTGGTGGCCATTGGTGAGACAGGGCTGGATTATCACTACGAACCCGAGGCGGCTGAATTGCAGCAGGACGCCTTCCGCCTGCACCTACAGGCTGCGCAGGTCACCGGAAAGCCGGTGATCGTGCATACCCGTGAGGCGCGTGCCGATACCCTGACGCTGCTGCGCGAGGCGGCGTTGCCGCAGGCGGGTGTATTGCATTGCTTCACCGAGGACTGGGCGATGGCCAAGGCGGCATTGGATCTTGGTTTTTATATTTCCCTGTCCGGCATTGTCACCTTTCGCAATGCCGAGGCGCTGCGTGAAGTCGCCCGCCAAGTGCCGGTCGATCGCCTGCTGGTGGAAACCGACTCACCCTACCTGGCGCCGGTGCCGCATCGTGGCAAACCGAACCTGCCGGAGTATGTGCGTGACGTGGCCGAGTATCTGGCGGTATTACGCGGAGTCAGTTTCGAGCAGCTGGCCGAGCATACCACCGCCAATTTCAAGCGCTTGTTTCCATTGGCGCGAGTGGCATGACTGACGCTGTAACCTTGGCAGAAAGATGAGGCTGAGAAAGGTACACGCAAAAAAAACCCGGGTTCTGGGGGATGAATCCGGGTTAAGACCATTAGGAGTAAATCAAGGTACGCGGTCCACGGTACCTTGCCTGGTGGGGCACTTGGGGGGAGATGCCGCGCACCAGTACCCTTGAGTATTGGCGAAGTTTGCCGAACGTCCAGGTCGATTAAGCTCATTTTTTAAACAAATTTGGAATACCTGTGCGGCTGTTGAGTTCTCAGGCCGATGCCAGCTGACGTAGCAGTCGTAGAGTTTCCTCGATAATTCGCGGCTCACTGTAGAAGTGTGGTGACAGGCGGACACCTCCGCCGCGCAGCGCGCAGACTACTTGTTCAGCTCTGAGGCGTTCGAATAGTGCCTGATTCTCCCAGCCGGACAGGCTGAAGGTGACGATGCCGGCTCGCCGTGAAGGATTGAGTGGGCTGTGCAAGCTGGTCCCGGGAATTCTTTCCAGGCCGTCGATCAGCCACTGGGTACGCTCCTGCAGGGCCTTGCCCACCTCGGGCATGCCCACCTCCTCAAGTAGCCCCAGGCTGGCTTCCAGAGCCATGGTGCCGAGCATGTTCGGGCTGCCGCATTCGAACCGTCTGGCGGTGCGTGCCACCTGCCAATCTGTGCGTTGAAAATCGCCGGCGTGTTCGAGCATGTGCCAGCCATATTCGTGCAGGGTCAATTGCTCACGTAAGTCACTGCGGCAATAGAACACGCCCAGGCCTTCCGGGCCGAGTAGCCACTTATGGCCATCGGCCATGGTGAAAGCGCACCGGCAGGCTTGGGCGTCGAAGGGCAGGGCGCCGAGTTGCTGGATCGCATCGACGCAGAACAGCACGCCGAGTTTTTCGCAGCCATGGCCGAGGCGTTCCAGATCCAAGCGCAGGCCGTTGCCATATTGCACCGCGCTGATCGACAGCAGGCGGGTGCGCGGGCCGCAGGCATTAAGCAGATTGGTTTCCGGGTCGCCCTGTTGCAGGTTGACCTGGATCACCTCTACGCCTCTGGGCTTGAGGGCTTCCCAGACCACTCGGTTGGAGGGGAACTCCTCATCGCTGATCACGATCTGATCGCCCGCTTGCCAGTCCAGGCCGAACGCGACGAATGACAACGCCTCGGAGGTATTCTTGACCAATGCAATATCAGCGCTGGACGGTGCGTTGAGCAGGCGTTGCAGTCGCTCGCGTAGGGTTCGCTCGACCAATAGCCACTCAGGGTAATCGCGTGCGCCTGTCTGGGTGTTCTGTTCGGCGAAGCGGCTGACGGCGGCGACGGCGCGTTTGGGCCAGGGGGCGATGGCGGCGTGGTTCAAATAACGGATATCTGGATGTTGCGGAAACTCATCATGAATGGCGTACATGGTCGGATGATCCGTGCAATTTGGCGCTAAATAGGCATAATACTCGGCTTCTATTTTTGACCCTGTAGTCCCTTTATATGCTGAAAGAGCCCCGTAAGGTTCGTGAGTTCCGCCGCCGCGAACAGGAAATTCTCGACACCGCGCTGAAACTGTTCCTGGAGCAGGGAGAGGATAGCGTAACTGTCGAGATGATCGCTGACGCGGTCGGTATCGGCAAAGGCACCATCTACAAGCACTTCAAGTCCAAGGCGGAGATCTACCTGCGCTTGATGCTCGACTACGAGCGCGACTTGAACGAGTTGTTGCACTCGGCCGACGTCGACCGTGATAAAGAGGCGTTGTCGCGCGCCTACTTCGAGTTCCGTATGCGTGACCCGCAGCGCTACCGGTTGTTTGATCGTCTTGAGGAAAAGGTGGTCAAGGGCAACCAGGTGCCGGAAATGGTCGAGCAGCTGCACAAGATACGCGCCTCAAACTTCGAGCGCCTGACCCTGTTGATCAAGGGACGGATTGCCGAGGGTAAGCTGGAAGATGTGCCGCCGTACTTCCACTACTGCGCCGCTTGGGCATTGGTGCATGGGGCGGTGGCGCTGTATCACTCGCCGTTCTGGAGTAACGTGCTGGAGGATCAGGAAGGCTTCTTCCAGTTCCTCATGGATATCGGCGTGCGCATGGGCAACAAGCGCAAGCGTGACGGCGAAAATCCGCCTGGTTGACGTTATTCAGCAGGTCTATAGCGTATGCGATGCATGTGCCGGGGCAGGCTGCAGCGATATACTCCGAGTATTCTTCGTCGGAGTCTTTCATGATTGTTGACCGCCAAGGTAGACGCTTTCGCAACCTGCGCATCAGTCTGACCGCCGCCTGTAATTACGCCTGTACTTACTGCGTGCCGGACGGTAAGCGTCTGGTGGCGGCGCAGGATGAACTGTCTGCCGAGGCCATGGTGCGCGGTGTGGCCTACCTGATCGAAGCGGCGGGTATCGAGCGTCTGCGCATCACCGGCGGCGAACCCTTGGTCAGCCCGAAGCTGGACATGCTGTTACGTGGCGTCAGTCAGCTGGGTTTGGCCGACATCAGCCTCACCACCAATGGTCAGTTACTCGTGCGCAAGCTGCCGTTGCTGCTGGAAAGCGGCATCCGCCGCCTGAACGTGTCCCTGGATACTCTCGATGCCGATGCGTTCCGCACGATTGCCCGCGGCGGCGATCTGGCTACGGTGCTGGCAGGGATGGAAGAGGCGCGCGCGGCGGGCGTGTCGATCAAGGTCAATATGGTGCCGTTGCGTGGACAGAACCTCGACCAGGTCTTGCCATTACTCGATTATTGCCTGGAGCGCGGTTTTGAGTTGCGCTTCATCGAGTTGATGCGCATGGGGCATCTGGCGCGGCCTGGCAACAGTTTCGTCCAGCAGTTTGTCGGTATGCCCGAGCTCTTGGCGATGATTGGTGAGCGGCATGCTTTTGCCCAGGCCGACGCGCCATTGGATGCTACGGCGTTGCGCTATCAGATCCCTGGTTTGGGCTTCTTCGGCGTCATCGCCAACGAAAGCGTACCGTTCTGTCGCACCTGTTCGCGCTTGCGCTTGTCCTCGACCGGTTGGCTGCACGGGTGTCTGTCATCGAGCAATCGCCATTACGTTGGCGACCTGCTCGACAAGCCGCGCCATGAGGCGTTGCCAGCGTTGCAGGGGTTGCTGGTCAAGGCGCTCGGCGACAAGCAGGAGATCGCCTTCTCGGGCGGCGTGACGGTTATGAAAATTATTGGCGGCTAAGTCTCTGCGCTGAATTCGAGTATTTCTGCATGCTGGCGAGGATAAAGCGCGTCTGTTGGCCGAGGTGCGGCAGGCCATTGAGCATCCTCAACAGGCCCTTGTGCGTGAGGGGTGGCGGCGCGGTTTGTGATGGGTTGTTGTGGCGTGGAATCTGCATTGCAGTGCTATCCGCCGGTTTTTCGTCACCGGCACGGGAGGAGTGTGATGCGTAGCCTGATTCTACCGCTGGTGTTGTTAGCGCTTGGCGGCTGCATGAAGGTCAGTGATCTGGCCGATGGCGCCGCGTATCAGTTGCGCGATGCTGGCGTGCTCGACCATAGCCAGACTAGTCGTGCCAGTTCGCGGCGTTTGCAGGCCGATTCCTTTATCTTTATTGCCCAGGGGCACTTCGTTCCTCCGGGCGATGCTTATCCGCGGCCTAACGTGGTGGCCGAGGAGGCGTTCAAGGGGTTCGTCGAGTATTTCCCTATGGTGCGCCGTGCTCGAGCTCCGGCGGGCTTGGAGGAGGCCGTGGTGCAGGCGCGCGAGCTAGGGGCGCATTATCTGCTGTACGGTCGCTTCGCTTACGCGGATGATCGTATAGGCACCGCTGATGAGTGGGTGGATCAAGAGGCGCTGGATCGACTCGGTACCGACCGTAGCGTGATTCAGTTGATGCTGATCGAGACCAATACCCGTTACCTTGTCGATACCGCACGCATTCGTAGCCGCGGTGGTTTCCTGACGTTTTATGATGCCAGGCCGGAAGATTTGCTCGGCCCACCCTTGCAGGACTACGCCCGTAGCCTGCTGGGCTTGAGTCGCTAGGAGTTGCAGATGACTACCCCAGGCAAAGCCAGCGACTTGCTGGCACAGATTCCCAAGAGCGAGAAAAAAGGCTTGCCGCCGGTGCACCTGTGGAATCCGGATTTTTGCGGCGACATCGACATGCGCATCGCCCGCGACGGCAGCTGGTTTTACATGGGTACCCCAATCGGCCGCAAGCCGATGGTTAAGCTGTTCTCGACCATTATCCGTCGCGATGGTGACGACTACTTTCTGATCACCCCGGTGGAGAAGGTCGGCATCCGGGTCGATGATGCGCCCTTCGTGGCCGTCAGTTTGCAGGTGGAAGGCGAGGGTGAGGCGCAGGTGTTGCGCTTCACCACCAATGTGGAAGACGAAACGATAGCTGGAGCCGAGCACCCACTACGGGTAGCGCTGGATGCGCAGACTCAGGAGCCTTCGCCCTATGTGCATGTGCGCAGCAACCTTGAGGCGCTGATCCATCGCAATGTGTTCTATCAGCTGGTCGAGCTGGCGGTGCCGCGCGAGATTGGCGGTAAAACCTGGCTGGGCGTCTGGAGTGGTGGGCAGTTTTTCCCAATCGGGCTGCAACCCGATTAATTCCACAGCTAGAGTTCGATCGTTGACTTGCTGAAAAAGAAAAGGCTCCCGAGGGAGCCTTTTACGTGTCTTACATGTTGGGGTAGTTCGGGCCGCCAGCACCTTCAGGGGCCTCCCAGGTGATGTTCTGAGCAGGGTCCTTGATGTCGCAGGTCTTGCAGTGCACGCAGTTCTGCGCGTTGATCTGGAAGCGTTTCTCGCCGTCTTCCTGAGTCACCACCTCATATACGCCGGCCGGGCAGTAGCGTTGCGCGGGCTCATCGTACATCGGCAGGTTCTTGCCGATCGGGATACTCGGGTCGCTGAGTTTCAGATGGCAGGGTTGTTCTTCTTCATGGTTGGTGCTGGACAGGAATACCGAACTCAGCTTGTCGAAACTGAGCTTGCCGTCCGGCTTCGGGTAGCTGATCTTGGTGGAGTCGGCGGCCAGCTTCATGCAGGCATAATCCGGCTTGGTGTCGTGCAGGGTGAAGGGGATCTTGCCGCCGAACAGGTTCTGATCGACGTAGTTGAACGCGCCGCCGCCGAGGACGCCGAACTTGTGGATTGCCGCGCCGAAGTTGCGGCTACGGAACAGTTCGTCATACAGCCAGCTGGCCTTGAAGGCATCGACATAGCTGGTCAGCTCATCGCCGCCTTCATGGCCTGCGAACAGTGCGTCGGCGACCGAGTCGGCAGCCAGCATCCCGGACTTCATTGCAGTATGGCTGCCCTTGATCTTGGCGAAGTTCAGGGTGCCCAGGTCGCAACCGATCAGTGCGCCACCTTTGAATACCATCTTCGGCAGCGAGTTGAGACCACCTTTGCTAATGGCGCGCGCGCCGTAAGCTACGCGCTTGCCGCCTTCCAGATACTGGGCGATCACCGGGTGATGTTTATAGCGCTGAAACTCATCAAACGGAGATAGGTGCGGGTTGCTGTAGGACAGGTCGACGATCAGGCCGACTACCACCTGGTTGTTTTCCAGGTGATAGAGGAAGGAGCCGCCGGTGTTTTCGCTATCCACCAGCGACAGTGGCCAGCCTGCGGTATGCACCACCAGGCCTTGCTCGTGTTTGGCTGGGTCGATATCCCAGATTTCCTTGAGGCCAATGCCGTAGTGCTGGGCGTCGGCTTCGCTGTCCAGCTTGTATTTGCTGATCAGTTGCTTGCCGATATGGCCACGGCAGCCCTCGGCGAACAGGGTGTACTTGGCGCGCAACTCCATGCCTGGGGTGTAATAACCCTCTTTCGGGTTGCCCTCGCGGTCGACGCCGAGGTCGCCGGTGAGAATGCCATACACCGCACCGTTCTCGTCGATCAGAGCTTCCTGGGCGGCGAAGCCTGGGTAGATCTCTACGCCAAGATTCTCGGCTTGCTGGGCCAGCCAGCGGCACAGGTTGCCCAGGGAAATGATGTAGTTACCCTGGTTGTGCATGGTCTTGGGCACGAACAGGTCAGGAATGCGACTGGCTTTTTCAGCGTTCTTGAGCAGGTAGATGTCATCGCGCTTGACCGGGGTGTTCAGCGGCGCGTCGAGTTCTTTCCAGTTGGGAAACAGTTCGTTCAGGGCGCGCGGCTCGAATACCGCACCGGAGAGAATGTGCGCACCGACTTCGGAGCCTTTCTCGACCACGCAGACGCTGATTTCTTTGCCGGCTTCGGCGGCTTTCTGCTTCAATCGGCAGGCAGCGGACAAACCAGCAGGGCCGGCGCCGACGATGACGACGTCGAATTCCATAAACTCGCGTTCCACAGGCTATCTCCTACTCAAGGCTCTCTTGATATTTTAATTTGACGGGCAGGCTCGCTCCCTGAGCGGTGCGCGCGCATTATATCCCCAGCTAGGGAATGGTCCAATACAAACGTTTGTTTGAATTTTCTGTAGGGCTGTTAGAATCCTACTACATCGCGGGTGACTGGCCAGCTCATTGTATTGACCAGGCTAGGCCGTGCGGTCAAGATACGGGCGGTTTTGAGTCTGCCGTTACAGGCTGACTGTCGGTTCCGGCCGGTCTGCATCCCCGCTATGTTCGCTTTGGCGACATTCTTATTCACCGGAGAGTAACGAGGAATCCATGAAGGTTCTTGTAGCTGTCAAACGAGTGGTCGACTACAACGTCAAGGTTCGCGTCAAGGCGGACAACAGCGGCGTTGATCTTGCCAACGTCAAGATGTCGATGAATCCTTTCTGCGAAATCGCCGTGGAAGAAGCCGTACGCCTGAAAGAGAAGGGCGTGGCGAGCGAAATCGTCGTCGTATCGATCGGCCCGACCGCTGCTCAAGAGCAGCTGCGCACCGCGCTGGCGCTGGGGGCCGACCGTGCCATCTTGGTTGAGTCGAGCGATGAGCTGAACTCTCTGGGTGTGGCCAAACTGCTCAAGGCGGTGGTCGACAAAGAGCAGCCGCAGTTGGTGATCCTGGGTAAGCAGGCCATCGACAGCGATAACAATCAGACCGGCCAGATGCTGGCTGCATTGAGCGGTTACGCACAAGGCACCTTCGCCTCCAAGGTCGAAGTGGCCGGCGACAAGGTCAACGTCACTCGCGAGATTGATGGTGGCCTGCAGACCGTCGCGCTGAACCTGCCGGCAATCGTCACCACCGACCTGCGTCTGAACGAGCCACGCTACGCGTCGCTGCCGAACATCATGAAGGCCAAGAAGAAGCCGCTGGAAGTGGTTACTCCGGACGCCCTCGGTGTTTCCACCGCTTCCACCGTGAAGACCTTGAAAGTCGAAGCGCCTGCTACCCGCAGTGCCGGCATCAAGGTCAAGTCCGTGGCTGAACTGGTCGAGAAACTGAAGAACGAAGCGAAGGTAATCTAAATGGCTATCTTAGTTGTTGCAGAACACACTAACGCTGCCCTGGCTGGCGCCACTCTGAATACCGTTGCCGCGGCGCAAGCCATCGGTGGCGATATTCACGTGTTGGTAGCCGGTGCGGGCTGTGGCGCCGCTGCTGAAGCCGCTGGCAAAGTGGCTGGCGTCAGTAAGGTACTGGTTGCTGACAGCGCGGCTTTCGCCCATCAGTTGCCGGAAAACATCGCGCCGCTGGTAGCCGAACTGGGCAAGGGCTACAGCCACATCCTGGCTGCCGCTACCAGTAACGGCAAGAACATCCTGCCGCGCGTTGCGGCGCAGTTGGACGTTGACCAGATCTCCGAGATCATTGCCGTCGAAAGCGCCGATACGTTCAAGCGCCCGATCTACGCCGGTAACGCCATTGCCACCGTGCAATCCTCGGCTGCGGTGAAAGTGATCACCGTGCGTGCTACCGGTTTCGACCCGGTTGCTGCCGAGGGCGGTTCTGCTGCCGTTGAAGCCGTGACGGCTGGTGGCGATGCCGGCAAGTCGGCGTTCGTTGGCGAAGAGCTGGCCAAATCCGATCGTCCTGAACTGACCGCTGCCAAGATCGTCGTTTCCGGCGGCCGTGGCATGCAGAATGGTGACAACTTCAAGCACCTGTATGCCCTGGCCGACAAGCTCGGTGCCGCTGTCGGTGCCTCGCGCGCCGCGGTCGACGCTGGTTTTGTGCCGAATGATATGCAGGTCGGTCAGACCGGTAAGATCGTCGCCCCGGAGCTGTACATCGCCGTCGGTATTTCCGGCGCGATTCAGCACCTGGCTGGCATGAAAGACTCCAAGGTGATTGTTGCGATCAACAAGGATGAGGATGCGCCAATCTTCCAGGTGGCCGATTACGGCCTGGTTGCTGACCTGTTCGAAGCCATCCCGGAGTTCGAAAACCTGGTGTAAGCCAGCTTTTCTTGCCCTACAAAAAACCCGCTGATCAAGCGGGTTTTTTGTAGCCTGCAACTAGCCATCGATGTTGTCGAGGAACGCCTGATAATGGTGTGCGGTTTCTTCCGGACGCTCGATCATCGGCGCATGGCCACAGCTTTCCATGATCACCACGCTGGGTTTACGCAGCAATGGTTGCATGACTTGGATGCTGGATACGTCCAGTACCTTGTCCTTATCCCCCCACAGTAGCAGGGTGGGGGCCTGGATTTTAGGAAGCTCGGGTTCGAGGGGGATGTAGCGGTTTCGCAGGTGGTCGAAAATCATCTCGTAGTGATCACGCTGGGCGATAGCTTGCTCGGCCAGATAGTCCTTCAGCACAGTCGGTAGGGGTGGCGCTTCGACGAAGACAAAATCCAGCAGACGGTTGAAGTCTTCAGGCTCTTTCACTATCAGAGGGTTGCGGTCGCCGTGTTCGAGTCGCTCAGCCAGTTCACTCTTCTGTGGTGCAGTAACGCCTGCATTGTCGAACAGGGCCACGGAGAGCACCTGCTCTGGGTAGCGTGCGGCATACAGGGCACTGATATGGCCGCCCATGGAGTTGCCGATCAGGTGCAGTTTTTTGATTCCCAGAGCCTGAGTGAAGGCCATCACTCGCTCCACCTGGCTGCCAACGTCATAGCTGGCGTGTGGCTGGCTGCTGTTGCCAAAACCGGGTAAATCGAGGGCAATCACGTGGTAGCGTTCGGTAAAGTGGCGGGCAAAACGCAACCAGTTATCCTTGTTGGCGCCGAAACCATGGATCATCAGCAGGGTTTCAGCGTCGCTCGGGCCGCCTTCGTAGTAATGGATGCTAAGATTCGCGACCTCCAGCTGCTCACTGGATAGCCCGGCTATTTGCCGCTCCAGGTATTGAGCGCTGGTCAGTAGGGCGGCAGGGAAGGCATACAGCCCGGCGGCGGTGACGCCGATTACCAGGAGTAGAGCGAGCAACAATTTTTTCATGGCATGTCCTTATCGCGAATTACTAGTGTGCGGCCGCTAACCTAGCATGAAGAACAACCCTGGCGTTCGGCAGTGGCGCGCGCCCCAGCGGACGTTAAGTCGAGACCTATTCAATGCTTGATCGTGTTTTTCTGAAGTCCTGTTTATTGCTTATCGCATTGCTCAGTCTGCCTGGATTAGCCATGGCGGCGGGCAAGTGCGAGCGCTTGGTCGCCACTGGTCATCCCGATTATCCGCCTTTCAGTTGGCGTGACCCACAGAACCCGCAGCGCTTGATCGGTGCTCAAGCGGACCTGTTGGAGCACCTGGGCAAAGAGCTGGGAGTGCGGATCGAGATGCTCTACAACCGCTCATGGGACAAGGCCCAGGAGGAAGTGCGTAGCGGGCGGATAGATTTGCTGGCGGGTGCGGCGCTGACCCTCGTCGATCTGGAGGCGATGGATTATGTGTATCCGCCGATATTCAGTCGCGCCAAGGTGGTCTGGGTGCGTCGCTTGGCGAGTTTCCCCTATATCGAATGGGCTGACCTGCGCGAGCGTCGGGGGGCAATGGCCAGCAGTGATTTCGCTCCAGCATTCGATGAGTTCGCCAAAGCCAACTTGAGCCTTGAGCAAGGCGCCAGTCTCACCCAGCTGTTTCAGAAGTTGATGCTTGGCGAAGTCGATTATGTGCTGCATGAGCGAGAGCCGGGGCAAGCGCTGGCCTACACCCTGGGGTTGCAGGACGACCTGCTGGCACTGTCCCCACCGATTTCCAGCGAAGGCCTGTACCTCTCGCTGTCGCACAACTCGGCGTGTAACGACCCCTGGCTGCGCGGACAGTTGGCGAAAAAAATGACAGAATTAGCCGCCGCCGGCTTGCCGGAGGACTTGTTGCAGCGCAATTTGCTGCGATGGAAGGAGCAGCGGTTACGACCCGCCAGCGCCTCGAATCAGTAGGAAATATTAGTGACTAATCGATGTTTATACAGCGCACTGGTGCTGATAGCCCTGACCGGTTGCGCCAGTGATCCGGCGCCAACCGAGCAATTGCGGCTGAGCGAACAGGCGATGAGCCAGGCGAAAGCCGTCGGTGCGAGTGAGCAAGTGGCCGAGTTGACCCTGGCCGAGAACAAGCTTGTGCAGGCCCAGGCTGCCATGGCGCAAGAAGCGTACAAGGATGCCCGGATGTTCGCCGAGCAGGCCGAACTGGATGCACGCTTGGCGGAAGCGCGGGTGTTGACCGAGAAAAGCCAGGCTCAACTGAGCGAGTTGCACAATCGGATCAACCGCCTGCGCAAGCAGCTGGGGGAACTCCAATGAGCGCTAAAACCCAAGCGATCACCAGTGTCATGCTGGCCTTGTTGTTGAGTGGTTGTGCGAGCTCGCAGCCGAACAGTGGTGAGGCGCTCGAGGCAGCTCGCAGCCGTTTTCAGGCAGTCAGGGAGGACTCCAATGTGCTGCGCAGTGCGCCTAAAGATGTGATTCGTGCTGGTGAGTCGCTGGCCCGTGCAGACCGTTTGTCGAGCTACTGGGGCAGTGCCGATGATGTCAGGCATTACGCTTACCTGAGTCAGCGTTACAGCGACATCGCCGAACAGCACAGTGATCTGAACCTGAACCAGGAGCGGGCGGTCAAGCTCGAGCTGGAAGTCCAGCGCCTGCAGTTGGCCCTGCGTGAGGCCAAGTTGCTGAGCGTGCAGGAACATGGCAGTTGGCTGGAAGAGCAAATGCTCAGCCTTGCGACTAGCGAGAGCGAGCGAGGCCTGGTGATGACCCTGGGCGACGTGTTGTTCGATGCCGGGCAAGCTGATCTGCAGGCCTCGGCCAACCGTACTGTGCTGAAGCTGGTGCATTTCCTCCAGCTCAACCCGCGTCGCGTGGTACGCATCGAGGGCTACACCGACAACCGGGGCGACAAACAGGTGAACCTCGAATTGTCCCGGGCGCGGGCGCAGACCGTGGCCGACATGCTGGTTGATCTGGGTATCGACGCCAAGCGTATTGAGGTGCAAGGTCATGGGGAAAACTTCCCGGTAAAGGAGAATGCTTCGTCCAAAGGACGTGCGCAAAACCGCCGGGTCGAGATCGTCTTCTCCGACGAGCAGGGGCGCCTGGGCGCTGCTCGCTGATTTGATGAAGTCACCCAAACCCCGGCTACCCTGAGGTCTCCGGGTTTTTTTTGTTTTCGCAATTCCTCACCCGCCGGACTGATTGCTAGTTGCTAGGCGCCATTTTGTCGCAGACGCCCAGGCGGTTAACCCGTGTGCATTGCACGGCGACAGGTTGGCTTATTTCCAGAACAGTCTTCTACGCGATCAATTAGGCCGATACAGTCGCTAGCGGATTTGCACTGTATCGTCCACAATTTCTAGATCTGTACCGGTGCACTTTCAGTGTGCAGGGTTACTGTTGTGGTTCAGTTAGACGGGAAAGCGGCTATGACCAATCTGTTGCTCTATCAGCGTATCGCCCAGCAGCTGGCGGAAGATATCCGTCGAGGTGTCTATCAGCCGGGCGAGCGGGTGCCGTCGGTGCGCAAGATGAGTTCACAGCTCAGCGTCAGCCATGCCACTGTTTTACAGGCCTACGCCAATCTCGAAGATATGGGCCTGATTCGCGCTCGACCGCAATCGGGTTTCTATGTGCATCAGACCCCTGCGCTTACTGCGCCGACCCCGGATATCGCCCGTGTCGAGCGGCCCGGCCTGGTGACGCGCAGCAGTATCATCAACCAGATATTGACCGAGTCGCGCCGTGAAGGGGTGTTTCCGCTAGGGGCCGCCGTGCCCCATGTCGAGTATCTGCCGGTGCGTGCCTTGCATCAGCAGTTGGCCAAGGTCACCCGCTTCCATAGCCCGCGGGCCTTCAGTTACATGTTCAGCCCTGGTTTCGAACCGCTGCGCCGTCAAGTTGCGATTCGCATGCGTGATGCCGGAGTGGTG
Source organism: Pseudomonas taeanensis MS-3 (assembly GCF_000498575.2). Lineage (GTDB taxonomy): Bacteria > Pseudomonadota > Gammaproteobacteria > Pseudomonadales > Pseudomonadaceae > Aquipseudomonas > Aquipseudomonas taeanensis. The sequence goes on from NZ_AWSQ01000009.1 coordinate 360,400, forward strand.
GTCGATCCTTCCGAGGTAGTGATCACCCATGGCTGCGTCGATGCCCTGCAAATGTCGCTGCGCGTGCTCACCAAACCGGGAGACCTGATCGCCGCTGAATCGCCGACCTATTATGGGTTGCTGCAACTGGCCGATCTGCTTGGCCTGAAAGTTATTGAAATCCCCAGCGACCCGACCACCGGTATCAGCCTGGAGGCCTTGCAACTGGCCGCCAGTCAATGGCCGATCAAGGCTCTGGTATTGACCGCACGGCTGAGCAATCCGCTGGGCGGCACCATTCCGGAAGGACGGCAAAAACAGTTGCTGCGCCTGGCTGGTGATTTCGATATCCAGATCGTCGAGGACGATATCTACGGCGAGTTGATGTTCGAGCAGGGGCCGACCAAAGCGCTGAAGTCGCATGATCGAGAAGGGCGGGTGGTGTATTGCTCGAGCTTTTCCAAGACCCTGTCGCCTGGCGTGCGCATTGGCTGGATCATCGCCGGCAAGTATCAGGATGAAATCCAGCGCCTGCAGACCTTCAGCACCCACTCGGCCTGTAGTGTGACGCAGATGGCAGTGGCGGCTTACCTGGAAAATGGTGGTTATGATCGCCACCTGCGGCATATCCGTCAGGAGTACCGCAAGAACCTCAGCGCCTTCCAATTGGCGGTGCAGCAGAATTTTCCCGAAGGTACGCAGATCACTCGGCCCAATGGTGGCTTCATTCTGTGGGTCAGTCTGCCGGCGCGGGTCAACACCAAGGACTTGCACGTACGTGCGTTGCAGCAAGGCATCAGCATCGCGCCAGGGCTGATTTTCAGCAATACCGAACAGTTCAATCACTGTGTGCGACTGAACTGCGGCATTCCCTGGAACCGTGAGGCCGAGCGGGCGCTGATGACCCTGGGCATGCTGGCCAACCAGTTGTGCCAAGAGACCACCGGCACCTTTTAAACATACCTTCGCGCGGGTTAACCCGAATCCGTCAGGCAGTGCGTCTACTGAGGCAGGAGTTCTTTCCTGCCCAGGAGACGCATCATGCACCCGTCTATCGCGCTGCCCCGGCAGCCATTCTGGCTTGGCTTTGGCGCAAGCCTGTTGTTGAGCCTAACCGCCTGTAATGCCACTCAAACCGAGCCTCCCAGCGAGCAGGCGAGCGATAGGCAACTGGCGCTTCCAGCTGCGCATGAGTCGTTGGCCATGCTGCCGGAGAAAAAAACCGAGCGCTCCCGTTACCCAGCGACTGCTCTGCAGTCGAGTGTGATGCCCGCGCCTGCGCTAGCCGACTATCAAGTGCCGGCTTACCGGGAGGCCTACCGTGAGCAGTATCAACGCCTCGCCGCCAATCCGGTTCATGCGGTGGCCGAGTCGCCGGTATCCACCTTTAGCATCGACGTGGACACCGGCAGCTATGCCAACGTGCGACGCTTCCTCAACCAGGGGCAGTTGCCGCCTAACGAGGCGGTGCGCCTGGAGGAACTGGTCAACTACTTCCCCTATGCCTATCCGCAGCCCAAGGGGGATACCCCGTTCGGGGTCGGCAGCGAGTTGGCGGTAACGCCGTGGAATCCGCATAGCCGACTGCTGCGCATAGCCATCAAGGCCTCGGATACCCAGGTCGCGGCACTGCCACCGGCCAATCTGGTGTTTCTGGTGGATGTGTCCGGTTCTATGGACCGCCGTGAGGGGCTGCCCCTGGTGCAAAGCAGTTTGAAGCTGCTGACTGGGCAGTTGCGCGCCGAGGACAAGGTGGCGCTGGTGGTCTACGCCGGTGAGTCACGGGTGGTATTGGCGCCGACATCCGGCGCGGAAAAGGCCAAGATTCGTGCTGCCATCGAGCAACTGCGCGCAGGTGGTTCGACGGCAGGTGAGTCGGGTATTCAGTTGGCCTACCAACAGGCGCAGCAAGGCTTTATTGCCGGCGGCATCAACCGCATCCTGCTGGCCACCGATGGCGACTTCAATGTCGGCATCAGCGACTTCGCTACGCTCAAGGCGCTGTCCGCCGAGAAGCGCAAAACTGGTGTGTCCCTGACCACCCTGGGCTTCGGTACGGACAACTACAACGAGCAACTGATGGAACAGTTGGCCGATGCCGGGGATGGCAACTACGCCTATATCGACAACCTGCGCGAGGCACGCAAGGTGCTGGTCGAGCAACTCAGTTCGACCCTGGCGGTGGTGGCCAAGGATGTGAAAGTCCAGGTTGAGTTCAATCCGGCCCAGGTCAGCGAATACCGCCTACTCGGCTACGAGAACCGCGCGCTGCGCCGCGAAGACTTCAGCAACGACAAGGTCGATGCCGGTGAAATTGGCGCCGGACACAGCGTCACCGCATTGTACGAGATAGTCCCGGTCGGCCATCGGGGTTGGCTGGAGCCGCTGCGTTATCAGCGCGTGGCCAAGGCCGAGGGCAAGGCTGACGAGTTGGCGTGGCTGCGAATTCGCTACAAGGCCCCGCAGCAGGACGACAGTCGCTTACTGGAACTGCCGATCCATGCACCGCAGCGGGTAGCGCCAATCGACGAAACCAGCGAGGACTTTCGCTTTGCCGCGGCGGTGGCAGCCTTTGCCCAGCAGCTCAAGGGTGGGCAATACACCGGCAAGTTCGACCTGGCGGCAAGTGCCGCGCTGGCGCGCAGCGCTAAGGGTGAGGATCGTTTGGGCCTGCGCGGCGAGTTCGTCCAGCTGGTCGAATTGACCCAGAGCCTGCAGAATTCGCTTCCGGTCCCCGCGCCGAATCCCCAACCCAGTAACGCTGAGGTCGATTGAGTGTGACTGTTAAGCCTGTTGCGAGTTTTTCTGCCGATGACGATGCTGCACTGCTGCGGCGTTATCGGCAGGGTGATATCGAGGCCTTTGCGCAGTTGTATCAGCGCCATCGCCTTGGCCTGTTTCGTTTTCTCTGTGGTCTGTGCAGTGATCCGGCGCTGGCCGAAGAGGTGTTCCAGGACACCTGGCTGAGCCTGATTCGCAGCGAGTCGTTGCCGCGTGATGCACTGCTGTTCAAGACCTGGCTGTACCAGATCGCGCGCAACCGCTTGATCGATCATTGGCGCAAGCACGGCAAGCGCCAGGGCTTGCAGGACGCGTTCGACGAGCAGGTGCATGCCGAGCCCGATAGTCAGGCGAATCCCGAACAGCAGCTCAGTCTCAGTCGCGACCAGCAGCGCTTGCAGGCGGCGCTGGACGACTTGCCGGAGGAGCAGCGTGAGGTCTTCTTGTTGCGCGCGCATGCTGAGCTGCAGCTGCACGAGATCGCCGAGTTGACCCGCACACCGGTGGAAACGGTGAAAAGTCGCTTGCGCTATGCGCTGCAAAAGTTACGTCGGCTGTTGGCTGACCCGGCCGCAGTCGAAGAGGTATCCGCATGAAAGATCACCAGTCATTACCCGATAGCGAAGAGCAACAGTTGCTCCAACATTATCGCGGGCAGCACGATAGCGAACCTTGCGCCGAACTGGATGCGCGGATTCTTGCGGCCGCGAGCGCAGCGCTACGCTCGCAACAACCTAAGCCGCCCAGCGCTATGGCGCGGGTGCAGGCCTGGCTGTTCGACGGTGCGTCGCATAGGCGCTGGTCGGTGGTTTTGGGCAGCGTCGCGGTGCTCGGTCTGGGGCTGGGTATCAGCCTGAGGACGCCTGCGCCGATTGCACCGAGCTACGACAGCCCGATGCCGGCGGTACCTGCGCTGCAGCGTTATGCCGCGCCTGCGGCGCCGGAGAAAAAGACCATGGCTGAGTCATTCCAACTGCATCAGCCTGAAACCAGTATTGAGTCTGAGGCCAGTGCGATGGCCGATGTTGCGGCGCCACTGTCCGAGGCGTCTCCGACGCCGAGCGCACGCAGCAGTTTGGCGGCGCGCAGCGAGGCTGTCGCGGCGCCGCTGGCGGCGGAGTTGCACACCGCTTTGCGGCAAATTGCCGAGTTACGTGAGCAAGGCTGGCAGGCGGAGGCAGCCGAACGACTCAATGAACTGCAGCAACGCTATCCGCAGGCGGATCTCGAGGCGCTGCTGAAGCGCTTGTTGGCGCAGGACAGGCGGCCCGTTGAGCTAAAAAACTGACTTGTCAGGCGCCCGCAGGCAGGCCAGCATAGTGCTTGCGGTAAGCCTTCGACGAGGGTGCGACAGCGTTCGAGTTACTGCCCCCGACTGAGTAATCGTTAGGTTGTGCGCCAGCTTATCGAGGTGGCTCGGCTTGGCGGCTCGAAGAGGCAAACGCCTGTATTTTTCCAACTGAATAAGTGCCTGTTAAAGCGACTATGACTGTTATGCGTTACCTGGGCGTGGCCCTGTTAGTTCCGTTACTGAATGGGTGCGAACCCAAGTTGGCGCCGGCCAAGGTCGAGTCGGAGAAATCCAGCGCGCCTGCCGTGCAGCAAGTCCAGCCTGCCAAAAGTGTGCAGTCTGAAGCGCCTTCCATTGCCATTGAGCCTGCCGTCCCAGCTCATGACACTCAAACTGTCCCAGTAAAAAAGCCGCCGGTTGCGCCTGCTGAGCTTGCACCAGAGCCCGCAGCAAGGCTGGCGAATCCCCGTAAAGAGCCACCGAAGAGCAAGCTGGATCTCAGCTTGCCACCTGAGCTGGCCGAGCAACTAAATGCCGAACGCGGCGACGCAGAGCAAGCGCCGGAGCCATTACTGCCGTCGTTATTCGAAGAGAAAGCACAGGTGGACAATCCTTTCCTGCTCAATGGCCGATTGCTCAGCAATGAGGGAGACAAGGATTCCTCGAAGTTGCTGGACGGTGCTGAAGTGCAGTTTGAATTCAGGCACTAAACGCGCGGCTTGGGCTGCGGCTGAATGGTCCGGTAGGCGGGCAGGGCGCTCAAGGTCGCGCAGAAAACCGTTGTAGATGCCCGCGGGTACCTGCATTCATGCAGCTCACCTGCGGGCGTCTACAGGGCTCAATCGAGAAACAGATCGGGAATCAGAGTCCCACCGTTCGGGTCGAAGCGGTAGTGGTCGAACTCGGTCTTGCCCTGCTCGCGGAGGATCTCCTCGTCGATCAGCAACCGCCCGCTGATGGCGCGGTCGCTGCTGGAGAGGATGGCGTGGGCGGCGTCGGCCATGATTGCCGGGGTGCGCGAGCGCTTGAAGGCCTCGCGGCTGCCCAGCTCGAATTCGATGGCGGCAGTGGCGATCATGGTCTGCGGCCACAGCGCATTGACGCTGATGCCGTACTTCTTGAACTCCTCGCTCATGCCCAGGGTGAGCATGCTCATGCCGTACTTGGTGACCGTGTAGGGGGCGTGCTGGGCGAACCACTTGCTGGCCATGTTCAGCGGCGGTGACAGGCTGAGAATATGACCATTTCCGCTCTGCTTCAGGTAAGGCAGGGCGGCCTGGCTGCAAACCATTACCGCCCGGGTGTTGATCTGAAACATCAGGTCGAAGCGTTTGGGCTCCAGCTGCTCGACACCGAGCAACTTGATCGCCCCGGCGTTGTTGACCAGGCCATCGATGCCGCCGAAGTGCTCGGCGGCGCGTTCCATGGCGGCTTTTACCGCCTGTTCGTCACGCACATCCAGCTGCAGGGCCAGGGCTTTGCCGCCGGCCGCCTCAACTTCCTCCGCTACCGAGTGGATGGTGCCCGGCAGCTTGGCGTGGGCTTCCGCGCTCTTTGCCGCAATGACGATGTTGGCGCCGTCGCGTGCTGCACGCAGGGCGATTTCTCGACCGATGCCACGGCTGGCGCCGGTGATGAACAGGGTCTTGTTGGCGAGTGTCATGGTGCTCCTCCGGTATGGTGGTTGTGGCATGAGCTGACAAGAAATAATTCTGGCGGATTAGTGTGTTGAGTCTAGGCGTCGACCTCGCAGCTCAGTAATGAGCGTAATGCTTCGGCGGGCAGGGGGCGACTCAGGTAGTAGCCTTGAGCTTCATAACAGCCGTCCGCCTGCAATAGGCCTAATTGCGCTTGATTCTCCACCCCTTCGGCAGTGACGGTCATGGACAGCGCGCGCCCCAGACCGATGATGGCCTGAACGATGGCGCGGCGGTCTTGCGAGACGTCGAGGTCGGCGATAAAGCTGCGATCGATTTTCAAGGTGTCGAAAGGGTAGGTGTGCAGGTAACTCAGGGAGGAGTAACCGGTACCGAAGTCGTCCATGGACAAGTGCAGGCCGAGTGCCTTGAGCTGCTTGAGGGTCACCCGTGCGCCCTCGGCATCTTCGAGCATCACGCTCTCGGTGATTTCCAGCTCCAGTCGACTGGCGGGCAGCCCGCTCTCGTCGAGGGCGCTCTTGACCTGATCGACCAGATCGCTGCAACGAAACTGCAAGGGCGACAGGTTCACCGACACTGGCAGTGGTTGTGTCCAGCGCATGGCCTCAATGCAGGCGCTGCGCAAGACCCAGGTGCCCAGCGGGACGATCAGCCCAGTTTCCTCGGCGAGGGGAATGAAACGGTCGGGACCGAGCAGGTTGCGTTGCGGATGCTGCCAGCGGACGAGAGCTTCGGCGCCGGCCAGTTGCAAGCCATCGACACGGTAACGCGGCTGATAATGCAGGCACAACTGGTCACTCTGAGAGAGGGCCTGGCGTAGATCCTGTTCCAGTTGCCGGCGTTCGACGATGCGCTCGTTCATCTCCTGGGCATAGAAACGCCACGTATTGCGCCCTGCGGCTTTTGCTTGATAGAGGGCCAAATCGGCGTAGCGCAACAGCTCCTCGACCTGGCAGGCATCCTGCGGGGCCATGGCGATGCCGATGCTGGCACCGATAAACACTTCCTGATTCTCGACTAGATAGGGTTGCTTGATCTTTTCTGTCAGCCGCTTACACAGATGATCGATGTTTTCTCGCGAGTAGGTGCCGCTGAGTACCATGACGAATTCGTCGCCGCCGTGTCTGGCCAGCAGATCGTCACCGCGGGTGCATTCGTGCAGACGCCGGGCGACTTCATGCAGTACATGGTCGCCTGCCGCATGACCTAGAGCGTCATTGATTGGCTTGAAGCGATCCAGGTCGATGCTCAGCATCACCAGCGGTTGCTCGATGGGCGGTAGATTGTTGAGCTTGCCTTCGAGAAACTCACGCAGATGGTTGCGGTTGGCCAGGCCTGTCAGGGCGTCGTGTTGCGAGAGATGCTGCAGGCGTGCCTGAGCCTCGATTTCTTCGGTAATGTCACTGGCGGTGCCTCGGTAATGACTGTCACTGCGCATCTCCTCCCTGATCGCTCTGCTGGCGATGCGGCAGATGCGCTGATGACCGACGACAGTCTGATAGTGGCAGTCGAGGGTGGTGCGATCTGCGTTGGTGCGAGGGGCGCTGGAGAGCCAGTCGTTTATCGGTTGACTGTCACAGCTGAGTAGCTCGCTGAGCGGGCGACCCAGCCAGCTGCTCGAAGGGAGGCCGGTGACCGCCTCGAAACGCCCGGAGAGGTAGGTGATGCGATAGTCGGCATCGACTTCCCAGATCCAGTCCGAGGCGGCTTCGGCGACATCGCGAAAGCGCGCCTCGCTGGCGGCGAGTGCGGCCTTGCTGCTTTCCAGGCGGTGGTAGCTGAGATCCATCAAGCGTGCATTGGCCATGGCATGGCGCAGAACCAACCAGGTCAGGGCTGCGAGGGCCAGACCGAGCAAGCCCAGCAGCGGCATGACCATCAGCAACATTTTCCGACCCGGCTGGGCCTGGTCCCAGCGCAACAGCAGCGGTGTGCCGGTGTCGGTGACTAGAGTCAGGGCGGGTTGCTCGGCGGCATCCTGCGCATCGCGGGGGATGCGTAAATTTGCCAACTGATAGTTTTGCCCGTAGTCCTCCAGCTTTTGTGCGTCGAGCACGTCAACGAAGATTAGCACCGAGGCGGGCCCCGCTATTTCACTGACCGAAGGGTCGTCACCGCTGGTTAGGCGGGCTGCGGCGACTCGTGCGGGATAGTCGCCGACCTGCATGATGGCAACCTGTGGCTCGGCATCCTCCGTAGTGTCGCGCGCGCGGGCGAGCAGGGTGTCGAGATCGCCGTGCAGCCACTGGCGAATGTCCAGGGTGTGTAACTTGCCCTCGATCACCGAGTACACGGTCTTGTCGTTCGGGGCGACCACGAACAGGCCTTCATAGCCGAAGTCCTGGTACAACGAGGGCCCTAGGTTCTGACGCGTGTAGGCCCACTCCAGGTCGACGCGTTGATGCAGGTTTTGGTATGCATCGCCCCAGAAAGCATTATCGCTCACCGACCCCATCAGACCCTGCCGGCGTGTCTCTACCGCCTTGCTGGCGAAGAGCAGGCTCTGCTGTGCCGTTTGTACATCTTGCTGGTGCGCGACGTGGAACAGAGTGAGCGTGGTGGCGGCGAGCGCCAACAACAATACGGTCACAATCGCAGGAAGGGTGCGTCGGGCGAACGTCGCCCGAAAGTGTGGAGAGGCAGTGGCTTCGCTGTTTGGCAGAGGGGTGGGCATGCGGCATCCTTGTGACTGCTCGGGCAGAATAATGATCTGCTTGGATGCAAAAAGCCACTATCTTGGCGTCAGTAATGCGTCTCATGTCAGGGTCATGAGGTGAAAACGCTCCGTTTCTCATTCCGCTTGTACTTCCAGCAGTTGCTGCCGGTTACGCACTTGATCGCCCTTACTCACCTGCACGCGGCGGATGATGCCGTCGATAGAGGCTTTCACTGGGTGTTCCATCTTCATGGCTTCCAGCACCAGCAACAACTGGCCTTTGCTGACTTTGCTGCCGTCCTCTACCAACACTTCGACGATGGCGCCGTCCATCGGTGCCTTGATCATGCCTGAGCCTGTGCCCACCGCGGCGCTGGCGGGCACATGGCTGACGTCGATCAGTTCCAGGTTGCCGTTGTCGCCGTACAGCCACACTGAGCTGGCGCTTTGTTGATAGGCCAGGCGTCGGCGCACGCCGTCCAGCTCCAGAGTGGCCCAGCGACCGTCTGCGCCAAGCAGGCGCAGTTGTAGCTGCTGTTCGCCGATTTTTACGTCGAGCCGGGGCTGTAGGCCGGCTTCCAATACCGACAGTTCGACCGCGAACTGCTGCTCGCCGTGCTTGAGCAGAAAGCGCCAGGGTGCATTGCCGGCGTTGCGCCACCCCGCCAGCCCGGTCTGGTGCGCGCTGGACTGTGCCGAGATCTGATAGAGCAGGGCAGCGGCGCTGGCCAGCTCGGCCGGGCTAGGCGGTTGCGGGATCAGGCTCGGGTCCGCGGCGAAGTGTTCGGCGATAAAGGCGGTGGTGGCGTTGCCGGCGGCAAACTCGGGATGCTGGAGCAGGTTGGCGAGGAAGCGCTGGTTGGCCTTGACCCCCAGCAGCACACAATCCTCCACCGCGCGCACCAGCTTGCGCCGCGCCTCGTCGCGTGTGGCGCCGTAGGCGATGATCTTGGCCAGCATCGGGTCGTAGAACGGAGTGATGGCTTGACCTTCGATCAAACCGTGATCGATGCGGATGCCGTCGAGCAACGCCGGCTCCCAGCGCAGCACATGGCCGGTCTGCGGCATGAAATCGTGGCTGGAATCCTCGGCGTACAGGCGCACTTCGATGGCATGCCCGCTCAGGCGAATCTCGTCCTGGCTCAGTGGCAACGGCTGGCCTTCGGCGACGCGAATTTGCCAGGCCACCAGGTCCTGCCCGGTGACCAGTTCGGTGACCGGGTGCTCGACCTGCAGGCGGGTGTTCATTTCCAGAAAATAGAAGGCGCCGCTCTGATCCAGCAGGAATTCCACGGTGCCGGCGCCGACATAATCGACTGACGCAGCGGCCTTTACGGCTGCCTCACCCATGGCCTGGCGCAGCTCGGGCGTCATCAGCGGGCAGGGGGCTTCCTCGACCACCTTCTGGTGGCGGCGCTGCACCGAACAGTCGCGCTCGCCGAGGTAGACCATGTGGCCGTGCTGGTCGCCGAACACCTGAATTTCCACATGGCGCGGCTGGGTCACCGCCCGCTCGAGAATCAGCTCGCCGCTGCCGAACGCATTCTGTGCCTCGGAGCGGGCGGTGCGGATCTGCGCGAGCAATTCGGAGGCGTGATGGACCAGGCGCATGCCGCGACCACCGCCGCCGGCGCTGGCCTTGATCATCAAGGGGTAGCCGATGCGCTCGGCCTCGTGGCTCAGCGTGTCATCGTCCTGCTCGGCGCCTTCGTAGCCGGGAATGCAGGGAACCCCGGACTGCAGCATGGCGATTTTCGACAGACGCTTGCTGCCCATCAGGCGGATGGCCTCGGCGGACGGGCCGATGAACTGGATGCCGGCGGCCTGGCAGGCCCGCGCGAACTCGGCGTTCTCCGAGAGGAAGCCATAGCCGGGGTGAATGGCGTCGGCGCCGGTCTTGCGCGCGGCGGCGATGATGGCGTCGATCAGCAGGTAGGACTGATTGACCGGCGCCGGACCGATGCACAGCGCCTCGTCGGCCAGTTGCACATGGCGCGACTCGGCATCGGCCTGGCTGTACACCGCCACTGTGCGGTAGCCCAGATTGTGTGCGGTATGGATCACCCGGCAGGCAATTTCGCCACGGTTGGCGATCAGGATCTTGGTGAAGGCGGGCATGCACGAGGCTCCTGTTGATTTATGTGGGAGCGGCCTTGGCCGCGATGCTGTTGTTTCGCGGCCAAGGCCGCTCCCACAGGGTGTTGGTTACTGGGCCCAGTTAGGTGCGCGTTTTTGCACGAAGGCCAGAGTGCCTTCGCTGCCCTCGTCGCCGGTCACTGCCGCAGCAAACTGTTCGGCCGCCTGGTCGAGCAGGGCGTCGAGCGGCTCGCTGTCGCTGGCCAGCAACAGCGCTTTGGTGGCCGCATTGGCGCCGGGCGCGCATTGGCGGATCTGCTCCAGGGTCTCGTCCAGTCGACGCTCGATGGCGTGCTCATCGGCTTCGCTGAAATGCACCAGCCCCAGGCGCTCCGCCTCCGCACCATTAAAGCGTGCGGCGGTCAGGGCCAGGCGCCGGGTCTGGGTCAGACCGATGCGCTTGACCACGAAGGGTGCGATTTGTGCGGGAATAACGCCGAGACTGGTTTCCGGCAGGCCGAACTTGGCGTCCGCGCCGGCGATGGCGATGTCGGACACGCAGGCCAGGCCGAAGCCGCCGCCGAGCACTGCGCCTTCCAGCACGGCGATCAACACCTGCGGCACGCATTGAGCTTCTTCCAGCAGGCTGCCGAAGGCGCGGTTCAGTTCGCGGTAGGCCGCGGCGCCAGCGCTGCGCGCCGAGGCCATGTCCTTGATGTCGCCGCCGGCGCAGAAGTGTCCGCCGGCCCCGCGCAGAACCAGGGCGCGCAGGCTGCGATCATCACGAGCTGCGGCCAGCACCGCGCGCAGTTCGGCGACCATGGCCAGGCTCATGGCATTGCGGCTGTCCGGTCGGTTGAGGGTGATGTGCAACACGCCGGTTTCCAGTTTGAGCAGCAGGGTGTCGCAGGTGGGTAGTGAGGGCATCGCGCAGTACTCGACAGGTTCGCTATTGGCTTTCTGTAGGAGCCAGCTTGCTGGCGATCGCAGTGCCGCCGATCGCCAGCAAGCTGGCTCCTACGATCTGGTTCAGCCTTTCTTCTTGCCGGGCAGGATTCCCATCAGCTTGCAGATGATGCCCAGCATGATTTCGTCTGCGCCGCCGCCGATCGACACCAGGCGGGTGTCGCGGTAAGCGCGTGACACCGTGTTGTCCCACATGAAGCCCATGCCGCCCCAGTACTGCAGGCAGCTGTCGGTGACTTCGCGACCGAGGCGCCCGGCTTTGAGCTTGGCCATGGAGGCCAGCTTGGTGACGTCCTTGCCGTTCACGTACAGCTCGGTGGCCTGGTAGACCAGGGCGCGCAGGGCTTCGATCTCGCAGGCCAGTTCGGCCATACGGAAGTGGATGACCTGGTTGTCGATCAGCGCGCTGCCGAAGGTCTTGCGCTCCTTGCAGTACTCGATGGTGGCGTCGACGCAGTGCTCCAGGCCCTTGAGCATGTTGGCTGCGCCGAACAGGCGTTCTTCCTGGAACTGCAGCATCTGCATCATGAAACCGGTGCCTTCGTGGCCGATGCGGTTGCGTTGCGGCACGCGGACGTTGTCGAGGAATACCTGGGCGGTCTCCGAGCTGCGCATGCCGAGCTTGTCCAGGTGCGGGCTGACGCTGATGCCCGGGCTGTTCATCGGCACCACGATTAGCGACTTGTTGACGTGCGGCTTGTCGTCGCTGGTGTTGGCCAGCAGGCACATGAAGTCGGCGGAGGGCGAGTTGGTGATCCACATCTTGCTGCCGTTGATCACATAGTCGTCGCCGTCTTTCCTGGCCAGGGTTTTCAGCCCGGCGACGTCGGAGCCGGCGCCCACTTCGGAAACGCCAATGCAGCCGACCATCTCGCCGCTGATGGCCGGGCGCAGGAATTCATCGCGCAGTTCGTCGGAACCGAAGCGCGCCAGCGCCGGGGTGCACATGTCGGTCTGCACGCCGATCGACATGGGGATGCCGCCGCAATGAATAGTGCCGAATTCCTCGGCGGCGACGATCGAGTAGCTGTAGTCCAGGCCCATGCCGCCGAACTGCTCCGGCTTTGAGATGCCCAGCAGACCCAGCTCGCCGGCCTTCTTGAAGATGTCGTGGATCGGGAAGCGACCGGCCTTCTCCCATTCATCGACGTGCGGGTTGATTTCCTTGTCGACAAAGTTGCGCACGGTACGCCGCAGTTCTTCGTGTTCCTGGGTAAAGATCATCTTCTTATTCTCCCGATCTTACGTAGGCTGGGTAGCGGCGTTTTGATGCCGAAACCCAGTGGGTTACACAGCGCTGGGTTTCGCTTCGCTCTACCCAGCCGACGATTTAGAAATCAAAATCTTGCCACGCCGAAGCTGTTGGCTTTCAGCGGGCGCATGTCTGCTTCGGCACAGATATCCAGCAGGTAACCGAGTAGTTTGCGCGTGTCGCGTGGGTCGATCAGACCGTCGTCCCACAGGCTGGCGGTGCCGTACAGCGCGCCGGACTGGCTGTCGAGCTTCTGCGCGGTGACGTTCTCCAGCATGTCGAGCATCTGCGGATCTGCCTGCTTGCCTTGCTTGGCGTGTTTCTCCTCGGTGACGATGCGCAACACCTTGCCGGCCTGGGCGCCGCCCATCACCGCGGTCTTGCTGTTCGGCCAGGCGAAGATGAAGCGCGGGTCGAGGCCGCGGCCGCACATGGCGTAGTTGCCGGCGCCGTAGGAACCGCCGACCACTATGGTCAGCTTGGCCACGCGAGCATTGGCCACCGCCTGGATCATCTTCGAGCCGTGCTTGATCACCCCTTGCTGTTCCGACTCGGTGCCGACCATGAAGCCGGTGGTGTTGTGGAAGAACAAAATCGGCGTGTTGCTCTGGTCGCACAGTTGGATGAATTGCGCGGCCTTCGCCGCCCCTTGCGGGGTGATCGGGCCGTTATTACCGATAAAGCCGCAGGACTGGCCTTCGATCCGCAGGTGACCGCAGATGGTCTGGTTGTCGAACTCGTTCTTGAAGTCGAGAAATTCGGAGCCGTCGGCGATGCGCGCGATGATCTCGCGCACGTCGTAGGGCTTCTTGGCGTCGGCGGGCACCAGGCCGAGCAGTTCGTCGGCCGGGTATAACGGCTCGCGGTAGCCGGGCTTGACCCGTGTCGGCAGTTGGGCATTCCACGGCAGCATGGCGACTATCTCGCGGGCGATGCGCACGCCGTCGGCGTCGTTTTCCGCCAGGTATTCGGCAGTGCCGGCGACCTGGGCGTGCATCTCGGCGCCACCCAGTTGTTCATCGGTGGCGACCTCGCCGGTGGCGGCCTTGAGCAGCGGTGGCCCGGCGAGAAACATCTTGGCCTTGCCGCGCACCACCACCACGTAGTCCGACAGCCCCGGCTGATAAGCCCCGCCGGCGGTGCTGGAGCCATGCACCACGGTGATCTGCGGCAGGCCCATGGCCGACATGCGCGCCTGATTGGCAAAGCCACGTGCGCCTTCGACGAAGATTTCCGCCGCGTAGTTGAGGTTGGCGCCGCCGCTTTCGGCCAGTGTCACCACCGGCAGCTTGTTGTCGAAGGCGATCTGCTGCAGGCGCAGGGTTTTCTTCAGGCCGCTGGGTGAAATGGTGCCGCCCTTGATCGCGCTGTTGCTGGCATTGATCAGGCAACGCACCCCGGCGATGTAGCCGATGCCGGAGATGATGCCGCCGCCGGCCTGGGTGCCGTCCTTGTCGTCGTGCAGCTTGTAGCCGGCCAGCGAGGACAGTTCGAGGAAGGGCGCGCCAGCGTCGAGCAGCAGGTTGAGGCGTTCACGCGGCAGCAACTGGCCGCGCTTGTCGAACTTGGCCTTGGCCTCGCAGGCCTTGTGCAGGCACTGCTGTTCGACTTCGCGAAAGCTAGCCACGGCGGTCAGCATGGCTTGGCGATTCTTCGCGAAGTCTGGGCTGTGTACGTCGATCTCGGACTGGATCACCGGCATCGCTTATTCCTCTTGTTCTTTCAGCACATCGGGCAGATAGGCCCGATGGAAGCCGTTGTAGGACTTGCTCAGCCCAGGAGTCGCCTTGAACAGGGGGAAGGCCCGGCTGCCCTGGCTGGCGGCGCCGTCGATGCGGATGCAGTTGCCGCTGATAAATGCGGCGCCCGGCGACAGCAAAAAGACAATGGCGGCGGAGACTTCCGATTCGCTGCCGATGCGCTTGAGCGGCACATGCTCGCGCAGGGTCGGGATCACCGCCTTGAACGCCCCTTCATAGGTGTCCATGCCGCTGGAAGCGATCCAGCCCGGAGCCACCGCATTGACCCGTACTCCGGCATGGCCCCACTCGACGGCGGCGGTCTTGGTGAGGTTTTCCATGCCGGCGCGCGCCGCGCCGGAGTGGCCCATGCCGGGCATGCCGCCCCACATGTCGGCGAGCATGTTGACGATGCTGCCGCCGGTCTTGCTCATGCTCTGGTTGAATACTTCGCGGGCCACCAGAAAGCCACCGACCAGGTTGGTGCGCACCACGGTCTCGAAGCCTTTCTGGGTGATCGAGGCGAGCGGTGCGGGGTACTGACCGCCGGCGTTGTTGACCAGGTGATGAATCGGTCCATGTTCGGCGACAACCTGCGCGACCATGGCCTTTACTGCGTCCTCGTCACGAATGTCGCAGACCTGGAAACTGGCTTGGCCGCCATCCTCGATGATTTCGCTGCAGGCCTTTTCCAATTTCTCCAGCTTGCGCCCGACCAGTACCACATGAGCGCCCAGGGCCGCCAATTCATGGGCGGTGCAACGACCGATACCGCTACCGCCACCGGTGACCAGGATGATCTGGCCTGCGAACAGGCCGGGTTTGAAGTTGGAGTCGTATGCCATGGTTGTTCTGCTCCTCGTTGCGCCTGCATTTGTTCTGGTAGGCGCCAGCTTGCTGGCGATGCTTCATGCGTTGTGGCTGATCGCGAGCAAGCTCGCTCCTACAGACTGTCGGCCAGTGCCCTGGGCACTGGCACCGGGAATTCCAGTAGCTGCTGGGCGAAGGCCTTGCCTTGCGGGTCGATGCGCAGGCTGGCGATACCGCCGCCGCCCAGGGCGTTTTCCAGTAGGAAGTTCAGGCTGTGACTGCCCGGCAGGTACCAGCGACTGACTTGGCCGGTTTCTCGGTCCAGAACGTGCTGCAGCCATTCGGCCACGGCGACCTCACTCAATGCAGCGGCGATCCACGCCAGATACTCGGGCTTTCTCGCCATCACCCCGATATTGCTGTGGTTGCCCTTGTCGCCGGAGCGGGCCACGGCCAGCTTGATCAGTGGCACGCGGGTGGCGCATAGCCCCTCTGGCAGGGGCGGTTCTGCGGCCTCAGGCGGGCCGGCGAATGTTGCCAGGGATGGCAAGGCGACCGGCTTGCGCAGGCCATTCAGTTCAACCTCCAGGCTGCAGGCCGTTTTATCCACCAGAAAGGAAAACAGGCGGATCACCGGGTATACCGTAGGTCGGCCGCCGACTATGCCGGTCAGGCCTGGCGCCATGCCGGTGGCGGCCTGGGCGATCTCGCGGGAAAACAGAATCAGCGCTTCCTTCTTGGCGTGGCGCACGGCGATTTTGATCACCACCTCGCGGGTGTCTTGGCGCTGGCGTTGAGCCCCGTAGGTCGCCTCGCTGCCGAGCAGTTCGACGCTGACTTCCTGATAAGGCGGCCAGCCGCGCTCGGCGAAGATTTCTTCGGTCTTGTTGATGATCGCCTGGCCAACCCGTTGGGCTTTTTTCACCGCATCGATGCCGGCGATCAGGCAGCTGGCGGTGCAGCGGAAGCCGTCCGGGTAAGTCGCGCTGACCTTATAACTGGAGGTTGGTGGCAGACCGCGAGCGCCCTTGAGCTCGACACGGTTGCTGCCGACCTGTTCCAGGCGGACCTGGGTGAAGTCGCAGACCACATCCGGCAGCAGGTAGGCGCGCGGATCGCCTATCTCGTAGAGCATCTGCTCGCCAACGGAGAAAGGTGTAACCAGGCCACCGGAGTCTTCCGGTTTGGTCACTACAAAGCTGCCGTCGGCTACTACTTCGACGACCGGGAAGCCGATGTGTTCGTAGTCCGGCACGGATTCCCAGTCGGTGAAGTTACCGCCGGTGCACTGCGCTCCACATTCGATGATATGCCCGGCCAGTGCGGCTTGGGCCAGCTTGTCGTAGTCGTCCCAAGCCCAGCCGAATTCGTGTACCAGTGCCGCACTGACCACGGCGCTGTCCACCACGCGGCCGGTGATGACAATGTCGGCACCGAGCTTCAGCGCCTCGACGATGCCCGGTGCGCCGAGGTAGGCGTTGACCGACACGCACATCGGCGGCAGCGGAGCGCCGCTGAACATTTCCAGGGTGCCGGCTTGGCTGAGCTCGCCGAGCTGGGGGCGCAGGTCATCGCCATGCAACACGGCGATCTTCAGGTCCACTCCGGCCTGTTTGCAGGCCGTGGCCAGTGCTCTGGCACAAGCTTGCGGGTTGACCCCGCCGGCGTTGCTGATCACCCGGATGTTCTTGGCCGCGAGGGTCTGCAGCAGCGGCGCAAGTACCTCGACAAAATCGCTGGCATAGCCGGCTTCGGACTGCTTCATCCTGGCTCCGGCCATGATCGACATGGTGATCTCGGCCAGGTAATCGAATACCAGATAATCCAGTTCGCAGCCTCTTACCAGTTGGGCGGGGGCGGTGGACGTGTCGCCCCAGAAAGCGGAGGCGCAGCCGATGCGTACGGTTTTAGTCATGGGAGGGGTCCGTAACACGCTGAGAAGATAAATCAGAGGCTACCAAGCAAGCGCTTGGTTGAAAAGTGCGAAGTGAGGGTGATTTGGCCAAAATAGCGCCCAAGCGCTTGCTTGGTGCCTTGCTGAAGCATAAATTTCACCAATTACGCCAAGCACTTGCCGGACCTTTCAGAGCTGCTGCTCAGGTGCGGTGATCTGCGGATTGCTCATAGATAACAAAAACAGGGGAGAACGATCTGCGTGGATGATCAACAGGCACAGGCGGTGTTGCACGAGCTGGTGAGCAGTGGCTTGATCACCGACCCAGACAGCGCCCGGGGCAAGCTGCTACAGACCGCGGCGCATCTATTTCGTAGCAAGGGTTACGAGCGCACCACGGTGCGCGATCTGGCCAGTGCGGTGGGTATTCAGTCGGGCAGCATCTTTCATCACTTCAAGAGCAAGGATGAGATCCTGCGCTCGGTAATGGAGCAGACCATTCGCTACAACACGGCGTTGATGCAGGCCTCTCTGGCCGAGGCGAGCAGTCTGCGAGAGCGGGTACTGGCACTGATTCGCTGCGAGCTACAATCAATCATGGGCGGTACTGGCGAGGCGATGGCCGTGCTGGTCTATGAGTGGCGCTCACTTTCGGCAGAGGGACAGGCGTTCATTCTTGAGCTGCGTGATCGCTATGAGCAGCTGTGGCTCGATGTGCTCAACGAGGCCAGGGCTGAGGGCTATTTCAACGCCGATCCATTTATCCTGCGCCGCTTTCTTACCGGTGCGCTGAGCTGGACCACTACCTGGTTTCGCCCTGAGGGCCCGATGAGCCTGGATCAACTGGCCGAAGAAGCGCTATCACTGGTGCTCAAGGAAGTTTGAATATAATCAGCTAGGCTAAGGTGGCCTTTTGATACTATGCGCGCAACAAGGATGTGTACGCCCAGCCAATACAGGGAGCAAACTGCGGTTTTGTTCGCTATGAGGTGTGCCGTTTGAGCCGGTTATTCAAGGGACTGCTGTTTGCGTTATCTCTGCTGGCGGGGCTTCCCGCAGTGGCTGAGCAGCGTGTGCAGGTCGGCGCTTACCATTTCCCTCCTTATGCGGTGAAACCGGAAAGCCTCAAGCCTGGGGGGGTGCTCCCGGAGCTGTTGGCGGCATTGAATCGGCTACAAGACGACTATCGGTTCGTGCTGGTGCCGACCTCGGTGACCCGTCGCTACCGAGATATGGAGAGCGGTCGTTTCGACATGATGTTATTCGAGTCACCCGGTTGGGGTTGGCAAGACACACCACACACCGCCCTCGATTTGCACATCGAAGATGCCGAAGTCTATGTCGCGCGCGCCGAGTCTGGGCGCGATGAAGGTTATTTCGAGCAGCTCAAGGGCAAACGACTGGCACTCTACAGTGGCTATCACTACGGATTTGCCGGCTTCAATGCCGATCAGCAGTACCTCACCCAGGAATTTGATGCGGTACTCACCTATTCACATGACAGCAATCTGACCATGCTCTTGCGTGGGCGGGCGGATATTGCGGTGATTACCCGCTCCTATTTGCAGATCTATCAGGATCGCTACCCTGAGCGAAACTCGGATCTGCTGGTGTCGCAGCGGGTCGATCAAGTTTATAAGCACCATGCATTGTTTAGCCCCGAGTCGTCCCTGACGCCCGAAGTCTTCGCTGGCTTACTCCTGGCGCTCAACCGCGACGGGCAGCTGGATGCGTTGCTCAACCGTTATCATTTGATGGTGCCAGGTTCGCCAGGTGACTAGCGGCGCTGGTTGGTCGGGTTGCCTGACTTAGGCCGGCTTTAATGCAGCAAGGAAATGCTGAGGGGGCGTCGTTAGCTATGCGTAGAGTATTGAGCGCTTGGCCATTGTTGTTGAGCCTGTTGCTGGCGGGGCCGCTTGCTGCCGAGCAAACGGTGCGTGTCGGTAGCGTGTATTTTCCGCCTTATGTGTTCAAGCCTGAACAGTCGCAGGGCGCCGCTCTATTGCCTCAGCTACTCGATGCGCTGAATCGGCAGCAGGCTGATTTTCACTTTGTCACCCACCCGACCTCGATTCCACGCCGCTACCGTGACTTCGAGCAGGGACGCATCGACCTGGCGATCTTCGAGAATCCAGCCTGGGGCTGGCAGCCCATCGCGCATAGCGTCGTCGACATGGGCCTGGAAGACTCGGAAGTGTTTGTCGCCCGGGCTCGGCCAGGACGCCAGCAAGACTACTTCAGCACGCTGGGCGGCAAGCGCCTGGCGCTGTTCAGCGGTTATCACTACGCCTTCGCCGGCTTCAACGCCGAACCCGAGTTTCTCCGTACGGCCTTCAATGCCAGCCTGAGCTATTCGCATGACAGCAACCTGCTGATGGTGCTGCATGGACGGGCGGACATCGCCTTGGTGACTCGCTCGTATATCGGCGATTTCCTCCGGCGGCATCGACAATACAGTGGACAGCTGCTGATCTCGGAACGAGTCGACCAGCGCTATCTGCACCATGTGTTGATACGTCCCGGTTCACCCATAAGTGCCGAGCAGTTCGCCGGATTGTTGGAGCAGCTACGGCAGAATGGTCAGTTGGCCGACATCTTCGGTCGCTATCAGATAGTGGTTAAGTCAGGCGCAGTGGATAGCTCAATAACAGCAGATGCAGCAGATTGACCGTTGCATGCAGGACTACTGCCAGGCTCAGGCGGCCACTGTAGTGAAAGGTCAGGCCATAGCCCAGGCCGGCCACTCCGGCGACCAGGGCGAATAATGGACTGAATGGCGCATGCACGGCGCCGAATAGTAGCGCCGTCAGCGCTATCCCGGGCCAAGCACCGAGCCAGGCGATCAGGCGGGGTTGCAGCAGTCCACGAAACAGCAGCTCTTCGGCCAGCACCGTGACACCCAGATTGACCGCCAACCAGAGCCACAGGCCTGGCGGCCATTTCGGTTGCCAGGCGACCACGCCCAGTTGCACGGCCAGCAATGGCACGCCGATCAGCGTCAGTAGCATCGCAGCCCCTAGCTTAAGCGGCTGCAGCTGATTAAACGGTGAGCGATCTTGGCCCAGCCACCAGGCTAGCAAGGTCAAGCCAAGCAGCAGTTTGTCCCACGACAGACGCAAGGCATAGGGTGGCGCATCGACGCTGATCTGGCGGGCCGGCCACAGTTGCCATGGGCTGAAGCCGGGCAGCAGATGCGCGGCGAGGGCAATGCAGGCGAGCAGGCTGAGGCCCAGCCAGAGACCGTTGGACAGGTATTTTTCGCCGACTAGCAACAGGGCGATAAACGTGGCTCCGATGAACAGGCCAATAGGTTGAACGAATCCCGAAGCAAGCCCGGCTCCCAGGGCTAGTGCCGGTAGTAGAAAACGCATGGTGGGCAGCGGCATGACACCTCCCTGTGCGGCGCGCAGTGCAGCGGCTGGGTTTCTCTGGCTGCGGTGTGGCGTTCGGGGTTATTGGAAATAGCGTTGCAGTAACTGCGGGTCATCGAAGTGGGCGCGGCCAATAAAGGCCGTGGCATGCCGACCCCACTGGCGCATTGCGCCGGCGGAGCGTACCCCGGAAGGCCACAGCAGCCAGCGTTCCAGGCGCTCACTGCCGGGCACCAGGCCATCGCTGGCATAGAGACTGCGTTGCCCTTGCGGGTGGGGCAGTTGGCGCAGGTCATTGAGTGCCGTGCGCTGATAGGTCACCGAGGGATAGGGCGAGCGTCGTCCATCGATCCACTGCAGGCGATGTTCGCCCGCGCTCAGCCAGAGCGTCGGTGCCTGCTCGCCGTTGAGCGTCAGGCGTTGCGCCAGGCGCTGCTCTTCGCCAGCCGGTTGGCGGAAGCGCAGCGCCGAGTCGGCCGGCAAGTAGAAGCCGTGCCAGCAACCGCAGGGGTGGATGCTGTCATACAACACTGCATTGCCGTTGCGGTCGAGGGTCACCCGCCAGAGCAGGCCGTCCAGCTCGCCGCCGTACAAATCCAGGGGCTGGGGTTTGGGGCGCTGGCTGAACCAGAATTGGTAGATCAGCTGCAGGTGCCAGCGACCATTCAATTGGCTCCAGCTGGTGTGCTGGTAGAGACGTGTTTGCAGTGGATTGAAGTCACGCGCGCCTACATTGTCGTAGCGCGGGCTGCCGATGCGGTCGTTGCGGCTGGCCTGCTCGATCTTCAGCCAGGGTGCGTGGCGGGCGAAGAGTGCCTCGAGTTGTTCTGCATCCGCCTGCGGCAAGCCCAATGCATCTTCGTGCAGCGTTATAGGCTGTTGCGCGACTGGGGTTGTTGGCACCGGCTGATAGCCCAGCCAGTGGGGGGTGTCCTTGGGCGCTATGACATCGGCGGCAGCGCGCTGCCAAGCGGCAATAAGACTGCGGTAGAGGGGCTTGAACAGGGGGTAGAGGCCAAATGTGCGGGCGCCGTCGCGGTAGTCATCGGGCATTTGCGCGGCGTCGACTGCGCGGGCGAAAGCCGCAGGATCATCGGTCAGGCGCTCGATCTGCGTTTGGCGGCACTGCTTGAGGGCGGTCTGCCGAGGGGCGCTGAGCCAGAGCTGCTGTGGCCTGGGCGCCAACTGGGCGATTTCGATCCGGCTGGCTTCGGCATCGTGCTCGGCCAGACGTTGCAGCCACAAACGCCGCTGCTCCGGGCTGTGCAGGCTGGGTCCGAGGGTCGCCAGAATTCTATCGCTGCGCAGGCCGGGAAAACCTTGCAGGGGATGGTACTGGGCGTCCCTGTGAGTCTCGGTGGCGGACTGCATGTCACTGAATAGTGCCACGCAGGCGTCGACTGGCACGGGCTTCAACTGTGTGCAGCCCGTCACCAAGCTAACCAGCAGGCTAGCGCTCGCGAGCGTCCTTAGCGTCTTGGGCTTCCATCTCGACTTTGCGTTCACGGACTTTTTTCAGCTGTTCTTCGCTTAGTGGCAGGGGTTTGGCGGTGCGTAGCAGCATCATCAGTCCGCCGACTATTGAGCCCAGTACGAGAATGATCAGGAGCCAGATATACCAAGTCATCACTACCCCCTTGAATGATTTAGATTTCACCATACGCCTGACGTGCATCGCTGTCAGGCGCTGCGTACAGGCATAGGGCGAAACTATATGGGGGAGGCCGGTACGCCAGGGCAGCGAGTCGTAAACAAGACCAGTCTGCCCGGCGCGCCTGGTTCTAGCGCCGCACCTGCTTGAGGGTTTCGGCGATCAGGAAGGCCAGTTCCAGCGACTGGTCGGCATTCATCCGCGGGTCGCAGTGGGTGTGGTAGCGATCCGACAGGCTATCTTCGGTGATCGGCCGTGCACCGCCGATGCACTCGGTGACGTTCTGTCCGGTCATTTCGATATGGATGCCGCCGGCGTAGCTGCCTTCGGCCTGGTGCACGGCGAAGAACTGCTTCACCTCGGCAAGGATCTGCGCGAAGTCGCGGGTCTTGTAACCGCTGCTGGCCTTGATGGTGTTGCCGTGCATCGGGTCCGAGCTCCACAGCACCTGGCGGCCTTCGCGTTGCACAGTCTGGATCAGTCGCGGCAGGCCTGCTTCGACCTTGTCGGCGCCCATGCGCACGATCAGGTTGAGGCGACCCGGGTCATTGTCCGGGTTGAGGATATCGATCAGGCGGATCAGCTCCTCGCTGTCCATACTCGGGCCGACTTTCACCCCGATCGGGTTGCCGACGCCGCGCAGGAACTCGACGTGGGCACCGTCCAGCTGGCGGGTGCGATCGCCGATCCACAGCATGTGCGCGGAGCAATCGTAGAAACCGCCGGTGAGGCTGTCCTTGCGCACGAAGGCTTCTTCGTAGTTCAGCAGTAGCGCCTCATGGGCGGTGAAAAAGTTGGTTTCGCGCACTTGCGCCGAGCTGTCCATGCCGCAGGCGCGCATGAACGACAGGGTCTCGTCGATGCGGTCAGCCAAATGGCTGTACTTTTCCGCCAGCGCCGAGTTGGCGATGAAATCCAGGTTCCATTGATGCACCTGGTGCAAGTCGGCAAAGCCGCCCTGGGCGAAGGCGCGCAGCAGGTTCAGGGTCGCAGTCGCCTGGTGGTAGGCCTGCAGCAGGCGCTCCGGATCAGGCACGCGGCTTTTTTCGTCGAAGCCGATGCCGTTGACTATGTCGCCGCGGTAGGCCGGCAGGGTGGTGTCGCCGATGGTTTCATCATTGGCCGAGCGCGGCTTGGCGAACTGCCCGGCCATGCGCCCGACTTTCACCACCGGACAGCCGGCGGCGAAGGTCATTACGATGGCCATCTGCAGCAGCACCTTGAAAGTGTCGCGGATTTTCGCGGCGCTGAACTCGACGAAGCTCTCGGCGCAGTCGCCGCCTTGCAACAGAAAGGCGCGCCCCTGAGTCACCTCGGCAAACTGTCGACGCAGTTCACGGGCTTCGCCGGCAAACACCAGCGGCGGGTAGCCGGCGAGGGTCTGCTCGACGTTTGCCAGGTGGGTAGCGTCAGGGTACTGCGGCTGTTGCTGGATCGGTTTGGCTCTCCAGCTTTCGGGGCTCCAGGGTTGCGACATCAAGATTCTCGGCTTATGGCGGTTAGGCAGACTGGCATGGTAACCGATCAGCCTGCGGCTTCAAGCCGATAGCCGTGATAGAGCCGTTGCATGGACCGTGCTGTAGGGGACTAAATGCTGCGGTCGCCGCCATGGGGCGGGCCGGTCGGAATTAGCGCGTGACCCAGGTAGTGCGCTTCCATGACAATTGGCGTTTTTCCCGGCATGGCTTGGTCGGGGCGGTCATGGTGGAGATGAGGTGGATGCCAGGTTTACCCCCGGTGGATGAGATGAAAGAGGAAGTCTTGCTCGCCGAAGTGCAGGACGCATTTGGCGTGATTCGGGTGGTGGAGGTCGGTGACTACCGCTTCCTCGAATTTGGCGATGCGATCGAGCAGAGTTGCGTATTTACCGCCGACCCGAGCTGGCTGGAGTACGACTACACCCGCGCCATGCTGCTCGGCGCGCTCAGTCATGCGGCGCCGGAAAGTGCACTGTTTTTGGGCCTTGGTGCCGGCAACCTGACCCAGGCCTGCCTCAAGTTCCTGCCCTTGGACGACGTCGAAACCATCGAGTTGCGCCCGGAAGTGCCACGCCTGGCCATGCAGTACCTCGGGCTGGACGACGACCCGCGACTGACCATCCGCATCGGCGACGCCCTGGAGCTGCTGGAAACCGCAGAAACCGCGGATCTGATCTTCGTCGACCTGTACACCGATCATGGTCCGGGTGTCGGTCACCTGGCCTGGCGTTTTCTCGAGGATTGCCAGAAACGCCTCAACCCGGGTGGTTGGCTAATTATCAACCAGTGGGCCGGTAACGACGGTAAGCCGCTCGGCGCACCTTTGCTGCGCGGCCTCTACCATCGACATTATTGGGAGTGTCCG
This sequence comes from Pseudomonas taeanensis MS-3, assembly GCF_000498575.2. Classification (GTDB taxonomy): domain Bacteria; phylum Pseudomonadota; class Gammaproteobacteria; order Pseudomonadales; family Pseudomonadaceae; genus Aquipseudomonas; species Aquipseudomonas taeanensis. Next base: position 384,867 of record NZ_AWSQ01000009.1, read on the forward strand.
GTGAAAGAGGGCAACGTCATCCTGCTGGTGCCCGCCGATCTGGACCAGCAACTCGATCTGCCCGGCTTGCAGCGCCGTGCTGAGGCCTTGGCCACGCGCCTGGGCTACTCCTTGCAGCCATTGCTCGAAGTTCTACGCCCAGCCAGCTGACTGTAGGCGCGCGGTTAAACCCTGGATCAACGCCCCTTGAAGTCACCTGGCCGGCGTTCGAGCATGGCGCGCACGCCTTCCTGGGCATCCTCGCTGGCCATCAGGCGGGTAATGGTCGTGTGCAGATGCTGCGCGGCGGCGGCTTCCCCCTCATGCACAGCCTGGCGCGCCGAGGCCAGGGTCGCCTGCACGCCGAGCGGAGCCTGGTCGGCGATGCGTTCGGCCAGCCATAACGCGCGCGGCATCAGCTCTTCGCTGGCCAGCACTTCCTGAACCAGGCCCAGGCGATAAGCCTCATGAGCATCGAATTCATCGCCGGTCAACAGCCAGCGCATGACGTTGCCCCAGCCGGCGCTGCGGTGCATGCGCAGGGTGGCGCCGCCGAATGGGAAGATGCCGCGCTGCACCTCCATCTGCGCAAAGCGGGTATTGCTGGCGCACAGGTTGATGTCCGAGGCGAGCATCAATTCGATGCCGATGGTGTAGCAGTAACCTTGGGCCGCGACTATGACCGGCTTGCTTACCCGCGGCCCGCCGAATACGCCCCAGGGGTCGCAGCCGCCGGTGGGTATCTGCCAGCCGGCGGCAAACTGGGCGGCGACATTGGCCAGGTCCAGGCCCGCGGTGAAATGCTCGCCGTGGGCGAAGACCAACGCCACGCGGGCCTCGCTGTCTTGCTCGTATTCACCATATGCCAGGCACAGGTCATTGAGCATGTCCAGGTCGAAGGCATTGCGCTTGGCTGCACGATCCAGGCCGATTCGCATGATATGGCCGCGCTTTTCACAGCTGACACGGTGGCTGGTTCTCTGGGGCATGGCACAAATTCCTTGGGCAAAGAACAGGTAACTGGGGTATAGCCGCCTTGCTCGGGCTTGTCCAAGGTCGCTGGCATGGGCTGGATATGCCAGTAAAGAGTGACCGTTTAGCTGTACGCACGTTAAGTGATGGCAAAAATTAGCACACGAGTCAGGTTTTCCGGTATAGTGCGCGCCGGTCAATTCTTGGCCACGTTCAGGTTGTGCAATTCGCTCGAAGGCTATCTTCGGCAGCCAGTCCGCCTAGCGGGCTATCCTTGACGATTTATTTTTCACTACGTTTTCGCAAATCCCCGCCGACAGGGCTGCCAGGGTGACTTTAGGGTCTTACACGGCATGCGCAGCTTTGGAACATGGGTCTTTGCGGATGCACTTGAGGCAGACCCATGACCCAGGAAATCGGCGGCTTCGCCGCGCTCGGACTTCACCCCAACGTTCTCTCCGCACTGACTGCCGTCGGTTACGAAGAGCCGTCGCCCATTCAGGCCCAGGCTATTCCGGTGATTCTCGCCGGCCAGGACATGATCGGTCAGGCGCAAACCGGCACCGGCAAGACCGCGGCCTTCGCTCTACCATTGCTGTCGAAAATCGATTCGAGCAAGCGCGAGCCGCAGGCTTTGATCCTGGCGCCAACTCGCGAGCTGGCCCTGCAAGTGGCGACCGCGTTCGAAACCTATTCCAAGCAGATGCCCGGCCTGAATGTGGTTGCGGTGTACGGTGGCGCCCCCATGGGTCCACAGTTGAAGGCTATCCGTCAGGGCGCGCAAGTGATCGTCGCCACTCCGGGCCGTCTGGTCGACCACCTGCGTCGCGACGAGAAAGTATTGTCGACCATTCAGTACCTGGTGCTCGATGAGGCCGACGAGATGCTCAAGCTGGGCTTCATGGACGACCTCGAAGTGATCTTCGAGGCCATGCCGGAAAGTCGTCAGAGCGTGCTGTTCTCTGCGACCCTGCCGCACTCGATTCGCTCCATTGCCGAAAAGCACCTGCGCAATCCGCAGCACATCAAGATCGCTTCCAAGACCCAGACTGTGACTGCCATCGAGCAGGCTCACCTGATGGTCCATGCTGACCAGAAGCACGCCGCGGTGCTGCGTCTGCTGGAAGTTGAGGAATTTGATGCGCTGATCGGTTTTGTGCGCACCAAACAAGCCACTCTGGACCTGGCCGCCACCCTGGAGGCCAAGGGCTACAAGGTCGCAGCGCTGAATGGCGATATCGCTCAGAACCAGCGTGAGCGGGTGATCGAGTCGCTGAAAGATGGCCGCCTGGACATCGTCATTGCTACCGACGTTGCCGCTCGCGGTCTTGACGTACCGCGTATCACCCACGTGATGAACGTGGACATGCCCTACGATCCAGAATCCTATGTACACCGCATCGGTCGTACCGGGCGTGCTGGTCGTACCGGGCGCGCGCTGCTGTTGGTGACGCCACGTGAGCGTCGTATGTTGCAGGTGATCGAGCGTGTGACCGGGCAGAAGGTTGGCGAAGTCAAATTGCCAAACGGCCAGCAAGTGCTGGATGCGCGGATCAAGAAGCTTACCACCAGCCTGACGCCGCTGGTGGCTGATGCTGAAGCCACTCATGGTGAGCTGTTGGATCGTCTGACTGCCGATATCGGTTGCAGCCCGCGTGCCCTGGCTTCCGCGTTGCTGCGCCTGGCCACCAAGGGTCAGGCCTTGACCCTGGCTGAAGTCGAGCGCGAGCAGCCGTTGGTGCCGAACAATGCACCGCGTGAACGCAGCGAACGTTCCGAGCGCTCCGACCGTGGCGACAGTCGTGAGCGTCGCGCACCCGTGCCGTTGGCTGAGGGTCGTGCCCGTTGCCGTACCGCACTGGGTGCGCGTGATGGTATTGCGGCGAAGAACCTGCTGGGTGCCATTCTTAACGAAGGTGGTCTGGCTCGCGAAGCGATCGGCCGCATTCAGGTGCGCGAAAGCTTCAGTCTGGTTGAGTTGCCGGAAGATGGCCTGGAGCGTCTGTTGACCAAGTTGAAAGACACCCGCGTTGGCGGTAAGCCGTTGAAGCTGCGTCGCTATCGCGAAGATTGATCAGCGTTTCATGAAAAAGCCCCGCCAAGTGCGGGGCTTTTTCATGGCTGTTGTTTGGCCCGGAAGGCGCGCTGGCAGTGCTTTAAGCGAAGCTGTAGATATCCATGCCCAGTGCGCCGAGAGTGAAGCCGCTGTGTTCGACCTTGAAGGTGCCGCCGGCGCCACGGGCGAAGAACAGCGGCAGCAGGTGCTCGTCACTTGGATGATTGCGCGCGGCAGCCGGAGCCTGTCGGCGATAGTCATGCAATGCGGTCTCATCGTCGCGCTCCAGGGTTGTCACCATCCAGTCACGGAAAGCTTGAGCCCAGGGGGTAATTACCTCCGGGCCGGCGTGCCAGTCCAGCTCGCCCAGGTTGTGGGTGATGCTGCCGGAGCCGATCAGCAGCACGCCATCTTCACGCAGCCCGGCCAAGGCAAGGCCGATCTGGGTCTGTAATGCAGGGCCTTGGCGGCTGGGCAAGGACAGTTGCACGACGGGAATCTCGGCCTGCGGGTACATCAACGACAGCGGTACCCAGGCGCCGTGATCCAGCGGACGCTGAGGGTCGAGTTGGGCGTGCAGTCCGACAACCTTTAGGTGTTCGACGACCTCTTGCGCCAGTTGCGGATGGCCTGGGGCGGGGTAGTGCAGGGTATAGAGCTCGTCTGGGAAACCATGAAAGTCGTGCCAGGTCTCAGGTCGGGCTGAACTGGTGACATACAGCTCCGGGCTCTCCCAGTGTGCGGATACCACCAGGATTGCGCGGGGTGTCGGCAGTTCTGCTGCGAGGCGAGCCAAGGCTGGTCCGCTGGCGCCGGGGTCCAGGGCCAGCATCGGGGAGCCGTGAGAGATGAACAGGCTAGGTAGCATGGCGTACTCCTTATCAATGAGGACGATCTTCTATCGGTCATTCGGGGGAATCAAACGGGAATAATCGGACTTTTTCATCGGCTTAATAGATGCTTTGGCAGGCGCCGGCTTGGGGCGTTATTCGCGCCTTGCCGCGAGGGTCTGATCGGCGTCTGAATGCTCAGTTTCAACTAGCCCCGGGAGTAGAGTGGGTTGGCCTCGCGCGCAGTTTGGGTCAGGATTGCTCAGTTAAGAATTTAGGGGGGCAGCATGCACGAGGACTTCTGGCAGGCGCGTTGGGCGCGTAACGAAATCGGTTTTCATGCGAACGAGGTCAATCCCTACCTGCAACGCTACTGGCCTGATCTGGCGATGCCTGGTGGTGCACGTGTGTTGGTGCCGCTGTGTGGGAAAAGCCTGGACCTGGCCTGGCTGGCGGCGCAGAGCTGTCGGGTTGTGGGTGTCGAGTTGGCGCAGAAGGCAGTAGAGGATTTCTTCGCTATGCATGAATTGCAGGCGCAGATCAGTCAGGAGGGGGCGTTCAAGGTCTATCGCGCCGGCTCGCTGGAGATCTATTGCGGTGACTTCTTTGCCTTGACTGCGCGGCAGTTGGGCGATTGCCAGGCGTTGTATGACCGCGCCGCTCTGATCGCCTTGCCCGCCGAGATGCGTGCGCGTTATGTGGAGCACCTGCGTGAGCTTCTCGCGCCTGGTTGCCAGGGACTGCTGGTGACTCTGGATTACCCGCAAGCAGAGATGCAGGGGCCGCCCTTTGCGCTGGATGAGGATGAGGTGCGGGGACTGTTCCAGAGTGGTTGGCAGATGAGGTTAGTGGAGGCGCGGGATGTGCTGGGTGAAAACGTGAAGTTTCGGCAGCGAGGACTGACGCGCTTGGATGAGCGGGCTTATCGACTGATCCGTACTTAGTGGGCAGCGCGTATCCAGAAGACTGCGCCTGCATGGCCCGCCTGGGGTAATCAGGCCCCAGGTGGGGTAGTTATGCCGCGATCATGCTGCTAAAGGATTGGGCTAGGTCAGGGTCGCTTCGCTGCAAACTTTGTCGAAGACCTCTGGCGTCAGTGCGGCCAGTCCTTGTTTGTCGAGCACTTCACGTGGATGTTCGTCGCCGGGGAAACTGCTGTCGATCATGCTAAGCAGCTGTAATCCGCGATCGGTCAATACGAAGTTCTCGCCATTACCACCCTCGCTTTCAGGGCGTGCGGCAATAAAGCCCGCCTTGAGCAGCAGTGACTCATATTCTGTCGCCTGCGCCTTCAGTGCGTCCAGGTTGTCGATGGGCTGGCCGGCTTGTTTCAGTTCTGCAGCCAGTTCCTCGGCGTAAGTGCGCGGGGCGAAGCGCTTGCCGGCCGAGTTCTGCACTTCATGCAGTAAACGTTCGATCAGATCCCAGTTGTAGCTCATGTCATCGTCTCCCGTTGTCGTCGTGCTCGGAACAGTGCCGAGGCTCGCTCAGTCCTTGAGGTTCTCGACCTTCCTAAAGTCCGACAGGGGTGCGCGCTTAAGGTTCGTTACAGCAAGTCTGGCTGGCTTCGGCAGCAAGCGCGGGTCTGGCTCTGAGCTGGCGATTGACTATAAAAAAGGGCGACCCGAGGGTCGCCCTTTTTGTGCGTGCCGTGCTTAGCCGCGCTGACGCAGCGCTTCGATGCGCTCCTCCAGTGGCGGGTGGCTCATCAGCAGGCCAGCCAGGCCATGCTTCAGGCCGCCGTTGATGCCGAACGCGGTCAGGCTGTCGGGCATCTGCACTGGCACCCCTTGTTCGGCGCGCAAGCGCTGCAGCGCACCGATCATGGCGTTAGTGCCGGCCAGGCGGGCGCCCGCTTCGTCGGCCTTGAATTCCCTTTTACGCGAGAACCACATGACGATGATGCTGGCCAGGATGCCAAGTACCAGTTCAGCGAAGATAGTCGCGACGAAATAGCCGATGCCGTGCCCGCTTTCGTTTTTCAGGATCACCTTGTCGACGAAGTTGCCGAAGATCCGCGCAAAGAACATCACGAAGGTGTTCACCACGCCCTGGATCAGCGCCAGGGTGACCATGTCGCCATTGGCCACGTGGCCGATCTCGTGGGCCAGTACGGCGCGCACCTCGTCGGGGGAGAAGCGCTCCAGCAGGCCTTGGCTCACGGCGACCAGCGCGTCGTTCTTGTTCCAGCCGGTGGCAAAGGCGTTGGACTCGTAAGCCGGGAAGATGCCCACTTCGGGCATCTTGATGCCGGCTTCGCGGGACAGCTCTTCCACGGTCTGCAGCAACCACTGTTCGTGGCGGGTGCGCGGCTGGCTGATGATCTCGGTGCCGGTGCTCATCTTCGCCATCCATTTGGAGATGAGTAGCGAGATCAGTGAGCCGGCAAAGCCGAACACGGCGCAGAAGATCAGCAGGCTGCCGTAGTTCTGGCCCGTGTAGCGGTCTACTCCCAGGAGCTTGAGTGTGATGCTGGCGATGATAAGGACGGCCAGGTTGGTGGCCAGGAACAACAGAATGCGCATCATGGTGTGAAACTACTCCTCACGGGAAGGGCGTACTGGTTATGCGGGCTATATAAGGGTGCAGGGCCCTGATCTTCAATCGAGGGACTATTTCAAACTGTGTCGTTTGCGCCCGGTAGAGTGCTTTCAAAGAGCAGGCGGGTCAGGCGCGCGAGTCGTTCGCCGTGTTGCTCGGCGATCGCCTGGCGCAGCTGGAAGGCCAGCGTGCCGTGCACGCGGCGCACGCTGGGCGGCACTACTTCCGCATCACGCAAGGCGTGGGGCACGCTACGTGACAGGCGCAGAAAGCCCTTCTCGCTGAGTACCGCCTGATCCAGGGCGTCATAGGCGATACTCGACTCGAAGCGCAGGTAACCTTCCTCTGCCAGCCACAGCAGGGCGCCCAGGCAGCTCTGGTGGCGTTTGCTTGGCAGGCCGAACTCGTCCACCTCTTCGCGACCGATCAGGTCCTCCACATACAGCGCCATCTTGCGCGGGAAGACCTGGTAGAGCAGCAGCAGGCCGCGGGCGGCATCCTTGTAGAAATCGTCGATTTGTAGATCCATGGGCTCAGAACTTGGCAATCATAGCGGTGGGTGGTAGCGGCAGCTGGCGACCAAGTATTTCCCGGGACTGGCGCCGGTGGATAAATAGCGTTTGGCCTGGGGCATGGACTGTTCCGGTTACTGCTGATAGCCCTTGAGGAAGTTGCCGATGCGTCCGATCGCCTGTTCGAGGTCGTCTACCCGGGGGAGGGTGACCACGCGGAAGTGATCCGGCCACGGCCAGTTGAACGCAGTGCCCTGGACAACCAGTAGTTTCTCCGAGAGCAGCAGATCCAGCACGAACTTCTCGTCGTTGTGAATCGGACAGACTTTTGGATCGATCTTCGGGAAGGCATACAGTGCCCCCATCGGCTTGACGCAGCTGACCCCGGGAATGTCGTTGAGCAGCTCCCAGGTGCGATTGCGTTGCTCCAGCAGGCGGCCGTTGGGCAGTACCAGGTCGTTGATGCTCTGGTAGCCGCCGAGGGCGGTCTGGATCGCATGCTGGCTCGGCACGTTGGGGCACAGGCGCATGTTGGCGAGGATATCCAGGCCTTCGATGTAGCTCTGTGCCCGGTGCTTGGGCCCGGAGATCGCCACCCAGCCGCTGCGAAAACCCGCGACGCGGTATGACTTCGACAGGCCGTTGAAGGTCAGGCACAGCACGTCCGGCGCCAAGGCGGCGGTGCAGGTGTGCTGGGCCTCGTCGTAGAGGATCTTGTCGTAGATTTCGTCGGAGAACAGTACCAGGTTGTGTTGCCGCGCCAGTTCGACGAGGTCCTCCAGTACGGCTCTGGAATAGACCGCACCAGTCGGGTTGTTCGGGTTGATCAGTACCAGGGCTTTGGTGCTTGGGGTGATCTTCGCGCGTATGTCGGCGATATCGGGGAACCAGCCGGCCTGTTCGTCGCACAGGTAGTGCACCGGCTTGCCGCCAGACAGTGCCACCGCAGCGGTCCATAGCGGGTAGTCCGGCGCCGGGATCAGCACTTCGTCGCCGTTGTTGAGCAGTGCCTGCATGGCCATCACGATCAGTTCGGAGACGCCGTTGCCGAGGTAGATGTCCTCGATGCCAACGCCCTCCACCTGCTGTTGCTGGTAGTACTGCATCACTGCCTTGCGCGCGCTGAACAGGCCCTTGGAGTCGCTATAGCCTTGCGCGGAGGGTAGGTTGCGAATTACGTCCTGGAGAATCTCCTCGGGAGCCTCGAATCCGAACGGCGCCGGATTGCCAATGTTTAGCTTGAGGATGCGGTGGCCTTCCTCCTCCAGGCGTTTGGCGTGCTTGAGCACAGGCCCGCGGATGTCATAGCAGACGTTGGCGAGCTTGTTCGATTTGCTGACCTGCATGTAAGTGATCCCGAAATGATGAGGCGCCGCTGATTCCGATCCTGTGAAGCGTGACGAGCGCAGATTGGCTCGGCCAAGACAGGCAGTAGCGCTGTCTAGTCGCGCATCATGCTGTTCGCGCGACCTGTGCGGCGGTACACAAGGCCCTGCTCGGCAAGTCTTGGCAGGCTGTAACGCGGGTGACAGACTGGGGTCGAATCATACGTGGCAGTCCGATCTTGGCAAAGCGACGGATCGGGCTTTTTTCAGTTGAGGAGACCTGCCTGTGGACAAGCTCGAAAAACCCCTGGAAGTCTGGCGCGAAGAGCTGTCGGAAACCCAGTTTAATGTCTGCCGTTTAGGCGCCACGGAACGAGCCTTTACCGGCGAATACCATGACAGCAAAGTCCCCGGCATCTATCACTGCGTCTGCTGTGGTGTTGAGCTGTTCGATTCTGCAGCCAAGTTTGACTCGGGCTGTGGTTGGCCCAGCTATTTTCAGCCGGTGAGCAGGGAGGCGATCCGTAGTCTGGACGATTTCAGTCATGGTATGCATCGCATCGAGGTGAAGTGCGCTCAGTGCGACGCGCATCTGGGGCATGTTTTTCCAGATGGTCCGGCGCCCACGGGTTTGCGTTACTGCATCAACTCGGTATCGCTCAAGTTGGTACCGCGCGAAGCTTGATGAGAATGAGGTCTGCCTATCAGTGGGCCTTATTTTTCCACAATTGAATTGTGCGCAATTTAATTGTTCGATACCTTTTGTGCATTCATTAAAACTGTAAAGGCAATCATCATGAGCAACGAGCTGTTCGACATCCCGTGCACCACCATCAAAGGCGAACAGAAAACCCTGGCTGACTTCAAAGGCAAGGCCGTACTGGTGGTCAATACGGCCAGCAAGTGCGGTTTCACGCCGCAGTACAAGGGCCTGGAAAGCCTGTGGCAGCAGTACAAGGACAAGGGGCTGGTTGTGCTGGGTTTCCCTTGTAATCAGTTCGGCAAGCAGGAACCTGGTAATGAAGGGGTTATATCCGAGTTCTGCGAGCTGAACTTCGGGGTGAGTTTTCCATTGTTCAAGAAGGTCGAGGTAAACGGTAGCGATGCCCACCCGCTTTACGTACAGCTGAAAAAACGTGCCCCGGGCTTGCTCGGCAGCCAGGGTGTGAAGTGGAATTTCACCAAGTTCCTGATCAGTGCCGATGGCCAGCAGGTCAAGCGTTTCGCCCCGACCACCAAGCCGGAAGACCTGACGGCCGAGATTGAAGCACTGCTCAAATGAAGCAAGCGAGTGATGCGCTGGATACTGCTTTGCTGCTGGATAACCAGCTGTGCTTCAAGCTGTACGCGGCTTCGCGAGCAGTGACTCGCGCGTACAAGCCCATGCTCGATCAGTTAAACCTGACCTACCCGCAGTATCTGGTGATGTTGGTGCTGTGGGAGTGGCAGGCAGCGCCGCCGCTGCAACCTACGGTCAAGGCCTTGGGGCTGCGCTTGCTGCTCGACTCCGGCACCTTGACCCCGCTACTCAAGCGCCTGGAGCAACTGGGTTTGCTGGTGCGTCAGCGCTCTGGCGAGGATGAGCGCGAGGTGCACCTGCTATTGACCGCGGCAGGCAGCGAGTTGCGTGAGCGGGTGTCGCCCTTGAGAAATCAGCTGCTCTGCGAGCGTGGTGTCGATCTGGATGGGATGGCAGAGCTGCATAGTCATGTGGGGCAACTGCTTGAGCGGTTTATGGCACTACGCTAGTCGGTAGCCACTGGTCGAGCAGGGCGGCGAGTTCTTCCCGGCGAAAAGGTTTGGCCAGGTAGTCGTTCATGCCGGCGGCGCGGCAGCGCTCGCGTTCGTCGGGCAGGGCGTTGGCTGTCAGTGCGATGATTGGTAGCCCAGGGTAGTGTCCGCCCTGGCGGATGCGCCGACTGGCTTCGTAGCCATCCATCACTGGCATGTTGCAGTCCATCAGCACCAGATCGACGTCGTTCAGCTCAAGCTGGTTCAGCGCCTCGGCGCCGTGGTTAGCCAGTAGTACCTCGCAGCCAAGTTTACCGAGCATGCCTTTAGCGACCAGTTGGTTGACTTGGTTGTCCTCGACCAACAGCACGCGCATTTGCCTGCTGACCCTTTGTTCGACGTCGGTCGGAGCTGGAACTGTGTGTGCAGGTTGCCCTAGGCTGCGGCGTAGCGCCTGGAGCAGCACCTGGCGCGACAAAGGCCGAGCCAGCTGTTCGACAGGCTCCAGCGTCCGTATCTGTTCGCTAGCTAAGAAGCTGCCATAAGCGCTGATCAGCAGGAACGGCACTTGACACGTCTGACGCAGACCAGGCAGGCACTCTGGGTCGTCACTGATCAGCAGGTCGGCGGTCATCTCGGCTGGTTGGGTTTCGGGGGACAGGCGCTGATAGTCCAGCCCCCAGTGAGGTAGCTGGTGGCTGAGCAGTTCATGCAGGCCTGAGTTGGAGGCGCACAACGCGATCACTTGCCCGGTTAGGGCTGGGGGCGTGAACGTCACCGAAGGGCTGTGGGCAGGCAGCGGCAGTTCAACGCAGAACTGTGAGCCGAAGCCTTCCGCGGATTTCAGGCTGAGTTCGCCGTGCATGGCTTCGCAGAGTCGACGGGTCAGTGCCAGGCCCAGGCCGGTGCCGCCGAACTGGCGGTTGATGCCGGCGTCGGCTTGGGCGAAGGGTTGGAAGATCCGTGCTTGGGCGTCTTCGGCGATGCCGATGCCCGTATCGCGCACGACTATCTGGACGCCAGTCTGGCTGGCGCTGATGCGGATATCGACGCGGCCGAATCGCGTGAATTTCAAGGCATTGGACAGCAGGTTACTCACTACCTGACGTACGCGGGTCGGGTCACCGATTACTTGGGCGGGTAGCTGCGGGTCGATGAAGCAGGTCAGTTCGACGCTGGCTGCAGCATTCTGCGAGAGCAGGTTGGCGGTGTCTTCGGTCAGTGTGCCGAGGTCGAAGGGAATACTCTCAAGCTCCAGTTGCCCTGCCTCGTATTTCGACAGGTCGAGAATGTCATTGAGCAGCTCGACCAGCACCTTGCCAGAGTCGTGGGCAATCGACAGCTGCCGGTGTTGCTCGCCGTTCAACGGGCCATCGAGGGACAGCGAGAGCATGCCGAGCAAACCGTTGAGTGGCGTGCGGATCTCATGGCTCATATTTGCCAGAAACGTCGAGCGCGCCTGGGCCATTTGCAGGGCAGTACGTCGCGCCTGTTCGAGCTGCTGGTTGGACTCCGTCAATCGTGCGTTGGTGGTTTCCAGCTCGGTGGTGCGCGCCGAGACTATGTTTTCCAGCTCTCCCAGGTACTGGGTCAGGCGATCCTCCGCATGGTGGCGCTGTTGTATTTCCGTGGCAATGCTGGAGAGCTGTTGGTTGGTGACGTCGACCAGCGTACCGATCTCATCGTGTTCATGGCCGGGCGGGCAGGGCAGTCTGTTGTGCTTGGGGGTGTGCAGGTCGCGTGCACTTAGGGCGCGGATGACCTCGATCAGCGGCTTGGTCAGCATGAAATAGAACAGCACCAGGAGGATCAGCGAGAGCAGCAAGCTGCGAGCGAAGCCCGCCAGCAGGGTGAAGAGCGAGCGGCGCAGAAAGTGGCTGCCGAATGCATAGGTGTCGACTTCCAGGCGCAATAGGCCGAGCGCCTCCTCAGGGGCGTGGCTGACGAACAAGGCTGTCTCGAACTGTCGTTGCTCGCCGAACAGAAAGTCGCTGAGCAGTCGGTAGGGGCTTTCGCTGGGGGGGCGGCTGACGCTGGCCAGGGTGGTACTGTTATTGTCGATGATCTGGGCGCTGATCACGGCAGGCGAGCGCAGCAGGCCGCGGACCAGCTCCTGGGCCAGTTCAGCGTCAATGTTGTAGGCGATGCGTGCAGCCGGATTGTGGCTGATCTCCATCAGCGCACGAATCTCGCGGTTGATGGAGGCATCTTCACTGGCATAATCGATGCCGACTTGAAGCGCGCTAAGCGCCATGCCGAGGATAAACGCCACCAGCACGGTCCAGCCGGCCTGTTTGAATGACAGGCGTTGGGTGAGCGCTATATCCATAAGGGCTGGCTTATCTCGTGTCCGTTCGCCTGCCAAGCATAGCTCATCTGCTGCATCTGGCAGCAGCGAGGAGTGGGCAGGACCAATAGCAAGGAACAGATGATGGACTCCCGTTTGAATGCTTTTTTACTGCGTGCCGAGAGCGTCCTGACGCGACTTGAACCGCTACTGCCTGCCAAGCGCAGTGATATCAACTGGCAGCAGAGCCTGGCTGCCCGCTGGCACCGCGAGGGGCGCAGTGGTTATTTGCAGCCGTTGAACATCAGCCTCGATCTGAGCCTGAGCGATCTAATCGGTGTGGACACCCAGCGTGAGCAGCTGGCGCGCAATACCCGGCAATTCGTGCAGGGCCTGCCGGCGAATCATGCCTTGCTCTGGGGAGCGCGTGGCACAGGCAAGTCCTCGCTGGTGCGTGCCCTGTTGGCAGAACATGCCGCGGCGGGGCTGCGTTTGATCGAGATCGAGCGTGATCACCTGGCCGATTTGCCGCGGGTCGTCGAGCTACTGGCCACGCAGCCGCAGAATTTCGTGCTGTTCTGCGATGATTTGTCGTTCGAGGCAGGCGAGGGCGATTATCGGGTGCTGAAAAGCGTGCTGGACGGCTCGCTGGAGCGCGCGCCGGAGAATGTCTTGCTATACGCCACCTCCAATCGCCGGCATCTGGTGCCGGAAAAACACAGTGATAACGAACACTGGCAGAGGGTCGACGGCGAACTGCACCCGAACGAGGCGGTGGAGGACAAGATCGCGCTGTCCGATCGTTTTGGCCTCTGGCTGTCCTTCTACCCGTTCACCCAGGAGCACTTCCTCGACGTGGTGCGCCACTGGATCGAGGTGCAGGCGGCGCAAGCCCAGTTGTCTTGGCAGTGGAGCGAGGAGCTGGAAAAAACCGCTATACGCTGGGCGCTGGGACGCGGTAATCGCAATGGTCGCTGCGCTTATCAGTTCGCCCGGCAGTGGGTGGGCCTGCAGATGTTGGAGAGCCGAGCATGAATGACCTCAAGCAAGTTGCCATCGACCTGGAAGGCTATTCGTTATGGGTTGCGCAACTGGAGTCCTTGCTGGCTGGGGAGCGTGACTTCATTGCCAATGCGGCGCAATTCTCAGCCTTCCTGTTTCAGGAATTGGCCGAGCTCAATTGGGCTGGCTTCTATCTGTTACGGGGTGATGAGCTGGTGCTCGGCCCGTTTCAGGGCAAGGTGGCCTGTGTCAGGATTCCGCTCGGCCGTGGTGTCTGCGGTGTAGCGGCGGCCACTCGGCAGACTCAGCGGGTCGATGACGTGCATGGATTTGCTGGGCATATCGCTTGCGACAGTGCGTCTAACAGTGAATTGGTCATTCCGCTGGTGCAGGCCGGTCGCCTGATCGGCGTGCTGGATTTGGACAGCCCGCGATTGGCGCGCTTCACTGAGGCGGATCAGACCGGGATAGAGCGCCTGGTCGAGGTGTTTTTGCGGCTCAGCGACTGTTGAGTCGCATTGTATGAAGAAGCCCGGTGTACCGGGTTTCTTCATACTGCCTGGATCAGGCCGGGGTGCTCATCTTGGCGAGCACCTTCTGTTCGCCCGGCAAAATCGCCTGCAGCGAGGGGCGGGCCTTGATGCGCATGTACAGTGCCGCCAGGTTCGGCCAGCGCTTGGCATCCAGCTGCTCGCCGCCGTGCTCCATGTTGACCATCTGGCAGGCGAATGCGAGGTCGGCGAGGCTTAAGCTGTCACCGACAAAGTACTCGGCGTCACCCAGGCACTGTTCCAGGTAATCGAAGTGCGGCGGCAGTTTTTCGCTCAGGGCTGACTGGACTGTAGCTTCATCGCTGGGTTGGCCCATGCTCGGCTTGAGCACGCGGTTGCGGAATACGGTGAAGGTGCTCAGCGGCGCCAGCTCATAATCGGCATATTTTTCCAGCCAGCGTACCCGTGCGCGTTGTTCGGAATTTTGACCCAGCAGTAGTGAGCGGTCAGGGTATTTGTCTTCCAGGTACTGGCAGATGACGCTGGAATCGGCTAAGTCGAAATCGCCGTCCCTCAGGGCAGGGATGCGGCCTAGCGGGTTGAGTTCGCAGTACCAGTCTGGTTGACGGCCAAAGGGCAGAACGATTTCCAGCTGATAGTCCAGGCGCTTTTCCGCCAAACACAGGCGCAACTTGCGTACGAAAGGAGAAAGTGGGGCGCCAAATACAGTCAGGCTCATCGGGTGTCCTTATCGGTTCGCTAGCGCTGTGGAAGGCAGTCAGAGCGCTTGGGTCTCAGTCATAAATATTGTTCTTCTTCCAGTCCTCATCGCCTTCAAGGGATTTCAGGCCTTCATTCAGCTCGCTGTCCTCTTCCGGGTTGGACTTGGCGGTTTCCAGAACCAGGGCGTTGGCGCGGGCCAGCTGTTGTTCGAATTTCTGCAGTGGTGCTTGGTAGCGTGCTGGGTTGGATTGCTTGCGTAGGTACTGCACGCCCCGCTCGAACGCCAGGCGAGCCTGGCCGGGCTGGTTCTGTTGCAGCGCCTGCTGGCCGAGTGAGCTGAAAAATTCGATATGCAGCTGCGCCAAGAGGTGGCGTATCTCATTGATCCAGGCTTTGGCTTCATTGGTTGGCAGGACGCCATCCTGAGCCGAGCGGGTGATCTGCCCGTGCAGGTTCTCCAACTGGAAACGCACCTCTTTGGCCTTGGCTTCCGTGGCAATGGGTTGAGGCGGATTGCGCACGGGGATCGACTCGCCTTGAGCAATCAATTGGCGCAGTTCGGTGAGGCGCGCCTGATTGTCGGCATCGCCTTTATCAACCTGCTGCAAGCGTTCGCTGAAATGCAGTTGCAGGCGGCTCAGCAGGAGTTTCAGGGGGGGCGTCATCAGTTGCCCGGGAAGGGCTTCGGAAAGCGTGGCGCTGCGCCGGATGCGATCATTCAGCTCGGCCTTGAGGCGAGACTTTTCCAGCTTGTTGTTCTCGACCATGTGATTGATGTAGGCGATCGCAATCAGAATGAAAATGCCGCCGACAATCAGCAGGGTAATCACGAGTGGGGACATCGTTTCAGCCTCTCGAATTTTCGTCCGAGTGTAGTGCCTTAGCCGCGAGGCTCATAGTGCAGTGTCACGTAAAGGCTTGAAGTCGTTGATTTTAAAAAAAAATTATAGAGAGGTTGACGATCCTGCAAAGGCTCCATAGAATGCGCGCCACTTCTAGCGCAATGCTTAACGGCAGAGCGGTAGAAGCCGGAAGTTTTTTGTAGGTTCCGGGCTGCGTCCCCTTCGTCTAGTGGCCTAGGACACCGCCCTTTCACGGCGGTAACAGGGGTTCGAGTCCCCTAGGGGACGCCACTTCTTAACAGAGGTGGGTTGCAATTGCGGGAATAGCTCAGTTGGTAGAGCACGACCTTGCCAAGGTCGGGGTCGCGAGTTCGAGTCTCGTTTCCCGCTCCAAGTTTCAGATATCGCTCGATGAGCGGTGTTTAGATCGAACGCGCTGGCTGCGCTTCGACAAAGAAGTTCCAGGTCCCCTTCGTCTAGTGGCCTAGGACACCGCCCTTTCACGGCGGTAACAGGGGTTCGAGTCCCCTAGGGGACGCCATTTTTGTTGTAAGCAGTACGTTGTAAACGCGGGAATAGCTCAGTTGGTAGAGCACGACCTTGCCAAGGTCGGGGTCGCGAGTTCGAGTCTCGTTTCCCGCTCCAAATAAACAAAAAAGCCGCTCATTGAGCGGCTTTTTTGTGCCTGTTGATTTTTCCGCTAAGCAAAGAAGGCCCGCCGGTGATCCTGTGCGGGCTTTTCTATGGACGTAGCGCAGTGAGCGGCAGATGCTTAATGCTTGCTGCTTTCCGGTGGTAGCGCCAGCAGCTGTTTTTCCTGATTCCAGTCGAAGGGTTCGTCGTTCTGCTGCGCTTCGAAGCGTCGTTCGTCTAAGCGTTGGAACAGTTCGATCTCTTCATCTGGCATGAAGTGCAGGCAGTCGCCACCGAAAAACCACAGCAGGTCGCGCGGGACCAGATGGGCAATTTGCGGATAGCGGTGGAAAATCTGGCTGATCAGCTCTTGGCCCAGATACAGGCTGGCCTCCGGGTCGCGAGGCAAGTCGCTGACCAGTTCATCGAAGCGCTCGAGAAACAGCGAGTGGCTGCTGTCGAGTATCTGCTCGGCTTCACCCAGGGCAACCAGAATGCCGCGCAGGTGAGCGAGCAGGGCGAGGTGGTGATCGAGGTGGGCGCTGGCCATGGCAAAAGCTCTCTAAGTAAAACGGGCGCGGGAGTATAAGGCTCCGCGCGCCCAGTGTCCCGCTAGCGGACTTTGCCGCGGCTGAGTTTCAACTCGTCCTTGGCAAAGTCGTCTACGTCGATCACTACGCGTCGGGCCGCTTCGGCTTGTTGCAGGCTGTGTGCTTCCTCTGCGGTCAAGGCGCCGGCGTTGACCGCCGCATCAAGCTGGCTCTGCCCTGGTGACTCCAGCACCTGGCCGTCTTTGAGTGCTTGCTGCAGTTTTTTCCGAATGGGCTGCGTGCTTTCCAGCAGGTTCATCGCCAGTTGCAGGGCGCCTACCGGGTCTTTTTCTGCCTGTGGGCGATAGCAGCCGGCGAGTATTTCTTCCAGGGCTGGATCGCCGCTGTTGCGTCCGATAATTTCTGCGACTTGTGCATCCAGTTCATCGCTAGGACCTCTATGCCGGCGCCCGAGGGGGAATACCAGTACGCGCAGAGCACCGCCCATCAAGCGATTGGGGAAATTGCTGAGTAGCTCGTCGAGTGCCTGTTCACCCAGCGCAAGACTCTCCTCCAGGGCCCAACGCAGCAGCGGTCGCGAATGTTCCGGATAGTCCAGGTCGTGGTAGCGCTTGAGCGCGGCCGAGGCCAGGTAAAGGTGGCTGAGGGCATCGCCAAGTCGCGCCGACAAACGCTCGCGACGTTTCAGGTCGCCGCCCAACAGCATCATGCTGAAGTCGGCGAGCATGGCAAAGGCTGCGGCGAGGCGATTCAGGGCGCGGAAATAGGGCTGGCTGAGGTTGTCCCCCGGAACCTGGCCGAAGCTGCCGAGACTCAGGCTGAGGATCAAACTGCTGGCGGCGTTGCTTACGGCGAAACCAATGTGTTGCAGCAGCAGCTGATCGAACTCGAGCAGCGCCTGATCACGATCTTCACGGCCGGCAAGGGCCATTTCCTTGAGTACATAGGGATGGCAGCGGATGGCACCCTGGCCGAAGATCATCAGGTTACGCGAGAGGATATTCGCTCCTTCCACGGTGATGAAGATCGGCGCACCTTGCCAGGAACGGCCCAGGTAGTTGTTCGGGCCCATGATGATGCCCTTGCCGCCATGCACATCCATGGCATGTTGGATGCACTCGCGGCCGCGCTCGGTCAGGTGGTATTTGAGAATTGCCGAGAGGACCGAAGGTTTTTCACCCAGATCCACCGCGTTGGCGGTGAGAATGCGCGCGCTGTCCATCAGCCAGGCGTTGCCGCCGATGCGTGCGAGTGCTTCCT
The DNA here is from genome assembly GCF_000498575.2 of Pseudomonas taeanensis MS-3. Lineage (GTDB taxonomy): Bacteria > Pseudomonadota > Gammaproteobacteria > Pseudomonadales > Pseudomonadaceae > Aquipseudomonas > Aquipseudomonas taeanensis. The sequence goes on from NZ_AWSQ01000009.1 coordinate 402,602, forward strand.
GGATGCCTTCGAAAGCCGCCAGTGGCACGTTGAACTGTTCGCGCACCTGGCTGTACTGGCCGGTGACCAGGCTGGTGAACTTGGCCGCGCCGGTGCCGACTGCGGGCAGCGAGATCGAACGGCCGACCGACAGGCAGTTCATCAGCATCATCCAGCCTTTGCCGAGCATGTCCTGGCCGCCGATCAGGTAATCCAGGGGAATGAACACGTCCTTGCCGGAGTTCGGGCCGTTCATGAACGCGGCGCCGAGTGGCAGGTGGCGGCGGCCGATTTCCACCCCGGGGATATCGGTGGGCACCAGGGCCAGGCTGATGCCGAGCTCTTCCTCCTCGCCGAGCAGGTGGTCGGGGTCATAGGCCTTGAAAGCCAGCCCGAGCAAGGTGGCGACCGGGCCGAGGGTGATGTAGCGCTTCTCCCAGGTCAGGCGCAGGCCGAGTACTTCTTGGCCCTGCCATTGGCCCTTGCAGACGATGCCGGTATCCGGCATGGCGCCAGCATCGGAGCCAGCCAGCGGGCCGGTGAGGGCAAAGCAGGGGATGTCCTCCCCGGATGCCAGGCGTGGCAGGTAATGTTGACGCTGTTCGTCGGTACCGTAATGCAGCAGCAGTTCAGCGGGACCGAGGGAGTTGGGTACCATCACGGTGGAGGCCAGGTCGCCACTGCGGGTGGCCAGTTTCATCGCCACCTGGGAGTGGGCGTAGGCGGAAAATCCCTTGCCGCCGTATTCCTTGGGAATGATCAGGGCGAAGAAACCGTGCTGCTTGATGTGTTCCCAGGCTTTGGCTGGCAAGTCCATCTGCTGGCCGATCTCCCAGTCGCTGACCATGGCGCAGAGCTCTTCGGTCGGCCCGTCGATAAAGGCTTGTTCCTCTTCGCTCAGCTTGGCCTTGGGGTAGGCGAGCAGTTTGTCCCAGTTCGGGCGACCGCTGAATAATTCGCCGTCCCACCACACAGTGCCGGCTTCGATGGCATCGCGTTCGGTGTCGGACATTGGTGGCAGCACCCGCTGGAACCAGTCGAACAGCGGCGCACTGAACAGCCTGCGGCGTTGCTCAGGCAGCGCCAGGGGCAATGCCACGGCCAGCCACAACAGCCAGAACACGACCAATAGCCAGCCTGGTGCATGGCTGAACAGGCCCATGACGAACAAGTAACCCGCCACTATGGCCAGAGCGGGAAGCGGCGCGGTGCGGCGGTGGGCCAGATAGGTCGCGCCGAGCACCAATACGATCAACCAGACAGCGAGCATGCAGAATCCTCCATGAAGACGGCGCAGTGGACGCGGCCGTCGTGAGCGTAGTCGACAATAAGATGGCGACAAGGGCGGTTAACTTGGCCGGATCGGCGTGACATCGGCGTAGTCGTCCTCGCTAGACTGACAGTCTAACCACGGAGCACTGCTGATGCGCGAATACCTCGAACCCGGCCGCTTCATCGATAGTGACCACCCTGCACTGCTTGAGTTCGCCGAGCAAGCACGTGGCACATCCCGCGACCCTCGCGAGCAAGCTGTAAGGCTGTATTACGCGGTGCGCGATGGCATCCGCTACAACCCTTACGTGTTCAGTCGCGACCCGGAAACCCTTAAAGGTAGCCATGCGCTACTGCACGGTGAAAGTTACTGCGTACCCAAGGCCACGCTACTGGCGGCCTGCGCACGACATTGCGGTATTCCCGCACGGATCGGCTTGGCCGATGTGCGCAACCACCTGGCAACACCACGGCTGTTGGAGCTATTGCGTAGCGAGGTATTCGCCATGCACGGCTATACCGAGTTCCATCTGGATGGGCGCTGGGTCAAGGCCACTCCGGCGTTCAATCAGGCCCTGTGCCAAACGTTCAAGGTAGCGCCGCTGGAGTTCGATGGCCATAACGACAGCGTGTTCCATCCGTTCAACCAGCAGGGTGAGCGCTATATGGAGTATCTGGCCGATCATGGCCAGTTTGCCGACCTGCCGGAGCGATTATTCTTCGGCCATCTGCAGCGTTGCTATCCGCATCTGTTCGAAGCGGACTCAGTATTTATAGATGGCGACTTGCAGGCTGAGGCGGCCGCTAGCAGTACACCTGGTCACGCGACTAGGTAGCCCGTCGAACGATCCTGGTTATGCGTAAGTCCGGCTTTCGCCCTGTCAGCGAATCACCTTGCAGGCGCTAAGCTGTAGTTCAGGTCGCTGGCTCATAAAGTCCGCTCCTCGGCTCTGGCTGAGCCGAACCGGCTGTGCTGGCTTCCCGGTCGTTGCGCTAAGGGGAGTGCAGAGCATGCAGCCGGTCGATAGTTAACATCAGTACTCGTGTCTTTCTTCTTGAATTCACAGTGGTAGGGTGCCTAGTTTTGCGGCCTGTGTTGAGCGCTGCACGAATACCAGTACCGATTGAACAAGGAGCAACGACAGATGTTGAAAATTTGGGGGCGGCAGAATTCAAACAACGTGCGCAAGGTACTGTGGTGTGCGGAAGAGGCTGGCGTAGCCTATCAGTCGATCAATGCTGGCGGTGCCTTTGGTCTGGTGAGTGACGCTGAGTACCTTGCGAAGAACCCCAATGGCCTGATCCCGATGATCGAGGACGACGACCTGGTGCTCTGGGAGTCCAACGCCATCGTGCGCTATTTGGCGGCCCGCTATGCGCCAGGCAGTCTCTACCTGGAGTCTGCCGTGCAGCGTGCTCAAAGCGAGCAATGGATGGACTGGGTTTCCTCCTGTCTGATCGATCCTTTCAGCGATGTGTTCGTCGGCACCGTGCGTACAGCTCCCGAGCAGCGCGACCAGCGGTTGATGGGCGAAGCCCTTGAGCGCTGTGTCGAGCTGTTGGCAATCCCTGAGAAGGTGCTGGCCAATCGCCCTTACCTTTCCGGAGAGGCGTTCGCCATGGGCGATATTCCGCTGGGGTGTCTTGCCTACGCCTGGTTCGAAATGCCGATCGTGCGTCCCGAATTGCCGCATCTGGCCGCCTGGTACCAGCGACTTCGGGAAAGGCCGGCATACCGCCGCGGCGTGATGACGCCGCTGACCTGAAACCAGCGATTGCATTTGCCCGAGTCAGACCTTATCTAATCTATTCCTCCCTGCGTGCGTGCCCCTTATGAGTTCAGCTCTGTCTATCCGGCAGTTAACCAAAACTTACGGTAACGGCTTCCAGGCCTTGCATGGCATCGACCTGGATGTCGCCGAAGGCGATTTCTTTGCCTTGCTCGGCCCCAATGGCGCCGGCAAGTCCACCACCATCGGCATCCTCTCGACCCTGGTGAACAAGACCAGTGGCCTGGTCAACGTGTTCGGCCATGACCTGGACCAGCAGCCGTCCGCGCTTAAACGCTGCATCGGCGTGGTGCCGCAGGAGTTCAACTTCAACCAGTTCGAGAAGGTGTTCGACATAGTCGTCACCCAGGCCGGTTATTACGGTATTCCAGCGAAGATCGCCAAGGCGCGAACCCAGCAGTACCTCGAGCAGTTGGGCCTGTGGGACAAACGCGATGTGCCCTCGCGCGAGCTTTCCGGCGGCATGAAACGGCGCCTGATGATCGCCCGCGCCCTGGTGCACCAGCCGCGCTTGTTGATTCTCGATGAGCCGACCGCGGGGGTAGATATCGAACTGCGCCGTTCGATGTGGAGTTTTCTCACCGAACTGAATCAACAGGGCATCACCATCATCCTCACCACCCATTACCTGGAAGAGGCCGAGCAGCTGTGCCGCAACATCGGCATCATCGACCACGGCCGCATCGTCGAGAACACCAGCATGCGTGAGCTGCTGAAGAAGCTGCATGTGGAGACCTTTCTGCTCGACTTGCAAGAGTCTTTGCTGGTTCCGCCGCAACTGGTCGGTTATCCGGCGCAGTTGCTCGATCACCATACGCTGGAGGTGCAGGTGGATAAGACTCAGGGCGTCACCGAACTGTTTCGCCAGTTGGCGCTGCAGCAGATTGAAGTGCTCAGTTTGCGCAATAAAACCAATCGCCTGGAAGAGCTGTTCGTTTCCCTGGTCGAGAAAAACCTGGCCAAGGAGACGGTATGAGTACGACTTATCTGAATAGCGAGTTCGCCGCCAACATGGTGGCGCTGCGCACCATCGTCTACCGGGAGATCCGCCGCTTCACCCGCATCTGGCCGCAGACCCTGCTGCCTCCGGCGATCACCATGGTTCTGTATTTCGTTATTTTCGGCAATTTGATCGGTCGGCAGATCGGCGACATGGGCGGCTTCAGCTATATGGAGTACATCGTGCCCGGGCTGATCATGATGTCGGTGATCACCAACTCGTACGGCAACGTGGTGTCGAGCTTTTTCGGCAGCAAGTTTCAGCGCTCAGTCGAGGAACTGATGGTGTCGCCGGTGTCGCCGCACATCATTCTGCTGGGCTATACCGCTGGCGGTGTGTTGCGCGGGCTGGCGGTGGGCTTGATCGTCACCCTGTTGTCGCTGTTCTTCACCAAACTGCAGGTGCACCACCTGGGCGTGACCGTCCTGGTAGTGCTGATGACTGCGACGATTTTCTCCCTGGGAGGCTTCGTCAATGCGGTGTTCGCGCGCAACTTCGATGATATTTCGATCATCCCGACCTTCGTCCTTACGCCGCTGACCTACCTGGGCGGGGTGTTCTACTCAATCGCTCTGCTGCCGCCATTCTGGCAGACGGTGTCGCTGGCCAACCCGGTGCTGCACATGGTCAATGCCTTTCGCTACGGCATCCTCGGCGTCTCGGATATCGGCATCGGCGTGGCCATCGGCTTCATGTTGGTCGCCATGGCGCTGCTGTATGCGGTGTGCATTCGCTTGCTGGTCAGCGGCAGAGGGATGCGCCAGTAAAGCATGGTCGGCAAGGCCAGTGGCCTGTGTGGTTCGTTCATTTGGGTGAACCCAGTCAATCGTCCAGGTCACTAAGCCAGTAAAACAAAAGGAAACATCTTCGACGTCTGTGTCGTAAGTTGTTGCCAGTTAGACTCGACCTCAATAAAAATGAGGTTGTATAAGCCCATGCTGACTCGTGTGCTTTCTGCATTGCTGGTGTTGCTTGCGGCTTGGCTGCCTTCGGTTCAGGCAGCCCAGGAGCCCTTGGTCGAGGTGGTGACGGCGCAGCGCCAGTTAGTGCGCGATGAGCTGGTGACCTTTGGCTCGTTGCGCTCCGACGAGTCGGTGATGCTTCGGCCCGAGATCGAAGGGCGGCTTGCCGCCCTGCATTTTCGCGAGGGGCAGGCCGTCGCTGCGGGCGACTTGCTGGTCAGCCTGGATGATGCCATCGCCCGCGCCGAACTGGCCCTGGCCCGGGCCAATCTGGACCTGGCGGAAAAGAGCTTCCGCCGCTCCCAGCTGTTGTTCCAGCGCGGTGCCAGCAATGCCCAGGCGCTGGACGAAGTACAGTCCCAGCAGCAGGCAGCGCGAGCCAGCCTGGCCTTGTCTCAGGCGCGGCTGGACAAGACCCAACTCAAGGCGCCCCACGACGGCGTGCTCGGTTTGCGCCAGGTCAGTGTCGGCGATTACCTGGACGCCGGTCAGGACATCGTCAACCTTGAGGTGCTCGATCCGCTCAAGGTCGACTTCCGCGTGGCGCAGAAGGCCGTTGGTCAGGTTCGCCTGCACCAGCCTATCGAGATCCGCCTGGATAGCTATCCCGACGAGGTGTTTCGCGGCGAGATCAGTGCCATCAACCCGCGCCTGGACGAAGCCGGCCGTAGCCAGGCGATCCGCGCCAGGCTGGCCAATCCAGGGCTGCGGCTCAAGCCTGGGCAGTTTGTGCGGGTCAGCGTGATTCTCGCCGAGCGCCCGCAGGCGCTGGTTATTCCGGAGGAAGCTGTGATGCCGCTGGGCGAGCGTTTGCTGGTCAACCTGGTGATCGACGGCAAGGTGGTGCAGCGCGAGATCAAGCTGGGTCGGCGTCTGCGCGGACGCGTCGAAGTGCGTGAGGGGCTGAGCGGCGACGAGACCCTGATCAGTGCCGGCTGGCAGAAGGTCAGGCCGGGCATGGCGGTGCGTACCCGGAGTGCCGAGGAGGGTGTGTGACCCTCTCGGATGTCTGTATCCGCCGCCCGGTATTTGCCAGTGTGCTGTCTCTGGTGCTGGTGCTGCTCGGCCTGATGGCCTATCAGCGCCTGACCGTGCGTGAGTACCCGAACATCGACGTGCCAATCGTCACGGTCAACGTCGGCTATCCGGGCGCCAGCCCGGAGATCATGGAGTCGCAGGTCGCGCAACCGGTCGAAGATGTGCTCTCGGGCATCGAGGGGCTGGACTTCGTCAGCTCCATCAGCCGTTCGGAAAGCACCCAGGTCACCGCGCAGTTCCGTCTCGGTAGCGACGCCGACGAGGCGGCCAATGACGTGCGCGACCGTCTCGGGCGAGTGCGCGGGCTGCTACCGGACGAGATCGACGAGCCCATCGTGCAGAAAGTCGAGGCCGATGCCCAGCCGGTGGTCTTCCTGGCGTTCTTCAGCGAGCGTCACTCGGCGATGGAGATTACCGATCTGCTCGAACGGCTGGTCAAGGACCGCCTGCAGGTCATCCCCGGGGTTTCCGAGGTACAGATTCGCGGCGGGCGCAGCCCGGCCATGCGCATCTGGCTGGACCCGGAACAACTCGCCGCCCATGGCCTTACGGTGCAGGACGTCGAGGATGCCCTGCGCCGACAGAACGTCGAGATTCCGGCCGGGCGCATCGAATCCTCGCAGCGTGAGTTCAGCCTGCTCTCGGAAACCGATCTGCGCAGTGCGGAGGAGTTCGAGCAGTTGATTCTCGACGACTCGCAGGGTTACCTGCTGCGCCTCGCCGACGTCGGCCATGCCGAAGTTGCGCCCGCCAGCACCCGCAGCGTGGTGCGTTACAACGGCCGTCCGGCAGTGGTCATCGGCATGGTCAAGCAGGCCACCGCCAATCCGCTGGATATTTCCGATGGCCTCAATGCGGCGCTTGCGGATGTTCGCGCGCTGCTTCCCGAGGGCATGCAGGTGGCAGTCGCGCACGACAACTCGCTGTTCATCCGCGAGTCGATCGACAACGTCTACGCCACCATCTGGGAGGCTGTGGCGCTGGTCATTCTGATCATCTTCCTGTTCCTGCGCTCGCTGCGCGCCACCCTGATTCCCCTGATGACCATCCCGGTCTCGCTGATCGGTGCGTTCGCCCTGATGGCGCTGATGGGTTTTTCCATCAACACCCTGACCTTGCTGGCCATGGTGCTGGCCATTGGCCTGGTAGTGGATGATGCGATCGTCATGCTGGAGAACATCCACCGGCATATCGAGGCCGGCATGACACCACTACAGGCGGCGTTCACCGGCAGCCGTGAAATCGCCTTCGCGGTGATCGCCATGACCCTGACCCTGGTCGCGGTCTACGCACCGATCGGCTTCATGCCCGGCGCCACTGGCAAACTGTTCACCGAGTTCGCCTGGACCCTGGCCGGCGCGGTGCTGGTGTCTGGTTTCGTTGCCCTGAGTCTGTCACCGATGATGTGCGCGCTGCTGCTCAAGGCGCACCAGCCGAACGCCCGGCATAACCGTGCCTATAACCTGATCGAGGACTTTCTGCACAACCTGACCCAACACTATCAGGGCGTGCTGGCCTGGGTGCTGCAGCGCTGGTGGCTGATTGTCACGCTGTTGCTGGCCGTGCTGCTGGCCTGTGTCTGGTTGTTCGGCGGGCTCAAGTCGGAACTGGCGCCGACTGAAGACACCGGCACCATCATCGGCGTGTTCAATGCCCCCGATGGCGCCACCATCGACTACACCAGCCGCTATGCCCGACAGGTCGAGGCAGTCTATGACACGGTAGACGAGACCAATCGCTATGTGGTGGTGACCGGGTTTCCCACGGTGACCCAGGGCATCTCCTTCATGAAGCTGGAGGACTGGGCCCTGCGTCAGCGCAGTCAGTTCGAGATCCGCCAGGAGCTGTTACCCAAGCTGCAGGATATCCCCGGCATTCGCGCCTTCCCGGTCAACCGCCCGCCGCTGGGGCAGAGCGCGCGAAATCAGCCGGTCAACCTGGTGATCCGTTCTTCCCTGGAGTATGTCGAGCTGGAACAGCTGGTCGAGCAACTACTGGATCGGGTGCGCGACTACCCCGGGCTGGAAAGTCTGGACAGCGACCTCAAGTTGAATACCCCGCAGCTCAAAGTGGCGGTCAATCGCGAACAGGTGGTGGCGGTGGGCAGCGACGTGGCAACCATCGGTCGCAGTCTGGAGAGTCTGTTCGGCAGCCGCCAGGTAACCCGTTTCAAGCGTCATGGCGAGCAGTACGACGTGCTGGTGCAGCTGGCCGATGTCGACCGCAGCAACCCGGCGGATCTCGATCGCGTCTATGTGCGGGGCCGCGATGGCGGCATGGTGCAGCTGTCCAACCTGATCGAGGTGCGCGAGACGGTGGCGCCGCGCGAACTCAACCACTTCAATCAACTGCGCGCGGTGACCCTGAGTGCCAACGTCGGCGCCGGTTACACCCTCGGAGAGGCACTCGACCACCTGCAGGCCGCGGCCCGCGAGCTGTTCCCGGCTGATACCCAGTTCGACTACACCGGTACTTCGCGCGAATTCAAGGAGTCCAGCAGCGGCTTAGCGCTGATCTTCGTCCTGGCGCTGGCCTTCATCTTTCTGGTGCTGGCGGCACAGTTCGAGAGTTTCATCGACCCCATGATCATTCTGCTCAGCGTGCCCTTGTCGATGGCCGGAGCCTTGCTTGCCCTGACGTTGTTCGGCGGCACCCTGAACATCTATTCGCAGGTCGGTCTGGTGACGCTGATCGGCCTGATCACCAAGCACGGCATTCTCATCGTCGAGTTCGCCAATCAGATGCAACGTCGCGGTGTGGAGTTGCACCAGGCGGTATTGCAGGCCTCGGTGCAGCGGCTACGGCCGATCCTGATGACCACCGGCGCCATGGTGCTCGGCTCGTTGCCCTTGGCGATAGCCAGCGGCGCCGGTGCCGAGAGTCGTCAGCAGATCGGCCTGGTGATAGTCGGCGGGTTGCTGGTCGGCACTTTCTTTACCCTGTTGGTGATTCCGACCTTGTATCTGCTGCTACGGCGCTGGCGGCCTATCCAGCGGGAGGCGCTGCAGACCAGTGCTGCGTAGGCTGGCGTAGAGCGCAGCGAAACCCAGCTACAGCTTTGTGGCCCGGATGTAAGCAGGAGATTAGCGCAAGTACTGCTCTCGCTCCCGGATTGCATCCGGGCTACGTACTGGCGGCCGGTCAAGAGTGAGTCGCCGCAGATCAGTGCTGCGTAGGCTGGCGTAGAGCGCAGCGAAACCCAGCTACAGCTTCGTGACTAATGCCATTGTGCTGGGTTAGGCGGTGGCCTGGAGCGCCGTCGCGGCCAAATTGCGGCATGTGCCGCTCACCCAACTTACTCGCTGACCTCGCCTACGCTGGGGGGGCGTAGGCGAGGCCGGTCGTTTAGCTGACTTTCAGCACCAGCTTGCCGAAGTTCTCCCCGCTGAACAGCTTGAGCAGGGTTTCCGGGAAGGTCTGCAGACCCTCGACTATGTCCTCCTTGGACTTCAGCTGGCCGCTGGCCAGCCAGCCGCCCATTTCCTGCGCCGCCTCGGCGAAGCGCGGGGCATAGGTCATCACCACCATGCCTTCCATGCGCGCGCTGTTGACCAGCAGTTGCAGGTAGTTGGCCGGGCCCTTGATCGCTTCCTTATTGTTGTACTGGCTGATGGCGCCGCAGATCACCACCCGTGCCTTGAACTTGATGCGGGTCAGCACGGCATCGAGGATGTCGCCGCCGACGTTGTCAAAATACACATCCACACCTTTCGGGCACTCGCGCTTGAGGCCAGCGTGAAGGTCTTCGTTCTTGTAATCGATAGCGCCGTCGAAACCCAACTCCTCGACCAGGAACTTGCACTTGTCGGCGCCCCCGGCAATGCCGACCACACGGCAGCCCTTGAGCTTGGCGATTTGTCCGGCAACGCTACCGACCGCCCCGGCGGCGCCGGAGATCACTACTGTTTCACCGGCCTTGGGCGCGCCGACATCGAGCAGGGCGAAGTAGGCGGTCATCCCGGTCATGCCCAGAGCCGACAGGTACAGCGGCAGCGGGGCGCGCTTGGCGTCGACCTTGTAGAAGCCCTTGGGCTCGCCGAGAAAGTAGTCCTGCACGCCGAGGGCGCCGTTGACGTGGTCGCCGACGGCGAAATCCGGGTGCTGCGAGGCGATTACCTCGCCAACGCCGAGGGCGCGCATCACTTCGCCGAGGCCGACCGGCGGGATGTAGGACTTGGCGTCGTTCATCCAGCCGCGCATGGCGGGGTCGAGCGACAGGTAGGCGTTCTTCACCAGGATCTGTCCCGGGCCGGGTTCGCCGACCTGGGTTTCGACATAACTGAAGGTCTCGCGGCTGGGCAGGCCGACAGGCCGTTGGGCGAGCAGAAATTGACGGTTGAGTGTGGCAGTCATGGTCGGTACTCACTGAGCGGAAACCAAGGTGATAGCCCTTCGCCGTGCGCTGGGCAAGCTAAGCCACTCAGCCGAATAGAGGTCAATCCATCAGGGTGATGAGGGTGTGGGGTGCTTAATCATTATTTTCCATGAGGGAAAAACTGTTCTTCGAATAGTGCTGCCGCGCCGGGCGTTGCTCTGACTAGACTCTGCGCAGACTTTCAATCCTTGCGAGGATACGCAGATGAGTTTGAGCTTTTCCGGCCAGGTTGCCCTGGTCACCGGCGGCGCTGCTGGCATCGGCCGCGCGACCGCCCTGGCATTCGCCAATGAAGGCCTCAAGGTAGTGGTTTCCGATGTTGACGCGGCGGGCGGTGAAGGCACTGTCGAGCTGATCCGTGGCACCGGTGGCGACGCGACTTTCGTGCCTTGCGACGTTACCCAGGATGCGCAAGTCAAGGCCCTGATGGAGGCGATTCTGGCCGCCTACGGACGTCTGGACTATGCCTTCAACAATGCCGGTATCGAGATCGAGCAGGGCAAGCTGGCGGACGGCAACGAAACCGAGTTCGACGCCATCATGGGGGTCAACGTCAAAGGCGTGTGGCTGTGCATGAAGCACCAGATTCCGCTGCTGCTGGCTCAGGGCGGCGGTGCCATCGTCAACACCGCCTCGGTCGCCGGTCTCGGCGCGGCGCCGAAGATGAGCATCTACGCGGCGTCCAAACATGCGGTGATTGGCCTGACCAAGTCGGCGGCGGTCGAATACGCGAAGAAGAAAATCCGCGTCAACGCGGTGTGCCCGGCGGTGATCGACACCGCCATGTTCCGCCGTGCCTATGAGGCCGATCCGAAGAAGGGCGAGTTCGCTGCCGCCATGCACCCGGTCGGGCGCATCGGCAAAGTTGAGGAGATCGCCACCGCGGTGCTGTACCTGTGCTGTGACAACGCGGCGTTCACCACCGGCCATGCGCTGGCCGTCGACGGTGGCGCCACGGCGATCTGATCGCTCAGGCTGGAAAACTGAAAGGCGCTCAAGGGCGCCTTACTTGTGGGCGATGAGGGCGCAGCGGGTAGGATGGGTTGTGTGAAGCGATACCCATCAATCCTTGCCCCAGTTAAGAATGGCCAGGGTCAGCAGGCCGGCCACTATGCCCCAGAAGGCCGAGCCGACCGAGAACAGGGTCATGCCGGAGGCCGTTACCAGGAAGGTGATCAACGCGGCGTCGCGCTCCTTGGCTACGCTCATGGCCTGGGTCAGGCCGCCGATGATCGAAGCGAACAGGGCCAGGGCGGCAATCGACAGGATCAGCGCCTTGGGCAGGGCGGTGAACAGCGCGGCGAGGGTGGCGCCAAAGATCCCGGCGATGCCATAAAACACGCCACACCAGACCGCCGCTGTGTAGCGCTTGGCAGGGTCTTCATGGGCTTCCGGGCCGGCGCAGATCGCAGCGCTGATGGCGGCCATGTGGATGCCGTGAGACCCGAAGGGCGCCAGCAGGATCGAGGTCAGGCCGGTGATGTTCAGCAGCGGCGAAGCGGGCACGTCATAACCGTTGGCGCGCAGCACCGCCATGCCGGGCAGGTTCTGCGAGGCCATGGCCACGATGAACAGCGGAATGCCGATGCTGATCGCCGCGGCCAGCGAGAAGCTCGGGGTGGTCCATTCGGGCGTGGCCAGTCGCAACTCGAAATCCGAGAAGTCCAGCAAGCCGAATACCCCGGCCAGCAACGTGCCCACCAGCAGCGCGGCGAGTACGGCATAGCGCGGCAGCAGACGCTTGCCGAGCAGATAGGCGAGTAGCATGGCGACCACCAGTGTGGGTTGCTGCTCGGCCGCTCCGCAGATTTCCAGACCGATCTTGAACAGCACCCCGGCCAGCAAGGCCGCGGCGATGGAGCCGGGAATCCGCCGCATGATGCGATCGAAGCTGCCGGTCAGGCCACACAGCACGATCAGCCCTGAGGCGAGGATGTAGGCGCCAATCGCCTCACCGTAAGGCACTCCCGGCAGGCTGCTGATCAACAGCGCGGCACCGGGGGTCGACCAGGCGATCATCACCGGCGCGCGGTAACGCAGCGACAGGCCGATGCAGCAGATCGCCATGCCGATCGACAGTGCCCAGATCCATGACGAAATCTGCCCGCTGCTCAGTCCTGCCGCCTGACCTGCCTGGAAGATCAGCACCAGCGAGCTGGTATAGCCGGTGAGCATGGCGATGAAGCCGGCGACCACAGCAGAGGTCGAGGTGTCGGCCAGCGGGCGCAAGCGCGCCTGGGTTGCTTCTGGCATCACAGGGCTCCTTTGACGTCAGCCATGATCGGGTACAGCGAGGCGACCAGCAACAAAGCCATGCCGATATTGAAACCGCGCAGCACCTGCGGCTTGTCCAGCCAGTTGCGCAACAGGCTGCCGGCCAGTGTCCAGACACTCATGGTCGGGCAGTTGACCAGGGCGAACAGGGCGGCGATGCACAGCACGTTGATCACGAAGTCGTCCTGTGGGGTGTAGGTGGTAATGGCGCCGATGGCCATGATCCAGGCCTTGGGGTTGACCCACTGGAAGGCCGCGGCCTGGAGGAAGCTGAAGGGTTTACCACGTTTGCCCTCTCGGCTATCGGGTGCACCCGCCTGGGCAATCTTCCAGGCCAGATACAACAAATAGGCGGCGCCTACGTAGCGCAGCAGGTTATAGAGCAGCGGCACCTGCTCGAACAGCTGGCCGAGACCCAAGCCGACCGACAGCACCAGCAACATAAGGCCCAGGCTGATGCCGAGCATGTGCGGCAGGGTGCGACGCAGGCCGAAGTTGGCCCCGGAAGCGAGCAGCATCATATTGTTCGGTCCCGGGGTGACCGAGGTGACAAAGGCGAAGACGATAAAGGCAATCAGCAGTTCAGCAGTCATGGTGTGGGTACTCGGTGGCAATGCCAGCAGCCTAAGGGCAGGCACCGAGTGCGTCGCGGTACAGCGAGGGCGGTAATGGGCGATACAGTCGCGGCCGAGCGCGTTGTCGGCCGATTCAGCTGTCGCCCAGGCCCGTTTGACGGCTGTTGCCTAACGCTTGGTTGACCTGCAGCCAGCCGTTGACGGCCGCTTCCCCCGCGTCGGCAAAGGCGCGTTGCAGCAGCTTGGCCTGCTCGCGGCGCAAGGCCAGCTCGAGCTTGGCGCCTTCAGGCGTAAAGCCGAGCAGGCGCTTACGCTTGTCGTCTTCGGCGGTCCCGCTGGTGACCAGGTGCATTTCCAGCAATTGGCGTAACGGAATGTTTAGTGCCTGCTTGCTCACCCCCAGGTAGCCAAGCAACTCTTTCATGCTCAGCCCCGGATAACGGGCGATGAAGAACAGGATGCGGTGATGCACCCGCGACAGGCCGCGACGGGCGAGCATTTCGTCAGCCTTGGCGGTGAACGCCTGGTAGCCGAAGAAGAAGGCTTCCATGGCGGATTGCTGGATGGTTGGGTTTTTAAGGTCAAGCATATTGACGTATCTGCCTGGCTCGTCGTAGTTTCAGTCAAGCAGTTTGACCTATTTTCCCTTGCCTATGCTACCGGTGACCTCCATGGCCTTCTCTGAACGCGTTGCCCGCCTGAAAAGCTCCCTGATCCGTGAAATTCTCGCCGCGGCGCAGCGTCCGGAAGTCATGTCGTTCGCCGGCGGCCTGCCTGCCGAACCGATGTTGCCCAAAGTCGAGTGGGCGGACATGCCAGCGAGCATGGGCCAGTACGGCATGAGCGAGGGTGAGCCAGCGTTGCGTGAGGCGATTGCCGCCGAGGCGCGCGCCTTGGGCGTGCCTTGCGAGGCCAGCCAGGTGCTGATCGTCAGTGGCTCGCAGCAGACCCTGGACCTGGCCAGCAAGCTGTTTATCGATCCGGGCACCGAAGTGTTGCTCGAAGCGCCCACTTATCTGGCCGCGCTGCAAGCCTTCCAGTTGTTCGGTGCCGATTGCATCAGCGTGCCCCAGGAGGCTGACGGCCCGCAGATTGAGGCACTGCGCCAGCGCCTGGAAACGCACAAACCGGCCTTCGCCTACCTGATTCCAACCTTCCAGAACCCCTCGGCGGTACGCTACAGCGAAGCCAAGCGCGACGCCGTAGCGGCTTTGCTGGATGAGTTCGGCGTGACGCTGATCGAGGACGAGCCCTACCGCGATCTGGTGTTCGATGCGGGCAGCGCCACGCCTATCGTCAGTCGTTTGCAAAAGGCCAGCTGGATCTACACAGGCACCGTTTCCAAGACCCTGTTGCCGGGCCTGCGCGTCGGCTACCTGATAGCCACCCCGGATCTGTTCCCCTATTTGCTGCGTCTCAAGCAGTCGGCGGATTTGCACACCAACCGTATTGGCCAGTGGCAGGCTCTGCAGTGGCTGGGCAGCGAGCACTACCGTCAGCATCTGGCCGAGCTGCGGGATTTCTACCGAATGCGCCGCGACGCGATGCAGGTGGCGCTGCAAGAGCACTTCTGTGATCTGGCTGAGTGGGACGTTCCCCAGGGCGGTCTGTTCTTCTGGCTGACGCTCAAGCAACCGCTGGATACGCGCACCTTGCTCGCGCCTGCTCTGGCGCAGAACGTCGCATTCATGCCCGGCGAACCCTTCTTCATCGACCCGGATCAACATCCAGGGCACTTGCGTCTGAATTTCAGCCATGTGGCACCGGAGCGCCTGAGCGAAGGTCTGCAGCGCCTGGCCGGTGTTATCAGAGAGGCACAGTCCAGCGCGGCGGCCTGAGGGAAGTTGAGAGCGTCCAGACAGACATAAGACATGCGCGCGGCTTGTATCCGCGCCTCAGCATCTAAGGGGGAGTGACTATGTTGAAGGTTTACGGTGATAGTCGTTCGGGCAACTGCTACAAGGTCAAGTTGCTGTTGAGTCTGCTCGGCATCGCCTACGAGTGGGTGCCGATGGACGTGCTCAAGGGTGAGACACAGAGCGAAGCGTTCCTGGCGAAGAACCCCAACGGCAAGATCCCAGTACTGGAGTTGGAGGACGGCACCTGCCTGTGGGAGTCCAACGCGATTCTAAATTTCCTCGCCGATGGCAGTGTTTTTTTGCCGAGCGAGCCGCGCCTGCGCACTCAGGTGCTGCAGTGGCAGTTCTTCGAACAGTACAGTCACGAACCCTATATCGCCGTGGCGAGATTTATCCAGCTGTACCAGGGGATGCCGGAGGCGCGTATGGAGGAATACCGGATCTGCCATGTGCGCGGGCACAAGGCACTGAAGGTCATGGAGCAGCAACTGCAACGCACCGCTTATCTGGTCGGTGACCAGTACTCCATTGCCGATATCGCTCTGTACGCCTATACCCATGTCGCTGATGAGGGCGGTTTCGAGCTCAGCGACTATCCGGCGATTCGCGCCTGGATGGATCGAGTGGCCAGCCAGCCACGGCATGTCGGGATGCACGACTGATCACTGGGGGGGATCAGGGCGTACAGGCAGTGGAATGCTGGTTCAGCTACCGCTTATCCGACGGCTTCATGTTGATGTAACAAAGTTCTCAGCGTCCTGTCCAATCTACGGGGTCAGGGGGATTGAGAGGATGACACCATGAAATCGGCACACGCTACGACGGCTCTTAGCGGCCTGTTGTTGGTACTCACGGCCGCCGTTGCTGGGCAAGCAGTCAGCGCGCCGTTCCCATCGGCTGCACAGGAGTCAGCATTCATGCTGGCGGAGGGTGGTAGTAGTTACTTGCTGGACCACCGCATGGAGCGTGAAGACCGCCATCAGAACCGTGGGGACGAAAGCCAGGGGTTCGCCCGGATGCTCGAGCGCAAACCCACTGCGGCGGGACCGCAGTCCCAGTTCGAGGGTGATCGGTCGACAATGCAGTCCGAACAGCAGTACAAGTCTCCGATTCACCGGGACCGGTCTGAGTACGGTTTGCATTGATTTCTGCAGTTTGCCGCTCCGGGTGCTCAGCGTATGAATGTGTGCCCGGAGGAAGACAAAGTGAGAGTGAGACGAAGCCGGTCCTGCACAAGGCATAGGGTTTACTTCACTCCGGCGGGTCATTCGATCCTGTCCGACGGCGCTGCAGTGCACTTCCTCGTTCTGCGCCCGCAGAACGAAAACTACATCTTCATATTTATCGGCATACGCTAACTGCACTCTGGCAGTTGGCGTTCGCTATTGCTGGACTAAGCGCTACACAGCTTCGCAGCACCGCTCATAGCCAGTGCATTATGGCTGGCGCGCCCCGCCTGCGTTGCCAGCAGCGACTGGCAACCAGCAAGGTAGCCGAGAGCGGCACGAGCCAGGCGAATAAGCCGATGAAGGCCCCCATCCCAGGAATGCCTAGCATCAGTAGCAGGCTCGGCGCGCAGCAGGCGCCACCAGCGAGCAGGGCGGGCCACACCCCTGCACTCCAGGCAGCGCTCTCGGACAGGCGACATGCTGCCCGCTCCCGGAGAGCCAGTGCGCCGTGAAGGTTCAGGGCCAGCAGTGATCCCAGTAGCGCAGCTATGAGCATATTGGCTGGGCTGAGCAGAATCAGCAGATAGCCCAGTTCGAGCAGTGCCAAGGCTTCGAAATGCCAGCTCGAGCGTTGGGCGAAGAGCCGTTGCCATTGCCACTCCAGGCTTTGCCAGCGCCACTGTGCAGGCCCCAGGTCGATGTCACCGATGACGTAGAGGTAGAACAGGGCGTAGAGAACCGCGATCGATCCGATCAACGGCCCTCTAGCAGGCCGTTGAAAAATGTAGCGAGCGAAGGCTAGGCAAGGCGAAATCAGCCGATAAAGCGCAGTGTACGAGTTGTACATGAGCATTTCGAGACGCCGCGTCCCAGGCTGATTGACTCGCTTCGCTCGCCCTGCGGGCCAGCCTTCGGCTGTTGCTCCGCTTCGCTGCGTTGCAACGCCGCATAGCTGAGCGCAGTAGTTTTTCAATAGCCTGCTAAGGTTGGGCTTGCTGGCCATTTAGCAACACCGTTTGCGGGTAGAAGGCATACCAGGCGAACCACATCGCCTCGAATGCGTTAACTGGCTCAAGCCCTTCGAGGCCAGGAGCCTGGGGTCCCTCCTGGGTAAAGCGCAGATCATCTGGATCTAGGTTCACCGGCTGCTTGGCGCGCAAGACCCAGGCGCTGTCCAGGCCGGGGTCTTGTATGACGATAAAATAGTCATCGACATGTCGGTAATGGATCACCCTGTGTTGGCGTAAATAATCACGGTCCACGGCGACGGCGATGTGTTCGCTACGAAAACCCAGAATCGTCTGCTTGGCGGCATAGCGGCTGTCCTGATGCATGACTGGGAACATGACTCCGGGCTCGGCGTAATAGCCCTGCAACGGGGTGTAGCGCCCATAGGGGTCACGGTTGTAGTTGCGCATGGCGCCAGTCTCGCGAGTCAGCACCTGGGTCTGCGGGTAACGCTGTTTCCATTGGGCCCAGGTGGTCCAGATCACCGGGACTTCGGCGAGCATTTGCCCTTGGGCGCGACCCTTGATGGCGACCCCGGTGATTTGTGACCAGAGGCTGTCACTGGCTCGGTCGTACATCACCACGTTGCTGTTGAGCAGCTGTCCGGAAACCCCGAACTCGCTCGTGCCGCGTTTGAAAGCCAGTGCTGTGGCGGTTAGCGGGCAATAAGTGATGCTCAGCGGGTCATCACCCACCTGATCGTTGACGATCTCATGCCAGACCAGAATGCGCTGGGGATAAGCGCGTGCCTGGCCCTGATGGTAGACGCCGAAGACGATGTCATGCGGCTGCAGGAACTGATCGGCCGACTCTGCATCACTGAAACGGGGCCGGTCTATCGAGGGAATGCCGTCCTTGCCTGGGCCGCCCGGGCGGATGAATTTCGCATAGGCCTCGGGGCTGGTGGACAACAGGTGGGTGTCACCAACCGGTATGTCGGCTACCAAGGTGGGAGCTGCGCCGAGTAAACAGGTAGCTATGCTTAAGGTAGATAGCAGTCGCTTGAGCCGTGGTGAACGGATTCTGTTTGTCAGCCTGTCTGGCTTGACCATAGGAACCTCCGGCGCAGTGTGTCAGTGACCGATCATTTGGGTCCTGGCAATGTGGCGGATGAGTGCCCACTGCACGCCGCGCTTTACCGTGCCGAGGGCGACATGAGCAAGGGTACAAACATCAGCGCATGACCCCTACGCGCTCTGTTTTTTGGATGGGCTAGCGATGCCTTTGTTACAGGCTGTCCTCTCCATGAGGGCGCGGGAATGACGATGAGTCGCATCATCTCCAGCCGTTAATCCGACTGGAGGTGATGCGAGGACGGGTAACCGTTGGTCGAAAAAATTGGCGAATACTGCGTCCTTGACAAGCTATTCGCCTGAGGGCCTTAACAACGCTACATTTCAGGTGTTTATGGTTCTAAAGCACCTGTCCTGACAGCCCTCTCAAGCATGACTGAGAGGGCTGTCAGGCATATCGGACATGGCTCAAAGCCCTTTGTCGGGAGGGAGTAGTGGATGACGCAGGCCGTGGAACGCTTGATCGACGGTTTGTAATGACGTTAGCTTGAGCTGACAGTCACCCACGCTGTTCCGTTGGGCCGAGTCGCGTAGCTGGCGCCGGCCTGCCGTGATGAATCCGTATCGAGAATCGCAGGCCCGTGCCAGCGAACTGTTTGCAGTGTGGGTCTTGCTGCGCATCAGCAGCGCAATGGAATGATCAGCCAGGTTGAACGCGGTCATGGCCGCACTCGAGGAAATCTATACGTGTTACTCCGTCGAGCCGTTAAGTCCAAATATTCCAGCGCTTTGTGGCGCATGGTCGCAGTGACGACTATCAGCGGCAGCTTGCTTTGTGGCATGCCCAAAGTTGAGGCCAAGGCTAACTGGAGCTTTGAACTCATCCTGCGCAAGGCGGAAAAGCGCTATGGGCGATTTACGCCTGCGAAGAAGCGTCTGGTGTCTTGGAATGAGCTGATCGAAAGAGGGCGATTTCTTCCAGAAGTAGAAAAGCTGAAAGTGGTGAACCAGTTTTTCAACAGCCAGATACGCTTCAGTGAGGACATCGCTATCTGGAGTCAGAACGACTATTGGGCGACACCCATAGAAACCTTGGTCAAGGGGGCCGGCGACTGCGAAGATTTCTCGTTGGCCAAGTATTTCACCCTGCGTCAGATGGGAGTGCCAGAGGAAAAACTGCGGATCACCTACGCCAAAGTATTGAAGCCGGATCTGGCGCACATGGTCTTGAGTTACTACTCAACCGCGACTGCCGAGCCCCTGTTGATGGATAACCTGGTCGATGACATTCTTCCTGCCACAGAGCGCAAGGACTTGTTGCTGCTCTACGCGTTCGATGCCAAGGGGCTATATTCAGTCCAGTCGGAAGGCCTTAAGCGTGTCGGCTCTGTCGCGCGCCTGCCTTGCTGGCAGATGCTGCAGGCGAAAATGCGCGAAGAAGGCTTCATCATTGGGCAAGGCTAAGGCGCAAGCTGGCGGCCCGTGGTTCCGACTTGCTCCTCCCTCCCTGAGCCAATGACTATTGACCGGCGCGAATATGGCGCGCCGGTCAAGCGTGCCAGTTATTGCGGCAGAAAGCGCTCGTGCAAGTAGGCGCTGATGGCTTTGGACTCATACAACCAAGTGCTCTGGCCGTCTTCCTCAATGCGCAGGCACGGCACTTGGATCTTGCCACCTTGCTCGAGTAGCGCCTGCCGGTCCTGTTCGTTGTTCTTCGCGTCACGCAGGGCTACCGGCACGTTCAACTTATGCAGGGTCCGGCGGGTTTTCACGCAGAACGGGCAGGCATGAAACTGAAACAGCGATAGCCCCGCAGCGGCTTGCTCGACCGCAGCCTGAGCTTCGGGTGTGCGCTTCATCTTGCGCGGACGGGTGATGAAGTCAATGAAGACGATCAGTTGGCCTAGGCCGATTCTGAGTGCTTTGATAATCATCGCGAAGGGTGCCTCGGTTGGAAAATTCTGGGCGCGCAGCTTACCCGAGTTTGCTGGCGCTGGCCTGGACTAAGGCTGAACGGTAGTTGTAAGCCCGCCAAACCGGCCCGGCTTTAGGCATAATTCACGGGTCTGTTTTACGTCGATCTGTCACTGCGGATGGATCATCAACTGCCTGAGTACAGAATGCGCCCCGAAGACCTACAGCTGCTGGTGACACGCGAAATGCCTTTCGGCAAATACAAAGGGCGTTTGATCGCCGATTTACCTGGGCGCTATCTCAACTGGTTTGCGCGCGAGGGCTTCCCTTCCGGGGAGATCGGTCGCTTGCTGGCATTGATGCAGGAGATTGACCACAACGGCTTATCGCCTTTGTTGGAGCCGTTGCGAGCTTCGCCGTCGCGATAAGCAGGGGCGGCCGGGTGATTGCTGGAGCCTGATAGGTTTCTGATAGCTTACTAAACAACTGCTGATTGATCTGCGTCAGCCCCAGTTCTAGGTGTCCTGGGTAGCCTGGGTGGAACACTCACATGGGTTGAGTGGCAGGCTAAGGACAAAACTAGATGGCTTATCTGGCATGGCAAGAGGATCTCAATACCGGCATTCAGGTGATTGACGATCAACACAAACGCATTGTCGACATGATCAATCAGCTGCACCAAGCCCAAGCCCAAGCGTCGCAGCGTAGCCGCAGTGAAGTAGGCGACGTATTGAACGAGCTGGTGGATTACACCCTGTCGCATTTCGCCTTCGAGGAGTCCCTGCTGGAGGAAGCGGGTTACGCCTTCAGTCGCCCGCATAAGCGTGTCCATGAAGTCTTCATTGGTAGGGTCAGCGATTACAGAGTGCGTTACCGGGCCGGCGAAGATATTACCCAGGAACTCATCGGCCTGCTTTCGCGCTGGTTGTTTAACCATATTCGCAGTGACGACGCCGGCTACGTGCAAGCGGTCAAGGACAACATGCATGCTTTGGCCAGTGACAAGCAGGCCGGTGGCTGGCTCTCGCGCTCGATCAAGCGCTTCTTTGTCGACCAACCTTTACGCACCGCATAAAAAAAACCGGCATTGAGCCGGTTTTTTCATCCAGATCCGATCAGTTGTTGATCAGGCTGAGGAACTCGCTGCGTGTTGCGGCATTTTCGCGGAACTCACCGAGCATCACCGAAGTGACCATCGAGGAGTTCTGCTTCTCCACGCCGCGCATCATCATGCACATATGCTGGGCTTCGATGACTACGGCCACGCCCAGGGCACCGGTGACCTCTTGCACGGCTTCGGCGATCTGGCGGCTGAGGTTTTCCTGGATCTGCAAGCGGCGAGCGTACATGTCGACGATCCGCGCCACCTTGGACAGGCCTAGCACCTTGCCGTTGGGAATATAGGCGACATGAGCCTTACCGATGAACGGCAGCAGGTGATGCTCGCATAGCGAGTACAGCTCGATGTGTTTGACCAGCACCATTTCGCTGTTATCGGAGCTGAACAGCGCGCCGTTGGTAACGTCTTCCAGGGTCTGCTGATAGCCGCGGCAAAGATACTGCATGGCTTTCGCAGCACGCTTGGGCGTATCGAGCAGGCCTTCGCGGGAGGCGTCCTCGCCTATTTGGCCGAGAATCGCGGTGTAATTCTGTTCCAGGGACATGGATCTACCTGTGAGGACTATCGGAATGCACAGGAGCGCAGGGTAGGGCGCAGTTGCCAGCCTGGCAAGAGGACCGTACGCCTGTTGTCGCGAATTTTCTGCGCATGTCGCTGGGTTGATAGTCCAGCCTTTTGCCCGACCCGCCAGCGGCAGGTACTGGTCGAACAGTGCGATTGCCTAGCAAGACAGTTGTTTACTTCGGGCGGGCCACTGGAGCAACAAGGTGCGTGCACTGTGTTTGCCCGCCTGATTATTCGTCGCGCCCGTCCATCATGGTGCGCTTGAGCAGCACATAAATTGCGCCGGTACCGCCGTGCTTGGCCAGGCATGAGGTAAAACCGAGAACCATGGGGTGCTGGCGCAGCCAGGTGTTGACGTGGCTCTTGATCATGGGTTTTCGGCCATCCATGCGCACGGCTTTGCCGTGGGTGATGCGTGCGCAACGAACTTCGAGTTTGTTGGCTTCGGCCAGGAATTCCCACAGTGTGTCACGGGCCTTTTCCACACTCATACCGTGCAGGTCGAGACTGCCTTCGAAGGCGATCTGGCCGAGTTTGAGCTTACGCATCTGGCCTTCTTGCACGCCGTTGGCGGCCCAGTGCAGAACATCCTCGGGTCCAACGTCAATCACGTACTGGTCAGAGAGGCCATCGACCTTGGTCGATTCCACGCGCAGCGAAGCAGCCTGGCGCAGGGTGGCCAGCTGTTTGCGGTCGCTTTTCGGTTTGCCGGTGTCTGCGCGGTCGTGCTTGATCGGCTTGACGCCGCGCAGCTCAGCTTTGAATAGGGATAAATCGTCGTCTTGCATCTGGGCCTCCGCGAAGGCCGCTAGTGTAACCAAGGTGATGGGTTTCGTGCTGCTTTGACTAGGACCATTACCTGCGTCCTGCGTCTAATTGGGGGTAATTTCTCGCGGCAACGCGGCTCGCAATGAAACGGCAACAGACCCTCGGGGAGGCTTCAATCGCGTTTTTTCATCAGGTGCGGTGCCATGTTCAGATCGTTGGCGCGGCGCAGGCGACGACGGCACGTACGCCATAGCGCAATTCCGCCCCACAGCAGCAGCAGGCCCAGCAGCAACAACACGCCGGCTGCGCCGGGCGAATCATTCAGCGCGCCGAGTGCTGGTGGTCGGCCGAGCAAGGTGGCACTACCCGCCATCGCCAGCAATACGCCGAAGGTGGCGAACAGCGCACCTAGCATGGCAAGCAAGCGTGGGCGCCAGTTGCTCGACTCGCGTGGGCGTAAGCGGCGGGCATCGAAACCATCGGATAACTTCATTCCGATTTCCTCAGAGAATATCGGCGGTAAGACCGATATGCGACGCTGTGGTTCAACACATTGCCGCGCATGGCTGCAGGATGTGACCTCGCCCGCGTTTCAGCCGCTGTATGCCTTAGACCAAGGCGCTGGCTTGCGGTACCAAGGCGGCAAAATTGTCGGCCAAGGCGATCATCTCGGCGCGATGCATCTCGGCCGCGCTGATCACCTTGCCATCCGGAGTTGGCAAGTCGCGGGTGGCGCAGGCAGAGTCGACCAGGGTGCAACGGTAACCGTAATCCTTGCTGGCGCGCACTGTGGTGCTGATGCTGGAGTGGGTCATGAAGCCGCAGACAATCAGGTCCAGATGGCCGAGTGCTTGCAAACGCTCATGCAGGTCGGTGCCGGCGAAGGCATTTGGTAGGCGTTTCTCCACGACGATCTCGCCGGGCAGCGGTGCAACCTCGGGTAGGTGATGGCCGCGTGGGCCGCGTGGATCGAGCAGGCCATCGGGAATTCCCAGGTGCTTGACGTGGATGATCGAGGCGCCCATGCCCCGTGCGGCAGTCAAGAGTTTGCTGATTTCCGCGAGAGCTGCCTCCAGCCCCGGTAATTGCAGAACACCACTGCGGTATTCCTCCTGTGCATCGATGATCAACAGGGTCGCATTGCTCAGGCTGGCCGGCGCATGGCTGCGGCCAGTGAGTTGAAACAGGGTTTGCGGATAGGACATGGGAGGACTCCTCGCTGGCGCGGACTACTGCGCCTATTGTCCGCCTGTACAGCGCTGCTGTGAACCTCTTCGAGCAGTCGACTTGCGACCGACCGATGGTGCACGCAGAATCGAACCACTCCAGAAACGCTGGAGTCGTATGGCAAAAGGAGTTGCTTATGTACCTGATATCGCAGTTTTCCGCGCATTTCTGGCTATTGTTTTCCTTGGCGGTGTCCATCGCAGTGATTCGCGAGCTCAGGCGCAACCGCCCCGAGCCATCCTGGCGGACGGCTCGGCGGAAAAAATAAGTCGGGTGCGTGCCCAGCAGAATGCTGGGCAGCGGGCCTTAATAGAGGCCGAATACCTGAAATTGCAGGTACCAGACCCCCAGCGAACCGAAGAAGTTGACCAGGATGGCCGGCAGGAATTTCAGGTGCACGCCGAAGCTGTAGGTCTTGTCCAGCGACATGGCCATGACCCCGGCTGCCGAGCCGACCACGGTCAGCGAGCCACCGATACCCACCATCAACGCGTTGAGTGCCCACTGATCCAGACCCAGTTCGGGGTTGGACATCAGTGCGGCGGCTTCCACCGGTACGTTATCCATTACCCCGGAGGCGACACCTAGGATCATGTTGACGGCGGTTGGGCTCATCAACTCGAACAGCTGTGAGATGTAGGTCAGCCAGCCCACATGGTTAAGGGCGGAAACCGCGGTGATGATGCCGATAAAGAACAACAGGGCGTTCCATTCGACCTTCTGCAGCTGATCCTGCCAGGGTAGCTCGATGCCGCGATGCATCAGCAGCCAGGCATACAGGGCCACCATGCCCAGGGCGATGCCGATGGCGAACTCGATGCTGACTTTCAGCAGGATGTTGCACAGTACCGCGGCGACTATGGACACGAAACCGACGATGGCCAGGCCGGCGCCCCCCGGTTTCAGGGCGGTTTCCGATTGATCCGCCAGGTGGATCAGGTTCTGCCCGTCGAGCTTGCGTAGGTAGAACAGGTGCAGGGTGGCGGCAAACAGCAGCCAGCCGATCAGCGCCGAAGGAATCAGCAGCAGCAGCCCGGCGATGCTGATTTTGCCCGCGAGCACCACCATCAGGCTGGTCGAGGTGCCGAGGAACCAGACGCCGCTGTTGGACGCCACCACGATATTGCACAGCGCCACATGGGTGTAGCGTGGATGGGTGGAGATGCTTTTCACCGTCTTGCCGAAAATCATCGCCGTGGTGATGTTGTTGAGGAAGGGTGAAAGCAGTGCCGACAGTGCGCCTGTGGCCCAGAACATGCCTTTGGCGCCCAGGCCTTTGCGCATCAGGTAGCCGTTCAGGGCGGTGAACACATTTCGCTCATTGAGCAACTCCACAATCATCCACATGAACGCCATGAAGGCGATCAGGCCGAACAGTTCTTCCTTGGTCTCACTCTGGGCGTGGAGGAAATACTGGAAGCCGTTGGGGTCGGTGAGGGCGTAGTGGGCACCAATTACGATCAAGCCGGACATCATGAACATGGCCGGCTTGAATTTATCCATCTC
The DNA here is from genome assembly GCF_000498575.2 of Pseudomonas taeanensis MS-3. Classification (GTDB taxonomy): domain Bacteria; phylum Pseudomonadota; class Gammaproteobacteria; order Pseudomonadales; family Pseudomonadaceae; genus Aquipseudomonas; species Aquipseudomonas taeanensis. The sequence continues at coordinate 428,015 of NZ_AWSQ01000009.1, forward strand.
TAATTGTGCTTCAAAAACGATAAGCGTCATTCCAATTAGGAATATCGCCAGCACGAGCAAGCCCGTGAGCGAGAAGGGTTCTATGACCATTACTGGGGGTCTCTAAACAAAGGGATAGGAAGGGTTATGAAATCGTTGCAAATTATATCGGTGCGCCAGACGCTTTGGCAGCGGTACTTTCGTGCCGAGGCGGCGTTTTAGTTCGGCAATGCGTCGCTTGCCGACGCTTCGGTTAAAATGGCCCACCCTTTGACCGGAGAGACCCTGTGACTGCCGCTACCCCCGCCACCCAAACCCGTCTGCGCACTCTGCGCGATTACATTCGTTGGGCGGTCAGCCGCTTTCATAACGAAGGGCTGTTTTTCGGTCACGGCACAGACAATGCTTGGGATGAGGCGCGGCAGCTGGTGCTCGGCGCGCTGCATTTGCCTTGGGAAATTGCCGACAGTTACCTCGATTGCCGCCTGGAAGATGCTGAGCATGCCCAACTGCATGCTTTGCTTGAGCGGCGCATCAACGAGCGCGTACCCACCGCCTACCTGCTGGGTGAGGCCTGGTTCTGTGATCTGCCGTTTCTGGTGGATGAGCGCGTGCTGATTCCCCGTTCACCAATTGCCGAGCAGATCACCCGGCACTTCGAGCCCTGGCTGGCGCAGGAACCGGCACGCATACTCGACCTGTGTACCGGCTCCGGCTGTATTGGCATCGCCTGTGCCTATGAGTTTCCCGAGGCCGAAGTGGTGTTGGGCGACTTGTCGTTCGAGGCGCTGGAAGTCGCCAACCAGAATATCGAGCGGCACGCTCTGGAGGATCGCGTCTACACGGTGCAGGGCGATGGCTTCGCCGGCTTGCCGGGCCAGCGTTTCGATCTGATCGTATCCAACCCGCCTTACGTCGATGCCGAGGACTTTGCCGATATGCCGGCGGAGTATCAGCACGAACCAGCCCTGGGCTTGGCCTGCGGCAACGATGGCCTGGACCTGGTGCGGCGGATGTTGGCCGAGGCGGCTGATCATCTGACGGAGAAGGGCACGCTGATCGTCGAGGTGGGCAACAGTCAGGTGCATGTCGAGGCGCTGTACCCGGAAGTGGATTTCACCTGGCTGGAGTTCGAACGTGGCGGTCACGGCGTGTTCCTGCTGGCGGCTCAGCAGTGCCGTGAACATCAGCAGCTGTTTCGCGAGCGCCTTAACGGTTGAAGCGCCCTTTGCGAGCCCAGTAGGAGCCGTATGGCTCGCTGGGTTTCGGCAAAAAACGCCTCTACCCAGCCTACTTGGGGGCGGCGCCAATGAACCAGTAAAGGCTCGCGGTGCAGGTTCCGGCGTTCGTCTAGCGCGTCGCCATCCAGATCAGCAATCCTGTCTGAAACAGGCAGAAGGCGATCAGGCAACTGATGGTGAAGCGCAGGCTGCCGTCTTCTCGTCTGAAACGTGCAATGCGCTCTTCCAGCTTGCGGATGCTCACGTCTTGTTCGTGCAGGTTCTGATCGGCCTGCTGCAGCATGGCCGCGGCATTGAGCAGGTCGATGACCTGCACCTTCTCGGCAGACCAGTCGTTGAGCAGATCGCTCACCCGTGCGGCGCTGTAACGTGCTTTCAGTAGCAGCGGGTCCAGATACTCGACGACGAAGCCCTGGGCTTCTAGGCAATGGTCGCGGCGTACACGCAGGTCCTCGCTCAATGCGTCCTTGGCTGGCAGCGCTGCGCCTTCCACTTGATAGTCGGGGCAGTGTTGCTTGGCCCAGTCGATGCCTTGAGCCAGCAAGAAGCGCCCCAGGCCGCGATTGCCCGGCTCGATGTGCAAGCCTTTTTCCGGGCCGAAGCGGGCCTCCTTATGGCGCCGGTCGATCCACACCTCAAGCACGTTGTGCTGCTTGTGCGTGCGTTGCTCGGGCAGCTGTAGGGTCAGGCGCAGCAGGCTTTGTTCCTTGCTGTGACGCTCCACTTGACCTAGCTGCACGAAGCGCAATGGTCGGGCTCCGGTGTGACGATCGGTCGGCAATGGTGCCAGTCGCAGCAGGCGAAAGCTCTCTGGATCCAGGGCGGCCCAGGGGTGGGATTTTTCAACCGCCGTAGGGACAGCGTTGTCGGCTTGTGGGGTGTCGGTATCGGTCATGAGTGGCGGTCCTGTGCGCACGACCAGTGCTCGCTTCGCACTGGCATTGAGAGTATCGGCCGATTTAACTGTGACTGGAGGTCGCGACAGGCTTGGTGCGTTGAATAAAGCTGACGATCTGCTCGGTCAGCACCCGCGCCAGGGGCTGCCGAGGGTTGTCGTAGGAGGCCAGCTGCGCCTTTAAATCCAGGGGCACGATGCGCAGCACATGGTTCATGCCCTCGATCAGCGCCAGTTCGGCGTCGCCTTTGACGGCTTGGAGTCGTTGGGCATCCGCCACGTCGACCTGGATGTCGTGACTGCCCTGGACGATCAGCGTCGGCATCTTCAAGTGAGCAAAGGCCTCGGCGGGATGTTGGCGGAACAGCGAGATCAGATAAGGCTGCACGCTGGGGCGGAACAGTACCTGCAGCTCATCGGCCACCTGCTCGGTTTGTTGCCCGGCCACCAGCGCGTCGAGCAGCGCGTTGCTTTGCGCCAGCAACTTGGGCGGCAAGCGGTAATGCAGCTGCTCGCGCAGTACCTGGTCGATCGGGCGTGAACTGCCAGCCAGTGAAATCAGGGCATCGGCGCCGGCTTCTGGCGCGGCCTGGCTGGCGATCAGGGCGCCCTCGCTATGGCCGATCAGAATCAGCCGACTGAATTGACTGTCGGTCTTGAGCAGGCGGCCCCAGGCCACGGCATCGGCGACATAGCGCTCGACACTTAAATCCCGTTCGTTCGGAGTGGCTGCCCGGCTGGCGGCCACTCCGCGCTTGTCGTAGCGCAGGCTGGCGATGCCCTGTTTGGCCAAGGCTTGTGCCAGGCGTTTGAGGCTGTCGTTATGCCCGCCGCCGGGGTTGTTGCCGTCGCGGTCGGTTGGTCCGGAGCCGGCGATCAGCAGCGCGACGGGCAGCGGCCGATCGCTTTGTGGCAGCAGCAAGGTGCCGTGCAGCGTGCCCTGATCGGTCTGCAGGCTTAGTGGGCGCTGCTCGACGGTGTGTGGCGTGGCGTGGGCCAGGCCGGCAAACAGGGGCAGGATCAACAGAAATACTCGCAGCATGGCGGGGCACTATGGCGGTAGGAACCTGTTGGACGCGGATAACGGCATAAGGTTCGAGGGGTGAACTGGGCGGGCGCCACGGGTATACTCGCGGCCTTCTATTGTGTCGGGGTCTGGCGCGCGCGAGCAAGCGCGGTGGCCGGCTCTGGGCTGAATCTCGCGGAGCCTTGTGCATATGTCCGGCAATACTTACGGCAAGCTGTTCACCGTCACCACTGCTGGCGAAAGCCATGGTCCGGCACTGGTCGCCATCGTTGACGGCTGCCCGCCGGGCCTGGAGCTGACTCTCGAGGACATGCAGCGCGACCTAGACCGGCGCAAGCCAGGCACCAGCCGCCATACCACCCAGCGTCAGGAAGACGATGTGGTGGAAATCCTCTCCGGAGTGTTCGAAGGCAAGACCACCGGATGCGCCATCGGCCTGCTGATCCGCAACACCGACCAGAAGTCCAAGGACTACTCGGCGATCAAGGACCTGTTCCGCCCGGCTCACGCCGACTACAGCTATCACCACAAGTACGGCATCCGCGACTACCGTGGTGGCGGCCGCAGCTCGGCGCGCGAGACCGCCATGCGCGTGGCCGCCGGCGCCATCGCCAAGAAGTACCTGGTCACGCAAGGAATTCAGGTGCGCGGCTACATGAGCCAGCTCGGCCCGATCGAGATTCCGTTCAAGAGCTGGGACAGTGTCGAGCAGAACGCCTTTTTCAGCCCCGATCCGGACAAGGTGCCGGAGCTGGAGGTCTATATGGACCAGCTGCGCCGTGACCAGGATTCGGTCGGCGCGAAGATTACCGTGGTCGCCGAAGGGGTGATGCCGGGCCTCGGCGAGCCGATCTTCGATCGCCTGGATGCCGAGCTGGCCCATGCGTTGATGAGTATCAACGCGGTCAAGGGCGTGGAAATTGGCGCCGGTTTTGCCAGCGTCGCCCAGCGCGGAACCGAGCATCGCGACGAGCTGACGCCTCAGGGCTTCCTGTCGAACAATGCCGGCGGCATCCTCGGCGGCATCTCATCCGGCCAGCCGATCATTGCCCACTTGGCGCTCAAACCGACGTCCAGCATCACCACGCCAGGGCGCTCGATCGACGTCAACGGTCAGCCGGTGGAGATGATAACCAAGGGCCGTCACGACCCCTGCGTGGGCATTCGCGCCACGCCGATCGCCGAAGCGATGATGGCCATGGTGTTGATGGATCATCTGCTACGTCATCGTGGACAGAATGCCGGCGTCAGCGTCGCCACGCCGGTGCTGGGGCAGCTCTGAGGCATGCCGCGGGCCAACTCATGAGCCCCGCCTTGCCCTACTGGCGCCTGTCCGGCTTCTACTTTTTCTACTTCTCCCTGCTCGGCGCCACGGCGCCGTTTCTGGCGCTGTATTTCGATCATCTGGGTTTTTCCGCGGCGCGTATCGGCGAGCTGGTGGCCATCCCCATGCTGATGCGTTGTGTCGCGCCGAACCTGTGGGGCTGGCTGGGTGATTACACGGGCCGGCGCCTGGCCATCGTGCGTTTCGGTGCGGTCTGCACCCTGCTGTGTTTCGCCGGCATTTTCATCAGCCAGAGCTACGCTTGGCTGGCGCTGATCATGGCCCTGCACGCGTTCTTCTGGCACGCGGTGTTGCCGCAGTTCGAGGTCATCACCCTGGCCCACCTGCGCGAGCGAGCCACCCGCTACAGCGAGATCCGCCTGTGGGGCAGCATCGGCTTTATCGTCGCCGTTGTCGGCCTGGGCGAGCTGTTCGAGCGCATCAGCCTGGATGCCTTTCCCTGGGCGCTGGTGCTGATCATGGCCGGCATCGTCATCAGCAGCTGCTGGGTGCCCAATGCCGAGCCGCAGATGCGCCCGAGCGACCCGGCGCTGGGCGGTTTCCTCAAGCAACTGCGGCGCCCCGGAATTCTGGCGTTCTACTGCAGTGTCGGCCTGATGCAGCTGAGCAACGGCCCTTACTACACTTTCCTCACGCTGCACCTGGAGGCGCTGGGTTACGCCCGCGGCCTGATCGGCCAGCTCTGGGCCCTCGGTGTGGTAGCCGAGATCGTGCTGTTCCTGTTCATGGCCCGCCTGCTGGCGCGCTATTCGCTGCGCAGCGTGTTGCTGGCGAGCTTTTTGATCACCGCGCTGCGCTGGCTGCTGCTGGGTAACCTGGCCGATCACCTGGCGGTGCTGCTGTTCGCCCAGTTGATGCACGCGGCGACCTTTGGCAGCTTTCATGCGGCGGCCATCCATTTCGTCCAACGCAGCTTCGCCGACCGCCAGCAAGGCCAGGGCCAGGCGCTGTATGCCACCTTGGCCGGGATAGGCGGCGCGCTCGGTGCGCTTTACTCCGGTTACAGTTGGAACAGCCTGGGGCCAGCCTGGACCTTTGCCATTGCCAGCCTGGTAGCCTTGGCGGCGGCCGTAATCACCGCCATCCGTATGCCTGAGGAGAGGCCATGAGCCTGAGCCGCGAACACCTCGCTCAACAGATCATCGACGCCGGCCGCTTTCTCTATGAGCGTGGTTGGTCGCCGGCCACCAGCAGCAATTATTCGGCGCGTCTGTCGCCCAGCGAGGCGTTGCTGACCGTTTCCGGCAAGCACAAGGGCCAGTTGGGTCTCGATGATGTGCTGGCCACCGATATGCAGGGGCGCAGCCTGGAGGCCGGCAAGAAACCCTCGGCGGAGACCCTGCTGCATACCCAGCTGTACAACTGGAAAGCGGAGATCGGCGCGGTGCTGCACACCCACTCGGTGAATGCCACGGTGCTGTCGCGCCTGAGTCTGAGCGACTCGTTGGTGTTCGCCGACTATGAGCTGCAGAAAGCCTTTGCCGGCATCAGCAGTCACGAGTCCCAGGTCGAGGTGCCGATCTTCGACAATGATCAGGACATCGCCCGTCTGGCGGCCAAGGTGCAGCCCTGGCTGGATCAGCACCCGGACTGCGTGGGCTACCTGATTCGCGGGCACGGTCTGTACACCTGGGGCGCGCAGATGAGCGATGCCCTGCGCCAGATCGAGGCCTTCGAGTTTCTCTTCGAGTGCGAGCTGAAGGTGCGCGCCCTGCACAAGAGCTGATAGGGATTCCCGTAGGCTGGGTAGAGGGGCTTTCTGCCGAAACCCAGCAGGGTCAATGCAACGCTGGGTTTCGCTGCGCTCTACGCCAGCCTACGACACTAAATTGAGAGAGTATTGAACATGAGCAGCCTGAGCGTTTACCACGAGACTTCCCCCGATTTGCCGAACAAGGTACTGACCCACCTCGAGGATATTGCCAGCACCTTGGCCGAGGTCGGTGTGCGCTTCGAGCGTTGGCAAGCCGTGGCGCCGATCGCCCCCGGTGCCAGCCAGGATGAGGTGATCGCCGCTTATCGCCCGCAGATCGACACCCTGATGAGTGAGCGCGGCTATGTCACCGTCGATGTGGTCAGCCTGAGCGACGATCACCCGCAGAAGGCCGAGCTGCGCGCCAAGTTCCTCGACGAGCACCGGCATGCCGAGGACGAGGTGCGCTTCTTCGTCGCGGGCAGTGGTCTGTTCTCCCTGCACATCGACGATTACGTCTATGCGGTGCTGTGCGAGAAGAACGACCTGATCTCGGTGCCGGCTGGTACCCGTCACTGGTTCGACATGGGCGAGCACCCGCATTTCGTGGCGATTCGCCTGTTCAACAATCCCGAAGGTTGGGTCGCTCAGTTCACCGGTGACGATATCGCCAGCCGTTTCCCGCGCCTGGACGACTGACGGTCAGCGTTCCCAGGCTCTGCGTCCACCAAAGGCTCCCAGGCCAGCGCCTGGGTACTGCAACCATCGAGTCGAGAGTGCCCATGCCAGTCAAAGCCATACTCACCGATATCGAAGGCACCACCAGCGCTGTGAGTTTCGTCTTCGAGGTGCTGTTTCCCTTCGCTGCCAAGCATTTGCCTGACTTCGTGCGCAATCACGCCGATGAGCCTCAGGTGGCTGAGCAGCTGGCCGCCGTGCGCGAGGAGAGTGGCGAGGCGAATGCCGATGTGTCGCGGCTGATCGAGATTCTTCTGGGCTGGATCGCCGAGGACCGAAAAGCCACGCCGCTTAAGGCGCTGCAGGGCATGATCTGGGCTGAGGGGTATCACAGCGGCCAGCTCAAGGGGCATGTCTACCCGGATGCGGTCGAAGCGCTGAAGCGCTGGAAGCAGGGCGGTTATGACCTGTACGTCTATTCTTCCGGTTCGATCCAGGCGCAGAAGCTAATTTTCGGCTGCTCGGTGGCCGGCGATCTGACGCCGCTGTTCAGCGGCTATTTCGACACCACTAGCGGGCCCAAGCGTGACGCCCAGTCCTACCGCACCATCACCCAGGCCATCGGTCGCCCGGCGGACGAGATCCTGTTTCTCTCCGATGTCGTCGAGGAGCTGGATGCCGCCGAGCAGGCCGGCATGCAGACCGTCGGCCTGGCGCGTGACGGCGGAGAGCTGGCAGGCCATGAGAGCGTCGTCAGCTTCGCGGTGATTGACCTCAACCGGCTGTGAGCCACGGGGTTTAGCGGCGCAGCTCGATGCGCTAATCGGTCGAGTACTGAACTCTCGGGCGTAACGTCTATCCTACGAGGGCAACCCTTCACACAGGAGTGTCCTCATGGGTTCTACATTGAATGGCCTGCTCGGCCTGATCATTCTGGCGCTGGATATCTGGGCCATCATCAACATCATCAAAAGCAATACCGATACGGCGAAGAAAATTCTCTGGGTGCTGCTGGTGCTGTTCCTGCCTGTAATCGGCCTGATCATCTGGGCGTTGGCCGGGCCGCGGGGCAATGTGAGCCTTTGACCCATGACACGTTCGGCGGCGCTCCTGCTATGCGCCTGGTTGGCCGTGTTGAGCTCCTCCCAGGCCAGTGAAATCGCTGCCTGGGATGCTTTGCGTGAGGGGCGAGCCGTTCTGCTGTTGCGCCATGCCACGGCACCCGGCATGGGTGACCCGGCGAACTTTGACTTAAGCGACTGCAGGACCCAGCGCAACCTCGATCGCCGTGGGCGCGAACAGGCAAGGCGCTGGGGTCGGTTGTTGCGCAGCCAGGGCATCGCCCGTCCTCGACTGCTGAGCAGCCGCTGGTGCCGTGCCCGCGACACCGCAAGGGAGATGGGGCTTGGCGCTGTCGAGCCTTTGCCAGAGCTGGACTCCTTCTATGAGGACCGCTTGCAGGCGGCGGGGCAAACTGCCCAACTGGTCGAGGCAGTCAACGCCTTGATGCCCGGCACGGTCATGCTGCTGGTTTCCCATCAGGTCAATATCACCGCGCTGACCGGCGTCTACCCGGCCTCTGGCGAAGGACTGATTCTGGCCCGGCCGCTGAAGGTGCCGGCGCAGGTGCTGGCGCGTATTCCACCGCCTTGAGAGCAATCGCGCAGAGCGGGGCGCCGGCTAACGGAAGGCCAAGAAAGCCGGTCTGCGTTTTAGGCGGGAATACTGCTTATAGCGCCAGCGAGGCCTGTTTTGGCAACTGTGCGCCCTCCAGCTGCAATAACAGCGCTTTGCGCGTCAGGCCGCCGGCATAGCCGGTCAGGCTACCGTCGCGGCCAATCACCCGGTGACAGGGAATGATCACCGCGATCGGATTGGCGCCATTGGCCGCGCCCACCGCACGCACCGCCTTGGGCCGGGCGATCTGTTCAGCCAGTGCGCTGTAGCAGCGGGTCTGACCAAATGGAATGCCTTGCAGTGCCTGCCACACGGCGCGCTGGAACTCGGTGCCTTGCGGCGCCAGCTGCAGATCGAAGCGTTGCCTACGACCGGCGAAGTACTCATCCAGCTGACGACACACCTGATCCAGCTCGCCATTGGCGAGCTGCCAATCGTTGTCAATCCGCCAGGGTTTACTCTCTATCTCCATCAGCAGTTGCTGCAAACCCTGCGCGTCGCCGCTCAACAGCAAGCGACCGATAGGGCTCTCGTGGTAGCGATAGAACATCGACTCAACCTCCCGAATAGTTGTGCCACAGATGCGCGGCGGCGTAGGCGCGCCAAGGGCGCCAGGCTTCGGCGCGGCTCTTGAGTTGCTTGGCACTGATGCCCTCACTGCCCCACAGCGGCGCTTTCAGCAGGCCCAGGTCACTGGCGGGGAAGGCATCGGCTTCGCCGAAGGCACGCAAGGCGATGTACTCAGCGGTCCAGGGGCCAATGCCGGGCAGCGCGCACAGGCGCTCGATTAAGGCCGCGCTGCCCTGTTGCAGATCCAGACGCAGCTCGCCGCTGGCGACCAGTTCGGCAAAATATTGCAGGGTCTGCACCCGCTTACCCGGCATGCCGATGCCGTCGAGGGTGGCGCCGGCAATCGTCGCGGCACTGGGGAACAAGCGTTCGAGACCGTCGGTGCCTGGCAACAGGGGCTCACCGAGGCGGCTGACCAGGCGGCCGGTGATGGTGACCGCGGCTTTCACCGTGACCTGCTGGCCGACTATCGCCCGCACCGCCTGTTCGAAGGGATCGAAAGCGACCGGCAAACGCAGGCCGGGGTTGCGCGTGACCAGCGGGCCAAGCAGGGGATCGTCGGCCAGGTGTGCGGTAATCCGCTGTGGCTCGGCGTCCAGGTCGAACATCCGCCGCACGCGTTGCTGCAACTCGCTCAGGCAAGGAGCTGCCGAGGCGCTGTAGCGCAGCTCCAGCGCACTCTGCTCGACCAGGGGGCGCACACTGAACCAGCCGCTGATCTCACCCAGGCGAAAGCTGCGGCTGTAGCTTGAGGGCGTGAGACGCTCGACGCTGGGCAGGGCGCGCAGGGCGTAATGACTGTGGAATTGCTGCCAATCCCAGGGGGGCTGGTAGGGCAGGTGCAGGCAGTGTTCGGCGGCTGTATTCATCTCAGGACGATAACTGCAGTCGATGGGCTTGTCAGCGCACAACTGACTTTCAAAGGGCACGGTTCGACCTGTCATGCAGGGCAACATAGAATGCCTAGCTTTATGGACAGGCATTGATAGGCGGGCTCCACGGCTCACATCCATATGCTTCGCCAGCCTTATTTCACCGCATCAGGGGACAGCGTCATGAGCGATTACCAAGAGACTCTGTACACCGGTTACGGCCAGCGCTTTCGCATGGACAAGCTGCTGCATGAGGTACGTACCGAGCACCAGCATCTGGTGATTTTCGAGAACCCGCGCATGGGCCGCGTGATGGCCCTGGACGGTGTGATCCAGACCACCGAGGCCGACGAGTTCATCTACCACGAGATGCTCACCCACGTGCCGATCCTCGCTCACGGCCTGGCCAAGCGCGTGCTGATCATCGGCGGCGGCGACGGCGGCATGTTGCGCGAGGTGTGCAAACATGACGGCGTCGAGCACATCACCATGGTCGAGATCGACGGCACCGTGGTCGAGATGTGCAAGGAATTCCTGCCCAATCACTCCAAGGGCAGCTTCGATGATCAGCGCCTGAACCTGGTGATCGACGATGGCATGCGCTTCGTCGCCACCTGCGCAGACAAGTTCGACGTGATCATCTCCGACTCCACCGACCCGATTGGCCCCGGTGAAGTATTGTTCTCCGAGAATTTCTACCAGGCTTGCCGCCGCTGCCTGAATGACGGGGGCATCCTGGTGACCCAGAACGGCACACCGTTCATGCAGTTGTCCGAAGTGCAAACCACCGCCGGGCGCATGCATGGTCTGTTCGCTGATTGGCACTTCTACATGGCAGCGGTGCCGACCTATATCGGTGGCAGCATGACCTTCGCCTGGGGCAGCACCAACAGCGACTACCGCAAACTGCCGCTGGACACCCTGCGCCAACGCTTCGCCGGCAGTGGCATCGTCACCCGTTACTACAACCCGGAGATCCACATCGGCGCCTTCGCCCTGCCGCAATATGTGTTGCAGGCGATCAACAAACCTAGCAACGACTAAGCCGCCGAATGCATGAAAAAGGACCTGCGGGTCCTTTTTCATGCTCTCAAGCAAAAGCTTCGCGGCCCAGGCCGCTCCCACAAGAGCTGCGAAGAGTCTGGCCCTGTGGGAGCAGTCTTGACTGCGAAAGTCTCGATTAACCCGCCGGAAGTTGGTCCTAACCCAGGATCTGCTTGCTAGAGCCTTCTCGACAGAATTTTCACATCGCATTTAGCACACTCACTCCACTCTTTTATCAAGTTGTGTGGAGTAGCTGTGTTTATGTCGATGCAACTGCGTCAGAAGTACCTACGTTGGCTGATGCTCGTGCTCGGCATCTCGCTCGTGCCGGCAATTGGATACCCTGCCTGGCGCCACTTATATCCAGTGGCGGCCTCTCAGGGTTGGGGCTATCAAGTCTTTCACGCCGACATTCCCAAGGTCAGTGCGCTGGTGCAGGACGAGCAGGGCGCGCTGTTCATCAGCCAGGAGCTCTCCGGCGGCAAGGGCAGCATTCTCAAGCGTGAGAGCGATGGCAGTCTCACCACCATGTTGAGCGGTCTGTCGAAGCCCGATGGTTTGGCCCTGTATGGCGGCGGCGTGGCAGTAGGGCAGGAAGGTGGGAAATTTCCCGTACTGTTGTTGCGGGGCAATCAGACTGAACCCTTGTTTGGGGCCGACGACGTCGAGAGCCTGGCCAGTGACGGGCACTTCTTGTATGCCATCGAGGACAAGAAGCTCGGCCGTCTGCTGCGCTTCGACCCGCTTAGCGGCGAGGTTGTGACCCTGCGTGACGGTCTGGATGAAGGCGAAGCCATCACCGCCTGCGCCGACGGCCGGTTGTTCTATACCGAGAAGAGCAAAGGCTGGGTCAAACAGTGGCAAGCCAGCGGCGAGGACACCCTGGTGCAGGCTGGCCTCAACGCGCCAGGCTTTTTGCTGTGCAGCGCCGACGGCCTGTGGATCACCGAAGATGCCACGCACATGGCCCGTGTGCTGCTACTGGACCCAGAGGGACAGTTGCAGGTCATCCTCGATCACATGCGTTCCGTGCAAACCATCATCGCTTCGACTCCGGGCAACTACCTGGTGGCCGAGCAAGGCCGTGATCGCATTCTCGAACTCACTCGTCTACCCAGCGGATCTTGAACCAAATGGCCCATACGGATGCCCTGAGTAACTCGTCGTCCTCATCGCGTTTGTCTCACCCGAGCATTAGCAGCCACCTGACCTTCACCGCATTGAGCGCAGCGGCTTTGCTGCTGCTCTATGCGTTGTTGCGCGTCGCCTTGCTGGTCTACAACCGCGAACTGATCGGCGCCACGCCGGCGGCGACCTTTGTCGAGGCCTTTTACAACGGTTTGCGCTTCGACCTGCGTCTGGTGGTCTACGCCTGCGTGCCGCTGTTGCTGTCCTTGCTCAGCGTGCGCGCCATGGCCGCGCGGGGGCTGCAGCGCATCTGGCTGGCCGGGTTCGCCAGCATCACCCTGTTCCTAGGCATCACCGAACTGGACTTCTATCACGAGTTCCACCAGCGCCTGAACAGTCTGGTATTCCAGTACTTTCAGGAGGACACCCAGACCGTATTGAGCATGCTGTGGAACGGTTTCCCGGTTGGCCGTTATCTGCTGGCCTGGGTGATCGCTACCTGGCTGCTGGCCAAGCTGTTCAAGGGCCTGGATCTGCTCAGCCGGCCACCTGTGCAAGCAACCAAATCGACTAGCTCGCGTGCGCCGGCCTGGTACTGGCGCGGCAGCGTCTTCGTGCTGTGCTTGCTGGTGGCGGTGATCGCCGCTCGCGGTCATTTGCGCCAAGGCCCGCCGTTGCGTTGGGGCGATGCCTACACCACCGATTCGATGTTCGCCAACCAGCTCGGCTTGAACGGCACCCTGACCCTGGCCTCGGCCGCCATGGCCAGCTTCTCCTCGCACCGCGACAACGCCTGGAAATCGACCATGGCCGACGAGCAGGCGCTAAAAGCCGTGCGCAAGCTGCTGCTGACGCCGAACGATCAACTGGTCGATGCTGACACCGCCGCGATTCGCCGCGACTTCACCCCACCGGCCGACGGCACCTTGCCGATCCGCAACGTGGTGGTGATCCTCATGGAAAGCTTCGCCGGCCACTTCGTGGGTGCGTTGGGCTCCCCAAGCAATATCACGCCGAACTTCGACAAATTGGCCAGCGAGGGTCTGCTGTTCGACCGCTTCTTCTCCAACGGCACCCATACTCACCAGGGCATGTTCGCCACCATGGCCTGCTTCCCCAACCTGCCGAGCTTCGAGTACCTGATGCGCACACCTGAGGGCGCGCACCAGTTCTCGGGTTTGCCGCAGCTGCTCAGCGCCCGTGATTACGACAACCTGTACGTCTACAACGGCAACTTTCAGTGGGACAACCAGTCCGGCTTCTTCAGCAACCAGGGCATGACTAATTTCATCGGCCGCGAAGACTTCGTCGACCCGGTGTTCATGGACCCGACCTGGGGCGTGTCCGATCAGGATATGTTCGACCGGGGCGCCGCCGAGCTGGCGCAAAACTACGGCGACAAGCCGTTCTATGCCCTGCTGCAAACCCTGTCCAACCACACGCCCTATGCACTGCCGGCCAAGCTGCCGGTCGAGCCTGTCAGCGGCTACGGCAGCTGGGATGAGCACCTCACCGCCATGCGTTACGCCGATTGGGCGCTCGGCCAGTTCTTCGAGAAGGCCCGCAAGGCGCCGTATTTCAAGGACACCCTGTTTGTCGTGGTCGGTGACCATGGTTTCGGCAGCGATGAACAGTTGACCGAAATGGACCTGTTTCGCTTCAACGTGCCGCTGCTGCTGATCGCCCCGGGTATTCAGGAGAAGTTCGGTAGCATCAGCCATACCGTCGGCACCCAGATCGACATTGTGCCGACCATCATGGGCCGTCTCGGCGGGCAGGTGCGTCACCAGTGCTGGGGCCGCGACCTGCTCAACCTGCCGGCCGGAGATCAGGGCATCGGTGTGATCAAGCCGTCCGGCGGCGACCAGACCGTCGCCATCGTCACCCCCGAGCGCATCCTGATTCAGCCCAAGGACTTCGAACCGCGCTTGTATAGCTACCAGCTCGGCGCGCATCCGCAAGCCGAGCGAGTACCCGGAGACATCGATCCCGAGTTGCAACAGGACCTCGAAGCCTTTTTGCAGACGGCCACCAAGAGCCTGCTGGATAACACCGCCGGAGTCACGGATGGCATATCGGGCAGGGCGGAATAAGGCCGTTCCCAGCTGAAGTTGAACGACGGGGCGTGACGCCTCGATCTGCGCCCCTTGCCATGCGTGGTAAGGGGGCGCGGGCTACAGTTCATGAGCTCGTCAGCGCTGCCGCTGCCGCGCTGGGTTACACGGCATTCCGTTACCTGGGTGCTCAGCCTCTCTCGGGACAGACTGGCACCGCACGTCCAGGGAACCACTTCTCGGCTGGCCCTGGGGCGGTGAGCTGCCTATAACTAAGGCATGGCCGATCGGCCGTCGCCTGCACCTCGGCCCTTATGCCGAACGCGCCAACGCCACGACGTATCGGCTGCTCTGAAGAGGGCCATGCCGATGTCTACCAACCCACTGCTCGAGATGATCGGCAATACGCCGATACTGCCGCTCAGCCACCTGGATAGCGGCCCCTGCCAGTTGTTCGTCAAGCTGGAGAATCAGAACCCCGGCGGCTCGATCAAGGACCGCATCGCCTTGACCATGGTCGAGGCCGCGGAACGCAGTGGCGAGCTGAAGCCGGGTGGCACCATCATCGAAGCCACCGCCGGCAATACCGGCCTGGGCCTGGCCCTGGTAGCTGCGCAGAAGGGCTATCGCATGCTGCTGGTGGTGCCGGACAAGATGAGTCGCGAGAAAATCTTCCACCTCAAGGCCCTGGGCGCCGAAGTCCGTCTGACCCGCTCCGATGTCGGCAAGGGCCACCCCGAGTACTACCAGGATCTGGCGCGCAGCATTGCCGAACAGATGCCGGATGCCTTCTACATCGACCAGTTCAACAACCGTGCCAATGCCTGGGCGCATGAAAGCGGCACCGGCCCGGAAATCTGGCAACAGCTCGAACAGCGGGTGGATGCCGTGGTGGTCGGCGTGGGCTCGGGTGGCACCCTTGGCGGCCTGACCCATTTTTTTCAGCGGGTGGCGCCCCAGGTCGAGATGGTTCTGGCCGACCCGCAAGGCTCGGTGTTGGCCGACTACGTGGAGACCGGCCACTTCGGCGAGGCCGGCAGCTGGCTGGTCGAGGGCATCGGCGAAGATTTCGTGCCGGCCATCGCCGACTTTTCTCTGGTCAAGCGGGCCTACCGCATCCCTGATGCCGAAAGCCTGCACACCGCGCGCCTGTTGCTGCAGCAGGAGGGGGTGCTGGCCGGCTCCTCGTCCGGCACCCTGGTGGCCGCCGCGTTGCGCTACTGCCGTGAGCAAACCACGCCCAAACGTGTACTGACCTTCATCTGTGACAGCGGCAATAAGTACCTGTCGAAGATGTTCAACGACTACTGGATGATCGACCAGGGGCTGATCGAGCGACCCCAGGCAGGCAACCTGCGCGACCTGATCGCGCGCCGATACGACGAGGGCACCACCGTCACCTGCAAGCCCGAGGAAACCCTGGCAGCGGTGTATGGGCGCATGCGTTTTCATGACATCGATCAGGTGCCGGTGATGGACGGCGACCGGGTGGTCGGCCTGATCGATGAATGGGATCTGTTGCGCGCGGTGAAGGATGCCCCGGAGCATTTCCAGCTGCCGGTCAGCAAGGCGATGGTCACCCATTTGCAGACCCTGGACCCGGATGTGCCGCTGGACCGCCTGTTACAAACCTTCGATGCCGGCCACGTCGCACTGATCGTCGAACAGGGTCGTTTCCTCGGCCTGATCACCAAGAGCGATGTACTCAACCTCTGGCGCCGCACCCTGCGTTAAGGGCAGAGTTCCCATACCGGTGAGGCGCCGTGGATAAACCCTGTAGGAGCCAGCTTGCTGGCGATCATTGGCGGCCTTGGCGGATCGTCAGCAAGCTGACTCCTACTCACCCTGCGGAGCGTAGGATGGGTTGAGCGCAGCGATACCCATGCGCCGTGGCCTGAACGTGACGCCGGGATGGATAGCGAATCGATGGGTAACGCCGCTGGGCGACTAACCCATCCTACGAACTAGAAGGCAGACGGCGTCGCAGATACAACCCTGTAGGAGCCAGCTTGCTGGCGATCATTAGCGGCCTTGGCGGATCGCCAGCAAGCTGACTCCTACTCACCCGGCGGCGCGTAGGATGGGTTGAGCGCAGCGATACCCATGCGCCGTGGCCTGCACGTGACGCAGGGATGGATAGCGAATCGATGGGTAACGCCGCTGCGTGACTAACCCATCCTACGAACTAGAAGGCAGACGGCACCGCAGATACAACCCTGTAGGAGCCAGCTTGCTGGCGATCATTAGCGGCTTGGCGGATCGTCAGCAAGCTGACTCCTACTCACCCGGCGGCGCGTAGGATGGGTTGAGCGCAGCGATACCCATGCGCCGTGGCCTGAACGTGAAGCCGGGATGGATAGCGAATCGATGAATAGCACCACTGGACGACCCATCAACAGTCACCGGGGATCGCCAGCAAGCTGGCTCCTACACGCAGGTCATGTCAGCTGGCGATCCAATTACCTAATGGAGGCAGCATGAGCGAATTCGAGACCCTGACCGTGCACGCCGGCTATGAGCCGGACTGGACCGGCGCGGTGATGCCGCCGATCTACGCCACCTCGACCTTTCGCCAGCAGTCACCGGGGGTGCATGCCGGTTACGAATACGGGCGCAGCCAGAACCCCACGCGCCAGGCCCTGGAGCGCGCTATCGCGGAGCTCGAGGGTGGCACCCAGGGCTATGCTTTTTCCTCCGGCCTGGCGGCCTGTGCCACAGTGGTGGATCTGCTGCCGGCCAACAGCCACATAGTCGCGGTGGATGACCTGTATGGCGGCACCTATCGTCTGTTCGAGCGGGTGCGCAAGCCAAGCGCGGGTCTGCAAATCAGCTATGTGCCGGCCGACGCCGATGCTGCAACCCTGGCCGCTGCACTCAGGCCCGAGACCCGGATGATCTGGGTCGAGACGCCGACTAATCCCACGCTCAAACTCTGCGACCTGGCTCAGGTCGGCCAACTGGGGAGGGCGCGCGACATCCTCACGGTGGCCGACAACACCTTCGCCTCACCTTACCTGCAACGGCCGCTGGAGCACGGCTTCGACATCGTCGTGCACTCGGCCACCAAGTACCTCAACGGCCACTCCGACGTGATCGCCGGGCTGGTGGCAGTGGCCGACAGGCCGGAGCTGGCCGAGCAACTGGCGTTTTTGCACAACTCGGTGGGCAGCATTCTCGATCCGTTCTCCAGCTTTCTCTGCCTGCGCGGCATGCGCACCCTGGCGCTGCGCCTGCAACGGCATGTCGACAATGCCACTGAGCTGGCCACCTGGCTGGAGCAGCAGCCCCAGGTGGCGTCGGTGCTCTATCCCGGCCTGCCCAGCCACCCGCAGCATGGGCTGGCAGCGCGACAGATGAGTGGCTTCGGCGGTCTGATCACTATCTACCTGGCCACCGATGCCGAAGGCACCCGGCGTTTTCTTGAGGCCACTCAACTGTTCACCCTGGCCGAGAGCCTGGGCGGGGTGGAAAGCCTGATCAGCCAACCGGCGAAGATGACCCACGCCTCGATCCCCGCCGAGCGCCGTGCGCAGATCGGCATCAGCGACAACCTGGTGCGGCTTTCGGTGGGCATCGAACATGTCGACGACCTGCGCCGCGATCTGCAGCAGGCGCTAGCAGCGATGACGGAGTAGGGCTGTTGGTGTGCGGGGCGTGCTGTCGATCAGAGCAACGAATGTGCCCACTTCAATTGCGCGAACTACAGGTGGCCGCGGGGCGGCAACGCCCAGCACCGGCCGGATATACCAATGCAACCGTACTGACGACAGGGCTGGAAGGGCGTTACTCGGCGCTGGTGAAGAGAGTCCATATACACATTGTTATATTCCGGTTAGCTCCAGGTGGAGTAGTGGGAATGGATTGCCCTGCCCATCTAATGGGGAGCGACCAGTTACACTGAAGCCTAAATGCTCATAAAATCCGGTTGCATCAGGGTTCTGTTCGTTAACGTCAACTTTTCGCGCATCCTGGTTTTTTATAGCATTCTTTAGTAATAGTGATCCGATGCCTTTATTTCTGTGCGATGGAGATATAAAAAGCATTTCAATATTTTGTTCTGCGACCCCAATGAAGCCAACGATTGCATTGCTTTCATCTTTAGCAACTCGCAAGTCTACTGCGTCGAAATAGTGCTCAAGTATTAGAGGTTTAAGAGATTTAATATTATCTTCGCCCAGGAAATCATGTGTGGCACGCACTGATGACTCCCAGATTTCTATTAATGCCAAATAGTCGCTTTTTGTGGCTGTGTCGATTTGCATACGTACCTTAGGAATATAACGTTTGGTTAAGTGGCGGGCTTTAGCCCGTCCTGAGTGAGCGAAGCGAACGACTTGAAGCAGTTGTTATAGGAGTTCGCTAAAGAGCGCTAAAGGGGTCAGAGTGATTAAAAATAAATCACTCCGACCCCTTTAGTCGCGGTAAAACTACGGCTAGGGCTGAAGCCGATTGTCTTGTAGATATGGAAGCGAGGAGCATCAAAGTTCAGCAATTCAACTATGTAATCAGGGTATGCTTCAGCTGATTCCATGATTCGTGTAGCCCATTGCTGCAATTCATCTGTGCTAATTGAGTTGCTGAGGTAGCAATTCACGATAAAGGCAATTGTTGATGAATTTTCTCGGGTGAGTCCGTTCATGATCTGGGTCTAATGATTAAGCTAAGGGGCGGGCTTTAGCCCGACCCAGCGAACGAAGTGAGCGATTTGAGCGACTTGTTATACTATGCTTACTTGCGCCATTCGCTGTAGTTTAGTGGGCTAGGTAGAGTTACTGTTTTTTTCTCTAAGTCTACTACACAAAGCCGAACAGAATAAGGCTCGGTATGGCCTTGATATTTAACTATTTTATAGCCAATTTCCATGACTAATTTCCCATTTTTTGTGTAGGTGTCAAAGACTTTAGGAGCATTTTCTCCGGTAGTAAAAATTCGCATAGATTCATCAAGTAAATTTTTGCACGCCTTTTCAGACATTATTTTTTCTTCTTCTGACGGGCTCCACCCGCAACCACTAATTAGAATTATAATTCCAGTGGCGACTAAGTTTTTTATTTCTTTAATTTTCATGCGGATTAATGCTTTCCGTAGTGGTCAGTTGGTTTGTGAAGTAATGATTTGTTCAATAATACAAGGCGCTTCTAGTTTTTCGATGCTTGAAACTGTATAGTTTTCTCCGGATGCACCTTGTGCAATTGGATGGGAGCCATATTTTTTGAGATGATGCCTGATTATTTGAATTTCAATATTTTTTCGGGATTTTGAATCATTTTCTGTATCAAGTATAAATATTTTTAGGCGAATTTTCTTTCCGGACCAATAGTAATATGACAGTGTGTAGTTGGTTCCCGTGTCGCCGCCAATAGTAGCTTCTGTACTGATGTGCTGAGTAAACCGCATGCCAGTTTTTTTCTGTCTTCCTGCTTCGCCAATGTATAAGATATTTCCATCTTGCTTGGGGTAATTAATCTGTTCGTTTTCTAGGCTGTACATGTAGATTAAATCAACACCATCGCCTAGCTTTTCATGGTTTTTTAAATTAATTAATGATTTCCTGTCGACTTCAGTGTCTTTAATTATGGTGATATCAATATCAGGCGTGCCGTTTGAAAGGAATTTAGCCATGGTTGCTCATGTTGTATAACGTTTGGTTAAGGGGCGGGCTTTAGCCCGTCCCAGTGAGCGAAGTGAACGGTTTGAACCAGTTGTTATATTCTACTTCCAATCTTTAATGATTCTGTCCTTAAAGATTGCCGTTGAGGAGCCCTTATGTAGATACTCAATTACGCCGACCAGCTCTTTTGAGAAATCAATATTTATTGGGTTGATGATTGGTTTTTGTCGAAAAAAATCAACCTCATAAGAAAGCATTTTAAGTCTTAGCCCATTGTTAATGAGATACGCTTCTTGAAAAGTCTCCGAATGGGTTAAGTCTCCGTACTCTCCATTCGCTTTTGAGTCTAATCTATATGCTAAGTCATATAGTGAGTAAGTTTCATTCTTTACAGCGTCTTCAATGAAGATTTCATTATTCATGCCGGACGAAATTAATTGTGAGCTTGTGTTTAGGTTTGTATTTTCTTTTGCCCAGTTTCCGTCTATGCGAGGCCGGAAATTGGTTATTCTTGGGCAGGGTAGAATCTGCATTTCAATGTTGATTTCTCTAACTAGTGGGTTTCCGTCCTTGTCTTCCCAGTCATCATCACGTTGCTTGCGGACAATTAGAAGGTCCATTCGGTTGGCTTTTGCCTTTGCCTCTGCGCCACTTTGGTAGCCTGTCTTGGTTGCGAATACTGGCTTTAAGTCTGGTATGTCGCGTATCTTCCCAATAAGGGCATCAATTTTTTCAATTGAGACGCGCGAGGCGTAATCTTTGCATTCAATTACTGTTTTGTATGTTACACCAGCTAATTCGTATTCCCAGTACAGGTCAAATTCGCGCTCAATCCCGAAGTTATCAAGTATCTTCTTATTTATCTCGATTTCGATGTTCTTTTGTTCGGAGAATTTCTCCGAGTCCAAAAGTGCTTGCTGGAGGCTTTTTACGAATTTTTCGTAATCTTTTCCATCAGACATTCGTGATATCTCTGCGAATATAACGTTTGGTTAAGGGGCGGGCTTTAGCCCGTCCCGAGTGAGCGAAGCGAACGACTTGAACCACTTGTTAGACATAAGGTTGCGCGGACTGGTTTTTAACTATTATTAATTTCGTGTGTTTGCCTTGGCTGCTAACTAATTTTTCGCCACGCTTAATTTTTATGAATGATTTTAGTGAATCAAAGGCGAAGAAGCCAAATACTGGCATTGTTATGATGGCCAAGCCCATGAACTGATTTATGTTAAGACCTAGAGGTTTGAATAATAGGAGCGGCGAGAGGGCTATAAATGCGCCGAAGAAATATATAAGTACGTGTACTGTCTTTCTCCAGTTTCGGGAAAAGTCGCTTTTATATTTCTGGGAGAACTCGATCTTGAAATTTCCATTTTGGGAGATGTGCTCAAGATATTGCCGGGATAATGCGTAATCCTTAAGGCAGGTGTCTGGGTTTTCAAGTGACAATACGTATTCTATTTCTTTGCTTTTTATGGAGGTTGTTCCCGCAATAGCGTAGTAGCCTTTCTCTATTGCCAATGGGTGCAGCTTTGGCTCTTGAGCGATATCACGTAGGAATTCTTTTGCGAATCTGTATTCTTCACGAAGCTTGTTTTTGCTGCTGGTAGTGAATTCATAAATTATTTTTGCAACTCCGAGTATGCCTAACACAGCAGTTACTAATTTAAATATTGTTTCGATTTCCACGGATACGTCCTTGTGTCTAACGTTTGGTTAAGGGGCGGGCTTTAGCCCGTCCCAGTGAGCGTAGCGAACGATTTGAACCAGTTGTTACATGCCGTACGCTACAGCTTTATATATGCTTCTGCGAATGCTTTGTCTAACTCGGCGATCGACTGATATTTAGTTGTTGCGATTCTGATCGAGAGATTAGCAAGGTCACTTACTTTCTTCTCATACTCTTCTTTTTGGTTAAGTATTTCATTCGGCTTTGTGCCTAGATCAATTCCTGGATGTTCTAATTTCTTTTCAAGCATATATTCCGAGGAGCGTGAAGAGCGATCAATTACTTTTTGATGTAAGTCGATTTGTTGTGCTACAACGCCAAAGATTGTTTGCTTGTAGGACGCTATCTTTTCGTTGTCCAAAATTGCTTTTGTGTGTGATAGTTGATGTTCTTGTGTTTCTAAGGTTTTTATTTGTATCTCGTGAAGTTTCAAGAATTCATTTGCTTGAGTTTCCAGCATTTTCTTCTGCAGCCTTATTGTGATTAATATTGCCACTAGAGTCACAAACGAAACTGTTGGTGCAAAAATGCCTCCAATGAAAGAGCCTAATGCTGACCAGTCGGCAGACTCAGTAGAAAACTCGCCATTGAAAATACTTTTGTATAAATAGATTGATAGCGCTAGCCCTATGAATATTCCAAGAATAGAGAGATATAGAAGAATTTCTAGGGGGTCTTTCTTCGTCTTTTTCATGAATGCATATGGCCCTGCAAGGGATGTAACTATAATTATGCGACATGCCTACATATGACCACTGTTTCCGTATCTGGTAACAGTAGCCATATGTAGGCATCGCGTATCCATATCTGACCATCATGGTTCGATGATCCGCTCGCTGAGTCCCAGCTTTATTGCATCGCCCCGACGCATCAGCCACACCTGCCGGGCAGGTTGCCATTTGGCGCCGTGGCTTTTTACCAGTCGCTGCAAATCTGTTTCGTGTCGGAGTATGCGCAAGCCAACGGTTTGCCGGTTCTGGTAAATGCGTTGGGCTGTGCGATTGATGCCTTTATCGGGTGCGGGCTTGCGCTCGATGATCAGTTCGACGGTGGTATAGCTGAGTTGCCGTTTGGAATCGAGGCGGTAGCGCACGGCGACCAGGTCGTCGCCGTAGATTTCGACAAGGCGCTTGGTGCCGTTCTTGCCGGGCTTGAGGGTTTTGACCACGTCCATGTTGGTTCGCCTTGGATAAGGATGCCGGCAGTCTGCCCGAAGCCGCGTGCGCGGCTCAAGCCTGAAGTTGTTTTGCTCACAAGCCTGAAACTCGGCATTGCCGTGTCGGACGCAGCTCGCCGATATGGTGCGGTGAATACTAGGTACGCCTGGGTGTCCGAGACGTAGCAAGGCTTGGCGGCTATGCCATCACGCTATTCTGGCGGGGCGAGTAGCATGCTGGCATTCGCACTACCTGCGATTGGGGAGATAACCATGCACAACAAATCCCAGTCAGGCGCGCCGTTGCGCGTGTTGATTATTGGCAGCGGTTTCGGCGGCCTGGGTATGGCTATTCGCTTGCAGCAGGCCGGGATCGAGGATTTTTTGTTGTTGGAGAAGGCCGGTGAAGTAGGGGGCACCTGGCGCGATAACAGTTACCCGGGTGCGGCCTGTGATGTGCCGTCGCACCTGTATTCGTTCTCCTTCGAGTTGAAAACCGACTGGACGCGCAAGTTCGCACCCCAGGCGGAGATCCTCGACTACCTGCGGCACTGTGTGGCGAAGTACCAGTTGCGTTCGCGTATTCGCCTGAGCAGTGAGGTGCAGTCAGCAGCCTTCGATGAGTCGGCCGGGCTGTGGCAGGTGACCCTGAGCAGTGGCGAGGTGCTCAGCGCCCAGGCGTTGGTCAGTGCCTGTGGCCAGCTCAATCACCCGGCTTACCCGGCGATACCCGGTATCGAGCGTTTTGCCGGCGCTGTCTTCCATTCGGCGCGCTGGCGGCACGATCTGGACTTGACCGGCAAGCGGGTGGCGGTGATCGGTACAGGCGCCTCGGCGATCCAGTTCGTGCCACAGATTCAACCTAAAGTGCAGAGCCTGCATCTGTTTCAGCGTTCGGCGGCTTATGTGATCGCCAAGCCGGATCGCGCCTACCGCGACTGGGAGCTGAAGGTGATGCGCCGGCTGCCCTGGCTGCAGCGCATCGACCGGGCGCTCAAGTACATCCAGCACGAGACGCGAGCTCTGGCTTTCATCAGTTGCCCCTGGTTGATGAAGCCGTTGCAGTTGAGTTTCAAGTGGCACCTGGCCCGGGGTATGACCGATGTCGAACGGCGCCGCAGTCTGTTGCCGGAGTACCCGATGGGCTGCAAGCGCATTCTGATCAGCAACGATTACTATCCGGCGCTGGCGCAAAGCAATGTGCAGATTGTCAGTGAGCCGATCCAGGAGGTTACCCCGACCGGCATCGTCACCGCCGACGGCCGCGAGCATGGCTGCGATGTGTTGATCTACGGCACCGGCTTCACCGCCACGGATTTTCTTGCGCCGATGCGTATCACCGGGTGCAACGGGCTGGAGTTGAACCAGGCCTGGAAGGACGGTGCCGAGGCCTATAAGGGCATCAGTGTCAGCGGCTTTCCCAACCTGTTCATTCTCTATGGACCGAACACCAACCTTGGCCACAACTCGATCATCTACATGCTGGAAAGCCAGTTCAGTTATGTGCTGGGCTGCATTCAGGCGTTGAAGCGCCAAGGCTTGCGCTACCTGGATGTGAAAGCCGAAGTGCAGCTGCGCTTCAACCGGCAGATTCAGGCGAGCGTACGGCAAACGATCTGGGCGCAGGGCTGCAGCAGTTGGTACAAGACCGCCTCCGGCAAGAACACCAATAACTGGCCGGGTTATACCTTCACCTATCGTCGTCTGACTCATGTGCCGGACCTTCGTGACTATCACTGCATGCGCTGAGAGGGGCGTTTGCGCGGGCTCTAGGCTGCAATTGCTTTGTTCAAGTTCGGGAGGTGGATGCGTGACCCCCGAAGCTCGCAGGCGCCACTCGACTGGTGCATTGAGCCTGAGTCAACGCTCTCAGTGTTAGCTCCCCGTGGTTAATGCGGCTAAACGGCTGAACAAGAATGTGTTTGGCAGGTATCAGGCCGGCATTGATTGCCAGTCTTCGGGTTATTGGCTCTCGGTGCGAATTCTTGACTATCGTTATGCCTGTTACCCGGACTGTCGTTCGGGGCGTTTTTCCGAGTGCCAGCGTTAGCCGATCTGACCTGACAGCTGTTGGTTATGCCTGGGCTGCATGGCACTGGCTTCTCCTCAAGGAGACTGGCATGTCCAACGAATCCGAGAGCACGCAAGCAACCCCGGCTGAGCCCAAGGACCGCATCAACCCTATCGTCTTCTACGGCTCGGCTATCGGCATTGTGGCCTTCGCCCTCTGGACCATGATGTTTACCCAGTCGGCCGGTAATGTGATCAACACCATCCTGGCCTGGATATCCGACAGCTTCGGCTGGTTCTATTTCGTTTCGGTGGTGGCGTATTTGCTGTTCGTCATCTGCATTGGCCTGTCGCGCTTCGGTAATCTGAAGCTCGGCCCGGCCCATTCGACCCCCGACTTCAATGTGATCACCTGGGCGGCCATGCTGTTTTCCGCGGGCATTGGTATCGACCTGCTGTTTTTCTGCATCGCCGAGCCGGTGACGCAATTTTTGGCGCCGCCAGTGGGCGAGGGCGGTACTGTCGAAGCCGCTCGCCATGCCATGGAGCTGACCTTCCTGCATTGGGGCGTTTCGGGTTGGGGGGTCTACACGTTGGTCGGTATGTCGCTGGCCTTCTTCAGCTATCGGCACGGTTTGCCGCTGACCATCCGCTCGGCTCTTTACCCGATCTTCGGTAAGCGCATCCATGGTGCCATCGGCCACACGGTGGATATCGCCGCCGTATTGGGCACGGTCTTCGGTATTGCGACCAGTCTGGGCATCGGCATCATCCAGCTCAATTTCGGCCTCAACTACATGTTTGATGTTCCCGAGGGCACGCTCACCCAGGCGGTTCTGGCGGTGCTGATCGTGGTCTTTTCCGCAATCTCTGCGGTGACTGGGGTCGATAAGGGCATTCGCCGCCTGTCCGAGTTCAACATGTTGCTGGCGATGCTCCTGCTGCTGTTTGTGCTGTTCTCCGGTAAAACCCTGTTCCTGCTCAACACCCTGGTGTTGAACATCGGCGATTACATTGGCAATTTTGCCAGCCTGTCGCTGAACACTTACTCGTTTGATCCGCCCACCGACTGGCTGAATGCCTGGACGGTATTTTTCTGGGCCTGGTGGATCGCCTGGGGTCCATTTGTAGGGCTGTTTCTGGCGCGTATTTCCCGCGGGCGGACCATTCGCCAGTTCGTCGCCGGCACGCTGATCCTGCCGCTGACGTTCATGATGGCGTGGATGTCGATCATGGGTAACAGCGCTATCGATCTGGTGATGACCGACACGGGCGTCGCGGAGTTTGGCGTGCAAGCCATGAACAATCCGGGTTCGTCGATTTACCTGTTTCTGCAAAGCTTCCCCTGGGTGGGGCTGACCACTGGGGTGGTGACCGTTCTGGCCATCGTGTTCTTCGTCACCTCGGGCGACTCCGGCTCGCTGGTGTTGTCCAACCTGACTTCGGTGCTGCGCGACCCCAACAACGATGCGCCGGCCTGGATGCGTGTGCTCTGGGCCGCGATCATCGGGGTGTTGACCCTGGCCTTATTGATGGCTGGCGGCCTCGGCGCGCTGCAAGGCACCGTAGTGATCATGGGGCTGCCCTTTGCCGTGACGCTGTTCTTGATGATGTTGGGGCTGTACAAGGCCTTGAAGGTCGAGGGGCTCAAGGAAGACAGTTATCGCGGCAGCATGGCCGGCTACCTGTCCGGGCGCACCATGCTCGATGCAGGCGGCGCGCATAACTGGCGGCAGCGGCTGGCCCGGGCGATGAGCTTCCCCAGCCATGAACAGGTGCAACGTTTTCTGAGCGAAGTGGGTAAGCCGGCGATGGAGTCGATCCATGAAGTGCTGGCCGAGAAAGGCTTCAAGGTGGAGGTCGTCGAGGTGACTGGCGAAGACGAGCACCTTGAACTGAACGTGGACCTGGGCGGCGAGCAGGACTTCACTTACCAGATCTGGCCACGTCGGTGCGCCATGCCGGCGTTCGCCATGCGCGCAACCGGGGCTGGCTCGCATTATTACCGCCAGGAAGTGCACATCGGTGAGGGTGGCCAAGGCTACGACCTGGCCGGCTACACCAAGGAACAGGTGATCGGCGATATTCTCGATCAATACGAACGCCATATGTTCTTCCTGCATACCCAGCGGGAGATGCCTGGTCGCGAGACCAGAATGCCCGATGATCCCGCCACCGCCGGACGCTGAGGCGAAGGAGCCATGCCATGAGCGAGCAAGTCTTCGATCAGGTCTTCGATTACGTCATCGTCGGTTCCGGCTCGGCCGGTTCGGTGCTGGCCGACCGCTTGAGCGCCGATGGCACGCACCAGGTGTTGGTGCTCGAGTTTGGCGGCAAGGACAATTCGATCTTCATTCAGATGCCCACGGCCTTTTCCATCCCGCTGAATAAGCCGCGATTTGACTGGGAGCTGTACACCGAGGCGGAGCCGGGTCTGAAGGGACGCAAGATTCACCAGGCGCGCGGCAAGGTAATCGGCGGGTCTTCCTCGATCAATGGCATGGCCTACGTGCGTGGTTGCGCTGGCGACTATGAAGAGTGGGTTGAGTTGGGCGCCGAAGGCTGGGGTTACGCCGACGTCCTGCCTTACTTCAAACGGGCCGAGGATTGTCTGTATGGCGCCGACCAGTACCGCTCCAGCGGCGGGCCAGTGGGCGTGTGCAATGGCAACAACATGAAGAATCCACTGTACCGCGCCTTTATCGAGGCCGGTCGCCAGGCGGGTTATGGGCAAACCGACGATTACAACGGTTACCGCCAGGAAGGCTTCTGCCGCATGGACATGAGCGTGCGTGACGGGGTGCGCAGTTCAACCGCCAATGCTTACCTGAAGCCGGCCTTGAACCGGGTCAATCTGCACCTGCAGATGCACGCCCTGACCACTCGGGTGTTGCTGGAGGGCAAGCGCGCGGTGGGGGTCGAATATCGTCAGCAGGGCAAGACGTTTCGGGTCCAGGCCCGGCGCGAGGTGATCCTCTGCGCCAGTGCCTTCAATTCGCCTAAGTTGCTGATGCTGTCTGGCATAGGCCCCGCCGAACAGCTGCACAAGCATGGCATCGAGGTGGTTCACGACCTGCCCGGGGTCGGCGAGAACCTGCACGATCATCTGGAAGTCTGGGTTCAGCAAGCCTGCACCCAGAAGATCACCCTCAATGGTTGGCTCAACCCGTTCGGGCAACTGCTGATCGGCGCCCGCTGGTTCTTCTTCAAGAGTGGCCTGGGCGCGAGTAACCAGTTCGAGTCCAACGGCTATATCCGCAGTCGGGCCGGCCTCAAGTATCCGGACCTGCAATACCACTTCCTCGCCGGGGCCATCGCCTATGACGGTTCCAGCGCCGCCGAAGGCCATGGCTTTCAGGTGCACTTGGGCGCCAACAAGCCGAAGAGCCGGGGTTATGTGCGGCTGAAGTCCAGCGACCCGGCTGCCGCGCCGGAGATATTTCTCAATTATCTGGATGAAGAGGAAGACAAGCAGGCCTTCCGCGCGGGCTTGCGCCTGACCCGGGAGATATTTGCCCAGCCGGCTTTCAAGCCTTTTCTTGGCGAGGAGCTTTCGCCGGGCAAACAGGTGCAGAGTGACGACGAGATTGACGACTGGCTGGCCCGGAGCGCCGAAACGGCTTATCACCCCTGCGGCTCCTGCCGCATGGGTACCGACCCGATGGCGGTGGTCGATCCCCAATGCAGGGTTCACGGTATCGACAATCTGCGCGTGGTGGACTCCTCCATCATGCCCACAGTCACCAACGGCAATCTCAATGCACCGACCATCATGATCGGCGAGAAAGGCGCGGATCATATTCTCGGCAGAGGGATGCTGAAACCTTCGGATGCGCCGGTATTTGTTGTCCCGGATTGGGAGCTCAGTCAGCGCGAGCGAGGGCCGACAAACGGCTGAACAGGGCTGCTGATAACGCGACCTTGAGCTGTTTAGGGCCAGAAAAGATCCGCCGGCAACCCGATGCCCGCTGGGTTGGCCGCGACTCACAGTGTATTGGCCGGCCATGCCATCGCGATTGCACGGCGTGGCGTTTGCGTTTCTGCTGCTCACCTGGCCTGGTCTGTTGTCTTCGATAAGCGCCGCTCGCGGCGGCATTGAGTCCTTGCATCCGCCGAGGCAGGACGGTCGCGCTGTTTCAATCTGCCGCTGTCAGGCGTTACTCAACTAAGGGTGGGGGCACTGGGTGGCAACGACTGGTAGAAAGACCCCGCGGTTGGAGCAACCACAATAAGTCCAGCTTGACCCTCACTTACTGCTGCATGACCCGCGTACTGGAGTTGATCGCTATGAATGCGTCCGTTGAGTTTATCGCCCCGGCCGTTGGGCAGGCGCTGTTGCGCAAGCTGTTACGCGGCGCCCTAAGACTGTTGTTTCGCGGCCTGGTGCGTCCGCCGATGCCGATTGCAGGGCAGCGTGCGGTGCTCACTGTGCTGACGGCGATTAGCCCACCCGTGCATGGCGTCAGCCGTACGGCAGGCACCCTCGGCGGTCGACCCTGCGAGTGGCATCGACCGCAACAGAGCAACGGCAGTGTGCTGCTCTACCTGCATGGCGGCGCTTATCTGATCGGCGGGCCGCATACCCACCGGGCGATTTGCGCCAATCTGGCCCAGCGCGGCCAGCTCGACGTCTGCGCCCTGGATTACCGCCTGGCCCCCGAGTTCCCCTATCCTGCGGCGCGCGACGATGCGCTGGCGGCTTATCGCGAATTGCTTGAGAGGGGCTACAAGCCGGAACAGATTGTCATCGGTGGCGATTCGGCGGGAGGCAACCTGAGCCTGATCACCAGCCTGCGCCTGCGTGAGTTGAAGCTGCCGCAGCCGGCGGCGCTGGTATGTTTGTCACCGGTTACCGACTTTACCTTCGCGCAACTGCACCAGCCGCCTGCCGGCGATCCTTTGCTCCACCCTCGATGGCTCGAGCAAGCGTTGGCGTTGTACTGCCCGCAGGAGGTGTCGCACGATGATCCGGGTCTGTCGCCGCTGTTCGCCGACCTTGCCGGCTTGCCGCCGCTGTTGATCCAGGTGGGGGAGGATGAAGTCTTGCTCAACGACAGCCTGCGTTTCGCCGAAAAGGTCCAGGCGGTGGGGGGCGTCGTGCGCCTGGAGCGCTATCCGCAACTGTGGCATGTGTTTCAGGCCCATGCCGGCATACTCAAGGCGGCGGATTTCGCCCTCGGCCGGGTGGTGAGCTTTCTGCGCGAGCGGGGTTGCTGAATGAGCAACATCCTGATCAGCGGCGCGGCCTCGGGAATTGGCGCGGCTACAGCGCGCTTGTTTCACGCGCGTGGCTGGCAGGTGGGTCTGCTCGATATCGAGCCCGCCGGTTTGGCGGAGCTGGCGAGCGAGCTTGGCGGCGCCTGGCATGCCCAGTTGGATGTGGTGGATGCTGTCGCCGTGCAGACCGCTTTGGCTGCCTTCTGCGCGCTGCATGGCGGCCAATTGCGTCTGTTGTTCAACTGTGCAGGCGTTCTGCAATGTGGCTACTTCGAGGAGATCGAACTGGCCGAGCATGCTCGAATCATGCAGATCAACGTGCTCGGCCTGCTGAACATGACCCATGCGGCATTTCCCTACCTGCAAGCCACGGCGGATGCTCAGGTCATCAACATGGGTTCGGCCTCGGGGTTGTATGGGGTGCCGCATCTGGCCAGCTATTCGGCCTCCAAGTTCGCGGTACGGGGGCTGACCGAGGCACTCGACCTGGAGTGGGCCAGGTACGGCATTCGAGTCGGCGACTTGATGCCACCGTTCGTCAGCACGCCCATGCTGGTCAACCAGCGCTTCGAGGCGCCGGTCATGCGGCGTATGGGCGTCAAACTCAAGGCCGAAGACATTGCCGCGGCTGTCTGGCAGCAGGCGCAGAGCGCAGCGGTACATCGGCCGGTCAGTGCGTCGTTCAAGTTGATGTACTGGGCCGGGCAGCTTTCCCCGGCCTGGATCAACCGGCTGATCATGCGCTGGCTTAGTCGTGACTAGCGTGCATCAGCAATCATTCAGGCCATCGCAGCGGATGGCTGCAGGCGCTGTCTGTGCTCTACTGAGCACAAAACTTTCGGTTGTATTCAAACCGTGGGCAGCTGGCCTCTGCGCCGGATTTTCCGGGGCTTGAGCCATGCTTGCCGATGTGGCGGCCTGACGCTGGTTTGTCACCAGATGTCTCGATAGTCGGCAAATATGCCGTGCAGGCACTACTCTACAGTGGACAGCTATGAGTTTTTCGCGCTGAATGACTCTACGTCGACCAGTCCTGGCTTCAGGTCTGGCTTATGACAGATCAAGCAGCCCTTGCTTGATTCTCGGGCGGCACCGCTTCAGGTGTCGCGACACCGCCTCGGTTCTGGCGGTTGCAATGGGAAAGCGGTTAATCCATCCATCGCCTGAGGAGATTACTTCATGAGCACAGCCATACATGATGATGTCAGCAGCGGTGTGTTACGGCGGATGAAGGAGGGCGGCTTCGACTTCGCCAGCTTTCATCCAATCGAGTTCTACGCCATTTTTCCGGATGAGGAGCGGGCTCGACTGGCGGCTGGTAATTTTCGTGGTGAATCCTTGAATGCTCAGGTCAGTGCGCGTGACGACGGCGTCTGGCACCTGCAAGTCAGTAAAGTGATGTTTGCAACTCACGTAGGCATTGGTGATTTCGAGCAGGACATGGAGTCGGTCGTGATCCCGCTCGGCGGCAAGCTGGATGGTTGGGGCGTGACGCAGGAGGTCAAAAGCCTCAGGCCGTGATCGCCGTATACGGCCAGCAATAGCCACTGGTCGGCCCAGCCGGCCGGTGTGCTTCTTCACTCAAGCAATCCGCTGTAGCGGGCTCGACCCTCACCTCCGCTTTGCCTCACACTGTGCGGCGGAGGCTGTTATGACCCATATCCTTATTCTGACTCATACCGATTACTGCACACCGGGCCACTTGGGCAAGGTGCTGGATGAGGCGCAACATGACTTCAGCGTGTTGCGCGTTGACCTTGGCGAGCTGGATGGTTTCGACCTGGATCGACCGAAAGCGGTGGCGATCATGGGCGGGCCGATGAGTGTTAACGACACCTTGCCGTGGCTGGACACGGAAATTGCCGCGTTGAGGCATTTCATCCGGCGCGATATTCCGATGATTGGTCACTGCCTGGGTGGCCAATTGCTGGCCAAGGCATTGGGCGCCGAGATCAGTCGCATGAGCTACACCGAAAGTGGTTGGCAGTCCGTCCACCAGGCAACTGAATCTGCCCCGAGTCCATGGCTGGCGCACCTGCCAGCACAGTTCCCGATCTTTCAATGGCACGGCGACACCTTCGCCCTGCCTGTGGGGGCGCAGCGTCTGCTGTCTAACTCTTGGTGTGAGAATCAGGCATTTGCCTGGGGCGACAAGATTCTCGCTGTGCAGGGCCACCCGGAGATGAACGAGGAGTTGGTGCGGCTATGGCTCAATGACTGGTCGCACTTGCTCGACGACAGTCAGCCCAGCCAGCAGAGCAAGGCGCAGATGCTTGAGGAGCTGCCAGGCAAAGTGGCCGCTCTCAACCAGGTGGCTGAAGGCTTCTATCGGCATTGGTTGCAGTTGGCGTTCGCCTGAAGACGCTTTCAGCTGCCGTGACAACTCCGAGTTGAGGCCTGACGACAAGCGAGTTGCGCGCTACTGAGCGTTGCGCTTGCGCCCGGCCATATGCCGCAGGTAAGCCAGCAGTTGGCTCAGCTCCTCATCGCTTAATACCGCCTGGTTAAACCCCGGCATCTTGCCTTGCGGCCAGCGCCGCAGGCTCTGTGGATCGCGGATATAGGCAACGAGGAAGTCGCTGGCGAAGTATTCGGTCGGGTTATGCGGCAGGTTCAAATCCGGGCCGAGCTGCGAGTCGCCTGCTGTGTTCAGCCTGTGGCAGGCCATACAATGTTTCTGGTACTGGGCGAAGCCTGCCTGCACCGCGGGCTCGGCAGCGCTGGCCGGCAACAGGGCGGGGAAACGCTCTGCCACAGGCGCAAGTCTGCGGATGCTGGCAATCTTGAATGGCCACTGTTCCGGCCCGATGCGCGCAGCTTGCGGGTTCTGCCACACCAGATAAAAGGGCCCGGCGCTGGCTTTTCCTGCGCTGAGCGCTGGCCAGGGCCGGGCCGGATCTTCCACTGCCAGCCAGGCTTGGGCAGCGCTCGACTTGAGGAGCGGGGCGGCGGGTAGCTCTGCGGCGAATCCGTCCATGGCCAGCACTTGCAGATGGTCGCCAGGTTGCACGTCAGTGAGCAGTGCCGCCAAAGGAACGGCTTGGTAGTGCATGTTGCGCTTGTAGCTGACGTCGTCGGCGATCACGATCTGTTGCGTCCGTGGGTGGGCGAGTAGCTCGACGGTGCTCCAGGTGCGGCTGGCTGCACCGATGCTCAGGGTCAGTTCGGCAGCTTGTGCTGCGCCAGCAAAGATCAGCAGGGCGAGGATCAGTCCAGCCGGATTCAATCTTGCGCTTCCAGCTCTGCTTTCAGCTGTTCGTAGCCGCCGGCATTGATCACGTTGCGGTAACCCAGTGCTTGAAGGCTATCCTGGGCAATGCTCGAACGCCGGCCGCTGCGGCAATAGAGAACGATGACGGTGTCTTTTTCCGGCGCCAAGGTGGCAATCTGCGCCGCGATCTGTTCGTGGCCAATACGCGCCGCGCCGGGCAAGGCGCCGGCAGCGAACTCTTCAGCCGTGCGCACATCGATCAACAGCGTTTCCGGTGCTTGCAGCGCGCTTAACGCGGCAGGTTGATCGATTTCGCCTGCGCTGACCTGAAGGCCGACCAATAGGGTTAAAGCAGCAAAGAAAAGGCGCATGGCAGTCTTCCCAGGGTGCGCGCGATGGCGCTGTAATCGCAGCGCAAAGGCCTGCTACGGAACATTAGTTCGGTAAGTTTCGCACGCTGGAGAACACTGCGTTAGCAGGATCTGCTGCTGATGTTTGTCGATTCATGGTCGAGTGATAGTCAGCGTTCGAGCAAGTCGACCACTTGACCGTTCTGGCCTGCGATCTATTCGCGCCTATTCTCGTTTGTTGGCCACCCGCGCTACGTTGACCGCTCTACGGCGACACGCAGCGGCGAGGGCAATGGGAGGATCAGCTGACCAGGCGGGTCAGGTTGGGAAGAATAAGAATCACCGCAGTCGCGAAAACGATCAGGCTCGCTTGCCGAATTTTTGTCTGTTTAAACATGGCCATCTGCCTTTTGTTCTTGTTGGTGTGGCGTCTATACCCGCTCTAAAGGCCTGTCGGGTTGCAGCGTCACGCCTGGGCGTGTACTGAAGCTGCTCCGGCAAAACCCGGCAGCGGCATTTTCTACTGCATGCTTACCGCAATGCAGTCTTAGTAACTCTAGGGCTCACATCACAGTTCCTTTAGATGACTTGGTTGCTAGCACATGGCTGCTTGAAACGATGAGTTATGCCCAACTCAGCAGCTGATCAGCAAAAGCCTCAAGCAACCCTTGACCCAGACGCTATCGGGCAGCCGATGCCTGCATTACGCCAGTACGCGACCGTTCGTCTGAGCAGACCGGTCAATAGGCCTGAGCACTTCGGTCATTGAGCCTGTGCGGCCTGGGCGTATGGTAGATCCGCCGAACAACAACAGGCGCAGTCAAGTGCGATGAGTCTGCCGAACCTAAGGCAGTCCCATATGCCGAATCCCGACAGGCCCCTGTCAGGCTACGACGCGCCGTCAGCTACCCCTCCCCAGGAGGTTTGAGGACGCCATGACCGAAGCATTTATTTTCGATGCGCTGCGCACGCCCCGCGGCAAAGGCAAGAAGGACGGCGCGCTGTATAGCGTCAAACCGGTCAACTTGATCGCCGGCCTGCTCAAAGCCCTGCAAGCACGTAACAACCTGAACACCAGTCAGGTCGATGACATCGTCCTCGGGTGCGTCACCCCGGTGGGCGATCAGGGTGCCGACATCGCCAAGACCGCGGCTATGGTGGCGGACTGGGACGTCAGTGTCTCCGGTGTGCAGCTCAACCGTTTCTGCGCTTCGGGCCTGGAAGCGGTGAACCTGGGCGCGATGAAGGTGCGCTCCGGTTTTGAAGATTTGGTGGTGGTCGGCGGGGTGGAGTCCATGTCGCGGATTCCCATGGGCTCCGACGGTGGCGCCTGGGTGATGGATCCGGAAACAAATCTGCACACGCATTTCACTCCGCAGGGCATCGGCGCGGATCTGATCGCCACCCTGGAGGGCTTCAGCCGTGCCGATGTCGATGCCTTCGCCCTAGGCTCGCAGCACAAGGCCGCACGCGCCAGCGCCGATGGTTCGTTCAGCAAGTCGCTGATTCCGGTCACCGATCAGAACGGCATCGTGCTGCTCGACCATGACGAATTCATTCGCGGCGACTCCACCCTCGAGGGACTCGGCAAGCTCAAACCGAGTTTCGAGATGATGGGCCAGATGGGCTTCGACAGCACCGCGCTACGGGTCTACAGCCATGTCGAGCGTATCGACCATGTGCACACCCCGGGCAATAGCTCCGGCATTGTCGACGGTTCGGCGCTGATGCTGATCGGCTCCGCGGCCAAGGGCAAGGAGCTGGGCCTCAAGCCGCGCGCGCGCATCGTCGCCACCGCCGTGACTGGTACCGATCCGACCATCATGCTCACTGGCCCAGCGCCGGCCACTCGCAAGGCGCTGGCCAAGGCCGGCCTGCAGGTGGATGACATCGACCTGTTCGAGGTGAATGAGGCGTTCGCTTCGGTGGTGATGAAATTTATGAAGGACATGGGCGTCAGCCAAGACAAGGTCAACGTCAACGGCGGCTCCATTGCCATGGGCCACCCGCTGGGGGCGACCGGTTGCGCCATCCTCGGCACCCTGCTCGACGAGCTGGAGAAGCGCCAGTTGCGCTACGGCCTGGCCACTCTCTGCGTGGGTGGCGGCATGGGTATAGCCACCATCATCGAGCGCATGTAGGAGCCAGCTTGCTGGCGATACGTCATACCCCGGATCGCGAGCAAGCTCGCTCTTACAGGGCTGACGGCACAAGAATTCACGGGAACAGAAAAAATGACTGACGCCATCCGTTACGCAAAAGGCCCGGACAACATCGTGGTCCTGACCATGGACATGCCGGGCCAGAGTGCCAACACCATGAACGCGGTGTATCGCGAGGCCATGGCCGAGACCGTCGAGCGTCTGGAGGCCGAGAAAGACAGCATCGCCGGCGTGATCATCACCTCGGCGAAGAAGACCTTCTTCGCCGGCGGCGACCTCAACGAGCTGATCAAGGTCGGCAAGGCCGACGCCAACAACTTCTATCAGATGATCCTGCGGATCAAGGGTCAGCTGCGCCGCCTGGAAACTCTAGGCAAGCCGGTGGTGGCCGCAATCAATGGCGCGGCCCTGGGCGGCGGTTGGGAAATCTGCCTGGCCTGCCACCACCGTATCGCCTTGGACAGCTCCAGCGTGCAGCTCGGATTGCCGGAAGTGACCCTCGGCTTATTGCCGGGTGGCGGCGGTGTGGTGCGTATGGTCAGGCTGCTCGGTCTGGAAAAAGCCCTGCCTTATCTCGTCGAAGGCAAGAAGGTACGTCCGCAGGAGGCTTTGAAGGCTGGCCTGATCCACGACATCGCCAGCGATAAGGACGAACTGCTGGTCAAGGCTCGCGCCTGGATCGCCGCCAACCCGGCGCCGATGCAACCTTGGGACACTGCCGGCTACAAGATTCCCGGCGGCACGCCATCGAGTCCCAATGTGGCGCAGATGCTGGCCATCGCACCCTCGGTGCTGCGTGACAGGACCAAGGGCTGTTTCCCGGCGCCGGAGAAGATCATGTGCGCGGCCGTGGAAGGCGCCCAGGTCGATTTCGACACCGCGCAGATCATCGAAGCCCGCTACTTCACCGAGCTGACCACCGGGCAGGTGGCGAAGAACATGATCGGCACCTTCTGGTTCCAGCTCAATGAGATCAACGCCGGCGGCTCGCGTCCGCAAGGTTTTGCCCCTTACACCACCAGGACGGTCGGGGTTCTCGGTGCCGGCATGATGGGCGCCGGCATTGCCTATGTCTCGGCCGCCGCCGGTATTGAGGTGGTGCTCAAGGACGTGTCCATCGCGGCGGCAGAGAAGGGCAAGGCCTACACGGCCAAGCTGCTGGAGAAGAAGGTGGCGCGCGGTCAGATGAGCGTAGAGAAGCGCGATGCTTTCCTCGCTCGCATCACCGCCACGGACAGCGAAAGCGATTTCGCCGGCTGTGACCTGATCATCGAGGCGGTGTTCGAGGACCGTGACCTCAAGGCCAATGTCACCGCCGCGGCAGAACGGGCAGCCTTGAGCGATGCAGTGATCGCCTCAAACACCTCGACGCTACCGATCACCGGCCTGGCCACTGCGGTACAGCATCAGGACAGATTCATTGGCCTGCACTTCTTCAGCCCGGTCGACAAGATGCCGTTGGTGGAAATCATCAAGGGCCAGCAGACCAGCGACGAGACCCTGGCGCGCGGCTTCGATTACGTCATGCAGATCAAGAAGACCCCTATCGTGGTCAATGACAGCCGCGGCTTCTTCACCTCGCGGGTGTTCGGCACCTTCACCAACGAAGGTATCGCCATGCTCGGTGAGGGTGTATCGGCGGCGATGATCGAGACCGAGGCGCGCAAGGCCGGTATGCCGGTGGGGCCGCTGGCGATCAGCGACGAAGTGTCGATGAGCCTGATGAACCATATTCGCCAGCAGACCATCAAGGACTTGAGCGAGGAAGGTAAGGCGATTGCGCAGCACCCTGCTTACGCTGTCATCGAGCTGATGCTCAACGAGTACAAGCGCCCAGGCAAGGCCGCCGGTGGCGGTTTCTATGAATACCCGGTCGGCGGCAAGAAGCATCTCTGGCCAGAACTGAAGCGCCGTTTCGAGCAGGCCGATGCGCAAATTGCCGCGGAAGACGTGCGTGACCGCATCCTGTTCATCCAGGCCATCGAAACCGTCCGTTGCGTGGAGGAAGGCGTGCTGACCTCGGTGGCCGACGCCAATATCGGCTCGATTTTCGGCATCGGTTTCGCCGCCTGGACCGGCGGCGCGTTGCAGTTCATCAACCAGTACGGGATCAAGGACTTCGTCGCCCGCGCGCATTACCTGGCCGAGCAATACGGCGAACGCTTCCTGCCGCCGGCCTTGCTGCTGGAAAAGGCGGCTAAAGGAGAACGCTTCTAGGGGAAGGCGTCCCGTAACGACAAACCGGCTCACCTAGAGCCGGTTTTTTATCGTCCAGCAGATCCGAATGGCTATTGGGGATTAGGGGTATGGGAACCCGCCAACATTGTCGTCTGGTCTGGTTCTGCACGAGGAGTGTCGCGCTACCTGCTCATCGGGTCGCGGGTCTGACCCCACTCGTCAGGCTTACAACTGCATTTGTGAAGCAGGCCGAACTTTGTCAGTGGCGGCCAGTCTGCTTGTGACAGGCTTCCGTGGCGACGGAGCTAGACTTCGATCATGTACACGGTCTACCTGAAGTTGGGGGCCGTATCGCGCCCTGGAGAGTTGTTCATGCTGATAATGAAAACATTGGTGAAGCTGTCATTTTGCGCATTGATGCTGTCGTCCCTGGCCGTGCCGCAGATGAACCTGTTGATCGACTCGGCCTATGCTAAAGGCGGCGGCGGCGGCGGCGGCGGCGGTGGCGGTGCTGGCGGAGGTCATGGCGGCAGTGGTTCGGGTGGAGGCCATGGTGGCGGCATCGGTGGCGGTCGTGATGGTCATGATGGTCACGCCGAGGGCGGCTCGAATGGCAGGGGGAAAGGGGCGAGCGCTAGCTCCGGCCATGGTGCGGCGACCTCCGAGGCAGCCAAATCCAAGGAAACAACTGGCCTAGCTAAGGCGATGTCGGTGGTCTCTTCCACACCGGCGGCTTTGGCCGCCGCGCTTGGTCTGCAGAATGCCCTGGCATCCAGCAGCAAGCACGATGCTGAAGCCGATGAGGCTGACGAAGGGGCTGTCGATGGGGCAGATGACAGTCTTGGTGACGATACGGA
Source organism: Pseudomonas taeanensis MS-3 (assembly GCF_000498575.2). Lineage (GTDB taxonomy): Bacteria > Pseudomonadota > Gammaproteobacteria > Pseudomonadales > Pseudomonadaceae > Aquipseudomonas > Aquipseudomonas taeanensis. The sequence continues at coordinate 466,696 of NZ_AWSQ01000009.1, forward strand.
CACCGACGATGGCGGTGCCGAGGGCAGTGAAGTCGGGAATACCGAATAACCCCATGAAGTCTTTAGCTTGACGAAAAGCCCGGCCTTGTACACCGGGCTTTTTCTATGGCGCTGCGGTGTAGTGTCGAGCGTTAGTATCGATGAGCAGAATTGCTAGATAGCGCTGTCCAGCCCGTTGGAAGGCGGGTGCCGTCTGCGCCGCTACGGACGCCAGTGTCGAAATACCGGTCGGACTGCTGTTCGACTGGAGAGACCTAGTCGAGGCTAAAGCGGCCCGTGCCGCTCTTGTTCGTTGGGCTGGGCGGGTTACCGATCAACTGCTTGAGTGAAACGGCCACCTGGATGTTGCGCGACATGCTCGAGTTGCACTCGATATTCCTGGCCAGAGCGCCGGCAGAACCATGGTTGAGGCCGAGCAGCGATAAGCCGTTGGTCATCAAGGCCAGGGCGGCCACGATCAATAAAGGGGTGTTTTGCAGTTTCATGGCGCTCCTGCCAGGGGTGAGTGGTGCTGCGTTCGATCGATGTGGTTCAGCTCCTCAGCAGGGCTACGACCAGCGTGCTGATGTGCTGGGCGACTTGGCTGGGTGCCGCGTTGCCATGGCCCTGTGCGTGGCTTGCTAGGCGGGGTTCAACATGCTTGGCGAGCGCAAACCAGCTGTTGAATCGCCTGGCGTTCGCTCAGTTGCGTCGGCATTTTCAGGGTGGTCAACGTGCCATCGGTCAAGTGGATGACCAGCTCGGACTCGAAGCTCAAGCCATTGCCATCGAGCGTGGCGTAGGTGATGCCGTAAGCGTTCTGCTCGGCTATGGGGTGGCTGGCGTGCATGGCTGTCTCCTGGGTTTGGTGCGCCTTGCGGCGACGCGGATGCGTTTATTCGCTGGCAGGGGCTGTCGTGCTCTCGGCCCGTGCGTTCGCTGTTTTGTTGCGGGAGTACGGGTTGTCGACCTTGGCGCTACGGGTGAATGCGGAGGCGGCGAGCAGGCTGGCGATAGCGGCGAAACGGTTCATGGCAAGTGTCCTTCTGGAGGGTGGGCGATGCCCGATGGCCAGATCATCCGCGCATGGCGTTATCGACAGAAGTGAATGGGCGTTATGCTGACTATCGAGCGCAGTGATAGATATCTGGGCTGGGTAATCGGTCGGGTTTATGCCACGCCGATGGCGCTCCCCACTTGCCTTGCAACGTGACGCAAGGCAGGCTTGAGCACTCTAGTCACCATCATCCGCGTTTCAGGTATCCGCCTCATGCCGCTGCAGATTTGCATTCTGGAAACTGACATTCTTCGTCCCGAACTGATCGACCAGTACCAAGGCTATGGTCGTATGTTCGAACAGCTCTTCGCTCATCAGCCGATTGCTGCCGAGTTCACCGTGTACAACGTGATGCAGGGCAACTACCCACCGGCCAGCGAGCACTACGACGCCTACCTGGTCACGGGCAGCAAGGCTGACTCGTTCGGCAGCGATCCGTGGATCGAAACCCTCAAGACCTATCTGCTTGAACGCTATGCCCACGGCGACAAACTGCTGGGCATCTGTTTCGGTCATCAGTTGCTGGCGCTGTTGCTCGGTGGCAAGGCCGAGCGTGCCGAGCAGGGTTGGGGTGTGGGCACTCATCGTTATCGTCTGGCGCACCAGCCGGCTTGGATGAGTCCTGTGCTGGAGGAGTTGACCCTGTTGATCAGCCACCAGGACCAGGTCACTCAGTTGCCGGAAAATGCCACGCTGCTGGCATCCAGCGAGTTCTGCCCAATCGCTGCCTACTGCATCAATGATCAGGTGCTGTGTTTCCAGGGCCACCCGGAATTCATCCACGACTATTCGAAAGAGTTGCTGGAAATTCGTCAGCAACACATTGGCGAGCCGGCCTACCGCAAGGGCGTGGACAGCCTGCAGCATGCTCACCAGGGGCACACGGTGGGTGAGTGGATGATGCGCTTCGTCGCCCACGGCAAGCAGGGCCTGGATCTTTAGGCGGGTCCGACGAAAGCCTGGCATTGCTGCAATGCCGGGCTTTTTACTGGGATTCGGCTAGCCTCGTAGCCCGGATAAAATCCGGGGCGGCGTTGCTCCCGGATTTCATCCGGGCTGCGGCGGCGCATTCGGTGTTGAGTATCTGTGTAAGTCCCGCATTGGCCGGGCTGTTCCGGTCTAGCTGGTGTTCAGGCGGCGCGTGCCAATTCCTCATCCATGGCATTGATGCACTGTTGCATCTGCGCACGGCAATCGAGCATCAGTTGGGGCAGGTCGTCCAGTTTCAGGCCGGCGGTGGGGATTGCCGGTAATGAACGAATCATGATGTTGCCGCTGTTCCAGCGGTTCAGGCGAATGTGCTTGGCGTAACTGCTGGCACACACCGGGATGATTGGTACGCCGGCGGCAATCGCCATCTGGAAGGCGCCTTTCTTGAAGGGCAAGATATCTTCGCCGAGGTTGCGCGTGCCTTCCGGGAACACCCAGATCGAGGTGTTCTTGTGCTTGAGGGTGCCGGTGGTGGTGAGCATGGCTCGCTTGGCCTTGAGTGCGTTACCGCGGTCGAGCAAGACGTTACCAGCCAACCAATAGAGCTGGCCGAAAAAGGGTACCCATTTCAGGCTTTTCTTGCCGATGCTGACCGTGCGATGCGGCACCACTCGCCCGAGAACGTAAAGATCGTAGTTGGACTGGTGGTTGGCGACTATGACGCAGGCGCTCCTGTGCGCCAGCAGCGATTCGACGTCGGTCTTCAGTTTCAGGCGTAACAGCCAGAGTGCCGGCAATGAGTAGAGGCGGGCGCACAGGCGGCTGTTATCGGGATTGAACGGGCGGCTCAGGCCGAGAAATAGACCGAGGAAACCCGCGAGGATAAAGTGCACGGCCATCGCCAGCATGCGTAGAAAAAAAAGCATTAGTTACGCCCGCCAGATCAAAGGGCGCGCAGTGTACGGGCGTACACTGTTTCCGGCAAATGGCGTTGATCGGAGGCCATTGCCGGCGATTCTGCAGTGTTTCGCGGGGGCGGATCGAACGAGCGCCCAGCCACTCGCACGTTCAACTCCGTGATGCATGGCCGCCCAGCGAGGGCGGCCACAGGTTCACACCTTGAAGCGGCTCAGCAAGCGGTCCTGTTGCCCCACTTGGTCGACCATAACCGCACATTGCTGCACTTGCTGTTCGGCCCCGCTGGCAACTTCATGGCTGATGTCGCGGATGTTGGTGGTGTTGCGATTGATCTCTTCGGTGGTGGCGCTCTGTTCCTCTGCAGCAGTGGCGATCTGCAAGTTCATGTCGTTGATGCGGGTGATCGCCTCGCGGATGCGCCCCAGCATGTCGTTGGCGGCGCTGGCCTCGTCAGCCGTTTTGCTGGCAGTGGCGCGGCTGTGCTGCATGCGCGTCTCGGCTTGCTTCACTCCAGTCTGCAGTTGGTCGATCATCTGGCGGATTTCCTGGGTCGACTGCTGGGTGCGCGAGGCCAGCGAACGCACTTCATCGGCCACTACCGCGAAGCCACGACCCGACTCGCCAGCGCGCGCCGCCTCAATTGCGGCATTGAGCGCGAGCAGGTTGGTCTGGTCGGCGATGCTGGTGATCACCGACAGGATCGATTCGATGCTGTGACTGAGCTTGGCCAGCTCGTTGATCGACTGGCTGGTGTCGTCCATCTCATCGGCCAGGCGCTTGATCGCTGCAGTGGACTGCGAAACCACGGTGACGCCGTTCTCGGTTTCCTGGTCGGCGGCGATGGCGGCTTGAGCGGCGGCCTGAGCGTTGCGCGCAACTTCTTCGGCGGTGGAGGCCATTTCCTGCATGGCAGTGGCCAGTTGGTCCAGTTCCAGCAGCTGTTGTTGCAGGCGGTTAGCCGACTGGTCTGCCTCATTGGAGGTCAGCGTGGTGCTTGCTCTGACCTGACGGGAACTGCTCATCACATCGCCAATCAGGCTCTGCAGGTTCTGTAGAAAACTATTGAACTCGCGCTCGACCAGGGCGATCTCATCATTGCCCTGAGCCGGCAGGCGGCGGGTGAGATCGCCTTCGCCGCGGTTGATTTCGTTCAGCGAACTGTGCAGGTTGGCCAGGGGTTTAAGCAGCCGGCTCATCAGTGCGACCAGCAACAGCAGGCTTAGCGCCACACCGATCAAGGTGCCCACCGCGGCACTCCAGCTCAGGGCGTTGGCTTCGCTCATTACTTTGGCTTCATCGAGTACCACACCGATATACCAATCCATACCGTTGAGGTTGCTCAGCGGGGTGAAGGACACCAGCAGGTCTTTGCCACCGCCGGCAATGGCGGTCACGTTCTGGTTCAGGGCAGGGCTCTTGCCGTCGAACAGGGTGTTGAAGGATTTGCCGTTCAGGCTGGTATCCGGATGCGAGATGATGTTGCCGTTGCGCGCGAGAAGAAACGCGTAACCCGCACCGTTGAAGTTCAGGGTGTTAATGGTGTCAGAGATGGTCTTGAGGCTGATGTCGCCACCGAACGCACCCTGGAACCGGCCTTGATCGCTCAGCTTGGCAACGGCGGAGATCAGAATCTCACCGGTGGCGGCGTCCGGGTAAGGCTCGGTCAGCATCGCATGACTGGCGGACTTTGCCACTGGATACCAGGGGCGCTGCCGAGCATCCCAACCGGTTGGATTCCAGCTGGGGTCATTGGTGATGCGATTACCGTCGCTATCCAGTCCACCGAAAATTAGCAGAAACTGCTGTTTGAGGATGGGTTGGTCAAATACCTGCTGGATCTGTTCTTCGCTGAATTGGCTGTCGATAGTTTGCGCCATCATGTCGATCAACTGCAGCTTACCGTTCAACCAGTTCTCAATCTGTCGAGCCAGAGCGCCACTCGCATCATTAATGCTTGAGGCGGCTTGTTCGCTCAAGCTGGAACGAACCTGGCTGACTTGGACAAACGAAAGCAGGCTGGTGGTGAGAAACAGCACCGTTGCTGCTGCTAGGCCCACTTTATGAGCAATCTTCATACGCGCATGTTCCTTGTTATTAGGTCGGCCACCCTGACGGCTGGGGGCGCGATTCTATACGACTAAAGGCTAGGTTCTTGATGTGATCGGCAGGCGACAGGTTTTCTTGATGAACCGCCGGTCGCTGTTCGACGAGCGGCGTAGCGGTAGCCTGAGATGATAAATATCTGCGCAGGCGGGGCGAGTTGATAGAGCCAGTAACTGGGGGCTGATGGGGCGAGCATCTGACGTTGACCGGCAAGGGGCAAGTTCGGGTATGGGGCGCTTCTGCGCATAAAGCAAAGACTGTCGCACGCTCCTGGGTCTTGAAGGCTTCACCAAGCGTCCGCCTGATGAGACTCGCGTCGCTGCCAGTGCTTCGCAGGTTCAGGTCTTTGGCCGTTGGTCGCATGCCTCCAGGGGAATGAAATCTTTAGTAACACCCAGTGTTCAAACACTAGGCACGGTTGCGGTCCTGCAACCCATGCTGCTGCTTTCTATCTCTTGATAGGAGTTATCTGATGTTGATCAAGAAGAGTTTTTTTATCGCGTCCGTATGTGCCCTGGTATTTGCCTCGGCTGCGTTTGCGCCCATCAGTGTTTCCTGGGTTTCCAGTGCTTATGCCAAAGAAGGTGGCAGTGGTGGCAGTGGTGGCGGAGGTGGCGGTGGCCACGGTGGAGATGGTGGTGGTCGAGGCGACGGTGGCGGCCACGGAGGTCGTGGCGGTGACGGCGACGGAGGTGGCCACGGTGGTCGTGATGGCGACGGTGGTGGACATGGGCGTGGTGGTGATGGTCATGCCGGTCGAGGCGATAACAGTGGCCCGGGCAGTGCCAACTCGGGGCGTGATGCGGAGCACGGTGAGGACCACGGCAGGAACCGCGGCGCGGACCATGACGATGATGGTGAGCATGAAGCTGCCGAGCACGTAGGTAGGGAGGCCGATCATGAAGGAGCCGAACATGTCGGTCGTGAAGCCGATCATAGGGATGACGGATTTGGCGACGGCAACGGTGCTATGAACACAGGCGTCATCAGTAACTGAGATAAGGCTGTAGCCTGCCCATCTAGTTGTCTTCCCTAATAATGAAAAGCCCGGATTCCGTCCGGGCTTTTACGTTTTTGGCTAGAGTTCAGACCAGTTGCTGTTGATCCAGCTCAATGGCTTTGTCGAGGGTTTCCAGCAGCGCCTTGCGCACTTTCAGCTTGGTATTCTTGTGCGCGGTCATGTTGATCTTCTTCATCTGCTGGGCGACCGCTTGAGCGCTGGCCAGCAATTGTTCGGCCGGCACTACCTTATCGAGGAAGCCGGCGTCCACGGCGCCTTGTGGATCGAACATCTCGCCATTGATCACCGAGCGATGAAACGCAGACTTGCGCAGCCGGTCGCGCGCCAGTTCGATACCGACATGGTGCATGGTCATACCGATTTGCACTTCATTCAGACCGATGCTGAATGCGCCTTCTACGCCGATCCGGTAGTCAGCCGAGAGCAGGATGAACGCACCCTTGGCAACCGCATGGCCACCGCAGGCGACGATGATCGGAAACGGATGCGCGAGCATGCGTCGTGCCAGGGTCGAGCCGGCGGCAACCAGTTTGACTGCGTTCTGCGGGCCGGAGGTCATCACCTTCAGGTCGTAACCACCGGAAAGGATGCCTGGTTGGCCGGTGATGATGACGATGGCCTTGTCCTGTTCGGCGCGATCCAATGCGGCATTGAAGGCGGCGATCACATCGGGAGAAATGGCGTTCACCTTGCCGTTACTCAGGGTCAGGGTGGCAATGCCGTCATCGAATTGGTAGCTGATCAGGTCACTCATGGTCGTGTTCCTTGTGCTGAAGTGGAGCAGACGTTACCCATCCGCTTCCTGTAGGTAAAGCGCGGCGGCTGACCGGTGAGTCAGGGATGGTGGGCTTATATAAGCGGATCATTGGTTATCGGTTTGCTGGGGCGAGTCGATTGGAGGCCCGATTGCGCTGGCATTAGCGGGTCGACAAGGCTTAATCCAGTCGATGCAGCAAGAGGAGGGCGTGTCAGCGTGTTGGGCTGATAACACTACCGCTTGGGCAGATGCAGCTGGCGAATGGTTGCGCAGCGGCGCAGCGTCAGAAGGGGTGAGCGGGGTTGTGTTGTGCCTGTTTGTGTTGTTGGTTTTTTTGCCGTTTGCTCGGCCGCGTTTTGCGGCTGCTCGCCAAGCGAGCGCGGTAGATGTCGCGCATTGGTTATAAGCGCATGAATCTTCAGAAAAAACTTTTTGCCTTTGGCTAACTGTTCGGCTACATTAGCGCGCCTCGACAGACAGCAATGAATGTCGAGACCCGGTGAAGTGTCCGAGCGGTTGAAGGAGCACGCCTGGAAAGTGTGTATACGAGAAATCGTATCGTGGGTTCGAATCCCACCTTCACCGCCAGATAGATTCAGCTAAAGCCCCGATAACTGAAAAGTTGTCGGGGCTTTTTGCTTTCTGGCTTTTGCTGATGCCGATAAAGTGTCGAAGCGGTTGTTGTGAGTCGAGCACGCGAGCCGAGTCTCCTTGCTGCTCGTCGGCCACTTTCACGATGTTGGGTTGGCGAAACCCTTAGATTTTCAATCCATAGCTAATGCGTTGAGGACGTTGATGAGAGTAGATAGAGATGACATCCCGCAACACCTGCGCAGCAAGAAGCGCAGCGGACGGCGGCTATGGCTTGGGCTGGGTGTCGGTGCCGTCGCTATCTGGGGGCTGGCGAGCGTGTTTGTCGGGCCCGGTGGCTATGACATTGTCCAGGTGATGAGCGGATTGCATTTTGCCGGTAAGCCCGTTTTCGGCGATGGTCCTCAGGCTGCTGTGCCAGCTGGGCAGGAAGCGAGCTGGAACGTCTCGGTTAAATCACCCGAAGAGCAGGCCCAGATTGTGCCCGGCAATCCAGGTGGTGAGGCGAATGTGGGCAGCCACACCATGCCATCAAGCGCCACTGTGCCCGTCGACCTGTATAGCAAGCCCGCTCAGAAAGGCAGCCAGTAAATTAAGCGGCTGCTTTATCAGGTGTGATGCCTGGTCATCTTCTGCCGGAGTTCCACATGCGCCCAACCTGGGACATCTTCTGTAGCGTCGTCGATAATTACGGCGACATTGGCGTGACCTGGCGCCTGGCCCGGCAGCTGGTCGCCGAGCACGATGCCGCGGTGAGGCTGTGGGTGGATGATCTGCTGGCCTTTGCTCACTTGTGCCCGGAAGCTGATGTGCGGGCCGCGCAACAATGCCGGCAGGGCGTGGATATTCGTCACTGGCCGGCGCCTTGGCTGCCTGTCGAGGCGGCGGATGTGGTGATCGAAGCCTTCGCCTGTGAATTACCCACGGCTTATGTGGCCGCCATGGCCCAACGCGCACGACCATCGTTGTGGTTGAATCTGGAATATTTGAGCGCCGAGGACTGGGTCGGTGGTTGCCATGGCCTGCCCTCCATGCAGTCCACTGGCTTGCAGAAGTTCTTCTTTTTTCCGGGGTTTCGCCCGGAAACGGGTGGCCTGCTGCGCGAAGCCGGTTTGCTTGAGCGGCGTAGCAGTTTTCAGCAGGACCCCGCCGCTCGGCAGGCGTTCTTGCAGCGGTTGGACGTGACGCCGCTGGCGAGCGCCCGGCTGATCTCATTGTTTGCCTACGAAAACCTCGGCCTGGCCAGTTGGCTGGACGTGCTGGCGGCAGGTTCCCAGCCGACTCACATGCTGGTGCCCGTAGGCAGGGCGCTCGCGGATGTGCAAGCGTGGTTAGGCGTGAGTGGTTTGGCGGTGGGCGCCTTGCAGGTGCGGGGCGCCTTGACGGTGCAGGTGCTGCCGTTCGTCACTCAGGATGACTACGATCGCCTGCTGTGGAGCTGTGATTTCAATGCGGTGCGCGGTGAAGACTCTTTCGTGCGCGCGCAATGGGCCGGGCGGCCGTTGCTCTGGCACATTTATCAGCAGCAAGAGAACGTCCACCTGGACAAGCTCGAAGCCTTTCTCGCGCTCTATATAAATGGCTTGTCGCCCGCCGCGAGTGCGGCGTTGACTGCTATGTGGCAGGCGTGGAACCACGGCGAAGGCGTCGGGGAAAGCTGGTTGGCGCTGCAGCAGGTGTGGCCGGAACTGACCACGCATGCCGAGGCGTGGTGTCTAGATAAGGCCTCGCAGACCGATCTTGCCGCAGCGCTGGTACAGTTTTACCGAAATTGGCTATGATACGCGGCCTAGAAATTCCGTATCTCCATCCAAACCCGGATATTAGTATGAAAACCGCACAAGAAATGAAGCCCAACAGTGTGGCTCTGATCGACGGCCAACCTTGGCTCATCCAGAAGGCCGAGTTCACCAAGTCCGGTCGTAACAGCGCCATCGTTAAAATGAAGCTGCGCAACCTGTTGACTGGTTCCTCGACCGAGACCGTTTACAAGGCAGACGACAAGCTCGAGCCGGTCATTCTCGACCGCGTAGCTGTGACCTACTCCTACTACAGCGAGCCAAACTACGTCTTCATGGACGAAGAGTTCAACCAGTACGAGCTGAACAAAGACGACCTCGAAAGCGTCATGCCGTTCATCGTTGATGGCATGACCGACGTCTGCGAAGCCGTATTCTTCGAAGGTAAAGTGGTTTCGGTTGATCTGCCGACCACCATCGTTCGCCAAATCACCTACACCGAAGGTTCCGCTCGTGGCGATACCTCGGGCAAGGTGATGAAGCCGGCCAAGCTGAGCAACGGTACCGAAGTCAAAGTTGCCGATTTCTGCGAAATCGACGACTGGATCGAAATCGATACCCGTACCGGCGAGTACAAGTCGCGCGCTAAAGCTCCAGTCTAAATACTGGCTTTACCCGCGAACTGAAAAGCCCGGCCTTGGTGCCGGGCTTTTTTCTGTCTGCAGATTGCTGCTCAACTGCGGCCTAGGCCGCTTTGCAGGGCCAGGTCCCAGGGCGGCACCGGGCCGAAGCGCGCCTTGAGAAATTCCAGCAGCAGACGACTGCGTGATCCGCTATCGCGCTCCAGGCGCAAGGCATAGATACCGCTTGGCTCTGGCGTCGGCAGGCCGTGTTCGCAGAACAGTGGCACGAGTTCACCGCGCAGCAGGTAGTCGCTGATCAGCCAGGTCGGCAAATGGGCGATGCCGAGGCCGGCGAGGGCACTGAACAGCAGGGTTTCGGCATTGTTGGCGGTCATCCGTAAGCGCTTCGGGCGATAGATGTTGAGCTTGCCAGCCTGCTCGAAGCGCCAGGCATAGGGCGGCGCCAGGCTCTCCCAGTCCAGGCCGTGGTGTTCGATCAGTTCGCTGGGAGAGCGGGGTACGCCGTACTGGGCCAGGTAGGCTGGGCTGGCGCAGGCGATCCGCACCAGTGGCGACAGGGCCGTGGCCACCAGGCGGGTATCGGCCAGCGGGCCGATGCGCAGCACCAGATCGACTTCGCCCAGGTGCGCGCCCTGCAGGTCGACGAAACTGTCGATCAGTCGTAGCTGCACATCCAGTCCCGGGTAGGCCAGGAGAAACTCGGCAATTGCCGGTGCCAGGTGACGACGGCCAAAGGGTGCTGGCGCATCGATGCGAATCAACCCTTCCGGCGCGCTGCTCAGCGATACGGCTTCGGCGCGGGCCAGGTGCAATTCGTTTAGTACGCGCTTGGCTCGTTCGGCAAACGCCAGGCCGGCAGGGGTGACCCTGATGGCGTGGGTACTGCGGCTGAATAGCTGACTGCCGAGCGAGCGCTCCAGCGCGTCGATGCGCCGGGCGACCGCGGAAGGGGTGAGCGGATGGCGTCGGGCAGCGGCGGAGAAACTAGCGGTTTCCAGCACGTCGAGAAACAGGCTTAGCTGGTCGGTGAGAGCGTCGGGGTTCATGGTTGCTCGGCTATGCGTAAATTGCACAGCCATTGTGCGTGGCTGTGCGTTTCCATACTAGCTCCAGCTGACTAGCATGCTCGGCATCTAGATGGAGTCTGTGATGAGCCTGATCGACTTTGCGCTGAATTTAATCCTGGGTGCCTTGCTGGGCACCCTCGGCGGGCTGTTTGGCATCGGTGGTGGCTTGATTGCGATTCCGGCCCTGGGCGTGTTGTTCGGCCTCGACCAACAGTTGGCGCAGGGCACGGCCTTGGTCATGGTGGTGCCCAATGTGCTGCTGGCCCTGTGGCGCTATCACCAGCGCAATCGCATCGACCTGCGCCACGCGTTGATCCTGGCGCTCAGCAGTTTCTTGTGTGCCGTGCTCGGCTCGGGCTGGGCGGTGACGCTGGATGCCGAGCGCATGCGACTGGCCTTCGTCGGCTTTTTGCTGATGCTGGCGCTCTACAACCTAGTGCGGGTTTTCTGGCGTGTCACGGCTGGCAGCACCGAGTTGCGCTATCCCTGGCCCTGGTTGGCGCTGCTGGGAAGCGGCGCGGGTCTACTCGGTGGACTTTTTGGAGTAGGTGGCGCGGTGCTCGCTACGCCGGTGTTGACCAGTGTGTTCGGCACTACCCAGGTGGTCGCTCAGGGCTTGTCATTGGCCCTGGCGGCGCCGAGTACCGGGGTGACCCTGGCGACGTACGCCGTACATGGCCACGTCAATTGGGCGCTGGCAGTGCCCTTGGCACTGGGCGGCCTGCTCAGCATCAGCTGGGGCGTCAAACTCGCCCATGCCTTGCCGGAGCGCCTGTTGCGGGCTTTGTTCGCCGGGTTCCTGCTGCTTTGCGCCGTGTTGCTCGGGCTTAAAGTTTAAAGCCTTCGACTATGTGCTCGGCCAGCGTCTCGGTCACCGGCGACTGGCTATGGGCATTGCGTAGCAGCACGATGCTGGCCGACGGCATGGGGGGCAGCCCTTCGGCCTCGCCGATGATGCGCATGTCCGGGCTGATCAGGCTTTGCAGCTGCGCGGTGATGGCCAGGCCGGCGCTGACCACCGCCATGATCGCCGACAGACTCGGACTGGTGTAGGCGAGGCGGTACTCGCGCTCCATGGCATCCAGCGCATTGCAGGCCCAGGCGCGGCAAAAACATTGTGAGTTGAACATGGCCAGCGGTAGCGGCTCCTGTTCGTGCGGGCTGAAGCCATTGGCCTCGGCCCAGACGATGCGTTCCTGGCGCAGCAACTGACCGATTTCGGTGCCCGGTTCGCGGGTGACTATGGTCAGGTCGAGGTCTTGGCGTTGCAATAGGTTGAACGACGGCTCGCAGTGCAGCTCCACCTGGACCAGCGGGTAGGCCTGGGCGAAGCGCGACAGAATCCCCGGCATGAAGCGCATTACATAGTCATCCGGGGTGCCGATGCGCACCGAGCCGACCATGTGCGGCTCGCGCAGGGTGGTCATCACCTCGCCATGCAGCTTGAGGATGCGCCGCGCGTATCCCAGCAGCACCTGGCCCTCGGCGGTCAGGCTGACTTGGCGGCCATCACGCTGAAACAGCGGGCGCTGCATTACGTCTTCCTCCAGGCGCTTCATCTGCATGCTCACCGCCGACTGGGTGCGGTTGACCATCTCCGCGGCGCGAGTAAATCCGCCGTGATCGGCAATCGCGACGAAGGTGCGCAGTAGTTCGCTGTCGATGCTCGGGTAGTTGGCCATTCATCAATCTCCGAGATGCAATGCATAAGAAACATTCGTTGGATTGATCATAAGCCCAGCGCGAGACTGTCGCCAACCCCACAGGAGGGCTACGAGATGAAAGGTCAAAAAGGTTATGTACTGGTCAACCATTCACCCCGGCATGGGGTGCATCTGGGTGCTTTTGTCATGGCTGCCTGGCGTCAGCTCAAACGCTGGTATGAGCTGGCTGAGCAGCGCCGGCAACTGGCGAGTCTCAGTGATGAGGCGCTCAAGGATATCGGCTTGAGTCGTGCGGATATCCTGCCCGAAACCGAACGGCCATTCTGGGACGATCCCCTGGCCAAATAAACCCATGCTCTATCCCATTCAAGGACACAACCATGCAGATTGAAGTACAGATAGTGAATGCCTTCGTGGACGGCGAGGCAGGTGGTAATCCAGCCGGCGTGGTGTTGGATGCGGATAATCTGGAGCAGTCGCAGAAACTGGCAATCGCCGCGGCGGTGGGGCTGTCGGAAACGGCCTTCGTGTCGGGCTCCGAGAAGGCAGCCTTCAAGTTGGAGTTCTTCACCCCGTCGCGGCAGATTGCCCATTGTGGTCATGCCACTATTGCCACGTTCAGCTTGCTTCGGCAATTGGGCCGGGTGGGTGAGGGCTGGACCTCGAAAGAAACCATCGATGGTAATCGGGATATCCTGATTGCCGGGGAGATGGCGTTTATGCAGCAACTCGCGCCGCGCTACCAGGATATCGACGCTGACTCGGCGTTGTATCAGGAGATCCTGGCCGCGCTACGCATCGATGCGCAGCAACTGATGCCCGCGGTGTTGCCGAGCGTGGTCAATACCGGCAATGGCTTCCTGGTCGTGCCGTTGCGCGACGAGGCTGCAGTGGCCGGACTGAAGCCGGATCAGGCCTTGATCGAAAGGCTCAGTGAGCAACTCGATTTGATTGGTTTCTATGTGTTTTCCAGTCAGGTGCGGGCTGCGGGGCGCGATGCGGGGGCCAGAATGTTTGCCCCGCGCTACGGCATCGAGGAAGAGGCCGCCACCGGTATGGCTGCCGGCCCCTTGGCCTGTTTTCTGCGCGATCGCCTGGGGCTGACAGCCTCGCGATTGTTGATCGAGCAGGGCTGGTTGATGCCAGCGCCATCGCCCAGCCTGATCACTGTCGATCTGCAGATTGGCGAGGCTGGTATAGAGCGTTTGATGGCGGGTGGCACAGCTCACGTCATGCGCTCGACAAACGTCAGGCTATGATTGTTGGACTCTAAAGCATCGAGAACCCCTGGGTGTCGAACAAGCAACGACTGATTGGTCGGTCCGTGCGGGTCGCGAGCCGGTGACCCTGAACCTGTCCCTGCGCGAGGCACGTCGTTTGGCGCTGGTCGCCCAGGGCTTTACCGGGCGTCGCCCGCGCACCGTCAAGCTGGCCCATGTCACCGGGTTGATCGAGCGTCTCGGGGTGCTGCAGATCGACTCGGTCAATGCCCTCGTGCGCTCGCACTATTTGCCGCTGTTTTCCCGCCTCGGTCCTTATGAGCAACGGCTGCTGGAGCAGGCCGCCTGGAGTCAGGGGCGGCGGCGCAGTCTGTTCGAGTACTGGGGGCATGAAGCCTCCTTGTTACCCCTGTCGTTGTATCCACTGTTGCGCTGGCGGATGCAGCGTGCGCGTAACGGTCAGGGCATCTACAAGCAGCTCGCGCAGTTTGCTCGCGAGCAGCAGCCATTGATTGTGCAGGTATTGCACGCCGTCCGCGAACGAGGTGCGCTGAGCGCCGGCAGTCTCAATCAGGGTGAGGCGCGCAGCAGTGCCTGGTGGGGTTGGAGTGCGGAAAAACATGCACTGGAATGGTTGTTCGCCGCCGGCGAGGTGACCGTCGCCGGGCGTCGTGGTTTCGAGCGTTTGTATGATTTGCCGGAGCGCGTGCTGCCGGCCGCGCTACTCGAGCAACCTGAACTGGATGCCGCCCAGGCACAGCGTCAGTTACTGCTGCGCGCGGCGCAAGCGCTGGGTGTGGCCACGGAAAAAGATCTGCGCGACTACTACCGCCTGGATGCTCGCGACAGCCAGGTTCGCCTGGCGGAGCTGCTCGAGGGTGGCGAGCTGCAAGCGGTTCGCGTGCAGGGTTGGACGCAGCAGGCTTATTGCCTGGGTGAGCCGAAGATTCCGCGCAAGGTCAGGACCAGCGCCTTGCTGTCGCCGTTCGACTCGCTGATCTGGGAGCGCGCGCGCACCGAGCGGCTGTTCGACTTTCATTACCGCCTGGAAATCTACACACCTCCGCACAAGCGGGTGTACGGCTACTATGTATTGCCGTTCCTGCATCATGAGCGCCTGGCGGCTCGGCTCGACTTGCGCGCCGAGCGTGCGCAGCAGCGCTTGGCAGTGCACGCCGTGCATGAGGAGGTGCCGGGGTTGGATGAGGAAGGCCTGGCGGCATTGGCGCAGCAGCTTCAGTCGTTGGCCAGCTGGCTGGGGTTGGAGCATGTGCAGCTGAACTGCCCCCGCGCCAGTGCAGCGCGCTTGCGTGGCTATTTGGCGTGACAAGAGTTGGCCCGCGGTGGCCTGACGGATCGCCGGATCGGCAAGCGAGCCGCTGTTCCGTTACAATATGCGCCGAATTTTCCTTGCTTGAGAGCCTGTCCATGTCCGTTTGCCAGACGCCGATCATCGTTGCCTTGGATTTCCCGACTCGTGAAGCCGCGTTGGCGCTGGCCGATCGGCTCGATCCCAAGCTGTGCCGGGTCAAGGTGGGCAAGGAGCTGTTCACCCGCTGCGGTCCGGAGATTGTCGCGGCGCTGGGTGCGAAGGGCTTTGAAGTGTTCCTCGACCTGAAATTCCACGATATCCCCAATACCACGGCGATGGCGGTCAAGGCCGCAGCCGAGATGGGCGTGTGGATGGTCAACGTGCACTGTTCCGGAGGCCTGCGCATGATGGCGGCCTGTCGTGAAACCCTGGATAAGCTCAACGGCCCCAAGCCGTTGTTGATCGGTGTGACCGTGTTGACCAGCATGGAACGTGAAGACCTGGCCGGCATCGGCCTGGATATCGAACCTCAGGCGCAGGTGCTGCGTCTGGCTGGCTTGGCGGGGCTGGCGGGTCTGGATGGCTTGGTGTGCTCCGCCCAGGAAGCGCAGGTCCTGAAAACCAGCTATCCGCAGTTGCAGCTGGTAACCCCGGGGATTCGTCCGGCCGGTAGTGCGCAGGACGACCAACGGCGCATCCTCACCCCCCGCCAGGCACTGGACGCCGGTTCCGACTACCTGGTGATCGGTCGTCCGATCAGTCAGGCTGCCGATCCGGCCCAGGCGTTAGCCGCCGTAGTGGCGGAGCTTGCCTGACGCCTTGCCGCACCTGACGGGCGTCAGCTTAGGCGTTCGTCGGTACTCGGATTGCTGAACGCAATCGAAAAACTGTATACAATTTATTTGTCTCGATCCACCAGGTTTTTGCCATGCACCCCGCCGCCGAACATTCGCCACTGGGTAAATCCAGCGAATACATCGCGACCAATACACCGTCGTTGCTGTTCCCTATCCCGCGTGCGCCAAAATGGGCGGAACTGGGTTTGAGCGCCGAAACCCTGCCGTACCAGGGGGTGGACTTCTGGAACTGTTTCGAGCTGTCCTGGTTGTTGCCTTCGGGCAAGCCGGTAGTGGCCATCGGCGAGTTCGCGATCCCGGCGGACTCGCCGAACATCATCGAATCGAAATCTTTCAAGCTGTACCTCAATTCGCTCAATCAAACGGTGTTTGCCGAGTCGGCCGAGCTGGTCGAGGTGCTGCAAAAAGACTTGTCTGCTGCTGCTGGCAAAGCCGTCGTCGTGCGCGTGCGGAGCCTCGACGAGGTGGCTGCAGAAGGCGTGGCGGCGCTGCCGGGAACCTGTATCGATGACCTGGATGTCAGCATCAGCAACTATGACGAGCCGCAGCCGGGCCTGCTACGTTGCGAGTCTGGCCGGGTGATTGAGGAAAGTCTGCACAGTCATCTGCTGAAGTCCAATTGCCCGGTCACCGGCCAGCCGGACTGGGGCAGTGTAGTGGTGCAGTATCGTGGCGCGGCGTTGGATCACGCCGGTTTGCTGGCCTATCTGGTGAGTTTTCGTCAGCACGCAGACTTCCATGAGCAATGCGTCGAACGCATCTTTCTCGACCTGCAACGCTTGCTGAAACCCGAGCACCTGACGGTTTACGCACGCTATGTGCGGCGTGGCGGCTTGGACATCAACCCGTATCGCAGCACCGCAGTGATTCAGCCGGATAATCGCCGATTGGTGCGCCAGTAAGCAAAACCCCGGCTCAGGCCGGGGTTCTTATGTGGCTGGAGGGGGTCAGATCCCCATATTCGCCAGGCTCTGCAAAATATTGCGCAAGGTCCCGGCCAGGGTTGGATGGCTGGCCTCGAAGCGCTCCACGGCCAGGTTGACCCCGTCGACCAGGGTGGCGTCCGGCGCTGCTGCGGCTTGGCGAGCCAGTTGCAGTTCGATTTCCTGGGTCAGGATGAAGAGCGAGGCCCGGTCTTCTTCACTCAGTGGAGGGTCCTGCGCCAGTTGATCGCGCAAGTCTTCCAGTTGCTGCTGCAGACGGTTTGCAGGCATAAGGCGCTCCCTTTTCTATTAAGCCAAAGCATTGACCTTACGCGGTCGCGAAAGGTCAATGCGTGTCTTCAAGGGTAATCCAAGCGGCGCTGCTTTGCTTGCTCTGAATCAAGTCTTGGTGGGCATTCGAATGGTGGTTCGATAGGGGGTAAGGGGTGCTGTTGATCCGGCTGGCCAAGCGGTACTGGCCGTGGTTGTTGACTGCAGTAACGCTTGATCGGGGGGCTGGCATTGCAGGTTGTCGGCCCGGGCTCAGGGTTTTTCGCCCTTCTGGCGACGCAACCCCAGGTCGCTCAAACACGGACCGAGCTCGGTCAGTTGGTCTGTCACCGCATGCACGCCGAGGCGATACAGTGCCAGCGTGGCTTGCGCGCGCAAACTGTCGCGTTCAAGGCTATCGAGCGCTTGCCAGTCCGCTGGAGCATGTCCACATAGCGGCCCACTGGCAGCCAGGCCGATGGTCCATAGCCCGGCGTTCAGGCCAGCCTGCAATAAGCGTGGCTCGCCACTGATCAGCACGCAGCCGTCGAGTCGATCCACCTGCAAGTCGATTAGTGCCTGCCAGCAGGCATCTGGCGCAGGCCATGGGCGACTGGTAACGCTCGATACTCCCAGCAGCCAGTCGGGTAATGCTGCGGCTAGTGCGATGCTGGCGTCGCGTGGTAATTCATCGAGCCAGGCGCAAGGCACTTGTTGTTGGCGCAGGTCATTCAGCAAGGCTGTTGAGCCAGGCGTGGCTTCGGCGTGTTCGCTGGCCGTTTCACTCAAGGAGTGGTTGAAGGCGTGTAGTTCGTTGACGTGTGGCGTGCGCCCGAGCAATTGCGGCAGGACTGTATGTGCCGCCAGCAGGGTTGCGGATTGATCGGCTGGGTGTTGCGGGTAGAGGCGCTGCAAGGTTACCGGCAGGGTGCGTGCGCCAAAATCAACCAGACAACCACGTAGACCAAACAGCAATGCGGTAAAGGCGGGTGGTGCGGCGGACGTGTGCATGTCTGTCATCCTTGAAATGGCCTAGTCCAAGGTAACGGCTGTGCGTGACGAAATGATGAACCGATGGTTACAAACAGCGCCGGGCGGGGCCGGCTGCTGTTAGTGGTGGTTTGGTGGTTTGGTGGCAGCATGTTCGATAGCTAGTCTGCTGCACTCGACCTCGCCAGCGAACTGTTCGACTGGCACCGTGGCAGGCTGCCCCACTGGCTTTACTGTTCATATCACGCCCGCGTGCGAATGCGAGTGCATGGGCTAAGTGGCGTAAGCGCTATTCCTGTATCTGATTCGTCCGCTATGCTGCCAATTAGGGTATTTCAGGCTTTATACTGCGCGGTCTTGATGGCTGGCTTGGGCTGCCACACTATTTTCTCAAGGAGAGACTGTGATGCGTGTACTCGCTGTGAACTGGGTTGAGCGTTTAGGCCGACTCGTAGCCTGTGTCAGCTTGGCGCTACTGCCTGTCATGGCGCATGCCGCCGAAGAAGATCCGTGGGAAGGGTTCAATCGTGCGATTTTTCGCTTCAATGACACCCTCGATACCTACGCACTAAAGCCTCTTGCACAGGGTTATCAAGCTGTGACCCCGCAGTTCCTGGAAGATGGCGTGCACAATATCTTTGGCAATCTCGGTGATGTTGGCAACCTGGCCAACGACCTGTTGCAAGGCAAACTGCACGCTGCCGGGGTGGACACCAGTCGTTTGCTGTTCAATACCACCATAGGCGTGCTGGGTTTCTTCGATGTAGCCACGCGCATGGGGCTGCAGAGAAACGACGAAGATTTCGGTCAAACCTTCGGCGCCTGGGGCTTGGGCAGTGGACCTTATGTGGTACTGCCACTGCTCGGGCCGAGCACGGTTCGCGATACAGCCGGCAAGGTGCCGGATAGCCTGCTTGAACCCTACCCGTATATAGGTGATGTGTCCGCGCGCAACGTGGCGCGGGGCGTGGATGTTGTCGATACTCGCGCGAGTCTGTTGTCCGCGGAGCGGCTGATCAGCGGCGACAAGTACATCTTCATTCGCAACGCGTACCTGCAAAACCGTGAGTTCAGGGTAAAGGACGGTCAGGTCGAAGACGACTTTTAAGTCGCCTAGCGACATGACCCGGATATGAAGAAGGCGGCC
>NZ_AWSQ01000010.1 GCF_000498575.2 Pseudomonas taeanensis MS-3
CCCCACGAAATCCACGTCAACACTTAACTTAGGGTTTATTGCAGTACCACCAGTAAGCCTGCCAGACACCCCGCCAAGCGGCTATCTATAAGGAAGACATAACAACTCGACATATTCAGGCGCCCCCACGAGTCGCCAGCAGGTGAAGCATGCAATTGGCTGACTCAACAGATGCACGACAAAGCCCCCCCCCCCAATGCTCCACGACATCTATATAGTCATATCCCTAATTTGACCTTAAGGGTTTATCTCGTAACCCTCGCCACGAATTGCTTCTTCCACTTCGGCAACCGACAGCCGACTGCTCACCCGCACCTCACCGTCCGCTAGATCAACCTGTACCTCCGCCGCCTCATCCAATGCCTTCACTGCCTGGGTGATCGCCCGCACACAATGCTCGCAGGACATGCCCTGCACCTTGAACACTTGCATCTGTCACCTCCTTGATTCAGTTGAGGCCCGATACTGTCGAGGCCAGGCACAGTATTCGTCCTGCCACCGGGGCGAGGTCAAGACCACGACTTGTTCTATCGACCGACGTAGACCAGTCTGTAAGCAATCCTAGCGCGTGATGGAGGTGTCATATGCTCCGATCCTGCCTCTCGATGCTCGCTGGGCTGCTGGCACTCGCGACGGCACAAGCACAGCTGGTGCCGCCGGCCACTTCCCATGCCAACAGCTATGCAGTGTTGATCGTCTCGCGTGAGCGCCTGGAAGCAGCCACGTCCTGCGAGATTGGCCTGTTTTTACACGACCAGTTGGCTGCACGCCTGTATCAAGGCCAGTCGGTGGCCTTCAACCTGCCGCCCGGCGAGGTATCGCTGCGTCTCCAGTTGATTGCCAGCGGCACCTGCCATGCAGGCATTCAGCAGCCCAACCTGCAACGCCTCAGCCTGCGCGCTGGCGAGGTACGCCACTACCGCATCGCCCGGCGCAGTGTTGGACTGTACCTGATCGCTACTCCGGCCAGCCTATAACACAGGGCTTGACCTTACCCATGGGTCAAGGTTGATCCTACCGACGAACTCAACGGAGATCGTCCATGTCCAGCCTGACCACCTTTGACCTGCCTATCAGTGGCATGACCTGCGCCAGCTGCGCCGGTCGGGTCGAGCGCGCCTTACGCAAACTACCGGAAGTCATTAGCGCCAGCGTCAACCTGGCCAGTGAACAGGCGCGCGTCGAGGCACCACGCGAAAGCTTGGCGAAGCTGCTCGCGGCGATCGAGGGCGCCGGCTATGAGGTGCCCAGCGAACGCCTGGAACTGGCCATCGACGGCATGACCTGCGCTAGCTGTGTTGGCCGAGTCGAACGTGCGCTGGCCAAGCAGCCGGGCGTGCTGGCGGTCAGCGTCAACCTGGCCACCGAGCAGGCGCAACTGCAAGTAGCACCTGGTCTCGATCCGCATCTATTGTTACAAGCCATCGGCAACGCCGGTTACTCCGCCAGCCTGGTGGATAGCGTCTCTCCAGCGCAGCCCACTGCCGACACGCACCTGCGGCGCGAGCGCTGGGCGCTGGTGCTGGCCCTGCTGTTGGCCGCACCACTGGTTGTACCCATGCTGCTTGAGCCATTCGGCGTGCATTGGATGCTGCCAGCCTGGGTGCAGTTCGCCCTGGCCACGCCGGTGCAGTTCGTGCTCGGCGCGCGCTTCTACCGCGCGGCATGGCAGGCCCTGCGCGCCGGCGCCGGCAATATGGATCAGCTGGTCGCCATCGGCACCAGCGCCGGCTATGGCCTGAGTCTGTATCAATGGGCAATTACTCCGGCGGGGCAGATGCCCCACCTGTACTTCGAGGCATCGGCGGTGATCATCGCCCTGATCCTGCTCGGCAAATACCTGGAGAGCCGGGCCAAACGCCAGACCAGCAGCGCCATCCGCGCCCTGCAGGCGCTACGTCCAGATCAGGCACTGCGCCTGCGCGACGGCCAGGAAGAAATGGTGGCGCTGAGTGCTCTGGCCCTGGGCGACCAGATCGTGGTCAAACCCGGCGAACGCTTCCCCATCGACGGCCAGGTGCTGGAAGGGCAGAGCCACGCGGATGAAGCGCTGATCAGCGGTGAGAGCCTGCCGCAGGCCAAGCAGCCCGGCGACAAGGTCACCGCAGGCGCAATCAACGGCGAAGGCCGTTTGTTGATCGAAACCAACGCCCTCGGCGCGGAAACAGTACTGGCGCAGATCATCCGCCTGGTCGAAGACGCCCAGGCGGCCAAGGCACCGATCCAGAAACTGGTAGACCGGGTGAGCCAGGTCTTCGTGCCGGCGGTGCTGCTGATCGCCCTGGGCACCTTGATCGTCTGGCTGCTGCTCGGCGCGCCATTGGCCAGCGCCATGCTCAATGCCGTAGCGGTGCTGGTGATCGCCTGCCCCTGCGCCCTCGGTCTGGCCACGCCTACCGCGATCATGGCCGGCACCGGCGTGGCTGCGCGCCACGGCATTCTGATCAAGGACGCCGAAGCACTGGAAGTCGCCCATGGCGTGACGGTCGTGGCCTTCGACAAGACCGGCACCCTCACCTCCGGCACCCCGCAGATTGCCCACCTGCAAGCGGTCGACGGCGACGAACAAGCGCTGCTGCAACTGGCCGGCGCCCTGCAACGCGGCAGCGAACACTCGCTGGCCAAGGCGGTATTGGATGCCTGCTCGGCACGACAGCTGACGTTACCCCCGGTCAGTGACAGCCAGGCCCTGGCCGGGCGCGGCATCGCCGGGCAGGTTGACGGTCGCAAGCTGGCCTTGGGCAACCGTCGACTGCTGCAGGACAGTGATCTGCACAGTCGTGTGCAAGGGGGAGAACTGGCGTTATCGGCGCAAGCCTGGGAGTCCGAGGGACGCACCCTGTCCTGGCTGATCGAGCAGGCCCCCGAGCCGCGCGTGCTCGGCCTGTTTGCCTTCGGTGACACGCTGAAAGACGGTGCCACCGAGGCTGTCGCCCAGCTGAAGCGCCAGGGCATCGACAGCCACCTGATCAGCGGCGATAACCAGGGCAGCGTCAAGGCCGTCGCCAGCACCCTGGGCATCGACGCAGTGCATGCCGAAGTGCTGCCAGGAGACAAGGCGGCGATTGTCGGCGAATTGAAAAAGACCGGCGTGGTGGCAATGGTTGGCGACGGTATCAACGATGCTCCCGCGCTGGCCGCTGCCGATGTTGGCATCGCCATGGGCAGCGGTACCGATGTGGCCATGCACGCCGCAGGCATCACGCTGATGCGCGGCGACCCGCGCCTGGTACCCGCCGCCCTGGATATCAGTCGGCGCACCTATAACAAAATCCGCCAGAACCTGTTCTGGGCCTTCGTCTACAACCTGGTGGGTATCCCGCTGGCCGCCGCCGGCCTGCTCAACCCGATGGTGGCTGGCGCCGCCATGGCGCTGTCCAGCGTCAGCGTGGTGAGCAACGCCCTGCTGTTGAAGACCTGGAAACCGAAAGACTACGACTGACACTTCGGAGAGCATCCATGAACATCGGCCAAGCCGCGAAGAAGACCGGTCTGAGCGCGAAGATGATCCGCTATTACGAGAGCATCGATCTGTTGCCGGCCGCAGGTCGTAGCGACAGCGGCTACCGGCAATACAGCCCGCAGGACTTGCATCGCCTGGCGTTTATCAAGCGCGCGCGGGATCTGGGGTTTCCCCTGGCCGAGGTCGGCAAACTGCTGGCCCTGTGGCAGGACCGCCAGCGCGCCAGCGCCGACGTCAAAGCCCTGGCCGCACAGCATATCGCCGAGTTGAACCTGAAGATTGCCGAACTGTGCGGCCTGCGCGACACCCTGCAGGTCCTGCTCGAGCACTGCCAGGGCGATGATCGGCCGGACTGCCCGATTATCAAGGACCTGGAGTCTAACGGCTGCCATCGCCCGCAGTCTGGATGACATACGCGGACATCTATGTGTACCGCCTTGACCCGGATTTTATCCGGGCTACGGGGCCGCAGCTAAAGGGCGCGTTGCAGCGCCTGGCAATCCACCGCGAAGTGATCGGTCAACTCCGGCCAGAGGTTCTCCGGCAAATTGACCAGCACGCCGCACGCGCCTGCAGCACGGGCGCACTCCAGGTCGAAGCGGTAGTCGCCGACCATCACCAGTTCGGCGGGCGCCACCTGCCAGCGCTCGGCCAGTTGCAGCAAGCCACCGGGATGCGGTTTAGGCGGTGCCTCGTCGCGACCGAGGATATCGGCCGTGGAGAAACAATCGCCCAGACCAATCGCCTGCAAGGTCAACAGGGCCAACTCATGGGCGTTGCGCGTCAGAATGCCGAGCCGACAATCGCGCGACTGCAGCGCGCGCACCAACTCGATGGCGCCGGCTGCAGGGCGGGCATTGAGCGCCAGCTCCCGCTCATGCTCCAGCAACCAGGCGTGCTTGGCCGCCGCTTCGTCTTCAGGCAGCGCCGCCAGGTGATGAAGGATGTCGTGCTCCAGAGGGATGTCCAGCACCCGCTTGATAGCCTCGAAATCATGCACCGCCAGGGTCAGGGTGCCGTCCATGTCAAACACCCAGTGGCGCGCGGCACTCAGCTTCACTTCCAATCCTCACGCACGCGGGTCAGGCCTTCCTGGGCCACCGAGGCGACCAACTGGCCCTGACGGTTGAAGATACTGCCACGGGAGAAACCACGGGCGTTGCCGGCCCAGGGACTGTCCATGGCGTACAGCAGCCAGTCATCCATGCGCAGGTTGCCATGGAACCACAGGGAGTGGTCGAGGCTGGCGACCTGCATGAACTTCTGCCACACCGACACGCCGTGGGGCAGCATCGAGGTGGTCAGCAGGTTGAAGTCCGAGGCATAGCCAAGGATGTACTTGTGGATCGCCGGCGTGTCCGGCAGCTCACCGTCGGCGCGGAACCACACGTACTTCACCGGTTCGCTCGGCTCCGGCGCGAAGGGGTTGCCGACCGTAACCGGGCGGATTTCGATCGGCTTGGCACTCACCGCGCGCTCACGCATGCGCTCCGGCAGTGAGGCGGCGACCTGCAGGGCCAGCTCGGTTTCCGACTTCAAGTTTTCCGGCCCCGGTACATCGGGCATCTCGATCTGGTGATGGAAGCCTTCTTCGTCGTACTGGAACGAGGCGCTGCAAGTGAAGATCGGCTTGCCCTTCTGGATCGCCATCACCCGCCGCGTGCTGAAGCTGCCGCCGTCACGCACCCGGTCGACCTGATACACCACCGGCAGTGTGGCATCGCCGGGGCGCAGGAAATA
The DNA here is from genome assembly GCF_000498575.2 of Pseudomonas taeanensis MS-3. Taxonomy (GTDB): domain Bacteria; phylum Pseudomonadota; class Gammaproteobacteria; order Pseudomonadales; family Pseudomonadaceae; genus Aquipseudomonas; species Aquipseudomonas taeanensis. The sequence continues at coordinate 5,204 of NZ_AWSQ01000010.1, forward strand.
ACCGTGCAGCGAATGCACATGGCGATCGTCTTCGACCGTCTGACTGGCGGCGGAGACGCACTGGCCGAGCACCTGCCCGCCGAACAGCTGACGGAAGCCAAGATCCTGACTGACGCCGCGAAACAGGTTCTCTTCGATGGCCTCAAGGCTCAACAGGGCCACCAGTTCGTCCAACACCTGACTCATGCGTATTCTCCTGAAGCCGCTCTAACTTGGCGGCAAGCGTAATTCGGGGTAGGCCGGCAGGGAGCACAAGCGCTCATCCCACACGGCGCGACCAAGGGTGAAATGGTAAAGGCTTTGCCAGCGGCTGTCGGCTAATCCGAGCAATTCATGTACCGCGTCATCGAAATAGCAGCCGATACCGGTGGCCGATAGCCCCGCGGCCTCGGCTTCCAGATAAAGCAGTTGACCGATCTGCCCACACTCCCAATACAGCCGCGGATAACGCCAGGCGCCAGCCGCCAGGGCAAGGTCGAAACGGCTGAGCATGGCCAGGGCCACGCAGCCGTCGCTGGCGATATCCTGGCCGCACGAGAGAAACTCGGCCAGACCACGGGCATCGCCCTCGAGCAACCTATATAGAGGCAGCTGCTCGTGTACCCGCTGCCAGAGAAAATCCTCGCGCAAGCCGCTTTGCACCTGCCCATCGACCCGCGCCAGCCAGTACAACCCCGGCATCAGCCCCTGCACCCGATGGACGAACAGCAGCAGATCGACCTGCGCCGGCTCGCCGCTCACCGCCAGGGGCACCGGCGAACTGGCCGGCATCACACGTTGCAGCCAGGCAAACAGCAGGTCGGCGTGAATGCCGCTCTTGGCATCCATGGCCTGCGCGCTGCGGCGCCGATGCAGTAAGGGCCGCAATGGCAAGCCGGGATTGTCCGCCTGCGCACGCCCCACTTCCACCCGCCAGGGCTGCGCGGGCAACGCCGGGGCGCGACAGAGTGGCTGCACCCGCGCCAACTCCGACCAGTCACGGTACTGGCGCGACAGGCGATTGGGCGTGCCCGTCACGTCCAGAGCCGCCAAGCCTTGCAGCAGACTCATCGGCAAGGGGAATTCTGCATCCTGCGGCGGACCGACCCACAACAGGCAATCGACATGCTCGGCCTCATGAAAGCCGTCTCGGTCCAGGCCGAACACGCCATCCAACTGCGCCTCGGCTACGCCGCGCAGCATGCGTACCTGCCAGCCCAGGCTACTGGCGGCGATGGCCAGCGCGGCCAGGGCGTGACCGAGGTCGTGCTGGCAGTAGCGGTAGGCGCGCTCGCCGTACTTCCACGCCTCGCGCCAGGGAATGCTGGCCAGCGCCAGCAGACAGCCGCCCACCGGCAGCGCCTGATTCAGCTGCAGGGCCAACGGCGCTGGCAGCTCGGCGCGCACCTCCAGGGCGTGGGCATCCGCCGTGTAATGCGTGAGCAGCGCGCCCCCCTCCAGGCTGCCCGCGGGTAGCAACAGATAGGCCTCGGTGGGGTGCAGGTTGCCGGACGAGGGATTGACCCGCAGCGTCCAGCGATTACCGCCGGCCTCCTTCCAGGCCGACAACGCCAGACTGTCGTACAGCAGTTGCGAGACGCTGGCTCGATTCAGCGGCGCCGGCTTGGCCAACGGCGCGGCAAATACCTCGTCGTATCCCGGCGACTCCTCCAGAGGGCGGTGGTGCAGCTCAATCAGCCGCGCGCCGTTATAACGGCGAAACGCGGCCGGCTGGGTCGCCCAGTCGAGCTGTCCCGGCCCGGTAGCAAAGCGCTGCGGCTGATGCTTGCTCAGTTGGTGATAGGCGCACACCTGCTGTAACGGACTCATCGGCCCGCCTCCCAGTCGCTGCGGCGCAGGCGGTACAGCACATGAGGACGCAGACGGTGCCCCGCAGGCAATGCCGGGTGTTCGAAATCCTCCGCCGGGTCGCGCTGCATGCCGATAGCCCGCATGACCTGCTGCGACGCCAGGTTATCCACCGCGGTGAACGAGACGATCTGCTCCAGGCCCAGCCGCGTGAAGCCGCAGGCCAGGGCCGCGCGCGCAGCCTCGCTGGCAAAACCCTGGTGCCAGTGGGAACGGGCCAGACGCCAGGCGATCTCCACAGCCGGGCAGAAGCCTGCGTCGAAGGCCACCGGACGCAAACCGGTAAAGCCGATGAAGGCGCCACTGTCCTTGCGCTCGAGGGCCCAGAAGCCGAAGCCATGACGGGCGAAATCCGCCTCGATGCGCTCGATCTGCTGCTCGCTCTCGGCGCGACTCAGGCAAGCAGGAAAATGCCGCATCACCTCGGGGTCGTCATTCAGCTCGGCGAAGGCCGCATGGTCTTCAGCGCGCCAGCGGCGCAGCGACAGGCGCGGGCTGTCTAGTTCGATCTGGGCAGGCATCGGCCCTCCGCTTGAGTGAAACCGGGCAGCACCGCCATACTCAGGCGCTGCGAGAAAAGAGCCATATTGTATGCGCCTGCCGCTGGTCTATCACGACGACTACAGCCCGCCCTTCCCGGCCGGGCACCGCTTCCCCATGGAGAAGTTCCGCCTGCTGCGCGACCACCTGGTCGACAGCGGCCTGACCTGCGATGCCGAGTTGCTGCGCCCCGAACTGTGCCCGCCGGAAATTCTCGGCCTGGCCCATTGCCCCTCTTATATAGAGCGTTTTCGCAGCGGCGATCTCGGCCGCGAAGAACAGCGACGCCTCGGCCTGCCCTGGAGCGAGGCCCTGGCGCAACGCACCATGCGCGCGGTCGGTGGTTCGCTGCTGGCCGCCGAACAGGCGCTGCAGCACGGCCTGGCCTGCCACCTGGCCGGCGGCACCCACCATGCCCACTACGATCACCCGGCGGGTTTCTGCATCTTCAACGACCTGGCGGTGATCAGCCATTACCTACTGGCTGCAGGCCGGGTGCAGCGCGTGCTGATCTTCGACTGCGACGTGCACCAGGGCGACGGCACCGCGCGCATCCTCAAGGACACCCCGGAAGCGATCACCGTCTCCTTGCACTGCGAGAAGAACTTCCCCGCACGCAAGGCCGACAGCGACTGGGACATTCCCCTGCCGATGGGCATGGGCGATGCCGACTACCTGAGGGTGGTCGACGATGCGCTGAACTACCTGCTGCCGCTGTACCAACCGGACATCGTGCTCTATGACGCCGGCGTCGACGTGCATAAGGACGATGCCCTGGGCTATCTGAAATTGACCGACCAGGGCCTCGCCGAGCGCGACGCACGGGTGCTCCAGCACTGTCTGAGCCGCGACATTCCGGTGGTCGGGGTGATTGGCGGTGGTTACGACAAGGATCGAGAAGTATTGGCCCGGCGCCACGGTATCCTCCACCACAGCGCGGCGCAGGTCTGGGCTGAGCGCAGACTGGGTTGAGGCCGAGAAGCCGAACGCCCTGCAACGCCCCATTGCAGGCGTTATCCCGTCAGAACCAGACAGCCTGACGTCATGTCCACTGACATTGCCTCGAGTAGCCCGGATGCAATCCGGGGCGCAATCACACCCGCTGTCCAGGCGTCGCGGATTTCATCCGGGCTACTGGCTGCCGGCGCCTCGGGTAGAATGCGCCACCCACCACTATGACCAGCGCCCTTCTAATGACCGATATAGCCACCTCCTCGACTCATTCGGTTGCCATCATCGGCGGTGGCCCGGCGGGCCTGATGGCGGCCGAAGTGCTGGCACTGGCCGGGGTCAAGGTCGAGCTGTTCGATGCCATGCCGTCGGTGGGGCGCAAGTTCCTGCTGGCCGGAGTGGGCGGGATGAACATCACCCACTCCGAAGCGAAAGAGCCATTCCTGACGCGCTACGGCGAGCGCAGCGCAGAGATCGCCCGGCTGCTCGCCGAGTTCGACGCCGAGGCGCTGCGCAGCTGGATTCATAACCTCGGCATCGACACGTTCGTCGGTACGTCCGGCCGGGTGTTCCCCACCGACATGAAGGCCGCGCCGCTGCTGCGCGCCTGGCTCAAGCGCCTGCGCGAACACGGCGTGGCGATCCACACGCGCCGGCGTTGGCTGGGCTGGACCGACGGTGGCGCGTTGCGCATCGCCACGCCCGCAGGCGAGATTGCCGTACAGGCCGACGCCACCCTGCTGGCCCTGGGCGGTGGCAGCTGGGCGCGACTCGGTTCGGACGGCGCCTGGGCGGCGCTGCTGCAGGCGCGCGGTATTGCGATTGCGCCGCTGCAGGCCAGCAATTGTGGCTTCGAGGTGGCGGGCTGGAGTCCGTTGCTACAAGACAAATTCGCCGGCGCACCACTGAAGAACGTGAGCCTGCGCCTGGATGACGAAGCGCCGCGCCTGGGCGAATTCGTCCTCACCCGCAGTGGCATCGAGGGCAGCCTGGTGTATGCGCTGTCGGCGCGTATTCGTCAGCGGATCGATCAACAGGGTTCGGCCACCATCGTGCTCGACCTGTTACCGCAAAGCCCTTTGGACAAACTGCACCGAGCGCTGAGCAAGCCACGCGGTTCGCATTCGATGGCCAAGCACCTGCATCGCCAGGTCGGCATCGACGGGGTGAAAGCCGCGCTGTTACGCGAGCTGACCAACGCCGAGCAAATCAACGATCCGGCGCAACTGGCCGCTGCGCTCAAGGGGCTGCCCATCACCCTGGTCAGACCGCGGCCCCTGGATGAAGCTATCAGCAGCGCCGGTGGCGTGCCCTTCGAGCAACTTGATGAACAGCTGATGCTCAGACAACTGCCTGGCGTATTCTGCGCCGGCGAGATGCTCGACTGGGAGGCACCGACCGGGGGCTACCTGCTCACCGCCTGCTTTGCCAGCGGGCGCCAGGCGGGTCTGGGCATGTTGCACTGGTTGCAGGCAAAACCCACCGACTAGAGCCTTAGAGGCCCTTTTGGTGAGTCGATTGCACAGTTAGCGGGCCCCACCTCCTCCCCGTTACATGCCAAGTCAGCTGCCCCCTTATCGCCTGCTCGTAAACAGCAGCTTCCGCCAGCCAGCGGCAGCGCGGCATTGGGCTTAGCCGGCGGCAGGGGCTATGCTTGCGCCAAGCCGACACAGAGCGGCTCCCGATCCACGCGCACAGGTAGCCCCTCAACCGTGACTCCCTTGTTGGTCTGCGATGACTCGAACATGGCGCGCAAGCAATTGATCCGCGCCCTCCCCGCCGAATGGCCGGTGACCATCAGCCAGGCGGCCAACGGCCAGGAAGCCCTGGCGATCATTCGCCAGGGTCAGGTCAAGGTGATGTTACTGGACCTGACCATGCCGGAGTTTGACGGCTACCAGACCCTCGCTGCGCTACGGGCCGAAGGCTTGCCGTGCAAGGTGGTGGTGGTTTCCGGCGATATTCAGGAAGAAGCCCTTCGTCGCGTCAAGGAACTCGGCGCCCTGGCCTTCCTGAAGAAACCGGCCGACCCCGACACCTTGCGCAGCACCCTGATCGAGCACGGCCTGTTCGATCCCCAGGCGCCGTCCACGGCCATGAGTCCACCTGCGGCGCAGATTGAGCTGAAGGTGAATTTCCGCGACGCCCTGCGCGAAGTCAGCAACGTCGCCATGGGCCGTGCCGCCGCGCTGCTGGCCAAGGTGCTCGGGGTATTCGTCAAGCTGCCGGTGCCGCAGGTGAATATCTTCGAAGTCAGCGAGCTGCATATGACGCTCACCGACGCCCAACGCGGCGAACGCCTGAGCGCGGTGTGCCAGGGCTTTATCGGCGATGGCATCGCCGGCGAGGCGCTGCTGCTGTTCCACGACTCGGAAGTCGCCGATATGGCGCGCCTGCTCCAGTGGCAGCCGAAGGACGATAACGAAACGTCGGAGATGCTCATCGACCTCGCCAGCATCCTCACCGGCGCCTGCCTGGCCGGGATCGCCGAACAGATCGACGTGCGCTTCTCCCAGGGACATCCGCAACTGCTCGGCCAGCACGCCTCGATCGAGCGGCTGATCCACCTCAACCAACGCCGCTGGAAGAAGACCCTGGCGGTGGAGATCAGCTACAGCCTGGAGGATCACAACATTCACTTTGACCTGCTGCTGTTGTTCACCGAGGACTCGATCAAGCGCCTGACCAACAAAATTCGCTACCTGATGGACTGACCAGCATGTCTACCCAGATCGATATCAAAGAAGTCCACTGGCTGCTCGACATCGTGCAGTGCATCGACGTTGGCGTGATCGTGCTCGACCGCCAATACCAGGTGGAGGTGTGGAACAGCTTCATGGAGAACCACTCCGGCATGGGTCCGGACGAGGTACATGGCAGACCGCTGTTCGAGCTGTTCCCGGAAATCGACGAAACCTGGCTACGCCGTAAGGTGGACACCGTGGTGCAACTCGGCACCCGGGCCTTCAGCCTGTGGGAGCAGCGCCCCTACCTGGTGCACTTCAAGAGCTACCAGCCGATTACTGGCCAGGAAGATTTCATGTACCAGAACGTCACGCTGCTGCCGCTGAGCGGCGCCAGCGGTGAGGTCGACCATCTGTGCCTGGTGATCTACGACATGACCGCCGCCGCCACCCATAAGAAGCAACTGACCGCGAGCCAGGTCGCGCACTAGCCGAGCCTAGCCCGGCATCCATGAGTGCGCACCCCTGGCGGCGCCCCTCGCGAACTACGGCTTTCTACCGCCCTTGGCCGGCCCGCCACCGAAACTCGGCACCTTGCGCACCGCCTTGATCGGCGGTGCTGCTGGCTCGTCGCTCTCCAGCCAACGGCCGAGACTGCCCCCTTTGCCGCCGCCCACCACCTTGGCTTTCTTCGGCTTCTTCGGCTTTTTCACCACTTGGCCGCCGGCCAGGGTCTGCGGCACCCGATGGTCGGGAATGAAATCAGGCTCGTCGACGCGTTTGAGCACCTGTTGAATCAGCGCCTCGATGGCCGACAGGTGCTGCACCTCGTCGGCGCACACCAACGACACCGCCTGGCCGGTGGCGCCGGCACGCCCAGTACGGCCGATTCGGTGCACGTAGTCTTCGGCGACGATCGGCAGGTCGAAGTTGACCACCAGGGGCAGATCGTCGATATCCAGGCCGCGAGCCGCCACGTCGGTGGCCACCAGTACCTTCACCTCGTTGTTCTTGAAGCGTTGCAACGCGCGCAGCCGGGTCGGTTGCGGCTTGTCGCCGTGAATCGCGTCGGCGCTGATGCCCTGGCGCTGCAGTTCAGCTTCCAGCTCGTCGACGCCCTTGCGGGTCTTGACGAACACCAGCACCTGACTCCAGCGCTGGCTCCGATACAGGTGCAGGAACAGCTCGGCCTTGCGCTTCTTGTCCACCGGGATCAGCCACTGCTTGACCGATTTGGCCGCCGCATTGCGCGGGCTGACCTCGATACTCAGCGGGTCGCGCAGCAGTTCCTTGGCCATGCCGCGGATGGCCTCGGAGAAGGTCGCGGAAAACAGCAGGGTCTGGCGTTTTTTCGGCAAGGCGCAGAACAGATCGTCCAGTTCGCGGGCGAAGCCCAGGTCGAGCATGCGGTCGGCTTCGTCGAGTACCAGGGTCTGCAACTGGTTGAACTTCACCGCGTTCTGCCGATAAAGATCGAGCAAGCGCCCAGGCGTCGCCACCAGCACGTCGAGACCCTTGCGCAGCTTCATCATCTGCGGGTTGATGCTGACCCCGCCGTACACCGCATAGCTGCGCAACGGCAGGTGCTGGCCATAGGTCAGAAAACTCTGCTGCACCTGCTCGGCCAGCTCGCGAGTCGGCACCAGCACCAGCGCGCGCACCGAGTTACTGGCCACATTCGGCCCTTCCATCATCAAGCGCTGCAACAGCGGCAGGGCGAAACCGGCGGTCTTGCCAGTGCCGGTCTGCGCCGCGGCCATCAGATCGCGCCCCGCCAGTACCGCAGGAATGGCTTCGGCCTGCACCGGTGTGGGCGCGACATAGTCGAGGCTGTCGAGGGTGCGCAGTAATGGATCGATAAGACCGAGGGAGGCGAATGTCATGAGGGTAACCAGAACCAGGAAAGCGGATGTGCGAATGCGCGCAGTTTACCCTGAGCAGCGCCTATCGGCCCGTTTCTGTTGCCCTGACGGCCGCGTGAACCGGCAGATCTGTCTGGACCTCGGTGCAGTTCCGCCAACCCTCCGAACCCTGCGGCCGACTGGGGGTCTCTAACCTGCGGTCTACACTGTGCGGGACCAGGCGGCTCGGTAGATCCCCCAGCGGACAACGCGATTGGCTTATCGCCTGGGCACCCGGTAGGGTGAGCCTGTATTAACGACTCAACATGGAGATCAGCGAAGCATGCAGACAACCACAGGATTCGGCTTCAGCGCGCGAGTGGCCGCCTTACTGGCCATGGCCGCACTGTTGACTGGCTGCGGCATCAACAACATTCCCACTTACGACGAACAGGTCAAGGCGGCCTGGTCTCAGGTGGAAAACCAGTATCAGCGTCGCGCAGATCTGGTGCCCAACCTGGTGGAAACCGTCAAAGGCTTCGCCAAACAGGAACAGGAAACCCTGGTGGCGGTGATCGAAGCCCGCGCCAAGGCCACCTCCATTCAGGTAGACGCCAGCACCCTGGACGATCCGCAGAAACTGCGCCAGTTCCAGCAGGCACAGGAACAGCTCAGCGGCGCCCTGAGCCGCTTGATGGCGGTCTCCGAACGCTATCCCGACCTGAAGTCAAACCAGAACTTCCTGGCCCTGCAATCCCAGCTGGAAGGCACGGAAAACCGCATCGCGGTGGCCCGTCGCGACTTCATTACCTCGGTCGAACGCTACAACACCGAGATCCGCACCTTCCCGGGGCGCATCTGGCACAGCCTGATGTACAGCGACATGTCAGTGCGGGAGAACTTCGAAGCCACGGCACCTAAGGCGGACAAAGCGCCCGAAGTGAAATTCTGATGTCCGCAGTACTGCGCCTGCCGCTGCTCTTGCTACTGTCGGCCTGGGCTTGCCTGGCCCAGGCCCAGCCCGAGTTCCCCGCGCTGAGCGGACGGGTGGTGGATCAGGCCGAGATGCTCGATGCGCAGAGCGAAGCAAGACTGACGCAACAGCTGGCAGCGCATGAGCAAGCCAGCAGCGAGCAAGTGGTGGTGGTGACACTGGAGAACCTGCAAGGCGTCCCCATCGAGGAATTCGGTTATCAGCTGGGCCGGCACTGGGGCATCGGCCAAAAAGGCAAGGATAACGGTGCCCTGCTGTTGATCGCCCGTGACGAACGCAAAATCCGCATCGAGGTCGGCTATGGCCTGGAGGGCCGCCTGACCGATGCGCAATCCTCGGTGATCATCAATCAGGTCATCAGCCCCGCCTTCAAGGGGGGTGATTTCGCCAAGGGCATCAGCGACGGCGTTACGGCGATCCTCCAGGTGCTCGGAGGTCAACCCCTGGTCGATAGCGCGAAGCCGGAGAAACAGGCCAAAGCGATCCCCTTCTTCGTCTTGCTGATGGTCATCCTCGGTCTGATCGGCGGCGGCCGTGGCGGACGCCGTGGCCTGCTGCTGGGCGGGCTTCTGGCTGCAGGTATGGGCCGTGGCGGCTCCGGCGGCGGCTTTGGTGGCGGCGGTGGTTTTGGCGGTGGTGGCGGCGGCTTTGGTGGCGGCGGTGCTTCCGGCGGCTGGTAATTCAATTCAACGAGTAGACGAGCCCCATGGCGTTATTGAGTGCAAGTGAACAACAACAGGTCGCCCAGGCGATCAGCGCGGTCGAGCGCGAGACCGATGCCGAACTGGTCACCGTATTGGCGGCCAGAGCGGACGACTACACCTATATCCCGCTGCTCTGGGCCAGCCTGCTGGCGCTGCTGGTACCCGGTGCGATCAATTACTTTGGTGCCTGGCTGAGCGCCCAGGAGCTGTTGTTGGTGCAGTGGCTGAGCTTTGCCGGCTTGAGCCTGCTGCTGCGCATCCCGTCACTCACCACTCGGCTGATACCGCGTGCCGTGCGTCACTGGCGCGCCTCCAATCTGGCACGGCGGCAGTTCCTCGAGCACAACCTGCACCACACCTCTGGCGGAACCGGCATGCTGATCTTCGTCTCGGAAGCCGAACACTATGTGGAGATTCTGGTCGACCGGGGCATTTCCAGCCGACTGCCCGACGCGACCTGGCAAGCCATAGTCATGGACTTCACTCAGCGGGTGAAACGCGGCGAAACCCTGCAGGGCTTTCTCGGCTGCATCCAGGCCTGCGGCGAGCACCTCAAGCAGCACCTGCCCGCCACCAGCGAACGCAACGAGCTGCCCAATCACCTGGTGATCCTGCCCTGAGTCATTCAGATCATCGAGGTGCTGCTGAGTCGAAGGATAAAAGGAACAGGAGTGGGTAATAAATACACCACTCCCCTTTGATAGAGGCTATTTAATTAATCGCCCGGTTTGCTATTGATTGAAAAGCCTTTATTGACCACTCGAACCTCTCGCTGCGGGAAGGGTATCTCATAACCATGTTCCTGCAGCGCTTCCAAAATCATCAAAAGCAGGTCACCGCCCACACGATTCTTGCCATCGTCGATGCCTTCCATCCAGAACTCAACGAACATATTAATACCGGAATCGCCAAAGCTGTCTATTTCACAATCGGGACGTTCCTCGAACGGTACATCGTCGCCGCTAAACACCTGTGGGTGGCTAGCAACTACGGCTTTGATAATTTCGACCAGCTTCCTGATATCGGAATGATAAGCGACCGAGAAATCTACCCGGTAACGTTGACTTTTGTCCTTGTGCGTCCAGTTGGTAAATATTTCGGCGATGAATTTTTCGTTAGGCACCACAATATCTTTGCCATCAAACGTTTCCAGCGTTGTCGAGCGCATATTTAACTCGCGAACAATTCCGGTACGGCCGTCATCGAGCTCCACATAATCACCAATAGACACGGAGCGATCCAGCAGGATGATAATTCCGGATATGAAATTGGACGCAATGGCCTGCAATCCTAAGCCAATACCGACACCAAGCGCACCGCCAAACACCGCGAGCGTGGTGAGATTGATACCCATGAGTTGCAAAATCAACAGGGATATCAAGAAAAATATCGCCACCTCGAAAAGTTTCGCCGCAACTTCGCGGGTACGGATGTCGAGGCTTTCCTGATGGGAAATGAATGCTCGGCCGGTTTTGCTGCTAGTGCGACCAAGCCAGAACAGCAGTGAACCGAAAATGGCAACGCGAGCGATACCGTAAACTGAAATCTCAATATTGCCTAAATTTACCGATATGGATTCGAGTATGGCTATTAACTCACTCAATATACCGAGCAGATGCAGAAACAATAGCGGCATACCCAACCATCTGAACAACCCAGCCGCAACCCTGTTCTGTATAAAATCACGAACAACAGAATAAAACAGAAGCAAGATGGCAACAGTGAGCGCCGCCTGCACAAGCCAGCCCTGATTTAATGCGCGCTCACTCACTTCGACGGACACTCGCAACATCAAGATAGCGAGCACCGGAAAAATCAACCCACCCAACCTTCCAACAAATTTACGCAAAGGATGAACAGCAGCCCCTTCATGACGGGCATCAAGGAAGGGGGCATATTTCCTGATGCGATTAGCCAGCCCCCACGCAACAAGATAGATAGCTAGAATAATACCTACTTGCGCATAGACTTCTGGCTGGGAAAATACCGCGCCTGCTTTAGAGGCAGCTTTATTAACGAACTTAATGAATTCATCCATTATCATTTTTGGCAACCTTATGTTCTACCTAACAGGCAATTCAGGCCATCGAAGTGTTGCTGTCGGGCTACGGGTCAAGCGACACGCGTACTAATACACCGCCTCGCTACTCCCACGCAGCCGCTGTAGCGCCTGCGCCATCTTGGCCGCGGGCACTTTCTGCAAGTTGCACAGCAGGCCGTGGGACACCTCGGCGATACCGTGCCGCTCACGCAGCAGCGCGGCCATGAAGCAGGTCAGGTTGGCCGCCATCTCCGCATCGGCCAGGGCCCGGTGAGCCTGGCCGGTGTCCGGCAGCTGTGCCCAGCGATTCAGGGTGCCGAGCTTGTGGTTTGGCGCCTGGGGCAACAGGCGGCGGGCCAGCAACAGCGAACAGGCAAATGGCTGCAGGCGCTTGCGCCGAATCAGGCCCAGCTCGGCATCCCAGAACTTCTGATCGAACGAGGCGTTATGCGCCAGCAACGGCGTATCACCGACGAAATCCGCCACTTCGTGCATCACCTGCGCCGCCGGTGGCGCCTCGCGCAACATGGCATTGCTGATGCCGGTGAGCTGTTCGATAAAGTGCGGCACCCAGGCGCCGCTGTTCATCAGGCTCTGATAACGCGCGACGATCTGCCCGCCTTCGACGATGACCACGCCGATCTCGGTGGCGCGGGCCTGGGCCGGCGAAATACCGGTGGTTTCGAAGTCGATAACCGCTATGGGTCCCACACTCACCTCTTTATGCTTGAGCAGCTGAAACTTGAATAACCTGGGGTTGAGTGGCTCAGTGCTTGAGTAGCAGAGCCCCTTCGATCGGCACATAGCGGCTGGCCGCGCGGACCAGCGATTGCGCAGTCAGCCCCGGCACGCCATAGGCCACCGCTTCTACGCCAAAGCTACCCTTGATCTTGTCCAGCAACAGGTCGAAGTCGCCGTCGCCCGAGGCCAGCACCACCTGGTCGACCCGTGGCGCGGCGTCCATGATGTCGATGGTGATGCCTACGTCCCAGTCGCCCTTGGCTGAACCGTCGCTGCGCTGGATATAGGGTTTGAGCTTCACGGTGAAACCGAGGTTGCGCAGGATTTGCTGGAACTGCTGCTGCTTGGCGTCGCCGCGGTCGATGGCATAGGCGTAGGCCTCGACGATCTGCCCGCCCTGGCTGATCTCGGCCCACAGCGCGGCATAGTCGAAGTGGCAGCCATAGGCCTGGCGCACTGTGTAGTAGAGGTTCTGTACATCGGCGAATACGGCGATTTTCTTCACCGGAAATCCTCGGCAAGCGGCTGACGGACTACAGGCGCAAAGGTTAAAGTCGGCGCCCAGTATGCCAGCCTCGGACACAGGACAGTCGAAATGCCGCCGGAACAGCTCACCCGCTCAGCGCCAGCGGCGCTGCTGATCATCGATATGCAGCAGGGCATTCAACGCCTGGACCGCCCCCGCAACAACCCCGACGCAGAAGCCCATATCGCCGCCCTACTGGCGCATTGGCGTGCGCATGCCTGGCCGCTGGTACATATCCGTCACATCTCGCTGGACCCGGCATCGGTGCTCGCCCCAGGGCAGAGTGGGGTCTTGTTTCAGGCAGCATTGGCGCCGCGAACGGGTGAACAGGTGTTCGATAAGCACGTCACCGATGCCTTCACCCATACGGGCCTGGACCGCTGGCTACACGCCCGCGGGCTACGCCGGGTAGTAATAGTCGGGGTGGCCAGCGAGAACTCGGTGGAGGCCACCGCACGTAGCGCCAGCAACCTGGGCTTTACTACTCAGGTGGTAGCCGACGCCTGTTACACCTTCGCAAAATCCGACTATGCCCGTCGAGCGCGTAGCGCCGATGAGGTGCATGACATGGCCATGGCCAATTTGCGCGACGAGTACGCTCAGGTGCTGGACGCGCAGGAGCTGCTGGCCACCCCGACGGACTGACCGCTCAGCTACCCGGCGAGCGTCAGCCCAGCCACGATTTGGAGCCGCCGCACCTATCGGCTAGAGTGGCGGCCTGCTCACCTGACCGCGACTGCTGCCCATGAATCCGCTTCACGTCCTACGCGACGCCTGGTTTTTCTTCAGCGGCAACCTGCTGCCGATTGCCCGCTTGTGCTTGCCCCTGCTGGTGCTCGAAGCCCTGGTGCAACAACAGATCATCGTGCTGTTCGGGGTCGAGGCGGCCGCGGCCTACGGCATTTTGGTCGGCTTGCTGTTCTACCCGCTGTACACCGGTGCGCTGATTCTGTTTCTCGATGCGCGCAGCAACGGCCAATCGCCGCGATTGCGCGACCTGCTCGTCGCCAGCCTGAACCTGTGGCCGCGCTTCGCCCTGCTGGCCGGGATCAGTACCGTGGCGATCATGCTCGGCGCCTCGCTGTTCGTCCTGCCGGGGCTGTGGATGATGATCAAGCTGGCCTTCGCCGAGTACCTGCTGGTACTGCGCGGCATGACGCCAGTGAAAGCCCTGCATGAGAGTTTCGAGCTGACCAGCGGTTATTTCTGGCCGATTCTGTTCTGCGTGCTGGCGGTGATGGTGCCACTGTGGCTGCTCGCCTGGTGGAGCCAGCCGGAAACAGGCGCCCAGACGGACGTGCTGCTGACGCTGTTGCTCGACAGCGCCAACGGCTTCCTGCAATTGTTCGCCACCGTGGTGTTGTTCCGCCTGTTCATGCTGCGCGGCAGCCAACCTGCCGTGGAGTGAAAACCGGCTAGGCTGTTAGGGTCAATTTCCATGGAGGATTGCCCTATGGCCGACATCAACCCCAGCATCCTGTCGCACGTATCCCTCGGCACCAACCAGTTCGAGCGGGCCGTCGCCTTTTACGATCGAGTGCTGCCGACCCTCGGCTGCCAACGCATTCTCGCCCACCCCGGTGCGGTGGCCTATGGCCGTGAATACCCGGAGTTCTGGGTACAAACCCCGATTGATGGGCAGCCGGCGAGCGTCGGCAACGGCAGTCATTTCGGCTTTTTCGCGGCAGATAAAGCCGCAGTGGACGCCTTCTACCAGGCTGCATTGACAGCAGGCGCGAGTGACGAAGGCGCGCCAGGGCCGCGCAGCGAATACGGCGAGGCCTACTACGGCTGCTTTCTGCGTGACCTGGACGGCCACAAGATCGAAGCGATGTGTTGGGATACCGCCTTGGCCTACGAACTGTATGACGAGCCGCGCGACGCCGAACTGGGTGATACCGCGACCGCCTGATGGTCTTGCGCCAGCCTCAACCGTGGCTGGTGCCCTGCGGCTTCATGCCCGACAAGCGCGGCAACAGCACCCGTTCGAATAGCCGCGGGAAGAAACGCGCCAGCAGCCGCGCGCGCCAATCGACATTCGACAGCACCAACAAGCGGCGGCGTTTGAGTGCCGCCAGATAGATGGCATCGGCGACATCCTGCGGCGAGGCGACCTTGCCCATCGCCAACGGCGGTTGCGCCGCCACCGAGCCGTCGCCGACCAGGGCGTTCTTGCGCAGGTCGGTCGCGGTAAAGCCGGGACAGACCAGCATCACATTGACCCCGGACCCTTTCAGTTCGTATCGCAAGGTCTCGAACAGGCCATGCAAGGCGTGTTTGCTGGCGTTGTAGGCGCTGCGGTAGAGCAACGGGGCGAAGCCGGACAACGAGCTGAGCACGATGATCTGCCCGCTACGCTCGATCAGGCTGGGCAGCGCCGCCTGGGTACAGTGCAGGGCGCCAAAATAGTTGACCGCCATGACCCGCTGAAACACCGCCAACTCGGTATCGACGAAGCTGCTGCGGTGAGTGATGCCAGCGTTGTTGACCAGCACATCGATACCGCCAAAGCGTTCGATCGCCAGGGCGATGGCGCACTGCACCGCCTCGGCGTCCGCCACATCGCAGCACAGGCCCAGGGCCTCGGCGTTGTGATGGTCGGCCAGGTGTTGCACCAGGCTGTCCAGCGCCGCCTGCTGCAAATCGAGAATCACCAGGCGCGCGCCGGCCTGAGCCAGGCGCACGGCCAGGGCGCGGCCGATGCCGGCACAACCACCGCTGATCAACACGACCTTGCGATCGAACACTTTGTTGGCGAATACCTTGCGGTACATGCTTCCCCCGGTTATCTGGCTTTGCCCCTACTACAGCTTGTTATGGCTGCCGTCGCAACAGGGCGGCGTATGGCTGTGCTTGCAGCCACAAAAGTACAGGGTGTCGCTGTGCTCGGCATGATATTTCAACGGGGTGATGCCCGTGCCTTTATGGCTGCCGTCGCAAAACGGTTGAGTGGCGCTACGCCCGCAACGACACCAGAAATAGTCCTCCCCCACTTGCACCGCCACCGGATAAGGCCCGCGCTGGGCAATCAACGGCTCAGTCATATCGACATCCTCACTCGCGAGCGCAATGCCCACGCCAGCCAGGCAGTCGCCAGGGCGCTTCTCGGGTATGCTCACGTTCCTCCAGCATAGCCAAGCCTTAGTGGCCTAGCCCTCAATGATCCTGCCTCGCCCACTGTACATCGCCGTATCCGGCCTACTGCTCGTCCTCGGTTGCCTGCTCGCGCTGGTCTACAGCCTGGCCTGGCGTCCCGCCGAGCGCGAGGCCGCCCCGGTCAGTTGTGCGGCCAAGGCGCCGATACTGCAACCAGGCCAGGCCTTGAAGGTGATGACCTGGAACGTGCAATACCTGGCCGGCAAAGGCTACGTCTTCTGGTACGACCTGGACGACGGCAGCGGCCCCGACCGACGCCCGAGCAGCGCCGACCTGGCCACGACCCTCGCCGCAGTGGCGCGAGTCATCCGCGACGAGCAGCCGGACCTGGTTCTGCTGCAAGAGCTGCATGACGGCGCCAAAGCCAGCGACTACCAGGATCAACTGGCGCTGCTGCAGGCGCGCCTGAGCAACCTCTACCCATGCAACAGCCAGGCCTTCTACTGGAAAGCCGGGTTCGTCCCGCACCCGAAGATTCTCGGCAGCGTCGGCATGAAGCTCGGCACCCTCAGCCGTTACCGCATCGCGCGCGCCGAACGTCTGCAACTGCCACGAATGCCGGCCGATCCGCTGAGCCGTCTGTTCGACTTGCAGCGCGCGCTGCTGGTCAGCTACCTGCCCGTGCGCGGCGGCGGTCAATTGGCGGCGATCAACACTCACCTGGACGCCTTCGCCCAGGGCGATGACACCATGCACCAGCAGGTAGCGATGACCGCCAAGCTGCTCGACCAGCTGCAGGCCGCAAACACGCCCTGGCTACTCGGCGGCGACTTCAACCTGTTGCCGCCCGGCCAGTACCAGCACCTGCCAGCGGCCCAGCGCAGCTGGTATGCCGCCGACAGCGAGCTGCAGGTCCTGGCCGCACGCTACCCGATGATCCCCAGCCTGGCCGAAGCTGGCGGCGCGCAGCAGGCCGCCTGGTACACCCACTTCCCCAACGACCCCGACGTGCAGGGGCCCGACCGCACCCTCGACTACCTGTTTCACAGCCCGCAACTGACCCGTCTGGACGCCCAGGTACGCCGGCACGACAGCCTGAGCATCTCCGATCATTTTCCGCTGAGCGCCCGCCTGCTGTTGCCAACGCTAGATTAGGTTGAGGGAGACGTCGGTACAGGCGGGGCTGGACAAAGCCCGTGGCACTTCGCCATGCTCTGCCTGGTGACATCTTTATAACTACAAGACGGCCATGAGCCGCGGCCCTGTTCGATGCCAATACGTCTCTGCCTAGCGCTGGTTGCCGCGCTTGGCTGCGCTACCAGCCATGCTCAAACCGTCGCCAACGGATCACTCCCGCTGATCCAGGTCGGCTTTTATGAATTCCCCCCCTATTCCTACAGCGACCGCCAAGGCCGGCCACAAGGCGCGATCCTGCAGTTGACCGAACGCCTGTTACAACACGCCGGCTACCAGGCCCAGTTCCGCTCCTACCCGGGAGCCCGGGTCTACAGCGGCCTGCAAAACGGCAGCGTACAGCTCTGGCCCGGCGCACCCGGCAAGCCGGAACTGGCCGCGGACACCCTGGAGACCCGCACGCAAATCGGCGAGATCATCCTCAACCTGTACTTCCGGCGCGACACCCTGCTCCCGCGCATCCCCGAGGACCTGCAGGGGCGCGGGCTGATCCTGATCAGTGGCTACACTTACTGGCAGCCAACCAACGCACTGCTCAACGACCCTGCCCTGGCGATCCAGCAGCACCGTACCGGCAGCCACACTGCCGCGCTGGAGATGCTCCAGCGCCGTCGCGGCGATTACCTGCTCGACTATCAGACCCCGGTGGAACAGGCACGGCGGCGTTTGGGCATGGCCGAACTGCCCTTCGTGGTTCTGCAGCGGGTGCCGCTGAAACTGATAGTCTCGCGCCACACGCCCGGCGCCGAGGCCCTGCGCGATGCGCTGGACCGCGCCTATCAGGAGTTGCAGGAGGCCGGTGAAGACTTACGCCTGCCTTGAGTCAGACGGGCTAGCTGCAGCGCCTTACTTTCTCGGTTTGGCCCGCGCCGTGGGCTCGGCGATCAACGGGTCGTCCGGCCAGTAGTGCTTGGGGTAGCGCCCCTTCAGATCCTTCTTCACCTCGGCGTAGGTGCTGCGCCAGAAGTTGCCCAGGTCCTGGGTCACCTGCACCGGGCGCCGCGCCGGCGATAACAGGTGCAGCTTGACCACTTGCCGACCACCGGCGATGCGCGGCGTCTCGGCCAGGCCGAACAGCTCCTGCAAGCGCACCGCCAGCACTGGCGGCTGCTCGCTGTAATCCAGGCCGATGCGCGACCCGGACGGCACCGCCAGGGTGCGCGGCGCCAGTTCGTCCAGGCGCTGTGGCAGCGGCCAGGGCAGCAGATTCTGCAGCAGGCTGGACAGGTCCAGATTGGCGAAGTGACTGAGGCGGGTGACCGGTGCCAGATAAGGTTGCAGCCACTCTTCCAGACTGGCCAGCAACGCCGCATCGCTGACATCCGGCCATTCGCTGTGGCCTTTCTCGGTCAGTTCCAGATGGCGCAGCAGCAGCACCCGCGCCTGCCACTGGCGTCGCTCAGGAGTCCAGGGCAGCAGCTCCAGGCCCTTGCGCCGGACCAGGCCGAGCAAGGCGCGACTGCGCTGCGCCTCGTCCAGCCTGGCCAGTGGCTCGCGGCTCAACACCAGTTCACCGACCTTGCGCTGGCGCTCGGCACGCAGCACACCTTCGCGCTCGTCCCAGTCGAGCAGCTGCAATTCACTGACCTGCTCACTCAGCACCGATTCGAACAATTGCGGCTCAAGCTCGGCGGCCTGGTAGATGCGTTCCTCGCGCTGACCCTGACGGCTGCCCAGATCGGCGACCACCAGCCACTCATGCTTCATCAGCCCATCGACTTCGCCGAACATCGCCGCGCGGCCGTTGGCCAGACGGTATTCGGCGCCGCCGGCGCGGCGCTGCTGGGCCACCCGATCCGGGTAGGCGAACGCCAGCAAGGCGCCGAGCCAGCGCGGATGTTCGGGGTCGGCCACCGGCGTGACCGGCGCGCGACGCCCGAGCAGCCCCTGAAATTGCCGGGCCAGTTGCCGGGCCCGCTGCACCCCGCCTTGAGCCCCGCGCGCGGCCTTGCCGGCGCCGCTGAGCAAAGTCAGGCGACTGTGCAGGTCGGCGCCGGCGCCGCGCAGGAGGTCCCGTTCGCCGAGCAGCGCGGCCAAGTCGCAGGCCAGCGCGCCGAGGCCCAAGGCCTGGCCGCGCAGCAGCAGATGGGCAATTCGCGGATGGGCTGGCAATTCGGCCATGGCCTGGCCATGGGCGGTCAGTACGCCGCGCGCATCCAGCGCCCCGAGGCGCGTCAGTAGGTCCTGGGCCTGGGCATAGGCCGCGGCCGGCGGTGGATCGAGCCAGGCCAGTTCATCCGGCGCCACGCCCCAGCGCGCCAGCTGCAAGGCCAACCCCGCCAGGTCGGCCTGGAGAATTTCCGCAGCGGCATAGGCCGCCAGTTGCTCGTGCTGCGCCTGCGACCACAGCCGGTAACAGACCCCGGGTTCGAGTCGCCCGGCACGCCCGGCACGCTGAGTGGCGCTGGCGCGAGCAATGCGCTGGGTGTCCAGACGGGTCATGCCGCTGCCCGGATCGAAGCGCGGCACCCGCGCCAGACCGGCGTCCACCACCACTCGCACGCCGTCGATGGTCAGGCTGGTTTCGGCGATATTGGTCGCCAGCACCACCTTGCGCATGCCCGCCGGTGCCGGTTCGATGGCCGCGCGCTGGGCATTCAGGTCCAGCTCGCCATGCAGCGGGCACAGGCGAATCTCACTACGTCCGCTCAGGGCCTCGGCCAACTGCTCGTTGACCCGGCGAATCTCCGCCTGTCCCGGCAGAAACACCAGCAGGCTGCCCGGCTCATCGGCCAGGGCCTGCAAGACCGCCTGCACCACCTTGGGCTCGACCCACTCACCGCTCTGCCACGGCGCGCCCCAGCGCATATCCACCGCAAACATGCGGCCCTCGCTGCGCAGCACCGGCGCGTCGCCGAGCAACGCCGCCAGCTTCTCGCCTTCCAGGGTCGCCGACATCAGCAGCACCTTCAGCGCAGGCTCGCCGCTGTCCTCGCCGCGCCCCGCTCCTTGACGAAATAGCGCGCGGCCATTCAGGCACAGCGCCAGGGCCAGGTCGGCGTCCAGGCTGCGCTCATGGAACTCGTCGAAGATCACCAGGCCGACGCCCTCCAACGCCGGATCGTCCTGCAAGCGCCGGGCGAGAATGCCCTCGGTAACCACCTCGATGCGGGTGTTGGGGCCGACCTTGCTGTCCAGGCGAATGCGGTAGCCGACGGTTTCCCCGACTTTTTCGCCCAGCTCGCTGGCCAGGCGCTCGGCCGCGGCGCGGGCGGCCAAACGACGTGGTTCGAGCATGATGATGCGCTGCCCGGCCAACCAGGGCTGATCGAGCAAGGCCAAGGGCACGCGGGTGGTCTTACCGGCACCGGGTGGCGCTTCCAGCACCGCTTCGTGGCGATTGAGCAAGGCCTCGCGCAATGCGGGTAACAGGGCATCAATGGGCAGGGAATTCATGGGCACTCCAATCCGGCAGGCGATTATAACGGCGAACGGCTAGCCTGCTTTGTGGGTCTTACTCATGCCGGCCAGCGAAGCCATTCGCGGGAGCACAAAACGCCGCAGTTTTGCCCCAGGAGCCTTGCTATAGTTGCGCCACTTTTCATTAGGAGGTGTTCAATGCGCATGCAATCTCGCGTTATCGGCGGTGTTCTCACCGTCACCCTGTTCACCCAGCTGACCGCGTGCGGCACGCTGTTCTTCCCCGACCGTCGCGGCCAGATCGAAGGCCGGGTAGACCCGGTAGTGGTGGCGTTGGACGCCATCGGCATCCTGTTCTACGTCATCCCCGGCCTGATCGCCTTCGGCGTCGACTTCGCCACCGGCGCCATCTACCTGCCTAACGGCTACAACGCCCAAGTCGACCCACAGACCCTGAAAAACGCCGTGGATGCCGACGGCAAGGTCGACAACGCCAAATTGAAAGCGCTGATCGAACAGCACACCGGCCACAACCTGCCACTGGATGACCCACGTCTGATCCAGCACCGCGGCAGCGCCGAACAACTGGCGGCCTACGGCCTGCGACCGGCGGCCTGAATGCAACGCCTGCTCGCCAGCCACCTGGAGCGCCTGCTGAGCTACCACGGCTGGGCGTACCAACGCCTCCTGCAAGGGTTGCAGGCCCTGGATGAGGCCGAGTACCGCGCGCCCTGCGGGCTGTACTTCGGCAGCATCCACGGCACCCTCAACCACCTGGCCGTCGCCGACCGCATCTGGCTCGCGCGCCTGCGCGCGCAGCCGCAGCCCTTTGCCAGCCTGGACGCCGAGGCGGCTACCGAACGCAGCGCGCTGGCCGATTACCTGCAGCACGGCGTGCAGGCCTGGCTCGAGCAGCTGCACGCCTATGACGACGCCGAACTGCTGCAGCCGCTGGCCTACCGCAACATGCGTGGCGAGGCGCAAGCAAAACCCATCGCCGACCTGGTGCTGCATCTGGTCAACCACGGCAGCCATCATCGCGGCCAGATCAGTGCCGCACTGACCGCGATGGGCCAAGCCGCGCCGGCGTTGGACTATCTGTACTACCTGCCGGACGCCACGTGACCGTTCCCGCGCAGCATGCCCGCCTGATGCGCCAGGCCACGGTCGCCGCGCTGGCGGTGGCCCTGAGCCTGTCGCTGGCCAAAGCCATCGCCTGGTGGCTGAGCGGCTCGGTCAGCCTGCTCGCCGGCCTCACCGACTCGCTGCTGGATGGCGCGGCGTCACTGCTCAACCTGATCGCCGTGCACTACGCCCTGCGCCCGGCGGACGAGGATCACCGCTACGGCCATGGCAAGGCCGAAGCACTGGCCGGCCTCGGCCAGGCGCTGTTTATCGGTGCCAGCGCGGTACTGGTCGGCAGCCACGGAGTCGAGCGCCTGCTGCACCCCCAGCCACTCGGTGCGCCCGACCTGGGCATCGCGGTGATGCTGCTGTCGCTGGCGCTGACCGTCGCCCTGCTGCTGTTCCAGCGCCACGTGGTGCGCCTGACCGGCTCCACCGCGATCCGCGCCGACTCGCTGCATTACCGTTCGGACTTGCTGCTCAACAGCAGCATTCTGCTGGCCCTGGTGCTGGCCAGCTTCGGTTGGCCGCAACTCGATGCACTGTTCGGCATTGGCATCGCCTTCTATATCCTCTGGAGCGCCATCAGCATTGTCCGCGAAGCGGTGGCGGTGTTGATGGATCAGGAACTGTCGCCTGAGGTCAGCACGCAGATGCTTGACCTGGTCTGCGCCGTGCCGGGCGTGCTCGGCGCCCATGACCTGCGCACCCGGATTTCAGGTACCCGCTGGTTCGTCCAGCTGCACATCGAGTTGCCGGGTGAGCTGAGCCTGTTCCAGGCCCACGCCCTGAGCGATCAGGTGGAAGCGACAATTCGCGCCGAGTTTCCGCGCGCCGAGGTGCTGGTCCACGCCGACCCGATAGCAACGACCGAGTACTGATAGGTCAGGCGCTGCAAGCCGATCCGGCTTAGCCCGGACAGCAAAAAGGGAGGCCTCTCGGCCTCCCTTTTCGATCAGTGTCCTGTGCTGGCAATGCTGTCGCCGCTTTCTTCGCCTGCCTGGTTGGGCAGTGCGGACCCGGGTGCCGTGACGATCCGGTAGGATCGGCGGCTTCCGTTCACCTGATTGGGCGAGCCGGTTGGACATGTCGTCCGGGCCGTGAAACTGAGGTAAAGCTTACGTGCACGGGCGCGACAGAAGATTGCTAACATTGCTGAAAAATCTATCACTTGCGCAATTTTTAACTCATCAAGCATCATTATCCGCAAGCAAAGAACAAAGGCAGCGCAAAGATGAACAAACTTGACCGCTACGACCTGAACATCCTCGCCGAATTGCAGCGCGACGCCACCTTGTCCAACCAGGATCTGGCCGAGCGCATCGGCCTGTCACCCTCGCCCTGCTCGCGACGGGTCAAACAATTGCAGGACGACGGCTATATCGTCAGCCAGGTGGCCCTGCTCGATCGCAAGATGCTCGGCCTGAGCCTCACCGCCTACGTGCTGATCGGCATGGACCGGCACACCCCGGAGCGCTTCGAGCACTTTCAGGAAACCATCCGCCAATGCCCCGAGGTGCTCGAATGCAGCCTGGTCACCGGCATGGACGCCGACTATCAGCTCAAGGTGGTGGTGCCGGACATGGATCACTACCAGAAGCTGCTGCTCGGCACCCTGACCCGCATCGATGGGGTCTCCAGCGTGCGTTCGAGCTTCGTCCTCCAGCAAATCCTCTCCAGCACCCAGCTGCCGCTGCAACACCTGCGCAGCTGAGCGGTCACTGACAACGCCGGGGGCTGACGTATAATCGCCGGCGTTTTTGCGCTGCCCGCGGCGCTGAGTCCCTAGCGCTGGGTCACGCGCCTGGCACAGAACGGTGCAGCCAGCAGTCAATTGATGAGGTGGAGATGGAACCGGAAGTGTTCGAAGAGTTGATGATGACCACGCTGGTCGGCGCCCTGGTGCTGTTCATGGCGTTTATCGTCTGGGATCTGGCGAAGAAATCCAAGGCCGGCCGCTTCGGCACCATGATTCTGTTTCTTGCCCTGGGGCTGGGCGTACTCGGCTTTATCATCAAGACCGTGGTGATTGCCGGGATGGAAGGTATTTAGCAGCCCTTGCGGCTAGCACAGCACTGACCTACAGGCGCGCCTCGACCTCTTTCCACTCGCCGGGCTGCAAGCCCTCCAGGCTCCAGGGCCCGATGCGCACGCGCACCAGGCGCAGGGTCGGCAAGCCAACCGCTGCGGTCATGCGCCGCACCTGGCGGTTGCGCCCTTCGCGAATCACCAGCTCCAGCCAGGCGGTCGGCACGCTTTTGCGAAAACGCACCGGCGGGTTGCGCGGCCACAGCGCCGGCTCATCCAGCAACCGTGCCTCGGCAGGCAGAGTCGGCCCGTCATTCAACTGCACGCCCTCGCGCAGCTGTTGCAGTTGCTCCGAGGTCGGCTCGCCCTCGACTTGCACCCAATAGGTTTTCGCCAGCTTGTGCTTGGGGTCGGCGATGCGCGCCTGCAGGCGGCCGTCGTTGGTCAGCAGCAGCAAGCCCTCGCTGTCGCGGTCGAGGCGCCCGGCCGGATAGACGCCGGGCACCGCGACAAAATCCTTGAGCGTGGCGCGGCCCTGCTCGTCGTTGAACTGGGTCAGCACATCGAAGGGCTTGTTCAGCAGCAACAGGCGCGGCTCGCTCGGTGGTGCCTTGGCCACCCGGTGCAGTGCGGGCTTGGCGGCAGTACGGCGCGGGGCAAGTGGGCGAGGCGGGCGTGACATGCGGTGTCCGGGAACAGAAAACGGGAGCGGCAGTGTAACCGAGACCGCCCTGCCACTATCACCCTCGCTTATGGGACTGCCCACACGGTCAGCGGGGCGACTATGCTGCAGGGGTTATTTCGCGCGCACCGAGGACACCTGCATGAGCACCTCCGAATCCGTACTCGAGACCTTCACCGGCTGGGCCGCCAAGGCCGCCGGCACCGCACTGGAGCCTTTTCAATTCAAGCCCGGTCCGCTGGGCGCGGAAGAAGTCGAAGTCGCCGTGGAGTACTGCGGCATCTGCCACTCCGACCAGTCGATGATCGACAACGAGTGGGGCAATGCCCGCTACCCGTTCATTCCCGGGCATGAGGTGGTCGGCACCGTCGTGCGCCTCGGCGAACAGGCGCGCGGGCTCAAGCTCGGTCAGCGGGTCGGCATTGGCTGGTACAAGGGCAGCTGCATGCACTGCAACTCGTGCATGGAAGGCGCGCACCAGCTGTGCGGCACGGTGAAACCGACCATAGTCGGCAGCAACGGCGGTTTCGCCGACCGTCTGCGTGCGCATTGGGCCTGGGCCGTCCCGCTGCCGGACAACCTCGACCCGAGCCTGGTCGGGCCATTGTTCTGCGCCGGCTCGACGGTATTCAGCCCACTGCTGGAGTTCGACGTGAAGCCCACCGACAAGGTCGGCGTGGTCGGCATCGGCGGCCTCGGCCACCTGGCCCTGCGCTTCCTCAATGCCTGGGGCTGCGAGGTCACCGCCTTCACCTCCTCCTTGAACAAGCAGGAAGAAGCCAAGCGCCTCGGTGCGCACAAGGTGGTGGCCTCCACCGACAGCGCGGCACTCAAGGCGCTGGCCGGCAGCCTGGATTTTCTGCTGGTCACCGCCAGCGCCGACCTCGACTGGAACTCGTTGATCGCCACCCTGGGCGGCAAGGGTCGCCTGCATTTCGTCGGCATCGTGCCAAGCGCCATCCCGGTGCATGTGTTCAACCTGATTCCACGCCAGCGCAGCCTGTCCGGCTCGCCGGTCGGCTCTCCGGCGAGCATGAGCAAGATGCTCGAGTTCTGTGCCCGCCATCAGATTCTGCCGCAGGTCGAACACTTCCCCATGAGCCGGGTCAACGACGCCATCCAGCATCTGCGCGACGGCAAGGCGCGCTACCGGGTGGTACTGGACGCCAGTAAGTAGCTAATCCCTAAGTGGCCACGCCTCACATCACGCTGTCTGAAGCAAAAAGCCCAACGCTTATACGTTGGGCTTTTTGCTTATCGCCTATTGAAAATCTAGCGGAACGGCGGCTCGTCGAAGCTGCGCAGCTTGCGCGAATGCAGCGAGTCGAGCTGACCACGCAGCAGGTCGAGGGCGGCGATGCCGATATGCAGGTGTTGGGTCACCGCCCGCTCGTAGAAGGCCCCGGCCGCGCCCGGCAGCTTGATCTCGCTGTGCAGCGGTTTGTCCGATACACACAGCAAGGTGCCGTAAGGCACGCGCAGGCGATAACCCTGGGCGGCGACCGTGCCGCTTTCCATGTCCACCGCCACCGCACGCGCCAGGTTGATCAAGGGGCGCTCCTGGGCCCAGCGCAACTCCCAGTTGCGGTCGTCGTAGGTCAATACCGTGCCGGTGCGCAAACGCCGCTTCAGCGCATCGCCACGTTCGCCGGTGACTTGCGCAGCCGCCTCCTGCAGCGCCATTTGCACTTCGGCCAGGGCCGGTAGCGGAATATTCGGCGGCAGGACCCGGTCGAGAATGCCGTCGCGACGCATGTAGGCGTGAGCCAACACATAGTCGCCGATGGTCTGCGATTGGCGCAGGCCGCCGCAGTGGCCGATCATCAGCCAGCAGTGCGGACGCAGCACAGCCAGGTGGTCGGTGATGTTCTTCGCGTTGGACGGGCCGACGCCAATATTGACCAGGGTAATGCCGTCGCCGTCACTGGCGAGCAGGTGATACGCCGGCATCTGGTAGCGGTGCCAGACCACCCCCTCGATAATCGCCTGCATCTCGCCTTCGGCCATGCCGCGTTCGATCACAACGTTGCCCGGCAGCACCATGCGCACGAAGCGCGACTCACCGACCAGCATGTCCAGACCATGACGAATGAACTGGTCGACATAGCGGTGGTAGTTGGTCAGCAGAATCCACGGCTGCACATGTCGCCAGTCGCTGCCGGTGTAGTGCACCAGGCGACGCAGGGAGAAATCCACCCGCGCCGCATCGAACAGCGCCAGCGGCAGCGGATCGGTGTTGGCCCAGTCATACAAGCCATCGGCGATGCCGTCGGTGGCGGCCGACAGGTCGGTGCTAGGGAATACCCGCGCCAGCTCGGCGGCGGTCACTCCCGAACCGGCCAGTTCATCGCCCTGCTCGACGACATAGGGGTAGGGAATATTCTGCTGACTGATGCCGACCTCCACCTGCACGGTGAAGTCGCTCATCAACGGCCGCAATTGTTCCAGCAGGTATTTGCGAAAGGCCGCCGGGTGGGTCACGGTGACGCTGTAGGTGCCCGGCACCTGCACCTTGGCGTAGGCGCGCACGCTGGTCGCTACCTCGCCCTGCCCCGGATAAATCAGGCGCAACTCCGGGTAACGAAACTGCGCACGTTGCGCGGCGTCAGGCTTGACTCGCTCCTTGAGGTAATGCCTGAGTGCCTGACTCAGGGCACTGGTGGCTTGCTGATGGAGGACGGCCAGACGATCCACGGCGTCCTCGGCACTGCGGGCGACGATAAAGTCTTCGGAATAAGAGGTCATGGTGCGTCTCCCTGGCTGAGCACAGGCCTCTATCTTGCCTGCATCGCCGCGCTCCGGCATAGCGCGGCGTGCCCATTTCCACGACACCTGGAGCCGCTCTAGCAGTGGCGCCTTGAGCCGTCGTCGTCCAGCCCCACGGCGCGATTGTTCAGGCCGCTCGCCACTCGCGTGGAATACGCACTACGGCAGCAGGCAAACGCTCGCCGCCTCGTGCATGCGCTCAAAGCAAATGGGGCGTACTACGCGCCACCAGCGCCTCGGCCGCCACACCGCGCGGCAAGGTGCCGTAGACCCGCCCGCCCGCGCCCAAGCGGCTGGCGATAAAGGCATCGGATACCGTCGCATTCCCCGCCTCCAACAGCAGCGTGGCTTGCAGCGCCAGCGCCACGTCTTCGGTCAACTGGCGGGCGCGGTACTGGATATCGCCGGTGTCACGAAACGCCGCCTGCAGGTGCTGGATATGGGTCTTGAGCCGCGCATCGCCGTGGCCGTCACCCAGCTCACTGAACAACGCGTCGAGCACCCCCGGCTCCTTGGACAGGGCGCGTAGCACGTCCAGGCACTGCACATTGCCGGAGCCTTCCCAGGTCGAGTTGACCGGCGCCTCGCGGTACAACCGCGGCAGAATGCTGTCCTCGACGTAGCCGGCGCCGCCCATGCACTCGGCGGCCTCGTTGATCATCGCCGGGGCACGTTTGCAGATCCAGTACTTGCCCACCGCGGTGACCAGGCGGGCGAACTTGCTTTCCTGTTCGTCAGCCGGATGGTCCAGTGCCTTGCCCATGCGCAGGGTCAGGGCCAGGGCGGCCTCGCTCTCCAGGGCCAGATCGGCCAGCACGTTCTGCATCAGCGGTTGCTGATTGAGCACCCGGCCGCCGACCTGGCGATAGGCGCAGTGATGCGCAGCCTGGGTCAACGCCTGACGCATCAGGGCGCTGGAGCCGATCATGCAGTCGAAGCGGGTCAGCGCCACCATCTCGATGATGGTCGGCACACCGCGGCCTTCCTCGCCGATCATCCAGGCCAGGGCGCCACGGTATTCCACCTCGCTGGAGGCATTCGACCAGTTGCCCAGCTTGTTTTTCAGGCGCTGGATATACAGCTCGTTACGGCTGCCGTCCGGCCGATGGCGCGGCAGCAGGAAGCAGCTCAGGCCCTTATCGGTGTTGGCCAGGGTGAGAAAGGCATCGCACATCGGCGCCGAGCAGAACCACTTATGGCCGATCAGCTCATAGGCTTGTCCTGGCCCAGCCTGACCGACCGGGTAGGCGCGCGTGGTGTTGGCGCGCACGTCGGTGCCGCCCTGCTTCTCGGTCATCGCCATGCCGATGGTCGCCCCGTTTTTCTGCTCGAACGGCAGGTTGCGCGGGTCGTACTGGGTCGACAGGATCTTCGGCAGCCACTGCTCGGCGATATCCGGCTGCAGTTTGAGCGCCGGTACGCTGGCGAAGGTCATGGTCAAGGGACAACCGCTGCCGGCCTCGGCCTGGCTGTGCAAATAACTCATGGCGGCGCGAGCGACGTGCGCGCCGGCGCGTGGCTCGGTCCAGGGCATCGAGGGGATGCCATGCTCGATGGCCGCGCTCATCAGCTGGTGATAGGCCGGATGGAACTCGATCAGGTCGATGCGATGACCATAGCGATCATGACTGTGAAACACCGGCTTGTTCTCGTTGGCGAGAAAGCCGGCGGCCATCAGCTCGCCTCCTGCCAGGGCGCCATAGGCGTCGATCCGCACCTCTGCCCAGCCGCCTTGGTAGCGCCGCGTCCACTCCTGCAATGGCAGATCGACGCGATACAGGTTGGCGCCGTCCAGCGGCGGCACCTGATTGAACACTTCATGGGTTTCGGCGAGCAGATGCGCTTTCATGACTGAGGCTCCTCGGCGCCTACGGCGCGCAGACAAAAGGTGATCAGGCTCTGGCTGACTTCTGCCAGATCCAGGCTCTGGCGTCCCGCTTCGCGCGCCGCTCGGGCGGGCGGCGACAGCGGGCCGACCAGGGATTCGGCAATCGCACCGACCAGGCAGGCGGCGATCAAATTGAGCTGTTGCACGCGGAAGACGCCGAGGGCGACGCCCTCCGCCAGCAGCTCAACGAACAACTCGGCATAGGCCTCGCGATACAGCAGACGCTGTTCGTCGACCTCTGGGTCGACCGGCTCGGCGATCAAGGCAAAGGCCAGCCGGCGACTGTGCCAGGCCCGTGCGGCGAACTGCTGCAGCCCGGCGGCCAGGCGTGCGGCTGGGCTGCCCGGGCCACGCAGGGTTTGGGCCAGGGCATCCACTTCGCCCTGACTGGCGGTGGCGAACACCTCGGCGGCCAGTTCGCCCTTGCTGCGAAAGTGCCGGTACAGGCTGCCGGTGGCGATCCCGGCATCCTCGGCCAGCGCCTGCATGGTCAAGGCAGCAAAGCCACCCTCGCTGACGCGTTGCAAGGCGCAGGCAAGGATGCGTTCACGTAACGCCAGATCACGGTCGAGGCGCAATACGCTGGTACGGTAAGCCATAGTCTGAATCCTGATTCACAATGATTTCAGTGAATCAGGATTCAGACTTTGATGACAGGGGGATTCACGGCAGAACAGCCGCTAAAAGTGCCAAGGGGGATTCACGCTACCGGCGGAGTGCCGACGCGCCATGCCTCCTAGCCGACCGTACGGTTAGTTGGTTAATTCAGGTTCGGATGACTGGGATTCTGAGGCAAGGCGCTGCGACGAGTCATGGCGGGCTATGGTGAGGAGCAGCAACGCAGCATCAGGGCCTCAGGCGCCGAAGTTGACTAACAGGACTAGCCACACAGGTCACTAGCTCAACAACCAGTCGTGCAGCAGCAGGCGCAGCTCCTCGAACTTCACCGGCTTGGCCAGGTAATCGCTCATACCAGCCGCCAGGCAGCGCTCGCGATCGCCACTGTGACTATGCGCCGTGATCGCCAATACCGGCAGATCGACATACTTGGGTTGCGCACGCAGCGCTCGACAGGT
Organism: Pseudomonas taeanensis MS-3; assembly: GCF_000498575.2. Taxonomy (GTDB): domain Bacteria; phylum Pseudomonadota; class Gammaproteobacteria; order Pseudomonadales; family Pseudomonadaceae; genus Aquipseudomonas; species Aquipseudomonas taeanensis. Next base: position 35,289 of record NZ_AWSQ01000010.1, read on the forward strand.
GGCAAAGCCATCCATCACCGGCATCTGACAATCCAGAAGGATCGCGTCGACCGACTCGTGGCGCAGCAACTCCAACGCTTCGGCGCCATTGTCGGCGGTACGCACGCGATAGCCGAGCTTGAGCAGCATACCGCGGGTCACCAATTGGTTGATCGCGTTATCCTCGACCACCAGCACCGTGCATTGCGCCGGCTCGCGCAGAGCCTGCGTGCCGGCGCGACGCACCGGCATCGACACAGCCTCGGCCTGCACCGGCAGGGCCAGCGGCACATTCAACTGGAACCGACTGCCCTGACCCGGCTGCGACTCGTGGCTGAGGTTGCCGCCGAGCAAGTCGACCAACTGTCGACAGATTGCCAAGCCGATGCCCAGGCCGCCGTATTCACGGGTCATGGAGCCGTCCAACTGGTGAAACTGCTGATACAGCGAAGCGTCCTGTGGCGCACTGAAACCCACCCCGCTGTCGATGACCTCGATACTCAGCGGCAGGTTATCGGTCAAGCCGCCGACACGCCTGACCCGCACACAAATCTCACCCTGAGCGGTGAACTTGATGGCGTTATCCAGCAGGCAACCGAGTGCCTGCGCCAACTTGCCGGCGTCGCCGTCGACAGTGTCCGGCAGGCCCTCGTCCAACTCCAGAACAAAACCCAAACCTTTCTCTTCTGCGCGCGGCGCATAGTGCGCGCGCAGGCCGTCAAACAGCCCACGCAGGCTGAAGGGCTCACGTCGCGGGTAGAGCTTGCCGGCCTGCAACTCGGTCAGCGCGAGGATATCGTTGACCATGCGCATCATTTCCCGCGCCGAGCCGGCGGCGGTCTTCTGATACTGCGCCTGCTCGCCCTGCAGCTCGAGGGTATCCATCAACTCCAGTGAACCAATCACCCCGTTCATCGGCGTGCGCAACTCGTGAGTGACGGTGGCCAGAAACTCGTCCTTGAGACGGTTGCTATTGGCCAGTTCCTGGTTCAGCGCCTCCAATTTGCGACCGGTCTCTTGCAGGATGCGCGCACGCTCCTCTTTCATCGCATTGATGCGGTCGGCCAGAGCCAGGGATAACAGGCCGACTTCCAGGGCCGAGCCGATCTGACTGGCATACATGGTGAGGAAGATGTTGGGCAGGTAGCCGAGCACCATCAGGCTGTTGATCACCCCGCCGAGGAGAAAGGCGCTCCAGGCGAAGATGAAGTAGCGGGCCACTCGCATACCGCGCAACCAGGCAATAATCCCCGCAGCAAAGATCACCACGGTAAACAGCAACGCCAGATAGGTGGCCAGGCGCAGCGATAGCGCATAGCTGACCGTCAACGCCAGGAGCATCACCGCGGCCCCGCAGGCCATCAACAGCAACAGGGTGCGATCGACCCAAGGGCTGTGTTCGCCGGTGTGCAGAAAGGTCCGGGCGAACTGACACCCGAACAGCGCCGCCGCGCCGATCATGAACGGTGTGGAAGCATTCGCCCACCAGGGGCTGTTGGGCCATAAATACTCGATGCCGGCCCCATTAACGGAAATCTGGTAAAGGCCGAACGAGGCGATGTAGAGGATGTAGTAGAGGTAACTGGTATCGCGCACGCTCAAAAAGATGAACAGGTTGTAGATCAGCATCACCAGCAGCACGCCGTAGATGATGCCGAGCACATAGATGCGCGCCGGCTGTTCTTCCAGATAGGCGGTGGGCGACCAGAGGGTCAGTGGCGCCTGGATAGAACCCTGGCTCTGCAGACGCAAATAGACGCGTTGGGTCTGGTTCGGCTGCAGCTTGAGCTCGAACAGGTAGTTGTTTTGCTTGATCTCCCGACTGGCAAACGGCAACGCATCGCCGGTACGCTGAACCAACTGAAAATCACCCTGACCATCATCCAGGTACAGCTCCAGGTGATCCAGAGGCGGGTAGGCCAGTTCCAACAGCCAAGGTTGCTGACCACCGAGACGCTGCGGGCGGTACTGCAGGTCCAGGCGCAGCCAGAATACCGAGCGTGAATAGCCGGCGTTCAATACGTCTTTGTCGTGCTGGCGAAAGCTGCCTTGCAGGGCCGACGAGGTGACCTCGTCGATGGTCGCGCTACCGCGTACATCTTCAAACACCGACATCGACCGGCCAAGCGGCAGCGCACGAGTATGCTCATCGAACTCTACGGCAGCGGCAAATACCGGCCAGACGGCCAGCAGAAGGATCAGGATGTAACGCATGCGGCCCCACAGAGACAATGTCGGGATGCGCCGGAGAGTCCCGCCCCTCCTGGATAACACCGCCCCGCATGGCCTGGTTATTCGAATACCCGTCACTCTAGCACAGCCTCGGAGCTGAAAAACCTGTTCACCACACCCTCGCAAATTTCACTGAGACAGCTCTGGAATGCGCCTTAGCGGATCAACCACAGCTATCGTCCAGGCCCTATAAAAGCTGTTGGATCAATCAGTAAAACAGCCCACGACGAGCCCCGACACAGCAATCAAACGCCGCGTAAACAGGTCAAAACAGGCCGTTTGATGGTAAGCTCGCGCACCATGAAAACGCCGAACTCACGCCCTGTAGTGCTTTGCCTGTCCGGCCACGACCCTTGTGGCGGCGCCGGCCTGCAAGCCGATATCGAAGCCCTGCTCGCCCAAGGCTGTCACGCCGCCCCGACCGTGACCGCACTGACCGTGCAGGACAGCGTCAACGTCCAGGACTTTCGCGTGCTCGATCGCGCCTGGGTACTGGCTCAGGCGCGAGCGGTCATCGCCGACCTGCCGGTGGCTGCAGTCAAGCTGGGCATGCTCGGCTCGGTGGAAATGGTCGACACCGTGCTGGAGATCATGCAGCAGCTACCCGGCGTGCCCCTGGTCTGCGACCCCGTACTGAGGGCCGGCGGCGGCGGCGCGCTGGGCCAGGACGACGTTGGCTACGCCATGCGCGAGCGGCTGTTCGCGCTATCCAGCATCGCCACCCCCAACCTGCCAGAGGCGCGCATCCTCGCCGAGCTGCCAGACGGCACGGCCGATCAGTGCGCCGAGAAACTGCTGCCGTATATCCGCCATTTACTGATCACCGGCGGCCACGGCGACGAACGCGAAGTGCACAACCGGCTTTACAGCCGCGATGGCAGCCAACACACCTTCGTCTGCCAGCGCCTGCCCGGCAGCTACCACGGCTCCGGTTGCACCCTGGCCAGCGCTCTGGCTGGGCGCCTGGCCCTCGGCCAGGAACTGGTCAGCGCGGTGCAGTTCGCCCTCGACTACACCTGGCGCACCTTGCGCGATGCCGAACAACCCGGCCACGGCCAGTACCTGCCGCGGCGCCTGCCGCTGGATTTCTGTTGATGGAGAGCTGCCAATGAAGCTGCATGGCCTGTACGCCATCACCGACAGCCAATTGCTCGCCGACGGCAAGCTGCTGCCCTATGTCGAAGCCGCACTGAAGGGCGGCGCCAGGCTGCTGCAGTACCGCGACAAGTCGAGCGAGGACGCGCGCCGCCTTCGCGAAGCCGAAGCCCTGCGCGAGCTGTGCGAGCGTTATGGCGCCGCGCTGATCATCAACGACGACGCCGAACTGGCAGCGCGACTCGGTGTCGGCCTGCACCTGGGCCAGAGCGATGGTTCGCTGGCCGCTGCCCGCGCCCTGCTCGGGCGCCAGGCGATCATCGGCGGCACCTGTCATGCGCAACTGGAACTGGCCGACATGGCCGCCAACGAAGGCGCCAACTACATCGCCTTCGGGCGCTTCTTCAATTCCACCACCAAGCCCGGCGCGCCCGCGGCCACGCTCGACCTGCTGCAAGCGGCACACGACCGTTTCAGCCTACCGATCGTCGCCATTGGCGGCGTCACCCTGGCCAACGCCCCCCAGTTGATCGCTCGCGGCGCCAGCATGGTCGCAGTGATCCACGCGCTGTTCAGCGCTGACTCGGCAGCGCAGGTCGAACAGCGCGCGCGTGCCTTCAGCGCCCTGTTCGCCGACACCCCAGATACCTAATTGCTTACCCGGGCGACCGCCCTCGCCCCGACTCGAATATCAAGAGGTTCGCCATGTCCCGTTCGCAAATCCTGTTCGCCAACGCCCAGAAGCACATCCCCGGCGGCGTCAACTCGCCAGTGCGCGCGTTCAAGAGCGTCGGCGGCACCCCGCTGTTCTTCAAGCACGCCGCTGGCGCCTACCTGATCGACGAAGACGACAAGCGCTACGTGGACTACGTCGGTTCCTGGGGGCCGATGATTCTCGGCCATAGCCATCCGCAGGTACTGGATGCGGTGCGCCAGCAACTGGAACACGGCCTGTCCTTCGGCGCACCGACCGCCATGGAAACCGAGATGGCCGACCTGGTCTGCAGCCTCGTGCCATCCATGGACATGGTGCGCATGGTCAGCTCCGGCACCGAAGCGACCATGAGCGCGATTCGCCTGGCCCGCGGCTTCACCGGTCGCGACAGCATCATCAAATTTGAAGGCTGCTACCACGGTCACTCCGACAGCCTGCTGGTCAAAGCCGGCTCCGGCGCCCTGACCCAGGGCGTCCCGAGCTCCGCCGGGGTGCCGGCGGACTTCGCCAAACACACCCTGACCCTGCCCTTCAACGACCTCCAGGCGGTCGCGCGAATGCTTGGCGAAGTTGGCCAGCAGGTGGCGTGCATCATCGTCGAACCAGTGGCCGGCAACATGAACTGCGTGCCACCAGCACCGGGCTTCCTCCAGGGTTTGCGCGAGCAGTGCGACAAACACGGCGTGGTACTGATTTTCGACGAGGTGATGACCGGCTTTCGCGTCGCCCTCGGCGGCGCCCAGGCGCATTACGGCGTGACCCCGGATCTGACCACTTTCGGCAAGATCATCGGTGGCGGCATGCCGGTCGGCTGCTTCGGCGGCAAGCGCGAGATCATGTCGTGCATCGCCCCGCTCGGCCCGGTCTATCAGGCCGGCACCCTGTCCGGTAACCCGCTGGCCATGGCCGCCGGCCTGACCACCCTCAAGCTGATCAGCCGCCCCGGCTTCCACGCCGAACTGAGCGACTACACCACCCGCCTGCTCGACGGCCTGCAACAACGCGCCGATGCCGCCGGCATACCCTTCGTCACCACCCAGGCAGGCGGCATGTTCGGCCTGTACTTCAGTGGAGCCGACGACATCGTCACCTTCGACGACGTGATGACCAGCGACAGCGAACGCTTCAAGCGCTTCTTCCACCTGATGCTGGAGGGCGGCATCTACCTGGCCCCCAGCGCCTTCGAGGCCGGCTTCACCTCCATCGCTCATGGCGACACGGAACTCAAGCTGACCCTGGACGCCGCCGAACGCGCCTTCGCCGAGCTGAAGAAAGCCTGATGCAGTACAGCACCGCCGCCTCCGATGGACTACTGGCACTGGCCTGCCTGGCCTGCGCCATCGCCCTCGGCAAGGCCCGCGGGCGCCACCCCGAGGCCGATCAACCAGCGCTATTCTGCGCCCTGCTCGGCTTCCTCCTGCCAGCTGCCGCCGCCACAAGCGGTGCGCTACGCTACGGCCTGGATCCCAACTGGCAAGCTGCTCACTTATGGCTGAGCCAGGCCAGCAGCTTTCTCGGCCTGCCGCTGCTTGGCCTGGCCGCGTTGAGCCTGGGACGCAGTTGGGCCTGGAGCCGACCGAACTGGGGCCGAGCGGTATTAGGCCTATGTGCCTTCTTTGAGCTGTTCCGCCAGATGAACCTGCTCGAGGACTACCGCCTGCTATTGGGCCTGGCGAGCTTGCTGCTGATCCTCCATGCCGGCTCCAGGCAATGGCCGCGACGCATTCCCACTCTGGCCGCTGCCGGCGCAGTGGGCCTGTTCCTGCTGGCCGGCCTGGCCGTCGGAACCCAGGGCTTTATCGGCCCCCTGCGTCGCGTCGACCTGTATCACGGCCTACTGACCGCCGCTTACCCGTTAATCGCCTGGCTAATACTGGATCTGCCTGGCTGCCGACGGAAAAAACCCACTCAAGACCCTGTAAGATCGAACAGTCTTATTTCATAATGCGATGGCTGGCGCGCTGCGTCGGCCGGGCAACACACCCGCCCCGCTTGTTGAGGTTCTGTTATCCAGATGATCCGCACCGGCCGCACCCTGTCTCTGGGCTGCCTGTTGCTTGTACTGCCGTTACTTGCCTGCGCAGGCGGCAACTCCCTGCTGATCCCGGCTACCAGCAGTTGCTCGCTGAACAGCCCGCCCGAGGACTTGCCTGACGCCCTGGCCGCCTGTCAGGAAGCTGCGCACAATGGCAGCCTGCAAGCGAAATACGAACTCGGCGAATTTTTTTACGACGGCAAGCGCGCACCGCGCGATCTGCCGCAAGCACTGAACTGGTTCGAACAGGCCTCACTGCAGGGCCACGCCCAGGCTCAATATCGCCTGGGCATGATGTTCTTTCGCGGCGAAGGCGTCCCGGCGAACAATGTTCAGGCCTATATCGTGCTGAAGATGGCGGCAGTCAATGGTTCTGACGAGGCAATGGACAGTGCCGACCTGATTTCGGCACAGATGCCACGCGACGAACTGGAAATTGCCAGCCAGGTGCTCGGGCAGATCTTCCGCAACTACCTGCTGGAATTGCAGACCGCCGACGAACGCTCCCCGTTCGCTCCCCTGCCGTAAGCAAACCGCCTAGCAGGCCGCTGAAAACTTAACGAGCCACGACCAGGCAAGACGAAATCAGCCGACCGGCACAGCCTGACGCAGCCCCAGAGCAAGGCAAGAGCTGCCGCACTCATTGTTAACCTGGAGTGATTCGAGCAGCCCGCAGTTGTTTTACTTGTCCGGCATCGGCATGGGGAACGGCATGATATTGCCGCCGCCCTTGGCCTCGCTGATCTTCGGCGTACCCAGACGCTCCACTTCGTCGATGCGAATGATCGCGTGCATCGGCACGAAGCTACGCACTACGCCATCGAACTGGGCTTTGAGCTTTTCTTCGCTAGGGTCGACCACCACCTGGGTGCGCTCACCGAAGACGAACTCCTCCACCTCAAGAAACCCCCACAGATCGCTTTGAAAAATCTGCTTGGCGTACATTTCGTACACTTGGCCCTGATTGAGAAAAATGACCTTATAGATAGGCTCGCGCTTGCTCATGGATAGCAGTTCAGACTGGGAAAAATGAAGGGGGCAGATAATAGCACAGCCACCGGGCAGCCAACCCTAGGAAGCCAGCCGCCGGACCACTATAATGTGCGGTTCTTCGAATCACCCTTTGAGCCCGCATGACCAAGAAGCTTTATATCGAAACCCACGGCTGCCAGATGAACGAGTACGACAGCTCGCGCATGGTCGACCTGCTGGGCGAACATCAAGCCCTGGAAGTCACCGAGCGCGCCGCGGACGCCGACATCATTCTGCTCAACACCTGCTCGATTCGCGAAAAAGCCCAGGACAAGGTGTTTTCCCAGCTCGGGCGCTGGCGTGAGCTGAAGCTGGAAAACCCCGATCTGGTGATCGGCGTCGGCGGCTGCGTGGCCAGCCAGGAAGGTGCCGCCATCCGCGATCGCGCACCCTACGTCGACGTGGTTTTCGGCCCGCAGACCCTGCACCGCCTGCCGGAAATGATCGACGCGGCGCGCAGCACCAAGCAGCCGCAAGTCGATATTTCCTTCCCTGAGATCGAGAAATTCGACCGCCTGCCCGAGCCGCGCGTCGATGGCCCCAGCGCCTTCGTCTCGGTGATGGAAGGCTGCAGCAAGTACTGCACCTTCTGCGTGGTGCCCTACACACGCGGCGAGGAAGTCAGCCGGCCGCTGGCCGACGTGCTCGGCGAGGTTATTCACCTGGCCGAGAACGGCGTGCGTGAAGTGACTCTGCTCGGGCAGAACGTCAACGGCTATCGCGGCGCGACCCAGGGCGGCCAGCTCGCCGACTTCGCCGAACTGCTCTACGCAGTGGCTGCGATCGACGGCATCGACCGCATCCGCTACACCACCAGCCACCCACTGGAATTCTCCGACGCGCTGATCCAGGCCCACGCGGAGATTCCCGAGCTGGTCAAATACCTGCACTTGCCGGTGCAATCGGGTTCGGACCGCATTCTCGCGGCGATGAAGCGCAACCACACCGCACTGGAATACAAGTCGCGCATCCGCAAATTGAAAGCAGCTGTTCCCGATATTCTGATCAGCTCCGACTTCATCATCGGCTTCCCCGGCGAGACCGAGAAAGACTTCGAGCAGACCATGAAGCTGGTCGAAGAGATCGGCTTCGACTTCTCCTACTCTTTCGTCTACAGCGCGCGCCCCGGCACCCCGGCCGCGGACCTGCCCGACGAGACCCCGGAAGAACTGAAGAAGCAGCGCCTGAAAATCCTCCAGGACCGTATCAACCAACTGGGCTTCGAGAATAGCCGGCGCATGGTCGGCAGCGTGCAGCGCATTCTGGTCAGCGATTACTCGAAAAAAGATCCCGGCATGCTCCAGGGCCGCACCGAGAGCAATCGCGTGGTCAACTTCCGCAGTGACAATCCGCGCCTGATCGGCCAGTTCGTCATGGTGCTGATCGATGACGCCATGCCCCACTCGCTGCGCGGCACCTTGCTGACGGAACCACACCCAGCCTGAGCCAACCACTGGGAAGCTCCGCGAGCACCTGACTCGCGGGCTTTTCAGTGAGCTGCTAAAGTCGCAGTTGCCCGTACTTTCAGCCGAGGGCAGCTGGCGTTATTCTTCGTTTCACTACCCTGCCGACTGGCGGCCACCACACGACCTTGAACACACCCATAGAACCCCGTCGCTTCACCCTCGAACCCTTCGACGCTCGGCGCTTCGCCGACCTGTGCGGGCAACTTGATGAGCACCTGCGCCTGATCGAACAGCGCCTGGGCATTGAAATCCGCAATCGCGGCAATCAGTTCGAGCTGCTCGGCCCGCCAGAGCGTACCCAGTCCGCCGAACAGCTGCTGCGTCGCCTGTACCGCGAAGCCAAGAACAGCGAACTGTCTCTGGACACCGTGCACCTGGCACTGCATGAGTCGGACACCGAAGAGCTGACCAACCCGAGCGCAGAGACCAGCGTGGCCCTGCGTACGCGCAAGGGCATGATTCGCCCGCGCGGCGCCAACCAGCAGCGTTACGTCAAGGCCATGCTCGAGCACGACATCAACTTCGGCATCGGCCCGGCCGGCACCGGCAAGACCTACCTGGCCGTCGCCTGCGCGGTGGATGCCCTGGAGCGCGAGCAGATTCGTCGCATCCTGCTGGTCCGCCCGGCAGTAGAAGCCGGCGAGAAACTTGGTTTCCTGCCCGGCGACCTGGCACAGAAGATCGACCCCTATCTTCGCCCCCTGTACGACGCACTCTATGAGATGCTCGGTTTCGAACATGTTGCCCGACTGATCGAGAAGCAGGTGATTGAGGTCGCACCACTGGCCTATATGCGCGGCCGTACGCTGAGTAACAGCTTCATCATTCTCGACGAAAGCCAGAACACCACGATGGAACAGATGAAGATGTTCCTCACCCGCATCGGTTTCGGCTCCACGGCCGTGATTACCGGCGACATCACCCAGGTCGACCTGCCGCGCGGCACCCGCTCCGGCCTGACCCACGTGATCGACGTACTGCATGAAGTGCCCGGCATCAGCTTCACCCACTTCAAACCCAAGGACGTGGTACGCCACCCGCTGGTGCAGCGCATCGTCGAGGCCTACGAGCATCATGACAACCGCCTGCACGGCAAGCCCGACGACCTGGACAACGACGATGCTTGAGCTGGATCTGCAACTCGCCAGCGAGGGCAAACAGCTGCCCAGCGAGGCACAGTTTCGCGACTGGTGCGCCCTGGCCTTGCGCCAGCGCAGCGCGGACTCAGAGCTGACCATCCGCCTGGTCGATGAGGCCGAAGGTCGCGAGCTGAACCACACCTGGCGACACAAGAATTACGCCACCAATGTACTGTCCTTTCCCGCCGACGTACCGGATGGGCCGGACGGCGTTCCGCTGCTCGACATCCCACTGCTCGGCGACCTGGTGATCTGCGTGCCCGTGGTCGAGCGCGAGGCCATCGAACAGGGCAAGCGTCTGGAGGCGCACTGGGCGCATCTGGTGATTCACGGCTGCCTGCATCTACTCGGTTACGACCATATCGAGGATCTCGAAGCCGAGGAAATGGAAACACTGGAACGCATACTGCTCGCCGAGCTGGGTCACCCCGACCCCTATGCCGGCGACGAATAACTCCCCACAAGTAAGGATTCCGAGTACCCCCATGAGCGAAGACCGATCGAGCAACGAGCAGAAGTCCTGGTTGAATAAACTGACCCAGGCTTTTGCTCATGAGCCGAAAAACCGTCAAGAACTGCTGGAAGTGCTACGCGAAGCACATCAGAACAAGCTACTCGACAGCGAAGCCCTGGCGATAGTTGAAGGCGCCATTCAGGTAGCCGACCTGCAGGTTCGCGACATCATGGTTCCCCGCTCGCAGATGATCAGCATCAAAGCCAATCAAATGCCCAAGGAATTCCTGCCTTCGATCATCGAAGCCGCGCACTCACGCTATCCCGTCGTTGGCGAAAGCCTCGACGATGTGATCGGCATCCTGCTGGCCAAGGACCTGCTGCCACTGGTCATGCTCGATGAGCAACCGAGCTTCAACATCAAGGATCTGCTGCGCCCGGCGACTTTCGTTCCCGAGTCCAAGCGCCTCAACGTACTGCTGCGCGAGTTCCGCGCCAATCACAATCACATGGCCGTGGTCATCGATGAATACGGCGGCGTCGCCGGCCTGGTGACCATCGAGGATGTGCTCGAGCAGATCGTCGGCGACATCGAGGACGAGCACGACGTCGAAGAGGACAGCTATGTCAAACCGCTGCCCAGCGGCGACTTCCTGGTCAAGGCCCTGACCCCGATCGACAACTTCAACGAAGCCTTCGCCTGCGAGTTTTCCGACAACGAGTTCGATACCGTCGGCGGCCTGGTGATGAGCGCCTTCGGCCATCTGCCCAAACGCAACGAAGTGACCGAGATCGGCGAGTTCCGCTTCCGTGTGCTGAACGCCGACAGTCGGCGCATCCACCTGCTGCGCCTGACGCCTCTCGAGCGCTGAGGCCGTCGGCACCAGGCCTGGCTTTTTGCGAGACTGGGCCCGGCTGCGGGGCCCACCGAGCGTGATCACCTGCACTCCATTACCGCTAAACAAGTGCCAGCCGCGACAGTCAGCCTCATACCTACGCGCTTTTCCCACAACGCGGCTTGCCCCCGGCCGCCAGTTCCCTATAGCCTCCTGCGGTCTTTCATTGCCAAGGATTTACGATGCGCTGGATCACCCGCCCCGGCTGGCCGGGCAACCTCCTCGTGGCGGCTGCCGGCGCTGCGACCACCCTGGCGCTCGCCCCATTCGACCTGTGGCCGCTGGCCATCCTGTCTATCGCCCTGTTCTACCTCGCCCTGCGCGACCTGAGCCCGCGTCAGGCGGCGTGGCGCGGCTGGTGGTACGGCTTTGGCCTGTTCGCCGCCGGCACCAGCTGGGTGTATGTCAGCATCCACGATTACGGCGCCGCCTCACCGGCACTGGCGGCCTTGCTGACCCTGGGCTTCGTCGCCGGGCTGGGGCTATTCTTCGCCTTTGCCGCCTGGCTATGGGCGCGCTGGCTGCGCCGTGCCGAAGCCCCGCTGGCCGACGCCCTGGCATTCGCCGCACTGTGGCTGGCGCAGGAGGCCTTTCGTGGCTGGTTCCTCACTGGCTTCCCCTGGCTCTACGCCGGCTACAGTCAACTCGACGGCCCACTGGCCGGGCTGGCGCCCCTGGGCGGCGTGTGGCTGATTTCCTTTGTTCTGGCGCTGACCGCAGCGCTGCTGGTCAATCTGGCGCAACTGCGCGCCCGCGCCGCCTTCCTCGCCGCCGGCATCGCCCTGCTGCTCGCGCCCTGGATCGTCGGCATGACCCTGAAAGACCACGCCTGGACCCAGCCGAGCGGCGCTCCGCTCAAAGTCGCGGCGATGCAAGGCAATGTAGAGCAGAATCTCAAGTGGGACCCGGCGCAACTCAACGCACAACTGGCGCTGTACCGCGACATGAGCCTGAGTGCCCAGCCGACTGACCTTATCGTCTGGCCGGAAACCGCGGTACCGGTGCTCAAGGAACATGCCGCCGGCTACCTGAGCGTGATGGATCGCTTCGCTCGCGAACGCCAGGCAGCGCTGATCACCGGCGTGCCGATCCGTCAGGCTAACGAGCGCGGCGAGCCACGCTACTACAACGCCGTCAGCGTGGTGGGCGATGGCAGCGGCGACTACCTGAAACAGAAGCTGGTGCCCTTTGGCGAATACGTCCCCTTGCAAGAGGTGCTGCGCGGACTGATCGCCTTCTTCAATCTACCGATGTCGGACTTCGCCCGCGGCTCGAGCACGCAGCCGCTGCTGCAGGCCAAGGGCCACAAGATCGCCACCTATATCTGCTACGAAGTGGTCTACCCCGAGTTTGCCGCCGGGCTGGCCGCACAGAGTGAGCTGTTGCTGACCGTCAGCAACGACGCCTGGTTCGGCAGCTCGATCGGCCCGCTGCAACACCTACAGATGGCGCAGATGCGCGCCCTGGAGGGGGGCCGCTGGATGATTCGTGCGACCAACAACGGCATGACAGTGCTAATCGACCCCTACGGCCGGATCACCACCCAGCTGCCACAGTTTGAACGGGGCGTGCTGTATGGCGAGGTTCAGCCGATGCAGCAACTGACCCCCTATTTGCGCTGGCGCACCTGGCCGCTAATCATCCTCTGCGGCCTGCTGTTCGCCTGGGCGCTACTGGCCAACCGGATGGCCAAGACCCTCTAGCGCGACACTTAGGGGTAGGCCAGCGGGTAGGCAATTAACCCAATGGCCTCATTGAGGAGCAAGCCGCTCTGCCACAGCGCCTTGCTTTCCGGTAGCCAGCCGCCGGCCGGGCGACCGTTCGGCACACCGAGAAAACCTACCGGGGCAGCTCGCACCTGAAAGCCGACTTGCTCGAAGCTCCAGCGTGCCCTGGGCATGTGCCACGCCTGAGTCACCAACAACACACGCTTGAAGCCCTCGCTACGCAGCAATTCGGCGCTGTGAGTTGCGTTCTCCCAGGTCGTGCGACTCGCCTCCTCTCGCCAACGTACAGCCACACCGTAGTCGCGAGCCAGCACCTGAACCATCAAGGCCGCTTCGCTGGGCGGCACGCCGTAATGCAGACCACCACTGACCAGCAGCGGCAATCCCGAGGCCTTGGCCAGCCGCGCCGCATAGCGCAGCCGTTCCAGCGCAAAGGGACTTGGTTGATCAGCCCCCCAGGCGGGATCATTCTGCTCGCGCCCGCCGCCCAACACGACGATTGCATCGACCTCCTGCGCCAAGTCGCCCCACTGCGTCTCCTGCAACGCCGACTCAGGCTCCAGCAGACGCGCGGACCACTCCACTGTAATTGGCAGACTCATCAGCCACAGCCCGCCAACTCCGACCACAAAGCAGGCAGCCGCCAGGCGCGGAAAGCGCCTACGCAACCACCAGGCAGCGAGCAACAAGAGCAGCAACAGCCCAGGAGGTAACAACAGCTGTTTGAGGACGTAACGAATCGGCATCGGGCATCTCCACAGAGGAGTGAAGCCTACCAGAGCGGTGATTGGCGATTGCGCTTGCTTACCTGCGGCACCTGAGGTGTACGCCTGGTACCCCCCCCCCCCGACAACGAGAATCCCACCTTTCCATTATCAAGAGAGCAAACGACGGACTTGCCGAGAGTCCCCGGAAGCCGAGTCTTGCCCGGACCAGTACTCAGGGCTCTTTTTATCAACGGCCATTACGTTCGATTAATGAGGGTTACTCGCCCGGAACAACTGCGAGCCACAGGCCGAGCAGGCCTTTGTGCCCTTACCGGGCTGCCAATCGGCAGCCACACCGCACACGGCGCAACAGAGCTGCACGCGCTGTTTCAGCGGGGGTTTCGCCTTGCCATGCCCCCTGGCCGCCGGCTTATGCGCCGAGCGCCAAGGCTTTAACGTTTGCGCCGGCCATTGTTCCAGCTGTGCCAGCTCCTCTGCCGCCGCATGCCAGCCGCGCAACCAGTTGAGATCCCGATCCAGATAGGCGCGAATCAACTCAAGCTCGGCAGAGGTCAGGCCGTGCAACTCCAGATCACGCGGCGGATCGGCAGACACGCGACTCAGGCTGTCAGCCTCATCCAGCGCCAGGGCGAGCCGCTGCAACAGCCGCTCATACAAACCGCTGCCCGTCTCTGTTCGCCGCAACTCACCCATCCACTCACCTCGCGCCGGACTCAAAAAAAGCGGCCCCTATATCCAGCTTAGCGGCAGCCCCTTAACCGGCAGGACACAGCGACCAACGGTGCGCAGCCAAGAACGGACGCCTGCGCGCTGCTGTAATCAGGGTTTCCCTCAGTCAAGGGGGGTCATGTATGCTACGGCGTCTACCGAACAGGCCGCGTGAAAGCGCAGTGAGCGAAGGCTAAGCAAGGCAGTTGCAGGCGAAAAAGCGCAGTTTACCCGTGGTAAATAAGCATTCTGAGCCTGTCCCAACGCCGCATAGCCGAGCGCAGCAACTTTCCTGCTGCCTGTATAAGCCCCCATTCCCCAGCGCCAGTAGCCATGCACGAACAGTATCAGCCACGCGAAATCGAAGCCGCCGCGCAGTCCCATTGGGACACGCAAAAATCCTTTGTAGTGAATGAACAGCCGGGCAAGGACACTTTCTATTGCCTGTCGATGTTCCCCTACCCGAGCGGCAAGTTGCACATGGGTCACGTGCGCAACTACACCATCGGTGACGTGATCGCGCGCTACCAGCGCATGCAAGGCAAGAACGTGCTGCAGCCGATGGGCTGGGACGCCTTCGGCATGCCGGCGGAAAACGCTGCGATGAAGAATAAGGTCGCGCCCGCCAAGTGGACCTACGAAAACATCGACTACATGAAGACCCAGCTGAAGAGCCTGGGCCTGGCTGTCGACTGGACGCGCGAAGTCACCACCTGCAAACCAGATTATTACCGCTGGGAGCAATGGCTGTTCACCCGCCTGTACCAGAAGGGCGTGATCTACCGCAAGAACGGCAGCGTCAACTGGGACCCGGTTGACCAGACCGTACTGGCCAACGAGCAGGTCATCGACGGCCGCGGCTGGCGCAGTGGCGCGCTGATCGAAAAGCGCGAAATCCCCATGTACTACTTCAAGATCACCGCCTATGCGGATGAGCTGCTGAGTAGCCTGGATGACCTGGATGGCTGGCCGGAACAGGTCAAGACCATGCAGCGCAACTGGATCGGCAAGTCACGCGGAATGGAAGTCAGCTTCCCCTATGACGTCGCCAGCATCGGCGAAGCCGGCAGCATGAAAGTCTTTACCACGCGCCCGGACACCCTGCTGGGCGCTACCTACGTCGCGGTCGCAGCCGAACACCACCTGGCGTCCGTCGCCCTCGCACGCCTGCCGAGCGACAAGGCGGCCGAACTGCAGGCCTTCATCGACGAATGCAAACGCGGCGGCGTGGCCGAAGCCGACATCGCCACCCAGGAGAAGAAAGGCCTGCCTACCGGGCTGTTCGTCGAGCACCCGCTGACCGGTGAAAAGCTGCCGGTGTGGGTCGCCAACTACGTGCTGATCCATTATGGCGACGGCGCGGTAATGGCCGTACCGGCTCACGACGAGCGCGATTTCGAGTTCGCCCACAAATACCAGCTGCCGATCAAAGCGGTGGTGCGTACCACGGCCGGCGACGAGACCCCGGCACCCTGGCAGGACGCCTATGGCGAGCATGGCCAACTGATCAACTCCGGTGAGTTCGACGGCCTGGATTTCGAGGGCGCCTTCGACGCCATCGAAGTTGCCCTGCAGAAAAAATCCCTCGGCCAGGCACGCACCCAGTTCCGTCTGCGCGACTGGGGCATCAGCCGCCAGCGCTATTGGGGCTGCCCGATCCCGATCATCCACTGCGACAACTGCGGCGATGTGCCGGTGCCGGAAGACCAGCTACCCGTAGTACTGCCCGAAGACGTGGTGCCAGACGGCGCGGGCTCGCCACTGGCCAGGATGCCCGAGTTCTATGAGTGCAGCTGCCCGAAATGCGGCAACCCGGCCAAGCGCGAAACCGACACCATGGACACCTTCGTGGAAAGCTCCTGGTATTTCGCCCGCTACGCCTCGCCCCAGTACACCGGCGGCATGGTTGATCCGGCCGCAGCCAACCACTGGCTGCCGGTGGATCAATACATCGGCGGTATCGAACACGCCATCCTGCACCTGCTCTACGCGCGCTTCTTCCACAAGCTGATGCGTGACGAGGGCCTGCTCGACTCCGATGAGCCGTTCAAGAACCTACTGACCCAAGGCATGGTGGTCGCCGACACATATTTCCGCGTACTGGAAAACGGCGGCAAGGACTGGTTCAACCCAGCCGACGTAGAAATCGAACGCGACGCCAAGGGCAAGGTCATCGCCGCCAAGTTGAAGATCGACGGCCAGCCAGTGGAAATCGGTGGCACCGAGAAGATGTCCAAGTCGAAGAACAATGGCGTTGACCCACAAGCGATGATCGATGCTTACGGCGCCGACACTTGCCGCCTGTTCATGATGTTCGCCTCACCACCGGACATGAGCCTGGAATGGTCCGACTCCGGCGTCGAGGGCGGCAGCCGCTTCCTGCGCCGCGTCTGGCGCCTGACCCAGACCCACGTCAATGCCGGCCTGCCACAGGCGCTGGACAAGAATACGCTCAGCGACGCACAAAGAGAGGTGCGCCGCGCCATCCACCTGGCCATCAAGCAAGCCAGCCAGGACATTGGCCAGCACCACAAATTCAACACCGCCATCGCCGCCGTGATGACCCTGATGAACGTGCTGGAAAAAGCGCCTCAACAAGCCGAACAAGACCGCGCCCTGCTCCAGGAAGGTTTGGAAACCGTGGCCCTGCTGCTGGCACCGATCACCCCGCACATCAGTCACCAACTGTGGTCGGAACTGGGCCAGCACGGAGCGATCATCGACGCTCGCTGGCCGCAGCTGGACGAGTCAGCCCTGGTGCAAGACAGCCTGACTCTGGTGATTCAGGTCAACGGCAAACTCCGCGGACAGCTTGAGATGCCGGCCAGCGCCAGCCGCGAAGAAGTCGAGACGGCGGCCCGGAGCAACGAGAATGTGCTGCGGTTTACCGAAGGCTTGGCTATTCGCAAGGTGATTGTGGTGCCGGGTAAACTGGTCAATATCGTCGCCAACTGATTACACTCGGCGCGCCCACACATGGCGCGCCGGGATGCTTGACCTAGGGGAAAACAAAGATGATGAAACGGAATCTGTTGGTAATCGGCCTGACTGTACTGCTCAGCGCCTGTGGCTTCCAACTGCGCGGAACCGGTGATGTGCAGTTTGCCCTCAAGGAACTCAATGTCAGCGCCCGCAACGCTTACGGCGAGACGCTCAAACAAGTACGCGAAGTCCTGCAGAACAACGACGTACGCGTTTACCCCGGCGCCCCCTACAGCCTGATCCTGAGCAACGAGCAGGAAGACCAGCGCACCGCCAGCTATACCAGTTCGGCGCGCACTGCCGAATACGAGCTGACCATGACCCTCGACTACGAGATTCGTGGCGCGAAGAACCTGCTACTGCTGAATAACCAACTGGAAGTACAGAACTTCTACGTGCAGGACAGCAACAACCTGATTGGCTCCGGCCAGGAGGCCGCGCAGTTGCGCCAGGAAATGCGTCGCGACCTGGTGCAGCAACTGGTTCAACGTCTGCGTCAGGTGACTCCAGCGCAGCTCGACCAGTTGCAACAGGCCGCCGAAGCCAAGGCCAAAGCCGAAGCCGAGGCTCTGGAGGCCGCTCGCCAGTTCGAAGCCTCGCAACCAAAGCAGTCACCGCTGCAACTGCCGACGCAACTGCAGTAAGTCTGCGAGGGCCGCCCATGCGGCCCGACGCCTGATGAGCCGATGAAACTCAATCCCGCACAACTCAGCAAACACCTCCAGGGCAACCTGGCATCGGTGTATGCGATCAGTGGCGACGAACCGCTGCTGTGCCAGGAAGCCTGCGACACCATTCGTGCAGCCACCCGTGAACTGGGTTTCAGCGAGCGCCAGGTGTTCAACGTCGAAAGCAATTTCGACTGGGGCAACTTGCTGCAAGCCTCTGCCAGCCTCTCCTTATTCGCCGACAAACGCTTATTGGAGCTGCGCCTGCCATCCGGCAAGCCTGGCGATAAAGGCAGTGCTGCGCTGCTCGAATACCTGGCCCGGCCGCCGGAAGACACGGTATTACTGATCAGCCTGCCCAAGCTCGATGGCAGCACCCAGAAAACCAAGTGGGCCAAGGCCCTTATCGACGGACAGCAGACGCAGTTCATGCAGATCTGGCCGGTCGATGCGCATCAACTGCCGCAATGGATTCGCCAACGCATGGCGCAGGCTGGACTGAGCGCCAGCCAGGAAGCCGTGGAGATGATTGCCGTACGCGTAGAGGGCAACCTGCTCGCGGCGGCCCAGGAAATCGAAAAACTCAAGCTGCTCGCCATAGACGGCCAGGTCGATGTCAGCACCGTGCACGCCGCAGTCGCTGACAGTGCGCGCTTCGACGTCTTCGGCCTGATCGATGCAACACTCAACGGTGAAGCCGCGCACGCCTTGCGCATGCTCGAAGGGCTGCGCGGTGAGGGCGTCGAGCCCCCCGTAGTACTCTGGGCGCTGGCACGCGAGCTGCGCCTGCTGGCCAATATCGCTCAGCAATACAGCCAAGGCATGCCGCTGGAGAAAGCCTTCAGCTCGGCACGCCCGCCAGTCTGGGATAAACGACGACCACTGGTCAGTAAAGCCCTGCAACGTCACTCGGCCGCCCGCTGGGCTCTGCTGCTGCTGGATGCGCAACGCATCGATGCGCAGATCAAAGGGCAAGCGCCTGGAAGCCCGTGGAGCGGTTTGAGCCTGCTCACCCTCAACATGTGTGGACAACGCCTGGGCCTCGCCACAGACGCCACGCCCTAGCCTGGACATTTTCTCAGCCGCGGCCCATGCTCGGCCGGCCCCAGATGGTGGGCGCTAAGAGGGCAACCCATGGCCAAGAAAACCCAGCATGGCCCGAACAAGGCCAAATCCCTGGTCGCCCAGCCACTGTTCCGCAGTCGCCAGGAAAGACCGCATAAAGGCAAAGGCAGTTATCGCCGCGAAGCCTCCCAGCACAACTGGGAGACTTCATTCTTTGTCGCCGCCTGAGGCCCCGCAACAGCCCGTATAGAGCCTCATTCGTGCTAAGGTAGCGGCCTGCAAAACGTGCTGAGACCACCATGCCAAACCTGCTTCTGCGCAGCCTGAGCCACACGGCCACGGCCTGCACCCTTCTCCTGTTGAGTGCTTGCAGCGAGGCGCCGGCGCAATCGCTGGCCACTGCAGCCAACTCCCCGAGCGACGGCCTCACCCTTAGCCCTGTGCCAGCCGCATCAGTCGACAGCGAACGACTCAGCTTCGCCGACTGGCGCACTCTGCTACGCAGCGATGCCATCGCCGCCGGCATCGAAGCCGAACTGTTCGACCGGGCCTTTGCCGGAGTCAGCCCTAACCCGGATGTATTGGCCGCCGACAGCAGCCAACCGGAGTTCACCCGCCCCGTCTGGGAGTACCTCGACGGCGCCGTGTCGCCGATCCGGGTTTCCCGTGGCCGCAGCCTGCTCGCCCAACAACGCAACAACCTCACGCGCATCGAACAGCGTTACGCGGTGGACGGCGAGGTCCTGGTGGCCATCTGGGGCCTGGAGAGCAATTTCGGCAGCAATATCGGCCACCACAACGTGATCCGCTCGCTCGCCACTCTGGCCTACGAAGGCCGTCGCCAAGCGTTCTGGCGCAGCCAATTGCTTGCCGTGTTACAGATCCTCCAGCACGGCGACATCACCCCGGAGCGCCTGGTCGGCTCCTGGGCCGGTGCCATGGGCCAGACCCAGTTCATGCCGACCACCTACAACCAGCATGCAGTGGATTTCGATGGCGACGGCCGTCGCGACCTGTGGAACTCCTCGACCGACGCACTGGCTTCGGCCGCGCACTACTTGCAAGCCTCGGGCTGGCAACAGGGTCAGCCCTGGGGCTTCGAGGTGCGTCTACCTGCCGAGTTCGATTACTCCCTCGCCGATCCAGATAACCGCCGCAGCCTCGCAGAGTGGAAGGCACTGGGCGTCACCCCCATGGACTCGTCAAACGCCGTGGCCAGCGCCACTCCTGCAACCCTGTTGCTGCCTGCGGGCCATCGCGGCCCAGCTTTTTTGTTGTTGAGTAACTTTCGCAGCATCCTCAAGTACAACAACTCAACCTCCTACGCGCTCGCCATCGGCCTGCTGGCCGACGGCCTGCGCGGCGGCACAGGCGTACATGGCAGCTGGCCACGCAGTGATCGCCAGCTGGGCCGTAGTGAGCGCATCGAACTGCAAGCACTACTGTCACAGAACGGTTTCGCGCCAGGACCTGCCGACGGCATTATCGGCGCCAATACCCGCAAGGCGGTGCGCGCCTTTCAGCAGAGGCGTGGTCAGCCGGCGGATGGTTACCCAAGCTACGAACTGCTTGAACAGCTACGAAATCACTGACAAGCAGCATAAAAAGGGCGACCCTCGGGTCGCCCTTTTTATGCTGCGGTACATAGACTCAGCCCCGGATCAGTAGCTCCTGACCTCATGCGCCGGCTGATCGGCGGGTTAGGACGAGCGCACCAGCGGCCCGGAGGCGACGCTCTTGCAGCCCATCTTGAGGCCTTCTTCGGCAAACCTGGAGAATGTGTCCGGATGCACCAAGCGCTGCACCGGCAGATGACTGCGCGAGGGCTACAGGTACTGTCGGCGGTTCCGCTCCACGCCTGCAGGGAGACGGCCGCCAGCTTGCGAGAAGACCTTCTGTGATAGACTTCGCGGCGGCCACAAGCCTCTCGCCAATGGAGCCTCTAACGGAGCCCAGATTTCCGATGTCAGACACGTCCTCGCCTAAACCTGTTGCCAGCGGCGACAAATTCCGCACCATTCAGGGCACCACTGCGATCAAGGATGGCCAGAAGCGCCGTACTTCGGCCGAACCCCAGGTGTATGAACCCAAGCCCAAATGGCTGCGGGTCAAAGCGCCTGGCGGCAGCCGCTTCGAAGCGGTCAAGCGCAATGTCAGCGAGCACCGCCTGAGCACCGTTTGCCAGGAGTCGCACTGCCCGAACATGGGCGAGTGCTGGTCCAACGGCACCGCCACCATCATGCTGATGGGCTCGGTGTGCACCCGTGCCTGTCGTTTCTGCGCGGTGGATACCGGCAACCCGAACGGTTGGCTGGACCTGGAAGAGCCACAGAACACGGCCAAGTCGGTCGAGCTGATGGCGCTGCGCTATATCGTCCTGACCTCGGTGGATCGCGACGATCTGCAAGATGGTGGCGCCAGCCACTACGCCGCCTGCGTGCGTGCCATCAAGGAGCGCACGCCACAGGTGGTCGTAGAAGCCCTGACCCCGGATTTCAACGGCGACCTGCAGGCCATCGAACGGGTGGTGGATTCCGGCCTGGAGGTGTTCGCGCAGAACGTCGAAACGGTCAAGCGCCTGACCCACGTGGTGCGCGACCCGCGTGCCGGCTACGAGAAGACCTTGCGCGTGCTCGAGCATGCCAAGCGCCACCGCCCGGATGTGCTGGCCAAGACCAGCCTGATGCTGGGCCTGGGTGAAACCGACGAAGAAGTCATCGAAACCATGGATGACCTGCGCGCCATCGGCGTGGACATCCTCACCCTCGGCCAGTATCTGCAGCCCACTCGCAACCACCTGCCGGTCAAGCGCTGGGTCAGCCCCGAGGAGTTCAATCGATTCCGCGATATAGGCCTGGGAAAGGGCTTCATGGAAGTGGCTGCCGGCCCGCTGGTGCGCTCCAGCTACCGAGCCGACAAGGTATTCGAGAAGAACAACCTGGGTCTGGCCGCACCGGTTCCGGTACCGGGTCAGGACGTCGCCCCGAGCATCATTCCGACACTCAACCTGAATTGACGACTCCCGGATTACGCCTTCGGCTAATCCGGGCGAAGGCTGTTGTACTGACGTAGCCTGGATTAGCCAAGCGTAATCCGACAATCACGCCGCGCCCCACCCTGCCTAAAGCCGGGGTTCATAACCCAGCCGCTGGCGTAGCGCTTGCTCTAGGCGCTGCGTCACCTCGTCGAACGAGGGCGGCGCGTCGAGTAGATCCCTCAGCTGCACCATTTTCAGCCCCGTATAGCCGCAGGGGTTGATTCGCCAGAATGGCGACATGTCCATATCCACATTGAGCGCCAGGCCGTGGAACGAGCAGCCTCGGCTAACTCTCAGCCCCAACGAAGCGATCTTCTCGCCGTTGACATACACGCCGGGCGCATCGGCCTTGGGCGCCGCCTCCACGCCATAGCTGGCCAGCACATCCACCAGGCTCTGCTCCATCGCCGTCACCAACTCGCGCACGCCTAGATTCAGGCGGCGCAGATCGAGCAGCAGATAGGCCACCAGCTGTCCCGGGCCGTGGTAGGTAACCTGCCCGCCGCGCTCCACCTGAATCACCGGGATGTCACCCGGCGCCAACAGATGTTCGGGCTTGCCGGCCTGACCCTGGGTGAACACCCGGGGGTGCTGCAGCAGCCAGATTTCATCGGGCGTCAGCTCATCGCGCTCGGCGGTCAGCCGACGCATCGCGTCCAGGGTCGGCAGATAATCCACGACACCGAGGTGGCGCACGACGAGCTCGGCCACTAGAGCACCATTTGCACGCGGCCGGTGGCGCGCAAGTCGACGTGAATGGCTTGCAGCTGCTCCACACCGGTGGCGGTGATGAGCACTTGAACCGAAAGGTAGCGACCATTGCGGCTGTCGCGCAGCACCAGGGTGCCGGCGTCTAGATCAGGCGCATGGCGCTGGATCACTTCGATCACCAGATCGGCAAAACCGTCGCCGGCCTCACCGATCACCTTGATCGGATAGCGCTCACAGGGAAACTCGATTTTTGGAGCTTTAACATCAGTATCAGTCATGGCGGTGGCGGACTCGTGATCCGCGAAGACCTGTGCCAGCCACGCCTGGATAAGGCGCGCTGGCGGCGGTCAACACAGTTAGTTGAACAAAGCGTAGAAGAACAGACGAATGCTATCCCACAGGCGACGGAAGACGCCACCCTCCTCGACGGTATCCAAGGCGACCAGATCGGCGCTGTGCACCACCTCATCCGCCAGCTTCACCTCAACCTTACCGATGACATCGCCCTTCTGGATCGGCGCGATCAACTGTGGATTGAGGGTCATACCGGCTTGCAGCTTATCCAGCTGACCCTTCGGCAAGGTCAAGGTCAGGTCATTGGCCAAGCCGGCCTTGACCTGACGGTCGGCACCTTTCCAGATTTGGGCCTGGGCTAATTCTGTGCCCTTCTGATAGAAGGTGCGGGTCTCGAAGAAGCGGAAGCCGTAGGTCAACAGCTTCTGCGTCTCGGCGGCGCGGGCTTGTTCGCTGTTGGTACCGAAGACCACCGAGACCAAACGCATGCCGTCGCGCACGGCAGACGAGACCAGGCAATAACCGGCTTCATCGGTGTGCCCGGTTTTCAGGCCATCGACTGTCTTGTCGCGCCACAGCAGCAGGTTGCGGTTCGGCTGTTTGATACCGTTCCAGAAAAACTCCTTCTGCGCGTAGATGGCGTAATGCGCCGGATCTTCATAGATGATCGCGCGCGCCAGCTTGGCCATGTCATGGGCCGAGGAGTAATGCTCCGGGTCCGGCCAGCCAGTGGCGTTGCGAAATTGGCTGTTGCTCATACCCAGACGCTCGGCACTGGCGTTCATCAGGTCGGCGAAGGCCTCTTCGCTGCCGGCGATATGTTCTGCCAGTGCCACGCTGGCGTCGTTGCCGGACTGGATGATGATGCCGTGCAGCAGGTCATCGACCGAGACCTCCTTGCCCACCTCGATAAACATCTTCGAGCCGCCCATGCGCCAGGCCTTCTCACTGATGCGCACCATGTCGGTTTCTTTGATCTGACCGCGGTTGATGTCCAGAGTCGCCAGGTAGGCGGTCATCAACTTGGTCAGACTGGCAGGCGGCAGACGCTCATCGGCGTTGTGCTCGACCAGGATGTTGCCGCTCGCGGCGTCCATCAGTACATAGGACTTAGCTGCCAGCTGTGGCGGTGCCGGAATCACCATTTGAGCGGCCCAGGCGACCGGCGCAGTGAGCAGCAGTAGGGACAAGGAAACGCGTTGGGTAAAACTGGTGATATTCATCCGTCTCTCAAAGTTGCTAAGGGTCAAACAGGCCCGCAAGGGCAAATTAGGGGTGCCGTGCCGGGTAAACAGCCTCGGCTTGGTGCTTAGTCTGGCGAACGGCCGATAAGTGCCAGGTCAATCCGCCTTCACCAGCCTCGATGGACCGAGATTGGCCAGCCGCACGCTGTCTTGCAATTGCTCAGCCTCGCCCTGACTGCTGATCGGGCCCAGACGAACGCGGTGCAGGATCTGCTGGTTGTGCACCACTGAGCTGATGAACACCGGCGCAGTTACTGTCCCGCTCAACTTGTCCTTGAGCAGCTGAGCAGCGTCCGGATTGGCGAAGGCGCCCACTTGGAGATACAGGCCAGAGGCTGCGACTGAAACGTTTTTTTTTGCGCTGACTTCAAGCGGCAGCACCGCAGCCGCGTGCTGCTGCGCGGGCGGCGCATACTGCTCGAGCGGAGCCGCTAGCGGCTGTGCGATTGTCTTCACCTGAGCAACCTGCTGCGGCTGAGCGAGCACCATCGGCACCGGCTGGCCGCGCTGGGCCCACCATTCCTGTGGATCGATACCCTCGACCTTGACGCGTGCCGTGCCGCTCTCGGCATAACCGAGTTTTTTCGCCGCAGCAAAGGACAGGTCGATGATCCGATCGGAATAGAACGGCCCGCGGTCGTTGACCCGCAGGATCGCAGTCTTGCCGTTTTCCAGGTTGGTCACCTTGACATAACTGGGCAGCGGCAAGGTCTTGTGCGCTGCGGTCATGCCGTACAGGTCGTAGGTTTCGCCGTTGGCGGTGGCCTGGCCGTGGAACTTGGTGCCGTACCAGGACGCCGGACCAGTCGCCTGATAGCGCCGGGCATCGGGGATCGGGTAGTAGGTCTTGCCCAGCACGGTATAGGGGCTGGCCTTATAAGCGCCGTTATGCGGCATCGGCACCGCGTCGCGGATGCGTGACACATCGACGTCCCACCAGGGTGCGCCATCCTTGTGCGGACGACTGTAATTACCCGGACCGGAAATCCCACCGCCCGCTTGCGTCGGAGCAACAGGCTGCGGCGCACGACTGGAGGCACAGCTCGCCAGCAACAGCGCGAGTGCGCCACAGGCGGCGAGCTTAAACGGCACACGCGTCATCAGTGCGCCCCTCGTGCGTCAACCAGCAACTCGGCCAGTTGATTCACCGCCATGGCGTACATCACGCTACGGTTATAGCGGGTAATCACGAAGAAGTTCGGCAGGCCCAACCAATACTCGTCGCCCTCGGCGCCTTCCAGACGAAAGGCGGTGACGGGCAGTTCGTCGGTCAGAGGCATGGCGCTGGCCCAGCCCAGCTGGCGCAGCTCGGCGGCTGTCTTCACCGGATCAAGGCCTTGGGTCAGGCCTTGCTCGGCCTGCTCGCCCTTGATGCTGGCAGCGCTGACTACCGGCTCACCCGGCTGCCAACCGTGCCGTTTGAAATAGCTGGCGACGCTGCCGATGGCATCGTCCGGGTTGGTCCAGATATTGATATGGCCGTCGCCATCGAAGTCCACCGCATAGGCGCGGAAGCTGCTCGGCATGAACTGCGGCAAGCCCATGGCACCGGCATAGGAACCTTTCAGGCTGAGCGGATCGACCTGCTCCTCGCGCGCGAGCATGAGAAACTCACGCAGTTCCTTGCGAAAGAACGGCGCCCGCGGAGGATAGTCGAACGCCAGGGTCGACAGCGCATCAACCACCCGATAGTTTCCGGTATTGCCGCCGTAAAAGGTTTCCACCCCGATGATCGCCACGATCACCTGAGCCGGTACGCCGTACTCCCGTTCCGCACGCGCCAGGACCTGTTCATGCTCGCGCCAGAAATCCACGCCACGGGCGATACGCGAGTCGGTGATAAAGATCGGCCGGTAATCTTTCCAGGGTTTGACCTTCTCCGCCGGGCGCGAAATGGCATCCAGAATGGATTGCTTGCGCTCGGCTTCGGCAAACAGGCTGACCAGTTGTTCACTGGCGAAGCCGTAATCCCGGGTCATCTCGGCGACAAACTCGGCGACCTGCGGTGAGTGCTCATATTCAGCGGCGGCAGCCTGCTGAGTCAGGCCGAACAGGCCCGCCAAGCCGAGCCAAGGTGCATGCCGAGTAGCCCAGCGACGCAGTATTTGCATTGAATTCATAACCCCAATTAAACCTGAGTAATCCATTTACGGTGGGTGTGGATCGACATCAAAATCCCGAACCCCGAGAGCAGGGTAATCAGTGAGGTTCCGCCGTAACTAATGAACGGTAGCGGCACCCCCACCACCGGCAACAGCCCGCTGACCATGCCGATATTGACGAAGACATAGACGAAGAACGTCATGGTCAAGGCTCCGGCAAGGAGCTTACCGAACAGCGTCTGCGCTTGCACGGTAATCACCAATCCGCGAGCAATCAGCAGCACGTACATCAACAGCAACAAACATACACCGACCAGGCCGAACTCCTCGGCGAGCACGGCAATGATAAAGTCCGTGTGGCTTTCCGGCAAAAAATCCAGGTGCGACTGGGTACCGAGCAGCCAGCCTTTACCCAGCACCCCGCCCGAGCCAATTGCCGCCTTAGACTGAATGATGTTCCAACCACTGCCCAGTGGATCACTCTCCGGATTAAGGAAAGTCAGCACTCGCTGCTTCTGATATTCGCGCAAGACGAAGAACCACATGCCCACGGCGACCGGCACCAAAGCCGTCACCGCACCAAGTATCCAGCGCCACTGCAGGCCAGCCATAAACAGCACGAAGGCGCCGGAGGCGATCACCAGCAGCGAGGTACCGAGATCCGGCTGCAGCAGAATCAGCACAAAGGGCACGAGAATCAGCGCCAGACTGATACAGATATGCTTCAAGCGTGGCGGCAGGCTGCGGCCCGATAAATACCAGGCGATGGTCGCCGGCATGATGATTTTCATGAATTCGGAAGGCTGGAAACGGATCACCCCGGGGATATTGATCCAGCGGGTGGCGCCCATGGCGTTATGCCCCATGACATCCACCGCCACCAGCAAGCCAACGCCCGCCAGGTAGGCCAGCGGCACCCAGCGCGCCATAAACCGTGGCTCGAGCTGGGCGATGATGAACATGCCCACCAGGCCAATGCCGAATGAACTGGCCTGTTTGATCAGCAGAGCAACGTTCTTGCCGCTGGCCGAATACAGGATAAACAGGCTGCCGGCCGCCAATATCAGCAGTAACAACAACAAGATGCCATCGATGTGCAGACGCTGCAGCAGGCCGGCACGTCGACGCAACACATCGTCTTCGCTGGACAGGGTGCGATCGAAGTTACTGTTCATCGACGACTGACCTCTGCGTTCAAGGGAGGTGCGTACTCGGCCTTCAGCTGACCGCCGTCATCCAGTAGCCAGGCGTCCATCACCTGCTTGACCACTGGCGCCGCCACGCCCGAACCGGACTCGCCATTCTCCACCATCACGGCCACGACGATCTGCGGGTTTTCCACCGGCGCGAAGGCGACGAACAAGGCATGGTCGCGATGGCGCTCCTGAACCTTGCTGCGGTCGTACTTCTCACCCTGCTTGATCGCCACCACCTGCGCGGTACCGCTCTTGCCGGCGATGCGGTACACCGCACTGTCACCGACCTTGCGCGCGGTGCCGCGCGGGCCGTGCATGACCTGTTCCATGCCGAAGCGGGCGTAATCCCAGTATTTTGTATCGTGCAACTGGATGTCCGGCAGCGGCTCAGAATCGACTGGCGGCTGGCCTTCGATGCTCTTGGCCAGGTGCGGACGAATCCACTTGCCACGACTGGCCATCAGTGTCGCGGCCTGAGCCAACTGCAGCGGTGTGGTTTGCATATAACCCTGACCGATGCCGAGAATCAGTGTCTCCCCCGGGTACCAGGGCTGGCGATAGCGCGCACGTTTCCAGTCACGCGAGGGCATCAGCCCGGATGTTTCCTCGAACATGTCCAGGGACACCCGCTGACCGAGACCAAAGCGCGTCATGTAGTCGTGCATCCGATCGATGCCCATCTTATGTGCAAGGTCATAGAAGTAGGTGTCATTGGAGCGCATGATCGCCATTTCCAGATTCACCCAGCCATCACCACTGCGGTTCCAGTTACGGTACTTGTGCTTGACGTTGGGCAACTGGTAGAAACCGGGATCGAACACCCGCGAAGAGGGGGTGATCACCCCGGCATCCAGGGCCGCAACCGCCATCATCGGCTTGATGGTCGAGCCCGGCGGGTAGAGGCCGCGCAATACCCGGTTGAACAACGGCCGATCGATCGAATCGCGTAGCTCGGCGTAGGCCTTGAAACTGATGCCAGTGACGAAGGGATTGGGATCGAAACTCGGCTGACTGACCATGGCCAGCACCTCGCCGGTCGCAGGCTGGATCGCCACGATAGCGCCGCGGCGACCACCCAACGCCGCTTCGGCTGCCTCTTGCAAACGCACATCGAGAGTCAGCCGCAGGTCCTTGCCCGGCAGCGGGTCGGTGCGTTTGAGCACCCGCAACACGCGGCCGCGGGCGTTGGTCTCGACCTCTTCGTAGCCCACTTCGCCGTGCAATTCCGCCTCGTAGAAGCGCTCGATACCGGTTTTACCGATATGGTGAGTACCGCTATAGGCGACTGGATCGAGACCTTTCAACTCTGCCTCGTTGATCCGCCCGACATAGCCCACCGAATGGGCGAAGTGCTCGCCCTGCGGGTAATGCCGGACCAGCTGCGCGGCCACCTCGACCCCCGGCAGGCGGAACTGATTGACCGCGATGCGGGCGATCTGCTCTTCACTCAACTCGAACAGCACCGGCACCGGCTCGAATGGCCGGCGCCCCTGACGCACACGCTTCTCGAACAGCGCGCGCTCGTCGTCACTGAGTTCCAGCACCTCGACTATGACATCCAGCACCTGCTCCCAATCACCCGCCCGCTCACGGCTCAGGGTCAGACTGAAGCTGGGGCGGTTGTCCGCGACGATCACCCCATTGCGGTCGAAGATCAGCCCGCGCGTCGGCGGAATCGGCTGGACATGCACCCGATTATTTTCCGACAGGGTCGAGTGATACTCGTACTGCACCACCTGCAAGTAATACAGGCGGGCGACCAGCAGACCAATCAGCAAAAAAACCACAGCCGCACCGACCAGCGCACGCCGGCGGATCAAGCGCGCGTCTTTGTCATGGTCGTTGAGGCGAATCGGTTGAGGCATCGGCGACTGCTGGTTATTTGTGATACGGGTGGCCGGACAACACCGTCCAGGCCCGATAAATTTGCTCGCCGATGAGGATGCGCACCAGCGGGTGCGGCAAGGTCAACGGCGACAGCGACCAACGCTGCTCGCTGCGCGCCTGCACCTCCGGCGCCAAGCCTTCCGGCCCACCGACCATGAGGTTGACCGTGCGCGCATCCAGGCGCCACTTGTCCAGCTCCACGGCCAACTGCTCGGTGCTCCACGGCCGCCCTTCGACTTCCAGGGTGACAATACGCTCCCCCGGCTGCACCTTGGCCAGCATGGCTTCGCCTTCCTGGCGAATCATCCGCGCCACATCGGCATTCTTGCCGCGCGTGGTCAACGGAATCTCCACCAGTTCAAGCGCCAGTTCGGAGGGCATGCGTTTGGCATACTCCTGCCAGCCGTCCTCCACCCAGCGCGGCATCCGCGAGCCGACGGCGATCAGCTTGATACGCACAGCGGCCGACCCTTACTCGTGGTCCGGGTGCAGATCCGGGCTGTGCTGTGCACGGCTCTGCTCGGCGCCCTGCCAGAGACGCTCGAGGTCGTAGAACTGACGGGCAGTCGGCAGCATCACGTGGACCACGATGTCGCCCAGGTCGAGCAGTGCCCACTCACCGGTATCCAGGCCTTCGCTGCCAATCGGGCGCACACCCTTTTCCTTGACCTTCTCCAGCACGTTGTCGACCAGCGACTTGACGTGGCGGCTGGAAGTGCCGCTGGCGATCACCATGAAATCGGTGATGCTGGTCTTCTCGCGCACATCGATGGTGGTGATGTCTTGTGCCTTGATGTCTTCCAGGGCAGCGATGGTCAGTTTGACCAGGTCTTCGCTGAGCATTTCTTGCTTCTTCATAAGTAACTCGTTTGTCTCGTGTTCAGTTAACGGCACGGTACAGCCCGTGCGCGTGGATATAAGCCAGCACCGCATCGGGCACCAGAAAACGTATCGACTTTCCGTCCGCCAATAGCGCGCGGATCTGCGTGGCGGACACCGCAAGCGGGGTCTGCCAGACAAAAGAAATCTGCCCGCCAGGCCCACTCAGGCTCAGCGGATCATTGACACTGCGCGCAGCCAGCAAGTTGCGCAGGGCTTCCGGAGCGTCGCTGTCGGCATCCGGGCGTTGCAGCACCAGAATGTGACAGTGCTCCAGTAACTCGGTCCAACGGTGCCAGCTGGGCAGCCCGCAAAAGGCATCCCAGCCCAGCAACAAAAACAGCTGATCGTCGGCGCCCAACTCGGCGCGCAACGATTCCAGGGTGTCGATGCTGTACGACGGCTTGTCGCGTTTCAGCTCGCGATCATCCACGCACAGCGGCGACAGGCCCGCCACAGCCAGCTCGACCATGGCCAAACGATCGCTCGCCGACACCTGCGGCGCACTGCGATGCGGTGGACGCGCACTGGGGATCAGACGCAGCTCATCGAGCGCCATGAACTCCGCCACTTCCAGCGCGCTGCGCAGGTGACCGATATGCAGCGGATCGAAAGTACCGCCAAACATGCCTATGCGCTGAGGGCGGGCAGTCAATTATTTCCCCGATTGCGTTGCCGCCTGAAAGCGGGCCAGGCAAGGCGCAGCCCGCAGCAAACCAGACTCCGAGGCAACGGCGGAAATAACTGACAGCACGCCCTAGTCATACTGCCCGCGCAGTTGACCGTCGCCGATCACCACATACTTTTCACAGGTCAAACCTTCCAGCCCGACCGGGCCCCGGGCATGCAGTTTATCGGTGGAGATACCGATCTCCGCGCCGAGACCGTACTCGAAGCCATCGGCGAAGCAGGTCGGGGCGTTGAGCATCACCGAACTGGAGTCGACCTCGGCGATAAAGCGCCGGGCCTGGCCCTGATGCTCGGTGACGATGGCGTCGGTGTGGTGTGAACCATAGTGATTGATGTGCTCGATGGCCTGTTCCAGGCCGTCGACCACACGAATCGACAGAATCGGCGCCAGATACTCGGCACTCCAATCTTCCTCGGTTGCCGGTTTGGCTTCGATCAACGCACAAGTGCGCTCACAGCCGCGCAGTTCGACACCTTTGTTGTGCAGACGTGCGGCCATATCCGGGAGAAATGCGGCGGCCACCGCCTGGTCCACCAGCAAGGTTTCCATCGCCCCGCAGATACCATAGCGGTAAGTCTTGGCATCGAATGCGATGTTCTGCGCTTTCAGCAGATCGGCATGGGCGTCGACAAACACGTGGCAGATGCCATCCAGGTGCTTGATCACCGGCACCCGGGCGTCGCGACTGATACGTTCGATCAAGCCCTTGCCGCCGCGCGGCACTATCACATCGACGAACTCCGGCATGCTGATCAACGCCCCGACTGCGGCGCGGTCGGTGGTCTCGACCACTTGCACCGCGGCGGCCGGCAGGCCAGCCTCGGCCAGGCCCCGCTGAATGCAGGCGGCGATGGCACGATTGGAGTGAATGGCTTCGGAGCCGCCACGCAGGATAGTGGCGTTGCCGGACTTAAGGCACAGGCTGGCGGCATCGATGGTCACGTTGGGCCGCGACTCATAGATGATGCCGATCACCCCCAGCGGCACGCGCATCTTTCCGACCTGGATACCCGACGGACGGTAGCTCATATCACGGATCGCGCCGACCGGATCGGGCAGGCTCGCAACCTGGCGCAGGCCTTCAAGCATGCCGTCGATGCGTGCGGGGGTCAGCGCCAGGCGATCGAGCAGCGCCGGTTCCAGACCATTGGCACGCCCGGCGGCGAGGTCTTTTTCGTTGGCCTCGGTCAATTCCGAGCGTGCAGCATTCAGGGCCTCGGCGGCGGCGAGCAAGGCGCGGTTCTTCTGCGCGGTGCTGGCGCGGGCGACCAAGCGCGAGGCGGCGCGGGCCTCACGGCCCAGACGGGTCATATAGTCGAGCACGGACTCAGTCATGGTCTCGGATGCCTGGCAACAAGGAAAGCGGCTGATTATAGCGGCGCCGCTGCCCCGCGCACAGCGGCGCCGGGCAGATGGTCGGCGAGTCGCATGCCAGCAGCCTCAACTGACCTTGCCAACCACCTGCGAATGACAGCTTTCCAAGCCGTTCACACGCCAGGACACGGGCGTTACAAGCCCCCACCTTGCAGTTTGCTATGATCGCGCCCAGCCCATGCCCAGCCGACCAAGCGTGACTGCTCATGCCACACGACCCCACCCTTAACTTGCCCTGGCCGCACGCGCGCGCCCTAAGCGCCGGTTTTTTTGACCGCGATGCCCGCCAACTCGCTCGCGAGCTGATCGGTAAGGTGATTCGCCATCGCTACGGCCAGCTCTGGTTGGCGGCGCGCATCATCGAAACCGAAGCCTATTACTGCGCGGAAAAAGGCAGTCACGCCTCCCTCGGTTACACCGAGAAACGCCGCGCCCTGTTTCTCGACGGTGGCCACATCTATATGTATTACGCCCGCGGCGGTGACTCGCTGAACTTCAGCGCCCAGGGTCCAGGCAATGCCGTGCTGATCAAGTCCGCTCATCCCTGGCTCGATCCGCACTCGAACGCTGCCAGCCTGGCCCAGATGCAGACCAACAACCCGGACAGCCATGGTCATCCGCGCCCTCTGGAAAAGCTCTGCGCCGGGCAGACCCTACTGTGTAAAGCACTCGGTCTGAAAGTCGTGGACTGGGATGCACAGCGCTTCGACCCGCAACGCCTGTTCGTCGAAGATGTCGGCGAGCAGCCCGCTGAAATAGTGCAAACCACTCGCCTGGGCATTCCAGCCGGGCGTGACGAGCACCTGCCCTACCGTTTCGTCGACGCCGCCTTCGCCCGCTGCTGCACGCGAAACCCGCTACGCCGCGGCCAAGTCGAGGGACGCGACTACCATCTACTCGGCCCACAGGATGCCCACCGATGAGCCAATGGCTCGACAGCCTGACCACCTGGCTCAGCAGCAACCCGCAGTGGCTGGGCTTTGCCGTTTTCCTGATCGCCTGCACCGAATGCCTGGCAATTGTCGGGATCATCATTCCGGGCACTTTCTTGCTGTTCGCCGTCGCCGTGCTGGCCGGCAACGGCGCACTGTCGCTCGGCGAAACGCTGGCCCTGGCCTATTGCGGCGGCCTGCTCGGCGATGCCCTGTCCTACGCAACCGGACGCTATTTTCATCAGGACATTCGCCGCTTGCCCGGCTTGCGTCACCACCCGCAATGGCTGGCCGGTGCCGAAATCTACTTCCAACGTTACGGCGTCGCCAGTCTGTTGGTCGGTCGCTTTATCGGCCCGCTACGGCCCATGCTGCCGATGGTCGCCGGCATGCTCAACATGCCCGTCGGGCGCTTCATTGCGGTCAGCCTGCTGGCAGCGGCGGGCTGGGTCATCGCCTACCTACTGCCTGGCTGGGCCACCGGTGCCGCACTGCGCTTACCGTTACCGGAGGGCTTCTGGCAACAGGCCGCACTGCTCGCCGGCGGCCTGGCGCTCGTTCTGTTTTTCAGCGTGCACAGCAGCCTGCGCGAACAACGTCACGCCAGCCTGCTCGCGGCGGGCTTGAGCCTGCTGCTGCTGTTCGGCCTGTTTATTGGCTGGCCGAGGCTGACTCCTCTCGACCAAGGCCTGCTGGCACTGCTCCAGGAACAACGCAGCGCCAGCCTCGACCAGCTGATGGTACTGATCACCCGCCTCGGCGATCTCAACAATCAGCTGGCCGCAGGTATTCTGCTGTGCCTGTTGTTGGCGCTTGCCCGGCAGTGGCGCGCCACGCTGTTTGCCGGCGGCACCCTGCTCGGTACCGCCGTGGCCAACGGCGCATTGAAAGCATGGTTCGCCCGCAGCCGCCCGGAGGTCCTGCTCGAACCGCTGGGCAGCTTCAGCTTCCCCAGCGGCCACAGCTCCGCGGCAGTTGCGTTCTTTCTGGTACTCGGGGTACTCGCCGGACGCGGCCAACCGGCTCGCCTGCGCCTGGCCTGGCTCCTGCTCGCCTGCCTGCCAGCACTGAGCATCGCAGTGTCTCGGGTGTACCTGGGGGTGCACTGGCCAAGCGACATAGTCGCCGGTGCTTTACTGGCCGGCAGCCTGTGCGCCTTGAGTCTGAGCCTGACACAGAGGCGCACGCCACTGGTGGCGCTGTCGGCCAAGGTGTGGTGGCTGGTCTTGCCCGCCTGTCTGGCCTTGCTCGGCGTCATCGCCACCTGGCACCTGTCGGCCGGGCAGCTGCTCTACCGCTATTGAGTCGCCCGGCTGGCTCCTAGCAGGCCGTTGAAAAATGTAGCGAGCGATGACCAGGCAAGGCGAAATCAGGCGAAAAAGCGCAGTGTACGAACTGTACATGAGCATTTTGAGACGCCGCTTCCCGGCCTGATTTCAACGCGACATAGCCGAGCTCAGTAGTTTTTCAACAGCCTGCTAGCCTGTGACTTCGCCCTGTAACTGGTCGAGCACGGTTTGCAGCAGACTCAGGCGCGCCTGCGGCTCGTCAAGCGCCAGCAGCTGCACCTTCTGCTCCGATGCCAAGGGCAGCAGGTAGGCCAACTGATTGGCCAAAGTCGCCTGATCGCCGATGGCCTCGCCCATGCCCAGCGCCGCAACCATCGGGTGGGCAGCCAGGGCATGGAGCAACGCCGTCAGGTCGGCATGCTCGGCGAGCAAGGGCAGCTCCGGGCCATCCTCCAGCCAATCGACTTCGGCCATGGTCAGCTGATCGGGCAGCACCTGGGCGCGACGCACCTTGAAACGCCGACCACCTTCGACACGAATCCCCAACAACCCGTTGGGCCGTTGCTGAAAATCGCGAATCAACGCCTCGCAACCAATCGCCGCGAAGCGTTCGGCAGCCTCGCCAACCTCTTCACCCTCGACTATGCACACCACACCGAATCCTTCACCGCGCTTCATGCAGCGGCTGATCATGTCCAGGTAGCGTGCCTCGAATACCTGCAGATCGAGCAGGCAGCCGGGAAACAGCACGGTGTTCAAGGTAAAGAGCGGCAAATTCATCGGCCAGTCCTCAGAGGTTGTAAGGAATCGAGCGCCGTTGCGAGGCAGTCTCCTGACTGCCCGCAGTAGGTGGGAGTTTTCACAAACTCTCAGGTCAGCAGGACAATAGCCAACGGCAGCAGCACTGCAGTGACCATACCCATCAGACTCATCGCCAGCGCGGCGAAGGCACCGCACTCCTCGCTTTCCTGCATCGCCCGTGCGGTGCCCACCGCATGCGCGGTCATACCCAAGGCCATGCCCATCGCGGCATGGTGATGCACCCCGCAACGCCGCAGCAGGGACGGACCGAGTATCGCCCCGACCACCCCGGTGATCATCACGAATACCGCGGCCAGGGCGGCGATGCCACCGATCTGACTGGCCACCAACATGGCGATAGGCGAGGTCACAGACTTGGGCGCCATGCTCATCAACATGATCCGCTCGGCGCCGAACAACCAGGCGAAGGCCACGCCCAGCAGCGTTGCCACTACCCCTGCGAGCAACAGTGTCAGCACAGTCGGCCAGAACAGCTGGCGAATCCTGCGCAAATTGAGGAACAACGGCACCGCCAGGGCCACAGTGGTCGGTCCGAGCAACAGCGTCAGGACCTCGGCGCTGACTTTATAGTCGGCAAAGCTCAGGCCACACAGCAGCAATACACCAATCACGATCAACATCGACAGCAGCACCGGCTGCAGGAACACCCAACGGGTTTTCTCGTAGGCCGCTACGCCCAGCTGATAGGCCCCCAGGGTGATCCCGGCGCCAAACAGCGGGTGATGCGTCATGGCTTGCCAGGCACCGTACCAATCGAGACTCATGCGTCCTCCCGCTGGCGCTGTTGCCGCTCGATGAGCCTCTGCATCATCCAACCGGCAAACACCACCGACAGCACCAGCGACAACACCAGCGCTCCCACCACCGCCCAGAAGTCCGCGACGATCGCCTCGGCGTAGACCATCACCCCGACTGCCGGCGGCACCAGTAGCAATGGCAGGTATTTGAGCAGGCTGCTGGCCGCCACGTGCAGCGGTTCACTAACCTCGCCATGCAGCAGCAAAAAGCCGAACAACAACAGCATGCCAATGATGGGGCCCGGCAACATCGGCAGTAACAACACATTGAGCGCAGAGCCGAGCAATTGGCACAGCACCAGCCAGGACAGCCCACGAAGCAGCATAGAAATCTCCGAATCAGGTAACGACGAGCATGGCGGCGACCGCATAGCCCGGCCCCAGACGCCTCGATGAGGTCGCGCCATTATAAGCAGGCAAGCTGCCCACTGACTAAACACCAGGGCAGAACAGCACCCGCGAAAAAATCTGCACGCCCGACACCTGGCCTATATAACCCACCATTCAGCTGGGTGCTGCAGGCTTGACCCCGCGCGCCGCTCATGATGATCTACGGCCAGAGCGGTTCAACGCGAAAAACAACACCCCCCCGTCTCCTCAAGGAGGAACTATGCCGTCAGTACCCGTCACACAGCTCAAAGACTATGTAGGCAAGGAACTTGGACGTTCCGCGTGGCTGACCATCGACCAGCAGCGGATCAATCAATTCGCCGAATGCACCGGCGACCACCAGTTCATTCACGTTGACCCGGAAAAAGCCAAACAGACCCCGTTCGGCAGCACCATCGCTCATGGTTTCCTGTCGCTGTCGCTGATACCGATGTTGATGGAAGACATCATGATCACCCCGCAAGGCCTGAAAATGGCGATCAACTATGGCCTGGACAGCGTGCGCTTCATCCAGCCGGTCAAAGTTGACTCCAAGGTTCGCCTGGTCGTCAGCCTGACCGACGCCAACGAGAAAAACCCCGGTCAATGGCTTCTGAAAGCCAAGGCGGTACTGGAGATCGAAGGCCAGGAAAAGCCGGCCTACATCGCCGAGCCATTGACGCTCTGTTTCGTCTGAGCTGGTAGCGTGTCACGGGGCATTCGATCCACAGATTGGCGCCCCGTTTTTCATCCTCCCTGTGCGTCACAGCACCGCGCACCCGCCACTTTGCGGCATACTCCCAAGCATGTCTCGACTCGGAAGTCTGTCATGCTCCGCCTCGTTCGCCTGGCTCCACTGAGCCTCGCTCTATTGCTTGCTGCCTGCGGCGACGGCGAACCGCTGTTGCCTGCCAACGCCACCCTGCCGGACGGCGGCCGCTACCGCGGAGAGGTGGTGGACGGTTTGCTGCAAGGCAACGGTCGTCTGGATTACCGCAACGGCAGCTGGTTTGTCGGCACGTTCAAGGATGGCCAACTGCAAGGTGCCGGAGAATGGCATGGCGCGAACGGCGAGCAGTACCTCGGTGAATTTCAGCAAGGCGTCTTTCATGGCCAGGGCCACCTGCGCGATGGCAACGGCGGAGATTATGAAGGCGAATTCGAACTCGGCCAGTTTAGCGGTGAAGGTCGCTTCAGCCAGAGTGGCCTGATCTATCGCGGCGAATTCAAGAACAACCAGTTCGAGGGCCTGGGCACGCTCGAGTGGACCGATGGCAGCAGCTTCAAGGGCCAGTTCAGCCAGGGCCAGCCACAGGGTCAGGGCGTGCGCACCGACGAATACGGCAACCAGTTCAGTGGTCAGTTCGAGCAGGGCCAATTGAACGGTCCGGGCAGCTTCAAGAGCCCTGACGGCGACGTCTACAGTGGCGGCTTCCGGGACAACCAGTTTCATGGTCAGGGACGCTACCAAAGCGCCGACGGCGATGTATGGAGCGGCGAGTTCGTCGCTGGCGCGCTCAGCGGTGAAGGCTCGTTCGAGGGTGCCGACGGCAGTCGTTACCTTGGCCAGTTCAGCGACTGGCGCTACCACGGTCAAGGCCGCCTGAGCCTGGCCGACGGCCGCCAGCACAGTGGCACCTGGCAACGCGGACAACGGATACGCGATGAGCAAGGCCAAGCTCTGCCCGACCCACTTGAGCTCGGCTTGCTGGAGCAAGGGCGACTGCTCGATACAGCCATCGCCGCCCTGCCGGCCTCGACCCCCGAGATCGAACTCTACACCCTGACCCTGGCTGGCGACGGCAAGCAGAGCGTATTCATGCGTGAAGCCGACTACGTGAGCAACTTCCTTGTCGAACGCTTCGCTTCACGCGGCCAGATCACCCTGATCAATCATCGCGACCACCTCACCGACCGCCCGCTGGCCACCCGTGAAAGCCTGCGCCGGGCGATCCAGGCTCTGGCCGAGCGCAGCGGCCCGGAGGACCTGGTCTTCATCTACCTGACCAGCCACGGCTCGCGTAGCCATGAGCTGAGCCTCGACCAGCCGCGCCTGCAATTGGCCGACCTGCCGGCCAGCACCCTGGCGGCCCTGCTGAAGCCGCTACACGGGCGCCATAAGGTACTGGTGATCTCGGCGTGCTACGCCGGCGGCTTCATTCCCAAGCTGCAAGATGACAAGACTCTGGTGATCACCGCCGCCCGCGCCGACCGGGTGTCCTTCGGCTGTTCGGAAGAAAACGACTTCACCTATTTTGGCCGGGCACTGTTCGCCGAAGCCCTGCAGCAGACGGACGATTTGCAGCGCGCTTTCGATCTCGCCAAGGCAGCGGTTGCCAAACGCGAACAAGCCGAAGGCTTCGAGGCCTCGGAGCCCCAGATATGGGCGCCCAAGGCCGTTCTGGCGCACTGGCGCAAACTGCGTGAGCAACAGGCCAAAGCAGCATTGAGCAGCACAGCCACCGACAAAACCACGGCCAACCACTAAGCTGATCGATATCAGCGGAGAACCCACCCCTATGTATTTGACGCCCCAGCACATCCTTCTTGCAGGTGCCACCGGTCTGACCGGCGAACACTTGCTCGATCGCTTGCTCAATGAACCCACCGTCGCGCGCGTGCTGGCGCCGAGCCGCAGAGCGCTGGCAGAACACGCGCACCTGGAAAACCCGGTCGGCGAATTGCTCGAACTCTTACCGAAGCTGAGCGGTCCGGTTGACACCGCATTCTGCTGCCTCGGAAGCACCATCAAGCAGGCCGGCTCACAAGATGCCTTTCGCGCCGTTGATCATGACTTGGTGCTGGCCTTCGCCCAGCGCGCCCGCGAACTCGGCGCGCGCCACCTGATCGTAATCAGCGCGCTGGGCGCCAACCCTGGCTCCTCGGTGTTCTACAACCGCGTCAAAGGCGAGATGGAAGAGGCACTCAAGACCCAGGGCTGGGCGCAACTGACCCTGGTGCGACCGTCCCTGCTGCTCGGCCCACGCGCCGAGTGGCGCATTGGCGAACGCCTGGCCGCCCCCGTGATGCGCTGGCTGCCGGGCAAGTACCGCGGCATTGAAGCGACCGTTCTGGCCCGGGCCCTCTGGCGCCTGGCACTGGAAGAGCAGGACGGTGTGCGCATCGTCGAATCCAACCAGCTGCGCCGACTCGGCCGCTAAGCCCTTTCCTCGTTGAGTGAGCCCTATGAGCCCAACCCCTAACAGCCTGATCGAGGCTCTGCAAACCGCCGACATGCTGGAAATCGACGGCCTGCATGCCTGGCAGTTCAGCCTGGATAACGACCTTCTAGCCCAGGTCAGTGCCGGTTCGGCTGCCGCCAACAGCAACGATCAGATCGTGCTGCGCATCGAATGCATCGATGGCCGCGACCATCGCAAGTGGCAGTTTTCCCTCGCCGCGGTCATGGCCGCGCGCTTCGATGCGCAGAGCGACAGCTGGCACCTCGCAGATGGCGAGCAACAGCACCAGATCCAGTGTTTCGCCGCGATCAGCGGCAGCAACGATGATGAGGCTGACACCAGTCACGAGGCCTAGCCGCCGGGAGTCCGCCATGCAACTGTATGACCGCTATATCCTGCCGCACCTGATCGACTTCGCCTGCGGTATGGGCGAAGTGATGAAAGCGCGCGCGAAAGTGGTCCCGCAGGCGCAGGGACGGGTGCTGGAGATTGGCATCGGCAGCGGGCTGAACCTGGAATTTTACGACCCTGCACACGTCAGCCTGATAGTCGGCGTCGATCCCTCTGCCGAAATGCAGCACCTGGGACGTGAGCGTGCCGCACGGATCGCCATCCCCGTCGAGATGATCGCCCTGGAGCTGAATCAAATTCAGGCAGCCGACGCCAGTTTTGACAGCATCGTCTGCACCTTCACCCTGTGCTCCATCCCCGACGCGGTGGCCGCGCTCAAGGACATGCGCAGGGTGCTGAAACCCGGCGGGCGCTTACTGTTCTGCGAGCACGGCCTGGCTCCTGACCCGCCCGTGGTGCGCTGGCAACACCGGCTGACGCCGTACTGGAAACCGCTGGCCGGCGGCTGCCACCTCAACCGGGACATCCCCACGCTGATCGAGACCGCCGGTTTCACCCTCGGCGCCCTTAGCTGCGGCTACCTGAAAGGACCAAAGCCGATGACCTATGTTTATTCCGGCTGGGCCGACTAGCCGCGCTCCGCAACCAATGACGCCCTGGATGCAAACTCCAGAGCACTATTGCGACTATCGTTGCTGCATCATGACTCCGGTTATAACCCACGCATGAAACCACCCTCACCGCAGCTGCCTGCCCACCTCGGCCTCCACCTGTTGGGCGCCCTGGTGCTGTACCTCTGCCTCGCCGCTCCCTCCGGGGCACAACCGCGTGAAGTACGCGTTGGGGTCTACGCCAACGAGCCGAAAATTCTGCTGGGCTCGGATGGACGAATCTCGGGTATTTTCGGCGAGCTCTTGGAAGAAATCTCCCGCAATGAAAACTGGCGCCTGCAGCCGGTGCCTTGCGACTGGCAACGCTGTCTCGAGCTGGTGCAGAGCGGCGAGATCGACCTGATGCCGGATGTCGCCTTCAGCGAGGCACGCGCGCAGATCTTCGACTTCCACAGCAAGCCGGCGCTATACAGTTGGTCGCTGCTGTACAGTCGCCAGCGGGTCTTACTCACTTCACCACTGGACTTGCAGAACCAACGCATAACGGTGTTGGCCGGTTCCATCCAACAAGACTTTCTGGCCGCCATATTCGCAGGAGTTAAGGTGTCAGGAAACCTGATGCCGGTGGCGAGCCTCAAGCAGGGTTTCAAGATGGTCAGCGAAGGGCAGGCGGATGCTGCAGTGGCCAACCAGCAGTTCGGCGACATGCACGCCCCCTTATACGGCCTTCGCGGAACACCGCTGATGATCCCGCCCGTACGCATGTTCTACGCCACTCACAAGGGCAGTAACGACGACCTGCTGACCGCCATCGACCAGCACTTGCTGGCCTGGGAAGACAATCCTGATTCGTTTTACTTCCAGGCACTCGGCCGCTGGAGCGGCCCATCCGCGGCCCCGAGTATTCCGAACACGGTCTGGTGGGGGCTGGCAGGACTGGCCACCCTGCTGCTGCTGGCACTCGGCGGCACCCTGCTGCTGCGCCGCCAGGTGGCCGAGAAAACCCGCCACCTCAAGGCCAGCGAGCAGCGCCTGAACACCATTCTCGACAGCGTCGAGGCCTACATCTATATCAAGGACCCCGAGCTGCGCTACCAGTACGCCAACCGCAAGGTCTGCGAGTTCTTCGGCCAACCGCTGGAACAGGTGGTGGGACAGACCGACGAACGCTTCTTCGATGCCACCACCGCGGCCAACCTGCACGGTAACGACCGCCGCGTACTGCAGCTCGGCGAACGACTGGAGACAGAAGAAACCAATCGCAGCCTGGACGGCAGCAGCGAACACACCTTTCTCTCGGTAAAGCTGCCGCTGCGTAACCCGCAAGGCGGTATCTACGCCTTGTGCGGCATCTCCACCGATATCACCGAGAACAAGCGAAACCTCGAACAGATCAACCGCCTGGCGTTCTACGACCCCCTCACCGGCCTACCCAACCGCCGCCTGCTGTTTGACCGCCTGCAACACGCCCTGGCCCAAAGCGCGCGCAACCAGCTGGAAGGCGCGCTGTTGTTTATCGACCTGGATAACTTCAAGGACCTCAACGACACCCTCGGCCACGACATGGGCGACCAATTACTGGTCCAGGTGGCCCGACGCCTGAGCAGTCATGTGCGTGCCGAGGACACCCTCGCCCGTCTCGGCGGCGACGAGTTCGTGCTGATGCTGGAAGGGCTGCACCGAGAGCATGAGGGTTGCATACAGCAGATCGAAACGGTGGCCAACAAGATCCTCCAGGCCCTCGCCGCACCTTACTCACTGCAGGGGCACAGCTACACGAGCACCGCCAGTGTCGGCGTTGCACTATTTTCAGAAACCCATAACACGGTCGATGAAGTGCTCAAGCGCGCAGACTTGGCCATGTACCAAGCCAAATCGGCCGGGCGCAACACCTTGAAATTCTTCGACCCGGTGATGCAGGCCGAAGTCAGCGCACGCGCCAGCCTGGAAAGCGACCTACGGCAGAGTATCAGCGCGGGTCACTTCATCCTGCACTACCAGCCACAGGTGAACCATGAGGGCCAACTGCTTGGCGCCGAAGCCCTGATCCGCTGGCAGCACCCGAGCCGCGGCCTGGTGGCGCCAGCCGAGTTCATCCCCCTGGCAGAAAGCACGGGACTGATCCTGCCGCTGGGCCGCTGGGTTCTATACAGCGCCTGCCAGCAACTGGCCGCCTGGGCTGAACAGCCCAAGTTGGCCGGACTGACCCTGGCGATCAACGTCAGCGCCCGACAGTTCCACCACCGCGACTTCGTCGATGACGTACTCGCCGCCCTGAAAGAGGCCGGGGCCAACCCGGCTCGACTGGAGCTGGAACTGACCGAAAGCCAACTGGTGGAGGATGTCGAAGCGATGATCGTCAAACTGACCCAGCTCAGAAGCCGCGGGGTGCGCTTCTCGCTGGATGACTTCGGCACCGGCTACTCATCCCTCAGCTACCTCAAGCGCCTGCCCCTGGATCACCTGAAAATCGACCGTTCCTTCGTCCGCGACCTGCTCAGCGACCCTAACGATGCGACCATTGTGCGCGCCATCGTGGCCCTGGGCGGCAGTCTGGATCTGGAGGTGATCGCCGAAGGGGTGGAAAGCCCTGAGCAGCACGCTGCCCTGCTGCAGTTGGGTTGCCACAAGTTCCAGGGCTATCTGTTCGGTGCGCCGGGCCCCGTGGCGGCCCTGGAACAGTGGCCACCTGCCGCGATATTGGCGGGTGAATTGTTGCCTAGCACGCACAGCGCCGATTGATTTCGCTCCTTGATCGCGTCACGGCTCTTAGTCGAGGGTGGAACGCCGAACAGGCGGATCTGTGCCAAGCTCTGCAAACCAGCCTGAACACCTAGCGGCGGTACGCCATGAGCCAGCTCAGAGTCTTCTACAACAGCGCCTGCCCGGTGTGTAACGCTGGCATCGAGAGCCAGCGCCGACGCATGCAGGCAACGGACAGCTGCCCAGTCGAGTGGATCGACGTGCAGCGGAACCCCGCGGCGGTCGAAGAGCTGGGCGCGGAACTGGAGCAGGTGCGCGAGCGCCTGTACCTCAAGGATGAGCAGGGCCAGATCAAGATCGGCGTCGACGCCTTTAGCGCCTTGTTCCAGCGCACCCAGGGCCAACACTGGCTAGGCCGGCTGCTGCGCCTGCCCGGCCTGCATGGGCTGGCGCGCTGGAGCTACAACCTGTTCGCCCGCGCGCTGTATAGCTGGAACCGCCGCAAGCGGCATTGGTAAGTCCGCGCACCCGAGAGCTACAGACCGCCGCTGACGCCGAGGTGCAGGCCCAGTTCGGCGGCGATGGAAAACGGCAGCAACAAGGTATCCAGCAGCGCACTGGCGGGCAGATCCAGCGCCGCATACTTGGGCGCCTCCGCGCCGAAACGATCCAGCGGGCAACAGCCGCCATTCAGCGCATACCAGTCCAGCCGCGTGCCGGAATAGAGGAGCGGCGCACCGGGCTTGGCCGCATCCAGGGTGCGCACGCTGGCGCAGCCGCCGAGCAGACCTAGCGCCAGCAGCAGCAGCGTCAACCCCTTACAGACCCGACGCCGCGGCCGGCCCCGATCAATCATCGACGCTCACCTGATGATGCTCGCCCCAGCGCGGCAGCATGTCCTGCGGCACGTCCAGGCAGTTGAGGATGCGCGCGACGACGAAGTCGATCAAGTCGTCGATGGTCTGCGGCTGGTGGTAGAAGCCCGGCGCCGCCGGCAGGATGGTGGCGCCGAGATTGGACAGTTTGAGCATGTTCTCCAGGTGAATGCTGGAGAACGGTGCCTCGCGCGGCACCAGAATCAACTGACGGCGCTCTTTCAGCGCCACGTCCGCGGCGCGCTCGATCAGGTTGTTGCAGGCGCCCGTGGCGATCGCCGACAGGGTGCCGGTCGAACAGGGCACCACCACCATGGCGCTCGGCGCCCCAGAGCCGGAGGCCACCGGGGCCATCCAGTCTTCCTTGCCGTACACCCGAATCTGTCCCGGCGCGGCGCCGGTGTACTCGCTGAGAAACGCCTGCATGGCCTGCGGCTTGGCCGGCAGGGTCACATCGGTCTCGGTGGCCAGCACCAACTGGGCCGCCTTGGAGATCAGAAAGTGCACCTCGCGTTCTTCCTGCACCAGGCAGTCGAGCAGGCGCAGGCCATATTGCGCGCCCGAAGCGCCGGTCATGGCCAAGGTCACGCGATCCGGTCCACTCATAAATTCACCCTTAATGCTGTTGCGCTTGGTTATGCCGCGTTGAAAACCTGTTCAAAATGCTCATTTACTCGAAGTAAACTCCGC
The DNA here is from genome assembly GCF_000498575.2 of Pseudomonas taeanensis MS-3. Classification (GTDB taxonomy): domain Bacteria; phylum Pseudomonadota; class Gammaproteobacteria; order Pseudomonadales; family Pseudomonadaceae; genus Aquipseudomonas; species Aquipseudomonas taeanensis. The sequence continues at coordinate 80,245 of NZ_AWSQ01000010.1, forward strand.
TTCTTCGCAGGTTTCTGCCTTGCCTAACCTGCGCTCACGACGCATTGCGTGCGAATTTTCGCTTTTCATTCAGCCAGGGCCTTGGCCAGTTTGCCGTGCAGGCCGCCGAAACCGCCGTTGCTCATGATCACCACCTGGGTGCCTGGCGTCGCCTGGGCCTTGACCCCTTCGATGATCGCCTCCAGCGAATCGCAGACCTGGGTCGGCACGCTCGACGAGGCCACCGTGGCGGCCAGATCCCAGCCGAGGTTGGCCGGCGCGTACCAGTACACCGAGTCGGCCTGCTGCACCGACTCCGGCAAGCCATCGCGGTGGGCGCCGAGCTTCATCGAGTTGGAGCGCGGCTCAACCACTGCGATCAACTGCGCACTGCCGATACGCTTGCGCAGTCCGTCGAGGGTGGTGGCGATGGCGGTCGGGTGGTGCGCGAAGTCGTCGTAAATCGTCACGCCGTTGACCTCGGCAACCTTCTCCATGCGCCGCTTGGCGTTCTTGAACTCGCCCAACGCAGCGATGCCCTGGGTCGGCACCACGCCGACATGCCGCGCCGCCGCGAGTACAGCCAGGGCATTGGCGACGTTGTGCTGGCCGGTCAACTGCCAATCGACCACACCTTCGACCTTGCCGGCGAAACTCACCTCGAAGCGCGAGCCGTCCTCGCTGAGCAGACTCGCCTGCCACTGACCGCCGGCGCCGGTGGTTTGCACCGGGGTCCAGCAGCCCATCTGAATGACTCGCTGCAAAGCGCTTTCGCTGGAGGGATGAATGATCAGGCCGTCGCCGGGAATGGTCCGCACCAGGTGATGAAATTGCCGCTCGATGGCCGCAAGATCCGCAAAGATGTCCGCGTGATCGAACTCAAGATTATTGAGGATCGCCGTGCGCGGGCGGTAATGGACGAACTTCGAACGCTTGTCGAAGAAGGCACTGTCGTACTCGTCGGCCTCGACCACGAAGAACGGCGTGCCGCCCAGGCGGGCGGAGATGCCGAAGTTCTGCGGCACCCCGCCGATCAGAAAGCCCGGGCTCATGCCCGCGTGCTCCAGCACCCAGGCCAGCATGCTGCTGCTGCTGGTCTTGCCGTGGGTACCGGCCACCGCCAGCACCCAGCGCCCCTGCAGCACATGGTCGGCCAGCCACTGCGGGCCGCTGACATAGGCCAGGCCTTTATTCAGCACATGCTCCACCGCCGGATTGCCGCGCGACAGGGCATTGCCGATCACCACCAGATCCGGTGCCGGGTCAAGTTGCGCAGGGTCATAGCCCTGGGTCAGTTCGATGCCCTGGGCCTGCAACTGAGTGCTCATGGGCGGGTAGACATTGGCGTCGGAGCCGGTCACCCGGTGCCCCAACTCCTTGGCGAGAACGGCCAGCGAGCCCATGAAGGTGCCGCAGATGCCGAGAATATGGATGTGCATGAATGACCTCTGAGACGGGCAGCCGAGGCCCGAAAATCCTGGCGGCAGATTAGCACAGCGACTCGCGCGCGGGAGCCGCGGAGCATCACGCGACGGGAGAATGATTGCCTCCGCCGCGCCGCACTTTCAGACCCGCTCATACGAATAAACACCCTGGAGAGGAGCCGGCGCACCAGCGCCTGCACGCACCCTGTAGAGAGCCGGAGCGGGAGGTACCGTCGCGCTACTGCGGGCGCTCGATCGCATGCTTGCGCAGCTTGCGGTACAGGGTGTTGCGGCTGATACCCAACTGCTCTGCGCTACGCGTCATATGCCAATATTGAGCCTCCAGGACCTTGAGCAACGCCACACGTTCGGCGTCGTCGAGTGGGGCGGAGTCGGGGCTTTCGCTCGCGCCGCTCAGGGCCGGCAGGCGGCGAATTTCCATCGGCAGTTCGGCATGGCGAATGACGCCGTCTTCACACAGCGCCACCAGGGTGCGCAGCACATTGCGCAACTGCCGCACATTGCCCGGCCAGTGGTAGTCGAGCAGGGTCTGCTGCGCCCGATCTTCCAGGTGTACCAGCTGGCCACGGGCCTCCTCGCCGAGCAGGTGCTGGAGCAGCTGCAGCTTGTCGCTGCGTTCGCGCAGCGGGGGCAGCTGCAGGACCAGGCCATTGAGACGATAGAACAGGTCTTCGCGAAATTGCCCGGCGGCCACTTGTTCAACCAGGTCGCGATGGCTGGCACTGATCACTCGCACATCGATGGTCTGTACCTCACCACCGATGGGTTCCACCTGACGCTCCTCGAGCACGCGCAACAGACGGGTCTGCAGCGCCAGCGGCATGTCGCCGATTTCATCGAGAAACAGGGTGCCACCGTCTGCCTGTTGCAGCTTGCCGCGCATACCCTCCTTGCGCGCCCCGGTAAAACTGCCACCGCGGTAGCCGAACAGTTCGCTCTCGATCAGGCTCTCCGGAATCGCCGCGCAGTTCAGTGCGACGAAGGGTTTGCCGCCGCGCGAGCTGACCTGATGCAGCGCCTTGGCGAAAGCCTCCTTGCCGGTACCGGTTTCGCCGCCGATCAGCAGCGGCACATCGCGCTCGTAAACCCGCAGGGCGCGGCGAAAGTCGTTCTGCAGGTCCGCATCGGCCAGGCACAGCCCGGGGGTCGCCAAGGTTTGCCCACCTTGAGCTTGCGGACTGCGCCGCGCCTGACCGCGGAGCATGGCAAAAAGCAGCTGACCGCGCTGGGTATACAGCGGCCAACTGGCGCTGGGCTGCAGCGAGGCACGGCCAAGCAAGTCATCCAGACGGCAGTCGAAAATCTCCACCAGAGTGCGCCCGAGCAGACGCTGACGGGCCAGGCCGAGCAGGTTAATCGCGCTCTGATTCACCGCACGGACCCGACCATCACCATCGAATGCCAGCAGGCCCTCACTGAACTGGCCAATATATTCGGCCTGAGCATGGAAACGCAGCAGCCACTCACCCTCATAACTGCGCAGGAAGTGGCAGCCCTCGATGGCCTTGGCCGACAGATTGACCAGGGCCATGGTGTGGAACTGGCTCTGCCGCGACACGTCGTGGCGTGCCGAGGATACATCGAGCACCGCCAGCAGCTCGCCATGCGGGTCGAACACCGGGCTGGCCGAGCAGGTCAATCCGGTATGGCGGCTGCGAAAATGCTCGTTCTGGTGGATGGCCAGCGGCTGGCGCTCGACCAGGCAGGTGCCGATGCCGTTGGTGCCCTCGCAGGCCTCGCTCCAGTCGGCGCCGAGCCATAGGCCGGCCTGCTCGAACGTGCGCTGTTCCGCCGCTTCGGTGACGCAATTGAGGATCAGCCCACGGGCATCGGTGAGCAGCACTGCGTGCCCGGAGCCGGCCAGTTGGCGAAACAGGCTGTTCATCTCGTCGCTGGAAATCTCCAGCACCAGCTGCAGCTGTTCGCGGCGCTCGAGCATGCGCGCGTGTTCGAGCACCGCAGGCGCCATTGATTGCGCAGGGTCGAGGTGGTGCTGTTCCAGGCAGCGCAGCCAGGAACGCGCAACCGAGGGATCGGCGGCCGGGCCGGCGACTTGCGCCTTGCCCTGTGCCACGGTCAGCACCTGCTGGGCGTGGCGACTCAGATGATTGTGCATTTTTATTGTTCTCCGCTACGGGGTGGCGGTAGGCAACCCGTGCCCTGGCGAGACACCCGCAACGGCGCAGCATCCACCAGCTCAGGCGGCATTGCAACGCCGCGCAGACCAGCGAGCCAGGGGCTGTACCGGCAGCGTGACAGAGTGTCACCCCCGACTGTACCTAAGTCGCGACAGTACTTTCGGATGAGACCTTTCAGATTCTAGTTCGACAGCTCTAGCACGACACTTTCATCAGCCTGGCCCGCCCCTTGCTCTAGGGTTTTACAAGCGCAGCAGCGCTGCACTCCCCAATAAGCACAAGAGCCAGGAGCATCACCATGATCTACGCAAAACCCGGAACACCAGGCGCTGTTATCAATCTCAAGCCGCGCTACGGCAACTTCATCGGTGGCGAGTTTGTCGCGCCGCTCAAGGGGCAGTACTTCAGCAACACCAGTCCGGTCGATGCCTCGCTGATCGGTGAGTTTCCCCGTTCCAGCGCCGAAGATATCGAGCTGGCCCTGGATGCCGCCCATGCCGCCGCCGATGCCTGGGGCAAGACCTCGGTGCAGAATCGCTCGCTGGTGCTGCTGAAAATTGCCGACCGTATCGAAGCCAACCTCGAACTGCTGGCCGTGGCCGAAACCTGGGACAACGGCAAGGCGGTGCGCGAGACGCTGAACGCCGACGTGCCGCTGGCCGCCGATCACTTCCGTTATTACGCCGGTTGCATCCGCGCCCAGGAAGGCAGCGCCGCCGAGATCGACGAACACACCGCCGCCTATCACTTCCACGAACCGCTGGGCGTGGTCGGGCAGATCATNNCTCAAGTGCGCCGCCGAGAACATCATTCCGAGCACCGTCGAGCTGGGCGGCAAGTCGCCGAACATCTTCTTCGAAGACATCATGCAGGCCGAGCCGGAGTTCATCGAGAAGGCCGCCGAAGGCCTGGTGCTGGCCTTCTTCAATCAGGGCGAGGTGTGCACCTGCCCATCGCGGGCACTGGTGCAGGAATCCATCTACCCGGNNGATGAAGCCGAAGCCCTGGCGATTGCCAACGACACCGAGTTCGGCCTCGGCGCCGGCCTGTGGACCCGCGACATCAACCGCGCCTACCGCATGGGCCGGGCGATCAAGGCCGGACGGGTATGGACCAACTGCTATCACCTGTACCCGGCGCACGCCGCGTTCGGTGGCTACAAGAAGTCCGGCGTCGGCCGCGAAACCCACAAGATGATGCTCGACCACTATCAGCAGACCAAGAACCTGTTGATCAGCTACGACACCAACCCACTGGGCTTCTTCTGATCGTTCCTCCCGGCGACTGCGGTCGCCGGGAGGCGCTTGATAGCCTGGCCTACTCAGCTCAACCTTACGCGCGCCAATTCGGCACCACTCTGCCTGCCAAATAGGCTGATGCAGATCGCAGCCCCTCGAGAGCATCGCGTCAGCAGGCGCAGATGAAGCGTGCGGTTTCAACAAAAACAACAATAACCCGGGACACAACCATGGACCAGATTGGCAATTACGTGCTCTATCTCATCATGTTCTGCGCCGTACTTGGCGCGTTCGCTGCCATTCACAACAGCGAAGAAGGGCTTGGTAAAGAATTCATGGAGGGTATCCACTCCACCGGCTACATCTTCGTGCCGGCGGCGGGCATCATGGCCTCCATCCCCTACCTGACGGTGGTAATCGAGAAAGTCTTCGGTCCATTCTTCGGCTCGCTCGGCGCCGACCCGGCGCTGGCGGCGACCATGATCATCGCGTCAGACATGGGCGGTTATCAGCTGGCCTCGGCACTCGCCGCCAGCAAGGAAGCACTGGTGATGGCACTGATCACGGGATTCATGGGCGGTGCCACCATCGTCTTTTCGATCCCGATGGGCCTGGCGATGCTTGACAAGCGCGACCATAAATACATGGCGCTGGGCATCATGTCGGGCATCCTGACCATCCCGCTGGGCGTGTTGATCGCCAGCCTGCTTCTGGCGTTCAGCAACCCTCTGGTACGTGACCTGGTAGCCACCAATGGCGAGGCCACCTATCAACTGGCACTGGGCTTGAGCAGCATTTTCTCCAATCTGCTACCGATCCTGATCTTCGTGGTCGCCCTGGCCCTTGGCCTGCGCTTCTTGCCAGACATGATGATCAAGGGCTTCATCATCTTCGGTCGGGCCATGGACGCGGCGATCAAACTGGTGCTGGTGTTCTCCATCGTCGAATACTTCACCGGGGTCTTTACCCTGGTGTTCGGTGGCTGGGGCTTCCACCCGATCATCGCCGACGCCGAAGACCAGGCCCGCGCACTGGAAACTGCCGGTTACATCGGCATCATGCTGGCCGGTGCGTTCCCGATGGTTTATCTGCTGCGTAAATACCTCGGCCAACCGCTGGAAAACCTCGGATCGAAAATCGGCCTGACTGCGGCCGGCAGCGCCGGCATGCTGGCGACCATCGCCAACATTCTTGCGATGTTCCGTCTGGTGCGGTTCATGCCGCCGAAGGACAAAGTGGTCAACATCGCGTTTGCTGTCTGCGCCGCCTTCCTGCTGGGCGATCACTTGTCGTTCACCGCCAACTTCCAGCCGACCATCATTCTGCCGGTACTGATTGGCAAGATAAGTGCAGGCTTTATCGCCGTCGGTCTGGCGTACTGGCTCTCGGTGCCCAAGGCCCTGCAACTTGAGGCGCAAGACCGGGCCGCCGGGATCATTACCAAAGGCGAATATCTGGACTTGCCAGTGCCCGACAACAGCCTGCCGGTCGGTGACAAAGCAACCGCCTGAGTCCGCTGCGTTAAGGTGCGCTGCCGACGTCTGTGCTCGGCAGCGCAGCCTCCCATTTGAATCGGAGACGAGATGGCAAGTTTTTCCCATACCGCAGGCGTCCAGACCTACCGCTTCGACGACCTCAAGGAGGTCATGGCCAAAGCCAGCCCGGCCCGTTCCGGAGACTTTCTGGCCGGCGTCGCGGCGCTCAACGATGGCGAGCGGGTCGCGGCGCAGATGACCCTGGCCAACATCGAACTCAAACATTTCCTGCAAGAACTGCTGATTCCCTACGAGAGCGACGAAGTCACCCGGCTGATCATTGATACTCACGACAAACAAGCCTTTGCACCGGTCAGTCACCTGACCGTCGGTGGCTTTCGCGACTGGCTGCTCAGCGATGCTGCCGACGAGCACAGTCTGCGCGCGCTCGCCCCGGGACTGACCCCCGAAATGGTCGCTGCCGTGTCGAAGATCATGCGCGTGCAGGATCTGGTACTGGTGGCACAGAAGATTCGCGTGGTCACCCGCTTTCGCAACACCCTCGGTCTGCGCGGCCGTCTATCCACCCGCCTGCAACCGAACCACCCGACCGACGAACCGGCGGGGATCGCCGCAAGCATCCTCGACGGGCTGCTGTACGGTAATGGCGACGCCATGATCGGCATCAACCCGGCCACCGACAGCATCGCCTCGATCTGCGAGATGCTGAAGATGCTCGACGGCGTCATCCAGCGCTTCGAGATTCCGACCCAGTCCTGCGTGCTCACCCACGTCACCAGCTCGATCGAGGCGATCAACCGCGGCGTACCGCTGGACCTGGTGTTCCAGTCGATCGCCGGAACTGAAGCCGCAAACGCCAGCTTCGGTATCAACCTGCAGATTCTGCAGGAGGGTTACGACGCCGGGCTTTCGCTGAAACGCGGCACCCTCGGCAATGACCTGATGTACTTCGAAACCGGCCAGGGCAGCGCCCTGTCGGCCAACGCCCATCACGGCCTCGACCAGCAGACCTGCGAGACCCGCGCCTACGCGGTGGCGCGCCACTTCAAGCCGTTTCTGGTCAACACCGTGGTTGGTTTTATCGGCCCGGAATACCTCTATAACGGCAAGCAGATCATCCGCGCCGGACTGGAGGATCACTTTTGCGGCAAGTTGCTCGGCGTGCCAATGGGCTGCGACATTTGCTACACCAACCACGCCGAAGCCGATCAGGACGACATGGACACGCTGCTGACGCTCCTGGGCGTGGCCGGCATCAACTTCATCATGGGCATCCCCGGCTCCGACGACATCATGCTCAACTACCAGACCACCTCGTTCCATGACGCGCTCTATGCACGGCAGACGCTCGGCCTGAAACCGGCACCGGAGTTCGAGGCCTGGCTGCAACGCATGGGCATCTTCACCCAGGACGATGGCCGCGTTCGCTTCGGCGAGCAACTACCGCCAGCATTCCGCCTGGCGCTGGCGCAACTGGTCTAAGGAATTCCTATGCAGTACATCGAACTCGAACAAGAGCGCCAACCGGGCACCTGCGGCGCGACCCATAACCCCTGGCAGGAACTGCGCCGCCTGACCAGTGCGCGGATCGCCCTCGGCCGCGCCGGCAGTAGCCTGCCGACCAACGCACAACTGGACTTCCAATATGCCCACGCCCAGGCGCGCGATGCCGTGCACCTGGCGTTCGACCATGCGGCCCTGAGCAGTGCGCTGGCCGAGCGCGGGCGCGCCAGTCTGCTGCTGCACAGCGCCGCCGCTGACCGCAACAGTTACCTGCAGCGCCCTGACTTGGGCCGACGCCTGGACCCGGCCTCGGCTCATCAGCTACGGGACTACGCGCAGGCCCATCCCGGCGGGGTCGACCTGGCCATCGTGGTGGCCGACGGGCTCTCGGCGCTGGCCGTGCACCGCCATACCCTGCCCTTTCTCGCGCGCCTGGAAGAACAGACGTGCGCCGAGGGCTGGTCGCTGTCGCCCGTGGTACTGGTGGAACAAGGGCGGGTCGCGGTGGCCGATGAGGTGGGCGAGCTGCTCGGGGCACGCATGGTGGTGATTTTGATCGGAGAGCGCCCCGGCCTGAGTTCGCCGGACAGCCTCGGCCTGTACTTCACCTATGCGCCCAGAGTCGGTTTGACCGACGCCTACCGCAACTGCATCTCCAACGTGCGCCTGGAAGGCCTGAGCTACGCCATGGCCGCGCATCGCCTGCTGTATCTGATGCGTGAGGCCTGTCGTCGACAGTTGTCAGGGGTCAGCCTGAAAGACGAGGCAGATGTGCCGGACCTCGCGTCAGGCATCTCCACGAACGGGCCGCGTAATTTTCTGCTCGCCGAGCCCCTGACCGCCGCGGAGGACGCTTAAGGTCCCCCGCGTAGCGATCAGCCGCCTAATCAAACGCTTGCTTGGATTGCGTATTCAAAATGCTTTAGGCAGCATCGAGTATTCGCAGGCATAGCCCCTGCGCCGCCAATCCAGCCAATAGAAGCCGAGGCCCGCCATGCGCATAGTCCAAGCCACCCTGGAACACCTGGACCTGCTGACCCCGCTGTTCGTCAAATACCGTGAGTTTTATGACGAGTTGCCCTACCCCGACTCCTCGCGCAAGTTTCTGGAAACCCGCCTGCGCCGCAAAGAGTCGGTGATTTACCTGGCGTTGGCCGATGACGAAGACAAGCTGCTCGGCTTCTGCCAGCTCTACCCGAGTTTCTCTTCGCTGTCGCTCAGGCGCGTGTGGATTCTCAACGACATCTATGTCGCCGAAGACGCGCGTCGGCAACTGGTCGCTGACCGCCTGCTGCAAACCGCCAAGAAGATGGCCAAAGAGACCAACGCCGTGCGCATGCGCGTCGCCACCAGCCGCGATAACGACGTGGCGCAGAAGGTGTACGAGTCCATCGGCTTCGTCGAAGACGAACAGTTCAAGAACTACGTGCTGCCAATTAACGGCGACTAAACAGTCCGTTGAAAGATGTAGAGCGCGACGTCCTGGGCTGCACTTGGCTGAACCACCGAGGGCCAACCATGTGCAGCAGTCGCTTAGCCGCTCAGGCTGAGCCACAAGCCGAGCAGTAATTGCGCTGTTAGCGTGGCCAACAGTGCCAGCTGCCAGCGCCGTTGGCGCCAACTATATGCACGCGCCAACCCCACGGAATGCTGCAACGGGTGCTGCAAGGCCTGGCGAAACTCCGACAAGGCCTCGAATCGAGCGCTAGGCTGCGGCGCCAGGGCTCGCGCCAACACGCCATCCCAGCCCGCCGGCAAGTAACCGGCGCAAGAGGCCAAAGACACATAGCGACTCTGGGCACCGCCCTCTGGACAGGCGATTTCCGGCCAACGGCCGCAGAGCAACCAGTAGCTCAGCGCCGCCACGGCGAACTGATCGGCGCGACCATCCACCCGCCCCTCGCCGCGCAACTCCGGCGCCAGCGGAATCGCCTCAGCGGGTAAGCGTTGCCGGGGTACGCCCGGTAAAAGCGCGGCATACTCGGGCAACAACAGCAAACGGCCGCCGTCGCCAACCAGAATATGCCGCGGGCTCAACCACAGCCCTTGCATACCCCGACGCTGCAACGCCCGCACCGCCGCGATCAATTGGTCGAGCAAGGCCAGCAGGCTTTGTCCATCCAGCGGCGCATGCGCCGCCGCCCAGTCGTTGAGGCTGCGCATTCCCGGCGCGGGCAACTCGAACAGCAAGAACGCATGCTGACGTGGCTGGTGCGACGACAACACTTGCGGCAAGCTGGCCACCGGGCTGCGGCGCAAGGCCCATTCGCGCTGCCAGAAGGCCTCATCGGCCGCCTCCTCGGCCAGCCACAACAACGCCTCGCACCCTGCCCTGTCACGGGCCTTGAACACCCGTCCCGGCGGGCCGAACGCACAGCCACTGAGCAAGGTCCAGCCATCCAGCTGCATCCCCGCCACCGCTTCGGACAACGCCGGCCACTGCTCCCGCTCGGTAGCGGGTGGCGGGCTGTCTGCTGCGCCCGGCAGGAGCAGTACCGCGGCGCCGGGCGCGCTCAGCAGCGGCGCCAACAATGCCGGCAGGTGGGCCACGCTGAGCGCCTCGCACTGCGTGTGGAAGGCCTGCAAATCGGCTACAGCGAGCAATGGCTGGGGCGCCAGCAGCAACGCCTCACCCTGGTTCAACGGCAACCGGTGCTGCACCAATGCCAGCTCGGCCTGCATCCCCAGATGCAGGCCGTCGCGCCCGACCAGACTCTGTAAGCCGCTGGTCTGGTAGCGCAGCAGGCCAATCGCGCCGGCCTGGAGAAACTGCACCTCGTCACCCTGCACCAGCAACAGCCCGGCGTTCAACTGAGGAATGCTGCGGCCTGTTTGCTGGCGAAAAAATAGGCGTTGGTTGAGCGCCGCCAGGACCTGACGCGCCGCCTGCACTTCACTCCAGCCTTGCGGCGTGCAGCGATAGTCGGCGAACACTTGATCCAGGTAACGCTCCAGGCGCTGCACCACTTCGGGGCAATCGCGCGCCCATAGCAGCGCCACCAACAGCACCGGCGCACGCCCCTGGCGGCCGGCCAGCCAACTCGCCCGAGTCCGCGCCGCCTGGCACGGCAGGTCGAGACCATGGCCCTGTACCAGGCTGACGGCGGGATGTTCCATACGTTCTATCGACATCGCGAGCACTCCCCAGGACGTGACCGCCCAGAGCGTTGCAGCCTTTATGCCGACTCGCCGCCGCTTGTCGCCTGCCCGGACCAGGCTTTAAGGTGAGTAGCCCACCAACCTGAGTCGAATAGCCATGTGGTCGCTCCGCGCCTGGCGCCGCCGGCGCATCCTTGCCCGCCACCCCATCAGCCCCGCGACCTGGGCCGCAGTGCGCCAACACCTGCCTCTGCTCGATGGCTTGGACGAGACTGAAGACCAGCGCTTGCGTGAGCGCGCGCAGTTATTCCTGCATCACAAACACCTCACCGCCCTGCCCGGCGTCGAACTGGATGAACTGGCGCGCCTGACGCTCGCGGCGCAAGCCGAACTGCCGCTGCTGCATTTGGCCGAGCGCGACTGGTACCGCGGTTTTCATGAAATTGTCCTCTACCCGGACGACTTCCTCAGCCCGCAACGCCACCGCGACGCCAGTGGCGTGGTGCACGAGTGGGACGCCGCCCACAGCGGCGAGGCCTGGCAGCAAGGCCCGGTGATCCTTGCCTGGCCCGGCGTGCAGGCTAGCGGCGACTGGGACGCCTACAACCTGGTGATCCACGAGCTGGCACACAAGCTGGACATGCTCGGCGGCGACGCCAACGGCTTGCCGCCGCTGCACCGCGACATGCGCGTCAGCGACTGGGCCAGTGCCATGCAGAGCGCCTATGACCGGCTCAACGCGCAACTGGACGCCAACCCCGCGGCGGACACCGCCATCGACCCTTACGCCGCCGAGGACCCGGCGGAATTCTTCGCGGTGACCAGCGAGTACTTCTTCAGCGCGCCGGACCTACTGGCCGCGGCATTCCCGGCGGTGTATGCGCAACTCAAGCTGTTCTACCGACAAGACCCACTGGCGCGCCTGCAACGCTTACAAACCGCCCACCCCGACTACCGCACTAGAACCAATGAGGGCCACTGCACGACCAATGGCTAAGCACCCCGGCGTAGCAACGCCTGGGGAATATGCCTATAATCGCGCCACTTTTTTGGCCCACCCCTGGGAGTCACCCCATGAGCTACAGCAAGATTCCAGCTGGTAAAGACGTGCCGAACGACATCTACGTCGCGATCGAGATTCCGGCCAACCACGCGCCGATCAAGTATGAAATCGACAAGGACAGCGACTGCCTGTTCGTCGACCGTTTCATGGCCACCCCGATGTTCTACCCGGCCAACTACGGCTACATCCCCAACACCCTGGCTGACGACGGCGACGCCCTCGATGTGCTGGTCGTGACCCCGTATCCGGTTGCACCGGGCTCGGTAATCCGCGCCCGTCCGGTTGGCGTACTGCACATGACCGACGAAGCCGGTGGTGACGCCAAGCTGCTCGCCGTCCCGCACGACAAGCTCAGCCAGCTGTACGTGGACGTCAAGGAATACACCGACCTGCCAGCCTTGCTGCTCGAGCAGATCAAGCACTTCTTCGAGAACTACAAGGATCTCGAAAAAGGCAAGTGGGTCAAAGTCGAAGGCTGGGGCAACGCCGACGCGGCCCGTGCCGAAATTATCAAGGCGGTTGCGGCTTACCAAAAATAAGCCCTGACTTCCCCCTTAAAGCCGGCCACAAGCCGGCTTTTTTATGCCTGAAAAAAGCCGACCTGCAGGATCTATGCAAGCAAACACTTCAATCAGTCGATACATCCAAAAAGGCTGAACATCCATCGCTAGAGCGGTTTGCCGGGGGGACGTATCAAATACCGAGGCGGTGCGCCTACGGTCTCGGGTTCAAGTAACCCCAGGCGTGGCTATTCCTGATAGCCGGTCGTTGACACCCTAGCTGACAGGACTAATCTCTAGATGTGGGAAAAATTCCCACATAACAATGCTAACTGGCTCCGAAGGATCGTGCGGAAACCGCAGTTGCACATTCGCTGCAGATAGATGGCCGCGCTGGTTGGCTGGCCGCCCCATTGGGCGACGGAAAACTTCCTGGTTACTGCGTTTGATACGCAAGTAACCATGCAACGCTAAGCGGAGGTTCATCATGCTGCTCAAGAAATGTTTGCTGGCTCTGGCAATTGGCGGAGTCCTGTCGGCATCAACGGTCCTGGTACCCGATTACATCGGTAGTTTCTCCAGCGTGTACGCCAAGGAGGGCGGCAGCGGTGGCGGTGGTGGTGGTCATGGCGGCGACGGCGGTGGTGGTCACGGTGGTGGTCACGGTGGTGGTCACGGCGGCGACGGCGGTGGTGGTGGTCACGGTGGTGGTCACGGCGGCGACGGCGGTGGTGGTGGTCACGGCGGCGGTCACGGTGGCGGTGGTCACGGCGGTGACGGTGGTGGCAGAGGCCACGGTGGCGACGGCGATGGCAGAGGAGGTCACGGCGGCGACGGCGGTGGCCACGGTAGCAACAGTGGTCCCGGAAGTGCGAACAGCGGACGTGGTCATGACAATGATGCGGATCACGAGGCCGGCGGACCGCATGGTGTCGGTCATGGTGCGGATGATGGTCCCGATCATGACGTCGGCGAGGCCCATGGTGTCGGCCACGGCGCAGATGACGGTCCCGACCATGACGTCGGCGAGGTCCACGGTGTCGGCCACGGCGCGGATGATGGTCCAGACCATGATATCGGCGACGACCGAACCGGGGTCTGAACAGTCACTCAGTTGTTCACAAAACCCGGAGCTCATCCGGGTTTTGTGGCGTTGGGTCGCTAACCTAGACGGTCGTAGTGCTCAAGGAGGCCGTTGAAAAATGTAGCGAGCGACGGCTAGGCAAGGCGAAATCGGCCGAAAAGCTCAGCGTACGAGCTGTACATGAGCATTTGAGGCTGATTTCAACGCTGTATAGCCGAGTACAGTAGTTTTTCAACGGACTGCTAGGCGATGGAGGCGCAATTGCCGAGAGTCTTGAGCGAAGCGCTGGGCTGACCGCTCAGGGGAGTTTCCCCACTCGACACTGTTCTCGAGGAATGCCTTGAATGCACTTGCCCACTCTGCCTCCCTCCCTACTGCCGGCGCTGCAGCACGTCATGCGCCCGCTGGTGAGGCTGATGCTCAAAAAGGGGGTCACCTATACCCGCTTTGCCGATCTGCTCAAGGACATATTCGTTGATGTCGCCGAGCGCGAGTTTCGCCTCGACGACACCCCCCCGACCGACAGCAGGATCAGCCTGCTGACAGGTGTGCATCGTAAGGATGTCAGACGCCTGCGGGCCAAGACGGCCGGGCAGGACGTCGCGCTGCCCGAGATCATTTCGTTTGGCGCTCACCTGGTCAGTGTCTGGTTGAACAACTCGCCGTTCTGCAAGCAACCTGGCCAGCCGCTGCCTATAGCTCGCCTGGCCAGCATGGGTGGCGAGTGTTCATTCGATGCACTGGTGGCTCAGGTCAGCAAGGATATCCGTGCTCGCGTCGTGCTGGACGAGTGGCTGCGTCTGGGCGTTGTGCGAATAGACGACCAGGACTGCGTCCACCTGGAGACGGTGGCGTTCATTCCGCAAAAGGGCTTTGATGAAAAAGCTGCCTATTTTCGGCACAACCTCCACGATCATGCCTGCGCCGCCGTGCACAACCTGACCGAAACCGGGGCGCCTTTCTTCGAACGCAGCGTGCACTACGACAGCCTGTCACCCTGGGCGGTTTCCCAGCTGCGTGAAGCCGTGGCGGTCGAAGGCATGCAGATGCTGAACGGCCTCAACCTGCTGGCAGCCGAGCTGGAAGAACGGGACGTTCCGCCCCCCGCCTCCAGACAGCGCATCACTATCGGCCTTTATTTCTACACTGAACCCAGCCCGTCAGCAGTCTCCACCCCGACCAAGGCCAATTCGTCATGAGTACTGCCTCTCGCCTCCTGTGCGCCTTCGCTTTTATTTGCGGTCCGCTCCTGCTTGCATCGCCAGCGCTGAATGCGGCTCCCGCCTGTCTTGAACCGGGCGGCATGGGCGGGACCGGCGCCGTGGCTACTGGCGGTATCGGCGGCACCGGCGCTCCAGCCGATAACGGTGGCGTAGGAGGTACCGGCGCGACCGATGACGGTGGAATGGGTGGTACCGGCATAGTGGGTACCATCACCGGCTTTGGCTCCATCTGCGTCAATGGCGTGGAAGTGCACTTCGATAGCGAGGTTTCGCTCAGCGAGAACGGCGTACCCGCCAGCAGCCACCAACTGGCTATCGGCCAAGTCGTGGCGGTGGAGGCTCGCACCTCGTCCAGAGGCCTGGAGGCGCGCAGCATTGCCATCCTGCATGCCTATGAAGGGCCGATTACCGACAGGGCCGCGGACTCGGCCTCGCTGCGGGTGATGGGGCAGTCCGTTCGCGTTGCTCCAGGTGCCCGCGTGGCCGAAGGGCTGCGCATCGGCGAGTCGGTGCGGGTCAGCGGATTGCGTAATGCTCAGGGCGAAGTGATTGCCAGTCGGATCGATCGGGCACCGAACCTGGCGCAGGTCAGCGCAATCGGTGCTGTCGAGCGAGCCGGTGACCTTCACGGACTGCTCCTGAGCAAACCGCTGGCGCCCAGCACCGAGGTGCTGGTGCGCGGGACCTGGGATGGCAGGCAGCTGAATATTAGCCAGACGCGTAGCAATCCTGGCATGCCCTTCGCCGGACGGGTGCGTAATGCGCTGGTGGAGGGATTGGTGCGCGGACAGCAGGGAGATCGCATTGAGTTCGGTGGCTTCACTGCCTATGTCGATCGCAGCACCGCCTATTCCGGCGGGCAGGCCGCCGATCTTGCGGTCGACCAACGTATCCGGGTGAGCGGCGTGTTCGGCAAGGGCCGGGAAATCCGCGCCGAGCACATTGAATTCACCCGGGAGCAGCCAGCAGCCTCCAGCCGGCAGGATTCCGGCCACGGCTCGTCTTCGGCAGAAACCGAGCAGCATGAGAGTCAAGTCTCCGACCGGGACGGCCATGAGTCACGCGAGCGCAACGACGATGGCGAGACGAGGGAGAAAATCGAGAGGAGACAGGAGTCCGCTTCCGGCGACCTGGAACGTCGCGAGCGGATCGAAACACGCGAATCCGATGACCGCCTGGAAACCAGAGTACGGATCGAGGTTTTCGAGAATGGTGTGCGGGTAGAGCGAATCGAAAGAATCGAGAGAATCGAAAAGCCGGAGCGCGCAGATAAACCAGAACGGGTTGAACGCATAGAGCGTGTAGACAGGCCTGAACGCGTCGAACGACCAGACAAGGTTGACCGATCCGGCCCCCACTAAAGATCGAGTCGATCGCTGCTGAAGGCTGACATATGCCCAAGCGGAAAGCAGATATCCGGCTAAGCTGAGCAAAATGGGTTGTCGCCCACTTGCCTGACCGGGAAACGGGGGTCACCGGGCTCTATGCTGGTTCCGTCAGGACGGGCAACTCGCGCGATGTGAACGTCGATATCTGGATAGCCACGAGGTAGCCATGAGAACCACTCGCCTGATCTGGCCGGGCCTGTTGGTGTTGCTGGGGGCGCCAGCCCTGGCCGAGGATTTCACGGTTTTGACAGGGCTCGATTACTCGCAGGGGAAATATGGCACCCCGACCACCAGCGAGACCTGGTATGTCCCGGTGATCGCCAAGTATGAAACCGGTCCCATGATTTACAAGTTGACCATCCCGTACCTGCGCATCACCAACCCCTCCGTGGGGCCGGATGGCGAGCCCTTGGCGGGGGACTGCGGCAGCGTTGAAAGCGGCGTGGGTGACACTGTGGCCAGCGCGGGTTTCGCGCTGCTGGACGGCCGTCGGGGGAATGGGCTGATGGTTGATCTGGTCGGCAAGATCAAGCTGCCGACGGCCGATGAAAACAACTGCCTCGGCACCGGCAAGACCGATTACTCCGCCCAGATCGACCTCGCGCAGGCCTTCGGCGCCATCAGTGGTTTTGCCACACTGGGTTGGAAGAAGTTCGGCGACCCCGCGGACACTGATTTGCGCGATCCGATTTTCGCCTCGCTCGGCTTGGTTACCCGACTGGCGCCGGCGACTTCCGTGGGGGCGGTTTATGACTGGCGCCAGAAGGTGACTGCCAATGGCGATGAGATCCAGGAGTTCACCCTGTTCCTGAGCCAAAGGCTCAGTCCGTCCTGGAAGGTGCAGTTGTATGCGCTTAAAGGGTTTTCCGATGCCAGCCCCGACTCCGGCGGTGGATTGCTGCTCAGTCACTCGTTCTGAATGGCCTGCATGCCTTGGCACAAAAAACTTTAAATTAAATCGTTATAAATCAACGATATAAAATATAAAACAGCCCATAACAGGTCGAATTACGACTATTTGAGTGCCCAGCCTCAATCGATCAAATTTGGCGCCCTCTCGCTTTTTCTGAGCAAGCCTACTCGGAAAACGTCTGAGGAGTTCGCCTAGCAACACGAACCGCAGAACTGAGCCGGAGCTTTTTCAAAGCCCACAAGCCGGCATGTTAATGCCCGCAGATTGGTCGGTGCTGGCGAAACCGCCGCCAAGCTTCGCCACCTTGGCCGACTTGGCCGTTTTCGGCGCTACGCGTAAGCTGCGCTCTTTTTGCACGGATCGCAGCATGAGCCTGTTCGATATGTTGTTACTGGTCCTGGCCGGCTTCGCCGCTGGGGGCATGAATGCTTTGGCGGGTGGCGGCACCTTCTTTTCCTTCCCGGCCCTGCTCGCCGCTGGCTTGCCGCCGGTCACGGCCAATGCCACCAATGCCGTGGCGTTGTG
This sequence comes from Pseudomonas taeanensis MS-3, assembly GCF_000498575.2. Taxonomy (GTDB): domain Bacteria; phylum Pseudomonadota; class Gammaproteobacteria; order Pseudomonadales; family Pseudomonadaceae; genus Aquipseudomonas; species Aquipseudomonas taeanensis. The sequence goes on from NZ_AWSQ01000010.1 coordinate 97,839, forward strand.
GCCCGCCAGCCTGGCCGGGGCCTGGGCCGCACGCGCCTCGCTGCGCCCGCTCGGCCGCTATCTGATACCGCTGTTGCTCGCCGGCCTCTGCGGTGGCCTGCTCGGCGGCTTGTTACTGCTGGCCGGCGGCGATGAAATCTTTCGCGGGCTGATCCCCTGGCTGCTGCTGGCGGCCACCGCCTTGTTCGCCGCCAGCCCCTGGCTCAGTCGCGCGCTGGCGGCACGCCGAGCACCCGCCGCGCAACCGCCGCACAGCCCCTGGTCGCTCGGTGCCCACATCGGCGTCTCGATCTACGGCGGTTATTTCGGTGCCGGCATGGGCATCCTGCAGCTGGCGGCCTTCGCCATCGAAGGCCATCCACTGGCCCGCGCCAACGCCCTGAAGAACCTGATTTCCGCGGTGATCTACAGCATTGCCACCCTCACCTTCGTGGTCGCCGGGCGTGTCAGCTGGTACGAGCTGGCGATACTGCTGGGCGGCGCCACCCTCGGTGGCTATGCCGGCGGTGCCCTCGGCCAACGCCTGCCGCCCAAGCTGTTGCGCGCACTGGTAATTGCAGTAGGCAGCGGCATGACCGGCTATTACTTCTGGGTGACGTATTTCGCGGTCTGAGCCGAGTAGCGAACGCTATTCGACCTCCAGCCAGGCGCTTTCTGCCGCCGCTTGATTTGCCCGAGCGGCGCGGCTCTGCTAGTGTCGCGCCGGTTACAAGCCCGCCGATACCCCGCTGAGAACGCCCGCCATGGCCCGTAAAAAAGCTGCGCTCGATTTCGAACAATCCCTCACCGATCTGCAGAACCTGGTCGAACGCCTGGAAACCGGCGAACTGACCCTGGAAGATTCGCTGACGGCCTTCGAGCAAGGCATCCGCCTGACCCGCGACTGCCAGGCCGCCCTGGCCCAAGCCGAGCAAAAGGTGCAGATCCTCCTGGAACGCGATGGCGAGCTGGAGGAAGCCCCCTTCGACGCGGATCGACAGGCATGATCGCAGCCTATCAGGCACGCAGCCAAAGCCGCGTCGATGCGTCCCTGGAACAGCTGTTTGCGGCCCCTCCCACGGAACTGGCCCGGCTTTATCAGGCCATGCGTTACAGCGTGATCAACGGTGGCAAGCGGGTGCGCCCGCTACTGGTTTACGCCGCCTGCGAAGCCCTCGGCGGCAAACCGGAGCAGGCCGATGGCGCGGCCTGTGCGGTCGAACTGATCCACGCTTACTCCCTGGTGCACGATGATTTACCGGCGATGGACGACGACGATCTACGCCGCGGCCAGCCCACCACCCATAAAGCCTTCGATGAGGCCGTCGCGATTCTCGCCGGTGATGGCCTGCAGAGTCTGGCCTTCGAGGTACTCGCCGACGCCCACTGCAACCCGCACCCCGCCGAGCTGCGCCTGAGCATGATCAGCTGCCTGACACATGCAGCCGGCCCCGCCGGAATGGTCGGCGGCCAAGCCATCGACCTCGGTTCGGTCGGCCAGCAACTCGACCAACCGGCGCTGGAAACCATGCACCGGCACAAGACCGGCGCGCTGATCGAAGCCAGCGTGCGTCTCGGCGCCCTGAGCAGCGGCCGCGCCGATGAGCGCAGCTTGCGGGCCCTGCACGCCTATGCCCAGGCCATCGGCCTGGCATTCCAGGTGCAGGACGATATCCTCGATGTGGAAAGCGACACCGCCACCCTGGGCAAGACCCAGGGCAAGGACCAAGCCAACCACAAGCCAACCTACCCGGCCCTGCTCGGTCTCGACGCCGCCAAGGCCTACGCCGAAGAACTCCGCGACCAGGCGCTGCACGCCCTGCGTCTGTTCGACAGCGCCGCCGAACCGCTGCGCGAACTGGCCCGCTACATAGTCGAACGCCGCAACTAGCCTCGGGTAATCCAGGCCACGCTCGGGTGGCGTCCGGCCTGGATCCGGGCCGCCCGGCAATCGGCGCCCACCATCACCCAGACTAATAGCCCAACCGCTGGCCGCTGAGGCTTCGTTTACCCTGGCCGTAGAGCGCCTAAGATGGCTCGCAGACTTAACGCCTGTGGAGTGGCCATGCCTTTTTCTGCCCTGCTGATCGCCAACCGTGGCGAGATCGCCATCCGTATCGCCCGCGCCGCCGCCGAGCTGGGCATCACGCTCTGTAGCGGTCTACGCCGAGGACGATGCCGCCTCGCTGCATGTGCGCAAGTCCGACAATGCCATTGCCCTCAAGGGCCGTGGCGTAGCGGCCTACCTGGATATGGAGCAACTGATCGCCATCGCCCAGGCCGAAGGTTGCGAGGCGATTCATCCGGGCTATGGCTTTCTCGCGGAAAATGCCGAGTTCGCTCGCCGCTGTCAGGCCGCAGGCATCCGCTTCGTCGGCCCCAGTGCCGAGGTACTCGAACTGCTTGGCGACAAGGCGCAGGCCAGAGCCCTGGCCGAGCGCTGTAACGTGCCCTTGGTCAGCGGCATCAGTCGCGCGGTCAGCCTGGACGAGGCTCGCGAGTATTTGCGCAGCCTCGGCAGCGGCGGCGCGGTGATGCTCAAGGCGCTGGCCGGCGGTGGCGGCCGCGGCATGCGCGCGGTGTTCGACGAAGCGGCGCTGGATCAGGCCTATGCCCGCTGCCAATCGGAAGCCCGCGCGGCCTTTGGCCTCGATGCGCTCTACGTCGAGAAGCTACTGAGCAACGCCCGGCATATTGAGATCCAGATCCTGGGCGACGGCACGGGCGCGGTCAGCCATCTGTGGGAGCGCGACTGCAGCCTGCAGCGCTGCCAGCAAAAGCTGGTGGAAATCGCCCCCAGCCCGCACCTGCCGCACGCCACCCGCGAGCGGATGATCGCCGCCGCGCTGACCCTGGCCGCCGAGGTCAACTACCAGGGCCTCGGCACCTTCGAGTTTTTGCTCGATGGCGATCAGCCCGAACTGTTCTACTTCATGGAAGCCAACCCGCGCATTCAGGTGGAACACACCGTCACCGAGCAGGTCACCGGCGTCGACCTGCTGCACAGTCAATTGCGCCTGGCCGCCGGCGCCAGCCTGGCCGAGCTGGGCCTTGAGCAGGCACCCGCGCTGCAAGGCTGTGCCCTGCAGCTGCGGATCAATCTGGAAACCCTGCACGCCGACGGCAGCACTCGCCCGGCCGTGGGCACCCTGAGTGCCTATGAGCCGCCCAGCGGACTGGGCCTGCGGGTCGACGGCTATGGTTACGCCGGCTACCCGGTCAACCCCAGCTACGACTCGCTGCTGGCCAAGCTGATCGCTCACGCGGCGGATTACCCCAGCGCCCTGCACCGCGCCTACCGCGCGCTGTGCGAGTTCCGCCTGGAGGGCGTGGCCAGCAATCTGCACCTGCTGCAGAACCTGCTGCGCCTGCCGCAGATCGCCGCCTACCAGGTCAGCACCCGCTTCGTCGAAGGTCAGCTGGAGTCGTTGCTGGCGCCACAGCAGCAGGCCCATGCGCACCTGTATTTCGCCCAATCGCCGGCTAGCGCCAGTGTTCCGCCGAGCAGTGTCGATGCTCCAGCTGGCACGCTGCCGCTGACCAGCCCCAGCACCGGCGTACTGGTCAGCCTGGAGGTGGTCGAGGGCGATGCCATTGCCGTCGGCCAAAGCATCGCCGTGCTCGAGGCGATGAAGATGGAGTTCGTGGTCAAGGCCAGTCACAGCGGCATCGTCCGCGCCCTGGCCGTGCAGCCGGGCAGTCCGGTTGGCGCAGGCCAGGCCTTGCTGTTCATCGAACCGGCCGAGGTCAGCGGCGATGAGCTGCACAGCGAGGAGAGCCTGGATCTGGAGCATATCCGCGCCGACCTCGCCGAAGTGCTGGAGCGGCATGCCATTACCCGCGACGAGCGCCGCCCCCAGGCCGTGGCCAAACGGCGCAAGACCGGCCAGCGCACCACCCGGGAGAACCTCGCGGCGCTGCTCGATGACGGCAGCTTCATCGAGTACGGCGCCCTGGCCCTGGCCGCCCAACGCCGCCGGCGCACGCCAGAGGAGCTGCTCGAACTGAGCCCGGCCGATGGTCTGGTGACGGGTATCGGCACGGTCAACGCCGCCGTGTTTGGCGATCAGACCGCGCGCTGCATGGCCATCGCCTACGACTACACGGTGTTCGCCGGCACCCAGGGGGTGATGAACCACAAGAAGACCGACCGCATGCTCAACCTGGCCGCACAGTGGCGCCTGCCGCTGGTGCTGTTCGCCGAAGGTGGCGGCGGTCGCCCCGGCGACACCGATTTCGTCGGCGTGGCAGGGCTCGACTGCCACACCTTCGTCGGCATGGCCAAACTGTCCGGATTGGTGCCGCTGGTCGGCGTGGTCTCCGGGCGTTGCTTCGCCGGCAATGCCGCGCTGTTGGGCTGTTGCGATGTGATTATCGCCACCGAGAACGCGAGTATCGGCATGGCCGGTCCGGCGATGATCGAAGGCGGCGGCCTCGGCCGCTTCACCCCGGAGCAGGTCGGCCCGGTCAGCGTGCAGGCACCGAACGGGGTGATTGACGTGGTGGTCAGTGATGAAGTCGACGCCGTGCGCGTGGCCCAGCAATACCTGAGCTATTTTCAGGGTCCATTGGCGGATTGGCAGTGCGCCGACCAGCGCCAGCTGCGCCATGCCATCCCGGAGAACCGCCTGCGCATCTACGACATCCGCCAGCTGATCGACACTCTGGCCGACAGCGACAGCGTGCTGGAGCTGCGCCGCCAGTTCGCACCCGGACTGATCACCGCCTTCATCCGCATCGAGGGCCGGCCCTTTGGCCTGCTGGCGAATAACCCGGCGCACCTCGGCGGCGCCATCGACGCCCAGGCTGGCGACAAGGCCGCGCGCTTTATGCAGCTGTGCGACGCCTTTGATATCCCCATGCTGTCGCTATGCGATACGCCCGGTTTCATGGTCGGCCCACAAGCGGAGCAACAGGCCACGGTGCGCCACGTGTCACGCATGTTCGTCGCCGCCGCCAGCCTCAGCGTGCCGTTTTTCACCGTGGTGCTGCGCAAGGGCTACGGCCTGGGTGCACAGGCAATGGCCGCCGGCAGCTTTCATTCGCCGCTGCTGACCATCGCCTGGCCGAGCGGCGAGTTCGGCGCCATGGGCCTGGAAGGCGCGGTACGCCTGGGCTTCGCCAAGGAACTGGCGGCCCAGCAAGACCCCGCCGCGCAGCAGGCGCTGTTCGACAAACTGCTGGCCAAGGCCTACCAGAGCGGCAAGGCCATCAACATGGCCAGCTACCTGGAGATCGATGCGGTGATCGACCCGCAGGAGACCCGCAGCTGGCTGCTGCGCGGTCTCAATGCGGCGCCTCAGCCGGCGGCACGCGAGGGCAAGAAGCGCAGTTTCGTCGACACCTGGTAAGTCCCTCAGCGTAGCCCGGATGCAATCCGGAAGTTCTGGGCCACCTCCCGGGATTGGATCCGGGCTACGCACAGCACAGCTTGTTTGGGCAGTTCCCGGCGCTTCGGGTAAACTGCGCCTCTTTTTGCGCCGATAACGATCCGCCCGATGCCGACGACCTTCCACGAGATTCCCCGCGAGCGCCCACTGACGCCCCTGCTCGACCGCGCAAGCACGCCGGACGAGCTGCGCCGCCTGGGCGAAGCCGAACTGGAGACCCTGGCCGACGAACTGCGCCAATACCTGCTCTACACGGTCGGCCAGACCGGCGGGCATTTCGGCGCGGGCCTCGGGGTGATCGAACTCACGGTCGCCCTGCACTACGTCTTCGACACCCCGGACGACCGACTGGTGTGGGACGTCGGCCACCAGGCCTATCCGCACAAGATCCTTACCGGCCGTCGCGAGCAGATGGCCAGCCTGCGCCAGAAGGACGGCATCGCCGCCTTCCCGCGGCGCGGCGAGAGCGAATACGACACCTTTGGCGTAGGCCACTCCAGTACCTCGATCAGCGCCGCCCTGGGCATGGCCATCGCCGCGCGCCTGCAGAACAGCAACCGCAAGAGCGTGGCGGTAATCGGCGACGGCGCGCTGACCGCCGGCATGGCCTTCGAGGCGCTGAATCACGCCTCGGACGTCGCCGCCAACATGCTGGTGATCCTCAACGACAACGACATGTCGATCTCGCGCAACGTCGGCGGGCTATCCAACTACCTGGCCAAACTGCTCTCCAGTCGTACCTACGCGAGCATGCGCGAAGGCAGCAAGAAGGTACTGTCGCGCCTGCCTGGCGCCTGGGAAATCGCGCGCAAGACCGAGGAGCACGCCAAGGGCATGCTGGTGCCCGGCACCCTGTTCGAGGAACTCGGCTGGAACTACATCGGCCCCATCGATGGCCACGACCTGCCGACCCTGCTGGCCACCCTGCGCAACATGCGTGACCTGGAAGGCCCGCAGTTCCTCCACGTGATCACCAAGAAAGGCAAAGGCTTCGCCCCCGCCGAAGTCGACCCGATCGGCTACCACGCGATCACCAAACTGGAGCCGATCAACACCCCCGCGGCGGTACCGAAGAAGCCAGCCGGGCCCAAGTACTCCAGCGTGTTCGGCCAATGGCTATGCGACATGGCCGCCCAGGACCCGCGACTGGTCGGTATCACCCCGGCGATGAAGGAAGGCTCCGATCTGGTGGCCTTCAGCGAACGCTTCCCCGACCGCTATTTCGACGTGGCGATTGCCGAGCAGCACGCCGTGACCCTGGCCGCCGGCATGGCCTGCGACGGTACCAAGCCGGTGGTAGCGATCTACTCGACCTTCCTCCAGCGCGCCTACGACCAGCTGATCCATGACGTCGCGGTGCAACACCTCGACGTGCTGTTCGCCATCGACCGCGCCGGCCTGGTCGGCGAAGACGGTCCGACCCATGCCGGCAGCTTCGATCTGTCCTACCTGCGCTGCATCCCCGGCATGCTGGTGATGACCCCGAGCGACGAGAACGAGCTGCGCCGCATGCTGACCACCGGCCACCTGTTCGACGGCCCGGCAGCGGTGCGCTACCCGCGCGGCTCAGGGCCGAATGCAGCGATCGAGGCGGGCCTGGAGCCCCTGGAAATCGGCAAGGGACTGATCCGTCGCCAGGGCCATAAAGTCGCCCTGCTGGTATTCGGCGTGCAACTGGCCGAGGCGCTGAAGGTCGGCGAAACCCTGGGCGCCACAGTGGTCGACATGCGCTTCGTCAAACCGCTGGACGAAGCCCTGGTGCGCCAGTTGGCGGCCAGCCATGAGCTGCTGGTGACCATCGAGGAAAACAGCATCATGGGCGGCGCCGGCAGCGCCGTGAGCGAGTTCCTGGCCCGCGAAAACCTGCTCAAGCCGGTGTTGCACCTGGGCCTGCCGGACTACTACGTGGAGCACGCCAAGCCGGCGCAGATGCTCGCCGAGTGCGGCTTGAACGAAGCCGGTATCGAAACCGCGGTGCGCCAGCACCTAAGCATGCTCGACAGCTGAAGGCTGCCGGACTGACCTGGCCCGCTGAATTGCTTTACCCGCTGTGTGCGCTTATGGTGCGCGGCGTTTTGTTTGTCCGAGGTCGCGGCCACACCAGCCGCGTGAATAGGGAAGCAGGTGCGCCGCTGTCACTACAGACAACGGCAAGGCCTGCGCTGCCCCCGCAACGGTAACCGACAGCATTTGTGCGCCAAGCGTACAGATGCAGAATTTCCCGACACACCACTGGGCTCGCCTGGGAAGGTGGGAAATCCACAGTCGGCAGCCCGGAGACCTGCCTCGGCGCAATGTGACTGGTGTTGCGGAGGGCATCACCGTCAAGCGCTGGCTGCCCGCCGCTTGCCCGTGCTTGTCCCTGCCCTCCTCAAAAGACGCTTACCTTTTGAGGAACCATCGATGAAGCTTTCCCCTCTTGCCTTGGCAGTGGCCCTGGCGCCCAGCCTGACCCTGGCCGACCAAGCCAGCGAGCCCTACGAGGCCCCGCCATTGGTGGTGACCCGCGGTACGCAGCTGCAACAACCAGCACCGGCCAGCGTCGCAGTGATAACCCGTGAAGAGATCGAAACCAGCGCTGCCAGCAATCTGGTCGACGTATTGCGCACCCAGGCTGGTCTACAAATCAGAGACACCCTCGGCGATGGCAACCGGGTCGCCATCAGTCTGCGCGGCTTCGGCGAGAATGCGGCAAACAACACCCTGGTATTGGTAGACGGGCGCCGCCTGAACAACCCTAGCCAGCAAACCGCTGATCTCAACAGCGTGCCTCTGGGCAATATCGAGCGCATCGAAATCATCCGTGGCGCCGGCACCGTGCTGTATGGCGACCAGGCCGTCGGCGGCGTGGTCAACATCATCACCCGCCAGCCGAGCACCAACCAGGCCTACATTGAAGCGGGCCGGGGCTCGAATGATCTGGAGGCCTATCGCGGCAACTTCAACCAGCTCCTCGGCGCCGGTTTTTCCCTCTATGGCAGCGGCGAAGCCAAGCATGCCGACGGCTACCGCGACAATAACAACGCCTCGTACAGCAACCTATTCAGCCGCCTGCGTTTTGATCACGGAAACGGCTGGGCACTCTACGAATACCAAACTATCGACGATGAGCTTCGCTACCCCGGCAGTCTCAGTGTCGCGCAAAGCCACGACGATCGTCGCGCAGCTGGTACACCCCACGATTTCAACGACAGTAAGACCCAGGTACATCGACTGGCCGTGCGCCAGAATCTGAGCAGCCACTGGGACGCCGACCTGGATGTCAGCCAGCGCGACAGTGACGGTATCGGCGCCCTCTTCGCTACCCCGTTCACCCAGGGCACTCGCGTCGACACCATCAGCCCACGCCTAACTGCCCATTGGGACAGCGCGCTGGGGCGCAGCGAGTGGCTGCTCGGTCATGACCACACCCAGAGTGACTACGAGCTCAGCTCGATCTTTGGTGACACCCGCTCGCGGCAGACGCTGCGCGACTGGTACAGCCAGCTTAGTCAGCCCCTAGGATCGCAACTAACCCTGACCCTCGGCTACCGCAACAGCGAGGCTGAAGATCACAACCTAACGCGTAACAGCTCCCAGACCGAGCGCGAAGACAGCTCCAGCCTCGGCCTGAGCTGGCAGGCCAATGCGCAGACCCGCGTATTCATCAAGCGCGAGGACGTACTGCGCTTCGCCAACATCGAGGACAACGCCTTTACCCTGCCCGGCGTCGACTTCCTCAGGCCGCAGACCGGCGAGTCCTGGGAGGGTGGCGTCGAGTGGCAGGATAGCATCCAGCACTACCAGATCAGCCTTTACCGTCTGGATCTTGAAGATGAGATCCTTTTCGACCCGGTCAACTTCGTCACCCTCAACCTGGACAAGACCCGCCGCGACGGGCTGCTGCTGGAAGGCCGCCGGCAATTGAGCGCGGACTTGCAACTGAACGGCCAGTACAGCTTCACCGATGCCACTTACCGCGCAGGAGCTTTCAAAGACAACGACGTACCCGGGGTGGCGCGACATACCGCAAGCCTGGGCCTGGGTTACCAGTTGCTCGCCGGCCTGACCAGCCAACTCGAGGCCAACTACATCGGCCCGCGCTACCTCTCTGGCGACGACGACCACTCTCTGCCGCGCGAAGGAGGGTACACCCTGTTCAATGTCGGACTCAGTTACGAAGTGCAGCAGTTCACCGGCAAGTTGCGGGTGAACAACCTGACGGGTAAGCAGTACGACAGCTTCGCCAACTATTTCGGCAGTAAGTCGGTTTACCCCGCCCCGGAACGCGAAGTGCAACTGAGCGTCGGCTACCGCTTCTAAGCTCAGCCTCGTAGCCCGGATAAAATCCGGGGACTCATAGCTGCTCCCGGATTTCATCCGGGCTACGGGCTACGGGCTACGGTGGACATTCGGCGTTGAGCGCCAGCACAAGCCCCACACACCGCAGGGCTTTTTACTGGGCTTCGGCCAGCTGCTCGCAGAGTTTCTCGGTCGCTGCCAGCATCTGAAAGCTTGGCCGTTCCAGGCCCTTGTCGGGCACCTGCAAAAGTTGCTTGCGCGCCACCGCGCTGAGCTGCGGCCAGATCCGCCAGCGTTCCAGCTGCGCGCCAGAGCCGGCGAGAATAACCTCGGGATCGCGCTGCAGCACTGCCTCTACGCTGACCTGCGGCGCCGGCAGGCTGAGGTCGGCAAACACGTTCTCGGCGCCGCACAGGCGCAAGGCATCGCTGATGATCTGCCCGCCGCCGATGGTGTACAGCGGCACGTCCCAGATCTGGTAGAACACCCGCAGCGGACGTTCACGCCGGTAGCGATCACTCAGTTGCTTAAGCCGCTCGCTGAAGCGCTGACGCAGACGCTGGCCCTGCTCGGCACGGCCGATGCGCGTGCCGATCTCGGCGAACTGCTCGGCCAGGTTCGCCAGGCTGTGCGGTTCGGCGATCAGCAGGGGGATGCCGAAACGCTGCAATTGCTCAAGCTGTGCACGGCCGATGCTGTCCGGCCAGAGTAGCAGCAGATCGGGCTGCAACTTGAGCAGACTTTCCATTTCCAGTTGGCCGTAGCGCCCCACCGAGGGCAGGTGCGCCAGGTCGGGCGGGCGTTCGCCGCCATCGAGCACGCCGACCAGCAGGTCGGCAGCGCCCAACTCCAGGACGATTTCACTTAAGGAAGGCGCCAGGCTGACCACCCGTTCGACCGCCAGCGCTGGCCAGGCCAGTAACGCGAGCAGGCAGAGACCGAGGCGGCTCATCAGCCGAGTTGGCGAGGAATGCGGTAGAGGTAGAGCAGTACCAGGCTGGACAGCCCCAGGAGCATCAGTGGAATCGCTTCCAGCCCGACGAATACCGCGATAGCGGCAATCCAGGCAGGTAACCCGGCGCCGAGAAATGCCAGGCGACGACGCCTGGCCAACTCCTGCCAGGCATCTGGTTCTTGCGCAGAATCCAGGGCCTGTTCGGTAGCCACCAGCGCACGCTTGTAGGCACTGAACAGCGGCAGGCTGACGAACATCGACGCCAGCCCCGCGACGAACAGCGGCATGACCAGCATGCTCGGTTGCCGATCAGCACCAAACAGCAGATTGAGCAATATCAGGGGTGCCAGGGTCAGCACCAGTTGCCCCCACCAGGCCAACGCCAGACGACGGCGAACCTGGCTGCGGGTCACAGGCTTTCCTCGGTCTCGCCCTGGTGCAAGCTGCCGAGCAGATGGCCAAGCTTGCCGGCCTTGGTTGCCAGGTACTTCTTGTTGTGCGGATTGTGGTCGATCTGCAGCGGCACGCGGTTCGCCACGGCAATGCCCATATCGCCCAGGGCTTTGACCTTGCGCGGATTGTTGGTCATCAGTTTGAGCGAGCTGATGCCCAGATGCTCGAGCATCGGCAGGCAGATCGCGTAATCACGCTGATCGGCGCCGAAGCCCAAGCGCTCGTTGGCTTCCACGGTATCAGCGCCGCCATCTTGCAACTCGTAGGCGCGGATCTTGTTCAGCAAGCCAATGCCACGGCCTTCCTGGCGCAGATAAAGCAGCACCCCGCGACCCTCGGCGGCAATCGCTCTTAGCGCAGCTTCGAGCTGGAAGCCGCAGTCACAGCGCAAGCTGAACAGGGCATCGCCGGTCAGGCACTCGGAGTGCATACGTCCTAGCACCGGCTTGCCATCGGCGACATCGCCGAAGGTCAGCGCGACGTGTTCCTTGCCAGTGGTCTCCTCAAGAAAGCCATGCATGGTGAACACGCCAAACGGTGTAGGCAGCTGGGAGGCGGCGACGAATACGACAGGCACCGGATGCTCCTAAATAGATAAGGACAGGGGAAAAACACAAGGGCGGCATTGTAACAGCAGCCCCCATCGGCAGGTCAGCCTGAATTACCGATGATAAGGATCGAAACCGTCAGCTGCACGGCCCGTCAATGCTTGGACTCCAGCATCAGCACATCCTGCTCGACGCGCCAGCCGATGCGGCTGAGAAAGCTCATGCCCAGCAGCGCTTCGGTCGGCGAGCCGCCCTCCAGCACCACGGCCTCGACGCCCAACACTTCCAGGGTGCCGACCTTGACGCTATTGAGATCGACCTTCCAGCCGCGCACCGTGCCACTGGCCGTGCTGACCTGCATGGGTCGCCCCACCGCGCGATAGTCGATACCCAGACGCCTGGCATGGCCGTCGTTGAGCGCAATCGAGGTCGCACCCGTATCGACCAGAAATTGCATCGGCTGACTGTTCACCGAACCGGCGACCCAGTAGTGCCCACCGGCGCCTTTGGCCACGCTCAATTGTTGCTTGTTCGGCTCGGCATAACCGCCACTGTACTCACGACTGAGGGCATAGGCGCGCTCCACACCGTCGACGCGAAGCACCGCTCCACGGCTGTCGGCGCTGACCACCAGCACGCCACCCGGGCCGGTCTGACCGACCTTCACCAGTTTGCGCTGACCACCGATATTGAGCACCGCTGCACCGGGGAACAGGCCGACCACCCGCACTTGGGGCGCAGCCCAAGCCTGCCCCATGACCGCCAGTAACAGGCTTGCGCAGAGTAATTTCAGTCCATGCATAGGGCTTATCGTCATCCTTAATCGAAGGGATAGGGCTGCTGCCAACGGGTGAATAACGGTCGCAGGCTGCCGTTTTTGACCAAAACGTCCATCCGCTGGTCGTAAAGTAGCGCCAGTGCGCGACCACGCGAGGTATCGGCAAAGCCCAGGTAGAGCGGCTGGCTGATCAGCGGGGTGATGCGGAAGGATGTCGAATCGCTGGCACCCTCGAGTAGTTTTTCGATCTCATCCTGCGCATCGATATAAAAATCCGCACGCTTATATTGCAGCATCCGCAGGATATCGCTATCGCGCCGAACTTCTCGGTAGTGTTTCAGATTTGGCAGATAGCGCTGAAAGGCGTAACCACGCAGCCACACCAGTTGCGCACTGGCCAAGCTCGCCAGAGTCGGTGCCGGACGCTGACTCAGACCCAGAGCACTGACCTGATCGGAATCATAGTGCCAACGCGGGTAGACCACGCCACTGTCCACTTCGTGCAGGTAGGAACCGACCCAGGCATCCGCCTCGCCCTGCCGTACTAGGCCAATTGATCGGGTGTAAGGCACACTTTGAATCACTAGCTCGACGCCGGCTGGCTCGAACACGCGGCGCAAAATATCCCAGGTCAGCCCCGTACCGTCAGCCTCGGTGTCCTTTTCCCAGACATCACTGGCCAGCAGGATATGCTGCGGCAAAGCTGATTCGGCCTGGACGCCAGCCCCTGCCAGCACACCTACTAGTAGCGCTAACCACCATCGCCGCATTGTCTGCCTCAGCAATACTAGAAACCCGACACCGTTGCCAAGCCGTTTGCCCAGCCCCATACCAGCAGCTGCATGGCCAACCAGGCAAACACCCCGGCCAGCACGTCATCGAGCATGATGCCGACCCCGCCATGCACATGCCGATCGATCCAGCGGATCGGCCAAGGCTTGAGTATGTCGAAGAAGCGGAACAGCAAAAAGCCCAGCAGTAGCCAAATCCAACCTTCCGGCACCAGCCAGAGAGTGATCCACATGCCGACCATTTCGTCCCAGACGATGCCTTCATGGTCGTGCACCCGCAGGTCATCGGCGACCTTGCCGCACAACCAGAAGCCAAACAGCATGGTGATGCCGAGCATCAGCCAGTAACCCCAGTCCGGCAGCATCTGCCACAGCGGAATGAACGGCAGCGCTACCAGCGAGCCCCAGGTACCCGGCGCTTTCGGCAGAGTGCCGGAACCGAAACCAAAAGCCAGGAAGTGCCAGGGGTTGCGCCATACCGACGGCGGCACCATCTCGGTGGGAACTTGCTCGGGATGATCAGTCACTAGGGTTTCCAAAATGTTGATAGCCCCGCGCCGGCGGCGTGATGCATTGACCGCGATGATCCAGCAGCTGCACGCCGTGACCGGCTTCGGCTCGACCGATCACATGCAGCGACCAGCCGGCGGCCTGCAACTCGGCAAGATGCTCGGCTGGCAGGGTAAAGGCCAACCGGTAATCGTCGCCACCACTCAGCGCACAGTGGCGAGCGGCGTCTTCTCCTAGCAGGGCCAGCAAGGCTGCCGACAGCGGCAAGCGTGCCTGCTCGACCATCAGCGCCACGCCCGAGGCCGCAGCAATATGCCCGCAGTCGGCCAGCAAGCCATCGGAAATATCCAATGCCGCGGTTGCCTTGCCGCGCAATGCCTGGCCCAGCGCCAGTTGCGGCTGCGGCGACCAGTAGCGCGCGAGCAGGGGCTCGGCAATCTCGGCCGCCGCCTGCCGTTGCCCCAGCACCAGCGGCAACGCGCCAGCGGCCGCGCCCAAATCGCCACCGACACACAGCAGATCACCGATCTGCGCGCCGGTCCGGGTCAGGGCCAGGCCGCGCGGCACCCGACCAAACACGGTAAGGGTCAGACTTAGCGGCCCGCGCGTGGTATCGCCGCCGATCAAGCTCAGCGCGCATTGCCGCGCCATCTGATCGAGGCCCGCGGCAAAGGCTTGCAGCCAGGTAGGCTCGGCAGTGGGCAAGGTCAGGGCGAGGGTGAAGCCTATGGGCGTCGCGCCCATGGCAGCCAGATCGCTGACCGACACGCCCAGCGCACGCTGGCCCAGCAGGAAAGGATCGGCGGAGTCGGGAAAGTGTACCCCGCTGACCAGGGTGTCGGTGGACACTGCCAGCTGTTCGCCAGCGGGCAGGTCGAGCAAGGCACAGTCATCGCCGATCCCCAGCGCCACGCCTTCGCCGACCTGCGCACAAGACGCAGCGGCGAAGTAATGACGGATCAGCTCGAACTCACCCAAGGGAGGCGGCGCCTGACTTAACGCTTGTTGGCGCGAACTTCATCGGCGCGCAAGCGCGGCGCCAGCTTGTCCAGCACACCGTTGACGAACTTGTGCCCGTCGGTTGCGCCGAACACCTTGGCCAGTTCGATGCCTTCGTTGATCACCACACGATAGGGAATATCGATGCGGTTCTTCAGCTCGTAGGTGGACAAGCGCAGGATCGACAGCTCGACCGGATCGATTTCCTCGAGCGGACGGTCCAGCAGCGACTCGAACGCACCGTCGATCTCGGTCTTCTGCCGCGGCACGCCGTGCAGAATCTCATGAAAGTAGGCACCGTCGACCGCCGCGAAATCGTTGTCGACACGGAACTGTGCTTCGATCTCGTTCAACGACTGACCGGCCATGTGCCAGGAGTACAGAGCCTGCATGGCCAGGGTACGCGCCTGACGACGCGCCAGGGTTTTACCACTGGGGGCTTTCTTACCCGGTTGCGGCTTCTGCCCGGTGCCGTCGTTCTGGCTCACTTGGCCTCCAACTGCGCCAGCAGGCTGACCATTTCCAGGGCGGACAGTGCAGCTTCCGCGCCTTTGTTGCCGGCCTTGGTGCCGGAACGCTCGATGGCTTGCTCGATGGAGTCGACGGTCAAGACGCCGAAGGCCACCGGTACGCCGAATTCCATGGAAACCTGAGCCAGGCCCTTGGTGCATTCGCCGGCCACGTATTCGAAGTGCGGGGTACCGCCACGGATCACTGCGCCGAGGGCGATGATCGCATCGAAATCGTCACGCTGAGCGACTTTCTGTGCCACCAGCGGAATCTCGAAGGCACCCGGTGCGCGGATGATGGTGATGTCATTCTCGCTCACGCCGTGGCGAACCAGAGCATCAACGGCGCCACTTACCAGGCTTTCGACAACGAAGCTGTTGAAGCGGCCGACCACCAGGGCAAAGCGGCCCTTGGGAGCGATGAAAGTACCTTCGATGGTCTTCAGGGTCATAAAACAATTCTCATATAGCGTTAAAGAGCCAGGGGGCAAAAAATCTGTAGTCCAACGGAACAGCGCGTAGCGAGCGCAGGACAGACCAGGCGGAAACAGGCAAGGCTGCGGAGTTTACTGGTGTACATGAGCAAGCCAAGCCTGTTTGCAACGCAGTATGTCCAAGCGCAGTAGCGCGGCGGTCGTTATTCAGCGGGCAGGTATTCTACAACTTCCAGGTCGAAACCGGATATCGCATTGAACTTCATCGGCGAACTCAGCAGGCGCATCTTGCGCACACCGAGGTCACGCAGAATCTGCGAGCCGGCACCGACGGTGCTGTAGGTGGTCGGGTTGACGACCTTGCTCTCGTCGCCCAACTGCCGATCCAGATGCGCCAACAGGTCCTGACCGGTCAGTGGATTGCCCAGCAGCAACACCACGCCGCTGCCGGCCTCAGCCACCTTGGCCATGGCCGCGCGCAGGCTCCAACGACCGGCCTGGTTGACCATGAACAGGTCGCGCAGCGGATCCATGTTATGCACCCGCACCAGTGTCGGCTGGTCCGCGCTGATGCTGCCCAGGGTCAGGGCCATGTGCACGTCGCCTTCCACCGAATCGCGATAGGTTACCAGGTGGAACTGGCCCAGCTCGTTGTCGATCTGCTGCTCGCCAATCCGCTCGACGGTACGCTCGTGAATTAACCGGTAGTGGATCAGGTCGGCGATGGTGCCGATCTTGATTCCGTGTTGCGCGGCGAACTCTTCCAGCTCGGGACGTCGGGCCATGGTGCCGTCGTCGTTCATGATCTCGCAGATCACCCCACTGGCCTCGAAGCCACCCATGCGCGCCAGGTCGCAGGCCGCTTCGGTATGACCGGCACGGGCCAGCACACCGCCCGGCTGGGCCATCAACGGAAAGATGTGCCCGGGGCTGACGATGTCGTCGGCCTTGGCGCCTTTGGCTGCGGCCGCCTGCACGGTGCGCGCCCGATCGGCCGCGGAGATGCCGGTGGTAACCCCTTCGGCGGCCTCGATGGAGACGGTGAACTTGGTGCCGAAACCTGAGCCGTTGCGTGGTGCCATCAGCGGCAGCTTGAGCAGTTCGCAACGTTCGCGGGTCATCGGCATGCAGATCAGGCCACGGGCGAAGCGCGCCATGAAGTTGATGTGCTCGGCCGTGACCGCCTCGGAGGCGATGATCAGGTCGCCTTCGTTCTCGCGATCCTCGTCATCCAT
The DNA here is from genome assembly GCF_000498575.2 of Pseudomonas taeanensis MS-3. Classification (GTDB taxonomy): domain Bacteria; phylum Pseudomonadota; class Gammaproteobacteria; order Pseudomonadales; family Pseudomonadaceae; genus Aquipseudomonas; species Aquipseudomonas taeanensis. The sequence goes on from NZ_AWSQ01000010.1 coordinate 114,701, forward strand.
GAGGATGACCATCTTGCCTTGGCGGATGTCTTCGATCAGTTCGTCAATGCTGTTAAGTGCCATGCGGGTCTTTCCTTAATTCTTCAGGTAGCCGTTTTCGGCCAGAAAACTTTCTGTCAGGCCCGAGGCTTTCGGCTCGGCGGCCTTATCACCGAGCAGCAAACGCTCCAGGTAACGCGCCAGCAGGTCGACCTCGAGATTGACCAGGCGCCCCGGGCGGTAGTCGATCATGATTGTCTCGGCCAGGGTGTGCGGCACTATGGTCAGCTCGAATTCGGCGCCATTCACCGCGTTGACCGTCAGGCTGGTGCCGTCGACGGTGATCGAGCCCTTGTGCGCGATGTACTTGGCCAGTTCGCGCGGCGCGCGAATCTTGAATTGCACGGCGCGGGCATTGTCGGCGCGCTCGATAACCTCGCCAACCCCGTCGATATGCCCGCTGACCAGATGACCGCCAAGCCGGCTGGTCGGGGTCAGGGCCTTTTCCAGATTGACCTTGCTGCCGGCCTTGAGGTCGACGAACGCGGTGCACGCCAGAGTCTCGCGGCTGACATCGGCCCAGAAGCCGTCACCAGGCAATTCCACCGCGGTCAGGCAGACGCCATTCACCGCGATGCTGTCGCCCAGTTTGACGTCGCTCAGGTCGAGCTTGGCGGTCTCGACATGGACCCGCACATCGCCGCCTTTCGGGTTCAGCGCACGGATACTGCCAATGGCTTCGATTATGCCGGTGAACATAGCGTCTCCCTGGACTCGGGCACAGCGCTGCGCCAACTGCCGGGGCAGCACGCTGGGGCCGGGTGATAAACATGTGACATTTAACTGAACTCCTGTTTTAGACAAAACAGGGCATGACTGATCGAAAGGGATCTACCGGCGCGCTACGGCGCACCCATGCAGACTATCCCGCTCTCTCTTTATCCGGACTCTAACCGTCGGCCCCGGAATCACACCGGGTCTGCTGACCTTGCTGCCGACCCGATCGAGGACAGTAGCAAGCGCTCGCGGGCTAGACGCTTGGCGCGCCATTACCGCCGGTGGGGAATTACACCCCGCCCTGAGAACGTTGCGACCACCGCGGTGGCCACGCGTGGCTTTTTACCATATTTGCCGCGGCGACGCATGGCCGGCGCTAGGCGGGCACCGCGATGATCCGCCAGTCATCGCCGACGGCACGCATCTCGACGATCTTCAGCTGCGGCGCTTCAGCCATGTGTGCCAACGGCCAGTCGAGCAAGGGCCGTGCGCTTGAGCCAAGGAACTTGGGCGCGACAAACAGCTGATACTCATCGACCAGGCCGAGCCGGGCGAAGGCACCGGCCAATCGCGGCCCGGCCTCGACCAGCACTTCATTGGCGCCGCGCGCCGCCAGCTCGACGAGCAACTGACGCAGGTCGACGTACCCGTCGGCGCCCGGCACCTCGAGCAACTCGTGTCCCTCATGCCGATAACGCTCGGCCTCGCTGGCCGCCACAGAGGTCGCCACCAGGGTTGACCCGGCCTGGAAGAACGGCACATCGAGCGCCACGCGCAGGCGACCATCGACCAGCACCCGCAGCGGCGGGCGGGTGACAGCCAGGGCGGTCAGCTCGGCGTCCAGACCCAACTCATCCGCGCGCACGGTCAAGCGCGCAGCGTCGGCCAGCACCGTATCGGCGCCGCTCAACACCACGCTGGAGCGCGCGCGTAGACGCTGCACCGCGGCCCGCGCCGCCGGTCCGGTGATCCACTGGCTTTCACCACTGGCCATGGCGGTACGGCCGTCCAGGCTCATCGCCAATTTGACCCGAACGAAAGGCAGACCCTGCTCCATGCGTTTGATAAAGCCGACGTTGAGCGCCCGCGCCTCGCCCTCGAGCACGCCGCACTGCACCTGAATACCAGCCTGTTCAAGCCGCTCCAAGCCGTTGCCGGCGACCTGGGGATTGGGGTCCTGCATGGCCGCGACCACCCGCGCCACGCCGGCAGCGACCAAGGCATCGGCACAGGGCGGGGTGCGTCCGTGGTGGCTGCAGGGCTCCAGGGTGACATAGGCAGTGGCGCCACGCGCCTGCTCGCCGGCCTGGCGCAACGCATGCACTTCGGCGTGCGGTTCGCCGGCGCGGGCGTGCCAGCCTTCGCCGACTATCTGACCATCGCGGACGACGACGCAGCCGACGCGCGGGTTCGGATGAGTGGAATACAGGCCCTTACGGGCCAGCTCCAGGGCGCGTGCCATAAAAGTCTGATCGCTGTGCATCATCAGTCTTTCGAGGGTTCGCGGGACAATCGGTCGATCTCTTCGCGGAACTCATTGAGATCCTGGAAGCGCCGGTACACCGAGGCGAAACGGATATAGGCGACCTCATCGAGTTTTTGCAACTCGCCCATCACCAGTTCGCCGAGCACCAGCGACTTGATCTCGCGCTCACCGGTGGCCCGCAGCTTGTGCTTGATATGGGCAATCGCCGCTTCCAGCCGTTCGATGCTCACCGGGCGTTTTTCCAGCGCGCGCTGCATGCCGGCACGCAGCTTGTCCTCGTCGAAGGGCTGACGGCTGCCGTCCTGCTTGATCAGGCGCGGCATCACCAGTTCGGCGGTCTCGAAGGTGGTGAACCGCTCTTCGCAGGCCAGGCATTCGCGGCGGCGACGCACTTGCCCGCCCTCAGCGACCAGACGCGAGTCGATGACCTTGGTGTCGTTGGCACCGCAGAAGGGACAGTGCATAGGAGGGCAACAGCCTTAGTTCAGAAAGGCGCCATGGTAGCGCATCCCGCAGGCAAGACAAGCCGAGTCCGTTAGGCTATATAGACGCGCGCAGGCAGCTACTCTTCTGCTCATACCTTTTCGTCACTCCGCCCCGATGGACACCCATGCCGCTGCGACTGTTTGCTCTACTTAGCCTCCTTGGCCTGCTCGCGGCCTGTGCCACCAAGCCACCGGTTGCGCCTCAGTTACCAGCCGAGCCCCCGCCGACAGCTGTCGAGGATACCGCGGCGCCCCTGCCCGCCTACTTGCGCGAACTCAGCGGCAGCCTGCTCGGCGTGCCCCATGGCGCCGAGGCCGAGTTGGCCCTGCTGGTGCTCGATCAGCGCGGCCTGCCAGACGGCCTGCTCGGCAACATCCAGATGCGCGGCGACGGCGCGCCACTGCCTTTTCGCCTGCCGTTCAATCCACAGGCATTCGCCCCTGGGGCGCGGATCGAACTGCGCGGCCGCGTCCATCTCTCCGGCCGGCTGATCCTGCGTTTACTGCCGCTGCCGATTCGCCACGCCCAGAGCCAGTCCCTCGGCGAGTTGCGCCTGGTGCCGGCGCCATGAAAGCACCTGTAGCGCTGCAGGCGGCGCTGGGCGAGTTGCTTGGCGACGCGCATCTGGTTGCTGCCACCCTGCCCGGCACCGCACTGAAACTCTGGCTGATCGATGCGACGAATATGGATCGCGCCTTCAGCCCGGAGGAAACCCGGCGAATTCTCGAAGACCCGCCTTACTGGTGCTTCTGCTGGGCCAGCGGTCTGGTGCTGGCGCGCTGGCTGGCGGAACGACCCGAGTGGGTGCGCGGCAAGCGCGTGCTGGACTTCGGTGCCGGTTCGGGCGTGGCGGCGATTGCCGCGGCCATGGCCGGCGCCCTCGAGGTGGTGGCCTGCGACCTCGACCCGCTGGCCCTCGAAGCCTGTCGAGCGAATGCCGCGCTGAACGACGTGGAGCTGGGCTATTCGACGGACTTCTTCCAGGAGACCGACCGCTTCGACTTAATCATCGTCGCCGACGTGCTCTATGATCGCGCCAACCTGCCGCTGCTCGACCAGTTCCTCAGTCGTGGCCAGCAGGCGCTGGTCGCCGACTCACGCGTGCGCGACTTCCAGCATCCGCTGTATCGCCGCCTCGGATTTTTGGAAGCCTGCACCTGGCCTGACCTGGCCGAGCCGGCAGAGTTTCGCCGGGTCAGCCTGTACCACGCACAACGCGAACACTGAACGGCCACCACGGCACGCAGCCGCTCAAGACTGCACAGGTTTGCATCGCCCTTGCTTTCCGTGCCCGGCGCCGCCATTTACTATGCTTGCCACTTTCATCCGCCGTGCGCCTTTTCGAGAACTCCGATGAGCGAAACTCCCTACATTTTCGACGCCAACACCAGCAACTTCGACCAGCTGGTGATCGAGAACTCCTTCCACAAGCCTGTACTGGTGGACTTCTGGGCCGAGTGGTGTGCCCCCTGCAAGGCCCTGATGCCGGTGCTGGCGCAGATTGCCGAGAGTTACCAGGGCGAGTTGCTGCTGGCCAAGGTCGACTGCGATGCCGAGCCAGACGTGGTGGCCCGCTTCGGCATTCGCAGCCTGCCGACAGTGGTGCTGTTCAAGGACGGTCAGCCGGTAGATGGCTTCAACGGCGCCCAGCCGGAGTCGGCGATTCGCACCCTGCTTCAACCGCATGTCGCCGAGCCCGCTGCACCTACTGCCAACCCACTGGAAACCGCCCAGGCGCTGTTCGCAGAAGGGCGCTTCGCCGATGCGGAAAACCTGCTCAAGCAACTACTCAGCGAGGACAGCGAAAACCCCGCCGCGCTGATCCTCTACGCCCGCTGCCTGCTCGAACGCGGCGAGCTGGGCGAAGCCGAAACCGTGCTCAATGCGGTCAGCGGCGATGAGCACAAGCAGGCTCTGGCAGGCGCACGCGCACAATTGACCTTTCTGCGTCAGGCCGCCGACCTGCCGGATGTGGCCAGCCTGAAAAGCCGCCTGGCACAGAACGCCGAGGACCACGAGGCGGCTTACCAGCTGACCATCCAGCAACTGGCGCGCCAGCAGTACGAGCCGGCGCTGGACGGCTTGCTCAAGCTGTTCGTACGTAACCGTGGCTACGCCGACGGCCTGCCGCACAGCACCCTGCTGCAGGTGTTCGACCTGCTTGGCAACGACCATCCGCTGGTCACGGCCTACCGCCGCAAGCTGTACCAAGCGATTTATTGAGTAGTTTGTAAGACCGGCGTAGCCAGCGAGCTTTGCAGGCCAGCGTCGGCGCAAGGGCCGATTCAACACGGGCGCAACCGCGCCCCGATGTCCGGTGCGCTAGCCGGCCTCCACCCAGCAATAAATCGGCGCATCCGCCCCACTTTCCATGCGCACCTGTGCGCAATGGCGCAGCCGCACCAGCAAGCGCTTGCCGGCCGCCTCGCTTCCCGCCAGCCCGGATAGCTGCTCAAGCAACTGCGGCCCCTCTATCTGCCCAGCCTTGCGCAACAGCTCCAGGGTGGTCTGCCACAGCGCATCGTTTTTCCCCGGCGCGCTCACCGGGGCCGCCGCGGTCTCTGCCGCCGCAGGCAGCTGCCCGGCCAATTGCGCCCAGTCCTGCGGGTCCAGCTCCAGGGTCAGGTCCACCGGCCAATCGCCGATCCGCCCACGAATACGCACCATCTTGTCACCCTCGAGTTAACTGCGGCCATGCTCCCACGCCGGCCACCCCCAGCCAAGCGAGACTGGCCAGATTAACCTGATGTTGTTATAACGTATCAATTACTATCAGATTCACCCGGAGATCACCATGCGCCGCCTGTTGCTTGCCCTGCCCTTCGCCCTGCTGCCCCTGAGCGCCAGCCACGCCCAGCAACATGAGCACAACGAACATGCCAGCCTCGGTGCCCACGCCCATGGCATGGCGCAACTGAATGTGGCGCTGGATGGCTCGGTTCTGGAACTGGAGCTGGAAAGCCCGGCCAACAACCTGGTGGGGTTCGAACATGCCGCCAACAGCCCGGCTGATCGGGCCAGGATCGCCAGCGCGCGTAGCCAGCTGGAACAACCGCAGGCCCTGTTCGGCCTGGCCACTGGCGGCTGCAGCCTGAGCACACAAGAACTGCAAAGCCCCCTGTTCGAACCTGAAGATCACGAGGAGCACGAGGAGCACGAACATGCCGGCGAACACAGCGAGATCCACGCCCACTACCGCTTCGCCTGCACTCAAGCAGACGCCGTGCAACAGCTGGACCTGAGCGAGCTGTTCAAACGCTTCCCCGCCACCCTAAAAATCCAGGTGCAACTGCTCGGCCCTAATGGCCAGCAGGGCGCAGAGCTGACGCCGGACAACCCGCGCCTGCCGTTTTGAGGGGCTGCCTACCCTGTTCGATTTCACAGGCCGCTGAAAAGGTAGCGAGCGAAGGCTAGACAAGGCGAAGTCAGGTGCAACGCAGCGAAGCGGAGTAACAGCCGGAGGCTGGCCCGCAGGGTGAGCGTAGCGAATCAAAAGCGGAGTTTACGAGCTGTAAATGAGCATTTTGAACCTGTCTTCAACGCCGTATAGTCGAGCGCAGCAGTTTTCAACGGTCTGTTAAAACTCCCTCGGAGCCTGGCATTCTAGCCTCCCCTGGATCACCGTTCGCCTGAGCTTTTGCATGATCAAGCCGCTATGACCACTCCCCTACTCGCACTCAGCAACCTCGGCTTCGCCTGGCCCGGCCAGGCGCCGCTGCTGGACATCGCCAGTTTCACCTTGCAGCGCGGCGAGACCCTGTTTCTCAAGGGCCCCAGCGGCAGCGGCAAGACCACCCTGCTCGGCTTGCTCGGCGGCGTGCAGCAGGCCGACCGCGGCAGCGTGCGCCTGCTCGAACAGGAGCTGAGCGCCCTCGGTTCCGCTGCCCGTGACCGCTTCCGCGTCGACCACACCGGCTACATCTTTCAACAGTTCAACCTGCTGCCATTTCTCTCGGTGCGCGAGAACGTCGAGCTGCCTTGCCACTTCTCCCGCCTGCGCGCTCAGCGCGCGCAGCAGCGCCATGGCAGTGTCGACCAGGCCGCCGCCAGCCTGCTGGCCCACCTCGGCCTCAAGGCCGAGCTGTTGCAGCGCCGTGCCGACAGCCTGTCGATCGGCCAGCAACAACGGGTCGCCGCCGCCCGCGCGCTAATCGGCCAGCCGGAGCTGGTGATCGCCGACGAACCGACCTCGGCACTGGATGCCGATGCCCGCGAGGCGTTCCTGCAGCTGTTGTTCAGCGAATGCCGCGACGCCGGCGCCAGCCTGCTGTTCGTCAGCCACGACCAGAGCCTGGCGCACCTGTTCGATCGCAGCCTGTCACTGGCCGAACTGAATCGCGCCGCCGCGCCCCAGGAGGTCTGAGGTGTACCTACTCCGTCTAGCCCTGGCCAGCCTGGGCAACCGCCGCTTCACCGCCCTGCTCACGGTATTCGCCATCGCCCTGTCTGTGTGCCTGTTGCTGGCCGTCGAACGGGTGCGCAGCGAGGCGCGCGCCAGCTTCGCCAATACCATCAGCGGCACCGACCTGATCGTCGGCGCCCGCTCCGGCTCGGTCAACCTGCTGTTGTATTCGGTGTTCCGCATCGGCAACGCCACCAACAACATCCGCTGGGACAGCTTCGAGCACTTCGCCAAGCATCGCCAGGTGAAGTGGGCGATCCCCATCTCCCTCGGCGACTCGCATCGCGGCTACCGGGTGATGGGCACCAACCCGGACTATTTCAGCCACTATCGCTATGGCCGCAGCCAGCCCTTGAACCTGAGCCAGGGCCGCGCCTTCGCCGACGACCCGTTCGAGGTGGTGCTCGGCGCCGAAGTGGCCGAGGCGCTGCACTATCGGCTCGGCGACCAGCTGGTACTGGCCCACGGTATAGCGACCATCAGCCTGCTCAAGCACGATGACAAACCCTTTCGCGTGGTTGGCATCCTGGCGCGCAGCGGCACTCCGGTGGACCGCACCCTGCACATCTCCCTGGCCGGCATGCAGGCGCTGCACATCGACTGGCAGAACGGCATGCCCGCGCGCGGCGCCGGCAAGGTCTCGGCCGAACAGGCGCGCGCCCTGCAGCTGCAACCCGAGGCAATCACCGCGGTGCTGCTGGGGCTCAAAAGCAAGATCGCCACCTTCAGCCTGCAGCGCGAGATCAATGAGTTTCGCGGCGAACCGCTGCTGGCGATCCTCCCAGGCGTTGCCCTGCAGGAACTGTGGAGCCTGATGAGCACGGCGGAGCAGGCGCTGTTCGTGGTCTCGCTGTTCGTCGTGTTGACCGGGCTGATCGGCATGCTCACCGCCATTCTCACCAGCCTCAACGAACGCCGCCGCGAGATGGCGATTCTGCGTTCGGTCGGCGCCCGCCCCTGGCATATCGCCAGCCTGCTGATACTCGAAGCTTTCAGTTTGGCGCTGGCCGGCGTGCTGCTCGGGGTACTGCTGCTGTATCTCGGCATCGCTGGCGCGCAGGGCTATGTGCAGGCCCACTACGGCCTGTATCTGCCGCTGAATGCACCCTCGCCCTATGAGTGGTCGCTGCTCGGCGCTATTCTCGCTGCCGCCCTGTTGATGGGCTGCATCCCGGCTTGGCGCGCCTATCGGCAATCGCTGAGCGACGGCCTGTCGATTCGTTTATGAGGCAACCACACATGTCCCGCCCGCTACTCGCCAGCCTGCTGCTCGCCCTCGCCACTTCGGTGAGCGCCGGCGAGGTACGTGAACTGACCTGGTCCGAACTGATCCCCGCCGATGCGCCCGTGCAAGTGATGCAAAGCGCCCCCCTGCATGACCTGTCGCAACTGGCCGACGCGCTGGCGGCCGAAGCCGCGCCCCCGGCCACGCAACAGTCACCCAACGCGCCGGTGGTCAAGGCCCTGAATGGCCAGGCGATCAAGCTGCCGGGCTACATAGTGCCGCTGGACGTCACCGAAGAAGGCCGCGTGACCGAGTTCTTGCTGGTGCCCTACTTCGGCGCCTGCATCCATGTGCCGCCGCCGGCGTCAAACCAGATCGTCCACGTCACAGCCGAACTGGGTGTGCTGCTCGATGCGCTGTATCAGCCGTTCTGGGTCGAAGGCCCACTGCAGGTCGAACAGAGCAGCAGCGAACTGGCCGAGGCCGGTTATCAGATGCAGGCGGACAAGATCTACGCCTACGAGGTGCCGGACAGCTAACAGGCAAAACCTCGGCCGCCGATCGCCAACAAGCTGGCGCCTACAGCGGCGGAATACAAAAAAGCCAGACTCAAGGGTCTGGTTTTTTTGTATGAGTCACTTGCTGTCAGCCGGCGCTGGCCACGCGCTTTTCCCGCTCGAAGCTCAGCTCGCTGCGCGCCCAGTTGCGCCAGGCCCGTACGGTGCGGCGCGCGGCGCCGGCGCGTTCGGCTTTGACCAGTGCGTCCAGCCCCGCCTGCCAGCGGGCTTGCTCCAGCTCCAGCTGGGCCAGGTTCAGCCAGTGTTTGGCGCTACCAGAACGCGCGGCCAGCTGGCGAAACAGGCGCGCCGCCGCAGCGCGCTCGCGCGCCTGCCACCAGAGCAGGCCGAGGCGTTCCTCGCGGGCCACGCTGCGCGCCAGCAAGCCCTGCTCGAGCATGCCCGCCAGCAGCTTGGCACCCTGCCAGGGTTGCTCCGCCGCACCGGCCAGCAACACCAGGTTGTCCAGCTCGCCTTCGCTGAAACGCAGGCCCTTGCTGTGCGCGGCGCGCAGAGTGGCCAGGGCCCTGTCGTGGTGCCCGCTCAGTTGCTGCAAGGCTGCCAGCTGCCGCCAGTGCTGGGCACTATTGGGCTGACGCGCGAGCAATTGGCGCTGCCAACGCTCGGCTGCCGGGTAGCGCTTGAGATCGGCATTCACCGCCACGAGAAACTGCAACCAGCTGTCGGCGGCATGCGGATTGGCCTGCACATAACGCTCGGCCAAGGGCAGCGCCTTGGCTGGCTGGCCCAGGCCCTGATAAGCCTGCACCAGCATTTGCAGCTGCTCTTCATCCGCCTGGGCCTGATACGGCGTCAGCAAGGCGACAACCTGGGCATAGCGGCGTTCGAGCAGGTTGAGCCTGGCCAGGTTCAGCCGTTCATTGGCCAACAACTCGGCGTCCAGCTTGCCGCTGCTGAGCGCCTTGTCGAGCAGTTCGATGGCCTTGGCGTTCTGCCCTTCGGCCCAGGCCAGGTAACCCCGACTGCGCCACAGCAGGGCCTGCTCCAGACTGCCCGGTTTGGCCTTGGCGGCATCCAGGGCGCGCCGGGCAGCGGCGTAGTCTCCCTGCTGCTGGGCACTCTGCGCGGTATTCAGGGCGCGGAACACCCCAGGTTCGACGGCTTGCCCGGCGGCCTGAACCGCACCAGCCGTGCAGAGCATCAGTAACAGCAACAGACGCTGCATCTCAGCGACCTCCCTCAAGACGGAAGTACAGGGTTTTCACCGCTTCGCGGGCCACCGCCAGACCGTTCTCGGTGCGCGGGGCGAAGCGCCAGCGCACCGCGGCACGCCGCGCCTCACGCTCGAAGACGTTGTGCGGACTGGACTCGAGTACGCGAATATTTTCCACTGCGCCGGCGCGATTGATGGTGAAAGCCAGTTTGACGTGGCCCTCAATGCCGCGCTGCAGGGCGTGGCGTGGATACTCCGGACTGACATCATTGAGCGGCATCACTTCACTCTCCGGGCCACCACTTTGCCCGCCGGACTCAGCCGGGCTCGGCGCACTCGATGGCGCGGCGCCAGCACTCAAACCACTCAGGCTGGGTGTCGGCGCGCTGCTGACGCTGATGCCACTGCTCAGGCTCGGCAGCTGCAGATCCAGCGCCGGCAGCGTGGCACTCGGCGCTACCGCCTGCGGGGTGGGCGGCGTCGGCGCTTGCGCCGTTTGCGGCTGCGGAGGCTGTGGCGCCTGCTGGCGGGTACGGGTGGCGGCGTTGCTCGACTCGCCATCCAGGCGCACAAAGTTGGCCACCGTCACTGGTTCATCCGATGGCTGACTGCGCGGCGGCGCGACCATGTAGAGCATCAGCGCGAACAGCGCCACGGCCATCAGGCAGGCGCCGACAAAAGCCAGCGGCAGGCGCATCAAAGCGCCCCCGAGGTAGCCGCCAGGGCAACGTCCTGCACCCCGGCCAGACGCGCCTGATCCATCACCTGCACCACCAGGCCGGTGCGTACATCCTGATCGGCCTGCACCACTACGGCGCCGTCCGGCTGGTCGACGCGCATGCGTTCGACATGGGCACGCACGCTGCGCACATCGACGACTTTCTTGTCCATCCACACCTGGCCGTCGGCGGTGATGGCGATGAGGATGTTGCCCTTGTCTTGCGGACTGGCGGTTTGCGCCTGGGGGCGCTGCACTTCGACGCCAGACTCCTTGATAAAGGAGCTGGTGACGATAAAGAAGATCAGCATGATGAAGACCACGTCGAGCATCGGCGTCAGGTCGATGCCGGTGTCTTCGTCTTGCTGGTGGTGACGGCGCATTCTCATGTTTTGCTGTCTCAGTCGTGACGCAGCTGGTCGGCCAGCCGCTCGAGGGCCTGACGGGCGTCGCGCTCGAGGCGCGCCAGGCTGAATAATCCGCTGATCGCCAGAACCATGCCGGCCATGGTCGGCAGGGTCGCCTGCCAGACGCCGGCGGCCATACCGCGCGGGTTGCCGGTGCCATTGATCGCCAGCACATCGAACACCGCGACCATGCCGCTGACGGTGCCGAGCAAGCCCAGCAGCGGGTACATCGCCACCAGGGTCTTGCTCAGGCGCAGCGGGCCCATCAGGTGCTGGCGGGCCTGGGCCAGCCAGGCGCTGCGCACCGCGCGCTGCCAGCTGCCATCGTCTTCTTGCAGCAGCTGCTGCCAGGCCTGACGGCGCTCGCCGACCCATTCGGGAAAGACCCTGCGCATGTACCAGAAGCGCTCGAACACCAGGGTCCAGAACAGCACGCAGAGCCCGGCCAGCGCCCACATCACCACACCGCCGGCGCCCATGAAGTCGAGCAGCGCATAGCCGCTGTCGACCAGCCGCAGCCAGAAGCCGAGCCAATCAGTCACGACGCGGCGCCCCGGACAGGTGCAGGGCGATCAAGCCGGCGCTTTGCTGCTCCAGCAGCTGAATCAAGCCCTTGCTGCGGCTGGCCAGCAGGCTGTGCAGGAACAGCAGCGGGATCGCCACCACCAGACCCAGCACGGTGGTGACCAGGGCCTGGGAAATACCATCGGCCATCAAGCGTGAGTCGCCGCCACCGCCCTGGGTGATGGCCTGGAAGGTGACGATCATGCCGGTCACGGTACCGAGCAAGCCGAGCAGCGGCGCCACCGCACAGAGCAGCTTGAGCAGGCTCTGGCCTTTCTCCAGCGGCGGGGTTTCCTGGAGGATGGCCTCATCGAGCTTCAACTCCAGGGTCTCCAGGTCGGACAGCTGCGGCTTCGGCCCCAGCACGCCGATCACCCGGCCCAGCGGATTATCGTCGCGCGGCTCACTCAACGCGTGGATCTGCGCCCTCACCCCTTGCCCCACGCGGAGCAGATAGACCATGCGCCAGAGCGCCAGCAACAGGCCGAACAGGCCCATGGCGACGATCAGCCAGCCAACCAGCCCGCCTTGTTGCACGCGATCCCACAGACTCGGCTGGCGCTGTAGCTGGGCCAACCAGGTGCCGCGACTCGGGTCGATGGGCAGGCTGGCGAGCGCCGCGCTGCTCTCCAGATAATCCTCGACCTGACCCAGCCCGGACGGCTGGCGCGGCGGCGCCAGCAATTCACCGGCATCGGCGTCGTAACGCAGGAAGGCGTCGTCGCTGAAGGCGGAGAACGCACCAACGCGCAGCACCGACTGCGCCTCGCGACGGCCATCGGCGGCGACCACCGGCAGCGCCACGCGCTCGACCCGGCCACTGGCGGCAAGGTCTTCGAGCAGCAGCATCCAGTAGCCGTCGAGGTCTTCCGCCGAGGGCAAGGTGCGGCTTTCAGCCAGGGCGTTGAGGCGCTGCAGGCGCTCGGGGTACTGCGCGTTGAGCAGGCTGTCCTGCCACTGCCCGGCGACATCGCCGGCGCTCTGGCGGACCACGCCGAACAACTCGCCGAGGTGCCCGACCCGTTGCGCCAGCAGCTTTTCCTGCTCGGCCAATTCGGCCTCCTGGCGGTCGAACTCGGCCTTCAAACCCTCGGCTTCGGATTTCTGCACCTGCAGGGCGGCTTTGGCGCTGGCCAGCCGCTGCGCGCGCTCGCCACGTTCAGTGATAAACGCCTGCTCGCGGCTGTGCATGGCGGCTACTTCGGCGGCACGCTCGCCACGGATACGCTGCAGCAGTTGATCCGGGTTCAGCGTTTCAGCGGCCTGGACAATAATCGGTAGCAGACTCAAAGCGGCTACAACAAGAAAACGACGGCTCATTGCTTAGCCTCCTGGGCCAGGGTTTTCACCGGCAGGTCGAGCAACGCCGGTGCCTGCTCCTGGCGGGCGATGGCAATGGCCTGGTGCAGCGGGCGCCGCGCACTGCTGTCCAGCGCCTGCCAGCTACGACTCTGTGGGTCCCACCAGCCGCTTTCGTGGCCGTCGAGTGTCTGGAAATACAGCATCACCCGACCCAGGCGCAGAAACTCGACGCTGCGCGAACCCGCAGTGCCCGGCAGTTCACCGCGCCAGGCCTCCAGGGTGCGACCGTAATCGCTCTCGACCTGATAGGCCTCGAGGATCCGTCGGTACTTTTCCGCCAGGCTGACATCGGCGCGCGGCAGCAGATCCTGCAGTTGCGCCAGGCGATCGCTGCGCTCGTCGGGCAGGAACGGCAAATCGGCGGCGATGAACTCGCCGAGCACTTCGACCATGCGGCGCATCTGTGGAGTGACCGCCTCCTGGGTGCGCTCGATGCCGTCCAGCTGCGCCTGGTAACCGGCCAGCTCCTTGCGCTGGGCGACGACCAGTTCGCGCAACTGCGCGTTATAGCCCTGCAAGGCCTCCGCCTGCTGCAGCGCATCGCGGTACTCATTGAGCATTTCGCGGCTGCTGTCATCGAGCTGCTCGATGCGCGCCTGGGAGGCCTTGGCTTCGGCGGCCAGCCGCTGGCTTTCGTCCAGCGCGGCGTCCAATGGCGCGGCCAGTAGCGGCGCACTGAGCAACGTCAGGGCAACGGCCAGCGAACGGAGGGGGTAAGGGTTCATGCAGGAAGAGTCCTCGACCGACAGGCTTACTTAAAAAGAGAAGCATTATCATCTATAGCCGTAGGCGAAGACAACGGACAAAAAGCCACAGGGAAATAAGGGATTTCATTGAGCCACGTCAAAAGCAGATTCGCTTAGCTCCCTAACATTGTCATCAACCCACATCACTGATGACTCGACTGGAGCCACTATGCGTACCACCCTGCTCTCCGCTTCCCTGCTGGCCATGGCATTGGTCACCCCCTTCGCCCAGGCCCACCAAGCCGGCGACATCATCGTGCGTGCAGGCGCCATCACCGTCGACCCACAGGAACAAAGCAGCGATATCTGGGTGGGTGCGCTAAACAGCAACGTGGTCGGCACTAAAGCCTCGCTGAACAGTGATACCCAGCTGGGGCTGAACTTCGCCTATATGCTGACCAGCCATGTCGGCATCGAATTGCTGGCCGCGACCCCGTTCACTCATGACGTAGGCGTGAAAGGCATGCCAGGCCCGTTTGCCGGCCTCAACGGCAAGCTCGGTGAGCTCAAGCAATTACCGCCCACTCTGAGCATCCTGTACTACCCAATGGACAGCGGCTCGGCCTTCCAGCCCTATGCGGGCGCGGGCATCAACTACACCTGGTTCTTCGACGACAAGTTGACCAGCGAAGCGGAAAACAAGGGCTTTAGCGGCCTGGACATGGAAGATTCCTGGGGCCTCGCCGCCCAGGTGGGCATGGACTACATGCTCAGCGACAACCTGATGATCAACGGCCAGGTACGCTATATCGACATCGACACCACTGGAACCACTTCCTTCGGCGGGCAGAAGGTCAAGGTCGACGTGGAAGTCGATCCCTGGGTCTACATGGTCGGTCTCGGCTACAAGTTCTGAGGATCGCACCCGCGCATAAAAAAACCGGCACAAGAGCCGGTTTTTTATTCCCAAGGACTGCCTTGGCTCAGCTCAACCCCAGCAACTGCTGCAGGCCGAAGCGAATCGAGGTGGGCGATGGCGGACGGTAGCATTCGAGCAGACGCTGGTTGTTCGCCCGCGAATGGCGGATGTCACCAGGGCGCGGCGGTGCGTAGCTGACCGCCGGCAAACCACCGAACAGGCTGCCGATTTCGCCCAGCAGCTGATTCAGGCTGACGCTCTGATTCCAGCCGACATTCACCGCGCCCTCCACCACCTGCGGCGCGGCCAGCGCCTGCAGCAGCAGCTCGACCAGGTCGGCGATATAGAAGAAGTCACGGGTCTGTTCGCCATCGCCGAACACGCTGATCGGCAGACCTTGCTGCGCGCGCGTGGTGAAGATGCTGATCACCCCAGAGTACGGCGAAGAGGGGTCCTGACGCGGCCCGAAGATATTGAAGAAGCGGAAGATCGCCGGTTCCAGCCCATGCTGACGCCGGTAGAAGTCCAGGTAGTGCTCGCTGGCCAGCTTGTCTGCCGCATAGGGGGTCAACGGCGCTTTGGCCGTCGCTTCGTCAATCGCCTGCCCTTCGCCATTGTTACCGTAGATCGCCGCGCTGGAGGCAAACAGCACGCGCCTGACGCCATGCTGTCGCATCGCCTCGCAGACGTTGAGGGTACCGACGAAGTTGCTCTGATGGGTGCTCACCGGGTCGTCCACCGAGGCTTGCACCGAGGCTACCGCCGCCAGGTGCACCACCGCACTGCAGCCGGCCACCGCCTGTAAGACCAGGGTGGCATCGGCCACATCGCCCTCGATCAATTGCAAACGCGGATGGTCCAGCGGCAGGTTGTCGCGCTTGCCCATCGACAGGTTATCCAGCACCCGCACCGCATGGCCTTGCGCCAACAGCGCATCGACCAGGTGCGAACCGATAAACCCGGCGCCGCCGGTGACCAGAATAGGGGAAAGGGGCTCAGACATGACGGTAATATCGATCCAATAGGCTCGGCAGACCGGCGCGCCAGGCGCGTGGTTTGATACCGAAGGTGTGGAGGATTTTCTTGCAGGCCAGCACCGCATGCTGCGGCTCATCGCCGGCATCTGGACGCGCGGCGTGCGCTTGCGCGGCCACTTCCTCGACCAGGCTGCCACGGAAGTTACGCGCCTCGCTCAACACCGCCTGACCCAGCCCCAGCGAAGTGGTCGCCTCATGCCCGCCATAGTGGTAGGTGCCCCACAGCGGCGACTGACAGTCGAGTTGCTTGAGTACCGCGAGAATCACCCGCGCCGCGTCATCGACCGGGGTCGGATTGCCGCGCCGATCATCGGCGAGCAACAAGGCGTCATCGCGCTCGGCGCGGGCCAGGAAACGACCGAGGCGCCCCTCGGAGCTCTCATCCAGTAGCCAGCCGAAACGCAGCAGTACATGCCGCGGGCAGGTCGCGCGCACGCTTTGCTCGAGCCGCCACAACGCCTGACCACGAACGCCCAATGGCTGCGGCTCTTCCTTTTCGCTGTAGGCGGTCACCCGCGAACCATCGAACACCCGGTAGCTGGACGGCTGCAGCAGGCGAATTTCATGGTGCTTGCACAGCTCGGCCAAGCGCTCGACCGCTCTTTCCTGAAGGGTCAGGCGCGTCTCGCAGACTTCTTCGGCCTGAAACCAGTCGAAGTAGTAGGCCAGATTGACCAACGCATCGGGGCGGGTCTCATCCAGCAGGTGAGTCAGGCTGGCGGCGTCCCAGCCGCTTTCCGGCGGACGAGGCGCCAGGAAGCCGATGTCCTCCTCGGCACCGAGGCGGATCAGCGCCTGTCCCAGGGCATTGCCGCCGCCCAGTAGCATCAAGCGCATTTGCATGGTTGTTCGCTGCGATCAATCGCGTCAGGCGCACTCATGGGGCAATACGGCGAAGCACTGGCCTCGCGCCCTTGCTCATCGCTCCTGACTCGACCACCGCCTCTCTCCCGGCTTGGCATTATCGTAGTTAGACGCTGGCACAGCGCCAAAGTGTCGCATTTTGCGGGTTTAAGCGCGCGCCGTCACTAGTCGCACGCGGCGCATCGGCGACAATCAGCGCAAAATCGAGCCACGCCGAGGCGCAGTAGCAGCTGCGCGGCAGTCAAGAAACACGCCCATACGCCACCCACCCTCCCGCCGCGTCGAGCGCTATCCACGCACCTAGCGGGTGCTCGCAAACCGGCTCAGGCGGTCAGTACGCGACAAGCCGCCGCCGGGATGGTCACCGACACCGGGTTGCCGATACTCAAGCCAATGCTCTGACAAGGCGTGCTCAACGCGGTCAGTGAGACGCCGGAGCATTCGATGGTGGTTTCGACGGTCGCGCCGCTGTCGCGCACGAAGGTCACGGTGCCCGGCAGGCAGTTGCCGGCAGAGGCCTGGGGCAACGACAACTGCAGGTCTTCCGGGCGCACCAGCAGCTTGATGCTGGCGCCGGCCTGAATGCTCTCGCAGATCGGCACCTGCAACGCCGCGCCGCCGGGCAGGCCGACCCGGCCGCTGCCCAGCGCAGTCGCCGGAAAAATATTGCCGCTGCCAATGAAGTCGGCGACGAAGGCGTTGGCCGGATTGCGGTAGATCTCGATTGGCGTGCCGACCTGCTGCACCCGATGCTCGCCGAGCACCACCACGATATCGGCCATGGTCATGGCCTCGCGCTGGTCATGGGTGACCAGGATGGTGGTGATGTTCAGGCGCTGCTGCAGCTGGCGGATCTCGATCTGCATGGACTCGCGCAACTTGGCATCCAGCGCCGACAGGGGTTCGTCCAACAGCAGCAGTTTCGGTCGCGCGGCAATCGCCCGGGCAATCGCCACGCGTTGGCGCTGACCGCCAGAAAGCTTGGCCACCGGACGGTCGACCATTTCCTGCAACTGGATCAGCTGCAGCAGTTCGGTCACCCGCGCCTGCTGATCGACCTTGCTCACGCCACGCAAGCGCAGCGGATAGGCGATGTTCTCACCGACGGTCATGTGCGGAAACAGCGCCAGCGACTGGAACACCATGCCGAAGTTGCGCTGGTGCGCCGGGGTGTGGCCGATGTCCTGACCGTCCAGGCGGATCTCCCCGTCGCTGAGGGTTTCCAGACCGGCGATCATGCGCAGCAGGGTGGTTTTGCCACAGCCCGAAGGGCCGAGGAAGCACACCAGCTTGCCCTCCGGCAGGTGCAGGTTGACGTCCGTCACGGCGCAGGCCGAGCCATAGTGTTTCCCGACGTTTTCTAGAACTAATCCGCTCATGCGGCACCTCGAATATGCTGTTGCCGGCAAGCCGCCACGGCCTGCCCGGCTGAATTAAAAGGACACGCCACCTTCGCCGACCAGCTTCTCCAGCGCCCAGATCAGGGCGAAGTCGATCAGCACGATCAGCACGGCGAACGAGAAAACCGTCGGGTCGAGGGATGACACGGTGCGGCTGTACATCCAGATCGGCACGGTCATCACGTCGATGTTGTAGAGGAAGTAGGTCACGGTGAATTCGTTGAACGAGATGATGAAGGCCAGCAGCATCCCCGCCAGAATCCCCGAGCGCATCAGCGGCACCACCACATCGACGATGGCGCGCAGCGGCGAGGCGCCGAGCATTTTTGCGGCCTCCTCGACCTCGCTGCCGATCGACAGCATGGCCGCGGTGCAATTTCTCACCACGAACGGCAAGGCGAGGATCACATGGGCGATCACCAGCCGCGAGGTGTTGAGCTGAAACGGCAAGCTGTCGAATATCAGCAACAGCGCCAAGCCCAGCACCACCATGGGAAACACCAGCGGCAGCGACATCAGCTGCAGCGCCGCCGCCTTGCCGCGGAACTCGCAGCGCACCAGCGCATAGGCGGCCGGCACCGCGATCAAGGTGGCGAACAGCATGCTCAGGGTGGCCACCAGCAGACTGGTAGTGAACGCCTGACCGAGGCTCAGCACGTCACTGGCGTCCGGCGAGACGAAGGTGTTCCAGGCCGCCTGGTACCACTGCAGGCTGTAGCTGGCCGGTGGGAAATCGAGGTTCGAGGCGCCGCTGAACGACATCACGATCATGGTCAGGATCGGCAACACCGCCAGCAGCAGGATGACCCCGGACAGGCCCATGGCGAAACGCCCGGTTTCACCCGGCAAGGGGGCGGCACCGCGGAACAGGCTCTTGAGTAGGTTGCTCATTGCGAAGCCTCGAGGATGCGCCGACGGCGGCCGGTGACGAATTCGGAGAAGGTCATGATCGCCAGCGTGGTGACGATCAGCACCACCCCGGCGGCTGACGCGGCGGGCCAGTTCATCAGCGGGGCGATCTGGTCATGCACCATCACCGCGAGCATCGGCACCCGGCGGCCACCGAGCAGCAGCGGCACCACGAAACTGCTGGCGTTGTAGGCGAACACCAGGGTGGCGCCGGTGATGATGCCCGGCAGGCTCATCGGCAACACCACCTGACGGAACACCTGCAAGCGACTGGCGCCGAGGGTCGCGGCCGCCTCCTCATAGCTGCGTGCAACGCCGCGCATGGCGCTGGCGATCGGCAGCACCGCCAACGGAAAGGCAGTCTGCACCAGGCCCATCAGCACGCCCGTCTGGTTGTACAGCAACATCACTGGTCGATCGATCAGGCCCAGGCCCAACAGCGCCTGGTTGAGCATCCCGCCCGGACCGAGGATCACCAGCCAGCCGTAGCTTTGCAGCAGCAGATTGACCAGCAAGGGCATCAGCACCGCGGCGAGGAACACCCGGCGCAACAGCGGCGACTGCAGGCGCGACATGCAGTAGCCAACCGGAGTCGCCAGCAGCACCGCGATCAGCGCGCTGACCAGGGCCAGACGCAGGGTCAGCAGCAGCGATTTGAGGTAATAGGGTTCGAGCAACTGGGCGTAGCTGGCCAGGCTGAAACCGCTCCACTCCGCACCCTTGGTGCCGACGCTCATGCGCAGCACCAGCAGGCTGGCGGCAATCAACACGCCGAGGAACAGCATCGACGGCGTCAGGAACAGCCAGGCCCGTGCCGAGGGGGAAATCGTCTTGGCCGGGCGCAGGGGCGCCGCGCCGACCGGACGGGTCAGAGTTGAATGTGCCATTTCGCTGATCTCATCAGTACAGAAGGGTGCCGCACACCGCACAGAGGCTCGCAGGCCCGCTGCGCGGTGCTGTTGACGGCAGGTACCGTAGCTACATCAGGAAGAGAAGATTTCCGTGTAGCGGCGAATCCACTGGTCGTGCACGGTGGCCAGGAAGGCGTTGTCGTGCATGATCGCCTTCTCCGAGATCTGCTCGGGCGTGAGGATGTACGGGCTCTTGCGCGCCTCGGCGGAGATGATCGCCTTGGCGTTGACCGGGCCGTTGAAGATGTCCTCGGCCATCTTGCCCTGCACCAGCGGGTCGAGCGAGTGGTCGATGAAGGCGTAGGCCAGGTCAGTATCGCCCGGGCGGTGCTTGGGCATGACCGAGAGCATCAGGTCGGTATAGAAGCCTTCTTTCATGCCGAAGGTGGCGCCCAGGCCGTAGGACGGATCGCGGATCTGCTTGGGGAAAAACGCCGGCGCATAGAGGCCGCCCATGTCCAGCGAGCCGGTGCGGAACAATTCGGCGATCTGATTGGGATTCTCGCCCAGGGTAATCACCCGGTCCTTGAGCTTCTCGAGCAGCTTGAAGCCCGGCTCGACGTTGTGCTCGTCACCGCCAGCCAGCTTGGCGGCGATGATGATCAGGTCCATGGCCTCGGTCCAGTTCGGCGGCGGCAGGAAGATGTTCGGCGCCATATCCTTGTCCCACAGGGCGGCGTAGCTGTCCGGCGCTTCTGTCACGGTGCGGGTGCTGTAGATCAGGCTGTTGCACCACAGCAGGTAGCCGATGCCATGGCCGCCGGCGCCGGTCTGGTACTGCGCCGGCACATCGCGCAGGTTGGGAATGCGGTTGAGGTCGGGCTTTTCCAGCAGCCCGGCGCTGGCCAGGCCTTCGGCGCCGACGCCGGCCAGGGTGATGATGTCGTATTGCGGGCGATCACCGGCGGCCTTGAGCTTGGCGACCATCTCCGAGGTGCTGCCGGTGCGGTCGGCGATTACCTTGGCGCCGGTCTTGGCTTCGAAGGTCGCAGCGATATTGCGCAGCGCCGCCAAACCGGTGTCATCCGACCAGGTGAGCAGACGTAGGGTCTTGCCCTGGAACTGCATGTCGCCGGCGCTGGCCTTGATGAAGGGAAAGGACAAGGCCGCGGCAGCCACGGAAGCGGCGCCCACCGTCTTGATGAATTGTCTTCTGCTGAAATCGTGTTCGCTCATCGCAGTTTCCTATTGTTTTTATTTGTCTTCAGGAGCTTGCGGCCTGGTTCCAGGCTGACGCCCGTGCCGCGCAATAAACCGTTCAACCTGCTGTGACAGCCCAGTTTTCCAGGCCGACGAAGCCATCCTGCGACGCACTCGACAGGCCAACAATCGATAAATAATCATCGAAGCCATGCGTGAAGCGCATGCCTCGCAAGCAGGCATGCGTGTGCCACAAACGCCCGATTAAAGGGCGCGAATCACGTGTTTGATTTCCTGGAATGCCTGCAGCCCCCAGGGGCCTAATTCACGGCCGATGCTGCTCTGCTTGTAACCACCCCAGGCGGTCTGCGGGAAGATCACCTGCGGCGCATTGATCCACACCAGGCCCGCCTGCAGGGCATTGGCGACCCGTTCGGCACGACTGGCGTCGCCACTGACCACGCTGGCCACCAGGCCGAACTCGCTGTCATTGGCCAGCTCGATGGCTTCCTGCTCGCTGACGAAGCTGCGCACACAGAGCACCGGACCGAAAATCTCCTCACGCCACAGGGCACTGTCCAACGGCACCTCGGTAAACACCGTGGGGCGCAGGAAGTAGCCACGCGACAGGCCCGCCGGCCGTTCACCGCCGGTCAGCAAGCGCGCACCGGCATCCAGGCCGTCGGCGATATGCCTGCAGACCCGCTGGTACTGGGCCTGATTGACCAGGGCTCCCATCTCCACGCCAGGCTCCAGCGGGTCACCGACGCGGATCGCTTCGGCCCGCACCTGCAAGCGTGCGAGAAACTCTTCGAGCAGCTCAGCGGCGACCAGCACCCGGCTGGTCGCCGAACACATCTGTCCGGCATTGAAGAAGCCACCGCCACAGGCCAGTTCGACGGACAGATCCAGATCGGCATCGGCGAACACCAGCAGCGAGGACTTGCCGCCCAGCTCCAGGCTCACGCCCTTGATGGTCTCGGCCGCGCGCTGCATGACCTGTACGCCCACCGCATTGCTGCCGGTGAAGGACAGCTTGGCCACCCCTGGATGCGCCGCCAGTGGCGCCCCGACCGCCAGGCCGGTGCCGCAGACCAGGTTGAACACCCCGGCCGGCAGACCGCTCTCTGCAATGATGTCGGCCAGCTCCAGCTCCGGCAGCGGGGTGACCTCCGAGGGTTTCAGTACCACGGTGCACCCCGCCGCCAGGGCCGGGGCCAGTTTCCAGGCGGTGGTTACCATGGGGAAATTCCACGGCACGATCAGCCCCACTACACCACAGGGCTCACGACGCAGTCGGGCGGAGAACTCCGCGCTTGGCAGCGCCACCGCGATGTCCTGCTGAACATCCAGCGACTCGGCCAGTTCGGCGTAATAGGTGAAGGTGGCGATTACGTCGTCGACATCGATCGCCGCTTCCGCCAGCGGCTTGCCGTTGTTGCGGGCCTGCAGCTGGATCAGGCGTGCGCGGCGCGCGGCGACCCCGGCGGCGATCCGGCGCAGACAGGCGCCCCGTTCGCCCCCGCTGCTGAGCCCCCAAGCCGGAAACGCCGCACTTGCCGCGCGCACCGCCTGCTCGACCGCCACGGCGTCGCCGCCGGCCACATCCAGCAACTGCTCCTCGGTCGCGGGGTTGATCACCCGCAAGCTGTCGCCACCGCTCAGCCATTGCCCATCGATATACAGGCCGGCCAGCGCGCCGTTGTGCGGCGGACGGCTGTTCAACATGCGGCCACCCCACTCATCCAGACCTGCTGATCGATCTCGATCAAAGTCGGCACCTGAGCCTCCCGTGCCTGGCGCAAGGCCGCGCGCAACGCCTTGGCGTCATTCGCCCGGCCCGCCGCACAGCCCAGGGCCGTGGCCGCGGCGACAAAATCCGGGGTAAAGATGTCCACACCCACAGGCTCGATGTCGCGGTTGACCATGTACTTCTTGATCTCCTCATAACCCTGGTTATTCCACAGCAGGACGATGATCGGCGCGCGCGCCTCCACCGCACTGGCCAGTTCGGCCAGGGTGAACTGCAATCCGCCGTCGCCGATCAGGCACACCACCGGACGCCGCGCGGCACCCTCGCGGCTGTCGCCGAGCAAGGCCCCGATGGCCGCCGGCAGTGCATAGCCGAGGGTGCCGTAGCCGGTCGAGGAATTGAACCAACGGCGTGGCTGCTCCAGATTCAGGGTCAGGTTGCCGCTGTACACCGGCTGGGTCGAGTCGCCGACCAATACCACGTCAGGCAACTCCTCCAGCACAGTCTGCAGAAAGCTGGTCTGCCCGCGCATTGGCAGGTCCCAGGAGGCCTCGAGGTCCGCACGCAGCCGCGCGGCGCGGGCGCTACCCCAGTCGGCGCGACGCGGGGCCAATGCCTGTTCGGCCAGCGCCGCATGCAAGGCCTCCAGCGCCAGCGCGGAATCGGCGACCAGCGCCATGGCCGGCGGGTAGTTACGCACCGCCTGATCCGGGTCGATGTCGATGCGCAGCAATGCACCAGGAATCTCGAAGCCACCGGCAAAGGTCACGTCATAATCGGTTTCACCCAGCTCGGTGCCGACCGCCAGCACCACATCGGCCTCGGCCACCAGCGCGCGGGTCGCCACGGTCGACTGGGCCGAACCGATCAACAGCGGATGGGCCGAAGGCAACAGGCCCTTGGCATTGATGGTCAGCGCCACGGGAGCCTGTAGCTGCTCGGCCAGACGGGCCAGCGCCGGCGCCGCGTCGATGGCGCCGCCGCCGGCGAGGATCAGCGGCCGCTTGGCCGCAGCCAGCCGGCTGGCCATTTGTGCGACGGCAGCCGGGCTGGCGCCGGGCCGGGCCAGCTCGATCGGCTGACTGCTCAGTAGCTCGTCGGCCTCCTCGACCAGCACATCCAGCGGAATCTCGATATGCACCGGACGCGGGCGCGCCGCCTGGAACACCGCAAAGGCACGCGCCAGCACCGCCGGCAGCTCGTCGGCCGAGAGCAGAGTATGGGAGAAGGCCGAGAAGCCGGCGACCAGATTGCTCTGCGACGGCAGTTCGTGCAGCTTGCCGCGTCCACCGCCGAGCTGGCTACGCGCCTGCACGCTGGAGATCACCAGCATCGGGATCGAGTCGGCGTAGGCCTGGGCCATGGCCGTGGCGATATTGGTCATGCCGGGGCCGGTGATGATGAAGCACACTCCCGGCTTGCCGCTGGTACGTGCATAGCCATCAGCCATGAACCCAGCGCCTTGCTCGTGGCGCGGCGTGACGTGCTCGATAGGTGAGCGGGCCAGGCCACGATAGAGTTCGACGGTATGCACGCCGGGAATACCGAATACCCGCTCAACACCGTAGCGCTCGAGTAGTTGCACCAATACTTCGCCACATGTCGCCATCTTCGTTGTCCTGTTCTATCACCTTGGGTTCTGCGCTAGTCGCCCGCCGGCCGGCCCCAAAAAACCTGAGGGCATCGAGCCGGCCACGGAAGCGAGAGAGTGCGCAGACGAGAGCTAATTTGACCGCTGCAAAGCCGACCTGACAACGCAAAATTTGTCATACTAGGCATGACCTCACCGCATAGCTGAGCACCGATGAAACGCCTCCCACCCTTACCCGCGCTGCATACCTTCGTGATCACCGCACAATGCTGCAACTTCACCCGCGCGGCCGAACTGCTGCACATCACCCAAGGCGCAGTGAGCCGGCAGATCGCCGGACTGGAGAGCCACCTGGGCTACCCACTGTTTCAGCGCCAGGCCCGCGGGCTGAGCCTGACCGCCCAGGGCCGCGAACTGTTTCCGCAGATCCAGCAGGCCTTCGGCCTGATCGACGAGGCGGTCGAGCGGGTCGGGGCACGACGCGAGGCGCTGCGACTGAAGGCCCCCACCTGTGTGATGCGCTGGTTGCTGCCACGCCTGATGCACTGGCAAGTCGAACGGCCGGACGTGCCGGTAGAGCTGACCACCACGGTGCAGCACTCGGTCGATTTTCGCAGCGAGGAGTTCGATGCTGCCGTGGTCTTCGGCGCCCAACCTGGCCAGACAGTGGTGGCACACCACCTGTTCGATGAGTTGCTGACCCCGGTCTGCTCCCAGCAATTGCTGACAGGCCCGCTGCCACTCCAACACCCCGCCGACCTGGAGCGTCATACCCTGCTACACCCCACCCGTGACCAGCGCGACTGGGAAGCCTGGCTGAAGGCCGCCGATACCAAGGTCGCCAGCATCGGCAAGGGCCAGCACTTCGACACCCTGGACCTGGCCATGTCAGTCGCCTCGCAGGGCCTGGGCGTGGCCATCGGTGACTGGTCGCTGATTGGCGAGGACCTGATTGCCGGACGCCTGGCCACGCCCTTCGAGCTGAAAGTACGCACCGGCGACGCCTATTTCCTGGTCTACCCCGAACGCCCACAGCCCTCGACACAACTCACCGAACTGGTCGACTGGCTGCGCCAGCAGGCTGCGGCGCGCGCCGCCCAGGCACCAGCCTGAATAGCTGCCCCTAACGCAGGCGGCATGACATGCGGGATGCGCCCTCCAGATCAACTCCCACGCAAAGAAAAACCCCTGTGACCGAATGAGCCACAGGGGTTTCGCGCTGAAACCTTACACCTTCCGTCTAAGGTACTTTCTAGAACGGAATGTCGTCATCGAAGCTGTCGAAATCCGGGGCAGGCTGGGCCGCCTGTTGCGGGGCCGGACGCGCTTCACGCGGGGCCTGCTGCTGCGGCGCTTGCTGCGGTCGCTGCTGGGCTGGACGCTGCTGGCGCGAGTCACCGCCGGCATTGTCTGGACGACCGCCAAGCAGCTGCATGGTGCCCTGCATGTCGACAACGATTTCCGTGGTGTAGCGCTTGATGCCGTCCTTTTCCCACTCGCGTGTCTGCAGCTTGCCTTCGATGTACACCTGCGAACCCTTGCGCAGGTATTCGCCGGCGATCTCGGCGACCTTGCCGAACAGCGACACACGGTGCCACTCGGTTTTCTCGACTTTCTGCCCGGTCTGCTTGTCGGTCCACTGCTCGCTGGTGGCCAGGCTCAGATTGGTGACTGCGTTGCCGCTAGGCAGGTAGCGGGTTTCCGGGTCCTGACCGCAGGTACCGACCAGAATGACTTTGTTAACCCCACGGGCCATAACGTTCTCCTAGGCTGTCAGCACGTCACCGGCGCCGGCTCGATCAGGCGCTCAAGGGACATGCGATCCAATTGTTGGGTATCCACTTTGATATAGATGGCGGCCTCGTCGACCACCACCACGGCATCCGCCACTCCGGGCACTGCCTGTAAACGCTCGGCCAGCCCTGCTTCTTGCAATGCCGCGACTGATAGCGGCAGGCGCAGGCTGGTGACATAAGGCGGTTCGCGCATAGTAACAGCAAAGCCCAGCCAAAGCAGGGCCAGGGCGGCGCATCCGAGGAACACCCCCGACAAGCTGTAGTGCTGGTACAGCCAGCCTCCCAGAATGCCGCCCAGCGCCGCGCCGAGGAACTGGCTGGTGGAGTACACGCCCATCGCCGTGCCTTTGCCACCCGCCGGCGCGACCTTGCTGATCAACGAGGGCAGCGAGGCTTCCAGCAGGTTGAAGGCAGTGAAGAACACCACGGTACCCAGCACCAATGCATGAAGAGTGGCGCCAAAGGCCCAGAAATACAGTTCACAGGCCAGCAGCACCGCCACCGCACCGAGCAATACGTGCTTCATCCGGCGCTTCTTCTCGCCATAGATGATGAACGGCAGCATGCCGAAGAAGCCCACCAGCAAGGCGGTCAGGTAGACCCACCAATGCTCCTCCTTGGGCAGACCGCCCTGCTCCACCAAGGCCAGCGGCAAGGCAATAAAGCTGGCCATGAGGATGGCATGCAGGACAAATATCCCCAGGTCCAGACGCAGCAAATCGGCATGCGTCAGGGTCGGCAGCAGCGCCTGCCTGGCCACGCCTGACTCACGATGGCGCAACACCCTCGACGCGCGCGGCACCATCAACAGCACGATAAAAATACCCAACAGGGCCATGCCCGCCGTAACCCAGAACAGTCCGGACAGGCCATAGGCGCGGGTCAACAGTGGCCCCACGACCATGGCCACGGCGAAGGACAAACCGATGCTCATGCCTATCATCGCCATGGCCTTGGTCCGATGCTGCTCACGGGTGAGATCGGAGAGCAGGGCCATCACCGCGGCGGAGATAGCCCCGGCCCCCTGTAGCACACGCCCGGCGATGACTCCCCAGATCGAGTCCGCATTGGCCGCCAGCGCGGCACCAGCGGCAAAAATCAACAACCCGACATAGATCACCGGCAAACGGCCGATGCGATCAGAAAGTATGCCGAAAGGGATCTGCAACACGGCCTGGGTCAGGCCGTAGGCGCCGATCGCCAGGCCAATCAGCACGGGAGTGGCGCCCGCCAGATCCATGCCATAGGTCGCCAACACTGGCAGCACCATAAACATGCCGAGCATGCGGAAGGCGAATACCAGCGCCAGCCCACCGGCTGCACGGGTTTCGCTGCCACTCATACGCTCGCTGTGCGGATCGTGCATGGATAATGCCCTGTGGAAATAGGCGGCGATTCTAACAGCCTCGCCCGGCGCGGCACAGCCGTGACGCTTTGCCGCGCAACACCCCAGGGCCGTATACTCGCGGGTTTCCGCCCGCCATGCGAGGCCGCTGTTTGTGGACAAGATTCTGATTCGTGGGGCTCGAACCCATAACCTGAAAAACATCGACCTGACTCTGCCGCGCGACAAGTTAATCGTGATCACCGGCCTATCTGGGTCCGGCAAGTCATCGCTGGCCTTCGACACCCTGTATGCCGAGGGCCAGCGCCGTTACGTCGAATCGCTATCGGCCTACGCCCGGCAGTTTCTGTCGATGATGGAAAAGCCCGACGTCGATACCATCGAGGGCCTGTCGCCGGCCATCTCCATCGAACAGAAATCCACCTCGCATAACCCGCGCTCCACTGTCGGCACCATCACCGAGATCTACGACTACCTGCGCCTACTCTATGCCCGCGTCGGTATTCCGCGCTGCCCGGATCACGATGTGCCATTGGAAGCACAAACCGTCAGCCAGATGGTCGACCTGGTCATGGCCTTACCCGAAGGCCGCAAGCTGATGCTGCTGGCACCGGTGATCCGCGAGCGCAAGGGCGAACACCTGTCGGTATTCGAGGAGCTACGCGCCCAAGGCTTCGTCCGCGCCCGGGTCAATGGCAAACTCTACGAACTGGATGAACTGCCCAAGCTGGACAAGCAGAAAAAGCACTCGATCGATGTAGTGGTCGACCGCTTCAAGGTCCGCGAGGACCTGCAACAACGCCTGGCGGAGTCCTTCGAGACCGCACTCAATCTGGCCGACGGCATCGCTTTGGTCGCGCCACTGGATGACGAACCGGGTGTCGCGGGCGAGGAAATCATCTTCTCCGCGCGCTTCGCCTGCCCGCATTGTGGTCACGCGATCAGCGAGTTGGAACCCAAGCTGTTCTCCTTCAACAACCCCGCTGGCGCCTGCCCCACTTGCGACGGCTTGGGCGTGAAGCAGTTCTTCGACACCAAACGCCTGGTCAACGGCGAGATGACCCTGGCCGAAGGGGCGATTCGCGGCTGGGATCGACGCAACGTCTACTACTTCCAGATGCTCGGCTCATTGGCAGCGCATTACGGCTTCAACCTGGAGATCCCCTTCGACGACCTGGCCGCCGAGCACCAGAAGACCATCCTGTTCGGCAGCGGAAGCCATAGCGTGGACTTCCGTTACCTCAACGACCGCGGCGACATCGTCAAGCGTGCCCACCCCTTCGAGGGCATAGTGCCCAACCTGGAGCGGCGCTACCGCGAGACCGAGTCGACCAGTGTGCGCGAGGAACTCTCCAAGCTCCTCAGCACCCAGCACTGTCCGGATTGCCGCGGCACCCGCCTGCGCCGCGAGGCGCGGCATGTCTGGGTCGGCGAGCGCACGCTGCCAGCGGTTACCGGCCTGCCGATCGGCGACGCTGCCGAGTACTTCGGCGGCCTTGCATTGACCGGCCGCCGCGGCGAGATCGCCGAGAAGATTCTCAAGGAAATCCGCGAGCGCCTGCAGTTTCTGGTCAACGTCGGCCTGGATTACCTGACCCTGGACCGCAGCGCCGACACCCTGTCCGGCGGCGAAGCGCAACGCATTCGCCTGGCCAGCCAGATCGGCGCCGGTCTGGTCGGGGTCATGTACATCCTCGACGAACCGTCGATTGGCCTGCACCAGCGCGATAACGAGCGCCTGCTCGGCACCCTGCGTCACCTGCGCGATATCGGCAACACGGTGATCGTGGTGGAACACGACGAGGACGCCATTCGCATGGCCGACTACGTGGTCGACATCGGCCCAGGCGCCGGCGTGCATGGCGGCCAGATTGTCGCCCAGGGCACGGCAGCCGAGGTGATGGCGCATCCAGACTCACTGACCGGCAAATACCTCTCCGGCCGAGTCAAGATTGAAGTCCCAAGCCAGCGCACGCCGAGGGACAACAAGCTCTTGTTGAAAATCAAAGGCGCACGCGGCAACAACCTGCGCAACGTCAACCTGGAAGTCCCGATTGGCCTCCTGACCTGTGTCACAGGGGTCTCGGGCTCCGGCAAGTCGACCCTGATCAACAACACCCTGTACCCCCTCAGCGCCACCGCACTGAATGGCGCCACCACCCTGGAAGCCTCGCCGCACGACAGTTGCGACGGCCTGCAGCACCTGGACAAGGTGGTGGATATCGACCAGAGCCCTATCGGTCGCACCCCGCGCTCCAACCCGGCGACTTACACCGGCCTGTTCACTCCGATCCGCGAGCTGTTCGCCGGCGTACCGGAGTCGCGCTCACGCGGTTATGGACCGGGCCGCTTCAGCTTCAACGTCAAGGGCGGACGCTGCGAGGCCTGCCAGGGCGACGGCCTGATCAAGGTGGAGATGCATTTTCTGCCGGACATCTACGTGCCCTGCGACGTGTGCAAGAGCAAGCGCTACAACCGCGAAACCCTGGAAGTGAAGTACAAGGGCAAGAACATCACCGAGGTGCTAGACATGACCATTGAGGAAGCGCGCGGCTTCTTCGATGCCGTGCCGGCGCTAGCGCGCAAGCTGCAAACCCTGATGGATGTGGGCCTCTCCTACATCAAGCTGGGCCAGAGCGCGACCACCCTGTCCGGCGGCGAGGCGCAACGGGTCAAGCTGTCACGCGAGTTGTCCAAGCGCGATACCGGCAAGACCCTGTACATCCTGGACGAGCCGACCACTGGCCTGCACTTCGCCGATATCCAGCAGCTGCTCGACGTGCTGCACCGCCTGCGCGACCACGGCAACACGGTGGTGGTGATCGAGCACAACCTGGACGTGATCAAGACCGCTGACTGGATGATCGACCTAGGCCCCGAGGGCGGCTCAAAAGGCGGGCAGATCATCGCCTGCGGCACGCCGGAAGATGTCGCCGAAATGCCGCAGTCGTATACCGGGCACTTCCTCAAACCGCTACTGGAGCGCGATCGAGCCTGATCTCGACAGCCGACATAAAAAAGCCCCGACAAATCGGGGCTTTTTTATGTCGGCTCACTTACATCTGCGACTGCAGATAGTTCTC
This sequence comes from Pseudomonas taeanensis MS-3, assembly GCF_000498575.2. Lineage (GTDB taxonomy): Bacteria > Pseudomonadota > Gammaproteobacteria > Pseudomonadales > Pseudomonadaceae > Aquipseudomonas > Aquipseudomonas taeanensis. The sequence continues at coordinate 145,272 of NZ_AWSQ01000010.1, forward strand.
CAAGCCAAGCGTGTCGATCAAGCCCAACTGAACTTCCAGCCAGTAGGCATGATCCTCTTCGGTATCCTTGAGCTGCACCACCAGGATGTCGCGTGTCTGGTAATCCTGATGCCGCTCACACAGTGCAATGCCTTTACTCAGGGCGGCTCGCACCTGATATTCCAAAGCCAGGTCGAGCTTGAGCATCTCCGGCACACTCTGACCGAAACGGAACGCATCCGGCACCATATCCGGCGCACCTTCGAGAAACAGGATGCGCTTCAGAATAGCGTCGGCGTGCTGGGTTTCTTCTTCCATTTCATGGTTGATACGCTCGTAGAGCTTGCTGAAGCCCCAATCCTCATACAGGCGCGAATGCACGAAATATTGATCGCGAGCCGCCAGTTCGCCCTTGAGTAGCATTTTCAGGTAATCGATAACTTCTACATGGCCTTTCATGCCCGGAATCCTTACAACATCCTGTGGAATCCGCGAATGCTCCGCGCCATGACCCCAGGGGTCAAGCAAAAAGCGCAGCGCCTCCACAAAGGGAGGCGCTACGAGTGGACAGCCGCTGCAGAAACCCCAGGCTGCGGGGCTTCAGCGAGCGACACAAGCAAGCCAGTTAAGATCTATGCCCCAAGATCACTCCAGGTCGAAGCGATCGAGGTTCATCACCTTGGTCCAGGCCGCGACGAAGTCGCGGATGAACTTCTCCTGCGCGTCCGAACAGCCATAAACCTCGGCCAAAGCACGGAGCTGGGAGTTCGAGCCGAAGAGGAGATCGACACGGGTGCCGGTCCATTGCACAGCAGCCGTGACGCGATCACGCCCTTCGAATACGTCCTTGTCGTCCGCTAGCGCCTTCCACGTCGTGCTCATATCAAGCAGGTTGGTGAAAAAGTCATTGGTCAGCGCCTCCGGTCGCCGAGTAAAGACACCGTGCTGGGACTGCCCAACGCTGGTATTCAGCACCCGCAACCCACCCACCAAAACCGTCATCTCGGGTGCAGTCAGCGTCAGCAACTGCGCCCGGTCGACCAGCAGCTCTTCGGCCGACACGCTGAAGCGCCCCTTGAGGTAGTTGCGAAAGCCATCCGCAATCGGCTCCAGCAGCGCGAAAGACTCAATGTCGGTTTGCTCTTGCGAAGCATCTGTGCGGCCTGGCGAGAAAGGTACGGTGACTGCCTGCCCTGCATTCTTCGCAGCCTGCTCAACACCTACACCACCGGCCAGCACGATCAGGTCGGCAAGCGAAACCTTCTTGCCACCAGACTGTGCGCCATTGAACGCGGCCTGGATGCCCTCAAGCACCATAAGCACTTTCGCCAGTTGCGCAGGCTGATTCACCTCCCAGTCCTTCTGCGGGGCCAGACGAATACGAGCACCGTTCGCACCGCCGCGCTTGTCCGAGCCACGGAAGGTAGACGCAGACGCCCAAGCGGTCGAAACCAGCTCAGAAACGGACAGACCTGACGCCAGAATCTTGCCCTTGAGGGCGTTAATATCCTGCTCATCGATCAACACATGATCGACCGCGGGGATCGGGTCTTGCCAGATAAGCTCCTCCGCCGGTACCTCAGAGCCGAGATAGCGTGCACGCGGCCCCATGTCGCGGTGCGTCAGCTTGAACCACGCCCGGGCAAACGCGTCAGCGAACAAGGCCGGGTTTTCCAGGAAACGCCTGGAAATCTTTTCGTAGGCCGGGTCAATGCGCAGTGACAGATCCGTGGTCAGCATGGTCGGTGCGTGATGCTTCGAGGGGTCATGAGCATCTGGAATGGTTCCGGCCCCCGCCCCCCCCTTCGCAATCCATTGATGCGCACCGGCAGGGCTCTTGGTCAGCTCCCATTCGTAGCCGAACAGATTCTCGAAGAAGTTATTACTCCATCTGGTAGGCGTGGTCGTCCAAGTGACTTCCAGGCCGCTACTGATGGTGTCACCGCCGCTGCCGGTGCCAAAACTGCTCTGCCAGCCAAAGCCCTGTGCTTCAATGTCGGAGGCTTCAGGATCTAATCCGACATGAGCAGCATCGCCAGCACCGTGAGTCTTGCCGAAGGTGTGACCGCCGGCAATAAGGGCGACGGTTTCTTCATCATCCATTGCCATCCGCGCGAAAGTCTCGCGAATATCACGCGCCGCAGCGAGCGGATCCGGATTGCCGTTCGGGCCTTCCGGGTTGACGTAGATCAGACCCATTTGTACGGCTGCAAGAGGATTCTCCAAGTCTCTATCACCGGAATAGCGCTTGTCATCCAGCCAGGTTTTCTCGGCACCCCAATAGATGTCCTCTTCAGGCTCCCAAATGTCAACGCGCCCGCCAGCGAAACCGAACGTCTTGAACCCCATCGACTCCAGAGCGACGTTACCGGTGAGAATCATCAGGTCGGCCCAAGAAATCTTCTGTCCGTACTTCTGCTTGATCGGCCAAAGCAACCTGCGTGCCTTATCCAGGTTGACGTTATCGGGCCAGCTGTTCAGCGGTGCAAAGCGCTGGCTCCCTGATCCAGCGCCGCCACGGCCATCGCCGGCACGATAAGTACCTGCACTGTGCCACGCCATGCGAATGAACAGAGGACCGTAGTGACCGAAATCCGCCGGCCACCAATCCTGCGAATCAGTCATCAGCAGCTCGAGATCCTTCTTTACGGCGCTCAGATCAAGGCTCTTGAACGCCTCTGCGTAACTGAACCCTTCGCCCAGCGGACTGGACAACGACGAGTTCTGATGCAAGGGCTTCAGATTCAGCTGGTTCGGCCACCAATCACGGTTCGAAGTACCACCGCCAGCGGTGTGCTTGGGAACGCCGCCCGAAAACGGGCATTTGCTTTCGGTTTTCATGTCTTCTCTACCTTTCATCATTTGCTTTCGACGATCCGCCATAGGTTCTGGACCGACTGCCGATAAGTGAAATCTATGGCTTATAGTCGCAGCCGGTTTCTCGATCAGCACAAAGGGGACGTTGGCAGGCCCTGACAGTCGATATGGCCTACACACTCACCTGCTCTGTCCTAATGAGACTCATCAACCCACCACAGCAGGCGATGGAAAAAGAGTAGACCGTCACTTTACTCACGACCAATATATTGATCACAAGCACTCGATAGTTTTTATCTTTTATCTACGCCATAAAAAACCGGGCAACGGCCCGGTTTGCCTTCAGCAACACGCCTACGCAATCAGAATAAAACCAACAAACGCCAAGCCTGCAGCAATCAGCGTGTAGGGCAGTTGAGTGAGCGCATGACTGATCAGATTGCAGCCTGACCCTTGGGCGGCCAGCACCGTAGAATCGCTGTAGAAACAAGCCTGGCTACCGAAGGCCGAGGCCGACAAGAGAGCTCCTATCACCAACGGAATATTGGCGTCCAGGGAGTAAGCCAATGGCATGACGATGGGAATGGTTACAGCGAATATGCCCCAGGAGGAGCCTGTAGCGAAAGCCAGTACGGCCATAGCCAAGAACACCAGACCGGGCAACAGTTGAGCACTCATATAGGGAGCGAGCGACTCCACCACGAACTGCGGCAACAACAACTGATCACAGACATCCTTGAAGATAAACGCCGCGATCACAGTGCCGATGGCCGGCAACATACTCTTGAAGCCCTCCGTCATCTGCTCGAGCATCTCACCCAGCGGCATCAAGCCCTGGACCAGGTAGAAGGGCACGACCAACGCAAGCGTGGTTAGCATCCCCATCCATATATCGATATCGAAATACAGAGTGAAGCCAACCAGCATCAACAACGGCACCACAAAGTTGTAAAGCTTTCCGTCCGCCTTATCGGCTTGCTCAAACTCCTGCTCAATGGCGCTTATCGAATAGTTATGTTCAGCGCTGAGTTCTCCTACATGCATGGCCCCTGCGGAACCATGGCGCACCAGCATCTCGGCTTTGCGCATCGGACCAATGGCAGGAACCACACCTACGGCCACCAACAAGACCAGCAGAACAGCCAGCCACGCATAAATCATGTAGGGAATGGCCTGCATATACACACTGATACCTTGTCCAGCCTCGGCAATACCATTGCTCTCCAGTAGGCCACCAAAGAACACCGCCCAGGTAGACAGAGGCACCAGCACACAGATAGGCGCGGCCGTGGAGTCGACCACATAAGCCAGCATTTCACGGGAAACCTTGAAGCGGTCAGTGACACGCTTCATGGTCTCACCCACCGTCAAGGCATTGAGGTAATCATCCACGAAGATCACCAGGCCCAAGGCAAAGGTCATCAACAGGGAAGAACGCCGGCCTTTGGCTAACTTCAAGGCAGCACGACCAAAGGCCAATGCTCCGCCGGTACGCACAAGCAACGCTATCAGCGCGCCGAAACTACCACAAACCAGAATCAACCAGCCGATGGTTTCGTCCTGCATTACCTTGAGCGAAATCGCGGCGAAACCGGCCAGTGAGTTACCGGGCGATAGCAATAGCAAGCCCGACACAGCCCCGAGAACCAAGGCTAAGATCGGGCGACGCAGCAGAATTGCGAGAATGAGCACAACAGCGGGAGGGATCAAACTAAGAGCGCTAGGTTCAGACATGATGGGCAATTGTTCTTATAGGGGCCGGTATCCGGCGGGATCGGAGACTGACGAACCTTACCCGACCCAACTCATGCACACAATATCAAACGCCGCGTTCACTATATCATTCATCGCAAACATAAAAAAACCGGGCAAAAGCCCGGTTTTTTATACAACCTACAACTTACTCAGCAGCTTCTACTGCGCCACCGACCGGACGGTCGACCAGCTCAACATAAGCCATCGGAGCGTTGTCGCCAGTGCGGAAACCGCACTTGAGGATACGCAGGTAACCGCCCTGACGGGTGGCATAACGCTTGCCCAGGTCGTTAAACAGCTTGCCGACGATAGCTTTCGAACGAGTACGATCGAAGGCCAGACGACGATTTGCAACGCTGTCTTCTTTAGCCAGAGTGATCAACGGCTCAGCAACGCGACGCAGTTCTTTCGCTTTCGGCAGAGTAGTTTTGATCAGCTCGTGCTCGAACAGCGATACCGCCATGTTTTGGAACATGGCCTTGCGGTGTGCGCTGGTGCGGCTGAGGTGACGGCCACTTTTACGATGACGCATGGTTCAATTCCTTACCAAACTGACGTTCGGTGATGATGACGATCAGGCTGTCGCCTTATCGTCTTTCTTCAGACTTGCCGGCGGCCAATTGTCGAGGCGCATACCGAGGGACAGACCGCGAGAAGCCAGAACATCCTTGATTTCAGTCAGGGATTTCTTGCCCAGGTTCGGCGTTTTCAACAGTTCTACTTCGGTGCGTTGAATCAGGTCACCAATGTAGTAAATGTTTTCTGCCTTGAGGCAGTTCGCCGAACGCACAGTCAGTTCCAGATCATCTACCGGACGCAGCAGGATCGGATCGATCTCGTCTTCCTGCTCAATCACCACCGGCTCACTGTCACCTTTGAGGTCGACGAACGCGGCCAACTGCTGCTGCAGAATGGTCGCGGCACGACGAATAGCTTCCTCAGGATCAAGAGTCCCGTTGGTCTCTAGGTCGATAACCAGTTTGTCCAAGTTGGTACGCTGCTCGACGCGAGCGTTTTCAACCACGTAAGCAATACGACGTACCGGGCTGAACGAAGCATCAAGCTGCAAGCGACCGATGCTGCGGCTTTCGTCTTCATCACTCTGGCGTGCATCTGCCGGCTCATAGCCACGACCACGAGCTACGGTGAGCTTCATGTTCAGCGCGCCATTTGCCGCCAGGTTAGCGATTACGTGGTCGCCATTGACGATTTCGACATCATGATCCAGCTGAATATCGGCAGCGGTAACTACACCCGAGCCCTTCTTCGCCAGAGTCAGCGTCACTTCGTCGCGACCGTGCAGCTTGATAGCCAGACCTTTAAGGTTGAGCAGGATCTCAATCACATCTTCCTGAACACCTTCGATGGCGCTGTACTCATGGAGTACACCGTCAATCTCGGCCTCGACTACTGCACAGCCAGGCATGGAGGACAACAGGATGCGACGCAGCGCGTTGCCCAGGGTATGGCCAAAACCACGCTCGAGAGGCTCGAGAGTGATCTTAGCGCGGGTCGGACTGACCACCTGCACATCGATATGGCGGGGGGTCAGGAACTCATTTACCGAAATCTGCATGGATGCACCTATTTTCTAGCCCTTACTTGGAGTAGAGCTCGACAATCAGGCTTTCGTTGATGTCGGCGGAGAGATCACCACGAGCAGGGACGCTTTTAAATACGCCGGACTTCTTCTCGGTGTCTACTTCTACCCATTCAACGCGGCCACGCTGAGCACAGAGTTCAAGGGCTTGAACGATGCGCAGCTGATTTTTCGCCTTCTCGCGAACTGCAACGACGTCACCAGCTTTAACCTGGTAGGACGGCACGTTTACAGTTTTACCGTTGATGCTGATCGACTTGTGCGAAACCAACTGACGGGATTCAGCACGGGTCGAACCATAGCCCATACGGTAAACAACGTTATCCAGACGACACTCAAGCAGTTGCAGCAGGTTCTCACCAGTAGCGCCTTTCTTACCGGCCGCTTCTTTGTAGTAACCACTGAACTGACGCTCAAGCACACCATAGATACGGCGAACTTTTTGCTTCTCACGCAGCTGAGTACCGTAGTCGGACTGACGGCTACGGCGCTGACCGTGAATACCTGGGGCTGCTTCGATGTTGCACTTCGATTCCAGAGCGCGTACGCCACTCTTCAGGAAAAGATCTGTGCCTTCACGACGAGACAGTTTGCATTTGGGACCAATGTAACGAGCCATTTCTCACTGTCTCCTGATTACACGCGACGCTTCTTCGAAGGACGGCATCCGTTATGCGGGATGGGCGTCACATCGGTGATGCTGGCGATCTTGTAACCGCAACCGTTCAAAGCACGGACAGCGGACTCACGACCCGGACCGGGACCCTTGACGTTAACGTCGAGGTTCTTCAGGCCGTATTCCAGCGCAGCTTGACCAGCACGTTCAGCAGCCACCTGGGCAGCGAACGGGGTGCTTTTACGCGAGCCGCGGAAACCCGAACCACCAGAGGTAGCCCAGGACAGGGCGTTACCCTGACGGTCAGTAATGGTCACGATTGTGTTGTTGAAAGAAGCGTGGATATGGGCGATGCCATCCACCACTGTCTTTTTGACTTTCTTACGAGTACGAGCAGCAGGCTTAGCCATGACTTAATTCCTGTCGATTCGCGGGCGCAATTACTTGCGGATCGGCTTACGCGGGCCCTTACGGGTGCGCGCGTTGGTCTTGGTACGCTGACCGCGGACCGGAAGGCCACGGCGATGGCGCAGACCGCGGTAGCAGCCCAGGTCCATCAAGCGCTTGATTTTCATGTTCACTTCACGACGCAGATCACCTTCGGTATTAACCTTGGCTACTTCGCCACGCAGCTGCTCGATCTGCTCGTCAGAGAGATCTTTGATCTTTACTGCCGGATTAACGCCAGCAACAGCGCAGATTTTCTGTGCTGTAGTGCGACCGACACCGAAGATGTAGGTCAGCGAGATAACAGTGTGTTTGTTATCCGGAATGTTTACGCCTGCAATACGGGCCATTCAGTGTAACTCCAATTGACAGCTACCTACGCCCCGGAAGCCAAGAAATAGGGCGCGAGATACTAACGCTGTAAAAACAAATAATCAACCCGGTAGCGCACTAGCTACCGGGTTTGTAACGCTTCAATCACATCAGCCTTGGCGCTGTTTGTGACGCGGTTCCGCACTGCAAATCACTCGCACAACACCTTCGCGACGAATAATTTTGCAGTTACGGCACAGCTTTTTCACCGATGCACGAACTTTCATTACCCACTCCTCGAACCTTATGGACACTTCAGCGAAGCATGCCGCTGCCGTAGCCCTTCAGGTTGGCTTTCTTCATCAGGGATTCGTACTGGTGCGAAACGAGGTGCGATTGTACTTGCGACATGAAGTCCATCACAACCACTACCACGATTAGCAACGAGGTCCCGCCAAGGTAGAACGGTACGTTGGCCGCCACCACCAGAAACTGGGGCAACAAGCATACGGCCGTCATGTACAGAGCACCGAACATGGTCAAACGAGTCAACACGCCATCGATATAGCGCGCAGACTGCTCACCCGGACGGATACCCGGAATAAAGGCACCGGACTTCTTCAGGTTTTCCGCTACGTCTTTCGGATTGAACATCAAGGCTGTATAGAAAAAGCAGAAGAAAACAATCCCCGCACTAAACAGCAAAATATTCAACGGCTGACCAGGAGCGATAGCCTGTGAAATATCCTGCAGCCAGCCCATACCTTCAGACTGACCAAACCAGGCACCCAGCGAAGCCGGGAACAACAGAAGGCTGCTGGCGAAGATCGCAGGAATAACACCCGCCATATTCACCTTCAAAGGCAAGTGACTGGTCTGCGCCGCAAAAACCTTACGGCCCTGCTGACGCTTGGCGTAGTGCACCGCAATGCGACGCTGACCACGCTCAATGAACACCACAAAACCAATGATCGCTACTGCCAGCAAACCGATGGCGATAAGGGCGAAAATATTGATATCGCCCTGCCGAGCAGACTCGAAAGACTGCCCGATCGCCGACGGCAGACCGGCTACGATGCCTGCAAAAATCAGCATCGAAATACCGTTGCCAACACCGCGCTCGGTGATCTGCTCACCCAACCACATCATAAACATCGCACCCGCCACAAACGTGGTGACTGCTACGAAGTGGAAGCCGAAATCGACCGAAAACGCTACACCCTGACTCGCCAGGCCTACGGACATTCCGATAGCCTGAACGAACGCCAAGAGCAAAGTGCCGTAGCGGGTGTATTGGCTGATCTTGCGACGACCAGCCTCACCTTCCTTCTTCAACTGCTCCAACTGCGGGCTGACAGCGGTCATCAACTGCATGATGATCGATGCCGAAATATACGGCATGATCCCCAACGCAAAGATGCTCATCCGCTCCAGCGCACCGCCGGAAAACATGTTGAACAAGCTAAGAATGGTCCCCTCATTCTGTCGAAACAGATCTGCCAGCCGGTCTGGATTGATTCCCGGCACTGGAATGTGTGCACCGATCCGATAGACGATAATCGCCATTAACAGGAAGCGCAGTCGAGCCCAGAGCTCGGATAACCCGCCATTGCTGAGCGCTGAGAGAGCACCTTGCTTAGCCATTTATTCCTCGAACTTACCGCCAGCTGCTTCGATAGCCGCACGCGCACCTTTGGTGGCAGCGATACCTTTAAGGGTGACAGCACGAGTAACCTCGCCGGACAGCATGACTTTCACGCGCTGTACGTTTTGGTTAATCAGGTTGGCATCCTTTAGCGCTTGCAGAGTAACAACGTCGCCTTCAACCTTATTCAGCTCGGAAGTACGCACTTCTGCGCGATCCATAGCCTTCAGGGAAACGAAGCCGAACTTAGGCAAACGACGGTGCAGAGGTTGCTGACCGCCTTCAAAACCCGGAGCAATGGTGCCACCGGAACGGGAGGACTGACCCTTGTGGCCACGGCCACCGGTCTTACCCAAACCGCTACCGATACCACGGCCCGGACGGTGCTTCTCGCGACGGGAACCCGGCGCAGGACTCAGATCGTTCAGGTACATGTATTAACCCTCGACTCGCAGCATGTAGTAAGCCTTGTTGATCATCCCGCGATTCTCGGGAGTATCCAGGACCTCTACAGTGTGACCAATCCGACGCAGACCCAGACCCTTCACACACAGCTTGTGATTCGGGATACGGCCGCTAACGCTTTTGATCAGCGTAACTTTGACGGTGTTAGCCATGATTAGAAAATCTCCTTAACAGTCTTGCCGCGCTTGGCAGCAATAGAATCAGGAGACTGCATAGCCTTCAGCCCTTTAAAAGTGGCATGAACCACGTTCACTGGGTTGGTCGAGCCATAGCACTTAGCCAAAACGTTCTGCACACCAGCCACTTCCAGCACGGCGCGCATTGCACCGCCAGCGATGATACCAGTACCTTCAGAAGCCGGCTGCATGTACACCTTAGAGGCGCCATGGGCAGATTTCATCGCGTACTGCAGCGTAGTGCCGTTCAGATCAACCTGGATCATGTTGCGGCGCGCAGCTTCCATAGCCTTCTGGATTGCAGCAGGCACTTCACGGGACTTGCCACGGCCGAAACCAACGCGACCCTTGCCATCACCCACCACGGTCAACGCGGTGAATGTGAAAATGCGGCCACCCTTAACGGTTTTAGCAACGCGATTAACCTGTACCAGCTTCTCGATATAGCCTTCGTCGCGCTTTTGGTCGTTATATGACATAACTTAGAACTCCAGCCCGCCTTCACGAGCAGCATCAGCCAGCGCCTGAACGCGGCCGTGGTACTTGAAGCCAGAACGGTCGAATGCAACCTGAGTTACACCAGCGGCTTTCGCACGCTCAGCAACCAGCTGACCAACTTTCTTGGCCGCGTCGACGTTGCCAGTGGCGCCATCACGCAGTGCTTTGTCCAAAGTCGAGGCGCTGGCCACAACTTTGCTGCCGTCGGCCGAAATAACCTGGGCATAAATGTGCTGCGAAGAGCGATACACGCAGAGACGCACGACTTCTAACTCGTGCATTTTCAAACGTGCTTTGCGAGCGCGACGCAGTCTTGTTACTTTCTTGGCGGTCATTTGCTAGGCCCTACTTCTTCTTGGCTTCTTTACGGCGGACGACTTCGTCAGCGTAACGAACACCCTTGCCCTTGTAAGGTTCAGGACGACGGAAGTCACGAATCTCCGCAGCAACCTGACCAACCAACTGCTTATCGACACCCTTGATCAGGATATCGGTCTGGCTAGGGGTTTCGGCGGTAACGCCTTGCGGCAGTTCGTAATCGATCGGGTGCGAATAGCCCAATGCCAAGGACAGAACCTGTCCTTTGGCTTGCGCCTTGTAACCAACACCGACCAACTGGAGCTTACGCTCGAAGCCTTCGCTGACGCCGATTACCATATTGTTAACCAACGCACGAGTGGTACCGGCCATTGCACGGGTTTGCTGGTCGCCGTTACGAGCAGCAAAACGCAGCTCACCGGATTCCTCAAGCACCTCAATGGACGAATGAATATTCAGTTCCAAAGCGCCCTTGGCGCCTTTCACCGAAAGCTGCTGACCGGCGAGCTTAATCTCTACACCAGATGGCAACTTGACGGGGTTTTTAGCAACGCGAGACATGCTTATACCCCCCTTAGAACACTGTACATAGCACTTCACCGCCGACACCGGCAGCGCGCGCAGCACGATCCGTCATCACACCTTTGTTGGTGGAGACGATAGATACGCCGAGACCGCCACGAACTTTGGGCAGATCATCGACGGACTTGTACTGGCGAAGGCCTGGACGGCTGACGCGCTTAACTTCTTCAATGACCGGACGGCCTTCGAAGTACTTCAGCTCGATGGACAGCTGCGGCTTAACTTCGCCGCTGATCTGATAACCCGCAATATAACCTTCGTCCTTGAGAACTTGGGCTACAGCCACCTTCAACGTGGAAGACGGCATGCTTACGACGGACTTTTCAGCCATCTGGGCATTACGGATACGAGTTAGCATGTCCGCTAACGGGTCCTGCATACTCATGGGCTAGACGCTCCTGATACAAAAAGAATTAGCCTTACGGCTAGAGTCACCAGAACGCTGGACAAGATAAAGCCCAGGCTCAGGCGAGCCGAACATTCTAGAGAGTGATCAAAAATGAATCAAGCCCCAAAAGGGGCTTGATTCATTTTCTTGCACTGGATCAACGGCACCGAAGCACCGCCGACCCAGATTTAGACAATCACTTACCAGCTGGCCTTGCGCAGACCTGGTACATCGCCACGCATTGCCGCTTCACGCAGCTTGATACGCGACAGGCCGAACTTACGGAAAACACCGTGCGGACGACCAGTAATGCGGCAGCGATTACGCAGGCGAGAAGAGCTAGCATCACGCGGCTGCTTTTGCAACGCGATCTGGGCTTCCCAGCGAGCTTCCGGACTGGCTTCCAGATCGGAGATGACTGCCTTTAGCTCGGCACGCTTTTTGGCGTACTTGGCTACCGTTTGCTGACGCTTCAGCTCACGGTTTTTCATGCTCATTTTGGCCATGATCCAACTCCAATCAGTTGCGGAACGGAAACTTGAAGGCGCGCAGCAATGCACGACCCTCGTCATCCGTACGAGCAGTGGTGGTCAGGGTAATATCCAGACCACGCAGGACATCGATCTTGTCGTAGTCGATTTCCGGGAAGATGATCTGCTCTTTAACACCCATGCTGTAGTTACCACGACCGTCGAAGGACTTGGCATTCAGCCCACGGAAATCACGCACCCGCGGCAGGGAGATCGACAGCAGACGATCCAGGAATTCGTACATACGATCACTGCGCAAGGTAACCTTGACACCGATCGGCCAACCTTCACGAACCTTGAAACCTGCAATCGACTTACGGGCATGAGTCACAACGACTTTCTGACCGCAAATCTTTTCCAGATCGGAAACAGCATGGTCGATAATTTTCTTATCGCCAATTGCTTCGCCAAGACCCATGTTCAGGGTGATTTTGGTAATGCGCGGAACTTCCATCACGTTCGAAAGCTTCAGTTCATCCTTCAGCTTCGGCGCGATTTCTTTCCGATAAATCTCTTTTAGTCGTGCCATGGTCTTCTACCTAGCAGTGTTCAAGCATCAACCGCTTTTTGGGTCGACTTGAAGACACGAATTTTTTTACCGTCTTCAACTTTGAAACCAACACGATCTGCCTTGCTGGTTTCGCCATTGAAAATGGCCACGTTAGAAGCGTGCAATGGCGCTTCCTTTTCAACGATACCGCCTTGAACGCCCGACGCAGGGTTCGGCTTGGTATGGCGCTTGACCAGGTTGATCCCACCAACGACCAGACGGTCATCAGCGAGCACCTTCAGCACCTTGCCACGCTTACCTTTGTCTTTGCCGGCGATCACGATGATCTCGTCGTCACGACGAATCTTTTGCATGTCGGATCTCCTTACAGCACTTCAGGGGCGAGCGAGACGATCTTCATGAACTTCTCGTTGCGAAGCTCACGGGTCACGGGCCCAAAAATACGGGTGCCGATCGGCTCTTGCTTGTTGTTCAACAGAACAGCAGCGTTGCCATCAAAGCGAATGATCGAGCCATCAGGACGACGAACGCCGTGACGAGTGCGGACTACAACAGCAGTCATCACTTGGCCTTTTTTCACTTTGCCGCGCGGAATTGCTTCCTTAACGGTAACTTTGATGATGTCGCCAATGCCAGCGTAGCGGCGATGCGAGCCACCCAGCACCTTGATGCACATAACGCGGCGCGCACCACTGTTGTCGGCCACATCGAGCATGGATTGAGTCTGAATCATATAATTTCTCCGACCCCTAGTCCTTAGACTTCCACTGCGCGTTCGAGAACTTCAACCAGCGCCCAAGACTTGGTCTTGGCTACAGGACGAGTTTCGCGAATGGAAACCTTGTCACCGATATGGCACTGATTGCTTTCGTCGTGAGCGTGCAGCTTGGTCGAACGCTTGACATATTTACCGTAGATCGGGTGCTTAACACGGCGCTCGATCAATACGGTGATGGTCTTGTCCATTTTGTCGCTGACGACACGGCCGGTCAGCGTACGGACTGTTTTTTCGGCTTCAGCCATGATCACTTACCTGCCTGCTGGTTGAGCACAGTTTTCACACGAGCAATGTCGCGCTTAACTTGCGAGAGCAGGTGAGACTGCCCCAACTGGCCAGTTGCTTTCTGCATACGCAGATTGAACTGGTCGCGCAGCAGGCCGAGCAGTTGCTCGTTCAGCTGCTGTGCTGATTTTTCACGAAGTTCGTTCGCCTTCATTACATCACCGTCCGCTTAACAAAAGTGGTGGCGAGCGGCAGCTTTGCAGCAGCCAGGGCGAAAGCCTCACGCGCCAACTCTTCGGAAACGCCTTCGATCTCATACAGGACTTTACCTGGCTGGATCTGGGCTACCCAATATTCAACGCCACCCTTACCTTTACCCATCCGCACTTCGAGAGGCTTCTTGGTTACAGGCTTGTCAGGGAACACGCGAATCCAGATTTTCCCGCCACGCTTAACGTGACGAGTCAGAGCACGACGAGCGGACTCGATCTGGCGGGCGGTGAGACGACCGCGGGCAACAGACTTCAGCGCGAACTCGCCGAAGCTGACTTTGCTACCGCGCTGAGCCAGGCCACGGTTGTGGCCAGTCATCTGCTTGCGGAACTTCGTACGCTTTGGTTGCAACATTTGGCGTACCCCTTACTTAGCAGCTTTTTTACGAGGCGCGGGTGCTTGCGGCTTGAGCTCTTCCTGGCGACCACCAATCACTTCGCCTTTGAAGATCCAAACCTTGACACCGATCACACCGTAAGTGGTGTGCGCTTCGTACGTGGCATAGTCGATATCGGCACGCAGGGTGTGCAACGGCACACGACCTTCGCGATACCATTCGGTACGTGCAATTTCAGCACCACCAAGACGACCGCTCACTTGGATTTTGATGCCCTTGGCACCAATACGCATCGAGTTCTGAACAGCGCGCTTCATAGCGCGACGGAACATCACGCGACGCTCCAGCTGCTGAGCTACGCTCTGCGCAACCAGCATACCGTCGAGCTCCGGCTTGCGGATCTCTTCGATATTGATGTGCACTGGCACACCCATTTGCTTGGTCAGGTCCTGACGCAGCTTCTCAACATCTTCACCTTTCTTGCCGATCACGATACCGGGACGGGCGGTGTGGATGGTGATGCGTGCGGTTTGAGCCGGACGAGCAATGTCGATACGGCTCACGGACGCGCTTTTTAATTTGTCTTGGAGATACTCGCGCACCTTCAGATCAGCGAACAAATAGTCCGCATAAGTCCGACCGTCTGCGTACCAGACGGAGGTGTGCTCCTTGACGATTCCCAGGCGAATGCCAATGGGATGTACTTTCTGACCCATCTGATCGACTCCGTTACTTGTCCGCAACCTTGACAGTGATATGGCAAGACCGCTTGACGATGCGATCAGCGCGGCCTTTGGCACGCGGCATGATTCGCTTCAGCGAACGCCCTTCGTTGACGAAAACGGTGCTGACCTTAAGGTCATCAACATCTGCGCCTTCGTTATGCTCGGCGTTGGCCACAGCCGACTCCAGCACTTTCTTGATGATCTCGGCGGCTTTCTTACTGCTGAAAGCCAATACATTGAGCGCTTCGCCCACCTTCTTCCCGCGGATCTGGTCTGCGACCAAGCGGGCTTTCTGGGCGGAGATTCGAGCGCCCGACAACTTAGCGGCTACTTCCATTTCCTAACCCCTTAACGCTTGGCTTTCTTGTCTGCTACGTGCCCACGATAAGTGCGGGTACCAGCAAACTCGCCGAGTTTGTGACCGACCATGTCTTCGTTCACAAGAACTGGGACATGTTGACGGCCGTTATGCACAGCGATGGTCAGACCGACCATTTGCGGCAGAATCATCGAACGGCGCGACCAGGTTTTAACTGGTTTGCGATCGTTCTTTTCCGCCGCCACTTCGATCTTCTTCAGTAGGTGAAGATCAATAAAAGGACCTTTTTTCAGAGAACGTGGCACTGTCGTATCCCTCTATTTACTTGCGACGACGGACGATCATGTTATCGGTGCGTTTGTTACCACGAGTCTTCGCGCCCTTAGTCGGGAAGCCCCATGGAGACACCGGATGACGACCACCAGAGGTACGACCTTCACCACCACCGTGTGGGTGGTCGACCGGGTTCATGGCAACACCACGAACGGTCGGGCGAACGCCACGCCAGCGCTTGGCACCAGCTTTACCCAGCGAACGCAGGCTGTGCTCGGAGTTCGAGACTTCGCCCAGGGTCGCACGGCACTCAGCCAGCACTTTACGCATTTCACCGGAACGCAGACGCAGAGTCACGTAGACACCTTCACGCGCAATCAGCTGAGCCGAAGCACCAGCGGAACGTGCGATCTGAGCGCCTTTACCCGGCTTCAGCTCGATACCGTGAACAGTACTACCAACTGGAATGTTGCGCAGTTGAAGACTGTTACCGGCCTTGATCGGAGCCATCAGACCCGAGACCAACTGATCACCAGCAGAAACGCCTTTAGGGGCGATAATGTAGCGACGCTCGCCATCGGCATACTTCAGCAGGGCCAAATGCGCAGTACGGTTCGGATCGTATTCAATGCGCTCGACAGTGGCTGGAATGCCATCTTTGTCATTGCGACGAAAATCGACCAAGCGGTAATGCTGCTTGTGACCACCACCGATATGACGGGTAGTGATGCGACCATTGTTGTTACGACCGCCAGTCTTCGACTTCTTCTCAAGCAGCGGAGCGTAAGGAGCGCCTTTATGCAGCTCCTGATTGACCACCTTGACCACAAAACGGCGGCCAGCGGAAGTCGGTTTGCATTTAACGATTGCCATGATGCACCCCTCCCTTACTCAGCACTGCTGGCGAAATCGAGATCTTGGCCCGGCTGAAGGGAGATAACTGCCTTCTTCCAGTCGTTACGCTTGCCCAGACCGCGAGCGGTGCGCTTGCTCTTACCCAGAACGTTCTGAGTAGTCACACGCTCAACCTTCACGCTGAACAGGCTTTCGACGGCCTTCTTGATTTCCAGCTTGGTTGCATCGGTTGCAACCTTGAAAACGAATTGGCTTTTCTTGTCAGCCAGAACAGTAGCCTTCTCGGAGACGTGCGGGCCAAGTAGCACTTTAAATACGCGTTCCTGGTTCATCCCAGCAGCTCCTCGAATTTCTTCACGGCAGAAACGGTAACCAGTACCTTTTCGTACGCGATCAGACTGACCGGATCGGAACCTTGCACGTCACGAACATCAACATGCGGCAGGTTACGAGCAGCCAGGTACAGATTCTCATCAATAGCATCGGACACGATCAACACATCGGTCAGACCCATGCCATTCAGCTTGCCCAGCAGATCTTTAGTTTTCGGAGCTTCAACACTGAAGTCCTCAACTACTACCAGGCGATCAGTACGAACCAGCTCAGCAAGAATCGAACGCAATGCAGCGCGATACATCTTCTTGTTCAGCTTTTGATCGTGATTTTGCGGACGAGCAGCAAAGGTCACACCACCGCCACGCCAGATCGGACCGCGCGTGGTACCAGCACGAGCACGACCAGTGCCCTTCTGACGCCACGGACGCTTGCCACCACCGGATACATCGGAGCGGGTCTTCTGCTGCTTGCTGCCTTGACGGCCGCCGGCCATATAGGCCACAACTGCTTGGTGAACTAAGGTCTCGTTGTAATCGCCACCGAAAGTTGCTTCGGAAACCTCGATCGCTTGAGCGCCATTTACATTTAATTGCATGTCAGCTTCCCCTTAACCGCGAGCCTTGGCTGCCGGACGCACAACCAAGTTGCCGCCAGTAGCGCCAGGAACGGCACCCTTGACCAACAGCAGGTTGCGTTCAGCATCGACGCGCACTACTTCCAGGGACTGCACAGTCACGCGCTCAGCACCCATGTGACCGGACATTTTCTTGCCCTTGAAGACGCGACCCGGAGTCTGGCACTGGCCAATCGAACCCGGAACACGGTGGGACACGGAGTTACCGTGAGTATTGTCTTGGCCGCGGAAGTTCCAACGCTTGATGGTACCGGCAAAGCCTTTACCCTTGGACTGACCGGTGACATCCACCATTTGTCCAGCTTGGAAAATTTCAGCGTTGATCAGATCGCCGGCCTGGTAATCGCCTTCTGCAAGACGGAATTCCCAAACACCACGACCTGCCGCGACGTTCGCCTTAGCGAAGTGACCGGCCTGAGCCTTGCTGACACGCGAAGCACGACGCTCACCGACAGTAACCTGCACTGCACGATAGCCATCGGTTTCTTCAGTTTTGAACTGGGTGACGCGATTCGGCTCGATCTCAATGACCGTAACCGGAATGGAGACACCTTCTTCGGTGAAAATACGGGTCATACCGCATTTACGACCGACTACACCAATAGTCATGTTGTAACCTCATGAGTGTACGGGGCTTTCACCCGCTATGGCCGCCCATTTCAGAGCGTTACACGACTAAAACCCCAAGGTTTTAGCCGAGGCTGATCTGCACTTCCACGCCAGCCGCAAGATCGAGCTTCATCAGCGCATCAACGGTTTTATCCGTTGGCTGGACAATGTCCAGAACACGCTTGTGGGTACGAATTTCGAACTGATCCCGCGCGTCTTTGTTGACGTGCGGAGAAGTCAGTACGGTGTACCGCTCCTTGCGGGTAGGCAGAGGAATCGGACCACGCACCTGAGCACCAGTACGTTTCGCGGTTTCCACGATTTCCTGGGTAGATTGATCGATCAGGCGATGATCAAAAGCCTTCAACCGAATACGGATTTGTTGATTTTGCATTTTGACCTCAGATTCCAAGCTGCTATTCCCAACAGGCGCAATACGCCCGTTAAAAGGAGGCGCAATTCTATAGACGGCTCCTATGGGTGTCAACCCAATAAAAAAGCCCCCGCAAGCGGGGGCTCCTCTGCAGACCAATCGATTACTCGATGATCTTGGCAACCACGCCAGCACCAACGGTACGGCCGCCTTCGCGAATCGCGAAACGCAGACCATCTTCCATGGCGATCGACTTGATCAGGGTAACAACCATTTTCACGTTGTCGCCCGGCATTACCATTTCAACGCCTTCCGGCAACTCGCAGTTACCAGTCACGTCCGTAGTACGGAAGTAGAACTGTGGGCGATAGCCTTTGAAGAACGGAGTGTGGCGACCGCCTTCTTCCTTGCTCAGCACGTACACTTCAGCTTCGAACTTGGTGTGCGGCTTAACGCTACCTGGCTTAGCCAGGATCTGACCACGCTCTACGTCGTCACGCTTGGTACCGCGCAGCAGGATACCGCAGTTCTCGCCAGCACGACCCTCGTCGAGCAGCTTGCGGAACATCTCAACACCAGTGCAGATGGTCTTGACGGTGTCACGCAGACCCACGATCTCAACTTCTTCCTGGATCTTGATGATGCCGCGCTCAATACGACCAGTCACAACGGTACCGCGACCGGAAATCGAGAACACATCCTCAACCGGCATCAGGAACGGCTTGTCGATCACGCGAACCGGATCCGGGATGTAGGTATCCAGCGTCTCAACCAGCTTACGAACGGCACTGGTGCCCATTTCGTTGTCGTCCTGGCCGTTCAGAGCCATCAACGCGGAGCCGATGATGATCGGAGTGTCGTCACCTGGGAAGTCGTAAGCCGACAACAGGTCGCGAACTTCCATCTCAACCAGTTCCAGCAGCTCAGCGTCATCCACCATGTCAGCCTTGTTCAGGAAGACAACGATGTACGGAACACCAACCTGACGGGACAACAGGATGTGCTCGCGAGTCTGCGGCATCGGGCCGTCAGCAGCCGAGCAGACCAGAATAGCGCCATCCATCTGCGCAGCACCGGTGATCATGTTCTTCACGTAATCCGCGTGACCCGGGCAGTCAACGTGCGCGTAGTGACGGATAGTGGAGTCATATTCAACGTGGGAAGTGTTGATCGTGATACCACGAGCCTTCTCTTCCGGAGCGCTGTCAATTTGTGCGAAGTCACGAATAGCGCCACCGAAAGCCTCAGCACAGACCTTGGTCAGTGCTGCAGTCAGAGTGGTTTTACCATGGTCAACGTGACCGATGGTGCCAACGTTTACGTGCGGTTTGCTACGTTCAAATTTTTCTTTAGCCACGACAGTGATCTCCTTGCCTAAAGGGCTGAATCAGCCTTGCTTTTTGGTAACAGTTTCGACGATATGCGCCGGAGCTGTATTGTATTTTTTGAATTCCATAGAGTAGCTTGCGCGACCTTGGGACATGGAACGAACGTCGGTTGCATAACCAAACATTTCACCCAACGGAACCTCGGCACGAATGACCTTGCCGGAAACCGTATCTTCCATACCCAGGATCATGCCGCGACGACGGTTAAGGTCGCCCATCACATCACCCATATAGTCTTCAGGCGTAACAACCTCTACCGCCATGATCGGCTCAAGCAACTCACCACCACCCTTCTGGGCCAGTTGCTTGGTTGCCATGGAAGCAGCCACCTTAAACGCCATCTCGTTGGAGTCGACGTCGTGATAAGAACCATCGAAGACTGTAGCCTTCAGGCCGATAAGCGGATAGCCGGCTACAACGCCGTTCTTCATCTGCTCTTCGATACCCTTCTGGATAGCCGGGATGTATTCCTTAGGAACCACACCACCCACTACTTCGTTGACGAACTGCAAGCCTTCCTGACCTTCGTCAGCAGGAGCAAAACGGATCCAGCAGTGACCAAACTGACCACGACCACCGGATTGACGCACGAACTTGCCTTCGATTTCACAGTTCTTCGTGATGCGCTCACGATAGGAAACCTGAGGCTTACCAATGTTGGCTTCGACGTTGAACTCACGACGCATGCGATCGACCAGGATGTCCAGGTGCAATTCGCCCATGCCGGAGATGATCGTCTGACCCGTCTCTTCATCAGTTTTAACACGGAAAGACGGATCTTCTTGAGCCAACTTGCCCAAAGCGATACCCATCTTTTCCTGATCGTCCTTGGTCTTAGGCTCTACGGCAACCGAAATAACCGGCTCCGGGAAGTCCATACGAACCAGGATGATTGGCTTGTCAGCGTTGCACAAAGTCTCACCCGTGGTGACGTCCTTCATGCCGATCAAGGCCGCGATGTCACCAGCGCGCACTTCCTTGATCTCTTCACGGGCGTTTGCGTGCATTTGCACCATACGACCCACGCGCTCTTTCTTGCCCTTGACCGAGTTGATCACACCGTCACCGGAGTTCAACACACCCGAGTAAACACGGACGAAGGTCAAGGTACCCACGAATGGGTCGGTAGCGATCTTGAACGCCAGAGCCGAGAACGGCTCGCTGTCGTCTGCATGACGCTCCAACTGGATAGTCTCATCATCCGGGTCAGTACCCTTGATGGCAGGAATATCGGTGGGAGCCGGCAGGAAGTCGATGACGGCGTCGAGAACCAAGGGAACACCCTTGTTCTTGAAAGAAGAACCGCAAACAGCCAGAACGATTTCGCCAGCGATAGTACGCTGACGCAGAGCGCCCTTGATTTCCTCGATGGTGAGTTCTTCACCTTCAAGGTACTTGTTCATCAGCTCTTCAGTGGCTTCGGCCGCAGCCTCCACCATGTTGCTGCGCCACTTTTCAGCCTCTTCCAGCAACTCCGCAGGAATATCCTTGCGAACAGGAACCATACCCCTGTCAGCATCGCTCCAATAGACAGCTTTCATGTTGATCAGATCGATCTGACCCTGGAAGTTATCTTCAGAACCGATAGCCAACTGGATTGGCACCGGAGTGTGCCCCAGACGATTCTTGATCTGCTCAATCACGCGCAGGAAGTTCGCACCCGCACGGTCCATCTTGTTTACGTAAACAAGACGCGGAACACCGTACTTGTTGGCCTGACGCCATACGGTTTCCGACTGAGGCTCAACGCCCGAGGTGCCGCAGAACACAACAACAGCACCGTCGAGTACACGCAGGGAACGCTCAACCTCAATGGTGAAGTCTACGTGCCCCGGGGTATCAATGACGTTGAAGCGGTGCTCATCCTTGTACTGCTTCTCGGAGCCTTTCCAGAAGGCGGTAATAGCAGCAGAAGTAATGGTAATACCACGTTCCTGCTCCTGCACCATCCAGTCAGTGGTCGCGGCGCCGTCATGCACCTCGCCCATTTTGTGGCTTTTGCCAGTGTAAAAAAGGACGCGCTCTGTGGTGGTGGTTTTACCAGCATCCACGTGAGCGACAATACCAATGTTACGGTAGCGGTTAATCGGTGTAGTACGAGCCATAAAGCCCTCGCAAATTGAGTGACGCTAAAATTAGAAGCGGTAGTGCGAGAACGCCTTGTTGGCTTCAGCCATACGATGCACGTCTTCACGCTTCTTAACTGCAGCACCTTTGCCTTCAGCGGCATCCAGCAACTCGCCAGCCAAACGCAGAGCCATAGACTTCTCACCACGCTTACGGGCGAAATCTACCAGCCAGCGCATGGCAAGAGCATTACGGCGGGACGGACGAACTTCGACCGGAACCTGGTAAGTAGCACCACCAACGCGGCGCGACTTCACTTCGACCAGCGGAGCGATGGCGTCGAGAGCTTTCTCGAAGATTTCCAGGGGATCGCTGTTCTTGCGTTCTTTAACTTTGTCCAGCGCGCCATAAACAATACGCTCGGCCACGGCTTTTTTACCGCTTTCCATTACGTGGTTCATGAACTTGGCGAGAATCTGGCTTCCGTATTTCGGATCGTCCAGAATCTCACGCTTGGCTGCTACGCGACGTCTTGGCATTGATAAGCCCTCAAACGGTCTTCAGGTTAGCCCGGGACCCCACCAGAGGTGTCGCCCGACCTTACTCTTATCGACTCAAATAAATAGATAACTGCAACTCAGAGCAAACGACCGATTACTTCGGACGCTTGGTACCGTACTTCGAACGACCCTGGTTACGACCCTTAACACCGGAAGTATCCAAAGAACCGCGAACGGTGTGGTAGCGAACACCCGGAAGGTCTTTTACACGACCGCCACGGATCAGCACTACGCTGTGCTCTTGCAGGTTGTGGCCTTCACCGCCGATGTACGAGGAAACCTCGAAACCGTTGGTCAGACGCACGCGGCATACTTTACGCAGTGCCGAGTTAGGTTTTTTCGGCGTGGTGGTATACACGCGAGTGCATACACCACGACGCTGCGGGCAGTTCTGCAGCGCAGGCACGTCGGATTTCTCGACGATACGCTTACGCGGCTGACGTACCAGCTGGTTAATAGTTGCCATCTATAAGCTCCACTGTTGTCTTTCGACGCTATTGCCCACTAAGGAAAGCAAAATGGCAGAGCGGATGCCCTGCCAAATTTAGGGGTGCATGAGTCTAATGACACTCACACCCCCCGTCAAGGCCAAGCCCCGCCACCAGAGCAGCGAGGCCGTGCACTCAATTACCGCTGGAGTTCAGCGCTTCGGTCAGTGCAGCTTCGACCTCACTGGCGCTGACACGTACGGGCTGGGCAGCTTCACGCTTGCGCTTGCGCTCGCTGTGATAGGCCAGACCGGTACCGGCCGGGATCAGACGACCAACGACCACGTTTTCCTTCAGGCCACGCAGGAAGTCGCGCTTACCGGTAACCGCCGCCTCAGTGAGCACACGAGTGGTCTCCTGGAACGAGGCTGCCGAGATGAACGACTCGGTGGACAACGAGGCCTTGGTGATGCCCAGCAGCACACGAGTGTACTTGGCGATGAACTTGTCATCTGCAGCCAGACGCTCGTTCTCACCTAGCACGCCAGTCAACTCCATCTGGTCACCCTTGATGAAGGTCGAGTCACCCGACTCAGCAATCTCAACCTTGCGCAGCATTTGACGCAGAATGGTTTCGATGTGCTTGTCGTTGATCTTCACACCCTGCAGGCGGTAGACGTCTTGGATCTCGTTGACGATGTACTTGGCCAGCGCACTGACACCCAGCAGACGCAGGATATCGTGCGGATCGCTCGGGCCGTCGGAGATAACTTCACCCTTATTGACCTGCTCACCCTCGAACACGTTCAGGTGACGCCACTTAGGAATCAGCTCTTCGTACGGATCGCTGCCGTCAGTTGGAGTAATCACCAGACGACGCTTGCCCTTGGTTTCCTTACCGAAGGAAATCGTGCCGCTGATCTCAGCCAGAATCGATGCTTCTTTCGGACGGCGCGCTTCGAACAAGTCGGCAACACGCGGCAGACCACCGGTGATGTCACGGGTCTTCGAAGTTTCCTGCGGAATACGGGCAATAACGTCACCCACACCCACCTGAACACCATCCGCCACACCGACTAAGGCGTTGGCCGGCAGGAAGTACTGAGCAGGCACATCAGTGCCCGGCAGCAACAAGTCCTTACCATTGGCATCGACCATCTTCACGGCCGGACGAATGTCCTTGCCAGCTGCCGGACGATCCTTAGGATCCAACACCTCAATGTTGGTCAAACCGGTCAACTCATCGGTCTGACGCTTGATGGTGATGTTCTCCTCCATGCCTACGAAGGTCACGGTACCCTTCATTTCGGTGACGATTGGGTGAGTGTGCGGATCCCACTTGGCCACGATTGCGCCAGCGTCGACCTTGTCACCTTCTTTAACGGAAATGACCGCACCATACGGCAGCTTGTAGCGCTCACGTTCACGACCGAACTCATCGGCGATCGCCAGCTCACCGGAGCGCGAGACCGCGACCAGCGCGCCATCCAGACGCTCGACATGCTTGAGGTTGTGCAGGCGAACAGTACCGCCGTTCTTCACCTGAACACTGTCTGCAGCGGAAGTCCGGCTAGCCGCACCCCCGATGTGGAACGTACGCATGGTGAGCTGGGTACCCGGCTCACCAATCGACTGGGCGGCAATAACACCGACCGCCTCACCGATATTGATCTGGTGGCCACGGGCCAGGTCGCGACCGTAGCACTTGGCGCAGATGCCATAGCGCGTCTCACAGCTGATCGGCGAACGCACGATCACTTCATCAATGCTGTTCAGCTCGATGAACTCAACCCACTGCTCATCGACCAGAGTACCGGCCGGAACCAGCACCTCGTCACTGCCTGGCTTGACCACATCACGGGCAATGACTCGGCCCAGTACGCGCTCACCCAACGGCTCGACCACATCACCGCCTTCGATGTGCGGCGTCATTAGTAGACCGTGTTCTGTACCGCAATCGATCGCGGTAACCACCAGATCCTGGGCCACGTCGACCAAACGACGGGTCAAGTAACCGGAGTTTGCGGTCTTCAGTGCGGTATCCGCCAGACCTTTACGAGCACCGTGAGTCGAGATGAAGTACTGCAGTACACTCAAACCTTCGCGGAAGTTCGCAGTAATAGGCGTTTCGATGATCGAGCCGTCCGGCTTGGCCATCAGGCCACGCATACCGGCGAGCTGACGGATCTGCGCCGCAGAGCCCCGCGCGCCGGAGTCGGCCATCATGTACATGGAGTTGAAGGACTCCTGATCGACAGTCTTGCCTTCGCGATCGACCACTTTCTCTTTCGAGAGGTTGGCCATCATCGCCTTGGACACTTCGTCGTTGGCCTTCGACCACAAGTCGATCACCTTGTTGTACTTCTCGCCCTGGGTTACCAGGCCGGAGGCGTACTGACTTTCGATCTCTTTAACTTCTTCGGTGGCGGCGTCGATGATGCGCGCCTTCTCGTCCGGGATGACGAAGTCGTTCACGCCGATCGACACACCGGAGATGGTCGAATAAGCGAAACCGGTGTACATCAACTGGTCAGCGAAGATCACGGTGTCTTTCAAGCCAACGGTGCGGTAGCACTGGTTGATCAGCTTGGAGATCGCCTTCTTCTTCATCGACTGGTTGACCACGTCATACGACAGGCCATCCGGCACGATCTGGAACAGCAGCGCTCGGCCGATAGTGGTTTCGACGATACGGGTGTTCTTGGTGATGCTGCCGTCGCGATCTTTGATCACTTCGTTGATGCGCACTTTAACGCGCGCATGCAGCGAGGCCTCGCCAGCACGGAAAACCCGGTCGACTTCCTGCAGGTCGGCGAATACACGACCTTCGCCCTTGGCGTTGATCGCTTCACGGGTCATGTAGTACAGACCCAGAACCACGTCCTGGGACGGCACGATGATCGGCTCACCGTTGGCAGGCGAGAGGATGTTGTTGGTCGACATCATCAACGCGCGCGCTTCCAGCTGGGCTTCCAGCGTCAGCGGCACGTGCACGGCCATCTGGTCACCGTCGAAGTCGGCGTTGTAAGCGGCGCAGACCAGCGGATGCAGCTGAATGGCCTTACCTTCGATCAGTACCGGCTCAAACGCCTGGATACCCAGACGGTGAAGGGTCGGTGCACGGTTGAGCAGCACCGGGTGCTCGCGAATCACTTCGGCAAGAACGTCCCATACCTCAGGCAACTCACGCTCGACCATTTTCTTCGCGGCCTTGATGGTGGTCGCGAGACCACGCATTTCAAGCTTGCCGAAGATGAACGGTTTGAACAGCTCTAGAGCCATCTTCTTCGGCAGACCGCACTGGTGCAGACGCAGGGTCGGACCCACGGTAATAACCGAACGACCGGAGTAGTCCACGCGCTTACCGAGCAGGTTCTGACGGAAGCGACCTTGCTTACCCTTGATCATGTCAGCCAGCGACTTCAGCGGACGCTTGTTCGAGCCAGTGATGGCGCGACCACGACGACCGTTGTCGAGCAGGGCGTCAACAGACTCCTGCAGCATGCGCTTTTCGTTGCGCACGATGATGTCCGGCGCAGACAGGTCGAGCAGGCGCTTCAGACGGTTGTTACGGTTAATCACCCGACGATACAGATCGTTCAGATCCGATGTCGCGAAACGGCCACCATCCAGCGGAACCAACGGACGCAGATCCGGCGGCAGAACCGGCAGCACGGTCAGCACCATCCACTCAGGCAGGTTGCCCGAACCGAGGAAGGCTTCCATCAGTTTCAAGCGTTTGGACAGCTTCTTGATCTTGGTTTCCGAGTTGGTCTGCGGAATCTCTTCGCGCAGGCGGCCGATCTCGTGCTCCAGATCGATGGCGTGCAGCAGCTCGCGCACAGCCTCGGCACCCATACGGGCATCGAAGTCATCGCCGAACTCTTCGAGGGCCTCGAAGTACTGCTCGTCATTCAGCAGCTGACCTTTTTCTAGCGTGGTCATGCCCGGATCGATAACCACGTAGCTCTCGAAATAGAGCACGCGCTCGATATCACGCAGGGTCATGTCCATCAGCAAGCCGATACGGCTCGGCAGCGACTTGAGGAACCAGATGTGCGCGACCGGGGAAGCCAGCTCGATGTGCGCCATGCGCTCACGGCGAACCTTGGCCAGAGCGACTTCCACGCCACACTTCTCGCAGATCACGCCGCGATGCTTGAGTCGCTTGTACTTACCGCACAGGCACTCGTAATCCTTTACCGGGCCAAAGATCTTGGCGCAGAACAGACCGTCACGCTCAGGCTTGAACGTACGGTAGTTAATGGTTTCCGGCTTTTTAACTTCACCGAACGACCACGAACGGATCATCTCAGGCGAGGCCAATCCGATACGGATGGCGTCGAACTCTTCGACTTGACCCTGGTTTTTCAGCAAATTCAGTAGGTCTTTCAAGGCCTTTCCTCCTGGCGGAGCAGGGAGCGAGGACAACCGCCTCACTCCCGATTCGCGTCACGTGTTATTCGGTTTCCAGATCGATATCGATACCGAGCGAACGGATCTCTTTGATCAGTACGTTGAAGGACTCAGGCATGCCTGGCTCCATACGGTGATCGCCGTCCACGATGTTTTTGTACATCTTGGTACGTCCATTCACATCGTCCGACTTCACGGTCAGCATTTCCTGCAGGGTGTAGGCGGCACCGTAGGCTTCCAGCGCCCACACCTCCATCTCCCCGAAACGCTGACCACCGAACTGCGCCTTACCACCCAGCGGCTGCTGAGTAACCAGGCTGTAGGAACCCGTTGAACGCGCGTGCATCTTGTCGTCCACCAGGTGATTCAGTTTCAGCATGTACATGTAGCCAACAGTGGTCGGGCGCTCGAACAGGTTGCCAGTACGACCGTCGACCAACTGCATCTGACCACTCTCAGGCAGATCAGCCAGCTTGAGCATGGCCTTGATCTCGGTTTCCTTGGCACCGTCAAACACCGGTGTGGCCATCGGCACACCGCCGCGCAGGTTTTTCGCCAGGTCGAGGATTTCCTGATCGCTCAGTTCATCCAGGCTTTCTTGACGACCACCGATCTCGTTGTAGATCTGCTGCATGAACTTACGCAGCTCGGCGACCTTGCGCTGCTCTTCGAGCATGCGGTTGATCTTCTCGCCCAAGCCCTTGGCTGCAAGGCCCAGGTGGGTTTCGAGGATCTGCCCGACGTTCATACGTGACGGTACGCCCAGCGGGTTGAGGACGATATCGACCGGCGTGCCATTGGCATCATGCGGCATGTCTTCAACCGGCATGATCACCGAGACCACACCCTTGTTACCGTGACGACCGGCCATTTTGTCGCCCGGCTGGATGCGACGACGGATGGCCAGGTAGACCTTGACGATCTTCAGCACGCCCGGCGCCAGATCGTCGCCCTGCTGCAGCTTGCGCTTCTTGTCTTCGAACTTGTCGTCGAGCAACTGACGGCGATCGGAAATGTAGGCCTGGGCCTTTTCCAACTGCTCGTTCAGCGCATCATCCGCCATGCGCAGCTTGAACCACTGGCCGCGCTCGAAACCGTCGAGGAACTCATCGGTGATCTCAGCGCCTTTCTTCAGGCCAGCACCACCTTCGACAGTCTTGCCGACCAGGGCTGCACGCAGGCGCTCGAAGGTTGCACCTTCGACGATACGGAACTCTTCGTTCAGATCTTTACGGATCTCGTCGAGCTGCATCTTCTCAATGGCCAGGGCGCGAGCATCACGCTCAACACCATCACGGGTGAAGACCTGGACGTCGATGACCGTGCCCTTGGTGCCAGTCGGCACACGCAGGGAAGTGTCTTTAACGTCGCTGGCCTTCTCACCGAAGATCGCACGCAATAGTTTCTCTTCCGGCGTCAGCTGAGTCTCGCCTTTCGGGGTGACCTTACCGACCAGAATGTCGCCCGCACCAACCTCGGCACCGACATACACAATACCCGCTTCATCCAGCTTGTTCAGCGCAGCTTCACCGACGTTCGGGATATCCGCAGTGATCTCTTCGGAGCCGAGCTTGGTGTCACGCGACACGCAGGTCAGTTCCTGGATGTGGATAGTAGTGAAGCGATCCTCTTGAACCACACGCTCAGACAAGCAGATGGAGTCTTCGAAGTTGTACCCGTTCCACGGCATGAACGCCACGCGCATGTTCTGACCCAGAGCCAGCTCACCCATGTCGGTGGACGGACCATCGGCCAGAATATCGGTACGCGCAACCTTGTCACCCTTACGCACCAGCGGACGCTGGTTGATGCAGGTGTTCTGGTTGGAGCGGGTGTACTTGGTCAGGTTATAGATGTCGACACCGGCTTCACCGGTCTCAACTTCGTCATCATTGACCCGAACCACTACACGACTGGCGTCGACCGAGTCGATTACGCCACCGCGGCGGGCAACCACACAAACGCCGGAGTCGCGTGCTACGTTGCGCTCCATGCCAGTACCCACCAGCGGCTTATCAGCGCGTAGAGTCGGTACAGCCTGGCGCTGCATGTTCGAACCCATCAACGCCCGGTTGGCGTCGTCGTGCTCGAGGAACGGAATCAGCGAAGCCGCGACGGACACCACCTGCTTGGGCGATACGTCCATCAGGGTGACGTCTTCCGGCGCCTTTACGGTAAATTCGTTTTGGTGACGCACCGCCACCAACTCATCCACCAACTGACCCTGCTCGTTCATCATCGCCGATGCCTGAGCGATAACGTGGTCGGCCTCTTCAATTGCAGAGAGGAAGACGATCTCGTCGGTCACCAGGGTATCTTTCACCACACGGTACGGGCTCTCGAGGAAACCGTACTTGTTGGTGCGCGCATAGGCCGCCAAGGAGTTGATCAGGCCGATGTTCGGACCTTCCGGCGTTTCAATCGGGCACACGCGGCCATAATGGGTCGGGTGTACGTCACGGACTTCGAAGCCGGCACGCTCACGAGTCAAACCGCCCGGGCCGAGCGCAGAGACACGACGCTTGTGGGTGATCTCGGAGAGCGGGTTGTTCTGGTCCATGAACTGCGACAGCTGGCTGGAACCGAAGAACTCCTTCACCGCCGCAGCCACCGGCTTGGCATTGATCAGGTCCTGCGGCATCAAGCCTTCGCTTTCAGCCATCGACAGACGCTCTTTGACCGCGCGCTCAACACGCACCAGGCCCACACGGAACTGGTTCTCGGCCATTTCGCCAACGCAACGTACGCGACGGTTACCCAGATGGTCGATGTCATCGACGATGCCTTTGCCGTTACGGATATCGACGAGAGTCTTCAGAACCTCGACGATGTCTTCTTTGCTCAGCACACCTGAACCTTCGATCTCGGTACGACCGATACGACGGTTGAACTTCATCCGGCCTACGGCAGACAGGTCGTAACGCTCAGCACTGAAGAACAGGTTGTTGAACAGCGTCTCGGCAGCATCCTTGGTCGGCGGCTCGCCGGGACGCATCATGCGGTAGATCTCGACCAACGCTTCCAGTTGATTGGTGGTGGAGTCAATCTTCAGGGTATCGGAGATGAACGGACCACAATCAATGTCGTTGGTGTACAGGGTTTCCAGACGCACAACCTGAGCCTTGGCAACTTGCACCAGGATCTCAGTGGTCAGCTCTGTGTTGCACTCGGCAATGATCTCGCCGGTAGCCGGGTGCACGATTGCCTTGGCAGTGGTACGGCCAATCAGGTAATCGAGCGGCACTTCCAGCTCTTTGATGCCAGCCTTGTCCAGCTGGTTAACGTGGCGCGCGGTGATACGGCGACCCTGCTCAACGATAACCTTGCCGTTTTCATCCTTGATATCCAGGACGGCAACTTCACCACGCAGACGCTGCGGCACCAACTCCAGGTTCAGGGTCTCGCCCTTCACATGGAAAACGTTGGTGGAATAGAACGCGTCGAGCACTTCCTCAGTGCTGTAACCCAGCGCACGCAGCAGTACCGAGGCCGGCAGCTTGCGACGACGGTCGATACGCACGAACACGGCGTCCTTCGGATCGAACTCGAAGTCCAGCCATGAACCGCGGTACGGAATCACCCGAGCGGAATACAGCAGCTTACCGGAGCTGTGGGTCTTGCCACGGTCGTGGTCGAAGAACACGCCCGGTGAACGGTGCAGCTGGGAAACGATGACGCGCTCGGTACCGTTGATTACGAAGGTACCGTTCTCAGTCATCAGGGGGATTTCCCCCATGTAAACTTCTTGCTCTTTAATGTCCTTGATCGCTTTATTCGACGATTCTTTGTCGAAAATGATCAGACGGACTTTTACCCGCAGCGGCACGGCAAAAGTCACGCCGCGCAGCACGCACTCCTTGACGTCAAATGCCGGCTCGCCCAGGCGATAACCGACATATTCCAGAGCAGCGTTGCCGGAATAGCTGATAATCGGGAAAACGGATTTGAAGGCCGCATGCAGGCCGATGTCACGAAACTGATCCTTGGTCGCTCCCGCCTGCAGGAATTCGCGATACGAATCCAGCTGGATGGCCAGGAGATAAGGCACATCCATGACATCCGGCAACTTGCTAAAGTCCTTACGGATACGTTTTTTCTCAGTATATGAGTAAGCCATCAGCGTTCCCCAGCTTGGTCACCTGCTTATTTGGCCTCTCCGACGGGAGCAGCCAGAAACTCTTGCAAACCCTTTGGTCTGCGCCACCACTCAGGGTGGGTTTATTCCCGATCGAGGCCGGCCAACGATTAGCCAACCTAGAACGGAAAAAGGCCGGTGGCATAAGCCACCAGCCATCAGCCTTATGCGAGTCGCTCAGGCTGTTGACGCAAGGTCGTCGCTTACTTGAGCTCGACTTTAGCGCCAGCTTCTTCCAGAGCCTTTTTAGCGGCTTCGGCTTCGTCCTTCGAAACGCCTTCTTTAACAACGCCAGGAGCGCTGTCAACAACTGCTTTGGCTTCTTTCAGGCCCAGACCGGTCAGCTCACGAACAGCCTTGATCACGTTTACTTTCTTCTCGCCAGCTTCCAGCAGCATGACGTTGAACTCGGTCTGCTCTTCCGCAACAGCGGCAACGGCAGCAGCCGGGCCAGCAGCAGCAGCGGCAGTGACGCCGAACTTCTCTTCCATTGCCTTGATCAGCTCAACAACCTGCATCACGGACATGTCGGAAACGGCGTTGATGATGTCTTCGTTAGTCAGAGCCATGACTCTAATTTCCTGTATTGGGGGACAGCCTTCACGGCCATCAAATTAAACAAATAAGATTGAAAGACACTGCGCAGCCTTAGGCTGCGGCAGCTTCCTTCTGGTCGCGAACAGCTGCCAGAGTACGAACGAACTTGCTGGTAGCGCCTTGCATCACGCTCATCAGCTGAGAAATCGCTTCGCTGTAGGTCGGCAGAGTTGCCAGTACGTCGATCTGAGTGGCTGCGAGGAACTGACCCTCAAACGCAGCTGCTTTGATCTCGAACTTGTCCTGACCCTTGGAGAACTCCTTGAAAATACGGGCAGCAGCGCCCGGGTGCTCATTGGAGAACGCAATCAGGGTCGGGCCTTTGAACACGTCGTTGAGAACTTCAAAAGAAGTGCCCTCAACAGCGCGGCGCAGCAGGGTGTTACGTACGACTTTCACGTACACACCAGATGCGCGGGCCTCTTTACGGAGTCCGGTCATTGCAGACACGGTCACGCCGCGGGCATCAGCCACGACAGCGGACAGGGCAGCTTTGGCAGCCTCGTTGACTTCAGCGACGATGGCCTTCTTGTCTTCGAGTTTAATTGCCACGGGTTTACTCCTGGATGTTACCGTTTCGTCCAACCGGAGCTGGACGGCGTTTTGGTGTCTGATTCGGTAAGAATCGGGAGCACCATCTGCGTAGGCTTGTGGAGATCGCTCCCCGGGTTTAAGGCTCACGCCCCCTACGGTCTTGGATAGCCCCCGCCAGGCAGGGACCCCAATTTTTCAGGCTGACGGCATCGCTGCCGCCAGCCAAATATTATGCGTCCAGCGAAGCCTGATCGATAATCAGACCTGGGCCCATAGTGGTGCTCAGGGTTACACGCTTGACGTAAATGCCTTTCGAAGTCGACGGCTTCAAACGCTTCAGATCAGCGATCAGCGCCTCAACGTTCTGCTTCAGCTTGTCAGCGTCAAAGCCAACCTTGCCAACGGAGCCGTGAATGATACCGTTCTTGTCAGTACGGAAACGCACCTGACCAGCCTTTGCATTCTTGACAGCAGTCGCAACGTCCGGGGTCACGGTGCCGACTTTCGGGTTAGGCATCAGACCACGGGGACCGAGAATCTGGCCCAACTGACCGACAACACGCATCGCGTCCGGAGAAGCGATCACTACGTCGTAGTTCAGATCACCGCCTTTCATTTCGGCAGCGAGGTCATCCATACCAACGCGATCAGCGCCAGCAGCCAAAGCAGCTTCAGCAGCAGGACCCTGGGTAAACACAGCAACACGAACGCTTTTACCGGAGCCATTCGGCAGCACGGTTGCGCCACGAACGACCTGGTCGGATTTACGCGGGTCAACGCCCAGGTTCACAGCAACATCAACAGATTCCGAGAACTTGACAACCGAAAGCTCGGCCAGCAGAGCGGCAGCCTCTGCAAAGTTGTAAGCCTTACCGGCTTCAACTTTTTCCGCGATTGCCTTTTGACGCTTAGTCAACTTAGCCATTACACACCCTCCACGTTCAGGCCCATGCTACGAGCGGAGCCAGCGATCGTACGCACGGCAGCGTCCATATCAGCGGCGGTCAGATCAGCCTGCTTGGTCTTGGCGATCTCTTCCAACTGAGCGCGAGTCACTGTGCCAACCTTGACGGTATTCGGACGCGCGGAGCCGCTGGTCAAGCCAGCAGCTTTCTTCAGCAGCACGGAAGCAGGGGTGCTTTTGGTTTCAAATGTGAAGCTGCGGTCACTGTAAACAGTGATGATCACAGGAGTCGGCAGACCAGGTTCCATGCCCTGAGTCTTGGCATTGAACGCCTTGCAGAACTCCATGATATTCACACCGTGCTGACCCAGAGCCGGACCAACGGGTGGTGACGGATTGGCCTGTGCAGCCTTTACTTGCAGCTTGATATAAGCCGTTATCTTCTTAGCCATGAGCTACTCCAGTTACGGGTTCTAACGCCTTTCGGCTCCCCGGTTATTCACGCGTTTATCCCAGTGACGACAAAACCCCGCAGCCTACGGCTGCGAGGTATGGGATGCTTGTGTCAGTTACGCCTTCTCGACCTGACTAAACTCCAGCTCGACCGGCGTCGAACGACCAAAAATGGTCACCGCCACCTGAATCCGGCTCTTCTCATAATTCACTTCTTCGACAACACCACTGAAGTCCGCGAACGGACCATCAGTTACACGAACCATCTCGCCCGGTTCAAACAGAGTCTTCGGCTTCGGCTTGTCACCACTATCAGCAACACGACGCAAAATCGCCTCAGCTTCCTTATCGGTAATAGGCGCAGGTTTCGCAGCCGTACCACCAATAAAACCCATGACGCGAGGAGTATCCTTGACCAAGTGCCAAGTCCCCTCGTTCATATCCATCTGCACCAGAACATAACCAGGAAAGAATTTACGCTCGCTTTTACGCTTCTGACCGTTCCGCATTTCTACCACTTCTTCGGTAGGAACCAGAATCTCGCCAAAGCCATCTTCCATACCGGCGAACTTCACACGCTCGATCAACGAGCGCATTACATGCTTCTCGTAACCCGAGTAAGCATGCACAACGTACCAACGCTTAGCCACGGGACACCTTTAACCGACAATCAACGAAACAAGCCAACCAAGCAGGGAATCTAGCCCCCACAACAACAACGCCATCACCAGAACAACAGCCACTACAATCAATGTGGTCTGAGTGGTTTCTTGGCGCGTCGGCCAAACGACCTTACGAATTTCAACGCGCGCCTCTTTTGCCAGCACGAAAAAGGCTTGCCCCCTCGTCGTCTGCAAGGCGACAAACCCTGCCACAACGGCGATTACCAGCAACACCAATACGCGGTACAGAATCGGCTCGGCAGAGAAGTACTGATTACCGACCACACCCACGACCACCAAAGCAGCACTGAGCAGCCACTTGATCAGGTCAAAGCGAGAGTCTTTGACTTCAGCCTTAGCATTCATTACGAGGATCCTGTGAAAGACACGCCAAATTCGTTAAGAAAATGGCAGGTCAGGAGGGAATCGAACCCCCAACCTGCGGTTTTGGAGACCGCCGCTCTGCCAATTGAGCTACTGACCTAAAACAAAATCAGGCCGACCATTATGCCGGCCTGACAGGGACAGATCAACCGATTACTCGACGATCTTAGCAACCACACCAGCACCAACAGTACGACCACCTTCGCGAATCGCGAAACGCAGGCCATCCTCCATGGCGATCGGAGCGATCAGGGTGACAACCATCTTGATGTTGTCGCCCGGCATTACCATTTCAACGCCTTCCGGCAGCTCGCAGTTACCAGTCACATCCGTAGTACGGAAGTAGAACTGCGGGCGATAGCCCTTGAAGAAAGGAGTGTGACGACCACCCTCATCCTTCGACAAAACGTACACCTCACCCTCAAACTTGGTGTGCGGCTTGATAGTACCCGGCTTGGCCAGAACCTGACCGCGCTCTACATCGTCGCGCTTAGTGCCTCGCAACAATACACCAACGTTTTCCCCCGCACGGCCCTCGTCGAGCAACTTGCGAAACATCTCAACACCAGTGCAGATGGTCTTGGTGGTATCACGGATACCAACAATCTCCACCTCTTCCTGGATGCGCACAATACCGCGCTCGACACGCCCCGTCACCACCGTACCCCGACCTGAAATTGAGAAAACATCCTCAATTGGCATCAGGAATGGCTTGTCGATAGCACGCTCAGGCTCAGGAATGTAAGCATCCAGAGTCTCAACTAGCTTACGAACAGCAGTAGTACCCATCTCGTTATCGTCTTGACCGTTCAGCGCCATTAGCGCAGAACCGATAATGATCGGGGTATCATCACCAGGAAAGTCATAAGTCGACAGCAGATCACGCACTTCCATCTCGACCAGTTCCAGCAACTCAGCATCATCCACCATGTCCGCCTTATTCAGAAAGACGACAATGTATGGAACGCCGACCTGACGAGACAACAGGATATGCTCACGAGTCTGCGGCATAGGACCATCAGCAGCAGAGCAAACCAGGATTGCGCCATCCATCTGCGCAGCACCAGTAATCATGTTCTTTACATAATCCGCATGACCCGGACAGTCAACATGCGCGTAGTGACGAACCGAGGAATCATACTCAACATGAGAGGTGTTAATGGTGATACCACGCGCCTTCTCTTCTGGAGCATTGTCGATCTGAGAGAAATCACGAGCAGCACCACCCCATGTATCAGCACATACTCTGGTTAACGCTGCAGTCAGAGTAGTCTTACCATGGTCAACGTGACCGATAGTGCCAACGTTGAGGTGCGGCTTATTACGTTCAAATTTCTCTTTAGCCATCTCGACCATCTCCCAGCAAAGAATTGAGCAAGTCGTACCACCATTAAAACAAAGGCAGATACTTGCATATCTGCCTCTATTAAATGGAGCTCATGAGCGGATTTGAACCGCTGACCTCACCCTTACCAAGGGTGTGCTCTACCAGCTGAGCTACATGAGCCAAACACTTTACATAAACAACAAACCTGGAGCGGGTAGCGGGAATCGAACCCGCATCATCAGCTTGGAAGGCTGAGGTTCTACCACTGAACTATACCCGCAGAGCTTGTTGCTCAAGTCGAATTTGGTGGAGGGAGAAGGATTCGAACCTTCGAAGTCGATGACGTCAGATTTACAGTCTGATCCCTTTGGCCACTCGGGAATCCCTCCAAAAGGAGGCGGCATTCTCTTTAGAAGCCACCCTACTGTCAAGCATTTTCTCATTAAAAACCTGAGGTTAGCTGCATTGAACAGTCGCTTTACAGATTCACCAGTTGGCGCCACCCTGCGAAGCGGGCGCCATTCTATTCAATCTAACGCGGCGTTGCAATGCTTTCACACGGCATTAATTGATGTTGTAAGCCTTTGAAGTCCAAGGCCAAACGCTGCAAGAGGGCATCGCCAGCCAAATGGCGGCTATCTTGAGCAATTCGTACCCAATAACTACGGTGAGCTCGCGTCAACTCCCTTAGCGAAGGGTCATAGCCCGCATCCCTCAACCGCTGCATGACACTTTCCGCCGAGTCATTACGAGGAAATATTCCAAGTGAGATACCGTTGGCCAAGTCGCCCTGCGTAATGATGTAACTATCGATCTTACGAGCCTGCAGCTCCTTCAACTGCCGCAGCGAGGCCTGGCGAGAAGCCAAAGGAGCCAGGTACACCCAGTAATCGGTTCCTGCCGCCGCATCGACCGACTGCACGCGTGAGCGAATATCCAAACTAATAAGTCGCTGCTCAACTTCAGCCGCAGCCCCCTCCTGCTCAAAACTTCCCAGAAACAGGCAAACCGCCTCAGGCTTGCTCACCGCAGACGGCTCACGCGACACGGGTTCCTCAGCCTCACTTAGCAGCCGAATAGCGTGCTTACTGTTCTGAAGAAGAGAAAGGGGCGCGACTTCTTTGGCACGCAGCGGCGCCTGCTGCTGATGCCAAACGTAATAGAACAAATTCAGCACAACCAGCAACATCAACAACCAACGCATGCACAACCTCAACCAAGCGGGCAGGCCATCGCCAAACCAATGAACACCAGATCCGGCATAACCCGAGCACTCGGTATAATGTCGGCAACCAACGAGGCATCCCCCCCGGTGAGAAAAACCTCAAAGGACTCCCCCAGACACTCTCGAGCCAAATCCAGCTGCGTATGAACAAACCCCTGAAGCATCAATGAGCAACCACGCTCAACCGCCTCAGCCGTCGAGCGCCCTGGGGATAAGCTTTTCATCGCAAGCTCCGCAACCACATCGTCGTAACGAATTCGTCGCGTATGAGTACGTAACTGGTTGCGCATCAACGGCACACCTGGACAAATGAAGCCACCCAGATGCCCTCCATCAGCATCAACAAAGTCTGACGTTACCGCAGTACCAAGGTCGAGCACCAAGCAGGCCCTATGCACTTGGTGGTACGCCCCCACAAGCGCCAACCAGCGGTCCAAACCAAGACGCTCATATTGCTCGTACCCATTACGAACCCCTGCCAACTCAGCTGCAGGGCGCGCGCAAACACACTTAATAGCAAACGCCCGCTCCAATGCATCAACCAGGCAAGACGTCTCTTCATCTGTGCGCACACTCACCAAGCGACAACCCAGCACTGTAACTGGCTGCTCTCTAAGCGCCAGCACAAGTTCCTCGCCGGAGCCAACAACTCCGCCACAACAAGCCTTTGAGGCCGCCCCGGAAACCAGCCGCCACTTGATGAAGCTGTTTCCGCAATCCAGCTCAAGAATCATCATGCAACCTTAAACTGAGCTCTCCACCACTGAAACTACGCTCAGCCCCATCAACGTCCAGGCGAATAGCACCCGAGGAGTCAACGCCCAGCACTACGCCCTTTATTTGTTGAGAGCCCGCTATCAGCGTAACTCCCCTCCCCTGCCACAGATGATGTCCCTCCCACTCAGCCATTAATGCGCCGAAGCCCAAGCGCTGATGCACATCCAGGTAACGACATAATTGCCGACTCAGCTCACAGACCAATTCATTTCGGTCAACCAAGCCCCCCAAGGCATCCCGCATGGACGTCCACGGCTGATCTATCACAACACCGCCACCAGCTTGCATATTCACATTGACGCCTATACCTATCACCACATGGCAAATATCTTCCGGGTTACCCGACAACTCCAAAAGTATCCCTGCGATCTTACGGCCATTGACCAGCAAGTCATTCGGCCACTTCAACCCGACACCAACCACTCCCGCAGCGCGAAGCGCATGTAGCAGCGCCAGACCCACAACCAGACTAAGCCCCTCAACCTGGCGCATACCACCGTCTATTCGCAGCACTAAGCTGTAATACAGATTTTCACCGAATGGACTTACCCAATTTCGCCCTCGACGACCACGTCCCGCCGTTTGACGCTCAGCCAACACAACAAAAGGCGGTACCTGCCGCAGCTCCAACATTCGCAATGCTTCCGCATTGGTCGAGTCAACGGACGAGTAAACACTCACAGGCCAAGCAGGAGGGGCTGGCCGAGCATTCAAGGCACGCTGATCCAGCAAGTGGAGCGGGCTAGCTAAACGATAACCTCGCCCTCGCACCTTATGGATAGTCAACGCTAACTCAGCCTCCAAGTGCTGCAACTGCTTCCAAATTGCAGAGCGGCTGACACCCAAGGCAGCGCCAAGCGCTTCACCAGAATGAAAACGACCATCTTGAAGCAGTTTTAATAAGGGCAGCATGCTGGTCCTATCGAGCGGTGAGTCACGCATGATAACGGCGCCCTGCTCACTTGCCTATCGACGCCCCGCGAGTATTTACCGCACGCAAAGACAAACCCCCA
>NZ_AWSQ01000011.1 GCF_000498575.2 Pseudomonas taeanensis MS-3
GATGCAGCGCATCAGCCTCGTACTGAATATCCACGCGGCACTGCGCCTGGTGTTCGACAACCCCGAAAACGTTTATGGCTTCCCCTCGATGGAGAACCGCAACGAATTCTTCAACGGACGCGCGCCGCTAGACATCATGGCGCAGGGCGACATGATCTCGCTGTACGAGACATTTCGACGAATTGATGCACTGCGGGGTGCTCAGTGGTAATGCTGGGCGACCTTCCCCTCTTGGAAGGTGAACGCCTACAGGCCTACCGCCTGGTCAACTCCAAGTTTCCGCCCATTGCCTTGTTCGATGACGTCGCTGACGCAGCAGACTTCGAAGCCATTTATCAGCTTCAGGCAATGACGAACCCAAGATTGCAGAACGAGCTTGGCCGGCTGGAGTTGATTCCTCGCGACCAGATCCCGTTCGGTATTTCTGGATGTTCCTACGCCACAGCGCCCTTTACCCATGTGAACCCGGCCGGCTCACGCTTCAGCAATGGCAGCTTTGGCGTGCTCTACCTGGCCGACAAGATGGACACCGCGATTGCAGAGGTGCGCCATCACCAGGAGCGCTACTGGTCGAACGTGCCAGACCTCAATTACGAGCGCTTTGTCTTCAGAGGGCTGGCCTGCAGCTTCACTGATGCCGGGATGAGGGACGCTACAGTAGTGCCGCTGTCGGCCCCCATATATGCACCTGACGACTACACCCTTTCTCATCAATTGGGAGGCGATACGAAGCGCGCGGCTTGCCCGGGCTTACGCTACAACTCGGTCCGCTCCCCAGGCAACATCTGTTGGGCGCTGATGACACCAAGGACTGTTGCGTCAATCATCCAAGCTGCTCATTTCGAGATGATTTGGAGCGGACAAATCATCAGCGTCAACCGGATTACAACGCTGATAGCCGAATAATTCCCAGTTCTGAGGATGAACTCGACTATTAGGTAGGAGGCAGCCTCCCGTCACGAACTGCCGATCACGATCACAACCGGCAAAGATCGGCCAAAAGTGGACGGCCAACATGCAACTACCGGCAGACATCATCTCGATTCACGTCGACGCAGCCAGGAGTGGCTCGACCTCTCTAATGGTGATTTGATACCTTTGGGTTTAGTAGATCTGTGGAAAATGGAACATCATGAAGAGTTTACCTGCCAGCGTTGTTTGCATGCTTATAGTATTGCTTGTGGGCTCTGTAGCCATGGCCGACACTCCAAAGAAATCAATCGAGCGCTTTGATCGAAATACAGGGGAGCTTTATTGGGATCTTGATGGTGAAGTAAGGCTTAAGTACATCCCTTATTGTCGAGCGGTCAGCAGTGACTCCGACACGGTTCATGAACTTATGCTTAAGCTAGACCCATTCTCTATTCTGAATGAGTGGGATACACCTTACATAGTAAGTTGCGAGAAAAGAGGGTTGCTAGTCACCTATAGGTTGCGTGAAGATGAACTGTTTCCCGGAGCCTACAGCAAAGGAATAGCCATCAATGGCAAAACCCTCGAATATTATTCTGAGTACAACTCAATTCTTAAGCACCATGCAAACTCAGATAATTATCAAAAAATCTATGCTGCGTTGCAAGATCAGAAGCTCATAATCGCCGCAGTGTATAGGGATAGGTATTTCGAGGGTATAGACCCCATTACTGGGAATCGGAAAAATCCAGAAGTCGAAGTCATAATCGATGCATCTAGCCTTGATGAGGCGGATGAAGTCAGCGCTAATCTTGCGGCAATAGAAGCCAAACAGTGGAATGATAAAATCTATCATGGGTATTTGGTTGTACTATTTTTAGACGCCGCATTATTGTCTTTTTTGGTATTTGGATTTTTTTTGATCCGGCGCTGGATTCTGCGCAGCTCAAAAACCCCCTTCGGAAAAATATCCACCTGCAAGGCAGGAATTAAGTCAATTACCATCGACTTATTAAATATAATAAAGCCAAAGAGATCGACGATTATAAAGACAGACAACCTCAAGTCTTATTCGGTTGCTGACGAACTGCTCAAGTGGATGCAATTGAAGGAGGCCGGTATTGTGTCTGAAGAAGAGTTTCAAGAAGCTCGTAAGAAAATAATGAGCAAATAAAATGGCTTTACCCCAATAAAATATCCGCGCAATGCGGTTATTACTGAAAAATTTGATTCTGGCATCGCTGCCGAAATTGAGGTATCTGCAATGGCTGCGTACGAAAGAAAGATGACGTTCTCGCCGGCTGCTGGCCTCATCGCGGCTTGCTTCCTGCCGATGGCGTTGATCCCACTCATTGATTTTTCCGTTTTTTCTGCGTTTGGTTCGGCAATGCTTCTCTGGTTGAAAATATGTCTATTGCCGCCCCTTCTATGGGTGTTGTTGGTGTTTACGATTGCGCCATTCCTTCTGTTTTTTCGCAGTCTTCGCCCATCTGCCGTTCAGCAGCAGCAAATGGGACGGATCTATTTACAGTGCAGACCGGCAGCTTCCGACCCGTTGCGGTCACTCAACAATGTCTACGACATGCAAGAAGGTCTCACTCACTATCGGTGCTGAGCTCTGCTGGTTGAGAGCCTGGCATATCCCACTCACATACTCCCTTACTCTGTTAAGGGTTAGATTAATGCCAACCTCATCAAGATCGTTACCATCTTGCAGAATGCATCGTTCATTGTCATTGATAGGGTTTGCCGAGATGTAGTAATGACCATCCCATGAACGGACTGGCCGGGCTATATTGAATGCCGCCGGAAAAGTGTCTGCCATAGTCTTGAGGTGATCTTTAATTGTGAACGGGAACACCCCTAACCAAGTATGCTTGTAAACCTTGACCCAAAGATGTTCTGGCCAGGACTTTAAGCGAAAATCCAGGTCACACTTAACTATCACTTTGCGATCTTCACGATAGTTTGATCGAACCTCTATTTCAGATGCCCAGTCTACGAACATGCTGTCATTTCTTAATCGTTCTTCTATCGTAGCGAAGGCCATCCGTATTTTCCTGTCTACGCAGTATTCATAGGCTTTAGCCATATGCCGGCATGCTTCTTCGTGTTTGCTAAATAGCTCCCAGCAAAGTGCGTTGATTTCGCTATTTCCTGACATATACCTTTCCACATGACCGATGAATTGATTAATGAAGATGGCTGCGGCAGGGCGGGCTGAAGCCGAACTACCCCGTAGCAGTGACGATATCTGCCCGTATGACATACAGTAGACCGGAACTTGGGACTCAAAATTGATTGTTTCTGGCGGCCGCCCAGACGGTGTCAAAAATACTAGGCCGTGGTGATAACTTGGATATCTATTAAGCAATGTCTCTTGATAACGTTCGATCTGCTGGGGCTGCTCTCCTGCCCAGATTTTGTTTTCAATCGCTATGACTAACCTCGCTGCTGGAAACTCGACAACTAAATCGATGCTTTCCAGCTCCCTAGATATCCTCGAATCCGCACCAAATGCCGCAGCAAGGTTCTCTTGAAGAAGAGCAGGGCCAAATACTTCGAGGTCAGTAAGAGAACCCAGGAGCGCATTGATGAATGCATCTTGGAGGCCGTGTGGCTCATTCTTATTCAGAAGGTTGGCCAAGATGTTCGAGTGTACGAGCTCCTTGCTTCGAACACCCATGACCTTGAAAAGATCAAATTCTTTGGAGTAGGCACTGAGTTCCGCCAACTCCGACGAGGACGCTAGCGCTTGGAACATTGACTGCGAGGTATTCACTTTCTAAAGTCCTTACGTTGGATTGAAGCCAATGAAATTATTTTTCCGAGATATGTAAACCATTTAATAATGGCCAACCAGGTTCGTAAAAATATCCACGAGGACTCCATTACGTATATTCAGAGGGAAGGCAGTAACCACTTCGCCCCGTCACCTTCGCTTTATGGTGCCTGTTACTTTGGAGCCATAATTACGTTGCAAATTTCAATACTTATCAGTGACTGATCTGGCGAGAAACAGCAGGTGCAAGGACTTTGCCTGCTGTTTCTAGTATTTCTATCAATCCAAAATCAGCAGATCTATCAACTACCTCGATAGCTTCAGCATGATCGTGCACCAGCACAGAAAGGCCTAACGATCTTAAATCTTCAAGACCTTTTAGAGCGGCCTCGCGTCGGGCCGCCTCAAAGGCAAATGGCAACGTGATCGCTACACACACCTCAAGTCCTAGAAATATCGCTATTTGCGCAATAACTGGCACTGCCCCAGTTCCTGTAGCTCCGCCGAAGCCTGCTAAAAGAACCAACTGCCGTGAGCCTTGCATGAGTGAACACAGCGCCTCTCGCGACTCTTCGGCTGCCTGCATTCCTTGATTCGGCGTAAATGCTCCGTTTCCGCCACAGAGCAGAGGTCCGAGCAACAGTCGTTCAGTAATGCCGGAATTTTCAAGGCCTTTACAGTCAGTATTGATAGCGACGATACGTCCGTTGACTAGAGCATGAACATGACGAGCAATATCACATCCAGCACCGCCAACCCCGACTACAAGCACATCATCCATAACGCCATCTCCGTTAGTTAATACTCAAAACGTACACTACCATTGCGATAGATTGGATCGCAGGTAAATGTAGGCAAACTCTTGGGAGCTGGGCAGGATCAAGCAGCGAAGCACAGACCACAGACCACAGACCACAGACCACAGACCACAAGGGATTATC
The DNA here is from genome assembly GCF_000498575.2 of Pseudomonas taeanensis MS-3. Lineage (GTDB taxonomy): Bacteria > Pseudomonadota > Gammaproteobacteria > Pseudomonadales > Pseudomonadaceae > Aquipseudomonas > Aquipseudomonas taeanensis. The sequence goes on from NZ_AWSQ01000011.1 coordinate 4,636, forward strand.
AGATTGACCGGCCGATTCTGGCCGTTAGCGACGGCTTGACTTCGACCGTCGCTATGCATGGTCAAACCTCGGTCTGTTCCGCCATCGCCAGGGCATCATCGACCTCAATCCCCAGATATCGAACGGTGCTCTCCAGCTTCGTATGGCCGAGCAGCAGTTGAACCGCCCGCAGGTTCTTCGTCCTGCGATAAATCAGTGATGCCTTCGTTCGTCTCATTGTGTGAGTGCCATACATGGCTGGATCAAGGCCAATGGCTTTCACCCAGTCTTTGACGATACGAGCGTATTGACGAGTGGATAGATGGTCTGAGGTATGCAGCCGGCTCGGAAAAAGGTAGTCCTCGCTGCGTAGCTGGGCTTGATGTATCCAGGTCGCGAGAGCAGACCGTGTTTGCTCAGTGATTTCGAACTGCACTGGCCGCTGCGTTTTCTGCTGCATAACCATGGCTCGCGATGACACGTGCTCACCATGAGCAACGTCGCGCACACGAAGCTTGGTTAAGTCGCAGGCTCTAAGCTTGCTGTCGATGGCCAGATTGAAGAGAGCCAGATCCCGGGTTCTTTCTGCAATTTGAAGTCTTACTCGGATGGCCCAGATATCTCTCAGCCGGAGCGGGGTTTTCTGCCCGACCAATTTTCCTTTGTTCCAGGGCTGACAACTGCAGGTAGCGATGATGTTCATGGCAAGTCCTCCACGTGTGGGAGGACAAGGATGGCTAGCCAGAGCAGTGGTCGCTAACTGGCCATCTCTGCCGTGCGTACCTGGTAGCTTATGGTCAGATGGGCATTTTCGGCAGTGCCCCACCTCTAAATAATTGCAAGGATGGCCCCATACACGTTACGCCCTGCCCTGCAGTTCTCCTCTGCTCCATTCCATAGCCGGAACTGTTGCCAACCCGCACAAGATTACCCACCCAAACGGTCTTTGACCCCTTCTCCACCTTTGCCGAATCTCTTGCACGCGGCACATCTGCGTGCCGTGCATTTTGCCGGAGAGGTTGGGTTCAGGGATGCAAGCGACAACGGTGCTGTACGGTCAGGTGCTGGCGGTTTTGGCCGTCACCCTGTCAGGTGTATGGAGCGCTACCCAATGGACGGCTGCGGCGCTTGACTACCAAGTTCGCTTGGGTGCCCCGTGGTTCGAATTGCTCGGCACACCCATCTACCACCCTTGGCGGCTGTTTGAGTGGTGGTTCTTCTTCGATGCCTATGCGCCTGACATCTTCAACTTCGGCGGAGCCATCGCTGCAGGCAGCAGCCTCCTGGCTGTGCTGGTGGCAATCAGCATGGCCATCTGGCGCGCCCGCCAGGCGCAACGGGTTACCACCTACGGCTCGGCGCGCTGGGCCGATACGAATGAGGTGCGCAAGGCCGGGCTAACTGGAGCGGCAGGCGTTTTCCTCGGTCTCTTGGATGAGCAGTACCTGCGCCATGAAGGCCCCGAACATGTTCTGGCATTTGCCCCAACACGCTCGGGCAAGGGCGTTGGTCTGGTGGTGCCCACCCTGCTCTCCTGGCCGGCCTCTGCGGTTATCCACGACATCAAGGGCGAGAACTGGAGCCTGACTGCTGGCTGGCGCTCGCGCTTCTCGCACTGCCTTCTGTTCAATCCCACTGACCCGGCTTCGGCAGCCTACAACCCATTGCTGGAAGTACGCCGCGGCACCCATGAGGTGCGCGACGTACAGAACATCGCCGACATCCTGGTCGACCCGGAAGGTGCCCTGGAAAAACGTAACCACTGGGAGAAGACCAGCCATGCGCTGCTGGTCGGTGCCATTCTGCACGTGCTCTACGCCAGCGACGACAAGACCCTTCGCGGGGTCGCCAACTTCCTCTCAGACCCGGCCTGCACATTCGAGCTGACCCTGCACCGGATGATGGCCACACTTCATCTCGGTGAAACGCCTCACCCGGTTGTGGCATCCGCTGCCCGCGAGGTACTCAACAAGAGCGAGAACGAGCGCTCGGGTGTGCTGTCCACGGCCATGTCCTTCCTTGGCCTGTACCGCGACCCCACAGTGGCCAGCGTGACCGAGCGCTGCGACTGGCGGATCGCCGACCTGATCTCGGCAAAACACCCTGTCTCGCTGTACCTGGTGGTGCCGCCCTCCGACATCAGCCGCACCAAGCCACTCATCCGCCTGATCCTCAATCAGGTCGGGCGTCGCCTGACCGAATCCCTGGACGGTGCCGACGGCATCGAACGCAGGCACAAGTTGCTGCTGATGCTCGACGAGTTCCCCGCGCTGGGTCGGCTGGATTTCTTCGAATCGGCCCTGGCCTTTATGGCCGGCTACGGGCTACGCGCCTTCCTGATCTCACAGTCGCTCAACCAGATCGACAAGGCCTATGGCCAGAACCACTCGATCCTCGACAACTGCCACGTGCGGGTGACCTTCGCCACCAACGATGAACGCACCGCCAAGCGCATCTCCGAGACGCTTGGCACCGCCACCGAATTGCGCGCGCAACGCAACTACGCCGGCCACAGGCTGGCTCCCTGGCTGGGGCATCTGATGGTGTCGCGCCAGGAGACCGCACGCCCTCTGCTGACGCCGGGCGAGGTGATGCAACTGCCCACCGACGAATCGGTGGTGATGCTCTCCGGCCATGCACCGATCAGGGCGAAGAAGCTGCGTTACTTCACCGACACCAATTTCCAGCGTCGTGTGCTGCCGGCCCCGCAGCTGCTACCTGGGGAGTACGCCGATGCGCCAGCGACCCGGGCTGATGATTGGAGTGCCCTGGCCCTGCCGACAGCTGTTTCCGTTCCGCGTGCAGAATCCCAGGACGGCGAAGACCTCGACGACGGCGGCCCACGTCGCCAGCCCGAACTGACGGAAATCGCTGACCTGCCGGATCCCGATGACCCGACCAGCGACCTGTTTCTCCTCGACGAGGACGACGCCCCTACGCCCTTCCCCTCCCAGCTCGATCCGCGACTGCAGCGCGCGGCCCGACTGGCCGCCCTCGACCCTGACGACGGAATTGCCCTATGAGCCGAGCCCGCCTGAACCTGTTCATCCAACCGGAGCACGCCAAACGCCTGAACGAACTGGCGATCAAGAAAGGTGTGTCGAAGTCCTCGATCATTGCCGCAGCGCTCGCCTCCTGGCTATCGCCGGATTCCGGGGACCAGCGTGAGGCGGCCATTGCCAAGCGCCTGGATCGATTGTCTCGCCAGTTCGAACGACTGGAGCGCGATCAGAATATTCTGATCGAGACCATGGCGCTCTATGTGCGCTACTACCTTACGGTCAGCACGCCGGTGCCCGAGGCACACCAGGACGCCGCACGATCTCAAGGCAAGCTGCGCTTCGCCCAGTTCATCGAGCAACTGGGCCGCCACCTGCAGCGCGGACGCAGCCTGGTAAGGGACGTACAAGAGGAGATCCAGCCTGACGCCCAGTGGCTGGATAGCTCCGAAGCCTCGGGAGAGCAGCCATGACCGGCGCCCCGCACGCAACCCTGGCGGCGACCGCTACCGCCCTGGATCGCCGCACCCGCATGCTGCGCACGGCAATGGGCCCGCTGATCGCCTCTGCGCTGGAAGACCCCGACGTGGTGGAGGTCATGCTCAACCCCGATGGAAAGCTCTGGCTCGACCGCCTCTCCAGCGGCCGGTCTTCGCTGGGCGCGCTTTCAGCCGACGACGGCGAGCGCATTATCCGCTTGGCCGCTGCGCATATTGGTGCCGAGGTGCACCGTGGCAAGCCGCTACTAAGCGCCGAACTGCCGGAAACCGGTGAGCGCTTCGAAGGATTACTCCCACCCATCGTATCTGGACCGACCTTCGCACTGCGTAAACGCGCCATGAGCGTTATACGGCTGACCCAATACGTGGCAGACGGAATTCTCACGCCAGCACAAGCCGACTATCTGCGAGAAGCAGTACTCAGTCGGCAGAACATCCTCGTGGCCGGCGGGACCAGCACCGGCAAGACCACCCTGGCCAATGCCCTGCTCGCTGAAGTGTCCAGTACGGGGGACCGCGTTCTGGTGCTAGAGGACACGGTCGAGTTGCAGTGCTGCGCACACGACCATGTTGCCTTGCGAACCCATTGCGGTGTGGTGTCCATGGCCGATCTGGTGCGCACTACCCTGCGCCTGCGCCCCGACCGTGTGGTCGTCGGCGAGGTGCGCGGCGGCGAAGCGCTGGACCTGGTCAAGGTCTGGGGCACCGGCCACCCAGGCGGTATTGCCACCGTCCACGCCGGCTCCGCCCATGGCGCGCTGTTGCGCCTGGAGCAACTGATTCTCGAGGTCGCCATGACCGCCCCCCGGGCGTTGATCGCCGAGGCGGTCAACCTGGTGGTTTTTCTCGCAGGGCGCGGCCGCGCCCGCCATGTCCAGCAAATCGCTCGCGTCGTCGGACACGACGAACACGGCTACCGGCTCGAGCCCACCGATCCCGCTCAAGCCCTGCCCACCGCCTCTGGAGAACAGCAATGACCGCCGCCTTTGCCCTGCCCATCCACCGTCGCCTGACTGCTCGTACGCTGGCAGTGGGCGCGCTTTTGCTGGGCGTTGCCTTGCCGGCTTTCGCGGCCGGCTCCGGGATGCCCTGGGAGGGACCGTTGCAGTCGATTCTCGACTCCGTGCAAGGCCCGGTGGCGCGGATCATGGCGGTGATCATCATTATTGTCACCGGCCTGACCCTGGCCTTCGGCGACACCAGTGGCGGCTTTCGCAAGCTGATCCAGATCGTCTTCGGGCTGTCCATTGCCTTCGCCGCGTCTTCATTTTTCCTGAGCTTCTTCAGCTTTGCCGGCGGAGCGATGATCGCATGACTATCGATAGCGATTTCATCGCCGGCTTCGAGGTGCCGCTGCACCGCTCACTGGCCGAGCCGATCCTGCTCGGCGGAGCGCCGCGTAACGTGGCCATCCTCAACGGCACCTTGGCCGCCGTAGTCGGGCTGGGTCTGCAACTGTGGATACCGGGCTTGGTGCTCTGGCTGGTCGGCCACTCGCTGGCAGTCTGGGGTGCCCGGCTGGATCCACAGTTCCTGCAGGTCTTCGCTCGGCACATCAAACATCGCCCCTTGCTTGACGTATGAGGGGGACGCCATGCTGAATCTAGCCGAATATCGCCACCGCCCTGCGCAACTCGCCGACTGGTTGCCCTGGGCCGGACTGGTCGCCCCTGGGGTCGTACTCAACAAAGACGGCTCGTTCCAGCGCACCCTGCGCTTTCGCGGGCCAGACCTGGACAGCGCCACTCCGGGCGAGTTGGCAGCCACCTCTGCGCGCTTGAATAACGCCCTACGTCGCCTTGGTTCGGGCTGGGCCCTGTTCATCGAGGCTGAACGCCTGACCGCTGCCGGTTACCCGGCAAGCACGTTTCCCGAGCCGCTGTCCTGGCTGGTTGACGAAGAGCGCCGCGCCACCTTCGAAGCGCAAGGCAGCCACTTCGAGAGCGCCTATCACCTAACGCTGCTCTACTTGCCACACGAGGAATCACGCTCGCGTGCTGCTGGGTTGCTTTACGAGCACAAGACGCAGCGCGGCGTCGACTGGCGCGAGAGACTGGCCGCCTTCATGGCAGAGACGGCACGCCTGCACGACCTGCTCGAGGGGGTGATGCCAGAAGTCACTTGGCTCGACGACAGCCAGACGCTGACGTACCTGCACGCCACAGTGTCGACTCACAGGCAGCGCGTTGCTGTTCCTGAAGTACCCTTCCACCTGGACGCCCTACTTGCCGACTGCCCGCTGAGCACAGGCCTGGCACCCAGACTGGGCGAGCAGCACCTGCGCGTGGTCTCGGTGCGTGGTTTCCCAACCTCGACCTGGCCCGGCCTGCTGGATGACCTGAACCGACTGGGTATCGCCTATCGCTGGTCAACCCGCTTCATCTGCATGGACAAGGACGAGGCGGAAAAGGAACTGGTGCGCCTACGGCGGCAGTGGTTCGCCAAGCGCAAGGGTGTCCTGGCCCTGCTGCGCGAGACCCTCTTTCAGCAGGAAAGCCCGCTGGTCGACAGCGACGCCTCGAACAAGGCCAGCGACGCCGATGCGGCCCTGCAGGAACTCGGAGCCGATCAGGTCACCTTCGGCTACGTGACCGTGACCGTTACGGTGAGCGACGCCGACGCGCGGGTAGCCGACGAGAAGCTGCGTCTCATCGAGCGGGTGATTCAGGGCCGAGGCTTCGTCACCATCGCTGAAAGCCTCAATGCGGTAGAGGCCTGGCTGTCGTCCATTCCGGGCAACGCCTACGCCAACGTACGCCAGCCGATCATTTCCTCACTCAACCTGGCGCACCTGATGCCATTGTCGGCGGTGTGGGCCGGCCCTGCGCGCAACGCCCACCTCGACGGCCCGCCTCTGGTGGTGACCCGTACCGACGGGGCTACGCCTTTCCGCCTGGTCACCCACGTCGGCGACGTCGGCCACACTCTGGTGGTGGGCCCAACCGGCATGGGCAAGTCGGTATTGCTGGCGACCCTGGCCCTGCAGTTCCGCCGCTACCCCGGCTCACGCCTGTTCATCTTCGACATGGGCCGCTCGCTACGTGCGACGGTCCTAGGATTAGCGGGTGAGCATTACGAGCTGGACGGTGATGGCGACCTGGCCTTCCAGCCCTTGGCGCGCATCGATCAGGACAGCTATCGCACCTGGGCCGCCGAGTGGCTCGAAGGCCGTGTGCTGCATGAGGGCGTTGCCGTCGGCCCGGACCAGAAAGCGGCCCTCTGGACGGCCCTCACTAGCCTGGCCGGTGCGCCTGAGGCGCAGCGCACCCTGACAGGGCTGTGCATGCTGCTGCAGGACAACGCCTTGCGTCAGGCCCTGCAGCCCTATGTGCTGGGTGGTGCTCACGGCAGGCTGCTGGACGCGGACACGGATCGCCTGGGTACAGCCGACGTGCAGTGCTTCGAGATGGAAGAGCTGATGCACAGCAAGGCGGCAGTAGCGGCCGTGCTCGGCTACCTGTTCGCCCGCTTCGAGGCGCGCTTCGACGGGGCTCCTGCCCTGCTGATCCTCGACGAAGCCTGGTTGTTTCTCGACGACCCACTTTTTGCCGCGCGCATCCGCCAGTGGCTCAAGACCCTGCGCAAGAAGAATGTCTCGGTGATCTTCGCCACCCAGTCCCTCGCCGATATCCAGAACTCCAGCATCGCCGCCGCGATCATCGAGAGCTGCGCGAGCCGCATCTTCCTGCCCAACCCTCAGGCCAGTGAGCCGCAGATACGCGGCATCTACCAGGGCTTCGGGCTCAACCACCGGCAGATCGAGATCATCGCCCAAGCCACCCCCAAGCGTGATTACTACTACCAATCGCGCCTGGGCAACCGGCTGTTCGACCTCGACCTGGGCCCGGTGGCACTGGCCTTCACTGCCGCTGCAAGCCCAGCCGAGCAGCGTGAAATCAGCCAGATCCTGCAGGGCTCTGATGCCGCGGGCTTCGCCCCCGCCTGGCTACACCATCGTCAGCTTGGCTGGGCCGCCGACCTGCTTACCGCCCACACCTCACAACGCAAGGAGCAACTGCCATGACGCCTCGCGCCCGCCTTATGCCCATCGCCGTCTTATTAAGCCTAGGTTTGCTGGGGACCCAGCCGGCAACCGCAATGACCGTCATCGACCCGACCAACCTGGTGCAAAACATGCTGACCGCGGTGCGCACCCTGGAGGTGATCAACAACCAGGCCAGCCAACTGCAGAACGAAACACAGATGTTGCTGAACCAGGCCCGCAACCTGGAAACCCTGGACATCAACGTGCTCAATCGGTTGCGCACGACCCTGGCCAGCACCGAACGATTGCTGGCCGAGGCCCAAGGTTTGGCTTTCGACGTACAGCGTCTGGATCAGGAATTTACCCGCCTGTATCCGGCCGAGTACAAGCACTCCGTCAGTGGCGAGCGCATGGCCCAGGACACACGTGCACGCTGGAAGCAGGGACTCGATGGCCTGCACACCGCCATGCGCATGCAAGCCCAGGTGGCGCAGAACCTGACCCAGGACGAGAGCGTGCTGGCCGACCTGGTCGACCGAAGTCAGTCGGCCAGCGGCGCACTGCAGGCCAGCCAAGCCACCAACCAACTGCTGGCCCTGCAGGCCAAGCAGTCGATCCAGGCGCAGCAGTTGCAGATCACCCAGAACCGCGCCATCGCCCTGGAGCTGGCGCGCCAGGCCGCGGCGGTAGAGGAAGCCCGCGAACTGCGGCGGCGCTTTATGGGCAGCGGCACGCCCTACACCCCTCATCCCGTGCAGTTCTATCGGTAGCGGAGGTAGGTGCGATGAAAGCTCCATTGCTGATACCGATTCTGCTCGTATTGTCTGCCTGTGGACGTGACGGCGCACCCGATGAAGCCAGGCAGCCCGCGCCCCTGCATGAGCGCTTTTACTCCGGTTGCGCTCTGCCGGGTGAGTTCCAGACACCCGAAAGCCTGCCAGCCATCCCCGCAAGTTTCGAGGAGGACGTGCAGTGAACGATGTCAGCGTGATCGATCATTTCCTCGATGTGTTCTCGCGCTACATCGACTCGGGTTTCGGCCTGCTCGGCGGCGAGGTGGCTTTTCTCACCCTCACTCTGGTGATGATCGACATGACCCTGGCCGGCCTGTTCTGGGCCATGGGTGGCGAGGACGTTATCAGCAAGCTGATCAAGAAGACCCTCTATGTCGGAGCCTTCGCCTTCATCATCGGCAACTTCAATACCCTGGCCGAGATCATCTTCCGCTCCTTCGCCGGATTGGGCCTGCTTGCCTCAGGATCCGCGCTGACTCAAGCCGAGTTTCTGCAGCCCGGACGGTTGGCGTCCATCGGCATCGAAGCTGGCCGACCAATGCTGGAGCAAATCAGCAACCTCAGCGACTTCCCCAAAGTCTTCGGCAACCTTGACACCATCGTTGTCCTGCTCCTGGCCTGGACTGTGGTGGTGATCAGCTTCTTTATTCTGGCCATCCAGCTGTTCGTCACCCTGATCGAGTTCAAGTTGACCACCCTCGCCGGCTTCGTCCTGGTGCCCTTCGCGCTGTGGAACAAGACCGCCTTTCTCGCTGAGAAGGTGCTGGGCAACGTGGTTTCCTCTGGCATCAAGGTACTGGTGCTGGCGGTGATAGTAGGCATCGGCACCGGTCTGTTTGCCGAGTTCCAGGCGTTGCCGGATGCCCCCTCCATCGATCACGCGCTGGTGGTCATGCTCGCCGCCCTGGCGCTGCTGGGCCTGGGCATTTTCGGCCCCGGCATCGCCACCGGCCTGGTCTCCGGTGCGCCGCAACTGGGGGCCGGCGCTGCCGCCGGCACAGCCCTTGGCGCTGCAGGGATGGCGGCTGGAGCGGCGGCGCTTGCCACAGGTGTCGGCGGTGCCCTGATGGCCGGTGCACGTATGGCTCCGGGCGCAGCGCGCCTGGCCATGGGTGGCGCGCAAACGGCGAACACCGCCTTGCCCCAGGCAACCCAGCCTGCAGGAGCAGTAGGTAGCGCTTCCGCTGCGGGTGCCACGCCAGGCCCGCCCGCCAAGCAACCCGACTGGGCCAAACGCCTGCAGCGCAAGCAACAACTCACCCATGCCGCCACCACAGTTGCCCACACCCTGAGGGGTGGTGATGGCGGCGGCTCATCTCCCGGGCCACAAGCGCGCGACCCGTCGAATTCGTGAAGGAGAACGAAGATGCGATTCAAACGCCCACAGGTGCGTTATAGCGACACCCCGCCACCTGCAACGCCTTACCAGGCAGCAGCGCAGGTATGGGATCAGCGTATGGGCGCAAGCCTGGCGCAAGCGAAGAACTGGCGCTTGATGGCCTTCGGCTGCCTGAGCCTGGCTTTGCTGATGGCTGGTGGTCTGGTCTGGCGTTCGGCCCAGTCGATGGTCACGCCCTATGTGGTGGAGGTCGACAGTGCCGGCCAGGTGCGGGCCGTTGGCGAGGCGGCCAGCCCTTACCAACCCAACGATGCACAGATGGCTCACCACCTGGCGCGCTTTATCAGTCTGGTCCGCTCGCTATCCATCGACCCGGTGGTGGTGCGGCAGAACTGGCTGGAGGCTTACCACTACACCACCGACCGGGGCGCGGCGACGCTCAACGACTATGCCCGCGCCAACGACCCCTTCACCCGGGTCGGCAAGGAGTCGGTGACCGTCGAGTTGAGCAGCGTCGTGCGCGCCAGTGACAACTCGTTCCAGGTGCGCTGGAACGAGCGCCGCTATGTGAATGGCGCGGCTGCGGGCCTGGAGCGCTGGACCGCGGTGATATCGATCGTGCTGCAGCCGCCGCGCAGTGAGGAAAAACTGCGCCGCAACCCATTGGGCATCTACGTCAACGGCCTGTCGTGGAGCCGTGAACTGGACACTACGCAAGGAGCCAAGACCCCATGAAGACCTCCGCATACCTTTACGCCTGCCCTCTCCTGCTGGCCATGCTGGCCGGCTGCGCCAGCCAGGGTAACCCGCCGCCTACCATTGCCCTCGACGAGCCGGTGGAAGCCCAGCGCCTGCCGGAACCACCCAAGCCCATCGAGGTGGTGGCAGTGCCGCAGCCACTGGCCTTGCCGGCACAGCTGAAACCGCTTCCAGATACCAAGACTACCCGGGCCAAGGAACCCGCCGATGAACGGGTACGCGTCTCACGTGCCAACCGGGACGCGCGCATTGCGCCAACCCAGGAGGGCTATATCAACGCCATTCAGGTATGGCCATTTTCCGATGGCGCGCTGTATCAGGTGTACACCAGTCCAGGCCGCGTGACGGTGATCAACCTGCAGGTCGGCGAGGATCTGGTCACCGTGGCCGCGGGCGACACCGTGCGCTGGATCGTTGGCGACACTTCCAGCGGCAGTGGTGAGGAGCTTCGCATCAGCGTGCTGGTCAAACCCACGCGCAGCGACCTCAAGACCAATCTGGTCATTACCACGACGCGGCGCACCTACCTGATCGAACTGACGTCCACCGAGCAGGCCTGGATGGCCTCGGTGTCCTGGGATTACCCCAAGGATCGCATGCTCGCGCTGCAGCGTCGGGCCAACGCTGCTCAGGCGGCAGCAGCGGTCGACGCCGGCCTGGCGCTGGAGCAGTTGCGTTTTCGCTATGCGATCAGCGGCAGCAATCCGCCCTGGAAGCCGCTGCGGGCATTCGATGACGGTCAGAAGGTGTATATCCAGTTTCCTGCGGGCATTGCCCAGGGTGAACTGCCGCCATTGTTCGTCATCGGCCCGGAGGGTGACGGCCAGTTAGTCAACTACCGCTTCCGCTCGCCCTACTACATCGTGGATCGGCTGTTCGGTGCGGCCGAGTTGCGCCTCGGTGCAGACAAGGGCGACGTGGTGCGGATCGAGCGCACCGATGGTGTAGCGCGGAGGCCCTGAGCATGAGCGCCGTCGATAACGTCCAGGACACCCAGTCCGCAGAGCTACCGCCCAAGGTGGCCCCGGAAAGTCTCGAACTGCGTGCCCAGCCGCGTCCGGTCACACGCCTCAATCCGCGGATGCTGGCCGTCCTCGCGGGAGGACTGGCCACCGCAGTGCTCGGTGCCATGCTTTGGTCACTGCAGCCGCCACAGCGTCGGCAAAGTGCAGAGCAAACCGAGTTGTACAACGTCGACCGTGTGACCCGCTCCGAGGGGCTGGAGCAGTTACCCGCCGACTACTCGCAGTTGCCGCCACCCTCGGCACCCGAAGTACCGCAACTGGGTCCACCCCTTCCCGGCGATCTGGGTGGCTCCATCCTCAGGGCGGAGCAACAGGCCCAGGGTTATGACTACCGCCATACTGGCCCTGACCCGGCTGAGGCCGAGCGCCTGGCCAGGCTCAAGGAAGCCGAAGAAGCAGCTCTGTCCTCCGTGTTTTTCCGCTCAGGTGGCGGGCGGTCGGCAAGTGCGGGCACCGTGACCGAAAGCCTGCCTGTACATTCGCAACTGGCCGGATTCGATCCCATGGCGGCAGGGCCCGCCTCGACTGCCGCAGTACCTGCAAGCGCCGGATCAACGCAGAACAGCCAGGAACAGAAAGAGGCGTTTCTCAGTAAATCCGCATCCCCACAAATCCGTAATTCCGGATTTGTGCAAATGCCCGATTCTCCGTACCAGGTAATGGCCGGCACAGTGATCGCTGCCGCCCTGGTCACCGGTATCAAGTCAGACCTACCGGGAGATGTAATCGCCACGGTGACCGAACCGGTCTACGACAGCGCCACCGGTCAGCATGTTTTGATCCCCCAGGGTTCGCGCCTGCTGGGCCGCTATAACAGCCAGGTGAGCTACGGCCAGAGTCGCGTGCAGGTGGTGTGGCAGCGGGTGATCCTGCCGGACACCTCATCCTTCCAACTCGACAACCTGGTTGGCAGCGACACCGCCGGCTATGCCGGCCTTGAGGATGGCGTTGACTGGCACTGGGACCGCATTGCCGCCGGCGCAGCCATGACCAGCCTGCTGGGCATTGGTGCCGAACTGGCAGCTCCTGCCAACCGCACCGACGGCGACCGGGTCATCATTGCCGGGCGCGACCGCCTGCAGGACACGGTCAACCAGGTCGGCCAGGAAGTCACCCGGCGCAATCTCGATATCCAGCCCACGCTGACCCAGCGCCCCGGCCTGCCCCTGCGGGTGATCGTCAACCGTGACCTGGCACTACGCCCTTACCAACCCTTGTCCATTCAACGGAGAAACCATTAATGAGCGTGAACAAGTTACGCCTCGGCCCCTTGCCCAAGACCGAGAACTTGAAAGTGACGTTCACCTGTCCGGCCGGCCTGAAGGCTGACCTTGAGCGCTATGCGGCGTTGCACGCGCAAGCCTATGGCGAAGAGGTCGATGCCCTGACGCTCATCCCCCATATGCTGGAAGCATTTATGGCGCGGGATCGGGTATTCAGAAGAGCCACCACGGGCTGAGGATATAGACGGAGTGCCACTCGACCACCAGTAGTTGGTCAAAACCATTAGGAGGCGGCATGCACCGCCACACGGGAATATCTGGGATCTGCAACTAACGAACCCGTAAGAGTGGGCCGGGCTGCCCTGGGGGTTTGCCACTGATTGCCTGGATGCCATCCAGGGGCCGCCATTGCCTGAGTTGCGCCAGGTTTATCTGCTGCAAAACGTCCCCCGCGCCCCGCATAATGCTGCCCATGTAAACTCTGCCTTCTCGCCGGAAAGGAATCGACATACCCCATGTTTGACACCAGGATGAGCATGACGGATCAGGAAAAGCAGCTGGAGGCCGAGGCCCTGGCGTTTGCTAAGGCAAACAAAAAAGCCATCGCCAAGCGCCTGACCGATCCGACCATTTTCCTGCCGGAAGATGACCCGGTTTCGGTGTTTATGGCCGGCTCGCCGGGCGCAGGCAAGACAGAAACCTCCATTGAGCTACTAGAGCTGTACCAGCAGAATGGCAACCGGGTGCTGCGGATTGACCCGGATGAACTACGCAACGAGCTGCCTGGCTATACCGGCGACAACTCCTGGCTGTTCCAGCGTGCGATTTCCATCCTCGTGGAAAAGATTCACGACCTGGCGCTGAAACAGAAGCAGAGCTTTTTGCTCGATGGCACCTTGTCGAACTATGAGGTGGCGGAAAAAAATCTGCAGCGTTCCCTGGATAAACTGCGTTTTGTACAGATACTGTATGTGTATCAGGAGCCGCAGTTCGCGTGGGATTTCGTCCGCGCTCGCGAGGCGGCTGAAGGGCGGCGTATCCGGCCTGAGCATTTCATCCAGCAGTACTTTGCCGCCCGTGACGTAGTCAACCGCTTGAAGCGGCAGTTCGGCAAGGCTATCCGGGTCGATCTGCTACAGAAGGACAATGACGGATCACACCGTTCATACCATGCGAACATCGACCAAATTGACAACTATGTGGCCGAAAAATATGATCGTGCGTCCCTAGAGCGGATGCTCAACTTGAGCGAGGCCTAAAATGTTCGGTATCACCAAAGCAAAGACTGTCCCCTCCACCCCCTTTGCTGATTTCATTCGTAACGCCTCTTCTGGCGAGAAGAAGCGTGTGTATGAGCGCGTGCTGAAAAAAGCCACCGAGCGTCAAAATCGCGTGTTGGCAGAGGCTGCCAGCAAGTAACTCAGCGTCTTTCTGACTTCTATCCCCCATTATTAATGGTCATATTCAACCCGCCACATCCCGGCGAAACGCTGCTCGAAGACGTGATACCCGAACTGGGCATCAGCATTGCCGAACTGGCCCGTCGCCTTGGTTTTGCACGTGAATCCTTGTCCCTCGTCCTGCACGGCCAGGCACCGATCAGCCCAGATCTGGCCGTTCGCCTGGAACGGGCCGGCGTTGGCAGAGCACGCACCTGGCTGGACGTACAAACCGATTATGACCTGTGGCAAGCAAGGCATCGCGAGCAACCCCATATCGAGCGCTTTGCCGCCATCGCTTAATGGCTAACCGGCAAAATACGGAGCAAGGCGGTGAAACGCTGGCGCAACACATGGTCTCTGGGCTGCCAACGCCCTCGGACTCACCCACGGCCCGACCTACCGCGGTCGACACCAGACGTTCGGAAGATGCCGACCTATGAAATTAAGAAAAAACCAATACAAACGCCTGAAATAAAGGTTTTCTTGCCTCAGTTAAGAAAAACTGAGGCTCAGAGTCGGCCTAAAGGATTTTTGACATGCACCTAGTCGGATATGTCTATCCCAGGTGCTCATCCAGATCCGCCGGCAAGGTTATTTGATAGGTCGGGTTCAAGTGTCCGCCAGGGACCAAGCAGCGCTTTCCCTTGCCGAGATACACACCATCCAGCGAGACATGAGCCAGCCAGGCATGCTGATGACGCTCGGCAAGTGCCAGGAATAACCGCTTGGCCTTTATGCTGGTGCAATGCTGCAGCAGCATGCTGACCAGCTGTGGGCGCAAGGTATCTGCACCTTGCATCAGCGCATCGACCTCATAGACGAGTGATGCATCGGATACGCCATCGCAAAGCTCAAGTAACGCACGCTCAGGTGTAGAGAAGACTACGCGGCCAAGGTCGCCATCTGCATCGACCCACTCGAGCCCAATAGCTCGTAGAAGCTCGTCTGTAGTCTCTGCATTAAATGTTGGTGCTTCCAGATCGAACGGACTCTTTCCGCAGAGCAGCACCTTGGCCTTAAGCGGAAGCTTGCCCACCCACCCAGGGAGGTTCTCAGAACCATAAAGCGTGACAGTCTCGGACTCCCCCAGGCGCAAATAATGCTCGTGCCCGTGCCAGGCCAACGCAAAGCGTCCACCTACATGCAGCTGAAGCCCGTCGCCGTCTTGCAGCGCCCGCACAACCCCAGCCCATGTCAGGCGTCCACCTCGTCGTTGGTAAACACCGCGCGCAGGTGAATCCAGCCAACCGCTGGCGATATATCGCGACACGAGGCTGCTGCTATAGCCATGAGCCTTCAGCCAGCCACTGGATACCAGTCCTCTGTCGCTTAGGCCTGCAAGCAAGGAGTTTAACTTCTCTGATTTTTGCTCACTCATGGTGAGTAAATTACACATAACATAAACCACTGACAAGCAAACGGTTTAGACAAATCAAAAAATAGAAACTATTAGTGAGTAATTTCACTAATTTATAAACCGTTGAATCAATACGCTCCAGATGGTGATTGACCAAGTGGCGGCCGCCCCCTCGGCAATGCCGATCGACATGGCGGCCATTGCCGCTAACCACCAGCAATCTGGGTCGCCATCAAACAGTGAGTCGAATAGCCGACACATTCGCCTCAAATATTGAGCTGAATAAAGACACCAATCGGCTCACAGACAGCCAAACGCAATGAACGACCGCTTCTGCCCGACTGGCCGCAATTCAGCCGAACCGAGAACCTCATTGGCGCAGGCGCTGACGCTTGGGACTACCTAACGCTCTAGAGGCCCTTTCCAATCCAACAGAGCCTTCACTGCATCCATCTCCCCGATAAGCTCGCGCGCCTGCGTGAGCTTATCCATTGCCAGGCTTTGAGCCTCACCTACTAGCCCCGGCACGGATGCCTCCGCATCACGAAAGAAAGCCTGGATTCGCCTGATTTCATCCCACTGGTGGATCACATTCAGCAAATCCGCCCGTGCCTGCTGCCTGGCCTCAGCCTGTCGCCTGAGCTTTTCCCGCTCCTCAAGCCGGCGCATCTGCTCTTGCCATTCCTGGCGCTGGATTCGTACGCGCTCTTCACCCTCCTCCACCAAGCCAGCAATCACAGGGGCCGCGCCTATAATTTTCTGAACGATTTCATCCAACTGGCTATGCAGCCGAATCCCCCTGCTCTCCTTCCAACTGCTAGTCCAATCGGCATTCGGATAGGGGCAAAAAGCCCTTAGGCAGAGGTGCCCGGTGGCGAAATCCATGCGAGTGGTCCAGTTGAAAGTCGGATGGAGACGACGCAGTTGCTGTGCTGGAATCTTGGAAACCGGCATGTACGTGCCGTCTATGTAACGAGCCTCGAGTTCCTCAGTCATCTCGTACAGGGTCAATCCAATGGCCACCGTTCCCACGAACACCACCGTGGGCTTGGAGGGTGACCACAGCGCAGGATAGCGATTGCGCGGCTTCTTAGGGGGCTGCTCATGCTCATCTACCGGAGTCCGGGAATACACTCGATCGCTTGGCGCAAACATGACGCGATGACCGGCAGCTTCGAGCTTAAGGAAAAGCTGATTCGCAAATTTCAGGGCCGGTTCGAGTTGCTGCTTGGTTACCACGATATCAACTAGGCGCTGCTTTCCTGGCTTGAGGAATCCCTGATCGATCACCCGTCCCTGTTCAAAAATTTCATATGCCCCCACAACAACTGGATGGCGCTTGGAGCGTGACACTCTCAGTTGATCTGGATTAATTACACATGGGCTCGGTGCCTTTGGAAGTGGTTGAGAGATAGGCCCCATAACATCGCCCCGGCTCCAAACCTGCAGATCACCCGGGCAAGCCTCGGGTAATGAGGGCTGCGGGCTCGACTTCCCACTCTCCAGTTTCGCCCAGTGTCCTCGCGGTGGGCGTGGAACATTCATTCGCGTGCATACACGCGCCATAAAACTAGAGGAGACGCCATAACGCTTGGCGATTTTGGTCATCGGACGCTGCCAAACCTCCGCATACAACTCCTCACGAGTGATCGGCCCGCTTGGGCTTGAGTCTGGTTGTTCGAACACCTCTACAGAAGACATACATCGATCCTTAAGCCCCGCATGGCCAAATCCGCAAAGCCTACAGGTGGCAAAACAGGCCCATATGACAGGCTACCAAATACAAAAATGGCCCCTGTTGTACCAGACACTCCACGCCCCTCTCCACTGCGTTGTTTGCCCAATAGCTAGCAGTCAGCATCTGCAGCATGGTTTAGAGCCACAAGGAGGAAGCCCGCCATGCCTGTAACAGCCGAGCAACGCCCTGTCCGCTTGAGCCCTTGCGCACCCCGAGTCCTCAGAGCGAATGCGGCACCCGCCTACCTGGGTATGTGCCGTACCGAGTTCAACAAAACCGTTCGCCCCTACGTACGGGAGTTCCAGATTGGGATACAGGGGATCGGCTTTGATCGAGAGGAACTGGACGCCTGGGTCGACGCCTACATCGACCGGGCCATCATTGAAAAGGAAGGTGCCAAGGGCGATGATCACTCCCGCAGCGAGCGCCAAGGAGAAAAACCATGGCGCGAAAAACCATTAGCGGCCTCTACCAAAGGAACGGGATCTGGCACATCGACAAGGTCTTCAGAGGTCAGCGAATTCAGGAAAGCACTGGATCAAGCGATAGGAAGGAGGCAGAGCAGTACCTGATACATAAGCTCGAGAAACTGCGCGAGCAGAAGATCTACGGCGTACGCAGGGTTAGGACCTGGCGGGAAGCAGCCACTCGTTATCTGGTGGAGTACAAGGATCAGCCCTCGATAAGTCTGACTGCCATCCATTTGAAGCAGCTAGATCCATATATCGGGGATATCCCTCTGACTCATATCGATGATGAGACGCTGACTCCGTTCATCAAAGATCGCCTCAAAACCAGCAAGACCATCAGTGGCAAGGTGAAGCCTGGTGTTTCCTACAGGACGGTGAATATCGCCCTGGAGCGGGTCATACGCATCCTGAATCTTTGCGCCAGGAAATGGCGTGATGAGCAGAAACGTCCTTGGCTCGACGTAGTGCCAATGATCACCAAGCTGGAAGAGAAGAAAACAAGTCGTTCCCCCTACCCTATGTCTTGGGAGGAACAATCCATTCTTTTCGCCGAGCTACCCGATCATTTGCGTCGCATGGCCCTGTACAAGGTCAACAGCGGCTCTCGCGAGCAGGAAGTCGTAAAACTTCGTTGGGACTGGGAAATACCAGTACCAGAGCTCAAGACCAGTGTGTTTCTCATACCTGCTGACTTCGGTGGAAGGCATGAAAACTCTGGGGTCAAAAATGGTGACGAACGGTTGGTGGTGCTCAACAACGTGGCGAGATCTGTTATCGAAGGGCAACGAGGGTTGGATCCTGTCTGGGTATTCCCTTACGGAAAGCCCGACGACGACGGCACGGCGAATCCAGTTCATCGGATGAACGACTCGGCATGGAAGAAAGCCCGAGTTCGAGCGGCTAAGCGGTTTCAGGAGCAGTTCCTGCGCCCCGCTCCCGCAGGCTTTGCCTCGATACGCGTCCACGACCTGAAGCACACCTTCGGGCGCAGATTAAGGGCTGCTGGGGTCACTGAGGAAGATAGGAAGGCTCTGTTAGGCCACAAGAACGGCAGCATCACCAGCCACTACTCGGGCGCAGAACTGGGCAAGTTGATTGATGAAGCCAACAAAATTTCGGCTACCGACTCACGCGGGCCGGCGCTGACGATACTGAGGAGGAAGGCAGGATGAAAAAAGTCCCGCAAAAGTCCCTGACACAAAAAAGCCTGGTCATCACTGACCAGGCTCTAATGCTTGAATTATATGGTCGGGACGGAGTGATTCGAACACTCGACCCCTAGCACCCCATGCTAGTGCGCTACCGGACTGCGCTACGCCCCGACTAGGCGTTAACCCGTTTTCAGTTACCCGAAAACGGATCGAACTATACATTAAGCTTCTGAAATATGGAAACTTTTTGACTCTGCTCGTTACTTACGAAGCACCAGCAGAACATCCTCCAATTCAGTGATCATTTGCCTAATGAGTTGCTTGTACTGGGTCGTATCATCTCTTGCTTCATCACCAGAAAGACGTTGACGCGCCCCGCCTATGGTGAAGCCTTGTTCATACAGCAGCGCGCGAATCTGACGAATCATCAACACATCCTGTCGTTGGTAATATCGTCTGTTACCGCGGCGCTTGACTGGATTGAGCTGAGGAAACTCTTGCTCCCAATAACGCAGGACGTGCGGTTTGACCGCACAGAGTTCACTGACCTCGCCGATCGTGAAATACCGTTTTCCGGGTATGACAGGTAATTCGTCGTTATGACTTGGTTCCAGCATACGCCTCGACCCTGGCTTTAAGTTTCTGGCCTGGACGGAAAGTCACCACACGGCGCGCCGTGATTGGAATCTCCTCTCCTGTTTTTGGGTTACGACCGGGGCGCTGACGCTTATCGCGCAGATCAAAGTTGCCGAACCCCGAGAGCTTGACCTGTTCGTTGAGCTCCAGCGCTTGGCGGATCTCTTCGAAGAACAGTTCCACCAATTCCTTGGCTTCCCGTTTATTCAGGCCCAGCTCCTCATACAGACGTTCCGCCATTTCAGCTTTCGTCAGAGCCGTCATACGCTACTTCCTTAACGTGGCGTTGTACCTTTGTTCCAGGGAGGCGAGAATATTCTGCGTTGTAGTACTCACCTCATCGTCATTAAGAGTGCGCGATGGATGCTGCCAGGTCAAGCCGACTGCAAGGCTTTTTCTATGCGGATCAATACCTTTACCGTGATACACGTCAAATAGCCTGAGGTCTGTCAGCCACTCACCAGCTGCATCGCGGATAGCCGCCAGCAACGCTGCGGCCGGCACCTCGCGATCCACCAACAAAGCGAAGTCGCGACGCACTTCCGGGAAGCGCGACAACTCATGGAACTGCGGCATGCGCCCCGCGGCAATTTCACTCAAGACCAGCTCAAACATATACACCGTTTGATCGAGGCCCAGCACGCTGGCCAGCTCAGGGTGAAGAGCCCCCAGAAAACCAACCAAGCGACCATCACGTTCAATACGCGCCGTTTGCCCCGGATGCAAAGCAGCATGCTCGCCCGGCACAAAACTGAAACTACCCGCAGCACCAGCACTGGCTAGCAACGCCTCGACATCGGCTTTTACGTCATAAAAATCGACGTTATCGCGACCATGCGCCCACCCCTCAGGCAAACGACTGCCGCAGATTACCCCCGCCAGCATTGGCTCTTGCTGCAGCCCCTGCAACTGACCGACAAAGCGCAAACCGCTTTCGAATAACCGCACGCGCGACTGCTGGCGATTGAGGTTATGCTCAAGCGCCTTGATCAGACCTGGCCATAGCGATGAACGCATGGCCGCCATGTCGGCAGAAATCGGGTTGGCTAACAGCAACGGTTCAACACCTGGGCTGAACAATTCAAACAGTTTGGGATCGATGAAGCTGTAGGTAATCGCCTCCTGGTAGCCCCGCGCGACCAACAGTCGACGCAGTGCCGGCAGCTCAACAGCGGCTTCAGCCTTCGGTTGCGGCGCTAAACGCGCTTGCGGATAGCGTACTGGCAAGCGGTTATAACCATACAAACGTGCCAGCTCTTCGATCAGATCGACTTCCAAGCTGATATCGAAACGGTGACTCGGTACCTCGACCTGCCACTGCCCTTCCCCACTAGAGCTAACCCCCAACCCCAGCGCGGTCAGTAAACGCACGATTTCTTCGTCGCCTATTTTCAAGCCGAGCATTTGTTCGATTCGATCTGCACGCAAGGTGACCGGCGCCACATTCGGCAGCTGCTCCTGGCTGACCACCTCAATGATCGGCCCAGCTTCACCACCCACTATATCCAGCAACAATCCAGTCGCCCGCTCCATTGCCTCACGAGCCAACTGCCAATCGACGCCACGCTCGAAACGGTGCGAAGAGTCAGTGTGCAAGCCATAGGAGCGCGCCTTACCGGCAATCGCAATAGTGTCGAAAAAAGCGCTTTCCAGGAACAAGTCACGCGTCTTGCCAGTCACACCGCTGCGCTCACCGCCCATCACACCGGCAATCGCCAAGGCGCGCTGGTGATCAGCAATCACCAAGGTATCAGCGCGCAGACTGACCTCCTGACCGTCAAGCAGAACCAGCTTTTCGCCCTCCTCGGCCATGCGCACACGGATGCCGCCATTGATCTCGGCCAGATCAAACGCATGCATCGGCTGACCCAGCTCAAGCATGACGTAGTTCGTCACATCGACGGCCGCATCAATGCTACGAACATCGGCGCGGCGCAGACGCTCAACCATCCACAACGGTGTTGGCTTGGACAGGTCAACGTTGCGCACCACCCGACCGAGGTAGCGCGGACACGCTTGCGAGGCCAGCACTTCTACCGGGCGGACCTCATCGTGGCTAGCCACGACCGTGGCAACCATCGGGCGCGTGACTGGAGCGGCGTACAAGGCACCAACCTCGCGCGCGAGCCCAGCCAAGGACAAGCAGTCGCCACGGTTAGGGGTCAGGTCAACCTCGATGCTGGCATCATCCAGATCGAGGTAGGCGCGAATATCCTGCCCTACAGGCGCATCAACCGGCAGCTCCATCAGGCCATCGTTATCTTCACTGATCTGCAACTCGGACGCCGAGCAGAGCATACCGTTTGACTCGACGCCACGTAGCTTGGCTTTCTTGATGTTGAAGTCGCCCGGCAGTTGGGCACCGATCATCGCGAACGGAATCTTCAGGCCAGGGCGCACATTCGGCGCGCCGCACACGACCTGAAACGCTTCGCTGCCATTACTGACCTGGCACACACGCAGCTTATCGGCATCAGGGTGCTGCTCAGTGCTCAGCACTTCGCCCACAACTATGCCACTGAAAATACCGGCAGCCGGCGTGACGCTATCGACCTCGAGACCCGCCATCGACAGGCGCGCTACCAACTCATCACGGGATACCTGCGGGCTTACCCAGCTACGCAGCCACTGTTCACTGAACTTCATCCTGCTCTCCTAAAACAATTCGGTTACGGTCGTGCGGCTCTAGCGAAATTGCGCCAGGAATCGCAGGTCGTTATCGAAGAACAGGCGTAAATCGTTGACGCCATACCGCAACATGGCCAGACGCTCCACACCCATGCCGAAAGCAAAACCCTGATATTTTTCAGGGTCGATACCGGACATGCGCAGTACATTAGGGTGCACCATGCCGCAGCCCATGACCTCCAGCCAACCAGTCTGCTTACAGACCCGGCAACCTTTACCGCTACACATCACGCACTGCATGTCGACTTCGGCCGAAGGTTCAGTGAATGGGAAAAAGGAGGGACGGAAACGCACACCCAGCGGCTTCTCGAAGAACACCCGAAGGAACTCTTCGATGGTGCCCTTGAGATCCGCGAAGCTGACCCCTTCATCAACCAGCAAGCCTTCAACCTGGTGAAACATCGGCGAGTGGGTGATATCGGAGTCGCAACGGTACACACGGCCCGGACAGACAATGCGGATTGGCGGCTGTTGAGACTCCATGGTGCGAACCTGTACCGGCGAGGTGTGGGTGCGCAGCAACATATTCGCGTTGAAATAAAAGGTATCGTGCATCGCACGCGCCGGGTGGTGGCCGGGAATATTGAGCGCTTCGAAGTTGTGGTAATCGTTTTCCACTTCAGGGCCTTCGGCGATGCCGTAGCCTATCCGGGTGAAAAACTGCTCTACACGCTCAAGCGTGCGGGTCACTGGATGTAGTCCACCTGACGTCTGACCACGACCTGGCAGCGTCACATCGATGCGCTCTGCCGCCAACTTGGCACTCAACGCAGCCTGCTCAAGCGTTTCTTTACGAGTGTTCAAGGCTCCCTGAACACGCTCTTTGGCGGCGTTGATCAAAGCACCGGCTTGCGGGCGCTCCTCAGCAGACAGATTGCCCAGGGTCTTCATCACCTGGGTCAACTCGCCTTTCTTACCCAGATAGTGAACCCGCAATTGCTCCAGGGCATTCACATCTTCGGTGTGGCGCACGGCCTCTAGCGCTTGCGAGACCAGCACATCCAGATTTTCCATTTACAGACTCCAGATACGAAATAGGGGAAGAGCTTAAAGGCTCTTCCCCTATTGGTGACGTTTAGCACCGGGCGAGCCCGGTGATTGTCGGGGACTTAAGCCAGTACGGCTTTCGCTTTCTCGACAATCGCAGCAAACGCCGCTTTTTCGTTCACTGCCAGATCAGCCAATACCTTGCGGTCGATCTCGATTGCTGCCTTTTTCAAGCCAGCAATGAAACGGCTATAAGACAAGCCATTTACACGAGCACCAGCATTGATACGGGCGATCCACAGTGCACGGAACTGACGCTTCTTCTGGCGGCGGTCACGGTAGGCGTATTGGCCTGCCTTGATCACTGCCTGCTTGGCAACGCGGAATACGCGCGAACGCGCACCATAGTAGCCTTTAGCGAGTTTCAGAATTTTTTTGTGACGCTTACGAGCAATAACGCCGCGCTTTACACGAGCCATGAGTAACTTCCTCTATCTTGACCGAATTAACGAACGCGCAGCATGCGCGCCACCTTTGCCACGTCAGACGGATGCACCATGGTGCTACCGCGCAGTTGACGCTTACGCTTGGTGGACATTTTGGTCAGGATGTGGCTCTTGAAAGCGTGCTTGTGCTTGAAGCCTGAAGCAGTCTTCAGAAAACGCTTCGCTGCACCACTCTTGGTTTTCATCTTTGGCATGTTCGGATACTCCGCATTCAGTTGATAAACATAACCGCAAGGCCTGCCGTGCCCTGGTGGTCACTTCTTCTTTTTGGGGGCGATGACCATGATCAGCTGGCGTCCTTCCATCTTTGGATGCTGTTCAACGGTGCCGTATTCAAGCAGGTCAGCTTCAACCCGCTTCAACAACTCCATGCCCAGCTCCTGATGTGCCATCTCACGACCGCGGAATCGCAATGAAACCTTGGCCCTGTCCCCCTCACTAAGGAAACGTACCAGGTTGCGTAGTTTTACCTGGTAATCCCCTTCCTCCGTCCCTGGACGAAACTTGATTTCTTTAACCTGAATCTGCTTCTGGTTTTTCTTTGCAGCAGCAATCTGCTTCTTCTTTTCGAAGATCGACTTGCCGTAATCCATGACCCGGCAAACCGGAGGAATCGCATCGGCGGAAATTTCCACCAAATCCAGCTTGGATTCTTCAGCAATTCTAAGCGCTTCATCAATCGAGACGATGCCAATTTGCTCGCCTTCAGCGCCAATTAACCGAACCTCGCGTGCCGAGATATTCTCATTGATCGGCGCTTTAGGTGCAGCTCGTTTATCTTGTCTCATTTCACGCTTAATAATTATTACTCCGAATCTTGGCGACCACGCCGGGAAACCGCCTGTGCGAGGAACTCGGTGAACTGACTGATGGGCATCGAGCCCAAATCAACACCTTCACGGGTACGCACGGCGACAGTTTGCATTTCAACCTCCCGATCTCCGATAACCAAGAGATAGGGAACCTTGAGCAAAGTATGCTCGCGGATTTTAAAGCCAATTTTTTCGTTTCTCAAGTCAGACTTGGCACGAAACCCGCTTTGATTGAGGGTTTTTTCGACTTCTTGAGCAAACTCGGCCTGTTTATCGGTGATGTTCATCACCACAGCCTGAGTAGGCGCCAGCCAAGCTGGGAATGCCCCCTCGTAGTGCTCGATCAAAATACCAATAAACCGCTCGAAGGAACCGAGAATCGCACGGTGCAACATCACCGGATGCTTGCGACTGTTATCTTCGCTGACAAACTCTGCACCCAAACGGATCGGCAGATTGAAATCGAGCTGCAGGGTACCACACTGCCACACACGGCCAAGGCAATCCTTCAAGGAGAATTCGATCTTCGGACCGTAGAAAGCGCCCTCGCCCGGCTGCAAATCATAGGACAGGCCAGCGCTTTCCAGCGCATCAGCCAGCGCCGACTCAGCGCGATCCCAAAGCTCATCGGAACCCACACGCTTTTCCGGACGAGTCGAGAGCTTGAGCTGAATATCGGTAAAGCCGAAGTCGGCATAGACCGCCAGGGTCAGCTTGATGAAGTCAGCCGACTCAGCCTGCATCTGCTCTTCGGTGCAGAAAATGTGGGCATCATCCTGGGTAAAGCCCCGTACGCGCATGATGCCGTGCAACGCACCAGACGGCTCATTGCGATGACAGGCACCGAACTCGGCCAGACGCATCGGCAGTTCGCGATAGCTCTTCAGGCCTTGATTGAACACCTGCACGTGACAAGGGCAGTTCATCGGCTTGATCGCGTAATCGCGACTCTCCGATTCAGTGGTGAACATGTTTTCGGCGTAGTTGGCCCAGTGCCCGGACTTTTCCCACAACGAACGATCGACCACCTGCGGCGTCTTGATCTCCAGGTAGCCGTTCTCGTGCTGCACCTTACGCATGTACTGCTCGAGCACCTGGTACAGGGTCCAGCCATTCGGATGCCAGAACACCATGCCCGGCGCCTCTTCCTGGGTATGGAACAGATCCAGGCGCTTGCCGATCTTGCGATGGTCGCGCTTCTCGGCCTCTTCGATACGCTGAATGTAAGCCGCCAATTGCTTTTTATCGGCCCAGGCCGTGCCATAGACACGCTGCAACTGTTCGTTCTTGGCATCACCACGCCAGTAAGCACCGGATAGCTTGGTCAGCTTGAAGGCCTTGAGGAAGCGGGTATTCGGCACGTGCGGGCCGCGGCACATATCCACGTACTCTTCGTGGTAGTACAGCCCCATAGCCTGCTCGTCCGGCATGTCTTCAACCAGACGCAACTTGTAGTCTTCGCCGCGAGACTGGAAAACATCGATGACCTCGGCACGCGGCGTCACCTTTTTGATGACATCGTAGTCCTTCTCGATCAACTGCTGCATGCGCTGCTCGATCGCTGCGACATCCTCCAGAGTGAAAGGACGCTCGGAGGCTATGTCGTAATAAAAGCCTTCCTCAATCACTGGCCCAATCACCATCTTGGCGGTCGGAAACAGCTGCTTGACCGCATGACCGATCAGGTGCGCACAGGAGTGGCGAATAATCTCCAGCCCCTCTTGATCTTTCGGCGTAATGATTTGCAGGGTCGCATCGCTGTCGATCAGATCACAGGCGTCGACCAACCGGCCATTGACCTTACCAGCCAGCGTGGCTTTGGCCAGGCCTGCACCTATGGATTGCGCCACCTCAGCAACGGATACCGGGTGATCAAATGAACGCTGACTGCCGTCGGGAAGAGTGATAGTGGGCATGGCGCCTCCTCTCCTAGTGGTGACCTCTACCAAAGGCCACGTGGGTTGGGATGAGCCAGTAAGTGATTCGGCGGTGTACCTGCCTTACAGTGGCAGGAGGCCAAGAGCCAACCTGAACCGAACCAGAGTCACTGGAGGTTTAATCACACGAAAAGCGACTTCAGGATGCTTCCAGAAAGGTGCAGCCCTGACAAGTCGCCCAATAAAAAAGGGTCGCCTAAGCGACCCTTTCTACCAAATTTGGTAGGCACGATTGGATTCGAACCAACGACCCCCACCATGTCAAGGTGGTGCTCTAACCAACTGAGCTACGTGCCTGCAATGGGTGCGCATTCTACGGAGGCGCTAAAAAGAGTCAACACTTTTTTCGCTAACTGACTGAATAAGCGTATTTTTTACTGCCACCAGAGTGCTTAGGGTTTTGTACAGAGCACTAGCCGGAGATTTTCAACTCAGGTAGCATCGCGCCATTCGTAAAAAATAAAGAACAGGTGTTAAAAAATGGCGCACACGGTCTATCCACAATCCTATTACGCCGCTTCGGCCAATCCGGTTCCACCCCGCCCAGAGCTCAACGGCGAGGTCGAAACGGACGTCTGCATTATTGGCGCCGGTTACACCGGCCTATCCACTGCGCTATTTCTGCTCGAAAGCGGCTTCAAGGTCAGCGTGCTGGAAGCGGCGAAGGTCGGCTTTGGCGCCTCAGGCCGTAACGGCGGACAGATCGTCAACAGCTATAGCCGCGACATCGATGTCATCGAACGCACCGTCGAGCCCAAGCAAGCCCAACTGCTTGGACAAATGGCATTCGAAGGCGGGCGAATCATTCGTGAGCGCATCGCCAAGTACAACATTCAGTGCGACCTGAAAGATGGCGGCGTGTTCGCAGCTGTCACCGATAAGCAGATGGGACACCTCGAGGCACAGAAGAAGCTCTGGGAGCGTTATGGCCATACCCAACTTGAACTGATGGACGCCAAGCGCATCCGTGAAGTGGTGGCTACCGACAGCTATATAGGCGGCATGCTCGACATGAGCGGTGGCCATATTCACCCACTCAATCTGGCACTGGGTGAAGCGGCTGCAGTTGAATCCCTCGGCGGTGTGATTTATGAACAGTCCCCGGCCATTCGCATTGAGCGTGGTGCCAACCCCGTGGTGCATACCCCGCAAGGCCGGATCAAAGCCAAGTTCGTGGTGGTCGCCGGCAACGCTTACCTGGGCAACCTGATCCCCGAGCTCGCTGCTAAATCGATGCCATGCGGCACTCAGGTGATCACCACCGAGCCACTCTCCGATGAACTCGCGAAAAGCCTCCTGCCTCAGGACTATTGCATCGAGGACTGCAACTACCTGCTCGACTACTACCGCCTCAGCGGTGACAAGCGCCTGATCTTCGGCGGCGGCGTGGTCTATGGCGCACGCGACCCGGCCGATATCGAGGCGATAATCCGCCCGAACCTGCTCAAGACCTTCCCCCAGTTGAAGGATGTAAAGATCGACTACGCCTGGACCGGCAATTTCCTGCTGACATTGTCACGCCTGCCTCAGGTTGGCCGGCTCGGCGACAATATCTACTACTCGCAAGGCTGCAGCGGTCACGGCGTGACCTACACCCACCTGGCCGGTAAGGTACTGGCCGAAGCGCTGCGCGGTCAGGCCGAGCGTTTTGACGCTTTCGCCGGGCTACCGCATTACCCCTTCCCCGGCGGTCAATTGTTCCGAGTGCCCTTCACCGCGATGGGGGCCTGGTACTACAGCTTGCGTGACAAGCTCGGCTTCTAACCATTGACCAAAAGCAAAACGGCGCCTCTTCAGGCGCCGTTTTGCTATGCAGCTTCTATCAGTTAGCCAGGGGGCACGCAGGAGGTAGCGCGCACTGCCCGGAAGCAACCAGGGCTTGACCTGCACTCACGGCGAAACGTTTCTCGTCAGGGGCCAAGCGCTGAGCGCAAACGAGTGCTTGCTTGGCGCTCTGCTGGCAACCGCGTTCACCCAATACCTGCGAGAGATTGAACCAACCTACAGCGAAGTCAGGCTCCTGCGCCAGGCTCTTACGCAGGGCGGTCTCAGCCTCGCGCGTATCGCCCCGGGCATAATGACTATTGGCTAAAGCAAACCACCCAAGAGATTCCTCAGGCCAGTGCAGGGTAGCCGTACGGTAGGCACGTTGCGCTGCTTCGATATGCCCTGTTTCTTCAAGATCGCTGGCAGCCTTGAGCCAGGGTCGCAACTCAGGCTGGGCCGGTAATTTGTCCGCAGGCAAGGTCAATACCGCCCAGCGCCCACCGCGGGCCCACGTGCTGTCGAAGCTGGTGAAGTCGCTTTGCCAGCGCCGCGTCGTACCCGAGCGCAGAATCAGCGTGCGCTCGCGCTGGTCATAACCGACCACCACTGCGAAATGCCAACGGGGATACCAATCGAAGGCAAGATTCTGCAACACCAGTACCGGGTTACCCGCCGCCACCTCTGCCAAAAGGGCTTCCAAGCGTGGCGGCAGCGGATACACCAGCATGTCATGCGCACGGGCAGTGGCGACCATCTCGACCTGCAAACTGCCTTCACGCTCGGGAATGAATACTCGATCCTTGAGTAAACCGGGACTGGTCACTACACCACGTTGATTGAGCATGGTCGCCAGCGCCGCCGGCCCACACTGATAAGCCGTTTGTGGAAAAAACGGCACGCTAGTGAGCTCAACACGCTCGGGCAGCCGCGAGGTCTCCGGCGGCAACACCGGAGACCTCGCACACGCGCCTAACAGTAGAGCGAGTGCTAAGAGCAGGAACCGCTCAATTTTCAACGATTTATACATTTGACGAAGCTGAAGATATTAGTAGCGCAGAGCAGGTCAGTAATGATGAAAATCACCAAAAACAACACGATGATACCGACCACACCACTGCCCGCTGGCGCATCCTGCAACTGCTGATTGAATTGCGCCAGTTCCGCACCAGTCAAACTATTGATCCGCTGTTCGACCTGCGAACGCTCGACCCCCATGCTCTGCAGCTTCTCTTGCACACCTTGATCATCAAGCATACTCATCAGCTGTTGACGATCCACTTGCTGCTGTTGCTGCTGCAAAACTTCGGCCGTGCCTATCATCGCGGCATTGGCCATCGGAACCTGCACAACCATAAGGATGTGAAACGCTGCCAAAGCGACAGCCAACCGCCGAAAGATCGAATGCTTGTACATTGTGATTATCTCCTTAATCGACCATAACCCTAGACCCATGAGGTTCCAGGGGGTTCCAAAACAGCATAGTCAATAGACCTACTAGCAACTAAAAACTTGCTGGCAACCTTCCGCTCATTGCTCACTACACACAATCATTGAGTCGACTCTCAAGGATCACTACTGCGGCCATTCTCACGACGGTCATTACGGCACTGGGTCGCGCAACAGCTGGCTGAGCACCGCGCGCAACTTTCCCGGCTTGAGCGGTTTGTTCAACAGCGGCACGCCCATGCGCTGCAGATCGCGTCGGCACTGATCACTGCGATCCGCGGTGATCATCACTGCGGGAATGGCCGAGGCGAAATGCCGGCGCAAGTGCTCCACCACGTCGCAGCCAATCACCCCATGATCGAGGTGAAAGTCCGCCAGAATCAGATCGGGGGCCCGTTCGCCGAGCGCCTGCAATGCGGCTGACTGATCCACTGCAACGACAACCTCGCAGCCCCACTGTTCGAGCAAAGCGGACATGCTGTGCAGAATGCTCAGTTCGTTGTCCAGCACCAACACACGTCGTCCTGGCAGCGGATCACCAACCTGCGGGCGCATGGCTATTGCAGCAGAGGGCGTCTGGATAGACTGTTGCGCCAAGGGCACACGGATGGCAAATACCGAGCCACGGCTTGGATACGAGCGCACCGTGACCGGGTAGCCGAGCATCCGCGCGATCCGATCGACAATCGCCAAACCGAGTCCGACGCCTTTGCGCTCGGCAGCTCGGCCGACATTGAGCTGATTGAACTCGAGAAAGATGTTGTCCAACTGGTCGGCGGGAATGCCGCGACCACTGTCCCAGACTTGCAGCTCGAGATACTCACCACGCTTGCGCGCACCGAGCAGAATGCCCCCCAGTTCGGTATAGCGACAAGCATTGCTGAGAAAGTTGCGCAGAATACGTGTGAGCAAACGGAAATCGGTGCTGATGGCATAGCCAGGAGTACGCACCCTCAGATGCAACCCCTCGGCGGCAGCCACCGACTGGAACTCCGAGGCCAGGGGCGCCAGCAATTCCTCCAGGCGGTACACATCGATATCCGGCTGGATCGCCGCCTGATCCAGTTTGGAGATATCCAGCAAGTCGGTGAGCAGGTCCTCGGCCCCCTCCAACGCCTGGTGGCTGCGTTCGACCAGCGTGTGCTCGGCCTCCGGCAGACTGCGCTCGCGCAGGGTGGAGATCAACAGGCGCGCAGCGTTCAGCGGTTGCAACAAGTCGTGGCTGGCCGCAGCCAGGTATTTGTCCTTGCTGTGGTTGGCGGCTTCGGCGGCGTCGCGCGCCTCACGCAAGGCCTGTTCGATACGCTTGCGCTCGACTATCTGCTGCAACAGGTTGCGGTTGGCTTCCTGCAGCTCGGCAGTGCGCGAACTGACCCGCTGCTCCAACTCATCATTGAGCTGTTGCAAGCGCTTTTGTGCCTGTTTGCGCTCGGTGATATCGGCGACGAACCCCTCGAACAGGCCCTCCTCATCCGGCTTCAGCAACAGGTTCATCAACACGTCTATGCTGCTGCCGTCCTTGCGCCGCAATTGTGTTTCATAGCCAAACAGCCCGGCGTCTTGGCTGAGCAGCTGACGAATGCGGGTCATTTCCTCCGCACCACCGACGAACATGTAGCTGGCCAAGTCGGTCAGTGACCAGAGCACATCCTGCGGATCATCGTAACCGAGCATCCGCGCCAAGGCAGGATTGGCGGCCCGTAGACCTTCCTGCAGGCTGGCCTGAAAGATGCCGTGCACCGCGTGTTCGAACAGCCATTTGTAGCGATTGCGCTCGGTCTCCAGCTCTTCCAAACGCGCCAGCAGCTCCGGGTAGTGACTCTTGCGTACCGAGTGGCTGCCCAGTCCGAGCAACTCGGTGAGCGCCTGCCGCTGCTGGTCAGAGGGCCTCGGCATAGACAACCTCGACATCCCGCTGGCTCGACTCGCGCGGATTGGTGAGGATGCACGGATCCTGCATCGCATGCTGTGACAGGAAGGGAATGTCGGCCGCGCTGACCCCATGTAAGCCCAGGGTTTCACGGAAGCCGACCGCATGCTTGAACTGAATCAGGTGCTCGATCAGGCGCAGGCGCACCTGCTGGTGATTCAGCCCGCGGCTATCGATGCCCAGGGTTTCTGCGACCATCCTGAAGCGCTCCGGGGCGGAGTTGTAGTTGAACCCCACCACGTGTTCGACCAACACCGCGTTGCACAGGCCGTGGGGCAGATCGAGGAAGCCACCGAGACTGTGCGACATGGCATGCACCGCGCCCAGGATGGCATTGGAAAACGCCAGGCCGGCCTGCATGCTGCCGAGCATGATCTTCTCGCGCAGGGCAATATCGTTCGGGTTGGCGATCATCGCCACCAGGTTTCCATTGATCAGGCGCATGGCTTCCAGCGCGTGGGAGTCGGTCAGCGGTCCGGAGCCGGTGGAGACGAATGCTTCAATCGCGTGCACCAGCGCATCGATGCCGGTACAGGCGGAGAGGAACGGGTCCATGCTCAGGGTGGTTTCCGGGTCGATCAGCGAGACGTCGGGCACCGCGCCCTTGCTGACGATGGAAAACTTCATTCGCTCGTCCTGGTTGGAAATGATCACGAACTGCGACACGTCGGCAGAGGTGCCGGCAGTAGTCGGAATCAGGATCAGCGGCGGACTGGGCACGCGCAGGGT
Source organism: Pseudomonas taeanensis MS-3 (assembly GCF_000498575.2). Classification (GTDB taxonomy): domain Bacteria; phylum Pseudomonadota; class Gammaproteobacteria; order Pseudomonadales; family Pseudomonadaceae; genus Aquipseudomonas; species Aquipseudomonas taeanensis. The sequence continues at coordinate 36,835 of NZ_AWSQ01000011.1, forward strand.
ATCGACGCCTTCGAACTCGATGATGTTACGGCCATGGGCCACGGCGATGCCAATGCCCTTGGCACAATCCATCGGGCTGCCGCCGCCGACTGCAACTATTACGTTGCAACCCTGAGTGAGGTAGAACTCGGCGCCGAGCATCACCTCCTCGGAGCGCGGATTGGGTGACACCTGGGTAAACAGGCAATATTCGATGCCCTGGCGCTGCAGACTGGCCTGCACATCGGCGACCCAGCCAACGGCCACTACGCCTGGGTCGGACACCAGCAAGACCTTGCGCGCGCCGTAGTTACTCGCGTAGTTGCCCACGCTGTGGCGGCAGCCGGCGCCGAAGATGATTTCCGGCGAAACAAACTTGCGGTGAAGACTGATATCGGGGCTCACACTACGGCCTACTTCTTGTTGTTTTGACTAACGCCCAGCCTACTGCATTGGCTTGCCAATGCAATGCAACCTGAGTCGGGTGGCACGGGAGGTGCCGGTCGAGCTCTTTGTGGGAGCGGTCTTGACCGCGAAGTCTCCAAACCACTACAAAAGCATCGCGGCCAAGGCCGCTGCCACAAGTGACGCCCGGGTCTTCAGGCGGGCGTCGTCAGCAGGCGCTGATAGAAGCGCCACTCCTGCTCCAGGGCATGCGCCTGATTCTTTGCCTGACGAAAACCATGGGCTTCCTGCGGATACAGGTGGTAGTCCACCGCCATACCGCGCGCGCGCAGGGCGGCAACCATGGATTCGGTCTGCGCCGGCAGCACCACCACATCCCACCCGCCCTGGAAGAAGATCACGGGCGCCTCGATCTGCTCCGCATGCAGCAACGGCGTGCGCGCGGCATAGCGCTGCGCATCCTGTTCGGGGTCGCCGATGAGCCAGTCGAGGTAATCGGCCTCGAACTTGTGCGTCACCTGGCGCAAGGCCAAGGGATCACTGACGCCGTAGAGACTGGCGCCACCGCGGAATGTCCGACTGAAGGCCAGGGCGCACAGGGCGGTGTAGCCGCCAGCGCTGGCGCCACGAATAAAGGCCTTGGTCGGGTCGATCAGGTCGAGGCCGGCCAGGTGCTCGACCAACGCGCAGGCATCCTCGACATCCAGCGCGCCCCATTGCTCATGCAGGCGCATCCGATAGGCACGGCCAAAGCCGGTGCTGCCGCGATAGTTCAGGTCGGCCACGGCAAAGCCGCGCTGAGTCCAGAACTGGATGCGTGGGTCGAATACCGGGTAACAGGCCGAAGTCGGCCCGCCATGCAGAAACACTAGTAGCGGCGGCTTTTCCCCTGCAGGCCCACGAAAACCGCCGTTATGCGGCGGATAGAAGAACCCATGGCAGCGCTCCTCACTGCCACTGGTAAACGACAGCGGCTGTGGGCGTGAGACCTCGGCCACCGGCAAGGCGACCTCGGCACCGGCCAGCACCCGGCACTGGCGGCTGACGCGGTCTATCGCCACCACCTCACCGCCACGCTCTGGCGAGGCGGCGATCAGGTAGAAGCTCGTCGCATCGGCAGCCAGTTGGCGAAAGCGGCTGTAGTCCTGAGCCAAGGGCTGTCCCTTGTCTCCACCCGGCTCACACTCGGCCAGCCGCGCGAAACCCTCCTCGAACCAGCTCAGCAGCAAGCCATCGTCCGCCAACGCCAGGTAATTGCGATTGCCCAGTTGCCAGGGCGCACTGGCGTGGTCGGCGACCGCGCAGGGCAACGGCGTCAGTTGTCCCTCGACCGCTTCACGCCAGGGTTGCCAGTAGCCATGGCGATCACTGAGCACCAGCAGGCGTCCTTGCGCATCGAAACAGGGTTGTTGCAGCGATTCTTCGGCCGTTTGCCCGGCGACCACCCGAACATCGCGCCAAGCTCCTTTGGCATCGCGCTGGGCGCTGCACAGGCGCGTGGCCAGCCAGGGCTGGTGTGGCCGATCCCATTCGATCCAGGCCAGACGCTGACCATCGGCGCTGAGTACCGGCGCTGCATAGAAATCGCAGCCCTCGGCCAGCACCCGCCGCGCGCCATCGGCCAGGGCGATGCAGACCAGCCGATGGCTGACCTGCCCCGCTCCGTGGGCTTCCTCGACGGCGATTATCGCCTGGGCCACGGGATCGAATTGCAGATCAGCGAAGCGGCAATCGTCTTGCCAGGTCAGCAGCACCGGGGCGGCCCCCAAGCGCTGCCAATAGATCTGCTGGTCGGCCTCGTTGACGAACGCCAGGCCCTCATCGGTCAAACAGAACGCGCCGCCACCGTACTCATACACGCGGCTGAGCACCGACATATTGTCTGGCGTCAGGCACTCACGCTGCTGCGGTGTGCAGTGCCAGAGTGTCGAGCGGGCGTCGGCCGGGTCATATTGCAGCCATACCACTCCACCCAGCCCGGCGCGCAGCTCGGCGAAATCGCGACCGGCCGCAGCCGCCCGGTCGCTCGACCAGGAGCTGTCCCAGAACCCATACGCTGCGATCATGCCGCTCAAGACAATAGCTACTCCAGTTTCAGACCTTGCAGATCAGTTTAGAGGCTTGCTCGTTGCGAAACTGCAAAGTATCCAGTGCCCCCGGCGACTCTTCGGCCTCGCGGCGGGCTTGCACAATCACCTCATGATGCGCCGACTTGCTGCATACCGGGTCGGCATTGCTGGCGTCTCCCGTGAGCATGAAGGACTGGCAGCGACAGCCGCCAAAATCCTTGTCCTTCTCGTCGCAGGAGCGACACGGCTCGGGCATCCAGTCGTCGCCGCGAAAGCGGTTGAAGCCGAACGAGTCGCGCCAGATGTGCTCGATGCTGTGCTCGCGCACATTGGGGAACTGCACCGGCAACTGGCGCGCGCTGTGGCACGGTAGCGCGGTGCCGTCCGGGGTGATGTCGAGGAACAGGTTGCCCCAACCGTTCATGCAGGCCTTGGGCCGTTCCTGGTAATAGTCCGGCACGACGAAGATCAGCTTGCACGGATGGTTCTCGGCGGCCAGCCGGTCGCGGTACTGGTTGGTGATGCGCTCGGCCCGCTCCAGTTGTGCCCGGGTCGGCAGCAGGCCGGCGCGATTGAGCTCGGCCCAGCCGTAGAACTGGCAGGTGGCCAACTCGACGAAATCCGCCTCCAGCTCCAGGCACAGATCAATGATCCGCTCGATGTTGTCGATGTTATGCCGGTGGGTGACGAAGTTCAGCACCATCGGATAGCCGTGGGCCTTGACCGCACGCGCCATGGCCAGCTTGTGGGCGAAGGCCTTCTTGGAGCCGGCCAGCAGGTTGTTGACCTCCTCATCGGCGGCCTGGAAGCTGATCTGGATATGATCCAGCCCGGCCTCGCTGAAACTGGCGATGCGCGCCTCGGTCAGGCCGATGCCCGAGGTGATCAGGTTGGTGTAGTAGCCCATGTCCCGCGCCGCCTTGATCAGCTCGGCCAGGTCCTGGCGCACCAGGGGTTCGCCACCGGAGAATCCCAGCTGCGCCGCGCCCAGTTCGCGGGCCTGGCGGAACACCTCGATCCACTCGGCCGTGCTCAGCTCCTGCCCCTGCTGGCTGAAATCCAGCGGATTGGAGCAGTACGGGCACTGCAGCGGGCAGCGGTAGGTAAGTTCGGCTAGCAGCCACAAAGGCGGCCCGGCTTCAACGGATCGCCGCAAGGCTACCTGCGTTGCCGATGCGTCGTTAAAAACAGGCTCAGAATGCTCATGTACGCTTTGTACACTGCGCTTCTTCGCCTGTTTTTGCCTAGCCTCGGCGGCCTCGCCTACGCCTTGCAGCGATCCTTCATCAGTGCAGCTCGATCCAGAACTGAGCATTGGCGACCTCCATAAAGGCAAGAATGTCTTCATCGATTCCCGGTACATCGGGGAAGCGCGAGCTGAGGGTGTCAATGATCTCGGCGACGCTGTGGGCGCCGTTGACCTGTTTGAGGATCTCCCCGGCGCTGTCGTTGAGCTTGATCATGCCTTCTGGGTAGAGCAGCACATGGCAGCTCTGCGCCGGTTCCCACTGCAGACGGAAGCCGCGGCGCAGCTTGGGGACCTGGCTGGTGCTCAGTGGACTCATAGCGCTATTCCTCGGTGCCAGACGCGCTCGCTCGTCACCGTGTGGTACGGCGGGCGCTGTAGTTCATAGGCCATGCTCATGGCGTCGAGCATGCTCCACAGCACGTCCAGCTTGAATTGCAAAATCTCCAGCATGCGCTGCTGGGCCTCCAGGCTGCAGTAGTGCTGCAGGGTGATGCGTAAACCGTGCTCGACATCGCGGCGCGCCTGGCCCAGGCGGGTACGGAAGTAGTCGTAGCCGCCGGCGTCGATCCAGGGGTAATGCTGCGGCCAGGCGTCCAGGCGCGACTGGTGGATCTGCGGGGCGAACAGCTCAGTCAGCGAACTGCTGGCGGCTTCCTGCCAGCTGGCGCGGCGGGCGAAGTTGACGTAGGCGTCGACGGCGAAGCGCACCCCCGGCAGCACCAGCTCCTGCGACAGCACCCGCTCACGCTGCAGGCCCACGGCCTCGGCCAGGCGCAGCCAGGCCTCGATGCCGCCCTCCTCGCCAGGCGCGCCGTCGTGGTCGAGGATGCGCTGCACCCACTCGCGGCGGGTATCTCGATCCGGGCAGTTGGCCATAATCGCCGCATCCTTCAGCGGAATGTTCAACTGGTAGTAGAAGCGGTTGGCGACCCAGCCCTGGATCTGCTCGCGGCTGGCACGCCCCTCGTACATCGCCCGATGGAACGGGTGATGAATGTGGTAGTAGGCGCCCTTGGCGCGCAGCGCCTGCTCGAATTCGGCAGGGCTCATGGCGATCTGGCTCATGTGCCTGGCTCCTTACAGCTGGATGCTCATGCCGTCCCACGCCACCTCAATGTCATGGGCACGCAGCTCGGCGTGTTCCGGCGAATCGAGGTCGAGGATCGGGTTGGTGTTGTTGATGTGGATGAGGATCTTCTGCGCGGCCGGCAGGCCATCGAGCACCTCAATCATGCCGCCGGGGCCGCTCTGACACAGATGGCCCATCTCGCTGCCGAGCTTGTCGCCGACCTCGCAGACGCGCATCTCGTCGTCGCGCCACAGGGTGCCGTCGACCAACAGGCAGTCGGCACGACGCATCCAGTTCAGCAGACTGTCGTCCACCTGGCCCAGGCCCGGTGCGTAGAACAGCTTGCCGCCCGTGCGGCGATCTTCGACGAACAGGCCGATGTTGTCGCCGGGGTGCGGGTTGCCGCGATGCGGCGAGTACGGCGGCGCGCTGCTGCGCAGGGCAATCGCGGTGATCGCCAGGTCTGGACAGGCGGCAATGCTGAATGGCGCGCCGTCCAGCTCGATGCGCTGGTGCTGCAGGCCGCCATTCCAGTGTTCGAGCATGTTGAACAGCGGAAAGCCGCTGCTCAGGTCCTGGTGCACCATCTCGGTACACCAGACTTGATGTGGGCAGCCCTCGCGCAGAGTCAGCAGGCCGGTGCAGTGATCGATCTGGCTGTCGAGCAGGATGATCCCGCCGATGGCCGTGTCGCGCAGCTGGCGTGCCGGCTGCAAGGCCGGAAAGGACTCGAGCTGACTGCGAATGTCCGGCGAGGCGTTGCACAGGATCCAGTCCTTGCCGTTGTCGCTCAGGGCAATCGAAGACTGGCTGCGCGCTTGTGTGCGCAGGCTGCCATCGCGCACGCCACGGCAGTTGCGGCAATTGCAGTTCCACTGGGGAAAGCCACCGCCGGCAGCGGAACCGAGAATCTGGATATACATGGAGAGTCCCCCGTGAGATGCCCCGGTATGACCGGGGCAGGACGGATCAGCGATTGGCGATGTACAGGGTGACTTCGAAACCAATGCGCAGGTCGGTAAAGGCGGGTTTAGTCCACATGCTGCGGTCCTCTTCTTATCAAGCCGGGAGATTCCGGCCCTGCTAGTTATGCACCCGCAAGCGATTCAACAGAATGGTACTTTGGGAGGAAGTCGGGCTGGCTTTGGTAGGACTGGCCCTTTCTACGACCGGCGCCAGGCGTCAGTGGGTTCGACCTGATCCGCCGCTTTAACGAACGCCTGGGGAGCACCGAAAGAGCCAACAGCTTCGCGGCCAAGGCCGCTCCCACAGGCCGACCTCACGCGCTTCGTGGGAGCGGCCTTGGCCGCGAATAGCGGTAAACCGCTAGTCCGTAGCCCGGATGTAATCCGGGACAATCGCCCACCGCCTTCGCGGATTGCATCCGGGCTACGCTGGCTCGAACAATCTCGGCAGGCTCACCCAGCAAGCCCCGGTCTCTGCGCTCTGGATAAGCGACAGGTCAGCGGACACGCCATAAAAAACGCGACCGAAGTCGCGTTGCGATAGGGATTCAACCGTCAACCGTAGCTGCCTAGCCTTGGGTAAATCTCGCGTACAGGCGAATCGCAGAAAGACGCCCAACGCACGGGAGCACGTGCGTTGGGGGCATAGCCTGCAATCAGAAGAAGCCCAGTGGGTTGGTGTCGTAGCTGATCAACAGGTTCTTGGTCTGCTGATAGTGGTCGAGCATCATCTTGTGGGTCTCACGACCAACCCCGGACTTCTTGTAGCCACCGAACGCGGCGTGCGCCGGGTACAGGTGGTAGCAGTTGGTCCATACCCGTNNCGCCAGGGCTTCGGCTTCATCTTTGAAGGTGGTGACGCCGACCACCGGGCCGAAGATCTCTTCCTGGAACACGCGCATCTTGTTGTTGCCCTTGAGCAGGGTCGGCTGGATGTAGTAACCACCGGCCAGGTCGCCCTCCAGACGCTCCGCTGCACCACCGGTGAGCAGCTCGGCGCCTTCCTGCTGGGCGATTTCCAGGTAGCTCAGGATCTTGTCGTACTGCTGTTCGGACGCCTGGGCACCGACCATGGTGTCGGTGTCCAGCGGGTCGCCACGCTTGATCAGCTTGATCTTCTTCATCACCTCGGCCATGAACGCCGGGTAGATGGATTCCTGCANNGTTCTCGGCGGCGCACTTGAGAATGTGCGAACCCACCGGGGTGGAGCCGGTGAAGGCGATCTTGGCGATGCGCTTGCTGGTGGCCAGGGCTTCACCCGCTTCACGACCAAAACCCTGGACCACGTTGAGTACGCCCGGCGGCAGCAAATCACCAATCAGCTCCATCAGCACGGTGATCGACAGCGGCGTCTGCTCGGCTGGCTTCAAGATCACGCAGTTGCCTGCGGCCAGGGCCGGAGCCAGTTTCCAGGCGCCCATCAGCAGCGGGAAGTTCCACGGAATGATCTGCCCGACCACGCCCNNCCAGGCATCGGCGGCGGCATGCGCAGCATCCAGGGCCAGTTCGATATCTTCGGCGCTGGAACGGGGAAACTCACCGATAACCGAGGCATCGACCGGACTGGTGTTGCTGAAGTACACGCCATTGACCGGCGCGACAAACTCGCCACCGATGAAGTTGCCGTAGCGCGGCTTGAGGTTGATAACTGCGCCTGGAGTTCCGGGTTTAGCGTAAATCATGGTGGTGCCCTCTCTTGTTTGTCGGAGCCTGTCCGTGGACGTGGAACAGGTCATGGTTCGATATTAGGAAGTCGCCGCGCCGGCCGGTATGCATCCATGGCAGCAATCACCTCGTCATTTGGTAGTAGAGGCCTTCATGAGCTGTGCGGGACGTGTGCGGGCTAGCGGCGGCCGCCAATGGACCCTTCAGCCTAGCTGCTGGTGGCCATCTGTGTGGCCACTCAGAATCGGCAGGCAACCTGGCGCGCCGCATCGGCAGAGGCCGGCTGAAACGACGATGGCCGGTCAAAGACCGGCCATCGCTTCACACAGGATTGAACAAGGGGATCAGTGCTTGGCCACCAGATCCTTCGGCAGCTTGAAGGTCCAGAGCATGCCGCCCTGATTGAAGTTCTTCACTCGCTTGGCCACTTCGCCCCCCCACAGCGGCACCGCGCCACCCCAGCCGGACAGCACCGAGACGTACTGCTCGCCATCCATTTCCCAGGTCACAGGAGAGCCCAGCACCCCGGAACCGGTCTGGAATTCCCAGACCTTGTCGCCAGTCTTGGCGTTGAAGGCCTGCAGGAAACCTTCCGGGTTGCCGGTGAACACCAGGTTGCCCTTGGTGGTCATCACCCCACCCCAGAGTGGCGCGTAGTTCTTCTGGCGCCAGACTTCCTTGCCGGTTTTCGGGTCGATGGCGCGCAGCACGCCGATGTAGTCCTCGTTCAGCGGCTTGATGGTGAAGCCGGAACCCAGGTAGGCCGCGCCCTTCTTGTAGGCGATGTCCTCGTTCCAGATGTCCATGCCCCACTCGTTGGACGGCACGTAGAACAAGCCGGTGTCCTGGCTATAAGCCATCGGCATCCAGTTCTTCGCGCCGAGGAAGGCCGGGGCGGAGAACACACTCTTGCCCTTGTCGGCGCCACCCGGTGCGCCCGGGCGGTTGCTGTCATCGAAGATCGGCCGGCCGTTCTTGTCCAGGCCCTTGGCCCAGGTGATCTTATCGACGAAGGGGAAGCCGCGGATGAACTTACCGTTGGTACGGTCGAGTACGTAGAAGAAGCCGTTACGGTCGGCGGTAGCTGCGGCCTTGATGGTCTTGCCGCCTTCCTGGTAGTTGAAGGAGACCAACTCATTCACCCCATCGAAGTCCCAACCGTCGTGCGGGGTGGTCTGGAAGTGCCACTTGATGCTGCCGTCGTCCGGATTGAGTGCCAGGCGCGAGGACGAATAGAGGTTATCGCCGGGGCGCAGGTGCGAGTTCCACGGCGCCGGGTTGCCAGTGCCGAACAACAACTGGTTGGTTTCCGGGTCGTAGTAACCGCCCAGCCAAGGCGCCGCGCCGCCGGTCTTCCACAGGTCGCCCGGCCAGGTCTTGCCGGCTTCGCCGCCGGAGATGCCGTTCTCGATCTTCTTGCCGTCCTTGTAGACGTAGCCCATGTGACCTTCGACAGTCGGGCGGGTCCACAGCAACTCGCCGTTCTTCGGGTCGTAGGCCTCGATCTTGCCGACCACGCCGAACTCGCCACCGGATACACCGGTGATCAGCTTGCCGTTGACCACCAGCGGCGCCGCGGTGATCGAGTAACCCGCCTTGTGGTCGGCGACGTTCTTGCGCCACACCACCTTGCCGGTGTCCTTGTTCAGCGCGACCAGCTTGGCGTCCAGGGTGCCGAAGATCACCAGGTCGCCGTACAGCGCCACGCCACGGTTGATCACGTCACAGCACGGCCGGATGTCGTCGGGCAGGCGTGCGTCGTACTGCCAGAGCTCCTTGCCGGTGCGCGCATCCACCGCAAACACTCGCGAATAGGATGCGGTGACGTACATCACGCCGTCCTTGATCAGCGGCTGGGCCTGCTGGCCGCGCTGCTTCTCGCCACCGAAGGACAGGGTCCAGACCGGGCGCAGGTCCTTGACGTTGTCGGTATTGAGGATACTCAGCGGGCTGTAACGCTGCCCTTGCAGACCCATACCGTTGGTGACGATCTGGTCCGTGGTTTTCACGTCGTCGAGGATCTCCTGGTCGGTCACGGCCCAAGCCGAGACTCCAGGCAAGAGCATCGCGGCACACAGTGCACTGAGAACGAAGGGCTTACGAAAACCGGAGTGTTTCATTGCGGCTACCTCTGCGGGTTAATTGTTATCGCCGGGAGCTTTTCCCGATCTACCGCAGATTCTTCGCCGCATGGTGCAGCACAACAATTGGCCGCAGTGCCGAATTTAGTACTCCCTTGGTAGCAATACTGCGCCCAGGACGGCTCCCGGAATTATTGAGACAGCGGCAAGAAGTTGCAGCTCGTGGCTGATAGCCGCGGTCATCAGAGAAGCGTACCTGGGCCTGATAAGTATCGACGATGGCGGTAAGCACAAGTGGGTCTTTGCCGAGCTACGGAGCGGCGAGCACAGCCCGCCGTCACCCAATCGGGCTTCGGCATCGAATGCTTGAGGGTGCTGACTGGCAAGGCTTGATCTCCGCCCGGAGCAGTCCGCTGCCGGTCAATTGTCGACGCGCACCATGCGCGCCTGCTCGTAACGCGGATAGAGGTGGCTGACGCTGCGGATCAGCTCGTAGCGCGACAGGCTGACGCCGGCGAAGCGCGCGGGGATCGGCGCACGGATCAGCTCGTTCATCTCCGCGCCGCGCTCGGCGCCAGCGCGCAGCAACTGATCCAGCCAGCCGAGGTAGTCGCGCATCTGCGTGAAGGGCACATCGGTGGTCGCCAGCGGGCCGTGACCGGGGACGATCTGCTTCCAGGGTAACGCCTGCAGTTGTTCGAGGTCACTCAGCCAGGTCTGCAGTCCGGGCGTACCGGGCGTGGTCAGGGCGCGCTGGTAGAACACCAGGTCGCCGGCGAACAACACGCCGCTGCGCTCATCGAGAATCGCCAGGTCGGCGCCGGTATGACCGCTCAACGCCAGCAGACGCAGGCGCCGCTCTCCCACTTGCAGCACACCAGGGGCGAGGGTTTCGCTCGGCAAGACCACCTCGGTACCGCGCATCCAGTCGCCGACCAGTCGGTACATGTTCTCCGCCATGGCATCGCCCTGTTCGCGCAGCGACTCAGTGGTAGCGGCCAGAGCGGCGATCGGTACATCGGCGAAGGCCTGGTTGCCTAGGGCATGATCGGGATGATGGTGGGTCAGCAGCAGCTTGCTCACCGGCTTGTCGGTGACCCTGGCGATGGCTTGACGCAAGGCTTCGCCGTAGCGCTTCGACGGGCCGCTGTCGATCACCAGCACCCCCGCATCGCCGACGATGAACCCGGTGTTGACGATATTGCCGCCGTTTGCCTGGGCAAAATTGTCGGTACTGCCCTCCACCAACCACACGCCATCGGCGATCTGCCGGGGCTGCAGGGCATAATCGAACTCGGCACGCGCGCCCAGCGAACCGAGCAGCGCGACCACTAACAACATCCAGCGCATAGGTACCTCCCAGACCCTATCAGGCAATGTGGCGCAGCGCCCGAACATCCTCGGTCAGGGCGCCAGCAGGACTTCGCTGATCTGCACCAGTGGCTGACTGTCGGTGAAGTTCGGCAGATCGCCCATGATCCGCTCGGCATGCGGACCGAAGCTCTGCTGGAAGCTCTCCAGGCTGTCGAAATACAGATGGCCCATGGCGAAAAAGGGGGCCCGGCTATTCGGCTCGGCGCTGGCCAGTCCCTTGTCTACGGCAATTCCCTTGCAGGCCGCCCCCAGGCATTGGCGAACAATAGCCATGTGCTGCTGGCAGTAGTAATCGAGGTCGAAACGTACGCCTGGATTGTTGGGGTAGAGCACGCTGACTTTGATCATGGATGTGTCCTTTAAGTGATTCAGCTGGTTAAACCCAGGGGTGGATAATTCCACCGCTACGAAATGACGCCTATTCCTGCTCTGTGTAGGAGCGGCCTTGGCCGCGATGTTTCGCTAGCACTGCCTATACATTCGCGGCCGAGGCCGCTCCCACACACATGCAGCCCTCACGCCTACAACGCGGCCTTGAACTCGTTGCCATTGTTGTCGCGCAGCCACAGTTCGGTTTCGCCCTGGCCTTGCACTTCCAGGCTCAGGGTCGGGTTTTCACTGACCGCGGGAAATAACTCCAGTCGCGCCAGCACCTGGCCGCTGGCGTCACGCAGCTCGGCCTGATTGAGGAAGAATTCGGGAATGCCACCGACCAGGCCGTTGTCCATCGGGTGGGCGATTTGCAGACGCAGGCGGCTGGCGTCGGCCAGTTCGAAGCGCTGGCCCAGCACCTCGCCCAGGTGCTCCTCCCAACCGGGCTGGGCGCGCACCACGCTGGGTGCGGTGCAGCCTCCACCAGCGGCCTCGATCTGGGTCGAACCGACATGCCAGAGGCCGTCGCGGGTCAGCACCGCCGCACGGATCGGTGTGGCCTGTTCGATGCGAATGCGGATGGCCAGGCGCGGCAGCACCTGTTCCCCCGGCTGGAAGTCGAAGATGCGTGCAATAGGGTTGAGTTCGGCCCAGGCGAGAATCCGCAGCACCTCGCCGTCGAAGGCGCTGGCATCGACCTGGATCGGCACCTGCCGGGCGTCTTCGGCGAACGGTGGTGCGAGCAGCTTGACCCGCTCGTCGAAGACGAAGGGCTCACCGTTCAGCAGGCGCTGGTGGTGGTAGTCCCACATCACCGAAGTGACGGGATCGCCCTCTGCGCCTCGGGCCTCCCAGGCCAGGGCGAAGATCGCCAACAGCAGCATCGAGCGCCAATCCAGCTCCATCTCCCACCTCCTGTAATGCCCCGCCCGCACAGCGAAACTGCTGCGCCCGGCGCTACTCGACGTCCTGGTACAGCCCCGGCAACTCGTACTGCAGGCCGTACTGGCCGTAGAGCGCCTTCAGCTTGCCCGCGAGGATCAGCTCTTCGAGCTTCTCCTCCAGGGCGTAGGCCAGTTGCCGGTTGCTCTGATGCACCGCCATGCCGATGTCCCACACCTGCTTGCCCATCTTCGGGTAGGCGTTCTGCGCCAGGGCCAGCTGGCTGTCGGCCGCCTCGTGCAACTGCCAGTCGACCTCACCGCGCAGGGCCATCACCGCGTCCACCTCACCGCTCTGCATGCCGGCGAAGGCCGCCTGCGGATTTGGAAAATGATGCGTCTGGTGGCTGAGCAGGCCGTCGAACACCGAGGACAAATAGAAGGACGGCACACTGTCGACCTCGACGCCAATCGGATGCTGCTGGAACACCGCCACGCTGGGCACCGTCTTCAGTCGTCGACGGTCGTAGGCCACCTGCCAACGCTCGCGCTGGTAAGGCCCGAACATCACCACCAAATCGTTGGCCAGCTCGCCGAACTCGTTGCTCATGTAGGCGAAGTCACGGTCGTAGGGCACCCGCAGCATGACATCGGCCAATTCATGCGGACGCAGGTAGTGCCCGCGCCAGACGTAGTCGCGCAGGTCGTCGTCGAGCTTTTCGCCAGGCGGCGCCCAGATCAGCTCGAGTGTGAGTCCCAGGCCCGCGGCCAACCCCTGGGCCAATTCGACATCGACACCGCGCGCCTGGCCGCCCTGCTGAAAGCTGTAGGGCGGGAAGTCCTTGTACACCGCCACCCGCAGTACGCCGGACTCGACGATAGTGTCGTAGTCGCGCACCGGCGCCTGGGCCTGGACCTGCAGGGTGGCCAGGCACAGCACCGCCAGCAACGCGCGCAACAGCAGGACGCTCGGGCGCATGACCGTTACTCCTCGATGGCCACGCTTTCCAGATAAGTGCGCACGGCCCAGAGCGCTTCCTGGCTCAGGTAGTCGGCCATCTTCGGCATGTAGACCCGGCCATCACGCACCGCGCCATTGATTACCCGCTCCTTGAACCACTCATCGCCCATGGCGCCGGTTTCCAGCAAACGCAGGTCGGGGGCGATGCCGCCAGACTTGGCTTCCAGACCATGACACGCCGCGCAGTTCTGGTTATAGGCGGAAGAACCGATCTCGATCGCCTTGGAGTTATCACGGTACGGGTTCTCTTCCAGCCACTCCTCGCCCAAGGGCTCCAGACCCTGGGTATTGACCGCCTGCGGCACCACGTCACCGTGAGCCCAGAGGGTGCCGGACGCGGCGAGCAGTAACAGGGCGAAAGCGGTTTTCTTTGTTGTTTTCATGTTCCAGACCTCATCAAAAGCACGCAAGACAAGCTGATAGGGAGCTTGGTTACGGTCATCTTAAGAAGCCTGCGGCAAGCACCGAATGCTGCTTTGGTGGCTCGCGACTAGTTCATTGGTAGTAGGGCTTGTGGTGGTGGGTGCGAAGCCCTCTTGCGCCCTTCGCCTCCTTCGCGGTCAAGACCGCCCCCCACCCAAACCCGCCGCATAGCAGGTCTGGCACCGGAGATTGCACAGGGCCATGCTCACCCCTGCAAAGCACTCAGCGACGACACCCCACGCTCTTGTGGGAGCGGCCTTGGCCGCGAAGTTGTTGACCTGCTATACCCCACTGCAGTCCAAATAATCTGGAGGCAAAGGAATGCCCAAGTCAGCCCCGTCCCACTCGCACCGTCTGCGTTCCGGACGCATTTCCGAGACTGGCCGTACCTACCTGCTGACCAGCACCCTGTACCAGCGCCAACCATTATTCAGCGAATTAACCCTGGGACGCCTGGTGGTTGCCGAGTTGCGCGCCGTCCATGAGCAGGGCTGGGCCATATCCCTGGCTTGGGTGGTGATGCCAGACCATTTGCATTGGCTTGTGGAATTGCAGGAGCGCTCTTTGGATGAATTGATGCGGCGCATCAAAAGTAACAGTGCTCGGCTGATCAATCGTCACTTGGGGCGAGCAGGTCAGGTTTGGCAGACTGGTTATCATGACCGAGCGCTGCGCAAGGATGAGAATCTGCTACTAGCCGCACGCTACATAGTGGCAAATCCGTTGCGCGCGGGTTTAGTCGAGCGAATCGGTGACTACCCGCTTTGGGATGCGGTTTGGGTGTAGAGGCGGAGTTGGCCATCAGGCTTGGTTGCTTGTAGAGATTTCGCGGTCAAGACCGCTCCCACAGGACGTGGTTGTCAGCCCGAAGTCTGACCTGGCCGGCTGACAAGGCCACGCATCACAACTCAGGCCTCTCACCTGACCACAAAATGGCCGAGCATGCCCTTGTGTTCCAGGCCCTTGGCGTAGAAGCGGAACGTGCCGGGCTTGATCGGCACGAAGAAGATCTCCGCTTCGCCGGCGTCCTCGAACTCCAGCTCGGTGAGGGTCACCGCCTTGATCTCCACGCCGCCGGCCTCGACCTTGCGCAGGTAGATGGCGGTGGCGAATTCCGGCGCCTGCACCGCGTACTCCTTCTGTCCGCTGGCGATGATCTTGAGCTGATAGGCCTTGCCGGTTTCCAGCTGATATTCGTGCTGCGACATGGCGTAGTCGCTGTCGTCGTTACCCAGGCGCAGGTCGGGCAGGACGGTGGTACGGCGGGTCAGGTCGCCTTCGGCGTGTAGGTTATCGACGCCGATCAGGCTGAGGATCAGCATCAAGGGCAGCAACAGCGCTTTGAGGATATGCATGGCGTTCACCGATTCTTGTTGTTGTCTGAGCGCGTCATGCTAGAGCGACCAAGTCTCCGCGGATTTACTACCTTGGGACGAGCGGACTGGTACTTTCTGCATATTTCACCGCCCGGCCACAGTTCCTATGCTGGCAACACCTACCCAGGAGTTGCCCATGCGCCTGCTCAGTGTCTACCTCCTGCCCTGCCTGTTCGCCCTGTTAGGCATGGCCTCGGCCAGCCTGGCCGACAGCTCGGCGCCCGAGTTGCAGGTGCGCATCGGCTACCTGGCCTACACCCCGCCCAGCGGACCGCTGCTGTCCAACGTCATCCCCGAACCCGAGGACGCCGGCCGCCGTGGCGCCGAACTGGCGATCGTCGACAGCAACAGCACCGGGCGCTTCCTCAAGCACGCCTACAGCCTTGAGGTCGTCGAGCGTGACGACGGCGCCAGCCTGGTCGCAGCCGCCGAGGCGCTGCATGCCCAGGGCGTGCGCCTGTTCGTGGTCAACGCCCCGGCGGCGACCCTCAAGCAGCTCAGCGCACGCCTGGGCGACAGCCTCCTGTTCAACGCCGGCAGCGCCGACGACAGCCTGCGCCAGAGCCAGTGCCTGGGCAACGTGCTGCACAGCCTGCCGAGTCGGGCCATGCTCGCCGACGCCCTGGCGCAGTTCCTCGCCGTGCGCAAATGGACCCGCTGGCTGCTGATCAGCGGCGCCACCGCAGACGACCAGGCCTACGCCGCTGCCTTGCGCCGCGCGGCCAAGCGCTTCGGCCTGCAGATAGTCGCGCAGAAGGCCTGGAGCTTCGACAACGACCAACGGCGCAGCGCCCAGGCGGAGATGCCACTGTTCACCCAGACCGCCGAATACGACGTAGTGCTGGTGGCCGACGAGCGCGGCGACTTCGGCGAGTACCTGCCCTACCAGACCTGGTACCCGCGCCCGGTGGCCGGCACCCAGGGCCT
Source organism: Pseudomonas taeanensis MS-3 (assembly GCF_000498575.2). Lineage (GTDB taxonomy): Bacteria > Pseudomonadota > Gammaproteobacteria > Pseudomonadales > Pseudomonadaceae > Aquipseudomonas > Aquipseudomonas taeanensis. The sequence continues at coordinate 52,692 of NZ_AWSQ01000011.1, forward strand.
GACCCCGACCGGCTGGCACAAGAGCGTGGAAACCTTCGGCGCCGCACAATTGCAGAAGCGCTTCGAGGCCCATGCCCAGCGCTGGATGAACGACCGCGACTTCGCCGCCTGGATCGCCGTACGCAGCATCGCCAGCGCAGTGACCAGGCTACGCCAAGCGGACGCCGCGGCGATCCGCCAGCTGGCCCTCAGCGACCAGTTACCGTTGGACGGCTTCAAGGGCCGCAAGCTGAGCTACCGGCCCTGGAACGGCCAGTTGCGCCAGCCGATTCCCCTGGTGCAGCCGCGCGCCCTGGTCAGCACCTCACCGCAGGAAGGCTTCCTGCACCCCAACAGCGAACTGGACAGCCTCGGTTACGACGCGCCCGAGGTCAGCTGCCAGATGACCGCCGCCCCATGAGCCATAACAAGAGGATCGACCCCATGCGCATCGCCCTGCTCGCCCTCGGTATCGGCCTGACCCTGGCCAGCACCGCCAGTAAGGCCGCCACTGCCTATGTGTCCAACGAGAAGGACGACAGCATCAGCGTGATCAATCTGGACAGCCTGGAGATCACCGACACCCTGGCGGTGGGCATGCGTCCGCGCGGCCTGCTGCTGTCGAGTGACCACAAGCTGCTGTACATCTGCGCCAGCGACTCGGACCGGGTGCAGGTGATGGACCTGGCCAGCCGCAAGATCGTCAAGGAACTGCCCTCCGGCGCCGACCCCGAGCAGTTCGCCCTGCACCCCAACGACCGCTGGCTGTACATCTCCAACGAGGACGATGCCCTGGCCACTGTGGTCGATACCCAGACCGACGAGGTGCTGGCGCAGATCGACGTCGGCGTCGAACCGGAAGGCATGGCTGTCAGCCCGGACGGCAAGTGGGCGGTCAACACCAGCGAAACCACCAACATGCTGCACTGGATCGATACCAGCACCCAGCAACTGGTGGACAACACCCTGGTCGACCAGCGCCCGCGCTTCGTCGAGTTCGACCCCGATGGCACGCGCCTGTGGGCCTCGGCGGAGATCGGCGGCACAGTCACGGTGATCGACGTCGCCAGCCGCCAGGTGCTCAAGACCCTCAGCTTCCAGATCAAGGGCGTGCACCCGGACAAGGTGCAGCCAGTCGGCGTGCGCCTCAGTGCCGACGGCAAGCTGGCCTTTGTCGCCCTCGGCCCGGCCAACCACGTGGCGGTGCTCGATGCCAAGACCTATGAGATTCTCGACTATCTGCTGGTCGGCCGACGCGTTTGGCACATGGCATTCACCCCGGACCAGAAGCGCCTGCTGACCACCAACGGGGTCAGCGGCGACGTGTCGGTGATCGATGTCGACTCGCTCAAGGTGAGCAAGTCGATCAAGGTCGGCCGCTACCCCTGGGGCGTGGTGGTGACTCCATGAATGCCCTCGAGGTCAGCAACCTGGCCTTCGCCTACGGCGCACGCCAGGCCTTGCAGGACCTGAGCTTCCGCGTCGAGCCGGGCAGCTTCGCAGCGCTGCTGGGGCCCAACGGCGCCGGCAAGTCGACCCTGATCGCCCTGCTCACCCGCCTCTACCACCTGCAGCAGGGCGATATCCAGGTGATGGGCAACAGCCTGGGTCAACAGCCGCGCCAGGCGCTGCGCCAGCTCGGCGTGGTGTTCCAGCAGAGCACCCTGGACCTGGATCTGAGCGTCGAGCAGAACCTGCGTTACCACGCCGCCCTGCATGGCCTGGCCAAGGCGCAGGCCAAGGTACGCATCGACGAGGAACTGGCGCGCCAGCAGCTCGACGAGCGCCGGCATGAGAAGGTTCGCGCGCTCAATGGCGGCCACCGCCGCCGGGTGGAGATCGCCCGCGCCCTGCTGCATCGTCCGCGCCTGCTGCTGCTTGATGAGGCCAGCGCCGGCCTCGACCCGGCCAGCCGCCTGGCACTGAATCGGCATGTGCGCCAATTGTGTCGCGACCAGGGTTTGGCAGTGCTGTGGACCACGCATTTGCTCGACGAAGTGCAGGCCAGTGACGAGCTGCTGATCCTCAACCGTGGCCGCCTGGTCGCCCAGGGCCCGGCCCAGCGCATCGGTGCCGACGACGCCAGCCTGGCCGCCACCTTCGCCCGCCTGACCGGTGCAGAGGAGCTGGCATGAACAGCACAAGCGCGGCTCACGCCAGCAACCCCCGCCGCCGCACGAAACCTGTAGGAGCGGTCTTGACCGCGAAACTCTTTCTCTCAGCAAGCCAGGAGCAAAGGCCATGAACATTTACTGGCATTGCCTCGCCGGCATCGTGCAGCGCGAATGGCTGCGCTTCGTCCTGCAACGCAGCCGTTTCTTCAGCGCCCTGGTACGCCCGCTGCTGTGGTTACTGGTGTTCGCCGCCGGCTTTCGCGCCGCCTTGGGCATCGCCATCATCGCCCCCTACGACACCTACATCACCTACGAGACCTACATAGTGCCGGGGCTGGCCTGCATGATCCTGCTGTTCAACGGCATGCAGGGCTCGCTGTCGATGGTCTACGACCGCGAGATGGGCAGCATGCGCGTACTGCTCACCAGCCCGCTACCACGGGCTTTTCTGCTGGCCAGCAAGCTACTGGCCATCGCCCTGATCTCGCTGCTACAGGTCTACGCCTTCCTCGCCATCGCCTGGTTCTATGGCGTGCAGCCGCCGGCCTGGGGCCTGCTCGCCGCCCTGCCGGCGCTGTTGCTGGTAGCGCTGCTGCTCAGCGCCCTGGGCCTGCTGCTGTCCAACGGCATTCGCCAGCTGGAGAACTTCGCCGGGGTGATGAATTTCGTGATCTTCCCGCTGTTCTTCCTGTCCTCGGCGCTCTACCCGTTGTGGAAGATGCGCGAGGCCAGCGAGTGGCTGTACTGGCTGTGCGCGCTCAACCCCTTCAGCCATGCGGTGGAACTGGTGCGCTTCGCCCTGTACCAGCGCCTTAGCCTCAGCGCCCTGCTGATCTGCCTGGGCCTGACAGGGTTGTTCGCGGTGCTCGCGGTAGTCACCTTCAACCCGCAACACGCCGCCCTGCGCCGCGCCGGCTAGCAGGCCGTTCTCGCAAACTGCCCCACAACGCTTCGCGGCCGAGGCCGCTCCTACAAAAAGCGCCGCTCCACCCATCCCTATGGGAGCGGTCTCGACCGCGAAAGCCATCGCCCAGGCGCCAGCAGGCGCACGGCCAAAAACCATTCCAGCAGACACCGCCGTGAGCATTAATCGGCCGCAGCACCAGGCAGGCATCGCCCCCTGAAATAGCCATTCGCCCTCATCCTTCTACTACTTTGGTACTGCATTTGCTCTCCAACGTAGAATTTCCAAAGCAGGATCAATGCCTTGTAATGGGTCTATAAAAAGAACCGAGACTTAAGGCGATGAACAATTGCGTGCACCTGCGACTGCCTTTCCAACTTATCAGCGGGCTGCTCGGCCTGCTAATGCTCCCCTTCGCTCAGGCCGAACCCGAACTGTTTTCCCCCGACGGCTATCGCCTCGCGCAGTACCGCAGCCCGACCCCGGCCCAGGCCGAACACGCGCGCACCCTCGACACCCCGGCGCTGCAACGGCTGCTGGCCGAGCAACCGCGTACCGCGCTGATCGATACTTACCGCCGGCAGTGGCTCAACGGCCAGTTCATCGAGGATGAAGTGCACGCCAACCTGCCCGGCAGCCTGTGGCTGGCCAACAGCGGCGACGGCCAGCTGGACGCGCAATGGCAGGGCTACTTCAGCCACCACCTGCAACGCACCAGCCAGGGCGACAAGGGCTGGCCGCTGGTGTTCTACTGCCGCTCGGACTGCTGGCTGAGCTGGAACGCGGTCAAGCGCGCCCATCGCCTGGGCTACCGCAACCTCTACTGGTACCGCGACGGCATCGATGCCTGGGAGCAGGCCGGCCTGCCCCTGCTGCCCGCGCAACCGGCGGCGCTGCCCTGAGCCGCCGAACTTTCCACATCACCGTCGCCGCACCATAATCAAAACAATGAGGTGAAAGGCCATGTACAAAATTCTGATTGCCGACGACCACCCGCTGTTTCGCGAAGCCATCCACAACGTCGTCAGCGACGGCTTCCCCGGTAGCAGCATCCTGGAAACCGCCGACCTGGACAGTGCCCTGGCACTGACCCTGGAAAACGACGACCTCGACCTGATCCTGCTCGACCTCAACATGCCCGGCATGCACGGCCTCAATGGCCTGATGCAACTGCGCAACGAGGCGCCGACCATCCCGGTGGTGATCGTCTCCGCCGAGCAGGACAAACAGGTGGTGCTGCAGGCCATCACCTACGGCGCGGTCGGCTTCATCACCAAATCCTCACCACGCGCGCAGATGACCGAAGCCATCCAGCAGATCCTCAACGGCAACGTCTACCTGCCGCCGGACATCATCCGCAGCCAGGGCAACACCTCGCGGCGCAGCCACCCGGAAAACCCGAGCATCTCCGCCGAACTGCTGCAGGCCCTGACCCGCAAGCAGCTGCTGGTACTGGAACGGATGACCAAGGGCGAATCCAACAAGCAGATCGCCTACAGCCTGGATATCGCCGAAACCACGGTCAAAGCCCACGTCTCGGCGATCCTGCGCAAGCTCAACGTGCACAACCGGGTGCAGGCGATTCTATCGGCCGGGGATATCGATTTCGCCGCCTACCTGCGTCGTTGAGCGCGCTTCACGGCCCTTTCGGCCGCCGGTTCTCGTCCTGCCGGTATGCCCCTTCCGCCCCGCCGGGCAAGCCCCACTGATCGCCGACGATTGAGCCGGCATCAAGGCGCGCCGCTCTTGATAGCGGGCGGCCCCTCGCCGTGTCGCTTGCCGGTTGCTTGGCCGACCCCATTGTCGCGTGTACCTGACGAGTGGGTTTCGCCCCCTCGGGCGAGTTACTTTCTCTTTGCTTGTGCAAAGAGAAAGTAACCAAAGAGAAAGCACACCCGACATCCGGGTCTTGCTGCGCTCGACTTCCCTCGTTCCGGTGCCGCTCCGGGGGCCGTGCCGAAGGGCCGTCCCTGGCCCATCGGCACTCTCGCCGCATCCATGCGGCTCGTCCCCCGGCGCAACACCTCCACTCGGCCTACTGACGGGGCCCGATCGCGCGCTTGTACCTTCTCCTCCAAGCATTGCTTCGCAGAGTCTGTACCCTGCTTGACTGCGCGGGCACAGGCGCGCCCAAATCCCCTCCAGGAGGCCGAGTGGAATCGTCGTGGAGTGGGTTGAGCGGCATGGATGCCGCGAGAGCTGCGATGGGCCAGGGATGGCCCTTCGCAGCGTGCCCACGGAACGATGATGGAACGAGGGAACCCCGGCGCAGCCGGGGCCGGATGATGGGGTGGCCTTCTTTTTGGTTACTTTTTCTTGGCCAGACAAGAAAAAGTGACTCGCCCGTGAGGGGCGAAACCAGAACCTGGACTCAACCCGGTAATGAGCCGGGCGCCGAAACCTATGGCGCCGCCCTGCCGCTTCGCAGCCAGGCTAGCCCCTATGTCCCCTGCCCGCCCCGCTCCAGCAGATGACTCATGGCCGTCTTCAGCTTCATCGGCCGCACCGGCTTGTGCATCAGGGTATGCCCGAGTTCGCGCATCTGCTGCTTGAGCTCGTTGCTGTAGTTGGCGGTGATCATCAGCGCCGGCAACGGCGTGCTGCGCCGCGCGTTGATCAGCGCCACGGCGTCGACGCCGTTGCGTTCGTCGTCCAGGTGGTAGTCGGCGATCAGCAGGTCGGCGTCGGCGTGGTAGTTGTCGACCTGGCGCGCCAGGTCCTCTTCCGACAGGGCGGTGACCACCTGGCAGCCCCAGGTCTCCAGCAGGGTGCGCATGCCGGCGCAGATCGCCGCGTCGTTATCCAGCACCCAGATGCGCGAGCCGCGCAGACGCTCGAGCAGCAGGTCCGGGGTGTCGTGGACCACCCGCGCCCGCGGCGCGCGGGTGGTCAGGGGCACCTCGATGGCGAACATCGAGCCCTTGCCCTGCTGTGAGCGGACGCGGATGCGGTGGCCGAGCATGCCGGCGATCTTCTCCACTATCGCCAGACCCAGGCCCAGGCCGCGGTCCTGCTTGCGCTGGCCGGCGTCGCCGCGCTTGAACTCCTGGAAGATCTCGCCGAGCTTGTCCGCGGCGATGCCGATGCCGGTGTCCCACACCTCGATCGACAGGCTCTGCCGACGCCGCCGGCAGCCGAGCAGGATGCGCCCGCTGTGGGTGTAGCGGATGGCGTTGCTGAGCAGGTTGCGCAGAATCCGCGCGAGCAGCTGAATGTCGCTGCGCACCAGTGCCGAACTGGGCAGATAGTCCAGACGCAGGCCCTCGCTGCCGGCGATCTGGTGGTATTCGGCGGCGAGGTTCTCCAGCAGTTCGCTGACCGCGAAGGGGGCAATGTCCGCCTTGATCACCCCGGCGTCCAGCTTGGAGATATCGACCAGGGTGCCGAGCAGGCTTTCCACATCTTCCAGGGAGTTGCTGACGTTGCGCACCAGCGCCGCGCTGTCGTCCAGTGCGCGCTTCTCCAGCAGCGCGCTGGTGAACAGCCGCGCGGCATTCAGCGGTTGCAGCAGGTCGTGGCTGACCGCGGCGAGAAACTTGGTCTTCGACAGGTTGGCCCGCTCGGCCTCGCCCTTGGCCTCGCGCAGGCGCGTCTCCATCCGCGTGCGCTCGTCGATCTCACGGCGCAATTGATCATTCAGCCCGGTCAGTTCGGTGGTGCGCTCGCGTACCCGCTGCTCCAGGTGCTGGTAGGCCTGGTGCAGGGCCTCGGCGGTGCGCCGCCGCTCGGTGATGTCGCGGATCAACACGAAGATCCCGGTCACCTCGCCGCTGGCCTGACGGTTCGGCACGTAGGAACGCAGCATGTAGCGCTCCTGGCCCTGGTGGTTGGTCTCGGCCACCTCGAAGGTCACGCTCTCGCCGGACAGCGCCCGCTCGATGTAGGGCTCCAGGCGCCGGCAGTGCTCCTCGCTGTGCACCTGGCGCAGGCTCTGGCCGAGCATGGCGCCGCGCGGCCAGCAGTACCACTCTTCATAGACCTTGTTGGTGAAGTCGTAGATCAAGTCGGCATTCAGGTAGGCGATCAGCGCCGGTACGTGGTCGGTGATCAGGCGAATCCAGCGCTCGCTCTCGCTCAATGCCTCGGCGTGACGGTAGCGCTCGGTGATGTCGGTGAAGGTGTTGACGAAGCCGCCGGTGGGCAATGGATGGGTGCGTACCTCGAGCATGCGCCCGTCGAACAGACGCAGCTCGAGTTCCTCGATCGGCCTGCCGTTGGCATCGCAGCTGTCGGGGGTCAGCAGGGCCAGTTCGCTGTCGGCCATCACCTCGGCGAAGGGGCGGTGCGCGTTGATCGGCGCCAGGCCGCAGAGGTCGAGGAAACGGTGATTCCATAGCTCCAGCTGGCCCTCGGCGTTGACCATGGCCATGCCCTGGGACAGGTTGTCCACGGCGCGCTGCAGCAGGCGTGACTTCTGCGCCAGGGCCTGTTCGCGGCGCAGGGTTTCGTTGAGTTTGACCTCGGTGATATCGGTGTAGAGGATCACCAGTCCGCCCTCGCGGGTCGGCCGCTCGCTGACCTGTACCCAGCGACCGTCGCGCAGGCGATAGAGCATGTGCTCGTCGCGGTTACCGCGCTGCTCCTCGAGCACCAGACCGGTGCTCCTGCTCAGGCGCTTGATCTCCGCCAGGCGCATGCCGCTGCCGATACGCGCGCGACTGCCGGCCCACAGCGACTTGAAGCGGCTGTTGAACAGCACGATGCGCTGCTCGCGGTCGAACAGCACGAAGGCGTCGGAGATGCTTTCGATGGCGTCGATCAAATGCTGGTGAGCGGTTTCCGCGCGCAGCCGCGCATCGCTGAGCAACTGGTTGCTGGATTTCAACTCGGCCATCGCCTGATTCAACGCATCGGTACGCTCGCGCACCTGTTCGGCCAGCACCACCGAGTGCTGAAAGGCCGCGTAGGCATCGTCGCCGCGCGAGTTGATCGACTCGACCCGCTCGATCAGCGCACCGTTGATTCGCTTGAGCTTGCGGTTCTCGCCCTCCAGCGCGCGGCAGCGGGCCTGCAGCTCGGCGCCATCAGCCGCGACCGGGGCGGCCAATGGCGACTCCGGTGAAGGTCTGGTTGATGTGCATGCCATTGAACTGCTCCCCGTAGGTGTTGAAGCCTATGACTTGCTGGCTACGCAGGAAGTCCGCGACTGACTCGACGCCATCTGCGCCCTCGATCTCCATGCGCCGCAGAAAACAGTCGCAACCGATGGTCAGCAACAAGGGGCCGAGACGCTGACGCAGGCCGTCGAATACCGCCTGCAGATTGGCCAGCAATGGCCCCGGACGCATGGCGGTGAGGACGATGCCGTTCTCCACCGCGCAATAGAAACTTAGACTGAGGTCTTCGTTGACCCGCTGGATCGAACGCACGTAGTACTGCCCACCGATACGCACCGCCAACGGGTGGGCGGCGAACACCTGCATGTCGAGATCCTCCAGGGCCACACCGATCAAGTGCGCGTACTCCAGGGCGGCAGGCGCGGCGTTCAGCTCATACACCTTGCGGCTGGCACTGTCGGCCTGGGTGACCACCAGCTTGTCGTCACAGGGCTCGATGTGGTGAGTGCTGAACACTTCGAAGTCAAGCCAGGTGTTGAACAGCACTACCACCGCCGCGCCGGTGTGGAACTGGCCGCCGTAGTAGACGTGGGTATGGGTCAGGTGATTGTCGTCGCCGGCCGAGCCGCCGAAATGCGGGATGCTGCCGAAGGCGGCGCTGAGCGCGCCGAGCACCACCTCCTCGCGGCTGGACAGGCCGTCGAGCAGGGTCAGGGCGAAGCTATGGCCCTTGATCGGCGCCAGCTCGTTGTTGCGGCAGTCGCCAACCAGACGCTCGACCAGCTGCTGGGCGTCGATCAGGCTGAAGCGCTCCATCTCGTCGATCAGCCCGCTGGCGATGGAGAAGCTGCGGTGGTCGAAACCCACCGCGCTGACGCAGCCACGGCCGTAGCCCTGGGGGGTGATTTCGCCGGCACTGGTGCAGCCGATCAGGCTGATACCGCCGAAATGCTGCTCCAGTGCTTCGCCGAGACCTTGCAGGTCGTATTCAGCGGAACAGAAGAACAACATGAAACCGAGATGCGGATGGATCAACTGGCGCGCCAGCTCCTGCGCTACCAGTTCGACATCCCGGGCGCCCGACATCGCAGTGACCACGCCCTCTGTCAGCTCCTGCTGCATACCCTGCCCCATGAATAAGCCTACTCGTCATAGGGATTCTACGAAGACCCGCGCGTGCACCCCATGCTACTTGAGTGCCGCAGGGCCTCATCCCTAAGTAGCAGACCACGCCAGCAGAGGCATTTGGCAACCAGCGAACGGAACACTGCAGCCAAGGTCGCCACCGCACCTGTAGGAGCGGCCTTGGCCGCGAATCTTTCTGAGATTTCCATCGAAATCGCGGGCAAGCCCGCTCCTACAAAAAGCCGCACCAGGCCACAACGCCATGTGGGCGATTGGCCCGGTATGTCTCACAACCAGCGCATCAGGCAGACCGGCAACACGCCGAACAGCGCGGTCACCAGCAGCGGAATCAACAGCAAGTCCACACAGTAGATGTCCCAGATACCCAGCATATGCACCTCCATAAAAAAACCGGACAGGGTTGCCCTGTCCGGCTTCGTCTGCGTCGTTTACCAGGTCAGTACGGCACCCACGGCGAAGCTGTCGGTGTTTTCGTTGAGGCCACTGCCGGCACTGGCGTCGATCTCGAACTGGTTGTACTCGGCGACCAGCTTGAGGTTGTCGTTGATGGTGCGGAAGTAGGCCACGCCACGGGTCTCGTAGTCGGCCGCCGTGCCCAGGCCGTTGCCGTCATCCTCGGTCTTGCCGTAGGACAGCGCCACACGGTTCTTGCCGAAGCTGTAGGAGCCCTGCAGCAGGTAGCCGTCGCTGTCCACTTCGCGCAAGGTCGCTTGACCGGCGTTGTTGGTGAAAAACGGGTTGATGCCTTTGGCCTGGAAGCCGGAACCGGTCAGCGAGAAGTCGCCCATTTTTGCCTGCACGCCATAACCCAGACCTTTCGAGGTGATCGAGTCGACGGTCGAGTCGGTGTTGTCCGAGGTCTGGTAACCACCATTGAGCCAAGAGTAGATCTTGGCCCCGGCCAGGTCGAACTGATAGGTGATCTCCGACTCGAAGCGCGGGCTTTCCTGATAGGCCTTGCCCGTTGGGCTGCTGTCGTTGGTGTCCACCGGGTCCATGATACCGGCGGCGATGCGCAGCCCTTCCATCACCGGTGTGCGATAGGTGATCTGCGAGGTCGGGAACGGATAAGGATAGCCGCTGCCGATGTTGCCGAAGGAGACGCCGCCGCCATCGACCAGGCCGAGGGTATCGCTGACCTGGCCATAGCCGGACAGCAGTTCGTCGACGAAGATGTTCGAACGCGAGAACAGGCCGAAATCCTTACCGATCAGCACCTCGCCCCACTCGCCGGAAACCGTACCGTAGAACTGCCGCACGTCGATGGCCGTGGCGGTGCCGTTGGTTTCACTGTCGTTGATCGAGACCCAGAACGACGAACGCGCCCCCAGCTTCAGGTCATCGATCTGTTTACCCATGTTGAAGCCGATCCAGTTGGGCAGAAAACCCATCTTCACCCGCGATTGGCGGCGGTCGAACTGCTCACCCTCGCGATCCACATCGCTGTTTACAAAGAACGCATTGATGTAGCCATCGGTGGCAAACGTGGTGTCGTCCTGGTCATACAGGACGATCTCCGCCGCCGCTTGCTGGGCTGTGATCAATGCGACTGTGGCCGCCAAAGTCAGTGGCAGGAATCGGCTGTTGGCAGCTTTCTTGTTATGCATAACGCTCTCCGCTTGGATAGGACGACCATCGAGTCAGTCGGGTCGGAGGCGATTATCGAAAAGCCCTGACCTGCGCCATACGCTGCTATGGCACAGGTTGTCTGCTGCTTTGGCCAGGCGCGGGAACGCCGGCACTGAGGCGTAAGACCGCCCCACCCAAAGGTTCTGGACCTAGGACCTGACCACAAGGAGGCAGGACTAAGGGCGCAAGTGATTTAGTCCGCGCGCAGTATGACCAGGCAGCCTGGACAGCGGCAGCGCAGAGAAGATGAGAGGTGAGTTGCAGGTTAGGCCAGCAAGGACGACAGCTGATCGCTTGCCGCTGACAAGCAGCACGCCCACGGGGAACGCCGAATCAGCTCGGCGTCATCCAGCGCTTATCAGGCGCTCTGCTGTTGGCCAGCACGCGCCAGCCACCCTGCGCCTGGCCCAGGGCGTGATGCTGTTGCAGCAGGTCGTGCCGAGTGCATTGGGCCAACGCCCGGTGCAAGGCCGCCGGATGCGATTCAGGTAACCCGGCCAGGTGCAACTGCCACTGCTGCTCGGCGAAGTCCGCTGCGCTGCTGGCTTGTTCGCGCAGCTGTCGGCCCTGCTCGGCAGCAGCAGCGGCCACAGCCGCCTCGCTCAAGCTGGCCAGGCGTTGGCTCTGGACCTGGAGGAACACCTCGATATGGCCGAGAATTTCCTTCGCCGAGGCATGCGGCGATTGCACGGCAAACAGAATGCCGCGCTGCGCGCGTACCTGGCGATACCCGCAGAACACCGCATAGCCCAGTTGCAGATCGCTGCGCAGGCGCTGGAAGAACGCGCCCTGGTAGAGATGCGCCAGCAGCCGCCAGGCCGCCTCGGTAGCGGCATCCGCCGCCACTAGCGGGCAGAACAGCAACAGCGCCGACTCCCCGCAGTCGAGGGCCGCGTCCTGCCAGTAACGCCCTGCCCAAGGCATCGCCGGCGCGTGACTCTGCAGCGGTATCGGCAGCGTGACGAACATCCGTTCGAGCGCAGCCTGCCCTGCCGGCGAGAACCCCACGCCGAGGCCCTCGACCCGTGCCTGACGATAGCCGGCGCGCAACTGCGAGACGCTCAGCGCAGGGCCCTCCTCGACCGGCCCGCCGAACACCTCGGGCAGACGCCGCAACAACTGACGAATCGGCATATCATCCGCTGCGGCTCCCGGCTCCGCCTGTTGCAAGGCCTGCAGCGATGGTTCGAGCAAGCGGGGCCATAGCAGCCTCAAGACGCCGACCAGCAAGTTGGCCGGCCCTTGCAACGAGAGCTCCAGGCTGTCGCCCTGCCCTGACAGCTGTAGCCTCACGCCGAGCTGCGCCGCATCGGCCTGAAGCTTGCGCACGTCCGCCTGGGCGACCCGCAGCAGATCGATTAGCGGCAGGCCGTCGGCAAAACAGCAGCGCCCGTGAAACGCGCCGAGGCCACCGCCCTGCTGAGCTGGGACAGCGGCGGGAGCCGGCAGCCACTGCAGCTGGGCCCGGTGACCGAGCATTGCCCCTGGAGCCGGGTCATCGTTCAGCAGCGGATTGCCTGCGGGCAATTGCCAGGTCCAGTCTCGCTGAGGTGCGCTGACCGCGGCCTCAGCCACCATGCGCAAGGCAAAACCAGCGGTGGGCCAGCTCGCCACTTCAGTGCAGCCCGTGACCAGCCTGATCGAGCGCCGTGGCTCCTGCAGCTGCGCCAACAGCTCATGCACGGCAGCCTGCCCCTGATCCGTCAGCCCGAGCGGTGAGGGACCGCCACCGGCCAGGCCGTCCTGCCAGTAGCGCGCGAGGGCCAATGGCCCGAGACTCTGCAAGCGCCAGCCCTGGATCGCCCGGTAGCGCTCAACCAAAGCGGCGTAGTCAGCCCTAGCCGTAAAAAACGCCAACCAGTCCTGGACCGCAGCAGCGATAACCGCAGCGCTCTGAACGGACTCGTCGACATGACTGAAACTCATCAGTAACAGGGTCTGATCGGCGAAACGGTACAGCACCCGCACCTGCAGTCCGCGGCATAACTCGGCCTCGCGCAGCGTGGCGAGCAAACCGCCGGCCGACTCCGACACTATCCATAGCTGCAGAAAATCCAGCGCCTGATCAAGTCCAGCGCCTGCGAGTCGGCCAGGTAATTCCAGGGCAAAGCCCAGCTGCACACTTGGTTCGCCTGCTTGCAGGCTCATGCGCAGCTGCTGACGTCGCAACGGCAACAGCGGCGCAGCTAACGCCTGCGTGTACCGCGCCTGACTCGGTAACGCGCTTGCAACGCGCTGCGCCAGGCCGAACAACTCCTCCACCGACTGCGGGCCAACCAGCACCAGTGATAGCTGGGCGGCCTGATAGAAACGCCGATGGAAGCCGTGCAGCGCCTGTTGGAATGCTGCGTCCTCGACTGGCAGGGTCTGTCGATTGCCCGCCTGAAATGCCGCAAACCGATGCCCAGCCGGCAACGCCTGACCCAGTGCCGTGGCCACCAGCATATCGGCGTCCTGCGCGCGGGCGAGAAACTCGGCATGCACCACCTCGCGCTCGCGCAACTGCGCATCCTCAGCCAGTAGCGGCTTAGTCAGCATATCGATCAGTCGCGCCAGTGCTTCGCCGAGCCGATCCGCCGGCACCTCGCAGAAATAATCGGTATGCCGCGCCTGGGTCGAGGCATTGACTTGGCCACCACAGCCCTGCACAAAGGCCATCAGCCCCTGGTCGACGGCAAAGCCGGCACTGCCTAAGAACACCAGGTGTTCGAGAAAATGCGCCAACCCCGGATACGCCTCGGGTTCGTCATGACTACCCGCCGCAACCCGCACACTGATCGCCGCTTTGCCCGCGCCAGGCAGGCTGAGCATGGCAACCCGCAGACCATTGGCCAACGTCCGGCAGTCGGGCTGCGCAGCGTTGTCTTGCGGTAGTTCAGCGGCAGGCATGAGGTGGCAATACTCTGACAGGTGACGGCGCTTCAGCATCGGTTACCGCGCAGAGCCTGGGCAATTGTGCTTTGGCAGCATCGACCTAAGCCTAAAGTCGCAGCCACGCCCCAGCAGCCGAGCGATAGGCTGCCGCGCTCAGGGCGGGCTTTCCTGATAAACTCGCAGCCCCTGCCGCACTGACCCTGGCTGCGCCAACTGTCGCTGAGCGCCCAGCGTGCCCGGCAACAAGGCGCACGAATCCAGCCAGCCGAAACCAGATCACTGAAGATGCCTGAAGAACACGCCAACCTGCCGCCCAAAGCACCCACCCTCCTGTCCCGCCGCTTCTCCGTGGCGCCGATGATGGATTGGACTGACCGGCATTGCCGTTTCTTTCTGCGCCAACTGTCCAGGCACACCCTGCTCTACACCGAGATGGTTACCAGCGGCGCCTTGCTGCATGGCGACAGGGCGCGCTTTCTGCGCCACAGCGCGGCGGAATACCCGCTGGCCCTTCAATTGGGCGGCAGTGTGCCGAGCGAACTGGCGGCGTGCGCCAAGCTGGCGGAAGAAGCCGGTTATGACGAGGTCAACCTGAACGTCGGCTGCCCCAGCGACCGGGTGCAGAACAACATGATCGGCGCCTGCCTGATGGCCCACCCGGCGCTGGTCGCCGACTGCGTCAAGGCGATGCGCGATGCGGTGAGCATTCCGGTGACGGTCAAGCACCGTATCGGCATCGATGGCCGCGACAGCTATGCCGAGCTGCGCGACTTCATCGGTCAGGTCTGTGAAGCCGGCTGCCAGAGTTTCACCGTGCATGCACGCATCGCCATCCTGTCCGGCCTCTCGCCCAAGGAGAACCGCGAGGTTCCCCCGCTGCGCTATGACGTCGCGGCGCAGGTCAAAGAGGACTTCCCCGACCTGGAAATCATCCTCAACGGCGGCATCAAGACCCTCGAGGCGTGCCAGACGCACCTGCAGACCTTCGATGGCGTGATGCTCGGCCGCGAGGCCTATCACAACCCCTATCTGCTCGCGCAAGTGGATCAACAACTGTTCGGCAGTGCCACGCCCGTGATCAGCCGTATCGAAGCCATGCAAAGCATGCGCCCCTATATCGCCCAGCACCTGAGCGAGGGTGGCGCGATGCACCACGTGACCCGGCACATGCTCGGTTTGGGCCAGGGTTTCCCCGGGGCGCGACGCTTCCGCCAACTGCTGTCCGTGGACATTCACAAAGCCGCCGAGCCACTGGCGCTGTTCGACCAAGCCGCGCAATTGCTGCAAGGACGCTAGGGTCTGTTGCCGTTTCATTCGCGGCCGCGCCGTAGCCTGTTTTTGCGCGAGGCAAGGCACGAGGAGCGCGGTTTGGTTGTTCCAAATGAGCGACGAGAAACGCCGCATCGCGCAAAAACAGGCCCGGCCCTTCGNNGAAACGGCAACAGACCCTAGCAGCCGTTGAGCCGCTTGAGCGGCTCGGGTAAGGTCATGGCATCCGTAACAACAAGGCTTCGTCATGACCTCCAAGCTGGATCAACTCAAGCAGTTCACCACCGTGGTCGCCGACACCGGCGACCTCGATGCCATCGCCCGACTGAAACCGATCGACGCCACCACCAACCCCTCCTTGCTGCTTAAAGCCTCCGCCATGCCGCGCTACAGCGAATTGCTGCGCAGCGCCGTCAGCGCCAGCAATGGCGACCTCGGCCTGGCGTGCGACCTGTTCGGCGTAGGGGTTGGCCAGGAAATTCTCAAGGTGATTCCGGGACGCATCTCCACCGAAGTCGATGCGCGCCTGTCGTTCGATACCCAGGCCACTCTGCGCCGCGCCGAGCGCCTGATCGAGCTGTACGATCAAGCCGGTATCGGCCGCGAGCGCGTGCTGATCAAGATCGCCTCGACCTGGGAAGGCATCCGTGCGGCCGAGCAGCTGGAACGAGCCGGCATCCAGTGCAACCTCACCCTGCTGTTCTCCTTCGCCCAGGCACAGGCCTGTGCGGATGCCGGGGTGTTTCTGATCTCGCCGTTCGTGGGGCGGATTTACGACTGGTACAAGAAGACCGAAGGCCGTGACTTTGCGGGTCAGGAAGACCCGGGCGTGCAGTCTGTGACGCGGATTTACAACTACTACAAGGCCAACGATTACCCGACCGTGGTCATGGGCGCGAGCTTTCGCAACCTTGGCCAGATCGAACACCTGGCCGGCTGCGACCGCCTGACCATCAGCCCCGAACTGCTGCAGCAACTGGCTGACGATCAGACCAGCCTCGTACGCAAACTCGGCTCAGGCGCGCCAGCCGAAGCCCGGCAAACCCTGACTGAAAGCCAGTTCCGCTGGGCGATGAACGAAGATGCCATGGCGACCGAGAAGCTCGCCGAAGGCATTCGCCTGTTCGCCCGTGATCAGGAAAAGCTGGAAGCACTACTCGCTGGCAAAGCCTGAATGCACAACGGGGCGCCGACTTTCATCGAGCGCCCCGTAGCGGCTTGAACAGAAGAGCGATCAATGGTGTTCGAGGGCGTTGACCAGATCGTGAAAGGCTTCGCGATTGGACTCGTTCAACCCCATCAGAATCCGATGAGCCTCCAGCACTTTGGCGCGCACCACGTCTTCTGACTGATCTTGCGACGGCAAATCGGCTAGCGAATCCGGGCAGGGTATCGGGCGGTCGACGATATTGAACACCTGATCGAAACCCATCGACTGTAACAGCCGGGTAATATCCGGATGGGTCGTGACCACAGTCGGCAACAAGCCGACTTTCTGCCGTGACAGGATCGACAGCTTCGCCAGCAGCCCCAGGGTAGTGCTGTCGATGCTGCGAGTCTCGGTCAGGTCAATGACGATGGCGGTGAAATTCAACGCGGTGAAAATCTTTTCGATAGTCGCATCTAACGCAGAGCACAGCGTCAGACGCACCTCGCCAACAAACTTCAGGATGAAGGTACCGTCTTGTTCGGCGAATTGGATTCTACCGGGGCTTATCCCGAGATTCATGCAAGGTTCCTGCTTAACACCAGCAAGGCGATATCATCCGGCATATCCGCTAGGTTGGCCAGCCCAAACACTTGGCGCAAACCATCCAGGGTTCCGCCTGCCGAACTGACCAACTGAGGCAGCGCGGCTTCTTTTTCCTGAAGAGTATCGCCTGGCAGCAGATCGAGTATCCCGTCTGACAGCAGGGTCAGACTGAATGAGTCCGGCAACTTCAGCACGTGATCCGTGTACGTAGCCTCATTGAACAAACCCACGGGCAAACCACGGCCTTCCAGGTAGTGAGCTTTCCCCTCGCTGAAGAGCACCGGCAAAGGTAGGTGCCCACCAATACTGTAAGTCAGCTGGCCGCTCTGCTCATCGATCACCCCACCCAGCATGGTGACATGCTTACCCAGCTTGCAATTGATCAGTCCCCGGTTGATATGGTCGAGCACCTCAGAGGGCTTGAACTCTGGAAAACTGCTGCCACGGCGCAACTCGTAGAGCAGGCGGGTGGTCATGAACTTCAGCAACACGGTGACAAACGCCGAAGAGGCGCCGTGCCCAGAAACGTCTGCCAGATAGAATGCTACGCGGCGCTCATCGACACGAAAGTAGTCGACGAAATCACCAGACAAGTAGAGCGACGGAATGATCTGATGGGCAAAGCGCAAACCATCGACCTGCCAGGGCGTCACCGGCAGCATGTTCATCTGCACTTGTCTTCCGGCGTTCTGGTCTTCCTGCAACAGACTCAGACTGGCCTGCAGTTCGCGGTTGGCGGCTTCCAGTTTATCCCGATAGCGCTGGTTCTCCAGGCGTAGATGGGCGCGATCCAGCGCACGACGCACGGAGTGCTCGAGCACCGCGAGGTCTTCCAAGGGTTTGATCAGGTAATCCGCGGCGCCAAGGCGCAATGCCTCGACAGCATCACTCATCACGCCCGCACCGGAGACCACTATGATTGGCGTGGCCACTTCCAGCGCATTGATGCGGCGGATCAGCTCCAGGCCATCGACCTGGGGCATGCGCAAATCGCAAATAACCAGATCCGGCTCTTCGCGCTGAAAGACTTCCAAACCTTGCAGGCCGTTCTCGGCTTGCAGGACATTGAAGCCACTGTCTTCCAAGTAGGCGGCGAGACTCGCGCGAACGACTTCGTCGTCGTCAATAATCAGTAGCGTGGCACTGGTTTTGTGCATGGGGTTTCCAGGCAAACTGCGCCGGGGCGGCGTGGCGTAAGCGCTAGGCCAACGACCTGCGCGGGGTACTCGGTTCGCGTTAAGGCGCAGACGGTACTCCCATCCGTACCTCGATTCAAGCATACGCCGATCGTCACCCGGCGACTTTACACCTGAAATCGACGAGGGTTATAAGGAGCCTAGGAGAACCACAATCACAAGAGGATAGCGTCCATGAGCCAAAGCGATCATGCATACAGTGAAAAACGCGACTACATCCGTATGCGGTTGGAAGCACCGGTAACCTTGCACCACGCTCAAGGGCAAGTCTCCGCGCTTTGTCTCGATCTCTCGAGCACAGGCATGCAGATCGAGGCAGAGTGCGCTCTGCGCATGGGCGACAAGGTCAAGGTGCATATCGCCTCCGACCATAACGAACTCAAGGGGTTGGACGCCGAAGCCGAAGTGGTACGCGTGACCGATCTCGACAACGGTCGCCAGGCATTGGGCTTGGCGATTATCTCGATGACCTGAAACAGGTGGTACCGGATATGAAGAAGGCGGCC
>NZ_AWSQ01000012.1 GCF_000498575.2 Pseudomonas taeanensis MS-3
GGGGGGGGGGGGGGGGGGGCACAGCCAGCCTGAGTCTGGCGACAAAGCAAGCGTCAGTAGGTCACTGATACCCGGAACTCCGGTCTGCAAGCTCCTGCCTTTCGTCAGTACCGGAAGGACCGGCTGGGCGACAAGCCAAAGCGGCGCCAGCCCCCATGCGAGAGGCCGCATGCGGCAGTACTGCCGCATGGTCACATCATCACTTCTTGGCCGCCTCTGCGATCGACTCGCGAATCGAGGAATAGGTTTGAGCGAAATTCTGCTGTGCTTCGGCATAGCTCTGCTTTGCGTTTTCCCAGGCCTGTGTGGAAGCGTCCCGCAGTCGTGCGGCGCGGGCTTTCTCCTCTTCGACTCTGACCTTGAGTGCCTCGATGCGCACCTCGATAGCGACACGCTGCTCGGCAGAGAGCCAAGCAGCATCGGCACTGAGTCCATCGATGGCTTCCTGCCATGCCTTCTGGCGCGCATCGAATTCGGCCTGCAGGACTGCCCTGCGGGTGGCAACGTCGGCCTGCACGGTATCGAGATAACGGTCTTTGGTGCCCTGCAACGCCGTCCAGGAATCGTCAAGCGACTGCCTGGCCTGCGCCAGCTCCTGCTCACTGCGGATCTTGGCCTGGGCGGCAGCCGCCTCGGCCTCGGCCCGGTAGGCGTCGCGCTTGCCCTTCAGCTCCTGCAGTGCAACCTCAACCTTGGCGCGAGTATTGCCGTTGCGCTTGGCGAGATTCTGCTCAAACACGGCGATGGCGGCGTCCAGTTCGGTCAGGCGTGTCTGTGACCATTCGATGGATTGCCTGGCGAGCGATGGTTCGCTGGCTTGGGCTGCCGGGGTAGATTCTGATGACTGCTGTGCCTGTGCCTGCGCAAGGCCTGCCTGCACCAGCACGGCCAATGCCACGGTGGATAGACGGGGTTTCATGCTCAAGCTCCTTGCCAAATCAAATTAGATTCATGCGAAGAGGAAGCTCTCCCTCGCTCAGAGCGACTTAGAGAGCGCGTCGCGGATCTTCTGGATCGTGCGGGAATGCACCTGTTTGGCTTCCTCAAGCCCGCTCTTGACGGCTTCCCAGGACGCGTCGCCGGCATCCTTGACTTCACCAATCCTGGTCTGGAACTTCTCGGCTTCGTCCGACACGCGCTTAATGGCGGCATCGAGTTCGGCGCGGGCCTTTTCCACGGCATCCGCAGTCTGGCCACGCAG
This sequence comes from Pseudomonas taeanensis MS-3, assembly GCF_000498575.2. Taxonomy (GTDB): domain Bacteria; phylum Pseudomonadota; class Gammaproteobacteria; order Pseudomonadales; family Pseudomonadaceae; genus Aquipseudomonas; species Aquipseudomonas taeanensis. The sequence goes on from NZ_AWSQ01000012.1 coordinate 1,202, forward strand.
TTCCTGAAGCGAGGCCTCCCACGCACTGCGCTGGGCCTTAACACGGGCGAGTACGATACCCCGCGCCGTCTGGGCATGTTCACCAACGGCGGACGTGAACGAATGGAACGCGGCTTCCACCTCGACCCATTCTGCTTCCAGTGCGTCCTGAACAGCCTTGACGCCCTGCTTGGTGGCACCGGTCTCGGCGCGGAGCTTGTCGTAATGAACCTGGAGCTTGCCTCGTGCCTCTCGAAGGCGAGCCAGTGCGTCGTCGGCTTCCCGGCGGATGTCGCCATTCACTTCGTCCAGGGACTTCTCGGCCGCAGCGATACCCGCGTCCAGTTCGTCCAGGCGCTGCTTGGCCCATGCAATGGTTTCGTGGATATGGGTTTGAGTGTTCATAACGTCAATACCTTTCTTGGGTGGGTAAAAAGCCGGAGCGCCATCTTGTGAACACAGTGTCATGTGGCGGGCCTGACGGGGAGAAAGCTGCTGCGGCAGAGGTCGCTGATCATCTTTTCGAGCTGAGCGGCGCCATCGTCCTGCAGGTTCTCCCAGTCCATGCCGCGGACCATGACGCCGCGCAGGAACCTGAAACTGAAAATGGCCGTCACGACCGCATTGATCCGCAGCCGGGCCGCGGCGATGCCGAGATCGCCAGACGAGATGGCCGTCACAGCCTCTACGAGACGCTGCAGCATGGGCTCGATCGCCTGCTTGTGGATCAGGGAGAACGCCTCGTCGTTCTCGTAGGCACAGCGCGCGACGAATGACGTCCATGAGTGCGGTTCTGCGTTGCTCAGAATGATGTGCAGAAGATGAAGGAGTGCCTTCTCGAATGCCTGGGATTCGCTTCCGGAAGCCGGTGCATCGAGAATGTGGATGACCTCCCCGAAACGCTCGCGGGCGTACTCGGCAATCATCTGGGCGGCTGCCATGTAGAGCTCGCTCTTGCCCCCGAAGTGGTAAGGGATGGCTGAAAGCGGCGTCTTCGCCACCTGCGTGATGGCCCGAGTGCTAGCCCCTTCGTAGCCCACCGCGCCGATCACATCGATGGCAGCCTCGATGAGCTGCGCTCGCGTCTTGGCGCTACGGACTTCATGCCCGCTTGGTGCTGTCATGCACGTCTTCCTCGTTTAACGTATTTAAATTATAGTTCGTTCGAACGAACAATCAAATAAAGGCTTTCGGATCGAAGCCCTCCTTGGGAACCATGCGATATGACCCCACTCGTCCCAATGCTGCTCCATAAACTGGCGGTACTCATTACAGCGCTCACGCTCGCCGCCTGTGGCGGTGCAGAGCACGTCGCACCGGTGGAGCCACCGTCGGTGGCGCTGCCCGTGGTCACCGCCAGCAAAGCCGAGGTGGCCCTCGGTGACCTGGCCAGCGGCACGGTCGTGGCCGACGAGAGGGTACAGCTAGCTGCCCGCACGGCAGGCACAGTACGGGCCCCCGGGCTGCATGAAGGCCAGCCGGTAAGGGCCGGTCAGGTTCTGGTGACGATCGATGCGCAACAGGCCGAGGGCGCCGTGCAGCAGGCGCGCGCGGCGTTGCATGCTGCACAGGCACAACAGCGCCAGGCCGATGCCGATGTCGCTCGCAACGAACCGCTGGCGCGTGCCGGCGGGGTTTCCCGAACGGATCTTGAGCAGGATCAGTTGCGCGCCCAGGTCGCGGCGGCTGCTGTCGAGCAGGCACGCGCTGCGATGGCGATCGCCGAAGCCAACCGGCGCGACCAGCACGTGACCAGCCCGATCGATGGTGCCATCATCACGCGCCACGTGCGCGACGGCGACATCGTGCAGCCGGGCGTATTGCTGCTGACCGTGGAGGGGCGCGACCAGTTGCTGTTCCGCTTCTCTGCGCCACAGGCCAGCCTGCATGCCTTCGCTTCCGGCGCCACAGTGCCGGTGCTGATCGACGAGCGTGAGGATCAGCCTGTCACGGGCACGGTGCGCGCCATCGTGCCGTCGGCCGATCCGGCAACCCGGCGCTACACGGTCGAGATCAGCCTGCCTCCGGACAGCGCGCTGCTGGCCGGCATGTTCGGTCGCGTGCGCCTGCCTGCCAATAGCGCGCACAGCGCAACGGCGGTGACGATCCCCGCCGCGGCGCTCACCGAACAAGGCGGGCTGACCGGCGTATTCGTGGTCGGCAAAGACGAACGGCTGGCGTTTCGCTGGCTGCGCCTGACCGAGCGGTTCGGAGACCAGGTGCTGGTCACCAGCGGACTGGCCGCGGGCGAACAAGTGCTGGCTCGGATCGATCCATCGGTCCGCGACGGCGCCCACCTGGTGCCAGTGGTGCCCGCTCAATGAGCGGGTCATCCCTGAACCTCGCCGGCCGGCTCGCGCGCAGCTTCATCACGTCCAAGCTGACCATCGTGTTCGTGCTCGGCGCACTGGCCCTCGGCGCTCTGGCCGTGCTCTTGAATCCTCGCGAGGAGAACCCGCAGATCGTCGTGCCCGGTGCCGTGGTGGTCGTCGCACTGCCGGGTGCCACCGCTGAGGAAGTGGATCGGCTGGTGGTTTCGCCACTGCAAGGCATCCTCAGCGAGATGACCGGCGTCGACCACAGCTACGGCAACGCCAGTCCGGGCCTGGGCACGGTGCAGGTGCAGTTCAAAGTCGGCGAGCCGCCGGAGGATTCGCTGGTCAAGCTTTACAACCGGGTGATTACCAGCCGCGCTCGCCTGCCGATGGATGCGGGCGTTCCGCTGATCCAGGCCGTGGATGCCGATGATGTGCCCATCGTCACCGTCACATTGGCATCCGACGCCTACGACGACCACGGCCTCAAGCGCCTGGCTGACGCGGTGGCCGAGCGCTTGCGTAGCACGCCCGGCGCAGCCGGGGTTACGGTGTACGGCGGTCGCGACCGCGAGATCGGCGTGGCGCTCGATCCAGTGCGGATGCAGGCCTTCGCGATTTCGCTGGCGACCGCACAGGCGGCGCTTACGGCGGCCAATTCCGCGCTGACGCTGAACGGACCGGTCTCCGGCAACGAGACACACGAACTGCGCTTTGCCGGTGACCTGGACTCGGCCAGGGCAATCCGCAACCTGGTCGTCAGTGTGCACGACGGGCAGCCGATCAAGCTCGGCGACGTCGCCACCGTCACCGACGGCTCAAATGAGGAGATCACGCAACTCAGCCGGTTTGCCTTCGGCCCTGGCGATGCGCGCGCCGAAGAAGCCATCGGCGAAATGCCGGCGGTGACCATCGCCGTGGCCAAGAAGAAAGGCGAAAGCGCCGTCGCAGTCGCGCGCGCAGTGAAAGACCGGGTGCAGCGCATGCAGGCCAGCTTCATTCCGCAGGCGGTGCACGTAGTGGTGACGCGCGACGACGGTCAGAAGGCTGAGGATGCCGTAAATGGCCTGATGGAACACATCATAATCGCACTGGTCACGGTCAGCTTTGTGATGCTGCTGTTCCTGGGCTGGCGCGAGGCGCTGATCGTCTCGGTGACGGTGCCGGTCATCTTCTCGATCACGCTGGCCGTCGACCTGCTTGGCGGCGTGACCATCAACCGCATCACGCTGTTTGCTCTGATCCTGGCGCTTGGTCTGCTGGTCGATGCCGCGATCGTGGTGATCGAGAACATCCATCGTCACTACCACCACGCCCGAACGCCCGGCTCGAAGGAAGAAGTCACCGTCCTTGCGACCAACGAGATTGGCAACGCCACCAACCTGGCCACCTTCGCCATCATGCTGGTGTTCCTCTCGTTGTTGCTGATAACCGGCATGGCCGGAGACTATTTCTATCCGCTGGCCTTCAACGTGCCGGTGGCGATGCTGGCGTCGATCATGGTGGCCTACATCATCACGCCGTGGGCAGCCAACCGCTGGCTCAAGCGGCCCCAACCTGCCGGCACGGCCGTGGCTGGTAATGCGCAAGGTGATGACCACCACGAGTCCAGGCCGGACTGGCTACAACGTACCTATCTGAAGTTTTTCATCCCGCTGCAAGAGCGCCCGCGGGTGCGCCGCTGGCTGGCGATCGGCATTGCGGTAGCGATGGGGCTGTCGCTGGCCCAGGGCGGCTGGCAGTTCGTGCGACCGGCCGGCATTGGCGGGCCGGCACCCTATCTGGGCGTGGCGCTGGGCTTTCTGCCCAAGGACAACAAGAACACCTTCAGCATCGTGCTTCAGGCCGCGCAGGCCAGCCCGGTGGAGGAAACCGACCGACTGGTGCGAGAAATCGGCCGGGTACTGGCCCGGCTTCCTCAGGTGACGAACTACCAGAGCTGGGTCGGCCGAACCGGAGTAACAGACTTCAACGGCCTGATTCAGGGCACCTCCTTGCTGACCGGCGAGCACATTGCCGAGATCCGCGTCAACCTGACTGACAAGCACAACCGCTCCGAGAGTTCCATCGACATCGTCCACGCATTGCGCCCGGACATCGAGGCGATCCGCGCCCGTCATCCCGGCGCGCGCATTCGCCTGGTCGAGGACCCTCCCGGCCCGCCGGTGCGCGCCACGGTGCTGGCGGAGCTCTACGGCACCGATCTGGAGGTGTTGCGGCAACTCTCGCGTCAGGTCGAGGCTGAATTTGTCCAGACCTATGACATGGTGGACATCAGCAACAGCGAGCCGACCGATATGCCGCAGTGGCGGCTGGTGCCCGACCGCGAGAAGGCCGCGCTGTCGGGCGTCTCGACCGCGCAGATCGCCGAGGTGCTGGACATTGCCTACGGCGGCCGAGTGGTCGGCCGCGCGCACCTGGACGGCGAACGCAATCCGGTGTCCATCCGCGCCTACGTACCACGCGCCGCACAGCCCGATCCGGCACGGCTTGAAGGGCTGTACGTGCCCAATGCCGAAGGCCGGCAGATTCCACTGGCTGAAATAGTGCGGCGCGTGCCCGCCGAGGCCGATCGGCCGATCCTGCGAAAGGACAACGAACCGGTCATCTTCATCGGCGGCGAATTGGCGCGCAGCGTGCCCACCTATGCCGTGCTCGATCTGACGCAGCGACTGTCAGGGATGCGCGCACCTGACGGGCAGCCGCTAGCGATCGGCAATCTCGGTCTGCGCGAGACTGTGCCCGACACCATCGACGGCTACCAGTTGCTGTGGGACGGCGAGATGCGGCTGACGCTGAACATCTACCGCGACATGCTCGCCGCCCTCGGCGCGGCGCTGGCGGCGGTCTACGTGCTGCTGGTGGCCTACTACCGTTCCTTCCTGATCCCGCTGATCGCGATGGCCGCGGTGCCGCTGGGAGCGATCGGCATCCTGCCCGGGCACTGGCTGCTGGACACGGATTTCTCAGCCACCTCAATAGTCGGGATCATCGCGCTTTCGGGCGTGGTGGTGCGCAACTCGCTGCTGATCATCGACTTCATCCAGGACAACCTCAAGCAGGGCATGCCGCTGGCAGAAGCCGTGCGTCAGGCCGGTGCGGTGCGGCTGCGGCCCATCCTGCTGACCATGCTGGCCATCATCCTCGGCTCGGCCATCATGGTGCCCGACCCTGTGTTCGGCGGGCTGGCGATCTCGCTGATCTTCGGCACGCTGGCCTCCACGGTGCTTACCGTCTTCGTTGTGCCCACCCTCTATTACCTCGACGCGTTACGCCGTGAAGGGCTTACGCCGCAAGCAGGCCTGGCCGTCGATAAGGAGAACACCCAATGAATCATGCAGTTTTCCGTCGGACTGCCTGGCTGGGGGCAACGCTGTGCGCTGCCGCGCTGTTGGCGACCGAAGCCATGGCGTCGGAATGCCAGTCGGTGCTGGATCAGATCAGCCGGCCGACTGTGAGTCTGCGCGTGGACAACGACCTGTTCGGCGGCAGATCCCAGGATCAGGGTTATACCAACGGCCTGCTGGTGACGCTGGTGTCGCCCAGCCTGCTCGATTACCTGGACGACCCCTTCCTGCCGACAGCCGCCAGGTGGATCAACCGTGGCCTGACATGGCTGCAGGTCGACGACTTCGACCAGATCAACATGATTGCCAGCTTCGGGCAAGGCCTGTTCACCCCGGAAGATCACGGACCTTCGGAGCTGACTCCAGACGATCGCCCGTACGCTGCGGTGTTGTTGTTCAGTGTGGGCTACAACGCCCGCAAGGGCGATCACCTGACAACCAACCAGTTGCGGCTGGGCATGGTGGGACCCTCCGCACGCGGCAATGAGGTACAGAGCAGCGTGCACAAGGTGATCGGCAGCCCTCACTTCAATGGCTGGGATCACCAGTTGCGTGATGAGCCCGTGTTCCAGCTCCTGCATGAGCGCATGCGCCGCCACGATCTGCCGCCGGTGCCTTTCGCACGTGGTAGCGGTCTGTCGCAGGACATGATCACTCACTGGGGCGGCGCGCTGGGCAACTTCGGCACCCATGCCAACTTCGGCGCCGAGTGGCGTATCGGTTGGCGGCTGCCCGACGACTTCGGCAGTTCGCCACTGCGCCCGGCAGGAGAGAACACCGCACCGCCGGTCTCCGGCAACACGTACCGCGGCTGGGCCGGACATTTCTTCGTCGCCGCCGACGTCCGTTGGGTGCTCTACGACCTCACGCTCGATGGCAACACCTGGAAGAACAGCCATAGCGTCGACAAGCGCTCCTCCGTGGCCGACGTCGGCCAGGGCATCGCGGTGACCCGTGGCGACTGGAAGTTTGCGTTCGCGCACCACCTACGCACGCGGGAGTTCCGCGAGCAGAAGGAGTTGCCCGTCTACGGCAGTTTCACCATCAACCGCAGGTTTTGATCTGCATGGGCTGCGCAGATCGTTATTGGTTGGTCATTCATAGCGTAAGGAATCTCTCATGCGGAGTACGGTAATTGGATCGGGCAGGCTCGGAGGGCCGGCCTTTGCCGCAAAGCACAGGGCTGAAGTTTTCCCCCTCCTGAAGCGTGCCGTGTGGCATCTGGGATGCGTGATGGCGGCAATGGCCGTCGCGGGCTGCGCGCCCACCCTGAACATCCGCGCAGTGCCCGAGGAGTTGCCGGTGGCCACCCACTGGCCTGCCAATGCCCTGCCTGCCGAGAGACAAGGCATCCGCCCTGTGGAGTCGCCATGGCGCGACTACGTAGTCGACGAGCAACTGCGCGCGCTGATCGAGAAGGCGCTCGCGAACAACCGCGACCTACGCCTGGCGCTGCTGCGTGTCGAGGAAGCGCGTGCCGCCCACGGTATCCAGCGGTCCGAGCAGTTCCCGATGATCGGTCTGACCGGCGTGGGGGCTCGCGCACGCGTGCCGGACGATCTGATTCTGACCGGAGAACCTGCCATCCATGAGGTGGCTGGCCTAGCGGTCGGCCTGACCAGTTGGGAACTCGACCTGTGGGGCCGGGTGCGTAGCCTCAATGAGGCCGCACTGCAGAACTACCTGGCGACCGACCATGCACAACGCGCCGTAAGGGCCAGCGTGATCACAGCCGTCGCGCAAGCCTACCTGAGCCAGCGCGACTACGATGAGCGCATCGCGCTGGCGAATCAGACCATTGCCAGCCGCGAGGAGTCCTACCGCATTTTCCGCCGCCGCAACGAGATGGGGTCGACCTCCGACCTGGAGCTGACCCAGGTCGAAACGTTGCTGATCCAGGCCCGCACGCTGGGCACGCAGCTTCAGCAGGCCCGTGCGGCGCAGGCCCATGCGCTGACCCAACTGGTGGGCGCGTCCATCGAGCAGCTAACCATCGCCGAGCCTGCGCTGCGCGACGAGGCCATCTTCGCCGCGCTGGATGCTGGCCTGCCCTCCGACCTGCTGACGGCCCGCCCCGACATCATCGCGGCCGAGCGCCAGCTCGCCGCCGCCAACGCCAACATCCGTGCGGCTCGGGCTGCCTTCTTCCCGCGCATTGCGCTGACAGGAAATTTCGGCACATTGAGCGCCGAACTCGCCGGTCTTTTCGAGTCCGGCAGCCGCACCTGGGTGTTCGCACCCACGATCTCCCTGCCGATCTTCGATGGCGGGCGACGCCGCGCTGCGCTGGACTTGGCCGAGGTGCGCAGCGACATCGCCGTGGCCAGCTACGAGAAGACCATTCAGAACGCCTTCCGCGAAGTGGCCGATGCGCTCTCCGCTCGCCAGGCGCTGGCGCAGTTGGTCGAGCAACTGCGCCAGGCCCGCGATGTGCAGGACCGGCGCGCCCGGCTGGCGCAGTTGCGCTATGAGAGCGGTGCCGCCGCCTATCTTGAAGTCCTGGACGCGCAGCGCAACCAGCTGGAGGCACAGCAACAACTCGTTCAGGTGCGCCGACAGCTGCTGGCCAGCCAGGTGGCCCTGTATGCCGCGCTCGGCGGTGGCGCCGGTTTCGACCGTACTGTCGAGAGTACTGCCGGCAGTCCGTCGAATCCCTCCCTGACCACCAGGCTCCCCCATCAAGAGTAAGGCTGCGCAATGGCACAAATGTCTTTCCTCAAGCCACCGTCTCATCGCATTCATCGTCGTACTCGCCGTGGCACCTACAAGAAACTGGGCAAGCGTAGCGCTCTATATAAAGCCAAGTGCAAGATCGAGAAGGCAAAGGCAAAGGTTGAACACCCATTCAGAGTGATCAAGCGCCAGTTCGGTTATGTGAAACCACCCTGGGCTGCATACGTAAAGAGCGTGTGTGGTGAGCGCCACGGGAAAAGGCTGACCAAGAGTCAGTCAGGTATGATTGATTGATTGAGACGAACGTAAGTGAACCATCGAAGAAGTGTCGATAATTGCAGACGATATCGAAACCAGAGACTCGACAACGCTCTGGGACAAGTCAGACGGGCGCCTGGGTTCTGGTCTGGCGGTATCCGGCATAGAGGTGGCGTGACGATCATTCAGGCACATGTACGGAACATGGAAATCTGTCATTGCGATGCCAAGGGAGCGATTCAACCAGAGAGGCGTTATCTCTCCGATACTTGCGAATTGGACGCTGGATAGCCTGGAAGATGTCGTCCATGCAAGCGTGGCTTCGACAGAGCGCAAGCGTAAGCCATTCAAGATACACGTCGTACGATATGCCGATGACTTCATCATCACAGGGGCCACGAAAGCTGTTTTGCAACATCAGGTTCGTCCTGCAATTGAGGCGTTCCTGAAAGAGCGAGGCTTGGAACTCTCTGATGAAAAGACTCAGATAACGCATATCTCGCAAGGCTTCGATTTTCTGGGCCAGAACGTACGCAAGTACACCGGCAAGCTACTCATCACTCCGGCTCGCAAGAGTGTGAAACCACAGACCATCCGTAGTGACAACGGCCCGGAGTACATCAGCAGTAAGCTTGTTCTGTGGGCGGAAAAGCGCGGCGTTCGCCTGGAGTACATCCAGCCAGGAAATCCACAGCAGAACGCCTACGTCGAGCGCTACAATCGCACGGTGCGTTACGACTGGCTGGGGCATTATTTGTTCGAATCGATCACCGAGGTGCAGGAACATGCAACTCGCTGGATGTGGACATACAATCACGAACGGCCAAACATGGCCCAGGGAGGTATCACCCCCAAACAGAAGTTGGCCCGCGCGGCCTGACCTCTACTTTTGGCGAGTGCTAAAAATGGGGGGATTCCCCCCTCAAGGCGCAAAACTATGCATTTGAAGGTGGAAAATGATCCGTTTTTTCGATTGAGACGTTGTTTTTTCGAGTCGTTGAGAAAAACACCATGAAAATCGCGACTACTTCAGACCTTCCGTAGAGAAAGCGAATGCCGGGCTGTAATGGCTCGGAAAGGGGTTGGAACATTACTCCACGGGAAACCGGGCTGACTTCTGCGTGGTCGTTGAACACATGAGCGAAGATTAGGGAAACTCTGAAGAAGACTTCCTGATTTTGGCAAAATACCCGGACGCCACCCACCGAGTTTTCCGATGAAGCAGATGACCTTCGCCGATGCCGAATACGCCGGCAAGCGCAAGCAGACCCGTAAAGAGTTGTTCCTGATCGAGATGGATCGGGTGGTGCCGTGGAAGGGCTTGATCGCCTTGATTGAGCCGCATTACCCCAAGGGTGAAGGCGGTCGTCCGTCCTACCCGCTGATGGCGATGCTGCGGGTTCATCTGATGCAGAATTGGTTCGGCTACAGCGATCCTGCGATGGAGGAGGCGCTGTACGAGACCACAATCTTGCGCCAGTTCGCGGGGCTAAGCCTGGAGCGCATCCCTGACGAAACCACCATCCTCAACTTCCGCCGTTTGCTGGAGAAGCACGCGCTGGCTGCCGGCATCCTGGCCGTGATCAATGGCTACCTGGGTGACCGGGGTTTGTCATTGCGCCAAGGCACTATCGTCGATGCCACGCTGATCAACGCGCCGAGCTCGACCAAGAACAAAGAAGGTAAGCGCGACCCGGAAATGCACCAAACCAAGAAAGGTCAGCAGTACTACTTCGGCAGTGCGACCTGAAAGTCGCATGGGTTTCTGTTCCGCAGGTTAACGCCCGACGGAACCGACTGTTCCACCACTCGTTCCCTACCCAGACAGGCGTGGCCGGTAACAGCCGGGTCTGAAGCTCTGGGGACAATGTAACCGCCGATATTTCGGTAGGTCGAACCGCGAGGCCAGACTGAATCTGCCAGCATCAAGGCGGAGAGGTGCTAGGGATGAACGGGTACGGCTAACACAAGTGGATGGCCTGGAAGATGTCGTCTATGCAAGCGTGGCTTCGACAGCGCGCAAGCGTAAGCCATTCAAGATACACGTCGTACGATATGCCGATGACTTCATCATCACAGGGGCCACGAAAGCTGTTTTGCAACATCAGGTTCGTCCTGCAATTGAGGCGTTCCTGAAAGAGCGAGGCTTGGAACTCTCTGATGAAAAGACTCAGATAACGCATATCTCGCAAGGCTTCGATTTTCTGGGCCAGAACGTACGCAAGTACGCCGGCAAGCTACTCATCACTCCGGCTCGCAAGAGTGCGAAGGCATTGCTGGATAAGGTGCGGGAAATCGCGAACGCAAACAAGACGGCGACTCAAGCTAACTTGATCTTGACCCTGAACCCGGTGATCCGAGGATGGGCCATGTATCATCGCCATGTTGTCGCCGCCAAGCGTTTCGCATGGATCGACCATCAGATTTGGCAAGTGTTATGGCGCTGGGCAGTTCGCCGGCACGCCATGAAAAGTGCCCATTGGGTAAAACAACGCTACTTTCGTGTCGTGGGTCAACGGCACTGGGTTTTCGCCACCCAGGAGAAAGCGCGCGGCATGAGTCAACCCGCTTGGCTGTATGCCGCCGCCAGTGTTTCGATCGTGCGGCATATCAAAATATGCAGTGCAGCGAACCCGTTTGATCCAGCATGGACGTTTTACCTTGAGCGCCGAAGAGCGCATCGTCAGGTTGCCCAGTCTTACTCAGGCTGCTGGAAGGCTTGAGCCGTATGAGGGGTGACTCTCACGTACGGTTCTTAGGGGAGGCAAGGGTGGTAACACCCTTGCTTTACCCGACTGAAGGCCCATGTCGGCGTGGACGTTGAGTCCGGTCTGGTGCACAGCGTGGTGGGCACGGCGGCCAATGTGGCGGATATCACCCAGGTCGACAAACTGTTGCATGGCGAGGAAAACATGGTCGGTGCTGACGCGGGTTATACCGGTGTCGAAAAGCGTCCGGAGCATGATGGCCGGAAGGTGATCTGGCAGGTCGCGGCACGCCGCAGTACTTACAAGAAGCTGGGCAAGAGCAGCCCGCTGTACAAAGCCAAGCGCAAGATCGAGAAGGCCAAAGCCCAGGTGCGCGCCAAGGTCGAACACCCGTTCCGGGTGATCAAGCGGCAGTTCGGTTATGTGAAGACGCGCTTCCGTGGCCTGGCGAAGAACACTGCGCAACTGGTGACACTGTTCGCGCTGTCGAATCTGTGGATGGCGCGCAGACATTTACTGACGAATGCAGGAGAGGTGCGCCTGTAATGCGAAGAATGGCTGCCGCGAGGTACTTGCGGCGGCTAAAAACCCAAAAATAAGCGGGTGATCTGAGCGTTTTTGATCGATTTACCGCTTTCAAAATCGGCAGAGGCTGAAGTCAGCCAAAAATACACGGCTACTTCAGACCATCCTGTGCGACACGAAGCTTTACCTGTCATTGTCCACCTATTCCGTGTTTGGAATGGTAGCGGACTCGCTGTGCGACCAGCGATAGCCTAACAAGACATGCATCACTGGTAACGGTGGGGTGTGAAGCTCTTGTGACAATGTAGCCCCTTGATGGTGTGTAATCGCTGCGAAGTGAAGCACAGATGCTCGGAGCCGTACCGGGTTGAGGCGCTAGGCTGGCCAGTATGAGCAACGTAAGTGAACTGCTGATAAATGTCGTGACTGAAAACATGCCAAAACGGCTGATAGGCATGAACCAAAAGGTGTGAGGTCGGTTATTTCTGTGGGATGTGGGAATACGTCGTCATCAGACTTCCGGCAAAAAGGCAGGCTCTAACCTGGGCGTGTGACAGGTAAGGAACGTGGTAAGCCCGTATTGCTGCCTTTGTGGCAGGTGAGCCGTAAGGTGAGCTGTTGGCGGTGCGGGTATGGGATCGCAGAGAAAGCGAATGCCGGGCTGTAATGGCTCGGATAGGGGTTGGAACATTACTCCACGGGAAACCGGGCAGACTTCTGCGTGGTCGTTGAACACATGAGCGAAGATTAGGTTGGGCCTGAAAGGGTGCAGGTCAGCGCGCAAGAGCATGGGTTTCCCATGTCCGCGACCTGAGTCCGTATTGCGGAAACTGACCAGCTCAGAGCGGATTGTGAAGATCCATCTTTCCCCAGAAGGAATCAAGGCAGATAGATCGGCTCTTGATCGGGCTTACAACGGCTTGAGCCGTATGCGGTGAAAGTCGCACGTACGGTTCTTAGGGGGCCCTAGGCCAGCAATGGCCTGGGGGCTACCCGACTAGGTTGGGCCTGAAAGGGTGCAGGTCAGCGCGTAAGAGCATGGGTTTCCCATGTCCGCGGCCTGAGTCCGTATAGCGGAAACTGACCAGCTCAGAGCGGATTGTGAAGATCCATCTGTACCCAGAAGCAATCAAGGCAGATAGATCGGCTCTTGATCGGGCTTACAACGGATTGAGCCGTATGCGGTGAAAGTCGCACGTACAGTTCTTAGGGGGGCCCTAGCGGACTGTTTGGTTAGTTCAATAACTTATTCTTGATTGCGGTGAGCTTTGCGCGACTAACAGAGTTGATGATGGATTCAGCCGTTTTGTTCCAGCGAAATGGCTTGGCTGAATGTTCATTATGGGCCTCGATAAAACGGCGAATTGCCGCTTTCAGATCAGCCACGCTGCTGAACGCATCGCGATACAGCGCCCGCCTTCCAATTGAGCAAACCAACCCTCAACGGCGTTCAACCATGAGGCGCTGGTCGGCGTGAAGTGCAGCTTGAAGCGGGGATGCTTCTCCAGCCACGCCTTGACGGCGGCTGTCTTGTGAGTCGAGCTGTTGTCCAGAATCAAATGCAGATCCAGCTCGGCAGGCGTCGCGCGGTCGATCTGTCGCAAGAATTCAAGGAACTCTTTGGCCCTGTGTCGTTGGGTGATGCGACCAATGACCTGGCCCGTCAGGATGTCGAAGGCGGCATACAAACTGGCCGTACCGTGACGCTTGTAGTCATGCGTCCTGCGTTCGATCTGACCCGGCTTGAGCGGCAGCATGGGCTGGGTGCGATCCAGCACCTGGATCTGGGTTTTCTCGTCCACTGACAGCACCATCGCATTGTCAGGCGGGTTCAGGTACAGCCCAACCACATCAACCACTTTGCCAGCAAAGTGTGGGTCGTTGCTGATCTTGAAGGTTTTCAGCCGGTGGGGCTTGAGGTCGGCAGCGGCCCATACCTGGGCGACTTGCCAGACGGTAACGCCCACGTATTTGGCCATCAGGCGCAGGCTCCAGTGAGTCGCCTCACGCGGTACACGCTGGGTCGTCAGGGTGAGGATTTCCTTAATCTTCGCCTCGTCGAGCTTGCGTGGATGTCCGCTACGCGGGAGATCGCTCAGCCCAACGAGGCCAGCTTCCTGATAGCGCTTGCGCCATTTGAATACGACAGGTGCCGAAACTTCCAACCGATCACTCACCTGCTTGGGCGTGCTTGGGCGTGAGACCGCTGGCCAGCAGCAACAGAATTCGGGCACGTTGCCCAAGGTTTTGCGGCAGAGTTCCCATGCATAACCAGCTTTGCAGCGTCTCAACATCAGTGGGTTTTAAACAAAAAGAAGCCGCTGGTCGAGCCATGCTGCACACGCCGAAAAAGGAGGGATGCACAGTATATTTGTTATCCCCCTATCGATAAACGAACTTTACGGACAGCCAACTAAGCCAGCAGTGGCCTGGGGGCTACCCGACTAAGAGGCAGCATTTTGCACCACCGATCATATCGACTACACTTAAGTGTAGTTTAAATATTTAACACCGTAACCTATGGTGAGAATATGCAGTCAGCTGGCGCGAGAATAGCATAATGAAAATAAAAATAATAAATAATGATTTCCCGGTTGCCAAGATCGGGCTGGATCGAATTACGACTCTAGTAAGTGCCAAAGTGCATAACTGCATATATCGGCCCAGATTGAGTATCGCGGATGGAACTGCGCCCAGAGTATGCCTTTATAGAGCCCCGCCTGGATATGGAAAAACCGTGGCTCTTGCGTTCGAGTGGCTACGCCACAGAACAACCGGACGTCCTGCAGTGTGGATTTCTTTAAGAGCCAGCTCTTACAGTGAATTTGATATCTGCGCAGAAATTATTGAGCAGCTTGAAGCTTTCGAACTGGTAACATTCAGCCATGTGAGAGAGGGTGTGAGCAAGCCTACGCTCTTGCGAGACCTTGCATCCAGTCTTTGGCAGAGTACCTCGAGTAACGAAATAGAAACGCTAATTTGTTTGGATAATATTAATCAGGGCTTGGGCTTGCCGTTGTTGCACGCGCTTATGGAGTTCATGTTAGAAACACCAAAAAGTATCAGGTTTGCAGTCGCAGGTAATACAATAAAAGGGTTCTCGCGGCTTAAACTTGCAGGCGCTATGCAGGAGCACACCGAGAAAGATTTGGCCTTTAGCGCAGACGAGGCAGTGGCGTTAGCGGAGGCAGAGGCTGTTCTTGGAGTTTCTGAGGTACAGATAGA
The DNA here is from genome assembly GCF_000498575.2 of Pseudomonas taeanensis MS-3. Lineage (GTDB taxonomy): Bacteria > Pseudomonadota > Gammaproteobacteria > Pseudomonadales > Pseudomonadaceae > Aquipseudomonas > Aquipseudomonas taeanensis. The sequence goes on from NZ_AWSQ01000012.1 coordinate 16,232, forward strand.
GGCCTTGGTGCAAGAAGTGGAGGGGTGGCCTGTTCTTATCGGGTTTTTGTTAAAATGTGAGTTGCCGGCCAAGTCTATTTCAACAGTAGTTGAAATAGATAATTACTTTAATGATGAAATATTTGAGGCGCTTCCCGAGCGGTATCGTGTTTTTCTTGTAAATTCTTCATTGCTCGATGTCGTGACGCCTGATGGCTACAATTATGTATTCAAATGCGTCAATGCGGCCTCATGTATTAAATATCTGAGCACGAATTACATGTTACTTCGCCATGTAGAAGGTGAGCCGGCGCAGTTTACACTACATCCAGTATTGCGCGATTTTCTTCAAGGAATTACTTGGGCTGAAAATCCTGCTAAAAGATCCTACTTGCTTAAGCGCGCAGCTTTCTGGCATTGGCGTAGAGGCGAATACCAGTACGCAATACGAATAGCCCTACGGGCGAATGACTGTCGCTGGGCTGTCGGCATGAGTGAGGGAATAATTTTAGATTTGTCATTTCGTCAGGGCGAAATAGATACGCTGAGACACTGGCTGTCGGAGCTGCCAGTGAAGGACTTGCACAAGAACCCCATAGTACTTATTTGTTTCGCGTGGGTATTGTATTTCAGTCAGCAAAGCGCGCGAGCAGAGAAGTTACTTAAAGACCTAATTACCCCGCCCGATAAAAAAAACAAATGGCAAGAAAAAGGATGGCCGCAGCTTGTGTTTGCAATAGGTAAAGCAACGAATGATGAAATGCTTTTGAGTGAGGAGCTCTGTAATAAGTGGATTAGTTTATTTGGGGATTCAAACGCAGTTGGGAAAGGGGCCGCGCTAACCTGCTTGGCTTTTATTTTTGCCAGTGAGTATAGATTTGCAGAGTTAGAGAAGGTGCTGGCTCAGGCCCAAGCCGTGAATAAATTTGCAAAACAAGATTTTGCTTTCGGTTGGCTGTATGTCGCCAAGCTTCAACAAGCGCTAGCAAGCGGGAAAATGAGCTGGGCCAGGCAGCTTATAACTCAAGCACGCACAGACAGTGGCGCGCAGATTATGGAGACCGCGTTTACCTCGAAAATGCTGGACGCTCTAGAGCTTGAGTCAAATTATGAATTGTGCCGCTTGGACACCTCAGAAGAAAAGTTCTCCGAAATTTTAGAGTTTATTGCCAATCACGGGGTGACAGACGTGTTTTTTTCCGTATGCCGTGTTGTGTCAGCTTGGCGGCTTGGAAGGAATGACCTGAATGGTTCCATTGAGATTTTGGAGTGGGCGAAGGCACATGCGGCTGAAAAAAATCTACCAAGATTGGAAGTTATGAGCCAAATTGAGATCTATCAACGCTTGCTCTTTCAAGGCGTAACGTACATAAATACGTTACAAGCTTTTGAAGATCGCAAGATTTTCTCCGGACCGCACTCAGCCCCCCTAAAGGCACGCCTGCTGCTTGTTCAATCACTCGCGCTTTCCCGAGATCAGAACTTTCATCTTGCCGCGCACAGAGCGCTATTGGCTATTCAGCAAGCCCGTAAAATTAGCGCAGGCCAATTGGAAGTCCGTGGCTTATTGTATTTAGCCGGAGCGCAAGCAGGTGGCGGCACATTAAAGAAGGCTCAGCATAACATTGCTTATGCATTGGAGATGGCAAAACAGCTTCAATGCTTTCAAACAGTGCTGGATGAAATACGTTTGATTAAGAGGTTAATACCGACTTCATGTGAAGTCTTCGCAGCAGTTAATTTAGATCAAGCGATTGGAGCTTTTAGTCTGCCGCAAATGGTGGCGATTAGAAAACCCGCAGAAAATAAAGCTGGTGATTTTTTGACACTGAAGCAGGTCAGTGTCTTGAAACTTGTAAAAGAGGGGTGCTCAAACAAACAAATAGCAACAAAGATGTATGTCACCGAAGATGCTATAAAGTGGCATATGAGGAAAATATTTACCATCCTTAATGTAAAGAGTCGCACGCAAGCAATAAGTGAAGCCGAACGTCAGGGTGTTATCTGAGGCGATCGGCATTAAGCAATATAGTGAAAATATATCAGAGAGAATATTATGGCAATTGTTATTGTTGGCGCTGGTACAGCTGGAGTAAATGCTGCGTTCTGGCTTCGTCAATATGGTTATAAAGGGGGCATTAGACTTTTGAGCAGGGAGTCTGTGACACCTTATCAGCGGCCTCCCCTATCCAAGGCTTTTCTGACAAGTGAGACTGCAGAATCCGCAATACCACTAAAGCCAGAAAGTTTTTATACGAACAATAATATTAGCATTTCGTTAAATACACAGATTGTATCAATTGACGTGGGGCGTAAGGTAGTTGCTGCTAAAGACGGAGAAGAGTACGCGTATGAAAAATTGATTCTTGCAACAGGTGCTAGCGCGCGTAGGTTAACCTGCGAGGGATCTGAACTGTCTGGAGTCTGCTATTTACGCAGTATGGAAGACGCCAAAAATTTACGTAGGAAACTTGTGGAGAGTGCGTCTGTTGTTGTGTTGGGCGGCGGAGTGATCGGGCTTGAAGTCGCCTCAGCTGCGGTGGGCATAGGGAGGAGGGTCACAGTGATAGAAGCCGCCCCGCGTGTAATGGCGCGCGTGGTTACGCCAGCAGCAGCCAACTTAGTCAGAGCCCGCCTGGAGGCTGAAGGAGTTGGGTTCAAGCTGAATGCGAAATTAACGTCCATAAAGGGCAGGAATGGCCATGTTGATCAATGCGTACTTGAAAGTGGAGAAGAAATTCAGGCGGATCTGATTATAGTTGGAATCGGTGCTATCCCTGAACTAGAGCTGGCAACTGAGGCGGCCCTTGAAGTGAGTAATGGTGTTGTGGTCGATGATCAGATGCGTACATCGGATACCAGTATATATGCGATCGGCGACTGCGCACTGGCTAGGAATCTTTTTTTTGGAACGATGGTACGTTTAGAAACAATTCATAATGCGGTTACACAAGCTCAAATTGTCGCAAGCAGCATCTGTGGCACGTCAACGCCTGCACCAACCCCACCACGGTTCTGGTCTGATCTTAAAGGGATGACGCTGCAAGGACTTGGTGCTCTAAAGGACTACGATAAACTCGTTGTTGCAATTAATAACGAAACTGTTGAACTAGAAGTCCTTGCGTACAAGCAGGAGCGACTGATTGCAACTGAGACAATAAATCTGCCTAAACGTCAAGGTGCGCTTGGCGGGAGTATAAAATTACCTGATTAGCAATGATGCTCAGCCACTCGAACCAACCGCAAGGGTTGTGAGGGGGCAGGTAGTGGCGGCGATTAGTAGACACGAATGCCGCGTACTCAGATCGAAGCGTCGGTTAAATCGGTAAGCGTCTGGGCGTAACGTCGGTAGTGCTCGACGAACTGGGTGTAGCGGTAGGTCGGCTGCCCCGCATGCGCGGCGAGATATTCCTCCCACAGCAGTTGCAAGGTGACACCCTTGCGGCGCAGCTCGCGGTTGATGCTCAGGTCGCGGTAGGGACGGCAGTTACCTGCCGCCCCCCGCACAGATCCGTACGTGCGGAACTACCGCATACGGCTCCTGCCTCGGGTATGTGACGCGAAGCGGTCCCCCGGCCCTCAGGGTACGGATGTGCATTTCTGGGTTTAGGTATGTAGAGGTCGGCGAGGCGACCGTAGCGTGACCATTGGAGTGGTTCCAACAGGCAGCTTTTGGCCCAGAGTGTGTAAAAACGCTGGCAACAATCTTGCTATGATTTGACCAGACTTCATCTCAGCAGGAGATGCCAGTGCGGCGATTTATTCAAGGTGAAAATCGGACTCAAGTTACCTTGCTCCCAGAGAGCTTGGATGACTATGTGACGGACACTAACCCGGTGCGGGTAGTCGATGTCTTCGTGGGCGAACTTGATCTGGCCACGCTGGGATTTGACGGTGTCGTACCGGCGGAAACAGGTAGACCCGCTTACCATCCTGCTGACCTGCTGAAGATTTATATCTATGGTTATCTCAACCGCATCCAATCCAGTCGGCGCCTTGAACGAGAGGCCCAGCGTAATGTCGAGCTCATGTGGCTGACTGGGCGTTTGATGCCCGACTTCAAGACCATCGCCAATTTTCGCAAAGACAACGGCAAGGCAATTCGCGCTGTCTGCCGTCAATTTGTGGTGCTGTGCCAGCAAGTGGGATTGTTCTCGGAAGCACTCATCGCCATCGACGGCAGCAAATTCAAGGCGGTCAACAATCGGGATCGCAACTTCACTAGCGCCAAGCTCCAGCGACGCATGGAAGAAATCGAATCGAGTATCAATCGTTACCTGAGCTCACTCGATACCGCAGATCGTCAGGAGCCTGTCGTCGCGCAAGCGAAGACCGAGCGACTGCACGGCAAGATCGCAGCGCTGAAAATCAAGATGCAGGAGCTCAAGGAGATCGAGGTACGGCTCAATGAGACGCCTGATAAGCAGATATCACTGACCGATCCTGATGCCCGCTCGATGAAGACCCGAGGCACGGGCATTGTTGGCTATAACGTGCAAACAGCCGTCGATGCCAAGCACCATTTGATCGTGGCCCATGAAGTGACAAACGATGGGAGTGACCGAAGCCAGCTAAGTCCGATGGCTAAACTGGCGAGACAGGCCATGGGAGCGAAAAAACTATCGGTGGTGGCTGATAGGGGCTACTTCAAAAGCGAAGAAATCCTAGCCTGTCACCAGGCGGATATAACCGTACACGTGCCCAAACCTATGACCTCCGGGGCCAAGGCAGATGGACGATATAACAAGACCGAATTTATCTACGATACAGAAACCGACGAATACAAATGCCCAGCAGGACAGCGCTTGATTTGGCGGTACGCCAGTGTTGAAAAGGGACTAAAACTCCACACTTATTGGAGTTCACACTGCCAGAGTTGCGAGCTGAAAGCGCAATGTACGCCCAGCACGCAGCGACGCGTCAGGCGGTGGGAGTATGAAAGCGTACTGGAGGATATGCAGCGACGTTTGGATCAGGCCCCCGAGATGATGCGTATCCGTAAACAGACCGTTGAGCACCCTTTTGGAACGCTCAAGGCCTGGATGGGCGCCACCCATTTCCTGACCAAAACCTTGCCTAGAGTCAGCACTGAAATGAGCCTGCATGTGCTCGCCTACAATATGAAGCGGGTCATTAAGATATTGGGTAGCGCAGCGTTGATGGAGGCGATAACTGCCTAAGGCTTGATGCCTTTTGGCCCGTCAGGCGCCTATACAGCAGGTTTCTTGTACCGAACCAGCCAGAAAGTCCCTGAGTCGCCGCACTCGACCTCGGAGGCCACTGACCTGCTCTCTGTCGCATTCAAGGCTCGTCCTGCCAGCTAATAATCTTCCGCGCTGTTTTTACACACTCTGGGCCGCGTACTGCCTAAGTGGGGATTCCATGCGCACTTGGACACCCAGTCCACGAACACTTGGACAGCGATTCCACGCTGACTTGGACACTCATTCCACGGCCCCTTGGACACTGATTCCACGAGCACTTGGACAGTGATCTCTCACTGATCCGACCCCACGCTCAGGCAGGCAGCAACGCAGGATTATTCACTACCATCGACCTCTTTTCTCGAAGCGAAGAGGTCGTCGTGGAGCGTATATCCATGCGTAAAATCCGAGAGGTACTACGCCTAAAGTTCGACGCCGGCCTGTCCGTGCGCAAAATTGCCACCAGCCTACGCATCAGCAGCGGCAGTGCCGGCAATTACCTGCACCGCTTCAACGCTTGCGGGCTGACTTGGCCCACGCAGTTGTCGGACGCCGAACTGGAGCGATGTCTGTTCCCGCCAGCGCCGACGGTTCCTAGCGATCAACGTCCGATGCCGGACTGGGCTCATGTCCATGCCGAGTTACGTCGCCCCGGCGTCACCTTGGCCCTGCTCTGGCAAGAGTATCGGCTCACCCATCCGCAAGGCTTCCAATACAGCTGGTTCTGCGAGCACTACCGCCTCTGGGCTGCCAAGGTCGACGTGGTCATGCGCCAGGAACACCGTGCTGGCGAAAAGCTGTTTGTCGATTACGCCGGCCAGACCGTGCCGGTCATTGATCGGCGAACCGGCGAGATCCGCCAGACGCAGATCTTCGTCGCCGTTCTCGGCGCGTCCAGCTACACCTTCGCCGAGGCCACCTGGTCGCAGAAGCTGCCTGACTGGCTGGGCTCGCACGTACGCTGCTTCGCCTTTCTCGGCGGTACATCGCAGATCCTGGTACCGGACAATCTGCGCAGCGGCGTCACCAAGGCGCATCGCTACGAGCCGGATATCAACCCCAGTTACCGCGATCTCGCCGAGCATTACGGCGTAGCCGTGCTGCCCGCGCGCTCGCGTAAACCCAAGGACAAAGCCAAGGTTGAAGTCGGCGTACAGGTCGTCGAGCGGTGGATCCTGGCGGTGCTGCGCAACCGCCAGTTCTTCTCCTTGGGCGAACTCAACACAGCCATCGCGCTGCTGCTGGATCGCCTCAATCAGAAGCCCTTCAAGAAGCTGCCCGGCTCACGCCGCTCGGCCTTCGAGACCATCGACCAACCCGCACTGCAACCGCTACCAGAACATCCGTATGTCTACGCCGAATGGAAAAAGGTGAGGGTGCACATCGACTACCACGTCGAGGTCGACGGCCATTACTACTCGGTGCCGTACCAGCTGGTGAAACACCAACTCGAAGTGCGGCTAACCGCGAAGACCGTCGAGTGCTTCCACGCCAACCAGCGTGTGGCCAGCCATCTGCGCTCGCCGCACAAAGGCCGCCACACCACCCAAACCGAGCACATGCCCAAAAGTCACCGCGAACATGCTGAATGGACGCCGCAGCGACTGATCCACTGGGCTGAGCAGACCGGGCCGAACACCGCTGGTGTCATCGCTCATATCCTCGAACGCCGAATCCATCCGCAGCACGGCTTCCGCGCCTGCCTGGGGATCCTGCGCCTGAGCAAACAGCACGGCGAAGAGCGGCTGGAAGCCGCTTGCCAGCGAGCGCTGGCACTGGGCGCGTGCAGCTATAAAAGCCTGGAATCGATCCTGCGCCAAGGGCTGGAACGGCTGCCGCTTGCCCAGCAAAACCTGCCGTTACTGCCCGAAGAACACATCAACCTGCGCGGCCCTGGCTACTACCACTGACCTGAAAAAGGAGCACCAAAATGCTGCCCAACCCGACACTCGACAAGCTACAAACCCTGCGCCTGCACGGCATGATCAAGGCGCTTGGCGAACAACACGCAACGCCTGACATCAACGATCTTAGCTTCGACGAACGCCTCGGTCTGATGGTCGACCGCGAGCTGACCGAGCGCGAAGACGCACGCCTGACTACTCGCCTCAAGGCCGCACGACTGCGCCATAACGCCTGCCTGGAAGACATCGACTACCGCAGCCCGCGCGGCCTGGACAAATCTCTGATCCTGCAACTGGGTAGCGGCCAGTGGCTGCGCGACGGCCTGAACCTGATCATCGGCGGCCCAACTGGCGTAGGCAAAACCTGGCTCGCCTGCGCGCTGGCTCATAAGGCCTGCCGCGACGGTTACAGCGTGCGATATCTGCGCTTGCCGCGCTTGATGGAAGAACTAGGCCTGGCCCACGGCGACGGCCGCTTCGCGAAACTGATGGCGGGTTATGCCAAGACCGACTTGCTGATCCTGGACGACTGGGGCCTGGCGCCGTTTACCGCTGCGCAACGGCGCGACATGCTTGAACTGCTGGACGACCGCTACGGCAACCGCTCGACGCTAGTGACCAGCCAGATGCCAGTGGACAAATGGCACGCACTGATCGGCGATCCGACCTTGGGCGATGCGATCCTCGACCGGCTGGTGCACAACGCTTATCGGATCGAACTGAAGGGCGAATCGATGCGCAGACGCGCAACGAAATTGACGGCGACAGAGACTTCAGACTAACAATGCAAACCTGCGTCGCTGCGCTCCGACTGCCTGTCCAAGTGGACGTGGATCAGGTGTCCAAGTGAGCATGGAACGAGTGTCCAAATGATCGTGGGCTGAGTGTCCAAGTGTCGTGGAATCCGCAGCCTAAGCGCTAACGAGCAACGCACGAGCGCAGGTAGCCGCCCTTCGAAAATCGGTGCAGTAGCGGCCAACTATTTCCGATTGCCTCAGATCTTGTCCCACTGAAAGCCTGACAGCTCACGCCTACCAAGGAGCCGCCATGAGCCACCAGGCCTTCGAGTACCGCACCGAGTTCACCCCTCTGCTCTATCGCCTCCAGACCAGAAGCTTCCTGATCTTCAAGTCCGAGGAGCCTACGACCGAGCCGGACATCCAAGCCTATCTGCAGGATCCGCAGCGCCAAGAACTGCTGTCTCGGCTCGGCCGAGACGGCTGGGAGCTGGTCAGCGTCCAGTCGGTGGTACGCGGAGAGATCAAGGTCGGCAACCAGAACGCCCAGGGCTGGGCATACGGCATCGCCCTGCCGACTGGGTATCTCCTGTTCTTCAAGCGACCGCTGCGTAGCGGCTGAGGCCTTCAGTTGGCCGCGGAAAAATCCATCGCCATCCGAGTATGGATTTCTTGCGGCAGGCATAGGGGGGAAGTCGGCAAGCTGGCACCATCCGATCTGCCAGAGTCCAGCCGTGAACCAGCACCAGATCCTCGCTGCACATCATCGCCGCTTCGTCCGCTACATCCTCGCCGCACTGATCTGCTGTGGTCTGGCGGCATCTGATGCCGTTGCGGCCAACGCATCCGAACAGGCCAACCTCGAGGTCATGATCCGGCAGCTCAATGCCCTGGAAGACACGGCAAGGCGTAGCGCACGGGTCGCAGAGGAGCCTGGCCAACGCTACTTCTTCGACTACCAGCGCCTGGCGTCGGATATCCAGCGCGTCCGCCAAGGCCTCCAGGACTATCTCACTCCGAGCCGAGCTCAGCCCCGCGATCCCGTCGAGCTGACGGGCAACTACACCCTCACAGGAGGCCGCATGCCATGAGCATGAGCGCAGCGCAGTCCTCAGCCTTTCAGGCCGCAGGCGGCTTTCCTCCTACGGCTAGCTACGCACTCTTCGTTGGATTCGCCGTAGCGATCACATTCCTGTGGGGGGCCTGGGCCATCTACAGCACCTACAGGGGCTGGGCCACCGGCAACCTCGACCGTTCCATCGCGGCGCCGGCGGCGATCCGCGTCCTGGTGCTCTGCATGATCCTCACGCTCTTCGTCCTCAGCTAAACCTTCGGAGTTTCACCATGCTCAAGCTCAAGAAAGCCATCAGCCACTGCCTCACACTGGGAACATTCGCGCTTCCCCAGCTCACCCTGGCGGCCCTACCTCAAGCTCAAGCCCCGAGCCGCGGCGAAGGCACGAACATGACGCAGACCATGCAGAACTATGCCTTCGACGGCTTCATGCTGCTCGGTCTGATCGTCCTGGGTGTCATGTTCCTGGGCGTGGCATGGCACGCCTTCGGCGTCTACCACGAGATCCACGAAGGCAAGAAAAAATGGCGAGACCTCGGCTCCACCGCGGCCGTCGGTGTCGGCATCCTTGGGATCGGCATTTTCCTGGTCACCAAAGCCACCGGCATTCTTTGACAGGAACTGGCCATGGCAGACGTTCTAGATGACGGCACGTTGAGCTTCCTGCCGGTACGGCTGAACAACCAACCGGTGGTGATGGGCGGTCTCACCGCCGACGAAATGTGGACCACGGTGTTTCTCAGTGGGGGCGTCGGTTTCGCCCTGGGCATTCCCGTAGCGATTCTGACCCAGGTCTGGGCACTGATCATCGGTGGAGCACTTATCGGTGGAGTGTTCGGCTTGACCGTTGCCAGCCGCATCCTGCGCCGCCTGAAGCGCGGTCGCCCGGACACCTGGTTCTACCGCCAGGTCCAGCTCGCGATTGCCCGGTACGCCCCGGCCTGGAGCAACGCCGGCCTTATCACGCGCAGCGGTGCGTGGACCTGTCATCGCACGGAGTGAGCATGAGTTATCGCAAGAAAGTGGATGCCCAATACGCCCACATCGTCAGTCTGCGCATCGGCCTGGGCCTAATGGCCGTGGTGTGTCTTGCCCTGGCCTATGGCTGGTGGTCCGCACCACGAGAACTGACGGTTCATGTTCCGCCAGACCTGCGCTCTGGAAGCACACGAAAGTGGTGGGACATCCCCCCGGAGTCGGTGTACGCCTTCGGTCTTTACATCTTCCAGCAGATGAACCGCTGGCCGACCGATGGCGAGACCGACTACCAGGACAACATCTACCGCCTGGACGCCTATCTCACCTCCAGCTGCAAAACGTACCTGCAGAAGGACTTCGAGCTGCGTCGCAACGCCGGCGAGTTGCGCAAACGCGAACGGGGCGTGTACGAGATACCAGGCCGGGGAGTAGACGACCAGCAAGAGCAGCACATCATCCAGAAATCCATCAATGACTGGACCGTGAATCTCGACATCACCGCGGACGAGCACTACGGTGGTGAGCGAGTGAAGCGCGCGCTCGCCCGCTATCCGCTTCGGATCATCCGCTCGGACGTGGACCCAGAGAAGAACCCGTTCGGGCTGCAGTGGGACTGCTACGACGGCAACCCACAACGAATTGAGGTCTCCACCGACGACGTCGCAGAGTCCGGGGGCCGTCGATGAAGCGCACGCTGCGATACGCCTGTGCCCTCCTCGCTGCGTTGGCCGCGTATGCCGACGCGGTTGAGATTCAGCGGTGGGAGCGGATCCCGCTCGCCCTTCCGCTGGTGGTAGGCCAGGAGCGCATCGTCTTCGTCGACCAGAATGTACGGGTCGGCGTGCCCCGGAATCTGGAGGGGAAGCTGCGCGTACAGAGCACGGGAGGCGCACTGTACCTTCTTGCTAATGAGCCGATCGAGCCAACCCGCCTGCAGCTGCAGAACATGACCAGCGGCGAGATCATGCTGGTCGACATTGCCGCCACCCCAGGGCAAGCGAACCAGCCAGCGCCAGAACCAGTAAAGATTGTCGCCGGCGACAATCCAGCTGCCCGCTATGGCCAGCAGACGTCAGCGCCGAAGCAGGCTGCTACACGCCCAACCGCCGCCACAACAGAGGATGGCGACCAGGAGTTCGAGGAGCAGCCGGCCGCACGACGTGAAACGCCAGTGCCGGTGGTTCTCACTCGCTATGCCGCCCAGATGCTCTACGCCCCGCTGCGTACTGTCGAACCGGTTGAGGGTATCGGCCAGGTGAACATCAACCGCCGCCTGGACGTCAGCACCCTGCTGCCCACGCTACCCATCGAGGCCTCCGTACTGGGGGCCTGGCGGCTGGATGGGTTCTGGGTAACGGCGGTGAAACTGCGCAATACCAGCGTGCAGCAATTGACACTGGACCCGCGTGACCTAATGGGCAACTTCGTTGCCGCCACCTTCCAGCATCCCTACCTGGGCGCCCAAGGCGATGCCAGCGATACCTCCACGGTGTACCTGGTTACCCAGGGCCGAGGCCTAGCCGAGTCACTGCTTCCTGCCTCCGTCGGCCAAATCGACCCGAAGGGAGGCCGTCGTGAAAGGTAATCCTCTCCTCAAGTTCTTGGCGATCCCGTTTCTGATCCTTGCGGCTATCGTCATCGTGAAGGTCTTTTCCGAAACGAATGAAGACCTGGCAATAACCGATGGCGGCGGTAAGCCGAAGATTTCCGGCAGCCAGGCGCGAGCACTGGGCGTGGACGGCGATACGCCAAGCGACACATTGCGCACCATCGTGGCGGAGAGCCGCCAGCTGAAGGACCAAGTCACCCAGGCATTGACCAACAACGAAGAGTTGGAACGGCAGAACCAGGAGCTGCAGACCCGTCTGCAGAACATCGACCAGAACGTCGCGCAGCGCCTGAACCACGCCCAGCAACAGCTGGAACAGAAGTCGAAGGAACAGAGCCAGGGCGTGCTCGACATGCTGCAGAAGCAGCTCGACACGCTGGGCAGGCAAGGTCACGGCAGCGCCGGCAGCGATCTTCCGATCGGTTTTGGCGTTCAGCCCGGAGATGGCCAAGGCTTCCAAGGAGCCCCCGGCCCGGACATCGTCTGGATCGAGCCGCAGGACGCCACCCCCGTCGATGCCAATGGCCAGCCGATCGCGGCTGGCTCCAGCCTGGCGCCCAGTGGATTCAACTTCCCGACCTCATTTGGCCCGTCGCTCGATCGCGGCCAGAACGTACTGAATACCAGCGCGCAGAGTATCGGCGGTGAGATCTCGCCCCAGGACGCGCGCAAGCAGGTGCGCAAGGTCTACACCTTGCCTCAGAACTCGACGCTCATGGGCTCCATAGCCATGTCCGCACTCATCGGCCGCGTCCCGGTCGATGGCACGGTGAACGACCCCTATCCATTCAAGATCCTGATCGGCCCCGACAACCTGACGGCCAACGGCATCGACCTGCCGGACGTCGCCGGCGCCGTGGCCAGCGGCACGGCCTCGGGCGACTGGACGCTGTCTTGCGTGCGCGGCCAGATCCGCAGCCTCACCTTCGTCTTCAACGACGGCACCGTCCGCAGCTTTCCGGCTCCCGCCGAGGAGAGCAATGGAGGTCAGAACGACAATCAGGCCAGCAGCAACGGCAACCAGCAGACCATTCAGGGTGGCCTAGGGTGGATCAGCGACCCCTATGGCATTCCGTGCATCGCCGGTGATCGGCGCTCGAACGCCAAGGAGTACCTGGGCAATCAGAGTCTGATTACCGCGGCCGGCGCCGGCATCGCAAAACTGCTCGATGCGGACGAGAACAACACTTCCACCGTCTTCAGTGGCAATGGAACCTCCTTCGGCACCACCGGAACTCAGGGCAACTCGGCCCTCGGCACCATCCTGACCGGAGGCGTGAACGACATTCGCCAATGGATGAACAAGCTATACGGCGAAGCCTTCGCAGCCGTCTACGTCCAGCCCGGGGTGAAGGTTTCCGTTCACCTCGATCAGCAGCTGGCGATCGACTACGAACTCAAAGGCCGCAAGGTCGACTACAGCGCTGGAGCTACCCATGTTTCTGCACACCTTGACTGATCGCAGGCTGCAGGCCTGCGCCTGGCTGACGATCGCGCTGCTCGCCTCGGGTTGCTCCACCAGCAAGGACGAGATGTTGCCCCATGGTGACGCCACGATGATGGATGTGTGGGACCAAGGCACAACCGGGTCAGCCGGCAGTGCAAGCAGCCGGCTGCTGCTCGATGCCAGGCAAACCCTGCGCCGGCCCCTGGATCCGCAGCAGACGGCCATGCGGAACGACAACGCAGCCTTTACGCGCACTGCCCAGAACGAGATCTACAGCCAGTTCAAGCGGCTACCGAATCCCGACCTGGTCATGTATGTGTACCCGCACCTGGCTGGAACTGACCCAGCCCCCGTGCCTGGGTACACGACCGTATTTCCCTTCTACCAGCGCGTGCAGTACGCGATGCCTGGCGAGCGGACGGAGGACTACTGATGGGCCTTATCGAACATTTACTCGGGCACAAGGGAGCGCGCCGGGTCGAGCCAGACCTGCAGGCCGCCGAGATCGAGGTCGCCGCCGGCATCGCGGCGGGTGAGTCGCTTCTCCAGGACGGCGCCACTGCTACCGAGTCTGTCGAGGCGGCAACTGAGCGGTATTTCGAACGACTGGCCAGCCTGGGGATTCCCTCGCCAACGGACTGGCGCAACCCCAAGCAGAAGCCGGCAACCCAGGCGGATGTAGCGCGCCTGTACGACGTCGCCCCCTCGTTTGTGGACCTTCTCCCCTGGGTGGACTACCTCCCTTCGGAAAAGGCGATGCTGCTTGAGGACGGTATTTCGCGTGCGGCCTTCTTCGAGCTCACGCCGATCGGCACGGAAGGCCGTGATCCCGAGTGGCTTCGTAAAGTCCGTGACGCCTTGGAAAACGCCCTGCAGGATTCCTTCGACGAGCTGGAGACATCTCCTTGGGTCGTGCAGCTGTATGCCCAGGACGAAATCAGCTGGGACAACTATCTGCAGCAGCTGAACGACTACGTCCAGTCCCGTGCCCAGGGAGCCCCGTTCACGGAGCTCTATCTCAAGCTGTTCAAACAGCACCTTGAAGCGATCTCCAAGCCCGGCGGGCTGTTCGAGGACACCAAGGTGAGCCAGCTACCCTGGAGAGGGCAGCAGCGTCGCGTCCGCCTGGTCGTTTACCGACGGGTCAGAAAGGCCGATCGCGAAGTACGCGGCCAGGAGCCTGGCCCGTATCTCAAGGTCATCTGTGATCGCCTGCTGGGCAGCCTGGCCAATGCCGGCATCAAAGCCAAGCGCATGGACGGCCACGCCATCCGCCATTGGCTGATCCGTTGGTTCAACCCGCGGCCGGATCATCTCGGCCCCACCGAAGCGGATATGCGTCGCTTCTATGAAACCGTCTGCCAGGCTGCCACTGACCTGCCTGAAGGTGAACTGCCGCTCGCCAGCGGGACCGACTTCTCGCAGAACCTGTGTTACCGCGAGCCGGTATCGGACATAGACAAAGGTCTTTGGTACTTCGACGGCCTGCCTCATCGTGTCGTGATGCTCGATCGCCTGCGGGAAGCGCCGAAAACCGGGCACCTTACCGGTGAAACCCGTAAGGGAGGCGATGCCCTCAACGCCTTGTTCGACCAGTTACCGGAGGACACCACGCTCTGCATCACGCTGGTGATGACGCCGCAGGACACCTTGGAAAGCCACCTGGAGCAGCTGTCTCGTAAGGCTGTTGGCGACACTCAGGCCTCCATCCTGACCCGGGAGGACGTCACGACCGCGCGACAGCTGCTGGGTCGAAAACACAAACTCTATCGCGGCAGCGTCGCCTTTTACCTGCGCGGCAAGGATCATGTTGAGCTCCAGGAGCGCAGCCTCCAGCTTAGCAATGCGTTACTGGGCGCCGGCATGACCCCAGTGGAACCACAAAACGAAGTGGCGCCGCTGAACAGCTACCTGCGCTGGCTTCCCGGCAACTTTGATCCTAACCAGAAACGCGCCCTGGACTGGTACGTCCAACTGATGTTCGCGCAGCACATTGCGAACCTCGCCCCGGTGTGGGGGCGTTCGACGGGAACCGGGCACCCCGGCATCACCCTGTTCAACCGCAGCGGCGCTCCGCTGACTTTCGATCCGCTGAACAAACTCGACCGTCAGATGAATGCGCACCTGTTCATCTTCGGCCCCACCGGTTCGGGCAAGTCGGCCTCCGCGACCAACATCCTCAGCCAGATCGTCGCGGTCTATCGTCCACGCCTGTTCATCGTCGAAGCGGGCAACAGTTTCGGCCTGCTCGGCGAGTTCGCCAAGCGCCTCGGTTTGAGCGTAAATCGGGTGCGCCTGTCGCCCGGCACAGGCGTCAGCCTGGCACCATTCGCCGATGCCGTAAAACTCGTCGAATCGCCCAATGAAGTGAAGGTCCTGCAGGCCGATGATGTCGAGGCCTCCGACGAGCACCTGGCCAGCCAGACCGAGGACGAGCAGCGCGACATCCTGGGCGAGATGGAGATCACCGCCCGGCTCATGATCACCGGTGGCGAGGACAAGGAGGACCAGCGACTCACCCGTGCCGACCGTAGCGCCATTCGCCAGTGCATCCTCGACGCGGCGAAGAAGTGCGCCACCGAGCAGCGCATCGTGCTCCCCGAGGACGTCCGGGACGCTTTGCGGGATGCAGGTATGGACGCCGGCATCCCGGAGAGCCGGCGCAACCGGTTCCTGGAAATGGCCGAAGCCATGTCGATGTTCTGCATGGGTGCCGAAGGTGAGATGTTCAACCGCCCAGGGACACCCTGGCCGGAAGCGGACATCACCATCGTCGACCTGGCCACCTACGCCCGAGAGGGCTACAGCGCCCAGATGGCGATCTCTTATATCTCGTTACTGAACAGCGTCAACAACATCGCCGAACGCGATCAGTTCAAAGGCCGGCCGCTAATCTTCTTCACCGACGAAGGCCACATCCAACTGAAGGTTCCGCTGCTGTCGCCTTACTCGGTGAAGATCACCAAGATGTGGAGAAAACTCGGTGCCTGGTTCTGGATGGCGACCCAGAACGTGGACGACGTGCCGCCGGAAGCCTCCGCGCTACTGAACATGATCGAATGGTGGATCTGCTTGAATATGCCGCCGGACGAGGTCGAGAAAATCGCCCGCTTCCGCGAACTCTCTCCGGCACAGAAGTCGATGATGCTGTCGGCGCGCAAGGAGAACGGCAAATTCACCGAAGGCGTTGTGCTGTCAAAGAGCATGGAGATGCTCTTTCGCGTGGTCCCGCCAAGTCTTTATCTCGCGCTCGCCATGACCGAGCCTGAGGAGAAGAAGCAACGCTTCGACATCATGCAAGCCAAGGGCTGCGACGAGCTGGCTGCGGCGCTCGAGGTCGCCGCCGACCTTGATCGCAAACGCGGCATCGAACCCCACACCATCACTTTCCCGAAACAATCGAAGGCAGTGGAGCGCCCGGTATGAGAGCACTGAATTCCCTGACCCAGAACCTGATCGAAAGCCTGACCCAGCTCCTTCAAAAACCCGGGGAAGATGCTCTGCAGACCCTTGAGGTCTGCGCTCCGATATTGATCGAGCAACTGCAACAGATATCGGAACGGGCGGTGGATCGCCGCGACATCGATGCCCAACTTCGTGGCGCCCTCGGAGAGTGGTTACGCCAGCATCCACAACCAGAGGCAGCCCAGCAGGCACTGTTGGAGGCCCTGCACAAGCAGGATCTGATCTCGGCCAACGCGAACAAGGCCCTGGCATGAAGCGGCTCACTGTTTTGCTGACAGTGATTTGCCTCGCGCCCCTAGTGGTGGGAGGCATTCTGCTCAAGGACCTGGTGGGCTCATCTCGGGAACCAGCCCCCTGGCTCTTCGGCTCAGCTTCCGCTCGCTGGACCATTACGGAGTTCGCTGACCTTGAATGCCCCTACTGCAAGGCCTACACCCCGGAGCTCAAGCGCTGGGTGAGCCAGCAACCCGATGTGAACCTGCAGTGGCACCACCTGCCACTGCAATTTCATGGCCCCGCGGCGATTCACCAGGCACGCCTCGTGGAGTGCGCCGGCGTGCTTGGTGGCGCCGATGCATTCTGGAGTGCAGTGGACCAGGTCTTTCAGCGTACCCACAGCAACGGCCAGGGCTTTCGTGACAATCTCGATGTGACAGGCGTCGATAGGCGAGACCTGGAGGACTGTGCGAACAAGAATTTTGCAGTCGCACAGCACATTGAAATACAGATTCAGGAAGCCGCCAGCAAGGGCATCAACGCTACCCCTACCCTGCTGGTGACCGACAGCACCACTGGCAAGTCCGTGAAGCTGGAAGGGCCGGCCGATGGCCCTACCTTGCTGTCCACGATCGACTGGCTAACGATTCAATCCGCACGTGGTCCCTAAGCGAGCCAGGAGGCTTTTACCGGCAGTTGCCGGCCTGGCGGACCCCCGCAGCTTCGGCCTCTGCTGCGGAGTTAAATGCCACCTGATTGCGCTCGCCAACCTGGTTGTAGCTCGGACAACCCTTCGGTAGGTGGTAGACCCTGCTGTTGCGGTTGCCGATAACCGGCGCACCGGCTAGATCCTGTTGAGTCGGGACGCAGCGAGTCGGCTTTCAGCGCCTGCTCCAGCGTTGCGTTAAACTCACTGAGTTTGTTTAAGACCGCATGGCGTTGGTACACCGGCTGCTTGGCCTCCGGTGCCCTGACCCACTTGCGGATCGTGTTGCGCGCCAACCCGGTGCGCTTGGTTATCTCATGCAGCGACAGCTTGTCGCGAAAATACAGCCGACGGATTTTGCCCATCATTTCCATACTGATCACCCTGTGTTCTCCTGCTCAAAAATTGAGCAGAAGCAGTTGAACATCTGGGTCAGTTTTCGATCGGCTGAACAGCCTCTACTGGGTCAGTTTTCGGTCAGCGGCAACACCACTTTCTCGCAGTAGGCAGGTAGTTGCTGGAGACATTCGTCCCAGGGCAGCAACTGCTTGCGGTAGTCGGCGAAAGATTTCGAACCCAGCACTCATATATCGCCCGAGCGAAGCTCGCTGGCCAGGTAGGAGAATACGCAAACTTCTAGATAGCGCCGGTTGGTCGGCGGTCCTTCAGAGGCAGGGCTGTACGATCTTGACCCAGCGCTCTGAAGCAAAGGATAAGTCGACATGCTCATCAATCCTTTTCGCTGTCCTGGATGAGCTGAAGCGCCTGGATCAGTGAGCGATCCTGAGTCGTGGGTTCCAGTTGGAGAAGTGGCTGAGACGGAATAACAGCGAGCGATGGGACTTGAAGTGCTTCCAGATCAGCGGCAGGTAGTTGTTGCCCCCCGTCGCTTGGACTTCGGCACAAGTCTCGCGCAACCGATCTAGGTTGCCATCGGGCGAGAGGTAATCCCGAATCAGGCTGCCAGCCTCCTGATCATCCGGCTCTTGAACCAGAATCTGCACCATGCCATCCAGGGTAGCCGCGAGCTGCTCCAGTTTCTGGCGTTGTCGAGCCTGGATCTGTTCCAACTCTTCCTTGGCGCGTTTGTGAATCGTAGAAATCCGCCGGATGAACATCTCGGCCAGGTGGCCCCGGGCCCGATCGATAGCGCTGGACTCTTGGCGGTGTTGTTTACCCATTCAATCTCGGAGTCAGACAGGGAATAGCTTCGATGAAGCTCCTTGGCTGGCAGCCGACTGGGCAAGAGCGGGTAGGCTGTCCTTTCCACCGAGGCCATTGAACACATCCCCCAAACAAGGCAAAAGCATCAGCGTAGACGGCTAGCCAGACAGTGGATGATCGGCAAACCAAGGCCTGTCGAATAACCTTTTAAATAAGGCTTTGTTCGCGTTTGTCGTGGGTTACCCCAGCGCATGCCGAATCCACGCCTCTGGGCCGATGTCTTTGCCTGCACGCTCCAGCAATCGCCGCCAACCCAGGTAATTTGGCAAATATCGGGTGGCGACGCCGTTGAAGCGGCGCATCCACTGCTTCAAGCGCGAGTCGTAGGCATTCACATGCTGGATATGAAAGACGCGTTGCTTGACCCTCGTGCCCTGCGCCAGGTTCAACGATTCATGCGGGATGGCTTCGGCCTTGGCGACGGCGCGATAGACGCCTGCACCATTGGTGCATAACACCGACTCGGAGCTCCACGGCTGTGAGAGCAGGCTCCCGAGCGTCTGCTTATCCACCTTGGGCAGGACAGCATCGTAATGTTTGCCTTGCCGATCCTGGGCGACGAGTACCGGTATTTGCTCGGCCGACAGGCCACGCTTCTGGGCTTTCCCGCCACGATGTCGAGCTGGGCGTGGCAGTTTGCGCTTGCCCTTGAATGACTCCAGGAAGTAGGTCTCGTCAGCTTCGACGATATTCGACAGCTCGGTGTCGTTTTCGCTGGCAGAAAGTGCCAGCATCCGGTGGCGCCAGCGAAAGGAGGTGGTGCGATGCACGCCGGCCTCCTGAGCGGCCTTGCGCACACTGAGGCCATTGACCATCGCTTGAGCGTAAATCAACCAAGCATCGCTACGCTTGAGTCGGGCCAACGGCGTTCCGGTCGCCGCATTGAATGTCTTATGGCAACTCGTGCAGCGATAGCGCTGCAGCCCCGTTGCCCCACCCGTGGACATACCCGGAGTGGCAATGCGAGCAGGCCAACACCTCGCAGGCGCGCTGATTCGCAACCTCGACAGTCAGGGATGTGCGAGGCGGTTGATTCAACGCCTGTCGGACCTAAGCGCGCTGCTTTACGGTCAGACTGGCGACTTGAGAAAACCATGACTGGAATGCCTTGCTCTCCATCATGCGCCCCTCCCGCTGGCTGTACTGACTTCAGTCTAGCCAACCCACGATGAACGCGAACAGAGCCATCATTTTTCAAATAGGCTGGGATCGTGCTTCTTCAGTCGGTAGGCCAGCGCCGGCCGGGTCAGTCCAAGCAGCCGCGCCGCCTGCGAGATGTTCTGCCCGCTGCGGTTCATCGCCTCGCGCATCAGGCCAGCCTCGACGCCCTCCAGGCTGACGCCTTGGTCAAGAATCTGATTGAGCCAGCCCTCACCGTTAGCGGGTGGCTGCTCCACCAGTTCGCCTTCGCTGGACAGCTGGTCGCCGCCGGTCGCCGTCGCCAGGCCAGGGAACAGCGCCTCAACACTGATACTCTCGTTGCTCTCGGTGAGAATCACCCCGCGCTCGAGGGCGTTCTCCAGCTCGCGGATATTGCCCGGCCACTGGTAGTGCAGGCAGGCTTCCAGCGCTCGATCAGACAGGCCGAGAGTCTTCTTGCCGTATTCCTTATGGTGCTTTCTTAGAAAATGCTCGGCCAGCAGCGGGATGTCCTCCATGCGCTCGCGCAGCGGCGGGATATGCACCGGGAAGACGTTCAGCCGGAAGAACAGGTCTGCGCGAAAACGCCCCGCCTTGACCGCCTCTTCCAGGTTCTCGTTGGTGGCGGCGATCACCCGCACGTCGATCTTGCGCGTGCGGTCGCCGCCGACCCGCTCCAGCTCGCCTTCCTGCAACACCCGCAGCAAGGTGGCCTGAGCCCGCGGCGTCAGCTCAATAACCTCGTCGAGAAAGATAGTGCCTCCGTTGGCCCGCTCGAAACGTCCGGCGCGCGTGCTGGCCGCGCCGGTGTAGGCCCCTTTGTCGACGCCGAACAGCTCGGATTCGATCAGGTCCGGTGGAATCGCCGCGCAGTTGATCGCCACGAAGGGTTGCTCGGCACGCTCGCTGCGCAGGTGCACGCTGCGCGCAATCACTTCCTTGCCCACTCCGGTCTCCCCCAGCAGCAACACCGAAACCTTGCCGCGCGCCGCCTTGTCGATGGTCTGGCATATGCGCCTGTAGGCCGGCGACTGACCGATGCCGTAGTACTGGCCGTCGTACTTCTGCAGGCGGCTGCGCAGGTTGGCCACCTGAGTCTGTAGCTCGTAGAACTCCTCGGTGATCGGGTCACTCTTGAAGTAGGCCTGGAAGCTGCTGGTGTCTACCCATTCCTCAGCGGTCTTGCCGATGATCCGGCACTTTTCGTCGCCGCACCCGCGGCAACTGACCTCCTGAAAAATAATTTCGCGGCCCATGAATGCCGAGCTATAGCCGCAGGCGTAGCCTAGCACGGTCCAGCAGGCGGGCTCATCCATCAGGCCCAGCTCAGTCTGGCAGATCTCCACCTCAAAGGAGTTAATCCATTCAGCTTCTACGTTAAAGCGTCCGTCTTGGACGTCGATATCCATTTCCAACAAGCGCACTTTGACCAACCCCTTGAGCGCATACAATTGCGGGCCAGCCAAGAAGATTTCCGGCTCGCTGCTGTCGGGCCGCAGCTTGCGCGCCAGTTCGGCATCCTTCAGGCCGGACTGGTAGCCCAGACGCAGGAAAAAGCCCTTGGCCCGCTCGACGCCAATAAGGCTAATCATCTCACGGCGGAAGCTGGCCAGCGAAGACAGCTGCATCAGCAGCATGCGCTGCTCGCCGAGCCAGATCTTGCCTTCGGGGGTGACGAAACGGATCTGGCTGCTAAGGTCTTGCAGATCCGCATGTTGCATCTCGGGTTTGTATTTAAGTGGCATTGGTCGCCCTTGTATTTTTCTTGTATGGATAATCCACCAGCCTCGCGCCAGAGGATCGAGGCAGTGATGACTTGCTTGGCAAAATAAAATGCTTTTACCGCAGGATCTGCAATCAAATACTTAAGCATTTGCGCAATACCCTCTCCAAGATTAACCAATTAATCAATTGCCGCCCACCTCTGCAGGCCTGCCCAGAGGCCCTACAGCCCATCGCCGTATGTTCTCGACAAAAAATAACTGTATATTTTTCAGCTACTTAGTTTCGTATGCGACTTTTCCAGTAGGACTGGCATAGCCCTTGCTTTAAGCATCTCGGGATTCAGCGCAGCTTGATGATGGCGATAGCCGTGTGTGCAACTCGCCTGGGATGCACTTCATCGAGCTGGTGCTTCCCCTTGACGCCCACGATGCGCTCTGCCGCCACAACCGGATCGAGCGCGTGGATGTCGGGATGGCCGCGACCGTGATATGGACAAAGCCATAGGCGTTTCGGCTAAGCCGGTTTGCGCATGTCCCTGAACGCAGGAAGCTGGCGCGACAGCAGCGCCTGCTTGGCAATGGATACCCCAAAAAACAACAAGGTACGGTCAAATTAAGCATAGAGATCAAGACGTATGCTACGTCGAGCTGCTCGCCCCGTTCGAAGTTGATAGCGGTCCTCTGTACTTCAGGGACTGGGTCATGGACGACGAGGCTGGCATGGACTTCATTGGTTTCAAGGTGCTCGACTCGTTGGGGAACCGCATCTCCCAGTTCCTCACCCTGAGCATGAAGGCTCACGACGTGGCGTTCATCCACCACCCGAAGAAGGGCAAACTGCATCACGGGTCGTTCTTCCTCGACACCTGGGACAACGCGCTGCTCGCCGCCAACCTGATCAGCATGACCAATAACTCGATCGACATCGGCCGGACCCGCCATGGCCTGACCCACGGCAAGACCATCTCCTGGACCACCGACCAACTGGGCAAGGCGATCTTCTACCACGACCGCCAGCTCAACGAACGTTTCCTCACCGTGCTGACCTGAGCGGCCCCTTCGACTGTTAGACCGCGAGACTGCGCAATGAAAGAAATCAAGCACTACATCAACGGCGAGTTCGTCGGTTCGGCCAGCGGCCGCACCTTCGAGGACATCAACCCGGCCAACGGCCAGGTGATCGGCCGCGTCCACGAGGCCGGCCGCGCCGAGGTCGATGCGGCGGTCAAGGCCGCCCGCGCCGCACTCAAGGGCCCCTGGGGCAAGATGACAGTGGTCGAGCGCGCGGAGATCCTGCATCGCGTGGCCGATGGCATCACCGCGCGCTTCGACGAGTTTCTCGAGGCCGAATGCCTCGACACCGGCAAGCCGAAATCCCTGGCCAGCCACATCGACATCCCGCGCGGGGCGGCCAACTTCAAGGTGTTCGCCGACCTGCTGAAGAATGTCGCCAACGAAGCCTTCGAGATGGCCACCCCGGACGGCGCCGGTGCGCTCAACTACGGCGTACGCCGGCCCAAGGGGGTGATCGGGGTGATCAGCCCGTGGAACCTGCCGCTGCTGCTGATGACCTGGAAAGTCGGCCCGGCGCTGGCCTGCGGCAACTGCGTGGTGGTCAAGCCATCCGAAGAAACCCCGCTGACCGCCAACCTGCTCGGCGAGGTGATGCAGGCCGCCGGCGTACCGGCAGGCGTGTACAACGTGGTGCACGGTTTCGGCGGCGATTCGGCCGGGGCCTTCCTCACCGAGCACGCGGATGTCGACGCCTACACCTTCACCGGCGAGACCGGCACCGGCGAAACCATCATGCGCGCCGCGGCCAAGGGCGTGCGCCAGGTCTCGCTGGAACTGGGCGGTAAGAACGCCGGCATCGTCTTCGCCGACTGCGATATGGACAAGGCCATCGAGGGCACCCTGCGCTCGGCCTTCGCCAACTGTGGCCAGGTTTGCCTGGGCACCGAGCGGGTCTACGTCGAGCGGCCGATCTTCGACGAGTTCGTCGCCCGCCTCAAGGCCGGTGCCGAGAACCTGGTGATCGGGCCGCCGGACGACGCCAGCAGCAACTTCGGCCCGCTGGTCAGCCTCAAGCACCGAGAAAAAGTCCTCAGCTACTACCAGCAGGCGCTCGACGACGGCGCCAGCGTCATCACCGGCGGCGGCGTGCCGGACATGCCGGCGCACCTGGCCGGCGGCGCCTGGGTGCAGCCGACCATCTGGACCGGCCTGGCCGACGATTCGGCGGTGGTCACCGAGGAAATTTTCGGTCCCTGCTGTCATATCCGCCCGTTCGACAGCGAAGAGGAGGCCATCGAACTGGCCAACAGCCTGCCCTATGGCCTGGCGTCGGCGATCTGGACCGAGAACAGTTCGCGCGCCCACCGCGTCGCCGGGCAGATCGAGGCCGGCATCGTCTGGGTCAACAGCTGGTTCCTGCGTGACCTGCGCACCGCCTTCGGCGGCAGCAAGCAATCCGGGATTGGCCGCGAAGGGGGTGTGCACTCGCTGGAGTTTTACACCGAGCTTAAAAACGTCTGCATCAAACTCTAAAGGATCCAACCATGAACGCACCTGAGCAAAGTCCGGAAATCGGTCGAGAGATTATCGCTGCCGGCTACCGTACCAACCTGCATGACCAGGGTGGAGGTTTCCCGGTGCTGCTGATTCACGGCTCCGGCCCCGGCGTCACTGCCTGGGCCAACTGGCGTGGGATAATCCCGCAGCTGGCCCAGAACCGTCGGGTGCTCGCCCCGGATATGCTCGGCTTTGGTTTCAGTGAGCGCCCGGCCGATGCCCGCTACAACCAGGCCCGCTGGGTCGAGCATGCCATCGGCGTGCTCGACGCGCTCGGCATCGCCCAGGCCGACATCGTCGGCAATTCGTTCGGTGGCGGCCTGGCGCTGGCCCTGGCCATCCGTCACCCCGAGCGGGTGCGCCGGCTGGTGCTGATGGGTAGCGTCGGCGTGACCTTCCCCATCACAGAGGGGCTGGATGCAGTCTGGGGTTACAACCCTTCATTTGAAGAGATGCGCCGCCTGCTCGATGTGTTCGCCTATGACCGCAATCTAGTCAATGACGAGCTGGCAGAGCTGCGTTACCAGGCCAGCATCCGCCCGGGCTTCCAGGAGTCCTTCGCCGCCATGTTCCCGGCCCCGCGCCAGCGCTGGGTCGACGGCCTGGCCAGCGATCCGAAACAGATCAGCACCCTGCCCCACGAGGCTCTGGTCATCCATGGCCGCGAGGATCGAGTGATCCCACTGTCCGCCTCGCAGGCCTTGGCCGAGCTGATCCCCAACGCCCAGCTGCACGTCTATGGCCACTGCGGCCACTGGACCCAGATCGAACACGCCGGCCGTTTCGCCCGCCTGGTCGAGGATTTCCTCGCCGAGGCCGCCCCCCTTTCCTGAGAGAGAGACAAGCATGGACCAGATATTGATCAACGAGCTCGGCGACGAGCTGTACCAGGCGATGCTCAACCGCGAGGCGATCGCGCCGCTGACCGAACGCGGTTTCGCCATCAGCATCGACGACGCCTACCACATCTCCCTGCGCATGCTCGAACGCCGGTTGGCCGCCGGCGAGAAGATCATCGGCAAGAAGATCGGCGTCACCAGCAAGGCGGTGCAGAACATGCTGGGCGTGTATCAGCCGGACTTCGGTTACCTGACCGACGCCATGGTGTTCAACAGCGGCGAGGCCGTGCCGATCAGCCAGCGGCTGATGCAGCCCAAGGCCGAGGGCGAGATCGCCTTCATCCTCAAGAAGGACCTGATCGGCCCCGGCGTGACCAACGCCGATGTGCTGGCCGCCACCGAGTGCGTGATGCCCTGTTTCGAGATCGTCGACTCGCGCATCCGCGACTGGAAAATCAAGATCGAGGACACCGTGGCGGACAACGCCTCCTGCGGCCTGTTCGTGCTCGGCGACACGGCGGTGTCGCCTCGTCAGGTCGACCTGGTCACCTGCGGCATGCTGGTGGAGAAGAACGGCCAGCTGCTCAGCACCGGCGCCGGCGCCGCGGCCCTGGGTTCGCCGGTCAACTGCGTGGCCTGGCTGGCCAACACCCTGGGTCGTTTCGGCATCCCGCTGAAGGCCGGTGAAGTGATCCTCTCCGGCTCGCTGGTACCCCTGGAGCCGGTCAAGGCCGGCGACTTCATGCGCGTCGAAATCGGCGGCATCGGCAGCGCCTCGGTGCGCTTCACCTGATCGAACAGAGGACACACCCATGAGCAAGAAACTCAAGGCGGCCATCATTGGCCCCGGCAATATCGGTACCGATCTGGTGATGAAGATGCTCCGTTCCGAGTGGATCGAGCCGGTGTGGATGGTCGGTATCGACCCCAACTCCGACGGCCTCAAGCGCGCCCGCGAATTCGGCATGAAGACCACCTTTGATGGCGTCGACGGCCTGCTGCCGCACGTGCTGGACGACGACATCCGCATCGCCTTCGACGCCACCTCGGCCTATGTGCATGCCGAGAACAGCCGCAAGCTCAACGCGCTCGGCGTGCTGATGGTCGACCTGACCCCGGCGGCCATCGGCCCCTACTGCGTGCCGCCGGTCAACCTCAAGCAGCACGTCGGCCGCCTGGAAATGAACGTCAACATGGTCACCTGCGGCGGCCAGGCCACCATCCCCATGGTCGCCGCGGTGTCCCGTGTGCAGCCGGTGGCCTACGCCGAGATCGTCGCCACCGTCTCCTCGCGCTCGGTCGGTCCGGGCACGCGCAAGAACATCGACGAGTTCACCCGCACCACCGCCGGCGCCATCGAGCAGGTCGGCGGCGCCAGGGAAGGCAAGGCGATCATCGTCATCAACCCGGCCGAACCGCCGCTGATGATGCGCGACACCATCCACTGCCTGACCGACAGCGAGCCGGACCAGGCCGCGATCACCGCCTCGGTTCACGCGATGATCGCCGAGGTGCAGAAATACGTGCCCGGCTACCGCCTGAAGAACGGCCCGGTGTTCGACGGCAACCGCGTGTCGATCTTCATGGAAGTCGAAGGCCTGGGCGACTACCTGCCCAAGTACGCCGGCAACCTCGACATCATGACCGCCGCCGCGCTGCGCACCGGCGAGATGTTCGCCGAGGAAATCGCCGCCGGCACCATTCAACTGCCGCGTCGCGACATCGCGCTGGCCTGAGGAGTAGCACCATGAATTTGCACGGCAAGAGCGTCATCCTGCACGACATGAGCCTGCGCGACGGCATGCACGCCAAGCGCCACCAGATCAGCCTGGAGCAGATGGTCGCGGTCGCCACCGGCCTCGACGCCGCCGGCATGCCGCTGATCGAGATCACCCACGGTGACGGCCTCGGCGGCCGTTCGATCAACTACGGCTTCCCGGCGCACAGCGACGAGGAGTACCTGCGCGCGGTGATCCCGCAGCTCAAGCAGGCCAAGGTCTCGGCCCTGCTGCTGCCTGGCATCGGTACCGTCGAGCACCTGCGCATGGCCCTGGATTGCGGCGTCTCGACCATCCGCGTGGCCACCCACTGCACCGAGGCGGACGTCTCCGAGCAGCACATCGGCATGGCGCGCAAGCTCGGCGTCGACACCGTCGGCTTCCTGATGATGGCGCACATGATCAGCGCCGAGAAAGTCCTCGAGCAGGCCAGGCTGATGGAAAGCTACGGCGCNNCACCGAGGTCGGCTTCCACGGTCACCACAACATGGGCATGGCCATCGCCAACTCGCTGGCCGCCATCGAGGCCGGTGCCGCGCGCATCGACGGCTCGGTCGCCGGCCTCGGCGCCGGTGCCGGCAACACCCCGCTGGAGGTGTTCGTCGCGGTGTGCAAGCGCATGGGCGTGGAAACCGGCATCGACCTGTACAAGATCATGGACGTCGCCGAGGACCTGGTGGTGCCGATGATGGATCAGCCGATCCGCGTCGACCGCGACGCCCTGACCCTGGGCTACGCCGGGGTGTACAGCTCGTTCCTGCTGTTCGCCCAGCGCGCCGAGAAGCAATACGGCGTGTCGGCCCGCGACATCCTGGTCGAACTGGGCCGGCGCGGCACCGTCGGTGGCCAGGAAGACATGATCGAAGACCTGGCCCTGGACATGGCCCGGGCCCGTCAGCAGCAGAAGGTGAGCGCATGAACCGTACCCTGACCCGCGAACAGGTGCTGGCCCTGGCCGAGCACATCGAAAACGCCGAGCTGAATGTCCACGACATCGGCAAGGTGACCAACGACTTCCCCGAGATGACCTTCGCCGATGCCTACGACGTGCAGTGGGAAATCCGCCGGCGCAAGGAGGCCCGCGGCAACAAGATCGTCGGCCTGAAGATGGGCCTGACCTCCTGGGCGAAGATGGCGCAGATGGGCGTGGAAACGCCGATCTACGGCTTCCTCGCCGACTACTTCAGCGTGCCGGACGGCGGCGTGGTGGATTGCTCCCAGCTGATCCACCCGAAGATCGAGGCGGAAATCTCGGTGGTGACCAAGGCGCCGCTGCACGGCCCGGGCTGCCACCTCGGTGACGTGATCGCGGCGATCGACTACGTAATCCCCACCGTCGAGGTGATCGACTCGCGCTACGAGAACTTCAAGTTCGACCTGATCAGCGTGGTCGCCGACAACGCCTCCTCGACCCGCTTCATCACCGGCGGACGCATGGCCAGCCTGGAGGAGGTCGACCTGCGCACCCTCGGCGTGGTCATGGAGAAGAACGGCGAAGTGGTGGAACTCGGTGCCGGCGCCGCGGTGCTCGGCCATCCGCTGTCCAGCGTGGCGATGCTGGCCAACCTGCTGGCCGAGCGCGGCGAACACATCCCGGCCGGCACCTTCATCATGACCGGCGGCATCACCGCCGCCGTGCCAGTGGTACCGGGCGACAACATCTGCGTGCGCTACCAGGGCCTCGGCTCGGTGTCCGCGCGCTTTATCTGAACCCCCGCGGCCGACCTGCACGGTCGGCCGCCCCTATTGTTGGAGGACGAGGCCATGCCCATCGCCCAGTTGTACATCCTCGAAGGTCGCAGCGACGAGCAGAAGGAAACCCTGATCCGCGAAGTCAGCGAGGCCATGTCGCGCTCGCTGGACGCGCCGATCGAACGGGTACGGGTCATCATCACCGAGATGCCGAGCAACCACTTCGGCATCGGCGGCGAAAGCGCCAAGGCCCTCGGCCGATGAACCCACTTGCCCCAGCACAACCCCGGGTGCCCGGCGCATGAAAACCATGACCGAGCGCTCGCTGCACTGGGAAGCCGCCTCTGCCGTCGCCCGCGCCGCCGTGGCCCATGCCGAGGAGCTTGGCGTGCGCATCCACGTCAGCGTGGTGGACCGCGCCGGCCTGCCGCTGGCCTATCTACGCATGAACGGCGCCTTCCTGCATTCGCAGGGTATCGCCGAGGACAAGGCCTATACTGCGGCGAGCTTCGGCTTTTCCACTCGCGACTGGCTCGAAGTGCTGGGTGACAACCCGCGCCTGCGCATCGGCCTGCCAAGACGCGAGCGGCTGGTGGTGTTCGGCGGCGGCCTGCCGATCCTGCTCGATGGTGAATGCATCGGCGGCATTGGCGTTTCCGGAGCCAGCGAGGAGCAGGACGAGGCCTGCGCCGAGTCGGGGCTGCGGGCGCTCCGCGAGCCTGGTTATACAACAATCGACTGAACCTGCCATGTTTCTGCGGCGCTACTGCAGGTGTCCTGTGGGCAGGCAGACGTCTGTCTGCCAACTTACCTCCGATGACAACAAGACAGGGTCCCCCGAACTGCCAGACGGCATAACGAGGCAGGCCCAGGAAGCGATCCCATGACCAGTCCGATCCCCTTTGCCAACGACACGTCCTCTAACCCGGTCCATCGCGCCTTGCCTTTCGCCATGCGCCCATGGCTCAGGTCCCGTGACATGGACGAGGCGGTAGCGATGCTCAACACCCAGGTCGAGGAGTGCAGCGTGCAGCCCCGCCAGAGGGGCGCCGCCGACTTCCATTTCACGCTGCCCCGGTTGAAGCTCTTCGGTGCCCGTTGGAGCAAGGAGCTCAAGGTGGGGATATGCCGAGATAAGGAAAAAATTAGGACATTAGTCCTGTAAGGCAATTATTTAGGTCCATCGCGCTTTCCCGGGGAAGGCGGCCTTGATTTTCAGGAAGAAGTAGTCCGAGTCCCTGAAGCCATAGGCCATGCGGTTGTTCACCCCTTCCAGCAGGCTGGTATGCATGTGGAAGCGGGCGCTGGCGAGGATGCCTCGGGCGTAGCGCCTGAGGTTTCGGGCGAAGCGCTGTAGCGGTGCCAGATCACTGTCCCGCGCATGGCGTAACCAGGTCCTCCAGCGTTGCCAGCCTTCACGCACGCTGGGGGCATACCAGATCTCTTTCAGGGCGTCCTTGAGCACGTAAACAGTGGCCAGCGGCTGATTGGCGGCCAGTAGCTCCTGCAGCTGCACCGCCTGCTCATCCTTGAGGTTGTCCCGGTTACGCAGGAGCAGCCAACGACTCTGCTTGACCACTTTGCGGGCGGGCTTGTCATGGCTCAGCGCGTTGGCCTGGTCGACCCGGATGCGGTCAATCACGTCGCGACCATAACGGGCCACGACATGGAACAGGTCGTACACCACTTCGGCCTGAGGGCAGTGCTGTTTCACTTCCAGGTCGAAGGCGGTGTTCATGTCCATCGCCACCGCTTCGAGTTGCCGGCAACGCTCGCCCAGCAACTCGAAGAAAGGGCGTATGGCCTCACGGCTGTTGCCCTTGCCGACCCACAGTACCCGAGTGCGCTCGGCATCCATGATGACCGTGGCGTAGCGGTGGCCCTTGTGCAAAGCAAAATCATCACCAAACGCCGGACATTGCCTGGATCGAAGTCGCCCACGCTGGCTTCCAGGCGGCGCTTGTCGATGGCCTTGATCGTGTGCCAGTGCAGCCCGGTGAGTCGGCTGACATGGCTGATCGGCAGCATCTGCAGCATCTGCAGCATCGGCAGCATCTGCAGCAGCGCTTAGACCCATGCGCGCAGCCTCTGCGTCAGACGTGAGGCGGGTTCCAACCAGTCGACCCGCTCGGGAACGCGACCACAGCTCAGGCAGTCCACGCGGCGGACAGGCACCTGCAGTTGGACACGCTGATCAAACAGATCGCGATCACGGACATCGCGGACACGCCGATCATGGATCAGGGGGATTGGTTCAAGACAGCGCCCACAGCGCGGTAGTTCGGAGGCAAGTGGCTCCAGGATGAGCGTCAGGGTGTTTTCGGCGTGTTGGCTGCTGGCTACGACCGCGTAGCCTGGCCAGAAAGTGGCAAGATCAATAGGATTCATGGTGATATCAGGGTGCAGGGGTTGGTGTGTTTGGCGACTGCCAATTTACCTGCGTCCCTGACTGTCAATCCTCTCTTTCCCACGATCCCTCGAAGAACCCTTATTTAGGCTCTGTTCGCGTTCATCGTGGGTTGGCTAGACTGAAGTCAGTACAGCCAGCGGGAGGGGCGCATGATGGAGAGCAAGGCATTCCAGTCATGGTTTTCTCAAGTCGCCAGTCTGACCGTAAAGCAGCGCGCTTAGGTCCGACAGGCGTTGAATCAACCGCCTCGCACATCCCTGACTGTCGAGGTTGCGAATCAGCGCGCCTGCGAGGTGTTGGCCTGCTCGCATTGCCACTCCGGGTATGTCCACGGGTGGGGCAACGGGGCTGCAGCGCTATCGCTGCACGAGTTGCCATAAGACATTCAATGCGGCGACCGGAACGCCGTTGGCCCGACTCAAGCGTAGCGATGCTTGGTTGATTTACGCTCAAGCGATGGTCAATGGCCTCAGTGTGCGCAAGGCCGCTCAGGAGGCCGGCGTGCATCGCACCACCTCCTTTCGCTGGCGCCACCGGATGCTGGCACTTTCTGCCAGCGAAAACGACACCGAGCTGTCGAATATCGTCGAAGCTGACGAGACCTACTTCCTGGAGTCATTCAAGGGCAAGCGCAAACTGCCACGCCCAGCTCGACATCGTGGCGGGAAAGCCCAGAAGCGTGGCCTGTCGGCCGAGCAAATACCGGTACTCGTCGCCCAGGATCGGCAAGGCAAACATTACGATGCTGTCCTGCCCAAGGTGGATAAGCAGACGCTCGGGAGCCTGCTCTCACAGCCGTGGAGCTCCGAGTCGGTGTTATGCACCAATGGTGCAGGCGTCTATCGCGCCGTCGCCAAGGCCGAAGCCATCCCGCATGAATCGTTGAACCTGGCGCAGGGCACGAGGGTCAAGCAACGCGTCTTTCATATCCAGCATGTGAATGCCTACGACTCGCGCTTGAAGCAGTGGATGCGCCGCTTCAACGGCGTCGCCACCCGATATTTGCCAAATTACCTGGGTTGGCGGCGATTGCTGGAGCGTGCAGGCAAAGACATCGGCCCAGAGGCGTGGATTCGGCATGCGCTGGGGTAACCCACGACAAACGCGAACAAAGCCAAAATGATTCGCCGATAGCTGCGTGCGGCGGGATTGCGCCGGCCACTGGCTTGATCAAATCGACAACTGCCTCTGCGCGATTTGAGGATTTGCTCAACTTCCAACGGCACGCCGAGATTACTCCTCGCGCCGTTTTTTTTAAAAACTTATTAATAATCAATTGCTTATCCACTAGATACAGCTCGGAACATGCTATGGCACAGCGATTGCTAAGTCTATGCCATGGCTCAATAAGAACAAAATACTAGTGGTGACCTGCAATGCTGCATTCCCTCGCTACCCCACTGAGTGGTTGCGCTCTCGGTGTCAACGCCTTGCGCGGAACGGCTGGATCAATATCGCTTGGAGGCTGGGAGGCCGCCCTTGACTCTTCTGGAGTTGAGACTCAGCAGGCCAGTCGGCGCAACGATTTGTATCAGGCCATGGTCATCGATGCGCGTGTGATTCTACTTGCCAGCAATGATGACGCCCCAATCAGCTTCATCTGTCACACAGTCGACGCTAATAGATGTCAGCTCCGGGGCGCTCCGTCGGCTACACCAATCTTCAATTTCATCCCTAACCGCGACCAATTGTTCGCCAATGGCGTTCATGGCCGTGTGCTGCTGGTTATCGCCTTACTAGCGCTATTGCTCTCGATGCGCATTTTGGTGCTCAAGGTCCACATTGATTTCTCCAACCTGCAGCACGCGAACTCGTACCTCTGGCTGCACAGCAGCATCAACGGCACTTTCGGCGGCGTTAAGGTACTAGTGATCGGGGGCGAGATCGAGAGCTGCGATCTATTTTGCAACGACAACCTGGCGGCAAGTGACACCTTCGATAGCCTGCTCCGTCCAGGCAAGCTGGGCATTGCCTGGGGTGCCATCGGGTTGGCGATAATCGCCATAGGCTCAATCGCGCCGAATACTGAGTCCGGCCTCTACGCTACGCTGTGGGTGACCACCATAATCTTCTCGGTGTTGAGCTGCGTGCCGCTGCTGCTGTCGAAGCCGAAGATCCCCATGATCAAGGGGAACTATTCTGAACCACGTTGGCCGGCTTGCATCAAGCAGATCAATAGGCTGAAGCACAGCGACGACCTGAGATCGT
Source organism: Pseudomonas taeanensis MS-3 (assembly GCF_000498575.2). Lineage (GTDB taxonomy): Bacteria > Pseudomonadota > Gammaproteobacteria > Pseudomonadales > Pseudomonadaceae > Aquipseudomonas > Aquipseudomonas taeanensis. The sequence goes on from NZ_AWSQ01000012.1 coordinate 49,137, forward strand.
TCGAGGTGCCGTACACCGCCTATTGCATCAGTGGGCTCATGTTTATGGGCATAGCCTCCAGCGTGATTCGCCGCGCGCTTAAGAGTTCAACGGCACCGCAATCTCCAATTTGGTTTCTACTGCAAGAACCGTTAGGGCGGGACCTACCGACACGGATCGCCGAGCTCGGCGAGATCGTTCCCAGCGCTTTAAATGTTAAACCTTCAGTGTGCATGGCTACAGAGGTGCGTTTTTTAGACCTAACTAACTGTCTCGAAGTTGCTATAAGCAGAAAGCCTAACTCTAGGAAAATGCCACTGATTAAATGAAATACACTAACAACGACGCTGACATTAAGTAATGCTTTTATTAAAAGGCTACACACGCAGAAGTTTCGAGAAGGCAGTGGGGATTAGCTATACGGTCATGTGCATATTCAAGTATTCAATCGTGCCACTATGCTACTGCAGCAAAGTCTGGTGCACGAGGAAGAAGAAAATCAAATCTTTAATGTGAGAAAAGTCTAGATGATTAATGATGTCGTGATAATTGGAGGCGGTCTGGCAGGGGCAACCACTGCAAGAACTCTGCGGGGTAAAGGCTACAGTGGGCGTATTCATATGGTGGCTAACGAAAACTATCTGCCCTATGACCGCCCCTCTCTATCAAAAGACATGCTCGGGCGAAAAATTGAAGCGCCTCCAAAATTAATGGATGCAACATGGTATGAGAATGAAAAGATAGATCTGCACTTGGGCGACGGGGCGGTCGCCATTGATGCCAAAAAGCGTCGTGTAACCCTTCAGTCCGGATTGGTATTGAGCTTTGACCGCCTGCTGTTTGCCACGGGTATTCGGCCGCGCACGTTGCCCGTAGCAGGCGGACACTTGGAGGGGGTACATAGGCTTCGTGACGTAAAAGACTGCGTATCTTTGTTGAAGGCATTTGAAGCAGGGCGCTCCCTCGTGATCATTGGTGGTGGTCTAATTGGTTGTGAGGTTGCGACCACCGCGCGCAAAGCTGGGCTTGATGTCACCATCGTTGAGTGCGCAGATGAACTGCTGACGCGTGTTCTGGGCCGGCAAGTCGGGGCCTGGTGCCGTGAACAACTCCAGGCCATGGGGGTTCGGATTGAGCTGCAGGCGCAAGTTGAAGTAATTCATGGTGAACAGTGTGTTCGCTCGGTGATGTTGTCCGATGGTCGAGAGCTTTCTGCCGACATGATCCTTTCGAGTATTGGTGGAGTGCCGGACGACATATTGCTGAGTACCGCTGGAGTTGTTTGCGAAACAGGTGTCGTAGTGGACGCCTGTGGCCACACATCATGCGATGGAATTTACGCTGCAGGTGACGTAGCTGCGTGGCCGCTAAAGCACGGCGGGCGGCGCTCGCTTGAGACATTTATCAACACTCAACAACAGGCAGAAACGGCCTCCCTGGCTATGTTGGGAGAGCGCCATCCCGCGCCTCAGGTTGCTACTTCTTGGACCGAGATCGCCAGCCAACGCATACAGATGATTGGGGATATCCAAGGGCCAGGCGACTACGTTTGGCGCGGTGAACTGAATTCAGGACAATCTGCCTTTTTAGTCCGATTGCTTGATGGGAAAGCCCTTGCTGCGGTAGCGATCAACGCGAGTAAAGATTTCATTGGTTTGAGCCGCATGGTGATGTCCGAGATTAGGGTGTGCCCAGTATCGCTTTCCAACGCTGAAGTCAGTGTTCGGGAACTGCTTAAGTCAGGGCGATAGTCATGCCAGGAATACACAAATCAGATGCCGAACCTAACGATCTGCTTCAAATCGAGCACCTAGTAAGAATCATTGCGGGAGGTGATGTTCATTATCTCTGTCGTGAAAACGAAACAGTATTGCAAGGCATGTTGCGCCTTGGATGTAAGGGCATTCCGGTCGGTTGTCTCGGTGGAGGATGTGGTGTTTGCAAGATCAAGGTTCGAGGAGGTGAGATTCGAAAACTTGGCTCTATGAGCCGGACACATATTTCCGTGGAGGAGGAAGAGCAGAAAGTCTACCTCGCTTGCAGAGTTTCACCAATCACGGCCTTAGACATCGAAATTCTATCTAAGAAAATTAATACATCCTTGGCGTTTATTTTGCGGGCTAGTGACGAACGTGAGGGTAGAACGCCTTGAAAAATATAATGAAGGAGAGAGCGTAAATGGGTGTTATGCGGATTGGACATGTCAACATGCACGTCATGGATATCAAGCAGGCAGTTCACCATTATGAGCTGGTGCTTGGCATGAAAAAAACACTTGAGGATAAAGAAGGGAACGTATATTTGAAGTGTTGGGATGAGTGGGATAATTTTTCGCTCATCTTGACGCCATCCGACCGAGCCGGGTTGTGCCATGTCGCATACAAAGTTGAAAGAGATAGCGATCTGGACCATCTCCAACAGCGGATTGAATCATACGGCATCACCACAGACATGTTGCCGGCAGGAGAGCTGCCAACAATGGGAAGGATGCTGCGATTCACGATTCCCAGCGGCCACGAATTGAGGCTCTATGCGGAGAAAGAATGCGTTGGAACAGAGGTAGGCTCAATTAATCCTGACCCATGGCCAGACAATATAAGAGGGGCGGGTGTTAAGTGGCTTGATCACATTGCACTTGTATGCGAATTAAATCCAGAGGCAGGTATTAACCACGTCGCCGATAATGTGAAATTTTTCATGGGGTGCCTGGATTTCTATTTAAGCGAGCAAGGTGTAGTTGGACCCGATGCATCTATTCAGGCGGTAGCATTTCTTTTTAGAGCCACTAAGCCGCATGACATCGCATTTCTTCCTGGCCCGAGTGCCGGCGTGCATCATATTTCATTTTTTCTCGATTCGTGGCATGACGTATTAAAAGCAGCCGATGTAATGGCAAAAAACAAGGTCAAAATCGATCTCGCGCCGACCCGGCATGGAATTACACGAGGTGAGACGGTCTATTTCTTCGATCCGAGTGGAAATAGAAATGAGACATTTGCGGGGTTGGGCTACCTCGCGCAACCGGATCGTCCCGTTAACACGTGGACCGAAGACAGTTTGTGGCGCGGCATTCTATTTCATTCGGGTGAACCGTACCCTGCTTTCACCGACGTATATACTTGATGGGACCGAGACTTATGGGGCATATCGAAAAGCAGAACTTGGTAAAACTGGTTGCGTGTGGCGAGGTAGAGGAAGACTTTGGAGTAAAGATTGATCGAAATGGAGCTCCCCCAGTGGCAGTCTTTCGATTGGGCGATGAGTTCTTTGTCATCGATGATACTTGTACTCACGGAGATGCTTCGCTGTCGGATGGTGAGGTGTTTTCGAACGGAGAAGTGAGCTGCCCGTTTCATGGCGGCACGTTTGACATCCGCAGTGGTGCGCCTTGTAAGTATCCTTGTGCGGTGCCAATCAAAACTTATACGGTCCGGATTATCGATGATTCTGTTTGGGCTGATTTAGATTAAGTCTAAATAACTTTGCTTTGAAGCGGTATGCCAACTTTATCTTTGAATAAGCCCTGCAGCTAATTGTAGTGGAGTAAAAAGAATGACGAATTTAGAAAATAATCTTCCATTTTTAGATCACTCTGAATTTGGGCCACGGCGGGTTAGCCGCGAAATATTCACGAATCCGGAGCTCTTTGAGCTCGAGTTCTCCCGCATTTGGGAAAAGATATGGGTGTACGCAGCCCACGAAAGTGAGATATCCAAGCCCCGCTCATTTGTAACCCGTTGGGTCGGGCGTGTGCCCGTGATTATCAACCGAAACAAAAAGGGCGAAATTAATGCCTTTGTAAATGTTTGTACTCATCGGGGGGCAACGCTCTGCCGCGTTTCAAAAGGAACGCGTGCTAACTTTGTATGCCCTTTCCACGGCTGGGCATTTGACGACAACGGTTCCTTAATGGCACCGATGAATGAGGAGAATGGCGGCTACCCCGAGGGCTTTGATAAAGAAAAGTTAGGACTAAGACGTTTAAAAGTTGCGAACTACAAAGGCTTTATATTTGTCACTTTGAATGATGAAGCAGAGGCAATAGAGGATTACCTCGCGGACGCCAAGGCATTCATAGATATTTTGGTGGAGCAGTCATCTGACGGATTGGAAGTACTTAAAGGAGTGTCAACCTATACTTTCAATGGCAACTGGAAGCTTCAGGCTGAAAATGGTGTCGATGGCTACCATGTTGCCAGCGTTCATGGGAACTACGTTCAAACGCTGCAAAATCGAGCGAGCTCCAATACTAAGGGCCAAAAGACCAAGGCCATGAATGTAGGCGACCTCCCAAATTCCCGAGGCGGTTACTACGACTTGGGAAATGGCCACACGATTATCTGGTCGGACTGGACAAATCCTGAGGACCGGCCTCTTTTTCCAGTAAAAGATGAACTCAAGGCGCGTATCGGTGAGGCCAAGGCGGAATGGGCTGTCGGTAGATTGAGGAATCTGCTTATTTACCCCAACGTGTTTTTTATGGACCAAACCAGCAGCCAGATCAGAGTATTCCGACCTGTTGCGGTCGATAAAACAGAGGTAACGATCTATTGCTTTGCGCCTAAAGGGGAGGAGCCCGCGGCTCGGGCGCATCGAATTAGACAATATGAAGATTTTTTTAATGCAAGTGGAATGGCAACCCCGGATGACCTGACTGAGTTTTCTGAAGTACAGAAAGGATGCCGCGCACATACAGTTGCTCGCTGGAGCGATATGTCGAGGGGTATGACACAAGAAATTAAAGGCCCTGACGATCTCGCAAAGGAATTGGGCATTGGTCCAGCAAGCAGCGGTGCAAAAATTGATGATGAAGGCATTTTCTTGGCGCAGCATATCCGTTGGCTTGAACTAATGGGGCTTAAAGGAGGAGACTTGTCATGACCATTGCGCTCGAAACCCAGGTTCGCGTTCAGAATTTTATTTATGCAGAGTTGCGTTACCTGGATGACCGAGACTGGGATAACTGGCTGTCGCTGTTTGACGAGGGGGTAGAGTTCTGGGTTCCTGCTTGGGACTCCGAGTATGAAACTACAACTGACCCCCAAAGCGAAATGTCTCTGATTTTTTATAGCAGCCGTAGTGGGTTGGAAGATCGCGTATTTAGAATCCGAACCGGGCTATCCGCAGCATCGACACCGCTTCCCAGGACCTGTCATATCGTTAGTAATATCCAGATCACTGAAGCATCCGAAGGGTATGGAGTAACCGCAAACTGGGTCAGTTATGCTTTTAGGAATGGAGAAACCACTACCTTTTACGGGTCCTACAATTACCGAATTCTAGAAGATGGTAGTGGTTTTCGCATTGGAGCCAAGAAGATTATTGTAATGAACGATTTGATTCCGACCGTACTCGACATCTATAACATCTAACATTATATGGGTGAGGCAATGCTGGCGATAAGAAAAACTACAGCAGGGCATGGAGGGCTATCCGTAGATGATGTGCCCGCTCCGAAAGAGGTTCACGGTACCAACGTATTGGTAAAAGTCGAAGCAGCTGGTATCTGCGGTACTGACTTGCTGATCTACAAATGGGGCGAATTTGCCAAACGGATGAAACTACCAACCATCCTCGGTCATGAGGTTAGCGGGGTGGTTGAGCAAGTCGGATCTGACGTCAAGGGCCTAAGACCCGGAATGCGGGTCAGCTTGGAGAGCCATCTCCCTTGTGGAGTCTGCTACACGTGCCGACGCGGTTGGGCGCACGTATGCCCCCATACACGTTATCCAGGGGTCGACTTTGATGGTGGCTTCGCTCCGTTCGTCGTGGTTCCGCAAAGTGTGTGTTGGCCGGTACCGCGTGAAGTCTCTCCGCTACAGGCGGCAATGATGGAACCCTTTGGACTTGCGGTACATGCAAGTCTGGAAGGTTCCGGGGTTTCGGGATTGAATGTTCTTGTTTCTGGTTGCGGACCGATCGGACTTATGAACATTGCAGCCGCCAAAGCATTGGGAGCAAGCAAGGTCATTGCAACGGACGTTCATCCTCTGCGCCTCACTGCAGCAGCCAAAATGGGGGCGGATGAATGCATTAATGCAACTGAAGAGAGCGTTTATGAGACTGTGCGTTCGCTGCTCGGAGAGAGAGGAGTAGATGTTGCAATAGACTATTCTGGGCAAGCAACGGCGTTAAAGGAGCTTATTCAATCCATCACTCATGGTGGTGAGTTGCGCCTGATGGGCGTCCCGTCACATGATATCTTGCTCAACTTAGAGGAGTGGCTTTTCAAAGGCCTTATTGTACGTGGCCTACATGGAAGGCGCCTGTTTGAAACATGGGAGCGTTCAACTAGCTTACTCGTTACAGGGCGTGTTGATTTATCTTCACTCGTATCGCATAGATTGCCACTAACGGCGGCAGAGGATGCGTTCGAAATGGCCCTTAATGGTCAATCATTGAAAATCCTGTTTGAGCCCAATGGCTCATGTATTTAATTGATAACTTTAGAGTTGAGGCGGGATTATGATACGGGAAACAAAAGAGCAGCCTAACTGGCACGGGAAGGTGTTTAGTTCTAATTGGGTGGAGGCGCGGGGAGGTGTTGCTAATGTTGTCGACCCGTCCAATGGAAACATTATTGGCGTTACGGGCGTGGCTAACGGCGAAGATGTCGATGCTGCTGTGAACGCAGCTAAGAAAGCGCAAAAGGAATGGGCCGCAATACCATTTAGTGAAAGAGCCGCCATTGTCCGCAAGGCTGCCGAAAAACTAAAGGAGCGCGAACATGAGTTCGCCGATTGGAACGTGCGGGAATGCGGCGCAATTCGTCCGAAGGGCTTATGGGAGGCCGGAATTGCCTATGAGCAAATGCATCAAGCTGCGGGTTTAGCTTCTTTGCCTAACGGTACGTTGTTTCCATCGGCAGTTCCAGGGCGCATGAATCTTTGTCAGCGCGTTCCAGTTGGCGTGGTTGGTGTAATTGCACCTTGGAATTTCCCGTTGTTTTTAGCAATGCGTTCGGTAGCCCCGGCCTTAGCGTTGGGTAATGCGGTGATCTTAAAACCCGACCTTCAGACTGCGGTCACCGGGGGGGCGCTCATTGCCGAGATTTTTTCCGACGCTGGCATGCCGGAAGGTGTTCTTCACGTTCTTCCTGGTGGAGCGGACGTAGGAGAGTCGATGGTTGCGAACTCTGGAATTAACATGATTTCTTTTACCGGCTCCACACAGGTGGGCCGGTTGATCGGAGAGAAATGCGGGAGAATGCTGAAAAAGGTTGCGCTTGAACTGGGTGGTAACAATGTCCACATCGTGTTGCCTGACGCCGATTTAGATGGGGCTGTCAGCTGCGCTGCTTGGGGTACGTTCTTGCATCAGGGCCAAGTGTGCATGGCTGCCGGACGTCATTTAGTACATAGGGACGTTGCTCAGCAATATGCAGAGAAACTGGCGCTACGTGCCAAGAACTTGGTGGTGGGGGATCCAAACTCGGATCGAGTGCATCTCGGCCCACTCATCAATGATAAGCAGGTAGTTCGCGTCCACGCGCTCGTCGAATCTGCGCAAAGGGCCGGTGCTAAGGTTTTGGCGGGAGGTACATATCAAGATCGCTACTACCAAGCTACCGTAATCATGGATGTGAAGCCGGAGATGGAGGTTTTCAAATCTGAAATTTTCGGCCCGGTGGCTCCGATCACTGTAGTTGACAGTATTGAAGAGGCGATTGAATTAGCAAACTGTTCGGAGTATGGCCTGGCGGCATCTATTCACACTAGGGCGTTGGCGACTGGTCTAGACATCGCAACGCGTCTAAATACCGGTATGGTCCATATTAATGATCAGCCAATTAACTGTGAGCCGCATGTTCCTTTCGGAGGAATGGGTGCTTCGGGTAGCGGTGGCCGGTTTGGCGGACCTGCAAGTATTGACGAATTTACTCAATCTCAATGGATTAGTATGGTTGAAAAGCCAGCTAGTTACCCCTTCTGAGTTGACAATAATAAGTAGGAGAGATACATGGATACGCTTCGTTATTACCTGATTCCTGCTGTTACTGCTTGCGGGCTAATCGGATTTTACTATGGTGGCTACTGGGTTTGGCTTGGGGCGGCAACATTCCCTGTGCTGATGGTGCTTGATGTCATTTTGCCGAAGGATTTTTCGGCCAGAAAGGTAAGTCCCTTTTTCGCAGACCTTACCCAGTATTTGCAGTTACCATTAATGATTGGTCTATATGGGCTCCTTATTTTCGGAGTTCAAAACGGACGTGTCGACCTTAGTGAGCCATTACAAGTGCTGGGGTGTATTATTTCTTTGGCCTGGCTTAGTGGTGTGCCAACTCTTCCGGTTTCACATGAGTTGATGCATCGTCGCCACTGGTTGCCTCGGAAAATGGCGCAGCTATTGGCTACGTTTTATGGTGATCCTAACCGAGACATTGCCCATGTCAACACGCATCACCTTTACCTAGATTCGCCTCTCGATAGCGATACTGCGTGCCGTGGTCAGACAATTTACGGTTTCGTGATCGATGCAACAGTTGGCTCCGTCAAAGATGCGATAAAGATTGAGGCTGAAATTTTACGTAGAAAAGGACAGTCACCGTGGAATTTGTCCAACAAAACATATCAATATGTCGCACTCCTGCTCGCTCTGCCTGGCCTGGTTGCTTATTTGGGAGGGCCAACTTTAGGGTTGGTTACGATTGCTTCGATGATTATTGCGAAAGGGATAGTCGAGGCTTTTAATTACTTTCAGCACTATGGATTAGTACGCGATCTAGATCAGCCTATCCTCCTGCACCACGCGTGGAATCATATGGGAACAATTGTGCGCCCGCTGGGTTGCGAAATTACTAACCATATCAATCATCATATTAATGGCTATACACGGTTTTATGCGTTGCGTCCGGAAAAAGAAGCCCCGCAGATGCCTTCGCTCTTCGTGTGTTTCCTTCTAGGGCTTATTCCGCCTCTTTGGTTCGCTCTCATTGCAAAACCAAAGTTGAAGGACTGGGACCAGCGGTACGCAACTCCAGGTGAACGCGAACTGGCTATGGCTGCTAATAAAAAAGCGGGATGGCCACTGTGGGTGGACCAGGTAACTAGCTGATTAAAGCAGCCGAAATTCGGCATTATTGCTGATTAAGACCGTAGATGAGCACTTGGTACGAAAGGATTCTACGGTCTTTTTTTAGAAAATGTGTTTCCAGGTCTTCCTGAAAAAGCCCAGGGTTAACTATTGTTTAGGCGTTTTGCAAGTACACGGGTTACCAAACTTAGCGATGGATTTCTGAATGAGCTTGTTAAAGAAAATTACTGGATTATTTGCACCTCCACGGGAGTCTAATGTTTCAGTGAAAGGGCAAAAGGTTGAGTTCAAGGTGCCTCGAGGTCAGACGGTTCTCGAAAGTGCTTTGCATAATGGAATAGCCTTTCCACATGATTGCAAAGTTGGAACCTGTGGTGCATGTAAATATAAGTTAGTCTCTGGGAAGATAAGCGAGCTGGCATCTTCTGCTATGGGACTGAGTGGTGACCTGTACCAATCCGGATACCGTTTGGGTTGCCAATCCATACCCAAAGAAGATCTAGAAATCGAACTGGACACAGTACTTGGAAGGGCAATTGTTCCGAAAGAAACCAGAGCACTGATTAGTGGGCAGAAAAGACTGGCGCACGATGTGATCGAATTAACTGTGGTGCCGGAAAATCCAATAGTTTTTCATCCTGGCCAGTATGCAGATATTGAATGTCCCGAGTTATCTGTTGTAAGGAGCTATTCGTTTTCGTCACCCTTTCAATCCGAAGGTTCCCTAAGTTTCCATATCCGTCTCGTTCCGGGTGGGGTCTTCAGTGGTTGGTTATTTGGTTATGATCGAACCGGGACTACAATAACCCTGCGGGCCCCCTATGGACAGTTTGGACTCCACGAGAGTGATGCCGTGATGGTCTGCGTAGCTGGTGGAACGGGTCTCGCGCCAATTAAATGTCTTTTACAGAGCATGACTGAAACCCAACGTGAGCGTGTCGTTTTCTTGTTTTTTGGCGCGCGTCAGCAGCGTGATCTGTATTGCCTTGATGAAATAAAAGCGCTGCAGCGAGATTGGATCGGACGTTTCGAGCTTATTCCAGTGCTGTCCGAAGAACCCGCTACGTCCTCTTGGAAAGGAAAGCGTGGCATGGTAACCGAACATTTTCAGGAGTTCTTACAGGGACGGCCGTGTGAAGGATACCTCTGTGGGCCTCCGCCGATGGTGGACGCGGCGGAGTCCGAGCTTCTTCGACTTGGTGTGGCGCGCGAATGTATATATGCAGATCGATTCTATAACCGCCCCCCAGTATGAGGGGGATGCCCTGTAGACAAAATAATTCATCCGGCAAAAGCTCTAGCTCAATCTGACTTTGCCCGTGAGGGGATCGTTCGAGGTGATGTAAGACAGTTACTCAGCGGTGAGTGATTGATAAGGAAATACTTAGTTCTTGTGTGTGAAGTCTGGTGAAGTTCTTGATAATTACAAGAGGAGATTCAAATGGAGATCAAAGCGGCAGTTGTCCGTCAAAAAAATGGTCCATTCATACTTGAGGACGTGATCCTTAACGAGCCCACAGAGGATCAAATCCTAGTTCGACTGGTTGCGACCGGATTGTGTCATACGGATCTCGTTTGTCGCGATCAGCATTATCCGGTTCCGCTACCGATGGTTTTTGGGCATGAGGGGGCTGGCGTAGTTGAGAAGGTGGGGGCCGCGGTTAAAAAAGTTCAGCCAGGTGATCATGTTGTCTTGACTTTTTATACCTGTGGACGTTGTGAAGCATGTCTTTCCGGTGATCCCACCAGTTGTGCTAATTCGTTCGTCCCCAATTTTATGGGGCGCTCGGTTACAGGCGAATGCACCATTCATGGACACGATGGATCGGAAGTAGGAGCTAGTTTTTTTGGACAGTCTTCATTTGCGACCTATGCGCTGGCTTACGAACGCAACACCGTGAAGGTTACGAAGGACGTCCCGCTTGAACTCCTTGGGCCTCTTGGTTGTGGTATTCAAACTGGTGCAGGCTCCGTCCTTAATGCGCTTAACCCTTCGGCAGGTTCCTCTATTGCGATTTTTGGTGCCGGGGCCGTAGGCCTTTCGGCAGTTATGGCTGCCGTTGTGGCGGGTTGTACGACAATCATCGTTGTCGATGTCAAAGAGAATCGCCTTAAATTGGCCGATGAGCTTGGGGCGACGCACGTGATTAATGCAGCAAGTTCTGATCCAGTTGAGAAGATTAAGGAAATCTGTGCTGGTGGCGTTCCATATGTGCTTGAAACTAGTGGTTTGCCTTCCGTGCTTGAGCAGGCGATTCTCAGCTCTGCCATAGGTGGTGAGATAGGTATTGTTGGCGCACCACCTATGGGGGCTACAGTTCCCGTTGATATTAATTTTTTACTGTTTAATCGTAAGCTTCGAGGTATCGTTGAGGGGCAATCTATTTCGGATATATTTATTCCAAGATTGGTTGAGCTATATCGTCAAGGAAAGTTTCCGTTTGATAAATTGGTAAAGTTCTATTCGTTTGATCAGATTAATCAGGCGGCGGAGGATTCGGAAAAGGGAATAACGCTTAAGCCGGTGCTTCGTATTTCTTCCAATTAGCATAATAAAATACTGATTGGTGCACTGTTGTGATGTGCGGCCTGAAACACGGTCGACGCGGCAACCACCTTGAAAAACATCGCCCCCTTACACCCCCCCAGTTTTTTTTGGGGGGGGGGTGTAAAATAACAACAAATGGTGAAGGCTATGGTATCTAAGATGTTGTATAGAAGTATCGTTGGCGTGGTTATGAGTGTTTCCTCATGCTATGCGTTAGCGACGGACGGCTTGTTTTTAGAGGGCTTTGGTGCGGTTTCGAGAGGCATGGGAGGGACCGCTGTTGCTCATTATGTCGGGCCTGCGTCAATGATGGTTAACCCAGCGACAATGGATTTGTCAGATGCGACAGGTGAAGTGTTGCTAGGGTTCGACTTCATTACCACTGATATCAGTGCTTCGAATCGTGTTACAGGCGAAAGGGTGTCATCAAGCACGCACTCTAACAATAGAGGTCCGTATGTTGCCCCTCAGCTTGCTTTTACCCGTAAATTTTCAAACTGGACTGTTGGCGCTGGCATGTTTGCACAAGCTGGTGTAGGGGTTGAATATGGAAAGTCTAGCTTTTTGTCGCGCAGCGATGTTGGTGGAACGGGTTATGCTGCCGGCGCTGATACGGGTCTCGAAAATGCGAGTCGTTTGTTTATTCTTGACATACCTTTTGCTGTAAGTTTCAAGGTTAATGATCGTTTTTCCATCGGAGGATCGCTGGATGCGAAATGGACTGGTTTGAATCTTGATTATTTGCTTGGAATGAACCAGTTAGGTAGCCTTGCTCAGAATGGACGAGCCTCTGGTTCCTTAATTGGGTTGATCAGTACTTTACCTGATCCGCGTGGTGTGCATCTGAGTGTTAGCAAAAACAAAGAAATTTCGAGTGGCGCAGATGGTTGGGGGTACTCAGGCAAGTTAGGTCTATTGTACAAGGTGGCACCCACAACAAACTTGGGTGTATCTTACATGTTCAGGAGTCATATGAATGATTTGAAAGGGCGAGGAACTGTTACTGCGGTGGATGGCATCATTGGAAATGTGCCTATTGACGGAGAGGTTAGTTTTTTAAACTTTAACTCACCTGCCAAGCTTGATGTGGGCTTGAGTCATCAAGTTACTGACAAGTTTTTGCTCGCTTTAGATGTGTCTCGCGTTTTCTGGAAGGATGCCTTGAAGGATATTGAGGTGGGATTTACTAGTGACGCTGGGGGTGTTGATCTGAAATTACCTCAGAACGCCAAGGATCAAACGATAGTGGCGATTGGCGCTTCGTATGCCGCGACCCAGAATTTAACGGTGCGAGCAGGATACCGTCAGGCTACTCAGCCATTCAATGATGAGGGGTTGCTTGCCCTGATTCCAGCAGTTCTACAGAAGCATGCCTCCTTAGGCTTTAGCTATAATTTCTCTAAATCGAGCAGATTTGATGCTGCATACTCGCACGCCTTCGAGCGTAGTATGACCAACCGATCGGCTTACAACACGTCATCTCCTGTTAGGTCGTCCATAGCACAAGATAATTTTGTCATAGCCTATAATTATTCATTCTGATAGTAGATTTAAATTCGCCCATAGTGAAGAAACTGATGTGCCGTGCTAGGGAAGCGCTGATTTATTCGCATTACGCTTGGTTGTCCCCACGGAAACCGTGGCTTCCAGGCCTGCTGTCGGGCTAGAGCATGAATACTTCAGCGTTTCCCTAGTTATGATGTAATTCGCTATCTTTGTCGGCTTGATCTTCCGATACCAAAAGCGGGCTGGTTGAAGTAGCCAAGTCGGCATGCTTGGAATCTGAGATACGCTCTGCACAACTCGGGCTATGGACGATAAGCCGTGCTGCTGGGCGACGATCCGGGCACCTCGGTGCGGGCTGAAAGGACGACTGCGTATATGTTGCAGATGCTGCCTGAGCGTCATCGCAGGGACAAAGACGACAATGACCCGGCGACGGGTGAGGCCGACAGCAAGACCATCAACTGTCGTCGACACTGTATCGTGCGATAGCGCGGGGGGTTTGGGGGCGGTGAGTGCTGACCGTCATTCTTAAAAAAACATAACAAGTTGAGTATAAATCGATGGAACTTATACAGTGGGCATTCTGGGTGTTGGCCGCGGCGGCTGCGGGCGGGTTGTTCTTCGGGTTGCTGTCGGCAATGAAGGTGCGTTATCCCTCATGGTTCGGCTTGGGGCATGGCGGGCTGGGCTTGGCGGGTCTCATGACGCTGGGCTATGCCTTGTATAGCGCCGGACCCGACGCCGCGTTCCTGCAGGCCGCGGTCTGGGCACTGGGCCTGCTGGGCGCAGCGTTTCTGGGTGGGGCGCTGTTTTTTGGCGTGCTGTTCCGCCAGGCCAAACCTTGGTGGGCGATCGTGGGTCACGGTGGCTTGGCGCTGGCCGGCGTCGTCGTGCTGTTTTTTGCCGCCTACTGAGGCTGGCGGGTCCCTGCTTGGGGCCCTGTACCATCACTGAGTCTCCGGGCCGGCGACCTGCAGCGTCGCCAGTCCGGTTGGGGGGAGGACAAATGACAGCACGTGGAACTGCTCGCCGACAAGAATAAGAAAAAGCCTGAAACACTGGACCCTGGCCACGCTGGCGGGGGCGGGGGCGGGCTGCAGCCTGACCCCGCTGGCCGCGGTCCTGGCCGACGAGTAGATGCAGGTCAGCGGTTTCGTCGAGAACGCCACCTTCGCCCGCGATAGCGTCGGCCTGTCGAAATTCCGCAACACGCTGCAGGTCAACGCCGACCGCAAGTTCGGCGACCTCGGCCAGCTGAATTTCAACAACACCGCCTTCCACGCCACCTTCCACGCCACCTTCCGTGGCACCTACGACGGCGTCTACGACCTCAACAGCAGTGAGTACGGCAGCGGCGCGGGGGGCGCCATCCAGTTGGAAAACAGCGTGGCCGGCAACAGCGTGCCGCACGGTGGCGGCTTGACGGTGCCCGGCACCCTGCTCGGCTTCGACCAGGCGCGCAACCCCAACGAGGGCATGATCGTACTCGGCGAGAACCTGCACAAAACCCGTGGCGGCGTGGCCTTCGGCGTGCCGGTGCGGCCCTGCGACAAGGACAGCCGCGGCTGCATCGACGACTACCTGGACGCCAGCAGCGACGATCTGCGCTTCCCCGAGTTCAACGAGCGCCTGGACTTCATCCGCGAGCTGTATGCCGACTTCGACAATGCGCTGCCCAACGGCGACATCCTCAGCTGGCGCCTGGGCAAGCAGCAGGTGATCTGGGGCCGCACCGACCTGTTCCGCGTGCTCGACGTGATCAACCCGGTCGACTATTCGCGCAACAACATCGAAAGCGCTCCATAAACCCCATCTTCAAATGATCCGCAGGCCAGCCAATGCTGTGCTCCAATTTCTTTCTGGAGCCAGCCGCCATGATGCGCCCCGACGCCAAAGTCGAAAAAGTCTATCTCTATCCCAAGCCGGTGGATTTCCGAAAATCCATCGACGGCTTGGCTGCCCTGGTGGAGCTGGATATCAAGGTGGCGGTGTTCGATCCGGTGCTGTTCGTGTTCCTCAACAAGTCGCGTAACCGGGTGAAGATCTTGTACTGGGAGCGCAATGGCTTCTGTCTGTGGCTCAAGCGCCTTGATGCCGAGCGATTCAAAACATCGCCTGACGATCAAGACGAAGCCATCGTGCTGACGGTCCAGGAATTGAACTGGCTGCTGGATGGTTTTGACCTGTGGCGCAACCGCCCGCATCAGGTTTTGACGCCGCGTTTCGTGACCTGAACCGGTATAATCCACGGCATGATTTCCGTGCCCGAAACCCTTCCTGACGCCCCCGAAACGCTCAAGCAGCTGCTGTCTGACGTGCTGCTGGAGCGTCAGTCGAATCTGGGCAAGATCACGCAACTGCAAGAGCAGGTTGCCTTGCTGCGTGATCGCCTGTTTGGCCGCAAGTCCGAGCAGACCAGCGATCCCGAGTCGCCGCAATTGCCCTTGCTCAACGAGGCCGAGGTGCTGGCCGAGCAGCCCAATGGCGATGGTCAGGACGACGTCGAAACGGTCGAACTGCGCCCTGTCGCCGTCAGCAAACCGCGTGGTAAGCGCCAGTCACTGCCGGCCGAACTGCCTCGCATCGAAGTCATTCACGAGTTGCCCGAGCACGAACTGACCTGCGAATGCGGTTGCCGCAAACACGTCATGGGTGAGGAAACCAGCGAACAGCTGGAGATCATCCCGATGCAGATCCGGGTGATCAAACACATCCGCAAAACCTACGCTTGCAAGGGCTGCGAACGCGCGCCGGTCACCGCCGATAAGACGGCGCAGTTAATCGAGAAAAGCCTGGCCAGCCCCAGCGTCTTGGCCATGCTGCTGACCACCAAGTATGCGGACGGCCTGCCGCTGTATCGCTTCGAGACGGTTCTGAGCCGCCATGGCATCGACATCCCCCGCCAGACCCTGGCGCGTTGGGTGATCCAGTGCGGCGAACTGCTGCAACCGTTGCTCAACCTGATGCGCGACAAGCTGCTGGACAGCCCGGTGATCCATTGCGATGAAACCCGTGTGCAGGTGCTGAAAGAACCCAACCGAGACCCGAGCAGCCACTCCTGGATGTGGGTGCAAACCGGCGGCCCGCCGAACAAGCCGGTGATCCTCTTCGAGTACACCGCCAGCCGTGCGCAGGAGGTACCACTGCGCCTGCTTGCCGGCTATCGCGGTTATTTGATGACCGACGACTACGCCGGCTACAACGCCGTAGCCGCACAGTCGGGTGTTGAACGTCTGGCCTGCTGGGCGCATGCACGGCGCAAATTCGTCGAAGCGCAAAAGGTGCAACCGAAGGGCAAAACCGGACGCGCCGACATCGCGTTGGGGATGATCAACAAACTCTACGGCATCGAGCGCGAACTCAAGGACGTCAGCGATGAACAACGCCACCACGGTCGTCAGCAGCACAGCCTGCCGTTGCTTGCCCAACCCAAAGCCTGGTTGGAAAAAACCCAGCCGCAGGTCACGGCGCAGAATGCCCTGGGCAAAGCGGTGAACTACCTGGCGAGCAACTGGAGCCGGCTTGAACGCTACATCGAGGCCGGACACCTGCCGATCGACAACAACGCTGCCGAGCGGGCCATCCGGCCCTTCGTCATCGGCCGCAATTATCCACAGTCGGAAATTATGTCGGGTATGCAGCAGTGGTGGCGGCACGCCTGGCCGCCAACCACTGCCGACTTTGCATAATTTCAGAGACTTTCCAGAAACTTCAGCAGGGCGTCAGTCGGACGATAGCGCGTGCGCTTGATTTCAGGTGGGCCGATGGTGGCAAGCGCACGTTCCTTCATGGCCAGGTCGGCTTCGACATAACCGTGGGTGGTGACCGGGCTTTCGTGGCCCAACCATAGTGCGATGACGGTGATGTCCACTCCGGCCTGCAGAAGGTGCATGGCCGTCGTATGCCGGCTATGTCTTCAGCGACATAGGCGGCACACCGCAGCGATGCACCTGCTTGAGGCCGGAGTTGAAATCAACGTCATTCGGGCTTGGCTGGGTCACGTCGGTCTGGAGACGACGAACCGTTATGCTGAGATCAACATCCGGACCAAGGAGGCTGCCGTCGCCCTGTGCGCTCCACCCGATCAATCCTCGGCGGCATCCTCCCAAGCAGGCGCTTGGCACCGGGACGTCGACTTGCTGAAATGGCTCGATTCCCTTTGATTATTATGTGCCCCTCGGCTCGAGCGCCCCCATCATTCCTGGGGCTGCCGAGCCAGTGCCACATAACGGCGAAGGGAACAAAAGCCGGATTATGTGGCGCGCTACATAATCGTAAACAATCATTCGGGGAGACCACCGAAGTAGCTGAGGGCCTGGCTCAACGCCGTCAGCCAGTCCACTTGAGTTTCGCCCGGCGTGGCGCACGCATAGGTGTAGTTCGAGGCACCGAGGGCCGCGACGAAGATATGCGCCTGGCTGATCTCGCCGGTTGCGGCGCCGATCACCGGCAATGTTGGCCCGGCGTAGTCGATGAACAGTTTCTCGCCAGCGCGGTGCTGCTGGCGCATCGAGCGCTTGAGGGTGCGGGCGTAGCTGCGGTAATGCTCGACGAGCTGGGTGTAGCGGTAGGTCGGCTGATCGGGATGAGCGGCGGTGTATTCCTCCCACAGCAGTTGTAGCGTCACGCCTTTACGACGTAGTTCGCGGTGCAAGGTGATCACGTCGGGCAACACGCGGTCGCCGCGTGTGTGGACGACCTTGGCGGCGGGCACCAGGGCGGCGCCGAGCGCCGCATCATCCAGAAGAGCCAGCGCGGGCCACTCGATGCCGGTATCGCGCGCCGCCTTGATGTACTTGCTGACAACGCCCTTTGACAGTTGCAAGGCACGGGCGATTTTCTCGTGGGACAGGTCGGCCTCGAACTTGAGGCGCAGGCATTCTTTGATATTACGCATGGCTACTCGCTGCACCGCCATCCTTCGATTCCCCGAAATGGGACGGAGGGTGGCGGCGGGTCAGGTCATGCGCAACGGAGTAGAGGGTATTTCGCTAACAACGTGACCGGCCATTTCGGTAAGGGCGTGACCGGCTGTTTCGGAACAGGCGAAAAGCGGTCACGTTGTTAGCGAAATGAGCGGTCACGCGTTAGCGAAATGGTCGGTCACGGTGCGCCGAAACGTGCGGTCACGATGGGCCGAAATACGCAATGAGGCGCTGGTCGGCGTGAAGTGCAGCTTGAAACGGGGATGCTTCTCCAGCCACGCCTTGACGGCGGCTGTCTTGTGATTCGAGCTGTTGTCCAGAATCAAATGCAGATCCAGCTCGGCAGGCGTTGCGCGGTCGATCTGCCGAAGGAATTCAAGGAACTCTTTGGGTTGGCTGGCCTTCGGATTATTTGAAGGTGGAGTTTATGGGTGCACTTACGTTCTTTGATGAGATCGACCATGAATGGATGCTGATGTTTCTGGGACACCGGATTGCAGACCGGCGCATGCTCGGACTTATCTGCAAGTGGCTTCAAGCGGGTGTAATGGAGGATGTTTTTCCTTGGAAGCAAAAAACCGTGCTGTTCCGGGGCTGTACTTACTGGATCTGCTGTCATCTTTCAGCCGGAAGCACCGAGACGAAATTCGACAAGGCAACCTGATGCACCACCTCGTGCGGCAGAGCCTCCAGGAACGGAGCGGACCCGGACATATACTCGCCCAGGCTCGCGAAGGTACCTACCACGTCAGAACCGACCATGAAGCGGGTTGGAAAGCGTGTAACTAGATCCACCCGCAGCGGGTCAGGCTTACCCTGCTCGCCCACCAAGCAGGGATTAACCCGCAGTCTTCACCCAGGTAGTCACTCACCTTCAACCGACAAAGCTCGGTGACGGTCATACCCGTACCAAAGCAGGCTAGCAGCAAGGCAGCATCCCGGATGCCATTCTCAGGACTACTCACCCTGCAACTCTTACGGCATGTTCTAGCTGATCATCCTCAACGACGATGGCCTTTGGCATCTGTCCCCCGGCCGCCCTATTTTACTATTAATCCTGACACAGTAGGAGAAAGAATAGGCCAGGGCTAGCCGCTAGCCTGCGTTGCATTTGCTGTTCACGGAAAATTGACTGCGGCCCTGCCGCTACCGTAGCGCCCAGGTCATAAAATCCGCCTGCGACCTGGTGCCTATTTCCTGCTGCACCCGAAACGCTCATCCGGTTTGCTGTACCTGGATCCCCACCAGGTACAGCGCCATGCCTTACTCCCTCTCTCTCAGCCGTCGGCGACGCTGGCCGTTGCCGCTCGCCACCCTCTTATTCAGCACTCTCGCCCAGGGCGAAACCTGGGTCGTCACGGACCAGGCCCACCCGGTGAACGCCCCCTTCAGCGTGAGCGTCATCCTCCTGGATGAACAGCAACGACTCGAGGAGCAGCTGTCTCGCTCCCTGCCGGCAGATCCTCGCCAAGCCACAGCAGCAGCCCAGCGCTTCCTGGCCAACCCTGAAGGTAAGCGCCTCCAGGACGACTTGGCCAAGGCGCAGCAAGGTGTGGCTGATGCCTGGAGCGCAGGCGTCGAGAAGCTTCCAGCCGTGTTAGTCGATCGGAGGTACGTGGTGTACGGCGAGCCCGATGTGGCCACCGCGATCGGGCTGATCGACCGAGCCAGGAGCATGCAGCGATGAAGCCTCATCACGTCCTGCGCCCGCTCTCGCTGGTGTTCACCTTCAGCCTGGCCTTCTCGGCATCGGCCGCGATCAACACCGCCGCGATCGTCTCGGCGACGCTTTCCCCGCAGTGCCTGGAGTACAAGGTCGTCGGCATCTGCTACTGGTTGTTCTGCACGAACTTCGGTTGCAAGGTCAGGACCTCGACCAAGGTCCGCCACTACATTCCCGACGCGGTTGTTTCTGCCTACTCGAACACCGGCTTGAACCCCTGGTCCGAAGTCGCCGGCATGGGATCACCCACCTCGACCGCCCAGGCCGGCGGCGACGGCACGACCAACCATGTGGCTGAGAACAACATGGCCAAGTTCAAGGAGGCCGATGTCATCGGTCACCCTGGCGGCTACGTCTTCAGCCAGTTCGCCAGCAGCTCAGGCTATACCTGCAAGGGCGCCACAACGGCGTACGTTCCCTACCTGCTCAGCACCCTGGACCCGATCGCGTGGCGCTACGGGATTCCCGAGTCGGTGTACCCGGAAGCCCTCACCCCGGGGCGACGCGAGGTCGGCAGCACCCAGTCCGGCGACCTGTGGGGGAACGTCTACCCGCGCAGCGGCTTTCTCCACCAGAGCGATGACTACAAGACCGGCGCGGTGATCGCCCAGCGTGCCGGCGACGTCACCACACGTTCCGGTCAGGTGCATGTCTACCTGCCCATGCTCGCGCAGGCTCAAGACGGCTATTGGCCGGCCGGCGAACTGATCGAGAGCGATGCCTCCACCGGCAAGTGGCAGGAACTCACGCCCACGCTAAGTCAAACCTGCGCCGTCTTCCCCAACAGCGGCCCGCAGATCCAGGCGCAGGACGGCGGCTACGCCTGGGCGCTCTGGCGCCCCTATTCCTGCTGCAAACGACGCGGCCAGATCTTCCTCGGCAGCGTGGACTTCCAATGACTCCCAAGCGACTGGAGCACATCATGAAAACCATCACCCGGGCATTCGGACTGGTCTTCGGCCTGAGCAGTTCGCTGGCCATGGCCCTAGAACCCATCAAGGTTGAATCTGCAGGTAGCGTCATCGGCGATGACGTGCTGTACAGCATCGGTGGCGGCAACGCGGTAACGATGGGCAGCGCCGGCAACATGGACAGTATCGCTGTGGGGGTGGGTTGGCAGAACAACCTCATCTGCGGAAACATGAACATGAGCAACACCCTGGAGAACCAGCTCAACGGCGCCACCCAGGGCTTCCAGAACATCATGAGCTCGGTGGTACAGAACGCGACCAGTGCGGTCGCCTCACTGCCGGCGCTGATCCTGCAGCGATCGAATCCTGCGCTCTACAACCTCATCACCAACGGCATCCTGCAGGCCCGCCTAGACTTCGATCGGTCCAAAGGCACCTGCAGGGCGATCGCCGACAAGATGGCCGATATCGCCGGTGAACAGACGGGTTGGGGGAAGCTGGCTGAAGGTCAAGCCATGAGCAAAACCTTGACCTCGAACTCCGACGCGGTCGCGGCAATCGATCAAGTCGAGCGAACCGGGGGCAATGATGGGGTGACGTGGGTCGGCGGCGAACGAGCCGGTGGATCTGGGCAGAAGCCCATTCGCATCGTGGGTGACGTGACCAGGGCCGGGTACAACCTGCTGACCAGTCGCCCAGTCGACGACACCTCGAGCATCAGCGAGGATAGCTGCATCAACGGCCTGGTGTGCAACCTGTGGTCTTCCCCCGAGGAAGCGACTGCGTTCGCAACCCGGGTACTCGGCGAGCAACAGCAGCAGACCTGCGACAGCTGCCCGAAGACAGTGACGGTCGCCGGCGTCGGCCTGTCCCCGCTGATCCAGGAAACCTACGACACCAAGCTGCAGGCTCTCCAGGAGCTGCTTACCGGCAGCAAAAGCATTTCGGAGCAAAACCTGGCGGCCGCCGGGAGCAACCTGCTGCCCATCACCCGAGGTGTCGTGGTCGCTTTACGTGATGAGGCCGACCAAGACGTGCTCGCACGACGCTTGGCATCCGAAGTGGCGCTTTCCGACATCCTGGAAAAGGGGCTTCTCTTGCTCAAGATGCTGTTTACCGGAAGCAAGGAACCCAATGTCGCGGCAAATGGCCTCGCCACCCAGGCAGTGGAGAAGCAACGCGAAGCCCTGCAGCAGGAAATTAACAACCTCAAGCTCGAACTGGAACTCCATCGCGAACTCGCGGGCAACTCCCCGATGACCATCGTTGAACGTGCTCGGTCTCGGACTGATGCCTCCAGAGGCGTGTTCCAGGGGGACGTGGGAGCCGACCGCCTGAACCAGTTGCAGAAGCCGGTCAGCGAACAATAAGGAGCCAGTCATGGGAGAAGCAACCAAAACGCATTTTACAGCTCGCCGGGCTGTCGTGTGGCTGCTGGCCAGCTTGGGCATGATCGTCCTCCTCAGCATCCTGGCGGTGCTGCTGGGCACAGTGATCATGCACTTCTTCGGCAGCGTCGAGCAGTGGCAGCAGTGGCGCGTAGAAAACTACTGGATCCTGCTCGCCTGGCGCCTTTGTCTGTATACCGTGCTGGTCATGTTTTGGCTCCAGCTCAAGGCGCGCCTGCCGAGGCCGGCACCTGGTCCAGCCCGCAATCGCCTGATCCGCGTCGAGGTGATGGTCGTACTCCTGGTATTGCTTATCGAGCTGAGCAAAGCCGCATTGCGGTGGACGGAGGCCGTATGACCTTCTACACCAACGATTACCTGGAGTATTACCTCACCCTGGCGGGCTGGCTGATCAACAACGGCATCTGGGACATGATTGCGGACAGCGGGCTGTTCGCGGTGCCGTTCTGCATCATCATCGTCAGGGAGTGGCTGAAAGTCCGCGGCGAAGGCGCTGACGAAGGCAACAAAGGGGTGCTGTCATTGGCCCGCATCGAAACCCACATCTACGTGGGTTACGTGGTCGTGGCGCTCTGCGGTATTCCCGTGGTCAATGTCAGCCTCAGCACCCTCCAGTTCGACCAGAGTCGGGCGCAGCAGTGTCAATTCCTACTGCCGGCACCCTCCTCGACCGGCTGGGAGACTTCATTCAGCGCTCTGAACGGCAAAAGTGCGCAGATGCCGATCTGGTGGGCATTCATGCACGGCTTGTCCAAGGCCACCACCAGCGGCGCCGTTGCCGCCATTCCCTGCGGAACCGACCTGCGTCAGCTGCGCATGGAGGTCAACAGCACCCGCATCAACAACCCGCTGCTGGCACAGGAGCTGGCCGACTTCAGCCGCGATTGCTATGGCCCCTCGCGCGCGCGGTTCTTCATGAGACAGCCCGACCTGGGCTCGGCGGCTGACAACCCCACAACCCTCCAGTATCTCAGTTGGATCGGTTCGAGGTTTTTCCTCAACACTCGGGGTTATTACGACACCGACTACTCCCGAACGCCGAGGACCGCCTGGCCATACGACGAAACGCGTGACGCCACCCTCGCCAAAACCGCCGACGGTGGCGGCTACCCAACGTGCAAGCAGTGGTGGTCCGATAGCGGCATCGGATTGCAGGATAGGATTGTGGAGCAGATCGATCCCGACCTGATGACCCGATTCCTGGGCTGGGCGAACTGGCTGTCAACCGACCAGGTTCAGGAGTCGGTCATCAGGCAGATCGTTGCCCCGAGGCAGCAGATCGACGGAGCCGTGTACTCGGACTATGGCGGCCAGGTCGGTGGACAACAGACCAGCCTGACCAACGGAGCTTCGCGTGCCGCGGGTTACGTTGGCATCGCGCTCGGTTCACTTGCCTATTTCCCGGCGATGGATATGGTCCGGCAGGCCCTGCCGATGGTCATGGCCTTTCTGAAGATGGCGATGGTCATCTGCATCCCACTGGTACTGATCGTCGGTGCGTACCAGCTCAAGGTTGCGATGACCATGACCGTGGTGTTCTTCGCCCTAATCTTCGTCGACTTCTGGTTTCAACTCGCGCGCTGGATCGACAGCACTATTCTCGACGCGATGTATGGTTCGGGCTCGCCGTACCAGAACTTCAACCCAGCCCTGGGCCTGGATAATGCTGCGCAGGACGCCATCCTGAATTTCGTGATGGCGACCATGTTCATCATTCTGCCAATGCTTTGGATCACAGCGTTGGGGTGGGCTGGAATGAGTGTCGGTAGCGTACTGGAAGGACTCTCCAGCGGTACTAAAGACGTGAAGCAGGCGGGAAGCGAAGCCGCGAACGTAGCAAAGAGAAAACTGATGTAACCGAGGAGAGGCTCAGCTGAAGAAGCTGGGCCTCTCAATCATCGTCATCAACCCTGTGGCCCGCGCAATAGTAGCCGTACCCTTCAGGGCCATAATCGTTACCGTATGGAACCTCCCCGGAGGAGTTCCCATGCGCAAGGAAGTAGAGGAACGCCCCGCCAACCAGAAGAGCAAATGCCATGGCGGCTAGCCAGGAAAACGCAGGCAGCAGCACAACAAACAAAGTGGCAACAACCCCCAGCTTTAGGGCCAAAAACAGAAGCTTGAGCAGGAACATAACGGGAGTTCCGACCCTGCCCGCAGAGGCCAGCATCCGCTGCTCTCCTGCGCGCAGGCAAGCGATGACGGCCCCCAGACCATGCCCCAGGCGATAGGCGAATCCTTTGGTTGCTACGTTATTGGCCATGACTACCTTCCTCCCACGGCAAGTACGACGAGTAATAGCATGACCATCGTGATTTTCAACAAGCCAAACGCAAATTTTACGATATTCCCCTGCAGCCCCACGCGCTCCATGGCCTGGACGAGGGGTTTGAAGCCCAACGGGGCGAAAACATACGCCAAGACCATTCGACCAACTCCCTTCACCATAGATTCAGATGGATTTGAGTGGCAGGAACAAACGCTGGTTTCCTGAACCGAGAGGCGAGAAACCGAATTGTTCATAGAAGTACTGGGCTCGATCATTGATGGCGTCGACTACCATGGCGTAAATCGCGATCTCATCGCTGACAGCCAGCGTTCGCTTGATGGCATCGACCAGCAACATTTTCCCCACGCCATGACGCTGAGCCGCTTGCCCTACAGCTAACCGGCCAAGCAGTGCTGCTGGAACAGGATGTCGGGGAAGTTTACGCGCGAGGGCGTTAGGCAACTGGCCGAGTTCAATCGACAGGGTGGAGAGCGTGTAGTAGCCCACAATACTATTTGGCTGCTCCGCCGCGGTTGCCACGAACACCCGGCTGACTCGGCGTTTCACATCTTGACGGGCCTGCTTTTGAATGTAGTTATCCAGTGAGGCCACACCGCAATGGAATCCAGACCTGTCGTGGTTACTATCCAGCGGCCGTATGACCAGATTCGAATAATCGGTCATTTACTGGTGACGCGCTGATCATGTTCCTCGAAGGCGGCTGCCAGTTTTTTGTTGAAGCGGATCGGCTTGGCCAGTGCATCGAAGAAGGCTTCGGCGTCTCGGTTATTCAAGCTCATGACTTCGTGTTCATGAATGGTTTTTTCTGCATGTGCCAGTGCGCTGGTCAGGATGAAATTGCTGACGGTCTTGCCTTCAAAGCCTGCAGCGCGCTCCAGCGCCTGCTTGGCACTGTGTTTCAACCGGAGATTGATACGATCCTGTTTGGTGTCTGTAGCTGCGCTCATGGTAAAGACCCTTCATCGATGTGGGCAATGCTAGAAATTGTACGTCAAATCGGTGCCTTTTTTCAATGCTCGCAGCGTGACAGGCCACAGCTATTTCTTCGGCTCACTCAAAGAGCGTGGCAACCTTCGCCAGCACTTCGTCCATGATCGGCGTCAACATGGGTCGGCCGCGAGAACCTGGAGCAGCACATTGAGGAGCCCGGCCAGCAGGCCGGTGAAGTCATACGCCTGTTACATGACGCCATGAAAGTCCAGCTCCACCTGCCGCCTGGATAGCAGCACAAATGGCCCAAAAGGAAATGGCCTGCAAGAGCGAAGGGAATGGTTCACAAAGGTAAAAGCCCTACCCGAAAGGGCCGCCTATCAGCGGAGAAAAGGTCACCCGTACTTATCAACCACCCCATGGCGTTGGACATTCACGCTGCTTATCCCGCCCCCCTATCCCCTTCACGAAATAAGCTGACTGGTCCAGCCAGCCAAACCGGGTACGACGACAAAATAGGCGTTGAGCATGTACAGGCCGGAGAGGATCAACAGAATCCCGCCGATGACTTCAAAAATCTTGTGGAATCTTCTCAGCCCCGACAAGTTTTCCAGCCAGCCCACAGCAATTGCGCCCAGCAAGATAGGAATCGCGCGCCCCAAAGCGAATGCCAGTAGTAGTGCTACGCCGAAAACGGGTGAACCTATGCCAGTAGAAACGCCAAGCAACACGATCAGCGCTGGCGTGCAAAACGGGCAGATCGCTACAGAAAATGGCACGCCCAGTGCAAAAGCACCCCACGCCCCTGTTACGGGTTTGGCTCGTAACTTCAATGCCGGTAGTGGAAGACGCAGCCATCCTGGCCAGATCAGGCCCAACACAATCAGTAGCGGACCTAGCACCAAACCCCATGCACGGCCAAGCAGGTGTTGCCCCCATCCACCGCCCAGACTGGCTGCCAGGCCAGGCCCAAAGCCACATGAGTCAGAATCATGCCCAGGACAAAGAGACCGCCATAGAAAGTCGCTTGGCGAGAAGCGCGCGATGTCGTCACGTACGCGAGCGAAACCGGGATCGCTGCTAGCGCGACCGGATTGAAGCTGAATACAAAGCCCGTCACGAATCCTATCCACAGCGCCCCGAAGCTGGCTTGAGCCACCGCCTGGAGCAATGTTTCGGCGTCCATCAGCAAGACTCCAGGGTGGTCAGCATGGTACGGAACTGCTCAGGGGTAGGCAGTGACGAAAACTTCAATTCGCCATTTATGGCAATGGCCGGCATGCTCAGTACGCCGAGCGAGACCGCGTAATCGAATTCTTTAAGCACGTTGACCTCGCGCCAAACTAGGCGATCTTCGCCCAGCACAGACGCCGCAATCGCACGGAGTTCGCCTTGTGTGCCTGTTTGATGACGCATTCCAAGCCGAGATTCGGAAGATCGAGAGTCGGCGCGATGTGGGCGCTTGAGGAGCCCTTCCAATGACCCTGCCGCAGGGCGTCTGGTGGCGCGGTAAAGCCTGGATATCACCCGGGCTCGGGATCTTTCTGGGGCACGCCGGCAATCACGATTGGCATAGCCACATGGCGCATCAAATTACCGTCAGTTTGAACGGCAGCTTGACTGTCAAGTCTCCATCCTCGTCGCTGACGGCAAGGGCCATCTGCATCAGGGCGGGAGTTTCCCATCGGATCGAAGCTGACGAAGTATTGTCGATCTACCTCGACGCGCTGTCGGATGAGGCGCGAGCACTTCCCGATAACGTCGGGGTGGGCATCACGCCGATTGAAATTGGGGATACAGCAGCGCTGCGAAAATTGCTGAGCAGCGCTGATCCCTCGGCCCATCAGATTCGGCAAATGGTGCGCCGTGTCCTCAACCTTACGACTCCGCCGGCATCCGATCCGCGACTGCAATCGGTCCTCGCTGCGCTAAAGGCGCCGATTAATGGCCGGCAGGCGCTGGCCATACGTGTTCATCTCTCCCCTACCCGGTTCTCCCATTGGTTCGTCGAACAGACCGGCCTGCCGCTGCGCAGCTACCGAAAATGGAGTCGTCTGGTCATAGCGCTTCAGCATATCGCCGGCGGAGCCAACCTGACTGCCGCCGCCCACGCTGCCGGCTTCGCTGACGCTGCCCACTTTTCCCGCACCTTCCGCGAACTGTTTGGCCTCGACCCGTCATCCGCCTTGGGTCATGTCAGCCTGAAAGGCTGAATTCAGCTTTTCCGTTCAAGCGCCATCACAGGTGATTGGCACAAAGTGGAGTCATCTTAGGGAGGGCTTCACGATGGGCAATTCACTCAGGTTCATGATCCGTTGGCTCAGCTACCCAGCAATCTTTGGCGGGACCGTAGCTTGGATGATCTGGTTGCTCTACACGGGTATTCCGTATTGGCCCAGCACGCCGATCATTGCCGCCCTAGGGATTCTACTGGTGGCGCTGCTGGAACGCGTGCAGCCGTTCCGCGGCGACTGGCTGGAGGATCATCACGATTCCCTTACCGACATCATCCATATGGTCGTGAACCTGTCCGTGATCCAGTTTACGGCGACCGTTCTGGCCCGGCTGGGCGATTGGGTGCCCGCAGAGATTCGGGTCTTCCCGACAGAGTTACCGCTGTGGGCTCAGCTGGTCATTGTCGCCGCCGTGCTGGACCTTAGTTTGTACGCCATGCACCGCATCAGCCACCACGTTCCGTGGCTGTGGCGCTTGCATGAGCCGCATCACAGCGCTGAGCGGCTCTACTGGATGAACGGCGAGCGCAGGCACCCATTGCATGCCGCCATCATGGCGGGGCCTGGGTTGCTCGTGCTCTTTGCGCTGGGTACCCCTTCGGCGCTCGTGGCCACCTGGTTCGGCATCCTGACGGTGCATTTGGCTTTTCAGCACTCCAATCTGGACTACTCGCTGGGCTGGCTACGGCGCATCATCGGCGTGGCAGAAACGCATCGCTGGCATCACAAACGCGACTTCGAGGATGCGCAGGTCAATTTCGGTAAGTTCTTGCTGGTGTGGGATCTGCTGCTTGGGACCTTCAATGACAGCGCAAGCAAGCCCGGCAGCGCCGAAGTAGGACTGCGTGACCGCGACTATCCGACAGGCTATGTGGGTCAGCTTGTTGAGCCGTTCAGGAGTCCGTAGCTTGCTCGGTTGCGGTGGCCTTTTCGGAGGCCATACGCCGGTAGCAGACGTCGCGCGGATTGCGATTGATTGGCGCATCCAATTGACCGGGCCGTTACCCAAGGCGACTTTTTATGCCTGCACGTCGTTGCCGAGCAGTTCTGATAGCTGCAGCAACTCGACCTCGGCATTCCTCAGCGCTGCTTCGGCTGCAACCTGCCAGTGTTGCTGCAAGGGCATGAGATCATTCTCCTGCTGGGACTTTAGACACCATTGGAAGTGGTCGTGCCAGTCCCCTAGTGCCGATTGCACACGCTTGAGCGAGGTGGCAGTCTCGACGGAGATCGGTGACAGCTGAGGGTAGGCATCGGTGGCGTAGCGAGCGCTCTTGGTCAGCAAACGGAGTTCGTGACGATCATGATGGGGATCAGCCAGGGCCGCGTTCAATTGCACCACCTGCTTCAGCAGGCGTTTCGCGATTCTCTGCTTGATCCGGCGTAGTTGGCCAAGACGTTCAGCTTCACGGAAATCAGACGGCCATGCATCCAGGCGGGCAAAGAACTGATTGAGCGTCGAGCTTTCCACTATGGCGGCATAGCTAGAACGAGCGATAGCCTGACGCGCATTGGCCTGTTGCCTGAGGCCTTGCCGCACCAATTCGGCGGCCAGCACTTCCAGGTCGCGAGCGGGCGTCGTGAGTGAA
Organism: Pseudomonas taeanensis MS-3; assembly: GCF_000498575.2. Classification (GTDB taxonomy): domain Bacteria; phylum Pseudomonadota; class Gammaproteobacteria; order Pseudomonadales; family Pseudomonadaceae; genus Aquipseudomonas; species Aquipseudomonas taeanensis. Next base: position 78,214 of record NZ_AWSQ01000012.1, read on the forward strand.
CCGACCTCGGCCGCCGCCGCGTCGAGCAACGCGACGCCATCGAACGCGCGCAAGGGCCGAAGCAAGCTTCTCAAGCGCCGCAGATTGATGCGCAGGTCATGCAGCGCTTCCTCATCCGTATTGGCTTCCATCCGTGCATAGGCATGGAAGAGCGCCGTTTCTAGAGATAGCGCTTGGACGACTATCGAGTCGACAAAGGACATCTGCCCTCCACTGCAGATATGGAGCACTCAGATTAACTGATGGCGACCATGCTTTCGATAGCTGAAGTCACTGGCACTAGCCTGACTCGGTGCATCGCTGAAAGCAGAGAGACGCCGTTGTCTGGATCAATCCGTCGGGCCTGCCTGCTGAAACGTGGCAGCGATTACCAGTTGCGCCCGCGCCTCAATGATCTCGATCAACTCGCGATGCTTGGTGAACTCCCGCTTGAGCCAGCCGCTGGGTACAAAGTGATGGTCGAGATGAACCGCAGTAATCTGGCCATCATCGGCCGCACAGAGCATCACTTGGTGTTCCGAGCTGTCGCCGGCCATGGCGGCCGGCACGAAGACGGCACCCTCGTCGGTAATCCCGAAGGATCGCCGCCATTCGGGATAGCGCTTTTGTTCAGGATTTGAAACGGCAAACCAATGGATTTTGATCATCTACTTGGCCTCGAAGGGCAGCAATGTCGAATGCGGCAGAGGGTCTCCCTCGACCGCTGCGCAAACTTGATCGAGCACGTCCTCGGGCGCGTCGAGTGCGCCGAGGCTTCCAAAGCCAGGAACCGCTCCCACGCAATAATGGCACTTTGCCCACAAAATCACCTATTGCGTCAGTATGGCTTTTCCCTTGTGACCCACCCACCCGATAGCGGAAAACCCAACCCATGACCCCGTCATGGAGCAAGCCATGTTTTCTTTCCTGCGCCGCAGAAATGCCCTGCCCTCTACTGGCCATTCTCCATCCGGATACTTACAACCCGCGCACAGCCAGGAGCTGCTTTCATCACCGCGCCGCCAGAAGCTGCTTGAGAACATCTGGCAGCGCGCATCGCTGTCTCACCAACAGTTCGCCGAGATTTACAGGAAGCCGTTGGAACGGTTTGCTGAGCTGGTCCAGCAACTCCCTGCTTCGGAAAACCATCACCACGCACACCCTGGTGGAATGTTGGATCACGGCCTCGAAATCGTCGCCTACGCGCTGAAGATCCGGCAAACATACCTCCTCCCCATAGGGGCTCCGCCTGAATCTCAGTCAGCACAGGCCGAAGCCTGGTCAGCTGCTGCAGCTTACGGAGCACTGATACACGACCTCGGCAAGATCGCCGTCGATATGCATGTAGAGCTGGAAGGCGGAAAGGCATGGCACCCATGGCATGGCCCAATCAGTCGCACGTATCGATTCCGGTACGTGAAGGGGCGTAATTATCAACTACACGGGGCAGCTGCAGCGCTGATTTACTCGCAAATCCTCACACCCAACCTCCTGGACTGGCTCAGCGGTTTCCCTGAGTTGTGGTCGCAGTTGATCTTCATCCTGGCCGGACAGTACGAGCACGCCGGCATCCTCGGTGAGATCGTGATCAAAGCCGACCAAGCTTCTGTAGCTCAAGAGCTGGGAGGAAACCCCGAGCGTGCGTTGGCGGCGCCGAAGCAATCGCTACAACGACAGTTGGCCGAAGGCCTGCGTTTCCTGGTGCGCGAGAAGTACAAGCTGAACCACCCAGAGGGTCCGGCGAATGGCTGGCTGACCCAGGACGCCCTATGGCTTGTCAGCAAACCCACAGCGGACCAGCTGAGAGCCTATCTGCTGGCTCAGGGCATAGAGGGTATCCCAAGCTCGAACGCACCATTTTTCAACATGCTGCAGGATCAGGGCGTAATCCAGACGAACGCCCAGGACAAGGCGATCTGGAAAGCCACCATCGACAATGGCCGCGGCTGGAGAAACACGCTCACTGTACTGAAGCTGTCTCCAGCGCTTATCTGGCCAGACGCGAAGGATCGTCCTGCCGGCTTTGCAGGCACACTCGAGCTCGAGGAGGCAGGCGCGCCGGCGGAGGAAACGCTGGCGGGTCAGCCAGTAGGGCCACAAATCGACAGTCCTGCCGAGATTGAGAACGCGGCCCCCTTCCCCACAGCACACACGAACACCCCTGCGACCACACCACAGGTGTCAACAAACCGTGACAACGAAGTAGACGAATTACTGGCACTTTTTGGTAATATCACTTCGACATCAGAAGAGCTAGACACTAGCCAAGGCTCAGCGACCGCCGCCCCCACTCCAAAAGAGAGGAATGCGCTCCCACATGAACCTTTTGAGACCGATGACGGGTCTCCAGCATATATCGAAGACAAAGGAATGAAGCCTAGCAGTACGAATGAACTGGGACAGGGATTTGTTGACTGGCTTAGAACAGGCATCGCCTCCCGTCGCATAATCATCAACGACACCAAGGCCCTGGTACATACGGTAGCTGGTACAGCGATGCTGGTTACCCCGGGCATCTTCAAGCGGTTCGTGCAAGAGTTTCCCGCGATCGAGCAGCAGGCAAAAGTCCAGCAAACCAATGCTTGGCAGCTTGTCCAGCGCAGCTTCGAGAAACAGAAGTTGCACCGGAAGACCGACAAGAGCCTCAACATCTGGACGTGTGATGTGGTTGGTCCCCGCAAGTCGAAGCAGCTCCGCGGCTATTTGCTGCGTGATCCCCACACCATCTTCGCCGAGGTCCCGTTCGATAACGTTAGCCTGACGCTAAAAACCGAAGCAGCGGGGCTGAATAATGACGCCTCTTGAGCTGACCCAGGAATACATCTTTGCGCATGACCTTCGTGCTGCCAGTGCGAAGATCTACCTGGCCGCAACCAAAGCACTGATCAAACACTTCGGCGGTGTCGATGTCGAAACGATCGATCACCGCAACATTTTGGCCTGGCGGCGAAAAGTCTTGGAAAATGGTTTGTCCAAACGGAGCTGGAATACGTACTCCAACCACCTGCGCACCATCTGGGGGTATGGCCTAGAGCATGGAATCCTGACCCATACCTCGATCAACCCGTTCAAAAAGACCACCGTGATACCGCCCAAACGACCGAGCAAGACAGTCGCCGGTGACGCTATTCAACGAGCACGGAGTTGGCTCACCTCACTGGTGGACCTAGAGCAATGCACCGGCGACAGGAGCAAGATCACGCCGGCCTGGTTCTGGCTGGCTACCTTCGAAATGTTCTACTACACAGGCATCCGACTGAATGCCTTGCTCTGTCTGCGTTACAAGGACATTGACTGGGACAAGCAGATGATCCTTGTTCGTGGTGAAACCGAGAAAACACACCGTGAATTCTCTGTGCCGATCATGGAGGGTCTGGCACCACACCTACGGCGCCTCCTGGACGAGGCAAAGGGCGGGGGCTTTGCACCCGAAGACCAGCTGTTCAACGTCAATCGCTTTTCTCGGCATTACCACCGCAAGGAAATGAACATCGACCAGGTGGAAGCGATGTACCGGAAGCTTACCGACAAGATCGGCGTGAGAATGACACCGCACAGGTTTCGCCACACGCTGGCCACGGACCTAATGAAGCAGCCGGAGCGGAATATCCACCTGACCAAGAGCCTGCTGAATCACACGAACATTGCTACAACGATGAACTACATCGAGGCGGACTACGACCACATGCGTGCTGTCCTGCATGAGCGCAGCCTTGCCCAGGGCGCTCTAAAGCATGTGCGTCGGGTAGATAGCAGTGGAGCAATACCCCAGCCTACAAATGACCAGGAGCAGAGGCTTCATAGAGAGCCAGCCAACCAAGCCATTCAACAGATTGAGCACCTTACGTCCAATCGGCAGCCGTGTGAGTCAGGGCAAATGCCTACCGCCCCGACTGACCGCAGCGCGCTGCCGCTGGAGTTCTCGTCGGTTGATTCGGTTCCGCCCTTCCCACCCGGGGAACTGTTCGAAACCAACATGCTGTTCACGCTAATAGCGAATATGCAGAGGGCACCATCCTTCAGCCGTCGCAGCAGCGGCACGGCAGGGGGATTTGGACAGACAGCCAATGCTAGAGCATCTCCCTAGGCTGTTTTCCGGCGCAGCTACCGACGAACGGCACTTCGCCATCTAAGCCTGATCGCGAGATCTCATTACAGATGCGAGGGATGGTGCCGACTGACGCCTGAAAAGTGGCGTCAATGACAAGTCGAACGCGTTTCAAAGAAGAGGCAACTGGCCGCAACCCCTGTGATTTTCGGTCACATCGGGGTCGATTTCGCACGCCTACAGAAAGGAATAAAGCACCAGAAACAGAACAGCCCGCCTAAAAAGGCGGGCTGTTCCATATTGACATCACTCCAGAGCGAATCTAATGTTCGCCCCAGACGGCTGCAAGACTAGCAAGACGGCACTGCAATACCCTTCCTAGAACTACATACCACCATGGTGAAAATGGTGGGTCGTGTGGGATTC
>NZ_AWSQ01000013.1 GCF_000498575.2 Pseudomonas taeanensis MS-3
GCGGTTGAAGTAGAAAAGAAATTTTCGAAATCGCTTGACGGGAAATGAGGCTGCTGTAGAATGCGCGCCTCGGTTGAGACGAAAGACTTAACCAACTGCTCTTTAACAACTGAATCAAGCAATTCGTGTGGGTGCTTGTGAGGTAAGACTGCTAGTCGCAAGATTATCAGCATCACAAGTTACTCCGCGAGAAATCAAAGATGTAACCAACGATTGCTGAGCTAAGTTTAGGGTTTTCTCAAAACCCAAGCAGTATTGAACTGAAGAGTTTGATCATGGCTCAGATTGAACGCTGGCGGCAGGCCTAACACATGCAAGTCGAGCGGTAGAAAGTAGCTTGCTACTTTTGAGAGCGGCGGACGGGTGAGTAATGCCTAGGAATCTGCCTAGTGGTGGGGGATAACGTTCGGAAACGGACGCTAATACCGCATACGTCCTACGGGAGAAAGCGGGGGACCTTCGGGCCTCGCGCCATTAGATGAGCCTAGGTCGGATTAGCTAGTTGGTGAGGTAATGGCTCACCAAGGCGACGATCCGTAACTGGTCTGAGAGGATGATCAGTCACACTGGAACTGAGACACGGTCCAGACTCCTACGGGAGGCAGCAGTGGGGAATATTGGACAATGGGCGAAAGCCTGATCCAGCCATGCCGCGTGTGTGAAGAAGGTCTTCGGATTGTAAAGCACTTTAAGTTGGGAGGAAGGGTTGTAACTTAATACGTTGCAATTTTGACGTTACCGACAGAATAAGCACCGGCTAACTCTGTGCCAGCAGCCGCGGTAATACAGAGGGTGCAAGCGTTAATCGGAATTACTGGGCGTAAAGCGCGCGTAGGTGGTTTGTTAAGTTGAATGTGAAAGCCCCGGGCTCAACCTGGGAACTGCATCCAAAACTGGCAAGCTAGAGTACGGTAGAGGGTGGTGGAATTTCCTGTGTAGCGGTGAAATGCGTAGATATAGGAAGGAACACCAGTGGCGAAGGCGACCACCTGGACTGATACTGACACTGAGGTGCGAAAGCGTGGGGAGCAAACAGGATTAGATACCCTGGTAGTCCACGCCGTAAACGATGTCAACTAGCCGTTGGATTCCTTGAGGATTTAGTGGCGCAGCTAACGCATTAAGTTGACCGCCTGGGGAGTACGGCCGCAAGGTTAAAACTCAAATGAATTGACGGGGGCCCGCACAAGCGGTGGAGCATGTGGTTTAATTCGAAGCAACGCGAAGAACCTTACCAGGCCTTGACATCTACAGAACTTTCCAGAGATGGATTGGTGCCTTCGGGAACTGTAAGACAGGTGCTGCATGGCTGTCGTCAGCTCGTGTCGTGAGATGTTGGGTTAAGTCCCGTAACGAGCGCAACCCTTGTCCTTAGTTACCAGCACGTAATGGTGGGCACTCTAAGGAGACTGCCGGTGACAAACCGGAGGAAGGTGGGGATGACGTCAAGTCATCATGGCCCTTACGGCCTGGGCTACACACGTGCTACAATGGTCGGTACAAAGGGTTGCCAAGCCGCGAGGTGGAGCTAATCCCATAAAACCGATCGTAGTCCGGATCGCAGTCTGCAACTCGACTGCGTGAAGTCGGAATCGCTAGTAATCGTGAATCAGAATGTCACGGTGAATACGTTCCCGGGCCTTGTACACACCGCCCGTCACACCATGGGAGTGGGTTGCACCAGAAGTAGCTAGTCTAACCGCAAGGGGGACGGTTACCACGGTGTGATTCATGACTGGGGTGAAGTCGTAACAAGGTAGCCGTAGGGGAACCTGCGGCTGGATCACCTCCTTAATCGAAGACTTCAGCTTCTTCATAAGTTCCCACACGAATTGCTTGATTCATTGCGAAAGACGATTGGGTCTGTAGCTCAGTTGGTTAGAGCGCACCCCTGATAAGGGTGAGGTCGGCAGTTCGAATCTGCCCAGACCCACCAATTGTTGTGGGGTTGGCCTTAGGTTTAGATGGGGCCATAGCTCAGCTGGGAGAGCGCCTGCCTTGCACGCAGGAGGTCAGCGGTTCGATCCCGCTTGGCTCCACCACTTACAGCGTCGTTTAGAGTTCAGAAATGAGCGTTCCAGGGATTGCCTGTTGAATGTTGATTTCTGGTCTTTGACCAGTTAGAAAATCGTTCTTTAAAAATTTGGGTATGTGATAGAAGTGACTGATTGACTGCTTTCACTGGCAGTTGGTCAATCAAGGTAAAATTTGTGGTTCTCAATTGCAAATTTTCGGCGAATGTCTACTTCACGTTAGAGACAATAACCAGATTGCTTGGGGTTATATGGTCAAGTGAAGAAGCGCATACGGTGGATGCCTTGGCAGTCAGAGGCGATGAAAGACGTTGTAGCCTGCGATAAGCTTCGGGGAGTCGGCAAACAGACTTTGATCCGGAGATCTCTGAATGGGGGAACCCACCCAGCATAAGCTGGGTATCATGCACTGAATACATAGGTGTATGAGGCGAACCAGGGGAACTGAAACATCTAAGTACCCTGAGGAATAGAAATCAACCGAGATTCCCTTAGTAGTGGCGAGCGAACGGGGACTAGCCCTTAAGTGGCTTTGAGATTAGCGGAACGTTCTGGAAAGTACGGCCATAGTGGGTGATAGCCCTGTACGCGAAAATCTCTTAGTCATGAAATCGAGTAGGACGGAGCACGAGAAACTTTGTCTGAATATGGGGGGACCATCCTCCAAGGCTAAATACTACTGACTGACCGATAGTGAACTAGTACCGTGAGGGAAAGGCGAAAAGAACCCCGGAGAGGGGAGTGAAATAGATCCTGAAACCGTATGCGTACAAGCAGTGGGAGCAGACTTGTTCTGTGACTGCGTACCTTTTGTATAATGGGTCAGCGACTTATTTTCAGTGGCAAGCTTAACCGAATAGGGGAGGCGTAGCGAAAGCGAGTCTTAATAGGGCGTTTAGTCGCTGGGAATAGACCCGAAACCGGGCGATCTATCCATGGGCAGGTTGAAGGTTGGGTAACACTAACTGGAGGACCGAACCGACTACCGTTGAAAAGTTAGCGGATGACCTGTGGATCGGAGTGAAAGGCTAATCAAGCTCGGAGATAGCTGGTTCTCCTCGAAAGCTATTTAGGTAGCGCCTCGTGTATCACTGTTGGGGGTAGAGCACTGTTTCGGCTAGGGGGTCATCCCGACTTACCAAACCGATGCAAACTCCGAATACCAACAAGTGTCAGCACGGGAGACACACGGCGGGTGCTAACGTCCGTCGTGAAAAGGGAAACAACCCAGACCGTCAGCTAAGGTCCCAAAGTTATGGTTAAGTGGGAAACGATGTGGGAAGGCTCAGACAGCTAGGAGGTTGGCTTAGAAGCAGCCACCCTTTAAAGAAAGCGTAATAGCTCACTAGTCGAGTCGGCCTGCGCGGAAGATGTAACGGGGCTCAAACCATACACCGAAGCTACGGGTTCATCTTAGGATGAGCGGTAGAGGAGCGTTCTGTAAGCCTGTGAAGGTGAGTTGAGAAGCTTGCTGGAGGTATCAGAAGTGCGAATGCTGACATGAGTAACGACAATGGGAGTGAAAAACTCCCACGCCGAAAGACCAAGGTTTCCTGCGCAACGTTAATCGACGCAGGGTTAGTCGGCCCCTAAGGCGAGGCAGAAATGCGTAGTCGATGGAAAACGGGTTAATATTCCCGTACTTCTAGTTACTGCGATGGAGGGACGGAGAAGGCTAGGCCAGCACGGCGTTGGTTGTCCGTGTTTAAGGTGGTAGGCTGATTTCTTAGGTAAATCCGGGAAATCAAGGCCGAGAACTGATGACGAGTTGTCTTTTAGACGACGAAGTGGTTGATGCCATGCTTCCAGGAAAAGCTTCTAAGCTTCAGGTAACTAGAAACCGTACCCCAAACCGACACAGGTGGTTAGGTAGAGAATACCAAGGCGCTTGAGAGAACTCGGGTGAAGGAACTAGGCAAAATGGCACCGTAACTTCGGGAGAAGGTGCGCCGGTGAGAGTGAAGCATTTACTGCGTAAGCTCATGCCGGTCGAAGATACCAGGCCGCTGCGACTGTTTATTAAAAACACAGCACTCTGCAAACACGAAAGTGGACGTATAGGGTGTGACGCCTGCCCGGTGCCGGAAGGTTAATTGATGGGGTTAGCTAACGCGAAGCTCTTGATCGAAGCCCCGGTAAACGGCGGCCGTAACTATAACGGTCCTAAGGTAGCGAAATTCCTTGTCGGGTAAGTTCCGACCTGCACGAATGGCGTAACGATGGCGGCGCTGTCTCCACCCGAGACTCAGTGAAATTGAAATCGCTGTGAAGATGCAGTGTATCCGCGGCTAGACGGAAAGACCCCGTGAACCTTTACTATAGCTTTGCACTGGACTTTGAGCTTGCTTGTGTAGGATAGGTGGGAGGCTTTGAAGCGTGGACGCCAGTTCGCGTGGAGCCAACCTTGAAATACCACCCTGGCAATCTTGAGGTTCTAACTCTGGTCCGTTATCCGGATCGAGGACAGTGTATGGTGGGTAGTTTGACTGGGGCGGTCTCCTCCTAAAGAGTAACGGAGGAGTACGAAGGTGCGCTCAGACCGGTCGGAAATCGGTCGTAGAGTATAAAGGCAAAAGCGCGCTTGACTGCGAGACAGACACGTCGAGCAGGTACGAAAGTAGGTCTTAGTGATCCGGTGGTTCTGTATGGAAGGGCCATCGCTCAACGGATAAAAGGTACTCCGGGGATAACAGGCTGATACCGCCCAAGAGTTCATATCGACGGCGGTGTTTGGCACCTCGATGTCGGCTCATCACATCCTGGGGCTGAAGCCGGTCCCAAGGGTATGGCTGTTCGCCATTTAAAGTGGTACGCGAGCTGGGTTTAGAACGTCGTGAGACAGTTCGGTCCCTATCTGCCGTGGACGTTTGAGATTTGAGAGGGGCTGCTCCTAGTACGAGAGGACCGGAGTGGACGAACCTCTGGTGTTCCGGTTGTCACGCCAGTGGCATTGCCGGGTAGCTATGTTCGGAAAAGATAACCGCTGAAAGCATCTAAGCGGGAAACTTGCCTCGAGATGAGATCTCACTGGAACCTTGAGTTCCCTAAAGGGCCGTCGAAGACTACGACGTTGATAGGTGGGGTGTGTAAGCGCTGTGAGGCGTTGAGCTAACCCATACTAATTGCCCGTGAGGCTTGACCATATAACACCCAAACAATTTGTGTGTTTGACGGATGAAGTCGACAACAATCGAAAATTTGTAAGACCACGCTTTACCCATATCACATACCCGATTCGGAGCTGCGCCTCACCGCGACGCTCCTGCTGAATTGCTTGACGACCATAGAGCATTGGAACCACCTGATCCCATCCCGAACTCAGTAGTGAAACGATGCATCGCCGATGGTAGTGTGGGGTTTCCCCATGTGAGAGTAGGTCATCGTCAAGCGCCTAACACCAAACCCCCAATCGGCTAACGCCGGTTGGGGGTTTGTCTATTAGTACAAGCATGAAGATTTTGAGTGATCAAAAGATATCTGCTGAATAGTTATGTAATACAGGCGGTTGAAGTAGAAAAGAAATTTTCGAAATCGCTTGACGGGAAATGAGGCTGCTGTAGAATGGG
>NZ_AWSQ01000015.1 GCF_000498575.2 Pseudomonas taeanensis MS-3
TCTTTGCGTGCCAGAAATACTAGCGGGGCCTTATCAGGACGAAGTGCTAAGCCTAGCTTGGCACAGCTTGAGCGGTGCCAATGCCTGGGTAGAAAACTGCTGTACCGATGACGTATAACAGCCCATCTTGGCAGCCTGATTTGGAGAATTTATGCGGATCCTGGTAGTTGGCGGTGGCGCCATAGGTTTATTGTCGGCGCGCTTACTGGCCGAAGCCGGGGCGGACGTGTGCCTGCTGGACCAAGGGGGGCTGGGTGGAGAGTCTTCCTGGGCCGGTGGAGGGATCGTTTCCCCACTCTACCCATGGCGCTATAGCCCGGCAGTGACCGCACTGGCACACTGGTCGCAGGATTTCTATCCGCAATTGGCAGCGCGGCTGCTGGGTGATACGGGAATCGACCCTGAGGTATATGTCACCGGGTTGTATTGGCTGGACCTCGAAGATGAGGCTACAGCTCTGGCTTGGGCTGCGCGTGAACAGCGTTCGTTGCTGGCCGTGTCTATAGAGGCGGTACACCAGGCAGTGCCGGTGTTGGGCAGCGGCTACTCAAGAGCGCTGCATATGCCGAATGTCGCCAATGTGCGCAACCCTAGACTGATCAAGGCATTGCGCGCGGCGCTGTTGAATATGCCCACAGTGACGATACACGAACAATGTGCGGTGACAGGATTCATACAGGAGGGTGGGCGCATCTGTGGGGTGCGCACTGAGGCTGGGGATCTGCGCGCTGATCGGGTTGTCGTGGCGGCCGGCGCCTGGAGTGGGGAGTTGTTAGCCGGTTTAGGGATAGCGTTGCCGGTCGAGCCGGTGAAAGGGCAGATGATTCTATATAAGTGTGCTGAGAGTTTTTTGCCCAGCATGGTCCTGGCCAAGGGGCGCTATGCCATTCCGCGGCGGGACGGACATATTCTGATTGGCAGTACGCTGGAACATGCAGGGTTCGACAAGGCGCCCACCGAGAATGCTTTGGACAGCCTTAAAGCCTCTGCGGTGGAGTTGCTCCCAGCCTTGGCCGAGGCCGTGCCTGTTGGGCATTGGGCCGGTCTGCGTCCGGGCTCACCAGAGGGCATTCCCTTTATCGGAGCTGTTCCGGGGTTTGAGGGGCTCTGGTTGAATTGCGGGCATTATCGCAATGGCCTGGTGTTGGCTCCGGCGTCCTGCCAGTTGTTGGCAGATTTGATGCTGGGTCGGCAGCCTATTATCGATCCGGCGCCCTATGCGCCACGGGGGCGCCTGACTTAGGCGCCTTTTGGCTCGCTCTCACATACGGGTGGCAAGGCGCGGCTGTTAATCGATGCCCAGCTTTTTCAAGCGGTAGCGCATCGAACGGAATGTCAGGCCCAGGCGCTGAGCCGCAGCAGTACGGTTCCAGCGGGTTTCTTCGAGGGCCTGCATGATTAGCTTGCGCTCGATGTCCTCCAGATAGTCTTCCATGTTGTCGATTTGCGCGAGGCTGGCTTCGCCGTTTTCGGTGGGCGCGCTGGCTTCCGCAAGGCGCAAGTCGCTGGCGTTAATTTGGTCGTCTTCGCAAAGGGTGTAGGCACGCTCAAGCATGTTCTCCAGTTCGCGTACGTTCCCGGGGAAGCGATAGCACTTGAGTTTCTCCAGAGCATCGGTGTCGAGTCTGGCGGGGCTTAAGCCAGTACCTTCGGCCAGGCGCTTGAGCATGATCTCGGCTAGGAGAGCGATGTCCTCGCGGCGCTCGCGCAGCGACGGTACGCAGAGTTCGATGACATTCAGGCGGTAATACAAGTCCTGTCGGAAGCGTCCGGCGGCAACCTCTGCCGCGAGGTCTTTATGAGTGGCGCAGAGGATACGCACATCGACCACGACTTCCTGTTGACCACCCACTGCGCGCACGGCTTTTTCCTGGATCGCGCGCAATAGCTTGACCTGCATTGGCAAGGGCAAGTCGGCGACCTCATCGAGAAACAAGGTGCCACCACTGGCGGCCTGGAACAGCCCGTGTTTGTCTTCGATGGCACCGGTAAAGCTGCCTTTCTTGTGACCGAAAAACTCGCTCTCCATCAGTTCCGAGGGGATAGCGCCGCAGTTGACCGGCACAAACGGCCGCTCGTTGCGTGGGCCTTGCTCGTGGATCAGGCGCGCGACCAGTTCCTTACCGCTGCCTGACTCACCACTGATATACACCGGCGCCTGACTGCGGGCGAGCTTCAGGATTTGTTTGCGCAGGGCCCGCATGGGAGGCGAATCGCCGATCAGGCGGCTGTCCACCGGCAGGTCTTTATCCTCGGCCGAGCGCAGGCGCAGAGCCGTGGCGACGAGTTCACGCAGGCGGGCGAGATCGACAGGTTTGGTCAGGAAGTCGAAGGCCCCGGCCTTGAGTGCGTTTATCGCGGTTTCCAGGCTGCCGTAAGCTGTGATCATCGCTACAGGCACTTGCGGGTGGCGTTGCTGGATATGCTGTACCAGCTCAAGGCCACTGCCGTCTGGCAAGCGCATATCGGTCAGGCACAGGTCGAACGGCTCTTTGGCCAGCCATTCGTGGGCCTCCTTGACGTTGCGTGCACTGCGGGTATCGAGCTTCATCCGTCCCAGGGTGATTTCCAGGAGTTCACGGATATCGGGTTCGTCGTCGACGATCAGGGCTCTCTGGCGGGTCATGGTCAGCTCAGTTTGCGTGAATGGGCGAAAGTGATACGGAAGCAGCTGCCGCCGCTTTCACGGGGCTTGTAGTCGAGCCGGGCCTGGTTGCTTTCGCATAACTCTCGGGAAATATACAGGCCCAGACCGGTACCCTTGTTTTCCGTGGTGTAGAAAGGTTCGAAGAGGTGGTGCAGCTGCTCTGGCGGCACTCCGCTCCCGTCGTCGAGTATCTCCAACACCGGTAAGTCGCTGTCTCGGTCGCGGAACAATCTCAGCCAGACTTGGCCTTGCTGATTTTTTTTCGCACTGTAGCGCAGGCCATTCTGCACCAAATTGGTCAGTACCTGAGTCAGTTGATGGGGGTCCATGCGGGTTTGAATGGTTCCGCCCAGCGTCTCCAGATGGAGTTGTTGTCCTGCCGGCGCCGCACTGCGGAACTCACTGGCAAAGCGGTGAAGCCAGTATTTCAGGTCCAGTAACTGTGGTTCGGCCTGGCGCCGGCGTGATAACTGTAAGACGTTCTCGATCACCAGGTTCATTCTGCGTGAGTGATCTTGGATGATTTGGGTAAGACGAAGGTCCGGGCCTTGCAGGTCTTCAGATTCCTGCAGGAGTTGCGCGGCATGGCTGATCGCGCCGAGTGGATTGCGGATCTCATGGGCGATGCCCGCGGTTAAGCGGCCGAGCGAGGCCAGCTTGAGCTGCTGGGCCTGTTGCGCGATCTGTGAAATATCGTCGAGGAAGATCAGGATGTGCCGTTGCTCGCCCCGTTGCAGTGGAATAAAACTTGGCTGCAATACAGGGCCATCGGCGAAAGCTTGTAGGTTCGCAGGGCGCAAAGTCGGATTATGCAGCCAGTGTTGCAGGCGTTTGACCAGCTCTGCGCAGTGCGGGTCGAGGATTTTGCCTGCCAGCTCATCACAGCCAAGCAGGTTCAGTGCGCCTTGATTGGCCAGTAGCACCCGGTGCTGGCCATCGAGAACCAGGATGCCGGTGCGCATCCGTTGCAGGATCAAGGAGTTCAGCGCTTCAAGGTTGGCCACATCGGCCGCCCGTTGTTCGGCCAGGGTTTCGCTGACGTGCAGGCGCCGTGTCACCCCTTGGACAAATAGCGCGGCGGCAAAGCACAGGGCACCAAGGGCTCCTGCTTGGACATATTGCGCCGCCGCTGCGGGGCGGCTGAGGCTGAGGTAAAAGGTCAGGTAAATGATGCTGATGGCGGCGATGGCGGCAATCAGCAGGCCGATGCGGCCGCGCAGGAGGATGTTGGCGATGGCCACTGCGACGATCAGCAGGTTGCCAATCCCGCTAGGCGTGCCGCCAGCGGCATAGAACAGGCCGGCCAGTAGAATTACATCGACCAGAGCCAGGCTGAATACCTGCGACAGGCGGCGCGGGCGCTGCACTACCACGGCCACCAGGATATTCAGAACCAGATAGAACCAGCTGCCATTACGAAATAGAGCAGGGTGGGCCATATCCAGTAGTTGTGAATCCAGATCACTGGAAATCAGTAGGATCAGGACCAGGCCAATGGTCACGCGGTACAGGTGATAGAGTCGCAGGATGCGTCGGCCCTGCGTTCCGCTGAGGGCTAGGACTTCAGTGCTCACCGGGCTTGCGACCTAGTTCGAGGTGCGCCTGGCTGCAATACCAGTGTTGATCCTGCGCGAATGCATGTTCGCGCGGCACATGGATGCCACAATGCTCACAACGCACCATGGGTACCGGCCCTGGTTTTTTATCGCTAGGGCGGCGTGCCGGTTGGGTGATGCGGCGCCAGAGCCAAAAGGCCGCCGCGACTACGGCGATCAGCAAAAGCAGGCGGAATAGGCCCATATGGCTCTCTTATCATTAAAGGCTGGCAGTTTAGCCAAGGAAGCCACGCCAGCACAGTCGTTGGCTGGCCGTTTAATCTTATTGTGCTCGGCCATTCGACGCAGAAAGCCGGCCCGAGATGCTCGTCTGCGTTTCGTGCACGCAGGGTTGGCCCCAGCGCCAGGCCGCCTTGTTTGGCTGTTCAGCATGAGTGGCGAGCTGTTAAACCATAGTTGTGCGTTGTTTCCACGGCTGCCGATGCGGGAGAATGGCAGGCATGCGGCGATGCTGTCTATCGAAGGTGTCGCAAGTGGGATTTCTTTGTGGAGGCGGCTATGAGCCAAACCCTGCGGGTCGTGATGGCCCAGTTGAATTTGCGCGTTGGCGATGTGCACGGCAATGTCGAGCGGATTATCGAGGCCGCGTGCAGCGCCCGTGATCAGTGGCAGGCGGATGTGATCGTATTCTCCGAACTGGCGCTCTGCGGCTATCCGCCGGAGGATCTGCTGTTGCGTTCGAGCATGCAAAGGCGCATCGAGCAGGGGCTGCAACGCCTGCAGGACGAGGTGCGCGGTATCTATCTGGTCGTGGGTTACCCCTGGCTGGAGGATGAGCTGCATTACAATGCCTGCGCGGTGATTGCCGACGGCCAGCTACTGGCGCGCTATTACAAGCAGAAACTGCCCAACTACCGCGTGTTCGATGAAAAGCGCTATTTCGAGCCCGGTAGCCAGTCCTGTGTGGTTGATATCAAGGGTGTGGCAGTGGCACTGACCATCTGCGAAGACATCTGGTTCGCCGAGCCTATGGCGCAGGCGCGTGAGGCGGGGGCGCAGCTGATGCTGAGTCTGAACGCCTCGCCCTTCCATCTCGATAAGCAGCGTGAGCGTGAAGAGGTGCTGGTCGAGCGCGCACTCGAAGGTGCTATGCCGATCATTTACGTCAATCAGGTCGGTGGCCAGGACGAATTGGTGTTCGATGGCGGTAGTTGTGTAGTCAGCGCCAGCGGCCAGGTTTGTCAGCGGGTGCCGGCCTTCAATGAAGGGCTGTATCCAGTTGACCTGCACCTGGACGCCGAACAAGTCACGCCACGCTCAGCGACCTGCGCACCGTTACCTGAGCTTGAAGCTAGTGTTTATCAGGCACTGGTCATCGGCGTGCGCGACTATGTGCGCAAGAATGGTTTCAAGGGCGTGCTGCTTGGGCTGTCGGGTGGTATCGACTCGGCGTTGACCTTGGCGGTGGCTGTCGATGCGCTGGGCGCCGAGAGTGTCGAGGCGGTGATGATGCCCTACCGGTACACCGCGCAGATCAGCCTGGAAGACGCCGAGGCAGAAGCCAAGGCGCTGGGTGTCACCTATCGGGTGCTGCCGATTGCCTCCATGGTCGAAGCCTTTATGGGCACCCTGGCGCCGGTCTTCGAGGGCATGGCCCGCGATACGACCGAGGAAAACCTGCAGGCCCGCTGCCGCGGCACGCTGCTGATGGCCATTTCAAACAAGAAGGGCTATCTGGTGCTGACCACGGGCAACAAGAGTGAAATGGCGGTTGGCTATGCCACGCTCTATGGCGATATGGCCGGCGGCTTCGATGTGCTCAAGGATGTGCCGAAAACCCTGGTGTTCCGGCTTTGTGAGTACCGCAACACCTTGGGTCGAGTGATCCCGCAGCGAGTCATCGACCGTCCGCCGTCGGCCGAGTTGGCGCCGGATCAGAAGGATGAGGACTCGCTGCCGCCTTATCCCGTGCTCGATGAAATATTGAAGCTGTACATCGAGCATGACCTGTCGGCCGACGCCATCATCGCCGAGGGCTTTGATGAGGACATGGTCAAGCGCGTGCTGCGCCTGGTCGATCTGAATGAATACAAGCGTCGGCAGGCAGCCGTAGGGGTGCGCGTTACTCAGCGCGGCTTCGGTCGCGACCGCCGTTACCCGATTACTTCGGGTTGGCGGATTGGTGATTGAGGCTGTGATTTAGTGCAGCGCTACCCGCATTCAAGTGGGTAGTAGAAATGAAAAAGGGAGGCCAGAGGCCTCCCTTTTTCATGGTTGTACGAGGTATCAGTCGAACAGGCCAAAGGTCATGTAGCTGAACCAGGAACGACCCTTCTTCTTGCCATCAGCATCGCTCGCCTGATCCGGGGTCGTCGATTTGAGTTCGTCAGGGATCTGCTCCTCGGCGTCTTCGTATTGGCGGACCACGTCCTGACTGGCGCGAGTTTCGCCTGGTGGCAGCGGGGTATCAGTCTCGATCAGGCCGAGGGTGGCTTTGGCCAGCCAGGAGCGCGTATCGGCTTCTTCTTCGAGTGGAACGAACTGGCCGTCGACCAGGCTCGGATGCTCAGGGTAGTTGAGCTTCAGGGTTTCCAGGCTGGTGGCCGCCAGTTCGTCCAGGGTCAGGCGCTGGTAAGCCTCGGTCATTACCGCCAGGCCGTCGCCGACCGCCGGGGTTTCCTGAAAGTTCTCCACCACGTAGCGGCCGCGGTTGGCGGCGGCGACATATGCCTGGCGAGTCAGGTAGTAGTGGGCTACGTGGATTTCATAGGCGGCCAACAGGTTGCGCAGATGGATCATGCGCTGCTTGGCATCCGGCGCATAACGGCTGGTTGGATAGCGGCTGGTCAGCTGGGCGAACTCGTTGTAGGAGTCGCGGGCAGCACCCGGGTCGCGCTTGGTCATGTCCAGCGGCAGGAAGCGCGCGAGCAGTCCGCGATCCTGGTCGAAAGACGCCAGACCCTTCAGGTAGTAGGCGTAGTCGACGTTCGGATGTTGCGGATGCAGGCGTATAAAACGCTCGGCGGCTGAGCGGGAGGCTTCAGGCTCAACGTTCTTGTAATAGGCGTAAATCAGTTCCAGCTGAGCCTGCTCGGCATAGCGGCCGAAGGGGTAGCGCGACTCCAGAGCCTTCAAATTGGCGATGGCACTGGTGTAGCTATGGTTGTCCAGGTCGGTCTGAGCCTGCTGGTACAGCTCGGTTTCACTCAGGTTCTCGTCCACTACATCCTTGGATGAGCAGGCGGCCGTGAGGGCGAGGATGGCGATCAGCAGCAGGTGTTTCACTTGCATGGCGGCTTGCGTCCCTGTGACGGCGGCTGTCTTGAACCAGGCCGTCCTGTTATGATGAGCACCCCCGGTTCCCCTGGGGCAAAGACGCCGTATTTAACCACAAGCGTGTAGCCGAAACCAAAGGCTACGCCCCCGCCGTTGCAGAGCATGTCTTCTATAAATAAGCTGGCCATTCAACTGAGCGCCGAGGTGCCGTACGATCTGGGCGGTCAACGCCTCGATCAAGTCGCAGCCCAACTGTTCGCCGAACACTCGCGTTCGCGCCTGTCCGCCTGGATCAAAGAGGGGCTTTTGACCGTCGATGGCGCCGTGCTGCGCCCGCGTGACATCGTGCATGGTGGGGCTCTGCTGGAGCTCAACGCCGAGCAAGAGGCCCAGGGCGAATGGATCGCTCAGGATATCGAGCTGGACATCGTCTATGAGGATGACCAGCTACTGGTGATCAACAAGCCCGCGGGCCTGGTGGTTCACCCAGCCGCCGGACATGCCGACGGCACCTTGCTGAACGCCTTGCTGCACCATGTGCCGGATATCGTCAACGTGCCGCGTGCCGGCATCGTCCATCGTCTGGACAAGGACACCACTGGCCTGATGGTAGTGGCCAAGACGATCCAGGCGCAGACCCAGTTGGTCGATCAGTTACAGAAGCGCTCGGTCAGCCGTATCTATGAGTGCATCGTGATTGGCGTGATCACCGCCGGTGGCAAGATCGACGCGCCGATCGGCCGCAGTTCTTCGCAACGCCAGCGCATGGCCGTGACCGACGGCGGCAAGCAGGCGATCAGTCACTATCGGGTGCTGGAGCGCTTTCGCTCGCACACCCACACCCGCGTCAAGCTGGAGACCGGGCGCACTCACCAGATTCGTGTGCACATGAGCCACGTCGGTTATCCGCTGGTCGGTGACCCGGTGTACGGCGGACGCTTCCGCATTCCGCCAGCGGCTAGCCAGACCCTGGTGCAGAGTTTGAAGGAGTTTCCGCGTCAGGCCCTGCATGCGCGCTTCCTCGAGCTGGATCACCCGGTGACCGGGCAGCGCATGAAGTGGGAGTCGCCCTTGCCGGATGATCTGGTCTGGCTGCTGACGCTGTTGCGTCAGGACCGTGAGGCGTTTATTGGGTGAGTGCCTGGGCGCATGACTGGCTGACACCGGATTGGCCTGCGCCTGCGTGGGTCAAGGCGTGTGTCACGACCCGAGCGGGCGGCATCAGTACGGCGCCTTTCGACAGTCTTAACCTCGGCGAGCACGTCGAGGACGACCCTGTTGCGGTGGCGAAGAATCGCCAGCGTCTGCTCAGCCAGCTGGGCTGTCGGCCGGCCTGGTTGCAGCAGGTGCATGGCATCGAGGTCGCACGGGCGACCCCGGGCGAACTGGTGGTTGCCGATGCCAGCTGGAGCAATGCCCCAGGTGTCGCCTGCACAGTGATGACCGCGGATTGTCTGCCGGTGTTGTTTTGCGACCGTGCCGGCACGCGCGTGGCCGCTGCTCATGCCGGATGGCGCGGGTTGGCCGCGGGTGTGCTGGAGGCTACCCTGGATGCCCTGCTCATCGCGCCGGAGGAAACCTTAATCTGGTTGGGGCCGGCGATCGGTCCGCAAGCCTTTGAAGTGGGTGCGGAGGTGCGCGAAGCTTTTGTCAGTCAGCATCCGCAAACGCTCGAGGCTTTTAGTCCAAGTGCCAACTCGGGCCGCTTTATGGCGGATATCTACCAGCTGGCGCGCATCCGCCTGGCTGCCCGAGGGGTTACTGCGGTCTACGGTGGTGGCCTCTGCACCTACAGCGATCCGCGCTTCTACTCCTACCGCAATGCCGCCCGCACCGGTCGCTTCGCCTCGCTGATCTGGCTGGCCGACTGAGCCAACGCGCGCTGCCCGGCTTTCTGGGTAGTCTTCGGTCTCCCAGCAGAGGGGCATACGGTTGCTGGATGGGCGGCGCGCATCGCAGGGCGATCTGACCCAGATCAACGTCGCTCGGCTTGAATCCCGCACAATCGACCTCATCTAGTCTTCATCTCGGCAGGCTTTCGTTAGAGGTGTGTCTATCGCGCCGGCCTGCTTTACGAAAGAAGGATGACGCAATGCGAATCGACCGTTTAACCAGTAAGTTGCAACTCGCGCTGTCCGACGCCCAATCCCTGGCCGTCGGCCTCGATCACGCCGCCATCGAGCCGCTGCACCTGATGCAGGCCTTGCTCGAGCAGCAGGGTGGCTCGATCAAGCCTCTGCTGATGCAGGTGGGCTTCGACGTCAACAGCCTGCGCAAGGCCTTGAGCAAAGAGCTCGATCATCTGGCCAAAATTCAGAACCCCACCGGTGATGTGAACCTGTCCCAGGATCTGGCGCGCCTGCTCAATCAGGCCGATCGTCTGTCGCAGCAGAAGGGTGACCAGTTCATTTCCAGCGAATTGGTGCTGCTCGCCGCGCTGGATGAAGGCACCAAGCTCGGCAAGCTATTGCTCGGTCAGGGTGTGAGTAAAAAAGCCCTGGAAAATGCCGTTACTAATATGCGTGGCGGCGATGCGGTGAATGATCCTAATGTCGAGGAGGCCCGGCAGGCGCTGGATAAGTACACCATCGACCTGACCAAACGTGCCGAAGAGGGCAAGCTCGATCCGGTGATTGGCCGCGATGATGAAATTCGCCGCACCATCCAGGTGTTGCAGCGCCGCACCAAGAACAACCCGGTGCTGATCGGTGAGCCGGGTGTGGGCAAGACCGCGATTGTCGAGGGCCTGGCCCAGCGCATCGTCAACGGTGAAGTGCCCGATGGCCTGAAGGACAAACGCCTGCTGTCTCTGGACATGGGGGCGTTGATTGCCGGGGCCAAGTTTCGTGGCGAGTTCGAGGAGCGCCTGAAGGCGGTGCTCAGTGAGCTGTCCAAGCAGGAAGGTCGAATTATTCTGTTTATCGACGAACTGCACACCATGGTCGGCGCCGGCAAGGCCGAGGGCTCCATGGACGCCGGCAATATGCTCAAGCCGTCGTTGGCACGTGGCGAGCTGCACTGCGTGGGCGCCACCACCCTGGACGAATACCGCCAGTACATCGAGAAGGACGCCGCGCTGGAGCGGCGCTTCCAGAAGGTCCTGGTCGATGAGCCGAGCGAGGAAGACACCATCGCCATCCTCCGCGGCCTGAAGGAGCGCTACGAAGTGCACCACAAGGTGGCGATCACCGACGGTGCGATCATCGCAGCGGCCAAGCTGAGTCACCGCTATATCGCCGATCGGCAGTTGCCGGACAAGGCCATCGACCTGATAGACGAGGCGGCCAGCCGCATTCGCATGGAAATCGACTCCAAGCCGGAAGTGCTCGACCGTCTGGAGCGTCGCCTGATTCAGCTCAAGGTTGAGGCTCAGGCGCTGAAGAAGGAAGAGGACGAGGCCGCACTGAAGCGCCTGGCGAAACTGAAAGAGGATATAGCCCGGCTGGAGCGCGAGTACGCCGACCTGGAAGATATCTGGAAGGCGGAAAAGGCCGAGGTGCAGGGCTCGGCGCAGATCCAGGAGAAGATCGAGCAGGCCCGTCAGGAACTCGAGGCTGCGCGGCGCAAGAGTGACCTGGAGCGTATGGCGGAGTTGCAGTACAGCATCATCCCCGATCTGGAACGCAGCCTGCAGATGGTCGATCAGCACGGCAAGACCGAGAATCAACTGCTGCGCAGCAAGGTCACCGAGGAAGAGATTGCCGAAGTCGTCTCCAAGTGGACCGGTATCCCGGTGTCGAAAATGCTCGAAGGCGAGCGCGACAAGCTGCTGAAAATGGAAGGCCTGCTGCATCGGCGGGTGATCGGTCAGAACGAGGCGGTGGTCGCCGTGGCCAATGCGGTGCGGCGTTCACGCGCGGGCTTGTCCGATCCTGATCGACCGAGCGGCTCCTTCCTCTTTCTCGGCCCGACCGGGGTGGGCAAGACCGAGCTGTGCAAGGCGCTGGCGGAGTTTCTGTTTGATACCGAAGAGGCGCTGGTACGTATCGACATGTCCGAGTTCATGGAGAAGCATTCGGTGGCTCGCCTGATCGGTGCGCCGCCGGGCTATGTCGGCTACGAAGAGGGCGGTTATCTGACCGAGGCGGTCAGGCGCAAGCCTTACTCGGTAGTGCTACTCGATGAGGTGGAAAAAGCTCACCCGGATGTGTTCAACGTGTTATTGCAGGTGCTGGAGGATGGTCGTCTGACCGACAGCCATGGGCGCACTGTCGACTTCAAGAACACCGTACTGGTGATGACCTCCAACCTCGGCTCCGTGCAAATCCAGGAGCTGGTCGGTGACCCTGAGGGACAGCGGGCGGCGGTGATGGATGCGGTGAGCAGTCATTTCCGTCCCGAGTTCATCAATCGCATCGACGAGGTGGTGGTGTTCGAGCCGCTGGCTCGCGAGCAGATTGCCGGTATCGCACAAATCCAGTTGGACCGTTTGCGTCAGCGGCTGGCCGAGCGAGAGCTGAGTCTAACGCTGAGCGACGAGGCCCTGGATAAGCTGATCGCCATCGGCTACGACCCTGTCTATGGCGCGCGGCCCTTGAAGCGGGCGGTCCAGCGCTGGGTCGAAAACCCATTGGCGCAGCTGATCCTGGCTGGAAAGCTCGAGCCCGGCAGCAGTGTCGCTGGCACGGTCGAGGGCGACGAAATCGTGTTTGCCTAGGGCCTGGGCAATAAAAAATACCCCGGTACGGCATGGGCCGTCCGGGGTGTTTTTATGGGACTTTGCCTGACTGTATTGGCGGCAGTCTGGCTGCATATACACGGAGCGACAACTGGCACTCTGGGTGGAGTAAACCGTTCACAGGTGTTTGAGTAGCACCTCGAGCGCTACGGCCTGATCCTCGGCCAGGTCAATGATGTGGAAGCCCGCCCAGCAATGTTTGTTGTCGGCGCCTGGACGGCTCCAGAGGCAGTCGGCGCCGAGCGTTATCTCGCAAACGCCCTCTATCACCTGCTCGCTGACCAGGCGGCACTCGACCAGGGTGTCGGCAGTTTGCGGCGTATCGCTGAACAACATGAAGCCTTCGGCGGAGAGGTCCACCACCCGGCCCAGGCGTCGTCCGCTGTGCAGCTCGAAGACTTCCAGCTGCAGCTCGGTACTATGACGGTCGTGTTGACGACGCTCTTCCATTGGGGCTCCTTAGTGGGTATTGGCTGTGCGCCCAGTAAAGCGCTGCAGGACGTGGTAAATGGCGGTAAGCGCGCGATCTACCAGGGGGGCATCGTGTTCGGCGGTGACGATCCGGGCGAGGCCCTGTTCCATTTCGCTGGCCAGCTGGGCCAGTGGCTTGATTGCCGCACGCTGTCCGCTATGGTCGACAAACATGTAATTGTGCGTGGTCGGGCTGAACCAGGAGAGTTTCAGCGTGCGGGTTTGCTCGCCCGTGACGAATTCAAACCAGGTGCCGAAGCCGATCTGTCCGAGCTGTTTGGCGAGCACCTGAGCGCGAGGTGATAAGCCCGACTCGCGTGGCGCGAGACTGGCGAGCTCGGCATCTTCACCGAGCATGGCGCCAAGCTGGCTTGGCGGCAGGTTAGCCTTGAGTTTGGCTGCGACCTGGGGTTGCTTGGCCTGCACGGCGTATTGACAGGCGACCAAGTCCTGCAGCAGGCGCCGGATGCCGTCCTCATGATAGCCGCCAAGCAAGGTCAGGCCTTTACGCAGGTCCTCCAGAAGCGGTGCGCGCAATGCCTGCAGGCGTTCACGCCCGGCATCGTCCTGCGGCGTGCCACTCCAGGCCATTTGTTCGGCCACTTCGCGGGAGCGTAGCCATTCACTGCTGTCATCGCCGTGTCGCAGCAATACGAAGACCAGTACGTCGGTCCAGGTGAGCTCCAGAAAGTCACGGATGATGCGCGGCGGTTCGCGGTTGTTCAGGCAGTGGGCGATCGCTTCGACAGCCTGTTGGCGTGCGGCTAGCAGTTTGTCACGACCTTTGACGGTTTCTACTGCGCGGCGTTCGCGCAGGTCGACTTTGTGTTTGAGGGGGGTGGCGAATTCGTTGAAATCTTCCAGCAGGGTGGTAAACAGGTGCAGGTCACCCGTGAAGTCATGGATGACGCGCTCGACGACCCACTGCATCTTTGCCAGCAGGCCGCGCTCATCGCCTTCGCTGCCGTACAGCACCCCAGCCTGGGCCATGGCATTGAGTAAGCGGCGCGCGGGGTGGTGGTGCTGGGTGAACAGCGCCTTGTCCTGCAGTGCGACTTTTAAGTAGGGCGTATGCAGATGGGAGAGCGCGGTCTTGCAGGTATCCGGCAGGTTGTCGTCGTCGAGGATAAAGTCGAACAGCATGCCGACCAGGTCGATCACATCGGCTTCCTGATCCGAGAGTTTATGTTGATCGGGCTGCTGGCTATGGGATTCCAGTTGCTGCTGCAAGTCGGTTTTCAGGCTTTCGACCTGTTGTGGGCTGTGCCGGCGCTGCGCCAGATCATCGGCGGATTGGCGCTGCATGCGGTTTAGCGCCTCGAGCAGTTCCGTGGCGCTGTAGATGTGGCTGGCGTCGTGCGGCGCGAAACTGGCGATGCTGCGGGTGTTACCGAATAGCGGGGCATCAATGCCGCGTTGGCGGTGCTCGCCGAGCAGGTTGCGCAGACCGCTCAAGAGCAGAGCCGGATCGCTGGGTGGAGGGCCGTTCAGGTCGAGCGGCGCAGCGGGGGCTGAATCTCCGCCAGGTGTGCTTGACGGGCTCGAGGCCGGTGCGGCGTTGGCGTTGACTGTCGATTGTTCGGTAGCAGTGGATGCTGCCGGTGCCTTGCTCGGCCGCTCCAGGTTGGCATTGCGCTGTGCGCTGTATTTGAGGTTGGGCAGCACACCGGCCTCGATCAGCCGTTGATTGAGCGCCGCATACAGGCTGTCCAGGTTATGCATGACGTGCTGGTCGAACAATGTGTAAAGGACGGCCCTCACCCTGAGTTGCAGCGGGCAAGGTGCCATGGCCTCGCGAAATGCCTGGGCGATGATCTGCGGGCCGAATGGATTATTGTCTTCGCTTAGCTTTTTACCGTTATTGAGCAAGGCCAGGCGTTGTTCCAATGCGAATAACGGCTGAGCGCAGCGGGCCTTGACCCGGTTGACCATGTTGGTGACCAGCAGGCTTTCTTCGTACTCTTCATTCTGTACCAGGGTCAGTTGTTCGGCATCCAGCTCTGCGGCGGCCTGCTGTGGCTCGAGTTTCCCATCGAGAAAGTCGGCGAAGCCTTGGGCGATTTTCTGATGATAGATACGCTCGGCCAGCGGGCGTTGCTTGCGTATCTCGCGCATGCTGTCGAAGAACAAGGTCTGCACCTGATTGTTCTCGGCTTTTTCCGCGTATTCGAACAGGGTGTCGTCGACTTGGCCAAACACCCCGGCCAAGTGCTCGGCCAGACGGTTCATCACCAGCTTGCGACAGCTTTGTACCAGCTCACCAGAACGCGGCTGAATACCTCGGCTTGCAAGCGCTGGCGTGATGCTTGGGGAGTGTGGGGGTGTGTCCTGAGAGCTCATGGACTTTCCTAGTTGAGTCCTGGCGACTGAAGCGTCTTGTTGTGACCGCAGTCATCACAGATATAGCAGCGCCATCGCGCGTCTGCAAAGCATTGTCACTAAAGCAATTTAAGGGGTTGACAGGGCGTTCTGAAACCGTAAAATGGCGCGCCTCTGATACGGGAAACGGTTTAGGCCAAAGCCTAGTAGAAGAGGTTTGAAAGCCAGTAGTTCCGCGATAGCTCAGTCGGTAGAGCAAATGACTGTTAATCATTGGGTCCCAGGTTCGAGTCCTGGTCGCGGAGCCAATCTTTCTATCGGGGTATAGCGCAGTCCGGTAGCGCGCCTGCTTTGGGAGCAGGATGTCAGGAGTTCGAATCCCCTTACCCCGACCATTTTTGGGTCGTTAGCTCAGTTGGTA
>NZ_AWSQ01000016.1 GCF_000498575.2 Pseudomonas taeanensis MS-3
ATCTATCCATGTCGATCCAAAGAAAGCGCTCCATAAACCCCATCTTCAAATGATCCGCAGGCCAGCCAATGCTGTGCTCCAATTTCTTTCTGGAGCCAGCCGCCATGATGCGCCCCGACGCCAAAGTCGAAAAAGTCTATCTCTACCCCAAGCCGGTGGATTTCCGAAAATCCATCGACGGCTTGGCTGCCCTGGTGGAGCTGGATATCAAGGTGGCGGTGTTCGATCCGGTGCTGTTCGTGTTCCTCAACAAGTCGCGTAACCGGGTGAAGATCTTGTACTGGGAGCGCAATGGCTTCTGTCTGTGGCTCAAGCGCCTTGATGCCGAGCGATTCAAAACATCGCCTGACGATCAAGACGAAGCCATCGTGCTGACGGTCCAGGAATTGAACTGGCTGCTGGATGGTTTTGACCTGTGGCGCAACCGCCCGCATCAGGTTTTGACGCCGCGTTTCGTGACCTGAACCGGTATAATCCACGGCATGATTTCCGTGCCCGAAACCCTTCCTGACGACCCCGAAACGCTCAAGCAGCTGCTGTCTGACGTGCTGCTGGAGCGTCAGTCGAATCTGGGCAAGATCACGCAACTGCAAGAGCAGGTTGCCTTGCTGCGTGATCGCCTGTTTGGCCGCAAGTCCGAGCAGACCAGCGATCCCGAGTCGCCGCAATTGCCCTTGCTCAACGAGGCCGAGGTGCTGGCCGAGCAGCCCAATGGCGATGGTCAGGACGACGTCGAAACGGTCGAACTGCGCCCTGTCGCCGTCAGCAAACCGCGTGGCAAGCGCCAGTCACTGCCGGCCGAACTGCCTCGCATCGAAGTCATTCACGAGTTGCCCGAGCACGAACTGACCTGCGAATGCGGTTGCCGCAAACACGTCATGGGTGAGGAAACCAGCGAACAGCTGGAGATCATCCCGATGCAGATCCGGGTGATCAAACACATCCGCAAAACCTACGCTTGCAAGGGCTGCGAACGCGCGCCGGTCACCGCCGATAAGCCGGCGCAGTTAATCGAGAAAAGCCTGGCCAGCCCCAGCGTCTTGGCCATGCTGCTGACCACCAAGTATGCGGACGGCCTGCCGCTGTATCGCTTCGAGACGGTTCTGAGCCGCCATGGCATCGACATCCCCCGCCAGACCCTGGCGCGTTGGGTGATCCAGTGCGGCGAACTGCTGCAACCGTTGCTCAACCTGATGCGCGACAAGCTGCTGGACAGCCCGGTGATCCATTGCGATGAAACCCGTGTGCAGGTGCTGAAAGAACCCAACCGAGACCCGAGCAGCCACTCCTGGATGTGGGTGCAAACCGGCGGCCCGCCGAACAAGCCGGTGATCCTCTTCGAGTACACCGCCAGCCGTGCGCAGGAGGTACCACTGCGCCTGCTTGCCGGCTATCGCGGTTATTTGATGACCGACGACTACGCCGGCTACAACGCCGTGGCCGCACAGTCGGGTGTTGAACGTCTGGCCTGCTGGGCGCATGCACGGCGCAAATTCGTCGAAGCGCAAAAGGTGCAACCGAAGGGCAAAACCGGACGCGCCGACATCGCGTTGGGGATGATCAACAAACTCTACGGCATCGAGCGCGAACTCAAGGATGTCAGCGATGAACAACGCCACCACGGTCGTCAGCAGCACAGCCTGCCGTTGCTTGCCCAACTCAAAGCCTGGTTGGAAAAAACCCAGCCGCAGGTCACGGCGCAGAATGCCCTGGGCAAAGCGGTGAACTACCTGGCGAGCAACTGGAGCCGGCTTGAACGCTACATCGAGGCCGGACACCTGCCGATCGACAACAACGCTGCCGAGCGGGCCATCCGGCCCTTCGTCATCGGCCGCAAGAACTGGCTGTTCAGCGACACGCCGAAGGGCGCGACAGCCAGCGCGCAGCTCTACAGCCTGGTGGAAACCGCCAAAGCCAACGGTCAGGAGCCTTATGCCTGGCTGTGCCATATCCTCGAGCGCCTGCCCCAAGCCACTACCGTTGAGGACTATGAAGCGCTACTGCCCTGGAACCTGAAGGCGATTTAAAACCAAACTGCCTGAACTGGGTAGGTGGGGTTTATGGAGCGCTTTCGATCCAAATGGCAGCAGAC
>NZ_AWSQ01000017.1 GCF_000498575.2 Pseudomonas taeanensis MS-3
GCTGCTGCTGATGACCTGGAAAGTCGGCCCGGCGCTGGCCTGCGGCAACTGCGTGGTGGTCAAGCCATCCGAAGAAACCCCGCTGACCGCCAACCTGCTCGGCGAGGTGATGCAGGCCGCCGGCGTACCGGCAGGCGTGTACAACGTGGTGCACGGTTTCGGCGGCGATTCGGCCGGGGCCTTCCTCACCGAGCACGCGGATGTCGACGCCTACACCTTCACCGGCGAGACCGGCACCGGCGAAACCATCATGCGCGCCGCGGCCAAGGGCGTGCGCCAGGTCTCGCTGGAACTGGGCGGTAAGAACGCCGGCATCGTCTTCGCCGACTGCGATATGGACAAGGCCATCGAGGGCACCCTGCGCTCGGCCTTCGCCAACTGTGGCCAGGTTTGCCTGGGCACCGAGCGGGTCTACGTCGAGCGGCCGATCTTCGACGAGTTCGTCGCCCGCCTCAAGGCCGGTGCCGAGAACCTGGTGATCGGGCCGCCGGACGACGCCAGCAGCAACTTCGGCCCGCTGGTCAGCCTCAAGCACCGAGAAAAAGTCCTCAGCTACTACCAGCAGGCGCTCGACGACGGCGCCAGCGTCATCACCGGCGGCGGCGTGCCGGACATGCCGGCGCACCTGGCCGGCGGCGCCTGGGTGCAGCCGACCATCTGGACCGGCCTGGCCGACGATTCGGCGGTGGTCACCGAGGAAATTTTCGGTCCCTGCTGTCATATCCGCCCGTTCGACAGCGAAGAGGAGGCCATCGAACTGGCCAACAGCCTGCCCTATGGCCTGGCGTCGGCGATCTGGACCGAGAACAGTTCGCGCGCCCACCGCGTCGCCGGGCAGATCGAGGCCGGCATCGTCTGGGTCAACAGCTGGTTCCTGCGTGACCTGCGCACCGCCTTCGGCGGCAGCAAGCAATCCGGGATTGGCCGCGAAGGGGGTGTGCACTCGCTGGAGTTTTACACCGAGCTTAAAAACGTCTGCATCAAACTCTAAAGGATCCAACCATGAACGCACCTGAGCAAAGTCCGGAAATCGGTCGAGAGATTATCGCTGCCGGCTACCGTACCAACCTGCATGACCAGGGTGGAGGTTTCCCGGTGCTGCTGATTCACGGCTCCGGCCCCGGCGTCACTGCCTGGGCCAACTGGCGTGGGATAATCCCGCAGCTGGCCCAGAACCGTCGGGTGCTCGCCCCGGATATGCTCGGCTTTGGTTTCAGTGAGCGCCCGGCCGATGCCCGCTACAACCAGGCCCGCTGGGTCGAGCATGCCATCGGCGTGCTCGACGCGCTCGGCATCGCCCAGGCCGACATCGTCGGCAATTCGTTCGGTGGCGGCCTGGCGCTGGCCCTGGCCATCCGTCACCCCGAGCGGGTGCGCCGGCTGGTGCTGATGGGTAGCGTCGGCGTGACCTTCCCCATCACAGAGGGGCTGGATGCAGTCTGGGGTTACAACCCTTCATTTGAAGAGATGCGCCGCCTGCTCGATGTGTTCGCCTATGACCGCAATCTAGTCAATGACGAGCTGGCAGAGCTGCGTTACCAGGCCAGCATCCGCCCGGGCTTCCAGGAGTCCTTCGCCGCCATGTTCCCGGCCCCGCGCCAGCGCTGGGTCGACGGCCTGGCCAGCGATCCGAAACAGATCAGCACCCTGCCCCACGAGGCTCTGGTCATCCATGGCCGCGAGGATCGAGTGATCCCACTGTCCGCCTCGCAGGCCTTGGCCGAGCTGATCCCCAACGCCCAGCTGCACGTCTATGGCCACTGCGGCCACTGGACCCAGATCGAACACGCCGGCCGTTTCGCCCGCCTGGTCGAGGATTTCCTCGCCGAGGCCGCCCCCCTTTCCTGAGAGAGAGACAAGCATGGACCAGATATTGATCAACGAGCTCGGCGACGAGCTGTACCAGGCGATGCTCAACCGCGAGGCGATCGCGCCGCTGACCGAACGCGGTTTCGCCATCAGCATCGACGACGCCTACCACATCTCCCTGCGCATGCTCGAACGCCGGTTGGCCGCCGGCGAGAAGATCATCGGCAAGAAGATCG
>NZ_AWSQ01000018.1 GCF_000498575.2 Pseudomonas taeanensis MS-3
CGGCGAACGGGTGGCCCGCCGGGTGCTGGAACTGGTCAGCAACCTCACTGAGTCCGACCGGGTGATCTTCCTGCTGTCCGGTGGCGGCTCCTCGCTGCTGGCCCTGCCGGCCGAGGGCATCAGCCTGGCCGACAAGCAGGCGATCAACAAGGCGCTGCTCAAGTCCGGCGCGACCATCGGCGAGATGAACTGCGTGCGCAAGCACCTCTCGGCGGTCAAGGGCGGGCGCCTGGCCAAGGCCTGCTGGCCGGCCAGCGTGTACACCTACGCGATCTCCGACGTGCCGGGCGATGAAGCCACGGTGATCGCCTCCGGGCCGACCGTGGCCGACCCGACCACCTCGGTGCAGGCCCTGGCGATCCTCGCCCGCTACAGCATCGAGATCCCGGCCAACGTACGCGCCTGGCTGCAGGACCCGCGCTCGGAGACGGTCAAGCCGGGCGACCCCTGCCTGAGCCGCAGCCACTTCCAGCTGATCGCCACGCCGCAACAGGCGCTGGATGCCGCCGCTGCCAAGGCCGAGGCCGCCGGTCTACCGAGCCTGATTCTCGGCGACCTGGAGGGCGAATCGCGCGAGGTGGCCAAGGTGCATGCCGGCATCGCCAAGCAGGTGCTGCTGCACGGCCAGCCGCTCAAGGCGCCGTGCGTGATCCTCTCCGGCGGCGAAACCACGGTCACCGTGCGTGGCAACGGCCGCGGCGGGCGCAACGCCGAGTTCCTCCTCAGCCTGACCGACAGCCTCAAGGGCCTGCCCGGGGTCTATGCCCTGGCCGGTGACACCGACGGCATCGACGGCTCGGAAGACAACGCCGGCGCCATCATGACCCCCGATAGCCATGCCCGCGCCGCGGCGCTGGGTCTGAGCAGCAGCGACGAGCTAGACAACAACAACGGCTACGGCTACTTCGCCGCCCTCGATCAACTGATCGTCACCGGGCCGACCCGTACCAACGTCAACGATTTCCGCGCCATTTTGATCCTAAAGGACCCTGCCCAATGAACGCCGACAAGAAAGTAAAAATCCTCGCCACCCTCGGCCCGGCGATCAATGGCATCGACGACATCCGCCAGCTGGTCGAGTCCGGGGTCAACCTGTTCCGCCTCAACTTCAGCCACGGCGAGCACGCCGACCACGCCCAGCGCTACCAGTGGGTGCGCGAAGTGGAGCAGCGCCTGAATACGCCGATCGGCATCCTCATGGACCTGCAGGGACCGAAGCTGCGGGTCGGGCCCTTCGCCGACGGCAAGGTCAATCTGGAGCGCGGCCAGGCCTTCCGTCTGGACCTGGACAGCACGCCCGGCAATGCTCAGCGAGTCAGCCTGCCGCACCCGGAAATCATCGAAGCGCTGCAGCCGGGGATGAACCTGCTGCTCGACGACGGCCGCCTGCGCCTGCAGGTAACCGCCAAGCACAGCGACGCCATCGACACCCAGGTGATCGCCGGCGGCGAGCTGTCCGACCGCAAGGGCGTCAACGTGCCGGAGGCGGTGCTGCAACTCAGCCCGCTGACCGAGAAAGACCGCCGCGACCTGACCTTCGGCCTGGAGCTGGGCGTGGATTGGGTGGCGCTGTCGTTCGTCCAGCGTCCCGAGGACATCCTCGAGGCGCGTGAACTGATCCAGGGCAAGGCCTTCATCATGGCCAAGATCGAGAAACCCTCGGCGGTGCAGCAGATCGAAGCCATCGCCCAACTGTGCGACGCGATCATGGTCGCCCGTGGCGACCTGGGCGTGGAAGTGCCGGCGGAAAACGTGCCGCGCATCCAGAAGGACATCATCCGCACCTGCCGCCAGCTCGGTAAGCCTGTGGTGGTGGCCACGCAGATGCTCGAATCCATGCGCTTCTCCCCGGCGCCGACCCGCGCCGAAGTCACCGACGTGGCCAACGCCGTGGCCGAAGGCAGCGACGCGCTGATGCTGTCGGCCGAGACCGCCTCCGGCGACTACCCGCTGGAAGCGGTGCAGATGATGAGCAAGATCATCCGCCAGGTGGAAAGCGGCCCGGACTTCCAGGCCCAGCTCGACGTCAGCCGCCCCCAGGCCGAAGCCACCGCCTCGGATGCGATCAGCTGCGCGATCAGGCGCATCAGCTCGATCCTGCCGGTGGCCGCGCTGGTCAACTACACCGAGTCCGGCGCCAGCAGCCTGCGCGCCTCGCGCGAGCGGCCGAAGACGCCGATCCTCAGCCTGACCCCGAACCTGCACACCGCGCGACGCCTGACCGTCGCCTGGGGCATCTACTCGGTGGTCAACCCGCGCCTGCATGAAGTCGAGGAAGTCACCAGCACCGCCCTCGACATCGCCCAGGCCCAGGGCATGGCCCA
>NZ_AWSQ01000019.1 GCF_000498575.2 Pseudomonas taeanensis MS-3
GATGTACAGCACGGTGCCGATGGTGGCTAGCCAGAAGTGCAGGTTGATCAGGGCGATGCTGTGCATCTGCGCGCGACCGTAGAGCTTGGGGATCATGTGATACAGCGAACCGATGGACACCATGGCGACCCAGCCGAGGGCACCGGCGTGTACGTGGCCGATGGTCCAGTCGGTGTAATGCGACAAGGCGTTGACCGTCTTGATCGCCATCATCGGGCCTTCGAAGGTGGACATGCCGTAGAAGGCCAGCGATACCACCAGAAAGCGCAGGATCGGGTCGGTGCGCAGCTTATGCCAGGCGCCGGACAGGCTCATCATGCCGTTGATCATGCCGCCCCAGCTCGGGGCCAGGAGGATGATCGACATGGCCATGCCGAGGCTCTGCGCCCAGTCCGGCAGAGCGGTGTAATGCAGGTGGTGCGGACCGGCCCAGATGTACAGGGTGATCAGCGCCCAAAAGTGCACGATGGACAGGCGATAGGAGTAGATCGGGCGCTCGGCCTGCTTCGGTACGAAGTAATACATCATGCCGAGGAAGCCGGTGGTCAGGAAGAAGCCCACGGCGTTATGGCCGTACCACCACTGGATCATCGCGTCGGTAGCGCCCGAGTAAGCCGAATAGGACTTGAACAGGCTGACTGGAACCGCGGCGCTGTTGACGATGTGCAGCAGCGCGGTCACCAGGATGAAGGCACCGAAGAACCAGTTGCCGACATAGATGTGCTTGGTCTTGCGCTTGACGATAGTGCCGAAGAACACCACTGCATAAGCGACCCAGACGATACCCAGGAGGATGTCGATCGGCCACTCGAGCTCAGCGTATTCCTTTGTGCTGGTGTAACCCAGGGGCAGGGTAATCACCGCCAGCACGATCACAGCTTGCCAACCCCAGAAGACGAACGCCGCCAAGGAATCGGAAATCAGGCGGACCTGACTGGTGCGCTGCACCACATAGAATGAAGTTGCCATCAGCGCACAACCGCCAAAGGCGAAGATCACCGCGTTGGTGTGCAGCGGACGCAGACGGCCGAAGCTCGTCCACTCCAGGCCAAAGTTGAGTTCTGGCCACACGAGTTGTGAGGCGATGAACACGCCTAGACCCATGCCAATGACTCCCCAGATCACCGTCATAACGGCGAACTGGCGAACCACCTTGTAGTTATAAGCAGTCTGACTGATTGCTGTGCTCATGCTGGGGTTCCACGGTTAATGGAGTTTTAGAGGGGCAAAAAACGGCGGCAAGTATGTAGAAAGCAGGTAGTCATTGCAACGACACACGCCGATACATGCGGGCTTTCAAAGGCTTCAGGCGCGCGTTTTTGCGCAGTTTGGCAACGCTGTGTCGCTTCCCGAAGGTCCCCTGCCGGCACCATGCGAAGAGGGCAATCGCCTTAGGGTTAGGGAGGGCGGTGATTACAGGGCCGCTTAGTCCAAGTCACCCTGGGGCAGGGCTTGGATGTTGAGGTGCGACACTCAGTCGCATCAGTGCGCAAGGCACTTTATTGGCGAGCAGGGTTCTTGCCAGGAGGGGAAAGGAGGCTGGCGGTACTGGTGATACCGCCAGGTTTGGCTTATCGCTCGGTCAGTTGCTCGGTGGGCGGTACTTGTTCTCGCCCGAGGCTCAATATGTATGCCGCCAACAGGTGAACCTTGTCGTTACCCAGGTATTGTTCCTGGGCGGGCATCTGGCCGTTACGCCCGTAGCGGATGGTTTGTTGCAGTTGAGCCAGGCCGGAACCGTAGATCCAGCCACTGGGCTGGGTCAGGTCCGGCGCGCCGAGCATGGCCATGCCCGTTCCCGCGGCTCCATGGCAGGCCGTGCAGTTGCTAGTGAACAGCTGCGCGCCTTGTTCCAGGTCGATTGACTGGTCTTTCGGCAAGGGCAGGCCAGCCAGCTTATGGCGGACATAGCCCGCGACCTGTTTGACGCCTTCTTCGCCGAGTACCTGCCCCCAGGCCGGCATCATGCCGGTGCGACCCTGCAGGATGCTGGTCTTGATGGTTTCGGGCTCGCCGCCCCAGCGCCAATGGCGGTCGGTCAGGTTGGGAAAGCCCACTGTGCCTTTGGCGTCAGAGCCATGGCAGATCGAGCAATAAGTGGCGAACAGGCGGCCACCCATTTTCAACGCCTGTGGGTCGTTGGCCACCTGATCCAGAGGCATCGCCGCATACTTGGCGAAGATCGGTCCATATAGCTGCTCGGCCTGATCCACTTCGCGTTGCCACTGGGCGACCTGGGTCCAGCCGTTGTGATAGCCGGGCAGCAGGCCTTTCCAATTGCCCAGACCCGGGTAGAGCACCAGGTAACCGGCGGCGAACAACAGGGTGCCGAGAAACAGCATGAACCACCACCTGGGTAGCGGGTTGTCGTATTCCTCGATGCCGTCGAAGGAATGTCCCATGGTTTGCTCGGTCTCGCCAGGCTGCTCGCCCTTGCGCGTGGCGAAGATCAACCAGAACAGCGCGAGCAGAGTGCTGATGGTCAACAGCGCGATATACCAGCTCCAGAAAGTGCTCATGGGGTGGTGCTCCTTGATGCGGCAGGCGTGGGTTCGTCGGCAAAGGGTAGGTGTGCGGCTTCGGCAAAAGCCGCTTGGCGTTTACTGGAGTAGGCCCACAGAGTCACGCTGCTGAAAGCCAGCAGAACCAAGGCGGTGCCCAGGCCGCGGAGGGTGCCGATATCCATAAAGTCGAGAGACATGGGCTTACCTCTTGCTCTTCACTGCGATGCCGAGTACTTGCAGGTAGGCAACCAGTGCGTCCATTTCACTCTTGCCCTTGACTGCCGCAGCGGCGCCGGTGATGTCGGTATCGCTGTAGGGCACGCCGAGAGTACGCATGGCCTTGAGCTTGGTATCGGTACCCTTGCCATCGAAAGTGTTCTCGACCAGCCAGGGATAGGCCGGCATCTTCGATTCCGGTACCACGTTGCGCGGGTTGAACAGGTGCGCGCGGTGCCATTCGTCCGAGTAGCGGCCGCCGACTCGGGCCAGATCCGGGCCGGTGCGTTTGGAGCCCCAGAGGAAGGGGTGATCCCAGACGCTCTCGCCGGCCACCGAGTAGTGACCGTAGCGCTCGGTTTCGGCGCGGAACGGACGGATCATCTGCGAGTGACAGCCCACGCAGCCCTCGCGGATATAGACGTCACGCCCTTCCAGTTGCAACGCGGTATAGGGCTTGAGGCCCGCTACCGGCTCGTTGGTGACATCCTGGAAAAACAGCGGAACGATCTGGGTCAGGCCGCCGATGCTGACGGCCAGCACCATCAACAGTGCCATCAGGCCGATATTCTTCTCGATGACTTCGTGTTTCATCAGTGGGCTCCCTCAAGCGAAAACTGTTCGGCAGCTGCTAGCTCGGCAGGTTTCGTGGCGCGTACGGTCTGCCAGGTGTTGTAAGCCATCAACAGCATGCCGAAGAAGAAGATCGCGCCACCGATGACCCGCACCACGAAGCCAGGATGACTGGCCTCCAGGGCTTCGACGAAGGAGTAGGTGAGGGTGCCGTCCTCGTTGACTGCGCGCCACATCAGGCCTTGGGCGATGC